>NZ_BMVO01000091.1 GCF_014650755.1 Streptomyces chryseus | reverse complement strand
GGGCCAGATGCCGCGGCGAACACCGCGTGTGTCCCGCATTCCACCAGCGCGGCAACCCGCACCTGCGGATACGCACTGCGCTGCTGCCCTCGGCCCGAGCCGGGCCGGCCGAAGAACGAGCTGTTCGCCTCGGTGTCCGCCACATCAAACGTGGTGCCGTCCACCGCGGCCAGACGCCACCGCCGATACCAGGCACCAGCAGTGTCCGGGACGGCCACCGGCCGACACACCCGCGCAAACAGCACCATCAACGGCTCCGGACCCAACCGCCTGCGGGCCCTGCCGATCGCCGCCGTCGTCGGCACCCGCCACGGCTTTTCCCACCGCCGCACCCGCTCCAGGCCCTGCGTCAGCAGCCGGGCCACTTCCTCATAGCCCTGCCCGGAGAACAGACACATCGCGAGCACGAAGTAGACCACCACCCGGGCCGGCAGCAGCCTCGACCGCTGTTCCAGACGCCCGCACTCCACGATCACCTCATCCACCAGCTCGGGCGGAAACACCCGCGTCAGCACACCCAGAGCGATCCGGTCCGACAACCGCTCACCCGACGACTTCACCTG
>NZ_BMVO01000090.1 GCF_014650755.1 Streptomyces chryseus | reverse complement strand
CCGAACATCGACCGGCGTGTCACCCGACCCGGCGAACGTTCGTGGCCAACGCACTAGCGCTGCTCCAGCACCACCGGCACGGCGTGCCGCAGCCGCGCACAGCGCGGACAGCGGATGAGCCGCCCCGGGCCGATACGGCCGGCTCCGAGCTGCTGCAGCGGGAACGATGTGGTGCTGAACACGTGCCCTTCGGCACAACGGACGACGGTGGGCTCCATCAAGTCCATCAAGTCCCTTCCCCAACAAAGCGTGGACGAGAAGGCCACATTAGGGGATGAACAGGACGCCACTCCAGGCGGCACTCCGCCCCCAAAGGTACGCCCACCCGACACCACGAAAACCCAGCGCACGCGCGCGCACGGCGCACACCGGAGCGGGACCTGGGGTACACTGTCCGACGAAGCGGCGCCACTCAACGGCCCGCTGCGCGGGTGTAGTTTAATGGTAGAACATGAGCTTCCCAAGCTCAGAGCGCGAGTTCGATTCTCGTCACCCGCTCCAAGCAAAAGCCCCAGGCCGCGCTTGAGTTCTAGTGGTCGTCGCAACACCCCAGTTCAGGGGATGCGATGGACTTCAAGA
>NZ_BMVO01000089.1 GCF_014650755.1 Streptomyces chryseus | reverse complement strand
GCGGAGGAGGCCGGTCATGCGGGTCCGGACCGGCTCCACCGGCTGCTGAACCGGATCGACTGGGACGCGGAGGAGGTCCTCGACGATGTGCGGGGCTATGTGGTCGAGCACCTCGGCGATCCGGGGGCGGTGTTGATCGTTGACGACACCGGGTTCCTGAAGAAGGGCGTGCGGTCAGCCGGTGTCCAGAGGCAATATTCCGGAACCGCTGGCCGCACGGAGAACTGCCAGATCGGAGTCTTCCTGGCCTATGCCGCCAGCCGCGGCCGCACACTGATCGACCGCCGCTTGTATCTGCCCACGTCGTGGACGGATGACCGCGACCGGTGCCGCCTGGCCGGCATCGACGACGCGGTCGGCTTTGAGACGAAGGTGGTGATGGCCAAGACCATGGTCCGCCGGGCGATCGCGGACCGGATCCCGTTCCGGTGGGTGAGCGCGGACGCCGCCTACGGCTTCTCCAAGGGCTGGCGGTCCGAGCTTGAGCAGGCCGATGTCTTCCACGTCATGGCCACCACCCGCCACGACACCGTCGTCACCCGCTGGGCCGTCGACCACCCCGTCCACGACCTGTTTCACGGGCTGCCAAGGCAGA
>NZ_BMVO01000088.1 GCF_014650755.1 Streptomyces chryseus | reverse complement strand
TGGTCTCGCTCGCGGAGGTGTGGGCGAGCGCGGGTGTGGTGCCGGATGCGGTGGTGGGCCATTCGCAGGGCGAGATCGCTGCTGCGGTGGTGGCGGGTGGGTTGTCGTTGGAGGACGGGGCGCGGGTGGTGGCGTTGCGTTCGCAGGCGATCGGCCGCGTGCTGGCGGGTGGCGGTGGGATGGTGTCCGTAGCCCTGCCGGTAGCCGAGGTGGAAGAGCGTCTGACTTCCTGGTCGGGGGTGTTGGGCGTTGCTGCGGTGAACGGGCCCTCGGCGACCGTGGTTTCGGGTGCGGTCACGGCCGTGGACGACTTCGTGGAGATGTGTGAGCGGGAGGGTGTGCGGGTCCGCCGTATCCCGGTGGACTACGCCTCGCACTCCTCTCAGGTGGAGGAGATCGAAGAGGAACTGGCTGAGCTGCTGAAGACGGTGGAGGCCCGTGAGCCGCTGGTTCCGTTCTGGTCCACGGTGGAGCCGGGTCGGGCGGTGCGGCTGGATGGTGGGTACTGGTACCGGAATCTGCGGCAGCGGGTGTGTTTCGCGGAGGCGGTGGATCTGCTTCTGGGCGACGGGCACGGGGCGTTCATCGAGGTCAGTGCCCATCCGGTGCTGACGATGGGCGTGCAGGACCTTGCGGACCGCAGCACTCGCAGCTCGGCCGAGAACGCTGTGGTGGTAGGGACCCTCCGCCGGGACGAGGG
>NZ_BMVO01000087.1 GCF_014650755.1 Streptomyces chryseus | reverse complement strand
CGGGCCAGCTCAGTGGCTGTCGGGTGTGTGGGTGGGGCGCGGCAGCTTCCGGGGGTGGCGCGGCCCCAGTCTCAGCGACTGCGGCGACGGTTGTTGGTGCGACACCACCATTCCCACGCACACATGCACCCAGGCCGGTGGGCGGCCGCGCTGTCGGGGCGACCTGCGGACCGTGCTGCCTGCGGGTGGGGCGCGGTAGTGGAATGGGGTGACTCGGGTGGTGTGGCGTCCACCCCCACCGGAGACCGCCCGGAGCGCAGGCACGGTGCTGGGGTGAGTGGGCGGAAGGGCACCCAGGGGGTAGAAGTTGGGAGGGGCCTGCCGACGGCCAAAGGGGCGAGCCAGCCGAGGACCGCCGGTCGAGCAGCGCCAGCGGGGCGGTTAGCCGCCCCCTGCGCGGACGCGATGAACCAAAACCAACAGAAGACGAACCCCTACGCCCACAATGCCCGACTTACCCCCATTACGGAGGGGTGGGTGCGCGTCAACTGTCGGGTTAGCTCCACACGAGCACGCAGACAGGGATCGACACGGCTCGAGCCGTCCCGCTCGGCCCACCAGGCGACCATTCCGGCCGCCACATCAACTACACCCGTCCCACCGGACGCCCGGGTGTCGAAGATGACCGTTGCCCGTCCTGCCGTCCTGCCGTCCTGCCGTCCTGCCGTCCTGCCGTCGCACCGCGCGACGGCAGGGCAGGTGGTCG
>NZ_BMVO01000086.1 GCF_014650755.1 Streptomyces chryseus | reverse complement strand
CTTGACCAGTGAGCTATTACGCACTCTTTCAAGGGTGGCTGCTTCTAAGCCAACCTCCTGGTTGTCTCTGCGACTCCACATCCTTTCCCACTTAGCGTACGCTTAGGGGCCTTAGTCGATGCTCTGGGCTGTTTCCCTCTCGACCATGGAGCTTATCCCCCACAGTCTCACTGCCGTGCTCTCACTTACCGGCATTCGGAGTTTGGCTAAGGTCAGTAACCCGGTAGGGCCCATCGCCTATCCAGTGCTCTACCTCCGGCAAGAAACACACGACGCTGCACCTAAATGCATTTCGGGGAGAACCAGCTATCACGGAGTTTGATTGGCCTTTCACCCCTAACCACAGGTCATCCCCCAGGTTTTCAACCCTGGTGGGTTCGGTCCTCCACGAAGTCTTACCTCCGCTTCAACCTGCCCATGGCTAGATCACTCCGCTTCGGGTCTAGAGCGTGCAACTCAATCGCCCTGTTCGGACTCGCTTTCGCTACGGCTTCCCCACACGGGTTAACCTCGCTACACACCGCTAACTCGCAGGCTCATTCTTCAAAAGGCACGCAGTCACGACGCATTGAGTAAACTCAATGCGCGACGCTCCCACGGCTTGTAGGCACACGGTTTCAGGTACTATTTCACTCCGCTCCCGCGGTACTTTTCACCATTCCCTCACGGTACTATCCGCTATCGGTCACCAGGGAATATTTAGGCTTAACGGGTGGTCCCGCCA
>NZ_BMVO01000085.1 GCF_014650755.1 Streptomyces chryseus | reverse complement strand
CAAGACAGACGGCTAGCTGAGTGGGTAGCGTACCTGCCCGCCAGTTCCCGGACTGGGGTTCGATTCGCGGTCGCGGCGAAACTGTTTTTGCACTTTGCGTTGTACCTTGCGACAACGGCGTCTGCAATACCTCTGACTTTAGTCCGTGATCAGCGTATAGCTTCCGCAAGTGGCTCGATAGCGTGGATGGTAGCGTCTTGGAAGACCAGATAGTAAGCCGGGTTGGCCTGGGATCGAATCCCCGCCTAACGTAACTGTGTTCTTCCCGCACGTGACTTCAGGTTGGGTTTGCTTGATAGTTGCTGTCTATGTGCTTGCACGTAGAGGGAAGTGGACTGCTGTTACACAGTAATGGTGGAAAAGATGCAGCGATCTGCGTTGAGTCAATTTTTATTTCAATCTCTACTATGTCCTCGATCACGTGGGCACCAAGGAGCAGTGTATAGGTTTCCCTTGGACACGCAAAAGCAGATCCTTCAATCGTCGTAACGTCCCCGTAACCCTCTAACGTCCATCTCAACCCCCAAAACCCCCTCCCCTCCCCCACATTTATTTAAAATCCGTCATTGCGGACGAACTGTCAGAGATACAGACCTGTCGTTCTCACAATCAAAGGACACAATTTCCTATACTTTCCGCATAAGAAGTGGCAACCCGATCCGACTGCTGCATCATGGTTTTTCTTCAGTCGAAAACTGCAATTTTGACCGTAGAGCAAAAAGATTGAAATTTTGACCCTACATGGGTGCTACTTTTCAATTTAGAGTCTAAACCGCGTGGCTGTTTGTGAGGTTGTCAGGGCACGGGGTAACGACTTTTC
>NZ_BMVO01000084.1 GCF_014650755.1 Streptomyces chryseus | reverse complement strand
CACCACGCCACTCGAACGTGACACTCCACTTACCGTCACCGGTTCTCAGTCAGGCACTTAGAAATCCCCGGTGCGAACGCTGCCTTGGTCATCTCCGCGATCGAACAGGAATCTATGCCTAAGACGTCATCTCAATTGGCGAGTCTGCGATAGCAGATCAGGGTGCAGGCGATGCTTGTGAAGGCGAGGAAGTGCTCGGCTTTGCGTTCGTAGCGTCGGTGGAGGCGGCGATAGCCGGCGAGCCAGGCCATGGTGCGTTCGATGGTCCACCTGTGACGGCCAAGTCGCTGCGAGGTCTCGATGCCCTTGCGGGCGATGCGGTGGGTGATGCCGCGCTCGCGTAACCATCGCCGCAGGTGGGCGTAGTCGTAGCCCTTGTCGGCGTGGAGCTTGGCCGGCTTGCGTCGTCGGCGTCCGCGGCGGGAGCGGATTGGCGGTATGCCCTTCACCAGAGGGATCAGAGCCTGGCTGTCATGCAGGTTCGCGCCCGAGATTCCGACGGACAGGGGCAGACCGGTCCGCTCGGTGATCAAGTGGATCTTCGACCCGTACTTGCCCCTGTCGACAGGATTCGGACCTGTCAGATCCCCCTTTTCAGAGCCCGCATGTTCACCGAGTCGATCGCGCAGCGGGACCAGTCCAACTCACCACGGGAGCCAAGCTCATCAAGGACCAGGCGGTGAAGCTTCGCCCACACCCTGGCCTTCGTCCACTCGGCAAATCGCCGATGAGCCGTCGCCCCCGACGGCCCGAACGACACGGAAGGCAACTGCCGCCAGGTGCAGCCTGACGTGGCCACGAACACGATCGCGGCCAGCACCTCCCGGTCACC
>NZ_BMVO01000083.1 GCF_014650755.1 Streptomyces chryseus | reverse complement strand
TGCGGAGGGTGACGATGCGGGCTGCGTCGTCGAGGGTGAGGGCGCCGGAGATGTGGGCGGCGGCGATTTCGCCCTGGGAGTGGCCTATGACGGCGTCGGGGGTGACGCCGTGGTGCTGCCAGAGTCGGGCGAGCGACACCATGATCGCGAAGCTGGCGGGCTGGACGACGTCGACGCGGTCGAAGCCGGGTGCGTCTTCCGTCTGGCGGATGACGTCGAGGAGTGACCAGTCGACGTACGCGGACAGGGCCTGCGCGCACTCGGCCATCGCTGCGGCGAAGACCGGCGACGACTCCAGGAGCTGCGCCCCCATGCCGGCCCACTGATGCCCCTGGCCGGGGAAGACGAACGCGGTCTTCCCGTCCACGTCCGCCGTCCCCGTCACCAGCTCCGCAGCCGGACCGTCCGAAGCCAGCGCCCGCAGGCCGTGGTCGAAGCCCTCGTGGTCCTCCGCGATCACCACGGCCCGCTCCGGGAACAGCGAGCGCGAGGTCAGCAGCGTGTGCGCGACGTCCACCGGGGCGAAGTCCCCGGTGGTGTCCGCCAGCCGTCCGGCCTGGGCGCGCAGGGCGGACGCCGTCTTCGCGGAGACCAGCCACGGTACGACGCTTGGCGTCGCCGCCTCGGCCGCCGCCTCCTTCGGGGCGGTCGCCGGGGCCTGCTCGATGATGACGTGGGCGTTGGTCCCACTGACACCGAACGCCGACACGGCGGCCCGGCGCGGCCGGTCCACCTCCGGCCACGGGCGACGCTCGGTGAGCAGCTCGACCGCTCCCGCCGACCAGTCGACCTTCGTCGACGGCTCGTCGACGTGCAGGGTCTTGGGCAGCACCCCGTGC
>NZ_BMVO01000082.1 GCF_014650755.1 Streptomyces chryseus | reverse complement strand
CACGGCCATCTTCAGGGCGTCGATGACCAGCTCGGCTCGCATGTGCGGGGCCATGGACCAGCCGAGCACCCGTCGTGAACAGATGTCCACGACGCATGCGAGATAGAGCCACGTGGCTCCGACCTGCACATATGTGATGTCGCCGCACCACTTCTCGTCCAGAGCGCCTGCGGTGAAGTCCCGTTGGACCAGGTCCGGGGCCGGTGGCGAGAGCCGGTCCGGGATCGTGGTGCGGTTCTTCCTGCGCAGGTGGCGGCCGACGATGTGATGCTTGCGCATCAGTCTGGCGACCCGCTTGCGGTTGACCGTGTGGCCGAAGCCCCGCAGTTCGGCATGGACACGCAACGCGCCGTAGTTCCCGCGGTGTTCGGCGTGGATCTCGCGGATCTCGTCGACCAGGGCGTCCTCCTCGGCCTGGCGGGCGGCCCGCGCTTCGGCACCGGCGATCCACCGGTAGTAGCCGGAGCGGGAGACTTCCAGCACCCGGCATATCCGCTTGACGCCGAAGGTCTCGGCGTGGGCGGAGATGAAGTCCCAAGCGGCGGTCTTCACTTCACCTCCCGGGCAGAATAGGCCGCGGCCCGGCGCAGGATCTCGCGTTCCAGCTGCCATTCCTTCTCCGCCTTGGCCAGCCTGGTGTTCTCCGCCCGCAGCCGGGCCAGCTCGGCTTCCATGGCTTCCGGCGCGCCGGCGGCGGCTGGGCGGCCGTCCTGGTCACGTACCCAGGTACGGAGCGTCTCGGGGTTCACGTTCAGATCGGCCGCGACGTCCTTGAACGTCCGCCTGCCCGCCGACGCCCGCCACAACGCGATCGCGTCGGACCGGAACTCCGGACTGTACTTCGAGGGCCGTGCCATGTGGATCTACACC
>NZ_BMVO01000081.1 GCF_014650755.1 Streptomyces chryseus | reverse complement strand
GATGAGTGCGGTGTAAGTAGAGCAGGACTCCCGTAACAACAGCGGTTGCGAAGCCAAACCGTTGTCCCAGGAGCCCTGCCATGCCGTTGTACCGTTCCGAGCCTTGCGATGCCAACTCTGGTCCCTCTTCTGCGTGTTGCTGCGTGGCCTGCCGGTACGGCCAGGGAGGGGTGTGTGCCGGGCGTCCGCGGCGGTATCCGTCGGACATGAGCGATGCGGAATGGCTGGTCACCGAGCCGTTGCTGCCTCTGGCCGCTTGGCGGTGGGGCTGGGGAGGCCGACCGGAGAAGCACTGCCGGCGAAAGATCGTCGATGCGATCAGGTATGTGGTGGACAACGGCTGCAAGTGGCGGGCCCTGCCCGTCGACTTCCCGCCCTATCAGACTGTGTATGCGTTCTTCGTGCGGTGGGAACGGGCCCAGTACGTCGACGATCTGCACGACACTCTTCGCGACCGACTCCGGCGTCACGCGGGCCGCGACACCGAACCGAGCGCTGCCATCATCGATTCGCAGTCCGTGCGGGCCGCCGAGACTGTCGCCCTGGACAGCCGCGGGTGGGACGCGGGCAAGAAGGTGAACGGCCGCAAGCGGCACATCGCTGTCGACACATGCGGTCTGCTGCTGGTGGTCCTGGTCACCATGGCCTCGGTGCAGGACCGCGACGGCGCCCGCCCGTTGATTTCCCGACTACGCCGGCTCCATCACCGCATCGCCTTGATCTGGGCGGACGGCGGATACGCCGGCAAGCTCGTGACCTGGGCACAAGAGCGATGGAGCCTCAACCTCGACATCATCAAACGCACCGACGATGCGAAAGGCTTCGTCGTCCTGCCCCGCCGGTGGGTAGTCGAGCGCAGCCTGTCCTGGATCTGCCGCAGA
>NZ_BMVO01000080.1 GCF_014650755.1 Streptomyces chryseus | reverse complement strand
ACACCAGACACGCCAAGATCATCTCACCCCTGACCAGCAGTTACGGGACAAGTCTTAGGGCCAATACCGGTGATTTAGGCAGTTTTCTGGCGTCTGCTGGTTGGTTTGGTGGGTGGGACCAGTGTGACGGTGGGAGTTGGTGGTCGGGGAGGGTTGCGGTGGTGGGTGTGTTTGAGGTGCCAGTTGGCCATCTTGCGTTTGATGACGCGGGGGTTGGAGCGTTGTCTGCGGGGTGGCAGGAGGCGTTCCAGCAGCTCACGGGTGGTGTGGGTCAGGGCCTGCCGGAGTCGTGAGGGGGGAAAGTGCCGCCTGGTCGGTGACGTGGCGGCGGGCGATGCGAAGAGTGCGAGTGAAGGACAGCCGGTCGGGGTCCAGGCCGGCTTGGTGAGCCGTTGCGTGCATGACGTCCCGAAGTGCGTGGTGGACGAGAAGAAAGCCGTAGATTTCCTGCTCAACGCCGTCGGGGTATTGCGAGCGGAGGACGAGACGGTGTCCGCCCTGGTGGGTTTTGATCTCGTCCAGGGTGTTCTCGATCTCCCACCGCTGGTGGTAGAGGACCGCCAGGTCGGTGGCGGAGGCCTCCTTCGGGTCGCAGATGGTCGTGATCAGCCTGTAGACCGTGTCGTCGCCCTCGCGGCCGAGGGTGTACTCGATGACCCTCACCCGGGCCGGATCACGACGGGCGCGGTCGTCGGTGGCCGCGATCTCGGACAGATAGGAGCCGTCGTCGAAGGCTTCAAGGACCGGAAGCACGATGTTCTTGCGGACGCGCCACAACAGGTCCGCTCCCGTACCCGAGGCGGCCTGCCACAGCTCGAATCCGGTGATACCGCGGTCGGCCATCAGCAGCATTCCCGGCTCGAGCCGGCCAAGCAGGCCGGGAATCAGCTGCTGTTCGTGCACCGAGAGCG
>NZ_BMVO01000079.1 GCF_014650755.1 Streptomyces chryseus | reverse complement strand
GTCGTGCACTGATCATCATGGCGTCGGCGTCGGGCACCCCGGTAACGGCGATCGCCCGGCTGGTCGCCGCGCACGAGGACACCGTCCGGGACGTCATCCATACGTTCAACGAGAAGGGCCTGGCCGCGCTGGACCCTCAGTGGGCGGGAGGCCGTCCCCGCCTGATCGGCGATGACGAACGCGAGTTCATCATCGCGACGGCCAAGACCCGCCCAGTGACGCTGGGACGCCCGTTCACGCACTGGAGTCTTCGCAAGCTCAGCGACTACCTGGCCCGCAACCGGATCCGGACGGTGAAGATCGGCCGGGAACGGCTCCGGCAGATCCTGCGCGAGCACGGGATCTCCTTCCAGCGAACCCGCACCTGGAAGGAGTCCAAAGATCCCGACAAGGACGCCAAACTCGACCGTATCGAGCACGTGACCAGCCATTTCCCGGACCGGTGCTTCGCTTTCGACCAGTTCGGCCCGCTGTCGATCCGGCCCTGCCACGGCTCCAGCTGGGCCGAAGAGAGCAAACCGGACCGGCTGCCGGCCACCTACCACCGCACCCACGGCATCCGCTACTTCCACGGCTGCTACTCGATGGGCGATGACCAGCTGTGGGGCGTGACCCGGCGCCGCAAGGGCGGCGACCACAGCCTCTCGGCGCTGAAGTCGATCCGGGCTGCCCGACCCGACGGCGCCCCCATCTACGTAATCATGGACAACCTCTCGGCGAACAAGACCCCGGCAGTGCGGACCTGGGCGAAGAAGAACAAGGTCGAGCTGTGCCTGACGCCGACCAGCGCGTCATGGGCCAACCCGATCGAGGCCCAGTTCGGGCCCCTGCGGAACTTCGTCCTGGGCGCCTCGAACCATCCCAACCACACCGTGCTCGCCCGCAGACTCCAGGACTACCTACGGTGGCGCAACGCCAACGCCCGCCACCCCGACGTCCTGGCCGCCCAGCGCCGCGAACGCGCCAAGGTCCGCAGCGAACGCCAGCAACGCTGGGGCC
>NZ_BMVO01000078.1 GCF_014650755.1 Streptomyces chryseus | reverse complement strand
AACTGGTCGAGGCCCCGGTGCCGGTGGTGGTGTCGGGTGTGTCGGCGGGTGCGGTGGAGGCGGGGCTGGAGCGCTTGGCCGCACGGGTGCACTCCGACGATCAGTTGGGCGTGGGGGAGGTGGGCTGGTCTTCGGTGCACCGGTCTGTTTTCGGGCATCGTGCGGTGGTGGTGGCGTCCGGGCGTGAGGAGCTGCTGGCGGGATTGGCGGCCCCGGTGGTGTCCGGGGTTGCGGGGGACGTGGGCCGGAAGGTGTTCGTGTTTCCCGGGCAGGGGGCGCAGTGGGCTGGGATGGGTGCTGAACTGTTGGATTCCTCCGCGGTGTTCGCGGCGCGGATGGAGGAGTGCGCGGCGGCGTTGGCGCCGTTTGTGGAGTGGGATGTGCTGGGTGTGGTGCGTTCCGGTGTGGGGCTGGAGCGGGTGGATGTGGTCCAGCCGGTGACCTGGGCGGTGATGGTCTCGCTCGCGGAGGTGTGGGCGAGCGCGGGTGTGGTGCCGGATGCGGTGGTGGGTCATTCGCAGGGCGAGATCGCTGCTGCGGTGGTGGCGGGTGGGTTGTCGTTGGAGGACGGGGCGCGGGTGGTGGCGTTGCGTTCGCAGGCGATCGGCCGTGTGTTGGCGGGTGGGGGTGGGATGGCCTCGGTCGCCCTGCCGGTAGCCGAGGTGGAAGAGCGTCTGGCTGCCTGGTCGGGGGTGTTGGGTGTTGCTGCGGTGAACGGGCCCTCGGCGACCGTGGTTTCGGGTGCGGTCGGGGCCGTGGATGAGTTCGTGGAGATGTGCGACCGGGAGGGTGTGCGGGTCCGCCGTATCCCGGTGGACTACGCCTCGCACTCCTCTCAGGTGGAGGAGATCGAGGCCGAACTGGCGGAGCTGCTGAGGACGGTGGAACCCCGCGAGCCGCTGGTTCCGTTCTGGTCCACGGTGGAGCCGGGGCGTCCGGTGCGCCTGGATGGTGGGTACTGGTACCGGAATCTGCGGCAGCGGGTGTGTTTCGCGGAGACTGTTCAGGCGCTCGTCGTAGATGGCTTCGGGGTGTTCATCGAGGTCAGTGCCCATCC
>NZ_BMVO01000076.1 GCF_014650755.1 Streptomyces chryseus | reverse complement strand
GGCCCGGGGTGTGCCGGTGAGGTGGGCGTCGATGCGGGCGAGGTTGAGGGCGGCGCCGGTGAGCTGGTGCTGAAGGCTGGTCTTGGCCAGTCCCTGGTAGCGGGATCTGCGCAGGCCGCAGCGGCCGACGCCCTGGGAGATGGTGCCTTCGACGCCGGCTCGGATCTTGTAGCGGTCCTTCCAGGCATCGGTCTGCTGCCTGGTGCGGGCGGCCTGGACGGCTTCGTGTTCGGCGCGGTGCCGCAGGGTGATCTCGCGGCGTTCGGCCTTCGGTGAGCTGACGCAGGCGCGCAGGCTGGGGCAGGTGCGGCAGTCGGCCGGGCTGAAGCGGACCCGGATCACCGGCAGGCCCTGCTGTGAATGCCGGTGATGCCACTGGGTGCTGGTGACACCGTTCGGGCAGGTCACCCGCTCGTGCTCCCAGTCGACGGTGAAGGCGTCCTGCCCGAAGGGGCCACCGCTCTGGGCGGTGGTGTTGCCGGTCATCGGGCCCTGGAGATCGACGCCGTGCTCGGTGCGGGCGGCCACGATCTGGGCAGCGGTGGGATATCCGGCATCGACCCAGTGCTCGCCGGGCAGGCAGCCGCGTGCGGCCAGACCCGCGTGGACGACAGCGGCCATGCGGTCGTCGGGAACAGTGGCAAGAGTGGTGGCCACGTTCGTGATCAGGTTCGGGGTATCAGGCTCGCAGGTTTCGGTGAGGTGGACCTTGTAGCCGTCCCAGAAGGTGTCGCGTTTGACGCTGCCCCGCGCCTCGATGTCATAGGGAGTGACCAGCCGCATCGCGCCCGGCGGCCGGTCTTTTGGGTCCCGCCGCCTCACCTCGCCGACGACCAGATGGAAGTACTGCACCCACGCCTGCCGCAGGGTCTCCACCTCGTCCAGCGTGCGCAGGACGGGTGGCGCGGTGGGGGCGAAGACCGCCTCAAGCAGCCGTATGCCATCCCTGCCGATCCGCAGCCCCACCTCGTCCCGCCTGGTGCGGGCCTGGGGAAACCGGGAGTCCTCGGCCCGCGTCGCGTAGTGCCTGAACCAGTCCGGCTCCGCGATACCGGCCAGCCACTCGGGGGCCTGTTCGGCCAGCGCGTTCAACGCCGAGCGCAGCGTTTCCGCGACCATCTCCAGCCAGCACAGCTGACGGGCAGCGGACAGCACGTGCGT
>NZ_BMVO01000075.1 GCF_014650755.1 Streptomyces chryseus | reverse complement strand
ATCCGGGATGACCGGGGGCCTGGGGGCGGCGGCCGTCTGACGCGTGAGCGGGAGGCATACTCCCAGCTCATGCGCCAGGGATACAGCAACAGGGAAGCCTGCCGGATCGTCGGTATCAACCTGCGGACGGGCAAGAGATGGCGCAACGGCTGGCACTCTCCGCCCACCGGCAAGCCGAAGCCTCCGATCACCGTGGAGGCTTCGGCTCCCGGCCCATCCCGGTACCTGCGTGAAGAGGACCGCATCCACATCGCCGACCGGCTGCGGGAAAAGGCGTCGATCCGCACCATCGCCGCCGAGCTGGGCCGCAGCCCGTCCACCATCAGCCGGGAGATACGCCGCAACGGCGCTCTGTGGCGGGGCGCCCAGTGGACCTACCGGCCCCATGCCGCCCACCGCCGCGCCGAACAGCGCCGCCCCCGTCCCAAGCCCGGGAAGATCGGCCAGAACGGCGGACTGCGCGAGTTCATCCAGGACCACCTCACGCTGCGCTGGAGCCCGGAACAGATCTGCCACGCTCTGCGGGCACGCTTTCCCGACCGGCCGGAGATGCACGTGGTCCACGAGACGATCTACCAGGCTCTCTACGTCCAGGGCCGCGGAGAACTCCGCCGCGAACTCACCAAGGCCCTGCGGACCGGCCGGGCCCGGCGCCGGCCGCACCGCCAGTCCTACAAGCGCCAGCCCCGCGCCATCAAGGACATGGTGATGATCAGCGACCGGCCCGCCGAAGCTGCCGACCGGGCCGTCCCCGGCCACTGGGAGGGCGACCTCATCATCGGCAAGGACGGCAAGTCCGCGATCGCCACGCTCGTCGAACGCACCACCCGCTACGTGATGCTGGCCCACCTGCCCGTCGATCACAGCGCGGGCAGCACCCGCGACGCCCTCGTCGAAACGGTCAAGACGCTCCCGCCCCACCTGCGGCGGTCCCTGACCTGGGACCAGGGCTCAGAGATGGCCTCCCACCAGGCATTCACCCTCGCCACCGACATCCCGGTCTACTTCTGCAACCCGGCCAGCCCCTGGCAGCGCGGCTCCAACGAGAACACGAACGGCCTGCTGCGGCAGTACTTCCCCAAAGGCACCGACCTCGCCGTCCACACCCGCGAGCACCTGGATGCCGTCGCCGCCGAACTCAACAGCCGCCCACGCAAAACGCTCGGCTGGGAAACCCCAGCCGAGCGCCTCGCT
>NZ_BMVO01000074.1 GCF_014650755.1 Streptomyces chryseus | reverse complement strand
AAGCCCGGATGCGTGCTCGACTCTCGCCGCCGACCGACGGGCGAGTGGGTGGGGCGCGACAGGTTCAGAGGTGGTGCCGCCCCAGGCAAAGCGACTGCGGGAACGGTCGCTGGTGCGACACTGCCATACCGACGCACCTGAACACCCAGCCCTGCGGTCGGCCGCCCTCCCGGGGCGACCGGCAGACCGTCGCTGGCGCGGGTGGGGCGCGACAGTGGATCGGGGCGGCTCTGGCCGGTTCGGCGTCCACCCCCACCGGTGGCCGGCCGCACCACAGACCCGGTGCTGGGGTGAGTGGGTGGTGAGGCACCTGTGCAGCGGCTAGTTCGTCGGCGCAGCGGAATGAACCAAACCGCGCCGAACGCGCAGCCAGCCAGCTCGTTTGTCCGGTTTACGCCATCTTGGTCGGCTCGGCGTTCGTCATGTGTCGAGTTTGGTGCACGCCGAGCGGTCCGGGTGGCCTTTACTTGCCGGGCCTGCGGATCGGAGGGCCGAGAACCTTGTCGATTTCTGTCGATACGGCTTCGAGGAGTTCTTCACCGAACAGGCAGATCGAATGCTCCCAAGGATGCCCGAAGCTGCCTGTGCGGAAGTCTTCAGAGAGGTAGATGTAGTAGTCCCCGTCGGGATACGCGCTCAAAGGCCACCGCTGCTGTCCCGGCCCGCCGACCTCGTGCGGAGCGAAGCGGTACGACGTGTGCTGCCAGTCGAGCGCGAACAGCGTGCCCTGTGGGCCGACGCAGGAAGTCAACCCGCGCTTGACCGCCCCGACCAGGTGATCCGAAGGTTCGTACGGCTCACCGTCGGGCAGCGAGTCCAGGCTCCAGGTGACCGACGCGGAAGGCTCCTTGATGGCCGGCCACTTGAACGGGCTCATGCTCGGCCGAAAGTCGAACTCCTCGTAGAAGCGCCCCCACACGCGTCGGTGCTCGTCTTCCGACAGTACGGCCACGGGCTCTCCAGTCATCCGATGATCTTATCGAGTCGTCATAGAAGAGATCATTGACGCCCTGTCACCGCCAACGCACCGTCAGCGGGTTGGCTGAAACGGTCTGCTGGTCGCCTCGGGAGGGCGGACGACCACCGGGTGGGTGTTCAGGTGCGGCGGTGCATCGGTGTGGCACCAGCGACCGTTCCCGCAGTCGCTTTGCCTGGGGCCGCACCACCCCTAGAGCTACCGCGCCCCACCCACTCGCCCGTCGGTCGGCGGCGAGAGTCGAGCACGCATCCGGGCTT
>NZ_BMVO01000073.1 GCF_014650755.1 Streptomyces chryseus | reverse complement strand
GCGAACTCGATGCAGAGAAAGCAGAAACGGATCCTCCGACCTTGCCCCCCTCAGCCTCTCCGAACTCAGGCGTCTGATCCACCGCCTCACTCGCCGCCACCCAGCACCCATCGACCACGTCCTGCACTGGTCACACTGGCGACGCAGACGACAACACCAAGCCCGCATCAGCCACTACAAACGACGCGGCCACACACCACCAGAAATTGCCCAACCGTCACGGCAAAGACCGTTGCAGTATTAGGCGGTGTCTGATGGCTCTTGCCCGGGGTGGTGGATCTGCTGCCGCTCCGGGCATGAGTCGGTCATGGTGCGTCGGCATGAACTGACGAATGCTCAGTGGGATCGCATAGCCCCGCTGCTGCCGGAGACCGGCGGGCCCGGTGGACGGTGGGCCGACCACAGGACCGTGGTCAACGGCGTGCTCTACCGGACCCGGACCGGCATTCCCTGGCGTGACCTGCCCGAACGCTACGGCTCCTGGCAGACCGTCTACGAACGCCACCGCCGCTGGTCGGCCGACGGGACCTGGTCGAAGATTCTGCGAGCGTTGCAGGCCGGCGCCGACTCCACCGGGCAGGACGCGGAGGGCTCGTGGGCGGTCAACGTCGACTCCACCACCTGCCGGGCCCACCAGCACGCGGCCGGAGCCCGGCATGCACCCCCGGCCGACCATCCCGAAAAAGGGGTGGCACACGTGTGGACGCAGAGGGCCGTGAGTCCCTGGGACGCTCCCGGGGCGGGCTGACCAGCAAGGTCCACCTGCTGGCAGATGACCGCTGCCGTCCCCTGGTCTGGCTGACCTCGCCCGGCCAGCGCGGGGACAGCCCGATGTTCATCCCGCTCATGCAGGCCCTGAACGTTGCCCGCACCGGAGCCGGACGTCCCCGCACCCGGCCGGACCGGGCCCGCGGCGACAAGGCGTACTCCAGTCGCGCCAACCGCGTCTACCTGCGTAAACGCGGGATCAAGGCAACCATCGCCCAGCCGGACGACCAGCGCGCGAAGCGCCGCGGGCGCGGCCGAGCCGGCGGACGCCCGCCGTCCTTCGACCGCGAGCAGTACCGCCAGCGCAACACCGTCGAACGCTGCATCGGGAAGCTGAAACAGCACCGGGCCGTCGCGACTCGGTACGACAAACGCGACTACATCTTCAACGGCACCCTGGCCACAGCAGCCATCGTGATCTGGCTCCGCGACCTCATCAAAGAGCCATCAGACACCGCCTAGTACTGCAACGGTCTTTGCCGTGACGGTTGGGCAATTTCTGGTGGTGTGTGGCCGCGTCGTTTGTAGTGGCTGATGCGGGCTTGGTGTTGTCGTCTGCGTCGCCAGTGTGAGGTGCCCCCCGGAGTGTGGACACAGGGGTTCATGCTGCGAGTGTGAGTCTACGT
>NZ_BMVO01000072.1 GCF_014650755.1 Streptomyces chryseus | reverse complement strand
GGGTGTTTCGGCGGCAGGGACGAGGTGTTGTGTCGTCTCTTCGGTGGAGGTGCCGGGATGCCGTCGGTGATGGGGTTGCTGGAGGAGCGTGAACGCGCCGCTCGGCAGCGGGTGGAGGCGCTTCAGGCCGAGCTGCGGGAGGCCGAGGCCGTGTGGGAGCGGTTCGTGATCGCCCGTGAGACGGTGGGCGAGGTTTTGGCGGAGCCTCGCGGTGGCGAGCCTGTCGCGCCAGTCGTGGTGGCCGGCGAACGGCCAGTGCAGGTCACGGCGGCGGTGCCCGGTTCGGTGGTGCCGCACTGGCAGGAAGGTCTTGCCCCGACCGTTCTCGCGCCGGACTACCAGCAGATCATGGACGTCCTGGCCAGTGGGAACGGGACGCACGGGGAGGCGATGGACTGCCGGCAACTCGCGGCGGCAGTCGGGCTGGAGCCGGTCCCGGCGAAGGTGGAAGGGGTGCGGTCGAAAGCCAAGCGGCTGGCCGCGCGGGGCTGGCTGGCGGAGGAACGTCCAGGGCTGTTCAGCGTGCCCGTCGCACGAGTCGGCGACTCATGACCATGCTCATCGACCATCGGATCACCGCTTCCGAGGTGTCGGTGCGCGTCTCGTAGTCGCGGGCCAGTCGGCGTGAGTGCATCAGCCAGGCGAACGTGCGCTCCACCAGCCATCTCTTCGGCAGCACGGTGAAGCCGCTGGTGTCGTCGCTGCGTTTGACCACCGTCAGGGCGACGCGCAGGACCTTGCGGGAGAAGTCGACCAGGCGCCCGGTATAGCCTCCGTCGGCCCACACGCGTGTGACGCGCCAGTGCCGCTCACGCAGCCGGACCAGCAAGGTCTGCCCCGCATCCCGGTCGGTGACCGAGGCCGCGGTCACCATCACGGTCAGCAGCAGTCCGAGGGTGTCCACCACGATGTGTCGCTTGCGGCCGTTGACTTTCTTTCCGCCGTCGAAGCCCCTGGTCGCGGCGGGCACCGATGCGGCTCCCCTCACCGACTGCGCGTCGATGACGGCCGCCGTCGGCTCCGGATCGCGGCCCGCAGCCTCGCGGACCCGGTCGCGGAGCCGGTCGTGGAACTCGGCGGCCAGACCCTTGTCCCGCCAGCGCCGGAAGAAGGCGTAGACACGGTCCCACGCGGGGAAGTCCGCGGGCATCGCCCGCCAGGTGATGCCACCCGCGACCAGGTAGCGCACCGCGTCGACCATCTGCCGGTGGCAATAGCTTTCCGGTTGTCCGCCGCGGCCCTCCAACCAGCTGGGGACCGGCATCGTGTCGCGTACGACCGCCCACTCCGCGTCGCTCATGTCGGACGGATACCTCGGGCGCCTGTACGGCCGGTCCCCGGCGTTCCCGAACCGGTGAGCGAGGCAATCACACGTCGGGGGTGCCGAGTTGGACGACATCGGCGTCGGCACGGAAGACTGCAGCACCAGGGGCCTCCTGTTGCTCGGTTGGATTCGACACCCACGAGCTGTGCGGGAGGCCCCGCTCTCATGCCCAGCCAGCCAGAAGATCACCC
>NZ_BMVO01000071.1 GCF_014650755.1 Streptomyces chryseus | reverse complement strand
TTGCGCAGGGCGAGTTGCGGCTCGCCGGTGGCGAGTGCGGCGTGGAGCAGGTTCCGGGACTGGGTGTCGGTGTCGACGAGGATGATGCGGTCGGGGTGCTCGTTCTGTGCGGTACGGAGCAGGCCCCAGACGGCGGCCTGTTCCGGCACGGTGACAGCGTCGCGGGTGAGGACGACCAGGCGGGTGTCGTCGGGGTCGGTGGCGAGCAGGTCCTGAACGGTGCTCAGTACGCGGCCGGTCAGTGTGCGTATGTCCTCGTCGCCGCTGTCGGTCAGGTCCAGGACCGGCCAGTCGTCCCCTGTGACGGTGTCCGGCACGGCGATCGGCTGCCACTCCACCCGGAACAGCGCATCGCGCGCCGGGTCCTGTCCCGCGCCGAATTCGGCGGTGTCCACGGCCCGGAACGACAGCTCGCGGATCGACAGCACGGGTGAACCCGCCGAGTCGGCCGCCGCCACCGCGATCGCGTTCTCGCCCTGCGGCGTGATCCGCACCCGCAGCTGGCCGGCCCCGGACGCGTACAGCGCGACCCGACGCCAGGTGTGCGGCACAAGCACCTTGCCGTCTTCCCGTACGGGGCCCAGCGCGCCGAAGGCTGCGGCCGAGAGCACGGTCTCCAGCAGCGTGGGGTGCATCCCGAACGCGTCGGCGGCCTCGGCCGCCTCGCCTTCGAGCGCCACCTCGGCGTACACCTCGTCGCCGTGACGCCACACCTTGCGCAGTCCGTCGGCGAGACCCGTCACATCGACGGCCTCGGCGCTCTGCGGCGGCCGTACCGTGAAGTCGCCCGCGAACTCGGGCGCAGCGGTGAGCCGGCCTATCGCGTGCCGTACCCAGTCGTCGGACTCGTGGGTACGGGAGTGGATGCTGACCGGGCGGCGCTCGTGCGTCCTGGCGTTGCCGCTGTCGTCGGGCGCGCCGACCTGGACCCGTATCTGCATGCTGCCGCGCTCCGGCAGCACCATCGGGGCCTCCAGCGTCAGCTCCTCGATCGCTCCGGCACCCACATGGTCACCGGCGCGTACGGCGAGCTCGACGAGAACCGAGCCCGGTACGGGCGCACTTGCGCCGTCCGGCGCGAGCCACGGGTGCGTCTTCAGGGACAGCCTGCTGGTGGCCAGTACGCCGCCGGACCCCGGCAGCTCTACCAGGGCACCGAGCAGCGGGTGCTCCTCGGAGTCGAGCCCGAGCGCGCCGGCGTCGGTGCTGCCGGTGCCCTCCAGCCAGTAGCGGGTGCGTTGGAAGGGGTAGGTGGGGAGTTCGACGTGGGTGGGGCGTGTGGTGCCGAGGGCTGGTTGCCAGTCGACTGGTGTGCCGTGGACGTGGAGGGTGGCGAGGGAGGTGAGGAAGCGGGTGGTGGTGTCTTCGTTTCGGCGGAGGGTGCCGGTGGTGACGGAGGGGGTGTCGGCGTGGGTGTCGAGGATGTCCTGGACGGCCATGGAGATGACGGGGTGGGCGCTGATCTCGACGAAGGTGCGGAAGTCTTCGGTGACGAGTTGTTCGATGGATTCGCTGAAGCGGACCTGGTGGCGGAGGTTGTCGTACCAGTAGGTGCCGCCCATGGTCGTGGTGTCGAGCCACTGGCCGCGCAGGGTGGAGAAGAGGGGGACGGTGGCCTGCTGGGGTTGGATCTCGGCCAGGACGAGGGCGAGTTCGTCTTCGATGCGTTCGACGTGGCTGGTGTGGGAGGCGTAGT
>NZ_BMVO01000070.1 GCF_014650755.1 Streptomyces chryseus | reverse complement strand
TCCACCCGTTGCCGGGCTTCCACATCTGGCCTATCAACCCAGTCGTCTACTGGGAGCCTTAACCCCTCAAAGGGGGTGGGAATACTCATCTCGAAGCAGGCTTCCCGCTTAGATGCTTTCAGCGGTTATCCTTTCCGAACGTAGCCAACCAGCCATGCCCTTGGCAGGACAACTGGCACACCAGAGGTTCGTCCGTCCCGGTCCTCTCGTACTAGGGACAGCCCTTCTCAATATTCCTACGCGCGCAGAGGATAGGGACCGAACTGTCTCACGACGTTCTAAACCCAGCTCGCGTACCGCTTTAATGGGCGAACAGCCCAACCCTTGGGACCGACTCCAGCCCCAGGATGCGACGAGCCGACATCGAGGTGCCAAACCATCCCGTCGATATGGACTCTTGGGGAAGATCAGCCTGTTATCCCCGGGGTACCTTTTATCCGTTGAGCGACAGCGCTTCCACAAGCCACTGCCGGATCACTAGTCCCGACTTTCGTCCCTGCTCGACCCGTCGGTCTCACAGTCAAGCTCCCTTGTGCACTTACACTCAACACCTGATTGCCAACCAGGCTGAGGGAACCTTTGGGCGCCTCCGTTACTCTTTAGGAGGCAACCGCCCCAGTTAAACTACCCATCAGACACTGTCCCTGATCCGGATCACGGACCGAGGTTAGACATCCAGCACGACCAGAGTGGTATTTCAAGATTGACTCCACACACACTGGCGTGCATGCTTCACAGTCTCCCACCTATCCTACACAAGCCGAACCGAACACCAATATCAAACTGTAGTAAAGGTCCCGGGGTCTTTCCGTCCTTCTGCGCGAAACGAGCATCTTTACTCGTAGTGCAATTTCACCGGGCCTATGGTTGAGACAGTCGAGAAGTCGTTACGCCATTCGTGCAGGTCGGAACTTACCCGACAAGGAATTTCGCTACCTTAGGATGGTTATAGTTACCACCGCCGTTTACTGGCGCTTAAGTTCTCAGCTTCGCACGCCCGAAAGCGCACTAACCGGTCCCCTTAACGTTCCAGCACCGGGCAGGCGTCAGTCCGTATACATCGCCTTACGGCTTCGCACGGACCTGTGTTTTTAGTAAACAGTCGCTTCTCGCTGGTCTCTGCGGCCACCCCCAGCTCACGGAGTAAATCCGATCACCAGTGATGGCCCCCCTTCTCCCGAAGTTACGGGGGCATTTTGCCGAGTTCCTTAACCATAGTTCACCCGAACGCCTCGGTATTCTCTACCTGACCACCTGAGTCGGTTTAGGGTACGGGCCGCCATGAAACTCGCTAGAGGCTTTTCTCGACAGCATAGGATCATCCACTTCACCACAATCGGCTCGGCATCAGGTCTCAGCCTCAATGAGGGACGGATTTGCCTACCCCTCGGCCTACACCCTTACCCCGGGACAACCACCGCCCGGGCTGGACTACCTTCCTGCGTCACCCCATCGCTTACCTACTACCACCTTGGGCCGGCGGCTCCACCACTTTCCTTTCCCCGAAGGGTCCGGAACGGCTTCACGGCCTTAGCATTAATGGATTCGATACTGGGCGTTTCAAAGCGGGTACCGGAATATCAACCGGTTGTCCATCGACTACGCCTGTCGGCCTCGCCTTAGGTCCCGACTTACCCTGGGCAGATCAGCTTGACCCAGGAACCCTTAGTCAATCGGCGCACACGTTTCTCACGTGTGTATCGCTACTCATGCCTGCATTCTCACTCGTGAACCG
>NZ_BMVO01000069.1 GCF_014650755.1 Streptomyces chryseus | reverse complement strand
TTGCGCAGGGCGAGTTGCGGCTCGCCGGTGGCGAGTGCGGCGTGGAGCAGGTTCCGGGTCTGGGTGTCGGTGTCGGTGTCGGTGTCGGTGTCGACGAGGATGATGCGGTCGGGGTGCTCGTTCTGTGCGGTACGGAGCAGGCCCCAGACGGCGGCCTGTTCCGGCACGGTGACAGCGTCGCGGGTGAGGACGACCAGGCGGGTGTCGTCGGGGTCGGTGGCCAGGTGTTCCTGCACCCTGGCCAGTACGCGGCCGGTCAGTGTGCGTATGTCCTCGTCGCCGCTGTCGGTCAGGTCCAGGACCGGCCAGTCGTCTCCTGTGACGGTGTCCGGCACGGCGATCGGCTGCCACTCCACCCGGAAGACCGAGTCCTTCAAGGGATCGTCCCCGGCGGAGAGCTGCGAGGGGTCCACGGCCCGGAAGGTGAGGCCGTCGACCGTGGCCACCGGCGCGCCCGCCGTGTCCGCCGCCTCGACGGTGACCGTGTCGGCCCCCTGGGGTGCGATACGGATCCGCAGCCGTGCCGCGCCCGTGGCGTGCAGGGCCACCCCGTTCCAGGCGAACGGCAGCAGCGTCCGGCCGTCGGCGCCCTGGGGTCCGGAGCCGAAGGCGGCGGTGTGCAGGGCCGCGTCGAGGAGCGCGGGGTGCAGTCCGAACGCGGCGGCCTCCCCCGCCACGTCGTCCGGCAGCGCGACCTCGGCGAACAGCTCCTCGCCACGGCGCCACACCTTGCGCAGCCCCTGGAACACGGGGCCGTACTCGTAGCCGGCCGCGTAGCGCAGGTCGTAGAAGTCGTCGACGGACAGCGCCTCGGCGCCCTGCGGCGGCCAGACACCGAAGTCGTACGAGCTGCCTGACCCGGCTGCGGAAGTCGCCGTACTCGCGGTGAATCCGGTGGCGTGGCGCACCCAGGACTCGGAGTCCTCGGCCCGCGCGTGGAGGGTCACGGGACGGCGGCCGAAGCCGTCGAGCCCGCCGACGGCCACCTGGACGCGCACCGCGCCCGACGCGGGCAGGGCGAGCGGGGCCTCGATGACGAGTTCGTCGAGGAGGCCGGTGCCGGCCTGGTCGCCCGCGCGGACCGCGAGCTCGACGAGCGCGGCGCCGGGCACCAGCACCGTGCCGGACACGGCATGGTCGGCCAGCCACGGGTGGGTCTTCAGCGACAGCCGGCCGGTGGCCAGTACGCCGCCGGACTCGGGCAGCTCGACCAGCGCGCCGAGCAGCGGATGCTCGGCCGGATCGATGCCGGCGCCGCTGACGTCACTGGTCTTGCCGTCCCGCTCCAGCCAGTAGCGGGTGCGTTGGAAGGGGTAGGTGGGGAGTTCGACGTGGGTGGGGCGTGTGGTGCCGAGGGCTGGTTGCCAGTCGACTGGTGTGCCGCGGACGTGGAGGGTGGCGAGGGAGGTGAGGAAGCGGGTGGTGGTGTCTTCGTTTCGGCGGAGGGTGCCGGTGGTGACGGAGGGGGTGTCGGCGTGGGTGTCGAGGATGTCCTGGACGGCCATGGAGACGACGGGGTGGGCGCTGATCTCGACGAAGGTGCGGAAGTCTTCGGTGACGAGTTGTTCGATGGATTCGCTGAAGCGGACCTGGTGGCGGAGGTTGTCGTACCAGTAGGTGCCGCCCATGGTCGTGGTGTCGAGCCACTGGCCGCGCAGGGTGGAGAAGAGCGGGACGGTGGCCTGCTGGGGTTGGATCTCGGCCAGGACGAGGGCGAGTTCGTCTTCGATGCGCTCGACGTGGCTGGTGTGGGAGGCGTAGTCGACGGGGATTCTGCGGGAGCGGATGCCGT
>NZ_BMVO01000068.1 GCF_014650755.1 Streptomyces chryseus | reverse complement strand
CACCACGCCACTCGAACGTGACACTCCACTTACCGTCACCGGTTCTCAGTCAGGCACTGAGACAACGCTGGGACGCGCTCGAGGCGTCGGCGAGCATCTACCAGGGTGGATACCTCACTGGAACCGCTGGACGGCACGGTGGAGCTGGCGCGGCGGGCCGGTATGGCGATTCCGGCAGGGGAGCCCTCCTGGTCCGGGGATGCGGTGTCCATGAGGCTGGAGCACGGTGCCCACACGCTCACCGTCTACCGGCGCATCTCACCGAACCGGGGAGGAACCGGCCATCGCCTCGTATGCCATGGATCCGTTTTCTAGCGACATGGCCGAGACTCTGCTGCCGTCCCTGCTCTGAAGAGCTTCTTCCGTAGGCGTCACCATGCCGTTCGGCTCGCCGTGTTGTCTCGCCACTCCCGGCCGATCGACCGCATCAGGGGCCGGGTACACCCCCAGGTACCGGAAAGGCTTGATGGCGAGCCGGCGTTGCCCAGCCTGGGGCAGGACGTGTGTGGTCCGGGTCGGTGCCGTGGCGACCCCTACGACACCTCCGACCGTGCGAGGTCCTTGAAAAGACTGGTGGCGCTGGGCGCCGGCCGGTCCTCGCGCGTTCTGCCCCCACGGGCCCCTCGGGTTCGGGATCCTCGTTGGATGAGCTGCCTCACGGTGACGCGTTTCTCCTCACGAGCTTCGAGCTCTGGACACGGCGCGCGCCCGTGCGGCCTTGCGGCGCCGCGCACGGCTGATGAGGTGGCGGGCCTTGGAGCCCTGGAGTTAGAACTCCTAACGAAATGATCTTCGAGGTGGTTGGATCGCTCCGGGAACGTTGATCCGGGGGTGTGGGATGGCTCGGCCGAAGCCGTGGGATGTCGATGACGAGTTGTGGGCGGTGATCGAGCTGTTTCTGCCCAAGGTGGAGCGTCGGGCTCGCCATCCGGGGCGCAAGCGGCATCCGGACCGGCTGGTCTTCCAAGGCATCCTGTTCGTGCTGCACACCGGAATCTCCTGGGAGCATCTGCCTCAGGAACTCGGTTTCGGCTCGGGCATGACCTGCTGAAGCCGTCTGGCCGAATGGACCGAGGCCGGAGTGTGGCCCCGGCTCCACGAGGTCCTCCTCGCCAAGCTCCGCGGCGCCAACGTCCTGGACTTCTCCCGGGCAGCGGTCGACGGCTCCCACATCCGGGCGTCAAAAGGGGCGCCAAGACGGGACGAAGTCCTGTTGACCGGGGCAGAACCGGCAGCAAACACCACCTGATCACCGACGCCACCGGCGTCCCGCTCGCCGCCACACTCACCGGCGGCAACCGCAACGACGTCACCCAGCTGATCCCACTCCTCCAGGCCGTGCCGCCCGTGCGGGGTAAACGCGGCTGGCCCCGCCGCCGCCCCGACGTCGTGCTCGGCGACCGCGGCTACGACCACGACAAGTACCGCCGCCTGGTCCGGGGGCTCGGCGTGAAGCCGCTGATCGCCCGCCGCGGCACCGAACTCGGTTCCGGCCTGGGCACCCAACGCTAAGTCGTGGAACGTGCGTTCGCCCACCTGCACTGGTTCCGCCGCCGACGGATCCGCTGGGAGATACGCGACGACATCCACGAAGCTTTCCTCATTCTCGGATGTGCACTCATCTGCTGGCGACGCCTGAAGTCATTCCGATAGTAGTTCTTAGTGAGCCTCTTTCATCCTGAATAGTCGCAGGTCAGCAGGGTGTGGATGGCTTGGACGGTGCGGCTGATGCGTCGGGTCGAGCAGCGAGCTCTGCGCGTGATGTGCCAGGACTTGAGTCGGGCAAAGGCTCGTTCGCCGGGGGCGCGTAGTCGGGCGTGGTCGCGGTTGAACTGCTGGTAGTGCACGGGCTGTTCGCTGTGGTGGTAGTACGGGGTGCGGAAGGTGGCGCCGGCGCCCTGGTA
>NZ_BMVO01000067.1 GCF_014650755.1 Streptomyces chryseus | reverse complement strand
GCAGGCGACCGCGCAAGCACGGTCGCTGGGGCTGGCAGCAAGGGGAGGTGCATCACGCTCCGGCCTGTGTAGGGCTTGGGGTTCCTGCCCACCACCCCCGCAACGAGCGTGACGGACCGTCGGCCCAATCGGGGGCCGGCCCCACCGTAGGGAAGGGTTCCGCTGCGCTCCACCCGAACCCCTCCCGCAAACTCGAAACCGGCCGCTCACGTTCATCAATACCCCGCCAGCATACACGCCAACCGGCTACCTTGGGGCCGATTCCAGCGATGCATCATCCGGCCGGATGAATGCGCGGCCCGCGTGATGCATCATGCCGAGTGGCTGTGTAGCGTTTGGTTCCTTGCCGCGCCACCACTAAACCCAGCCAAATAGCTCCGGCAAGAATGAGAACTGCGCGGCCCTGAATAGCTTAGCCACAGAACGGAAGCCCGATATGGGAACGCTGGAATTCAACGTGCGGAGGTACCTGAGCCGATCGGCCGCTAGGCCGGGCGGCGGAACCCGCCACCGGCACCGGCCACGCTCCCGTGCTTTTGATCGTCACGGCCGGTACCACCCGAGACGCAGCTACCGATGGCGCCGCCTACGGTCCGCACCGGTGCCAGGGAGCCGCACGCGAAGCCGCCTCAGCCCCGATCGGAGGCCGACGTGCAGCAGCTGGCGGGCTGCCGGCGGATGGATCCGCGGCCTCCCCCGCCTGGCCGCCGCCTCGCCGCTGCATGCAGCGGTTGGAGAGCGTAGTGGCGGGTCCAGGCGGGCGCGCCTCTAAAGAACAGATAGGAGCAAACCCCTGACCTGCGGAAACGCGAAAGTTATATGCCGCAGCACGCATAGATCTTGGTCGTGCGGCCCGAGATCTATGCGCCCTAGCCGACTAGATCTCTCCTGGCTAGAGACACGCCCGCCGCGTGCATGGATCCCCTGCATAACATCGCAGATCTGCTATGTTATGCAGCACCAACGATCATGAAGGAGGGGCCCGTGGCCCAGCCCTTGCGGCGCAGCGCACAGGCGCCGGCGAAGACGTTTCGGCTGGCCCCCGCACCGCCTCCCTCCGATGCCGTCAACGGCATGGAGTCCGCGCAGAAGCTACTGCTCCGGCTCGGGGAGCTTGTCGACGGCGGGACCTTCACCAAGGACGCCCCGCGCAGGCCGTACGTCTTCTACGGCACCCAGCACCTGAGCATGTCCCAGGTGATCGAGGACAACCTGTGGAAGTTCAAGCTCACCGGGATGTCCCGCGACGTCCTGGACCACATGAAGACCAACCACGACACCGAGGCCCTGGTGGAGATGACCCAGAGCGAGCTCGCCGGGAAGTTCGGCGTCTCGCAGTCGAAGGTGTCCCGGGCGATCACCCAGCTCAGCCACCACAACTTCACCTGGAAAGAGCGCCGGGGCGTCTACCGCCTCCACCCGCTCTACGCTTACCGGTGGGGCAGCATCAAGCAGCGGCAGCTGGTGAGGTCGCTGGAGAAGGTGCTGCTGGCCCACGAGATCGTCATCCCGACTGTGAGGAACGAGGCCACGCGATGAGCTCCGCCCCTGTCCCTGGTTTCCACAACCCGGAGATCTTCGAGGTCCTGCCGAACGCCTGCCTGTCGCCGACGGCCCGCGATGTCTTCGACGTCCTGACCGCCCGCCAGGAGCCCGGCGGCGTGGTCCGCATCCGGCAGCAGGACATCGCCGAACGGCTCGGACTGACCCAGTCCGTGGTCTCCCGCGCGATCGGTCAGCTGCGGGACAAAGGCATCCTCAGCGAGCGGCAGCGCAAGGGCGAGGTGCTCATCCACCCGCTGCTGGCCGGCTACGAGTCACTGGCCCACATGGTCAACCACCTCAAAGCCCCCGACACGTTCGTGTGGCCGCTGAACTTCCCCACCGGCGACATCCGGCCCCCGCGGGCCCGAGACGCCCGCACCGGCACCAGC
>NZ_BMVO01000066.1 GCF_014650755.1 Streptomyces chryseus | reverse complement strand
TCTCGCTCGCGGAGGTGTGGGCGAGCGCGGGTGTGGTGCCGGATGCGGTGGTGGGTCACTCGCAGGGCGAGATCGCTGCTGCGGTGGTGGCGGGTGGGTTGTCGTTGGAGGACGGGGCGCGGGTGGTGGCGCTGCGTTCGCAGGCGATCGGCCGGGTGTTGGCGGGTGGCGGTGGGATGGTGTCCGTAGCCCTGCCGGCCCAGGAAGTCGAAGAGCGTCTGGCTGCCTGGTCGGGGGTGTTGGGTGTTGCTGCGGTGAATGGGCCCTCGGCGACCGTGGTTTCGGGTGCGGTCGGGGCCGTGGATGAGTTCGTGGAGATGTGTGAGCGGGAGGGTGTGCGGGTCCGCCGTATTCCGGTGGACTACGCCTCGCACTCCTCTCAGGTGGAGAAGATCGAAGAGGAACTGGCGGAGTTGCTGGGTGCGGTGGAGGCCCGGGAGCCGCTGGTTCCGTTCTGGTCCACGGTGGAGCCGGGCCGGGCGGTGCGGCTGGATGGTGGGTACTGGTACCGGAATCTGCGGAAGCGGGTGTGTTTCGCGGAGGCGGTGGATCTGCTTCTGGGCGACGGGCACGGGGTGTTCATCGAGGTCAGTGCCCATCCGGTGCTGACGATGGGCGTGCAGGACCTTGCGGACCGCAGCTCGGCCGAGAACGCCGTGGTGGGAGGAACCCTCCGCAGGGACGACGGCAGCCTGCACCGGGTGTGGACCTCGATGGCAGAGGCGTTCGTACGAGGCATCGACGTCGATTGGGAGGCCGCGTACACCTCACACGGGCTCGCCACCCGCCGGGTCGATCTGCCGACATACCCCTTCCAACGCATCCCCCACTGGTTCGACACCACAGAGGAACAGCCGACCGCACCCGAGGCAGTAACAAAGACGCCGGACGCCCCGCTGCACCGCCGGCTCATCGGGCTCAGCACGGGGGAGCAGGAGCGGACGCTGCTGGAGGCCGTACGGGCATACGCGGCTGCTGCCCTCGGTCGCGGGACTGCCGGTGACATCGCGGCGGAGCGCACGTTCAAGGAGCAGGGCTTCGAGTCGCTCACCAGCGTGGAGTTGCGGAACCGGCTGAACACCGCGACCGGTCTTCGGCTCCCCAGCTCCGTGGCGTTCGACCACCCCACGCCGCTCGCCCTTGCCCGCCATGTTCGAGCCCAGCTCAACGGCGATGCCGAGACGGTTCCTGCACCGCAGACCGTCCTCCCCGTCACCCCGGTCGCCGATACCGAGCCGATCGCCATTGTGGGGATGGGGTGCCGGTTCCCGGGTGGGGTGGGTTCCGCGGAGGACCTGTGGGATCTGGTGGCATCGGAGACGGATGCGGTGTCGGGGTTTCCGGTGGACCGGGGCTGGGATGTCGCGGGGTTGTACGACCCGGAGCCCGGAACCCCTGGTAGGTCGTATGTGCGGGAGGGGGGTTTCCTGCACGGGGCGGGGGAGTTCGATGCCGCGTTCTTCGGGATTTCGCCGCGTGAGGCGGTGGCGATGGATCCGCAGCAGCGGTTGCTGTTGGAGACGTCGTGGGAGGCGGTGGAGGGTGCGGGGATCGACCCCCGCACCCTGCGCGGCAGCCGCACCGGTGTCTACGTCGGCGCCATGTCTCAGGAGTACGGCCCCCGCCTCTATGAGGATGCGCAGGACGGTGACGCGCAGGACGGGGACGAGCAGGGCTACGGGGGCTATCTGCTGACCGGCAATTCGGTGAGTGTGGCGTCGGGCCGTATTTCGTACGCGCTGGGGCTTGAGGGTCCTGCGGTGTCGGTGGACACGGCGTGTTCGTCGTCGTTGGTGTCGTTGCATCTGGCGGTGCAGGCGCTCCGCCGGGGCGAGTGCGACCTGGCGCTCGCGGGTGGCGTGACGGTGATGGCCGCTCCCGGTCTCTTTGTGGAGTTTTCGCGGCAGCGTGGGTTGGCGGTGGATGGCCGGTGCAAGGCGTTCT
>NZ_BMVO01000065.1 GCF_014650755.1 Streptomyces chryseus | reverse complement strand
GCTCACCACCGCAGTCAAAGCCGTCCTCACCCTGGAGAGCTACCGCTGAAAATGCTCAAGGACTACTCGGACGAGTTCAAGGCCGATGCCGTGGCCCTGTACGAGTCCACACCCGGGGCGACCTACAAGAGCATCGCTGCCGACCTGGGCGTCAGCCGGGCGACCCTGCGGGAGTGGGTGCTGCGGGACCGCGAACGCCGTGGCGTAACCGCCGCGGCTGCGAAGCCGGGCGCCCAGCCTCCTCGGGAGGCGGCGCCGTCCGCTGATCCGGACGAGCGGGTGCGGCAGCTGGAGGCCCGGGTGGCCGAGCTCGAGGCAAGTGAGCGCAAGCTCGCGACCGAGCGGGACATCCTGCGCAAGGCGGCCAGGTATTTCGCCGGAGAGGCGAACTGGTGAGGAGCCGCTTCCAGTTCGTTGACGACCATCGCAGCACCTATGAGGTGAAGCGGCTCTGCCAGGTCCTGGACGTGAACCGGTCCAGCTACTACAAGTGGCTCGCCGGCGCCGAGGCCCGGGCGACCCGGCAGCGGGAGGACCGGATCCTGGCCGAGGAGATCCGCGAGGTCCACGGCGAGTCCGGCGGCGCCTACGGCTCCCCGCGCGTGAGCGCCGAGCTTCGCGAGAGAGGGCGGCGGGTCAACGAGAAGCGGATCGCCCGGATCATGCGGACGTCCTCCATCACCGGAATCCGCCTGCGCAGACGCGTGCGCACCACCGTCCCCGACCCGGCAGCCTCACCGGTCCCGGACCTGTTCCAGCGGGACTTCACCGCCACCGAGCCGGGGCGGAAGTACATGGGCGACATCACGTATCCCCCACTCTCATCCGGGAAGTTCCACTACCTCGCGACCGTGCTGGACTGCTTCAGCCGCGAGGTTGTCGGCTGGTCCATCGCCGACCACATGCGCACCGACCTGGTCGCCGACGCGCTGCGGATGGCAGCCGCGACCCGCGGCCGCCTGGACGGCGCCGTGTTCCACTCCGACCACGGGGCCCAATACGGATCCCGGGCCTTCGCCCGCCTCTGCGACCAACTCGGAGTCACACGGTCGATGGGCGCGGTCGGCACCAGCGCCGACAACGCGGCCTGCGAAAGCTTCCACGCCTCCATCAAACGCGAGACCCTCCGGGGCGCCCATGACTACGGTGACGCCCGCACCTGCCGCAGGACCGTCTTTGCCTGGCTGACCCGCTACAACACCCGCCGCCGGCACTCTGCCAACGGCCACCTCAGCCCCGACGAATACGAACGCCGACACCACACCGTTAAACTCACGCTTGCCGCGTGATCAATAACCGCGTGCCCACCTTCACGGGGGAAGGCCCCATGGACTTCCGCCACCTCCACGCCGAACCCGGTTACAGCCGGTACCTGGCCTACAACCAGCCCAAGCTGGCCAACCTCATGTTTGCCCTCGAACTCCACCAGAGACTGGCGGAGTCGGGCCCAGGCCGCTCGCCGCCCACCCAGGGCTGGCCGCGACCGGCCTGGGCCGGAACTTTCCGGCCCCCGTGCGCAGGTTCGGCTCCGTATTCGCGCCGCTGTTCCTCCAACCCGCCCACATGGGGATGCTGCCCGGTCTGCGTGCCGCTACCGACCCCGGGGCGCGGGGCGGTGAGGTGCCCCCCGGAGTGTGGACACAGGGGTTCATGCTGCGAGTGTGAGTCTACGTTCTGTGTGGTGTTGCTGTTCGAACTCGATGGGTGAGAGGTAGTTCAGGGCGCTGTGGCGTCGGCGGGCGTTGTAGTAGGTCAGCCACTGGAAGATCTCCAGTCTTGCCTGGCGCATCGTCGAGAAGAGCCTCTGGTGCATCGTTTCTCTCTTGAGGCCCTGCCAGAGACTCTCGGCGAGGGCGTTGTCGTAACTCGAGCCGACCCGGCCCATGCTCCTGCGGATCTCGAAGCCGTCGCAGACCTGGGCGAACGCCGCGGAGGTGTACTGCGAGCCGCGGTCCGCGTGGAAGATCACTCCGTCGACGGTGCCGCCGCGTGTCGCC
>NZ_BMVO01000064.1 GCF_014650755.1 Streptomyces chryseus | reverse complement strand
CGTCGAGGGTGAGGGCGCCGGAGATGTGGGCTGCGGCGATTTCGCCCTGGGAGTGGCCGATGACGGCGTCGGGGGTGACGCCGTGGTGCTGCCAGAGCCGGGCGAGCGACACCATGATCGCGAAGCTGGCGGGCTGGACGACGTCGACGCGGTCGAAGCCGGGTGCGTCTTCCGTCTGGCGGATGACGTCGAGGAGTGACCAGTCGACGTACGCGGACAGGGCCTGCGCGCACTCGGTCATCGCTGCGGCGAAGACCGGGGAGGTGTCGAGGAGCTCGGCTCCCATGCCGGCCCACTGATGCCCCTGGCCGGGGAAGACGAACGCGGTCTTCCCGTCCACGTCCGCCGTCCCCGTCACCAGTTCGGCAGCGGACTCACCCGCCGCCAGCGCCTTCAGTCCGGCGGTCAGTTCTTCCCGGTCGGCGCCGACGACCACCGCGCGCCGGTCCAGCTGGGCCCGGTCGAAGGCCAGCGCCTGGCCGACCGCCACGGAGCCGAGGTGCTCGGTACCGGGGAGGAGGCGATCGGCCTGGGCGTGCAGGGCGATCTTGGTCTTCGCGGAGATCAGCCACGGTACGGCGCCCGGCGTCGCCGCCTCGGCCGCCGCCTCCTCCGGGGCGGTCGCCGGCGCCTGCTCGATGATGACGTGGGCGTTGGTCCCACTGACGCCGAAGGAGGAGACGGCGGCGCGGCGTGGGCGGTCCAGTTCGGGCCACGGGCGGGACTCGGTGAGGAGTTCCACGGCGCCCTCGGTCCAGTCGACCTTCGTCGACGGCTCGTCGACGTGCAGGGTCTTGGGCAGCACCCCGTGCCGTATCGCCTGGATCATCTTGATGATCCCGGCGACTCCGGCGGCGGACTGCGCGTGCCCGATGTTGGACTTCAAGGACCCGAGCCACAGCGGCTGTTCGGCATCCCGTCCCTTGCCGTACGTGGCGAGGAGGGCCTGGGCCTCGATGGGGTCGCCGAGTGTGGTGCCGGTGCCGTGGGCCTCGACGGTGTCGACGTCGGCAGGAGCGAGCCCGGCGTTGTCGAGGGCGGCGCGGATGACACGTTGCTGGGAGGGGCCGTTGGGTGCGGTGAGGCCGTTGGAGGCGCCGTCCTGGTTGACGGCGGAGCCGCGTACGACCGCCAGGACCGGGTGGCCGAGACGTTGCGCGTCCGACAGCCGCTCGACGAGCAGTACGCCGACACCTTCCGCCCACCCCGTGCCGTCTGCGGCGTCGGCGAAGGCTTTGCAGCGGCCGTCGGTGGACAGGCCGCGCTGGCGGGAGAACTCCACGAAGACACCCGGGGTTCCCATGATGGCGGCGCCGCCGGCGAGTGCCATGTCGATCTCGCCGTTGCGCAGGGACTGCACCGCGAGGTGCAGAGCCACGAGCGAGGACGAGCAGGCCGTGTCGACGGTGATCGCGGGCCCTTCGAGACCGAGCGTGTACGACACGCGGCCCGAGGCCACGCTGCCGGAGTTGCCGGTGCCGAGAAAGCCCTCCAAGCCCTTGGGGGAGAACTCCAGCCCCGGCGCGTAGTCGTGGTACATGACGCCCGAATACACGCCGACCCGGCTGCCCTGGAGCGCGGTCGGGTCCAGACCGGCCCGCTCGAACGCCTCCCACGACGTCTCCAGCAGCAGCCGCTGCTGCGGGTCCATGGCCAGCGCCTCGCGCGGCGAGATCCCGAAGAACCCCGCGTCGAACTCGCCCGCGTCGTGGAGGAAACCGCCCTCGCTGACGTACGACGTACCCGAGCGCTCCGGGTCGGGATCGAAGAGCCGCTCCAGGTCCCAGCCCCGGCTCTCCGGGAAGCCGGACACCGCGTCCGTGCCTTCGTCGACCAGGCGCCACAGGTCCTCGGGCGAGGCCACCCCGCCGGGCAGCCGGCAGGCCGTGCCCACGATGGCGACCGGCTCACGCGCGGCGTCCGCGATGCGCTGGTTCTCCTGCTTGAGACGTTCGTTCTCCATGAGCGAGGCGCGCAGCGCCTCGACCAGCCGCTCGCTGGGCGTTCCCATCGTTTCCTCCACAGTCAGCAGTCCGTAGGTGTCGCTCGGTCGTTGATCAGTTGCCGATGGCGCCCAGGGCGCGGGCCACGAGGTCGTCGGCGTCCATGGCGGCGATACGGCCGAGCTCCTCGGCGGTGGCCGCCTCGGCCTCGGCCGCCGTCCGCGCCGGGGCTCCGGCGACGGCGGCGACATCGTCGGCCGCGTCCTCGGGGACCAGCTCGGACTGGAGGTGCCGGGCGAGGGCTGCCGGGGTCGGGTAGTCGAAGATCAGCGTGGCGGGCAGCCGGATGCCGGTCGCCGTGGCCAGCCGGTTGCGCAGCTCGACCGCCGTGAGCGAGTCGAAGCCCACGTCCTTGAAGGGCTGACCGGACCGGATCGGCACATCGCCGAGCACGGTCGAGGCGTGACCACGTACGAGATCGAGGAGCCGGCGCTGACGGTCGGCCTCGGGAAGCGCCGCGATCTGGTCGGCCAGGGACTCGGGGGCGTCGGCCGCACTGTGGGCGGCCTTGCGCGGCAGGCGCACCAGACCCCGCAGGATCACCGGGAGCCGGCCGTCGACCGCGGCGGCTCGAAGAGCCGGGAAGTTCATCTTGCTGGTCACCAGCGCCGCTTCGGACGACCGCAGGCCGGCGTCGAGGAGCGCCATGCCCTCCTCCGCGGTGAGCGCCGCAGCGCCCTGACGGCTCATGCGGCTCTGATCACCGCTGTCCAGGTGCCCGGTCATACCGCTCGCGTCGGCCCACAGGCCCCAGGCGAGGGAGGTGGCGGGGGTGCCTTGGGTGCGCAGGTGGTGGGCGTAGGCGTCGAGTGCCGCGTTGGCGGCGGCGTAGTTGGCTTGTCCGGGGTTGCCGAGGGTGCCGGCGGCGGAGGAGAAGAGGAGGAACGCGGCGAGGTTGTGGTGCTTGGTGGCTTCGTGGAGGACGTGGGCGGCGTCGGTTTTGGCGTGGAAGGCGGTGTGGAGGCGGTCGGGGTTCTGGGCGGTGATGGTGGCGTCGTCGAGGACGCCTGCGGTGTGGATGACGGCGGTGAGGGGGTGGTCGGGGTGGAGGGTGTCGAGGAGCGCCGTCACCTGCTGCGTGTCGGTGGCGTCTACGGCGGTGATGGTGACGTGGGCGCCGAGTGCGGTGAGTTCCTGCTGGAGCTGGTGGGCTCCGGGGGCTTGGGGTCCGCGTCGGCTGATGAGGTGGAGGTGGGTGATGT
>NZ_BMVO01000063.1 GCF_014650755.1 Streptomyces chryseus | reverse complement strand
GCCCAGGCCTTGGCACACCACACCCAACGACCCACCACCATCAAAGTCACCGGTATTGCGCCTAAACCACGTCTTGATGAACAGCCACCATCGCGGCTTCTGCGCGCGCCTCCATTCGTGCAACGTGCCCACCGCCATCATGGTGTCGGGGTGTTCGTCGCCCAGCAGCCGTTCAGAGTCGGCGGCGACCCGTTCCTGGATGGTGATCGCCTCCGTGAGGCGCCCCGCCAGAGAGTAGGAAAGCGCCAGGCCTTCCCAGACGATGAGGGTGTCGGGGTGTTCGTCGCCCAACAATCGTTCATAGTCGGCGGCGACCCGCTCCAGCAGGGGGATCGCCTCAGTGGTGCGTTCCACCGCCCCATAGGAGAGGGCCAGGCTCCTCCGGGCGCTGAGGGTGTCGGGGTGTTCGTCGCCCAGCAGCCGTTCAGAGTCGGCGGCGAGCCGTTCTTGGATGGTGATCGCCTCCGTGAGGCGGCCTGCCAGAGAGTAGGAGAGGGCCAGGCTGTTCCGGGCGCTGAGGGTGTCGGGGTGTTCGCCGCTCAGCAGCCGCTCGCGACCGGCGAGGACCCGCTCCAGCAGGGGGATCGTCTCCGTGAGGCGGCCCGCCAGAGAGTAGGAGAGGGCCAGGCCTTCCCCGGCGGCGAGGGTGAGGGGGTGCTCGCCCAACAACCGCTCAGAGTCGGCGGCGACCCGCTCCAGTATGGTGATCGCCTCCGTGGCGCGCTCCGCCGCCGCGTAGGAGTGGGCCAGGTGGACACGGGCGCTGAGGGTGCGGGGGTGTTCGTCGCCCAACAACCGCTCGCGACCAGCGAGGACCCGCTGCAGCAGGGGGGTCGCCTCCGTGAAACGCTCCGCCATCAGGTAGGAGGTGGCCAGACCGTGCCGGGCGGTGAGGGTGTCGGGGTGTTCGTCGCCCAACAACCGCTCAGAGTCGGCGAGGACCCGCTCCCGCAGGAGAATCGCCTCCGTGGCGCGCCCCGCCACCGAGTAGCACAAGGCCAGGTTGGCGGCGGCGGTGAGGGTGTCGGGGTGCTCGGAGCCCAGCAGCCGCTCAGAGTCAGCGGCAAGGCGGAGCCAGTGGGTGAGTGCGGCGGCGTAAAGGCCGGTGTTCAACAGGCTGCGCCCCGCCCGATACAGGACCCGGTGGCCGTCCGGCTGCCATAGCAGGTCGCCGGCGTGGGCAGCGAGGGAGTCGGTGTTTGCCCGCAGCACGGCGCACAGGTCGGGGTTGGTGTGGTCGGCCTCGGGCCAGAGCGACGCCAGACCGTCCGCGACCGCTTGCACGACCGCAGGGATCTCGGGTGCGGTCGTACCTTCGCGGGCGGCGCGGGCAGTTAGAGCGTGCAGGCGTACAGCACGGGGGCCGCCCCGGGCCTCGCAGGTGATCAGTCCGTAGCGGTGCAGCAGCTGTACCGCGGCCCGGGCCTGTTTCGCGGTGACCTTAGTGGGCTCGGCTGCGGCCGGTGCGGTGGCCGGTGGTGTGGTGGGCAGGGCGCGGTGGGCGGTGAGGTAGCCGGTCACCGCGGCGTCGGCCCACAGCTCGTTTGGGTGTCCGGCGGGGTCCAGGTGGGCGGCGAGGCGGAGGGCGGGGGCAGCCAAGCCCACCGGGTCGACGCGTTGGGCGGCGTCCAGGGCGAGCAGCAGGGCCGCCACGATGGGCCGCCCGTAGCCCTCAGAGTCCGCCTGGCGGGGCAGCAGCCTCTCCAAGTGCACCTGACGGTCGGTGAGGAGCAGGAGATAGCGTGCGCAGGACACCGCCTCGTTGATCATGTGAGCGGCGGCGTGTGCCAGGGCCAGCGGCAGGCACCCCAGCTCCCGCACCAGGTCCTGGGCCTGTTGATCCAGCAGGTGAACCAACCGCGCCCCGGTGAACCGGTCGTGCAGATAGGTCAGGGCTTCGGCCGGGGTGTAGGTGTCGACTTCGACGATGGCCCGGCCGCCGCCGGACAGCAGGGCATCGCGGCGCCGGGTGGTGGCCAGCACTCGCCCGCCCCCGGAGGGAGAGAGGGGCGGCCACCACGGGCCGATCCTCTCCAGATCAGTGAGGTCGTCAAGGACGACCAGCCACGAGCGGGGGGTGACCGCCAGCCAGTCCAGGAAGGCCCGTGCGTCGGTCTCGGCGTCCTGCCCCACCGCGCCGGGCGCCTGGACGCGGTGCGCGGTTGCGGCGTAGCCAGTGACGACCTGCTCGGTCTCGGCGGCGTTCACCCACACCACCAACTCGGTGCCCGCGGCCAGGGCCTGGTGGGCGTAGGCGGCGGCCAGCTGGGACTTGCCCACCCCGCCGCCGCCGGCGAGCACCACCGTGGTGTGCCCGGTGTGGTCCTGGTCGATTTGTTCGCGCAGGCCGGGGCGGGGCTGGAAGGCTGAGGCCAGCTGCGGCACCGTGCCCACCCGCATCGGCCAGACCACTGGGGCCCGGGGCTCGGCACGCTGCACCACCTGGCCGATGTGCTGGGCTGCGATCGCGTACCGCTGCGCGAAGACCGACGTGTCGGCAGTGATGTGCATGCCTGGGACGGCGCCGGGCGCGGTCAGCTCTCGTCCGGACCCGGCACCTGAGGGTTTCCCAACGTCACGTCGCCCATCCTCACCGCGCCCACCGAGCCGTGCATGGGTTGGATGTGCACGTCTCCGCTGATGGCGATGCCCTCGTCTGCGGCCGAGACACCGCTGTAAGCCTGTTGGGCCAGAGCAACCAGCTCGCGCAGTTGGGCGGCCGTCTGTGCACGGCCAGCCTCGTCCAGGTCCTCCAGCAAATCCTGGAAACGGGTCCGCCAGGCGGCCGCCGCATCGTCCCGGACCCGCTCGGCCGTGCCAGGGTTGGTGCTCTCCAACTCGGCTGCCGTACGGTCCAGCCTTTCCAGGGCCGCTTCCTGGGAGGCATCCGGAGCCGGGCCGCGGCCGAAGAGGCGGGCCACCCGCTCGCGGAAGCTCTGCCAGGCGTCGGTGCCGGCCGCTTGTGCCACTGCCACCCCGGCCGACGAGGCCAGGACAAGTAACGCCTGATCCAACATGCTTCCCCCGTGCCCAAGTATGGGCGAAAGTACCTATCCCGGCCCAGGTAGCGTACTGCGGCCGCTGCCCGCGTGTGACCGGGTCGTTGCAGCCAGCTCAGCGGCTCGACAGTGCTACACACCCAGCTTGGTCGAAACCGAGCCGAGTCGGACCGCTCTTGTTGGCCACCAGGGGCCAGTCACCGTCCACCAGCGTCCAGCACGCCACCACGTCTTCCGGTGACCACTCCTGCCGCATGTCCCGCCTCTTCTCGCTCCCGGCCTCACTCGTTCGGCCCAACGAGGCGGTCGATGGGAGGGAAACGGGAGACGTGAACGTCCGGAAGCTACTCTGCGGCTCGGTCCGGAGATAGGAGTCCGGGGCCGTGAAGCCCGCGAGTTCGCGGAAACTGAAGGTACTTCAGCGGGAACCCGAGGGTCCAGTGCCGCCATTTCCGCGGATGGACCAGCGCGTTCGGGGCGAACACGCTGGGTCAGTGAGCCTCTTTCATCCTGTGCTGGTGGGTGAAATGGGCTGGTCAGAGTGCGTGG
>NZ_BMVO01000062.1 GCF_014650755.1 Streptomyces chryseus | reverse complement strand
GTCACCACGCACTCTGACCAGCCCATTTCACCCACCAGCACAGGATGAAAGAGGCTCAGTGAGCCCGAGACCGTCGAGTCGGTCGAGCCGCAGCAGTCTTCGTCCGTGGACCAGCAGTTGATCGAGGAGTTGGTGGGCCGGGCGCAGGCCGAGGGGCTGCAGCTGACCGGCGAGGGCGGGCTGTTGCAGCAGCTGACCAAGCGGCTGCTGGAGTCCGCTTTGGAGGGCGAGATCACCGATCATCTCGGCTATGACCGGCACGATCCGGCCGGAAAGAACGGCGGCAACAGCCGCAACGGCACCCGGTCCAAGACGGTCCTGACCGACGTCGGTCCGGTGGAGATAACCGTTCCCCGCGACCGTGAGGGGTCGTTCGAGCCGAAGATCGTGCGCAAGCGGCAGAGGCGCCTGTCCGGGGTGGACGAAATGGTCATATCGCTCGCCGCGAAGGGGCTGACGACCGGCGAGGTCCAGGCCCACCTCGCCGAGATCTATGGTGCGGACGTCTCCCGGCAGACGATCTCCACGATCACCGACAAGGTCCTGGAGGGCATGGCCGAATGGCAGAGCAGGCCCCTCGACCCGGTCTATCCCATGATCTTCATCGATGCGATCCACGTGAGAATACGTGATGGTGCGGTCGCGAACCGGCCCATCTACGTCGCACTCGCGGTCACCACCGAGGGCCGGCGGGACATCCTCGGGCTGTGGGCCGGCGACGGCGGCGAGGGCGCCAAGCACTGGATGCACATCCTCACCGAGATCAAGAACCGCGGCGTCAGCGATGTCCTCATGCTCGTCTGTGACGGACTCAAGGGGCTGCCCGACGCGGTCGAGACCGTCTGGCCCCGCACCACCGTCCAGACCTGCGTGGTCCACCTACTGCGGAACTCCTTCCGCTATGCCGCCCGCCAGGACTGGGACAAGATCGCGAAGGTCCTCAAGCCCGTCTACACCGCCGCCACCGAAGACGCCGCCCTGGAACGCTTCACGGAGTTCGCCGACGCGTGGGGCAAGAAGTACCCGGCGATCGTCAGGCTGTGGGAGAACGCCTGGGAAGAGTTCACCCCCTTCCTCCGCTTCGACACCGAGATCCGCCGGATCGTCTGCACGACCAACGCGATCGAGTCCGTGAACGCGCGGATCCGCCGGGCCGTGAAGGCCCGCGGCCACTTCCCCAACGAGCAGGCCGCACTCAAATGCGTCTACATGGCGATCATGTCCCTCGACCCCACCGGCAAGGGACAAGCCCGCTGGACCATGCGCTGGAAGACCGCACCCAACGCCTTCGACATCACCTTCGACGGCCGCCTCTCAGCAGCCCGTCACTAACCCCAACAACCCCAGTTACACCGTTCGTTTGACAGACCCGTGGGGTCGGTGGGTTGATAGCCAGACCTGTGGCGGCGAGGCAGCCGTCGATCAGACGGGGCCGGAGTTGGATTCTGCGTAACTCACGGCGGAGTGTGTGGTCGAGGTCGTCGGGTGTGCCGAAGGCGGTGTTGGCCATCGCTCTGCGCACGAGTGACCAGAGGGCCTCAACGGGATTGAGGTCGGGTGAGTAGGGCGGAAGGCGGATGGTGGTGAGCCAGTCGTGCTCGGCCTCGTACCGCTTCAGCCCCGCGGTCAGGTGGGTATTGAGATTGTCCCAGACCACCACGATCGGGCCACCCAGCTGGATGTGCGCCCGCACCAGCAGGTCGCGGTAGTCCTGCCAGGAGAAACTCTTGCGTGCACCCCTGAGGAGAAGGTGTGTGCGGGGACGGTGGATGAGACGGCTCTTCTCGCCGGGTTTGTAGCAGCACAGCGCAGCGACCGAGGTCCGGCGGCGGGACCTGCCACGCACGCGGATGATCGGGGTCTGCCCGCGCCGGCCCCAAGTGCGGGCACGGGGCGGCGTCATCGAGAAGCCGGCTTCGTCCTCGAAGAGGATCCAGGCCCCACATGCCGCCGCGAGCCTTTTACCCGGGGCCACACGGCCCGCCGCGTCCGCGGATGCCTGAAGGGTCAGGTCGCGGCGTTGCGCAGGAGTTTGAAGGTGATGCCGGTGGCGATCGCGTAGGCGCCTTTGTGGAACAGGTCGGTGGCGAGTTCCTGCTTCTGCCATTTCCAGGGCCAGGGGGCGATGCCCAGGCTGCGGTAGAGCGTCACGTCGCCGCCCCAGACCACGGCGTAGTGGACGGCGGTTGCCGCCACCGGGCCCAGTCCGGTCAAGCCCAGTGCCCCGCGGGCCGCGCCCATGGTGATGCCGTGGGCCCAGTGGACCGGGGTGTTGAGTTTCTGGGCGGCGGCCTCGTCGCCCTTTTTGCCGGGCAGCGCCGCTCCGACCTGGCCGGGGACCGTGCTGTTCTCCCGTCCGGTGAAGCGCTGCTCGATGGTCTCGGAGACGGTGAGCACCACAGTGCCGACCGCGCCGGCGGCGAGCCCGAGCCCGAGTGCGAGTGCGACGTTCATCTGGGCCTGCTTCCTTGGATGTGCCGGTGAACCGGATCAGGCCGGCGGTGGGCCCATCGGGGTGGTGGCCAGTGCGCGGGCGACCGTGTGCAGGTTCGCCGCCATGGCCCGGCCGGTCTTGGCCGACCATTCGTGGCCCTCTTCGGTCTCGCTGTAGCTCGGGCCCGGGCCCGGGCCACGGTTCCAGTAGGTCCATGCCTGCCCGGGGATGGTGTAGCCGAAGTCCATCAGCCCTCCGGCGATCTCGGAGATCACATGATGGGCGCTGTCCTCGTTGCCGGTCACCACCACCCCGGCGACCCGGTTGTAGGCGACCGGACGGCCATCGGCGTCGGTCTCGCTGAGCATCGCGTCCATCCGCTCCAGCACCCGCTGCGCGATCGAGGAAGGATGCCCCACCCAGGTGGGGGTGGCCACGACGAGGATCTGGGAGGCCAGCAGCTGCTCGTGCACCCGCGGCCAGTCATCGCCGGCGCCCATATCCGTTGCCACGCCGGGCAAAATGTTCAGATCGGCCAGGCGCACCGTGGTGACCTCCACCTCCCGCTCCCGCAGCGCCCGCACCACGACATCGGCGAGACGGTCGGTGTTCGACGGCTCCGGCGAAGCCTTCAACGTGCAGTTCAGCACCAGCGCACGCACAGCACTCCCCGCATTGCTTGGCTCACGGGAAAGGGGGCCGGACAGCCCGCCACAGCACGGTAACCACACCATGCACTCGCCGCTATCGCACCCCGCCTCGCCCGAGACGAGGCATCCTCGGCCACTCCGCTCAACCCCGCACGGTGTGGCACACCGGTTCACCCGAATGCCCGGCTGCGATGGCCCCCACTTGGCCGCCCCTCCAATGTGTCACTCAAGGCACCGGTTTGCGCACTGTGCGCAGCCCCGAGTTTGGGGGTATCCGGTTTTCTCCCAGCTGGAGTACGCATGAAGAAGCACACGGCCGTCTCCGTTGCGGCGCTCGCGGCGATATCGTCCGGGATGGTGTTGGCACCGGTGGCTTTCGCGGGTGACACCTCCAAGGACGGCTCCCTGAACGCGACACTGTCGCCGATCCCGACCAGCAAGGTGACCGGGTCGGGCACGGCGATGGTGCACCTCAAGGGCAACCAGGCCACCGTGACGATCAAGACACGCGGCCTGCTGGCGAACGCCCCGCACGCCCAGCACTTCCACATCGGGGCCAAGGGCCAGTGCCCGCCGGCTTCCGCGGCCACCAAGCACAGCGGCCAGCTGAGCCTGAACACCACCGACGGTCTGCCGTTCTACGGCAAGATCGGCGCCTCGCTCACCACCACCGGGGACACCGGCGCCAGCCACTCCGCGCTCGCTGTGGACCGCTTCCCGATGGGCGCCTCCTACACCTACCACCGCACCATCACTGTCGACGACGAAACCGCGTCCAGCCTGCGCAACGAGAACGCCGTCGTCGTCGTGCACGGCATCGACTTCAACGGCAACGGCAAGTACGACAACGTCCTGGGCCCCAGCGACCTCGACCCCAAGCTGCCCTCCGAGGCCACCAACCCCGCCCTGTGCGGCCCTCTGAAGATGGCCCCCGCCGGCGCGGTTTCCGGCGGCATGGGCGGCACCCAGGCCGGTGAAACCACGGCGCTGGCCGCAGCCGGCGGGCTCCTCGTCGCAGCCGCGGGCGCGGTGTACCTGCGCCGGCGCACCGACCGCCAGAGCTGACCGGGCACGCATGACCAGCTCCTGGCCAGGTGGCCGCCGCGGTGCCTGCACCGCGGCGGCCACCGCCAGCGCCACCACCGCACTCGCACTGCTGACCTACGTCGCCCTGACCGCACAACCACCGCCCCCAACCCCGCCACACACCGCGCGCGCCCAGCAGGCCGTACACCCTTCCCGGCCTGGTGGGCCGGCCATGCCGCGCTCCGAGCCCCGCAGCATCGAAATCCGCAAGCTCGGCGTGAAGACCAGGGTCGAGCAGGTCGGCATGACCCGTGACAGGTCGATCGGCATGCCCGGCAACGCGGGCCACGCAGGCTGGTACACCGGCTCCCCCACACCCGGAGAGAACGGCAACACCATCATCGTCGGGCACCTGGACTCCGCCACCGGCCCCGCAGCCTTCTACGGCCTGGGCGCCCTGCGCAACGGCGACCCGATCAGCATCAAACGCCGAGACCAGACCACCGCGACGTTCACCGTCACCAGCATCAGCGTCTGGCCAAAGAACAACTTCCCCTCAGAACGCGTCTACGCCGCGACCACGAAACCCCAGCTCACACTGATCACCTGCGCCGACTGGGACAACACCACCAACAACTACCGGTCAAACCTCGTCATCACCGCACACCGCTAGTACTGCAACGGTCTTTGCCGTGACGGTTGGGCAGGTCGGTCGTTGGTTTGTTCATGGGTGGGGTTCTTGTTGATGCCCGGTCGTGGGCGGGTGAGCTGAAGGCTCTGCATGAGCGGTTCGTGCACCGTTTCTCCAGGTCGGAGCCGCGTGAGTCGACACTTGCGTATATGCGGGGGTTGATATCTCCGTTGGAGCGGAAGAACGGCTGGACGCTGG
>NZ_BMVO01000061.1 GCF_014650755.1 Streptomyces chryseus | reverse complement strand
GGCAACCGCAACGACTGCAAGGCATGGGAGCTGTCCGGTGCGAAGGCCGCCGTCGGCATGACCACGGTCATCGCGGACGGCGGCTACCGGGGCACCGGTCTGGCCATCCCGCACCGTCGCGAACCCGGCCAGAGCGAACTCGAGGCATGGAGAGAGGAACACAACACCTCGCACCGCAAGGTCCGCGCCCGCGTCGAGCACGCCTTTGCCCGGATGAAGACCTGGAAGATCCTCCGCGACTGCCGCCTCAAAGGCGACGGCGTTCACCACGCCATGCTCGGCATCGCCCGCCTGCACAACCTCGCCCTCGCCGGGTGACGAAGGAACGAGCAGGCCAGCGAACACGTCGTAGATCATTTACGGGACAACGCTTAGCTATGCCCATACTTCATCACACCCAGGATGACAGCAGGCCCGGACGCCCGCACCCGCCGGAAGCGGCAGGCCGGGCAACTTGCCCAGCCACAGGCAAACGCATGGCGCGGGAAACAGGAAGAACCACACGGTTCCGCGATTCCGCGAAACCGGATCAGGAGGAGGAGACGCAATGCCGACGCTTTTGATGGGCCTGCTCCTGCTCATTAGTGTGGCGGCTGTACCGGCGTGCATCCTGGTGATCGTTCTCATGCTAAGGAACCCGCCCATTTCGCTGCCCAAGATCTGTGCTGTTCTCGCCCTGATCTTCGGCTTCTCGGCTATGGCCGTGTACTGCTACGGCTGGTTCTCCGTCGCACTGGGGGGGCCGTTCCCGGAGCTGTGCGAGGACACGAACGCGTCCGGCGCCCAGTTGACGAGCCTGAAGCAGGACTACTGGCCCCTTCGCAACGCCTGCATCTATTCCGACGGCTCGACGGTGGAGCACATTTCCACGTCGATCAACGCGTTCGTCTACGTGCCGGCTGGTCTTGCCGTCGTCCTGACCTGTGCCGCCGCGTTCCTGTACCGGCGGGCACGACACATTCCCGAAGGGACCTCATGACCATCGAATTCTCGCGTCGCACCATACTCAAGCAGCTCACCGGCGTCGCTGCCGGAGCCGCACTGGTCTCCGGCGGAGGCGCACTGCTGGCTCCCGCCACCGCCGTCGCTGCGGACACCAAGTGGCGCAGATCGGCCTCGGCGAACGGCTGGAGCATCCCGAACGCCCGCTCTTCGTTCACCGGCACCTGCGACATCCAGGGGACCGGCCTGACCGTCGTCCTGCGCAAGGGAGACACCGCAACGTCCTGGCCTACCTGGCACAGCGTTTCCACTACGACGTCGCCCGGCTGGAGAGCGAGCGCGGCGAGATCGTCGGATATCGCGCCGATCGCGAGGTAAGGGCGGACTTCGAGTCCAACCACCTGTCAGGAACCGCACTGGCGCTGTATCCGGAGATCTACCCGCTGGGAGCCACGGGGAACTTCTTCCCGTACCAGGTCACGGCGATCCGGGACATCCTCGCGGAACTCGGAGGCGTGGTGAAGTGGGGCGGTGACATGAGGCCGGCCAAGGAATCCATGTTCTTCATCGACGTGCCGCCGGAATCGCAGCAGCTCAAGCAGGTCGCGGCGAAGCTCAGAGAATGGCAGATCACTCCGAGCAAGGGCGCCGGGACTCAGAACGTCGAGGACCCCAAGCGCATTAAGGCGTCGAAGGCTCTGGCGAAGAGCCAGAAGGTCTAGCGGTGGTTTGTTAGACGGGGATGTAGAGGTCAAGTGGGTGGCCTGCGCCGACGGCGTTGATCAGTGCTTGGAGTTCGGGCGGTGGGGGTGCATTCGTCCATGTGCGCCAGCATCGTTGGAGGTTGGTCCAGGGAGCGAGCCAGGCGCGGACGGCTCGGATCGCCTTGGGCCAGCTGGCCGGTTGGGGCTGGTGGGGTCTGCTTGGGCCCCCTCTCAGCCGGCCCCGGCGGCGTCGGGGCGGGCGGGAGCGCAGGGACGGGGGCGGGTTCCCGGTCCGGCGGATGAGCGAACCAGGTGTCCCAGCAGAACGAGAACGCGCAGGTGACCAGTGTCTGGTGGCGGCGGATGGCGGTGTCGGAACGGACCTGGAAATCGGCCCACCGAGTTCGTCCTTGACCTGTTTGTAGCTCTGCTCGATCCAGTGCCGGATGCCGTAGATCCGCACGACTTCGTGCAGGTCAGCGGCGGGATGAGGGTTGTCGGCCTCACGGGGGCCGCCGGGGCGGGGCAGGTCGGTGGCCAGGTACCAAGTTGCCTGCGCGGGCAGGATGGCCGGGTCGGTGGTGGCCACGACCAGGCGGACGTTTCCGTCCGGACCCCACCAGCCGAGGTGGGCGTCGGCGGCCCACCAGGTCTCGGTGTGCCCGTTGCGGAATGTCCGCTCAACCGCGGTCCAGTCCCCGGGATGCTCGGGATTGGTCCAGGTCAGTGCGCGTGCGGCGTCGACGGGGGTGTAGGCATCCTTGCCGTAGGCCCACGTGCCGTGGCTCGGCTTGAGGGCCATGACGGACGGCAGACCCGCCTCGCCGAGTTGCCGGCGGAAGCCGTCCTGGTCGCCGTAGGCGCAGTCGGCGGCCACGGCCCGGAAGGCCACCCCGGCAGTCTTGGCGGTGCGGGCGAGTTCGGCTGCGATCTGCAGTTTCGTGCGGAAGCCGGGGTCGCTCTTGCCGGCGGGGAAGTGACGGGCGGGGCTGTAGGGCACCGCGTGGAGCGGGTAGTAGACGCTCTCGTCGGCCCAGCAGGTCGTCACGGTGACGATGCCGTTGTCGGTCTTGCCCAGTCGGCCCAGCCACTGCCGCCCGACATGCGCGGTCGCGGTCCCGTCCTTGCGGTCACCCGAGTCGTCGATCACCAGTACCCCGCCCGCGTGCGGCTCGGTCGCCGGGTCGGCGAGCAGCAGTTCCACCCGGCGGGCGTTGATCTGCTCGTGGTCCCAGGTCGACTCGGAGAGGACGAACTGCAGCCGCTGCACCGCCGGGTGCTGGGCTCCGGCCACGGGCTCGGCGCCGGCCAGGCAGGTCAGGGTCTTGTTGCGGTCCCGCGGCAGCAGCAGCCCGGCGAGGTACTCACGGAACCCGCGTCGCTGGGCCAGCGTGGAGAGCAGGTCATCGAAGCGTGCGGCGTAGGCTTCCAGCGGGCCAGGAGCCGGCGGGTACGGCAGACGACGGGTCATCACAACCCCCAGCAGCGAATGGCGACTTTCTCTCTACCGGCCTACCCCGACGCTGACCCGCCGTCAACAAACCACCGCTAGCGCAGGGCCGCCACCCGAGGCCGCATCACCACCGCGCTCGCGGTGAAGACCCCGGCGTTCTTCATCGCTTTTGACGCCCTGCAGATCGACGGCATCGAGCTGTTGGCCCTGCCTTACGCCCAGCGCCGCCGGCGACTGGAGGTCCTCTTCGCCACCCGCACACTGACCACACCGTGGACGCTGTACCCGAGGACCACCGAGCCCGGTCAGGGCCCGCAGTGGCTGGAGGACTGGACGGACGTCTTTGGCGTCGAGGGCCTGGTCGTGAAGAACATGAACCAGCGCTACTAGGCTGTGCGCCGGTCGGCCCCAGGCGCGGGGTCCCGGGGGGTGGGGAACAGGATGTCGGTAGAACGTCACATAGCGGGGATGCTCCAGCAGATCGCCCGTCAGCAGGACATCGTCGAGATCGCCCCCCAGGGCTCCACGCGGAAGGCGGCCGCCCTGGCGCATGTGGCGGAGCAGTTCGGCTACACGTACGGCATGGCGTACAGGACCGGGTTCAAGAACTCGCTCGTCCAGGTCCGGATGTACCGCAACCCGCGGCCCGACGCGCGCGTCCGCGAGGCGGCCACCATCGCCGCCCATCCGCAGGCGGGCAACGGCGGGAGCGTGCCGGGGCTGGAGCGGGGCTCGCTGAAGCCGCTCCCCGAAGCGGTCGCTGCCGTGGCCGTGCTGAAGGACCTCATCACCTTCGACGTCATGGCCCTGTACGTCGCCGACCGGAGCCAGAAGGCGAAGGTCTACCTCGCCTGCGCGGTCCTGACCGTCCTCCTGCTTGTCGACAGGTCGCCGGTCGAAGCGGTCGCCTCCGGCGGGGCGGTCGCGCTGCTCTGCACCGTGGCGTTCAAGGTGGGCGCGATCCGCCGCGGGAAGATCGCACAGCGGCTGACGGACGCCGGGTTCCTCGCGGTGCGCGACGAACAGGGCGGCCAGCGGTTCCTGCCCCCGGGGCAGCAGTTGCCCGCCCGCACCGACCCGTTCGCCGCCTGAGGCCCCGGCCTGCGGCGCAGGCAGGGCGCGAGATCACCCTCGTCAGCGACGTGGCCGTCCGCGTGGCCGCGGCCCGGCGCCTGGCCTCGTTGCGTTGCGGCCTTGCGCCGGCACCAAGACGAAGCACCGGAACCTGCCCGGTCGAGAACCTGTAAGACGTCATCTCATTTGGCTGGTTCGGTAGGCTGTCGGTCGTGGTGGGGATTGACCAGCAGTGTGTCGCTGACGCCATAAGAGCTGGTAACACGATTCCGTGAGCCTTTTCAGCGTTGCCTCTCCAGGGTGAGGACCGCGGCGGCGATGTCCGTCATGCGGTTCGGGCTGCAGCGGCTCCGGCGGAAGATCCGCCAGGACTTCAGGCGGGCGACGCCTCGTTCGACAGGAGCGCGGGCCTGGGCGAGTGCCCGGTTCAGCGTCCGTTCGGTCGGTGACAGTTCGCCATTGGGCGGCCGGCGGATGGCGGTGGTGACCCAGGAGCCGGCGCCGATGTAGGCGCGGTCGGCGACGATCGGGACACCCTGGCGTTCGCAGATTCGGATGATGCGGTGGGTGCGTGCGGCGGTCAGATCGTGAGCGCGACCCGGCAAGGCCGGCGAGATCCACAGAAGCTGGCCTTCGGGATCGGTGACGACCTGCACGTTCACGCCGTGGCGCCGGTGCTTGTGGGAGTAATCGGCGCGTCCGTCGCCCAGGCGGTCGCACTCGCTGAGGGTGCCGTCCAGGAGCACGTAGTCCGGGTCGTGCTCGCGCAGGGTCTTGAGCAGGCCCGGCGCCCGGTCGGCGAGGAGCCGCACGACGGCGGTCGTGTAGGCGTGGGCGGTGCCTACGGATATGCCGAACCCGGCGGCGATCTGCGCGAGAGTGTCGTGCTTGCGCAGGTAGGTGAGAGCGACGAGGGCGCGCTTGTGCGGCGGGAGCTTGC
>NZ_BMVO01000060.1 GCF_014650755.1 Streptomyces chryseus | reverse complement strand
ACGACGCTGCGTCCGCGACTACGAACGACTCTCAGAGCATCACGAAGCCATGGTGAAGTGGTCAATGATCATCCTCATGACCCGCCGCCTCGCACGACACACACCTCACACACCCACCAGCCCGTGACCGGTTCTCAACCAGGCACTAAGTGCGGGGCTCCTCTCACGATCTCGACCACGCCACATGCATCACGGGGGGACCACCCATGCCCATTACCACTCGCCCGCGGCATCTCATGCGATTCGCAGTAGCCGCAATGACGCTTGCCACAGTTGGCCTGACGGCGCCTCAGGTATCCGCCGTCGAAGGGCCCTCCGTTTCCGGTGTCGCGATATCGCCCACTGCCTCCAAGGCCACGCGCACCATTGCAGCCTCCCAGGCAACTGCGGTGCGGGCGACGGCGAACCTCTGTGGTTCAGCCTATGTACTGCAGTCGGCCGAACGTCTGCCGGACGCGCGGCGGTTCGGCACCCTATTCACGTACACCCCGGGGTGGCGATGGGTACACAGGCGCCTGCGCGGTCTTCGACAACAACTCCGGCACGACGAAGTACATGAAGCTCAAGCTGTGCACCCACAGGACCGAGCCGAGGTGCGACACCGACGAGGGCAGCTTCAGCCAGTACGCGGGCCCAGTCACCATCACGGGTACACACAGTGAGATCTTCTGCTCCAAGGTCACCGCGGTCATGAAGAGCAGCAAGACCGCCACCGTAGCGCTGATCGACCGAGTCAGCTCCGCCACGCCATGCAACTGAGAGCAGGGGCGCCGGGCCGTGTGCCGTCATCACGGGGCGGGCTGGGCGGGCGAGTGCAGGGACTTGCGCTGAGCGCCATGGCAGTCGCCGCTTGCACGCTCACCGTCTCGTGCAGCGGGACGAATAGCGACAACGGTGGCGTTGACAGTGGTGCGGTGACGGCCTCCACGCCGCTCCCCACCGAATCAGCGGCGCTTCCAGCACCGAGCGAGTCAAAGCCGGCACGATCGTCCGCCGCCCCGGTGTCTCCGTCTCTCTCGGCGACCGCCGACCCCAGCAAAGAGGCGGCGGACAAGGCAGCCGGGGAGCGAGTCGCGGATGCGGCCCATGGGAAGCCGATAACGTCATCGCCGCCCAGTGGTGTGGTCTCGGGCGGTGAGACCTTCGGTACTCCCGTGGCCACCGATGGGGACGTCGTGGTCTATGCCCCCACCCGCACCACATCCGGACTGACCATTCCCGTGAAGATCACCAACAATGGTGACCGGCGAGCCATCTACCAGGTCGATGTGCGCATCACAGGCCCAGGCGGGTTCGACGCGACAGCACAAGTCAAGACCACGGTAGTCGGCCTATACCCCGGGACATCGTGGCCCACTGAACTCACCGCTAAGGACCCCGGCAAGCCGGTGCCGGAGCATCCCATCGTGACGATCGAGAAGAACACCAAGCAGGAACTCCGCAGCTGACCCAGTTGGCGGGCCCGCAGCGCTCCGCGGGCAGTAGGCTACCCTGCTCTGCCCCTGCAGCACCGGGCGCCCGGCTTACCGTTTCCGAGCAAGAAGCCGGCCTGTGGCCGCCGGGGACGGCCCTCGGGGACCACCGAGGCACCCGAGAACAAGGGTGCATCTAGGCCCTCAGGGATGACACTGGCACTCCCGCAGCCAGAGCGCTCACAGCGAGATAGCACCTCATCTCATTCTGAGCAGGTGTTCTTCGCTGGAGCGTGCGGGTTGGCCGACGCAGACCTGCCGTCCCGAAGAGTCTCGCATTCCCGCGCCCTCACGCTCGCCCATACACAGCGCGGATCGATACTTCGGCCGTCGCCCTACATGCGGCACCGATGCACCGGCGCGCTCCACGCAATGCATTACCGCGCACTGGGTAGGCCATGTCGCGCTCATTCACCACTAAAGCCAGAGGATGCATTATGAATCGCACCATCATGCGCCTGTCCACGTTCACTGCGACGGCTGCCGCCTGCAGCGCAGTCATGCTGACGTCGCACTCTGCGAGTGCAGCTGAGACGTGCTCGACGGCATCCGGCAACGTACGAGCCATCGACCTTCCCGGACTGAAGCCGGACACTCAGATCGGTGCCGATGTTTGCGCCGCCCCGTCAGCTGACGGGAAGATAAAGACCAACACCACCCTCAACTGGGGCATCCTCGATGACCAAGTACAGGACGCCGGCAAGCGGTTCACGTCGTTCAAGGTAACCACTCGCCTGGAGAACCGTGCGACGTCGTCCGGCGCCGACACTGTGATTACCAGCAACACGTGTGACTTCACGGACAAGCTGAACCAGAGCTACGCCGACGCAAGCGGGCTGACCTGTTCCTCGCCGGCTGCCGCGTTCAACCCGAATCTGTGGTGGTCGGGCGACGCGACCGTCGTCTACGACATCGAAGCAGACGGCAAGGGCCCGATCACCTGGCAGCTCACCGGATCTCCGCTCGTCAGCTGAGTGAGGAGTCGGTCCTGCCGGTACCACGTGGCGGTACCGGCAGGACCGACTTGGCGTACGGGGTACACGCTCCCAATCTGATCTGGAGTCTCAGCAGGGGGCTGCCCTCGCACGCGTCCGTATGGCGCATCATCCGGTCCCACGCGCTGCTGTGAAGGCTGCCCAGTCGTTCGTCTCGACCGGTTCGAGCTCGCCACTTCCCCCCTCACATATCGAAGAGTCGAAGGAACGGATTGCCCGCCATGGCTGACGGAATGGTTCTTCAGGCCCAGAAATGGGTCAACGCGACGTACAAGAGTGTCGCCGGCTACAGCCCCGTGAAGGAGGACGGGAAGACCGGCTGGAACACCATGTACTCCCTGACCCGGGCGTTGCAGCACGAGCTCGGGATCACGACGCTCTCCAACGCCTTCGGTCCCACCACGTTGTCGAAGTTGGCGGCCAAGGGGCCCATCAAGGTCGGTGAGGCGAACAAGAACATAGTTAAGATCATCCAGTGTGGTCTTTATTGCAAGGGTTATAGCGCCGGGGCCATCGACGGGGAGATGTCGAACTCCACTTTGTTCGGCTTCAAGACGATGATGGAAGACATGGGCATTCCGGCGATAGAGATCGGCAATGCCCTGCCGGCCAAGGTCTTCAAAGCCTTGCTCACCATGGATGCCTACATCTTCCTGTCCGGCGGACTGGAGCAGATCCGCCTCATGCAGCAGTGGCTCAACGCCCGCTACTGGGGGAAGTCGACCTTCTTCATCGGCCCGTGCGACGGGTTCTTCTCCCGTGACGTGCAGCAGGCCCTTATCAAGGGGATCCAGTACGAGTCGGGGATTCCCGAGGGCTCAGCCAACGGCGTCTTCGGTCCCGGCACGGAAGCGGGCCTGCGGGCCCACACGCTCGCCGAAGGCGACTCCGGGACATGGGTGCAACTGTTCTCCGCCGCCTGTGTGGCGAACGGTCCCTCGAACACGAGTGGCGACATCGCCAGCTTCAGCTACGAGTTCGGCCCGAAGCTCGCGAGCTGGGTGAAGAAGTTCCAGAGCTTCTCCGCGATCAGTGTGACGGGTAAGGCCGACTTCGACACCTGGGCGCAGCTGCTGGTTGCCTACGGCAATCCTGACCGGGATGTCAACTGTTGCGACACCCGTTTCACCATCACCTCCTCTCGGGCGAAGGCGCTCTACGATGCCGGCTACCGCGCCGTAGGCCGCTACCTCGACGAGCCGCCCGGGAGCACCCTGAACAAGGAGATACAGCCCGGAGAGCTGGACGCGATCTTCTCCGCTGGTCTGAACGTCATCCCGCTGTGGCAGTACGACGCGCGGAAGCTCGCGGACTTCTCGTACTCCAACGGCTACTCGCACGGGCGCAAGGCGCACGAACGGGCTGAAGGCTATGGATTCAACCGGAGCACGGTGATCTACTTCGCGGTCGACTACGACGCCACGCAAGCGGAGATGGACAAGATCGTCGACTACTTCATCGGCGTGAACGACGCCCTGAAGAGCAATGGCAGCAAGTACATCACCGGCGTGTACGGTTCCCGGAATGTGTGCGCCAGCGTGTCCGGAGGTGCCTATGTGCCGTACGCGTACGTCTCGGGCATGTCCTATGGATTCTCCGGAAACCTCGGATTCCCCCTCCCGCAGAACTGGACGTTCAACCAGATCAAGGAGTTCAACTTCTCCGCGGGTTCGGACACCTTCGCACTGGACCGGGTGGCACACCGCCCCGGCTCGGACTTCGGGCAGAACTCGGTCAACCAGTCGGGAACTTCATCGGTCGATAAGTTCGTCGCGTATGTCCATAAGGTGTACGACGCCGCCGTCGCGTACGGAAAGGGCAACGCGAACGAACTGTCCCTGCAGTTCATGCGCTGGGACAAGTACACCGACTCCCGCTGGGGATCGCTGTTCGGTGATGTGGACAGCGCGTTCATCCAGTTCGCTGTCGCCCGGGGACTCGGCCGCGCGAGGGAGCAGGCGTACACCGACCCGTCGATGGGTGTCACCATCAGCCCGGACCACCTGATCGCCAGTGCCGCAGGCTACTACCTCAAGGGGAACGCCGGAGTCGGCAAGGCGAATCGTGCCGAGCTCGCCAGTTGGGGTGGGGACCTGCTCACCTTCTACGGCGAATGGAGTCGTTCGGACAACGCATCCCCGCTGGACTTCTGCCGCAGGACACTGGCCAGGCCCGATGTCGCGTCCACGTTCTCGCTCAGCGACCTGATCGAGGACATCGATGGGTTTACGGTCGCGACCAAGCTGAAGGCCGGCAGCACGAACATCGTCACCGAACTCAGGAAGATTCTGCTCGGTGGGGGTCACAAGACGCGTTTCAGTAACTTCAAAGCGGCTAGGTTCGGCAACACAACCGACGGCGTCAAGAAGACGGCGAAGGCGTTTCTCGAGGACCAGATCGACGACACTCTGCTGTCGAGTACGCGTGCACTGCTGATCCAGAGGAACTGTCCGCTCCTCAAGGAGCCCTGGAACGAGTCCGACTCCGTGATGGATGAGTTCTACCGGGGATTCGCCGAAGTTCTGCAGCGTCTCATCGATCAGCAAGTGACCCGCTGAAACAGGTTCCTCGGCCGAACGGAAGTGAACCTTCGCTAAGACTTGTCCCGTAACTGCTGGTCAGGGGTGAGATGATCTTGACGTGTCTGGTGTGATCACGGCGTCGCAGCCCTCTTGGATAGCCCCGTTCAGCGGGTTG
>NZ_BMVO01000059.1 GCF_014650755.1 Streptomyces chryseus | reverse complement strand
CCACGGCCCAAAGCCGCCTAATCAGCCCCGGCGAACCTTCGTGGCCAACGCACTAGCCAAGACGCCACGACACCCGGGCCCCCATATCCACCAAACGGGCACAGGACGCCAGCGCCGCCCGGCCGAGCGCGGATTGGCAGAAGAAACATGGCCGGTTACTCAATCAGCAGTGGCGATCCTCACCAATCCGGCGGGCAGCACAACCGGCGGGCCGACCTCCGCCTACGGCCAACCCTCGGGAGGACCTGCCTTATCCACTCACCACAAGCGTGCACCCACACACCCCACGCCCCTGCAACAACCCGAAGGGAGATCACCTCGGCTCGGTCGGCGGCTTCGCAAGGCCAGACGGACGACGTCGGCCGCATCCCATCACAGCTACGGCCGCCCTGCCCCTCCGCAGCGAGGGGACACCAAGGCGTGTTGCACCCAAAACATCATAAACATGACCTAGCGTGCTGTTTTGTCTGATAACCCCCAACGATGTCGAATATGACGGAAGTGGAGATGTTGTGCGCAAGCTTCGCAATGCTGCCCTGGTAGCTGCCATGCTCGGGAGTTTCAGCATGCTCGGGGCCGGTGTCGCCGCGGCCGGCGACGGCTACGGCCACCCGGACGGCTGGCACAAGGGCAAGGACGGCAACGTAGTCGTGTGCGAGCAGCGGTCCAACGTCAGCCAGGACACGGTCCAGGTCGGCCTGATCAACGTCGCGACGGGGCCCGTCACGGTCCTCGGCAGCGGCCCGGCGACCGCGGTCGCGGTCCAGCAGATCTGCAGTGGCGAGGACACCCTGGCCAGGAACGACGCCGACGCCGAGACGGGAACGGGAGTCGACCTCGACCTCGACCTTCTCTAACAACGGCAAGACGCCTACCAGCGCTTGCCGGCGAGCCGGTAACGGGTGGGGCCCGTTGAGCTGATGGGCTGCGAGCCGTTCACGTGAGACGCCCGGTTGGGAGTTCCCAGCCGGGCGTCTCGCGTGAACGGATGTTGGGTTCAGCCGCGCCAGTGTCCAAGTGCCCGTGAACGAAGGCCCGGGGACCTGGACCGGGCGTTGGCCAGGGCCCCGGGGGGCCGCACCCTCGAGGGATGGACATGCGAGCACCGACGAGAACAACGCATTACACGCACTTCGGTCACGGGCAAAGATACGACCAGCTCGTGACCGCGGAGCCGAACACCGCAACGAGGCCGAGAAGCACCGCGCCAACGCTTATGACGCCCGCAAGTTCGTTGTGCTCGTCACCAGCAAGGCCGCCTCAGCCGGCACCCGGATGTCCTAGACGGGGACAGCGGCACCGACGACCTCCGCAGCGGCACCGCACAGGCCCCTCAAGATCGCTCCTGGACAATTGGGCAAGAACGATCTTGAGGGGGCTGTGCGGGCAGGTAGTTCGCCCGGCCTCCCTCAGAGCGGGAGGAGGGGAGGCCGGGCAGAGTGCGGACACGGAGGTGGGTCCGCACTCCAGCGGCCGGGGGCGACCGCCGGAACACCTCCACCCTGCCACCGGCCCGGTAGAAAAGCAGCCAGCGCGACACAGCAACTTCCGGCCATGGGCCCGTCTGGCCTCAAGTCGGCGCAGTGGACCATCAGCCTTGCAAGCGCCCAACAGATAGCCCGGACATGGGTCGGGGCCGACCGCCAACCACTGCGGCCGGCCCCTGGAGGCCGTGCTGTGTTCCACTCCCACTCATCGCTCGTGTGCCCACACCACGCGGCCCCTAACACCCCGCAAGGGCGACCGTGTCCCGGGACCCACCGACGTTGTTATCGGGTATGGGCGCGCGCATGCATCGATCCACGGTCTGCGCCCGCCCGGGGCCCTGGTAACCCTGCCCGGCCCAGGGCCCCACCCCTCGACATCGCCACACGGGCAGCCGCACCGCGGACCGGCAGAGCTCCGGTGCCTCACCGGCACAGGAAACCGAACCGACGCCCCCCTCGCGGGGGCCGCCAGCGCACCCGACGACCAGGCCGCGCCGAAACTCCCGTCGGTCACAAGCAGGGCATGCGGGCAGACAGGGACCCTGACGCCCTGGTGGTCGTTGTTATGCCGACGCGTGAGTACATATCCGTCCCCCACGGACCGCGTTGTGAGGGGGCCCTCCCCCCGAGGGGCCCTCACTCCTTTCTTTTCAGCGACCGCGACGCGCCCGCTGGGATTGTCTTCCGCGTCCGCCTCACTCACCCCGAGATCACCATTGTCTGGGCCGACTCGGCCGCCGCCTGGACCGAGTGGCCACAAGGGCCTGGGCCGCCTTCCTGTCACCCCGCTGGGGGGTCACGCAAGCAGCCTGACCCGTACCTCACCACTTGCACGGTCTACCTGCACGCCATGGCCGGCCTGTGTGAGGATCGCCAGCAGCGCCGACCGCAGAGCAGCGCGGATGCCCTCGAACTCGGCATCCTCCCGCCCCGAAGGATCAAGCTCGCTGGCCGGCACCCATCCGACCATCACCGAGTCTGTCTCCCGCCGGACCCGCAGGCCGCAGCTGCCGTCCTCACCTGCGGACGCCACATCGAAGCCGGCACGGGCCAACGTCGCGCACACATCAGCGAGCAGCTTCTGTGCGGCATCAGAAGTCATGGCCGGAGCCTACGCACCCTGAGCACAGCGTCGTACTGAGCGCGCGGGAAAGTGAAGTGCAGAGGGAGGTCCCGGGCCACTGTCATGGCTCCGGGACTTCGCACGCAGGCAACTGCGCGGGCGCACGTTAAACCGGAGTTGGTGTCTGTATCCGGGCAGGCTGCGCGGCCGTGTCACTGCGGGCGGCGGTGAGCAGTTCGTAGGTTTCGGTCAGGTGCAGCAGGCTGGCCGGCTGCTCCTGAAGCCCGGACAGCATCAGGTGTCCGGCCTGTGTGTGCATCCGGCGGCGCAGGCGTAGTAGCAGGTTCAGGCCGCTGGAGTCCATGAAGGACACCTCTGACAGGTTCAGGTGCAGGGTTCTGGCGCCGAGCGGGAGAACAAGGGCGGCTTCCTCGACCGCGGGAGTGGTCTGTAGGTCCATTTCCCCGGTAACAGAGATCACTGTCAGGTTGGGGTGCTGTTCGACGGTCACGGCGAGATCGTGCACGGTTCGCTTCGCCCCTCAATCCAGGGGTCGAGCCCATCACGGCGACCAGCAGAACGCCGGCGCCGTCAAGCGCGCGGCGTGGGCCGCGCACAGTCCAGGTAAGACCAGGCTGGCGTCCGCGTAGCATCCCACACAAATGTTGCCCTCTGTCAACCGTTTCTGCACAAGCGGTACTGGGGCCGACGGGCCGGCGTCGTCGCCCAGGCCGACGTCCCCGAGCCCTGCCGGACCCGAAGGTCGGCGACCTGCTTGAAGCGTTGTTCCACGGACTGACGTCCGCCTATCGGGCGCAGCCTGATGCCGCTCCCGCACACGCCCCGGCCCGCCCAGGGCGGATTACATGACGAGAGCCCCTGCGGCGGGACGTGACGACTACCGCGGAGGCTCTCGCGTGCCGCATCCACCAAAGGTGCACGTAGTCGGCCCAGTCACTGTCCCCTCACTACCACGTCACCATGGGGATGCCACGGTCCAAGTCACCCGGACAGACCGATGACCGTGAGGCGGGACAAGGGGGCAGGGCCAGCGGCCTCGTCGCCCGCGACGAGCGCGGGCACTTCCGCCTGCCCGCAGACGGCGGGGCGGCGTGTACAGACCGGCAGAGCTCCGGTGTGTCAGCGGCGGAGGAAGCCGAAAAGGCCGTTCTCCTTGCGCCACGCCCCCGGTGTGGTCAAGGCGCCAGGGGCTTGTCGTCGGTGTGGCCGCACACCCAGGCCAGGGCGTCGTGGACACCGTGGATGTAATCGCGGGGCACAGTGCGCTGGGTAGAGTCTTGGATCTGCACGGTGGCGGCGTCCGCCTCCGCGATCAGAACCTCCATCGCTGGTGCACCGTCCATTGACCGCGCGGTGATGGGCGCGGGCTCCCCACGCCCCAGCGCCCAGAGGTACCCAGCCAGAGCACCCCGGGCATACTGCGTCTGCTGATCCGGCCCGGCAGCCCCAGCCTCCAAACACTCGAAGGCCCGCTCGACCTCCGTCACATCACGGACTCCGGTCTTCGCCTGCGTCGCACTAAGCGGATACATCGTCATACAGATATGACTAACCCCGCTCACTCAGGCCATGTCACGGCGCACCCGGCGCTCACCCGGCAAACGGTAGCCGCCCCGGCGCACCCAACCCGTCGACGCCGTCCCAGCCCGGTTCGCGGACGACGTCGGCAGCGACGCGAAGACCATCCGGGCCGTACGCCGCTATGCCCTCACCGGCGACCGCCGCGCCCCGGGAGGCACCTGGCTCTCACCAACCGGAGCCAGGGCGGTACGACCGCGCTCACAACCGCCGCGGCCCAGCGAGGCCTCACTCTGCCGACCCCGTGACCCGATACTCACCGTCGCAGTTGTGCCGGGCGACGCGGGCGAACCTACGGATTCGGACTGCTCGCTTCAGGGGCCCCGACAACCGCGCCTGGCCCGGGGCCCCACCCTCACCCAGCGGTTCCGGTGCGCGGCGAAATACTCCCCCCGTCGCACACGCCGCCCGTCACACCTACCCGGAGCGGGTGTCGATGGGCCTGGACGGCGCGTCAAAGGGCGCTCCTGGGGCCGCGTCCCTGCGCGAGGACCCTACGGCCACCCATGCCCCACCACCCGGCCCACGCCCGCGTAAGCTTGCCTTTTAACCTCTGGACGCCGCTGGGACAACCGATTCATTCCTCCAGGGCGTCACCAGTGTGAGCCGCCATGGCCGCTGTACGGCTGTCGAAGAGGCCCTGGAGCGCTTCCTGTGCGCTTTGCCGGTCTAACAGTGGTGGCTCTTGGGCGAGCAATAGGCGAGCTCTAGCTTCAACTTCAGCCCATGCGCGTCGGCTGCGCCTATTGGCTGCGCGCCTGACGTCGCTGCGAAGGAATCCTGCCCCGGCTGAGAGCCCGGCAGAAACCAGGGCCAGCAGTGCCGCGGGGACACGAGCATCGGCAGAGGCGAGTCCAGCAGTTCCGGAAACACCGGCCAGGACTGCGGCCGGGAAGCCGAGGGCAACGTCGATGAACGACCAGAAGCGAACATGCCTATCGGCCTTTCGCACTTGTCGCTCTGCCTCGCCAAGCAGCTGTTCGACCTCGACTTGGAGTCGCGGTATTCGCACTAAGCGTTGTCCCGTAAATGATCTACGACGTGTTCGCTGACCTGCTCGTTCCTTCG
>NZ_BMVO01000058.1 GCF_014650755.1 Streptomyces chryseus | reverse complement strand
AAGCAGCTGCTGGCCGCACTCGCCGCCCTGGGCATCGACGTTCCCGACGACCTGGGCTGGAGCAGCCATGACGCCGAGCTGCGCCTCGCCGCTCTGTGGGCGCTGCTCTGGCGCTCTGCGGGCGCCGGCTACGAGGAATCCGTCGCTGGCCCCGGCCACGCCCGCGCCTACTTCACCGGCCCCTGGGAGTGGCCCCTGGCCGAGGACCAGGCCCGCCGCGCCTGGTTCGAACTCGGCTTCGTCGGCGACCGGCTGGATTCCCTCACCATGACCGTGCCGCCCTGGTCGGTCGGACTTCCCCACGAGGATGCTCCCGACGACCCCACGGCAGCGACCAACGGATGGGCGTACGCCGCGAGCACCGCCGTCAGCCTCGCACGGGCCCTTCTCGGTCCACTGCGGTGGATGTCGTCCGAGTGGGCCCCAGCCGCCATCTCTCAGGCTGACTACGGGGTGCGCCGCCTCCAGGCCATCCTCGAGGAACTCGGCGACGCCACCGCACACCCCCGGTGCGAGCACTGCGGCGGCCTCCAACGCATGGTTGCCGCTGTCCCCGAGTGCCGGGACTGCTTCGTCTCCGAGCCAGCCACCAATACCGGGGGCGGCGAGTAGACGGCAGCCAGCGGGCGGGGCCCTCTGCGCCGGTTGCCTCCAGGCAATCGCAGTGGCGTGTGCCGTACTTCCGGTTGCCCATAGGCAACTCGGGCCGACGAGCTCCTCTCCGACAGCGCCCGGGGGACAGCGGACTGGCGCCTCGGCGTCCCGCATCCACAGGCCAGGTCGCTTTTCATACAGTCATGAGCAACGACAACACCGCAGCGCGGGGCCTGCTGCGCGACAAGATCCTCGATGGCCTGCGACGCGCGGAGCGCACCCTGTTCACCCGTCCCGCGCCGAAATCCGCGTGGGCCCGGATGAAATTTCTTCGCACGCGCGAGGGCTCCTCGAAGTCCCTGGCGGAGCGCCTGGGCGTCTCCCGCAAGACGGTGGACCGCTACCTCTCCGGAGTCACGAAGAAGCCGCAGAAGCGCCTCCAGGCCGCCCTGGAGCAGGAGACCGAGGCGGAGTGGCAACCGCAGGTCAAAGCGCAGGCGAGGCAGCGCGCGGCCAGCTCGGCGGGGCTCGTCATCTCCATCACCGCCTACTTCGGGTTCGGTTCGGAAGGCTCTGACGCGGGCCGGATGAGGGACATCCAGGTCGCTGTATCGCCCTCCCACGCCGCCGCGATCCTCGCCGCCAGGGACACCGGCGCGACGGACAGCGAGCTGCACGACGCCGTCGCCGAGGCCATAGCGGACGCCTATTTCCGCGTCGAAGGTGGCGGACGTGCGGGCCTGAAGGTCCGAATCGAGGCGGTCGAGCGGTTGGACATTGCGTTTTAGCCACGAAGAATTCGCCCCTGCTATAAACCTGGAGTGACAGCCCGCCGTCGTGTACTCGGGCGGCGGGCTCCCTTTTCGTTTCCGTGGTGAAAGCGAGAGCCCTGATGAGCACGACCGATGGCTGGCGACGACCGCGCCGCGTCCCCGAAGCGCGCGCCCAAGGCCCGCGCACGCCGATCGACCCGGCGAAGGTCGGCCGGTCCTCGGTCCGGCGCCGCGCCCGGGGCATGACGCACCGCGAAGCGTTCCAAGCCCTTGCCGACGCCCAGATGGAGGCGCACCTGAACCGCCGATACGAAGAGGCGGCCGACCACAGCAGCCGCCGCGCGGCCGAGCTCGCCGAGTGGGAGCGCATCGCGCAGCTCGTCTTCAGGGCCGGCGGTCCGTACGACCCTGATGACGACGTCGTCGTCCAGGAGGAACTCGCCGCCGAAGCCGCGGCCGCCGAAGCCCGGGAGGCCGAGCAGCGGGCGGCGGCCCGAGTCGCCGCCCGCGCCGACCAGCTCCAGGCGCTCCGTGAGCGGGGCACCCTCGAGCAGACCGAACCCCGGGAAGGCGACGAGGCCGCCCGCGACGAGCTCACCCGCCGCGCCGGGTCCTACGTACAGCCGGACGTCGACGCCTGGCTCGCCCACGCCCTCGCCGCCCACCGAGGCCACTACGCCGACCCGGCCGCCCGCGACGCCGCAGCCGGCCTGTTGCACCCGCCGGTCCTCGCCCACGCCGCACTGCTCGCCGCCCTCGACCAGCTCGTCCCCGGCGCCGACGTCGACCAGCTGCCCTTCGCGGCCCGGCTCGCCGCCGCCGACTCCGAGGCCGTCGGCGAGCTCGCCGCGTTCCTCACCCGCGCGCTCACCCTGGGGAGCCCGGCATGAACCACGACCAGGAGGTCGTCGCCGCCTGGGAGGAGCACAGCGCCATCGGCCACCACTACGAGGAACTGCGCGCCGACGGGACGGTCGACGCGTGGACGGAGCCTCCCTTCGGCGAGACCCGGTTCCCCGGCGAGGGCGACCCCGACCACAATCCGATCTGCTCCTGCCCTGGACAGTGGCCGCTCGCTTTCTGCCTGGAGTGCGCCGGCTGCGACAACTGTGGGCAGTGCCCGTGCAGCCGCCCGCGCCTGCTGTGAGGTTCACCCTGAGCGACAACAACACCCCTCACAGCCTGCCGCGCACCAGGCTGTGAGGTCACGGCAAAGTGCCCTCACATGTCCTATTGGACTGTGTGGTGGCAGCCTGTTTTCCCAGGCGGCCAGGATCGCGAGGGTGTTGTGAGCCGGGGTGTGTGGGTACCTGTCACGCTCACCCAGCGTCACACTCGAGGTGTCACGCTGACTGTCACGCTGGCTGTCACGCTCGCCGCGCACCCGGGCGCGATCGCATGACTTATGCCCGAATTGGGCATTTTCGAGAGGTCGCGAGAGCCCTCAGAGCCGTTTCCGGGGGCTCGGAAGATTTCAGCGTGACAGCGTGACACCTCACCGGCGACGTTCTCCCGGCGATCACACTCCGTCCCCAGCTGACCTGTGCCACCGAACCTGGACCGATTGCCATCGAAGTTGAGCCACTGCATGGTTTGTGACAGTGAAGTTGCGTCGCCGCAGGTCAGTGCGCTGCGGGAACTGTCGCCGAAGCGGTGGCCCTGCGCTCGTTCGGCTACGGAGCGACCCGCTGGACCGCCCTCCACATCGAGGGACCGTAGCCCCCGCGATCTCCCGCCGCAGTCGCGCACCCACCTTGACCTGCAGCGGCCCATCTTCGATGTCACGAACTGCGTTCGGCTCATCTTCGGTGGCAAACGCCCCATCTTCGCTGGCACAGGTCACCAGCCCGGCCGGAGCCGGCGCACTCCTGGCGGCGGGGGAGCACCCTGGAGGTGTGCGTACGAAGGACGTCGGGGTCGGCCAGACCTACCGCTGCGAGGTGCCGCACTCGCTGCCGATCGGCCGGTACCGGCCGGAGACGATGGGCGACTCGTGGTGGGCCCTGAGCTGGCTGCGCGGCACCCACTTCCCGCTAACGGTCATGGACATCGACCCGCAGGCCCGGACCGTGGAGGGCCTGCGCGTGACCTCCTCCACCCGCGTCACGGTCGACCTCACCGACGACCAGGTCCAGGCCGTCGGCTTGCCGCCCGGCCGCGGCTACCAGGTCGCGGGCATGCTCCTCGATGCCGAAGGCGAGCCGGTGGAGCTCCCCCGAGCCGTCTCCCTCACCGTCCCGATCCGCTGGCTGCACCCGACGGACACGCCGGCCTCCTCCGGTCACCACGATGCCTCCGTCCGCAGCGGCTGAACTGTCGGCGCTGAAGCTCTCCCACCCCTCCTCTACTGGCAGTAGAGTCGAAGGATGGCAGACGAAACGAGCATCAAGGTCAGCGCCGCGACACGCGACCGCCTGGCCCTGCTGGCGGCCGAGAACAACACCACGATCCGCAACCTGGTCGAGGCCCTCGCCGAGAGCCGGCCCACCCAGTCCGAGTTCGAAGAGCGCGCCGCCCAGGCCCGCGCCGAGCTCGCCTCCATCCTGGGCACGGTGCCCAGCCCCGAGGCCGAGACGAAGGCCCGCGGCCTCCTGGAGCGCCTGGGCGCGAGCCAGGACTCGGCGGCCGCGTAGTGGCGGCCATCGCCGTCGTCCTGGACCACACGGCCGCCACCGCCCTGCACGACCCCAAGGACCCGTTCAACGAAGCCGTCGCTGCCTTCTACGTCCAAGCCTCCGGCGGCCTCGGCACGCTCTACGCACCGGTGCTCTCGCTCACCGCCGGCGACACCGAGCGCCCCGGCCTGCTGGCCTACATCCACGGACTCCGGTTCATCGAGATCGAGCCGTTCGACACCGCGGCCGCGCTCGCCGCCACCGAACTGCTGCACGCCGGCTACTCCTGGGCGGCCGTCCACGCCATCCACGCCGCCCGGCCCTCCGCAGACTTCCCAGCAGGCCGCTACCTGCTGACCCTGACACCGCAGGCGTACGAGAACACCGGCATCCAGGCCGTACACCCCGGCCAGTAACCCGACGTCGCCGAGCAGCGTCCCGATCGCCTTCTGATCGGGGCGCCGCCGTGTTTGCTGCACGGTGCAGCAGAGCCGGGGGTGAGGGGCAGCGGGTGGTGCTGCTCGGGAAGCCGGAGAGCGATGACACTGCACGGCCGGTCCAGGTGGCACACGGGTGCTGCTCGGGTAGCAGGTAGTGCTGCAGAAGGCAGCAGGACGTGTAGCAAACGGTCGTTTGGGTGCTGCATTTTCGCCCGCGTGACCTGCGCGTTTCCCGCCAGCGGGAAGCGTGTGCACGGATCTGACATACGCGTCCCGTGCAGGGGACCGGGAGCCACCGGGCACCTTTCCCCTGTGGGGGAACGATGTTCACCGGGTTCCCGTCGCGCGGTCCAGCGCCCAGCCGGGAGCGGCCCTCCCCTGTTCACCCGAGGGCGTGAGAAGCGCGGTTCCACCTGCGGATTTCCCCTCCAGGGGAACGATGTATCGCACCCCGCGCACACGAAACCGGCGCTGCACCCTGAAGCCGTTGGGGGTGCAGCGCCGTGGTGGCAGAGGCCGGCCGGAGTCAGTGAACGCGCTTGAGACGGGTCGGCTTGGTGATGGGCGTGACGTTGCCCTTGGCCTTCGCCTCCGCCTTGCGCGCCTTCTCGTCCAGGTGGAGCTGGAAGCGGCGCTCGTACTCGTCCTCGAAGTCGCCGACGTCCAGCCGCATGTCCTTCGACAGAGCCTTGATAGCTCGCTGCTGCTCCCGGGGGTCGTTGAAGGCGGCGATCATCGGGTGGAGCTGGAAGCGTCCGCGGCGGACCACGGTGACGAGCCGGGCGGCGACCAGGTGGGGCATGGCCCGGCTGATCATGCCGCGCTCCATGGCGAGGCCGGCGGAGATTTCGTCGTGAGTGGCGACGACCAGGCCGCCGGGCTCCTGCTCGGTCATCATGTGCAGCAGCAGGGTGTAGGCGGTGGGAGGCAGCCGCGGCACGTACGCGAGACCGTTGAAGCTGCCCCACAGCACGTTGCGCCGCGGCGCCCATTCCTCGGCAGCGGACGTCATGACGTGGCCTTCCCTTCCCCATCCGACTCCTTGGGCACTTCTAGTTTCGCGCCGGGAGCAGCCATAGCCCGGAACGCCTCGGGCGCGTCCGGGTCCTCCAGGATCTCGCGCAGCAGGTCCAACTGCTCCACCCTGTCGCTCATACCCGCCTTGGAGCGCTTCTTCTCGCCCTTGCGCGGCTCCTTGAGCCCTCCCCGCAGCGACGCGGCCGGGTTGAGCTGGTACAGGCCCCTCTGGAGCTTCCGGAGTGCTCCGTCGGCCTCCAGCACGTTGAAGACCCGGCTGATGTGGGGGCGGCTGTACCCGAGCGCCTCTGCGACGTCCTCGTGGATGGCCTCGATCAAGCCGCCGGGCTTCTGCGATCCCATGAGGGTGAACAGCACCACGAGCACGAACCGGTCGTCGTCGTACCGGACGGCAGCCCAACGCATGAACTCCAGGCTGTCCATGGAGAACGCCTCCCCGATGAACCCCGTGCTGGAGCCCACGGGGAAGACCTGGGCAGCGTGGCCGGCGGGCAGCTCGATCGTCGAGCCGGAGGACCGGTTGTACGCGGTGGGCGGCGGCTTCGGGCGCCGCCGGCGACGGGACGGCGCGTCGGGCAGCTTCGGCGCTGCGCTGCCGTCCAGGGGCCCTGAGCTCATGGGGTCGCTGTCTCCTTGATCGTCGTGACGTCAAAACCATAGCGACGACCGTGGCAGTACTGCCACCAAAACGCGGCAGCACCGACACGAAAGTCACCCGAGCGTCAGCCCTGGGCTGACCTTCAGCTCCGGACGGTGTCGACCGGCAGCTGACACACCGCACATCGTTTCGTGGCACTACTGCCACGAAACGATGTCGTTGGGTCAGGACCTGCTGACATTCCAACCGAGTTATGTCAGTCCAGGGCTGACATAACTTCCGGAACCCGACCCCCTGACCTGCGAAAACGTGTGGCTCTTGCTCTTAGAGCGTGCGCGCGCGTGATACCGGATCTCCGCAGCGTGATCAAGCACCGCCACGCCGTGGATCTGCCCATCGGCAGCTGCGTCAGAGCCTGCCGGTCGGGCCCCGTCGTGGCGCGCGCGAAGCCTCGCGCCGCCTGGTCGGCCCCGCTCACATCACCACACATGCTCCAACTTCGCCCGGACCATTTTGGCTAATCACCCGCGAACGCCCCCACCCGCACCTTGCCGCGTTTCTTTTCCGCTCCCATTGGGGTGTCGGTATTCATCAACCTCGCCTACCGGAATCATTCTGTGAACCTCCTTTATCCGCTCAGGGGTGGCGGAATCTCATTCCAGTGTTAATCTAGCTACTAAGTTTGACGCACATTCCCCGCCTCGCCACTCGCCCTCACCCCGACCTCTGTTCGGCTCGCACCCTCCCCGACGACCCGTCACCCCCTCTCCTGTTGCTGCCGCTTGCGCCTCACTCCCTCCGGCCGGATGACTGCCCTACTGCCTGCCTGGTCTGTGCCCGTGCGGAGCGCGGGCGGTGGCTGGAGCGGAGCGGAGGCCACGGGTCGGCCGGAGGCCGGCCCCCGGGGGGCCGAAGGCGCCCCGGCTCCACTGCGGTTGGCGGGTTCGCGGAGCGGGCCCGCCAGGCGGTGAACGGAGCGAACCGCCTCCGCTCACGCGGAGCGGGAGCGGAGGGAGGGGCGGAGCCCCGACCGCTCGCTGTCCAGGGCGGAGCCCTGGGGGACCCGCTCCGCGGG
>NZ_BMVO01000057.1 GCF_014650755.1 Streptomyces chryseus | reverse complement strand
TGGCGAGGAGGGCCTGGGCCTCGATGGGGTCGCCGAGTGTGGTGCCGGTGCCGTGGGCTTCGACGGTGTCGATGTCCGAGGGGGTGAGGCCGGCGTTGTCGAGGGCGGCGCGGATGACACGTTGCTGGGAGGGGCCGTTGGGTGCGGTGAGGCCGTTGGAGGCGCCGTCCTGGTTGACGGCCGTACCGCGTACGACCGCCAGGACCGGGTGGCCGAGACGTTGCGCGTCCGACAGCCGCTCGACCAGCAGTACGCCGACACCTTCCGCCCACCCCGTGCCGTCTGCGGCGTCGGCGAAGGCTTTGCAGCGGCCGTCGGTGGACAGGCCGCGCTGGCGTGAGAACTCCACGAAGACACCCGGGGTTCCCATGATGGCGGCGCCGCCCGCGAGTGCCATGTCGATCTCGCCGTTGCGCAGGGACTGCACCGCGAGGTGCAGAGCCACGAGCGAGGAGGAGCAGGCCGTGTCCAGCGTGACGGACGGGCCTTCGAGACCGAGCGTGTACGACACCCGGCCCGAGGCCACGGCGGCGGCCGTACCGGTGCTCAGATAGCCCTCGACCTCGGCCGGCGCGTCCTCCATGTCGGTGGCGTAGTCGTGGTACATGACGCCCGAGTACACGCCGACCCGGCTCCCGCGCAGGCCGGTCGGGTCGAGCCCCGCCCGCTCGAACGCCTCCCACGACGTCTCCAGGAGCAGCCGCTGCTGCGGATTCATCGACAGGGCTTCGCGCTGGTTGATGCCGAAGAACCCGGCGTCGAACTCGGTCGCCCCGTCGAGGAAGCCGCCCTCGCTGACGTACGACGTGCCACGGCGCTCGGGGTCCGGATCGAACAGCCGCTCCAGGTCCCAGCCGCGGTCGTCGGGGAACGCGGCGACGGCGTCGCCGCCCGCGTCGACGAGCTGCCACAGTTCGTCGGGCGTGGTCACCCCGCCCGGGAGCCGGCACGCCATCCCGACGACGGCGATCGGCTCGGACTTCGCGGCCTCCACGTCGCGGAGCCGCTTGTTGGCCTGCTTCAGGTCGACCAGGGCCCGCTTCAGATAGTCGCGGAGCTTCTGGTCGCCGGTGGCGCCACCGCTGTCGGTGCTTGCGCTGCTGAGGGAGGTGGTGGTGTTGCTGGACTCGTTGGACATGACCGGTTCTGCCCCTTCAAGGCGTCGGTGGATGGACGGCTGGAACCTGGATGGTCAGGACAGGCCGAGTTCACCGTCCATGAGCCGGAACAGCTCGTCGTCGGTCGCCGCGTCGAGATCGGGGACGAGCTCCTCGACCCCGTCGCGCGGGGCGCCCGCGGGGGCGACGAGCGTGGTGGTCCGGGCGGCCGAGCCGTTCGTACCGGCCGAGCCGTTCGCGCCGATGCTGGCCGACAGCTCCCGGAGCCGGGCCGCGACTTGTGCCCGTACCGCCTCGTCCCCGTCGAGGGACCCGGTCAGCGAGGCCAGTGCCTGCTCCAGCAGGCCGAGTTCGGCCGGCACCTCGGCGGCCGGCGCGTCGGCTCCCGTGCAGCCGAGCTCCTCGATGAGCTGACCGGCGAGCTCCCCGGGGGTCGGGTAGTCGAAGATCAGCGTGGCGGGGAGCCGTACTCCGGTGACGCCCGCGAGCCGGTTGCGCAGTTCCACGGCGGCCAGCGAGTCGAACCCGAGGTCCTTGAACGCGTTCTCGGCACCGATCGCCCTGGTGGTGGAGTGCCCCAGTACGGTCGCCGCCTCCGAACGCACCAGCTCCAGTACGACCTTGGCGCGCTCGGCGGCGGGAAGGGTGTTCAGCCGGTCGGCCAGCGACTCTTCCGCGACGGCCGCCGTACGGGCCGCCTTGCGCGGCGCGCGGACGAGCGACCGCAGCAGCGCCGGGACCTCCCCGCCGGCCGAGGCGGCCTGCTTGCGCAGCCCCGACAGATCCAGCCGGGCCGTCACCAGCGCGGCTTCGTCCTTCGACGCGAGGCCCGCGTCGAGCAGGGCGAGTGCCGTCTGCGTGGACATCGCGGTGATGCCGGTGCGCTTGCCGCGCTGCAGGTCGGCCTCGCTCAGCTCCCCCGTCATGCCGCTCGCCTCGGCCCACAGTCCCCAGGCGAGGGAGACGGCGGGAGTGCCCGCCGCACGGAGCCGGCCCGCGAGGGCGTCCAGGTAGGTGTTCGCGGCGGCGTAGTTGGCTTGTCCGGGGTTGCCGAGGGTGCCGGCGGCGGAGGAGAAGAGGACGAAGGCGGCGAGGTTGTGGTGCTTGGTGGCTTGGTGGAGGACGTGGGCGGCGTCGGTTTTGGCGTGGAAGGCGGTGTGGAGGCGGTCGGGGTTCTGGGCGGTGATGGTGGCGTCGTCGAGGACGCCTGCGGTGTGGATGACGGCGGTGAGGGGGTGGTCGGGGTGGAGGGTGTCGAGGAGCGCCGTCACCTGCTGCGTGTCGGTGGCGTCTGTGGCGGTGATGGTGATGTGGGCGCCGAGTGCGGTGAGGTCTTGGTGGAGTTGGTGGGCTCCGGGGGCTTGGGGTCCGCGTCGGCTGATGAGGTGGAGGTGGGTGATGTGGTGGTGGGTGATGAGGTGGTGGGCGGTGAGGGCGCCGAGGGTGCCGGTGCCGCCGGTGATGAGGACGGTGCCGTTGGGGTCGAGGGGTTTGTCGGCGGTGGGGATGGTGGTGCGGGCGAGCCGGGGAACAGTGATCTTCCCGTCGCGCAGGGCGAGTTGCGGCTCACCCGTGGCCAGCGCCGCGTGCAGCAGTGACCTCGACCGCGCGTCGCTGTCGACCAGCACCAGCCGGCCCGGGTGCTCGTTCTGCGCCGTCCGGACGAGGCCCCACACAGCTGCCTGCTCCGGCACGGTCACCGCGTCGCGGGTCAGCACGACCAGCGGCCTGTCCTCCGGGCCCGAGGCCAGGTGGTCCTGCACGCCGGCCAGTACGTGCCCGGTCAGCGCCCGTACGTCCGCGTCATCGCCGGTACGGTCCATGAGGTCCAGGACCGGCCAGTCCGCCCCGGCTCGTGCCTCCGGTACGGCGACCGGCTGCCACTCCACCCGGAACAGCGCGTCCCGCAACGGGTCGGTCCCGGCGGCCAGCTGCGAGGTGTCCACGGCCCGGAAGGTCAGGCCGGCGACCGTCGCGACCGGTGCACCTGTGGCGTCCGCCGCCTCCACGGTGACCGTGTCGGCGCCCCGGGGCGCGATACGGACCCGCAGCCGTGCCGCGCCCGTGACGTGCAGGGCCACTCCGTTCCAGGCGAACGGCAGCAGGACATGTCCGGCGTCCGTGTCCGCGACGGCTCCGAAGCTCGTCGTGTGCAGGGCCGCGTCGAGGAGCGCCGGGTGCAGTCCGAACGCGGCGGCCTCACCGACCGCGTCGTCCGGCAGGGCGACCTCGGCGAACAGTTCCTCGCCGCGCCGCCACACCGTGCGCAGCCCCTGGAACAGCGGGCCGAACTCGTGGCCTGCCGCCGCCTGACGCTCGTAGAAGCCGTCCGTGTCCACCGGCTCGGCGCCCGCCGGGGGCCAGGCCGTCAGTGGGGCGGACACCGGCTGCCGGGCGGCGGTGAGGGAGCCCGCAGCGTGCCGGACCCACTCGTCGCTCCCGTCCGTGCGGGAGTGGATGCTCACCGGGCGGCGCCCGTCCGTACCGTCGTCCGGTGCGCCGACCTGGACTCTCACCTCGACGCCGCCGCGCTCCGGCAGCACCATCGGTGACTCCAGTACCAGCTCTTCGAGCACGCCCGCGCCGATCTGGTCGCCGGCCCGGACCGCCAGCTCGACCAGCGCGGTGCCCGGCACCAGGACCGTCCCGGACTTGGCGTGCTCGGCCAACCAGGGGTGGCTCTTCAGCGAGAGCCGGCCGGTCGCCAGTACTCCCTTGTCGTCCGGCAGCTCCACGACCGCGCCCAGCAGCGGGTGTTCGGCGGAGGCGAGACCGAGGGCGGCCATGTCCGTGGCGCCCGCCGCCATCTCGGCCCAGAACCGCTCCCGCTGGAAGGCGTACGTCGGCAGGTCGACGCGGGTGGCGCCGTCGAGGGCGGCGGGCCAGTCGGCCGACGTACCCCTGACGTGGAGCCCGGCCAGGGCCGCGAGCAGGGTGCCCGCTTCCGAGCGCTCACGGCGCAGCGCCGGCACGAAGATCTCGGCCGCCGCCGTCTCCGTGGCACCGCTCTCGGTGAGAGCGTCGACCGTCTCGCGCGCCATCGCCGTGAGGACGGCGTCCGGGCCGATCTCCAGGTACTGGGCGACGCCCTCGGCCCGCAGGTTCCGTACGGCGTCGGCGAAACGCACCGGCTGCCGTACGTGCTCGGCCCAGTAGTCGGCCGAGCCGAGCCGGTCGGGACCGACGGGCGAGCCCGTCAGCGTGGAGACCACCGGAATGCGCGGCTGCTCGTACGTGAGCCCCGCCGCCACCCCCCGGAACGCGTCCAGCATCGGCTCCATGCGGGCCGAGTGGAACGCGTGGCTGACCCGCAGCCGCTTGGTCTTCCAGCCCCGCTCCCTGCAGATGTCCGCGACGGCCAGGACGGCGCCCTCGTCACCGGAGATCACCACCGCCGACGGTCCGTTGACCGCCGCGACACCCGCCCGGCCGTCGGCCGGGAGCAGCGGGAGCACATCGGTCTCGGTGGCCTGCACGGCGACCATCGCCCCGCCCTCGGGCAGCGCCTGCATCAGCCGGGCCCGCGCGGCGACCAGAGCGGCACCGTCGGCGAGCGAGTACACCCCCGCCACGTGGGCGGCCGCCAGTTCGCCGATGGAGTGCCCGGCCACGAAGTCGGGACGTACGCCCCAGGTCTCGACCAGGCGGAACAGCGCCACCTGGACCGCGAACAGCGCGGACTGCGTGTAGACCGTACGGTGCAGCAGCTCGGCGGTCGCGCTGCCCGGCTCGGCGAACACGACGTCCGCCACCGGGTGCTGGACGTGGCCCGCGTCGACCAGATGCCGGTCGAGCTCCGCGCACGCGGCGTCGAAGGCGCTCGCGTACACGGGGTACGCGTCGTACAGCTCGCGTCCCATCCCCGTGCGCTGGCTGCCCTGCCCGGTGAAGAGGAACGCCGTCCGCCCCGCCGCGGGGCCGCCGCGCACCACCGAGGCCGGCAGCGAACCGCCCGCCACCCCGTCGAGCCCGGCGAGCAGCTCCTCGCGGTCGGCCGCGACGACGACGGCCCGGTGGTCGAGCGAGGCCCGCGTCGTGGCGAGCGAGTACGCCACGTCCGTGAGCGGTGTCTGTGCCGCACGCCCGCTGTCGCGCAGCCACGCGGCGAGGCGCGCGGCCTGTCCGCCCAGGGCCTCGGGGGACTTGGCCGACAGGACAAACGGCAGAACGGAGGCGCTCGGGGCGCTTCGCGGCTCCAGGTCCTCGTCGGCGACGGCGACCGGGGCCTGCTCGATGATGACGTGGGCGTTGGTGCCGCTGACGCCGAAGGAGGAGACGGCGGCGCGGCGCGGGCGGTCCGACTCGGGCCACGGGCGGGACTCGGTGAGGAGTTCCACGGCGCCCTCGGTCCAGTCGACCTTCGTCGACGGCTCGTCGACGTGCAGGGTCTTGGGCAGCACCCCGTGCCGTATCGCCTGCACCATCTTGATCACACTGGCCGCGCCGGCGGCGCCCTGTGTGTGACCGATGTTGGACTTCAACGACCCGAGCCACAGCGGCTGGTCCGCGTCCCGCTCCTTGCCGTACGTGGCGAGGAGCGCCTGGGCCTCGATGGGGTCGCCGAGTGAGGTGCCGGTGCCGTGGGCCTCGACGGCGTCCACCTCCGACCCCTTGAGCCCGGCGTCGTCCAGGGCCGCGCGGATGACGCGCTGCTGGGAGGGGCCGTTGGGTGCGGTGAGACCGTTGGAGGCGCCGTCCTGGTTGACGGCCGTACCGCGTACGACCGCCAGGACCGGGTGGCCGAGGCGTTCGGCGTCGGAGAGGCGCTCGACGAGCAGCAGCGCCACGCCCTCCGCCCAGCCGGTTCCGTCGGCGGCGTCGGCGAAGGCCTTGCAGCGGCCGTCGGTGGACAGGCCGCGCTGGCGCGAGAACTCGACGAACGCGTCCGGCGTCGTCATCACCGCCACGCCGCCCGCCAGCGCCATCGTCGACTCCCCGTTGCGCAGCGACTGCGCGGCCAGGTGGAGGGCGACCAGCGAGGACGAGCAGGCGGTGTCGACGGTGAGCGCGGGGCCTTCGAGGCCGAAGGTGTACGAGATCCGCCCGGAGGCGACGCTGCCCGACGTTCCGGTCAGCCGGTATCCCTCCAGCTCGCCCGAGTTGTGCTGCAACCGCAGGGTGTAGTCGCGGTCGTTGACCCCGACGAACACGCCGACGCGCTCCCCGCCGAGACCGGTCGGGTCGATGCCGGCCCGCTCGAACGTCTCCCACGTGGTCTCCAGGAGCAGCCGCTGCTGCGGGTCCATCGCGAGCGCCTCGCGCGGCGAGATCCCGAAGAACCCGGCGTCGAACCCGGTGGCGGTGTCCAGGAACGCCCCGTGACGCGCGTACGAGGTACCGAGCCGCTCCGGGTCCGGGTCGTACAGACTCTCCAGGTCCCAGCCCCGGTCCTCGGGGAACCCGCCGATCACGTCGGCGCCGTCGGCGACCAGCCGCCACAGCTCGTCGGGCCCGTCCGCGCCGCCGGGGAACCGGCAGCCCATCGCCACGATCACGATCGGGTCCTCGTCCCCGTCGGCGGCGCGTCCGGCCGGACCGGACGCCTCGGCGGCGTCCTGCGTCCCGACGAGGTCGGTGAGCAGCTTGCGGGCGAGCACGGTCGGCGTCGGGTAGTCGAAGACCAGCGTGGTGGGCAGGGTCAGCCCGACCCGCTTGCCGATCCGGTTGCGCAGCTCGACCGCCGTGAGCGAGTCGAAGCCGAGGTCCTTGAAGGCCCGCTTCTCGTCGATCGCACCGGCCGCCGAGTGCCCGAGCACGGTCGCCGCCTCGGCCCGCACCAGGTCGATCACGGTGCGCTCCTGCTCGGCGGCGGACAGCCCGGCGAGCTGCTGGCCGAGGGCGTTCCCGCCGCTCGCGTCCGGCGTCGTCTGCGCCGCCGCGCGCCGCAGGGGGCGTACGAGCGAACGCAGCAGCAGCGGCACCGGCTCGGTGACCGAACGCGCCCGCAGACCGGCCAGGTCGAGGCGCGCCGTGATCAGCGCGGGCTCGGACGACCGCAGGCCGGCGTCGAGGAGCGCCATGCCGGTCTCGGCGGGGAGGCCCAGCATGCCGTCACGCCGGTGGCGCTGGAGCGCGGCCTTGTCCAGGTGGGCGGTCATCCCGCTGACGTCCGACCAGTAACCCCAGGCGAGGGAGGTGGCGGGGGTGCCTTGGGTGCGCAGGTGGTGGGCGTAGGCGT
>NZ_BMVO01000056.1 GCF_014650755.1 Streptomyces chryseus | reverse complement strand
CGGCCACACACCACCAGAAATTGCCCAACCGTCACGGCAAAGACCGTTGCAGTACTAACGCGACCGACGGCGGCGGGCAGCGGATCGCCGAGGTGCTGGTGGGAGTGGAGGCCGGCCCGGGATCTACCCGGCTGGTGCGGGTCCTGCAGTCGCAGAGCGCCCTGACCAAGGCGGACGCCGACGCACTTTTCGGCCGCCTTGCCGGCCCCGCCGCAGGCGGTGGCCGATCTGGTCGGACGGCTGCCGGGTGGAGATTGCGGGCGTTTCGGCAGCTGATGAGGGCGTCGATGAGGCATGCCTGGGTTATCCAGAACCGTTTGATCGCGCAGCCTCCTCGTTCGACCGATTAGTTTCACATGCAACTATCAAGGGTGGTCTGCACGGTCGCGTCCTTCTCATGATCACACGGGTACGTCTTTGTGGCCCAGCTGTGGCCTCAGGCAAGGCGTGGAGTGCACCAGTGTCGAGGTGGGGGGGTGTCCGCGCTGGTGGAGCAAGTCGCAGGCGTGTGTGTTTCTTGGCTTCTTTGCGTCATCTTGGGTGTCCGGTGTTTGGCGCTGGTGGTGGGTTGTCGGACGGGTCGGTTACGGTGCAGGTTCGCGTACGCAACGAGTAACGGGGGTGGCGGGTATGCGTGCTGAGGCGTTGGCGCTGCGGCTGACGGAGTTGGCCGGGACCGGAGCGGGGGATCTGCGGTCGTTGGTGGGGGAGTTCCGGCGCAGTGAGGTGCTGGTGCCGGTGGTGGAGGGGTCGTTGCTGTCGGTGGAGTTGGGCGGGATTCGCTGGCTGTTCGCCTTCACGGACGACGCTGCTCTTGCGCGCTTCGGGGTGGCGCGCGGTGAGACGTTCCATGAGCGGGTTCCGGTGTACGGGGCGCGGCTGCTGGACCAGTTGATCCCGAACGCCGGTGAGCCGATGGGCATTGCGCTGGATGCGGGGAGTGAGACGGGCATGGTGCTGCCGCCCGTGGCGGGCATCGTGCCGGACGCAGTGGCCATGGACGCGAAGGACGCGCACGCGGCGGGGGCAGCCGGATGAGCGGCGACGGTTACCAGCTTGATCCGGGCGCTCTCGAGCGCATCACCAAAGGCATCAATCAGGCCATGTCGGAGCTGAAGGAGCTGGGCTTCGACATCGAGGCGAATCTCGGGCGCGGCTTCGACGATCTGGAGCTGGCGGACCTGGAGGTGGGCGACTCCGGTCTGCGGGAGACGTTCGCCGGCTTTTGCGACCGGTGGGGGTGGGGGGTGCGTTCCCTGATGCAGGACGCCAATGAGTTCGCGGCACGGCTCAACCTCTCGGCGGGGATCTACCACGAGCAGGAGCAGTACGCCTCGAACACGCTGAAGACCGTGTGGACGGCTGCGGCAGGCAACCCGTACATGTCCAAGGAGGAGGTCGAGCAGCACTCCTGGGACGACACGCTCAAGGACAACTCGCTGTCGCACCTTGCGAATCCGGACTACAGCCCCGAGTCAGTCCTGGAGGGGCAGGCCGGTGCCCGGCAGGCGTGGGGACAGGCCTGGCAGGACATTGAGACGTCCACGGTGACCCCGGACGCGCTGCTCGACGAGAGAACCGACTGGCAATGGGATGGTCCGCCGCAGACCGAGGGCGAAGCGCCTGTGGAGGGTGAGCACTGATGGGCCTCGGGGATGCGATCAACAAGGTCGGCGACGGCATCGGAAGCGCACTCGACTCCGCGAAGGAGGGTGTCGGCGAGGCCGTCAACTGGACCACGGACAAGACCGCCGTCGGCCTGACCGAACTCGGTGCCGACGGTATGGCCGAAGGGGTCCGCGATTTCGGCGAGGGAGTGAACAACCGCCTGGGCGGCAACGTTCAGGAGCGGCAGCTGGGTGAGAGTAACGAACCCACGGAGCTGATCCACGGCAGCCCCGCTGCGCTCGAGGCGCGGGCCAAGCACCTGCGTGACTTCCAGAAGGCGTTCGACAACGTTGGCCAGGGCATGCGGTCGCTGGACGCAGGAGGCTGGCAGGGCCAGGCCGCGGACGCCTTCCGCGACAAGTTCGGCATGCACCCCAAGCAGTGGCTGGGGGCAGCCGACGCGTGCGAGGAGGCCAGCCGGGCCCTGGACGCGTACGCGGACACGGTGCGCTGGGCCCAGGACCAAGCCCGGGCCGCGATCGACCTCTACCGCAAGGCCGAGCAAGCGAGCAAGCAGGCGTCCGACGCCCACGACGCAAACGTGAACGCCTACGACAAGGCCGCCAGCCAGTACAACCAGGCTGCCCAAGCGGGTCGGGATCCGGGTCCCATGCCCCGGCAGCTGGGCGAGTTCAACGATCCCGGCACAGCAGCCCGCAAGGAAGCCCACGAAATCCTCGCTGAGGCGCGCCGCCAGCGCAGCTCGGCTGCCCGCGACGCCCGGGCCAAGGTGAACAGCGCTCTGGAGAAGGCCCCTGCCAAACCGGACTTCACCGACCGGCTCGCAGCGAATGCCAAGGATGGGTGGGTCGGCACCCAGCTCAACAGTGCGCATGTCCTGGGTGGTTTCCTCAAGGGGGGCGCGGACATGGTGAAGCTGGCCCGCACGCTCAACCCGATGGACAGCTACAACCTCACCCACCCCGCTGAGTGGATGAAGAACTCCAACATGCTGCTGGCTGGCCTGACCGGCACCGCAGCACACCCCGAACGGCTGCCCGCGGCCATGCTCGGCAGCGGCTGGAAGAGCGACCCGGGCGACGCAGGCGGCTATTTCCTGTCGAACCTGATCGGCGGCAAGGGCGCGGGCGGGGTGGCCAAGGGGGCCGCTCGGGGAGCGGCGAGAGGTGCGGGGACGGGTGCCGCGCGCCGGAGTCTCGACGTGGCGCTCAAGGACCTTGCCAGGCAACTGAAGTGCAAGTGGTTCGGCGACCCCATCGACATGGCCACCGGCCGGATGGCGTTGTCCCAGACCGACGTATCACTGCCCGCCCGGTTGCCACTGGTCTTCACCCGGCAGTTCGAGTCGTCCTACCAGGCCGGCCGCTGGTTCGGCCCCAGCTGGACCTCCACCGCCGACCAGCGCCTGGAGATCGACGCAGAAGGCGTCATCTTCATCCGTGACAACGGGGCCATGCTGGCCTACCCCCATCCCGCACCCGGCGTGCCGACGCTGCCCCTGGAGGGGGGCCGGTATCCGCTGAGCATCGACGCCTACGGCGACTACACCGTTTCCGACGAGCTGAGCGGCCGAATATGGGACTTCGCATCCCCTGGCGGCGATGGCAACGGCATCGCGCTACTGGCGCAGATCATCGATCGCTCGGGCCAGTGGCTCACCTTCGAGTACGACGACCAAGGCTCCCCGACCGGCGTCGTGCACTCGGCCGGCTACCACCTCAAGATCACGACGGCCGAGGGCCGAATAACCGCCCTGCACCTGGCGGGCGCCGCCACGGACGGCGGCGATCAGGTACTGGTCCGCTTCGGCTTTGACGAGCACGGCTACCTGGCGGCGGTGACCAAGTCCTCCGGCATTCCGACCCGCTTCACCAACGACTCTCTCGGCCGTATCACCGCCTGGACCGATACCAACAACTCGTCCTACAACTACATCTACGACGACCAGGGGCGCTGCACCCACCAGTCAGGCGAAGCAGGCCACCTGCGAAACACGTTCACCTACGACGACACCGATCCCGACGGGAGCCGTGTCATCACCGCGACCAACTCGCTCGGCCACAGCACGCGCTACCACGTCAACCGTGACCTGCAGGTCGTCAAAGAGATCGCCCCTGACGGGGCCACCACGCACACCACCTACGACCGGTACGACCGCCCCCTGACCGTCACTGACCCGCTCGGGCGCACGGTCTGCTATGCGTACGACGCAGCGGGCCGCACAGTGATGGTCGTCCGCCCGGACGGCCGCTACAGCAGCATCGGCTACAACGACCAAGGCATGCCAGTCTCCATAGCCGGAGCCGACGGCACTCACCTCACCCAGGCATTCGACAAGTTCGCCAACCGGACGTCGTTGACTGATTCCTCGGGTGCGACGACGCGTTTCGCGTATGACCAGTGGGGCCATTTGGCAGGCGTCACGGATGCCCTGGGGGCGACGACAACGGTTGTCTGCAACGCCGCCGGCCTCCCGGTGGAAGTCACCAATTCCCTTGGCGCTGTGTCGCGTTATGAGCGGGATGGTTTGGGTCGCCCGGTCGCAGTCACTGACCCGCTGGGCGCGACGACCCGGATGTACTGGACGGTTGAGGGCAAGCTGGCCCGGCGCATCGCTCCGGACGGCGCTACGGAGTCGTGGACGTACGACGGCGAGGGAAACTGCACGTCACACACAGACGCAATGGGCGCGCTCTCGTCCTTCGAGTACACGCACTTGGACTTGATGTCGGCTCGTACGGGCCCGGACGGGGCCCGCTACGAGTTTGAGCACGACACGGAACTCCAGCTCCGAAAGGTCACCAACCCCGATGGGCTGACTTGGAGTTACGAATATGACCCGGTCGGCCGCCTGATAGCCGAGACGGACTTCGACGACCGCGCCCTGACATACGCCCATGACGCGGCAGGCCAGCTGACGATGCGGACGACGGCCTCCGGTTCGGTGATTCGCTTTGAGCGGGATGTGCTGGGTCGCACGGTGACGAAGGACGCGGCGGGCGCGGTGACGACGTACAGGTACGACCCAACGGGCGGCCTGGCCCGGGCGACCGGACCGGACGCAGTCCTGACGTTGGAACGGGACGATGCAGGCCGCCTGCTGGCGGAGACAGTCAACGGCCGTGCGGTGACGTACACCTACGATGCACTAGGACGCCGTACCGGCCGCACCACCCCGATGGGCGCGGTCAGCACGTGGACCTATGACGCGGCAGGCAACCGCACCGAACTGGCCACCTCCGGCCGGACCTTGACCTTCGAGCACGACAAGGCAGGCCGAGAACTCTCCCGCCACCTGGCCGGAGCTCTGACCGTCACCAGCGCATTCGACGGCCTCGGCCGCCTGACCAAACAGGAGCTGGTCGACCCAGCCGACCAGCGCGTCCAGCAGCGGGCCTACTCATACCGCGCGGACGGCAACCTGGTCGGCATCGACGATCAGCTCAACGGATCCAGCCGCTTCGACCTGGACGCGGCAGGCCGGGTCACCGCGGTCCACGCGGCAGGCTGGACGGAGGCATACGCATATGACAAGGCGGGCAACCAGACGTCGGCCTCCTGGCCCGCCCCCATGCCGGGCCAGGAAGCAGTAGGCCCGCGCACCTACACCGGGACACGCATCCGCACGGCGGGCGGGGTCCGCTACGAACACGACATGGCGGGCCGCATCGCACTGCGCCAAAAGCCACGCCTGTCCCGCAAGCCAGACACCTGGCGCTACACCTGGGACGCGGAGGACCGCCTGGTCTCGGTCCTCACACCGGACGGCACGACCTGGCGCTACCAGTACGACCCGCTGGGCCGGCGCATCGCCAAGCGACGTCTCGCTCCGGACGGTTCCGAAACGGTCGTGGAGCAGGTTGACTTCACCTGGGACGGCACGACGCTATGCGAACAGACGACTCACGCGACGGGGATCCCGAGGGTGGTCACCCTCACTTGGGACCACGACGGCCTGCGCCCACTAGCCCAAACCGAACGCAAAACGGCTTCCGATGCCAGGCAGGCGGCAGTCGATGAACGCTTCTATGCCATCGTTACTGACCTTGTCGGCACCCCCACCGAACTCCTCGACGAGCGAGGCGACTTCGCCTGGCGCACCCACACCACCCTCTGGGGCACCACAGCTTGGAACCGAGGCGCCACTGCCTACACCCCGCTCCGCTTCCCCGGCCAATACCACGACCCTGAAACTGGCCTCCACTACAACTACTTCCGCCACTACGATCCCGAGACCGCCCGCTACCTCACGCCCGACCCACTCGGACTCGCTCCGGCCCCCAACCCCCTCGCGTACGTCCACAATCCCCATACCTGGGGCGACCCTCTCGGCTTGTTGCCCTGTGAAGATGGGGGAAAAGCAGAGAAACTCAACCCTGGCGAAATTTACCTGTACCGTGCGGTCAAGGAGCAAGAGCTCAGCCAACTTCAAGGAAGTCGCCGTTTTGAGAATCCATACGGAATCGAATCGAAATACTTTAGCCACACGGCAGAAGGGGCGGCCGCATACGCTCGCGAAATATATAGCTTGCTACCCGATGAAGGTCCCTATCACATCGCGTATGGCTCAATCCCAGAGAGTGTAATTAAGGCGGAGAGTAGAATTGAGCACCTTGCAGATGCAGGAGGCGCTGTAGACCGGCCAGTCGCCATCAGCTCAGAAGAAATGCAGAGAATGGGCCGAGTTCGATTCATGCCGAGTATGCCAATCCCCGGGAGCGGAAGATGAACATCTACATCACTTCCCAGAAACCTCAGGTTCTCGCTTTGTGGAAGGAATGTATTCCGCCGTCAACTCTCATTGAGTATCGCGATGTATCCCCCACTCAACTCTCTGTAGATGCCATTCTGATGGCCGGATCTTTCGCGTTCGAAAGATACGGTGGTCGCCCACAGAGAGACGTCGCGCAAATCCTGCCGAACCGGAGGAACGACAACCTTCCGAACCTCGTCATCATTCCTCCTTATCGCCCTGTAGCCGACCAGGAGGGCGGCGGCCACCTAGCAGCACCAGGATGGGAGGACACTAGCCCGGCATTTCACGCAATCTCCCGCAGCCTACTGGCAATTCGAGAGTGGAATTCGACTAATGAACACCTTCTCGCGATTTCTACAGTGAACATGTCGCTGCCATTCCTGGGCATGAACGATGAAACCGATCAGTCTACACCAATGTCGGCGTATCGAGCGTTGAGTGAATGCGGTGAGTTTTTCGTAACCTGATCCGTGACTGCTCATGGTCCGTTGTGTGGTCTTCGCGTGATCGTCTTTTTTGGTCTGTTCGTGGAGCGGGCGAATCACCAGCTGTCGTACGGCGATCTCATGCGCGCGATCGCGGATCTGCCAAAGTCAAGGTGACAGAAGCACTCGCGGCGGTATCATCAGCCACTGCCCCAGACCCAGCATTACTGGCGTGCGCGTCGTTACGGGACAGCTCGTATTCTCTGGTCACACGGCACGCCCAGTTGCTGCACCACGAACCCTATGCATTCCACGCCCATGTCAGGTCTTCCGTGCTCGGCTCTATTGATCCGAAACGCTTGTGATTCTGGGTCGTTGAGCTGGGTGTGAGTGATCTGGTGGGGGACGCGCGGCATCTGTCGCCGTCGGCGCAGGAGGTTCTGCGGTTGCGGGCGGTGGCCGCTTTGGTGGCGGGGCGGGACGGTGAGGACGTTGCGGCGGTGTTCGGGGTGTAGTTGAAGGCCGTGGACAACTGGTGGGCGAGGTGGCAGGGCGGGGGCCGGGACGCACTGCTCGCGCAGCCGCGTGGTCGCCCGGTGGGGGTCCATCAGGTGCTGGGCGAGGCCAAGCAGGCCGCCGTGCGCCAGGCCGTACTTGACTATCGGCCGAGCGATGTGGGCCTGGTGGGGCAGTTGTGGACGCGGAGCCTGATCGGTGACCTGATCGCGAAGCTGTACCGGGTGCGGCTGACCGAACCGGGAGTGGGCAAGTACCTGAAGCGGTGGGGGCTTTCCTTCCGGCGTCCCGACAAGCGGGCGGTGGAACAGGACCCGCAGGCGGTGCGGCGCTGGCACGAGGAGACCTTGCCGGCGATCCGGGCCAGGGCGAAGGCCGAGGGCGGTGAGATCCTCTTCGCCGATCGGTGTCCGTTCCGATCAGGTCACCGGCCGGACCTGGGGCGAGAAGGGGCGTACCCCGATCGTGCGGCGCACGGGCAACCGGTTCTCGGTGAACGCGATGTCCGCGATCAGCACCAAGGGCCGGATGCACTTCATGGTCTTCACTGAGCCTCTTTCATCCTGAATAGTCGCAGGTCAGCAGGGTGTGGATGGCTTGGACGGT
>NZ_BMVO01000055.1 GCF_014650755.1 Streptomyces chryseus | reverse complement strand
CCCGAACATCGACCGGCGTGTCACCCGACCCGGCGAACGTTCGTGGCCAACGCACTAGATGAATGAGTCCGATGTCTTCAGTGGTCATAGGCGATCAGGGATCGTTGGACCGGGGCGTCGGTGGTCCAGTTGTGCCAGATGGCGGTGGCCAGGGCGAGGAGTCGTTGTCCGGTGCGGGCGAAGACGCTGGCCGGGGTCCTGCCGCCGTGGTGTTCGAGGCCGAGCTGGCCCTTGAGGGTGTCGATCACGGCCTCGAGCCACTGGCGGACCCGAGCGATCTTCCCGTGCCGGACCGGCTCGTCCTTTCGGTCGGGCCGTACCAGGTGAGCACCGAGCCGTTCGGTGACGAAGGCTTCGAACTCCCGCCCGGCGAGGCCCTTGTGCGCGAGGATCACCTGCCCGGCCCGCAGGAGGTGGTGGTCGCGTTCCAGCAGCGCGGCCATCACCTCGCGCTCACCGAGTTTCGGGTTGGCCGGGCACCACGTGACCGGCATGCCCTCAGCAGTGGTGACCAGGTAGAGCCGGAATCCCCAGAAGAACGGGGAGTGGCTGCGGCAGTAGCCGTAGCCGGCGTGTCCGGCCAGGTTAGAGCGTTTGACCGTCTCGCGGGAGGCCGCGCACGGCAGCGGGGTGGAGTCGATCAGCCGCAGATCGTCGTGCCAGGTGGGCACCTGGCGCGCCAGGGCCTCGATCACTCGGCTGATCAGCGGCCCGGCAGCGTTGAGGCGCTTGTTGTAGGCCGACTGCTGAGGCAGGTAGCGGAAGAGGTGCCCGAGGCGGGCGTGGGCGAAGCGGATCCAGTGCCGGGCCGAGGGAAAGCCGGGGGTCGCCCGATCCGGCGACAAGGCGCCACGTGGTCGTCGATGAACACGTACAGTGCCGCCAGAAGGGCGTCCAGGTTCGTCTTCACACGCTGACCAACGGGCGCCCTTCGCCATGGTCGCGACCAGGACAGACATCGGACTCATTCATCTAGGGGGTCTCGCCCTCCGGGTGGGACCTGCCCTGTCTGCTGTGGGGATTGTCCGCTACTTACGGGTGAGCAGGGGGAGCTGCCGTCGGACGCCTGCCCGGCCGGAGGTACTGCCGTCGGGGGTCGGGGCGCCGTAGGTGACGTCGACGCCACGTTCGCGGGCCGCTTGGACGATCCCGGGAACGGCGCGTTCGGCGAGCGCGGAGATGGTGAGTGCGGGATTGACGGTGAGGGCGCCCGGTACCGCGGAGCCGTCCGTCACGAAAATGCCGGGGTGGCCGCGCAGTTCGTGCCGGTCGTCCAGGGCGGAGGTGTGCGGGTCGTCGCCGATGCGGCAGGACGCGAGTGGGTGGACGGTGTAGGCGCCCACCACGTCATTGGTCCAGGGCGTCACACGCGACAGCCCGTCACGTTCCAGGATGTCCTTGACGACCGCGTCGGATTCGTCCCAGCCGCGCAGGGTGTTGGCGCTGGGCCGGTAGGAGATCGGGCCCCGGCCGAGCATCTGCTGCGAGATCCGCACGGCGTTCCCGGTCGGCGGGGGCGGTCCGAAGACGCCTTCGTTGTCGTCCTCGACCATCGTGAAGATGGTCAGCCAGGAGCGCCAGCGCCGGACCATTTCGGTCTTCTCCGCGCCGAACCAGCTGGGTTTCTGGGCGTCGGGGACCTGGGCGAGGATAGTGCCGAAGCCCGGCGGGAAGTAGAGCTGTTCAAGGGAGAACCGGGAGTGTTCGGGAAGGTTGCCGTCGAGGTTGTCCCAGCTTGCCACGACCGGTCCCTTGCCGATCTGGTTGGCGAGGTAGGCGATGTCGTCGCCGCGGTCCAGCCCCAGGAGGTCGCGGGCGCGTTCTTCGTTGATCACCGCGTTGTTGAGCCGCTCGCCGTTGCCGGAGAAGTAGCGTCCGACGGCATGTGGCATCCCGCCGAGGTCGGCGGCGGAGCGCTGCAGGATGACCGGGGTGGCGCCTGCTCCTGCGGCCAGGATGACGATCTTGGCTTCGATTGCACCGCTGCCGTTGCTCAAGCGGTAGTCCGTGTCATCGATGGTGTTGTAGTGGACGCGGTAGCCGCCGTTCTCGGTGCGGGTGAGTTTCTGTACCTCGTGCAGCGGCCGGATCTCGGCTCCGTGGACCCGCGCGGCAGGGAGGTAGTTCAGCAGGAGTGAGCGTTTCGCGTCGAATCGGCAGCCGGCCATCATCCAGTTGCAGTTCGTGCACTTGGAATTGTCCACCGCGGTGGGGACGGGATTGGCGGTCCTGCCGGCGTGGTCGCAGGCCGCGGCGAAGAGACCGCCGGCGTAGCTGACGTCCTCCCAGCTCTGGGTGGTTATGGGGAGGGCCTCGCTGACCACGTCGTACCAGGGGTCGAGGACATCGCGGCTGATCGCGGCCGGCCACATGCGGCGCCCGATGCTTCCGGTGCGGTCGAAGACGAAGCGGGGTGCGCGGGGCATGGCGGCGAAGTAGACGACGCTGCCTCCGCCGACACAGTTGCCGCCGAGCAGGCTCATGCCGTCGCCGACGGTGAAATCAAAGATTCGGGTATAGGAGGAACCGAGAAGGAAGTCGTGCTCGAAGTCGTTCGACTCCAGCCATGGGCCCCTCTCCAGCATGGTGACCTTCGCCCCGCCCGCGGCGAGGTGGTACGCGGTGATGGATCCGCCGAATCCGCTGCCCACGATCAGCACATCGGTCTGCTCGATCGCGTTCACGCCAGGCTCCCGGAGGGTGTGGTGTCGGGGTGGAGACGGGCAAGGGGGCGACCGTAGGAGAATTCCGAAAAGCGCCACAGCCCGTCTTCGGAGGGGGGTGCGAAGCCCAGGGCGGCCAGGCCCGGGTGTCCGGCGGCGATCGCCTCGGCGGTGTGCAGATGGGCGCCGGTGTCGAAGGCCATGTTGCTGAACAGGGCAAGACTGACCCAGATATCGCGTTCGGGGTGTCCGGGAGCGGTCAGGACGGTCACCAGGTGCGTTCGCTCGGTGTAGGACAGGGCCACGAAGGGCGGCACCGCGGCGTCCGCGTCGGCCGGTTCCGCGGCAGCGTACAGCCGGGCATGGGCGTTGAGGGCATCGGCGAAGTCGTCCAGGGCATCCGACAACCCGGTGGCGGCGGTCTGGAGCAGTTCCAGGGCCCCTGCCGCCACTGCGCCGGGACCCGGCACGACGCCGGCCACCGCCCGGTCCCCCTCGTGTCGTTTCGCACCGGGGACTATGGTGTCGGCGAAGGCCTCCAAGGTGCTGACTTTCTCCTGATCTAGCAGCGGTTGCATGGATGGCATTCCTTCTCCATTTCGACGCATGGGCGGCATGGAATCGGCTGCGACTCATCATGTCGAGAACCTCTCCGCACAGATCCTCCGCCGCGGAGATTGGCCAGGCATCTCCGTCATTGCTGTCGTCGGTCCGCCGAAAAGATCTGCACATTCCCATGGGTCCGCGTATGGCAAACATCGATGCCGTGGTTGTTTGGACCCTCATCCGCCGTTAATGACGTCCGGCAGTGACGGTCGATTTCACTTCGCGCGAAGGTCCGATACGCGGGCGTGACCGGCCGGTATCCGCCTCGGCGCCAGAGTGGCAATGCGCAGTGCGCAGCGGCAGGGATCGACAAGATCGCCGAGCGGTCGGCTCCTCCTGATCACCGGCATGACGGTCACGGACATCAGCTGCACGGTTCTCTGCCGGCCTGGACTGTTCGAGATGCGGAACGCGCCGCCGAGTGTCTGGTGCCTGCTGGGTGAGCTGTGGGTTCTCCGGCTCGTTGCCGCTGCCGCAGATCTCGCCGGCCTCGCCCGTCACCACGGACCGGAACCCTGGTGCGGAAGCCGAGCTGCGGGAAGGGGACCTCCGTCAGGGGGGCGCGAACAGGGTCCGCCGGAGCGGTCCACGACCCTGGCCGGCCGGCCGGGGGCCAGGTCCGCAAGGCCGGTGATCAGGCCGGAGAGCCGCGGCGTCCATCAGGTGTGGTTCTCATTCGTCTTGCAGCAGAGAGGGAACTCCGAGCGGCGGTGCTGTGGGTGGTTGAGAAAAATCAAGTCTGGCCAACCGTGTCTTACGGGGTTTGACCTGTGTCCTGCAATCTGGATGAGAGTCCGGCAGGCGAAGTGAGAATGCTGGTGCGCGCTTGGCGTACAGAGACCGCGCGAGGGCTTTTGTGATTATGCCGGACCGGAACCGTGAACTCGGGAAGTATCGGCGCACGAACGTCTGCTGCTGGGGCACATCATGACCGCCTGGACCACCGGTGACGGCCGCGCCCTCGACGACGCCTGGACTCACCGGTGTCCTGCCGGATCTGGGCAGCCAGTGGGGCCACCGTCCGGATGGGCGTCGGTGGAAGAGCGCGTGCCCGGTCCCGGCCGGCGTGACGACTCCCTTCGGTGGGAACCCGCCTCGTTTCCCGCTGGAGTCTTTCGGGCCGCCGAAGGCGCGTCAGTCGCCCTCGTTGTCCGGCGCGTCCGGCAGGGGCCCGTCGACCGCAGTGGGACGCATCCCTGATCAGTGAGGGCCGGGCTGCGGCGCCGACGGCGGAAGGGTCGTCCAGCGGGCCTTCCGGCACAAGCGGACCGCCCGTCAGTCGGGTCCCGTCGCCAAGGAGGCGGCCGGACCGGTCGCGCGGCTGCGCGCCCACGTGGGGTCGCGGGCCGGTGAACCGGAGCGCGAACCGACGGCCCTGACGCTCGGCGTGTCGGGCCGCACGCTGTGGGGAGCGGCCCGGGACTCATGGCGGCGGTGTGCGCCGTGGCGCTGCTCTGCCGTGAGCTGCGCCTGGAGAAGGCGCCGGGCCACCGGGTGACGGCGGAGCCGATGCTCTCGCTCGGGATGCGGGGCGGGCCGCCGGCGAGGGTTGTACGGTGCGGCGACCGCTGCGGCGGGGCCGACGCCCCGCCGCAGCGCCGGATCATCCGGCGGCCCGGACGATGTCCGCCTCGAACGCCTTCGACCGCACGCGCTGCAATGCCACCAGTATCGGGGGATCGAGAATTCGCATACCTCGCAGTCGGAAATCGGTCGGGCCGAGTGGTGTGTCCCGGCGCACTTCCAGAGGGCCGAGGGAGCCCACGTGAACCGCTTGGTCCTCCGTCAGGGCTTCGCAGGCATGTCCCGGAACGGAATGCCCTAACAAGAACCATGTTCCAGCCGGAACCTCTGTGATTTCAAAAGGTCCAGGGAAAGGGAGAATGGTGCAACTCACCGGCTTGCCCTCGGGTACCCGGGTGGGGAAAAGGCCAAGGAATATCAGCCCCAGGTCCGCGCCTTCAGGTGCAGTAACCGACCCGTACACCGAACCCCCAGCATCTCGCTTTCCGGAAACTTTTACCGAAGTGACGAACCCATTGAATCGCCGATAGGCAGAGGGGGCCATTCCGACGCTGCCAGAAAAACGTGAGCTGAAGGTTCCCACGCTGCTGTACCCGACCATATGGCTGATGGTGGTGACAGTGAGATCGGTCGTCAGCAGTAACCTCTTCGCCTCCCGGATGCGCATCGCCGACAGGAAGCGACCTGGTGAGACGCCTGTCACCCTCCGGAATTCGCGGGAGAAATGAAACTTGCTGTACATGGCGAACCCGGCTATATCGTCAATACTCAGCGGCTCCGAGAGGTTCTTTCGCATGGTCTCGATGGATCGCTCGACGGCATCGACAATAGTAGTAGGCACCGCGGTTTTCCCGCTCTCCATTTACCCTCCCAGGGCAGTGAAAAGGCGATCAGGCCGGTTGAATTCGGGGCCATGGGGCCACCGAACGACGGACGACCTAGAACGCTCACAGCGGAAAGGAACATTAGCAGCGTGTCTCACATCCGAACAAGCATGCGTTTTATGTTTCGAATGCATACGCCATGGGAATATGTGCCCGCCCGTCGGCGTGCTTGAAACAGCAACATCGGAGATGTTACGGGCCCCTGCATCATGGACTATCGACACAACTAATTCGCCCGCAGAAGAATCCTTCCCGACTTATCCGTCCGTTCAGAGGGAATCGCTATGACCGGACGGCGACCACGGCCGCCGCAGGGCGCCTGGTCCGGGCCGCGACACCGTTGGCGATCGACCGAAATACCCGGCCGAGAGGTTCTGCGTGCCCCGTTACGAGCATCCGGCGCCGGCCCGCGACCGCATCGGGGTGGTCCAAGGTGACAAACAACGGCCTTACGGTGTATTCGACTTGGAGCAGATCGCGTTGCATCGGACCGGCGTGCCGCATCGTCGGCGGCTCCCCGGCCGGTTCCCGTCACACGATCGCCGCAAGTACCCCGCGGTCCTTCCGTTCCGACGGGGCGCCGCGGCCGGAGACCGTCAGGTCCGGCGACGGCAGCCCCGAGAACGTCCGGGTCCGTCAGGTTGCCCGAGTACCGCTCGACGTCAGCGCGGGCGCCCGGTGGCACGGCGACCGGTCCGCGGCCCACAGCGCGCAGCCGGACGGGGCGTCGTGACAGCGTCGCCACGGCCACGGTCCCGCGAAGCCCGACGGCCCGAGCGCGGTGACGAGCGGCAGGCGCCGCGAGGCCTCGGTGCCGCTCACGCCGCATCGCCCTCCCGGCGGGGACCCGGCCGGTAGGCCGGGAGGGCCTTCGGGCCCAGGGCCGCGACAGCGCGGCTGCCGTGGGACGTCGCGCACCGTCTGCGGGGGCATCTCGGCGGACGAGTCGATGTTCGGACATAGCTCGAAGCGGCCCGCTCCGGGTCGTCAGCGTCGTCGACCGACACGAACCCGACGCGGGAGAAGGCCGGGTGCCCCAGGACGGCGCGGAGGTGTTCCCGCGACAGTGAGAGGGCACGTCCCGGATCGGCGATCCAGCGCTCCTCGGCACGGTGGTGGGAGAGCGTCGAGTGGCAGGTCCGCCCGTAGCCCGCGCCGACCTGCAGGACGCGCGCGCCGCCCGGGCCGACGTGCCGGCTGATGAACTCCGACTCGTGGACCGCGAGCAGGTGCTCCATTCGGACGCTATCGCCGTCATGGGTCACGCCGAGGGGAGCCCCGGTCTCGCGGTGGCGGATCCTGCGCAGGCGCGTACGGTTCTCCAGGGTAAGCCGCGAGGCGATTTCGAAGATGAATGCCTTGCGATATCGCACACCGTTGACCTGCGGACCCCATAGCGCGAGCTCGAAGTTGACCGGATCCAATTTGAAGGAGGCCGGATTCGCCACGCCCTTCTCGGTCACCTTGGCGGAGTTGTTGTAGTTCCACAGTGCGCTCTGGGCGTTCTATCATCCATAAACTGCGATGCTATGCGGCGCAACTGGCTTTGACTTCCTCGACGATGCGGTTCTCGACCGGCTTCCGCACCGGATCCATAGCTGTCCGGGGTGAGCACCGAGAGAGAAGGACCGGACGACGGTCTGCCACACACTGGGTGCCGGAGCATATCCGCAACGAGTGGAGGGAATTCCACATGGCGAAGCAGAGGGACGTCCTGGCGGATCTGGTCGAGGAAGGGGACGAGATCGATGCTCTGGTCGCGGAGTTGGGCGACCCCGAGTGGGACGCGCCGACCCCCGCCGAGGGATGGACGATAGCCCATCAGATCGCACATCTGACCATGGTCTTCGAGCTGGCGGAGAAGGCCGCCGCCGACGCCCCGGCCTTCGAGGCCAAGGTCGCCGGGCTCGGCCCGTCCTTCGACGCGGCGGTCCAGCAGGGGCTGAACCCCTACCTGGCGGACGTCCCCGCCCGGCTGCTGGAGCACTGGCGGAGCCAGCGTGCCGCCACCGAGCAGGCGCTGTTCGCGGTCGGGCCGGGGCAGATCGTGCCGTGGCTGGTGCGTCCCATCCCCGCCGCAGTGCTCACCGCGGCGGGGATGATGGAGACGTTCGCGCACGGCCAGGACGTGGCGGACGCACTGGGCGTGCGGCGGACGTTCACCGACCGGATTCTCCACATCGCCCAATTCACGGTTACCACCTGGGATTTCGGCTATCAGTCGCGTGAGCTGACAGCGCCGCCGACCGGGTTCCGCTTCCGCCTGACGGCGCCCTCGGGGGAAGTGTGGGAGATGGGGCCCGCGGGAGCACGCGAGCGCATCGAGGGCCCGGCGGTGGACCTGTGCTTGCTCGCCACCCGGCGGCGCCACCGTGCGGACCTGGCACTGACCGCCACCGGCCCCGAGAGCGACCGGTGGCTCGACATCGCCCAGGCGTACCGCGGCCCGGCGGGCCCCGGCCGCCGTCCGGGACAGTTCACCGAGGTGCCCGGATAGCCCGACGGAGCGGCATGGGCGGGGGGCCCGGGGCGGATGGGACACTGTTGGTTAATTCGGGCCCTGCTTTGCCCCGTCGAGCGTCAGCTCGGCGGGGC
>NZ_BMVO01000054.1 GCF_014650755.1 Streptomyces chryseus | reverse complement strand
GCTCGCCACCCGCCGGGTCGACCTGCCCACCTACCCCTTCCAGCGCACCCACTACTGGCTCGAAACCGCCGACCACGGCAGCACCGATGACCTCGCCTACCACGTCGCGTGGAAGCCGCTGGACGAAGCCGGGGTCCAGGGCGAAGACGATACCGGACCCCGGCTGTCCGGGCGCTGGCTGCTGCTCCTGCCCGAGCCTTCGCAGGATTCGGCCCGGAACCCGGCCCTGGCGCCGCACATCGCGGAGGGCATGGCTCGCGCTCTGGCCGACCGTGGCGCCGAGGTCGTGACGCTCGGCGTCGATCCCGCCGACGAGCGCTCCCATGTGCGTGTGCTGCTCGCGGAGGCGGCGCAGGGGCCGGGCGGCGCGCCGCTCCAGGGGATCGTTTCCCTCCTCGCCCTCGTCGACGGCACGAACCCTGAGCACTCTGACTCCGAGCACCCCGAGCACTCCGAGCACCCCACCCACCCCAACCTTCCGCTCGGTGTCGGCGCCTCGTTCACGCTGATCCAGGCGGCGGCCGACGCGAATGTCGGGGCCAGGCTCTGGACGGTCACGCGCAGTGCGGTGAGTGCCCTGCCAGGGGAGGAACCTGCCGCCGTACAGGCGCAGATCTGGGGCCTCGGCCGGGTGGCTGCCCTGGAACTGCCACACGTCTGGGGCGGGCTCCTCGACCTCCCCGCCGACGTTCATACGGACGCCCGAGACCAGGGTTCCTACCGGCGGGCAGCCGCCGTGCTCGCCGCCTCCGCGGACGGCGAGGACCAGGTGGCCGTACGGAGCGCCGGGACGTACGGACGCAGGCTCGTCCGGTCCGCGCCTGCGCCTGCGGCCGGTGCGGGTACTGCGGCTGCGGCCGGCGCTTCCGCGGCCGGACCGGACTGGCGGCCCCGCGGCGCGGTGCTGGTGATCGGGGACGTCGCGGCGGTGGCGGAGCCGCTCGCCCGGCGCCTGCTCGACGACGGCGCGGAGCACGTCGTCCTTGCCGGTCCCGCGGCCTCCCTTGCGGAGGTCTCGGCTCACGGGGCATCCGCCCGCGACGCATCCACCGCCAGGACCCTCGCCGACGCGCGCGTCAGCGTGGTGCCCTGCGACGTGACGGACGACGCCTCCCTGCGGTCGCTGCTCGACGCGCACGTACCGACCGCGGTGCTGGTGGCTCCGGGTGCTGTGGGGCTGAGCGCCCTGTCCGACACCACACCCGCCGTACTCGCCCGCGCGGTGCACACCAAGACGGACCTGGTGACCCGTCTGGAACGGCTTCTGGACGGCGTGGAGCTCGACGCGTTCGTCGTCTTCTCGTCGGTCGCCGGTGTCTGGGGAGGGGCTGGACAAGGCAGCTATGCGGCAGGTGCGGCGCACCTGGACGCGTTCGCCGAGCGGCAGCGCGTCCGCGGCCGGGCCTGCACATCGGTCGCCTGGACGCCGTGGCGCGGGCAGGAGACCTCGGCCTCCGGGGCCGGCGAGTCCGTGGGGTCCGCCAGGGAAGCGGTCGTGACCGGGATGCGCAGGGCCGGCCTCACGCCGCTCGCACCGCGGCGGGCCGTCGACGCGCTCTTCCGGGCCGTGGGCCGGGGATCCGGCACCGTGACCGTCGCGGAAGCGGACTGGGAGCGGTTCGTCGCCGCTCGTGCGGCAGTACGGCCGTCGGCGCTCTTCGACGGACTGCTCGCCGTACACCCGCCCCGGGCCGCCGCGGTCGGCGGCCACGAGGGCGCGGAAGCCGCACCGCCGGACGGTACCGGCTCCGAGGACCGTCCGGAGGCCCCCGAAGTGGTCCGGCTGCTGGCCGGCCGGTCCGAGGAGGAGCAACTGAGGCTCCTGCTGCGGATGGTGCGCCGCCACGCGGCGACGGTACTCGGCCAGCCCTCCCTCGACGAGGTCGACGCCGGGCAGCCGTTCAGGGCCCTGGGCATCAACTCCGTGACCGCCGTCGAACTGCGCAACCGGCTGCGGACCGCCACCGGACTCGCGCTCTCCGCGTCCCTCGTCTTCGACCACCCCGACCCGGCCTCCCTCGCACGGCACTTGCGGGACCAGGCTTTGGAGCACGGGGCGGGGAACGACGCCGGCACCGCCGAAGCGCCGGTACGGTCCACCGGGACCACCCCGACAGCGGCCCGTGACGGCGAACCCGTCGCCATCGTGGCCATGGCGTGCCGCTTCCCCGGCGGGGTGTCCACGCCCGAGGAACTGTGGCGGCTGCTGAACGAAGGGGAGGACGCGATCAGCGCCTTCCCGGACGACCGGGGCTGGAACCTGGACGAGCTGTACGACGCCGACCCGGACGCGGGCGGCCGTACCTACGTCCAGGAAGGAGGGTTCCTGCACGGGGCGCCGGACTTCGACCCCGCCTTCTTCGGCATCTCGCCGCGTGAGGCGGTGGCGATGGACCCGCAGCAGCGGCTGATGCTGGAGACCTCGTGGGAGGCGTTCGAGCGGGCCGGGATCGACCCGGCCGAGCTGCGCGGCAGTCGCACCGGGGTGTTCGTCGGCACCAACGGCCAGCACTACCTGGGCCTCCTGCAGAACAGCGACGAGAGCTTCGACGGCTACCTCGGCACCGGAAACTCGGCGAGCGTGATGTCCGGCAGGCTCTCGTACGTCTTCGGCCTCGAAGGGCCCGCCCTCACCGTCGACACGGCCTGCTCGGCCTCGCTGGTCGCGTTGCACCTGGCGGTGCAGGCACTGCGCAGGAACGAGTGCTCGATGGCGCTGGCGGGCGGCGCGACGGTGATGTCCACGGCCGAGATGCTGGTGGAGTTCTCGCGGCAGCGCGTGCTGTCGCCCGGCTGCCGGTCGCGGGCCTTCGCCGGCGCGGCCGACGGCGTGGTGCTCGGCGAGGGCGCGGGCGTACTGCTCCTGGAGAGGCTGTCCGACGCCGAGCGGCTCGGGCACCCGGTGCTGGCCGTCGTCCGGGGCTCCGCCGTCAACCAGGACGGGGCAAGCAACGGCCTGACCGCGCCCAACGGGCCCTCGCAGCAGCGTGTCATCCGCGAGGCGCTCGCGGACGCGGGGCTGCGTGCCGAGGACATCGACGCCGTGGAGGCGCACGGCACGGGCACCCCGCTGGGCGACCCCATCGAGGCCCAGGCCCTGCAAGCGACGTACGGGGCGTCCCGTACGGCCGACAATCCGCTGCGACTCGGCTCGGTGAAGTCCAACATCGGCCACGCGCAGGCCGCGGCCGGCGTCGCCGGGGTGATGAAGACGGTGCTCTCCCTGCGCAACGGAGTGCTGCCGCGGACCCTGCACGTCGACGAGCCGAGCCCACGCGTGGACTGGTCCTCGGGCACCGTCGCGCTCCTCACCGAGCCGGTGGCGTGGCCCGAGGGCGAGAAGCTGCGCCGCGCCGGGGTGTCGGCCTTCGGCATCAGCGGCACCAACGCGCACGTCCTCCTCGAAGAGGCCCCGCGCCCGGCTGACCTCTCGGAGACCCCGGTACTCCTGTCCGCCCCGGACCGCGCGGAAACCTCGGCACTTCTGTCCGCGCCGGACCACGCGGTAGCGGACGGCGTCGCCCCGCTGGTGCTCTCCGCCCGTACGGAACCCGCCCTCCGCACGTACGCGGGGCGCCTGCGCGGCGCCCTGCTCGACGACCCGGCCATCCGCCCGGCGGACGTCGGACTCACCCTGCTCACCGCCCGTACCGGCTTCGAGCACCGCGCCGTCGTCGGCGGCGGGAGCCGGGAGGAACTGCTGCACGCCCTGGACGCTCTCGCCAGAAACCGCGAACACCCCTCCGTCGCCAGGCACCAGGCGGGCCCTTCGGACACCACGGTGTTCGTCTTCCCGGGCCAGGGCTCCCAGTGGCCGGCCATGGCCGAAGGACTGCTCGACCGCTCGGTGGCCTTCCGGGAGACCGCCGCGGCGTGCGACGCCGCCCTGCGCCCGTTCCTCGACTGGTCGGTCCTGGACGTGCTCCGGCAGGCGCCGGGGGCACCGTCGCTCGGCCGGGTCGACGTCGTCCAGCCCGTGCTGTTCACCATGATGGTGTCGCTGGCCGCCTGCTGGCGCGCCGCGGGAGTGCGGCCGTCGGCCGTCATCGGCCACTCCCAGGGCGAGATCGCCGCCGCCTGCGTCGCCGGCGGCCTCTCCCTGGAGGACGGCGCACGGATCGTGGCCCTGCGCAGCCAGGCCTGGCTGACCCTCGCGAGCAAGGGCGGCATGGTCGCCGTGTCGCTCCCCGCCGCACAGGTACGCGGCCGGCTGGAGCGCTTCGGCGACCGCCTGTCGGTCGCGGCCGTCAACAGCCCCGGTACGACAGCGGTGTCGGGCGACCCCGAATCGCTGCGTGAACTCCTGTCCGAGCTGGCGGCGGACGGCGTCCACGCGCGTGCGATCCCCGGCGTCGACACAGCGGGACACTCGGCCCAGGTCGATGCCCTGCGGGAGCGGCTCATGCGGGAACTCGCCCCGGTCGCGCCCAGCGCCGGCGGCGTTCCCTTCTACTCCACCGTCACCGGCGGGCTGCTGGACACCGCCGAGCTGGACGCCGCCTACTGGTACCGCAACATGCGCGAGCCGGTCGAGTTCGAGCAGGCCACCCGGGCGCTGCTCGCCGACGGCCACCACACCTTCCTGGAGACCGGCCCGCACCCCATGCTGGCCGTCTCGCTGGAGCAGACCGTCTCCGACGCCGACGTCCCGGCCGTGGTCCTGCACACCCTGCGCAGGGAGCAGGGCGGCACGGAGGGCTTCGGGCTCGCGCTCGCCACCGCCTGCGCCCAGGGAATCGACATCGACGCCGAGGCGCTGTACGGGCCGCGGGCGCGGTTGACCGAGCTGCCCACCTACCCCTTCCAGCGGCAGCGTTACTGGTACCACGCGCCTGCGCGGCGCGGTGACACGGCGTCCGTCGGACTGGCCGACGCGGGCCACGCACTGCTCGGTGCCGGGGTCGAACTCCCCGAATCGGCGGGTCACGTCTACACCGCGAGGCTCGGCACCGGCACCCGGCCCTGGCTCGCCGAGCACGCCCTGCTCGGCACGCCGCTGCTGCCCGCCACCGGCTTCGTCGACCTGGTCCTGTGGGCCGGCGCCCAGTCCGGCTGCGGAGGGATCGACGAACTCGCCCTCCGTACCCCTCTCGTGCTCCCCGGCGACGACGCTACCGGCTCCACGGCGGACACCGTGGAACTGCGCGTCCAGGTCGGCCCCGCGGACGAGGAAGGGCACCGCACGGTCACCGTGCACTCCAGGGAAACAAGCCTCCCGCCGGGATCGCCCTGGCACCTGCACGCGCAGGCCACCGTCACCCCGGCCCCGGCAGGAACTCCCGCGGCCTCCACCGGAGTTCCGGCCGCGACGGTACCGACGGCGGACACCGTCACGGGCCCCGCACCGATGGCCGGCGGAAGCGAGGCGTGGCCCGCACCCGATGCGTGGCCGGAGCCCGGCGCCGCGTGGCCACCCGCCGGGGCGCGGGCGGCCGGCACCCCCGACCCCGCCGCCTTCTACGGCGCCTTCGCGGAGCGCGGCTACGACTACGGCGACACCTTCCAGGGCTTCCGCAGCGGCTGGCGGGACGGCGACACCGTGTACGCCGAAGTCGCACTCCCGGGGCCGGTGGCCGCCGAGGCGCGTGACCACGACGTCCACCCGGCCCTGCTGGACGCAGCCTTGCAGACCATGAGCCTGGGCGAGTTCTTCCCCGCCGACGGCCGGGCCCGCATACCGTTCGCCCTGCGCGGGGTACGCCTGTACGCCACCGGCGCCGACCGCCTCCGCGTCACCCTGTCGCCCGCCGGCCCGGAAGCCGTGCGCCTGCTGTGCACCGACGGCGAGGGACGGCCCGTCCTGGCGATCGACGAGCTCGTCGTCCGCCCGGTGCCGGCCGGACAGCTCGCGGAACTGTCCCGCGCCGACCGCCCCCGCAGGCGCTCCGCCACGGGCAGCGGTTCGCTGTACCGGGTCCAGTGGGACCGCGGCCCCGTGCCCGCCTCCCCGCCCGCCTCCCGGTGGGCCGCCGTCGGTGACGACCACGCCGGGCTCGCCGCCGCGCTCGCCGCAGCGGGCATCGGCTGCGAGACCCACCCCGACCTCGGGTCGCTGCGCGACGGCCGCACCGCCGAAGGAGCCGTGCCCGACGTCGTCGCGGTCCAGTTGCCGCACCACGTGGGCGTCCCGGATCCGAGCACCGTGCGCGCGGTCCTGGAGCAGACTCTCGAAGTGGCGCAGCAGTGGCTGCGGACCGCCGGCCAGGCGTCCGCCAGGCTCGTCGTCGTCACCCGCGGCGCCGTCGCCGTCGGCCCGGACGAGACCGTGCGGGACACGGCTGCCGCCTCCGCCTGGGGGCTGATCCGTTCCGCCCAGTCCGAGGAGCCCGACCGGATGGTGCTGCTCGACCTCGACCCGGACGACGACACGGTCAGCGGCAGCGCGCTGGCAGGCGCGCTCGCCTGCGGGGAGCCGCAGCTCGCGATACGTGGCGAGCACGTGCACACACCCCGTCTGACTGCCATGGGGCCGACGAGCCCCGACACGCTGCGACTGCCCGACACCGACACCGGCACCGGTGCCCCCGCCGGCGCCGACGCCGAAACCGTGGCCGACGCCGTAGCAAGGACCGGGTCCGCCGCCTGGCGGCTCGGCACCCGCGGTGACGGCACTCTGGAGGGGCTGCGCCTCGAACCGGCGCCGGACACCCTGGCACCGCTGGAGCCCGGCCGCATACGCGTCTCCGTACGGGCCGCCGGGCTGAACTTCCGCGACACGCTCATCGCGCTGGGCCTGTACCCGGGAGACGGCGTCATGGGCGCCGAGGGTGCCGGCGTGGTGACCGAGGTCGGCCCCGGCGTCACCGGCTTCGCCCCGGGCGACCGGGTGTTCGGAATGTGGACCGGTGGCTTCGGCCCGTACGCCGTCGCCGACCACCGCATGGTGGCCCGGATCCCGCAGGGCTGGTCGTACGCGCAGGCCGCCTCCGTACCGGCCGTGTTCCTCACCGCCCACTACGCGCTCCACCGGCTCGCCCAGGCCCGCCCCGGGCAGTCCCTGCTGATCCACGCGGCGACGGGCGGCGTCGGCATGGCGGCACTCCAGCTCGCCCGGCACCACGGCTTGACGGTGTACGCGACCGCGAGCACCCCCAAGTGGGACACGCTGCGCGAGCTTGGGCTGCCCGACGGGCACATCGGGAACTCCCGCACCCTGGAGTTCGCCGACCGCCTCCTGGCGGAGACCGGCGGCCGGGGAGTGGACATCGTCCTCAACTCACTCGCCGGTGACTTCGTCGACGCCTCGCTGCGACTGCTGCCCCGTGGCGGCCACTTCCTGGAACTGGGCAAGGCCGACGTACGGGATCCCCGCACCGTCGCAGAAGCGCACCCCGGCACCACCTACCGGACCTTCGACCTCGTCGAGGCCGGCCCGGAGACCGTCGGCGAGATGCTGGGAGAACTGCTGGAGCTCTTCGAGACCGGAGTGCTGCACCCGCTGCCGCTGACCGTCCACGACGTACGCCACGCCCGCCGCGCCTTCCGCACCCTCAGCCAGGGCAAGCACACGGGCAAGCTCGTGCTCACCATGCCGCCCGCCTTCGACCCGCACGGCACCGTCCTCCTCTCCGGCGGCACGGGAACGCTCGGCAGCGCGGTCGCCCGCCACCTGGTCGGCGAGCACGGCATACGCCATCTCCTCATCGCGGGACGGACGGGCGGCGAGGCCGAGGGCGCGGCGGACCTCGTACGGGAACTCGCCGCGCTCGGCGCGGACGTGACCGTACGGGCCTGCGACATGGCCGACCGGGACCAGCTCGCGGCCCTGATCGACGCCGTCCCGCCGGCCCACCCGCTGAACGCGGTGGTGCACACCGCGGGCGTCCTGGACGACGGAACCCTGCCCTCGCTCACCCCGGACCGGGTGGCCGCCGTGCTGCGGCCCAAGGTCGACGCGGTCCTGCACCTCCACGAGCTGACCAAGGATCTCGACCTGGCCGCTTTCGTCCTCTACTCGTCCTCCTCCGCACTGTTCGGCAGCCCCGGCCAGGGCAGTTACGCCGCGGCCAACGCCTTCGTGGACGCCTTCGCCCAGTACCGGCGCGGGACGGGGCTGCCCGCCCTCTCCCTCGCCTGGGGGCTCTGGGAGCGCAACAGCAGGATGGCGGAACACCTCGACCAGGGCGACATGCGCCGCCGGCTGGCCCGCGGCGGCATCCTGCCCCTGACCGACGCCGAGGGGGTGGCCCTCTTCGACGAGGCCCAGAGCTGGGACGAGGCACTCCAGGTCCCCATCCGCCTCAACCAGGCCGCGCTGCGGGCCCTGGACACGGTGCCTCCCTTCCTGAGCGGTCTCGTACGGAACCGGCGCGACCCCCTCCCCGCCGCAGTTCCGGACGGCTCCGGCCAGGCCACCGGCACCTCCCTCAAGGACCGGATCGGCTCGTTGCCGCCCGCCGAACGGAGGGAAGCGGTACTGACCGCCGTACGCACCCACGCGGCAGCCGTACTCGGCTACGGGGAGGACGGCGAACTCGCCGCCGACCGGAACTTCCGCGAACTGGGCTTCGACTCGCTGACGGCGGTGGAACTGCGCAACCGCCTCACGGCCGCCACGGGGCTCCGGCTCGTCGCCACCCTGGTGTTCGACCACCCGACACCCGAAGCGCTCGCCCGGCACCTCCACGACCGGCTCGCCCCGGACAGCCCGGCGGAGAGCGACGACCTCTCCGTCGTCACCGAACTCGACCGGCTGGAGAAGCTCTTCGTACGCCTCACCGAGCAGGGCGGGCCGGACCAGGCCCTGCCCGACGGCACGCCCCGGCACGAGATCAGGAACCGGCTCGCGGCCCTGACCGGACTGTGGGACCGGCTCAACGGCACGCCGGACGACCCCGCCGAACCGGACGGCGACGAGGGAGTGCCCGGAACGCTCGACGCGGCCGACGACGACGAGCTCTTCGCCTTCATCGACGAGCGGTTCTGACCCGCCCCGCCACAGCCCGAACCGACGACCGAACCACCTTGGGGTGACGAAAGCATGGCTGACGAGCAGGAGCTCCGCGCCTACCTGAAGCGGACCACCATCGAACTCCACCGCGCCACCACACGGCTCAAGAAGGCGGAGGACCAGGCGCACGAGCCCGTGGCCATTGTGGGGATGGGGTGCCGGTTCCCGGGTGGGGTGGGTTCCGCGGAGGACCTGTGGGACCTGGTGGAGACGGCGACGGACGCGGTGTCGGGGTTTCCGGCGGACCGTGGCTGGGACGTCGCGGGCCTGTACGACCCGGACCCCGGGGCGGTGGGGCGTACGTACTGCCGGGAGGGGGGTTTCCTGCACGGGGCGGGGGAGTTCGACGCCGCGTTCTTCGGGATTTCGCCGCGTGAGGCGGTGGCGATGGATCCGCAGCAGCGGTTGCTGTTGGAGACGTCGTGGGAGGCGGTGGAGGGCGCGGGGATCGACCCCCGCACCCTGCGCGGCAGCCGCACCGGCGTGTACGTCGGCGCCTGGGACGGCGGCTACACGCGGGACGTCGACCCCTCCTCCGCCGAACTTGAGGGAGACCTGCTGACCGGCGGCGTGGTGAGCTTCAGCTCGGGCCGCATCTCCTACGTACTGGGGCTTGAGGGTCCTGCGGTGTCGGTGGACACGGCGTGTTCGTCGTCGTTGGTGTCGTTGCATCTGGCGGTGCAGGCGCTCCGCCGGGGCGAGTGCGACCTGGCCCTGGCAGGCGGCGTCACGGTGATGGCGACGCCCACGGTCTTCGTGCAGTTCTCCCGCCAGCGGGGCGTCGCCCCGAACGGTCGCTGCAAGGCGTTCTCGGACGGCGCCGACGGCTTCGGCCCTGCCGAGGGTGCGGGGATGTTGTTGGTGGAGCGGTTGTCGGATGCGCGTCGGCGTGGGCATC
>NZ_BMVO01000053.1 GCF_014650755.1 Streptomyces chryseus | reverse complement strand
GCTCGCCACCCGCCGGGTCGACCTGCCCACCTACCCCTTCCAGCGCACCCACTACTGGGCCGAGACCTCCCCCGCAGGGGTCGGTGATGTCGCAGCCGCTCGCTTCGGCATGACCTGGCAGGAGCACCCGTTCGTCGGGGGCGCCCTCCGGCCCGCGGGCTCCGACGAGGTGCTGCTCGCCGGGCGGTGGGCCCTCGCCTCGCACGCCTGGATGACCGACCACGCGGTTTCGGGTGTTCCGCTGCTCCCGGGCACCGCGTTCGTCGAACTCGCCCTGCACGCCGGTTCGGTCGCAGGGTGCCCGGCGCTTGAGGAACTGGAGGTCCGCGCACCGTTGGTCCTGCCGGAGCGCGGCGGGGTACAGATCCAGGTGCGCGTCGCGGACGCCGACGAGTCCGGCAGGTGCCGGGTGTCGGTGCACGCGAAGCCCGACGAGCTTGCGGTCTCCGGTGCCGGCGGCCTCGGCGCGGACGCGGACCGGGCCCCCTGGACACTCCACGCCGTCGGCCTGCTGGCCCCGGCGAGCGCGCGGCTCACGCAGGCCGGCAGGGCCGACAGCAAGGTAGTCGGCGACAAGGAGACCGGTACCGACAGCGACGACGTCGGCAGCGAGGCAGCGGCCTGGGCCCGCACGGAGTGGCCGCCCGCCGGCGCCGTTCCGGTCGAACCGACGGAGTTGTACGACCGGTTCGCCGAGCTGGGTTACGAGTACGGCGAGGCGTTCGGTGGCCTGCGGTCGGTCTGGCGCCGGGACGGCGAGGTGTTCGCTGAGGTACGGCTCCCGGGCCGTGTGGTGGCCGATGCCCCCCGGTACGCCGTCCATCCCGCGCTCCTCGATGCCGCGCTCCAGCCGTGGATGGCGGGCGGCCTGTTCGAGGTGCCCGCGGGCCAACTGCTGCTGCCGTTCGTCTGGCGCGGTATGACCGTGCACGCGCCGGGCGCCGACGAGGTACGTGTCCGGCTGGTCCGGAGCGCGGACGGAACGCTGTCGTGCCAGGCCGTGGACCCCGCCGGGGACCCGGTGTTCTCCCTCGACGCGTTGGCCATGCGGCCCGTGGAGCGGGACCGTCTCGCCGCCTCCCTGGGCGCCTCCACCACCGCTCCCCTCTACGAGGTCGTGTGGCGGGAAGTCGGTGCGCGAGCGGCCGGCCGGCCGGAGCGTTGGGCATTGGTCGGTGGCGACCGAATCCGTTCCCGGCTCGGCCACGCGGCCGAAGCGGCCGGGTTCACCGAGTACACGGGTCTCGACGAGCTGCGCCGGGATCTCGCCGAGGGCTGCGCCGCGCCGGAAGCCGTCGTGGTCACCTTCGGCCCCGGTGCCGAGCCGGACCGGCCCGTCGCCGACGAGGTGCGGGCGGTCCTGCACGAGGGCCTGGCCTGTGTCCAGGAGTGGCTGGCCGACGAACGGGTCGCGGACGTCAGGCTCGTGATATTGACGGAACGCGCGGTCGCCGCCGCTGTGGACGAGGACGTCCCCGGGCTCTCCCGGTCGGGCTTGTGGGGACTGCTCCGCTCGGCGCAGTCCGAACACCCCGGACGGTTCGGGCTCATCGACGTGGACGCCCACGACCTGTCCGCGGCGGCGATCCCGGCCGCCCTGGGGGAGATCGCCGAGGGAGCGCCTCAGCTGGCGGTACGCAAGGGCGTTCTGTACGCGCCGACCTTGGCGCGAACGCAGGTGCCGACCGGCACGTCAGCCGGTCCGGGCCACCCGGCTCCGCCCGCCTCGATCAGCAGCCACCCGGCTCCCAGCCACCCGGCCACCAGCTACCCGGCTCCAGACGACCCTGCCTCCGGCGACAGCCCGGGTGCTCCCGGCGCGACGCCCCGCACCCCTCAACTCGGTGACGGCACCGTCGTGGTCACCGGCGCCACCGGCACGCTGGGCCGACTGTTCGCACGACACCTTGTGCAGCGCCACGGCGTACGGCACCTGCTTCTGCTGAGCCGTAGCGGCGCGTCCGCCCCGGAGGCCGACGCACTTCTCGCGGGGCTGCGGGAACTCGGCGCGGAACCGGAACTTGTCGCCTGCGACGCGGCGGACCGCGACGCACTGCGCTCGGTGCTCGCGGGCATCCCCGGCACGCGTCCACTCACCGGTGTCGTGCACGCGGCCGGCGTCCTCGACGACGGCGCGGTCGAAGCGCTGACCCCGGACCGCATCGACTCCGTACTGCGGTCCAAGGCCGACGCCGCTCTCCATCTGCACGAACTCGTCGCGGACCGACAGCCGGCGGCGTTCGTGCTGTTCTCCGGAGCCGCCGGGCTCCTCGGGCGCCCCGGGCAGGGCAACTACGCCGCCGCGAACACCTTCGTCGACGCCCTGGCGCACCACCGCCGCGCCCAGGGGCTCCCCGGGCTGTCGCTCGCCTGGGGCCTGTGGGGCGAGGCCACCGGCATGACGTCGCACCTGGCGGAACGGGACCTGGGGCGCATGAGGCGCTCGGGCATCGCTCCGATGTCGAACGAGCAGGGGCTCGCGCTCTTCGACCGCGCCCTCGCGTCGGCTTCGGACCGCGCCCTCGCGTCGGCTTCGGACCGGGCCCTTCTCGTACCGATGAGGCTGGATCTTGCGGCGCTGGGGCGGGAGAGTGCCGAGAACGGGCCCGAGGCAGTGCCCGTACTCCTGCGGGCGCTGGTCCCGGCCGACACGGCGCGGCACACGGCGGCGCGGACCGCGCCCTCGCGGCACGCGACGTCCGCCGAGGGCGCCGGCGGGCCGTCGGCCGTCACGCCCGAGGCGCTCGCCGGTCGGCTGGCGGCGCTTGACGAACCCGCCCGTGGCCGTGAACTGCTCCACCTGGTGCGGGCCCGGGTGGCGAAGGTGCTCGGCCACTCAGATCCCCAGGCGGTGGAACCGGGACGGCCGTTCCGCGAGAGCGGGTTCGACTCGCTGATGTCCGTGGAGCTGCGCAACCAGCTGAACGCCGCAACCGGGCTGCGGTTCCCCGCGACCGTGGTGTTCGACCATCCGACACCGCGAGCCGTCGCGGAGCACATCGGCGCCGAACTCGGCCTGGACGGCGGGGACGAGGACGCCGGCGACGCGGCCCTGTCGAGCCTGGAGGCCCTGCTGGCCGCCGTGGCGGGCATGGCGGCGGACGACGAAAGGCGCGAGCTGGTCCGTCGGCAACTGGAGTCCGCGCTCGTCACGGTCGGAGCTGCCGGCACCGCTGGAACTGCTGGAGCCGCTGGAGCTGACGGAGCCGCCCGAGCCGCCCGAGCGGCATCCGAGGCATCCACCGGCCGCCCCCGGCCCGGCGGGGACCCGACCAGTACGCGGGCGGCGGTCGAGGAACAGCTCGACTCCGCGAGCGACGACGACCTCTTCGCCTTCATCGAGGAGCAACTGTGAGCAGCAACGAGGCCCCGCACACCGAGGCCCGGGAGAGCGCGCCGCCCGGCGCGGGCGCCCGGCACACCGGCACACCGGACGGCAGGACCCGGGACGACAAGGTCCGGGAGTACCTCAAGCGGCTCACCGCCGAGCTGCTCAGCACCCGGCAGCAACTCACGTCGCTGGAGGAGAGCGCCCGCGAGCCGATCGCGATCGTCTCGATGAGCTGCCGTTTGCCCGGCGGGGTGACGACCCCCGACGAACTGTGGCGGCTCCTCGAAACGGGGACGGACGCCGTGTCCGGGCTGCCCGACGACCGTGGCTGGGACCTGGAGGCGCTCTACGACCCCGACCCCGACGTCCCGGGTACCAGCCACGCCCGTGAAGGCGGGTTCCTCGACGACTGCGCCGGCTTCGACCCCGAGTTCTTCGGGATATCCCCACGCGAGGCGCTGGCCATGGACCCCCAGCAGCGGCTGCTGTTGGAGACGTCCTGGGAGGCCCTGGAACGCGCGGGAATCGACCCCACGACCGTCCGGGACAGCCGCACCGGTGTGTACACGGGCGTGATGTACGACGACTACGGCGCCCGACTGATCCACCGGCCGGGCGCCGGCGCGCCGGCCGACCTGGAGGGCTACCTCGTCAACGGCAGCGCGGGCAGCGTCGCGTCGGGCCGCGTCTCGTACGCACTCGGCCTGCGCGGCCCCGCCGTCACGATCGACACGGCGTGCTCATCGTCCCTGGTCGCCCTCCATCTGGCCGCCCAGGCGCTGCGGCTGGGGGAGTGCGACCTCGCGCTCGCGGGCGGGGCGACCGTGCTGTCGACGCCGACGATGCTCATCGACTTCTCCCGCCAGCGCGGGCTCGCCGCGGACGGACGCTGCAAGGCGTTCGCCGACACCGCCGACGGCACGGGCTTCGGCGAGGGCACCGGGATGGTCCTGCTGCAACGCCTCTCCGACGCCCGCCGCGAGGGCCGGCCCGTGCTGGCCGTCATCCGCGGTTCGGCGGTCAACCAGGACGGCGCAGGCAACGGTCTGACCGCGCCCAACGGCCTGGCACAGCAGCGGGTCGTGCGGGCGGCGCTCGACCACGCCCGGCTGGGACCCGACCAGATCGACGCGGTCGAGGCGCACGGCACCGGGACCCGGCTCGGCGACCCGATCGAGGCACAGGCCCTGCTCGCCACGTACGGCCGCGGCCGGCCCGCGGACCGCCCGCTGTGGCTCGGGTCGCTGAAGTCCAACCTCGGACACACGCAGGCGGCGGCCGGTGTCGCGGGCGTCATCAAGACGGTCCTCGCCATGCGCCACGGTGTGCTGCCGAAGACGCTCCACGTGGACGCGCCGTCGTCGCACGTCGACTGGGCGTCGGGCGCGGTGGAGCTGCTGACCCGCCCGGTGCCGTGGCAGCCTCGCGCCGACGGGGAACCGCTGCGCGCGGGCGTGTCGTCCTTCGGAGCCAGCGGCACCAACGCACACCTGATCCTGGAGAGCGCCGCCGCCCCGGAGCAGGACATACAGCGAGTACCGGACCCGGACGTGGGGTCCGCCGCCGCCCCGGAAGGGGCGCGGACGGCGGAGGTCGTCGCTCCCCGCCGCGCGGCCCCCGTGATGTGGACCGTGTCGGGACGGGACCGCGAGGCGCTACGGGAACAGGCGGACCGCCTGCACACGCACCTGAGCGCCCTGGAGGCCCCCGTGGCCGCCGTGGCGAGTGCGCTGGCGCACCGCCGCACCGCCTTCCGCCACCGCGCCGTCGTCATCGGCGAGGACCGCGAAACGCTGCTGGGCGGACTGCGCGCGCTCGCCGACGGGCGGGATGCGGACGAGCCGAGGGCCGCCGGGGCCCGCGTCGTCACGGGCGAGGCCGCCGCGGAGCGCCGGACCGCCTTCCTCTTCTCCGGTCAGGGCAGCCAGCGCCCGGGCGCCGGACGCGAGCTCCACACCCGGTTCCCCGCCTTCGCCCGGGCCCTGGACACCGTCTGCGCCGAGATGGACCAGCACCTCGAACTCCCCTTGCGCGCAGTCATGTTCGGCGACGCCGATCCCGGCGCCGTCCGGACCGGGGCCGAGGCGGCAAACGGCGCCGGAACCGCCATGGAGTCCGCGCTGCTGGACCGTACGGAATACACCCAGCCGGCGCTCTTCGCCCTCCAGGTCGCCCTCTTCCGGCTGCTCACCGAGGAATGGGGCGTACGCCCGGACGCGGTCATGGGGCACTCCGTCGGCGAGATCTCCGCCGCTCATGTCGCGGGAGTCCTCGACCTCGCCGATGCCTGCGCCCTCGTCACCGCACGGGGCCGCCTCATGCAGGCGTTGCCCCGCGGCGGCGCGATGGCCGCGGTCGCGGTGAGCGAGGCGGAGCTGGCTCCGTACCTGGTGGGCCGTGAGACGGAGATCTCCCTCGCCGCCGTCAACGGCCCCTCGTCCGTGGTGGTTTCGGGCGACGAACAGGCCGTGCTCGACCTGGTGGAGCTGTGGCGGTCGCGTGGCCGGGACACCAAACGGCTCACCGTCAGCCATGCGTTCCACTCGCCCCGCATGGACGGGATGCTGACACAGTTCGAACAAGTTGCTCGCGCATTGCGCCATCGTCGGCCGACGCTTCCTTTCATGTCGAACCTGACCATGGAGAACGGCACTCCCGCTGATCCGTGCGGCCCGGACCACTGGGTCCGCCATGTGCGCGAGCCGGTGCGGTTCCTCGACGGCATCCGCGCCCTGCGCGCCGACGGCGTCGACACCTACCTGGAGTTGGGACCTGACGCGGTGCTCACCGCCATGGTCAGGTCCTGCCTCGACGACGACACCGCACACGGCCCGCGGGAACCCGTGGGCCGCTCGCTCACCGTGCCGGTGCTCCGCAGGAACCACGGTGAGACGGACGCCCTGACGCGCGCGGTGGGCGAGGTGTACGCCCACGGTGCACCGGCTCTGCCGGCGGCGCGGCCGGAGCACCCCGAGGAGGCCGCCCGGCTGGCAGCCGCTCTGCCCACCTATCCTTTCCGGCGCAAGCGCTACTGGCTGGACGTGCCGGCGGCGTCCGACCCGGAGGCCATGGGGCTCGACGCGAGCCCGCACCCCCTGCTGTCCGCCGCCGTGCCCCTGCCCGAAGGACAGGGCACGGTGTGGACCGGGCGCCTGTCCCTCCGCAGCCACCCGTGGCTGACCGAGCACACGGTGCGCGGCCAGGCGGTCGTGCCGGGAACCGCTCTGCTGGAACTCGCCCAGCACGTCACCGACGCGCCGCAGGCCTCCCCGTCGCACGCCTCCCCGGTGCTTGCCTCCGCGCCGCACGCCGACGCGCCCATGGCCACGGCCGGCCCCGTCCCCGGCACCGTCTCCGAACTCACCCTGGAGACGCCGCTGGTGCTGCCCCGGCACGCGACGGTACGGCTGCGCGTCACGCTGAGTGCCCCGGACACACACGGTGAGCGCACCCTGCGGATCTACTCGGACGCCTCGGCACCGCGGGGCGGCGGCTGGACGCGCCACGCCTCCGGCACCGTCGGCGGCACGGACGAACCGCCCACTGACCGGTCGCCCTTCGGCACCACCTGGCCGCCGGAGAACTCCGTACCCCTCGACATCTCGGCCGAGTACGAGCGCTTCGCCACCGCGGGCATCGGATACGGGCCCGCCTTCCGCGGTCTGTCCGCCGCCTGGCGCCGCGGCACCGAGGTCTTCGCCGACGTCCGGCTGCCCGGTGCGTACGCCGACGAAGCCGGCCGCTACGCCGTCCACCCCGCTCTCCTGGACGCCGCGCTGCACGCCGCGGCACCGGGACTCGGCCTGGAGCACGGGCTCGTACCCTTCTCGTGGACCGGCGCCCGCGTGCACCGTCCGAGCGCCGACGCCCTGCGGGTACGCATCACCGCCGCACCCGGCGTAGCAGGCGCCGACGCCGTCGCGCTCACGGCCGTCGACACCGCCGGACGGCTCGTCCTCACGGTGGACGCGCTCGCCCTGCGCCGCCCCGACACCGACGGTCTCGCCGCCGCGGGTGCCGCACAGCTGCCGCTGCACCGGCTGCGCTGGAGCGCCCGCCCCGGCGGGCCGTCCCCGACCGGGCCCGCGCCCGGCCCCGAGGACCTCCACGTGCGCTGGGCCGACGCCACCGACGAGGAACTGCTCGCCAAGGCGGCCGAGGAGAGCCAACGGGACGGCGTTCCGCTCCTCGTGGACCTGGGTGGCTCATCGGGTTCACATCCGGATGTGGTGCGGGACACGCTCGGGCGGGCCCTCACCCTCGTCCAGCGGTGGGTCGACGGCGCACACCACGACCACGCGTCTCCTGGCCCCGGGCCACTGACCTTCGTCACCCGCGGTGCGGTGGACACGGGGGACGGCGGTGTCGACCCGGCAGCCGCCGCCGTCTGGGGACTGCTGGGCTCCGCTCAGGCCGAACACCCGGACCGCATCACCCTGGTGGACACGGACGGGGCCCCCGCCTCCCGGCACGCCCTGGCCGTGGCCGCCACCCTCGGCGGCCGGTCGGCCGTCCGCGACGGAGTCCTGCTGCGGCCCGCACTGGTCCAGGCCGACCTGGTGCGCGCGGGCTCCACCACGCCCGCACCGGCCCGGCCGACCGCGGAGGGCGCGGTAACGACGGAGGGCACGGCATCCGAGCAGGGAACGGCATCCGCGCAAGGCACAACAGCCGTGCAGGGCACGGTACTTGTCACCGGCGGCACTGGAAGCCTGGGCGCGATGGCGGCGAAACACCTCGCCGCCGCCCACGGCGTACGCCACCTGCTGCTGCTCAGCAGGCGCGGGCCCGCGGCGCCCGGCGCGGACGAACTCGTCCAGGAACTCGCCGTGCTCGGAGCCCGCGCCGACGTCGTGGCCTGCGACGCGGCCGATCGCGACGCCCTGCGTGCCGTACTCGACGGCATCCCCGCCGACCGGCCGCTGACTGCCGTCCTGCACACCGCCGGAGTCCTGGACGACGGCGTCGTCACCGCGCAGAGCGCCGAGCGCCTGGACGGTGTACTGCGCCCCAAGGCCGACGCGGCCTGGAACCTCCACGAACTGACCAGGGACCTGCCCCTGTCCGCCTTCGTGCTGTACTCCTCAGCCGCCTCGACGCTGGGCAGCGCCGGCCAGTCCACGTACGCCGCGGCCAACGCCTACCTCGACGCGCTCGCCGTATGCCGCCGGGCCGAGGGACTGCCGGCCGTCTCCCTTGCCTGGGGGCCGTGGGACAGCGGCATGGCCGGCACCCTCACCGACGTGGACGCGGCCCGCCTGCGGCGCACCGGGATCGTTCCCCTGCACCGGGCCGAGGGGCTTGCCGTGCTGGACGCCGTGCTTGCCGGACCGGAGGACGCCGCGGTCATCCTGCCGGTACGGGTCGACCCGGCCGCGCTGCACGCGCACGACGCCGAGCGGATCCCGGAGGTGCTGCGCTCGCTCGCCGCCCCTGCCTCCACGTCCGCGTCCTCCACGGCGGGGACGAACGCCCCCGATGCCGACCGGCGGGGCACAGCCGCGCTCGCCGAACGCCTGGCCGGGGCATCCCGCGCCGAACGGGCAGCCGTACTCGCCGAGGCGATCCGTACGGAGGTCGCGGCGGTGCTGGGGCACGGCGACACCATGGCCGTCACCAGGGACGGCAACTTCCGTGAGCTGGGCCTCGATTCGCTCACGGCGGTGGAGCTCCGCAACCGGCTCGCCGCAGCCACCGGCCTGCGCCTTCCCGCCACCATCGTCTTCGACCAACCGACCCCGCAGGCACTCGCGGTCTTCCTGGACCGCGAACTGCCCGGCCCCGAGACAGCCGTACTCCACACCCTCGACCGGCTCCAGGAACAACTGGACGGCGCACCGGAAGCAGTGGTCGACGACGAGGTGCGGGGCCGTGTCACCCGACGGCTCGAAGCCCTGCTCGCGACTCTGGCCGTACCGGGGCGACCGGCCGACGGCGGCCCGGCAGTGACCGACGGTACCGGAGCCGGCCAGTCCGACCGCCCGGACGAGGCGGTGGGCAACCGCCTGCGAACGGCGACCGACGACGAGCTGTTTGACCTGCTCGACAACAAGTTCCGGCAGTGAACAGCAGGTCCCGGCAATGAACAGCAGGTTCCGGCAGTGAACAACCTGCCGACGCACGCGCTCTGAGGCGACGACCGCACCACGAGACCATCTCAGGAGAACTGTGTCCACCAACGACTCCGACTCAGCAAACGGCTCCGCCACCTCCGAGGCGAAGCTTCGGGACTACCTCCGCCGCGCCATGGTGGAGCTCCACGAGACGCAGGAGAAGCTGCGCCAGGCGGAGGAGCAGGCGCACGAGCCCGTGGCCATTGTGGGGATGGGGTGCCGGTTCCCGGGTGGGGTGGGTTCCGCGGAGGACCTGTGGGATCTGGTGGCATCGGAGACGGATGCGGTGTCGGGGTTTCCGGTGGACCGGGGCTGGGATGTCGCGGGGTTGTACGACCCGGAGCCCGGAACCCCCGGCAAGACGTATGCGCGGGAGGGGGGTTTCCTGCACGGGGCGGGGGAGTTCGATGCCGCGTTTTTCGGGATTTCGCCGCGTGAGGCGGTGGCGATGGATCCGCAGCAGCGGTTGCTGTTGGAGACGTCGTGGGAGGCGGTGGAGGGTGCGGGGATCGACCCCCACGCGTTGCGCGGCAGCCGCACCGGCGTCTACGCGGGCGTGATGTACCACGACTACGGCAACGGGCAGGCCGCCGCCGCCGACATGGGCGGCTTCCTCGGCACCGGGACGTCCGGAAGCGTGGCGTCGGGCCGTATTTCGTACGCGCTGGGGCTTGAGGGTCCTGCGGTGTCGGTGGACACGGCGTGTTCGTCGTCGTTGGTGTCGTTGCATCTGGCGGTGCAGGCGCTCCGCCGGGGCGAGTGCGACCTGGCGCTGGCGGGTGGCGTGACGGTGATGGCTTCGCCAGGGATGTTTGTGGAGTTTTCGCGGCAGCGTGGGTTGGCGGTGGATGGCCGGTGCAAGGCGTTCT
>NZ_BMVO01000052.1 GCF_014650755.1 Streptomyces chryseus | reverse complement strand
CACCACGCCACTCGAACGTGACACTCCACTTACCGTCACCGGTTCTCAGTCAGGCACTCAGAGGTAGGGGACAAGCAGACGACCGCAGAACCGTTCCACGCGGTGTTCTGCCAGGACTGGCGCATCCGGCCGAAAGACTACCGGGAGTTCGCCGGCCTGACCCAGGCCGAACTGCGGGCCGCCCCCCACATGCGCGGCTCACCACGTATTCACGCAGCAGTGGCAGGCTGTGTCGGCTGGCCGTACAAGGTGAACAATCCGCAGCATCGGCCGCAGATCACCGAGGCACCCAAGATTCTCATGCTGCATTCGCTGCACGACCCGGCGAACAACTACGCGTGGGCGACCAACGTGCACCGACAGACCCGCAGGACGACCGTACTGGTGCCGTACGAGGGCGCAGGACACAGCGTCTACGGCCGCACCAACTGCACACGCAAGGCGGTGGACGACTACCTCCTGGAGTTGAAACTCCCGAATACCGGGCACAGGTGTGCCCCGGCCGCGAGTAGCTGATCGTTTCGGGGCACCACATCGGGCGGCGGCGACCGATGTGGTGCCCGTGAGTGCTGAGCAGTCGCAGCCCCTGTTGGGCCGGGGTCAGGAGAGGACCGGTGAGTGGGCTGTGGCAGCGAGTTCTTGCCGCCTACACCAACGACCGGCACCCGCAGCATGACCGCGAACAGCTGCTCGCCCTGGGCGCGGCCGAACTCGCCCATACCCGCAGCCCGGCCGGCAGGACTGCGACCGTTGAGGACGTCCAGCGCGTCGCCCGGGGAGAGTTCGGCCTCCTCCTCGACGAACGCCAGGCGCGCACCGCTCTTGCCGAGCGCCGCACTGCCTTCCTCCAGGGCGAGGATTGACCGGCGCCGGTTCCCGCGGCCGCGTTCCTGGGAGTCAGAGCCACGTGCCTTCCAGGGCGCAAGGGTCGCCGGTGAAGGCGTAGCGGCGTACGGCCAGGACGGTTTCGGTGTCGCTGCCGATGTCGTCGGCGGACCGGGTGAGGGCGGTGTCGACGGCTTGTTGCTAGGAGAGGTAGGGCGGGGCGGGTTCGAGGACGATCTGTCCCAGCCGGCCGCCGCCGGCGGCGGTCATCTCGTCGACCAGGCGCCGTATCGCGGTCGTGTCAGCGGGATGTCGCTCGGTGTCAGTGAGTGCCCGTTCCAGAGCGCCGCCGTCACCCCCGCCCGTGTCGTCGGCGCCGGTGGTGGGGATCGGTTCGCGGCGGAGTTCGTCGACGGCCTGGCCCACGATGGCAGGGACCGCCGGCCACTCGACCTGTCTGGTCTGGGCGGCTGTGGTGAGCCGCAGCCCCAGATTCACCAGCCCCGGTGTGGGCGTGTAACCCGCGGGTGACACCTCGGTCAGGACGCCGGCCGCGCCGATCACCCGGCTCAGTCCTTCGGCGGAATCCGCGATGCCGATCAGCCGGTACGCCTGCGTTCTGCTGATCCCGAGCGCAGGGCACCGGCCCACCGGCTCCAGCCCCGCACCCTGACCCAGATCGTCCGAGGAACCCGTACCTTCACGGTGCTCCCCTTGAGCCCGGCCGGGCAGAGGGGCGAGAAGCGCACGCGCCGCCCGGTAAAGGTGGTGGGCCCTGAGGGGTGGCAGGGCCCACCAGTCCGCAGGGGGGATATGTACTCACGCGTCGGCGGAACAACGACCACAAGTGCGTCACGGTCAATGGCGGGCAACCCCATCCCCGGCCGTATGAGGTCTCTCCTCGGCGACTACTACAGGACTTGAGCGCCTTCGCGGCGAGTGCCACCGTGGCGCGAGAGTGGGGAGACCGCTACCGATCCGAATGGAGCCGAGCCTTGATCGCCGCCGACCTGGACGTCCGACACTTCACCCATGAAGACCTGCCGCAGATCCGTCAGACGCTGATCGACCTGCACGCCGCAGCGCAAGGCGCGGACCGGGACGACGAGTTCAAGAAGAAGTCTCCCTGGTTCGTGGATCACTGGGGCGGCAACCCGGATTTCGCTTGTGTGATCGCCTACGACGGTGTGGAGCCGGTGGGCTTCGCGTACGGAGCCCCGGCGACTCCCGAGCGAGTGGTAACGCGAGCACCTCGACCCTGCCCCGGACAAGAGCCAGACGTTCTCGTACTCCGAGCTGGCCATCACACCAAAGTGGCGCGACCTCGTCCAGGACCACATTGACAGACGGTGGAGTCAGCAGCAGATCCGCGCACCACCTTTCCCGACCATCCGGAGATCCACGCGGTCCACGAGACGATCTAGCAGGCCCCTCTCCGTCCAGGGGCGCGGTGAACTCCGCCGCGAGCCGGCCCGCGCCTTGCGCACCGGACGTGTCCGGCGCAAGCCCCGACGGCAGGCCCAGCAGCGCCAGCCCCGCTACCGCCACCCCATGGTCATGATCAGCGAGCGTCCCGCCTCGGAGGACGACCGTGCGGTCCCCGGCGACTGGGACGGAGACCTGATCAAGGGCAGAGAGAACGGCTCCGCCATCGGCACCCCGGTCGAGCGCGGTCCTTGATACCTGCTGTTGGTCCACCTGCCTCACGGCCGTGCCACCGAGCCCGTGCGCGACCGCTCTGGTGAACACCGTCAAGACCCTCCCCGCCCACCTGAAGCGCTCCCTGACCTGGGAGCAGGGCAGCGGAATAGGCTGTCACCACGAGTTCACCGTCACCCCCGACGTCCCGGTCTACTTCTACGATCCGGCCAGCCCCTTTCCGTGCCGCTCCAACGAGAACGTCAACGGCCCGCTGCGGCAGTACTTTCCCAAGGGCACGGACCTCTCGGTTCACAGCCCCGAGCACCTTGCCGCCGTGGCCGCCGAGCTCGATCACGACGTCGACGTCGCCGAACTCCCCGCAACCGGGTCAGCGCGACGTGGTGGCCACCCGGGCAGCCCAAGTTCTCCTCCAGGTCGATCACGGTCACCTCGCCCGGCAAGCCGGCGAAGTCCGGGAGCTGGGAGCCGTTGCCGACGATGACGATGCGGCCCGGCGGCACTGCCTACAGCCGGTTCGTCGCCATGGCAGCCGAGATCCAAGTGGCTTGTAGGATCTGCGATTCGATGAGCACTGTCGGCGGATCATGAGCGCCGTCCGAGCAAATCCGGGTGATCATTGAGCATCGGTGATGCTCAGTAGCTGTCAGTTACGGCGTCTCTACCGTCCTCCGTGTCCGGACCGTGCAGGTGCCCCGTACCGTCGACGGTTTGCGTGAGCTTGCCCGGGTGTCTCGGGAATCCAGGGCGGAGCCATGGCCGGATCGCGGCGACGGACCCTGCGATCGATGCGTCTCGCTGGGCTGCCGGCTTGGCCGGCGGGCTCGACCCGCGCACACTGGAACTGTGCGCGAGATGATGGCTGGCGAGACGGCGAAGCGTGAGGATCTGCTCGCTGCAGCCGTCGTCCAAGCCGTCGAAGGAACCGGCGCGTACGCCGGGAGCGTTTTTCTCCGCTCCCGCGACCGCCGGTCGATCGTGCTCGCCGCGACGTGCGGGGTGCCACCCTCTCTGCTCGGGGGCTGGCACCTCATTCCTGTGAGCAGTCCCATCCCGGTCGCCGCAGCCTATGACTCGGGGCGCACGGTCCACCTGGCCGACGCCGACGAGACGATGCGCCGGTTTCCCCAGCTCGCTGTAGCTCTGCCGTACGCCTTCGGCTCCTGCTCCGTGCCGGTGGGCTCAGGTGAGGAGACCTTCGGCGCGCTGGCGATCGTCTGGGCGGCGGCACCCGGCGGCGAAGGGCTGTCCAAGACCCAGCGCCGCCACATGCGGACCATCGCCAACCGGCTCGGTGATTCCCTCTCCGAGCTCCGCGCCCGTACCGGCGATCCCGTCGAGTGCGACCCGCAGACGATTCCCGTCGAGAACCCAGCTCCCTCGGCACCGGCCGTGCGGGCCGGCCTGTTCGACTGGGACCTCGTCACCGGCACCTTCACCGTGGACGACGAGCTCTGCGCGATCTTCGGTCTCGACCCCCGTGCTTTCGACGGACGAGCCGAAACGCTTGCTTCCTGCCTGCATCCCGGCGACCGCGCCGCTCTTCGAGCGGTCGCCCGAGCGGGAGCCGCCGAGGGCCGGATCAAAGCGCGGCGCCTGCGCATACGAGATCACGGGGGCGGCAGTGAGGGGTACCGCACGGTTGAGTTGTGGGGCCGCGCACCGCAGGCCGACAGTGCGCGGGCACGCAGCCACCTGGTCGGCACGGTCGTCGATGCGCAGGCCGGCAGCGCGGCCGTCGCCGCGGTCGAACGGCTGCGGGACGGGGTGTTCTCCCTCGCTCCTGATGGGCGGGTCACCTACGCCAACCAAAGCGCTCTGCAGCTGCTGGGCGTGCGCGGCAACGAACTGCTGGGCCAGTTTCTCTCGGACGTGCTGCCGTGGCTGTCCGATCCCGACGTCGAGTACCGCCACCGGTCCGCGATGATCTCGCAGACGCCAGTCTCCTTCCTGGCCTGCCGACCGCCCGACCGGTGGCTCGCTTTCTCCCTCCATCCGGAAGCAGACGGAGTAACCGGCCGGGTGGTGCCCGTCGGCAATACACCCTCGACCTCACCGCCATCCGCTTCCTCGGCGACAGCAACGGCTTCCCCACCAGCGCGCCTGGGCGTCATGTACCACGTCCTGCAGCTGGGCAGCGCGCTCACCGAGGCGGTCACCGCCCGCGAAGTCTGCGAAGTCATCTCCGACCAACTCCTCCCAGCGTTCGGAGGCCAGCAGCTGGCGATCTACGTGGTCCGTGACGGAACGATGCGTCTGCTCTTTCACACCGGTCATCACGAAGATTTCCTCGACTGGCTGGAGGGCGTACCGCTGCACGCGCGCCTGCCCGGTACGGAGACCCTGACCTCCGGCACTCCGCTCTTCATCGAGTCGCAGCAGGACCTCTCCCAGGGCTACCCGGGCATCCCCACGGGCGACGTACGCTCCTGGGCGTATCTGCCACTGATCGCCTCCAGCCACCCCGTCGGCACCTGCGTCCTCGGCTTCGACGAAATCCACCGGTTCACGGAGAAGGACCGCGGCGTCCTCACCGCCCTAGCCGGGCTGATCGCCCAGGCCCTGGAACGAGCGCGGCTCTACGACTCCGAGTTCGCCCTCGCGCGCGGCCTGCAGCAAGCGCTCCTGCCGCACCGCCTGCCAGTAGTCCCGGGTATCCGCACCGTCGCGCGCTATCTGCCCGGCACCAGGGGAATGGACATCGGTGGCGACTGGTACGACATCATCCCCACCGGTAGTGGGGTCTCTCTTGTCATCGGAGACGTGGAGGGGCACAGCATCGCCGCCGCGGCCACCATGGCCCAGTTGCGTAGCGCCGTACGGGCCTTCGCGGCGGTAGGCCATACGCCCGGCGATGTGATGGCTGGCGTCAACCGAACCCTCATCGACCTCGACCCCGGGCTGCTGGCCAGCTGCTGCTACATCCACCTCGAACCCCACGGCCACCATGCCTACGCCGTGACCGCCGGCCACCCCCCACCCCTGATCCGCCGTCCCGACGGGACGACCGACGCCCTCGAACTGGACATCGGCCCACTCCTCGGTGTGGATCGCGCAAGCGCCTATCCAGCAACCCGGATCGACCTCCCACCAGGGTCCGTCCTCGCCCTCTACACCGACGGACTGGTCGAGGAACGCGGCACCGACATCAAGGTGGGGATTGACCGTCTGAGAGCATCCCTGGCTCACGCCCCTGCGGACTCGCCGGACAATCTCGCCGACCGGCTTCTGCGCAACGCCCGGGGCTCCTCGTACCGAGCTGACGACATCGCCCTGCTGCTCACCGAGCTCGCTGCCGGTCACGGTGCCGAGGTGACACCCGATCACGGTGTCACCCCCACTGACTCGGGGTAGAGGCTTCGCCGCTCCCTCAGCGCTGGGTAGTTGCGGCAGTGAAGAACCGCGGACGTCGCGGTTGTTGTCGATCGTGTCCTCCAGATTGCCCAAGCTCAGGGAGCCCCGGGCGACGCGGCCACGATGGCGACCGCCCCAGTGATCAGCAGCAGTGCCGCAGATGATGCCGACCCTGAGAGTAAGGGGGAGTCCCAGGCCAGAACGGTCCATGCCAGGCCCGCGGGAAGGCGACGCTGGCGACGGCCAGCGACAGGCGCACCACACGGAGCTCGCCCTCGCCGCGCCGGGCTCCGCTCCATCCGCTTCACATCGGGCCGGTACTTCCTCAGTGCGGCCCGCTCGTTGGCTGCGGCTTGCTGCTCGGCGCTGAGCTGCTCCGCGGCAGCGTTCAGTCGGCTGAGCGAGTCGTCATCGAGGCCGCGGGTACGAACTCCTCCTCCTCTCCTCTTCTGTCGGGTCAGCGGGCGAAGGCTCTGGTGAGGCGCACGCTGTAGCCGTCCTCTTGCCTGAGCACGACGGTGACGCCGAACGGATCGGGGTGATGCAGCTCGACGGGGTGAAAGCGAACTCCCCAGGACGCACCGCTCAGCAGATGCTGGAAGCCGGCCGGTCCGCGGTGACCCGCATACTCGGCCAGCTGCCAACCGTTCTTCCGCTCCACCGGAGCCAGCAGACCGCGCACGTAACCCCGCATCCGCCACCGCAGATCCACCCCATAGAACCGGCCCGCCACCCGAGCGAGGACCGACTCCATCCCCAGCCCACAGATCAGCTTCGTCCAAGCCACCAGGCTTGGAACTACGTAACCGACCAGCTCAGGCAAACGATTCCTGACTGAAGTACTAGGCCGCAGGGAGGTCAGCCCAGCGTGTGATCCCCTCGGTGCCAACGCGTATGCCGCATCGAGCAGCCAGCGCGGTGACGATGTCAATACCGCGGCCGTGCTCGTCCGGGTCCGGGGCTCCCCTCCCATCACCGGCGAGGGCGGGTCCCGCGTCGGTCACTTCCACGCGCAGGGCCCCGTGTCCGTCGACGCGGACCCACGACAACCGCAGTGTCGCCGGTGGCAGCGCGTGGACCAGTGCGTTGGTCAGGAGCTCCGAGACCACCACGAGTGCATCCATGATGGCGTCGGCAGACAGGCCCCACTCGGCGAGTATGGTGCGGACCCACCCGCGGACGGCGCGCACGGCCCCCGGGGCGTGGGGCACGGGGCAGACATGATCGACAGTGTCGGAGCCGGGGCGATCGACTGCCGTGGGGCCGGCGATGTTGAGCTGGGCGGCCATCTGCCCTCCTAGACGAACGGTACCGACGGGTGCCGATGTCACGCACGCTATGGAGTGATAAGAAACCGGTCAATAAACCTCGGTCGGCATTACCGAACGCAAGTCGGCTTCGGCGGAAATCGCCGCGTCATGGCCGATGTGGGACGGCGAAGGCGGATCTAGAATCGCGGTATGGCCGGTCCCGTCCAGTCCATCGAACGGGCGGCGGCAATCCTCCGCCTGCTTGCCGCGGGCCCCCGTCGGCTCGGGCTCGGGGAAGTGGCCGCCTCGCTGGGGCTGGCGAAGGGGACGGCCCACGGCATCTTGCGCACCCTCCAGCACGTGGATTTCGTCGAGCAGGACGCGGCGACCGGGAAGTACCAGCTCGGGGCGGCCCTCCTGCACCTCGGCACCAGCTACCTCGATGTGAACGAACTGCGATCGCGCTCGATCAACTGGGCCGACGCCCTGGCCGCCCGCAGCGGCGAAGCGGTCCGCCTCGGCACTCCCCTGGAGGGCAGCGTGCTCGTCATCCACCACGTCTTCCGGCCGGACGACACCCTCCAGACCCTGGACGTGGGCGCACTACTGCCCCTGCACGCCTCCTCGCTCGGAAAGGTGCTGCTGGCGTTCGGCACCGCGAACCTCGATGCGGCGGTGGACGCCGGGCTGGAGGCGTACACCCGGCACACCCTGGCCAAAACGGACGAGCTGACCCACGCCCTCGCCGAGATCCGGGAGAACGGATGGGGCGCCGAAGTACAGGAGATGACCATGGGGGAAGCCGGCGTCGCCGCGCCCATCAGGGGGCACGGTGGCCTCGCGGTGGGCGCCATCGGCCTGTCCGGCCCGGTCGAGCGGATCTGCGACGTCAGGGGCCGGCCGGAGCTCAAGCTGCTCTCCCTGCTCCGTGAGACCGCCCGGGCGATATCACGAAACCTGGGGGCCGCCCGCTGGTAGGTCCTCGCGCAGCGCCTCTGCACGCATCGCATCTCCACGCATCGGAAGGCGGTCCGGATCATGGTCGAACGGTATGTGATGTCCATCGACCAGGGCACCACCTCCACCCGGTGCATCCTGTTCGACCACCGCGGGCGACTGGTGTCCGTGGCCCAGCGCGAGCACCAGCAGTTCTTCCCGAAACCCGGCTGGGTCGAGCACGACGCCCTGGAGATCTGGCGCAATCTGCGACGCATCGTGCCCGAGGCCCTGTCCGGCGCGGGCGACGGCGTCGCCGCCGAGGCCGTCTCGGCCCTGGGCATCGCGAACCAGCGCGAGACGACCGTGCTCTGGGACCGGCGGACCGGCACCCCGCTGAACAGGGCTATCGTCTGGCAGGACACCCGCACCGCCCCGCTCGTCGAAGACCTGCGCAGCGACCCGGGCGACGCGTTCTTCCTGGAACGCTGCGGCCTGGCACCCTCGACCTACTTCTCCGCACCACGGATCCGCTGGCTCTTCGACCACGAGCCCGGTCTGGCGCAGCGGGCCGCGAACGGCGACGTCCTGTTCGGCACGATGGAGTCCTGGCTGATCTGGAACCTCACCGGGGGGACGGCGGGAGGCCGCCACATCACCGACGTGACCAACGCCAGCCGCACGATGCTCATGAACATGGGCACGCTCGAATGGGACGAGGAACTGCTGGGGTTCTTCGGGATTCCGCACGCGATCCTGCCCGAAATCCGTTCCTCGGCGGAGTGGTACGGCGAGGACCGCTCGGTGCTCCCCGGCAGGCCCATCACGGCCGCGCTCGGCGATCAGCAGGCCGCGCTCTTCGGGCAGACCTGCTTCTCCCCGGGCGAGGCGAAGTGCACCTACGGAACGGGCAGCTTCCTGCTGCTCAACACCGGCACCGACGTCGTCCGGTCCAGCAATGGACTGCTCACCACCGTCGCCTACAAAATCGACGAGCAGCCCGCGGTCTACGCACTGGAAGGCCCGATCGCCGTCACCGGTGCCCTGGTCCAGTGGTTCCGCGACCGGCTGGAACTCATCAACAGCGCACCGGGCATCGAGACCCTTGCGCGGACCGTCGAGGACAACGGCGGCTGCTACATCGTCCCGGCGTTCTCCGGTCTCTTCGCACCCCACTGGCGCAGCGACGCACGCGGCATCATCGTCGGCCTGACCTCGTACATCACCAAGGGGCACCTGGCCAGGGCGGCACTGGAATCCACCGGCTGGCAGACGAAGGAGGTCGTCGACGCCATGAACGCCGACTCCTCGCTCACCCTGAGAGAGCTGAAGGTCGACGGTGGCATGACGTCCGACAACCTCCTCATGCAGATCCTGGCCGACGTCCTCGACGTGCCGGTGGTGCGGCCCATGGCGGCCGAGACCGTTTCCCTGGGCGCCGCCTATGCCGCCGGGCTGGCGGCCGGCTACTGGGCGGACCTGGAAGTGCTGCGCGGCAACTGGCACCGGGCGGCCCAATGGCTGCCGGACATGGACCCCACGCGACGGGCGTCGGAGTACGAGAACTGGCAACGGGCCGTCGAACGGTCCTTGGGCTGGATCAGACGGCCGAACGGCCCCTGATGCTACGGTCAGAAATCGTTGCCTGAGCTGGTCGGTTACGTTGCTCCAGGCATGGTGTGCTGGACGCAGCTGAGTGGTGGACTGGGGAGTTGGAGCCGGTCCTCGCTCATGTGGCGGGCCGGTGCTCTCGGGTGGTTTTGCGGTGGCGGATGCGGAGCGCAGTTACCCTATGCGACCGAAGGGCGACCATGCCCCGCAGACCGCGTCCCCCACTGCTCGGCCCCGGGTGCCCCGAGCCGGACGTAACTCCGCCTCGTTTACTGAGCTTCTTCAGCATTGCCGCTCCAGCGTGAGGATGGCCTTGGCGATTGACGTCATGCGGTTGGGGCTGCATCGGGACCGGCGGAAGATGCGCCAGGACTTCAGCCTGGCGACGCCGCGTTCGACGGGTGCTCGCGCTGCGGCCAGTGCCTGATTGCGGGACTTTTCGGTGGGGGTGAGTTCCCGCAGGGGCCTGCGCTTGATGCCCGTGGTCAGCCACGGGCCGGCGCCCTGGTAGGCGAGATCGGCCAGGATGGGAACGCCCTGGCGCTCGCGAATCCGGATGATGCGGTGGGTGCGGGCGGCGGTCAGGTCATGGGTGCGGCCCGGTAGGGCGGGCGAGAGCCACAGCAGCCGGCCGCCGGGGTCGGTGACAACCTGCACGTTCACACCGTGGCGCCGGTGTTTGTGGGAGTAGTCGGCCCGGCCGTCGCCGACCCGGTCGCACTCGGCGAGGGTGCCGTCGAGCAGGACGAAGTCGGGTTCGTGCTCGCGCAGCGTCTTCAGCAGACCCGGTGCACGTTCGGCGAGCAGGTCGACGACCGCGCTGGTGTAGGCGTGGGCGGTGGACTCGCTGATCCCGAACCCGGCGGCGATCTTCGCGAGAGTGGTGTGTTCGCGTAGGTACACCAGTGCCACCATCGCGCGCTGGGACGGACGGAGCTTGCAGCGCCGGTCGCCCTCACGGGTGACGATCAGCATGGTGACCCACTCCACGAGTGCATGCGGCAGGTCGAGTGCGGCAGGATGGAC
>NZ_BMVO01000051.1 GCF_014650755.1 Streptomyces chryseus | reverse complement strand
AGGACGGGGCGCGGGTGGTGGCGTTGCGTTCGCAGGCGATCGGCCGTGTGTTGGCGGGGGGCGGTGGGATGGTGTCCGTAGCCCTGCCGGTAGCCGAGGTGGAAGAGCGTCTGGCTGCCTGGTCGGGGGTGTTGGGTGTTGCTGCGGTGAATGGGCCCTCGGCGACCGTGGTTTCGGGTGCGGTCGGGGCCGTGGACGACTTCGTGGAGATGTGTGAGCGGGAGGGTGTGCGGGTCCGCCGTATTCCGGTGGACTACGCCTCGCACTCGTCCCAGGTGGAGAAGATCGAAGAGGAACTGGCGGAGTTGCTGGGTGCGGTGGAACCCCGTGAGCCGCTGGTTCCGTTCTGGTCCACGGTGGAGCCGGGCCGAGCGGTGCGGCTGGATGGTGGGTACTGGTACCGGAATCTGCGGCAGCGGGTGTGTTTCGCGGAGGCTGTTCAGGCGCTCGTCGTAGATGGCTTCGGGGTGTTCATCGAGGTCAGTGCCCATCCGGTGCTGACGATGGGCGTGCAGGATCTCGTGGACCGCGGCACTCGCAGCTCGGCCGAGAACGCTGTGGTGGTAGGGACCCTTCGAAGGGACGAGGGCGGTCTGCACCGGTTCTGGACGTCCATGGCGGAGGCGTTCGTACAAGGCGTCGACGTGGACTGGAAGGCCGCGTACACCTCACACGGGCTCGCCACCCGCCGGGTCGACCTGCCCACCTACCCCTTCCAGCGCACCCACTACTGGCTCGAAACCGCTCCTCGTGGTCCTGGCCGTGTGCGCGGTTCCGTGGAGCCTTCCGGGATCGACGCGTGGCGTTATCAAGTGGTGTGGAAGGGTTTGTCGGTGCCGGAGGTGCCCCGGTTGTCGGGGCGTTGGTTGCTGGTCCTGCCGGAAGGTACGGAAGGTGCCGAGGGTTCGGAAGGTACGGCTCCCGGCCTCGCGACCGACATCGGCAACGCACTCCGCGACCACGGCGCCACCGTGAGTCCGCTCGTGGTCGACCCCGTGGCGCTGGGGCGCGACGGCCTTGCCGCGCGGCTCTCCGGCACCTGGGACGGCATCCTCTCCCTCCTCCCGATGGACGAGCGGCCGCACCCCGGCCACCCCGTGCTCGACCGTGCCACCGTCGGTACGGTGCTCCTCGCCCAGGCGGCGTCGGACGCCGGCAGGGGCGCGCGGCTGTGGACCGTCACGCGCCGGGCCGTCGCCGTGACGGCGGGGGAGCGGCCTTCCACAGCGGGTGCCCAGGTCTGGGGTGTCGGGCGCGGCATCGCACTGGAACTGCCCGCCCTGTGGGGAGGGCTCGTGGACCTCCCCGACGCGCCGGACGCCCGGTGCCTGCGGCAGCTGGTGCGGACGCTGGCGGCGGCCGGTGCCGAGGACCAGGTGGCCGTACGAGCCTCCGGCACCTACGGGCGCAGGCTGGCAGCCGCCGGGGCGGCGGCCGGTGCCGGCCGGGCGTACACCCCGCGCGGGACGGTACTGGTGACAGGAGGTACCGGTGCGCTCGGGGGCCATGTGTCGCGTTGGCTGGCGGCGAATGGTGCCGCGCATCTGGTGCTCACCGGTCGGCGGGGTATGGACGCCCCCGGGGCGGCCGCTCTGGCCGCGGAGCTTGAGGAGTCGGGTGCGCGGGTGACGGTGGCGGCGTGCGATGTCGCCGACCGCGAGGCACTGGCCGCGCTGCTAAACGAGTATCCTCCCACCGCCGTGTTCCACACCGCGGGCGTACCGCATTCCGGTGCGTTCCTCGGTCTGCGTACGGACGGCATGGCGGACGTGTACGGCGGCAAGGTCGCCGGGGCCCGCCACCTGGACGAGCTCACCCGCGAGCGGGATCTCGACGCCTTCGTGCTCTACACGTCGGGCGCCGGAGTCTGGGGCAGTGGTGGGCAGGCGGCGTACGGGGCGGCGAACGCGGCGCTCGACGCCCTCGCGGAGTGCCGCCGCGCCGACGGACTGCCGGCCACCGCGATCGCCTGGGGCCTGTGGGGCGGCGGTGGCATGGGCGAAGGCGAGGGCGCGGAGTTCCTCAGCGAGCGCGGACTGCGCGTGATGGACCCGGAGCGGGCCGTGCAGGCCCTCGGTGCGGCTCTGGAACGTGATGACACCTGCGTGGCCGTAGCGGATCTCGACCTGCCCCGGTTCGCCAGGTCGTTCACCGCGTTCCGGCCCAGCCCGCTGATCGGCGCCCTCCGCGGAACGGGCGAGGCGGGGAAGCGGGACGAGGACGGCGAGGAGAGCACCGGCGGCCAGCGGTTCCTCGCGCGGTTCACCGCGTCCGGCCCGGTCGAGCGGCAGGAGTTGCTGCTCGATGTGGTCCGGCGGCAGGTGGCCGTCGTGCTGGGGTACGCGGGGGCCGTGGAGGTACCGGCCGACCAGGCTTTCAGGGACCTCGGTTTCAGCTCGCTCACGGCCGTCGAGGTGGCCACCCGGCTGGGCCGGGAGGTGGGGGCCAAGTTGCCGCCGACCCTGGTGTTCGACCACCCGACGGCGGAGTCGGTCGCGGACCACCTGACCGAGCTGCTGGAGGCGCGTGCCCTGGCCGGGGAGTCGCGGAGCGAGGAGGCGCGGATCAGGACGGCGCTGGCGTCGCTGCCCTTGGACTCGCTGCGCGAAGCGGGCTTGCTCGACCCGGTGCTCGCCCTGGCAGCGGCACACGCGTCCGGGTCCCTTCAGACGGGGGAGCCCGCCCCCGCGCTGGACGGCCGCACCGGGTCCGACCAACCACGCGACATCATCGACGAGTTGGATGACGACGCGCTGATCGCGCTCGCGCTGGGGGAATCCGGCGCCTGACCCGCGCCGCGCCTCCCCTCTCTCCCGCTCCTTCCCCCCTTCCCGGCCCCGCTGCGAGAGGTACTCCCCCCTCATGACTACGTCCTCCGCCGACCCCTCCACCGAGAAACTGGTGGAGGCCCTGCGCACGTCCATGAAAGAGGCGGCGCGGCTTCGGCGGCGCAACCGCGAACTCGAGGACGCCGGCCATGAACCCGTCGCCATCATCGGCATGGCCTGCCGTTATCCCGGCGGCGTCGACTCGCCCGAGGCGCTGTGGGAGCTGGTCGTCGGCGGGACGGACGCGGTGGGGCCGTTTCCCGCCGACCGCGGCTGGGACGTCGACGGCGTGTACGACCCCGACCCGGAGGCGCAGGGGACCACATACTGCCGCGAAGGGGGGTTCCTGAGGGGTGCGGCGGAGTTCGACGCCGCGTTCTTCGGCATCTCGCCGCGGGAGGCGGTGGTGATGGATCCGCAACAGCGCCACCTCCTCGAAGTCTGTTGGGAGGCTCTCGAACGGGCCGAGTTCGCCCCCCACGCGCTGCGCGGCAGCCGCACCGGGGTGTACGTCGGAGCGGCGCACTCGGACTACGCCTCCGACCCGCGCCGGGTCCCGGCAGGGTCGGAGGGGTACCTGCTGACGGGCAGCGCGGACGCGGTGCTTTCCGGGCGCGTGTCGTACGTCCTGGGGCTGCAGGGCCCCTCGATGACCATCGAGACGGCTTGCTCGTCGTCCGTGGTGGCGCTGCACGTGGCGGTCGCGGCGCTCCGGCGCGGCGAGTGCGACCTGGCGCTGGGAGCGGGGGTGGCGGTCATGCCGGACCCGGCCGCGTTCGTCGAGTTCTCCCGGCAGAAGGGGCTGGCCGCGGACGGCCGGTGCAAGGCGTTCTCGGCGGACGCGGACGGCACCGGATGGGCGGAGGGCGTCGGGGTGCTGGTGCTCCAGCGGCTGAGTGACGCGCTGAGGGACGGCCGCCGGGTGCTCGGGCTGGTACGCGGCTCGGCCGTCAACCAGGACGGCGCCAGTAACGGTCTGACCGCGCCCAGCGGCCCCGCCCAGCAGCTGGTCATCCGGCAGGCGCTCGCGGATGCGCGGCTGACGGCCGACCAGGTGGACGCGGTAGAGGCGCACGGCACCGGGACCAGGCTCGGCGACCCCATCGAGGCGGGCGCGCTCCTCGGCACGTACGGCCAGGGACGGACCCGGGGCCGGCCCCTGTGGCTGGGGTCGCTGAAGTCCAACATCGGGCACGCACAGGCCGCCGCGGGGATCGGCGGGGTCATCAAGATGGTGCAGGCGATGCGGCACGGAACGCTGCCGCGCACTCTCCACGTCGACACCCCGACCCCGCACGTGGACTGGTCGGCGGGCGCCGTGCGGCTTCTTACGGAGTCCGTTCCCTGGGAACAGCGGGCGGGCAGCCCCCGGCGCGCCGCGGTCTCCGCCTTCGGCGTCGGCGGGACCAACGCCCATGTCGTCCTGGAGGAAGCACCCGCGCCCGCGCCCCCGCCCCCGCCCGCGTCCACGGGTGCGCGGCCCGCCCCCGCGTCCGCTCCCGTGGCGTGGGTCGTGTCCGGCCGTGGGGAAGCCGCCCTGCGCGACCAGGCCGACCGGCTCCACCGGCACCTGCGCGATGCGCCGGACGCGGACGCGCTCGACATCGGTTACTCGCTGGCGGCCACCCGCAGCGCGTTCGAGCACCGTGCGGTCCTGCTCGGCTCCACCCGTGCCGAACTCGCGGACGGCCTGCGCGCGGTCGCGGAGGGGCGTCGCGCCCCCCAAGTGGTCAGCGGGGTACGCCGGCGCGACGGCAAGCTCGCGTTCGTGTTCCCGGGGCAGGGCAGCCAGCGCCTCAAGATGGCGGGCGACCTGCGTGCAGCCTTTCCGGAGTTCGCCACCGCCCTGGACGAGGTCGCCGTGCGGCTCGACCCCGGCCTCGACCGGCCGCTGTCAGCGGTGCTGGACGCCGAACCGGGCAGCCCGGACGCGGAGTTGCTGGACCGTACGCGGTACACGCAGGCCGCGCTCTTCGCCGTCGAGGTCGCGCTGTTCCGGCTCCTGACGAGTTGGAACCTGCGGCCGGACCGGCTGCTCGGGCACTCCGTGGGGGAGATCACCGCCGCGCACGCCGCCGGAATCCTCGATCTTGACGACGCCTGTGCCCTGGTCGCCGCGCGCGGCCGGCTGATGGAGGAACTGCCGGAGGGCGGAGCCATGGTGTCCGTACGGGCATCCGAGTCGGAGGTCCTCGACCTGCTGGCCGCCACCTCCGCCCCGGTGGGCGTCGCGGCGGTCAACGGTCCCGAGGCCGTGGTGATATCGGGCGCGGAGCAGCCGGTGGCGGCGCTGGCCGCACGGTTCGCGTCGCTGGGCCGGGCCACCAAGAGGCTACGCGTCAGCCATGCCTTCCACTCGCCCCTCATGGAGGGCATGCTGGCCGACTTCCGGGACGTCGCCGAAGGCCTGAACTACCGCGCCCCGCACATTCCGGTCATCGCCCACGCGGCCGGCGGGCAACCCGTCGGGCCCGACGCACTGCGCCGTCCCGAGCACTGGGTCCAGCACGTCCGGCGGACCGTCCGGTTCCACGACGGCGTACGAAGCGCACGCGCGCAAGGCGTCACCACGTTCATGGAGATCGGCCCGGGCGGAGCACTGAGCGCGATGGCGCAGGAGTGCCTCGCCGACGACCTCGACGTCACGCTGCTGCCCGTACTGCGTCGCCCCGCCCGGGGCGGCGGGGAGAGCGCGCCCGCGCGGCCCGCCGCGAGCGCCACCGTGCTCCGGGCGGTCGCCACCGCGTACACCACCGGCACCGACGTCGACTGGGCCGCGCTCTTCGCAGGCTCCGGCGCCCGGCGCGTCCCTCTGCCGGTGTACCCCTTCCAACGCCGCCGGTACTGGATCGAACCCACCGCTGCCGCCGGGCGCGCGCTCCCCGACTGGCGCTACCGCACCGTATGGCGACCGCTGCCCGCGGCCCCGGCCTCGGCCCTCCCGGCCGCCGCGCGCCGGTCCTGGCTGCTGGTCCACCCCGACCGGGGCAGGGGCGCCGCACTCGCCCGGTCCGCCGAGCGGGCCCTGACGGCCGTGGGCGCGCACGTCGTCCCGCTCCCCGTCGACGTGGACGGTGCGGACCGGTCCTCGCTGGCCGCCCTGCTCGCGCGGGCCCTGCCCGCCGCGCGGCCCGGAGGTGACACGGAAAGTGACACAGACGGCACCGGTCCCGGCGTGCTGTCGCTCCTCGGCGTCGATGATCGGGAGCACCCGGAGCACGGCCCGGTGGCGGCGGGGGTGCTGGCGACCCTGGCCCTGGCTCAGACGATGGAGGATGAGGCGGTGCCCGCTCGCCTGTGGTGCGTGACCCAGGACGCGGTGGCCGTGGACCGTGCCGAACGGCCCACGGGTGCCGGAGCGCAGCTGTGGGGTCTGGGCCGCACCGCCGCACTCGAAATGCCCCTGCGGTGGGGCGGGTTGATCGACCTGCCCGTCTCCGCCCGGGACGCCCACTGGGCCGAGGCGGTCCGGCTGCTCGACGGCCCCGAGGACCAGACGGCGGTCCGCGACTCCGGCGGGCACGGCCGCCGGCTGGTCCGCGCCGATCCGGAGCCGGGTGCCGCGCGCTACCGGCCGCGGGGGACGGTGCTCGTCACCGGCGGTACCGGTGCCCTCGGCGGACACCTCGCCCGCTGGCTGGCCCGCAACGGGGCGGAGCACCTGCTGCTCGTGGGCCGCCACGGCGGCCGTGGCCGAACGGCTGCCGCGCTCGAGGCGGAACTGCTGGAACGGGGTGTCAAGGTGACGTTCGCGGCGTGCGACGTCGCGGACCGCGACGCGCTGGCCGACGTGCTGGCCGCCGCCCCGGCGGATCCCCCGCTCACCGCGGTCTTCCACGCCGCCGGCGTCCCGCAGGCCGCCCCCCTGACCCGAACGGACCCCGGCCTGTTCGCCGAGGTCTGCTCCGGCAAGGTCGCCGGTGCGCGGAACCTCGACGAGCTGACGCGCTCCCACAACCTGGACGCGTTCGTGCTGTACGCGTCCGGGGCCGGCGCGTGGGGCAGCGCCGGGCAGGGCGCCTACGCGGCCGCCAACGCCGAACTCGACGCCCTCGCCCAGCGCCGCCGCGCCGACGGTCTCCCCGCCACCTCTCTCGCGTGGGGTGTGTGGGCGGGGGAGGGGATGGGCGACGGTGACGGCGCCGAGTACCTGCGCCGTCGTGGCGTACGGGCCATGGCCCCGGCGGCGGCGCTCGACGTGCTCGCCCGTTCCGTCGGAGGCGACGACGCCTGTCTCATCGTCACCGACATGGACTGGCCCCGGTTCGCCGACGGGTTCACCGCCTTCCGGCCCAGCCCGCTGATCTCCGAACTACCGGACACACGGCCCCATACCGTCCCGCGCCCCACCGACCGGCCGGCCGATGGATCCGGCACCCCGCGCCAACACGTCGCACGGCTAGGCCCCCGCGACCGCCCGGCTGCCCTGCTCGCCCTGGTCCGCGACGAGACCGCCGACCTCCTCGGGCATCCGGACCCGCAGGACGTCCCGGCCGACGAGCGGTTCCCGCTGCTCGGATTCGACTCCCTGGCCACGGTCCAGTTGCGCCGCCGACTGGCCGTGGCGCTGGACGTCGAACTGCCCGCCACGGTCCTCTTCGACCACGACACCCCGCGCGCGCTCGCCGGTCACCTCGCCGGCCTGCTCGCCGCGGGCCGGGACGAAGGCAGGGGCGACCGCGCGCCCGACCCGGCCGACGGCGCCCCGCAGCCGCGGGTACGCAGCAGCTTCACCGTCCTGTACGAGGAGGCGGTCCGGACCCGCCGGGTCGGCGAGGCGATCGACCTCCTCGCCGCGGCCGCCGCCTTCCGCCCCGCCTTCCGGAGCGCCGACGCCCGGCCCACGACCCCGGTGGTTCTGAGCAGCGCCCCCGCCGCACCGGGCGGGCCGGCCAGGACGATCCGGGCCGGCCAACCGGTCCGGCCGCTGATCATCGGCTGTTCCGGCACCTCCGTCGCGTCGGGCCCGCACGAGTTCCTCCCCCTGGCCCGGGCCCTCGACGGCCGGTGCGACCTCACCGCCCTGCCGCAACCCGGTTTCGAGCAGGGCGAGGACCTGCCCGCCTCGCTCGACGTGCTCCTCGACTCGCAGGCCGCCGCACTCGCCCGGCACACCGCCGGGCGCCCCTTCGTACTGCTGGGACACTCCGCGGGCGCCAATCTGGCCCACGCCCTCACCCGCCGCCTGGAGGCGGAAGGAGGCGGGCCCGCCGGCCTCGTACTCGTCGACGTCTACACGCCCGGCGATCCCGGGGCGATGGGCGTGTGGCGCCACGAGATGCTCGACTGGGTGGCCGAGCGTTCCGCCGTCCCCCTCGACGACACCCGGCTGACCGCCATGGCCGCGTACCACCGGATGCTGCTCGACTGGCAGCCGCGGGTCACCCGGGCACCCGTCCTGCACCTGCGGGCCTCCGAGCCCCTCGGCGAGTGGAGCGGCCCGCCGGACGGCTGGCAGTCGAGCTGGGCGGACGCGCACACCGCCACCGCGCTGCCCGGTACCCACTTCACGGTGATGGGCGAGCACGCGCCCGACACCGCACGCGCCGTCGTCCACTGGCTCGACGGCCTGCGCCTCCCCGCCGCGGACACCCGCCCGGCGGCCGGCACCACCGACGACGAGAGGCACCAGTGAGCCCCGCACCGACCACGGACGATCCGGCCACCGTCGGCCGCCGCCTGCAACTCACCCGAGCCACCCAGTGGTTCGCCGGCACCATGGACGACCCGTACGCACTCCTGCTGCGCGCCGAGACCACCGACCCGGCCCCCTACGAGGAGCGGATACGGGCCCACGGCCCGCTCTTCCGCAGCGAACTGCCGGACACCTGGGTGACGGCGAGCCGGGCCGTCGCGGACGAGGTGATCGCCGCACCGGCCTTCGACTGGCTCACGGCCGACGGACGGCGGCCCGGCGCGCGCGAACTCCCCCTGTCGGGCACCGCGCTCGACGCGGACCGCGCCCGCTGCGAACGGTACGGGGCGTTCACCGCCTGGGGCGGCCCCCTGATGCCGGCGCCGCACGGGGCGGCGCTGCGCGAGTCGGCCGAGAGGCTGGCCCACGTCCTCCTCGACGGCGTGGCGGCGGCCCTGGCCGACGGCGCCACGGCAGACCTCGTCGACGCGTACGCCCGCAGGCTGCCCGCGCTGGTCCTGCGCGACCAGCTCGGTGTGCCCGGGGAATCGGCCGCCGCGTTCGACGAGGCGCTGGCCGGCTGCCGCCGCACCCTGGACAGCGTCCTGTGCCCGCAGCTCCTCCCGGACGCCGTGGCGGGGGCGCGCGCGGAGTCCGAGCTGACGGCCGTACTGGCGTCCGCCCTGGGCGGGACACCGGTCGGCCGGGAACCCGACGCGGTCGCCGCCGCCCGCACCCTGGCCGTCGGCGCGGCCGAACCCGCCACGACTCTCATCGCCAACGCCGTACAGGAACTGCTGGCGCACCCCGGACAGTGGGCCGCACTCGCCCAGGACCCCGCCCTCGCGGCTGCCGCGGTGACGGAGACCCTGCGCGTCGCACCGCCCGTCCGCCTGGAGTGGCGGGCGGCCCGCGAGGACACGGAGGTCGCGGGGGAGCGCATCCCCGCGCACGGCCGGGTCGTGATCCTGGTCGCCGCCGTCAACCGCGATCCGGCCGGGCACGACGGCATCCCCGCGTCCGGCAACGGCGTCCCGCCCGCCTCCGGCAGCGGCGGCGGCCACATCCGGACCGCCCCCTTCGACCTGGCGCGGCCCGAGCCCGTACCCGGGCCGTTCGGGCTTCCCGGCGACCTGCACTTCAGCCTCGCCGGGCCCTTGGTCAGGGCGGTCGCCGAAGCCGCACTGGGCGCGCTGGCCGTGCGGCTCCCCGGTCTGCGCGCCACCGGGCCGGCCGTGCGGCGCCGCCGTTCACCGGTCCTGCACGGACACGCCCGCCTCCCCGTCGCCGCCGCACCGGCCGCCCGTACCCCGACCGCCACCGCCGCACGGAACTGAGGAGGGACCTCCCATGCGGATCCTGCTGACGTCGTTCGCGCACAACACGCACTACTACAACCTGGTCCCTCTCGGCTGGGCACTGCGCGCCGCCGGGCACGACGTGCGGGTCGCCAGCCAGCCGTCGCTGACCGCCACCATCACCGGCTCCGGACTGAGCGCCGTACCCGTGGGCGACGACGGGGCCATCATCGAGCTGATCACCGAGATCGGCGACGACCTCGTCCTCTACCAGCAGGGCATGGACTTCGTGGACACCCGCCACGAGCCGCTCTCCTGGGAACACGCCCTCGGGCAGCAGACGATCATGTCGGCCATGTGCTTCTCGCCGCTCAACGGCGACAGCACCATCGACGACATGGTGGCACTGGCGCGCTCCTGGAAACCGGACCTCGTGCTGTGGGAACCCTTCACCTACGCCGGGCCCGTCGCCGCGCACGCCTGCGGCGCCGCGCACGCCCGGCTGCTGTGGGGCCCGGACGTGGTCCTCAACGCACGGCAGCAGTTCACCGCGCTGCTCGCCGAACGCCCCGCCGAGCAGCGCGAGGATCCGGTCGGCGAATGGCTCACCTGGACCCTGGAGCGCCACGGCCTCGACGCCGACGAGGACACGGTCGAGGAACTGTTCGCCGGGCAGTGGACGGTCGACCCCAGCGCCGCGAGCCTGCGCCTGCCCGTGGCGGGCGAGGTCGTGCCCGTGCGCTTCGTCCCGTACAACGGCGCCTCGGTCGTCCCCGGCTGGCTGTCCGAGCCGCTCACCAGGCCCCGGGTCTGCATCACGCTCGGCGTCTCCACCCGGGAGACGTACGGCACGGACGACGTAGCGTTCCACGAACTGCTGGCCGGGCTGGCCGACGTGGACGCCGAGATCGTCGCCACTCTCGACACCGCGCAGCTCCCGGACGCCGCGGGGCTGCCCGACAACGTGCGCGTGGTCGACTTCGTCCCCCTGGACGCCCTGCTGCCGAGCTGCGCCGCGATCGTCCACCACGGAGGAGCGGGCACCTGCTTCACGGCCACCGTGCACGGCGTCCCGCAGATCGTCGTGGCCTCCCTCTGGGACGCCCCGCTCAAGGGGCTGCAACTCGCCGAGGCGGGCGCCGGGATCACCCTGGACCCCGGCGAGCTGGGCGTGGAGACCCTGCGCGGCGCCGTCGTGCGGGCCCTGGAGAGCCGCGAGATGGCCGAGGCCGCCCGCCGCCTCGCCGACGAGATGCTCGCCGCGCCCACCCCGGCCGCGCTCGTCCCCCGCCTGGAAAGCCTCACCGCCGCGCACCGCCGCGGCTGATCTCGCAAGGAGCCCCATGAACCTCGAATACAGCGGTGACATAGCCCGGTTGTACGACCTGGTGCACCAGGGCAAGGGCAAGGACTACCAGGCGGAGGCCAAGGAGCTCGCGCGCCTCGTCACCCAGCGGTGTCCGCGGGCCCGCTCCCTCCTCGACGTGGCGTGCGGCACGGGAATGCACCTGCGGCACCTCGGTGAGTTCTTCCAGGAGGTGGCCGGGGTGGAGGTGTCCCCCGACATGCTGGACATCGCACAGCGGCGCAACCCGGCCGTCCGCATCCACCCGGGCGACATGCGGGACTTCGCTCTCGGGCGTCGCTTCGATGCCGTGATCTGCATGTTCAGTTCCATCGGGCACATGCGGGACCAGGGGGAACTGGACGCGGCGATCGGCCGGTTCGCCGCACATCTGCCGCCCGGCGGGGTCGTGGTCGTCGACCCCTGGTGGTTCCCGGAGACGTTCACACCGGGGTACGTCGGCGCGAGCCTCGTGGAGGCCGAGGGCCGCACCATCGCCCGCTTCTCCCACTCGGCACTCGAGGACGGCGCGACCCGGATCGACGTGGACTACCTGGTCGGTGTCCCGGGGGAGGGCGTGGAGCACCTGAAGGAGACCCACCGGATCACGCTCTTCTCGCGCGCGCAGTACGAGGCGGCCTTCGCCGCGGCGGGACTCGGCGTCGAATTCCTCCCGCAGGCCGCCACCGGCCGCGGGCTCTTCGTCGGCGTGCGGCCCTGAGAGACGACCGGCACGGCACACGGCACGGCACACGGAAGGGAACGCCAGGATGCAGCACATCGTCGACGCGATCGACTCGCTCGACCGGCAGGACGGCGGCTCGGCATCGGCCGTCTCCGCCGACTTCTCCGCACTCGAACTGCCCAAGTCCTACCGCGCGGTGACCCTCCGCAAGGAGGAGACGGAGATGTTCACCGGGATACCCAGCGCCGAGAAGGACCCGCGCAAGTCGCTGCACGTTCAGGCGGTGGCGACGCCTGAACTGGGTCCCGGCGAGGCGCTGGTGGCGGTGATGGCCAGCTCGGTGAACTACAACACGGTGTGGTCCTCGATCTTCGAGCCGGTGCCGACGTTCGGGTTCCTGGAGCGGTACGCAAGGCTGTCGCCGCAGAGCGCGCGCCATGACCTGCCGTACCACGTGATCGGTTCCGACCTGGCGGGTGTGGTGCTGCGCACCGGCCCGGGTGTGAACGCCTGGCGGCCGGGCGACGAGGTGGTCGCGCACTGCCTGTCCGTCGAGCTGGAGAGCTCCGACGGGCACAACGACACGATGCTCGACCCCGAGCAGCGCATCTGGGGCTTCGAGACGAACTTCGGCGGTCTGGCGGAGATCGCCCTGGTGAAGTCCAACCAGCTGATGCCCAAGCCCGACCACCTCAGCTGGGAGGAGGCGG
>NZ_BMVO01000050.1 GCF_014650755.1 Streptomyces chryseus | reverse complement strand
CGGGCCAGCTCAGTGGCTGTCGGGTGTGTGGGTGGGGCGCGGCAGCTTCCGGGGGTGGTGCGGCCCCAGTCTCAGCGGGTGCGGCGACGGTTGTTGGTGCGACACCACACTCGCGCCCCACTTGAGCATCCGGTCGGCGGGGCGGCCGGGCCCGCGTGCGTGCGAGGCGGGTGGTGGGTGGTGGGTGGTGAACCGAAACTGTCAGATGACGGGGAGCGGTGTCCTATTTGCGCGGCTACTACCTATTCGAGTGGTGTGGGGAGACGCGTTGTGTGGGGTTGGGGGCGGAGCGGCGGTACGTCGAGGGGCATGTCGGCCGTCGGCCGCGACGCGGCGCCCGAGGGCGACCTTCGCGTACGGTCGGCCAGCCCCGCTCTCGGCCGGCTTGTGGCGGAGCTTGCCGAGCAGGGCGGGCTCAGGCTTCGGTCACCTTGGATACGAAGGCGTCCAGATTGCCCGACATACGGGCCAGACGCTCGTCCAGCGTCAGGGACTCCTCGTACCGTCCGGTGCGCAGCTTCGGTTGCCGCTTGCCTCGCACATAGAGGGGGCAGGCGAGGTCCGCGCAGACGTAGATGCCGACCGTGTTGCCCTCGCGGCCCCGTGCGCCCGCCAAGGGGGCGACGAGCAGGGTGACCCCGGAAGACGCGTGACCCGTCAGGCAGACCTGGCACAGGCTGGACTTCACCGCACTGGTGCGGCTCACGGAGGGGACCCGCAGCGAGATCCCGACAGGGCCGTCGGCTCGTGGCAGGACGAGGTGGGCCCGTAGCGGGGCTCCCGGGTCCACCCAGCCGATGAAGTCCAGGTCCTCCCAGGGCAGTTCGGCGAAGTCGAGCGGCAGTCGCAGGCGCGCCGCCTCGCCCTTGGTGCAGTTCACGAAGGACGAGCGGATCTGTTTGTCGGTGAGGGGGTCCACGGGCGTCGACCCTACGGTCGCGCCCACCGGCCCGCATCTCAATATCCGGAGGTGGGGGCCCTGCGCGGCGGTCAGGCGCGCTTCGGTTCGAAGTGCAGCGCCGTGATGCCGCAGTCGAACGGCCGGGCCGTTACGAGGCGGAGTCGCTGGTAGCGGCCGAGGTCGCCGAACACGGGCATTCCGGCTCCGATGGCGGTCGGGTTGACGAAGAGGTGGAGTTCGTCGAGGAGCCCCTCGGTGATCAGGCTCGCCACGAGCGTGCCGCCCCCGTACGCGATCATGTCGCCGCCCGGCCGGGCCTTCAGGTGGTTCACTGTCGCGGCGAGATCGTCGCCGACCACGGCGTTCTCCCAGGGCGACTCGGTGAGCGTGCGGGTGATGACGACCTTGGGCGTGTTGTTCATCTTGTCGATGGACGCCTGGTCCTCCCCCTCGGGACCGGCCGCCCAGGTCGGGATGAACCCCTCGGCCAGCCTGCGGCCGAGGACGATGCAGTCGACCGGGTCGGTGAGCGCGTCGATGTGGGCGTTGATGTCGTCCGTCCACGGGAACGTCAGCCAGTCCATCTCGCCGTTCGGGCCGCCATGCACCCGTCGACGGTGGTCTGGACCTGAAGCTTGAACTTGCGCATGCGTGCTTCCTTTCGGGGCGGCGGCGCCCGCCGGGCTCAGATCGCCCAGTCTTCCCGGCAGCCGTCGTGTCCGGCCGGGACATCGGCCGGCGACACCACCGATGGCGTCACGCGGGCGGGCGCACCGCCAGCAGTCGCGGCCGCTTCGCCTCGCGGCCGTCGCCGGAGGAGCGGCCGCGCAGGCGTCGCCCCAGCCAGGGGCCGAGGTGGGCGGCCAGCCAGTGGAGCTCGGCCCGCGCCGCCTGCCGGCCGGTGGCCGCCGGCAGCGCGGGCAGCGGGTCCGCCCAGGTTCCGTCGACGGCTGGCAGTCGTACGGCGTGGGCCGCGGCGGCCGCGAACCGTTCGTGGCCGAGCGGGCTCAGGTGGAGCCGGTCCGCGGTCCAGAAGCGCGGGTCGGCGGCGAAGGCGTGCTCGGCGATCTCCACGACCACGGCGTCGTGCCGGGCGGCAGCCGCGCGAATGCCCGCGTTGAGCGCGTGCACGCGCTCACGCAGGGGCCGGGCGAGCGGCACGACCCGCGTGATGTCGGGAAAGGTGACCGTCACGACGCGGGCCCCGGAGTCGGTCAGGGCGGCGAACATCGCCTCCAGGTGACCCACCACCCGGGCGACGTCGAACGAGGGCCGCATCAGGTCGTTCACCCCCGCGACAACCGTCGCGAAGTCGGGCCGCAGCGCCAGGGCCGGTGCCAGCTGCTCGGCGCGGACCTGACCGGCCAGGCGTCCCCGTACGGCCAGATTGGCGTACTGGAGACGGGGGTTGGCGGCTGCGAGGTGTTCGGCGAGGCGGTCCGCCCAGCCCCGCAGGCCGGTGGTGTCGTCGCCGTCGCCGAGCCCTTCGGTCTGGCTGTCCCCCAGGGCGACGTAACGCCCGTACGGCTCATCGCGCTTCATCGGTTCGCCTCTCGCGCAGTACGGCCGCCACGCGCAGCCCCCAGTCCCGGTTCTCCCGCTCCAGCGCCAGGCCGCGCAGGCACGTCAGGTACGGGCCGATCGGCTCGCCCCGGCGCAGGAACTCCTCCTCGTCGAGCTCGCCGCGCATCTTGCGGAGCACTTTGCCGAAGAGCTCGATCTTGGCCTCGGCCAGCGCCGCCCGCTCCTCCAGCTGCTCGATCACCGGGGCCGTGTCGACGCTGTCGGCGGCCTGGACCTTGACCATGAGGTCGTCGCGGATGAACGAGGCCTTCGGCGTCGCGGCGGCGAAGGCTTCGAACTCGGCGAGACCGGCCTGCGTGACGCGGAACATGCGCTTGTTGGGCCGCGTCTCCTGCACGACGTGTCGGCCGGCGACCAGGCCCTCCTTCTCCAGCCTGGCCAGTTCGGCGTACAGCTGCTGGGGCAGGGCGTGCCAGAAGTTCGCGACGCCGATGTCGAACGCCTTGGCCAACTGGTAGCCGCTGTACTCGCCGCTGCCGTCACCGTCGCTGCCGTCGCCTGCCAGCAGCGCGGCCAGGACCGCGTGTCGCAAGGCCATCGATGCGGCCCCTTCCTTTTCGTCGCGCCTGACCGCATCATCATAGTCAAGAAACTGAGTAATCAGAAAGATGACTATGGAGGCCGCCCCATGAGCACCGACACCGCCGCCCGCTTCCGCGCCGCCGTCGAGAAGGAGGACGTCGCCGCGCTGGAGGGGCTGTTCACGGAGGACGTCTGCCTCTACAGCCCGGTGAAGTTCCAGCCGTTCGAGGGCAAACCGATGGTGATGGGGCTGTTCGGCGTCCTGCTGCGGACCTTCGAGGACTTCCGCTACGTCGGTGCGTACGAGGGCGCGGCCGAGACGAGCGCGGACGGGGAGGAGGCACCCTCGGCGGTCCTGATCTTCCGTACCGTCGTCAACGGCAAGGAGATCCACGGCATGGACCTGCTCCACTTCGACGACCAGGGCCTGATCAAGGAGTTCACGGTGATGGTCCGCCCGCAGTCGGCGGTGCAGGCCCTGGGAGAGGCGGTACTGGCGGGCCTGGTGGCCGACGGTCTCGCACCCGCACCGCCCTCATAGCCCGCTTTACGCCGTCGACCTCGCGCACTGACGGCAGGCGCGGGCGGAGGCCGCCACTACGGCGTGCGACACGGCGGCGAGGGAGCCCGCGAGCGCGATCAGCGGCCAGTTCGTGGCCAGGAGCGCGGCGACGGTGAGGGCCAGGGCGGCGACCGCCATGGCCACGCTGGCCGTCGTACCGGCCCATGCGACCGCGAGGGGCAGGCGGTGCGGCGTCGGAATGCGGCGCGCGAGGGTGCCGGTGGCCGCCGTCATGGCGGCGGCCAGCAGCGCGGCCGCGCCCGCGACCCCGGCCAGATGAACCGCGAGCTGCTGGGCCGCGCGCGGCAGCAGCCAGTCCTGGCCGGGGTTCGCGCTCCACAGCAGGTACCAGCAGGCGATCAGGAACGGGGCGGCCAGCCCGACGGCCCGGGCGGTGTGCCGGGCCTGGGCGACGGCCAGTTCCCGCTGGCAGCTCGGCGCGATCTCTGCGGGGCTTCCGAACTCCAGCACCGCCTGCCGGGCCGCCTCGTCACGGGGCATGCCCTCATCGGCGTACGCCGTCACCGTCTCCGCGAGGCCGTCGCGCACCTCTTCGACCAGCCGGGCCTTGTCCCGGGCCGGACCGTACAAGGCACCCGCCAGGGTCGCGGCGTACTCCTCGACGGGGTCGGCCCTCCCCCCTGCGGTGTTCACGTGGCGGGGCGAGGCGGGGCCGCCGGGTTCAGGACCGAGCCGATCGCCGTCGTGAACTCGTCCCACGCCGTCCGCTCGCCGGCCAGGCTGCCCCGGCCCGCCTCGGTGAGCGCGTAGCAGCGCCGTCGCCGTTCGCCGACGGACTCCCACGTGCTGCTCAGCAGCCCGAGCCGCTCCAGCCGGTTCAGCGCCGGATAGATCGTCCCCGTGCGCAGGTCGAGCGCGCCGCCTGAGCGCTGCTGGACGGCGGCGATGATCGCGTACCCGTGCAGCGGCCCCGGTTCGAGCACGGCCAGCAGCAGTCCGTCCAGGTGTCCTCGTACCGCGTCTACCCTCATGAGTAGGCAGCCTACACAAGGGGCCAGTAGGCGTGGTACCTATTGGCAGCCAACATATAGCCGTACGGCCCGAGGAGTCCGCAGTGACGAAGCTGCTGCTGTCCATACATGTGCTCGCGGCGATTCTGGCGATCGGACCGATCGCCGTGGCCGCGTCACTCTTCCCCCGGTACGCCCGCTTCCCTGGGGACGGTGTGGAGCTGGGCGGCGGGGAGGTGAGGGGGCGGGAGTCGGACGGCGGGGAGCTGGGCGGCGGGGGCTCGGGCGGGCGGGCCCCCGGGATCGCCGCTCTGCTGCACCGGGTCTGCCGCGTCTACGCCGTCGCCGCCGGCATCGCCGTTCCGGTCTTCGGGATCGCCACCGGCGCCCAGCTCGGCGTGCTCACCGACGCGTGGCTGACGGTCTCGCTCGCCCTGACGGCGATCGCCGCGGCCCTGCTGGCGCTCGCGATCCTGCCCCGGCAAAAGCGGCTGCTGACCTCGCTCCAGGACGCCCGCGACCAGGGACCGCACGACGCCACGGCGTCCCGGCTGGCCATGCTCACCGGCGTCTTCAACCTCCTGTGGGCGGCCGTCGTCGTCCTCATGATCGTTCGCCCCGGCTCGACGACGGGAGCATGACGTCGTGCGTACTCTGCGGATCGCGGCCGGTGTCGAAGCCGCGTCGCTGGTTGCCCTGCTGGGCAACCTGCTCACCACGCACACCCCGGCGGTCAGTGCCCTCGTCGGCCCGCTCCACGGCACCGCCTACCTCGTCGTCATCGCGACCGCCTGGCCGGTCCCGGCCGCCGCCCCGTCGGGTGCCAGGTGGCTCGCCGTCATCCCCGGAGTGGGCGGCCTGCTGGCCCTGCGCCGGATCCGCGACCGCCCGCTCGGCGGGAGCTGAGTCGGTGGCGGTCCCGGGCGGCGACTACACGCCGACCGGGACCCCTCAGTTCTCGGAGGCGGACGCCGGAGCGTCACCGCGCGGGAAGGAGACCTCTACGCGTCGGTTCTTCTTGCGGCCTTCTTCCGAGTCGTTGTCGGCGATCGGGTAGTCCTCGCTGTACCCGCGGATCTCGAACGTGACGGACGAGTCCAGGGACTTGTTCAGCTCCTGCTGCACGGCGTCCGCCCGCTTCTTGGACAGCACCTTGCCGTGCTCGTACGAGCCGAGGTCGTCGGTGAAGCCGAAGACCCGGATCTTGGTGGCCTTCTGGGCGAGGATCTCGTCGGCGATGGCCTTGATCCGGGACGCGGCCTCCGCGTTGAGCTTCGCGCTGTCCTTGCCGAACAGCACCTCGGCCTGAAGGGCGAACTTCACGTCCGAGTTGGTGTCCTCACGCCGCTCCTCACCACCGAGGTCCTCGACGACGGACTTGATGTCGATGACGCGGGCGGGGGCGAGGGTGGCCCCGTCGCCCAGCTTTAGTCCCGGCGAGTTGGAGTCGACAGTGGGGGGCGGGGACGTGGTGGTGCTGCCGGGCGGAGCGCTGGGCGAGGGGTCGGCGTGCGCATGCGTCACGGTCAGGCCGGTAACGAGCGATGCCGTCAGAAGGGTGACCGCGGCGAGATGCGCTGGGCGGCTTCGCAAGGTGGCGGCAGACATGGAGTCACTCACCGTCGGAGATCTCGATAGTCGCCACCGGCATATCGGCGATCTGAAAGTCCACCTTGGCGGTCTCTGCCGGCGGAGCGGGGAACTGGGCGAACCAAGTCTGTTCCTCCTCGGCTCTGAACGCACCGCTGAACTGAGTGCAGAGGCAGCGCCCATCAGTGTCGCGCAGAATCAGGTACTTCTTCTTCCCTGAGCGGTCCACAAGAGAGGCACCTGCCATTGACGCGGAGTTTCCGGACAACTCCTTCTCCTGCCCTCTCCAAGGAGTCGGGTTCCAACTCCCGCCCTTTCCGTTCTTCACCTTGCCACTAACAGTGAGAAAACCACCTTCGTCCCGTACAGCGGTGTTGATCGTAAGGGTGGTGTTATCAGCACCTCCCCTTACTTCAGCCAAGACCTGTTCTTCCGGCGCTTCGGGTTCCTCGTCCTTCGGTTTGTCCTCCGCCTCGCCCTCGGTCGGGCTGGAGGATGAGACAGCATCAGGCTTCTTACCGCCGTCCCCGCCACAACCAGCCACAGTAAGAACCAAGCCAGTAGCGACCACTACTGCGGTCAATGCCCTCCGGGCCTTCATGGTCTGCCGCACATTCATCAGCAACTCTTCCTTGTCTTTACATTCACTCGGCCAAGTGGACAGAGAACAGGTCGTTCGGATAGGGCAAGTCGGCTTCGACGATGTCCTTGGGGTCGATCTCCCAGCGCACACCGCCCTCGCACTCAATCTCGATCAGCTTCGACGGATCACTACCTGACCTGATCTGGCAGCGAGGCTCGATCACTGCTGTGGCATTGGCCCTGGCATGGTTGTTCTCCGTACCGGGAATGATCGAGTCGCCCACGCTGTAGTTCGTCCGAATCTCAGCCGAGAAGGCGGGGTAGCCGTCGATGAGGGTCGGGGATACATTCAGCAGCGTCGAGTCGTTCTCGCCTGCCAGCCGCGTCGCAGCAGCTTCCCCGCTCCCCACTGCTCCCCTGCCATCGAGCCAATCGATCAGCCTCTCCGGCGAGCTGAGGTCGCGGATGAAGCCGTCGGTCAATTCATCCCGCACCTCTTGAGCAGCAGCAAGCGCGGCTGCATCGGCGGCAGACTGGCCACTGTTGCGGGCCGCAGCTGCCTGAGCGAAGGCAAAGTAGGCAAACGCAAGAAAGAGCAGACCCCCCACCACCACGACGTACATGGGAAGGGTCTGCCCTCGGTCCTGCCGAAGTGAAGCAACCATCAGCCGCCGGTGATGTCGTCCACGGCGTCGCTGATCGCTTCCGAGATCGTCTGGTCCAGATCCAGTTCCCGCACCGCCACCACGATCAGCGCGATCACGACCACCAGGCCCGCGTACTCCACCACGCTCGCGCCCTCGTCCGCTCGCTTCTGCATGCGGGTGACGACCGTGTTGCGCCAGCTGTTGATCGCGAGCTGGGCCTTCGTGGCGGTCTTGAGCGTGAGGTTCTTCGACATGGGGTGCCCCTCCGAGTTGGGTCGACGCGTGCGTCTCGCCAGTACCGGCTTCCTCCCGGCCGGTGCCGTCGTCGACACGAGCAACGTACGTCGTGGCGGGGGGCCCGCCGGAGGGTCCGTGGGCCCAACCCTGGGCCCAAAAGGCGTCTTGGGCCTGCGGGGCAGACACGGTCGCCGTCGCTGTCCTCACGCGCTCAGCCATGACTGGTCGCCCCCCTCGCCGATCCCAGCCACAGCGCGATCGCCTCGCTCCTGCTCGCGCTGTGGAGTTTCGCGAAGATGCGGTTGATGTGGTTCTTCACCGTCTTCTCGCTGATGAAGCAGGTGGCGGCGATCTGCTGGTTGCTCATGCCGGACGCGATCAGGTCCATGACCTCCACCTCCCTCGCACTCAGTCCGAAGTCCTGTACGTTCCGCGCCCGCTGGGCCTGCTGTCGATCCGTTGAATACTGTGCCATGTCAGATTGCAGGTGCGAAGTACTTTCGCTCAGTCGCCCCGAATTTGAGACATCTGGCCCAGCATTGGCCTGCCGCCCGGTGTGTGCAGTCGCATCGTGCGCCGCCGCGTGGACAGGGATCCGGCTCGCGCCCGTGTACGGGCGGCCGGTCGCGTAGACCCCGCCGAGCCCCTCCGGGAGCTCCGGCCCGCCGTCGGCAGGGCCGGCGCCGTCGCCGCGCATGTGGGCCAGCAGCGCGTCCTGGGCCGAGGGCGAGAAGTGGGCGCGGCCCGCCTTGATGTCCCGTACGGCGGCCACCAGCTGCTCCGCGCTGAACTCGCCGTGCACCAGGTAGCCGCCCGCGCCGAGCCGCAGCGCCTCCCGCACGATCTCGCTCTCGCGGCTGTAGGTCAGCATCATCACCGGCGCCACCCGTACCAGGTACGGCAGCGCCGAGATGCCGTCGACGCCCGGCATCCGCACGTCCAGCAGCACCACGTCCGGCCGGTGGTGCTGGGCCGCGGCGAGCGCCTCGCGGCCGTCGGTCGCCTCCGCGACGACTTCCACGTCGTCGCGGCCGCCGAGCAGGACGGTGAGGCCGGCCCGTACGACCGGGTTGTCGTCGGCGACGACCACGCGCAGGAGGGGCGGCGGGCCGAAAGGGTCGGGGGAAGGATCGGGGAATGCCGCCGCCGGCGGGGGAACGCGGACCCCGGTGGGGGTGTGCTCCGAGCGGGGCTCGATCGTGTGCGACGACGTGTGCTGGGACACGTGGGACGGCGACGACACGGACGGGCGGGGCCCGGAGCTGTACGAGCTTTCGTCCGGCATGGTGCGGCCTCCTCTCGGGAGAGTGACGGGGGACGGTGAGCGGTGGGTCAGTGCGTCAGGGGCCAGTGGGTCAGTGGGCGAGCAAGGCGACGGGGCAGTGGGTCAGTTCGACAGCCTCATGGGGGGCGGGAGCGGTGGCAGTGCGGGCAGCGGTGAGAGGGGGTGCGGGCCGGCCGGTGCCAGGGCCGCTGTCGGTAGTTCCAGCCGTACCTCGGTGCCGCCCGCGCTGCGGCCCCGTCCGATGCTGATGCGGGCGCCGATGCCGGCCGCCCGCTCGACCATCCCCACCAGTCCGAAGTGGCCGGCCTTGCGCAGGTCGTCGAGGGTGATGCCGGCGGGCAGGCCCTGGCCGTCGTCGAGGACGCTGATGCGGAGTAATCCGCCGGAGAGGCCGAACTCCACCGTCACGCGGGACGCGTGGGCGTGCCGGTGGCTGTTCTCCATGGCCTCCGTGGCGATCGTCAGGAGGTGACGGGCGATCGCGTGGGGGACGGTCGTCACAGGGGAGGCCGGTGCGGGAACGGACGCGGAAGGGTGCTGGGCAGGCGACCCTCCCACCACCCGGAAGTCCGTCCCCATGCCGGTCCGTCGCCCGAAGTCCGCCACGCGGGCCGCCAGTTCTTCCGCGACCACCACTCCCCCGGTGTCGTAGTCCGCCTGCCGGCGCAGGTCGGACAGGATCTCGCGGGACTCCGCCGCCGCCCGCCGTGCCGAGCGGGCGACCATGCCCGCCTGGTGCTTGACCGTCAGTGGATCCATCCGGTCGGCGGACTGGGCCAGTCCCTCGGCGGCCATCGCGACACCATGCAGGGTCTTGGCGACCGAGTCGTGCATCTCGCGGGCCAGGCGTGCCCGCTCGCCCTCCACCGCGTCCGTGACCGCGAGCCGGGCGTTCGCCTCGGAAAGGGCCTGCGTCGCCGCCCCGAACCGGAACATCAGATTGCGCAGGGTCACGCCGATGATTCCCGCCGCCACGCAGAAGCCGCTTATCAGCAGCGTGCTGGCGGGACTCGCCATCCGTTCCGACCAGGCCGTGTACGCCGCCGCGAGGAGCAGGATCTGGATCGCGGTGAAGATGCCCGCGCCCCGCCAGCCGTACAGCAGGCCCGCGAGGAGCGGCGTGCACACCGTGGCGTAACCGAGGGCCGAGTCGGGTGAGGCGGTCAGCAGCAGGACCGAGCCGAAGAGCACGTCCACGCCCATCAGCGTGCGGTACTTGATGAGCAGCGGGCCGAAGACCTCCCAGTCCCGCAGCATCGCGTACGAGCCTACGAAGCTGAACACCACGGCCCCGCCGACCAGCCAGCCGCCGAACTGCCCACCGGCCCTGGCGAGCGCGAAGGGCGCGCCGAGCGCGATCATCGCGAGGCGGAAGCCGAAGACCTGGCGGCACAGCGCCTGGAGGGCGTTGATCTGGATCGGGATGCTCGGTGCGGGTACGTCGTCGGCGAGCGCGGAGGCGGGGGCCGCCTCCGGGACGTTCACGCCGCCGTGCAGTGCCGTCGTACCGCCGCCGGACTGCGTGCGGAGCCCACGCCGGAGCCCGGGCCCGAGCCGGATCGTGGGGAGCGACACCATGGCCGTCAGCCGCCGAAGACCGAGCCGAAGTCGGTCTCCGACCCCAGGAACATGTTGGTGACGATGAGGAGCAGCGTCGCCGGGACCATGAAGGCGAGCGTGACGACCGTCGTCTTGGGGATCGCCTTGGCCGCGCGGCGGCGCGAGTTCTGCGCGTCGGTGCGGCGCATGTCGTTGGCGATCTGGATGAGGGTGTCGGCGATCGGCGCGCCGAGTTCCTCGCCCTGCTGGAGCGCCGTCACGAACTGCGAGACCTGCTCGGACTCGTTGCGTCTGCGCAGTTCGTCGAAGGCCTGGCGGCGGCTGACGCCCATGTCCATCTGGCGCAGGGTGATGCGCACCTCGTCGGCCCAGGGGCCTTCGTACTTCTCCGAGACGCGGTCCAGCGCCTGCCGGAAGCCGAGGCCGGCGCTGACGACGACGGCCAGTACGTCGAGGAAGTCGGGCAGGGTCCGCTCGATGACGTCCTTGCGTTCGCGGATGGCCTGCCAGATGGTGACGTCGGCCGCGAACCACCCGTAGGCGATGCAGAAGACGCCGAAGAGCGGGAGGTCCTTCATCAGCAGGACGAGTGCGGAGAAGCCTCCGAACAGGCCGTACACGGCGCGGCGGGCGGCGTACCGGTCGACGGTGAGGCCGCCGGGGTTGCCCGCCGTGTCGATCTTGCGGCGCTTCTTGTCGACCCGCCGGCCGCCCATGACGCGCAGTACGGCCGGGGCGAAACGCATGCCGAGGCGGTCGACCGCAGACTCGGTGCCCGAGACGCGCGAGGCGCCGATCTCCAGGGCGACGGCCAGGTCGCCGGGGATCTTGGCTTCGGCGCGGTACATCCTGATGCCCTGGAACGCGCCCGCGACGCTCAGTCCGACCACCAGCGCGAGAAGCAGTGCCATGCCGGATATCTCCTGTTTCAGCTCGTACGGGCGATTCGGGTGGGGCGGCGGGCGGGTCAGACGTCGATCTTGCCGAGGCGGCGCATCACTATGAAGCCGAGCGCGTAGAGCCCTATGGCCACGATCACGATGATCTGGCCGACGGGGCTGCCGGTCATGCGGGCCATGGAGCCGGGTGTCACGGAGTTCAGCATGATCATCGCGCCGAGGCCGAGGAGCGGGATCGTGTACGCGGTGGCGTTGACCTCGGCGAGCATCGTGCGGACCTCGCGCCGCGTCTCCTTGCGCTCCTCCAGCGTCTCGGTGAGGTTGCGCAGCGATCCGACGACCGTGCCGCCGGCCCGGTTGGACAGCACCAGGGTCGTGACCAGGACGACGAGTTCGCGCGACGGCAGGCGCTCGGCCAGCTCCCCCAGGGCGTCGTCGATGGACCGGCCGACGGCGAGCTGGTTGGCCACGCCGGCCAGTTCCTCGCCCGCCGGCGCCTCCAGCTCCTCGGCCGCCATGCTCAGCGCCGTCCGCAGGGCCAGTCCGGCGGCGGTGGCGTTGGCGAGTATCCGGGACAGGTCGGGGAGCTGGTTGATGAACGCTTCGATCCGCTTCTGCCGCTGCCAGTTGAGGAACGCACTGGCTCCCCCGAGGGCGACCAGACCGGCGACGGGGCCGAAGAAGGGCGCCAGTACCGACGAGGCGATCAGCCAGAGCGCCGCCACGCCGACGACCACGTACACGAAGAACTCGCCCGCCGTCAGGTCGAGTCCGGTGGCCGACAGGCGTACGTGGATCCTCCTGCCCAGGGCGGTCTTCCGCAGTCGGCGGTCGATGCCCGTGAAGCGCCGCTGCCGGCCCGCCGGGTGCGGTCCGGTGATGGCCAGGCGGTCGACGAGGGCGGCACGCTGGGCCTTGCCCGAGACGTACGTGTGCAGCCCGGCGATGCCGAGAGCGCCGCAGAGCAGCGTGCTGCCGATCGCCAGCATTGCGGGATTGTTCATCGCGTACCTACTGGGCCTCTCGTACGTAGAGCGGATTGAGCGGATCGAGCGGATCACCGAGGTCCGCCACGCCGAACGCGGGCGGGATCGGCTCGTTCGCCAGGTGGAGCCGGTCCGCGATGCGGCGCGGCAGCCCGAGGTGTTCGAACCGGCCGTGGACGACGCGGTCCGCGCTCATCGGCTGGGCGCGGAAGCGCGAGACGGTGGCGATCTGAAACCGCTCGCGGCCGTGGGACACCAGGATCGCGATCTCGCTGATCCTGCGGGAACCGTCGGCCATGCGGGCGAGCTGCACGATGACGTCGATGGCACTGTTGATCTGGTCCCGCAGCGCCTCGAAGGGGATCTCGACCTCCGACATCGAGCCGAGCGTCTGCAGACGCATCAGCGCGTCCTCGGCGCTGTTGGCGTGAACGGTGGCGAGCGAACCGTCGTGGCCGGTCGACATGGCTTGGAGCATGTCGAGCGTCTCCCCGCCGCGCACCTCACCGACGATGATGCGGTCGGGGCGCATGCGCAGGGAGTTGCGTACGAGATCGCGGATCGTGATCTGGCCCTTGCCCTCGACGTTGGGCGGCCGGGTCTCCAGGCGGATGACGTGTGCCTGCTGGAGCTGGAGCTCGGCGGCGTCCTCGACGGTGATGATGCGCTCGTGGTCGGGGATGAGACCGGAGAGAGCGTTGAGGAGCGTCGTCTTCCCGGAGCCCGTACCGCCGGACACGATGACGTTGAACCGGGCCCGTACGAGAGCCGACAGCAGCATCAGCATCTGCTCGTCGAGCGTGCCGAGGCCGATCAGCTCCTGGAGCCGGTACGCACGGGGGAAGCGGCGGATCGTGAGCGTGGGGCCGGTGAGGGACAGCGGCGGGATGATGACGTTGACGCGCTCGCCGGACGGGAGGCGGGCGTCGACCATCGGGTTCGACTCGTCGACGCGGCGGTTGACGGTCGAGACGATGCGCTCGATGGTCTGCATCAGCTGCTCGTTGGACGCGAAGCGCATGGGGAGCTGCTCGACCCGGCCGGCCCGCTCGACGAAGATCGAGTCGGGTCCGTTCACCATGATCTCGGTGATGGACGCGTCTTCGAGGAGCGGTTCGAGTACGCCGAGCCCGAGCGCCTCGTCGACGACCCGGCGGATGAGCTGGGAGCGCTCGGCGGTGGAGAGTACGGGCCCCTCGCGGCTGATGATGTGGGCGAGGACGCGCTCCAGCCGGGCCCGCCGCTCGGCCGCCGCGAGCGAGGACATCTCCGCGAGGTCGATCTCCTCGAGCAGTTTGGTCCGGTAGGTGGCGACCAGGTGGCCGTCCTCCCGCCCTCCCGCGTGCTCGTCAGGGGCGGTGATGCGTGCCCGCAGACTCATGTGCGTCACTCCTCGCTGGTGCGGATCGCTCGTGCGGATCGCTCGTGCGGATCGCTCGTGCGGATCGCTCGTGCGGATCGCTCGTGCGGATCGCTCGTGCGGTGCGTGCGTGGGGCCTTTCGTCGGGGCGGGGGTTATCGCTCCTCCTGGTCGGGGGGCATCGTCACGGCCTCGACGGCATGACCGAAATCGGGGATACCCGGCACGACGGAGGGAATCGGCACCCTCGCCGTCGCGGTGATATTGCCGCTGAACGTGATGACTGTCTCGCCGGCCAGCCAGTCACTCATGGCCGCCTTGCCCGTGGCCTCGCCCTGGCCCCGGAGCTCCTCCTGCGCCTCCGTACGAGCCGCCGCCCGCGCCGCGGTGCCCGCCTGGGAGGCGGCGTAACCGATGATGCCGAGCTGGATTCCGGCCATGGCGACGATCAGGAGGATGGGCAGGAAGCCGGCGAACTCCAGGATGGCGGCGCCCCGGTCGCGGTCGCGACCGGTCGTCCCGCGTCCGATCCGACGGCGTAAGAGCTTCATGGGCCGTCCCCCTCCAAGGCAGCGCCAGCGTTGCCGTCCACGTCCCACGGGAAGTTGCCGGCCCCGGGGAAGAGGATCGGAGTGCTGAGTTCGACGCGTGCCTTCCACAGGTTGCCCTCCGGGTTGCACTCGACTCCGGCTCCGTCCTGCCACGACGACGGCAGGTGCTTCTCGGCCGCCGTCTGGCAGGCCGCCTGCCCGCTCTCACCCCGTGTGGCCGCCGCCGTGGCCGCTCGCGCGCCCTCGTCCGCCGCGTTGCCCGCCAGCGAGAACGTGTAGCCGAACAGGACCGCCTGCCACATCGCGACCATCACGAAGATGATCAGAGGCGCCATGCCGGCCAGCTCGACCGTGACGGCCCCGCGGTCGCGGTCCTTGCCGCGCCCCCGGAACCCGATCGCCCCCCGGTCGCTCCGCAGCAGCTTCCCGCCGCCCTTGGCGCCGGTGCCCGCCGCCGGCTTCACCAGTCCCAGTTCGCCGGCGAGGGACCACAGTGCCTGCCTGACCGCGCCGCGGCTGTCGAGGTCCTGCATGCGGCCCGCGTCCGTCGCCACCTGGAGTTCCTTGAAGTTGGCGGGGATCGCGGCGCGTGCGACCTTCGTCCCCGTGATCCGCTCGACCAGCGGCGGCTGGATCTCCGTGTTGCGGTTGTGGCGGTTGACGACGGTGGTCGTCTCCTCCGCCTTGCGGATCTGCAGGCGGTCCCACATCCGGACCATGCGCTTGGCGGCCCGTACCGCCACCACGTCCGGTGTGACCACGAGCAGCGCCTGGTCGGCCATCTCGACGGCGGCCGCGTTGGCGCTGTTCATCTGCGTGCCGCAGTCCACCACGACGACGTCGTAGCGGTTGCGCAGGGCGCTCACCACCTGCCGCGCCACCCGGTCGGTGACCTCCTCGCCCCGTTCGCCCTCGGCCGGTGCGAGCACCAGGCTGATGCCCGTGGGGTGGGAGAAGACGGCGTCCTGGAGTACGCGCGGCGAGATGTCGGCGATGCCGGCCAGGTCGACGATCGAGCGGCGGAACTGCACGTCCAGGTACGACGCCACGTCCCCCGACTGGAGGTCGAGGTCGACGAGTGCGACCGTACGCCCCGACGCCTTCGCCGCGAGGGCGAGCTGCACGGCGACGACCGTCGCCCCGGTGCCGCCCTTCGCGCCCGTCACCGTCACCACCGTGCCGCCGGGCCCGGTGAAGACGTCCGGCCCGGTGCCCAGGTGGCGTCGTACGCCGGTGGACCAGGAGGCGGCACCCTGCACGCGGGCGGCCAGTTCCTCGTAACCGAGCGGTAGTCCGACCAGCCCGCGCGCGCCGCTGTCCATGGCGGCCGTGAAGAGCGCGGGCCCGGTGTCCCCGGTGACGAGGACGACGCCGACGGCCGGGAAGCGGAGCGCGACCTCCCGGATCAGTTCCAGGGCGGGCACGGGCCCGATGCGCTCGTGGACGAGCACCACCTCGGGCAGTTCGTCGAGCGATTCGCCCGCGAGCCGCGCGAGGGTGTCGAGGAGCGACGTCGAGTCGATGACGGGTGCGGCGGGTTCCGCGTCGGGGAGCTGGCTGAGGAGGGTGGTGATGGCGCGGGCGGCATCAGGGTCGCCGACCGCCGGGAGGATACGAGTCGTCATACGCCGGTCCTCACTTGTCCCCGTCGAGGGTGTACTCACGGTCGCGCGGCGAGATGGTCGTGTCGCTGCCGTCGGCCACGAGAGCCAGGCGCACATGCTCGGCGAAGGACTCCGCGTACGCCACGCGCTGGGCATCGAGCGTGTTCAGGGCGAACGTGATCGGTACGGCGTCCTTGGCACGGCGGCTGCGGTCGTTGTTGCCTGGCTCCAGGGCCGTGATCTTGCCTACGTCGAGCACGCGGGCACCGGAGACGATGACCTGGGACTTGTCCGGCTGCCCCTCGTCCTCGCCCTCGAACGTGGCGAAGATGTTCACGCGCGAACCTGGGTTGATCTTGCCCGCGACGCCGGTGGCGGCATCGATCATGATGGCGATCTCCTGCTCGCCCGAGCCGAGTTCGGGCTTCTTCACGATCATGTCGCTCTGGAGGAGTGAGCCCTTCTGGAGCTGGGTCACCGCGATCTTGCCGCGCACCTCCGCGATGTCGGTCACGGCATTGGCGGAAAGCCACCGCTTCGGCATCGAGATTCTCTCGAACTGGCCGAAGTCGAGCTGTTTGTACGGCGCCACGTCGCTCTTGAGCCGGTACGCCGAGACTTCCGGTCCCACCTTGGAGTTCACATCGCTGATCACCGAAAGCACGCCGGCGAACGCCCCGAAGGCGCAGAGGACCGACAGGAGCAGCAGAATGACGCCGCGGCGCTGACGAGAGTTCATGAAGTAGGGCTACCTCGATCAGGAACGTCGGATCAGGATCAGATCAGGATCAACGGACTTGCGTGGAACAGTTGTGCTGCCTGAGGAATATCGTGCCCCGCGCGACGCTACGGCGACCCCTGGTTCAGGACACCGCCCGCTCGGGATTGGTTCTCGGGCGGGGTGAGGGGGGCCGAGCAGAAACCGCAGCGGTCGCCGATGAGTTCGACGCCGCACCAGTGGCACTTCTCGCGCCGCACGGAGGCGACCAGCTGGTAGAGCACGGAGATGTCCGGCAGATAGGCGGCGAACTCGATCATCTTCGCCGTACCCCACCAGCGCGGGGAGTCGGCGGGCAGTGCGGACTCGTGCACGCCGGAGACCTGCCAGGCGGGGGCGAGGGTTCCGGTGACCCAGTCGGAGGCGAGGGTGCCCTTGGCGACGAGCAGCTGGGTGGCGAACTCGGGTCCGGCGAGGCCGGCGCGGGCGCTGGGGTCGGGGACGGAGAGGTCGGTGGAGGGGGAAGTGGAGGTGGAGCTGGAGGCGGAGCTGGAAGTGGAGGTGGAGGCGGTACGGGAGCGGTGGCCGGCGCCTTGGCCGGGGCGGGATGGGGCGGTGCCGCTGCTGGTGATCTTGACCAACTGCGGGTTGGGGTTGGCCAGTACGCCGAACTGGGTGCCCGGCATCCAGGACTTCGCGTGCGACTTGAGGCTGACGGGCACGCGGTCGAGCTTGGTGACGGAGTTGAGGAGCGCGCCGGCGTAGATGTAGTGCGAGAGGAGCCGGGCGGCCGAGGCGACGACGCCCGGGCTGAAGTCGCAGATGGATAACTGGCGCAGCTGACGCACGAGTACGGCGATGCCGAGCGGTGGCAGGTCGAGCTTCAGCAGGGCGAGCCGGTCGGTCTCCAGCATCGAGCGGAGGGTGTGGAGGCGGCGCTCGTGGGCGACGGGGACGGAGGCCGGGTAGACGGCGACGACGTACCCGTACCGTTCGAGCATCACGTGCATGTCGACAAGAGCGGCTTCGAGCGGCTGCTCGTCCGGCGCGTGGAGCAGGGCGGCGGTCGGGGTCTGCTGATCGGTGGGCGGCAACACCAAGTCGGCGCTGGTGACTGCGATCGCGGTCGGCACGTTGGTTTCCCCGTTCACTCCGTACGCCGCTGACCCCGGCGTCCGCAGATCGATGCTGCTCCGTCGTGCTGCATCAGCACTTTATCCACGGCCAACGTGGCGGAGAACACTTTTCCTTTTTCTCATACGGGGTCGAAGGGGCAGACACAGCGGACCGGGACAGGTGGGTTGAGCGGGGGTGATGTGGCTGGCAACCACGGGTTGCTTCTGGGGGGTGTGGCTGGGGGCGTACCACTGGTTGTTCGGCGGGGTGGTTCTCGGGCCGTCCCTGGCGCTTCA
>NZ_BMVO01000049.1 GCF_014650755.1 Streptomyces chryseus | reverse complement strand
GTTGCGGGGGGGGCGGGGGTGGCGGGGCGGGGTACGGGGCTGCGGCGGGTGTGGGGGTGGGGGGTGGGTGCGGGGGCGTTGGTGTGGCGGGGGCGGTGGTTGTTTCTGGTGTGGGGGCCGCCTTTTCGGGAGTGTGGCGTCGGAGGTCCGGCCGTCAAGGGCGCTCCTGCGTCGCGTCGCCTTCGGCGATTGCGCTTCGCTTTGACCCTTGACCGCCGGACCTCCGCCGCATTGCTTCAGGGGGGCGGCCCCCGGAAGGAAGCCCACGGGGAAGGCTCGGGGAGTGGTCGCGCGCCGTTGCCGGGCGGCGGGTGTGTGGTGGGGGGGGGCGCGGTCGGTCTGGGGGTGGTGCGGCCCCAGTCTCAGCGGGTGCGGCGACGGTTGTTGGTGCGACACCACCGTTCCGACGTACACGTGCACCCCGGCCGGTGAGTGGCCGGGCTTGCTGGGCGACCTGCCGGATCGTGCTGTCTGCGGGTGGGGCGCGAGAGTGGAATGGGGTGACTCGGGCCGGTTCGGCGTCCACCCCCACCGGAAACCGCCCGGACCACAGGCTGGTTGCTGGAGTGAGTGGGTGGAGAGCCACGGCCACCCGCAACGACGGCATTCGAAGCGGCGGCCAGTGTGATTGGAGCAGCGGGCAGTGATGGGGCGTGGTCGCACGGCGGCGCGGAGGGTCGTCAAACCGCCGATGCCGTGGAGCCGTCGACACCGTCGAGTCGTCGTGCCGTTGTGCCGTGATGAACCAAAACCCACAGATGACGAACCGAAGCCGTACGGGTGTGACTGACGGGGTGGGAGAGGCGTCGGCTTTCATCAACTGTCGGGTTGAGTCCATTTCGGCTCTCTGCGGCAGCTGTTGAAGCGACCACGACCGCCTGCCCTGCCGTCGCGCGGCGCGACGGCAGGACGGACCACGGTCATCTTCGACACCCGGCGTCCGGTGGGGCGGGTGTGGTTGATGTGACGGCGGAACGCCCGCCTGTCGGGCCGGGCGGGGCGGCTCACGCCCTGTCGAGCCGTGTTGAGGGGCTCGCGTGGAGCTAACCCGACAGTCGACGCACATCCACCCCTCCGCGCAGGGGGCAAGTCGGGCATTGTGGGCGTAGGGGTTCGTCTTCTGTTGGTTTTGGTTCATCGCGTCCGCGCAGGGGCGGCTGACTGCCCCGCTGGTACGGGTTGACAGGTGTCTTCGGCCGGCTCGGCCCTCTGGGCCGTCGGCAGGCCCCCTCCTCCTCCCACTCCCTGGGTGCCCTTCCGCCCACTCACCCCAGCACCGTGCTTGTGGTCCGGGCGGTCTCCGGTGGGGGTGGACGCCACCCCACCCGAGTCACCCCACCCCACTACCGCGCCCCACCCGCAGGCAGCACGGTCCGCAGGTCGCCCCGACAGCGCGGCCGCCCACCGGCCTGGGTGCAATGTGTACGTCGGAATGGTGGTGTCGCACCAACAACCGTCGCCGCACCCGCCGAGACTGGGGCCGCACCACCCCCGGAAGCTACCGCGCCCCACCCACACACCCGACAGCCACCAAACCCACCCGCACCAACAGACCCGCTGCCGTGCTGGGCGTTTTTCTTGGGCCGTCCCCTGTTGAGCGTCAGCGGTGGGCCGGGGTGGTGGGTCAAGGGTGAAGCGAAGCGCAATCGCCGAAGGCGACGCGACGCAGGAGCGCCCTTGACGCACCACCCCGGCCCACCGACCCTGAAGCGCCAGGGACGGCCCAAGAACCATCCCGCCGAACAACCAGTGGTACGCCCCCAGCCCCACCCCCCAGAAGCAACCCGTGGTACCCCCGGCCGTCAACGCCCCCGTCTCAGAACCTCGGTTCCGGGGCCTGGGCAGCTACCAGTTCCGCCGCCTCCTCCTTCGTCTCGACCGACGGCGGGGAGCCTTCCAGTGGTTTCTGGGCCGTCTCCTTCATGCAGGCCACCGCGATGATCCCGATGAGTGCCGCCGCCATCGAGTAGTACGCCGGCATGAGGTTGTTGCCCGTGAGGCTGATGAGGCCGGTGATCACCAGCGGTGTCGTTCCACCGAAGAGGGACGCGGAGAGGTTGTAGCCGACCGACAGGGAGCCGTACCTGACGTTCGTCGGGAACAGGGCCGGGAGCGCCGCCGACATCGTGCCCAGCAGGCACACCAGGGACAGGCCCAGCATCAGCATGCCGGCGGTGATCGCCGGGACGCTGCCCTGCTTGATGAGGAGGAAGGACGGGAGGGACAGGAAGAAGAACCCCAGCATGCCCGTCATCAGCAGCGGCTTGCGGCCGAAACGGTCGTTGAGGCGGCCGACCTGGCTGATGACCGCCATCAGACAGACCATGACACCCAGCAGGATCAGCAGGCCGTGCGTCTCGCTGTAGCCGAGTTCGTCGGAGAGGTACGTCGGCATGTAGGACAGCAGCATGTAGTCGGTGACGTTGTACGCGCCGACGAGGGCGATGCACAGGATCAGCGTCGGCCAGTACTGCCGGAAGATCCTCGCCAGGTCACCCTTGGCCGTGGCTTCCACGGCGTCGGCGGCCTCGGACGCGCGGACGTTTCCGCTCTCCAGCTTCTGGAAGGCGGGGGTCTCGTCCAGGCGCAGCCGCAGGTAGAGGCCGACGAGGCCGAGCGGGCCCGCGACCAGGAACGGAATGCGCCAGCCCCAAGCCTCCATGGCGTCCGAGCCGAGCCAGGCGGTCAGTACGGTGACGAGGCCGGCCGCGCCGGTGTAGCCGGCCAGGGTGCCGAATTCCAGGAAGCTGCCGAAGAAGCCCCGGCGCTTGTCGGGGGCGTACTCCGCGATGAACGTCGACGCGCCGCCGTACTCACCGCCCGTCGAGAAGCCCTGCACCAGCCGGAAGAGGATGAGCAGCACCGGCGCCCAGAAGCCGATCGAGGCGTACGACGGAATGAGGCCGATGGCGAACGTGCCGATGGCCATCAGGATCATCGTCAGGGCGAGGACCTTCTTGCGGCCCAGCCGGTCGCCCATGGGGCCGAAGACCATGCCGCCGATGGGGCGCACAAGGAACGCGACGGCGAAGGTCGCGAAGGAGGAGAGGAGCTGGGCCGTGTCGTTCCCGGGCGGGAAGAAGACGTGGCCGATCGTCACCGCCAGGTAGCTGTAGATGCCGAAGTCGAACCATTCCATGGCGTTGCCGAGCGAGGCGGCTTTGACGGCTCGCTTGACCGCCGCCTCGTCGGTGATGGTGATGTCGGAGCGGCGCAGCGGCGGGTTCTTCCGTCTCCTGGCGGCGCGGAAGAGGGTGCGATGGCGCTTGATCGCTGCGGGATCGGCCCCGTGGTCGGGGCCGGGGCCGGTGGCCGCCATGGCAGGTTCCTTTCCTCGGACGCGTTTCCATGCCCAAGTGGAACCTCTGCCTTCAATTCGTTGCTCCAAACCGGGGTCCCCGGTTCCGGGACCTTGGTCACAGTGCCCCCGGGCCGGGGTGCCCCGGTCGAGATACCCGGTGCGGGCGCCGGTCCGGCGGCACTGCGGCCCCAGCGCAGGCCGCAGTGCCGGCCGCAGCGCAGGTGTCGGTTCAGGCGACGCGCGGCTGTCGGTTCAGGCGACGTGCAGGTGTCGGTTCAGGCGACGGCGGCTGTCGGTCAGGCCGCCGGGATGCCCAAGTCCTTGATGACCTTCGCCACGTGGCCGGTCGCCTTCACGTTGTAGAGAGCCCGCTCCACCTTGCCGTCCTCGTCCACCACGATCGTCGAGCGGATCACCCCGGTCACCGTCTTGCCGTACAGCTTCTTCTCGCCGAAGGCCCCGTACGCGGTGAGGACCTCCTTGGAGGGGTCACCGACGAGCGTGACCTTGAGGGCCTCCTTGTCGCGGAACTTCGCGAGCTTCTCCGGCTTGTCCGGGGACACGCCGATGACGTCGTATCCCGCGCCGGCCAGCAACTCCAGGTTGTCGGTGAAGTCGCAGGCCTGCTTGGTGCAGCCGGGGGTCAGGGCTGCCGGGTAGAAGTAGACGATGACCTTGCGGCCCTTGTACGCGGCGAGGGAGATCTCGGTTCCGTCGGCGTCGGGCAGGGTGAAGTCGGGGGCGGTGTCGCCGGGCTGGAGTCGCTCGCTCATCGGGTTCGGTCTCCTCGTACGGGGGTGTGCGCGTCTGTCGGCGCCCATCGGCACCTGTCGGTGTCTCTCGGCGCCTGCCCGCGCCTCGCGGTGGCAGTCTGCTCCGGTCTGTGCCGGTCTGCGTCGGTCCGCCGTTCTGTCGCGCGCGGGTACGGTCCCGAGCGTAATGGGGGTGCCGTGGGGTAGGGGACGGGCCGAGCTGACAGACTGTCGATGAAGGACTACCGGATTCGGCCCACGACCACGGAGGCAGCGCAGTGTCGGATGCCAGGACCCCTGCGCAGATCGAGGCGGACATCAAGAGCCGGCGTGACCGGCTGGCCGTCACGCTCGACGAGATCGGGGTGCGGCTGCACCCGAAGACGATGGTCGGAGACGCGAAGGCCAGAGTCGCGTCGACCGTCGACCACACCGCGGGCAGGGCGTTCGTCGCGGTGAACCGGGCGGTGTCCGACGTGAAGGCGCAGTTCGTGGACGAGGACGGCTCGCCGCGTCTGGAGCGGCTCGTCCCGGTGGCGCTGGTGGCCGTGGGGCTCGTGGGGCTGCTCGCCCTGTCCGCGCGACGCAGGCGCGGCTGACTGCCCGCCTGATGGACACACCGGCCTGATGGACACTCCGGACTGATGGACCTTGCGGGCGATTGACCCTGCGGCCGATGGCGGGCGCGGGCGCGAGGACAGGTAGGTTCGGGGCGTGAGCGAGAACACCACGCACGACAAGCTGCCCATCCGGATGCTGCACGACCGGGTGCTGGTCAGGTCGGACACTCCCGAGGGCGAGCGCCGCTCGGGCGGCGGCATTCTTATTCCGGCGACCGCCGCGGTCGGCAAGCGGCTGGCCTGGGCCGAGGTGGTCGCGGTCGGCCAGAACGTACGGACCGTGGAGCCCGGCGACCGGGTGTTGTACGACCCGGAGGACCGGGCCGAGGTCGAGGTGCGCGGCATTCCGTACGTGCTGATGCGGGAGCGGGACCTGCACGCGGTGGCTTCCGAGCGGGTCTCGGAGGACTCGACCGGCCTGTACTTGTAGGGACGCTGTACTCGCAGGGACGCTGTACTCGCGGGGCCACGTTGTGCTCGTAGGGACGTTCTATTCGTAGGCACGTTGAACTTGTAGGCGCGAGCTGCCGCGCGGCGGCCGAGGGTGCCTGTGTGTGGGGCCGGTGACCCGGTGATCGAGGTCACCGGCCCCTGTCGCTGCCCTTTGCTATGTTGGAAACACCCCCGACGAGACGCGCCGTACCGGGTTACCAAGGCAAAGACGACGCACCCCGTTGCACTCGCGTTTCGTTTCGGAGGTGCCTGTCATGGCCTGGGTTCTGCTCGTCGTCGCCGGTCTGCTCGAGGTCGGTTGGTCGATCGGGATGAAGTACACCGACGGTTTCACGAGGCTCTGGCCCAGCGTGTTCACGGGCGCGGGGATCGTCGCGAGCATGATGTTGCTGTCGCACGCCGCCAAGACGCTGCCGATCGGTACGGCGTACGGCGTGTGGGTCGGTATCGGCGCGGCCGGTGCGGCGGTGCTCGGCATGGTGGTGCTCGGTGAGCCGGCCACCGCCGCCCGGATCTTCTTCGTGTGTCTGCTGCTGGTCGCGGTCGTGGGCTTGAAGGCGACCTCAGGTCACTAGGGTCATTGGGGCCACACTGGGATCACTGGGATCACTGGGGCTGGAACCCCTGCGGTCACCAGGACCGTCCGGCAGCCAAGCGCCTCAGGCGCGGCTGCGCGGACCGTTCCGTGTGCCGCCGTCGGTCGGTGGGCCGGTGGTGCCGCCCGAGTCGGTGCCGCCTTCGGTGCCGCCGGTGTCCGTCGTTCCGCCGTCGGTCGTGCCGCCGGTGTCGGCGCCGCCTTCCGTGCCGCCGGTGTCGGTCCCGCCGCCGGTGTCCGTGCCACCCGTACCGCCTGTACCACCCGTGTCGCCGCCGCCTTCCGTGCCGCCGCCGTCCGTGGTGCCGCCGTCGGTGCCGGGCGTGCCGGTGCCGCCGCCGGTGTCCGTGGTGCCGCCCGTGTCCTGGCCGCCGCCGGTCGTGGGGCTGCGGGTCGGGTCGTCCGGGCCGTCGCTGGCGGGCGGCTCGCCGGATGCGTCGGGTTCACCGGTGCCCGGCTGCTCGGACGTCGGCGGGGCCGACTCGTCGGCGCCGGCCGCCGTCTGCAGGTCGAACTCCTGCACCGGCTTGCCTTCGAGCGCCGCGGCCGTGAACTGGCCCCAGATCTGCGCGGGCGCGCCGCCGCCGTTGATGCGTGCCTGCCCCAGCGCCCCGTACAGCGGCTTCTGCACGCCGGTTTCCGGGTCCTGGCCCATCACCGCGACGACCGTCGCCAGGTCGGGCGTGTAGCCGGCGAACCAGGCGGCCTTGTCCTCCTCGGCGGTGCCGGTCTTGCCCGCTGCCGGGCGGCCGGCGGACTGGGCCGCCGTGCCCGTACCGCCGTCGACGACGCTCCTGAGGATCGACGTCGTGGTGTCGGCCGCCTCGCGGGAGACGCCCTGCCCGGAGCCCGAGCCACGGCCCGAGCCGCCGTCGGTACCAGAGCTGGAACCAGAACCAGAACCAGAACCAGAACCAGAGCCCGAACCGGAACCAGAACCGGAGTCCGAGTCGGCGTCCGCCGGGGGCAGGGCGATGTTCTGCCCGTTCTTCGTGATCTTGTCGACGATCGTGTACGTGCCGTGCCGCCCGTGGTTGGCGAGTGTCGCGTACGCCTCCGTCATGTCGAGGACGCTGGCGGTGGCGACGCCGAGCGCGATCGACGGGTACGCGTCGAGGCTCGGGGTGTTCTCGGGGATGCCGAGGGCTACGGCGGTGTCCTTGACCTTGGCCGGGCCGACGTCCTGCGCCATCTGCGCGTACACGGAGTTGATGGACTTGTCGGTGGCGGTGCGGACGGTCACCGGGCCGTACGAGCCCTGGTCCTCGTTCTCCGGGGCGTACCCGGTGGGGCCGTTGGGGCCTTCCACCATCCGCTTGTTCGTGCCGTCGTAGAGGGTGTTCGGGGTGATCTGCACGCCGTCCTGGGTGGTGGAGCCGTTCTCGACGGCGGACGTGAAGACGAACGGCTTGAAGGTGGAGCCGACCTGGTAGTCGCGGCGCGTCGCGTTGTTCACGTACTGCTTCGTGTAGTCGATGCCGCCGTACATCGCGACGACCTTGCCGCTGGCGGGGTCGATGGAGGCGCCGCCGACGCGTACGTTGCGGTCGGCCTTGCGGTCCTTGCTCGTCTGCGACATCACCTTGTCGTCGACGGCCTCGGCGAAGGCGTCCTGCTTGGACTTCTCCAGGGTCGTGGTGATGCGGTAGCCGCCGGTGGCCAGCGTGTCCTCGTCCATGATCTTGTTCTTGGTGAGGTAGTCCTCGACGGCCTGCACGATGTACCCGCGCTGGCCGGAGAGTCCGGAGGCCGGCTTCGCCTCGTGCGGTGCAGGGAACTTCGCGGCGGCGCGGTCGGCGGGGCTGAGCCAGTCCTCCTTGACCATGCCGTCGAGTACGTAGTTCCAGCGGCTTTGGGCGGCGGCCCTGTTCTCGGGGTGCGTGGTGACGTCGTACGCGCTGGGGGCGTTGAGCAGCGAGGCGAGGTAGGCGCCCTCGGCGGTGGTGACCTCGTCGATGTCCTTGCCGTAGTACGCGTGGGCGGCGGCCTGGATGCCGTAGGCGTTGCGCCCGAAGTAGCTGGTGTTCAGGTACCCCTCGAAGATGTCGTTCTTGCTCTCCTCGCGATCGAGCTTGATCGAGATGAAGAACTCCTTCACCTTGCGGGTGACCGTCTGTTCCTGGCCGAGGTAGTAGTTCTTGACGTACTGCTGCGTGATGGTCGAGCCGGACTGCTTGCCCTTGCCGGTGACGGTGTTCCAGCCGGCGCGGAGCATCGCCTGGGGGTCGACGGCCCGCTCGGAGTGGAAGTCGCGGTCCTCGGCGGCCAGTACGGCGTGCTGGACGGTCTTGGGGACCTGCGCGAGCTTGACGTTCTCGCGGTTGACCTCGCCGTCGCGGGCGAGCTGGGAGCCGTCGGCGTAGAGGTAGACGTTGCTCTGGGAGACGGCGGCGCTGTTGGCGGCAGGGATCTTGACGAGCGTGTAGCCCGCGAGGAACGCGCCGATCAGGAGCAGGGCCAGTAGCAGGAACGTGCCGAGGAGCATCCGCCAGGTCGGGATCAGGCGGCGCAGGCCGGTGCGCCTGGGGCGGATCTTCTTGCCGTTCTCCTCCCGCTCGCCGGTCTTGTTCTTCTTGGCCGGCTTTCCCTCGTGGCCCGTGGGGTCGGAGGGGTCCCGGGGCGCCCACCCCTGGGGCTGCTGTGGCTCGTCGCTCATGCTGGTGGAGACTCCCTGGGCGTGGCCAGAGGTTCACTCTCCGGCATGACGGTGTCGTATCGGGCGATTCGGCTGTACGCCCATAGTGCACGTATCCAGGGGTGCGGCTTCGAAGCGGCGGACCCAAAAGCCTGCGGCGGCTGACCCCATTGGGCTAGGGTCGGGCGTTTTGGGGCTTGAGGCTCAATGCTGTGGGCCTCGGGCCATGGGGCCGGGGGTGGGGCCTGCCTGGGGCTCGCCACTCGCGGCTTTGGGCTTGGGGCGCGGACTTCGAGGAAGACGGGGGCGGTCGGGGTGCGGGTGTACGCGGTCGTCGCGGCCGGTGGCTTCCGGCGGTACGCGACCTACCGGGTGGCGACGGCGGCCGGTGTGTTCACCAACACCGTCTTCGGCTTCATCGTGGCGTACACCTTCACGGCCCTGTGGGACGAGCGCCCGCAGCTCGGCGGGTACGACCTGTCGCAGGCGGTCACCTATGTGTGGATCGGGCAGGCGCTGCTGATGACCACCGCCATGATGGGCGGCGGCTTCGAGAACGAGCTGATGGAACGGATCCGTACCGGCGACATCGCGATCGACCTCTACCGCCCCGCCGACCTCCAGCTCTTCTGGCTGGCGAGCGACCTGGGGCGGGCCGCCTTCCATCTGCTCGGGCGCGGCGTCGTGCCGATGGCGCTCGGCGCGCTCGCCTTCGATCTGGCGCTGCCCGCTGATCCGCTCGTATGGGTCGCCTTCCTGTGCGCCGTCGCGCTCGGTGTCGTGGTCAGTTTCGCGATCCGCTTCCTGGTGGCGCTGTCCGCGTTCTGGCTGCTCGACGGGGCGGGCGTGGCGCAGATCACCTGGCTCGTCGGTCTCTTCTTCTCCGGCATGGTGCTGCCGCTCACCCTGTTCCCCGGCGGTCTCGGGGCACTCGCGCAGGTGCTGCCCTGGTCGGCGCTGCTCCAGATCCCGGCCGACGTCCTCCTCGGCAAGCACACGGGCTGGGGCCTGGTCCAGGCGTACGGCTTCCAGCTCGGCTGGGCGGCGGTGCTGCTGACGGCCGGGCGGCTGCTCCAGTCCGTCGCGACGCGCAGGGTGGTGGTCCAGGGTGGCTGAGGTCGAGGCTGGAACTGAGGCCGAGGCGACGCAGGCCACCGCGGCGGCGGGGACCGGTGAGGCGGGGACCGGTGGGGTGGGGGAGAAGCTCGGTGCCGTCGGGCAGCTGCGGGCCGGGATCCGGGCGTACCGGATGATCGCGGCGATGTGGATCCGCTCGACGATGGCGTACCGGGCCTCCTTCGCGATGGCGGCCTTCGGCAACTTCGCGGCGACCGGTCTCGACTTCGTCGGCATCCTGCTGATGTTCTCCCACGTCGACGCGCTGGGCGGCTACACGCTGCCCGAGGTGGCCTTCCTGTACGGGACGGCGGGCGCCGCCTTCGGGCTGGCCGACCTGGTGATGGGGTCGATGGACCGGCTGGGCCGACGGGTGCGCGACGGCACGCTCGACACCCTGCTCGTACGCCCCGTCCCGGTCCTCGCGCAGATCGCGGCCGACCGCTTCGCGCTGCGCAGGCTGGGGCGGGTCACGCAGGGGCTGCTGGTGCTCGGGTACGCGCTGGTGGTGCTGGACATCGCGTGGACGCCGCTGAAGGTGCTCCTGGTGCCGGTGATGATCCTGAGCGGGGCGGTGATCTTCGCGTCGGTGTTCGTGGCGGGGGCGGCGTTCCAGTTCTGGGCGCAGGACGCGTCGGAGGTGCAGAACTCCTTCACGTACGGCGGCACCACGATGCTCCAGTACCCGCCGACGGTCTTCGCGAAGGACCTCGTGCGCGGGGTGACGTTCGTGCTGCCGCTGGCCTTCGTCAACTGGATCCCGGCGCTGTACGTGCTGGACCTGCCGTACCCCCTCGACCTGCCGTCCTGGTTCGCGTTCCTGCCGCCGGTGGTGGCGGGGGTGTGCTGCGTGCCGGCCGGGGCGGCGTGGCGGGTGGGCCTTCGTTCGTACCGCAGCACGGGGAGCTGATGCCGTATGGAAAGTGACTTCATCGCGTTGGACGGCGTCGAGAAGGTCTTCGACGTACGCCGCAGAACGGGCCGGTTGCGGCGGGAGAAGACGCGGGTGCGGGCGGTCGACGGGATCAGCTTCACCGTCCCGCGCGGTGAGATGGTCGGCTACATCGGACCGAACGGCGCGGGCAAGTCCACCACCATCAAGATGCTCACCGGCATCCTCACCCCCAGCGGGGGGCGGGTGCGGGTGGCGGGCATCGACCCGGCACGGGAGCGGACGCGGCTGGCGCGGCACATCGGCGTGGTGTTCGGGCAGCGGACGACGCTGTGGTGGGACCTGCCGCTGCGCGACTCGTACCGGCTGATGCACCGGATGTACCGCATCCCCGACGACCGTTTCAAGGCCAACATGGCTCGCTGCGTCGAACAGCTCGACCTGGGCGAGCTGCTGGACGTACCGGTACGGCAGCTGTCGCTGGGGCAGCGGATGCGCGGCGACATCGCGGCGGCGCTGCTGCACGACCCGGAGGTGCTGTATCTCGACGAGCCGACGATCGGCCTGGACGTGATCTCCAAGGCGAAGGTGCGCGACTTCCTGCGCGACCTGAACGCCGAGCGCGGTACGACGGTCCTGCTGACGACCCACGACCTGACCGACATCGAGCAGCTGTGCAAGCGCGTGATGGTCATCGACCACGGGCGGCTGGTGTACGACGGGGCGCTCGCCGGGCTGCACGAGGTGGGCGAGAGCGAACGGACCCTGGTGGTGGACCTGGAGCGCGAGCTGCCGCCGGTCGAGGTGGCGGGGGCGCGGGTGCTGAAGGTGGAGGGGCCCCGGCAGTGGCTGGCGTTCCCGGCGTCGGTTTCGGCGGCGCCGCTGGTGGCGGCGGTGGCGCAGCGGTACCCGCTGGTGGACCTGTCGGTGCGGGAGCCGGACATCGAGGCGGTGATCGCGAAGATGTACGCGGACCGGTCGGCGCTCTGAACCTGCGGACCGCCGCCCGGCCCGGTCGCCGCCGTGCACGCCGGGGCTGTGAACCGCTGCCCGGCCCAGATGCCGCCACGAACGCTGGGACGGGGCGCGCGAGTTGACTAGGCTGGAGCGTATGACCAGTGGACTTCCGGAAATGCGCGCCTCCGACGCCGAGCGCGAGCGGGTCGCAGAGGTGCTGCGTGAGGCGGTCGCCGAGGGGCGGCTGGACATGGAGGAGTTCGACCAGCGCCTGGACGCCGTCTACAAGGCGCGCACGCACGGAGAGCTCGAGCCGCTGGTCCGGGACCTTCCGGTGCCGGGCACGGGCGTCCCGGCCGCCGTGTCCGCCGCCTCGTCCGGTGTGCCGGCCTCCTGGGCGGGCCGGATCGGCGGACCGGCCACCTCGCGCGGCGGCTTCGCCTTCTGGGGCGGCTTCGGCCGCAAGGGCACGTGGACCGTGGGCCGCCGGTTCACGGGGTTCGCGATGATGGGCGGCGGCGAGATCGACCTGCGCGAGGCGCGCTTCGAGGAGCGCGACACCGTGATCCGCTGCTTCGCGATCATGGGCGGGATCGCCGTCACGGTGCCGCCGGGCCTGGACGTGAACGTCAAGGGCGTCGGCTTCATGGGCGGCTTCGGGGACCTGACCACGCAGTCGACGGAGCCGGTGGCGCCGGACTCGCCGCGCGTGACGATCACCGGGTTCGCCCTGATGGGCGGGGTGGGCGTCGAGCGCAAGATCACGCGGGCGGAGAAGCAGCGCCTCAAGGAGGCGCGCAAGCAGGAGAAGCTGGCGAAGAAGGCGGAGGCGGAGCGCAAGGAGCTCGGCTGACTCGCAAGGGAGGCCGGCCCCGGCTCCCGGGTCGGCCCGGCCTCTCGGGCCGGCTCCCGGCTCCCGGGCCGGCCCCAGCCTCCCGGGCCGGCCCCAGCCGCCCTCTCACACCCCCGCGGCGTCCGCGCTCCTGTTCAGGGCGGCGAGGTCGAACGCCGTGCCCATGCGCCGGTAGCCCTCGTCGCTCGGGTGCAGGTGGTCGCCGGAGTCGTACGCCGGCAGGAGCCGGTCCGGGGCGTACGGGTCGCGCAGCGCCTCGTCGAAGTCCACGACCGCGTCGAAGATGCCGCGCGTGCGGATCGCCTCATTGACGCTGTCCCGCACCGCTTCGAGCCGCGGCGTGTGCGCCCGGGTGCCCTCGAACGGCATGATCGTCGAGCCGACCACGCGCAGACCGCGCGCCCGCGCCTGCCGGGCGAGCTGTTCGAGGCCCGACGTGATGCGCGCCGGGTCGAGCTCGTGCGGCGGTCGCAGGATGTCGTTGATGCCGAGGACGACGACGACCGCCTTGGCGCCGGAGCGTGAGAGCACGTCACGGTCGAAGCGGGCGAGGCCGCTCGGGCCCGTACCGTCGCTGAGCAGCCGGTTGCCACTGATGCCCGCGTTGAGCACGCCGTAGCGCCCGTCGAGGCGGTCGGCGAGGACGTCCGTCCAGCGGCGGTTCGCGCCGGCCGTGGAGGTGACGCCGTCGGTGATCGAGTCGCCGATGACGACGACCGCGCCCTCCGCCCTGCCGTTCAGGACGTCGACGGCCGTGAGGTAGCGCCAGTACGGCGTCTGCCCGCTGTAGGCGTTGCCGAGCGGGTCCTCGGTGCGGTCGCCCTCCGCGAGGTACGACGTCTGACGGGCCCGCGGATGGTGCGTCACCGGGCCGCTGGGCGTGGGGGAGTAGGTGGTGACCAGCAGGTCCCCGTCGTACGGCACCTTCAGCAGGGCCGGGTCGCTGACGACCTGTCCGCCGGGCGGGATCACGACCGAGGGAGAGCCGCCGAAGAGCAGGCGGCGCATCGTGCCGTTCGCGGCGGTCGGGGCGCCGGGGGTGGCGGCGACGGCGATCGAGGCGTGGGTGATGCGCAGCGGCTGTACGCCGAAGAGGTTGGAGAGGGTGATGCGGGCGCTGGTGCCACCGATGCTGGTGTGTACGACGTTACGAATAGAACGCCCGGGGAAACCTTGCTCCGTACCGGGCTCGGCGAAGGCGGGCGCGGTGGACCAGGTGCCGATCCAGGACGCGGAGGTGGCGGGTGCCGCGGAACGGAGCGGCGTGCGGGGACGGGCCTGTGTGTCGTCGTCAGGGCCGTGACCGCCGAGCGTCGCTCCGGCGAATACGGCCCCCGAAATGAGGACAACCACCGCGGCGAGCGCGGCGAGCAAGGCATAACCGTTGCGCTTGGTCATGCTCGGTGTATCTCCTCGGGCGCAGGGAGCCCGAGGCTCCGTTCGAACTCACTCCATGATGCGCCATTGCACCGCCCTGGTAGACGCCGGGAACTCCCCGTGCGTTCCACGAGTAGGTCAGGTAGGGAAACTCAGGTACGAGACGGTGCGCACGAGACGGCGTACCAGGCGGACGGGTGGAGCGGATGGATAGCAAGACGACGGGAACTGACGGCATGTCCGACCAGGGGGTTTCCGGGTCCGGGTCCGCTGCCGCCCCCCTCCCGCCCTTCGCGTACAGCGCGGCCGACGAGGAGAAGCGCCAGGGCGTACGCCGCATGAAGGCGACGGCCACCGGGCTGCTGCTCCTGGTCGCTGTGATTTATGTCCTGGCGACGTGGGCGGAGCGGTCGGGCGTCGGCGGCTGGCCGGCGTACGTCGCGGCGGCGGCGGAGGCGGGCATGGTGGGCGCGCTGGCGGACTGGTTCGCCGTGACGGCCCTCTTCAAACGCCCGATGGGCCTGCCCATCCCGCACACCGCGATCATCCCGACGAAGAAGGACCAGCTGGGCACGACGCTGGGGTCCTTCGTCGGCGAGAACTTCCTCAGCGAGGACGTCGTACGCACCCGCCTGCGCGCCATCGGCGTCGGCTCCCGGGTCGGGACGTGGCTCGCGGAGCCGGACCACGCCGACCGGGTGACGGAGGAGCTGTCCACGGCCCTGCGCGGCGCGCTGACCGTCCTGCGCGACTCCGACGTGCAGGCGGTCGTCGGGGAGGCGATCACGCGGCGGGCGGACGCGGCGGAGGTCGCGCCGGGCATCGGGAAGGCGCTGGAGAACATCGTCGCGGACGGTGCGCACGACCGCGCGGTCGACCTGATCTGCACCCGTGCCTACGCCTGGCTGGTGCACCACGCGGACTCCGTGATGGAGGCGATCGAGGGCGGGGCGCCGGGCTGGACGCCACGCTTCGTGGACCGCAAGGTCGGCGACCGCGTCTACAAGGAACTGCTGCGCTTCATCTCCGAGATGCGCGACGAGCCGGACCACCCGGCACGCGGCGCGATCGACCGCTTCCTGACGGATTTCGCCTCCGACCTCCAGTCGGACGCGGACACCCGGGCGAGGGTCGAGCGGCTGAAGTCGGAGATCCTGGGGCGGGGCGAGGTGCAGGACGTGATCGCCTCGGCGTGGGCGTCCGTACGCACCATGATCATCTCGGCGGCCGAGGACGAGCAGAGCGAACTGCGCCTGCGGGTGCGGTCCTCGCTGCTCTCGCTGGGCCGGCGGCTGGCGACGGACGGACGGCTGCAGGGGAAGCTGGACGGGTGGCTGGAGGACGCGGCGGTGTACGTGGTGACGACGTACCGCGGCGAGATCACTTCGCTGATCAGCGACACGGTGGCCGGCTGGGACGCGGAGCACACGTCGAAGAAGATCGAGGCGCACATCGGCCGGGACCTTCAGTTCATCAGGATCAACGGCACGGTGGTCGGCGCGCTGGCGGGCCTGCTGATCTACACCGTGTCGCATGCGGTGGGCGGGTAGGCGGCCAGGCGGGTGAGCGGTTCGGCCGTTGGTCGGCGAGGTGGCCGCGGCGTCCGGGTGCGGGCGTGAGGCGGCGCGGTGTTCCGGGCACGGCCTGCGGGGCAGTGTGCCGGGCGCGGTCTGCGGGGCAGTGTGCCGGGCGCGGGGCCACCGGTCGGTGGTCCCGCGCCCGGCTGTGGGGGACTTGCCAGGGAGTACGGACGGGGGGCGCGGGGCGTTCAACGGCGGGCCGAGGAGGGGCGAGCGTGGGCGGGCGGGGTGCGGCGGGCGCTGACGGGCACCCGCGTTCGTGCCCGACCGCGTGTACAGGCGCCGGGGGCGACGTGAGCGACGCATGCGACGTGGGCACGAACGCGGTACGCCGCGCAACTGGCCAGAACCGGACAGGCGCACCCGCCGTACGAACGGGAGGGATAGCGGCATAACGCCGCACGAACGCTGAGCACCGGGCGCGCGGACCCGCTCCGCCGGAGGATGCTTCGGCGGCCGGGCGGTGGGGTGGTGTGGGGCGGGCGGTGCACAAGGAGCGGCTGAGGATTGGCGGGGCGTATGTGCAAACGCCACGGCCTTCGACGGTAGTCCGCCGGGGGCGGGGCCCGCACGGCCGAGGACGCCCGCGAGCCCGTCCGGAAGCGATCCGTCCGGTCCCGGTGCCCCTGAACAGCGGAACTGGCAGTCCGCGCTCCGGTTGCCGGTCCGGCGGCGCTGCGGCCACGTACCGCCACCGTCCCGACGCGCGCACAAGCTGACGACAGATCAGCAAATGGTGGCTGCTGTCGCCGGCCCTCCAGGACGGCACGCGCGCCGGGCAGGCCACGCCGCCACGGTTCTCGTCGGGCCCGGGGCCGTCCCGGACGTCGTACCGCCGTCCTCGACATGTCGCTGGTGGGCGCGCGTAGAGCGGCTGAAAGGCGCTCTTGTTGACGACTCAACAGGACCCCAGGATTCCTACCACGCCGCCTGTCAGGCTCATGACCGCTACGGATGGTCGGCCGCATCGGCGTACTGACGGGCCCGCCCACCCAGCGGGCCCCTGGGATCCCCCACCGGAGGATGTAGTGAACTTCAAGCGCCTCTCTCCCCTCGGCGGCGTCGGAAGACGTGCACGGCTGATCGCCGTCGCGTCGACTCTGCTGACCGTCTCCGCGCTTGCCACCCCGATCGCCTCGGCGGAAGCGGGCGACGGCGTACGGGCGACCGCGGCCCAGCTCGCCAAGACCGGCGACGCGGTGCTCGGCGCGGACGTGTCCGGTACCGCGTGGTACACGGACAAGGCGTCGGGCAAGCTCGTCGTCACGGCGGACGACACCGTCTCGGCCGCCGAGATAGCCAAGATCAAGAAGGCGGCGGGCGCGCAGGCCGACGCCCTGGAGATCAAGCGCACGCCCGGCACGTTCAACAAGCTCATCGCGGGCGGCCAGGCCATCTACAGCGGCAGCGGCCGCTGCTCGCTCGGCTTCAACGTCCGCAGCGGCTCGACGTACTACGCCCTCACCGCCGGCCACTGCACCGAAGGCGCGGGCACCTGGTACACGAACTCCGGCAGGACGACGGTGCTCGGCTCCACCGCCGGTTCGAGCTTCCCGACCAACGACTACGGCCTCATCCGCCACTCCAACGCCTCCGCCGCGGACGGCCGGGTCTACCTCTACAACGGCTCGTACCGCGACATCACCGGCGCGGGCAATGCCTCCGTCGGCCAGTCGGTGCAGCGCAGCGGCAGCACAACGGGCCTGCGCGGCGGAACGGTCACCGGCCTCAACGCGACCGTCAACTACGGCGGCGGCGACATCGTCCACGGCCTGATCCAGACCAACGTCTGCGCCGAGCCGGGCGACAGCGGCGGCTCCCTGTTCGCGGGCACCACGGCCCTGGGCCTGACGTCGGGCGGCAGCGGCAACTGCTCGTCGGGCGGTACGACGTTCTTCCAGCCGGTGACGGAGGCGCTGAGCGCGTACGGGGTGAGCGTCTTCTAACCCTTGGGGTGCCTGGCCCGGCGCCCGTGGCGTGACCCGGGCCGGGCACCCGACGACACCTGCCACAGGTGGTCGGCCACCGGCAGCCGGCGGAACCGCTTCGGCGGAGCCGCCGGCTGCTGTGGGTGCGGGTGACGGGCGGGGCGGGGGTATCGGCGGCGTACTACCTGTGCGACTCCCGCCGGGGCCGGACCGGACCTGGGGCCGCACGCACAGGGCTGGGGCTGGAGGGGGCTGACACAACGCCCGCACCGTCCGCCCCACCCGCGCTGGGCGCATGACCGCCTGTCGTCGGCCACGCGCCCAGCCCATGGGGGAGTTGCCAGTCAGTACGTACGGACGCCTCGGCACGTTCAACGGGCGATGGGCGATGGGCGATGGGCGATGGGCGACGGGCGACGGGCGATGGGGGACGGGGCACGGGGCACGGGCGTCTGGCGGCGGGCGACATGCGACGGGCGTCTGGCGGCGGGCAGCGCGAACTGCCGGCCCGGCCCGGACCACCCGCCCGCGCGGTGTCGGCCACGCGAGCGCGCGAACGGCCGGCCCGGACCACCCGCCCCGGACCACCCGCCCCCATCGGCCACGCGGGCGATCTGTCATCCCACCGGAGACCGGCACCCTGGAAGTGACGACCCGCCATGTTCTTCTGGGCGCGCGCGTCTCTCCCGCCCCGAGCGCCACCCTGAGCGCAACCCGGAGGAGCCCATGCCCCGCTTCCCACGTCTGGCCGGTATCGCACGGCCGCCGTCGCCCTCGCGGCGCTCGCGGCGGCTCCCACCGCGGCCGAAGTCCCGACGCTGACGGACCCGCGGGTCGTCGAGCACTTCGACTTCGCCGCGGGTCAGACGCCGGAGAGCATCGCGCTGGAGCCCGACGGTTCGGCCAACGTGACGTTCGCGTTCGCCCGCCAGATCGCCCGTCTCGCCCCGCACCAGGAGCCGCGCATCCTCGCCGAACTCCCTGCGGTGACGAACCCGGACGCCCCGGTCACCGGCGCCCCGGTCACGACGGGCATCGCACGGGCGCAGGACGGGACTCTGTACGTCAACTACGCGACCGGCACCAAGCTGACGGGCGTATGGCGCGTCAACCCGAAGACGCACACGGCCCGGCAGATCGCGTGCCTGCCGCCCAGACCGGCTTCCCCAACGGTCTGGCGCTCGACGAGCACCACGGCGTGCTCTACGCGGCCGACTCGGTGCTCGGCACGGTGTGGCGCATCCCTACGAAGGTCGGCTCCCGCGGCTGCGCCAAGCCGGCGGCGTGGGCCACGGGCACCAAGCTCCACCCCCCCACCGCACCGGCTGAGGCGCTGGGTGCGAACGGCGTCAAGGTGCGGCACGGCGCGGCGTGGGTGGCCAACGTCGACAAGGGCCTGCTGCTGCGCATCCCCGTGAAGACGGACGGCACGGCCGACCCGATCGAGACCAGGGCGACGGGGCTGCGCGGGATCGACGACTTCGAGTTCACCGGCGGCGACAACACGGTCCTGGCCGCGCTGATCTTCGGCAGCGAGGTCGCCGCGGTACGCCCCGACGGCACCCACGCCATCGTCCTCACCTCACGCGGCGGCCTCTCAAACCCCACGTCGGTGGCCATCCAGGGCAAGACGGTCTACGTCCCCAGCGCCGCCTTCTTCACCATGAAGAACCCCAACCTCCTCTTGGCCACCCGGAACAAGCACCACGGCTAGCCACTTCTCGTCCGCACCGCGATCAGCCCGGCAGCCCGCTCGGCTGCTCCGCGAAGGACGACACCCCAGCTACCGCGCCCCCGACATCTCCGCACCGCACGGCCCCCACAAAACTGGCCCACGCCTCGTCCCGGACGGCGAGACGCGCCCCATGAGGCACCTTCGAATCACGCACGGCAGTACACCCGCCAATCCCCGCCACCTCGACGCACTCGGTCCCGCTGCCGCCGCTGTAGGAGGACTTGATCCAGTGGATGCCGTAGTGGTCCATCAAAGCTCCTCGGAAGCCTGATTCAGGAGTGCGGTCGAGGCGCTGAGGTCCAGCGCCTGAGCTTTCAAGTACTGGAACGCCAACTTATAGCGTTCGAGTTCCTCGGGCTTCTCCATGAAGAGGCCGCCGCCGATGATGTCGACGTACACCACGTCAAGTTCAGGGGACTGGCCACCAAGAATGACGAAGCTTCCGACGGCTGCGGCGTGTGCCCCGCTGGCGAACGGCAGTACTTGAACGGTGACGTGGGGCCGCTCGGCCAGATCCACGATGTGTTGGAGCTGCTCCCGCATCACAGCGCGCCCACCGACCGCGCGGCGCAGGACCGCCTCGTCGACCACGGCCGAAATGTGCGGTGGGTCCTGCCGGTCGAGGAGCTCCTGCCTCTTCATACGGATGTCGACCATGTGCGCGATCTCCTGCTCGGTGCAGCGCATCTCGGAAGCTCGGTGCACCGCCTCGGCGTACGCGCGCGTCTGGAGCAGACCCGGGACGTACATGCAGGCGTAGTGATCTTCACGGACGACCTCGTCTTCGAGGGTGAGCATGAGGTTCATCGACTCCGGGATCGGGTCGGCGAGCGAACGCCACCATCCGCGGATCTTCGCTTCCTTGGCCAGCTCCACCAAGGTTTGCCGCTCTTGCTCGGAGGCGCAGTACTCGCGGCAAAGGGCCTCCACGGCAGGCCACTTCACCGACCCACCCTTGGTTTCGTATCGGCTCAGTGTGGCCTTGGAGATGCCGACGAGTGCCCCTGCTTCCTCCAGCGAGAGCCCTTTGCGCTCGCGGAGTCGGCGCAAGTCAGCGCCGAGCTGGCGTCTGCGGGTGGTCGGTCCAACTGGCACGGTTGTGGCCCTTCGTCTCGAACTCCCTGAGCGTGCACGGCGCGCCGCCGTCTATGCAAGGCAGCGCACGCCAGGGGCGTGCGAAGCCACTGCGTGCTCCCCGAGCTTGAGGATGAGAGTTCCAATTTGAGAGTTTCACTATTACGCTGGGTAATGAGCCGACTGCGCCGCGCATTTGCCGCACTCGTGAAAGTGAGGGCTGTCGTCATGCCTGAATATCAGTGTGAGGTTCAGCGGAAGGCATGGGAGCTGCCGTTCCTTGTGCAGGCCGAAGAGGTCGCCGGACTGAGAAACGTCATGGCTCTGCACCTGAGGCGGTGGGGACTCCCCGAACTGACTGACGTCGCGCAGCTCTGCGTGACGGAGCTGGCCACCAACGTCCTCACCCACGTCGGCCCGGGGACGCCCACGACGCTCGCCGTCTCGATGGCCGGCACACGCCTCCGCATCGAAATCCGGGACCCTGACGCACGCGCCCTACCGACGCTGCTCGCCGCCACGGAGGGCGACGAGTCGGGCCGAGGCATGGCGATCATCGACGCGATCACGGATCGTTGGGGCGTCATCCTGAGGGCAGACTCGAAGGTGACGTGGTGCGAACTGCCCACGTCCCTCACGTCGAAGAATGGCCACAGTGGCGGCCTGAGAGTGACGCGGGCAGAGCAGTACCTCTCGCTCTACGGGCACACGACGTCCCCGCAGCCACTCGGTACCTCCGACCGCCTGCACGCAGCCGTCACAGAAGGAGTGGTGATAGATGTGATCACCGACCTCCTGCACTGGCTACGCGCCCACGGCTGCGACGCGGACCGCATCTTGGACCGCTCCCAGATGCGCTTTGAGGCCGAGGTGGCTGCTGGGTCTAACTAGGCGTGCGAGCGGCTTCCTTGGCTGCGACCTGTCTAAGACTTGTCCCGTAACTGCTGGTCAGGGGTGAGATGATCTTGGCGTGTCTGGTGT
>NZ_BMVO01000048.1 GCF_014650755.1 Streptomyces chryseus | reverse complement strand
CTTCGACCCAGACCCGGACGGCGGCGGCGAGGACGCACCCGCTCCCGAAGCCCGCCCCACCCTCCGGCTAGCCGGCTGAACCGCCCCCGCACATCGCGCACCACCACGGCGCCCCCCGCACCACGGGAGGGCGCCGTCGCCGTTCCCGGCCGGACGGAACAGCACCGCAGCAGCATGTGACCCAAATCGGCCCGGTGCAGCAGACCTGAGCAGCACCGCCCGCTGCACCGACTGCTGCACCGCCGGCGCCGGCCTGCTACCCGAGCAGCAGCCTTGTCCCGCCTGGCCCATGCAAATGCTGCGCTGCACCCACGACACCGCCCTGCTGCACTCCCACCACCACCGTGCTGCACCCGACGACACCGCTGCTGCTGCCCTTCGACACCACCACCAGGAGCAGCACGAGGACCCTGCTGCAGGCCCTCGCCTCACAGGCTCACAGCCTCACAGCGCACCCGCCCACCAGGGAAAAAAGGGTGTGTGACTCACAGGGCGGCGGTCACAGGACGGTGCCGTACAGGGCGCGGCGGTCCCCGGACATCGCGTAGCGGCGGGCCGCGAGGCCGGACTCGAGGTTCTCGCCGATCTCCTCGCACAGCGGCGCCAAGACGTCGGTGGCCGCGGTGTCGGAAAGGTAGGCCGGGGCGACTTCGAGCATCAGCTCCCCGAGCTGGTGGGTACTGGCGGCGAGGTCGTCGATGACGCGGCGCAGCTCGGCGAGCGCGGGATCCGCCGGCGCATCGGCGGGCGGCAGGGACGGGGCGGTGCGGACGTCGCGGACCGCTTGGCGGACCACGGCGCTCACGGTGGGCTCATCAAGGGCCTGGAGGCCACTGTGGGCGAGCGTGGCGAGTCGGCGGGTGATCAATTCCGCGACATCGACGCTGCGGCTGGAGACGTCGATCAGGGCCCGCTGGGAGAGGCCGTAGTCGAGCGCGGCCGGGCTCTCCGAGTCGGTGTCTCGCGTGCGAGACAGGCCGGGGCCGGCGGCGACGGCGCCGCCGATCGCGGTGAGCGTGCGGGCGACATCGAGGAGCCGGTACGCCTGGGCGCGGCTGATGCCGAACTCCGCGGCGCAGTACGACTCCCAGCTGCTGTGCCCGAGGGGAAGCCAGACGCGGGCGGCGTGGGCGTCACGGACCCGGGCGGCGAGGACCGCCACGGAGCGCCGGACGTCGTCCATCGCCGCGCGCAGCCCGGCCGTCATCTCCCGGGCGCGGGCCGTGGTGAGCGGCGGCCGCGCCAGTTCGGCGCCGTGCTCCTGGTCCTCGTGTTGCTCGCCCACGACTCCATCGTCCTCCGAGCCGGCGGGCGGGGCCAGGGCGTACGGAAGCACGGCCGCGAGCTCCGCCTCACACCCTCACAGCTCACCCCGTCTACCTGGGGAAACGGCCTGTGAGCCTTATAGACCTCACAGGCTGGGGCCGACGTGACACCAGGTGCGTGACACCGGCCCCGGGGCGCGGCGGGGTGCGGCTACGTCGGCTGGGAGTCGCCGCCGGCGGGCAGCTGCTGCTCGATCTCCCGCGCCGTCCTCATCAGCTCCAGGGCCTCGCGGCGCAGCTGGCTGGCGCGCTCGCGCAGCTGCTTCACGCGCCGGCGCTGCTGCTCGGGGCTGAACGCGTTGACGTACTGCCCGCGCGGACCCACGAGCAGCCCTTCGGCGATGAGCTGGCGTACGGCGGCTGCGGCCTCCTTGCCGCCGATGTCGAAGTGCTGGCCGATGTCGTAGCGGGTCATGAACCGTTCGCCGGGCTCGTAGCCGCGGTGGATCGCGGTGCGCAGCAGCCGGTAGGCGCGCTCGGTGGGCGTCGTCGTGCCGACGCTGTAGAGGCGGTAGCCCTCGAACAGGGTCACCATCCCTTCGGCGGCGAGCTGCTCCAGCGCGGAGCGGACCGTGTCTGTCGACAGCCGGAGGTCCCCGGCGATCTCGGTCAGCGCGGGCAGATGGGTGCCCGGCTCGGTGCACGAGAGCCGCACCCACCGACGCACCGCCTGGACGTCGTCGTCGCCCGCCACCACGTTGTCCACCGTCGTCATGCCCGCGCCCCTGTTCTCCAGTGATCCGGTCCGGGGACCAGCCTGGTGGGCGGCGCGGCGCGGGCGCCAGGAACTTGCCGCGGTTTGCCAGGACCGGGCCTGCGCGCGGTGGATACGGGTGGATACGCGGTGCCGCCCGGGTGGCTACTGGTAGATACGGCCACTCGGGCGGCGGGACTGCCTAGCCCGGCGGCTCTGTTGCTCCGGGCGTCAGCCGCCTGTCCGGTCGGCCGCGCGGGCTCCGCTCTGCTCTTCCCGGTGGCTGGTCCGGATATCCAGTCCCAGCTCTGCCAAGGCGTCAATGACGACCCTGGCGGGATCTCCAAGGGGCGTCAGGTCGAACCACTCCCCCCGCACCCGGTAGTCCGCGAACCGCTCGTGCAGCGCGCCTTCGTAGTCGCCCTCCACGTCCAGGAGCGGAAGGAGCCTGGCGTGGTGGCTGGTCTGTAGCTGCGCCATCCGGGACTTGAGGGTGCCGGTGGTCCGCCCGATCTTCGTCTGCGGGGAGTCCTCCACGCCGACGAGGTACGTCCGCACAGTCCGGTGGACCGGGCCCCGGGGTGCTGGCACCGCCAGCTCGTCGGGGGCCGGGAGCGCCTCGTCGTCCTCCACGTCCTCGGGGTTCTGATGCATCACGAGGGCTGTGCTCCCGCCCTGGATGGTCAGGGTCTTGCTGATGGGTGTGCCGTCGGCCCGGAACGTGGTCCGGACGATCTGCATGACGAGGACGGCGCCCTTGTAGCCCAGGGCCTCCAGCTCGGTGTCCGTGGCGAGCCGGGAGGTGACCTCCGTCTCCTCCCGTACGGCTTCGCTCGGTTGGGGTTGTAAGTGGTCACGGCGCGGGTGGCCGGTCGGGTTCTCCATGGCCCGACCCTATGGGCGCCCGCCGACAGGCCGCAGGCCCTGGCCGTGGCCCCCAGCCCGGGGAGGAAGGGGCACGGCGGGGTCGGGTGTGTGGGTGTCGGCTACGGCAGGCGGCAGCCGCCGAGCCGGACTTCGCGGGCGGCTATCCACTCCCTGCGCAGGTAGGCGCGGGCGGAGTCCCGCTCGGCGTCCCGGTCCCCGTCGGTGCGGGGCTGCGGAGGGCGGGAGGTCTTCCCTCCCCCGTGGACGCGGTCGTGGGCGACCAGGCGCTCCGCGAGCATGGCCGCGTCGGTGCGTAGCTCCACCGCGGAGTCCACCGGTTCGGGGACGTCGTCGTACGGTTCCTCGCCCGGTAGATACGGGCCCGGTGTGCAGGAGAGGGCCAGGGCGTCCAGGACGGCGCCGGCCTCCAGCAGGTCGTCGCGGGCTTCCATGGCGAGGAGGTTCACCTCGGAGAGGACGGCGTCCTGTCCATGGGTGAGTCGTCCGGTCAGGGCCTCGCGGTCGGACTGGTAGCCGGCCAGCAGGGAGGCGATGAACCGGATGTCCGGCAGGTGCTTGCCGTAGGCGTCGATGGCGGCCTGGGAGGCGTTCCAGGCCGGTAAGCCGCTGGTGTCGTATCCGGGCGCGTGCACGCAGGGGTCCTCTCGGGAGTGCCGGGTTGTCGGGCGTATCTACCAGGGTGGCTACCGGTGGATAGGGCCGTGGCTACGATGCGGAGCGCCCCGACCCCGGCAGTTGCGATGCCGGGGTCGGGGCGTTGTCGTCGGGTGGCTACCCGAGCCAGGTGATGGTGAGGACGGACAGCCGGCGCAGGGGCCTGTTCACCCAGTAGGTGAGGGACAGCTGGCCGACGGACGCGTGGCGCACGTCCTGGCCCTCGGGGTCGTCGGCGTTGAACTGCCGGAAACCCCAGGGGTCGGCCGCGGCGGCGTCCAGGACGTCCCACACGGTGTCCTCGATGTGCTCGGGCAGGGCGTCGAGGACCTTGGCGGCCGGGGCGGAGAAGCGGACCGCGTACGGCTGTGCGGTCACCGGCGCCTGCCGCGGAGCTCTGCCATGTCGATGAAGTCGGTGTCGTCGTAGCCGGAGGCGACGAACGCGTCGACGGCCGGGGCGGAGGCGATGAGGCCCTGCCACTCCTGGACGACCTCGTAGAGCGCGGCGAGGGAGAACGTGCGGCGTGATTCCTCGAGCGCGGCCGCCCACTGCCGCTCGAAGGCCGGCACCCAGGAGTCGGCGCGCGCGTCGGCGCGCAGCTGGGCGAGGAGTTCGGCCGGCGCCCCGGGTGCGGGGGCGTACGGCGTGACGGGTGCGTGGTCGGGCTGCGCGCTCATCTGGTCCTCCCGGCGGGTCGTCACCTCACGGTACGCGCGCCGGATCGCCGTGGATGCGGTCATGGGCAGATCCCTCCTAGGGGGTGAGCGGCGGCACGAGGGCCGGGCCCCGGCAGTTGCGATGCCGGGGCCCGGCCCGTGGTGTGCCGACCGGGGTCAGGCTGCGGGGCTGAGGGTCAGGGTGTAGTGGCGGCCGGTGGCCAGGTGGACCGTGAGGGTGTCGTCGTCGGCGGTGGCGGCCCGGTAGGCGGGGTGGACCAGGAGCGCGGGGACGACGACGTCGCGCAGCACGTCGGTGGCGGGCCGGTCGGCGGGGGCCGGGGTGCCGGTCGGGGACTGGAACACCTCGCCGTCGGCGCCGGCCTGGAAGTCGAGCACCCAGGTGCCCCCGGCCGCGGTGAAGACGATGTCGCCCTGGGCGCCGGAGTCGGTGACGTCGCTGGTGCCGGGGTGGGCCTGGAGGACGTCGGCCAGGCGCACGGCCTCTTCGTCCACGGCGGTCAGGCGGCTCTTGTTGCGGTCGATGGGCGGGAATTCAGTGGTCATGAATTCGCTCCGATTCAGTATTCGAGATCGAGGTAGTCGATGTCGTTGATGGCGACGTCCGACAGTCCCATGGCGCGGCCGCCATTGTCCTGGAAATAGACTTCCTTAAACCCTTCGGCGATGATCCCACGCATCTCCTGGTCGCTGGCCCCGGTGTCGCGGGCGTCGAACAGGCGCTGCGCGTACGCCGCGGGAAGCTTGACGGTGAGGCGGCGGAAGCGGCCGTCGTCGGTCGATCCTTCCGAGGAGTGGTAGCCGAAGCGGGCCCTGGTCTCCACCGTGATCCCGCTGGCGGCGGCCTGCTTGTGCCGGCGCTTGCGCACCTGGGGCTGCCACCGCTGGCGTACGGCGTCGTCGATCTTCGCGGCGACGTCGGCGCGGGCGTGCTTGCGGGCCCCGCGCCGGTAGCGGTTGACGGAGTCGGCGGTGACGCCGAGCTCCTGGGCGACGGCCTTGGCGCTGCCCAGCTGCTTGAGCAGGTAGCCGATCTGGCCCTTGAGCGTCTTGGGCGGCTGTCGGGTGAAGCCCTCCCGGTCGGCCCGCTCGATGGCGTCGTCGATCTCCCCCACGGCCTACTCCCCTTCGTCCAGGACGGCGTCGCCGCCCTGGATGTGGCGGGCCGGGTTCAGGCCCTTCTCCATCAGGTCGACCGCCCACAGCATCGACTGGACGCCCTCCAGCTTCGCCAGGCCGGGCGTGGGCCCGAGGCGGAACCCGCCGGGCTGCGGCTTGCCGGACGCCGCGTACGGGAGGAAGTCCAGCGGGCTCTCACCAGGGCTCGGGTAGACGACGCAGTCGGAGAGCACGGCGAGCGGGTAGAGCCCGGTCATCTTCGCCATGTTGTTGAGCTTGCGGTGCATGTTGACCCGGGCCTTGCTGATGACGGCGGCCCGGATGTCGGGTCGCCACGTCGGCCGGGCCAGGGCCGGCCACGTCTCGCCCTCCTTGTAGTGCTTGCCCTGGGGGCGCTCGCGAAGCTTGCCGACGCCGCCCTTGACCGTGGCCTTGATCGCGGACAGGACGGCGGCCAGGGCCGGGTCCTTCTGCTTGTGCTGCTCCATCGCCGCCAGGAACTCCACGTCGGAGAGGTCCTTGGTGACGCCCATGTCGGCGAGGGTGTCGACGTAGGCGGTCTTGAGGCGGTCGTGCCACGGGTCGAGGTACGCGCCGGTCTCGCGCCGCAGGTACGCCTCGATCGGGTGGACGTCGTGCCCGAGCTCCTGGGCGTAGGCGAGGGTGTGCGTCTGGTACCAGGCCGGGCCGGTCGGGCGGGAGCCGTCCGGCGTGAACGGCGAGGGCAGGCGCGGGTCCAGCTCGATGTGGGACAGGTCGGCCAGCCAGCTCCCGGGGATCTTCGGGTTGAACTTCGGGGCGTGGAAGTGGTCGGGGGCGGACAGGCCGACGACCAGGCGGGCCGCGGCGGCGAGGAACGCCGTGTTCAGGTCCAGGCCCACCGCGAACGGCAGCGTGCACTCCTCATCGGACAGCGTCTCCACCGACCGCACCCACTGGTACGCCTCTTCGTTCAGGAAACCGCCGGTCCAGCCGCTGTTGACGACGACGGGGTGCTCCGGGGTGGCCTCCGGCGGCGCCGGGTTCATCGGCTCGGTGCCCAGGGAGCCCGCGTTGTAGCCGGACACCCAGTTCCCGGTCTCCGGGTCCTGCACGGCCTTGGTGGGCGGGCGCAGCGCCGTCATCAGCTCCAGGCCGGAGACGGCGGTGGAGCCGCGCGGGGTGATGACCCGGGTCGCGTAGACGCCGAGGACGCGGGCGATGTCGGCCGGCTCCATCTCGGCAACGCCGGGCCAGGAGCGCTCGTCGAGGGCGTCCCAGGACAGGATCGCCAGCTGCACGCACTGCCGGTCGCGGCCCTGTGCCTTGCGGTAGATCCGGGCCCACGGGCCGAAGCCCCGCTGGGTGAGCTGCCACTTCGCCTTCGCGACCTGCTTGACCACGGGGTGGTCCTCCGGGAGGCGCAGGGAGCGGCGCTGCTCGTGGCCCTCCAGGCGCTCGGGGAGCCCGAGCTTCACGGCGGCGGCCGCGGTGAGCACGATCAGCGGGTCGGAGTCCTTGCCGTACCGGTTGAGCTTCGGCGCGCCGAGACCGGACTCGTGCAGCGTCCACTCCACCAGCTCGGGCACGGTGGTCGCCGGGCAGTCCAGCACGACGCCGCCCACGGCGTACGCGGAGCCGTCGCCGTCCAGCACGGCGAGCGGGCCGTGCGGGAAGCGCGGGTCGGTCGCGGGCGCGGCGGCCTTCTTCGCTGCCGGGCGCCGGGACGACGGCGTCGCCGGGCGTCCGGCAGGGCGGGTGGGATGCTCCGGCGCGGCCGGGGCGCCGGGGGCCTGTGCCGGGGCGGTCGTGTCGGCGGGCTCGGACGCGGCCGGGCCGGTGAACGTGTCCGGCACCGGGGCAGGCTGCGGCGCGGCCACGGGGACCGGAGCGGCGGGAGCTCCGTGTGCGGGGTACTTCGCCGCCCACCCGTTCAGCAGCCGCTGGTACGCCTCCAGGCGCGGCGACTTCGGCTCACTCCTGCCGTTCTCGTAGTTCTTGACCGTCTGCACGGTCGACTTCAACGCGGTCGCGAGGCGGGCCTGGGTGATGCCGGCGGCCTCACGCAGCCGGGCGCGCTCCGCCGGGGGCGGGAGCTGCGGCTCCTCCTCCAGCAGGGCGTCGATGTTCGCGAACAGCTCTTCCTCGGATGCCATGTGGATCTCCTTTCGTGCCTCACCCTAGCACTGTTTACCCTAGCGTTTAACCCATTTTTTTAACCCGATCGGATTCTTTGGATGGGCGGAAAATGGACGGTTCGAAGGGCCCTCCGTAGGCCCTGGCTCACACCTGACAGCCTCATCGCGCACCGCTTCCACCTGCGAAAACGCCGTGTGAGGCTTGCAGCTGGAGCGTCACGCCGTCTGCTCCAGGCGGCGCGGTCCGGCTACGGTGAGACCGGCCTTCTCGGCTCGGGCCCGGCGCAGGGCGGCAGCCTCGGTCACCGCGGCCTCCCGGCGCCGCTGTGCGCGGGCCTGGTCGATCGGGGCCGGCGCATCATCCGCGACGACGTCGGTCTCGGGGAACGCCCAGCGGGACAGCTCCCGCATTGCCCGGTTCTGCCGCTCGACCGCCTCCGCGATGTGCGGGTCCACCCGGGATCGGAGCGCGGCCTGGCGGTGCGCCTCGAGGGCGCGCCGGTAGCCGTCCGGCGGCGGCCGGCGCTCCACCGGCGCGGCGGGCACGGCTGGCTGTGGTGCCGGGGCGGCGGGCGCCGTGGAGGGGCCGGCCTCCACGGGGGCGGGCGCCAGGACGTGCACGGCGCGGACGTTTGCACCGGACACCGCCGCGTTGGCCGCCGCGATCAGCTTCGGTGCGCTCCAGCGCAGCTGCGTGCCGACGGCCGGAGCATCGGGGACGACGTCCAGGCGGCCACTCTCCACGTCGAACGCCGCCGCCTTCACGCGCCCGGCGAGCTCGGGCGCGGCCGCGGCGAGGATGGCGTCGAACTGGGCGAGGACGCTTCCGCCGGCGGCCGGGGCGACCATGCCGCGCTCCGTCATCATCATCCCGAGCGCAGCACCGAGCCCGAGAGGTTCGCGGCCGTCGCGTCGTACGGCCGTGCCGGAGCGCCGCTTCGGCTTCTGGCGGGTGGCGCCGTTCTTCTTCGCCGCTTCCCGGGCCGCGAGCAGGGCCTGGCGGGCAAGGTCGACGCCGCTCAGCTCGGTGGTCATGCGATCACCGACCCGGCCGCGTCGCCATCGAGGGCGCGGGCGGCGAGCTCAGGCAGCCGGCCCGACCACGGCGCGGCCGCGGCCTGCTCGCTGCGCGCCGCCTGCTGCTCGCGCAGCTGCTCCAGCCGGGTCGCCAGCAGGCACTCGGCCACGCGCTCCCGGGCGGCGTCGGCGGCCTTTTCCGCGGCGGCGATGGCGTCGGCGCCGGTCGGGTTGTGCTGGAACCAGTGGCGGCCCTGCTCGGTCCTGTACGCCCTCCGCGCCTCGGCTTCGGCCTCCTCGGTCCGGCCCAGCATCTCCAGCGCCTGGCGGCGGTACTCCGGGGCCGCGTCCTGCACGGCCTGGAGCGCGCCGTATGCCAGCACGGACGCGGTGCCCAGCGGGTCCGCGTCCAGCTGGCCCGGCTCTGCCGCGCCCAGGAAGTCGTCCACCGCCTTCTGGCCTGTCACCTGGAGCGTTGCCCGGACGTGGACGAGAACCGCGGCGACGGCCTGTGAGTCGTCCAGGTCGGCGGAGACGGCGGCCGCGAGCATCCCGGCCTCCACCGTCAGGGCCTCCGTCCGGCGCCGGTAGCCGCACACCTCGCACAGCCCGGCCGCCTGCTCCTGGCCGCAGTCCTCGCATGGCAGGACCCGCAGCGCGGCCGCCGCGGCCTGGCGCTCCGCCTCGGCCAGGGCCGCCGCCTCCGCACGGGCAGCCGCCCGCCGGTCCTGCTCCTCACGGGCCTGCCGGCTGCGCCAGGCGAGGTCCTCCGCCTCCAGCGCGACGGCCTCGCGCAGGCGCTCCTCGAGGACCTCACGCCGTTCACGCTCGCCCAGGGCGGGCAGCTGCGCTTCGACCTCGGCGGTGATCCGGGCCCGGCGGGAGCGGCGCAGGTGCAGCACGTTGGCGCAGTTCTCGCAGTCCTCGCCGGTGTCCAGCCGGATCCCGTCGTCGCACTTGCGGTGCGAGCAGGCGCGCCGCTGGGGCAGGCCCCGCCGGATCAGCCACCCGTACGGCTTGTCGACCAGGGCCTCGCCGCCGGTCTCCTCCAGGCGGTCGGTGAGCCGGTCGGCCAGCAGCCGCGGCGCACCCTCCGGCGCCACTCCCAGGCCCGCCAGCTGCGCCAGCTCCGCCTTCGTGGCCGCCTCGACCTGGTCCTGCTGCCAGCCGTTCAGCTGCTTCCACAGCCACGCCACCGGCCCCAGGGCCACTCGCAGGGGAAGGTCAGCCGGAAGGCCCACCCGCCTCTGCTGCTGCGCCTTTTCCCACCCCGCAGCCTTCGGCCGGCCACCGGCCCCAGCCCCGGCAGCACGCTGCCCCACCCGCTCATCGACCGGGGACTTCTTCGGCTGTTCCCCGCGCAGCGGGCCGCCGTCCTCGCGTACGCACGCGCGGTCCGGCAGACCACCGGACCCACCACGGCCTTCGCCGGAAAAGCCACCAGAGAGAGCGAGAGGAAGGACGGGAGTAACCAGGTGAGGGTGGTCAGTGTGAAGGGCTGCCGCAACGTCGGGCTCTGCAACACCCGCCTCATCCGTCACTGGCACGCTGTTGACCTGCGACTCTTCGTCCAGCTCCGGCGCCTCACCAGCCCCTGCCGCAACATCGGGGTCTGAAAACTCGGGCTCCGGGGCCTGCGCACGGTCCTCCTGGACGTCGTCGGCGACCGTACGGCCGTGCGCGGCGGCGACCGCTGGCACCATCAGCCGCGACCGGTTCGCCAGGCCCGAGCCCGTCTTCAGACGCACCCGGAGAACCAGCTCCCGGTCCTCCAGACGCTCCAGCACCCGCTCGCCCGCCGACGCCGTGCAGCCCAGCAGCCGGGCCACCGTCGCCGCCGCGCGGCCGCGCTTGGTGTCCACCGTCCCGCCGCACTGCCGCACCCGCCCGGTCTCCCGCGCCTCCAGCACCAGCAGCAGCAGCGCCAGACGGTCCGTCGCCGCGCCCCGACCGGTACGCGTACCGATCAACCCGGCCGGGGTGACCGAGCCGTCCCGGTGCGTCCAGCCCGGCCCCATCACGGCCTGCAGAAGCCGCCACAGGGTGGCGTACTCCTTCTTCGCCAGGTTCAGCGGGTGCCCGACCACGTCCTGCGCCGCCCACAGCGGCAGCACCTTGCACCCCAGGCCGTCGTCCTGGCCGTACTCGCCCTCCGCCGTGTCGACCGAGACCACGCCCGAGCGGCGCAGCACCGGCAGCACCTCGGAGGCCGTGTACGACGCGGACACCCCGATCCACCGGCCCAGCTCCGAGGTACGGATCTCCACCACACCGGTCTCCGACGGCGTACGCGACGCCAGCACCAGCACCGCCAGGCGCACCGCGTCCGACGCACCGTCCAGGCCGGCCGCGTCCAGCAGCGCCCGCACCGCGCCACCCAGACGGGCGCGCGCGTCCCGACCGAGCGACAACGGATGACCCGCCGCCCGCTCCGGTACCGGCCCGGCCGGGACCGACCGCAGCCGACGCCGCGGCTTCCCGCCCAGCGGGACGTCGACGGAGTTGTCGACGACGTCCCAGAAGTCGGGGTCCAGCGCAGCGGCCGACGCCGCCCCCGCGCTCACAGGGACATCCCGGAGGTCAGCGGAGCCGCCGGCCCGGGGCCGAGCGTGTGACAGTTGAGGGGTGTGATGTACGTCACAATCCCGTCAGGGGGGACACCACAACCTGCGGGAATCACCCCAGAGGGGGTATGGACCTGGTCGTGGTCGACCTGACAAGTCGACCGGAGCTCGTGCACTATGGCGAGACCAACCTTCATATGGATCAACGCGGACGGCCCCTTGGCAGGGGCTCGACTCGATGGCTCGTGTGGGGGGCGGTAGTACGAAGGCCCGGCAGCGATCTCCTTTCGTTTGGCGTGGTTTTCGAACTGGTGTTTCGAAGCCCTTGGCGGGGCCTCGGAACGAACCGCGAAGCCCCTTGGCGGGGGCCCGCGGGTACTGCATGGCCCTGATGAAGGGCCGGACTGAAATGAGCGGCTTGATAAGCCGCGGCTCAGAACCGGTGACAGCCGGGATCTGAGCGGACCGCTCTGGTGGCGAATCCAGGCGGTAGACGGGCCGCGCGGGGCCGAAGGGGATGGCTAGTCCACTTCTTCTTGGCGCGCGCGGCCGATGGCCACTAGGTCATCCCAACCCCCTGAATGCGGAGGCTGGCGTCAAGCTGCCCAGGCGCGCACCCGATGGCGTGATCGCGATGGAGGAACGGCGAAGCTGCGCGTGTAGTTCCACGCGGGCGGGTAACCTTCATCCCGCGAGCACCTCCCATCAAGGTGTGTCGCCCAACGAGGCTCAGCCCCGTTCGAGATGCCCCAGCAGACCATGCCCGGTCGCTGGGGTTCTCGTCGTTATGGATCACTTCTGGGCACAGCCTAACCGCACGACCGGACAGAACTGTGGGACGAATTCGCGAAGCGTCCGAGGTGCCCGGAATGCCGCGCCCGTCCGACGGGAAGCGCGACGTAATTTGCCCGCCACACGGGAAGCTCATTGGCCACCCCGCAGTTCGCGGAGATGGGTGACGAACTCCTGAGCCTCGGACGCGTGTCCGTAGTGCGTCTGGAGGGCCTGCCCGAGGTCGGCGGCCACCATCGCGAGGCTGGGCAGCGACTTCCGTTCCCCCGTCAGGGCCCGCTCCCCGTAGGTGAGTGCGGTGTCCAGGTCACCCTCACGCGCGGCGACCACCCCGAGCGTGACGCGAGCCTCCGCGATCCGCATGGGCGACCGCTCCGTCCCGTCGAAATCCGTACCCGCCCGGATGACCTCATTGGCCAACTGCTCTGCGAGCCGGTTCTCGCCGGACTTCCTGTATGCGTCCATGCGGTAGAAGTCGTATTTCGCGGGGTCGACCACAAAATGGTTCTCGATGTTCTCGGGGTACGGCAGGAGTTCGAGGATCTGGCGTCCCTTGTCGAGCGCGACTTCGGTCTGCGACCGGTCGCCCAACCGGGCCCACGCCTTGGCCTGCTGCGCGTACAGCTGCGCGGCGACGCCTTCCGTCGGCGCCACGGCGATGCCGGCCTCCGAAGCCGCGATGACGCCGCGGTAGTCGCCCCGGGTCAGCGCGAACCACGCCCTCATCTCATGCGCCCAGCCCTGCACACTCAGCTCCCCGGCCTCCTGACCGAGCATCAGCGCGGCCTGCCGGGTGGCCTCCGCGTCGCGGGGCCGGCCGGAGTCGTACTCGACACAGCCCACCAGGAGCGACAGCTTCCCGGCGAGCGCGATGATCTCGCGGTGCTGCGCCAGGCTGACCCGCTGGTGCTGGAGGCCGACGACCCGGGCGAGCCAAGCCTTGCCCTCCAGGAGCAGCTGGTCGGCGGGCAGGTACGCGTACTCGCAGCACAGCCGGTCCGCCGTGATCCGCAGCGCGTCCAGCGTCGCGACGTCCACGTCCGATGCCCGCAGCCTCGCGATGATGTCCACGGTGTCCATACCGCTGACCTGCAAGATTTCTGCCCGCCCGTCACGGCGGGACCGCTCGGGGAAGAACGCGCCGGTCGTCGTGCCGAAGGTCTGCGCGATGGCGGACTTGTACTTCACGGGCTGAGCGTCCCCGGCTTCCCAGCGCTTCCACTGCCGGAGCAAGTCCTGCTCGCTCACGACCTGGTCGTCGGGAAGCCGGACCATCAGCGCGCGGACGGCGTCGGCCTGCGACCAGTCCCTTGCCGCGCGCTCTTCGACCATCCGGCGTGCCCAGTCAGGACGCTCATCCATCGCCGTTCCCCTTCCCCGTACGGTCCAGCGGCGCAGCCTGCTCGACAGGGTGATGCCCGAGCGGAGGCCGGCCCTTCTGCGGGCGAGCATGGCACGGCCCCTTGATCGCGCGGAGGTGACAAGTGGCGGTGACATTCCAGATGTCACCGGCAGTCGTCACTTTGCGCAGCGTCTCAAGGGGCGCACGGTGTGTGCCGTTCACACGAGTCGATCCACGTCCCACGGGGAGGCGAACGGCGCATGCTGAGTTCCGTCCAGCGGTGGCGAATCGGAGAAGCGCGGAGTGCGGTAGGTGCTCCACGGCTCCTCCTTCGCAGCGGTCATGGTGATCGGAATCAGCGGCTTTCGCATGCGCTCTACGGAGCGATCTCCGAGGCGGCGCGTCGGGCCTGGAGCACGTACGCGTACGCCGTCCCGAGGTGCCCGTACGTGCTGCTGTCGTCTCCCGCGAGGGCCGACGCTGCCGATTCGGCGGCGCGCTCCAACTGGCGAGCGACGGAGGCCGGGATGTCCGCAGCAGCGAAGTCCCGCAGCGCTCCCGCTACCTCGGTGAGGCCGACGCCCTCGGGAAGGCCGTTCGGCCCTTCGACGCCCGCGAGCGCGGGAATCCACCCCGTGTCTGCATCCAGGGAGCTGCGGAGTTCTTCCACCAGCTCGGGGGCGGTGAGGCGCTGCTCGTTCATTCGGGGGTCCGTTTCCAGAAGTCCAGAAGGGCCAGCGGCGGCGCCCCGGCGGGACCGGGACGCCGAGCGCGGAGGTGTTTTAGGCGAGAGGAGCGGCGTAGCGCAGCTTCCAGCCCTTCCCCAGAACGTGCTGGGTCACCTCGACAACGCGGCCATCAGCCGTCGCACCGATGTGGTTGATGGTCAGGACATCAGCGCCCTCAGGCAGACCGAGGCGGGCGGCTTCTTCCGGCGTCGCCTCGCGCAGCTCGATGTCCTCGGTGGCGGTGTCGCCCTGGTCGTACCCGGACTCCTTCATGCGGCTGATGATGCCGCCGACGCCGGTTTCCACCTGCTCGATGCCGGCGGCCTCCGCGACGTCGGCCGGGATGTACGTGGTGACGAGCTGGATGACGCGCTCACCATCGAACATTTCCCGAGCCCGCACGACGACGTCGCCGTCGACGCCCAGGAGCTCCGCCACATCCGCCGGCGCGGCGGCGCGGCTGACGGTCACCTCCGTGCGAGGGCTGCGGCCGGACCGGCGCAGCTCAGCGTCGAACGCGCCGCGGGCGCCGTTCTCCTCGCGCTGGTCGGTGGTGTACCGGGTGCGCGCGTCCCGCAGGATCACGCCGCTGTCGTCGATTCGGTTGCTAGCCATGTGCTGAATGCTCCCTGCTGTTGTTTTGACGGACGTTTGGGTGCTTTTCGCTGGTCAGCCGGTGCCCGGGTTGCCTATGGCCCACTCGTAGGCCAGTCGCCACTTGGCGCGTGGCAGCACATGCAGACAGATCTCCACGACCCGGCCTTCGGCTGTCAGCCCCTTATGAGTGATCTCCATGACGGCCTGCTCGGCCGCGATTCCGAGAGCTGCCGCCTCGTCGGCAGTAGGCGACCGGACTTCGATCTCCTCCCGGAGACGCACCTGCGCGAAGCCGGCCTCTGCCATGCGACTTTTGCTGCCGCCCACGCCGGGCTTCATTTCGGTGAGTGCCGGACAGGCATCGACGACGTCTGGGGGGAACCAGGACGTCGCCACCTGGACGACTTCCAGCGCCTCGGTGTTGCTGGGCAGGAACACGGACATGATCCGCTCGCGCTTGAGGGTCTTCGCTCGGTGATGCATGTCGAAGATCCCAGCGACCTGCTTTGGCGGCACGTCCTTGGCGATGGTGACGACGTTCTTGAAGCCGAACCCCTTCGCCCGCATCTCGGCCTCGAACGCGCCGACGGCACCTCCAGCCTCACGGAAGCCAGGAAGGTACCGAACGGTCCGGTCCGACACGATCTTGTCGATGACCAGCGAGACATAAGTTCCTTTGCCCCGCCGAGAGAAGACCAGGCCCTCGTCCTCAAGCACGCCGTAGACGTCGCGCGCGGTCTGGTAGGCGATGCCGTGTTCCTGCTGGAGCTGAGGCACGCCAGGCAGGCGCGACCCAGGTTCGAGTGCGCCCCGCTCGATCCGATCCCGGATCTCGGATGCGATCCGTTCGACCTTCCCGGGCTCTTTCTGCTTGGTGGCCACCGCTCCCCCTCTCGTACGCATCGTGCGGTCAGCGGATCTCGCTGTCCGGTTCAGTTCGCACAGCATTGCATGTCTAGTTGTTTCCCGAAAGCTGGGCGCGCCACTGCCTGCTTCGAGGGGCGACATGGAACTTATGTGTCTACCTAAAAGCGCAGGTCAGAGCGCCACTATGAAACTAGTTAGCTAGACAGGTTGACGAACCCTGAGAGATAGGGCTCTAATCAAGGTGTTCCCGGCGCAGGGCGAGTAGCTGAGCGCAGGGAGTAGCCACGACTTGCACCACCGCAAGGCCGTAGGAACCCCTTCCCCGTGTGGGGAGGGCCGGGGTTGATAGCTCCACCAAATCCCCCGGACCAGTCCCCTGACTGGGTGGCTCCTCCATGCACGTCGCAGCGCAGATGCGCTGTCCCTCCATCAGGACGCCGGGATCGACCCACGCGGCCTGACGGACGGAGAGAGCACCGCGACGCACGCCGTCCCCTCCGATCACGAGGAGTCCCAATGATCACGACGCCCGCGATGCCGAAGTCCGCCAGCAAGCGCCGTCGCAAGACCCGCACGTCGAACATCAACCACCGCCCGCCGGTCATCGCCTCCAAGCTCAAGGTCAGCGAGATCGACCTGGCCCCCGGGAAGGAGCACCTGGTCTGTCCCGACTGTTCCACCTGGGTCCCGATCACCGGAATGCTGGGCACGCCGAAGCTGGTCCCCCACCACACCGGCCGCGCCAAGACCGGCGAGCCGCGCCGCTGTGCAGCAGGCAGCAACCGCCCCGTCACCATCGACGTCGAGGCCGGCGCCTTGCGCACGCAGCTGATCGAGGGGGCGCCGACCGCCGCTTCCCGGCGCGCCACCAAGGTGCTGCCGAAGCCGAAGGTCAAGCCGGTCCCTGCCACCAGCCAGGTCAAGCCCGCCCCGCTCAGCGCGGAGCAGGTCAGCCGGGTGTTCCGTCAGCACCAGCAGCAGTGCCTGGCCTGCAAGGGCGAGGCCAAGAACCGAGACGGGCAGACGCTGCCCTGTCCCGATGGTGAGCGCCTGGCCGTCACTGTCCTGCGGCTGCTCCGCCAGGAGCCCAAGAGGGCGGCCGTCCGCGAGTTCTTCGCCCGGGAGCGCCGGCGCTTCGACCGGCAGTACGCCGCGGCGGCCCCCGCGAAGCGGGCGTCCGAGTGGGCTGCGGTCGAGGTCAGGGTCAGCCACGCGGACGCCGCACGGAAGACGTTCCCGGACGGGGCGCGTCCGGCTGATGGCCCCAGCGTTCCGGAGAAGCCGGAGCACCTGGAGCGTCACAACCAGCGGCAGGCCGAGCTGGGCAGGCAGTACGCCGCCCGCAAGGCGTCGGCGGCCTGACCCGTACACCGAGACGATCGACCACGGCCCCGGCCGCCCCGCAGTGAAGGGGGCGGCCGGGGCCGTGGCTGCTCGTACGGCAGTCGACTCCCCCGTGGGGGAGTGATCGCGACAAGCCCCGGGGGCCTAATCCCGGCGCTGTCTTGCAGGTCACCTTCTGGAGAGGACGACCCACATGCAGATCAGCATGGCACGCTCCCTGATGCCGCCCGCACCGCGGGCCGGAGTGTTCGACGACATGGAGCGCGAAGACACGGACCTCGGCCCCGAGCGCGACGAGACCGACTCCTTCCACTCGCTCGTGCGGCACCTCGTCGCCGACGGCGACCGCCGTGCCCTCCAGGCCGGCCGCCGTGCGCGCCGGGTCCTCACCGACATGGTGGCGACCGGCTACACCCGCCCCTCGCTCCTCACCCGCACGGCCGAGACGGCCTCCAGCGGACAGGGGCGGTGACCGGCATGGACTGGCGACACAACGCGATCTGCCGCGAAGAGGCAGACCCCGAGCTGTTCTTCCCCATCGGCAGCACCGGCCCGGCGCTCCTGCAGATCGAGGAGGCCAAGGCCGTGTGCCGCCGCTGCCCGGTCATGGAGCAGTGCTTGCAGTGGGCGCTGGAGTCCGGCGAGGACACCGGCGTCTGGGGCGGGTTGTCCGAGGACGAGCGTCGGGCGATGAAGCGCCGGGCCGCCCGCAACCGCCTTCAGGCGGGGAAGCGGGCGGCGGCATGACGGACGCCGACCAGAAGCGCCTGAAGGACTGGCACCGCCGGACCGAAGAAGAGCACGACTTCGGCCGGCGCTCTCGCGGCTGACCGGCCCGCCCCACAGGACGGAAACCCAACTTCTGTCCCGCCCCACGCCGCTCCACCAGGTCGGCCGCCCGCACCACGGGCGGCCGGCCTTTCGCACGCCTCCAGCCCGGGAGAGTCTCGGGCCCGCACCCCCGCAGGAGAGCCCATGCGTACCAGCACCCAGTTCGACACCGCGACGAACCTCACCAGCACCACCCGGCTGCCGGACTCGCTGTGCAAGCACACCCCGAAGTGCCCGACGGCCTCCAGCCCGGACCGGGAGGCCGCGCAGGTCGTGGCGGCCCACCCGGAACAGGGCTGGTCGCTCCTCTGCAACGCCTTGGTGGTCTTCGAGGACACCGGGGAGCTGCTCCCGGACGGCCAGATCATCGCCCCGCACCGGCCCTTCGCGACGGCCTGACGGCTGCCCGATCCGCTCGCACCGGCCGCCGCACCCCTGCGGCCGGGTCGGGCGGTGACAGGGAGCCGGACAGTCCGGACCGCCACCGAGGGAGATCGCCATGCGCGGAGACCGCGTCACGCTCACCACCGACATCGAGGCGCTCGGCACCCGGCACAAGGCCGGGGACCAGGGAACGGTCGAGGAAGTCCACACCGGCGGTCACCTGACCGTCCGCATGGACGACGGCCGCCGGAACTTTCCCGCCCAGGACGAGGTGACCACCGCACAGCGGTGACGCGACTGCCAGCTGCCTGATCCGCCCGCACCGCCCGCCGAGCTCCGGCGGCCGGGTCGGGCGGTGAAGGGGAGCCGGACAGCCCGGACCCACCGAACCGAGATGAGGCTCGCATGCCCAAGACGACGAACACCCCCACCGCTGCGGTGTTCACCAACCCCACGCTGAGCAAGGCCGACGAGCTCGCCGCCGACTCCTACCGGCCGTTGTGGACCGGCCCGTCCGGCGAGGAGTCCTCCGGCGAGGCCGTGGCCCGCCACCTGGAGGCCACCAGCGCCCTGCTCGACAAGGACGGCTGGATCCGCACCTACGACCACGGCAAGGACTGGTCGAACGGCGCGGACCTCGCCGACGACGACTCCATGACGGTGAAGGCCATGCTCAAGTCCCTGCTGCGCGTGGTCCGCGACGAGATCGGACAGGATCCGCAGCGGACCCTGTCCACCGCCCTGCGCCACATCGGCGAGGCCGGCGGACACGGCGACACGGACACCGCCTCCATCGCGTCCGACGTCCTGGACCTGGTCATCCGGGCCCACACCGGATCGGACACCGCCCGCGCCACGCCGTGGTCGGAGCGGCAGCACCGCACCCACACGGACATCACCGCCCTGCTGACCGCGGGCGCACGGTTCGCCCGCACCTACGGCCCCGGCACTGCCAGGGCGCAGGAGCAGGCGGCCTGACCCTCGGCTGCTCCGTGCTGACCGCCCAGCACAACGGCCCTCCGGGTCCCCGGCATTGATGCTGTCGGGGCCCCGGAGGGCCTGGTCCATGACCCTACCCACCGCCGCAGATCCACGGTGCCCCTTCTCGGAGGCGCCCGGAAGAGAGGACATTCCGTGGCCACCAAGCCCGCCACCCGCCGCCGGCGCCCCGCGGCGAACCCGAAGCCCCGCAACGGGCGCGCCAAGGCACCGGCGACGCCGGCCTCCGTTCCCGCCCAGGCCGCCGCCCCAGAGGAGACGGTGCCGCTGGTCTTCCCGGAGGCCGACCCGGTCCTGGCCGACGCCGCCGACCGCGCCGCCGACCTCCGGGACCAGGCCGCCGACGACGTCGCGCGGATCCTCGCCGACGGCCAGGTGCTCGCCACCGAGCTGCTGGACGACGCCCGCACCGAGGCGGCCTTGATCACCGAGGCCGCCAACGCGGAGCAGTCCCGTCTGCTGGCCGCCGCCGCGACGGACGCCGACAGGGTCCGCACGGAGGCCGCCACCACCGCGGCCGCCGATGCCGACCAGGTCCGCGCCACCGCCGAAGCCACGGCGGAGCAGCTGCTCGCCGACGCGCGCCGCGACGCCGACACCGTCACGACGACGGCGGCCAGTGAGGCCGACCAGGTCCTCGCCGACGCCAACGCGGCTGCCGAGCAGCTGCTCGCCGACGCCCACCGCCAGGCGCAGGAGGTCGCCACCACGGCGGCCGCGCAGGCGGAGCAGGTCCGCACCGAGGCCGCACAGACCGCCGCGAAGGCCCTCGCCGACGCAGAGACGGCGCGCACCGAGCTGCTCGCGGCTGCGGAGCGCACCGCGGTGGAGACCCGCACCTGCGCCACCACCGACGCCGACCAGCTCCTTCAGCAGGCTCGGGGCGAGGCCGATCGCCTGCGCGAGAGCGCGGGCGCCCAGGCCGCGCAGGTGAAGGCCGGAGCTGAGAAGGCGGCAGCCGAGCTGCGTGAGGACGCCACCCGCGAGCGGGAGGCGTCCCGTGCGGATGCGGCCCGTACGCGGACGCTGGCCAAGGAGGACATCGGCCGACTGCGGGCGACGGCGGCCGAAGACGCAGACCGTCTGACCCGCACCGCCCGCGAGGAGGCCGACCGCATCCTGGCCGCCGCCCGCACCAAGCGGGACGCGGACCTCAAGGAAGCCGAACAGGCGCTGGCGCAGGCCCGGCTGCGGGAAGCGGACGCGGACGTCACGCTGAAGGCCGCCGACGACATGGTGGCCGAAGCCGCCGCCCGGATGAAGCGCGCCACCGACCGCACCGAGCAGGCCCTGGAGCGCAAGCGCCTCAAGCTCCAGGCCAAGGAGGAGCGCCGGGACGCGAAGGAGGCCCGCAAGGCGAAGGCCCGGGAGCTGCGGGCCGCAGACCGCGCCGGGAAGCCGGCCGTGGCCGACCGGGTCAAGAAGTTCGTGAAGGTCAACGCGGAGCGGTTGATGGTGATCGGTCCGATCACCGCCCCGATGGCCGTCGCGTGGACGGGCCAGGCCGGGTTCGCTGAGGACATCCTCGGCTGGGTCGTCCCCTTCACGATCCTGTTCGCCGCCGCGTGGGAGCTGTCGACGGCGTTCGTGGGCTGGATGTACCACCAGGCCCGCCAGGGCGGCGACGCCGGAACCCTCTACCGCGTCAGCACATGGATCTTCGCCCTCGGGGCGGCGGTCATGAACTTCTGGCACGCCTCCGGGATGCCGAAGGAGGGCAGCCGGGTCTGGGACGCGAAGGCGGGGATCTGGACGGAGCAGATCACCTACTGGCACTTCACCCCGAAGGCGGTGGCGTTCGCCGCCATGAGCATCGTCGGGATGGTGCTGTGGGAGCTGTACGCCTCCCTGATCCACCGCCGCAAGCTCCGTGAGGACGGCAAGGTCGCCAAGGCCCGCCCGTCGATCGGGGCGGTCCGCTGGTTCCGCTACCCGGTCCACTCCTTCACCGCCTGGTCGCTCGCGATCACCGACCCGCGCCTGACCACGC
>NZ_BMVO01000047.1 GCF_014650755.1 Streptomyces chryseus | reverse complement strand
CACGGCCCAAAGCCGCCTAATCAGCCCCGGCGAACCTTCGTGGCCAACGCACTAGCCGGGGCGTACCCCGCCGGGCCGGGGCACCCGCCGTGCGCTCCCGGACGGCGAGCTGAGGAGTCTCGCCGATTGGGCGGAGGCTTCCTGGACGGGCAGCGCTCCCCCGCGCCCGCCCCAGGGCAGGCGCCCGAGCCCTCGGTCGAGGCAGTGGTCTTCCACTGCCTCGACCGCATGGTCAACGTCCTTTTCGGACCGCCCTTCCCGGCCCGTATCACCGCCGCCAAGCCGGCCGACCCCGCCGCCGACGTCATCACCCTCCCCTGCCTCCATCCGCGGCCTCGCCACCGAGGAACTGTCCGACGGGGATGGCACGCACAGGACACTCCACCCGGATCGGCTCGGCAGGGCCGAAGCTCAGTTGCCCCGCAACGCCGCTGCCCCGCGCCGCCGCCGTCGGCGCGGGGCAGCGGCGTTGCGTCGGATTCGGGCACGGCATGGCGATCAGGTCCGGGAGTGGGGCTGCAGGAGCATCTGCTGGAGTTCAGCGGTGCACATCATGTAGCCGTCGGGGGTCGGCAGGTTCTTGAGGTAGTGGCCGAGATCGGATGCCAGGGAGAAGACCCGTACCGGGGTGCCTGCGGCGCGGGCGGACTCCACGACCCTGCGCACCCCGTCCAGGACAGCCGGGTGACGGGTGCGGTAGGAGTCGGCGACCAGGTGGTTGCCCCGGTCCGCCGCAAGATAGAACTGCACCAGGTCCTTGATGCCGACGAACAGTTCGCTGACGCCCACGGCGCACATCGCGGAGGTGGCGTGTACGGCGGAGGGTGTCTCGATGAACGCTGAGAGGGGGACGCCGTCCGGTAGGTCGAGATGCGTTCTGAGCTGGGAGAACTCCGTCTCGTCGCTGACGAACGGCACCGAGAGCCCTACCCGGTCGGCTTCGTCGCCGAGGTGTTTGCGCAGGGTGGACAGCACGGCGTGCAATGCGTGGCGGTAGGCGACAGAGCCGAGCAGCCAGCGTGCGCCGTGCAGGCCCATCTCGGGGTTCGGCTCGACCGCGACCCGGGCGATCTCGGTGACGTCGGCCGCATGGTCGGAGCGCAGGTCGAGCATCCGCAGGATCAGTCGCTGGCCGGGCAGGAGCGCCTCGACGAAGCCGCAGAGCCTGCCTCCGATGGCCTGTCCGTAGGCGGTGATGTCGGCGGGGCCGCCGACCATGGCGTCGAGCGGGCTCAGGCCCAGTGCGAGGCAGAGGAACTCCTCGCGGATGAAGAAGGACTCGACCCGCCCGGCGTTCGGCCCGGAGGCGTTGATGGCGGTGATGTCCCGCAGGTCGGCGATGACCGCGCACGCCGAGCCGAGGTCGTCCAGGGCGGTGCTCCCGGTCTCGGACTCCGCGGACGGCTTCGGTCCGACGACGATCGACGCGCTCTCCAGGTACAGCGTCACCTCGCCGACCAGATCGGCGAGGTCCGCCTCGTCGACACGGAGCACGGGTATCCCTCTGCCGCGGCACAGGGACTGCATGTGACCGGTCAGCCCGCCGGAGCCGCAGACCACCGCGCGCGCGGCCACGATGGCGTCGTACAGCCCGGCTTCGAGGGATGGGGCGACGAGGATGGTTCCCTCGCGTGGGCTACTTGTCCGGTTGCAGATGCCGTGCAGCACGCTCTCGGTGCCGCCGGCCAGAAGAGATCCCAGAATCCGCCGCCCGTTCCCGTTCAACTAGCCCTCCAGGTTATCGACGTTCCCGATCCCGAGTTGCCGACGTAGCTGCCGTGGCGTCACGGAGACGTCGTTGAGCCGTTCCACAGCGACCCGGTTGACGACTGCTCTTATCAGGCGGTCGGGCCGGGATACATTCGTCGGAAGTGCCGGAAGACCGCCCAGGGAAAGAATGCTCGCGTTCAAGCGGGAGTCGAGTGCTTCTCTTTGCTCGCGTTCACGCGTGGCCAGCCTTCGCACTTCCAATACCACAGACTCCTCCAGGGCCGCCCGGGCCGCTTCCTCCGGATTGCTGGCATAGCTTCGGTAGTGGGGATGCCGGGCCGCGATGTCGTTCAGGCCGTCCTGCCGCAGTTCCAGCTGCTCGATCACGTGGGCCGCGACGGATACCGAGTGGTTCTTGATGGCGGCGAGGTTGAACGTGAACGCGCCGGTTCGGCCGTGCCGGACGATCTCGTCGCCCTCCCTCAGCGCGCCGACCGTGGAGATCGGACCCGCCGGTCGGCCGTCGGCGCCCAGCAGCGTTCCGCATTCGTCGACCTCCAGACCGCGCCCGGTGCGCTCGTGGGGCGCCGCGATGCCCTTGCGGAGGAGGTTTCGCCAGAGCGGCTGTCCGACCTTGGCGTAGTCGGACTCCCTGCCGAAGTTGGAGACCACCAGGTCGGCTTCGACGCTGTGCCTCTCATGCTGTGCGACGACCGAGATCAGCAGCCGCCCTGACTGCGCGGGCGTGATCGCCCGCACCTTTCCCAGGACCAGTTCCACCGGCCCGTCCGGTGGCCGCATCGCGTGTTCGATGACCCCCATCGTGTGCTCCACGGCACCGACGCGTAACGCCGCGATGGTCGTGGCGAACTCATCGAGCAGGCAACGCAGTTCCTTCGTGGGGATGCGTTCGATTGCCTCGGGGAGGTACGGCTCCCACGCTTTGGCGACGCGCTCGGGGACGACCGCGGAGGCGATGTCTGGGTGATTCTCCCGGACCGTCGAGCACGCTGTCCGCCATGCGGTCCTGACCCTGGCCAGGAATTCCCCGCGGTTGCGGTAGGGCTCCAGCAGGGTGTCGGGGCGGGGCAGCCGCAGCACACCGTGTTCGTGGGTGTCGGGGTAGGTGCGGAAGATCGTTCCGGACTTGGAGATGAGGCGGATTCGCCCGGTGTGGCCGTTGCGCAGCAACATACCTGCCGAGTCGTAGGCGCTCAGCGCGGATCCGACGATGGCGACGGTGGCGTCGGACGGGAGCTGGGCGAGTTTGCGTACTCCGGTCGCGGAGTACGGGTTCCGTACGAAGGAGGGGTGCCCGGCGACCTCTGCGGCGAAGGGCAATTCCGTGAGTTCGAGGCCGGTGGCGAGGACGACGTGGTCCGTGCCGAGCACCTCCGTGCCGGGGAGCGGCCCGGGACGCAGGCCGTCGAGGCCGTTCGCGGAGAGGTGGCCCACCGTCACTTCGAAGCCCCGGTCGCACGCGTCCATGTCGAGTGCCTCACCGTCCGCTTCGACGAGGTCGACGCCGGGGCGGGACTCCCTTCTGGCCTCGGCCAGCCGGTCGTCGAGGTAGTCCTGGAAGATTCGGCGGGGCGCCGGGCCCTGTTCGGTGAACTCCTGTGCGGCCCAGTATCGCGGCCAGTCCCGGCGGTCGGCCTCCTGGTTGGCCCAGCGGATGAAGTCGAGGACGTCCTCCCGGAACACGGACATGCGTCCGGCCTGGATGTTGAAGACGTGGTCCCAGGGGTTGCCGTCACGGTGGTAGGCGACTCCGGCGGAGCGGTAGTCGGGGCGCCGCTCCAGCAGGACGATCTCGAGTGGTCTTCGCGCAAAGTGGAGCAGTCGGATCGCCGTTGCCGTGCCGGCCAGACCGGCCCCCACGACGAGCACTCTGGGGCGCGCGCCCGTTCGACTCATGAAGCCTCCCCGCTCAACCGGGGGCACCCGCGGTGCCGCCTCCGCCGGTGCCGCGTACTGACTGGAAGTTGCCTGATGGAACGTCGACTTGCTGTGTGTGGTCGGGCCCTTGGGACACGGTTGCGATGCCGGGAAGGGCGGCGTTCTCGAACGTGCGCAGACGATACCCGAGCCTGCCGGCCGTCGAGCCCCGACGTGGTGACCGCGGGACCGGCTCCTTCGCCGATGGGATCAGCCGTCGAGGCCCGGTGCGGCCGGGACGTCGAGTTCCGTACGGGCGTAGTGGTTGAAGTAGTTGGTGTAGAGGTTCACCGCCACGTGGACGAACACCTCTGTCAGCTGGGTATCCGTCCAGCCCTGTGCCACGGCCTTGTCCCACGCCGCGTCGGACGCCTCGCCGACCTCGCCAGCGACCTCCCTCGCGACCTGGACCATGGCGGCGAGCTTCACGTCGTCGCCCGCCTCTCCACGGCGAATCGCCACAGTCTCCTCCTCGGTGAAGCCCGCCGCCTTCGCCGAGACCGTGTGCGCCGACTGGCAGTACGCGCACGCGTCGACCCCGCCCACGGCCAGGGCTATCGCCTCGCGTGCGCGGGTGTCGAAGGTGCCGTGCTCTGCGATGGCCGTGCTGATCGCCACGTAGGCCTCCAGGACCACGGGTGAGTGGGCCATTCCTCCGTGGATGTTGAGCACCCTCCCGAAACGCTTCTCCAGGCGGCGCAGGGTCTCCCCGCCGGCTGCGGGCGCACTGTCGACGGTGTGGACGGGAATCCGCGGCATGTGGTGCCTCTCCTCGGTAGTAGTAAGAGTCCCCCGTCCCCGCAGTCTGCCGAAACAGCGAGACCGCTGGGCGGTTGTCGCCTTCTTCCTTCACAGCCGCTTCTCCTGATGGCGTACCACTTCGGGATTGCTCCGGCTCCCGTCAACTGCGCTGTATGCAGTGCAGTTGTCCGGACCCGAGATCCCCCAGCAAGCCGGGAGATGCCGACCGTTGGGCGATCCTCAATCGTATCTGTGGGGTCCCTTCCCATGATTCGAACCAGACCTGGTGATGGATCCGATCGTGTCGTCACCGGTCTTCGCGATGTGTCCCGCCGGTCACTACACCCGGCGGGACGGCGGGGCCTCTTGGCGGAGCCCGCATGGGGCGCCGTCGAGATCCCGCGCTGGAACGAACAGGCGTGACCGGTGGCCGCCTGCCCTGATGACGAAGGAATGGAAACGCTGATGGCCGACGTGCGGCCCTACTACGAACTGCGCCATCTCGTCGGATTCGAGGAGACCAATCTGGTCGGCAACGTCTACTACGTCAACTACGTACGCTGGCAGGGCCGGTGCCGGGAGATGTTCCTGCTGGACATGGCCCCCGAAGTGCTCGACGACATCCGCGACGACCTGAAGCTGTTCACCGTCTCGGTGAGCTGCGAATTCTTCGCCGAGATCACCGCGTTCGACCAGCTCTCGATCCAGATGCGCCTGGAGCAGCTGACCCAGACGCAGATCGTCTTCACCTTCGACTACGTGCGATTGCACGAGGGCACCGAGAAGCTGGTGGCCCGTGGCCGGCAGCGGGTGGCCTGTATGCGCGGCCCCAACGGCGACACCCGGCCCACGAGGGTGCCCGAGGCCCTGCGGCTGGCCCTGGAGCCGTACGCCGCGCAGGTATCGGCCTCAGCCTCCGTTCGCGGGGGCTGAGGTGCCGACGGACATGTCCGGGACGTGGTCCCGGTGGAGGCCTGTGCCGTAGCCCTGTCCGACGATGCGGTGGGCCGCTGCGTCGTAGTAGCCCCCTCGGTCGGGACATCGGTGGACGGACAGCCGACGTAGCGGTTGTACATGCAGAAGGCCGCGGCGATCAGCACGGTGTCGTGGATGTCGCTGTCCTCGGCACCTTCGGCGCGGGCCGCGGCGACCGCGTCGTCGGACACCGGACGGGCATGTTGCCTCGCCTCGGCCGCGATCCGCAGCAGGGCGCGCAGCCGAGGAGTGACCGGTGCGCTGTCGCCGGCGCACACGGCCCTGACGGTGTCCCGGCCGCCGTCGAGCTGGGCGGCGGCCGCCGCGCCGTGCGTTTCGGCGCAGAAAGGGATGCTGTTCAGGTGGGAGACATACGCCGCGATCAGCTCGCGCTCCCCGCGACTGAGGGAGGCCGGCTCCCGCAGCAGCACGTTGGCGAGGTAATTGAGCGGCGCGGCGGTGTCCGGTCGGTGGGCCATCAGACCGCGGATGCCGGGCTCGTCGTTGCCGACAGTGATATGTGGCATGGGCACGTCCTCGTCCGTCGTCCGAGCGGTAGAACCGTCCATGCTCCTGAGGACGTTGTCCGTTACCAACTCCTCCCTTGCTCAATGCGGTTCGGCCGCCGCGCACTGATCACCTCTTCTGCTCCCTTCCGCTCTCCGTCCGGAAATTCAGCAACCGGTAAAAAGGAATCGCCACCCGTCCCCTTTACGCTGTCGCCGGATCCGACGGCTGACAAGGGAGCTCTGTTGTGGCAGGCATCGATGGATTACCGGTTCGTGGGAGCGGCGTCGGCACCGGAGGGAACGAGGTGCAGCGGCGCGGACTCCTGCTGGTCCTCGGTACGGTCGCCGGTTTTCTGCTGACCGTGATCTGGTCGGCGGAGTTCGTCGACCAGACGGTCGGCGGCAATGTGGCGAGGTCGATTCTCGGTCGTGATCCGCAGACGGCCCCGCTTGCCTCGGTGGCGGCCGGGACGGCCTTCGCCTTCACGTCGGGTCTCGCCGGGACCCTCACCGCGTGCAACATCGCGGTGTTCGGCACGGTCGCTCCGATGCTGGGGACCGTGAACAGTCGTGCGGGCCGGGCCGTCCAGGCGCTCAGGCCGCTAGGCTGGCTCTTCCTGGGCATCGTCGTGGTCTCGGCGGTGTACGGGGCGGTGGTCGGCCTGGTGGGGACGTCGATGCCGCAGTTCTCCGAGGCGCAGACCGTTCCGGGGCAGTTGTCGGGGCGATCGGTGCAGTCGATGGTCACGTTCGGGGTGATCGGGCTGTCGATGTTCTGGCTGGGGCTCAGCGCGCTGGGGTACACCCGTGATCCGTTCGCGAGGTCGGCCCGCCGCTTCCCGCACGGCCAGACGGTGTTCATGGGTGTCCTGGTCGGCGGCTTCCTCATCGGGCGGCCGTATCCGCTCTTCCGCCGGCTCTTCCGTGATGCGGCCGAGAGCGGCAACCCCTTGTACGGGGCGGCGGCGTTCGTGCTGCAGTCGGTCGGCAACGTGGTGATCATCGCGGTGCTCTTCTTCCTGATGGCCTACTTCGCCGGCGGCCGGCTGTCCGTCTGGATGACGGCCAGGCCGGGCCGGATGGCTGCCGTGACCGCGGTGACCCTGATCGTCGCGGGCGTATTCACCGTCCTGTACTGGGACGTCAGGCTGCTCGCGCGCCGCGAGATCATCCCCTGGTACCCGATCGCGCCTTGGGCGGCCTGACAGCATCGGACGCCGCCCGGCCACGATCGCGCGCAAGGGGCGCATTACCGAAGATGCCGTGATCCTCGCCGCCGACCGACGATGAGGCCCTCGCCACCCCCCTGGTGGCCGGCCGAGGAGGCGCCGCGTGGCAACGGCACTGGGTTCCCTGCGCAGACTTCTGATGGCTCCGTCCCTGCGTGACGTGAGCTTCGCCGGACGCGGGTTCCCGGTGACCGAAACCGCTGCCACCAGGCAGCTGGAGACCATCCCGCAGGCCGTGGTGGCCGGCTTCGAATGGGGCATCGAGTCCAAGGGCCTGTGGGAGATCGAGCGGCGGCTCTCACTGGTCGACCCGGAGGTGCAGGGCTTCGCGTACGAGGGCGCGACCATGGCCTCGGTCATCCGGGACTCGATGCCCGGCCGCGGCGGACGCACCCGGGAGCTCCTCCAGGGCGCCGGACGGCGGCACATCTTCCTCAACTACATCGGCATCGGGTTCGCCATGGCCAAGCTGCCCCGGCCGTTGTGGAAGAAGGTCATGCCAGACGAGCTCGACGGTGAGGAGTTCTACCCGCCGATGAACTGGCTCGCCGTCGACGGGTACGGCTTCGACCGCGCCTACTTCGACCCCGCCCGCTGGGTCGACGACCAGCGTCCGGACACGCCCTACGCGTGGGACGGGCACCCCGACTACTTCCGGCGGGCGGTGGACCAGGGCATCGGCCGTGCCCTGTGGTTCATCCACGGTGCGCACGTCGGGCAGGTCAGCGCCGCCGTGCGCAGATTCGCCTCCGCACGTGAGCCGGATCTGTGGGCGGGTGTCGGACTCGCCGCCACCTTTGCAGGCTGCTCCACGGCCGGCGAACTGGCCGCGCTGCGCGCCGAGGCCGGTGAGCTGCACGGCCATGTGGCGCAGGGCGCCGTCTTCGCGGCGAAGGCCCGCCACTTCTCCGCCACCGTCCCCGAGCACACCCGAATCGCGCTGCACGCGCTGGCCGGGATCACCGTCGAGGCGGCGGCGGCGCTCGCCGACGCCGCCGCGCCCGAGCCGGGCGTGGCGGGTGATGTCCCGACCTATGAATTGTGGCGCCGCGCGGTGCGTGAACAACTTCTCGCGCATACCCGTCAAGCATTCCTGGAGTAGCCGCACGGGTACCCCTGTCGAATATCGTCGTCTAACGAACGGGAAATTCAGAGAAAAGGATCGAGGGGCGGTATTTCAGGTGTCCATGATGCGTGCGCTGAGGCGCCGAGTCCTCACGCCCAATGTGCGGGAAACGCAACTGGAAACACGCGGGTTCCACATCAAGAACGCGGAGGCCAAGCAGCAGCTGGAAACGGTCGGGACGAGCTTCCTCCAGGGATACGCCTACGCGGTCGAGGCACGCTCCGCGGACCAGGCCGCCGACTGGCTGGAGACGGTTCCCCGGGCCTTCCGCGGTTTCGCGTACGAGGGCGCCGGTATGGGCGCCGTCATGCTGGACTCGCTGACGGGCGGCAACAAGCGGCTGACCGGGATCCTGGAGGGCAGGGGCCGGCACCACAACTACATGGTCTATGTCGGCGTCGGCTGGGCGATGGCCAGACTGCCGCGGTTCATGTGGCCCGACGCGACCCGTTCCGATCCGGTGCTGCGCTGGCTGATCCTGGACGGGTACGGCTTCCACCAGGCGTACTTCAAGACCGACGCCTATGTCCGCGACCCCGGCCGGGAACACCCCTTCAGCTGGAATGGAGGGCCGGACGCCTACAGTGCCCGCGTCATCGACCAGGGCATCGGCCGCGCCCTGTGGTTCGTCGGCGGCACCGACCCGGATGTCGTCGCCGAGCTCATCGACGCCTACCCCGCCCACCGTCACGGCGACATGTACGCCGGCGCCGGGCTCGCCTGCACCTACGCGGGCAGCGCCGACGAGGACGAGCTGCGGCGCTTCGCCAAGCACGCGGGTGAGCACCGGCCGAACCTGGCGCAGGGCTCCGCGTTCGCCTGCGAGGCGCGCGAGCGGGCGGGTACGACGATCGCCCACACGCATGTCGCCGCCCGTGTCCTGTGCGGGGGCCGGACACCCGGGGAAGCCGCTCGGGTGTGTACCGACGCGGCGCCCGCGGGCTGCGACGGCGGTGAAATTCCCGCATTCGAGATCTGGCGGCAGCACATCGCCGCAGAGATCACTTCCGTTCCGCACGCGTAGAAAGGCGCTGGCATGACCCACCCGATTTCCTGGCTGCGGAAGCAGGCGCCCGGAGTCATCGCACTCATTCTCATGGTCGGCACCTTTTACGCGGTGAAGCCGCATGAGTCGAGTGCTGCCGATAAAGCGGAGCTGGCGGAGAAGTTCGCCTTCAAGCCGATGGCGATATCCATGCCGGGCGGATACGCGAAACAGAGTGTCCGTAAGGTCAACAAGGCCTACAAGCACATCGAGGCGTGGATCTCCTCGGTCGGCGCGGGCGTCGCCATGAACGACATCGACGGTGACGGCCTGCCCAACGACCTGTGCATCACCGACCCGCAGATCGACCAGGCCGTGGTCACCCCCGCGCCGGTGCCCGGCCGCAAGAGCGCGTCGTACACGCCGTTCGCACTCGACATGTCGCCGCTGCCCAAGAGCGGCATCATGGCTCCGATCGGCTGCGTCCCCGGTGACTTCAACGAGGACGGCGCGATGGACCTGCTCGTCTACTACTGGGGCCGTACCCCGGTGATCTTCCAGGCGAAGAAGGAGCCGGGCAAGGACACCACGGCCATGGACCCGAAGCGCTTCGTGTCCGTCGAGCTCGTCCCCGGCAACGGCGGGAAGGACTACAACGGCCCGCTGTGGAACTCCAACGCCGCGACCGTCGCCGACTTCGACGGTGACGGGCACAACGACATCTACATCGGGAACTACTTCCCCGACAGCCCCGTCCTGGACGACACCGTGCACGGCGGCGTGACGATGAACGACTCGCTGTCCCACGCCCAGAACGGCGGCGGCGGCCACTTCTTCCGCTGGACCCGCGCCGGCTACGAGCAGGTCAAGAACGTTCTGCCGAAGGGCATCGACCAGGGCTGGACGCTGGCGGTCTCGGCCACCGACTTGGACGGGGACCAGCGCCCCGAGATGTACCTCGCGCACGACTTCGGGACCTCGGCCCTCCTCTACAACAGGTCGACCCCCGGCACGTTCAAGTTCAGCGAGGTCAAGGCCAAGCACACCGCGACCACGCCGAAGTCCAAGGAGATCGGCCGCAGCTCCTTCAAGGGCATGGGCGTCGACTTCGGCGACCTGGACAACGACGGCCTGTACGACGCCTTCGTCTCCAACATCACCACGTCCTTCGGCATCCAGGAGTCGAACTTCGCCTTCATCGGGACGGCCCGCGACAAGTCGGACCTGCGTGCCCGCTTCCGCGACGGCGTCGCCCCCTACAGGGACGAGAGCGCACCGCTCAACCTCGCCTGGTCCGGATGGGGCTGGGACGTGAAGATGGGCGACTTCGACAACGACGGAATCCAGGAGATCACCCAGGCCGTCGGCTTCGTCAAGGGCAAGCGCAACCGCTGGGCCCAGCTCCAGGAGCTCGCCACCGCCAACGACTCGCTGGTCAAGCACCCCCGCTTCTGGCCCCGCGTAGAGGAGGGCGACGACCTCGCCGGCGACCAGCACCTGCGCTTCTTCGTCCAGGACAAGGACGGCGAGGCCTACAGCGATCTGTCCAAGCAGCTCGGCCTGGCCGTACCCGTGCCCAGCCGTGGTATCGCCACCGGCGACGCCGACGGCGACGGACGCCTCGACATGGTCGTGGCACGCCAGTGGGAGGACCCCGTCTTCTACAGCAACATGAGCCAGGACACCGGTGGTTACCTGAACCTCAGTCTCACCGACAAGGCCGGTTCGCCCGTGACCGGCGCACAGGTCACCGTGACCCTCGCCGACGGCAGCACCCGCCTGGGCCGTGTCGACGGCGGCAGCGGCCACTCCGGCAAGCGCAGCCAGGACGTGCACATCGGCCTCGGCCAGGAGGCTGAGGGGCCGATGCGGACCCACCTGACCTGGCGTGACCGCACCGGGCAGGTGCACAACAAGGATCTCCAGCTGGCCCCCGGCCGGCACTCGCTGGAACTCGGCGCCGACGTGAAGGAGAAGTGACCGTGCCCGAAACCAAGGCGAACACGGCTGCCGCCCCCCGGCACGACGTGAAGGTCATCACCGCCCTCCGCCGGTTCGCGATCTCGATCTCGGTCCTCAACATTGCCGGATACACCTTCCTCGGCTTCGAGCAGCCCTGGCTGTGGCCGTTCATCGCGGTCTTCACCGCCTACGTGGTGGAAATCGGCCTGGAGGCGGTCAGCGCCAGGGGTGAGAAGCGCGCACCGCGCTTCGCGGGCGGGGGACTCAAGGGGATGGTGGAGTTCCTCTTCCCCGCGCACATCACCGGTCTCGCGGTGAACATGCTCACGTACGTCAATGACCGCGTCTGGGTCCTGGTGTTCGGCGTCATCGTGGCCGTCGGCACCAAGTGGGTGCTGCGAGCCCCGCTCAAGGGGCGTATGCGGCACTTCATGAACCCGTCGAACTTCGGCATCGCGGTGATCCTGCTGCTCTTCCCGTGGGCCAGCATCGCCCCGCCCTACCACTTCACCGAGTACCTGTACGGCCCCGCCGACTGGGTCCTGCCGGCGGTCATCCTGGTCCTGGGCACCATGCTGAACGCGAAGCTGACGGGCCGTATGTGGCTGATCGGCGCCTGGCTGGTCGGGTTCGCCCTCCAGGCGGTCATCCGTGGTCTGGTGATGGGGACCTCCATCCCCGCGGCGCTAAGCATGATGACCGGGGTGGCCTTCATCCTCTTCACGAACTACATGGTCACCGACCCCGGCACCTCCCCCTCCAAGCGTTCCTCCCAGATCGCCTTCGGCGCCGGCGTCGCCGCGATGTACGGGGTACTGACCGGGCTCGGCATCGCATACGGCATCTTCTTCGCCACCGCCCTGGTCTGCCTGATCCGCGGCGGCTACCTGTGGGGCCTGCACTTCATGGCGAAGCAGCGTGCGGCGGCGGACAAGCAGGCACAGCAGGCCCTGGCGCATCAGGGCCCGGCACAGCGGGCCCCGACAGAGCCCGCAGAGCAGGTCGCCGCCGTACCGGCTCCCGGGGCCTCCCCCGCCCCGGATCCCGCTCCCGTACGCGCGGCCACGGTCACGGCGGTTCGCACCGGTGACCCGTGCCAGGACGGCACCTGCTTCCACGGCAAGTGCGCGTCCCTCCGGGCGGCGGCGCAGGAGAAGAAAGTGGCGATGCCAGGATGAGCCGAATCGCGATCGTTGGCGTGTCGTGCAGTTACCCCGACGCCACCACCCCGCGCGAACTCTGGGAGAACGCGGTCGCCGGGCGGCGAGCCTTTCGCCGACTGCCCGACGTGCGGATGCGCCTGGACGACTACTACGACCCGGACCCCACGGTCCCCGACAAGTTCTACAGCCGTAACGCCGCCGTCCTGGAGGGGTGGGAGTTCGACCGTATCGCCCACCGCATCGCGGGCAGCACCTATCGTTCCACCGACCTCACGCACTGGCTCGCGCTCGACACCGCCACCCGGGCGCTGGCCGACGCAGGCTTCCCTGCCGGGGAAGGGCTGCCCAAGGAGCGCACCGGCGTCGTCGTCGGCAACACCCTCACTGGCGAGTTCGCCCGCGCCAACATGATGCGGCTGCGCTGGCCGTACGTACGCCGGGTGCTCGCCGACGCCCTCAAGGGGCAGGACTGGGGCGATGAGCGCCTCGGCCAATTCCTCGAAGGAGTGGAGGACGCTTACAAAAAGCCGTTCCCCGCCATCGACGAGGACACCCTCGCGGGCGGCCTGTCCAACACCATCGCCGGCCGGATCTGCAACCACTTCGACCTCAACGGCGGCGGATACACCGTCGACGGCGCGTGCTCGTCCTCGCTCCTGTCGGTCACCACCGCCGCCACCTCGCTGCTGTACGGGGACCTCGACATCGCTGTCGCCGGGGGCGTCGACCTGTCCATCGACCCCTTCGAGATCATCGGCTTCGCAAAGACCGGAGCGCTCGCCAAGCGCGAGATGCGGCTCTACGACCGCGGTTCCAACGGCTTTTGGCCCGGCGAGGGCTGCGGCATGGTCGTCCTGATGCGCGAAGAGGACGCCCTCGCCGCCGGACACCGTGTCTACGCCTCGATCGCCGGCTGGGGCGTTTCCTCCGACGGGCAGGGCGGCATCACCCGCCCCGAGGTCAGCGGCTACCAGCTCGCCCTGGCCCGCGCCTACGAACGGGCCGGCTTCGGCATCGACACCGTGCCGCTCTTCGAGGGCCACGGCACCGGCACCGCCGTCGGCGACGCGACCGAACTCAGGGCGATCATGGGCGCCCGTGCCCAGGCCGATCCCGACGCCCCCAGCGCCGTCATCAGCTCCATCAAGGGCATGATCGGTCACACCAAGGCCGCCGCCGGAATCGCCGGACTGATCAAGGCCACGATGGCCCTGGACGCGGCGATGCTGCCACCCGCCATCGGCTGCGTCGACCCGCACGAGCTACTCACCGACGAGTCGGCCAACCTGCGGGTACTGCGCAAGGCGGAGGTTTGGCCCAAGAACACACCGCTGCGCGCCGGGATCACCGCCATGGGATTCGGCGGGATCAACACCCATGTCGTACTCGACAAGGCCGCCCCCGCCAAGCGCCAGGTCACCAGCCGCCGCGCCACCACCCTGGCCAACTCGCTCCAGGACGCCGAACTGCTGCTGCTGGACGCCGAATCACCGCAGGCGCTCAAGGAACGCCTCATCCAGGTCGCCGACTTCGCCGGCACGGTCTCCTACGCCCAGCTCGCCGATCTGGCCGCCACCCTCCAGCGCGAACTGCGCGAACTGCCCCACCGGGCGGCCGCCGTCGTCACCTCACCGCAGGACGCCGAACTGCGGCTGCGCCGGCTGGCCGACGCGCCGAACGGGGGTGGAGGCATCACGCTCTCTTCTGACGGCCGTGCCATCCTCGGCCGGGCGACCGACGGCGCCCGCATCGGCTTCCTCTTCCCGGGCCAGGGCTCGGGCACCTCGACCGGCGGCGGCGCCCTCGCCCGCCGCTTCACCGAGGCCGCGGACGTGTACAGGCGGGCCAAGCTGCCCGCCACCGGCGACATGGTCGCCACCGACGTGGCTCAGCCCCGCATCGTCACCGGCTCCACCGCCGGACTGCGCGTCCTGGATGCGCTCGGCATCGAGGCTGACATCGCCGTCGGCCACAGCCTCGGCGAACTCTCCGCCCTGCACTGGGCGGGCGCCCTGGACTCCACCACTCTGCTGGAGGCGGCCCGGGCCCGCGGAGCGGCCATGGCCGAGCACAGCGCCTCGGGCACCATGCTCTCGCTGGCCGCCACCCCCGAGCAGGCCGGGGAGCTCATCGACGGGCTGCCTGTCGTCATCTCCGGTTACAACGGCCCCCACCAGACCGTCGTCGCCGGAACTGCCGACGCCATCGCCGCTGTCACCGGACGGGCCGGACAAGCCGGTGTCACCTGCACCGGCCTCGCGGTCTCGCACGCCTTCCACTCGCCCCTGGTCGCTCCGGCCGCCGACGCCTTCGGCGACTGGCTCGCCGGAGTGCGCATGGACGAGGTGAACCGCCGGGTCGTTTCCACCGTCACCGGCGGCGAACTGGAGAGCGACACCGACCTGTCCAAACTGCTGCGGCGGCAGATCACCGACCCGGTGCTGTTCACCCAGGCGGTACGGTCGGCCGCCCCCCATGTCGACCTGTTCGTCGAGGTCGGCCCCGGCCGGGTGCTCGCCGGCATGGCGGCAGCCACCGCCGACGTACCGGCTGTCGCCCTCAACACCGATGACGAGTCCCTGCGTGGACTGCTCCAAGTCGTCGGCACCGCCTATGTGCTGGGCGCCCCGCTCATCCACGAGCGGCTCTTCAACGACCGGCTGACCCGGCCGCTGGAGGTCGGCGCCGAGTTCAGCTTCCTGGCCAATCCCTGCGAACAGGCGCCCGATGTCGCCCTGCCCACCATGCGCGGCTCCCGGACCGAGGACTCCGGCGACGGCGTCACCGCACAGGCCGGCGTCTCGGCGGGACAGTCGGCGCTCAGCGTGCTGCGCGCCCTGGTCGCCGAACGGGCGGAACTGCCGCCCGAGCTGGTCGACGAGAACAGCAGCCTCCTGGACGACCTGCACATGAGTTCGATCACGGTCGGCCAGATCGTCAATCAGGCCGCCGTCCAGCTCGGTCTCACCGCCGCCCACGTACCGACCAACTTCGCTACCGCGACGATGACCGAACTGGCCGAGGCGCTCACCACCCTCGCCGAGACCGGTGACAGCGGTACGGGCCCCGCACCCGTCGTGGCCGGCGCCGCCGCATGGGCCCGCCCCTTCTCCGTCGACCTCGACGAGGTCCCGCTGCCCGCCCCCGTACTGGGCGGGGGCAACGGCTCCTGGGAGCTGTTCACCACCCAGGACCACCTCTTCGCTCAGGACGTGCGAAGCGCCCTCGAGAACGCCGCGGTGGGCTCCGGGGTCCTGGTCTGCCTACCGCCCGCCTGCACCCGGGAGCAGATCGAACACGCGTTGAACGGTGCCAGGGCCGCCCTCGCGGGCGACCGCGAGCGCCGCTTCGTCCTGGTGCAGCACGGCCGGGGCGCGGCCGGACTGGCCAAGACTCTGCACCTGGAGGCACCCCACCTGCGGACCACCGTCGTCCACACCCCGGTGGCCGACGGCGCCGCGGAGCGGGTGGCCGCCGAGGTCGCGGCGACCACCCGCTTCAGCGAGGTCCATCTCGCCGCGGACGGCACCCGCCGCGTCCCGGTACTACGCGCCCTGCCGGTCCGCGCCGGGCGTACCGACCAGGTACTGGAGGACTCCGACGTCCTGCTCGTCACCGGCGGGGGCAAGGGCATCACCGCCGAGTGCGCCCTGGCTGTGGCCCGGCAGACCGGCGTCAAGCTGGCTGTCATCGGCCGGTCGGACCCCGCCCTGGACGAGGACCTCGCCACGAACCTGCGGCGTATGGAGGACAGCGGGGCAACGGTGCGTTACGCCGCTGCCGACGTCACGGACCCGGTACGCGTCGCCGCAGCCGTCGCCGAACTCACCGGCGCGCTCGGTCCCGTCACCGCCGTGCTCCACGGGGCAGGCCGCAACGAGCCCGCCTCCCTCACCGGCCTCGCTATGGACGCCTTCCACGCCACGTTCGCCCCCAAGGTCGACGGGCTGCGCACCGTCCTGGACGCCGTCGGCGAGGAGAACCTGAAACTCCTCGTCACCTTCGGCAGCATCATCGGCCGGTCCGGACTGCGCGGCGAGGCGCATTACGCCACCGCCAACGAATGGCTGGCCGACCTCACCGAGAAGGTCGCCCGCGACAATCCGCACTGCCGTGCTCTGTGCATGGAATGGTCCGTGTGGTCCGGTGTCGGCATGGGCGAGAAGCTCTCCGTCGTGGAGTCCCTGTCCCGCGAGGGCATCGTCCCGGTCTCGCCCGACCAGGGCGTCGAGATCCTGCTGCGGCTGATCTCGGACCCGGACGCCCCCGTGGTGACGGTGATCAGCGGACGTACCGAAGGGATCGGAACGGTACGCCGCGACCTCCCGCCGATGCCGTTGCTGCGGTTCACCGGAACCCCGCTGGTGCGTTACCACGGCGTCGAACTCGTCACCGAGGCCGAACTGAACGGCGGTACCGATCTCTACCTCGCCGACCACCTCCTGGACGACAACATGCTGATGCCCGCGGTGATCGGTATGGAGGCCATGGTCCAGGTGGCGTCCGCGGTCACCGGACGCGGCGACGTACCGGTCATCGAGGGGGCGCAGTTCCTGCGGCCCATCGTGGTGCCGCCCGCAGGGACCACCCGCATCCGGATCGCGGCCACCGTAACCGACACCGACACCGTGGACGTGGCCATCCACGCGGAGGACACCGGCTTCTTCGCCGAACACTTCCGAGCGCGGCTGGTCTACTCCGGCGCCGGAATCCCGGACGGCCCCCCGGGCCAGGTCGGCCCGGACGTCCCGCCCGCCCCGCTGGACCCGGCGGCCGACCTGTACGGCGGTGTCCTCTTCCAGGGCGAGCGCTTCCAGCGGCTGCGCCGCTTCCACCGGGCGGCCGCCCGGCACGTCGACGCCGATGTGGCGATCGCCGCGCCGTCCGGCTGGTTCGCCGGCTTCCTGCCGGGCACCCTGCTGCTGGCCGATCCGGGGATGCGGGACGCGCTGATGCACGGCAACCAGGTGTGCGTCCCCGACGCGACCCTGCTGCCGTCCGGCATCGAGCGGCTGTACCCGATGGCCGCCGGCGACGATCTGCCGCCGGAGGTGCGCTACTGCGCCACCGAGCGCCACCGGGACGGCGACACCTATGTGTACGACATCGCGGTACGCACTCCCGACGGCACTGTCGTCGAACGGTGGGAGGGGCTCACCCTGCATGCCGTCCGCAAGACGGACGGCTCCGGGCCGTGGGTCGCCCCGCTGCTCGGCTCCTACCTGGAGCGGACTCTGGAGGAGGTGCTCGGCACCCATCTCGACATCGCCGTCGAACCGGACCTGCCCGGTGCCGGGGAGTCCAGGGACGAGCGACGTGCGGCCACCGCACGGGCCGTTCAGCGAGCACTGGGCGAGAGCGCCGAAGTGCGCTACCGGCCCGACGGACGCCCCGAACTCGCCGACGGCCGCCGGATCTCGGCCGCCCACGGCCTGGGCGTGACCCTCGGGGTCGCCGCCGCGCAGACCGTGGCCTGCGACATCGAGGCGGTCTGCGTACGCAGCGCCACCGAATGGGCGGGGCTGCTCGGTGAGCACGCCGAACTGGCCGCTCTGGTGGCCAAGGAGACAGGCGAGGCCCCCGACACCGCGGCGACGCGTGTGTGGGGCGCCGTCGAGTGTCTCAGGAAGGCCGGACTGATGGCCGGGGCCCCCCTCGCACTGGCTCCGCCGGACAAGGACAACTGGGTGGTACTCACCGTGGGCGGAATGCGGATCGCCACCTTTGTCACGGCGCTGCGCGACGCCCTGGAACCGGCGGTGTTCGCCTTCCTCGCCGAAGGCCCGGACGGCGCCGTCACCGCCGCCAGGACCCGGCCATGACGGGCCGCAAGGGCCGCACGGGCCGGCTCCCGGTCGCCGCCCCCGTACCCGCACTGTTCCCCGATGCGCCGGCACGAGCGTCGGCGTCCTGCGCGGCCGGATCCCGGCCGCTGACAGGGAGGCAGACATGAGCCCGACCACTGTTCCGTCCATGGAACTCGTCGACCTGGAGGACCGAAAACAACTGCGGGGTGTGTTCGGCACCTTCCCCACCGGGGTCACCGTGGTGACCGTCGGCGGGGACTCCCCGCGGGGCATGACGGCCAACTCGTTCACCTCCGTCTCCCTCTCTCCGCCCTTGGTGCTCGTCTGCGTCGGCAAAAACGCACTGATGCACGGCAGCCTGGACCATTCGCAGACGTTCTCGGTGTCGGTGCTCAACGTCGGCCAGGAGGCCGTGGCACGTCACTTCGCCGACCATTCGCGTCCCGTGGGAGCCGGCCAGTTCGACGCCGTCGCCTGGCAGCCCGGACCGAAGTCCGGCGCACCGCTGATCGCCGGTGCCGTGGCGCATCTGGAGTGCGAGAAGAAGAAGCTGTACGAAGGCGGTGACCACACGATCTTTCTCGGCGAGGTTCTCTCTGCGGTGCGCTGGCCGTTCCGTGAAGCCCTGCTGTTCTCCGGCGGCCGCTTCCGGCGGTTCGCCCCTGAACACGGTGAAGGCAAGGTGGCATGAGGATCGACCCGCCGGGCCCGCCGGTCAGTGCCCTGCCGGGGCTGCTGAAGAAGTTCGCGGTGAACCGCCTGGGAATGATGAAGGACGCGGCCGCCCTGGGCGACGCCGTGCGGGTCTCCATGGGACCCAAGAAGCTCTACATCTTCAACCGGCCCGACCACGCCAAACACGTACTCGCCGACAACAGCACCAACTACCACAAGGGCATCGGCCTCGTGCAGTCCCGCCGGGTCCTGGGCGACGGCCTGCTGACCAGTGACGGCGAGGTGTGGCGGGCCCAGCGCCAGACGGTGCAGCCCGCGTTCAAGCCGGGGCGCATCAACCGGCAGGCGCACGCCGTCGCGCAGGAGGGCACCAAACTGGTCGCCCTCCTGCGCGCCCATGAGGGGAGCGGCCCGGTCGACGTCCTTCAGGAGGTCACCGGACTCACCCTCGGTGTGCTTGGCCGCACCCTGCTCGACTCCGACCTCACCTCCCAGGACACCCTCGCGCCCGCCTTCGAAGAGGTGCAGGATCAGGCGATGCTGGAGATGGTCTCCCAAGGCATGGTGCCCAGCTGGCTCCCGCTGCCTGCGCAGGCCCGCTTCCGCCGGGCCCGCCGGGAGCTGTACCGGGTGGCGGATCTGCTGGTGGCCGACCGCAGCGCGCGGATGGCCGACGGTGAGCCCGGCGACGACGCACTGTCCCGGATCATCGAGGCCGCCCGACGGCGGAACAGGCGGCCCCAGCAGATCCGCAGACAGCTCCGGGAGGAGCTGGTCACCTTGCTGCTCGCGGGGCACGAGACGACGGCCAGTACCCTAGGCTGGACGCTGCACCTGCTGGAGCGTCATCCCGAGGTCCGCGCCGCTGTCCGCGAGGAGGCCAGGAACGTCCTGGGCGAACGTCTCCCGGACGTCGACGACCTGCACCGGCTGACTTACACGACCATGGTCGTCCAGGAGGCCATGCGGCTCTACCCGCCGGTGTGGGTCCTGCCCCGGATAGCCCAGCAGCGGGACGAGGTCGGCGGATACACTGTGTCGGCCAAGGCCGACGTCCTGATCTGCCCGTACATCCTGCACCGCAATCCGCGTCTCTGGGAGGACCCCGAGCGCTTCGATCCCGAGCGCTTCGATCCGCAGGCGGTGGCCAGCCGCCCCCGGTACGCCTATATTCCCTTCGGCGCGGGACCGCGCTTCTGCGTCGGCAGCAACCTCGGCATGATGGAAGCGGTGTTCGTGACCGCGCTGGTCACCCGGGACCTCGACCTGCGTACCGTCCCCGGGCACCGGGCGGTCGCCGAGCCCATGCTGTCGCTGCGGATGCGCGGCGGACTGCCGATGACGGTGAGCGCGGCGGACTGATGGACGAGCGGGAACGCCCAACGGGCCGCAGGAGAAAACCCCTTCGCGTCCGGCCCCGTCCGCCGCGAGTCCGGACGGAGCAAACGGACCGGACGGACCGGGGGCCCGCCCCAGTGAGGAGGCAGCCCACGAGCGACAGCGACCGCGTGTCCCGGGTGCCGCCCGGAGCAGCACCCACCACGGAGCCGTCGGCCGGCACAGTCCTCGGCGCGGCGGCGGCTTCGCCCGCCGCGTACAACGCGGACACCGCTCAGGAGACGGCCACCGCGCTGATCCGTCTGCTGATGGAGCAGCTGGGGTTGGCTCCCGGCGGCATCGCGCCGAGAGACCGCGCCGGAACTCCGGGAACGGGGGCGCGGGGCCCGGCCGGTGGGCCGGGGCGCCCTTCACGGGGCCGGGCAGAACATACCGGGGGCAAGTGGTCTCCGGGAAAGGGAACCCGTGTGAAACAGGAGAGGGAGGAGTGGCGATGAGGCCGCTCGTGCGGGCCGTGCTGCGGGGCTCCCTGCGGCAGGTGCGGTACGTGGATGTGATCGCCCCGCGCCGCGCCCGGGGCCTGGTGGCGCAGGTGTACCGCCGCACGGAGCGGGACTTCGGGGTGCTCGCACCGCCCGTGGCCCTCCATTCGCCGGCTGCCGCATCACTGGCGGCGACCTGGCTGATGCTGCGTGAGACCCTGCTCGCCGACGGCCTGGTGAGCCGCGCGGTGAAGGAGACGGTCGCCACCGAGGTCTCACGCGCCAATGACTGCCCGTACTGCGTCGGTGTGCACCAGGCGGTCCTGGGGACGCTGCCGCCGGACAGGACGGTCTCCCGGATCGCCGAGTGGGCCAGGGCGACCGGACGGCGCGCCCCGGGAGACTCGGCCGGGAGCGCTGCCCCGCTCCCGTTCACGGACGGACAGGAGCCGGAACTCTTTGGCGTCGTGGTGACGTTCCACTACATCAACCGCATGGTGACCCTCTTCCTGGCCGACTCCCCCATGCCCGCCCGGACGCCGGCGCCCCTGCGTGGGCCCATCATGCGCACCACCGCCCTGGCCATGCGTCCCGTCGCCCCGGGCCCGCTGGCGCCGGGCGACTCGCTCGGCCTGCTGCCCCCGGCGCCCCTGCCCCCCGGACTGGAGTGGGCCCTGGGCAGTCCTTCCGTGGCAGAGGCCTTCGGGCGGGCCTTCGCCGCCGTGGAGCAGGGGGCACGCTGGGTGCCGGAACCGGTACGGGAGCGGTTGCGCTCGCGCCTCGATCGGTGGGACGGATCCGCCCCGGGGCTGGGCCGGGGGTGGATCGACGAGGCCGTGTCGGCGCTGCCGGCCGAGGACGTGCCGGCTGCCCGGCTCGCACTGCTGACGGCCTTCGCGCCGTACCAGACCCTCCCGGAGGACGTGGCGGCCTTCAGGAGCCGGTTCCCCACCGACCGTGAACTGATTGAGCTCACGTCCTACGCCGCCCTGACCACCGCGGTGCGGATCGGCGGCCGGATCTGCATACCCCGCCGGGCCGGGCCGGCGTGAGACCGGCCCCGGCACGGGCGGGTCGCGGGGGCAGAAGGGGTAGCGGACGCCGGTGAGGCGTTCGGACTCCTCCCACAGGCGGTGCCGGACCTCCGGGTCGCGGGCGGCCCTGCCGGGAGGGACGAGTTCGGGTGCGCCCCGTGTCTCGGTCACGCCGAGCGGCCCGTAGAACTCCCCGCTGAGGTGACTCCTGTGGTGTGGACACACCTGACAATGGATCTTGATGGTCCAGGAAG
>NZ_BMVO01000046.1 GCF_014650755.1 Streptomyces chryseus | reverse complement strand
CGACCGAGTCAGCGACCTCGAACTCACGCTCACCAAGATCGATACTGCAACGGCTTCTCAGCGGTGTCCCTGGCGGCCCTAGCTTTGGCGGGCTGCTCGGATACCGGACCGGCGACCACCTCAGACAAGTCCGGCGATGGGCTCAAGGCGCCCCCGATCGCAACTGACGCCGTGGACGAAGGCTCGATCTGCAAGGTTTCCCTCACCGCCGACCAGCAGAAGGAGATCGGTGTCTGGGAGGCAACGCCGGAGTCCGGCGAGGGCGAGGTCACCTGCTACTTTTCCATGACGCCAGACACGGACAACCCCACCGGTTACGTCGTATCCGTGTTCCAGGACGAGGAAGGGCTGCTCCAGACCGTCGACGGAACGGACGCTAGTCCGACGAAAGCCGTTCCTGTGGAGGTCAAGGGGCGAATGGCGGCTCAGCAGATCATGTACGGCGACGACTGGCGGGCTTCGCTCACCGTGGACATCGGGTCCGGCCAGTTCCTCTTCGTCGAGAGGTACTCACCCAAGCACGTCGTGGCCGAGAAGGACATGAAGGACCAGGCCCATACGCTTGCCGAACAGGTGCTGGGAAACCTCCAACAATCTGGCAAGGGCGGCATCTGAGGACATCGCCTGGGGGCCTTCTCTGTGCCGCGAACGTGGACCTCAACCTCCTGGCCAGTGCCAGAGCTACGGACCGTGCACCAAGACGACAGACGGTCGGTGTAGGCGTTGGGATCGAACTCCCGAGCCGGCACTGAGCGTTCCTCAGGGGCCCGCTCGCCTCCCGCTCCCCGCCGAGTGGGCGGCAGCCGTTCTCGGACAAGGTCGCCCGATGGGCGGTGGAAGCAGTCCGGCCAGCGTAGAACTCATGAGAGCGGGAGGCCGACGAGGTCGCGTACCGGGGCTGGGCGAGGCCGCCTACAGGGCGGACGGGGGAGGCGACGAGTGCTGTCGGACGAGACATGGTGCGAGCTACGTAAGCAGGGGGCGACCCGCACCTTTCGCGAACGCGACGTGATGCTGAGACAGGGCTCTGCGGGAACGCATCTACTCGCCCTCACCGACGGCCTCGCCAAGGTCGTGTGCCGGGACCCCGGCGGAGTCGTGACGTGGCTGGCCTTCCGGGGACCGGGTGACCTCCTGGGCGAGGTGTCTGTCTTCAACGGCACCTCGCGCACCGCGGAAGTGGTCGCGCTCACCCCCTGCACGGCTGTCGTGCTGGAGGCGGAACGGTTCCGCCTGTTCGTCGAGCAGCGTGGTCTGGTCATGGACTTGATGCGCCAGGCCCTCTCCCGACTGCGCGAGTCCGACGCACACCGCACAGAACTGCTGACCCTGCCGCTGGTCGTCCGGCTGGCGCGGGTACTCCTGCGACTGGCCCAACTCACCGCGCCGGGCACCGAATCTGACGTCGTACGGCTGACCGGCCTGAGTCAGGAGGAGATCGCCCAGGCGACCGGAGTGACCCGCAACGCGGTAATCACCGGATTGCAACGGCTGCGAGAGTCCGGCGCGGTGGAGACGGCCCGCAGAGTGATCGTCATCAAGGACATGCCAGTCCTGCGGGACTGGGCGACGACCGCCCCGTAGGCCACGCTCGCGTGGACCCTCTCGCCGTCCCGGGCTGAATGAGCACACCAGCGCGGCGAGCGGGAACCGTCACCTGAGCACACCACGCTGTGACGTGGGACACCCCCGCAGTGCCCTGCGCTGTGCAGTCGGACGGACGGAACCGACGGAACCTCGACTCAGCCGGCCAGCGGCTCCGTCACCGTCCCACCGTCCACGAGGAGATCACGCATGTCCACGCTCGTTCCCGCCCCGTACGCCGAGAGCCGACCGCTTCCTCCCTACCGTGCCCTGTTCGCCGTCGACGCAAAGGACTTCACCGGTCTTCCCGCCGTGCAGCACGGTCCGGTGAGCCAGTTGATCCCCGAACTCGTCGACCAGGCGCTGGAACGAGCCGGGCTGCACGAGCTGCGCGACTCGAAGCGGTTTCCGGCCAACACCGGGGATGGCGTGGTGTTCGGCTTCGATCCGGCGTTGCTGCCCTTTGTCCTGTGGCCGTTCCTGGGCGTGCTGGACGACATACTTGGCGCGTACAACAGGCAATGCGTGGGCCCTCGCATCCGGCTCCGGGCCAGCGTCCACGTCGGACCGCTGCCGGACGCGGATGGTCCCAGCGACGGCAACGGTACTGCCCGCAACGACACGCATCGACTGCTGGACTCCCGTCCGGTCAAGGCCATCCTGGCTGCGTCGAGTGAGCAGGTCACCCACCTGGCGGCGATCATCTCCCAGCGCGTCTACGAGGACGCCGTGCTCGGCGCGTACACCGGACTGCACCCCGACCGCTGTGTGGAGGTCCCGGCCACCGTGGAGGGGAAGAACTTCTCACAGCGGGCATGGCTGTACGTCCCGTCGCCGTCCGGGAATCTCGTCCAGGCCGGTGTGCGACCGCGCGAGGAATCCGCAGCGCAGGACGACACATCTGCCGATCAGGAACAGAGCCCGGTGAAGCGGTCCGGCACGCACTACAGCGGCAACACACAGCGCGTGGGCGAGGGCGCTGCCGTGATGGGGAACGTCGGACGGGACATCACGTACACCGGTGGTTCCACCTCGTACCGCGGCACCAACCAGCACTGGGGCGGCGGCGACAACGTGACGGGCGACAAGCGGGTCGGCGGAGCCGGAGACAACCGGTGAGCGCCGACGCGGACACCGCTCCTGGCCCGCACGGCCCGGACACCGACGGCCGACCCGATCTGGGGAACTCTTACCGTGACAACCAGCAACGGCTGGACCAGGGCATGGCGGTCATGGGCGGAATCGCGGGCGACGCCACCGTGATCATCGGTGCCCCGCTCGACGAGGCCGTCACGGACCGCATCGTCAAACCCCGCCTGCGGGAGGGCCCGTACCCTGCGGATGACGTCCACACCCGCTTGCGCGGATTCGTCGAACCACCGGCCTACGCGCAGTGCCGAAAGGTGCTGGACAGCCACATCCTGGTGCTGAGGACCGGCAGCGGCACAGGGGCGAGCACCGCCGCGTTCGCGCTGCTGGCAGAACGGTACGGAGCCGACGGCATCACCGGCCTGGACTCACCGGACGACCTCGCGCGCTGGCGCCCCAAAGAGGGGCGCGGCTATCTGCTCCAGGGGCTGTCCCCGGTGGCTGCCGCCTCGCTGGGCGAAGTCGTGCTCAACGCGCTGGCCGCGCTGCTGCGACGATCGGGCGCCCATCTGGTCATCACGGTACGGGCGGAGACGGCGCTTCCCGGCGACACGGTGCCCTGGCAGGTCGTGCACCGCCCGCCACCGCCGGCCGATGTAGCCAGGAAGCGCCTGAACACCATGGTCAAGGCGGGTGAACTCACCCCTGAGCAGAGCACCGACGCGCTGAAACACCTCGCCTCAGCAGACTTCACCGGCTACCTGCACGCCCACCCGCTGCCACAGGACGGTGTCGAAGTGGCAGAGGGACTGCGTGATCTCGTCGTGTCGGGGAAGCCCGCCGCATCCGTACTGGACGATCTGCAGACCGGCAGCCCTGCGGCGGCCCGCAAAGCGCTGGAGGATTCGTGCCACCGAGCCGACAGCCTCTCCCTGATGGCGGCGATCTCGTTGCTGGCCGAACAGGACCGTACGGTCATCGAGGAGTTCAGCGCGATCCTGCGCCCCCGTCTCGACGAACGCGACGACACGGCACCGGTCACGGAGGGTTCGCAGACGCGCCGCGACGTTCTCGGACCGGCCTTCGAGGACCGGCTGGAGGCCGTCGGCGCCCGCCTGCTGCCGCCTCGTTTCGGGGCGCAGCGCTACCCGGTCCAGCCGGTCGTCTTCTCCGGCGGGCACCGGTCGGATGCCCTACTCCGGTGTATGTGGCTGGACTACGAGGGCATGGCGGGCCTGCTGTGGAAAACCTTGGACGAGACTCCCCACCACTCCGGCATCGAACTGGCGGCGGGCCAGGCGATCGGGAAGGTACTGGCGCACGCGACCGGCCCGGACGCGCTGCGCCAGCTCCACCCCTTCGCCGCGTCGGACAAGCGCTGGCGCCGCCGTCTGGTGGCCTACGCGCTCGGGGAGATGGTCCAGTACCCCGCCCTCACCGGCGCGGTACGGGATCAGTTACGGCAATGGAGCCGGGCTGCCCTCGTCCCCCTCCGCTGCACCGTGGCCGAGACCTGCGCAGGCAGCTACGGCCTGGCCCGCCCCGCCGTCGCCCTGAAGCTCCTGGACGCCGTACTCGACGAGCAGGACAAGGACCTGGAGCGCAGATTGCGTACCGCAGTGTCCTTCGCTCTCAGCACCCTGCTCTCCGAGGACGCCAACTACACCCTCGTCCTCGACCGCCTGCGGGAGTGGCAGGTAGCCAATCCGGGCACACAGCGTCACGCCCTGGCGGTTCACATCATCGAATCGATGAGCCTGGCGACCTTCCCTCGGCCCAGCGCGCCGGGCGTACGGCGAGTGCGTCTCGCCGACCTGCTCGCGGATCACCCCGAGCGGGCCTTCGACCTCGTGGTCACAGCTCTGAACGAACCTGCCACCCACGAAGCAACGGCGGCGGGGCTGTCCCTGATCGAGAGCGACCCGGGCCTACGGCACCGGACCGCCTTCCCGAACTTCCTCTCCGCACTCTCCGGCACGGCCCGGAGCCACCGTGGCGTCCTGCGATTCGTCCTGCGCCGCCATCGCGCCCGTACGGCCTCCCCAGCAGAAGGGTTCACCTCATGACCAGTCCCCTCATTACACCTCTGAACTCCTCGCCTGCCTGGCAGCTGTTCCGCCTCCGCCTCGGTTCCCCAGCGGACCGGGCCCTGGTGTTCCTCGCGGACGACGGAGCCGACAAAATGGTGCCGCCCCGCGGGGGCGACTACTGGGGCTACCCGCGGCCGACGGCGCGCGCGGTGCGTCAGGGGGACTTCTTCGACATCGTGTGGGTCTCGCTCGCGGAACGGCGGATTGCGGTCGACATCCCGCGCCGGCCGCCGAAGCCCCCTGCCCGTTACGGGGTCGCCTGGAAGATCAGCAACCCGGTCGTCGCGGCAAGGAACCGGATCAACGAGGAACGGGCCCGGCACCTGGTGGTCGGCCACATCAGCGAGAACGCCACCCTGCCCGGCACCGCCGACCCGCTGCGGAAGCCCCCACCCCACTTCGGTACGACCGAGGTCGAACCGCCCGGCTGGCCACAGGTGATCGACGGCTTCGGCCTCACGTACTGGTTCCTGGACCCGCCGGCCGCGCTCCTACCCACGCCCGGCACCGGTGCGGAACCCACCCTTCCATCAGGCTTCGGCGAAGCCCACCGCGAGGCGTACCGCTTCTACCGGGAGGTTGTCGCGGGCGGTCCCGTCGGCCTGGCAGCCCTCTGGCTCCTGCACCAGCCGGAACAGGCGAAGGACGTGCTCGACTGGACGGTGACCCACCGCAACCTCCTCTCCGACCGGGACGGCTGGGAACGCGCCCTCGCGGCGACGCTTCAGTCACTGACACCGGAGGACCGGGGCTTCGTCGGCGTCAACCTGGCGAGCGTTCTCAGCGACGTGGGGGTCCCGCAGGGCGACGAGATTCTGCGCCGGATCAGCCACACCGACGCGGCGGGGAACGGGAACGGCCCGTACGGGGATCATCGGTGATCCCCCGCCTGACCTTCGCCCGCCACCGGCCGCACGGGGCCGAGCCGGAGGATGTGGTGACACTGTCGCGCGAGCTGATCGCCCAGAACCACATCGAGATAGGCCGGGCGGATGGCAAGGCTGCTGTCCTACTCGCCACTGGTGGATCACTGCTCGGACTCCTCCTGATCCGCCGACCGCCCGGCACCTTTTGGCCCCACCCACTGTGGTGGACGGCTACGGTCACCACGACCGTGGCCTTGCTGCTCCTCCTTGCGGCGCTGTTGCCCCGCCACGGACCGAGAATCAGGGAGAGCTCCCGCATCCTCGCCTATTACGACGACGTGGTCCGGGCGGAGAAGCGTACGGAACTGTCGTCCGGGCTGCTCCTAGGCAGCTCCGACCCGCAGCCCCACCTGTTCCGTGCCCTGACCGGAACCAGTCGCATCGCTCGCACCAAGAACAGATGCGTACACGCCGCCATTCTCATGCTGCTGCCAGCGGTCACGGCCGTGTGCGCAGCGCTGCTCTCTCGCGCCTGAGGCACTACGGAGCGACTCGGCAGCGGCGCCCGCGACGGGAGGAGGAGCCCGCGGACCGTCCGCAGCCACGGGACAGACAGCCCCTTGTCTCCGCGCTGGAGCATTAGCGCGCCGTCCGGCCAGCCACCACCAAGGCCGCTGCGGGACGGCACGGACGCCCTACTTGCGCACTTCGCTGCTCGGAGTCCGGAGGCAGCCATCCCCGGCTCAGCAGCCGCGGATGGGCGGGGAAGGCGGTGAGGGCAGCCAAGGCGAAGATGAGGGACGATCACGGTGTGTGCACACGCGTCATCACGTGCCGGCTCGGTACGACTTTCACCCCGCCGAACAGCTGGCAGAGCTCACCATTCCCCGGCTCGCACGCCGAATCACCGCCGGCATCCAGGCCCGCGCGACCGGCCTGACCGTCTACCTGGAACACGGGCAATCGCCACATGCCAAGCCGTAACCACCTGTCGTGTCGATGACCTCCCCGATTCGGTGTCAGCTCTTCGTCACCCCTTCATGGCAGGTAGCGCGTAGACCAGCACGAGGGTGAGCACCGTCGGTCCGCCGAAACCTACTATTGGCCTCCAGAGCTGGTAGCGGCGACCGGTCCACCACTTGTCCAGGAAGGGGAGGAGGACAGTACTGATGGCCAACAGCAGCGTTCCTTGGCCCGCGAGCGCCACGTCACCGCGCGCCCAACCGAATATCTGAAGGGCCCAGCCGAACAGGAAGGCCCCGATGAGAACCAAGCTGGGCAACATGATGACCGCCAGCCGACGCGCCGCCCTCCGCTCTGCAGCCTCCATCTCGGGCGTAACGACCTTGACGCGTACGTAGCGGGGCATGTCTCTCCAAGGACCGCGTGTGCCATGTAGGTAGAGCCGCAGCAGCGTATCCACTACACCGAACACACGTCCGCCAGATCCGCGACTTCAGGCGGCCATGCCCAGTGAACCGCTCCGGGTCGGTGGAGGCTCTATGCGTTGGCTCCAGCCGCCGGCTGGGGCTGGTGTTGAGCGTAGTGGTTGGTCTCGTGCTCGTGGGGTGGGCGTCTCCGATCGCGCTGCGGATGCGCTGCTTGCTGAACCAGTCGACCCATTCCGCGGTGGCCAGTTCGACCCCGGCCAGGCCGCGCCAGGGCCTGCCTGTCCTGATCAACTCGGTTTTTTAGAGGCAAATTTGGGACTCCATGAGCGCGTTGTGCAGAGCATCCCCGACGCTGCCGATCGAAGCGTCAATGCCTGCCTCGAGGAGACGGTCGGGTAGTTGGGGCGGATCTCCGCGACCATGCGCACCGCACGCTCACGAAGCTCAGGAGGGGGACGGACATGCCATGACTCGATCCTCTCAGGGAATCGAGCCTCCATCAGACTCGGAGCGGTTCGGAGTTGGCCGTCATCAACAGCGCGATCCACTGGCCGATCCCCGACTCCGACTTCGCCGCCGACCAGGCGGTGTTCGAGATAAGTGGGTGCCGAAACCACCTCTGCTGAATCCTCCCGCCGCCCCGACACCGGAGGTTGCTTTGAGTATCTGTACGGATGCGGTTGGTGCTCAACAGCCTGCATGATCACACCGGTTGGACACGAACGGCGAGGAGCGCAGAGTGAAGCAGTCACAGCGGCGTCGCGGTCGGGATCGTGCAGGCAAGGCAGGACACAAGGCGGTGCGGGCAAAGGGCACCCCAGAGCTGAGGAGGCGCAGCCGAAACGTCGGCGAGGCCCGCGTCGGTTACCTCGTCATACATGGGGTCGGTAACCAGCATCGGCGCATCGGCTCCGGGCGTTCCGTCCTGCACCACATGGGCCGGAGCATCGTGGACCCGATCGCCAAGGCACATGGTGCGTCATCGGTGACCTGGACCGAGACTCCCGAATGCAGGGAAGGCTCTACCGAGTGGCCGTTCGGGACTCCCGCCCACGCAACTGTCGGCATCACCGTTCCTGATCAGCAGGCGGGGACGGTGCTCATCGCGGAGGCAGTATGGGCAGACCGTTTCCGCCGGCCCCCGTGGTACCTCCGGTGGCTGCTGACCCTGGGCTACGTCCTGCTAAGCCTGCCCGCTGTGCTTCTGCTGGTCGGTCCGGACCGCCGCGACCGCAGCTTCTGGGCGCCCACCGAGACCTCGTTCAAGCACACCTTCCTGAGTTCCCTCCGTGACGGCCTACGGCCTGGCACCTTCCTCACCAGTCCGGACTTTCGTCACATGGCCCGCATGGGTTGGCGGTTCCTGACTTTGCTCGTACTCCTGGCCGCCTCCATGGCGCTACTTATGGAGCACCCTTGGTGGACCGTCGGCGGTGCAGCCGTCGTGATCGTCCTGCTGTGCACACGGCTGAATGTCGCAGACCATGTGATCATGGCTGCTGCGCGGAACCAGGAACGAGAGAGACTGCTCGACTTCTTGGAAGAGCGGCTGCGTTGGATGCGAGAGCACTGCGACAAGATCGTGATCATCGCTCACTCGCAGGGAGGCTTCCTGGCCCAGCAGCTCATGGCTCGCCACGGAGGGCGTAATCAGTCGAAGGTGATTCGGCTGGTGGGGGTCGGATCGGGCCTCAAGCCCATCTGGTTTCTCCAGCAGATCAGGCGTCCGCTTGCCTGGGCAGTGGCATGGATGCTGCCTATCGCGTCTCTCTGTCTGGTCTGGGGGGCTTCGCCCCTCATCGAGCCGAGCAATTCAGAGATTGCGGCGGGCATGCTGATGCAGTTGGAGGCGACTACACCTTCTCTGGCGTTGCCGCTGGCCGTGCAGTCGCCCGAGTTCGTCACAGCCATGCTGCACGGCGTGGCCGAGTCGATGGATCGCATACAGTCCAGCCTTCTCCTCGCGGGTGACATGACCTGGGAGCGGTGGGCCGCCGTCGTGGTGAGTGCGACGCTGACCATCGTGTGCGGGCTGATCGTCAAGTTCCACATCCACCGCGAGGCGAAGACGCCCTTTGTCCTGCCGCCGTCCAACGGCTCGAAGCAGCTGGAGTGGGAGGAATACAGCAGCCAGCACGACGCGGTAGGCAGGATGCTGTTGCCCGCACTCCCGCAGAACGTGGAGCAAGAGGCCACGCCAGTACTCGGCCACCCGCTGGGCGACCACACCAAGTACTTCGAAAGCGATGGGCTTCTCCCGCGCCACCTAGCAGCCGGGCTGCTTGCTGACGTCGATCCCTCAAGCCGCAGAAGCCTCGGCGCGCGGCGGTGGGCGGAGACGGTCGCCCGATACGAACGGGCCCTGCGGAAGCAACATGACCGACGCCGTTGCTTTCAAGGGGTTCTCATGCTGTGGGTGGCGTCGTCTGTCCTGATCCCCCGCATGGCGCGCGGAGCGACCATCGTCGAGGCGGTCATCGGAAGCTGGCAGCCGCTTGCGGTGGCGACGGTGGTACTCAGCTCCATATTCACCTGGCGAGGCCGGAGGAGCCACCGGGAGCTCGTTGCCATGCTTGACACCGAACTGCGAGGCGAGCCGCAGCCGACGCCGCCAGTCAGTATCGTGCCTCCCGAGCACAGGACCTCTGCGACGCTGGCACTGGCGATTGGTGCCGTATTCGCCTTCTTCGGGGCCCTGGGGTTGAGTCTGTTGTCGAGTCTCCAACCAGCCTGGAACGTCCGTTCGCCTGGCGCAGCCATGCTCGCTGCCATCATCCTCGCCACCCTTGCTGCTGCGACAGGCTCCGGTTATCGGGTTCGGCGGCGCTGGGTTGCCGGTGCCGGACTCCTGACATGCCTCCCAGCGCTGACCTCTAGTGGCCCCCTGGGATCAGGTGCCCCTGCGTGGGCGACGGCTCCCGGCGGGCCTCTCGCTACCGTTGTATTGGTGGCGGTGGCGATCGCGCTGATCGGCTTGACCAGGGCCCGCGTAGTTCCTCTCCCAGAAGTTGTGTCGAGCCCCTCGCCCATGGTTCCCGACCAGCGGGGAGTCGCCAGCAACATCGCGGCCCTTGAGGCGGAGCGCAGATGACGCAGAAGTCGCAGGCCAAGGCGCTGCAGGCGAAAGAGGCTTGATCGGGGGCTCGCCCCTGCGAAGGGGTGGGCCTTCATAACGTGATGCTGCTCGACTTGGCCCGGAGAACTGACTAAGCCCAAGCCGGTGATCCTTGCTCATCGTCAACAGCTCATGCCTGGTGCGACGCCGACGTCACGCAGTACATCCCTGGGGTGGCGGTCCGGTGGGAAAAGTAGCACCCCTTCGAACACCATCGCCTGGGTCAGCAGATCCGCATTGGGGCCGTCGGCCCTCACGATCCGCAACCCTCGCCGCTCGGCGAAGACGTACAGCTCGGCAGCGGCCTGGATCCAGTCGTGTTCCGACGGCGAAATGACGGGAGAACAGCCCCCGTCCTGGGCGTCCACGGGGACGGCGGAAGATCCAGGCTCTTCGCGAGAGTCACTGTCATCCGAAGACCCGGAGTCTGTGGTTCCGATCGCAGTCGTCATGGAAGCCCTCCTTGAGGAGATGAGGTGTGGCTAGGGGTGCCGCGCAGCGCGCGGCTGGCGTCAGCACACATCACGCCCGGGGCAGGGCAGCCGGTTCTCAGGAGAACTGATCACCACTCCTGAGGGGGACCCGGACGGCTCTCGCCATTGGGAGCCATCAGCGAGCTAACGTGCTCCCCAAGCCCCCTTAGTAGTTGTTGGCGTATCGAGCCTGAGGACGTCGTTTTTTGGCGTCATCCATTGCCGCATCCTTGCCCACAGCTGGAACACCGCCTCCTCGGCCGCATCTGGTCCGTGCGCAATTCGGCTGGGCCGAAGCGACCGCATCCAGCGCGGTCAGAACCTGCACGACCGGCGCGCCACACAGGCATCACAGCCCCTTGTGAGGGAGCCAGAGCTCCAACTGTCGGTCAGGACGCCGCTGCCCTCCCTGAACGCCCGGGCGAACGTTTGGAAGCGTGTTGGGAGGCAACCCCGCACGAATCGAATCTCGTGTCCTCTGCCACCGCCCATCAGGGCAGGGTCCGACCTGAGCGCGCCGGTCGGACCCTCGTCGTGCTGTGGCCTCAGTTGCCATGATCCGGTCAGGGCGGCAGCCGTAGGCCCCAGGCTGCTCACAGCCGTCCCGGGCCATTGAAGCGCGGATCGTACTGCGGGATAACCAGTTTCGGGCCGGATGTCCCTCGAACGGAGCAGGGGCACCTGGCCCGCCCTCGGCTTTGCAGCCAGGGTCTTCCAACGGAGGCACTCGCCCCACACTCTCCCAAGGAGGGGAACGATCATGACCGTCCCAATTCCTGAGGTGACAACGCCGAGGCCAACCCCGGCCGAACAGCACATCCCTACTGCGTACGAGGTGATCGCATGACCACCACGGACATCGACCTCGACGCGATCCCTCCGGACACCCTCGTAGTCCAGAACGGTCAGATCACCCCAATCGGGAAACTGATCATCGCAAAGACGGCCAAGGAACTGGCCGCCCTCTGCCAGCAGGCCGACGACCCGCAGGCCGCGCTCGAAGTGCTCCGGGAAATCATCCCCAAGCACATGGCGGAGATCGCCACCCGGCGCACCACCGCCGAGCCCAGCCCGCTGCGCACGGCCCTCACCAGCCTCGTCGGGTCCGAATGCCTAGAGCGCCGCCCCGGCCGCGACCCGTTGGCCGGCGATCGGATCGACGGCCAGCCCGACACCGACCACACATTCGCCGACCGCCTGCCTTGCACCCAGCGGCATAGCCACAACAACGACCACCGAGACGCCCTTGGGCGGACCTGGCAGCGAGCGGAGGTTTCGGCATGACGATTCGGCTCCCTGAGCACCCCCTCACTGCGTCACTCCGCCTGCGCCAAGGTGACGCCCGGCAGGCGAGGGCCATCATGGTGCGCCGCGACGGGGACCGCTTCATCGCCACCTATGACCCCGAGCGGGCGTCCCTCGACACGGTCATCATGCTCGGCCGCGTCCGCCTCTCCTCCGAGGGCATTACTGTCTCCGAGGTGATCCTCGAAGACCACGCCCCGGACCTGACGACCCTGTACCGCGCGGCCTCGAAGCTGCTCCTGGGAGTGCAGATCACCAGTGGACCGCGGATCACCGAACCCGTCGTGAAGACGCTCAGCCAGGACCCCACGCAGACGACGTACTTCATCCCGGAGGGCTGGGACCTCGCCGACGCCCTTGACCGGCTACCCGCCGCGTTTGCCGCTGCGCGGCCGGAGGTGGCCCGCAACCTGAAGCGGATCGAGCAAGCGAAGAAGGACAGCGGGAAGGAGGTCGACGAATTCCTCGACATGGTGGCCGTGCTGATCCTGGAGACCGGCGACCCGGACGGCGTCTACGACCAGGTGCTGCGCCTGATCCGCCAAGTCCACGCTGAGCAGGCCGTAGCCACCGCCCACGCCAGGGCCGCCTGAGCAGGACGGGAAGTAGCCCGGCGGCAGTCCAACTCCCATGTGTCTGCCCCTCGCCTGGTCTCAGTTCTGGTCTCATTCACGTGCATCCGGGACCGTTCAGCAGTCCTTAAATCATGAACTGCGCCGCAGGTCAGAACACTCACGAGCTGCCTCGAACCCTCGGGCGAACATTTGGAAAGCGTGTTGGGGGCAACCTCTCGCGAGTTCGAATTTCGTATCCTCCACCAGTGCCTGACCGGGCGATGTTGAAGGGCCCCACTGCTCGCAGTGGGGCCCTTCAACCTGTGTGGTCTCAGTTTGGGAGTGGCCTTCACCCGCACCGCAGCGCCGTGAAGGTCAGCCGGAGCCTCGCAGGGCAGTCGATGACATTCGCCGTACCGGTTAGCTCAGGAGGAGCTCACGACACTTCCCTCTTGTCGTCCCGGAGCTTGCCAGGCGAAGTATGCGGGGATCCGGCTGTGTTCGGGCAGTAGGTGCCGCACAATGGGGGCTCGCCGCACAGGAAGGGGCTTGGCGTGCCGTTGGTGCATGTGCATGGAATCGGCAACCGGGCGCCGCAGGATCCGGAGCATGTGGCCGTGCGCGACGCGCTGTACCGCCAGCATGTCCTCGCTGCGATGGGCTGTGATCAGGACAAGACGCGGGTCTGGAGCCCGTGGTGGGGCGGCCTGGTGGCGGAGCCTGCGTGGGGCTGGGCTTCCCTGGACGTGGCAGGGATGGAACGGCTCGGTGGCATCGAGGAGGCGAGTACGGCGGAGGCGGCGGTGCTAGACGTGGCCGCGCAGGCCGGTGCGGCCGAGCCGGACCGGGTGCTGGTTACCGCAGCCGCAACGTCGTTGCAGTGGGCCATCGACATCGTCTGCGGCTCCCTGGTCGGCGCCGAGGACGAACTGCGGGAGGGCGCGGCGTTCTGCGGGCGCGCCACCGCGTACTGGGCCGAGCGCTCGGATACCGGCAGGCGCGGTGACGGACCGGCCGTCTTCCCCTGGCTCGCCGAGGTCGGTGACGACACCGAGTTGCTGGAGCGGCTGAGTGCAGAACTGGAGGCGTGGCGTCCCGCTGCTGTGCCGAACACCCGTAGTGCTGCGGTGGGGTGGGAGACGTTCGGTGCCGCGGGTGGTGTGCCCCGAGCCGCCCGATCGGTGCTGCGGCGACTCAACTCCTGCGCAGCCACGGCTGTCACCCGTGGTGGCGCGACGCTACTGCGCGGGCGGCCCACGCGCAGGCTCGCGCTGCTGCTGGGTGATGTGATGGGCTACTTCGCTCAGCGGGACTCGGCCGAGAACAGTTCGATCATCGCCTTGGTGAGCGAAGCACTCGAAGAGGCTGTCGGCCATGCCCAACAGCACGGCGAGCCACTGGTCGTCGTGGCCCACAGCATGGGTGGCAACATCGTTCATGACGTGCTCTCCTACTTCCGTCCTGACCTGCAGGTGGATCTGTTGGTGACCGCGGGGACGCAGGTCGGTCTCTTCGAGGAGCTGAAGCTCTTCCGGGCCAGTGACCGTTTGCTGACTGGTGTCGGCGGCCGAAAGGTGCCGGCCCTGCCCAATGTGAGTCGGTGGATCAACGTGGTGGATCCGGCAGACCCGCTGGCCTTCGCTGCGGCTAGGGTGTTCGCCGGCGCGGAGGACCTGAACTTCGGCACCGGGGCGTGGTGGGCACACGGGGGTTATGTCATCTCACCCCATTTCCACCACCGTGTTGCCCTGCACGCTGCGGAGGGACGGCAGTGACCACCCTGTGGCAGAGCCAGGAGACCGGCCCGGCGATCCATGTCCTGGTCATCGGGGTCGGTCGCTACGACTACTTCAACGGCGGCAGCAAGCACCAGGCCCGTTCCGAGACGTTAGCCAAAGGGCTGGGACAGTTGACCGCACCTCCCACGTCCGCGTATGAGGTGTGCGTGACGCTGTTGAAAGAGCTGCGTGACGTGCCAGGTCGGGCGCTGGGCAGCATCGAAGCCGTCATCTCGGCCGAAGATCCGCAGCTTCCCCCCGGCTTCGCGGACCTGTTCCCCGACGCAGGTGATGAAGTCGGTACCACGGCCGAGCTGGAGGATGTTCAGGAAGCCTTCGAGCGGTGGTACGAACGGTGCGACAGCGACCGGGGCAATGTCGGCCTGTTCTATTTCTGCGGCCACGGTCTCCAGCTGGGCGCATACGGGGATCACGCGCTGCTGCTGCAGGACACCCGCGCGAACCGGTTCGCCGCATTCGAGAACTCCATCGACGTGCACGGGACCGTGCAGAGCATGCAGGGTAATCGTGCGGGCATCCAGTGTTTCTTCATCGATGCATGCAGGGGCTCGCAGGATGTGGATCTCACGTTGCGCTCGCTGCAGTCCACGGCGCTGGGCCCTAAGCTGCAAATTTCGCACGATCCGGAACAGCTCGTGGTGTACTCCACGGGGCCAGGGGCACAGGCGCACGGCCGCACCGGTGAGAGCACCCTGTTTACCCGGTCCTTCCTCAAGGCACTGTTCTCACCCGAGCACCGCCGTGACGGGCAGGGCTGGCAGGTGACGACCACCAGCGTCGGGACGGCCATCGACCAGCTCATGCAGTGGCCCGGACTGCGCCACCGCGGCATGCCCGAACAACAGTGCGTCACGTCCAGCACCAATGTGCGCGGCGGTGTGCTGTTGCAGTTCACCAACCGGCCGCAGGTGTCGTTCCACTTCGACACTGCTCCCACCGACGCATTGGCCAATGCGTCGTGGTCACTCGCCGACCTACGCGGCAATCAGGTCGCATCCCGGATGCCCGGACCCGAACCGTGGATCGACTCGGGCCCAGCAGGCGAGGGCGATCTCCATGTCGCGTTCGCCGACGGGCCCTATAGCACCACGAGTCAGCAGGTGTGGCTGCAGCCGCCGTGCTTCCACCACACCGTGCAGGTGGATGTCTCATGACCAGCCCCCCGGCCACAGCGAACACGACACACGTGCACCCTCCTCATCTGGCGGGCGCCGCCCCCGGAACGGTGATTGGTGTGGTCGAACGTCTCAACAGCAGCGCCGAGATCCAGGACGTCTTCCCGCTAATCGCAGGCACCCCGCATGCCGTCTCCCTGCCCCGTGGCGAACGCAACCTCCTGCGCGGCTGGTCGCCCTACGTCCGTCTGCAACCGACCGTCATCACCGGCGGCAGCACTCCTGCCACCTCCCTCGCTCCTCCGGCGAGACACTCAATGCTGGCCACGCGAGCTCCCGGCTCCAGCAGCGGATGGATCTGCCTGTGGCAACTCGCCGACGGGCAGTGGAGCCCGCGCAGCCTGGCCAGCGACTCCCCCACGCCCTGGGACCGGGACACCAGGCGTCGCGGGCCCTCCGCCCCGCACGTCACACCGGACATCGTCTGGGCCCTGCAGACAGGTGGCGCCAACCGTGCACCAGCCTGCACCATCCTGCCGAGTCGCACCGAGATGACGGTGAAACCTCTCTCGGCGGCGCTGAAAGGGCCGCTGGAAGTACGCCCGGTCGCTGACTCCGGATACACGTTGCTCGAAGCGCTGCGCACTGGGCGTATGCATGCTGCCCTCGCCATTGAGACCGTGTGGCAGCAGGCTCCTCTCGCCTCGAGGGCCAAGCCCTCACTATTCGACGTGGCCGTCGGATACGCGCGCTGCCGACGGGGTGAGGTGGAAGGAGCTCAGCAATGGCTGGAATCGGTAGCCGCTGATCGGACCACGGGCGAAGGAATGTCCGACCTCTTGGCCGTCGGAGTCTGGCTGGCGCACCGGACACAGCGGCGCTTCGATAGCAGCAGCGTCATCGAACAATTGGCAGAAAGCCACACGCTCCCGATGGCCGCAGAAGGGCTGCGCATCCTGGCCGACACGATGAGACTGCTTGCTCAAGACCGCCGCGGGGAGCGGCCGACGTCCTGGCGATGGCTTGAGCACTGCCTCAACTCCAGCGCGCACACCGCGCTGACCACCTACACCGCCCAGAGTCCCGATCAGCCGACCCGTGCTCCAGCACGGCGCCGACCGCCACCGCACGAAGAGTCCCTTCACTTCAAGCTGGCACCTGCCGGCGACGGCGCGCGTATCGACTGGCAACCTGCGTACGCACTCCAGCAGCGGATGGCGGCCGCCCAGGCATTGCGCGGACCGGATGAGCCAGGCACGCACCGCAGTTCGACGGCATTCACGTTGATCATCCGACACCGCGAGCCGGAGTGGCTGTGGCAGTTCGCACGGCAATTGATGACCCGTACAGACATCCGCCCCATCCTCTTCCGCGACACTCACACGCTGGAACTACGGCTCACCGCCCGAGACATCGAGTATGTGGGGCAGGAGTTGAACGCCGTCCGCGACCACGTGGATGAAGGGCGGATGACTCTCAGCATTCCCGGGGCGGAATACGAAATCCACGGCAGTCTCGCGGGCCAACTGGAGGAGCAGCTACCCGGCATGCGTCTCGGGCACGGTGATGATGCATAGGTCGCAACGGTGCCGCCCCGGGGCGGCAGACAACGCGGTCAGGGAGAGCAGCGTGGGCTGCATGGGCTATTGATGTGCGTCCTGTGGTCCCAGGATCCAACTCACGCCGACACATCTGGCACATGCCGTTCGCCAGCCTCCAGAGCTCCTTCCGAACGCTCTCTCTGGCCTCCACCCCTCTGGCCATACCGCACCCACTCACTCGCCGCTTCGGGCCGCACACATGTGCGTGGTGTTCAGACTTGCCGAATCCTGCCAGCGATCAAGCCGCCTAGGCGGAACCTCTCCACGATCGCTTCAGACGCCTCGCACGACATCGGGGGGCTCCGCATAATTTCAGCCGCCACAGCGTGGCCGAAGCGTCCGAATGCCAAATGGAGGATGCACAGACACAGCTTGCTCACGCAAAGTGGCGTGCGACAGCAGGAACGGCACCACTGATCCACGGCGTGGGAGAAATCTGGGAGATGATCTTCCCCCAGAGGCCCACCGAGACCACGCGAGACCATCCCATACCAAGCCTCTGACCAGCGCATATTCCCATCCGGCCCGGTAGTGATGTTGCGTGAACCTCATTCGGGACGAAGAGGTCGTGGGTTCAAATCCCGCCACCCCGACAGTGAAACACCAGGTCAGGGGCCTGATCCGCTTAGCGGGTCGGGCCCCTGAGTGGTTCCAGGGACCATTTTGGGAGCCGAGTTCTTGATCCGGCTCCCAAGCTGCTCCCGGGCATACCTGTCACACGCCAGCGTCCGGCCATTGCCACACGGCCGCTTCGACATCGGTGTCACGTAGGCCCTTGAGCTTCACCTCAGCTGTCGCTTCGACCTCGAAGAAGCGCAACGGATCGGGGATGATCCGGAGCGTCGGGGTCCCCCGGCCCTCTTCGAGGTTCGAGGCGATGACGAGCGAGTAGTTACTTCCCTCCGCCAGTGCACGCGTGAGTTCGGCGCCGGTGAGGGTGACTTCGGCGGGCTCTGGACCACCGTGTGCCTTGATCTCGTAGAAGTGGTCCACCGAATCGACAGCGTCCGCACCCAGCCTCATCAGACCTCGCTGATCGTCCAGTGTCCGTCCCTGCTCGTGAAGAATCCGCGTAAGCAGTTCCAGGACGATCTTCTCCTTGTCCCGGTCCTGGTAGCCGAGCGGTCCAGAACGCTCGTTGGGCGCGGCTCCGCCCCGGCGCGGTTGCGGAAGTGAGGCGGCGTGTCGCGTTCCCGAGGAGGACGCGGAGCGAGGCTGCGACGAGGCGGTAGTGCGGGTGGCCTGCGGGGTCCGCCCCTGTAGTTCGGCCAGAGAGACCAGTTTGCGGCGTTCGGCCAGTGGCGGGGCAGGTAGCGACGCCAGGCCGGGCGGCGTAGGAGCCGACGGAGGCGCCGGGGCCAGCGGAGGCAACGGAACCTTCGTGGGCGGGTTCACTGGGCCGCGCGACCCAGTCGGAGCCGTGGGGCTCAAAGGCTGCGACAGTTCCCGCTCACGCAACTGCGAGTTCAAACGCTCGCGGTCCTCGTGATCTTGCTGGTGGGACGGGACCAGCGGGGCGGCGGGGGCGTCCTGCAGCACATCCATTTCCCAGAGATCGCGCCAGCGATGCCCGACGTGAGCCCGCTCCGCCGAAAAGAGCGAGGCCACGGCCAGCCCTCCACCCCGAGCGGTGCCCAGAGCCTCGGGGCCAGTGAGAAAGAGCGCTTTGGCTTCGCGGTCAACGTGTGCGTCGACCGCGATCTCGATCGCCTCATGCCCCTCGCCCAGGTTCAGCTGGATCCTCAGCCCTGGCAAGACCCGTACCTCAAGCTCCATCAGCCATGCCCAGCCGGTGAACGCCTCCGCAGCAGCCGGTTCATCCCGTACGAGGGTGTCCTGCAGGCTGGTTACCGCCCGTCGGAAGTCATCCGTGAGCCGGTGATCAGGGCGCGCGCCATCAGATGTGATGACGCATGCATCGGACGCCTCCACCCTGTGCACCTTGAGGAGATCCAACAGGCCGATGAATTGCTGCAAATCTCCGCCTGGCTGCCAAACGGGCATGCGCTCACCGACGGTACGCGCGATGACGGGGTGGTCCACCGCGTAGACGGGCCGGTTCTTCGTCCAGCCGTGGGTGGTACGCAGTGGCAGCCAGCGGAGCTTGGAACGCAGGCCGAGAGAGACTGGGCCTTGAGCCGAAGTGACCATGTCGGCCAGAGACCTCAGTGCCTCCAGCATCACGCGTTGCTGCTCGTCCTGAGGATGGGCTCCGAACTGCACAATCTCCTTCAGCACGTCAACGAGGTCCTCGGGCCTCGGCTCTTCGATCCCCAAGGCGTCCCAGAGCGGGTTCAACTCGGGGTCAGGGATGGTGAAGGGCCGAAAGCCGCGGAGAACCGTGGGCCCCCGGAAGCAGTCGTCTGCCCGCTGCCATCCCTGGTCTGCGAGCACAAAGTCCCTGCCGCTGAAGGCATCCCGGACCTTCTTGCGTAGCTCGCTGCGGGACGTGCCGGCCGCCTCATTCTTCAGCCGCCCCGCCAGCGCCTGATAGACGAGATAGACCTCGGCCCTGAGACTGTCGTCCACCGGGCCGGGAGCCGTGGAGCGCTCGCGCAGTTCCCGCAAACGATTGATCAGCTGCGGTACGTCGGGGTCCCCCTTCACTCCCAGAGCGGTCAGGACATCGATTCGGTTTGACACAGCCTGATGGATCGCAGGGTGCAGATAGCCCGGGTCGTCCTGGCCGTAGAGAGCCTGTGCATCGCGTGTGCACAAGTGTGCCCGCCCCGGCGTACGAAGGTTCCCGCTGCTGTCCTCCAGCCAGGCAGTCTCCCGGAGCCGCCACACCCAGAGAGCTGCCGTCTGGCCACGCACAATCCACCGGTAGTGCCCCTCTGCGGCCCGTACCTCCGCTTCTTCAGACGTGATCATGCCTGGCTTGCCGAGCGTCTGGAGCAAGGCTGCAGAACGACGCCTGCGCTCCTGCAGGTTCGGCTCAGCAATGATGTGTTGCACCACAGCATCCAGCTCCGGACTGATGCGGTCGTCCAGCGTGTAATGCGCGTTCAGCCGACGCAGTTCCCCAGTGCGGGCAGCTGGCGATAGGAGGCAGTGGCGTGACAGGCCGATCCGGGCGTCCGTCTCGTACTCCTTCGTCTCCCAGCTTGACTGGACCTCCTTGATCCTGGGTACATCCGCCACCCCGAGAAGGCGCAGGAACGCCGTACGGCTCAACCCGCACTCTGCTTTGGACCCCAAGGTGCGCGCATAGGAGCGGTGCACCCAGTGGATGCCGGGAGTCTTTCCCGCGGCGGCGGGGAAGCGATCTCCTTCAGTGCTCTGCAGCGCGAGGGGCAGGTAGGCGTGTGCGGGCTGAACCTTGCACGGCTTCTCGTTGCCCTCGGAGTCGTACGTGTAGCCGTCAAGGAGTACTGCCTGTCCGATACCGGGACCGAGTCGCTCACGCACTTTCGCCGGTACTTCCCCCAAAGCCATTTGGATGGCCGCGAGTTGCTCAATTTCGCAGCCCGCTTCACCGCCGATTCGTTTGCCTGCACGCCCCATCCGCTCGATACGGCGCAGAACGGCCGCGGTGTCGTCGCGCCGTACGAGATAGTCCTGCTTCCTCAGCCATTCGAGAACGCGGCGGGACCACTGCGACTCCCGCGCGTAGCTTGCATGTAGGTCAACGACGATGCTCAGCGCATCCAGCGGGCCGGCACCGCGCGGTCCAGCGTCCTGGTGCTCGGCGAACGCGAGGCCGACCGCCGTCGGCTGCAGACGCCGCCCGTCAGCGGTGATGACACAGGGTCGGCTCCGCACCAGGTAGCCGAGGTCCGCCTCGATGGCTGCCGCCGTCAGGCGGATGGTCTTGTCGACGTCGTACTCGGTGTCGTCGAGAGAGAGAAACGCGTCATGGACCCGCACCTCTTCGGTGAGTTCTGCGGTGCCTTCACCACGCCAGTCGGTAAGGACTTCGCGCCACTGGTTGGCTTCGTCGCGAGCGCACTTCGGAAAGGTAGCCGGCAACCCGGCCAGTCGCGCGACGTCCTCATCGTCAAGCACCCCTGAGAGCTGCTGCTCCTCAACGGCGAGCGCCGAGAGTGGCTCCCTGGCCCCGTCGGGGCATGGCAGTGAGAGCCGGGATGCCAACCAGGTGCGGGAGCGGTCGACCAGAGCCGCACGAATGCTGTCCTGTAGTCGGGCGGGTGACGAGGGACCCGAGAGTGACGGCAGCGGCACAAGGTGCCAAGCCGAGGGTTCGACTTCGCTGATTACGTCGAGCACGGCACCGGCCCAGAGGTCCGCGACGAGTGGGACGAGGTCCTCGTTCCAACGGCTGGCAGCAAATCCTTCACGGCTGACTACAGGGTCGAACTGGGCGTGCACGCGAGCTGCAGTTCTCAACTCGGCCACCGGTAGCCCAGCGTGCACACACCCCAATTCGGGTCCGTGCACCGGCAGCGCAACGGCAACCGGCATGGAGGCTCCCACCGCCTTGTGCCGACGGGTGGTCGTGCCATGCGGTGCAACATCGGCGTCGTAGACCCGCCACGGTGTCCCACTGGTCGTCCGGGCTTCGCGGACCCGGACATCCGCTTCCTCACCATTGATGCGAAGCCTTCGCCGGTCGATCTCCGTCCAACTCAGCTCAAGCATCACCGGCGGCGTCTCGTCATCGGCCCTCTGCTCGGCCGGACAGTCGCTGCGGGCTTCGACCCGCCTCACGTGCCGGAGGAAGAGCAAGGAACTGTCGTTCCAGGTCTCGAACCACTTGAAGAGCTCCGAGGCGGACAATACGTCGGGGGCGAGAGGGATTCGGAAAACCGTCCACGCGGGCCCCACGAGCTGCTCGGGAATCACCAGCGGCTCGACCGCCTGAATCGACAGGTCTGCGAACCTCACGTGGAAGGGATGACAATGCACCTCCCAGGTGGTCGCCAGGGCTCGCAAGGTCGCCAGTCCGATGCCGAATCGTCCCGTGGCCTCCGCGTCGGAGCTCTTCCCGCTGAGCCACGGCAGGCCGAGCAATAGGATGTCGGCCAGTCGCACGCCCTTGCCATCGTGGGCGATCAACAACTCCTCGGGGCGCCAGATGAATCGGACTTGGGAGGCCCCCATGTCATCGGCGTTCTGCACCATCTCGGACAGGACTTGCAGTCGGTCCGATGACAAAGTCTCGGCCCCCCTCTGCCCTCCCTCGGCCATCAGCCGGAAGACGCCGGGCCCATCCTGAAGGCCCTTTTCGAGAAGCCCCACTGCGCGAGCGGCCTGTTCGGCGGTCTCGACATCGATACCCGGATCCGTACGCGGATCCGACAGCAGTGCCTCCACTGCCGCGACGAGTTCTTCATCCTCGTTCACCCGATTCTCCTCCCCAAGGGCTGTTTCGAGAGCGCCCCCGCGCCCTGCCAAAGCCTCAGGGCAGATGGAGCTCATCCTGGCCACGACCGGCGAAATCACGCCAAAGACCGATACCGCAGAACCCCGAGTCAGCGCTCCGGTGACAAGGCAGGCCACGCGCTGCGGTCCACCGAGGCACGCAGCCAACAGCTCACGTCACAGCCGGTGAACGACCGGAATCACCTAAGAAGCCGTTGCAGTATCGATCTTGGTGAGCGTGAGTTCGAGGTCGCTGACTCGG
>NZ_BMVO01000045.1 GCF_014650755.1 Streptomyces chryseus | reverse complement strand
CCCGCGGAGCGGGTCCCCCAGGGCTCCGCCCTGGACAGCGAGCGGTCGGGGCTCCGCCCCTCCCTCCGCTCCCGCTCCGCGTGAGCGGAGGCGGTTCGCTCCGCGAGCCCGCCAACTGGAGTGAGGCCGGGACGCCTTCGGCCCCCCGGGGGCCGGCCTCCGGCCGACCCGTGGCCTCCGCTCCGCTCCAGCCACCGCCCGCGCTCCGCACGGGCGTAGACCAGGCAGGCAGTACGGCAACCACCCGGCCGGAGGGAGTGAGGCACAAGCGGCAGCAAGGGGAAAGGGGGTGACGGGTCGTCGGGGAGGGAGCAGGAGCATGGGGGCCAGCCTTCCAGAGGAAAGAGCCGGATTGAGAGGCCGTCAGGGGCCTTGCTTGGCTTGCAATAAGACCAGAGTAACAGCTTCACGCCACGTTAGGAGGAATCTCGGCAATCCGTGTGCGTCTTTTTGAGTATGGAGATAGACTCTGGACTCAGAGCACACCGGCTCGGAGTGCTCTGGAAGCTTATCGAGATCCGCTGTACGGCCTCGCTGATGCTCCGGCGAATCAAGTCAGCCAGACATCAGCGCCAGTCCAATCGTAGACCTCGCACCGAATCTAAGTGCAGGTTTCCCGTTCTTCGCCGCTCGGATCGACCGTATGGCACCCAGGAGGAAGCAGGCGGATATGTCGACCACAAGCCGCACTGACCACCGCGAAACCGCCCAGCGAGAAGCCATTGACGCGGTCCTCGCTGCCCTCGAATTGCCTGCAAGATCACTTGTGCCCGAACGAGGGCTTCGAACGCAAGTGATCATGGCGACCGGGGCCGGGAAAACCCGGGTGGCGGTCCGCAGCGCGGAGGAGCTCCACGCGGGCCGTGTGCTGGTCCTCGTACCGTCTCTGGACCTCCTGGCGCAGACCGAGATCGCGTGGCGCGAGGGAGGCCGCCGGGGCCCGATGATCGGGGTGTCCTCCCTGCGGGGTGAGGATGTCTCCTTCCCCAACACCACGGACGTGGACGAGCTGGTGGAGTGGACGCGGGGCCTGGAGAAGGTCACCGTGTACGCCACGTACGCAAGCCTTGGACTGGGCACGCTGGAGCGGGCGCACGCCGGGGGCTTGGCGGCTTGGGACCTCATCGTCGTGGACGAAGCGCACCGCGTTTCGGGCCGGATCGGAAAGCCGTGGGCGGTCATCCACGACAACACCCGCATCCCCTCGCTGCGCCGGCTGTACATGACGGCCACGCCCCGGATGTGGCAGCTCGGAGACGAGGACGAGGCAGGCTCGCCGGGCGAGCTGGTCGCGAGCATGGATGACGACCCGGACGGCCCGTTCGGCAGCCGGTGCTTCACCTTGTCGCTTTCAGATGCCATCGACAGGGGCATCTGTGCCCCCTACCAGGTCGTATGCGTGGACGTCACCGACACCCAGCTCCAGGCCGCGCAGCTCCTGGGCGCCGAGAGCCGCTCGGCCGAAGTCCGCGGGGCGCGGCTCGCCGCTCTGCAGACCGCTCTGGTGAAGGCGTCCGCGGAGGAGGGCTTCCGAAGGACGCTGGTCTTCCACCACGTGGTGAAGGAGGCCGAAGCGTTCGCGGCCGGCCTTCCCGACGTCGCCGCGCAGCTGCACGCCAGCGACCGCGAGCTGTACCCGGCCACCGTGTGGGCGGACTGGCTGTGCGGCGAGCACAAGCCGCTCCACCGCCGCCGCGTCCTCGCGGAGTTCGCCGAGGGGATCGCCACGGACGGAACCGTCGTGGAGAAGGGCTACCTGGGGTCCGTGAAGGTGTTGGGCGAGGGCGTCGACACCAAGAACTGCGACTCCGTCTACTGGGCGGATGTACGCGGCTCCATGCCCGACCTCGTCCAGGCCGTGGGGCGGGCCCTGCGGATGCAGCCCGGCGAGGGCAAGGTCGCCTCACTGGTGGTGCCCATCCTGCTCGGCCCCGGCGAGACAGCGGACAACATGCTCACCAGCCGGGCGTACGGCGGCCTCGCCAAGCTCCTCGAAGCGCTCCGGGCCCACGACGCACGGATCGTGGAGACCCTCGCGGAGCAGCAGGCCCCGAGCCGCTACAAGCCCGTCAGCGAGGGCGGCAGCGGCAAGAGCGGCAACGGGACCGGCAGCGGCTCCGGGGGCGTCAGCGCACCCGCCAAGGCCCTGCTGAAGTTCTCCACGCCCCGCGACCCGGCCGCGCTCGCCGCGTTCATCAACCTGCGGGTCCTCAACCCGGAACACGAGCACTGGCGGCGCGGGGTGGAGGCCGCCGTCATCTACGCCCGCGCGCACGGCGACCTGCGCGTCCCGTTCACGTTCCGCGTCCCGGCCGCCGAGGACGCGGAGAAGGCGGGGTGGCCGGCCTCTCTGGCGAACTTCCCGCTCGGGCAGTGGACCGCCGACGCCCGCCGCTTCTACAGCCGCGGCGACATGGACGAGGAACGCGTCGCCCAGCTGGAGAAGCTCGGCATGGTCTGGTCCCACTTCGACGTCGCCTGGCAGGAAGGGCTGTCCGCCGCACGCGGGTGGGCCGCCGAGCACGGCCACCTCCTGGCGCCGCTGGACGCCGCCTTCCAGGGCGCGGCAGTGGGGATCTGGCTGAAGAACGCGCGGGCCGCCGCGCGGAAGGCGCAGGAGATCGAGCAGCGGCGTGCCGAGGGGCTGCCAGTGGAGTCGTCGGCCGGGGCGATGACGCGGGAGCGGCGCGAGCAGCTGGAGGAGATCGACCCCTCGTGGTGCCCGGTGTGGCCGGTGACGTGGCAGCGCTGCTTCCACCTCGTCCGGCTGCACTTGGACGGCGGTGAAGGTATGCCAACCAAGGCGGGCGAGGTCGTGCGCCAGGGCGAGGACCTCGGACGGTGGGTCACCTCGGTCCGGCACGGGTGGGACCAGCTCACCGCGGTGCAGCAGTGGATGTGCGAGCAGGTCCTCGGTATCGAGCGTGCCGACGAGGACGAGAAGCCGAAGCCGCGCACCAGCCAGGCGGACAAGTGGGCGATGCACTTCAACGCCGCCGCCCAGTTCTTCGCGCGCGAGGGGCACTTGGTGGTGCCCCGCAAGCACGTCGAGACCATCACCCTCGACAGCGACGGCCAGGCGCAGCAGGACGTACCGCTGAAGCTCGGCACGTGGGTCGACAACCAGCGCCGCCGGGCCGCCACGCTGGCACCGGAGCGGGTGGAGCAGCTGTCCAAGGTCGGGATGAGGTGGGCCTGATGGGCGTCATCGTGGCACTGGACGCGACGGAGGTCCTGGCGGCGGCGCAGCGGTGCACGTGGGCCTTGGCCGACCCGGGCGACTTCCTCAGCTCCGAGGCGTCGGAGGAGATCCTGACCGTGGCGCTCAGCGCCGTACGCGAGGACGAGCGGGCCGGGTACGTGCAGCGCCTGGAGGCGTTCGCCGACCGGCACCGGGGCCGCCTTCAAGAGCTGCTGCGCGCGTACGGGCCCGGCAGTAAGCCCGCCTCGCACGGCCGGTACATGCTGGCCGGCCAGCCCGAAAGCCTGATCGTCTGCGAGCGCATGGAGACCGCCCCGTTCCTCCTCCGCGCCCGATGGGACGCGTCGCTGGAGGAGCTTCTGCTGGACGACCTCGAGTTCGCGTGGGGGCCGGCCACCCGCCTCAGCCGGTGACCTTCTGGAGCAGACGGCGACGGGCCGCACGGAGTCTTCCGTGCGGCCCGTCGCCGTACCCGGGTCAGGGTGTGTCGACCGGACCAGTCCCAGCGGCCCCGCTCGCCCGGGCGCGGGTCGTACAGGGCGCGGCCGCCGGGGGCATCCGGCGCTCCGAAAGAGTGAATCTCCCCTCGCGTACGTGGGCGCGGTCTTAGTCGTGTCGATCCAACTTGCCTGATTTTAAAGCGTATTGACAGGCTTTCATGCGTTCTGTCATGTTCTGTTCGCCCTGTTCAAGGCGAACGAGCGAGAGCGAGGAATCCCATGGCACAGCGAACCGAATACGACGCGGCCCAGGCCGCGAAGCGCCTGCACACCACAGTCGTGGTGCTGCGCTGGGCGCGGCACGTGGGCCTGGTCCCGGATCCGGATGTCCGCGGCTTCGCGTGGTCGAGGTCGGTGGTGGAGGCGATGGACGCGGAGGCCGTGCGGGCGTCGATGCCCCGCGAGGCGATCTCACCGTACGAGGCGGCGAACCGGATCGCGGCAGCGCTGGGCACGCCGAACGAGCCCAGCCAGCCGCCGGCGGTGTCCACCTACGGGGTGGAGCGCCTCGTCGCGCTCGGCCTCCTGCTCGACCTCAGTGCCCATCGCCGGTACAGCTCCCTCAACCCCGACCAGGTCGACCAGGTCGCCGCCCGGAAGGGTCTTGCCGAGCTGCTGGACCGCGAGGCGCCGCTCGGGCCGGAGCAGGCCGCCGCCAGGCTCGGCGTACGCCGGGTGGACTTCGAGTGGATGCGCCGCCTGGGCTGGATCGCGCCCGTCTCCTGGGGCCGCGTCCAGTTCGGTGCGAGCAAGGCCGGGGCCGTCGACGTCCCTCGGTTCGCCGCCGGCCACGTCGACGACCTGCCCGGGGCACACCCTGAGGTCGACTGGGCGCAGCTGCGTTCGGTCGGCAAGGGGCGGCGGTCCCCGCTCGCCGGCCTCCAGACGCAACCGGCCTGACCGCCCCAGGCCGCCCCCCGATGGACGACCACCGACAACGCGGGCTTGCCCAGGGTCACCTTGGGCTTGCCCACGCCGTCGACGCGAGGCTTACCCGGCCATCAGGGGGCTTGCCCGGGGCGGAAGCGGGCCCGGCAACCTTGGGCCTTCTCGGCGGTCGTGGCTGTCGGCCTCTTGGGCAAGCCTGCCCGCCGGTGAGCTTGCCCAGGGAAGCCTTGGGCTTGCCCGACCGGGTGACCGAGCACGTGACCGGTCACCCGCATCTGCGTGACCGATCCGTCTCCCGCCATCGGCCAAACCACAGCTCAGCGGCGTGACCGACCCGTGCAACTCTTGTGGGATCCGGTCACCCGTAGCTGGGCAGCTGATGGCCAGCCGGGTACAAGGCCATCGTCAGCACATTCCCGGGCCGGTGAGATGCGGCCACAGCAGCTTGACGTCGCGGGCGACCCGCTCCGCCAGGACGACGGGGTCGTTGGCGCTCCACTGGTGAGCTGTCCCGAGGGCGTCGGCGGCCTTCGTCCTGGAGCTGCTTTTGCTGGGGAAGGAGCCAGAGGTGACGCGGGCGGTGAACGTCGCTGGGGCCGGCGGGCGGGGCAGGAAGAGCAGCGGGTGGTGCGGGGTGAAGTCAAAGTGGCCCAGGCGAGCGGCTGGTTCTTGGTCCAGGAACTGCGGTTCGGTCCACAGCCCGACGGTGACCACCAGCCACGTGTGGGGGCGGTCCGGGTCGTCGCACAGCCACAGGTCGAACGTGCCGGCCAGTAGATCCTTCTGCCACTTCCAGACTTTCGCCCGCGGATCAAGCTTGTCGGCCCCGTCCCGGCGCAGCGGCATCAGGGCGCGCTCGAACGGGGCGATCAGATCGTCGTAGGCGGCCCGCAGGGCAATGCTGCTGGCGTGGTCGTACGTCAGCTCGCGGTCCGGCGTGATCTCCCACTTCAGACCGTCGGGAAGCTGGGTGGTCAGGTACTGGCGCAGCGGGCCGATGGCCAGCGGGAGGCCGTCCTTGCCGAGGCGGGCGTGCTCGGATGCGGGCAGGCGGACCCACCACGCGTAGTAGGGGGTGTCGTCGTCGTAGGAGTCGTAGTCGACGCAGAGCTCGTACACGCAGCCCAGCGAGGCGGCCAGCTCCGTCATCGTCGCCTTCGTGCGCTCGTCCAGGTCCGGTTCCTCGCCCGCGAGCCGCTGAGGATCCCGGACCTCGAGGCGCCACACCACCCACTCGAAGTCGCTCCAGTCCTTCACGCGCACCCGCCCCCCGTCTCGGTGCGACCCCTGCTGTTCCCGGCCAACGCCCCACTCCTCTGCTTCGCCTTGCTTTGACAGTCCAGTACACCAAGGCCCACGGGACGGGCGGGAACGTTCGCAGACACCCGGACCGGACGAGCGACACACTGGGCCAGCTGAACCCGGCGCACCGGCTCAGTCGGCGTCAGGGGCGTATCCAAGGTTCTCCAGGAGACGGCGGCGTTCGTCTGCCTCACGCTCAAGGAGTGCTGCCAGGACGGGCACGTCTCGGTGGGAGGTGATCGCGGCCTTCAGCACGGCTGCGAGGACGTCGGGCGGCAGGGCCTCTGCCTGGGTGGTGGAGGTGCCGCTGAACGAGCGGTGATCACTGGCCTTCGGCGGCGCGGTGGGCAGCCCGTAGTCGGCGATCTGCTGCTCGGTCACCGCCAGGCGCTCGAAGACGACCTCCGTTCCCGGGGCGTCCACGGCAGCGAACGCGGTGACATCCTCGGCCAGCGCGGAAAACAGGTGGACCCCGCTCTGGTCCCAGTCGGAGACGACGAAAACCCTCACCGTGCGGTGTCGGTCAGCAGCCGCACGCAGCGCTGCTCCCCGTTTCGCCGGCAGCCCATTGAATCCGCTGCCCGAGTACACGGGCACGCTATACGGGTCGGCGACGGCGACAAGCTGGGGAACCATCCCGGCGGTCTCGCAGACGATCTCAAGCCGCACCGGTTGCCCGGTCTGCCGGTCCAGCCGATAGTCCAGCGCCGCCTGGCGCAGCCCGGCCCGGAAGTCCTCGGGCCCGGCATAGGCGACGGGTTCGGCGCGGATCTCGGTGTCGTCGCGCAACGCCTCCCACGGGATGCGGCCCGAGCGGCGGGCCATCCCGAGGAGTTCCACGGTTTGTTTGTAGGTGCGCTCTTCCTTGACCAGTACGCCGTCGGAGATCAGCGAGTACCAGACCTGCCGGATTGTGAGTGGCAGCTGAGCCGCGTAGCGCGCAAGGACCCGGTCCACGGCCGTCAGCAGCTCGCACGTACGGGCGCGGGGCTTCCACTGCGGCTGATATCCACGGGGCCGCCGGTTCGGCATGACACGCCTCCCGATCGGAGTTAGGACGCCTTGGCGTCCCTTTCCAGGATCTCGCCCCAGACCGTGCCGCGGCAACGCCCCCGTGCCGGGGTTGTCCGGCTGTACCACCGTGTCCCTCTCCTGCGCCGCTCGCCCCATGGGCCGCACCACCGGAGCCGTGGCGGAAGAGCACGGCCAGCAGCGCGTGCTGACCGCATCGGACGTCGGTACGGGTACGGACTTCCCAGGACCCCTCCACAGGAAGTAGTCGGCGTGCCTGCGACCCCCTCTTGTGGCCTGTGACCTGCCTGTTTGGTGCTCATCGGCGTGAATGGAACGGGACCCGAAACGGGACCCGAAACGGGACCTCAAAGGGGACCCGGAACGGGACTCCAAAGAGGACCCGAAACGGGACCTCCGTCAGCCGTGGCCCCTCGCCCGAATCACGGTGGCGAACTACGCACGAGCGGGGGCCACGGACATCAGGGGGCTTGCCCGGGGCGGAAGCGGGAGCGCCAGCCGCGGGCCTTCTCGGCGGTCTCGGCGGCCTCCGCCTCCAGGCGGTCGCGCTCGGCCTGGTCCGCGGCCGCGACCGTCTTCTGCTCGCACGGGCGGCACAGCGTCGGGTGCCATCGCGGTGCCGGCTTCGGGTAGTCCGTAGCCGCCTTCCAGCGGTCATCGTCGAGCTTCGTTGCGCAGCCGGCGCAGACCGGACGACGGGCCTCACGCTCGGCCCTCTTCTGCTCCGTCGCGCGCCGCAGCTGCTCCTGGTACTCCTCCTGCCGGACCTTCATCTCCTCCCGCTCGCGAGCGATGGCCGCGTCCCGGCGCGGGTTGCCGATCGCGTCTCGCAGGGGCTGCATCTGGGTTCGGCCGAAGCGGAGGAACACCGGACCGTTGGGGCCGTGCTCGCGCAGGTTCCGCAGTCCGGTCGCGACGATGGGGATCTTCCTGTCGTAGCTGTGGTAGCCCCCGGTGGTCATCTGTCCCGCCCACAGGGGGCGGGTGAGCTCTTGCAGGCGCGGGATGGTCCGGTTGGGGTCGCGGGCGCCTATGTGGTTGAAGACGAACAGCACGGGCGGGTGCGGGGTCTCCCCCTCGTCGGCGTAGGCCAGCCAGCGGGTGCGCCACATCGGCTTGTCCTTGCCGTCGGTGTCCTTGATCTGCCGCTTGAAGAAGCGGTGGTACTTCGCGAGCTTCGCCGCGATCTCCTCGGCGGTCTCGTGGCAGTTGTCGACCTCGATGAACAACAGCGGGATCCCGGCCTGCGCCGCGGTGAGCACGATGTCCGCCTGGGCGCCGCCCTTGCCCGGCGCGCCCCAGGTTCCGGTGGCGGGCAGCGGTACCTCGGTCGCGTACGAGGCGATGGTGCCGATCCCCCGAGGCGAGTCGACGGCGGCCTGGGCGGCCAGCTTGGCTTCGGCCGGCTCGTTGGTGAGCAGCCTCAGGTCGGGCTTCGGGCGGAGCATCGCGATGACCGTCTCGTTGACGGCCATGGGGTGGGTGGCCCCGCTGGAGCCCGCGCCGCGCGCGGTGGAGCCCATCTCCGTGAGCGGGCGCCCGAGCTCGTAGGAGGCGGCCTCCAGGCCCTTGGTGGTCAGGTTGCGCAGCGACTCCCCCGCCCGGCTGGTGCCGCCGTTCTCGGCGAGACCGTGCTTGCGCAGATCGGAGAGCGCACCCGCGTGCGAGGCGGTACGGGCGGTCTTCTGCTCGGAGGCGGTCGGCTTGGTCGTGTGCCGGTAGGTCAGGTGCGGTGAGGCGATCCGCTGGATCTGGTCGGCCGTGGCCACCTTCAGCACCCCGAGCACGCGCAGCACATCCCCGCGCAAGTCGTTCGAGGATCCCGCCGGGTTGGTCACTCGCTTGCCTGCCATCAGCTCCACTCCTTCGTCACGCGCGACCAGCCGTCGGCTGCACGCCGGACCTGTCCGGTCGTGGAGGGCGTCCGGGCCCCCCGGAACCCGATGATCTCCTCCCATACGGACAACAAGAGGGGAGAAGAGGGTTGTGACGCTGCATTTTTCGCGCCGATTCGCGCGCTGACCAGCGCATTTACCTCCAGGGTGGGTGCCGGGCACCCAAGTGGGCTCCAAAGGAGGGCTCGAAGTGCCCCCTCAAGGAGCCCACTTCGGCTTGCCCAGCCGGCGCGAGGCTTGCCCGCGCCCAGCCCGGCGCACGGCCGGGCTGGCGCCAGCGGGCCGGCTCCCGGACGGCATTGGATCGTCGCCATCGTCGTATCTCCTTCACTTCCTTCATCGCCCCACACCGGGGCCGTGGAAGGAGAGCGTGCAGAACGCCCCCTTGACCGCGGTCTAACGGTGGCCAGCAGCGAGGCATGTCCAGGGGAAACGCGGCGTCCGCGTCCGTGCGGCGTCCCTGGTCAAGGGGGTCAGCGGCCGGAACCGCAGTCGAGTGCAGCACCGGACAAGGGGGGTCCGTTAGCCCCCCTTGTCCGGGGGGTTTGTCCGTTTCCAGAGAGGGGGGAGAGCTCTCCTCCCTTGTCCACAGGCCCGGCCCTTGATGCTGCTGAGGACGTCGTCGTGACCGGCACGGCGACCGTCCTGTCGAGGAGACCTTCATGCCGTACCTGATCCCGCCCCGTACGCCGCTCACCCCGGAGCAGGTCGAGCGCGCCTTCGACTACCTGCTCGCCCTGCAGACGGGCGGCGGGTCCAATGTCGCCGGCCGTGCGGACGCCGACCCGGAACTGGCCTTCCTGCTGCTGCGGGTGGCCGAGGACGTCATCTGGCCCATGGCGGCCGTGGGCGAGGAATCCGATCCGCACTCCGACTCCTTCGCCCTGGAAGAGGTCGGGTGCATCCTGCTCTCCGCCCTGCGGGACTGGGCACAGGACTCCCCCACCACCGGGGCCCTGGGCATCGCCCGCAGCATCATCCGCTTCGTCGTGAACGTCTTCCCCGCCCCCGACGACGAGGACGTCATAATCCCCCGCTGGATGCCCGACGCCGACAACCCCCACGGGGACACCGCCACCACCCTGGAGACGATCCGCGACGAGCACCTGGTGCTCGCCCACGCGATGCACTCCGCACCCGGAACGCACCGGTAACCGCACCACCGCGCACCCGGTGCGCATCGGGTGCACGGGTGCGCACCGGCCGGTGCGCACCACCAGTGCGGTTGGTGCGCACCATCCGGGGTGGTGCGCACCGCGGTCCGCACCACTGCTGCGGTTGGAGCGCACCGGTCGGCATGGAGGGGTGGATGGTGCGCGCACCATCGTCCGCGGTGCCGCCGGGCAGGGTGCGCGGTGTCTCACTGAACTGCCGGATCGGGGCCGACTCCCTCTATCACACGACCCCTTGACCGCCGCCTTGACCTACCCCCGAAAGTGCGACAGGTCACACGAATTCGGCACGCGTATGACACCGAGGCGGCACTGAACTCCGGCCGCACGGGTGCGCCCTGCCGGGCGGGCCGGTGCGCGCACCCGATGCGGCCGGTGCGCCTCCAGGCGTTCCGTCGGCGCACCTCGTGCGCATCCGCGGGGCCCGCCGGCGCTCCTGGTGCGCATCGTCTCGTCCAGCACCGCGCACCGGGTGCGCGGCGCGTGGATGCTCTGCATCGCGTCCGACGATGCCGTGCACTCCCGAGGCGATGCTGTGCACTCCCCCGCGATGTCGTGCACTCGCGCGGGAGTGCACGACATCGTCGGTGCGCGCTGGATGCACTCAACGCGGTGCACCGTGGCCTCGGCCGGGCTCGTGCGGATGCTGACGGTGTGCGTGCTGCTCTCCCTGGCGGTGCGCTGCGGGTGCATCCTGCGCGCTCGATGCGCTCTCGGCGGCGACCCGGTCCGCACGCTCTTTGGCGTCCTTGCGCAGCGCGGCGAGCCGCTGCCCGGCGCGGCCGACGTAGTCGAGCTGTTCGGCGGTCAGCCCCAGCGCCTCCAGGTCGGTGCGCAGGGCCGCGAGGTCGACCGCCGGACCGGCCTTCGCCGCGGCCGGCTGTTCCCGGGTGAAGAGGAGCAGCTGCTTGGGCGACGGCTGGTGCGCGGTCGCGTCGTACAGGGGGCGGCCGGTGCGGCGGGCGGTGCGCAGTCGGGCGGTGAGGACGCGGGCGGCGATGACGGCGCGGTCGTGTTCCAGCGGCACGCGCGGGATGTCCCACTCCCCCGGCTCCATCGGCAGGAAGGGCGCGGCCGGGTCGGGGGCCGGCTTGCGGTCCCGGCCGGAGGCGGCGGCCGGTGTCCGGGAGGGCAGCGGGGCGGCGGGTGCCCAGCGGGCGGTGTAGAGGCGGTAGCCGGCCTCCTCGCCGCGTTCGGTGCGGGCCTCGGTGATGTCGGTGCAGTGTTCGGCGAGCGCGGCGTCCACGATCTTTTCGTCCAGGCCGGGTTCGCGGCGGTGGCCGCGCTGGACGAGGGCGAGGTGGCGGCGGGCTTCGGCGAGCAGGTGGCGGCGGTGGAAGTAGCCGTCCTTGTTCATCACGAACACCGTGGCGGTGACGGCGACGGCCGCCAGGGCGACGTCGACCACGTCGGCGACGCGGGCCCGGATCGCGTCCGCTGCGGCGCGGGCGCGCTCGAGGAGGGAGTCGATGAGGTGGGCGCCGGTGGCGAGGAAGGCGCGGGCACTGCTCTGCCAGTCCTCGCGCAACTGCGCGAGAGAACGGGCCCGCGGCTTGTTGGGGCGGGTCTTGCGGGCGGCGATCCGGTTCAGCTTCGCCCGTGCCCGCTCGGAGACCACGGGCGCGAACTTCAGGTTCCCGTCGTCGTCGGTGGCGGTGACGTACTCGTGCTCCAGGTCAGTGAGGCAGGCGGCGATCTGCTCGCTGCGCCGGGCAGTCCAACGGATCAGTTCGTGAGGGACGCCGGCGACTTCCATGACCGGGCGGCGCCCGGCGGTGACGGTGCGGGGCTCGGAGGCCAGCCCCAGCGCCTCGCATGCCTCCATCATCACGACCTCGTTGTAGAGCGCGGACGCGGCGACGACCGACTCAAGCAGGGCCGTGGAGTGCACCGCCCCCCAGACACCGTCCGGGCGCAGGCCCCGCAGCGACAGAAGGACGTGATCGTGGAGAAGTGGCCGTCCCGATCGGGCCTCGTAGTGGCGGAAGCGCGCGGCGGCCAGGCCGTGCGCGGGACGGGTGCGTTCGGTGCCGCCCGCCTTGTACCGGATGACGGCGACGTCGTCCTCGATCCAGGCGAGCACCACCGTGATGGCCCGCTCGTGCGCGGCCTCGATCGCCTTCCGTGTCTTCTCGTCCCCGAGCGCCCACAGCAGTTGCAGGGTCACCTGCGGGCGGAAGACGAGATCGGCGCCGGTGACCTTCACCTTGCGTCCGAGCGCACCGGCCCGGCGCGCAGCCGCGGGCTTCTTCCCCGCTGCCAGCTGGTCGGCCACGAGCCGGTCGGCGTCCGGGTGCCGGCCCTCGCCGAACAAGGAGCGCAGCTGCGCCTCGGTCACCTCCTGACCGACCGCGAGACCGAGGGCGGCCAGGCCCTGCCCCATCCAGCGCCCGGCCGGAACGCCGGCGTCCTGCTGCGCCTGCCGAAGTGACTTGCGGGACGGTCGGCGGCCGTCGCCCACGAGAACCTGGCGCAGGTAGTAGCGGTACATCTGCCCGGCGGTGATCAGCGCGATATCCATCATGCAGGCCACGCCACACGGCCCTGACCTGCAATAAAAGGGCGATCAGCCGTACGTCCCGCCAGGCGGGAGCAGCGGCCGAACTTTCTTCCCGGCGGCCCGCCAGGCGGGAAGCGGCCCCGCACCGGCAGCGAGTGTCATCGCTCTCCGGCAGTCCTTCACACCACCCACCACCGTCACCCGACGAATGGCCTTGCCCACGTGGCGGTGCAGCAGACCGGCACAGCAGGCCAGCAGCCCTATCCGACCGCGCCGGTCGCAGCCGTTGGCGGCCGCACTCGTGCGCGCGGGGACGGATCTGAGGCAAGCGATACGCCATCTACTCCTGACCACTCTGAGATATAGTGGTCAGGAGTGAAAGCATTGTGTTGTCGAGAGGATCTTCGATGCCCACCGTGAGCCTGCATTTCGACTCGTCGTTGGTGGCCCGGCTGGCGGCGGCCGGGCCGGACGAGACCGTCCACATCACCCTGGCCCTCGATGCCGTGCCCGACAGCACACCGACCGCCGGCGCTTCTGGTGCTGGGCGGGCGGTGGCCCCGCAGGGTCCGCTGGCCGAGCTGCTGCTGAAGGGGCTACTGAAGGCCGGGGACGTGCTGTCGTTTCAGCAGCGGCGCGCGGGACGGGAAGCGGTGGCCACGGTGATGACGGACGGGCGACTGGTCGTCGAAGGTCATGCCATGCCGTACACCTCGCCGTCGAAGGCAGCCTCCGCCGTCACGCAGAGCCCGGCGAACGGCTGGGTGCTCTGGCGCACTGCGGACGGCCGCACCCTCGACGCCCTGCGCCAGCAGCTGCAACAGGACTGACGAGATCCATCCAGGGACCGGGCCATACCCGGGCCGCCGCCCCAGTGTTCTTGCCCATCCCGTAGCCCGCACCGTGATCTGTCCATGGAGGAGTACGTGAGCTCGCCGTCCCAACCCCTGCCGCCGATACCGGCTCCGGAGCCAGGCGCAGACCCGGCCAGCGACTGGGCCCAGTTGGTACTGACGGCGACGGTGCTTCCGGGCGCCGTGCGGGGCGCGGTGCCTCAGCAGCGGCCCGTGGTGGTGTTCATCGCGGGACAGCCGGGCAGCGGCAAGTCACTCGTGGCGGACATGGTGCACGCGGCGCTGGGCCAGCGGGGCGGGGCGGTGCGGGTGGACCACGACGAGTACAAGGCCGTCCACCCCTACTACCGGGGTTTCCTTGCGGAGGACGTGCGTACCGCCGGGGTCAGGGTGCGGCCGCAGACGTACGGGTGGCAGGCCGAGGTCGAGTCTCGGGTGCGGGCGTTACGGTACGACGTGGTGGTGGAGACGCCCCTGGCCGACCCGGATGCGTTCCGCCGGTCAGCGGGTGCGTACCGGCAGGCGGGCTACCGTGTCGAGGTCGTCGCCCTGGCCGTGCCGGAGGCGGTGAGCCAGCTCGGGGTCTTGGACCGGTACCTGCGGCTGGCCGAGGCCGGCCGGGCCCGGTACGTGTCGTGGGAGAACCACGACCGGTGCGCGGCAGGCATGCTGGCCTCGTTGGATGCGTGCGAGGCCGAGCGCCTGGCGGAGCGGGTTGTCGTCGTGGGGCGCACCGCGGCGGTTGGCCCCGCTCTGTACGACAACGAACTGACCGCGGCCGGGCACTGGCGCCGTCCGGCGGGGGCGGGGCAGGCGGTTGTCGCCGAACGGGCCCGCCCGTGGAGCGCCGTGGAGACCGGGCGGTTTCGCCGCCGGCTGGCTGAGGCCGACCGCCGCGCCCACCGCACCGTGCCGGAGGACTGGGGGCTGGCCGTGCAGCGGGACGCCGAGCGTGCCGCTGCCCTGGCCGAGCCGGTCAGACGCGTGGCCCAGCCGCGGCGGGAGGCGCCCGGGGTGGACTATCACCGGCTCTCCGCCGAGGAACACCGGTGGATCTACGACGAGCTGATCGCGCCGTCCCTGCACATCACGCCGCAGCAGCGGCCGGTCGCCGTATACGTGGTGGGCCAGCCCGGCGCCGGCAAGACCCGCGCTGCCCGGCTGGTCCGCCAGGCCCTGCCCGGGCGGCCCCTCCGGATCAGCGCGGCCCGCTTCATGGAGGCCCACCCGGACTCCTGGCAGCTGCTGCGGACCGAGCCGCATACCGCCGAGATGCGGATCCGTGCGGACTACCGCGCCTGGCAGGCCCGGGCTGAAGCCGACGTGCGCGCGCGGCGCGGCAACGTGGTTATCGAGACCGCCGCCGACAGCGTCGGGGAGTTCCTCACCGGCGCGGCCCTGTACCGGCAGGTGGGCTACCGGGTGGAGCTGGTGGTCCTGGCGGTGCGCGCGGCGGACTCCCGGCAGGGCAGTCTCGCCCGCTACGCGGAGGTGAGTCGGCACGGAAGCAGACCCGCCCGCCTCACCCGTGCGGACCGTCACGACGCCTCCTTCGCAATCCTCCCCGAGGTGATGGTGGCCGCGGAGAAGAGCGGGGCGGTGGATTCGGTGGTGGTGATGCGCCGGGACGGCCATGCGGTCCACCGCAACGAGCGCGTCGGCGGGACCTGGCTGCGGCCACCCGGCGCCGCCCAAGCCCTGGCCGCAGGGCAGTTACGCCCCTACACCGCCGACGAAGCGGCCCGGTTCTTCGCCGCGCAGGGCCGGCTGCGGGCCGTGCTGCCGCAGTACCGGGACGAGCTTGGGGCCATCAGCCGTCTGGCGGCGCCCCTGATGCCGCAGGAGTTGCGGCCCCGGCGTCTGCCCCCGTCTGCCGTCCCGGCCGCCCTGCCTCTGCCCGCACAGTCCGGCCCGGCCGGCCGTCACCCCTCAGCCGACTCCAACTCGTCCAGCAGGGCTTCGTAGGCGGCCGCGATCCGGGCGGTCTCCTCACCGCTCGCGCCCTCCAGCCTCTCCTGGTCCTCCAGGCATGCCTGGCGTTTGGACATCAGCTTCTCCAGGAGCTGCGCATCCGGCGCACCCGAGCGGCGTTCGGCCAGGATCCGCGCGCTGTACCAGGCGATCACCTGTCCCACCGTCTCAAGGGCGGCCTCGTAGTCGCCGCCGGTGGCAGGCTCGTTGCGGGACGGATTCGGGGAAGATGCCTGGTCGTTGTCGTTCACGTCAACCGCCTCGGGCCGGAAGAGAGCAGGGGCAAAAGGATCATTGTCGGTGCCCTCCGGGCGTCCCGGCAAGGCGGACCCCTGCGGCCCGCGCGCGTGGAAGTGGCTGAGAACCGGCCGGTCCTCGGCTCATATAAGTCTGTGTGCGGCGGGCGGCTGCCGTCCGGGGCCGGGTAGGCATAGGTTGACGCCCACATGATCAACCTTGGGGGGCCCATGGATCTTCGTGCGCTGTTCAGCTCCAACGATCCCATCAACGCCACCGAGGCGTTCACCAACCGTCAGGGCCAGTGGGAGCTGGTCGCCTCGGCGCTCCAGGAGCACCTGCGGAAGATCTCCAGCGAGGCATTCGACGTCGAGGACCTGGAAGCTCCCCGCAACAATCTGATCGTCTTCCACGGAGTGGGCGGCGTCGGCAAGACGACCCTGTCCAGGAAGCTGGAGGCCGCGCTCACCGCAGCAGACCAGCGCCCCGCGCAGTGGGGCGAGCCCACCTGGTCCGGCGAGAAGATCCTGCCCGTACGGATCGACCTCTCCCGCTCGGCCGGCACCTCGTTCGAGGACCTGGTGCTCACGATCCGCGCAGCCCTCTCCGAGCTGGGCCGCCCGCTGCCCGCCTTCGACCTCGCCCTGAAGCGCTACTGGGAAGCCCAGCACCCCGGCGAGAGCCTGGAGGAGTACCTGAACCGCGGCGGCCTGGCCGCCCGTTTCGGCAAGCACATGCCGCAGCAGATGCAGTCCGCGCTCGCCGACGTCGCCCAGGCCCTGCTGCTGCCCGGCACCGTCGGCTCCGCCATCGGCCAGCTCACCGGCTCCCTGACGAAGGCGCTGCGCGAGCGCCGGCAGACCGTCCGGGCGCTGGCCGGCTGCGCCCGGCTGGGGGACCTGCTGGAAGCCGAACCGGATCTGGAGGCTCTCAGCTTCTATCCGCACCTGCTGGCCTGGGAGCTCGACCAACTGCCCGCGGACAAGAAGGCGGTGCCCGTTGTCCTGCTGGACACCTTCGAGGACGTCGGGGACCGCACCCACCGCGACCTGGAGCAGCTGATCCAGCGGGTGGTGTGGCTGATGCCGAACGTGCTCTTCGTCATCACCGGCCGCTCACGCCTGCAGTGGGCCGATGAGGGACTGCAAGGACAGCTCGACTACACCGGCCCCACCGCCTGGCCCGGTCTGGCCCTGCCCACCGCGAGCGTCCCGGCCGCACGCGCCGCCAGACCCGCTCCCGGACAGGGGCGCCAGATCCTCATCGGCGACTTCTCCCCCCAGGACTGCGACACCTACCTCGCCCGCCGCCTCACCCACGACGGACAGCCCCTGATCGGCCCGGACATCCGGACCGTGATCACCCAGCGCTCACACGGCCTGCCGCTCCACCTGGACCTGGCCGTCGCCCGCTTCCTGGAGATCCGACGCGCCGGCCAAACGCCCGCCCCGGCCGACTTCGACCACACCTTCCCCGCCCTGATCGCCCGCACCCTCTCCGACCTCACCCCCGAAGAGCGGCACGTCCTCAGGTCCGCGTCCCTGCTGGACGCCTTCGACCTGGAACTGGCCACCCGCGCCGCCGGCTTGACGCATCAGGCACCGGCCCGCCGGCTCACTGAGCGGCCCATGGTGACCGAGAACCCCCACGCGATCTGGCCCTACCACCTCCACGGCGCGATCCGCTCCGCGCTGCGCACCGCCGACGACCACACCGACGACGGCTGGACCCCCACCGACTGGCAGCGCGCCGCCGAACGCGCCCTCGCCGCCCTCGGCGACCAGTGGCGCAACACCCCCACCCCGGCCACCAGCCGCACACTTCTCGTCGCCTGCCTGCGCCAGGGCCTGCGCCTGGCCCGCGACCACCACTTCGGCGACCTCGGCTGGCTCACTGACGCCGCCATCGCCTACGACAGCGACGCCATCTGGGAACCCCTCGTCCCGCCCGCCCGTGACCAGACCACCACCCCCCACGGCCCCGGCCACCCCGCCGGCCCGTCCCTGGACACCCCCGCCGGCGCCCTGGCCGAGCTGCTGACCACCCTCGCCCGCCGCCAGCGCGAACACCGCGAACGCACCGTCGACCACCTCACCGCGATCCTGACCACCGGCCTGCTCCCCGACGAACTCGCCGAGATGGCCGAGTACTACCGGGCCAAGGCCAACCGGGACCTCGGCCGCAACGAGACCTCCCGCCAGGGCATGCAGCAGGTTGCCGTCGGCGGCGGCCGGCTCGCCCTGCGCGCCCGCCGCGGCCTGGCCGACGCCGCCCGCATCGACGGAGACTTCCCGACCGCCCTCACCGCCGCCCAGGGCCTGGGCTTCGAAGGCCGTGAACAGCGCGTCCTGGGCGACATCTGGTGGGCCCACGCCGACCTCGACCAGGCCATCACCGCCTACGAAACCGCACGCACCGAAGCCGAACGGCACGGCAACACCGGAGAACAGGCCATCACCCAGGCCCGCCTCACCCTTGCCGTCGCCTTCACCGACCCCGCACGCGCCGACGACGAGATCACCCTCGCCACCCAGCTCCTCGACGGGCTCGCCCAGCGCGCCACCACCCTGATCACCCACATCGCAGCCCTCATCCGCGACGCCGGATCCCCCGACGTCACCGACCGCGCCCAGACCCTGCGCACCGAACTCACCGTCGCCGGACTCACCTGGCTGGGCCCCACCCTGGACGTCGCCCTCGCCTTCCACCACGCCGTCCTCGGCAACCGCCACGACCTGGCCGCCACCGCCGACCAGCTCCGCGAGTCGACCACCACCGGCAGCTACGCCTACTACGCCCACATCGCCGCCGCCCTCGGGGGCCTCCCCCAGCCCCAGCCGCCCGTCCGGTGGCTCGAGGACGACCACACCGTCCGGGACCGCTGGCACACCCTGGTCACCACCCGCCAGGCACACCTGCGCGAAGCCAGCTGACAGCACCCTGCGCGGCGTGCCGCGCAGGGTGCGGGAGCGTCATCAGGTCGGACATACGACGGCCCCGGAACCAGGCAATGCCGGTTCCGGGGCCGTCGTATGTCCGGGGGAGGTCAGGGTGCGAGGCCCCAGCCGACGTCCTCACGATTCGCGTCCCAGCCGATGTCACCGCTCATGGCCATCCCCTTGTCCATTCCTTCTCGGTACCGCCTGACCAATTCAACGTACAGACGCCCCGGCCTGCGGTGGAAGTACCTACCGGCGAGGGTGCTCCGGGGTCAGGGCAGCTGTGATGCGAGGGCGGAGGGGCCGGTGAAGTCCTCGGGAAGGGCGTCCATCAGCAGCTCGTCCACCGGTCGGCCGAGCCAGAACCCGGACTGTCGCATACGGCCCGACTGCTGGAACCCCGCCTTCTCGTACGCGGCGATCCCGGCCGTGTTGGGTTCGAGGACCTTCAGCCACACCATCCGCAGCGCGCCGAGATGGAACGCCCAGTCGAGCGTGAGCCGGGTGGCTTCGGTCGCGTACCCCTTCCCGCGCGCTTCCGGAGCCAGCACGATGATGAACTCGGCGGTGCGTACGAAGGTGTTCACCATCAGGGTGGTGATGCCCACGGGCGCCGCGTCTTCCAACCGCATCACCTCGAACTGTGGGTAGTTGTGGTTCCCGCGCTGTCCAGCCCATCCGGCCTCGCGGGTCTCCCACGCCTGCGGGAACTGGTTGCCGTACCCCAGGACCGTGCCCGGGTCGTTCTCCCAACGGTGGTACTCGGGCAGCATCTCGCGGCGGGGCTGGCCCAGCCCGAGCCGGTCCCCGCGCAGCAGCACCTGCGCTTCACTCATGCGGACCTCCTTCCCGGTCCCCGGCGAGCGGGGCCCGGTCCATCGGGTGTGTAGGTGACGGCGTACAGGGCGGTGTCCTCGGGTTCTTCGACCGGCCGCCCCTGCCGGTCAACGATCCATGCGTGCAGGCGCACCGGGTCTCCAGCGACCCCGTGCCGCCACTCGCCCCTGGCGCCGGTTGCGGCGAGGAGCACGGCCGCGGCGGCCGACTGTTCCAGGCAGGCCCACCGGGCGGGCATCATCCGTGACGCCCACCGCACTGCCCGTACGGCCGCCTGCGTCCGCGCCTGGCCGGCGGGGGGCAGGGGGCGTCCGATGCAGCCCAGGCGAACGAGTCGGTGGAACTTCCCCGACCGGGGCCCTGCGGCGGCCACGGCGGCCGTAGCGAGGAGCATGGGCAGTGCGGCCAGCCGCCACGCCCACGGGGCCGCAGGCGCCGGGGTGAGGGCCGCCGCCACCTCGATGGTGCCCCATGACGGCGCTTGTGTCGGGTGCTCTACCACCACGGCCCCTTGGGGAAGATGACGTTCCCCGGGCAGCACGGGCCGCAGTTCCGTGCGTCCGCTGCGGTAGTCGATCACCACGCACGCGGCGGGCAGCACCACCGCGACCAGGTCCTTGCTCATCGCTGCACCTCCCCGGCTGGCACCCAGGCCACCGGCTTGTCGGACTCAACCGCCGCCATCCACATCTCGGCGGCCAGCGCGGCCAGCAGCGGCGGCCACACCGACTTCGCCCCGAGCGCGACACCGTGGAGCGCCGCCCGTAGCGGACCGGGATCGATGAGCCCCAGCCCGGCCAGGCGTCCGTCCGCCAGGGCGAGCAGGGCGGGCAGGTTCGCCCGCACCCCCCGATGGAAGTCCCCGGCGAACACACCCTTCGCCGCCCGCGTCCGGTGCGCTTCGGGCAACAGCGTGCCCATCGCGTCGACGAGCAGCGGTTTGTAGCGGCGCACGCTGAAGCGGTGCCACGCCGGCACCGACACCACCGCGTCCAGCAGCAGGCCGTCGAAGTACGGGTTGTGCAGCTCCACCCCCACTGAGGCGGCCAGCTGTGCGTCCGCGACCGCGGCCCGGGCGGCGCCCCGCAGGTCTGCCACGAGAACCGTGTCCGCGTCCCCGGGCGTGGGCGGGGGTTCGTCGGCCGGACCGGTCAGCCACGGCGGCTTCGCCAGCCACGGCCGGTACAGGCGGGCCACCGACCCGGTCAGGGCCGCCCCGACCAGCGGCCAGGGACTCTCCCGGCGCAGTTGCGACCAGGCCAGGGCGTCTCGGCCCAGCCGCCAGAACCGCCCCAGCCTGGCCAGGTCCGCCAGGTGCACGGGCGGCGCCATGAACAGGTTGTCGCCGCCGTCGCCGGTCAGGTGGCATACCGAGCCGCGCCAGGCGACCGTCAGCAGGTGCTCGGAGAACATGGCCCATAGCCCGGACGAGGGGGCTGGTTCGTCCGTCGCGGGCAGCGCCCGGCCGGCAGGGCTGAACGGCAGGTGCTCCCGGCGCAAGGGGAACGGCAGGTGCTCCAGTTGCGGAACCGTCAGTGCCCGTGCGTACCGCAGGTCACCACCGTCCGTGATGCCTTCGGGGTGGGCCGTCAGCCCGAGCACCGGCCCGTGCCGTGCGGCGAGCACGGCCACGGTGGTGGAATCGATCCCCGCGACATCGCTGGAGACGGCCACCCCCTCGACCCGGGCCCGCACTCCCTCGCCCAGTGCCTTCGCCACCAGCGGCACCGCCGCCTCGTACGAGCGGCGCGAGGGCGACCACCAGGCCGTCACCGACACAGCCCCGCCCGGGCCCAGCCGCAGCCGCGATCCCGCGGGTACCGGCAGCACCCCGGCCCAGGCGCTGCGTGCCGGCAGCGGCGCCTGTCGGTCCAGCAGGAACGAGCGCACCCACTCGGAATCCGTCTGTCCGCCGGTCAGCGCCGAGAGCGCCAGCGCGCTCGACCCCCACACCAGACCGTCCACGGTGCGAACCGAATACAGCGGCAGCGCCGCCGCTAAATCGGTCACCACCTCCACCGTCCCGGACGGGTCGACCCGCACAGCGGTGAAACACCCCGCCCAACCGGCGACCGCGCGCGCAAGGTCCGGCGCCTTCGCCGCCTGCGCCAGCACATCGGGGCCGGCGGAGCACGGGCCGAACACGGCCAGCCGGAACCCGGACGGGGACTCCACCGACTTCACCAGCCGCTCCGGCCACGAGCCAGCCGTCCACAGCAGCGGATCGCTCCACACCAGCCGCACTCCGACCGGCACCCTCGCGGGTCCGCCCGGCGCACACCCACCAAACCAACGCATCCTGCTCTCCTCTCCTCTTTTGAGGTGCGGAACGCAAAGCGGCGGCCCCCTCGCGGAGACCGCCGCCCGGTACATCAACTGACGCGCCGCGCGTCAGTTGTACGGCGTCTGCTTGCCCTCGACGCTGCTGCTACTGCTGCCCTGCGTCAGCGTGGCAGCGTCGCCCAGGTCGATCACGGCGGGCAGGTCGGTCACGTGCTCCGGACCCTGTGCGTTCTCCCGGTCGTCCATGTCGCTCCCTCCTCTCGATGCTCGTCGGGATGAGACGGCCCGCGAGTTCTTGCTCGCGGGGGTCTGGGCCGTGCACGCCCCGAAGGGGGTGAGGGGCGTGCGCGGCGGTCAAAGGTCCCGGCCGGACTCGTCGTCTACCGGGGTGGGTGCCTTGTCCTCGATGTCGGCCCACATGCGCTTGCCCCAGTTGAGGGGGTCCTGGCCGGTGGTGTGGGACAGGGCCGCGACGATGGCCAGACCCCGGCCGTGCTCGGCGTCCGGCTCGGCGAGGTGTGGCTCGGGGACGGTGCCCTTGCGGGTGTCTATGACGGCGACCCGTACGCGGCCGGCCTGCAGGCGGACAACGGTCACGCGGAAGTTCGCCACCCGGGTGTGCTGAACGGCGTTGGTCGCTAGCTCGGACGTAATGAGGGCGGCGTCGTCGGCGAGGTACTCCAGGCCCCACGTGGAAACGGCTAGGGCGACCAGGCGGCGGGCCTTGCGGACCGATTCGGGGAGGGCCGGGAAGGTTTCCGTGTAGGCCGGCAGGCCGGTGGCGTGGGTGGTGGGGCGCGCAAGGGTCATGGTCTTCGGCTTTCAGGCCGCGGGTGGGCACGACAGAGCGTGATCATGCGTGCCGGTTCTGACGAGCACTCACCGACCGCCCGCCTAGAGTGCTCCTTGTTGCTCCATGACCGCAACAAGGAGCACAAGATTCTTGACCCCGGGAAAATCAGTTCCCCTGGAGCGCACGTCAGTGACGTGGGAAGGTGCGTCCATGACGCAGAAGCGCGCAACAACAACGGTCAAGGTGCGTCGTGTTGCGGCCGCGCTGCGGCGCTGGCGCGAGGACGCTGGCCTGCAACTGCGGGAAGCCTCAGGCCGGGCCGGAGTGGACTTCACGCGCCTGTCCCGCCTGGAGCGCGGGGTCTACCGGGTGCCGGCCGAGGACGTGCAACGGCTCGCGGCGGCGTACGGGGTCACCGACGAGAAGGCGGTGGAAGCCGTGGCCGCGGCGGCGGCCATACCGCCGGGCACGGGCTGGTGGGCCCCGTACGCCGGGCTGGTCGGCCAGAGCTACCTCGACTACACCGAGCTGGAAGCGGACGCC
>NZ_BMVO01000044.1 GCF_014650755.1 Streptomyces chryseus | reverse complement strand
TGCCGACGCATCATCGCTGATTCCGCCTGCCCTTGACCAACTCCGGGAGCATCCCGAGGTCGTGTCAAAGGAGGTCCCGAGCCTGCTGGAGCGGCTGGCCGAGGTGCCGGACCCGCGTGATTCGCGAGGGGTGCGTCATCGGCTGGCCGTCGTGCTCGCACTCACCGCGTGTGCTGTGCTGGCCGGAGCGACCTCGCTGCTGGCGGTTGGCGAGTGGATCGCCGATGCCCCGCCGCGCGTGCTGGAACAGGTCGGCGCCCGCACCGACCCGCTTCTGCCCAGGTGGGTCCTGCCCTCCGAGACAACGGTCCGCCGACTGCTGGGCCGCATCGACGCCAACGCGCTGGACCGGGCAGTCGGACGCTGGCTCGCGGACCGATGCCCGAAGCCGGCCGGGCTGCGTGGCCTCGCGGTGGACGGCAAGGCCCTGCGGGGCGCGGCCAGGGCGAAGGGCCGGAAGATCCACCTGCTCGCCGCACTCGACCACACCACCGGCCTGGTCCTGGCCCAGCTGGACGTCGGGGAGAAGACCAACGAGATCACCTGCTTCCAGCCCCTGCTGGACACCGTCGCCGACCTGGCCAAAACCGTGGTGACCAGCGACGCGATGCACACCCAGCACGAGCACGCCACATACCTCCTCGGCCGCCAGGCTCACTACATCGTGATCGTCAAGGGCAACCAGAAGAAGCTGCGCAACCAGCTCAAGTCCCTTCCCTGGAAGGACATCCCGCTTCAGGGCCGCACCCGCGGCGTTGGCCACGGCCGCTCGGAGATCCGCCGTATCAAGGTCGCCACCGTGAACAGCCTTCTCTTCCCCGGAGCCCGCCAGGCCGTCCAGATCAAGCGCCGCCGAACTGACCGCAAGACCGGCAAGACCACCATCAAGACCGTCTACGCCGTCACCAGCCTGACCGCCGCGCAGGCCACCCCCCGAGCTCGCTCAACTCGTCCGGGACCACTGGAAGATCGAAGCCCTGCACCACGTCCGCGACACCACCTTCGCCGAGGACGCCTCACAAGTGCGCACTGGCAACGCGCCCCGCGCGATGGCCACCTGGCGCAACCTCGCCATCGGAGCCCTCCGAACAGCCGGAGCGAAGAACATCGCGGCCGGCCTCCGCCGCAACGCCCGTGACCCCCCTCGCACTCCTCGGCCTCGGGTGATCACAAACCGGGCGTCACGCGACTACGCCGAAGCCCTGGCGCAATCAGCAACGCGCCTACACATACCGTGCGGACGGCAACCTGGTCGGCATCGACGACCAGCTCAATGGGCCCAGCCGTTTCGACCTGGACGCGGCAGGGCGGGTCACCGCAGTCCATGCGGCAGGCTGGACGGAGAGATACGCATACGACGAGGCGGGCAACCAGACCTCGGCGTCCTGGCCGGCCCCCATGCCGGGCCAGGAAGCGGTGGGTTTGCGCACCTACACAGGGACACGCATCCGTGCAGCGGGCGCGGTCCGCTACGAACACGACGCGGCGGGCCGGATCAGACTGCGCCAGAAGCCGCGCCTCTCCCGTAAGCCGGACACCTGGCGCTACACGTGGGACGCACAAGACCGCCTGGTCTCGGTCCTCACGCCGGACGGCACGACCTGGCGCTACCAGTACGACCCGTGAGCCGGGCGACCTTCTTGGCGCCCAGGCCGGGGATGAGGTGGAGGCGGATACAGGCGGCGTAGCGGGTGTGGGTGTTCTCCCGCAGGTGGTGGACGGCGACGCTGTCCAGCCAGTACGTCACGTAGGCGCTCATGGTGCTGTCGGCCGCGGCGATGGGGAGGCCGCGGTTGCTGGCAGCGATCTTCTCGGTGAGCTTGGCGAGGGCTTCCTTGCGGGTGGTGCCGTAGACGCGGATGCCTTGCGGGTGTTGCCGGGGGCGAGGACGTATGCGGCGGCTTCCCAGCGGCCGTCTTTTCGCTGGTAGACGGTTCCGTCGCCGTTGGCGCGCACGCGGCGGGAGGCGGGGTTGTCGCGGGTGTGGTCATCAGGCAGCGTCCTGTTCGAGGCGGGTGCGGATGAAGTCGGTGAGGGCATGGGCGGGGATGCGGCGTGCGCGGCCGAGGGTGATCGAGGCGAGCTGGCGGGTGCGGAGGAGGTCGTAGACGGCGGAGCGGCCGAGCTGGAGGCGGGCCATGACCTGGGGAACCGTCAGCAGCTCCTCCGGCCTGCTCGGCCCCTGGCCGTGCGCGGTCATGAGCAGCCCCCCTCGGCCGCGAACTGCCGTGCGAGTTCTCTGCGGTGCCAGACAGCGGCGGCGAGGAGTGCGCCGCCGGGGCCGTAGCCGGTGCCGAGGTAGGCCCAGTGGCCGACGACGAGGGTGGTGTCCGGGTTGTGCTCGGGCAGGTTGGCGTGGGCGCGGGTCTGTTCGGTGCGCCAGGCGCGGCGGGCGTCGCGCAGCGCGCCGAGGGTGGTGGAGTAGCGGCGGGACTTGGTGGAGAAGTGGCCGCGGAAGCCGAGCATGTGCGCCCACTTCCAAAGCTTGAGGTCCGCGAACTCCGGCAGCCAGTCCAGCTCCCAGCAGGTGCGGATCATCTGCCGCACGTGCCGGGCGACGGCGAGCCGGGGCAGTGGGCGGGTCTGTCCGGTGCCGCCACAGGCGGTGCACGGGAGTGGGGTCCCGTAAGGCAGGAGGGTGGCGCCGCGTCCCTGGCAGGGGCGGCAGAACAAGGCTCGGTCGAGGATGCACGAGGCGTCGGCGGACTTGGTGGCGTACTTCGCCACGTAGGCGGCCACGGCATGGTCGGTGAATTCGGCGTCGGTGCCGAACGCCATGATCTCGCGTACGTCGAGTTGTTCGCCCCAGGCCAGTTCGCGTTCCCCGACCGCATCCGACTCCACCGTGACGCGGACCCGTGCGGCGGCGGCGCGGGCGGCCTTACAGCAGTGACCTGAGTCGGAATCCGTCGTTGGTTGGTATGAGTCGTCCGGGTCCGAAGATTCCGCCGTTGTCGGTCACTGATGCCCAGCGGGTGGTGCTGGAGGGCTGGTTGCGTGGCCGTACGACGGCTCAGGATCTGGCTCAGAGGGCGCGGATCGTGATGGAGTGCGCCGAGGGGCACTCCCTCATCGAGCGTGGACTGGACGGCTTGTGTGATGACCCGAGGCCCGGCGTCCCACGGAAGATCACCGACGACGTGGAACGGGTCATCGTCAAGACGCTCGAGGAGACACCGAAGAACGCGACACCCTGGTCGACCAGGTCGATGGCCGCGGCCACGGGAATGTCGCAATCGACGGTCTCGCGGATCTGGCGGGCGTTCGCCTTGGCTCCGCACCGGTCGCAGACGTTCAAGTTGTCCACCGACCCGTTGTTCATCGACAAGGTCCGCGATGTGGGCGGCCTCCATCTCGATCCACCGGAGAAGGCCCTGGGTCCTCTGCGTCGGCGAGAAGTCGCAGATCCAGGCCCTGGACCGGACCCAGCCGGTCCTGCCGATGATTCCCGGTGTTCCCGAACGCCGCAGCCACGACTACGTCCGGGCCGGCACCACCACACTCTTCGCCGCTCTCGAAGTAGCGACCGGCAAGGTCATCGGCTCGCTTCACCGCCGCCACCGAGCAGGGAAGTTCAAGAAGTTCCTGACCAAGCTCGACAAGGAAGTCCCCGCGGGGCTCGAAGTCCACCTGATCCTGAACAACTACGCGACCCACAAGACCCCCTACATCAAGCGGTGGCTGTTGGCGCATCCCCGGTTCCACCTGCACTTCACGCCGACCAGCGCGTCCTGGCAGCTGAACCTGGTCGAGCGGTGGTTCGCCGAGCTCACGCGGAAGAAGCTCAAGCGCGGTGTCCACCGCTCCGTCCAGGCCCTTGAACGCGACATCCGACCTTGGCTCGCCAACTGGAACGAGCACCCCAGACCGTTCGTCTGGACGAAGACAGCCGACGATTTCTTTCGGATCAGCGGACGAACCAAGAGCGGCACATCCGAGGCCGGTCCGGCCCACTTCCACTGCATCCGACAGCCGGCGTCACTTTGGGGTCGAGTCGTCTACTCCGCCGCCACGATTCGCTCCACTGCGGCCGTCACCAGTTGTTCACGCCCTTCCGTGAAGACGTCCGGCAGGGTGAGCTGCTCAACGATCAGCCAGTTCAGCGTCAGCATGGGCAGCTTGACGGCCGTGGCGTCGCCGGGGAGGCCGATAGCCTCGTGATAGTCGACGTCGGCTCGGACCCGCTCAGTGAGGACCTTGCGCAGGCCGGGGCGGCGGGTGGCCTCAAGGCGGAGCTCCAGCAGCGCGAGGTAGCCGGTGCGGAAGGAGGCGATGCGGCCGACGAGCTCGCGCATCAGCTGGGCGCAGGTCTCTCGGTCGCGGTCGGCCGCCTGCTGGTGGGTGATCGTGGTCTCATCGGCTGGAGTCGCTCGTAAACCCGGTCGCCGGCCTGAGGAACAGGTCGTCGCGGCCGGCGAAGTCGTTGGACGCCGTGCCGACGGGAACGGTGGCCTCGGCATCCACGGTCCCGGAAAGTAAGCCGTCCTGATACCAGAAACTCTCCCCGCAGTGTTGCGGCCGATGCCGTGGTGAGACCATCCCCGCGTGCGCGGGGAGCAGCGCCCAGTAGTCGCCGTCTACGCTCTTGGCATGCAACGCAGTGATGTCACGCGGGACGACGGCACATGGGTGGGCCTGTCCTTGGACGTACAGGACCGCCACCAGCCGGAGCTGTGCGTTCTCAGTGCTGGGCCGCGACTGCTGGTCTCCCAGCTGTCGCGGCCCGTGCTGCTCGCCGTTGTCGAAGAGCCCCTACAGGGCGTGGACTTCTGGCGTACCGATGGATACCGCTCCTTCGTCCCACCGCTGCGCGCCGACGTGGGGCGTGCCCTGTCGGGCAGCTTGGAACGGTGGGCTCACCGCTTCGCGCAGTACCTCGACGACTCGCCGGGCAGCCCGTTGCACGAGGGCCGATGGCTGCTCTCGTGCGAGAGTCCGCTCCAGCGCTGGCGCCACGCTGACACTTCGCATGCCGAGTACTGGAGCTCGATGCTCGTCGAGGGCCATCCGGACGGATACATCGACTGGTTTCTCCACTCCACATCGTGGGAGGTTCTGCCGCTGCGGCCCATGCCCGGCCCGGGCGACAGCCGGGTCAGGGCGTACCGTAAGCAGGTCCGTGAGGGGATGCTCCCACCCGTTCTGTTGTGGTGGGTCAGTGGTCTGGACTGTCATCTGATCCTGGACGGTCACGCACGACTCGCCGCGGCGATCGCCGAGTCCATCGAGCCTCCGTTGCTGCAGTTGCACCGCACGGTGTCGCACGATGACCTGGCCGCACGTATCGATGACGCTGTGGGTTCCTATGAGTACGAGCTGGCGCGCTTCGCGGAACTTCGCGCCATCCACGGTCCCACCGTCCCGGACGGTGCGGTCACCGCCGGCCCACAGCTCGTCCGCCTCCTCCACGACCTGCACACCGCGGAACAGCCGACCTGGGCCTGGCCCTTGCCCGGAGGGGAAGGCCAGTGGCGTCGCACCGCACACGAGGTAACCGTCGGTAAAGGCTGGCTCCGCGCGTGAGCCCTGCCGAATCACTTCCGCCAGCCATCGCTTCTTGTCGGAACTCGCGGCTGGTGCCGCACAGGAGCCGGATCCGACGTGGCGCTGAGACGTGCAAGTCGCGCCTGTACCTCTGTCACGTCGAAACGCCGCCGCTTGGAAAACCAAGCGCCGGGAACAACCGGTCCGGCCGGCGCGGTTGCATCGACCGGGGGACCGGCGCCGCACGGGCGGGGAACGCGGAGACCGCAAGGTCGTTCGCCCCACCAGGATCCGGTCCCCAGGATTGCGGTACGCCCGCCGCGCACTCGGACCAAGACGTACTTCCGCAGGAGGACTGTTTTATGACTGACCGGCCCTTGACGCTCATGGCAGTACACGCCCACCCCGACGACGAGGCCACCGGAACCGGAGGGGTCCTCGCGCGGTATGCGGCGGAAGGTATCCGCACGGTTCTCGTGACGTGTACCGACGGCGGTTGCGGTGACGGGCCGGGGGGTGTCAAACCGGGTGACCCCGGGCATGATCCGGCGGCGGTCGCCTTGATGCGTCGTCAAGAGCTCGAGGCGAGCTGTGACGTCCTGAAGGTCAGCGACTTGGAGACGCTGGACTATGCCGACTCCGGGATGATGGGCTGGCCGAGCAACGACGCTCCCGGATCCTTCTGGCAGACCCCCGTGCAGGAAGGCGCGGCCCGACTCGCGGAACTCATGCGGCGCTACCGACCTGATGTAGTCGTCACCTACGACGAGAACGGCTTCTACGGCCACCCCGACCACATCCAGGCCCACCGCATCACGATGACGGCTCTGGAGATGACCGCGCTGACACCGAAGGTGTACTGGACCACGATGCCCCGCTCGATGATGCAGCGGTTCGGTGAGATCATGCACGAGTTTCATGAGGACATGCCGGAGCCGGACCCTGCCGAGGCCGCCGCGATCGCCGAGATCGGCCTCCCCGACGATGAGATCACCACGTGGGTGGACACCACCGCGTTCAGCGGTCAGAAGTTCGACGCATTGGCCGCGCACGCCAGTCAGGGCGAGAACATCTTCTTCCTCAAGATGGGCAAGGAGAGGTTCGGCGAGTTGATGGGCATGGAGACCTTCGTACGTGTCCAGGACGCCACCGGCGCGGCCGTACCCGAGAACGATCTCTTCGCCGGACTGCGCTGATCCGACCGGCCGGGGAATCAGGCGGACGGATCCGCGGCCCGCCCAGGCGTTCAACCGCCGCACGGACGGGCGCGGCCACGTTCTGTGTGAGTGGTCGGGATGTTCGGTGCCAGGGGATGGCGAGGGCGTGCGCTCCCCGGTGAAGGGGCACGCCAGCCGGATCGGGGCTGTGCTCACTCCATGGGCGCGCGGTCGTGTGCACGTCCGTGCTGTCATCGGTGGCCGCCCCGCTTTCGTGTCCGGTGCCGGCGATCGAGTAGAACGGCACGAACGCGATGTTCTGTTCGCCGCAGCTGTACAGGAACTCCTTCTGTTCGGGCGATGCGCCGACCCCGTACATGTTCTGCACGCAGACCACCGGGGCAATCGCTTGGCCTCGGCGGTCGGGCTGGGCCCGAGCCCCCGCCTACTGCCGCGGCCCCTCGTCACCGGGGCGGGAGCTGCCTTCACCGCCGTCACGGTGTGGCTGAGGTCGGAGAATCACGGCAGGGCAGGCAGAGCAGGTGAAGCGCTGCAGCCGGAACAGTTTCCGTATCAGGCAACAACCTGATCCCGGCCTGGTGACGAACGAGATCTGGCCACTGACCCACAGGGTCGGCTCGCGCTACGTTGACGCCGGATTTCAACGGTGCCCCGTGAGTGGTGCCTTGTCAGAAGGAGAGAAGAAGATGCGCGGAGGCGTGGGAACCCCTGAGGGCCGCAGACGGTCGCTGGCCGTGCTGACCCTCTGCACGGCCCTGGCTCTGCCCCTGACCGGCTGCACGGCGGAGAAGGGCGTTGCACCCGGGGCCTCCGACGGGACGTCCTCCACCTCGGCCACCCCTGTCACCCCCGCCCCGGTATCCAGCGCCGCCCCGACCAGCATCGCGCCGGCCGCGAAGCCCTCCACGCCCGCCAAGCCCACGCTGGCCGGCGGTCCGGCAACCAAGCGGGCTGGGGAGAAGCCGGAATCGCCCGCGCCGAGCACCACCTGCGACCACAAGATGCCCATCTCGCCGGACGAGATCGCCGTTTACCGCTACACCCCCGAGGGGGGCTTCCACAGCCTCATCGTCAAGCACGGCAACTGGGGCTGCGGCGCGCCCGACACCGACGGTGCGCCCTTCGAGCCAGTCGGAGTGGAGACCTTCATCCCTGTCGCTGAGAACGCGAAGATCACGGCCGTCACCCCGATCGTCGAAAGCACCGAGAACAAGAAGATCACCCTGCAGCAGTTGACCGACTGGCTCGTCGCCCACCCCGACCAGGGACTCGTGTTCCGTTACCACCTCGGTCCCGGCGAAGAGATCGACACCCTGGACCAGGTCTTCACCCCTTGAGTCGACCGGCCGTGGCGCGTTGCGTCACAGCTCTTCCGTCCGGCCGGCCCGGTGCGCCGGCACGGGCGGACAGGTCGAGTCGGTCGTCATGCAGATTCCCCGTCAGGCCCTGGCACTGAGGTCGGACCGGGTGGACTGCCTCCTCGCACGGAGCTTGGCGGCAGACGTGGGGTCAGAAGCGATCCTCGCGGACTTCCTGAAGACGCTGCTGGCACGCGGCCCGCGCTGCCGCCCGGAGGAGCTGCGCGCAATGGGGTCCGTCACCCTCGATCTGGCCACTGCGTTTCTCGCGCGGCAGCTCGGTGACCCTGGTGAGGCGCCTGCCGAGGCGTGCGCAGGAGACGCTGCAGCGGATCTACCGCTTCATCGAGACCAACCTCGGCGACCCGAGCCTGACTCCTCAGATGATCGCTGACCGGCACAACATGTCCCTGCGGAGTCTCTACGCCCTCTTCGCCGACCAGCCCCTGACCATCGCGGCACACATCCGCCGAAGTCGGCTGGAGCGCGCCCACACCGACCTCGCATCCCGGGAACTGAGCGGTCAGCCCGTTCGGGCGATCGCGGCCCGCTGGGGCTTCTCCAGCGCCACCAGGTTCAGCCGGGCGTTCCGCGAAGCGGATGGTGGGTGAACCGCACGTCAGGAAAGTCCTCCTTACTGACTTCAGCTCTTTAGGGTGAATTGTTGCGAATTCCCTGATAAGCGTGGGTGGGTGGCTGTATCCGTGGTGTGTGAGATATGCGGATGGGGGCGGATTGACTCCGACGGGGCGTCGGCGCCGGGAGTCGGTACGGATGCAGGCGGCTGAACTGTTCGAGCAGAAGATCAAGCCGTCGGACGTCGCACAGCGGCTGCGGGTGAGCGTGAAGTCGGCGTACCAGTGGCACCAGTTGTGGCGAGAGGGTGGTGTTCCGGCTCTGGCCTCCCGCGGTCCGAGCGGCTCAAGGTGCCGCCTGTCCCCGCGGTGCCTGGAGAAGCTGGCCGCATACCTGGAACAGGGACCGGCTGCTCACGGATGGGGGGAGGACCAGGTGTGGACCGCGTCGAGGGTGGCCACGCTGATCGGCCGGAAGTTCCACGTTTCGTACAGCGTCTCGGGTGCCACCCGGTTGATGCACCGGCTCGGCTTCAGCCCGCAGGTCTCCGCCCGGCGGGTCGCCGAGCGCGACGAGAGGGCCGTCACCGTGTGGAAGGAGGCGACCTGGGCGGAGGTGAAAGAGCGAGGGCGGCCTGCGGGGGCTACGTCTGCTTCGAGGACGAAGCCGGGTTCACCCGTAGGCCGCCCCGTGGACGGACCTGGGGCTGACGAGGCCGCACCCCGGTCGTGACCGTCAGCGGCCGGCGTTCGGGACGGCTGTCGGTGGCCGGCCTGATCGCGATGCGGCCGGGTTCCCGGACCCGGCTGTGCCACCGCCTGCGCACCCACCCCGCCGGCAAAGGCACCCGTCGCAGCATGGGCGAGCGGGACTTCATCGCGCTGGTCGACGGCGTCCACCAGCTGGTCAGGGCACCGATCGTGCCGGTCTGGGACCGCCTGAACACCCACGTCTCCCGCAGGATGCGGGACCTCGTGGCGGAGCGGGAGTGGCTGACAGTGTTCCTGCTGCCCGCCTACTCACCCGACCTGAACCCCGTCGAAGGCGTGTGGGCCCACGTCAAACGCAGCCTCGCCAACCTCGCCAACCTCGCCAACCTCGCCGTCATGGCCCTCGACCAGCTCGAAGCCCTCGTCCGCAACCGCCTCAAACGCCTTCAATACCGCCCCCACACCCTCGACGGCTTCATAGCCGGCACCGGCCTCACCCTCGAGACACCAGCCTCACCCTGACAAGCCGAAGTCAGTAACGAGTGGTTGTGACCAGCGGGTTTGCAGGCGTTCTCAGTCTGTCGGCGCGGACGCGGCGCAGGCGTCGGCGATAGCTTGAGTGTCCCAGTAGAACGGATGGACCTCGGTGATTTGCCCGTCCTTGACCGTGATCTTTTGCAGGATTGGGAAGCTGAGTTCACGGCCAGTCGCACGAACGCGAGCACGGACCTGAGTGAGCACGACCGCAGTCTCACCGGTGGCGAGAAACTCCTGCTCCACTATGTCGAACGTCTCCCAGACCTGTCCCATCGCAAGGAAGAACTGCGTCATTCCGTTGTGCCCACGCCAAGTACCTCCGTATGGCAGAGCATCCGCTTGATGTAGCTCGACATTCGGCGCGAAGAAGGGGGCGAGCAAGTCGAACGAAGCCTCGCCAGGGCCTCCGGCCGCCAGGTACTCCGCCTCAGCTGCATACATGCCGGTGAGCACTGTCACTGAGTCTGTAGTGGATGACATCGTCATGCTGCCAGCATGATCAGCAACGACGCGTCTTGCTCGCGGAAATCAGACATCGTTGTGCGGCACGGTCAGCACTTTCGCAACACGCCCACGCCCTATACCGGCCCGACCACGGCAGGTCAGCGCACTACAGCACCTCGCCGGGGGCTGTGTGCTGAGCTCCTGGCGCACGTCCAGGCAGCGCAGCCGGACACCGGGCTGCCCGGATCCCGTGTCGTACGGTCTGATGTCGTGGCCTCCCACCGTCCGCAACGGATCTCACCGAAACCGGCGGTGCCGCCGGTACGGCCGAAAGATCTGAACCAATACCGGGAATCAGGCCGCGACGAGCTCCTGCTCGCGGTCCGGCGTCTTGACCTTCGGCTTCTTGTTCGGCAGCGAGAGCCGGAAGACCTTGCGCCACGCGGAGAACACCTGCTTGGGCAGCGGCCCGGTGACGTACTCCAGCTCGTACTTTTCGAACAGGGCGCGCACCTTCACCGCGACCTCGGCGTACCGGTTGCTCGGCAGGTCCGGGAACAGGTGGTGCTCGATCTGGTGCGACAGGTTGCCGGTCATGAAGTGCATGGCCTTGCTGCCGCTGATGTTCGCCGAGCCCATCATCTGGCGCAGGTACCACTGGCCGCGCGTCTCGCCCTTGATCGACCGGCGCTCGAAGACCTGTACGCCCTCGGGGAAGTGCCCGCACATGATCACCGAGTGGGACCAGATGTTGCGGACCAGGTTCGCGGTGAACGTGGCGGCGAGCGTGGTGAGGAACGACGGGCCCGACAGCAGCGGGTGGATCACGTAGTCCTTGAGCACCTGCTTGCGGATCTTGCGGCCCACGGCCTTGGCCCGCGCGCGGAACTCCGGGTTCTTGCGGCGGCGCTTGTGCAGGTTCTTGCCGAGCTCCAGGTCGTACGCTGCGATGCCGTACTCGAAGAAGCAGGCGTTGATGAAGTTCCACAGCGGCTGGCCGAGGTGGAACGGGTGCCACTTCTGGTCCTCGTCGACGCGCATGATGCCGTAGCCGAGGTCGTTGTCCTTGCCGATCACGTTGGTGTACGTGTGGTGCAGCTCGTTGTGCGAGTGCTTCCACTGCTCGGACGGCGAGACGTGATCCCACTCCCAGGTGGTGGAGTGAATCTTCGGGTCTCGCATCCAGTCCCACTGGCCGTGCAGGACATTGTGGCCGATCTCCATGTTGTCCATGATCTTCGCCACGGACAGACCGGCGGTGCCGAGCAGCCACGCGGGCGGGAAGATCGAGAACAGCAGCACGCCCCTGCTGACCAGCTCGAGCTTGCGCTGCGCCGAGATGACCTTACGGATGTAGGCGGCGTCTTTCTCGCCGCGGCCGGCGATCACCTCGTCGCGGATCGCGTCCAGCTCGCGGCCTAGCTCCTCGATCTGCTCCGCGGTCAGGTGGGCGGTGGGGTCGATGGCGGTCAAGGTGCTCCTACCGTTCGATGTCGCAGGGGCCCGCCGCGGCGGACACGCAGGTCTGGATGAGGACGCCCGGCTCGGCCTCGGTGATCTCGCCGGTGCGCAGGTCGCGGACGGCGCCCGCCTTGAGCGGCGTGACGCAGCCGAAGCAGATGCCCATGCGGCACCCGGAGGGCATGAGCACGCCGGCCTCCTCGCCTACGTCCAGCAACGGCGTGGCGCCGTCCGCGTGGACGGTCTTGCCGGTGGCGCTGAACGTGACCTCGCCGCCGTCGCCGGCGACGACGATGCTGGGGCGGAAGCGTTCGGTGTGCAGGCGCTCTTGGACGCCGTGCTCGGTCCAGTGCTCTTCGGCGGCGTCGAGCAGGCCCGCGGGCCCGCAAGCCCAGGTCTCGCGCTCGGCCCAGTCGGGCACGAGTTCGTCGAGACGGGCGATGTCGAGCATGCCGTCTGTGTCGGTGTGCACCTCGGTGAGCCGCAGTTTCTTGTCCGCGACCAGGTCGTGCAGTTCGTTGCGGAAGATCACGTCTTGCGGCTGTGGCGCGGAGTGGACCATGACGATGTCGTCGAACTCGGTGTCGCGCAGCATGCCCATCACGGGCGTGATGCCGCTGCCGGCCGTCAGGTAGAGCACCTTGGCGGGCTTGGCCTGCGGCAGCACGAAGTCACCGGTCGGCTGGTCGAGCTGGATCAGCGTGCCCGGTTTCGCCCTGCGGACCAGGTGGTTGCTGACCTTGCCGTCCGGGATCGCCTTCACGGTGATCGTGACGCGGCCGTCCTGGCGGTTTGTCGGTGAGGTGAGGGAGTAGGCGCGCCACAGGCGTACCCCGTCGACGTCGACCCCGATCCGCACGTACTGACCGGCTGTGTGGCCGCGCCAGCCCCGTCCCGGCCTGATCACGATGGTCGCGGCGTCACCCGTCTCGGGGTGCACGGCCTCGATGCGCCCCCGCAGGTCAGCGCCCGCACGCAGCGGGCTGACCAGGTCGAGGTAGTCCGACGGCAGCAGCGGCGTCGTGACCATCTCCAGCAGTTTCCACGCCCTGCTGCGGAGGGCTGTACTCGTCATGACTCCAGCTTGCTGCGCCTCAAGGCGTAAAGTCCTGACCGCAGGACGTAAATCTGGCTGGCTGAATTGTTCGTAGGGAATAGAAGCGTGAGCCATGCAATCCGGAGGGCCAGCGAACTGGCCCTGAACGAGACGACGGTCACCGCACTTCGGGGCGCGCTGAAGACCACCGCCGACGAGGTCGTCCAGGCGATCATCGACGAGGTCCCTTCCTACGCCAACGCCCTTTCGGGCCGCATGGGCGCCACCATCCGCCGAGCCGTCCGCACCGCCCTGGGGCACTACCTGGACCTCGCGAGCGGGAACGCCACAGGCGGCGACGCGGGTGACGCAGCCTACGAGCTGGGCCGCGGCGAGGTGCGCGACGGCCGTTCGATGGACGCCCTGCTCAGCGCCTACCGCGTCGGCGCCCGCGTGGCCTGGCGATGCCTGGCAGCGGGTGCCGTACCCGCAGGTCTGCCCGCCGCCGAGGTCGCCAAGTTCGCCGAGCTGACCTTCGCCTACATCGACGAGCTCTCCGCCGCGAGCGCCGCGGGCCACGCCGACGAACTGGCCGCCCGGGGCAGGGACCAGGAGCGCCACCTGGAACACCTGGCTCGCGACCTTCTCGCCGGCGCGAGTCCGGACGTGCTGCTGGCCTCTGTTCAACGGGCCGGGTGGCAGCCTCCGGTTTCTCTGACCGCGGTCCTGCTGCCCGCCGGCCAGGCCCGGCCTGCCTACCGCGCGCTCGACCCGAGCACCCTCGTCCTCGACGATCTGCCGGACGCCACCGGTGTGCTGCTCGTCCCCGATGCCGACCGGTCACATCTCTTGCGGCAGCTGACCGACCGCACCGCAGTGGTCGGCCCGGCCCGGCCATGGACTCGTGCGTCCGCCTCGTACGCACGAGCCGTACGCGCGCGCTCCCTCTCCTCTGACATCCGCGACACCGAGGACCACCTGCCCGAGCTGGTGCTGAGCGCCGACGCGGACGCGTTCGCAGACCTGCGTGCCCGAGCCCTCGCACCGTTGCGGACCCTGCCTGCCGCGACCGCACGGCGGCTGGAGGAGACGTTGCGGGCGTGGCTGCTGCACCAGGGCAGGCGGGACGAGGTGGCGGCGGCGTTGTTCGTCCATCCCCAGACAGTCCGCTACCGGATGTCGCAGCTGCGGGAGCTGTTTCCGGATCTCGCATCGCCACACCGGGTTCTTGAACTGACGCTGGCGCTCGGTCTTCGGGTCAGCTGACGCGTGCTTCGACCGTCCACGGCTGCGTCCGCGAGCGGTCCAAGAATCGTGCCTCGTTCTCGGTGCCATCAGCTGGCTCATGCGGCCCGGACAAGAGCGGTACTGGCCAGCTGAGACCGGGGATTGATGTGCAGACCAGACAAGGCTTCGGGAAGCCCGTCGGGGGCGCTGTCTCTGAGAAGCGCGGTGGCGGATACGGCTCGACCGGATCCGGTGGACGATGCGCACCGGATCGCTCATCGAGCATCTCGTCGGTGACCTGGGCCGCTATGCCCTGAAAAAGGCTTCCATGTGTCGTGGAGGGCGCTGTCCGGCACGAGCTGACCCACGGGCGCGCGGCGGGCCGCAGCTGGGTGACCGGCGGGGTGGCCAGGCCGGGCCACCAGGGCCGAGAGACCGGGCCGTTCGCGCCGGGGGACCACCGTGGTTCTGCGACGGCCCCGTGCCTCCCTTCCGACAGGTCAACCGGACGACCGACCGGGCCGGCCTGGCACACCGCCCGAGGGATGATGGGGATGGAACAACGGACGTGAGATCAGGAGCTTCCATGGCGAAGCGGGTTCACCAACCCCGTGAGGACGCGGAGTTCAACTTCATCCTCGGGATGAGCGGGGTCCCGGTCCTCGCATACTTCACCGGGACATGGCCCAAGGCAATCGAGCCCTGCCGGGTGATGGACCTCGTCGTGGGTGGCATCGCCGACGAATACACGGGCCGCCTGACGGCCGTCCGCGCCGACATCACGCGTTGTCCGGCCGCAACCGAGCGATACGGGATCACCGGAGCCCCGTCCTACGTCCTGCTGAAAGAGGGAGAGGCGGTGGCGCACGGCACGGGGCCTATGACCACCGCCGAAGTACGGAAGCTCCTGGACGGCCACCTCTGAGCGGCCGCTGCTGTGACTGAGCAATCCGGTTGGCACCGCCTGTCAGATCGAGCGCTCAGCCTGACGCACCCTCCAGCGGAAGGTGGTCTCGGTGGTACTGCGACTCCAGCCACTCCTCCTGCACGAAGAGCGGAGGGGTAAGGCACACTTCCCCGACCCGCTGCGAACGCAGGAGGAGCCCGAGATCCGTCAGGGAAAGCGACTCGTCAGGGGTGTAGAGCACCCAGTTCCCATGCTCTGCGGCGTGGTCCAGGAGGAACTGGTGGCCCTGCGCTGGATCGCTCCCTGTCAGCGGGAAGGCGGCCAGGAAGTGTGGACCGGCGACGGCATCCAGCGCGACCATGCGAGCCTGCCCGCGTCGTAGAACGCCTTCACCCCGTCCGGGAATTCTTTCTGCTTGTACGGACCACCAACCCGTAAAAGCGGCCCAGAGAACAGCAGCGCCTCAGCGACCTCGGCTGGAGACAATCCCGAACCTCAGCGGCCCCACCCCGGCTCCGGACCGCAGCTTCCAACGCTCCCGCTCCGCATCCGCACTCATCCATCCACCCCGCATCTGACCGGCCCGCATCCATGTCCGTTGCTTGATCGCATGCACACGGCCAAGGGCCAAGGTGCCAACTCAGCCGCTCAAGTGCCAAGTGGAGTGCTCAGTCACACCCAGGCGCCGAGGAGCAGGGTTTGCGGGGGTGTCAGTAGTTGAGGTCGAGGTAGTCGATGTCGATGTTCTCGAGGGTGAGTCGTTGGGCGTGGCGGCCGTTGTCCTTGAAGTACTGCTCCTGCGGTCTCAGCGTGACGATGTTCTTGAGGTTGTCTTCGGTGGCGCCGGTTTCGCGTGTGGCTTTGTACACGAGAACAGGGTTCTGTCACAGATCTTGGGAAGCGGTCACGGAGGGTGTCCAGGCCGCTTCACGTGCGCTGACTCGTCATCGAACGGGTGAGACTGGCCCCTGCATACTGGCCGGATGGACGCCCGTCGGCCGTGCCTGAGCTGTGGCCACCGCGCGTTCGATCACCCACCAGCAGGTGGTGTGGAACGCAAGCGCCTGATCGTCCGCAAAACCTCGGTCCGGTTCTTCGGCCTCCGGCAGCATGCTGCCGGGCGAAGGATTGCGCAGGCAATCGCGGTGGGCGGCGACGCAGGTCTCCACGGCTCGACCGAGGCCCTGCCACAGATGGAACCGGTCGGCGACCTGCAGAGCTTCCGGAGCGCCGCGGCGGGCCCCCTCGGCGTAGCGCCCGCCCGGTCCCGGCAGATGATCTCCACGCCAGGGTGGCGGTCTAGCCAGGCGGCCAGCGGCCCGGCTTCACGCGTCGGGAGCACATCGACCACCCGGTGGTCTTCGACGCTGGTCAGCACGGTGGAATAGGTCTGGCCTCGGCGGATCGCGAAGTCGTCCACACCCAGCGCACGCGGCGTGCTGAACCGCGGATCGGGCAATGCCATGCCCCTGCGTAACAAGGTCATCCGTCCCGCGCCGAAGCCCAGCTGGGCCGCCAGCCGGGAGAACGGCTCGGCGAACGTCCGGCGCGGGCAGTGCGCCGACCCGCAGATGAAGCGCCGGACCGTCAGCCTGATCACGAAGCCCTGCTCTGCGAGTGGAAGGTCCTTCAGCCTGCGCTGGTATCGGTCGTGGACTCGGTCCGAAAAGCGGCCACAGTCCGGACATTCCGCACCGGTCGCGCTCTCACCGCCACCTCGACCGTGCCGAAAGCGGCCGTAACCGCCTCGATATCCACCTCGTCAATCCCGTCGAACATCAGCGAGTCCCAAAACGGTGCATCGGTCTGCATGACCAGCACCATCACCGTCCACCGCCGACCACGGCATCGACCGACAAGCACCTGAGGGAGCGTCAATTTCTGCTGTGCAGCGGCAAGGCGTACGCCGGCTCACCCGAGCCTGCCCCTCACAATCGAACATCGAGGTGACGCTCCGCTACGACTCCCCAAGATCTGTGCCAGAACCCCGTTCTCGCGAACAGTGTCAGACTTCGGTTGGGACTCCGAGAAGAAGCACTCCAGCGTCAGTCCTGCCCGGGATTGGAGGTCCGCGGCGATGCGCAGTGTGAGCTCCGCCGATGCCGGCTCTCCGTTCTCGAAGCTGCCCTCGCCCGCGCATCCGTCCAGATAGACCACGCGTTCGTTGTGATCGCGAACCTCTCATCCCGCCGAACTGCGGCAGGTACCGCTTGAGCAACTCGTGGTTGAACACGCTGGGCAGCGCCTTGTCTGCCCAGTAGCTCCGCCCATACCAGGCGACGTGCCCACCCCCGGCTTCGCAGTACTTGCCTGATTACAAATGGTGAAGGACGGCGAGGAGCTGCGGCAAGACCGACACGGGGCGGACTAGGTGGAAAGGCCGGACCGCATGAGGCAGCGGGACTGGATCGGGTCTCGGAGCTGTCGCTGCCCTGACGGTTCAGGGAGCTGATCAGCGGCTCGGCGAGGATGACGTCAACTCGTGGAAGGGGGACAGGGTTGCCCGGTGGTCTTCGCATTTTCACGACTCGACCTCCCCACCATGATCACTTTTCGGTCACACTTGCCGCGCCGTAGTCCGCGCTTTTTGGGGCGAACCTCCGCCAGTTGCCCCCAGTCCCCCGAGCGCATAAATGAAGATCACATCTATATCTCGCACTCCACCCCCAAAGATCCCGTCAGGGGAACCCCCAAAGGAGTTGGAGTGCAACGCACCAACCGAAGACGGTTGATCCAGGCCGCAGCAGCGATGACGCTGGCCGGTTTCATGGTCGGCGACCCGTCTGTCGCGCCCTTGCCGGCGCAGAGCGACCAGATTGTGAACAGTCCGGCTCAGGCCGTCACCCTCGGCGACGAGGGCCAGAACATAGCGAAGCTGCTCGGGCTGAGCGACGAGCAGGCCGCCCGCCGTAACGCGAAGATCCAGAACAAGCGCATCGAGCTGGTCTCCAAGCGCACCGAGACGTCGACCGTGTACGTGAACCCGGACGGCACGCAGACCGCCGATTCGTACGCCGGGCCGGTGCGGGTCAAGCAGGACGACGGCTCCTGGCAGGCCATCGACACCGACCTCGCCGACGAGGGTGCCGCGCTGGAGCCGCAGACGGCGGCAGCCGACATCACAGTGTCCGACGGCGGCGACAAAAAGCTGGCCTCGGTCTCCGAGGGCGGCGCGTCTCTGGCACTCGGCTGGGAGGAGACCCTGCCCACGCCGAAGGTGCAGGACGACACCGCCTCCTACGACCTGGGCGACGGGCAGACCCTGACGGTTACCGCCCTGAAGCAGGGCTTCTCCCAGAACGTCCTCCTCGACGAGGCACCCAGCGGCGACCTCACCTACCGCATACCCGTCACCCTCAAGAGCCTCACCCTGTCCGAGGCGGACTCCGGGCACCTGCTGCTGAAGAACAGCGCGGGGAAACTGGTCGCCGAGGCCCCGGCGCCGATGATGTGGGACTCCTCGGTCGACAACAAGTCCGGCGAGTCCAAGCATCTCGCCCCGGTGGACACCGAGATCGAGACCGCGGAGGACGGCGCCCAGACCCTCGTACTGCGCCCTGACGCCGACTACTTCGCGCAGGACCTGACCTACCCGGTCACGGTCGACCCCACCTCCACCCTCGCCGTCACCACCGACACCTGGGTGGCGACCAACTACAACGACTCGCAGGTCTCCTCGACGGAGCTGAAGTCGGGCACCTACGACGGCGGTGGGACGGTGGCCCGCTCGTTCCTGAAGTTCGATGTCCAGGACTACGAGAACACCCACGTCGTCGACACCAACCTGGCGCTGTACTCGCACTGGTCCTCCTCCTGCACGCAGGGCACGGGCACCGCGGTTCGCCGGGTGACCGAATCCTGGTCGTCCTCCACGATCACCTGGGCCGCCAAGCCCGCCACCACCACCACCGGGCAGGTGATCAACACCGCGGCCATGGGGTACTCCTCGGCCTGCCCGGCCGGGACGATGAACTTCGACATCGACGACATCGTCAAGGCGTGGACCAGCGGCACCGCGAACCATGGCCTGATGATCCGGGGCGTCGACGAGACCGACTCCTACACCTGGCGGCGCTTCCGCTCCGCCAACTACGTCTCCGGTGACGGCTCCTCGGAACCGCACCTGACAGTCACGTACAACTCCTACCCGCAGATCCCCGGCACCACCGCCGTGTCGCCGTCCACCACCAGCGGTGGCTCCAACGTGGTCACCTCGCTCACACCCGTGCTGTCGACGCGGCTGAACGACGGTGATCCGCAGCGCGTGCGCGCCCAGTACGCCATCGAGCCGGACCCGGCGTACAACGACACCACCTACAAGCTCACCGCGGACACGCCTTACGTCGACACCTCCGAAGTGGCGGCTCTGGCGGTGCCTCAGGAGACACCACTGGTGAACGGCACGCATCTGCGGATGCGAGCCCGTACCTACGACGGCACCGACTACTCGACCGCGTGGAGCCCCTGGCAGACCTTCACGGTCGACACCTCCAAGGCCCCCGCGCCCGCAGTACCCACGGACTTCGCGACCGGCGCCACCCAGACCGTGACCCCGCTGCTCACCGGCGTCGTCACGGCGGCCGGCGAGGGTGCCGTCACCGCCGAGCACCTGCTGTACGACGCGTCGGGCAACGCCGTGGGCAGCCCCCTCACAAGCAGGGTTCTGGACGGCGACCGGGCCGTCGCAAAGGTGCCGGACGGTCTGCTCACCGACGGCGCCACCTACCGATGGAAGATGCGCGCCTGCACCGACAACGTGTGCTCCGCCTACACCGCGCTCCAGACGTTCACGCTGGATGTGACCGAGCAGAGCACCGGCTCCGGCACCACGGGCACCGCACCGGCCGCCGTCACCGACCTGAAGGCTGTGGCCGGCGAGAACGGCGCCCTGGTGACCTGGAGCCCGGCGGAGTTCATCGGTGACGCCGACGACATCGTCAACTACACCGTCACCGCCGTTGCCTCCGACGGCACTACGGCCGGCACGGTGACCACCAGCGGCCTGTCCGCGGTCTTCAACGAACTCACCGCGGATGCCGGGGACGTTACGTACAGCTTCAAGGTGACGGGGAAGAACGACTACGGCACGGGCCCGACCGTCACGTCCGCCGGCATCGTTCCCGCCGCGGTGACGGGCGGGACGTCCGCGTATCAGACGGCTCTGGAGGCGTACCACCACGGTCGGGGCGGCCTGGTCGTCGGCAGCTACGTCGATGCCAACGACGCCGCTACCAAGAGCGCGTACGGCGCCCAGTTCAAGGGCCTCCTCGCCCGCGACCAGGAGTCGCTGCTGCGGGAGCGCGTGGCTGTCTCCGAGGACGACACAGACAACAACTGGCCCGAGACCTCGTTCAGCGATGTCCTGGCCATCCCGTCGGCCGACGGAAAGACAGTGACGCTGCGCGCCACGGTGACCGCCACCAACATCATCGTCACCGACGCGAGCACCGGGACCGCCGACCCGACCGACGAGATCGGCCGGACCGAGTGGCGCTACACCTTCACCGCCGGCGCTCAGCCGGTGCTGCTCTCCGCGGTCACCGCGCACGCCAAGGAGGCGGTGGTCCGGCCGACCGGCGCCGCGCTGGTCCACTTCGCCAACTCCGTCGACGGGGACCTCACGGCTGACGGCCTGGAGCCCTCGGCGTTCGACGGCGACTCCACGGACGACGGGAGCGAGACCACCGGCGCCACCACGGTCTCCTTCAACGCCCAGCAGGCCGGTACCTACCTCCGCACCGGAGCGGCGACCTGGGCCGTGTCCAACTGGAACGCACCGAGCATGTACGACCAGGACTGCACGAACTTCGTCTCCCGGGCGATCGACATCGGCGGCGACGTCAGGATGAAGGGCTCCGGGGACGAGAACCACAAGAGCAAGGACTACTGGTGGCGCAAGCCGAGCAATTGGATCCACGAGGAGACTTGGACGTGGATCAACGCGGGCTACTTCAAGACCTTCATGGAGCGGCACATGCTCCACTCCAAGCGGAGCACCAGCACTGCGTTCACCGGTGACATCATCTTCTACGACTGGAAGAACGACGGGAAGGTCGACCACGCGTCGATCATCTCGAAGATCAGCAACGGAAAGATCTATGTGACCCAGCACAACAAGAACTACAAGTACCGCGCCCTGTCCGCGCAGAGGAGTGCCGAGCCGAAGATGAAGATCTGGATCTACCGGCCCAAGCCGAGGTGGTACTGATGCAGACGGCGGCGCGATTGGGCAGGCTGTGGTTCCTCGCCGCTGAGGCGGTGCTGACCCTGCTCGTGGCCCGGACCCTGTGGACCTGGCGTGACGACCCGTATGTGCTGCTCGCGGACGTCCCGTATCTCCTGTGGTCCAGCGTCGGGCTGACGCTCTCCCTCGCGGTGAGCCTGGCCCTGCTGTCTCGTGAGCCGGCGTGGGCGCGACGTGTCGGCTGGTCGCTGACGGTGGTCCGGCTGTGCCTGCTGCCATTGCTCGGCATGGCCTGGTACCCGGCGATGTCGCCGCACATCTCGCTCTGGTGACACTCCGCCGATGAGGAAGCCGGGCCCACTCGACGAGTGGGCCCGGCTTCCTCACGTCAGTCGTCGCCAACCTCGTCTCGCGGGGAAGCCCTCGTCAGACCCGCTGAAGCAGACCCCGCAGGAGCCAGGGTGTCATCCGGTAGGCCAATATCCCTGCAGCCAGCAGCCCCAGACTGATCCCGAAACTGATTGGCTGCTCCACCACGGGTCGTCGGCGACCCGGAGTTCCAGAAGGCCGCGAAGAGCGTCAGGACCGGTCTGGAGGGAGTGGGCAAGGACCTCGACCAGATCACCGCCGGTCTGAACCAGATGAGTCGGGCCATGGACGACATGAACAAGTCGCTGGGCGAGGTCAATGGTGCGTTGGGCCAGATAAACCAGGGGATCGGCCAGGCCAACAAGGGCATGGACGAGCTCAACAAGCACGTGCCGGGCATCAAGAAGGGCGCCGAGAAGCTCAAGGAGATGCCCGGTATCGAGTTCGACTTCTCCCACATCAAGGACACCTGGAGCTCCGGCACCTCCGGACTCGACGCCGACGAGCAGCAGCGTCGCATGGGTCTGCTGCTGGACCTGCTGCCCGGGATCGGGGACGGCAAGGGCATCATAGAGGCCGTCTCGGGCAAGGACGTCGCCACCGAGGAGGAGCTCAGCGGGCTCGGCCGGGCCACGGGCGCGCTGGTGGTACTGCGCTGGCTCAAGGCTGGCAAGAAGGCCCTCACCGGAGACGATGTGAGGGGCGCCCGCAAGGCCACGTGCGTCGCTGGAAGTGTCACGGACAACAGCTTCCCGGCCGGAACTCTGGTCCTCATGGGCGACGGCGCCGGTACGCCGATCGAGCGGATACGCGAGGGCGACGAGGTTCTAGCCACCGATCCTGAGACGGGCCACACCCGGCCAGAACCTGTGACCGACCTGGTCACTGGATCGGGGGACAAGCGACTGGTCACCCTCACCGTGGACACCGACGGCACGGTCGGCAACCGCACGGACACGATCACGGCGACCGACCACCACCCGTTCCGGACGCTCGGCCCCGACAGCTGGACCTACGCCATCGACCTCACTGCCGGGACGTGGCTGCGCACCAGCACGGGAACGGCAGCGCAGATCACCGCGGTCGAGACCAGTACCGTTCCACAGACAGTCCACAACCTCACCGTCGCCCGGCTGCACACGTACTACGTGCTCGCCGGAAACACGCCGGTCCTGGTCCACAATGCCAAGAAGAACAAGTGCAGCCTTGAGATCGACCATGTCGGCCAGGTGGACCAGGACTGGGTCACCAAGGGCGCTCACGTCAACATGAAGGACGGCATGGAGGTGGCCCTGCGCCCGGACGGCAAGGGCGGTATCCGGACCGAGGCGATCCGCCTGTCGCGCGGCACGGCCACGCAGAAGCAGGTCGACGCCGTCATCGCGACGATCACGTCCGACCCCAAGTGGCGCGCGGACATGATCAGGGTGACGAAGGGTGCCAAGGAGGTCTTCGAGTCCAGCGCCAAGGCCATGAAGGAAGGCCGCAAGCCGCAGTGGCGCTTCAGCAACGACCGGACGGCCGAACTGCAGGCGCTGATTGAGGCAATGGAGAAGATGTAGATGTCCGATCTGGATTGTTACGCCCACGTCGCCGCCCGCGGCGACGTTCTGGGCGTGGGCATCGGCGCGCAGCCCGCCGAGTGGGCGGACCGGCTGGGGACCGACTACGTCGACGACGCGGACGGAGGTCTGCTGCGGCGCGACTACGGTCTCGTGGAGCTGTCGTTCCAGGAGGAGCACGGGGCCTGGCCCTGCTTCGGGATCAGCGTTCAGGTGCACCGGCTGCGGTGGGACACGGAGTCGGCCGTGCCGGCACCCCTGCGGAGCGTGTACGGCGACTTCGCCCCTCGGACGCCCTTCGAGGACCTGGTCGCCGCGATCACCGGCCTCGGCTGTTCGGTCGAACCGGACGACGACGGGACGGCCGCGGACTTCCACCGCTACCGGGTTCCCGAGTCCGGCGTGAGGATCTTGGTCCGCGTGGACGCCGCCACCCATGGGCCGACCGGTGACGTGTGGAGCCTCAGCGTGTCTCCCGCCTGGTGGCGCGAGACCGGCTGACAGGGCCCGGGCCCCGGCCGACACAGATCGGCCGGGGCCCGGGCGCCACGTGCTGGTGTACCGGCGTCGGTGCGAGCGCCGCAGTAGCGCTCGTTTTGATGCAAGGGCTATCGCGCGGAGCTGACTTCGCGTATGACGGGGGCGGCACCCGCGCCAGCCTGCCGCCCCCGTCATACGCGAAGTCAGGAGGGCTGCCAACATCGGCGCGTTTCGATAGAACGCGTGTCCGATAACCCGTCGCGCGTCGAGCTGCTCCGCTTCCTGGAGCGTGTCCAGCTTTAGCAGCTCGACCAGACCAGACCAGGCGCTGGCTTCAGGCTGAGGAGCAGCGCCAGGCCGAGCGCGCTGCCCGTCGGCCTCCACCGCCGCCTCCCGACTGGGTGATCCAACTCGGGACTGGCGAGGGGCGGCCGCCCATGGCGGTCCATGCCGGGGGCTGCGGTCTCGTCGGCGGGCGCAGTCGCCCCATCGACCGCACGCAGGCGCTGCGCGCGCTGGCCGACGGCATTACACCGTGCCCGGTATGCAAGCCCGACGTTGACCTGGGCTACCTCACCTGACTACGCCGACCGCGGCCTGCTGGCACCGGCCTTCTTCGCGGGGCTCTTGGTGGCGCGCTGAGGCATGTCGTGAACGGTCGCGTCCTCGCTCTGACCCTCACCGCGGGATTCACGTGCCGACTCCACGGACTGGCGAAGCGCCGCCATGAGGTCGACGACCGTCGCCGCGGCCGCTGGCTGCTCGGCTCCGGCGGGCTGGGTGCCCTTGGCCTTGTCGGCGAGCAGGTTCTCCAAAGCCTCGCGGTAATGACTGGTTGAATGCACTACGCGGTCCCAGGCCCTGGGTGATTGGCTTCAGATGGTCATCTGTACTGCCTTCAGGAAGTCTGACCATGAGGGCACTCGCCGGCCGGGATGGACCTTGGTCATGCTGCGTTGCAGGGTGCGGCGGAGAGGGTGGGGGGACTGCATGATGGCCTCGTTGCGGGCGGCCAGCCGGGCGAGTTCGAGTGTGTTGGGCAGCCGATCACTTTTCGTTCTGTTGCAAGCGGCGTGTGCGGGGGCGAGGTTCCACAGGGAATCCAGGTCCGGGCCGTGCCAGGAGTCGACACTCCCGAAGCGGCGCATCAGGGAAAACGGGAACACGTGGTCGACGGCGAGGTCATCATTTATGCCCAAGACATCGTCACAGATTAGTACTGCAACGGTCTTTGCCGTGACGGTTGGGCAGGTCGGTCGTTGGTTTGTT
>NZ_BMVO01000043.1 GCF_014650755.1 Streptomyces chryseus | reverse complement strand
ATCTCCCGCGGAGCGGGTACCACAGCGCTGCGCGCTGTGCAAGGGAAACGCTTCGCTTCGCTCAGCGGCCGAATTGCTTCGCAATTCGGTGACGGCGCTTCGCGCCTTAATCCCCTTGCTTCGCAAGGGGATTGGGAATTACGCTTCGCTTAAATTCCCGAGGGCAGGCATGTCCGCTTCGCTCCCATGCCCGGTTCCGGCTCCGCCGGAACGGCTGGCTGGGTGACGGAGGGGTGCATCGGTGCGGGCCTGTGTAGGATCCCGAAGAACAGGGCACCCCCTCCCCGATGAGGAACCGTCACCTCAATCTGCGTGGTGAGCCGGCCTTCGGGAGATCCGGGCTCGAACTCCGCTTCGCTCCATCCGAACTGACACCCACTCGCCACCCCCCGTCAGACCGAGCAGCGTACGCATGAGTTTACTCGAAAAACGGCCCGGCACCGCACCCCGTTGCGCTAAGGTAAGAGCGCGCATACTTCCCTGTGATGCAGCATCACGCGTCGCCGGATGCAGTGTGTAGCATCCCGAGCGAACTGTTACCCCCTCTGCCAGGGCAGGTACCCCTTCTCGACTCTTGGAGTACGGAATGCCGAAAGCCGATGAGATCCGGCTGTTTCCTCATCAGGTTGAGGCCGTTGACGCGGTGGTTCGTGGGCTAGATATTCCGCCGGGGAAGCGTATTCCGCGTGATGGCCTGCGGGCCACCGTGGTGGCCGCGTGTGGTACAGGGAAGACCTTCATTGCTGCGCACTCTGCGATGCGACTGGCGCGCAATGGCCGGGTGTTGGTGTTGTCGCCGACTTTGGATCTGTTGACACAGACGGTGCGGGAATGGCGTTCTGTCGGGCATACGGGTCCGGCTGTGGCGGTGTGTTCGCTGGATGATGACCCGCATTTGTGGGATCTTGATGTGCGCTCCACGACGAGTCCGCCGCAGTTGGCGTTGTGGCACGGCCGCGGGCCGGTGACCGTCTACGCCACCTATGCCAGCCTGCCCGTGCTGGCCGAGGCGCACGAGGGGGCGTACGGGCTGCCCATGGATGTTTTCGACCTCGTGGTGGTGGATGAGGCCCACCGTACAAGTGGATCTTTGGGTAAGGCGTGGGCTGCGATCCATGACCAGGACGTGATTCCGGCGATGCGCCGGCTGTACATGACGGCCACTCCCAGGATTTGGAAGGAGCGTCCGCCCCGGAGGCTGGAGCGTGCCGTCTCGGAGACGGGGGAGCCGTTCGAGGGGTGGGACCGGCTGCCGCGTGAGATGGCCTGTTCCATGGACGATCCGAAGATCTACGGGCCCGTGGTCTACGAGCTATCACTCGCGTCAGCCGTGTCACGTGGGCTTTTGGCGCGGTATCAGATCGTGGTGGTCGAGCTGACGGACCCGGTGGTGACCCCTGCCCGCCTGGCCAGCGAGGAGAAGCGGGAGGAGCGGCTGCGGGGTGAGCGGATGGGCGCGTTGCAGGCCGCGTTGCTGGAGACGATGGCGGAGCACCAGCTCCAGACGACCATCACGTTCCATCACCGGACCATAGAGGCTTCCGCGTTCGCGAAGGGGCTGCCCAGGGTCGCCAAGCAGCTGCACGCCTCGGATCCGAACCGGTATCCGGAGCGGGTGTGGGCGGACTGGCTGTGTGGTGAACATGAGGCCGATCACCGTCGTGCGGTGCTTTCCGATTTCGGGCGCAGGGCGGGTCGTGCGGTGCTTTCTAATTGCCGTGTACTGGGTGAGGGTGTCGATATCAGGGCGGTGGATTCTGTGGCCCTGCTGGACCCGAAAGGGTCGGCGGTGGACATCGTCCAGGCCATTGGTCGGGCATTGCGTCAGAAGCCGAACCAGGGGAAGATTGCGACACTGATCGTGCCGGTATTCTTGGCACCCGATGAGCGGCCTGAGGACATGTTCACCTCGGCTTCATATCGGCCACTCGTAAAGGTCCTTGAAGGTCTTCGGGCGCATGACGAGCGTGCCATTGAAATGCTCGCCATTCCGCAAGAGAACCAGAAACGGGTTGTTGATCCGTCGGAACACATCGGTGAGGAGCCGCAGGACGGTGAGGAGGAGTCGCGGCTGCTGCTCCGCTTCGCCGCCCCCAGGGACCCGGTCATGGTCGCCAAGTGGATCAAGTTCCAGATCCTCGACACCGAGCGCCAGGACTGGACGCGCGGATACGACGCCGCCCGCCGCTACCGCGACCGGGAAGACAGCCTCGACGTGCCCTACGAACATCAGGAAGGCGCGTACCCCTTGGGCAGGTGGCTGTCCGACCAGCGCCGGGCGTACCGGGCCGGGACCATGCCGGCCACGCGGGCGACCGAGCTGGAGGAGCTCGGCATGATCTGGGACACCGCCGACGCGGCCTTCGAGGAGAACCTCGCCGCGGCCCGCGCCTACTACGCGGAGGCCGGCACCCTGGCCGCCCCCAGGCACGCCACCGCGATGGACAAGCCCGTAGGACAGTGGCTCACCAACCTCCGCCGCCCCGGCGGACTCGGCAAAGACCCCGAGCGCGCAGCGCGACGCAGCGAGCAGCTCGCCGGGATCGATCCGGACTGGAACCCCGGGCTGTTGGGGTGGACCGTCGACTGGCAACGCCACTACATGGGGCTGCGTGCCCTGCTGGAGGCTGGCGGGACGTTGGAGGAGATCGTGCCTGGCGTCACGTACCGCGGCGACGACATCGGCCGCTGGGCGGCGCGGCAAGCACGGGACTGGGCGCGCCTGAACACCGAACAGCAGCACCGCCTGCACGTGCTGGGCGTGAAACCGGCCGCACGGCCACAGACAGCCCCCGCACGGACCAGTGCGAAGACTGAAGCGGCGAAGAGCTCCGACGCCTTCACACGGGGCCTCACAGCCCTCAAGCAGTACATCGCACGGGAAGGGAAGACCATCGTGGGACGGCAACACGTCGAACAGCTGCCCGACGGGACCTCCGTACGCCTCGGCGTATTCCTCAGCAACCACAAAACCCGACGCGACCGGCTGAGCGAGCAGCAGCTGGCGGCGCTCGCCGAACTTGGACTCGACTGGGCATAGGCGGCCCAATGAGTGAAGCGGTTCGCATCGCACCCGCGAACCGCTTCACTCACGTCCCGGGACCCATGCATCAACGCGGCTCCGGAGACCTGGCGGGCACACAGTTAGTTCGACGCACTCTCACGTCAAGCTTTTGTCGCCTTACGACTCTGCGACGTGGTCTTTTTCGCCGACGGCGTCCCTCCGGGACGACTTAACTTCCCCAATCGGCTCCGCCGGGGCGCCACAGGCGCCCCGAATCCACCGATGGAAAGCGGACGCGCTTCGCGCGGCGACTAGAAGAGGAGTGTCTGTGAGCACTTCCGTTGGGACCACGGTTCGGAAGTCTTTTGGCCCCACCCTCGAACCTGCGGTCGACGGTTCACCCGAGCCCCTGACGGCCTCTTCTCGCTGGCTGCGCCTGTGCATCAGCCCATCACCGGCCCGGCAGCCGAACGCCTGTCGGAGCCAAAAGAACCTGGTACGGCGGGGCCAAAAGAAGTGCTTACAAACAAGAGGAGGGTGGCGCGTCCGCAGATCGCCGCCTGACGGGCGTTCGTGGGTTCGGGGTGGAACCGGGGCCCCGTCGCCTGATCGGCGCTCTCCATGCCGTACAGGGGCCTTCCTGGGGCTCTCCTGGTGCAAGGCCCGTCCGGATGTGGGAGCGGTGGGGCGGATGGTGCACCCTGCGGTCGACGCGGTGAGGGGGCCGGGAGGACAGGGTTCTGTTCGGCGCTCCAGTGGGCGTAGGCAGCTTCCGACACGTGTGGGACGTCGATTGCTGGCCTTCGACGAAGCAGGCGGCCGGTCTCGGTCGGTTTTCACGGCGAGAGCGAGATGGTCGGTAGGGCACGCCACCGTGCCGTGGGCCCCACCGCAGCACGTGCAGGCTGCAGCGCTGGGGCGTCCCCACGCTCGTGTCAGTTAGTCATCCCAGTTGGACTGTCACCTGGGACTGTCACGTTGAACTTTCACCTGGCACTGTCATCTACCCGCTCAGCCGTCCACCCCATGGGGGGCTGAATCGTTTGGTTTGCGCCCACTGGGATGGCTACCTTCAGAAGCATGAAGAGGACATCGCACACCGAGCAGGACATGCAGGAACTCAAGGCGACCGGCAGGGACACCCGCGCGCAGGTTCTCGAGCGCTCGATCCGGTCCAACGTGCCCCTGCGCAAGACCTTCGTCCAGGCCCCCAAGGGAGCCGCGAGCCGCCACGGGCCCCTCAAAGACTTCGTGACTGGAAGAGATCTCAGGGGCTTGAAGGCATACCTGATGATCGTGGCCGCGTGCAGCAACGGTGACTCCGGCTGGTCGACCAAGCACGACAGCGCGGTGTGGGCGCGGCTGATGGACATCCAGGAGACCGCGACGGATCAGTCCGCCCGAACCGGTGCCTGGCGGGCCCTGCGCCGGCTGGAGGGCCGGAATCTGATCAAGTGCAGCCGCGCGGGAACCATGATCACAGTCACCCTGCTGCGGGAGGACGGAAGTGGCAAGGCGTACGACCGTCCTGCAGGGAAGACCGAGGAGGACCGCTTCCTGCAGATCCCGACCACGTTCTGGGCGAAGGGGTACGACGAAAACTTGGACCTGCCGGCCCTCGCCCTGCTCCTGGTCGTCGCCCGGGAGAAGGCGTGGTCTGCTTTCCCGGCCGAGAAGGCTCCCGAGTGGTACGGCTGGTCCCCCGACACCCACGAGCGCGGGCTGAAGAAGCTCCTCGACCTCGGACTCGTGGAGCGCATCAAGGTCTTCAAGACGGCGCCGCTCGCCCCCGCCGGCGTCACCGGCGCGTACCTCTACCAGCGGACGGCAATCACCAGGCCCCGCAAGCCCCGGAAGACCGCACCGACCGCACCGACCGCACCGACCGCACCGACCGCACCAAAGTCCACGACCGCGAAGAAGAGTGCCGCAAGCCCTTCCCGAAACAAGGGGTGACCTGATCAACCAGACCCACGGGGGACCCCACTCCGCAGGCGGACAGAAGCCAGCGTGGCTGGATGAGTCCTTCCACGAGAACAGTGAGAGCGGCTTCTACATCCTCGCTGCCACGATCATTGACCCGACCGTCACGGACGATGTCCGTGCAGCGATACGCGCGCTGAAAGGGCGGCGGGACACCAGCAAGTCCCACTGGACCGAAATGGACCATCGGCAGCGGCGCCACGCCGCCCAGCTCGTGGCCGTCCAGAGCGGTCTCCACGTTGTGGCCGTCGGTACACCGGTACCCAAGCGGAGGCAGGAACGGGCCCGGAGCAAGTCATTGACGGCGCTCGTCGTCGAACTGCACGGGTTCGAGGTCGACCAGCTCTACATCGAGTCCCGTGAGGCTGCACTGAACAAAGACGACATCAGCACGGTCGCCCGCGCCCGGCAGACGGTGCTGCCCAAAGGAACCGTGTTCCGTGCAGATCATGTTCACGGCCGCGCTGAGCCGCTGCTCTGGATCTCCGACATCGTCGCGGGTGCCGTTCATGCCCAGCGCAAGGGCGATCCGCAGTACACCGCGATGTTGGGGGACGCCTTGCTCGACTTCGAGGTGCCCACCGACTGCTGAAGCGACGCCGGAAATGCGCCGAGCCAGGCTCCCGGTCTGCCCCAGGTCACCTGGCTCCACTTCCGGCAACCCGCGGTCACCGGCTCGTTCAACACACTACAGGCCCCTTTATAAGGCGCCAACAGGGCCGACGTCACGTCGCACGTGGCGCCGACGCCTTCGACGCGCTGGCCCCAGGCCTGGCCCGCCGGTGTGCGCCACGGTCGACGGGTGTCAGCAGTCCGCTGACACACGTCTTCGCCGTCACCCGCCAGTCTTCGCGCTCATCGTCGCCACCAGTTCCAGCGTGCCGCCGGCCCGGGCGGCACGCATAGGCCCTGTGCTCGTATAGCTACGGCGACCGGACAGGTAGCGGGCAGTGCTCAGCCTGCTTCACTGCACAGTCGGCTGTCCGACTACGCCGAGGTTGCCGCACACGGTCATGAGCGGAGCGGTTACTGCACGGGAGAGTCGGGATCCGGTAGCTGGTAGCCGCGCTCCCGCTCTACGTCCTCAACGCCGTAGGCTGCGCTCAGGGCGCCCAGGGCGTCCTCGGACACGGTTCCCACGGCGGTGCCGAGTTCCCGCTGCTCGGACTCGATGATCATTCCAGCGCCCCGGGCGGCCTCGACCGCCTTGTCGAAATCATCGGGGTCGAGCGCGACCATCACCCTGACGACGGAAGTCTCATCACTCATGATGTGCGAGTCGCCGGTCACGTAGCCCATGTCGCCCTCCAAGGTGGTTCATCATTTTGCTACCCCTAGGGTGCCTGCACCAGTCCTCGACCAGCGTCCGACACCGGAAGACGAAGATCACGTGTGCCTGCGCGGAGCTGCGTCACGATCTGTGCGGGGGTCGCCATCGGGTTCTGCTCCCAGAGCAGCGCGGCGATACCCGCGACGTGGGGGGTGGCCATGCTGGTGCCCGACAGCCGACGGTATCCGCCGTTCCGCCAGGTGGACAGCACGTCGACGCCCGGCCCCGCCAGGTCAACCCCACCGCCTTGCGGGTTGAGACCGGCGCACGAGAACGGAGCGATGGTGTAGTCCGGCGCGATCGCGCCCACCGCGAGCACCGACGGGCAGTTCGCAGGCATTCCTACCGGTTGGAGATTCAGCGGGCGCTGGCTCTCGTTCCCCGCGGCTGCGATGATCACCTTGCCGCGCATGAGGCATCGACGGGCTGCGCGCTCGTAGATGCGCGAGTAGCCGGCGCCGAGGGCGACTGCACCGCCCAGTGACATTGAGATGACCCGGACCCCGGACTGGCTCATGGCCCAGTTGATGCCGTCGAGGATCTGTCCGTCGCTTCCGCGGCCCTGGTTGCTCAGCACCTTGGCAACGTAGATGTCGGCCTCGCACGCGACACCGTAGCGCGGCCCGGTGGCCGGGTTTCTGGGGCCACCGGCGGTCCCAGCGCAGTGGGTGCCGTGGCCGTGACCGTCATCGACAGCCTGTCCAGGCACGAAGGACACCGACTGCCTCATCCGGTCGGCCAGGTCCGGATGAGCTTCGTCGATGCCGGTGTCGAGGATCGCCACTCCGACGCCTCTACCAGTGAGGGTCGTCTCGGTCGCCAGGATGGCCTGCAGTCCCCAGGTTGCTTGCGCCTCGCTCCACCGGGGACCGGCCGCGGCCGGCGCCAGTGACTGATTGACCTGGCCGTTTCCCTGAACCCGCTCGACGAGGTCGGCTACACCATGCAGGTACCCCTCGAAGTACTCCATCGGGTGGGCCGCCGTGGCCTCCGTGCAGGCGTGGAGAACACGCTCCGGTTCCGATTCCAGAGTCGGAGTTGAGTCGACGGTGGCCTTCAGAGCCAGCCGCTGGTCGCCCTCGACGGCCTCGACGATGGCGATGCCCAGATCGTCGAGTACCACGGTTCCGCCCTCTTGGAGGGCGTGAATAGCGGAGTCGCCGGCCTGGATGTGGTTGGCCACCGACACTCCGGCACGCGAAAACAGGGCGTCCAGCCCGGCCTTGGGGTCGTCCTGATCGAGCAGAATCAGTTGTCTGCCTGTGTATTCGACGTTCTTGGCCACACCTTCGTCGGCCATCGCGGTCACGCTGTACTCGTCGCTCATGGTCTCGTCCTCTGCTTGGGGCGGGCGTGCTCTGCCCTGCGGCTGGATGGAAACAGAGAGGCCAACCGCTCACAGAGCGGGCATTTCGTCGTTTTCGACCATAGGAAGAAGAGATCCGTGGCGCGCGGCCTGGCAGAGCATTCGGACCAGTACGCCATGGCGCTACATGTCCTTTCGCCGTAGCCATACGAGAACGGGGCCGTGCCGGGCGACGCGTGCAACCCCACGGACTGCGCGCTCCGGGGCCCCGATATCCGCGCCTGGCTCGGGGCCCCACCCCATGCCCCGTCGGCCCCCAGCGGCGGAGGGGCGGCGTGTCAGACCGGCAGAGCTCCGGTGTCAGCGGCGCAGGAAGCCGAAGATGCCGTTCTCCTTGCGCCACGCCTCCGCTTCCGCCTTCGCCTGCGCCTCTTCAGCCGCCCGCTCCTCGGCCGCCTGGCGCTCCCGCTCCTTGGCGGAATTGCACACGGAGCAGTCGCTGCCCGGCGCTGCGGACTGCCAGTCGTCGTTCGGATAGACGTCACGGCCGCAGGTCGGACACGCCCACGCGGCGGCCTTCTGCCGCCGCTTGGTCTCTTCCCGCTCGCGCTGCTCGCGCTCCTCCTGGGCGCGGCGCTCGAGGCGACGTTCCTCGTCCCGGACGGAGAAGGCCCGGTAGTCGTCCGGGTTGTCCAGAGCCGCTTCGAGGGACTCCCACGAAGAATGCCCGTAGCGCCACCAGATGGGTCCGTGGGGTCCGTGCTGTTGTAGGCGGGCGAGGGTGGTGACGATGACGGGGACGGTGCCGTCGTAGCGGCGGTAGCCGTCCTTCACATCCGTCCCGTAGAGGCTGCCGCCCTGCCAGTGGCCTTTCCAGCACTCCGTGGAGAGGTCGCGGATGGCCTTCATGCGGTTCATCATCGCCTCGGGGCCGACCTGCTTGGTGAACACGATCGCCACAGGCGGGTGGCCCTGGCGGCCGTGGTCGCCGTAGAGGGTCTGCCACATCGGGACGTCCCGGGCGTTGTCTTTGAGTGTGCGGCGGAAGAACCGGCGGTACTTGAAAATCTTGTTGGCCACGATCTGCCGGTCCTCGGTGCCGTTGTCGACCTCCACGAACAGCACCGGCAACCCGGCCCCAGGTGCGGTCAGGACGGCGTCCGCGCGAGGGCTGCCCTTGGCCGGGCTGATGAACGTGCCCGCCACCGGCAGCACAACCTCGGTCTCCCACGAGGAGAGCGTGCCGATCCCCGCCGGCCGGAACGGACCGGCCGCTGTCTGCGTCGGCACCGTCGGCGGCGGCTGGTTCTTGCGGACGACCGGCCGGGTCGGCTCCGGTATTGGTTGGAGGAACGCGGTAATCGTGTCCGTGACCTTCCGCGCGTGCGGAGCGCCTGAGGGCACCGACGCCTTAGCCGTGCCGCCCATCTCCTTCACCTCGCGGTCCAGGACCACGCTCGCGGCCTCCAGGCCGGCGGTGGTCAGGTTCCACAGCTTCTCCGACACCCGGTTGCCCTTGTCGTTGATCCGCGTCGCGGACCCGAGCGAGACGACCAGACCCTCAACCCCGAGGTCCTTCGCGGCGTTGCGGACCGTCTGCGCGTCCGCAGTGCCCGGACACGTCAACTGCCGGATCTGCTCCGCCGTCGCGACCTTCACCACCCCAAGCGCCGCCAGCACCCACGTCCGCGCCTTCGTCGTCGACCCGTACGGCCGCGCCTTCGTCCCACCCACCAGCACCCCACCCCTCCCCCACGCCCTGCCGACCGTCCAGCGGCGGTCGGCAGCGGCCCGCCCCGCCGCCCCGGACCGATGATGACCACTCCTACCGCTCTCTACTGACAAAGAGTGGTTAATAAGAGGGTTGTCGAGGTGCCGAAAACGGGCTGGACAAGGGGTCTGAACTGTACAAACACGCCCGCCGTGGGTGCGGGTCACCGTAGGGGAGAACATAGGGGAAAACGTAGAGACCGCCGCAGGGCCGACCGCAGCCCTACTTATGGCCGATAGCTGGTTGGCTCTTCCCGGACTGGTTCGCCATCCCCGGCGGGGACTTGCAGGTGACGGTCCACAAAGTACGTGCAGCTCCGCGAACGTTCTCTGGGCGTACTGCCAACTCTCTGTTCGTGTTCGCGACGTGGAGAACGACCTGCGCCACAGTGAGCATTTTTGACGTGCCACACCGGCTCGGGCTCAGGATGACGGGAGCAACTCCAGTTGCTGGAGCATGGAGAGCTGATCGACAACGTGCCAGTGCTCGACGAGCCGGCCGTCGTCGAGCCGGAAGATGTCGATTCCGGCGAAGCGGCATGATCGTCCCGTCGGAGGGATGCCCAGAAAGGTTCCGGAGTGGGTGGCGCTGATGGTCCAACGGACGACGACGCGGTCCCCCTCGGCAATGATGTCGTCAATGCTGAAGGTGGGTGCCAGCCCTTCCACGAGCATGGTCATCCGATCCTTCAGTCCCTCACGCCCCTCACGCTGCCCGGGCATCGGGTCGTTCTCCTGGTAGTCCGCCGCGGCCAGCTCGTCAATGACCTCCATGCGCCGACCATTGAGCACTTCCTCGAACAACCGGCATACCAGCGCCTCATGGGTCTCGGCGGACACGTCGCAATCTCCCTGTCGATCCCATTGGATGCGCTCCCTTTTCATCGGCACCCACTCACCGGCGGACAGCGTCTCCGATCAGATCTCAGTGCGGCACTGCCGCCGCGCCTATGCCGCCTCGGCTTCACCCCGCCGGCTCTGCGGATGCTGCCTGGCCGATCTGCCCAGAACATCTGCGTGTGACCGTGACGAAGACCATGCATGGTTCCGCCGGAGTCACGTGCCCACGCGAGGTCAAAAACTCAAGTTAACGCCATGCCGAGCAGCGATGCTTCGCGGCCGGGTGACGACACGGATGGCTACGTTCACGACTTCGAGCAGCGTTTGCTCACGTCTTTGGGAGACGGCCAAGGGGCGGCGGCGTTCGAATTGTCCGCGCGTTTCGGCAGCACCGGATGCGGCAGAGTGCCTCGGACAGCCTGGCACCGCAGCACGGCGATGCAGCATCCCCCGGGTTCACCCGGCGCCCCTTGAGCCCATGTGGGCGAGCAATGAAGCGGCGCCGTCCTCGGCGGCGATGCCGCGGGCGAGTTCGGCCGCGCGGCGGCGGTGGGCCGGTTCGGACAGGCAGGCCGTGATCGCGTCGCCGAGGGCTTCGGCGGTGAGGTCCGGGAACGGCAGAGGCCGGGGGGCAACTCCTAGCTGGTACAGCCGAGATGCCCAGAACGGCTGGTCGGCCATGACGGGTACGGGCAGGGCGGGTACTCCGGCCCGCAGTCCGGCTGCGGTGGTACCGGCCCCGGCGTGGTGGACGACGGCGGCGGTGCGAGGGAACAGCCAGTCGTGCGGGACGTCGCCGATGGCCAGGACGTCGTCGCCGCAGCCGCTCAGTTCGGCCCACCCCGCCTGCACCACCGCGCGCACGCCTGCCCGCTCCACCGCCGCGGTCACCAGCTCACTCAGCCGTTCCCCCTGCCCCGCCGCCATGCTGCCGAACCCGATGAACACCGGGTGCGGACCGGCCTGGAGAAAGTCGACCAGTTCGGCCGGGGGCTGCCAGCCGTCCGGCCGCGCGGGCCACCAGTAGCCCGCCACTTCGACCCCGGACGGCCAGTCCTCGGGGCGCGGCACCACCAGCGGGCTGAAGCCGTGGAAGACCGGCCGGATGTCCACCGGTGCCGAGGACGCGTCGGCTGGCAGCCCGAGGCGGGCGCGCAGCCGGGTCGTGGCGCCCGCGAAGACCCCTTCCGCGCGCCTCAGCACTTCCCGGCCCGCGGCGAGGTTGCCCTCCGGCCCCGGGCCGTCGGTGTTCCGCGCGTTGGGCAGCGGGAATTGTCCGGTGGCGAACGCCGGTGCGAGGTAGGTGCCGATGACTGGGACGCCGAGCGCTTCGCCGGCCGTCCGGCTGAGCGGTGCCGGGCCGAAGGCGGTGAGCAGCAGGTCGGCTCCGCCTGCCACCGCCTCCGCCACCCCATCGGCGAGCCCGTCCGCGTACGCCCTTGTCAGCGCCCGGGCCTCCTCCGGCGACGCCGCCCGCGACCAATCCCGGACCAGCCCCTGCGGGTCTCCTGGCACAGGCCGGTAGTCGAGACCACACCCGTCGACGAGTGCGGCGAAGGACGGGTGAGCGGCCACGGCGACCTGATGACCCGTGTCCAGCAGGCGCCGCCCCAGGCCTGTGAAGGGCGCAACGTCTCCCCGCGACCCGGCGGTGATGATCAGAATTCGCATGAAGCGATTCTCCTCCGCGCATGCCACCCGGTCACCGTCGCCAGCCAGGGGCCCCTCAGCCCACCTGTCTGCCGCAACCCCGCGCGCATGTGCTGTCGTTACTCGGTTCTGGCACAGATCTTGGGGAGCGATCGCAGAGGGTGACAGTGACGTTCGATTGAAGGGCGATCACGAGCCCGGCTGGCCGGCTCAAACACTCACCTCGTAGCCTCCGCGTATGACTGCCGATCCGTTCCAGTGCCGCTGCGTCCTCTGCCATGACTACGGTGACCGAGACGAAGCGGACCGCATGGATCTGACGATCATCGAGAACGTGCAGCGGCACGGATGGCACGTCGTGATGGTTCCCGAGGACGACATCGGTCCTGGATTCGCCTACACGATCGGCCTCGCGCACGCTCACAACGCACCTGAGCTCGCCATGTTCGGACTCGATATCCAAGTCATGCACCGCATTCTCAACAGGCTCGGAGAGAAGTCCGCCGCGGGCGGTGTACTGGCCGACGGCCAGAGACATCCTGACGTTGTCGACGGTCACCAAGTCGCGCTCAGGCAGGTTGATCTGCGCTGGTACCGGACCTTCTTCGGACAGGCCATCGGGTTCTACCGCCGGCCTCCTTTCCTTGTGCTGCAAGTTGCGTGGCCCGACGCGCATGAACGATTTCACTGGGACGAACAGGCTGAGGTGAGGCATCGGGAGTCACAGCCTCAGCTGTGGCTGCCACCGCGTGAGCACCCTGTCGGGATTTGGACGACCGAACTCTGACCCCGTGCCGCCAGCGACGGAACAACACCGGCGCGAGAAGCTACTGGAGCAAGATCATTTTTCGGAGCAGTTCGAATCCGGCCCGACCGTAGAGCTGCCGCTTGATCTTCTTGATGCGGTTCACGGCGCCCTCGATGCTGCCAGAGCTCCAGTCCAGGGTGAGCCCAGCTGTCACGGCGTCGAGATCTCGGAGCAGGTGGAGGGCGTGCGCGGCCTTCTTGCGCTCAGCGCGCTGGCCGATGGGCGCCGGGTCGTCCTGCGGCCGACCGGAAGTCCTCCGGTGGCCTCCGGCAGCATGCTGCCGGGCGAGGGATTGCGCAGGCAGTCGCGGTGGGCGGCGACGCAGGTTTCCACGGCTCGGCCGAGGCCCTGCCATAGGTGGAACCGGTCGGCGACCTGCAGAGCGTCTGGGGCACCGCGTCGTGCTCCCTCGGCGTAGGCGCCGGCCCGGTCCCGGCAGATGATCTCCACGCCGGGGTGGCGAGTCAGCCAGGCGGCCAGCGGCCCGGCTTCGCGGGTCGGGAGCACGTCGACCACGCGATGGTCTTCGACGCTGGTCAAGACGGTGGAGTAGGTCTGGCCCCGGCGGATCGCGAAGTCGTCCACGCCCAGGACGCGCGGAGTACCAAACTGCGGATCGGGCAATGCCATGACCCTCCGTAACAAGGTCATCCGGCCGGCCCCGAAGCCCAGCTGAGGCGCCAGCCGGGCCCCGGCCCGCCCGGCCAGCGCGAGCCCCCCTCGCTCCAGGGCGTGGTTGAGCCGCGTGGTGAACCGTGCGTGCGGGACAGCCAGCTGCGAGAACGGCTCGGCGAACGTCCGGCGCGGGCAGTCCGCTGACCCGCAGATGAAGCGCCGGACCGTCAGCAGGATCACAAAGCCCTGCTCAGCGAGCGGAAGGCCCTTCAGCCTGCGCTGGTAGCGGTCGTGGACTCGGTCCGAGAAACGGCCGCAGTCCGGACATGCAGCGCCGGCCGCGCGGCCTCTCGCCGCCACCTCGACCGTGCCGAACGCCGCTGTGACCGCCTCGACATCCACATCGTCGATTCCGTCGAACACCAGCGAATCCCAGAACGGTGCATCGGTCTGCATGACCATCACCATCACCGGCCACAACCGGCCGCAGCCGCGGGTGGCAGGGATCTGAGGGAGCGTCAATTCTGATCGCTGGACGACAAGGCGTACGCGGTCCCACGCGAACCCGACTCTTCGCAATCGAACAACGGGGTAACGCTCCGCGACGACTCCCCAAGATCTGTGCCAGAACCGAGATTCGACAGCACTACCAAAAGGGTGGCTGGGGCGGGCACTGAGTCCTGGCGTACGTTCGAACTTATGACGCGCACCCTGAGATCCCGGCTGGTGGCCCAGTGAGCGGCTGGTGGGCCTACTTGGAGGAACGGACCTGCCGAGAGGTCGATGCCGACGTGCTGCGCGACAGCCGGCTGTCGGCAATCAGGTCCGTCTGGGAGGCGTTGCGCCCGCTGGGGGTGGGCCTGAACGAAGCCGAGCGGGTGGTCCACGCGCGGTACGAGGCTCTGGGCGACCGTGTGCAGCGCACGCCACCTGATCCGCTGGACCTTCCCTCACTCGCAGCCCGCGCTGCGGCTCTCCCAGGCCGTGTGGCGGCGGTGGAGGCGCTCTGGGACGGCGATACAGTGCACGACTGGTTCGTTCTTCTGGTCGCGGTTCTGGACGTCCCAGACGGGGAGGGGCACCTGGCGACTGTCTACCGCCGATCTGACGGCCCTCCTCCTGGCGTTGCCGCCGCTGAGGCCGGCCGGGCGCTAACCGGCCACCTTCGCGTGCCTTTCCACTTCGCGTCTCCGGACATCCCTGATGACGACGCCCCGCGCTGGAGGACGATCCAACGGTTGGCGGAAGGCCCGTGACCGGAGGCATGGACGGAGAGCGGCGTCCCCAGGAGACCGCACGGCATGGTGCCTCCCGTTCTCATGAACATGGCCTCAGGTCCGATCCGCCTGCCTCCCGAGATGGTGAGGTTGCGCAGGTAGTACTCCTGGCCGTGGCCGCCGTCGCGGATCTGGCAGACGGCGATGATGTGCAGAGCCGAGTTCAAGGCTCGGTTGCCGCCAGTGTTGGGGCGGTGACGTACGTTCTTGCCGCTGGGGGCGTCCAATGGTGCGCTTCCGGTGTAGCTGGCGAAGTGGTGCTCGGTCGGAAAGCGGCTGATGTCACCGATGTGCCTGAGAACCTTGGCGGCCAGGACCGTTCCGAGGCCGGGCAGCGAGGTCAGGCTGGTGCGGGCTGCCGCAAGGGCATCACGCATCTGCGCTTCGTTGTCCTTCGCCTGGTGGTCGAGACGACGGAGGTCGGCCAGCAAGTCGCGGGCCAGGTCACGTCGGCAGTTGTCGGTCGCCGTGACCGGTCGGATGCCCTTCATCAACGCGGCAGCCTTGTCGGCGGACAGTCGGGTCGGGGCCCCGCCCGGCAGCAGGTCGCGTAGTAACGCGTGGAGCCGATTAACGACGCGGGTCCGCTCGTTGACCAGGTCATTGCGTCGCTCGGTCAGCAGCCGCAGGATTGTGGACTGGTCTTCGGCGGTGACCTTGCGGAGATGGTTGCGGAAGAGGGCGACCTGGGCGACGTGGAGGGCATCGGCGGGGTCGGTCTTGCGGTCGCCGCCGGTGGACAGGAGCCTGGCCCTGGCCGAGAGCGTCGAGGGAACGTTGACGACGTCTTCGCCGGCCGCGGCCAGCTGCTGGGCGAGCGTGCGGCCAAGGCCGCCGGCTCCCTCAACAGCGAACCGGCGCTCGGGCCACTGCTCGCAGCCCATGGTGAAGCGGCGGTCACCCGGGGGGTGCCGCCGCTCGAAGGAAGGGGGTGGGTCGTGGGTCAGCCGGCTTGCCCGGCGTGTCGGGCTCTGGTGGACGGGCCGGTACGGTTCGCCCTCGTCGTCCGGCGTAGTCGTCTTCGTTGTCTGGGGAAGCTTGCTGACGCTGTTCGCTTTGCCGAGGGCTCTTGGCGTGTCCCGGGCCCTTGCCGCCGACGTGTCCGAGCGGCAGAGTGACGTCGTGATCATTCCGTTCTTACGCGACGACACGCAGGGTGCAGTAACGGTGACGGTGGAGTGCGTCGATGATCCTGCTGTGATCGGCAAGCACCCCTCAGCCGATGGTTTCCCGTGCTGCACCGCTGAGGTGGACTTTCCGGGCAAGGGTTATCGGGCCCTGTTCGGCTGGGTTCAGCTGGTGCGTTCGACGGACAACTCCTCCACCGGGGCCGCCTTCGACATGGACCCATTCTACCTGTTCAAGGATGCCCCGTCGCCGTACGCCTTCTTCGGCATCAATCCCACCCTGTTTGACGCACCGTCACGAACCGAGCGATGCCCTCTGACCTGGACCGCACACAGCTATCTGGCATGGACACCGATGGATGACACTGAACGGCGCGTGCTGCCGCTGGTCGGCTTCTCCTGGGGGTTCGACATCGACTCGGTCAATCGCATCACGCTGCAACAGGTTCAGTCACTGACACCTGCGGACTGGGACGCGCACGTGCCCTACCTCAGCACTTCTTATTCAGGCTGGGTATTCGATCAATCGAAAGCCCGGCAGTGAGCCCTGACGGTCTTCACCGCAGGGGCGCCCGCTGTGCCGGAGCACGATTCCTCCGGTGGGCCGGTTGACACGCCCGTTCGGCCGGGCGCAGCGCGCTGTGCGCTGCTTGTCGTCGTACGGTCTGGCGGAAGGCCGCCTTTCAGACAGGACGGGCGGCTGCGGCCCTGCGTTTTCATTCGCACGTGGCGCAGGGCCGCACACCACAGCAAGGACGGGAGCGCCGCATCCCCGCAGTTGCTTCGATCCCTGGGCAGGCCGGCGTGTTCCGCTTCGGGCAATGCCCAGGCCCTCGAAGCGCGCCCCGAGGGCCTGGGTGTCTCGCCTACGGGGTCAGGCCGGGGTGATGTTCTCGGCCTGCGGGCCTTTCTGGCCCCCGTCATCGCCGGGCCGCTCGCCATCACCGCCGGAGTGGCCGGCATCCACTACGCGCACCACGGCACCGGCCGCCTGTGGACCGCCATCACCGGAACGATCCTCGGCGCCGCTGCATTCGGCAGCAGCATCACCGTCGTGAGCATGTTCAGCATCTAGGGCCCGTTGTTTACATCTCCGGTAGTTGGCCAAGGCGGCTGACCGGAGAGTCGATCGCGGTGTCGATTGGTGGTGTAGGCGTCGGCCGGAGGACTTCCGCACGAGCTCACTGGAGCAGTTCGATGTGGGGGTGGTACGGAGAAGAAGGGCAGACGTGGAGCTGCAGGTTGTTGCCGCCGGTGATGCTGATCAAGGTGAAGTTGCCGTTGCGGGCGCCCAGGGGCGGCGGGCCCGGGGTCGGCCGGTCCTCCTCGGCGATCCAGGTCGCGCTGCCGCCGTCCCATTCCGATGAGGCGATGGTGAGGAGCGGGACCGCCTCGGTGCCGCACTCCGGGCAGGCGCGGTCGACGGGGTCGGTGGGGCTCCAGTGGGTCCAGCCGCCGGTCTTCCAGCCGGGGGCGGTGCAGAGGTTGTTCAGGTAGAGCTCGCCCGGGTCGTCCGCGTACGCGTTGTACTGCGCGGGGTCGATCGTCGCCCAGCGGCTCTCGTCGTCCAGCTGGTCCCGAAGCTCCTTGCTCAGCTCGCCGGGGTGGGGGTAGTCGGTGACCTGCTCCGGTGAGAACAGGCACGGCTCCGGGAGGTACCAGCCGTCCTGGACGATCGGCGGCTCGGGCGGTGCGTCGAGGATGTCGGTGACGGTGGCGGAGGACCGCCAGAACAGGGCGGTCTTGGGGTGTGCCATCTCGTGGTCGAAGGGGCACCACAGGACTTGGAGCAGGTCCGCGTCGGGCGGGCAGGGGAAGGGGATGTCGCGGGCGTAGAGCTGGGCGACGGGCAGCAGGGGCATCGGGCCGTCGAACCACGGGCGGCCCTCCTTGAGCCGCTCCCAGTTCGCCCGCTCCTCGGGGGTGACCTCGGGCGCCCCGGGGTCGAGGCGCAGCCGCTTGGTCGCTGCGGCGAGATCGCGGCGGAGGACCCGGACGTCGTCCGGGGAGCGGGTCACCTGCGACGCCCGGCTGTCGTGCGGCTCGTCGCAGTACGGCCACGGCTCGCCGGCGGGCCACAGGAGCGGCCCGCCGACGTGGCTGTCCTGCACGGTCGGCGACCCCGGCCTCGGGTGCAGCCGGGTCGCCGTCCGCGCCAGCGGGGCCAGCTGAGGGAAGAGCGCGGTCACGTCGAACGGCCGCGGCGGGGTGGTAAATATGGCGTTCATGGCGGTGATGCTGCCAGCAGCCGCTGACAATGGGTGTACCGATCCCCGTCAGCTGACCCCAGACAGGTCCCCTGAGTCAGCTGGCAGACCAAAGGAAGATCCCAGCAATATGGAGTCCGGCCAGGTAGATGGTCGCGGCCTTCTCGTAGCGCGTGGCGATGCCGCGTCACTGCTTCATACGGTGGCTGTGGCGGAAGGGCCTGGTGAGTGCAGTGGGATGAGCCGCGCGGAGGCAGTCGCGCTCGTGCAGCGCATCATGGATGCGGGCTGCGCCGCCGATGAAGAGGTGGCCGGCTGGCTGGACAAGCTCGACAGAGCCCTGGCCTGCCCGTCTGGTCACGTCAGTGACTTGATCTTCTGGCCGCCGGAGCGGGACCTTTCGGCCGATGAGGTCGTCGATCAGGCCCTGGCGTATCGGCCGTTCGTTTTGTGAGAACGGGACTCACCTTCGAAGCCTGATCAACTGGATCGGCCCTCAGAGTCAGCGTCCCTGTGCCGCACCGCGACGCGGCCGCGCTGCCCTGCCGGGGCGACGGCGGGTGGGCTCCCCAGCGGGCGCAGCGGAGGGCGAGGAGAAGAAGCCGCCGGGCACACCGGATTGCGCGGGCACGGCAATCTTCTTGGCGGCCTCTGCGGGGGCCGGGGCCGGCGTGCGAGCGGCGCGAGCGAGGATTGTGGCGTTCGCGATCAGCGGTGCGCAGCTTTCGCATACTTCCCCGAGGGTCCATACCCGGCCGACGGTCGGGTCGTGGCGCAGGATGAGTACGACGGTGCCGGCGCAGTGGACGCGGGTGTGTTCGTGGGTGGCGCAGCGCTGGGCGCGGCAGTGGCAGGCGGCGTTCGGGCGGACGGTGGCGGCTTTGGCGTGGGCGGCCACGTGCTGGGCGGCGAAGGCGCGCAGCGCCGGAAGGTCTTTGGAGCGGGGTGGCATCCGGCACGCGGCGGTGGTGCAGGTGACGGTTGCCGAACGGTCGGCGTGCCCGGTGAGCCGGATGGTCCAGGCCCGTCCGGGGGTGCGCTCGGTGGAGGATTCGCTGTGGGCGGTCGTCACGCGGTCGGTCCGTTCGCTCGTGCTGGGGTGGTGTCGGTCCACTATGAGCTACCCGCTTGCCGGTTGGGCAGCACATTTTCTGGTTGCAGCGGCGCGTTCCCGGGCGGTGAATCGGGAAGGTGCGGTGGTCTCCCGCCCGACGGCAGCCTCGTCTGTTCTCGCCTTTTGCGCCCGGCCCGGGTTCCGGCGGCTGTGCGACGACCTGGACCAGCCGCCTCTTTGCCTGTGCCCGCGGAGGTGCCCCCGTGAGCTCGTACGTCCCGCTTGCTTGCTGGCGCCCCGCTGCTTGAACGGGCTGTTGAGTCGTTGCGTCCCGGCAACCGTTGAGCAGTCGTGCACCCCGGCAGACTGGTGGGGCATGTCGTACTTGGGGTGCTTGTGCAGGCCGGCTGCGGCCGTCGTCCTAGCCGGAATGTGTGGTCTGGTATCGCTGGAGATAGCCGTCGCTGGGGCAGCCCTCATCCGCGTCCCGGGTCGGACACAGCACAGGGTCGTCTTCATCCCCGAAGAGGTAGGCGGACACCTCGCAGTCGCCGGTGGAGAAAATTAGCGCCAGCGCGGTGCCGCGTGTGGCGCTCTCTGCAGGGACGATGAACTGATCTGCCTCATCGGGGGCATGGAACGCCCAGCGGCCGGAGGACAAGGCCGAAGGCGCCTCGCAGTCGGAGGCGGCGGGCAACTCGTCGAAGTGCTCTGCGGTAAAGGTGTGGTCGTCGGAGAAAGTCAGGGATGTTCCTCCCGCACTGGCCCATCGCCCCGCCACCTGATTCGTTGAAATCTCCGCTGCATGAATCACCGCACCCCAGCCGGCGCAGGACACTGTGAGCGCCTCCGCCACTGCGATGAAGGCGATTGAGCGCCACAACTGTCGGCCCATGCTCACCCCTCCCCCGGACGGCCGCCCTCATCCCGGCCTAGCGGGCCGGACCCCCACCATATTTGAACGCGATCAAAAATCGTTCAGTGGGTCCGCTGTCACCCGCTGGCGCACTGCAGCATGTTGTCGGTTTCGGCCGGCAGGGGGCTCAACCGCGGCGACAGCGAGGCATAACGGCGCCCGCCCGGCGCCAAATGGTGCTTCGATCTACGCGCGTCTCGTCAAGGCAACCCGGAGACGTACCGGCCTCGGTGCGCCCGGCTGACAGGGCCGTCGGCTTCGGGTCGGGTACGCCCCGCCGTGGCCTGAGCAGCCGCCCGCTGGCCAGCACGGAGCGACTTGCGTACCAGGGCGCTCATGCGCAACCACGTCACAGCCGGTTGTCGGCCGACCGTGGAGTCATTGAAGGGCGGTCGCCCATGCCGTCAGCGCGGTGAAGTCGTCGAGAGTAAGGCCGTATCGGGGGTCGACTCGGTGCAGTAGGGCGGGGCCGTCGTGGTGTTCCTTGACCCAGGTGCGGTCCGCCTCGGTGATGTCGTCGTCTATCCAGGCGAAGGCCCGGCCTTTGGCCCACGTGACGATCTCAGGCGTCTTCCAGAACACACCGCCGCCGGGCACCGGCCGCAGCGAGGACCAGGCGATGAAGGGCAGCTCGGGCAGTCCCAGGACCGGTGCGACGTAGGCGTTGGCTTCTTCCTCCCACGTTGTTGCCCACACCAGGTCGAAGGGAAGCGCGTCCAAGGCCGGGCCGTGATCCGGGTTGAGCCACACCCGCAGCGGCTTCATCCGCTTGTCCGGCAGCCCCCACTCGGTCAGCCGGCGCCGCTCGGCGGCTTCCCAGCGAGGGGTAAGAAGCCGGTGCGTCTCATAACCCTCCGGCCGCCGGTGCGGCTTCGCGGCATACGGATTCAACGGCCCATCCACGTCCACCAACAGCACTGGGCGCACCAGCCCCCTCCCCTTGATCCTGCCTCGCACGGTAGCGGCCGATGACCACAGGGCCCAGCGAAATTCCGGCAGGCAGCGATTCGGGGAAGGCCAGGCGGGCGGCGGTTGTCCCGACCGTCGTCGGCGTACACCGGTACGCGCCACTCAGGTACGGCGCTACGTCCCCGTCTTGCGCCCGTATAGGGGCGCGCCGGCTCCGCAGTCGGTGACCGTTTTACCGGTTACTTTCCGGGTGTGAGGCAGCGTTCCAGGGCGGCCCGTTGAGTGTCGGGCAGGCCCTCGCCCAGGGGGTCCGAGCGGGGACTGTGTTCACCGTCGCAGGTCCAGCCGCGCTCGTCGTGGTCGTACGACCACGACGAGGTTCCCCACATGGGATGGGCTCGCAGCAGGTGCCGGGCCAGGTTTTCGCAGTCGTGCGGGGCACCGACCGTCCGGAGCGCGTCCATCAGCGTGGTGACGGCCTGGGCCGGGACGTTGGCGTCGCCCAGCACCGGTAACAGCAGGAGCAGCCGTTGATGCGGATCGGTGACGCCAGCGGCTCCGGGCGGGCTGCGGAGAAGTGCTGCGAGCTCCGGCCAGCAAAGGCCTGGGCCGAGGCGGTCCTGGTCGGTGCTGGCCAGGACCAGGTCCCGGCGCCAGTCGGGGTGGACGAGGAAGTAGTCCGCGGACGTGTACTGCTCGCCGCTGTTGTAGTGCACGATGACGCTGTGGCCCTGGGCCAGCCGCACCGTGAACACCGGCCAGGCCGCCTTGCTCTCCAGGCGCTCCAGCACAGCACCGGCGTCCGCGGCATCGACGCCGAAGCCCTCCACCGATAATCCCTCGCAGAGCTCCGCCAGGTGTGCGGCCCAAAAGCCCGGTTCTTCCAGCAGCGGCAGACCGTCCACGACGGGCGCTGAGGCGTACAGATGTCGTGCCATGACCATGCCGTGATTGGCGCTGCTTCGCCCCTGTTCGGGCCGCCTCTGGCGTTCTGGCGGCCGACAAAGCCGATGTGAGGTCGGTGCGCCCCGCCGTGGCCTGAGCAGCCGCCCGCCACCAGCACAGAGCGAAGGCGGCACCACCCATATCGCGTTCGAACAAGCCTTCCGCCTGGACCACCGCCCCCGAGGCATCACGCTCTCATGGCTCCTCAACGGCGTTGTCGGCTTGGTGGAAGCCGTCGCAGACATGACTCACGATGGTGAACCCGAAGACGCCTCGCCCTGACAGACCATCACGAAGAGCCCGCATCGTGGTTGATGAGGGACATGCCGGATGCCAGTGCGCGGGCGGTGTCGGCGAAGTACTGCTCATCGGCACCAGGGGCAAGACCGAGGGGGACGCCCTGACTGAGGCCGACGAACAATGCCCTGAGCGCGGTGGTCAGGCGTTGTGCCTGTTGCGTCGTCACGACGCTTCCGTTGTGCGACCTTCCGGTGAACAGCGCGATCAGATGGTTCTCTTGCGACCGGATGGACGCGGCGAGCTGGGAACCCAGCTCTGGATCATGCAGGGCCATGTCCAGCAAGGTGATCTCGAGCGACAGGCGGGACAGCACGTCCGGGGCGTCACAACTGCGCCGGTAGTACCGGGCGAAGGCGTCGACCGCTTCCAGCAGATCAAGTCCAGTGGGAACCGCGTGCTCGATCTCCTCGTAGTGCGGCCGCAGGTAGTCGGCGATCAGGGCGACCACCAGGCCGTTCTTGCTTCCGAACAGCGAGTAGATGGCGCCGGTGGTCAGGTCGGCGCGTTCGGCGACCTCATCAAGCTTGGCCCGGTACCCATCCCGGGACACGACCTGGAACGCAGCGTCCAGCAAGGCGCGGCGGTTGCGTTCCTTGGCCTCTGCTCTCGTCATTCTCATAGTTTGATTATTGCCGTAATCTCATTACGAAACCAATCGCGACGAGCTTCGAGGAGAACCCTCATGGCCCAGGACTCGGCATCGCGGGTGACCCGCCAGACGGTGGGTGCCATCGCCGATGGCGCCTTCAAGGTGTTGCTTGCCGCTGTCTCCATCGCCGGCGCTGCCCCGCTCGGCCGGTTACTCGGGACGCCGGCCTGGCTGATGGTCGTCTCAGGCGTGGCCCTGCTGATCGGCGGCGGCATCGAGATCAGATACACGCGCAGCCGGTCGATGCGCACCTACACGCAGCTCATGATTGCCTACGACAGTGGCTGGGTGTTGGCGGCCCTGACCGGTCTCCTGATGGCGTGGCAGGGCAGCGGAGCCGGGGGTGAAGTCTGGATGGGGTACCAGACAGCCGCCCCCGTCGTGTTCGCCGCACTGCTGGTCGCCGCTGCCCCTACGCAGGCGATCCAGGGCACTCAGCGCGACACCTCAGTTTGAGCGGCCCGCCCCCGTCTCGCTCAAACTGAGGCAACCCAGGTCAGACACTGACTCTGCCTCACCTTGAGCGAGGACACTTGTTGATCCACACCCCGAGCACAGCAACCACCAGCCGGCGAAGAGATCAGAACTCACGAAACTGAGACAGCATCACCCCTCATGCGATAACCCCCACGACATCGATCCCACCTCGATCTCTCACATCCAGGACAGTGACCCCGCAACCCAAAACAGCCACCGACCAGCATCAACACACCAACATCAGCTGTCCCTCACACCACCGCCCCGAAACCAAGAGATCGCAGCAGAAGGCCCCAGCCCGGGCCGGTGCGAAGGCTGGGGCAGCGAAGGGCTCCGACGCCTTCACGCGTGGCCTCGCAGCCCTCAAGCAGTACATCGCACGGGAAGGCAAGACCGTTGTGGGGCGGCAGCACGTCGAGGAGCTGCCCGACGGGACGTCCGTACGACTCGGTGTATTTCTGAGCAACCACAAGAACCGGCGCGACCGGTTGAGTGAGCAGCAGCTGACAGCGCTGGCCGACCTGGGACTCGACTGGGCATAGCCGAGGGCCTTATCGACAACTCGCGCCGGCGCGTGCTGGCGCGAGTTGCAGGAGATGGCACTGGAGATCTCACTCCGAGCACTGGGCACAGTCGCCGCCCGTCGCCTTCAGCTCGCGACGCCAGTGCTCGTACAGCCGCTCGGCCATCTGCTCGCTGGCACTCCGTCACCGCCGCCGCTGTCCTCATCTGGCTCCGATCATGACCGGAGAAGCAGGCGCTATCTGATCACGTACGTCTGCTGCCTGGGAGGCCGTGCAACCTCTCCGCGACCGCGGCGGGACAGCGGCGAGTTCGCTGCCCCAGCCTGGGTGCGCGGTGGTGGTCATCGGCTTGCAGGTCGTGCTCAGACCAGGGTGGATATGCAGAACGGGTGGCCTGCGGGGTCCAGCAGGACCCGCCACCGGTCGGGGTCCGGCTGGAACTCGGGCTTGACGGCCCCCAGGGCCAGCAGCCGGGCCTGCGCAGCATCCAAGTCATCGACGCCCAGTTCGATGTGGGCCTGCTTTTCCTGGGAAGCAGCCGGCCAGGTGGGACGGCGGTAGTCAGCCAGCCGGTTGAACCCGAGTCCGGCCGCGCCCTCCTGGCCAAGGAGGACGAAGTCGTCGGTGGAGAAGACGACGGGCAGACCGAGGGCCTCGCCGTAGAAGCGGGCCAGTTCGGCGGGATCCGGGCAGTCGAAGGTGACGGCCGAGTAGCGGAACGTGGGTGCGGAGGTGTTTTCCGTGGTCATGAAGGGGACCCTAGGCCGGGACCAGGACAGATTCGGTCCTGGTCATGTGGAACACTCGGAAACGTGATCAGCGCATCCGCCCGCCTGCTGCGACTGGTCTCCTTGCTTGCCGCCAAGCCGTCGTGGACCTGCGGCGAGCTGGCCGACCGAATGGCGGTCACCGACCGCACGGTGCGGCGGGACATCGCCAAGCTCCGGGAACTCGGCTACGCCATCGAGTCCGACCCGGGACCATGGGGCGGTTACCGTCTCCGCGCCGGAGCCCGGACACCGCCGCTGATCCTCGATGACGAAGAAGCACTCGCCGTTGCTGTCGGACTGCGCGAGGCCGCGCTCAGCGGTGCTCTCGGCGGCGACCAGGCCGCGCTGTCGGCGCTGCTGAAACTGCAGCAGGTTCTGCCCCAGCGCATCGCGGACCGGCTGACCGAGATGGACAACGCCTTCGTACACACCCCCAGACCCGACGAGCCGCAGATCACGCCCGGCATGCTGCGGGAACTGGCCGCCGCGTGCCGCCGAGGCGAGCGTGCCCAACTGTCGTACCGCGACTGGGAAGGAAAAGCCACGGTCCGGGACATCGACCCGTACCGCCTCGTTCACACCGGACGCCGCTGGTACTTCGTCGCCCGGGACGTGACGCGGGACCAATGGCGAACCTTCCGGGGCCGACAGGGTCGACCGACTGCAGCCAACCGGGCACGCGGTGGAACTCATCGACCCACCCGACCCGGCGCTGCTCGTCTCCCGCTCCGTCGCCACCGGCCCCTACCCGCTCTCTGCCACGATCCGTCTCCCGGTGTCCATGAACCAAGCCCTGCGGCTGATTCCTGCGACGGTCGGCACCCACCGTCCCGAAAGCCCCGACACCACGATCGTCGACATCGGCGGTCCCGACGCGGACGGTCTCGCCAGGTACCTCCTCAGCCTGGCCACACCCCTGCGAGTCCTCTCACCGGACGCTGTCCGGCAGGCCCTGCTACGCCGTACCCAGGAACTCTTCGAGGACAACGCGAACGGTCAGTCCCGGTAGAGCGACGTTGCGCAGGAACGAGCTATGGCCCAATGACCAGAACAAGGCGCTACTGATAGAGACATGTGCCGGACGTGATGTGCCAGGACTTGAGTCGGGCAAAGGCTCGTTCGCCGGGGGCGCGTAGTCGG
>NZ_BMVO01000042.1 GCF_014650755.1 Streptomyces chryseus | reverse complement strand
ACGAAGGAACGAGCAGGTCAGCGAACACGTCGTAGATCATTTACGGGACAACGCTTAGGTACAGCACGCGCCCTACTCGATGATTTGGTCTGCTCCGTTCGCGGGTCCTCAGCCGCGGAGTGGAGCTGCGAGCGAAGAGTGGGCTGACCTCTTGGCTGCTCGAGGAAGGTAGGTCACAATTGATTCTCACCCTGGTTCGTCCCTGCTCGAGTAGCTAAGCAGCACATGAGCGCCAGTCAGTGAGCGCGTGCGAGATGACGTGGGCACTTTCGGCCTGAACAGGAGAGGCGACACAGATTCGTGGGAAGTGCTCGAGACGATGTCGACTGACCCTAGTGAGCGCAGACCAGCTTCCTGGTGTCAGCCAAGCTCGAAAGTTTCTTCTGGACCCTGATCAGCCATCGATAGGGGTTTATCGTGACGGCAGCACCCAGTGTGGGAGACCACGTAGGCGATTTCGCCCTTCCGGGAGGTGTAGGCGTAGGAGCCTGTTTCGAGCGGCGAGACTTCACGCTGTGTCAGCAGCGGGGGAGCGTCTTAATCCTTGCCTTCTACCGGGGCGCCGACAGCAGTGTATGCGCGCAGCAAATGTGCTCCTACTCCAGCAGTCCCGATCTGTTCACGGACAGCGGCGCTCGGGTATGGGGCATCAGCCCGGAGAGTGTCGACAGCAGTGCGAGGTTCGCACTGAAGCACGGCCTCAGAGTTCCCTTGCTTTCCGACCCCGGACGACACGTCGCCCGGTCGTTCGGCGTGGAAACTCCCGGCGCCCAGCCTCGGCGTGCTGTATTCGTCATCGCGCCGGACGGCACTCTCGTGTGGAAGTACCTTGCCCTCTCGGAATCCTCTTTTCCGCCCCCAGCAGTGCTTGCCCGACACTTGGCGCGTGTTCAACGCACGTGAGCACGCCCTCCGGAACGCGACGCTGCTGTTAAGCAGGACATCCGAAGAACTGCCGAATGCGCTCGTGGAGCCGCCGGATGTACCTCTTGACTGACTGTCCCGGCCATGGAACAGAACTCGTTGAGCTGGCAGCTGGGTGAGGATTTTCTTGACCTCCAGCGCCGAGCCGCAACTCTGTGGCACTCGCGACGGTATGAACGAATGACAGTCTCCTTGTATGGCAACAGGCCCGAATGCGGTCGCCGTTCATGTCGTCAAGAGTTTCACAACCCCGGAACACCTTATTGCGTGTGAGTTGCAATAAGGTGGTGCTTCTCAAGTGGCCTAATGACTGCGTGTCGTGTCTCCATGGATTGTCTGCGCACCGGATTACGTCATCGGGTGCCTCCACCTGCGGTTTCTCTGACAGTCGCCATGCCCGACGCCGCCCGAGTGAAGAATGTTGCTCACGGCGTCCCGTTTCTCGTGATTACCTGCCGCTTGCGCATGTGATGCGTGGCGATGTGCACGACCGGCGAGGGCCATGCCCTCGTGGAAGCCGCCCGGACATGTTCTGATGTCCCGCCCGCTGGGTCGACCGAGTCACCGCCGTTCGCCTTGTGATGAACCCACGCTGCCCGCCACTGCCACGATCGGCGCCGGGCGGGTTCGCAGCCGAGAGGATCAGCCTTGACGTCCCTTTCCACGAAGCCCCGTAAGCGCCGTGTCCTCGACCAGTCGCTGGTCGTTCTGGGAGCCGGCGCACTGGCCACGGGACTGGCCGCGATGACGCTCGCACCAGGGACCAGCGCCGCCTCCAGTCACCGCGAAGCTCCCCTGATCGCGGGCGACCCGCGGGCGGACAACACGGACGTGTACGCGTACACGAGCCCGGACCGCCCCGACACGGTGACACTCCTCGCCAACTGGATCCCGTTCGAAGAGCCCAACGGCGGTCCGAACTTCTACCCCTTCGCGGACGACGCCCGCTACCACATCAAGATCGACAACACAGGTGACGGGCGCGCCGACGTCACCTACACGTGGCGCTTCAAGAACAAGATCCGCGACGCGGCAGATCAGTTCCTGTACAACACCGGGCCGGTCACCTCGCTCAACGACCCGGACCTGAACTTCCGCCAGTTCTACGACCTGACGGTTACCACCTCGCGGGGCACATCCACGCTGCTGCGCAACGTACCTGCGGCGCCGTCGCGCACCGGTGAGGCGTCGATGCCCAACTACGCGAGCCTGCGCGCGCAGGCCGTGCGCAACCTCCCCCGCGGCGGCAAGGCGTTCGCCGGGCAGGCGGAAGACCCGTTCTTCGCCGACCTGCGGGTCTTCGACCTCCTCTACGGCGGAGACCTGTCCAAGCGCGGCCAAGACACTCTGGCCGGCTACAACGTCAACTCCGTGGCGCTGCAGATCCCCAAGAAGCACCTGGCCCTGCGCGGCAACACGGCGCGCAACCCGGTCATCGGAGTGTGGTCGACGACCGAGCGCCGCGGGGTCAACGTCACCGACAGCCGCAACAAGAAGACGAACACCGGATGGCGCCAGGTGTCGCGCCTGGGCAACCCCCTGGTCAACGAAGTCGTCGTACCGCTGAAGTTCAAGGACGCCTTCAACTCGATCTCCCCGGACCAGGACCGCACCGTGCAGCCGGTCGTGGACAAGGTCTACGACCCGATCCTGCCCAAGCTCATCGAGAAGGTGTACGGGATCCCTGCGCCCCCTGCGCCCCGTGACGACCTCGCCGAGATCTACCTGACCGGCATCTGCGAGGCGTGCGGTCCCATCAAGGCAGACCTCAACGCCCACCGCCTGAACAAGGACGCACCGCGTGGCAAGATCGTGCCGGCCGAGGAGCTGCGCCTGAACATGGCCGTGCCGCCGAGCGGAGATCCGCAGCGACTGGGCGTACTCGCAGGCGATCTGGCGGGCTTCCCCAACGGCCGCCGCCTGGCCGACGACGTCATCGACATCTCCCTGCAGGCTGTCGAAGGCGCTGCCCAGACCGGCGAACTCGTCCAGGCGCTGGCCGAGGGCGACAAGGTCGACAGTAACGAGGTGCCGTTCGGGAACCGCTTCCCCTACCTGGCGCTGCCGCACACCAAGAACGTCAACAGCGGTGGGGGCGACGGCGTCCAGCAGACCGCGATGAACACCTCGAACGCCTCCGCCATCGGCGGAGTGGGCGCACTGCTGCTCGGCACCGGTGGGTTCCGCCTCTGGCGACGCCGCACCACCAGCTGACACGCACCGCCTGACCTGGTGGGCGGGGATGGATGGACAGCCTCGCCCACCAGGACGTCCGCTCAAAGCTGCAAACCCCGTCATCCGACTGAGGAGCATGTGTGCAAGGCCCGACCGCTGACCCCACACCTGCGCATCGCGGCCGCAGACGCCTGCGCAATACGGCGGTCGCCCTCGCCTTGGGTGCGGCCATCTTCACGGCCGGCGCCGTGGGCCTGTCTCCGGACCGTCCCTCTCCCACTGTCTCCTCCGCCTCACAAGGCCGACCTGGCCATGGAGGGGAGAGGGGTTCCGTCGAAGCCCTTCGGGAACACGTTCAAAGACTGCCCCGGGACCCCGTCGGGTGGGCCAGTCTCGGAATGGCCTACGTGCAACAAGCCCGCGCGACCGCGGACCCGGCCACCTACGCACGGGCACAGTCCGCGCTGCAGAAGTCTCTGAAGCTCCAGCCGGCCGACAACTATCAGGCTCAAACTGGCATGGGCGCTCTGCAGGCCGCCCGGCACGACTTCACCAGCGCCCTCAACTGGGCAAAGAAGGCCACAGCCAGCAATCCCTCGAGCCCTGCGGCCCACGGTGTGCTCGCCGACGCCTACACCCAGCTCGGACAGTACGAAGCCTCGTTCCGCGCCGTTCAACGCATGACCGACCTCAGGCCAGACGCCGCCTCACTCGCCCGCGCCTCGTACACGTGGGAACTACGCGGCGAGACGGCCCGGGCGCGCGAGTTGATGACCAGGTCACTTAAGGCGGCGTCAGCCACAGCGGACACGTCCTTCGCACACACCCACCTCGCGCTGCTGGCCCTGGAAACAGGTGACCCGACCACGGCGTTGCGGGAAGCGGAAACCGGGCTTCGCGCGGCGCCCCGGGACTCCGCGCTCCTGGAAGCACGAGCCCGAGCTCACGCCGCCTCGGGCAACATGCGCCAAGCCGTCGACGACTACACCGCCGCCATCGCGATCGCACCCCTGCCGCACTACCTCCTCGGGCTCGGCGAACTCCAGCAGTCACAGGGCCGGCGCGAACAGGCAGAAGCGCAGTACGAGCTGCTGCGCGCCCAAGAAAGACTTCGTGCCGCCAGCGGGGCCCCTGCGGATGTGGACGCGATCCTCTTCGAAGCCGATCACGGCAGGCCGCTCCGTGCCGTGGCCATGGCCGAAGCCGCATGTCGCACCAGGCCCTTCATCGCCGTGCACGACGCCTACGCCTGGGCCCTCCACAAGGCGGGGCGCCATGCGCAAGCCCTCGCACACGCCAACCAGTCTCTTGCGCTGGGTACGCGCAGTGCTCTGTTCCACTACCACCGCGCGAAGATCCACCAAGCTCTCGGCGATACGAACGCCGCCAACCGGGATCTAAAGCGCGCGCTGACCATCGACCCGCACTTCCACCCGCTGCACGCGCCCGACGCGCACACCACGCTCCGCAGAAACGACGCCACCCGATGAACCTGACCCTTTGCCGCGTCCTGACCGGCGCCGTGACGACGCTGCTCCTCTCCAGCGCTGCGCTCGCCACCGCCCAGGCCGCAGCCGCTCATCCCCTGGGAAACTTCACGGTCAACTACGCCACCGGGCTGACCCTTCATCCCGAACGCATCGACGCCGTAGTGGTCGTCGACCGGGCCGAGATCGCCGCCGCCCAGGAGAACCGACTTGTCGACCTCGACCACAACAACAGCATCAGCGCGCCCGAAGCCCGAACGTACGCGCATCGCAGCTGCGCACAGCTCGCCGGCCAACTGCAGGTGACCATCGTCGATGGCAGCCCGCTCACCTGGAACCGCTCCGGCGCCACACTGACCCACCACCCCGGTGAAGCAGGGCTCAAGACCAGCAGGCTGCATTGCGCCCTGACAGTCAAGGCCGATCTGCGAGCCCCCTCTGACCTCAAGGTGCGCACCACGTACGACAGTCGGCGAATCGGCTGGCGCGAGATGACGGCCCGCGGCCAAGGCGTCGCCCTCACCGACTCCGACGTCCCCGCCCGCTCGGTGACCGATCAACTGCGCCGCTACCCCCAGGACCCGCTGGCCGCCCCGCTTGACCAGCGCACAGCCACCTTGCGCGTCGAACCCGGACATGGCAACGCGGCCTCGGCCGTATACGAGTCCGTGGCCGGTACCGGCCCGTTGGGAAGAGTGCTGGGTAAGGTTTCCAGTGCTTTCGACTCGCTCGTCGGATCACGCGAACTGACCGTCCCCGTTGGGCTGCTGGCGCTCCTGCTCGCTGTAGTGCTCGGGGCCTCCCATGCCGTTCTACCCGGCCACGGCAAAACGATCATGGCGGCCTACCTTGCGGGACGCAGAGGAACCCCCAGGGATGCACTCACGGTCGGAGCCACCGTCACCGTCACCCATACGGCGGGCGTCCTGGTCCTCGGCCTCGCACTGCCTCTCGCCACCCACCTGGCCGGCGAGACCGTCCTGACCTGGCTCGGCCTGGCCAGTGGCCTCCTCGTCACGGCCATCGGACTATGGCTGCTGCACTCCGCACTGCTCAACCGACCCCTCCATCACCATCATCATCACCACGGCCACGCGCACCCTCACAGTGACCATCCCCACCACAGGGACGACCGCCACCTGGACGATGCAGGGTCCGGCCGGCCAGCCGTGGCTACCACCCCTGGACACCGGCATACCCACGGGGGAGTGCACGGCGACAGCCCCGTAAGCCTGCTGACCAGAGACGGCGTCCATCCCGCGCACCCGCACCAGGACACCGCCCCCGCCCCCTTGCCCCGCCCGCCCGAGAAAGCGACCCGTGGTGGTCTGATCGGCATGGGGATCGCAGGAGGGCTGGTACCAAGTCCGTCTGCCCTCGTCGTCCTGCTCGGAGCCGTCGCCCTGGGCCGCACAGCTTTCGGGGTTCTCCTTGTCCTCGCCTACGGTCTGGGCATGGCCGCCACCCTCACCCTGGCCGGCCTGCTCCTCGTACGTCTGCGCGACCGCATTGAGATCGACATGCGGACCGCTTCAGCGACCCGGTGGGCGCCGCTCAAGCGACTGGCCCGCCTGGGCCCGATCGCGACGTCCACCCTTGTCCTGATCGTCGGCATCGGACTCACGGCCCGCGCGGCCGTCGGCCCGTGGTGAGCCCCCTTCGCAGCACCGCTGGCGGGTTGCCCGCAATCCGTACGCGGGCGTTCACCCGGCGAATGCGCCATCTGGGCCATTCGGACCGACACAAGGGGTGCCCCCGAGCTTCCTGCTGAAGCCTGGGCCATAGACGCAGCGCCGTCCGGCGCGGTGAAGGAGACAGGACGCGATGGGAACAGGACACAACACATCGACACGAACAAGACGGCCAAGGTGAGCTTCCTGACCGTCTGATCCGGGGGTCAGGTGCGAGCGCCCCCACGCACCTGGCCCCAACCCAACAGCGAAACAGCCCTCCGGGAGACAACCATGCTTTCGCGCCCCCGTAGACCGCATGCAGCGGTAGCTGCCGCCGCCCTGTGCCTGCTGGCCACCGCCACCGGCTGCTCAGACAGCAAAGGGTCACCCGAGGCCCCTGCTTCCGCCGCCACCTCACCGTCCGTCCCGAAGGAGGCGCGGATCACAATCAAGGACTTTACGTTCAAGCCCGCCGACCTCACGGTCAGCCCCGGAGCCAAGGTCACGGTGATCAACGAGGACTCCTCCCCTCACACGGTGACTGCCACAGGCAGCAAGGCCTTCGACACCGGCAACATCACCGCGGGGAAGACGGTGACCTTCACCGCGCCATCCAAGACAGGCAAGTACGCCTACATCTGCACCATCCACCCGTCCATGAAGGGCTCCCTCACCGTGCGATGACCTCGCCACCGACGGCCAACGCCGGGAAGGGAAAGCCATGTTGTCAAACCCATTCGACTCCTCGCCTGACCGACCAGCCCACCGGTCCCTACGGACAGCAGCGCGTGTCCTGGCGGCAGTCGGACTGGCCGTGGACGCCTACATGCACGCCCACCTGGCAGACCGATACGACCTGATCAGCGCGACAATCAGCCAAGGCACACTCTTCCGGATCGAGGCAGCGCTCGCCGCACTCGCAGCCCTGCTCGTCCTGGCGTGGCGCCGCGCCCCGGCTGACGCTTTCGCCTGGCTGGTAGCCGCCGGAGGGCTGGCCGCTGTGCTGGTCTACCGATACTTGGACGTTGGCGAACTTGGGCCTCTGCCGAATATGTACGAGCCGATCTGGTTCAGCGACAAGAACATCGTCGTCATCGCACAGGCCCTGACCATCGCCGCCACCACAGTGCTCCTGCTCACCGGCCGGCGTCGCCGGCGCCGATTCGCCTGAGACGACGGCCGGCGGTGCCACTGTTGTCGCTGCTAATGGGCGCCGCCGCCGTACTCGGCGTGCTGCGAGTGCAGCGCGTGTTCTCGCTCATCCGCAGACGCAGGCGCGGAGAATGATACGCGGCGTATGTACGCGACGGTCTCCGCAATGAGCTCGTCGAACTCTTCGTCTGTCATCACCATTCAGCCCCTTGCCGCGGTGTGGTACCCCCATGGCGGGTCTGTCTCTCTTCAAATGTGATTCGTTGCGGCAGACGTCCAGGATTGGTGCCTTTGGCCGTCGGGCGAACCAGGAGCGGTCAGCAGCCGGTCAGGCAAGCTGCTTGTCCGCCACCGCATGTCGTGCGCTCGCGCGCCTCCAGGCTGAGACGGCACGTCGACGAAACGGACGAGGGCCGTGCATCGTGCATACAGATGTGTCGCTCGGCGGCTCGCTGGAGCGTGCGAGGAGACCGCTGCATGGCCCCCAGCCGGGGCCATGCAGCGGTCTCCTCGCACGCAGTGGTGCTATGCCAGTGGGGTCCCGATGGGGCCGGGGGTGTCGCCTACTTGGGCATGAGGACGGTGTCGACGATGTAGACGGTGGCGTTGGCGGTGGGGACGTTGCCGCAGACGACGTTCGAGGTGTCGTTGACCTTGTAGGACTCGCCCGAGCCGGAGGTGGTCAGCTTGCCCTTCTGCAGCGTGTCGTAGGAGCCGTTCTCCAGCTGCTTGGGGGTGAGCTTCTGGCCGACCACGTGGTAGGTGAGGATTTTGGTGAGGGTGGCCTTGTCGGCCAGGACCTTGTCCAGGTCCGCCTTCGGGATCTTGGCGAAGGCGTCGTTGGTGGGCGCGAACACCGTGATGTTCTCGGCGTTGTTGAGCGTGTCGACCAGTCCGGCCTTCTTGACCGCGGTGACCAGGGTCGACAGGGCGGGGTTGTTCGACGCGGCGGTCGCGACCGGGTCCTTGGCCATCCCGTCGAAGCTGCCCGCACCGTCCTTGGGGACTGTGGCGCATCCGGGGCCGAACGGCTTGTCCGTCATCGCGGTGTCAGCAGAGGGGGTCGACTCCTTCGGGGTGGAGGCGGCCGTAGAAGAGCCACTGTCCGACGCGGAGTCGGAGCTGTCGTCGGAGCAGGCGGTCAGGGCCAGCGGCAGAGCCGCGGCAGCGGTGACGGCGACGGCGGCGCGACGGAAACGAAGTGTGTTCATGAGGTCTCCTTGGGTGATCATTTGGTAACTGTCCGTAAGGGAGTTCGAAGAGGGGACTGGAGGGGCGGAGCGGTCAGTCGACGGTGACGACGACCGAGTGCCAACCGCTGGCACCGTCGGGGATGGTGCCTGTTCGCTTCTCGGTCTGTACGGCGCCGGTGCGGTCGGTGGCGCGCACGGTGAGGGTGTGGCCGCCGGGGGTGGCCTTCCAGGGGAAGGACCATTGGCGCCAGGTGTCGACGGTGGCCTGCGCGGCGAGGTCCGCGGTCTTCCAGGGGCCGTCGTCAACCCGGACCTCGACGCGTTCGATGCCCCGGTGCTGGGCCCACGCGACGCCGGCGACCATGACGGTGCCGGCCTTGGGCCGGGCGAACGGCTTGGGAGTGTCGATACGGGACTGGGTCTTGATCGGGGCCTTGCGGGCCCACTTGCGCTTGACCCAGTACGGGTCGTAGTCGTCGAACGTGGTCAGTTCGATGTCTTCGATCCACTTGCAGGCCGAGACGTATCCGTACAGCCCGGGGACGACCATCCGTACGGGAAAGCCGTGCACGAAGGACAGCGGTTCGCCGTTCATGCCGACCGCGAGCATCGCGTCACGGCCGTCCATGACGTCCTCTACCGGAGTGCCGAGCGTCATGCCGTCCACCGAGCGGGCCACCAGCTGGTCGGCCGGCCCGCCCCGCGAGGGCGGCTTCACGCCCGCCTCGCGCAGCAGGTCCGCCAGCCGTACGCCGATCCACCGCGCACTGCCCACGTACGGGCCACCGACCTCGTTGGACACACACGTCAGTGTGATGTCGCGCTCGATCAACTCCCGATCCAGCAGGTCCTGGAAGGTCACTGTCAGCGGACGCTTGACGCCCTTGCCGTGGATACGCAGCTTCCAGCTCGTGGCATCGACCTTAGGGACCACCAGGGCGGTGTCGACACGGTAGAACGTTCTACTGGGTGTAGTGAAAGAACTGACACCCGAAACGCGCAACTGGGCGCCGGCCGGGATAGGCGCCGCCGCTGAAGCAGGCTTGGGAAGCAGTACGCCGGCACGCGAGGCCACCGCGTCCTGGCCGCGACGGCTGTTCAGTGCCCGGCCCAGAGCGCCGGCACCGGTGGACGCGACCGCGGCCGCCGAGGCGGCGAGAAGGAACCCCCGACGGTCCCAGCTGCCGTCCTTGGCCTCTTGGGTTGCCGTCTGGTGCTGGGTTTTGAGCCTGCCGATCAGAGTGTAGAGGAGAGCGGCACCGACCAGAGCACCCACGAGCGAGGGCAGGCCGTCCGCGATGCCGGACGAGTCGGGGCGGCTCACGGCCGCCGCTGCACCGACCACCCCGAAGATCAGCACACCCGCCGAACCGATACGCCGGTAGCGCAGCGCCACGATGCCCAGCACGAGCCCGAGGGCGGCGAGCGTTGCGAGGATGCCCAGTTGCAGGACGAGTTTGTCGTCCTCGCCGAAGTTCCGGATCGCCCAGTCCTTCACCGGTGCCGGTGTACGGTCGATCGCCGCACCCCCCACCGCGGTGACGGGCCCCGCCTCGGGCCGGACCGCCGCCGACACGAGTTCAGCGACGGCGAGCGCAGCGTAGCCGGAGAGCAGGCCGCTGAGCGCGGCGAGCCCCCCACGGGCCAGGGTCGTACCGGAGATCCTCACGCCCCTCATTCGGAGCCGGCCCCCAACCGGATTGGTCCCTCGTCCAAGAAAGGTGAAGAACTTCCCTGGCTGAGGTCCGCCGTCACCGTCATCGAAGAGCCATAGGGGCCTTGACCTGCACCAACAGCAGGAGGCCGGGTATCGGGATCAGGCTGCCGCAGCAGAAGGAGATCCAGTGGGGGAGGTCAGCAGCAGCACGGCATTGCGGCGGGAGTCGCTCGGCCTCGCCCCAACGCCATGGCCGGTCGGTGGGCAACCTGCCTCACACAACCGTGAGTGAGTGCGAAGCGGCGCGGCCGCTTCAAGGGGACTTGCGTCGGCTGCGGGGTGCATGGGTGCGGTTGCCGCCGAGCTTGATGTAGAGGTCCCTCCAGCGGCGGTCGACAGCAGAGGCGCCCTGTCCGTCACAGAACGGCTTTCTCCCGTTGGCGGTGTAGTAGCGCATCATCCGCAGGATGGAGTGGGTGTCTGCGCCGGAACCCGCCATGTACTGATCTCCGGGCTCCTCCGTCTGGTGAACCCTGCAGCTCGGTGACGGCTCGAGCGTTTGTGTGTCGAGCGAGCCGGTCGGCGCAGCGGAGCAGCCGCTCACGACGAGCGCGGCCAGGAGGCCTGAGCACAGGGCTATCTGGCGGTCTGTCAAGGCGTCTCCGAGGGAATGTGCTGGCCGCAGTAGGTCGCGCCGAAGTCGGCTACTGGTAACGCGCGGACGGCGAGCACGGTCAGCCGTATGATTCGCGGCCGCGACTGAGGCAGTCGATCGTCTTGTCGCCCCCGGTCAGGCGGCGCAGGGAACCCGGCGGTGTGCTGCCTGGTGGCAGGTCCCTTCCAGGTCGCGACGCAGTCGTACCACACCGCGCTCGGCGCGCGCTGCCCTGGCGCAAGTTGTCACCCCCATGGGTCATCACAGTCATCGGGTCGGCTCCCGACGATGATGCGTCGAACCCCATTCGGCCCAATCGGCATTGCAGCCACTTCTCCCACGTGGTGTTCTGTGCCTAGCTCAACGTCACATTATGGGATCTTCTTCGCGTTAGGTACCCCTCTCAAGGCGAGACCTGGCGTGGGCTCATACATGGCGCGTTGAGCGTCCGTAGTTCTCAGCCGCCCCACCTCCAGTTGTCGGAGGGCTGCGGCTCTCACCGGAAACGGATGGACCATGCAGTCCTGCCACCTGTCACGACGAAAGCTCCCCGCCCGGCGGGCGGAGCGCACGCTAGCCACTGTCGGCACCCTTTCCCTGGTGACCGCGGCTGCCCTCACCGGCCTCGCGCCGGGCACCGGTTCCGCCTCGAGTCACCGCGAGGCGCCGCTGATCGCAGGCGACCCAAAGGCTGACAACACCGACGTCTACGCCTTCACCAGTCCCGACAAACCCGACACGGTCACCCTGGTGGCGAACTGGATTCCGTTCGAGGAACCCAACGGGGGCCCCAACTTCTACCCCTTCGCCAACGACGCCCGCTACACCATCAAGATCGACGGCGATGGAGACGGCAAACCCGACACCACCTACACCTGGAAGTTCACCGATCACATCCGGGACGACGAGAACCAGTTCCTGTACAACACCGGTGTCGTCAAGTCCCTGAACGACGAGACGCTGAACTTCCGCCAGACGTACGACCTGACGGTCACCGACGCGGCCGGAAACACCAAAACACTGCTCAACGACGCCCCGGCGGCCCCCTCGAACGTCGGCAAGGCGTCGATGCCCGACTACGCAGCGCTGCGCAAGCAGGCAGTCGTACCGCTGCCGAACGGCGGCCAGACCTATGCGGGGCAGGCGTCCGACCCGTTCTTCCTGGACCTGCGCGTCTTCGATCTCCTCTACGGAGGCAATCTTTCGGAGACCGGTCACAACACCCTGGCCGGCTACAACGTCAACACGATCGCCATCCAGGTGCCGAAGAAGGATGTGGCCCTCAAGGGGGACGCCACGCGCAATCCCGTCATCGGCGTGTGGTCCACCACTGACCGCCAAGGGGCAAACGTCATCGGTGCGGGCAGCAAGGGCAGTGAGAACGCCCAGGCCGAAGACAGCAAGGCTACTGACGAGGGCGCACCTGACAAGGGCGGTGAGAGCGGCGGCTGGCGTCAGGTCTCACGCCTCGGCAACCCCCTGGTCAACGAAGTCGTCGTACCCCTGAAGTACAAGGACGCGTTCAATGGGCTCACGCCGGACAAAGACAACACGGTCACTCCGGTCGTGGACAAGGTCAAGGACCCGATCGTCCCCAAGCTCGTGCAGAGCATCTACGGCATCCCCGCACCCGCCACACCGCGCAACGACCTCGTCGAGATCTTCCTCACCGGGATCTGCAAGGAATGCGGCCCCATCAAGGCGGACCTGAACTCGCAGAAGCTCAACGCCGACGCCGACAAGGCCAAGTTCGTACCCGCCGAAGAGCTGCGGCTGAACATGTCGGTCCCGCCCGCCGCCAAGCCCAACCGCCTCGGCGTCCTCGGCAAGGACCTGGCCGGCTTCCCCAACGGCCGCCGCCTCAACGACGATGTCGTCGACATCGAACTGCAGGCCCTGGAAGGCGCCGCGCAGACCGGCAAGCTCGTACCCGCGCTGGCTGCCGGCGACCGCGTGGACGCCCCCTACCGTCAGCCCGGCGACACCTTCCCCTACGTCGCGCTGCCCAACACCGCGGCCGTCAACCAGGCCGACGCCCTCCACCCCGACGGCGGAGTCGGCGCGGGCTTCGGCGGCACCGCCTTCGGCGACGGGTTCCCCGTGGTGCCCGTCATGGCTGTCGGCGGCGGCGCCCTGCTGGCCTGTGCCGGAGTCCTGGCCCTGCGCCGACGGCGTATCGGCGACGTATGACCAGCCCCGCCCCCATAGGTCGCCCGCCCACGATGCAGCAGGGCGGGCGACCGCGGCGTCCCCTGATCCTCACCCGCCGCGGCCGCACCGTCGCCTCCACAGCCCTTGCCGTCGGGATAGCCCTGGCCGCCGTCGGCACCACAGCGCTGATAGCAACGCCCGACGGGAAGCCGGCGCACGTGGACCTAGGCACCCTGCCCGTCCAACCAGGCTCGGCGGACTCGTCCGACACCGCTAGATCAGCGGCCCCTCCTACACGCATACGGATCACTCGCATCGGCCTCGACAAACCCCTCACCGGACTACGGGTGCAGCAGGACGGCCGCCTCGCCGTACCCAAGCACCCCACCGAGATCGGCTGGTGGAGCGACGGCCCCAGGCCGGGCGACTCCGGCGCGGCGGTAATCGTCGGCCACGTCGACTCGACCACCGGCCCCGGCGCGTTCCACGGGCTTTCCTCACTGCGCCCGGGCGACCGCATATCCATACGCCGAAACGACCGCAGCACCGTCGTATTCGCCGTCCAGGCCCTGCGGCAGTACGACAAGGACTCGCTGCCCGACAGCCAGGTCTACGCCACCACCGGACCACCGGCACTGCGGCTGATCACCTGCGGCGGCACCTACGACCGCCAGCGAGGCGAGTACAGCCACAACCTCGTCGTCTACGCCACCCCCGCGGGTGTCGGCTGATCGAGCCCACCGCCACCGGAACGAGAACCGGACCCTGCGCCTCCGTCGGCTGCCGCCACGCCGACGTCCTGCTGTCCGCCGCGGCCGTCACCGCCCTCGGCATGGCTCTGCTCCAGCCCGGGGACGCGACCCGGCAACCGGCGCGCGCATCGCACTCACAGCGTGGAACCGGACACCGCACCTGCGGCACCCCATGACAGTGAGCAACACCCTCCGGAAGACGGCTGGGCCGTACCCCGAAGCACCTCCGTCACGCTGGGCACCTCGAAGGACTCGACGCCCAGTCCGCAAGAGCAGCCACGGCGGTCGGCCGCTGGTCATCCCGGACGACATGCTGCACACCGTGCTTCGACGCCACGCGAGGGCAAGAAAGGTACGCGCGACCAATCCGCATCGGATACCGCGACGAATAAGGAGCAATCGGGAAAACTAACCGAAAGCGGATCCGGTCTCTGGCCGGTGACCCCCGGAAGGGGATGCATCGCGATGACAATCAAGCGCTCAGCCCGTATCACCGCCCTCATGGCACTGCCCGCTGCCTTCACCCTCGCCCTGGCCACCCCAGTACTGGCCCACGACGGGCAAAGCGGCTCCCAGGGTCAGCACGGCCGGGATTACCGGGTCGACCTGCGGCAGTTGAACGACTCGGGTGCCAGCGGCACCGCGCTGCTCAGCCTCCAGGGCCGGCAGCTCACTGTGAAGATCAACGCCCAGGGCCTGGTCCCCGGCCAGCCGCATGCCCAGCACATCCACGGTTCAACGTCTGGGCACAACTTCCATTGCCCCGACACCAGCGCGGACAAGAACGGCGACGGCGTTGTCACCACCACAGAGGGCTTGCCCGCCTACGGTGACATCAACATCTCCCTGACCACCAGGGGCGACACGTCGAAGGTGAGCGGACTCGCTGTCGACCGGATGCCGGTCGCGGACAGAAACGGCAACGTGTCCTACTCGCGCACGATCACCGTCTCCCAGGCAGTGGCGGACAACATCACCAACCTTCACGTCGTGCAGCACGGCATCGACCCGAACGGCAACGGAAAGTACGACTTCGGCAAGGGCAAGAGCGAGCTCGACCCGAAGCTGCCCCAGGAAGCCACCGCTCCTGCGAGCTGCGGCATGCTGCACAGCTCCACCGGCTCTGCACCGATGAGTCACGGCTAACCCACCAAGGGGGGAGAGAGGGCGCAGGGCGGAAACACAGCATGTGGTCCGACGCGATCTGCTTCACGCGGAGCGTGCATCCGCCCCACACGGCGCCCCGATGGCCTCGACACTCGCCAGAGTGTTGGGGCCGTCACTCGGCCTGCCTGAGGACGGCGTGCTGACGTTTGCCCAGCGCAGGTTCTCTCAGTCCTGGCGAGCTCCGCTGTGACCGGCCAAGAGGCGGCTGTGAGGCACTGAGCACCAGCAGCCGTTGCCGCCTGGCCCCTCCGCTCGCTACCTTCATGGACGAGCTGCCCACCGGTCTTACGGGCGATCACGCCGACGACGTCAGGATGGTGCGGCAAAGCGGGGGGAGATGCCTGTGGCCGCGCTCGGCGGCAATACCTGCGGTGCACGGGGGAACACATTGTGGATCAGGTAGCACCTGCTGGTCGGCAAGCTCCGGTTGTTGAGGGCTCGGTTGCGTGGGCGGGTGTGGCGTATGACGGGAGTCTTGAGTCGATCGGGGACGCGCGGCGATTCGTCGCTTGGGTTTGATCCGCTTTGACGGACATTCGAGATCAGGGGTTCGTCCCCCGGGAGGATGCCCATCATGGAGAGCATGGGGAAGAAGAAGCCTCGCCCTCGTCGTTCGTTCACGTCGGAGTTCAAGGCCGAGATCGTCGAGCTGTGCCGGCGTGGTGACCGCTCGGTCGGTCAGGTAGCCAAGGACTTCGATCTGACCGAGACCGCGGTGCGGGACTGGGTCGAACAGGCCGAGGTCGACGCGGGCGAGCGAGACGGACTGACCAGCAGCGAGCGCGAGGAGCTGGCCGCGCCGCGGGGGGGAGAACCGCCGCCTGCGCGCGGACGTCGACATCCTCAAGCGGGCCACGGCTTTCTTCGCGAAGGAGACCCGGTGACGGTGCACCCGTTCATCGAGGCGGAGAAGCAGAGCAACCACAACGTCAGGTGCGCGTGTGTACTGCTCAAGGTCTCCCGCACCGCCTTCTACGCCCGGAGCAACGGCACTTCCGGCCCACGCGCGCCGCGATCTGGAGCTGACCGAGAAGATCACCGAAGCCCACGAGCACTCCCGTGGCACCTACGGGGCCCCGCGCGTCCATGCCGTCCCGCAACGCGGGGGCGAAGGATGCGGACGGCGCCGCGTCGCCAGGCTGATGCGGGACGCTGGACTTCAAGGCCGTCACCGCAGGCGGCGACACGTGACCACCCTCCCCGACCCGCGGGCCGCCGCCAGGCCTGACCTCGTCGGGCGCGACTTCGCACCCGACGCGGCCGCACTCGACATCCGCTGGTGCGGCGACATCACCTGTATCCCGACCGATCAGGGCTGGCTCTGCCTGGCCACCGTCATCGACATCGCCTCCCGCCGCGTCGTCGGCTGGGCAACCGCCGGTCATCTGCGGACCGACCTGGTCGCCGACGCCCTCAAGAGCGCCTGCCGACGGCGCCGCCCCACTCGTCCGGTGATCTTCCACTCGGACCGCGGATGCCAGTACACCAGCCAGCAGTTCGCTTCCCTGGCAGCCGAGTTCGACATTCAGCTGTCGGTCGGCCGCACCGGACAGTGCTGGGACAACGCCCTCGCCGAATCCTTCTTCGCCACGATCAAACGGGAACTGCTCGGCACGAAACCCTGGCCCAGTAGAACTCTCGCCCGCACCGCGATCTTCGAGTGGATCGAGAGCTGGTACAACTTGCAGCGGCTGTACAGCAGCCTCGGCTACCGCAGTCCCGCCGAATACGAGACCGCACTCGCAGCCTGACCACCACACCAACGGTGCCCGTCAAAGCGGAGCAAGCTCACCTTCGCCCGCGACCAGCGCCTGCACCTGGTGAACGGTCGCTGCTGGGGGAGTGGGCCGGCGGATCGGAGCCGCTGTGGGAGCTGCTGAACCGCATCCCGCCACCGCGACGACCAGCGTCATGGAACTACAAAGGCCGCTCGGTCGCCTGCTGCCCTCCGTTGGTTTCCAGGCTCGTCTGCGCCCGGAGCACACGCCAGTCTGTCTCAAGCGATGCGGCATGGCCGGGGCTGCCGAGGTCGCCTGTTCCACTGCTTCTCTTGCACCCTGCTGCACAAGACCGCCCGCCTGTGAAGGCCCCTTCCTCCGGTCCGTGAGTCGCTCACAACGCCCCCTTGTCCAGCGCGCGGGAAGGAGGCGCGAGGTGGCTGTTCGGAAAAGATTCCCAGGGCGGGCTGCAGAGCCCCAAGAGCATTCAGTCCACAAATAACTGCAGCAGTCGCATGTGATTGACCCGACGGAGATCACCGGAGACTCTTCCGGTACAAGAGCGAAGCCTCCCGGCGCTGCGCCGCCTGCATCGGCTCGCCACTGAGGTTGGACCGCGATGCGAGAGGTCCGTGGCGGGGGAATCCGGCCATTGAGGCAGGACGAGCCTGGGCGAAAGCGCGGCGGCAAGAGCCGAGTGCGCCCCGGCGGCTCCGCTCGGCTCCCGTCGGCGCGCCCTTCTCCCCATGCCTGCTGCGCGCCGTTCATGGGCAGTTGGAAACGTTTCTTCATCCTTGCACAATCTCAGTCGGTAGACGGTTCTCCCTTTCAACCAACCTCATGACCTGTGCCGCAGTCATCTGACCACATTCGCACTTTACATATGATCCGAGTTTCTCTAGCGGCCTTGTCATGGCATCCGCTTATGCAGATAGCTATGGCCTGCGTCCGTTTTCTCGCTCAGGGCTCCCGATGGGCGCCTGGGCAGGGCGGCAGTGGACTGGCATCCGGTTCGCCGCCGGCCAGGGAGGCGGTCGTGACACCTGTTACGTGAGGAGAAGTCGTGAAGAAGGCTTACGAGGCACCGACACTCGCCCGGCTCGGGATGTTCCGGAAGAAGACCGGGCTCCTGGGGAGCTCCGGCAACGACCGGCTGATCCTGAGCAAGAACTGAGGTCCGACGGTTCTTGACTCGACGTCATGACTGATCTGCACGAGAGTGCGGGGGCGGGCCCCGGCGACGCGCACTTCGCGGTCTTCACCGACTGCCAGGACGCGGCCGCCGTGGCCCGCTCCCTCTCCCTCCCCGGAACACGCATCCTGGAGCACGCCTCGGGCCGGCCCTGGCTGGTGGGGCAGTGGCACGACCAGGACATCGTCACCGTGCGCGCCGGCCACACGGCCCTCGCCGTCATAGGCTGCTGCCCGACCGACGCCGCAGAGCTCGCGCGCCATGCCGGGCGGCTGCGCGACCTCGCCGAACTCGACGCGCTGGCCCGCGCTCTTCCCGGAAGCTTCCACCTGGTGGCCACGCTCGACGGGCGGCTCAGGGTGCAGGGCACCGCCTCCGGTCTCCGGCTGGTCTTCCATGCCCCCGTCGCCGGCGTCCACGTGGCCGCCTCTCGCGCCGACGTACTCGCCGCCGCGCTCGGCGCCGCCCCCGACGAGGAGCAACTGGCCGTCCGGCTGCTGTGGCCAACCCCCCATCCCCTCGCCGAGGCACCCATGTGGCGAGGCATCACCTCCGTCGCCCCGCACGACGCGGTGATCGTGGCGGCGGACGGCCGAAGTGTGCGCCACTCACAGTGGTGGGTACCGCCGGAGCCGGTACGCACGCTCAACGACGGCGCGCCGCTGGTCCGTGATGCCCTGGCAACGGCAGTGGACGCCCGTACCCGGCAGGGTGGCGTGATCAGCTGCGACTTGTCCGGCGGGCTTGATTCCACCTCCCTCTGCTTCCTCGCCGATCGTTCGCCGGCCAGGGTGGTGGCCAGCACCTGGCCGGGTCGCGACCCGGCCGACACGGATCTGTACTGGGCCGAACAAGCGGCCCGGTCCCTGCCGGACGTCGAGCACGTCGTCTGGGACGCCGATGCCTCGCCGCTGGTCTACACCGACCTCCTGGGCATCGACGACCTGCTGGACGAGCCGACGATCGGCGTCATGGACCGCTCCCGGGTCCTGCACCACCTGCCCGGCCTGGCGGAGAGGGGCAGCCGCCTGCACATGACCGGCATCGGCGGCGACCACGTGGCCTGGTGCTCGGAGGCGTACTACCACCGCTTGACGCGGACCCGCCCCCTGTTTGCCCTGCGCCAACTGCGCGGGTTCCGGGCCCTGTGGCAGTGGCCACTCGGCGGCACGGTACGCGCCCTGGCCGACTCCCGGCCGTACGGGAAGTGGCTGGCCGACTCCAGCAGCCGGCTCAGAGACCCACTGCCCGCCACCGTCAGCACCAGCCTCGGCTGGGGCATGCCCCCTCGTCTCTTCGACTGGGTCACCCCCCAGGCCGAACATCTGGCCCACAAGTCACTGCGCGAGGCGGCCGCACACGCGGTCCCGCTGCACCCGGACCGCGGCCTGCACGCCGATCTCGAACAGATCCGTTCCTGCACCCGCATCATCCGCCAGTGGGACCGGATGGCTGCCCGGGCCGGCCTGCCGATGGCATCGCCCTTCCTCGACGACCGTGTCATCGAGGCGTGTCTCGCCGTTCGCCCGAGCGAGCGCGTCACGCCCTGGCAGTACAAACCCCTCCTGACTGCCGCGATGAGCGGGATCGTCCCCGATGCGTGCCTGCGGCGCACCAACAAGGCCGCCGCTTCCATGGACGCCGCCAACGGACTGCGCGAGCACCGCGCCGACCTGCTGGCGCTGTGGGAGGGCTCCCGGCTTGCACAGCTCGGCCTGGTCGACGCAGCCGCCCTTCGCCGGCTTGCTCAGCGACCGGCCACGCCCGAACTGCGTGACGCCGTCCTCTACTCGACCATCGCCGCCGAAGTGTGGTTGCGCAGTCTGGACCGCACCTGCGGCCCCAAGGCGCCCGCCGCCTCCCCATGACAGACAACTGCCCCAGCAGGAAGGCACCCGCATGGCATTGAAGTTCGCCACCGACGTATCCACGGCACAGACCGACTACGGCACCGTCCTCTTGGACGAGCGCGCCGGGGAGTACTGGGAGCTGAATCCCACCGCCACCTTGGTAGTCAAGGTACTGATGGCGGGTGGTGACGAAGCCGATGCGGCCGCCGCGCTCGCCGACGAGTTCGACGTCGACCTCGCCCAGGCGACGCACGACGTCGAAGCCCTCGTGCGGGAACTGCGAACGTCCGGGCTGGCCGGATGACGACCCCGAGCGCCTTGGAACGCCCGAGCGGCGTCCCCTTCGCACGGCGCATGACCGCACGTGCCGTCCTGCTCCCCGCCGCCGCGCTCTCACTCCTGCCGCCCCGCCGGATCCGCGCCGTACTCGACGTGGCACGCCGCGGGGCCCGCCCGGCCACCGCCGCGCAGGCCAAGAACGCGCGGGAGGCGATGTGCGCCGTGAGCCTGCGCTGCGCGGGCCCGAAGGGCTGCCTGCCCCGTTCCCTGGGGGCCGCGCTGCTGTGCAGGCTCGGCGGCACGTGGCCGACCTGGTGCACGGGGGTACGTGTCGTACCTCCCTTCACCGCGCACGCCTGGATCGAAGCCGACGGGCACCCGGTCGACGAAGGGGTGCCCGATGACTACTTCACCCGCCTGATCGCCGTCGCCCCCACGAGCCGGCCGACGGGCCGATGACCGACGGCCACGTCGTGAACGGCGAGAAGACGCCGACGGGTGGCGACCGCTCGACCCGGGCCGCGGTCGCCACCATGTACCGGCTCACGACCGGGCACCGGGCTTCCGTCGTCGTGGCCACCATGCTGACCCTGGTCGGCTCCGCGCTCGGTCTCGCGCAGCCGCTCGTCGCCAAACACGTCGTGGACGCGAGCGGACACGGACAGATGCTGTGGCCACTTCTGCTGCTCCTGGCCGTGCTGTTCGTCACCGAAGCGGCGACCGGAGCGGTGGGTCGTTTCGTTCTGGAGCGGATGGGTGAGGGCGTCGTACGAGGACTGCGCCACAGCATGGTGGCGCGGCTGCTCCGCCTGGAGATGAGGGAGTACGACCGCCACCGCAGCGGCGACCTGATCTCCCGGGTCACAGCGGACTCCACCTTGCTCCGAGAGGTCGTGTCCCAAGCGCTCGTCGATCTGGTGACCGGGGCGCTCGTCGCAGCCGGCGCGATCGTTCTCATGGTGTGGATCGATCCTCTGCTGCTGCTCCTGGTCGCCCTGACCGTGACCGCCGCCGCGGCAGTGGTCGCCTCCCTGCTCAAGGGCATCCGCGCGGCCTCCGAGCGTATGCAGACGTCCGTCGGGGCGATCGCCGCAGACCTGGAACGCGCCCTGGGAGCCCTGCCGATGGTCCGGGTTCACCGGGCCGAGGACCGCGAGGCAGCCCGTATCGGAGAACGCGTCGAAGCTGCCTACACCGCGGGCGTACGCACCGCGAAACTCGCTTCCGTGATGAGCCCGGCGGTCGAACTGGCCGTCCAGGGATCCTTCCTGATCGTCCTGGTCATCGGCGGCCTGCGGGTGAACGGCCAGGCCAACTCCCTCGGCGACTTGGTGGCCTTCCTGCTGTACGCCTCCTACCTTGTCCTGCCGCTGTCGTCGGTCTTCCGCGCGGTCGGCCTCATACAGCGGGGCATGGGCGCCTACCAGCGCATCGAGCATGCTCTGTCCCTGCCTGCGGAGCCGTCGCCAACTCGGCCGCCGCCTTCCCGGACACGTACACGTACACGCGAACCGGACCGGCGCAGAGGGCACCACGAGGGGGCCGCCCTCGCGCTGCGAAACCTGAGCTTCGGATACACCGCGGACCGGCCCGTACTGCACAGCGTCTCCTTCACCGTCCCTCACCGGCGCCAAACAGCCCTGGTCGGCCGCTCGGGTGCCGGCAAGAGCACGATCTTCGCCCTGGCAGCCAGGTTCTACGAACCCGACTCCGGAGCCCTGCTGTTCGACGGCCGGCCCTCCACCGAACTGAGCCGCGCGGCCTGCCGTGAACACATCGCCGTCGTCGACCAGAGCACGCATGTCGTCCACGGCACACTTCGCGACAACATCACCTACGCCGCACCCGACGCCACCGACGCAGAAGTGCGGCGCGTCGTCGAACTCGCGCAGCTCGAAGAGGTCGTGCGGCGACTCCCGGGCGGCCTGTCGGGCATGCTCGGCGAGCGCGGTGGCACCCTCTCGGCCGGCGAGCGCCAGCGCATCGCGCTGGCCCGCGCCCTGCTCGCCCGCCCCGCGCTCCTGCTGCTCGACGAGCCCACCTCCCACCTCGACACCATCAACGAAACCGCGCTCACCACCGTCATGAAAGACGCCGCCCAGGAATGCGCCCTGCTAGTCATCGCCCACCGGCTCTCCACGGTCCAGCACGCCGACCAGATCGTCGTACTAGACAACGGCCGCACCGTCGCCTGCGGGCCTCACGAGAAACTGCTCACCACCAGCCCCACCTACCGCCAACTGGCCGCCGGACAAACGCTCCGCTCGGCCGACACCTCGCCCCCTCCCGTGACAACCGCCCGCCGCACCCCGCCCGGCCCTCTGTGACCGGGGGCGGACCGCCGGGAATCCGACCTCTCCGGCCTGGGCCGCTGTGGTGAGGCGTTCGGTGCGGCCCACTCCACGATATCGATCAGCCAGTACGCCTATGCCCTGCTGATCCCGGGCTCGCCTGGCGCGCACTGGACCCCTCCGCTGCGGTGGTCAGTGCCGTTGAGCGCGAAGTAGCGCAGGGCTGCGAACTCCGAGTCGACCCAGTTCAGCCAGGCCCTAGGTGTTCTGTCCACGGAGGTTGGTGACAGCGATCACTGAAGAGTGATCTTGAATGAGTGGGGGCCTTCCGGGTTCGGTGTGGATTGCGACATCTCCACCGAACGACGAAAGGCCCTCGTGCCCCACCGTAATGCACCCCTGACCGAGACCGGACGACCGAGCCTGGCCCGCTGCGTGGTCGAGGACGGATGGCCCCCGCGCCGGGCCGCCGAACGCTTCCAGGTCTCACCGACCACCGCCCAGCGCTGAGCCGACCGCTACCGGACGTTCGGCGAAGCAGGCATGAGCGACCGCTCCAGTCGCCCGCGCACCAGCCCGCGCAGGACCCCGACCCGCACTGAGCGGCGCATCATCAAGGTCCGTGTCCTGCGCCGCTGGGGGCCAGCCCGCATCGCTCACTTGCTGCGGCTGGTGCCCTCGACCGTGCACCGTGTGCTGACCCGCTACGGCCTGGCCCGCCTCACGCACTTGGACCGGGCCACCGGCCGCGTCATACGCCGCTACGAACGTGACCGGCCCGGCGAACTGGTGGGCCGCCAAGCGGGCCGCGAGAGCCGCTCGAACGCCGGCTACAGCTACCTGCACACCGCGGTCGACGACCACTCCCGCCTCGCCTACAGCGAGATCCTCACCGACGAGAAGAAAGAGACCGCCACCGGCTTCTGGACCCGCGCTCAGGCGTTCTTCACCCAGGCCGGGATCACCGTCGAGCGGGTGCTGACCGACAACGGCTCCTGCTACCGCTCACGCGACTGGCGCGATGCTCTCGCGGCAGCCGGGATCGCCCACAAGCGAACCCGGCCCTACCGGCCGCGTCCCCAACCTCACAGGGCAATACACCTAGGCCGGCAGGAGAACCAGCTCGATGTCGTTGTCGGCGGCTCATGTGCGGACTTCGGTGTGCTTGTGCGTGGCGAAGTCGTCCAGCACACATACAGCTTTTCGCCGGGCCAACAGGAGCGCAGGACCTTGAGCAGACCCAGGAACTCGCGCCACCGCTTGCGTCGGTGGATCCGGTAGTAGAGCTTCCCGGTGGTCAGGTCGAGGCGGCGAGCATGTGCATCACGCCGCCGTACCGGTTGTAGGTCGCCCGCAGTCGGCGGGGCCTGCTGGCCTGACGCCACGTTCTACCCTTGCGCGGCTGAAGGTTCAGCGGGCCGAACTCGTCGACGCAGATCACTCTCCCGTCCGTTGGCGGAGTGTCGTAAAGCGCCAGGACACGATGCATCTTGGCGATGAAGTCCGGGTCGGTGGACGCCTTCCAGGTAGTGGTCGTCTGCCAGGAGACGCCGCCCTCGCGCAGGATGCGTCGCAGGGTCTCCCGGCTGATCGCCGGCACCACGTGCCATTCGACCAGATGGGCGGCGAGCTTGGCCAGGCTCCAGGTGGAGAACGCGGCGATGGTCCAGTCCGCGGGGGACGTCCGGGCGATCAGACGGATGTGCTCACGCACCCGCTCACCGATCGTCTTCGGGCGTCCCCCGCTCCATTTTGGGGCCAGCGCGTCGAACTCCCGCTCGTTGAACGCGTGAATCGCATCGCGTACGTAGTCCTCACCGACCTGCATCAGCGAGGTGATGTCCCTGACCGCCTGGCCCTGCGCGGACATCAGCACCACGATGGCCCGGCGCAACCTCACCGGATCCTTGGCGGTACGGCTGAGCCGCTGCAGCCGACGGCCCTCCTCCATGCTCACCGGCCGGACGAACACACTCGGTTGACGCCCCACGACCACTGCCAAGATCAGGTCCTGGAGACAGTCTCCTCACCCCTGAACAGCACGTCGAATACCCGGCCGACGATGCGAGCCGAGCCACTAGCCGCCTGAGCACGGAGAATCATGCCTCGCAGTGCCGTCCCGGCATGCCGCGCTCACGCGCCCGCTGGACGGCTGCCAGACCGGTGCCCCCAGCTGTGACGAGGGGTGAGGCGGCCCGGCGTACCATCCCCAGCCGTTGTTGCTCGGGGCGTTGCTGCTCACCGTGCAGGGCGTTGAGGACCAGTACGCCCGCGGTCAGGGCGGGCACGGCCCATTGCAGCAGGGCGAGCTGGCGCTGCGCCTGGTCAAGGTTGACCGGGTGCTCCGCGGCCATCTCGGCGTCCCTGGGGTCCGGGGACGAGGCGAGCTCTACCTTCTTGCCCAGGACGCGGGTGTAGGCGGTCGCGGCCAGGGCCGCTCCCGTGAGCGCCAGCTTGGCCACAGTGGAGGCGCCCACACCCTGCTGGTAGGCCACCCGGGCGCTGTTCGCACCCAGCAGGCCGGCCCCTCCCGCCAGGTGAGCGCCGATCGCCGCTGCGCTCACCGGCGTCCAGGCCGCCCAGCCGACGCTGGCGATACGCGCGGTGGACAGTTCATCGTCCCCAGTCTTCCTCGCCGCCCCGTTCAGGCCGATGGCACCCATCAGGGAGCCACCGAACCAGGCCGCCAGCCCAATGTCGTGCAGGCTGCGCAGGGCCGTATTGCGTTCTGACATTCGAATCCTTCCAAGGCTCACGCCCCGCGATCAGGGCACCGCAACCAGCCTCAGCGCGATCACCGGCACAGACCACACAGGGCGCGCACACGGGCTACCAGCTCAGTCCAGGCCGCTATCGCAGGACGAGCCCGCGGTGCTTCGGCGGTGGGGGTGTGGCGTGACTGAAATGGGCAAGGCGTGAGAGGGCAGGCGCCGGGTCGGCTGTGCTGACCGGGCGGACACGGTGGAGAGGACTGAGCTGGTGAAGGATCTGCTGCAAGGGTTCCGCAGCTTCGTGCTGCGCGGGAACGTTGTGGACCTGGCCGTCGGGATCGTCGTCGGCGCCGCGTTCACCACGGTGGTCAACGGCTTCGTTAAAGCCTTCCTTACTCCTCTTGTGGGCCTGGCCACCGGGGCGACGGGCGACTTCAGCCGCAAGACGTTCACGATCGGCCAGACCGTCTTTCCGTACGGCAACTTCATCAACGCCATGATCAGCTTCCTGCTCATCGCCTGCGCGCTGTACTTCCTCGTCGTTTTGCCGGTCAACAAGCTCCACGAGCGTTTCGCCCCGCACCACGACGTCCAGGCAGACAAGCGGGACTGCCCCGCATGCCTCAACCCCGTCCCTGCCCAGGCGTACCGCTGCGGGCATTGCACCAGCGAACTGACGTCCCCAAGCGGAGCACCCGACAGCACCACACTCCCGCCAGGCCCTCGAGCACATGTCTGACATGAGCTTTCTCGAGCGCTTCCAGCTCTAGCCGCTCGACTAGACCAGAGACCTCACCAGAGCCAGCGGTTGGGCTAAGAAGCTGTTGTCTTTCCGAGAGTGACGGGTGCGTTTCCGCTGTTCAGGTGTAGTGGG
>NZ_BMVO01000041.1 GCF_014650755.1 Streptomyces chryseus | reverse complement strand
TCGCACGACACACACCTCACACACCCACCAGCCCGTGACCGGTTCTCAACCAGGCACTGAGATCCGCAGTCGCTGCGGTTGCCGCCGCTCTTTCAGCTCCCCGGCGCCGAGTCTTGCCACGTACGTGGCGAGCCCGTCCCAGTCCGGGCCGTAGAACGCCTTGAAGGCAACCTGTGTGATCACGTTCGCGGTGAGGGCCTGGTCTGGGTTTCCCGGATCCTGTACTTCTCCCCGGTCCGCCCTGGCCAACAGGCCGTCCCACACAGCGGTGACGTCCCGGCCATGAAGTGCGCAGGACCTGGTGCGGTCGCACCAGGTCACGAACTGCTGGAACGAGTCCTCTGCGGTGACCGCCGAGGAGACGAGGAACTCCCGTGCGCCTAGGCTGTGGTCGATGTTCGCGGTGAGGGCCATGGTCCGGATCCGGTCACCGTACTGCTCCGCGTATTGCTGGCCGATCAGCGTGCCGTAGGAGTGGCCGAAATAGTTGATCTCCTTCTCGCCCAAGGACCTGCGGATGGCATCCATATCGCGGACAACGCTCAGGGTGTCGGCGTGGTCGAAGATCGGACCGCTGTGCCGTCGGCAGTCCTGTCGTAACGCCCGGTTGAAGTTGGCCAGTTGATCGAACTCCCCCTGGCTGCGGGGGTAGGCCGACGGCCGTTGGGCCAGCAGCTCCTGTGAGCACCTCACCGGCTGGCTGGCACCGACACCTCGCGGGTCGAACCCAATGATGTCGAACCTCTTCTGGACGTCCGCGCTGAAGTGGGCCTTGGCGCGCCGTACGGCGAAGTCCACACCTGAATCGCCCGGCCCGCCGGGATTCACCAGCAGCACACCGACTCGACGATCCGGATCGGTTGCTTTGCGACGGGCCACCGCGAGATCGAACGTCGAACCCGAAGGGTGTGCCCAGTCGATGGGCAGGCGCAGGGAGCCGCACTCTGCTGCGGCGTCCTGGGGACACGGCTTCCAGACGATGGCGTTCGACGGCGTCGAGCTTCTGCCGGCAGGGACGGCGTCCGCTGCCACCCCGCCCGGCGTCGGCACTCCGGCGGCGAACGCTCCAACAGCGAGCACTCCGGTGAGCGCCCTGAAGAACGGTTGCATGCAGTCCCTTTCAAACATCGCACGAAATGGATCACGGGGATTACTCCCTCGCCGAGCGTGGTGATTGGCCATACGGGTGCACAAGAGGCCGAGACCGGAATCAGGGAAGGCACAGGGACGCGATCAGGGGTGGCCTCAGGAAGGCACCTCGGAGGTTGCCGCCCGGCCCCCTGAATTCCCCGGACTTGGTACCGCTCCGCCACTCAGGACGGGCGGTGCCGTCAACGAACCCGGAAAGCGGCCGTCAGCCCGCCGCCGCTCCGGGCCCTGACATCCACAGGGGCATCAAACGCGCCCGCCCTTGCCCCGGCCGTCGGGCGAGGGTCACAGCCGGCAGTCAGCCCGGACTACGCCGAGTGCTTTGCTGTACGACTTGATGCTTGCACCATGGCGCGGATGGGGCGGCCGAAGGCCGAGTTGACACTGTCGGACGCAGAACGGGCCGCACTTGAGGGGTCGGTGCGGCGTCGTTCCACGCCGCAGGCGTGGGCTCTGCAGTGTCGGAAACATCCAGTTTGTGCCGAGCTTATCGTTCGCGGGTGCGTACTTGCGGGCGTTGGTCACCAGCTCGCTGACCGCGAGCGGCACCATGCCCATCGCGCGCCCGGACACCGGCAGTCCGTGCGCGGCCTGCACATCGGTGAGAAAACTACGGGCTAGATCACGGGCGGCGGCGATGCCCTCACTGCCCTCGAACGCACCGGACACCGACATGAGGTCTCCCAGCAGCGAATGCCGGTCCTGCCGACCCGCCTCCCCCAAGCGCCCTGTCACGCCGCAACCCGTGCACCCCCGAACCCTCACCCACGTACGCGGGTCAGGCAGAATGGACGGCGACTGGGCCTGCTTGTCTCCAGCCGGCACGCTGCCGCCGCCGCAACTTGACGCGGCCGTTCCTTCACCTGGTGTCCGGCGCCGGCCTGATGGTCACAGCAGCGGAACGGCTCCGCCCTCGGAAGAGGGGGGAGCCGTTTTCCGTCCGGGATGAGGCTGTGTCAGGCGTGGCTGTGGTGGCGCTTGTTGCCGGTGACCAGTCGGTAGACGGCGAGGAGGATGACCGAGCCGATGATGGCGGCGATCCAGGTGGAGAGGTCGAAGAATCCGTCGATGGAGTCGACGCCGAAGAGGACCTTGCCGAGAAAGCCGCCGAGCAGACCGCCGGCGACGCCGATGAGCATGGTGATGATGACGCCGCCCGGGTCCTTGCCGGGCATCAGCGCCTTGGCGATGAAGCCCGCGAGCAGACCAATGAGGATCCAAGCCAGAATGCCCATGATGCGTCTCCTACCTCGATGAATAAAGCCGGTGTTAACGATCGTCTGCACCGCGCGGAGGGTTTCAAACATCGATCGTTTCTGGACCAGCCGGTAACGGTCGAGGAGAAGGCGCGGGGCGGCCCGGGACCTGACCCGCGATGCCCGGAACGATGTGCGTCCCGGGCAGAGGGTGCGGGCGTCAGCCGCGAAGGCCTGGCCCCAGTTTGCGGGTCTCGGTCGTCTCAGGCCGCTGCCGTTGGGTTCGCCACTTCGGCGGTGCGGTGGTGTGCGGCGTTGATGCGCTGGGCTTCTTCGAGCTGGTCCTCGAGGACGATGATGCGGCAGGCGGCGTCGATGGGGGTGCCCTGGTCGACGAGTTCCCGGGCGCGGGCGGCGATGCGCAGCTGGTAGCGGGAGTAGCGGCGGTGTCCGCCGGCGGAGCGGAGCGGGGTGATGAGGCGTGCGTCTCCGAGGGCGCGGAGGAAGCCCTGGGTGGTGCCGAGCATGTCGGCGGCCCGGCCCGTGGTGTAGGCGGGATAATCGTCGTCGTCGAGACGGCCATGCGCGTTGTCTGCGGTCATCGCACCTCTCTGTGGAACACGTGGAGGGGCCCTGGTGCCAATGGCACCAGGGCCCCGAAGGAACTGCTACACCATCTGCCGGCCCTGGTACTGCGCCGGCCTTCTGTGTCCGCATGCCCGACCGAGTTGCTGTCGGGGGTGCGGGGATCGCGGTTGCTTGACCGGAGACCACCTCACTATCGGATGTCCTGCGGTACCCGGACTCAGAAGCTTCCGCCCGGGCGATCCTGATGGCGCCCTGTTCCTCCGTTCTTCCCTCTGGGATCAACTACATACCAAACGGGTACTGCGTACTGCTGGTGATGCGACCTGCTCAATGGCCTGTCAAAGCGCCACTCTTCGGCAGCCAGCCCCGTCGCCCGTCCTGCGTCTGCTCTGGCTTAGAACCCCACTGCCGAACCTCCCGGCGCGCGCGCCCGCAGCCGACGCCTTCACCGAGGTACCGCTCACTGACTTCACTGCTGGGTACTGCGAATGGGTACTGCGCACTGCACTTGCGGGTACTGCTACTGCGGTACTGCTCACGGCGGCCCCTGATCACCGCGGGCCACCCGGTCCGGTCGTCAGTCCCGTCGCCGCCCTGCAACAACCCTGGCTTCGAAACTCCACCACCGCACCGCACTACTGAACTGCAACTACGTGTACTGCGGGTACTGCTGCCCGGCAGTTCGTCTCTGCCAGGCCCTGCGGTCTCTCTGAGCCACGAGAGAAACCATAACCATGACACCCCCCAATGTCTACTCCAGCCGTCACAGATTTTCGCGTGTTCGACGGTGAGGTAATCGGCCCCGACAGTGACGGAGGGCGGAGGGCGGTGGCAAGCCGGATCAACGCACACAGCCGGAGTGCAAGCCCGGGGCGGCCAGGACAAATCACCGACGATCCAGAGACCAGGGTGAGCTGATGGACACGATGAGCGCGTCGCAACCGCTCGCTTCGCGACGCCCGCGGCCGGTGCACACGAGACGGCTGGTACGCCAGGCCCTGAGCTTGTTGCCTGGTCCGGCCCCCTCCGGGGCCGGGCAGTCGAGCCGACCGAGCACGGCGTGGCTCCCCTCGCGCCATGGCCCCATCGCGTCCAGTGTGGAATCTGGCACACCTCGCGATCGGAGTATCACCGCATGAACCCACTCAGTCATGGCACGGTGGGCGTCCAGTCCCTCGGGCTTGGGCAGGCCGGGCCTTGACCCCGGGTTTTGGACACCGGAGACACATGGATCTTGATGGTCCAGGAGAACGGAGTCCCTGTGGGGATGAGGCACTATCCCGCCGAGTTCAAGGCGGACGCGGTCGCGTTGTACCGGTCGAGGCCAGGAGCGACGATCAAGTCGGTCGCCGGTGATCTCGGGGTGAACACCGAGACACTGCGGAACTGGATCCGGGCCGCCGACGGGCGCCGCCCAGGCGCCCACTCTTCGTCGGCGGCCGCTGCGCAGGCCGTTCAGGCGGAGCTGGCCGCGGCCCGGACGAGGATCCGTGAGCTGGAGGAAGAGCGCGACATCCTGCGCAAGGCGGCCCGGTATTTCGCGGGAGAGACGCGCTGGTGAACCGCTGCCAGTTCGTTGAAGATCACCAGCGCCGGTTCGGCGTGAAGCGGCTCTGCGACATTCTCGGGGTCTCCCGCTCGAGTTTCTACTACTGGCGCCGCACCGCGGCGGCAAGGGCGGCCCGGCAGATCGCCGAGGCCGGGCTCGCGGCCCGGATACGCAAGGTTCACCAGGAATCCGACGGCACCTACGGCGCCCTCAGAGTCACCGCCGAACTCCGCGATGAAGGAGAACGGATCAACCACAAGCGCGTCGCGAGGATCATGCGGACCATCGGGCTCGAGGGAGTCCGTCTGCGCCGTCGGCACCGGACCACCGTTGCGGACCCGGCCGCGGCGCAGGCGCCGGATCTGATCGGACGTGACTTCACCGCGGCCGCGGTGAACACGAAGTACGTCGGCGACATCACATACCTGCCGGTCAGCGGCGCGAAGCCGCTCTATCTCGCGACCGTCATCGACCTGTGCTCCCGCCGGCTGGCCGGGTGGGCGATCGCAGATCACATGCGAACCGAGCTCGTCATCGACGCCCTGGCGGCCGCCGAGCGAACCCGCGGCAGTCTCGATGGAGCGATCATGCACACGGATCACGGATCGCAATACACGAGTAGGGCCTTCGCCGAAACTTGCAGGTCAGCCAGAGTCCGGCAGAGCATAAGCGCGATTGGGTCCAGTGCGGACAATGCCGCCGCCGAGTCCTTCAACGCAACCTTCAAAAGAGAGACGCTCAAAGGCCGGAAGGGCTGGTCGACCGAGCGCGAGGCACGACTCGGCGCCTTCCGCTGGCTGACCCGATACAACCCCCGCCGTCGGCACTCCCACCTCGGTCAGCGGCCTCCGATCGCCTTCGAGAACGCCTTCCAACTGCCGTCAACTACCCTGACCCAAGCCGCATAGACGTGTTCAGAATTCCGGGTCAAGGCCCATCAAGCACCAACCCCCAGACGAGTTACGGGACAACCTTCAGGCGCCGGCTTGGTGTCCTTGTCCTTGTCTGCGACCGCGTTGTGGCAGTCGATGTCGTCCTGCAACTACCGCAGGAGCTGGCGCGCAGGTTGCATAGATCTTGGACGCCCAAACACCGGAACCCGCACGCGAGTATCCGGACCATACGGCTTCGCGTGCGGGTTGGCGGCTGCGGAATCAGAGGTCACCAGGGGTGAACGACGGGGCATGGCCCGAAGCCATGCCCGACTGGCCGGGTGTGCGTGGCGATGGCCAGAGGCTCGGCAGACGGTCTTGGGTCCTTCAGCAAGTGTGTCGGTGCGGTCAGCGGGGACTGGGATGAGGGACTCGTCCGTATCCGCCCCGGCTTCCTCACCCGGCTCACCGTCGTACCCGGTCATGGGCAGCGGGTACTCCCTCGGCTGCGTCAGCGAGCACCTCGCCGTCCGCTTCCCGCACGACCGCGAGCAGGCCGCCGCCGACCGGGGCAACTGCGCGGAAGCTGTAGCGGCCCAGGTAGTCGAAGTTCGCGTGCTCGAGGGGTGGAGCCGGGCGATGTCGGCGTCCAAAAGAGTAGGGGGTCCTCCACAGGCTCTCGTCACCTGTCGACGGGTTCGCTTGATGGACCGCCCGTTATGCGCTAGTTCGAACCCGGCATGAGGGTTCCATCCGACCCTGCATATTGAAAATGAGTGTCATAGTCGTATAGAAGTACGGGGTGCTCATCTCACGACAGGTGCTGAAGCGCCCGGTGGCCGGAGTCCGGCCTTTCGCTCTCACCCCACTTCGGCATCCCACGGTCTCCACGCTCCTGGCGGATCACCGCGTCCTGCTGGCCGACCTTCTCGACGGCCTGGGGTCACCGCTGCACGTCGTGCTGCCCGAGATCTTCGAGGAGAACGTCGTCGGACTCCGCCAGGCGTTCGCCGAGGCGGGCGCCTCCGCCGACATCCTGTTCGCCAAGAAGGCGAACAAGGCCGGCTGTTACGTCACGTCGGCCGCCGCTCTCGGTGTCGGGGTCGACGTGGCCAGCACGCCCGAACTGGTCAAGGCCCTGGCCGGCGGAGTACCTGGACACCGGATCGGGATCTCCGGTCCGGAGAAGGACGACGCACTGCACGCTCTCGCCGTGCAGCACGGCTGCCTGGTGGCCGTTGACTCGATCAGTGAGCTCCGCCGACTCGCCGCAACCGCGCGGCTCGCTCGGCGGCAGGCCACCGTGCTGCTGCGGTCCCGGACGGCCAGCCAGCCCGGAAGCCGCTTCGGACTGTCCGCCGCTGAGCGGGAGGCCGCTGTCGGCCTGTGCGCGGAACTCGCGGACCACATAAGCCTCCGTGGATTCTCCTTCCACCTGAACGGCTACTCCACGGCGGACCGTGCGACGGCGGCGAACGAGATGATCGAGCACTGCCTCGACGCCCGGCGGCGCGGCTCGCTCTGCGCGGAACTGGTCGACATCGGCGGCGGGTTGCCGGTTCGCTATGTCGAGCCGCAGCTCTGGGACGAGTTTCTCCGGCAGAACGAGGCGGCCCACTACCACGCGGCCAAGGACTTCAAGGACTTCTATCCGTACGGCGGGCAGCCTGCTGTCCAGGCGGTGCGCGCGATCATGGCGCACCTGGTCGACGGTGGCGAGAGCCTCGCGGCGAAGGCGGGGCGTCACGGGATCCGGTTCGTCGTCGAGCCGGGCCGGGCCCTGTTGGACCAGGCCGGGTTCACGATGTACCGCGTCCAGCAGGTCGATGACCGGCGGGATGCCGACGGGTACGCGATCGTCACCGTCGCCGGCAGCAGCTTCAGTCTCTCCGAACAGTGGTTCAACAGTGACTATCTCCCCGACCCGCTGCTGATGTCCGCCCAGCCAGTCGCCGACGAAATGTTCCCCGCCTGCGTCGCAGGCTCGACCTGCCTGGAAAGCGACCTGGTGACCTGGCGGAAGATCGGCTTCCCGCGGCCCGTACGACGCGGTGACCACCTGGTCTACCTCAACACCGCCGGCTACCAGATGGACTCCAACGAGTCCCCGTTCCATGACGCCGCACTGCCGCTGAAGGCCGTGATCAGGCTCGGTGACGAGGGGGCCCCGCCGCGCTGGCGACTGGACGGAATCTGATGCGACCTCGAACCCCCCTGATGCGACAGCCGATGAAGGAGAAGCCCCGCATGTCAAAGAGTTACGCCCCGCCCGGGCAGTTGTGGCTGCTGCCGCAGTCCCAGCAGGAAGGACTGGATCTCGACCGCCGGCAGGTCATCGCGGTCGTCGAGCAGGCCTACCGCGCGTTGCGCGAGGGCGGCTCGGACAACCCGGTCAAGACGATCATCGACGATCCCGGCCACCACTCCCTGAGCTATTCGATGGTGGCCAGGGACGGCGGCAGCGGCACCGTCTGCTTCAAGGCCGTCTACGAGTTTGACCCCCGCCGCACCCGGGACAGCTACCGGTTCCACTCGTTCGTCTTCCTCGTCGACGACACCACCGGGGCCCCCATCGCGCTGATGGACGTGGTGAAGCTCGGGCCGCTGCGGTCCTCGGCCACCACCGCGCTGTTCGCCCGGGCAGCCTGCCCCGACGCACGAAGCGCCCTGGTCGTCGGCACCGGCGTGCAGGGGCAGGCGGCACTGCCGATGCTCCTCGCGGCCATGCCGGAGCTGGAGCGGCTGCAGGTATTCGGCACCTACCCCGAGGGGCTGCGCGCCGTCCGGGACAGTGTCGACGGCCGCGAGGTCGAGATCGTCAAGGACCTCCGGGAGGCCGCCGGTGAAGCGGATATCGTGATCGGCGCCTCCGGCCTGTCCGTGACCGAGGAGGTCCGGCGTGACTGGATGAAGCCGGGCTCGGTGGCGGTACTCCTCGGGTACGGAGTGCACGCCGACGTGTGCCACGGCGCGGACTACCGGATCGCCACCGACACCGCGCAGATGCACGCCACCTGCGACGACCTGCGGGGCGAGGACGGCAGCCTGCCACAGGTGGACGCCCAGCTGCCTGACATCCTGCTCGGCCGCGCACCGGCCCGCCGCCGTCCGGACGACGTGGTCTTCGCCTACAACAGCGGCATGGCGGTCACCGACGCCGCGCTGGGCCGGTACATGGCCGACCTCGCGCTGGCGGCCGGGCGCGGTGGAAAGGTCAACTTCTGGTGAGCACCGAAACGACCAGTACAACCGAGTCGGCTGGCACGACCGACGGAGCGCAGACCGGCGCCGGCTGGTGGATGCGCAACTCGCGGGCGCTGCTCAAGCTCGCGCTCCCGCTGATCCTGACGAACTTCGCCTATGTCGCGCTCACCACCGTGGACATCGTGATGCTGGGCAGGCTCGGCGCGGTCGAGATCGCCGCAGCCGGCCTGGCCATCGCTCTGTTCAACCAGCTGCGCACCACCGGGACGGGCCTGGTCACCGGAGTCAGCAACCTGGTGGCCGAAGCCCGGGTGCAGGGCGACCGGCAGCGCGTCGGCGCGCTGCTGTTCGCCGGATTCTTCTGGGCGACTGTGTGCGGGGTGGTGTTCGGCGCGGCGCTGTTGCTGATCGGTCCACTGCTGGTCCTGCTGGGTCAGGACCCGGCAGTGGTCGACAAGGCAGGCGAGTTCCTGATGGTCTTGGCGCCGGGCATGCTGCCCTGCCTGTGGTTCCAGAACCTGCGGCACTTCACCACCGGCCTCAAGCGGCCCGGTCCGCTCCTGGCCATCACGCTGGCCTCGGTCGGCGTGACCATCGGCTTGAACTACGTACTGATCTACGGCAAGTTCGGCTTGCCCGCGTTCGGATTCGTCGGCGTCGCGATCGCCACCGTCACGGTGTTCCTGCTGTCCTTCCTCGCGTTCGTCGCGGTGATCCTGCGCGACGGCGTCCTGCGCTCGTACCTCACCTCGCCTGACGCGCGGCGCTGGAACGGCGACGCGGTCCGCGCCGTCTGGCGCCTGGGCTTGCCGATCTCGGGCACCTACGCCTCGGAGGCCGGGTTCTTCAGCGTGCTCACCCTGGTCATCGGCTCCCTCGGCGTCGACGCCCTGGCCGCGCAGACGGTGCTGAACCAGATCGTCTACGTCGTCTTCATGATCTCCGCCGGGCTGTCGCACGCGGCGTCCATCCACATCAGCGAGGCCGGCGGCGGCAACGACTACGTGACAGCACGCCGCATGGGACTCCTCGGCACGGCCTGGGGCGTGATCGCGACGCTGGCGATCGCCGTCGTGTACCTGGCGATCCCGAACCCCATCGTGTCCTTGTTCCTCTCGACCGAGCACGCCGGCAACTCGGACATCGTCGCCCTGACCGCCACCGGACTGCTGATCGCCGCCCTCATGCAGGTTTTCGACGCCGTGCAGAACATCGGCAACGGCATCCTGCGCGGCATCGGCGACACCGCAGGCCCCTTCCGGATCTCCCTCGTCGGGTACTGGCTGATCGGGCTGCCCGCGGGCTACCTGCTCGGGGTGAGCGCCGACTGGGGCGTCGAAGGCGTCTGGATCGGCCAGACCATCGGCCTCGCGGCCACCGCCGCCATCCTGCTGGTCGCCTTCCTGCGCCGGGTCGACCGGCTGCACCGGACTGCGGCGGGCACACCCGTCCCCGAATCGGAGCTGTCATGAACCCCGTCCTCGCGCCGCCCGCCTCGGCTTCCTTGATACGCAGCGAAGTGGCGGGCCTGCCCCTCTACGACCCGGGCGCCGACACCGACGAGGTGGCCGCCCTCAGTGGCTCCCGCCGCGTCATCAAACTCTCCAACAGCGAAAACCCGTACGGCATGTCCCCGGCGGTCGCCGAAGCCCTGCGGCTGGGTCTGGCCGGCGGGGTCTCCCGCTACCCCGATCCCACCGGCAAGCGACTGACCGAGGCCATCGGGAAGAGCCTGGACGTGCCTGCCCGGCGCATCGTGCTCGGCAACGGCTCGGAGAACATCCTGGAGCTGCTGTGCCAGGCCGTACTCGGCCCCGGTGACCTGGTGGTCACCCAGGCACCCGGGTTTAGCCTGCACGAGATCTTTCCCCGCGTCATGGGCGCCCGGGTCCAAAAGGTCCCGGTCACCGCCGAGTTCGGATTCGACGCAGCCGCCTGGCGCAGCGCGCTGGCAGCCGGCCCGAAGCTCGTCTTCCTCGCCAATCCGTGCAATCCCACCGGCGCGATGCTCAATGCCGGCCAGTTGGAGCAGTTCCTGGCCGCCACCCCGCAGTCGGCCCTGCTGGTGCTCGACGAGGCGTACGGCGAGTTCGCCCGCCCCAACCCCGAGTACCCCGACGGGCTGGAGGCCCTGCGCGGCCAGGACCGTCCGTGGATCGTGTTGCGCACCTTCTCCAAGGCCTATGGCTTGGCGGGCCTGCGCGTGGGATACGGCATCGCCTCCGACGCCGCCCTGATCCAGGCGCTGGACCGCGTCCGTACCCCGTACAACGTCAACCAGCAGGCCCAGGACGCCGCCGTCGCCGCCCTGGGGGACCACGCCCACCTGGCCGACACAGTCCGCCGGACCGGCCTGGAGGTCGCCAGGGTCACCGAGCGGCTGCGTGGCGCCGGCCTGCGGGTGGTTCCGTCCTCGACCAACTTCCTCTTCATCGACACCGGCTGCCCCTCCGACCGGGTCGCCAAGGAGTTGCACCGCGCCGGAATCATCGTCAAGGCGTGGCGCGAGCCGGGATACGAGAACTACATCCGAGCCTCACTGTCGACCCCCGAGGACAACGACGTCTTCGTGCGGTGCCTGACGGAAATCTGCGCGAAGGACAAGCCGTGATCAAAACCAGGATCTCCGACCTAATTGGGCGAACGCCACTGCTGAAACTGTCGGTTGCGGACGGTTCGGCAACCGTCTTGCTGAAGATGGAGCAGTTCAACCCCACGGGAACCGCCAAGATGCGGATGGCCAGGAACATGGTGGACGAGGCGGAGGCGGCGGGGCTCCTCGCCCCGGGCGGATGGCTGGTCGAGTCCACCTCCGGCAACACCGGGCTGGGCCTGGCCCTCATCGCAGCCGAACGCGGGTACAAGTTCACCGCCGTGGTGGACAACCACTCCAGTACGGACAAGCTGCGCGGCATGCTCGCTTACGGCGCCGACATCCTCAACGTAGCCGGGGGCGAGGAAGGCCTCGCCACCGCCGAACGCGACACCGTGGCCGAGCGACTCGCAGCCGAACAGGGCGCCTACTGGACAGCGCAGCACCGCAATCAGGGCAACCCCAACGGCTATCGACCGCTCGCGCGCGAACTTCACCACGACCTCGGCGACGACATTCACTACTTGTACGGGGCCGTCGGCACCGGCGGATCGCTCTGCGGCACCGGTCGCGTCCTGCGCGAACGCATCCCGGACCTGAAGATCATTGGTGTCGAGCCGGTGGGCTCCGTCGTCTTCGGCGGCAAGGGCGCGCCATACCACCAGTCCGGCACCGGCACTCCCGAAGGCTCGGAGATCGGCGGCGTCGTCGACTACGAACTGATCGACGAGGGGGTCAAGGCGAGCGACTCGGAAGCCTTCGAGACCTGCCGCTACCTGGCCAGGAACTTCGGCATCCTGATCGGCGGCTCGGCGGGCGGCGTCGTCTACAAGGCCCTGGAACAGGCACAGAGCGCGGGGCCCGAGATTACCATCGTCGTGTTGGTCTGCGACGGCGGCGACAAGTACCTGCACACCGTCTTCAACGACGACTGGATGGCGGCCAACGGCCTGTTCGACGAACAAGTCGTCCGCCGGCTCGCCGGGATGCTGCGGTAACGCCCCGCACCGACCGGTCGGCCGGAACCACCTGGCGCATCCGGTCAGTCCCCCCGATGCACGGTACGCGGCGCTTTGCGGCCGCCGCCGCGAAGCGCCGCCCTGTGAAGTGTTCTTCAAACGGCTCCCGTCAGGCGGTCCGCCTGGGCTGCCAGGACCTTTCTGCCCTCGCCAACGAACTGGTACCTTCCTGCCAATGAAAACGAAAACGATAACCACAATAGCTGCGGGCCTGATGCTGCTCGCGGTTGCGGGATGCACCGCAGACCCGGCTTCCGATGACGGCAAGCGGGCTACGACGACGGGGACGCGTACGACCACGAGCTACCCGTTCACCCTCAAGAACTGCGGCACCGACGTGACCTACAAGGCCGCGCCGCAGAAGGTCGTCACCCTCAACCAGACCGCCGCCGAGATCCTCATCCACCTGGGGGCGGGAGACCGGATCGCCGGATCGGGCTACGAGATTGAGAAGCCGCCGGCCGCGATCGCCGCCCAGTACGGGAAGATTCCGCTCCTGTCGGCGCCCGGGCAGGAGATCAAGCACGAGAAGCTTCTGGAAGCGCAGCCGGACTTCGTCTACGGGTCCTTCGCGAGCATGTTCACCGCGGAGCAGTCCGGCGACCGGAAGCAGCTGCACGACCTGGGCGTGCCGACCTACCTGACCGAGTTCGACTGCTCGTTCCACAAGAGTGTGGCAGGCGCGGACTTCGACATGCTGTATGAGGAGTACCGCCGGCTGGGCAAGATCATGAACGTGCCCGCTGCCGGGGAGAAGCTGGCGACCGAGCAGCAGGCCGTCGTGCAGAAGGCGCTGGGCACCGTCAAGAAGCGGGACACTCCGCTGAAGGTGATGTGGTTCTACTCCACCTACGAGGGCACTCCGTGGGCAGCGGGCCCCGGTGGTCTGCCGCAGCACATCTCGGAGCTCGTCGGGGTCGAGAACATCTTCGCCGATGCGAAGACCAAGTGGGCGGAGGTGAGCTGGGACGAGGTCGCGGCAAGGAATCCCGACGTCATCATCCTGGCCGACCTGACCCGAGGTGAGCCCAACGACACCGCCAAGGAGAAGATCGCCCTGCTCAAGAAGGACCCCCTCACCAGCAAGCTCGCCGCGGTGAAGGGTGACCGGTTCATCTCCATCCCCGGGTCCCACATGGATCCCAGCTACGGCAGTGCGTCCGTGGTTCCCGCGCTGGTCGACGGCCTGAACCGGCTCGGGTGACCTGCCGCCATCATGACGATGAGTTCACACAAGGCCGCTGCGCCCACCGGAACCGGGATCACCGGTCGTGAGACCGTTCCGGTGCGCCGGCGGCGCGCCTCGACAGTAGCGCTCTTCTTCCTGGCTGGGACCGGGCTTCTGGTGTCGGTCGTCGCCGCATCCCTGCTGGGCAGCGCGGACATCCGACCTCTGGATGTCGTCTCCACGATCCTGCGGCACGTCGGCCTGGGCGGTATCGCGCCCACCCCGCCCTTGCCCGGGCTGCTGGACGCCCTGGTCTGGGAGTCGCGCTTCCCGCGGGTGCTGCTGGCCGCCGCCGTCGGCATGGCCCTGGCGGTCTCGGGCGCGGTCCTGCAAGCGGTCACCAGGAATCCCCTCGCCGACCCCTACCTGCTCGGAGTCTCCTCCGGCGCCTCCACCGGCGCGGTCGCCGTACTCTTGCTCGGCATCGGCGGCAGCATCTCCCTGTCCACCGGCGCCTTCGCCGGCGGCCTGGTCTCCTTCGGCCTCCTCCTGCTCCTCCTCGGTGGAGGGCGCGTCGCCAGCCCCTCCCGCGTGGTGCTGACCGGCGTGCTCGTGTCCCAGTTCTTCGCCGCGGTCACCTCGGTCATCCTCATGGTCAGCGGGGACGCGAACTCCACCCGCGGCTTCACCTACTGGCTGCTCGGCACCCTCGGCGGCGCCCGGTGGGAAGGAGTGACCGTCACCGTGGTGATCATCCTGATCGGGGTAATCGCCATTCAGTTCTTCGCACCCGCCCTCGACGCCTTCACCTTCGGCTGGGACTCCGCCGCCGCCCTGGGAATCAACGTCACCGCGGCCCGCATCTGGCTGATGGTGCTGACCTCCGTCATCACTGCGGCCGCCGTCGCCGCCTCCGGCGCGATCGGCTTCATCGGACTGCTCATCCCGCATGCCGTCCGCGTCCTTATCGGCCCGACGCACCGCACCCTGCTCCCTCTGTCCGCGATCACCGGCGCCATCTTCCTCATCTGGGTGGACGCCTTTGCGCGGACGGCGTTCTCCCCCCACGAGCTGCCCGCCGGCGTCATCACCGCGCTCCTCGGCGCGCCCGCCTTCGCGCTGATCCTGAAGCGTCTGGAGTCCTGATGGGCACCATCACCACCACCCAGCTCTCCTGGTCGGTCAAAGGTCACCGACTGCTGGACAGCATCGACATGGCGGCGCACGACGGCAAGACCGTCGGCCTCCTCGGCCCCAACGGCTCCGGCAAGTCGACACTGCTGCGCCTGCTCGCCGGACTGCGGCGTCCCGACACCGGAACTGTCCGCTACGACGACACCAGCCTGGACGACCTCAGCCGCCGGGTACTGGCCCGACGGCTCGCCGTCGTCGAACAGGACGTGTCCGCCCACCACCACGTCAACGTCCGCCAAGTTGTGGAACTCGGCCGCACACCCTTCCGCGGCCGCTTCGACGCCCTGACCGAGCACGACCGGCGGATCGTCGACGCGGCGCTGGAACGGACCGACATCACCGACAAACAGCACCAGAGCTGGCACACCCTCTCCGGAGGGGAAAGGCAGCGCACGCAACTGGCCCGCGCCCTCGCCCAGGAGCCCCAGGAGATCCTGCTCGACGAACCCACCAACCACCTCGACATCCGCCACCAGCTCGAACTCCTCGACCTGCTGACATCACTGGACGTCACCTGCGTCGTCGCCCTGCACGACCTCAACCTCGCCGCCCGCTACTGCGACCACATCGTCATCCTCGACCACGGGCAGGTCGCCGCTGCAGGTGCCCCGGAGGCCGTGCTGACCCCGGACCTGATCAAGTCGGTCTACGCGGTCGACGTGCTCGTCGACCGCGAACCCACCACCGGCGCCCTTCGCATCACCTACCTGGCCGCCACAGCCACGCGAACGACTACCGCCAAACCACTGCGCCTTGACGCCTGAGGGGCTGATTTGGTCCCGGCCACTACGCTTCGGCACTGTCGCGGTCAGGTAAGAGGTGCTCCCCCGCATCCTCTGGCCGTCCTGCCTGCCGCCACAGCAGAAGCCCGTGCGCCATGAACGCGCTGCCGCTGCGGCCCAGCAGCAGCCTGGCGCCATGCGGACTTTCAGAGCGCAAAGGCACAGGTGGCAGCCGCTGCGATGGACCAGACGCTCAGGAAGACCGATCCGGTCCAGTGGCCAGGCATGATGTGATGCTGTCGCGACCGGCTTGGCCTCCAGCCATCGAGTCCCGCACAGGCCCGAGCCGGTGTGGCATCTCCTCGCCCGTCACATCTCCGGTCGACGTCGGATGAGAATCGCATCCGACGTCGCCGGTGAGACACCCCAGTGCAGCGGACCGCGTCGCGGCCACCGGTCGGCCGTGCCGACGCCTTCCCCAGGCATCACGCTGAGCAACCGAGCGCCCCGCGCGACATGGCACGATGTCGGAGCAACGCCCCGCAAGACCTCGAGATTCTCCAGCCAGCGGCGAACCGATCGGTCAGATGGTCAGGGGGGCGTGCTGACTCTCAGAACTCTTCAGGGAGGCTGGTTCTTCGCGCGCAGCGCGGGCGTCGGACCTCACTGCACGCGGCGTTCCTCCAGCGGTGCCCGTGTGAGTATCTCGTCGACGACGCGCGGGAGGTGGGGGGTGTGGTTGACCAGGCGGGCGGAGTTAGCGACGACGGTGATGCTGCTGGTGTTGTGCAGCAGGGCGGCGAGGACGGGGTTGATGGAGCCGCCGGCGCCGGCGAGGAGGCCGAGGAGATTGACGGCGATAGCGAGGCCGTAGTTCTGCCGTACGACGCGCAGGGTGTGGATGACCCGAGGTTTCTCTATTGAGGCTGCGGCAAGGAGACCGAAGGGCCCGCCCTCGCATCCAGGAGCTGAAGGGCGCTGGCGCCGCAGTGCGGGTTTCCGCAGAGGAGTCGCCGTACTGCGGGCCGCATGGCCTGTGGTCCTCCATGGCGTCGCCCCGTCAACGGCTCAGAGGTCTGCGCCGCTCGTACAACTGCTTACGGAGGCGGCTGGCAGGGTGTTGTTCGAGTCGGCCTGGAAAGATGCGCATGCGGACGGCCCAACGGCCGCTGCCGCGCATCCAGATGTGCGACTGCTCCGTCGGTACCGCGGTCTGGACCACCGAGTGAGCGAATCTGCGGTCGCCTATCCCCGGCTCCTGCTCATCAGTCGGCGAAGCCTGCGGGTCACCACCACTGCCGCTGCTGCGGGACCTGGTGCGACCCGTAGGGAGAGCGAGCCGCCGGCCGTCGCGTAGGGGTGGATCAGTATCACCCCGTGGCGTCGGCCGGGGATGACCACACGCCGCAGTCCGGCCCCGGTGGCGCGGACGCAGGTGTAGAGCGAGGAGCCGTCGGCGCAGCGCACCCGGGCCCATACCTCCCATACCTCGAGGCGGTGGGTCCGTTGGCCCGCCAGCGTGTCCAGGCCGTTCAGGACGACTTGGGTGGTCCATGACGCGCCGTCCGGTCCGTGGCGCCTTTTGAGGACGTTGCTGCGGGTCAGGCCCAGACGTCCGTCGCTTCGGCGCCGTAGCTCGATGTCCAGAGTCTTCGGGTCTGCCGCCGCCAGCCGTCCGTAGAACTCGTGCACGGTGACGCGCAGGATCCTGGGCCACCCCCAGATGTACGGCTCGGCATCGATGTTGATTGGCAGTCGGCTGAGCGGCTCGCTCTCGATCCGGTCCAGCGCAACCTCGGGCAGGTTCGCCGCCCAGACGGGACGCCCGTCCACGCACGCGTATGGCGGGAGCAGCCGGGCCGGGCGGTTGCCCAGTCCGATGAGCCGCGCTAGGTCGCGTGGGCGATCGGCGCCGGTGACGACCCTGGCCAGCCAGCGGGCGGGGGCGCCGGCAGCGCGAAAGTCTGACTCGTTGAAGGAAGAAAGGTGCTCGCGCGTGTGCCGCCACCACTCAGCGCGGTGGCTGTCGTCGTGGGTGCCTAGCTCGCGGACATACATCCGCAGGTCGTGGTCGAGGAACTTCACCCGTGCGGCATGGGCCATCTGTTTCTGGCCGGCCCGCTCGAAGACCTCGACCGCGCTGCGGTGGGCCTCAAGTCTGCTGATCCAGTTGTCGACGCCGCTGCGGGCCAGTGAGATGGACGGGTGTGCGACCGAGCGGCGAACGTGCCAGAGATAGACGGTCGCGGGAATCAGGGCGATGCGGGGCGATGCGGCGAGTAGCCGAGCGGTGAACACGAAGTCCTCGTAGCGGAAGGCCCCTTCGGGAAAGGAGACAGCGTGCTTTGACAAGAAGGTGCGAGAGTAGAGCTTGTTGACGCACAAGGTGTCGCGCACCAGAGCGGGCAACTCGGCGGGAGAGTTGTGGACCGCCGCTCGCTGGTAGAGCGCGTACTGCCAGGGGGTATCGCGCATCTCGGGCAGCTCGCGGCGCAGGCACGCACCCCCGACGACGGGAACGCCGTGACGTACTGCGGCGTCGAGCAGGGCGTCGACCGCGCCGGGCGCAAGCTCGTCGTCGCTGTCCAGGAACATCACATAGGGGGCGGTGGCCTCGCGCAGGCCGTCGTTGCGGGGAGTTCCGCAGCCGCCGCTGTTGACTGCGCGGCGCACGACACGGACCAGGGAGTGCTGGCGTGCGAGATCCGCGAGCACCGTGGCGGTGCCGTCGGTCGAGGCGTCGTCGACCACAAGAACCTCGGCAACGGCCGGGCCCTGGCGTAGTGCGGACAGCACAGCGCTTCTGATGTGCCGCTCATCGTTGTAACCGATCACGATGACGCAGACCTTGCCCATGGGCCGACTGCGCTCTGTTTCTGCTGCCATGTGCGCGAGATCCGTTCCGGTGACCGGTGTTGCTCTCTTCTTCGCTTCGGCTTTGTGTACAAGCTCAGCTGCTTGCGCCTTCTTTATGAAGCTAGAACTGCGTGGAGCGCTCGTGCGTTCGCGCTCTCCTGCCGTCGCAGGCGGGCCTGTCCTGCTGCCCGGGAGCTTGGTCGAGCGGTTCGGCAGTGACGGGGCGAGGGCGGCCAAGGATGGCGCGGAGGCGGAGTGTCGACGGCCCCGTCCGGGCTTCCTCGTGTCAGCGGTCTATCTCGTCGAACAGGCGCTCCCACTGGTCCAGTACGACGGGCAGCTCAAGTGAGGCGACGTGGGACTGGGCAGCGAGGCCGTAGCGGCGGCGTAGTTCGTCGTCGTTGGCGAGCTGGCGCAGGGCTTCGGCCAGTGCGGCAGTGTCTCCCGGCCGCACGAGAGTGCCCGTACGGCCGTCGTCGATGAGTTCCCTCACGCCTGCGGACAGGTCGAAGCTCACGCAGGGTACTCCGCAGCCAGCCGCCTCCGCGAGAGCCATCGGACGTCCCTCGCGCTCACTCGTGAGGGCCAGCACGGCCAGATCCCGGTAAGCCGCAGCCATGTCCGACACGCTCCCGCGAAATATCACCCGGTCACCGATCCCGAGTTGCGCGGCCTGCTCACGCAGCGCCAGCTCCTGCGAGCCGTCACCGAAGATGTGCAGCTCCCAGCCCGGGAGTTCGGCGCAGGCGACCGCAAAGGCATCGATGAGGCGATCCAGCCGCTTGACGGCTTCCAGCCGGCCGACCGCGCCGATGCGCCGGGTATCCAACGGGGCCGGAGCCGTGAACGGGAAGGGCAGCGGATTGGGCATCGCGGTGGCGTTCGGCAGCCGGTCGCGCTGGAACGCGGCGGCGTCCCCCTCGCTGAGGAAGACCGACTTCTCCAGCAGCGGATAGTGACGGCGGATCAGGCGCAGGTGGGCTGAGCCCTGGGCCTGCAGGAACGACTCGTGGTACTGCCCAATGCCCCTGAGGTGCGACCACTCGACCGATGCGAGCCAGTCCACCGCCCAGGGGGAGCCGATGATGACGTAACCGTCGTCCACGGTGGCGAACTGCTGCGTCAGTTTCCTCCTCGCCCGCTCTCGCTCGGCCCGGGCAGCGCGTGCCGTGCGCATCCGGGCGGGGCTGAGCCGTTCGCTGAGGCGCTGGGCGTGCCAAACCGGAGCGGACGGGGTCCTGTAAAGAGTGGTGTGCCGGTAGGCCGGCACACGAAAGAACTCGTACGGCGCGGCGCTCGGTCTGATACCGATCAGGTCGACGTGGTGCCCGCGCTGCGCGAACCCTTGGGCGAGGGTGTGCATGACCCGTTGTGATCCGCCCATCGAGTCGACATCGATGCCCACCAGGAAGAGATTTCGCCGAGGCCCGGTGGTCCGCGTTCCAGAGATCATCTGTTGTCACCTTCGAAGAACGCGTTGACGACGGTTTCACTGGCCCGTCCAGTCTCGCGGGCGTTGAACCTGGCGTTGAAGCCGGCGTACGCGTCAGCCCACTTCGTCCGTACCTGGTCCAGGTCCCGCATCGCCTCCACGAGTTCCTCGGTGGTGGTCAGCATGGGGCCGGGGGCGATGTCCGGGAGGTTGTAGTAGGTGCCACGAGCACTGGTGCTGTACTCGTCGTAGTCGTCGGTGAAAAGCAGTATGGGACGCCTGAGATTCGCGTAGTCGAACATCACCGACGAGTAGTCCGTGAGCAGGGCGTCCGAGGCGAGCAGCAGATCGTTGATGTCAGGGAACGTGCGGCCGTCGCGCACGCCGTGTCCTAGTTCGCGTGGCACGGTGAAGCGGTCGTAGTAGTGGGGGCGCACCACGACGATCCACTCATCGGCGGTCTTCTCCACCAGTTCGGCCAGGTCCACTCGGATCGAACCGCCTGAGCTGTTCCCGTCCCGGAAGGTGGGTGCGTAGAGCAGGACTTTGCGTCCGTCCGGGATCTGCAGTCTGGCTCGGGCGGCCCGCGCTCGTTCGAGCTGTGCGGGCTCGTCGCAGCGGACCAGCGCGTCGTTGCGGGGAAGTCCGCATGCCAGCAGCTCACCTGTGAACTCATTCGCCCGGACGAAGGTGCGTTCGAACTCCTCGCTGGGTGAGATGAGGGCGTCCCAGCGCGAGATCATGTCGCGGTGCTTCTGCTGTCGCTCGGGACTGCCGAGGCGCAGCGCGGGGAGGTCGAAGCCCATGTGCTTGATCGCCTGGCCGTGCCACGTCTGGAGATAGTGGGTTCCCGGCCGTTTGGGGTAGATCGAGGGGAAGCCGTGCGAGTCCACCCAGTAGCGGGCGCGGGCCAGAGCTCGTACGTACTCCCAGCTGCCGCGCCTGACCAGGTTCAAGCTTTCCGGGAAAGCGGAACGATCACCCGAATACGACCAGACGGCGCGCAGCGGCAGTCCGCGTCGGACCATTTCCTCGTAGATGTAGCGCGGGCTGTCGGTGTAGCCACGGCCTTCCAGGGCTTCGAACACCACCAGTCCTTTGTCCACGGGCAGTTTCTGCAGCTCACGGTAGGTGAGCGCTTTTGCTCGCGGCCCGGTGAGTTTGCGCTGCAACTGTCGGACCTTCTGGCGCAGGGGCCGTACGCGCGGCACCAGCGTTTCCGCGTGGGCGAGTGCACCGGAGCGTGACCAGGTGAATTCCAGCCGCCCGGCTCCCTTGCCTTCACACGCCACGCGCACGTCGTGGCCGGCGAGCGTGGCGTGCAGGGGCAGGTGAGCGCGCATGGGGACCAGGTCGGGGGGCGCGAGTACAACGTCGATGCGCTTCATCCCCAGGTGTTCGAGGACTACCACGGGGTGACGGCGGCCCTTGAAGCCTTTTGCACTCAGCGGGATGAGCCGGAGGTCGATCTCGACGAAGGCGGTGTACACATCCGGGCCTCCTCCGCCCAGTATGTACTGGAACGGGAGCTTCAACGGCGCGCCCCCAGCAGACAGCCACAACTGCGCCGCCACGTTCTCGGGGTTGGAGAGCAGCCGCGCCGGGTCGTATGTGCGCAGCACGAGGCGCAGTACGAGGCCTGCCGGATCGAGGGTGTGCACCTCGTGCCGCAGGGGGGCGGACAGAAAGGGTTGTTCGTCCAGGTGCCACTCGCTGATGTCCAGTTCGCGGCAGCCGTCGGGGTCGTGTTTCGGTGTGGGGTGTCCCCAGTACGTCCGCCCGGATTCTCTGCTTACCTGTCGGGGGGCGATCCTTGGGCGGCCCAGACTCCGGGCGGCCTCCTTCGCCTCGTCGAGGCGGCCGGTGCGGAGCAGGTACTGGCAGATGCGCTGTTCCCTGCTCACCGAGCCGATCGCCTCGGTCGTGAGCTCGTCGAGGTAAGGCGTCAGCAGTTCGGCGAACCGTTCGGTCCACTCCCTTTCCCGGAAGGGGAGATCATCAAGGTAGAGGCGCAAGTCGTGGCGGAGGAACTTCTCGTCCTTGAAAGGGCGCAGGTCGGCGTTGCCGCTCTGGGTGAAGAACTGGTCGATGAGCCGGGCCACGGCGATCCGGTCAGCCACGTTCTGCAGTTTGTGGCGACTGGAGGAGATGGACAGGCTGGCCGGGTCAGCCGAGAGCCGCCATGTATAGACGGGCCACGGGACGACGGCGAAGTTGTGGGCCAGGGTGTAGGCCTGGGCCGTGAACAGCTGGTCCTCGTAGTGGATGCCCTCCGGAAAGCGCAGGCCGTGGCGGGCGATGAAGTCGGCTCGGTAGAGCTTGTTCGTCGAGAGGTGGTCGTGGAAGTACTCCGGCGCCTGGCGGATACCTTCGACGATTCGGACCCCGTCGAAGAGGGCCGGGTACCACAGCCCGGTGGCACGGGTCTCCTCGAAGATTCGCATGACCTCCCCGGTGACGAAATCCACCCCGGTTCGCTCCGCGACGAGCAGCATTGATTTGCAGGCGTGCTTGGGCAGTTCGTCGTCACTGTCGAGAAACATGATGAACGGTGCCCGACCGGCTGCCATGCCCGCGTTGCGGGGCGCACTGCATCCACCACTGTTGCTGTCCAACCGGACGTAGCGGACCCTGGGGTCCGCAGCCTGCAGAGCCTGGGCCACGGCCGGCGTGCCGTCGGTCGAGCAGTCGTCCGCAATGATCACTTCGAGATTCCGCAAGGACTGGTGGAGTACCGACAGCACTGCGCGGCTCAGGCGATCGGCGTCGTTGTAGACGATGACGACGACGGTGACATCCGGCACAGGCTCCTCATTCCACTCGATTCGCCCCCTGAACGACCATTGCACCAGGCTCTTCATCCGGCAGCCACCCGTGACGGCTGGCCGGCGATCCATGCACGCCGCCCGCGGTTCGGTGGGGAATCCGGGCGGAGCGCTTCGGCGCAGGCCTCTCAATGCGTTCCACCCGGTAGTAGCCCGAGACGCACCGTGCGACCCAGTCCCGGGAGTAGTTGGTGGTTGCGAATGGCTCGGACAGTCCGCCGATGGGGAGGGGACGGTAGGGGACGACCTTCGAGCCTTGAGCGGCCTTCTCGCGCACCAGGCGATCCTGCCGATCCCAATCGACCGAACGGGTCACCGTGTCCTTTGCCGTCACCTTCACAGCGGGGACGAGACCGGCCACGGCCCACAGGCTCGCGGCGGATGCGAGCACGGCCGTAGTGGTGGCGGCGAACACCACGGGGCGAGGCCGGCGGACGGAAGACTGCCATCCGGCCAGTGCTCTGCCTGCCAGTGCGCCATACGCGCACAACAGGAGCAGCATCGGGAACAGGAAACTCGTCCACGTACGGACATAGGTCCAGCCAGTGGGGCCGTAACCCATGCGCAGTCCGAATGCGACGCCGAAGGAGGACATCCCCATGAGCAGAACCGGAAGCAGCATGAGCAGCCAAGGACGACGGCGGGCGCCCCCTCTCCCTGTTTCGGGTTCACGTGGCACGGGTCGGATTGTCCTGTCTGAGGTGGCCGCGGCGAGTCCGAGCATCAGCCCGGCAGCCGCGGCCGCGAGGTACGCCCACTGACCGCCGACACTCGCCCAGATACTCAGCCAGTCTTGGACAGTAGCCGTCAACTCGGTCGGCGACAGCGGAGACTTCCGCTGTGGCTGCTGCGCGCGGCGCCAGGCAGCGCCAGGCGACGTGTAGAGCAGTACGAAGCCGATCGCCAGGCCCGCACACCACATGAGGCACCAGGAGACCGGATACCGGTCCCTGGGGAATCGCAGCCCGCGCAGCAGGACCGCGACCGCGCCGACAGCGAACACGCCACTAACGATGGTGAAGGGTTCACTCAGGGTGCCGATCGCGACGCCCATCACCATGGCGAAGACGAGCGCCAGTCCCCTGGCCAGGCGGCCATGCCGAGCTGCTGCCAGGGCCACCAGCGAACTCCACACCGTCAGCAGACCCGGCAAGGTGTGAGAGATGGTCGAGGGTGCCCAGAGCAATGCCTGATAGGGGCTGGCGCCGGCGAAGAAGAGCAACACGCAGACGACGGCGGCAGCCGCGATCGTCAGAGACGGGGGCACCTCCCAGCCGAGGAGCCGAAATACGGTGCGCGCGAGGAGAAACAGCCCCGCCAGAAAGGAGAGTACGAGGAGGGACGGAAGGAGTTTCGGCCCTGCCACCCCGTGCGCATAAACGACTCCCGCGACTACGCCATTGGCGATACGCCCGTTCTGGATCTCATAGAATTCGTTGGCGATCCCAAGAATCCCCAGCTCCCGGCTCCTCCACGCCGAGCACCAATCGTCCGACGTGGGCTGAACGTAGAGGCCGAGGAAGCTGCCCACAGCGAGAAGGCCGCCTGCCGCAACTCCAAGTACCAAGGAGGCGACGACAAGAACTTTCCGCTGACTGAGCGGAGTGCGAAAATGCGTGGGAGAACCACTGTCTCTGCTCATGTCACCTTGACGGCCCACTCCCGCCACCTGCCGTATACAGGCAGCTGCCGCTGCCAGCTTGTCGCGCAGAGGGTAGCTTGGAGAGAAGGGGCGTCCGATGCACTGACGCTCTGGCTGTCCAGATTGGACGTGATGTGGGATGGTTTCCCTTCTCCTTCTGATCATTCTGGTCATTGCCCTGAAGATATCTGGCGGCATTATCGAGAGCTTCCGCTCCGACGGTCAAGATCAAGATAATCTCGACTAGCGCGGCGCTGACACCCATGAACTTCCCTCTGTGGCGGTTCGACGCCTACGCCAGTCGTGCCACGGCCCAGTCGGCAGAGAAGCACGCCGACCGTGCAGGCGATCGCCGACCAGTACATGTAACGGTAGTTCGTCACCGGCAGGATGGGCAGGTAGGCGAGCACATAGGCCGCTGCGCTGATCCCGAGGGCTCGGACCGGCATTGCGAACGTTCCACTGCCCGGACGAATTGCAAGGACGACGGCGATGGTGAGCCAGAACCATCCCGCGAAAAGGACCGGCAGGTCCCTGGCCGCACCATCGACGTACGTCTGGAGCGCTCGCCCCAGTCGAGGGTGGTGGAGTTCGAGTTGCAGGTCGTTGGCAGCGATCCCGGGGTGGTATTGGTAGCGCGGCTCGAAGAGGAATTTCGAGAAGAGTTCCAGTCGATACTGGAGATAGCCCGGCACGTGCCTGATCATCTCGCTGACCCACAAGGATGTGATCTGGTCCGTATGAGCGACAGCTGTGAACGGTCCGCGCTCCCCGCGTCCGTAACAGGTCCAGTAGGTGTCCGACAAGGAGTTGATGCGGTCGCACTCTTTCGCCGCGGCCACGAGGCGTTCGCGCAGGCTCGGTGACACGGCTGCCGACTGCAGTTCCTTCACGCTCAAGACGTGAAGCAGGTCGTCCAGCATGATCTGCGAGACCTGGCTCGTCTTCACCGGCCTTGCAACGGCTGCAATAGCGGCAGTTGACGCGACCAGGCCGAGGGCGAGAGCCGCCGTAGAGACAATCCAGATCCGGCGGGCCGGCTTGCGCCATAGTGCGAGCACGAGCATCACGAAGACCGGAATTGCGGCAAAGACCGCGTTCTTGCGGACCAGAATGGCATAGACCAGGAAGAGCACTCCCAGGGAGAAGAGGGCCCACCGCAGGGCGCGGCGGTCAGCTCGCAGGCGCAGGCCGCTGAGCGCGATCGCACTGGTGACGAGAAGAGCGAACGCCATGTGGACGTCCTTCCACACCACGCCGACGAAGGTGAGGACGTGGGGAAGGAGCCCGGCTCCGAGGACGGCCAAGGCGCCCGTACGGCTTACCGTGGCCTCCTGGACGCAGCATGCGATCACCCATATGGCCGCCCAAAAGATGACTGCCTGCAGGACAGCCATGGATGCGGGCGTGCCTGTCACAGCGATAAGTGCACGCCAGACCAGGCTCATGACGGGTGGGTGCCAGTCACTCAAGGGTTCCATGCCCATGGCCTGCTTGAGCTGGTAAAGGGAGTCATGGCTCAGATACCCGGGGGAGAACACGAGAGTCGTGGCCAAGCAGCAGACCGCAGCAGCGACTGTCAGAACCCAGGCGCGACGCCATCGGTGACCGAAATGCCCAATGTGCCCCATGGGTGTGATGCTAACAGCGCGGATGGGGCTGGACGCGTGCTGCTATGCGAGGCCAAACCCCCGTCAGGCTGGAATGAAGACGTAGCGTCGGTAGGTGAAGAACCGGAACCATGTGGCGAGAGCCCAGCCGCAAGTGCGGGCGACGTTGTCACTGAGAGCCGAGTCGAGTCCGAGTAGCTGCCTGGACAGAAGGACCGTGCCCGCAGTGATGGCCATGCCAATGATGTTTACGAAGGTGAACAAGGCCAGCTCGCGGGCCACGTTCTCCCGATGTCGCTGCCGATAGGTCCAGTAGCGGTTGGCGAGCCAGCTGAAGACTGTCGCGACGCCCGTGGCCATTAGTGACGCCTGTACTGGCGCGGCGCGCATCGGACCGCCGCCGGCCCCCGGAAGGCCGAAGACCAACAAGGTGTAGCCGCCGTTGTCCAGTACAAAAGCCAGGGCTCCGACGGTCCCAAACATGGCGGCCTCGCGCCAGATGCCCCTGATCACGCCGCGCATGCGCAGAGCCAGAGACGCGATAACCGACACGAAAGGTATGATAACGGTCACGGTGTGCCTGCGACCGTCCGGCATCCCCGTGTCGCACCATGAGCCCAGCAGCCCGTCTGCCCGACTGCCTGACTGCCCGACTGCCCGACTGCCCGACTGCCCGACTGAGGAGAGCCCGTGCACCCGACGATCGCCTGCGTCGTGCCGTGCCACAACGAGGAAGCTGCCGTCGGCAAGGTGGTACGGGATCTCAGAGCGGCGCTTCCTGAAGCTGACATCTACGTCTACGACAACAACTCGACAGACCGCACAGTGGCGATCGCACGCGAGGCGGGCGCGATCATCCGCGAAGAGTCGCACAAGGGCAAGGGCAACGTCGTGCGGCGAGCCTTCGCCGACATCGACGCCGACGCCATGCTCATCATCGACGGAGACGACACGTACGACGCGACACGGGCACGTGACATGGTCAACCTGCTGTTCGAGGGACCCTATGATCAAGTCGTCGGCACCCGCAACGTGGCCGCCGACGGCGCCTACCGTACCGGGCACTCCGCCGGGAACAGGGTGTTCACTTCGGCGGTGCGGACCCTGTTCGGGCGCGATGTGACCGACATGCTCAGCGGTTACCGAGTCTTCTCGCGGCGCTTCGTCAAGTCCTTCCCCGCGCTGTCCCGCGAGTTCGAAATCGAGACCGAGATGACGGTTCACGCGCTGAGCCTGCGGCTCCCCACGGCAGAGATCCCAGTCGACTACACGGGCCGGCCGACAGGAAGCGAGAGTAAACTCCGCACCTACCGGGACGGTTGGCGAATCCTCAGCCTCATCCTCAACCTCGCGCGTCGAGAAAGGCCCTCGCTCGTCCACACAACTATCGCGGGTCTGCTCGCCCTCGTCGCGATCATTCTTGGAACCCCGGTCGTCATCGAGTTCGTCCGCACGGGCACCGTGCCACGCCTCCCCACGGCGCTCCTCGCCGCCACGATCATGACCATCGCGGCACTCGTCCTCCTCTTGGGCTACGTTCTCACTTCAGTCATGCACATGCGCCGGGAACAGTCCCGGCTCATGCACCTCGCCTACCCGGCACCCGGGACTGTGCCGCGCGGGGTAGGCACCGACCCGAGCGGAGTGGACACTGGGACCGGCAGCGGTGACTGAACCGCTCCGGGATTGCTGGAAGTTCGGCATTGTGTCTGTGACCTTGATTTCCTTGTGTGCTCTTGGCGTAGATGGCTCATGTGTGCGGGCTCGATGTGCCTTGTTTCACCGTGGAGGCGGCTGCATAACCTTGACGTTCAACGTCTAGCTTGATCTTTAACTGAGGTTCCCCCGCTGTGCGGGAGTGGCTGACTAAGCGTTGTCCCGTAAATGATCTACGACGTGTTCGCTGACCTGCTCGTTCCTTCG
>NZ_BMVO01000040.1 GCF_014650755.1 Streptomyces chryseus | reverse complement strand
CCGTCGACCAGCACGTACCCCGCTCGCGCCTTCACTTCGCGCAGGGCGCGGGTCAGCCCCGGTGCCTTCTTGGCCAGGAGTGTCACGACGGAGCGGACGTAGGCGTGCGCCGTGCCGACGCTGATCCGGAAACCGGCCGAGATCTGGGCGAGGGTGGTGTGCTGGCGCAAGTACACCAGCGCGACCAGCGCACGCTGGTGCGCAGGCAGCTTGCACCGCCGGTCACCCTCACGGAGGACGATCAGCATCGTTACCGTCTCTACGAGGGCGTGTGGCAGGTCGAGTGCGGCAGGATACGTAATCAACGGGGCTCCCCGGCAACCGAGATGAGATGTCAGATACCTCCCTCAACTGCCTGGGAGCCCCGCCCGTTCTGCCGCTACGGCCCCACCACCGACGTCACCCGATCGGTGGCCACCCTGAAAAAGCTCAGACAGTCCCCGGCACACACCAGGTCGGCCCAGCGGCGGTCCGCCCGTTAGTTCTGACTCACTCCTCTCCATCCGTGTCCGAGACCGCGTCGTCGGCGGCGTGCTGCCGGTGCTGTCTGGGTGGTGAGTGCCGTGGTGAGTTGCTGAGCTGCCTGTGGGGCCGTTGAGGAGGCGCAGGTGAAGGCGGAAGCCGATGCGTGGCGCAGGGAGAACGGCATCTTGGGCTTCCTGCACCGCTGAAGCACCGGAGCTCTGCCGGTCTGGCACGCGGTCACCGGCTTGGCGACCCGGGCGGGAGGGGCTGGAGCGGGGCCCTGGGCCATGAGCCGGCGAGCCGCCGAGAGGATCGCCGGCCCCGCTGGCGTCCTCGTGCTCTCCGCCCTGCACGGCTTCGTCCGCCTCGACGACGAATTCCTGCCGTAGGAGCAGCGGATGGACGCCCCCGGTCACATGAGCGTCGAGCAGCTGCGCGCCCAGGGCCGCCCCGAGGTCGTCCTTGGTGTGGATGAAGGCGGGGGCCGGCGCGTTGAGCTCGCGGAGTCGGTCGCGGTGGGCGGTGCGGCCGCGGCGGCGCAGGAGGTGGGCGCGGGCCGCGCGGGTAGGCGTCGAGGACGGGCTGCGGTGGGCGCGGCGGCGCCGGACTCGGCGCGCTGGACGGCGTCACGATCCACTCCCGGGCGGCCGACCGCAGGCCCACCGTGCTGCTGACGTTCGAGGACCGGGAGACGACGGACGTGTACCGCTTCGTTGCCGAACGCGGCGTCCACGCCCCCTCGGGTTCCTTCTACGCCGTCGAGGCCTCCCGCCACTTCGGCCTCGGCGACACCGGCGGACTGCGCGTCGGGCTCGCGCCCTACACCAGCACGGAGGACGTGGATCGGCTGCTGGCGGGGCTGGGCGAGTTCCTGACGGCGTCTTGAGGTCCGGGGGGTCTGGAGTCCCGGGGTCCTGAGGCATTGAGGGCGTGAAGTCCGTGGGCGGTACTTCGGGTACTTCGGCGCCGTTAAGGTGACGGGGAGGAGCCGAAGAAGGCCAGTGAGACAAGAGGGGGCCGCATGCCCGACGCGAAGGTGCGGGTCGAGACTCGGGAGCTTCCATCAGGGGACGGGCGGCAGATCTCGGCACGGCGGTACAGCTCGGCCGATCTGTCCGATCACGAGGACGACCTGAGGACGGCGATCCATTCGGTGCTGACCACCATGGTGCGGGCCGTGGAGGACACGCCGGTGTCTCCGCTGCGCGTCGGCGGCTTGGAGGTGGCCTTCAACGTCGCATTCGCGCCGGGCGGCGGAGCCTATCTGTGCTCCTCGCCCGCGGACGGTACGTTCGCGGTCAAGCTGTCGCTGACCCTCCCGGAACCCGCCGCGGGCGGAGGATCCGCGGAGGGTGAAGGTTCTGCCGAGGGTGACGGATCCACGGACGGCGAAGGATCCGGCGAGGGGGCCGCTGCTTCGTCCTCCGCGTCCTCAGGCTGAGGGCTCGGCAGGAGGTTCGGGTGAGGAGGAGCCGGTGACGGCGGCCTGAACCGGGGCGGTGACGGGAGGAACCGGGGCGGACGCCGGGGTCGCGGTCGGCGGTTGGGGCATGCCGCGCCGGGTCGGCAGGCCTATCTCCGCCCTGGCCTCCTTGCGGAAGGTCCACTCGGCGCGACGGCACCGCTCGTCGATCTCCGCCCAGGGCTGGGCCGGGCGGTCCCAGAGTTCCTGCGCCGCGTCGTGCAATTGCTCCAGAGCTTTCGCCGTGCCGTCGGTGCGGGTCAGGAGGGCGGCGCGGGCATAGGCGGCCAGCAGGTCGTCGCCGGCGCGTCGCTGCGTCGCCCGGTCGGCCCGTAGGCGGCCGGTGTCGTCGTAGAGGCCCAGCGCGGCGTGGAAGGTTTCGGTGACACGGGCATAGGCGGTGTGGCGGGTCTCGTCCCACTGGCGCCGTCGGCCGGCCCGTCCGTTCAACCACTGGGTGAGGACGGAGGCGACGGCTCCGCCGATGATTGCTCCGGTGGCGCCGACGGCGGCGGCGACCAGTACGGCTTGCGGTTGGGACAGGTCGGACCACATCATCGCCCTCACTCCGTTTCCTGTGCGATCAGTGCCTCGAACTCGGCGCGCAGTTCGCGCGCTTCGTCCTCGAAGCCGCCCTGCTCCCGGGCCAGCGCCTGGTTGTGCAGGCAGACGGCGAGGTTGTACAACTCATCGGCGTCGCCGGCAGCCAGGTCACGCCACAGGGCCAGCGCCTGGTCCCCCGCCGTGCGGGCCTCCTCCGTCCGCCCCGCCGTGCCGAGGATCGCCGACAGGTCGCCCAGAGCGGATGCCAGCGCTGTGGGGGATGGTTCGTACGCGGTCCGGTAGATCCCGACGCAGGCGGAGATCGAGGTGACGGCGTCCTCGATGGCGTCCGTCTTGACCAGCACGATGGCACTGTCGTGCAGGATCAATGCCCGGTTCTCCTGGACCGCGTCGTCCGTGTCCGAAAGCCCCCGCGCGACCGCCATCGCCGTTCGGGCCGCCGTCGCGGCGGCCTCTGGCTGGTCGCTGTCGAGCAGGGCCTCGGCCTGGACCCGCGCGATCCAGGCGTAGGACAGAGCCCGCTCCGCTCGCTCGTCGGCCTCCCACAGCCGGCGCCTCAGCTCGACAAGCTCCGCCAGGGCTGCCAAGAAGTCCGCGATCCGGCCGAGGCTCCGCAGTTCGACGAGGTACATGGACAGGATCTCGTCGAGGCTCTCGTGGCGGCTCGGGCCCGTGGACTTCAAGCGGACGTCGAAGAGCACGAAGCGGTTGTCCGACCCGTCCTCCGGGCTGTCGGTGAGGCCGCGGACGTACCCCAGGGTCTGTTCGAACAGTGCCGCAGCCGCCTCGTGCTCGCCGAGCCGCGCGTGGGTTCGTGCCTGCTGGGCCATGTGGTTGGCGAGCATGGGGGCCCACACCTCCGGGGTCTCGGCCACATGCCGGAGCGCGATGGCGCTGCCTGCCCGGTTCAGCGCGATGATCTCGTGGGGAGCGTCCGCGGGAGACACACGCAGCGCCATGTCGAGGAGACCCTCGACCGCGACGAAGGCCGGCCAATGATTCTCCGGGGTGGCACGCTGCGCCAGACGTTCCGCAGCGGCTTTGGCGACCTCCACCGCCTCGGGGACGTCTCCTCGGCGGGCCAGGGCCTTGGCCCGCATCATCATCACCGACCCCTGCATGCTCTGCCGATCCAGGCGGCCGGTTTCGTCGAGCCCGTCCGTGGCGAGAGCCTCGACACGTTCGCACAGCCGGATCGCCGCGCCGGGATCGCCGTCGTCGACCGCCCACGCCACGTACATCGCGAGGTCGGGCACGGTCGCCGGATCGTCGGGCACGTGCCCCGCGGCCTCCCACTGGCCCACGATGTGATCGAGGACGCCGGCGACCTCCGCCATGTACGGCCTGATGTCGATGTCCTCTGCGACGAGTTGCGTTCCTTGGATGAAGGTCTTGAGCACCGCGAAATAGTGTCGCGCACCGATCTCCGGATCGCTGCGGAACAGGCGGCCCAGCACTGCGCACGAGCGTTCCAGAACATGGACCGCGGACGCGAAGGGCGCCCGGGCGCGGCTGAGTTCCTGGGCCTGGAGCTGCAGAGCCGCACCCAGCCGGAGCTGCTTCTCGGGGTCGTGGAGCGGCAGCCGGGTCAGGGCCTCGCTCGCCTGCCCGTACAGCGCGGCCGCCTCGGTATGCCGGCCCTCGGCCTCGTGCAGTCCCGCGAGGAGCATCGCCTGCGCCTGGAACCGGTCCGCATAGGCGCCGGGCGCGGCACGGTAAAGGCGGCGCCAGATCTCCACGCACTCCTCGTGGGCGGCGAGTGCCTCGGCCGGCTGTCCGAGCTGCTCAAGAATCCTGCCCTGGTTGGTCAGGAGCTGGGCGAGGGTGTCCAGCGCGAAGTGGTCGGCCCCGTCGGTAAGTTCCTCTCTCTGGAAGCCGATCGCGCGCGTCAACGCCTCGTTGGCCTGTTCCAAGTCGCCGTGCTCCTCGTGGTGGAGGAAGATGTTGTTGAGTGCCACGGCCATGAACATCCGGCGGTCCCCGCGAGCCAGATCGGAGTGTTCCAGGACGTCGACGACCTCCTGGCAGATCCGGTAGGACTCCGTGTGGTCCCCGAGACGTGCCAGATTCGTCGCGTGGCTCGTCAAGGCGAGGGCGAGATCCTGGCTCTCCGTGTGCCCTTCGTGGAGGGACCGGTGGATCGTGACGGCTTCGCCGCTCGCCGCAGCGGCTTCCTCGACACGGTCGGCACGTGCGAGGTAGGTGCCGAGCAGACTCAGGGCGGCGGCGAGTTCCCGCTGCTGGTCTTCGGTTTCCGGGGGCGCCGCCCTCAGGACGGCGATGATCCGCCGCTGCACCGCCACGCCGAGACCGGTCAGGACGCCTCCCACCGGAGGCATGAAGCTGCGGATCTGGTAGAGGTGCGGGAGTTCGGCGGAGGGATGGTCGACGAGGACCTTCAATGCCGTCAGCAGCGGCTCGGGGTACTGGGCCGAGGTGCTGACGTGGCAGGCGAACGGCAGGAACACGTCGTTGTGCAGGGCCACGAGCTCGATCAGTTTGCGCCGTACGGCGGCCGCGGCCTCGCCGGGGTGGGCGGCGGCGGCCGTCAGGACGGTGACCGCGCGGCTGAGCTGCGCTTCGGTCAGGCAGGTCTGCGTACCGTCGTCGGCGAGCCGCGCGAGGTTGTCCAGCAGGTCCGGTTCGTCCGCCATGGTGGTGGCCAGCAGGTACTCGAACAGCCAGTCCGGGGACAGCTGGCCCCAGTACTCGGCCCGCGGATCGGCGGGCGGGTACAGGGTGGCGATCCAGTGGGCGAGCGCGCGTCGGGCCTCCTCGGCGGAGTCGGAGCGGAACCCCGGAAGCAGCCCCACGGTCTGCGCCGCCCCCTGCCGGGAGTGGGCGCCGCAGAGCAGGCCGAAGACGAGCGCGGCCTCCCGGGTCTCCGGATGTCCCAGGGACCGTTCGACGGCCAGCCGGTTCCAGTACTTCTTCTCGTGCCTGAGCATGATCCGCGCGGGTGAGGGCGGTTCCTCGCCGCTGTCCGGCCCGGTGAGAACGCTGGCGAGGACGGCGGTGTGCAGGGTCAGGGGGTGGTGGGCCCTGATCGGTTCGAGGGTCCACGGCAGCTGGAAGGCGGGCGTGCGCCCCTGATGGTCCTCATAGCCGGGCACTTGGCGCAGGGCGGTGTCGAACGCGTCGGCCAGCGCGGTGAGTCGGTCGTCGGAGTCGAGGGAGAACTCTAGGCCGCCTAGCTCTTCCGGTTCGTCAGGCAGGGTGGCGGCGACGATGTCGTCGTCCGAAAGACGCGTCCACCACGGTCCGGCGGACCGGGAGAGTATCAGGACTCGGACCGGGTGCTGTCCGGGGTGTTCGGCGATGTGCCGCAGCAGGGCAGCCACGTTCTCGGCGCGGGACTCGGCGTAGTCGACGAGGACGAGCGCGGGGTGGGCGAGCCGGGTGAACGGGCCGAACGTGCACTCGGCGTCGGAGAGTTCACCGACGACCCAGCCCTTCTGGTACATCGTGCGGGCGAGTTCGCGGGCGAGCCGGGTCTTGCCCGTGCCGCCGCCCGCGTGGATCAGCAGGCCACCGACCTGTCTGCCGGATTCGCACCAGGAGACGAGACGGTCGAGCGTCTGTGCGCGGCCGTGGAAGGGCACGACCTCGTACTCGGGGCGCAGGAGGGCGATCGGGGACTGCGGCCGGGTCGACCGGTACCAGGGACGCAGCGTCTCTTCGAGTTCGACGGGTTCCAGCAGGAACGGGCGGCCGGTGTGCTGTTCGACCAGGGAGGTGAAGGAGCGGTCGTGCCGCAGGGCGTCGACCGTCAGCGCGGTGAGGCGGCGGTCGCCGAAGTTCTCGGCGATCTCGATGACGATCGCAACGGTCAACTGGCCGGAGCCGGACAGCACCGCCGCCCCCGACATGCCGGACCAGAGGCTGCCCCCGGTCGCGCCCGGCTCGGGCCAGCTCGCCGGGCGGACGTCGACGAGGCCGTCGGCGTCACGGGTCAGCGGCATGATCTCGCCGTGCAGCTGCTCGGACCGGGCCCGGCCGTCCGGTGCGACCAGGGCGTCGGGGAAGCCAGTGGCGGTACAGCCCACGGCGGTGCCGCGGCCGACGAGCCGGCCCCAGCGGACAGGCGGAAGGTCGGCGGGCTGGTAGCCGGCGTCGTCGATCTCGATGAGCGCGGCGTCCGGCGGGGAGGAGGCGTCGTCGGCGGCGGAGGCCTGCCAGACCACGCTGCCCGTGACGATCTGGACACCGAGCCGCACCTCCACCGTGTCTGCCACCGCCCCGGCGACATGGGCCGCGGTGAGGACGAGACGGTCGGCGACCAGGTGACCGGAGCCGAACACGGGCCCCGCCTCCCCGGTCGAGGCGCGCCGGAGGGACGCTACGCGCAGATCTGCCAAGGTGGAACTCCCCCGTGATCGGACGCCGCTCGCGGCTGAGCTGCAGCCAGGCCGGGAGCCATCGTGACATTTCCCGAGGACCTTGGACATCGGAATCCGCCAAACACACCTCGTACCGACGGACTCAGAGATCAGCAGGGGGAGTTACGTGAATCCGCAGCCGTCTGGGCGGTCGCGCGGAGGCCGGTGGTGTGGCCCGTGACGCACGAATGACGAACTCCGCCCGGGCACCGTCTAACGTTCCGCGAGAGCGGAAGCAGACCGCTGCGGTTCCGATCCGACCTGCCCGGACCGGAACCGCAGCTCGCGTTGCTCTTCGCCACCCGCGAGAGCGCACGGGGGCCGGGCAGCCCAAACGCATCGCGGAGGATCGTGACCTCAGCCGGTCAGAAGCCGCCTCAGCGTCCGGCATGAGCGCGTTCGTCGGCGAGGCCCTGACCACGGTCGCCCAGTGCCCTCGACGTGACATGGCACGCGCCCGCCCTGAGCTGGGTGCGACCGTGCCTCAGCCGACAAGAATGACGTGCATGGGTTCGTGTTGGCGTTCGCCGTCGCCCGCACAGCCGGCGGCGTCCCCGCGGCGTCCAAGGAGCTGTCCGGCCGTTTTCTGTCTTCGCTGGCGGGTGTTACTGCCAGAAGAGGCTTTCGATGATGATCTGTGGTTCTGCGGTGCGGTGGACGAAGGTGTACCGCAGCCATCCGTGGCCGTGGTCGAAGTACAAGATGTGGGCGCCGCGCGGTGCGGTGGAGCGGCAACGCTGAAAAGGCTCAGTCACAAAATGAGAGCGAGTAGCCCGAGGCCCGCTGGGTCACCGCCGAGGAGTTCACCGGACTGCGCCCCACGCTCGCCGGCGACCGTCCCTTCTTCGACGATGTGCTGCCGACGCTGGGACATCAGGTCCCCGAGGAGCCTGTGCAGAACTGACTCCCCGCCGCGCCGGCCACTCCGCTCCGGCTACTTCGCCGCTCAGTGTTCGTGCGTCACCTGAGCCAGCAGCTCACGGATCTCCCGCAGGCTCATCCGCGTACCGGGGTCGGAGTCCCGCTCCTCGATCTGCGCGAAGTGCTGTTCGGCCGTGGCCAGGTCGCCGCGGCGCCGGGCCAGTCGGCCGACGAGGCGGTGGCCAGCGAGGTGGCCCGGGTACTCGGCGAGGATGTCCGCGACGAGTGGCGCGGCCTCCTCGTCGCGCTCCGCCTCGACGAGCAGCTCGGCCAGCTCGGGACGGGGATCGACGCGCCGTTCGAGGGGTCCGCGCGGTGGGTCGAAGTCGCCGGAGCGCTCCACCGCGCGGCGCAGCCACTGTTCGGCCTCCGCGGTGCGTCCGAGCCGGCGCAGCGCCCTGCCGAGGTGGTACGCCGCCTCGGGGATGTCGTTCTCCCACGCCTTCACGAGCCACCGCTCGGCCTCGGCGTACCGCCCCCAGCGGACCATGCTGCGACCGGCCAGGAACGCGGGCCGCGCCAGACCGCCCTCGGCGGCGCGCACATACCAGCGCTCCGCGAACTGCGGGTCCCCGCCCCGCTCTTCGGAGGTCCAGCCGACGCCCCAGGCTGCCCTCGCGTGACCGAGCTCCGCGGCCTTCAGCGTCCAGATGCCGGCGGCCCGCTCGTTCTTCGCGTGGGTGTGGATCCCGGCGATGCTGTACGCAGCCCCCGCGTCCCCGGCCTCGGCGGCCGGCTCGAAGTACGGCACGAGCAGGGTCTCGTCGGCCTGGCAGTCCTGCAGCATGCGGCCGAGCTCGAGCAGCCCGCGTGGAGTGCCGGTCTTGCGGTACCAGTCGGCGGCGTCGGGCAGCCGGTAGAGACGGTCGAGTGCATCGGCGTACGCGAAGCACTCCTCGGCACCGCCGGACTCCGCGGCCGCCCGCAACCCGGGCAGGCGCGCCGCGAGTTCGGGGTCGGGCAGCCGGGCGGGGTCCGCGCGAATCGCCGCGATCTCCTCGAGCTGCTCGACGAACATCTTGGGCAGGCCGCCGTACTGATCGTTCTCGTCCTCGGTGTCGCCGGTGAGACGCAGCCATCGCTCGGCCTCGTCCAGCCGCCGCTGCATGATGCCGATCAGACCAAGGTAGAAGCGGGCGTAGTCGTGACCATCGGGTGCTGCGGCCGCCGTCTCGAACCAATGCTCGGCCGTGCGCTGGTCACCGCGCTCGAAGGCCCAGACACCCAGGACGTAGGCCGCGCCCGAGTAGCCGAGCTCGTGCGCCCGTACGGCCAGGGCGCGTGCCTCCTCGATCCGGTCGCTGTCGCGGGCCACCAGGATGGCCTGCTCGACCAGGGCCTGGTGCGAGCCGACCGCCGCGGCTCGCGCGTAGAGAGCCTCCGCCGCGCGGATCGTGCTCGGGTAGTACGTGAACATGCCCGCGTACTCCGGGTCCCGCAGCGGACTCAGCGCCTCGAACGCGGCCTCGGCGTCCCCGTCCGCCTCCGCCCGCGCGAGCCGCTCCTCCCAGAGCTCCAGGTCGTCGACGATGTTCTCGATCACCTGACGGGCCGAGGCCGCCTTGCGGTCACCCAGTTCGGCCGCCTCGTCCAGCTGAGCCTGTGCTTCGGCGAAGGCACCGTGGCGGGCGGCCTTGAGCACCGTGCCGTTGGTGAGGCTCTGGACGTGGCCGAGTGCGGCTCCCCGCGCGTACCACTCCTGTGCTCCGTCCGGGTCGCCGGACTCCTTCAGGAGTGTGGCGAGCCCGAAGGCGCAGCCGCCGTCACGGTCGGCAGCGCTGCGGTACCAGCGCTCGGCTTCGGCGAACTCCCAGCGGTCCTTGTGGCAGATCGCGAGCGTGCGCGCCGCATCTGCGTCCCCGTGCTCGGCGGCCTTGGCCCACCAGGACAGGGCCTGGTCCATCCGGCCGCTCTTGCCGAGGAATGTGGCGTAGGCGCGGTACGCGCCGTCCTGTCCGGCCTCGGCAGCGGCCGCCAACTCGGCTTCCTGGTCGCGTATGTGCTCATGCGTTTCCCCGTGTGTCATTCCGTGATCGTGTCAGGCGGCCACGGCCGGGGCGGATACGGGGGTGCCGGGGCGTGGGCCCGACGTGCGGCTCAGGGCCGCTGCAGCCAGATCAACGAGGCCACGACCAGCGCTTCGACACCTTTGTAGTCCTCCCGGTCGAAGGCCGGCGGCCGCCCGCCGGAGCGGCCACGGCGCTTGCGGTTGCGGACCTGGTCGGCCGGCTCCGCGATGGTGCAGCGGATCCCGCGTCTGCGCAGGTAAGCACGGTTGGCGCGCGAGGAGTACGCCTTACTGACTTCGGCTTGTCAGGGTGACGCTGGTGTGTCGAGGGTCAGGCCGGTGCCGGCTATGAAGCCGTCGAGTGTGTGGGGCCGGTATTGGAGGCGTTTGAGGCGGTTGCGGACGAGGGCTTCGAGCTGGTCGAGGGCCATAACAGCGAGGTTGGCGAGGCTCCGCTTGACGTGGGCCCATACCCACTCGACGGGGTTGAGATCAGGTGAGTAGGCGGGCAGCAGGAACACCGTCAGCCACTCACGCTCGGCCACGAGGTCCCGCATCCTGCGCGAGACGTGGGTGTTCAGCCGGTCCCAGACCAGCACGATGGGCGCCCTGACCAGCTGGTGCACGCCATCGATCAGCGCGATGAAGTCCCGCTCGCCCATGCTGCGACGTGTGCCCTTCCCCGCGGGATGGCCCCGCAGGCGGTGACACAGCCGGGTCCGGGACCCCGGCCGCATCGCGATCAGCCCGGCCACCGAGAGCCGTCCCGAACGCCGGCCGCTGATGGTGACGACCGGAGTCACCCCGCGCCGGCCCCAGGTCCGTCCCCTCGGCGGCCTGCGGGTGAAACCTGCTTCGTCCTCGAAGCAGACGTAGCCCCCGCAGGCCGCCCGGGTCCTTTTACCTCCGCCCAGGTCGCCTCCTTCCACACGGTGACAGCCTGCTCATCACGCTCAGCCACCCGCCGGGCGGGGACCTGCGGAGAGAAACCGAGCCGGTGCATCAACCGCGTGGCGCCCGAGACGCTGTAGGAGACGTGGAACTTCCGGCCGATCAGCGTGGCCACCCTCGACGCGGTCCACACCTGGTCCTCCACCCACCCATGCGCGGCCGGCCCCTGCTCCAGATACACGGCCAGCTTCTCCAAAGACCGCTGGGACAGACGGCACCGCGACCCACTTGGCCCCCGGGAGGCCAGAGCCTGGACACCACCGTCCTGCCACAACTGGTGCCACAGATAAGCCGACTTCACGCTCACCCGCAGCCGTCGCGCAACCTCCGACGGCTTGACTCTCTGCTCGAAGAGTTCAACCGCCTGCATCCGTACCGTCTCCCGGCGCCGACGCCCGGCAGGCGTCAGCCCGCCCCCATCCGCATATCTCACACACCACGGATACAGCCACCCACCCACACGAATCAGGGACTTCGCGAAGATTCACCCCGACGAGCTCAAGTCAGTAGTGGTCGCGGGGTGTGGGCACACGGGTTGATGAGTGGGAGTGGAACAGAGCATGACCTCCAGGGCCGGCCGCAGTGGTTGGCGGTCGGCCCCGACCCATGTCCGGGCTGCCTTTTGGGCGGCTTGCAAGGCTGATGTCCCACTGCGCCGACCTGAGGCCAGGCGGGCCCATGGCCGGAAGTTGCCGTGTCGCGCTGGCTGCTTTTCTACCGGGCCGGTGGCAGGGTGGAGGTGTTCCGGCGGTTGCCCCCGGCCGCTGAGGTGCGGTCCCACCTCCGTGTCCGCACTCTGCCCGGCTCCCCCTCCTCCCGCTCTGAGGGAGGCCGGGCGAACTGGCTGCCCGCACAGGCCCCTCAAGATCGTTCTGGGACAATTGTCCAAGAACGATCGCCGGGGTGCGCCATACGGGGGTGATGCCGGAGGTGGCCCACAACTGCTGCAGGCCCTCCATCACCTCACCGATGGTGTCCTCGTCAGCGGCGGTGACGTCCAGGACCACCAGGCCCGGTTCGGTGACGTGCTGCTCGTCGATGCGCATGATGCTTGCGACGACGTGGCGCGGCGTGCGGTTCGCCGGTGGCCCGGCGACCGCTCGGACGAGTGATCGCCGTAGGCGGGCTGCCTGCTTCCGGTCGCGTCGGTGCGGCCGAGGCCCTAGACCTGGAGGGCGGCCCGTGGTCCGCTGACAGGACCGGACCCTGCGGGCTGCTGCCCCTGCCGGGGCCCGCGCTACCCCGTGCGTGCGGGCCCCGGCCACACCCCCTGGCCGTGCCGGATCTCCACGCCCAGAGCTGCCTGCCCGAGCCGCGCCGGATGCACGCTGACGGCATCGGGAGGACCATCGTCGATTTCATCATCCGCCACCAGGCCGGTGGCCTGGCCGCTTCGAAAACCCTGCGCCGACTGGCGCGGGCCGTACTCGAACAGCACGACGGGTGCCTGAACGACGACGCCACCGTCGTGCTCTGCGATGCGCGGCGACAGCCGCCCGGCCTCGCCCGTGCAGTAAGCGGGGAAGTCGGCCGGTGATTGCGTGCTGCGCAGGCCCTGGTAAGCGGGCCGGGGGCGGAGGTTGGTTCGTATGCGTCGCCGGGTGTGTGCACCGCTTGGAGCGTTCCCGTTTTGCAGGGAGCGGCTGCGGTCACGAGGGCGGCTTGAGTAGGGTCGCGTTATGTCCTTCTCAACGGGTTCGACGCGGTGGTGGGTGACCACAGCCGCACCACGTTGGCCCGTTGCTGCCCCGCCGCGTACGCCCGTTGCCGCCGCACTTGGCGTCTATCAGGAGCAGATCGTTCAGCCGGTCGATGAAGCGTGGGAAGCGACCCTCAGGCGCGTCCAGCTTCGTTGCGAGCGGCAGGTCCGTCTCTCGACCAAGCCGCTTCCGCGGCGGGAGGACCCGTATGTCGTAGCGCGCAGCAGGATGAGTGACCTGCTCGCTCTGGTGGACCTCCAGGAGCAGTTGCGCCGGACCCTCGCTGTCGCTGCTCGCATTCCTTCTCAGGAGTTGCTCCGGGCGCCCGCGGCCGACGACCAGACCCCACCGTCGATCGCCTCCTCTCTCATTGCGGCCGGCTCCTCTGATGTCCGGGCCTCTGCCCTGCTGCAGGAAACGTTCCCGGGCGAGAGCCTGGAACGGGCGCAAGCCCTGCTCGAGGCCCTTGTCCTGGGCCTTCGCCGGGCCGTAGAGAACGTCCTCGGTATGCGGCACTACGAGTACACCGAGACTGTTCCTCGGCATGAGAAGTCTCCATGCGGAGTACTCCGCATGGCTTCACCGATCGTTCCACGTGCTCCTCAAAGCGCATGCGCACCAGCCGCGAGGACCGCATTCATGGCCGCGTAGGACTCCCTTGTCGGGGCCGCGCGGCCCCGACACCAGGAACGCTCATGTCTCTGCTCCAACACCTCAACGACACGCGGATGTGGCTCGCGCTGGCATACATCGCCGTCACTCTCCCTCCAGCCATCACGTGGTACGCCTCTCCCCTCAGGTCCCTGCTGCGCCACTGCGCGGCGGCGGTACGCGCCGTGCAGGTGTTTCTGAGGGGGAAGCTTCGTGGATGGCTGGAAGGTCTACTCGCCAACCCCTCGGAAGGTTCGGGTCCTGACGACTTGTAAGGCCTAGGCGGTGGGGGGCCGGTCATAACTTGCTGACGGCCGGCCCCACAGTTCGGCTGCTGGGCGCCGCCGACCCCGCCCACACCCTCAGCCCCGGCGGTCGGGCTGCGACCGTCGAGGACGTCCAGCGTTCGCCCGACAGGAGCTCGAATTCCTCCTCGACGAGCACCAGGCGCACCACTGTTGCCCAGCGCCGCACCGGAGCGCGCCGGGCGACGAGCCACCTGCTGCTCGTTCAGGCGGTCTTCTTCCAGAGCGAAGTGTGACCGGCGCCGGTGCCCGCCCGTCGCCTGCCCGGTCAGAGCCGGGTGACTGCCAGGGCGCGGCGGTCGCCGGTGAGGGCGAGATGCGGTGTGGCTGCTGACCAGGCAGTTCGCCAGAGGCGGCCAGCAGGGACGCGGGTCTATGGCATGGTTCGATCTGGTTCGTGATTGCATTTGATCTTGCAGCCTCAGATGTTGCTCAACTCTCCGGGTATCGCTCTGATTGCGTGGTGTGATCATCAAGCCAGCCCCACAGGGGGCGGGTTGACTGAGGGGGAACCGTGTCGAACAAGACGCGCGTCATTGCAATTGCGGTCGGGCTGATGGTCATGGGGAGTGCGGCGCCGGCATTCGCGGGGGAATCGAGCACTGATCCAGCAGCGGTTGCGCCGGCCATCACGGCGCCGGGCGCGGAGGTGGAGCCTGGTTCCGTGGCAGAGTCCTCTGCTGCCAGTGAGGCGACTGCCCCGGTTGCCGAGGGCGACGCTCCGTTGGAGGAGGACCTTCCGATACCCGGTGAGGTGGACGGACCGGAGCTCGGGGGCCCGATGACGCCGTTCGCCGAACACTGTGGCCAGGGCGGTTGGTTCGTCGGCGTCAGCAAGAACACGAAGAACACGATGTCCGTGAAGTACGCCACCTTCGTGAAGAACAACAAGTCCTACGCGGTCAACTTCAGGTTCTCCTCGAAGAAGTCGGGTACGACCACGATCGGCGCCTCACTGACCCTGAGTGGCGAGTTCAAGGCCATGTGGCTGGGCAAGCTCGAGGCCGAGATCAACGCCAGTGTTGAGAAGTCCTGGACGTCTGAACTGGGCGTGGACACTTTCGGCAAGGTCAAGGCCCACAAAACGGTTTACGGCGACTACGGGATCATGAAGGAGAACGTCACCGGCTACAAGGCGTACCGGCACAGCAACTGCCAGGTCAGCCAGAAGCAGTCGATGACCGTGCACGCCCCGTACCGCGAGGGCTGGATCCTCAAGTAGCGAACCCGTTCCAAAGACCCGCCCGGCCCTCGGCTTCAGCTGAGGGCCGGGCGGGTCTTACCCGGAGGAGAATCCCCATGGGCCGCCATGCTGCCGTACCCACTGCCCTGCTCGCCGTTCTGCTCGCCGCCGGTTGCACCAACGGCACCAGCAGCGGCGATGACGCACGAAGCAATGACCCTGGCCGGACCAGTGGTCAGCCCAGCGCCAAACCCACCGAAACAGCGAAGGTCACGGGGCTGGACCTGCCCACAGGTGCCCAGGTCCTCGTTCCACAGACCTCTGGCACAGGCAACGCCGACCTTCCAAAGTTCAAGCCGCGGAAGGACGTCTACACCGTCCATGCCCGATGCACAGGAGACGGGACCATGACGATCATCGACCGCAATCGTCCGAAGGACAGCCCGACGAACGTCTCCTGCAAGGGCCCCATCACGATCGGACGCATCTACACGGACATCACCACCCAAGCCCTGGGAGTGCGTATCCGTGGCGGAGACGCGAAGTGGTCGATAGCAATCGTGTCGGGGGAGCACAAGATGTGAAGCGGCGTACAGAGCCGCCGCCGCGCTTTGGTATGCCGTAAGCGACGAGGACAACCCGGGTCCACCCGGGGGCGTGCCCGGTTAGATCCAGGTGCCTTCGAGGGCGCGGCGGTCGCCGGTGAGGGCGTAGCGGCGTGCGGCGAGCACCGTTTCGACGTCGGTGCCGATGTCGTCGGCGTATCGGGCGAGGTTTCTGTCGGTGGCTTCCTGTTCGGACCAGCACGCGGGGGCGAGCTCGAGGGCGGTCCGTCCGAGCCGGCCCCCGGCCGCGGCCATCTGGTCGACCAGGCGGCGTATCACTGTCGTGTCAGTGGGGTGCTGCTGCGCGTCAGCGAGTGCCCGCTCCAGAGCAGTGCCGTCAGCGGCGGTGTACCTGGGTGCAGGCAGCGGGGGACGGCGGAGCTCGTCGACGGCTGGCCCACGATGGCGCGGAGCGCCGGCCACTCGACCGAGCCGGCCCGGGCCGCTGTGGTGAGCCGCTCAATGACGACAGTGGTGAGGTCGTCGGCCGGCTGTGGACTTCCCGCAAGGCCCGCTGCGACAGCCCCAGATCCACCAGGGCGCCATCTTCGGTGTCTCCCGCGGGTGACACCTCGGCCAGGACGCCGACGGCGCCGATCGCCCGGCTCAGCCCTTCGGCGGATTCCGGGATGTCGATCAGCCGGTACGCCTGCGCCCTGCTGATCTCCAGCTCTGCCTGCGCGTACTCACTCCAACCGGAATGCCCCAGCGCCACCCACACCCGTCCCCGGTGTGCATCGCGCACCCGCTGGGCCAGCACTACGGCGGCCCGCCGCGCTTCGCTGATCGCCGCACGTGTAGAGCTGGCGGGGCCGGCCGATGTCTCTGCCGGAGGCATGTGGGGGCCGGGCTCTATCTGACCGCCGTCTTGGGGTACAGACCCGACCGGTCGGCGCCCTCTGCAAGGATGTGGGACAGATTGCGGGAGGGTGCGATGGAACCGGTAGTGGTGGGCAGTGTGGTCGGACGCATGGCGGCAGCGTTCGTGACGAGGTCGTCGGCCCCGGTGACGGGGAACACGCCGACGCCATTCTGGTCGGAGGAGTCCGACGAACGAGGAGCCCTCGTCCTTCAGGACGAGACCGGTGAGGCGATCGCCCTGCTGACCCAAGACCAGGTCGCCCAGGTGTCGCAGTTCCTCGAACAGCCCGAGGCCGTTGCCCTGTCGCAGTTTCTGTTCATCGCCCGGCTCGGCTTGCGATCCCGCCGGGAGCTGTCGGACCTTACCGAGGAGTACGAGGAGACCTTCACGGCCCGGGCCGAGGAGTTCTGCGACGAACACGGCTACAACTGGGCCAACCTTGCCAGCTCGCTCTGGCAGCTCGTCATCTCCTACACGGAGAGCGTCTTCCCGCTCGACGACAGCGTTACGGGGGTGCTCAGCACGGCAGACCTTGAAAAGGTCACTGCCTACGTCGGAACCGCACCGCAAATGTCAGGAGGCGAGGCCCCTCCCAACGCCGCCTTCCGCGACATCGTGGAGATTCTTGGGTCCTCGACCCGGACGAAGCGGGCTCGTGAAGTCCTCGCAGACATCAGAGCCGCATCGGAGCGCCGATACGCCGAACTGAGTCTTGCCCACACCTTCAGCCATGCGGCCGAGACGGCGCGTTTTGACCACGAAGTGCTGTACGTGCAACGGAACCTGCGCAAACGAAACTCCGTGGAGTTCTGCGATGACTCCTTCCTGGTCTCGCCTCTGAACCGTCCGCGCTGCGTGGTCCTCGGAAACCCAGGTGTCGGCAAGAGCACCATGACGCAGAACCTCGTCCACCAGCTCTCGCGCTCCGGATCCGGCTCCGCCTACGCCCCTCTCGTGGTGTCCTGCAAGGACGTAACGAGCACCGACGGAGCGGTGTACATCCTGTCGGCGATCACACGCTCGCTTCGCGACAACCTTCAGCTGGAGGTGACAGAGGAAGAAGCAGGGGACCTGGCCACCCTCGGCCGCTCCTTTGTGATTTTCGACGGCATTGACGAGATCGTGGACGTCGGACGGCGAACGACCTTCGTACGGACCGTAGAGGCATTTGCCAACCGGTACCCGCTGATCCCAGTCCTCGTCACAGCCCGCAGGGTCGGCTACAACAAGGCACCCTTTAAGGCCAAAGACTTTGTCATCTACGAGCTGGACGACTTCTCCGTCGAGCAAGTGGGCCAGTACACAGAGAAATGGTTCGCAGCCACCGAGCGATCGGAGCAAGACCGCCAGGCGTTCCTGCGGGAGACCGAGAATGTCCCCGACGTCCGGACCAACCCCCTCATGCTCTCCCTGCTCTGCGCCCTGTACCGGGCCCGCGGATACATTCCACGTAATCGGCGCACGGTGTACGAAGCCTGCGCCGATCTGCTGTTCCAGCGATGGGACGCCATGCGCCACATCGAGCAGCCGATGGACCACCGCCAGTACGGAACCCGGCTGATGCAGGAACTTGCGCTCTTCTTCTACAAGAGCCCAACCGCTCAGGCCGGAGTGCAGGAAGGACAGCTGCGCAAGCTGATTGCCACCTTCTTCACCGACACCGCCTCGGTGGACGAGGTCAATGCCCGCTCCCGCGCCCAGGACTTCCTCGACTTCTGCGCGGACCGGGCCTGGCTCCTGTCCTACCAGGGCACGGACTCCGTTGACCACCGTCTGTTCGGCTTCACGCACCGCACCTTCATGGAGTACTTCGCTGCAGAGGCCCTCGTGCGGCGCGCGCGGAAACTGGACGAGGTGGTCGATGAGATGGTGCTGGCACATGAGAAGGACACCAGCTCGGTCCTGGCAGACGTGATCTTCCAGTGCGCCGACGACAAGTACGACGGTGGCGCGCGGGACATCGTCTCCGACCTCATGGCGAGGTCCAAGAGTAGCGGCCGGCAGGCTTCAGAAAGGTATCTCTCGCTGAGCCTGCGCGTCATGAACGCAGCGCCCCTTCCCCCTCAGACGACCGATGTCGTCTTCGACGCCCTCCTGACCGCCTGGCGTAACGGCCTCGTGGAAGAAGACCATGACACGGCGCTGGCGGTGTTCGAGCTCTCCAGAGACCCCAGGAACAGGTTCATCGCCAAGTTGCACGAACAGCCGCTCAGCGCTCTTGCGGCGCTCGCCCGGTGGGCCCGCTACTACTGGCGTGGTGAGGCGCTCATGTTTGACCCGCAATGGGATCAACAGATGTACGACGTGGCATCAGGGGTGACAGGGCTTCCACACAACGATCCACCGTCCATAGCCTATCTGTTGCGTAACTCGCTGGTGGAGTTCGAGCAGCTTGGGAATACCCGGGAGTGGGTTCTAGGGTTCCAAGCCTTCGGTGAGACGGTCCCGGGGCCGGTGCTCCTGGACCTGGAAGAGCTCCTCACCCAGGCCGGGGGCGACGACGACACAGGGAAGCTCACAGCGTCCTTCGGCGCGCGGACACGATCCGTCCGGCCGCGAGTTAGCGGTGCATTCCTCCAAAAAGTCTTCGCGCGCAGCGCCGAGGACACTGCTGCCCCGGCACCTGGCAGGATCGCTGAAGTGGTTAAGAACGGCGACCTCCGCGATGCCCTCATCTGGGCATGCTGCGCTCTTTTCGAATGCACGGGACCTACGTTGCACCCCTTCCACAAGCGCGTTGATTTCGTTTATGGGCAGGAGTGGTTCGACCGCGTAAGTGCCACACGGACCAACGGCCCCGGCCGCAGGATTCTCTCGGGCGCAGAACCCTTCAGTCTTCAAGAACTGCGTAGGGCGCAAGGAACCGGAACTGTCCCAGGCTGGTTCGCCGACTGGTGCGCTGGACGTACGTCGCTGCTCACCGAGGTGACGCAGCAGCCTCAGTCAAGCGCGCGGAGCAGGGGCCTGACGGAGCCGCGATAGAACCGGTAAGGGAAGCAGTGCGGGAGCCCCGTGAGCAGGGCTCCCGCAAGCCTGGTGGCCTTCGGCGGGCGACTCCGAGCTGCAGCGAACCGGGCTGTGCGGACACACCCGGCATGACGATCGACAGGCCGACCTCCTCGCGCAGTATGGTGCGGAACTCAAGGACTGGCCCCTGACTTTGTGCACGAGTCCGATCTCGTGTGCAGAGCCACGGCTCCAGGGTGACCCCAGCTGCTCGCGTCATCGCGGCAGCGGAGGCGACAGATGCTCGACATCGATCTCTTCGCTGCGCAGTGCCCGTTCGTAGGAGACGTCCCGGATGGTGGCGACTTCTGAGTCGATGGCATGGCCGGCCACGGCGGTCTGAACGTCGGGAGGATCGTTCGGCTTCGGCTTGCACACGGCAGCCAGAGATTCACCGAAGCCCTCCCAGAGCCACAGCCGCCGGAGGCGATCCGAGGACGCATTTAGGGAGATGATCTGATCAGCGACTTCCGCGGGTGAACGCTTGATGCGACGCACGCCGTCGTAGAGCCATTGATCAAGGTCAGCGGGCCGCGTCATCTCCCGCAGGTCGTCGACGACTGGCAGGAGCCCTGGTTTGATCAAAACCAGCAAGGTGAGGTGATACGGAGCGCCGCTGTCCCAACTGGGTACGCACTCGAGCCGCAGCGACTCCACCATCTCCTCAAGGACACGACCGAGCGAACTCGCGCTCTTGCCCGCCTTACTCAGCACAGAGTCCTTGAGGGGAGCAAGCCAAGGCGAGACGTCATCGGGGAACGCGAAGCGCGAGTAGCGACGCCCCACTCGCATCCCGAACTTTCTGATGTCGGTCGTCGTCAGGGCCCCGTGCTGAGGCTCCAGCAAAGCCAGGTGGCTCTTGGCGACGGTGGCGACATGCTCCAGGTCGGCGAACGCACCAGCCCCGGCTTCAGGTATCGGCACGTAACGAGGCATGGAGCCCTTGGCCGCCAGGCCCGCCAGGGATCCCGCCAGTCGCACGACAGGGGCAACCTGCACGGTGCTCATCTTGGGCTGCACCACGTCACAGGTCTGACTGACGATGACCACTCCGTCTGGCGTCGCGAGCCACTGGACATTGCCACCCGAACCGAGGAGGGGTATGCGATCCGTCTTGAAGACGTCCGCTTGCTGACACCCGGTCAAGTCAGTGCGGGCCAGATCCGGAACCGTCGGCGACAGGGCCTGGATACGGGCCTGCTCTTCCGCGGTCACCGATGGTTCCGTCATCTCTCAGCAGGCCCCCTCTACTCGTGACTGATTCCCAGTAGGCCCGCAGGTGTGTAGCCAGACCCCGAAAGCGGCGGGCCCGGACGACGGTGGTCGTCCAAGAATCGCTCAATTGGAGTCGTACCGTCACCCCCTGGAGTGAACAACCACAATCGGCATTGCTCAGGGCCAGTAGTCGGGGCCGAGTCCACCAGGCGAAGGAGCTTGCCCAGAAGTTCGGTGTTCTTGGAGTTCATTCGCTTGCCCGCAGCCCACATGTGCACAGCGCGACGGCTGACGCCGAGGAGCCGCCCCAGTTGATCCCACGTCAGCCCCGACTCGTCGTGGAGTCGGCTGACAGCGGCAGCGGTCGATAGATCCGAACCCGTCGTGGTGCCACCCGAGTGGGACACGGGCACAAAGACGAGTTCGTCCTCGGGCCGCATCTGGGGAGTGGCAGTGCGTCCCTCCAGCGGGGAAGCCACCGCGCCGGTCGTCGCGGCAGCTCCAGAGGTCACGCTGCCGACCAGGTTGGCAGCGGCCATGCGGCCTGCGACCCAGAGTCGGACGTGAGCCTGGTGATGGAAAGTCTGCCTCTCGTCATGCTGCGCCGCCGGCGGGCAGGTCGCGTCGAAGGGACCCCGCAGGTTCAGTTGCGTGGTCATACATCACCGCCGAAGTGCCTGAGGAAGTCGTTGGTGATTGCCCAACGGAAGAAGGTGTGGGCTCGTTCGGTGCACGCCTTGGCCGCTGCCGACACGCTCTCTTCTTCCGCGGAAAGCGGAAGTCGCGGGTTCGGGTACTCCGTGTACGAGTCGAGGTCCAGTACCCAGCTCGGCTCAGGGACGGCCGGCAGGGTGGGGTCGAAGCTGGAGTTTTCCGGGAGGTGTCCGAACTGCGCCAGCAGTTTGGCGCCATCGCCGACTTCCAGGAGGGACTGGGACAGGGTGTAGGCCAAGCGCACGCCGTCCGCGAGAGGAACACCGACCAGTCCGAGAAGTTCTGAATGGACGAGCTTCGGCAACTGCCCGAGCGTCTCTTTGCCCACCAACCGGTTCGAGTAGCGCACTGCGACACGGTTGTACGAGGGAACGGAAGTGATCGTCTTGAGGATGTTGGCCAGTCTGGCCAGTTCCTTGCAGAAGAGTCGACGGCCGGTGTAATTGGCGGTTTCCAACGTCAGAGCGCCGTTGGTGAGTGCTACAACACTTTGCTGGTCAGCGGAGCGTAGTCGCCACACCTTGCCGACCTCGGTCGGTTTCACGGGCTGACCAGGGGCGACGAACAAGGTCTGCTCCAGACCTTGCTCCACGTAGGGGTAGTCGTCGGCTAGCGCCTTGACGAACGACTGGGCAGCACCGTCGTCGGACGCCAGTACGGACAGCGCGCCGAAACGCAACTGCCCGATCACGCGCACCAGGGGCGCGCGAGGCAGGGGCACGTCGGCCGGCGCGTGCTCGAATAGGGCCCCTCGTTCAGCCGTGTCCACGCTTCACACTCTACTTCTCACAGGCCCTTCCGTCATGGGGCTGTAGCCGGGCGGCTTGTACTGGTCGTCCGGCCGACCTGGGCTCCGGGAAACGATCTTTGGGTTCGTGGGATTCCGACCAGCGCTGTGAGCGAATCCTTGCTGGTCAGAGCGTTCGTCGGTTCCCCAGCGATCCCCGAGATCCGCGGATGTGCGCGCTTCGAGCGGCTCAACATCGCGGGTGGATCTTGGGTCACGGTCCGGTCGGGTGAAGCGTGGTGGGCGGCGCCGTTTCGGTCGGGGCAGGGCTGCTGGGGGTGGGGCAGGCTGGCGAATAGGCGCCTGTGGTGTGGCGCCGTCAGGCCGACGTGGTGCGGGACCAGCCATCCAACCTCCGTTCCCGTACCACGCTGTACTGGCCGGCTCGGAGAACCATGGCCGTGCCTTGGGGGCATCCGTTTGACGACCAGCGGCTTCCCGGCGTTGATCCAGGGCTGTCAGTCGGCTGGGTCGCCCGGCGGGGGAGCCGAGTCGCACTTATCTCGTCGGGCGGTCTGTTGGGCGCTCGCACGGCTGCTACCCCGCTGCGCCGACCTGCGGCCAAGCAGTCCATGGCCGGAAGTTGCCGTGTCGCAATGGCTGCTTTTCTCCCAGGTTGGTGGCAGGGTGGAGGTGTTCCGGCGGTCGCCCCCGGCCGCTGGAGTGCGGACCCACCTCCGTGTTCGCACTCTGCCCGGCCTCCCCTCCTCCCGCTCTGAGGGAGGCCGGGCGAACCGACTGCCCGCACCGGCGCCCCTCAAGATCGTTCTTGGACAATTGGGCAAGAACGATCTTGAGGGGCGCCGGTGCGGGCAGGAGGGGCCGCGCCCGGCACCGGCCGCGTCCCCGCGCGCGTCCGGGAAGCACTGCGCACCCTGGCCGAGGGCGCAGCCCTGGCCTCCGGCCCGCGACGCGGCCTGGGCTGGACGATCACAGCCGCGGGAGTACGCCTGCACACCGACACCACCAGCCACTCCTTTAACCTGCGTGAAGTCGCCGACCTGCAGGCAGCACTGACGGCCTGGCTGCACACCAGCAACGCACCGGGCCCGGCGGTAGATGAGTCCCACCGCAGCGGGCATCTCCCCGCCTGAAGGCGACATCACGGCAGTCGAAGCGGTGGCCACCGCACTCGGGACCACCTACTGCGGCCCAGATCCTGCTCCTGACCGCGCAGGTCAGGTATCGGCACACACCTCAGTGTTTCGGTTTCGCCGGAGCGGATTCCGGCCTGCGGATTGGGCGATACCGCCCTGGGGCTCAGAGGGCGATCAGTTGCCGCAGGTGGTTGAGCTGTGCCAGTACGGTTTCGGCGCCGGCCACGAACGAGTTGACACTCTCGATGGTAGGGGTCATGGCCGAGGTGCTTTGTGTCCCTGCGAAGCCGGTTTCATGGCTTCCGTAGAGAGCGCTGCCGACCGTGGTGAGATGATCGACATTTTTGCCGACTGTGATCCAGTGCTCGTTACCTGTCAGTTCTGCGATTTTCTGGCTGATCTGGATCGTGCCCTTGCGGTTATCGACGTTGTAGTGCTGGCGTGCGGGGTTGAACTCCTTGCGTACCGCCTGCAGCGCAGTGTCGACCTTCTGGTACTCCAGAGACTGCTTGGCCCGGAACGTATCCAGGAAGTAGGCGGCGAACCCAGGCTGCCTACGAAGCTCGTAGACCTTCACCTCTTCGACGACGACCTGCTTCTCCAGGCGTTTGCGTAGTGCCTGGATCGTTCGCAGCAGCAGCCGTACCATCTTCCGTGTACTCGCCAGCTCCTCTTCGAGCTGGCGAGTGTGGTGCTGCGCGTGCTCGAGCCGCTGGCGCTTCTGCACGCTCGACAGGCGCCAGGCATCGCGGCCAAGCTCGGCCAGACGGGCCCGCTCCAGCGCGCTGGCCAAGTCGCCGACTAGGAGATCGAGCTCAGCCTCGGCTTCGTCCAACTCTTGCAGCAAGGACTCTTCTGCTCTCGACGCCGTCTTCGTAGCGTGCCTCAGCTGCTTGACCTGCTCCTTCCAGTAGGCGATCTGGGCCGCAGCCTCCCCGCTGCTCTCCTGCGCCGCGCTCCGCTGTACGTGGAGCCGCTTCACGTCCTCCTTGGACAGATGAACGTTCAGACCGGCCAGGTACGAGACCAGCTTGTCCACGAACTCTTCAGGAGCCGTCAGCTCCGCAACGCAGGCCAAGATCCTGTATAGGGCGCACGCCTGGCATGTGGGCGGCAGTTCACCTCAGCGTTCTCCTCGGCTCTCCAGAGGATGCATGCCGCTGGAAGTCGCGCCCCGGCATGAATGTGATCGATCTATCTCCCCGGTCCGTGAATCAGGGAAGGTCGCCACTATTTCCCGTGCTGCGGCCTGTGTGGGAATTCGACATGGCGGCCAAGGGCCCGAATGCCAGAGGGCTGTTGGCCGATGTCAACAGGGTGGCCGCCGCGCGGGGCCGCGGTGCTGCCCTGGACAGGACCGGCGGGAGGCTGAGCACGGGCCCGCGCGCCCCTTTCGAGGGCGGCGCGGACCGGACGCGTTCCGCGAGGGCCCGGCGTCAGTTGGTGGTGCCGTCTTCGATAACCCCTTCAGCGTGCCAGCCGATCGGGTGAGATTCTTTGCCGGGTCGCAAGGAATGTGCACGTTTGGGAAACATGCGCTTGTGGCAGGCGAACCCGAGAGTGCGCAGCAGGAGCCCGGTGAGGAACCACTCAGGAAAAGGATTCCCAGGCATATCGCCTGGTGGATCGCCGCACTATCGGGTATCGCGGGAATTGTTGGAGCCTATTTTGCCATCCGACCGCCGCCGCCCGAGCCAGCTACGCTGGAAAGTTGGGCAGCGGAGGCGAATACTATCTGTGACGAAGAGGCAGGCGACAGGCACGACAAACTTCGGGCCGCCTGGGACAACTACTACGCAGCACTCAATGCGTGGAGGGCTGGCAACTGGGCGCCTCAGCATTTTGCACAGGCGGGCACACTATTCCTATCGGCGGCTGGTTCGTACTTGGAGGTTCGCGGCAAGATTGCCAAAATTAAGCAGCCGACAGATCACGCATCGGATATCCGCGACATCCTGGCATCTCTGGACAAGCTCCAAGGTAACGTATCTGGAATCGGCTCCAACCTGAGGTCAGCGAGTGGGGCTACTGACAATGCCACCGTTAACAAATATCTGGCCCAGGCGAAAGAGCAGGAGAAGGGCAGTCATGCTGCAGGGCTAGAAGCGACCGGGCTATTGCGAAAACTTGGCGCAGATCGGTGCGCGGGAACCTGGCAGTAGGAACTGGAAATTTTGAGGGTGGAGTATCCAAGACCAAGGCGGATGAAATTTGGTGGTCTCCTGGGTACCTGAAGAGCGGCCAGCGTGCCTGCGGCCGCAGGTGGTCCTGGACCAGCGCGTGGCTGCCCGCCTGCCCGCCTACTTCGTGGCGTGAAGTTCTACGCCCGGCGCCTGTTGACGGCGCTGGACCGCTCCATGCTCCTGCTGGCCGACACGGCCTTCGACGCGAACGAGTTCCTGCACGAGGTGAAGACGGGCGGCACACAGTTCCTGGTGCGCTCCTCCGCCCGCCGCGTCCCCACTCCCACCAGGCATATGCCCGACGGCTCCTACCTGGCCCGGATCGGCTACGGCGTCCTGCCCGCGCTCATCGAAGTGCGGGTCATCGAGGCCCAGGTCACCGTCACGCTGACCGACGGCACTGTCCGCACCGAGCAATGGCGCCTGCTCACCAGCCTGCTCGATCCTGACCGCTACCCGGCCGGCGAGCTCGTGCGGATCTACCACGAAAGGTGGCAGGCGGAGACGACGTACTTCTCGATCAAGGCGACGATGCTGGACGGCCGCGTCCTGCGCTCCCGCAGGGTCCAGGGCCTTGACCAGGAGGTCTACGCCCTGCTCACCACCTACCAGGCGCTCATCCGCGCCGCCGGCGACGCGGCCGCAACCCGCCCCGGTCTGGACATGGACCGGATCAGCTTCACTGTCCTCCTGCAAACCGCTGCCGACCAGGTCACCACCGCCAGCAACATCCTGTCCACGAACCCGACCGACCTGATCGGCGCGATCGGCCGCGCCGCTCTGGGCACACTCCTGCCCGCCTGGCGCCGCCCCCGGCTCAAGGCCCGGACACGAAAGAACCCCACCAGCAAGTACGGGCCGAACGCCGGACAACACCCCCAGACCGCCCAGGCATACACCTTCCACGCCGACGTCATGTTCTTCGAACACGGCCTCACGAAACGACCACGACGCTAAAGGCGGCGGTGTTGGCCACCGCTTCCTGGAAAGCTCACGATCGCGGTGGTCGCTCTCACGTCCACGGTCGGCCTACCCCTACCCGCTGACCAGCACGGGCACGTCAGCGATCGCGAACTGCAGCTGCCGTGTCAGAACCTCCTCTTAACCTTGCGGGCATGGGACTCTCGATAACAGTGGGGTTGTTGAACGACCAGGCCCGCAACGACCCCGAAGGATGGGAATACCACCTGAGCGCCTTCGCCCTGCTCAACCAGGCACTTGCCGGGCAGGGCATCGACTGGCGCGAACCGGACACGGATCCCGCTGGCGATGCCCTCTACGCCGGAGGCTTTCCCTACAGCTACCTGAGCCACCTGCGGCGTGCGTTCGTCCTGCGGCTGCGCGGGGAAGCTGTCACCCCGGCTCACGCCGTGGACGCTGAGCAGTATGCCCGGGACCAGGAGAAGGTCCATGACGAGCTGGCCATGTTTTCGTCACACCTGCTCTGCCATGCCGACAACGGGGGCTACTACGTGCCCGTTGACATGAGTGAACCGCTGTTCCTGCCCGAAGAGGACGAAGCGCTGGGGTACGGAATGGTCGGGTCCAGCCAGCGCTTGCGGTCCGAGCTGGTTTGGCTGGCACCGGGGATCGACATCCATCCCGACGAGGACGGAACGCTCTCCCGTGCGGAGCAGGCAAGGCTGGTGGACACTCCGAGCACCAACCCCTTCGAGCCCGAGAAGTTCGCCTGGGCCCAGCTCTATGCAGCATGCCAGTCGAGCATCGCCAGCGGCCATGCCATCGTCTTTGGCTGAGGGCACGGTCGAGCGTGGGACTTGACATACGACTCACAGCCCAAACGCAGCGGTGTTGGGCAGCACGTGAGCCGCCGATCATTTGCAGCAGTCGCACCCGGGACGGCAGCCGCAAGCGTCGGCCTCAGCCGCCGATGTGGTCGCAACGGCAGCGGGGGGCGCGCAGCAGCCCTTGCCCTGCCAGGCGTTGCGGCCTTCCTTGACGGCGATGGCGGCGATGACCAGGGCGGCGATCGGGTCGGCCCAGGACCAGCCGAGGGTGGCGTTGAGCACCAGGCCGACCAGGAGGACGGCGGAGAGGTAGGTGCACAGGAGGGTCTGTTTGGAGTCGGCGACGGCGCTGGCGGAGCCGAGTTCGCGGCCGGCCTTGCGCTGGGCGGCGGACAGGAACGGCATTACCGCGAGCGAGAGAGCGGCGATGACGATGCCGGGGATGGAGGGTTCGGCCTCGCCGGTGCCGGTCAGCGCGCGGACGGCGTCGATGGTGACATACGCGGCGAGGGCGAAGAACGAGACGGCGATGATCCGCAGGGTGGGTTTCTCCCGCGCTTCGCGTACAGCGTGGTCGCGGGCGGAGAACTGCCAGGCGACCGCGGTGGCGGAGGAGACCTCGATGACCGAGTCCAGGCCGAAGCCGATCAGGGCGGTGGAGGAGGCGATCGTCCCGGCGGTGATCGCGACGATCGCCTCGATGGCGTTGTAGGTGATGGTCGCCGCGACCAGCAGCCGTATCCGGCGGGCCAGTACGTCCCGGCGGGCCGGGGCCGGGCCTGTGCCGATGGGTATCTCGGCGGTCATCTCAGCAGCAGCCCTTCTCATCCGCGTCCACACAGGTCTTGTCGGCCTCGACCGCGACCACGGCGGTGCGCAGGTCGTCCAGCGCGTGGCCAAGTCGTTCGTCGGCGAGCTCGTAGCGGCTGCGACGGCCGACCGGTACCGCGACGACCAGGCCGCAGTCGCGCAGGCACGCCAGGTGGTTCGACAGCCGGGTCCGGGAGATCTCCAGGGTGTCGGCGAGGTCGGCGGGATGGGCAGGGGCCTCGCGCAGGGCGAGGAGGATCCGACAGCGGATCGGGTCGGCGAGGGCGCGGCCGAACCGCGCCAGCACCTCGATGTCAGCAGCGAGAGTCAGCACACCATCGACAGTACAGGAAACCTTGAATCCATAAGAGCCTGAACTCGTGATCGCCGTAGCAAAGACGCCGCGTCGGTGCTGACCGCTCTCGTGTACATCGACCCCAACCAGAAACGGATGCTGCTCACGACGGTGTACATCTGCCGTCGCTACTCGCGTACAAAGCCACGGCGGCTACCCCCGCCCTCTACCGACGTGCGTGGCGGCCCCTGCGGGAGGAGCGGGTGGGGAGCAGGCGCTCTTCGTACCGGTCCAGCATGAGTACCAGGCCGAGGAAGAACGCGGGCAGCACCACCGCGACAACGGCCATCAGGGCCGTGTCAGGCCAGGGCCGGGACCGTATCCCGGGCTGCTTGAAGCACTTCACGCAGCGGCAGACCGAGGGCGTCGGCCAGTTCGGCCAGCTCCTGCTCGGTGGGATGCACGGGGCCATCGGCCCCGTCCTCAACGAACGCCCTGATACGCGGCGTGCGGATACCAGTCCGCTGCGCGAGGGCCTGCGCAGTCACGTGACGGCGGTGCATGGACACTTGCAGCAGCTTTCCAAGGTCGGCCATGTCGTTCGCCTGCCCAGCCCAGGCCCTGCCAGTCCTGGCCTCCACCTTGTCCGCAGCAAACGGATGACGCCAGAACGCTCCCGCGCCGTTGCGTCTTGGCCGGGGAACCGTGCGGGGCTACGAAGACCTTGTGGCCGACCCGGTGCGGCGAAGCCCGGGCCGGCCACATCGTTCTATTCTCGTTCGATGACGAACCGCAGGCGCTCTGACTGAACGATAGGCTCAGTGGGAAGCTTGCAGCCGTGGCTGCAGACAGTACAGACCCCGAAGACCACCGCAGACTAAGACTTGTCCCGTAACTGCTGGTCAGGGGTGAGATGATCTTGGCGTGTCTGGTGT
>NZ_BMVO01000039.1 GCF_014650755.1 Streptomyces chryseus | reverse complement strand
GAGCTCCTGGTGGCGCTGCGGATGGGACGTCAGCAGGTGCTGACGCGGTCCGCGCCGCCGGCCACCCTGCACGCCCTGGTGCCCGAGTCCGCGCTCCACGCGGAGGTCGGGGATGGGCCGCTGGTAATGCGGGACCAGGTCCGGCATCTTCTGGAGTTGTCCGAACGGAAGAACGTCGTGGTGCAGGTGCTCCCCTTGTCGGCCCACCCGGCACTCGCGGCCAACGGCGCGTACACGGTCCTGGACTTCGGGCACCCATGGCTGCCGGTCTACTCCGTCGACACACCCACCGGCGGCAGCCACAGCGAGGACCCCGGTGAGGTCACGTTTCTGCGGGCGGCGTTCGAAGAGACCGCCGAGGCTGCACTCCCCGCGGAACAGTCGCGGGACCTGTTGAAGCACCACATCGAAAGGCTGAACGCATGACGACGCTCAACCCGGCCGCCCGGGCCGCGCTGCCTTGGCGGAAGTCGAGCTTCTCTGGGGCGAACGAGAGCCAGTGCGTGGAGGTCGCTCCCCTCGCGGCCGTCGGTCACGAAGGCATCGCCGTCCGGGACTCGAAGAGGCCCGACGGCCCGATCGTTCAAATCGGTCTGGGCGCGTTCGCCGCCTTCGTCTCGTACACCCGGAGGCAGACCGTCTGAGCCGTGCCTGCCATTCACCGTCGTGAACGCGCATGCCCAGGGCCCGCGCTTCCCCCCGATCTCGGCGGGAGGAACGCGGGCCTTCGTCGTGCTGCACCCCGCCCGACGCGGCGCAGACCCTCGGCCCCGGGACTAGCGTGGGCTCCCGGGGCCCACCCCGTGCCCCCCTCACCGCCCAGCCCGGGCGCACTGGCTGAGCCGGGCTGGAGAACCTTGCGTAGTAGTCGGCATCTGCGCCGCCAGATGGGGAAGGCCACACGGAGGTCCGGGGCGGTTGATGTGTTGATCTCAGCAATGGCCATAGGCTCGGGTGCATGCTCATCGCGAACGTGTCCCCCAGGACGATGGCCAAGACAACCAACACGGCGTGGCTGAGCCATGCCCTGATGGAATCCGAAGCCGCGTACGAGATCGAGGGGTACGACGCCGACCACTCCATGCAGTTCTGGGACTGGTCCGTGCAGGCTCCATTCACCTTCAAAGTCCACAAGAAGGCGACCGCGCAGTTCCACGAGGAAGTCGCCCCGACCCCGGGCCGGCTCAGCCTCGTTGACTGCGGCCACGCCGAGAACCACCCCCACATCACCGACAGCGTTCTACGCGTCGCGGACCTGGTGATCCTGCACATGTCCCCCACCCAGGCGGACTGGCTCCGCGTGAGCAAACCGCCAGAGGCAACCCCGTTCAAGGACATCATCCGCAGGTCCGGCCTGTTCCGTGCCGACGGCAGGGCGCCGGAGACATGGGTCCTGCTGAACCGGACCGTCGCCAACGCCTCGTCAACGGGCCACTACCGCGGACAGCTGGAAGGCAAGGGGTGGAACGTGTTCACCACGACGATCCCACGCTCGGAAACGTTCGCTCTGTCGATGAACTTCCCGGTCATCGGAGCCAAAAAGAGCGCCTTCGGCGCCCTGGTGACCGAGATGGAGAAGCGGGGGCTGCTGCCGTGAGCCAGTACCTCAAACTCATGGAGAAGCAGGCCGCGGAGGAGCGCGCCGCAGAGAAGCTTGCCGCCGAGACTGTGGCTCCGGCCGTACCCGGCCCCAGCGCAGAGGTGAACCCCGCTCGGCCCGCCGCGATGGCGGAGCCGCCGGCCTACCGGCCGCAGCCCTTCACCCCTGACCTGATCCCCGAACCGAAGGAGATCGAGGCCGAGGGGGAGCTGACTCCGGAGGAGACCGGCGACCTCGCGAACTGCGAGAAGGCGTTCGCCTACGCCGACCAGGCCGAGTGGATGCGGGGCAAGGCCGCGCACGCGGTCAGGTCGCGGCGGCTGTACCGGAGCGGCGGCCGGCTGTGGCCGGAGTACTGCGAGGAGATCCTCGGCGAGTCTGAGTCCGAGGTCAACCGGAGGATCCAGCAGTGGCAGCTGGCCCGCGCGATCTTTCAGCTCTGGACCCGGCCGACGCCCGCATCCCACATCCAGGCCCTGCTCCCGGCCGTCAAGGCGTATGGGGAGGAGCAGCTCGCACGCGGGTACGTAGAACTGCGCGGCTGGGCCGCGCAGAACGGGACGCGGGTCACTGCGGCCGACCTCGCCGGGTGGGTAAAGAAGGCGCGGTCCGCAGTGAAGGAGAAGACCGCACCGCCGGCGCTGACCGGGCAGACCCTGGCCCAGGTGCGCGAGGACCGGGAGCGCCAGCCCGTACGGGCCGTCGTCCGCAAGCAGCTGCCCGAGCCGCGCAAGGTGGCTGCGGAGCATGCCGGGAGCGGACCCCAAGAGAATGCTTCAATGTTGAATCACCCAAATTTGGGTGATTCAACATTGAACGATGAAGCTGTGGCTGTGCCTTCCGCTACCGGCGGGGACGAAGACACCGAGGATCGCGGCATCCGGGCCTGGACCGCCCTGGAAGTTCTGGCCGCAGACCTGACCGACGCCGGGGTCCTGCGCGGCGCGAGCACGGCAACACTCACAGCGATCGAGAGAACTGCCCGCGGCCTGGCCGACGCCGCCGCCGAGATCCTCAGAGAGCGGTAGCCGTAGCGGTCCCGAGAACGACGACGGGAGTCACCCAAATTTGGGTGACTCCCGTCGTCGTTCTCGGACTCCCCCGCAGACGTGCTGCCCGCCGCGCTAGGACGGCCTCTTGTACTCGGCGAGCACCTGGAAGCGCCAAGAGGGCGGGAGACTGGGCGAATGATCGAGCGTCGCCCGCTGGGCACCGGCCCCCGTCCCCCTTCTCCCCCGGCGCATCCGACGGCCTCGCGCCGGGGCCGCCTTGCCGCCGAGGGACCCTCCACCGCCCTGCCGGCCGAAGAACCGGCGGGCGGGCGGAGTACCGGCGAGGGCCGACGGCCCCTCGGCCCGGGCTCTTCCTCCCCCGGAAGCTGACCCAGCGTCCGCTCGCGGGCAGGGCACCGCGAGGCGGGCCACTACATTGAGCGACTGCACAGCAACTGGCAGGGGGGGCTATGGACGCCGACGGTATTCACGACACTTCGCATCAGGTCCCGCGTCCGGCGGGCCCGCCGCCGAGGCCGGGTTCACCGCCCGGGGCGGCGTTCATCCCACCGCCGTCCCGTGCCCCGAGCTCGGGGCCCACGGTGGCCGAGTGGCTGGGGGTGTCCCGGCCTGCCGCCGAGCTGGGGGTGTGGCTGTATGGGCACGTGCCGCGCGCGGCCGAGGAGCCGGAGGTGACTCCCACCCGCCAGCTGGTCAGCGGTGCGTCGCTCTCGTTGCTGGCCGGTCTGATGCTGTGGTCCCTGCTGTGGAACGGTTACTTGGGGTCGTTCTGGATCTGGCCGCTGCTGATGTTCACGCCCGACTCGTGGCGCGGCACAACGTCGTTCGTGGTGGCCGGGTGGGTCTGGTACGCCATCGTCGCCGGAACGCTGATCGTGGGGTTCGGCCGGCTCGGGCGGTGGCCCGAGCTGCTGCGCCGGATCGTGCGTCGCCCGGCTTCCGGAGCGGCGGTGGTGGTCCCCGCTGCGGCCGGGGAAGGCGAGGACCTGGCGGGCTGGCCGCAGTTGCGGGCCGCAGGACTCGGCGAGGCGGCCGAGCACCTGGTGCGCGAGGCCGAGGCCGGGCGGATGAGCGATGTGGACTACGTCCGCATTCGCCGTGCCTGGGAGAGCGTGCGCGCCGACGCGGCGCGGCTGCGGCCCTTCGAGGCGTCCGTGCGGGACAAGGGTGCCGGAGCCTGCCTGCACCCGTCCGGGGCGCGGGACCTGCCGGTGCGGGCGGCCCGGCACGACCTGCTGGTGCGGCAGGTGCTCCTGGGTACCGTCGACCCCGGTGCGCGCACCCCGTATGCCCGTCGCGGTACGGGGTTCGCCCTCGACCCCGCAGTGCTCGGGACCTCGCTGCTCGCGGTCGGCCCGTCGGGGACGGGGAAGACCGGCCGGCTGGTGCGGCCGGTGGTGGAGTCGCTGGCTCTGCAGTCTCTGGCGGGGCAGGCCGCGGTGATCGCGGTGGCCGCGGCCGGGGTCCAGCTCGGGCCGGATTCCGCGTTCGACGTGGTCGTGCGGATCGGCGATCCGGCTTCCGTCTACGACCTCGACCTGTACGGCGGGGCCACGGACGCGGACGAGGCCGCCGTCCTGCTCGCGGAGGCGTTCGTCGGCGACATCCCCGGCATGGACGTGCGCCGGGCGGCGACCGCGCTGGGCCAGCTGCTCGGGCCGTTCCACACCGCGTACGGTCGTTTCCCTTCCGTGCCCGAACTGCGGGAGCTCCTTGACCAGCGACAGGCCCCGCTCGACGCGCTCCGGCAGACGTTGGAGGACGCCGGGCAGCAGACCATGCTGCGCGAGCTGGACGCGCGGGTGCGCCAGCACGGCGGCCCCGCCGACCCCGGGCACGTCCTCGCCGACCGGGTGGCGCTGCTGGACCGGCCGGCGTTCGCCAACTTCTTCGGCACCAGCGGGCAGGGTCGGCCGTTCTCGATGGGCGCCCTGGAGCATCCGCTGCGGGTGCGAATCGACCTGCCCGAGCGTGGGCACGCGGACGCGTCCCGGATGCTGGCCCGGCTCCTGCTCGCCCAGTTCAATGCCTCCGCCGCAGCCCGGGCGGACCGTTCGCTGTTCGCGTTCCTCGCCGTTGACGACGCGGCGCACACGCTCACGGCCGGGACACTGCGCGGGGTCCAGCGGCTGCGTTCGGCGAACGCCGGCGTGCTCCTGGCGCTGCGCAGTCTGGACGAGGTACCGGAGGAGCTGCGGACCCCGCTGCTGGGGGCGGTCGGCTGCCGGGTGGCGTTTGCCGGGGTGACGACCTGGGACGGGAAGCGGTTCGCCGAGGCGTGGGGCACCGAGTGGGTGGAGACCCGCGATGTCACGCACCGGACAGTGTTCGCGGACCAGCCGCTGACCCGCGCGATCCACTCTTTCCGCAAGCTGGTGACCGGCAAGGCGGTGACCACGGATGCGGTGACGGTGCGGCAGGTGGAGCGCGAGCGGTGGTCGGCCTCCGACCTCGCCCACGCGGTACCGGCCGGGCATGCGGTGCTGTCGCTGGCCTCGGTCCGCGGCGAGCGCGCGGCTCCCCTGCTGGTCAACCTCACGACCTGACGTCATCCGGCCGATCTACCCGCCCGATCCGGCCAGGTTCCTCCCGGTCTGCTGGCAAATCAGTGGCCGGTGAAGGCCAGTTGACCTGCACAAGTGCGGTGTCGGGTCGGCGGAGGAGACGTAGATTCGGCAGGTGATCGAGGTCAGGGGGACGGATGACAAACGGCCAGGGAGCCTGGGACCCGGCGGACGGATCCGCGCCGTACGCGCCCGCACCGAAGGTCCCGCCACCGCGCCCCGCCAACCCGCCCTCACCTGAGCCGACCGATGCCGCGGACGATCCGGCAGCCAACGACTGGTGGCGCTACCCGGACGTCCGCCAGGAATGGCAGGACGCCTGGGCGAACGAGGCCCAGGAAGCACGGGAAGCGGCCTGGGAGATCGGGGCGCAGATCGGCGAAGCCGTCGCTGCCCACCTGCCCGCCCCGGCGGGACCGCCCCCGACCCCGGCCGAACAGGGGTGGCGCGGTCTCGACCTCCGATGGATGGGCCTGAAGTACAACATCCCGGGGGCGCTGCTCGCTCTGCTGGTGACCTGGCGCGGGCAGAGCGGCGTCGACGCGATGACCCGGTCGGTCACCGAGGACGGGATCTTCGCCCCGCTGGGTTGGCTGCTGCTGGTCTTCCTCGTCGGCCTGGCCGTGATGGTCCTGCCGATCGGGCAGGTCTTCGCGAACCTGGTCGCCTCGATCTTCCGGGGCCTGACCAACCTGATCGTGCGGGCCTGGCAGGCCCCCTACATCGGTTACCTGCTGCGCCTGCTGGTCGCGGTCGCGGCCTGGAGTTTCGTTATCGCCGTGGTCCGCGTCGGCGGACGCGCGGCGATCCACTGGATGACTGGAGCGTGAGCACGATGAACACCACGGGCGCCGCAGCCGGCGGAATCGGCGCGGTCGCACTCGGCCTGGTCTGCCTCTTCTATCAAGTGGGCCGGTGGAAGGGCGGCGACCCCACCCCCAAGGTCCATTTCTTCGCCGGGGTCGCGATCGCCGCCCTGCTGCTCCTGGGCGGCGGCGTCCTGGGCGTAATGGGCGGGGCCGCAGCCGCGCTCGGAGACGGCGTCGGGAGGTACGCGCTGGAAGGCGCTACGGGAGCGGTGGCCAATGCGGCATCCCACCCGCCCATGACCGGCGGTGAGAAGGTCGGCGTCGGCGGCGCCATCTCGGGCCTGTGCCTCCTCGCCCTGTACCTGGGGCTGATCAAGTCCGGCCGCTACGACCTCAGGGAACCCCTGGTACGCGGTGCGCTGGTCGGTGTGTGGCTGGGTGCTTCGGCGGGCCTGATCGGCATGGCCATGGGCCTGATCCGCACCAGCGGCAACACGGTCGGCGACATCCTGGTCAACACGATCTGAGCACGGGGGACTGAGAGCAGTGGCGAGAGCAGGCGGCACCGGTGGGGGCCTGGGCGCGGGAGCGGCACATCTGCGGGCGGAGTGGGGCCGCTGGTGGCGTACCGAGGACTGGAGTGACGTCCATGTCGCGCACTACATCCTCAACGATCAGTACCGGACGTGGATGAGGTTCCAGCAGCGCAACAAGGCCGAGGTGCAGCAGAGCATCGGCCTGCTGAAGGAGCAGCAGAAGTTCGCGCGGCAGTCGCAGATGATGCAGATGAACATGCAGCGCCAGCGCCACCGGCAAGGCCGGTACGGGGGTGGCGGGTACGGCGGCGGTATGGGCGCCTCGCCGGTGATCTCGTACCGGATGATGCAGTGGGCCAGTCTCCAGATGCGCATGGGCCAGCAGGAGTTCCGCCACCAGGAGATCACTCCCTCCATGCTGCAGATCGGCCGCGGGCAGGTCCGATCCCGCCGCCACTGGGCCGCCGCAGCATGGTTCCTCGCGCTCGGCGCGGTCTGGGCCGGCCTGTGGTGGGCCTCTGTGACCGCCGCCCTGGTCGTCACGCTCCTCGCCGTCACCGCGTTCGCCATCGCCGCCGCTTCGGCGGGCCGCAGCCTCAAGCCCCGCCGCCCGCCCGTACCGAAGCTGCTGTTCGTCCCGCCCACCGCTCCCGCGCACACCCAGCTCGCCGAACCCGAGGCCGAGGAGAAGCCGTTCGCAATCCGGGAGGCCGGGCAGGACCCGCGAGCAGCGCGGGAGGCGGTCCGCCTCGCGCTCAAGCGGGAGAAGGTCGCCATCGCGGAGGTACTCGTACCGGAACAGACCGCCTACGGCTGGAAGGTCCCGCTGGTCCTCGATGCGAGCGCCACCGCCGACCAGCTCGTCGGTGTCCTGCGGAGGGTCGCCACCACGCTACGCGTGGGGCAGTCCCGCGTTTTGGCGCAGTCCGCCGATCCCGAGGACGCCGCCCTGATCACCCTGCGGATCCTCACGAGCGATCCGTTCACCAACGCCGCGCCGTATCCGTACCGGCCGCCGCTCTCGTGCTCCATCCTCAACCCCGTCAGCCTCGGCCTGTCCCTGGAGGGCGAGGAGACCCCGGTGGTCCTGGCCGGACAGCACATCATGCTCGTGGCCAACACCGGGGCGGGCAAGACCAGCATGGTCCAGGCGATCGCCGAGTACGTCACCGCCTGCCGGGACGCCGTCATCGTGGACGTCGACCCGGCCAAGCGTGGACTCAAAGCTCTGGCTCCCCTGGCCGCGATGACGGCCCGAACCCCCGAGGAATCGGAGAAGGTCCTGGAGTCGCTGCTGGAGCGGGCCAGGCGCCGCATCGCCTCGATGCCACCCACCCAGGACATGTGGATCCCCACCCCCGAGGAACCGGCGGTTCTGGTGGCCGTGGAGGAGGTCCCGCAGCTGAGCGATCGTGGCCGGGCCCTGATGGTCGCGCTGCTGCGCATCGGCCGGGAGGCGATGATCACGGAGCTGATCATCACGCAGGACGCGACCAAGGAGGTCCTCGGCGCGGCGATCGCCGGTGTGCCCGGCGTACGGATCCTGATGTCCTGCCGGATGGAGGACGTACCCCTGGTGGTCGGTCGCCCCGACGCCGTCTCCCAGGGCTGGCTCCCGCACATGTTGGTGCCCTCACCGGTACAGGGCGACCCGGCCGATGCCGGTCGCTTCTACGCCGTCACCCCCCTGCACCGCGATCCGGTCCTGCGCTACGTCACCCCCCTCCTCCCGACCGAGGCCGCCCGCCTCACCCAGGAACGGATCGCCGCCGGCCTCCCGACCCTGGACCCCGCACCCGTCCCCGCGCCGGCTGCGCAGCCGCAGCCCTCGGCGCCCCTCGCCCCGATCGTGCAGCAGCTCCTCGCCGCGTTCGCCACGCACAGTAATCCCGAGTCGTTGAGCGTCGCGCAGATCGCGGCGCACTTGGAGGCCGCCGACCCGCAGGCGTGGGGGCGGAAAAGTGGGCAGACGAACCGTGATCATCTCGCCATGGTGGGCCGCAAGATCAAGGCCGACCTGAAGGCGGTAGGGCTGACCATCCCGTCCGGTCGTCTGAAGGGGGTGCCCGGACAACCAAGCGGTTACCTCTTGGCGGACATCCAAGACGCCCTGTCGTGACCTACCAACGACCTGCCAAAGTCTGGGTATGGCCTACTAGCCGGCCTACTGACGACCAGAATCGTTGTTGCAGCGGCCTACGGCCTACTAACCGCAGTAAGCCAGAAAAACAAGTTCTGACCTGCGATGACAAGCCAAGTAAGCCGATTCCGACCCCCCGGGTGGAGGCCCTGTGACCCCGCAAAATCCAGCAGTGCACACCCGGTCGGCGGCCGACACCCTCGACCGGCTCGTGCGCGACGTCCGAGTCGGCCGTGCCGAGTGGGGCCACCCTCACACCGTCCGCCAGGCCACCGAGGACCTGTTGCGCCTGGCCGACGCGATGGCCACCACGCTCCAGCAGATGGCCGCCGCCCTTGACCCGGCCGCCCCGGCCACCCGGCAGAGCGCGGGCGCTCTCCACCTGGCCGGCCAGGCCGCGGTCACCGCCGCCGTCCAGCTCCGCAACGCCCGCCGCACCCTTCACTGACCGTCACCATCCAAGGGGGGACCCTGATGTCCACCATCACCACCGCTGCGGGGGCCTGATGCTGTACGACGAGCCCAACAACCCGTGCGACAACATCACGGGACCGGTCAAGGACGTATGTCAGCCCAGCGGCAGCACGGGAGGGACACTCCCCGGCGGGGTGGTCACCCCCACCGACCCGATCGCCGAGCTCGACCCGCTGACCGCCCTGGCCAAGTCGACCGCGAAAGCCGCGCACTGGACCTCCCAGCAGCTCGGCCAGCTCGTCGGCAACCGCGAGGCCGTCGATCTGACGAACGCCGGCTTCCTCAAGCAGTACGCCATCGTGTTCGCGGCCTCTACGATCCTCGTCCTGGTGCTCTGGCTCCTGGCTGTCGCCAAGCGCGCGATCCGGGGCGTGCCGATGACGACCGCGCTGTCCGAGGCGGTCGGCTTGCTGTGGATCGCGGTGGCCGCCTCCGCGTTCACGCCGTTGATCCTCTACGTCGTGATCGGCGCGGCCTCGGCCGTGACCGATGTGCTTGTGAGCGCGCTCGGCAGCAACCCGAACGGACTGTTCGACAGTCTCGGCGCCGACCTCGAGGCCGGGAAGATCGGCGGCGGACCGCTGATCCTGTTCATCGTCTCCCTGGCCACCATCGCCCTGTGCGGGGCGCTGTGGCTGCTCCTGGTCATCCGGGCGCTGGCCCTGTACGTCGGCGCGCTGTTCTCCGTCGTCGTCTACGCGGGCCTGGTCGACCGGGACTGGTGGGGCCACAGCCGCCGGTGGGCCGGGTTCATGTTCGCTCTCATCGCCGTTGAGCCGGTCATCGTGATCGTGATCGGTCTCGCCGCCGCACTTCAGACCAGCCCGGACACGAACAAGGTCGTCACGGGCCTGGCCATCACCCTCGTCGCGCTCGGCGTCGCCGTCTACCTGGTGGTGAAGGTGCCGGCGCTCGGCGACGCGGTGAAGGTCGCCCGGACCGCCGCCAAGGCCACCGGCGGGGCCGCCCGCGCGGTGACCGGTACCGCGTCCGCAGCCAGCGGCGTGATGCGCGGGATCAGCGCCCACGGCGACCGCGGGAACTCAAGGGGCGGCGGGTCCAGCAGCATCGGCACCCAGAAGGCGCCGAACAACGTCGCCGGAGGCATCGCCGCCCACTCCCAGCGCAAGCCGAAGGACAAATAGACGCCTTGATAGAGCCTTGGCGCTGCCGGGTGTGCTGTGGGCCGGTGCACACGACGGTGTCAGAGGAGGGTGATGGCAAGGGCCAGGGCAAGGGCGGCAAGGGCGCCCGCGGTAATGAAGATGGCGACCCGCAGGGCCAGCATCTTCTTGAGGGCGATCTTGGAGAGGGTCACGAGTCGCTCGGCGCTGCGGTCGACGGCGAGGTCGGCGGTCACCTCCTCGGGCGTGCAGGTGGCCCAGTAGAGGTAGGAGCCGCGGGTGTCGCCGCCGAGGCGGGGCAGGACGATCGCGAGGACCAAGAGCAGCGCAGCGGCAAGGCCGGTGGCGCCGATGCCGACGAAACCGACGGCGGCGGCCGGGAGGTTACGGCCGGGGACGGCGGCGATGAGGACCGCGAGGGGGATGCCCAGGACGGTCAGGAGCGCGCTCGCCTTGGCATCAGTGCGGCCCATCTCAGCGATCACGTCCGTACGGGCCTGGAGGAGACGCTGGCTGGTCGTGGTCTGGCTGGAGGACTCCACAGTCCATTCCTTCTCTGTCTGCTCCCCCTTCCGGAGGAGGGCTGTTCGTACAGGCCGGTGATGAGTGGGTCGAGGCGCTCGTACACATCGCTGTGCTCGGCGGGCTCCCCGCCAACGGAGGTCACGGTGGCGTGGGTGAGGCGGAAGCCGTACGGGCGAGGTTCGTGACCTTCGGGTGCTGCTGAACGGAGACCCCTGCGCGGCAGGGGCCGAGGCACGACGGATGCCAGCGGCCGGGTTAGAGTCGAGAAAGCGCGCCCGCAGCCAGCTCCAATGGCTGCGGGCGCCCTTTGCTGTGCCTGAAATGGTCAGCGGCCGGCGGGGACCGTCTTGTCGATCGGGTCCGCGGCCACCGGGCCGCAGTGTCCGTCACAGCCCTGACCGTCGTGGATCGTGCAGCGGTAGCGGTGGACGCGGGTGCCGTCGTCGTGGACCGTCCACCCCTCTGCATCGTGGGGTCCGACGTCGTACGTCATGTTGTTCTGGGGCTGGGTCACTTCTGGCTCCCGTGCAGGTGGGTGATCAGGCCGTCGAGCAGCTGGTAGAGGTCGGTGTGCTCGGTGATGGCCGGGTCCGCGATGTCGAGGTGGCCCAGCTTCCGGGACCGGGTGGTGAGCCGGGCGGAGGTGAAGCGGAAGCCGTAGGCGTGGCCCTCCCACTGCTCGGGCTCGGGGTCGTAGGAGAAGGTGGCGAGGATCTCGGCGCTGCGGCGGACGTGTTCGACGCGGGCCTCGACGGTGAGGTTGATGGTGTCGCGGTTGTCGCCGTGGGTCTGTGCGGAGACGGCGGTGAAGCCGGGCAGGGGGCTGATCCCCTCGGTGAGCAGTCCGGCCTCGCCGGTGAGGTAGGCGCGTTCCTCGTCGTCCTGGTAGCGGATGAGCAGCTTGCTCTCGCCGGTCTTGCGCTCCTCGCCCATCAGGCCGGGGAACTGGAACCGGCTGTGGCTGTAGGCGTGCCACTGCGGGCGGGTGGTCTCGACTGCGCTGTGCTCGCGGGCGCAGCGGTTGCACAGCTGCTCGTCGTCGCCCGTGACGACGGTGGCGAAGGTGTCGATGCAGGAGAAGCACATGAACCCGTGGATGTCCCGGTCCCAGCGGGGGATCGGGCTGCACGCCAGGACCAGGTTGCCCCAGGACCCGACGGTCGCGGTGATGGTGTTCTGGCGGCGGCTGGCGTACTCGCTGTAGACGGAGGCGGCCCGGTCGTAGCCGTGCACGGCGATCAGGGCGCGGGCCCAAGCCATCTGCACCTCCTTGGTCTCCTCGGTGAGGTCCGGGCGGCCGTTGTAGGTCACCAGGACTCCGAGACCGGCGTCGTCGGCGAACAGGCGCTCCATCTCAGCGAGTAAGCGGGCGCGGGCGGTCTGCTGCTTCTGGGCGGTCGGTGACATGTTGGGCTCCTTCGTTCGTTGCTGGTCGGTGGGTGTGGTCACTGCTGGCTGGCGAGCTGGGCAAAGCGGAGGGTTTCGGCGGCCAGTCCCATGCGGCGCTCGTGTGCCTGGTCGAGGTTGGAGCGCAGCGCGTAGGTGGTCACTCCCGGCTCCTGGTCGAGGCCGGCCATCGCGTCCTCCAGGGCGGGGTGCCCGGCCTCCTGGATCTGCCGGTAGGCGGCCTCGTCCCGGGGGGAGGAGCAGAAGAACGGCCGCTTCAAGGCCGCTTCGGCACGCTCGCGCCACATGTCGATGCCGATGCGGGCCTCGTCGACTGCGAGGACGTAGGCGTGGTGGGCGGCCAGCCACGCGGCGGCCGTGCTCAGCGCCTCCCAGCGCAGTTCCACCTGGTGCAGCAGGCGGTCCCGTTCGGCGCGGGCGACCTGCTCGTGCGCCAGCAGGTGGCGGACTTCGGCGTAGCGGTAGGTCGTGTCCATCAGGCTCACCAGGCGCATGCCCTCGGTCTTCGCCTCCTCGAGGCCGGCGTCGGGGTGCTCGGCCCGCCAGCGCAGCAGCGCGGCGTCGAGCTGGGCCTCGAGCTGCTCACCGACGCCGGTGTAGCCCTCGATGTCGAGGGGGGAGAGGTTGGTAATCACGCTGGTGCCCTTCGGTCGATGGTCGGGGTCGATGCCCCGGGAGCGCAGATCGGCGTAGACGGTCGGGCGGCTGGTCCGCGCGGCCTCGGCGAGAGCGGAGACGGTGGTCTCGCCCGCCTGCCAGGCCGCGGCGACCAGGTCGGCTCGTCGTCCGGGGGTGGACCAGTCACGCAGCTGGGTCATCGCAACTTCTCGTCTCGTGCTCACCCCAACACCATCGCGTTAAATGGTTTTACATGGCAAGCCAGTTGACAGTATCCGGCTGGATCGGGTCCTCGGGCGGCCGAAACCTCGCCGGTGGGGACACCGGGCATCGGTGAAGCTCCCGCGTGCGCCAACTCGACCTGCGCGCCCCCACTGGCAGGCAACCGACCGACAGGCCCGGCAGGGGGTGGCGGGGGAGGAAGGCGCGGCCGGGGAAGATGTGCACATGACGCGCCCGATGCTGACCCAGCGGGAGGCGGCCGCCGCGTGCGGCGTCAGCCGCACCACGATCCGCCGCCGCCGCGAGGCCGGCGACCTGCCCGGCGCCTATGAGGACGCCCGCCGCGGATGGATGGTCCCGGTCGATGACCTGCTGGCCGCCGGTTTCCGGCTCAACGCCCCACTGCCCGCGGATGCACCGCCCTCCGCCCCGGCTCCGGCGCGTGGCGTGCCGGTGGGCGACGACGGCCAGGACGTGGCCGTCCTGCGCGCGGAACTGGCGCGGGTCCACGCCGAGCACACCCTGGCCCTGGCCCGCGCCGAGCACGCGCAGGAACTCGCCGAGGCCGAGGCCGAGCACCTGCGCCGCGAACTCTCGGCGCGCGGCGCACACATCGCGGACCTCCAGCGGGCGGTCGCGGCCCTGAGTCCGGCACCGGAGCGGGGTGTTCTCACCCCGCCGCCGGGCGGACCAACCGTGCCCGGCCAGTCCCACGGCGAACTTGCACGCCAACAGCAGGCCGGGGCAGAGCCGCGCCGGCGGTGGTGGGGCGGCAGGTCCTGACCCCGAACACAGCGGCGGGCGGCACCCGCGTAGGAGTGCCGCCCGCCGCTATGTACCCGGTCAGGACTGCGGCTGACCGTCCATCATCAGCTCGAACGAGGTCGCCCGGTACCCGCCCACCAACCGTTCCGCAGCCAGCTTACGGATGTCGGACGCCGCCGTCTGCTTCACGCCGAGGGCGCCCATGATCTCGCCGAGCGGGACCACCTCCATCTGGTCCTGCTCCGTCGCCCGCTCCGGATCGGCCCCGGCGGCCAAGAGCATCCGCGCCACCAGACGCTCGGAGCGCTCACGCGGCAGCAGACGGGCGTAGTCCTCGGCCTGCTGGGCTCGCGCCTCGATCATGGCCGCCTCATACCGGACTGCGGCCGCCGCCTTCTCCGCCGCCGACTTCTCCCCCGCCGCGACTGCCTTGTCTGCCTCGGCCCGCTCGGCGCGCGCCGCCTGCACCTCGGTCTCGGCCACCCACTTCTTCGTCTCCGCCGCCACCTTGGCCGCCTCCGCGCGCAGACGCTCGGCCTCCGCCTCCGCGCGCTCCGCCTCCACCGAGTCCTCGGCGGCCTTCCGGCGAGCGGCGGCCGCCGCCTGCGACTCCAGCGCCTCGGCCTCCGCCTGCGCCAGACGTTCCGCCGCCGTACCCAGGTGCTCCGCCTTCGCCTTGGCCGCCCGTGCCCTCGCCTCCGCCTCCGCCTTCACGGCCTCCGCGTTCGCGGCCGCCGACTCCGCCCGCGCGCCCTCGGTGCTCTCGGCCACCTTGAGGTCGGTCTTGTCCGCCAGGTCCTGCAACTGGTCCTGCTTCTTGCGCAGGCGCTCCTGCTCCGCCTTCACGCGCCCGCGCTCCGCCTCCTTCTCCGCGCGCTCCTCCGCCTCGGCCGCCCACTTCGCCGGAAGGGCCAGCGCCTCCTCCACCGTGTAGCCGCGGGGCGCCATCGTCATCGGCAGGAGCTGTACCTCCGTCGCTTCGGACAGGTCCCCCTCCAGCTCCTGGGTCAGCCACATCCGGTAGCCCTCCAACTCCTTCTCCCGCTCCACCATCTCCGGGTAGGAGCGCACCGCCGCCAGTCGCATCCGCCGGTACAGCCGGCCCGTACGCACCGGGGCCAGCACCCAGCGGTGCAGCGGGATCCGGTCGCTGGCCGTGCCGTCCTCGATGCGGGCCGCGTGCAGCAGCAACTTACGGGCGGCCTCCACACCCAGGACGAACAGGCCGGGCATGGCCGCGTGGCTCAGGGCCCACAGCGGATCCGCCGCCAGCCCTCCCCAGAACGAATCGCCCTTGATGCCGTCCGATGCGTTGAACAGGACCGTGAACAGGGTCATCGCGTGCGCGGCGAACCGCAGGACGGGCCACGGCGTACGGCGGCGGACCATCACCAGGTCGAATGCCAGGAGCGCGATGATCGACGCGTCCACTCCCACGGGGAACCACGGGGCGAGCGTCGTGCTGAACCCGTGGGCCAGGGCGAACCGCTCCAGGGTCGAGTACGAGGCGGCAAACCCGATCACACCCACCAGCGGCATGCCGACCACGGCCAGAGCCATCAGCAGCCAGCCGACCCACCGGCTCGGCTCACCGTCCTCAGGGGTGGCCGGGGCGGCCACCCCGGCCGGGTCGGCCTGGCCGGTGGCCGGGGCCACGGCCACCGGGTGGCCGACCGCCCCCGGCCCACCCTGGCCGCCCTTGCGCGGCGCGGGCGGAGCGCCCTCCTGTCGGGCCGGAGCGCCCGGCCGTGTGGCCGGAGCGGCCCCTGCCGTGAGCGGAGCGGCCGGGGCCACGGCCTCCCCCTGGCCTGCGTGGTGGCCATCCGTCAGCATCTCGTTCATCCCGGCATCCTCCCCCCTCGGATGCGGAGCCGGAGCACCGGCCCGCCCAACCGGAGCGGCAGCCGGTCCAACCGAAGCGGTGGCCGGTCCGGCCGGAGCGAACGGAACGGGCGGGCGGGTCAGATCGAACACGGTCTCGTGCTGAGTCGTCACAGATACCTCCAGGTGCGGTCGGGGGTGGGCCGGAAGAACGCTTCCCGGCCCACCTCGGGGCGGGTCAGGTCCAGGAGTCGGGGACGTGGCCGGTGCGGAGGACGGCCGCTTCGGCCCGGTAGTCGGCGGCGTGCCTACGGGCGATTGCGGCGCAGCGGCGCGCCAGCGCACGGGCGGCCGGTGCCTCGGTGGGGTCGGCGGCGGCGGTGAGGCCATCGCGAGCGGCGTCGTCCGCCAGGACAGCTGCGGCCTCGAAACCGGCGGCGATCCTGGCCAGGTCGGCGGGAGCGAGAGTCTCGATGTCGATCGGATCCATCAGGGGTCCTTCCAGGGGGCCCCGGGCCGGCGTGGTGGCCGGCCCGGGGCGAGATGAGGGGTGGCGGTGGCGATGCCCTGTTGGGGGTGCACTTCCGCGGCCTCGGACGGGTGGTCAGGAACCGGACTGGGGGTGCGGGCGGGCCAGGGCCGGCTGCGGCTCGGTACGCCCGTCCCGCTCGTGCGGGGTCGGCCTCACCGGCAGGGGCGCGGCCATCAGCAGGCCCCGCACTGGCCGCCGACGGTCTCGGTGTCCACCCACGCTCCGCACTTGGAGCACTGCCACAGGTGGGCGATCACGCCCAGGAGCCGCCTCACCGCAGACCCCCCACCGCGAGAGCGAGCAGCCGCGTGGTCCAGCCCCCGCAGCGCGGGCACACGTACTGGCGGCCCTTCGGGTCGTGCTTCATCCGCCGTCCGTGGCAGCGGGGCGCGGTCGCCCGGCTCATCACTTGCCGCCCTTGGGCAGTCGGCCGTTGGAGCCGTTGCCCGCGCCCGGGGTGCTGCTGGGCTGCTGGGGCCGGACGTATCCGCCGTTGCTGTAGACCGTCTCGTGCTTCGGGTCGGGCCGGGTACCCGGCGCCATCGGCATCGTCTTGCGAAGTGCCATGATGGGACTCCTGTCCGTATGGATGGGGAGCCCCGGGGCGGCCGCCCTACTGCCAAGAAAGTCGGCCGCCTCGGGGTGTCTTTTTTTGGTGCTCCCGACCCCTCTCGGGGGTCGGTGTCCTGGGTGTCAGGGAAGGCCGTCAGGGCCCCTGTTAGGGCCCGTTAGGCGGCCGATAGAACCGCAGGTCACAGGGCCGATAGGCCGGTCTAACGGGTCTCCTGGGCCCGGCCCTTGGAGAGGGCCGGGGAAGGGGTGGATTCGGGGTCCAGCAGCCCCCCGGGAATCAGCCGCAGGACGGCCGATGCGGGGGCGCTGGCGGGGGTCGGAACGGGGGCCTCGGCGGGGGTGCCGGCGGCCGCCTCGGCGGGCCTCTCCCCGACCGCCTGAGCGGACACTCGGGCGGGGTCCGAGGGGGTCTCCCCCGGGGTCTGGACGGAGACTTGGGAGCGGGCCGCAAGCAGGGCCGCGGGGGTCATCCCGAGGGCGGTGGTGGCAGCGTCCACGCGCAGCCCCACCCGGGTCACCGGCTTGCCCTCGATCCGCATGCCCAACTTGGTCTCCACCGGCAGGCCGCAGCCCTCCACCCAGGTACGGAGGTCGCCCACCTCCGTACCCTCCGCGAGCAGACCGGCGGCGGCTGCAGAATCCAGCACCACGTCCAGGTGCACTCCCGCCCGCCCGTTGCCCTCCGCCTCGGCCAGCGCCCCCACGACGTGCAGCAGCAGCGCCGTTCCCCGGTCGGGCGCCGGTTCCGCGTCCTCGGCGTCCTCCGCGTCCTTCGGCTGCTCCTGGTCGTCGCCGACATCGGCCGGCAGGGGAGGGGCGACCGCGAGTGCGGCGGCCGTCCATCCCACGGCGGCGGCCGCGGCGACGTACGGCCCGATCCCCTGCGGGATCACGGCGAGCAGCCGGGGGACCGTGACGGAGAAGACTGTGCCCACCACGCCGAACCCCACGAGCGAGCCGACGGCAAGGAATCCCAACGCCTCGCCCGCCGGGCGGCGCACGGGGGAGACCCGCGGGATGTCGTCCGCGTTCGGCTCCGGATCCTTCGCCTTCTGGGCGGCGGCCACCGCCGCCTCGAAAGCGCGCTGCTGCTTCTCGTCGGTCGCTGCGGCGTCGCGGCACGCCATCGCCCACACCGCAGGGCCGAGGGCGGCCAGCCGGGGGAGGCACCGGCAGAGGCGACCGGCGAGGACGACGGAGCCGCGCAGCAGGGAGGACACCACCGTGCTGCTCCCCCTCGTGATCATCTTGACCTCGTCGCTGGTGCTCACCAGGTCAGCCGATCTTCTGCGCGATGGCGAGGCCGATGGTCTGGCCGACTGCCCAGATGCCGCCCGCCTGCGTGTAGATGACCCCGGCCGCGATGCCGAACAGGGCCGGCCACCAGTAGTTCTTCCAGCGCGGCCCGAGGGCGCACAGCGTCACGCCGATGGCCGTGCAGCCCATGCCGGGGTCACCGCTCGACACCGCGTCGGAGAACGTCACCGGGACCTCGGCCACTCCCTTGACGGCGTCCGCGAACGTGCCGCCCGCCGCCACGGCCAGCGTGCTGAACGCCACCCCCCAGCCGGTCGCCTTCTTCTTGTTGTCGATCTTGATCGTGTCGGAGCCCCGGAGCCCGAACAGCAGGGCGGCGCCGGTGACCATCGTCAGGCCGGACAGCGTCATCGGCCCGGCGAAGCCGGTCCCGGCGGCGAGGGTGACGTCTGCGGCAATCTCGTGTGCGGTCACAGCGCGCCTCCGGGGGCGTACAGGCCGACGCCCAGGGCGAGCGTGGCGAGGGGGATGCGGGCAACCCAGCGCACCGGGGCGCGCCATGCGGCGGTGCGGGATTCCAGGGCCCACCAGCAGACGCCGGCCAGGGCCCCGGCCGCGATGAGCGGGAGGAGCATGGAGGACCACGGCTCGGTCGCCGCCATCACGTCCGTGATCAGCGGCGCGGTGCCCTGACCCCAGAAGGCGGCGCCGAGGGCGGCGGCCGGGCGGGCAGCGAGGCCGAGCAGACCGGGCAGCCCGCGCAGAAAGCCGCCGACCTTCCACCCGCCGTACGCCACGGCGCACGTGATGACGAACGCCCCGCAGTTCGGGACAGAGTGGACGGCTGCCGCCATGAGCGGCTCAGCGCCCATCGGGTTACCGGTGGTGAGCCACAGAGCGCCGTGCCCGGTCAGGGCGGCCGACCCGTTGTAGGCGAGCCAGCGGCGGCCCTTGCTGTCCTGGGGCACCAGGGCGGTGGCGGCTGAGGTGATCCCGGCGGTGATCTGCGCGCGGCCCAGACGCCCGGTCACGGCCTGGATCGTGGCGCGTGCCGTGCCCTTGGCGAGCGGGGCCGCCGCCGGAGCAGCGGGACCAGCGGCGGTACGGCGACGGCGCGCCCGGCGCGCCGATTTCGTGGCCGGGGTACCGGCGGAGCTCGCGCTCACTTCGACGCCCCGTTCTTCGCACGCTTGCCGAACAACCGCACGTGCAGCGCCCGCCGGTCCGCCTGACGCATTCCGCCGCGCACGCCGAGGATCTGCGACGGGGTGGAGGAGTCGGTCAGGTCCTCGCTCAGGCACCGGGCCAGGGCCGGGCAGCCGTCGCAGTAGTCCAGCGCCGCCCGCTCCGGCTCCGAGGGCACAGCCGCGCCCGCCGTCTGCTCCCACGACTTCGGGTAAAACACCTTCGGGTCCACGCCCATGCAGGCCGCACCGCCCGACCGCTCCCGGCGCACTACCGGAGCGGGGGCCAGGTCTTCGTGCTCCCACAGCCGGTCCAGCCAGTCACCCACCGGACGCGCCGCGACCCAACCCTCCGGAAGCGAGGGAACCCCGCCCACGGCGCTCATGCCACACCATCCAGACGCGCCATCAGCCACGCCCGGACCCGCAGCTCATCCCCACCCAGGCCCAGCGCCTCCGGCGCCGCCGGGGCCGGCACGGTCAGCGCCGTGGTGCAGAACCGGGACGGCAGAACCGTCCGCGTCCGCACCACGGCGCCGCGCACACAGCGCTGCACCCTCCACCTGCGCAGAACCTCTGTCACCATCACCACGTCGGCGTCCTCTCAGATCGGACCACCCGACAGCGGCCGTGGGGCTGCAACCCCTCGGCCGCCGCCCGGCCGGTGCTTACGACACCGGCCGGGCACCTGCGTATCTGCAGGTCGGGATCACCCAGGCACACCGCTGGCTAGAACGATCTGTTCGACCGCGCCAGCAGTTATTGACTAGGCATTAATGAGAATGCCGCCGCTGCGGCGTATTGTCAATAACGACTAGGCGATATGGTGGCCCTGTGGCCCCCAGGCCGACACAGGAGGTGACCACCATGACTAGCTCCGGAGACCTCTCCGCCGAGCTACGCCAGCGCATCCGCGAAGGCGAGTTCGCTGTGGGCAGCAAGCTGCCGACCAACGCCGAGCTGATGGCCGCGCACGGCGTGTCGAAGGGGACCGTGACGAAGGCGATCAGCGCTCTCGCGGACGAGGGTCTCGTCTACTCCTCCAAGAGGGCCGGCACCGTGGTTCGCGCCCAGACAGCCGTGCAGATCCCGCTCAGCCGGTACGGGCAGACCCTCGCCCCCGGCGGCGCGCTGGGCCCGTGGGAAACAGCTACAGCGGCCCAGGGTCTGGACGGGTACATGCAGCTGATCGCCGTGGAACGGGTCCAGGCTGACGCCGACACCGCTGCGCTGCTGAACCTCCCCGAGGGCGACGAGCTCGTCTACCGCGTCCGCCAGGCACTCATCCGCCCGTCGGACGTTGTCCAGCTCCAACACGCCTGGTACCCCGCCGCCCTGGCCGAGGAAGCCGGACTCGACAGCACTGGAAAGATCACAGGCGGCGTGTACGGCGCGCTCACAGCAGTGGGCCGCCGGCCTGCCACCGCCACGGAGACCGTCAGCGCCAGGATGCCCACCGAGGCCGAGGCCGCGCAGCTCCGCATCGGCGGGCGAGTCGCCGTCCTCACTCTCAACCGCGTCACCTTTGACGCCGCCGGCCACCCCCTCGAGGTACTTCGGGCAGTCGCTCCGGCGGACCGGCTCCAACTCTCTTACGACAACCTCCCCCTGTGACACAGACAGGGGGAGCGAGGCACTCCCGCACTCCGGCACTCAGGGGGCGGGTGACGGTGACGGCGCCTCCCCGAAGGGGATCACTTCGTGTATCTTTCAGATACCTATCGATCATGAAAGGTTGCATGATGCCGAATCCGGACCCCTTGGCGCGGGTCGACGCCCTCCTGGACGACGTCCTGCCGCCGCCGCATGTGCGGCAGCAGCTGCGCCTCGCCGCGGGGCTCACCCAGCTGGAGGTCGCGGAGGCCGTGGGCGTGAAGCGCCTTGCGGTGGCTCGGTGGGAGCTGGGTCAGACCAATCCGCGGCGGCCCCACCGGGCGGTCTACATGCACCTGCTCAAGAGGCTCGCAGAGCGCTACCCCGACGCTGCGGAAGCGGACGCGGGCATGCTGACGCCAACCTCCGAAGGGGGATTGGGATGACCTAACGGCCATCGGCCGCGCGCGCCAAAAAGCGGACTACCAATCCGCTGGCCTCGCGCGGCCCGTCTACCGACCGGGTTCATACCCCTTGTCGGCTGCTCAGGTCCCAGTTCGTACCTGGTCCTGAGCTGCGGCTCACCGAGCCGCTCTTTCTTCCCACCGGCCCCTTACCAGGGCCACCACCGGCCACTCACCACGGCCACCACAGCTGTAGCAGTACCGCCCGCTTCACCGGAGGCCCCCACCACAGGGGTCTTCGCGCTCCACAGGCAACCAAGAGGGGGGAGAAATCTCCCTCCGCCCGATCGGTGTCTGCCCCGCTTCTCACGAAGGGGGGCGTCCCGTCACATCCACATCCGGTCGTCCAGCCCCGAGGGGCTCGAGCGGTCCAGCTATATGGAAGGCGAGGTCGTTCTCATAGTGCACGAGAGTGGTGTCCCTTGTCAGGTCGACCCTGTCCGTTTCACCCCGGTTCAGGCTCGGCAGGCGTCCCGCGTGACGGGATCGCCGTCCAGTTCATTCAGCTTTACGCAGTTCGTACCGGAAGTTGGATTTCCGGTAGGAAGCTACAAGAGCAGCACTTTCGGGGCGGGCTCGCTGCGCGCGGTCGCGGCGTCGGCCGCCCCTCTCATGCACCCGATGACGGAGGTCATCAACAACTGCCTCGGCGGCGGTGTCCGCGAGGGCAGCGTCCCGTGTGGCGGGACGGGTTCCAAGATTCTTGCCCGCCGTGCGGGAGTGCCGGGGGGTATCCGGGTTGAGCGGGCTCTGTCCACAGGCCGCCTGGTGCAGGGTCGGCGGGTGGATCACGAAACAGCTGCAAACGGGGGTGTCCGCTTTGGCGTGTACACAGGCCCGATGGCTACTCAGACGGTGTTCGGCAGTTCGGCTTCTGCGGTGTTCACCGCTCCTGTCGGGGCGGTGGGCCGATGAGCGCCCTGGCGGCGGCCGCCGCCCTGGTCCCCGCTCAGCGCTCGTCCATGTCCCCTGTGGCGTCCAACGCTGCCCCGATGGTGCGACGCCAGCGGGTGAAGGTGCCGATGCGGCTGGTGTCGTCGCCGTTCTATGCGGACGTCGCGCTGTCGGTGTACGTGAAGGTGGCGGCGCTGGCGGCTCGGCCGGAGGGGTGTGACGCGCGGTCGGTGAAGATCGCCTCCTACCTGGGGCTGTCGGTGGCGTCGGCGGAGCGGGGGATGAAGCAGCTGACCCGTCCGGGGCCGGACGGGATCGTGGAGCTGCGGTCGCACCGTCGGACCCTGCCGGGCGGCAAGGGCCAGTCCGCGCTGCGGAGGGTGCGGGTGATGACGCGGACGGAGAAGTTCGTGTGGCTGCCGGTGGCGGCCGCGGAGGACCTCACGCCCCGGCAGCTGCGCGCGTACGCGGTCATCATGTTCGCGGAGAAGATGGGCATCGCGCTGACCGTGGGGGAGCTGGCGGGATACCTGCGCCACCACTCGGGGAGGAAGGCCGGCCAGCCCATCTCGGCGGCGGCGGCCGGTGAGGTCGTTGACGGTGTCGAGGCGGCGCGGTGGGTGACGGTGCAGCGGCGCGCTGGCTTGCAGGGCCGTCACCGTTACATCGCCCACGACATCGCCCCCGAGGCCGTCGTGAAGGCTGGCGAGCAGGTCGCGGACTCGGCGCCGGAGGAGGTCCGGGAGGGCGCGGAGCAGCCTGTGGAAGGTGTGGTTGACGGGGCGGCATGTCCGTTGGTTGGTGAGGGATCGGGTGTGCGGGTTGATGAGGGATCCCTCGCGAATAAGGAACTACCTAGGACTGACTCACCTGATGACGAGGGCGCACTCATCTCACCCGCCGTAGGCGAGGTACAGGTAGTTGAGGGCGCTGAGGCTGTCGAAAACGCGGCTACCGCCCAGGCGCGTTCGGAAGGCGAGGGTGGTGTCGCGCTGCGCGCGGGTGAGATCAGCCAGCCCTCCTCGAAGCCGAACGGCGAAAAGCGCAGCAGCAAGGGCGGGGGGTCGGCCCGGTCGTCGTACACCGGACCGCAGCTGGCCATGAGCCCCGAGATCTATGCCGTGTTGGAGCCGGTCCACGTGCTGCTGAAGCGTGTGACCAACGACTTCGTCGTCCGGAAGATTGCCCGCGAGGTGGGCCGTCAGCTGCGTGAGGGAACCGTTGCCGACCGTCTCCACCACCGGCTCACGGCCCGCCTGGCCAAGGTGATGATCTCCGACATCCGTGACCCGGGCCGGTGGCTCCTCGGGGTGGCCCTGCCCCGCTGGGGCTGCGGCCACCAGGACTGCGAGGCTGGCATCATCTGGCGGACCGGGGCGGCCTGCGAGCTGTGCGCCGAGACCGTCCAGGACCGGTTCGCCGCCCGCCAGCGCGAGCAGCGCTTGGAGCAGGGCCTGTGCCCCCAGCACGGCACCCGCCCCGGCCCGTCCGGGCGCTGCGCCGACTGCGAGCTGGAGGCCGCCATCCGGCGCCCGGCGCGGGTCCCGATGGCCCGGGAGCCCGAAGGTGCGCAGCGCTCCTCGTGCGGCGGCTGTGGATGCGTGATCTTCCTGACTGGCCAGGCCGTCGACACTGGCCTGTGCAGGCTCTGCCGTGAGGAGGCCGACGCCCTGGCCGCCGTCGAGCCCGCGGCTCCCGCTGCGCCGTCGGTGCCGGGGACCTGCTCCGGCCGCGACGGTGAAACGCTCTGCACCCGCAGGGCCCTGCCGACCCGCAGCGTCTGCCTCACCCACCGCTCCCAGGAGCTCGCCGGGGAGGTGACGTGATGAGCCAGACCCCCCAGCCCAGCGGTGTGGACCTGGCCCGCGTCGCACTGCGGGCGGCGCGGGAGGCCGCGAAGAAGAACGGCGCCCGCACGGCGAAGAGCAAGCCGCGACCGGTTCGGACGGTCCGGCGCGACGGCCGCGCCCCCATGGGACTCGGCGAGGCGTTCACGACGCTCATGGCCGAACGCGGCTGGGACCTCCCGGCGGCCGGCGTCGGCCTGTGCGAGCGCTGGGTGGCCCTCGCCCCCGACCTCGCCGACCACGTCGCGGCGGTCGGTTACGAGGCGGAGCGCGGGGAGCTGACGCTGCGCCCGGACTCCACGGCTTGGGCGACGAAGGCCCGCCTGGAGGCGTCGCGGATCATCGCCGACGCCAACCGGTCCGCGCGCACCGACGCGGTCCGTACGGTCCGCGTGCTGTCACCCGGCCCTCTGCCCGCGCCCAGCGCGGCCGCCGACCCGGACGCGGTGAGGACCCCGGTCCCGCAGGGGCCGGTGCGTACTCGCGAGACGGCGGCGGCCGGCTACCACCGCGCGCTTGAAGCCCACCAGCAGGTTCACACGCAGCGGCAGCCGGACCCGGCCATCGCGGCCGCGGTGGAGCGGCAGAACCGGGTCCTTCGGGAGGCGAGCCGCCGCGCGTTCCCGGAGTCGGAGGCGGCCCGTGAGGATCAGCCGGCACCGATCGATGCCGCCCTCGCTCAGCGGCGCCGTGACGCCGAAGCCGTCCGGCGAAGTGCGCTGCACCGGGCCCGAGCCGAGAGGGCCGGACTCGCCCAGCTGCCCGTCCGGGTCCCGACCGCCCCTCACTCGCTGGAGCAGACCGGATGAGCAGCTGGTCCACCAGGTGCTGCTCAGGGGCTGGTGGTGCGGTCACTGAGGTAGCGCTGATCGGCGGTCCTTACCCGACGCCGTTCCTTGTCCAGACGCCACTCCTGGACACATGCGTGCAGCACGCCAAGGATGACGAAACCGAAGGCGAGACCAGCCCCGATATGCGTGACCTTCTCCATCGCCAGCCCATCACCCGTAGCTGCAGGTCCTCCAGCGGAACCCACTGTGGCGCTGGCCACGAACGCCCATACGATGGTGGCCATGACGCCGGCCGCGCACCACAGCGTGCCTACGGTCATGGGGCGTCGCAGACGCCGTTCGGTAGGAAGCCCCAGTTCGGTACGCATCGCCCGTACTTCCGAGTCGTCGCGTCGCATCGCCACCTTCTTGGCGACAGCGCACGCGATGGACCCCAGACCCAGCGGTGTGGCCAAGTAGAAGAAGATGAGGGGATCGACCGGCAGTCGCAACAGGACCGTCGACATCACCGCGAAGCCCACGCATGCCAGCGCTCCGGACATCGCGTCCCATTTCCGGTTCCACAACTGGTCGGCACCGTTCCGCCAGATTCTGCGGCACCGCAGCACTATCCAGACCGCGCCTGCCCAGATCGCCGTGCACATGACCACTGCCGCCACCATGGGGTGGCCCCCCTCCCTAGGCACCAACACCAGTCGGCCAGGATGCCCAGCCGCAGTTTCGCGGCCCCCGCCTGGCTGGCGTTGTTCAGGATGCTAGAGGAGCCTCGCGGCGCGCGGCTGGCGGCCTCATCCACACCAGGGTTGATTGTGTCAGCGGGATGATCAGCCAGCTCCCGACCCTGTACATCGGGGAGGATGGGGTGCGGTCTCAGACGGTCACTGACTGCGGGGCGCCGGAGCTGTTGTGCTGCTCGTCCCACTCCTGAATGACCGTGCGCAGCATGGCGGCGTATTCGGGGACGGTGTCCTTGCGGGCCGCGACGCTGCGCAGGTACGCCCCGGCTCCCTGGATCAAGCCGGAGCGAGGGTGACCCTGCACCATGCCGCGGTGCGTGCCGGGGGATGAGACGTGGTTCCAGGCGTCGAAGCACGGGCCGTCGGCGACGGGGATGTGGCCATCGACGAAGGAGCCGTCGCGGCTGGTGCAGCGCCAGGTCGTACCCATGGCACAGCTCCGGCAGGCCAGGGTCCCCACCATGGCGGGGAAGCGGCGCTGCCATTCCGCGTCCAGCGCGAACACGTCGCCGGTGAGCGGGATGTTCTTGCGGCACAGGCAGCAGCTGATGCGGAACGCGACGGACACGGCGGAGCTCCCAAAAGGCCGGCGGGGCAGGACGGCGACAGCCTGGCACCCGGCCGCGCGCCGGGCCCGGAGCCATGCCGACCGCACCGTAGCCGTTGCGGCTGCCCGCAACAGTGCGCGACCTTGCAACACCCGCTGCAACAGACCCCTGCAACAGACCCCGTTTGCACCTCTGACCTGCGGCAACTCCCGTTGAACGGACCCCGCCACCCCGTGTTGCATCGCCACTCATGAGCGATTCATTGCGCGATCTATGCGCGATTCATGAGCGACTGAGGTATGATGGTGAGTGGAGGTGACCTCTGTGTCCACGGATGAGAACGAGCTGTTCAGCGCGGTCGACGCGCTGCTGGAGCAGGTCGCGCAGGATGAACTACCGCCCCCCGCGGAGCGCCGGCGGCTGCGCGAGGCGGCAGGGCTGAGTCAGGATCAGATCGCCAAGGTGTTGCAGGCCCGCCGCGAGGCGGTGGGGAACTGGGAGACCGGCCGGACTGAGCCGCGGCCGCCGAAGCGCGCCGCGTACGCCCGGCTTCTGGAGGGCCTTGCCGCGCGCTTCCCGTCCCCGGCCGCCGCCGCGACGGCGCCTACTTCCTGGTACGGGCAGACGAGCACACCCGCTCTCGACATTCCGTCCCCGCCCGCCCCTTCCGCCGTGGACGCTCCGGTGCCGGAAGCGCCGACGGCCGTGAAGACCCCACCCCGCCCGGCCGCGGACACCAAGCCGTCGGCATCGTCGCGGCGCCCGGGCGCGAAGAAGGCCACCGCGAAGCCCGCGCCCGCCCAGGCCGCCGCCGACCCGCGGTTCGAGAACGGTCCGCTCGCCGTCCTCGACGTCGAGGACGGCCAGGTCGTGGCGTACTGCGTCGGTGGCCTGGTCCTGGACGTGCCCGCCAAGACCCTGCCAGCCCTGGTCGACTGGACGCTGACCGAGGCAAAGCTCGGGCAGGCCCGCCTGCACCGCAGCGGCTACGACGCCGACCCCATGCTCGTCCTCACTCCGGCCGCGCTGGAGCGCTACGGCCTGCCCACCGCCCTCACACCCGAGGAGCGCAGCGCCGGACGCCTCAACGACCGGCACAAGGTCATCAAGCAGGTCGAGCGCGCCGGGCTGGAGCTCACCAAGCGCGGCTTCGGCGCGTGGACGCGGATCTTCTACCGGCCCGAGGACGGCAAGCGCCGCTGCGTGCAGCTGTGCATCCCGGCCTGGGGCGCACTGCCCACGAGCGAGTGGGACGACAAGAAGGACCCCCAGTTGCCGACGATGTCGGCGGCGGACCTCGCGCGGTTCCTCGGCTCGTACGCGGAGCGGGTGATCACGCCGCGCGGCTTCACGGCGACCACCGGCCTGGCCTTGATGACGGCGCTGCGCCCGCCGACCCGCGCGGAGAAGGACGAGGAGACCGGCACGTTCGAGCGGGCCGTCAACGCCGACGCGCTGACGGCCGTGTACCCCGTGGTGGAGTGCGAGGTGCCCGACGAGCACCCGATCCTGAAGGGGAAGTGGCCCCGCCACCACCAGCGGACCCCGGACCAGATGCTGATGGAGGAGCCGTTCAGCTGGTGCCGGGAGCTGACCGACGACGAGTGCCTGAAGCCGTACCTGGTCGGCATCGACGTGAACATGGCGTTCGCCGCCGCCGCCAACAGCCTCGTCGTCGGCCTGAACGGGCCCACCCACCTCACCGGCAACCCCGCCTTCGACAAGGCGCTGCCCGGCTCCTGGCTGGTCGACCTCTCCCACGTCGACCTCTCCCGCGCCCGGGTGGGCGGCCGCACGGTCGACGGCGACCGGCTCCCGAGCCCGTTCACGCCGTCCGGGGAGCGCCCCACCGGCCCGGCCTGGTACGCCACGCCCTCCGTCGCGTACGCGGTCCAGCTCGGCTTCGACGTCGCCCCGATCGAGGCGTACGTCCGCACCGAGACCGGCCGCTACCTGGACCCCTGGTACGACCGGCTGCGCGACGCCTACCTGGCGACGATGGCCGACCTCGGCGTCACCCCCGGCATGGACGACCACGAGTTCCTCGAGGCGATGGCCCGTGTCAAGGACGGCGACCCGGCGCTGAAGCTGCTGCTGAAGGCGATCAAGGCGACCGCGAAGGGCGGCATCGGCAAGCTGCGCCAGCGCAACAGCCGCGGCGAGGTCCCCTACTACGAGCCGTGGCCGGCCCTTGAGCGCGAGACGTGGCGCCCCGACATCCGGGCCGCCGTCCTGTCCACCGTCCGCGTCATCATGCACCGCAAGATGATGAAGACCGCCGCGGCGGCCGACATCTACCCCGTCGCCATCGCCACCGACTGCCTCGTCTACCCCTCCACCGGGCCCTCCCCGCTCGACCTCCTCCCGTACACGCCCGACGGCAAGCCGGTCACCGGCACGTTCCGTCTCGGCGTCTCGCCCGGGATGGTCAAGCACGAGGGAACCCAGACCGTCCTCTGGGCGGAAGCGGAATTCGAAAAAAGCGGGGGCCTGTTCAACATCGCCCGGAACATCAAGAACGGCCGCCCGGCCGACGACGACGGGGAGTAGACGATGGTCAGCTCGCTCGGGGACAGCCTGGACCGCGCCCTGGAGAAGGCGTTCACCCGCCCCGCCCCCAAGAGTGCTCAGGCGCAGATGAAGTACCTGGTCAAGCAGCTCAAGGGCACCAAGGCCGCCGCGGAGGCGCTCGGGGTGTCCCAGCGGACCGTGGAGCGGTACGTCAAGGGACAGCTGAAGCGGCCCCGCCACGACCTCGCCGCCCGCATAGAGCGCGAGGTCAAGAAGCGGTGGCAGCCGCAGCTGAGGGCCAAGGCGAAGAAGGCCGCCGCGACGAGCACCGGGATCGTCCTCTCCACCCAGGCGCGCTTCGGGTTCACCGCAGCCCCGGGCACCACCGACGACGGCCGGATGCGGCACATCACCCAGGCGCTGTCCCCGCAGTGGGCCCAGCAGCTGTTCGACGCCCGCGACCAGGGCGCCACCGAGCAGCAGCTCCTCGACATCGCCGCCCAGGGCCTGGGACACCACTACTTCCGCGACAACAACCGCCGCGCCCGCGACCTGGACGT
>NZ_BMVO01000038.1 GCF_014650755.1 Streptomyces chryseus | reverse complement strand
CTTCCTGGACCATCAAGATCCATTGTCAGGTGTGTCCACACCACAGGAGTCACCTCAGATCGACTCCGCGGGTGCGCCCACGGCCAGATCGGCCCTGCCGTCCCCGTCGATGTCGTCGAGCGCCACTGCGGATCCGAAGCCGTCCTCGGCCTCCGAGGCGCCGGGGATCCCGGCCGTGTCCTGGGTGATCGTCACGGGAGGGCGAGAGGCGTCACGACCACTCGATGTGCCGTAGGTCAGGGTGACGTTGCCGCCGAGGCTGGTGCCCGGCATCCAGGAACGCGGGTCGCGGGGATGGCCGGTCACGATATCGGCGTAACCGTCGCCGTCCACGTCTGCGACAGCTGCCGTGGCACCGTGCGACACGTCGCCCGCGTACGTCCGCCGGGCGGGTTCGAGCGGGGACAGGTAGAGGGCCTGCTTGAAGTAGTCCTTGGTGTCATTGTTGTCACCACCGATCACGAGGTCGTCAGTGCCGTCGCCATTGACGTCACTCGACGCCAGCGACTCGATACCGGTGGAGCTTTTCGTCATGGACGTGACTTCGAAGCCGTTGCGGCCACCGAGCTGGCTGGTCTTGGCTGTTCCTCCGCGGTAGAAGAAGACGTAGTTGTCCTGGCTCTGGCCGACCGCGAGGTCGTGGCGGCCGTCACCGTCGAAGTCTCCGCCGGTGAGCACCTTTCCGAAGCCCGCCGGGTAGTCGAGCGCAGGTATCTCCAGAGCAGTGCCGCCGGACAGACCCCCGCTCCCGCCCCACAGCACGGTGACGGCCCCGCTGTTCTCACCCGAGCCCAGACCGGCGGTGGTGTCTTCGTGGGGTGCGCCGACGGCCAGGTCCGCAAAGCCGTCACTGTTGTAATCGCCTGCTGCCGTGACGGCACCGAAGTAGTCGTCCTTCTCGGACGCACCGGGAACGCCGCTGGAACTTTGAGTGACCACCTGCGTCTTGGCGCTCTGGAGTCCGCCGGCCGAGCCGTAGGTGATCACTACCGCTCCGGCCGCACCATGCCCTCCGACCTCGGTACCCGGTGCAGATACCGCGTGATCGCGAAACCCGTCGCCATTGAAGTCGTCGGCGTACCTCGAGGAGGCAGCACTGGAGGGAGCCGCAGCCAGCGTCAGTAGACCACCGGTCAGCGCGGCGGCCGAGGCGGTGGCCACGACGGTTCCGAAGCGTTTATGCACGTGACTCTCCTGCAGCATGAAGGATGCCGTGGGGACATCTCTCTTAGACGTCGTTTCCTTTGGTCTAGGCTCGGCTCGTGCCGTCGACTGGCCAGGTGGGTGCCGGTGCGATGTGGGAGTCTCCAGGGCATGAGTTACGACCTTGCTGTCTGGGAAGGCGAGAGGCCGGTGGATGACAAGACCGCCGGCCAGGTCTTCAGTGACCTGTACGCCCGCTACATCGATGGCGATCTGGAGGAGCCTCCCTCTGAACGCATCGCGGCTTACGTGGCCGCGCTGCTTGAGCGGTGGTGCGACCTCACCGAGGACGAGGAGGACACCTCTCCTTGGTCGACCGGCCCGCTGATCGGCGAGGCCAGCGGTCCGCTGATCTATTTCCCCATGCGGTGGAGCATGGCCGAAGAGGGCTCGGCCTACGCGGCAGCGGTGGCGGAGTCCATGGGGCTGGTCTGCTTCGATGTGCAGCAGGACCGGCTCAGGCCGTGAGCAGGGTTGCCAGTCGGCGGTAGCCGATGAGGATTGCGGCTATGCCGACGAAAGCGAGGAAGTGTTCGGCCTTGCGTTCGTAGCGACGGTGGAGGCGGCGGCAGCCCGCCAGCCAGGACACGGTTCTCTCGACCACCCAGCGATGCCGGCCTAGTCGCTGCGAGGACTCGACGCCCTTGCGGGCGATGCGAGGGCGGATGCCCCGCTCGCGCAGCCATCGGCGCAGGTGGTCGTAGTCGTAGCCCTTGTCGGCGTGCAGTTTCGCCGGCCGTCGGCGCCGGGGACCGCGGCGGGACCGGATCGGCGGGATACCTCGCACGAGCGGCTCCAGGCCCTGGCTGTCGTGCATGTTCGCACCGGAGATGCCCAGCGACAGCGGAAGCCCGTTCCGGTCACAGATCAGGTGGATCTTCGATCCCAACTTGCCACGGTCGGTCGGATTCGGTCCCGTCAAAGGCCCCCTTTTGCCGCCCGCAGACTGACCGAGTCGATCGCGCACCGCGACCAGTCCAACTCGCCCCGCGCTCCCAGTTCGTCGAGGATCACGCGGTAGAGCCGGGCCCAGACGCGTTCCCGGCTCCACTGGGCGAAGCGCCGGTAGACCGTGGGCCAGGCCGGGCCGAACACCGGCGGCACCTGCCGCCACGTGCAGCCCGACGTCGCCACGAAGATGATCGCGGCCAGAGTCTCCCGGTCACCGGCCCGGCGGCGGCCCCCGCCCTGCGGACGTATCACCACCGTCGGCGGCACCACCCGCCGGAACAGCACCCACAACTCCTCCGGCACCAACCGTTCGACCAGATCCGTCATGCACGGAACAACGAACGATCACGCCAAAGGAAACGACGTCTTAATAGGGGGCCGCTTTCCTCCGGATCCAGTGGTGCGCGCGGGATCTGGAGCGGTCGGCGCACAGAAGACCCATGACCCGGTGAAAGGGTTGTACGAACTATGCAGCAGGGGCCGTCGTCAAAGCGATCTTGCCAAGCGTAGGAGCGACGCAGGCTGACCGCGGCTTCGTAGGAAGCGGTGGCCTTCTCATACCTGGTTGCGATGCCGCGGAAGGCCTTGAGCCGGTTGAAGCAGCCTTCGACGGTGTTGCGCGGTAGGTGAAAGCCCGATGGTCGGCCGCCTCGCCGGCCACGGTTGCGCCGGTGTGTCTCCGCATCGTCCGCCGCTGCCAGCGCTCAGCGTATTCAACCGGCATCCCGGTCACAGAACGAGCTGTGTGGTCCCGGGTACCGCGGGTAGCGGGTGCTGGCCCCACCCCCGATCGGCCGGACAGCCGGATGGCCCGGTGGATCCCGTATCGGCACGGTGGGACGGTACCCAGCAAGTCGCCTACAGAGAAGGCAAGATCGTGCGCATCGTCACGGCCACCGCCGTCGCCCTGACCCTCGTCGGCGCAGCCGCGCCGGCCGCCACCGCCCACCAGCCCGCCACCGACGGAATCTGGCGCACCGACGGCTACGGCACCGTGCTCTCCATCCGGAACGGAACCCTCCAGGAGCACCAGACCACCGCCGCCAGCTGCATCGCGGGCGACACCGCGCAGCGGACCGACCCCGGCGCCTACACCACGCCTGGAGGCACCGTCCTCACTGTGCGCACCCGCGGGAACCGCGACCGCGCTTCCGTACGGCTGGACGGCGACGTCGGCGAACGGAACCTGCGCCGGACGACGGAACTGCCCGACGCCTGCACGCGTTCCGCCCCCGGGGGTCCGCTCGCCTCCTTCGACGTCTTCTGGCAGTCCTTCGAGGAGAACTACCCCTTCTTCGCTGCCAAGGGCATCGACTGGCACGCCGTACGCGACCGGTACCGACCCACGGTCCACGAACAGACGACCCCGGACGAACTCTTCGCCGTCTTCAAAAAGATGGTCGAGCCGCTCCACGACGCCCACGTCGCCGTCTGGGACGTCGACGGCGACGGTGACGGTGACCCCGACCGGGCCTTCGCGCAGGTCCGCCCAGGCACAGTCCGGCCCGACGGGAAGCTCGACGCCAAGGTCAAGAAGTTCGTCGTGGAGCGCGACCTCAAGAACGCCCGGAACCTCCAGGACTTCGCCGCCGGGCGGATCACCTACGCCGACCTCCCCGGCGGGCAGGGCTACCTGCGGATCTCCGGCTTCGGCGGCTACGCGGGCGGCAAGGCCTCCTACGCCGCCGAGCTGGCCGAGCTCGACAAAGCGCTGGACACGGTCCTCGGCCAGGAGCGCACCCGGCACCTGAAGGGCCTGGTCATCGACCTGCGGATCAACGGCGGCGGATCCGACGCCATGGGGCTCCACATCGCCGGGCGGCTGACCGATACCCCCTACCTCGCCTACTCCAAGCGGGCCCGCAACGATCCCGCGGACCCCACCCGGCACACGCGCCCCCAGCCCCTGTACGTCACGCCCGCCCAGGGCCCCCGCTACACCGGACCGGTCGCCGTGCTGACCGGCGGCTCGACCGTCAGCGCGGGAGAGACCTTCACCCAGGCCCTCATGGACCGGCCCGGGCGGACCGTGCGGATCGGGCAGCCCACGCAGGGCGTCTTCTCGGACGTCATGGTGCGCAAGCTCCCCAACGGCATGTCGGTCTGGCTGCCGAACGAGGAGCTGCTGGCCCGTTCGGGCAGGACCTTCGACGGCGCGGGCATCCCGCCGCACCTCACCGAGCCGGTCTTCACCACGCAGGAGTTCGACCAGAACAAGGACTCGGCCTTCGACCGGGCCGTGAAGGTCCTGCGGGACTAGGACGGTGCGGGACTAGGACGGATCCTCCCGCAGACGCCCCGGCCCGCCGGCCTGGAGTTATCGTGAAAGTGTCACGCCACATCAGGAGCGATGCGAGGGTGACGGCTGCTTGGTAGGACTGGCCCGGGGTGCGGCACTCCATCGCCTGGCTGTGGTGACGATGCCGGGCATCGTCCACCGAGTGGAACCCACGATGTTCAGCATCCAGTGGACGATGCCCGGCATCGGGTGCAGAACATCGGGTGCACTCCATCGAGTGGAGAGTGGAGGCCACTCCGGGTGGGCTCCACTCCGGTGCGCACCGGCTGACGGTGGACTCCACTCTCGTGCGCACCACAATGTTCCGCGCCGCACCGGGTGTGCCTCGCGACGATGCCCGGCACTCTCGTGCGCACCACGATGTCGAGCATCCGATGTTCCGCACCGCACGCGATGCGCACCGCCCGGATCGCGCGCACCAGTCGACGATGCCGGGCACTCTCGTGCGCACCACGATGTCCGGCACCCGATGTTCCGCACTCCACCCAGTGCGCACCGCCCGGGTCGTGCGCACCGGCGGCCCGACCCCTTGTCCGGCTCCGGCCGGGCGAACCGGCCCCCCTTGTCCGCCTCCAGGCAGGAGCCCGGCCACCCCTTGTCCAGGCCGGGGCGGGCGCACGTTTCTCCTTGACCACGTTGGCTACCGGAGCGTCTCCCCTTGCCAGAGCCGGTCCCAGCCGCCGATCAGATCGAAGTCAAGGGGGCATGTGATATAGGAGTCCGCCCCGCCTGCGGACCGGCGAACAGCGACGTGGTGTGCGCACTCGATACGCGCGGCGCGCGGGGCGCACCGCACCTTCCGGGAGGCGCGCGCACCGGATGCGCGCGGCGCGGTCCACAGTGCGCATGGTGCGCGCACCTCCCGCCGGTGGCGCGCGCACGATGCGCACCACTGACGGGCTCGGTGCGCACTACACGCCGGTGGTGCGCACCACGGGTGCACCGGCCGGTGCGGGGCGCGCTTCCATCGCCTGCTCCATCCCGGCGGCCTCCAGCTGGCGGAGTACGTCGGCGACGTCGCCGTGGTCCTCGGTGAGGATGTTCTCGGTGAAGCGGACGATGGTGTCGGCGATGCCCGGCGGGAAAGCCAGGCAGGCGCCGTCGCCGTGGCACAGGACCTCCAGGAGCAGGCGTCCGAGCGCCGCTGCCAGGAAGGAGTGCGCACAAGGCTCCCCGTCGCAGTCGTCCACGGCGGTGATCGGGATGAAGATGCGCGCGGCGACGTCCAGGAGCAGCCGGCGCATCTCCGTGCCGCCCGTGTCCTCGATGACCGCGCAGGCGGTGCCGATGTCGTCGGCCTGCCGCGCCCGGATGTAGGCGAAGGCGTCGGCGACGTCCTCCGGCTCCATCGGAGCGAGCGGCGCGGTGACGATGTTCTCGGGCATGACAGCTCCTCACGTACGGGCCGCCTCGCTGATCGCGGCGACCTCGAAGCCACCCTCGAACTGCGGCCCTGTGGACAGAGTCCGGCCGCCGGGCGGGGAGAGATCTCCTCCCCGCGCCGCTCGTGCTACCCCCTTGTCCAGGTCCGCTACCTGCGACATTCAGCGCGAAACGGGGCGGCGCCCGGGGAGGAGAAATCTCCGTCCCCGGCCTCTCGTTCGGCTCAGGCCGCAGCCGCCACGTACCCGGCGCCGGCGTCACCGCGGACATCGGCGAGGAACTGGGACACCTGGTCGACCTCCTGCATGCACTCGATCAGGAACCCGGCCGCGATGAGCGCCGTCTGCGCCCCGCCGTCGCCCGCGAGGCACCACCGCTTGAGGTACCGGCTCGCCACCGTCACCAGCTGCCGCAGGGCGTAGGCGGACTCGCAGTCGGTGTGCTCCTCGGGCACGGCGGTGATGTAGTCGGCCAGCAGCAGCGCGCCGAACTCACCGATCAGCCGTGCCAGCCCGGGGCCGTCGGCGTGGAACTCCGCGAGCGCGGGCTTGTCTTCCTCGCTGCCTTGGCCCCGCCAGACCAGCTCCACATAGTCGGCGGCCCGCCGGATCTGCTCCGGGGCGAGCTGGGCCTTCGGCGACGTCGTCTCCATGACGGCTCCCTACCTGTTCGCTGGCCGCGCGCCTGCTGCGCCCGGCCTGTTGATCAAAGCCTCGGGGTGCGGGCCTGTGGACAGCGGCCGCGCTCCAGGCCGGGGCGCTGCCTGTGACGTCGGTCACGGACAAAGCGGGACTGCAAGGGGTGCAAAGGGCATACCGAAACTGGACTAGCGAGTCAGAACAGACGTTGGTCAAGGGGTGCTTCCTCACGGTGGGCCCTGGCCCGTACGCCTCACGCGTGCGGGCCGGACCTGCCACCGATCCGGCCGTGTACGGCCGGAGAAACCCGAGGACGCGATGACCACCGCACCCGACCCGCACACCTCGCCGGCCCCGGCGGACACCGCTGCGACGGCGAGCCCCGCTCCCAGCCCCGCAGCTTCCAATCGACGACTGACGGTTGTCGCTGATCAGACCCCCGATTCGACCGCTCCGGCCAGTTGCAACTCCTCTTCTCCTAGTACTGATGTACCTGGAGAAGCGTCCCGGCCCCGGAAGGCCCCGGCGACGAAGGCCGGCGCGGACCTCCGCGGCGAGGTCCTGCTCACGCTCGCCCAGCTGCGTCTGGCCACCCCCCGCCAGCTCAAGGCGCTGCTGCTGCCCCATCAGCAGGACACCGACCACGTCCGCCGCGCGCTGCGCAACCTGCTCTCCGAATCCCCAGACCTGGTCGGCCGGACTCACCGCGCCCAGCAGAGCTACTGGTACTGCACCCCGGCGGGGCTCGCCGAAGCCGCCGCCTCCGCTGAGCTCGCGCCGACGACCGGCCGGACGACGGGCAAGCGCATCGCGGCCAGCAAGACGGGTCTTCGGGAGCACGGCCTCGCCCTCGTCGACACCGTCATCGCCTTCCACCAGGCGGAGGTGGCCGACCATGCCGACTGGCGGGTAGAAGTCGCCCACCCCACCCCGGCCGGGAACCTTTTGCCCGACGCCGTGGCGCTCCTGGCCGACGGCTCCAGCGCGTTCGTGGAGATCGACCGCACCATGTCCTACGCCCGCCTGCTCGCCAAGCTGGAGCGCTACGCCGCCTACCGCAACGCCCCGGCGTCCGGGCGCGGAAATGCCGCCCGCGCCCCGCGCAGCCATTGGCAGGAGACCTATGCCGGGCCGTCGCTGGAGCGGCCCTTCCCGCCGCTGCTGTTCGTCTTCGCCCCGGCCCCGCGCCGCGCGGCCCCAGATACGAGGGATGCCGCCTTCCACGACCGTGCCCGGCCGAACTGGCGGATCACCGTGGCGACGACGACCCTTCACCAGCTCACCCACGACGGGGCCGACCGGCCGGTGTGGCGGGTCGTCGGCCACGGTGAGGACCGGCGGGCGCTGACCGCATTGCCCAAGCCGCGGTGAGCACAGCGGGCCCGGCCTCCACCCAGGCCGGGCCCGCCGGCTCTGCCCGGCTGTCGGTGATGGCTGGAAAGCTGCTCGGATGAACGGAGACGAGCAGCTGCTGAACGGCCGCGTCTACGGCGCGGAGCACGACGACCCCAACCCCGGGCCGCTCCCGCACCGGACCTACGCCGAACTGGTCGGCGGGCCACTGGACGGCCTGCTGCTGGACATCTACGGCTGGCGGACCGAGGAAGTCGACGACGGCGTCGCCCTGACCACCGAGCTCTCCCGGTGGCCCGGCGGCCGCGCCCTGTGTGACCCACAACCGGGCGAGCCCCGCACCCCCGGTCCGGGCGTCAGCTGCCGCTTCTACTACTCCGGCGACACACCCTGACGCCGGCCGGCGGCGTCCCGCCCGCTTCCGGTCAGCTGCGGACGGTGTCCTCGTGCCAGATGTCCAGCACCACAAGGCCGGGCTCCGCTCGAGTTCGCGCTGTCCACTGATCGGTTTAACAGCGCCGGTGCTGCCGCAGAGATGTGAGGACTACCCCCGTGCTGTACGGGATTCATGCCGTAAGGGAGAGACGATCTTGGGTGAGTTCCGTCCGGTGGCCAACGGACTTCGTACCGATCATCCTGTTCCGGGTCTGCCGTTCATCAACGACGAACGGCTGCCGCTCGGCAATCCGGACGCGATCGAGCGCACCGGCCGGGACCAGGGCGAGGGGCTGTGGGGCCGCACCGACCCGTTACCGGGAGGCGGCTGGGTGGCGTTCACTACCGAGCCGAAGAACCGCGCGTACGCGTGGGCCGTTCACTACCACCCCGAGCACGGCCGCACGGTGGTGCTGGTCACGGACGGCAGCTGGAGCGGGCTCCACCACGACTGGGTGTATGGGCACACCGGCTTCCTCTACCGGCGCGGCGGCTACTGGTGGGACGGCACCGCCTGGCACCGGCCCGGCGTGGTCTTCGACGGCGCCTACGAGCGCTACGACGCCCGCCCCGTCCAGGACGCGCTCACCGTCACGGCCGCGGACCTCCTAGTCCACCCCGCCGACCCGGGCAAGGCGAGTATCGCCACCATCGCCGGGTTCACCGCGCCTACGACGGCCCTGCCCAACTGGCGTGATCATCTGGCGCTGTGGGCGGAGCACCGCCGGCGCGTGCCGGATGCACGGCCGTTGGACGAGTGCGTCGTCGACCTGAAGGCTCCCGAGTTGGAGCCGGGCCTCCTGGTGGACCGCGCCGGGCTGGCGAAGATCGTGAACATCGCTGAGGACGACCTTCCGGTCCCCGAGTACGAGGACCACAAGATGCCCGAGCCACAGGCTCACGGCGCCAACGGACCTTTGTGGTCGCAGCCCGTGGCCCGGGACTGGGCTGAACAGCATCGCCGCGACCACGGTCCCGGCGCCCTCCTCTCCGCCACCACCTCTTTCGGCACCCCGCAGCCCCAGGGGCTCGTCGCCGACCACAACCGCCTCACCAAGGTCATCCACATCGACGGGAAGCAGACCGGGGAGGCAGCCAAGACCCTCGCCTGGTGGCCCGCGGTCTCCCTCACGGTGGGAACCGACAGCCTCGTCCCCATGTCGGCGCTGCGCACGACCCTGATCGAGGCCGTGCTCTCCCATCTGGCCACAGGCGTCAAGAAGGGGAGGAGCGGAATCTGGCTCGGCACCCTCCGCCGCGACGTGGTCAAGGTCTTCGACTGGTACGTCCAGCGAAAGCCGGACCACACCGCAGGACTCCTGAGCGAGATCTGCCTGGACGCCCACACACGGCTGGACGTGGACCCGCAGACTGTGGGGCAACTCATCCGCCGATCCCTCCACCACGACAGCACGCTCGGCAAGGAAACCATCGACGCGCTCCTCGGCATGGCCTTGCCGCCGTCCGCGAAACCCTCCGAGAGCTAGCCAGGAGACCCCAGCCAGCTGCGCCCCGCCAGGCCCCGGCCCAGCGAGTGGTCCGATGCGGAACCGGCGGCCTCCAGGCCGCCGCACCACCGGAGTCCCGGAGGGCCGCGGCCTCCAGTCGCCCGCCTACGGCGCCCCCTCCCCGGCCCTGCTCGCCCGCGCGGACCGTGGCTTCGCCCGGTTCCTCGCCCAGCGGACCGAGGACCAGGACGACGGGGCCGACGGCAGCGAGGACCCCCAGCGGTGACCGCCGGCCACCCGCGCGACGACGCCCCAGCAGCGAGGCCCGCCATGCACACCAGCAGCCACACGGTCCTCTACGACCCCGACGGTCTGATCGAGGCGGAGCTCCCGCTCGACCGCGAACCGCACGAAAGCCTCGTCACGGCCGTCCTGGCCTGGACCGGCGAGGACACGCTCGCGACCCGCGACTACGAGCAGATCGCCCTCCAGCTGACCGGCCACGCCCGCGCGCTCGCCGCCGACGTACGGCGCCGCGCCGACCAGCTGCCGAAGAGCAGCGGCCCCTGGGCGCTCGCCGCCGTCGTCCTGCGCGAGGCGGAAGGCCGGCTGTCCGCGACGCTGGAGGGCACCGTGCGCTGCGTCCAGAACCGCGCCCGCCTCGTTCGCGCTCTCTACGAACGGCTGGACCGCCTGGAGGCCGCGCTCGCCCCGGAGAGGGTTGTACCGAGCGGGGGCTGAACCGTGGGCTGGACAGTTGCTTCCAGCTACTTCGTCAGCGTGTCGAGTGCCTTCCTTGCCTCACCCAACAAGTCGCTGACCTGGCGCAGAGCATCTTCCTGGGCGTCGGCGGGCTTGCTGACCGTTCCAGCGGAGGAGGCCTGGCCCGGCTCCCGCCTCGGATACCGTGTTGCTCTACGGGGTGCCATAACGGATGTGACGCCCCCCCACCGGAGGTCGTCAGCGTATGAGTTCAAAGCGCAGCAAGAATCCAGCCCTGCCCGTACTTGACGACGCATTCCGACTCGCGTCGGTCAAGGACGCCGAAGAGTCCACCCGTGACTTGGCCGCGCGGCTGGCCACCACCGAGCTGCGCCGCGTTTCCCACCCGGGCCGGATCACCTGGGAGCCCACCGATCAGGCCGAGCCCGTTCCGGTCCCGCCGACTGTGGTCGACGGTGACGGGGACCTGTGGCTGCGGGACCGGGGCGCTGGCACCTGGACCATGCCCGAGTTCAACCCGAAGGAGTTCCCGGCCCGCTGTGGCGAGGTTCTGACGTGGAACCAGCTTGCCTGCGAGTTCGGCCCGCTGACCGCACTGGCCGACGACCGCCGCATCGGCGGCGGCCGGCGTCGCTGACCGCGCAGCCTTCTGGGATGGCCGCGCCCCTGAAGCGCCCGTTACGGGTAGCTGGGAGCTCCAGCTCACCGCCGAGCTCGACGATGGCGGCGAGCAGGTGAGCGTGGTGGTGGCGTGCGACGGCCTCGGTGCGGCCGGCGTCGGTGGACCAGCCGGGTAGCGGTCGGCCTTCAGTTGCCGTGGTGAGCGCGCGGCCCAGCTCGCCGATCGACTGCTGCCAGTCGGCCAACTGCCCGAGCAGGCCGCGCACCAGCTCGTCGACGGCGGCCGCCGGGCCGGCGCCGAAGGCCCGCGCTTCGGCGGCGGCCTCGGCGAGGACGTCTTCGTCCAGGTCCTCGAGGGCCTCACGCCACAGAGCGGCCGCAGCGTCGAAAGCGGCCAGGGCGACACGTCCCGTGCAAACACCGCCGCATATCGCGCTCTGAGCTGCGGTGACGCCTCGGATAAAGGTTCGAGGAATCGGTGTTGCACCTCGCGTTGCAGGCCCGCGCCATGTCCGGGCGGAGCCGCCGCCGACAGCACGAGGCCCCGGGCGATGACGCCCGGGGCCTCTCGGCGCACTTCGCTCGACCGTCCTGTTCAACGACCAGCCGCAGCCGGTGTCACGCCCAGTCCACGCCCAGCGTCGCGATTGCGGCGAGCTGGTCAGCGGTGAGCTTCTCGCGTCTCGCACGTGTGCTCGAAATCCATACGCCGAGCTTGACGACCACCGGCTCCGCCTCGCAGTCGACCATGATCTCTTCGCTGTGACCGCGCGGCAACGGCCGGTCTACGCCTTCCCTCTCGACCCATTGTGTGAGGGTCGCTGGAATGCCTGTTGTGCTTTGTTCGGGCCCTTCGTCGCACGCGTGGCTGCTGGGGTGGGTGACGGGGCCTGGTCGGGTTGTACGCCCAGCGCAGTCGGCCGTTCCTGCTGTTCGGTCGACAGCTGCGCCCAGGTGCCCGGCTGGGCCTGCCGCTGGAGCCACCGCCCGATGTCGTCGCCGTCCATCAGCACGCCGGGCTGGATGTCGGGCAGGCTGCCGTCGGCATCGACCAGGTCGGCGAGGACGCGGTAGTGGCGTTGCCAGTCGAGTGGCCACGGGCAGTTCCAGTCCGGGTCGATCGAGGCCAGTTGCTTCGCGCGCTCCTCCGCCCGTTTCGGGTCCTTGCCGACGCCGCCTTTGCGGCGGAGGTTGGCCATGTGCTGGCCGACCGGGACCATGGCCTCGTCCTCGCCCCACACCGCGTCCTGTCGCGGCGCGAGGTGTCCCATGGCCTGTCGGTAGGACCGGAGCGCGGCGAGCTTGTTCTCCCCACGCCTCCTCGCCCGGCTCCCACACCATCCGGGCCTCCGGGGAGGCCAGCAGCACCTTGCGCCGCACCTCCAGCTCCCCGGCCCGCAGGGCCTTGCGCTGCTGGTGGACCCATCGGCCAAGCGGAAAGTCCTTCGTCACGCCCACCTCGACCTCGACGTCATAGGGCACGGCGTAGAGGCCGGTGATCTCGTCCTCCTCCGCCAGCGCAGCAGGGCCTGGTAGCCCTCCAGCCACACCAGCGACTCCGGCCGGTAGACCCGGGTACGGAGGAACGCGGCGATGGTCGCGGCGTCGCGGGGAGAGGAGAAGTGGAGCAGGGCGGCTTCGGCGGCGGCCTGCGTGTCGTCCTCCTGGTCCTGGCCGTCGCCCTCGCCGCCGGCCCCGACGATCTGCCCGTCCTGGTCGCGCCGGATGTGGACTGTGCGCTTGCCGCTGGTGAGCGCGCGGGAAGCGAGCTGCTCGACGAGTCGTTCATCGTGCGCTCGAAGTCCCTTTATCTGGGGGGCTTGGGTTACCGGCCGGTCGGGTGAAGCGCCGGGGCGGCGCCGCTTTGGTCGCGGCAGGGCCACTGGACAATAGGCAGGCTGACGAGCAGGTGCCTGCGGCGGCACCGACAGGCCGGCGTGATGCGGCCGCCATCCCACCTCCGTTCCCGCACCACGCTGTACTGGGCAGTACCAGAGAGCCTGGTTACCGCCGTGTCCTGAGGGCATTGGTGTGATGAGTGAGTGGAACTGGGCATGGCTCCTGGGGGCCCGATCGCGGTGCCGGTCGGGCCCCGAGCCGTCCCGGTGAACACTTCCCTACCGTGCGGAGCACCAGAAGGGAACTCCCGATGGCCGGTCTGAGGCTGGGCCCGCTCCTGCGCCATGTGGACTGGGAGACGGGCACGAGCGCGACGGTGTGGGTCGAGACCGACCGGGCGTGCACGGCGGAGGTCCGGTGCCCTGGCGGCGCCGGTGGTTCGACCCCCACGTTCCGCATCCTCGGCCACCACTACGCACTGGTAGTCGTGACAGGACTCACCCCCGGGTCCGCCACGAGGTACGAAGTACTGCTCGACGGCGAGCGGGTATGGCCCCTTCCGGACTCGCCCCAGCCGCCCAGCACCATTCACACACCGCCGGTCCCGGCGACGGGCGCGGTGGTCGCCTTCGGCTCGTGCCGGTGGGCGGCGCCTGCCGTGGGCGAGCCCGATCCGGTGGGACCCGATGTCCTCGACACCCTCTCCGCACGGCTCGCCGCCGACCCAGAGGCCGAGCGTCCGGACGTTCTCCTCCTCCTCGGCGACCAGGTGTACGCGGACGAGACCTCCGCCGAAACCCGCGCCTGGATCGCCCGGCATCGGCGGGCCGCTGGCACCGGCTCCACCGCCCCACCCGACCAGGTCGCCGACTACGAGGAGTACACCCACCTCTACGACGAGTCCTGGGGCGACCCCGAACTGCGCTGGCTGCTCTCGACCGTACCCAGCTGCATGATCTTCGACGACCACGACGTCATCGACGACTGGAACACCAGCGCCGCCTGGGTAGCCGACATGCGGGCAACGCCCTGGTGGCACGAGCGGATCACCAGCGGCCTGATGTCGTACTGGGTCTACCAGCACCTCGGGAACCTTTCCCCCGCCGAGCTCGCCGAGGACACGTTGTACGCGGCGGTACTGGCGGCCGACGACGGTACGGAGGTGCTGCGCGCGTTCGCCGAGCGCGCCGTTGCCGACCCTGCGACGGTGCGCTGGAGCTACCGCAGGGACTTCGGCCGCACCCGGCTGGTGATGGTCGACACCCGGGCCGCGCGGGTTCTGGAGGAGCAGCAGCGGGCGATGCTGGACGCCGAGGAAGCGGCCTGGCTGCGGACGCAGGCCTGCGACGACCCCGCCGGCGTTGACCACCTGCTGATCGGGACCTCACTCCCGTGGCTGCTGCCCCCGATGGTTCACTTCGCGGAGGGCTGGCACGCGGCGCTCTGCCGGGGCGAACGGGGACCTCGCTGGGCACGCTTCGGTGAATGGCTGCGCCGACGCGCGGACCTGGAGCACTGGGCGGCGTTCACCTCGTCGTTCGACAATCTCACCCAGACGGTCGCCGAGGTAGGCAGAGCCGACGCCGCTCCGGCGACGGTGTGCGTGCTCTCCGGAGACGTACACCACGCGTATGTGGCGGAGCCCGTCTGGGCCACCGGACAGCAGCCGCGCTCCCACGTCTTCCAGTTCACATGTTCACCGCTGCACAACTCGGTGCCCGCAGCCATACGGGTCGGATTCCGTTTCGGCTGGAGCCGGTTCGCGAAAGCGATCGGGCATCTCCTCGCCCGCCACGGACGGGTCGCAAGACCGGCCGTCCGCTGGGAACGCACCGGCGGACCCTGGTTCGGCAACCAGATGATGACACTGACACTGCGCGGACGTACCGCGCGGCTACGGCTGGAAAAGGCGGCGGGCGGTAAGCGGGGGCACCGCGGGACCGACCGCGCCGGAGCCCGGCTCCTCGGTGTCCTCGACCGGAGTCTGGCAGACGAAAGTTGACCCCCCGCCGGACGGCGCCCCCCAACACACACAGACCCATGCGCCGCAGCGACGGTCGAACGAGTGAGCTGCGTGCTTCTGGCCGGTGATCAAACATGCGTGGCGGGTGCGGCGCCGGAGCAGTGGGGAAGCCCCCACAGGCCCTGCTTGCGGCAGGCCAAGCACATGCGCTGCACCGTGGTGCGCGAGACGCGGCCGAAGCCGAGCGCGGTCAGCTCATCGACCGAGCGAAGGAGGTGCGGTTGCCGAGGGCGAGCAGCCGTATGAGCCCCGGCCCGGACTCTGTGGTCGACCACCGCAAGGCTTCGGATCAGGGCTGAGGCCGGTACCGCGCACTTCTTGGTCGTACTCGCGAGCGGTCGGGCCTCGGTGGGCATCCCGCCGCGAGGGCCCGACCGTTCAGGACAATGCCGCCGACGTCGATGCTCAGCCCGCTGCGATCAAGGCACCGGGCCGCCAGCAAGGACTTCTGGGCAGCAGGCCGTCAGGTGGCCCAGTGGAGCCCGAGCGCGGCGAGCTGCTCGCGCTGTTCCGGGCTCAGCCCTGCACGCCTGGAGTGGGTGTTGGACAGCCATACACCAAGTCGTATTGGGGTGCCGTCGGGCAATCTTCGGTGTGCCCTCGGTAATCTTTCCTTCGCGGGCTTTGTACTGGGCGAGGGCGGCGATGCCTCGCTCGAACGCCCCACCGCCGGCACGTCGTATGGCCTTCTGCACCGGAACAGCCAGCCGTTCCGCGGGGCCGATCCCGAGGCGTGTCAGGCGCTCGCGCTGCCCGTCGTGCAGCAGGTGCCAGTCGCGCCGCTGGGTGGCCAGCCAGCGGCCTACGTCCATGCCGTGCACCATCGTCCCGGGCTTCCACGTACGCCCGGACGCTGCCCGGCTCCACAAGCCCCGCCAGCGCGGCGTAGTGGCGCTGCCAGTCGATGGACCAGTCCGGCTTCCAGTCCGGGTCGATCGCCGCCAGCAGCGCCGCACGACGCGCCGCCCGCGCCCGGTTCTTGCCCAAGCCGTTCTTCTTCCGCGCGTTCGCGAGGAACTGCCCCACCGGACGGTCCAGCATCGCGGCCGTGACCGGCGCCGCCAGCGTCGGGTCGCCGCCCGGCGCTTGCCCGCCAGCTCACCTCGATGGCCGGCTGTGCTCTGAGGGCCGCTTCGTGCCGCCGATCCTGACCGGTCTCCGATACAGCAGAGGGCTCCGGCGAGTGGCCATGACATCCCCGGGAGTGGATATGGAGCCGAGCTGTCCAGCGATACCAGCGGATCCCCGCTCCTGCCTACGCCCCCCACAGCGGCGCGGGCTCGGCGAACGCCTCCTGCAGCGCGGCAGCCGGCAACCGACCACAGGTGTGCCGCGGTGCCGATGGTGTGGTGAGGGGGCGGTGGGAAGACTTCGGGGAATAGGCCCGTATTGGTGTACGCCGTCGCCCGCACAGTCGGTGGGCGTCCCCCGGCGTCGAAGGAGCTGTCCGGCCGTTTTCTGTCTTCGCTGGCGGATGCTACTGCCAGAAGAGACTTTCGATGATGATCTGTGGTTCTGCGGTGCGGTGGACGAAGGTGTACCGCAGCCATCCGTGGCCGTGGTCGAAGTACAGGATGTGGGCGCCGCGCGGTTCGGTCGAGCGGACGGGTTCGATACTGACTTTTGTGAGGTCGAGGCCGTCGTCGCGGTAGGGGTGACGGCAGGTGATGAGGTCGATGACCGCCTCGTTGATCAGGTCCCGCACGCGGGCGGGGAGAGCGTCGCGGTACTCGCCGGCCAGCTTGGTCCAGTCCGCGGCCCAGGGCGGGCCGGTGAACTCTTCGCTCACTCGCCGGGCCCGAGCCTGCGGACGCTGTGGTGGATCCGTGAGGCCTCTTCCAGCAAGTCCTTCGCCTTGTCCGGGTCCGTGCACTGCGCGGCACGTGCTTCGAGGTCGCGCACGTGGCGGTCGAGCTCGGGGTCCCGCGCCAGGGCGTACTCGCCCCACCAGCGTGCGAGAAACGCCGGCGCCGCGCCGATGTCGTAGGTGTCGGCGATCTTCGCCCGCCAGTTGGCTTCGAAGTCGTCCAGCAGCTGCGGGGCGTGGGCCGCGATTGCCGCGCGAAGTGCGGCGATGCTGCGCTCGGGCATCGGCGGGACGCCTCTGGAGGGGCGGGGGGCGGTGGTCATGGTCGGTTCCTCCTTGGGCAGCGCCACCACGATAGTGCGTAAGGCTTGAGGTGAAAGGGCAGCCGAGGGAATTGCCCGTTGCCGTGAGTCTGCTGTGATCCAAACCAGACGGGTTCACAAGATCGCGATATCAGATCGCTCATGTCCAGCGCATTCCGATGGTGGAGAGTTGCTCGATTCGCTCGGGTGTGAGCGTCGCGGCCCGGCTGCGTTGGTTGCTGATCCAGGCACCAAGCCGGAGCTCTCGCTCCTCTTGGTCCTCGCTGCCGTCGCCGTCGCCGACGTGCTGACTCTCACTTCAGTGCCTGAACGGCTTCTCATCGTGGTGCCTGCGGAAACGGGTCCTGAGAGGCGCTTTTTGGGCAGGTGGACGAGACGATGACGGACGCCTCGTGAGAATGCCCAGCACAGCGAAGCGAGAGTCAGCAGCGCCCCGCAGCCGGAAGCCCCGCCCAGCCCACCGGCCCACCTGCGCCTCGTACCGGGAGGGGAAGGCTGATCAGGGGCCCGGACGCGACCTGTCCGATTGCCGCTCCCTCGCCCCTGGTCGTGAGAGACGATGCCCCTGTGACTCATTGGAATGACTCATCTCGGGCGCTTGAGGCCAGGCGGCGTCGGCGCGTCGCGCAGCTCAGTGACGCGGCCGCCCATTGGGGCAAGAAGGTGCCGGAAGACCCCGGCATCACGGAACTGGCCGACCTCCTGCAAGAGGTCGCTGACGGTTTCGCTCATCCGGATGAACCCCGGCGCACGGTGCGAACAGAGCTGACCGCTGTGGTCGAGGACCTGAGGGCAGCCGCCCGGCTCGGCGGCCTGCTTCCCGTCGTGACCCTGTGGCATCTGCACCGGGCCGTGGAGCAGGAACGTGCCGCGCGTGAACGCCTGGCCCTCGTCGTGTAAGCGACAGCATGAGTCAGACGCCTGCGCCGTGGCGGCACCTGTCCACCTGGACCATGGTGCGCCTCGACGTCTCCGAGACCGGCGAGAACGCCCTCGAGGAGCAGGAACGCCGCCGGCACAGCTGACGGAACCCATCTCAGCCGATCGCCGCATCGACGGGGCCCGGCCACTGGTCCCGGATGGCCCTGCCCTACCTGACCGAACCGCACTGAAGGAGAGCACCCGGTGCCGTCCTACGCGAAGGACCCGTCCTGCACCGCCATGGCCGAGGCCCTTGTGCCTCTGCTGCGCCGGACCTGCCATGAGGGCGCCGGCGGGTACGGCGGCTACTACCAGGTGAATCTGGAGGATGAGGAGGCCGTCGGGCTGGGTGGGGTGGAGTTGATCCGGGCCGCGATGCGCAAGGCGGCCAAGCAGCTCGGCTGGAAGGTCGTCACCTTCGGGTGGATCGGCACCCGCCACGGCACCATGGTCGGCGTCCAGGACAAGCGTGAGGTCCCTGCCGAGTACCGGGCTGTGGTCGATGAGGCAATGAACGACAAGGTGCGCGCGGCGCTGCACAAGGTCTGGGGCGAACCGGGCCCGGCGCCTGTTCAGCGCGGCTCGGTGACGCTGATGACGCAGGAGTTCCGGGCGGCCGTCGCCGAGTCCGGCACCTGAATCTGCCCCTGGGCGGGGGCCGGGACGGGCCGCGAGGCTGTCAGCACGAAGCCCCGGGCCGCGGGGCCCGGGGCCTCTCTGTGCATCTCGCTTGACCTGCCGGGTTCAACGACCGGCCGCGACAGATGTCACGCCCCTTCCACCCCCGACTCCTTAAGCGCTGCCCGCCGCTCGGGTGCACCCTGTGGGCTCCTGGTCGTCGATGACCGCTCCGGGCCTTTCCCAGACCCCCTGTGCGGCGAGGTTGGCCAGGTGCTGCCAGCAACATCCGGCACCCCACCCGCTCCCGAAACCCGACTTCGATGCCCAGCCCGGGCTCCAGGTCAGCTATGGGCGTGCCGGCCGGGCGCCTTCAGCCACTCCGAGCCGCGCCGATCCCGGCGCCGTCAGCGCTCTTCGCCCAGCAAACGAATCGACCGACCTGAGCACGGCCCGAGCCGTAGAGGCCATGCTCCCGTAGACAGATGCCCAGGACGCTGACCCCACCTCGGCCTGTCAGTGCCTCACGCGACCCTGTTCGAGCCCGGCGGCGCGCCTCATCACCTCGAAGCCGATGCCGCCGCCGGGCACATCACCAGAGCCAGCGACGGAGGAGCAAGGCGTGGAGACAGTGCGGATCACGTGGGAGCAAGATGGCGAGTCCCGGGAGTCCGCCGTCACCTACAGCCCCCAGGCGGCTGAGGACTACAAGCGATACAAGGAAGCCGAAGAAGGCGTCACAAGCGTCAGTATCGTCCCCGCGAAGCTGTAGGGCCCTGACGACGAAGGCCCTGGGGCCGCGCAGCAAGAACGGGCCTCGCGTGAGCGACTGGCCTTCGTCGTGTGAGCAATCCACGTGCACCGATTGATCAGCTCGGGGAACACTGTGCCGATGAGCTTCCCAGCCGCCCGGACATGTCAGGAACGGGCCCTTGGTCATGTCGCGGAACTGGCATCGGGCCCTCCTTTGGACCCGGTGCTGCGGGTGACCCTCAACTTCCACCCGGACCGTCTGCTGCACAGCAAGCCGATCCTGGACGCCATGGCGGAGGACGGCGTCTACCGCTCGCAGTTCGTCACGGGGACTAGCAACGGCGGACTGACCGCGCATCCGGGCGGTGACCGGTGGTACTGGGAGAGCCGGATCTTCGACGGGGCGTACGACGAAGCGACCGCTCATGAGCGACCGGTCTACGGGGCGTTGAACTTCCGTCGCAAGCCGGCCGGCGGGGCGCCGCGGTTCGGCTCAGCCCACTTCCGGCTGGCTGCCGACACGCTGGCGCGGACCACGTTCTGCTACCCGGACAGCTTCTTCGAACCTTCGCATTTCGGTGTCGCGTCCCGCATGGGGCTCCTCCAGCTTGCCCTCGACGATTCTCAGGACGATCTTGACGACTACGTCGAGGCGCAGGTGCACGGCCCGGTCCGGCTGCACCACCATGTGGAGGCGCTGGTCCTGGACCCCTGCTACCGGGGCACGACGGTCGAGGCCGCGGCTCAGCGTCTTGGCTGCCCAGTGCAGTGGCACCCCGGCTTCCGACTCGAGGTTGAAGAACTCCGACGCCACCCCCGCTACCGCGGCCAGGAATACGTCGACTTGGGCACGCACATCGCGGTCGACGGCGTGCTCGATCCTCGGATCATCGGACATGCCGCACGAACCGGCCGCTATGACCCCCAGGCGGTCAAGAAGGTGTGGCACTACCTGGCGCGCTTCGGGGCGCTGTCGAAGGCCACTGACACACCGCTGCCTCCGGCACCGATGGAGGAAGCTGCACTCTACGGCCCTCGATGAAGGGCTGATGCCGCAGCGGCTTCCAAGGCCGTTCCGGGCTGTGCGAGCCTCGGCGTCCTGACAGCGGTCGTCGGTCACGAGGTCGCACTCGCCACGGTGGCCGCCCCAAACCCCGTTCAACCCACCCACACAGCTGCGCCTCGCGTACCCCGAGGCAGGGAATTGAGCCGAAGCACGGTAGGTGTCACCGGCGGAGCCGGATGAGCTGGCGGTGGGGAGCGATCGAAGCAGTCTGGTTGTCACCAGTGAGGCACGCGGCTTGTCACACATGCTCATTCAGCAGGCCTTGTGTCACCAGTGGCGAAGATCGACGGGCGTCCCTCAGCTCTTGACGGCTTCCGCGATCTGCAGGGCGGCCTGGGCGGGCGTGAGGTTCGTGGTGTCGACGACCTCGGCCTCACCGTGCAGCCACGTGCGGGCCGCCTCGGCGTAGGGCTTGAGGTAGGTGAGACGGAACGGGGAGGGACCAAGAACCGTGTCCCCCTCGATGCGTTCGCGGAGGGTGTCCTGGTCAGCGTGGAGAACGAAGTGCCGTATCGGAATCGCATGCTGGGCAAGGCCCGAGCTGATCTCGCGCCAGTACTGCTCGACCAGGACAGTCATGGGCATCACCAGAGTGCCGCCGGTGTAGTCGAGTACGCGGCGGGCGGTCTCGACCACGAGCGGCCGCCACGGCGGCCAGTCCTGAAAGTTGCCCGTCCAGGGCAGCCCCGGCCTGATGTCCATGAGTGTCTCGCCAACCTTTTCGGCATCGAACACCCGTGAGTCCGGGATCAGCTGCTGCACGAGTGCACTGGTCGTCGTCTTGCCTGCGCCGTGGGTGCCGTTGAGCCATACGATCATGGACCCAACGCTAGCGCCGTGCGGGATGCAGATGGTCTCAACCGCCGAGATCAGGTGTCGCCTGTCTCGCAAAGTCGCACCGACTGGGCATGCCGCCCAGTCGGTGACAACAATCGACGTGTCCTTCGACGATGCCCGAGCTGTAGGACAGGGTGAGACCGGCGGTCACGGTGTGGAGGTCTTGGCGGATGGAGTCAGCGAAGATGCCGATGGTGTCTGGGCCGCCCAGCTCGGCCTTCTGAATCCAGTCCCGGAGTAGGTGGCCGCGGCGATGGCGGAGCATGCCCGTGAACTCCCGCGCGAGGTCACAGGCCGAGGCGATCTCAGCGCAGGCACTTCGGACGGTTTCCAGCTGGGCGACGTCCGAGGGGCTGAGCGTCTCCTCGGGCCGCATGATCCATGAGGTGATGTCGCGAGGGCGGGGCGTCACTGCCCGGACAGGAATCGCGATGCCCTTCCGCATGGCCGCGACGTACCGGTTGACGACGTGATATTCGCCGGTGTAGCCGAGGGCGAACACCTCGCGATAGAGCTGCATCGAACTGGTGTAGCCCGCCTGGAAACGGTGCTGCACGTGCTCCATGAACGGGTCGAGGACACCGTGTCCGCGGTCCTGCGCTGAGGCGAGAAGCCCGGCAAGGTCCTTGTTCCGATAGCGCCGGACCGTCTTGCGGTCCAACTGCAGACGGCGGCCGATGGCGTTAAGCGACAGGCCGGTGGCGGCGAGCTCGTTGACCTCCGCGTGGCGTCGTCGGATCCGGTCCAGAAGCGGGGTCTCTTGTGTGGCCGACGCCGAGATGGTCTCTGATCCGGCTGGCTGGCGTAGGCACTCGCGGTGCAGGCGGCAGGTCTTCTCCACCGCCGTCGAGAGGTTCTGGAGCAGGTGCCAGCGATCTGCCACCTCCAGTGCATCCCGGGGCGGCCTGCCTGATGGCCTTGGTGAATGCCATCAGGCGGTCTCGGCAGATGATCTCGGCGCCGGGGTGCTCCTGGAGCCATGCGGCGACCGTGCCAGTCTCGCGATCGGGCAATACGTCCACCGGCTTGGAGGACTCGATGTCGACGAGGACGGTGCCATAGGTCCGACCCCTGCGGAAGGCGAACTCGTCGATGCCGAGGATCCGTGGGGCCCGTGCAGGAACAGGCGGAGCGGTCAACTCTCCCAGGATGGATGTCCGCCGGCCGTGGAGCCGCAACTTTGTGCAGAGGCGTGCGCCCGGGCGGCCGCCGAGCTCCACGGCGACCATCCGCATCGCCGACCGCGCCGCCGTCGAAGAACGGCGTCGCGGCTCGGTCAGGTCCTCTACCTGTTCCACGAAAGTCCGACGCTGGCATCGGGGCTGATCGCAGAAGAACCGACGGACGTGGAGACGGACGATCAACCGACGGCCGCCGACCGGCAGCCCGGCTATGTGACGCCAGTACCGGCTGTGAACGCGTGCGGCGGGATGCTGACACTGGGGACATGCTCCTGGCGGCCCGCAGCCAGTCGCGTCGATCACCAAGCCGTCATCCGCGACCAGGCTTGCCGCACGACGAGGTTCAGCCCCGGGAAGAGGGCGTCTTCGAATGTCTCCAGGTTCATGACGGCGTGATCCCCTGGCGGAACGATCCTGCAATCTCTCCAGCCTTCAGCGCATCCCGCCAGGTGCGATGTTGCAATTGGGCGATCAGGGGGCCTGGTAGAAGGGGATGGGGATGTCGTGTGCCTTCAGAGCCGCCGTGTAGCGATCCAGCAGCTCGTCGAGGTTGGAGAGGAGGAGGGCCGCCACCTCCCGGGCTTCACCGACGTCGCCCTGGTCGCAGGCTTCTACGATTTCGGCGACGTCGCCGCGGATGATCGAAAGGGAATCTCCCTGGATCAGCACGCCCGGAAAATTACGCGGGGGCAGACGGACAACCGCGTCGTTACCCGGGTCCGCGAACAGCTCAACCTCTATACGTTCCATCCGGCCATCCAACCGCAGACTTGTCCTCATCCAAAGGCGTAGCCATCACGGAAGCGCGGTCAGAACCAACTGAAGTGCTCAGTGTGCGACACGAGGTCGCACCAGGTAAGTAAGGACAGTCGTATGAAGGGAAGTTGAAGAGGCTGGACTTCGGGCCAGTGTCCAGGGCCCGTCCCCGCGCTCCCATGCGTCGCTGGTAACGGCGGGGTGTGAAGCGGAGCGTTCAAGCCCAAGAGCGTCCCTGCCATCGGGGTGCAACAGGTGAGGGGAAGGCTGGACGGGCGAACGTAAGTGAACCCTCGATGATGCCTCGTGACTTTAAGACCGCGTCGATGGCGTGTTGGCGGCGGTCACAGGACCCGGTGCTGTGAGGCGCCAAGCGACCTTCGGGTAACTGAGCCCGGAGGGAGGACACCGCTGGTCCCGGGGTAGAGGGGGCGCCCACCCCAGTCGCGTCTTAATGGTGCGGAACGTGGTAACCCCGACGGGGTCCAAGCCTCGGCTTGGTAGGCCGACCGCAAGGGAGGCTGAAGTCCCTGGCGGGAGAAGGAAGATCCAAGAAGCGAAGGCCGACGGGCCGAAAGGCCAGAGGAAACCGGGAGATCGGGACCTTCACCCGCTCTCGCATAACTCGCCGGATACGGGCCCTGGTGGCCCGGCCCGAAAGTGCGGCGATCGGCAGGGCCCGGAGGCGGTTGGGGCCACAGCCGCTGAAGGTGCTGTTCGACCAGGTGTGCAGGCCGGTCGCGACGCCGGAAACAGCTGGCGCTTGGTATCGCAGGTGGCGGCTGGTCGCGGTGGACGGCACCGTCTTCGACGTCCCGGACACCGAGGCGAACAGCATGTTCTTCGGCCGTCCCGGCTCGGGGCGGGGACAGCAGCGCAGTGCGTATCCGCAAGCGAGGGTGGCAGCATTGGTGGAGTGCGGGACACATGCGGTGTTCGCCGCGGCGACCGGTCCGCTGTCGGTCCACGAACAGCACCTCATTCCCGACCTGCTGGGCGGGCTCGAACCAGGCATGCTGCTGATGGCCGACCGCGGCATCACCGGCTTCGAGTTGTGGAAGGCCGCCTCGGGCACGGGTGCGGACCTGTTGTGGCGCGTGCGCAAGAACATCGTGCTCCCGTTCCTCGAAGCCTTCGAGGACGGCTCCTACCTGTCGGAGATCGTGGCCACCGGGGACCGTGACCGCCGTGATCCGGCCCGGGTTCGCGTCATCGAGTACACCCTCGGTCGAAGCGGCGACGATACGGTCTACCGGCTGATCACGACCATCCGCGACCCCGACCAGGCGCCCGCCGGCGACCTTGCGGGCCTTTACCACCAGCGGTGGGAGATCGAGAACACCCTGGACGAGATCAAAACCCACCAAGGTGGCCGTCAGCTGGTTCTGCGCTCGCAATACCCAGACGGTGTCGAGCAGGAAATCTACGGCTTCCTCCTGGTGCATCACGCATTGCGGGACGTCATGCACCACACCGCTCACCAAGCCGGCCTCGACCCCGACCGGCTCTCCTTCACCCGCACCCTTCGCATCGCCCGCCGCCATGTCACCGAGCAGGCGGCACTTTCCCCCCTCACGACTCAGCCGCGCCCTGACCCACACCACCCGTGAGCTGCTGGAACGACTCCTCCCGCCCCTCAGGCGACGTTCCAACCCCCGCGTCGTCAAACGCAAGATGAGCAACTGGCACCTCAAACATCCCCACCACCGCAACCCACCCCCACCACCGGCTCCCACCATCACACTGGTGCTACTCACCAAGCCATCCAGAAGACCCCCGCAAACTCACTTAAATTAGCGGTATTGGCCCTAGTAGGACTCCGTTAGGTTCTTCTCGATCTTGATGCTGTCCATGGCCTGCTGGGCAGGGGCTGTTGGCAGGTGTTGCAGACGCCGGTCCAGCACCTCAAGGTGTCCTGGAGAGCATCGAGGATCTGGTAGAGAGTGTGTCCGGCTCGGGCGCTTTTGGGGCCAGACGCTGCTCGGTGAGGAACGCGTGGGCGGCGGTCACGAGGGTGATGTGGTGGTGCCAGCCGGGCCAGGAACGGCCTTCGAAGTGGTCCAGGCCCAGGCCGTGCTTGAGTTCGCGATAGTCGTGCTCGATGCGCCAGCGGACCTTGGCCAGCCGGACCAGATCGGTGATCGGGGTGTCAGCCGGCAGGTTGGACAGCCAGTAATCGGTGGGGGCCGGGGCCTCTTCTGGCCACTCGACCAGCAGCCAGCAGTCGGGCAGGACCCCGTCCCACCAGCCCTGCTCGGCCGAGGCGGCGGCCTTGATCGGACGCTCGACGGCTTTGCCCGCAGGACGGACACGCACGGCGGCGAAGCGGGACCGTAACTTCCCTCGCGAGCCGTGCCGCCAGCTTGCCTCAGCGAAGTGGTACGCACACCGCGGGCCGTCGAGGCCGGGGCAGGTGGGGAATCGAGGCAGTCCTGGGGCGCCGGCCGCTAGGACAGCGTCCCCAGGTTCGGTGCCGGGGCGTCAGCTGATCCAGGCGCTGTGCGTGCCGTCAGGGTTCAGGACGACGTACATCCCGTTGGCGTTGACAGCCGCGTCGCGGTGGTCGGCGACCAGTGTTGCCATGACGCGCCCCTGGTGGATGATCTTCAGCGTGTAGCGGTCTGCCGCCACTTCGGTGACTTTGGCGGTGCTGCCGTCGGGCAGCGGGAACGAACCCGCGCCGTACTGCTCGCGGCCGGTCCAGGAGACGGCGTCACCATCGGCCGTCAGAACGACGAACATGCCGTTGTGCCGGCCACCCGCGTCGGCGTTCTTCGCGACAAGGGTTCCGAGCAGGTGGCCGTCGCGGGAGACGTTGTCCATGCGGTAGTGGTGGGCGCCCAGCCGGTAGATCCTCGCCGTGCTGCCGTCGACCAGCTTCAGGGTCCGGACCGGGGCGGCCGCCTTCGCTCTGGCAACCGCCTCGGTTGCGGAGCTGGTCGAGCGGGCGGACAAGGCCGGCGAGGTCCCCGCCGGGCCGGCGGCTATGGCCGTGGCGGCCGGGGCGAGGAGAGCGGCGGCCAGGGCCACGGTGGTCAGGGCGCGGATGACGGGACGACGCTGGGATGGTGAACTGAACATGCGGGTCTCCTGGTCAGAGAGATGTGCGGACCGGCGGCAAGGCCGGTGAGAGTCGCGTGCCGCCTCCTCGGTCGTGTGGGGCGGTGAGGCGCGACGGGCTGCATGACGAATCTAAGAACGGGATGCGGTGGAGTCGTCCGCTCCATGTCACCGGCGTGTGACAGAGATCATCCGAAGCCCCCAATCCGACACCTGCGGCCTTCTGTCAAGTCCACCGGCACAGCGCGCCCAGGCCGGCGGATCGGGGTTCACGTCGTACGTCCGCGTACACCTGCGCCCTGACCGGCCCCGTTACCTTTTCCGTGGCCCTGCAATGGGGCTCCTGGCCTCCGGGCCCGGCATGACTGTTGCCCCCTGTCGAAGGCATGACCTGGGGGGGGGTGTCACCGGGCCCGAGGGCACCGACTGACCGCTGATGAGAGGCCTGACCGTCACCTGGCCCGGCGCAATGCCGGGCCGAACGCGGGTGGCTGGTCTGCGTAACGTGGATGCGCGCATACGGTGCCGACGCCCGAGGCCGGGCGGACACAACCACCCTCGGGGGGGGGTGCGGTGCTCGACACCAGCGAGATCAAGGTGTTCCTCGGCCTGGACGTCGGCAAGGGCGACCACCACGGCCACGGTCTGACCGCCACCGGCAAGACCGTCTACGACAAGCGGCTGCCCAACAGCGAACCGAAACTGCGAGCCGTTTTCGACAAGCTCACCGCGAAGTTCGGCCGCGTGCTGGTGATCGTGGACCAGCCCGCCTCGATCGGCGCCCTGCCCCTGACGGCGGCCCGTGACGCGGGCTGCGAGGTCGCCTACCTGCCCGGGCTGGCGATGCACCGGATCGCCGACCTCTACCCGGGCGAGGCGAAGACCGATGCCCGGGACGTGCACGTGATCGCGGACGCGGCCCGGACCATGCCCCACACCCTGCGGGCCCTGGAAGTCGCCGACGAGACGGCCGCCCAGCTGACGGTGCTGACCGGCTTCGACCAGGACCTCGCGGCCGAAGCCACCCGCACCAGCAACCGGCTGCGCGGCCTGCTCACTCAGTTCCACCCCAGCCTCGAACGCGTCCTCGGCCCCCGGCTCGACCATCCGGCCGTCACCCACCTCCTGGAACGTTTCGGATCCCCGGCCGCCCTGCGCAACGCAGGCCGCCGCCGACTGGTCAACCTGATACGCCCGAAGGCCCCGCGCATGGCCGAACGCCTGGTGGACGATGTCTTCGACGCCCTCGACGAACAGACCGTCGTCGTCCCGGGCACCGGCACCCTGGATGTGGTGGTGCCCTCGCTGGCCCGCTCGCTCGCCGCGGTCCACGAACAACGACGAGCGGTGGAAGCCCAGATCAGCGAACTGCTGGAGGCCCACCCTCTTTCGAAGGTCCTGACCTCGATGCCCGTCATCGGGATCAGGACCGCCGCCACCTTGCTGGTCACCATCGGCGACGGCACCAGCTTCCCGACCGCCGCCCACCTGGCCTCTCCTACGCCGGCCTGGCACCGGCCACGAAGTCCTCCGGCTCCTCCATCCACGGCGAACACGCCCCACGGACCGGAAACCGGCTCCTCAAACGAGCCATGTTCCTCTCCGCGTTCGCGGCCTTGCACGACCCGGCCTCCCGCACCTACTACGAGCGGCAACGAGCCCGCGGCAAGACCCACACCCAAGCCCTCCTCCGCCTCGCCCGCCAACGCATCAGCGTCCTCTTCGCCATGCTCCGCGACGGCACCTTCTACGAATCACGCACCCCCGAAACAGCCACCGCATGAGCAGCTCTGGCTTGACGAAAGACATAGAGACACCCCCCCCGCGGCTCCGGTTCTGAAGAGAAGCACCGTGGCAGAGACAGAGCCGACAGACCCGGTCCTACGATACGAACCGTCCGGAGGTTCGCTGGCCACCCTGGCCTTCAAAGGGGGGCCCGGTGGTGGTGGGTGCTGTCTACTGCGCGCCTGGCCGTCGGATTACTTGCGGCTGCTCCTGGATTCGGACCGCCTTTCGGGTGAACCGCTCGGTGAAACCGTCCGCCTCGTCCTTTCGCTGAGTCACGGTTCCTTTGAAGGCAACAAGCTCATTGAAGGGACGGGGACATGCATGTGAGGCGTTCCGGAACAGCCCTGGGCGTAGCTGTGCTCACCGTGCTGACGATTCCGACCAGTGCTCAGGCAGCGGGCGTCGCCTGCGGCGGGGGCGCGTCGACCGGCCGGGTGTCCGTCAACGGCTGCATCAGCGCAGAGAGGCAGTGGTTCGGCGATGTCCCGTACCGGGAGGTGACGGCGTACATCAAGCTGCACAACACGGGGCCGAGGGCGGTGGCCGTCTCCTTCGAGGCGGAAAAGAGCCGCAACGGTGGCCCCTGGAAGAAGGTGGGCAACAGTCGGACCACTGTCGGGGCGGGTCAGACCCTCGGCCCTACCGCGGTGGGGAGCGATACCGAATTCTGCGACGGTCAGAAGGTCGTGGTCCGGGTGCACGCTAAGGCTGCTGGCGGGGGCTGGAGCAACTGGTCCCAGGCGTCCACAAAGCAGTGCCAGACCTGACCGTCCGAACATCCGGCGGGACCGCCCACCCGACGCAGGTGCTGCTCATGACCGACGCCGAAGCCGCGGACTGGCTCGCCGCCACGGCGGCCGGGAAGATCTGACTCCGAGCCGGACATACCACGGGCCCCGGGGGATCAGCCATGACATCCCCGGGGCCCGGCTCTATGGAGTCGCGCTGTCCAACGAGGGCGCGGCTCCGGCGTCACGCGCCCTGCGACCGCCAGCAACGTGCCCCGGATCGGAGCAGCGGCAACAACACCGCGAACCTGATGCACACCAGAACGATGACGACCCAAGAAGCGTTCTGCGTGCGATGTGGCAGCGTAGACACCCGAGTTACCCGCCTCGACCAGACCAGCGCGGAAGGCACCTGCTTCCGCTGCGACAAGCCCTTCCACGCCACACCATGCCAGGGCTGCGGAGGCTTCCGCATCGACGGCTCCTTCGGCGTCTCCGGCACGCGATTCGAGAACCTCCCGGAGACCGTGAAGTGCTGGGACTGCGGTCATCGCAATCCGCTGCGCGACCCCGGCCCGGAGTAAGCCGCCGCCGGTGCGCTCACCGCCGCCGCTCGCTGTAGGTGTCGTCGTAGGGGCGCTCACCGTGGCGGTTCAGACCTTCGTCGTCCACCAGCCCGATGCCTTGCCCGAGGTGCATTCCTGGTACCAGGCGTACCAGCTGGAGCGGACCCGGGCGACGATCCGTGAGCTGGAACAGTACGAGGAACTGGAGCGGCGCCGCCGGGAGGCGGCGCGCGTCCAGTCGTCGTGGAAGATCGAACCCAAGAGGGCGGGAAGGCCGGCGCTCCCGCACCGAGGAGCATGTACTGCGTACCAGGGGCACGCGGGGTACCTCAGCGAATTGAAGGCGCACTGCCCTGGACAGCCGGATATCGGGCCCTGCCGCTTCACGCAATGCCCCTGCCTGCGTACCCGCGTCCTCAACGGGGTCATCAACGAATACCGATACGCGGCTTGAACTGAAGCGATGACTTTTCGAGCCCCACCGGGTACGGCCGATGCGGAAGCAGCTGGCCGGCCGCGTTCGCCTGCCGGCGGGCCGGGACCGGCCTCCGGGGGCGGAACGCGGGGAGCACGGGCCCGATGCGGGCCCGTGCTCGCCTCGAACGCTCAGCCGCGCACCGGCGCGGGACCCATCGCGTTCAGCGCGGTGACGAGTTGGCGTTCCTCATCGTCGAAGTGGGCTTCGAGCCGGTTCGCCAGGTCCGCCACCTCCTCCCGCAGCCGCACCGGGTCGTCCTGGTCGGGAGTGAAATCCTCGACCAGTTCCTTGATCCGGTTCTGTAGTTCGGCCACGACCTTGTGTTCCTCGGCGAACTTCTCCAGCACCGGTTCCAACGCCGGGAACCGCTCGCGGAGCACCGGGAAGGCGCCAATGTCCTCGCCGGTGTGGTGGACGTTCAGCGCGTGGCAGAAGTCCAGGCAGTGTGACCGCAGTTCGGCGAGCGGGTTGCCGCCCTCGGCCTGCGGCGCGATGTCGTCCGCCCTGCCCTCGACCACGTCGTCGATCCGCCTGCGCAGGTCCGTCAGCTCGCCGCGCAGCCAGCCGTGCAGTTCGACCAGTTCGTCACCGAGGTGCTTGACTCGGTCGGGGTCGAGGTCGATCGGGTGCAGTGCGACGACCGGAATGATCCGGTCCGTCTTCGCCTGGTACTCGCCGTACCCCGGCTGCTGAGCGGCGATCTCCGAGAAGAGCCTGTCGCGCTCCTCGCGCGGGGGGATCGAGGCGATCGCCCGGTAGGTGCGGGCGCCTGCCTCGACCGTCACGACCGCGTTCTTGCGGATGTTGTGGTACCACGCCGGATGGGTCGGTGCGCCGGCCGCCGAGGCGACGACCAGGTCCTGCCCGTCGATCTGCATCAGCCCGAGCGGCTGGGTGCGGGGCCGACCGGTGCGGGCCCCCCTTGTGGTGAGAAGGCACAGGGTGGAACCCTCGAACATCCCGCCGACTTTCCCGGCGTTGGCACGGAATTCGTCGATGATGCCCCGCTGGAACTTTAGAAATTCCTCGAATTGAGTCTCGTCTGACATGTAGGTGGAACCCCTGGGAGATCTTGTGCCCGCCCACCGCGCGCCCGGCCGGGCGCACCGCCTGCGGGGCACGGTCGGGAGGTTATCACCGCGGCGCGTCGTTCGTATCGGTCCGTGAGGACGACTCCAAGGTCCGCACCGGCCACCTTCCCCGCACCATGGCCTCCCTGCGCAACCTCGCCATCGGTGTCCACCGGAAGGACGGCGCCACCCACATCGCCGCGGCCCTGCGACGAGCCGCCCGCGACTACCGCCGCCCCCTGACCACCCTCGGCCTCACCTGACGAAACCGGACAAGATCACTTCACGCAATGCCCCTGGGCCGGCGGGGGATTTGGGGTGCTGGACGTTTACACGGAGCGTGGGCCGGGTGGTGGGTCATAGGTGGCCCGTAGGGTCCTCGCGCAGGGACGCGGCCCCAGGAGCGCCCTTTGGCGCGCCGTCCAGGCCCATCGACACCCGCTCCGGGAAGGTGTGACGGGCGGCGTGTGCGACCGGGGGCGTATTTCGGCGCGCCGGAACCGCTGGGTGAGGGTGGGGCCCCGGGCCAGGCGCGGTTGTCGGGGCCCCTGAAGCGAGCAGTCCGAATCCGTAGGTTCGCCCGCGTCGTCCGGCACAACTGCGACGGTGAGTCTTGGGTCACGGGGTCGGCGAGTGAGGCTTTGCTGGGTCGCAGCGGTTGGGAGCGCGGTCGTCCCGTCCCGGCTCCGGTTGGTGAGAGCCAGGTGCCGTCCAGGGCGCGGTGGTCGCCGGTCAGGGCGTAGCGGCGTGCGGCCAGGATGGTCTTCGCGTCGCTGCCGATGTCATTGGCGAGCCGGGCGAGGATGGTGTCGACGGCTTCCTGTTCGGAGAGGTACGGCGGGGCGAGCTCCAAAGCGATCTGCCCGAGCCGGCCGCCGGCGGCTGCCAGTTCGTCGCCCAGGTGCCGTACCGCGTTCGGGTCAGCGGGGTGCCGCTCGGTGTCGGCGAGTGCCCGCTCCAGAGCGCCGCCGTCATCCTCGGCGGTGTATGCCGGTGAGGAACGCCGGCAGCTCGCAATCGGGAGTTCGGAGTCTTTTTCTTTGCCCGTGACCGAAGTGCGTGTAATGCGTTGTTCTGGGCGGTGCTCGCATGTCCATTCCTCGAGGGTGCGGGCCCCCGGGGCCCTGGCCAACGCCCGGTCCAGGGCCCCGGGTCTTCGTTCCCGAGCGCTTGGGCGCTGGCGCGGTTGAACCCAACATCCGTTCACGCGAGACGCCCGGCTGGGAATTCCCAACCGGGCGTCTCACGTGAACGGCTTGCGGCCCATCCGCTCAACGGGCCCCACCCGTTACCGGCTCGCCGGCAAGCGCTGGTAGGCGTCTTGCCGTTGTTAGAGAAGGTCGAGGTCGATGTCGACTCCCGGTCCGGTCTCAGCGTCGGCGTCGTTCCTCGCCAGGGTGTCCCCGCCACTGCAGATCTGCTGGACCGCGACCGCGGTTGCCGGGCCGCTGCCGAGGGCCGTGACGGGCCCCGTCGCGATGTTGATCAGGCCGACCTGGAACGTGTCCTTGCTGACGTCGGACCGCTGCTCGCACACAACTACGTTGCCGTCCTTGCCGTGGTGCCGGCCGTCCGGGTGGCCGTAGCCGTCGCCGTCGCCGGCCGCGGCGACACTGGCCCCGAGCATGCTGAAACTCCCGAGCATGGCAGCTACCAGGGCAGCATTGCGAAGCTTGCGCACAACATCTCCACTTCCGTCAGATTCGACATCATTGGGGGTTACGTGACAAGCCAGCACGCTAGGTCATGTTTATGATGTTTTGGGTGCAACACGCCGTGGTGTCACCTCGCTACGGAGGGGCCGGGCGGCCGTAGCTGTGACGGGATGCGGCCGACGTCGCCGTCTGGCCTTGCGAAGCCGCCGACCAAGCCAAGGCGATCTCCCTTCGGGTTGTTGCAGGGGCGTGGGGTGTGGGCGCATGCTTGTGGTGAGTGGACAAGGCAGGTCCTCCCGGGGGCCGGCCGCAGGCGGCGGCCGGCCCCCGGTTGCGCTGCCCTGCAGCCCGCCGGACCGCTGAAAGCGCACTGAGCTACGACGCCTGTGCTCAGTCGAGTCGGAGGTCGGCGAGGATCGCCAGCTGCTGATCGCGCAACCGGCCCCGCTTGTCCTTCTGCCAACCCCCGCTGGACCGGGCGGCGCTGCCGCCTTGTGTCCGCATTCGGTTGAGAGGGGTGGCCGGGGTGTCGTGGCGTCTTGGTTAGGCGTGTGTGGGGGCGTACGAAGGGCTGGTGAGCCGGCCCGGGTAGGCGAAGCACCTGGGTCGGCCACGTTGAGCCAGCAGACCGACCGCCGGTGTGGATGTGTCCGCGGCTTGCTAACGGCTGCGTCTCAGTGCGGTGCGCGGCGGTGGCCACGGTCGTGTGGGCGATGGTGGTGGCGGTGCTGAACTGAACCGGGCACTCCCACGGCAGCCCACGCGGTGCTTTGGCCGCGGGCAGCAAGACCGCCATCTTGCCCTGGGTGGCCAGCGCCGATGGGCGCAGAAGTATGGGGTAGCGCCCACGCGAGTGCCGGCGCTGATCGGCGAGATCGTGCGAGCCGTCCGTGGCGGTGAGGATTAGTACTGCAACGGTCTTTGCCGTGACGGTTGGGCAGGTCGGTCGTTGGTTTGTT
>NZ_BMVO01000037.1 GCF_014650755.1 Streptomyces chryseus | reverse complement strand
CCACACACCACCAGAAATTGCCCAACCGTCACGGCAAAGACCGTTGCAGTACTAGGCGCTGATTCTTGACGGCTCTGGCGACCACGACGTGGCTGCGGCCGGAGGCCCGCGTCACGGGAGCCGCGCCGGCGTATGCCTTCAAGGCCCGGGCATCCGCGAACCGTTCGCGATCGTCGCCGACCTCGGCCAGGACGCGGGCTCCGGACATGATCGACAGGCCGGGAAAGCTGGTGATGATCTTCGCGTCCGGGTGGGCGAGGAACGCTTCTTCGGTGGCTGCCGCGAGGTCATCGACGATGCGGCAGGCTGCGTCGAGCTGCTGGATGAGGGCTTGGGTTTGTTTGCCCATGGCCTGCTCGACCTGCGGCAGCTGGTGCAGGTGGTCCCTGCGGAAGATTGCCCGTAGGCGCTCGACCTCGGCCTCAATCCCTCGCCGGAGACGTCCGGCCCGCTTGAGCAGGGCGCGCAGTTGGCTGCGAGTGAACCGGGCCGCCGTCGCCGGGGTGGGTGCCGCGGCGAGGACCGCGCGGGCGTGCGCGGAGTCAAGGCCCAAGGTGCCGCTGCCGTGGAAGGCTGACAGGGCGGCCGGATAGTACTCGCGCAGGTGGGAGCGGAGCCGGTTGACCATCTGCGTCTTGTCCCAGACGGCGTCCTGATGGGCGCGGGCCAAGACGGCGACGCACTGGGTGAGTTCGCTGTCGGCGGGCAGAGGACGGTGGGCGGCCATGTCGGTGCGCAGGATGTTGGCCAGCACACGGGCGTCTGCGGCGTCCGATTTGGCGCGGGCGACACTGCTGCGGTCGCGGTAACACGCGGCGGCCAGTGGGTTGATCGCATAGATCTTCCGGCCGGTTGCGCGAAGGCTGGCGACCAGCAGGCCGCGCGGCGTCTCAATTGCCACCGGTATCGGATCGTCGGGGCTGTCGCCGTGGCGGGCGAGCAACTCCAGCAGGGCGTGGAATCCAGCACGGTCGTCGCTCATGCGCAGCTTGGCCAGCTGGATGCCGTCCTGATCAACCAGGGCGATGTCGTGATGATTCTCGGCCCAGTCGATGCCGCAGAAGACCTTGCTCAACCTCGTTCTCCCATCCTGGCACTGCGTGAATGTGCTGGTCAGCTCCGTGCGGAGCACGCGGCGCTCTAATAGAAGTGCTCCGGGCACGCCATCTCATGAGCCGTTCGTGTCTCCAGCGACCGGCAGGGACCTCGGTCTGCAGGAGAGCTCCGGGCTCGCGAACTGTTGAGAGGTCGGACCCTGCTGGCGGGCTGGGGACATGAAACCTGATTGAGTGCCGCCAGGCGGGGCGCGGTCTTGCTGAAGGGATCGCGTCCCCGGATCCACCCTGGGCCTCCGCCTGGCGGCGTAGTGAAGCGAGCCGGTCTGGCACCGAGGGATCGCAGTCCCGGAACGGCGGCAGGCTTCCACCTCACCCAGTGAGTCCTTGCATTCCCCCGCTCAGGCTCACTGCTGAGCTATTAGATCCACCTGGCATGCGACGGCCTGGGCCGCCCGCTCTCCCTGGTGCTCACGGGCGGAAGCACCAACGACTGCACCCAGTTCACCACCGTGATGGATGCAATACGAGTACCCCGCCCGGGGCCGGGACGGCCGCGGGTGCGGCCCGCTCACGTTATCGGCGACAAGGGCTACAGTTCGAAGGCGATCCGCACCTGGCTGCGGCGTGGCAACATCCCCCACACCATTCCGGAGCGGGCCGACCAGGTGCGCAACCGTGTCCGGCGCGGCAGCCTCGGCGGCCGTCCTCCGGTCTACGACAAGCAGGTCTACAAGCACCGCAATGTCGTCGAACGGTGCTTCAACCGCTTGAAGCAATGGCGCGGCATCGCCACCCGATACGCTTGTCTGCTGGGGGTTCGCGTTGTGGCCGGACGTGCTCAGCGAGCCCAGCTGCAGTGCGCGGGCGGGTGCCTTCACCACCCGCGCGGCTTCCAGCGCCTCCGCGATGGCGGGGTTATACACGTGCCGAACGCAGTGCCGCCGCCAGTGGTGGGGCGGCGTTGCTGGTTCCAGGGGCCTCCCCCTGAGTGGTGGACACGCTGATACTGGATCTGCTTGATCCGGAGGAAGCGAGAAGACCGCCGATGGCGATGAAGGACTACTCGGACGAGTTCAAGGCCGATGCCGTGGCCCTGTACGAGTCCACACCCGGGGCGACCTACCGGGCGACCCTGCGGGAGTGGGTGCTGCGGGACCGCGGACGCCGTGGCGTGACCGCCACGGCTGCAGAGCCGACCGTCCAACCGGAGGCGGCGGTGCCGTCCGACGCTCCGGACGAGCGGATCCGGCAGCTGGAGGCGCGGGGGCGAGCGAGCGGAAGCTGGCGACCGAGCGGGACACACTCCGCAAGGCGGCCAAGTATTTCGCCGCGGAGACGAACTGGTGATGAGCCGCTTCCAGTTCGTCGACGACCACCGGGACACCTACGAGGTGAAGCGGCTCTGCGAGGGTCTGGGCCTGAACCGGTCCAGCTACTCCAAGTGGGTCGCCGGCCGACAGGCGAGGGCAGCCCGGCAGCGCAAGGACCGGCTCCTGGCCGAGCGGATCCGTGAGGTCCACGGCGAATCCAACAGCGCCTACGGCTCCCCACGGGTGACCGCCGAGCTCCGGGAGAAGGGCCTGCGGGTCAACGAGAAGCGCGTCGCCCGCGGGCGTACTCGTCCCGCTTCATCCGCACCCACCTCAGACGACGTGGGATTCGTGCCATGATTCCGGTCCTGGCCGACCAGCAGGTCCACCGCGCACGACGCGGCAGCCGCGGCGGCAGGCCACCTGGGTTCAACCGAGAGGTCTAGAAGCAGCGGAACACCGTCGAGCGTTGCATCAACTGCCTCAAGCAGTGGCGGGGCATCGCCACCCGCTACGAGAAGACCGCCACGATCTACCTCGCCGGCTCCACCTGGCAGGCATCTTCCTTTGGTCTGTGCGATGAGGAGCAAGCACCCGTCAGAGACGACCGTGCTCCGGAACGAGCATCTCGCACCGCTTACACAGCACGAGGTGGACCCCTCGACTCTCACGCAGTGAGCCATCCGCACCGCAGCGCTCACAGATGCCCTCGCTGCGGTCAGCGAAGGCATCAGTGACAGCATGGAGGCGCGCGTCCTCCGTATCTGTCCAGTTGCCGCCAGGCTTCCACGGCCGCGGAAACGCCTGGAAGGCCAAGGCCCCCCACTTCTGCTTCACGGCCAGGAGCTCGTACTCCGGGAACTCCGCGACAACCGACTGATGGCACTCAAGCACCAACTGTCGCCAGCCTGGACTCACATCGACGTCATGCGAAGGGTCTCGCAGGTGCTGCCTGATCGGCTCCAGCACGTCGCCTGAAGCCGAAGACGTCCCAGCCATCCAGTCCCCTCACGCATCAATGGACCCTGATCTTACGGTTCATGCATCCAGGGCTGTGGAGCTGAGCGAGGCCGTGTCTGCGCCAGCCGCGTGGCCTGAGGCCCCCGACGGCGATCCATCTGCTTGGAGCGGTCTTCCTGGTTGCCTCGTCCCGACGAGGATCCTGATCTGGCGCCGACCGTCCGTATCTGTGTCGTCCCGTACGAGATCACGCACTGGGTCGTGGAACAAGGTTGCTGAGCAGGTCGAGCGCAGTCGCATCGTGTTCGAGCAGAGTGAACCCGAAGCAGTGAATGATCACAGTGGCTGGTGACTGAGGCCGCGCTTCAAGCCGCAACGGACGTGCTCGAGGTCGGCACCCCCGGTGATCTCCCAGGTTAGGCTCCCGCGCATGAACAGCGAGAACCCTCAAGCAGACCGGTTCATCGGCGAGTTCCAGGAGCTCAAGCACGGCCGGTCCGACGGCCCTTCGCTCCGTGCTGCCATGCGCGATCACGCAGGCCCGGACGAGCTCCGCCCCGTGGAGTACCTGCGCTCGGGCTCGACCCTTGCGGCCACTGGGGCTAGCGTTCACGACGTTCTGAGTCCCGGCCGCGAGCTGATCGACGGGCTGCAGCTACTGACCGACGGGCGATGGTTCTGGTACTCCGACCTCGCCCACTACGTCGAGCTGTACCACGTGGCCTTGGGCGATCGATTCGTGCGGCATGCACGAGACCAGAACTGGGCCGCACCCCCGCTGACGACCGCTGAACTCAGCAAGATCGGAGAGGCCCTGTGCGACGACGACAACACCTGACCAGGCGCTCAGAGATCCTGACCGCGGTCTGCGGCGCACCCTTCCCCGGCCCGATGACGTGGCCGGCCAGTCCGTTCGCTAGCAGGTGATACCAGCAGCTAGCTATGATGGTGGGCATGGGAAAGCAGACGAACATCCGACTGGACGACGCCGTCAAGGCAGCCGCCGAGGAGCGGGCCAAGCGCCGCGGCCTGAGCCTGCAGGGGTACGTCGCCGATCTGATCGAGGCCGACGTGAACCAGTCACGCGCCGCTTTCATGGCCGGCGCCTCGGCCTTCCTGGCCGCGTACACGGACAGCTTCGAGACGGAGCTCGGTGAGGACCGCTACCCCGGTCTCCCGGAAGGGCTGGACGCGACCGCGCCGAGGAACGCGGCGTGAACCTGCGAATCGACCTCGCCTGGATCCTGGCAGTCGCACAGCAGATCCCGGGAGACCCCCAGGTCGTCGACTACGGCGTGCCGGTTGCAGCAGAAGCACGTCATCGGGCAGAGGTTCTCGACCGCGAGGTCTACCCCGAGCGCCATCACAAGGCCGCGGCGCTGCTGTGCGAACTGGCGAGAAACCCCAGCCTGGAGGCCAGGAACCTGTTGTTCGCAGCCACAGTGACCGCGGCCTACCTATCCGCGTGCGGGCTTCCCGTGAGCCCCGGCCTGGACACCGTCATCCCCTTGGCCCGCGCGGCCCGCGACGGGCTCCCCGTGCGAGAGGTCGCCGCGCAGATCAAGACCTGGACGAGCTGATCCACTGGCCGCCCGTTCCCGGCCACTTGCCCACCTTGCCGGCTGCCGCTCGCCACCCCGGAGGCCGCGCGGCCCACCATCCCCGCAGCAAGTCCCGACGTCATTTCCATGCGCCGCGGCTGAGCGAACGCACGTCGCTGACCTTGTCGGCCCCAGGCGGCGGCAGGGTCAGCCGGCGTTCTCGAACGAGGAACCGATGTTGTTCCACATGAAGGCGTCCTTCCAATCCGGTCGCCCCTTGGCCCAGCCACTCAGTGCGACGATCACCTTTTCCTGGGAGATCGTCCGGGTCTGGTAGTGCTCTGCCGCCGTCCCGTCACGGAACTCCAGCTGATAGGTGTTGTCATCCCTCAGCCACACCTGCACGTACCAATCGCCAGCCGCCTCATCGTCGACGCGCTCGACGATCACGAAGGCGTTGCCCCGGCCGAGGTTCGCCACCATCCGGCTCAAGGCAGTGGGCCCCGGATTCCTCACCTGACGACCGTGCTCGTCTCTCGCTTGCAGCATGACCCGATCATCCCCCACAGCTCTGACGCACCTGGGGCACCGAGCAGGCCGTGACCGTCACCGACACACGCCTGTAAGGGAAGGCGACCGCGCAGGCCTGGGACCGGCTGCACCCACAGCTGACCCCGCGAGCGGCCTGGATCGACCACGGCGGACCGCTGCCCATCATCGAGGGAACCGTCATCCGCCTGACCGTGGGGAACTGCCCAGTGGCGGGGTGAACAAGCCGGTCTGGCTTTGGGTGGTCAGGCACTGCCGCCACCGCGGACGACGTGGACCGCTGCTGGCAGTCGTTCCTTCGCCGCTTCGACCTGGAGCACACCTTCCGCCTTTTCAAGCAGACGCTCGGGTGGACAAAGCTCCGGCTTCGCAGCTCGGAGGCGGCCGGCCGGTGGAACTGGCTGGTGATCGCCGCTTATGCCCAGCTCCGACTCGCCCGACCACTGGCCACAGACCTCCGGCGGTCCTGGGAGAAGCAGGCCCTGCCGAACAAGGTGACACCCTCCCGCGTCCGCAGAGGGTTCAGGAACCTACGCACGAAGACCGGCTCTCCGGCTGGTGCACCGAAACCGTCCAGGCCCGGCCCTGGTCGACCACCTGGTTCGAAGAACCGTCGCCCGGTCACCCGGCACGAGGTGGGACGCGTCCTCGCCACCGGCGAGGCCTACAGCCGCCCCACCCACCACAAGGCCGGCACCAAACCCCGCGGGACGGGCTGACAAGCGGCATAGGCGTCAGCCCACTGGACGCATGCGCTATGAGGAGAAGGCGAAGCTCACCATCGCGAGAGCACTGGTCCCGGTGGTCATCCTCATCTCCTCACCGGTGCTGCTGATCGCCGGAGCGCCGGTCCGCCACCGATACCACCGCTACGTCTACCGGGACGACGCCCCACCGATCCTGGACAAGAAGCAGGGCCGAATCAGCATCCACTGGTTCGTGGTCACCAACCCGCTTCTCGAATGGCTCTGCTGGCCCACAGAGTCACTTGCCCGTCTCGTCTCACGCCGATCAAGCTGCGGAGAATTCGGGATCGGCATCACCATTGCCGTCGTCAGGCCGCTTGCTCATCTTGCCAGCCGCCGCGCCGCGGTACGGACCGCCGCCCCACGAGGGCGGGGGAGGGTCAGTGGGGTCGCCTACCTTCGAAGTGTCCTGCGTGGACGGTGCGTCCCCGTCCGGTCTGAGTCACCCAGGCCGGGTGGAACGGCGTGCTCTTCGGCAGTGCCTGGGCGAAGGTGGGGGCCTGCATCGCCTCCGCCGTCACTGCTCCGGCTCGGCGGCCGCCGGGTGAACGACGTGGCCGAAGCCGCTCATCGTCGCAGTCTGTCCGAACCGGGCCGTACAGGGCGTCTCTTGTGATGACATGACCTGAGTGCGTACGAATATCGGGGGAGAGTCATGACGTGGAACGGCGGAGCATGCCTCTGCGCGCGGCCGCCCGGTGACGGCCGGGCACCAACCGGCCGTCGGCGGCGGTGAGAGGGCCGCAGGCGGTGCCGGGCAGTCGCGGGAATGGGGGGAGGGGACGGCGTGACGGATATCGAGGCGAGTCCGGACGGGCCGGTGGATCGGCGTATGGCTCTGGCCCGCGAGTGGGATGACCTGGTCGGCCGGGTACGGGGACTCGGGGGGTTCGAGGACTTCCTACGGCCGCCGCGCCTCGACTCGCTGTTGCCTGCCGCGAGCGGCGGCCCGGTTGTCGTCGTCAACGTGAGCCGATGGCGGTGTGACGCGTTGATTGTGACCGAGGAGGGCGTGCGCAACCGCGCGCTGCCCGATCTGACGCTGGACCGGGCGACCGAGTGGGCCAACAGCTATCTGGAGACCCTCCACGCCGCCGAACAGGCTGAGTCCGAGCACCAGTTGGCGTACGACACGGTGAGGGCCGACCCCAAACCCTCCGCGATCCGCGCCCAACAGCGCGCCGCCGGTGCCCTGATGACGGCGGCGCACCGTACGGACGAGATGCTCGGAACGCTCCAGCGCCGGCTCTGGGACAGCGTCGCCGCGCCGGTTCTCGACGAACTGGGTCTCCACCGGGCGCCTGCCTCGGCCGACGGGCCCTGGACCCGGCTGTGGTGGTGTCCCACGGGGCCCCTCACCCTGCTCCCCCTCCATACGGCCGGGTACTACGACGCCGCCCTCGACGAGACGGAACCCCGTACGGTCCTCGACCGCGTCGTCTCCTCGTACACGCCCACCCTGCGCGTGCTCACGGAAGCGCGCGCCGGACGAGGCACGGGCGGTCACGCCGGTACGGACGACGCGGGCGCGCCGGAGGAGGAACGCATGCTCGTCGTCTCCGTGGGCGACGCGCCGGGCCAGCCGTGGTTGCCCAACGCCGGAGCCGAACGCGACACGCTCACGGAGCTCTTCCCCGCCGGGCGCCACACGCTCCTGGAGGGGCCCGGAGCCACCCGAGGAGCCGTCGAGGCGGCACTCGCGAGGCACCGCTGGGTGCACTTCAGCTGCCACGGCGACCAGGACCTCGCCGAACCGTCCCGCGGAGGCCTGCTGCTGCACGACGGGGTGCTCACCGTCGCCGACCTCGCGGCGCGACAGTCCCGCGGGGACTTCGCCGGCCTGTCCGCCTGCAAGACCGCCGTCGGCGGAGTGAACCTGCTGGACGAGGCCATCACACTGGCGTCCGCGCTGCACTACACCGGCTACCGGCACGTGGTCGCGGCCCTGTGGTCCGTGGACGACAGGACAGCGGCACGCGTCTTCGACGCGGTGTACCGGTACATGACCGTCGACGGACACCTGCGGCCCGAGGCCGCCGCACCCGCGCTCCACCGGGCCGTACGGGCCCTGCGACGGGAAATGCCCGATCAGCCCCGACTCTGGGCTCCCTTCACCCACATCGGGCCGTAGGGCGCCGCACACACGGATCACCGTCCTGCCGAACACGGGAGAAACCCCGCATGTCCCCTGCACTGCCAGAGTCGCGGCCCGGCACGGCCCCGGTCGCACACGAGACCGGGGTGGGTCCGGAGCCCTACGAGGAGATCACCCACCCGTCGTTCGCCGAACAGGCGGCCTCCTTCCAGGCCGTTCCTACCCGGGGCGGGGTGGTTCTGAAGGGGCCGTGCCCGCGCTGCGGCGATCCGATGGACTTCCCCCACGTCGACAGTGTCGTCCGCTCCTGGCTGCGCCGGCGGCCCCATCCGGCGCCGCTGGCGGCAACTGCGGAGACCGTGGTGCCCATGATCTGCACATGCGCCGTACCCCACCCCGGGCGGCCGGACGACCTGGACGGCTGCGGCGCCTACTGGAACGTCATCCTGCGGGACGAGCGGCCATGACACTCCGGGTGACTCCGGGCCCGTCGGCCGACCGCGCCCACCAGGTGTCCGCCCGGCACGACTATCAACTGGTCAAGGACTCCTTGCCGCGCGTGCGGGCGGCAGCGCTCGCCTGGCGGAACGGCGTCGGAGCCCTGCTGGCGGGTCTGATCGGCTTCGGACTGCTGAAGGGGCGCACGGACGTCGGTCAGTTGGCCTCACCGTACGGCGCGGTCGTCGGCCTCCTGCTCCTGGCCGCCCTCCTGGCGGGCACGACGGCGGCCGTGCTGTTGCTGCGCGCCGCGCACGGCCGTCCGGCCGCGACCGCGATCAAGGAGTACCGGGCTCACGGCGGGGGATCGGCGCTGGGAGCCGACCATGCGGAGGCCCTGCGCGCCGCCAGCGCCTTGTCCAGGGGCGTCGTGCTGGCGCTCTCCTGCACCGCGCTGCTGGTCGCGGCCGTGGGTACGACCTGGTACGGGCCCGCCGCGAAGGAGCCCTCCGTGGAGATCCTCACCCCCGCGGGCGCCCGCTGCGGTGTGGTGATCCGGATGGCCTCGGGTCTGCTGACCCTGAGGACCGACAGCGGCGAGGTCACGCTCGACCTGAGCCGTTCGACCGGCATCCGTGCCGTCGACTCCTGCACCCCCAAGGCGTCGCCGTGAAGCGGCGTGCGCGTAAGCGTGTTTCGGCCCCGACAGACCCGACCGCCCGGCCCGGGTGCGCCTGGCAGAACGGCATGCCGCAGGCCACGGCCGAGGTGCGGGGCCCGCTTCGGCTGATGACGCCTCAATCCAGTGCCTACTCCGCTACCTCGTGTCCCCAAAAGCCCCGAATCGATCAGCTTCTTCGGCCCGGGGCGGGGGGCAGTACGCGTTGCGGATCCGCGAGCCGCAGGGGGACGGGCTCGGCGCACGCGTGCCGGATTCGAGCGCGGGGGACTCATGAGCGATGAGGCCGAGGTATTGCTGTTGGCACTGCAGGCACGGGTCGACCGCTGGGTTAACGGCGCGGACCCGGCCGGAGTGCTCGACGATCGGGCTCCGGAGGAGTTCGAACGACTGCTGCACATCGTGCGGGAGACCTGGCCCGTGGATCCGCCGCCCCGGTTCATGGCGGTGTACGCCGAGTTCTTCCGGTGCCGCTATTCGGCCCGTTCCGAGGAGTACGCCGACGACCTCGTCGTCAGCGGGAACCTGTTCGCCCTGGTCTACGGAGTCGAACCCGGAAGAGTGCCGGAGCAGTTGCGCCCTCTCGTCGCCACGAGCCTGATCACCAGTTCCGACCCCGACCTCTGGGGCGTACTGGTCGCGCGGGCGGAACTCGGGCTCCCGGTCCCGCCCGGTGTGGTGGACAGGCAGCCGACGTTCTCCGACGGAAGGGATCGGCCGAGCTTTCTGAGCGGGTGCGCGGACGCCGTGGCCACGTTGTACGCGGAAACGGGTGTCCGGTCTGATCTCGATGACTCGATCCGGCTCTGCGAGGCCGCCGTCGACCTCGCTGGCCCCGATCACCGCCACCGGGCGGCCCTGCTGCAGAACCTCGCGGTTGGCCTGCGGGACCGCGCGCTCCTCGCCGGGTCCCCCGAGGACCTGGACCGTGCGGTCGACGTGGGGCGGGAAGCGGTTACCGCGTCCGCTCGTCCCGAGGCCCGGGGCCACCGGGCGACGGTCCTCCGGAACCACGGCATCACCTTGCAGCACCGTTACGACAGAACCGGTCGGCTCGACGACCTGCAGCACGCCATCAGCGCCTTCGAGGAGGTCATCGGACTGTCGGCGGACGGCCCGAACCGGGCGAAGACCCGTTCGTTGCTGTCGAGCGGGTTACTGCGGCGCTTCGAGCACCTCGGGAACACCGATGACCTGGACCGGGGCATCCTGCAGGGACGCCAGGCGCTGGACGGTCTGGCCGCGGACGATGGCGGGCGGCCCGCCGTGCAGGGCAATCTCGGAGTCCTCCTGCGGACCCGCAACGAACAGGTCGGAGCACCGGACGATCTCCACGAGGCGATGGAACTGCTCCGCGGCGCGGTCGAGTCCATGGACGCGAACCACCCCGATCGCTCCACCACACTGGCCAATCAGGGCAACGCCCACCTCGATCGCTCCGTGCTCCGGTCCTCGGCACGGGACCTCGACGACGGCATCGCGCTGCTGCGCCAAGCCGCCGAAGTGGCGGCGCCGACGAGTCAGGACCGGTACCGCAGCCTCGGTCAGCTGGGCAGCGCGCTGTACCGGCGCTTCCTGCGGGTGCGGGAAGTCCGTGACGTCGATGAAGCTGTCGAGGTCCTGCAGACGGCTGCCGAGACCTTGCCGGACACGCACATCGAGCGGCGGCCGACCCTCAATGCGCTTGGAGTGGCGCTGCTGGCCCGCTTCGGTGTGACGGACGATCCCGAGGATGTGGAGCGGGCCCACCGGACCCTCGCCGAGTGTCTTCGCCTCAGCCCGGTCGGAAGTCCCGACCACTCCGGAGCGCTGTCCAACCTCGCCTCGACGCTGTACCTCCGGGCACGCCGCGGCGACCGCGCCGAGGACCTCACCGCGGCGATCGATGCCATCCGGTCGGCGGTGGACACCACGGCCCCCCACCATCCCGAGCGGTCCGGCATGCTCACCAAGCTGAGCATTCTGCTCCGCTCCAGATCCCGCTTGGAAGACCGCCCCGGCGATCTCGACCTGGCCGTCGACGCGGCCCGGGCCGCACTGCAGGCGCCGGTCTCCAGCCGACCCGACCGTGCCCACGAATCCCTGGCGGTCGCCCACGCCCTCATCGACCGGCTCGCCGTGAACGCCTCCGTCACGGACGCCTCCGCCGCGGTCGCGTTGCTGCGGAAGGTGGCACGCAGCGCGACGGCCGACGTGTACGCCAGGCTGGAAGCCGCCCGGACCGCCGGTGACCTCACCGCCCGAGTCGGCGGGCGACCGGGCGCGGCGGTGGACGACTACGACGTGGTGGAACTGCTCCCCCTGCTCGCGTGGCACGGGCTGGAGCGGACATCGCGGGAACGCCTGCTGACCGAGTGGCCGGGGCTGGTGCGCGACGCCGCCGCGGCCGCCGTCGACGCTCTCCGGCTCCCGCGCGCCGTGGAACAACTCGAGCAGGGGCGGGCGGTGATGTGGAGTCAACTTCTTGCCGTGCGCGGTGATCTCACGAGACTGTCGGCCGAGCACCCGGATCTCGCCGAGCGTCTGACCGACATCCGCAACGAACTCGACAAGGCCTCTCCGGCGCTTCCCGAGGAGGCACCGGCCGTTCCGGTCCCGCGGTCGAGCCCTCACCGCCCGGAGGCACCACGGCTCCCTCGCGTTCCCGGGGGCGCCATAGGGCCCGTCGAGCGGGAGCTCGTCGCCTCGGACCCTCGTCCGGACGAGCCGGGGAACGAGGAGCTGTCCGCCCTCACTGCGGAAGTCGACCGGCGCGTGCGCGCCTACCGTGCACTGCGCGATCCGGAGCCCGTCCTGCACGACCGGGCGTCCGAGGAGGCCCGGAGAATCGGTGAACTCGCCGACGCGGCGGGCCGGGACCGGGTGGAGGCCGCGGCGGCGGTGCACGCGGTCGCCTGGCTGCGCTGGTGCCGGGGCCGGGAACTGCCGAGGGAGCAGGGCGCGCGGGAGTCGCTGGCGGCGTTCGAGTCATTCGGGCGGATCTGGGGAATGTCCCTGGACTTGGTCGCGCCGGGTCTGGTGGACCCGGAACTCGCCGCCCGCACGGCGGAACTCCGTCCGGAGACGGACTCCGTGCGGCCGGAGGACGGTCCGTTGGTCCTGGGCATCTCCGGGACGGCACTGCTCTCACGTGATCGTGCGGGCCTGGCGAAGGCGGCCGCCGATCTGGGACGCCTGGCCGGACACCTCGCGGCGGACGACCCGTTCCGTCCGCTGTGTTCGGCCCACGCCGCCGCCGTGTATATGTCCAGGTTCCGGGTGTCCGGGGACGACGCGGATCGCCGGGAGGCCGTCCGGTGCGCTCGCGACGTGGTCGCCCGCGGGCAGGCGCCCGTCGTCCGGCTGATCGGCCTGTCCGTGCTGGGCGAGGCCCTGGTGCTCGGCTTCGCGTCCGCCGGCGCGTCCCCCGGTGATCCCGGTGATCCCGGTGATCTCGACGAGGCCGTGGGCTTGCTGCGTGAAGCCGTCGACCTCGCCCGTGAGGTCGAGACCGAGGCCGAGACCGAGGTCGATCAGTGCGATGAGATAGCGTTGCCCGAGACGACTGCGGACCGCGCTCGCCGACTGAACTTGATCGTGCAACTGGCGAACGCCCTGCTCGCCCGATACCGGGTACGGGCGGATGTGTCCGACCTCGACGAGGCGGTCCGCGAGTGCCTGACCGCGTTCGGTCTCCTCCCGCCCGTGCACCGTGCCCATCCGGGAGCCCGCAAGGTCTTCGCCGCGGTGCTCGAAGAGGTCAACAAGGACTCGGACGACCCGGCGCGTCTGGAGCAGTCGCTCCTGCTGTGCCGGGCGTTGTTCGCCATGACGGGCATGCCCATGCCGTCCGAGACGGGGACTCCGGACGCGGCCGCGAAGATACCGGAGAACGCGGAGGCCGGTCGTCCGAGCGTCGCCGGGAGCGAGCGGTTCTCCGTCCCGCCGCGAGCCGACGGCCCGGCCGCCGACACTCACGCGACCGACGTGACCTTCGGGTCCGCGACGGTCGCGGCCACCGTGGTCGACGACACCGATCACGAGCGCTGGCTGGCCACCGTACGGCGGATCTGCCGGAGTGGTGGGGTGGTGCTGGTACCGGAACGTCCCTCTCCGCGGAGAGAACGCGCGGGGGAGCGCCCGGAGCTCTTCGACCTCGAAGGCATGGTGGAGCGCGTCGGCGACTGTGCGGCGGTGCCGCTCGAAGTCTTCGACGAGAGCGTCACCGCCGGCCTCGACGCCCTGCCCGGCGAGCTGCGGGAGCTGTTCCCACCGCTCCTGGGCGTTCAGGCTTTCCCATGCCTGCTCGCCGGTGCGACCACCCTCCGCAACCTGCTGTCGGACAACGGCATCTCCCTGCCCGACGGCCTTGTGTCGCGGTCCCGGCCCGTGCGCACCGACTTCCGGGAGTGGGCGCACCTGTGGGCGCCGGGGGACGACGATGAATCGTCCGCGCACATCGAGGAACGCCTACGCAGGGGTGACGGACGGAGCGTTCTCGCCTACAGCGTGGCTCAGTTGCTCGCGACCGGCCACCGAAACGGTGTCCTGCAGGGCGACGCACGCTGGGAGAGCTTCGCCTGGTCACCCGAGCGGGGGTGCGCCGTCATCCTCGCGCACAACGCTTGTTATCTCGACCGGCCGCCGACACCGGCCCAATGCGCCACGGACGTGATGCCCTTGCTGCCGTCCCTGTCACGCCCGACCTGGCGCGCCTTCCGGCTCGGATACCTCCGTGGCCGCCCCCACGGGCCCGACGGGCCCGACGGAAGGAACGTGATCGACCTCATCGAGTTCGGTGACACCACCGGCTGGATGCGGGCGATGGCCCGGAACGACATGGTCGAGGCCGTGGACCTGCTCGAAGAGGCGCTCGACCGGTGCGGGCCCGCCGACCAGGTGGGCCGGATGGTGATCACCGCCAACCTGGCGGAGGCCTTGAGCCGTAGCGGTTGGCACGAACAGGCGTGCGCCGCCGCCGAGGCCGCCTGGTCGGCCGGCCGGACCCTGGCTCCCGAGTTCACTCCGCTGCTGGCCCTGCAGGCGGGACTGGCCAGTCTCCGAGCGGGGGACCGCGACGCGGCGGTCGAGACGATGCTGGGCCTGATCATCGGTATCAGCACACCCTTGGTGTCGGAGTACGCCATGCGGGTGGTGGACCACCTGTTCCCCGGCGACGGCGATGTCCCGGCCCTTCCGGACGAGGAACTGCCGTTCATCGCCAGAAGGGGAGACCAACTGGTGCTCCTGGACAAGGCGGTGACGAGCGAGGGCGACGCGTCGTGAACGCCGCCGCACAGGCCGCATCCGCAGGCGTGCTACCGGCGCCCGTCCGTCTCGCACCGCCCGGGCTCCAGCGGCGGGTCCGGGAGAGAGCAGTAAGCGTTTTCAGCGTGGCCACTGATCGGGTGACGCCGGTGAGGTCGAGGTGAGGGCCGCAACGCACAAAGCCCCCGTGCCGTTGGGGGAGGTGTTCGAAGTCTCAACCCACCGGCAAAGGATCCTCGTTGGTTCCTTATCCTGCCGCACTCGACCTGCCACATGCCCTCGTCGAGTGGGTCACGATGTTCATCGTCATCCGTGAGGGTGACCGACGGTGCAAACTCCCGCCGCACCAGCGGGCGCTCGTCGCATCATCCGGATCTGCGAACGCCAGGGCGTCCCGATCCTCGCCGACCGCGCCTACCAGGGCGCCAGTCCCTGGGTCACCACTGGACTCAAACGGCCGCCGGGCGGTGACTCACCCCCACCCAGCGCACCGTCAACCGGACCCTGGCCGCGGCGAGGGCACCGGTCGAACGCGGCATGGCACGGCTGAAGGCCTGGCAGATCTTCCGCAGATCACGCATCAGCCCCAACCTCCTAATGGTGTTGTCAAGTCGCGGCAGTGACGGGGAGGTCGCTTCGGTAGCACTGTCCGTCACGGATGAGGGCCCACAAGACGTTCACGCGTCGGCGGGCCAAGGCGAGCACGGCCTGGGTGTGCCGTTTTCCTTCAGCGCGTTTGCGTTCGTAGAACCGGCGCGACGCGTCGCAGGTGCGGATGCTGATGAGCGCGGAGGTGTAGAAGACGCGCTGCAGCCCTCGGTGGTAGCGCCTGGGCCGGTGAAGGTTGCCGCTGATGTTGCCGGAGTCCCGGGGAACCGGGGCGACTCCGGCAAGGCTGGCCAGGCGGTCGGCGGTGCCGTAGCGGCTCATGTCGCCGGCGGTGGCGGCGAGGAACTCAGCCCCCAGCAGGGGGCCGATGCCGGGCACGCTTGAGATCACTTCGGCGAGTTCGTGGACGCGAAACCGGGCCGCGATGAGCTTGTCGATCTCAGCGATCTGCTCGTTGAGGCTCATCACCTCTTTGGCCAGGGTGTGGATCACCTGCGCGGTGATCTTCTCCCCGGGGACGGCGGTGTGCTGGCGCTCGGCCGCTTCGAGGGCTGCTTCGGCCAGGGCATCGGGGGTGCGGACCTTGCGGTTCCGCAGCCAGGTCGCCAGCCGTTTCCCGCCGGTCCGGCGTAGGGCGGCGGGAGTCTGGTAGCCGCTGAGCAGAATCAGCGGACCTGCGTTGCCAAGGTCGAGGATCCGTTCCAAGGCCGGGAAGATTCCGGTGAGTTGACCGCGAAGGCGGTTGATCCGGCGGGTGCGGTCGGCGTTCAGGTCGCTCCGGCGGTTGGTGAGGACCCGCAACTCGATGGCGTGCTCGTCGTCCGGCCGCAGGACCGTCAGGTCCCGGCGCATCCGGGCCTGGTCGGCGATGACGGTGGCGTCCTTGGCGTCGGTCTTGCCCGTGCCCCGGTAGCCGGCCGAAGCCCGATTGACCGCCAGGCCGGGTATGTAGACGAGGTGCTGGCCGTGGTTGAGCAGCACGCTGATCCACAGTGCGGCCATGCCGTCGGCGACATCGACCGCCCAGACCACATCCTCGTCGAGGGCCAGCACATCGGAAAGCAGGGCCAGGAGCTCCGGCTCGTCGTTCAGGACACGCCGCGACAGCAGTCGTGCGCCCTCAGTGTTCAGGACCACACAGTGGTGATGGGTCTTGCCGATGTCCGTACCCGCCCAGATCTGGGCCACCAGTTCCTCCGGTCGTTCGATGAAGCTCTGCTCTCCCGGACGACCTCGCCGGCGTGGTCCTACTCAGCGATCCGCCCGCGGGCGTTCGCAGCTCCTAATCAGCGGCCGAGTCGTCGTGAGACACCGGGCGGCCAGGTTAGGGGAGCCATCGAGGGCAACCGCATGAAAGCCATACCCGGTGTCTCTGGGCCTCTGGACCTTACGACGGCCCGTCCAACCCGCGAACAAGGTAGGACCGCATGACCGTCATCACCAAAGCTGTCCTCACCCTGGAGAGGCAACGCTGAAAACGCTCATTGCGTGCCTTGCCCCTGCAGTGGGCCGGTGAGTTGTACAACACTCCAAGAACGGGCGGGGCTAGTGGTGTTCCGCCGTGGACTGGAGGGTGAAGCGAAGTGATCGGGGAGGAGTCGCGCCGCAAGGGGCCGGCGGCAGTGGGGGCCAGGCGCCCTGGTGAGCGAGGGCCGTACGGGCTGAGGCCCGCCGACAGCGAGGACGAGAACGCTGGCGCCGCTGAACAGGCAGGCACAGCCCCCGCAGAACCGGGATCAGACTGGGAGGACCGGTGAGTGGTGTGTGGCAGCGGGTACTTGCCACCTATACAGCCGACCGGTACCCGCAGCATGACCGCGAACAGTTGCTCGCCCTGGGCGCGGCCGAACTCGCCCACACCCGCAGCCCGGGCGGCCCGGCCGCGACCGTGGGGGACGCCCAGCGCGTCGCCCGGGAGGAGTTCGACCTCCTCATCGACGAGCACCAGGCGCGCACCGCTCTTGCCCAGCGGCGTGCGGAGCGCGCCAGGTGATGAGCCACCTCCTGGGCGTACAGGCGGTCTTCCTGCAGACCGACGATCGACCGGCGTCGGTGCCCCCCCGGCAAGCTTGCGGCGGGTCAGAGCCAGGCGTCTCCAACGCGGTGGTCGCTGGTGAATGCCTGACGCTGTTTGGACCGGAATCAGCGCTCTGGCGGCTGCTCGCGCAGACGCTGCCCCATCTCTTCGATCACGGCCAAGCGGTCGGGGTCCGCCTCGCGCCACCGCTGCCATTGCTTCCTTTGCTTGGCCTTGTAGTGCTCCTGGGTGTGTTGCTCGGCGGCGAGGAGCCGGTCGGCGGTGACGCCGAAGATCGGCGGCGTTCACTCCTGCCAGCCGATCCATCGGTCCTGGGCGTAGTTGTAGTGGCCGGAGCTGAGCCGGCAGTGGTGGCCGGGTCGTCTCCAGCTGGCGGTATGTCTCCTCGGCCATGCCGAGCTCTCTGGCCATGGCCGCCCGGCTGCGGCCGGTGAACATCCGAAGCCGCCGTTTCCGAATTTCGAGACCACCGGGCCGTCTGTGCCTGTGCCTGAAGATCCGGCGCACCCCAAGATCTGGCGCGATGTCCCGAGGCCAACGCCGGCCCCCAATGACCTTGCGATCGTCACTGCCAGCGACAACGCGCCCGTGGGGCAGCAGTACCGCGTGTTCCGACGGGGTCTGGAGAGGGCGCACAATATGCACGGCTGGTTGGGTGGAACTGTTGGCGGGGATCCGCACTTCCCCTTCCACGACCCGTCCGTGTTCCTGCTGCACTCCAACGTCGATCGGCTCTTCGCCCTCTGGCAGACCGCCCGAGCTGAGCGGCTCGACCCGGCTCAGGTCTACGGAGACGAGGGCGACAGTGATGTCGACCCCAACATCCCCGTTTAGGACCCGGGATTCGCACGCCGCTCGACCCGTGGGCAAGCAACCCGGCCGACGACCCACGGGTCCAGTCGATCCGGCCCTGGGCCGCGCCGGAGAACGAGCACCTTCGGCCAGAAAACCAGAAAGACTCGCGGCACCCCACGGTCGTCACCCCACCCTCCTACGACACGAACGGTGCAGTCGTCGCACCCGTCGTCGAGCCGGTCATCTGAAGCCAGGACGCTGGGATCGGGTTCCGAGCACGGATTCGATCATTTGGCGGCGCTGGAGACAGCGGGCGGGCGTGCCTTGCAGTGCTTGAAGCCCGCATCGGGCGGCTTCGCCACCCGCAGTCGGCGCAGTGACCCGCAGTCCCCTCCGCCTCACGGCTCCTTTGTACCCGACAGTCGGCCCGTGGGCGGCGGAAAGGGCCTTCGCTGGCAGCGGCCGTGATGCGGTCACGGTGCTGGCGCGTTCGGCAGCCGTGCGCGTTGAAGGTCGCGCGCGTCTGCCGATGCTCGCCGTGCGTCACGAGATTTGCGCCTGGTCGGATGGGGCACCGGGTGGGGCGTAGCCAGCCTTGCCGGCCGGCTGATTAAGATGCGGGTATGAGTCAGCAGGCGTGGTGCGCGGACCGGCCCGGTGGGGTGCGGGCGTACGCGCTGCTGGTTCTGGCCGTACTCGTGGGTCTGCTGGCCATGCACGGCTTGGGCCCTGTTGCTCCCCTGATGTCTTCTTCTGCGGTGGCGGTTGACCACCATGCGGTCACGGTCGCCGCTGCCTCGCACGGCGGCGGGGCCGCATGCGAGGACTGCGTCCACGTCGGTCATGACGAGGGCGGCATCGGCGGGCATGCCGAACACGCTGACGCCACATGTGCCGCTGGCGGAACGAGCGGAGCACCCGCGGTTCCCGCGCCGGCCCTGGCCGGGGTGGTCACGTGCCCGGCAGTGGTTCTTCCCGCGTCCGCGGGAACGACGACGCTGGGCGGACGGGCCCCGCCCTCGTTGAGCGAACTGCAACTCCTGCGCATATAGGCGGCCCCGGCAAGCCCGGCCTCTCGGTCGCGGCTGCCCGCGAGCGCCATGCCTGAACCAGTGCAGACCCAGGAGTTGCATCATCATGACCGCACGCCGTTCCCTGATCCGCCGCGCCGCCGCTGTTGCGGCTGCGGCCACCGCCGCTGTCGTACTCGCCGCCTGCGGGGGCAACGACAGCTCGACCGGCCATGACGGCCACGACAGGACCGCCTCGCCCAGCGCACCAGCCTCCGCCAAGGGCGAGCAGAACGCCGCCGACGTGGCCTTCGCGAAGGGGATGATCCCGCACCACCGGCAGGCGGTCGAGATGGCCGAGCTGGCGGAGACCCGTGCCCAGTCCGCCGAGGTCAAGAAACTGGCCGCGGAGATCAAGAAGGCGCAGGACCCGGAAATCAAGACCCTGTCCGGGTGGCTCACCTCTTGGGGCGAGGACGTGCCCAAGGAGGACGAGAGCGCGGAGCACGGCGGGCACTCCATGTCCGGGATGATGACGCCCGAGGAGATGGACAAGCTGGAGAAGTCCTCCGGCAAGGCGTTCGGTACCGCCTTCATGGAGATGATGATCAAGCACCACGAAGGCGCGATCGAGATGGCCAAGACCGAGCAGTCCGACGGTGCCTACCAGCCCGCCAAGGACATGGCCGGCGACATCATCGCCTCGCAGAGCGCCGAGATCGAGCGCATGAACAAGCTGCTCGGCACGAGCTGACCGTACGAGCCACAACGCGGGGGCGGCCACCAGCCGCCCCCGCATCCCCCTCGGCGGCGTGGTGCTGCCGTCCATGATCCGTTCGTTCGACGACCAGCTTGGACTTCTGCCGTGATCAAACGTTCCTTTGTGCTGCCTGCGCGCCGCCCCCGGCGAGCAGCTGCTGCCCTCCTGACCTGCGGCGGGCTGCTGCTTGCGGCGGCGTGCAGCTCCACCGGCGACGACTCCACCGGTGAGGCTTCCGCGGTGCCTGATCCAGGGACTGGACACCTGCACGGGTTGGGTGTCGACCCGGCCGACGGCGCCGTCTACGCCGCCGGTCACCTGGGCGTCTTCCGCCTGACCGGGACCAAGGCGATACGGGTCGCCGACCGCTACCAGGACACCATGGGCTTCACCGTCACCGGCCCTGGCACGTTCCTGGCCAGCGGCCACCCCTCACCCACCGACCGCACAGCCACCTCCCCACACCTGGGCCTGATCCGCAGCACCGACGCCGCCAAGACCTGGACGACCGTCTCGGCCGAAGGCAAGGCCGACTTCCACTCCCTCCAGCAAGCAGGCCAGGTGCTGTACGGCTTCGACAGCCAGACCTCGCAAATCTGGGCCAGCAACGACCAAGGCCGCACCTGGGACCGCCGAGCGCAGCTGTCCATCGGCGATCTCGCCGCCCACGCGAAAAGGCCCAAAGAAGTGTGGGCCACCACGACGGACGGTTTGGTGACCAGCGGCGACAGCGGCCGCACCTTCCGACCCGTGCCGGGAGCACCTGACCTGGCGGCGATTGAACGCCCGGCTCCCGACGCGCTGGTCGCGCTTGGAGCGGACGGGAAGGTGTTGAGCAGCCGTGACGGCCGCACCTGGGTGGCCGGCGGCGCACTTCCGCAGGGAACGAAGCCCACTGTGCTGACTGCTGTGACTCCCATGCATCTGCTGGCCGCCGACGTCGGAGACAGGGTCTATGAATCCAAGGACGCGGGCCGCAGCTGGAAGGTGCTGCACCGCCCCGATCACGGGCCCGGCAGTAACCACTAGCCGCAGTGCCACCAGCCGTGATCACCCCCTCGACGGCTTCAGAGCAGGAACGGGCCTCGCCCTCGACGCCCCGACGCCGCCCCCGCAACCAGGCTCCGAGCCACGGGACCAGCCAGCACAGTGCGGCCACGCGGTGACGCCGCGCAGACGCATCCACACTGATGTGATCTCCCTCCCATCACGGGGTGGGGACGGCTCCTGTTGCAATTTCGCTACCAAGGCCGCCTATGGTCGTGCAGCGTGATCTCAGGCAAGGTTCGTCGCGGCCACCACAGGGGAGCGTTGCTGCTGGCAACGGTCTTCGCGGTGGTGCTTGCCGTATTCGCGATGCACGCCCTGACCTCCCATCTGCTGCAAGCCCACAGCGGGCACGCCGCCGCGTCGCCGCTCGTCGTCGCAGGGGACAAGACGCAGCACGATCACTCTGACGTTGCCCCCGGGGACGCCACCACGACATCGGACAGCCCGGACGGCGAATCCCCCTGCGACCACGGCGGAGCCGGAGAGATCTGTCTGGCGCTGCTGTGCATCGTTGTCGCCCTGTACTCGTTCGCCCGCAGGCGCGGGGGCTCCGACCGCGTCCTCTACGTGCTCCGCCGATGGGCAGCACCCGCACACGGCTGGATCAGCCGCACCGGCGACCCACCGTGCCTGCACCGACTTTCGATCCTGCGCTGCTGAGAGCTGCACCAGCGTGACGCCGGCACCACGGGTGTCGGCGCGGCTGCTGCCTGCTCTCACACAACAAGATCCGAAAGGCCATACCCGCATGACCACCATTCTCGAGCCCGAGCGCCACCAGACTCCCGCCTCGAAACATCGCCGCCCCACCTTCGACAAGAAGTCACTCCCGGCTCGCTACAGCGGCCAGATGCTCTACTTCTTGGGCGCCGCCCTCATCGCCGGCGCCGTCGTCCACTACCCGATCAATCCGCCGCTGTACGCGATCATCTGCGTCGTCGGCGCCTTCGTGTTCCTCCTCGGCACCATCGTCAACGAGTTCGTGCTGGCCGACGAGCGTCCGGGGCTGAGACAGGCAGTCTCGCTGGTCGCGTTCTCCCTGTTGCTGTCCTTCGGTGTCGGCCTGGTCGGCGGCGGCATCCAGCACTTCGAGCAGTTCCCCGAGCGCAGCGCCTGGATGACCCCCGTCGGCCTGCTCATGTCGTACGTCGCGTTCGTCGCCAAGGACTCCAAGGGCCGTTGGCGGCACCTCGTCACCCCGTTCGCGGCCGGCGTCGTCGTCCTCGCGGCCCTCGCCTGGCTGGGCATGACCGCCCTCGCCGGCACCATCAGCTCCGATGGCGGCAGCCACGACCACGGCTCCACGACCCAGACCCCCGCAGAGCGGGACCAGGCTCCCGTTGAGCAGGACCGCCCGGCCGAGGCACCCGCCGAGCCGGCCGAGGATGGCCATACGTCCCACAGCCACTGACCCCGGTCCGGCACCTCGTAGCCGTTCTCGCGGGCCCACGCGTGGACCACGCTGGGCTCGTAGTCCCGCTCGTGGTGCTTGCGCTTGCCGTCGGCGGGCTCGGGATGCGGCCTGCTCTTGCGGGCGCGCAGCTCGGCGAGGCGTTCCTCCAGCCGGTTCTCCTCGCTGATCATCTTCCCCAGCTCGCCGCGGCGGGTGCGGCCCTTGACCAAGGACATGGCCTGGTCGGCTGCCTGGCGACCGCTGGGGTGGCGGCTTCTTCCGTGGCGCGGGCCACGCGGAGACGATTTAAGGACGGGGGCCGCAGCTGGAAGGTGCTGCACCGCCCCGATCACAGGTCCGGCAATAACCGCTAGCGGCAATGCCCCACCAGCCGTGATCACCTCCTGTGCTGTGCCTGGCGGTCCCGTCGGGCACAGACTGGAAAAGGCGAGAGGGAGAACGTCATGGATCACATGGACCACACCGCTCACAACGCCAGCACACCCGGCTCCCAGCACACGGAACAGGAGCACGTCGGGCACGACCACGCCGACCATGGTCACGGCGGGCACATGGCAGCTGGCGGCGCGTCCTGGGGTACGGCGGCGCAGGCGACGGCGCACTGCCTGACTGGGTGTGCGATCGGCGAGATCCTGGGCATGGCCATTGGCACCGCCCTGCTCTGGGGCAACGTTCCCACCATGGTGTTGGCGATCGCCCTGGCCTTCCTGTTCGGCTACTCCTTCACGATGTACGCCGTGCGCAAGGCGGGCCTCGGGCTCAAGGCGGCCATCCGCGTAGCGCTGGCTGCCGACACCGTGTCCATCGCCGTGATGGAGTTCGTGGACAACCTGATCATCGCCCTCACTCCCGGTGCCCTGGACGCCCACCTGTCCGACGGGCTGTTCTGGGGCGCGCTCCTGGGCGGCTTCGCCGTCGCGTTCGTCATCACCACGCCGCTGAACAAGTGGATGATCGGCCGCGGCAAGGGCCACGCCGTCGTCCACGCCTATCACTGACCACTGCGGCTGCGCCGACGGAGCCTGGCCGCATCCGGGCAGTTCCCCCGGATGCGGGCTCTCGGCGTTTGCGCCGATCACCGGCGTGTTACCTGTCTCAACGACGCCGAGGCCCCGGTGGCGGGCCGCCCGGGCCCGCCGGCTCCGGCGAAGTGGAGGCGACGACGATGACCACGATGGTCAAAGACATGCTGGACACCTACCCGGCGGACCTCGGCGGCGTGGACCGCGACGCCCTGACGCGCTGCATCGAGGCATGCATCGCCTGCGCACAGGCGTGTACCGCCTGCTCGGACGCCTGCCTGTCCGAGGAGATGATCGCCGACCTGGCCAAATGTATCCGTACTGACGCAGACTGCGCCGACATCTGCAACGCCACCGCCTCGGTTCTTTCCCGCCACACTGGCTACGACGCCAACATCACCCGCACGATGCTCACCGCGTGCGCGACCGTCTGCAAAGCGTGCGCCGAGGAATGCGAACGCCACGCTGACATACACGACCACTGCCGCGTCTGCGCCGAAGCCTGCCGCCGCTGCGAGGCAGCCTGCAACGACCTCCTTGCCTCCCTGGGCTGACAAGCCCAGTTCCGCATCCAGCAGTGCCCGCACCGCTGGATGCGCCGAAGGGAAGGCCCATTCCGATGTGATGCATATCGCTCGGGAAGGGCCTTCGCTGTTGCGCTCCATTCCGATCACAGCACGGCAGCCGTGCCTCACATGCACTGCTGTGCCCTGAGTGTGCGTTGTGCAGCCAGATGTTCGCGCCGAGTTCGCCACCGGGGCAGTGGGGAGCCGCCCGAACGAACCGTTAGGGTCACGGCATGGTCACGGCATGGTCACGGCCTGGTCGTCTTCCCGCATGTCGCGGGCCCGCTCCTCAGCGGGTCCGCTGCGCATGCTGTGGGTGGCCATCGCACTGTTCGCCTTCCTGTACGCGCACGGCGTGAGCACCGAAGGCGTCACCGGCCATCTCGACGCAAGCGGCCGCGCCCGCAGTGGCCGCCAACCATGACCATGCCGTCGAGAACGCCCCGGTGGATCACCCCGGCGGTGAGGAACACGGCCCGTCCCATCCGGGTCAGGACTGCGTACCCGGCCAGCCCCAGTAGACGCCGGCTCTTGACGCCCCTGGCCTCTGTGCCCTCGTCGAGCAAGATCCGTACGCCGTGCCGCGGCCTGTTCTGGTCGCGTTTGGTGACGTGGCCTCGGCCAAGCAACTGCCGAGCACGTCGATAAGAGCCACAGTTCTGCAGATCTAGGATCCGGCGACTCTTCGCCGGCCCTCGACGCCCTCCCCCTGGTCACGACCCCGGGACAGCCCATTGCGGCTGCGGGCGCGATGCGGCCAGCCATCGCCGCAACCAGCCTCGACTGATCGCGCCACGGCGCATGGTGAGGCAGGTTCCTGCGGCGGTGTCCTGACACTGCCCGCCCCGCCCGCCGTTTTGCTGCGCCTCTTGGCGTACGACGGCCGTCTGCGGAGGAACTGTGCTCTCGCCGTCCCGCATTCGCTCGCTCCCAGTTGCTTCCCCTGTGAAGTGCCGGCTGCTCGCTCTGCTCCTGAGCGCTCTGCTGCTGATCGTGCTCGACTGCACGCTGCTGCTGCACGAGCCCGGCCAGTCTCAGGGCTCACCGAGGTCATATGGCGGGGCTGTTGGCACAGCAATTCCATGGCTCCCCCTCGGTGACAGCACTTTGCCGCCGGCGTCGGTGACGGCACCGCCGCCTACGCCCTGTTCCTCGACGGCCTCCTGCGCGACGACCCCGACACAGCTGTCCACTGCTACCTCGACTGGCGGGGCAAGGACTTCCCCGCCGACAAGGACTGGGGTCCCATCCGCCCCACCAAAGTCGAGCCCGCACTCGAGCAGCAAGTCGGCAACCACCTCCGCGAAGTCACTACCGGACCCGGAGCCCAGCACGTCCCCATCCCCGAGGGCTACCTCGAAGAAGTCACCCAGGAACAACGCGAAGAACTGCTCTGCGGAGGATGACCAGGCCGGTGCGGTGCACGGTTGGTCAACCCTCGATCGTCAGCGGGATCCGCCCCCCCGCCGACCGTCCGGCCCCGTCCCAGCGGCTGAGGACCTGCGGACTGGCCGGACGGACCGGCACCGCCGTGGTCGTGTCGCGATGCGGCGTATGGAAGGAGTCGGCGCTCCACGGCACGCGCTTGGTGCTACCGGGCAGGTGGCGTTCCGAGGCGCCAGGGCCAAGAGGAATTCAGCGGGCGCTTTGCTTACGGCTGTGCGCCTCGAATGCGTCGCCTCGTCGCTGTCGCGTAGGTCGACCGCGGCCCAGACTGCTCCCGCCCGGTCCGCCGAGCGCGCCAAGCCCTGGCGCGGTGACGCGTTCCCTGCCCGCCCGATCCAGGTGCGCGGCGCCGGGCACTGCTTCCACAACGCAGGCCGGCGGTGAGGCCATGCCAACTGGTCATGGGAGTGGCGCAGTTGCAGCGAGGAGCGCTGGGTGGCCGGCGCTTGTAGGGGAGTGGCCTGTCCGAAGCAGCGCACTTCTGAGGGTTGTTGCGAACGCAGAATCGAGTAGGCGGACTTTGTTCGGGCTTGAGGCGGTAGAAGGGAGGTGTGTGGCGGTGATGTCGCTCACAGCTGGCGTTCTGGGTGAGACGGCAGGCCGGGAATTGTTCACGGATGACCGACCAGGCGCGTAGAGCGGGGCAAATGCCTTGCTCTGCCCATAAGGGAAAGGGAAAAGCTCAGGCCCCCCGCCGGAGCGGGGGGCCTCCAAGGTGCACTCAGGCCATGAGATGCCTCTTGATTGCAGGCCAGTTGGAGCTGAACCCGCGGTCCCCATGGTGGCGTGCCACCGGGGGTCTGTGGAGCGATTCGCCGCCTTGCCGGGCAGTCGTCAAGCAAGGCTGAAGAACCGCAGTGAGTGAATAATACCGCTGACCTGCCGGTATGCCATCAGGAGAGCTCGTCTCCGAGTTGTTTTCCGCCTGTTGTTTACCACCCAAATGCGTTGATGAAGCGGGCAAAAGGGGCTTACGGGGTGAACGTTTGGCCGAACTGTCGGCGACACGCAATACCAGATCCGCGTTCTTCATGCCCGCCAGGGCGGCGCCCGTGTCGCACGCAAGCATTATTCACGAGTGCACAAGGAGGCCGGCGGGGGCCCGTCCCTGTGTCCGGCGACACCCCCATGGGGCACACTTATGTATCGCGCGCGGAACGCCTCGAGGAACCCCGGTCCCTCAGCCGCAGACAGGAGTTGGAGCTCCTGACTGACAGGCCTGGCCGCCGAGCCCGACACAACTGAATACGCACTCAGGCCAGTTACACCCTCGCTCCGGTTCATCCGGACGCGAGGCGCTGAGCGAGGGCGACCCGTATACGGGTCGCCCTCGCTCAGCATCAACCCCCAACAGAGCGGGCACCAAGGGCCCCTCACATAGGAGTTGGACGAGATGCCTCCCCACAAGAAGCGCCGTCAGATCCTCATCGCCGCCGCCACGGCGAACGCCGCCGGTGCCAGCACCGGCTTCCTTGCTCATGCGCTCGGCCTCGATCCCGAAGTCAGCGCGATGATCGGCACGTTCGTCGGCGGCATCGTAGCTGAAGGCCTCCTCCAGGTCGTCGCCGCCGAGAGCAGCGTCGAGGACCTCGAGGTCGAGGGACCCGAAGAGGCCGACGCCGACGCCGGCGAGGGCGCTGCCCGGGCCCGCAGTGCTCGCGGCACCGAGGACAGCGGCAAGGCAGAGCACGCCGAGGCCCCGGACAACACCGAGGGCGCGGAGCGCGGCGTCCGCCGTGCTCTCCACGCCGAGCACCAGGGCTACGCACGGCGCACTCGGCGCCGTACGGCCGCCGCCGCCAACGTGGACCAGGCTGCCCCGGCCCGTACGGCGGCCGCCGAACCGCAGCATGCACGACACCGGCATCTGCACCGGGGCGCGCAGCGGTTCGTAACCCGGGTCCACGGCCGAACCCTCCGATCGGCGACGCAGGAGGGACGCCATGGCGCGTCCTGAGAAAGAGATCCCTGTCGAGACACCCATGGAAGTGGCGGAGCTCGCCCGCGAACTGCGGGCGCTCCGACGCGGTTCCAACCTCACCTACAAGGACCTGTCGGCGCGCTCGCACTACTCTGCCGCGGCCCTGTCCACGGCGGCGTCGGGCAACGGCGTGCCGAAGTGGGAGATAGTGGAGGCGTTCGTACGCGGCTGCGGCTTCACCGGGGACATGGGCTCCTGGCAGCGCCTCTACCGCAACGCGGTGGCCCGCGCGGCAGGCGAGGAGTCCCGCCAGTCCGCAGCACGGACCGCCGAGGCCGAGCTCACCGATACCGGCGCCCAGGAGCGGAGCGATACGCATCCGCTGCGGCTGACCCGGCCTCGGCGGCGGGCCGGTCCGCCGGTCGACGCTGTCATCCCCGCCCAGCCCGACGGCCTGCTCGCCCTGGTCCAGCAGTTCATGGAAGCCCACCAGGGCGACGAGCTGGAACGCGTGACCAGTCCCACGGTGGATCACATGCACACCGCGCTCGCCCTGTGCACCACACCGGGCGACGTCTTGTCCGTGATGCGAGAGCTGGTCACGGACAAAGGACTGACCATGGGAGACCTGGAGCAGCGCAGCACACGCTTCTACCAAATCTCCGGCGCGACGTTCTCGCACGTCCTCAACGGAGACGAACTGCCGACCACCGAGCTGCTCCACATCTTCTTGACCGCGTGCGGCCTGGAGGAGGAGCGGACCTTGATCTGGCACCACACGGTGACCCGCATCAAGATCGCACAGCTTCGGCACCGGAAACCCCCGCTGCCGCCTCCCGCCTCTGTCACCACAGACGTGCTCGTCATGATGCGGGCGATCCCGGTGATACGCAGACTGTTCAACGTGGTGATCCCCCTACTGGCCATGGGAGTCCTGGTCTTTCAGATGACTCGCTGATCCGTACACCGGGGACCAGTCGTACAGCGCCCCCGTGACCGACGGTGGCTTCGAGGGGGCGTTGCAACACCAGGTCGTTTCGGTCAGGTCAGGCGCTCGGCGGGTCGTTCCCGCCGAGCGCTTCTTCGATTGCCGACCGAGTGGCAGCCGGGCCGGCGCGAGAGGCGGGCTCTGCTGGGGGTTGAAGCAGGGGAAGATCACGAACGTTCGGCGCCGTGTCGGCCGGCTAGGAGACTGCTTTGCCTGACAACGGCGCAACCGGAGATCGAGATGACTGCGATCCGGATGCGTGCCATCGCGATCTTCCATTTTCAGTTCGTTGACTGCACGGACTTCCAACGGAGCGCTGGGGCCTCGCCCGCCGGGCCCGCGACATCTCCTGGTGTCATGGCCATCGGCGTTCAGATCGCGGCCGAGGCTGCTTTCGGCTGTGTGGGATTGGAGGCTTGGTCGTTGAGGGTGGAGAGGTAGCGTTCGGTGTCCAGGGCGGCTGTGCAGCCGGAGCCGGCGGCGGTGATGGCCTGGCGGTAGGTGTGGTCGACGACGTCGCCGGCGGCGAAGACGCCGGGGATGTTCGTACGCGTCGAGGGGGCCTCGACCTTGAGGTAGCCCTCGTCGTCCAGCTCCAGCTGGCCCTTGAAGAGCTCGCTGCGGGGGTCGTGGCCGATCGCGATGAACAGCCCGGTGGCGTCGAGGTCGCGGGTCCTGCCGGTGATGACGTCGCGCAGGGTCAGGCCGGAGAGCATGCCGCCCTCTTCCTTGATCTCGGCGATCTCGCTGTCGAAGGCGAAGGAGATCTTGTCGTCGGCGAAGGCGCGGTTCTGCATGACCTGCGAGGCCCGCAGGGTGGAGCGCCGGTGGACGACGGTGACGGACTTGGCGAAGCGGGTGAGGAAGGTGGCTTCCTCCATGGCGGTGTCGCCGCCGCCGACGACCACGATGTCGCGGTCGCGGAAGAAGAACCCGTCGCAGGTGGCGCACCAGGACACGCCGCGGCCGGAGAGGGCGTCCTCGTTCGGCAGGCCGAGCTTGCGGTAGGACGAGCCGGTCGCGACGATCACGGCCCTGGCGCGGTGGACGGTGCCCTCGGAGTCGGTGACTTCCTTGATGTCGCCGGTCAGGCTGACGGAGATGATGTCGTCGTCGATCATCTCGGCGCCGAACTTCTCCGCCTGGGCCCGCATGTTCTCCATGAGGACGGGGCCGTCGACGCCTTCGGGGAAGCCGGGGAAGTTCTCGACTTCGGTGGTGGTCGTCAGGGATCCGCCGACAAAGATGGAGCTGCCGAACAGCAAGGGCCTGAGCTGCGCTCGGGCGGCGTACAGGGCGGCGGTGTAGCCGGCGGGGCCGGAGCCTATGACGATGACGTTGCGTACGTCGGTGTCAGCGCTCACTTGGCGGCCTCGGGCGCGATCTCCTTGATCAGGCCCTCGATGAGGACCTTGATCTCGTCGCGGATGGGGCGAACGGCCTCGACGCCCTGGCCGGCCGGGTCCTCGAGCTGCCAGTCGAGGTAGCGCTTGCCGGGGAAGACGGGGCAGGTGTCGCCGCAGCCCATCGTGATGCAGACGTCGGACTCCTTGACGGCGTCGACGGTGAGGATCTTCGGGGTCTGGGCGGAGATGTCGATGCCGACCTCGGCCATGGCCTCGACGGCTGCCGGGTTCACGGCCTTGCCGGGGTTGGATCCCGCCGAGCGGACCTCGACGCGGTCTCCGGCCAGGTGGCTGAGCCAGGCGGCGGCCATCTGGGAGCGGCCGGCGTTGTGGACACAGACGAACAGCACAGAGGGCTTCTCGGACATCAGGAGGTCTCTCTTGTCTCACGACGGAATCAGGCGCACATGACATCAGCACCCGGTGGCGTCAGCCGCCACTGATGTGACAGTATCAGCCCATGATGACGTCAGTCGACACTGAACTGATCCGGGTGCTGGCCGATCCGCTCAGGCTCCAGATCGTGACCCTGCTCGCCCACGAGACGCTCTGCACCACGCACCTGGTCGAAGAGACCGGCGCCAAGCAGACGAACCTCTCCAACCACCTGCGCGTGCTGCGCGAGGCCGGGGTGGTGGAGACGGAGCCGTGCGGGCGCTTCACCTACTACAAGCTGCGCCCGGACGTCATCGCCCAGCTCGCCGGCCAGTTCACCGAGCTGGCCGCCTCCGCTCGTACCGCCGCCGAAAACAAGAGGGCCTGTCCGTGACCCCCACGCAAGCACCCGCGACTACCGAGGACGCCTCGGTCGTCCAGAAGCTGTCGACCCTCGACCGCTTCCTCGCCGTATGGATCCTGCTCGCCATGGCCCTGGGCCTCGGCCTCGGCCGCCTGATCCCCGGTCTGAACGACGCCCTCGCCAAGGTCGAGATCGGCGGCATCTCCCTGCCCATCGCCGTCGGCCTGCTGATCATGATGTACCCGGTGCTGGCCAAGGTCCGCTACGACAAGCTCGACGCGGTCACCGGCGACAAGAAGCTCATGATCTCGTCGCTGGTCATCAACTGGATCGCCGGCCCCGCGATCATGTTCGCCCTCGCCTGGATCTTCCTTCCCGACCTGCCCGAGTACCGCACCGGACTGATCATCGTCGGCCTCGCGCGCTGCATCGCCATGGTCATCATCTGGAACGACCTGGCCTGCGGCGACCGCGAAGCCGCCGCCGTCCTCGTCGCCCTGAACTCGGTCTTCCAGGTCATCGCATTCGGCCTGCTCGGCTGGCTCTACCTGGATCTGCTGCCCGGCTGGCTCGGCCTGGGCGACGGCGAGAACCTCGACATCTCGATGTGGAAGATCGCCCTGAACGTCGTCATCTTCCTCGGTGTCCCGCTGCTGGCCGGGTTCCTGACCCGCCGCTTCGGCGAGCGGAAGATGGGCCGCGAGAGCTACGAGACGAAGTTCCTGCCGAAGATCGGCCCCTGGGCGCTCTACGGCCTGCTGTTCACGATCGTCATCCTCTTCGCCCTCCAGGGGAAGACCATCACCTCGCAGCCGCTGGACGTGGCCCGCATCGCGCTCCCGCTCCTCGTGTACTTCGCCCTCATGTGGTTCGGCACCTTCCTGCTCGGCAAGGCCATCGGTCTGAACTACGACCGCACCGCGACCCTTGCCTTCACCGCGGCGGGCAACAACTTCGAGCTGGCCATCGCGGTCGCCATCGCCACCTTCGGCGTCACCTCCGGCCAGGCCCTGTCGGGCGTCGTCGGCCCGCTGATCGAGGTTCCCGTCCTGGTGGCGCTTGTCTACGTGTCGCTGGCCTGGCGCAAGAAGTTCGCCGCCCCGGCGCTCACAAGCGCCCAGGAGAAGTAAGACGCCGCACGGCATCACCCGGCTGCCCCGCTGCACGAAGCGGGGCAGCCGCATGGGGAAGAGGGACTCAGGAATGAGCAAGGATCTCGACGCAGTCGTCATCGGCGGCGGGCAAGCCGGGCTCGCCGCCGGCTATCACCTGCGCCGCCTCGGCCTTGACTTCGTGATCCTGGACGCCCAGACGTCCCCGGGCGGCGCTTGGCAGCACACCTGGGACTCCCTCCACCTCTTCTCCCCGGCCGCCTTCTCCTCCCTGCCCGGCCGCCTCATGCCGCCGCAGTCCGGGCAGACGTACCCGGACGCGGCGCACGTCGTCTCGTACCTCACGGACTACGAGAAGCGATACGAGTTCCCCGTCGTGCGGCCCGTGCGCGTCCAAGCCGTCCACCGCGACGGCGCGTTCCTGCGGGTCGAGACGGACGCAGGTTCTTGGCGGGCCCGTACGGTCATCAGCGCCACCGGCACCTGGTGGCGCCCCTTCCTGCCCGCGGTCCCCGGCCGTACGGGGTTCAGGGGCACCCAGCTTCACACCGTCGAGTACCGCAGCCCGGCCGACCTCGCCGGACAGCGGGTGATCGTCGTTGGCGGCGGTAATTCCGGCGCCCAAGTCGCCGCCGACCTCGCCTACGACACCGACCTGACCTGGGCCACCCTCCGCGAACCGCGCTACCTCGCCGACGACATCGACGGCCGTGCCCTCTTCGACGCGGCGACTGCCCGCCGCCGCGCCCTCGACGCAGGCGGCACCGACACCGCAGGCGTCGCCTCGCTCGGCGACATCGTCGCCGTCCCGCCCGTACGCGAAGCCCATGACGCAGGACTTCTCAAGGCCCAGCCGATGTTCACCCGCATCACCGCGACCGGGGTGGAGTGGGCCGACGGCACCCGGGCGGAGGCCGACGTGATTGTCTGGTGCACCGGCTTCCGCCCCTCGCTTTCGCATCTCGCGCCGCTCGGCCTGCGCGGACCCCGCGGCCACATCCCTACGGCGGGCACGCGGGCGCTCGGCGAATCCCGCCTGCATCTGCTCGGTTACGGCGACTGGACCGGCCCCGCCTCCGCCACCCTCATCGGTGTCGGCCGCCCCGCCCGAGACGCCGCCCGGGAGATCGCCCAACTCCTGCCCTGACAAAGGGGAAGGCGAAAGATTCCGGACGATGGCGGCAGACGGTCACGTCTAATGAACGCCATGACAGAACATCCGGCATCGGGGCTGTGGCGCTTCCTCGAAGAGGAGGACCCCACCGCCCTGACGCTCATCATCGACACGCCCAGCGGGCCCCACATGCGTCGTATACCCCCGGCCCTGCCACTGCCTGCTCACATCGAGCACGGCACGGCCGCCGAGGAAGCGGCAGCCACCTGGGGCCTGCCCGACTTCGTGTTCCAGCAGGCCGGGCACGCGATCAAGGGATCAGGCCGGCGTGAGCAGGGCGACCGGCTCCTCCTCGCCGGCCGCCGTGGCGCCGCTGTGCAGGTCAAGGCCCGCACCATCAAGCCTAAGCCGGACGCGCTGGAGGTCAACTGGATCCAGAAGGTGGCGGCCAAGGCGATGAGCCAGGCCAAAGGATCCGTGCGGCAGCTGCACCTCGTGCCGGCCGACATGGTCAACGGCCGCGGGCGGGTCATGAGGGTCGACGGCAACGACTACGAGTGGATCGCGGTCTTCCTGCTGGATCACCCCGGCGTCCCTCAGGGCACCGTAGCCACGTGGCAGCCGATCGGAATGCCGTCGATCGCGCTGACCCGTCGCGACTGGGACTTCCTGTTCGACCAGTTGCGCTCCACCACCGCTGTTCTCGACTACCTTTTCCGCGCTGCCGCCGAACCGCCGATTCCACTCGGCGAGGAGCCGGTGCGCTACTACGAGTTCGCGGCAGCGGACGCCGCCGCACCGCCGAAGGAGATCGACACCGACCTCGTAGGGCCGGGCGGCACGCTGTTCTCCACGCCCCAGCTGCCGCAGGCACCCGCCGGCGACGACGGCACCAGGGCCCACCTGATGATGCGCATCATGCTGGAGGACATCGCTCTCAGCCCCCTGGACGGTCATCTGGCCGAGGCCAACCGCTATACCGTCCTGTCCGACCTCGACCGTCTGCCCGTTGGGGCGCGCGCCGAGTGGGGCCGTCTGCTCATCGACATGCTCGAAGACGTGCCCGACGTCCCTGACGAGCACGTCAAGTGGCGCTTCCGCAGGCAGCTCGACGAGGGTGGCACCCGTCAGCTCATCGTCGGCGCCGCCACCCGCTTCGCCCGAGAAATCCAGGCATCCTTCTCCGCTTATGTGCAGCTGCGCCACCACGAGGTGACCTCTCGCACGGGCAGGACCATGGAGTCCTCAACGCTGGGAGTCCTGATGACTCCGCGCGACGGCGTCCGGCCCTGGGACACCAGCACCGTTCGTGTCCACGGGGACCTTCAGCTGTCCGAAGAAGAGCTGAAGGTCTACAGCGAAGGATGGAACCGCTCCCTCGAGGACGGCACGGTAGTCGGGTAGACGAGCCCCGAGGCCAGGAGTTGGCCACGCTCGCATCGTCCAGGCGCCGCCCGCCTCCTCCGGCGGGAACAGCGCGGTGGCAACGATGATTGTGAACCGAGGGTGTTACGGGGGATGTCTCGATGCTCGTGACGCCCATGTGACGTTCGCCTGCACATTCCCTGATAGATCATCAGGAGAAAGCGAGGCTTTCCCTCGCCGGATCGGCAACCGGCCCAGGGTGGCTCCCGGTTGTCGCGACGGTGTCGGGAGGACCCGGCGGAACGTCGCGCACGGTCTTCTGGTCGCTGATCACGCCGACGATGGCCCCCGGGTCCGCCGGACAGGGCCCGTTCACGATCCAGCGGCCACGGCAGGCAGCCTGGACCACAGGAAGTAGTAGTCCTCGTAGTCCGGACCACAGTCGAAGGCCCCCACGACCTCGAGGCCGGACCCCTCGATCAGCCCCGTAAAGTCCTCCGGCGAGGAGAACCGACGGTTCTCCTGAAGGACGACGCTACCGCCGGGCAGCAAGTGCGCACCAACCTCGCGGTAGAAGCGGCGATGGATGGCCCAGTCGCTGTCCTGCCAGATCAGCGGCGAGTGGCTGCGCCGGTAATCGGTCTGCGTGTCCTCAGAGTTGACGTGCGGCGGGTTTCCGATGACAAGGTCCCAGGAAGCCCCGGCGGGTATGTGCGCGAAACAGTCGGATATGTGGAACTGTACCCTCCCGTCAAGGCCGTTCGCCCCCACCGTCTCAGCGACCGCCGACGCGGCGTGCTCGTTGATGTCTGCCAGGTCGAGGGAATCGCACAACCCTGCCGCCAGCAGGGAGAATCCGATGAATCCGGGCCCCGCGCACCACTCCAGAAGACGGCCGGGCCGGCCCACGACATCCCGAACGAACGGAGCGAACGCCCGTCCGAACTCATGCCCCCCACCCTCAAGCTCCGGCGTGTAGGACACCCGTATACCTCCGAGGGGGATGTGATTATACGTCATTGTGCTATCCCAACTTGTTCGTTGACATGCGTCACGTCGCCCCCTCGAAGAAGACCGTTGCTTCTTTCAGGATCTGGACTGTCCGCTCTTACCGCTCCGCCTGCGCGGCCGGGGGATCCACTAGCGCGTCACCCACACGGGACCCGTGGCAGAGCGCGGCACGCCCAGCACGGTCGCGCGCGCCTTTCAACAGCGGTATCGGGTCACACGCATGGAGGCGGCAGGTGGACTACACGCTGACCGCGGTACCGCGAGCCCTGACGAATTCCGAGAAGCGCGTCGCGATGCCCGGAAGATCCTGTGAGATGCGCCTGCCAGGCGGGGCGGAGTCCGGCTGTACAGGGCACCGGATGAAAACGGGGCAGGGAGCCTCGAGCGCAGTCGCGAGCAGGGTCCGCAGAGTGGACGGATTGTCGGCCTCGCACACGGACCGATAGCCGCTGGCAGTTGCCAGCCCGGCCGGCCAAGTGGGCGTGCCCCCCCGGGGGTGGGCTGACCGCCGGTCGAGGCATAGACGCCGTCATCCAGGACTACGTGTACCAGTCGCAGCCAGTGGGGGCGGGACGCAGTACAGGCACGGGCTTCCAAGATCATGGAGTTCTCTACGCCCCGTGACCCGAGTGGAAGACCGTGCCTGCCGAAGCATCATCGCTGATTCCGCCTGCCCTTGACCAACTCCGCGAGCATCCCGAGGTCGTGTCAAAGGAGGTCCCGAGCCTGCTGGAGCGGCTGGCCGAGG
>NZ_BMVO01000036.1 GCF_014650755.1 Streptomyces chryseus | reverse complement strand
CGACCGAGTCAGCGACCTCGAACTCACGCTCACCAAGATCGATACTGCAACGGCTTCTAAGGGCCGCTTTCGGTGCCAGAGGGTAAGCGCTTATTCACGGCTCGACCATTTAGAGTTGCCCTATCTCCGGGCGGTCGCTTTTGGGACGCGTTCAATCGTTCAAGCGTGGCCCGTTCCCGCCTCGCCTGTGCGGGCCCTCAAGGGGCTTCACCTCGGGTGGCGGGAATGCCGGGTCCGTTTGCGGGCGGAGGACATTGGCTGAAGCTCGACATGGCGATCCCGGGTTCTTCGGCCCTCGCATGAGCCTTGCCAGGGGAATGTGGCAGCGGTGAGCGCAGACCGGGTATGCGGCTGGTAGGCAGCCGAATACCGTCTTGGGTCAGGACGGGGCCGGGGCAAGGATTACCAACGCATTCGACCAGCCGAAGAAGAGCGGCCGACCGGCCGTTTCTTTTGCTTCGGCGGCTGAAAACGTTGAGGAGACGACTATGCGCAAGCTCGCTCGTTTTACTGCTACGGCCGGCCTGGCTGTGTCCCTGGTGGGTGCGGCTCTCGCTCCGGCTGCGGCCCAGCAGCAGACGGCCAGCGGCCCGCACAGCTACAGCTGCTCCAACCAGGGCGGCGGCCCGAACCACACGGTGAACTGCTCCGGCCTGATCACGGTCAACAACGTCCTGAACGGCACTACGGTCAACGTCGGGGACATCAACGTCCTGTCCGGCACTCAGCTCGACGACCTGGAAGTGGCCCTGGTCAACGTGGCCGACAACAACGTCAACCTGCCCGTCACCGTGCAGCTGGCGAACCTGGAGGCGGCCACGATCAGCACCTACCTGACGAAGTTCGGCATCACCGTCCTGCCGGTCAAGGTCAACATCTGCGCCGGCAGCATCTGCGTCTGACACCATCCGGACGCTGTGCTTCGAAGCGCCCTTCCCCTTGCTGGGTTGGGCGCTTCGTCGTGCGAGCCATGGAGCTGCTTTACGTCAACGGCCTGCCGGTCTGCTGTCCAGGCCTGCCATCGCAACCGGGGTACAGGGGTGACCAGGCCCCATACACGGCACGGGCACGCTGAGCTGGACGATGCCTCGCTCCGCTCGGCAGGAGTCAGCAAGGTCGGCACGCGACTACGTCCGGCCCGCAGCTGCGGGCTCTGTTGTCGTGGCCCCTGGCCCATGCTTGGGGCGAGATCGTGGCCCCGGGCCAGACGCGGTCCGTCGGGGCACTGGGAGCGAGCACCCGAATCCGTGAAGGTGCACGCGTCGCTCAGTGGGCCGCTGCCATGCAGAGTCGCGACGCACGCCGCACCCTGGTCTGGCTGGGTTGGGGGCCCCGCCGAGGCGCGGTTTCGAGGCCCCCGGAACGCGCGCAATGGAACCCAGAGGGGAGGGTGCGCGTGTCGCCCGGCTCAACGGTGGTGGTGAACCTCCGGTCATAGACTCGGTGGGGTGAAACGGCGACACGGGGTTCACCGGGCGCGGGAGGGGACGGGCCGCCCTCCCGCGCGGACCGGCATGCGGCGGTGTTGCGTCTCGCCCAACCGCGCGATCGAGACATTGCGCGCCTTACCCCTGCAGCGGGCCGGTGAGCTGTACAACACTCCAAGAAAGGGCGCGGCTAGTGGTGCCCGCCGTGCACTGGAGGGTGAAGCGACGTGATCGGGCAGGAGTCCCGCCGCAAGGGGCCGGCGGCAGTGGGGGCCAGGCGCCCTGGGGAGCAAGGTCCGCACGGGCTGAGGCCCGCCGTCGGCGAGGACGAGAACGCTGGCGCCGTTGAGCAGGCGGTCACAGGCCCCGTTGGGCCGGGGGCAGGAGGTGGGGACCGGTGAGTGGGCTGTAGCAGCGGGTGCTTGCCGCCTACACAACCGACCGGCACCCGCAGCACGACCGCGAGCAGCTGCTCGCCCTGGGCGCGGCCGAGCTCGTCCACACCCGCAGCCCGGGCGGCCGGGCCGCGACCGTCCAGGAGGTCCAGCGCGTCGCCCGCGAGGAGCGTGGCCTCCTCCTCGACGAGCGCCAGGCGCGCACCGCTCTTGCCGAGCGCCGTACGGAGCGTGCCAAGTGACAACCCGACTCCTGAGAGTTCAGGCGGTCTTCCTCCAGACCGAGGATTGACCGACGCCCCGCCGCCGCGTGCCCGGTCAGATCCAGGTGCCTTCCAGAGCGCGGCGGTCGCCGGTGAGCGCGTAGCGGCGTACGGCGAGGATGGTCTCGGTGTCGCTGCTGATGTCGTCCGCGAACCGGGTGAGGATGGTGTCGACGGCTTCTTGTTCGGAGAGGTAGGGAGGGGCGAGTTCGAGCGCGATCTGGCCCAGTCAGCCGCCGGCGGCGCCATCTCTTCGACCAGGCGCCGCACCGCGTTCGCGTCAGCGGGATGCCGCTCGGTGTCAGCCGGTGCCCGCTCCAGAGCGCCGCCGCCACCCCCGCCCGTGTCGTCGGCGATGTTGCCGGTGGTGGGGAGCGGTTCGCGGCGGAGCTCGTCGACGGCCTGGCCCACGATGGTACGCACCGCCGACCACTCGACGTGTCCGGCCTGGGCGGCCGCGGTGAGCCGCTCGGTGACCAGGGTGGTGAGTTCGTCGAGCCGGCCGTGGACCTCGCGCCTCGGAGCGTCGTGAGTTTCTGCGTGTTACAAGGCGCGCCTTGCGGGCACGCGACCGTGGTGAGCCGGGAGGGTTCCGAGCACGGCCTCCCGGGGCCGGCCGCAGCGGCGGCCGGCCCCGAGCCGTGCTACCCAGTAGCCCGCTGGGCGCTGAACCCCTGGTCGGCTCGCTGCGCCGCCTGTGTTCAGTTCGCCCGGGGCAGTCTCCCCGTCGGCGACAGCCTGGATGTCCGTCTGTTTGCTCAGTAGCGGCCACACAGGGCTATCGGCACCGCAGACGACTACGGAGCGTCTCCGTCATGACGTGAGTGCACTGGAAACCGCTGCTTCAGGGGCGGTTTGCCGCGTGTACCTCTTGGTGACCTCGGTGATGAGGCCTCGGCTGCGGTAAGGGGCGAGGGCCTGGGCTTGGAGGTGGTCGTACAGCATGCTGTAGTGCTGTACGTCGGATGGTTTGTCCAGGTAGAGGTCATTGGTGAACCGGTCCAGGTGCACCACGTCTGCCGCGGGGCTGTCGGTGAACTGCAGGATGGAGAACTGTCCTGACATGCCCGGGTGGGCGCCCGCGGCGTAGGGGAGGACCCGCACCGTGATGTGCGGCTCGGTGCCCAGTGCGTTCAGGTGCTCCAGTTGTTCACGCATGATGTCGGGACTGCCGACGGCGCGGTGCAGTGCCGATTCGTCCAGGACCGCCCACAGGCGCAGCGGCCGGACCGGATCGTAGATCCGGTGCTGGCGGCGCAGCCGCACCTTCAGGCGCGTGGCGGCCTGTTCGGCGGTGAGTTGGGGAATCGTTTCCCCGATGACCGCGTCGGCGTAGGCGGGGGTCTGCAGCAGAGCGGGGATCACCATGGACTCGTAGGTGTAGAGGGAGGTGGCGTCCGTCTCCAGGGCGATGTAGACGCTCTGGGGGATGTCTTTGTATGCGTGCCACCAGCCCTGCTGCCCGGATTCCCTGGCCATCCGCATCAGCGAGTTGATGACCTGCGGGTCCGTCACTCCGTAGATCGCGCACAGGTCGCGCACATCGCGAGGGCTGATGGCACGGTTGCCGTTCTCGATATGGCTGATCTTGGGCTGGGAGACCATGAGCCGCTCGGCCACTTCGGAGCCCTTGAGCCCACTGGCCTGGCGGAGCCGGCGAAGCTCGGCTCCAAGACGGCGTCGTCTGACGGTGGGGTTGTTGTTCGCCGCCACGAGCGGTGTACCTCCGGGCTCCATGTCATCGTGCTGGACCGCAGATTCCCATGGAGCAAGACGTGTTGATCGTGTGCCGGGCCGCCGTGTCATGGAGCAGCCGAAACGGAATCTGCCCGTGTAATTTGCCCCATGGCAGGCACCGTCAGGCGAGGGAGCAGAAGCAGCTTCTCAGGCGGTCCTGCGGGTGGTGAGCAGGGCATACTTGCGGGCGTTGTAGGCGTTGGCGCGTTGATGCTCGGCCTCGCCGCGGTGTTCGTCGGACAGGGACGGCTCGGCGGTGACGAGCCGGTCACAGACGGCGGCTCGGGCGTCGTGATGGGAGGCGATGGCCGTGAGCATGCTGCCCGGCGGACGAGACCGTCTTCGTCTTCGGCGTCCTTGAGCTCGTGGTACTGGGCAACGAGCGCCTTGGCTTGCTCTCGCAGCTACTGAAGCCTGGCGTGCAGGCTTGCGCCGCATGACCGCATCCGCGGTCCCGCTGTCAGTGGCGGACGAGGCTCAGCGATCACGACCAGATCCATACCCACGAGCCGGCCCCGGCGTGCTGGGCTGGGAGGAAGTGGAGAGTGAGCCGGAGTGGGTCTGACTGCGGGCTCCCGAACAGGAGCACCCCAGTCTCAGTTTTCAGATGGAAGCCGACCACACGCCCTCAGTGTGGCCTCAACGCCCGGGCACGCAGCAGATGCAAGCCCATGTGGACCTGCAAGTCGACGACATGGATGCGGAGACCAAGCGGGCCTGTGCCTTGGGCGCGATGCTGGAGCGCCGCGGACGACTTGCAGCGTCGCTTCGACGAGAACCTGAACAAGCTGACCGCCGACTTCGACCTCGGCAAGGTCAGCGTCCTTCAGGAGATCGCCAAGGCGAAGAAGAAGCCCGCCGAGGCCCGCGCCGTCATCCAGATCGGCATCGTCATCGGCGGCGCCGACGGCGACTTCGACAAGGACGAGCAGGCCATCGTGCGCGAAGCCTGCTGCACGCTCGACCTGCCGCCCCACGAGTTCGACCTGTAACCAGCGGGGGGCACACGTACCTCATAGGACGTATCCGAGGAGCAAGCGTGGAGATCTCAGGCATCATCAGCGCGATCGTGATCGGCATCATCATCGGTGTGCTGGGACGGCTCGTCCTGCCGGGCCGCCAGCGCACCGGCATCCTGTGGACGATCCTCGTCGGTATCGCCGCTGCCTTCCTGGGCACGGCCATCGCGGCCGGACTGGGTGTCGCTGACTCCAAGGGCATCGACTGGATCGAATGGCTGATCCAGATCGCTCTCGCCGTCGTTGGCGTGGCCGCCCTTGAACGCCTCAAGTCCCGGCACTGACGCCCCGCACTGGGTTGAGGAAAACGGTGGGCCTGCGGCACTCAGCCAACAGGCCCACCGTCGTGCCCCGAGCCGGCCGGCCGGCGGCGTCAGCGAAGGCCGGTGAAGTCCGCGCCCACGACGAGCGTGACGGCGCCGGCCATGGCGTCCGCGTCCGGCTTCGCCGCGACACCCGGCACCCGGGAAGCGAGCACCCCGGCCTGCCGCTCGAGGCCCTGGGGGTAGGTGACCGCGGTCTTCTCCGCAGAGACCGGCGCATTGCCGGTGCCGGCGATGCTGTAGCCCGCCGCCCTCAGCGTTTCGGCGACCTTCGCGGCCTGGCCGGGCACCCCGCTGCCGTTGAGGACCTGCACGCGCACCGTAGCGGCGTACACCGGCGCCTTGGAGTCGGCCGCGAGCTTCTTCTTGTCGACCTCGTGGTCCTTGGCCAGCGAGGTGAACAGGTCGGCGGCCTGCGGGTACTGCCACACCACGTTGGCCTTGTCGGAGGGTACGTCCGCCTCGCGTCCGTAATTAGGCACGGTCAGGAAGGTCAGCCGGTCACCCGGGATGCTCTTGATCTCGTTCGCAAGACTGGTCAGCGGTTTGATCCCCGCCAGCTTCTCGTCCGTGGTCAGGGACTTGGTCGCCGAGTCCAGGAAGTCGTACAGGGCGGTCGGGCTGGTGAGCTTCTGCTGCGCCTTGGCGGCGAGGGCTTGCATGAACTCCTGCTGGCGGCCGATGCGCCCGAGGTCCGAGCCGTCGCCGACGCTGTAGCGGGTGCGCACGTATCCGAGGGCGTCCTCGTCCTTGACGCTCTGGCACCCGGCCTCCATGTCGAGGTGCGCCTTCTTGTCGCGGATCGCCGTCTCGGGGCAGACCTCGATGCCGTCGAGGGCGTTGACCATGCCTTTGAAGCCCTGGAAGTCGACGGACATGAAGTGGTCGATACGCAGACCGGTGGACTGCTCCACCGTCTTGATCGTGCAGGCGGCGGCTCCCGAAACATCGCCGCTCGTACCGCCGATGGCGAAGGCCGCATTGATCTTGGAATGGCGGGGAGTGGACGTGGTCCCGTTGCCGCGGTCGCAGGCCGGCAGGCTCACCCAGGAGTCCCGCGGCAAGGAGACCACAGTGGCCCACTCTCTGTCCGCGGACAGATGCATGACCATCAGCGTGTCCGACTGCATGGTGTCCAGGTCCTTGCCGTACTTCGCGTTCTTGCCGTCCCGCGAGTCGGAGCCCACCACCAGGATGTTCTTCGAGCCCGGACTCAGATTGACCGGCCGGTCGCCGCCCAGCTTGTTGTCCACGTCCGCGGAACCGATGTTCCCGTCCAGGCCCTGGTAGACCCAGGCCCCCACCCCGGCCGTCACCAGCACGAGGACGGCCAGCGCCCCACCGGTCCACAGGGCTATTCGCCCGCGTCGGGTCGGCCCGGACCGTTCTGCCACCTTGCGGCGCCGCCGCGTTGGTTGTGCCCGGCGACTGTCCCGTCGCCTGTCCTGCGTACCCACCCTGGCGTCCTCCGGGCCTTCGTGCTCATCCATCCTCGACCGCAACTGCATGCGGTGCGTGCACTCTACAGTCGCGTAGAGGCAGCCAGGTACGGCGTAAGATGCCCCGACTTACCCGTAGGTGGCGGACTGCAGAATGAAGAACAGGGCGATCGCCGCGTTGAGCGCGGACAAGGTCGATGCGGCCGTTCCGGCTGCGGCGACGATGGCCGCGACACCGGCCGTGGTCAGCGCGGGCGGCCAGCCTCCGGCCGCAGGCACCGGCCCCAGCAGCGCGGCAACACGGCGCGGGACCGGGCCCGCCTCGGCGAAGGCGGCCAACCCCGGTACGACGGCGCGCTGGGAGATCAGCGCCGCCTTGCCCACGGCGCGGGCCGTCGTCCTGCGGTCCCCTGTGACCCGGGCGGCTTCCTCGTCGGCCCAGCGCTCGGTGCTGTAGCCCACCGCGGAACGCAGCGGGCGCAGCAGCGGGTTGGCGCAGCCGGCGAGCTGCACCATGAGCAGAAGCCGGTGGTGACGTCCGGCGAGGTGGGCGCGCTCATGAGCGAGAAGGGCCCGGCGCTCTGCCTCGCCGAGGCCGCACAGCATGCCGGTGGAAACCAGGATCCGGCCCGGAGAGCCCGGCAGCGCGTACGCGTAGGGCACCTCGTCGGTGAGTACGGCAACCTCCGACGCGTCGGGAAGGGCGGCCAGCGTGCGGTGGGCACGGGAACGGAAGCCGTAGTGCCGTCGCAGGGTGTGCGCGCACGCCACGACCACGAGGGCGAGGGCGCAGATGGACGCCTTCCCGGCCACCTCGTCGTAGGGGACCGCTTCCCGTACCTCGGGGTCGGACCAGCTGTCGGGCAGCGGGTTGCCGGGCAGCTGCGCGGTACCGACCACGACCAGAAGCCCGAGGCACAGCGTGCTGCACGCGGCGAGGATCGCTCCCACCCAGGTCAGCAACAGCGCTGCGCTGCGCGGGTGCAGATGCTGTTCGGCCAGCCGCGCGATCGGCAGTGCGGTCAGCGGCAGGATCAGGGGCAGGAAGACGAACACGCCCATAGGTCAACGCTCCGGATCGTCAGCTTCAGTGAGGAGGGAGCGCAGGAGCTCTTCGTCGTGTGAAGAGAGGGACGACACGAAGCTGGAGAGCACCGCGTCGCGGTCTTCCTGGGTGTCGAGCAGCTTGCGCATGCGCATGGCCACAAGACCGGCCCCGTCCGCCACCGGCGTCCACTCGAAGGACCGGCCGGCCCTGGTGCGGGTCACCGCCCTCTTCGCGTACAGCCTGGTCAGAATCGTAATGACCGTGGTGTACGCCAGATCGCCGCCGAGCTGCTCCTGTACCCACGCGGCGGTCACCGGCCCGGGTGCCCGGCCGAGCGCCGACAGCACCTGCGTCTCGAGTTCGCCCTGGCGCCTGCGACCGCGCCCATCCGGGCTCGTCTTCTCCGTGCCGTCAACCATGGCGCGGCCTCCTTTCCGTCCCGCCGCCCCGAACCGTAGGAGCGTCGAGGGGGCATCGTACTGGTCACCCGCCGCGTGCCTCTCCCAGCGGCCGAGGCGGCTGTGTGACCGGAAGGCGCCTGCCGACATGCCCAGTTCGCACACCTACGCGTTTCTACATTGCTGTAGATTCCTAATGGTGTCATACGAGGGTCCGAAGCGGCGTCCCGTTCTCGGGCCCAGGTCTTCGAGAAGGGAAGCGACATGGGTGTGAGCCTGTCCAAGGGCGGCAATGTCTCGCTGAGCAAGGAGGCACCGGGGCTGTCCGCCGTCCTGGTCGGCCTGGGCTGGGACGTCCGTACGACGACCGGCACCGACTACGACCTCGATGCCAGTGCGCTGATGGTCAACGAAGCCGGAAAAGTCGCGTCCGACCAGCACTTCATCTTCTTCAACAACCTGATCAGCCCGGACGGCTCGGTCGAGCACACCGGCGACAACCTCACCGGCGAGGGCGAGGGAGACGACGAGGTCATCAAGGTCAACCTGGCCACCGTCCCCGCCGACGTAATGAAGATCGTCTTTCCGGTCTCCATCCACGACGCCGGAGCCCGCGGCCACAGCTTCGGCCAGGTCCGCAATGCCTTCATCCGCGTCGTCAACCAGGACGGCGGCACCGAGCTCGCCCGATACGACCTGAGCGAGGACGCCGCCACCGAGACCGCCATGATCTTCGGCGAGCTCTACCGCGACGGCGCCGAGTGGAAGTTCCGCGCCGTGGGCCAGGGCTACGCCAGCGGACTGGCCGGCATCGCCGCCGACTTCGGCGTCAACGTCTGACACCTGCGCGACCCGGGGTGCGGGCCCGACGCGCACCCCGCTCCCGGCTCACCCACCACACCCAGAGAGCGGACCCGGTGTTCGGACTCAGCGAACTCGCGATACTCCTGATCGTCGTCATTGTCTTCATCGGCGCCAAGAAGCTCCCCGACCTGGCCCGCAACGCCGGCAAGGCGGCACGCATCCTCAAGAGCGAGAGCAAGGCCATGAAGGCGGAAGGCTCCGCCGGGCACCAACCGGACCCCCACATCATCCAGGTACGACCTGGCGACAGGACCGCCGCACGGCCCGACAACGGGACAGGGACCGGCAACGGCCCAGTACGGACCTGACCGCAGCAGCACAGCCCCCAGCCACCACGACCCAACGAAGAGGCAGCACATGTCCGTGAACCTGACCAAGGGTCAGCAGATCAGCCTGAGCAAGTCCGACGGCGGCGCGCTCACCGTCGTACGGATGGGACTGGGCTGGAAAGCCGCCCAGCGCAAGGGCTTCCTCGCCAAGCTCACCGCCCGGGAGATCGACCTGGACGCTTCGGCGGTCCTCTTCGCCGACAAGAAGCCGGTGGACGTCGTCTTCTTCCAGCACCTCGTCAGCGACGACGGCTCCGTGCGTCACACCGGCGACAACCGCGTCGGCGGCGCCGGCCAGGGCGGCGACGACGAGTCGGTCATCGTGGACCTGCAACGCGTGCCCGTACACGTCGACCAGATCGTCTTCACCGTGAACTCCTTCACCGGCCAGACCTTCGAAGAAGTAGACAACGCCTTCTGCCGCCTACTCGACGAAACCAACGGCCAGGAACTCGCCCGCTACACCCTCACCGGCGGCGGCAGCCACACCGCACAGATCATGGCCAAGGTCCAGCGCAGCGGCACCGGCTGGCAGATGGCCGCTATCGGCAGCCCCGCCAACGGACGCACTTTCCAGGACCTCATGCCGGCCATCGCCACACACCTGTAAGGAACTTCTTCCTCATCCACGTGTTTGTGCCGGCCTTCTGGTTCGACGCTCGCGCTTTGCCTCACTCTCCGGCGCGGCTCATGGACGTGACGCTGAGCGGCCCTAGCGGGGTCTGGCGCCGTGTGGTGAAGCCGAAGTGGTGGTAGAGGGGGACGTTCGCCGGGTCCGTTGTGGTCAGGTACAGGCCGTGGGGGGTGGGTGTGGTCGCCAGGACGTGGTCCAACAGCAGGCGCCCGGCGCCGCGTCCGGTCAGGTCGGGACGGACCCCGACGAACTCCAGCGTCCAGGCCCCCGGGGGTGCGCCCCCGTCGGTGGCGTCCAGGTAGCGCAGGGTTCTGTCGAGGGCGCGCGGACCGCAACGCAGCCCGGTACGGGCTGCCCAGAGGGCGCGGGTGCCGGCGGCCGGGGTCGCGCCCGGCGGAGTGAGGACGGCCGCCGCGAGGAGCCGGGCGTCCGCGCCCACGAGCGCGGTACGGCGGGCCCCGTCGAGGCTGGCGTGGGCACGCAGGGTGGCCCAAAACCAGTGGGCGCGTACGGGGGATGAGCCGCCGCAGATCCAGGAGACGGCGGGCTCCCGGGCGAATGCGGCGGTCAGCAGGTCGGCGCAGGCGGCCGGGTCAGGGTCGGTGTCGATCCGCCAGGAACCCCCGGCTGAGGCCTCAGACATCCCGCCTCCGCTCCAGCGGCGCCTCGGGCACGAGGTGGCAGACGAGCAGCTTGAGGAAGAACAGCGGCGCGAACCAGGCGAGCGCGGCGGGCACCGCCAGCCAGAACAGGTTGGTCAGGGCGGCCGCCATCAACAGGGCCATCGCCACCGGCCGTCTGAGGTGCATGGGCGCGAATTCCACGACCAACGCCCCGCCGAGGAGAAGTGCGGCGTTCGTCAGCGTCCACGCGAGGTCGCCGGACAGGACGAACAGCCCCATCGCGGCAAGGTGGATCAGGTGCGCGGCGACGAACAACAACCGGGCGCGCCTGGCCCCTGGGTCGGCCCGGTGGTACCAACGCTTCGCGGCGTTGGTGGCGTTGGTCAGCACTCCGCCGATCAGATCGAGTCCGACCATGGCGACCACGGCGAGTTGCCCGGTGGACCAGTCGTGTGCGGCCCCCGACGTCCACAGGCCGGCGGCCAGGAGCAGGGCGCAGCCGAAAAGGCCGAGGGTCTCCACCACGGACTCGGAACGGGACTTGCCGGGGCCCATGAACCGCTCCAGGCGTCCCGCGAGGCCGGGCGGGGTGGCCGGTATCTCCCAGGAGATCCGCAGGTCAGCGCGCATTGGTCGGGTCCTCTCCGGCGGCTGTGGCGGCCGCGGTGGCTGCCCCGCGCCACAGGCCGTGCAGAAGGCTCCACAGCTGTGCCGAGGCTTCGCCTTCCGGGAGATCCGCGGCTTCGGCGAGGGGCTCGGTCGTCATGCGGGCCAAGGCCCAGGCGTCGGCGGCCTGGATGACCGCCGCGGTCACCGACACCAGCAGCCCGTGGTCCACGTCGGTGCGGATCACCCCCAGCCGCTGCCCGTCCGTGACCAGGGCGCCGAACCAGTCGAGCCACGGGCCCGCGGGGGTGCGCCCGATGGCGGCGTCGGCGAGGGCCAGGTCCTCGGGGTGGTCCCGCAGGTGGGCGGCGAGGGAGGCGGAGCCGGCGGCGAACCGGGACCGGAAGTCGGCCTCGTCACGGGCCGGGACCCAGGGTCCGAGGGCGTCGAGCAGTCGCTCGAGCACCCCGTCGAGGACCGCGACGAGCAGGTCCTCACGGCCGTCGAAGTAGTGGTAGGCGGCGGTCTTGGAGACCCCCGCAGCTTCGATGATCTTGTTGTAGGAGGCGCCTTCGGTGCCGTGCTCGGCGAAGTGCCGGCGCGCCACCCCCAGGATGAGCTCCCGGCGCTCGGCGGGCAGGCGATCGAAACGGGGAAGAGGCATAACCGCAGAGTACCGCTAGAGTGTACCATCAGTACACTCTACTGGTCCACCCGCCTTGCGGGCGGTCAGACTGGGCATCGGAGCAGGCTGATGGCGTTCGGCGCGCCGCGGGGAATCGACGATGACTGGCCGTGCTTGACTCCCCCCGTCGGTGAATGCCGATGAAGCCGCCGGCCAGGCCAGCCGCCCGCGGTGTCGGACCCGGCGCGCCCTGCTCGGCGACAGCCAGGGGATACGACAGCAACCCCGACCGCCGCGAGCTGCGCAGGCGCCGGATCCTGCCGGTGATCTCCCGCAAGGGTGCCCCGAACATCAAGGGCCTGGGCAAGCTCCGCTATGTCGTCGAGCAGACCTTCTCGCTGGTGCACCATTTCAAGCGCCTGGCCGTCCGCTGGGAGCGACGCCTCGACCTGCACGATGCTTTGATCGCCCTAGCCTGCGGCCTCATCGGCTGGAGACGCTTCACCAAGACCCGAACATGACCGTGTGGTGGCTCTTGCGGAAGAGGGCTGGTGAACGATATTGACGTAGCGGGCCGTCCGCGTCGGGAAGGCGGTCCGCGGTCCTCCGGTAGGTTGCGGCGGGAATCGACTCCCGCTTGAAGGAAATCCGACATGAGCGCGCCCAAAGCGGTCGAGGTCCCGAACCCCCTGGCAGCGTCGTACGCCAGGACCTTTGGCGAGCAAGGAAGAGTCTGGATTGCCGCACTGCCCGCGTTGGCCGCGGAAGTACTGGACCGCTGGGAGCTGAAACGGGACGGCGAGCCCGGAGCGGGGGAAGCCTCGTTGGTACTGCCAGTGCTGCGCAAGGACGGCACACGCGCCGTTCTCAAATTCCAGATGCCCAGGGAGGAGACCGCCGCCGCACGCATCGGACTGCGCACCTGGAACGGCGAGGGGACGGTGCGGCTGCTCGACCACGATCCCGAGAGCAGCACCATGCTCCTGGAACGGCTGGACGGCACCCGCACGCTGACCTCGATCGAGGACGACGACGTCGCGATGAGCATCCTCGCCAAGCTTCAGGCCCGATTGGTCTCCGTCCGCGCGCCGCACGGTCTGCGGAGCCTCGGTGACATCGCCACCGACATGCTGGAGCACGTTCCGCATGCCGTCACAGCTCTGGCCGACCCTTCTGACCAGCAACTCCTGCGCGGTTGGGCCTCGGCGGTGGCCGACCTGGTCGGCGAACCCGGCGACCGGATGCTGCACTGGGATCTGCACTACGACAATGTTCTCGCAGCGGAGCGCGAACCGTGGCTCGCCATCGATCCCGAGCCGCTCGCCGGGGATCCCGGCTTCGACCTGTGGCCCGCCCTGGACAGCCGGTGGGACGACGTCGTCGCCACGGGCGACACTCCGCGCGTGGTACGGCGCCGCTTCGATCTGCTCACCGAGACCCTCGGCTTGGACCGCGCACGTGCGACCGGCTGGACGCTGGGGAGGCTGCTGCAGAACTCGCTGTGGGACATCGACGACGGCGAGACCGCGCTCGCCCCGGCCTCCGTCGCCATCGCAGAGTCGCTGCTGAACCGGTGACCCCACCCTGGAGAGACGAAGATCCACAGCCCAGCATTCACGCCCCTCCAAACGGCCGAATCGTCTCACCACAGTAGGAGCTCGTAACACGATCTTGTTGCAGTGCCCTGGTCGGGCATGACGGGGGTCAATTCGTCCTGTGCCGACTGGACACCCGGCACCTGCATGGCCCAGTCGCGCAGAACCAGAGCGGCCGCGCGGCGGTCGAGCCCGGCGCCGACCTTTTTGGTCCCCGGGATGCCCGTGGGCTGCCGCATGGGCAGCAGCCTGCGCAGTCCCGGCGCCCGCCAGCAGGAGAAGCCACAGGCCGAGGGCCATCGCCAGTGCGGCCCCGACGATCATCCAGATGTCATCCAGGGGCCGTGTGGACCGTTCCTCGGCGAGCCGCCGCGCCAGCGCATCGCGGACCGGCCTGCACGCACCGAGACCACGTCGTACAGGAGCAGTTCGATGGCCGCGGCGGACAGCAGGGCCACCAAGGCCGTGGGAATCCGCCGCGCCGACCAGAAACGGCGCACCAGCCGGCCTGATTTCCCGCTCGCCGCCCTCGTGCCCGCGCCCGCCCCGGGGCGCCGGCGGACGGAGCTACCTTTCCGGTAGCGGAGGGAAGGGCGCTGTCACCGGTCGGCTGCCGCGAGGTGTTCGCGCTCATCTCACCCTCTCCCGGTCCGAGTGCTGCGAATGCACCGAGTGCAGTGTCTCGACCGACACCACGAGATCGGACGTATCCATGCCGGGCCATGCCCTGAGCCGTTCGGTAACCTCCCGGCGCACCGCGGCGCACTGCGCCCCGATGTCGGACGGACAGCCGAGCTCGACGGTGATGCGCATCCGTACCTCGCCGATCACCGCCTGCCCTCTGGCGGCAGACTCGGCGTCCCGTCCTGTGGTGTTCCGCTCCGGTGCCTGCCGCACGGATGTGGTCACGCGTGGCGTCCGGCGATCAGGCGGCACGCGGTCGGCCGACTCGGTGAACCGGCTCAGCGCCTCGCGGCCACCCGGGAAGCGATCTTCGCGACGACCCGGCCGGCGACGGTGATCGCACCGCGCTCACCGCGAGGTGGGCCCGGACGCCGATCGGCTTCACCGGTCACCGTTGCCAGTCTCGCCGAGTCCGTCGCCGGTCATCGCGGATCCGCTCCTGCCGATCTCGGCGGCGGACAAAGTCGCCCGGTTCGAGACCGCCTTCCACAAGCCGCCCGGCCACGAGTCCGGCGACGCCCAGCCCCAGCACCAGCAGGAAGGCCCAGAAGCTACCGAAGTACCAGGCGAAACCCAGTGCCATTCCGGCCATCAAGCCAACCATCGCCCTGCTCATTACTCGCTCCCTCACTCAAGCAGCGGCTCCCCCCGGCTACTGGATCCGCTGCCGCTCTTCCCCTTCGTCTTCCTCGTCGGGCAGCTTCACATCACCGACCATGATGTTGACTTCCACGCCGTTCCGACCCGCCATCCGCTCCACCGCGGAGATCACGTTCTCCCGCACCGCACCGGCCACGTCCGTGATCGAAACGCCATAGTCGACGACGGTCTCCAGATCGATGGCCGCCTGCGCCTCCCCGACCTCGACACTGACCCCGCGTGTGACGGACTTGCCACTGCCGGCACCAGGCGTCCGCTCCCGCATGGACCCCATCGAGCGAGCGAACCCACTGCCCAGGGCGTAGACGCCGCGCACGTCCCGCGCCGCCATTCCGGCGCTCTTCGCCACCACCACATCGGCGATGGTTGTCCGGCCGCGAGAACCGGGCGCACCGCCATGCATTGCGCCGACGTTCTCAGTCATCAGGGCATTCCTCCCTCAGGAAGCCCGCCTTGCACCCTTTGTTCGAATTGTAATCTTGAGTCGCCTTCACCACACCCCTCGGGCAGCCGCTGCCCGAGACCGCCGACCAGTTGAGGAACGCACTGCTCAACGCGGCCGCTGAACGGCTCGGCCTGGCCACCGTGACAGCTGACCTGCGCGTCACGAATCTCCATCAGGGCCCGGAGACAGGCGTGACGTCGAAGTTCATGGCATGACGGCGCGCTTGAACTCCAGGAGTTCGCGCTTGAGCTGGCAGATGCGTCCGGCGTCGACAGGCCGGTCGGGGGAGAAGACGTCGCTCTCCGGGGTGTCGACATCACCGGCGAAAGCATCGGCCACCTCGAGGTAGCGGTCGACGACCATGTCCGCGACCGCGTGCAGGACGCCAGCAAGGCCGCAGCCCAGCTGGCGCGGGTCGTCCTGGAGCTGCTGGCGTACGCCGTCCAGTGACGGGGCCCTGCCGTGGCGGACGGTGATCGCGTACCCGGGGCCGGCGAAGACCATGATCTCGCCGGTGTCGACGATCTCACTGGTCGCGGTGACCTTCTCGTGGTCGACGTAGACGATCGTCCTCAGCACCAGGAACAGCATGTCGCCGTAGCGCTCCAGCTTGGGCCGCTGATGCGCATGGACGGCGTCCTCGACCGCGAGCGGGTGCAGCCCGAACGCCTCGGCAACCTCCTGCAGCTGCTCCTCGCCCGGCTCGTACAGGGCGATCTGCCCAACAGGCCGGCATGACCGCTTTGCGCAGGCCGGGCTCGGTGGCTCTTGCTGGGGGGGGGCGTCGCCGTGGATGAGCAGCGGGTCGGTGGCGGCGGTAGGCGAGGTGGGTGGCGAGCTCGGTGGGGTGCGACAGGTCGCGGCGGTGTGGGAGAACTCGTACACGGGAGCGGCACCCCCCCCGGTGGGCGGGAGCCTATGCGGCGCCGTCGGAGATGCGGGAGGCCGGGCCGTCACCCTGGAAGCACGCGCCCCGGGGAGCTGGTTCCCCCGGGGTCCCCTCTGGCCTGCGGTTGGCCACCGCGTGCAATGACGCCGTGCGCCCGCCGTGACGGCTACGGCTGCGGCTGTGTGTTCTGCGCGTCGGCGACGGCGCGTTGGGTGCGGAAGTTCTCCCGATAGGCGTCGTATACAGAGGCGGTGCGGTGCTCGGGGTCGGTGGAGTCGTCCCACTTCAGGAGGGCTTCGTCGTTACCGATCAGGCCCGACTTCGTGTAGGGGTGGCTGCCGGTGAAGACGATCTTCTGGTTGTTCTTGCCCTTGTAGGTGCCCTCGATGAGCAGGTACTTGGTGTGGGTGGCGGTGTGCGTGCCGCCCGCCGCGTCGTCCAGCTTGTGCAGGTCGATACCGCCGTACCGGGTGGGCTTGTTGAGGATCTGCTCGACCGCGGTCCCCGACGCGTCGAGGTCGCGGTACACGATGTCCACATAGCAGCCCGCGTCGTCCAGGTCCCACAACTTCTGCGCGACTTCCGGACGGGTGATCCCGTGCATCGCGACGCGGATCACCGTGCGGCCGTCGGTGGTGCCGTAGCCGGTGTCGTTGCCGTGGCAGGCCGGCTTCCCGTCAACCGGGTCGTCCACCGTGCTGAGGATGTTGACGATGACGTCCGTGGTCGCCCGGGGGAAGAAGTAGGCCTTGGCCCGGCCCGCCTGGGTGTCCATCAGCACGTCGGAAACTTGCTTGGACGGGTCCGCCTGCGCCTCGACCTGACGGTTGAAGTAGGCGGCGTAGGCGCCGTACAGGGTCTGGTTGCCGGCCACCGTCAGGGCGTCGTTCCAGGACTTCTTCCGGTCCCAGGTGGTCATGTTCGCGGAGGACTGCACGACCACGTTGTCCACCGGCACGGTGGCGGTGGCGCTGCCCTTGGTCCGGGAGAACAGGTAGAACTTGTTGTGGTTGACGCCGGGCCAGCCGTCCGCCGGGTTCGGGTCCTTCGCCAGGCACGCCTGCTTGTCGGCGCACAGCCGCACCCAGGAGTCGCCCGAGCCGGCCGGCTTCTTCGCGAGCCCGGCGGCGAGCAGGTCGTACATCGGACCGCCCTCCCCGTGCCGGCGGGTCTCGCTGTCCAGGATCACATGGACGTTCACCCCGCGCAGGTGCGCCGCGTTCAGCCGCTCCACCACCCATTTGGAGCCGAACACGTACGTGGAGATCATGATGTCGGACCCGGGAACCGCGCCGTCGATGAGCCGGGCAAGGTGTGTGGGTATCGCGTCGGTCCGTGCCGGGTCGGGGCTGGTCGGGTCGTTGAACAGGGCCCCGGTCGTCACCACGGGGGCGGGCGTGCCTCCGTCCGCCAGTGCGGGCACCGGGCCTGTGGCGCTGAGGAGGGCGAGGGTGGCTGCTGTCGTGGTCGCCGTCCGGGCGAGATTGATCTTCGTCACGAACGGTGATCCTATCCAGCGCCACAAAGCCAACTGAATCGCGACACCGTCTGGTCGGCGGGTCCTCACCCCGCCTCACCGGGCCGGCATGCGTTTTCAGCGGACACCCAGGAGGAGCACGTCCACCTGTACCCGTCGGCCCATCAGCGGGCGGCCGGCCCCCGCGACGAGATCCTCGCGACTCTCGCCGCGAGTGTGGGGGCTGGTCGAGGGCCTCGCTGACGGCCTGAGACGCTTGTTGTGCCCGGTGGCGCCCATCTCCTCGAAGCCGATGCCGCCGCCGGGCATTCGTCGTCACAGTGACCGCGATCGGATCGTCATCTGAATGAAGCGGGTCTACGGGTCGCGACCTGAGTGGGGCACCGGACACCTTCTCGACTGTTGGGCGCAGCTGGGGCCGCGCCGGAATTCCGGGATGACGCTCGTACCGCTCGTGGGGTCATCCTGGGGGCCCGGTGGCCCCGGTCCATCCGTTGTCGTACTCGTCTCCGGTGGCAGGCAGGGTCGCGCCGGGCGTGCCGGAGGTCCGCTCAGGCGAGCGGCTTGTCCAGCACGGCCTTGCGGTGGCTGAACGTCTCGAGCGAGTACTGGCCGTGGTAGCGACCCATGCCGCTCTCGCCGACCCCGCCGAACGGCAGATCCGAGACCGTGAGGTGGGCCACGGGGAGCCCGAAGCCGACGCCGCCCGACGAGGTCTCGGCGACCAGACGGTCGCGGACCTCCTGCGACTCGGTGAACGCGTACAACGCCAGGGGCTTGTCCCGGTCGTTGATGAACGCGATCGCCTCGTCGAGCCCGTCGGCCACCACGACCGGCAGGATCGGCCCGAAGATCTCCTCGGCCATGACGGCGGAATCCGGGGACACGTCGGCCAGCACCGTCGGGGCGATGTAGCGGTTCGTACGGTCGTACGCGCCCCCGACGACAAGCCGGCCGGAGCCGAGCAGGCCCGTGAGCCGGTCGAAGTGCCGCTCGTTGACGATCCTGCCGTAACGGGGCGACGCGGCGGGATCAGCGCCGAACGCCTGCCGTACCGCCTCCGCCAGCGCGCCCTCCAGCTCCGCGGCGGTCTCCCGGTCGGTGAGCACGTAGTCCGGTGCGACGCAGGTCTGGCCCGCGTTGAGGAACTTCGTCGACACCAGCCGGGCGGCCACGTCGTGCAGGTCCGTGCTGCGGTCGACAAACGCCGGTGACTTCCCGCCCAGTTCCAGGGTCACCGGAGTGAGGTGCTCGGCGGCCGCGCGCATTACGATCCGGCCGACGGTGCCGTTGCCGGTGTAGAAGATGTGGTCGAAGCGCTGCTCCAGCAGGGCGGTGGTCTCCGGCACGGCGCCCTCCATCACTGCCACCGCGTCGGCGTCGAGGAACAGGGGCAGCAGTTCCGCGATGACGCGCGAGGTGGCCGGCGCGAGCTCGCTCGGCTTGGCGACAACGCAGTTGCCCGCGGCGAGCGCACCGGCCACCGGGGCGAGCAGCAACTGCGCCGGGTAGTTCCACGGGGCGATGACCAGGACGACGCCCAGCGGGTCCAGCACGGTCCATGCGCGCGCGTCGCCGAGGTGCTCCGGCACCTCGACGGGCTCCGGACGCAGCCACCCCTCGAGCCGCTCGAGGGTGTGGTCGATCTCGCGCACGGTGAAGTCGATCTCCGTACGGAACGCCTCGCGCTCACCCTTGCCCAGGTCCGCGTGGAGCGCAGCCGCGATGTCCTGCCCGTGCTCGGTGAGCAGCGACCGCAGGCCCCGCAACTGCCCCGTGCGCCAGGACACCGGCTTCGTGCGCCCGGTCCGGAAGGTGGTGCGCAGCCGGGCGACGACCTCTGCGGGCTGTTCGGCGGTGGAATTCACCTGGGACTCCTCGATGCGAGTGGGGGCCACTGCCGCCCACTACTGCGGCGGCCGCCGCAGTGACACGGCGGACGAGTGACCCAAAACGGGTACGTGTATGTGCCAACAATACGCACCCGCTGGTTCTTCCCTCGTCGGCGTACACAATCAGCGACCGCGCCCGCGACCGACCGGTCACCGGCAAGGACCAGGGGGCGATGGCCGCGGGGCCGTAGGCCACCGAGGCCATCGCGTCGAGCGACAGCGTGGCGAGCCCTGTGACGGCGGGCAGCTTGTGGCGCGCGCTGGTGTCCGGGGGTTCCTCGCCGCCGGGCGCGGCCCTTTTCTCGGTGATCGAAGCGGTCATGCGGGTGAACTCCTTCGTTGGTCAGTTCCGCTCAGGGTGTGCCTCGATCAGATGCTGGCGGCCGTTCCTGGCCAGTTCCTGGCCTTTGACGGCGCTCTCTTCACACCTGCGTGACGTCGGCCGTCAGGGATGCGCCGGTCAGCGATCTGGCCCGGCGACGGATCGCCGGGCCAGATCGCGGGCTTGGGATCCCCCGGGGTCTACAAGCCGCTGTCGCGGGCCCGGAGGTCGTCCAGGGTCTCCCTGCGGACAAGGAGACGGGCGTGGCCGTCGGCCACGGCGACAACCGGCGGGCGGCCGACCAGGTTGTAGCAGGAGGACATGGACAGGTGGTAGGCACCGGCCACAGGCACGGCCAGCAGGTCTCCGGGATGGGTGTCGACGGGGAGCGGAGAGTCTTCGGCGAGGATGTCCCCGGCCTCGCAGTGGCGCCCGACCACCGTGACGCGCTCCAGGTCGCCGGACGCGCGGCGGCCGATCAAACGGGGTGCGTAGTGCTCCCCGTACAGCGCCGGGCGGATTGTCACTCATCCCACCGTCCACCGCGACGAAGGTGCGCCCGGGTGTGCGCTTCACGGCGAGCACCCGGTAGATCGCCACTCCGGCGGGACCGATGACGGCTCGCCCCGGTTCAATGATCAGGCGTGGGACGGGGAGTCCGGCTGCCGCGCAGCTCTTGGCCAGCTCGTTGCGCACCTTGCGGGCGAGGGTGGTGATGTCCAGAGCGGGTTCGCCGGGGTGGTAGGCGATGCCGTGGCCGCCGCCGAGGTCGAGCTCCGGCAACGTGATGCCGTGGGTGTGACGGATTCTGGTCATGAGACCGACGAGCCGCCGTACGGCCACGCAGTAGGGCTTGATGTCCGTGATCTGTGAGCCCAAGTGGCAGTGGAGTCCGGTGAGTTCGAGCTGCGACTGGTCCAGTATGCGAGTGACGGCATGATGGGCGTGGCCGTCCCCGAGGGAGAGGCCGAACTTCTGGTCCTCCGAGCCCGTACGGATCTTGTGGTGTCCGCCGGCACTGATGCCGGGCGTGACACGGACCATGACCTTCTGACGGCCGCGGCTTCCCCCGACCGCAGCGGCGATCCGGGCGATCTCTGGGGGATTGTCGATGACGATCCGGCCCACACCGAGGCGTAGCGCCGTCTCCAGGTCCTGCGGGGACTTGACGTTGCCGTGGAGAAGGATCCGATCCGGCGTCGACCCAGTGGACCAGGGCGCCGCACAAGAACGCCTTGGCGGCGTAGTGGATCTCGGCTTCGGGAAAGGCGGTGCGGTAGGTGCGGCAGCGCTCGCGCACCTCGGCCTCGTCGAGGACGTACACAGGGGTGCCCTGGCTCGCGGCGATGTCGGTGAGGCACACCCCACCGACGAGGAGCCGGCCGTGGGGGTGCTCGATGGTGGTGGCGGGCCAGACGGAGATCGCGCTGCCGGACGCCGATCCGACGGCGCCGGGCGCGAGAGCCGCAGCGGTGAGGACGGGGTCGATGTTCAGCTCGTGCACACCGAGCGGCTCCGTGAGCGCGCGCAGTGCCGGTTCTGCCAGCGGGATCCAGGGCTGAGCCGCTCCCAGGACGGCCCTCAGCCGGGCGGGAGTGGTGAAGGCGACGGCGGTCCTGCCGCCGACGGGATCTGATCCCTTCGCGTTGAGCCGGCACCGCGCGACGTCAGCGCGGCGTATGCGTCCCGCCCGGTATCACTGATGGGCAGGGCCACCGCGGTGAGGGACAGCGACATGCGCCGCATGCGGCGGTCGGCGGTGGCCCACCCTCGTCGACCCCTACCGCGAGCACCTGCGCCGGCCGCCGTGCCGAGGAACCGGCCGTCCCGGTCACCCACCTCCTCGCAGACATTCCGGGGAGTTGGGCTACACCGGCAGCGCGAACCTCCTGGTCCGCGACCTCAATCAGGGGCGTGCCGAAGGCAACGCCCCGTCACCACCCCGCGCCACTCCGGCCGCCTCCTGCTCACCGTCCCCGAGGACCTGCGTCCGAAGGACGCAACCCTGTTGGACAAATCGCCGCGGCCTGCCCGGAGACGACCGCACTCGCCGATCTCGTACGCGGCTTCGCCGCCCTGCTGAAACCGGCAAGGGGCAACGACCCGAAACTCACCGAGTGGATCACGCCGCCCGCGCCGCCAATCTGCCCCACCTGCACAGTCTCACCAATGGCCTCGAAATCGACCGGACCCGCCCTGCACTACCACAAACGGCCGTACCGAAGACGTCAACACCCGCACCAAGAGGATCATCAGACAGGCGCACGGACGCGCCGGATTCAACCTCCTCCGCCACCGCATCCTCCTACCCTGACGCCTACCCGGCGTCACCACCGACTACGGGCCAGACCCGCTCGTTTGACAGACCCGTGGTCTCCGCCAAGGCCTGTTGGGCAACGCGTCGGTGGCCTTGCGCCGCTTGTGTCGGCCTCGGGCATGAAGCGGGCGTAGTGGTCCGGCGTGATCGTCGGATTGGGGTGGCCGAGCCGGTGCGCCAGCGTGACCTCGAACTCACCCGCTTCGAGGGTGATCGACGCCTAGGGGTGCCGGAGCACGGGATCGCTTCGGGGCCCATGACGGTCGCATGTGCGGGTGGGTACAGACGCTCACTTCTGCGTTCAGGCGGAGTCGGACAGCCTGGCCGGCAGTGTGTCGTGTTCCTCCACAACGGCGGGCTCGACGACGGGCTCGCCGGAGGAAGGGAGCAGTTGCGGAATGCCGTCGATGATCGGATAGCGGCGGTGCAGGCGCGGGTTGTAGAGAGAGCCCCCGGTCTCATCGAGGATCAGCGGGCCCTTGTCGAGCGGGCAGGCGAGGATCTTCAGCAACGGGTTGTCAGGCTTCATGGCAGGGTTCCTTCAGATGCGGGGGCCGCGTCGTGTCGCGGCAGGGTGAGCAGGACCGTAAGGGCCAACGCGGTGCCGCCGATGCGCAGTAACAGCCGCAGCGGGTCTTCGGGCAGCGGCTCACTGAACGCGATCGTGCCGCTGACGATGGTGAACACGCAGGTCACCGTCGAGCACACCGGGACGATCAGTGACGCCCGGCAGCGCTGCAGGGCGGTCTGCGACAGCACCAGTCCGCTGCTCCCTGTCAACAGCAGAAGGTACGGGTAGGGGGAGGCGAGCAGGGCCGGTACGGAGCCTTGGAGATCCGAGGTGCCCAGGTGCCCGGAGATGCCCTTGATGGCGAGCGAGCTGACCCCGTACAGCAGACCGACCGCCACCGCGTAGGCCACCCCAGTGGTCGGCTGCCGGTGACGTCGGCGGGCTCGCCGTTCCGCGGCCGCGTACAGGAGCAGTCCGGCCGCGAGTGTCGGCAGGCACAGTGCCAGCAGGAGGCCCGCGGGCGCGCTGTGGCTGATCTCCTCGCTGCTCCCGTACAGCGAGGACACCACCATGACCAGTGCCAGCCCGATGACGGCCACCGCGCGCCGCTCACGGCCGGAGGGGCGCTCACCGAGCACCACCGACGAGAGCACCAGCAGGAGGACCAGCCCGGACAGGAAAAGACCCTGGGCGGCGGCGATCGGCAGTGTGCGGTAGACGGCCAATTGGGCGACGAACCCCAGGGCGAGCACCGTGGCCCCGCAGATCCACAAGGGCCTGCCGGCCAGCAGGAGCAGGGCCCGGCCCGGCTGTGCGGCACTCAGCGGCGGCATGCCGGCCAGAGCCCGCTTCTCCAGGACGAAGCCGGTGCTGTACAGAACGTTCGCCACCAGTGCGGCGGCCACTCCCCACACCACGGGCTACACCTTCCTCGCGTGCACCAGGAGGATGGAGGCCAGGGACGGCAGCCGGCAGGCCAAGCGGTCCAGCGGGCGGAGCGGGCGCGGCACTCCGTGGAACGGCGCACCGGCGACCGTCACCACCTCGAACCCGCACGCCGCCACGAACTCGCGCAGCGCGCGTGCCGTGTACAGGCGCAGATGGCCGACCACCTGGCTGCCCGGCCTGCCGTGGATGTGGCGCAGACTCACTTCGGAGAACACCGGCTGGACTCCGGCGAGCAGCAGCCCGCGGTTGTACCAGGCGGCGAGGTTGGGCGTGGAGAGCATCAGATGTCCCCCGGGGCGCAGCACCCGGTGCAGTTCGTCGAGTGCGCTGTCGGGGTCGACGAGGTGCTCGACGACCTCGCTGAAGAGCACGGCGTCGGCGCTGCCGGAGGCGAACGGCAGCCCACCGCCGGTCAACTCGCCGCGGACGACATGGCTCAGGCGCGGCGCCGCCCGGCGCAGTGCGCCCTGCGACCAGTCGACTCCCACGATGCGGTGCCCGTTCAGTTCGCGGGCGGCGGTCGCGGCCGCCGAACCGTCGCCGCAGCCCACGTCGAGCACGGTCGCAGCCGGGTGGCCGGGCCCTGCGGGCCCGAGCGCATCGGCCAGCATCCGGGCCTGGCGCAGACTACGAGCTTCGCCGGAGGCGACGGGGACGGCGGGGTCCTCGTAGAAGTCCCGCAGCCCGGGAACGGGCCGGGCCGGCGAAGGTATCGCCGTCTCCGGCGACTTCATGGCGGCGGAGCAGTGGGGTGAGCGGGTCATGACGGCCTCGCAAGGTTCTGCCGGGCGGAGCGGTCTCCACTTGGTGTCGGGTCCGGACACGGCGCGTCGCGGTCGTGCGGCCCGCCGGGTCGGCGGGCCTTCCTCCGAGCTCCGGGCGCCTCCGCGTTCGCAGTGGTGGCATCCGGAGTGGTGACGTCCGCCTCCGGTACGTCCGCCTCCGGTACGTCGGCTTCCGGTCCAGAACCCCCAGCGTTCGATCCGGGCCGGGTGACCTGTGACGTTGCTGAAAGCGCCTGCTCGAACAGGCCGGTCAAGTACGCGCCCGATGCGTCACCGAGCAGCGCCCGCGACCAGCGCAGCGTCACATGCAGTCGCCCGCCGGTGGAAGCCGCCGCCACGCTCAGCCCGCGCGGCATCCGCGCAGGTGCGGAGAACCACACGGCCTTCGCCCGGCCGGCGTCGCCGAAGTCCAGCGCGTACGGAAGGCGTCCGATATTGGTGACCAGCACCGTCGATGTCCAGGGCGCCGCCGCCCGCCGCGCGCCACGGGTGAGCGTGCCCCGGAGCCCGACCGGCAGCAGCGGCGTGGTCAACAGGCTCGTCCCGGGCCCCAGCGGTGCGCCGTGGGCCGACTTGAGCGCGCGGGTGCGCCGAGCGGTGGCGCGCAGCAACCGGGTCACGGCCGCCAGATCCGGCCGCTCACCGAGCAGCAGGTCCGAGTCGCGCGGGTCCTCGGAGGTCATAGGCACCTCGACGAGCCGGGTTCCGTTCCCCATCGGCATCTCTCTGCCGCGCGGACGGTCGTCGACGGGCATGGTGATCCGCACCGGACCGGCCGGCCGGCCCTGCGAGACGTTCCAGCGGCCCACCATCAGTGTCGCGGCGACCAGCAGTTGGTCGTTGACGGTCCACGGTGCGAGCCCGCCGGTTCCACCCACACGCGGCGGAACAGGCAGTTCCGCCAGCAGCATGCCGTTGCCGGCGGCGCGGGCCCGTACCGGCTCGGGGCGATAGTCCGGCGCGATTCGCACGGGCCGCGTGCACACCACGCGGCCCGTGCCGCCGGTCGCGGCCGGCCCGGAGGGGGCCGGCCGCACCGGCCCGGGGACGGGGAGAGCGGCCGAGCCGCCGTACTGTTCCGCGGTCGTGGCGAGCACCCGCAGCCCGGACCCTGCGTCGAGCGCAGTGTGATGCATCGTCAGCAGCAGCACGGTCCGGGTCGCCCCCGGCAAGCCCGCCTCCGGCAGCTCACCGGCGGCCTTCACCCCGCCCACCTCGATGACGTCCAGGCGCATCGGTGGCGACAGGGCCAGTGACGGGCATTCCGTCAGGGCTCGCGCGCGGGCGCGGCCCAACGCGTCGGGTCCCGGCCGCGCGAAACGTACCGGGTCGCTGTCCGGTTCGCCGGTCAGCTCCCACACGAAGGACTGCCGGCGCCGGCGGCCGGGCACTTCCCGCATCAGCACCCGGGGGTGCATCAGCAGCGCCCGCCGGAACGCGGTCCGCAACCGAGCCGGGTCCAGCCGGCCGGGCAGATGGACCTCGATGTGTACGGTCTCCGGCTCGTCGTCACTGACGCAGTGCCGCGACACCTCATCGGTGGCCGGAAAGGGAATCCGGACCCCGCCGGGAGAGGTTGAGGCCCCCCTCCCGGCGGCGGTCCACGACGAGGTCATGACGGGCCACCGCGTCCTGGATGCCGAGGGAGCGGCTCAGCCCGGTCCCCGGCGCTCGTGCTTCCCTGCCGGGCCGTGACCACCGGTCCGGCTACGGCCGCGTCGCCGTCGCCGTCGCTTTCCGGCGCGTCGCCGCCCTCGCTTCTCCGACCGGCGGCCGCGGACGCCGGGCTTACCGCCGTCACCAAGGCGGCGGACAGGGCCACCAGTGCCAGTACCTGGGCGAAGGCGCTGAACGCGCCTTGTCCGTCGGCGGCCGGCTCCCCGGCGCCGATGGCCGCGACGATGCCCGCTGCGGCCATCGCCACCGCGGCGGTCGGCACCAGGACGGCCGGCCGGAACCGGGCCGCCACGGCGAGTACGGGCACCACCAGGGCCAGCGGACCCGCCGCCACCGCGACGACGGCGGTCAGCGCCAGCGTCCCGAGCAGCATCCCGGGTGCCGCCGGTTCGGGCAGCTCCTCGTCGGCTGCGCCGGCGTTGCGCCTGCGGCCCACGAAGGCCAGTGCGGCCAGCGCGGCGAGCGCGAGCACACCGCCGATCAGGGCGGCCCGGTACGGCCCGGAGGGCTCGAACTCCAGGTTCACGGTGCCGGACGCCCCGGCCGGGACCACCCAGGCCTGCTGCCAGCCGTCGAGCCGCACCGACTCCAGCTCTGTTCCGTCCAGGGTGGCCTTCCAGCCGTCGTTGGCGTTCTCGTAGGTCTGCAGGTACGTGGCCTCGCCGGAGCCGGCCGACACCGACACGGTCCGCCTGTCGTCGGTCCACCGGGTGACGGTGGCCTCGCGGCCCGCCGCTCCCGCGATCTTCCGCGGGGTGCCCTGGGTCAGCGTGACGTCGGTGATCGCCAGCGGACCCGCGTCACCCGCCTCCACCTCCTGCTTTCCGGCCGGAAGGTTCAGGGTGCCGTCCTTTTCCTCTCCTGCGCAGAGTGCGACGGTGACGGGACGCCGCTCGGTGAGGTCCCGTACCGCTCCGGATGCCTTCGTCTTGTGCAGGACACCGCCGACGGCAAGGTCCGGGCCCTCACCGCACGGCAGCGAGAAGCGCGCGGACGGCTTCGGAGGCGGCACCCGCAGGTCGGCCAGCGCGGGTACGTGGACCTCACTGAGCCCGACCGGCAGCTGCAACTGCGCGTCCGCCACCGGATTGTGGACGGTGAGCGGGGCGACCCTGCTGACGGTGATGTCGAGCCGGTTCGTCTCGATCTCCGGGAAGCGCGCCCGCCCGTTCTCGTCCACATCAGCTGTCGCGGCGCCGTGCGGCGAACTGATCAGCACCTGCTCGGGCCGGGTGGACACCCCGCCCGCCGGCGCCAGGACGATCTCGCCGACCTTCTCCTTCTTGGGCCAGCTCAGGTGGACGACCGGCCGGTCGCCCGCGATCCAGGCGGTCGTCAGATCACCGTCGACCAGGTTGCGGGCGCTGAGCGACATGCCGTTGCGGCTGGTGGAATCCGCGGAGGCCGTCAGCCGGTTCTTCGATCCCGGAGCCGAACGGTCCAGCAGTTCGTCCAACGGGTCTCCGGGCACGGCGACGGCTCGCGCCGACACCTTGTACTCGCCCGCTTCCTGGGTGCTGAACTGCCGGTGCAGTCCCACCTCGGCCGATGCGGGTGACAAGCCGCCCGCGTCGGTGCCGCGGTGCAGGGAGTACACGGTCGCCGCCGCGTCGGTGCGCTTCGCGTCGGCGGGCAGCGCCAGCATGCGCGTCACCTGAACGTCCGGGATCGACACCTCGGAGAAGCCGGCCCCGGTCAGGCCCGGCCGCGCCTGCTGCGCGGCAAGGACGGTGATCTTCATCCAGGAGGCCTCGCCGGCGGGCGCCTTGACGGTCTGCGGCAGGCCGTTCGTCTGGACCGGGCTTTCGGCCGAACCGCGGTCGGTCTCGATCCGCACCCGCGTGGGCGCGGCGCGCATGCTGTCGCCCGGCAGGGGCGTCAGCTGGATGGAGGCCGGGATGTCGGTCGGCCCGGAGAAGTCCACCTTGAGCCACTGACCGGCCGGCTTGCCCGGGCTGCCCTCGGCCCACGCGGTGTCCGGGTTGCCGTCGAACGCGTTCACCGGGTCGTACTGCGGTAGGTGGAACAGCCAGTTGCCGCTGCTGGAGGCCGTCACGGACGTCGCGCCGCGCAGGTGGGCCGTCGTCTGGTGACCGGTGCCCTCCGACGGCAGGATCTGCCTGGGCTTCTCGCCCGGGTTCTGGAGGCTGCCGGAGTGATTGCGCTCGTCCGGGGTGTACGTGTACGAGGTGTTGTTGTTGACCAGGCCGAACCGGGTGTCGGCTCGGCGCAGCCCGTCCGCGACGGCCTTCACCGGTGCGGTGACGCCCTTGGGAAGGCTGTCCCCGGCCAGCACGGCCGGCCGGTCGGCCATCGAGGGATCGGCTGACAGCTGGAGCAGCGCCTCGGGTCCGCCACTGACCACGGCCGTGTCGGCCGCGGCGGACACACCGACCCTGTCGGGACGCCTGTCGCGGTCCTGGGGCTGATAGATCTCCACGGACTGGAGCCGCGGGTACAGCCCCTGCACCTGGAGCGGGGTGTCGGCGGCGATGCGGCCGCCGGTCACGAGCGGGCCGAACCCGGCGACCTTCCTGTAGCCGGAGGATTCCAGGGTCCGTTTCACCGTCTGCGGCGGGACATAGCCGATCTGGTCGGGGTCGAGGTCATTACGCACGACCACTTCGTGCATGCCGGCCCGTGCCAGGTACGCCTGAAGGCCCGGGACCTCGGTGCCGGACAGCAGCGCCTGCTCGACGGCGTCCGTCGCACGGCGTGAGCCGGGTGCACCGAAGGGGACGAAGTCACGCTGTCCCCAGGGCGTTTCGGCCAGCACGTCAAACGGCTGGTCGATGGGGGAACCCCAGGTGTAGATGCCGTGCGCCGTCGCCGGTACGACCATGGCCCGGCTGTTCGGGGCGTTGTCCTTGAGCCAGCCGGCAGCCTTCTCCCAGTGAGTCGGCAGCTTGGTGAAGGCGCCGGGCTGGAGGATCGAGCCATTGAGGTACGGCAGGGCCAGGCCGGGCAGTACCAGCACCGCCACCGCCGCAGGCGCCCAGCGGCGGCCGGGAAGTCCGCGAGGACTTCTGCTCACGGAGAGCACAGCCGTCAGGTGGGCCAGTCCGAGGGCGAGCGCCAGGGCCAGCCCCGGCTGGAACTTGTAGATGTTGCGGAAGGGCTTCAGCGACCCGTTCAACCAGTCCTGCACGACACCGTGGAACGGACCGCCGAAGGCGCCGCCGTACCCGGCCAGTGTGATCAGGACGACGGCCAGGACGGTCAGCAGCAGCCAGCGGCGCTCCGGCAGGTCCCGGCGGGCCAGGCCCGCCAGCCCCATCGCCGCGGCGAACGCCGAACCAAGGACGGTGATGACGGAGGCCGCGACGGTCCAGCCGGCGGGCAGCCACGCCTCACCGAAGTGGAGATACGCCACCCAGTTGCCGGCGCCGCGCAGCAGCTCGGTCGCGGACATGGTGGCGGTGGTGGTGTCGGCCTGCTCGACGTACGGCATGAAGTTCTCGCCGTGGACGGCGAACAGGAGCAGCGGCACCACCCACCACACGGTGGCCAGCACGACGCCCGGTACCCACCAGCCCAGCAGGGCGCGCCGACGCCGGCCGGCCGGGCGGCTGAGCAGGTACAGACCCACGGGCAGCAGCGAGGCCAGCGTAGAGGCGGCGTTCACGCCCCCCATGAAGGGGATCAGCATGGCCGAACGCGCGGCGGCCGTACGCGGGCTCAGCGCCGCGGAGGTCAGCGGCAGCAGCACCCAGGGCAGCAGGGCACCGGGCAGCGCGGCGGCGGAGGTCGAGCCGACGACGATGGTGAAAGTGGGCCACAGCGCGTACACCACCGCACCGAGCAACCGGGTCGCGGGCGTGCCCACGCGCAGCCGTTCGGCGAGCCTGAGCGCACCCCAGAAGGCGGCTGCCACGATGATCGACAACCAGAGCCGTTCGGCCAGCCACACCGGCACCTGGAGCAGGTCCGTGAGCGCGTAGTAGGGGAGCGCGGGGAAGGCGTAGCCGATGTACTGGTTGGCTATGCCGCCGAGGCCCATGTTGCCGTTCCACAGCGAACCGAGGTCGCCGAGGAAGCGCCAGGGGTCGAGGGCGACACCGAGCTTGGTCTCGAACGTCATCTTCCCCGGTGACACCGCGAGGAAGCACACCAGCACGACGGCCCAGAAGCCGAACAGCAGGCGTCGTCCCCGCGGCGCCCGGGACGCCTCGGACGGCGTCGGGCCGGGCTGCGGCGCCCGGGTGGGCGCCTGGACCGTAGTGGTCATGACCGTTCCTCGCTTCGCTTGCTCATGGGCTTCGCCTGAGAATCAGCAGCAGATTCCAGGTGGCGATCTCGCGGAGTCCCGGCACCCGGGTGATCGTGCTCGCGAAGAATGGCCAGTAACGGGACCGCGCTGTGACGACCTGCACGTCGTCACGGCCGCGGACGTGCCGCAGGGTGGGACCGATGTGGACGGGAAACAGGTTTTCGCCGAGAGTGTGCTTGGCCTCGCGGCCGGTGCGCCGTTCGTAGCGATCGCGGGCCCGGCCGGCCCCGAGGTAGTGCCACGGCGCTGTCTCGTGACCTCCCCAGGGGGAGAGCCAGTTGGTGAACGACAGGTAGATCAGTCCGCCGGGGCGGGTGACCCGCACCATCTCGCTGATGAAGGTCTGCGGGTCCGCCACGTGCTCCAGCACATTGGACGAGAAGCACACGTCCGCCGCGCCGTCGGCGAGCGGCAGCAGGTATCCGTCGGCGAGCACCGCGTCCTCGGTGACCGTGCCGCGGGCGCTCAGCTCCCGCAGGTCGGGTTCGAAGAGGTAGCTCCGCGCGCCGCGGCGGCGGAACTCCTCGGTGAAGTGGCCGCTGCCGCCGCCGATGTCGACGACGATCTTGCCGGGCAGGTCGATGTGACGTGCCACCTGCGCGACCGAGTCACGGGCCAGCAGGGTGTAGCACCGCTCGGGGTCGCTCTGCTCCCGCATGAACGCCCGGAAGAGGGTGGCCGATCGCCGCAGCGACGGATCCTTGTACGCGCTTGTCGTGACCTCAGGAATGGCCGCTCACCTCCCGCGTCCCGGGGCGGAGGCGAGGGCCGCGGCTTCTGCGGCGACAGCCTGGAACTGACGGACCGTGGATCTCCAGCGGAAGCGCTTGGCACGACGCGCGGCGGCACGTCCCATGGCTGCGCGCCGGTGGGCACTGAGGGACAGCGCGCACCACGCGGCGGCGAAGGAACTCTCGCCCCGGGCCAGTACCCCGGTCTTCCCGTCCTCGATGGAGTCGCACAGGCCCGGTATGTCGAAACCGACCGCGGGAGTGGCCCGGGCGGCGGCCTCGGTGACGACCAGCCCCCAGCCCTCGACGAGGGAGGGGTGCAAGAGCAGCCACGCCTCGCACATCAGCCGGTGCTTCTCGGCCTCCGACACCCGGCCGGCGAACGTCACACCGGGGCCGGCCATGGCTTCCAGCCGCTCCCGTTCGGGGCCGTCACCGACGATGACGAGCCGACCGCCGGTGACCGGACGGACCCGCTCCCACAGCCGCAGGAGCAGATCGATGCGCTTGTACTCCACCAGCCGGCCGACGGCCAGGAACAGCGGTTCCTTCGCTTCGGGCAGCAGCGGGCCGGGGTCCTCGACGCCGTTGTTGACGATCCGGATGCGGTCCGCGGCCACGCCGATGCCGCGCAGCTCGGAAGCGGTCGACTCGGAGACGGCCACCAACAGGTTGTCGCGGTGAGCGCCTGCCAGCGCCCAGTGCTCCAGCCTGCGGCCGAGCCGGGCCGCCGGGCCCGGATAACGCATCTGCCAAAGGTCGGTGTGCACATGGTTGACCAGGCACAACGTCGGTCCGCGGTGCCACAGCGGCGCCAGGTACGGCATGCCGTTGCACACCTCGACCAGCAGGTCGCATTCGCCGACCTCTCGGGCGAAGGTCTTCCTGGCGCGCAGGAAGTGTCCCGCGTCGCCGCCAGCGGAGACCACTCGGTAGTCGCGTTCGGTGGCCGGGCCGCCACACACGAGCGTGACCTCGTGGCCCTCGGCGGTCAGACCGCCGGCTATCCGGTCGATGAGCAGTTCCGAGCCGCCGGCGGCCTGGTTGCCCAGGTCGCGTCGGGCGAGGAAGGTGATCCGGCGCGGCAGAGGTACCGCGACGGGTGCTATGTGGGGATCAAAGGCGAGCGAGTCGGTGACTCGGCCGCCGGGGCGCGCTTGAGCGGGGGAGTCCTCCTGGCCGGAGGCCAGGGCGGACGCGTGCTGGGGCATAGAGGTGCTCCGACTCGGCGGCTGCGGGGAGAGGCGGGTGAGGGATTGCCGGGCTTCCGGGGGTGAAGCGCTGGGCTGGTGCGGAGTGCGGGTACTGCCGTTATTGCGGCGACGGTGCCGACCGGGTGCGCTCAATGGGTGAGCGAGCACCGGGTCGGTGGCGGACTCCTGGGAGTGGGAGTCGGCTCAAACCGGAGCGATCTGTTTCTACTGCGGGGTAACCCAAGTGTTCGTTCGAGTGATTCGTTCCACTACGCACGTGGGTGACAAGTTTGACCTGAGCGGCGGCCAGTTTTTATCACTTACCTGAGTGTTCCGTCCGTCGGCGGCCACGGATCAGCGTCACGACGCCGGCGGCGGCAAGCAGGCCGCCTGCGATCCCGCCCACCACGGGCACGGTCTCGCCGAGGAGCTTCAGCCGACTGCCGTCGTCGGAGGCCAGCGCCACCTGCTCGCGCCGGGTCGCCTCGGTGAACTCCAGCCGCTCACTGGACAGCAGGGTGACCGCGTCCTTCTTCGAACCCGGGGCCCGCAGCGTCTTGGTCGGCGCGATCACCGCGTTCATGATCCGGCCCGTGCGCTGGTCCACCGTCAGCTCGATCCCCGCGTTGGAGTACCACTCCTCGGCGAGCACCTGGCCCTGTCGGCGGCCCACCAGCGCGCCGGGCACCTGACGGGTGCCGGTGGCAGTGGCCGCGACGGTGCCGGCGAAGAGGTAGCCGCGGTGGCCGCGGATCGTGGTGGTGCCCTTGAACTTCAGCGGTACGGCGGCACCCAGCGTGCTGTCCCACCAGGTGTACACGCGCTTCTCGACGTCGAACGGGAACTTCAGGTAGGCCTCGCCCTCGAACCTGGGCTTCTCCTCGCAGCAGCGCACCGGCAGGTTCGTCCGGCGGTCGGTGACCCAGCGTTCCGTGGTCCACTGCAGGGATCTGCGCGGGTCGGCCAGCGGCAGCGTCTTCGGGGTGTCGATCTGTGTCGACACGTCCCAGATCGCGTTTCCGCTGCGCTCGCTGCCGGCGACGTCGCCCAGCACCCGGCGGGTGATCGTTATGGTCTGGCCGTCGACCGTGGAGACGGATCCGGTGTCGAAATAGCTGCCCTCACCGCTGAAGACCGTCGTGGAGTTCACGTCGGTCGGTGTGCGCTTGGCACGCGGCTCCACGTACCAGACGAGCAGCTGGGTGAGTACCAGCAGAAAGACACCGAGACCCAGCAGAATCAGGGACAAACGCGACGTTGAATGGCGCATACGGGTACTCCAATGCGGGCGGAATGTGCGGGGCATTCGTGGACTGTGCGGGAAGGGGTCGCACGCACGGTTTCCAGCCTGTCCGGGCCGAGGAGTGGCGTACCCGGGAGTAACAGCGCTGTGACCGGCGAAATTAGGCGGCGCTTGACCACCTGTCAATGCGACTCGCATACTGACCGCGCCGGACCGGGCCGGCGCGCTGGGTGACAACCTCATCGACAGAGAGGCCGATCATCCTCATGCCCAGACTGCTCGCCGTCTTCCTGACCTGCGTTGCCTCCGCCGTCCTGGCCACAGGCGCCGCCTTCGGAATCGTCGCCGCTCTCGACGCCACACCCGAGCAGCAGAATGTGCCGCTCGTCACGTTCCCCAACCCGCCCGCCGACGGGACGTCAAGCACGCCGAGCCCGAGCGCGGGCTAGGTTGTAAAGATCCAGGCCGGCTGATCGAGCGGCATGCGACGGAGATCCAGGAGTCGTGCTGTGGAAGCGTCGTCAGCGTGGCACGACGTGCCACGAGAACGGATTCAGCGTTTCGCCGACCGCGCCCTGGAACAGGTCCCCGAGCTCGCACGAGACATCCTCGCCGCGATCCGACGGGAATATCCGGGTCTGGCGTTCATCGCCGACGAGTCCGGAGAGCCGAAGGCCCTGATTGCGATCCGGCACGCGCTGGAGCTCTTCGTGGAGCAGATGACCACGGGGTCGGACCGGCCGCGTGCCCTTCCCGAGATGTTCCAGGACTTCGGGCGCGGCGAAGTCACGCAGGGGCGCAACCTGGACTCCTTGCAGGGGATCTACCGGCTGGGCGTGCGCCTTTCCTGGCGACGTATGGCGGAGATCGGCCAGCAGGTCGACATCCCGCCCGCAGCCATGTACGAACTCGCCGAGTCCGCGTTCGAGTACCTCGACGTCATGGTGGCCCAGTCGGTACGCGGCTACGCCGAGGCCGTCGCCCGCCAGGCCGGGGAGCGGCTGCGCCTGCAACGACAACTCGTCGAGCTCCTGCTCGCCGAGCACCGCACTGACCCGTCCGCCCTCCTCGCCGACCGCGCGGCCGGCGTCGGCTGGAAACTGCCCGAAAGGGTGGCGGTGGCGGTGCTGCTCCGCCCCGCCCAGGAGGCCGTCGCCCCCGCCGTGGGCGACGAGGTGCTGCTCGACATGGAGGGTGAGCAGCCGCGCATGGTGGTGCCAGACCCGGACGCGCCCGGGCGCGCGGAGTTGCTGCACCGGGCGACGGCCAATTGGTCCGGCGCGATCGGCCCGTCGGTTCCCCTGGCGGAGGCCGCCACGTCGCTGCGCTGGGCCGAGGCCGCCGTCAGGATGATCGACCAGGGCCTGCTGCCGCAAGGGCGGCTCCTGCACTGCGGCGAGCACGTCGAAGCCCTGGTGCTGCTGCCCTCGGGTGAGTTGATCGACGATCTGGCGCGGCGGCGGCTGGCCCACCTGGGTGAGGCCGGCGGCCCCGCGCACGCCCACCGTCTCGCCGAGACTCTGCTGGCCTGGCTGGAAACGCGGGGTGGCGCGCCGGAGGTGGCCGACCGGCTCGGAGTCCACCCGCAGACCGTGCGCTACCGGCTGAGACAGCTCCGTGAGCTGTGGGGCGAGGACCTGGACGACCCGGACCGCCGCTTCGAAATGGAACTGGTGCTCCGCGCCCGGCGGCTGCGCGGTGATCTCGTCCCCCCGCCTGACTGACCGGGTTGCCCTGACGGGATGTCAGGACCGGCCCGCCGAAGAACTCCGCGTCGCGGCCGTACCGTGCGGTCAGGTCGGAAGCGGATGAGCGGGCGCAGGGTGCGCCACACGAACTTCGCACACGGGCGTTGTCCTGGATCCTGATTGACGGGAGCCGGGAGCCGGGAGCCGGGAGCCGGGAACCGAGCGCCCGGAAGCTGGGCGGACTGACGAGCCCGGGAGCGTGGTAGTCGCCGTGTCAATCGCCGTCGCGTCGGTGTGCCAGCAGCTGGCCCGAGTGCAGGCGGGATTGCCGCCCGTTGACGAAGATGCAACCGTACGAGGTTCCGAGCGACCGGCCGCGGCCGCAGAAGCGTGATGACACTGTTGGGAAAGGCGAGGCCCTGGACGGCTTGGTCCAGGGCTCCGGCTGCGACTCCGCGAAATGTGCCGCATCTACTGTCAGGTCCCTACGGGCAGACAGAAGTTGCGGCACCACCCTGGGCACGCAGCGGCGCCTACTCACCGCAGGCGTCAGGGTCGGCGCAGCAGCGCTGTCACGATGTCGCAGAGCAGTGTTCCCGGGTCGGGTTCGGCGGCCGGTATCCGCCATGCGACAAAGCCGTCCGGGCGGACGAGCAGCGCGCCTTCGGTTGTTGTGCCATGCATCAAGCATTGCGCACGATCCTGGCGACTCATCAGTTCTGGATCGAGGACGTTCCGTTTGGGAAGGCGCCGGTTGTCCGGGGGCTCACCCGCCCCGGGGGATGAGCCCACAGCGTCCCGGTAGTCAGCGGGAGTTGTGGTAGGCGATGTCGAGTGGTTGGGTGTTTCAGGCCGCTGGTGTGACTGGTAGTACGGCGGAGGCGCCAGTTGCATGGAACAGCCGGCCGACGGCGGGTGGGACGGGTCCTGTCAAGCTGAGTGCCTGACTGAGAACCGGTGACGGTAAGTGGAGTGTCACGTTCGGGTGGCGTGGTGATGAGCGCGGTGTAAGCAGAGCAGGACTCCCGTAACAACAGCGGTTGCGAAGCCAAACCGTTGTCCCAGGAGCCCTGCCATGCCGTTGTACCGTTTCGAGCTCTGCGATGCCAACTCTGGCCCCTCTTCTGTGTGTTGCTGCGTGGCCTGCCGGTTCGGCCAGGGAGGTGTGTGTGCCGGACGTCCGCGGAGGTATCCGTCGGACATGAGCGATGCGGAATGGCTGGTCACCGAGCCGTTGCTGCCTCTGGCCGCTTGGCGGTGGGGCTGGGGAGGCCGACCGGAGAGGCACTGCCGGCGAAAGATCGTCGACGCGATCAGGTATGTGGTGGACAACGGCTGCAAGTGGCGGGCCCTGCCCGTCGACTTCCCGCCCTATCAGACCGTGTATGCGTTCTTCGTACGGTGGGAACGGGCCCAGTACGTCGACGATCTGCACGACACTCTTCGCGACCGACTCCGGCGTCCCGCGGGCCGCGACACCGAGCCGAGCGCTGCCATCATCGATTCGCAGTCCGTGCGGGCCGCCGAGACTGTCGCCCTGGACAGCCGCGGCTGGGACGCGGGCAAGAAGGTGAACGGCCGCAAATCAATCCCGAGACCTTGCGAAACTGGGTCCGGGCAGCCGGCGCGAGCCGGCCCCGGGGACGCCGGGCGGAAGCGCCCGCCGAGCCGCCGACACCGCTGGAGACGGAGAACGCCGCCCTGCGCAAGAAGGTCCGCGAGCTGGAGGAGGAACGCGAGATCCTGCGCAAGGCGGCGAAGTATTTCGCCGGGGAGACGCGCTGGTGAACCGCTTCCAGTTCGTCGCCGACCACCACCGCCGCTACGGCGTGAAGCGGCTGTGCACCATCCTGGGCATCGCCCGCTCCAGCTTCTACTACTGGAGCCGGACGGCCGAGGACCGGGCCGCCCGGCAGGCGGCCGACGTCCGCCTCGCCACCCGGATACGGGCCGTGCACCACGCATCAGGCGGCACCTACGGCGTCCCCAGGATCACCGCCGAACTCCGCGACGACGGCGAGCGAGTCAACCACAAGCGGATCGCGCGCGTGATGCGGAGCATCAATCTGGCGGGCGTTCGCTTGCGTCGCAGGCACCGCACCACTGTCACGGACCCGGCCGCGGCGAAGGCCCCTGACCTCATCGGCCGCGACTTCACCGCAAGCAAGCCGAACACGAAGTACGTCGGCGACATCACCTATCTCCCGCTGGAGGGCGGGAAGTTCCTGTATTCGGCCACCGTCATCGACCTCGCCTCACGCCGCCTTGCCGGCTGGGCGATCGCGAACCACATGCGCACCGACCTCGTCACCGACGCTCTGGCCGCCGCCGAGCGGACCCGCGGCAGCCTCGCCGGAGCGGTCATGCACACCGACCACGGAGCCCAGTACACCAGCCGCGCCTTCACCGACGCCTGCCGCCGGGCCGGCGTCCGCCAGTCCATGAGCGTGATGGGCTCCAGCGCGGACAACGCACTCGCCGAGTCCTTCAACGCGACCTTCAAACGCGAGACGCTCCAGGGCCGCAAGACCTGGTCCAGTGAACGCGAGGCCCGCCTCGACGCGTTCGGCTGGCTCAACCGCTACAACACCCGACGCCGTCACTCCCGCCTCGGACAAGCCAGTCCCATCGCCTACGAGACAGCACTCGACACAACATCAACTACCCTGGGCCAAGCCGCATAGCCCGTGTCCAAGATTCCGGGTCAAGGCCCGTCCTGCGCTCGCAATACTCAGACGGTGTCGAGCAGGAAATCTACGGCTTCCTTCTCGTGCATCACGCATTGCGGGACGTCATGCACCACACCGCCCACCAAGCCGGCCTCGACCCCGACCGGCTGTCGTTCACCCGCACCCTTCGGATCGCCCGCCGCCATGTCACCGAGCAGGCGGTACTTTCCCCCCTCACGACTCAGCCGAGCCCTGACCCACACCACCCGTGAGCTGCTGGAACAATTCCTCCCGCCCCGCAGGCGACGTTCCAACCCTCGCGTCGTCAAACGCAAGATGAGCAACTGGCACCTCAAACATCCCCACCACCCCAACCCACCCCCACCACCGGTTCCCACCGTCACACTGGTGTCACCCACCAAACCAACCAGCAGACGCCGGAAACCCGCTTAAGACGTCATCTCATTTGGCTGGTTCGGTAGGCTGTCGGTCGTGGTGGGGATCGTTGAGCGGT
>NZ_BMVO01000035.1 GCF_014650755.1 Streptomyces chryseus | reverse complement strand
GCAGGCGACCGCGCAAGCACGGTCGCTGGGGCTGGCAGCAAGGGGAGGTGCATCACGCGCGGCCCTGTGTAGGGCTTGGGGTTCCTGGCCACCACCCCCGCAACGGATGTGACGGACTGTCGACCTGATCGGGTGCCGGCCTCACCGCAGTGAAGGGTTCCGCTGCGCTCCACCCTGACCACTCCCCCACCCTTGAAACCGCCCGGTCAAGCTCACCAATACCCCATCAGCATACAGGATAACCGGCCGCTTCGGGGTGAGATTCGGCCATGTATCACCCTGGGGGTGAAAGTTGGCGCGCGGATGATGCATCACGTGCCCTGCCTGTGTAGTGTTTGTGACCAGACACCACAACCCCGGGCCACATCATCGCGCCGGGACCTTCCATTCTGATTACGCGCGACATTCCACGAAGGAGAACACGGGAAATGGCCGTGAAGTTGCGTGACCACCAGATCGAGGCCGTTGCCGCAATCGTGCGGGGCTTCGATATCCCGCCGGGCGGTATCCCCGTGAATGGCCTTCGCGGGCAGGTGCACGCCGCGTGTGGCACGGGAAAGACCATCATTGCGGCGACGTCGGCGAAGCGCATTGTGCCCAAGGGCCGCATTCTCGTCCTGGTGCCGACGCTGGACCTTCTGACCCAGACGGTGCAGGCATGGCGCGGCGCTGGGCACACGGGGCCGGCGGTCGCGGTGTGCAGCCTCACCGACGACCCGGAGCTGTGGAACCTCAAGGTGCGCTCCACCACGAACCCCGTGCAGCTGGCTCTGTGGCACAGCTCGGGGCCGGTCACCATCTTCGGGACGTACGCCAGCCTCGGTGTTCTGGCGGAGGCTTTCGAGGGCGCCTACGGGCAGCAGCTGGCCCCGATGGACCTCACGGTGGTCGATGAGGCCCACAGGACAAGTGGCTCGATGGGTAAGGCGTGGGCCGACGTCCACAACCAGGGCGTCATCCCGTCACACCGCCGGCTGTACCTGACGGCCACGCCGCGGATCTGGGAGGAGCGGCTGAACCGCGAGGTCGCGGAGGGGGTGCGTGACCCGCTGCCGCGTGAGATGGCGGCCTCCATGGACGACGAGAAGGTCTTCGGGCCGGTCCTCTACAAGCTCTCGTTGGCGTCGGCCGTGTCGCGCAAGCTGCTGGCGCGGTACCAGATCATCGTCCTGGAGCTGAAGGACCCGGTCGTCACGCCCGAGCGGCTGATGGGCGAGGAGCGGCACAGCGAGAAGGTGCGCGGTGAGCGCCTCGGGGCGCTCCAGGCGGCGCTGCTGCACACCATGGAGCAGCACCAGCTCCAGACGTGCATCACCTTCCACCACCGGACGATAGAGGCCGAGGCGTACGCGAAGGGCCTGGAGCGGGTCGCGAAGCGGCTGCACGCGGACCAGCCGGAGAAGTACCCGTCGGCGATCTGGGCGGACTGGCTGTGCGGTGAGCACGTCCCCGAGCGCCGGCGGGGCGTCCTGGGCGAGTTCGGCTCCACCGCGCGGCGCGCGGTGCTCTCGAACTGCCGTGTCCTGGGTGAGGGCGTCGACATCCGGGCGGTGGACTCCGTGGCCCTCCTGGACCCCAAGGGCGCCCCGCACGACATCGTCCAGGCCATCGGCCGGGCGCTGCGGCAAAAGCCGGGACAAGGAAAACTTGCCTCCCTGATCGTGCCGGTATTCCTCAAGGCTGATGAGGAGCCGGAGGATATGTTCACCTCGGGATCGTATCGACCTTTGGTGAAGGTATTGGAGGGTCTGCGCGCGCACGACGAAGAGGCCGTGGAATTGCTCGCGATTCCACAGGAGCCGCAGAAGGACATGGTGCAGCCGTCCGAGTACATCGGTCCGCCGCCCGATGACGATAAGGAAGAATCCCGTCTCCTGCTCCGTTTTGCGGCTCCGCGTGACCCGGTGATGGTCGCGGACTGGGTGTCGTTCAACGTGATCGACACCGAACGCCAGGACTGGGCGCGCGGCTGGTCCGCGCTCAAGACGTTCGCGGAGCGTGAGCTTCACGCCAGGGTTCCGTACGGGTTCAAGGAGGGCGCGTTCCCGCTCGGAGCCTGGGTCGCGGAGCAGCGGCGGGCGTACGGCGCCGGGCAGATGACCGGCAGGCGGGCGCAGCGGCTGGAGAAGCTGGGCATGGTGTGGAGCGTGGCGGATGAGCGGTTCCAGGAGAACCTGGAGGCCGCCAAGGCGTACTTCGCGGAGCACTGGACGCTGTGCGCGCCCCGGTCCGCGACGATGCTGGACCGGCCGGTGGGGCAGTGGCTGTCCAACCTGCGCCGCCCGGGTGCGCTGGCCGATCGCCCGGAGTGGAGGACGGCGCTGGAGGCCGTGGATGAGCACTGGGACCCCGCGTGGCCGGCGGAGTGGCAGCGGCACTACGCCGCGCTGCGGGAGCTGCTGACGGACGAGGACGACCACTCCGACGTCCTGCCCGGCTTCACCGTCCACGGCATGGACGTGGGCAAGTGGCTGGCGAGGCAGCGTCAGCACACGGTCTGGACACAGCTGATGGAGGGGCAGCGTGAGCTCCTGGAGGCGGTCGGCGTCGTGCCGCTGCCCCCGGAGCAGGCGGAGCCCGTCAAGGCCCCCAAGAAGGCTGTGAGCGCCTTTGAGAAGGGCGTGGCGGCCCTGGAGCGGTACAAGGCCCGCGTGGGCTCTGTGAAGGTCCCCAGGGCCCACGTAGAGCGACTTGAGGACGGGAGCGAGGTGAAGCTCGGGGTGTTCCTCAGCAACAGCAAGAGCCGCCGGGACAAGCTGACCGCCGACAAGCTCCAGGCGCTCGCCGCGCTCGGGCTGGAGTGGGCGGCGACGGAGGGGGCAGCGTGATGACCACCGGCGAGCACGGCCGCACCCGGGCCTTCGCGGAGGCGGAGGACGTCATCTCGGCTCTGCTGTCCGACCCTGGGGTGCAGGAGGCGCGGGCGCAGGTCGAGGCGGCGGAGACGGAGCTCGGGATGGAGCTGTGCGCCCGCCTCCAGCCGTTCCAGGACCGGTACGACCAGGCCGTGCGCGACGGCGACGCCGCCCGGCTCGCCGGGATCTGTCCGGGCAAGCACGGCCGCTGGGGGCGGATCTGTGTCCTGGGCGACGGGCACGAGACGTCGATGGAGGAACCGCACTGGGGCCGCAACAGCGAGGGCCGGCCGGTCGCGTGGGTGGGCAGCGCGCCCGACGACTGGTGAGTGCAGCGGCGTGACGCTGGCAGGCAGGACCCCCGGGCGTGGTGTGCGGCCCGGGGGTCTTTCGCTGACCCGGGTCGGCGGCACCGTGCCCAGGGCCTACACGCACTCAAGTGCGATGCCGGGGGCCTGGAGGTGGTGGCATCGCACTGGTGTGCGTGTAGGGCCTGAGATCTTGGGCGCGGTCCTCCGGCCGAACTACGTGGCGGCCGGGGCGGGTTCGGTGAGGCGGTCCAGCCGCGTGTAGAGGGCCCGCACGAGCCGGGCGCGGTTCTGGGCGCAGCGCGCGGTGCGCTCCAGTGGGGCGGACAGGCGGCTGTCGGCTTCGCGGAGGACGACTTCGGCGAGGGCGCCCCGGCCGTCGTTCTTCGGCAGGGCCGCGGCGTAGCGCCGGACGTCGGAGGCCACCGCGCGGGCGTGCCCGGTCAGCTGGAGGGCGATCTGCTCGTAGTCGCGGGGTTGGAGGTCCGGGTCCTTCCACGCGAGGACGGCGGTAACGAGTGCCTCGTACGGGACGCGGTCTAGCGGGAGTTCGGCCTCGATCAGCCCGAGGGGGTCGTAGAGCACGACGTGGGTGTCGCTCATCGGGCGCCCGCCGCGTCGTCGTCCTGGTCGTGGCCGCCGGTGCTGGCGTCCGGGGCCTGGACGGCGAGGAAGCGGGCGTAGCCGCGGTCGGCGCGGGCGATCAGCGCCGGGGAGGGCCGGCCGAAGTCGGGCGGCTGGAGGCCGGGGGCTTCCGGTCGGGGGCCGGCGGGTGTGGGTTCGCTCATGGGGCACCGCCTCCGTTGCTGGGGTGTCGGTGTCGTTCGACGCTACGGAGACGGCGGTCCGTTCTTCAACGAGATTGCGGGTAATTGCGGGAGGTTCACTCCAGGGCGTCGATCGCGGCCGTGATGAGGGCGCGGGCGTCGTCGCCGTAGACGGCCATCTTCGCGAGGCCGGCGAACGCCTTCGCGTAGTCGGCGAGCTCGCGCGGCTGCGTCACCTTGATCTCCGCCGTCAGCGTCTCCACCACAGCCATGGTGTCGTCGTGGACGTAGAACGCTTCCAGCGGCCACACAGTGCGCTGCGCGGTGAACGGGATGATCCCCAGCGAGAGCGACGCGAGCGGCATCACCGCCAGGAGGTGGCGCAGCTGCCCGCGCATCGCCTCGGGGTCGGCGGTGCGGAAGCGCAGGACGGACTCCTCGATGAGGACGACGTAGCGGTGCCCGCCTTCGTAGAGGAACCGGGAGCGCGCGACCCGGGCGGCGACGGCTTCGGCGACGTCGTTCGGCGTGCCCTGGAAGGTCGTGATCTGGTTCATGAGGGCGGTCGCGAACGCCGGGGTCTGGAGGAAGCCGGGCGGCACGTTGGAGAGGTAGACGCGGCAGATGCGGGTTTGCTGGTGGAGGTCGAACCAGTCCTGTTGGACCTTGCGCATCCCGTCCTTGTGCAGGCGGCGCCACTCCATGTACATCGAGTCGACGGCGCGGGCGGTGGCGATGAGGTCGTCGGCCTGGTCGTCCGCGTCGCACGCCGCGCACCAGGCCCGGATGTCGGTGTCCGAGGGCGGGGCGTCGCCCTTCTGGATCCTGGTCGTCTTCGCCGGGTGCCAGCCGCACCGGGCGGAGAGCTCCTTCCCGGAGAGGCCGGCGTCTTTGCGCATGTGCTGTAGGCGCACAGCCAGTGCCGCACGGGCTGCCTGTGCGCTGGACGATGGGGAGGCGGTCATGGGGCTGCTCAGGGGCCTAGACGGTGTACTTCTCGTGCGGGACGCCGCGTTCCCACACGGTCTCGAACGCGGTGGCGCACAGCGCGGCCGCGGCCGGGTCGGCAGTGCGCTCCTTGCCGTTGGTCGCCCAGTCGCCGGTGCCGGTGAAGTGGTGGAACTGCACGAGCTTCCCGTCCAGGAGCCAGAAGTCGTTGCCGGGCAGCGGGATGTCGGAGGCGCGGCGGCGGGGCAGCCAGCGCACGTCCTCTCCGGCCTGGAGGTTGAGCGGGGTGATGGCGTGCTCGTAGCGGATGTAGTCGGTGACCGGCTCGGAGACGATCCGCGCGCGGCGCATCACCACGCCGCGGGCGACCGCGCCCTTGACGAGCGGCATCCACTGGGGCCAGAACGAGCGGGCCGGGTCGAGGTTCGGGACGCCGGTGCGCAGGAAGGCGGCGTAGTCGTCCGTCTCGTCACCGACGGCGTAGACGTCGCGCATCTCCAGGTGGACCGCCGTGTGGTGGGTGTCGGCGAGCAGCTCAGCGAACGTCGCGGTGTTGAGCTGCTGCGCGTTCAGCGGCATCGCACGCCTCCCTCAGAATGTGCACCATGCGGAACGGAATCCGGATCACCCGCTCGTGCGCGGGGATCCCCGTCTTGTGACCGGCCACCCACTCGGTGGAGCCGACCAGGGCCTGGAGGAGGGCGTCGGCTTCCTCGCCCTGGAGGACCAGGTCCGCGCTCTCCTCTTCCACCCACACCGTCGGTGATCCCTCGCCGCCGGTGTTGGGGTCGATCCCGACGAACCGTAGCGTCATCGCGTACTCCCGTGTGAGTCGGTTGCGCGTAGTTGCGCCGACAGTCCCGCAGGCCGGTGCCAACGTCAAGAGCCCCTCCCCGGCCGGGGCGCGAATCTCAACCGGTGCGTTCGTAGCGCACGACGGCTTCGCCCAGGTATCGCTTCACCAGGGCGGGCAGTGCGGTGTTCGCGGTGTCCAGGAACGTCTGCTTCATGAGCGGATCCGGGGCGTGGGAAGACACGTACTCGCCCTCGCGCTGCGGGGTCATGTCGTTGTCGAGCCAGAAGCGGCCCGCTGTACCGTCCTCCAACAGCAGGACCGGTGACTCCATCCAGTCGTCTTCCCGGTTGCCGTCTTCATCCTGTCGGCGGCCGGACATGCGGACGAGCTTCCAGCACCGCTGTTGCGTGATACGTCGGTAGCGCTGGCCGTTCGCGGCGTACTCGCCGCGGAACAGTGCGGGCTTCACCTGTACGAGGACCTCGGAGCCGTACGGCCTCAGCCGCTCTACGGCTTCCACGAGCAGCTGCTGAACCTCATCCGCCTCGCTCCGCTCCCGCTCGGCTTTCTGCTGATCGGACCTCGCCCAGGTATCTGCGCGGGCACGTGCTGCTCGGATCTCGTCATCAAGGCCACCCATGACCGGCAGGATATCGGCGGGAACTGCCGTGCGAGAGAAGATGAGTTGGCCAGTAGACAGGGGCCGCTGCCGCGTAACGACCATGCCGCGCGGTCGTTGGACAGCGCGAACCCAACCGGGCCCCGGGGATGTCATGGCTGATCCCCCGGGGCCCGTGGTGTGTCCGACTCTGGGTCAGCTCTTCCCGGCCGCCGTGGCGGCGAGCCAGTCGGCGGCTTCGGCGTCGGTCATGAGCAGGACCTGCGTCGGGTGGGCGGCGCCGTCCTTCACGACGTGGGCGCTGCCCGGGTGCGCGCTGCTCTTGGGGGCGGGGCTGGCTATCGGGGCGAGCTGCTGCCAGGTGCCCGCGCTGACCCGCGCAAGGATGACGGAGGCGAACTGCTCGCGGGCGGCCGGGGCGAGGCCGCCGACGACCCGGCCGTTGTAGAGGACGTGGATGCGGGCCTGGCGTCCCGCGTGCAGGACGTCCTCGAGCGCGGTGATGGCCGGGGACTTCTTCGGGTCGTCCTTCTGCCGGAAGGTCTCCCAGTAGCTGGCGAGGTGCCGCATGGTGTCGTCGGCCCGGTCCAGGACGACCACCAGGCGCGGCGCGTCGTCGAGGACGCCGTCCTGGTCGATGCGGCGCTGCAGTTCGGTGGCGAGTCCGGTCAGGGCGTCGTGGATGCCCGCGACGCTGCCGCGGTGCGTCACCGTCGGCAGCTCCTTGGTCCAGAGGTGGGCGACCAGGGGGCCGTCGAGGACCAGGGCGTGGGCGCCCTGGTGGAGGAACTGGGCGGTGAGGGTGCGCAGGATCGTGGTGCTGCCGCCGCCGGTGCCGGTGCAGACCAGGATGTGCGGTGCGTAGTCGACGTCGACGGCGATCGCCGTTCCGTCGGTGCCGATGCCGATGAGTACCGACGCATCGGGCAGCGCCTCCAGCTTCTCGCGCAGGCCGGGGTCGGTGAAGCTCAGCACCTGCGGGAGCGCGGTCGTGTTCGTCATGGTGCGGTGTTCCTCTTCTGTGCGGTGCCCGGTGAACCGAGTGTTCACCAGGACGAGGGGATCGTGTCGGCTGGACCGGACAGGGCCCGATCCAGCCCAAGGGCAGTCAGCCCTCTTCGGTCTGCGGGGCGGCGGCCCACGCGGCGGCTTCGGTCTCGCTCATGAACAGGACCTGCGTGGGGTGGGCGGCGGAGTCCTGCACGGTGTGGAAGCGGCCCGGGTGGGTGCTGGCCCTGGGGATGGGGGTGACCTGCGGGACGGCATGCCTCCAGGTGTGGGTGGCGACCCGTCCCAGGAGCACGGTGGAGAACTGCTCGCGTCCCAGCGCGGCGCTGTAGCTCTGGGCGCCGGCGAGGATGTGGATGCGGGCCTCGCGCCCGACGAAGAGGATCTCCTCGTACGCGTCGACGGCCGGGGACGTCTTCGGGTCGCCCGCCTGGCGGACCTTGTCCCAGTGGCGGGCCAGCTGCCGCAGGGTGTGGTCGGCGGCCTCGAACACCACCGTCAGCCGGGGCAGGTCGTCGGTGTCACCGTGCTCGTCGGCGTGGCTGATGCGGCGCTTCAGTTCGACGCTGAGGCCGACCAGAGCGTCGTGGATGTCGGCCATGTCGCAGCGGTAGGTCACCGTCTGCAGGGCACGCGCCCACGCCTGGGAGATGCGTTTGGCGTCGAGGACCAGGACGTGCCCGCCGTGGTGCAGGAGCTGGGCGGCCAGGGTGCGCAGGGCGGTGGAGGCGCCGCCGCCGGCGCCGGTGCAGACCAGAGCGTGCGGCGATTCGCTGTCCAGGTCGATGCAGACCGGCTGTCCGTCGGTGCCGCGGCCGACCAGGACGGTGGAGACGGGCAGCGCTTCCAGCTGCTCGCGGACACCCGGGTCGGTGAGGCGCAGCTGCTGCGGGAGGGTGCTCTTCGTGGTGGTCTTCCACATGGTGGCGGTGTTCCTTTTCTGTGCTGTGCCCGGTGAACCGGGTGTTCTCCGGGGCGAGGGGGATCGTGTCGGCTGGACCGGACAGGGCCGTGCCGGGCGGCCCGGGGCGGTCAGTCGAGGTCTGTGGTGCCGGTGGCGGCGCGGGGCCGGTTGCGGGCCCAGCGCTTGAGGTCACCGGCGCGGTAGAGGAGTTCGGCGCCGCGCTTTTCGACCGGCTTGGGGAAGGTGCGGTCGTTGGCGCGGGCGTAGCGCAGGGCTGCGACGGTGATGTCCGGCAGGTGGTACTGGTGGGCCTCGCGCAGTCCCACGGCCTGGTCGTCGTCGGCCGGGGCCGGAGCCGGGTTCACCGGCGGCGTCGCCGCGGGGTTGCCCGGGTCGGCGGCCGGGGCCTCGGGCTTGGTGTTCCAGGCGTCGGCGAGGACGTCGACGTCGGCGGCCGGTGCCGGATCGAGGGTGGCCGGCGGGAGGGCCGGGTCGCTCCAGGCGTCGGCCAGGGAGTCGGCGGGCGGGACGGCGGGCTGGTGCAGCACCGCCGGGCCCGGCTTTACGGGAAGGCCCGCGCTCTGGAGACCGGTAGCGGCCGCGCCGGTGCTGGCCCACTCTCGGGCTTCGGCCTCGGTGAAGAAGAGGATCTGCGTCTCGCGCGCGGACCCGCCGCTGACGACCTGGGCGCGGCCGTGGTGCTTGGTGGACTTCGGCGCGGGGTGGACCTCGGGGGCGAGCATGCGCCAGGCGTTGACGCTGTAGCGGGCCAGGATGCGGGTGGAGAACTGCTCGCGGACCTCCGGGCCGCCGAGGGCGCGGGCGGTCGCGGACTGGGCGACCAGGAGGACGTGGAGGCGGACCTGGCGGCCCATGTAGAGGATCTCGTTGAGCGCGTCGATGGCCGGGGAGACCTTCGGGTCGCCGGACTCGCGGGTCTTCTCCCAGTACCGGGCCAGCTGCTTCATCGTCGCGTTGACCTCTTCGAGAAGGATCAACAGGCGGGGGCCGATGGCTTTGGGGTCGGCGCCGATGCCCAGTTCGTCGGCAACCCGGGTGCGGCGCCGGCCTTCCATGCCGAGCGCGATGAGCTGGTCGTGGATGTCGGCGATGTCGGCGCAGTAGGTGACGTTCGGAACGCCGCGCGCCCACGGGTGGGAAATCCGCTTGGTGTCGAGGACGAAGACGTGGCTGCCGTGGTGGAGCATCTGGCTGGCGATGCAGCGCAGGGTCACCGACTTGCCGCCGCCGGTGGAGGCGTTGACCAGGATGTGCGGGGATTCGGCGTCCAGGTCGACGGAGACGATCCCCCCGCCGGCACCGAACCCGATGATGGGCGCGGACTCCTTGGCCTTGGCCACCAGCTCCCGCGTCTTGGGGTCCTTAAAGAGGGCCTTCGCCGGGGGCTTGCGGGTCTTCTTCACCAGCACGTACGGCTTACGGCCCTCCGGGTGCCAGGAGAACGTGACGCCCTGGAGGGCGAGCTTCTGGGTGATGAGGTCGGCGACGACCTCACGGGAGAAGCCCAGCTGACGGGGCAGGTCGATGCGTATCTCCGCGTCGTCGTCGGAGAAGTTCTTCGGGATGTGGAGGTAGCGCCGCGGCTCGGTCTGCTCCGCCAGCCCGAGCGGCCGGTGGAGGGCGTCGTGCAGCGGACCCACCCACTCGCGCATCAGCTCCCGGCGCTCGCGGGTCAGCACCATGTACGCCGCGCTGCCCACGGTCAGGACGGAGGCCGCGCCGATCCCGCCGGACTCCAGCGCGGCGAGGGCCGTCTCCCGGTTCTCCCACAGCTCCTGGACGGTCTGCACGGTGGCGTCCAGGTCCCGGGTGGACAGGTAGCCGGTCTCCGCGACGCCCGCGCCGAGGGCGAGGCGGAAGGACAGGCGGCGCCACCCGGGCTTGTAGGAGCGGCGCCGGACCTTGCCCTCCACCTTCGGCAGGACCCGGGTGCCTGAGCGCCAGAACGTGGCGTCGGTCCGCTTCACGCCGTCCAGGTCTCGGCCGGCCAACACCCTGCCGATGCCGAACACGAGGGATTCGGCGTCGTTCTCCACCTGCTTGTCGAACTTCGTCTGCGCCACGGCTGTCCGCCCTTCGTTCTGGTTTTGCGTGCGGGCGTGACGGTGTCGCGAAAAGCGGACACCGACGCTCAGGCGCAGAACGTAGAACGGTTCACCTGTGGATAAAGGCCGCGAACCAGGAGATAAAACCATCCCAAAGTGGTGCAAGTTGCGACGCACTGACCCGTCAGGCATCGCGCGGTCCTGAAATTCTTCGCGTTCCGGACCGGCGGAGGTCACGGATCGGGAGTCGCCAACTCACGAAGTGGCTACGGTGGTGGGATGTCCTTTGATGAAGGGTTCGTGTCCGACATGGCGCAGACCGACGCACCGAGCGGAGTGATCGTCAACGCACTGCGCTGGGAGATCCTCAACGACTGGACTCAGTACCAGCACGACGACAAGTTCGAGGACAAGACCGCCGAGATGTCGTACTGGTGGGGCTTCGTGAAGCGCGACACCGGCTTCGAGTCGCTGAAATGCCTCTGGGCCAAGCACGAAAGCAACTACCCCATGTTTGCCGAGGCCATCTGGCTCCTGCACCGGGAGTTCAGCGAGGGCGCCGGGGCAGACCACCACCCGCTCTTCGCGAACGTCCCCCCGATCCCGGCCGAAGTCCTGTTCCAGAAGATCGCCAGCTGTTCCGCTCCGGTGCACCGCTCGCTCACCCAGGAACAAATGGTCGCGATCCTGCGCAAGGCGCCGCAGGACTACAGCAGCATGTCGTAGCGCGTCGCTCCCGCCCCACGCTTGCGCGTCGTCCATCGACCCGGCTCGCCCCGGGGCAGATCGCGCGAAGCAGTACGAGGCAATGGCCGCCCGAGCACGTGCGGCCGGTCGACGGCGTCGACTACGACCAGGTCCCCACCGAGCCGCTTCCGCCAGCGCCGCCGAAGTCGTCGGTCCGCGAGGTCCTCGGGGAGCGCCGGCCTTCGAGCTGGTTCTGACGAAGGTGCGCGAGGGCGGAGCCCGGCCCGTGGTGTGCTGCACGCGCCGGACTGCATCGGCGACTGCTGACCCGCGTGGGTCAGGGCGTGTCGCCGGAGTAGTGGAAGCGGCACACCACACCCGGGCCGCCCGGCGGGCGCGGTTCGCCGGGGAGCGGGTCGTACAGCGCCCGGCCGCCGGGCCACCGCCCCAGCTCGGTCGTCAGGGCGACGCCGTCCTCTATCTCCTCCGGCCGCCAGCCCGTGATGTCGAGCAGCAGTCCGTCCAGCGGCCCGCCGACCAGGACGGCGTACGTCTGGTGCGGGAGCGGGCCCGGGTTGGGGTGGTCGTGGTCGTGGCCGTACACCCGGCCGCGCAGCAGCTGCTCGTCATCGGCGTTCATCCGACCAGCCTCCCAGTCGCCACCGACAGCGCGGCCGGGGACAGCGGCGGGCCCGGCCTGGGTGGAGGCCGGGCCCGTGGCGTGTGCGGCGCGACTACTGGGTCTGGAGGGCGCCGCGGTCGATGAGGCCCTGGATGTAGGGCGGCCAGTCCCGCTCCAGGCTGGTGGTGAGGGCGGCGTGGACGTCGGCGCGTACCTGCGGGGTGACGTGTTCGACGTCGCCGCCCGGGTAGTACAGGCGCACCCCGTCGCGGCTGGCGTCGCACAGGATGGCATGGGCCTTCTGCACGAGCGTCATGTAGAGCTGCGGGACCGGTGCCTTGACGAGTTCGTCGATGACGGCTTCGTAGTCGGCTCCGAAGTCCGCCCAGTCCTTGCCCTGCCTGTCGAGCCAGAGGGTGACGTCGGAGAAGAAGACCGCTTTGCCCGGCCCGTCCTTCGGGTCGCGGGCCAGGCCGGTGGCGAGATCGAGCGCGATGCCGGCGCCCTTGCTGACGAGGTGGCGGGGGATCATCGTCGGGGCGATGGCCACCGCGCACTCGCCCCAGCCATCTTGGGTCTGCTCCGGCCAGGGCAGTCCCAGTACGAGCCAGCCGTCCGGTGCCAGCAGCTTGTTGCTCACCGTGTTCTTCCCCCTCGGTCGTGGATAGTCCGCATCTGATCTTTCCGCCCCGGCCCGGCAGCGGACAAGACGTCCTCCGGCCGTCGGCTCGCGCGCCGGCTACCGACGGCGGCCGAACAGTCCGCGGTTCTTCTTCGCCTCCGCTTCGGCCGCCTCCCGGGCCGCGGTTTCCTCTGCCTGCCAGCGAAGCTGCTCCTGGCGCTCACGTTCGTCGGCTTTCGCCTGCTGCTCTGCTGCAACCGCTCGGCTCTGGCAGTCCTCGCACAGGTGCTTGTGCGACTCAGGGTTGCGGGTGTACCCGACCGCTTGCCACCGCTCGTCGGTGAACTTCGCCCCGCAGTCCGCGCACGTCGGCCGCCGCGCCTCCCGCTCTGCGGCTCTCTCTTCCTCGCGGCGTCGCTCCTCTTCTCTGGCGGCCTGGCGGCGGCGGGCGAGGTAAGTGTCCCGGCGGTGGTTGCCGATCGCGTCCCGCAACGGCTCCAGGCGGTCGCGGTCGCGGCCGTAGCGCCAGAACGCGGGCCCGGCCGGGCCGTGCTCGCGCAGCCGCTCCAGGGTGGTCGCCACGATGGGGATGCAGCCGTCGTAGGAGTGGTAGCCGCGTTCCTTGTACCACCGGCCCTGCCAGTGGGAGCGGGTCAGGTCGGCGACCCTTTCCATCTGATTCTTCGCGGAGCGCTTGCCGGCCTGATGGAAGACGAGCAGGACCGGCGGGTGCACCCGCTCGTACTCCTCCCACGGGGGCGCGGACCAGCGGGTGCGCCACATCGGCTTCTCTTTGCCGTCGGTGTCCTTCTCCTGCCTGCGGAAGAACCGCATGTACTTGTCGAACTTCGCGGCGATGAGATCGGCTTCCTCGGTGCAGTTGTCGACCTCGATGAACAGCAGTGGCACCCCGTCACCGGGAGCGGTCACAACGACGTCGGCCCGCGCGCTGCCGATCGCGGGGTTCTTCCAGGTGCCCTTCACCGGGAGCGCGACCTCGGTGGCGTACGAGATGAGGGTGCCGATCCCGTCCGGGGCGTCGACGGCGGCCTGCGCGGCGGCGACCGCTTCGGCCGGCTCCCCGACGACCAGGTCGAGGTCGGGCTTCGGGCGGATCAGCGCGATGACCGTCTCGTTCACCGTCATCGGATGGGAAGCCCCGGAGCGGCCGGCGCTCTTGGGCATGCCGCCCATCTCCTCCGGCTCACGGTCCAGGTCGATCGCGGCGGCGGCCAGCCCGGCCGCGGTGAGGATACGGACCTCTTCATTGCCGCGTGTGCGGCCGCCGTCGACGACCAGGCCGTGCCGCCGCAGATCGTTCGCCGCCCCGCGATGGGACGCGGTCCGCGCTTCCTTCCGCATGGCCGGCGTCTTCTTGAGCGTGTGCCGGTAGCTCAGGTGCGGCGAGGCGAGGCGCTGTATCTGATCGGCGGTCGCGACCTTGAGCACCCCGAGCACGGACAGCACGTCGGCGCGCAGGTCGTTGGTCGATCCCGCCTCGTTCGTCTTCCTCTTCCCCGCCATCAGGCTCGCCCTCCCCGCAGCACCGGCCGCACCGTAGCCGGGAGCGTGTTCCCCGCCGTCACGGGCGGCGGCCCCCCGGACCCGATGATCTCCTCCCCTGCCTTTCCTTTCAGGTTCAGGAGTAGAGAAGAGGGTTGTGACAATCCGGGGAGGGCGCGAAAACCGGCTCTGACAAGGGGAAATACCGGTTGGTCGGACGTCGGGCACGGAAGTGGCTTCGGCAGTGGGAACGCAAGCGGCGGCGACAGGAGCTCACCGGGGCTTGCCCACCTCTGCGGACCGGTCGCGGGCGCCTCCCACGGGGCAGCGCTCTCGCGGTGTACAAGGCTCCATCGTGCCCTGTCGGCACCGGTGCGGGAAGGGACGGCCGGGGACAGCGCAGGGGCGGGTGCGGGCACGAGGTCCTCGTTCCTCCCGGCCGGGCCGGGGTCGGCAGCGTTCATCCGTCCCACACGCATCTGTCTCGCGTGCGGGACGGATGCCACCCTGCTCGATCACCCCTTGTCCGCCGTCCGACGCTCCACCCGACCGCCGTCCGCTTTCAACGGGTTGCGGCTTGCGCAACCGATTTGCCCGTGGCCGACGCCACACCGCCCGGCCGAAGGTCAGCGGGCGGGCCGGCTGCTGGATGGCGAGGCTCCGCGCCGCCAGTCCGAGGGCTTCTGGCCGCGGAACGTCTCGCCGCTCTCGATCCGGGCCTTGTTCCGGGCGAACTCCCGCTCGGCTGCCGACAACGGCCGGGGCGCGCAGCCGGGGTGTCCCCAGCCGTCGGCCACCTTCGTGATGACCTCATCCTTGGCGTAGTCCTTGAAGCAGGCCGGGCAGGTGCCCGGGTACGCGGCCCGCAGCAACCCGCGCGGCAGCGGCACCGTCTTCTTGGCCGCCGCCTTCTTCGCGGCCGGCTTCCCGCCGCCCGCCTTGCTCTTCGCCGCCTGCGCCCGCTTGATCGCCTCGCGCTGCGCCTTGCCGGGCCGCTTCTTCGGCTGCTGCCCGCGTGCCGCCTTCGCGGCCTTCTGTGCCGGGGTCTGTCCCACGCGCGGATCGTAGAACCCGGCCTCCGGCGGCCGCCGCGCGCCACGCGCACCGGACACACCGAGCAGTGGCGCGCGGGAGCGGACCGGGGCGCGCAGGGCGCGATGAGTTGCGCACGATGGAACGCACTCCCCTCGCGCACCGTCCTCTGTCCACAGGCCCAGTCTCCGAGGCTGTGATCAGCAGGCCGGGCGCAGCAGGCGCGCGGCCCGTACAGGAAGGGATTCGTCATGGAGACGACGTCGCCGAAGGTGCCCCAGCTCGCCCCGGAGCAGATCCGGAGGGCCGCCGACTACGTGGAGCTGGTCTGGCAGGAGCAGGGCAGCGAGGAGGACAAGGCCGCGCTCGCGGCGTTCCACGCCGACGGCCCCGAGCTGGCCCGGCTGATCGGTGAGTTCGGGGCGCTGCTGCTGGCCGACTACATCACCGTCGTGCCCGACGAACACGCCGACTGCGAGTCCGCGTACGTCATGGACAAGCTGGTGACGGTGGCGAGCCGGTACCTCAAGCGGTGGTGCCTCGCGAGCGGCGCCGGGGCGCACACCGCGTGGATCGCGGCCGGGTTCCTGATCGAAATCATGCAGGAGGTCGATCAGGTGAGCCAGTTCCTCGCCGACGTCCGCGGCGACGCCCACGCCGGGCAGCCGGCGGTCGCGGCCTGAGCTGATCCAGCCGGGACGGTGCCCGGGGACGGAGACTTCTCCTCCCCCGGGCACCGTCTCGTTCGGCCGCGATGCCGCAGGTAGCGAACGTGGTCAAGGAACGATGCGTGCCGCCCGGGGCCGCTATCCAACCCTGTCAAGGAGCGATGCACTCTCCCGGACTGGCCCGGCATCCGGTGCACAGCATCGGATGCTGTGCACTCCCCATCGCGATGTCGTGCACTCCCGAGGCGATGCAGGGCACTCCCATCGCGATGTCGCGCATCGGATGCGGTGCATCGTCCGGACATCGGATGCGGTGGCGGCCATCGGGTGCGCTCCACTCCGCACGATGGCGTCCGCTCCCGGGCCGGTGGTGCGCCCGCCGCGCGCCTCGGGTGCGGTGGTGCGCACCACCGGGAGTGGCGGTGCGCATCGTGGTGCGGTCGGTGCGCGCACCGACCCGTGCGGGTGGGCCGGCAATTGCGCGCACCACGGCCTGGCGGTGCGCGTCATGGCGCGCGCGGCGCGTTCCGAATGGCGCGCGGGCTACTGCGACGAGGGTCTGGATCGAGCGAAGTCCCTATATCACACACCCCCTTGACTTCCATCCCCTCGAAATCCCATATGCGCGTTATGCGAGCCCTTGATATGAGGCAGATCACATTAACCGGGCACGAGGGCGGGTCCGGTGGGCGCGCTCCGGTGGGACAGCCAAGCGGTGCGCACCGGCTCGGACAGACGGTGCGCTGGGTGCGCGCGCCGAGGGCGTGGTGCGCGCACCAGGGCCCACCGGTGCGCGCATCATCACCACGGTGCGGTGGTCGGCGAGTGCGGCGCACCACGATGCGCGCCGGTGCGGTAGCCGGGAGTGGACGACATCGTCGGTGCGCACCGGTGCGCACGATGCCGTGCATCGTCATCGCCGGTGGGCGCGATGCAGTGCACCGGCGACATCGAATGGGTGCACCGGGTGTCGGGATGTTCCACTCCCCCACCGGCCGGTGCTCCCGGAAGTGGAGTCCACTGCCACCCGGTGGACATCGCGGTGGAGTCCACTCCCACCCGATGCGCGCCACGATGGGCTCCACTCTCCGGGCGTTGCATCGCCGAGCCGCACCTGCGGTCGCGGTTTACGCCGTAAAGATTCGGATGCCGTAGCCGAGCCCGCCAACAGCACGGAACTTCCCCAATTGGGGAAGTCCCGGTCAATACCAGGGGCAGGCTGCCCGTACGAGCAGTGGAGCCCGCCGTGTCGGCTCACCCTTGGTGACGTCGGCGCAGGCGCGCGGTCCGCCACGAGTTCAGTCGGCCGCCGGGGTGCTGCCGGGAGCGGCGCCGGACCGGCGGCGGCTTCGGGGACGGGAACCGCGCCGCACGCAGCCGGCTCGCGGCGACAAGCTCCTCCAGGTGCTCCAGCTGCTCCGGCGAGATGTAAATCGGGATCGGGTTGACCATCGGGGCCTCCATGCTCAGGCGGATCACTCCCCCGCACCCTCGCCCCTCGCGGCCGACTCCAGGGCCACGCTGCCGGTCACGTCCCGACAGCTGGCGCGGCGACTTCGCCGTCCGTTCCGTAAGGCGGAGCGCGCGCCGGTCCGGCCTTCCGGGTCGCACACGCGCGGGCGCCCCACGGACGGCTGGTCCGTGGGGCGCCGGATGGTTCGCCGGTCAGCTCTGCAGCATGGCCTTGAGGTCGCTCAGCGTCAGCTCGCTCGTTCCACGGTCGGCCGCACTGCTCTGGGTCCAGGCGAGGATCGCGGGATGCGCCTTCTCGTGCGCGGGGCCGGCGGCGGTGCTCCGGCCATCGGTGCGGGCGACCTGGGTGAGGTAGGTGGCCAGGGCGCGCGGGCCACCGCCGCTGTAGCCGATGTTGTACTCGAAGGTTTCGGTCTGCGGCAGGATCGACAGGAGCCCCTTCTCCGTCCGGGCCCAGAACAGGCTGCGGCCGGAGATGAAGCGGCTGAAGGTGTCGTCAGGGCGCAGGTCGAGCGGGGCGTACGTCTGGTAGGCCCACTGGTCCGTGCCCCCCTCAGCGACGTGCCTGAAGTGTTCGGCCACGACGGGCAGCCCGAACTCGGGGTCGTAGAAGGCTTGGCGGCACAAGCAGCCCGATCCGGAAATGGCCGCCGGGCTGTCCTGGTCCTCGGTGACGCACGGGTGGAAGAGGGCCGGGATCTTCGTCGGCTCCACGAGCGTGCAGTGCATCGCGTTCGGCTCGCAGCGCTCCAGCCGACTCCGCCACTCCTGGAAGTGAGGTGTCCCGGTCTGGGATGCCTCGATGGACAGATCGGCGTTCAGCGATGACGAGGTGTTACCGAGGCGCGCGTCGACGGACAGGACGAAGTTCAGGTAGCCCTTCCCCGGATCGGTCAGGTTCAGGTCGAGTGGCTCGAAGGTCAACGTGGCACTCCAATGCGGGCTGCTGGGGAGGCGGGGTCAGGAGACGCGGTGTTCAGGGCGCAGGACCAGGCCGCGGTCGAAGAACTGCGCGGTGTCGTCCGGTCCGAGTCCGAGGGCGCGGGCGACGGCGGTGCCTTCGTCGTCGCGGACGAAGGCGAGGAGGATCTTGCGGCTGGCGGGATCGGCCATGGTCCGGCGGGCGGCTTCGACGGTGTGGGCGACGCAGCCGGTGGTGCCGTCTTCGACGATGTCCCGGCGCGTCTTGTTGTCCCAGACGTTGAGCTGGAGGCTGGCGCCCTCGGTGGAGCAGTCCTCCTTGGAGTCCGCACCGAGCACGCACCGCCCGAGCAGCGCGGCGTGGGCGTGACGCTGGAAGTAGACGGCTGTGCCCAGGAGCCGGTCGACTTCCTTCTCCGTGTTCTCCCGTGCCTGCTCGGGACTGACCCACGGGTTCTCCCGGTCGCGGGGCTGGACCCGGATCTTCAGCGCCCGCAGGTTGCGGGCGAGGTCGTCGGCGAGGCTGAGCAGGCCCACCAGGTTCACGTCGCCGCGCTGGCGGGGCGGGGGCAGTTCCTCGGGGTAGTTCTCCAGCGGTTCCAGGGGTTCGTGCAGGTCGGTCAAGGTTCCTCCCGTGCCGGGTGCCAACGCCCCCGATTCTCAGTCGGAGGCGCCGAGGCTTGTGGGGGAAGTCGCAGATCGGCCACGCGCTGGCCGGTTGGCATCTGTCACTGGCTGGGGGCCGGCCCCCTGCCCTGATCCGGCTGGGGCGTGTGGTGTTGTCGCTGGCTGGCAGGGTCGGGCGCGGCCGCGGTCGGCTGCTGCGGCTGCGGTCCGTCCGCGATGGTGCGACTGCGGGCCTCGGATGCCTTGGTGAGGGCGGCCAGCCGGGCGAGGTTCTTCGGTGTGTACAACCACGTCTCAGGGTCGGTCGTACGGCCCTCCAGGTACTCCTCGGGCATCGCGGCCTGCTGATGGACGTGAACGGCGGCGGCCTGCTGCGCCGGGGTGAGGGCGGCGTCCCGGTCCGGGTGGTCGACGGCGTGCGGCGCCGCCTGGTCGTGGTTCTGGTCGTCACGCGCGGCGGCCGATGCCGTCGCGGCGGGCGCTTCGTCCCGTACGGAGGAAAGGATCCGGGCGTCGCGGATCGCGTTCTGCAGGGCGAGGCTGGCGACCCGGGCGCGCTCGTACCGGGACGACTCCCGCGGAGGCTTGCCATCGGTGCCGGCGATCCACCACCGGTGGGGCCAGGCGAAGTCGGCGGTGTAGGTGAGCCGGTCCGGGGATGGGGCCCGGCGGCCCTTCTGCGGCACGGTGAGCTGCCGGGAGTGCCGGGACAGGGCCGCGTCGGCGATGTAGTCGTCCAGGCCGCGTGTGAACGCCCGGCCGCGCAGGGTCTCCAGCAGGTGCCGGCGTGCTTCGGCCAGGACGTGGCGGCGAGCGAAGGCGTTGCGGACGGTGAAGACGATCGCGGCGACGTCGATGGCGGCGAGCGCGGTGTCCACCACCGGGCCCACCCGGGCCCGGATCGCCTTCCCGGCCGCACGGCACCGCTCCAGCAGCCCGTCGACCATCGACTGCCCGAACCGCAGGATCGCGGAGGCGCGCCACCACGCGCGCAGCTGCTCCAAGGGCTTGGGGTTCTTCTTCTCCCGGCGGGTGTCCTGCGCCGCCCACCAGCCCAGGCCGCTGCGGCCGCGCTCGCCGGGCAGCCGCTTGTGCTTCTTGACGTACTTGTCGGTGATGCGCTCCAGCACCGGCGCCATCTGCTCCCGGCGGGTGGAGGACCAGTCGATGAGCTCGGAGTCGACGCCGGCTATCTCCATGACGGGGCGCAGGCCGGGCGTCACCTCCCGGGGCACGGTCGCCAGCCCGAGCTCCTCGCACACCTCGGTCGTCATCGTGAGGGTGTAGAGCGTCCCGGCGGCCACCACATTCTGGAAGAGACGGACCGTGTCCAGCGCGTACCAGGAGCCGTCCGGGCGCTGCGCCCGGTTGAGGACCAGACAGTGGTCGTGGAGCAGGGGAAAACCGTCGCGGTTGTCGAAGTGCCGCCACTTCGCGACCACCAGGCCCGGGGCCTTCGCCCGCTGACGGCCCGAGGACCACCGGGTCTCCGCGACCTCGTCCTCGAGCCAGCGCAGCGCGGTGTCGATGGCCCGCTCGTGTGCCCGCTCGATGACGCGCCGGGTGTGGTCGTCTCCCAGCGCCCACAGCACGATCAGGGATGCCTGCGCCCGGAAGGTGAAGTCGAGAGCGAACAAGGGGGTCACCTTGCGTCGCTCGATCTCTTCGACCGGCTGCCCGAGGACGGTGGCCAGCCGGGCCGTCTCCGGGTCAGCACCGTCGTCCAGGAGGTCGCGCTCGATGCGGTCGGCGTCCGGGTGCCGGAGCTGTCCGAAGACGAGCTCCATCTGCCGCTCGGTCACCGTCTGCCCGGCGGTGAGCCCGAGCGCGGCCAGGCCGCGCCCCATCCACACCCCGGGCGGAAGCCCGGCCTTCTCCTGGGCGCCCTTCAGGGACTGACCGACGGGACGACGGCCGTCCCCGAAGGCAACCCCGCGCACGTAGTAGCGCCACGCATTTCGTCTTTGGACCTTCGCAACACTCAGCATCCCGGCAGTGAATACCGACCCTGACCTGCAAGAACAGTCCGATCCCGTGAGGCGGGAGGGTTCACCGGAACTTCACGGCCGATCCCGCCTGGCGGGCATCCGCGGCGACGTCATGCCCGCCCGGCGGACACCGCCCGAGGCCAGGCAAATGCTGCGCGACAACCAGCCCCACGCGACTCACACACCCCGAAAACCGCCACCAGACGACTCCACCGCCGACAAGCGCATCCCTACGTACCGCTCCCCCACCGACCGGCCAAAGACGCACCACCCAGCACCACGTCACCAACTCCCTTCACCCCGAGAGAGACACCCACCGCCCCCGGCAACCCCGGGGGCTTCGTGCTGCCTGGAGGACCGACGTGCCGACCTACGAGACCACGCCCCGCTTCACCACCGACCTGGGCCGCCTCACTCCCGAGCAGCGCCACCGCTTCCGCCGGACGGTGGCGGCCTTCGTCGACGACCTGCGCACCGGCGGGCGCTTCCGCGCCGGCCTCCGCGTCAAGCGCGTCCAGCGCGCATCCGGCATCTACGAGCTCACATGGTCCATGGGCACCGGCCCCGCAGGACGTGCCACGTGGGAGTACGGGTCCGCGGTCCGCCCTGGCACACCCCACGTCATCTGGCGTCGCATCGGCACCCACAACATCCTCACCGGCCCCTGATGCGGTGGGCGCGGTGTGCGAATTCGCACGCGAACGTTCGGATTGAGTCGAACAGAATGCTTCGGATGAAGCTCACGCCAGGCGCTGACGGCTTACGCGCCAGTGGCCCACCACCGGAGGGTGGTGGGCCACTGGCGTGTCCGGCGAAGCTCTGCGGAAGTGTGCCACTGTGACACAGTTCCGCAGTCGCTGCGCGGGCCCGAAAGTGTGCCACTGTGGCACGTTTTCTGGAGCGTCAGTCGATGGTGATGCCTGCCTCTTCCAGGGCCGCGTTCAGGGTCCGCGCCAGCAAGAGGACCTTCTCCGGGTCCTCCTTCACGGCCAGTCGCACAGTGTCCGGGACGAGGATCTTGACGGCCTTTTCGACTTCCGCGCCGGGGTTGGCCTGAGTCAGGGCCGGCTTTTCGTCTTCGTCGTCCTCCGCCCTGACTACGAGGCCGCAGAGAGTCACAGCCTTGGTCAGTTCGTCGGGCGAGGGGACGACCCCCTTCTTGGTTGCCCAGGCGGTCTCCCAGACCTTGAGCACGCTGTCCTCGCCGTGCTGCCGCCGTACCGGGTGCAGCACCTGGGTCTGTCGCGACGACAGGTCACCGACTGGGTGATCGGCCTTTGCGAGGATGTTCAGCAGGGGGATGACGCGGGTGATCCGGTAGCCGCTGGAGCGGGAGATGCCGTGCTGCTCCTGGCAGTAACGATTGAAGCTCCGGTACGGCTTTCCGTTGTTGTCCTTCAGGTGCTTGTAGAGCTTGTTCTCGTGGACCCACACGAAGTAGGGCCCCGCCTCATCGAGGAACGCCGCCATGGCCTTGTCCGCGGCGTCCCGCCATTTGACCTTGGCGTCGTGGATCGCTCGCTCGCACACGACAAGCTGCTCGGTGGCCTTCGCCTTGGGGTCGGGGAGACCTGTTCCAAGCCTCGCCGCCGGCACCTTGGTGTTCTTGGCCTTGGCAGGGCCTTCCTTCCCCTCGGAGGGCTTGCTGCCGTTCGCTTCTTCGGCTGGGGCCTCTGTGCCGTCGGCGTGCGGGGAGGTGGCGGGGCTGGAGTCTTCAAGGCTGAAATCGGAAAGGCGGGCCATCAGGCTGCGACCTCCAGAGTCTCCACCAGGTTGAGGTAGTGCCCCAGGTCCTTCGGGCATGTCTCCATGGCGTCCTCGTAGTCCACGAGGTCGGGCACTTCTGAGCCCAGCAGGTCGTAGCCGGCGCCGCGGACCAGGTCGCGCGCGGCTTCATTGTGGGAGCCGCGGGCGTTCTTGACCCGGGTGAAGACCACGTACGCGTCGATCTCGGCGATGCGGTCCCTGGCGGCCGACAGGGCACCGTCGAGCGAGCCCTTGATACGGCGCATCTCGGCTTTCCGGGGCGAGGTGACGAAGAGGACCTGGTCGCAGACGGCTACGGCGGATCCGAAGATGTCGCTGGACTCGCCGCCGCAGTCGATCACCACGACGTCATAGCCGTCCGTGTCGTCGAGGACGCGCTGGCCGACGCGAGCGTGGGGCCAGGTCTCGATGTCGAAGGGCAGCGGGTCGCCCTTCTTCTTGGCCAGGCGGTGCCAGTCGTACGCGGTCTGCGACAGCGGGTCAGCGTCGACCAGGAGGACACGCAGGCCGTAATGCACGGCGTAGACCAAGGCGACGAAGACGCTCATGGTGGACTTGCCGACCCCGCCCTTGAGGCCGCCGACAGCGATGACCTTCTTCTTGCCGGGGCGTAGCCAGACGAGCTTGGCGCGGGCCTGCGTCTGGGCCTCGCTCAGTGCCTCCGAGCGGGGGATACTCTCGGGGTTAGTGGTCGTCATTCTCTTCCTCGCGGTTGATCGTGATGGCGGCCCTAACGGGGCCCCGTCTGGCAGAAGACGGGGCGTCCGTGTTTCCGGCCGGGTTGAGCGTAGCGCCGCCGCCGCGGCGTGCAGCTAGTTCGTCAACGTGGCGTGAGGCGTCCAACCAACCCCTGAAACACAAAAAGGCCCCGTCTCCAGGCAGTTGCCGGGAGACGGGGCCTTCTTGGGGGATCTCACTTTGCCCAGGTCGCGGGCGCTCCGTCGTCAGGGTTGGGGATGCCGGCTGCGGTCACCAGGGCGGCGGGGTGCCGCAAGGCGGTGATCGGGACAGCGCCGGGCTCGGTGCCGGGTGCCCAAACCATGCGCCAGGTGTCGTCCCACTCGCAGGCGCAGCCGTGATCGGGGTGCGGGTGCCGTAAGAAGACGCCGTGGGTGTGGACGGCGCGCGGGATGCGGGGGATGAGCACCGAGGGGTCGTCGCCGGGGTACAGGTGCAGGTTCCGCCAGCCGTGGATCCGGGCCATGTACGCAGCGGCGGCCTCGATGACGTCGGCCCACCTCTGATGGCCGATGACCAGGAACGCGACCGGGTAGAGGTGATCCTCGGTGGCGTCGTCGATCCCGGTGACGTACAGGTCGCGATGGGCGACGAAGCCGCTGTCGGCTGCGTCGTCGGCGCACGGCGTCCAGAGCTGTTCGACGGGGTGCGGGGTGCCGTCGTCGCCCTCGCTGGTCTCGATCTCGTACGGGGCCGTGGAGGTCATGCGCTCGCTCCGGTGCTGGTGTCGGTCGCCTTGAGGACCCGCGGCAGATGGACGTGGAGGTGTTCGACGTCGACCTGGCGGCCGCGGTCGCGGAGTTCGCGGGCAAGCAGTTCGGTGAGACCAGATGCCCTGTGCCTACCCCCTGCGCATCCGATGGCGATCCGGCGGGGGCCGGCGGGCAGGTCGGCGTAGTCGGCGAGGTTGGCGAGGAGCTCGCGGGCGCCGGGGGTGTTGAGGACGACGTCCTGGACGCGTGGGTGGAAGCCGTCGAGGTCGAGGATGTCGCGGGCGGCGGCCGGGTCGCGGAGCCGGGCGCGGACGTCCTCGATGCGGTCGGCCGCAGGCGGGACGGGGGAGCCGTCCGGGCCGGTGGGCAGGTGCAGGTAGCCGAACGAGATCAGGCGGATCGGGTGCAAGGGGTTCTCCTGCTCGGTGGTGAAGGACGGGAACGCCAGAGCGCCGCGCCCGGCCTTCCGGCTCGGGTGCGGCGCTCTGGTGTCTGGCGCGGGCTATCGGGTGGTGGTGCCGGTGACCACGAGGAACTGGTCGGTGGTCAGGTCCATCACGACGTGGGCGTCGTGGCCCTGGGCGCGCTGGGCTGCGGCGTACTCGTCGGCGGGCCAGGAGCCGCGGGGGTGGCCGGCGGGGAAGCGCTCCAGGACGGTGCGGGGCGCGGCGGTGGTCATCGGTCGTCACCGCCGTGCACGCGCTCGTGGATGTCGATCAGGGTGGTGATGGCGTCGGGGTTGTCGGCGAGGCCGACCCATGTGCCGCGCGCGGTGAAGACGGGCACGGCGTCGGTGTCGGCGTCGAAGATCACGCAGTAGTCGCCGTACCGGTCGATGACCATGTCGCTCAGGACCAGCATCGGCGCGGTGTCCAGGACCTCCAGGACCTCCACGGCGAGCCGGGCGGGCCCGCCGGGCGTCTGGGGCTGGACCAGGTCGCCGGTGACGCGCAGCAGGTCGCCGGGCTGTATGCCGGTCAGCAGCTCGTGGACGATCCCGGCGGCCGTGCCGGTGCAGGAGACGACCGTGTCGGGAGCGTTGTCGGGGAGGGTGTCCGCATCGGCGGGACAAACGGTCAGGTCGAACATCGCGGTGCCGTGCGGGCCGGGGGCGGGGATGGCGTCGACCCAGCCGTCGACGGTGCAGTGCGTGGTGTCCATCAGCTGGCCTCCGCCAGGGTCTCGGTGGTACGCGGCGAGCGGGGTCGGGGGGTGTACTGCGCGCGGAGCAGGAGCTCGCAGTTGCGGCGCTGCTGCTCCGGGGTGATCGGCCGGGGCTTCGGGCCCTGGCGGTGCCAGAGCGGGGAAGCGGGCGGCTCGGGATAGGCGAGGGTGGGGTCGACGTCGTGCTGCGGGGTGCTGCCCACGGGGGCCTCCAGGTGGAGGAGTTCAGGCGTGGTTGTCGTCGCGCCGGCGCTTGGGCTGGACGTCGGAGGCGAACCTCCCGAGGCGGGCCTCGGTGGGGTGCTCGGAGATCCAGTTCTCAGCGCACGCCTTGTGGGACGGCTCCCCGGAGTGGGAGCGCATCGGCGTGGGCTGCTCGCACAGCGCGCAGGGGCGCATCTGCCAGTGGTCGTAGTGCTGGCTGTCGCGCCAGTCGAGAAGGCCGCCGGGAGCCGGGACGCAGCCCGGCTCGAACGGCGGCTTCTTACGTGTCACGGCCGCAGGTCGGGCAACTGCTGGAGGACCTGGGAGAGCAGGTCCGGTGCCGGCTTCCAGGGACCGAGCTGCCCGCCGACAGGGACGGGCAGGGCGAGCTCCTGGACGTCGGTGAGCACCAGGTGCCACGCATCGGTCTGCGCCCACTCGGTACAGAGCGGGGAGCCGTGGGGGTCCTGATGGCAGTCGGTGAGGCGGGCGACGCCGATGACCGCACCGCGGTGCAGTTCGCGGCCGCGGATCGTGCGGGCGACCAGCGGGTCGCGCAGCACGGCGGGCTCCGGCTTCGCCATCCCGGCATGGAGAAGGACCCAGCCACGCCAGCTCCAGGGCTTGGGCCTGTTCTCCGTGCTCTTCCCCGCGAGGATGCAGGTCGCCCAGGGCTGGCGGATGGTGATGCCCCGGATCCAGTCGCCGCCCTCGAGTTCGGCGGCGCTCACGCGGCACCCGCCAAAAGGTGCGTCCCACGGCGGCCGGCGCGGCGGCCGTTGACCGTCTTCACGTACGCGTCGGCCCGCGTCGCGAAGTACGGGAACGTCGCCTCGCCCTCCTTGACCCTGTACATGGCGGTGTCCGCGCCGCGCAGGATCCGGCTCATGGTCTCGCCGGGCAGGTCTGCCGCGCGGGAGATGCCGATCGAGACGTCCAGGCGCAGCGTGTGCTGCTCGTACTGGAGGGGCTGCTGCAGCTCCTTGCGCAACGCGGTGATCTCCGCGAGGGCGGCCGACGTCGGGAACACGGCGCAGACGGCGAACTCGTCGCCGCCCAGCCGGGCCGCGAGCGCCGTACGGGTGGAGCTCCAGCGGGCGAGGCGGTGGCCCATGGTCTGGATGACGGTGTCGCCCGCGGCGTGGCCGTAGGTGTCGTTGACGGCCTTGAAGTCGACCCCGTCCAGCATCAGGACGTGCAGGGCGTCCCGGCGGCGGGTGCGCAGGAGCCGCTCGCCGTACGCGATGAACTCGGGTCGGCACGGCAGGCCGGTGAGCTGGTCCTTGCGGGCGTTGGCAAGGCGCCGGTGGAGCGTCAGGGCGTGGACGGTCCAGCCGGTGAGCGGGACCGCGAGGGTGGTGATGAGGAGCGCGCGTTGCCCGGATCGGGCCTGTACGCGCAGGGCGGAGTCCATACTGGTGTCTCCCTCTCGTCTCGTACGGGATGGGGAACCCGGGGCAGGCGACGGTTTCGACGCCTATGGCGCCTGCCTCGGGGCGAATTCACATCAGGCTGTTGGGGTTGACCCACGCCTTGGCGGTGGCCTTGTGCCAGTCCAGGACCCAGTCGGGGCGCAGGCCGCGCGCGGCCCATCCGTCGCTGGAGTCGTCGGGGGCCGGGCGGCCGGCGGACACGTACTGCACGGCCCGGTCGTAGGCACTGTGCGCGGCGGCCAGGGCCTCGCCCGGTCCGGCGGCGCAGCCGGTGAAGACGTGAAGCCCTCGCCGGTCCTCGTCCGTTGCGTGGTGTATCGGGACGTCGACCTCGTATCGGCGCATGACGTCCAACTCCTCTCTGTGTTGAGGGACCACCGCGACCGCCCCGGCCCCCGTCGTACGGGGCCGGGGCGGCACGGAGCGTCCGTCACGCAGGTTGGGGCGGTCAGAACTCCAGATGGATCGTGATGGGCCGCCGGGAGTCCCCGGCGTGGGTGTGGACGGTGCGGCGGTGCGCGGCGAGACCGGCGCCCCCGCCCTGGATCGGGAGGTGACAGTCCGGGCAACCGTGGGCCCAGTCGTCACCGGCCGGGAGGTCGGCCGGGGTGAGCGGGTGCGGGTGCGGCCCGTCGGCGGCGCGGCTCACCGGCCCTCGCCCCCGGCCGACTGCCGGTCGGCGAGGGCCAGGAGCTCCGCGGCGAGTTCCGGCGCGGACAGGATGGTGCGCAGGATCGAGGTGATCCCGTCGCGCTCGATGGGGTTCAGCCGGTCCCACACCGCGTGGGCGTCGCCGTGTGCGCCGACGGCCTTGAGGTAGTCGGCCTCGGTGATGGCGGTGCTCTGGGCGCCGCACCGCCCGCACCGGAAGACGGCCTGGTCCCAGCCGCACGCGGGGGCCTTGGTGCTCATGCGCTGATCGCCTCCAGGGCCTGCGCCTCGAGGTCGGCGCGCCCCTCGGGGTCGTCGTCCCAGCCCCGGTAGTGGTCGTCGGCCTCCTGGTCGACGTCGTCGGGGCCGCCGTGGACGGTGCAGAAGATGTCCGGGTCGTTGTCCATCGCGCCGGTCAGCGCCTTGTGCAGGTCGCTGACCGAGTAGGCCGGAGCCCACGCCTGCCCGGCGCACTCCGAGTCAGCGGGGCAGGGGAGCGCCACGTCGAAGCCGAAGTCGCCCTCGCCGTCGACGTCCTCGCGCAGGGCCAGGGTGAGGTACTGCTGCCCGAGGCGGATCTCCGCGACCCGGTCGCCGGCCGCCAGGTCCGAGTCCGGGCGCCACCGCCACAGCGGCAGGATCTCCGGGCCGAAGAACCGGCGGGCCAGCCACAGGTCGCCCAGGCCGTCGCTGCCGTCGCGCCCGAGGTCGGCCTCCCGTACCTGTGAGAGCCGCCCGAGGAACGGCTCCAGGCGGTGCAGGGTGTCGGCGAAGACGACCGTGTTGAAGCCTTCGGCCGTGAGCCGCTGGTGCGAGTGGACCATGGCCTGGTGCTGGGACCGGACGACGTCCTCGGGCACCCGCCGGTTGTCCGGGCGCGGGCCCTGCCGCTCCAGGCACACGTCCAGAGGCGTGGCGACGACGATCGCGGCGGTCGGCATGCCGTGCCGCTTGGCGGCCGTCACCAGTTCCGCCCTCACGGGCTGGTCCAGGTTGGTGGCGTCGATGACCGTGTTGAGGTGGCGGGCCATCCTGCGCTCCAGGATCAGCTTGAGGACGTCGGCGGCGTCGCCGGTCGCGTCCTGCCGACCGGGGTCGTCACTGACGACGCCGCGCAGGCCGTCGAGGGAGAGGACCTGGGAGGCCGGCCAGGTGCGGGCCAGCGTGGACTTGCCCGCGCCCGAGGCGCCGATCAGCACGATCAGCCCGTTCTCGGGCAGGTCCGGGTACAGCACCGAGGTCATGCGGGATCTCCTTGCGGGTGAAGGGAGCGGGCGGCCCAGTTCAAGCGCGGCCCGGCGTTGTCGGTGAGCAGGGCGGCGGCCTCGTGCAGGGGGCAGGAGGCGTCACCGTCGCGGTCGGGCTCGATCTGCTCCGCCCGGCGCGCGGCGACGGTGAGCAGCTGCGCGAGGGCGGGGAAGAGGCCGCCGGGGACGTCGATGTCCTCCTGGAGCTCGCGCAGGATCGCGGCGAGCTCGCGGGCGTCGACGTCGTCGGCGCCCAGGTCGTCCTCGATCTGCTGGAGGGCGAGCTGGGCGATGCCGACGGAGGCGCGCACCCGGTCCAGCCGGGTGCGGGGACGGCGGCCGGTCACCGGGTGGTGGACTTGGTGGTGGCGACCAGAGCGGCGACGGTTTCCCAGCCGTGGTGCCAGGCGCCGTCCAGGTGGAACGCCCCGTTGATGCCGAAGTCGGCGAGCTTGTAGAAGCCGCCCTTGCCGGTCTTGGTGGCGATCCGCTCCAGCAAACCCTCGCCGGGAACGCGTCGGTCCGCGGCGTAGTGGGTCGAGAAGGAGATGGCGAGCGCGGCCGCGGCCGCCGCCGGGTGGACCCGGATGCCGAGCGCACGGGCCCCGGCCCCGGCCACGATCGCCTGCGTGGCCGTATAGGTCAGGCAGTGATGCAGGCACGCGGAGCGGCCACCGGCCGTGCCGTGGGTGGTCTCCTGGCCGGTGACCGGGTCCTTGAAGGTGACCGGGTGCTCGTCGGAGGCACCCTTCACCCGGGCGCAGAAATCGTTCTGCACCCAAAAATCTCCGATCGCGCTCCCGGCGCGGGTCAGTCCGAGCAGGGCCGCGAAGACTGCGGGGCGATGCGTCATGCTGGATTTCTCCTGATCTCGATGGGTGAGGGAGCGGGCGGCCGGCTCTTTGCCGATGCTGCGGCCGCCCGGTGGTACCCCGTCCCGGCCTGTGCGGCCGGGACGGGGCTCGCGCTACGCGGCCAGCCGGTGAGCGGCGGGTGCCGAGGGCGCGAAGTAGCTGCTCGGGTCCACCGGGGTGCCGTCGAAGCACTCGATGCAACAGCCGAGCTTCTTGGAGAGGCAGAAGTAGAACCGCCTCCCGCAGTCGCCGCAGGTCTGGCGTGCTGCCATCGCCTTGTCCAGGGCCCATTCCTGGGCGAGCGTCGGCGTGCGCTTGGGCACCGCCAGGTCGACGCGGAGCAGGAAGCCCCGGGTCGGGTGACGGCAGGACCACTGCGGGCGGGTCGCGCACAGCCTGCACCGCAGGATCGCGACCGGGCCCTCGTTGCCGCCGGGACTCAGCTGCATGTCCCGTAACTTCCGTCTGGTCACGAGCCCTTCGGGCACCGTGCCGCGATCGAACTCCGGCAGCGCCGCGTCACTGCGCGGCACCCGGGTCACCTCGCGGCGGCGACGCCTGATTCGGCGGCGCGGCATCACCGGTTCCAGGTGCCGGGCAGCCGGTGGGGGCGGTACGGGTAGCGGGGTCCGGGACGCTGCGGGCGGGGCCGGCCGATGCGGCGGCGGGGGCGGGGGATGAGCACGGGCAGTTCCTCCAGAGGTCGGTGCACAGCTCCGCACCCCGCCGACGTCGTACGTGTCGGCGGGGTGCGGAGCGGCGGGTGCCGCGTCAGGCGGGCGTGTGCGTGCGGTGCGCGCCGGGCGCGGTCGGGGCCGGCGTGGTGTGGCTCGGGCGCGGGTGCTGCGGCTGCTGGTCGGGGGCGCCTTGCAGGTGGGTGCCGATCAGGTAGCCGATCAGCAGTCCGCCGGTGCCGTAGACCTTGTGCCGGTTGGCCTTCCACCAGGTGGGCGGGGTCGGCTCCGTCAGCACGCCTATGACGGCCACGTGTTCTCCATTCGGTCGGGGACAGGTCGGGTGGTGCGTGAGGCCGGTCGGCCTGTCCGGCCCTCGCCCGGCCCCGCGGTGGCGGGGAGGGGCGAGGACCAGGCGGAGCGACCGGGGGTCAGCGCTGGAGCGGGTGGACGTTGTCGGGTTCGTCGCCGTAGTCGTCGCCCGCCGGGGTGGGGGCGGGGAGCGTGGCGTGCAGGTGGAGCGCGGGGCTGAACTGGTACTGCGGCGGGTGGTTGTGGACGATGGGCCGCAGGCTCAGGCCGCGCAGGGCGAAGATGCTGGCCAGGGCCCACATGAGGGCGGCGAGCCCGGTGGCGGCGGCGCGTCCTCCGGCCGGGGCGGTGGACCAGATCATGGCGAGGGTTCCGATGCCGAACAGCAGCCAGGCGATGCGGGCACCGGCGTTGCCGAAGAACCCGCCGACCAGGCCGAGCAGGCCGGTCAGCTGCCAGAACGCGTACAGGGCGGCCGGGGCGACGGCCAGGTGCGCGGCCTGGCCGGCGAGGAACACGCGGACGGGGTGGTCGACCGTGCCCCACAGGCCGCTGCCGTCGCCGCCGCTGGTGGCCGGGACGGCGGACAGGCCCTTGAGCGTGGCGTCGGCGATGTCGCCGGCGGCGTCCAGCATCATGACGATGAGGCTGAGCCCGCCGAACAGCACGGCCGCCTTGATCCAGTTGGCGACCTCGTGCCAGCTGCTGTGCCGGACCTGGAAGACCTCCTCCCACCGCTGGTAGAGGAAGCCGCCCTCCTCCCACGATTCCTTCCACGCGGCGCGCAGCCATGCGAGCCGCCCGGTGCCGTGCTCGGGGGCCGGAGGCACGGGCGGCAGCTGGTTGAGGAGGTCGAGGAAGGACGGGTTGTCCTGGCCGTTGACGGGCTTGTCGTTGTGGGTCATGGCGTGGCTGCTCCTTCTTGCGGGAGGGCGGTGGTGGGGTGGGTCAGCGGATCTCGTTGCGGGTGCGGGCGAAGAACGCGCCGCGCGTGGTGCTGTTGTTGTGGATCTCGGTGTGGTGGGTGACCGGACCCTCGAAGACGTTCTTGGTGACGGCCGCGCGGGCCTTGCTGATCGCGCCGCCGATGGCGGTGGCGGCCATGGCCAGGCCCGCGAACGGCAGGGTGACCATGAGGACGCTGTTCAACGTGACGGAGGCCAGGCCCTGGAGCACGAGCCAGGCCCCGCAGCCGATGCCGGTGATCCCGGCGCCGACGCCGATGGAGGCCACCGCGATCCCGGCCGCCCAGGCCGGGACGATCCGGTGGTCCTCCTGCTTCACGGGCGGGGTGGTGCCGAAGGCCGGCGGCTCGGTCTCGTCGCGGAACGAGGTGGGGTGGTGGAGTACGGGCTTGGCCGCCCAGGCGTCGATCAGGCGGCGGGCTTCGGCCGCGGCCTCGGACTCGGGCATGCCGTGCTGGGTGTGCAGGGGGTCCATGGGGTGTTCTCCGATCACGCGGAAGGGGAGCGCCCTCCTGGCCGTGGTGGCCGGGAGGGCGCGTGGGGGAGGGGTTCGCGACGGCGAAGGGCGTCGCCGGAGCGTGTCCGGCGGCGCCCTTCGGCGTTGCGTAGCAGGGGAGTTGAGGCTGGCGGGTGGGTAGGCACCGCACACGCGCTGCGGGCATCCTCGGACCAACAGGCGTCGGGAAGGGGTTGGGGTGGAGTTCGTCTTCCAGTGCGGGTGGTGCGACGGAGACAACTTTTTCGTGGGCAGGCAGGTCGGCTTTTGGGTCGACAAGTGGGAGGTGCCCTCGGAGTGGGACTGCCGCTTCTGCGAAGGGCTCAACTACACGCCGGACCCGCCCTGGGAAGAGGCGTAGTCAGAAGCTAGAGATCAGTCCGGCGAACGAGGCGAGGCCGCTGTTGATGGCTGGGGCCAGGCCGGTCGCGGCGAGGGTGAAGCCGAACAGCGTGCAGGCCAGCGCGGAGCCGACGCGGACGTTGCCGCCCTTGATCAGGACGAAGACGATGATGCCCATCAGCACGGCGGCGGAGATGGAGAGGGCCACGGTGGTGGTGCTCCTTCACAGGGGATCGGGTGGGGCCGGCCGCGCTCGGGCAGGCCGGCCCCGGGGTGGGTGGGTGTGATCAGGCGTCGGTGAGGCTCTTGATGGCCTCCAGCGCCTTGCGGGCAGAGACGACCTCCTGGCGACTGCCGCCCTTGGAGCCGCGGCCGCCGCCGCCCTTGCCGCCTCCGCCGCCACGGCGGCGGGAGCCGCCGTCGTCGCCGTCGTCTTCCTTGGGCTCGGGCCAGAACTCCCCGGGCCGCACGGGCTCGTTCCAGTCGAACCACAGGCCGCGCTTCTCCAGCTCACTGATCTCGTGGTCGGTGAGGTGGTTGACGTCGTCGGGGAACAGTTCGGCGAGGTCGGTGTCGAAGTCCGCGTACAGCGACCGCATGAGGACCGCGCGCCCGTTGTCCATGACCATGATGGCGACGCCGCCGGTGGACACGCCGTTCTCCGGGTCGGCCTCGCCGCGCATGGCCCGCTCGATCGCGGACCCTTCCTGCTGGGCGTAGCGGGCCGGGATCGTCGGCACGTCGTAGGCGTTCTCCATCGTGCCCTCCGCCGCCTTGCGGGTGGCACCGGGCGAGCCCATGTTGAAGATGGACGGCCGGCTGTTCTGCCGCAGGTTGTCCTTCATCTCGGTGGAGAACCCGTTGTGCGCGAACGGCGACTGCCCGGCCGGGTTGAAGCCGATCCCGTACTTCAGGCCGGTGACCGTGAGGTCATCGCCGTCCTTCTGGATGAACTCGCCGAAGTCCCCGTCCTGCGCCGCGGTCATGAACTCGTCCGCGAACACGTTCAGCTGCCGGTAGGGGCAGCGGGCATCGCCCGGCTTGTAGTCGTGCGCCTCGCCGTCGTGCGGCCAGGGCATCTCCGCCCGGATCTCGCACAGTGCCTTCGCCGCGCGCAGCGAGCGGGCCATCCACAGGGCGTTGGAGCCCTGCCGGTCGATGTACTTGCCCAGCGTGGACGTCTTCTCGTCCTTGCGGACGGTGGAGAGCCACACGACCTGCCCGGCGAGCGACATGGCGGCCATGTCGATCGCGAAGAACTGCGTCTTCCCCGACCGGGACACGCCCAGGATCAGCCCGTGCCGCGCGGCGTTCTTGTCGTGCTGGAACACCATGTTCTTCACCGGCTGGCCGGTGATGGTGTACCCGCACACGTACATGCCCTTCGCGTCCGGGGTGAGCAGCTCCCGGGTGGCGGGGAAGATCGCGGACAGCGGGGGCTTGTCGAACGCGCTGATGAGGAACTCGATGCCGTCGACCAGGACGAACACGCAGGAGTCGTCCTCGGGCAGGCCCAGGCCGCGGCAGACCTTGGCCAGGTCGATACGCGGGGTCGTGGTGGCATCGGCCATCTTCGCCCGGTAGAAGGTGACCCCCCTGACGCTGTCGCGGGTCTTGTGGACCAGCTCGGAGCCGGGGGCGCCGCCCTTGGGCGAGCCGACCTTGTCCGTCCAGCGCTCCTGGTCGGTGGGGGCCTTGCGGCGCCTCTGGTTGGCGTCGGGGGTGATGTGGGCCTCCAGCCAGCCGGGGCCGCCCTGGCGGCCGGGCTGGATGGCGACCTCCGCCAGGACGACGTCGCCGGAGTGCACGGCGAACGGTGCGGCGACGGCGGCCTCGGTGAGGCCGGTGATCGGCCGTCCGGTCTCCGAGGCGCGCAGCAGGATCGTCATGTCGTGCTGCTGGCCGGGGTGCCGGGTGGCCTTGACGATGTACGTACGGCCGGGCATCCCGGCCTGCTCCCACAGCATCCGCGCGTCGCGGGTGAGCAGGTCGGCTCCGTCGTCCGGCTGCGCCACCGGCTCCTCGAGGACTTCGGCGGGCGCCGGCTGCGGAACGGGCGCGGCAAGGGCGGGGCGGTGACGACGGCGGGTGTGCCGGGAGAAGGGCATCACCAGGTAGCCAGCCGCCGCCCATGTGGCGGCGAGCAGCCCGTCCAGCCAGTACGGGCCGAAGCCGGTGGTGGTCTTGGCGGTGACGTCGATGGCGGCGGCCAGGACCAGCGGGGACCACCGCAGGATCTTGCGTCCGGCGCCGGGCTCATCGCTCTTGGCGGCGAGGAACCAGCCGCCGATCCCGGCCGCGCCGGCCAGCTGCACGACCTGGTTGACGGGGCTGTCGGGGTAGAGGTTCGGGGCCACGGCCAGCACGGGCGCGGCGAGGGTGTAGGCGAGGCGCTCCAGCGCGACGCTGCGCGGCGTGGTCACCGGCTTCTCCTTCGCAGAACAGCCGCAGGCGGCCCCGCAGAGTGCGGGGCCGCCCGTGGCGGGGTGGGTGGGGGAGTGGGGGTCAGCGGTTGAAGAACCCGGGCCGGGGCGTCTTCTCCCGCCGGTTGGAGCGGATGTCGTCCAGCGCGCCGTAGAGCTTGGAGTGGGTGCGCTTGGTCTCATGGGTGAGGTCGGCGGTCTCCTGCGCCGTCTCGTACAGCTTCTTGACCTGCACACCGGCGCCCCCGAGGGCGACACCGACGTTGCTGGTCAGCTCCACGAACTTCGGGTCGAGTTCGGCGTTGTCGACGTCGCGGGCCGCGTCCTCGGCACGCTTGGCGTTCCTGCGGACGCTGCGCACGAGCTCCTCCAGGCCGAGCCCGGCGTCATCCAGCGCACGTCCGAGGGCGTCGAGCTTGGCCTGGACGGCCTTGTAACGGTTGTCGCCGTCGGCCACGGCGGGTGCCGCGCCGCTGGGGCGGGGTGCGAGATCGCTGCTCATCAGCGGGTTCCTCCCTGCTTCTAGTCGTGGTGGGCTGCGGCCGACACGTAGGTGAGGCCCGCGTCTTCCTTCGCGGCCATGTCCTCGCCGTACACGCGGGCGACCATCGCGGCCGCGAGCTTGGCGGCCTCCAGGGCCAGCCCGCACTCGGTCGCGCACCGCTCTGCCTGCTGCTTCATGCGGGCCGCGGAGTCGGCCAGGTCCGAGATCAGCTCGGTGACCTCGGTGGTGACGTTGTGGTCGCCGACCAGGTCGGTGGCCATGTCCCGCAGGGCGTCGGCCACCTTGTCCAGGGCCTCCGCGAGGGCTTCGGCCCGCTCCTGGTCCGAGGCGGCCTGGATGGCGATGTTCGCCATCTCCACCAGGTAGTCGTCGAACGTGATGTCCGTGCGGTGCTGGGCGCCGAGGCCGCCCCCGCCGGACGGCCTGCTGACCTCCGAGCTGCTCACGCTGCTCCCTTCCGTGGCTGTCGGCCGGCTGGTGCCGGGCCGTGCGGTGTGCTGCTCCGGCGCGGGCGGCAGGCCCCGCACGCCGGTCGTCAGGGCCCCAGGGGCATCGGGGACGATGTCCGCGTCGACGATGTCGTCCCCGCCCGTGGCGCCGGTGCGCGGCGGGCGGGTGGGACGGTCGGGCCACTCCACCGTCGGGGTGGAGTCCTCCTCGCCGAACGGGCTGTCCGCCGGACGGCCGCGCCGACCGGCACGACCCGTACGACCGCGCCCCGTACGACCGGTGCGCCCGGCGCGGCGGGAACGTCCGCGCCAACCGGTACGGCCCGTGGCGCCGGTGCGCCGGCGCCGGAACCGACGCCGCTTCTTCCCGCCGTCAGACGCCCCGTCACCGGCCGTGGAATCCGTCCCCGGCGTGTCACCCGCCGTGCCGTCCTTCGCGGCGCTGGAGGCCCCGTCGGGGGTGTCCTTGGCGGTCTTGGCGTCCTTGCCGTCGGTGCCCTTGGCCTTGGAGTCCTTGTCCTTGGTCAGGTTCACCTTCTCGGTGCCGGCCGCCTTGGCGTCCTTCGCCTCCTGCGCGGCCTTCGCGTCGGCACGCCGCTTGTCGAAGCGGCGCTGGGCTTCCTCGCCGACGGCCTTGCCCAGCGTGGTGCGGCCCGGGTCGGCCGACGCCGCGGCTTCCCGCTTCGCCTTCCGCGCCGCGTCCCGCTCCTGGCGCTTGGCCCGGCGGTCCTCCCACGCCTGCTGCCGCTGCGCGCGGCCCTGGTCGCGGTCCTTGGACCGGTCCGCGACACCGGCGGAGTGCCCGGCGCTGCGCCGCTCCTGCCGCCCGGCCTGGCGGACCCCGGCGCGCTCCTGGCGGCCGCGGGCCCGCTCGGTGCGGGCTCCGGACGACTGACTTGCCCTGTCGTCCTTCGAGTTGCCCCGCCCGGAGCCGCCAGAGCCCGTCTGAGAGCCCTTCGAGCCCCCGGACGAACCGCTGCGCCCGGAACCGGCTGAACGGGCGCCAGAGCCCGACTGGGAGCCCTTCGTGCCGCCCTTGCCGCTTCCGCTGCCCCCGGATGAACCGGAGCCGGAACGGCCGCCGGGGCCGCCGGAGTTGGAGCCGCGCGAGCCGCCGGACCCCTTCGGCCCGGCACCCGAGTTGGTGCGGGACGGCCCGCTGCCGCCACCGCCGCGCGAGGACCCGCCACCGCCGCCGGCCTTCGAGCGGCCCTTGTCCGCCCCCAGCCCGGAGGAAGACGACTTCGTACGGTCGGCATCCGCCTTTCCGCGCGCCGCCGCCTTGTCGCCCTTCGCTTTCATCATCGCGGCGTGGAGCTTTCCGTTCTGCTCCATCATCGCGACTTCCTGCGCGGTGCGTCCCTCCAGCAGCGCCGCCTTCCGCGCTATTTCAGCCTCACGGAAAGGCGCTTCGCTTTCCTGGTTGTACCGCGCCGTTTCCAGCCGGAATTCCAACCAGTCACCGAGGCGATCGGCGAGAGAGCGGGGCTGTTCGTATTCGCCTTCCTCGTATTCGCCTTCTTCTTCATCGGCTTCCGGCGCGGTAATTCCTTCGGAACGCAGCGCCGTAGCCGGGTTGGGAGCAGCCGGAATCGCGGGAAGTTCCATCGTGGTCTCCTCCGGGCTCTCCGGGGGAGCCGCCGGAATGTCTTCCGGCGGCGGAATGGTGTCGATGAAATCCGGGATCGACGGCAGCGTGTAGGTGGAATCACCGCTCCACGGACCGTGGACCAGGGTTCCGCCGCCGGTGTCGTCGGACTCGTCGGACACGGGGCACCTCCCCTCCTGGGGACTTGACAGACAGTGGGGTCTCGTGTGCACGCGCGTGCACGTGCACGTGTGCACGCTTTACGCGCGCGAGGCCCCGCCGGAGTCCGGCGGGGCCTTCATGGGGTGACGCTCAGCTACGCGGGCCGTGCTGCTTCAGGACGGTGTCCGCGTACTGCATGAGGTGGTCGAACAGCCGCGGGTCGCCCGCCTGCCGCTTCTCCAGGACCAGCTTGAAGAGGCGGCACACCAACGTGAATGCGGTGACGACATCACCGCGTCCCGCTTTGACGTCCCGGCTGATTTCGGTTCGAGTAACGCGGAGCCAGAATTCCATCCGGCCGATTTCCCCGCGACTTTCGATCGCCTTGCGCTCTTCTTCCTGCAGCCAGCCGTTCCGCCCTTGGATCGAGCGTTCGGTACTGCTGAGGGGGCGCGTCACGCCGACTCCCTCTTACCGAGGTCGTAAATCGACGTGGGACCACCATAGCCGGAATTCTGGTTCTGCGCACCCTGCTGGGGCGGGGTGGGTGCGGCCTGGAGGGTCGGCGGGTTCTTCTTCCGCTGCCTTTCGATCTCCTTTTCCTTCCTGTCCTTGGCCGTATTCACGACGGATTCGTCGTGGGCGCGGCGCTTGTAGGCGCTCTTTTCCAGGCCCTCGGTCAGGTTGTTGAGGTTCTTGAGCACGTTCCCGAGGGCCTTTTCGACGGGCATCGCGCGCAGCCTGGCGTGGTACCAGCGGTCGCCCTCCACGTTCGTGCCGCGCAGGTGCACGCGGGTCTCGAGCGCGAGGGTCTCCAGGTTCTTGCCGATGTCCAGCAGGACCCGCTGAACGTCGGCCAGGTACCGGGCGGTTGCCTCCGGGTTCTGCGCCACGTCGCGCAGGGGGGAGTAGTTCGGGTCGTTGCTGTTCATGCGAGAAGACCTCCAGGTCTCGGGGGTTGGGGAGGGAGAGTCCGTCCCCGAGGCTGTTGCGCGGGGCTGGTGGTGCATACGAGGCGAGCGCGGACCGGGGGCGACCATGTGCGGTAGGACGGTTGTGCGGGCGGTCCGGTCAGCGGACCGTGTGCTGCTTGAGGGCGACCGCGATCTGTCCGGCGCGGTCCGTGGCGATGGTGCCGCCCTCGGTCCGGACCGCCTTGGCGATGTTGGTCCGGTTCAGCGGCTCGCCCTCGGTCCGGAGCCGGTCCAGCGCGGTCCGCTCCTGGTCCGTGAGCGTGATGACCGTGAGGTCCGGACCGCCGTCCTCGCCCCGGTCCGGACCGGCAACGCCTTCCGGGGCTTCCTGGTCGGCCGGTCCGGTGCGGTCCGGCTCCTGCGGTCCGGGAGCGGCATCGGCGGTCCGGACCGTCACCCCCCGGCCGGCCGCCGGGCCTTGGGCGGCGGGCACGGTCCGAGGACCACGGTCCGGACCGGGTCCGGTCCGCAGGTCAGCGCCCTGCGGTCCGGCCGGACCGGCCTCCAGGGCGAGCGCCGGTCCGCCGGTCCGGTCCGTGGCTCCAGCGGTCCGGACCGGACCGTGGACCGCGTTCCGGTCGCCCGGACCGGACCGGACCGGATACCCGCCGTGCTGGACCGGGCGGACCGGAACCAGGCTGTCCAGCGGTCCGGGCCGGTCCGTGCGGGTCAGGGTGAGGACGGTGGGGATGGCTGCCGGTCCGTGGTCGTCGGCCGCGAGGCGGGGGACGACGACCCGGTGCAGGGCCAGACCGGTCCGGGCCGCCTTGCGGTCCGCGAGCTCCGCGCCCGCTGCGGTCCAGGCCCGGTCCAGCGTGGTCAGGCGCGGGTCGGTGATCGCGAGCGACCAGGCGGTGAAGGAGTGGACCGGGTCGAGGAACCCGCGCGGGCGCCGGTAGCCC
>NZ_BMVO01000034.1 GCF_014650755.1 Streptomyces chryseus | reverse complement strand
GCCAGCGGGTGTTGCGTGTCAGACGGTGCTCGTACAGCAACCAGGAAACATGCTCGACGAGCTCGTGCGGGACGTCGAGCATGGCAGGATACGGAACCAACAGGGCCTCTTCGGTCGACAGCGTGCTGAGTGGAAACACCACGCCAACGACGAGAGGCCCTGCCTCGTCACCACGCACTCTGACCAGCCCATTTCACCCACCAGCACAGGATGAAAGAGGCTCACTGAGCCCGGAAGCGAGAGCCTGCGCACGGAAGTCAGGCTGTGCCGGAGCGGCGGAGGTCGCGGTGAGCCGAAGAGCAGGGCGACTGCCGCGAAGAGCGTCGCACGTTTTGCGATCTGCATTCTTCCACCTAATGGGTAGCCGTCGGGGCCGTCGTCCTGGCTCCGGCACTCGGACGGATCGGCGGCGCGCCGGTGTTGGGCGCCGCCGATCCGCAAGAGTGGCATGTGGTCTCCGGTCCGCGACGGCCGCGGACGGTCCGGCGTCGGCGGAGCGGACGGTTCGTTCTTGTCCCGGGTTGTGTCTCAGGTCGTGCCCGGACCGCGATCTGACGTGCGGGGTGTCAGTTGGGCGGCTTCGAGCCAGTGCGCCTTGTGCCGTTCGACGGTCCGTCTGTTGTAGTCGTCCAGCCGTTGTTGCGCCGCGTCCGTCGCCTGCGCGAAGCGCCTCGCGGGGTCGGCGCCCTGCTCCAGTACGTCCCTCATCGCCTGGACCAGGTCGGCGTGCATGTTCGCGAGTTCGCCGACCAGCGCGCCGGTCGCGGCCGGCGTTCCGTCGGAGGCGTCGAGTTGCTTCGGCGCCTCCAGATGGTGCGGCTTGTCGGCGAACCAGCCTTCTGCTTCCAGTAGGCGGTGCGAGCCGTGGGTCACCGGGATGAAGCCGCTGGACTTGTGCCAGGCAGCGGCGCCCTCCGGATTGAGCAGGTATTGCAGGAATGCCAGCGCGCCGTCCTCCACCTCCGGCGGCAGCCCGGCGGCCAGAAACAGGGAGTCGCCGCCCAGGACGTCGCCGGAGTACGGCACGGCGCCGTTGCGTGGCAGGCCGTCGGCGACGACCTCGATCCCTGCCTGCGCCCCGGCCGACACCACGGACTGGGCCATCACGGAGGAGTTGCAGAGGAACGCCACCCGGCCCTCGATGAAGGCCTCGAACGTCCCCGCCCAGTCCTGAGCCGCGCCGGTGTGGAAGTACAGGCCGTCTTTGTGCAGCCGCTGCCACCACGTGGCCCAGGCCAAAAGTTCCTCGGAGGCCAGGTCTACCTTCTGGGCCCGGCCCGACCGGCCGTTGGCGTGGTCAGCCAGCAGGCCGCCCTGCTGGCACACGGCACCCTGGAAGAACCAGCCGTCGACGGCCCACGCGATGGCATGTGGAGGGCCGCCGTCCGTCTGCACGACGGCCCGGCAAGCGGCCTCCAAGCCGTCCCAGTCCTGCGGCACCTCTGTGATTCCGGCCGCCCGCAGCATCGTCATGTTCGCGTACAGCAAGCCCGTGGAAACGCTGAACGGCATCGACACCAGTTCACCGTCGTAGCTGTAGTAGCGGCGCGCGCTGTCGACGAAGTCGTCGAGGACCACCGGCTCACCGAGAATCTCCCGGCGTCCGCCGACCGCTCGCTGCACCGGGGTGAACAGCGGCCCACCGGTCGCGGCGACCGCGTCGCGGGCGTGCTGGGTCTCGGTGAAGAAGACGTCGACGAGCGCCGGGACGCGGCCCCGGTCCAGGATCCGGATGAAGTCCTCGCGGCCGGTCTCGGCCCAGTACCGGTACGTCGAGATGCGGACCTCGTAGTCGGGATGCGCTGCGCCGAACTCCGCGGCCCGTCGGCGCACGGGGTCCAGGAAGCCCTCGAAGGGGTGGTCGGCGAGCAGTACTTCGACGACGATCCGGCCGTCGTCTCCCACGCCTCAGCCCTCCCGCTTCGCGGTGAGGAACACGAACGTCCCCGGCCCGGACTCCTCGACCACGCTCAACCCGGCGGCAGCCAGCCAGGACCGGATCTCCTGCGGCTCGAACAGCAGGTAGCCCTCTGGCCGGGCGGGGAAGATGTGCGAGCGTTGGAAGTAGCGGTACACCGGGTCGTCGGCCCAGCGGAATGTCATCAGGGTCAACATGCCGCCTGGCTGCAGGCAACGGCCGATCTCGGCGATCACCTGGGCCGCGTCCGGCATAGCCTGCAGGGCGTTCCAGCAGTTGACGGCGGCCAGGCAGCTGTCGGCGACGGGCAGCTCAAGGGCGCTGGCCCGGACCGCGGCCACGTGTGGCAGTCGGCCGCGCAGCCAGTGGAGCATGGCGTCGTTGAGGTCCAGGGCGATGACCCGGTCGGCGCCGACGGCGTCGGCGACCACCCAGGTCCAGCGGCCGGCGCCGGCCGCGAGGTCCAGGACGGGGGCACCGGTGCGGGCGGCGGCCGCGCGCAGCCGGTCGGCTATGTAGGCGTCCTCGATCGCCGGCGTGATGCCGCCGCCCCAGTTCTGGCCCATAACACGCAAGAAGGCCGGGCGCAGCCCAACCTCGTAGTGCTGGCCGACGGTGCTCATTACGGCGGCGTTCTGGAGCACGTCGGCCTCGATGTCCTCGGCGGCGTCGCTCACGCCGGCGCCGGAGCGCTCCCGGCGGGACAGGTCGAGGATGCCACCGAGGGCGACGGGGTAGTAAGTGGTGCAGCTCTGACAACGCGCGCCCCTGTCCTGGAAGGTGAGGGCGCTCCGGCAGGAGGTGCAGCGCAACGCGGATTCGTGCCGGGTGAACGTGGCGCTGTCGGCGGTGCTTGCCGGCTCGTGCGGGGCTGACCAGTACGGGTTCTGGTCGACGACCGGAGTGGGCATTCCGTTGGCCACCGACCACAGGGCCTTGGCCCCGGCCGTGGCCCACAGCGTGCGGGTGTCGTCGTCCCAGGTCGCGCTGATCTGCTCCGGTGTCAGGGTCCTGATCCAGGCCCGGTCGAAGTCCCGCTCCTGCTCGTCGATGTCCCAGTCGAACGGGGAGGGCCAGGCCCGGCCCAGATCGGGGTCGAGGTGATCCAGCCGGGTCAGCCCGCGGTCCAGTCGGGTCCGGTCGTCGGGGTCCAACGGCACACCGCTGAATGCGGACCGGACGCGGGCACGCTCGTCCGGGAAGTGCGAGAGCAGGTACAGCAGCGCCAGGGTGAGCGGTGTGACGACGGTGGTGCCGCGGACCTCGTCGAGGAAGGAGTCCAAGCCCTGGCGCACGGCGGTGGCGACCGGGCCGCCGAGCACCGGGTACTCGGCCTCGACGAGCAGGCCGAGGGCGATCGCCAGGTAGCCGCGGTGCGCGGCGTCGGCGTCGGCGTCGTCCCAGGCAACCAGCAGATCGGGGACGGCTTCCCGTGCCGAGGCGGGATCGTTCAGCACTCCGTCGGTCCAGAACGTGCCGACCAGGCGGCTGAACGCCTCGGCCAGCGCTTCGGAGTGTGCTTCACGGAAGGCGGTCAGCGGTCCGGCGGCGGTGGCCGGCTCGGCGTTCGGAGCCATGGCGAATCCTCTCTTCGACAGGTCTGCCCCCACCATCGCTTGCCCGGCGGCGGCCGACATCTTCGGGAATGCCCAACCGGTTTGCGCCCCTTCGCATCCAGCGAGAAGGGTCCGCGCCGCGCCGCTGCTAGCGTCTGGAGGCGATTGGACCGTGCGACGCTGGCGAGGTCCGCCTGTCCCACTTCCACGGCCGGGACGACCCGACCGGCGGTGGCCTGGGTGGGGCTGCGCCTGGGGCGTCGGCCCACCCCCGAACTCGGGAGCGAGCATGAAGACTGCACTCCGGACTTGTCCACTGTGTGAGACGTCCTGCGGATTACGGCTGACCCTGGACGACGCAGGCTCCGTACTGCGGGTCGAGGGCGACGAAGACGACCCGTTCAGCAAGGGCTTCCTCTGCCCGAAGGGGGCGGCGCTGGGCCAGCTCGACGAGGATCCGGACCGGCTGGCGCGTCCCCTGGTCCGGGTCGACGGTCAGTTGCGGCCCGCCAGCTGGGAAGAGGCGTTCACCGAGGTGCACCGCGGGCTCGGAGAGACCATGGCGGCGCATGGCCGCAACGCCGTGGCGCTGTACTTCGGCAACCCGACGTTCCACACCATGGCCGGATTCCTCTACCGACAGCCGCTGACCCAGACCCTCGGTAGCCGCAACGTATACTCGGCCAGCACTATCGACCAGATGCCCAAGCACGTGGCCAGCGGCCTGATGTTCGGCGATCCGATGGCCGTGGCCGTCCCGGACCTCGACCGCACAGACTTCATGTTGATCCTCGGGGCGAACCCGGTGGAGTCCAACGGCTCGCTGTGCGTAGCGCCGAACTTCAAGGGCCGACTGCGGGCTTTGCAGGAGCGCGGCGGCAAGGTCGTGGTCGTCGATCCGCGGCGCACCCGCACCGCCGAACTCGCTGACGAGCACCTGTTCATCCGCCCCGGGACGGATGCGTACCTGTTGTTCGGCATCGTGCACACGCTACTGGCCGAGGGACTGACCTCTCTGGACGTGGAAATCACCGGGCTCCCCGAACTCAGGTCCCTGGCCCTCGACTTCACGCCGGAGGTGGTGGAGCGGGCCTGCGGCGTGCCGGCGGCGACGACCGTGCGGCTGGCGCGGGAGGTCGCGGCGGCGCCGTCGGCGTCCGTCTACGCCCGGATCGGCACCTGCACCGCCGAGTTCGGCTCGACGGCGCAGTGGCTGGTCGACGTCATCAATGCCCTGACCGGGAACCTGGACCGGGCCGGCGGCGTCATGTTCGCCAAGACCGCGGGCCTGGAGATCTTCCGCAGCGGACAGCCGTTCGCCACCGGCGCGTGGCACAGCCGGGTACGCGGTCTGCCGGAGGTCCTCGGCGAGTTCCCGGTCGCCACTATGGCCGACGAGATCGAGACACCCGGGGATGGCCAGATACGGGCCCTGCTCACGGTGGGGGGCAACCCGGCGCTGTCCGCGCCGGGCGCCCCGCGCCTGGCGCGGGCCCTGTCCGGGCTGGATTTCATGGTCTGCGTCGACCCCTACCTGAACGAGACAACCCGGCACGCGAACGTGATCCTGCCACCGCCGCGGATCCTGCAGAGCCCGCACTTCGACTTCCTGGTGCAGATCATCATGGTCCGCAACTACGCCCGCTTCTCCCCGCCGGTGCTGCCGCTGGGTCACGATCAGCGCTCTGAAGCCGCGATCCTGGCCAAGCTGTTGCTGATCCTGAGTGGTCAGGGCCCCGACGTCGACCCCGAGGTGTGCGAGGAGATGCTGCTCGGGCAGCTGCTCGCGGCCGCACCGGAGCTGCGTGACGGCCTGGACGGCGCCGACGGGACCGAGCACATACTGGACGCGCTGCTGAAACTGGGGTCCTACGGTCTATCGCTGGAGGCGATGCGGCAGGCCCCGCACGGCCTGGACCTCGGTCCGCTGCAGCCGCGGCTGCCGGAGATCCTATGCACCGCGTCGGGGAAGGTCGACCTGGCGCCGGCGGCGTTGGCCGCCGACGTGCCGCGCCTGCTGGATCGGCTGAGGGATCCGGCCCCGGAGATGGTGCTGATCGGACGCCGGCACCTGCGCTCGAACAACAGTTGGATGCACAACGTGCCCTCGCTGGTCGGTGGCAGCAACCGGTGCACGCTGCAGATCCATCCGCAGGACGTGGCCCGCTTCGGCCTCGGGGAGCGGGCGCGGGTGCGGTCCGCAGCCGGGGAGGTCGAGGTGTCGGTGGAGGCCACCGACACGATCATGCCGGGGGTGGTGAGTCTGCCGCACGGCTGGGGCCACAAGGACAGCGGGCAGGCCGTGGCGCGCAGGAACGCCGGTGTCAACGCCAACGCGCTGACCGATGAGCTGGTGGTGGACCCGGTGTCGGGGAACGCGGTGTTCAACGGGGTACCGGTGAGAGTGCTGCCGGTGTGAGGACGAATGCCGAGCGGCGCCGTGCGCGATGCACGGCGCCGCGAGGATCAGTCCCGGTCGGCTTCGGCCGGGACGACGTTGACGTTCAGGTGGAAGACGTTGCAGGGGTCGTACTCGCGCTTCAGCACCGCCAGCTGTCGATACACCTGCTGCGGGTACACCGCGTCGATGTCCGCCGGGAGAATGTCGCTCAGGAAGCCGCTGTAGGCGCCGGACATCGACGGTGCCAACGCGGACCAGAACGCCTCGTAGGCGGGCAGCAGCGGCTCGTTCCCCTCCGGGGAGCCGAGCAGCACGCCCATGACCATTGCCTGGGTGGAACGGTGGGGGAACGCGGTCGCGTCCTGCGGCACCCGGTTCAGGGCGCCGCCGATGCTGCGGATCTCGACGTACAGGTTCTCGAGGTTGGCCTGCTCGGCGAGAATCGTCGTGACCAGGTCGCCGGTCAGGGCCGGGGTGAGGCGGTTACGGACGCGCGGGCGCCAGCCCGGGGGAAGGTCACCTGCGGGCTGGAGGGCGTCGCCGTAGGGCATCAGGCGGACCTGGTCGTCCACGACGGTGCCGAGTTTGCGGATCGGGTCGATGGCCAAATTCGCGGCCGCTTCCTCGTCGCCGGCGTAACAGACCACGATGGCCAGGGGCGGGGTGGCCTCGCCGAAGGTCGGCCAGCACATGGCGGTGGCTGTGAGCTCCTCGGGGGCGGAGTCCATGTGCGCCGCCCAGCCGCGCAGGACGGCGGCGGTCTCGTCGGCGGCGAAGGAGATCTGGCCGAAGAAGACCTGTGCGACCGGCTGTGCCACCACGGTGAAGGAGGTCACCACGCCGAAGTTGCCGCCGCCGCCGCGGATCGCCCAGAAGACGTCCGGGTTCTCCTCGGCGCTGGCCGACAGGATGCAGCCGTCGGCCGTCACGACCTCCGCCGCCACAAGGCTGTCCAGGGCCAAGCCGTACTTACGGGCCAGCCAGCCGATGCCGCCGCCGACCAGCAGGCCGCCGACACCCACGCTGGTGGTGTCGCCGGAGGTGAAGGCCAAGCCGTGCGGTTCCAGCGCGGCCGCGACCTGGGCCCACTGCGCGCCGGCGCCGAGGCGGACCAGACCCTCGGACTCGTCCACCACCTCAATGGAGTTCAGGTGCGCCAGGTCCAAGACCAGACCGCCGACATTGGTGCTGAAGCCGGCGTTGCTGTGGCCACCGCTGCGGGTGGAGATCTCCAGATGGTGCTCGACCGCGAAGGCTATGCCGCGGGCCACGTCGTCGTTGCTGCGGACTCGGATGATCACGGCCGGGTGCCCGGTGTGGACGATCAGATCGGTGAGCTCGTCGTATCCCTCGTCGCCCGGCACGTAGACCTCGCCGGTGATTTCGGCCCGCAGGCACTCGATGGCCGCGGGGTCCAAGTCGCTGTTCATGGTGGTCTCTCTCTTCTTCCGTTGAGCAGCACCCGTCGGCGCTGTGCTCATTCCTATACCTGTCAGTCGGAGCCGAAGCGCGGATCAAGACATGCGCAGGCACGCCGGTTTCTGCGGTGGGACGGTTTGGAGGGGGTCATCTGCGAGAAGGGCTCCCCATGGCCGACATCCGCCACCGCGCACGACCGGGGAGGGCGCCGCCGTCCTGGCCTCCGAGTGGAAACCGTTCGGGGACGTCCTGCGGGGACTCCACTACGGCGACCACGCACAGTTGTCATTCGGTTACGCAGCGCTACATCCCGCTAGGCGCCTTCCGCCAGGGCCTGTTCGGCACAGCCGCCGGGGCGGCGCGCCGTCCCGCTGGCGGCGGACGACCGCCGCCAGCCAGGCTTTACCGGCGTCTCAGCCCTCCTCGGGCATCTCGAAGAACGGCCGGACCTCGACGGCGGACCACTGCGCGTCCGGGATCATGGCGGCGAGCTCGATCGCACGCTCCTTGCTGGCCACGTCGACGATGTAGTAGCCGCAGAAGTATTCCTCGGCATCGACCAGCGGGCCTTCGGAAGCGGCCGTCCTGCCATCGCGCACCCGGACCACGGTGGTGTTGGCGGGCTCGCCCAGGGCCTCTGCGGCGACGAACTCGCCGGCCTCCTTGGTAACCGCCATCAGCTTCTCGTGGGCGGCGCCCACGGCGGCCTGCTGCTCCTCATTCAGCGCCTCATTCGCCTTCGGGTTCAGGTTGATCAGCAGCATGTACTTCATCGTTGGACTCCTCGCGATCGGGCGCCCGGCGTGGACGCTCCCACCCGTAGGTCGGAGCCGTCCCGGGGAACCGGACATCGCGTGCGGAACTTTTCGCCGGGCTGCTCACCGGCCACGTCGTCGGTGGCGCGGCCGAGCAGTTCCTGCCGCGACGGCGCGTTCGTGTCGTCCATGAAGCTCCCTGGATGTTCCCCCTGCGGATACGCGCCACTTGGGCCACGGCCGTCGGCCGCGGCAGTTTGCGGCCTGCTGGCGCGCGTCGTGTCGTCAGGGCCGGTTGATCAGATTTTTGAGGTCCGGGAACGACTCCAGGTCCGGGACCGTCCAGCCGTCCAGGTCGTACTCGGACATGCATTGCTCGGCGAACCTCTCGTAGCCGGCCAGCTGGCCGGAGGCCAGCTGGCTGGCGTACAGCTCGACCCGGGTGTTCTCGTGGTTGCCCGAGTAGTTGCGCTCGTACAGCTCGTGTCGGCTGCCGAACTCGCTGCCGATCGCGTCCCACAGCAGCTTCATGAGCTTGACCCGCTCCACGGCCGTGACCCCGCCTGAGCCGCGGACATACTTGTCCAGGTACGGCCGCGTCTGCGGGTTGCGGAAGTCCTCGGCGCTGGAGGGAACGTAGATCAGCCCACTGGCCACGTCCTGCAGGATGATCTCCCGGAGCCTCGGGTAACCGACCTGCATGAACCATCGGTAGGCCATCCCGTAGTCCCCGTTGGGCAGCACCGCTCCGTCCTTCCACGGCACCGGGTTGCGCGCGGCCGCGTCGGACAGCCCCCAGAAGAGGTTCCGCCAGGCCAGCACCTCCCCCAGCCGGCTCTGCACGCCGCGGAAGTCCCGCACGCCGGTGACCTGCAGCGCCTTGGACAGCAGACCGGCCAGAAACTCCAGCTTCACCGCGAGCCGGATGCAACCGTGGAAGGTGAACCGCTCGGGGAAGCCGGAGCGGGCGGTGAACATCTGCACCTTGCCCAGGTCCCCGTAGATGAAGACGTTCTCCCAGGGGATCAACACCTTGTCCATCACGAGGATCGTGTCGTTCTCATCCAGCCGTGAGGACAGCGGGTAGTCGAAGGGGCTGCCGGCCACGGCCGCGGTCGCGGTGTAGGAAGGCCGGCAGATCAGCTTCACGCCCGGGGCGTCCATCGGCACGGTGGCCACCAGTGCGAACTCACGCTTGCGGATCGGCAGGCCGTAGTGCGCGATGAAGTTGTAGTGAGCCAGCGCCGAGCCGGTGGCGACCACCTTGGCGCCGCTGACCACGAGTCCTGCGTCGGTCTCCGCCTCGACGTGCACGAACACGTCGGCGACCTCGTCCGGCGGCCGGTCGCGGTCCACCGGCGGATGCACGATGGCGTGGTTCCAGAACAGGACCTTCTCCTGCGACTCGCGGTACCAGCGCCGGGCGTTGTCGGCGTAGGGCCCGTAGAAATCTGCGTTAGCGCCGAGGGTGCCGAGGAAGGATGCCTTGTAGTCGGGACTGCGGCCCATCCAGCCGTAGCTCAGTCGGGCCCAGGCCGCGATCGCGCCTTGGGCGGCGACCAGGTCCTCGGCGCTGCGCGGCGTGGTGAAGAAGCGGTGGGTGTACCCGTCACCGCCGCCGTCGACCGGGCAGGTCAGGACGTCGCGGTAGCGGTCGTCGTGCAGGGCGTCGTAGAGCCGGGCGGTCATGCGCACCGGGTTGTGGAACGCCGGGTGCGTCGTGACGTCCTTGACGCGTTCGCCGTATACGTAGACCTCGCGAGCGTCGCGAAGGCTCTCCACGTACTCCTCGCCGGTCATTGGCCGAGTGGCCATTGCTGTTCTGCCTTCCTGTCGGTCCGCCGGGCCCGGGGCCGGCGGACGCCGGTGTCAAAGCAGTTCCACACCGCAGTCCTCGACGGCGGTGATGAACTCCCCGCGGGTCAGGGCGGCGGCGACAGTCTCGATGTCGTCAGCCATGTACCGGTCCTGATGCAGCGGCGGCACGAGCGAGCGGACCGCGTCATAGGCGGCGCGGCCGGCCGGTCCCAGGCCGTCGTAGCGCCCAGAGACGTCCACCGCCGAGGCCGCGGCCAGGAACTGCACGGCCAGGATGTGCTGGTTGTTGGCCAGCACCCGCCGGGCGTTTCGGGCCGCGATCAGCCCCATGCTGACGATGTCCTGGTTGTCGCCGTTGGACGGCACGCTCTGTGTGCTGGCCGGGCCGATCGTCCGGTTCTCGGCGACCAGCGCCGTGGCCGGATACTGCGCCCCGGCGTACCCGCTGCTCAGACCTGGGTCGCCGGCCACCAGGAACTCCGGCAGGCCGTAACTCAGGTGCCGGTTCAGGACCCGGTTGAGCTGCCGCTCGGCCAGCACGCCGAGCTGGGTCAGGGCGATGGTGGTGAAGTCCATCACGAAGGCCACCGGCTGGCCGTGGAAGTTCGCGCCGTGGAAGACCTCGTGGTCCTCGAAGAACAGGGGGTTGTCGTTCGCGGAGTTGAGCTCGGTCTGCACCCGGGCCGTGGCGTGCGTCAGGGTGTCCCGGACACTGCCCAGCACCTGCGGCATCGCGCGCAGGGAATAGGCCTTCTGCAGGTAGATCTCGGTCCGGGTGACGTCCCCGTCGTCCTTGGCCGCGGCGACCTGACGGCGCAGGTCCGAGTGCTCCACAGTGAGCCCGCTGCCGCGCAGCAGGGCCCGCATGTTCGCCGCGGTGTCGATCTGGCCGGGGTGCGGCCGGGCGATGTCGTGGCCCTCGGGCTGGAACGGCCCCATCGACCCGCGCATCGCCTCCACCAGCAGCGCCGAGACGATCTCGGCGTGCCGCACCTGCTCCAGCGACCGGTCGACGATCAGCGCGCCCAGCCCGGTCATCGCCGAGGTGCCGTTGATCAGCGCCAGGCCCTCCTTGAACTTCAGCTCCAGCGGCGCTATCCCGAGCGAGCGCAGCACCGGCGCTACCGGCCGTCGGCCGTCCGGGCCCAGGAAGTAGCCCTCACCGATGATGGTGGAGGCCACGTGCGCCAGCGGAGCCAGGTCTCCGCTGGCACCCAGCGAGCCGATCTCGGGGATCGCCGGGATCAGGTCGGTGTTCAGGTACAGGGCCAGCCGCTCCAAGATCTCCGGCCGGACCGCCGAGTAGCCTTTTGCCAGGGCGTTGAGGCGCGCGGCGACGATCGCACGTGCCTGGTCGTGAGGGAAGAACGGACCGACACCGGCACTGTGGCTGCGGACGAGGTTGGTCTGCAGCTCGGTCTCCCGCGAGGGGTCGACGAGCATGTAGATCATCTCGCCGTAGCCGGTGGTGACGCCGTAGACCGGGGTGCCGGCGCGGACCACGTCCTCGAACACGGCGCGGCTCTTGCCGGCCTTGGCCAGCGACTGGGGCGTCAGCCTCACCTCGGCCCGCTGCTCGGCCACGCGGCGGACAGCAGGGATGTCGAGCGTCTCGCCGTCCAGGACGGCTGGAGCGCTGATGGGGGTGGTGGACACGGGGTACTCCTTCATCGGGTTCGGTCGACCAGAGCCGCCAGGGCCGCCAGGCTCTGATGTGCGTAGAACTGGGGGACGGTCACGTCGGCCGCGAGGCGCTGGTGCACCTGGTGCAGCAGCTGCGGGACCAACAGGGAGGTGCCGCCGACGGCGAAGAAGCTCTGGTCGGCGTGGGCCGGCGGCGTGCCGAGCAGGTCCGCCCAGATCGCGGCGAGGTCTGCCTCGGTACCAGTCGCGGGGCGCCGGGCCGCTGCATCGCGCTCGGCGGCGGCGACGGTACGCGCCAGCTGGGGGCGGTCGACCTTGCCGGTGACGGTACGCGGGAGACGGTCCAGGGTGCGGTACAGGGCCGGGAGCAGCGAGCGGCCGAAGCGTCGGCGCAGGTGGGTGCGCCACTCGCTGGGTGAGCCTTGCGGCTCGCCGTCGGGTGGGCTGCGCGGGACGACGCAGATCACCAGGCGGACGGCCAGGCCGTCGCGGTCGGCGCCGGCGACGACGGCGCAGTCGGCGACGGTCGGATGCCCGGCCAGGGCCGCTTCGACGTCGGTGAGCTCCAGCCGGCTGCCGTAGAGCTTGATCTGGCTGTCCTTGCGGCCGCGGTATTCGAGGGTGCCGTCGGGGCGGCGGCGGGCGAGGTCGCCGGTGCGGTAGCAGGGTGCGTCGATGGACGGGAGGCGGGTGAAGGCGGCGTGGTCGTGGTCGGCGAGGTAGCCGTCGGCGACGTAGGGGCCGGTGATGACCAGTTCGCCGGTGACGCCGTCGGGGCAGAGGCGGTCTGATTCGTCGACGATGAGGACGCCGCGGCCGGGGATGGGGCGGCCTATGGGGACCGGAGCGGCGGCGGGCTTCGCTGACGTACCGGCTGACGCGCTGCTTGCCGCGCCGGTGACGTGTACTGACCGCCGGTGAACCGGGTGCCAGGTCGCGGCGATGGTCTCGGTGGGGCCGTAGAGGTTGGCGATGCGGACCAGCGGCAGCGCGGCCAGCAGTCCGTCGGCGAGTTCGCCGGGCAGTGCTTCGCCCATCAGCAGCAGGGCCCTGAGTGTGCCCAGTCGTTCGGCGGAGCGGCGCTCGGTGAGGACGCGGAGCAGTTCGCGGGCGAAGCTCGGCACGGTCTGGAGTACGCCGATGCGTTCGGCGGCCAGCCAATCCAGAAGGCGTTCGGGGTTGGCACGGATCTTCTCGGGCACCGGGCACAGCGTGGCGCCCGAGCCGAGCGCTGCGAACGTCTCGGCCAGGGCAGGGTCGTGTTCGGCGGCCACCCACTGCGCGACGCGTACGCCGGGGCCGATGTCGAACTCGGCGGCCATCCACGCGGTGAACTGCGCGAGGGCGGCGTGAGTGTGCGCGATGCCTTTCGGGACGCCGGTGGTGCCGGAGGTGAAGGCTACGTAGGCGCGGTCGGTGAGCCTCGGCGGCGGGGAGGGGGCGGATGCTCGTGGCGCCGGGTCCGGCTCTCCCACCGTGACGACTTGGCCTTCGATGGTCATGGGGTACCGGTCGAGGAGTTCGTCGGGGCCGGGGGCGGCAGCTCCTGCGGTTCCGGTCGCTCCAGGGGCCACCAGCATCGCCACCGGCTTCAGCGCCTCGAGGACTGCCCGGCCGCGGTCCCCGTTGTCAGCGGTCCCCAACCAGCACAGATGTGCGCCGGCCAACAACACTCCGAGCAGTGCGGCATACTGACGCGCTCCCACCGGCAGCCGCACCACAACCGGATCGCCGGCCCGCACCCCGGCGGCCCGCAGGTCCTCGGCGACCCGTATCGCGGTGGCGTACAACGCGCGGTAGGTCAGCGTGCCGTCGTGACCGTCAACGGCCACCGCGTCCGGGTCCTGCGACACGCGCCTGCTGATCGCCTCCACGATCGTGTACCCGGGCGCGCCGTCATCGGCCCGCCGGTCAGCCTCGCCGGCGGCGCGTGCCGCTCTGCCGGGACTGTCCAGCGTCAACTCACCGACGGTGGTGTCCGGAGCCCGGACGGCGTGCCGAAGCAGCGTACGGAACTGTCGCAGAATCATCCGCGCAGTCTCCGGCTCGAACTGGTCCGCGTCGTAGAGCACGGTGACGGCCGGCCCGCTCCCGCTGTCGTCGACTCGCAGCACCAGATCGGCCGGTGCCGGCCCACCGTGTTCCGGGCAGGGCTCGACGACCGCACCGGGTATCGTCAGCACCGGCTCCGGCCGCCCCCGATAGTCGAACACGACATCGCCCAACGGCACCCGCCGCACGTCGCGAACGACCGGCAGCGCCCCGAGCACACGCGCCAGCGGAACGGTACGCCGCGCCATCGCCTCGGCGGCCAGTGCCGTGCCGCGCTCGAGGACGTCGTTGAAGCTCTGCCTCGCCTCGATGTCGGCCGGCAGGATCAAAACGTTCGTCGCCGCGCCCGCCCCGCCCTGCGAGACCGGCACCGCGACAGCCACCCGGTCGCCTCCGGTGTAGCGGTGCAGGAGGACCTGGAACGCGGTGAGCATCACGACGGACGGGTTGCTGCGACTGGCTTCGGCACAGCGTGCGACGGCGTGGCCGAGCTCCGGGTCGGCCGGGGCGCTGACCGTTCCCCACCGTCCCGAGACCCGATCCGGACGCGGGCGGTCTGCGGGCAGAGGAAGTTCGCTCGGCAGCGGGTTCAGCGCATTGACCCACCAGGCCAATGCCTCAGGGGATTCGGCCTCCGCGGCGGTCAACCCGCCGTAGGGAGTGTCTGTCAGGAGCGCTCTCCCAGCGCACAGTTCGGACAGTTCTTCGACCAGCGTGTTCAGGAAGTCTTCGTCAGCGAATGCGCCAGGAACCACCAACCGAACCCGATGCTCCTCGGGCCCGCAGCGTGTGACCGTCATCTGTGCCCCCGTCGGCACGCCGACCGGATCCGACTTGCCGCCGCCGGCCGGCCCTGACTCCCTCTGGCCGGCCGGCCCGCTGTCCACCTCGCGCAGCCGAAACGCCTGCGTCCCGGAACTCGCCCAGACCCTCCGCACCGGCACGCCGTCCCGCAGCACCAGCGCCGACCGCAGTTGCTCGTGCCGGTCCACGAGCGACCGCCAGGCCACAGCCAGCGCCGCCACGTCCAGGTCGCCGACCACCCGGTACGTCCGGCATCGCGGCACCGGCTCCTGACCGAGCGCACGCAACAGCCACAGCCCTTGCTGCACCTCGGTCGCCGGCACATGCCGGTACGCGGGGTCGGTCATGGACAGCCTCCATCAATCACTCGGCACTACATGGGAATCGGACAGACCGCACACCACGCCACATCGGGACTCTGATTCACAGCGAGCGGCTCCCTGACTACACAATGACGACCGCGTCCAACAGCGGCATCTCCTGGAGTGCGGCTGTCATCGCCGTCCGCCCGCACCGGGTCCGGGTATGCCGCCGACATAGCCCGGCACCGTCGCCCCCTCGGCCCGCCCGGACTTACTGACGGTCCATCAGCAACCGCTGTGCGTGCCGCCAGTCGGCAGTCACGACGCGCGGACGGCGCGCGATGCGGCTGCCTTCCTCTCCCCCGGGCGGCGGGGTGCCTGTCCCCCCGGCGGTGGCGATGTCGTCACACGTACGTCGAACCGTTCGTCGCCGCCCACGGTCCGCCGCCACACCGACCCGCCCTGTCCACCCGCCCGCGAGGGCCCGGCCGCCGCCCGCCGACGGAACGTCAGCTTCGTTCAGCGATATCCGGGCGGTGGACCCGGGTTCCGAGGGCGGTCGGCCATAGCGCCGTATCAGTGCGTGGAGGGACCTCCTGTCCTCATCGGAGATGGACCGGCAGCTCGAGTCGGCCGTTCATGATGAATGTGCCCTGGCCGGCCAGTTCGCCCGGCTCCACCGCCAGCCGCAACCGGAGGAAGCGCGTGAACAGCTCCTCCACCGCGATGCGCACCTCCATCCTGGTCAGCGCCGGGCCGACGCACCGGTGGACGCCGTGGCCGAACGCCACGTGCCGCTTGTCCGCGTGCCGGGCGTCGAACTCCCCCGCGGCGTCGCCGTGCAGCTCCGGGTCACGGCCGGTCGCGGCGTAACCGACCACCACCGGGTCGCCCCGGGAGATGGTCACGCCGGCGATCGTGACGTCCTCCGTCGCGAACCGGAACGGCAGGTGCGCAACCGGCGCGTCGGTGCGCAGCGTCTCCTCCACCACGTCGTCCCAGTCCACCTCGCCGCCCGCTGCCAGGGCGCGCTGGCCGGGCCGGGTGAGTAGCGCCAGCGCGGCGTTCGTGATGAGGTTCCTGGCCGGTTCGGCGCCGGTGTTGAGCATCAGTTGCGCCAGGCCGACCAGTTCGGCATCGGACCCGCCGCCCGCCCCGGTCACCGGGCACCCGCTCGGCTCGGCCGCGACCAGATCGCTGATCAGGTCCTCCCCCGGTTCCCGGCGCTTCTGCGCGACCAGGGCCTCGATCTTGCTCCGCAGCGAGGCGAACTCCACAGCCGCCTTCTGCGGGTTCGGCTCGACGTACCCGGCGCGGTCCAGGATGCCGTCCGGGTCGCCGTCGGGCACGCCGAGCAGCTCGCCGATCACCCGCGACGCCACCGGGTGCGCGTACCGCGCCTTCAGGTCGACCGGTTCACCCGGCCGCTCGGCGGCATGGTCGGCCAGCTCGTCCAGCGCGCGCGCCACGATCCGCTCGACCCGCGGTCGCAGCATGGCGATCCGCCGCGGGCTGAACGCACCGGCGACAAGGCGGCGTTGGCGGGCGTGCGGCTCACCGTCCGCGGTGGACATGTTGTCCATCCGAGCCCAGACGATCAGCGGGAAGTCCGGGCCGAGGGTGCCCTCGACGTACGCCGGCCAGTGCCGCCGGGCGTTCTTGGCGAACCGCTCGTCCGCCAGGACCTGCCGGGCGGCGTGGTAGCCGGTCACCGACCAGGCCTCGACTCCGCCGGGCAGCAGCACCCGGGTGACCGGCCCGCGGGCCCGAAGCCGGGCCGCCTCGCCGTGGATGTCGGTCCCGGCCGGATCGATGACGAAGAGCGGATCGTCGTCCACGTCTGCCTCCTGTGAGGACGGATAGGTAACGGTCACTCGTATGGTGTCCGGGGGGCGCCGCCGCGGGCGTCTTCCACGGTGCGGACTCGGCTCTTGCCGAAGGGGGCCGATCGCCGTGACGCCGGTGCCGGTCGTTGTCCGGAAGCGCGGGTCCCGGGCAGACCATCACCGTCCGCTCGTCGTCCCAACCGGCCTCTCCCGCACCGAAATCACTCACAAGCCGCAGGTGATTGAGCTGCAGCACGGTTTACCGGCACGCTCGGCGTGGACCCCGGGCGTCCTGCGCTGGATCTCATACAGTGGTCTTTCGTAAGGTGAGTAATGTGATCCAGCCGATCGCTTCCACCGGACTTGAACCATTCGTTCGGGCCGTCGCGCGTGAGGCCCGAGGAGGCTGAGGGCTGACATGAAATACCTGCTCATGATCTACGGCAACGAGGAGAAGTGGGCTTCGATCCCGGCCGAGGTCCTGGACAAGGAGATCGCGGAGCAGGGCGCCTGGAACTCCCGCTACAGGGCCTCCGGCGAGCTGCTCGCGGCCTACGGCCTCGGTGACAGGAGCGAGGCCTCGCTGGTACGGAACAAGGACGGCGCCCCGTTCTCCACCGACGGCCCCTACCTGGAGGCCAAGGAGTTCGTCTGCAGCCTCTACCTCCTGGAGGTGGAGTCGGCCGAGCGGGCCCGCGAGATCGCGGCGGACATGCCGTGGGCGCGCGAGAGCCCGGTCGAGATGTGGCCGATCCTGCATGACGGATTCGCGCCGAAGCCCGACGACAACGCCTGACCGGGGTGACCGCCGCCCCCGGCTCCCGTCCGGGGGCCGGGGGCGGCGCGCTGTGACACGACCGGCAGCGGCGGCCGGGCGGTCGGTCGCCGCGAGGCCCGCTGATGCCCCGCCCAGTGCCCTTGGCGCGCCACCGGCGGGGCCGGGGTGGTTCGTTGGCGTCGTCGTCGCGGCGACCGCGCAAGCAGGAAGATGCCTGCCCCTGCCACCACTGCGACCCTGGGGCAGGGCTTGGTGAATCTGGTCCCAGCGCGAGAGGAGAAGCCATGGAAAGCACGAAGACCACTGGCCAGGCGCAGGAGACGGACGAGATCGCCGAGATGTTCGACGAGTCGTCCGACATGTCGAATGTGTTCAACGACGGCCAGGTGCATCTGGCCTACTGGTACGACGACGAGGACGAGGCTCCGTTGATCGAGGCGGCGCAGCGACTGACCCGCAAAGTGGCGGATTCGCTCCGGCTGCGCAAGGGTGATCGGGTCCTCGACGTCGGTTGCGGCCTCGGGGCACCGGCCATCCAGCTCGCCACCGAGTACGGGGTGCAGGTCACCGGCGTCAATATCAGCACCCGCCAGGTGGCCGAGGCCCGGGCCCGGGCCCGGGCGGCCGGGCTGGCCGACCAGGTCACGTTCCGGGTCGGCGACTTCGGTTCGCTGGACTTCCCGGACGGCAGCTTCGACGCGGTGGTGGCGATGGAGTCTCTCGTCTACGTCGGTGACCTCGGGCATACGCTCGGCAGCCTGCACCGGGCGATGCGCCCCGGCGGCCTGCTGTCCTTGACCGAGCCCACCCGCGAAGGGCTCGGTGTCGCGGCCGCCGGCCAGTTCGCCGCCGACTTCGGGGCGAAGCGGATGCTGTCGGTGGCCGAGTGGCTGGACACGTTGCGAGAGGCCGGGTTCGAGCCGGCGGAGTACCTGCAGTGCGGGCCGCGGGTGTTCGGGATGGGCCCCAAGTACCTGCAGGCCGTGGATACGCGGCGCGACGAGCTGGTCGGCCGGTTCGGCGAGGCCGCCGTCGACGGACTCCGGCAGACGCTGGAGAACTTCTTCGCACCGGGGGCGGACCAGATCGGTTATGCGGTTGTCACCGTCCAAAAGCCCCGAAGCTGACCTGCCGGGACGCGGCGCAGCAGGGATACGTGCTGACCGGGCAGGAGCGTGATGTCGGTCTGCGGTGGATCGCCGGTCCCAGCCGCGAGCAGCTCACCCGGACTGGGGCCGGCACCGACGCGACGGCGTTCTCGTCCGGCACCGTCCTGGCGCTCAATTCCTCAGCCCCTTACGGCACGCACGCCCGTGTGAGCTGCCGGAGTTCCACTCGCACCCCTCGTGCAGAGGCCGGTGCCGTCGGCGCCGGCGTATCGGAGGTCCGCCATGGCGTGCGGACGGGCGGCCGTTTCCTCTGGTTGAACCTGTCGGTCGTGGCGGTGGGCCGGGGGCGCAATCACGAAGATGCGCGGCCCTCGAAGCTGTGATGAGAATCGAGACGCGGCCACGTAGCAGTGCGCTGACCCATCCGTTTGGCCCGGTCGTGCCGGCCGACGACGTCCCGCCGTTCCTCACCGACCAGGAGATCTTCCACGGCGCGAACCGCTTCGGCCAGCCGATCCGTTCGTGACGGACGTGCGCAGTACCCGGCCACCACGCCGGTCGCGAAGAACCGGACGATCGGCCCGGCCGGCATTGACAGCGTGCCGTCCAACGGCGACGACCAGGGCGTGGTCGGCATGGCCCGGTCACCGCCGAACTCGACCACGACACGCTGATCGATGCCCTCCACAACGGCAGCGTCCGCCTTTTCTGAGGAGAGATCCCACATGACCACGACTTCGCAGTCCCAGCAGACAACCGCGGCGCTCTCACTGCAGCAGCAGTTTCTCTGCATGTTCGCCCAAGGCTTCAAGACCGGGCCGTTCGGGCCGCACTACACGGAGGTCTTCGCGTGGCGGGTCCACGGCCGCGTCGACGTGCGGGCCATGCGCCTGGCGTTGGCCGATGTGGTCGAGCGGCATGAGGCGCTGCGCACCGTGGTGCACTTGGAGAACGGGGGTGCGCAGAGCGTGCTGCCCGCCGTACAGCCGGAGCTGGAGCTGGTCGACCTGGATGAGTCGCCGGGCGCGGACCGGGACCGGCGCGCCGAGCAGCTCATGATCCAGGCGGAGACCCGGTCGTTCCCGGCCGACCAGGTCCCGTTGCTGCGGGCCGTCCTCGGCCGCTTCGACGAGCAGGACTCCGTTCTGGTTCTGTGCGCCCACCACAGCGCCGCCGACGTCTGGTCGATCCAGGTGATCCTGCGGGACCTGGCGGAGTGCTACACGGCTCGCGCGGCCGGTGACGAGCCGCAGCTGCCCGAGGTGGCCCAGTACCGGGACTACGTCGCCGCGCAGCAGGAGGAGGCCGACGGGCCGGCGGTGGCCGCTTCACGGGCGTACTGGCGCGAGACGCTGCGCGGCGCCAAGATCCTGGTCGCGCCGGTGCACCCCACCGGACAGTCCCCCGCGACGAGTTATCACCGGTTCACCACCGACGCGCACCTGAGCGCGGAGGTGTCCCGGCTGGCCAAGGAGACGCGCAGCTCGCCGTTCATGGTGCTGCTCGCCGCGTTCACCGTCTTCGTGAACCGCCGTACCCGGGCGACCGACATCGTGGTGCCCACCTTCACGCCGGGCCGGGAGCACCGATTCCAGTCCACGGTCGGGTCGTTCTTCAACTTCAGCCCGCTGCGGGTGAATCTCGACGGCTGCCGGACCTTCCGCGATGTCGTCTCCCGCACCAGGAAGGCCTGCATCGGCGCCTTCTCGCACGAGCTGCCGCTGCTGCACATCCTCGCCGAGGCGCCCGAGCTGATGTCCTCGGCCGGCCCCGACGCGGTGCCGACCCTGTTCCAGGCCGTCCAGCCGCCCTACCTGATGCAGGGCGACCGGATCGGCGACCTCGAGTACACGGCGATCTGGCGGCGGGTCATCCCGCAGCCGCTCGGCTCCGACACTCCGGACGGCATGATCTGGTCGATGCACCTGAGCGACACGGAAGTGGTCGGCGGGCTCAGCTTCAGCCGACACCTTTTCGAGCAGGCCGAGGTCGGCGATCAGGCAGCCGGGTTCCTTGAGGTGATCGGCGAAATGGTCGCCGCCCCGGACTCGGCGATCTGAGGGCCGGCGCCATGACCGAGACCGAGAACGCCGCGCGGGGCGCGGCCATGCTGCCCGAGGCCGACGTCACCCCGGCCGTGTTGATCGAGAGGGCCAAGGCCATGGTGCCCGCTCTGGTGGCGCGCCAGCACGAGACCGAGCAGCGGACCTATTACGCCGAGGACACCCATCGGGCGTTCCGGGACGCCGGCTTCTACCGCATAACGGTGCCCAAGCGGTACGGCGGCTACGAGTTCGGCTTCGACACGTTCCTGCAGGTCGCGATGACCCTGTGCCGCGCCTGCCCGTCCACGGGCTGGATGTTCTGCCTGGGGGCTGCACACTCGCTGTTCGCCGGCAGCATGTTCGAGGAGAAGGCGCAGGCCGAGATCTTCGGCGGCGGCGACTTCATCGCGCCGCTCGTCAACGCCCCGTACGGAACAGCCACGCGCGCCGAGGACGGCGGCTGGATCCTGGACGGTGTGTGGAGGTACTGCTCCGGCGCGCCGTACGCGACCCACCTGATCGGCAATACCGTGATCGCCGGGGATGATGCGAACCCGCCACGCCGGCTGCTGTTCATCGCGCCCCGCGATCAGTGGGACATGCTCGACGACTGGGGTGGGCAGCTGGGCCTCAAGGGCAGCGGTTCGCACAGCATCCGGATCTCCAGCGGGCGCATCCCCGATAGCTTCGGCATCGAGGTCAACTTCGAGGAGATCTCGGTGACCGAGGGCACTCCGGGGCGCAAGCTGCACGCGCACCCGCAGTACGGTGGCGCGCCGGCAAGCTCGATGGCTCTGGAGGGCGCGCACATCGCGGTCGGTATGTGCCAGGGCGCGCTCGACGCGTACACGGAGCTGATGTTCTCCCGCACCACGATCATCCCACCGTTCCTGCCCAGGGCGGAGGATCCCGACTTCCAGCTCTGGTACGGGAAGGCCAGCGGCATGATCGACGCCGCCGAGACGTTGGTTCTCGCGGCGTCGCGGCGCTGGCACGAGCTGTCCGGGCTGCCGGTCGGGGCGTTCACCGCCGAGGAGGACGTGCGGATCGCGATCACCTGTCGAGAGGCCACGGAGCTGGCCTGGCGGGCCGTTGACGAGATTCTCCAGCCGACCGCCGGTAGCCATGCCGTACGTGAGGGAACCCGCCTGGAACGGGTCTGGCGCGACCTCTCCACCGGGCGTACGCACGCCAGCTCCGCCGTGCTGCTCACTACCGTGGCCAACCGTGGGTTTGCCCAGCTCAGGCTGGCCAGCGCGCGGCGTCGGCCCGCACCGAATGCGTAGTCCCCAACCAATGTCGGTGGTCACAGGCGACCACCGACACGGGTGACCGGCGGTCGGGAAAGCCGTTGGCGCCGCTTCTCGCGCGACGAGATCGAGGAGGGTGCGGGCGCGGGCCGTGTCCGCCGGGTCCCGCACCACCAGCCGGTCCGAGCGCGGCGGGCCGCGCATATGACGACCGGCATGCCGGCGGGCCGGGCACGGAGCCCCGCGGACACGGCCCGGGGCTGGTGATCGGCGCCGGGTCGGGCGGCGGGCGCCGGGGAGGACGTGGTGGCCCGGGGCCTAGGCCACTTCGAAGGCCGCGCCTGGAACGGCCGGCGCCATCACGTCACCCTCGTCGGTGCCGCGCACCCCTTCTGCGCTCTCCAGCGCCTGGCCCGTTTCCCGCAAGGGCGGCAGCAGCCCGAGTGGCCATCAGTTGTCCGCGAGGTTCAGGGCCTTCTCTCGGTCAGGACCGGTGCCTGCCCCTCCTGTCGCCGTGACATCACGGCACCGGTGTCAACCCGGCCAAGCCCTGCTAGTGCCGCATCAGGCAACGTTCGCCCGTCATGACGCATCGCTGGGTTGCTGCGTCGGGAGGCATCAGACAGCCACAATGTCGGAGTGGCTGAACGTGTGCGGGTCCGGGAGATTGATGACGACGAGGGCCGGCGGCTGCTGCGGATCATCCGCAGAGGCACCGGATCGGTGGTGACCTGGCGGCGGGCCCAGATCGTGCTGTTGTCCGCGCAAGCCATGCCGGTGGCGAAGATCGCCGAGGTGACATTCACCAGTGCGGACCGAGTCCGGGACGTGATCCACAACTTCAACACCGATGGCTTCGAGGCGCTCTACCCGAAGTACAAGGGCGGCCGCCCGGGAACCCTCACGCTCCCCGAGCGCCGGGAGATCAAGAAGATCGCCAAGTCCAAGCCGGTCGAGCACCGCCTGCCGTTTTCGACCTGGAGCCTGGCCAAGCTGGCCGACTTCCTGGTCGCCGAGGGGGTGGTCGACGACATCAGCCACGAGGGCCTGCGCATCCTGCTCCGCGAGGAGGGCGTCTCCTTTCAACGCGTGAAGACCTGGAAGACCTCACGCGACCCGGACTACGCGGCCAAGAAGGCCCGCGTCGAGCATCTCTACGCGATCGCCGACGGCGAGGTCACGCCCGACGACGGCGAGCCCGAAGTCGTCTTCCGCATGGACGAGTTCGGGCCGCTCAACCTCCAGCCCCACCCCGGCCGGCAGTGGGCCGAACGCGGCGGCCGGCACAAGGATCCCGACCGCGAACCCCGGCCACGTCGCCGGGCGACCTACACCCGCCCGCACGGAGTCCGGCACCTGTTCGCCGCCTACGACCTCACCAAGGACCAGCTCTACGGGCACGTCAAGAAGACCAAGAACAGGTCGAAGTTCCTCGAGTTCTGCCGCTACCTGCGCTCCCTGCACCCACTGGACACACGCATTGCGATCGTCTGCGACAACTACTCACCGCACCTGACGACAAAGCGCTGCCAGCGGGTCGCGACGTGGGCGGCGGCGAACAACGTGGAGATCGCCTACACACCGACCAACAGCTCCTGGCTCAACCGGATCGAGGCCCAGTTCACCGCCCTGCGCTACTTCGCACTCGACGGCACCGACCACGCCAGCCACAAAGACCAGGGCAGCATGATCCGCCGCCACATCATCTGGCGGAACAAGCACGCCGCCGACGAACGCCTCCGCGAGGTCGTGAACAGGGCGAACGTTGCCTGATGCGGCACTAGGAGTGGAATTCACCCGCGTCGACGTTGAGACTCTGCCCGGTGATCGCCCTGGCCAGGTCCGAGGCCAGGTACAGCACCGCGTTGGCGACGTCGCCCGGGTCGGGCAGCCGGCGCAGGTCGAACGCGGCCGCGGTCTCGGCGTAGACGTCCTCCAGCGTCACCCCCCGCTCAGCGGCCTGCATCGCGAACCAGCCCTTCAACGCCTCGGTCCAGATGTAGTTCGGTACGACGGTGTTGACCCGGACGCCGCTCGGGCCCAGCTCGGTGGCCAGGCTGCCGGCCAGTGAGTGCAGCGCCGATTTCGAAGCCTTGTAGGCGCCGAAGTTGGGGCGGGAGTGGTGCACCACCGCCGAGCTGACCATCACGACCGAACCTGCGTGTCCGGTCAGGGTCGGCGCCAGGAGCTGGACCAGGCGCAGCGCGGCCAGGGCGTCCGTCTCCAGCGAGGCGCGCACGGCGTCCAGGTCCATCGTCGCCAGGTCGCCCATCGCCGGGGGTGCGAAAGCGTTGCTGACGAACACGTCCACCCGGCCGAAGGTGTCCAGGGCACGCTCGGTCAGCGCCCGGCAGGCGTCGGGGTCGAGGATGTCGGTGGGGACCGCCAGCGCCCGGCGGCCGTGGGACTCGACCTCGGCAGCCACCGACGTCAGGACCGTCTCGGTGCGGGCCGCCAGGACCACGTCGGCTCCGGCCGCGGCGCCGCGGACCGCGATCTCGCGGCCGAGGCCGGGGCCGACGCCGGTCACCAGCATCACCTTGTCGGAGAGCATCTGTGCCTTCCCTTCCTACTTGAGAACGCGATGGATTACATGGGTCACGCCGGACGACAGCTCCACGCGCGTCGTCTCCAACGCGACCGCGGGATCCATGGGCTCTGCGAACAGCGGGCGGCCGCCACCGAGCAGCACCGGCACTACGTGAAGGCGCAGTTCGTCCAGCACACCAGCGGCCCGGGCAGCGGCGATCACACGTCCGCCGCCCATCACCGCCACGTCCTTGCCCTGCGGACGGCCGCGGCGACGGCCCGCCCGACCGCCTCCGCGACGCCGCCGGCGACGAACTCGAAGCGGGTGCCGCCGGACATCGGGCGCGGCGGCAGCGGCCGGTGCGTCGCGACGAAGACCGGTACGTGGAACGGCGGTTCGTCGCCCCACGCCTTCTCGCCGTGGTCGAACATACGGCGGCCGATCACGGTGGCGCCGGTGCGGTTGCAGTACTCGCCCATGATGTCGGCGCCGACTCCCCGGTCGCCGCCCTCGCGCCCGGCTCGGGCGCGCCAGGTGTCGAGTTCGAAGAGCTGTTGGTGGAGGCGTTCGCCGCCGATGCCCAGGGCGCGGCGGTCGGAGCTGTCGTCGGGGCCGGCGACGAAGCCGTCGAGGGAGACGGAGATGTCTGCGATCACCTGGGGCATGTCTCCGACGATCGCAGGGCAGGAGGTCCTGGGCGTCTTCCTGCGTGCCGATGTCAGGGCACGATCATGGTCTCCGGCATCGCGTCGCCCCGGAACAGGCCGTCGGGGTCCACGCGCGCCCGGACCCGCTCGACCGCCCGGACATCGGCTTCGGACAGGTGCCCGCGCGGCCGGTCCAAGCCCTTCACGAAGCCGGGCGCGGTCCGGCCCGTATCCCACGGGCCCAGGGCGGCGCGCACCTTGTCGCAGTGTTCGATGATCTCCTCCGGCGTGCCGCGCAGCTCCGGGACGCCGGCGCCCATGTAGGCCAGGCGCGCGTCCAGGCGGTTCAGCACGCCGCCGGCCGGGGCGGCGACGGCCATGCGCCCGCCGAGCTGTCGCAGCTCGGCGGCGATCAGGGGCGAGCCGGAGCCTTCGCCGGTCATCCGCAGGAATGCGGCGATTCCTTCACGGCCCGGCTCGGCGAGCAGCAGGTGGTCGCCGATGAAGGTGCCGGGCTCGTCGGGGTCCATGTGGACGTCCGGGACCACTTCGGGACCGCAGTCCTGCCAGGTGTCGAGTACCGGCTCGCCGATCTTGCGCAGCGGGTCGAGCAGGTCGCGTGCGCAGGCGGCCGCCAGGGCGACGCCGGCGACGCACACCACCGGACCGCCCTTGAGCATCGGCGGGATCTCCGGCAGGTCCGGCAGGTTCATCACGCGCAGGGAGGTGGAGACCTCGTCGGGGGCGTGCAGCGTCCAGTCGTACCAGGTGCCGACCACGTCCTCGGCGTGCTCCCACGACCAGAAGGCGGCGCCGGCGATGAGATCGGTCACCGGGAAGAGATCGATCTCGACGGCGGTGACGACGCCGAAGCCGCCACCTCCGCCGCGTATGGCCCAGAAGAGTTCGGGGTCCTCGGCAGCGCTCACGCAGCGCACGTGTCCGTCTGCGGTGATGAGTTCGACGGAGCGGATGTGATTGGCGGCCAGGCCGAGTTTGCGGCCGTAGAGACTCACGCCTCCGTGCAGCAGGTAGCCGATGGCGCCGACGGTGCCCGAGGTGCCGTGGGGCGCGGCGAGGCCGTGGGGTGCGGCGGCTTGGACGACGGCGCTCCAGGGCGTGCCCGCGGGGATGCGGGCCAGACGGCGGTTAGGGTCGATCTCGACGCCGCCGGGCAGGATGGGACGGATCAGGAGGGCGCCGGTCATTGAGGTGGCCGCGCCGGCGGAGTGGCCTGTGGTGTGGATGCGAACGCCCTGGCCTCGCGCCGACGCATGGCTGATCGCGGCCCGCACGTCGGCGAGGCCGGTGGCGGTGAGTGCGGCGGCGGGGTGCGCAGGGCCGGCGAGGTTGAACACGCCGGTGGCGGCGTCGTAGGCGGGGTCGCCAGGGAAGGCGATGGGCGAGGTGTCGAGCATGAAGTCCCCTTCAGTGGTCCGGGCGGCTCTGCTTCTCAGGGTGCGACCCGGCCAGTCGCGCGAGCATCCGTCAGAGTGCTCAGCGACCGCAGCGCAGGCTCGAAGACGCTCGACCCGGTCGCCTGGACCACGGTGCCGGTCAAGCCGGAACTGCTCGCCTGCTGCCGGTCACCGTTGTCAGCCCGCGGTGACCTGTTGCCAGCCTCGGTCGCCCGTCCGCCAGCACCCGACCAGCCGCGCTCCCCTACCCCGCCCCGTCCTCCAAAGCCGCCCCCACCCGCTCCGCCTGCTCCATGAGGAACCGCTGCTCCGGCCCACTTGCGGCCTGCCGTGCCGCGGTCCGGTACGCCTCTCGTGCCCTGTCCAGACCGCCGTCCATCTCCAGCAGGTACGCCCGCACCGCGCTGAGCCGGTGGCTGCCGGTCATCCAACGATCCTGCTCCAGCGGCTCCAGCAGTCGCAGGCCCTCGCGGGGGCCCTTGACCATCGCCATCGCCACCGCGCGGTTCAGGCGCACCGCCGAGCCGGGCGCGATCTGCTCCAGCAGGTCGTACAGGGCCAGGATCTGCGGCCAGTCGGTCTCGCCGCCTTCCGGGGTCTCGACGTGCACCGCGGCGATGGCGGCCTGCAGGCGGTAGAGGCCGACGCCGGGGCGGGCCAGTGCCTCGACGACCAGCGCCAGGCCCTCCTCGGCGAGGTCGCCGTTCCACTGGGAGCGGTCCTGCTCGGCCATCGGGACAAGGGTGCCGTCGGCCAGGGTGCGGGCTGGGCGGCGTGCTTCGGTGAGAAGCATCAACGCCAGCAGTCCGGCGACCTCGCCGTTGTAGGGCAGGACGCGGTGGGCCTGGCGGGTGAGCCGGATGGCTTCGGCGGTCAGGTCCGGGCGCAGCAGGTCGGGTCCGGCGGTGGCGGTGTATCCCTCGTTGAAGATGAGGTAGAGGACGTGTAGGACCGCGCGGGTGCGTTCGGGGCGTTCGGGTTCCGGCGGCATACGGAAGGTCATGCCGGCGTCCTTGATCTGCTGCTTGGCGCGGGAGATGCGGCGGCTCATCGAGGCCTGCGGGACCATGAAGGCGCGGGCGATCTCCTCGGTGGTCAGCCCGCCGACCGCGCGCAGGGTCAGTGCTACCTGTGAGGGCGGGGTCAGCGCCGGGTGGCAGCACATGAACAGGAGCATCAAGGTGTCGTCGTCGACGGAGACCAGGTCTTCGTCGTCGGGGGCCGGGGCCACTGACGCCTCGGGCAGTGCCATCGAGGCGACGGTGACCTCACGGGTGCGGCGGGCCCGGTCGCTGCGCCAGTAGTCGGTGAGGCGGCGTCCGGCGACGGTCAGGAGCCAGGCTCGCGCGTTGTCCGGGACGCCTTCGGTCGGCCACTGCGTGGCAGCTGCTACGAGCGCCTCCTGCACCGCGTCTTCACAGCCGTCGAACTGCCCGTGGCGCCGGACCAGGGCGCCGAGGACCGAGGGCCGCAGCTCCGCGAGCAGGCTTTCCAGACGTTGATCGGAACGCACCAGCTCATTCTATATGCGGGGCACCCGACCGCCCGATGAAGTGCGCACACGTTGAGATGCCCGGCGCCCGCCGGCGGTGGCACGGTCGGGGCAGAGACCGCGAACCAGTGAGGAAGGCCGCCATGACGGAAACGACCGCCGCCGTCGTCACCCGCGACGACCCCCGCTACCCCGCCCTCGTCGAGGGCTACAACCATCGCTTCGTGGGCCGGCCCGACGAGGTCCGGCTCGCCACCGATGCCGCCGACGTGCAGGCCGCAGTCCAGGCGGCCGTGGACGCCGGCCGACGAATCGCCGTGCGCAGCGGCGGCCACTGCTTCGAGGACTTCACCGCGCATCCGGACGTGAAGGTGCTCGTCGACCTGTCCGCGCTGAACCACGTCGGCCACGACGCCGGGCGCGACGCCTTCGTGATGGAGCCCGGAGCGCGGCTGGACCACGTCTACCGCGCACTGCACGACGGCTGGGGCGTGACCATCCCGGCCGGCACCTGCTTCGAGGTGGCCGTCGGCGGGCACATCGCGGCCGGCGGCTACGGTCCGTTGTCCCGGCGCGACGGCCTGGTGGTGGACCACGTCACGGCGGTCGAGGCGGTCGTCGTCGGCGCGGACGGCCGGGCCCGGACCGTGGTGGGCACCGACCAGCCCGACGACCCGCACCACGATCTGTGGTGGGCGCACACCGGCGGCGGGGGCGGCAGCTTCGGCGTGGTCACGAAGTACTGGCTGCGCACGCCGGGGACGCCGGACGGCGACCCGGCCCGGCAGCTCCCCCGCGCGCCGCGAGCGGTGCTGCGCCGCGACACCATGTGGTCCTGGGACGCGATCTCGGACGCCGACTTCCGCACCCTGCTGCGCAACTACTGCACCTGGTACGAGGAGAACAGCGAGCCGGGCGCACCGGCCGCGGCGTTGTGGAGCAACCTGATCATCACCCACCGCTCCGGCACCATGTTCATCCTGACCTCGGTGATCCCCGACGACGCACCGGATGCGGCCGGGGTCCTCGAAGCCCACACCGCGGCGGTCACCTGCGGAATCGACGCCGAGCCGATGTCGGTGACCTCTGAGACCTCCCCGTGGCTGGACACCTGGCTGCCGTCCTACAGCTGGCCCAGCGATCCGCAGGGCCGGTACAAGAACAAGGCGGGCTATCTGCGGCGCGGGTTCTCCGACGCGCAGATCACGGCGATCCACCGGCATCTGTCGTCGTCGGATTACGAGAATCCCATGGGCTGCCTGGTTCTGACCGGTTTCGGTGGCAAGGTGAACGCCGTCGCCCCGGACGCCACCGCGGTGGCGCAGCGCGACTGCATCCTCAAGGCCTCCTACAGCACCGGTTCCTGGACCGACCCGGCCGACGACGAGCGCCACCTGGCCTGGGTGCGCGCGTACTACCGGGACGTCTACGCGCACTCCGGCGGCGTGCCGGTCCCGGACGACACCAACGACGGCTCCTACATCGGCTACCCCGACACCGACCTGGCCGATCCCGAGTGGAACACATCGGGGATCGACTGGTCTGTGCTGTATTTCAAGAACAACTACGCCCGGTTGCAACGCGTGAAGCGGGTCTATGACCCGCTCGACGTGTTCCACCACGGGTTGTCCGTCCGCCTGCGTTGAGAGGGCAGCAGGTCCCTCCCTGCGCTGATACGGCGTCATGAGATGGCGCGAGTGCACAGCTTCGGGCAGGTCGTCGGCGTTGCCCATGGTTGAGGTTGTCGTCATGGGCAACGGCTGCCCCGGCGGCCTGCGCGCCGTGCAGGGGGGACTGCTCCGGCCCTTCCTCGCCTCCCGGCGCCACCAGGGCGCGGTCCGCTCCCCGGCCCAGCGGGCGGCGGAGGACAGGCCGGCGGGCGCCGGCGCGAGGAGGCGACGGCCGCGGCACGAGCGGCGATCTTGACGGCCTGGTCGCCGCGCTGGAGGGCAGGCCGTCCAGGCTGCCGCCCGCGCCGAGGAGTTGCACTTGCGCCGCCCGGTAAACGCCGCAGCCGGTGCGCCCGCTTCCGCGACGGCGCACCGGCTGCTTTCGGCTCACGACCCCTACGTCAGCGGATTGGCACCGCGTGGCCTGGTGGCGAGCTCCTGCTGTGACTGCTCCAGCAGCAGGTGCGGGTCCTGCGTCTCGACCTGACCGAGGCCGGGCGGGCAACGGTCCCAGCCGAGCAGCCGCTGCACCTCCTCCGGCAGGGTCAGCACGGTTTCCCGGGAGACGGCGAGATACTGGTTCTCCTCCTGCCGCAGGTTGCCCAGGTCGAGCGCGACGGAGAGGCTGTAGCGCGGCGAGTCCGTGGTGTTGGCGCCGCCGCCGTGGTAGACCCCGCCCGGCCAGAGCAGGGCGGATCCGGCGGGCATGACCGCCGGAACCGCCTCGGCGTAGGCGGGGGCCCGCTCGTCGTCCCATTGGTGACTGCCGGGGATGACCAGGGTCGCGCCGTTGGCGCGGGTGAAGTCAGTCATCGCCAGCATCAGCTGCAGCCGGCACGGCGGCCCCGGATGCCGCCACAGATGCATCGCGTCGTCGCGGTGCAACGGCTGCCGGCCCTGGCCCGGATCGATTCTTATCGCCTGGGTGAAGCTGATCTGGATGCTCGGAGTCACCTCCATGCGGAGCTTGCCGATCCACATGTGCGTGGTCTGCTGCAGCAGGCGCCGGGCCGCGCCGAGGAACTGCGGTTGGAGGACCACGCTGGTCATCTGGCGCGGCGACCGCTGGAACAGACTGGACAGCCGCTTGGTCTTCTTCCCGTCGTAGCCGCTCTCGCTGTAGCCGGCCGCCTCGAGACCGAGTTCGAGGTCCGCCCGGAGCGCGGCGAGCGTCTCGGAATCGACGAAGTTCTCGACGATCACCGCTCCGTCGCGTTCCAGGATTTCGACGACTTCGTCGAGCGAGGTGGCAGGGTTGACGTGGGTCAGTTCGGCCATCCCACTCACTCCTCGATGCGGGCCAGTATGCCCCGGGTGAGGGTCTCCAGGTCCGGGTCCTCGAACAGGTCGCCGATGTCGAGCGTGATGCCCAGTTGCTCCTCGACCCCCGCGGCGATCCGCACGGCGGCGATGGACTGTCCGTTGAGCTCGACGAACGTGGCGCCGGGCCGATCGGAGCCCGGGCCCAGGACTTCGGCCCAGATGGCGGCGACCCGCTGGGCGATGTCCGCGGTGGCCGACGGCTGCTGAGTGGTCATGTCACTGCTCCTCACTGCGTTTCAGAGGTATTGGGTGTTGGGGGCGTGCCCGCAGGCCACCCGCCCGTACAGTTCGAAGTTCGTGTCTGGTGCATGATCGCGTGCAGGTTCAGCGCCTTGGTGTCCCGCTCGATCCGCGCGATCGGCACATCAAGCTGCAACGACGTGCCGCCGGCACCAGCCGACAGATCGGCGGCTTCCTTCACCCTCGGATCACCGCGCCGTGGCCGAGGCGGGCCCGGACCCGTTTCGGCACCCGCGTCCGCGGCAGACCCGATCCGCACAGCGATCCGAGAACCTCAACGCTGAGCCGCCGCTGATCCTCCGACGACTGCGCATCGGCCCTCGCCAACAGGCCGCGCTCAGCCGCGGCTCGGCGGCTCGGTTCGCGGCAACGTGGTGACTTTTCCCATTACCCCTCCCGAGTCCTGACACCCTCGGGTTCGACTTTCGCAGCCGCGGCGACTGCGCAGCATCTCCTGAACTGCCATCTCGCCCGGCCTGCGGGAGCAATAGCCGGTCAACGAGCAGCGCACAGGGTTCCGCGCAGCCCGGCGAACCGGCGCAGAGCGGGCCCTGACGGAACGTCGGCACCAGCCGGGGGCAAGCACCATGGCGGCACCGTGCCGCGCGGTGACGCCGGGCAGGTCCATGCCGTCCACCCGGATCCTCGGCATCGGGAGCCAGCCCCTCGGCACGACGCCGGACCTCAGCGGCCCCGAAGGCGGCGAGTGGGACCCCGGTGCCTTCCGGCGCCTGCGCCGGATATCCACGGCCGAGCCGGCCGCTGAGAAGTACGGCCTGGTCAGTCGGCCGCGCATCCACGTCCTCCGCCACTCCCACGCGTCGTTGCTGATCGCCGTGAAGGTGTCCCTGCCGCCATCGAATAGGCCGTGGACCCAGCCGCCCCGCTGCCGACGAAGTGGGCGCAGGGTATCGAAGCTCCCCTTGGCCGACGGCGGCGTCACGTGGCGCGCCGTGCCCGCGAAAAGCCCAGTCGTGCACGGCCGATGCCGCGTCCGCCGATGTCCCAATCCTCATCAGGGTCACGGGCTCTTGTCCTCATTACTCGTCGGGGTCGGGATCTGCTGGGCTGATCCGGTCGCCGGACCCGGTCAGTGGGGTACCGGCCGGCTCGGGGGGGGTGTCGGCCACGGCCGGGGGCACGGCGGCGGGCCCGGCCGGGCCGCGCAGCGCGTTCAGCAGGACCCGGACGATCATGCCGGGGCGCATCAGCTGCTCCGGCCGGTCGAGCATCCCGGCGGCGCGCATGTACCCGCGGGTCACGGAGCGGTCGCGGGTCGCCGCTACCTGGACCATCGCCAGGTAGCGCTGGCCTATGCGCAGCTTGAGGTCCCGCTTGCCCTCGACGCCGTCGAAGCCCAGGTCGACGGTGCGTGTCATCTCCCACGGCGGGTCGATGACGTCGCGCGCCAGGTCGCGGAAGTACTGCCGCGCGTCCGGCGTGGCACCGGAGTGGAGGTGGCTGCGCAGGGTGAGGGCGGACAGCGCCGCAACCGTCATGCCCTGCGCGTAGACCGGGTTGAAGCAGGACACCGCGTCACCGATGACCAACAGGCCGGCCGGGAACCGGCCCATCCGCTCGTACCGGCGGCGCTGTGTGGTGGGGAACCGGAAGGCGACCGGCTCGTCCAGCGGCTCGGCGTGTTTCAGCGCCTCGTGGATGTCCGGGACCGGCAGGCGCTTGACGAACCCGTACAGCCCCTGCTGGTCTGTCGGCGGGTGGTCGCCGAGGATGCCGTAGACGGTCATCAGGGTCGTGTCGCCTTCGGTCTTGGTGAAGATGACGCCGCGCGGGACGTCGGGGGAGGCGACAGCGATGATCGCGAGGTCGCCGTCGTAGGGGTCGGCCTTCATCTTGTAGTTCTGGGTGACGTAGCCCAGCCCGATGTTGGTCCGCTCCTCCTCGACGCGCGGGTAGCCCATTGCCTCAAGCCACCCCGGGGTGCGCGAGCCGCGCCCGGTCGCGTCGACCACCAAGTCGGCCGCGATCGTCTCGCCGGGCGTGCCGCTCCTTTGGACCTTGACCCCCGTCACCTGCGCGTGGTCGGCGGTGGCGATCAGGCCCAGGATGTCGCAGCGTTCGACGAACCGGACGTTCGCCAACTCGGCCGTGCGTTCGCGGATCCGGCGCTCCATCAGCGGCGCCGAAGCCGGCACCGCGATGTAGCCGATGTCGGCGCGCTTGACCGGGCGGCCGCGGAAGTACCAGCGGACCGAGCCGGAGTAGTCGCCGACCGGGGTGCCGTCTGCGATGAGTTGGTCGGTGATGCCGGGGTAGAGCTCTTCCATCACCACCCGGCCGCGCACGTGCATGGCGTTGATGTGCTTGCCCTGGGGACGTCCGCGGCGCGGGCCGTCGACGCCGGTGACCGTGTCCCGGTCGACGACCAGGACCTCGTCGTAGGCCTCGGCGAGCACACGGGCCGCGAACAGCCCGGCGATGCTGGCGCCCAGCACGACGGCGCGGGTCGGGTCGCCGTCGGCCGCCGGCCGGGGTGTTTCCTGGGGCATCTTGCCCACCTCCTGGGGGTCGTGCTGGGGATGTCGGAGTCTGCGGTTCCGGGGTTTCCGGGGTTCTGGGGTGTGGGGCGGTCGCCGGGGGCCGGGCGGACCGGTCCGGTCAGCCGCCCGGGTTGAAAGGGGGCCGAGCGGGTGAGCGTGACGTCGGAGCGAAAGAGCTCCCGGACCTGCTACGAGCCGGTGATCGCGTCGAGCATCTCGGTGTGGGGGCGGCCTTCGGATCGCGGTGTTGCCCCGGATTCCCGGGGTCGCCAGGTCCCCGCCGGGGCCAGGGCGCCGACCAGGTTGAGCACGGCGGCCCTGGCCGCGCCCCCCGGGCGGTCGAGGACCGCCCGGGGGTGATCGGCGAACCGGCTGGTCATGCCGGTGACGGACACGCCGGTCGGCACGGTCGGCACCCGGTTGCCCCTGTCCAGCCGTTCCGCGGCGTGGTCGGGGAGGACGACGTTCACACCGACGGCCCGCAGGGGGCGTGCCGTCGCCAGCCGCTGTCGCCGGTGACCCGGATCGTGTTGTCGTCGGCATCGCCCATGGGCTTCACGATGTGGTCTGGGGCCGGGGCCGGGCATCTCTTGGATTGCGGGCCGGTCGCGGCCGGTGTCGGCCGGTGTGTGTCCCCAATGCGTTGAGAGAGGCGTAGAGCCTCTGCGACCGCGGTGTCCTGCTGGGAGTCCGCTCCGGGCACTGTGTCGGTGAACTGAGCTCAGCGTGCCCGGAAACCTCATAACACAGCACTTACGAAGATGCCCGCCGGGGCCCTCAGGTCCGATGCTCTATCTGCGTTTCACCCCAGCCGTGAGAGAGCCGAGGACAGGCATGTCTCAGAACAGGCAACAGACAGGCCTCCAGATGCCCCCTCCGGAGGACCCTGACACCGACCAGCGGCCCGCGACACATGCGGAACGGCCTTGGTGGAAGAGGTACTACCCCTGGTACGCCGTCGTGGGCGGGACTGTGCTGTTCAACCTGCTTTACTCCTTCCCCCACTACTTCGCCACGGACCCCGAGGCCTCCCGGAGCCAGCTCGATCCGGGCTTCCAGCCGCATTTCGCGTTCCTGGTCGCCCACGTAATCACCGGCAACCTGGCCCTGGTGACGATGATGCTCCAGGCCTGGCCCCACCTGCGCCGTACGCGCCCCAGAGTCCACCGCTTCATCGGCCGGGTGTACGTGTTCGGCGCGGTAGTCCCGACGACGCTCATCGTGCTGTTCGTGCTGGTCCCGCACCGCGCCAACCAAGGGAGCACCGGCCTCGCCTGCGGCGCGGTCCTGTGGCTGGGTACGACGCTGTACGCCTGGCGCAAGGCCCGTCAGCGCCGCTACGCCGAGCACCGCCGCTGGATGATCTACAGCTTCTCGCTCGCGCTGTTCACAACCTACGGCCGTATCGTCGCCTGGATGATGCTGAACTGGGGCCTGCAGGTGAACATCCAGATCCTGATCGAGGCCACCAGCTGGGGCGTGTGGATCATGCACCTGCTGATCGCGCAGGCGTACCTGGAGTTCACGGCGCGCCGGCGTGACAAGAACCCGCACGCCGGACGGTTCGACCCGGCGACCGGGGCGATCCGACAGTAAGAGGCCCGAGCCCGAATCCACGGTCGATGAGGGTTGTTGACCGAACCCCATACGAAGAGATGCCTTGCGATCTGCGGTGATGGACTTGTTCCGGGACCACCGGCGCACGATCGGCAAGGCATCTCGTCAGGGCATCCTCTCGCGGCTCCTGCGGGGTCTCAGCCGCCTTCGATGAATCGGCCCCCCGCCCATGGGCCGGCGCCGGGCTGGTCCCGCTCGTTCGCCTCGCCGACCGCTCTGGGCTCCCCGCCCTGCTGACGTACCTGCATCCGACCGGCGCGGACAACCACGGCGGTGGCCACGCCGGCGCCGGGGTGATGTCCCTCAGCGGCGCGAGGTGTGCCGGGGCCGACAGCGTCGACGATGCCGACCGGCTGCGCACCGGAGCCATGGACACGCTGTTCGGCCGGCCGCCGTGCACCGAAGGTCGCTGACCGCGCTGACGCGTCAGGCATCGCTGCGGCCCGGCACGGGGTCCCTCAACTCGCAAGGACCCAGTGCTCCTCACGGATGGTCACCTCGCACAGGCCGTCGCCGCACTCGCGCCGTCCGACGACGAAGGGTGAGCTCGATCCGCCCGCCACGCTCCCCCGCCCGGCCACGGTGACGATCACGGCGTATGCGGTAGTGAAGCAGCAGGATGGGCCCGTGCCGAAAAATCCGCCCAAGTCCATGACGGACCACCTGCGCCACCGTCCGAACGCCCGCGCCAAGGAACGCCGGCCCCGGCTCGCCCGCGTCCGTCCGGGTGCGCTTCCGCTCCGGATACCTCTCCACGGACTTCTGCGAGGCAGCACTGGAGGGGGCTGAAGCGGAGCTCGGGGCGCCACGCTGTACGCCACCGCGACGCCGTCGGGCCTGCGGCATGATCGCCCCTGCTCGACCCGAACTGCTCGCACTCCGCACGCCTCACGTGTCGGATTCTCGGAACCTGCTCCGACTACCGGATGACGGCGCCATGCGCGGGTGCCACCCGCGGTGGTGAACGAGAAAGGATCTGCATGAGTGACACGACTCAGGACACGGCCCCGTTGGCTGGGCGTCGGCAGTGGCTGGGCCTGGCCGCACTGGCCTTGCCCACACTGCTCGTCGCCTTCGATATCGGTGTCCTGTTCCTAGCACTGCCCCATCTGAGCGCCGACCTGGGCGCGACCGGCACCCAGCAGCTGTGGATCACCGATATCTACGGCTTCATGCTCGCCGGCTTCCTGATCACCATGGGTACTCTCGGTGACCGGATCGGCCGTCGCAAGCTTCTCATGATCGGCGCAAGCGCCTTTTCCGCCGCCTCGCTGCTCGCGGCGTTCTCGACCAGCCCGTTGATGTTGATCATCGCCCGTGCCCTGCTGGGCATCGCCGCCGCCACGCTGTCACCCTCGACGCTCGCCCTGATCAGCAATATGTTCCGCAACCCCAAGCAGATGGGCACTGCCATCTCGCTGTGGGCTTTCTGCAATTTCGGCGGTGCGGCCCTGGGCCCGGTCATCGGCGGGGTCCTGCTGCAGCACTTCTGGTGGGGCTCGGTGTTCCTGATCAGCATCCCGGTCATGCTGCTCCTGCTGATCGCCGGTCCGATCCTGCTGCCCGAGTACCGCGACGCCAATGCCAAGCGCCTCGACCTGGTCAGCGTGGTGCTGTCGCTGGCCGCGATCCTGCCGGTGATCTATGGCATCAAGCAGCTGGCCGCCGGCGGCGACAGCTCCCCGGTGGGGGCGTTCGTGGCCATCGCCGTCGGCGTCGCGTTCGGTGTCATTTTCACCCGCCGACAGCTGCGCCTGCCCAACCCGCTGCTCGACCTGCGGTTGTTCCGCAACATCAGGTTCAGCAGCTCCCTGCTGGCCATGTTGCTCGCCTCGGGGACGCTGGCCGGGCTGGGCCTGTTGACCAGCCAGTTCATCCAGAGCGTGCTCGGGCTGGAGCCGACCGAGGCCGGGCTGTGGCAGGCCCCGACCGGCGTGGGCATCGCCGTCGGAGTCCTGGTCACACCGGTGATCGTCCGGCGGATCCAATCACGCACCGCGATTCTCGGCGGACTCGTGCTGTGCTTCATCGGCCTGGTCGTGCTCAGCACGGTGACCAAGACCAGCAGCCCCGGCCTGGTGTCACTGAGCGTGGCGCTGGTGGCGTTGGGCATCGCGCCGATGTTCATGCTCGGCACCAGCCTGGTCGTCGGCGCGGCCCCGCCCGAGAAGGCAGGCTCGGCGGCGTCGATGTCGGAGACCAGCAATCTCCTCGGCTCGACCCTCGGACTCGCCCTGCTCGGCAGCATCGGCGGCGCGGTCTACCAGTCCGGCATGGCCGACTCTCCGGTCGCCGAGGCCCGGCAGACGCTGGCCGAAGCGGTCTCCGCCGCCGCCAGGCTCCCGGCCGCCCAGGCCCAGTCGCTGCTGGACATGGCCCACAACGCCTTCACCGACGGGCTGAACGTGGTGGCCGTCGTCGGCATCGTGATCATCGCGGTCGTCTTCGTCCTCGCGTGGATGACGCTGGGCCAGAAGGCAGCGACGCCGTCAACGTCCGACGATCTGGATCCGGTCACCGAACGCCCCGAGGCGGCCACATCCTGATGAGGCATTCCGCCCGGTACCCGCCGCAGCGGGTACCGGGCGGAGCGCCGGGATCGGCTCAGCTCGTGGTCGTGGGGGTGTTGACCTCACCGGTATCGACAGCGGGCACCGGCGGCCGGTGCGGCCGGGGCCTGGACCACCTCCGCATGACCGGCATCTCGACGAACCGGTGGAGCAGCCAGGCCAGGACGATGCTGACGGCCAGGCAGCCCAGCAGGAACAGCACCGCCACCGGCGTACTCAACGACGTCCGGTCGAAGGCGCCGTACCCCATCCACTCCCCCTTGAACGCCGCCTGCGCCGAGTTCAGCACGTTGAGGTGGATCAGGAAGAACGCGTACGAGATCTCGCCCAACCAGACCAGCGGACGACGGGCCAGCGGTGTTCCCCGCCCGGCGAGGTCGTCGGCGGCGGCGGCCGCGACCAGCAGCCCGAGCGGAAACGAGTAGGGCGCGGCAAACGACCAGAGCTGGGGCAGCCACAGCGCCCCCACGTACACCGCGAGGACGCTGAGCGCGGCCGGCCCCAGGCCGAGGCGGACCCACCGCCCGCTCAGGACGATGCGGGCGAAGAGGATGCCGACGATGAACTCGAGGCAGCGCACCAGTGGGAACTGGTAGGCGAACCACATCTGCGGCCAGGAGAACTGGTCGTACCCGGGGAACATCGGAGCGTCGGGCAGGACAGCCTTCGACAGCAGCGGAACCGACAATGCCAACGCCGACACAGCGATGGCCCAGTACCAGAGCCGGTTGGCCCGGATCTTGGTCATACCGAGAATCAGGAACGGGAACAGCAGGTAGAAGGCGATCTCCGCCGACAGCGACCACGTGACCCCGTTGACCGCGAAGATGAGGTTGTTCATGTCCGGCACCCAGGCATTCACCAGGAAGAGGTTGGCCGTGGCAGGTCCGGCCTCGATCGTGGTACCGGATGCGACCAGCATGGCGACGACGATCAGCCAGACCACGGCGTGACTCGGGAAGATCTTGAAAAACCGCCGGCGCCAGAACTTGCCCGTCGTGTCGGTCGGCTTCACCGCCCAGGTCAGTACGAACCCACTGAGCACGAAGAAGAACGAGACGCCGACCCCGCCGGCACTGCTGGTGACGAAGTTGTACGCCTTTTGCACCGAGGTGTCGCTGAATATGCCCAAGTAGTGCGCGTGGAAGACGAAGACCAGGAATGCGGCAACGAATCGTAACGCGGTCAGGGAAGGAAGTCTGCCCGGACTGGGGGCCGTTGTCTCTGTCATGCGTACCTGCCTCGTCGTCAAAAAGGGCCGGGAGAGAGCCACAACCGGTCTCGGAAGTGGATTGTCCGGGCTGCGCCACGGGGCCGGCGTCTTCCAGAGTGCGGTATTCCCCTGACCGTTCTTTCGACGTGCTGGGTCGCTCCGGTCTGCCGGGGCTCGCGAAGTCCGGCCGGTCATTCGACGATCCGCCCGGTGGTAGGCCCTGGGGGCACCACGTGGGCGCCCCTCCGGCGGGGGCATTTCGCCGGTCAGTACGTCACGACGGCCCGGAAGCGGACATCTCCCTTCGCCGCCTTGTCGACGGCGTCCGCGACCCTGTCCATCGGGAAGACCTCGATCATCGGGGTCACCGCACCCTCCGCGACCAGATCGAGTGCCTCGGTCAGATACCGCAGCCCGTTGTGGGTGGCGCCCAGCACGCGCTGGCCCCGCGCCCAGAACGGTGTGGCGGGGTCAATGGTGAACGAACCCGACGGGTCGATGGTGGCCAGCACGATCCGCCCGCCGACCCGCAGTCCCTGGAGCGCGTCCGTGGCGGCCTCGTACGACGTACCGGTCACCAAGACGACGTCGGCGCCGCCGGCCTCACGCAGTTCCTCCCCGTCACGGACGACGAGGTCGGCCCCGAGGCTCGCGGAGAGTTCGTGCTTGTCCGACGAGCGGGTGATGGCGACGGTCTCGAACCCGCAGGCTCGGGAGTACTGCACGGCCATGTGCCCCAGCCCCCCGATGCCGAGAACGGCAATCCGCTCGTGCGGCTGCGGTTCGCTCACGCGCAGCGCGCTCCAGGCCGTGTAGCCGGCGCAGAGGACGGGCGCGGCCGTCGCGTAGTCGATCCCGTCGGGGAGCAGCACGGTGCTCGCGGCGGCCACGCAGAGGTATTCGGCATGGCCTCCTTGTACGGTCAGACCGGTCATCACCGGCGCGGCGCACGTCATGCCGGACTGGCCGGTCAGCGGCAGGTTGCGCCGGCAGTAGGAGCATCGGCCGCAGGCGGCCTGGACCCAGGTCGTGCCGACCCGGTCGCCCACCTGGCGGGTCGTGGTGCCCGGACCCAGTTCGACTATCTCGCCCGCCGCCTCGTGCCCTGTGATCGCCGGTTCGCATGCCGGGAAGGGGAAGACGCCTTGGGCAACCCAGATGTCGTTGTGGCAGATCCCGCACGCGTGCACCTTGATGAGCACCTCGCCGGGGCCCGGCCGGGGGGGCGCGACCTCCTGTATCTCCCACTGGGCGTTGATCGCGGGAATGACGGCTGCTTTCATGGGCGTACACTCTCCGGCTTCAGACGTTCGGGAAGGCTGCGTGAGCCGTTCATGATGAAGGGGCCCTGCGGCTCGTTGTCCTCGGGACCACTGTCAGATGGAGGTCGGGGAACCGGGTGAGGAGTTCGGGGAGCGCGGTCCGGGCTTCCTACCGCGCCAAGGGCATGTCGATGCAGCGGTAGCCGCCGTGGCCGAGGGCGGGATGGGTCTTGTCGGCTCCGGCCGGGTCGAGGCCGTCAAACGGGCGGTGACGAGTTCCTTGGAGCAGAGGGCAGCCGTCAGGCGGACACGGCCGTGGAGGACCTTTCCGTCCGAAGAGCTTCGACCGGCGTCAGCCTCACACCCGGCCAGGCGTCCGGCATCTTCCGGATTGCTCTTGGCTGCCCGCGCCCCTCCCGGGGCCGGGTTCGAACCGCTGCCCCGAGTGATGGGATTGGCCCGAGCCCGCAACCCAGAAGATGTCACGCACACCGGTGCCTGCGACGGTGATCCAGGACTCCGATCACCGGGCGCCCAAGGAACACCCCTGTCATCGCTTCCCAAGGAGAATCTGTGGACACCACCGAGCTTGCGGACTCACCGAGCCGCGCCGACCTTGTTGCTCGCGCAGCGAAGTTGGTGCCGACGCTCCGCGAGAACGCGTCCTGGGCCGAAGAGAATCGCCAGTTGCACGAGGGCACCATCAAGGCGATGGCAGAGGCCGGCCTGCTGCGCACCCGGCTCCCCGCCCGCCTCGGCGGTTACGAGTCCGACATGAGGACCCAGGTGGAGGTACTCGCGGAACTGGCCAAGGGAGACGGATCCGCGTCGTGGACCGCTGGCGTGTGGTCCATCAGCGCGTGGGTCGCCGGGCTCTTCCCTGACACGGTGCAGGACGAGGTGTTCGCCTCCCCGGACGACCTGGTGAGCGGCATCATCAGTCCGACGGCCATGGCGGTGCCGGCGAAGGACGGTATCGTCGTCAACGGCAGGTGGGCGTTCAACAGCGGGGCGAAGCACAGCAAGTGGAACACCAACGCGGCGGTGCTGGCCATGCCAGACGGCAGTTTCCAGCCGGTCATGACCCTGATTCCACTGGCTTCGCTGGAGATCGACGACGACTGGCACACCGCCGGACTGCGCGGTTCGGGCAGTGTCAGTACCGTCGCCCACGAGGTCTTCGTGCCGGACGGCTGGTACATCCCGCTGGGCGGCATCCTCCAGGGACACAGCGGTCACGGCAGTAATGCCGATGCGCTCATCCACCGGGCGCCGATCATGCCGACGGCGTGCGCCACAGTCAGCGCGACCGCACTGGGGCTGGCCAAGGGCGCCAAGGACGTCTTCTTCGAGCGGCTGCCCGGCCGGAAGATCACCTACACCGAGTACACCGACCAGAGCCAGGCCCCACTCACCCACCTCCAGGTCGCCGAGGCATCGGTCAAGATCGACGAGACCGAGTTCCACGTGTACCGCATCGCCGACCTTGTGGACGCCAAGAACGCATCCGGCGAGCCGTGGACGCTGGAGGAACGCGCCCGCGTCCGGCTCGACACAGGCGCGGCGTGCCAGCGGTCAAAGGAAGCCGTCGACATCCTGAACACGGCGAGTGGCGCCTCGTCGATCTACACCGACGTGCCCATCCAGCGCATCGAGCGCGATGTCCAGACGCTGAACCTCCACGCCATCATGCACCCGAACACCAACCTGGAGCTGTACGGCCGCATCATGTGCGGACTGGCCCCCAACACCCAGTACCTCTGAACATCCCGCTCCTCGCAGTAGGGCCGGGGACCGGGGCGGTGGCTGCTGCTCCGTTCCAGTCCCCACCGCTGCACACCGGGCGTGTCGATCTCCCTCCGCACGGCTTGGGACATCGTTCACCGACCGGCACCCGCCGCCGCCCGGCCCCAGCAGGGTCCGGTTCGGATCGGCGGCTTCTGCAGTCGCCGGGCGGGAGACCGAACGACTCCGGCGGACACCGCCACGCGCACCCGCGGGTCAGCACGTAGTACACCACGGCAGTGAACACCGCCCGCTCGTCTTCGGACAGCACCGGCCCGCCCATCGGCCGGCCCGTCCTCGCCACAGCTCCGAAGCGCTGTGGCCGGAGAGCCGGATGCACCGGGAATCGAGACTCACGCGGGTCGGACCGGTCTCGTCGGCCTTGTTCCCATGGTTCCGGTTCACCGCCGCACCTGCCCCCGCATCGCCCTCGGCCGCCGAGTGGTTTTTCGCCCCTTTCTCCTGTTCGCCCCGGGCGGAGTTCGTCCCCCGGGCACGCGTCAGCGGAAGCCGGCAATCGACCTCGCCGTCACGGTGGTTGTCATCACCCGTCCGTGCGGAAATCGCCGACGGCAACGTTCACCGGAAAATGGATCCGGAAAGTCGGTGCGCTCTGGAAGCAGCAAGCGCCCGTGCCGAGCACCTCCGCCGCGAACGACTTCACGAGCAACCGGTACAGCGGCCGGACCTTGGACTCGGACTCCTGGTAGAAGGCGGTGTGGAAGACCGTGGACCGGCCGGTCTTCCGGGTGAGCCTCTCCATGGGCCGGCCCGGTCGCAGCCCGTCCGGCGCATCGTCTCGTAGACCGACTGGGCCGTGCACCGAAGCCGAATGCAGCCGAATCGTCTTCGTACATCTTCGGCTGCCCGCTCCTTCGCACTCCCCGGTCGTCTTCCGTCAGCTGCCGGCTTCCTGTCTCGAAGAGCTGGCACGGAGACTTTCCCGAACTCATATGCCCGCCCGGCAGGAGCACGTTCCGAGAAACACCAATCCGCACCCGGGTTCCTTTCCCACCCGTCCCACTCTCCGGTGCGGGCCGTCATTTCGAGTCCGGTCCCGGCCCGTTCCGCGATGCAACGGCATCGTCGGAGTTGACCCGGTGCGAGGAAATTTGCCACGCTGTCGCGGACCGGGAAACACGCGTAGCAGAGGGAGATGACAATGCCGAACACGACCGGCTCCGCCCATCCCGACCAGGCAAGTGCGGCGGCAGTTCCGCAGCGGATTGTCGCGGCGTGGGCGAGCCACGACGCGAAGAAGTTCGCCGCGATATTCACCGAGAAATGCACGATGATCCTGCCCGAAACTTTCAAAAAGGGCCGCGAGGCCGTCGAAGAGTTCATGACCGAGGCATTCGCCGGCCCCTACAAGGGGACGCGCGTGACCGGTGAGCCGATTTCGGTCGAGTTCCTCAGCCCGGACTCCGCGGTTCTCGTCACCGCGGGAGGCATTCTGCTGCCCGGAGAGAAGGAGGTCTCGACGGAGCGCTCCATCCGGGCCACCTGGGTGGTCGTCAAGGAGGGAACCAGGTGGCAGCTCGCCGCCTATCAGAACACTCCGGTCAACTGAGAACGCTCCACCGGACGGGCCGGGGGCCCGGGGCCATCCGGACGCTGTTGGTTAATTCGGGCCCTGCGTGACGTCGGCCTTCAAGACCCGGTTGTGGTCTTG
>NZ_BMVO01000033.1 GCF_014650755.1 Streptomyces chryseus | reverse complement strand
AAGCTCCTGGCCACAGCCAGTTGATCACTTGTGTTGCAACGACCCCTGGAATTCGCCGCGAGCCCGGGGCTTCTTTGTTGTCTAGAGCGGCTCAGGCGTAGCGCACCCTCTGAGCCCCTCCTGCGGGCTTCAGCCCCACGGGAAGCATCAGTTGGCGCCCCCGGCCCGTCAGAGGGGCAAGTCGTCGGGCAGTACTCGGAATGCCTTGTGGCGGCCGAGAGGGCGGACGGCACGAAAGTCGCGTCGGTCCAGGGTGAGGATCGCGTCGGTGTCGTAGTCGGCCGCCAGGGCCACATTCACCGCGTCGGCCAGATCCAGATCGAGTCCCAGGTAGCGAGCACGGACGGCTTGGGCGACGCCCAGGCGTTCCTCAGTGATCTCGGGTACGGAGACCCGGCCGCGGCGCATCCAGCCCCGGATGTCCTCGATCGCACTCACCGCGGCCTCACGGCCGAGTTCCCGGGCAGCCACGTGATCGAGTTCGGCCAACAGCAACGGAGACATGACGAGCAGCCCGGCGGCCATGATCGCTTCCCGGGCCGCCTCGCCCTCGGGGTGCGTTGAATCGAGGGCGGCCAGCAGGCCGGACGTATCGGCGATGACGACGATCACGCGACGGTTCCGGGATCCGTCTCGCGCTGGACGGCGTCGGCGACGGCGTCACGCACTTCGTCTTGACGAAGGGTGCGCCCAGGGCCGGCGAAGGTACGGGAGAACAGTGGCTCGTCCCACACCCGGTTGGCCATCGCGGCGAGATGGATGCCCTGCCTGATGATCTCAGCCTCGCTAATACCTCGGCGCTTGGCCGCTTCCTTGATGATCGCGAGGTCTTCCGGGTCGGCGTAGACGTTGGTGCGCTTCATCGACATGCGCCAACCCTAGTACATGTACCAGAATGGTGTACGTATGTGCGCTGCAGGGAGTATCACGCGCTCGCCGCGTCCGCCGCTGTGTGCTGCGCCCGGACCGGCCTGAGCGCTCACGCCCGCCGTCCGTCGCCGGCCTCTCTGCGCATGCCGGTGCACAGGGCCCAGACGATGAAGACGTTGACGGCGACCAAGGTCAGGGCCCACAGGGGGCAGTACGGGACCCACAGGAAGTTGGCGATCACGCCGAGCCCCGCCACTGTTACGCCGAAGAAGCGGGCCCACAGCGCACCGCTGAGCACGGTGCACCCCGCGGCGACCAGGACAATGCCCAGGATGAGGTGCACCCAGCCCTCGCCCGCCAGGCTGAACTGGAAGACGTAGTGGCGCGTCGCGATGAACAGATCGTCCTTGGCGATGGCCGCGATGCCTTCGAAGATCGACATCGCGCCACCGAACATCATCAGTGCGGCTGCGAAGGCGGTGGTACCTGACGTGGGCGCATGCCATGGGCGCGGGGTGGCACGGGCCGTTCCGGAGGAGGCGGCGTCACTGGCCATGTCGAACTCCTACGGTGGCAGACTCATCCGGTCAGCCGAACTCTCGGAGCGGCGCGATCACGGTCAGCGTGGCACGACGGTTCTCCGTCGGCATCCCGAACCGGTCGCCGCCGTGGCTCCTCGATTCAGCGGGGCTCGGTGGTAGGAGCGAAGGGTTCGTCCGCCCGGACCGTCAGGCCTACTGCCTCGGCTGATACCGCTACCGCGTAGTCGAAGAACGCGGACTCGTCACGGACGCTGTCGTGGGTGCGGCTGAAGACCTGGAAGATCAGGAGGCCGATGATGTTGCTCCACAGCACCATGCCGCGTTCGACGAGGTCCACGAACGGGGCCTCCGGCACACCGCCGAAGAGCGCGACGGCCTGCGGCAGGAGCAGCGGTGGGCCGGGGAGCGTGCGCCGGGGCGGGGTGAGCTCGCCGGATTCCAGGGCCGAGCGCACGATGCCGGCCAGTACCGCCGGGGTGCGCGAGGCGGCTGGGACCGTGGTCGGCGGGGCGTGGTACTCCGGTACGGGCGAGCCGTAGATCAGGGTGAACTCCGCCGGGTTGTCGAAGGACCAGTGCCGCAGGGCGCGCGTGACCGCCAGAAGCCGCGCGCCCGACGAAGCGCCGGCGTCCCTCGCGTGCTGATCCGCCTGCTCCATCGCGGCGCCGGACCCGTCGTACGCGTCGATGACCAACGCGGTCAGCAGGTCGTCCCGGTGCGGGAACACCGCTTCCACGTCGGTTACGGCGAAGCCCCCGGCATCCGCGACGGCGTCCAGGGACAGCCCTCCGGCGCCCAGCTTCCCGAGCAGTTGGCGTGCGGTGACTTTGATGGCCGCCGCCGTACCAGAGTCCTCGCCCATGGCACTCGCTCCGAATGTGTTCATGCTCCAACCGTAACCGGCAGCCACAAGTGCGTTGGCTTGCAGCTGAGTTGGGTGAGATCTCGGCAGTGGTGTGGTGTGAGGCGAAGCGCGTCGTGAGCCGGTACGGGCACCGGTCACCCGGTGGTGTTCAGCCGATCGCGCCACCAGGCCACCGTCGCCTCGATCTGCTCCTCGACCGGAGTCGCTCGTACCGTCAACTGGGCCTCGTACGCGCTGGAATCAACCACGAAGGGACGGTCGAACTGGTAACGGATCTCGTCCAGTTCGCGGAGCAGCGGGGAGACGAACGACGCGACGCGCACCACGGCCGGCGGCAGTCTGCGTACCGCGACCGGTCCCGTCCCCGCCTGTCCGGCAAGGCGGTCGACCATCTCCCGGGTCGACAGCGGGGGCGCCGTCGGTACGTGCCAGGCCCGGCCCCAGGCCCGTGCGTCGCCCGCGACCTCGACCAGGGCCCTGGCCACGTCGGGAACGTAACTCCAGCTGTGCGGGGCGTCCGGGTCGCCGAGCGTGGAGACCGGTTTGCCGCGCAGCAGGCGCGGTACGACCCGCCCCGCCAGGTGCCCGCCGTCAGTCACTCCCGGGCCGAAGAAGTCCGACGCCCGCAGTTCGACCGCCTTGATGCGCCCCAGCTCGTGCAGTTGTCGTGCCAGCTCCCACACAGCGGCTCGCACCCGGCCCTTGGGGCCGGTGGCCGCGAGCGGCATTTCTTCGGTCATGGGGCCGTCCACCGGACCGTAGCCGTAAAGGTTGCCCAGCATGACCAGCACCGCCCCGGTCGCCTCGGCCGCCGCGCAGAGCGAAGCCGCCATCGGCGGCCATTCGCTCGCCCAGCGCGGGTAGGGCGGTGCGCCGCAGCTGTAGAGCGCGGTGGCGTCCTGCGCGATGTCGATCAGCCGCTTACTGTCCGCCGTGTCCAGCATGTCCAGTGCGATGTGTTCGATGCCGGGCTCCGGGCCGCGGCCCGACTTGGTGACGACTCGTACGGAATGGCCCTGTGCGGCCAGCAGCCGAGCAGTGGCTGCTCCGGCGGGCCCGAACCCGACAACGACATGAACGCTCACCCCCGCACACTAGCGCGAGTGCCTGCGCGGGCCTTCGTTGTTCGCCCAGTCGGCGGCACAGTGCTCTGGTCCGTCAGGAGGCGCTGCGGTGACGAGGGTTGAGGGCTGTAGTCGGGCCCAACCGTCTCTACTGCGGGTGCGCCCGCCCGGTCGCTCGTGGGGCCTCGTGACGGTCACCGATGGGGATGGCTCCTGACGGGTGCATGTCCGCCGCCTCGTGGGTGAGGCGTGGGCGGTGGGCCGTGGACGGTGTTCCGGGGCTGGGGGCCCATGGCCAGGGGCGGGCCGGAGGACATCGCCCGGCGGCGGTCGGTAGTGGACCGCAGGCGGTCGGCGGCGGCGCAGGTGGCAGGAGGCGTACGCGGTCGTCCGGTGGGTCCTGGGCGCAGGTGCCCCGGGGTGCTCAGGGCGCGTATGGGGGAGCAGCGGTCGCGGTCGGCGTCGGCTGCTCTCCGGTTACTCCGCGCCACAGAACTCGCCTCTGATCACTCTGTGTCACAGGCCGCCCGGCAAGAAATCTTCGCAGCAGCCTCACAAGGACTGCGCAGCACCTTCGACGAGCCCCGCTAGCGTGAGCGCCGCTCGATCCCGCGTGCGATCCCGCGTGCGAACTGGAACAGGTCGCGCGTCCCTGGGGGCGCAGTCAGCAGAAAGATCGCAGATGGATTACTGCTCGTCCTGCCGCCGGCATCTCAACGGCGCTCTCGTGTGTCCCGGATGCGGCGCATACGCTCCGGACATCGCCCCGCCCGCCGACCTGATCCCCGGCGCTCACCACACCGACACCGCGACGCCGGACCCGCCGGAAGCCCTGGCCACCTCGGACGCCTCAGGCACTCCGGGCACCGCGTCGTCCAGCGGCTTCGCGGGGGCGGCCGCCACCGGCCGGGGCCGGGCGGCCCGGCGTCGGCAGCTCGCCCGCTGGAGGAAGCACCGGCGTCGGGCAGCGGCCGCGACCGCCGTCGCACTCTTCGGCGGCGGCCTGACCGTGGCCGTCCTGTCGGCCACCCGGCCGTCCGCCGGGCACACCCAGGCCGCCCCGCCGCCGGAGCCGGTGAACGCGTCGACCACGCCCGGGGCAGCGGCAGGCGACTCGCCGTCCGAGCAGCCGAAGACCCGCAGCGCGCAGGACCGCGCCACGCGCCCGGACGTCCCGGCCTCCGGGCAGCACAACACCGCCCCCGCCGCATCTCCCGACGCGCCGACGGACCGCCAGGACCGCACCGCCGCCACGGACCGGGCCGCCGCACCCGCGCCCCGAGGCGCGCAGGCGCAGCACGTGTCCACGGCGGCACCCGGGACGGCAGCCGAAGCTGCTCCCGGACCGGCGACGGGCGCGGGCGGTGGCGGTGGCAGCGACAGTGGCGGTGCCACCGGCGCCACGAACCCCGACGGTCCGCAGGCCCCGACCCCGCCCTCGGCCCCCGCCCCGGAGACCAGCGCGCCGGCTTCCGCCGAACGCCCCGGCGTCATCGGCACCGTGGTGGGCCTCCTGCCGCAGGCACCGGCGGACGAGCCCACGTCACCGGCGCACGTGTGCCTGATCGGGGTGTGTCTCGGCTGATCACCGCAGGCCGACCCGAGCCACACCCGCCGCCTCCTTCACGCTCAGGACCGCGTCACACCCAGCCCTCACGACCCGCGCCACGCAGCCCTCGCCACCGCACCCCCAAGGAGGCTGAGCCCATGAGTGCCGGATACCAGGCCCAAGCGCGGTTGCACAGGATCGGCCGCTGGTGGGCCGTCGACATCCCGCAAGCCGCCGTCCACACCCAGTGCCGCACCCTCGACGAGGCCGAGACGATGGCGCGCGACGCCGTCGCCCGGGCTCACGGCCTTCGACCGGCCACGATCACCGTGGAGCTGGTCGTACCCGAGTTCGCCGCGCTCCTGCACGACGTACAGCGCGGCGTACGGAGAAGGAAAGCGCACCGCGCCACGGACGGTGGCGCCGAACACCACGTCCTCGCCGTCGCCGCCCGGACCCTGGTCCAGGACTGGCGCGTCAGCCAGAGTGACGCCGGCCGGCTGCTCGGCCTGTCCCACGACGAGATCTCCCGCCTCGCCCCGCCCCGCGCTCCCGACGCCTACCGGCCCTGGCCGGCCCTCGGCCCACTGCCCCCGCCCAGCGCACCGGCCTCCGGCGTCGACAGGACAAGCGTCAGCGGTACGACGGGCCTCCCGCGGCACCGGCCTCCCTCGCCCACCCGTCCCTCGTGGGCGATCGCGGAAGACGACGGCTGACAGAGTCCGCCGCGCCGGAACGCCTTCCGCCGGGCGCCCGGCCGTCGATGGGCGGTGGTCCCGGTGCGCGCCTACGGTGGTCGGAGGGAGCGCGAGCGAACCGAACCGGCGCTCCGGAGGAGGCCACGATGGACGAGCACTTCGTCTGGGTGACGACACGCCGCGTCAGGCCGGGCGCCCTGGAGGACTTCGAGAGGGCCTGGCGACCGAGCGCGCACCCGGACGGCATGCGCAGAGCTTTCGCGTACTGGTCGGAGGACGGGGAGGAGGTCACCGGGGTGTCGTTCTGGGAATCCAGGCAGGCGTGCGATTCCTGGCGGGGATCCGACGCGGAGAAGCAGCGGCGCGATGCCATGGCTCCGTACGTCGTCGAGGAGCGCGAGGGCTACTACCGGGGCGGTGAGCTCGCGATTCCGTAGGACGCGCCCTACGGAACACGTTCCCTCGGAACACGTTTCCCCTGAGTCGGTTCCCGATGCCGGCGTTCCCGACGTCCCTGATCCCGATGTCCCTGATCCCGATGTCCCTGATCCCGATGTCCCTGATCCCGATGTCGGGATTCCCTGGCCCCGCCGCTGTTCCGTGGGACGCTCGGCGTACTCGAAGTGCGCTGATCGCGACAGCCACTGGGCCTGGAGCCGGTGGCGGGGGAAGCGGATGCCGCCGAAGGCAGCGCGGGGGCGTACGGGGTGCGGTGCGGGGTGGACCTTCGCTCGGTCCGCGGCGTAAACGTTTCGGCTGTCGCACACGCGCGATCGCGTCCCGGGCCTCATGCGTGCAGTCGCAGACGCTGGCCGGGGTAGATGCGGTCCGGGCCCTCGTCGAGCTTGTGCCGGTTCAGTTCGTACAGCGCCTGGGTGCCGCCGCGTACGTCGGCGCGGTCGGCGATGACGGAGAGGCAGTCACCGGGCTGTACGACGTACGTCTGCGAAGCGATGGCTTCGTGGGAACCGCGCGACGGAGCGGGGACCGCGGCCGGGGGCTGGGCCTGACGCTGCGGCTGGATCCGGGGCTGCGGCTGTACCTGCGGCTGGAACTGGCGCTGCGGCTGGGCGGCGGTCACTCCGGAGCCGCTGGTGCCGGATGCCGTCCCGGTGCTGCTGGAGCTGGAGCTGCTCGCACTGTGGCGCCGTCCGCAGTTGGGCCAGGCGGAGAGGCCGCGGTCCTGGGCGACGCGTGTCGCTACGGCGATCTGTTGGGACCGGGTGGCCAGGTCGGCGCGGGGCGCGTAATGATGGCCGCCGTACGCGCGCCACGTGGAGGGCGCGAACTGGAGCCCGCCGTAGTAGCCGTTGCCGGTGTTGATGTTCCAGCGGCCGTTGCTCTCGCAGGCGGCGATGCTCTCCCAGTCGGGCCGCGCCGGCGCGGTCCGCGGAAGAACCGACTGCGGGAGGACCGACTGCGGAAGGACCGAGTGCAGAGCGCCCGACTGCGGCGCGGCCTGCGGGGCGGCCGACCGCGTCGCGGCGCTCGCCGTGCTCTGGCCGGCGAGGCCCAGCGCGCTCAGGAGTACCAGCATCAGAGACAGGACCGTTTGGACAGACCGCTTGGCAAAGGGTGAAGGCGACATCCGAGTTCTCCTCCGCTGACTCCGGCAGCGCCGTGACGCGGTGACGTCACGGCCGGTGGGCAAGCAACAGATAACCCGCCAGTACGCTTTTCGGTCCGTACGCCGCCCACGACGTGCCGCGCTTTCACCCGCTTGGAGGCCGGTCCCGGGCCCCACCGTGCCGGGCACCGGATTCCGGGCAGGCATCGGAGCATGCCCTTGCTCGTCGGAACCTCCGGATGGCAGTACAAGGACTGGCGCGGCGGTCTGTATCCGTCCGAACAGCCCCAGCGGCTCTGGCTGGAGGAGTACGTACGCCACTTCGCCACGGTCGAGAACAACAACGCCTTCTACCGGCTGCCCACCCGGGAGACTTTCGTCTCCTGGCGGGAGCGGACCCCCGAGGGATTCGTCATGGCCGTCAAGGCCAGCCGCTACCTGACCCACCTGAAGCGGCTGCGCGACCCGCAGGAGCCCGTGAGCCGGCTGATGGACCGTACCGCCGGCCTCGGCGACCGGATGGGTCCCGTGCTTCTGCAGCTTCCCCCCAACTTCCGTACGGACATCGCGGCGTTGGACGCCTGCCTGGGGTGCTTCCCCGGCTCGGTGCGGGTGGCCGTCGAGCTGCGGCACCCCTCGTGGTGGGAGGTGGAGGGGGAGCTGCGGGAGGTGCTGGAGCGGCACGGCAGCGCCCTGTGCTGGGCCGATCGTGGTTCCCGTCCGGTCACGCCGCTGTGGCGGACCGCGTCGTGGGGGTACGTGCGGTTCCACGGCGGCACCGCCCAGCCGCCGCCGCACTACGGGCGGCAGGCACTGGGCTCCTGGGCGCGGCGTGTGGCGGACGCCTGGTCCGACGAGGACGACGTGTTCGTGTACTTCAACAACGACATGGGCGGCGCGGCGGTCGTGGACGCCGCCAGGTTCGGGCGGGAAGCGTCCGCGCTGGGCCGGACGGTCAGCCGCACGCCTCCTCGCTGACCACGGCCCCGGGCCGGACCGCTCCCGCGCGGACGTCTCGGGGGCGGACTGCTCCCGCGCGCCCGGCTTCGAGGCCGGACCGCTCCCGCGCACACGCCTCCGGGCCCAACCACCGCTACCGCGCGCACGGGCTCGGGGCCGATCCGCTCCCCCTGCCAGGTGTGCGGACGTCACGGTCCCGGGCGTGGAGATCATCGCCGCCGTGTGGGACTACTGGGTCCTCCGCCGGATTCCGTTCAAGCTCCTCCCCGGCAAGGACTACCCGCTCCTGGCCGACGCGAAGTACGCGCACCGGGGATCCAGCGGCAAATTCGTGACCGTCTGCCCGGCGGACGAGGCACCGCTGCGGCGGGTGCTCACCGAGCTCGGCCAGTACCTGGACGGCCGGCCGGGACCGTACATACTCAGCGACCCGCGCGCTGGGGGCGCGGACCACCGTTCCAGGTGCCCGGCCGGATCCGGCCGCCGGACCGCCAACGACCGAGCCGGGGGCCACGCCACCGGGCGCCCCCCGGTTCCGGGCGGCGCGGCGGGACAATGGTGGGGAGGACGTGCCTTCCAGCGCGGAGAGGCGGGACTTCCGGTGCCGTACACAGCTGTGACCGCCCTGAGCCATCCCGGGCTGATGCGCGAGCACAACGAGGACAGCCTCGTCGCCGGACCGTGGACGCTCTGCGGCACGGTGACAGAGAACCCCCAGACGCTCGTCTTCCCCCTCGGCACCCCGCTCGTCGTCGCCGTCGCCGACGGGCTCGGCGGGCAGCCGGCCGGCGAGGTGGCCAGTTCGCTGGTCGTACGCCAACTGGCCGCCCTGGGAGCGTCATTGGACAGTGAGGAAGCCGTCCGTGCCGCTCTGGCACTGTGCAATCGGGCGGTGTACTCCGCCGCCGACGGCGATCCGGACCTGTTCACCATGGGGACCACGATCGCGGGCGTCGTCGTGCTGGCCTCGTCGGTCCTGGTGTTCAACGTGGGCGACAGCAAGGTCTTCGAAGCGTCCCCGCAAGGGTTCGGGCAGGTCAGCGTGGACGACAGCCCGCTGCCGCCGCCCGGGCGCCGTACCACTTCGGCTGTCACCCAGACGCTCGGCGGCAGCTCCGTGTTCAGTACGGTCACACCCCACGTGACGACCCGCGCGCTGTCGGCGGGCGACCGCTACCTGGTGTGCACGGACGGGCTGACCGACCCGTGCCCGGACGAGGAGATCGCCGGGGTCCTGGGGGAGCACGACGGCGCCCGGGCCGCGTTCGAACTCTGGAAGGGGGCGATCGAGGCGGGCGGCCCCGACAACATCACGTTCGCGACGGTACGCGTCAGCGCCTAGGAGACCGGCCGCCGCCGCCCGCACGGCGACCGGCCGTTCGTCGGGCTGCCACCGGTCGTCGGGCGGGCGGCCACCGGCCGTCGTCGGCCGGGCGCGCCCCGCTCAGTCCGCGCAGTACGAGTCGCGCGCCGGCCGCTCCCCCGTCGTGAGGAACGTGCTGACCGCACGGTCACCGCACGCGTTGCCGTTGCCCAGGTAGACGACGTGGCCACCGTGCTCCACCGTGACGAGACGGGCCCGGTCGCCCAGCGCCTCGCGCATCCTCAGCCCCCCGAAGTACGGCGTGGCGGAGTCACGGAGGCTCTGGACCATCAGGATGTTCGAGGGGCCGCGACCGGTGATCCGGGTGGGCTTCTCCACCGGCGCTCCCTTCCAGAAGGAGCACGGCGTGACGTTGACCGGCATCCCGGCCGTCAGGGGATACCGGGCCCGGTCGGCGAGGACGGCCCGCTGGTACGGCGCCGGGGCCGGCCCGGACCACCGCACGTCGTTGCAGATCACCCCGACCGTCACCGCCGCGTCCTCGTCCGAGAGCGCCGTGGCGATGTCGGGGGTCAGCACCACCTCGGCGTCCGGGTCCAGGGCCTGCTTGATGAGCGCGGCGATCTGCGGGAAGGCTCCGTCGCTGGTCAGCGCGTTCTGCAGGGCCTGCCGCAGGCGGTTGCCGGTCAGCGGCGTACCCGGCCGGTCGGACGGCCTCGGCTCCCGGTCCAGCCGCGCCGCGAGGCCCAGCACCAGCGGCCGTACGTCCTGCGGCCTGCGGGCCAGCCGCAGTCCCCGCGCCTCCCGCGCCGGGTCGGCCGCCCAGGCCGCGAAGTCGGGGAAGCGGCCGTCCGCCCCCGCCGACATGTTCGCCAGCCAGCCCCGCGCGACCCGGGCCGGGTCGGGGTCCCCGCTGCTGTCCAGCACCCAGCGGTCGGTGTGCCGCGGGTACTTCTGCGCGTACACCGCCGCTACGTACGTCCCGTACGAGAGGGCCCAGGCCAACAGCTTCTCCTCGCCCAGCGCCCGCCGGAAGCGGTCGATGTCCCGCACCTCGTTCGCCGTGGTGAAGCTGCGAAGTTCGTCGCCGCCGTTGCGGGCGCACGCGTCGGCGACGCGGCGGGCGCGGGCGACGTTCTCGCCGATCTCACCGTTCGGCCCCGGCCAGCCGCGGAGCGTCACCAGGTGGCGGTCGCCCTCGTCGAGGCCGCAGTTCGCCCGGGTGCTCGCGCCCACACCGCGCGGGTCGAAGCTGACGATGTCGTACGCCCCTCCCGTCGCCTCCCGCAGCGCCGCCCCCTTCTGCGTCAGCCGCCGCACCCCCGAGCCGCCGGGCCCGCCGGGGACCACCAGCAGCGTCCCGCGCCGCGCCTGCGGCCGGTCGCCGGGGACACGGGAGACGGCGAGGGTGAGCTGCCGGCCGTCCGGGTCGCGGTAGTCGAGCGGTACGGGCAGCTCGGCGCACTCCTGGCCGGTGGGCCCGTCCTCGCGGACGCAGGGCTTCCAGTCGAGGGCGGGCGTTCCGGCGGCGCCGCTCGCCGCGGCCGGTGCGGCGGTCAGGGTGGACGCCACGGCCGCGACCGAGAGTGCGAGAAGGAGACTTCGGGTGGCCTGTTGGGAGTAAGTCGTCATGCGACAAGGGTGGTTGAGAGGGCCGCCTGCGCCCATGCGGCAGGCAGGACACCCGCGGTGGGGGTACCCCCCGCGCCCATGTCCCTGAACGCCTGATCCGGCGTAACTCCAGCCCTCACCCGAAGGGGTGACAACGGCGTGAAGTAGGTTCAGCAGCCTTGAGATTGTCACAGTGAATCGGGGTTGGTGCGCAAGTGCTGGTGGCGGACAGATACCGGCTGGACACACCCATCGGGCGGGGCGGGATGGGAGAGGTCTGGCGGGCTACGGACGAGGTGCTGGGCCGGCCAGTCGCCGTCAAGCTGCTGCTCGGCAACGGGGCCGACGCCTCGGCCGCCGCCCGGTTCCGGCTGGAGGCCCAGACCGCCGCCCGGCTGAGCCATCCGCATCTGGTGGCGGTGTTCGACTTCGGGGCGTGGGAGGACCGCTTCTACCTCGTCATGGAGCTCGTCGAGGGGACGAGTCTGGCTCAGACCCTGCTCACCGAGGGCGCGTTGCGGGCCGAGCGGGTCGCCGGCATCGCCGCCCAGGCGGCCGCCGGCCTGGCGGCGGCCCACCGTCAGGGTGTCGTGCACCGGGACATCAAGCCCGGCAACCTGATGACGAGTCACGACGGCACGGTCAAGATCGCGGACTTCGGCATCGCCCAGTTCGTCGACGACCCCGCCACCGCGCTCACCACTGCCGGCCAGATCGTGGGCACCAGCCTCTACCTGGCTCCCGAGCGCGCACTGGGCAGACCCGCCGGCCCGGCCTCCGACATGTACTCGCTCGGCTGCGTCCTCTACCAACTCCTCGCGGGGCGGCCGCCGTTCCAGGCGGACACGGCGACCGGCACGCTGTACCAGCACGTGGACGCGGCGCCCGTGCCGCCACGCCATCTCGGCGTCGACGTGCCGGCCCCGTTCGAGGCGTACTTGCTGGGGCTGCTCGCCAAGCAGCCCGAGGACCGTCCGACGGCCGAGCAGGCCGCCGACTGGTTCCGTCAGGACTCCTGGCGCGGCCGCCCTGAGCCGCTGCCCTCCCCGGTCCCGGCGAACGGCCCGCCGCCGCCGTCCACCACGACGTACTCGCTGCCCTCCACCGGCGCCCCGCGTCCGGCGTCCCGCCGCCGCGCCGCGCCGCCCATGCAGCGGCCGAGCACCCGGAAGTTCGTACGCCGCCGCCCCCGCGTGGCGAGCGCGATCGCCGGCGCCATCGCCTTCCTCGCGGCGGTGCTCATCGGCATGGCCTGGCTCTCCCCCGAGCCCAGCTCCGCCGACACCCCGGGCCCCGGTCCCGAGACCACCGCCGAGTCGCCCCGCTGAGCCGGCGCACCACTAACCGGGCGCACCGGACCCGCGCTCACCCGGGCGCACCGGACCCGCGCTCACCGGACCCGCGCCGAGGGCCCGTCACCGGGAGGCCGGCGCCCGCCAGCAGCTCCAGCGCCTCCTCCCACCGGAACGGCCCCGAACCGCCTCCCACCAGGACGCCCATCCCCCGCAGCCGCTCGATGCTCTGCCGGTACGCGGGGTGGGCGGCCAGGGCCGGGCTCACGGAGGGCAGGACGGCGGTGGGCACCCCCGCGCCGTACGCCTCGCACAGCGTGGCCACGGCCAGGGTGTCCGCGATGCCCGCGGCCCACTTGTTGACGGTGTTGAACGTGGCCGGGGCGACGGCTATGGCGTCCGCCGGGGGAAACGGCCGCGGCTCGCCGGGTGCCCGCCACGCGGAACGCACCGGCCTTCCGGTCAGCGCCTCCACCGCTCCCTCGTCGATGAAGCCGAGCCCCTGCGGCGTGGCGATCACGCCCACCTCCCATCCCCGCTCCCGCGCGGCGGTGACGAGCCGCCCCACCCCGTCGGCGCCCCCGGCCGCGCAGACGACGACGTACAGAAAAGGCTTGGACTGCTCGGACACACCACACTCCCGGCCGACCGCTGAACCAGTGCCGACCAGTGGATCAGGGCGCCCCCGCAGGCTCTCCGGCGGGGGGCTCCCCCTCGCGCCGGACGCCGACTCAGTCGGCGCGCTGGTGCGCCGCGACCCGCTGGGCCGGGAGGTGCGGGCGGCGGGGGAGGCGCTGCAGGGCGCTGGGCCCGCGGGCGCCCTCGTCCTGCGGGCGGGTCCTGATCAGCTCGGCGAACAGCGCGCGGCCCGCGAGCAGGGCCTTGCGCAGCGCCTCGGTGTCCGTGTCACCCGCCGCCGCGCGCTCGGCGGCCTCCCGGAGCCGACGACGCGCGCCCGCCTCGTGGGGGCAGTGCACGGACAGCGCCTCGTACTGCCGCTGGAAGGAGTCGGCGGGGAAGCCCCGGTCGCGCGCCAGGCTGTCCAGCAACGCGTCGGCCTGCGCGACGACCGCCCCCGGCGCGTCGACGAACCGCTCCTGCAGCCCGGCCCACTGCGCGGCGTACCGCTCACGCGCCGCCGTCGTCAGGCTCTTGACGCGCAGGCCCCCGAACCGCCGCAGCCGCGCGCCGAGGTCGCGCTCGGCCGCCCGGACGTCGCCGCCGTGCCGTGCGGCCGTCTCGTCGAATTCCGGCCCGAACCTGCGGCGCAGGTCGTCGGGGGCAGCCTGCGCCACCGGCCGGGCCAGCAGGAGTGCCGTGATGATCGCGGCCACCACACCCAGAAGGACCACAGCGCCCGTAGACATGAGTTCCCACCTTTCTCCGGGGCTTCCTCGTACGAGGATTCCGCTCTGTCGTTACGGAGTGTTACCGAATCTTGGTCGGATAAACGCGGAAAGTAATGACGCATGGGATCCGGATTCCGGGGCAGGAGCGACTTCTGAAAGGGTCGGAACACCGGGGAGGGGCAGGACGATGAAGAGGACGGCGGCCATGACGACGGTGTCTGCGGAGACCATTGCCGATGTGGAGACGGTCGGGGAGCTTCCCTGGATCGAGGACGCGGGCAAGGTCGCACCGAAGGACGCCCGAGAACTGTCGCAGCTCTTCTTCGACCAGCTCCAGGTGCTCGAAGAGGGCACGCACGAGTACCAGTACGCGCGCAACACCCTCATCGAGATGAACCTTTCCCTCGTGCGGTACGCCGCCAACCGCTTCCGCAACCGCGGCGGCGGCGACATGGAGGACATCGTCCAGGTCGGCACGATCGGTCTGATCAAGGCCATCGACCGGTTCGACCTCAGCCGCGAGGTCGGCTTCGCCACCTTCGCCGTGCCGTACATCGTCGGTGAGATCAAGCGGTTCTTCCGTGACACCAGCTGGGCCGTCCACGTCCCCCGCCGGCTCCAGGAACTGCGCGTCGACCTCGCGAAGGCCAAGGAGGAGCTCTCCCTGCGCCTGGACCGCGACCCGACCGTCAAGGAGCTGGCCGAGCACCTGAGCCTCTCCGAGGACGAGATCATCGAGGGCCTGGTCGCCGCCAACGGCTACACCGCCGGCTCCCTCGACGCGCCGAACGACAGCGGTGACGGCCCCGACGCCAACAGCCGGACCTTCGCCGACCGGCTCGGTGAGCTCGACCCGGCCCTGGAGAGCGTCGAGGACCTGCACACGCTGGCCCCGCTCCTGGAGCGGCTCGACGAGCGCGACCGCCGCATCGTCGAGATGCGCTTCGGCCAGGAGATGACGCAGGCGCAGATCGGCGCCGAGCTCGGCGTCTCCCAGATGCAGGTGTCCCGGCTCCTGACGCGCGTGCTGAAGCAGCTGCGCAGCGGGATGCTGGCCGGCGAGCACTGAGGGCGGCCGGCACACCGCGGCCGCGGGCGCACGATGTGCCGGCCCGTACTGACAGCGCCGCCCCCGGGGTGGCACAGTGGAACGATGCCCCCCAGCCCACCGTCGCCCTCACCGGACCCGGCGTACACCGCGTCCGAGGTGACGGACCTGCTCGCGGTCCTGTGGGGCAGGGCGCAGCTGAGGGCCCCGTCCGGGCCCATCTCGCCGTCGCAGCTCCGCGCGCTGCTGGTGATCGAGCGCCTGGAGGGCGGTAATCTGCGGGCCCTGGGCGAGACGCTCGGATCGAGCCCGCCCGCCACGAGCCGGCTGTGCGACCGCCTGGAGGCGGCCGGCCTGGTGGAGCGCCGCCTCAGCCCGTCGAGCCGCCGTGAGGTGGAGCTGTACCTGAGCAGGCCGGGGCGGCTCCTGCTCGAAGAAGTACGGGAGAGCCAGGTGCTGGAGCTGGCCCCGGTGCTCGGGGCGATGGCCTCCGAGGACCTGACGCGGCTGGCCGAGGGCCTCGCCGCGTTCCGCGACGCCGCCGCCGCGGTAGTCCACGGCGGAGCGGCCGAGGACGAGTCCCCGGTACGGGCGGTACGCCCGGCCTAGGCCGCCACCGCCGCCTCGCGACTGTCGCGGACCGTGAACGCGTCGTCCAGACTCAGCACCCCCAGCAGCCGCGTCACGAGCGCCGAGGGCGCGGCGAGGCGCAGGCGCCCCCCGAGCAGCGGGCGCACCCCCAGCAGAGCGTTGATCATCGCCGTGTCCGCGAAGTCCACCGCCGACAGGTCGATCACCACGGGCGACCACCCCCGGCGGGCCTCGCTGTCCAGCGCCAGGCGCAGGGGTTCGACGGAGTCCATGTCCACTTCGCCGTGCAGGGCGAGTACGACGGCCCGTTCCGAACGGTGGGTGACGAGGAGCATGCGTGGTTCGGTGCTGCGTGTCTGGTGCACAACTGGCCCCTCAGATGTGGCAGCGGCCGGCTGAGCCGACGCATCTGCCCCGATGGTGCGGCACAATCAGCCTAGGGGTAACAGTTGCCACTTGGCAACACTCGACGTTTGTCAACATTATGCTCACGGAATCTCCGCAATACCGTTACGCTGCACCGTCCACCCCACCCGCGACCGACCGGCCGCCCCCGCGCACGAAACCCGACAACCCGCCGAACTCACCCCAGAGGACCGCCGACCGTGACGCAATTCCTGGCCGTTGAGCGTGCCGTGCGCACCGCCGCACCGCACGCTCTCCTCGATACGGCACGCGCCGCACTGGTCGAGCACTACGAAGCCACGCACGTCGACCTTCTCCTGGCCGACTACAGCCTCACGGTCCTCCAGCCGGTCACCGCCCTGCCCCACACCGCACAGGCGCTGCCGGTCGACGCCAGCCCCGAGGGCCGCGCCTTCGGCAGCCAGGAGCCGTACGGGCAGTACGTGGCCCAGGACGGCGCGGTCGACCTGCACCTGCCGGTGACCGTCCGCGGCGACAGACTAGGCATCCTCACCGTGCGCCTGCCCAAGCACAGATGCACACCCCAGGCCACCGACGAACTCACCGAACTCGCCGAGCTCCTCGGCCACGAGATCATGGTCGCCGAGCGCGACACGGACCTGTACCTCCAGGCCCGCCGGGTCAGCCGCCTGACGCTCGCCGCCGAAATGCAGTGGCAGCTGCTGCCCGGCCGCGCCTGCTCCCGCCAGGAGTACGCCATTGGCGCCCAGTTGGAGCCCGCGTACGCCATCCACGGCGACAACTTCGACTGGGCCACCACCGCCGAGACCCTCACCCTCACCGTCACCAACGGAATGGGCGAGGGCATCGAGGCGTCCCTCCTCACCAACCTCGCCGTCAACGCGCTGCGCAACGCCCGCAGGGCCGGCATCGGCATCGCCGACCAGGCCGCCCTCGCCGACCAGGCCATCTACGGACAGCACCACGGGGAGTCGTACGTCTCGACCCTCCTGCTCTCCTTCGAGCTCGCCACCGGTCACGCCCAGGTCGTCGACGCCGGCTCCCCCCAGCTGTGGCGCCAGCGCGACAAGACCGTCGAGCGCGTGCCGTTCGAGGCCCAGCTGCCGCTCGGCATGTTCGAGGAGACGGGGTACGTCGCCCAGGAGTTCCGGGTACTCCCCGGTGACCGGCTGGTCTTCGTCAGCGACGGCGTGTACGCCGCCGCGACGCGGGCGGGCGAAACCTACGGCGAACGCGCGCTCGCGCGAGCCATCCAGGCCGCGAGCCTGCTGCCCGCCGCCGCGGTGCCCCGCGCGGTGCTCCAGGAGCTGGCCTCGTACCGGGACACCGACGCGGACGCCGCCGACGACGCCCTCGTCGTCTGCCTGGACTGGTTCGGCCGAGCCACGCGCGAAGTTAGCCCGCGGTAAAAGCGGGGCAGGAGCCCCGGGGTCCGGAGCAGGGCCTTCCCGCCAACGGGGGTGAACGACATGAACCGTACGCAGACGGCCTCCGACCGGAGCACCGCCGCCGAGAAGACCACTCGACCGGACACGGCGGCCGAGGCGCGCGACACCGCTCGCGCGTTCCTGTCCGGCCTGGCCCCGGCGCCCACCGCGGAGGCCGCCGAGAACGTCGTGCTGGTCGTCTCCGAGCTGGTCACCAACGCCCTGCGGCACGCGGGCGGCATCACGGGGCTGCGCCTGACCGCGAGCCGGCACACGGTGGAGATCACCGTGCAGGACCCCAGCCCGTCCCGCCCACGCCCGCGCCACCCGGACATCACCGGCTACGAAGGCGGTTACGGCCTGACCCTGGTCAACTTCCTGGCCCGCTTCGTCACCGTCACCCCGTCCCCCGAAGGCGGCAAGAAGATCTGCGCGGCGCTCGGCATCTGAGGTCGGTCCTCCGCGTCGAAGTTCTGCGCGTTCGGCGTAACCACCTGCACCATTCCGACGAACCGACGCGCCGTATCCGACCCGAGACGCGAATCATTGAAGCGGGGCACGCACACGAAGGTCCGGCGGTCCTCGACCCACCGCCGTCAAGTGCGCGGTCGTCGCGCCAGGCAACCGGGCCGTTGTCGTGCCCGCCGCCGCTCACGCGCCAGCACCCGCCACAGAGCAGGCACGTCCGCGAGAACCAGAGAGAAAGGGCAGCGCGGTTGCACCGGAAACTGACGTTGATCCTGCTTTCGACGGCCGTCGTCCTGGCCCCTGTCACCGCCGCGCCCGCGAGCGCGGATCCACCCCCTCCACCGCACCGCTTCCAGCCCCACGCGCTGACACCGCTGCCGGACGTCTGGCAGGCGACGTGGCGCCCTTCGGCGGGCCCGGAGCACCGCCCGCCGCGCAGGCCGACGGGGCGCGAGAGGCGCCCCACGTCCTCCGCGCAGAAGACCCGCAAAGTGCTGGTCCGCCTCCTCAACCGCGAGCGCGCCCGTCACGGCTGCCGACCCGTCAGGAGTCATCGCGCCCTCACCAGGGCCGCTCAACGACACAGCGCCTACATGTCACGCGCCGGTTCCCTGTCCCACACCGGCGCCCACGACTCCCGGCCGGGCGACCGGCTCACGTACGAGGGCTACCGGTGGCGCAGGGTGGCCGAGAACCTCGCCCGCGCCGAGCGCGACCCGGCATCGGCCCTGCACCGGTGGAAGCAGAGCCCGAAGCACCGCGCCGTGATGCTCACCTGCGCCTTCCAGCACGTGGGCGTCGGAGTGAGCCACCGGGGCGGCCAGGGATGGTGGACGCTCCTGCTGGCCCGCCCGCGTTGAGACGAAGGAGCGGCGGCCCCGCCGCTGACGGCGCTCACCATCTGATGCGCGCGGCCACCGGCAGATGGTCGCTCCCCGTCGCGGGCAGCGACCACACCTCGGTGACGGTCGCCCGCCTGGTCATGATCTGGTCGATCCGGGCCACGGGGAACCGGGCCGGCCAGCTGAAGGCGAACCCCGGCCCGGACGTCACCTGCGCGCCGACCGGTTCCAGCCCGCGGTCGTCCACCGTCCCGTTGAGGTCACCGAGCAGGATCACGCGCTCCCGCGGCTCGTCGGCGAGGGCGGCGCCCAGCAGCCGGGCGCTCTCGTCCCGCCGCCCGGCCCCGAACCCCGCCGGCCCCATCCGTACCGACGGCAGATGAGCGACGTACACCGCGACCGCCTCCCGTCCGGGCATCCGCAGCTCGGCCCGGAGCCCCCGGTTCCAGCCCGCCCCGACCCCCTGCGGCCGGATGTCCACCGGCCGCACGTCCGTCAGCGGGTACGTCGACCAGAGCCCGACCGTCCCCACCACCGCGTGATGGGGAAAGTCCGCCCGAAGCACCGACGCGTACACCGCGGCGCCGCCCGGGGTCAGCTCCTCCAGGGCGACCAGCCCGGGACGCACCTTCGCCAGGGCCCGGGCCGTGCCCGCCGGATCACCGTTCTCGTCGCTCACGTTGTGCTGCACCGCGACCAGGTCGTACGCCGATCCGCCGGCGAGCATCCCGCCGAAGCCCGCCACCCAGGCGGCGACGGGCAGCACCAGGGCCACCAGCCCGGCGAGCGACCGCCGCCACCACGACAGGACGAGCAGCACGGGAACGCACACCCCGAGCCACGGCAGGAACGTCTCCAGCAGACTGCCCGGCCGCCCGGCCATGTCGGGCACGGCGGACGGAAAAGCCAGCAACCCGGCGACCACCGCGGCCACCGCCGCCGGCCCCCACCCCCGCCACTCCCACCGACTCGCGCGCATCGCCCGACCGTAACGGTCCACGCACGCCACCGGCCCAAAGCTTCGACATGTGTCAACATAGACACATGTCGAACATGGAGGCCCTGACCGCCGAGCCGTGCTGCCCACCCCTCAACGAGCGCCCCCTCTCGGCAGAGGAGGCGGTCCGTACGGCCGCGATGTTCAAGGCCCTCGGCGACCCCGTACGGCTGCGCCTCTTCTCCGCGGTCGCGTCGCACGAGGGCGGCGAGGCGTGCGTCTGCGACATCTCGGACGTGGGCGTATCCCAGCCCACGGTCAGCCACCACCTGAAGAAGCTCAGGGAAGCGGGCCTGCTGACCTCGGAACGCCGCGGGACCTGGGTGTACTACCGGGTGGCTCCGTCCGTACTGGCAGCGATGGGCAGGATGCTGGGCCAGTACGCGGCCTGACAAGATCCACAAGCGGCCATGCGGACGGCGCCGCACCGGGCCCACCGCCGCCGCCCTACGCGTCCCGCACCGCCCCCCGCCACGCCGACTCCCGCAGCAGCCGCAACCCGTTCAGCCCCACGAGCACCGTCGACCCCTCGTGCCCCGCTACCCCCAGTGGCAACGGCAGATGCCCCGCCAGATCCCACACCACCAGCACCCCGATGCACACGGACGCGATGACGAGGTTCTGCACGACCAGCCGACGCGCACGCCGTGACAGCGCGACCACCGCCGGCACGGTGGCCAACTCGTCCCGCACCGCCACCGCGTCAGCCGTCTCCAGCGCCAGATCCGACCCGGCCCTCCCCATCGCGATGCCACTGTGCGCGGCGGCCAGCGCCGGCGCGTCGTTGACCCCGTCGCCGACGACCAGCACCTTCTCCCCCGCCGCCTCCCACTCCCGCACGGCGGCCACCTTGTCCTGCGGCAGCAGCCCGGCCCGTACCTCGGTGATGCCGACCTCACCGGCGAGCCGCTCGGCAGCGCGCGCGTTGTCCCCGGTCAGCAGCACCGGCACCGACCCCGTCAGCCGTCCGAGCGCCTCGACCGCCTCCCCGGCTCCCGCCCGCACCCGGTCCGCCACCCCGAGCACCCCCACCGGCACCCCGTCCACCCACACCACCACAGCGGTACGCCCGGCCCCCTCCACCTCATCCACCGCATCGGCCACCCTCTCGCCCCCCGAGGCCACCCCCGCACCGCCGCCCCCCGGCCTCCCCACCCGCACGTCCCGCCCCCCGACGACGGCCCGGACCCCCCACCCCGGCTCCGAGGAGAAGTCCTCGGCCGGATCGATCCGCAGCCCGCGCTCCTCGGCCAGGGCCACGACGGCCCGCGCGACCGGATGCTCACTCGGGTACTCCGCGGCGGCGGCGGCCGCCAGCACCCCGTCCTCACCGCACACCGCCCCCAGCACCCGCACCTCCGCGACCCGGGGCGCCCCCTCCGTCAACGTCCCGGTCTTGTCCAGCGCCACCCGCGTCACACCGCCCAACCGCTCCATCACCACAGCGGACTTGACGAGCACACCGTGCCGCCCCGCGTTCGCGATCGCGGACAGCAACGGCGGCATGGTCGCCAGGACCACCGCGCAGGGCGAGGCAACGATCATGAACGTCATGGCCCGCAGCAGCGTCGAGGTGAAGTCGGCCCCCACCGCGAGCGGTACGAGGAACAGCGCCAGCGTGGCGACCACGACGCCCACCGAGTAGCGCTGCTCGACCTTCTCGATGAACAGCTGCGTGGGCGCCTTGGTCCCGCTCGCCTCCTCGACCATCCCGACGATGCGCGCGATGACCGAGTCGGCCGCGTCCTTGTCCACCCGGACGCGCAGCGCCCCCGTGCCGTTGAGCGTGCCGGCGAACACCTCGTCCCCCAGCGCCTTGCGCACCGGCAGCGGCTCCCCGGTGATGGTCGCCTGGTCCACCTCACCGGCGCCGTGGACCACGGTCCCGTCGGCAGGCAGCCGCTCCCCCGGCCGTACGAGCACCACGTCCCCGACCCGCAGCTCGCCGACGGCCACCACCACCTCGCCCACCGCTTCCTCCCCCGCGAACGCCACCCGCACAGCCGTGGCGGGAGCCAGATCCAGCAGCCCCCGCACGGAGTCCGCCGTACGCCGCGTGGCCAGCGCCTCCAGCGCCCCGGACACCGCGAAGATCACGACGAGCAGCCCGCCGTCCAGGAACTGGCCGATCGCCGCCGCTCCCGCCGCCGCCACGATCATCAGCAGGTCGACGTCGAGGCTCCGCTCCCTGAGCGCCATCAGCCCGGCCCACCCCGGCTCCCAGCCGCCCGCCACGTAACAGACCGCGTAGAGCGGCCCCCAGGTCCACCCCGGCGCCCCGGCCAGGTCGAGCGGGAAGGCCAGCAGGAAGGCGACGGCGGACAGCCCCGCCCACCGCACCTCCGGCAGGGCGAGCAGGCGCGTACGGCGGGACGGCACCGGCGCGGCGGCCGGGCGTACGGCGGGGCGGTCGTCGAGCAGCGGAGAAGCCATGACGGATCACCTCTCAGTCGAGCGGAGCGAGCGGAACGCGGAGACCCCACACCATAACGGAACACATGAAGACCTCTTCAGCAATAGCCGATATGAGCCCCGATACGATGGCCACATGGGACACGGAGTCGACGAACGCGCCACACCCACGGGTCATCTCGACGCGGACGCCGCCGCCACCATCGCCGCCACGCTCCAGGCCCTCGCCACCCCGTCCCGGCTGATGATCCTGACGCGCCTGCGCCAGAGCCCGTGCGGCGTGACGGAACTGGCCGAAGCCGTCCGGATGGAACAGTCGGCGGTCTCCCACCAACTCCGGCTCCTGCGCGCGCTTAGCCTCGTCACGGGAGTCCGGCAGGGCCGCCGCATTGTCTACAGCCTGTACGACAATCACGTCGCCCAGCTTCTCGATGAAGCCGTTTATCACATCGAGCATTTGCGCCTCGGCGCCCGGGACGTCCCCTCGAAGGAGCGGCCGGGCACGGCCGAAGGGCCTTCCTCGTAAGGGGTATTGCGGAAAGCGGATTAGGCCGACCGGGTGACTTGTGGGCGGGCGCACCCACTACGGGCAATTAGGGTCCCGCTGTATGACCTCAGAGACAGCCGAAACCGCTCAAACACCTGTCGAACAAAGCCACTTGGGCACCATCTCGGTAATCGCATGGTCGGGCGAGAATATTGACGACGGCCGCGACATGGCGTTCCTGCTCGCGTATTCCCTCGGTGACGGAACGGCCGGCCCCGAGGCCGGTGAGCGGGCCGTCCGCCTCCTGCTGGAACAGACCGGCCTGCCGGTCGGCGCGGGCATCACCGACGCCTCCAAGTCCAAAGAGCCGATCAGCCTGCTCGTCGAGAGCGGCAGCGCGTCCCTGACGATGCCGAGCCTGCGGGTCCAGAGCGTCGTGCCCGAGGAGTGGATCGCGGCGGCCCTCCGGCGCAAGCAGGTGCACTTCATCTTCACGACCCGCCCGTGGCCGGAGGGCAAGCCCGGCGTCCCCGTCGAGGCGGAGGCCCTCAAGGCGTTCGTCGCCGACGAGGACGTACTCGCCGCCTCGGCGCACTGCGTCATTCCGGTGACGACCCTGCGCAAGTAACCATCGGCCCCCGCACCCCACAGCCTTCAGGCCCCGTAGAGGTGATCCATCTACGGGGCCTGAAGGCTGTGACCAGGGGCGAAAGGAGTGGCTGGGGTCTCCGTCGCCTCCCGGCCGGGTCCCGGCCCGGACCGCCGCGCAGGAGGGAGCGCGGTGGCTCGGGCCGTCGCCGACGAGCGTCAGCTGTTGTCCGCGCCGTTGGCCGCGAGCAGGTTGTCCAGGACGTGCGAGAGCGTCTCGTCACCCTTGTTCTGGGTGGAGTTCTCGACGCACTGCTGGTTCTGCGGGTTGGACAGGATGTCCTGGACGCCGACGTTGATGAGGCCGAACACGTTCTGGATGTTCTTGATCGGGACGGCGACACACGGCTTGTTGAACGAGCCCTGGATGAGTGACATCTGGGGGCTCATGTCGCCGTGCGTGGCGGAGTTGCCGTAGATCTGCTTCGACCCGTTGCCGCTCGCATTGCGGGTGTCCTGGTCGTCAGCGGCCGCCATTGCCTGCGGGGCGGCCGCGGCACCGAGGCCCATGACGGAGACGGCGACGGCAGCGGTAGCCATGACCTTCTTGATCACTGTTTTCCTCTTTCCATGTCGTACCCCGAGGTGAGGCTCACTGACCAACTCCGCAACGATGGGTTAGTTCTCCTGCATCACCCATTCGGCCGTGCGGGATTGGGCCAGAAGGCCCGCAAATACCATTCGAGTGAATCGGCGCAACCAATCCTCTTAACGAAAGTTGAGCCTGACGCAGAACCCTGAGTACCGGACTAACAAGGAAACCAAATGCTCAAGAAGATGATGGCCACGGCCGCGGTCGCTGCCTCTGTAGTCGGGTTCGGCGCTGCCGGAGCCGGTCAGGCGATCGCCGCCGTGGACGACCACACCACCGCGAACGCCAGCGGCAACGGATCGGTGCAGAAGTACGGCAACTCCATCACGAAGGGCAAGCAGAGCCCGCAGCTGTCCATCATCCAGGGCTCGTTCAACAAGCCGTGTCTCGCCGTCCCGATCAAGAACATCCAGAACGTGGTCGGCGGCGTCAACGTCGGCGTCCAGGACATCCTGTCCAACCCGCAGAACCAGCAGTGCGTCGAGAACTCCACCCAGAACAAGGGTGACGAGACCCTGTCGCACCTGCTGGACAACGCCATCGCGGGCAACGGCGCGTCGAACGAGTGACGCTGATCGCCGCCTGACCACCAGTGCGCCCCTGACCGTCGTCAGGGGCGCACTGCTGTGCCCCCGCACGCCCGGCGCGCACCGACGACCGACCCGGGCCCGCACAGCGCCGTACACCCGCGTGCACATCCCGTACACGCAGGAAGGCCGGTGCGCACACCGTCTGGTGTACGCACCGGCCTTCCTGCGTCGCGCGAGGAGCGCGGGAGGTGGGCGTCAGCCCCCGAGCGGCACGCCGCCGAGCATCGGGGTCGTCATCTTGGCGGTCTCCTGCGCGTTGCCGAGCAGCTTCGAGGGGTCACCGTTCCTGGCCTCGTTGACCGCCTGCGCGGTGTCGGTCGCGGTGTGCAGGAGGGGCTGGACGGTGGTGTCCACGGGCTGGTGGGTGTTCAGGGCGTCGGTCAGCTGCTGCACGCCGCCGTTCAGGCTCATCGCCTGGTAGTCGGCGGCCGCTGCCGCTGCCGGAGACGCGGCGGCCGCGGCCGCTCCCGCGGCCATCATCGAGACGGCAATGGACGAGGCGGCCTTCATGTACTTCATTCCAGTAATCCCTCTTCGTGCTGGCGTATCCGCGAACTACGAATCCCGTGACATTCCGACGCTGCTGTTCCATGTCACTTACACCAGGACTAACGAAGGCCAGGACGGTGAGAAACTGACAGCCTACGCCGTTTCTTGCCGATTCACTCGGATGCGGAGACCGCGTTACGGCCGGGAGGCGCCCGGACACACGGATGGAGCGGGTTCCGGAGAACCCGCTCCATCGTGCTGTGCGTCCTGTGAATCAGACCTGCGCGGACGCCTTGCGGCGGAACATCAGCACACCGCCGCCGAGCAGCGCGGCGCTGAGCGCGGCGGCGGCTCCGACCTCGCCGGCGCCCGTGTCGGCCAGGCTGGAGGCCTCCTGCGCGGCGGGCAGCACCTGCGTGGGCGGCTCGTGGGCCTGGGGCTCCTCCACCGGCGGCTTGTTGACGGACGGCTCCTCGGCCGGCAGCTCCTTCACCGGGGGCTTCTCGGCCGGCGGGTTGCCGGGCGGCGTGTGACCCGGGGGCTCCTCGGCCGGGGGCTCCTCGCCGGGGTGCTCCTCGCACGGCTCGTCACCGGGGTGCTCCTGGTGCGGCGGCTCGTGACGCGGCGGCTCACCGCCCGGGTGCCCACCGGGGTTCTCGTTCCCCGGGTTCTCGTGACCGGGGTTCTCGTTCCCCGGGTTCTCGTGACCGGGGTCTTCGTGACCGGGGTCTTCGTTGCCGGGGTGCCCGCCGCCCGGGTGCCCGCCGTCGGGTCCCTCGTCGCCGGGGTAGTCACCGCCGGGGTGGCCGGAGCCCTCACCAGGGGGGTTTCCGTGGCCGGGGCCGCCGTGGCCGGGCTCGTTGTGACCGGGCCCGGACGGCTTGTGCGGCTTCTTCGACTCGCCGTTGACGCACTCGTTGCCGAAGGCCGGGTTCAGGAGCGCGATGATGTTGATGGTGTTGCCGCACGCGTTCACCGGAACGTGTACGGGCGCCTGAACGTTGTTGCCGGACACAGCGCCCGGCGAGTTGGAGGTCTCCCCATCGGCCCCGGAGTCCGCCGCTGCGGTGCCTCCGGACATGGCGAGGAGCCCGGAAGCGGCCGCCGCGGCGAACACACTTCTGCTCAAAACCTGTCGCACTTTGCCGTTCCCTGTCTTTCATACCTGCGGATGAGCCGATTGCTCACACGCGATGAGGGAGGTTCAGTTGGCCCCCGAGCGCATGGCGTGCACTGAGGGGCCAACTGTGACCGAACATCTAGCGGTTCGGACGGGGAACTACTTGTTGATGCACTTGTTGCCGAAGGCCGGGTTCAGAAGCGCGACGAAGTTCACGGTGTTGCCGCAGACGTTCACCGGGACGTGAACCGGAACCTGCACGTTGTTGCCGGAAATGAAGCCCGGGTTGCCCTTGACGTCACTGTTCGCCCCGGAGTCGGCGATGGCCGGGGAGGCGACACCGACGGCCAGGAGCGAGCCGGCGACGAATGCGGCGCTCTTCATGTACTTCACTTTAAGAACCTTTCCGGCGGCGACACCCTACACAGCCACGTCCTTCGCGCTGCACGAGTCTGTTTCTTCACGCCCGTAGCGTCGCCGTCGACATCGGTAACGATCCGGTTCCACCGAGGAAACTCCATAAAAGAAGCTATCTATCCACCGTCACCCGAACGCCCTAACCTTCATTTCGGCGCGCAGGGGCGTGAATTGGCGTCCGCACGCCACTGCCCGGCCTCCCCAACAGGGAGAACCGGGAATCGGCGGTGCGTGCCGGGCGTCAGACGGGCGAGCCGGGCACCTTGGGAGCTTCGGCGGCGCCGGGGACCTTCGGCAGCGCGGGCAGTCCTTCGAGGTTCGGGGCCGGCAGTCCGCCGCCGACCACGACGCTGACGACCACGTTGAGGGTCGCGGTGATGGTGGCGGTGACCGCCTCGGTCACCTTCGCCGCGTCGCCCTTCTGAGCCGCCTTCAGCAGCGCGTCGACCTTGGCCCGCAGGTCGACGACCGCCTTCGCCTTCAGCTCCAGGCCCGCGTCGACGGCCCGGGGAGCCGCCACCGACGGCAGGTCGGGGGACGGGGAAGCGGGGACTTCGAGGGCGGTGCCGGGGGACTTCGGAAGGCCCTTCAGGGCCTCTTCGACCGCCTTCGTGTGCTGGGCGACCTCGGCGGCCGGCAGCTTGCCGCCGCCGGCGATGACCGCGTCGAGGAGCTCGGTGACGGGCTTGAGCACACCGGCGATCTCGCTCAGCAGCTTCACCTGCGGGGTGAGCTTGTCGGCGCCGGGCAGCGCGTCCTCCGCGGCGATGCTGTCGGTGGGACTCTCGGCGGCGAGCGGAGGCGTCGCCGGGGCGGCTATCGCGCCCCCGGCCGAGCCGAACGCCAGTACCCCGCACGCCACGGAGGAGACGACGAGTCCGGCGGTTCGGGAGATGCGCATGGGGATGTCCTTACGTGAGAGGTCGGAGAGGGGACAACGCCACCGTGCAACCGGCTGCCACCCTCCGCAACTTTTCCCGCACGCTGTGTCAGTACTGGAGCGCCTTGTCGAGGCCCTTGAAGCTCTCCTCGCTCACGTCCGGAAGGTCGATCGGCAGCGGCGACGCCGGCCGGTCGGTCCGGTCCGGCGGGGCGGCCAGGGCAAGCGGGGCCGGGACCGCGAGGGCCGCCGCCAGACCGGCCGCGAACGCCGCGGCGGCGGTGGCCGCGGCGGCTGCGCTTCGTGTCTTCATGCCCTGCCAACGGTCCAGCTCCGTACAGGTCACGGGCACGTTCCCGGGGGCCCGGGCGAAGCCCGGGGCACGGCAGGGCGCCGCGGGAGTGACCGCTCAGGCCGTGCTGCGGTCCGCCGCGCGCTCCTGGTGCGGCACCGACCTCAGGTAGCCGGCGGGCTCCAGCGGGCGGTCGGTGAAGAATCGCAAGGCCAAGTCGGCGACCTCGTCCGCCTTTTCGAGCACGACCCAGTGGTCGGCGTCCCGGATCGTGGTGAAGCGGCAGCCCCGGATGGTCGCGGCGAAGGCTCGCTGGCGCTCCGCCGATGTCACCGTGTCGTGCTCCCCGGTGAAGACCAGCGCCGGTACGCCGGACAGGCCCCCCGAGAAGTCCGGCCGGTCGCCGAGGGAGCGGTGCACGGAGTCCGCGGCGTGCGGGGAGTGCTCGACCGCGTGCAGCATCGTCCGCCTGACGTAGCGGTAGGCGAGGTCGCGGCGCGCGACGTACCGGTCCGGGTCGAGACACATCAGCGCCTCGGTCACCAGCGTCGCGAAGCCGTCCCGGTCCCCGGCGGCGAGCCGGTCGGTGGCGCTGCGCCAGTGCGCCCGCTGGGCTGGTGAGATGTGCGCGGGGACGCCGCCGAGGAGGAGGCGGGCGATGCGGCCCGGGTTGCGCTGGGCGCAGCGGAACGCGAGCGCGGCGCCGTACGAGAAGCCGAAGAGGTTGACGCGCGGTACGTCGAGGTCGTCGATGATCCGGGTGACGGCGGCGCACAGGAGGTCCGCGCTGGGGCCCGGCGGCAGGGGCGCGGCGCTGCCCATGCCGGGCAGGTCGGCGGTCACGACGCTCGTCACCGGGCCGAGGCGGCCGTCCATCTGGGGCCAGCCGAGCATGCCCTGGAGCGCGCCGCCGAGGACCAGCACCGGTTCGGTGACCTGTGTGGCGGGTGAGCCGGTCGCCTCGCCGGCGGCCGGGCCCGTGCGGTGCAGCACGCGGTAGGAGTAGCGCAGCCCGTCCACCGACAGCGAGCGAACGGTTTCCTCGGGCATGCTTCAGCTCCTTCTCGGCAGGGGGTGGCGGCCGGGCCCCGTCAGCCGCGGGTGAGGACGAGCGCGGCGTTGTGGCCGCCGAAGCCGAGCGACGTCTTGACCGCGCAGTCGAACGCGGCGGGGCGCGCGGCCTTGGCGACGACCTCGACCGGGATGCGCGGGTCGAGCGCGTCCAGATTGGCCGTGGGGGGCACCAGCTGGTGCTCCAGGGCGAGCACCGTCAGCACGGTCTCGATACCGCCGGCCGCGCCCAGGGTGTGGCCCGTCATGGCCTTGGTCGACGTGACGAGCGGGTCCGCGCCCAGCAGCCGGTGCAGCATGGTCGCCTCGATGAGGTCGTTGAACACGGTGGATGTGCCGTGCGCGTTGACGTGGCCGACGTCGGACGGGGCGACGCCCGCGTCCGTGAGCGCCGTGCGCAGCGCGCTCTCGATGCCCTTGCCCTCCGGGTCGGGGGCGACGGCGGAGTACGCGTCGCTGGACGCGCCGTAACCGGCGATGTGCGCCCTGATCCGGGCGCCCCGCGCCCTGGCGTGCTCGGGTCGTTCCATGACGAGCAGGCCGGAACCCTCGCCGACCACGAAACCGTCGCGGTCCGCGTCGAACGGGCGGCAGGCCGCGGCCGGGTCGTCGCGGCGGGTCGACACCGCCCGCATCTGGCAGGCGCTGGCGATCAGCAGCCGCGAGCACACGGACTCGGCGCCGCCGGCGACGACGATGTCGCAGGCGCCCGTGCGCAGCATCTGGTGCGCGGTGCCGATCGCCACCGTGCCCGACGAGCAGGCGGTGGACACCGCCTGGCTCGGGCCGCGGGCGCCCAGGTCCATGCAGACACTGCTGGCGGCGCTGTTGACGACGGTCAGCGGGGCGAGCTTCGGGGAGACGCGGCGCGGGCCCTTGGTGGTCAGTGCGGTGTGCTGCTCGTCGTAGAAGGGGAGTCCGCCGTGGGCGGAGCCGATGACGACCGCGACCCGGCCGCTGTCCCAGACGGAGGGGTCGAGTCCGGCGTCCGCCACCGCCTCTCGCGCTGCCAGTACGGCGAGTTGGGCGAAACGGTCCATCAGGCGCTGCGTCGCCACGCCGAGGACCCGCGCCGTGTCGAGGTCCTCGGCGGGGACGGCGTACATGAAGTCGCAGGGCAGGTCGCGCAGTTCCTCGCGCGTCCCCACGGAGGCGGGGCGGACCTCGCCCCGCGTGACGTTTCGCCACGTCTCGTCGACGCCCACCCCGGCCGCTGTGACCAGGCCGAGGCCGGTCACGGCCGCCGTGAAGGGCGGGATCGCCGGCCTGGTCATCCCAGGCTCCCGGTGTGGACGAGTTTGGTGTGCACGAGGGCGACCAGTTCGCCCACGGTGTTGCGGGACGTCAGCGCCGCGTCTTCCAGGTCGATGTTCAGGTGCTCTTCGATGAGGATGCGCAATTCCTCCAGCGCGAGGGAATCCAAGCGCAAGGCGTAGAGCGGGCTCTCGGGTCGGACGGCCGCCGGGTCCACTCCGAATTTCTGCACCATCAGTGTGCTGACGGCATCTGTCGCACTGGCCACTCGTCGCTCCTCCGAGTTCGTCCGGCAACCTTTATACGCGCCCACCCGGACGGGCCTTTACCCCGTTCGCCCTATGTGATGAGGGTTCGTGCTCGCGTACGGATTGCGATGCTGGGACGGAGGCGCCGCCGCACGGCCGTCGCGGCGGCGGGGTACGCGGCGCCGGACGGGTGAGGGCCGGGAAGCGGTGCTTCCCGGCCCTGTGGTGCTGCCTAGGCGCCGCCGCCGTACGGGCGGGTGATCGCTTCCAGGGCGTGGCCCGACGGGTCCATGAAGTACACGCCCCGGCCGCCGTCGTTGCGGTTGATCTCGCCCGGCTGCTTGCCGTGCGGATCGGCGTAGTACGTGAGGCCGGCGCCCTGGACGCGCTGGAAGATCCCGTCGAACTCTTCCTCCGTGACGAGGAAGGCGTAGTGCTGCGGGGTGATCGACTCCGCCGGGACGGTCGCGAAGTCGAGGGTGACGCCGTTGCTCAGTTCGACGGCGATGAACGGGCCCCACTCGGCCGCGATCTCCACGCCCATGACGCGGGTGAAGAACTCAGCGGATTCCCGCTTGTCGCGGGAGTGGACGATGGTGTGATTCAGCTGCACTGACATTGTGGAATGCCTCCGTAAGGCAAACTCACGGGCTACCTCCATGCCTCACCCGGACGGTGACCGACACGCGATGCCGTGCGGCGATCTTACGTTCGGGCCCGGCGCCCTGTCATGCGCTCCGGTACGGCCGTCCGTTCGAGCGCGGTCCCGGGAGTCCCGGTACGGCTACGCAACTCCTCCCGCTGTCCCTATGGTGGGGCGCACAGCAGGAAGGGACCCCCACGAGCGATGCATGAACGGGCAGACGCGCATCCGGGCCTGATGCCCGTACAGGGGATGCGGGCGGGTGACCACGCGTTCCTCAGCTACGCGGACGACGAGGCCAACTGGGACGCGCTCGTCACCTACGTCCGCACGGGACTGGCGCGCGGCGAGAAGGTGATCGTCTTCGCGGCGCCGCAGCTCGATCCCGACGCCGTACGGACCCGCCTGGACGGGACCAGCCGGCTGCTCGCGGAGGCGCGTGGGCGGGGGCAGCTGACGAACAGCAGCATGCGGGCGCTGATCCACCCCGGCCGCGGCTTCACCCCCGAGCGGCAGTGGGACCGTCTCGGCGAGGAGACCGCGCTCGCCGTCGCGCAGGGCTACCAGGGGCTGCGGGCGTTCATCGACATGCACTGGGTGGCGGACCTCGACGCCGACATCGAGACGATGATGCACCGCGAGTCGCACGCCGAGCACCTCTTCGACGGGCGTCCGTACAATGAGGTCTGCTCCTACGACCGGCGCGCCTTCGACGACGACGTGCTCGACGCCATGTCGGACGCGCACCCCCGCTCGCTGCTCGGCTCGCTCGGCGAGCTGCGGATCGTGCACCGCGAGCACTCGGTCAGGGTCGCGGGCGAGGCCGACCACGCCACGCGCGAACCCTTCCTGACCGCCCTGAACGACGCGCTGGAGCGGTCCGCCGCGTCCCGGCGGCTGCTGGTGGACCTCATGCCTCTGCACTTCCTCGCCGTACGGTGCGCCCTCGACCTCATCGAGCGGATCGCCGGGGCCGACGGACACGACGGCGTCGAGGTACGTTGCGCCGCCGCGCAGGCGGTGCTGCTGCGCCGACTCGGCTCGGAGCGGGTCCGGCGCCTCACGCTGACGGAGGCGGTGCGGGCATGGTGACGGAAGGGATCCACGTCGACAACGACGGGGCGCGGGAGCGGCTGCTGGAGTTCGACTTCGGCCGCGACGACATGCCCCGGCTGCGTGTGCTGGTCGACCAGTACGCCGCCTGGGCCGGACTGGCGGAGCCCCGGCGCGGCGACTTCGTCCTGGCGGCGGACGCGGTGGCCACGAACGCGGTCGAGCACGGCGGCGGGGGCGGCCGGTTGCTGCTGCACCGGTCCGCCGGCTCACCCGGCGCGCTCGAATGCGTGATCAGCGACTCGGGGCCGGGGTTCGCCTCCTCCGTCATCCCGGAACTGGCGCCGGGGCTGGGCGGCAGCCACGGCGGGCGGGGGTTGTGGCTGACGCGGCTCATCACGGACCGGCTGGTCATCGAGGGTGGAGCGGGGAGCGCGGACCGGGCGCGGGGCAGTGTCGTGGCGTTCGCGATGTGGCTGCCCGGCTGATTCCGGGGCCCGCCCGGGCGGTTACGCGGGAGCCGTCAGTGCGGCGGCGCCGAACGAGACGTCGAAGCGGTCGCACCAGATGCTCACGCTCGTAAGGCCCTTGAGATCCAGCCCGGCCGGCAGCGCGTAGTTCTGGTCGCCCTTGTTGCCCTTCAGCTTGCCGAGGCTGACGTGCCTGCCGTCGTCGAAGACGTGCCAGCCGTCCCTGCCCGCCCTGACCGGCGCGTCGGTCAGCCAGACCCGCAGGTCGGGGCCGCTGCTGGTGGCGAGGCCCTGGAGGCGGAGGGTGCGGGAGCCGTCGGGCAGCCGGATGATCTTCGCCGTACCGCTGGTGCTGTGCTCGTGGCTGATCAGGGTGCCGGAAGCCAGGGTCCGCGGCGCCGGCGGCGCGGACGGTGCGGAGGAGGAGTCCCGCCCGGTGGTGGTGGGGGCCGCCACGGGGAGCTCGTCCCGCACGGTCTCGTCCACCCACAGCTTCCACGGCTGGAACCAGTACAGACCGGCGACGGCCATGAGCATGCCGACGACCAGGACTCCGATGACCAGGGGCTTGCCAAGTGTGCGTCGCATGCGCCCATTCAACACGCGGCCGCCCGCTCCGAGGGGGGATTCGGGAGAACGGGCGTTCGCCACTAGCCCGGTGGTGGGGTCTTGGGCGTCGTACGGCTAAGAACCGGCGCGCCCGTGGGACGAGAGGCACATGCCTGCCATGTGCCTCGTCCCGCGCGCGGTCCGCAGCGGCGCGCTGACGGTACTGCTGGTCCTCACCGCCGTGCTCGCCGTGGTGCTGGGGGAGGGCGGGTCGGTGGGGCAGGTGCGGCCTCCGGTGATGTGGGCGGCGGGGGAGGCGGCTGTTCTGGGGGGCGGGGCGGGTTCGTTTCCCAGTCCCGGTTCAGGTGCCGGTTCCGGTGCCGGTGCCGGTGCCGGGGGCGAGGGGCAGCCGTCGGACGCGGGGGACAGCGAGGTGCGGGGGGCCGGGGACGGTGCCCGGGGCGCTCGGCGCGAGCGGGTGCGCAGCGGCAGCAGGGGGCGGGCCGTCGGCGTGGTGACGGCGTACCGGCGTACGCGGAACGGGGGGAGGCGCCCCGGCGCCGGGCGGGCGGTCCCGGGGGCCGACGTGGCTCCGGCGGCCGGCGGGGAGCGGCGGCGGGTGGTCCTGCGCTGCTGAGGGGGCCGGCGCGGCCCGGCACACCGCTGTGCCGTCGCCGTCGCTCCGGCACCGCGACCACCCCTCGACGAGAAGGACGTTCACCATGCCCATCGACCCGTATGCCGCACTGAACGCCATGGTGCGGGCCGAAGTCGCCCGTTCCTCCGAACCGCACGACGCCGCGCGGCACGAGCCGCGACATTCCGACGCCGCGGACCCGGACCGGGCCGGCGACACCGGCCCCGGCAGGGGCGGAGAAGAGGACCCGGCGGTCGCTCACCGCCCCTGAGGTCTCGCGCGCAGTCGCGTGGGGAGGGCGGCGGCGCTCCGCGTCACGGGGCGCCGCCGCTCTCACGCTCGCCGCCCTCGCCGTGCCTCTGAGCTGCGGATACGCCCGACAGGAGGCTCGCGGACGGGCAGCGTAGGGTAATGGCAAGGCAAAGTAGCCGGTCGCACTGCTCGTGGATCACGGCCGCCGTGCCCGCATGTCCGCACGTGCAGCGGCCGGGCGGCAGACCGGGAGGCAGACCATGGGCACGCGCCGGACCACGTTGCCGGGGGTCGGCACGCAGTACGACTTCACGACCGACGACGGCCAGCACATCTCGGTCGTCGTCCACAAGGACGGCCGGCGCTTCATCGGCTTCTACGACCGTGACGACCCCGACGCGTGCCTCCTGTCCGTACCCCTGTCGCCCGATGAGGCCACGGCCCTGGCCCACCTGATCGACACGGCGCCCATCGACGCCGTACGCACCGACGGCATCGACCTCGTCACCGAGCACATCCAGGTGACCGCCAAGTCGCCGTACGCCGGACGGCCGCTCGGTGACACCCGGGCGCGCAGCCGTACGGGCGCGTCGATCGTCGCCGTGCTCCAGCGGACCGCCGCCACGCCGTCGCCGGGGCCCGAATTCCGGCTGTCCATCGGCGACACGCTGGTCGTCGTCGGCACCCGCGAGGGCGTCGACGCGCTCGTCGAGATCATCGCGGGGGGCTGAGCCGTGCACAACACCACCGCGCTGCTGATCGAACTCGGCTCGCTCATCCTGGCGCTCGGCCTCATCGGCCGGCTGGCGGAGCGGGTGGGCCTGTCCCCCATACCCCTCTACCTGCTGGCGGGGCTCGCGTTCGGGCAGGGAGGACTGCTGCCGCTCGACGCCAGCGAGGACTTCGTGGCGGTCGGCGCCGAGATCGGCGTCATCCTGCTGCTGCTCCTGCTGGGCCTGGAGTACAGCGCCTCCGAGCTGGTCACCAGCCTCAAGACCCAATACCCGTCCGGCGCCGTCGACTTCGTCCTCAACGCCACACCGGGCGCGGCCGCCGCGCTCCTCCTCGGGTGGGGGCCGGTGGCCGCGGTCGCCCTGGCCGGTGTCACCTGGATCTCGTCGTCGGGTGTCGTCGCCAAGGTGCTCACCGACCTCGGCCGCCTCGGCAACCGCGAGACGCCGGTCGTGCTCGGCGTCCTGGTGATGGAAGACCTGTCGATGGCGGTCTACCTGCCGCTGCTGACGGCGCTGCTCGCCGGCGTGGGCCTCGCCGGCGGCAGCGTGGCGCTGGTCGTCGCGCTCGGCACGGTCGGGCTCGTCCTGTACGTCGCCCTGCGGCACGGGCGGCTGATCAGCCGGGCGGTCTCGTCGGACAACCCGGAGATGCTGCTGCTCGTGGTGCTCGGGCTGACCGTGCTGGTGGCCGGAGTGGCACAGCAGTTGCAGGTGTCCGCGGCCGTGGGGGCGTTCCTCGTCGGCATCGCGCTGTCGGGAGAGGTCGCGGAGGGCGCGCGCAAGCTGCTGACGCCGCTGCGGGACCTCTTCGCGGCCGTCTTCTTCGTCTTCTTCGGCCTGTCGACGGACCCGGCGGCCATCCCGCCGGTGCTGCTGCCCGCACTGCTGCTCGCCGTCGTGACGACGTTCACGAAGATCGCCACCGGCTGGTACGCCGCGCGGCGCGCGGGCATCGGCCCGCGCGGCCGGCTGCGGGCGGGCGGAGCACTGGTGGCGCGGGGCGAGTTCTCGATCGTGATAGCGGGCCTCGCGGTGGCGACCGAGCCACGGATCGGCCCGATCGCCACGGCGTACGTCCTGATCCTCGTCATCCTGGGCCCGCTGACGGCACGGTGGACCGAACCGCTGGTGTCGCGGATGCGGAGGGCGAACCGGTGGGGCCGGGGAGAGGGGGACGAGGGGACGCCCGTCGAGCGGGCGTCCGGCCTACCGTCCCCCGCCGAGACGGCGGCCGCGGCGACCGGCGCGAAGGGGTGAAGCCGGGGCGCGGTGGCGGCCGGTGACCGGACGGGCGTCGCCGCGCCCCCGCCCGTTCCGGGATGCGGACGCTCCCTTCTGACGCACTCCTGTTGTATCTAAGCTGTGCGCATGCCTGCCGCACCCCCGGTCCCCCCGCCCAGCACCGTCAAGCAGCCCGCCGCCGCCGAGCGCGTCTACACCCACATCAAGAAGGGCGTACTCGACCGGCACTACGAGGGCGGCACCCTGCTCACCGAAGGCGACCTCGCCGACGCCGTCGGCGTGTCCAGGACGCCGGTGCGCGAGGCGCTGCTGCGGCTGGAGGTCGAGGGCCTCATCAAGCTGTACCCGAAGAAGGGCGCCCTCGTCCTCGCCGTCTCCGCCCAGGAGATCGCCGACGTCGTCGAGACCCGGCTGCTGGTGGAGGAGTTCGCGGTACGCCGCGCCGTACCCGCCTCCGCCGCCCTCGTCGCACGGCTCGAACAACTGCTGGAGGAGCAGAAGCAGCGCGCCCTCGAAGGCGACCTCGCCGAAGTCGCCGTCGCCGACCGCTGCTTCCACGTCGAGATCGTCCGCAACGCCGGGAACCAGATCCTCTCCCGCCTCTACGACCAGCTCCGCGACCGTCAGCTGCGCATGGGCGTCACCATCATGGAGGCGCACCCCGACCGCATCGCCAAGAACCTCACCGAGCACGCCGAGATGCTCGAAGCCATCCGGTCGGGCGACGTCGAGGGCGCCGCCCGCTGCGTACGCCGCCACGTCAGCCGCGTCAAGGTGCTGGTCCGGGGCGAGGAACGGGGCGAGGGCCGGTGAGGGACTCCGCCGCTCCCGCCGCCGCCCTGCCCGGCGACCCACCCGGCGGCCGGCGCGCCGCCACCGTCTGGGGCATCGGCGTCGCCGTCTACTTCGTCGCCGTCATCTTCCGTACGAGCCTGGGCGTCGCGGGCCTCGACGCCGCCGACCGGTTCGACGTCAACGCCTCCGCGCTGTCGACGTTCTCCATACTCCAGCTCCTCGTGTACGCGGGCATGCAGATACCCGTCGGCCTCCTCGTCGACCGCCTCGGCACGAAGAAGGTCCTGACCCTCGGCGTCGTGCTCTTCACCCTCGGGCAGGCGGCCTTCGCCCTCTCCCCCTCGTACGGCACGGCCCTCGCCGCCCGCGCCCTGCTCGGCTGCGGCGACGCCATGACGTTCATCGCCGTACTGCGTCTGGGGGCCCGCTGGTTCCCCGTCCGGCGCGGACCGCTGATCGCGCAGCTCGCGGGCCTGTGCGGGATGGCGGGCAACCTCGTCTCGACGCTCGTCATCGCGCGTCTGCTGCACGGGGTCGGCTGGACCGCCACCTTCGCGGGCAGCTCGCTCGCCGGAGTGCTCGTGCTCGTCCTGCTGCTGCTGTTCCTGAAGGACCACCCCGAGGGGTACGAACCGGCCCCCGCCGAGCACGCGGGCGCGGCCTACGTCCGCCGGCAGATCGCCGCCGCGTGGCGCGAGCCGGGGACGCGGCTGGGGATGTGGGTGCACTTCACTACGCAGTTCCCGGCAATGGTGTTCCTGCTGCTGTGGGGGATGCCGTTCCTCGTCGAGGCGCAGGGGCTCTCGCGCGGCACGGCGGGCGAGCTGCTGACGCTCGTCGTGCTGTCCAACATGGCCCTCGGCCTGGTGTTCGGGCAGATCATCGCCCGCCACGGCGCCGCCCGCGCGCCGATCGCGCTCGGTACCGTCGCGGCCACCGCCCTGCTGTGGGCGGCGGCCGTCGCGCACCCGGGCGAGCACGCGCCCATGTGGCTGCTCGTCACCCTGTGCCTGGTGCTCGGCGCCTGCGGCCCGGCCTCGATGATCGGCTTCGACTTCGCCCGCCCCGCCAACCCGCCCGAGCGCCAGGGCACGGCCTCGGGCATCGTCAACATGGGCGGCTTCGTCGCCTCGATGACGACCCTGCTCGCGGTCGGCGTGCTGCTCGACGCGACCGGCGACAACTACCGGATCGCGTTCGGCTCGGTCTTCGTGCTGGAGACGCTCGGCGTGGTACAGATCCTGCGCCTGCGCAAGCGGACCGCCCGCCGGGAGCGCGACCACCTGGTCGCGAGCCGCGTCGAGGCGGTGCACGTCCCGGCCTGACGGGGCGTCGGCGTGGTGGCGTGCCGGGTCGTCGTTACGGCGTGACCGCGAAGTTCCGCAGGATCGCGTCGGCCAACGCCTGGTCGCCGTCGACCTTGACGTGGTCCGCGACCGCCTCGTGGCGGACCCGGCCGCAGGCCAGCCGCACGTACGTCTCCCAGTCCAGGCTGATCGTCGCGAGCGGGCCCAGCGACGGCGTGCCGTCGACCGTCCCCCGGCCGTCCGCGTCCACCCGGACCGTGCGCATGAACTCGACCGGGCCGTGCACGTCGAAGACGACCGCCGAGTTGGCGGGCGCGCCCGCCTCCTTCGCGACGACCTTCGGCAGGCCCTGGACGAGGACGTCGCGGGTGACGAGCGCGCCGGGCGAGTCGAGGTTGCCGGGGCGCCCGAACGTCGTACGGAGGTCCTGCTCGTGCACCCAGGTGTCGAAGGCCCGCATCCGCAGCGCTAGTTCCAGGGTCTGCTCGGCGCCGAGCGGGGCGCGGACCATCGTGTCGGGGGAGCGGGTCTCGTTGCGGAGCTGACGCTGGCGGCGGATGATCGTGTACTCGAGCTCCGAGGTCATCTCCGGCGCGGTGTGGTGGCGCCGTACGTCGACCTGCATCTCCATGTACCGGGCGAACTCCGAGGTGACGTGGTACAGATCGCGCGGCAGCGAGTGGATCGGCCGCGGATCGCCGAGCATCTCGCACTCCATGCCGATGAGGTGGGAGACGATGTCGCGCACCGACCAGCCCGGGCACGGCGTACGGCGGTTCCACTCCCCCTCGACGAGCGGTGTCACCAGCTCGGATATCGCTTCGATGGAGTGGGTCCAGGCTTCGGCGTATGTCTGGAGGCTGGGATGGACGGTCACGGGACCCCTCGTGCGGTTCAGTGGCGGTGGCGCGGGCTGGCTGGTCTGACGGGACTGACTGGCGGGCTGGACTGACGGTGCGTGCCGGACTGCGTGGGAGGCTCGCACGCTAAGTTACGCTGCCCCGTGGCACCCTGGCAGTGCTTTGGTGTGACGATCGTAGGCCCGTGTTGACGGCTCGAATGCCAGGACGGTGGTAGTGTGCGCGCCTCCCTCATCCAGATCGCAGTAGACCCGGACGAACCGGTCGAATCCCGCCGGCAGCGCGTCGCCTCCCTCGTCCGCGAGCAACGCGAGCGGTACGGCGCCGACCTCGTGGTCCTGCCCGAGCTGTGGCCGACCGGCGCCTTCGCGTACGAGTCCTTCGCCGACGAGGCGGAGCCGCTGGAGGGGCCGACGTACGAGGCGATGGCCAAGGCGGCGGCCGACGCGGGCGTGTGGCTGCACGCCGGGTCGATCGTCGAGCGCGACCCGGAGGGGCCCCTCTACAACACCTCCCTCGTCCTCTCCCCCGCCGGCGAGCTCGTGCGCGCGTACCGGAAGATCCACCGCTTCGGCTTCGACAAGGGCGAGGCCGTCATGATGGGCGCGGGCGAGGAACTGGTCACGGTGACGGCCGCGGGTCTCACCTTCGGCCTGGGCACCTGTTACGACCTGCGCTTCCCCGAACTCTTCCGCGGCCTCGTCGACGCCGGCGCGCAGGCGTTCGTCGTCCCGGCCGGCTGGCCCGCCAGGCGCCGCGAGCACTGGACGCTGCTGGCCCGCGCCCGCGCGGTCGAGAACCAGGCGTACGTCCTGGCCTGCGGCACGGCCGGCACGCACGCGGGGGTGGAGCAGGCGGGGCACAGCATCGTCGTCGACCCCTGGGGCGAGGTACTGGCCGAGGCGGGCCCGGCCGAGGAGGTGCTGGTGGTGGACCTCGACCCGGCGAAGGTGACGACCACGCGCGACCAGTTCCCGGCCCTGAAGGACCGCCGGCTGCGGTAGGGCGCCGGAAGCCGGGTCGCGTACAACACGTCGCGGGGCGGAATGCCTGTCCCGTGCATGCGGTTGGATGGAGGTATGTCTTCACGTGCGCGCGTTCGGGCCCCCGAGCTCATCGGCAAGGGCGGCTGGCTCAACACAGGCGGCAAGGACCTGAGTCTGGCGGACCTCAGGGGCCGCGTCGTCATTGTCGATTTTTGGACCTTTTGTTGCGTTAACTGCCTTCATGTCCTGGATGAGCTGCGGGAGCTGGAGGAGAAGCACCGGGACACGGTGGTGACCATCGGGGTCCACTCACCGAAGTTCGTGCACGAGGCCGAGCATCAGGCCGTCGTGGACGCCGTCGAGCGGTACGGCGTGCATCACCCGGTGCTCGACGACCCCGAGCTCGCGACCTGGAAGCAGTACGCCGTACGCGCCTGGCCGACGCTCGTGGTGATCGACCCCGAGGGGTACGTCGTCGCCCAGCACGCCGGTGAGGGGCACGCGCACGCCATCGAGAAGCTCGTCGAGGAGCTGGAGGCCGTCCACGCGGCGAAGGGGACGCTGCGGCGCGGGGACGGCCCGTACGTCGCGCCCGAGCCGGTGGCGAGCGATCTGCGCTTCCCCGGGAAGGCGCTGCTGCTGCCCGGCAGCGGGAACTACCTCGTCTCGGACACCACCCGGCACCAGCTCGTCGAGCTGGAGGCGGACGGCGAGACCGTCGTACGGCGGATCGGCGGTGCCGGGGAGTTCAAGGAGCCCCAGGGACTCGCGCTGCTGCCGGACGGGCGGGTCGTGATCGCCGACACCGTCCATCACCAGCTGCGCACGTACGACCCGGCCACGGGCGCGATCGAGGTCGTCGCCGGTACCGGCAAGCAGTGGTGGCAGGGCTCGCCCACCTCCGGGCCCGCGCGGGACGTCGACCTGTCCTCGCCGTGGGACGTGGCGTGGTGGCGGGGCAAGGTGTGGATCGCCATGGCCGGCGTGCACCAGCTGTGGACGTACGACCCCGAGGAGGGGACCGTGCGGGTGGCGGCCGGGACGACCAACGAGGGGCTGGTGGACGGGCCCGCCGCCGAGGCGTGGTTCGCACAGCCGTCGGGGCTCGCGGCGGACGGCGACCGGCTGTGGGTGGCGGACTCGGAGACGAGCGCGCTGCGGTACGTCGACAGCGACCTGGTCGTGCACACCGCCGTCGGGACCGGGCTGTTCGACTTCGGGCACCGGGACGGCGCGGCGGGGCAGGCGCTGCTCCAGCACCCGCTCGGGGTGACGGCGCTGCCCGACGGCTCGGTCGCGGTCAGCGACACGTACAACCACGCCTTGCGGCGCTACGACCCGGCGAGCGGGGAAGTGACCACGCTCGCGACGGACCTGCGGGAGCCCAGCGACGCCGTGCTCGTGGGGGACGACATCGTCGTCGTGGAGTCCGCCCGGCACCGGCTGACCCGGCTGCGGCTGCCCGAGGAGGCGGTGCGCGTCGAGGCGGTCGCGCACCGGACGCAGCGCGCGGCGACCGAAGTGGCGCCGGGCAGGCTGCGGTTGGACGTCGTCTTCGAGGCGCCGCGCGGTCAGAAGCTGGACACGCGGTACGGGCCCTCGACGCGGCTGCTCGTGTCGTCGACCCCGCCCGAGCTGCTGAGCGGCGGTGAGGGGGCCGGGACGGATCTGGGCCGCGACCTGGAGCTGAATCCGGAGGTCACCGAGGGCGTGCTGCACGTGTCCGCGATGGCCGCCTCGTGCGACGACGACCCGGCGAACGAGTACCCGGCGTGCCACGTCCACCAGCAGGACTGGGGCGTCCCCGTCCGCGTGACGGCGGACGGAACGCCCCGGCTGCCGCTCGTGCTCGCCGGTATGGACGACTGACCGGCGCCGACGGTCCCGGGGGCCCGGCGCGCGCGGACGGCGCCGCCGGGCGTCAGGGGTTGTGGTGGTGGTGCTGGTCGTCGGCGACGACCGTGGTGGTGGGGGGCACGACCATGCGACGGCGCCTGGCGACGCTGGCGTAGACCGCGACCCCGATGATTCCGACGAGCATCATGATGACCCCGACGAGGGTCAGGTTGACGCTCTCCATCTCCCAGTCGGTGGCGAAGGCGAGTATCGCTCCGCCCGCGATGAGGAGAATGAATCCTCCCAGTCCCATGAGTTCCGCCTCCCTGTGGGCCCGGCGGTTCCGGGCCGGTGTACGTCCTTCGCGTACCCGGCCCTTCAACGGACAAGCCTGTGAGCGGCGTTCGGGATTCCGGGGGTCAGCCTTCCAGGAACGCGGTCATGGCGTTGGCGAGCAGATACGGGTCGTCCGCGCCGCACAGCTCGCGCGCGCTGTGCATCGACAGGATGGCGACGCCGATGTCGACGGTCCGGATGCCGTGCCGGGCGGCGGTGATGGGGCCGATCGTCGTCCCGCACGGCATGGAGTTGTTCGACACGAAGACCTGCCACGGCACGCCCGCCTTCTCGCAGGCCGCCGCGAAGACGGCCTGGCCGCTGCCGTCCGTCGCGTACCGCATGTTGACGTTGACCTTGAGGATCGGTCCGCCGTTGGCGCGGGGCTGGTGCGTCGGGTCGTGGCGTTCGGCGTAGTTGGGGTGGACGGCGTGCCCGGTGTCGGAGGACAGGCAGATCGTGCCGGCGAAGGCGCGTGACCGGTCGTCGAAGCTGCCGCCGCGGGCGAACACCGAGCGTTCCAGGACGTTGCCGAGGAGGGGTCCGTCGGCGCCGGTGTCGGACTGCGAGCCGTTCTCCTCGTGGTCGAAGGCGGCGAGCACCGGGATGTACGGGAGGGGTTCCTCGGCGGTGCTGACGGCGGCCAGTGCCGCGACGCCCGCGTGCACGGAGATCAGGTTGTCCATGCGCGGCCCGGCCACCAGTTCGCGGTCGCGGCCGAGGTAGGCGGGCGGGTCGATGCTGTGGGCCATCAGGTCCCAGCCCGTGACCTGGCCCGGGGTCAGGCCCTCTTCCTCTTCGAGGAACCGGATGAGGTCCCCCTCGTGGACGTCGCCCTGGCCCCAGATGGGCTGCATGTGCCGCTGCTTGTCGAGCTTGAGCCCGTCGGTGTTGACCGACCGGTCCAGGTGCACGGCGAGCTGCGGCACCCGCAGGAGCGCCCGGTCGATGTTGACGAGGCGGTGGGTGCCGTCGCGCAGGGTCAGCCGGCCGGCGATGCCGAGGTCGCGGTCGAGCCAGGTGTTGAGGAGCGTCCCGCCGTAGATCTCGACGGCGATCTGGCGCCAGCCCTGTGCGCCCATGTCAGGGAGCGGCTTCACGTGCAGGTGGGGGGAGTCGGTGTGGCCGCCGACGATGCGGAAGGGGGTGCTCGCCTGCGCGCCCTCGGGTACGTACCAGGCGACGATCGCCCCGCCGCGCAGCACGTACTTGCCCCCGGAGGTCGCGTCCCAGGCGTCGGTCTCCGCGACCTGCCGGAACCCGGCCTTGTCCAAGCGCTCGGCGGCGTTCGCCACCGCGTGGTACGGCGACGGACTGGCCGCCAGGAAGGACATCAGGTCGTCTGTGTGGCCGCGGTCGAAGCGGAGGGGTGCGCGCATGGGGTTCACCATAACGAGGGTTAACCTCCGGGCCCCAGGGCCTTCCTCAGAGGCCCGGGGGCCGCTCGAACCGCCGTTGTATCGTGCGGCGCTCGCCGCGGCGCACCTGGGGCAGCATCTGCGGAGCGCCCGGCGGCCGCTGGCGCTGCCGGCGCCGGCCCACGCAGAACAGGCAGCCCTCGCCGGGCGGCGCGGTCGGGTCGATGGGCGAGCCGGGGTGCTCGGAGCAGCCCGACGCGTTGCGCGGCCGGGACAGCTCGCGGGCCACGATGAAAGCGCGGTGCAGGGTGTCCGCGATCTCCACGAACTCCTCGCCGGGGGAGGAGACGGTGACGGCGAAGGCACGGTCGTTGACCTGCTGGACGTACGCCTTGAGCACGTCCAGGGTGTACGGCGGGTCCGGGACGGGGTATCCGAGGCGGCGCTGCTCGGCCGGGGCGGGGACGCCGCGCTCGCCACGCCGGCGGCGGTCGTTGCACAGCAGGCAGCGGCCCCAGCCGGCGGGGGCCTCGGGGTCGATGGCTCCGTTGGGGTGCACCTCGCAGCCGGTGTAGCTCTTGACGGGGGCGAGGTCGGCGGCCGTCTTGAAGGCGACGTAGAGGGTGTCGGCGATCGGCTCGTACTCGAGCGGGTGGGAGCCGTCGTACAGGTCGCCGATCTGGTCGCCCACCGAGCCGAGCTTTCCGCGCAGCTCACTGAGCGCGTACGGCCGGCCGGCCGGGACGGAATAACCACCCCTGCGGGATTCCATGGAACTCATGCCCACCAGAGTCGCACGGGTCACTGACAACGGGCCGGGTCCGTCCCCGGAGGGAGGGCCCGGCCCGTGGCCAGAGGGTTTCCGCAGTGGACTAGAAGGCCGCCTCGTCCAGCTCCATCAGGGACTGGTCGACGGACTCGGCCAGGGCGCGCTCGACGCCGACGCCCGGCAGGACGTTCGCGGCGAAGAACTTCGCCGCCGCGATCTTGCCCGTGTAGAACGGGACGTCCTTCGGGGAGGCGGTCGGCAGCTTCTCGGCGGCCACGGCCGCGCCGCGCAGCAGGAGGTAGCCGACGACGACGTCACCGGAGGCCATCAGCAGGCGGGTGGTGTTCAGGCCGACCTTGTAGATGGACTTGACGTCCTGCTCGGTGCCCGCGAGGTCGGTCAGCATGGTGCCGACGATGGCCTCCAGGTCCACGGCCGCCTTGGCGAGGTGGTCGCGGGCCGCGGCGAGGTCCTCGCCGCCGGTGCCGACCGCGAGGAACTTCTTGATGTCCTCGGCGAGCGAGTTCAGCGCGGCGCCCTGGTTGCGGACGATCTTCCGGAAGAAGTAGTCCTGGCCCTGGATGGCGGTCGTGCCCTCGTAGAGGGTGTCGATCTTCGCGTCGCGGATGTACTGCTCGATCGGGTACTCCTGGAGGTACCCGGAGCCGCCGAACGTCTGGAGCGACTGGGCGAGCTGCTCGTAGGACTTCTCGGAGCCGTAGCCCTTGACGATCGGCAGGAGCAGGTCGTTCATGGCGACGAGCGCCTTGGTGTCCTCGCCCGCGGCCTCCTTGGCCGTGATCTCGTCCTGGACGGACGCGGTGTGCAGGACCAGGGCGCGCATGCCCTCGGCGTACGCCTTCTGCGTCATGAGCGAGCGGCGGACGTCGGGGTGGTGCGTGATGGTGACCTTGGGCGCGGTCTTGTCCATGAAGTTCGCCAGGTCGGGACCCTGGACGCGCTCCTTGGCGTACTCCAGGGCGTTCAGGTAGCCCGTGGAGAGGGTGGCGATGGCCTTCGTGCCGACCATCATCCGGGCGAACTCGATGATCATGAACATCTGGCGGATGCCGTCGTGCTTGTCGCCGATGAGCCAGCCCTTGGCGGGGTGCTGGTCGCCGAACGTCATCTCGCAGGTGTTGGACGCCTTGAGGCCCATCTTGTGCTCGACGTTCGTGGCGTAGACGCCGTTGCGCTCGCCCAGCTCGCCGGTCTCCCAGTCGAAGTCGTACTTCGGGACGAGGAAGAGCGACAGGCCCTTGGTGCCGGGGCCGGCGCCCTCGGGGCGGGCCAGCACGTAGTGGAGGATGTTCTCCGACATGTCGTGCTCGCCGGACGTGATGAAGCGCTTGACGCCCTCGATGTGCCAGGAGCCGTCCTCCTGCTGGACCGCCTTCGTGCGGCCCGCCCCGACGTCCGAGCCGGCGTCCGGCTCGGTGAGGACCATCGTCGAGCCCCACTGCTTGTCGACGGCGATCTGCGCGATCTTCTTCTGGGCCTCGTTGCCCTCCTCGTACAGCACGCCGGCGAAGGCGGGGCCGGAGGAGTACATCCAGACCGCCGGGTTGGCGCCGAGCAGCAGCTCCGCGTACGCCCAGATCAGGGAGCGGGGCGAGGTGGTGCCGCCGATCTCCTCGGGGAGGCCCAGGCGCCAGTACTCGCTGTCCATGAAGGCCTGGTAGCTCTTCTTGAAGGACGCGGGTACGGGGGCGGTGTTGGTGGCCGGGTCGAAGACCGGCGGGTTGCGGTCGGCGTCCTCGAAGGAGGCGGCGAGGTCGTTCTCCGCGAGGCGGGCGATCTCGTCGAGGATGCTCTTGGCGGTCTCGACGTCCATCTCCGCGAACGGGCCGGTGCCGTACAGCTTGTCGCGGCCGAGGACCTCGAAGAGGTTGAACTCGATGTCGCGGAGGTTCGACTTGTAGTGACCCATGGCAACGGCTCCGTTAAGGATCGGGAGGCAGGTTCCTCGTACATCTACTACTACTCAGTAGCTACGATGATGCTACCCGTCAGTAATAAGGCGCAACCCCTAACGGGGATGTGTGACTGAGTACGCTTGCGCGCATGTACGGCTACGACCAGAACCAGGGTGGACAGCAGCAGTACGCGCCGCCGCAGCCCCCGCCCCAGGGCGGCTACGCGGAGCAGCCGCTCTACCCGGAGCCGTCGCCGCCCTCGCTCGCCGACGCGGTGCGCGCCTTCACCACCGGATCGCTGTCCGCGGAGGACTTCCAGCAGATCTTCGCCACGTCGAAGGTCTACTGCCCGCGCGGCGACAATCCGGGATTCCTCGCGCTGCACAACACCCAGCAGCCGGTGATCCCGATGTTCACCTCGCTGAAGGAGCTGCGGAAGTACGCGGGCAAGGAGTCCAAGTACTTCGTGATCACAGGGGCGGAGGTGATCGATCTGCTGCCGACCGGGTACGGCTTCGTCCTCGACATGGAGGGCGAGCACCGGATGGTGTTCGACGCGAAGGCCGTGGAGCAGATGGTCGACTTCGCGATGCGGCGGATGTACGGCTAGTGCGTTGGCCACGAACGTTCGCCGGGTCGGGTGACACGCCGGTCGATGTTCGG
>NZ_BMVO01000032.1 GCF_014650755.1 Streptomyces chryseus | reverse complement strand
CACGGCCCAAAGCCGCCTAATCAGCCCCGGCGAACCTTCGTGGCCAACGCACTAGCCGCTTACTGAGGGCCGTGACCAGAGGCGGGACCTTCACCTCTGGCTTGAACGTGTCTTCGTGTGTCAGCTCCCCCCAGGCGTGCTGAAGCAAGGTCCTGATCTGGATCTCGCGACTGACTTGGCAGAATTCTCCGCCCTGGGGGACGGCGACCTCGACCAATAGGTGCACCGCCCGGTAACCGCTCGGCTTGGGCGAGCTGATGTAATCCTCGCGCGCCTTATCCTCCGGGACGGTCCTCGGATGGAGCAGGGTCTGAGAGCTAATGATCGCCCGCTCTACCGCCCGGACATCCTCAGTGGTATTGCAGGTAACACGCGTTCCGGCCACGTCGGTAATGACGTCAAAGATGTCCTCGGGCCGGCCGATTCGGCTGTCATACTTTGGGTTCTGGGCCTTGGCTAGCAGGCGGTTGGCTTCCTTGACCCGCCCGGGCTCGACCCGGATGCGACGCTGCTGGGCAACTGTGAAGCGATTACGGTCGCGCGTGATAGCCCGCAGAGCGTCGGTGACGCGGTCCAAGGCCATCTCGTACAAGTACCGGCTATCCGCGTACAACGCCTCGAAGTCCTTGGCGAACGCCGGGTTCAGTCGATCCATGCTGCTCCCTTCCGGTCTGGAGGCGGCCTCTTTAGCCAGCGGTCTTCAAGTGCAGGACGCTTCGGGCCTGCCGCGGGTCCGCTCCTTGCAAGGTGGCCTGAACCTCGGACCATGGGACGCGGCCGAGTAGATGGTCGGCTACGAGCTGCACCACCGGCGCAAACAACCGAATGCCCTCTTCCGTCGCGACGGGAGAGGGCTCGCTGATCAGGTGAGTGTTGGTCAAGACGGCGTCGAACATCGCGTGATCGGCGAAGAGGTCGAAGTTGTGGCGGCGAAGAAAACTATCGCGGGTCGATTCGTCCTTCCGGTCGATGAGTGTGGCACAGCCAGGTAACGCCAGCTTCGGCGGTTGGCCTTGCGAGACGAAGCACTTCCAATGACGGGACAGGCGGTCACTGTCGATCCAGATGCGGATGATTGGGTCCGGGCAGATCCAGGCCATGGCCCAGGTATCGAGAACCAAGCCTTCTTTGGCCAGGGCGAGTTCAAGGAGGCGGCGCTCTAACTCCTGATCGATACGGTCGCCAGAACGCGCTTGTTCGATCTCATCCATGTGGTGAAACCAGACCCGCTTTGTGTCCTGCGTGGCTATGCCGAGAATTTCGAGCATGATCTGGGTGGCTGATACATACTCGTATCCCAAGTGATCAGCTAGGAGCCGTGCGTGCGTAGTTTTCCCGGCCGCAGTCAGACCGGCGAAGGCAATATTGACGCGCGGAATTGACATGGTAACAGGCCCTCCTGTCAGAGGTGTCTGCAAACAAAAGGAACACACGAGCGAGCTGCGGAGCCCCTCCTTTTTGAGGGTATCTATTGGCCAGGTAGGCCGGAGGGGGTTCGGCGGGATTTTTCGAGAGAGCATCAAGATCTCTCGCCTCAGGCTCGCTCGCCGACTGCGAGGACCCGCTTATCGCGTGACTTGGCGGGGTGGTCATCAGCAGCTCGATCCGCACCGAGATCGCCTGCGTGACGCTAAGGCGACTCTCGGTCGTGGCTGACCCATGGCTCCCTGACTCCGCGCCGCGCCTGCTGCGATCGCGTCACCCAGATGCGCGCCTGTGTGCGGGCAGCCCGCCGGGTGGCGGCGGATGCGTGGGACGGGATGCACCTACATGACGAAGTTCGGCATCACCGTCCTGCCGGTCAAGGTCAACATCTGCGCCGGCAGTATCTGCGTCTCACGCCCCCAAGCCTCTCCCGCTTGAAAGCGCCCGTCCCATTGCCGGGACGGGCGCTGCAGCATGTGCTGGTGATGGCTCAATCTCAACGGCCTGCCCAAGTGGCGTGCCGGGTAGGCGGGCGGCGGAGGGGGTGCCCTGTGCCGTCCGCGGTCCAGGGCCTCCACCCCGGAGAGGCCACTCGGCACGAGCTCCCGGCGCGGTACCCAGCATCGTTGGTTACCACGGAAGAAAGGCGTGCCGTCTTGCCGTCACCGTCTGGCACGGCGATGACCTCATCCGCGAGTGTGTTGATGAGATGCCACCCCAGTCCACCCCGGCCGGCGTGGTCAACCGGCCGCGGGCTGGGAACGCTGGGGTTGGTGTCGGTCACGGCGACGTGCACCGTTCCTGTCATCGCGGCCTGCAAGTTGAGAGTGAAGGGGCCGGGCGCATAGGTGAAGGCGTTTGACGCCAGTTCGGTGACGACCAGCAGCACGTCGTCGTAGGATCTCAGGTGAAGCTGGTGGCTGCCAGGGAGCGAGGCCGTACAGGAAGTCGGCGGCCCAGTTCCTGGCTGCGGAAACGTCGCTCAGGGCGCCTTCGAAGGACCAGTCTTGCCCGACGCTCATCGCGGTCAACGGGCTGGCTTGCGAATACTCTCGGTCCGCAGCCACCGCTTGCTCCTTTCGTTCCGGCAGAACCTGGAGCTCTAACGATTGCCCGGGCTGTCGGCCCTCATGCGTCTGCTGCGCTTCTGCGCACGGCTCCGAGGCACCTCGGCTGTCAGCGCAACTGACTCTGGCTCCGCCCAAGGGACGGAGCCAGAGTCAACGTTCAGATGGTCTTCGTGGTCGTCCCGCGCCCGCATAGCGCGGGCGCAGATGTCACTTGGTGCGGAAGAAGTGCAGCAGGTCGGACAGCGCCACGCGGATGCGCCGATTCTTCTGCTTCATCAGACGCGCCTCCTCTTCGTCCAAGTCGCCTGACCGAAGGGTGCTGGCCCGTTGCTCCATGTAGGCGACAGGGTCGGCTCGAAACTCCCTCATCCGAGGGTCAGCCTCTAAAGCGATGCCGTTCCAAACACCCGCAGGTGTAGTCATGATCGAATCCCCCCAGGACTCAGCTTCCTCGTTGCCGTGGCGGGCCTTGGAAGCCTGTCCCTGACCCCGAGGTGAGCTCTCGTCATCATCGGTCAACGAAACCTGCCACCGCGTCGGTGTCGCCAGTCTCCGGCTGCCTTGCGGCGGCAAGCGGCCCCAAGCGACGATGGACGCGTGTCGAGAAGCTGGCTACGCCAACGTCTATCGACTCGACACACTAGCCGAGAAATACCCCAACAGGCCGCCGATGAAACGGATTTCGCCCACTTGGGCTACTCTCCGTGTATCGTTCGTGACTGGTGCTTCCCGGCTATTTGTCCGGGGGCGGGGGGTTGCAAGTGGGCAAGGGCGCGATCGCTGCGGGCATCCTGGCAGTGCTGGCATATGTCGCTCAGATGGTCATCGGCCTCGACATGGCTGACTGGCTGTTCTGGACGATCACCAGCATCGGAGCGATAGCTACCCTGACGACGGTTTGGTTGGCTAACCGCCGCGTCGCCACGGCGCACCAGGCTGCTGAGGCAGCGACCAAGAACCAGCGCCGGGCGTTCGAGGATGTACTGGTTCCGCTGGCCCTCAATCTCGACCAGATCGTCTCCAACAACAACAGGGCCGACCGGCAGGCACTCAAACAGCAGACCAAGCTGGCGATCGTGGCCCTCACGGCCAACCTGATCGGTCCGCCAGACGCGCGAGCATGCTTCCTGGAGGAGTCGCCCAGCCCGCAGCCGGGGGCCCGTGAGATCAAGTGTCAGAACAACTTATGGGTGGGCCGGCATGTCGCGCCGGTGACCGTCTTCAGGGAGTGCGACCGACGGGGCAGAGAGGTACTGAAGCTGCTCGACGAGGGGACAAGCCAGTTCGTTCACGATGTTGATCAACTGCCGCCAGAGCTCAAGCCCGACAGCGACACCTACAAGACCTACATCACCTGCGCGGTGACGGCCGGCGACACGAAGTTCGGGCTCCTGACAGTCGACTGCCTCAAGCCGGGTGACCTGCACCAGGACGACGTCACGTTGGTCGAGGTCTTTGCCCGCATGCTGGGTGTGGCCCTAGCCGCGAGGCGCTAACCTCGATCTTTCGTGAGGGTCCGCCGACGGAGTCGGTGGCCCCTTTCGCTTTCCGGAGCTGATGGTGGGCAGGTTGGTGGCCCGGCTGTCGCGTCGAGTAGGCGCCGGGTTCCACTGCCCGGGGCGGGTGATGTTGTCGTCGGAGCGGTGGACGTTGTTCGTCAGCCGGGGTTGGGCAGGAGCGCGAGCCGTTCGAGGGCGGCGGTGATCTCGCCGGTCCAGGGCCAGTGCTGAGTGAGGCGGAGAATCCTGCGCCGGCCGGTGGTGACGAGTTGGCCGGCCGCGGAGAGCAGGCGGAATCGCAGGCGGCGGGGTTCCCAGAGCCGTGCCTTGCCGGTGAGGGCGAGCATGGGCATCCAGGCCATCAGGTCGAGCGCGATCTGGACGATCTCGAGCCAGACCTTGTTCTGGGCTGTGGTGTGGAGGGGCAGGTTGCGCTGGCCGGTGGCCCGCGCGGCCCGGATCCGGTCCTCAGCCCGGGCCCGCAGCCGGTGACGGAGCTCGAGTTCGGCGATCGGCCGGTCAGGGGTGTTGGTCGCGAAGCACGTGATCCGCATGCCGTCCGCGTCTGTGATCCTCAACTGGGCACCGGGATGGGGTCGTTCCTTTCGGACGATCAGTCGCATGCCCTTGGGCCAGCCGCCCAGGAGCTTGCCGGTGAGCTCGGCGACCTAGGCCCCGTCACGGGCCTCACCGTCGGTCTCGACGGCCGGGGTCCAGGCCGATGCGGGGATCTTCAGCACGTGTTCGTGGATCGCTTCGGTGACCGTCATGCCGACCGAGTAGGACAGCCATCGCCCTCGTCGCGCGAGCCAGGACACGAAGTCGTGGGTGCCGCCGGCAGAGTCCGTTCGGATCAGCGTCTGCCGCCCTCGCCGGTACTTCTTCGGCAGTTGGGCGAGGGCGAGTTGGGCGGTGGTGATGTGGTCGGCTGCCGTGTTGGAGCCCGCGTTTCCCGGTCGCAGGAGGCGGCGACGGGTTCACCGGTTCCGCCCGGCCCGTGGTCGAGGAAGGCCGTCAACGGGTGATGGCCGTAGGTCTTCTTCCAGGTCGCGACCGCGTCCTCCTTGTCGGAGTGGGCGATCACGAGGACACCGTCGAGATCGATGACGACCTGGCCGTCGGCGTCCGAGGCGTTCTCGCCGGCCAACGACCAGGCACGGTGGCGGACTTCGGAGCGTGCGGACCGGATGGCCTGCAGGGCTTTCTCGCCGGAGGCGGCGAGGGTGGCGATCAGGCGGGAGATGGTCGGGTCGGAGGCGACCGGGCCGAAGAGGGCCGGCTCACAGCGCAGGATCGCGACGTCCGCGAGGCAGTCCCCGCCCAGTGCGACCGCCAGGGCGACGTCGAGGAGGGCCTTGCCGGGATCGTGGACGGCCCGCGGTTTGCGCCACGGAGCCAGGGCCTGGGATATGGCCTGGTCAAGACCGGTCTTGCGGACCGTTTCGACGAGCAGGACCGACCCGGCCTGGGAGACGACCTGGCGGCCGTCGTCCTGGACGCGGACACGGGGATAGGACCCGATAGAGTGCTTCACCTGGAAAGTGCTCTTTCCCTTGCAGCCAACAGGACCCTCAGCAAGTCCTATCGTTGCAGGTCAAGGGCACTTTCTGCGTTTGTGATCAACCTCTGGACAGGCCACCTCATGAAAGCGCGAGGCTAAGGGTCGCAAGGCTGGCGTCAGTCTTGACCTGGCCACAGATGACTGGCGCCCATCATCGGCTACGGAATCGGGACTCGATGATCGCCTGGGTCCTCGCCGCTGGCATAACCATCTGCCCGGTCGCCGTCATCCACGCCGTGGTAGGCGGCCGGGACGTCGTTTGTTCGGGCGCTGCTTGCCACTGATCTCCCCGACTTCCCTCGTCGCGTCTCTCGCGGCCAGCTGGTCGAAGCCGCAGATGACGACGAGGCCGCAGCCAGAAGGCTGCGGCCTCGTCACGTCCGCTAAATCAGGACTCGGTCACCACGAACAGAACTCCGCCGGCGAGGAGCACGCCGAAGACTGCGATGGCAGCGAGGATAATGGCGATCTTGGCACTCTTGGTCATGCCGCTCTCTCCCTACTTGTGATGGCGACTGCCGTCACGCGTTCTTTATCGAGCCCTTCCAGGACCCATCCCAAGCTGCTGTTATATGCTGCCGCTTGTCGACCTGCATGAAGCCTCCGAGAGCGGTGAGATTCCCCTCCCACACGGTCTCAGCATGGGCCTTCCCGCTAGCTACCCAGGGGCGCGCATTCTCGGCGCTGAGTACAACGCCGGGGTTGAAATTCTGCTTCGCGGAACCGCTGTTGTACACCTTCGTGACAGCCCCGCGCTTGGCGTGGTAGCGAACCCACACGGACATCTTCGTGATATTGATGCCCATCACCTTGGTGTTAGCGTTATAGGTGACGGTATGGTCCCGGCCCGCCGCGGCGGCAAGAGGCGTCACCTTGCGCTCCGTCAGCTCGGAGACCAGGCTGACGTCCTTGTTAATTTTGACTTCTTCGCGGGCTACGGTCTGCCCATCTGCCAGTTCGACCGCGCCCTCTGCCTCATCGACAGCCGCCTTCAGGATTTCCGGATCCCGCAGGTAGTCCAGGAACTTCTTCTTGTCGCTGATAGAAAGCGCCTTGAAGCCGTCAAGGGTTTCCTTGGCTTCAGGCGTGGCAGCTGTCTGCTCTTGAAGGTAGGCAGAGTAGCCCGCAGGGCTGAAAATGTCCGGGTCGCCGCCAGGTGCAGCCTGGGCGCTACCCGTCGACGTCAGCAAGCCTGCAGCAACGGTCGTTGCTATGAGAAGCGCCGTCGAGTTCCTACGACGGAAAGAGGCGCGGGCACGTATGCCATTCACTTGTTTGTTCCCCCAACGTGGTGATGCAGGCACCCGCGAGCACGCAACTGGTCAAGAAGCGCTGCTATTTGGGATGCCCGTAGCCGGTTGGTCAGCCGGCTCAGTCAACATAGCGGCCAAGTGATCAACACGCGAGTTTGAGGGCAAGGCCTGAGGATAATCTGAGGTTGGCGCCGACCTGGTTCAACGTTCCACCAGTTCGCCCGCAAGTTGGCTCGTGTCGACGAAATCTTTCGGCCGGAGTGAGACCTCAGACTTCGGCATCCGCATCGGAGTGGGAACGGGAACGCACAAGGTCACACGCCTACTTGTCTGCCTTATAGAGCTTGATGGCCTTGTTGACGAAGAGGTGGACGTAGCCGCATTGCCAACAGATCAGACCGGTGGCACTCTCGTCGGCCCAGGCCAACTTCATGAACTCCATGCCTGCGCTGTTGAGCAGGACTCGCCGCTCCCGAAACAGGTCTCCCTGGCAGACCTGGCAGGTGAGCCACACTTCGCCCAGTGCTACGCGTACCGGCTTACTTCCCATCGAGAACGCCCCCGTCTTGTCATGTCGGCGGCATGAGACTACGCGGCGGTGCGGTCACCCCCTCCGCCGGCATTACGGTACGGCGCGAGGCGAGGCCGGCAGACCCTACTTCTAGCAGCCGGCCACTCATGTCCGCAGCCCCCGCCGCCCATCGGGCGGCGGGGGCTGCGGCCCTGCCTCAGTTGGTGCGTTGCGTTAGTCAGTGGGCGGCTTCGTACCGTTCCATCAGGTCAGCCGGGATGCGACCGCGGCTGCTGACCTCAATGCCCTGGCTCTGGGCCCACTCGCGGACCTTGGCCGCGTCCCCGCGGCTGGTCTGGCCGCGCTTGGCCGGCCGCCGAGCGCCACCGCCAGTGAGCGTTTTCCATCTTGATCAGTTGGCGAGTTCGAGGGTGACGATGGCTCGGACGATGGATGTGATCCGGGTGGTGCTGCAGCGGAGTTTGCTCAGGAGCCGCCAGCACTTGAGGATCGCCATGGCACGTTCGCCCAGGCTGCGGATCTTGGCGTGGTCCCGGTTGTGACGCCGGCGCCAGCCGCGCAGGTTCTTGCCCCGGAACGGGACGCGGATGGCAGGACCCGCACCTTGATACGCCTTGTCTGCCCAGCACTTGATGTCGTCGGCGGCCAGGGCGGCGGGAATGCCGTGGGTCCGGGCCGCGGTCAGGTCGTGCGTGGCTCCCGGCAGCGCGCCCGATGCCCAGATCAGGCGTCCGGCTGGATCGGCGATGACCTGCACGTTCATCCCGTGATGCTTTTCTTCCCCGAGTAGTACGGCCGGTCGGCAGCGATGCGGTCGATCGGCAGGAGCGTGCCGTCGAGGATCACGTACGCCTTCTTCCGCACGGTCCGCATGGCCTGCTCGAGCGTGGGGGCGAGGGCCGCCAGGAGGTCGACGGTCTCGCGTATGTATCGGTAGACCGTGGCGACCCGACGCGGAATCCCGCCGCCAAGCGGGCGTAGGTATCACCGCAGCGCAGGTGGGCCAGGACCAGCAGGGCCTGCCGGCCGCAGGTCAGGCGACGCCACCGGGAACCGATGCGGCGGCGGTGACCTGCGAGAAGACCGGAGAGGTGCTGCAGGCTGCGGCCGGACAGATCGATGGCGGACGGGGTAGACAAGCACAAGAGCTCCTGGCGGACTGGTGATCTTGGTTGTGACCCCGTCCACCAGGAGCTTTCTTTATGCCCGCCACCAGGGCGCCGATCCAACCACCCGTCAGGTTGGAAGAGGTTCACTGCATCCGGTCCGCGGTCACATGCCCGGCCCGCTCGGACAACGTCCACCCGTTTTTCTTCGGCAGCTCCGCCAGCAGCCCCTCGATGAACTGCGCGAACACCACCCGAGGCTCCGGCCGGTTGAACAAATACCCCAACGAACGGGTCAACGCGGACAGTTCGGCATCCCACTCGGCTATCTGCTCAGCCGTCAGACCCAGCATCATGCCCGGTCAACGACACCACACGGCCCCCGTCACAAGATCTCCGGCTGTAGTACCAGTCTCGCCGCCATTGTTCATGGCCGTTCTGGGCGCTCAACGCGAAGATGCCGCTATTGTCCGACCCGACGACAACGCTGCCGCTGAGGAACGGCACGGGCGTCCAGTTCGCAGATAGGCCGGCGGTCGTGGCCGTCCAGCGCACTCGGCCCGAGCGGGTGTCGATGGCCCGGATGAATCCGGTGGAAAAGGTTGTGTTGCTCTCGTAGAGCGTGTCATCGGTCAGTGCCACAGGCGGCACTGAGGAGACGGGAGTCGGGGGCAAGTCTGCAACCCCTGGCACCCGCCAGACCACCGTGCCAGGACCATTGGCAGGCGCAGAGAGACGCTCCGGTGCCTCCGCGGCGGCCCTCGACCTTGGTTGCTCAGAGTCTGACCAAGGTGGCTCGCCCGCTCCCCTGGCAATCACCACGCCCAGGATGACGCTCAGGACTGCCGCCAAGACAACGATCAGCCGGCCCAGGCGCATCGACATGGGGGCCGCCGTGATGGTGGCCGTAACTCGAAGCGAGGCAGTGACCTCGTCCAGCTGGATGCGGAGGAGTTGATCCCAGACACGCGTGGGTGCGTCTGACGGCACTGGCCGGCCGCGCAGCCGGACTGTCAGACGCGTCTGAAGCTGCGGCTGCGGTACCGGTTCGGCCACCCAGCAGACGCCCCCTTCATCCAGGAGCCGCCAGGAGCGGATGGTCGAGAAGTCATCGAAATGGAAGAGGACGAGTTGATCGGCCGGTGTCTGGCCGATGGGTACCTCACCGAAGTCGACCTGCTGCGGCTGACACATCACGAGGCGTGGTCGGGGTTGTGGTGGAGGAGGCGATGACGCGTCGCATTCGGCACGCGTACGTGGGTCGATGAGAACTGCCCAAGCCATGCTGATCCGCACCATGTCTTCATGGGCGCGGGCCGCGTCTACCTCCGGACGACGGTCTGGGTGAGCGTGACGCACGCAGGCGCGATGCGCCCGGCGGATGGTGTCGAGATCAGCGTCAGGGCGGACGCCGAGCACCGCGTAGAGGTCATAAGCGGGCAGCTTCATGACTGTTCCCCCCAGCACCAGGGCCACAGTCGCCCGACGAAGCCGTGCTAGCGCGGGGCTAACGGCCGCGCCGAACCACCCCGTCGAGAACCGGTTCGGGCCGATACGGACTGACACCGGTTGACCTGCGGAAACGGCCCGGCCCGGCATCATTCGGCACCGTCCGACTCGTCATCCATCGGACTCCTGATCAGCGGGTCCGGGGTTCGAGTCCCTGGCGGCGCACAGACGGGAAAAGCCCCTCGCGGAAGCGGGGGGCTTTTTCGTCGCCCGTACGCCGTGCCTCACACCCCCGGCGTGATCCGCACCGTCCACGCCCCCGACCGGGTGCGCTCCGCCACCTCCACCCGTGTCCCCTCGCCCGGCACCGTGAACGTCTCCCCCTCCAGTACCGGCGCGTCCGCCAGCGGCGGGTAGACGGACCGGTCCCAGCAGGCCTCGCTCTGGGGGTGGGCGTCCACGACCTCGATCGGTCCGCCGCCCGAGGCAGCCCCGTTGCGGACCCGGTAGATCAGCACGCCCTCCGTGCACAGCGACTCGTCGTTGCCGGACCCGCCGCGCGCCTCGATCGCGAGCACGCTGTCCTTGCCCGTCGGTACGACCGCGAGCCGCGTGCCGCCCCTCGCCCCGCGCGGCGGATCCGCCGACAGCGGTTCCAGGGTGAGGTGGGTCGAGCCGTCCGCCGGCACGCAGGCCACCTGCCGGCGGTCCAGCCAGCCGAGCTTCCACTTGTGCCAGCCGAAGAGTTCCGGCGCGAGCCCGAACTGGCTGCCCATCACGTCCCAGTCGCCGACGTACGTGTCCCAGTCGCCCTTGCCGTCCACCGGCCGGTGGTAGAGGTCCGGCAGGTCGAAGACGTGCCCCGTCTCGTGGGCCAGCACGTTGCGGTCCGGCGGGTGCTGCTCGAAGACGGTGACGATGCGCCGGATGCCCTGGCCGTCGGCGCGCAGCGGCTTGTCGAAGTTGACGACCTTCGTCGCGTCGGAGTCGACGCCCGGCGCGTCCGGGTCCGCGATGAGGTAGACGATGTCGTACCGCCGGAAGTCGACCTGCTCGTCCGCCGCCGCCACCGCGTCGCGCAGGTAGGCGGTACGCCGCCCCGCGTCCCAGTCGCGCTCTATGCCGTACGCCGTGGAGTCCTGCGGCATCTCGACCCACTCGCGCTGCGGATGCGGCCGGAGCGCGAACCTCCCGTACGAGGCCCGGCGGAAGAAGTCACTGGTCGCGGGGAAGTAGTCGGCGGCCAGTTCCTCCGGGGTGGTGGTGGGCGCGGAGTCCGGGAAGGCCAGGAAGATCATGACGGCGTCGAGGGTGTTCACGGGGCGCGGGTAGGCCGGGTTCCAGGTGTCGAGGCCCAGCGAGTGGTGCGCCGCGGTGCGCGTCAGCACGCACGGGCCGTCGCCGCGCGCCGCGACGGCGGGGCCCGCGACGAGCGAGGTGGCGGCGAGCGCCGTGAGGGAGGTGAAGACGGCGGCCGTACTGCGCAGACGTTCGCGGCGGCTTCGGCTGGACCGGTCGGCTCCCCCGGGTGTCTGCTGGCGGACCACGTCGACCTCCGGGTGCGGAAATACGGGGCACGCCACCCACATTGTTGCGTTTTCATGACGTATGCCCTGTTCCACTGCCCCACACGGGTGACCGGGCCTCAGGGGGCGGTCGATAGTCCGACACCCCGACGAGATCACGGAAAGTCACAATCAATCACGGAGGAACACCGCAAGGCGCACCTGTGCAGAAACGATCGTCCGCGAGCCCCGGGTGCTTCGCGTCACGGCGGTGTAGCTGGAACGGCCCTGCCGACAGCCTCTATGATCGGCACACTTTCCTGCGTGGAGACCGCCCCTTGGGGGCTCTCCACCCCGCCGACGACCCCGACGAACATCTGTACGCGATCAATGCCCTGCGGGAGCGAGCGGTGAGCGGAACCTCCGAAAAACCCGGTTCAGCCCCCGATGCCGTCCGACCGACCGTCACACAGAGTAACGCCACCAGTCGTCCGGTGTCCGCGCCGCACGGCGGGTCCGCGCCGCGCGACGTGTCCGACCGGCACGACTACCGGGCCGCCTTCAACGCCGCGCACCTCGCCATGGCCGTGGTGGACCGCGAGGGCCTGGTCGTCACCGCCAACCCCTCCCTCGGCCAGATCCTCGGCACCGACGCCCTCCAGTTGCGCGAGCAGTCCGCCGCGGACCTCCTGGACCTTGCGTCCGACGCCCGCAGCTTCCACGCCTACCTGGAAGTCCTCGCCGGCCGGCGCGCCCGCTTCCGCTGCACGCGCCGGCTCAAGCACTTCGACGGGCGCTCGCTGTGGGCCGAGGTGACCGCCACGCCCGTACCGGACAGCGGCACCGTCCTGCTGTCGGTCGCGGACACCAGCGACCGGCGCGAACTGCAGGCCAGGCTGCGCCATCTCCAGATGCACGACCCGGTGACGCGCCTGCCCAACCGCACGCTCTTCTTCGAGCGCCTCACCGCCGCGCTGGAGAACTCCGCGTACGACGACGGCGGCACGGGCCGGATCGGCGTCTGCTATCTCGACCTCGACGGCTTCAAGGCCGTCAACGACACCCTCGGCCACCGCGTCGGCGACCGGCTGCTGACCGCCGTCGCCTCACGGCTGGCCCGGTGCGCCGACCAGTACGGCTACGCGCGGGCCGGCGGCCACCTGGTCGCGCGGCTCGGCGGCGACGAGTTCGCCCTGCTGGTCGAGGACTCCACCGGTACGGAACAGCTCGCCGACCTCGCCCAGTCCGTACTGACCGCGCTCCAGCAGCCGTTCGACCTCGCCGGGCAGCGCCTGGCGGTGTCCGCGTCCATCGGCGTCGTGGAACGGGCCGCAGCCGGGACGACGGCGACCGGCCTGATGCAGGCGGCGGACACCACGCTGTACTGGGCGAAGGCGGACGGCAAGGCGCGCTGGACGCTGTTCGACCCCGAGCGCAACGCCCACCGGATGACCCGTCAGGCCCTGTCGAGCACGCTGCGCCCGGCTGTCGAACGGGGCGAGTTCACCCTGGAGTACCAGCCGCTGGTGGACCTGGAGGGCGGCGGCGTGCGCGGCGTGGAGGCGCTCGTGCGCTGGGAACACCCGCAGTTCGGAACACTCGCGCCGAATCGGTTCATCTCCATCGCCGAGGAGGACGGCTCGATCGTCCAGCTCGGCCGGTGGGTGCTGCGGACCGCCTGCCGGCAGGCCCGGCAGTGGCAGATCGCGCACCCCGGCACGCCGCCGATCTTCGTCAGCGTCAACGTCGCCGTACGCCAGGTGTGGGACTCCGACCTGGTCGCGGACGTCGCCGGGATCCTCGCCGAGACGGGGCTCGCGCCGAACCTGCTGCAACTGGAGCTCACCGAATCGGCGGTGATGGGCTCGGCGGGACGGCCGCTCCAGGCCCTTCAGGCGCTGAGCGACATGGGCGTGCACATCGCCATCGACGACTTCGGGACCGGCTACTCGAACCTCGCGTACCTGAGCCGGCTGCCCGTGTCGGTGCTCAAGCTGGACGGGTCGTTCGTCCGCGGCTTCCAGGACGAGGCGCACGCCAACCCGGCTGACGAAACGATCGTCGAAGCGCTGGTGCAGCTCGCGCACCGGCTGGGGCTGACCGTCACGGCCGAGTGCGTGGAGACCTCGGGGCAGGCGGCGCGGCTGCGCCGGATCGGGTGCGACACGGGGCAGGGGTGGCTGTACTCGCGGGCGGTGACGCCGGAGCGGATCGCGGCGATGATCGCCGTCAGCCCGCAGGACCGGCCGGGCCTGCGGGTCTGACGCTCGCGCTCAGCCGAGGTGGGGCAGGCCGTACGCGTCCGCGATGAGTTCGTATGAGCGCAGGCGGGCGTCGCCACTGTGGGCGTTGGCCGTGATCATGAGTTCGTCGGCGCCGGTGCGCTTGGCCAGGTCGTCGAGACCCGAACGGACGGCGTCCGGCGTGCCGTGGACGACGTTGCCGAGCCAGCTGTCGACGAACTCCCGCTCCAGGGGGCTGAACGCGTACGCCGCCGCCTCCTCCGGCGTCGGTATCAGCCCCGGGCGGCCGGTGCGCAGGCGGACCATCGACAGGGCGCCGGTCAGGACCTGGCGGCGGGCTTCCGTCTCGTCGTCCGCCGCGAGGGCCGAGACGCCGATGAGGGCGTACGGGGCGTCGAGGACGGCCGAGGGGCGGAACGACTCGCGGTAGAGGTCGAGCGCCGGAAGGGTGTTCTGCGCGGAGAAGTGGTGCGCGAAGGCGAACGGCAGGCCGAGCGTGGCGGCGAGGCGCGCGCTGAAGCCGGAGGAGCCGAGCAGCCAGATCGGCGGGCGGGCGGCGGGGCCCTGGACGGGGCCGGGGACCGCGTGGATGCGGGCGTACGGGTGGCCGTCGGGGAAGTCGTCGTCCAGGAAACGGGTCAGTTCGGCGAGCTGCTGCGGGAAGTCGTCGGCCCCCTCGTTCAGGCGGTCGGTGCGGCGCAGGGCGGCGGCGGTGGCGCCGTCGGTGCCCGGGGCGCGGCCGAGCCCGAGGTCGACGCGGCCGGGCGCGAAGGCTTCGAGGGTGCCGAACTGTTCGGCGATGACCAGCGGTGCGTGGTTGGGCAGCATGACGCCGCCGGAGCCGAGGCGGATGCGCTCGGTGTGGGCGGCGATGTGGGCGAGGATCACGGCCGGGGAGGAGCTGGCGACGCCGGGCATGGAGTGGTGCTCGGCGACCCAGTACCGGTGGAAGCCGCGCGCCTCCGCCCGGCGGGCGATGCCGACGCTGGTGCGCAGGGCGGCGGTGGCGGTGGTGCCGCTGCCCACCGTCGCCAGGTCGAGTACGGAAAGGGGTACGGGCGCGCTTCCGCTCGCCGTGCCTCGGATCGCGTCCACCGGTGGGTCCTCCTGCGTAGTGCGGTGCGGTTCGTACAACGACCGCTCCAACAGGAGGGTGGCTCCGGTTATTCCCCCGGCCGGGGTGAACCGGCCCCAGGGGTGCGGGGGTACGGGGCCGCGCCCCGTACCCCCGCCCGTCCCGCGCCTACGCCTCCCGGGCGAACAGCGCGCCCAGGTTCTTCGTGCGCACCCTGCGGTCCGCCAGCCGCAGGGCCTCCCACACGGTGACCTGGTTCGCGGTGAGGACCGGTTTGCCCAGCGCCTCCTCCAGCTCCGGCAGGTACGCCGCCGTGTGCAGCGCCGTGTCCGGCAGCAGGACCGCCTGCGCCTCGGGACGGTCGCCCGCCCGGGCCAGTTCCAGCACCTCGTCCCGGCCCCAGGTGCCGGCCTCAGCGGCCGTGACGACGCCGCTGCCGAGCGTCGCGAGGACCTCGATGTCCGCCGCCTTCAGGAAGTCGGCGAAGTACTCCGCCACGTCGTCCGGATACGTCGCGGCGACGGCGACCCTGGTCGCGCCCAGCTCCCGTACCGCGTGGGTGAAGGCGAACGACGTGCTGGAGGCGGGCAGGCCGGCCGCCTGGGCCAGCAGGCTGACCTGGTCCTGCGCGCCCTCGGGGCCGTGCACGAAGCTGCCGCTCGTGCAGGCCCACACCACCGCCTCCGCGCCCGCGAGCCGCAGCTCCTCCACCCCGGCCGCCAGACGGGCGGGCGAACCCATCTCCAGGAGGGCGTCGACGCGGTGGGCGTCCTCGCCGATGTCGGTGTGCACGACGGACAGCCGCACGTCGCTGTCGAGCAGCATTTCGATCCGCGGGTAGTCGTCCTCCGCGGAGTGCCCCGGGTAGAGAAACCCGACCGCTGTCATGATCACCCCTCTTGTTGCTGTTGCCGTTTCTGGGACTGCTCCGGCGCCGGCGGCCGCGCCCGCTGTGCCTCCTCGATCAGCAGCCGCTGGTACGGGCCGACCGCGTGGGCGCCGATCCGCCGCAGCGCGGCCCACATCGTGACCTGGTTCGCGGACAGCACCGGCATCCGCAGTTCCGCCTCCAGTTGCGGGATCACGTCGTACGTCGGCAGGTTCGTGCAGCTGATGAAGAGGCAGTCCGCCGCTCCCACCACCGCCTGTCTCGCCATGTCGACCACATCCCGGTAGGGGACCTTCCAGATGTGCCTGGTCAGTCCGAGGAAAGCGCGTCCCGTGACCGCTGTCCCGGCCTGGGCGAGATATTCCTCCAGGGAGCTGGTCACCGATTCGGTGTACGGGGTGACCAGCGCGATCCGCCGCGCCCCCAGCGCGGCGAGCGCGTCGAGCAGCGCGCCGGATGTGGTCAGGGACGGCAGCTCACCGGCCTGGGTCATCGCCGCGCACATCGCGCGCTCACCGGCCACTCCGCCGACGAAACTCCCCGACGTACAGGCGTACGCGACGACTTCCGGCGCCACCGCGCACAGCGCCCGCACCGCCTCGCGCAGCGTCTCGTGCTCGCTGACGAGCCGGGCCAGATCGAGGCTGACCTCGACGGGGACGAACGGGGTACGGGTGAGGTGCAGCGAGATCTCGTCGGGGACCCAGCGCCACAGTTCCCGGTCCAGCGCGAAGTCGAAGGGGGCCACGACGCCGACGCCGCGTTGCGGCCTTGGTCCGCCGAGGAAGGAGATGTCCAATGCGGCCCCCAGATGCCTGTGTTGACGACCGTGGGTTCGGGTGCGAGCGTGGTCGATCCGTACTGCAATCCGTACATGTCAGACGTGTCGAAGGGGTTTCGCCTCCATGTCCGAAGAGACCGAAGTGACCCTTCTCGTGCTCGACGCCGATCCGCCGCCCCGGCTGGGCCGGCTGACCGGACGCGCCCGCATCCTGCACGGTGACGAGTCCACGCTCGCCCGTCAACTGCCCCTGGCCGACGTGCTGCTGGTGTGGGACTTCACCTCCGACGCGGTACGCCGCCTCTGGCCGGGCGAGGGCCCCCGGCCGCGCTGGGTGCACACGGCCAGCGCGGGCGTCGACCACCTCCTGTGTCCCGAGCTGGTCGCGTCGGACACGGTGGTGACCAACGCGCGCGGGATCTTCGACCTGCCCATCGCGGAGTACGTGTCGGGCCTGGTCGTCGCCATGGCGAAGGACCTGCCCGGCACGCTGGAGCTCCAGCGGCAGCGGCGCTGGCAGCACCGCGAGACCCAGCGGGTGGCGGGCAGCAGGGCGGTGGTCGTGGGTTCGGGGCCGATCGGGCGGGAGACCGCCCGGCTGCTGCGGGCCCTGGGGGTCGTCACCGCCCTGGTCGGGCGCACCGAGCGCCCCGGCGTGCACGGCGCCCAGGACCTGCCCCCGCTGCTCTCACGCGCCGACTGGGTGATCTGCGCCGCGCCGCTGACCGACGCGACGCGCGGGATGTTCGACGCGGCGGCCTTCGGCGCCATGCCGCCGTCGGCCCGCTTCATCAACGTGGGGCGCGGCCCGCTCGTCGTCGAGGACGACCTCGTCGACGCCCTGCGCAAGCGGTGGATCGCGGGCGCGGCACTGGACGTGTTCGCCGCCGAGCCGCTGACGCCGCAGAGCCCGCTGTGGGACGTGCCCGGGCTGCTGGTGTCCCCGCACATGAGCGGCGACACCGTCGGCTGGCGCGACGAACTGGGTGCGCAGTTCGTCGACCTGTACGAACGGTGGGCGTCGGGAAAGCCGCTGCCGAACGTGGTGGACAAGAAACGTGGGTACGTCCCCAGTCATGACTGACCTGAGCGCACTGACCGCCCGTCAACTGCTGGCCGGGTACGAGAAGGGTGAGTTCACTCCCGTCGACGCGACCCGCGCCGCCCTGGCCCGGATCGAAGCCGCGGAGCCGCTCGTCAACGCGTTCGTCCGGGTCGACGCCCATCAGGCCCTCGCGCAGGCGGAGGCGTCCGCCGAGCGATGGCGCGAGAAGGAGCCGCGGGGGCTGGTCGACGGGGTGCCGGTGTCGGTGAAGGACCTGCTGCTGATGCGGGGCGGGCCGACGCTGCGGGGCTCCAGGACCGTATGGCCGGCAGCGCGGTGGGACGAGGACGCACCCTCCGTCGCGCGGCTGCGGGAGCACGGCGCGGTGTTCCTCGGCAAGACGACCACACCGGAGTTCGGCTGGAAGGGCGTCACCGATTCGCCGCTGTCCGGAGCGACCGGCAATCCGTACGACCCCGCGCGCACGGCGGGCGGCTCCAGCGGCGGCAGCGCGGCGGCCGTGGCGTACGGGGCGGGGCCGCTGTCGCTCGGCACGGACGGCGGGGGCTCGGTCCGCATCCCGGCGTCGTTCTGCGGGATCTTCGGGCTGAAGCCGACGTACGGCCGGGTGCCGCTGTACCCCTCCAGCCCCTTCGGGACGCTCGCCCACGTGGGGCCGATGACGCGGGACGCGGCGGACGCGGCGCTGCTGATGGACGTCATCAGCGGCCCCGACTGGCGCGACTGGTCCCAGCTGGCCCCCGGCGGCAGCATGACCGCCGCTCTCGACGGCGGGGTGAAGGGCCTGCGGGTCGCGTACTCGGCGTCCTTCGGCGGGCAGGTGGCGGTGCGCCCCGACGTGGCGGCGGCGGTCCACGCGGCGGTGGAGCGGCTCGCCGGACTCGGCGCGTACGTCGAGGAGGCCGACCCCGACTTCGCGGACCCGGTGGAGGCGTTCCACACGCTGTGGTTCAGCGGCGCCGCACGGCTGGTGCAGCACTTCGGCGCGCGGCAGCGGGAGCTGCTGGACCCGGGCCTGCGGGAGATCTCCGCCCGGGGCGCCCGGTACAGCGCCCTGGACTACCTGGCGGCGGTCGACGCCCGGATGGACCTGGGCCGCCGCATGGGCCGGTTCCACGCGACGTACGACCTGCTGCTCACGCCGACCCTGCCGGTGACCGCCTTCGAGGCGGGCGCCGAGGTGCCGCGGGGGTCGGGGCACCGCCGCTGGACGGGCTGGACCCCGTTCACGTACCCCTTCAACCTCACCCAGCAGCCCGCCGCCACGGTGCCCTGCGGCCTGGACGCCGGCGGCCTTCCCGTCGGTCTGCAACTGGTGGCCGCCCGCCACCGGGACGACCTGGTGCTGCGCGCGGCGCACGCGCTGTACGGGGCGGGGGCGGCGGTGTTCAGTCCGGTGCCCGGCCGCGCGTGAACGTCAGGGTCTCCCCGAGCGCGCCCGCGCGCCACAGGTCCTGGCATGCCTGCGCCATGCGGTCGAGGCCGTCGACGACCGTGCCCCAGACGATGCCGGGGACCCAGCCGGTGTCGCCGTTGAGCAGCAGGTTGTTGCGCTCGTAGAAGAGGGCGAGGTCGACGACGCCCCGGCCGGCGTCGAGGGCGGGCGCGGGGCCGTAGCCGTGGGAGGCCGTGCCCAACTGGGTGCCGGAGAACGCGAAGTAGCACAGGTCGCCCGGGATGGGCGTGACGGTGGGGTTCTCCAGCGGCGGCTCCCGCTCCGCGAAGGGAGCGACCAGGGCGTAGATCTCGTTGCGGGCGTACTTCGCGTGGTAGACGTCGCCGCCCAGGGGGAGCGCCCGCCACACCGCCTCGCAGGTGACCGGCGCCCGGTCGTCGAGGAGTTTCGCGGTGCAGCGCACACCACGCTTGTCGAGCGATACGTCCACGAATCGGTCGGTCATCTCCTCATGGTCCCCACGGGGTCAAGGGCGCACCCCGGTCCTCCCGCCGTGACATGGGCCGGAATTCGTCGGCATGCCCGGGCTGGAGTGGGGTAGCCGCGCGCCCATGGCTCCACCACCAGGGAACGACTCAGGCAGCACCACAAGACCTTCCATACGCCGGCGCTCGCTTCTGTTCGGCACGGCCGCGCTGGGCGCCGCGGGGGCGCTCGGCGCGGCGGGCTGCGCCAAGGTCCCGTCGGGCGACACGCTCGCCCGCCTCAGATCACAGGGCACGGTCCGGCTCGGCATCGCCGGCGAGGCTCCGTACGGGTACATCGACGAGCAGGGCGAGTTCACCGGCGAGGCGGTGGAACTGGCCAAGGTCATCTTCAAGCGGCTGGGCGTGCCGAAGGTGCAGCCTTCCCCCACCGACTTCTCCTCGCTGATCCCCGGCCTGCAGTCGCAGCAGTTCGACGTGGTCTCCGCCGGGATGTACATCAACAAGGAACGCTGCGCGCAGGTCCTGTTCGCGGATCCCGAGTACCAGATGCTCGACGCGTTCATCGTGCGCAAGGGCAACCCGAAGAAGCTCCACTCGTACCAGGACGTCGTCGGGGCGAAGGCGAGGATAGCCACCGGCGCCGGGTACGCCGAGCTCGACTACGCGGTGGCCGCGGGGATCCCGCGCGGGGAGATAGCCATCTTCCAGGACCCGGTGGCGGGCCTGAACGCGGTGGAGTCCGGTCGGGTCGACGTCTTCGCCGGCACGGCCCTGACCGGCCGGGGCGTGGTGAAAAAGAGCACGAAGGCCGAGGCGACGAAGCCCTTCGCGCCGCTCGTGGACGGCAGGAAGAAGGTGGACGGCGGCGGCTTCGCCTTCCGTCTCGGCGACGCGGAGCTGCGCGACGCCTTCAACGTGGAGATCCACCGGATGAAGAAGAGCGGCGAACTGCTGCGGATCCTGCGGCCGTTCGGCTTCACCGAGGCGGAGATGACCACGATGACCGCAGAGGAGCTGTGCGCATGACAGCCGGACTGTGGACGCACTGGATACTCCCCGGCATCTGGATCACGATCCAGCTGACGGTGTACAGCGCCGCGCTGGCCACGCTCGTGGCCTTCGGCATCGGCATCGCCCGTACCCACCACTCACGCGTCGTCCGCTTCCTGGCGGGCTTCTACACGGAGGTCTTCCGCGGCACGTCGGCGCTGGTGCTGATGTTCTGGCTGTTCTTCGTGATGCCGGGCCTCTTCGGCTGGGCGCTCGTCCCGATGTGGGCGGCCGTCCTGGCGCTGGGACTCTCGTACGGGGCGTACGGCGCCGAGGTGGTGCGCGGCGCGCTGAACGCGGTGGCACCCGCGCAGCGCGAGGCGGGCGTGGCGCTCAGCTTCACCCCCTGGCAGCGGATGCGGCTGGTCCTGCTGCCACAGGCGGTGCCCGAGATGATCCCGCCCTTCAACAACCTGCTGATCGAGCTGCTCAAGGGCACGGCGCTGGTGTCGCTGCTCGGAGTGGCCGACACGTCGTTCGCCGCCTACCTGGTGCGCCTGGCGACCCAGGAGAGCGTCGAGATCTACTCGGTGACCCTGGTCGTCTACTTCGTGATCGCCTTCGTCCTCACCCGCGGCATGCGGGTGCTCGAACGCAGGACCAAGGCCGGCGTCGGGATCACCGCCGGGGCCGCCGGAGCCGGAGGGGCACGATGAACCACTGGGACTGGTCCGCCGTCACGGACTTCATGCCGACGTTCTGGGACGGCCTGCTCGTCACGCTCCAGGTGCTGGTGCTCGGCTCGCTGCTGTCGTTCACGCTCGGCCTGGTCTGGGCGATCGGATACCGCGGGCCGCGCTGGGTCCGCTGGCCGGTGAACGCCGTCACCGAGTTCATCCGCAACACTCCGCTGCTGGTGCAGCTGTTCTTCTTCTACTTCGTCCTGCCGGAGTGGGGCGTGCAGGCCTCGGCGCTGACCACCGGCACCCTCGCGATCGGGCTGCACTACTCGACGTACACCGCGCAGGTCTACCGGGCCGGCATCGACGCCGTTCCGGCCGGGCAGTGGGAGGCGGCGACGGCGCTCAGCCTGCCGGTTCCGCGCACCTGGTTCGCGGTGATCCTGCCGCAGGCGATCCGGCGGATCGTGCCCGCTCTGGGCAACTACGTGATCTCGATGCTGAAGGACACTCCGCTGCTCATGGCCATCGGCGTACTGGAGATGCTCCAGCAGGCCCGGCTGGCGAGCGCGCAGACCTTCCAGTACGCCGAGCCGCTGACCGTCGTCGGCGTCGCCTTCATCCTCATCGCCTACCCGGCTTCTCTTCTCATGCGAGCCCTGGAGCGTCGTCTTGTCCGCTGACCCGACCCCCCACGAGCTGATCCGTTTCGACAACGTCACCAAGCGGTTCGGCGACAACACCGTCCTGGACAACCTCTGCTTCTCGGTCGAGACCGGGAAGCACGTGACCCTCATCGGGCCGTCCGGGTCCGGCAAGACCACGATCCTGCGGCTGCTGATGACCCTGGTGAAGCCCGACGAGGGGGTGATCAGCGTGAACGGCGGCCGGCTGTTCCCGGCGGACGAGAAGGAGGTCCGCGAGGTCCGCAAGAACATCGGCATGGTGTTCCAGCAGTTCAACCTCTTCCCCCATATGAACGTCCTGCGCAATGTCACCGAGGCGCCGGTGCGGGTCCTCGGCATGTCGAAGGACGAGGCCGCCGAGCGCGCCAAGGGCCTGCTGGACCTGGTCGGGCTCGGCGACAAGCAGGACATGCGGCCCACCCAGCTCTCCGGCGGCCAGCAGCAGCGGGTCGCCATCGCCCGGGCACTGGCGATGCGTCCGCAGGTGCTGCTCCTGGACGAGGTGACGTCGGCGCTGGACCCGGAGCTGGTGGCGGGCGTTCTCGACGTACTGCGTGACATCGCCCGTACGACGGACATCACCATGCTCTGCGTCACGCACGAGATGAACTTCGCGCGGGACATCTCGGACGACGTGTTGATGTTCGACGCGGGGCGGGTCATCGAGTCCGGCTCCCCCGAGAAGATCTTCAGCGATCCGGAGCACGAACGTACGCGCGAGTTCCTGGGCGCGGTGCTCTGACCTCTCCTTCCGCCCGAAGATCCTGCCCCTGACATATGCGCGGGCGGCGCGTCCCGGCGCACGTCGCCGGGGCGCGCCACATTGTCGTCAACAGCGGCCCCACAAGGGGTTCTTGGCAGCTATCGTGGAACGGATGCAAGCGGTCACAACCTGGTAGGGGGAAACCGTGGCGCTGAAGCCGGAGCCGACCGCACCGTTCCACTCGGTGCAGTACGCCCTGCGTGTACTGGAGACGGTCTCCAAGCACGGCGGCGGTGTGACCGATGTCCAGATCGCCCGTGAGACCGGACTCCCGACCGCCCACCTGACCTCCCTGCTGCTGATGCTGCGCCGCGAGGGGTACGTGGAGCAGGTGGGGGACGGCGCGTACGTCGTCGGCGACTCGCTCGTCCTGCTCGGGTCGGGCTCCACCCGGCGCGAGGCCCTGCAGGCCAAGCTCCAGCAGACCCTCGACGAGCTGCGGGACACGGTGGGCGCGGCGATCTACATCAGCCGTTACATCGACGGCGAGATCAAGGTGACGCAGATCGCCGAGGGCCCGCGCACACCCAGGGTCAACGAGTGGGTCGACTTCAGGTCGGCGGCGCACGCCAGCGCGATCGGCAAGTGCCTGCTCACCCAGCTCGACCAGGACGGCCGCCGGGACCACCTCTCCCGCCACAAGACCGCCCGGCTCACCTCGAAGACGATCACCAACGAGCGGGTCCTGTTCTCCACGCTGGACAGCCAGCCGCCCACGGTGCCGGTGCTCGACCTCCAGGAGTACGCGGTGGGCACGGTCTGCGCGGCCGTGCCGCTCACGGCCGGCTCCTCGGTGGGCTGCCTGGCCCTGTCCCTGCCGGTGGAGCACGCGCACCGGCTGCGCTCGGCGGCGGACACCCTGAACCGCAGGGCTGCTCCGGTGGTGCTGTCGCTGGCCCTGTGACGACGGTCACCGGCCGTGGTGCGAGGCACCCCCGCGGACCAGGTACTATTTACGAGTCAAGCGCCGCTAGCTCAGTTGGTTAGAGCAGCTGACTCTTAATCAGCGGGTCCGGGGTTCGAGTCCCTGGCGGCGCACAGACGAAAGACCCTCGCGGAAGCGGGGGTCTTTTCCGTTCCCCCGCCCGCCTCCCTTCGCGTGCCGCTTCCCGTGATCCGGGTCACAGCGCCCGGCCGTGCGCCGCGTACTCCGCCACCAGCGCCGCCTCCTCGGCCCCGGTCAGCGGTACGTACGCGCCGCGCTCGCGCGCCCACCACACCGGGTCGGCGCAGCGGAACCCCTCGCGGCGCAGGGCCACCCGGTGCACCTTGTTCGTCGCCGTCACCGGCATCCGGGGGACGACGCGCACGAAGCGCGGGGCCATCTTCGTGCCCAGATCCGGCTGCGCCGCGAGGAACCGGGCGAACGCGGCCGGGGAGAACGCCGCGCCCTCGCGCAGCGCGACCGCCGCCATCACCTGGTCGCCCGCCACCGGGTCCGGTACGGCGTAGACCGCGACGGCCGCCGCGTCCGTCCAGCGGGCCAGGATGTTCTCGATCATCGCGGCGGCCAGGTTCTCGCTGTCCACCCGCAGGCGGTCGTCCGTACGGCCCGCGAAGTGCAGGAAACCGGCCGCGTCGCGGAAGAAGAGGTCACCGGTCCAATACCAGCCGCCCCGGCGGCGTTCCGCCTCCGCCGCCTCGTTGCGCCAGTACCCCTCGAAGGGATTCGGGCCCCGGTTGACCAGCTCGCCTATCGCTTCCGAGCCGTTCAGGAGGCGGCCCGCCGCGTCGAGCACGCCGGGCGGCCGTTCCCCGCCCGTCGCCGGGTCGACCACGGCGAGGTCGTCCCCGGGCGCCGCGCGCCCGATGGCGCCGGGTGGCGTGTCCGGGGTCCGCCGGATCGCGGCGCCGCCCTCCGAGGAGCCGTACCCCTCGACGAGGCGCACCCCGAACCGCGCCTCGAAGCGGGCCGCGTCGACCGCGCCCGCCTCCGTGCCGAAGCCGAGCCGCAGCGAGTGGTCCCGGTCGTCGGGGCGCTCGGGGGTGGCGAGCAGGTACTGGACGGCCCGGCCCACGTAGGTGAAGTACGTCGCGCCGTACGCCCGTACGTCGTCCAGGAACCGGGACGCCGAGAAGCGCCGCCGCAGGCCGATGCCCGCGCCGCCGGCGAGCGCGGGAGCCCAGTCCGCGATCACCGCGTTGCCGTGGAACATGGGCATGCAGACGTAGTGCACGTCGTCGGGACGGACGCGGAAGTGCGCGGCGAGCGACGCGCCCGCCGCCGCGAGACGCCCCTGGGTGCAGATCGCCGCCTTGGGCGCGCCGGTCGAGCCGGAGGTGAAGTACAGGAGCAGGCGGCTGCCGGGAGCGGGGCCGCCGGCGAGGGTCGCGCTGCCGGGCGTCGCACCGGCACAGGCGCGCAGGCGCTGCTCGTACGCGTCGGTGTCGGTGACCAGGATCCGTACGCCCGGCAGGCCGAGGCCGTCGAGCAGCGGCAGGTGGGCCCGTTCGGTGACCAGCACCCGGCAGTCGGTGTGCAGGATGTCGCGGGCCAGCTCGGCGCCGCGCCGGGTCGGGTTGACGCCGGCGACGGCGGCCCCCGCGAGGGCCGCCGCACTGAGCCACAGCGGGTACTCCGGCGTGTTGTCGAGCAGCACGGCGACGTGCGGCTCGGCTCCCCGTGGCAGCAGATCCACGAGGAGCGCGGCCCGCGCGGCGGCGCCCGCGGCGACCTGGTGGTGGCTGAGAACCAGATTCCCGGATCTCAGTCCCGGCCGGTGGTCGCCCCATTGGCGCTGTACGAGCTCCGCGACGGTGCCTGCGCTCCCCATGGCGCCGGAGGTTAGCTGACCAGACGTCAGAACTGAACGTCGGAGCAGGCGTAGAACGCGTTGGTCGTGTCCGCCACGTTCCAGACCGCCAGGATGATGTGGCGCCCGGTCTTCTGAGTCGGGACCGTGCCCTGGTGGGTCAGGGTGGACGGCGGCTGCTGACCGCCGTACGGCACCGTCATGAACGGCTGCGATTCCAGGGCCGCCCGGGTGAGCGGCCTGCTGGAGTCCCAGCCGTTCTTGGTGATGTAGTACCTGAAGTCGCTGGTGGCGTGCCGGGCGGTGAACTGCCAGCGGAAGCCGTAGCCCTGTCCGGCGGTGAGCCTGGTGGCGGGCCAGGCACCTCCGCGCGGGTCGTCGAGCTGGGCGAACTGGCCGTTGCCGCCGGCGCAGATCTTGCCGTCCGCCGGGCCGGAGGCGGGGAATCCCTTCGGCCCTTCGACGCTCTGCGGTTCCCATTGGATGTTGCCGCAGCCGGTCACCGTGCCGTTGGCGCAGAGCTTCTGACGGCTGATCGGGGCGTCGGTGTAGCCGTGGCTGCTCGCGCTGCCGGTGGCGAGGAAGGACACCCCGGCCATCGCGAGGCCGACGACGGCCGCACCTGTCTTTATTCGCATGCTTGCTCCTGAACGTGGGGGCAGTTCTGTGAGCTGTGCTGCGCGCGTTGTCTTGCGGTCTAGACCAAGTTCCAATGTATTAACGGGTCATGAACATGTCCAGACCAATCGCGGAGGCGTTCACAGTCCCTCCCCACGGCCCGTGTAGAAGGCCACCGTCAGGTCCTTCACGAGCGCCTTGCGCTCGTAGTCGTCCAGTTCGACCAGCCCGCGCGAGGTCAGCCGCGTCACCGTGTCGTCCACCGCGTCCACCACCGACGACAGCACGCTGTCCCGGTGCTGCGCGTCGAGCGCCGCGACCCGCCTGCGCCGCATCGCCGCCGCGACCTCGGGGGCGTACTCGATCCGCGTCGGCTGCACCGAGAAGACGTCGATGCCGACCGGCGCCGCCTCCGCCGCCAGCATCCCGGTCAGCGCGCCGCCGACCGCCTCCGCGTCGCGCAGGGTCGGCGCGCTGTCGTGGAAGGCGTCGGCCGGAAGCTGCGACAGCACCCGCGCCATGGCCGCCTCCACCTGCTCGCGCAGGTACCGGACGTGGTCCTCGACCGCGAGCACCGCCCGCGCCGTGTCCTTGATCCGCCACACCACGAGCACCACGACCCGCAGCGCCACCCCGTTCGCGTCCACGGCCTCCATCGGCTCGCTGCGCCAGTGCCGCAGCCGCACGTCGACCCGGCGGCGCAGCAGCAGCGGGCTCACCCACACCAGGCCGCTGCGGCGCACGGTCCCCCGGTAGTCGCCGAACAGCGAGAGCACCCACGCGTGTCCGACCCGCCCCCGGGCCAGACCGCCGAACGCGAACAGCACGACCGTCACCAGCGCGGCCAGCACCGCCCAGGTCCCGAGCGCGATCCCGTCGTACGGACGCAGGGGCAGCCCCAGCAGTACGGCCGCCGGCGGCGGCACCGCCCCCGTCCACCACACCAGCGCCGCGCCCGCCGCGAGCGCACCCGCCCCGGCCGCGACCCCGCACCAGCCGGGCAGCGCCGGCCCCGGCCGCTCCGCGAGCCCGGGGTCGCAGGGCGCGGCGGGCCGGGGCGAGCGCCCCCGCGCGGACACCGGTACGCCCGCGCCCGGCCGGGCAGCGGCGCCGCCCGCCGCCACGCGCGGCTGTTCGCCGGTGCCCTTCCTGCGGCTGATCACCGAGGCGCCCGGCGGCAGGGTCAGCGCGGTCGGGCCGGTGTCGTCGCGGAACAGCAGGTGCACCGGGATCTCGACGGTGGACTCGTTCCTGATGACCGGCGCCCTCGGCACGGGCTCGGGCCCCGGCCGGCCGGGAGCGGACGGCGCGTTGGAGCCGTCCGGCTCCGAGGTCTCTGAAGTCGTGGTGCTCATCGTTCCTCCGTCATGCCGTCATGCGAAGAGCCGCCGCCAGGTCTGCGGGCCGGGATAGCCGTCGGCCGCCGCGCCGCGCCAGCCCTGCGCGCGCTGGAACGCCTCGACGTTGCGCCGGTCCGCCTCGGTCCAGCGGGGTCCCGGCCCCGAGGTGTAGTGCTTGCCGTATCCCTTCCTCACCAGTTGCCTGCCGAGCATCTCGACGTACCCGTTCGACCGGCCGGGCCGGAAGTGCTCCCGGCCGGGGAACACCGTGGCGCCGGCCGTGCCGCCGGTGCCGCCGTCCCCGCCCCCGCCCTCGCCCTCGCCTGCGGCCGGGATGTCCTTGCCCGCGTTCTGGACGAGCAGCCGCCACGTGTGCGGCCCCGGCAGCCCGTCCGCCTCCGCGCCGCGCCAGCCCTGGGCGCGCTGGAACGCCTCGGTGGCGCGCCGGTCGGCCTCGCCCCAGCCGGGCCCGGGGCCCTGGCTGTAGAAGCGCTTGCCGCCCCGGGCGACGAGCATCTTGCCGAGCCGGGTGACGTACCGGTTGTTCGCACCCGGGCCGAAGGACTTCGCGCCCGGGTAGGCCGTCCCTGTGGACCCGCCGCCACCGGCCCCGCCGCCGGCCCCGCCGCTGATCCCGTTGTAGCGGTAGCCGACGTAGCGCGCGGAGTTGTTCCAGTAGGCGTACGGGGTGGCCAGCCGGCGGGTGTGCGGACGGGTCTGCTCGTACGCGATGTAGTGGGTGCGGCCGTCGTCGGACCAGCCGCCGAAGATCGTGACGTGCGAGCCCTTGTTCGGATCGGCGGGGTTGTGGAAGAGCAGGATGTCGCCGGGCTCCAGCTGGTCCTTGGCGGTGAGCGTGCCGTACTGGGCGAGGCTCCCCGTCCATTCGTTGCCGTCGAGGTTCCAAGCCATCGAGACGTAGCCCGAGCAGTCCTGCCGGTACCCGTCGCTCCAGTACTTCTCCATGCTGTACGGGACCCTGGCGTCCACCCAGCGCTTGGCGCGGTCGATGATCTCGGCCCTGGTCGTGATCCGCAGGGCCGGCCGGGTGGCGGTCGGCGTCACGTGCGCGGTGGGGGTCGTCTCGCCGTCCCGGCCCGGCCGGCCGCCGTGCAGCGGGCCGGGCCCGCCCTGCGGGGTGTCCGGGTCGTGGTCGGCTCCGGTACGGGCCGGCGCGTGCCCGGGGGCGACGGCGCTCGCGGCGCCGGCCGCGCCGCCGCCCAGGACCACGCCCGCGGCCGTGGCGAGGACCAGCGCGCGGCGGGCGCCGTGCGCGGCCGGGTGGCCGCCGGCCGCGACCGTCAGGCCGAGGGCGGCGGCCCGGCGCTCCTGGGCGCAGCCGGGGCAGCCGCAGTCGGCCGCGGGTTCGTACTCATCGAAAACCGGCATCGTCATGCGGTCCCCTCCCGTGGGTTTTTCTGGCGGATCTGCACGGGTGACAGTGTTTCAACTGTCTGGACATAACGCATGTTGACGGTCCAAATGATAATCAAACGGACAGCGCACGGCGTGGCCGGTCCGGAGCACCCGCGACCGTCGGGTAAAGTTCTCGGAGTCAGACAGGCGCCGCTAGCTCAGTTGGTTAGAGCAGCTGACTCTTAATCAGCGGGTCCGGGGTTCGAGTCCCTGGCGGCGCACACGACGTCGAAGCCCCCTCACCCAGCGTGAGGGGGCTTCGGCTTTTCCGGGACACTCCGGGCATGTCGCCCCCGCGCCGAACCCATGTCGCACCCAAATCGCAGAGGGCCCCCAAAGCCCGCGTATGACCGGTAAACACCTTGTTTCACCCTTGCGATCAAGGCGGGGGTCGTAGACCCTATCCTGGAGCCAGTGGCTCCAATGGGGCGGGCGGCTCCGGCACGTTGGGGGCGAAGCCGGCAGCCGGGGGGCTGCGGGAGCACAGGGGGCGGGGGCCCCGTTCTGAACAGATCCCGGGGCGGGCATCATGCAACCGGAAGGTTGTCGTCCCATGTCTGAAGGGATGACAGCAGGCCACTTGTGCGTCCGGAATGGTCGAGGGGGACCGGCACCGGGCGAAGAGACCGACGAACACACGCAGCCAGCATGCGTGCGGGGGGATGACTCATGACGTCGACGCCGACCGGCGCCCGGCACAACAACGACCCTTCCCGGACGGCCCAGCTCCGGGTACCCCCGCAGCTGCGGACCGGCGGGTCGCGCATACGGGCGAAGAAGCCGCTGCCCAGGTACGACTACGAGCACTACAGTCGGCTCGCCGGTCCGCTGACCCAGCCCGACCCGGCCAAGCCGTACACCGTGCAGTACCGCTCGCTGCTCTCGCAGGAGCCGCACCGCGTCCGCGCCGCCCTGCTGCTGTGCGCCGCGCCGCTGCTGTCGCTGGGTCTGTTCGTCTGGCTGATGCAGCCCGAGCACTGGACCGAGCGCGACCCCAACCTCAAGAACGACACGCTGCTGATCCTCGACATCGTCATGCTGGTCTCGATCGGTCTGATCGAGCTCTTCCGCACGATGAACGTCCTGTCGAACGCGCACGCGACCCTGGTCGCCCGCGACCCCGTCCCCGTCGTGCCCGAGACCGGCACCCGCGTCGCCTTCCTCACCTCCTTCGTGCCCGGCAAGGAACCGCTGGAGATGGTGACGAAGACGCTGGAGGCGGCGGTCAAGATCCGCCACCGCGGCCTGATGCACGTGTGGCTCCTCGACGAGGGCAACGACCCGGCGGTCAGGGAGGTCTGCGAGCGCCTCGGCGTGCACCACTTCTCCCGCAAGGGCGTCGCGAAGTGGAACCAGGCCAAGGGCCCGCACCGCGCCAAGACCAAGCACGGCAACTACAACGCCTGGCTCGACGCGCACGGCGACGACTACGACTTCTTCGCCTCCGTCGACACCGACCACGTGCCGCTGCCGAACTACCTGGAGCGGATGCTCGGCTACTTCCGCGACCCGGACATCGGCTTCGTCATCGGCCCGCAGGTCTACGGCAACTACGACACCTTCGTCACCAAGGCCGCCGAGTCGCAGCAGTTCCTCTTCCACGCCCTGATCCAGCGCGCCGGCAACCGCTACGGCGCGCCGATGTTCGTCGGCACGTCCAACGCCGTCCGCATCCGGGCACTCAAGCAGATCGGCGGCCTGTACGACTCGATCACCGAGGACATGGCGACGGGCTTCGAGATCCACCGCGCCACGAACCCGGTCACCGGCCGGAAGTGGCGCTCGGTCTACACGCCCGACGTGCTGGCCGTCGGCGAGGGACCGACCGCCTGGACGGACTTCTTCACGCAGCAGCTGCGCTGGTCGCGCGGCACGTACGAGACGATCCTCAAGCAGTACTGGAGGGGCTACGGCTCGCTGCCCGCGGGCAAGCTCTTCAACTACACGATGATGATCATCTTCTACCCGATGTCCGCCATGAACTGGATCCTCGCGGCGCTCAGCTGCGCCCTGTTCCTGGGCATGGGCGCCTCGGGTGTGCAGATCGACCCGGCGATCTGGATGATGCTGTACGGCAACGCCTCGGCGCTCCAGATCGGCCTCTACATCTGGAACCGCCGGCACAACGTCTCGCCGCACGAGCCCGAGGGCTCCGGCGGCCTGGCCGGCATGGTGATGTCCGCGCTCTCGGCGCCGATCTACGCGCGCTCGCTGATGGACGCCGTACTGCGCCGCAAGTCCGGCTTCGTGGTGACGCCCAAGGGCGACTCCTCCAGCCCCGACACGCTCTTCGGCACCTTCCGTATCCACCTGTTCTTCGTCCTGGTCTTCGGCGGATCGCTCGTCTCGTCCTTCTTCTTCGGCCACAACCATCCCGCGATGATCACCTGGGCCACGCTGGCCCTGCTGATCACGGCGGCGCCGATCTTCGCCTGGCGCTGGACCGTCCGCGACGAGAAGAAGAAGCGGAAGGGGCGCGGCAGGCACGGAGCGCCGCCGAACCAGTCCGAGCCGCCGGCCGGTCCCCCGCCCGAGGCTCACCCGCCGCAGCAGAAGCCCACCTGGGCCGCTTCCGACCAGACCATGCAGATAGCCCTTGGGGGACGTAAGAAATGAACTACCGTCCGAGCCGCCGCACCCGCCGCCTGGCGATAACGGGTGTGGTGGTGCTCGCTCTGGCGGGGATGAACGGGCCCGCGCTCTACCGCTTCGGCACGGAGCAGTACCACGACTACAAGATCAACCGGCCCGAGTACAAGGCGGAGAACGGCCACTGGGACTTCCTCGACGTCCCGTCGGAGTTCCGCATCAACACGATCCACGCCGCCCTGCTGCACACCGGCAAGGTGCTGCTGATCGCGGGTTCGGGCAACAACCAGAAGAACTTCGACGCCAAGAAGTTCGAGTCGGTGCTGTGGGACCCGAAGACCGACACGTACAAGAAGATCCCGACGCCCAAGGACATGTTCTGCGCCGGGCACACCCAGCTGCCCGACGGGAAGCTGCTGGTGGCGGGCGGCACCAAGCGGTACGAGAAACTCGAGGGCGACGTCACCAAGGCCGGCGGCCTGATGATCGTGCACAACGAGGACCCGGACGCCCCGAAGACGCTGCCCGCCGGCACCATCTTCACGGGCAAGAAGAACGGCAAGACGTACGTCTCCAAGGACCCGGTCCTCGTGGAGAAGGCCAAGAAGGTCTTCGACAAGCAGACCGGCCGCTTCCTGCGCACGGAGGCCGGGCTCGGCCGCATCTACGTCGAGGCCAAGGCGTCGGGCAAGAAGTACGAGTCCGGCACCGAGGACAACTACCGGGTCCACGGCCTGACGGGCACCGACGCCAAGAACGTGTACGGCATCGCGCAGAAGCTGGCCCTCGACAAGAAGGACTTCCAGGGCATCAAGGAGGCCTACGAGTTCGACCCGGTCGCGGAGAAGTACATCACCGTGGACCCGATGAACGAGGCCCGCTGGTACCCGACGCTCACCACGCTGGAGGACGGCAAGGTCCTGTCGCTGTCCGGCCTCGACGAGATCGGCCAGATCGTCCCCGGCAAGGACGAGATCTACGACCCCGCCACGAAGAAGTGGGAGTACACCGGGGTCATCCGGAAGTTCCCGACATACCCCGCGATCTTCCTGATGAACAACGGCAAGCTGTTCTACTCGGGCTCCAACGCCGGGTACGGGCCCGCCGACGAGGGCCGTGAGCCGGGCATCTGGGACCTGAAGACCAACAAGTTCAAGAAGATCCCCGGTCTGAGCGACCCGGACATGATGGAGACCTCCGCGACCGTGCGGCTGCCTCCCGCCCAGGACGAGAAGTTCATGGTCATCGGCGGCGGCGGCGTCGGCGAGTCGGAGAAGTCCAGCGAGAAGTCGCGCCTCGTCGACCTCAAGGAGTCCAACCCCCGCTTCAAGGACGGCGCCTCGCTCGACCAGGGCACCCGCTACCCCAGCGCGTCCCTGATGCCGGACGACACCGTCCTGATCACCGGCGGCTCCCACGACTACCGCGGGCGCGGCGGCTCGGACATCCTCCAGGCGCGGCTGTACGACGCCCAGACCGGCACGTACCGCCGGGTGGCCGACCCGGCCGTGGGCCGCAACTACCACTCGGGCTCGCTGCTGCTTCCCGACGGGCGCGTCATGATCTTCGGGTCCGACTCGCTGTACTCCGACAAGGCCAACACCCGGCCGGGCGTCTTCGAGCAGCGCATCGAGATCTACACGCCGCCGTACCTCTTCCGGGACGCGCGGCCCAAGCTCACGGGCGGCCCGAAGAAGATCGCGCGAGGCGGCACGGCGACCTTCGAGTCGGCGCACGCCGCGTCGCTCAAGGACGCGAAGCTGATGCGGCCCAGCGCCGTCACCCACGTCACCGACGTCGACCAGCGCACCGTCGCGCTGGAGATGAAGAAGACCAAGGACGGCATCTCGGTCACCGTGCCGAAGAACCGGGCACTGGTGCCCTCGGGCTACTACATGCTGTTCGTGACGGACGCTCAGGGCACGCCGTCCGAGGGGACCTGGATCGAGGTCCCGTAGCCCGGGAGTCCTGCGGAACGGGAAAGGGAGGGCCGCCCCGACGGGCGGCCCTCCCTTCGTGTTCCGCGCGGCTACTTCGCGTTGCGGGCCAGTTCGAGCGCGTACTCCTCGTACCACTCGCCGGCCTTCGGGCCGCCCTTGCAGTCGCCGTCCGACTCGCCGGGACGCTTGATCCACAGGAACGCGTCGACCAGTTCGTCACCGGTCTTGGTGGTCGGCTTCTCCCCGAGCGCGCGGCCCGGCGGATTGCACCAGCTCTCGGCGGGGTCGCCCCCGGTGTACGGACCGTTGCCGTTGCGGCTGGTGTCGATGACGAACGGCTTGCCGCCCACCTTCGCCGACAGCTTCTTGCCGAACTCCTTGCTGACCTCGGTGGTCTGGAAGTTGGAGACGTTCACCGAGAAGCCGTCCGCGTCCGCGATGCCCGCCCACTGGAGCGGCTCGAACAGCGAGTCCGGGGACTTCCAGCCCGCGTTGCCCGCGTCCAGGTACACCGTGACCTTCGGCTGCTGCTTGAGGCGCTTGATGGCGCCCTTGAGGAGGTCGTACCGCTCCTCGTGGAACTCGTCGGGCGTGCAGCCGTCGACCAGGTGCAGCACCGCGTCCGGCTCCAGGATCACGGTGGCCGGGCGGTCGCCGATGCCCTTGGCCACCTGGTCGGTCCAGGTCCGGTAGGCGTTGCCGTCGGCGGCGCCGCCCTTCGAGAACTGGCCGCAGTCGCGGTGCGGGATGTTGTAGAGGACGAGCAGGGCGTCACGGTCGGCCTTCTCGGCCGCCTCGGTGTACCCCTTCGCCTGCGCCTCGGCGTTCTCCGGGCCGATCCACTCGGCGGTCGGCTGCTCGGCGATCTTCCTGATGAGCTCGGCCTTCTCGTCCTCGCCCTTCTTGGCGAGCGCCCCGGCCTGCTTGGCGGCGTTTCCTTCCGGATTGACCCAGTAAGGGTCACTGCCCTTCGGCTGCTGCTTCATCGGCGGCAGGCTCGACCCGTCTCCTCCGTCACCCCCGGAGGAGGAACATCCCGCCAGGAGCAGCGCGGCCCCCACGGCCCCCACCGCGGCCACCCGGACACCCTTGCGCCTACGGCCGCTGTAACTGCCGTACATCCACTCCCCCTTGGCTGCGCTCAACAACGCGCTGAAGATTGCTGAGGACCCCCCGGCCCCTCCCCGGACACATCCGGTCGAAACCATCCTGACACACCGGCCGGGGGCGCAGGGCGTGCGGGCACTGGCCTGTTGACAGTGCTCATCCGGGCTGGGACGCTCCGTGGGACAACTCCACACATCGAGGCGACGGTGGACAGGAACCCGGTGCGAACCCGGGACGGTCCCGCCACTGTGACCGTGCGAGAGCCGAGTGCTGCCCGTACGGAAGTCAGGAACTGACCCGTCGTCCTCCTGCATTGGGGCGTGGAAACCCCAGAAGGAGGCACACCGGTATGTCACTGCACACCGCGCAGCACGCCGACACCGCGGCGGTCGAGTCCGCCACGACCACCACGCGCGACTGGCTGATCATGGCCGCCGCGGCGATCATCGCCGTGGTCGCGCTGTACGCCGTCTTCATGGACAACGGCACCGTCGTCACCGCGACGGGCGACTACCTGCACGAGTTCTCGCACGACGGCCGGCACCTCTTCGGTGCCCCCTGCCACTGATCGGGGCCGTACGCACCATGTCGACACCCGTACTCCCCCTGCTCGGACGCGGACTCGCGGCGGGCGGGGCGGCCGGTCTTGCCGCCGGCCTCTTCTCGCTCCTGCTCGCCGAGCCCCTGATGGACCGTGCGATCCGCCTGGAAGAGGCACGCTCCGCCGAGGAACACGCGCACGGTGCGGCGGCCACGGCCGTCCAGCACCACGAGGAACTGTTCTCCCGTTCGACCCAGCACTTCGGCCTGGTCGTCACGGCGGTCGCCGCCGGGCTCGCGCTGGGCGTCCTGTTCGCCCTCGCGTACGCCCTGGTGCACCGCCGGACAAGCCTCGCCGACCGGCCGTGGCAGCGTGCCCTCGCCTTCGGCGCGGCCGCGTTCGTCGCGGTCTCGCTGCTGCCGGGACTGCGCTATCCGGCGAACCCGCCGGGCGTGGGCGACTCCGGCACCGTCGCCGACCGCCAGGCCCTGTGGCTGGCCGCCGTCGTGATCGGCGTCCTCGGCATGGTGCTGGCGTGGCAGGTGTACGTACGCCTCGCGGACCGGTCGCTCCCGGTGCGGCAGGTCGCGGTGGCCCTCACGGGGGTCGCGACGCTCGCGGTGCTCTTCGCACTGCCGGGCAACCCGGACGAGGTCCCGGTGGCGGCGACGCTGCTGTGGGACTTCCGCGTCCTGTCGCTGGCCTCGCACGCGGTGCTGTGGGCGGTGTTCGCCGGGGTCTTCGGCGCGCTGGGCCTGCGCGCCGCCGGCCGCACCGCTCCGGCGGCAACGCCGGTGGCGGCCTAGGAGCGGCCGGCCGGCCCGTGCGCCCGCCGGGGGCGGGCCGGTCCCGGCCCGCCGGTCAGCTCTTGCCCGTACCGGTCAGGTAGGCGGAGACCACGACGTTGGCCGTGTAGGTGCGGGCCTTCTTGTCGTACGTTCCCCCGCAGGTGATCAGGCGCAGCTCCGCCCGGTCGCTCTCGCGGGGGCCGTACACCTTCTGCGGGTCGAAGCGTTCGCGGGTGAAGACCTGGATGTCGTCGATGGTGAACTCCAAGGTCTCTCCGCCGGTCCGCGCGAGCCGTACCTTCTCGCCGGGGCGGGCGGCGCTCAGACCGTAGAAGACGGCCGGTTTGCTCTCGGTGTCGACATGACCGACGAGCAGGGCGACTCCCCGGGCGCCGGGCTTCGTTCCGCCCTCGTACCAGCCGACCTTCGACGGCTGGTGGTACGGCGGCGGGTCGACGGCGCCCGACGCGTCGAGTCCGCGGGGCACGACCGGGGCCGTGATGCCGATGGAGGGCACCGTGACGTGCCGCGGCGCCGCGCCCTCGACGGGTGCGTGCGCGGGGGGCAGCGGCGTCCCCAGCGGGCGGCCGACGGCGGCCACGTCTCCGGTGGTGGGCGCCGAACTGCCGTCCGTGATCTCCCGGCCCCACAGCCACAGGCCGAGCAGCAGCACGGCCCACGCGACGCCGGTCAGCAGCCGTCCGCCGCCACCGGCCGGGCGGTCCTCGGCGGACATGTCAGTCCGAGTCCGTACGGCGACGACGCACGCTCCGGAACGCCACGGCCACCGCCGCCACGCCCGCCAGCACGAGACCGATCACCGTGTGCGGGGTCCCGGGCCCGCCCTCCTCGGTCGCGGCCGTCTCGGCCGTGCCGCCGCCGCCCGCGTGGACGGGCGCGATCGGGGTCGCGTGGTGGGTCGGGTGGTGCGTGGGCTTGTGGTGGTGGACCACCGTGACGGTGCCGTTGGCCTGGCCGCCGTCCTTGCACCGCACCCAGATCTCGTAGTCGCCGGCCTCGGCGTCCGACCGGATGCGGGCCTCGGCGAAGAGGTCGCCCCGGTCGGCGGCGGGGCTGAAGTGGGCGGGCGCCGCGAAGGCGTCGGACGTACCGGTGGCGTGTCTGCCCCGGCACACGTCGACGCGCAGATCCACCTCTCCTCCCGGAGCGATGGTGGACGGGGTGACGAGGACCCGTCCCTCGCCGTCGTTCTCGGTGGGGGCGGCGTGTGCCGCGGCCGCGGGCGCCATGACCGCCACGACGGCCGCACCGGCACACAGAGCGAGCTGTATTGAGCGCATAGTGAACCTCCTGGTACTAGGAAGATTCACCGGTACGGGCCGTTTCCGCATCTCCAGAGGCCCGTCACTGGGCCGTACGGGCCCCTGGAGACCGCCGTGCGACGGACGAGGGGGCCGGTCAGACGCGGTCGACGAGGTCCGCGATCGAGTCGACGATCGTCGAGGGCCGGAACGGGTAGCGGTCGACGTCCGCCGGACCGGTCAGGCCGGTGAGGACCAGGAACGTCTCCATGCCCGCTTCGAGCCCGGCGAGCACGTCGGTGTCCATCCGGTCGCCGATCATCGCGCTGGTCTCGGAGTGGGCGCCGATCGCGTTGAGCCCGGTCCGCATCATCAGCGGGTTGGGCTTGCCCGCGAAGTACGGGTCCTTGCCGGTGGCCTTGGTGATGAGCGCGGCGACGGCTCCGGTGGCGGGCAGCGGGCCCTCCCGGCTCGGGCCGGTCTCGTCCGGGTTGGTGCAGATGAAGCGGGCGCCGTCGTTGATGAGCCGGATGGCCTTGGTGAGGGCCTCGAAGCTGTACGTGCGCGTCTCGCCCAGCACCACGTAGTCGGGGTCGTGGTCGGTCAGGACGTACCCGATGTCGTGCAGCGCGGTGGTCAGTCCCGCCTCGCCGATGACGTACGCCGTGCCGCCGGGCCGCTGGTCGTCGAGGAACCGGGCGGTGGCGAGCGCCGAGGTCCAGATGTTCTCGACCGGCACGTCCAGGCCCATGCGGAACAGGCGGGCGTGCAGGTCGCGGGCGGTGTAGATCGAATTGTTCGTCAGCACCAGGAAGGGCCTGCCCGACTCGCGGAGCCGCTTGATGAAGGCATCGGCGCCGGGGATGGGCGTTCCCTCGTGGATGAGGACGCCGTCCATGTCGGTCAGCCATGATTCGATCGGCTTGCGCTCTGCCATGTGCCGGACTCCTGCCGTACGCAAAACAACGCTGGGGGCGCCCGGACCACACCGTCCGGGCGCCCCCAGCCTAATCAGGCTGCTGTGATCTTGACCCCGTCGATCACCCAGTACCAGTTGTTGCTGCCGGTGTAGTGGAAGCGGAAGCCCACGCTGGTGGCCCCGGACGGGACGTTCAGGGTCAGCGACTGGGGCTGCGAGACCACGTCCGCCGTGTACGACCGGACGGCGACCGGTGTGCCGCCGTTCCAGGAGGCGAGGATCCGGGCGCTCTGGCTGCCCTCCTGGCGGTAGAAGGTGGTGAAGCCGAGTGTGACGGTGCTCTTGCCGCCGACGGAGTACGCCGGGGTGACGAGCGTCGAGTCGTACGTACCGGAGAAGGTCTTGTCCGCCCACTCGTCGGAGTCGGCGACCGCGAAGACGCCGCGCGCGCGGACGTTGAGCTCGCGGGACTGGTCGCGCTGGGTCCTGGACCAGAACTCGTCGGTGGCGAACGACCAGCCCCGCCACTCGGTCGTGCCGCCCGTGCCCATGGCGTTGTTGATGACCGACCAGCCGCTGGGCGCGGTGTGCGTGAAGCCGAGGACCCCGGCCGGGATGCCGGTCTCGTCGACCCGCCCGGAGAGTGAGGGGTACAGGGCGTCGAAGGGGTCTGCGGACCGCTCCTGGACGGGCTTGCCGTCCAGGCCCCAGGCGGGGTCGGGCGTGATCCCGAGCTGCTTGAAGACGGTGGCGGCGACGTCGACGAGGCGCGTGTCGACGGGCCGGGAGCCGGCGGCGATCCCGGGGCCCTGGGCGAGGACGAACGTACGGCGCTCCTCGATGGCACTTCCGCCGTGGCCGCCGGCGTCGGCGTGGCCGTGGTCGGTGGTGACGACGACGGTCCAGCGCTCGGAGGCGTACGTCGGGCGTGCCTTGATCGCGGCGAGGAGGCGGCCGACGTAACCGTCCTGGACGTCGATCGCTTCGAGGTACTTGGGGCTGGCGGCACCCGAGCTGTGGCCGACGATGTCGGTCTGGCCGAAGTAGACGAACAGGACGTCCGGGTTCTGGTCGCGCAGGACCGACTCGGTGGTGGCGGCGATGGTCGCGTCGTGGCCGGTGTAGCCGTCGGCGTCACCGTCGAGTACGAGCTTCGCGTCGGCGCCGGGGGTGACCGTGCCCTGGGCGTCCAGGGGCTTCCAGTCGACGGCGGCGTAGGTGGAGAGGCCGGGGCGGACCTGGGCCAGGCGGGCCAGGAAGCCCGGGTACTTGGCGTAGTTCTTGCCGGTGAAGGTGTTGTCCTTCACCCCGTGCTTGTCGGGCCAGACCCCGGTGGAGACGGTCGACCAGCCGGGACCGGACGAGGTGGCCGCCATGGGGTTGGCGTACAGGAGCGAGGTGCCGTACGTGCCGTTCGCCATCAGGGACTTGAGGTGCGGGGCCCTGGCGGCGTCGATCCGGTCGTGGCGCAGGCCGTCCATTCCGATGACGAGCACCTTGTCAAGGCTGGTGCCGTTCGGGAGGGTGGGTGCGGCAGTGGCGGCGGCGGCCGGGGTGGCGCCGAGCGGTCCGGTGGCGGCGACGGCGGCGGCTGCCGTACCGGCAGCGAGGACGGAACGTCTGGGTATGCCTCGGGACATGTGATCCTCCAAGGAAAAGGACGAGGGTCCGGACCTGGACCAGACCCGTTACCTTTGCGTGACAGCGGTGACCGGTCCAGACCCTCGCAGCCGGGCTTGGCCGAGTGGTTACTGATCAGCTTCCGGTGGCCGACTTCCAGGCGTCGATGTAGTCGTCGAAGTGGGCGCCGATGTCCTGCCAGTCCGGCTCGAAGATCTCAACGCCCTTGATGACGCCCGCCAGTTCGGTGGCGTTGGTGTCCGTGGCCTCGATGTCCGTACGCGCCGGGAAGCCGCCGCCGATCTCGCTGACCTGTCGCTGCGCGCCCTCGGTGAGCATGAAGTCGAGGAGCTTCTTCCCGTTCTCGCCGTGCGGGGCCCTGGTGACGAGACCGGCGGCGTACGGCAGCGCGAACGTGGTGGGCTTCCCGCCCTCCCTGGCCGGGAACCAGATGCCCAGGTTCGGCATCGACTTGGACTGCGCGAAGTTCATCTGCACGTCGCCGTTGGCGACCAGGATCTCGCCCTTGTCGACCTTCGGGGCGAGCTTGGAGGTGGAGGAGGACGGGCCGACGTTGTTGGCCTGGAGCTTCTTCAGGTACGCCATCGCCGGCTCCTTGCCGCCGAAGTCGTGCATGGCCTTGATGACGACGGCGGTGCCGTCGCCCGCGACGCCGGGCGTGGAGTACTGGAGCTTGTCCTTGTACGCGGGGTCGAGGAGGTCCTCCCAGGTCTTCGGGGCCTCCTTCAGCACCTTCTTGTTGTGAACGAACCCGAAGTAGTTGTTGACGACGGACGTCCACGTGCCGTCGGGCGCCTTGTCGGCGGCGGCGACCTTGTCGGCGCCCCGCGGAACGTACTTCTGCAGCAGCCCCTTCTCGTCGGCCTGCTGGATGAAGGGCGGCAGGGTGACGACGACGTCCGCCTGGGTGTTGGACTTCTCGCGGACGGCTCGCTGCACCATCTCGCCGGAGCCGCCCTCGACGTACTCGACCTTGATGCCGGTCTTCTTCTCGAAGTCGGCGAAGACCCGGTCGTACCAGCCGTCGCCGTTCTCGCCCTTGAGGCCGTCGGCGCTGTAGACGGTGACGGTCTTCTCGTCGGAGGCGGCGGACGAGCCGCCGCAGGCGCACAGGGAGGCGGCGAGCACGAGGCTGCCGCAGACGGCGACGGCCGGCTGTGCGAGCGTGCGGGGGTTGCGGGGCATGACGTCTCACTTCTCCTAGCGGTACGAGGCTTTGGTGCGGATACGGGACACCGCGAGCAGCACGAGCAGCGTCGTGGCCATGAGGACGACGGCGACTGCCGAGCCGGTGAACAGGGAGCCGCGGTCGGTGGCGGTGAAGATCCGCACCGGGAGCGGCATCCAGTCGGGCGGGTAGAGCATCATGGTGGCGCTCAGTTCGCCCATGGACAGGGCGAAGCAGAGCCCGGCGGCCGCGTTGAGCGACGGCAGCAGGAGCGGGAGTTTCACCTTCCACAGGACGTACGAGGGGCGGGCGCCCAGGGACGCGGCCGCCTGTTCGTACATCGGGTCCAGGCGCCGGACGGCGGCCGAGACCGACTGGTGGGCGAACGCCGTGACCAGCACGGTGTGCGCGAGGATCACGATCCAGCGTGTGCCGTTGAGCAGCAGGGGCGGCTGCGAGAACGCGACGAGCACGGCGAGGCCGACCACCACGGACGGCACGGCGACGGGCAGCATGAACAGCGCGTCGAGCACCCGTTTCCCGCCGCGCCCGAGCGCGGCGGCGGCGAGCGCCGCCCAGGTTCCCACGGTCAGCGCGAGGAGGCTGGCGGTGAGCGCCGTGACCAGGCTGGTGGTGAGCGCCTGCAGCGACTCCCCGCGTACGGCGGCGGTGTAGTGCCCCGCGGTCGGGCCCGAGGGGAAGGCGCCGGACCAGTGGGTGGAGAACGACGCGGCGAGGATGACGAGGAGGGGCAGGGCGAAGAGCGGCACGAACAGGACGACGAAGAGCGCCCAGGCCGCCCACCTCCCCGTACGGCTATGCACCAACACGGCGGCTCACCACCCGGTAGAGGCTGTAGAGGCCCACGGAGATCGCGATGTTGACGACCGCGACGACGCAGGCGGCGGGATAGTCGGACGCGAGGATCGCCTCGCTGTAGACGAGCATCGGCAGGGTCGTGACGCCCTTGGCGCCGGTGAAGAGCACGATCCCGAACTCGTTCAGGCACATGACGAGGACGAGGCTGCCGCCGGCGGCGAGCGCCGGGAGCGCCTCGGGGAGGATCACCTGCCGGACGATCCGGGCGGGCCTGGCGCCCAGCGACGAGGCCACTTCGAGCTGCGCGGTGTCGAGCTGGGAGAAGGCGGCGAGCAGCGGGCGCATCACGAACGGCGTGAAGTACGTGATCTCGGCGAGGAGCACGCCCCAGGGGGTGGTGAGGAAGTGGAAGGGCCCCTCGGCGGCGCCGGTGACGTCCGTCCACAGCCCGTTGGCCATCCCGACCGTTCCGTAGACGAACAGCAGCGCGAGCGTGATCAGGAACGACGGGAAGGAGAGGAAGACGTCGATGAACTTGGCTACCGCCCGGCCGCCGGGGAAGGGTATGAAGGCGATGACCAGGGCCAGGACGAAGCCGAGGACGAGGCACCCGAGAGTGGCCCCCACGGCCAGCCACACAGTGGTCGACAGCGCTTCCCGGAACGCCTCGGAGGCGAACACCTCGGCGTACGGCTCGACAGAGGTGCCGCCCTCGTCGGGCGAGAGGGACTGCTGGACGACGAGGGCCAGCGGATAGAGGAAGAACAGCGCGAGCACACCGACGGGCGGCAGCGCCCACACCCACCGGGGGACGGCCCGGACCGGCGCGCCTGCGGGCGGGCCGGGGCGGCTGCCCGGGGCTGCGCCGGCTCCGGAACGGGGGCCTCGGGGTGCGGCGGCGTCGGCGTGGGGCACGGGGGCGTCGGACGGCGCGGGTGGGGCGCCGTCGGTGCGCGGGTCCGCGCTCCGGGTCCCGCCCGCGGAGGTGGTGCCGCCGCGTGCACCGGCACCGGTGGAGGCCGTGCGCACTCCTCCCCCGCCGCCCGCGGGCACGGCGTCCGCGCTAGCCATCGGAGGTCACCCCCGCCCCCAGCAGCACCGCGTCCTCGGGTGCGAAGTGCAGGGTGACCTCGGCGCCGAGTTCCGGCGTCTCGCGCAGCTCGCGCAGGTCCGCCTTGAGGCGCCGGCCGCCGACGTCGACGTACAGCCGGTGCGTGGCGCCGCGCCACTGGACCTCGGTGATCGTCCCCCGCAGCGCGTTCGGGCCGTCGCCGAGACCGACGAGGTGCGGGCGTACGCACAAGGTGGCCGTCGAACCGCTCGCCGCGCCCCCGGTGTCGACCTTCAGCGGCGTACCGGCGAAGGAGACGCCCGCGCCGCCGACCGCGACCGGCAGCAGGTTCGCGTTGCCGACGAAGGACGCGGTGAACTCGGTCCTCGGCCTGCGGTACAACTGCCGGGGCGTACCGCAGTCCTGGAGCCGCGCCTTGTCCATGACGGCGATGCGGTCCGCGAGGGTCAGCGCCTCGACCTGGTCGTGGGTGACGTACAGGATCGACACCTCCGGCAACTCGCGGTGCAGTCGGGCCAGTTCGGCCAGCATCCCGGACCTGAGCTGCGCGTCCAGCGCCGACAGCGGCTCGTCGAGGAGCAGCACGCCGGGCCGGACGGCGAGCGCCCGGGCGATGGCGACGCGCTGCTGCTGGCCTCCGGACAGCTCGCGGGGGTAGCGCGTCCCGTACGCCGCCATGCCGGTCATCTCCAGCGCCTCGGCGACCCGCCCGGGGATCTCGCCCTTGTTGACCTTCCGCGCCTTCAGGCCGAAGGCGACGTTGTCCTCGACGCGCAGGTGCGGGAAGAGGGCGTACTGCTGGACGACCATGCCGATGCCGCGCCGGTGCGGCGGCAGCCCGGTGACGTCGCGGTCCCCGATGAACACCCGCCCGGCGGCGGGCCGCACGAACCCCGCGACGGCGCGCAGGGCGGTGGTCTTGCCGGACCCCGAGGGGCCGAGCAGGGCCATGACCTCGCCCGGCTCGACGGTCAGGGAGAACGCGTCGAGGACCGTGGTGCCGCCGTACGCGACCGAGACGTCCTCGAAGCGGATGCCGCTGGTCATCGCCCCTCCCCGGCCAGCAGATCGGGCAGCTCGGCGACGGACGCGAGGACGTGCGTGGCGCCGTGGGCGAGGAGTTGCCCGCGGTCGTGCGCACCGGTCAGGACGCCCGCGACGACGCTCGCGCCGGATCGGACGCCGCTGAGCATGTCGTACGACGTGTCCCCGGCCACCGCGATCTCCCGCACCCCGTCGGCGGCCCCCGTGCGCAGCAGGGCGGCGAGCACCGTGTCCGGGTACGGGCGGCCCCGGCCTCCCGCGTCCGCCGGGCAGAGGGTCAGTTCGACGAGCCCCTGCCAGCCGAGGGCGTCGAGGATCGCGTCCTGGGTGACGCGGGCGAAGCCGGTGGTCAGGACGACGCGCCGGCCGTCGGAGCGCAGGTGCTCGATGGCCTCGCGGGCGCCGGGTACGGGCGCGATGTGCCCGGCGTCGACGAGGCTGCCGTACGCCTCCTCGAACGCGGCGTTGGCCCGCTGGGCCTCGGCCTCGTCCCCGAAGAGGTGCCGGAAGACGGAGATCTTGGACTCGCCCATGGTGGCGCGTACGTAGTCGAGCTTCACCGCGTGATCGGCCGATCCCGGTACGACACCGAGGCGTTCGGCGGCGGCGGAGAAGGCCCGCTCGACCAGTCCGCCGTCGGCGACGGTGGTGCCGGCCATGTCGAGGACGACCAGCTTGACCGTGCAGGGGTCGTTCACCGTGTCGTGCGTCGTGTCGTGCGTCGTGGCGTTCATCGTGGCGTTCACCAGCCCAGTTCGTTCGCGGTGGTTTCGGCGATCGCTGGGGAGCACGTCATGCCGCGCCCGCCGGGACCGGTCACCAGCCAGACGCCCTCGCGCACCTGCTGGCGGTGCACGACGCGGCTCGTGTCGGTGCACTGCGCGTACACGCCCGCCCAGCGGTGCCGGATCTTGGGGAGCGGGCGGCCGAGGAAGGACTCGGCGACTCGGGCGACGTGCTCGTACGGCTCCTCGACGACGTCGAAGGCGAAGGGGTGCTCGTACTCGTGGGTGTCACCGATGGTCAGTGCGCCGTCGCGGCGCTGGACCATGAGCAGCTGCATCCGGTGCGCGGCGGCGGTCGGGTCCTGGGCCTGACCGGCGTTCAGGGCGTCGAGGGCGGCGCTCGCGTAGGCGGGGTAGTAGCGGAAGCTGTCGGCGTCGGCGACGGAGGTGGTCAGGGTCTCGCCGAGCGGTTCGGTCTGCATCATCTGGAGGCGGACACGGCGTACGGGCAGGTCGGGGACGAGCTCCTTGACGAGCCCGCCGAGCCAGGCGCCCGTACAGAGGACGACCGCGTCGCCGGTGTGCACGTCGCCGTGGTCGTCGCGGACGGCGTTGTGTCCCACGACCTCCCGTACTTCGCGGCCGCCGAGGAAGGTGTAGCGGCCGGTGGCCAGCAGGGCCTGCTTGAGGGCGAGTGGGGCGGTGCGGGGCTCGACGGCGGCGTCGCGCTCGCACCACAGGGCGGCCTCGAACGCGCCGCGCAGGGCGGGGTTCAGGGCGCGGGCCTCTTCTGCGGTCAGCAGCTTGTAGCCGCGGGCCGCCGCGTCGGGCCGGCTCAGCGCGGCCTCGGCGACGGCCAGCTCCAGACCGTTGCGTACGGGGGTCAGCGAGCCGATGGCCCGGAAGCCGAGCCCGGGGACGCGGGCGCCGATCCCCTCCCACAGCTCGCGGGCGCGCAGGGCCGTCTCCAGCTCCTCACCACCCGCGCGCCCGCTGACCCATATCTGGCCGAAGTTGCGGAGGCTGGCCCCGCGCGCCTCCGTCTCGCGCTCGATCTGGACGACCTCGTGGCCGCGTTCCACTGCGTGCCAGGCGTGCATGGTTCCCACGACGCCGGCTCCAACGACTATGACTCTCACGGCGGCCACGCTCCTCGGGACGGGTGTCCCACTCGGATCCACCCGGCAACGCGACGGTGAACAGGCCCCCAAGGATGGCCTAGACCCGTTATTCTTCTGTTACCCCCCAGCCCGTCCCGCGCTTGAGGACCGGGATCCGGGACAGCACCCCGGTTCGGGCAGGGCGGGTCGGGGAAAGCCCGCGCAGCGGCACCCCGCCCGCGACCGCAGGGCCCGCCGCCCTATCCCCGCTCCCCCAACCGCACCGTGAAGCTGAACCGGTCCCCCCGGAACAGCGTCCGGACGCGCTCCAGCGGGCGCCCGCGCACGTCCCGCGACAGCCTGTGGATCAGGAGCATGGGAAGCGCCGGCGGCGTACCGACCAGGAGTGCCTCGCGCGGCGTCGCCAGGACCGTCTCGATGCGCTCGTCGGCGTCGCCGAAGGACACCCCGACCTGATCGTGCAGGTAGGAGTAGAAGGACGAATCCGGCTCGAAGTCGACGTCCAGCCGCGGCACGCGGGACACGGCGACGTACGTGCTCTCCAGCCCCACCCGCTCGTCGTCCGCGAGCAGCACCCGCTCCAGGTGCCAGACCGGATCCCCCGCTTCCACCCCCACATCGGCCGCGAGGGCCACAGGGCACGGGAAGCGGTCGAGCCCGATGAGGTGACGCCCGGGCCGCCGGTTCTGGCGGCGTACGCCCTCCGTGTAGCTCGCCAGCGCGAGGGGCTGTTCGAGCTTCGGTCCGGCCACGACCGTGCCGCGCCCCTGCCGGCGAAGACGGCCCTCCAGGAGCAGCTCGCGCAGCGCCTGCCGCACGGTTTCGCGCGAGACCTCGTACCGTACGGCGAGATCCCGCTCGGTCGGCAGCAGCCCGCCCTCCCCCAACTCACCGATCAGCGCGGCGATATGGGCTTTGACGGCGTAGTACTTGGGAACGCGGCCGTGCTCCGGGACGCCGGAGCGGATCGGCGCCCCCGGGTCCTGGTCGTGCGCGTACGGGTAGTCCTTCGGGTAGTCCACGCCCTGGATGGTCGCAGACGATGTTGAACGCCCGGCCAACCCGCCGCCCGCTCAGCCCGTCGCCCGCCCGGCCGGCTCCCCCGTGCCGCCCCGGACGGCGAGGTACACCCCCACGGCCACCGTGCCCGCCGCGATCAGCCCGGTCAGCGGTACGGCCCAGTGCCCGGCGAAACTGGCGGGCAGGACCAGCAGCCCGCCCACCAGCAGGACCAGGTTCTGGGCGGCGCCCCGCTTGAAGTGGCGGGCGTGCACCAGCCACACCGTGATCATGAAGAGCGCGGTGGGCACCGTGACGGCGAGGGAGGCCGCGAGCGTGGAGATGTGCGCGTGGTGGGTCGCCTGCTCGACCGCCACCTCGATGCCCGCGCCGATCGCCGCGGCGGATCCGAAGATCAGGTAGTGGCCGTACCCCCAGAAGAACGCCTGCCGGTTCGAGTGGAGGTACTCGTGGATCGGCACGGCGAAGTAGATCCAGAACGCGGCGAAGACGATGACCAAACCGCCCGCCGCGATCGGCAGCAGCTCGTCCAGCGCCGCCGACTCGTCGAGGGCCGACTGCACGGCCACGGTGGCGGCGGCGATGGTCTCGCCGAGCACGATGATGGTGAACAGGCCGTAGCGTTCCGCGATGTGGTGGGGGTGCCAGCTGGTCTCGTGGCGGCTCTCGGCGAAGACAGGAACGGCCAGCTCGGCGGCGGCCAGCGGCACGAACCCCCACACCCAGGCCCCGTCCGGCAGCAACAGCAGTACCACCCAGCCCAACTGCACCACCACCAGCCCGGCGGCGAAACGCAGGGCTGCCGCACGTGCGGCTCCCGTCTCGTTGTGCGCGGCCCTCAGCCACTGGAGCGTGAGCGCCACCCGCATGATCAGGTAGCCCAGGACCGCGACGCCGTAGTCGGCCTGGTCGAAGGCGCGCGGGACTCCGGCGGCGAGGACGAGCACGCCCGAGATCTGCACCAGCGTGGCGATGCGGTACGGGACGTCGTCGCAGTCGTAGGCGGACGCGAACCAGGTGAAGTTGACCCACGCCCAGTAGATGGCGAAGAAGACGAAGAGGTACCCGGTGACCCCGTGCCCCGGGTCGCCCTCGGCCACCGCGTGCACCAGCCGCCCTCCGGCCTGTGCGACGGCCACGACGAAGCACAGGTCGAAGAACAGCTCCAGCGGCGTCGCCGCCCGGTGTTCCTCGTCGCGGCGCCGGGCCGCCATCCGCACCAGCGGTACGACGGCCCGGCCGTGCCCGGCGCCGGTGGGGGTGCGGTCAGCCATCGGCGCTCATCGGCCGCGACGCCCCTTCCCGGGCGTCGGCGTCTTCCCGCGCGTCGGCGTCGCGTACCGGCGCCGGGACAGGGCCACCAGCACCCCGCCGCCGAGGAGCAGCGCGCCGGCGGTGGCCCCGAGCGCCAGGAGCGGCCCGGGGGCACGGCCCGTCATGGCGAGGGAGTGGGGGCGCTCGCGGATGCGCGGCGTACCGTCGTCGCCGATGCGGGGCCCGAGCGTGGCGTCGGGTTCGGGGTCGCGCCCGGGGTCGCGGGACCGGCCGGGGTCGGGGTCGGCCTCGGCTTCGCGGTCGGGGTCGGCCTCGGCTTCGCGGTCGGGGTCGGCGTCCGGTTCGCGGCCCGTGATGGTGAAGCGGTAGTCCTTCGACGCGCCGACCCACTCGCCGTCGGCGGGCTGCCGCTGCACGACGGCGGCGGTGACGACGGCGCGGCCGGGGGCGGCGCCGGCGGCGAAACCGAGCCGTACCTTGACGGTGACGGTGCGGTCGGCGCCGACGGTGAAGCCGGGGACGCCGCCGTCGAAGACGCCGATGTGCTCGTCCTCGTCGGTGGTCTCGATCGGTACGTCGGTCCACCGCCCGGCGCTGTCCTCGAAGGCCAGCTCCACCTGGCCGGGTTCGAGTTGTCGCCGCCCGTCCATGAGGACGACGACGGGGTGGATGTTGCGGCAGCTCCTGCCCGTCGTGTTGGTCAGCTCCAGCGACCATTCAGCGGCCGCGCCACCCGCTCGGTAGGAGTCGGGGCCGCCGCGCAGGCGGGTGGTGATGGGGAAGTCGGGGGAGGCGGGGTCGCCACAGGTGGGTCGCAGGTGCGGAGCGGCGGCGCGCAGGGGTTCGGCGTACTCCGCGGGCCCCTCGTCGGCACGTACGCCTACCGGTTCCTCGTCGGCGCGTACGCCGGCCGGTTCCTCGTCGGCGCGTACGCCGGAACCGGCGCCGAAGGCGGCGCGGTGGGCGGCGCCCGCGTCAGCGGGGGCGAGGGAGGCGGCGGCGGCCGCCGGGGAAGCGAGCGAGGCTGCCGCAACTCCGAGGGCGAGGGCATCGCGCAGTCGCATGAGGAGCCTTTGCAGGTCGGGTCACCCGGTCAGTCGCCAGTGACCCTTCCACCGCCGCGCGACGGACCCCCGGAGGCCACGCCCAATACGTTCATATGACTGCAGGGAATCCCCCCAATGGCCCACCGCTCCCTCCAGCCGCCCCGTCCGCCCCGCTCGCCCCCTCTGCCGCGCCCGCTCCACTCGCCGCGCCGGGGAACGCGATGTCCGCGTGCCCGAAGACCGGCGCGAGGACGAGCTGCGCCGCCCCGTCGGCGACGGCGCGCCCGTCGCCGGCCACGGCGGCCACCGGCACGGCGGGCCCACTGCCCTCACGCCGGGCGCGGTCCGCCAGTACCGCCTCCACGCCTCGTACGAACACCTCCTCGTCCGCGGCGACGACGCGGCCGCCGAGCAGCACCCGGTCGATGTCGAGCAGCCCGACCAGATTCGCGGCCCCGGTCCCGAGCACCCGCGCGGCCTCCGCCAGGTCACCACCGGCGACGGCGGCCAGGCACAGCGCCTCGACGCAGCCGCGACCGCCGCAGGAGCAGGGCGGCCCGTCCAGTTGCAGCGTCTGGTGCCCGAACTCGCCCGCCCCGGTGCGCGCCCCGCGATAGAGCGCCCCGCCGAGTACGAGCCCGGACCCCAGGCCCGTACCGAGGTGAAGGTACGCGAAGGACCCGCCGCCGGGGCGGGCGCGCAGCGCGAGCCCGAGCGCGGCGGCGTTCGTGTCCTTGTCCACCACCACGGGCAGCCCGAGCCGCTCGCTCAGCACGTCCCGCAGCGCGAACCCGTCCCACTGCGGGAACCCGGTGACGCGGTGCAGCACCCCGCGGCCGTGGTCGAGCGGCCCGGGCGCGGCCACCCCCACCCCGAGCAGCGTCAGGCCGCGCTCGGGTCCCGGCGTGGTGGGCCCGTCCGGCCCGGGCGGGGGAAGGACGAGCGCGGCGACCGCGCGGGTCGCCGCCTCCAGCACCACTTCCGCGTCCGCCCCCAGGTCGAGCGGCGCCCTGCGCACGGCGACCGTCGTGCCCGCCAGGTCCACCAGGACCCCGGTCAGCTCGTCGCGGTCCAGGTGCAGCCCGACGGCGTACCCGGCGTCGGGCACCAGCCGCAGCACCGTTCGGGGTTTGCCGCCCGTCGACGGGCGGCGGCCTGCCTCAGCCGCCAGGCCCTCCGCACGCAGCCGGGCGGTGATCTTGCTGACGGCCTGCGGGGTGAGGCCGGTGCCCTCGGCGAGTTCGAGGCGGCTGATGCCGGCCTCGCCCGCCGTGCGCAGCAGGTCGAGGACCAGCGCCGCGTTGTGGCTGCGCAGCGTCGGCAGGTTCGCGCCCGTATAGCTCCTGTTCACGGACCCATTGTCCACTGCGCTTGCACTTTGGCAACAGCGTTGTTTAAGTGGGTGTCATGACTGGCACCGACACCCGCGCCCCCTTGCGCGTCGGACTCGTGGGCTACGGCCTCGCGGGCTCCGTCTTCCACGCCCCGCTCATCGCCTCGACCGAGGACCTCGCCCTCGACACGGTCGTCACCTCCAACCCGGAGCGGCAGGAGCAGGCCCGCAGCGAGCACCCCGGCGTCCGCGTCGCGGCCTCGGCCGACGAGCTGTGGGCGCGCGCGGAGGAACTCGACCTGATCGTCGTCGCGTCTCCCAACAACACGCACGTACCGCTCGCCACCGCCGCCCTCGAGGCGGGCCTGCCGGTCGTCGTGGACAAGCCGGTGGCCGGCACGGCCGCCGAGGCGCGTGACCTGGCGGCGCTCGCGGAGAAGCGCGGCCTGGTGCTGTCCGTCTTCCAGAACCGCCGCTGGGACAACGACTTCCTCACCCTCCAGCAGCTGATCGCCTCCGGCGAGCTGGGCGACGTACAGCGCTTCGAGTCGCGCTTCGAGCGGTGGCGCCCGCAGATCAAGGGCGGCTGGCGCGAGTCGGGCGACCCGGCCCAGATCGGCGGACTGCTGTACGACCTGGGCAGCCACGTCGTCGACCAGGCGCTGGTGCTCTTCGGCCCGGCGGTGCGGGTGTACGCCGAGTCCGATGTGCGCCGGCCCGGCGCGGAGGCGGACGACGACACGTTCATCGCGATCACGCATGCGAACGGTGTGCGCTCCCACCTGTACGTGAGCGCCACGACCGCGCAGCTCGGCCCGCGCTTTCGCGTGCTCGGCTCGCGGGCGGGCTATGTGAAGTACGGGCTCGACCCGCAGGAGGGCGCGCTGCGCGAGGGCAAGCGGCCGACGGCGGACGGGAGCTGGGGCGAGGAGCCGGAGTCGGCGTGGGGCCGCGTCGGTGCGGGCGAGTCCCCGGCGACGGGTGGCGGCAGCCCCGTCCCGACGCTGCCGGGCGACTACCCGGCGTACTACGCGGCCGTCGCCGCCGCCGTACGCGCGGGCACCGCTCCGCCGGTCACCGCCGCACAGGCGGCCGCCGCGCTCGACGTACTGGAGGCGGCGCGCCGGTCGGCGCGCGAGGGCGTGACGGTGGAGGTGCGGCGATGACGTCGACAGGCCCCACGCCTCCCACCCCGCCCACGCCGGCCGAACTCCTCGCCGAGCTGGCCGCCCAGGAGGACCGGCTGGTCCTCCCCCGCTTCACCCACGAGGACGCGTGGACTCTCGGCAGCCTCCTGGTGAGGCTCGCCCGGGAGCGCGAGGCGCCGGTGGCGATCGACATCCGGCGCGGGACGCAGCAGCTCTTCCACTGCGCCCTGCCGGGGTCGAGCGCGGACAACGACGCGTGGATCGACCGCAAGCGCCGGGTCGTGGAGCGGTACGCGGAGAGCTCGTACCGGGTCGGCACCCGCTTTCGCGCCAAGGGCACGACGTTCGAGGACTCGTCCCGCCTGGACCCGGACGTGTACGCGGCGCACGGCGGATCGTTCCCGATCGCGGTGGAGGGCGCGGGCGTGATCGGCGCGGTCACGGTCTCGGGCCTCCCCCAGGCGGACGACCACGCATTGGTGGTGGAGGCGCTGGAGCAGTTCAGGCGCTGAGAGCCGGGCGCGGGGTCAGGGCCTGAAGGCCGGGCGCGGGGTCAGGCGCTGAGGGCCGGGGCGATCGGTCCGGCGCGCCGGCCTGGCGGTCGGCCAGCCCCCGGGCCGGCCGGCCAGGCCAACCAGCCAGCCAGCCGGCGGCGAGCCTCACCGTCGCCGAACCATCACGGCCCCCTCCCCCTCCCGTGATGAGGGTCGGCCGAAGGCTAGGCGTCCTTCAGCTCCTGGCGCTGGCGGCCCAGCCCCTCCACCTCGAGTTCCACCACATCCCCGGACCGCAGGTACGGCTTCGGCTCCGTCTGTCCCATGGCCACACCCGCCGGCGTACCCGTGTTGATCACATCACCCGGATACAGCGTCATGAACTGGCTGACGTACCGGACCACTTCTCCCACCGCGAAGATCTGGTCGGCGGTGGTCCCGTTCTGCTTCAGCTCGCCGTTCACCCACAGCTTCAGGCCCAGGGCCTGCGGGTCCGGTATCTCGTCCGCCGTCACGAGCCACGGGCCCAGCGGGTTGAACGTCTCGCAGTTCTTGCCCTTGTCCCACGTGCCGCCGCGCTCGATCTGCCACTCGCGTTCGGAGACGTCGTGCGCGACCGCGTATCCGGCGACGTGCGCGAGGCCGTCCTCGGCCGAGTCCAGGTAGCGCGCGGTCCGCCCGATGACGACAGCCAGCTCGACTTCCCAGTCGGTCTTGGTGCTGCCGCGCGGTACGAGAACCGTGTCGTCGGGGCCGACGACCGTGTCCGGAGCCTTGAAGAAGATGATCGGCTCGGGGGGTATCGCCGCACCCGTCTCGGCCGCGTGGTCGTGGTAGTTCAGGCCGATGCACACGATCTTGCCGATACGACCCAACGGCGGCCCGACCCGCAGCGTCCCCGCCGCGTCGTCGATCACCGGCAGCTCGCCGCCCGCCGCAGCCTCGCGAACCCGGCCGAGAGCCGCATCGTCGGCGAGCAGGTCGCCGTCGATGTCGGTGACGAGACCGGACAGATCCCGCAGCGTCCCGTCCTGGTCGAGCAGCGCCGGACGTTCGGCACCCGCCGTTCCCACACGCAGCAGCTTCATGGTCAGTCTCCTCTGGTCGAGAGTCGCGTTCGGCCCCGGCCGATGGGTGCGGCCATCGGAGGATTGGCTGATCCTCCAAGCTGCACGTCCAGTCCGCAAGACCCCGTTCACGGACTGGACCCTTACCGAGCAGTAGCCACAGCGCTCCCACCAGCCGGAACGTCCCGGTACAGCCATGCACGTTCGACCGCGCTCCAGGTCGTACTGGTGACCACGTACAGCGCGGCGGCCAGCGGCACCACGGCCACCGTGATCAGCGTCGCGAAGGACATCAGCGGCATCACCTTGGCCATCGCACCCATCGCTCCGGCACCCGGCAGCTCCACCCCGTCCGGCCCCGTGACCGGCATGCCGGGAGACGCCGCCATCTGCTGCTTGGTGCGCCGGTATGTGAACGTGGCCACCGCGGCCACGATCGCGAACAGCGCCACATACAGCAGCCCCTGCGCCCCGAAGACCCCGCCGTCCGCCAGCGCGTCGGTCCAGCGGTCACCGAGCGGGCTGGCGAAGAGGGTGTGGCCGAGCAGTTCGTTCGGTTCGCCTCCGATCTGTGTGCTGGAGAAGAGGTGGTACATCAGGAAGAACGCCGGCAGCTGGAACAGGCTGGGCAGGCAGCCCGACAGCGGCGAGACCTGCTCCTTGGTGTGCAGCTCCAAGATCGCCTTCTGGAGGCGCTCCGGGTTCTTGCCGTGCTTCTTGCGCAGCTCGGCTATCTGCGGCGCGAGCTTGGTGCGGGCCTTCTGGCCGCGGGCCGTGGCCCGCGACAGGGGATGGATGGCGAGTCGTACGCATGCGGTGAACAGGACGATCGCGGCGGCTGCGGCCGAGGCGTGGAAGAACGGTTCGAGCAGTTCCGCGAGGCGTGCGACCAGATTGGCGAATACGGACATGGTGAGCCCTCCGGGGGTCTCGTCGTGCCGGGAGAGAAGACAGATCGGCATGACGACCCACGCGAGGCAGGCAGGTGGCTACGCGAGCGGGCGAGTGGACGGGTACGCGCGCCGATCCGGTCGCACCAGGGGCGCGAGCACGGCAGGCCGTACTACGTATCCACGCGGCACGCGCCCAATGAAGCGGCGCGTGTCCCTACGCGGGGGTCGTCGAAAGACGACGCCCCGGCGCACGCGGCCTGGTCCGCCCCCGCGCGTCCGGATCGCGCTGGGGCAGGAACGCGGTGCGTATCTCCCGGTCCCGTATCGCCGTACGGACCCGCGTGCGCGGCACGGCGGGAACGGAGCGGGCGGCGAGGAGCACGCAGACGGTGAGGGCTGAGCCGGCCGCCGCGGTGGCGGCGAGCGCGACGGCGGCGGAGAAGCTGCCGTTCTCCATGAGGAGGACTTCGGTCAACAGGAAGAGGACGAGACCGACCGTGCGCAGCAGTCGCGCGGAGCAACTGATCATGATCCCTCCCTCTCCCTGTCCAGCATCCAACCGGCGTTCGACCGGTGTCCGACTCTTCTCACGATGCTAAGGCCCGGCACTGACAACGCCCCCGCCGGTGCCACCCCGGGCAAGCCGGAACGAACAACCAACCCCGGCACCAAGCACCCGGCACCCGGCACCCGGCACCTCAGCATCGGGCCGCGGGCCAAGGTCGCGTCACGGGCCCGTAAGGACAGACGCACAAGACGGCCCCCAAGTTCCCACCGGGCGTCACCGTCCGCGTCTCACCTCCCACCACCGAGGTGCCGCGCGTGCGGTCAATCGACCACGAAGACGACCGCGCCCACAGCGGCGAACTTCCAGATGGCGTCACCGTCGTCGGCGCGCACGCGGATCCCACCGGTCTGCACATCCGCCGCAGGCTCCGGCGACGAGCCGTCGACGGCGTTGGAGAAGGCGATGGAGACCCCGGACTTCGTGGAGAAGTAGACGATGTTCTCGATCTTCACCCCGTCGGACCCTGTTGCTGCCTGCCGCCGGAAGGAGACCAGGTGAGAGCCCTTTTCGGGGTTCACCGTTCCGGGCCAGACAGTGAACGAGCGGCGCGAGGTGTCACCGGCCTCCACCAGCCAGACCCGCTTCTGCCCGAGCGAGTAGACGATGCGCGTCCCCTCGCCCGAGTTCGCCGGGACTTCGGCCCGGGGCGGCTTGCGCGGCGGGGTCGACGGGCGTGCCTGCGGCGACGGGGTCGCGGCGGGCCGCGACGCGAAGGGCGCTTCGCCGGGCGGCACCGACCGGTCGGCCTGGACCCCCAGTACGACGACAGCCGCGAGGGCCGCCACGGTCAGTGCGGCAACCCAGGCCCACGAAGGCAGCCGGCGGACGTGCACGCGCGCGATCTCCTCAACTCTCGTGCCGAAAGAGGGCAATGCGACCATTGCCGGCACGAGCCCGGCCCTACCCAGAACGTCCGATCATCGTACTCCCGCCAGGCACGTTCCCCACAGGTCACACAGGCCGCACGCACCACACAGGTCACACGGGTCACACAGGGGGACAGGGGACACACAGCCAGCAGGGCACGCGCAAGAACTACCGGGGCCGCATCGCCGCCAGCTTCCCCCACACGACCAGCCTGTACGTGGACGTGAACTCGGGCGTGCACGTCGTCAGCGTCAGGTAGTACCCGGGCTCCCGGTACCCGGCCCCCGCCCGGACATCGCTCCTCGGCACCTTCGCGATCACCCCGCTGTCGCGCGCGGAAGTCTGCGCGAGCCCCTTGTCGACGACGTACGTGAAGACCGCCTCCCGCGTCTCGACCCTCACCTCGTCCCCGGCGCGCAGCCGGTTGATGTGGCGGAACGGTTCACCGTGCGTGTTGCGGTGCCCCGCGAGCGCAAAGTTCCCGGCCCCGCCGGGCTGCGCGGTGTGCGGGTAGTGGCCGACGTACCCCTTGTCGAGCACCCCGCCCTTGCTCACGCCCCGCGCGACGGGCGCCGTGACACCGAGGCGCGGGATGCGGAGGATGGCGTACGCCTGGTCCCACCGGGGAGGCGACGGCGTACGGCCGGTGGCGCGCGGCGACGGCCGGTCACCACCACCCCCACCGGGCCCGGCTGCCTCCCCCGCCCCACCGCCGGCCCCCGCCTCCGCCTCGTCGGGCACCTCCTGAGGCGGCATCGACGGCATCGAGGGCGCGACGGCCGGCTCGCCTCCCGCGCCGCCCGCCCACTCCCGCTCCAGCGCCCGGACCTTCCGTTCGGCGCCGTCGCGGGCCTGCTGGTTGGTCCACCACAGCTGGTGTACGACGAGGAGCAACACGACGACGCCGAACGTCACCGCGGCCTCCGCGCCCACCCACAGCCCGCGCGCGGCCACCGCGCGCCCCCGGGCGGCGCCCTGCACCACCACCGGATTCCGCCGCCGCTTCCGCTCCCGCACGGCGCGCACGATAGGGGCTGCCCCGCCAAGTCTCCAGACCCGTACCGGAGGGACGTACACCACACTCCGAGGGACCGTCCGCAGGCCGCACGCCGACGAGACCGGCCGGACAAGCCCGTTCCGGCCACCGCGCGGCCTCGCCGCACACCGCGCCAGGCCGGAATCCCGGCCGCGCTTCGGTCCTCATGGCTCCGAGCCCCTCTCGCCCGCACCCCGTACAGCAGTACGGTGTGGACCATGCGCCCCGACACGCCTGCCGATCACGCCGATCACACCGCCGAAGCCGAGCGCCTGCTGCGTACCGCGGCCCAGTACCCCGAGGACCAGGAACCGCTGTACCTCCAGGCCGCCGCCCATCTGGAACTGTCCGGCGACCGCGCCCGCGCGGCGACGCTGTACGACCACCTCCTGGCGAAGACCCCTGACAACCCGCCACTGGTGAAGGCCCTCAAGGCCGCCAACCTGTGGGAGTACGGCCATGAGGCGGAGGCCCGCGCGATCATCGACGGCATCCGCGCCGCGGCCCCGCGCGAGGCGGCTCCGTGGGAGATCATCGCGGAAGCCCTGGAATCCCACGACGAACTCCACGCGGCCCACGACGCGTTCACGACCGCGCTGAACCTCCTCATCGACCCGTCGGAGGAGATCCCGTACACGGCGCACTCGCTGCTGACCGGCCGCCACCGCGTACGCCGCATGCTGGGCCTGCCGCACGACGAGTGGGACGCCACGGCGGACGCGGTGAACGCCGGCCCGATCGCCCTGGACGAGCTGCACGACCCGAAGCGGCTGTGGTCGCTGGGGTCGGAGAACCCGGTGGAGCTCCGGGCCGAGATCGCCCGCCTGCGCGCCGAGCTGGGCACGTACCGCACGGCGCTCTCACGCCCGTTCCCGGTGGCGATGCTGCACTGGCCGGAGGAGGAGCTGCGCGAACTGGTGACGGCGTACCCGGCGCTGACGACGGACTACCCGACGTACGAGGCGCACCTGAACGCGATCGAGTCGGCCCTGCGGGACCTGTCGTCGACGGGCACCCGGAACCTGGGCATCGTGCGCGGCACGGTCCCGTCGTACGAGGCGTTCGCCGCATCGGAATCCGTGTCCCCCGCCGACCCGGACCTCCTCCCCCAGTACGCCACCACCCTGGCAGCACGAGGCCGAGCCACCACCTGGCCCCCGGCCCGCAACGCCCCGTGCTGGTGCGGCTCGAACACCCCATACCGCACCTGCCACGGGACCCCGGACCTCGTATAAGCCCGCTTTACTAATCATCTGCACGTGATGCAGCACCGAACGGCTCGCGTCGGCAGCCCAGCAGTGCTGGCGGGCGAGGGGGTGCAGAGCCAACGTGCTGCACCGGCGGTGGGCCTGGCCAGAGAAGCGTCGACGTGATCGAATCAGGTTCCAGAAATCAGGTCATGGGCTTTCCGCCGGCATTACTACAGAAGACAGATCAGTAGCCCCTTGTCAGTGGCACCTGCTACTTCGCAAGGTGTCAACTTACCGGAGGCCACAGCGTGACCGAAGCCAGCAGCGCATCACAGCCAGTCCCTGGAATCTACGAGCAGTTGGTCACGCAGCGACTCACTCAACGGCTCCAGAATCTCGAAGTCAGCGGCTTACACTCGATCGACGGAGAGGTCGGGCTAAGCGTTGTCCCGTAAATGATCTACGACGTGTTCGCTGACCTGCTCGTTCCTTCGT
>NZ_BMVO01000031.1 GCF_014650755.1 Streptomyces chryseus | reverse complement strand
AGAGTAGGACGCCGCCGAACAAATTTTATGCCCCGGCCCCTGGACTTATGTCCAGGGGCCGGGGCTTTTTTGCGTTTAAGGTCAAGTCATGCGCTACGACCTCATCATCTTCGACAACGACGGCGTGCTCGTGGACAGCGAGCCGATCTCGAACACCATCCTCGCCGGCTACCTGAGCGAGCTGGGGCACCCGACCACGTACGAGGACTCGCTGCGGGACTTCATGGGATCGGCCGTGCACCGGATCCACGACCTGGTGCTGGAGCGGTCCGGGCAGCGGCTGCCCGAGGACTTCGACAAGACGCTGCACGCCCGGATCTTCGCCGCCTTCGAGCAGGAGTTGAAGCCGGTCGCCGGAGCGGAGGACCTGCTGGGGCGGCTGGTGGCGGACGGCGTGTCGTACTGTCTCGCGTCCTCCGGCAGTCACGAACGGATTCGGGTCGGGCACCTGGCGACGGGGCTGGACGAGTGGTTCGAGGACAGCTGGATCTTCAGCTCGCAGGACGTCGGACGGGGCGAACCGGCACCGGATCTCTTCCTGCACGCCGCCGCACAGATGGGCGTACCGCCGGAGCGGTGTGTGGTGGTGGAGGACAGTCCGCTCGGGGTCGAGGCGGCCAGGGCGGCCGGGATGGATGTGTACGGCTTCACGGCGATGACCCCGGCCGACAGGCTTTCGGGAGCGAACGGGTGCTTCTCGGATCTGAGTGAGCTGCCGGAATTGCTCGCCTGACCGATCTCTACCTCTGGGTAGGTGACGGGCCTACGCTGTGCGGCCATGACAGACGCGCGCCTGCGGCACGGCAGGGCTTCCCTGGGGTTGAGCTTCTTCGCGCAGGGCGTGGCGTTCGCGCTGCTTGTGACGCGGCTGCCGGCTGTTCAGGAGCGGTACGGGATATCCGACGGGCTGCTGCCTCTCTTTCTGGCCGCCGTGCCGATGCTGGCCGGGGTGGGCAGTGTCGCCACCGAGGTGCTGGTGAAGCGGGTCAGGCCGAGCGTCGTACTGCGGTGGTCGCAGCCGGTCGTACTGCTGGCGTTGCTCTGGGTCGGGGGCGGGAGCGAGCTGTGGCAAGTGGCTGTCGCGCTGGGCGTGTTCGGGGTGGCGGTCGGGGCGTTGGACGCGTCCATGAACATGCTGGGCGTGAGCCTTCAGTGGGCGTACGGGCGCAGCATCATGCTCGGCTTTCATGCGGCGTACAGCCTCGGCGGGATCGTGGGGGCGTCGCTCGCGTGGGTGGGGGCGCGCTGGGACCTGGCGCTGTTCGTGTCGTACCTGCCGGTGGCCGCTGTGCTGCTGCCTGTGGTGTTCGTCGGGAGTCGGTGGTTCGTCGACGGTGTGGGTTCGGGTGCGAGTGCCGGGGGTGTCGAAGGCGGGGGGAAGGCGGGGGCCTCGGGTGGCTTTCGGTTGTTGTTGCCCTTGTGCCTGGTGATGACCTTCGCGTACATCGGGGACTCGACTGTCTCCAATTGGAGCGCCAAGTACCTGGAGGACGTGCTCGGTTCGTCGGAGCAGACGGCGACGCTTCCGTACAACGTCTACATGGTCACGACGCTCGTGGGGCGGACCGTGGGGGACTTCGGGGTGCGGCGGTTCGGGGCGGTCGCCGTGGTGCGGGCCGGGGCGCTGCTGGCCGCCGGCGGGTTCGCCGTGGTGGCGGGGGCGCCGGGTGTGGGCGTGGGGATGCTCGGGTTCACGATGTTGGGTTTCGGGCTGTGCGTGATCGTGCCGCAGACCTTCGCGGCGGCGGGGCGGATCTTCCCGGAGGCGGCGAGTGACGCGGCGGTGGCCCGGCTGAATGTGTTCAATTACGTGGGTTTTCTGGTGGGCGCGCCGTTGGTGGGGGCGCTCGGGGACGCGTGGAGCTATCGCGGGGCGATGCTCGTGCCGATGGTTCTGGTGCTGGTGACGCTGGTGTACGCCCGGTCGTTCGCCTCCGGGAGCGACCGATACGGTGGCGGGCATGAGCGGGCGCGCACTGTTGATGTGGGATGACGCGGTTACGGGTTACGACTTCGGGGCGAGCCACCCGATGGACCCGGTCAGGCTCGCCCTGACCATGGGGCTCGTACGGGCGTACGGGCTCGACCAGGCCGTGGACGTGGTCGCCGCGCCGGCCGCGGGGGACTCGACGCTGCGGCTCGTGCACCGCGAGGACTATGTGGCGGCGGTGCGGGCGGCTTCGGCGGATCCTCGGGGGGCGGACCAGTCGTACGGGCTCGGGACCCTCGACGACCCGGCCTTCGCGGGGATGCACGAGGCCTCCGCGCTGATCGCCGGGCAGTCGGTGGGGGCGGCGGAGGCGGTCTGGCGCGGGGACGCGGCGCACGCGGTGAACTTCGCGGGCGGGCTGCATCACGCGATGCCGGGGAGCGCGGCGGGGTTCTGCGTCTACAACGACGCGTCGTTGGCGATCGCGCGGCTGCTGGAGCTGGGGGCGGAGCGGGTCGCTTACGTGGATGTGGATGTGCACCACGGCGACGGGGTCCAGGCGGCGTTCTGGGACGACCCCCGGGTGCTGACGGTCTCGCTCCACGAGCATCCGCGGACGTTGTTCCCGGGTACCGGGTGGCCGGAGGAGACGGGCGGGAGCGGGGCGGCGGAGGGGTCGGCGGTGAATGTGGCGCTGCCGGCGGGGACGGGGGACGCGGGGTGGCTGCGGGCGTTTCACTCGGTCGTGCCGGAGCTGTTGGCGGACTTCCGGCCCCAGGTGCTCGTCACGCAGCACGGCGCGGACACGCACTTCGAGGATCCGCTGGCGCATCTGGCGGTTTCGCTGGACGCGCAGCGGGCGGTGCAGACGGCGTGCCATGAGCTCGCGCACGCGTATGCGGACGGTGGGGCGTGGGTGGCGCTGGGGGGCGGGGGTTATGCGGTGGTGGATGTCGTTCCGCGGTCGTGGACGCATCTGGTGGGGATCGCGGCGCATCGGCCGGTTGATCCGGAGTCGGTGATCCCGGCGTCCTGGCGCGACGAAGTGTACGCGCGTACGCGGCAGTTGGGGCCGGGACGGATGACGGACGGGGTGAAGCCGGTGTGGGGGAGCTGGGACGCGGGGTACGACCCCGCGGACCGGCTGGACCAGGCGGTGCTGGCGGCTCGGCGGGCGGTGTTTCCGTTGCGGGGGTTGCTGGCTTAGCGGGGGTGTCGAGCGGCGGGGCCGCCGGGTCGGCGGGGGCTGGGGCGCTGCTGGGGGGCTGGCGTCGGCCGGGGATGTGCGGGGGCGGGGGGTCGGTGACGCCCCGGGGCGTCTCCCCGGGTGCCGAACGATCCCGGTACTCGGCGCGCTTCTGGGCGGTTGCGTTCGACACCCTGGGGGGAGCGCGCCGGTGCGTCCCCTCCCGGCACCTTGGCGTGCGAGGCCGGGGGTGGGGCCGGCGCGGACGCCCGTTGGGGTGGGTGGTGTCGGGGGTTGTGCTCGGCGCGGGGCCCGGAGGGAGCGGGTGGGGGTTACGCCAAGTGTGGGGTCTGTTTGGGCTTTTGGGGGAAAGGGGGGTGGGGGTGGGGGAGCATCGGCAGGGTGCTGAGTACCGGCGCTTTGCGTGCGCATCTGTTGGCGTCCCGGCTGGCCGGGACCGTGGCCACCTCGCGGGAGGCGAGCCTGCGGAGCTACCGGCTGTTCGCCGCGCGTGATCCCCGGGTGCTGCTGGGGCTCGATCCCGAGTGGGCCTGGGGCGCCGCCGATGTCATGGCCCTGATGGCCGCGAAGTGCGGGGTCTCCGACGACCCCGGGTGTGTGAGCGGGGCCGATGTGATCGACCCCGAGCGGACGCTGGCCGGGCTGGAGGCGTTCGCGGGGCGGCTGGGGGAGGCTGCCGCGCAGCGGGTGCCGGTGTTGTTCGGGACCGGGCATCCGCACCGGCTGCTCGGTTTCTACGCCGATCTCGCAGACGCCCTGTCGGCGGCGGGATGTCTTGTCCTCACACCCGCGCAGGGGCGATGTGTCGACATAACGACCCGGTTCGGCGTACGCACGTACAACCTCGACTACGTACGAGGCGTCGCGCTGGTGCGCGAACCCGGCGCACGCGGCTCCGTGAGTGATACCGGCGCACACAGCCATTCTCCCCTCCCGGTTAGGGTCGCCCTCGCTGCCGCCGAGGAGGGTGGAGGGCCCTTGCCGGGCCTTGTCGTGGGGGACCATGGATGGGTCTGCGGTGCAGGTCAGCTGGGGTTCGAGGCCATTGGGCTGGCGGATGTGGATGATCCCGCGCTGTTCGTCGGTGAGGCCGAGGGGCGGGTGTCCGTCGCCGTTCCGCTTGACGATGCGGTGCGGTCCGATTACTACCGACCGCTTACTCGCTATGTACTCAATCGAGCGTGTCTGTCACGGTAGGCGTCGGATGGCTGCTCCTCTTCCCCACTCGCATCACCCGCCCCTAGTCTGGGAGTGAGCGCACAACGACGAAGAGTCACCGGAGGGGAAGCCGGTGCGCGTCGGGTGCGGAAGGTACAGGTGGGTCATGGCTGCTGGCGAGAGGCCTCTCAACGAGGTCAAGTTTCTGACCGTGGCGGAAGTCGCCTCGGTGATGCGAGTGTCGAAGATGACCGTGTACCGCTTGGTGCACAGCGGTCATCTGCCGGCGATCCGGGTGGGCAGGTCCTTCCGGGTTCCGGAGCAAGCAGTTCACGAGTACCTCCGCGAGTCCTTTGTGGGGGTGGAATCGGCCTGACGGTGGCCTCGGATTACGTCCCTCTCTCGGTGGCGGGTAGGCTAGGCCCTCGTAGGTCGTGTGGGCCCAGACGCCCCGCACCGAGTGAAGAGAAGTGAGCGAGGGTAGTCGTGGGCTCTGTTATCAAGAAGCGGCGCAAGCGGATGGCCAAGAAGAAGCACCGCAAGCTGCTCAAGCGCACCCGCGTTCAGCGTCGCAACAAGAAGTAAGCGGCAGCTGTACGTGAATCCGCAGCCCTCCCACCGTCATGGTGGGAGGGCTGTGGTGCGTGCTGGGCCGTTCGGCTCGTGCGCCCCGTGTAGCCCATGTGTGTCTGCAGTCACTTCGGCCGCCGTGCGGTCATCACAGCGCAACGTGCAACCGCTACGGTGGCGCCAGGGGAGACCGAGGGAAGGCGCTGATCTTGGGCAAGGTCGTGCTCGTCACAGGTGTGGCCCGGCAGCTGGGCGGCCGTTTCGTACGTCGCATCCAGCGTGACCCCGACGTGGACCGGGTGGTCGGCGTCGACCAGGTCCCGCCCGAGCATCATCTGGGTGCCGCCGACTTCGTACAGGCCGACATCCGCCAGCCGGCCATCGCGCGCGTGCTCGCCGAGCACGGCGTCGACACCGTCGTGCACATGGACGTCACCGGTACGCCGCTGGGCACCGGCGGTCGCACGTCGGTGAAGGAGACCAACGTCATCGGCACGATGCAGTTGCTCGGGGCGTGCCAGAAGTCTCCGACCGTGCAGCGGCTCGTCGTGAAGTCCACCACGAGTGTGTACGGGTCGGCGCCGCGCGATCCCGCCGTCTTCACGGAGACCACGCCGCCGAAGTCGCTGCCGAGCGGAGGCTTCGCCAAGGACGCGGTCGAGGTCGAGGGGTACGTACGGGGCTTCGCCCGACGGCGGCCCGACGTGGCCGTGTGCGTGCTCCGGTTCGCCAACATCCTGGGGCCCTGCGCGGACTCCCCGCTGGCCGACTACTTCTCGCTGCCGGTGCTGCCGACGGTCTTCGGCTACGACCCCCGGCTGCAGTTCGTCCATGAGGACGACGTGATCGACGTGCTGCGCGTCGCCGCGCACGACGCGCGGCGCGGCACGATGAACAGCGGCACCTTCAATGTCGCCGGCGACGGTGTCGTGACGCTCTCTCAGTGCTCGCGGCGGCTCGGGCGGCCGACCGTGCCGGTGCTGCTGCCCGCCGTCACCTGGGTCGGGACCGCGCTGCGGACGGTGGGGGTGACCGACTTCTCGCCCGAGCAGATCCGGCTGCTGACGCACGGACGGGTCGTCAGGACCACCCAGATGCGCGAGACACTGGGCTTTGAGCCCAAGTACACGACGGTGGAAACCTTCTCGGACTTCGCGCGCAGCCGGGGCGCGGGGCTGCTGCCGCCCGAGGCTGTCGCCCGTACCGTCGACCGGCTCTCCACTCTCGTCAGCAAGGAGTGCACCTGACATGGCCGATGCCAAGGTCATCCCTTTCGGTGATGATCCGCGGACCAGGCGGGCCCGGCCCAAGCCCAGGGACGGCGGTGCCGGCGCCGCCGGCAAGGAGGCCAAGGGCAAGCGGCTGCCGGGGCGCAAGAGCGGCCCGCTCGCGCCCGTACCGGAGCAGCACCCGGCGCCGGACGACGCGGTCGTCGCGGAGGCCGCCCTGGGGGCGTCCGAGGAGCCGCAGGCGGGTCCGGGCGGCGGGGGCGGCTGGGACCGGCGGATCGCGGGCGGGCTCGCGTTCCTGCGGCGGCGGCTGACCGGTGACTACGAGGTCGACGAGTTCGGGTACGACGAGGAGCTCACCGACAAGGTCCTGATGTCGATGATCAGGCCCTTGTACGAGAAGTACTTCCGGGTGGAGGTCAAGGGCATCGAGAACATCCCGTCGGAGGGCGGGGCGCTCATTGTCGCCAACCACTCGGGGACGCTGCCGCTCGACGGGCTGATGCTGCAGGCGGCGGTGCACGACACCCACCCGGCCGGGCGGCATCTGCGGCTGCTGGCGGCGGACCTGGTGTTCATGCTGCCGGTCGTGAACGAGCTGGCCCGCAAGGCAGGGCACACGCTGGCCTGTGCGGAGGACGCGGAGGAGCTGCTGCGGCGCGGCGAGGTCGTCGGGGTGATGCCGGAGGGCTTCAAGGGGATCGGGAAGCCGTTCAGCGAGCGGTACAAGCTGCAGCGGTTCGGGCGGGGCGGCTTCGTCTCCACCGCTCTGCGGGCGGGGGCGCCGATCGTCCCCTGCTCGATCGTGGGCGCCGAGGAGATCTACCCGATGATCGGGAACGCGCGGACGGTGGCGCGGGTGCTGGGGCTTCCGTACTTCCCGCTGACGCCTACGTTTCCGTGGCTCGGGCCGTTGGGGGCGGTGCCGTTGCCGACGAAGTGGACGATCCAGTTCGGGGCACCGATTCCCACGGACGGGTATCCGGCGGAGGCGGCGGAGGACCCGATGCTCATGTTCAACCTGACGGACCAGGTGCGGGAGCAGATCCAGCACACGCTGTACAAGCTGCTGGTGCAGCGGCGGTCCGTCTTCTTCTAGGCCGTACGGCTGAACGGCGTGGGCCCGGTCTCCGGCGGAGAGCGGGCCCACGGTCGGTCTGCGTGCGGTGTTACGGCGCGTTCTCCTCCTCGATGCCCAGGCCCGGCAGGATGCCGGGGAGCAGCGGGGGGACCGTGACGTCCGGGACCGGTGGGGCCTTGGGGGTCTTGTCCTTGGCGTCCGGTGACGACGGGGTCGCCGTGTCGGCCGACGGCGGGTCGAGGAGGTCGCCCGGCGCGCCGCCGATGAGCCCCTCGTCCTTGGCGGTGCTGCGGGGTGCGGACGGGTTCGGCCGGGTGTCGTCGCCCGTACGGCCGCCCGAGGACGTGGTGGTGGAAGGGGCGGGCCGGTCCGTTCCGGGTGTGCCCGTACGGTCCTGGGTCGAGCCGCCGGGGCGTTCGGCGTTCTCCGGGGACTTCGGGGGGCGCGGAAGCAGCGACTGGAGCGGGGCCACCTCTTCGTCTATGGCGTCGAAGACCGAGCTCACCTGGTCGCCCACGTCGGCCAGCTGCACCGGCAGCCGCTCGCGCAGACTGCTCCATGCCTCGCGGTGCGACCTGGCGAACGACGACAGGGCCTGCATGGAGCCGATGGAGCCGTCGCGCGCGTACGCCCTGCTGAGAAGGCGGTGGCCTTCGCCGGCGTCGTGCGTCATACCGCTCAGCGTGCGCCTGACCTCGCCCAGTTGTTCGTGGTCGAGATCGCCGGCCCGGCCGCGCTCCATGAGGCGGCGAGCCTCCATGAGGCGGGTCGAAGCCTGGTCGAGATAGATCTCGCCACGGTCGGCGTCGTCGCCGGCCATGCCGAGCTTGACGTCTTCCATGCCTCGCTTCAGCCCGTACAGCGAATCACCCGGCAGGGCGTCGGAGCTCGCAGCGGCCACTCCGCTGAAGGCTCCTGCGGCCACACCGACGGTGAGCCCGCCCGCTGCGATGCCCTTCGACCAGCGGGAGCGCGGGCGCAGCTTCCGGAGCGGGGAGGCCCGGTGGGTGCCCCGTCCGGTCCGCTGCTCGGGCACCGTAGGGCCCGTCGGCGCGCCGCCTTCGGCGACCATCGCTTCCATGGCGGCGATGAGCTGGGCCCGCTGGACGACTTTGACCTCGGGGTCCAACTCCGGTGACGGCAGCTCGCCGAGACCGTTCGCCAGGGCCAAGAGCCGTGTGGTCTCCGGCCCTTCGGCCGTTTCTTCGGGCTGATCTGCCGCCGTGCCCTGGGGCGTCTGTGCCTCCAGCGCTTGGGCGAAGGCGTTCGCCCGCCGGTGCGCCGATACGTTCGCGATCACTGGCGGCACCTCCTCTCGTCATGACGATCGACTCCCCTGGGGGTCCGGAAGGTTGCACGCCATGAGCACATCCACACGATCGAGTGAGTGGCTGCGGACATGGCGTGACCGCAGGGAGCCTGCATCCCGCACAACGAGCGTCTCGGCACTTGGGTTACGCGCGAAGGATGATCGGACCACAACGTCATGGAGGGCGTCATGGAGGGTCGCTCTCGCGTCACTGACGGTGACACTTTTCGGTCGATCGGCGGGCGTGCGCGGGCGCGTTTCAGCGGGCGTCGTCCGGCAGCAGTCGGGCCAGGGTGCGGACGGCCCGGTACTGGAGGGTCTTGATCGCGCCCTCGTTCTTGCCCATCACGCGAGCCGTCTCGGCGACCGACAGGCCCTGCAGGAAGCGCAGGGTCACGCACTCCTGCTGCTGCGGGTTGAGCTTGCGGACCGCTTCCAGGAGGGCCGCGTTCGAGAGGGATTCGAGGACGGAGTCCTCCGGGCTGCGCTCGACCTCGTTGGCGTCGAGCATTTCGCCGGTGGTCACTTCGAGGCGGAATCGGCTCGATTTGAAGTGGTCGGCGACCAGGTTGCGGGCGATGGTGACCAGCCAGGCGCCGAAATCGCGGCCCTGCCAGGTGAAGGTGGAGATGCGGCGCAGGGCGCGCAGGAACGTCTCGCTCGTCAGGTCCTCCGCTGTCGCCTTCCCGCCGACGCGGTAGTAGATGTAGCGGTAGACCGTGTCGCTGTACTGGTCGTAGAGGCGGCCGAACGCATCGGCCTCGCCGGCCTGAGCGCGTTCGACGAGGTCCATCATGCGTGCGCTGTCGCTGTCGGCGCTGGGCCGACGGGCGGTGGACGTGCCGGTGCCCGAGCCGGCGCCGCGGCTGCGTCTGCCGACCGCCGCACCGCCGTCGGCCAGGGCATAGCAGGGGCCGACAAGTGCAGGGGTGGCAAGGGCGGGGACGGCGTACGCGGTGGGGACGAAGCCGCGCAAGCGGTCCACGACCGTTGCGCGCAGCGTAGCCAGGCCCGAGGCGTCAACCCCGACGTGTGGGTACACGGGACTCCCAGAGGCAGAGCTTCCAACACGTTCAGTGCTAGACCGGTCACTCGTCGTGCTGACGGGTGGAGTCCGGTATGCGTCTGAGGAGAATAACGCTTCGTACAGGCAGTGCTACACCCAGTTGCTAAAATCATCGATTCCGTCGCTTCTGTTGCGTCTCGACGGCGGTTCAAGTAGCAGTTCGTGATCAGTTGTTGATCGGATCACTTCGTAATCTGCGTGATTGCTGGATGCGTTGTGCCCGAGTGGACGTGGCGGGACTGGCGGGAGTCCGCGACGGGTAGGGACCCGGGATTGCCCGTGCTAGCGGCGGCGGCGGTGCAGGGCCAGGGCCGCGGCGGTGCCGCCGGCCAGGGCGCCGACGCCGACGGCCGCCGGGATGCCGACCTTGGCGGCCTTGCGGCCGGTGCGGTAGTCGCGCAGCCGCCACTCGCGTTCCCGGGCGTACCTGCGCAGCTTCGCGTCGGGATTGATCGCGTACGGGTGTCCGACGAGCGAGAGCATCGGGATGTCGTTGTGCGAATCGCTGTACGCCGCGCAGCGCGCCAGCTCCAGACCCTCGGCGGCGGCCAGGGCGCGCACCGCCTCCGCCTTCGCGGGGCCGTGCAGGGGCTCGCCGACGAGCTTGCCCGTATATACGCCGTCGACCGACTCGGCCACCGTGCCCAGCGCGCCGGTCAGGCCGAGGCGGCGGGCGATGATCGTGGCGGTCTCGACGGGGGCGGCCGTGACCAGCCAGACCTTCTGGCCCGCGTCGAGGTGGGCCTGGGCGAGGGCGCGGGTGCCGGGCCAGATGCGCTCGGCCATGTACTCGTCGTAGATCTCCTCGCCGATGGACATCAGCTCGGAGACGCGGTGGCCCTTCACGATGGACAGCGCGCTCTCGCGGGCGTCCTGCATGTGCTCGGGGTCCTCGACGCCGGCGAGGCGGAACCACGCCTGCTGCCAGGCGAAGCGGGCCAGCTCCTGGCGCTGGAAGAACTTGCGCTTGTAGAGGCCGCGGCCGAAGTGGAAGATCGCGGCGCCCTGCATGACGGTGTTGTCCAGGTCGAAGAAGGCGGCGGCCCGGTCGTCACCGACGACGGGGAAGACCGGTTCGGGCCTCGCGGGCCCGCCGGAGTACGCCGCTTCGAACTCTTCCTGCTCCAGCGACGTCTTGCGTGCTGCCTCGGCTGCTGCCTCTCCCGCCAGCACGCTGCGGGCTGTCGCCGAGCGCCTGCGGGGGGTGAGCCATCCCAGTGCGGCCATGCCGTGAGCATAGCCAGTCTGTTCGGTACTTCCGGACCTGCCGGGATGCGGCGGCGTGAACTCTCCGGGGCGCTGGTGTGACGGGGCGAACGGGCCGAGGCGGTCCCGGGGCGCCGGACGGGGGCGAGAATGGCGTCATGAGTCCCCTGTTGCGACGTACGCACACGAAGAGGAAGCCGGGCGAGCGGATGGTCACGTTGCTCGGCAAGCCGGGCTGCCATCTGTGCGACGACGCGCGGGGCGTGGTGAGCGAGGTGTGCGGGGAGCTCGGTGTGCCCTGGGAGGAGAAGGACATCACCAGGGACGAGGAGCTCAACCGGGCGTACTGGGAGCAGATCCCGGTCGTCCTCGTCGACGGCGAGCAGCACACCTTCTGGCGGGTGGACCCCGGGCGGCTGCGCAAGGCGCTGGGGGGCTGACCGGCGGGGCGGTCGGGCCGCCGGAAGGCGGGGCGGCGGGGGGTTCGGGTGGTTCGGGGGCGTAGGCGTGAGGAGTGTGGACGGTTTTGCCCCCTTCGGACTTTCAACGAGCTCGACCGGTGCGGGGTTCCGTAAGCGGCCGGGCGGCGTGCGTGACCCCGGTCACTTTGGGCGGACAAAACGGACACCATCTTTGTGCACGCGTTCACAAAGGCATAGCCTGCATGCGACGGGGCGGTCTTGGTACATACGGCCGCCTGCAGCCCCGCTCATCCCGCAGGAGCACCGTGGCAACTGGCCGAACTCACCGACCGGCGACCCGTAGCCGAGGCATTCCCGAGGCCACCGTCGCCCGACTTCCGCTGTATCTGCGCGCCCTGACCGCGCTCTCCGAGCGCTCGGTCCCCACGGTGTCCTCCGAGGAGCTCGCCGCCGCGGCCGGGGTCAACTCCGCGAAGCTGCGCAAGGACTTCTCGTACCTCGGGTCCTACGGGACGCGTGGGGTCGGGTACGACGTCGAGTACCTCGTCTACCAGATCTCCCGCGAGCTGGGCCTCACGCAGGACTGGCCTGTTGTCATCGTCGGCATCGGTAACCTCGGCGCGGCCCTCGCCAACTACGGCGGGTTCGCCTCCCGCGGCTTCCGGGTCGCCGCGCTCATAGACGCCGACCCCGCCATGAAGGGCAAGCCGGTCGCCGGGATGCCCGTTCAGCACACCGACGATCTCGAGAAGATCATCAGTGAGAACGGCGTCCACATCGGCGTGATCGCCACCCCGGCGGGCGCAGCCCAGCAGGTCAGCGAGCGGCTCATCGCCGCCGGTGTGACCTCGATCCTGAACTTCGCGCCGACCGTCCTGTCGGTGCCGGACGGGGTCGACGTACGCAAGGTCGACCTCTCCATCGAGCTGCAGATCCTCGCCTTCCACGAGCAGCGCAAGGCCGGCGAGGAAGCCGCCGCCGTGGCCGGCGCGGCGGGCGACGCCGTGACGCCGCCGTCGCTGCGCGCCGACACGGCGGCCGCGGCCGCCGCTGCCGCCGCGAGCCGGAAGGGACCCGACGGGGACGTCCCCGCGGTGATGCCGGCATGAGTCTTCTGGTAGTCGGGCTGAGTCACCGCAGCGCTCCGGTCAGTGTGCTGGAGCGGGCGTCGCTGACCGCCGAGGCGCAGGCCAAGCTGCTCCAGGACACGCTCGCCTCGGAGCCGGCGGTCGAGGCCGCCGTGCTCGCGACGTGCAACCGCATCGAGCTGTACGCCGACGTGGACAAGTTCCACGCCGGTGTCGCCGAGCTGTCCACGCTGCTCGCGCAGCACAGCGGCGTCGGTCTCGAGGAACTCACTCCCTACCTGTACGTCCACTACGAGGACCGGGCCGTCCACCACCTGCTGTCGGTGGCGTGCGGGCTCGATTCGATGGTCGTCGGCGAGGGGCAGATCCTCGGCCAGATCAAGGACGCGCTCGCGCTGGGGCAGGAACTGCACACCGCGGGCCGGCTCCTGAACGACCTCTTCCAGCAGGCGCTGCGGGTCGGCAAGCGCGCGCACTCCGAGACCGGCATCGACCGGGCCGGTCAGTCGCTCGTCACCTTCGGCCTCGAACAGCTCGCGCTGGGCAGTGGGATGTCGGTCGGCGAGTGGGCCGCGGGCAAGCGGGCGCTGGTGATCGGCGCGGGCTCGATGTCCTCGCTGGCCGCGGCGACGCTCGTACGGACCGGAGTGGCCGAGGTCGTCGTCGCGAACCGCACGCAGGCGCGGGCGGAGCGGCTGGCGGAGATCCTGGGCGAGACCGGCGGTGTCGCGCGAGCCGTGCCGATGGCCGATGTGGCGCGGGAACTGACACGAGTCGACGTGGTGGTGTCCTGCACGGGCGCCACAGGCCTCGTGCTCACGGCGGAGAACGTCGCACGTGCCCTCGGGGTGACGGCCGACCACGCCACGGCCGCGGCCTCCGCGGTGAGCCGTGGCGCGGACGGCGCGGGTACGGACGCGGCCGCGGGCTGCCCCGTGATCGCCGATCCCGCCGGTGCGGGCGAGGCTGGTGCTGGTGCTGGTGCTGGTGCTGGTGCTGGTGCTGGTGCTGGTGCTGGTGCTGGTGCCGGTGCCGGCGGGGCTGTCGTGCCCGCCGCGCGGCAGGGCGCCGACGCCGGTTCCATGGAGCAGCACGGCGCCTGGGCCGACAACGGCACCGCCGTGGCTCAGCCGCGTACCCGCGAGCGGGCCGGTGTGCCGAACGGCGCGCCGGTACGGCTCGCGCTGCTCGACCTCGCCATGCCGCGGGACATCGACGCGGGCGTGCACCGGCTCGACGGCGTACGGCTCGTGGACATCGAGTCGCTGGCCGAGGCCTCCGCCGACGCGCCCATGGCCGCCGATGTGGACCAGGTGCGGACCATAGTGTCCGACGAGGTCGCGGCCTTCGGCGCCGCCCAGCGCGCCGCGCAGATCACGCCCACCGTCGTCGCCCTGCGCAGCATGGCCGCCGACGTGGTGACGAACGAGGTCGCCCGGCTGGAGGGGCGGCTTCCCGGACTGGACGACAAGCAGCGCGCGGAGATCACGCAGACCGTGCGCCGCGTCGTCGACAAGCTCCTGCACGCGCCCACCGTGCGGGTCAAGCAGCTCGCCAGCGAGCCCGGCGGCGCCGGGTACGCGGACGCGCTGCGCGAACTCTTCGACCTCGACCCGCAGACGGTCGCCGCCGTCAGCAGGGCCGACCTGAACGACACCCCTGACGGTGGGAATAGAGGCCGGGCATGACTACTGATGCCTTGAAGCTGGGGACCAGGCGCAGCAAGCTCGCCATGGCCCAGTCGGGACACGTCGCCGAGGCGGTGCGCCGGATCACCGGGCGCCCCGTCGAGCTGGTGGAGATCACCACGTACGGAGACGTCTCGCGGGAGCAGCTCGCGCAGATCGGCGGTACGGGCGTCTTCGTGACCGCCCTGCGCGACGCGCTGCTGAGGGGCGAGGTGGACTTCGCGGTCCACTCCCTCAAAGACCTGCCGACCGCCCAGCCGGACGATCTGACGCTGGCCGCCGTGCCGGAGCGTGAGGACCCGCGCGACGTGCTCGTCGCGCGCGACGGACTCACGCTGGCGCGGCTGCCCGCCGGATCGCGGGTGGGCACCGGCTCGCCGCGCCGCATGGCGCAGCTCAACGCGTACGCGCGGACGCACGGCCTCGACATCGAGACCGTGCCGATCCGCGGGAACATCGACACTCGTGTCGGATATGTACGGAGCGGGGAACTGGATGCGGTGGTCCTGGCCGCCGCCGGCCTCAACCGCATCGGCAGGACCGACGAGGTGACCGAATTCCTCCCGGTCGACGTCGTCCTGCCCGCCCCCGGCCAGGGGGCCCTGGCAATCGAGTGCGCCGCCACGCGCGTTGAACTCGCTGCCGCGCTCGCCGAGCTCGACGACCCGCACACGCGGGCCGCCGTGACCGCCGAGCGATCCCTGCTCGCCGCCCTGGAGGCCGGTTGCAGCGCACCTGTGGGTGCGTTGGCCGACCTGCTGGCCGACGGACAGGTTGTCAACGAAATGCGCCTGCGCGGTGTCGTCGGTACCCCCGACGGCGCCGAGCTGGTGCAGCTGTCCACTACCGGTCCCGTACCCACGTCGCACAACGACGCGATCACTCTCGGACGCGAACTCGCCGACGAGATGCTCGCGAAGGGTGCGGCCGGTCTTATGGGGGAGCGAGCACAATGAGCCCCACCACCACCTCTACGTCAGTACCTTCGGCGTTCCCCGTAGCCGGGCACGTCACCTTCCTCGGCGCCGGACCCGGTGACCCCGGTCTGCTGACGCTGCGCGCCGTCGAGGCGCTCGCGAGCGCGGACGTGCTGATCGCCGAGCCGCATGTGCTCGATGTCGTACGTACTCATGCCCGGCCGGGCGTGAACACACCGCAGCTGACGGTGGTTGACGATGCGTCAACAGCCGCCGGTATCCCCGCGATCAGGGATGCGGTCAATCTTGTCATGGAGGCCGCACGGGGCGGCAGGCGGGTCGTCCGTGCGATCTCCGGCGACCCCGGCCTCGACGGCAACGCCGGCGACGAGATGCTCGCCTGCGCCGCCGAGGGCATCCCCTTCGAGGTCGTGCCCGGTGTCGCGTCGGCGGTCGGCGTGCCGGCGTACGCCGGTGTGCCGCTGCGCGACGGGCGGGGGGCGGACGTGCGTTTCGTCGACGCCCGGAGCGCCGACGACAGATGCTGGTCCGAGATCGGGCAGAGCGACGCCACGGCCGTCGTCTCGACGACGCTGGACGCGGTCGCCTCGGCCGCCGGTGAGCTCGTCTCGGCCGGGCGCAAGCCCGACACGCCGATGAGCGTCACCATCGCCGGTACGACCACGCGGCAGCGGACGTGGAACGCGACGCTCGGCACGGTCGCCCAGGTCCTGAAGCAGGCGAAGGTGCTGCCCTCGCCCGACGGCCACCAGCCCGTCATAGCCGTGGTCGGCGAGCGCAGCGCCGCTGCTCAGCGAGAGCAGTTGTCGTGGTTCGAGTCGAAGCCGCTGTTCGGGTGGCGGGTACTGGTTCCGCGTACGAAGGAGCAGGCGGCGTCGCTCTCCGACCAGCTTCGGTCCTACGGAGCCGTGCCGCACGAGGTGCCGACGATCGCCGTCGAGCCGCCGCGTACGCCGCAGCAGATGGAGCGGGCGGTCAAGGGGCTCGTCACCGGGCGGTACGAGTGGATCGCTTTCACGAGCGTGAACGCCGTCAAGGCCGTCCGGGAGAAGTTCGAGGAGTACGGGCTCGACGCTCGTGCCTTCGCGGGGATCAAGGTCGCCGCGGTGGGTGAGCAGACGGCCGCCTCGTTGGTCGAGTTCGGCGTGAAGCCGGATCTCGTGCCGAGCGGGGAGCAGTCGGCGGCGGGACTGCTGGAGGACTGGCCGCCGTACGACCCGGTCTTCGACCCGATCGACCGCGTCTTCCTGCCGCGGGCCGACATCGCGACGGAGACGCTGGTCGCCGGGCTGATCGAGCTCGGGTGGGAGGTCGACGACGTCACGGCGTACCGGACCGTGCGGGCGTCGCCGCCGCCGGCGGACACGCGCGAGGCGATCAAGGGCGGCGGGTTCGACGCCGTTCTGTTCACGTCGAGCAGTACGGTGCGGAATCTGGTCGGGATCGCGGGTAAGCCGCACAACGTGACCGTGATCGCGTGCATCGGTCCCGCGACGGCGAAGACGGCGGAGGAGCACGGCCTGCGGGTGGACGTCCTTTCGCCGGAGCCGTCGGTGCACAAGCTGGCCGAGGCGCTCGCGGCGTTCGGTACGCAGCGCCGCGAGGCGGCCATCGAGGCCGGCGAGCACGTGACGCGGCCGAGCGAGCGGCGGCCGGGGTCGCGGCGTCGGCGGACGACGTAGGGGCGTACGGGTAGAGGGGTGTGCTGCGCGGGGCGCGGTGCGCGTAGATAGCCGTGCGGTGAGGGCCGGGACCTGGGGCGATGCCCAGGGTTCCGGCCCTCCGCGTTAGGTGGGGTGCCGGGTGGGGCGTCGGCTGGGTTCATGGGTGGCGATGGTGCCGACGGGGTGACGGTAAAAGCTGTCGTCGGGGCGGCGTAGCGTGTTTGGCATGACTGTGTATGGATCCTTTCCCGGGGCCCGGCCCCGTCGGCTGCGTACCACCCCCGCCATGCGCCGCATGGTCGCCGAGAACCGGCTGCATCCGGCCGATCTGATCCTTCCGGCGTTCGTACGGGAGGGCATCGGCGAGCCGGTGGCCATCTCGGCCATGCCGGGCGTCCAGCAGCACACGCTGGAGACGCTGCGCAAGGCGGCCGTCGAGGCGGTGGAGGCGGGCGTCGCGGGGATCATGCTGTTCGGCGTACCGGCCGATGAGAAGAAGGACGCGGCGGGCACGGCGGGGACCGACCCGGACGGGATCCTCCAGGTCGCGCTGCGGGAGGTACGGGCCGAGGTCGGCGACGACCTCGTGATCATGTCCGACCTGTGCCTGGACGAGTACACCGACCACGGGCACTGCGGCGTGCTGGACGCCGACGGGCGGGTCGACAACGACGCGACGCTGGAGCGGTACGCCGAGATGGCGCAGGTCCAGGCGGACGCGGGGGCGCACGTGGTCGGCCCCAGCGGAATGATGGACGGCCAGGTCGGCGTCGTCCGCGACGCGCTGGACACGATCGGCAAGGAGGACGTGTCGATCCTCGCGTACACGGCGAAGTACTCGTCGGCCTTCTACGGGCCGTTCCGCGAGGCGGTCGGCTCGTCGCTGCGGGGCGACCGCAAGACGTACCAGCAGGACCCGGCCAACCTGCGGGAGTCGATGCGGGAGCTGGCGCTGGATCTGGACGAGGGCGCCGACATGGTGATGGTGAAGCCGGCCGGGCCTTACCTGGACGTGCTGGCGAAGGTCGCGGAGGCGGTGGACGTGCCGGTGGCGGCGTACCAGATCAGTGGTGAGTACGCGATGATCGAGGCGGCGGCGGAGCGTGGCTGGATCGACCGGGAGAAGGCGATCATGGAGTCGCTGCTCGGCATCAAGCGCGCCGGGGCGAACATGATCCTGACGTACTGGGCGACGGAAGTCGCTCGGGGGATCGGGCGGGAGGGGTAGGCCGGGGGGCCGACCGCTTGTTGCTTCTGGGGGGGGGTGTGACTGGGGGCGTACCACTGGTTGTTCGGCGGGGTGGTTCTCGGCCGTACCACTGGTTGTTCGGCGGGGTGGTTCTCGGGCCGTCCCTGGCGCTTCAGGGTCGGTGGGCCGGGGTGGTGCGTCAAGGGCGCTCCTGCGTCGCGTCGCCTGCGGCGATTGCGCTTCGCTTCACCCTTGACCCACCACCCCGGCCCACCGCTGACGCTCAACAGGGGACGGCCCAAGAAAAACGCCCAGCACGCCATGTCGTATGCGGTGCGGGCCGGCTCAGTGGCTGTCGGGTGTGTGGGTGGGGCGCGGTAGCTTCCGGGGGTGGTGCGGCCCCAGTCTCGGCGGGTGCGGCGACGGTTGTTGGTGCGACACCGCCATTCCGGGCCACGTGCTTGGGGCCGTGGGTGGGCGGGTTGGAGCAAAACCCGCAGATGACGAGGGACGGTCGCCCCAGCCGTCACAGCAGGCCCAGTGGTTGTGCCGGGGTGCGTCGACTGTGGATGAAGAGTCACGGGCCGACCGACCCCTCGTACCTGGCCGGCGTTCCGCCGCAGGGTGGGGTCGGTTGCCGACGAGGCTGCCCGGGCTGCCGTTCGTCGTGGGGGCCGTGAACTCGGGTACGCGAGGGCCGTAGGGCTTTCTCAGCGTTGCGTACCGATGGGGAGAATCGCGGATGTCGGTCAACTTAGTGGGGTTCGTAGGGGTCGTACTGCTCGCGTACGTCGTTCCGGGGCCGGACTTCCTCGTCATCGTCAGGGCTGCGGCCCGGCGGCGGGCGCTGGGGTGGGCGGCCGCGTTGGGGGCGCAGGCGGGGTTGTGCGTGCACATGGCGGCGGCGGCGTTCGGGCTGTCCGTCGTGGCGGCCCAATCGGCCGTGGTGTTCACCGCGATCAAGCTGGCTGGAGCCGGGTACCTCGTGTTCCTCGGCGTACGGGCCTTCCTGGCCGCCGGGAGGGGACCGGAGGCGGCGGGCGCACCGGACGACCGACACGGTACGAAGCGCGGCAGTTTCGCGGAGGGATTCCTGACCAACGTGCTCAATCCCAAGGCCGCTCTGTTCTTCCTGAGCGTCCTGCCGCAGTTCATCGACGGTGGTGGCTCCGTGACGAGTCAGATCCTGCTGCTCGGCGTGCTCGATGTGCTGATCGGCGTTCTGTACTGGCCGTGGGTGGTCGTAGTGGCCGCCAAGCTCCGGGGGTTGCTGGCCCGGCCGGTGTTCCGCCGACGCTGGGAGCGGACCACGGGCGTGCTGTTCGTCGGTACGGGAGCGGCGGTGGCGGCCGGCTGACCCCTACTGGAGAAGGACGTGCGCACCACGGCGTTCGAGCAGCCGAACGACCGCGAACGCGTTCCACTCCCGGCTGAAGTAGCCCCCGGGCCCGACGAGAGCCTCTGCCATCGCGCAGGGTGGCCGTCAGGTTGAGCCCCCACGCGGACCTGCCCAGACTTCGACGCACACGTCACCGAGCAGTCCGGTGCTCCCCCCCGGTGGCTGACAGGGCGTCGAGCAACGGACCTGTCGGAGCGCACCCCCGCAGCGTCAGAACCTCGCGCGGCGGAGGCACCTTGTCCGCGAACACGCTACGGCGTCCAGCAGCGAGGGGCCGTGCCGTGCGCGTGGTTCAAAACCCACACTTCGTGAGGAGCAATGCGACTCCCGCCCCGCTCGTCACACCCTTTGCGCTTCACCTCGCCATGTGCGGGTTTCGAACCACATAGGCCGGCTGAGCCGTCGCATGCCCCGGTGGGAACACCCCGCTGCCGGTGTGCGTTGCGGCGCGGTGGTGGTGTCGCACCAACGGCCGTCGCCGCAGTCGCTGAGACTGGGGCCGAGCCGCCCCCGGAAGCTGCCGCGCCCCACCCACCGAGCCCGTCGGTCGGCGACGGCGAGCGGCCACTTTCCGAGCCTTCCCCGTGGGCTTCCTTCCGGGGGCCGCCCCCCTGAAGCAATGCGGCGGAGGTTCGGCGGTCAAGGGTCAAAGCGAAGCGCAATCGCCGAAGGCGACGCGACGCAGGAGCGCCCTTGAGGGCCGGGCCTCCGACGCCACACTCCGGAAAAGGCGGCCCCCACACCAGAAGCGACCAAGGCCCCAGGGGCCGCCCGGCTCTGGCACGGGCCGCAGCAGCCGGGTCAGCGCAGACGTGCGCCGTCGGCTGCGTACGTCGCGAAGTGCGACCAGGCGGACGGAGCGAGCGTGAGGGTGGGGCCGTCGGGGATCTTGGAGTCCCGGACGTGGACTGCGGTGGGGCAGGTGGCGATTTCGACGCAGGCGCCGCCCTGTTCGCTGCTGTGGCTGGACCTTCTCCATGCGTAGGCGACTTCCAGGCACTCACCGCCGTCGCTGCCGCTGTACGTCGACTTGAACCAGTGCAGTCCGATGCTCATTGCTCTCCCAGCAGATGGTCCAGTAGGCCCTGGGAGTCTTCCGGGGTGAGGGCCTGTGCTCGCAGCATGGCATACCTTCGCGCCAGGATGGAGACGTCATCGGGATCGGACACCCATTGGCTGCCGCGCTGCGTTTCGGCGTAGGCGAGGTGCTGGTGATCGGGGGTCTCCATCAAGACGAACGGACCGTCGAGTGCCGCGTGGGTGACCCGGTCCAGCGGCAGGAACTGGAGGGTGAGACCCGGCCGTTCGGACGCCACGCGCAGGTGGTGGAGTTGCTCCTTGTAGACCTCCCGACCTCCTAGGGGGAAGCGGAGCACCGGCTCCCAGACGACGTAACTGACGGTTGGTGGGGCCTTGCGGCGCAGGATTGCCTGGCGCTCGATCCGCGCGGCGGTGAAGGTCTCGATCTCGTCCTCGTCGTAGACAGGGACGCGGCTACGGAAGACGGCCCGCGCGTACGCCTCAGTCTGGAGCAGGCCGGGCAAGACCTGGTTTCCGTATAGAGACAGCGCGATTGCTTCGCGCTCCTGGTCCATGAACTCCTCGGCCCACAGCGGAAACAGGTCGATCTCCGGCAGGTTCTCGACTCCCGCCGTCAGCGCTCCCTTCGCGTCCAGCAGTGCATCGAGCACCTCGGCCAGGTCTGCCTTCAGCGGGCGCCTGCCCTGTTCGATCGAGGCGATCGTCTCCTCGTCGGCTGCCACGCGTTCGCCGAGCGAGCGCTGGGTGTGGCCGGCCGCCCTGCGGAGCGCCGCCAGCTGGGCTCCCAGCATCTTCATCGCCGACGCGTTCTTTTTCGGGCGCTTCCTCGGGCTCATGCCGTCCCACTCCCCCCGCCTGTCCGCGTCCGACCCCGCGCGCACCCGTACAAGAAATCTGTACGGGTTCGCCCAGTGCTCCACGCTAGTCACTCTCCGCGACCCTCGTCTCGTGAACGAGACGACTCAACTACCTCTGGTCCGCGAGAGGTTCTATCGGCGGGACCGGCGCTCCGTGCCTGCGGCCAGGGAGTTCGCGCGCTGGGCGCTGCGGGACTGGAGCATCGGTGAGCGCGCGGACGACGTATTGCTGTGTGTGAGCGAGCTGGCGACCAATGCGCTGGTGCACGGCGTGCCCGCCGGTCGCGGCTTCCTGTTCGCTCTGCGATACGGGGAGGAGGTTTTGCGTATCGAGGTCCACGACAGCGGCAGCGGACTGCCCCATGTTCGGGAGCCGGACGGGGAGTCGGGGCGGGGGCTGTTGCTCGTGGCGGCGCTGGCCGACAAGTGGGGGGTCGGGGAGCGGGAGCCGGGGAAGATCGTGTGGTGCGAGTTCGCCGTCGTGGAGGGCGGTGGACCTTCCTGCGGCGTTACTTCTTGAGCAGCTCCACGAGGCGGGACAAGCCGTCCGCCGCGTGGCCCTCCGCCACCGACCGGTCGAGCAGCTTCTGGAACGGTACGAACAGCTCGGGGCTGACGCCCTGGTCGTCGTGCGTGTCGATGAAGTTCGCGAACGCCGCCTGGTTGATGCCGAGGCTCGACACGTCGGTGAGGTGCTGCCCGGAATCGACGGCCTCGGCCATCCCCGGGACCACCCCGTTCAGCATCGCCGAGAGCCAGGCGTGCAGCGGCTCGGCGAAGTCGGTGGCCGGGATGTTCTCCGTGCGGATCAGGGCGTACGCCTGGGCCACACCCATGATCATGCCGTACATGCCGGTCAGCAGCGCCAGGTCGTACAGGGCCGCGCGGCCCGGGTCGGTGCCGACCCACCGCGTGCGGGCGAGGGCGGCGAGGGTGGGGCGGTGGGTCTCGTACGCCTGCTCGTCGCCGCTGTAGAGGATGTACGCGGCCGGGGTCGCGATCATCTGCGGGACCGCCATGATCCCGCCGTCGACGTACGCCGAGCCCTGCTTCTCGGCCCAGCCGGCGAGGGCGCGGGCCTGGGCGGGGGTGCCGTTGGTGAGGTTCACCAGCGTCCTGCCGGTGAGGTCGACGGTGGCCAGGGCGTCGGTGACATTGTCGTTTGTCGTGAAGCACACGATCACCAGGGGGCTCGCCGCCACGGCGTCGGTGACCGTCTCCGCAGGGGTCGCTCCCTGGGCCACCAGCGGGCCGGTCTTCGCGGCAGAGCGGTTCCAGACGGTGACCGGGTGGCCTGCCTTCAGGAGGGCGGCCGCCAGGGCGCTGCCCATCATGCCGAGGCCGAGGACGGACACGGGAGGGAGGGGCTGGGGCATCGAAGGCTCCTGGAGTGGGGTGGGTGGGTGGGGGAGTTCCTTGCGGTTCCTCGATCTTTGTCGGGCACTGGGTCGGCGACAAGTACCGACTAATTAGTCAGGTACTCACCGTTCGGTAAGTGGGGAGTGGTGATCAGCGGCCCGGCGGCGCACCCTGGAAGGAGGACAGGGGCACAGCTGGAGGTGAGCAGCATGCACACACTCGTCGGATGGCACGTCGAGATGGAGTTCCAGGAGGAGGACGGGAGGACCAGGGCGGCTGCCATGGTGCGGCTCGGCGACGGCGTGGAGCTGCGCGCCCACGGGTACGCCAAACGGCACCCGACCGATGCCGAGCAGCTGCGGGTCGGTGAGGAGATCGCGGGCGCGCGTGCGCTCATGGACCTCGCGTCGCAGCTCCTGGGCAAGGCGCACGGCGAGATCGACGAGGCCGCCGGGCGGCCTTCGTATCCGCTGTCGTCGTGACGGACGGGAACGGCCGTGGGGTCAGAAACGGCGCTGCCCCCCACCGGACTCCGGTGGGGGGCAGCGCCGTAACGCGGCGGGGGTGATCAGAGGCGCTCAGGCGTCCGGATGCCGAGCAGCGCCATGCCCTGGTGGAGCGTGCGGGCGGTCAGGTCGCAGAGGAAGAGGCGGTTCTCGGCGACGTCGGGCGCGGGCTCGGGCTTGATGACCGGGCACTGGTCGTAGAACGTCGTGTAGAGCGACGCGAGCTGGTACAGGTACGCCGTCAGCTTGTGCGGCTCGTACGCCGCGGCGACCTCGGCCAGCGTCTCCGCGAACTGGTCCAGGTGCAGGCCCAGCGCGCGCTCCGCCGGGGCCAGTTCGAGCTCCGGGTGGGCGGCCAGCTTGCGGTCGCCCGCGTTGCGGAGGATGGACTGGATACGGGCGTACGCGTACTGGAGGTAGACGGACGTGTCGCCGTTCAGCGACACCATCTGGTCCAGGTCGAACTTGTAGTCGCGGGACGCCGAGGTGGACAGGTCGGCGTACTTCACCGCGCCGATGCCGACGTACCGGCCGTTCTCGACGATCTCCTGCTCCGTCAGGCCCACCTTGTCGGCCTTCGACCGTACGACGGCCGTGGCGCGGTCGACCGCCTCGTCCAGCAGGTCCACCAGCCGGACCGTCTCGCCCTCACGGGTCTTGAACGGTTTGCCGTCCTTGCCGAGGACCGTGCCGAACGCGAGCTGGACCGCCTTCACGTCCTCGTTCAGCCAGCCGGCCCGGCGGGCGGTCTCGAAGACCATCTTGAAGTGCAGGGACTGACGGGCGTCCACGACGTACACGAGCGTGCTCGCGCCCAGGTTCTTGACGCGGTCGCGGATCGCGGAGAGGTCGGTGGCGGCGTAGCCGTAGCCGCCGTTCGACTTCTTCACGATCAGGGGGGACGGCTTGCCGTCCGGGCCCTTCACGTCGTCGAAGAAGACGCAGAGCGCGCCGTCGGAACGGACGGCCACGCCCGTGTCCTCCAGGATCTGGCACGTCTCTTCGAGCATGGCGTTGTAGCCGGACTCGCCGACGACGTCCTCGTCGTGGATCTCCATGTCGAGCTTGTCGAAGACCGAGTAGAAGTAGAGCTTCGACTCGTCGACGAACCGCTGCCACAGCGCGAGGGTCTCCGGGTCACCGGCCTGGAGGGCGACGACCCGGTCCCGCGAGCGCGCCTTGAAGTCCTCGTCGGAGTCGAAGAGCACGCGCGACGCCTTGTAGAGGCGGTTGAGGGACGACATCGCCGCCTCGCCCTCCTCGGGGCCGCCGTGCTGGTGGTCCAGCTCGTGCGGGTGCTCGGTGAGGTACTGGATGAGCATGCCGAACTGGGTGCCCCAGTCGCCGATGTGGTGGCGGCGTACGACCTTCTCGCCCGTGAATTCGAGGATCTCGACCATCGCGGCGCCGATCACGGCGGACCGGAGGTGGCCGACGTGCATCTCCTTGGCCACGTTCGGTTGCGCGTAGTCGATGACCGTGGTGCCCGGCTGCTCGGCCACCGGTACGCCGAGACGGGCGTCGGCGGCGCGGGCGGCGAGGGTGTCGATGATCGCCCGGTCGGTGACCGTGATGTTCAGGAAGCCGGGGCCCGAGACCTCGATCTCCTTGATCACGTCACCGGCGGGAAGCCCGGCGACGACGGTCGTGGCCAGCTCGCGCGGGTTGGCCTTGGCCTTCTTCGCGAGGGCCAGGATGCCGTTCGCCTGGAAGTCGGCCCGGTCGCTTCGTCGCAGCAGCGGGTCGGCGGCGCCGGCCTCCGGCAGGGCAGCCGAGAGGGCGTCCGCGACGCGCTGGTTGACGGTCGAAGCGAGGGAATGGACCGAGGCCATGAGCTGCCGTTCCTGTCGAGAGGAAAGTTGAAGGTGCAGCCGAGTATTTCATGGGGGGTGTACGGCCGTCGTCTCGTATAAAGGCAGCAGCGCCCGGGGCGCCGGGCCCAGCGACACCACCGGTCACCGGGCGGCCGGCACCAGGGGGTACGGGCAGCCTTGCCCGGGACACCGGGCGGCAGCCCCCGGACGCCGGTGGTTCGTCTGGGAGAATGGCCGGCGTCAGCCATCGAGAGCTATTGAGGGAAAGAGGACGTGCCGATCGTGGCTCAGAGCAGCACAGAGACCGACTGGGTCTCCCGGTTCGCGGACGAGGTCATCGCCGAGTCGGAGCGACGTGCCCCTGGGGCGAAACACGATGGTGCTGCCTCCCCGGTGGTCGTCGTCGCGTCCGGCCTCTCGCCGTCCGGCCCGATCCACCTGGGCAACCTGCGCGAGGTCATGACCCCGCACCTGGTCGCGGACGAGATCCGGCGGCGCGGGTACGAGGTGCGCCACCTCATCTCCTGGGACGACTACGACCGCTACCGCAAGGTGCCGGCCGGTGTCCCGGGGGTCGACGAGTCGTGGGCCGAGCACATCGGCAAGCCGCTGACGTCGGTGCCCGCGCCGGCCGGGTCGGCGTACCCGAACTGGGCCGAGCACTTCAAGGCCGCCATGACGCAGGCGCTCGACGAGCTGGGTGTCGAGTACGACGGCATCAGCCAGACCGAGCAGTACACGGCCGGGGCCTACCGCGAGCAGATCCTGCACGCGATGAAGCACCGGGCCGACATCGACGCCGTCCTCGACCGGTACCGGACGAAGAAGGAACCCAAGCAGCAGGTCAAGAAGCAGCAGGGGCAGAAGCCGGTCGACGAGGCCGAGCTGGAAGCGGCCGAGGGTTCCGGGGCGGCGTCCGAGGACGACGGCAGCGGCGGCGGCGCGGGGTACTTCCCGTACAAGCCGTACTGCACCGCCTGCGGCAAGGACCTGACCACGGTGACGGCGTACGACGACGAGAGCACCGCTCTGTCGTACACCTGCGTCTGCGGGCACTCCGAGACCGTGCTGCTGAGCGAGTTCAACGGCGGCAAGCTGGTCTGGAAGGTCGACTGGCCGATGCGCTGGGCGTACGAGGGCGTGATCTTCGAGCCGAGCGGTGTCGACCACTCGTCGCCCGGGTCGTCGTTCGTGGTCGGCGGGCAGATCGTGCGCGAGGTGTTCGGCGGGGTGCAGCCGATCGGGCCGATGTACGCCTTCGTCGGCATCAGCGGCATGGCGAAGATGTCCAGCAGCAAGGGTGGTGTGCCCACGCCCGGCGACGCGCTGAAGATCATGGAGGCGCCGCTGCTGAGGTGGCTGTACGCGCGCCGGCGGCCCAACCAGTCCTTCAAGATCGCCTTCGACCAGGAGATCCAGCGGCTCTACGACGAGTGGGACTCGCTGGAGAAGAAGGTCGCCGACGGCACGGTGCTGCCGGCCGACGCGGCGGCCCACTCGCGGGCGATCCGGACGGCCGCCGGTGAGCTGCCGCGTACGCCGCGCCCGCTGTCGTACCGGACGCTCGCCTCGGTGGCGGACATCACGGCCGGGCACGAGGACCAGGCGCTGCGGATCCTGAGCGAGCTGGACCCGCAGCATCCGGTGACGTCGCTGGACGAGGTGCGGCCGCGCTTCGACCGCGCCGAGAACTGGATCACCACGCAGGTGCCGGCCGAGCAGCGCACGGTCGTGCGCGCCGAGCCGGACACGGAGATCCTGGGCTCGCTGGACGACGCCGGGCGGGAGTCGCTGCGGCTGCTGCTCGACGGGCTGGACTCGCACTGGTCGCTGGACGGGCTCACGACGCTCGTCTACGGCGTGCCGAAGGTGATGGCGGGGCTGGAGCCGGACGCGAAGCCGACGCCGGAGTTGAAGGTCGCGCAGCGGTCGTTCTTCGCGCTGCTCTACAAGCTGCTGGTCGGGCGGGACACGGGGCCGCGTCTGCCCACGCTGCTGCTCGCGGTGGGCGCGGAGCGGGTGAGGAAGCTGCTGGGGGCGTAGTTCCCGCCCCTGGGCGCGTGTGCGCCGTACGCACAGGGCCGCCACTCCCGGTTCGGTTTCCGGGGGTGGCGGCCCTGTCGCGTGGCGGTGGGCGGGGGCCGGCGGCGCTAGGCGATGTGCTCGGCGTCCAGGTCCTGCTGGTAGCGGATCTCGAAGCGCTTCGTGTAGTCGCTCAGTTCGCCCGGGGTCGGGGACTCGGCTCCCAGGTCCTGGAGGTACGAGCCGAACTCGCGGGGGGTCGGGACGCTGTTGTTCTCGTTGACGTACTTGCGGAACGCGCCGTAGTACCACTCCTGGGCGTCGTACGGCTCCTCGTACTGCGCCTGCGCGTACTGCGCCTGCTGGTACTCCGCCTGCGCGTCCGCCTGCGCGTTCTCCTCCGCCGGGACCTGCTCCTGCCGTTGGCCCGGGATGCCGCCCAGGGGGCGGGTGCGGCCGGGGCCCGACGGGACCATCACCGGGGGCGGCTCCGGGGCCTCGGCGTACTCCGGGTCGTACCCGTTGGCGTACGCCGCCTCCTGCGCGGCCTGCGGCACCTGCGGTGCGGCGAACCAGGGGCTGGAGTGCGAGCCGGGGCCCTGTTCCGGCACCGGCGGGGCGTCCTCGCCGCCCTCGGCGTACTGGTCGACCGCGTCCGGGGCCTCCTGCGGCCACTCCTCGTCCGGGTACGGCTGCGCCTGCTCCCGGGCCGGCAGCGCCCGGACCTCCTGGGGCTGCGGGGGCTGTTGGTGCTGCGAGAGCTCCTGCGGCCGCGGCTGCGCCGTCTCCGGGACGGGGGGCAGCAGCGCCGGTTCGATGCCGGCCGCGGCCAGGCCCGCCGGGGCGGTGTCGGCGAGCGGGACGCCGTACTTCGCGAGCCGCAGCGGCATCAGCGACTCGACGGGCGCCTTGCGGCGCCAGGAGCGCCCGAAGCGGGCCTGGAGGCGCGCCTGGTAGATGAGGCGGTCCTGCTCCAGCTTGATGACCTGCTCGTAGGAGCGCAGCTCCCACAGCTTCATGCGCCGCCACAGCTTGAACGTCGGCAGGGGCGAGAGCAGCCAGCGGGTGAGGCGTACGCCTTCCATGTGCTTGTCGGCCGTGATGTCGGCGATCCGGCCGACCGCGTGCCGGGCCGCCTCCACCGAGACGACGAACAGGACCGGGATGACGGCGTGCATGCCGACGCCCAGCGGGTCGGGCCACGACGCCGCGCCGTTGAAGGCGATCGTCGCGATCGTCAGCAGCCACGCCGTCTGGCGGAGCAGGGGGAAGGGGATCCGCATCCAGGTCAGGAGGAGGTCGAGCGCCAGCAGGACGCAGATGCCTGCGTCGATGCCGATCGGGAAGACCAGCGAGAAGTCCCCGAAGCCCTTCTCCTCGGCGAGCTCGCGCACGGCGGCGTACGAACCGGCGAAACCGATCGCGGCGATCACCACCGCTCCCGCGACGACGACACCGATCAATATGCGGTGCGTGCGTGTCAACTGCATCGCGGCCACCCGCGATCCCCTCCCGTTACGTCGGACTTGGCGGGGGTCAGCCTGGCACATGTGTGCGGGCCGCGTTGCGCGGGTATGGGCGGAGCCCGGCTTCCAAGGGGAAGACCGGGCTCCGCTCTGTGCCTGGGATCAGGTGGTACGTACCGCTTCCTGCCCGGCGGGAACCGGGTGCTCCGCGGGCTACTTGTTGGCCGCGGCGACCGAGTCCGCCGCCTCCTCGGCCGCCTTCTGCGCGTCCTTCAGCAGGTCGGCGGCCTTCGGCGACTTCGCGCCCTGGTAGCCGGCGCCGTTGTAGACGACGGTGGCGACGACGTTCTCCGTACGTGTCACGACCGTTGCGTACTTGAAGTCCGCGTCCGTCTTGCGCAGGTCGTACGTGACGGCTGTCGCCTGGTCGCCGACGCCGGGGGCGGGCTTGGCCGTGACCTTCTTCGCACCCTCGGTCGCCTTCGCGGCGTCGACCTGCTTCGCGTAGTACTCCTCGGCGAGCTTGTCGCCGGGGCCGCGGGACGGGTCGGAGTCGTACCGCATGAAGGAGACGGACAGCCAGCGGTACTGCGAGCCGTCGACGCCCTTGCTGTCCAGACCGTTCCAGGCGCAGCCGCCGCGCGCCGACACGTCGTTCGACTTGTCGGCCGTGCCGGACTTGTCCTTCGCCTCGGGCACCAGCGAGTCGACCGTCTTCTTCTTGACCGACTTGCACGGCTCGGGCAGCTTCGAGAACGCGGCCGGCTGCACGGTCGGCTCGGCCGACACCGTGGGCGTGGGCTTGGCGGACTTCGCGTCCTTGTCGCCTTCGGCGTCCGAGGAGCAGCCGGCGGCGACGAGCATCACCGGGACGGCTGCGCAGGCGAGTATGCGAGAGAGTCGCGGGGCTGATCGGTGCATGGTTCCTTCACTCATGGAGGCTGTTCGGCTGGTGCGCTGATCGGCTGGGCGCCGATCGACCGGGCGCCGACCGCCGGTGGGCGGATCGGCTAGTCGTTGAACTGCTCGGCGAGCCTGCGGGCCACGGCCTGCGTCTTCTCCTGCAGTTCCTTGCTGTCGGGGAGGTCCGCGGTCAGGGCGGGCTGCTCGCTGTACTGGACGGTCACGACGACGTTCGACGTACGGAACACCACGCTCACGGTACGACGCTGGGAGGTCGACCCGGAGCGGACGAGGGCGTCGTCGAGGAAGGCGGCGTCGCCGAGGTCGGCCAGGATGCGGGGTTCGAGGCCCTCGGGGGGCGTCTGGGTGCCCGCGCCGCCACCGGCGCCGCTGTCCGTTCCGCCGTCGGCGCCGCTCGCGTCGCCGCCGGGGGCGGAGGCGGTCGGGTCGGCGTCGCCGGCGGGCTTGGAGGCGGCGGCGTCCGGGGAGGCGCTGCTGTCGGGGGAGGCGCTCTCGTCGTCGCCGCCCGCACCGTCGCCGTTCTGCGGGTCGTCGCCCTCGTCCGGCTCGTCCGGGCTCTGGGAGGGGGCCGGGAGGTCGGCCGCGACCTCCTGCTTCGCGTAGACCTCCTTCGCGCGGTCGTCGTCGCTGACCTCGGAGTCGTACGAGACCACCCGCTCGAAGTCGACGCGGAGGTGGTGGGTGGCGCCGGGGGAGTCGACCTTCCAGCGGCAGCCGACGCGCCGGTCCGTGTCGTACGTGACCGCGGGGGCGCCGTCGTACGCCTTCTTCTGCTGCTCCTCGGGGAGCGTGGTGGCGCCGGGCAGGAGGTCCCGCAGGAGGCCGCGGTCCACGGCGCCGCAGGGCTCGCGGAGCGTGCGGTACTTGCCGGGGGCGGCCACGGAGGTGTTGGACTCGCCCGCCTTGGCGTCGGTGGTGGAGCTGTCGGTACCGGAGCCGCCGGTGCAGCCGGCGGTGAGCGCCGCGAGGAGCGCGACGCCGGGTACGTACACCTTTCGCTGCACGGTCCTGGCTCCCTTCGATCGGAAATACGGTTGCCGCGCGATGGCGGCCGGTGGACACAATGTGTATCGCACGCACTGGCCGCAACGCCGGTCCGCTGTCTCTTTCGCGGTACTTGGTGTCAGTTTTGCGTTATCGGTAATTCGGGGGAATTGAGGGGTTATGTCGTATGTAGAGATGCCGGGGGCGAAGGTGCCGATCCGGATGTGGGCCGACCCGGCGACGGTCGAGGACGGTGCGATGCGGCAGCTCCAGAATGTTGCCACGCTGCCCTGGATCAAGGGCCTCGCCGTGATGCCGGACGTCCACTACGGCAAGGGGGCCACGGTCGGCTCGGTGATCGCGATGCACGGCGCGGTCTGCCCTGCGGCGGTGGGGGTCGACATCGGCTGCGGCATGTCGGCGGTGAAGACATCACTCACGGCGAACGACCTTCCGGGTGATCTCTCGCGGCTGCGGTCGAAGATCGAGCAGGCGATTCCGGTCGGCCGCGGGATGCACGACAGCCCGGTCGACCCGGGCCGGCTGCACGGGTTCCCGACATCGGGGTGGGACGACTTCTGGGGGCGGTTCGACGGGGTGGCCGACGCGGTCAAGTTCCGTCAGGGGCGCGCCGCCAAGCAGATGGGCACGCTCGGGTCCGGGAACCACTTCGTCGAGTTCTGTCTCGATACGGACGACCGCGTCTGGCTGATGCTGCATTCCGGCTCCCGGAACATCGGCAAGGAGCTGGCGGAGTACCACATCGGGCAGGCTCAGAAGCTTCCGCACAACCAGGGGCTGGTCGACCGCGACCTGGCGGTCTTCATCTCCGACACCCCGCAGATGGCGGCCTACCGCAACGACCTCTTCTGGGCGCAGGAGTACGCGAAGTACAACCGCGCGATCATGATGGGGATCTTCCAGGGCGTGGTCCGGCGTGAGTTCAAGAAGGCCGGGGTGACCTTCGACCCGGTCATCTCCTGCCACCACAACTACGTCAGCGAGGAGCGGTACGACGGGATGGACCTGCTCGTCACCCGCAAGGGCGCGATCCGGGCGGGTTCCGGCGACTTCGGGATCATCCCGGGCTCGATGGGCACCGGCTCGTACATCGTGAAGGGGCTCGGGAACGAGAAGTCGTTCAACTCGGCCTCGCACGGCGCCGGCCGCCGGATGAGCCGCAGCGCGGCGAAGCGGCGCTTCACGGCGCGGGACCTGGAGGATCAGACGCGGGGCGTGGAGTGCCGGAAGGACTCCGGTGTCGTGGACGAGATCCCGGCGGCGTACAAGCCGATCGAGCAGGTCATCGATCAGCAGCGGGACCTCGTCGAGGTCGTCGCGAAGCTGAAGCAGGTCATCTGCGTCAAGGGCTGACAGGCCCCGAGCGCGGAGAGCGGAAGGCCCTGGTTGTGGTTGCCGGGGCCTTTTCGCGTGCCCGGGCGGGGTGGATGGCGGGCGGTGGCACGGCCGGCCCGGAGCGTGCGCCAGGATTGTGGCTTTTAGCTGTTTTGGGTGCTTTTCAGGGGTTACCCGGAGGATGTCCCAGCCAGCACGAGAGACACGGGGCACGGCGGGAGGCCCGGCGTAGCGGCCGGTTTCGCGCGTCCCCGGAAGAGGTGGAATCCATGAGTGGAGTGTCCGCGAATGGCGGTGCCGGGCGTGTCCAGCAGGCCGGGCAGACGGCGAAGGAGGAGGCATCGGTCACAGCCGGCCAGGCCAGGCAGGCGGCGGGTGAGGTTGCCGGTTCGGTTGCCGAGCAAGCCAAGGCTGTCACCAGCGAGGCCAGGCAGCAGGCCGGTACGGCTGCGCGTGACCTGCGGGGACGAGTGAACGAAGAGGCGCAGGGCCAGGCCGAGCGCGCGGCGGGCACGCTGCGGAAGTGGGCGGACGATCTCGACGGGATGGCCGAGAACGCGCCCGGCGACTCTCCCGTGCGCGGCCTCGTGACGCAGGCGGCCCAGGGCGGCCACCGAGCCGCCGACTACCTGGACAGCCACGGTCTGAGCGGTGTCGTGGACGACGTGCGCGGGTTCGCGCGGCGGCGGCCCGGGGCGTTCCTGGGCGGTGCTGCGCTGGCGGGTCTGGCCGTGGGGCGGCTGGCGAAGGCCGGCAAGGCCCAGGCGGGCGGCGACGGCGGCCACGCGAAGGGCGACGTCCGGATGAGCGGTGACGGCGGCAGCCGGGCTGGCGGCGACGCGGCCGGCTTCCCGCAGGACCCGCCGGTCCAGGTCCCGCCGCCGGAGACCGACAGCAGAGCGGCTCAGGCGCCCGGGTGGGCGGGGCTGCCGGGATCACCGGAGGTGTGACGGATGGCGACGTACACGCCGACCCCCTACAAGCGGGGGCAGGACAGTTCGGTGGGTGAGCTGCTGTCGGAGGTCACCTCGGACGTGCAGCTCCTCTTCCGCCAGGAGATGGAGCTGGCCAAGCTCGAAATCCGCGAGGAGGCCACCAAGGCGGGCAAGGCCGCCGGGATGTTCGGCGGAGCTGGCTTCGCCGGGTACATGGTGGCGCTGTTCGCCTCGCTGGCGGCCGTGTTCGGCCTGGCGAACCTGATGGACTCCGGCTGGGCCGCGCTGATCGTCACCGGGGTGTGGGCCGTCGTCGGCGCCGTCCTGTTCGTGATGGGCCGCGCGCGGATGCGCAACGTTTCACCCAAGCCGGAACGGACCGTGCAGACACTGAAGGAGGACGCGCAATGGGCACGTCACCCGATCAAGTAAGGGCCGACATCGAGACGACGCGGGAGAGGCTGTCCGCCGACGTGGACCGGCTGGCCGACCGGACGAGCCCCCGCCGGATGGCGCGTCGGCGCAGCCGTCGTGTGCGTGGTGCGGTGTCGGGCGTACGCCGCCGGGTCATGGGCACCGCTTCGCACACCACGGGTCGGGCCCAGGACCGTACGCAGCAGGCCGCCCAGTCGGTGCAGGAGGGCGCGGGGCAGGCCGCCGACACCGTGCGCCAGACGGCGGGACAGGCGGGCGACGCGGTGCGCAGGGCGCCCGACGAGGCGCTGCGGCAGACCGAGGGCAACCCGCTGGCGGCCGGTGTGATCGCCTTCGGGGCCGGGCTGCTGGCCGGTTCGATGCTGCCGGGCACGCACGCCGAGGAGCAGGCGGCCGCGCAGCTGGCGGACCGGGCCGGCGGGGCCATCGAGCCGGTCAAGCAGGCGGCGGCGGAATCCGCGCAGCATCTGAAGGAGGACGCCACGCAGGCCGCGCAGCAGGCGGTGCAGGGCGTCAAGGAGACCGCCGCCGACGCCGCGCGCACGACGCAGGAACAGGCGCGTGAGCAGGCCGGTCAGGTCACCGAGCAGGCGCGTGAGTCGGGCCGGAACGTGGCGGGCGAGGCCCGCGACCAGAGCGGCGGGCCGTAGCGACGGCGGCGTGGCGACGGTCGCGTCGCCTTGGGCGGGCGGCCCGCGCCGGGAGTGCTTCTTCCGGTGCGGGCCGCTTCGCGTGCCGGCCGCGTGGGGGCTGGGGCGGGCGCGGCCGGGCGGGTGCGGGTCGCTTCACGGCGCCGGTGGCGTGGGCGCCGTCCTGGTCACAGCTCGCGGTGGACCTTGGTGTTGGAGGCCTGGGCGCGGGGGCGGACCACCAGGAGGTCGATGTTGACGTGGCTGGGGCGGGTGACCGCCCAGGTGATGGTCTCGGCCACGTCGTCGGCGGTGAGGGGTGCGGCGACGCCCGCGTAGACCTTGGCCGCCTTGTCCGTGTCGCCCCGGAAGCGGGTGGTGGCGAACTCCTCGGTCTTGACCATGCCGGGCGCGATCTCGATGACGCGGACGGGGGTGCCGACGATCTCCAGGCGGAGCGTCTCGGCGAGGACGTGGGCGCCGTGCTTGGCCGCCACGTAGCCGCCGCCGTTCTCGTACGTGCCGTGGCCGGCGGTGGAGGACAGGACGACCACCGTGCCGTCGCCGCTCGCGGTGAGGGCGGGGAGCAGCGCCTGGGTGAGGTTGAGGGTGCCGATGACGTTGGTCTCGTACATCTGGCGCCAGTCGGCGGGGTCACTGGTGGCGACGGGGTCGGCGCCGAGCGCGCCGCCGGCGTTGTTGACGAGGAGGGCGAGGGTGCGGAAGGCGCCGGCGAACTCGTCGACCGCGGCGCGGTCGGTGACGTCCAGCGCGTACGCCGTCGCCTGGTGGCCGGCGGCGGTGAGCTCGGCCTCCAGCGCCTCGATGCGGTCCTTGCGGCGGGCGGTGAGGACGACGCGGTAACCGGCGGCGGCCAGTCGGCGCGCGGTGGCGGCGCCGATTCCGCTGCTCGCTCCGGTGATGACGGCGATAGGCGTAGACATGGGGACAGGCTAACGAGACCGTGGTGCGTACATGATGACGGCCATCCCGGCGAGGCAGACGAGGGCGCCGACGACGTCCCAGCGGTCCGGTCGGTAGCCGTCGGCGACCATGCCCCAGGCGATCGAGCCGGCGACGAAGACCCCGCCGTACGCGGCGAGGATGCGGCCGAACTCGGCGTCGGGCTGGAGCGTGGCGACGAAGCCGTACGCGCCGAGGGCGACGACGCCGGCGCCGGACCACAGGAGCCCGCGGCCCTGGCCCCGGGAGCCGCCGCGCACGCCCTGCCAGACGAGCCAGGCGCCGCCGATCTCGAAGAGGGCGGCGACGACGAAGAGGGCGGCGGAGCGGGCGACGGTCATGCGGGCAGCGTGCCACGAGGGGAGAGCGGGGCGGGAGTTGCCCGCCGCGCCGTCCGGGCGGTGTCTTCCCGGAGCGCCGCTTCCCGGGTATGGCGCGTCAACGAATGTTGGCCTACAGTTGTTGACCATGAGTGACTCGTCAGCTCCCGACGCACCGCCCCGCCGACGGTCCGACGCCACGAAGGCGGCGATCCTGGACGCCGCCCGTGAGCGGTTCGCGGCCGACGGGTACGAGCGGGCCACGATCCGCGCCATCGCGCGCGACGCCGGGATCGATCCGTCGATGGTGATGCGGTACTACGGCAACAAGGAGGGGCTGTTCGCCGCCGCCTCCGCGTTCGACCTGCGCATGCCGGACGTCGGGACGATCGCCGAGCTGGGCGCGCTGCCGGGCCGGCAGGTGGGCGCCGTCCTCGTCGAGCACTTCCTCGACCGCTGGGAGGCGGACGAGGTGCTGACCGCACTGCTGCGGGTGGGTGTCACCAACGCGGCCGGGGCCGAGCGGATGCGGGCGGTATTCCGCGACCAGCTCGGACCCGTCGCGGCCGGCCTGAGCCCGGACCCCGGTCAGGCGCCGTCGCGGGCCGCCCTGGTGGCCTCCCAGATCCTCGGCATGGCGATGGCGCGGTACGTGCTGCGGCTGCCGCCGGCCGTGGAGATGACGCGGCAGGAGGTCGTCGACTGGCTCGGGCCCACCGTGCAGCGGTATCTGACGGCGGAGCGCCCGTAGGACGGTGTCAGCGGGCCGGGCCGGCTCGCGGTGCCGGGCCGGCGTCCGTACCCGGTCAGGAAGCCTGCTGCTGGGGCCGTGCGCCGCCGCCGTACGTCCGCAGGGCGTCGTCGACGATCGTCTGCAGGCTGGAGTGGTGCGCGCCGTTCCAGTACACGCGCTCGCACGCCGTGCACTGGGCGAAGACGTCGTACGAGCGCTCCGTGCCGTCCTCCAGGAACCCCCTCACGGACTCCTTGGTGGCGTCCGCGAGGTCGCCGTTGCAGGCCACGCAGCGCGTCCAGGGCGCCAGAGCGGGCGCGAACCGGGTCAGCACGTCGTCGAGCTGCTCCTTGGGACGGTCGCTGTAGACGTACGCGCCCGCCCAGAGCTCGCGCCGCCGCAGCAGCCCCCGGTCCCGCGACAGCAGTACGCGCCGGTCGCGGGCCGAGTAGGCGGCCAGCGCCGGGTCGCCGACGTCCTCGCTGAAGTACGCCGCGTCCACGCCCAGCAGCCGCAACCGCCGCGCCAGCGTGCCCAGGTGCACGTCGAGGAGGAAGCGCAGCGGCGCCCCCGGCACCTCCTGCGGGCGACGCGCCGCGTGCACCTCGACGCGCTCGCCCGCCCCCGGCACGTGCGACACCGGGACCTCGCGGCCGTCCACGAGCAGGCGCCCCGCCTCGGTCAGCGGGATGCCGAGCGACTCGACGACGTGGCCGAGCGTCGAGGCTCCGTCGGTGGTCAGCGGGGTGGGCCCACCGCGGCGGGCCGCCGCGACGAAGAGGTGCAGCTCGGGGGCGACGCTGAGGTGGATCTCCGGTCCGTTCACGCCGCCAGCATGCCATCGGCACGTACGCCGTATCCAGGGCTTTCCCGCCGGCCGGGGCCGTCGCGCGGTGCGGACCGTCAGGGGCGCGATCTGGCCCGGGGGTCCGGCGCGGGGGCGGCGCGGTAGAGCTCGTCCAGCTCCGCCCAGGACTCCCGCACGATGGCCTCGGTGACCGCCAGCAGGTCGAGTTCGGCGAGCCGGGCGGCGCTCTGCGAGTAGGGCGGGGGAGCCGGGTGCCTCCGGCGCCACCAGCAGGAACATGCCGCGTAGAAGCCGCTCGCGCACAACAGGGCGGGTATGGCGAGGGCCGTCAGAACGTCGCCCATGGCGGGCCTCCTTCAACGTCGATGCCCGATGCATCGGCACGTCACGGCGACTTCTGAAGATCATATGCGGGGTGCGGGCAGGCCGACCTTTGATCGAGAGATCACCCTCCTGCCCGAGCCCCTGCGCCCGCCGCCCGCGCGTCAGCCCTGGACGTCCTCCTCGAAGTCCTCCTCCGAGAACGCGTCCGCCGCGCCCCCCTGGAAGAAGTCCTCCATCAGCTCGTCCAGCTTCACCGCGGTGGCTCCGGCCGGGACCTTGGCCTCCTGGCCCTTGCCCATGCGGACCACCAGCGCGAACTTCTTGACCTTCGCGTTCTCCGCCAGCGCGGCCAGGTCCACGGACACCTCGGTCAGCGCGCCGTCCTTGAGCGTGAAGTCGGCCGTGACCTTCTTGTTCGGTACTTCCTTGAGCTCCTTCGCCGTCGGGAGCCCGGTGCCCGGCGGCAGCTCCTTCGACAGCGGGCGCAGCTCGTCGACCAGTTCGGTCATCAGCGTGCGGAAGGGCGCCGTGGCCTTGATGTGCTCGGTACCGTCCGCTCCGCCACCGGTCTTGAAGTCGACTTCCCGGGTGACGACCTGCCGCAGGGCCTTCACGAGCTTCTTCTGCGCCTTGGCGTCGAGTGTGGGCTCCGCCGCGGGCTTCCTGCCTGCGGGGGCCTCCATCTCCTCCATCTGGTCGCGGGTCTCCTCGAGGTCCTTCGTCGCGACCTTGACCCACTTGCCGTCGAGCACCTTCTTGAACGCCCCGGCGCTGTCCGGCAGTTCGTCGGCGGACGGCATCGGGTTGCCCGTCGCCTTCCCCAACTTGGCCACATCGGCGCGGAAGTAGGTGTAGTCGCCGATCTGCCGGTACTCGAGCAGGTCGCCGTCCGGGCCGCCGAGCTTCATCGCCGTGGCGCTGAAGTCCTTCTCGCCGGACTCCTCGATCGGCTTCCCGGACCGCATGGAGACGGAGAGCCGCGCGCCGCTGATCAGCTCGGCGATCTCGTCGGGCATCTTGTCCTCGGGCTTCGCCGCGCTGTCCATCGCCTTCAGCGTCGCGGCGTCGGCGTCCAGGTCCAGCTCGAAGGAGAGCGAGTGCTCCTTGCCGAGCTTGTCGAAGGCCCGGTCCAGCTTCTGTCCGGCGGTCAGGTTCTCCACGGTGCCGCAGGCGGACGAACCCGCCAGGACGACGGTGGCGACGGCGGCGGCGGTCAGGGTCTTGCGTATGGCGGGAATGACGGTCTCCTCGTGGGCGCGACCACGGTCGTGGTCACCGGGAAGACCCACGAGGTACGCACAAGGTTGTACGTCACCCGCCCGGCGCGGCGGCGGACCGCCGGGCCGGGCCGGGTCAGGGCCAGACCAGGCAGTACGGCTGGTGCCCCGCCTCGTGCAGGCGGTGGCTGAAGTCCTGCCACTCGTGCAGCAGCTGGTAGACGTTGAACGCGTCGCGCGGCCCGCCGCGGTCCGGGACCGTCGACCAGATGAAGGCCGCCGCGCCCACCGACTCCTCGCCGATGCCGCGCAGCGGGTCGACGACCGTCATGGGGAGCTTGACCACCGCGTAGTCGGGGTGGAGCACGACCAGTTCGAGCGGCGGGACCTTGTGCAGAGGTATGCCCTCGATGCCGGTCAGGACCATCGCGGCCACCGTCTCCGGCTTGATCTTCGTGAACATGCCGCCCATGCCGAGCTCGTCGCCGCCCAGCTCCTCCGGCCGCATCGAGATCGGCACGCGGGCCGCGGTGGCTCCGTTCGGAGCGCCGAAGTACTTGTAGGTCACCCCCACCCGGCCACTCCTGTTTCCCGTGTCCGCCTTCGCGCTCGCTTTCGCCTCGCGCTCGCCGGCCGCCCTCGCTCCGCGTTCCCGCTCACGCCGATGCCGGCCGCCCTGGGCCCGCTCGGGACCCAGGTCGTCGGTCCCCTCGCCCACTCCGCCACCGCGATGCATATCTCCACCCGACCACTCGCGGCCACGGCCGCGCAACCCGATCATCGTGTCAGTGACCTCCCCCACGCCCGTGCGGTGAAACACCAGTCCGCAAGACCGTCGGAGCCTCTGACACCATGGCTTGTGTGAGCTTCCCCTATGACGCCCCAGTTTCGCAGACGCTTTTCGACCGCGCGTCCCTTGTGACGCCCGGCGGCGTGAACTCTCCGGTCCGCGCATTCCGCGCCGTGGGCGGTACGCCCCGGTTCATGGTGTCCGGTTCCGGTCCGTACCTCACCGACGCCGACGGCCGTGAGTACGTCGACCTCGTGTGCTCGTGGGGGCCGATGATCCTCGGCCACTCCCACCCCGATGTCATCGCGGCGGTCCAGGAGGCCGTGTCCCGCGGCACGTCCTTCGGTACGCCCGGCGAGGGCGAGGTCGCGCTCGCCGAGGAGATCGTCGCGCGCGTCGCGCCGGTCGAGCAGGTGCGGCTGGTGTCCAGCGGCACCGAGGCGACCATGTCGGCGATCCGCCTCGCCCGCGGCTTCACCGGCCGCGCGAAGGTCGTGAAGTTCGCCGGCTGCTACCACGGCCACGTGGACGCGCTCCTCGCCGCCGCAGGCTCGGGTCTCGCGACGTTCGCGCTGCCCGACACGCCCGGTGTGACGGGCGCGCAGGCCGGCGACACGATCGTCCTGCCGTACAACGACCTCGACGCCGTCCGGGCCGCCTTCGCCGCGCACCCGGGCGAGATCGCCTGCGTCATCACCGAGGCCTCGCCCGGCAACATGGGCGTCGTCCCGCCGGCCGACGGCTTCAACGCCGGGCTCAAGGCCCTGTGCCAGGCCGACGGCGCGCTCTACATCTCCGACGAGGTGATGACCGGCTTCCGTACGTCGAAGGCCGGCTGGTACGGCGTCGACGGCGTCGCACCCGACCTGATGACCTTCGGCAAGGTCATGGGCGGCGGCTTCCCGGCGGCAGCGTTCGGCGGCCGCAAGGACGTCATGGCGCACCTCGCCCCGGCGGGCCCGGTCTACCAGGCGGGCACGCTCTCCGGTAACCCGATCGCGACCGCCGCCGGTCTCGCGCAGCTGCGGCTGCTGGACGACGCGGCGTACGCGATGGTCGACGCGGTGTCGAAGGAGATCCAGGAGCTGGTCACCGCGGCGCTCACCAGGGAAGGTGTCGCGCACCGCGTCCAGACGGCCAGCAACATGTTCTCGGTGTTCTTCACGGCCGACGAGGTGCGCGACTACGACGACGCGCGGAAGCAGGAAGCTTTCCGCTTCAACGCCTTCTTCCACTCGATGCTGGCCGACGGCGTGTACCTGCCGCCGTCCGCGTTCGAGTCCTGGTTCGTCTCGACGGCCCACGACGCGCGGGCCGTCGAGCGCGTCGCCGCCGCCCTGCCCGCCGCCGCCCGCGCCGCAGCGGAGGCCACGGCATGAGCGAGACCACCGTCGTCCACGTCGTGCGTCACGGCGAAGTGCACAATCCGGACGGGGTGCTGTACGGGCGCCGCTCCGGTTACCACCTCTCGGAGCTCGGACGGCAGATGGCCGACCGGGTCGCCGAGCACCTCGCCGAGCGGGACATCACCCACGTCGTCGCCTCGCCGCTGGAGCGGGCCCAGGAGACCGCGACGCCGATCGCCAAGGCCCACGGTCTTGACCTGGCCACCGACGAACGGCTCATCGAGGCGGGCAACGTCTTCGAGGGCAAGACCTTCGGGGTCGGCGACGGCGCGCTGCGCAGGCCCGCGAACTGGAAGCACCTGACGAACCCCTTCCAGCCGTCGTGGGGCGAGCCGTACATCGAGCAGGTCGTACGGATGATGAGCGCGCTGAACGCCGCGCGTGACGCCGCGCGCGGGCACGAGGCGGTCGCCGTCAGCCACCAGCTGCCGATCTGGACGCTGCGCAGCTTCGTGGAGCGGCGGCGGCTGTGGCACGACCCGCGCAAGCGGCAGTGCACGCTCGCCTCGCTCACCTCGTTCACCTTCGACGGCGACAAGATCGTGTCGGTCGGCTACAGCGAGCCGGCCCGTGATCTCGTACCGGCGCACCTGCTGGCCGGCGCCAAGCCCGTCAAGGGCAGAGCGAAGGCGTTCGGCGCGTAACGATCCCGCTTTCCGGCCACAGCTGGCAAGAATGTGCCGGTTCGTCGGAACCCGTTTTGCCACCACCGCCTCTTACCCGGTGTCCGTTTGTATGACCGGCGGACGTCAACGGGGACGACAAGCGCGGATGGGGCGACGGTATGCGGGACATGAGTCGAAGGGGTCTGCTCGGACTGGGACTCGGAGCGGCGGCCGCGGTCGGCATGGCCGGCTGCGGCCCCTCGGGGTCGACGGGGCCCGGCTCCGGGGGCAAGGGCGGCGGCGCCGGAACGCCGTCGCCCGACAAGAGCGGTGACGACATACGGCTGATAGGCGACGGCTCCACGGCCGACACCGGCAAGCAGCCGAACCAGCCGGACAAGCCCGTCCCCCTCCAGCCGGGCGAGACCCCGCCGCAGTTCGTGATCTTCTCCTGGGACGGTGCGGGTGAGGTCGGCAACGGCCTGTTCCCGCGCTTCCTCGAACTCGCCGAGGACCACGACGCGGCGATGACCTTCTTCCTCTCCGGGCTCTACCTCCTGCCCGAGTCGAAGAAGAGCCTCTACAAGCCGCCGAACAACCCCGTGGGCGCCTCCGACATCGGCTACCTGACCGACGGCCACATCAAGGACACGCTGAAGTACGTCCGCCGGGCCTGGCTCGAAGGCCACGAGATAGGCACCCACTTCAACGGCCACTTCTGCGCCGGCTCCGGCACCGTCGGGAACTGGACGCCCGCCCAGTGGGAGAACGAGACGGCCCAGGCCAAGTCCTTCGTCACCCAGTGGAAGACCAACAGCGGCTGGACCGACCTCGACCCGCTGCCCTTCGACTACGAGAAGGAACTCGTCGGCGGCCGCACCCCCTGCCTGCTCGGCCAGGACAACCTGCTCCCGACCGCGAAGAAGCTCGGCTGGCGCTACGACGCCAGCTCGCCCGGCGGCCGCCAGATGTGGCCGGTCAAGCGCGGCGGCCTGTGGGACCTGCCGCTCCAGGCGATGCCGTTCCCCGGCCATTCCTTCGAGGTGCTGTCGATGGACTACAACATCCTCGCCAACCAGTCGAAGAATTCCACCCAGGGCGTGCCGTCGCGCTACCCCGGCTGGAAGAAGCAGGCCGCCGGGGCCTATCTCGCCGGTTTCCGGCGGGCGTACGAGAGCAATCGCGCGCCCTTCTTCATAGGCAACCACTTCGAGCAGTGGAACGGCGGAATCTACATGGACGCCGTCGAGGAAGCGCTCAAGGGCATGGCCGGCAAGAAAGACGTACGCCTGGTCTCCTTCCGGCAGTTCTGCGACTGGCTCGACGTACAGGACCCGAAGATCCTCGCCAAGCTCCGTTCCCTCGAAGTCGGACAGTCTCCGGCGGGTGGCTGGAAGTCTTTCCTTAAGGCGTCTTGACAAGGGGCTTTACGGGCACTGCGGGGGGCGCGGAAGATCACTGGAACGCCCATGCGAAACTTTTCACATGAGCCTCAGCCGCGCTTCCCGCCGCCGCTCGAACCGCACCCGCCGCGCCACGTCGGCGGGCGCCGTCGTGATCGCGGGCGCACTCGCCCTCTCCGCGTGCGGAGGCGACGGCAGTACGTCGTCCGGCTCGGGCGGCACGAACTTCGTGGCCGCCGAGGGCGGCATCTCCACCGTCGCCAAGGGCGAGCGCCAGGCCGCGCCCCAGCTCGACGGCAAGACCCTCCAGGGCGAGAAGCTCGACGTCGGCGACTTCAAGGGCAAGGTCGTCGTCATGAACGTCTGGGGCTCGTGGTGCCCGCCCTGCCGGGCCGAGGCGCCGCATTTCGCGAAGATCGCCAAGGAGACCAAGGCCAAGGGCGTCGAGTTCGTCGGGATCAACACGCGGGACCAGTCCACGCAGCCGGCGATCAAGTTCGAAGAGGATTACGGCGTCGAATATCCCAGCCTCTACGACCCGATCGGCAAGCTCCTGCTGCGGTTCCCCAAGGGCAGCCTGCATCCGCAGGCCATTCCGTCGACGATCGTGATCGACCGCGAGGGCAGGATCGCGGCGCGCTCGCTGACCGCCCTCAACGAAAAGAAGCTGCGCAAGATGATCGACCCGCTGATCGCGGAGAAGTGACCACGTGAGCTTTCTCGCCGCCGCGGTCACCGACCCGAACCCGACGGTTCTGAGCGGTGCCCTGATTCTCGCCCTGCCGATCGCCGTCGCCGCAGGTCTCGTCTCGTTCTTCTCACCGTGCGTGCTGCCGCTCGTACCGGGCTATCTGTCGTACGTCACCGGGATCAGCGGCACCGACCTCGCGGACGCCAGGCGGGGGCGTATGGTCGCCGGCGCCTCGCTCTTCGTGCTCGGTTTCACCGCGGTCTTCGTCTCGACCGGGGCGCTCTTCGGCTACTTCGGCCAGACGCTCCAGGACTACCAGGAGACGCTGACCCGGGTGCTCGGCGGGCTGATGATCCTCATGGGCTTCTTCTTCATGGGACTCATGCCCTGGATCACCCAGCGCGAGTTCCGCTTCCACAAGCGGCCGGCGGCCGGGCTCGCGGGAGCGCCCGTACTCGGCGCTCTCTTCGGCATCGGCTGGGCGCCGTGCACCGGCCCGACACTCGGCGCCGTCACGACGCTGTCGTTCACCGAGGCGAGCGCGGGGCGCGGGGCCGTACTGACCGTCGCGTACTGCCTCGGCCTCGGCGTGCCCTTCGTACTCGCCGCGATGGCGTTCCGGCGGGCGCTCGGCGCGTTCGCCTGGGTCAAGCGGCACTACGTCTGGGTGATGCGCATCGGCGGACTGATGATGATCGCGACCGGCATCCTGCTCGTCACAGGGATCTGGAACGGCATCATTCAGGACATGCAGGGCTGGACCCAAGGCTTCACGGTGGGGATCTGAGTTCCATGAGCAAGACCGAGACGACCGACGAGACGACCGACGAGGCGGCCGCGGCCGCCGAGCACGACGAGCAGGAGCTCGGCGAAGCCGGCGCCCAGCTCTCCACCGCCCCCCAGGAGCGGGCGGTCCCCGGTTCCTTCGGCGGCGTGATGCAGCCGGGCGCGGCCGGGCGGATCACCTGGCTCTGGCGCGAGACGACGGGCTGGGCGCGCTGGTTCTGGCGGCAGCTGACGTCGATGCGGGTCGCGCTGATCCTCCTCTTCCTGCTCTCCCTGGGCGCGATCCCCGGGTCCCTGGTCCCGCAGACCGGCGTCGACGAGACGAAGGTCGAGGACTTCAAGGCGGCGCACGAGACACTCGCGCCGATCTACGACGACCTCGGGCTCTTCGACGTCTACAGCTCGGTGTGGTTCTCCGCGATCTACATCCTGCTGTTCGTCTCGCTCATCGGCTGCATCGTGCCCCGCACCTGGCAGTTCGTCGGCCAGCTCCGCAGCCGCCCGCCGGGCGCGCCCGGCCGCCTGACGCGGCTTCCGGCGTACACGACCTGGCGTACGGAGGCCGAGCCCGAGCAGGTCCGCGAGGCCGCGCTGGCGATGCTGGGGCAGCGCCGCTTCCGCTCGCACACCGTCGGGGACGCGGTCGCCGCCGAGAAGGGCTACCTGCGCGAGGCCGGGAACCTCGTCTTCCACATCGCGCTCATCGTGATGCTGGTGTCCTTCGCCGCCGGGCAGCTCTTCAAGTCCGAGGGCGGCAAGCTGGTCGTCGAGGGCGGCGGCTTCGCCAACACGCTCACGCAGTACGACGACTTCAAGTCCGGGTCGCTCTTCGACCGGGACCACGACCTCGCGCCTTTCAGCTTCACGCTCGACAAGTTCGTCGGGACGTACGAGCGCACCGGCCCCCAGCGCGGCACGCCCCGTACGTACGAGGCCCATGTGACGTACGCCGAGGGAGCGGACGGCGCCGGGAAGAAGAGTGTGATCGAGGTGAACCGGCCGCTGGAGGTCGACGGCTCGAAGGTCTACCTCATCGGGCACGGGTACGCCCCGGTCGTCACCGTCAGGGACGGCAGGGGCAAGGTGGTCTTCAAGGACGCCGTGCCGCTGCTGCCCATGGACTCCAACGTCACCTCGTCCGGCGCGATCAAGGTCATGGACGGCTACCGCGACAAGGACGGCAAGAAGGACCAGCTGGGCTTCCAGGCGTTCTTCGTGCCGACGTTCGCGGGCGCGGGCAAGGGCACGATGCTCTCGCAGTACCCGGGCCTCGACTTCCCCGTCCTGGCGCTCAACGCCTTCCACGGCAGCCTCGGCGTCAACGCCGGCCTGCCGCAGAACGTGTACCAGCTCGACAAGCGCAAGATGAAGGCGTTCAAGGACGAGCGGGGCGCCGACCTCAAGCAGCGGCTGCTGCCCGGCGAGACCATGAAGCTGCCGGGCGGCGCGGGCTCGGTCACGTTCGAGAAGGGCGTGAAGGAGTGGGCGACCTTCCAGGTCTCCCAGCAGCCCGGCAACATGCCGGCGCTCGTGGGCGCGATCGCCGCGATCGCGGGACTCGCCGGATCGCTGTTCATCCAGCGGCGCCGGATCTGGGTCCGCGCCGTACGGGGCAAGGACGGCGTCACCGTCGTCGAGATGGCCGGACTCGGCCGCAGCGAGTCCTCGAAGCTCCCCGAGGAACTGGCCGACCTGGCCGCAACGCTCAATTCACAGGCGCCGACGGCACCTGATCCCGCTGAACCTGTCGAAGGAGTCCGCGCGTGAATCTCGCGGCCGCAACCAACGAGAACCTCGCCAACATCAGCAACGTGCTGATCTATTCGTCGATGGCCGTCTACACGCTGGCCTTCCTCGCGTTCATCGCCGAATGGGTCTTCGGCAGCCGCAGCAAGGTCGGCCGCACGGCCGCCGCGCTGACCGCGCGGGGCGCCGACGCGTCGGGCCCCGCCGTGACGGTGCGTTCCGGCGGCTCCACCGCCGTCCTCGACAAGCCGAAGGTCGTCACCCGCTCCGCCGCCGGGACGCGCGACGTGCCGGACGGCCCCGGCGCGGCGGGCGGCACGGAGAAGGGCGACCTCTACGGACGGGTCGCCGTCTCGCTGACGACCCTCGCCTTCCTCGTCGAGGCGGGCGGCGTGATCGCCCGCGCCCTGTCGGTGCAGCGCGCGCCGTGGGGCAACATGTACGAGTTCTCGATCACCTTCTCCACGGTGGTCGTCGGCGTGTTCCTCGGAATCCTGGCCGCCGGGAAGAACGTCCGCTGGGCCGGCCTGCCGCTGGTCACCACGGTGCTCCTCGACCTCGGCATCGCCACGAAGTGGCTCTACACCGACAGCGACCAGCTCGTCCCGGCCCTCGACTCGTACTGGCTGTGGATCCACGTCTCCACCGCGATCTTCTGCGGCGCGGTGTTCTACCTCGGCGCGGTCGGCACGCTGCTCTACCTCTTCCGTGACGCGTACGAGGCGAAGCTCGCCCGCGGCGGCGAGCCGGGCAGGTTCGCCTCCTCGGTCCTGGAGCGCCTCCCGTCGGCCGCCTCGCTCGACAAGTTCGCGTACCGCGTGAACGCCGCCGTCTTCCCGCTGTGGACGTTCACGATCATCGCGGGCGCGATCTGGGCGGGCGACGCGTGGGGCCGCTACTGGGGCTGGGACCCCAAGGAGGTCTGGTCCTTCATCACCTGGGTCGCGTACGCCTGCTACCTGCACGCCCGCGCGACGGCCGGCTGGAAGGGCCGCAAGGCCGCCTACCTGGCGCTCTTCGCCTTCGCCTGCTGGCTGTGGAACTACTACGGCGTGAACATGGTCCTGAACGGCCTGCACTCCTACTCGGGCGTCTGACCGGCCCGTACGGACGGAAGGCCACTTCCCGTGACCCCGTAAGGGGTCCGTCCCCAGCGGGTGCGCGGGGTCGGTGCCGGGGGGAGGGTGGACGTATGGCGGGTGTGGTCGAAGCGGGGACCTGGGAGCGGCGGGAGCGTACGGACGTCCTGCGGTTCACGCTGCACCTCGCGCAGCCCGTGCACCAGGTCTGGCCGGCCGTCGCCACCCCCGCCGGTCTGCGGGAGTGGCTCGCGGAGGCCGATCCGCTGGAGGCGCGCCTGGGCGGGGCGGTCACCCTGCGGTGGCTGAACGCCGGCGGCGGGGGCACGGTCGCCGAGGGCACCGTCACCGCCTGGGACCTGGAGCACGTGGCGGAGTACACCGTCGCCGGGCACGGGCGCGTCCGCTTCCACCTGGCGCCGGCCGGGACGACCAACGGCACGGTGCTGCGCTTCACCAACGAGGTGCCGCGCGCCGGCGAGCAGGACCGGCTGAGCCGCCTCGCGGGCTGGCACCAGCACCTCGAACACCTCGCCGAGGCCCTCGAAGGCCGCCCCCGCGACGCGTCGGCGTGGACCCCGGACCGCTAGCGGGAGCTGTACGCCGCCTACGAGGCGCCCGGCGGCAGGCAGTCCTGAGCCGGGGCCTTCTCCTCGGGCCAGGCGATCTCCACGAACCGCTGACTGCCGTCCCGGGCGAGCTCCACGATCGGCACCGCCTTGTTGTACGGGTTCCCGTGGTTGTCCAGGCAGATCCAGCCGCTCGCGCCCTCGACCTTCAGCGGCCCCTTCAGCTGCGGCCACTGGGTGACGACATCGTGGATCGCCGGCAGCTTGTCGACGGTCGCCTCCCGGATGCCCCGCACGGCCGTGGCCATGGCGTCGTACGCGATGATCGCCTGCCCGTCCCGCAGTGACGTCTCGCCGATGGGCCCGATGTCCGGGTCGGCGGCCTTCTCCAGCAGATCCGTGAAGACCTTGTACGCCGCCGGGGAGCCGCCCGTCCTGGGGGCGCCGGGCTCCTTCCACGCGTCGGGGTGGGCGAGCGAGGCGTATCGCACGCTGACCTTGTTGGCCAGGGCCTTCTTGTCGAGCCGGTCGTCCGCGCCCAGGTAGGAGCCCTCGTCGCCGGTCAGCACGGTGAACTCGCGGTGCTGGCAGGGCCGCTGCCCCAGCGCGTTCACGAACTGCCGCAGCTGGGTGTGGCGCCCGGCGAAGAAGACCGTGTCCGCGTCCCGGGTGCCGCAGAGCAGCAGCGCGATCTGCCGGAAGGTGTTGGGGGTGGTTCCTTCGTCCGTCGGGTCGGGCGGGGAGGTGAACAGCTGCGGCTCGTAGGGGGCGTCGGCCAGCAGGTCGGCGAACGCCTTCTTGAGGGTGGCGGTGTAGTGGTCGCCGGGCCGCGTGTCCTGGACCAGTACGGCTCTTTTGGCCTCGACCTTGCCGAACTGGGCGATGGCGCGGGCCTCGTCGCCGTTCGTGGGCGAGACCCGGGCGAGACCGGGGTACGGGTCCCCGTCGGGCCCGTTGGCTATGTCGTCGGCGGTGATGGTGGTCCCGATCACCGGGATCCCGGCGCCGGTGAGTTCCTTCACGGCGTCCTTGGTCTCGGCGCTGCTCGTCGCGACGCCGGAGACGGCCCGCAGGTTGTCGGGCCCGTCCACCATCCCCTTGAGCTGTCGCACGGTCGTGCGCCAGTAGTGGTTGCCCTTGCCGGTGTTGGCGAGCACGAGCCGGATCTTGGGCACCTGCTCGTTGGAGTCGTGATTGGCCGCGTACTGCTGGAGGAACGCGCCCTGGAGCTCGTGGAGGACCTTGGTGCGCATGCCGCTGTCCGTGGAGGTGATCGGCAGCATCACGGCCACCGTCGCGTACTCCCCCTTCGTCAGCCCCTGGTTCTCCCGGGCGATGGCCCCGGCGACCTCCTTCAGCGCGGTCACGCCGAACGCGTAGCCGTCCGCGGAGACGCCGACGCACTCCGCGTCCGCCTCTGGGCGCGCGACGCCCTCGGCGCAGGTCAGGTCGGGGTTGGCGACGCGGTGTACGCCGTACGCGAGGCCGGCGACCACCGCGAGCGCCAGCAGCACCGTGAGCCCCTTGCGCAACGGCGTGAACCAGAACACCCTGCGAAACCAGTCGGTCATGACCCGCCTCCCGTACCGCCCAGGGGGCGCCAGTCGCGCACGGCCTGCGGCCAGGAGCGGGACGCCTGCCAGAGAACCTCGTTGCCGGAACTGTGCAGCTCCGAGAGGAGCCCCAACTCGTACCCCATCTTCTCCGTCACCTCGTCGTCCGGAAGGGCCAGCGGATCGGTCAGGTGCCAGACCGCGAACAGCAGCCGGCGGACCCGGGCGTGCAGGACGGGGTCCGCGCCCGTCGGCGAACCGGTGCGGCCCAGCGCCACCGCCGCGCGCGCGTCCGCCTCCTCGAAGTGCGGCGCGGAGGCGATGAGGCGCAGCTCGTCCAGCCAGATCCGGGCGTCCGCGGTCGCGAAGGTCTCCCGCAGGTACGTGACGGCGCCCTCGGCGTCCCCCAGCGCCAGCTCGTGGTGCAGCCGCCGGGGCACGTCGGCGTCCCCGAAGTGGTCCCGGAGCGTCTGATGGACGGCCCGCCACCGGGAGGCGCCCGGATCGCCGTACCGCAGGCGGTGCAACAGCAGCGTCCGCAGGAACGGGTCGCCCACGAACCACCGCGGGTCCGACGCCCAGTGCTCGTCGGCGAGCAGCGTCCGCGCGTCGCGCACGGCCGCGAGCCCCGTACGGCCCTCCTCCCGCGGCAGCCGCGACGCCGCCAGCGCTTCGGCCGACCGCACGTCGTGGGCCGGGGCGAGCACGGTGAGCCAGTCGAGCCGGGACGCGGGCACCAGCCGCCCGAGCAGTTCGTCGGCCACCGGCCGCCCCTCGGTGTCCTCGCGCAGCGCCACGGCCGCGCCGAGCAGCGAGCCCGGGGTGAACCGCTCGGGGTGTCCGTCCTGGCCGGCGGCCCGCGCCAGCAGGTCGACGCCCACCGGCCGCCCCCCGGTCAGCCGGTGCACCCCGCGCGCGAGCTGCGCCCGCGTCAGCTGCCGGGGGTCCGTACGGTCGAGGAACTGCCGTACGTGCTCGGGGTCGAGCGGCGTCAGTTCCACCGCCACGGCGCCCGACGCGACCTCGCGCCCGCGCTCCCACCCCAGCTCGTGCCGGACCTCCGGCGACGACCGCCGTACGGCATGACGCAGCGCCGGATGGTCGTACCCGCGCAGCGCGGCGATCAGCACCACGGGATCGCGCTTGCCGTCGGCCCGGTCGCGCAGGACGGGCTCGACGAGCCGGCGCCCGAGCGGGGCCTGCCCGTTGTCGATCAGCAGCACGGGCCGTCCGACCCGCCGCAGCCGCCCCATCCCGTGGTACGCCGCCTCCAGGTCGGCGCGCAGCGCCCCGACCAGGTGCCGCTCGGCGCGCACGCGGTGCTCGCTGCCGCGCCGGAAGTGCAGCGCGAGGAGGGTGAGGCCGCGCTTGGCCTGGCCGCCGGCCCCGGGATAGTCGCCGTACCACTGCGCGGAGGCCCGCTGCCCGCGGCCGAACAGGTCGTCCAGCAGGGACTCGACGGTGGTCTCCACGACCACGTCGAGTCCCGGCATTCCCGAGGCCATGCCGGCGAACTTCGCGACGACCTTCGACAGCCAGGTCCTGGTCTGACCGCGCCAGCGGGACCCCGGCTCGGCCAGCAGGCCCAGGCGCAGGCCCTCCGCCAGGATGTTCTCGTCGTCGTGCGGGCGCCAGCCGAGGCTCGCGACGGCGAGCAGCCCGGCGGAGAGGCGGGGGAACTCGACGGCCCCCGCGCCGTGCACGGCGGGTGCGAGCTGCTCACCGAGCTCGGTCAGCGCCTCGGTGACGGGCGACCAGGCGAGGGACGCCTCGGGGGAGCGCTCACGGAACTGGTCGCGCTCGCAGTCGATCAGCGCGACGGGGGTCCGTGCGCGGTACGCGGTGTGCAGGCGCTTGAGTACGGCGGTCTTGCCCATGCCGCGCCCGCCGGTCAGTACGACGACGGGCAGGTCGTCGCGGTGCTCGTAGGGGACTTTCTGGAAACCGCGCGGAGGCAGACCGACGAGCCGTGGTGCGAGGCCGTCGAGGACTGCCTCGCGTCCGAACAGCTCTCTGTCCACAGTGCCCCCCGCACCAGCCACATGTGTCGCTACGTCAACTCCAGCTTACGTACCGTGAGTTCACGCGTGTACGGGTTTTCGAATCATGTGTGGCAAATCGTGACCGAGTTCCCGGGGGTTCGACGCCCCGCGGGGACCGCCCCGGCACGTCCCCGCCACGGGGCGGATGGGGAAGGGCGGGCATCGTGTCAGGGCTTGGGCGGCGTCGGGTCCTCCGGGTCGGACTCCTCGCGGCGCTCGAGGTCCTCCTCGCGGCGGCGGAGGTCCGCCTCCCGCTCCTGGAGCGTCGACTCGTCCTTCAGGGACTTGAGGAAGTCGGGGTTGTCGTCGGGAGCGACCCACTGGCGCTTGCCCGACGGCCTGCCGCCGCCCTGCGCGCCCCCGCGGACCTTGCCCACCGCGAGCCAGGCGACCGGGCCGATCAGGACCTCGCCGAAGAGCAGCACGATGATCACCCAGACCACCTTGGGCAGGTGGCGGACCTCGTCCTCGGGGGTGTTCAGGCAGTCGATGAAGGCATAGATCCACAGCGCCAGGACCAGAAGGAACGGCAGATACCTGAGCATGAGGGCGAGCTCCCGGGACACGGACCGCGGGGCGCGGTGCGCGGCCCCGGTGACGGGGCAAGCGTAGTGCGTACCGGATACTGGACGGCATGGCTTACGACGATCTTCGCTCCCTGCTCCGGGCGCTGGAGCGCGAGGGCGACCTCAAGCGCATCAAGGCCGAAGTCGATCCCTACCTGGAGGTCGGGGAGATCGTCGACCGGGTGAACAAGGCGGGAGGGCCCGCGCTTCTCTTCGAGAACGTCAAGGGCTCCGCCATGCCCCTGGCGATGAATGTCTTCGGCACGGACCGCCGGCTGCTCAAGGCCCTCGGGCTGAAGTCGTACGCCGAGATCAGCGACAAGATCGGCGGCCTCCTCAAGCCCGAGCTGCCGCAGGGTTTCGTGGGCGTGCGGGAGGCCTTCGGCAAGCTCGGGGCGATGGCCCACGTACCGCCCAAGAAGGTCAAGGGCGACAACGCCCCCGTGCAGGAGGTCGTCCTGACGGGCGACGACGTCGACCTCGACATGCTGCCGGCCCTCTTCACCTGGCCCAAGGACGGCGGGTCGTTCTTCAACCTCGGCCTGACCCACACCAAGCACCCGGAGACCGGGGTCCGCAACCTCGGCCTCTACCGCCTCCAGCGCCACGACAAGCGCACCATCGGCATGCACTGGCAGATCCACAAGGACAGCCGCAACCACTACGCCGTCGCCGCGGAGCGGGGCGAGCGGCTGCCGGTCGCGATCGCCTTCGGCTGCCCGCCGGCCGTGACGTACGCCTCCACCGCCCCGCTGCCCGGCGACATCGACGAGTATCTCTTCGCCGGTTTCGTGCAGGGCAAGCGGATCGAGATGGTCGACTGCAAGACCGTGCCGCTCCAGGTGCCGGCGAACGCCGAGGTCGTCGTCGAGGGCTGGCTGGAGCCGGGCGAGACGCTGCCCGAGGGCCCCTTCGGCGACCACACCGGCTTCTACACGCCGCAGGAGCCGTTCCCCGCGCTGACCGTCGACTGCGTGACCATGCGCAAGCGCCCGCTGCTCCAGTCGATCGTCGTCGGCCGTCCGCCGACGGAGGACGGGCCGCTGGGGCGGGCCACGGAGCGCTTCTTCCTGCCGCTGCTGAAGATCATCGTCCCGGACATCGTGGACTACCACCTGCCCGAGTCCGGCGGCTTCCACAACTGCGCGATCGTCTCGATCGACAAGAAGTACCCGAAGCACGCCCAGAAGGTCATGCACGCCATCTGGGGCGCGCACATGATGTCGCTGACCAAGCTGATCATCGTGGTCGACAAGGACTGCGACGTCCACGACCTGCACGAGGTGTCCTGGCGGGCGCTCGGCAACACCGACTACTCCCGCGACCTGACGGTCGTCGAGGGGCCCGTCGACCACCTCGACCACGCGTCGTACCAGCAGTTCTGGGGCGGCAAGGCGGGCATCGACGCCACGAGGAAGCTGCCCGAGGAGGGCTACACCCGGGACGGCGGCTGGCCGGACATGGTCGAGTCTGACCCGGCGACGGCGGCGAAGGTCGACCGCCGCTGGAAGGAGTACGGCCTGTGAGCAGCGCTGCCGCCGCGGTCCCCGGTCCCGGCAGGACGAAGGCGTTCCTGCGGCTCGTGATGATCGAGCACTCGGTCTTCGCGCTGCCCTTCGCGTACATCGCCGCGCTGACCGCCATGTTCCAGCTGGACCGGAACATCCACTGGGGCAAGCTGCTGCTCGTCACCGTGGCCATGGTCGGCCTGCGGACGTTCGCGATGGCGTGCAACCGGATCATCGACCGAGAACTCGACGCCCGTAACCCCCGCACCGCCAACCGCGAGCTGGTCACCGGCGCGGTCTCCGTCAGGTCGGCGTGGACCGGCGCGCTGATCGCCGTCGTCGTCTTCCTCGGCGCGGCCGCCGCGCTGAACCCGCTCTGCCTGGCGCTGGCGCCGATCGCCGTCGTGCCGATGGTGGTCTATCCGTACGGGAAGCGCTTCACGAACTTCCCGCACGCCATCCTGGGTCTCGCCCAGGCCATGGGCCCCGTCGGCGCCTGGCTGGCGATCACGGGGGAGTGGTCCTGGGACGCGGTGATCCTGGGTCTCGCGGTCGGCATCTGGATCGGCGGCTTCGACCTGATCTTCGGCAGTCAGGACGTCGACGCGGACCGCGCGCACGGAGTGAAGTCCGTGCCGGCGCGCTTCGGCGTCCCGGCCGCGCTGTACGGCGCGCGGGCGTGCCACGCGGTGACGACCGCGCTGCTGGTCTGGTACGCGCTGGCCACCGGCGCCGGGGTGTTCTTCTGGGCGGGTCTCGTCGTCGTGGCGGTGGCGTTCCTCTACGAGCACACGATCGTGAAGCCGCACGACCTGTCCCGCCTCGACCGGGCGTTCTTCTCCACGAACGGCTTCATCGGCATAGCGCTGTTCGTCTGCGCGCTGCTGGACCTGCTGGTGCGCGGCCTCACGGTGTGAGGACGGCCGCCCGTCGCCGGAAGAGGAACGCGGCGAGCACGCCGCCGACCAGCCCGAAGAGGTGGCCCTGCCAGCTCACGGCGGTGTCCGTGGGGAGCACGCCCCACAGCAGCGAGCCGTAGACCGCGCCGACCAGCAGGCCGATGACGATGTCGCGCGCGCTGCGGTCGACGAAGCCGCGGACCAGCAGGTAGCCCAGCAGGCCGAACACGACGACCGACGCGCCGGCCGTGTTGGAGTACGCCGGGGCCGTGAGCCAGACCCCGAGGCCGCCCACGACCATGATCGTCAGGACGACGGCCAGGAAGCGGCGTATGCCGCCCAGGGCGGCCAGGAAGCCGAGGATCAGCAGCGGCACGCTGTTCGAGGCGACGTGGTCGAAGCCGTGGTGCAGGAACGACATCGGCAGTACGTCGCGGAGCTCGCCGGCCTCGCGCGGGCTCAGCCCGTACGTGTTCAGCGAGCCCGTCGCGGTGTCCAGGGCCTCCAGGACCCACAGCAGGGCGACCCAGCCGAGCATGAGCAGCGCGGCGGTCCTGGCCGGACTGCTCCGGTGGCGGTCGACGGCGGTCGGTGACATGGCATCCCCCTGCGGTGCGGACGGCCGGTGTGCGGCCTGTCAGGGGAACGTCCCGGGTACCTGACTCGGTTCCGCGCGCGCCCGCTTGGATAAGGTCGGGCACGTGGAGTCAGGACATGCGCGCAGTCAGCGGCCGTCGCGCCGCCCGTGGGTCGTCGGTGTCTCCGGTGCGTCCGGTACGCCGTACGCCGCCGCCGTGCTGCGCGGGCTGCTGGACGCGGGCGAGAGCGTGGACCTGGTGGTCAGCCGGGCCGCGCGGCTGACCCTGCTGGACGAGACGGGGATCGCGTTCCGCGACGCGCACTGGCAGGACGACCTGCGCGCCTGGCTGGCGCGCGGCGCGGACGGGAAACCGGGCACGTTCTCGGCCGACGTCGGCGACGTGCGGTACTGGGCCGCCGGGGACCTCGCCGCCGGGCCCTCGTCCGGCTCGTACCCGGCCCGGGGGATGCTGATCGTCCCGGCGTCGACGGCGAGCGTGGCGGGTGTGGCGCTGGGGCTGTCGAAGGACCTGCTGCAACGGGTGGCGAGCGTGACGCTCAAGGAGCGGCGCCCGCTGGTGGTCGCGGTGCGCGAAACGCCGCTGAGCGGCCAGACGCTCAGGCACATGGTGGCGCTGGACGAGGCGGGAGCCGTGGTGCTGCCGGCCTCTCCGGCGTTCTACGCGGGCGCGACGCACATCCAGGACCTGGTGGACTTCGTCGCGGGACGGGTGCTGGACGCGGCGGGGGTGCCGCACCGCCTGTACCGCCGCTGGGAGGGCGAGCTGGGGGCCTCCCGTACGGACCGGTCGGATCCCCGCTCTTGATCGTCTGAGAGACTTCGTCGGGCGTTGAGCCCTGCGCGCCTTAGATGGCACACATAAACTCGCGGTACTGCTGAACAATGGAAGGCTTCAGGCATATGGACGCCGTGGACAGGCAGCTCATCCAGGCCCTCAGGGAGAACGGCAGGGCCTCGTACGCCGAGCTCGGCCGGCTCGTCGGCCTCTCGGGCCCCAGCGTCACCGACCGCATCAACCGTCTTGAGGCGGCGGGTGTCATCACCGGCTACCGCGCCACGGTCGACGCCAAGTCGCTCGGTCTCGGCGTCACCGCGCTGATCGGCATCTCGCTGTCGGACGCGGCGGACCACGAGGACGTGGCGCGCAGGCTGCGCGATCTCGCGGAGATCGAGGACTGCTGGTTCATCGCGGGCGACGACTCGTACATGCTCAAGGTCCGGGCCGGCGACGTCGACGGCCTGGAGAAGACGATCCGCCGGCTGTCCGGGACGCGGGGCGTCTCCCGCACCCGCACCACGATCGTGCTCTCCACCAAGTGGGAGAACCGGGTCGGGGAACTGCCGGAAGAGGGCTAGGCGTACCTTGGGTGGAGCCTGTTTTACGTAGACATATGGGAGGCGGCCGTACATGGACGCGGGGCTGAAGCGCGAGCTGGAGCAGAAGGTCCGGGCCGGGGAGCGGCTGACCCGCGAGGACGGCATCGCCCTCTACGAGTCCGACGACCTGGCCTGGCTGGGCGGCCTCGCCCATGAGGTGCGTACGCGCAAGAACGGCGACGTCGTCCACTTCAACGTCAACCGCCACCTCAACATGACGAACGTGTGCACCGCGTCGTGCGCGTACTGCTCGTTCCAGCGCAAGCCGGGCGAGAAGGACGCGTACACGATGCGCATCGAGGAAGCCGTCAAGCTCGCCAAGGCGATGGAGAACGAGAACCTCACCGAGCTGCACATCGTCAACGGTCTGCACCCCAGCCTCCCGTGGCGTTACTACCCCCGGTCGCTGAGCGAGCTGAAGAAGGCGCTGCCGAACGTCTCGCTGAAGGCGTTCACGGCGACCGAGATCCACCACTTCGAGACGATCTCCGGCATGCCGGCCTCCGAGATCCTGGACGAGCTGATCGAGGCGGGTCTGGAGTCGCTCACCGGCGGCGGCGCGGAGATCTTCGACTGGGAGGTCCGCCAGCACATCGTGGACCACCGCACCCACTGGGAGGACTGGTCGCGGATCCACCGCCTCGCGCACGAGAAGGGCCTCAAGACCCCTTCGACCATGCTGTACGGGCACATCGAGGAGCCGCGCCACCGCGTGGACCACGTGCTGCGGCTGCGCGAGCTCCAGGACGAGACCGGCGGCTTCCAGGTCTTCATCCCGCTGCGCTACCAGCACGACTTCGAGGACATGAAGGACGGCAAGATCCGCAACCGCCTTCAGGCCCGTACGACGATGGCGAGCGGCGTCGACGTGCTGAAGACGTTCGCGGTCTCGCGGCTGCTCTTCGACAACGTGCCGCACGTCAAGGTCTTCTGGGTCATGCACGGCGTGCAGACCTCGCAGCTCGCGCTCCAGCACGGCGCGGACGACATGGACGGCTCGGTCGTCGAGTACAAGATCACGCACGACGCCGACAACTACGGCACGCCGAACAAGCTGGGCCGCGAGGACCTGCTGGAGCTGATCCGGGACGCCGGTTTCCGCCCGGTGGAGCGCAACACCCGGTACGAGATCATCCGCGAGTACCCGGGCCCGGAGGCCGACCGCCGCGAGTCGCCGCAGGCGATGCGCGTCTGACGTCGTACGGGTGACCCCGCGCCGTTCGCGGCGGTTTGTGGTGTGGGCCATGCGGCCCGGGGGGTACCCGGGCCGCATGGCGAGTCACACCGGGCCCTCCGGCGCGTCACCCGAGTGCTGCTGCTCGGCGAGCGGCCCGGCGACCAGGAGGACCGACAGGGCCGGCCGTTCGTCGGTCCCGCCGGCAAGGTGCTGACGCGGGCCCTGGACGAGGCGGGGATCGACCCGGACGACACCTACGTCACCAACGCCGTCAAGCACTTCAAGTTCGAGGTCGTCCCGGAGCGCGGCAAGCGCCGCATCCACAAGGCCCCAACCTGCGCGAGACGACCGCCTGCGAGCCGTGGCTCGACGCCGAACTGCGGGTGGCCGACCCCGAGATCATCGTCGTCCTGGGCGCGACCGCCGGGAAGGCGCTGCTCGGCTCCTCGTTCCGGGTGACGAAGCAGCGCGGGATGCTGCTCCCCCTCGAAGGGCGCGGGGAGAGCGGCGTCGCCACCCTCCACCCCTCGGCGGTCCTGCGCGCCCACGACCGCGAGGCGGCGTACGAGGGTCTGGTGTCCGATCTGCGGATGGCGGCGCGGGCGCTCGGCTGATCCGTTTATCGTCGAGCGCATGGCGCTGACCTTCGCTCTCGATCCCCGGATCGGCCCCGGCCTGCGCGACGGCGTCCTCGCCCTGTGGGCGGACGTCTCCAACGCGGGCGGCGCCGTCGGTTTCGTACCTCCCGTGATGGTCGACGACATCCGGCCCGAGTGGGTCAAGCACCTCGCCGCCATGAGCGACGGCCGTACGCGGCTGCTCGTCGGGTACGACGAGGAGGGCGCGGTCGCGGCGACGGTCTTCATCACGTACAACACCCACCGGCTGATGCGGCACTGGGTGTGGCTCTACACGGTGATGGTCCACCCCTCCCACCAGGGCAAGGGGTACGGGCGCGACCTGATGGCGGCGGCGGAGGAGGCGGTCCGCGGCTTCGGGGGCATCGACGCGATACGGCTGACCTGCCGGGGCGGCACCGGTGTCGACCGCTTCTACGCCTCCTGCGGCTACAAGGAGGTCGGGCGGGTGCCCGGAGCGATCCGGGTCGCACCGGGGGACGACCGCGACGACATCGTCATGCTCCTGCCGCTGCAATGACCGGGGGCCCGGCGGGTTCGCCGAGGGCCTGTGCTTGACTGGTAGGGACCCTTTAGGTGCCGTTGAGAAGAAGGTCCCCCGTGAGCACCAAGCACGCAACGATCCGCTACACCGCCATGCGCCTGGGCGTCTTCGTCGCCTGCTTCTTCGTCATCTGGGGCCTGGTCCACTTCGGTGTGGTCCCGGCCGGCCTCGGCGATTCCAACCTCCTGTGGGTCCTGATGCTCGCCATCGTGGTCTCCGCGCCGCTCAGCTTCGTGCTGCTGCGCAAGCAGCGGGACGCGATGTCGGAGCGGATCGTCGAGCGCGTGGACAGCGCGAAGGCCCGGCTGGAGTCCAACCGCAACCAGGAGGACGGCCTGACGCAGTAGGCGCCGCGTAAGGTACGTCACACTCAGCAGCCCGACCGGCACCCCGGTCCCGGACAGCCGTCCGGGGCCGGGGTGTTGGCGTGTGCGGGGCGGTGCGCGGGGGCGCCTACCCAAAGAAGAGCTTTGATGTTCTCAAAGTACAAGTGTTAACGTTCTCGGCATGACGACAGCAGCCGCGCACTCCCCTGACACGAGCGTCCCGCTCGTGCTGGTGGCGCGCCTCCATGTCGATCTCTGCCGCTGCATGTCCGCGGCCTGTCGCCGCCACATCTGACATCAGAAGCGACATCTCGCAGCGGCGACCGCCCACAGCTCCAGCACGTCCCGTGCAGCTCACGGCCGCCGCACCCCCGTCCCCGTATCGCCATACGTCCTCAACGGAGTGTGTCCGTGTCCGCGAACTCCGCGACCGCGCCCGACAGCGCGCCCCAGAAGCAGAAGACCCGCTTCCGGATATCCGGCAAGTTCCCCTTCTGGGCCCAGATCATCGTTGGTCTGCTGCTCGGCGTCTTCCTCGGCTGGCTCGCCCGCAGTCAGGACGTCAGCTGGCTCAAGACGACGCTGGAGCAGGTCGGCGGCATCTTCGTCCAGCTCCTGAAGCTGGCCGTCGCGCCGCTCGTCTTCTTCGCGATCCTGGTGTCGATCACCAACCTGCGCAAGGTCAACAACGCCGCCAGGCTGGCCTCACGGACGCTGCTCTGGTTCATGATCACGTCGCTGATCGCGGTCGCCATCGGCATCGCGATCGGCCTGCTCACCAACCCGGGCGCCGGTACGGGCCTCACGCCGAAGGACGGCCAGAAGCCCGAGGGCTCCGGCTCCTGGATCGACTTCCTGACCGGCATCGTGCCGACCGACGTCATCACGCCGTTCACCGAACTGAACGTGCTCCAGATCGTCTTCATGGCGGCCGTCGCCGGTATCGCCGCGCTCCAGCTCGGTGAGAAGGCCGAGCCGGTCCTCAAGCTCAGCAACGCGGTCCTGGAGCTGCTCCAGAAGGCCTTGTGGTGGGTCATCCGCCTCGCGCCCATCGGTACGGTCGGCCTCATCGGCTTCGCCATCGCCGACTATGGCTGGAACCTGATCAGCAAGTACGCGACCTTCACCGCCGACGTCTACATCGGCTGTGCCTTGGTGCTGTTCGGCGTCTACCCGCTGCTCCTGGCGACCGTCGCCAAGGTCAACCCGATCCAGTTCTACAAGGGCGCCTGGCCGGCCATCCAGCTCGCCTTCGTCTCCCGCTCCTCGGTCGGCACCATGCCGGTCACCCAGCGCGTCACCGAGCGCCTCGGCGTTCCGAAGGAGTACGCGTCCTTCGCCGTGCCGTTCGGCGCGACGACCAAGATGGACGGCTGCGCCGCGATCTACCCGGCGCTCGCGGCGATCTTCATCGCGCAGATCTTCGACGTGCAGCTGGGCATCCAGGAGTACCTGCTCATCGCCTTCGTCTCGGTCGTCGGCTCGGCGGCCACCGCCGGCCTGACGGGTGCGACGGTCATGCTGACCCTCACCCTCTCCACGCTGGGCCTTCCGCTGGAGGGCGTGGGCCTGCTGATGGCGATCGACCCGATCCTGGACATGATGCGCACCGCCACCAACGTGGCCGGTCAGGCGCTCGTGCCGGTCATCGTCGCGGCCCGCGAGAAGATCCTCGACCACGAGGCGTACAACACGGCCACGGCCTCGCCGGTCGACGAGCTCGACGACGAGTACGACGTGCGCGACGCCGGGCAGAAGACCGGTGTGCCGGTCGCGGCGTGAGCTGACGCGCCGACCACGCCTGACCATCCGAAGTGCCCCTGAACGCAGGCGTTCAGGGGCACTTGGGCTTCCGGAAGGGTGCGCGCCGTACGCTTACCGGACAGTAGGCCGCGGTACGCGGTGAGGCGGGGCTGCCGGGTGGGAGGAAGCGGACGTGGGTGGGGCTGTGAAGGGCAAGCGGATGCCGCGTGCCGTGCGGGAGCGTCAGATGATGGACGCCGCCGTGCAGACCTTCGGACAGCGGGGCTACCGGGCCGCGTCGATGGACGAGATCGCCGGGCTGGCCGGGGTGTCGAAGCCGCTCGTCTATCTGTATCTGAACTCCAAGGAAGAGCTGTTCACGGCCTGCATCCGGCGCGAGGCGGGCGCGCTGGTCGCGGCGGTACGGGCCGGAGTCGAGCCGGGGGCGCCGGCCGACCGTCAGTTGTGGGACGGGCTGCGGGCGTTCTTCACCCACGCCGCCGAGCACCCGGACGGCTGGGCGGTCCTGCACAACCAGGCTCGTACGCACGGCGAGCCCTTCGCCGCCGAGGTCGCGCGGATGCGTGCGGAGATCGTCAGCTTCGTGACCTATCTGATCGGGGCGGCGGCGCGCGAGGCGGACTGCGACTCCGAGCTGGCCGAGCGGGAAGTGGGCGGGCTCGCCCACGCGCTGGTGGGAGCCGCCGAGTCGCTCGCGGGCTGGGGCAACGAGACGCCGGGCGTCACCGCGAAGGAGACGGCCGCCACGCTGATGAACTTCGCCTGGGCGGGCCTGGAGAACCTCATGAACGGCCGGCGGTGGGCGCCGCCCTCACCCCGCGGGTGAGCCCGTCCGGTGGGCCGACCGCGTGCCCGTGAGGTGGATCCGGCCGTCTTGGCCGCGCACCTGGAAGGCGTCACCGGCCGCCGCGTAGGTGACGGTCGCGGGCAGCAGGACCGGCGCCCTGAAGTCGGCCCGTACGTGCGTCGCGTCGGCGGGATCGAGCTGCGCCACGCACCGGGCCAACGTCCACATGCCGTGCGCGATCGCGCACGGGAAGCCGAAGAGCCGCGCCGTCAGCGGGTGCAGGTGGATGGGGTTGAGGTCGCCGGACGTGACGCCGTAACGACGGCCCAGGTCGCCCGGCAGATCCCAGGACGCCACGGCGGGGAGCGCGTCGGACCCGGACGACGGGCGGCGCGGCGCGTCGCTGTTCCCGGCCGTGCGGTGGCGGGCCAGATACGTGCTGTGCGACGCCCAGACGAGAGCGCCGGCGAGGCGCGCCTCGGTGACCATGGTGACCTCGGTGCCACGCCGGTGGGGGCGCAACGCGACCGCGTACACCGTCAGTTCGGGCCGGTCGTCGGGGCGCAGCGCCCGATGGCGGGTGATCGAGATGCCGGTGTGGACCAGCCCGGTCAGCGGGAGGGGGAAGGCGCGCCGCGTCATCACGCGCAGGGCGAGCGGAAAGCCGAGGACGTGCGGATAGGTGAGCGGCAGCGGGTCGGTGCAGGGGAACCCGCAGATGCGCGCGTACGCCGCCAACTGACCGAGGTCCATTCGTACATGTCCGGTCGTGAGCGCGATGTCGGGCAGGGCGGCCGAGGCGGAGATCCCGCGCTTGAAGGGAGCGGCGAGTGCCCCGAGGGCGAGGAGCGGTACGAGCGAGGTCATTGTCCGGACTCCCTGCGCGGCCGTAGATTTACTCCTGAGTAAGGTTACTCAAGGGTCAGGAGTAGGTCGAGATGATGCACCCGGCGCCCGGACCACTGCGACGACAACCAGCACCACGTCCCTCCCCACCGCTGCCGCACCCTCCCTCGCTGACCCGCGTCGACGGTGTCGTGCGGGAGGCGTCCGTCCCGGCGCTCGTGTCGCCCGTACGGCGCGGATCGCTCGCCGACATCCCGTTCGACAACGCCCGCGAGGCACCGGCCGACCCCGTGCTCGGACGCAGGCAACAGGACGGCACCTGGCGCGACATGACGGCGGCCGAATTCGCCGCCGACGTGCTCGCGGTGGCCAAGGGCCTGATCGCGGAAGGTCTGCGGCCCGGCGACCGGATCGCGATCATGTCCCGCACGACGTACGAATGGACTCTCCTCGACTTCGCCGCCTGGGCGGCGGGCCTGATCACCGTCCCCCTCTACCCCACCTCCTCCGCCTTCCAGGCCTGCTGGATCCTCCAGGACTCCGGAGCCGTCGCCTGCGCCATCGAGAGCGCCGAGCAGGCCAGGGTGATCAGCCCGGAGCGGCAGCACCTTCACGACCTGGCGCACCTGTGGGAGTTCGACACCGGCGCGGTCGACCGGCTGCGGACGGCCGGCCGGAACGTCCCGGACGCCGTCGTCACCGCCCGCCGCGCCGGTCTGGAGCCGGACTCGGTCGCCACCCTCGTCTACACGTCCGGGACGACGGGCCGCCCCAAGGGGTGCGTGCTCACCCACGCCAACTTCTTCGCCGAGGTCGACAACGCGATCGAACTGCTGCACCCCGTCTTCAAGGCGGTCAGCAAGGAACCGGCGTCCACCCTGCTGTTCCTGCCGCTGTCGCACGTCTTCGGCCGGATGGTCGCGATCGGCTGCCTGCGGGCGCGGGTACGGCTCGGACACGCCCCCAGCATCGCGACCGACGACCTCCTGGCCGCGCTCGCGGGCTTCCGGCCGACGTTCCTGCTGGCCATCCCGTACGTACTGGAGAAGGTCTACAACACCGGCCGTGCGACCGCCGAGAAGATGGGCCGAGCCTCGTCGTTCGACCGCGCCTCCCGGATCGCGCAGCGCTACGGCCAGGCGCTGGAGGCGCGGGAGCACGGGACGGGGGACGGGCCGGGATACGGGCTGCGCGCGGCCCGCGCGCTCTACGACCCGCTGGTCTACCGGCGGATCAGGGCGGCGCTGGGCGGGAGGGTGAAGTACGTGATCTGCGGCGGCTCGCCCCTCGGGCGGCGCCTGGCGTCGTTCTACGCGGGCGCCGGCATCGGGGTGTTCGAGGGGTACGGGCTGACCGAGACCACGGCGGCGGCGACCGTGACCCCGCCGCTCAGACCCCGCCTCGGCACCGTCGGGCAGCCCCTGCCGGGCACGGGGGTGCGCATCGCCGACGACGGTGAGGTCCTGCTGCGCGGCGGCCAGGTCTTCGGCGGCTACTGGGACCGGGAGCGGCAGGCGCCGGTGGACGTGACCCGCGACGGGGGCTGGCTGGCGACCGGTGACCTGGGGGCGCTCGACGACGACGGGTACCTGACCATCACGGGCCGCAAGAAGGACGTCATCATCACCTCGGGCGGCAAGAACGTCGCCCCCGCGCCCCTGGAGGACTGGCTGCGGGCGCATCCGCTGGTGGGGCAGTGCCTGGTGGTGGGCGACAACCGCCCGTACATCACGGCACTGCTGACCCTGGAGCCGGACGGTCTGGGGCACTGGCGTCAGATGACGAAGAAGCAGGACGTCCCGCTGCGCGACCTGGTCGACGACGAGGACCTGCGGGCCGCGCTGCAACGGGCGGTCGACGAGGCGAACCGGCTGGTGTCGCGGGCCGAGTCGATCCGCGCGTTCAAGGTCCTGCCGGTCGAGTTCACCGAGGAGAACGGCTACCTGACGCCGTCGCTCAAGCTGCGGCGGGCGGCGATCGTACGGGACTTCGGGGAAGAGATAGCGGGGCTGTACGGGCGGTGAGGGCGAGTGGTGGCGAAAACGAGCGGAGGGGGAGCCCGCGGGGGCCGCCCCCTCCGGAAGGGGCGTTACGAGCAGTTGCCCTGGGCCGGCCTGCCGGCGAACCGTTCGCCCAGCCAGTCCATCGCCGGGAACGCGCCCACGGTCACCGCGCCGATGTGCCCGAGCAGGGGATGCGAGCGCCACTGGACGTTCGCGCCCCTGCCGCACCAGTCGGCGCGCAGCTGCCTGCCGACGGAGTACGGGATCAGCTCGTCGAGCCCGCCGTGGTAGAGGTAGACGGGGTGGTCGGGGGCGTGGGTGCCGACGTTCGACTCGGTGAGCCGCTGCTGCCAGTCGGGCTGGTCGAGCGGGTTGGTGACGGTCACGTCGGAGATGCGCTGGAAGAGGCCCGCGACGGTGTCGACGGCCACGCAGTTCTTCTTCATGAAGTCGACGTAGGCGCGGCCCTTGGCGTTGAGGTACTTGTCGAGCTCCAGCTCGGGGAACGCCGCGTGCTGGCCGGTGGCGGCCATCAGGATCAGGCCGGCGCCGATGTTGCCGTCGTTGAAGTCGGCGACCTCCAGCAGGTCGGCCGGTACGCCGCCGGTCGCCGTGCCCTTGACGTTGAGCTCAGGGGCGTACGAGTCGTGCAGTTCGGCGGCCCAGCTCGATGCCTGGCCGCCCTGCGAGTAGCCCATGATGCCGATGGGTGACTGGTCGCTCAGACCGCTCCGGCCGGCTTCCGGGTGGCGGAGGGCGGCGCGCGCCGCGTCGAGGACGGCGTGCCCCTCGGCGCGCCCGACGGTGTAGGTGTGGTCGCCCGGGGTGCCGAGCCCTTCGTAGTCGGTGACGGCGACGGCCCAGCCGCGCTGGACGGCCTGGTTGATGAGGTTGGCCTCGACGGTGGTGCCCTTGGGGAACCCGGCGCTCGGCGCGCACTGGTCGGCGAGCCCGACGGTACCGACGGCGTACGTGACGAGCGGACGCGGCCCGGTGCGCGCGTCCTTGGGGACGATGAGGGTGCCGGATACGACGTTGGGGGCGCCCTTGGCGGTGGTGGAGCGGTAGGTGAGATGCCAGGCGTTGGTGTGCGTGGGCTGGTTGGGGAGGGGATGGAAGGACGTGGGGGTGGAGGTGACGATGTCGCCGGGGGTGGCGGTGGGGGTGGCGATGTCGCCGGGGGCGGTCGGGACGGCGGTGGAGGTGGTGGTGGTGAGGGCGAGAGCGGCTGCCAAGGTGGTGATGACGGCGGCCAGTCTGCGTCGAGCGGGGATGCGGGTGCGGCTCGTGTGACTCATGCGGCTCTCCCAACGTTCCTACGGGGGGCTGGGGTCGTTGCCGAGACGGTAGAGACTGACCGGTAGGTAAGGAGCTGACCGGGAAGCTCAGCTTTGCTGACCCCGCATATCAACGACACAGGGGCGAAGCAGGGACCGGGGTCGGGGTCGGCAGAAAGCCACGTGGGGCGGGTTCGGGGGCGTTGGTTGCGTCTGCTGGAGGGGCCGCCCTTTCCGGGAGTGTGGCGGTGG
>NZ_BMVO01000030.1 GCF_014650755.1 Streptomyces chryseus | reverse complement strand
GATCGGATCCCCCAAACCCGTCCCCGTCCCATGCGCCTCCACCAGACCAATCGACTCCGGCGACACCCCCGCATCCCTCAACGCCGCCACAATCACCTCCGACTGCGCCGCACTGCTCGGCACCGTCAACCCACTCGTACGACCCCCGTGATTGACCGCACTCCCCCTGATCACACCCCGGACACGGTCACCGTCCCGCAACGCCGCCCCCAACGGCTTCACCACCACCGTCACCACACCCTCACCCGGCACAAACCCATCCGCCCCCGCATCGAACGGACGCAGGGCATTGGACGGGGAGAACGACCGCAGGCGTGCGCCCAGTTGGAAGTACTGCGGCGACATGGCCAGGTGCACGCCGGCGACGATGGCCTGCTCGCACTCGCCGTCACGGATACTGCGTACCGCCGTATGCAGGGCGACCAGGGACGACGAGCACAACGTGTCGATCGTCATGCTCGGCCCGTGCAGATCCAGGAAGTAGCTCACCCGGTTCGCCAGGATCGCGTTGTGGTTGCCGAGGCCCGCCGCCGTCTGTACGACGTCTCCGACGACCATGTCGCGGTAGTGCTGGTAGCTGGCGCCGACGAACACGCCGGTGGACGGCTGCGGTTGCCCCGCCAGGCCGGCGTCCTCCAGGGCCCGCCAGGCGGACTGGACGAGGTGGCGCTGCTGCGGGTCGATCCACTCGGCCTCGGCGGGTGACAGCCGGAAGAAGCCGGCGTCGAAGTCGGTCAGCCCGTCGATGAAGCCGGCACGCCTGAGGTAGACGGTGCCGGGCTTGCCCTCCGTCCCGTAGTACGAGTCGATGTCCCACCGGGACGCGGGCACCTCGCTCAGGCAGTCCTCGCCTTCCAGCAGAACCCGCCACAGCTCGTCAAGGTTCCCGGCCTTGGGGAAGACGCCGTCGAAGCCGACGATGGCGATGTCGTTCAGGTCCACGTCACCGGCCAGGGCGGCGACAGGCTGTTCTGCCGCAGGCTCCGGGACCCGGTGGGAGGCTTGCACGGTGGCCGGGGTCTGCACGGTCTCCGGGGCCGGGGCCGGGGCCCGCACCGTCTCCGGGGCCGAAACCGGCGCGGGGCTCTGCTCGGGCGCGACTGGCTGCGGAGCACCGCCCGCAGCCGAGTCGCCCATGGCCGGGCTGCCCGCCTCGGCGGGTGCCGCGGTGACCCCGTACTCGTCCCGCAGCTCGGCGGCCAGCCGGTCGACCGTACCGACCTCCAGGACCAGCGTCACCGGAATGTCCACGCCCAGCTTGGCCCGGATGTCCTGGGCCAGCGAGACCGCGAGCATCGAATCGAGCCCCTGCTCCTGCAGCGGGCGGTCCGTTTCCAGTTCTTCGACGTCCAGCTCCAGGGCGGCCGCCACCCACCGGGCCAGCGCCGCGTCGAGACGGCCGGCAGCGGGACGGCCGGGAGCCGCCCCGGCACGGTGGCCGTTGGACACGGGCGCCGTGACCGGCGCCGGAGCCGACGCGGGCGCGGGGTGGTGACCGTTCCGGGTGTCACGTCCCGTGGTTCCCGACGACGGCGCCGGGGAGAGCCGTTTCCAGGTGATCCCGCGGGCCTCCAGGACGGCTTCGTCACCGTCGAGAACCACCAGACTCGCGGTCAGCAGACCGGAGTCCGGCCCGGTGTCCCGGTCACGCCGGGCGTAGACCCGGGCGGTGTCGGGGATTTGGCCGAGGACGCTGAGCCGCTCGACGGTGAACGGCACGTACAGCCCCTGCGCGCCGCACGCGGCGAGCGCGATCTGGAAGGCGCCGTCGAGGAGCCGGGCGTCCACCGCACCGGCGGTCCGCCCGGCGCCGCGCAGCACACCCGTCGCCTGTCCCGGCGCCACGGACAGCGTGGCCACGGTCCGGAATCCGGCGCCGTAGCTGAGCCCGGCGTGCTCGAACGCGTCGTACATCGCGCCGAGTTCGACGGCGGTGAAGCCCTCGTCGGAGGCGGGAGGGACGAGCGACGGCTGCTCGGGCCCGGTCAGGTCCGCGGTGCAGACCAGGGCGCCGGTGCCGTCACGGAAGGCGACCGCGTCGTTGTCGCGTGCGGCCGTGAGGGTCGCGGGCGCTTCGACGGCCGCCCGGAAGGTGAGGTCCCGCAGGCCGAACCGCGTCCGGTCGATGAACTCGGCGACCTTGCCGGGGTACCCGGCGCCGGGCAGCGTCGGCTTGCCGAGGACCACGTGCTCCGCGGCCTCCGGGTGCTCCGTCCACGTGCTCTTCGTCGGGCCGGGCGCACGGTCGCGCACGTCGGCGCGCCGCTGCTCGGCGGGCTCCAGCCAGAGGTACTTCTCCTCGTGCGGGGCGGTCGGGAAGCGCACGCCCGCGCGGCGCCGCTCCCCGGCGGGCAGGTCCGCGCCGGTCACGAACGCGTGGGCCGCCGCGTCGAGCGCCTCCCGGTCCGCTCCGGTGCCCATGGGTTCGGCGAGGGTACGCGTGGGCTCGGAGGCCACGCCCGCGTAGAGGGACCGGGTGTCCTCGACCCCGGCCAGGAACAGCCGCAGCTTGTCCTCCAGCTGCTCGACGCTGTCCGCCACGCAGGCCAGCCGGTGGGCCGCTGCCGACCGCTGCCGGCTGGCCGCGCTCAGCGCGTCCAAGGACGGGCAGTACGGGGAACGCAGCATCAGCACGAGCCGGTGGGCCAGGGTGCGCAGCGCCTCGTCCGACCCTGCGGACAGGATCAGCAGCCGGGGACCGGGCTCCGCGTCTTCCGGTGCCGTCGGGGGACCTGCCTCGACCACCGCGTGGGCGTTCGTGCCGCCGAAGCCGAAGCTGCTGATTCCCGCCACGCGCGGGCCGCTGCCCCACGGCAGCGGCCGGTCGGCGACGAACAGGGGCGAGTTGTCGAAGTCGAAGGACTTGTTCGGGGTGTCGAAGTTCAGCGACGGCGGGATGTGCGCCGCCTGGAGAGCCAGGATCGTCTTGATCAGTCCGGCGATGCCCGCGGCGGGCTCCAGGTGGCCGATGTTGGTCTTCACCGAGCCCACCGCGACCGGCTGCCGGCCGGCCGGTCCGCCCAGGACCGCGTGCAGGGCCTCCAGTTCGATGAGGTCGCCGAGCTGGGTGCCGGTGCCGTGCGCCTCGACGTAACCGATGTCGGCCGCGGTACGACCGGATCCGGCCAGCGCCTTGCGCAGCACCGTTTCCTGAGCGGGTCGGCTGGGCGCCGTGAGGAAGCCCGCGCTTCCCCCCGTGTGGTTGACGGCCGTGCCGCGGATCACGGCGAGGACGGGGTCACCGTCGCGTTCGGCGTCGGCGAGCCGCTTGAGGATGACGGCGCCGGCGCCCTCTCCTCGTACATAGCCGTCGGCCGCCTCGTCGAAGGCGCGGCACTCCCCCTGCGGGGACAGCATCCCGTTGCGGGCGAAGGAGCGCGTCTTGTCCGGGGTGAGCACCAGGTTCGCCGCCCCGACCACGGCGGCGTCCACATCGCCCGCCCGCAGGTGCATGGCGGCCTGGTGCAGGGCGACGAGGGAGGACGAGCACGCCGTGTCGACGGCGAAGCTCGGCCCCGCCCAGTCGAAGACGTGCGACAGCCGGTTGGCGACCATGGAGGCGGCGGTGCCCGTCGCCACGTGCGGGTCGCCATACCCGATGCTCCGCGCCACGAGCTCCGGGAAGTCGCTCGCGATGGTGCCGACGAAGACGCCGGTGGCGGCGCCGAGGGAGGCGTGGTCGTGGCCGCAGCTCTCCAGGGCCTCCGCCGTCACGCTGAGCAGGACCCGCTGCAGGGGGTCCATACGGCGGGCCTCGCGGTCGGTGAGTCCGAAACGGGCGGCGTCGAAGTACTCGACGCCGTCCACCCAGCCCATCGCCACCTCGTCGGCACCGGCGTCGGACCACAGGTGGGCCCAGCCGCGCTTGCCGTCCGGGGCATGCCCGACGCTGGACACCCCGTTGACGAGGTTGAGCCAGAACTCGTCCGGCGTGGCGGCCCCGGGGAACCGGCACGCCATGCCGATGACGGCCAGCGCGCCGTCGTCGGCGGCCGTCGTGATGGGATCCGCCGGCGCCGGCCGCGCGGCGGCCGGTGCCGTCGGCGTGGTCGCCGCGGCCACGGGCTCGGCCGGAGCCGGTACGGTCGCGGCCTCCCCGGCATCCGGTCCGAGCAGCCGTACGACGCCCTCCGCGCCCAGCAGCCGGGCCAGCTTCACCGGCGTACCGGAGGCGAAGATCGACGGCGCGGTGATGTCCGCGCCCAGCTCGCGGCTGAGCTCGACCGCGGCGAACGTGACGTTGACCGAGTCCCCGCCCAGGTCGAAGAAGTTGGCGTTCACGTCGAAGTCCGGGTGCTCCAGCGTGGCCGCGAAGACCCGCGCGACCGACTCCGCCAGCGCGTCCGCCGTCATGCCGGTCACCGCCGGCTCGATCGGCTCCGCGGACTCCACCGGCTCCGCCGGTGTCGTGGCGGCCCCGGCGCCGGAGCGGATGATGGTCTCCCGCGTGGGCAGCGGAAGCCGGGCGCGCGCGACCTTGCCGTTGTCGGTCAGCGGCAGGGCGTCGAGATGGACGTAGGCGTCGGGCACCATGTAGCCGGGCAGGGAACCGCCGACGAACGCGTCGAGCTCGGACTTGGCCGGGATGCCGTCGCCCACCAGGTAGGCGGTCAGCCTCGGTTCGCCGCGTCCCTCGAACCGCGCCGCGACCACCACGGCGGCGGTGACGCCGGCGCACCTCTCCAGCACCCGCTCGATCTCCGCGGGCTCGATGCGGTTGCCGCGCACCTTCACCTGGGCGTCGGAGCGGCCGAGCCACTCGATCGCGCCGTCCGCGTGCAGCCGTACCTCGTCGCCGGTCCGGTAGAGCCGTACGCCGGTGGCCGGGTGGACGGTGAAGACGTCGTTCGTCAGGTCCGGCCGGCCGGCGTAGCCGCGGGCGAGTCCGGTGCCGGAGATGTACAGATCGCCGGTCGCTCCGGCCGCGCACGGCTCCAGCTCCGCGTCCAGGACGTGGAGTTCCATGTTCGGCAGGGGTTCGCCCAGCGGCAGGAAGGAGCCCACCGAGGTGACCTGGTGGCACGAGGCCCAGATCGTCGCCTCGGTCGGGCCGTACAGGTTCCACAGGGCGCGGGCCGGTGCGTGCAGGCGCTCGGCGGTGGCCGGCGGCAGGGCCTCGCCGCCCGAGAGGACCGTGAGCTCCGGGTGCGGGGTCCAGCCGGTGCCCAGCAGCAGGCGCCACAGGCTCGGCGTGGCCTGGGCGACCGTCACCTCAGCGGCCACTTCGGCCAGTCGGAACGGGTCGCCGGCCGTCTCGCGCGAGGCGAGGACGACCGTCGCGCCGGCCGTCAGCGGGAGGAACAGCTCCAGCAGGGAGATGTCGAAGGCCACGGTGGTGTGGGCGAGCACGGTGTCGTCGGGCGACACGGCCAGGCGCTCGTTGATGCCGGTGAGGAAGTTGGCCAGCGCGCCGTGCTCGACCTCGACGCCCTTCGGGTTGCCGGTCGACCCGCTGGTGAACAGCAGGTAGGCAAGGTCGTCGGCGGCGACCCGGGGCGGCACCGCCTGCGCCGAGCCGTCCGCCTCGGGCACCCGCAGTGCGGGGCCCAGCGAGGCTCCCAGGGCGTGGGTGCGGGCGTCGGTGACGATCAGGTCGCACTGCGAGACCTCGACGTACTGCTCCAGCCGCTCCACGGGGTATCCCGGGTCCAGGGGCAGGAAGGCCGCGCCGGCCCGCAGGATGCCGAGCATGGCCGGGATCAGCGGGATGTCCCGCTCCATGAGTACGCCGACCACCGAGCCGGACTCGATGCCCTGGTCGTGCAGGCGGGCGGCGACGGCGTCCGCCCAGGCGTCCAGGCGGGCGTAGTCCAGCGTGCGGGCGCCGGCCCGGACGGCGGTGGCTTCCGGCCGCTCGGCCGCCGTGGCGGCGAACAGGTCCAGAAGCGTCCCGGCCGCAGGGGCGGCGGAGTCGTCGGGCCGCGCCGCGGACGGCACCTCGGTGGGTGCGTCGGGACGGGGGTCCTCGCCGTGGAGCAGGGCCGTCAGGACCATGTCCTCGACCTGCTCGGTGAACTCCAGCGCCTCCTCCTCGCCCATCGCGGTCTCCCGTACGAAGACCGCGGGCGGGCCGTCCTGCAGGCACAGCAGCGCGATCTCGGTGTGCGGTTCGGCGGAAGCCTCTTCGCCCGCGCTGCGATCGAGCACCATGACCCGGGTGAAGCTCGGCTCGTCGGAGCCCAGCGGGCGCCCGGCCAGACCGAGGCGCAGTTCGAGGTCGCTCGCGTAGCCGTGGCGGGCGGCCGCCTCGTCCAGCTTGTCCCGCAGGGACCGGGTGGAGTCGCCGTCGAACCGCACCGGGAAGCGCGCGGCGGCGATGCCGTGCGTCTTCTCCGCGAGGATGCGCGCGGCCGGCGGCGACCAGGCGAAGTCGAAGGTGTGCTCCCCGGTGCGCTCGGCGACGACGGTGAGGAAGGCGCGTACGACCGCGACCGCTTCCTCGCGCGAGGCGGGGGTGAAGGCCAGCTCGTAGCGGCCGTAGTGGGCCCCTGCGGCGGAGAAGTCGTCAGCGGTCAGCGGGGCGGGGCGCAGCCGCTCCAGCCGCGCGCGCCACCACGGCTCGTGTGCCCGCAGTGGCTTCTGGGCGGCGGCGATGTCGGCCAGCCGCTGTGCCGAGGTGGCGGGCAGCGGCGCGCCCGGCGTGATGCCGAGCCGCTGTGCGGCGGCCTGACCGCTCAGGGCGCTTCCGTCGACGGCGGTGCAGTCGCTCAGCACGAGGTCGGCGTCGGGGGCGGCCAGGGTGATGGCCGACGTGGTCACCGACAGCACGGTGGTCTCGGTGCGGGGCTCGTCGCGCGGGATCAGCCTGACCTGCCGGGTGAAGACCGCGCCCTGTTCGGTGACGAGGGTGGGCACGCCGAGCGGGTTCGGGAACGAGCCGTAGTCCAGGGCCTTGGAGAGCCGTACCGCCTCGACGGCCAGGGTGCCGGCGTGGATGAGGCCGCCGGACGCCATCCGGTCGGACCGCCGGTAGAAACGCCGCTCGCGGTCGCTCGTGTCGACCGGTTCGGGCAGGGTGCGCGCCACCACATGCGGTACGAGCGCGGCGAACAGGTCGATGCCCGCCTCGGCCGTCTCGTACGTCAGCGACAGGGCGGTGGAGTGCTCACGGACGGGGAACCAGCGCTCCAGCAGGACGCTGCCGGCGTCCACGGCCTCCGTCATGCGGTGCCAGGTCGCCGCGTGCCGGGACGCGCCCTCGTACAACGCCCAGGCGGGGACGTGGCTGCCGGAGTAGCGGGGCAGCGGCCCGTCGTGGAAGTTGATCGCGGCGACGTTCGGCAGGTCGAGTATCCCGGCGGGCAGGATCCGGAAGTTGACCATGCTGAACAGGTAGTCGAACGGCTGCGCCGAGAGCGTCGCCGCCAGGTCGCCGCGTGGGTCGAGCACGGGAACCGCGTGCGCGTCCGCCCACGCCGTCACCGCCGGGTCGTCGCTGAAGACGCCCTCGATCCGCACCCCGGCGTCGAGAAGCTGCGCGGCACACTGGGTGAGGACCCGCGTGCCGCCGATGATGAAGCAGTTGGCTCTCATGCTCACCCCGCGGTCTTCCGGGCCTCGGTGGCGCCCTCGCCGTCCGCGGCGGTGTCAGAACCCTCGGCCGTCTCCGCGCACTCGGCGGCGACCCAGGAGTCGATCTGCGAGACGACCTCTTCGTCGAGCGAGAGCTGTCCGGGCGCCCACAGCGGGTTCGACAGGCCCCGGTGGGTGCGCTCGCACATCTCCCAGTCCTCGTAGTTCGCCTTGTCCCACAGCGCGAACACGGCCTCGTGGGAGAAGTCGGGCTTGGCGGTCTCGGAGGGGTGGAAGAGCCAGAAGTGCCGGACGAAGCAGGTGCCGGGGCTCTCGGGCCAGACCCACTGCATCATCACGTAGTCGGCCGTGAACCCGAAGAGCAGGTTGGGCAGGATGGTGATCCAGTTGATCTTCTGCCGGTCCGCCTCGGGCACCAGCCGCATCGGCTCCCGGCCGCTGCGGCCCGTCATGGACACGGAGTTGTAGCCGCCGCGGATGGACTGCCACGCCCCGACGATGTCGCCCTTGAGGTCGTACGTTCCCGCGTCGTCGAAGTCCGTGATGCGGTGCAGGTCCTTGTGGGCCGTGGGGAAGTGGAGGCTCTCGTTGACGTTGTGCGCGACGAGCTTCCAGTTCGAGGCGACCGGGTAGTCCTTCGCCTCGGCGCACTCCAGGTCGGCGAGCTCGTAGACGCGGGCGAACTCGCCGAACTCGCCCAGCGAGGCGTCGAGGTCGGGGGCGTCGTCGGAGAAGGCGATGAACACGACGCCGTACCGGACCTCGGTCCGCACGGGCAGCAGGCCGTTCTTCTCCTTCTCGAAGAAGTGGTCCAGGTAGGTGCCGTTGAGGCTCTTGAGCTTGCCGTTGCGGTCGTACACCCAGCAGTGATAGAGGCAGACGAGGCTCTGCCGCTTGCCGGCGGCCTCTTCGACGAGCTTGTAGCCCCGGTGGCGGCAGTAGTTGTGGTACGCCTGGATGCCGTCGTCCCCGTGGAGGAGCAGGACGGAGCCGGTGCCGATGTTCAGGGTGGTGTAGGAGCCCTTCTCCTTCAACCGGGACACGTGGTCGACCGGGAGCCAGCGCCGTCCGTAAATACGGGACATCTCCCGCCGGTGCTGCTCCTCACCGGTGTAGAACTCGTGCGACCGGCCGATACCGCCGGTCTCGAAATAGGGCCTTTCCTCGTCCTGCTCACTGATGAGTTCGAACATGCTGGACGCACGCGTCATCTGCTGGACTCCCTCAGGGGGTGAAGCGTATGGAATGCGATGCCGGAATTCCGTAATCCGTTGACCCGGGGCCTCCCGAAAAAGGCCGCACCGGGCCCCGGGAATGCCGGGACGGCATGTGGAGTGAAGGGGGAATGTGGGTGAGAGGTGCGCCGGACCGGCCTGGGCAGGCGAAACACGCCCGGCCGGTGAGGGACGACCACCGAGGGGACACCGGCGGCCGGACCGGCCGCCGGCGCCAGAAGAACTCGACGCGCACGCGTGAACGGGTACGCGGGAGAGGGGCGCGCGGAGCGCCGGCGCGGCGGCCGGTGAGGGCACGCGCGACGCACGGCGCTCGGCATGGAGCGCCCTTGGCCGGACCGGTGCGGCCGGCGCCGCCGGCCGTCAGCCCGCCGGGTCGTAGATCCGCTGCTCCTGCGGCACGCCGGCCTCGTCGTAGAGGCGCTCAAGGGCGTCCGGCGCGTAGATCTCGTAGTCCGGCACGACTCCGCCGATCAGGCCGAGCATCTTGTTGGTCCACTCCTGGCTCGCGCTCATCGCGCTCATCGTCGCCTGGAAGAACGGGGGGAGTTCGGTGAGTTCGCCGAGCGTCGTCGTGAAGTCGTAGACGCCGGCGCTCTCCTCGTCGCGCAGCTTGTTGTACTCGGCCAGCGCCTCGTCCATCGGCCGCTCGCCGGTCAGGCCCTGGTGAACGCGCTCGGCGAGGAGCTCGCCGTGCAGGAAGGCGTCGGTGATCCCCCACCCGGTGTACGGGTCCTTGTGGTAGCCGGCGTCACCGACCAGCGCCCACCCGGGCCCGTAGGCGCGGCGGTAGTAGTTGTCCGGGTACCGCATCGGCTTGAAGTCCTCTTCGCGCCGGCCCTGATCACGCAGCTGCACGCCCATCTCGGGGGACACGTCGTCGAACACGCCCTGGAAGCCGGCCTCGACGTCCTGGCGGAACTCCTTGAGCTGGCGCCGGGTGCAGATGACGGCCAGCATGCTGACGCCGTCGTTCGTCGGCCAGGTGCCGAACCACTTCTCGTTGAAGCCGGTCTTGTGGTGCAGACCCCAGTCGAGACCGCTGTAGTACGAGTAGTAGATGAAGCCGGCGGCGGGGCGCACGTTGTACAGCTCCGCCCCGACGCGCTTGGCGACCGTGGAGTGGAAGCCGTCGGCGCCGATGACCACGGTGGCCCGGAACTCCCGCTCGGGGCCGTCCCCTTCGCGTCCGCGGATGCCCGTGACGCGGCCGTCGGTGAAGGTCAGGTCGGATACGGTGAACCCTTCGAGGACCTCGGCGCCGGCCCGACGGGCGGCGTTGACGAGGATCTCGTCCAGCACGGTGCGGCGCGGGCAGTAGACGGCGTCGATACCGTCCACGGGGTCGGCGAAGCCGTTGAGATCGATCCCCCGGTAGGAGTAGTTCATCTTCCGGAGTGCCGGGGTTTTGGCGGCGATGATCTCGTCGAGCAGACCCCATTCCTGGAGTCGCAGCAGCCCGGCCTGGTGGATGTAGTGGGTCGATACCGCGTCGCTGGGGAATGAGGCCCGGTCCACCACGAGAACCCGGTGCCCCTGTCTGGCCAGCAGCATCGCAATCGGCGATCCGGCGCAGCGGGCACCCACAACAATGACGTCGTACATACGACTCCCCCGGGTATTGGTTTTTGAGGTGCCGATACACCGTGGTCATCGGTGCGAGCACATTTCGAAGGCTATGAAGCAGGACAGATCACGGTCAAGCCTCGGTAATGACCGGGCAATGTCGAAACGTTTCGTTCGCGCCACCCGAATCTTTCATTCCGCCCCCTTGCTGCCGGGAATGCCCCTTTCACCCCCTCCCGGGGGTCAGATTGATGTGTCCCACGTCACAACACCACTGAGGCGAAAACCGGCCAGTTGCGGTACGGGTCTTGGTGGATCGCACATGAAATCCCGCCACCGGGGTATCGCGCCCCGACCCAGCCGGCGGATCGAGCGCGCCGGCAGCCCCGGAGGGGGCCCGTCCGGACCATCGACAGCCGGACGCGAAGCCTGTAATGCGGCCTCCTGAGCCGCCCGGTCCGGACGGCGGCACGCCTCGGCCCGCGAGCAGTCGAAGCACTTCCAACACCCGGCAGCACACCCGGAGACCAGAGACACCTACCGCCGACGGGGGCGCCGGACACAACTCCGTCGCCTCTACCGCCGTGCATCCTCAGCCAGTTGCCGCCCGCCCTGGACCCGTGCGAGGTCCTACGTGCTCGGCTACCTGGAAGCCCCGGGCCTGTATCTGCCGACCACACGGGCCGTGTCCGGGTCCGGACTGTTCGAACGCCCACCGGACCATTCCGGCGGGATCTATATTCGGACGATGATGTGGAGTTCCTCGACTTCGTCGAAGTACCTCCAGTGACCGAAGACGGTCACCTGAGTCGACCGGCGTCCCCGCCCTGCGGGGCGTGATCTAGCGTGATGACGCCCACCCGCCCGGCTCGCTCGTCCCGAATGTGAGGCCTCACGTGCACATCGCCCCCCTGAGCCCCGACGACCCCGCCGAGCTGGGCGGGTACGAGCTGCTCGGGCGCATCGGGCAGGGCGGCATGGGTCAGGTGTATCTGGGGGAGTCACGGGGCGGGGAACCGGCCGCCGTGAAGGTGATCAAGCCGTCCGTCGTGGACTTCGAGACCCGGCTGAGGTTCGCGCAGGAGGTGGAGATCCTCAAGACGGTCTGGGGGGCTCGGATCGCCGCCCTTCTGGACGCCGACCCGGAGGCGGACCCTCCGTGGCTGGCCACCGAGTACGTCGAGGGGCTGGACCTGAGCAGGCATGTGGGCAGCCACGGCCCGCTCGACCCCCTGCTCACCGCCTCACTGGGCGCGACGCTCGCGGAGGCGCTGGCGACGGTGCACAAGCAGGGGCTGCTGCACCGTGATCTGAAGCCGGCCAATGTACTCCTCGGCCCCAACGGGCCCAAAGTGATCGACTTCGGACTCGCGGTGTTCGCGGAGTCCAGCGTGTCGCTGACCGCGGCCAACACGGTCGTCGGCACGCCCTCCTGCATGCCGCCCGAGCAGGCGAACGGCGAGAAGCCGCTGACCCCGGCGGTCGACGTGTACGCGCTGGGCGCCGTGCTGCTGTTCGCCGCTTCGGGTCATCTCCCGTACCGGGCCGACAACATCCACCTCCTGTTCCACCAGGTCGTCGATCCCGCCACCGCGCCGGATCTCTCGGGGACACCGGTGGAACTCGTGCCGCTGCTGACGGCGATGCTGGCTCACCGCCCCCGGGACCGGCCCGCGCTCGACGACGTCGTACGGCGGTGCCGGGCGTTGATCGAGGCGCAGGGGCTGAAGGTCGCCCAGGCGCGGCGCAGGCTCACGAACTACACGGCCGCTCCGGCCCACGTCCTCGACGACCTGCTCGCCGTGGACCGCCCACCCGCGTCGGGGGCGACTGCGCGGACGCGCGCCGGGACGGCAGGCATCCCGGCCGACGCCGCGCCCGGTCGACGGGAGCCGGAGACGCCCACGCCCGGGCCGGCCCGGCAGGAGCAGGTCCCCGCCCACCGAGAGCCCGGGGTGCCCGCCCCGCCGATGCCGCCTGCCCAGGTGCGGCCGCCCACGGATCCGCGACTGTCCTTCGCCCGCGTCGATGCCGCGACGCCCCCGCCCGCCGACCGCGCGCCCGGCTCCAGGACGGCCGGCCCGCGACCGACGGACGGGCCTACGGCGGAGCCGGACGGCAAGCGGTCCCCGGCCCGCCCGGCGGGGCGGGGCAGCGCGGGCAGCGGCAACAGCGGCAGCGCCCAGCGGCGCTCGCTGCGGCAGTCCGCCCAGGCCAGAATCACCGCGCAGCGGCTGCGCGAGGCATACGCGGCCGGTACACCCTTCTGACCCGTACGCCCCTGCCACCCGCGATAATGGGCGGGCCCTGAACGGGGGCCGCCCACGTACGACCGAACCGCCTCAGGAGGCCACGCGTGACCGCCGTCCAGACCAGTGCGGAGCAGAGCGGCGCCACGACCGGCCGGGACCAGTACCCCGCCGGTGCCCAGGTGGTCGTGCGGGACGAGGAGTGGCTGGTCAGAAGCTCGATGCCGACGACCGACGACGGCACCCGGATCGAGGTCGTCGGGGTGTCGGAGTTCGTCCGCGACCAGGAGGCCGTGTTCTTCTCCGGCCTGGACCGCATCGAGCTGCTGGACCCGCGTGCGACCGGTCTGGTCATGGACGACTCCCCGAACTACCGCCGCTCCCGGCTGTTCCTGGAGGCGGTACTGCGCCGCACCGCGCTCCCCCAGTCGGAGCGTCGGCTCGCCCTGGCCGACTCGTTCCTGATGGACCCGCTTCCGTACCAGCGGCGCCCCGCCGAGCTGGCCCTGTCCGGTGCGAATCTCCGCCCGCGGCTGCTGATCGCGGACGTGGTGGGCCTCGGCAAGACCCTGGAGATCGGTCTGACGCTGGCCGAGCTGATCCGCCGCGGCCGGGGCGAGCGCATCCTGGTCGTCACCCCGCAGCACGTGCTGGAGCAGTTCCAGCACGAGCTGTGGACGCGGTTCGCGATCCCGCTGGTGCGGCTGGACTCGGTCGGCATCGAGCGGATCCAGCGGGAGATCCCGGCCGGCCGCAACCCCTTCACCTCCTTCAAGCGGGTCATCGTCTCCATCGACACCCTGAAGAACACCGACCAGTACCAGCACCATCTGGAGCAGATCCGCTGGGACGCGGTCGTCATCGACGAGTCGCACAACCTGATCAACCGCGGTTCCCTGCGCAACCAGCTCGCGCGCACCCTCGCGCCCCGCACCGACGCCCTGATCCTGGCGTCCGCGACCCCGCACAACGGCGACGCGAAGTCCTTCGCCGAGCTGATCGGCCTGCTGGACCCGGTGGCGATCCGCGACCCGGAGAACTACCGCGCGGCCGACATCGAGCACCTCTTCATCCGCCGTACGAAGGTCAGCCGCGAAGTACGTGAGCAGATGAAGGGCCAGTGGCCGGACCGCGGCCCTTCCCACTCCGTGCGCTGCCCGGCCACCCCCGCCGAGGAGAAGATCTTCGAGGAGCTGGCCGCCGTCTGGCTGCCCGGTGACGGCGGCACCTCGGTGAGCTCGGTCCCGCTCTTCCCGTACACGCTGCTGAAGTCGTTCCTCTCGTCCCACGCGGCACTGAAGGCGACGGTCTCCGCGCGTGTCAAGACCTTGGAGAAGAAGGACGACCCTCGCGGCACCGCGGCCGAGCTGGCCGCCCTGCACCGGCTGGCGGAGCTGGCCGCCGGCCTGACCGAGGCGGACTCCGCGAAGTTCGCCGCCCTCGTGCGCCAGCTCCGCGAGGAGGTCAGGATCGGGCCCGGTTCCGACGAACGGGTCGTGGTCTTCTCCGAGCGCGTCCACACGCTGGAGTGGCTGGCCGAGGTGCTGCCCGCCGCGCTGGGCTTCAAGGGCCGTGCGGCCCGTGACTGCGTCCGGGTCATGCACGGCGGCCTCTCCGACGAGCAACAGATGGCCTGCGTCGAGGAGTTCGGCCTGGCCGATGCGCCCGTCCGGGTCCTGCTGACCGGCGATGTGGCCTCCGAGGGCGTCAACCTGCACCGCCAGTGTCACCAACTCGTGCACTACGACGTGCCGTGGTCCCTGATCCGTATCGAGCAGCGCAACGGCCGTGTCGACCGGTACGGGCAGACTCGTCCCCCGGAGTTCCGCGCGTTGATCCTGACCAGCGAGGTCGACGGCGCCAAGGACGACACGGTGGTCGCCGAGCGGCTGCTGGCACGCGAGGACCAGGCCCACCGGTCGCTGGGCACGGCGGAGGCGGTGACCGGCCTGTACCGGGCGGAGGCGGAGGAGAAGTCCCTCATCCAGGACCTGCTGCGCGGCCGGACCGTCGACGAGTCCCTGGACGCCCGCCGCTCCGGTGCGGACGGCGAAGACGCGGGCCTGGACGACTTCCTCGCGGACTTCTTCGGCGAGGTCGGCGAGGTCGGCGCGGCACCCGCCGTCGGCGAGGCAGACCCCGTCGGCGAGGGCACGCGACCGGCGGAGTCCGGCCGCTCGGCCCCGGCCGGTACGGAGGCGGCATCGGCCGGCCGTGCCGCCGCGAGCCCCGTGGTCCCCCGCCTCTTCGACTCGACCGCGCACTTCCTGGACGAGGCCCTGCGCGAGGTGTACCCGGACGCCCGCGGCCAGCTGGACCTGGACCGCGACCAGCAGTCGGGACTGCTCTCGTTCCGCCCGCCGACGGAACTCGTCCACCGGCTCAAGGCGCTCCCCCTGGACTACCTGCGCGAGCAGCGGCTGCGCGAACGACTGCTCGTGACCTTCAACCGCCGCCTCGCCGAGCACTCCCTCCAGCGGGCCCGGGAGTCGTCCACGTCGAGCTGGCCGGAGATCTCGCTGCTGACGGACCTGCACCCGGTCGTCGAGTGGCTCACCGACAAGGTCCTCGTCGGGATGGGCCGCCAGGAGGCCCCGATGATCACGGCGAACGTGGCGGAGCCCGTCTACCTCGTCCAGGGCGTGTACTCGAACAAGTTGGGCAGGCCCACCGTCGTGAAGTGGATGGGGGTGACCTGGCTGGAGGCCGCCGGGGAAGGGCTGGTGGACGACGACATGGTGTCGCTGCTGCGCCGCTGCGGTGTCGGTCCCACCATGGCGAACAAGCTCCGCTACCGCGATCCCGTGCCGCTGCGCAAGGCCCTCCCCCACGTGCTGGACACGGCCGAGGCGTTCCTCAACACACACCGCGACGCCTGGGACGAGCCGCTGCGCGAGCCCATCGAGCAGTACAAGCTGCGACTCGGCGCCTGGCGCCGCCCCACGCTCGACGGGGAGCGCACGAAGGAGCGCCTCGCCGACCTCGCCGACTCCCTGCTGACGACGGGCAGGCCGCTGCTGCGGGTCCTCGCGGTGCTCCTGCCCGACACGGACCGCCAGGACGGTGACGAAGGGCCGCCGCCCGTCTCCCTCACCGCCCCGGCCTCGTCCGCCTCCGCGCTCCGGCTCCGGTCTCCGTCCGCGCCCGCCGCCCCGTGACCCCGGTCTGTGATCCTCTGAGAGAAGCCCTGTCATGACGTACGACTCCCTGGTCAACCGCGGCGACTACTTCTCGGCCCACTATCTGGCCGAGGTGCTGCCGAAGGACCTCAAGTCGGGCCTGCTGCAGGCGTGGAAGGAACGCGAGGAGGCGGCGAAGCCGCCCGCCGGGGACCCGCGCGGCACGGAGGCCGAGCTCCTCGCCACGGCGGCGACCGGCGGCGGCGAGCTGCCGGTGACCCCCCGGGCCGGGCTGCGGGCGCTGCGCCGCGACTACTTCCGGGCCCGGTCCTTCTTCGCCCTGCCGGAGGACGAGGACGGCATCCGCACCGTACGGGAGCTCGACGAGGAGAGGGCGACTTACGGCGACCCGAAGTGGCGGGACCGGGTACGGGCGCTCAACGCCGAGGTGCTGCGTGCCCTCGGGTACGACGCCAAGCCGCGCACGCTCACCGTGACACGCGCCGGACAGACGTACGAGATCCCGGTCGCGCACGCCGAGAAGGGCCTGGTCGCGCTGGACTGCGGCTGGGCCGCCGAGCCGGACGCCGCCCTCGACAAGAAGGGCCGGGGACGGCTGCTGGAGCCCGTGCCGCTCGACGGTCCGGCTCCGGTGGAGACCGGCGACAAGCTGGCCAAGTTCCTGTTCGCCTGCGAGGAAGTCGGCGGCGACCACCCGCCCCGGTACGTGCTGCTGCTCGGCGGCGGCGTGATCGTCCTCGCCGACCGCGCCGTGTGGGGCGAGAGCCGCTACCTCGGCGTCTCCCTGGACACGGCGCTCCAGCGCAACGACACCCGGTCGGGCGGCGAACTCGACACGGTGGCGGCGCTGTTCGGCGCGGACTCGCTGCGCACTCCGCAGGAGGGCGGCGACAACCCGCTCTCCGAGCTCGTCGGCAAGTCCGCGAAGCACGCGGTGGGCGTGTCCAGCGAGCTGCGCGACGGCTTGCGCAAGAGCGTCGAGCTGATCGCGGGCGAGGTGCTGGAGCGACTGCGCGAACAGGGCGTACGCCCGGAGGACGTCTACGAACTCCCGGAACTGGGACGCCGCTTGACCCGCGAGTCACTGCGCTATCTCTACCGGATCCTGTTCCTCCTGTACGCGGAGGCCCGCCCCGAGCTGGGCATCCTGCCGTCCGATTATCCCGAGTACCAGCAGGGGTACGGGCTCGGCCGGCTCGGTGAGCTGATCGCCGACCGGGAGCCGGTCGGCGACACCGCCCGCAAGGGCTTCTACCTGTACGAGTCCCTGGACCTGCTCTTCCGCAAGGTGCAGGACGGCTACCGCCCGCGCCGCACCCACGGCGTGGAGCCGGCCCCCGAGGGCGTCGACGCGAAGACCAGCGAGGACGTCGGCCTGCGCTTCGAACCGCTGCACAGCAAGCTGTTCGAGCGGGAGTCGATCCGGCTGATCGGCGCCGACTGCCACCCCGACCCGCGCTTCGACTCCGACGAGGCCCTGGCCCGGGGCGAGTCCGTCCGCTACCTCGACACCCGGCTGCGCAACGCCACGCTCCACCAGGTGCTGCACAGCCTGATGATCACCCAGGGGAAGCGGGGCGAGCGCGGTGGCTTCATCTCGTACGCGCAGCTCGGCATCAACCAGCTCGGCGCGGTGTACGAGGGCCTCATGTCGTACAGCGGCTTCATCGCGGGCGAGGAGCTGTACGAGGTCGCCAAGGGCGGCGACCCGAAGGACGGCTCCTGGCTGGTCCCCCAGTCGGAGATCGGCAAGTACGAGGACGCGGTGTTCGTGCGGCGCCGTGACAAGCACACGGGCGAGGACGTCCGGGTGCGGTACGCGCCCGGCTCGTTCGTGTACCGCCTCTCCGGCCGCGACCGGCAGACCTCGGCCTCGTACTACACGCCGGAGTCGCTGACGAAGGTCACCGTGCAGCTCGCCCTCCAGCACCGCCTGACCGAGGAGACGGAGGCGCGGGAGCTGCTGGACTGGAAGATCTGCGAGCCGGCCCTCGGGTCGGGCGCGTTCCTCAACGAGGCGATCAACCAGGTCGCGGCGGAGTACCTGCGGCGCAGGCAGGGCGAGCTGGGGCGGTCGATCGACACGGAGCAGTACGCCGTCGAGCTCCAGAAGGCCAAGGCGTACGTCGCGCTGCACAACTCGTACGGCGTCGACCTCAACGAGACGGCCGTGGAACTGGCCGAGGTCTCCCTGTGGCTCAACACCATGCACCCCGGCATGGAGGCCCCCTGGTTCGGCCTGCACCTGCGGCGCGGCAACTCCCTGATCGGCGGACGGCGGGAGGTGTACGGCGCCGAACGCCTGAAGAAGGGTGGCTGGCTCGGGGCCACTCCGGAGCGGTTCGCGTTGGCGGACGCGGTGGCCGGTGACCGGCTGCCGGAGGGCGCGGTGCACCACTTCCTCCTCCCGGCAAAGGAGTGGGGCGCGGTCGCGGCCGAGAAGGAGGCGAGGGCGCTCGCACCGGAGGCCGCGAAGGCGCTGGGCGCGTGGCGGAAGGCGGTCACGAAGTCACCGACGGTGAAGCAGACGACTCGGCTCCAGGGGCTGGCCCGGCGGGCCGAGTACCTGTGGGACCTGGTCGTACGGCGGCTGGAGCTGTCGGAGCGGGACATCTCGCGGCGCATCCAGGTGTGGGGCGCGGAGGGCGACTGGCTGCGGCGGCCCGAGGTCGCGGTGCAGCGGGACGCGGTACTGGCCGACCTCCAGGCGGAGGACACCCCGTACTGGCGGCTCAAGACGCTCATGGACACGTGGTGCGCGCTGTGGTTCTGGCCGGTGCAGAGCGCGTCGCTGCTGGACGGTACGGACGAGCGGTACGCGCGGGCGGAGGCGCTGGCCGAACGGGCGGCGGAGTTCGAGGCGGTGGGGGTTTCGTCTGCGGTCGGTGAGGAGGGTGGAGCCGGCGCGGAGGACTCCGGTGTCCTGATGGCCTGGGAGGCGGACGCCCTGCCGGGCTTCACCGCCGAGCCGAAGCAGATGACGCTGACGCGGGATTCGGTGTCGCGTCGCCGCACGGGCCGCCGCGCTGAGCAGCTCAAGGGGCAGCGCCGCAACGTCATTCCGTTGGCGGACCTGGACGACTGGCTCGACTTCGCGGAGGCGCTGCTGGGCACGCAGGACGTGCCGAGTGAGTCGCTGGTGTCGACGTTCGAGACGCTGGACGACCTGTCGGTGTACGAGGACGCGCTGCCCGAGTGGATGGGCATGGAGCGGTTCCACTGGCTGGAGAACCGGTTCCTGTGGGCGGCCACGGCGAAGGACGTGGCGAAGGCGCAGGGGTTCTTCCACTGGGAGTTGGAGTTCGCGCAGGTGTTTGCGCGGGGTGGGTTTGATTTGCAGGTGGGGAATCCGCCTTGGGTCAGGCCTACTTGGCAGGAGGATCAAATCCTTGCCGAGTTGGAGCCGTGGTTCGTGCTTGCGGAGAAGCCGAGTGCGGCGGAGTGGCGCCTGCGAAAGGAAGACGTTCTGGGCGCGCGTCCGGAAGCCCAGAATTTCCTCCTCGACGAGCTGGCCACCCACGCGGGGGTAGTTTCCATGCTCAGCAGCCCGGCCACCTATCCGCTTCTGATCGGTACCCGGAGTGACCTCTATCGGGCCTTCATGGCTCAGGTGTGGCAGCACATTGCGCCACACGGCAGCGCGGGCCTCATCCATCCCGACACGCACTTCGGCGGCGTACGCGAGGGGGCTATCCGAGCGGCGGCGTACCGGCATCTGCGGGTTCACGCGCATTTCGTTAACTCGTCCCGATGGGCCTTCGACGATCTGAACTGGTCCCAGGAATTCGGTATGCACGTCTACGGCAGGTCACAAGAGCCCGATTTCCTACACCTCAGCGAGCTCCGCGACGCTAAGGCCCTCCCCGACTCCCTGGTTCACGACGGGCGAGGAGCGACGCCCGGCATCAAACACAACGGCTCATGGGACATCAGGCCGCACCGCGAGCGCGTGGTGCACGTGGACGCCGCCCTGCTAGCCAGTTGGCAGGCGCTAACGGGCTCGACGGGTGGTGCGGCGCAGGCCCCTCTGCTGTACCCGGTCCTTGTTGGCGAGCAAGGGGCCATCGAAGCGTTGGCTGCCCATCCCAGCAACCTGACTGATTTCCATCCGATGATCGCAGGCGGATACAACGAAACCAGCGCGAGGAAGGACGGGCTGATCAGGTGGGGAAATCAGGCCGTCGCCGAGCTGACAGACGTCATCCTGCAAGGACCGCACTTCGCATCGGCGCTTCCCTTCTCGAAAGAACCGAGGATCCCCTGTCGGAGCAACAGAGACTGGGGCTTGCTCGTAACAACGGAGCTGTCCGAGACGTTTGTCCCTGTGACTAACCTCGTACGAGCCGCCGACCAGGACGCATACCTCTCGGCCCAGGATTCCTGGCTCGGCAGTCCGTATAGCCAGTATTTCCGATTGGCTTGGCGGGACATGATTCCCTTCGACAGCAGCCGCTGTCTGCATGCCGCGCTCATCCCGCCCGGTCCCGCCCACATTCACGCCGTACGGTCGATGGCTCTATCAGATAACCGTCTGACGACCCTCAATGCGGGCTTTTGGGCATCATTGCCGCTCGATTATCTGCTTCGCATCACCGGACGCGACCACCTCACGCCTGCCAACGCGAAGCAGATGCCCGCCCCTGAGCCGCAGCACCCCCTCGCGCCTGCTCTGCTCCTTCGCATTCTCCGCCTAAACGCCCTCACCATCCACTACGCCCCCCTCTGGGAGGAGTTGTTCGACCCTCGCTGGGCGGGATACGAAGACTGGGCCAACCCTCAATGGCCTTATCTAAAGCCCCTCGCCGCCGGCCTCAAACCGACCTGGGAGTACAGCACCCCCCTCCGCACCGAGCACGAGCGCCGTGCCGCGCTCATCGAAATCGACACTCTCGTCGCTGTCTGGCTCGGCATCACCGCCGACCAGCTCGTTGCGATCTTCAAGTCGCGCTACCCGCAGCTGTACGCCTACGAGTCGGCGACCTACCTCGACATCAACGGCCGCAAGATCGCGGGTGACTTCAACACATTCGGTCACGGCCAGAGCAAGCAGGATTACCTCGATTTCCTCGCCCACCTGGAGGACCCGGGGCACACCCCGCCCCCAGACGGCTACCAGGCCCCCTTCTACAAGGCCGACCGAGAGGCCGAGATGAGAGCCGCGCACGCGCACTTCCAGGCACGACTGGACGCGGAGATCGCCGCCGGACGCTGGACACCGCCCATCCGTGAAGAGTCAGCGGGATAGGGCCCTACGCGGACGGGCAGAGGTCTGCCCCCGACGCGTCGTCAGGGGCAGACCACTGGCCTACTGAGCCGCGAAGCTCACAAAAGCGGCCCAGGCGGCAGCATCAACCGCAAACCCAGAGCGGCTTGTTTCCTTGGAGTCCCGTACGTGGACAGCGTCGGGGCAGGCAGCCACCTCCACACATTCGCCGCCCGCCCCACTGCTGTAGCTGCTCTTGAACCACGTAAGACCGGGATCGCTGTAGTCAGGTTTCACGAAGGACATGTCTCTCCCAGCAGCTTCTCAACGAAAGCAAGCGATTCCCGTGGAGTGAGCCCCTGAGCACGCAGAATCCCGTACTGCTCCTCGAACTCACGCACTGAGCTGCGCTCCGTATGGAGACGGCTGTCCTTGTGCGCTTCCACGTATGCGATCCTGCGCCCTTCCCGCGTCTCGATCAAGGTGAACGGTCCGCCGAGTGCGGCATGCTCCTCACGCTTCGTCGGCAGCACCTGCAACTCGACGTTGCGTTGCTGCCCGACGAGGAGAACCTGCTCCAACTGCCCACGCAAGACACCTGCACCTCCCAGCGGCCGCCGCAATGTTGCTTCCTCGATGACGAAGCTGATGGTAGGCATGGGCATGCGGGCAAAGATGTCTTGCCGAGCCAGACGGGCAGTTACACGCTGGGTGATCGTCTCCTCACCCAGCAACGGCCGCCACATCCCGAACACCGCCCGCGCGTACTCGTCCGTCTGCAACAGGCCCGGCACCGCCTGGTTCGCGTACACATGCAACTCAACCGCCTCCGCCTCCAACCTGGCCGCATCCCGAAAGAACGCCGGATACTGCGCCCGCGCAACCTCCTCCTTCATCTCCTGGAGGACACCACCCGCGTCCAGGACCTCGTCCGCCCGGTCGATGAACTTCGGCGGCGGCACCCGGCGGCCCTGTTCGTACGCGGCGATGGTCGAGACCGAGTAGCCCGTCATCGACCCGAACTCGGGCCGCTCCAGACCCGCCCGTACGCGGAACCGCTTCAGCTGGCGCCCGAAGACGCGCAGGATGCCGGAGCCCGGTCCCGCCTCCCGCTCGTCCTCCTCCGCACCGGGCTCCTCCTCGGCAGCCACTCCCGCCGGCTCGCTCATGTGCCGCACCACCTCTCCCCGGCCAACGCGCCCCCGCGTCGGCCGTCACGCTCCGCCCCGCCTACACGCGCGGACCGGCCACGTACAGCGACCGTCCGTGTGCGCGTCGTGTCTCGTCACGGTAAAACCAGCACGTCAGCGTGGACCACATGAACAGCGAAACTTCCCCCTCCCCGGGGGCTCCGCAGCCGGCCGTCGACGCGCTCCGACACCCCGGCCCAATCCGGGAGTTCTCGATGCGCTTCACGTCCTCGCTTCGCGGGGCGCGCCTCGCCCGCCGTCTCGTCTCGCACCGGCTGGACACCTGGGGGCACCCGTACACCTGTGACGCCAACGAGACGCTGACGCTGATCACCGCCGAGCTGGCCGCCAACGCCGTACGGCACGGGCATGTCGCCGGGCGGGACTTCCACGTGCGGCTGACCGAGACCGGCGACGGCCCGCGTGTCCTGCGTGTGGAGGTCACCGACACCCGCACCGAACGCGTACCACTGCTGACGGCCCAGGAGCCGCCGGGAGACGCGGAGTCGGGGCGGGGTCTGCTCATCGTGGCGTGTATGGCGTCGCGTTGGGCGGTCGCGCCGCGCGTCGACGGTCCCGGCAAGACCGTATGGGCGGAGCTGTGGTTGCCCGGAGAACTCCCCGTACCGCCGCTGGTCAGGCACTTTCCCGCCAACCCTGACGGGTTTTCGGAAACTCGGGCGCCCGGTGTCGGACCCGCCGACTAACGTCAGCCGCTCATGCCTCCGTCAGGAGCACCGCTCACCGAGGGGAAGCGCTGTGGCCACCACGCCCGAGGACCGGACCGGGTACCGGATCTCCATCGTCGACGAGGACCCGCTGCGGGCGCGCAAGGAAGCGCGCGAGTTGCTCGCCGGGATCGCCGACGCCGATCCCGGGGCCGCCCTGGACGTTTCCCGGCAGGGCGCGGCGGCCGGCGGGACGCAGAAGGGCGGACTGTCCGCCGACACCATCGGGGTGGTGATCAGCGCCGGTTCGCTGGTCGCCGCCGGGGTGCAGATCTGGCTGGCGCGCGTGTCGCAGCGCACGATCGTCGTCCGGCGGCCCGACGGTGCGACCCTGCGCATCACCGGCAAGGAGGCCCGCGAGGACGACGAGCGGATCGAACGGTTCCTCGCGGGCGACGGCGAGACGCCGCACCGCACGGAGGACGGCGGCCTCGGCGACACCGCTGCGGCGGGCTGAGCGCGTATGGCCGAGAACGACCGGTTCGCCATGCTCATCGGCGTGTCCACGTACGACAGTGAGGCCTACCAGGACCTGCCGCCCGTACGGGCCGATCTGCATTACATGCGGGCGGTGCTGGAGAACACCGAGATCGGCATGTACAACGACTGCGCGATGGTCGCCGAGCCGACCCGCGCGCAGATGCTGCACGCCGTCGAGACGTTCCTGGAGGCACGGCAGCCCAGTGAGACGGCCCTGCTGTACTTCAGCGGGCACGGCGAGTTCTGCGAGGACGACAACCAGCTGTACTTCCTGACCCGGGACGCCGACCCGGACGACCTGCCGGGCACGGCGGTCCCGGCGGAGTTCCTGGAGCGGATGCTCCAGTCGTGCCGTGCCTCCTCGAAGCTGGTGCTGCTGGACTGCTGCTCCAGCGGCTCCGTCGTGCAGGGCTGGACCGCGAAGGGACCGGCGGAGGAACCCGCGCGGCCCGCGCCGAGCACCCTGCTGCGGCCGACGGGCGTGTACTTCATCACCGCCTCCGACGCCCTCCAGTCCGCGTCCGCGATGGCGCCGCCCGGGTCGGACCTCGGCACGTCCCGGTTCACCGGGGAGATCGTGGAAGGGCTGCGCAACGGGCGGATCAAGGGCGGCGGCTGGATCACCCCGGACGACCTCTTCGACTACCTGAACGCGCAGATGGCGCGTGACGGCGTACCGGAGGAGCAGCGTCCCACCAAGTCCACGATCAGGGCCACGCGGAGCCTGCCGTTCGCCCGGTCGGTGGCGCGGCCGGTGCACATCGCGGCGCTGCCGCGTGACGCGGCCGAGGCCGCCCGGCGCTCACCCGCCCTGCTCAAGGCCCGGGAACTGGCCGCACTGGACGCGCGGGACGGCGTCGACCCGCAGCGGCTGCTGCGGTACTACGCGCACTGCCTCACCGCCCAGGCGGCGGCCGGCATGCGGCCCGACCGTGACAGCGGGCGCGACGCGAAGTACTTCCTGCTGAGCCAGGGCGAGGAGACCATCCAGTCGGGGCGGGGCTCCACCATTCCCGCTCCCGGGCAGCTGCCCGGGCCGCGGGGCAGGGCGGGCGGTGACGCGGGGGCGCAGCAGGAGTACTGGTACGGCTATCCGGCGATCACGCTGCCCGTACGGGACGGGGGCCGGGGTCGCCGTACGGCGGTGGAGCTGGCGCCGCTGCTCATCCAGCAGATGGAACTCGCGCCGGACGAGGACGGCCGGGACGTGCTCCGGCCCAGCGGCGTGCCGTCCCTGCACACCGGTGTCGTCTCGGAGCTGCTGGACGCGGGCGACGCGGCCGACCTCGTCGCCCGCTGGCAGCCGTCGTGGCAGGAGGGCAACGACGCGCAGATGCTACGTGCCGTACGGGAGCTGCTGGAGGAGCTGGGGCTGCCGGAGCTGGAGCCGCTCGACCCGTCGGCGCTCAGCGAGCGGACGGTGATGCAGGCGCTGCGGCCCGGCGCGCACAACGCGGCCGTGCTGCTGGTGCCTTCGGGTGTGGAGGCCATCGCCACGCAGGCCCTGGTGGACAACCTGCTGCAGATGTCGACACGGACCGGGCAGATCCCCGGCACCGCGCTGGACGCGCTGCTGAGCGGCGGGGAGGACGGAGCGCGGGCCACGCCCGCCGCCGTGGTGGCTCCGGGGCCGTGCAACGAGAGCCAGGAGCTGGTGATCTCCTCGGCGATGACGCGGCCCCTCACGGTCTCGACCGGGCCGCCCGGTACGGGCAAGAGCGAGGTCGTGACGGCCGTCGTCACCACCTGTGTCGCCGCCGGGCAGTCCGTGCTGGTCGCCTCCACGAACAACGAGGCCGTGAACGTCGTCGCCGAACGCTGCGACGGCATCGCGCCGGGCCTGCTGATGCGCACGGGCAACGCCGAGGCGCTGGAGCGGGAGGCGGCGAAACTGGAACGGCTGCTCGGTGAACCCGCCCAGGCCCCGCGGCGCGGTTCCGCGACCGTGGGCGGGGAGTTGCGCAACACCCGTGGGACGGCCGACGGGCTGCGGGCGGAGGCGGCACACCGCGCCGGCGAGGAGGGGCGGCTGCTGGAGCTGCTCCGGGAGCGGGAGGAGCGGGCAACCGGGCTGGACTTGCCGCTGCCGCTCCTGGCAGGCGTCTGGGCGGCCGGTGAGGACGGCGTGGCCGCTCTGGGGCGCTGGGAGGACAGGGCGCGGAAGGTGGCGGGGGCCGGCTGGTGGCTGCTCGGTCCGTGGCGCCGGGGGCGGGCGCTCGGCGCGCTGGTCTCGGCGGTGGCGGATGCCCCGGAAGGGGACCGGCCCGGCGTGCCGTCGTGGCCGGCGTGGGCGACTGGGCGGCCGGTGCCGCCCGGTCTGCTAGAGTCGCTGGCGGACGCGGTGGCCGTGGAACGGGAGGTACGGGAGCTCGTACCCCGGCACATGGGATGGGACGAGGACGGGCTGAGGCAGTCGCGGCTGGAGACGGCGGGAGCGATGTCCGAACTGTCGGCGGAGCTGTCCCGGGCGGTGTCCGCCGAGGCACTGACGCGGGCACGCGGGCTCATGGGGCAGCGGCTCCAGGCGCTGCGGGGCCGCTCGGGGTACCAGCGGAGCCAGAAGAACCTGATGGCCCACATCAAGGGATGGGCCATCAGCACCCACTCGGTGCGGCAGCTGGAACTCGCCCCGAAGCTGTTCGACCTCGTCGTCATCGACGAGGCGAGCCAGTGCTCCATCCCTTCCGTGCTGCCGCTGTTGTTCCGGGCGCGCCGGGCGCTGATCATCGGCGACCCGATGCAGCTCGGGCACATCCCCGGCGTGTCACCACAACAGGAACAGCAAGCGCGGGTACGGGCCGGGCTGAGCGCGGCGCAGCTGGAGGACCACCGGCTCACGTACCACGTGTACTCCTCGTACCACGCGGCCGAGCAGCACGGCGACTCCGCACTCCTCCTCGACGAGCACTACCGGTGCCATCCGGCAATCGCTGATGTCGTCAACGGCTACTGCTACGCGGGCCAGTTGCGGGTGCTCACCGACGTACGACGACAGGTCCCGGCACTCGACCCGGTGGGGGCGTCCGATCCGGCGCCGGCGCTGGGCTGGGTCGACGTGCCGCACGGCGAGTCCGCGCGGGGCGGCGACGGGCGGTCCTGGCGCAACGCGGCGGAGGCGGAGGCCGTACGGCGGGTGGTGGACGAACTGCTGGCGCGGCTGCCGCAGGACGCCACGGTGGGGGTGGTCACGCCGTTCCGGGCGCAGAAGGAGGCACTGGCGCGGGTGTGGCGCGACGACGACCGGGTCCGGGTCGGAACGGTGCACGCCTTCCAGGGCGGGCAGCGCGACGTGATGGTGCTGAGCCCGGTGGCCACGCACAACACGCCGCCGAGGACGACGCACTGGGTGGCGAGCCAGGTCAACCTGTGGAACGTGGCGGTCACCCGGGCCAAGTCGCAGCTGATCACCGTGGGCGGTCACGCGTTCTGGCAGGGGCAGAGTGGTCTGCCCACGCTGCTGGCGGGGCGCTCGGTGCCACTGGGGGCGGAGGCGGATGAGGACAGCGGGCCGGTGGTGACGGCCACCTCGGTGTCCGGGTTCCGCGAGGAACTCGCCGACCGGCTCCAGCAGTACGTCGCGGGGCGCGGAATCACCGACTTGGAACGCGCAGCGGTGGTCGGCGGACACCGGGTGGACCTGCTGTTCACCGTGGCCGGGGAGAACACGGCGGTACTGATCGACCCCGGCCCGCCGCCCGGCTCCGACCCGGCGCGGCACCTGCGGCTGACCCACGCGCGGGGTGACCTGCTGACCGGACTGCCGTCCGGGGGCTACGGGGCGAAGGCGTGCCCGGTGGGCCGCGCGGTGCGGGTTCCGGCGTGGCGGATCGTGGCGGGCGAGGAAGCGCTGGCGCCGCTGTTCGACAGGGACCTGTCCGGCCCGCCATGTTCATAGACGGCGGTGGCCCAGGTCCCGCGCGCGACCACCCGCCGACGAGGTCCAGTACGCCGCCGCCTTGCCGTGGTGCGCCGGGATCAGTTCGCGCATGACCTGGCGGAGCCGCGTGAGGAGGATGTGAGCGGCGGTGATAATTTTATACGTCTCAGCCGGATTGGTTCGGCCCCGATGAGGCGGCCAGGCACGGTAGGTGACCCAACGTCAACCGTAGGGCGTGAGGGAGTTGTGTCACCGGTGTGAAGGGAAGAGGGGCAGTACGGCCATGACTGGCTACTACAGGGTTGAGCTCGACGCGCTCAGCCACCTTGCTGCTCAGCTCGATGGATGCGCGGGCGAGATGCGTTCCGCTATGAAGCTGCTGAAGGACATCGGCCCCAAGGGGTCCGGGTCGGCGGAGCTGGAGAAGGCCTGCGACGAATTCCAGGACGCGTGGGGGTACGGCATCGGCCTGATCGCTGACGCGACTGGCGGGGTCACTGAGGGGCTGACCCAAACCCAGAAGCTGTACGCGGCCCTGGAGCAGCAGGTCGCTGAAGGGTTTCGAGGGCCGGGCAAGGCCGCGAACTGATGGTGGCGCACGATACAACAGCAGCGATCCGCTTCCAGGTCCAGCAGGAGTTCCACGAGACGCCCCTCGGTATCGGTGTCGAAGAGGAAGTCCTCGACGAGCAGATGCGGCAGTTCTCTCGCGACCACTGGGGTGATCGCGAGGAGTGGGAGCCGCTTCGCAGGATGTTCGCGGGGATGCACACAGCCAACGCCCAGCAGCTTGCCTCCAGCGGCGCCATCTACCAGGCGATGGGCATCTTCCCCCTTGGCGGCACTGCTGACGGTTCCGAGCCTCCGGAGCGGGTCAGTCGTTGCACGCTACTCGTCAGCGTCCGGGAAATGGACAACCCCGATCCCACCGTCAGCGCGGCCGGGATCGTGGAGGCCCTCTCCCGTACGAACGATGGCGGGGACACCGAGCTCGTCTCCCTCCCGATGGGCCCCGCTGTGCTGAACATCGCCGGCTCTCGTGCCGTGTGGAATCTGGCCGACGGAGAGCAGGAACGCTTCCTCGTACGCATCGAGCTGTGGCTGCCGTTCCCGGCCGAGAACCGGCTGCTTCTCTTCTGCCTGAGCACCTCGGACGTCGAGGACCTCTTCATGTACCAGGCGGTACTCGCGGACATCGCCGACACGATCACCTTCGGCGACACGGAACACGCCGAGACGGACGCAGAAGCAGAAGCCGGGCTGAAGTCCGATTTCGGCTGAGGGTATCGAGGAGCGCACAACGTGAGCACGCAGGTCTACGACGCGCTGGGCTTCGACCCGGCACCAGGCACTCCGGCATCGGTGCGCCGGCTCGTCACGATCCTCAGCAAGGTCGGCAACCAGCTCAACGACGCCCATGGCACCCTGAAACGCCTGGGCAAGAGCGAAGGCATCTGGGAGGGCGAAGCGGCTGCGGGCTTCGCCAAGAAGGTCGGCGAGCTGCCCAAGTACCTCCGGGACGGGCACGGCTCACTGATGGACGCCGCGTCCGCCCTCCACAAGTGGGACGTGCAACTCACCGACTTCCAGACACTCGCCTCCCGCTACGAGGCCGACGCGGAAGCGGCGCGCCACACCCTCAAGCAGGCACAGAGCAACCCGGATCTGAAACTGGCGGGTCAGACCTTCGACACCGACGCGGCCCTGCTGGACGCCCAGGAGCGTCTCAACCACGCGGCGCAGCGAGTGAACGAAGCGACGCGGACACTGAACGGCATCATCAACACAGCGCACGAGCTGATCGAGGAACACGCGGCCGCGGCCCGCGTCGTGGCCGACGTCATACGCAGGGCCGCGGAACGGGCACCCGACCTGCCAGGACTCTTCGACCGCTTCAAGGACGCCCTGGAGGGGCTTGGCGACAAGCTCAAAATCGTCGCCGGCCTGATCCATCAGTGGCTGAAGGACCACGCCGACCTGATCTACAAGATCGGTGACTGGCTCGGCTACGCCAGCGCCGCATGCGATGTCCTCGCCATCCTCACGTCCGAGACCCTCATCGGCGCGGTCGTCTTCGAGGCCATTGGCATCGTCCTGAATGGCTGGGCCCTCGCCTTTCATGCCGGCGGCTGGGCGCTCGGCGCCGAGAAGGGCTCCTGGCTGGACATCGGCCTGGACATCGTCGGGTTTGTTCCCTTCGGTGATCTTGTGCGGGTGGGCAAGGTGGGCGTCGGGGCGTTCACCGGCGTGAAAATCCCCATGGAGGTGATCGACTTCGGGGCGAGGGCATCCGATGCGTGGAAGCGCGCGGACGACATTATTGACTCAGTCGGCGGCACGGCCAGGTACGGCGAAGTGGGCGAGAAATGGGTCATGAGGAACATGACCGACCTCGGGCAGAAGGCGCGCGCCATTCATATCACCGCCGACAATTTCACGGACCGCCTGGGTGTCGCCGTGGCCCGGCACTTCGGAGACGCCAATCTCTACAAAGCAGGAGCTGGAATCTCGGACATAGGATTCCAGAAGATGATGCCGGAGCTCATCGAGAACACTCCCCTGAGGCACATCCCGACGATCGCCGGTTCCGTCAAGCCCGTCATCGACGATTCGGGCGAGGTTGTCGGCAAATACATCGACCCACGATCCTGGCCGGCGCGGGGATACGAGGCAGCCCTGGGGTCGACCAACCTGGCCAAGGAGGGCATACGTATGGTGACTGAAGATGTCCAGTACTTGTCCGACAAGGTCCACGGCGCGGCCGATGGGGCTCGCGATACGGCGGGTCGAGTCGTCGACGACATCAGGAATGTCTTCGGATGAGGAAGAACAAGACGAGGTTGCCCGGATGACTTCCCATTATGCCGACCCTATGTGGTCCACGAGGCCGGAAAAGTCCATTGCGCGGTTGCGCGCCCGCTACCTGGCGCAATGGCTTTGGTTCCCCTTCCTGGGGGTGCTGTGGCTTGTCCCGTACTTCGTCACGCTCTGCGCCTACTTTGTATTCCTGCCTTTTGCCATGATGTGGGACATCGATACGCCCTCGCCACCCGGCAGCGGGCGCAGGTTTCGCCTGAGGCGTCGGATGTGGCTGAACCGGGCCCGAATGCGCCGAGAGCGGTCCACGGACCTGCCGTGGCTCGAGGATCAGCTGCGTGCACTGTTCGACGGCAGGAAACCGGTCCTGATGGGGCGGCAGAGCAATGGGACGCTGTGGCGCCACGGAGACGGCCGCGTAGAGATCGACGACAGCTACTTCCGGCAACTGGGCCCGGCGCGCGCGCTGGAAATCGCCCAGGAGTACCGGTACGTCCCCGCAGGCGACGTCAAACGAGAGTTGCCTGTATGGATAGTGGTGCAGCGCATGACAGAACGCTGATCGCGGCCCGCGCCGTTCGGACCTCGCGGCCCACCCTCGGCACCACCCGCGCCCCTTCCCTCCCCGTCAGGGCACGCGCAAGAAGACCTTGCGGTTCCACATGACTGAAGTACGCAAGTACCTGATGACGGTGTGACGCAAGTTGTACGCTTCGTGAAGCTCGGTGGTCAGGCGCGTCAAGTGGACTGCGCTTATGCGGAACTGAGGGGCTGTCAATACCGGCCTCGGGGGCCGTCCGCCGTGCGCCGACCAGTTCGATGACCGGGTCGTCGTCGCCCGGCTGTTCCACGATGGGCGCGAGGCTTGAACCACCGCATACTCGGTCTGACGGTGCGCAACTTCCGCACACTGACCGACACGAAGCTGCCACTCGGGCCGCTGACCGTCATGGTCGGTCCCAACGCGGCGGGCAAGTCGAATGTGCTGCACGCGCTGGAGCTCCTGGGGGACGTGACCCGGAAGGGGATCGAGCCGGCGTTCGAGGACAGGGGCGGGTTCGACGTCCTGGCGTTCCGTGGCGGCCGGAAACCGGTGTCGCGGATCTCCGTCGGCGTCGAGGGCATCTGGTCCGACTTCGCGTCGGAGGAAGCCCCGGACCGCTACGAGTTGAGCGTCTCCCGCCGGCGGCTGCGCCCCGAGCGTGGTCGCGAGCGGTACACGACGTACCGCAGGGAGCTGTTCACCCAGCATCCGGCTGAGGGCGCGGAGACATCCGTCGAGCTGACGAGTGACTCTCTGAAAGTCAGCAGTCCACTGCCGGCGGACCACATCTGGGAGTCCGTCGACGTCGGGCCGATGGCCTCGGCCATGCACCTGGACCACGCGCTGCCCACGGACGCCCCGTCCGCCCGCGCCATCGACAACGTCAGGCGCCACCTGTCCCAGATCCGGGTGTTCGACCCGGACGTACGGGAGGCCCGTAAGCCGTGGGGCATCAGCGATTCGGGCCGCTACCTGGAGAACGACGCGTCGAACCTGGCCGACTTCCTCAGAGGGCTCCAGGAGGACGGCGACGCCTGGGAGTTCCTGCTGGAAGACGTCCGCAAGGTGGTGCCGCAGATCCGTGACATCCACCTCGTCACCCCTCCCGACTTCGCGTCCCATCGAACGGCGGTGGAGCTGGAGGAGGAGGGTCTGAGGGGGCGCACCCGTCTGACGGAGGCGTCCTGGGGGACCGTCCGAATCCTGTGCATGCTCGCAATCTTCCACGACCCCGAACCCCCTCTGCTGACCTGCATCGAGGAGATCGACCACGGGATCCACCCGCACGCGCTGGGCCTCATGGCACAACGGCTCCGGGAGGCGAGCGAGCGGAGCCAGTACCTGGTCACCACGCATTCTCCGGTCTTCGTCAACGAGCTGGAGCCCGAGGAGTTCGTCCCCTGCGAACGGCGTCCCAGCGGCGCTTCCGTGATTCCCGCGCGGAAGCCCGCCGATACCCGCCGAGTGGTCGAGGTGGCCGAGTACGAACCCATTGGCAATCTCTGGTTCTCGGGTTCAGTGGGAGGGACCCTGTGAGCCGCGCCCCGCGCCGGCGGCGGTCCGTCATCGTTGTCGCCGGCGAGAGCAACAATGATCGGGAAGTCCTCCAGCACCTGATACCCGCCCTCTACCCCAGATGCCCCAAAGTCGTCGCGATCAACGACAAGATCAAGCTCGCGCCCGCGCTGCTCCAACTCAGCCCTCGGGTCGAGACACTGCGCGACAGCGCGCTGCGCATGGCGGAAGGGTGTAATGCCGAGCTCGTCGGCTTCGTCGTCCACGCCGACATGGATCAGATCTCGGACCAGAGGTACGACCAGGTGCGGGACAGAATCACGACCCAGATGCGCAAGACTCTTCCCTGCCACAGCGCACTGGCCCTCTCCGCCGTCGAGATGGAGTCGTGGCTGATGCTCTTCCCCGACGCGTTTCCGAAGGTGAGACGCGGCTGGGCCATGCGTTCTGAGGACCGTCAAAAGGACCTCACCAAGTTGGCGAATCCCAAGGAGCACCTCGAAAAGCACCTGGGCAAGCCTCGGTATCGGGAATCCGACTCCCCGAAGATCATGGCGGCGGCCGTGGATCTCGGCCACGTCATCGCACGTCCCCCCGGCAACAACAGGTCATTCCGGGACTTCGCGGATCAGTTGGCCGCCTGGAAGAAGAAATAGGGCCTCGACACCCACCAGGGGAGAGCGGGGCCCCGGTCCGCCGCCGGCCGGGCCTGTCAGCCACCCCCTATACGGTGGTATCGATCACCAGGGCACCGGCATCGCAAGGGGGACCGTCGTGAAGCCCACCATGGCCGCCGCGCAGCTGCGCGGCAGTCTGACGCAGTACCTCACGACGACGTACGCCCTCGCCGACGAGGACACCCGCAGCGCGCTCGAACGCTTCCTCGGGCACCCCGAGACCGGCATCTTCCGGGGGCCCTACCTACGGATCAGGACCCCGTTCCACGTCGCCGACGGCGGATGGCAGCGGGACCTGGAGTGGTCGGCCGGGTTCCCGGGGTTCGCTCCGTGGCGGCACCAGGCGAAGGCGTGGGCGCGGCTGTCCACGCTGCACGGGCCCGCCAGGCCGACGCTGGTGACCACCGGCACCGGGTCCGGCAAGACCGAGTCCTTCCTGATCCCCGTACTGGACCACTGCCGGCGGCAGAAGGCCGAGGGGCGGTCCGGGATCAAGGCCGTGCTGCTGTACCCGATGAACGCGCTCGCCACCGACCAGGCGGGGCGCATCGGGGAGTACCTGGCCAGGCCGGAGCTGGCCCAGGTCACGGCGGGCCTGTACATCGGAGACCGGCCCGACACGGACTTCCGGCGGGTGATGACGCGACGCGAGGAGATGCGCGTCTCGCCGCCCGACGTGCTGATCACCAACTACAAGATGCTCGACCTGCTGCTCCAGCGCGGCGAGGACCGCAGCCTGTGGGAAGGCGCCGAACCCGCCCACGTCGTGCTGGACGAGTTCCACACGTACGACGGGGCGCAGGGCACCGACGTCGCCATGCTGCTGCGGCGGCTGGCCGCTGCCACCGGCGCGTCCCGGCCCGGCAGGCCACTGGGATCGATCTGCCCGGTGGCGACCTCGGCGACGCTCGGCGAGGGCGCGCCGGGCAAGGAGGCCGGGGGTCTCCTCGACGTGGCGGCGCGGGTGTTCGGGATGCCGTTCCCGCCGGACGCGGTCATCGGCGAGGAGCGGATGACCGCCGACGAGTTCACCGGCACCGTCGACTACGAGCTGCCGGAACCACCGACCCCGCAGGAGGTCGTGGCGGTGTCCGGCGGGCCGGACGTGGAGGCACGGCCGGACCTGCTCGACCTCGACGCGCTCGCCGCCCGGATGCTGGGGCGTTCGGGCCTGGACGCCTTCCGTGTCGGGCGGTTGCTGAAGCGGCACGACTTCACCCACGGTGTGCTGTCACTGCTCGGCGGTGAGCCGCTGGACGAGTGGGCCCTGCGGGACCGGCTCGCCCGGTTCGGCTACTCCTGGGGCCGCACCGCGCGGGAGAACCCGCGGCTGGTGCTCCAGGCGCTGTCCCGGTTCGTGGCCCTGCTGTCGGCCGCCCGCGACCCGGACTCCGACGAGCGCCGGCCCCGGCCGCTGCTGCACATCGAGGCACACCTGTGGGTACGGCCCGTGACGCGCGTGCTGCGCGGGGTGGGCCGTACTCCTGAGTTCCGCTGGTACGAGGACGACCGCACGGCTGCCCGCCGGGCCGCGCTCAACGCCGCACCGCCCGGCGACGAGGACCCGGACGCCTCGTCCGGCAGCTGGCCGTCGTCCTCCGCGAGCAGGCGGCCGCAGCCACTGCCGGGCACCGACACCGCGCCGCGTCCCGCGCAGGTGCACCTGCCCGCCGTGTACTGCCGCAACTGCGGGCGCTCCGGCTGGGCCGCCCTGTCCCCCGAGGCCGACCCACAGCGGCTGGTGATGGCGCAGGACCGGATCTGGCGGGCGGGGGTGGGCCGGGACAAGCGGCGTATCCGCTACTTCGTCTCCGCCACCGTCAGCGAGCGGCAGCAGGCCCTGGACGCGCTGACCGGGGCGCGGCCCTCGGACGGCGGCGTGGACCCGCTGTCGGTGGTGGTGCTGGACGGCGGACAGGGCACCTACCGGCTGCCCGCCGCCGGGGACGACGGTGAACTGGTCGACGCCTGGTTCGCATTGGCCGTACTCGACAAGAAGACCGCCGACCGGGCCGCGAAGGACGACCGGTGCCCGGCCTGCCACACCGACAACAGCATCCGCTTCCTCGGCACGTCCCAGGCGGCCCTCGCCTCGGCGGCGGTCACCCAGCTGTTCACCGGCGGCGACATCGCGCTCGTACCGGAGGAGCGCAAGACGCTGCTGTTCAACGACTCCACGCAGGACGCGGCGCACCGGGCGGGATACGTCGCCAACGCCTCGTACAAGTTCTCACTGCGCTCGCTGCTCGCCCACAACCTGGACGACTCGGGGGCGCCGACCCCGTTGAACGATCTGATCGGCCATGTCCTGGACTCGGTGGACGACCCGGAGGCGCTGGCCGCCGTAGTGCCCCCCGACCTGCACGACGAGCCGGGCGTCGACCGGCTGCTGTCCGGCCGTGGCACCGGCGACGCGCGGACCTGGCGGCTGATCGGCGAACGGCTGGCGTTCGCGACGGTGATGGAGTTCGGGCTGCGCAGCCGCATGGGCCGCACCCTGGAGCTGACCCGGACCGCGGCCGCCGAGGTCGTGGTGGCGCAGCCGGACCGGGTCACGGACCTGGCACGGGACCTGCACCTGTCGCTGCCCGGCCAGCTGCTGGCGGTCGGCGGGCTGCCCACGCCCGAACGCTATCTGGCGTATGTCCGGGGCCTGCTGGAGCGGTTGCGGCTGCGCGGCGCGGTGCGCCACCACTGGCTGGACACCTGGATCAAGGAGGCCGGTACCGACCGCTACCTCATCTCCGGGCGCAGGCCGGACGGCATGCCCGCGTTCCCCGAAGGGGTCGCCCCGCCGCGGTTCCTGCTGGACGGGCAGAAGGACAGGTCCGAGTTCGACGCGGTCACCGGGCGCCTGGGCTGGTACCAGGACTGGACCCGCAGGTGCCTGGAGCTGGACGCCGCGGGGGCCACCGAGTACCTGCGCAGGCTGCTGCCCGCCCTCGCCGACGCGGGCGTCCTGGCGGTGCGGACGGCCCGCGACCGCCAGAGCCGGGTGTACGGGCTGCAGCCCGGCCACATCGAGGTGCGGCTGCTCGACGACACCGTCGTCAACAAGGCCTTCGTCAGCTGCGAGGACTGCGGCTGGCAGCAGGTCGTGGCACCCGAGCGGCGCACCCGCTGGTACGGGCACCCCTGCCCCCGCTACCGGTGCAAAGGCAGCCTGACCGCGCCGCAGCCCGGCATGCCCGGAACCGGGGCCGGGGTGCCCCGCTTCGGCGTGCCCGCGCAGGAGCGGGACTACACCGGCGACTACTACCGCCGCCTCTACCTGACGGGCGGCACGTTCCGGGTGGTGACCGCCGAGCACACGGGCATGCTCAGCCGTCCCGAACGGGAACGCGTCGAGCGCACCTTCAAGGCGGGGACGCACTACACCGACCCCAATGTGCTGTCATGCACCCCGACGCTGGAACTCGGCATCGACATCGGCGACCTGTCCGCCGTACTGCTCGGCTCCCTGCCGGCCGGGCCCGCCAACTACGTGCAGCGGGCCGGGCGCGCCGGGCGCCGGACGGGCAACGCGCTGGTGGTCGCGTTCGGTGGACGCAAGGCACGCGACCTGTACTACCTGGACGAGCCGGGCGAGATGATCGCCGGGACCATCCTGCCGCCGGGCTGCTACCTGTCGGCGGTGGAGATCCTGCGCCGCCAGTACACGGCGCGGCTGCTGGATCTGGCGGCCCGGGGCGAGCTGCGGACCGCCGACGGCGAGGTGCTCGCACCGCTCCCCCGGCTGTCCTCCGCCCTGTTCGGCACCAGCGGATGGTGCCAGGACCTCGCGGACGCCGCTCAGACGCACGGCGCGGCCCTCGTGGAGGAGTTCCTGGCCCTGTTCCCCGACGGCAGCGACGGGCCTGCCCCCTACAGCTCCGACAGCTCGGACAGCTCCGACGGGGCCGGCGTCTCCGCCTACGCGGCGGGGGAACTCCGGGCCTACGCGACCGGCGGGATCGTCCGGGCACTGCAGGAGGCCGAGGAGGACTGGACGGGGCGGCGTGAGGAACTGCGCCGCAGGATCTCCGCGATCGACGAGGCCGCGGGGCAGCTGGCCCGGTCCGACGACACGCAGGACCGGGAGCGCCGCGAGCTGCTGGCCGAGCGGCGGGGCGCCGGCGACCTGCTGCGGGAGCTGAGCCAGTCCAGCGCCCACGCCACCCTGGTGGACCTCGGGCTGCTGCCGAACTACAGCCTGACGGACACCACCACCCAGCTGGAAGCGACGCTGTACTGGGCGGAGCCGCCGGGCGAAGAGGACGGCACGGGCGGGGCGGGAGCCGCGCAGGGTGCCCGCGGCAGGGTGTACCGCAGTGAGACCCGGGACTACGAGCGGTCCCGCAAGCTCGCCCTCACCGAACTCGCCCCCGGCAACAGCTTCTACGTCAACGGTTACCGGCACGTGGTGCGCGCCCTCGACGTCGGCAGCCCCGAGCGCCGCGCCTGGTCGGTGTGGCGGCTCTGCCCCGCCTGCGGCTACGTCCGCACCGAGGAACAGAACGCCGAGCACAACACCGATCCCTGCCCGCGCTGCCGCGGACGCGAGATCGCCGACGCGGGCTGTGTCCAGTACGTGCTGCGGCCCAGGAGGGTCCTGTCCCGCGACAAACGCGACGACGCCCGGGTCCGCGACGACCGCGACGAGCGGGACCGCAGGCACTACGCGGTCCTCACCACCGTCGACATCGACCCCGACCGCCTGGCGGCCGGTTCCTGGCGGCACGACACCGCCGTGTTCGGCGTGGACTTCACCCGCCACGCCACGATCCGGACGCTGAACCTGGGACTGGACCGCGAGGACGGCAGCAGCACGGTGCCGCTCGCCGGGCAGGACGTACGGCTCAACCCGTTCTACGTCTGCACCGAGTGCGGCGGCGCGACGGCCGACGGACGCCCCGTGGTGGACGTCTCGCAGCACGCGCTCACCGAGTCGGCGGCGGCGAGCACACCGGCCGCCGCGCACCATCAGCTGTGGTGTCCGCGCCGCCGGGTCCGTACGCCGCTGACCGGCGAGGGCGGCCGGCAGGGCAAGGGGCAGGACGTGCCGCTGCTGCTCGCCCACGAACTGACCACCGAGGCCGTGCGTATCCTGCTGCCCGCGTCGGTGGCACGCGTCAAGGAGCGGCTCGCGTCGTTCACCGCCGCCCTGTTCGCAGGCATCGCGGTCCGCTACGGCGGCGATCCCGACCACATCGACATCGCCGAGGCGACGATGCCCGACCACGCGGGCGACCTGGACGCGGACTGGCCGAGGCGCTTCCTCGTCGTCTACGACCGGCTGCCGGGCGGCACCGGCTACCTGCACCGGCTGGCTTCCGCCGACGGATTCCTTGAGGTGCTGCTCAAGGCGCGCGACGTCATCGAGGACTGCGCGTGCCGTGAGAAGGGGCTCGACGGCTGCCACCAGTGCCTGCTGCGACGGGTACCGGCCGCCGACTACGACAAGGTCAGCCGCAACGAGGTCCGCCAGATGCTGGACGAGCTGCTGGGCGCCGACGGTGGGCGGTGGCACACCTCACCGGTGGCGACGACACGTCACATCCCGCTGCAGCGGCAGGCCGAGAGCGATCTGGAGATCCTTTTCATCGACACCCTCCAGGACTGGGCGAAGTCGCCGGAGTCGAAGGCGGCGGCGGACACGTACACCACCTCCGCCGGTACGTACGCCCTGGACCTGCGGCTCACGGCGGCCGACGGGACCACCGTGAGCTGGCGCGTCTCCCAGCAGCGCGCCCTGGACGGCACCCGGCCCGACATACTCCTCGAACGACTGGACGCCCCGGGCCCGCGCGTCGCCCTGTACCTCGACGGCTACGCGTACCACGCCACCCGTGAGCACAACCGGCTGGCGGACGACGCCCTGAAGCGCACCCGGCTCCGGGCAGAGGGTCTCCGGGTGTTCCAGCTGACCTACCCCGACGTCAAGGAGTGGCGTCAGCGGGTCAAGGACACCGGGTACGCGGGGGCCGGTCCGGCCGACCCGGTGTGGGAGCCGTACGGCACGGGGGGACAGCAGCGGGCTCGCGACTACTACGACCGTGTGGGCCGGGGCCTGCCCGGTGAGCTCGCGGAGACGGTGTGGGTCAACCCGGCCCAGCTGCTGCTGGCCTATCTGCGCTCCCCCGACCCGGAACGCTGGCGTCGGCGGGCGGAAGCGGCGGCCGCGGGCCTCAGCGGGGCGGACGGGGTCCGTGCCGCCGCCCTCACCGGCGAAAACGCCGGCGCGGGCCTGCGGGAAGCGCTGCGCGGCGGCATGCCGGCCGGGGCCGCCGGTCCGGTGCGGCTGCTGTCCGGCCCCGACGCGTCGGGCTGCCGTCTTGTACTGGCCGCCGACGGCAGGCGGACCCCGCCCGTCTGGACGGGACTCACCGTCCTGGACGACGGTGACGACGCCCTGGCCGACGAGCCGGTCCACAAGCGACGTTGGCGTGCCTGGCTGTACTGGAGCAATGTGCTGCAGTTCCTGGAGCACGGCGGCGGTGACAGCGCCCAGCTGACGTCGAGCATGCTCGACGGTTTCGCCACCGAGGTGCTCACCGTGACCGGTGGGGCGGGCTGGCTGACGTCGACACGCACTCCGGTGCCCTCGCCCGCGAACGACCTCGCCTCCGTCGGGGTCGTCGCCGCCCCCTCGGTGCCTGCCGTGGAAGGCGGTGAGGCAGTCACGCCGAGGCGCGCGGCACACCAGGACCCTGCCGGCGGGGGGGCAGGGCGGGATCCCGGCTGGGACAGGGTCATCGAGTATCTCGACCCCGAGGAGCCCGGGCTCGCCGACCTCGCCCACGCACTGGCCGCCGCGGAGGTGCCGGCCCCTCAAGACGGCTACGAACTGGACGGCCACGGCTGGCAGGCCGAACTGGCATGGCCCGACGCCCGGATCGGCGTGGTCCTCGCGCCTCGCACGGATGGTGACGAGCCCGACTACGAGGCGCAGGACCGGGACCGGGCATTCGCGGCAGCGGGCTGGACAGTCCGCACCGGCCCCGAATGGGACCGGGCGGCGATGATCGCCCGGCTCACGGAACGGCGGCAGGACAGCGACACCACCAGCGACGGGGAGCGGAAGCGATGAACACCTCGGGCGTCACACTGCGCCTGCTCGACAAGGCGGACAAGGAGATCCTCAAGCTCCCTCGCACAGTCAAGGGCGCGTTCTTCGACTTCCAGCACAGATTCAGGGGCAACCCGCGCAGCACCGGGCTCAAGCTCCAGCAGCTCAAGGGCGACAGCAGGCTCTGGTCGGCTCGGGTCAACGACGAGTACCGCGCGCTGCTGCTGCGGCTCGCCGACGACGACTGGCTGATCGTCTCCGTCAAGCACCGCAAGGACGTCTACAACCGGCTGTCGTACGGCGTCAACCAGGTCACCGGCGGCATTGAGTACGTGGACCTGGAGGTGGTCGAGGACAGCGTCCTGCGCAGGCTCCCCGCGCCGCCCAAGCCGGTTCCGGCGGCCGCTGAACCGCCGGCGCCCGCGCAACCGGAGCCGGCCCGACCGCTGTTCGCGGACTGGTCCGACCAGCAGCTGGCGGACCTCGGTGTCGCCGAACCACTGCTGCCCGTCATCCGCACCCTCGCCACCGAGGACCAGCTGCTCGGACTCGTCGAGTACGCGCCGCAACTCACCGGCGAAGTGCTGCTCGCCCTGTTCGACGGGGCGTCGTACGACCATGTCCTCGACCAGGTGACCAAGCCGGTGGCCGCCACCGAGCCGGTCGACCTGGACGACTTCGAGGCCGCCGCCCAGCGGCCGGCGACGGTCGTCACCACCACGGACGACGCACTGAGGGAGGCACTGGAGAGCGGCGACTTCGGCCGTTGGAAGGTCTTTCTCCACCCCACCCAGGCCAGACTGGTCGAACGGCGCTACAACGGCCCCGCCCGGGTCGGTGGGGGCCCCGGCACTGGCAAGACCATCGTCGCCCTGCACCGGGTACGGCATCTCGTCCGGCAGCTTCCCCCGGGCCGGGACAAACCCGTCCTCCTCACCACGTACAACAAGAACCTCGCCGCCGACCTCCGCGCACGGCTGCTGGAACTGGGCGGCGAGGAGCTGCTGAGCCGGGTCGAGGTCAGCCATGTCGACCAGGTGGCGCTGCGCATCGTCCGCGAGGCCGAACCGGGCAGCGGCAAGCAGGCCATCGACGACAGTCAGGCCGTACGCGAATGGCGCGGGCTGCTCGACGAACTGGGAGAGGACGACTGGGACCCGGAGTTCCTGCACGACGAGTGGACGCAGGTCATCCTCGGCCAGGCCGTCGGCACCCGTACCGACTACTTCCGGGCGCGGCGTGCCGGACGCGGCAGAAGCATCGGCCGCGGCGAGCGCGCCGAGATCTGGCAGCTCGCCGAACGCTTCACGCAGCGACTGGACCGGCTCGGGCGGCAGACCTGGGACCAGGTGGCGGAGCGCGCCGCACGGCTGGAGATGGGCCGCGAGCAGCGCATTCTGAACATCGCCCGGCAGCGGGAGGAAGCAGGCGGCCTCGACAACGTCCACCTCCAGGATGGCTCAGGGGGCTGGCTGCGCTACCGATACCGGCACATAGTGGTGGACGAGGCCCAGGATCTCCGCCCCGCCCACTGGAAGATGCTGCGCGCGATGGTCGCTCGCGGCGCGGACGACCTGTTCCTGGTCGGCGACACCCACCAGCGCATCTACAAGAACCAGGTGACACTCGGCAGCCTGGGCATCAACATCCGCGGCCGGTCCTCGAAGCTGAGTCTCAGTTACCGCACGACGCGGCAGATCCTGCGTTCCGCCCTCGGTGTGCTGGGCGAGACGAAGTACGACGACCTCGACGGCAGCGAGGAAACGCTGGCCGGCTACCGGTCGGTGCTCAGTGGGGGACTCCCGGCCGGGCACGCGTTCCCGGACTGGGCCGGTGAGCAGGAAGGCGTGGCCGCACTCATCAAGGAGTGGGACGCCAGTGCGGACCTGATCATTCCGCACGAGCAGATCGCGATCTGCGTGCCCACCAATCAGATGGCGGCCGAGATGGCCTACACGCTCAAGCTGCACGGCATCGAGTCGGTGGAAATCCGTTCCGACGGCCCGCACGGTTCCACCGGCGTGCACATCGGCACGATGTTCCGGTTCAAGGGGCTGGAGTACCAGCGAATGATCATCGCAGGCGCGGCGGACGGACTCGTACCGCGCGAGGCCGTCAACAGACTGCGCGACAGGGACCCGGTCCGCCACCGGCACGAGATCCAGCGCGCTCGATCCTTGCTGTTCGTGGCAGCGACACGGGCACGCGACAGTGTGGACGTGTTCTGGCACGGAAAGCCCAGCCCGTTCCTCGACGGCGCATGGAAGGACGTGGAACCTGGCGCGAGCTGACGGCCCCCGTGGGACGCGTCACCGCCCCTTCTCCTTCCGGGAGTCCTCGCTGGCCGAGGCGCGGCTTCCCCTCCCACCGGTCGGGAACGCGCGTCACCGTAGAATGCCGAACAGCTCCTCTTCGTCCGGGAACCGTGCGGGAATCGGACGGGAGATCACCGTGTAGTTGAGGAAGTGGCGCCATGTGACATTCCCCGACGTGCCGCAACCGCCCCAGCTTCCACTGGAAAGCGTCGTCGTAAAGGGTACGCCGCTCTCAAAGCTTCCCGTATTCGTCATGGTGGACTGATTCACCACCACCCGAAAGGTGTTCACGCTCTGCGCGAGTTCCGCCACCCGGTCCGCACTGCCGGTGTGAATCCCGCAGCTGTGACCACGGCCGCAGCGGTCCGCCAGCAGCTGGACGAGTTCCACCGCCTCCTGGAAATCACCGAACACGGAAAGAGTCAGCACGGGCGCGATCTTCTCGCGAAGGATCGGGTCGTCCTTTCGCGGGTTTCCGCCGGCGAGGACCAGTAGCTCTGTCTTGTCCGGCCGCTCCACAGCGATTGCGGCTAATTTCGCCAGCTCGGGGGCCGGCCGGCCTATTGCTTCCCGGTTCAGCGTCGTGCCGTTCGGCCAGAGCAGAGCACGCAGCCGGGAAGTCTCCTCCTCCGAGCACAAATGCGCACCCCAGCGGGCCAGTTCGACGGAGAACTGATCCACGACCGAGGTGTGGACGAGTACGTTGCTCTCCGAGGAGCACGAAGTGCCGTTGTTGTAACTCGCTCCGGTCACGATCTTCTCGGCCGCGTCCGTCAGCTCCGCGGTCTCGTCAACGACTACCGTGGGGTTGCCCACCCCCGCGCCAATCGCCGGCGTCCCACTCTCGTAAGCGCGCCGCACGGTCCCGGCGCCGCCGATCGCGACCACGTGGTCCGCCGCGGCCATCAGCTCGGCACTCGTCCGCCTGCCAGTGGTCGCCAGACACTGGACGAGATCCTGTGGGGCTCCGCGCTCGGCGAGGACCGCCCGGACGAGCCGGACTGTTTCCTGGGCCGTGCCGAGTGCTCGGGGATTCGGCGTGAAAACCGCCGCGTTACGAGTTTTCAGCATGGGCAGCACATTGCAGATGATTCCGGGGGCGGGCGCGGTGGCCGGGGTCGCCACGGCAATCACCCCCAGGGGTTTGGCCAGTTTGCGCAGCCCCAGTTCCGGCAGGTCCTCCACCACTCCTACGGATGCCTGGCCGTGCAGATCCTGCATCACTCCGAGAACGCGGCGGCGCTGCAGCGCGTAAAGGTGCTCCGGATCACCGAGCGACGTCTCGCGGTGGCTGCGTAAGGCGAGCCTTCGCGCGTTGTCCTCGCGATAGCACTCCCGGCCGACCGCCGCGACCACCTGGTCGACCCTTTCCTGAGACCACGACGCCGCTTCCTCTTGAGCGTCACGGGCACGGCGTATCACTGCCGTTATGGATTCTCCACGCACTGCTTCCCTCTCAGATCGACGCGACGGTTGCTCTGCAAAGGCCCGGACGTCACCATTGCTCGTCGACCAGCCCCGTTTCGTACGCGATGATCGCTGCCTGCACTCGGTTGCGTACGCCGAGCCCGGAGAGAATCGAGCTGACATAACTCTTCACGGTGCCCTCCACCACATGAAGTCGCTTACCGATCTCAGCGTTGGACATGCCCTTGCCGAGAAGGGCCAGCACCTGGCGCTCGCGCTCGGTCAGCGTTTCGACATGCTCGCGCGAGGACGCGTTGCGGACCATGCGCTGCCCCGCGGAGCCCCTGTTGAGTTCGGCGATGATGCGGGAGGCGACCTTGGCGGAGAGATAGGCGGCGCCCTTCGCTGCCGCGTGCACACCGGTCAGCAGCTCACGCGGGTCGCCGGACTTCAGCATGAAGCCGCTGGCTCCGCCGCCCAGGGCCCGGGCGACGTACTCGTCCTCGGAGAAGGTCGTCAGGATGAGCACCGACGTCTCCGGGACCTGGCGTTTGATCTCCGCCGTCGCGGCGAGGCCGTCCATCACCGGCATCCGGATGTCCATCAGCACCACGTCCGGGCGGTGCTTGGCGGTCAGGTCGACGGCTTCCGAGCCGTTCGCGGCTTCGGCGACGACCTCGATGTCGGGGTCGCTGGAGAGGATCGCCCGGACACCGGCTCGGATCATCGTCTCGTCGTCGGCCAGGATAAGTCGGATGGCAGTGATGGCCTGCTCCTTTTTCTGTGGCGGTTCTTGGTGAACGGTCGGCGGGAGGCGCGCTGTCGGCGGGATCAGTCGTGGTCGACCGGCGCCCGGGACTCCGCTGTGATGACGTCCTTCGTCACCAGCCGTCCGTCGGCGAAGCAGAGCCGGTGCACATCGACCCGGACGAACAGCGCCTCGCTCGCGCGGTAATAACGGCAGGTGGCTCCGGCCGGCTCGGGCCGGTACTCCGACGGCGGATCGCTCATCTCGTTGTCCGGGAGCAGGAGTTCCGCCTTCGCCGCACTGTCGCCGATCTTCAACTGGTCGTAGTACTGGGGCGCCAGGGAGGACGAGGTCGACAAGTACGCGTAGTACCCGAGCATGCCGACAGCGAGGCAGGCGAACAGGCCGAGCGGGAGCGAGACCGCGGTGATGAAGCGCCGGCGCAGCCGGATGGTCGCGTGGGCGAGCCCGCCGTCGGCCGACTCCGCGAGCCGGCCGACCGGCGGGTAGTTCCCGGCAGCCCTGATCACGGCGGACGTACGGGGCAGCCGGGCGGTGACCTCGAATCCGCCGTCGTACCGCGCGGCGGCGTGGAACTCACCGCCCGCGAGCCGGGTCCGCTCCTCGAGGCCGATCAGCCCTCGCCGGCCCTGCGGGCGGTCGGGGGAGGCCGGTTCCGGCGAAGGGCCATTGCGTACGGTCACGGTGACGTCCGCGGGGGTGTGGGCGAGACGTACGGCGACCTGCGCCCTGGGGGCGTGCTTCATGGCATTGGTCAACGACTCCTGGACCACGCGGTACAGAGCCTTCTCGGTCATCTCCTGGAGTTGACCGATCTTTCCCGTGTGCTCCAGCTCGACGAGCATCCCGGACGTACGCGCACGCTCGACGAGGTCGTTGATGTCGGCCTGCGACGGGTCCATCCGGGCCGGCGCGTCGTCCTCACGCAGTACGCCGATGATGTCCCTCAGTCGTTCCAGGGCGTTCGCCGCGTTGGCGCGCAGCTCTCCCGCCTCGTCCCGGAACCGGTCGTCGATGGTCGGGGCGACCTGCAGGGCGCCGGCCCGCAGGGCGATCAGGCTCAGCTCGTGGCCCAGGGAGTCGTGCATGTCCTCGGCGATCCGGGTGCGTTCGCGCAGCCTGGCCTGTTCGACGCTGATGCGCTGTTGCAGCTCCAGTTGCCGGGCGTGCTCCCAGCCCGAGTGCTGCAGTTCGTCGCGCTGACGGGAGTACCGGCCCACCAGCCACGGCAGCAGACACGCGAAGAGCAGGGCCGTCACCAGGACGAACCACATCGGCAGCGTAAGCCCCACGAACACCGTGGCGGCCGACCCGCCGAGGGCCACCAGACCCACCGCGCAGAGCACCGACTGCGGGCTCATCGGCAGCTTTCCCACGGTGAAGCTGGCGATGAACACCGCCGGGAGATAAGGCGATACGACGATGGAACCGACGTCGTTGTGAAGTACCCCGACGGTCCACCACAGGGCCACGCACAGAAAGAAGGAAACGAGCGGCAACGCCCGGTGCACGGCCACGGCGACAGCCAGCACGACGGCGCCGACGAGGGGCTGCCAGCGCAAGTACCCGTCGTCGGCGCTCGCGGGCGGAAGCAGCACGACGGGCAGGTTGAGCGCGCCCCAGAGCAAGAACGCGATCAAGGGCCAGTGCCTGGGCCGCCGCGGCCGCTGCGAGGGAGGAATCCTGCCGACGAGCCGGACGAAACCATTGATCGCGGAAGTCACAGCCTCAACCTAGCCAGCCGCTCGCCTGCGGCGATACCTACGAAGGTCAACCGACGGCCCTGCCATCGGCCAGGTCCCGCGCGAGGAAACGGGGCCGATGCGAAGAAGGGCGTCGCGTGCCGAACGGGGGATCCCGGCACGCGACGCCCTCACGTCCCGGCCATGACCGGAACGCGTTCAGGGGGGTGACTCACGCATCGCGCTTGCGCAGCACCTGATATCCGGCCGCCTGCACCACCACGGCCCACAGAGCGAGGATCACGAAGGCTGTGCCGGCTGCGTACGGCTTGTCGGCGGCGTTCATGAAGATCGTGCCCGCCGAGTTCGGCATCCGTTCGGACAGGTACACCAGCGGTCCCATGTCGGAGGCCTGCAGGATCACCGGCATCACGGTCAGGCCGACGAAGGCGATGGTCAGAGTGCCGGCGGCGCTGCGCACCGCGACGGCCACGCCGATGGTGAGCGAGCTGATCAGGGCGAGATAGACGCCCATGCGCAGTGCGCTGCCGAACGCTTCGGCACTGTCGAAGATCGCCTTGTCACCGAGCGTCATGGAGGAGACGCCGACTCCGATGAGGCCGAGGGCGATACCGCCGAGGAGACTGACCACGCCGGCCACGAGGCTCTTGGCGAGGAGCAGCTGGCCGCGGCGCGGCACGGCCTGCAGCGTGGTGCGGATGCTCCCGGAGGTGTACTCCGCCGTGATCACCAGCATGGACAGTGCGATGAGGGCGAACTGGGCGACGTACACGGTGTTGACCGCGACCTCACCGACGGCGACGCCCGCGCTGTTCTTCTTGTTGTTCGCCATCGTCGAACCGATGATGGGGGCGGTGAGCAGCATCAGCGCGCCGCCACCGATCAGACTCCACCACGTGGATTTGACCGACCACAACTTGGACCATTCGGCTGCCACGGCACCGGGCAGCCCGCCTCCGGACGCGCGCGCCCGCCTCAGTGCTGCGGTGTGATGGGTCGATGTCGTCATGACTGGTTCCTGGTTCCTGTTCAGCGGTACGTCGAGTGCGGCGCGTACTGCGGGGCGGGGGTCGTGGTCAGCGGCGAGGCCCCCAGGACGAGGGCCAGGCCCTTCTGTTGCCGCAGTCTGGTGACGGCCCAGGTGCCCGGAACCATCAGGGCGAGTACGACCAACGGGGCCAGCAGGACACCGAGGAGGTAGCCGGCCGCGACGTCGTGCAGGTAGTGGACTCCGACGTACACGCGGGACAGAGCGATCAGGGCAGCCACCGGCAGGGCGAGCAGGCCGATCAGGCGCCAGGTGATGAGCAGGGTGGCAGCTGACGCGGCGGCGATGACCGAGTGGTTGCTGGGGAACGACCAGTCGCCCGGCTCCGGGCACTCGGCGATGGTCGTCACGTTGGGGATGTCCCGGCAGGGCCGTTCCTCGTGCAGCCAGACCTTGAGGATCTCGCTCAGGACGTAGACGGCCGCGACGGCGACGGGGGCGAGCAGGGCCAGCGCCATGGAGCGGTCGTCGCGCCCGCGGGAGCGCCACCACTGGAAGAGCAGCAGGGCGACGAAGAGGAGAATACCGCCCTCGGTACCTATCTCGCCCAGTGTCTGCATCCAGCCCGGCGACGAGTCGGCCCACTCGGTGATGTCCCGGTAGACACCCACGCCGTAGTCGGGCCCGGCTTTGGCGAGTCGCACCCTTGATGTATTCATACTCGGTTTCATTCTCCGTAGGTCGCTCGCGCCGGACGCGAAGCGGGTGATCCGTACTCGATGCTGTCTGCCGTGAGTTCCATGTAGGCCTGTTCCAGCGAGGCTTCGACGGTGCGCACTTCATGCAGCCGGACACCCAGCTCGTAGGCGAGGTCGGACACCTTCTCGACGGTCAGCCCTGTGATGTAGAGCTCGTTGGCGCTCTCCCAGCGGACCGGCACCTGCCATTCGGTCAGCCGGGTCTGGAGCTTCTGGAGGCTCGTGGTCTCTGGACCGCGGGCCCGCACGGCGTTCATGGAGCTGCTGTCGATGAGCTGCTTGACCGTGGTCTCGGTGATCAGCTTCCCCTTGCCGATGACGACGAGCTGATCAGCCGTCAGCTGCATCTCGCTCATCAGGTGGCTGGATACGAAGACCGTGCGCCCCTCGGCGGCGAGGCCGCGCATCAGCCCGCGGATCCAGAGCACGCCGTCGGGGTCGAGGCCGTTCACCGGCTCGTCGAACATGACGATCCCCGGGTCCCCGAGCAGGGCGGCCGCGATGCCGAGGCGCTGGCTCATGCCGAGCGAGAAGGACCCGGCACGGCGTTCGGCCACCGACGTGAGGCCGACGGTCTCGATGACCTCGTCGATCTGGCGTACGGGAATGCCGTTGCTCAGCGCCAAGGCCTTGAGATGGGCGCGGGCGCTGCGGCCCGGGTGCAGGGCCTTGGCGTCCAGGAGGGCGCCGACCTCGCGCAGCGGGTGGCTCAGCCGGCTGTAGGGCCGTCCGTTGACGAGCGCGTGGCCGGCCGAGGGACTGTCCAGACCCATGATCATGCGCATCGTGGTGGACTTGCCCGCGCCGTTGGGACCGAGGAAGCCCGTGACCCGACCTGCGGAGATCGTCAAGGAGAGATTGTCCACCGCGGCATGCTCGCCGTACCGCTTGGTCAGTCCTTGCAGGGTGATCATCGTTTTGCTGCTCCCAGCCTCTGCGCCGCTGCGCCTCTTCAAAGTCCCGGTGAGCCAGAACGTACGGGCATGACCAGGGGCAGCGCAGTGCACGAAGGCAAGCAACAGACCCTTACTTTAGTCAGGAGTTCAGCCCAAACCTTCGGCACTCCCCCGAATCCTCTTGCCTGGATCGCCGGGAACACCGCAGAGTGGATCGGCGGTTGGCGGCCGGGCCTGAGCGCCCTGGTCAACAGCCTTGCTTCCCATGCCTTCGAGTAATTCCCGTGTGCCGTCTTTCCGGAACCGTGCAAATGACAGAACACTCTGAGGGGGGCCATGTCTCAGCGCGTAAACAATTCTGAAAGCAACCGCAGCCCGGCCGATGCGGTCCGCCGTTACTACCACTTGGTGGACCGGGGCGACATCGCCGGTCTGATCCAGCTCTTCGACCCCGCAGCCGAGTACCACCGGCCCGGATACGCCAAGCTCAGAGGCCATGCGGAGCTGGAGCGGTTCTACCGCGAGGAGCGGGTCATCGAGAGCGGCAGACACACGGTTTCAAAGCTTGTTCACGACGGCCCCGAAGTGGCGGTCCACGGTGTCTTCGAAGGCGTTCTGCGCGACGGGGCGCACACCTCGCTGCGCTTCGCGGATTTCTTCAGTACGACACCTGCAGGCACCTTTTCGCTGCGCGAGACGTTTTTCTACTCACCACTGGTCTGAGTCCGGTTTCCGGGGGGAATTCCACTCATGCAGAGTCCTGTCGATATACGGAACACGCCGGCCCGAGCGCAGTTCGGTGAACTCTTCACCGCCCACATGGTCACCGCCGACTGGCACGAGGACGGCGGGTGGTCGCAGCCTCGGACAGGCCGTTCGCGGACATCCCGATGTCGCCGGCGATGGTCGGGCTGCATTACGGCCAAGTGGTCTTCGAAGGGCTGAAGGCGTACCGCCGCGAGCACGGTGCCGTCGCGGTGTTCCGGCCGGTCGACCACGCGGCCCGGCTGCGGCGTTCGGCGACCCGACTCGCCATACCGCCGCTGCCCGAGGAAACGTTCCTGAAGGCAGTCGACCTCCTGGTCTCCGCCGACCAGGAGTGCCTGCCCGACGAGCCGGGGCTGAGCTTGTATCTGCGGCCCCTGCTCTTCGCCAGCGAGGCCAATCTGGCCCTGCGGCCGGCCCGCAGCTACACCTTCCTGCTGATCGCCTTCGTCAACGGCGGATTCTTCTCCGACCGCCCGGAGCCGGTCACCGTGTTCATCAGCCGCGACTACACCCGCGCCACACCCGGTGGCACCGGCAACGTCAAGTTCGCGGGCAACTACGCACCCGCCTATCCGGCCCAGGAGCAGGCCAGGCAGGCCGGCTGTCACCAGGTGGTGTGGCTCGACCCCGTGGAGCGGCGCTGGGTCGAGGAACTGGGCGGCATGAACCTCTTCTTCGTCCGGGGCAGTGGCCCCACCGCCGAGCTGCTCGCCCCGCCCGCCGTCGGCACCCTGCTGCCCGGCGTGACCCGCGACTCCCTGCTGCGGCTGTCCGGCCGGCTCGGGCTCACCGTGCGTGAAGAACCGGTCTCGGTCGAGCAGTGGAAGGCATTGTCTGTCACCGTTACCGAGGTCTGCCCTCGTGCCCGCGAAGCGTCGACGGTCGTACGAGAGCTGACCACAGAGGCCAAGGACCGCGTGCTGGCGGAGATGGCCGACGCGGTCGACGGCGCGGCCGAGCGGCTGAGGAAGGCCAACGCCCTCGATGTGGAGGCCGCTCGCGAGGCCGGGACGTCTGCCACGCTGACCGACCGGCTCACCCTCACCGACAAGCGCATCGCCGGCATGACCAGCGCGATCCGCACCATCATCGACCTGCAGGACCCGGTCGGTCAGGTGGTCAAGGGGTCGACCCGCCCCAATGGCATCCACATCGACCAGGTGCGCGAGCCACTCGGTGTGGTCGCGGTGATCTATGAGGCCAGGCCCAACGTGACGGTGGAGGTGGCCGCCCTGTGCCTCAAGTCGGGCAACTCCGCTGTGCTGCGCGGCTCTTCGATCGCCATGCACACCAATGTCGCGATCCCCGAAGTCCTCACGGATGTGCTGCGCCGCAGCGGCGACGTACCCGACGACGCCGTACAGCTCATCCGCGACCCGTCCCGCGAGGCCGCGCTGGAGCTGCTGCACGCCGACGAGTACGTCGATCTCCTGGTGCCCCGCGGTGGCCCCGGGCTGATCAAAACGGTGCGGGACAACGCCACCGTGCCGACCGTCATCGACGGCGACGGCAACTGCCATGTGTATGTGGACGCGACCGCCGACCTTGCCATGGCCACCGACATCGTCGTGAACGGCAAGACCTCCCGCCCCAGCGTGTGCAACGCGTGTGCCGAGGGAAAGCACGACAAAGAGAGCGACAAGAATCATGCGACGTTTGTTTCGTACCACGGCCGTGGCAGCAGGAGTCGGAACAACGCTGGCCCTGTTCGCGGCGCCCGCCTCCCAGGCCGCCGCGCCCGCCGCGCCCGCCGAGTCCGCATGTGTCACCGGCAGCGAGGTCACATCGTGGGGCCGCGGCGAGATACAGGTCTGTCCGGGCAGCAACGGCAAGACCTGAGTGGTCGGGGTTACGTCGAGGACCTCCTGCCCGGAGGCGGCTGGGCTCGGGCGACGGGTACTGCGTGGCCTGGTACCTCGCGTGGGGAACGGCGAGCGACCCCGACGGCGATTTCGGACCGGTCATCTGCCCGCACATCGGGGGCACGGGAGAGACGAGGGAGGAGTTCGACTACGAGTTCACTCCCCCGGCGCCGGTGCGGAGTGTGCACCTCGCTCGGGCAGGCGTGTAACGAACGATCACACTCTGACAAACGCTACACCGTCGGCCGGCCCGACGGCGTGGCGCAGACCGCATGCGCAGCGGCGACGATCGACGTACGTCGCTTTCCCCACGAGCGCGTCGACGACGGCCCGGTCGGCCCGCTCGGCGGTGCAACAGTCCGGGTCGTCCACGGTGGAGACCAAGTAATCGCGGGTCAGGCACGAAGAGGACGCGGACGGCCAGGTCCGCACGCGTCACTCGCGCCGTCATGGCCGCGTCGAAGAACTCCCATGCCGCGATGCACGCGGTTCGCGGCGGTTGAACCGGTCGGGGCGGTGCGCATCGACGAGAGCATCTCGCTCCACAGCGTCCGCAGGAAACGACCTGCTGGGCGTTCCGCAAACTTCACATGAGCGTCACGAGCGTCATCGCGACGTCAAGATATCGCCCGTCACACCACACCGCACGTCACGCACACCACCCGAACCCCCAGATCAGGCGTCCTTCTTCACCGGCTCCAGGATCGCCACGCACTCCACGTGGTGCGTCATCGGGAACAGGTGCGGTTCCGTGCCGCCGAAGAAGCCGCAGCTCAAGAGGACTTTCTGATGCTTGCGCGGTGGAATTTTGGGGCCGGAGCGTCAAATGAGCGTCACGCGAGTCGGGCATGTCGGTTCCTGCGTCCGGCTGGGTCGCCAACTGCCGCCAGTGAGGCGGCGACCGACACAGCCTTCGGAGAGTGTGGTGAGAGCAGGGCACCAGGTCGAACCAGTGCACATGGCGTTCGATCGCCTCCAGACCGCGCGGGGGAGCGGAACTTCCCGACCGCTCTTGGAGCTCTTTGGGTACGCCTTGATGCCGCTCCTGGTGTTGAACCCCACCACGCACAAGCGCGAGCGGCGTTGGTCGACCCGATGGCGGTGCAGCCCTGATAGCTCGCCCCACCGAAGGTTCGTGTGCGGCAGAAGGAACCTCACCCGGTCCACGCCCGAACTCACTGCGGTACACCACGCCCTCTAACCCGTTGCTGACACCGCTCAGCATGAGCCGCATCCGACTTCCCGCGCGGCCTCGCGTCCTAGGTGCCCGCTTCGTGGCAGGCCGGCGGGGTTTGCAGGCTAGGCTTGAGTGCTTGTAGGACGGCTCGCACGAAGGCCGGGTGAACGGGGCGTGTTCCAAGAAGCCAGGTCTGGTGGATCGGGCCGTGGACGAGCGCCACTACCAGTTCTAGATCGAGGTCACGGCGTATCTGTCCTTCGTCGCGTGCCTTCGCGAGACGTGCGACGCATTCGTCGATGGAATCCCTGAGGATTCGGCGCACACCTTCGGCGGCGACGTCCTCGGTCTGCGCTGCGGCGACCAGACCGCGCCAGATCGTCCCGAACTCGCTGTCGAACAGCTGCATGACGTTGGCGGCCTGGGTGGCCAAATCGGCCATGACGTCGCCGGTGTCGGGGTAGCCGACAGCAGCGTCCCGGCGAGCCTCCACACCTTCGAGGAGGATCGCTGCCTTGGAGGGCCACCAGCGGTAAATCGTCGCTTTTCCCACGCCTGCCCTGGCCGCGACGGCCTCGATGGTGGTTGCCGTGAATCCGAGCTCGGCGCAGATCGCGAAAGCCGCCTCAATGATCGCTTGGCGGGCTTTCTCGCTGCGGCGGGACTGCTCTGGGGACATGCCGCGATCCTACCCAGGTGGAGCAGAACGTTTCGTTCATGCAAGTGGCTGGAGCTGGGGACACATTGCGCGCCGACGAAACGCTCAGTGTCACGTCGCTCCAGGCGCCCAGGGTCGCCCACGACGCTGGAACCGCACGGCAGAGCCCGAGGAGCGACCCCTCTACGCAAACACCGTATTACGGGGACTAGTTGGAGCGGCAACCCCCACGGCGTGGTACGGTCCCATACATGGGTTCTCTGTGAGAGTTGATTCTAGCGTGTGACCACGTCGAGCACTGCTCCGTGGTCGTACCCCGCGTGCGTGTTTCCGCACCGCCCTTGACCGACAGGTACGGCCGTTCCGGCGTGTTCCCTTGATGGTATTCCTCGCGGCTGCGGGCGTACGCGGACACAACATCCTCGTATCGGTTGTGCTCAGGAGGACTCTTTATGCATTCCGCCCAAGTAGCCCTGCACGACATCACCAAGCGTTTCGCCGGCCGCGTGGTCCTGGACCGTGTGGACTGCACCGTCAAGCCCGGGGAGAAGGTCGGCATCGTCGGTGACAACGGATCGGGCAAGTCGACGCTGCTCAGTCTGATCGCGGGTCGTACCACGACCGACAACGGGACGGTCACCGTGGTTGCGCCCGGCGGCGTGGGGTATCAGCCGCAGTCGCTCGAACTCCCGGAGAACGCCGTCGTCCAGGACGCCGTCGACCTCGCCCTGGCCGACCTGCGCGAGCTGGAAACACGCATGCACCAGGCCGAGGCCGACTTGGCGACCCAGGCCGACGAAGCACGGCCGAACGAGGAAATGGCTCGGCTGTTCGAGGAGTACGCGGAGCTGCTGGAGCACCACACGGTCCGAGGCGGGTACGAGGCGGACACCCGGGTCGACATCGCGCTGCACCACCTCGGTCTGCCGGGACTGAAGCGGAGCCGGCCACTGGCGACCTTGTCCGGGGGCGAACGCTCGCGTCTGGCCCTGGCCGGCACGCTGGCATCCGCCCCGGAGCTGCTGCTGCTGGACGAGCCGACCAACGACCTGGACGAACGGGCGGTGACCTGGCTGGAGGAACGTCTGCGCCAACACCGCGGCACCGTCGTCGCAGTGACCCACGACCGGGTGTTCCTGGAACGCATCACTACAACCATCCTGGAGGTCGACTCCGGCCGGGTCGCCCGCTACGGCGACGGCTACGACGGTTATCTGTCCGCCAAGGCCGCGGAACGCCGCCGTCGGCTGCGGGAGTACGAACAGTGGCGCGCCGAGTTGGAGCGCAACCGCGAGCTGGTGTCCACCCACGTATCGCGGATGGACGGCATCCCGCGCAAACTGCCGCTCGCCAACTTCGGGGCCGGCCAGTTCCGGACGCGGGGACGCGTGCACGGCGCGACGTCCCGGATCCGCAATGCCAAGGAGCGGGTGGCGCGCCTCACCGAGAACACCGTCGCCCGGCCCGCGGACCCGCTCGCGTTCTCGACCGTGCTCGCCACCACCACCGAACCGGAGACGGCGCCGGGCACGGTGGCGGAGCTGGCGGACGTACGGGTGGGCGACCGGCTGCGCGTCAGGTCACTGCACGTCGGACGCGGTGAGCGGATGCTGGTCACCGGCCTCAACGGAGCTGGGAAGACTACGTTGTTGCGCGTGCTGGCCGGTGAACTGACGCCCGTGGAGGGCTCAGTCACCGTGACCGGCCGGGTCGGCCACCTGCGGCAGCGCCCCAGGCAGTGGCCGTCCGACATGGACGTGCCGCAGGCCTTCGCCCAGGGGCGGGGCGGACATCCTGACGAACATGTCGAAGAGTTGCTGTCCCTCGGGCTGTTCAACCCCAACGACCTGCGGCGGCGGGTGGGCGAGCTGTCCTACGGTCAGCGCCGTAGGATCGAACTCGCCCGGCTGGTGAGTGACCCGGTGGACCTGCTGCTGCTGGACGAGCCCACCAACCACTTGTCGCCCGCTCTCGTGGAGGAGCTGGAGCAGGCGCTGACGGACTACCGGGGCGCCGTGGTGGTGGTCACGCACGATCGACGGATGCAGCAGCGGTTTGCCGGGGCCCGGCTGCATCTGCACGGCGGGCGGGTCACCGCCTTCGCGACGAGCGGCCCGGCACCTGCCGGGGGCGGCTCCCGGCGGGTCCGGTGAGGCCGGCCAGGCACGCCTGAGGGTGGCCTCAACCGCCCCGCCAGGTCTGCCCACCCGGCGCGCGCGTCCTCGTGGAGCGGGCTGAGCACCGACTCGGCAGTTGCACGCGCCGAGTTCGCCGAGCAGCCGCGCCAGGCGGCCGGCGCGTTGCAGCTCGTGTGTCAGGTCCTCCAGAACGCAGGCAGACGCCTGCGGCCGCGAGTCTGACACCCGACCGGCTCCGATGTGTCACGTCCCCGGCCCCGGTCATGGTGCGGGGGCTTGGGGGACCCGGTAGCTGCGCCGGCATTGCTCATAGGCGGGCAGGATTCCACCAGCGACAGCCTCGGCGAGGGTGGGGGCGGCGGCGTCCCGGGCCGACCGCACCACGGGCTCGTCCAGGTTCCACGGAAGGCCCAGGGCTGGGTCGAAGGCGTCGACATCGATGATGGTGCCGTGCACGTACTCCCGGTCGCACAGGTAGTTCATGCAGGTGTCGTCAGCGAGGGCGACGTAGGCCAGGCCGAGGCCGTCGGGCAGGTAGAGGGCGGTGGCGCTGTCGGGGTCCTGCCGGAGAACGTCGTGCTGGCCGAAGGCCGGTGAGCCCAGTCTGAGGTCGACGACCATGGTGAGGGCGGCGCCCCGTACGCAGGAAATGATCTTGCCTTGGCCGGGGGGCATGGTGGTGCCGTGGATGCCGCGGAGCACATTGCGGTGGGAGACCGTGAAGTTGACCTGCCGGAGTTCGAAGGCGTGCCCGGTGGCCGCCCGCAGGGTCTCGTACCGCAGGCCCTCGTAGAACCGGCCGCGGTGGTCGGGGAGAAGGTCCGGGTCGATTCGGTAGGCGTCGGGTACGGCCGTTTCCGTGATGCGCATGGTCGGATTCCCACTGGTCGGAGGGCTGACTGTCGCGAGCCGGCTGGCGGGTTCAGGAGGGGGCGGGCAGCAGCTCTTCGACGACGGTGGCCGCCGCCGTGGCCCCGCCGGCCGTCCGGATCCGTTCGCGCATCTGCCGCAGCCGGTCGCGGATCCCGTCGTCGGCGAGCACGCGCCGTGCGGTGGCGCGCAGGTCCGCCGCGGTCGCCTTCGGGGGCAGCTGGGCGCCCAGGCCGAGTTCGGCGATCCGGCGCGCGGTGGCCCGCGGTTCCGTCATCACCGGTACGGCCAGCACGGGGACGCCGTACGAGAAGGCCTCCATGGCCGTGCTCAGCCCGCCGTGGTTCACCACCAGGGCCGTGTGCGGGAAGACCTCCGCGAGGGGGACGAAATCCCGCACCCGGACGTTGTCCGGCAGCGCGCCCAGGTCTTCGGGGGCCAGACCGCCGCCCAGGACCAGCAGGACGTTCCAGGGTTCGTCGCGGAAGGCCTCGACGCAGGCCCGGAAGAAGTCGGGCTGCTTGTTGTAGAGGGTGCCCATGCTCACCATGACGAGCGGCCGCCCGTCGCCCGGCGGCTCCCAGGTGCCGTGGAGGGAGGCGCGGGGCGCGCAGGGTCCGACGAAGTGGTGCTGGTCGTCGAAGGTCTCCCCCGCGTACTGGAAGTGGCGGGGCATGTAGAGCAGGGCGGGGCCGCCGTGGATGCGTCCGGTGAAGGTGCCCGCGTCTTCGTCCATGCCCTGCGCGCGCAGCAGTTGGTCGATTCCGCCGACGAGTGAGAGGAGGGCGGGGTCGTCGGGGAGGCCGGCCGCCTCCGCATCGGGCTGCATGGACCAGTGCTCGTTGGCGGCGTACGTGGGGGTGCTCCGGATGACGGGTATCCCCCACCGGTCGGCGAGGATGCGCCCCGTCCAGAACGACGAGGGGTCGTTCACGATCACGTCGGGGCGGTCCTCCCGGAAACTCCGTTCCAGCGGCTCCACCGTCTCGTCGGTCATCTCCAGCAGCCACTGCAGGATCCGGAGTATCTCGCCCTTGTCCGTGTACTCGTCGGAATTCTGCTGCGGGACCATGTGGGCACGGAACCGTTCCTGGTCCATGGGGTACGTGACCACCTCCGCGCCGACGCGCTTCGCTCGCCCCGCGATGTCCTCCGGAGCCTCCGGCAGTGCGTAGGTGACGCGGTGACCGCGTGCCACGAGTTCCTCGGCCACTCCCAGGCTCGGATTCATGTGCCCGGGTACCGGGAGGACGAAGAATGCGATGTGAGGCACGCGTAACCCTTCGTTGGGTTCGTTCGACGGGTTTTTCGGTCGTATGAAGACGTATGAATTGGGGGCGTGGGGTCGTCGGCGGACGGGATGAAAAGCGCCGTCCGGGAGTACGGCGCCACATGTTAGGAGCGCCGTCCCCCGGGGGCAACAGGAAGATGACATAGTTCGGTTCGCTCTCTTCCGCGCTTTCGTCCGCGTCAGGTGACAAAGTGCCGTCCGATTCTTCGTCCGTCCGGCACGGGGGCGCGAGAATTCGGCAATGATCATCACTGCGTGCCGCATCTGTGGCAATCGTGAGCTGCTCCCGGTACTGGATCTCGGCGAACAGGCGCTGACCGGTGTGTTCCCGACGCGCCGCGACCAGGAGGTGCCCTCCGTGCCGCTGGAGCTGGTCGTCTGCTCCCCCGCGGGCTGCGGGCTGGTGCAGCTGCGCCACACCCCGGACGCGGATCTCATGTACGGCGACGACTACGGCTACCGCTCCGGCATCCGGCCGTTCATGGTCCATCACCTTCACGACAAGGTGGCGGCCATTCGCAACCTGGTGGAGCTGGGCCCCACGGACCTGGTTCTGGACATCGGCAGCAATGACGCCACTCTGCTGCGCGGCTATCCCGAGGACGGGCCGCAGCTGGTCGGTATCGACCCGACCGGCGGGAAGTTCCGCGACAGGTACCCGGCGAAGGCGGAACTCATCACTTCGTACTTCTCGCGGGAGACGTTCGAGAACCGGTTCGGCCGACAGCGGGCGAAGGTCGTCACCTCCATCGCCATGTTTTACGACCTGCCGGATCCCATGCGGTTCATGCAGGACGTCCACGACATTCTCGCCGACGACGGCGTCTGGGTCATGGAACAGAGCTACATGCCGTCCATGCTGGGCGCGGACGCGTACGACGTGGTGTGTCACGAGCACCTGGAGTACTACGCGCTGCGGCAGATCGAATGGATGGCGGAGCGGGTGGGGCTGACCGTGGTCGGGGCCGAGCTGACCGCCGTCTACGGCGGCAGCCTGTGCGTGACGCTGGCCAAGAGCCCCGACCGGTATCCGCGCGACGAGGCCGGGCTCGCGCGGATCCGCGCTCAGGAGGCGGCGGCCGGGCTCGACACGACCGCTCCCTTCGAGGCCTTCGCGCGGCGCGTCGAGCGGCAGCGGGAGGTACTGCTGGAGTTCCTGGCCCGGTCCCGGGAGGCCGGGAAACTGACCCTGGGGTACGGCGCCTCGACCAAGGGGAACGTCATCCTCCAGTACTGCGGGCTGACGGAGCGGGACCTGCCGTGCATCGGTGAGGTCTCCCCTGAGAAGGCGGGCCGTTTCACGCCCGCGACGCGCATCCCCATCGTGTCCGAGGAAGAGGCCAAGGCCCAGAAACCGGACCAGCTGCTGGTACTGCCGTGGATCTACCGGGACGGCTTCGTCGAGCGGGAGCAGCAGTTCCTGGCCGGGGGCGGAAAGCTGGTCTTCCCGCTGCCGGCGCTCAGCGTCGTCTGAGGAGCTCCGAGGGGTATGGCGTCGGCCGCCACCGCCGGGACGGATGGTTCCGGGAGTGGCGGCCTTGCCGGTTTCGCTCCGGGTGTGCCGCCACCGGTCGTGTGACGTCGGTGGCACCACCTGTCTCGCCCCGGTGCCGGCGCCGATCCGCGCACCGCGCCGACCGGCGCGTAAGCGCTCACCCCCACCGGCCGGTGCGCCACCGCTCACCCCGCTCCGGCCGGCGCGTCTCCGCTCACCCCGAACTGGCCGCCTGCGGTCCCGCACCGGCCGCCCGCGGTCCCGCGTCGCCCTCCCCCGGCCGTGCGACGTGGCCCGGTACCAGGAACAGGGCGTCCAGCTCCGCCAGTTCGGCTTCGCCGAGGTCCAGGTCGAGGGCGCGCAGCGCCGAGTCGAGTTGGTCCATCGTGCGTGGTCCGATCACCGCGCCGCTGATCCCCGGCCGCGACAGCACCCAGGACAGGCCGACCTCCGCCGGGTGTTCCCCGATGCGATCGCAGAAGCTCTCGTACGCCGCGATGTTGGCCCGCAGGGCGGGCAGGAGTTCCTGTGCGCGGCCCTGGGCCGACTTGACGGCGGTGCCTTCCGCCAGCTTGCGCAGCACACCGCTCAGCAGTCCGCCGTGCAGCGGCGACCAGGCGAACACACCGACCCCGTACGCCTGGGCGGCCGGGATCAGCTCCGCGTCTGCTCCGCGCACCGCCAGGTTGTACACGCTCTGCTCCGAGACCAGCCCCATGAGGTTGCGGCGCTGGGCCGTCTCCTGCGCGGCGGCGATGTTCCAGCCGGCGAAGTTGGACGAGCCGACGTAGCAGACCTTTCCGCTGGTCACGAGGCGGTCCATGGCCTGCCAGATCTCGTCCCATGGGGCGGCGCTGTCCATGCGGTGCATCTGGAGAAGGTCGATGTGGTCGACGTCGAGGCGGCGCAACGACTGCTCGCAGGCGGCGATGATGTGCCGGGCCGACAGCCCGCCGTCGTTGACGCGGTCGCTCATGTTCTCGCCGACCTTGGTCGCCAGCAGGACGTCCTCCCGCCGGACACCGCTCTTGGACAGCCAGCGGCCGACGAGTTCCTCGGTGTGTCCCTTGTGGACGCGCCAGCCGTAGATGTTGGCCATGTCGACGCAGTTGACACCGTGGTCGAGCGCGGCACTCATCAGTCGCGCGGCCTCGGCGTCCTCCACCCGTCCGCTGAAGTTCACCGTGCCCAGCCAGAGTCGGCTCACCAGAGTCGCGCTGCGTCCGAGCCGTACGTACGGTGTCCTCTTTCGGTCCTCGCTCACGCTCGGATTCTTCCCTTCAACTCGACCATGGGGCCTGTGGGACCGCCGGTGTCCGGTCACCGCTCCCGCGACGTGCTCGCCTGCGCGGCGACCAGTTCGGCCGCCAGTTCGTCCAGCCCGTCGTGCAGCGGGACGGCGGGGGACCATCCCGTCACCGCTCCGAAGGCCGCGGGGTCGCATTCCGGGGTGTGGAAGTCGCCCGCCGCGGCGAAGTCGGGCGGCTCCACGGAGAGGACCGGGACGGGCGGGCGTCCGGTCCGTTCGGCCACGGCGTCCGCGAGGGAGCGGAACACGTCGCCGAGCTGGACCCGGCTGCCGCTGCCGACGGACCAGTCGCCGCCCTGGAGGCCGGGCAGGTGGTCCAGTGCCGTGACGAAGGCGCGGGCGGCGTCACGTACGTGGAGGAAGTCGCGTTCGACAGTGCCGTCGTGCCACATGGTGAGCGGCGCGTCGTCGAGGGCGCGCCGGGCCATCGCGGCGAGCACGCCACGCCCGAGCGAACCGGTCAGCGGCGAACGGCCGTAAACGGTCGACAGCCGGAGCACGGCGCCGCGGACCGCGCCCCGTGCGGTGGCCTCGCGCAGCAGTTCCTCGGCGGCCATCTTCTGCCGGGCGTAGGCGGCGCGGGGCAGGCCGCCGGGTCCGGCGGCCTGCGCGGTGCTCGCGAAGACCACCGCGGGCGCGGGAGCGTCCCGGTGTTCGAAGGCGGTGACGAGGTCGCGCATCAGGCCGACGTTGACCTGCTCGGAGTCCTCGCCTGCGGCGCGCCAGGAACGGCCGTCGCCCACGTGTGCGGCGAGATGGACGACCGCGTCAGCTCCCTCGACGGCGGCGGCGAGCGCGCCGGGCCGGGCGAGATCCGTCCGGTGGCCCTCTATGTCGGCCACGGTCCGCGGTGGCGCGGGGGTCAGGCCCCGCGCCACCGCGCGCACCTTCACCGGCAGGCCGGCGAGGCGGTCGATGACGGCGGGCCCGAGGAATCCGGACGCACCGAGTACGACGATCAGTGGTCTGCGTGTGTTCTGCGACTGGTTGAGCAATCCGGCAGCGAGCTTCACATGCCTCCTCATCCACCCATCCCCCGAGAGAAAAAACGTATCAGAGGGGTGACCGCCCTACGAGGGCTGACGTGCCAGTTCGGCCTGTACGAGGGCGATTTGACGAAGGTGTGTCAGGTCGGCACACCCCTGCGGGCGACGGGCGGTGCCGAGGCCCCCGGACGCGTGCCCCGGCACGGCGCCGCGGTGCCCGGACCACCGCCAGGACCGCTCCTGCGGCGCGGGGGCGGCCGGGGGCGGTGGTCCGGTCACTCCTGCGCCCGGAGGTGGTGGGCGTCCGCGGCCACCGCTGTGCACCGGTCACCGCGGCCACCGGCCAAGTGGGTCGTCTGCCGACCTGTGGCCACCGGAGCCGTCCGACGAAGCTGAGGGCCTCTCGGGCCCAGCCGGCAAGAAGCATGGCTCACCCTGACATCGAGGAGCTTCATGGGGTCGCTGATCACTGCTCTGACGACACACGACGACCCGGCCGACAGCCCTGACAGACACCTCAGCGACGAGGTGTGCGAGTCGGTACTGGCCTCACTGCGCCGCCGCGACCAGCGGCACAAGGGACAGCTGTACGTGAACGGGCTGCTGACCGCGCAGGGCCGCAAGACGATGCGGAACCTCGCCACCAGCACGCGGGAACCCGCCGCCGCACAGAGTCTGCACCACTTCATCAGCGTCTCGACCTGGGACTGGCCCGAGGTGCGTGCGACGCTTGCCCGCCGGATGGAACGGCTGATGACGCCGCACGCCTGGGTGGTGCGGCCCATGGTGACACCCAAGAGCGGGGTGCACTCGGTGGGTGTGCGGCGTCGCTTCGTACGCCACCTGGGGCAGGCGGTCACCAGTCAGTACAGCCATGGGCTGTGGCTCGCCGGCCAGCAGGCCGCGGCGCCGGTGAACTGGCAACTGTCCGTGGAGGAAGCCCAGTTGCCGGGCACCCTGGCCGGTGGGCACGACGCCGCGCCGGGGGTCACGGACGACGCCGGGCGTTCCTCGGACGACGCCCGGTGCTCCTCGGACGACACGGCGGTCGCGGTGGTCCAGCAGTCCGCTTCCTGGGGGCTCGCGCCGCGGCCGGTGGTGATGGACGCCCGGGACGTGCCGCCCGCGCCGCTGATCGAGGCGTTCACCGCTGCCGGCCTGCCGTTCCTGCTGCGGGTGGGGAGCAGCACCTCGCTGCTGGCGCCGGATCTGTCGGGCGGGCAGCGCCGGCTGCTGTCGGCGCCCGCGGAGCACCTCAGCACCCTGGCCACCTCCCAGCAGCGGCCCGTCGAGTGGGTCGACCCGGCCCTGCCCCGGTCGATACGCACCAGCCTGGTCGCGCTGATGCCGGTGCTGTGGCCGGGGGGCGCCGTGCCGCGTCGGCCGCGGCCGGCCGGCGTCCCGGTGGCGGGCCCGCGGCGGACCGGCGGCGCGGAGCTGCTGCTGATCGGCGAGTGGCAGCCGAACAGGCGGCGGGTCGCCGAGCTGTGGCTCACCAACATGACCCACGCGGGCCGCGGCACCCTGCTGCGGCTGAGCAAGCTCACCAGGCGGGTCGACACCGACTTCGCCCACATCTGCGCGGATGTCGGCGCCCAGGACTTCGAAGGTCGTTCGTACCACGGGTGGCACCGGCACATGACGATGGTCTCCCTGGCGCACGCGGTCCGCGTGCTGGCGCAGGAGAACCGGGTGGGCGAGGAGTGGGAGCGGTCCGGGTGACGGGTCAGCCCTCCTGGGACGCCGAGTGGTCGGTGCCCGGCATCTGTGACGCGTAGCGCGTCCGGTGCAGGCGCAGCGCGAGCTGCAGTTCCAACGCGTGGTCCGGCTGCTGCCAGTCGCGGCCGAGCAGCTGGCCGATGCGTTCCAGGCGCCGGGAGACGGTGTTGGGGTGGACGTACAGCAGCTCGGCCGCGCGGGTCGGACTGCACGCCGCCTGGAAGTACGCCTCCAGGGTCTCGACGAGGCCGGTGAAACGCTGTGCGTCGTATTCGACGACCGGACCGATGATCTTGGCGACGAATTCGGTGACGTCGTAGTCCTCGGCGAAGAGCAGCCCGAGGAAGCCAAGGTCCCGTGCGCAGGCCGCGCGCCCCTCGCCGCCCATGGCGACGAGGGTCTCCATGCAGCGCATCGCCTCCTGGTAGAAGCGCTGGATGGACTCCGGACCGTCCGCGGGTCCGGCGGCCCCGACCGTCACCGGGACCTCCAGCGCCATGCCGAGCCGGGCGGACACCTCGTGTGCCATGGCAGCCGGGTCGTCCCCGGGCAGCAGCAGCACCACGTAGTCCTCCCGGCTCGCCTTCAGGCCGCCCCGGCGCTGCACCCAGGCCGTCGCCCGGTCGGTGGCCTGTTCGGCGACGGGGGCGTCGGGGCGGGCGATGACCACGATGTGGGGGCGGTCGAGCCGCACCTGGAGCCGGCGGGCCCGGGCCACCGCCACCTCGGCGGGGTGGTCGATGCCGATCAGGTCTTCCAGCAGGTCGTCCCGCCACTGGTGGTCGGCGCGGTCGGACCGCCGCAGTTCGAGCACCATGCTGACGACGTTGGCGACGGCGAGCAGCAGTTCCGGGGTTCCGGCGCCCTCGGTCCCTGCCGGGCGGTACAGTAACCAGCCCGGGTCGGAACGCGCGGTCAGCGTGGCCATCCAGGTGCCGTCGGCCAGCTCGACGGGCAGCCCGGAGGCGTGCACGTCGAGGTATGCCCTCTCCAGCTCGGCCTCGTGCGGCCGGCGTACCTGGCCGGAGGCGTGGAGGACGTCCCCGTGCCGGTCGTAGACGTCGAGCGCGCCGCCGAGTTCGCGGACGCCGTGGTCGAGCACTTCGCCTAACTCGGCTCCGTTGAGTACGAGTTGAAGCAGTCTCTGCTGGATGCGGACGGGTCCCGGTGCGCCGGGTTCGACGGCCTGGCCGTCCGGCCGCGGAGCACCTTCCCGTCCGTCGGGCCGGGCGGGGGGCCGGCCCGAGGTGACGGCGACGGCGGCGATGTCGGCGAGTGCCTGGAGCAGTGCCACGTCGTCGGGCGGGAACTCGTGCGCGCTGCGGTCGGCCACGTACAGGAAGCCCAGCTGCTCGCTGTCCGCCCGCAGGGGGACGGCCAGTACGGCGCGCAGCCCTTCCGCGCGCACGGTCCGGTCGACCACGGGATCGTGGGCTATGCCGTCCTCGGTGTCGTAGTCGGCCGCCCAGAAAGGTCCTTGGTGCCGGGTGACCGCCCCGCCGAGTCCCCGCGCGGCGGGCACCCGCAGGCCGAGCAGCCGGGTGGTGACGGCGCCGTCGACGGCGCTGAGCACGGCGTCGCCGGCCGGTTCGTCCAGCAGGGCGATGCCGGCGAGGTCGCTGTGCATCAGCATCCGGGTGCGACGGACGATCTGGTCGAGCGCCGCTTCCGGGTGCGGGGAGCGGGTCAGCTCCCGCACCACGTCGATGAGGCCGGTCAGCTCCGCCTCCCGCCGCCGGCCACGGCTCACGCGGTCGGCGATCTGGAGCGCGAGGTGCTTGGCCCGTCCGAGGTCCTCGACGCTCTCGGCCCCGGCCGCGCCGGCCCGCTGCACCAGTTCCTCGTACCGCCAGGCCGGAGCGTCGGCGGTGAGAAGTTCCAGGAGTCTCAGTGCGCCTTCCGTGCCCTTGAAGCTCTCTTCTCCCATCAGCGCCCCCGTTAGTTACTGGTAACCCGTGACGGGTTCCGGCTGCCCCGGCGCCGTCGCCTGACGCGCGGAGAAGCGCCGGAGCCGGGCGACGACTGGCCGGCTTCATGCCCTTTCCACGCCCTTAGCATCGCTGATCAAATTCGATCACCGAAGCGACAAGAACGGTAACAAATTGGCATGTTGGTCTGCAGTGATTAAATGATCATTTCAGGTGATCGTCAAGGGTGCCTCGGCCGGCAGCGGTTGATGGCGTCGAGGTGCTTCGCCCGGAGTTCGTGGTCGCGGACGCCGAGGCCTTCGCGGGGGGCGAGGGCGAGGACGCCGACCTTGCCCTGGTGCAGGTTGCGGTGGACGTCGTACGCGGCCTGGCCGGTGTCCTCCAGCGAGTACACCTTGGAGAGGGTCGGGTGGATCTTGCCCTTGGCGATCAGGCGGTTGGCCTCCCACGCCTCGCGGTAGTTGGCGAAGTGCGAGCCGATGATGCGCTTCAGCGACATCC
>NZ_BMVO01000029.1 GCF_014650755.1 Streptomyces chryseus | reverse complement strand
CCGACGCCACACTCCCGAAAAGGCGGCCCCCACACCAGAAACAACCACCGCCCCCGCCCACCACCGCCCCCGCACCCACCCGCCACCCCCAACCCCGATCAGCATTTGATCACCCGCCCCTTGCCGCGCTGCATATGCTCATGCAGAGTTTTGGGTGTCTGAATAGGTCCACAGGCGCGTCCGACATCGCACGTCCCAACACTGCTCACCCGCCCCCCCAGACCACCCGCCCACCAGACCACCCGCCCACCAGACCACCAGCCCACAACGCACCCGCACCAACACACCCGCACCAACACACCCGCACCAACACACCCGCACCAACGCACCCGCACCAACGCACCCGCACCGCCAAGATCGAGATCGGAACTCACAGGGGGATGGCATGAGCGACAGCCCTGCCGCACGACTGCAGCAGCTCTTCGACGGGCACCGGCTCACGCCGACCCAGCGGCGTATCGCGCACTGCATGGTGCGCAAGGCCGCCGACGTGCCCTTTCTGTCGAGCGTCGAGCTGGCCGACCTGGCCGGCGTCAGCCAGCCCTCCGTCACGCGCTTCGCCGTCGCGCTCGGTTTCGACGGGTACCCCGCCCTGCGCAAGCATCTGCGCGAGGTCGCGCCCACCGAGCCCTCGCCCGGGGCGGACGAGTACAACGAGTACCAGCAGGCGGTCCAGGCCGAGATCGAGAACCTCAAGCACCTCTCCGAACTGCTCGCCGACCCCCGCCCCGTCGAGGAGGCCGGCCGCGTCCTCGCCGGCTCGCTGCCGCTGCCCGTGCTCGGGCTGCGCGCCGCGTCCTCGCAGGCGCGAGGCTTCGCGTACTTCGCGGCGAAGGTCCATCCCGACGTGCGCCTGCTCGACGAGAGCGGCTCGATGCTCGCCGACCGCATCGACGGCGCCCGCCGGGCCGGCGCCACCGCGCTGCTGTGCTTCGCACTGCCGCGTCATCCGCGCGAGGTCGTTGACGCGCTGGCGTACGCGCGGGAGCAGGGCCTGAAGGTGGTGACGGTCGCCGACTCCGCCTTCGCTCCGGTGGCGGGCCACAGCGACCTGCTGATCCCGGCGGCGGTCGGCACGGGCCTGGCGTTCGACACGGCGTGTGCGCCGATGCTGCTGGGGCGGGTGCTGCTGGAGGCGATGTGCGACGGCCTGCCGGACGCGCAGGCGCGCCTGGAGGAGTTCGACGCGAAGGCGGCGGCGCGGGGACTGTTCGTCGACTAGCAGGGAGGCGGCCGGTGCCCGCCCGCGCTTTCTCGGCGGCGGCGCTCAGAATCCGGCGTTACCCTCCCCGACTGGAAACGGTCGAAGCCGGCAGGGAAGGGGCGGTTGTGGCGCGCGGAGAGCAGGCGCAGGCGTTGGCGCGGGTGGCGGTGGTCGTACGGGCCGGGGCGGCCCCGCTGTGGTGGCTCGGGTTGCTGGCCACCGGGATCGGAGCTTTCGTACCCGGCCTCACCGGGCGAGGGACCGGCCTCCTGGCCGGCGCCGCGCTGTTCGTGGTGGCGGCCGCCGTCACCGCGCTCGCGCGCAGGGGCCGTTACGCCGCACTCGCCGCGACCGCGACCCGGGCCGGCCGCCGGGACTTCCTCCAGGTCCGCTCCGTGACGGCCCGCACCTGGCGCCGGGGCCGCCGCTGGTGGCTGGCGGCCGCCTTCCTCGCCGCGGCGGGAAGCGCCTTCGCCGTGCCGGGCGCGGTCGGGCTGCTGATGGCCGGCGCCGGCGCCGGGCTGTGGCTGAAGGCCGTGTGGCTCGGCGCCCGGGAGCGCCGTGACGAGGTCCTGCTGTGGGTACGTACCGACTGGCTCGGCGGCGGACCCGCGGGGCGGCGGGTGACGGCGTACCGGACCACCGGGATCGCGGCGGGCGACGCCGCGCCGGGCGGCGCGAGGCGTCGCCCGGCGGCAGCGACGGTGGTCACAGGTCGAGTTCGGCCTCGATCTTCTTGAGCTGGTGGCGGGCCATCGCGAGGTTGGCCCGCCCCTTGTCCAGCGCCAGGTAGAGGAACAGACCGTTGGCGCCGCGTCCCTTGAGGAGCCGGATGAGGTGGTACTGGCCGCCGAGGGTGATCAGGATGTCCTCGATCTCGTCCTTGAGGCCCAGGTGTTCCATGGTGCGCACCTTGGCGCGCACCACGTCGGTGTTGCCCGCGGCGGCCACCGTCAGGTCGAGGTCCTTGCCGCCGCCGAGGGTGCCGAGGGCCATGCCGCTGGTGTAGTCGACCAGGGCGACACCGATGGTTCCCTCGATGCTGGTCATCGCTTCCTTGAGCGTGGTTTCGGTGTTGGCCATGAGGGTCGCACTTCCTTTTCGTCGGGTGGTGGTTCGGGGTGCTGTCGTGCGTTTGGCTGTGGTCATGCGTTCTCCCGGGCGCTGTCGACCAGGGCGCCGATGCGGACGCCTGCCCGGCGGGCCTCCAGGTGGAGCCGGCCCACGTTGATGCGGGGCTCGGCGAGGAGCGTGAGTACGGCGGAGGAGCCCGCCGCGTAGGTGGCCACGTAGCCGTCGTCGCCGCGCACGAGCAGTTCGCGGAAGGCGCCCTGGCCCGTCGCGTCCGTCAGCCGCACCGCGACGCCGAGCGCCGCCGCGGTGAGCGCGGCGATCCCCTCGGCCTCCACGGTCGTGGTGTCCTGGGCCAGTACGAGGCCGTCGACGCTGGCCGCGAGCGCTCCGGTCAGCTGGGGCACTCTGGCTTTCAACTGGCGCAGTTCGTCGAGCAGTTCGGCTTCGGCCGCCATCAGCTTTCTCCTTTCCGCGCGGTGTCGCAGGACGCGCCTCATGAGGTGGTGGGGAGGGCCGCGCCGACGGTCCGGTAGGTCACAGGCTTGCCTCCAGGGCGTCGCGGAGCCGGCGCAACAGGGCGGTGTCCGGGTCGTCGGCGACCTGCGCGACCCAGGCGGGGACGGGGGACGGGGCCGTCGGCGCGACCCGGGGCGTGGCGACCGTGCCGGCCGCCGCGAGCCTTCGTACGTCGATCAGCGTGTGGAAGGCGGGCCGGCCGAGGGCCCGGGCGATGTCCCCCGGGGTCCGCTCGCCGTCGGCGAGGTCGAGTACGGCGCGCTGCCTGGGGGTGACGGGCTGCCCCGACGGCGTGGTGCGGCGTACGACGGGCGCGGTGTCGGTGTCGGGGTACGGCCAGAGCTCGTCCAGCAGCCGTCTGCGCCGCTGCGACTCGCGCTCGACCACCGCGGCGGAGACCGGTCGGATGCGGCCCAGCCAGTGGGCCGCCCCGTACCGGAAGCGGGTCGGGCCGCTGCCGGGGGCGAGCGCGAAGAAGGCGGCGTCGAACAACGCGCTCAGGTGGCACAGTTCCAGCTCCCCGTCGGCCAGTCGCCCGCTGTCGACCAGGAAGCGGCCGACCCGCCCCCGGGTGCCCGCCCGGTCGACGGCCTCCTGCCAGTCCTCGGCGGGCAGCCGCCCGGCCGAGGTCAGCAGTACGTCGATACCGGGCGAGGCGGGGCTCTCGGCGTGCACGACCTGGCCGTCGACGAGGTAGAGGGTTCCGTGGTCGCGCAGCAGGGCGCCGGTGGCGCGCTCGGCGGCGAGCCGGACGAGCATCGGGGACACGGTGGTGCTCATGCCAGGACCAGCTGCTCGGCGAGGCTGCTCAGGCGTATGCGGGCCAGCGCCAGGTTGCCCTCCTCGCGGTCGAGCCACAGGTGTAGGAAGACGCTGCTGTCGAACGCGGTCTCGACGAAGCGCAGCAGGTGGTAGCCGCTGGGTGTGGTGATGATGACGTCCTCGACCGGAAGCCCGTTGGGGGAGAAGGCCCGCTGCTCGGCGGCCATCCGGGCCAGCTCGGCGGTCTCCGCCGCGGTGGCCTCGTGGTCGCCGTTCGGCGAGTCCCCGACCGTGCCGAGCGCGAGTCCGCTCGTCCAGTCCACCAGGGAGGCCCCGAGGGCGCCGGGCACGACCATCGCCGCGAGCAGACATTCGTCGATTCCGGGCATGCGGAACCCCCCTCCCGGCGTGGCACACGGATGCGGACTGCCGGACACGCGTTCTGCGGCAGTGACGAGGAGGTTACGTAAAGAGAGGGGCGCGGGCAGGTGGTTCCGGCACTTTCCACGTGCACATGCCAGCTAGCTTTCGTTCTTCGTCTTTACTGCTTAGTTATTGATCGCCCAGAGATCGATTCTGATCGGAAGGGGGCGTCTCTGTGGATGTGTACGTCCGCCGATCCCCCGCCCGTACGCCGGTCAGGCGCCCTCGCGCTCCACGGCGGCCGCGACGTCGGCGAGGTCCTCGGCGATCGCCTTGCTCACCGCCCGGGCGCCCAGGCCGCCCAGCACCTTGGTCAGCAGTCCCATGGCGCCGGCGGGCGGGACGGCGGAGAACGTCATCCGGACCGTCGTCGCGCCGGGCCCCTCGGCGCGCAACACGAACTCCGACACGTAGTGCGCGCCGTGCGAATCCGCCTCCACCACATAGCGCACCGGCGGTTCGCTCGCCGTCACGCGCATCTCCTCGGCGGCCTGTCTGCCGAGCATCCGGCGGGTCTCCCGCCAGCGGGTGCCCACCCCGAAGGCGCCCGCCGGTGAGCGCTCCAGGATCTCCACCTCCTCCACCCCGCCGATCACGCCCGGCATGCCCTCCAGGTCGGTCAGGGCACGCCAGACCCGGTCCAGGTCCGCCGCGATCCGCCGTTCGACGACCACGCTCCTGTGTGCCACGGATCCATGGAAGCAGCCGGGTGTGACAACCGCCCCCGGACGCGTGGAGCACCCGCGCCTACAGGAGCGCGTCCGGGTGCGCCCCGCCCGACTCGGCGACGATCTCGGCGAGGGTCTGCGGCGGCCGTATGACGCTGAAGCGGACCCCTTCGGGGCCGGTGGTGAAGCCGTGGATCCCGGCCCGGACCAGGCTGTTGTACGCGTAGTGCGCGGCCATGGCGTACGCGCCGGTGTCCAGCACCGCCACGTGGTCGCCCTGGGCGAGCAGGGGCAGCAGCCGGTTCTCGGCGAGCAGGTCGCCCGCGAAGCACGCGGGACCCGCGACGTCCTGTGCGACCGGCGGGCCCGGCTTGGGCCGGCCCTTCGCGTCGTACGCCGCGAGCCGCAGCGGCCAGGACTCCGGGACGTACACCGTGCGCGTCGCGATCTGCACGCCCGCGTGGGTGACGGCGATCGGCCGGTCGCCGGAGGTCTTCGCGTACTCCACCCGGGCGAGGACCGTGCCGTGCTTGGCGAGCAGCGAGCGGCCGAACTCGGTGACCAGGCCGTAGCGCCCGTCGAGCAGGCCGGGGACCCGCTGCTTGAGGAGGCGGGCGTACTCCGCGTACGTCGGGCTCGGCGAGTCGGAGGTGAAGTCGACCGGAAGGCCGCCTCCGATGTCGACGGTGTCGACCTGCCGCCGGCCGGCCGCCGCGTTGATCTCCTCGGCGAGTGCGTACGCCGCCGCCACGCCCCGGGCCATCAGCTCCAGCGGAAGGCCCTGCGAACCGGAGTGCGTGTGCAGCCGGGTCAGCCACGGCCGGTCCAGGTAGGCGCGTACGACCCACTCCCGGGCGCCGGGATCGCGCAGCGCCACGCCGAACTTCGAGGTGGCGGTCGCGGTGGACAGGGCGCCGATGGCGCCGCCGCCGATCTGCGGGTTGACACGCAGGCCGACGGGGGAGGCGGATGCCGTCGACCGCACCAGCGCGTCGATGCGCGCCAGCTCCTGCGGGTTGTCGGCATTGACCGCGATGCCCAGCGCGAGGGCTTCGCGCAGCTCGGCGGGGGTCTTCGCGGGGGAGTCGAGGACGGTGTGCGCCGGAGGCACGCCGGCCGCCCGGGCCAGGGCCAGCTCACCGGGGCTGGCGACCTCGGCGCCGACACCGTGCGCGTACAGCAGCCGCAGGACCGGGACCAGCGGCGTCGCCTTGACGGCGAAGGCGTGCAGGACCGGCGTCCCGGGCGGGGTTACCTCGGCGAACGCGGCGCGCAGGGCGGCGGCCGAGGCGCGGATGCCGGCGGTGTCGAGCAGGCCGGCCACGGGGGCTTCGGGGCCGACCACGCCCCGCTCCACGGCGGCCCGTACGGCCTGCTCGCGGCGCTCGGGTGCGGTCGTGTCCCCTCCCGGGTCCACCGGCGGGGTCGCGCTCGGGTCCGGGCTGGTGTCCGAAGGCATGCCTTCCAGCCAACCACCGGCTCGGACGGCGCGCAGGCGCCCGCACGTATTGACTAGCTCTATTCATCTCGCCAGGATGTGAATAGACGCCAATGCAGTCACTCGCGAGGAGGCACACCATGTCAGGACCCCGCCCCGTACGGGCACCGCGCGGTACGGAGCTGAGCGCCCTGGGATGGCAGCAGGAGGCCGCCCTGCGCATGCTCCAGAACAACCTCGACCCCGAGGTCGCCGAGCACCCCGACAAGCTCGTCGTCTACGGCGGCACGGGCAAGGCGGCGCGGGACTGGCGCTCGTTCGACGCCATGGTGCGCACCCTCAAGACCCTCAAGCAGGACGAGACGATGCTCGTCCAGTCCGGCCGTCCGGTCGGCGTCATGCAGACCCACGAGTGGGCCCCGCGCGTCCTCATCGCCAACTCCAACCTGGTCGGCGACTGGGCGAACTGGGAGGAGTTCCGCCGCCTGGAGGCGCTGGGCCTGACCATGTACGGCCAGATGACCGCCGGGTCGTGGATCTACATCGGCACCCAGGGCATCCTTCAGGGCACGTACGAGACCTTCGCGGCCGTCGCCGCCAAGAAGTTCGGCGGCACCCTCGCCGGCACCATCACCCTCACCGCCGGCCTCGGCGGCATGGGCGGCGCCCAGCCCCTCGCCGTGACCATGAACGACGGCGTCGCGATCTGTATCGACGTGGACCCGCGCGCCATCGAGCGCCGCATCGAGCACCGCTACCTCGACGTGAAGGCCGACAGCCTGGAGCACGCCCTCCAGCTCGCCGTCGAGGCCCGCGACGCCCGCAGGCCGCTGTCCATCGGCCTCCTCGGCAACGCGGCGGAGCTGCTGCCGCGCATGCTCGCCGAGGGCGCGCCCATCGACATCGTCACCGACCAGACGAGCGCCCACGACCCGCTCGCGTACCTCCCCGTCGGTGTCGAGTTCGACGACATGGCGTCGTACGCCGCCGAGAAGCCGGCCGACTTCACGCTGCGGGCCCGCGAGTCCATGGCCAAGCACGTCGAGGCGATGGTCGGTTTCATGGACGCCGGCGCCGAGGTCTTCGACTACGGCAACTCGATCCGCGGCGAGGCCCAGCTGGCCGGCTACACACGCGCCTTCGACTTCCCCGGCTTCGTCCCGGCGTACATCCGCCCGCTGTTCTGCGAGGGCAGGGGCCCGTTCCGCTGGGCGGCGCTGTCCGGCGAGGCGTCGGACATCCACAAGACGGACCGCGAACTGCTGAAGCTCTTCCCGGAGGCCGATTCGATTCAAAACGCGTCCCTGCACCGCTGGATCAAGATGGCCGGCGAGCGCGTCCACTTCCAGGGCCTGCCGGCCCGCATCTGCTGGCTGGGCCAGGGCGAGCGCGACAAGGCGGGCGCCCTGTTCAACGACATGGTCGCCGACGGCACCCTCGCCGCCCCCCTCGCGATCGGCCGCGACCACCTCGACTGCGGTTCCGTCGCCTCGCCGTACCGCGAGACCGAGGCCATGCTCGACGGCTCCGACGCGATCGCCGACTGGCCGCTGCTCAACGCCATGGTCAACGTCGCCTCGGGTGCCTCCTGGGTCTCCATCCACCACGGCGGCGGCGTCGGCATGGGCCGCTCGATCCACGCGGGCCAGGTCTCGGTGGCGGACGGCACGAAGCTCGCGGGCGAGAAGATCCGCCGCGTACTGACGAACGACCCCGGCATGGGCGTCATCCGCCACGTGGACGCGGGCTACGACATCGCGGAGCGGACCGCGAACGAGCAGGGCGTACGCGTCCCCATGCGGGAGGGCGAGTGACCCCGGTCGCGCCCGCCGACGGGCCGCCGCACACGTCCACCTCGTTCCACGAGATGTGGGCCGACCTGAAGCCGATCGGGCGCGACCCCGACTCCGGCGGCTACCGCCGCTACGCCTGGACCCGGGCCGACCAGGACTGCCGGGCGTGGTTCAAGGCCCAGGCCGAGTCCCGCGGCCTGACGTACGAGCTGGACCGCAACGGCAACCAGTGGGCCTGGCAGGGCGACCCGCTGGCCGGCGACGCGGTCGTCACCGGCTCGCACCTCGACTCGGTGCCGCTCGGCGGGGCGTTCGACGGCCCGCTCGGCGTCGTGTCCTCCTTCGCCGCGCTCGACGAACTCCGCCACAGGGAAGTGGAGTTCGCCAAACCGCTGGCCATCACCAACTTCGGTGACGAGGAGGGCGCCCGGTTCGGCCTGGCCTGTGTCGGCTCGCGCCTGGCGGCCGGGCAGCTGACGGCCGCCAAGGCCCACGAGCTGCGCGACGCGGACGGCGTCAGCCTCCCCCGGGCGATGGAGGCGGCGGGTTACGACCCGTCCGCCATCGGCCCGGACCCCGAGCGCCTGGCCCGCATCGGCGCGTTCGTCGAGCTGCACGTGGAACAGGGCCGCGCGCTGGACGTCACCGGCGACCCCGTCGGCATCGCGTCCGCCATCTGGCCGCACGGCCGCTGGCGCTTCGACTTCCACGGCGAGGCGAACCACGCCGGCACCACCCGCCTGGACGACCGCCGCGACCCGATGCTGACGTACGCGGAGACGGTCGTCGCGGCCCGCCGCGAGGCGCGGCTCGCCGGGGCCCTCGCGACGTTCGCGAAGGTCTCCGTCGAGCCGAACGGCGTCAACGCGATCCCCTCGCTGGTCCGCGGCTGGCTCGACTCGCGCGCCGCCGACCAGGACACTCTCGACCGGGTCATCGCCGGGATCGAGCAGGCGGCGCGCGAGAACGCCGCCCGTTCCGGCATCGACCTGCGCATCACGCGGGAGTCGTTCACCCCGGTGGTCGAGTTCGAGCACGCCCTGCGCGACGAGCTCGCGAAGCTCCTGCGCGAGGAGCACGGCGACATCCCCGTCCTCGGCACCGGCGCGGGACACGACGCGGGTATTTTGTCCGCTTCGGTTCCGACCGCCATGCTGTTCGTACGGAACCCCACGGGTATCTCGCACTCTCCGGCCGAGTACGCCGCCGAGGACGACTGCGTCGCGGGGGTCATCGCACTCGCCGACGTACTGGAGGGGCTCGCGTGCACGTGACCTACTGGCTGGAGCACGCCTGGCTCGACACCTTCGTCGAGCCCGGTGTGGCCGTGGACGTGACGGACGGCCGGATCACGGCGGTCCGCAAGGACGTCACGGCCCCGCCGCCGGGCGCGGAGGTCCTGCGCGGCCTGACCCTCCCCGGCCTCGCCAACGCGCACTCGCACGCGTTCCACCGGGCGCTGCGCTCCACGGTGCAGGTCGGCTCGGGGACGTTCTGGACCTGGCGGGAGGTCATGTACGGCGTGGCCTCCCGCCTGACGCCGGACATGTACTTCGACCTGGCCAGGGCCGTGTACGCGGAGATGGCGCTGGCCGGGGTCAGCGCGGTGGGCGAGTTCCACTACCTGCACCACGCCCCCGGCGGCACCGCCTACGCCGAGCCCAACACCATGGGCGAGGCCCTGATCGCGGCCGCCGCCGACGCCGGCATCCGCATCACGCTGCTGGACACGGCGTACCTCGCCTCGGGCTTCGGTACGCCGCCCACCCGCCACCAGCAGCGCTTCTCCGACGGCACGGCCGACGCCTGGGCGGAGCGGGCGTCGCTGCTCAAGGACAGCGACCACGCCCGCATCGGTGCGGCCATCCACTCGGTACGGGCGGTACCGGCGGACCAGCTCGCGACGGTGGCGGCCTGGGCGCAGACCCGGATGGCGCCGCTGCACGTGCACCTGTCGGAGCAGACGGCCGAGAACGATGCCTGCCTGGCGACGCACGGCTGTACGCCGACGCGCCTGCTGGCGGACCACGGCGTCCTCGGGCCGCGCACCACCGGCGTCCACAACACCCACCTCACCGACGAGGACATCGCCCTCCTCGGCGGCACGTCGACCGGCACCTGCATGTGCCCGACGACGGAACGGGACCTGGCGGACGGCATCGGTCCGGCGACCCGCCTCCAGAAGGCCGGCTCCACGCTCTCGCTCGGCAGCGACAGCCACGCGGTGATCGACCTCCTGGAGGAGGCGCGGGCGATGGAACTGAACGAACGCCTGCGCTCGCGCACGCGCGGCCACTGGACGGCGGCGTCCCTGCTCCGCGCGGCGTCGGCCGACGGGCACGAGGCGCTGGGCTGGCGCGACGCGGGCAGGATCGAGGCCGGGGCGCCCGCCGACCTCACGACCATCGCACTGGACTCGGTCCGGACGGCGGGGCCGCTGCCCCGGCTGGGGGCGGAGACGGCGGTGTTCGCGGCCTCCGCGTGCGACGTGCGGCACACGATCGTCGCGGGCCGCCACATCGTCCGCGACGGCGTCCACACCTCGATCCCGGACGTCCCCGGGGCCATGGCCAAGGCGATCACAGCCGTCTACAAGTAACAGGGGGCGGGCGGCGCCTGCGGCGGGCCTTTCCCCACCCCGCCGCGCCCCGTACGCAACCGCGAGAGGACCCAGTGAGCAGCAGCACCACCACCCTCGTCACCAACATCGGCAGCCTCGTCACCAACGACACCGCCCACGCCGAGAGCCCCACGGACAACCTCGGGCTGATCCACGACGCCGCCGTCCTGATCGACGGCGACCGCATCGCCTGGGCCGGCCGGGCCGCCGCCGCGCCCCCCGCCGACACCGCGTACGACGCGAAGGGCCGGGCGGTGATCCCCGGCTTCGTCGACTCGCACTCCCACCTCGTCTTCGCCGGCGACCGCACCCAGGAGTTCAACGCCCGGATGTCGGGCCGCGCCTACTCCGCCGGCGGCATCCGCACCACCGTCGCCGCCACCCGCGCGGCGACCGACGAGGCGCTCGAAGCGAACGTCACCCGCTACCTCCGGGAGGCCCTGCGCCAGGGCACGACCACCTTCGAGACCAAGTCGGGCTACGGCCTGACCACCCACGACGAGGCCCGCGCCCTGCGCATCGCCTCGCGCCACACCGACGAGGTCACCTACCTCGGCGCGCACATCGTGTCGCCCGACTACGCAGACGACCCGGCCGCGTACGTCGCACTCGTCACCGGCGAGATGCTCGACGCGTGCGCTCCGCACGCCCGCTGGATCGACGTCTTCTGCGAGAAGGGGGCCTTCGACGGCGACCAGGCCCGCGCGATCCTCACCGCAGGCAAGGCCAGGGGCCTGCACCCCCGCATCCACGCCAACCAGCTCAGCCACGGTCCCGGCGTCCAGCTCGCCGCCGAACTCGACGCGGCCAGCGCCGACCACTGCACGCACCTCACGGACGCCGACGTGGACGCGCTCGCGAACAGCCGCACCGTCGCCACGCTCCTGCCCGGCGCCGAGTTCTCGACCCGCGCCGCCTGGCCGGACGCGCGCAGGCTCCTCGACGCGGGCGCGACCGTCGCGCTGTCCACGGACTGCAACCCGGGCTCGTCCTTCACCAGTTCGATGCCGTTCTGCATCGCTCTCGCCGTACGCGACATGGGGATGACCCCGGACGAGGCGATCTGGTCGGCCACGGCGGGCGGCGCGGCGGCTCTGCGCCGCACCGACATCGGCCGCGTCACTCCAGGAGCCCGCGCCGACCTGGTCCTCCTGGACGCCCCCTCCCACGTACACCTCGCCTACCGCCCCGGGGTCCCCCTCGTCTCGGAGGTCTGGCGCGGGGGTGTGCGTACGACGGGGCACGCCGGGTAGGGGACATGATGTGGAGGAGGGCCTGCCCCGGATAGCGCCTGGGGCAGACCCTCACTCACACTCCTCACACTCTTCACAGAGCGGCGAGGTGTTACTCCTCCACCGTCAGGCCCTTGCGCAGCTTGCCCAGCGTGCGCGACAGGAGACGGGAGACGTGCATCTGCGAGATACCGAGCTCTTCGCCGATCTCCGACTGCGTCATGTTGGCGACGAAGCGCAGGGAGAGGATCTGCCGGTCCCGCGCGGGGAGTTCGGCGATCAGCGGCTTGAGCGACTCGACGTACTCGATGCCTTCGAGGCCGTGGTCCTCGTAACCGATCCGGTCGGCCAGCGCGCCCTCGGAGTCGTCGTCCTCGGGCTGGGCGTCGAGCGAGCTCGCGGTGTACGCGTTGCTCGCGGCCATGCCCTCGACGACCTCTTCGTTGGTGAGGTCGAGGCGCTGCGCGAGTTCGCCCACGGTCGGGGCGCGGTCGAGCTGCTGGGCGAGCTCGTCGCCGGCCTTCGCGAGGTCCAGGCGCAGTTCCTGGAGGCGGCGCGGAACGCGCACCGACCAGGACGTGTCACGGAAGAACCGCTTGATCTCGCCGACGATCGTCGGCATCGCGAAGGTGGGGAACTCGACGCCTCTGCTGAGCTCGAAGCGGTCGATCGCCTTGATCAGGCCGATGGTGCCGACCTGGATGATGTCCTCCATCGGTTCGCTGCGGGAGCGGAACCGGGAGGCGGCGAACTTGACCAGGGCCAGGTTCAGTTCGACGAGCGTGTTGCGTACGTACGCGTACTCGTGCGTTCCCTCTTCGAGGTTTTCGAGGCGTCCGAAGAGCGTCTTCGACAGCGCCCTGGCGTCCAGCGGCGCCACCTCGTCGTACGGCGGGATCTCGGGGAGGCCCTCAAGGCCTTCGAACCCGGCGGGTGCGGACTCGATGTGCTCGGGCGGGGCGGGCGGGGTTGCCGACGGCGCGGTCTGCCGCACGGGGCGCGTTCGCGCTTCGTCGAGCCGGGGTGACATGGTCTCCTCCATCGTTCTCGGCATATGGCTGCCGATGCCGATACGTCTGCGTACGATGTGCGGCGCCTCCATAGCCGGTCGTGTTGGTTGTGTCCCTACTAGGCCTACCCGGTCTCGACCGGCGGTTGCAAGTCCCGTATGTCCGAATTGGCGGGTATTGAAGGGTTCTTCGGCTACCGATCGGCGTGGAGAAGGCGTAGGGTTCTGGCACGTCATTGACAGGTACGACTGCGAAGAGAGACGAGACGGGCATGGAGCGCGGGACGGTCGGCAGCGCGAACCGGGGTCGGCTCCGGGTCGCAGTTCGGACCGAGGGACAGAGCGAGATTGTCACGCCGGCGGGTGAGCTCGATCACCACACCGCCGAGCTGCTCCGTGAGCCTTTGGACCATGCACTCGAAGCAGGACGTACGCGGCTGGTCATCGACTGCTCGGCGCTGGAGTTCTGCGATTCCACCGGGCTCAACGTGCTGCTCGGTGCTCGCCTCAAGGCCGAGGCGGCCGGGGGAGGGGTTCACCTGGCCGGCATGCAGCCGGTGGTGGCGAGAGTCTTCGAGATCACCGGGGCCGAGGCCGTTTTCACCGTCCACGAGTCGCTCGATGACGCGTTGGACGAGTGATTTTCGTCCCAGTGGAACCTCCCGCTGACCGGTTTTGTTGACCGCGTCACGTGTCCGTACCGAAAAAGTGGGTGTTCTCACCGTTCGGTCGGGCAGGAGGTCTCTGACCCTGTCGGTCCCAGGGGGCTCAGGAAGCTCCCGATGTCCTTGCGGCGATGAATCTGATGAATTGGCGAATCGGTGAGGTGAAGCGCTGATGAGCACCACCCGGCAGCCTCGGTCGGGCGACTCCGGCCAGGAGTCGGCGAGCCACGGCCCGGCCTCCGCCGTGTCCGCCGTCGGCCAGGCGCGTTCTCTGGCGCTGAGCAGCGCCAGCGGCATCGTGCCGCTGGCTCGCGACTTCACCCGCCAGGCGCTGTACGACTGGGGCTGGCTCCCCGCCTCGTCCGCCGACCGGCGGGCCGCCGCCGAGGACGTCCTGCTGGTCGTCTCCGAGCTGGTCACCAACGCCTGCCTGCACGCCGAGGGGCCGGAAGAGCTGCGCGTCGCGTGCGACGGCAAGAAGCTGCGCCTCGAAGTCGTCGACCGCGGTACGGGCCAGCCCGCCCCGCGCACGCCGCACCGCGCGGGCCGGCCCGGCGGGCACGGCATGTTCATCGTGCAGCGCCTGTGCCTCGACTGGGGTGTCGAGCGGACCGGCGAGTCCAGCGGCAAGACGGTCTGGGCGGAACTCGCCGCTCCCGCGTAGTCCACCGACCGGTCTCCCCTCCCTCGCCGGCCGAAGCTTCGGCCCAGGCGCGACACGGGGTTACCGGCGGTCCGTGGTTCTTCTCGTGCACGCCGATCCGGCGTGCACTTTGTCTTCCCTCGGCAAGACCTCAGGCGTACCTTGACGCCCAATCTGATGTGTCGTCAGTAACTTGTCTTCCGGCATAAGGGGACTTGAGGTGTCGTACGAGAAGCGGACAACTCTCGCGCTGGCGGCGGCGGTTGCGGGCTCGGTGGTGCTGCTGGCCGCCCCCGCGGCCCATGCCGACGTCGTGGACGTCAACTACCAGTGCAAGACGCCGATCGGGGACAAGGCGGCCGTCTCCCCGATCGACATCAAGGGCATCAAGAGCGGCAGCACGTACAAGCTCACCATGTCGTTCCAGAAGGGCGTCTCGTCCAGCCCCGTGGAGCTGGGCAAGGGCGCGATGAAGCCGAGCGCCGTCATCAAGCTGGGCGGCGCGGAGAGCGGCTCGGTGCCGGTCTCGGGACCGCCGAACCCGGCCGCGATCCCCGCCAACACGCCCATCAGGATCACCGACCTGAGCGGCACGTACACACCCACCAAGAGCGGCAAGGTCACCTTCACGGCGTCCGTCCTGACGATCAAGGCGCTCGGTACGACCACCACCTGCACCCCCTCCAACAACCCGAAGCCGTCGCTGGAACTCGACGTCAAGGGCGCGGGCGGCGGCTCGACGGGCGGATCCTCGGGCGGTACGTCGCAGAACGCGTCCGGCGGCGGCTCCGGCGAGCTGCCGAAGACCGGCCCGACGGACTCCGCGCTGGCGCTCGGCACGCTCGGCGGCACGGTCCTGCTGACCGGGGCGGCCGGGGCGCTGTGGCTGACCCGGCGCGGCCAGCGGCCCACGGCCTGAAGACCGCCGGTGCACCCGCCGCGCCGTGCCCGTCACGCCGGCCGTCTCCTCGCCGCCGCCGCGGTGCTGCTGGGCGCCGCCGCGCCGGCCCCGGCCGCCGCCCCCTCGGCGCCGTTCGCCGCAGCGGCCGAGGACGCGCCGGGCTGGACGGCGGCCCCGAGCGGCGGGGGCAGACCGTACTTCTACCTTGAGGGCGTCGCCGGGACCGTCTTCGAGGACAGGCTGGCGTTGACCAACCCCGGCGGCGAGGCCCGCACGGTCCGGCTGCGCGGCACGGGCGACGACAGCGGGAGCTGGATCGCGCTCGCCGAGACCGAGGTGCGGATTCCGCCGCGCACCCGTGCGGAAGTGCCGTTCACGGTGACCGTGCCGGCCGGCGCGGCGCCCGGCGACCACCCCGGGGCGATCGCCGCCTCGGGCGCCGGCCGCTCGGCGGACGTACCGGTCCATCTGCGCGTCAGCGGTCCGACGCTGGCGGCGCTCACGGTCGAGGACGTCACGGTCGACGAGCGGGGTGACGGCGCCGTCATCCGGTACGCCCTGGTCAACCGGGGGAACACCGCACTCGTCCCCCGCCTGGCGGTCCGCGCCGAAGGGCTCCTCGGCGGCGAGGTCCTGCGCCGTGCGCCGCGCACGCTGCCACAGCGGCTCGCCCCCGGACAACGGGTGGAGCGCACCGAACCCTGGCCCGGCGCTCCGGTCCTCGACACGGTGGAGGTCCGCCTCACCGCGACCGCCGCCGGGGGCGCCCGCGGCGAGGCGACGGCGTCCGCGGCGTTCGTGCCCTGGACCGCGGTGACGGTCACGACGCTGCTGGTGCTGGGAGCCGCGGCAGGGGCGGTACGCCGCGTACGCCGCCGGAAACCACCGCAACCGGCGCCGGCTCCTCGGGAAGCCACCCCTCACGAACGGCCGCTGGCGCAGTCAGGAGCGACGACATGACCCCAGCCCGAGGCCCGTGGGCCGTCGTGTCGCTGTGCGCCCTGCTGGTGGCGCTGGGCCTCCTTCCCGCCGCCCCGGCGAGCGCGGAACCCGACCGGCCGCCCCGGGTCACGCTCTCCCGGCCGGAGGCGGGCAAGGGCGGCGACATCACCGTCAGCGGGACCGGCTGGCGCCCGGGGACGCTGCTGATGATGCTGATCTGCGGGCAGTCCGCGCCCGGCCGGGGCGTCATCGGCGGCACCAACTCCTGCGCGAACGCGGAGGGGCGCGCCGTCACCACCGACGCCGAGGGCGCCTTCCGCAAGAAGATGCCGGTGGCCGAGCCGCCGAGGCCGTGCCCGTGCGTCGTGCACGTCGCGACCGTCACCGGCGGGGAACCGGCCGCCGCCGACGCCGGGTTCGTGGTCGCCGGCCACCCCGTGGCGCCGCTCCCGCGGCCGGGCCGGGACGGAAGGCTCGCGGTGCTCGCGGCCGCCCGGCTCGACGGTTCCGGCTCCGTACTGACCTGGTTCGGCGCCCCGCAGGCCCGCAGACTCGTCGTCACCGTCGGCAACCTCGGCTCCGACCCGGTGAAGGACCCCGTCTTCGAGGTCGGCACCTCGCACGGCGTCTTCGCCCCGCAGTGGGAGGAACGCCAGTGGCGGGGCACGATCCGGCCCGGCGGCAAGGTGCGGGTCGCCCTGGACGTGCAGCTGCCGGCCGGCGCCCACGGCGACTACCTCGTCTCGCTCAAGTACGGGCGGAAGGTACTGGCCGAGCAGCCGTGGGGCGTGGGGCGTCCGTGGGGCGTCACGCTCTTCTGGGTCCTGCTGTGCGTGGTGGTGCCGGCCGGGGTCTTCCGTATCGGCATGGCGGTCGTCGACAAGGTCCGGCCGCCGCGCACACCGGGCCGCCACCGCCCGGCCCGCCTCCCCGCCCGCACCCGTACGCCGCGCGGACGGGCGGCTCCCGGCGCGACGGCGACCGGGGTCACGTGCCTGCCGTGGTTCACCCCGGACAACGCGCCGGGTCCGTCCACCCCGATCTCCGCACCGGTTCAGCAGAACAGTCCGACGACGAAGGGAAATTCGTGACCACGCAACGGAGGATGAGCGCGGCCGGCGTCGCGCTGATGCTCGGCGGTGCGGGCATCCTGCTCGCGGCGAGTCCCGCGCAAGCAGCCGAGGTCTCGTACAAGACCGAGTGCATACCCCCGCCCATCTCCGGCCTGCCGCCCGTGCAGGGCACCACGAAGGTGCTGATCACGGCGCCCGCCGAGGCCAAGGTGGGCGACGAGGTCGAGGTGGTGTGGAAGACGGTCGAGGCCGCTTCCAAGAACCCCGACGTCCTCGACCTGGACAAGGACACCGTCAAGCCGACCGGCACGGTGAAGGTGGGCGGCGCGGCGACCGGGGACCTGAAGCTGGAGGGGCCGCGGCAGAACCCGCCGATCCCCAAGAACAGCCCCATGGTGCTGCCGGACATGAAGGGCAAGCTGAAGCTGGAGAAGGCCGGCGAGATCACGCTCACTCCCGACGCGTACACCATCAACGTCAGCAAGCCGCTGTCCACGGACACCAAGTGCGCGCCGAAGGAGGCGGTCAAGGCCGCGGCGACCATCAAGGTCTCGGCGGCCGGCGGCACCACGGGCGGCACGACGACGTCCGGCGGCACGACGACGGGCGGCACGACCTCGTCGGGTGGGACGACGACCTCCGGCGGTACGACGACCTCGGGCGGTACGACGACGTCCGGCGGCACCACCACCTCCGGCGGCACCACCACCTCGGGCGGCGGTGGCGGCGACGGTCCGGGCGACTTCCCCGGCAAGGAGGTCACGGTCGCCTTCGCGTGCAAGTCCCCCGGCCCGGCGAGCATCAACTCCAAGGTGACGATCAACGCCAGGAAGAACGGCGGCGGTTACGACCTGGTCGTCAGGACGGCCAAGGGCGTCATGAACAGCCCCGCCGCCCTGCCCGCGGGGGCGCTCAAGCCCTCCATGGAGGTCCTGCTGGGCGGCGCGGACAAGGGCACCGTCCCCGTCACAGGGCCCCCGAACAAGGACCCGCTCGAACAGGGCAAGCCGGTGGACCTGCCGGACATGACGGGGACGTACAAACCCGGCGCGAGCGGCAAGTCCACGCTCAGCCCCGGCACGCTCACCATCGACGTGACCCTCGGCGGCCAAAAGATCACCATCCCCTGCACCGTCAAGGGCACGGCGGAGGCGTCCCTGGAACTCGACACCTCCGCCCAGCCGGGTGGCGCGTCGGGCGGCACGACGTCGGGCGGTACGACGTCGGGCGGTACGACGTCGGGCGGTACGACGTCGGGCGGTGCGGCGGCGGGCGGCGGCCTCGCCGACACCGGAGCCTCCGACCACGGCGGCCTGCGCGCCCTCGGCCTGGTCGCCGGCACGGTGATCCTGCTCGGTGGCGCGGTCTTCACCTTCACCCCGTGGAACCGCCTGCGCGGCCCGCGCTGACCTCGGCGCGGACGTACGGCCGTACGGACGAAGGCCGGCCCCGGTGCGCTCGCGCGCGCCGGGGCCGGCCTTCGTCATGCCGAGGGGCAAGGGGTCAGTGGACCTCGCCCATCATCGACTGGACCTTCTTGCGGTACATCCACACCGCGAGGCCGGCGACGACCGCCAGCGAGGCCTCCATGGCGATGATGCCCGTCCCGTTCAGGTCGACCCCCGCCAGCGACAGCAGGCCGGTGGTGCAGTCGCCCGCCGTGACGGCGAGGAACCAGACGCCCATCATCTGGGAGGCGTACTTGCGCGGGGCCATCTTCGTGGTGACGGACAGTCCGACCGGGGAGAGGCAGAGCTCGCCGATGGTCTGGATCATGTAGATCGACACCAGCCACATCGGGCTGACCTTCGTGCCGTCGGCCGCCATGCTCATCGGCACGACGAAGACGAAGAACGAGCCGCCGACCAGGACCAGGCCCATCGCGAACTTCACGATGGTGTTGGGCTCCTGGTTCTTACGGGCCAGCCACAGCCACAGCCAGGCGAAGACCGGGGCCAGCGCCATGACGAACAGCGGGTTCAGCGACTGGTACCAGGTGGCGGACGTGCTCAGGCCGAAGACGGTGGACGCGGTCTTCTCGTCGGCGAACAGCGACAGGGTCGAACCACCCTGGTCGTAGATCATCCAGAACACGGCGGCGGCCACGAAGAACCAGATGTAGCCGTTCATCTTGGACTGTTCGCCCGCGGAGAGCTCCTTGTCGCGCTTGATGCGGACCAGGACGGCGATCGGGATGATCAGACCGGCGAGGGTGAGCGGCACCAGCGCCCAGTTCAGCGTGAACGCGCCCAGGGCCACGACCGCGCCGTAGAAGACCGCGATCGCCAGGGTCGCGCCGACGACCTTGAGCAGGATGCCCTTGCGCTCCTCGGGGCTCAGCGGGTTCGGGACGACGTTGCTCTTCGGGCTCAGGTGGCGCGTACCGAGGAGGAACTGCACCAGGCCCAGGCCCATGCCGACCGCGGCGAGCGCGAAGCCGAGGTGCCAGTTGTTCTCCTTGCCGACCGTGCCGATGACGAACGGAGCGACGAAGGCGCCCAGGTTGATGCCGATGTAGAAGAGCGTGAAGCCACCGTCGCGGCGCGGGTCCTCGGGACCGTCGTAGAGGTGGCCGACCATCGTGGAGATGTTGGCCTTCAGCAGACCGGAACCGACGGCCACCAGGATCAGGCCGACGAAGAACATCGCCTGGCCCGGCAGGGCCAGCGACAGGTGGCCGAGCATGATGACGCTGCCCGCGATCGTGACCGTCTTGCGGGCGCCCCAGACGCGGTCGCCGAACCAGCCGCCCGGCATGGCCATCAGGTAGACCATGGAGACGTAGACGGAGTAGATGGCCGTGGCCGTGGCCGCGGTCATCGCCAGGCCGCCGCCCTGGCTGCCGGTCGCGGCGTCCGCGCCGCCGGAGACCAGGTAGTACACGAGAAGGGCACGCATGCCGTAGTAGCTGAAGCGCTCCCACATCTCGGTCATGAAGAGAGTGGCCAGGCCGCGGGGGTGGCCGAAGAAGGTCTTCTCGCCCGAGGGAGCCCCGGCGGTGTCCTTCGTCAGGCTGGACGCCATGGTCGATCCTTGCTTGCTCGGGACGCGTGTCCGCCTCGTGAGCGGGTGTGCGCCCGGTGGGGGCGGCCGGCGTCGCGCGAGGGTGGCCCGGCCCATGGTCAGTCACTGCGCGGAACGGCGATGCCAATCCCACACAGAAAAGAGCCCTTTGGTGCGTTTTGCTGCCTAAAGGCCCGAAAGGACTCAGAGTCCTGCTACAGACGACTCGCCACCATACGCCACGAACCCGGCGCATATGGAAGGACTTGAGAGATGGATCACAGGTGACGAAGGAACCGCTGGGCGCCTTTCCAAGGTCCACAACAGGATCGCATCCCACAGCCGCAGGGAAGAACGATCAAGCGTCGACCGGCCACGACCCGTGCGGCGCGCGGACTACCATCACCCCATGACCCGTGTACTGCTCGCCGAGGACGACGCATCCATCTCGGAGCCACTGGCCCGCGCCCTGCGTCGGGAGGGTTACGAGGTCGAGGTGCGCGAGGACGGCCCGTCCGCGCTCGACGCCGGCCTCAAGGGCGGCGTCGACCTGGTCGTGCTCGACCTGGGCCTGCCCGGCATGGACGGCCTCGAGGTCGCCCGCCGGCTGCGCGCCGAGGGCCACGCCATCCCGATCCTGGTGCTGACGGCCCGCGCCGACGAGGTCGACACCGTCGTCGGCCTCGACGCCGGCGCCGACGACTACGTCACCAAGCCGTTCCGCCTCGCCGAGCTCCTCGCCCGGGTACGGGCCCTCCTGCGGCGCGGCGCCAGCGAGCCCGCCCCCGCGCCCGCCACCCACGGCGTACGGATCGACGTCGAGTCGCACCGGGCCTGGATGGGCGAGGAGGAACTCCAGCTCACGGCGAAGGAGTTCGACCTGCTGCGCGTCCTCGTCCGGGACGCCGGCCGTGTCGTCACCCGCGACCAGCTCATGCGCGAGGTCTGGGACACCACCTGGTGGTCGTCGACCAAGACCCTCGACATGCACATCTCGTGGCTGCGCAAGAAGCTCGGCGACGACGCCGCCAACCCGCGGTACATCGCCACCGTGCGGGGCGTCGGCTTCCGCTTCGAGAAGAGCTGACGTACACACACAGCCATGCGCCGCCGCCTGATCAACTCCACGCTCGCCGTGGTGCTCGTCGTCATCGCCGTCTTCGGCGTCTCCCTCGTCATCGTCGAAACACGCACCATCAGCAACAGCGCCCAGGAGAGCGTCGACTCCGAGGCGCTGCGGCTGATCAGCGTCGTCGAGAGCCGCATCCTCGGTGAGGAGAGCATCAACCCCGGGGTCCTTGGCGACCAGATCCACCCCGAGCGGTACGCCCGCATCGAGATCCCGGGCCGCGCCCCCATCGAGATCGGCGAGCGCCCCGGCGGAAGCGTCATCACGGGCGTCGAGCGGGGCGACTTCGGCGAGGTCGTCACCGTGCAGGAATCCCGCTCCACCGTCACCGACGAAGTCGGCCGTACGCTCATGATCATCGGAGCGGTGGCGCTGCTCGCCGTCGTCGCCGCCGTCCTGCTCGCCGTACGCCAGGCCAACCGGCTCGCCTCCCCGCTCACCGACCTCGCCGAGACCGCCGAGCGGCTCGGCTCGGGCGACCAGCGGCCCCGCCACAAGCGGTACGGCGTACCCGAGCTCGACCGGGTCGCCGACGTGCTCGACTCCAGCGCCGAGCGCATCGGCCGGATGCTCACCGCCGAGCGCCGGCTGGCCGCCGACGCCTCCCACCAGCTGCGTACGCCGCTGACGGCGCTCTCCATGCGGCTGGAGGAGATCACCCTCACCGAGGACCTGGACACCGTGAAGGAGGAGGCGACGATCGCGCTGACGCAGGTCGAGCGGCTCACCGACGTCGTGCAGCGGCTGCTCACCAACTCCCGCGACCCGCGCACCGGCTCCGCCGTCGTCTTCGACCTCGACGAGGTCGTCAAGCAGCAGATCGAGGAGTGGCGCCCGGCCTACCGCAGCGCGGGCCGCGCCATCGTCCACTCGGGCAAGCACGGCATGCGGGCCGTCGGCACCCCCGGCGCGGTGGCCCAGGTGCTGGCCGCGCTGATCGAGAACTCCCTCATGCACGGTGGCGGTACGGTCGCTCTGCGTACCCGCGTCACCGGCAACCAGGCCGTCATCGAGGTGACCGACGAGGGCCCCGGCGTACCGGCCGATCTCGGCGCGCGGATCTTCGAGCGGAGCATCAGCGGGCGCAACTCCACCGGGATCGGTCTCGCCGTCGCGCGCGACCTCGCGGAGGCCGACGGCGGCCGCCTGGAGATGCTCCAGCAGCAGCCGCCGGTCTTCGCGCTCTTCCTCAGCCGCGTCGCGCGCCCCAAGGAGGAGCCGCGCGAGCCCACGGTCAGGTGACGCGGTCGCCGGGGGCGCTGTGGACGTTGGGGGCCCCGGGGGTGCTGTGGGATCCGTGGGTGCCGTGGGATCCGTGGGATCCGTGGGATCCGTTGATCACCCGCGGGTCGTCCGGGAACGGCTCGTGCGTCTCCTCGGCCCCGTGCGGCGGCAGCTTCTGGAAGACCCAGGTGCGGTAGGACCAGAACCGGAAGACGGTCGCGATCCCGATCCCGAGGAACTTGAAGGCGTTGCTCTGCAGCGGGCTGTCCCAGCCGAAGCCGGACGTCGCGACGTACAGCACACCGCTCTGGATCACCAGGCCGATCGCGCTGAACAGCAGGAACAGCGTGAGCTCGCGGCTGCGCCGGTTCTTGTCGCGCTCCCGGTACGTGAAGTAGCGAAAGCCCAGGTAGTTGAAGCCGATCGCGACGACCGTGGCGATGATGCCGCCCGGGACCACCGGCACGTCCATGAAGTGGCACAGCAGGTTGAAGACCCCGAGGTCCACCAGAAGCCCCACGCCGCCGACCGCCCCGAACTTCGCGAACTCGCGCGCGAGCCGCTCCAGGGGCCTGCGCCAGGGGCCGCCGTCCCGTCCACTCATGGTGTTCGCAAGCCCCGTTCCGGTCGGTGTCGTCGACGTTCGGTCGTGTCGTCAACCCAGCCATGCTAACCAGCGGCCTTCGCGGATGCGGGGCGCGAGGGGAGAGTCACGCGCCGGCCCGCCCCCGGGCCGGTCTCGTGCTCCCGGGGAGGCGGGTGCTGGTGGTGCGGGGAGGGTGTGCGGGGCCGAAAGCGGGCGCTCGCGCGGAGCGGGCGGACCACGCGGGCAGGGAGTGCCGGGCCTGCGGATACCCTGGAGGAGTGACGTTCCCCGTAGTCGGCATGGTCGGTGGCGGTCAGCTCGCCCGTATGACCCACGAGGCGGGCATCCCCCTCGGCATCAGATTCAAGCTCCTCAGTGACACCCCCCAGGACTCGGCGGCCCAGGTCGTCAGCGACGTCGTCATCGGCGACTACCGCGATCTGGACACGCTGCGCGCCTTCGCGCGCGGCTGCGACGTGATCACCTTCGATCACGAGCACGTCCCGACCGAGCACCTGCGGGCCCTGGAAGCGGACGGCATCCCCGTCCGCCCGGGGCCCGACGCACTGGTGCACGCCCAGGACAAGGGCGTCATGCGAGCGAAGCTCACGCAGATCGGAGCGCCTTGCCCGCGCCACCGCGTCGTGAGCGACCCGGCGGACGCGGCGGCCTTCGCCGCCGAGACCGGCGGCTTCCCGGTGATCCTCAAGACCGTGCGCGGCGGCTACGACGGCAAGGGCGTCTGGTTCGTACGCGACGAGAAGGACGCCGAGGAGCCCTTCAAGGCCGGCGTCCCGGTCCTCGCGGAGGAGAAGGTCGAATTCGTACGGGAGCTGGCGGCGAACATCGTCCGTTCCCCGCACGGCCAGGCCGTCGCCTACCCCGTCGTCGAGTCGCGGCAGGTCGACGGCGTCTGCGACACCGTGATCGCCCCGGCGCCCGGCCTCTCCGAGGAGCTCGCCGGCCAGGCGCAGGCGCTTGCGCTGCGCATCGCCAAGGAGCTCGGGGTCGTCGGACACCTCGCCGTCGAACTCTTCGAGACGGCCGACGGCCGCATCCTCGTCAACGAACTGGCGATGCGCCCGCACAACTCCGGGCACTGGACGCAGGACGGCGCCATCACCTCCCAGTTCGCCAACCACGTCCGGGCCGTACTGGACCTGCCGCTCGGCGACCCGCGCCCCCGCGAGCGGTGGACCGTCATGGCGAACGTCCTGGGCGGCGACTACCCGGACATGTACCAGGCGTACCTGCACTGCATGGCGCGCGACCCGCAGCTCAAGATCCACATGTACGGAAAGGACGTGAAGCCCGGCCGCAAGGTCGGCCACGTCAACACCTACGGCGACGACCTCGACGACGTGCTGGAGCGCGCCCGTCACGCCGCCGGCTACCTGCGAGGAACGATCACCGAATGACGACCCCTGCTGCAGCCCCCGTAGTCGGCATCGTGATGGGCTCCGACTCGGACTGGCCGGTCATGGAGGCCGCCGCGAAGGCCCTGGACGAGTTCTCGGTCCCGTACGAGGTCGACGTCGTCTCTGCGCACCGCATGCCGCGCGAGATGATCGCGTACGGCGAGGAGGCGGACGGCCGCGGCCTCAAGGTGATCATCGCGGGCGCGGGCGGGGCGGCGCACCTGCCCGGCATGCTGGCGTCGGTGACGCCGCTGCCGGTGATCGGTGTGCCGGTGCCGCTCAAGTACCTCGACGGGATGGACTCGCTGCTGTCCATCGTGCAGATGCCGGCCGGGGTGCCGGTCGCCACCGTGTCGGTCGCCGGCGCGCGCAACGCGGGCCTGCTGGCGACCCGCATGCTCGCGGCGCACGACCCCGAACTCCTCGCGCGCATGCGGGAGTTCCAGCAGGAGCTGAACGACCAGGCCACGGAGAAGGGCAAGCGGCTGCGGGCCAAGGCGCAGGGCGCGGACGCGTTCGGCTTCGGCAAGTGACGCCGGGGGAGCGCGACCGGCGGGTGGACCGGGCGCGCGAGCTGCTCGCGGCGCACCCGGTGGTCGACGGGCACAACGACCTGCCGTGGGCGCTGCGTGAGCAGGTCCGTTACGACCTGGACCGGCGCGACATCGCCGCCGACCAGTCGGCCTCCCTCCACACCGACATCCCCCGCCTGCGGGCGGGGGGCGTCGGGGCGCAGTTCTGGTCCGTGTACGTACGGTCCGACCTGGCGGGGGACGCGGCGGTCAGCGCGACGCTGGAGCAGATCGACGTCGTCGAACAGCTGCTGGCGCGCTACCCGGGCGACTTGGCGCGGGCGACGACGGCGGACGACATGGAGTCGGCTCGCGCCGAGGGGCGGATCGCCTCGCTGATGGGCGCCGAGGGCGGCCACTCCATCAATAACTCCCTCGCCACGTTGCGGGCGTTGCACGCGCTGGGCGTCCGGTACATGACCCTGACGCACAACGACAACATCGCGTGGGCGGACTCGGCGACGGACGCACCGGGGGTGGGCGGCCTTTCGCCGTTCGGCCGTGAGGTGGTCCGGGAGATGAACCGCGTCGGCATGCTGGTGGACCTGTCCCATGTGGCGGCCACGACGATGCGCGACGCGCTGGCGGTGTCCGAGGCACCGGTGATCTTCTCGCACTCGTCGGCGCGGGCGGTGTGCGACCACCCGCGCAACATTCCGGACGACGTACTGGCACTCCTCCCCGCCAACGGCGGAGTGGCCATGGCGACGTTCGTGCCGAAGTTCGTGCTGCCGGAGGCGGTGGAGTGGACACGGCGGGCCGACGAGAACATGCGGGCGCACGGGTTGCACCACCTGGACACGACGGCGGACGCGATGAAGGTCCACAGGGCGTTCGAGGAGGCGGATCCGCGGCCGGTCGCGACGGTGGCCACGGTCGCCGATCACCTGGACCACATGCGGGAGGTCGCGGGCGTGGACCACATCGGCATCGGCGGCGACTTCGACGGGACGGCGTTCACGCCGGCGGGCCTGGAGGACGTGGCCGGGTACCCGAACCTGATCGCGGAGCTGCTGGGGCGGGGGTGGTCGGAGCCGGACGTGGCGAAGCTGACCTGGCACAACGCGGTACGAGCCCTGCGCGACGCGGAGTCGGTGTCCGCCTCGCTGAGCCACGTTCCCCCGTCCAACGCGACACTGGCGGAACTGGACGGGTAGGGGGGGCGGGGCTTCGGTTCTGTGCCCAGCCGCGAGGCATGGGCTCGGTGGCTTCGGGGTCGGTGCCGCGCCGGGGCGTCTCCCCGGATTCTGAACGGGCCACCGCAGCGCCCGTCAGCGCCCACGCCCCGCTGAACGGACGGGCCCGGCGCGCAGCGCCGGGAGGTGGGTCGGGGCACCCGGAGCCCGCAGGGGCAAGGGCCGTACCCCGGCTACGGCGAGGGGCCCCGAGCCCAGGCGGCGCAGGGGGCGTACCCCGAACGCGCCGTCCGCCGCGAACCCTCGGAGCTCCCGTGACACCGTGGCCGTACTGCGTCCATGAATTCGGAGTCCCGTCATGGCAGATCTGCAGGACGACCCGCACACCTCGTCCACCACCGCGGTCGGCGAACTCGACCGAATGCTGGGCACGGCCGTTCCTGAGACACCGGAACCCGAGGCCCGGGCCGCGTCGCCCGACGAACTCGACGAGCTGGAAGAGCTCGTGTTCGACGGCGTCGCGGGGCAGGAGGGCGAGCCCGTGGCTCCGCCCCCCGCCCCCGAGGACAGCCTCGGCCGCGCCCGCGCGCTCCTCGTCGAGCACCCCGTCGCGGACGGGTTCAACCGTCTCGCGTCGATCCTCGGGCAGCGCCAGTGGCACGATCTCGAACTCGGTGAGAGCACCCTGGACACCGACATCCCCCGCCTGCGCGCCGGCGGCGTCGGCGCCCAGTTCTGGTCCCTGCTCGTCTCGGCGGAGTACGCCGGCGACCGGGCCATCAGCGCCACCCTCGAACAGATCGACCTCATCAAGAAGGTCGTGGCCGCGTACCCCGAGGGCCTGCGTCTGGCCCTCACCGCCGGCGACATGGCCGACGCCCGCAACTGCGGGCGCATCGCCTCCCTGCTCGGCCCCGTCTCGGGCCACGCCCTGGGCGAGTCGCTGGGCACGCTCCGCGCGTACCAGGCACTCGGCGTACGCAGCGTCACGTTCGCCGGCACCCGCTGGGCCGGTGCGAAGGGGGAGGGGCTGACCTCCTTCGGCCAGGACGTCGTACGGGAGATGAACCGCCTCGGCGTAGTCATCGACCTCACCGGCGTCCCGGTGGAATCCGTGCGCGGCGTCCTGTCCGTCAGCCGCGCCCCGGTCGTCCTCTCCCACTCCGGCGCCCGCACCCTGACCGACGCCCCGGCGAACGCCTGCGACGACGTACTGCGGGCCCTGACGCCGGACAAGGGCGTCTGCATGGTCGGCTTCGCCCCCGAGCAGACCGTGAGCCGGGTGGCCGACCACATCGACCACGTGCGCGCGGTGGCCGGGCGCGAATGCGTCGGGCTGAGCGGGATGTACGGGGCGGATGTGGCCGACGTGCCGCACGGGGACGATCTGCGGGACGTCTCGTGCTACCCGTATCTCCTCGCGGAGCTGATCGACCGCGGCTGGGACGAGGAGGACCTCGCCCTGCTGACGTGGGGCAACGCGGCACGGGTCGTACGGGACACGGAGTTCACCTCCCGCGCCGCCCGCCGCCGCCCCGCCCCCGTCGTCACCTGACGGAGCGCGGTCAGCAGGCGCAGAGGCAGAACGGGTGCCCGGCCGGGTCGGCGTAGACCCGCCACGACCTGTCCCGGCCGGCCGCGTCCAGCGGCTTCGCGCCGAGCGCGAGCACCCGTTCCTCCGCCGTGTCCAGATCGTCGACCGTCAGGTCGAGGTGGAACTGCTGCGAGCCGTCCGGCGCGGGCCACCGCGGCGGTACGAACCCGGGGGCTTCCTGGAAGGCCAGTGGCGTCCCCTCGTACCCGGCGAGGTCGACCCACCCCTCCTCCGCGGCCCGGGCCTCCCCGCCCAGCAGCTCGGCGTAGAAGCGGGCGAGAGCGGTGGGATCGGGACAGTCCAGTACGACGGTTCCCAGCTTGGCGATCGCTGTGCTGCTCATGCTGATCCTCCCTCGGGATGCGTTACCTGTTGACTCCATCAACCGGTAACCGTTACTGCATGCTCCCGCATAAGGGGTAACCTCGCAACCATGAATGACAGGGCACCCGCACCGGGAGAGCTCGCACTGGTGGAAGCCCTGGTGAACACGCTCGACGTGGAGAAGGGCGCCGACTCCCTGGACACGGAGGCCGGCCGCACGGCCTTCGGGCTCACCGAGGCCGGCGTCCCGGGGGCGCGCGAGCTCCGTGAGGCCCTGCGCGCCGCGTGCCTGGCCCATGCCGGCCGGGAGGTGTCCACCGCGTCCCTCGACCGGCTGCTGGCGGCGGCCCCGCTGCTCGTCACCGTGGACGGCGCGGGCGCGGCCGCCCTGCGCCCGGCGGACCCGGGCGCCCTGGCCTCCCGCGTCGCGGCGGCCATCGCGTCGGCCCACGCCGACGGCACCTGGCCGCGCCTCAAGGCGTGCGAGGCAGAGGACTGCCAGTGGGCGTACTACGACCGCAGCCCGGCGGGCCGCAGCCGCTGGTGCACCATGGCGGTCTGCGGCAGCCGGGCGAAGATGCGCAAGTACCGCGCCGGCCGCGCGAAGGGCTGACCTACGCCTTGGGGCGGCCCATCGCCCGGTACGTCCAGCCCGCCCCGCGCCACAGCTCCGGGTCCAGCGCGTTGCGGCCGTCCAGGATCAGCCGCTCGGAAGCCACCTCGCCCAGCACCGCCGGGTCCAGCTCCCGGAACTCGCGCCACTCCGTCAGGTGCAGCACCACGTCCGCGCCGCGCACCGCGTCGACGGCGGTCGGGGCGTACCCCAGGGTCGGGAAGAGACGCTGCGCGTTCTCCATGCCCTTCGGGTCGTAGACGGTGACCTGGCCGCCCTGGAGGTGGATCTGCCCGGCGACGTTGAGCGCCGGCGAGTCCCGTACGTCGTCCGAGTCCGGCTTGAACGTCGCACCCAGTACGGCGACCCGCTTGCCCAGGAAGCCGCCGGTGCCGCCGACCGCCTCGCGGGCCAGCTCCACCATGTGGCCCCGGCGCCGCATGTTGATCGAGTCGACCTCGCGCAGGAAGGTGAGCGCCTGGTCGGCGCCCAGCTCACCGGCGCGCGCCATGAACGCCCGGATGTCCTTCGGCAGACAGCCGCCGCCGAAGCCGATGCCCGCCCGCAGGAACTTCTTGCCGATCCGCTCGTCGTAACCGATGGCCTCGGCCAGCTTCACCACGTCGCCGTCGGCCGCCTCGCACACCTCGGCCATGGCGTTGATGAACGAGATCTTGGTCGCCAGGAACGAGTTCGCGGACGTCTTCACCAGTTCGGCGGTCGGGAAGTCGGTCACCACGAACGGCGAGCCCTCCCCGATCGGCCCGGCGTACACCTCGCGCAGCAGCTTCTCCGCGCCCGCGCTCGCCACACCGGCCACGATCCGGTCCGGGTGCAGCGTGTCCTGTACGGCGAACCCCTCGCGCAGGAACTCCGGGTTCCACGCGAGCTCCGCGTCCGCCCCCACCGGGGCCAGCTCCGCGAGCTTCGCCGCGAGCCGGGCGGCGCTGCCGACCGGGACGGTCGACTTGCCGACGACGAGGACGGGCCGGGTGAGCCGCGGCGCGAGCGAGGCGAAGGCGGATTCGACGTAACTCATGTCGCACGCGTACTCGCCGTGCTTCTGCGGTGTGTTCACGCACACGAAGTGGACGTCGCCGAACGCGCCGACCTCCTCCCACGAGGTGGTGAAGCGCAGCCGTCCGCTGGAGCCCTCGATGCCCGCGACGTGCTTGCGCAGCAGCTCCTCCAGCCCCGGTTCGTACATGGGGACCTTGCCGGCCGCCAGCATCTCGATCTTCTCGGGCACGACGTCGAGGCCCAGGACCTCGAAGCCCAGCTCAGCCATGGCCGCGGCGTGGGTCGCGCCGAGGTACCCGGTGCCGATCACAGTGATCTTGAGGGCCATGTGGTGCTCCAGAGAGGTGCGGGCAGACATTCGCCGACCGAGCATAGACCGGCCTGCCTGCGGGAACGTGTCTTCGTGCTGCCCCCTGTCGGCAAGCTCACGTATCCCTGTGGGCGGCCCGCCCCCTAAAATTGGGTTACTTAACGGTAGTTAGCATCCTTGGGGAGTGAGAGACCTTGGCAGGCTCGCCTGATTTCGACCTGTACCGCCCGTCCGAAGAGCACGACATGCTCCGTGACGCGGTCCGCTCGCTCGCCGAGGCGAAGATCGCGCCGTACGCCGCGGCGGTCGACGAGGAGGCCCGCTTCCCGCAGGAGGCGCTGGAGGCCCTGGTCGCCAACGACCTCCAGGCCATCCACGTGCCCGAGGCCTACGGCGGCGCGGGCGCGGACGCGCTGGCCACCGTGATCGTCATCGAGGAGGTCGCGCGCGTCTGCGCGTCCTCCTCCCTGATCCCGGCGGTCAACAAGCTCGGCTCGCTCCCGGTGATCCTCTCGGGCAGCGAGGACCTGAAGAAGAAGTACATGACGCCGCTCGCCAAGGGCGAGGGCATGTTCTCGTACTGCCTCTCCGAGCCGGACGCGGGCTCCGACGCGGCGGGCATGAAGACCAAGGCCGTCCGCGACGGCGACTACTGGGTCCTCAACGGCGTCAAGCGCTGGATCACCAACGCCGGCGTCAGCGAGTACTACACGGTGATGGCCGTCACCGACCCGGCCAAGCGCTCGAAGGGCATCAGCGCCTTCGTCGTCGAGAAGTCGGACGAGGGCGTCTCCTTCGGCGCGCCGGAGAAGAAGCTCGGCATCAAGGGCTCGCCGACCCGCGAGGTCTACCTCGACAACGTCCGCATCCCCGCCGACCGCATGATCGGCGAGGAGGGCACCGGCTTCGCCACGGCGATGAAGACCCTGGACCACACCCGCATCACGATCGCGGCCCAGGCGCTCGGCATCGCCCAGGGCGCCCTGGACTACGCCAAGGGTTACGTCCAGGAGCGCAAGCAGTTCGGCAAGCCGATCGGCGACTTCCAGGGCGTGCAGTTCATGCTCGCCGACATGGCCATGAAGCTGGAGGCCGCCCGCCAGCTGACGTACGCGGCCGCCGCCAAGTCCGAGCGCGTGTCCGCCGGAGGTGAACAGGAGGGCCTGACGTTCTTCGGCGCCGCGGCCAAGTGCTACGCCTCCGACGCCGCCATGGAGATCACCACGGACGCCGTCCAGCTCCTCGGCGGCTACGGCTACACCCGTGACTACCCGGTCGAGCGCATGATGCGCGACGCCAAGATCACGCAGATTTATGAAGGAACGAACCAGGTTCAGCGGATCGTGATGGCCCGCAACCTGCCGTAGGCGTACGACGAAGGGGCCCGGACGGTGATCCGTCCGGGCCCCTTCGGCAGGTCCGGTCAGTTGCCGGTGACCGTGACCTTCTCGTCGTTCTTCAGCTGCTCCACGAGCTGCGCGACCTTGGCCTTGTCCCAGACCAGGTTGCCGCCGTTGCTGCCCGAGATCGGGATGTTCATCGACGTACCGTCGCCGCCCGTGACGCCCTTCATCGCGAAGAACATCTGACCCAGCGACCACAGGCTCATGTCCTCGTCGACAATGAGCGTGTCGAGGCCGGCGCCCATCGTCGGGTAGAGCTTGAACGGGTTCAGGATCGTGCCCGGCGTCGCCGTCTGGCTCGCCAGCGCCGCGAGGAACTTCTGCTGGTTCTTCGTACGGTCCAGGTCGCTGCCCGCGAAGGCGTAGCGGGTGCGGACGAAGGCCAGGGACTGCTCGCCGTTCAGTGTCTGCTTGCCGGCCTGGAAGTCGGCGCCCGACTTCTTGTCCTTGAACGCCTTGGGGATGTCCATCTCCACCCCGCCGATCGCGTCCACGATGTTGGCGAAGCCGGCGAAGCCGATCTCGACGTAGTGGTCGATGCGCAGCTTGGTGTTGTGCTCGACGGTACGGACCAGCAGCTCGGGGCCGTCCTCGGCGTACGCCGCGTTCAGCTTCACGCGCCTGCCCTGGCCCGGGAACTTCTTGCCGGACTCCGAGCCGACGAAGGACGGGATCTCCACCTCGGAGTCGCGCGGCAGCGAGATGAGGGTCGGCCCGTTGGAACCGTCGTGCAGGATCATCATCGAGTCGGTGCGCTTGCCCTCGGCCGACCCGGTGTGCAGCTTCTTCTTGTCGTCGGCCGACATGCCCTCGCGGCTGTCGGAACCGACGATCAGGTAGTTGGTGCCGTCGCCGGCCTCCGGGCGCTCGATGACCTTCGACAGGTCGACCTCGCGCTTGAGCTTGCCGTCCGCCCAGAAGTACGTGCCGATGGAGACGGCGAGGAGCACGACGACCAGCGTCAGCGATCCCACCTTGATACGGCGTCTCCAGTCCGGCGCCGGACCGACCCGCGGCGCGCGCGGCGGACGGCCGCCGCGGCCACCGCCGCCGCCGTAGACCTGCCCGGTGTTGTAGCCGTCGCCGTGGGAGCCCTGGCCGTATCCGTCGTCGTAACCCTGCGGCTGCGCCGGCACCGGGCGGCGCACGGGCGGCACGGGGGCGGCCGGCGGCGGCACCTGGCCGCGCTGGACATGCCTCATCACCCGCGCGCCCTCGGGCTGCGCGCCGCCGCTGCCGCGACCGTGCGGGTCGCTGCGGTCGTTCCATCCGTCCGGCCAGTCGCTCATGCGGACCAGTGTGCAGGCAAGGGGCGGCCCGCTTACAGGGTGGGTGGGAAATCGGGTCAGGGCTGTTGCAGAGCTGATGCAATGCGCCCCGCGCATAAGGTGGAGGGCATGACAGATCAGCCCCAGAGCCCGGAAGATGACATTCCGGGCAAGCCCACCGCGGCGTCCCGCACCACGCTCAGCCACATCATGACCGGCAGCGACACCAACCTCCTCGGCACGGTGCACGGCGGCGTGATCATGAAACTGGTGGACGACGCGGCGGGCGCCGTCGCGGGACGGCACTCCGGCGGCCCGGCCGTCACCGCCTCCATGGACGAGATGGTCTTCCTGGAGCCGGTGCGCGTGGGGGACCTGGTCCATGTCAAGGCGCAGGTCAACTGGACGGGCCGGTCCTCGATGGAGGTCGGCGTACGGGTCCTGGCCGAGCGCTGGAACGAGTCGACCCCCGCCACCCAGGTCGGCAGCGCCTACCTGGTGTTCGCCGCCGTCGACGCCGACGGCAAGCCCCGCCGGGTGCCGCCCGTCGTACCCGAGACGGAGCGCGACCGCCGCCGCTACCAGGAGGCCCAGATCCGGCGCACGCACCGCCTCGCGCGGCGCCGCGCGATCAAGGAGCTGCGGGACAAGCGCGCCGCCGAGGGCCTGGACACGGAGGTCTGAGGCGACCGGTCACCGGCAGACGACCTGGTCGCCGGTGACCGTGCCGAACTCGCCCCGGTGCGGCTCGTCCGCCCGTACCGCCCGCACGCCCTTGAAGTCCGTACCGGCCATCACCTTCAGCAGGCCGCCCTGCCCGTCCACCGCCCGCAGCTCGCACCCGGGCAGCGCGGCCTGGAGCGACTTCGCCGAGCGGTCCCAGCGCGGGTCGTACGTGACGAGGGTGCGCTTCACGTCGTGCCGGTCCGCGTCCTCGGGGGACCGGGTGGTCCGGAAGCCGGTGGAGCGCAGCGCGTCGTCCACGCGCTTGCCGAGGCCCCGCGTGAGCGTCCCGTTGTAGACCTGTACGTCGATCTGCTGCGGCGCCACGTCGACGACCGCCGCCTTCGCCCTCGGCCGCAGCGGCGCGAGCGGCTTGTCGTCGCGCAGGTGCTGGAAGAGCCTCTTCGCCTTCGCCTCGTCCCACTTCACGGTCGAGCCGATGCCCGCCACGGACTGGTCGACGCCGGACACGGGCACGGACGTGAACTCCGACGACGCGGGCTTGAAGCCCCGCATCGCCCGCCCCAGGTCGAGCATCTCCCGCGTGCCGAATCCCTTGTCCGCCCGTACCGAGCCGAGCAGCGTCGTCGTCACCTGCCGGAACTTGACCGGATTCAGCAGGACGCCCGCCGTGCCGGCCTTGGCGACGAAGGCGGCGAGGAAGCGCTGCTGGCGCTGCATGCGGCCGAAGTCGGCGGCGCCGTCGATGTGCCGGGAGCGGACGTACTGGAGGGCCTGCCCGCCGTTCAGCCGGTGGGTGCCCACGGGCAGGTCGAGGCCGGTGTAGTGGTCCTTGAGCGGGCGGACCGTGCAGACCTCGACCCCGCCGATCACGTCCACCGTCCGCATGAAGCTGGTGAAGTCGACCTCCAGGTAATGGTCGATCTTCACCTTCGTCATGTGCTCGACGGTCCGTACGGTGAGCCCGGGGCCGCCCTCCGCGTACGCCGCGTTGATCTTCGCCGGATGGGCGTTGTGGTGCTTGCCGGTGGACTGGTCGGTGTGCGCGGGGACCTCCGCGTAGCTGTCGCGCGGCAGGCTCACGACGCTCGCGCGCTTCTTGTCGGCGGAGAGGTGCACCACCATGATCGTGTCGGTGCAGTGGCAGGGCTCGCCGCCGAGCCGGTACTTCCGCTTCTCCTCCGCGGTGATCCGCTCGCGGCCGTCGGTGCCGACGAGCAGGATGTTCGTCCCGTGGCCGGGCGCGGGGCGGTTCTTCATGTCCTTGAACGGGTCGACCCGTTCGATGCCGGTCTCCATCCCGGAGACCACGGCGTGACCGATGCCTCCCGCGCACAGCACCAGGACCGAGATCGTGGTGAACAGACGCATCGACCACTGCGGGCGCTCGTCCTGCCTTCGACTGCGGCCCTTCTGCGGACGGGGCGACTGGGGCACGTGGGGAACCTCCGCGAGGGCATGGGGGGATCAGCGGCAACGTAAGCCCATACGATCAACGACCCCCGGCAGCGACGCGGCCGCCGCGCGACCGTGTCCCCCGTTCGCGGTAACGTGACCCCCGATGAACGCCACACCCGCAGTCTCCGTGATCATGCCGGTCCTCAATGAGGAGCGGCATCTGCGCAACTCGGTCCGTCACATCCTGGAGCAGGAGTACGACGGCGAGATGGAGGTGGTGATCGCCATCGGCCCGTCCTCGGACCGGACCGAGGAGATCGCCGCCGAGCTGGTACGCGAGGATTCCCGCGTCCACACCGTCCCGAACCCGACGGGCCGCACCCCCGCAGCGCTGAACGCCGCCATCAAGGCCTCCCGGCACCCCGTCGTGGTGCGGGTCGACGGCCACGGCATGCTGTCGCCGAACTACATCGCGACCGCCGTGCGCCTCCTGGAGGAGACCGGCGCGCAGAACGTCGGCGGCATCATGCACGCCGAGGGCGAGAACGCCTGGGAGGACGCGGTCGCGGCCGCGATGACCTCGAAGATCGGCGTCGGCAACGCGGCGTTCCACACGGGCGGCGAGGCCGCTCCGGCGGAGACCGTGTACTTGGGCGTCTTCCGCCGCGAGGCCCTGGAACAGCAGGGCGGGTACAACGAGGAGTTCGTCCGCGCCCAGGACTGGGAGCTGAACTTCCGGATCCGCGAGGCGGGCGGCCTCATCTGGTTCTCGCCCGAACTGCGCGTCCAGTACCGCCCGAGGCCCTCCGTCAAGGCGCTGGCCAAGCAGTACAAGGACTACGGCCGCTGGCGGCACGTCGTCGCCCGCTACCACGCCGGTTCGATCAACCTGCGCTACCTCGCGCCGCCGACCGCCGTCTGCGCGATAGCCGCGGGCATCGTCGTCGGCGCCGCACTCACCCCGTGGGGCTTCCTGGTCCCGGCCGGGTACCTGGCCGCGATCACGGCGGGCTCGGTCCCGGCCGGCAAGGGGCTGTCGCTGAAGGCCCGGGCGCAGATCCCCCTCGCCCTGGCGACCATGCACATGTCCTGGGGCTACGGCTTCCTGACCAGCCCCCGCTCCCTCGCCAGGAAGGTCATCGCCAGCCGCCGCCCGGCGGTGCGGCCGACGACGGTCTGACGATGCCCCCGACGCGGCCGGCCCCCTGGTCCTGGGTGGGCCGGCGCGCGACGCTCAGGACCAGGCGAAGCCCTCCTGGACGTGCATGCAGTCGGTGGAGTCCGCGCCGTTGGAGAGACGTGCCGACTTGGGTGCCTTGTCGTCCTCGCTCGACTTCGGGTACGCGGTGCCCGTCCGCCAGTCGGCGCCGACGACCACGGTGACGCCCGTGACCTCTGTGGACCGCTTCACCGAACTCACCGGAACCCCAAGGGACTTGGCGACTGCCTGTGCGTCCCCCTGAAGGTCGACGCTCGGGTAGGTGACGGTCGTCGTCTCCTGCGGCATGAGCTGGTCGCCGGCCCGCGCCAGGGTGAAGCCCTGCGCGACGAGTGACGCGGTCACCGACGTGGAGCGGCCGTTCGTCGGCTGTCCGCCCACGCCTGTGCCGTTCTGCACGGTGACGGCGATCTCGCCCACCGGGGCGACGGGGTCCTTCGACACCGGCGGCTTGGGCTTGGCCTTGACGCCCTTGCCGTCCAGCGGGATGTCCTCGCGGACCAGGCGGAACAGCTTCTCCGCGTCACCGGGGGTGGGCTCGACCCTGTTCCTGTCGTACGTGTAGGGGATCGTCGGCATGGTGGTCATGGTGATCCGGCCGGTCGGGATCTTCTTGAACTCATCGGCCAGGTCGAGCAGATCGGTCACCGTGTCGATCCGGTCGTCGACGGTCAGGGCGTCGGTGGCCGCCTCGGCGAGCTTGCGCAGCTTGTTCGGGTTGGTGAGCTTCGCGTTCTCGCGGAGCTCACGGATCATCGAGTTCATGTACATGTGCTGGGCGCGGGTGCGGCCGAGGTCGGTGCCGTCCTCGAAGCCGTAGCGGGTCCTCAGCCACTGCAGGGCCTGCTCGCCCTTGATCGAGGTGGTGCCCTTGCGCAGCTTCAGGCCGGAGCCCTCGCCCTTGCTGTTGCGGGAGTGGACGTTGGCGTCGACGCAGACGGGGACGCCGCCGATCGCGTCGGCCATCGAGACCACTCCCGCGAAGTCGACCATCATGAAGTGGTCGATGGTGATGCCCGTGAGCTCGTGCCACGCGGCCACCGTGCAGCCGGGACCGCCGCGGTCCAGGCTGAGGTTGGTCTGCATCCTGCCGGTGGAGGCCGCGTACTCGGTCCCGTCCACGGCGGTGCACTTGGGCATCTTCACCATGGTGTCGCGCGGCATGGAGACGACCGACATGTTGGTGCGGTCCGCGGAGAGGTGCACCAGCATCTGCACGTCGGCCAGCGCCGGACCGTCGAAGTGGGCCCGTCCGCCGCCGAGCTTCTTGTTCGCGGCGGTGTCGCGGGCGTCCGACCCGATGAGCAGGATGTTCAGCGGGGTCTGCCCGGCGGCGTTGGCCTTGTGATCGGCCATCTTCCTGCCCCCGAGGTTGAGGGCCTCCCGCTTGATGCTGTCGTTCAGGTGCTCGTAGTAGAGGTAACCGGCGCCGCCGGTGCCGAGTATGAGAACCGAGACGGTCAGGGCGGTCCAGCGCAGTATCCGCCGCTTGCGCGGTTTCCCGCGGCCGGTTCGCCGGGCACCGCCTCGCGTGCCGCCGTCAGACGGCGCCGCGGCACCGCCGCCGGACCGGTCGCGCGGAACGCGTTCTCGCGTGTCGTCCCCTCGCACACTGCTCTGCCCCACAGTCCCCCCTGTCGATCAGGTACGCACAGGCCCGTGATCGGGCTTGTCCGCCGCCGGCCCGCCTTCGCGTGCCGTCATGAGCCGGAGCCCTCTTGAGGCCCGGCGCCTCCTTCGGCGGGCGATGGACGCGCCTGCCCCACTGAAGCCCGCCGCGCTGCAGTCCCCGTGACCCCGGTCCGCGCGACAGGACCCGGCGCCTTCCTCGAATCCGGCGGCCGTGTACCGCTCGCCGTCGCGGACGACCGGAAGCCCCCTCGCATCCGGCCCGCCCGCGTTGCTCTGTTCCGCTGTTGTTTCAGGCGCGCCGCGTCCAGTGACGCGGCGTCACTTGGCGCAGACCTTCTTGTCCGCTGCGACCTTGTCCACCTTCGGCGGCTTCACCGGACCGGAGATGGGCACCCCCTCGCCCTTGAAGTCGGCGCCGAGGGTCAGGACCATCGCCTGCGTCTCGCCGGCGTCCTCGCTGCCCTTCTTGAGCGCCGTGGCGGGCAGGCCCATCAGGTCCGCGAGCTTGCGCGCCTGGTCGGCCTGGTTCGGCGCGTACTCAAGGGTCGTCTTGTCGATCTTCTCAGGGGCGTTGCTCTTGTTCGTCGACTTGAGCACACCCTTCTGCACCTGCAGCCAGTTGAGGGTCTTCTGCGCGGCGCCGGCGGTGTCACTGCCGTTGTAGACGTCGACACGCACCTCGGAAGCCTCGGCGCGCGGGCCCTTGAGCAGCGCCGCCTGCTTGCTCTTGGCGGCCTTCTCCTTCTTCTTCACCTCGGTGAAGGAGGTGTCGGTCTGCAGCATGCTGAAGACCTGCGGGGCCTGGACCGGGTCCAGTACGACGGTCGCCCTGACCTTCTCGTTGGGGTTGTCGATCACGGGGACCGTCGTGAACGTGATGTTCTTGAGGTCGATCCGGCCGAGTTCCTGCGCGAGACCGGTCAGTTTCGGGATGTCACTGATCGCCTTGTCCACGGTGAGGGCCTTGGTGGCCGCGTCCGCGAGGGCGAGCATCCGCTTCGGGTTGCCCAGCGTCTCTTCCCTCATCTTGCGGATCATCGACGCGATGAACTGCTGCTGCATCTTGATCCGGTCGAGGTCGCTCTCGTTGCCGAGACCGTGCCGGTTGCGGAGGAACGCGAGCGCCTGCTCGCCCTGGAGGGTGTGGTCCCCGGCGCTCAGGTCGAGTTTGGAGTAGTCGTCGTCCTTGATGGGCTCGGTCAGGCAGACGTCCACGCCGTCCATCGCGGTGGTCAGCGTCTTCACCGCGTTGAAGTCGGCCATCATGAAGTGGTCGACCGGGACGCCGGTGATCTGCTTGACCGTGCGCATGGTGCAGCCCGGGTCACGGCCGGCCACGCCGAAGCTCTCGTTGAACTTCGTGTAGTCCTTGCCGGGAATGATCTTGGTCGAGCCGTCCGGCTGCTTGGTGGGGCAGTCGGGGATGTCGGTCTTCAGGTCCCGGGGGATGCTCAGGGCCGTCGCGTTCGTACGGTCCTCGGACACATGGAAGAGGAACGTCGTGTCGGCGTGACCCGTGGTGTTCTCCCGGTCTCCGTAGCTCTCGTTGCCCTCACCGGTGCGGATGTCCGTGCCGATGATCAGGATGTTGATCGGCCCGTCCTTGAGGGAACCGCCGTTGGCGGCGTCGCCCACGTCGATGGAGTTGATGTTCCCGTTCAGGCGGTCGTACAGCACGTATCCGCCGACCGAGACGCCCACCAGCACGAAACCCATGACGCCGCCGGTCCACAGCAGCGCCTTCTTCTTGCCCGAGTTCTTCGCCTTGCGCTTGCGGCGGCCCGCCTGCTGGTCGGGGCCGCCGGCGCCCTTGGCGTCGGCGCCGTTCGCGGCCCGGCGGCTGCGCTGGACCGGAACCTGGCGCCGCGGGGGGGCGGTCGCTTCCCGTACGGGACCTCTTCTGGAACGGGAGCCCCGGGCGGGGGATGCGGGCGACTGCCGTGCGGATTGGTCCAGTCGCAATTCGTAATCACCGGTGGCCGGGTTGAGCACCCACTGGTCTGCGGGGTCGATTTCGTCCGCCCGCCCACGGTTTTGCGCATCCACGGTTGCTTGAGTCCTCCGTCGGGTGCCACATGAGGCGCCTCCCCCAGGCCCTCTGGCGTTCTTTCCAGCAGTGCGACCTCAGGGCCGGAAGCACCGGATCGCGTCACACTATCTGCCCAGTTCAGCGCGGGGCGACGTCCGTGACAAATTCCACTCCCCTTACAACTGGGCAATACGCCCAATCCGCGTCAGTTGTCGGCCAGGCCTTGGTCATGGCTTTACTCGCACTCGTCCGTAGCGGCATTGCTGCCGGTGAATGTCGGCGTCGGCGCCGGACTCGTCGCGCCCGCGTCGTCCGGCTTCTCGTCGGCCTTGGACCCTCCGTCCTTGTCCGGCTCCTCGGACCCCGCCGGAACGACGGAGACCGGAGCGTCCTCGCGCAGTTGCTTGAACAGCCGGCCCGCGTCCGGCTCGACCAGCTCGTCGCGGTTCGGGTCCTGGGCGTACGGCTGACGGGGCACCGTCATGAACTGCACCTGCTCGGTGGGGATGTTCCGCATCCCGCGGACCAGGTTGTACAGGTCCTTGAGCGAGTCGAGCCCGGCATCGGTCGTCAGGGACTTCGTGGCCGCGTCCAGCACCGGGTACAGCCGCGTCGGGTTGAGCAGCACGCCGTTGCTCTGCACCTTGTTCACCAGCGCGCCGAGGAAGCGCTGCTGGCGTTCCATGCGCTCGGTGTCGCTGCCGTCGCCGATGGTCTTGCGGGCCCGTACGAAGCCGAGGGCCTGCTCGCCGTTCAGCTTCTGGCGGCCCTTGTCCAGCCGGAGCAGCGCGTCGTCGTCGTCGATCGGCTCCTTGAGACAGATCTCGACGCCGTCCACCGCGTCGACCATCCCCTTGAAGCCCGCGAAGTCGACCACCATGTGGTGGTCCACGCGGACGCCGGTGAGCTTCTCGACCGTACGGATGGTGCACGCCGTACCCCCGAACTCGAACGCCGAGTTGAACTGCGTGAACTGTTTCCTCGTACGCGAGCCGTCGGGCTTGCGGCAGCTGGGGATGTCCACCATCAGGTCGCGCGGCAGCGAGACGGCCGTCGCGCTCTTACGGTCCCCGGCCAGGTGCAGCAGGATCGTCGTGTCGCTGCGCTGGGTGCCCTTGTCCGGGCCGTACTTGTCGTTGCCCTTGCCGGAGCGGGTGTCGGACCCGATGAGCAGGATGTTCTGGGCGTCCAGCGCGATGGGCGTCGGACGCTCCTTCTCGTACGCGTGCAGCTCGGCGGCGGCGGTGGTGTCGGTGGTGATGTTGCCGTCGAGCTTCCGGTAGAGCCACCAGCCGACGCCGGCCGCGAGCAGGAGTGCGAAGGAGGCGCCGAGGGCGGTCCAACGCATCCAGCGCCGGGAGCCGTTGGATTCCTGCTCGGCGTCGGAGCCGGCCTCCTCGCCGTCGGCCTTCGCCGCCGGCTCGCCCGCTCCCTCCGTGGCCCGGCCCTTCGCCTCGTCCTCCTCGGCCGGCGTGTCCGGTCCGGAGGGCGTGCCAGCACTGTCGGTCACGTCTGCGTCCATCCTTCACGGAGTCGGCGGCGCGCTGGGCCGCCGGTCGCAGGGGTAGACGGCTGAACCGCGCGCTTGGTTGTGCGGTGCACCGCCGATCATCCACCGCCCTCCGGTCCTGCGGCCGCAGGGCTCGGCAGCCGGTGGGCCGGACGGGTGGCGCTCAGGGCGCTTGCGGTACCGCAGTGTTGGTGACCCGCTCGCTCTCGGTCCGCTGGGCGAGGCCGCCTTCGGACAGCTGGCCGAGATTCCGGCACAGCACCACGGACCCCCCGACGGCGAGCGGCGCGAAGAGACCCGAGGACAGCCCTTCCCACGTGTCGTACGCCGCCCCGGACAGCACCCGCGCCCCGGGCCCGAGCCCCAGCGTCCGCGCGTCCGCGCGCGCCCGCTCGACCAGCTCGGCGCCCGTGAGCCCGGTGCCGCCGACGCGCAGCGCGGGCGCGTCCGGGTCGACGGGCGCGTACGGCGCGAACCGGTCGCCCTGCCCCGGCACCTCGACGGCGTAGTCCGCGAAGCCGGCGGGCGGCTGCGGGAAGCGGCCGCCCAGGGGGCGCAGCGCGAGCGCCACGCGCTCCCCGCCGCAGGCCCGCGCCTGCTCCAGCGTGTCGGGCCCGCTGACCACCAGGTCGGCGTCGGCCGGGTCCCCGCCCACGTCGGCGACCACCCCGACGGACGAACAGGCGAGCAGCCAGACGGCGGTCTGCCAGTGCGCGGGGAGCAGCAGCGCGAGCCGGTCGCCCGGCGCGGCGCCGAGGTCGCCCTGGAGCAGGTTGGCGGTCTTGGCCACCCAATTGGCGAAGGTGGCGACGGACAGTTCCACGCGTTCGCCGGTGGCGTCGTCGTAGAAGGTGACCAGGGGCTGCGCCGGGTCCGCGGCGAGCGCGGATCGCAGCAGGTCGGCGGGGGTGCGATCGGTGGCGTTCACCCGCGCAAGGGTACGCCGCGCCGCCGGACGGGAGCCGTGCCGCCGGGGCTTCCCGTACACCGGTTCGGCCGACGAGCCGTCAATTCCCCAATGGACATATTTGTCTATTTATGTCCAAGATCTGCTGCATGCGTGAATTCCTTGCTTCCGCGATCGGAGTCGCGTGCACCGCCGCTCTGGTCCTGCCCACCGCCGCCGTCGCCGCCCCGGTCCCCGCCAGTACGGCGCCCCTGGGCTCCACCCAGTCGCTGCCGCTGCGGCCGCTCGCCCCGGACGGCCGAGCCGCCGGTACCGCCCCCCAGGGCCGGACCGAGGGCGAAACCAAGCCGTTCTCGCTGGTCGGGGTCGTCTGGGACGACGTCGAGGCCGAACTCCACGGCACGGCACAGGTCCGCACCCGCTCCAAGGAGACGGGCGCCTGGTCGGGCTGGCAGGCCCTGGAAACCCACAACCACGAGCACGCCGCCGACGCCGGCACGGTGGAGCGCGAGACGGGAAGGGTCCGCGGCTCGACCGCGCCCCTGTGGGTCGGCGCCAGTGACGGCGTAGAGGTACGGGTACGCCCCGAGGACCCCGCCGTACGCGGTGCGGCCCCCGCCCGCCTCCCGTCCGGCCTGCGCCTCGAACTGGTCGACCCGGGCGACGACCCGCCCGTCGGCACGACGACCACCGCCGACGCGGCGGCCGACACCGCCGAGGCCGGCGCCGACGACACGGCGGCGCAGACCGCGGCCGACGACGCGGACGACCCCCGGACCGCCCTCCTGACCGCGGAGGACGCCGCCGCCTCGGCGGTCAACGCCGATCTCGTCCCGCTCGGCGCCACCGAAGTACCGGCGCTGAGCAAGGCGGAGACGGAGGAACAGACCTTCTGGCTGGGCGGCGGAAAGCCGCTGATCGGTCCCCGCCCGCGCATCGTCACGCGCAAGGGCTGGGGCGCGAACGAGCAGCTCCGCGAGCGCAACTTCGTCTACACGAAGAGCGTCAAGGCCGCCTTCGTGCACCACAGCGCGACCGGCAACAACTACAGCTGCTCGCAGGCCGACTCCGTCCTGCGCAGTATCTACCGCTACCACGTCAAGAGCAGCGGCTGGCGCGACTTCGGCTACAACTTCGCCGTCGACAAGTGCGGAAACATCTACGAAGGCAGGGCAGGCGGTGTGGCCAAGCCGGTCCTGGGGGCGCACACTCGCGGTTTCAACAGCAACAGCACGGGCATCGCCGTCCTCGGCACCTACAGCAAGTCCAACCCACCCGCCGCCGTCGTCAACGCGGTCGCCCGCCTCACCGCCTGGAAGCTCGGCCTGTACGGCGCCGACCCGCGCGCCAAGACCACGCTCAAGTCCGGTGGCGGCAACCGCTACAAGAAGGGCACCATCGTCAAGCTCAACGTCATTTCCGGACACCGGGACGGATACGCCACCGACTGTCCGGGAGGCCGCCTCTACAGCAAGCTCGACGAGACCCGGGACGCCTCCGCCCGCCTACAGGGCCGCTGACCGGGGCTGATCGAACGGTCTGCATACACTGGCCTGCCCGTACCCGGCCGGCCCCAGCAGGAAGCAGAGACGACAAGGTGACTGAAGCGATCCTCCTGGTCGGCGGCAAGGGCACCCGGTTGCGCCCGCTCACCGTGCACACACCGAAGCCCATGGTCCCGGCGGCCGGTGTGCCCTTCCTCACCCACCAGCTGGCCCGCGCGCGGGCGGCCGGAGTCGAACACGTCGTCCTCGCGACGTCGTACCTCGCCGAGGTCTTCGAGCCGTACTTCGGCGACGGCTCCGCCCTCGGTCTGCACCTGGAGTACGTGACCGAGGAGGAGCCGCTCGGCACCGGCGGCGCCATCCGCAACGTCGCCTCACGCCTGCACTCGTCTCCCGACGACCCGGTCCTGATCTTCAACGGGGACATCCTCACCGGTCTCGACATCGGCGCCCTCGTCTCCACCCACACCACCTCGGGCGCCGACGTCTCCCTGCACCTCACCCGGGTCGAGGACCCCAGGGCCTTCGGCCTCGTTCCCACCGACCCCACGGGCCGGGTCACGGCGTTCCTCGAAAAGCCCCAGACCCCCGAGGAGATCGTCACCGACCAGATCAACGCGGGTGCGTACGTCTTCCGCCGCTCGGTCATAGACACGATCCCCGCGGGCCGCCCCGTCTCCGTGGAACGCGAGACCTTCCCCGACCTGCTGTCCTCGGGCGCGCACCTCCAGGGCATGGTCGACTCGACGTACTGGCTGGACCTGGGCACCCCCCAGGCGTTCGTCCGCGGCTCGGCGGACCTGGTCCTCGGCAGGGCGCCGTCCCCGGCGGTGCCGGGCCGCTGCGGCGACCGTCTGGTCCTGCCGACCGCGTCGGTCGCCACCGACGCGAAGCTGACCGGCGGCACGGTCGTCGGCGAGGGCGCGACGGTCGGCGAGGGTGCCCGCGTCGACGGCAGCGCGATCCTCGCCGGTGCCGTGATCGAGCCCGGCGCGGTGATCACCGACTCCCTCATCGGCGCGGGCGCGAGGATCGGCGCCCGCACCCTCGTGTCCGGCGCGGTCGTCGGCGACGGCGCCACGGTGGGCGCGGACAACGAGCTGCGCGAAGGCGTACGGGTGTGGTGCGGCGCGACGCTGCCCGACGCCTCGCTCCGCTTCTCGTCGGACCAGTAGGCTCGAAGCCCACGCACCTGTCGACCCAAGGACCGCACCCGTGTCAGGCCGCTTCGCGCCCCGCCCCGTCACCCGCACCACGGTGCGGGGCGGAGACACGGCGGCGACCGGGTCCGTCCCGCGCCAGAGCACACCGGCACCGTCGGCGCGCACCCGCACCTGGACCCCGCCGGGCCCCCTCGACCTCGCCCTGGCCCTGGGGCCGCTCCGCCGCGGCCCCGCCGACCCCACGTTCCGCGCGACCCCCGACGGCGCCTTCTGGCGCACCTGCCGCACACCCGCCGGCCCGGGCACCCTGCGCGTGTCCGCCGGCGCGGGCGTCGTGGAGGCGACGGCCTGGGGTGAGGGAGCCGACTGGCTCCTCGACGAACTGCCGCCGCTCCTCGGCTCCTTGGACGACCCGTCCGCCTTCGTACCGCGCCACCGCGTCGTCGCCGACACCTGGCGCCGCCGCCCGGGCCTGCGGCTGGGCCGCACGGGCCTGGTCCTCGAATCCCTGATCGCGTCCATCCTGGAACAGAAGGTCACCACCCACGAGGCGTACCGCGCCTGGCGCCTGCTGATCCGCACGTACGGCGACCCGGCCCCCGGCCCGGTGGACCTGCACATCACGCCCTCGCCCAGGACCTGGGCCCTCATCCCCTCCTGGGAGTGGCACCGCGCGGGCGTGGACAGCAAGCGTTCCGTGACGATCCTGCGAGCGGTACGGGTGGCGCGACGCCTGGAGGAGGCGGCCACGATGCCCCTGGAACAGGCCTCGGCCCGCCTGCAACTGATCCCGGGCATCGGCCCCTGGACCGCCGCGGAGACGCTGCAGCGCAGCAACGGGGCCCCCGACGCGGTGTCGGTCGGCGACTACCACCTGCCGAGCACGGTCGGCTACGCCCTGGCCGGCAACCGCGACGCGGACGACGACGCGATGCTGGAACTCCTGGCCCCGTACGCAGGCCAACGCCACCGCGCGGCCCGCCTGATCCTCCTCTCAGGCCGGACCCCGCCCCGCCACGCCCCGAGAATGACCCCGGGCAACATAGCGGCCCTGTAGCCCCCGACACACCCCGAACCGTGGCGATGCCACCTTGCACCTGTGACGGTGCCGGGGCGGCGGGCTCGGGCAACGCCACCTTTCACCTGTGACGGTGCCGACCCCGAAGCCTCCGGCCCCCAGAGCCCCCGCCCCCCGGACAAGGCCCCCTCAGCGCACCGAGACGTACGCCTCCGCATCCCGTGCCGCCCGTTCCTTCGGCGGCCCCGCCGCGTGACCCACCGCCACCGCCCCCATCGGGTCCCACCCCTCGGGCAGCCGCAGCACCTCCCGCACCACCTCACGGCAGAACATCGTCGACGAAACCCACGCCGACCCCAGCCGCTCCCCGGCCAACGCCACCAAGAAGTTCTGCACACCGGCCCCCGCCGCGACGACGAACATCTCCCGCTCCGCAGCGTCGCGACGCGGGTCTCCGTACGCGTGCGAGCCGTCCATCACCATGCACGGCACCACCAGGTAAGGAGCGTTCCGCAGCACGTCCCCCCGCCGGACGCGCTTCGCGATCGACTCCTCCGACTTCCCGTCGGCCCGCAGGTCCGCCACCCACGCGGCGCGCATCGCGTCGAGCAGCGCCTTCCGCGCCGCCTCCGACTCCACCAGGACGAAGCGCCACGGCGTCGTGTGATGGGGCGCGGGCGCGGTGACCGCCGCCGCGACAGCGCGCCGTACCGCCGCCGGATCCACCGGCTCGTCGGTGAACTCCCGCACGGTACGCCGCTGCGTCACCGCTTCCCGTACCGCCTCCGACGTCCCGAGCCGGAACATGTCGTCGGCCGCCGACCGGACCAGGTCACGCCCGCCTCCGTCGGCCCCCACCAGGTGCGAAAGCCCCCGCACCACGGCGACCGGCAGCCCCCCGGTCTTGCCCTTCACCAGATCACCGGCCGCGGCCAGCTCGTCCGCGACGGCGACGACCGTCACGTTCAGCGGATTGCCGTACGCATCGGTCCCGCCCCGCAGGTCTTCGAGGACCCGCACCCCCGCGGCGCCGATCGCCACGTCGGTCAGACCGTTGCGCCAGGGCCGTCCGAAGGTGTCCGTCACCACGACGCCCACGTCCACGCCGAGCGCGTCCCGCAACCCGTCCCGGATCTGCCGCGCCGCGGCATCGGGGTCGGCGGGCAGCAGGAGCACGGTCCCGGCCGCGGTGTTGGACGCGTCGACACCGGCCGCGGCCATGACGAGGCCGTGCCGGTTCTCGACGATACGAAGGGCTCCGCGCCGCGCGACCACGCGTATGGTCTCCGCGTCGATGGCTGCCTCACGGTCGGCCGCCGCCACGACGCGGCCCTCCGCCTTGCTGACGATCTTCGAAGTGACGAGCAGGATGTCGCCGTCGACGAGCCCGGGCCGGGATGCCGCGATCAACTGAGCGATGTCGTCCCCGCCGCGCACTTCGGGCATCCCGGGCACCGCCCACACCCGAACCACACCACCCGCACCAGACTCACGCACCGCACCCGAACCAGCCACCGCACCCGCACCAGAAGCCGGAACCAAGCCCCCCGAGCGCACCTCCGCCGAACTCACGCCCCCCGAGTCCACCCCCGCCGTGCTGCCCCCCGACCTCACGCCCGTACCTCCTCCGCCAGCGCCAGCGCCTCCCGGGCCATCGTGGCCGTGGCCTCCACGTCGGTCATCATCAGCGGAACCGCCCGGCACCGCACGCCCGCGCTCTCCACCTCGTCCACCGCCCCCGCGTCCACGGTGTCGACGAGCCACCCGTCGAGCAGCCCCGACCCGTAGTGCAGTGCGACGGCCGCGGCCGTGGACTCGACGCCCACGGCGGCCAGCACCTTGTCGGCCATGCCCCGCACGGGCGCGTCGCCGACGATGGGCGAAAGCCCCACCACCGGCACCCCCGCGTCGGCGATCGCCTCCCGGACACCGGGCACGGCGAGGATGGTCCCGACGCTCACCACCGGGTTGGACGGCGGGAACAGAATGACGTCGGCCGAACCGATGGCCTCCAGAACGCCCGGCGCCGGCTTCGCCTGCTCAGCGCCCACCGGCACGACGGCCTGGGCGTCCACCGACGCGCGCATCTTCACCCAGTACTCCTGGAAGTGGACGGCCTTGCGTTCCCCGTCCACGTCCACCGCGACATGCGTCTCGATGCGGTCGTCGGACATGGGCAGCAGCCGCACCCCCGGCTGCCACCGCTCGCACAGCGCCTCGGTGACCGCGCTCAGCGGATAACCCGCGCCGAGCATCTGCGTACGGACGATGTGCGTCGCGAAGTCGCGGTCGCCGAGCCCGAACCACTCCGGCCCCACGCCGTACGCCGCGAGCTCGCCCTTGACCTGGAAGGTCTCGTCCGCACGCCCCCAGCCCTGCTCCTCGTTGATGCCACCGCCGAGGGTGTACATCACGGTGTCGAGGTCGGGGCAGACCTTCAGCCCGAACAGATGAATGTCGTCACCGGTGTTGCCGATGACGGTGATGTCCGCGTCAGGCGCGGCCGACTTGAGGCCGCGGAGGAAGCGAGCGCCACCAATACCGCCTGCCAGAACCACAATGCGCATGCACAGCAGTCTGTCAGGCCGGTACGACATCCTGGGCGGCCGGGGACGCGCACCGCGCCGCGTGCATCGGCATCTCGGTGAGGCCCGGGAAGTAGACGTGCAGGCTGACGGCCGGCTCCAGCGCGTCGTTGACGACGTCGTGGGCGTAACCGGGCGCGAACACCCGCTGCGAGCCCGCCGCGAGCGTGCGCCGGACGCGCCCCTCACCCGTGTGCTCGGTCAACTCACCCGACAGGACGGTAAGTACACCGGAAGAACGCCCGTGATCATGCATGCCGCTGCCTTGACCGGGCACCCAGCTGAGCAGCCAGACCTCGTATCCGGGTCCGGTACGTAGCCGGTGGTACCAGCGGCTGGTGGCGTCGTACGAGACGAGGTGTTCCCACTGCGCGCGATCGGCGGCGATGGAACGGGCGAGGCCGGCGAACTCGGCGACGGTGGCCGGGTGCTCGCGGGCGGGCTGGAGGAGGTGCTGGACGGCGAGGATGTCGCCGGCGATCTGGAGGTCGCTGTCGCTGTTCATGGTGCGGGGGTTCCTCGGCATGAGTGCTGGGGTGTCGCAGGAAGAGTGGTCGCGAGACGCGAACGCAGAAGCGGGTGCGGCGGACACGGGCCGCTACGGAGCGTCAGCTGGAGCGCGAAGGCTTCAACAGCTGGAACAACAGCAACAGGAGCAGGAAGCGCCGAACCGGACCTGGGCAGCGCCACGGGACCCACGCGTGTGGGTGCGGGGGAGCGCTGCGGTCATCGGCATGCGTTCAAGGAGACCTGGTTGCTCACTCGCTGTCAACCTCGTGACCGTTTTGGCCGTAATGTTTCACCTCATCCGGTTAGTGGATCCGGAGAAAGGTTTGTGCAACAGAGAGTGCGGACACATGCCGCAGCAACCGCGCGAGCAAACGTCCTCAAGGTGTCGCGACCGGAGCAATCGGCGCAACCGGAGCAAACCGGCGCGACGGGGCCGATCCGCGCGACCCGGAGTGTGATCCGGATCGCTTCCGCGAGCCGGCCGCAACAAGATCAAACCCCGCCGCATCTCACTCTGATGAGGGCGAAGCGAGGGGGTCGTGGACGAGTCGGTGGCATGTGTCACAATTTTGGTGATTTGAACACTTTCCGCAAAGCTTTGGTTCCGCAGAGTGAATAACCGGCTCAATAGCAGATCTCGGCTTGACTGCCTCGGATCCGCACACTTGTAATTTCACTCGTGTCGTTCGGCCGAAAACGGCAACGACTACATCACGGGGACTGCAAAAGACAGACGAGGGGCGCACATGACCGAGCTGTTCCAGCAACTGCTGGTCGAGGACGCAGACGAGGAAATCGGCTGGCAGGAGCGCGCCCTGTGCGCACAGACCGACCCCGAGTCCTTCTTTCCCGAGAAGGGCGGATCGACCCGCGAGGCCAAGAAGGTCTGCCTCGCCTGTGAAGTCCGCTCGGAATGCCTTGAGTACGCGCTCTCCAACGACGAACGGTTCGGTATCTGGGGCGGTCTGTCCGAGCGCGAACGCCGGCGACTGAAAAAGGCGGCCGTCTGACTGCGAACCGTCAAACCCGGTCGCACCCCGACAGTCGCACTCGGCGCTTACCGATCAAATGGCACAAGCGTGCACGTATCAACCGGTCCGTCGCCCGGCCCCAGGCCGCAGGCGGCGGACCGTTGTGTTGCCCAGCCGTTAGTGTGGGGCGCTGTCCGAGACGCATCAACGCCCCCAAGGGTCGCGCGCGTCGACGCAGTCAGACAGCAGCCTTCCGGGGGGCGACCCCCGGACCCCGGCCGGAGGGCCCGTACCCCGATGTCCGTGCACAGCCAAACGTCGGCGCCGTACGCGGCGGCCGCTCCCGAGTTCCCCCGGCATGTCGTCACCGCCGTGCTCGTCTCCCACGACGGCGCGCGCTGGCTGCCCGACGCGCTCGCCGGGCTTCTGGGGCAGGAACGCCCCGTACAGACCGTCGTCGCCGCCGACACCGGCAGCGCGGACGAATCCGCCGAACTCGTCACCGAGGCCCTCGGAGCCGACCGCGTGCTGCACCTGGCACGCCGCTCCGGTTTCGGCACGGCCGTCGACGAGGCGGTCCGTACCGCCCAGGTCCTCACCCCCGAGGAACTCCCCTACCTCAAGCGCCCCAGCGGCTGGGACCCGGTGAGCAGGTCGTGGCGCGACGACGCGTACGACATGCCCGAACTCCCGCACGGCGAACCGGTGCAGTGGCTGTGGCTGCTGCACGACGACTGCGCCCCCGAGCCGGACGCCCTCGCCGAACTCCTGCGCGTCGCCGACTCCGACGAGCACGCCGCGATCGTCGGTCCCAAACTCCGTGGCTGGTACGACCGCAAGCAGCTGCTCGAAGTCGGCGTCTCCATCGCCAACAGCGGCCGCCGCTGGACCGGCCTCGACCGACGCGAGCAGGACCAGGGCCAGCACGACCAGGTCCGCTCCGTACTCTCCGTGTCGACCGCCGGCATGCTGATCCGCCGCGACGTCTGGGAAGAGCTCGGCGGCTTCGACCGCAGGCTGCCCCTCATGCGCGACGACGTCGACCTGTGCTGGCGCGCCCACGCCGCCGGCCACCGCGTCCTGGTCGCCCCCGACGCCGTACTGCGGCACGCCGAGGCGTCCGCCCGCGAGCGCCGGCCCATTGACTGCGCCGGCCGCTCCGTCGCCAACCCGCACCGCGTCGACAAGGCGGGCGCCGTCTACGCGATGCTCGTGAACGCGCGGGGCGCCGCCCTGCCGTACGTCATGCTGCGCCTCGTCCTCGGCACGCTGCTTCGCACGCTCGCCTACCTCCTCGGCAAGGTCCCCGGACAGGCGGTCGACGAGGTCACCGGCCTGATGGGCACCCTGCTGCGCCCCGGCAAGATCCTCGCGGCCAGGAAGCGGCGCGGAAAGGGCAAGGTCGAAGCGAGCGAACTGCGGCCGCTCTTCCCGCCGACCGGTGCGACCGTCAGAGCCACCGTCGAACAGATCGCGGCCGGCTTCGGCTCCCGCTCCGAGCCCGAATCGGCGGGCTCGCGGCACGGCGTCGTCGAGTCCGGCCCCGGTGGCGACGACGCCGACTACATGGAGATCGAGCAGTTCGCCCGGCTGAAGCGGATCGCCCGCAAGCCGGGCCCCGTGCTCTTCCTCCTGCTCCTCCTCGTGTCGCTCGTCGCCTGCCGCGGCCTGCTCGGCGGCGGCGCTCTCGCCGGCGGCGCGCTGCTGCCCGCGCCCGACGACGTGTCCGGCCTCTGGTCGCGGTACGCCGACGTCTGGCACCCCATCGGCACCGGCGGCACCCAGACGGCGCCGCCCTACCTCGCCGTGCTCGCCGCCCTGTCGGCCGTCTTCCTCGGCTCCACCGGGCTCGCCCTCACCGTGCTGCTGGTCTGCTCGGTGCCACTGGCCGGCCTCACCGCGTACTTCGTCTCGCGACCGCTCGTCGAGTCCCGGCTGCTGCGCGCCTGGGCGGCCGTCGCGTACGCCTTCCTGCCCGCCGCCACCGGGGCCCTCGCCACCGGGCGGCTCGGCACGGCGGTCCTCGCCGTCCTGCTGCCGCTCATCGCCCGGTGCGCCGTCTCCGCGAGCGGGCTGCGCGCCGGGGGCGGACGCTCCGGCTGGCGCGCCGTCTGGGCGTACGCGCTCCTGCTGACCGTCGCGACGGCGTTCACGCCCGTCGTGTGGCCGATCGCCCTGGTGCTCGGCATCGGCGTACTCGTGCTGCGGCGCGGCGACATCACGGCGTACGGACTGCGCTTCCTCGCCGCGCTCGGCACCCCCGTGCTGATGCTCGCCCCCTGGTCGCTCACGCTCCTCACCAGCCCCTCCGCCTTCTTCCGCGAGGCGGGCCTCGACTTCGGTACGGGCCCGGCCGGCGCACTCGACCTGCTCGGCACCAGCCCCGGCGGCCCCAAGGCGGCGGGCGGGCTGCTGCTCATCGGCATCGTCCTCACGGCGCTGGCGGCCCTGCTGCGCGGTGAGCGGACGTATCCCATCCGCACGGCGTGGGTGGTGGCGATCGTCTCCCTCCTCTTCGCCGTGTTCACCAACAGCACCGAAGGCGGCTGGGCCGGCCCCGCGACCCTCGTCTACGGCCTGGCGCTCATCGGCGCCACCGTTCTCGGCGCGGACGGCGCGCGCGAACGCGTCGCCACCCAGAGCTTCGGCTGGCGCCAGCCCGTCGCCGTCCTGATCGCCTTCGCCGCCGCGGCCGGACCGCTGCTCGCCGCCGCCGGCTGGATGATCGGCGGCGCCGCCGGACCGCTGGAGCGCCGCGACCCGGTGCAGGTACCGGCGTTCGTCGCGGAGGAGAGCGGCACCCGTGACCAGGCCCGGACCCTGGTCCTCGGCGGCACGTCGGCCGCGAAGGTCTCGTACACGCTCGTACGCGGCTCCGGTGCGCGCCTGGGCGACGGCGAGCTCGCCGAGGCGGGTGGCAGCAGCCCGCGGCTCGACAAGATCGTCTCCAACCTGGTCGCGGGCTCCGGCGCCGACCAGGCCGACCAGCTCGGCGGCTACGCCGTCCGGTACGTCCTCGTACGCGACGGGGCGCCGCGCTCCATGAGCCGCGTCCTCGACTCGACGCCCGGCCTGAGCCGGCTGAGCCAGCTCGACGGCAGCGCGCTGTGGCGCGTCGACCGCCAGGTCGCGCGGGCCACGATCGTCTCCGGCAAGGAGGGCGGCGAGCCGCTGTCCGTCGCGTCGAGCCCGGTCGAGGCGCACACGAGGATCCCCGCCGGCGAGGCGGGCCGCGTCCTGCGCATCGCGGACTCGGCGGCCGAGGGCTGGCAGGCCACGCTCGACGGCCGCGTGCTGGTGAAGAAGACCGTCGACGGCTGGGCGCAGGGCTTCGAACTGCCCACCGGCGGCGGCCGCCTCGACCTCACCTACGAGGCCCCCGTCACCCACACCGTGTGGATCTGGACCCAGGTGGGCCTCGCGCTGCTCCTCGTGGTGCTGGCCCTGCCGGGCCGCCGCCGGGAGGTCGACGACGACCTGCCTGAGGAGGAGTACGAGGTGCCCGCGCAGCCGGTCGCGGGCGAGGGCCGCAGGGCGCGCAGGCTGCGCGCGGCGGCGCAGGCGGACGCCCCCGGGGCGGACGCGCAGGAGGGGACCGGAGAGGGGCCCCCCGCCCCGCCGGTCGCGGCCGGCCCGTACGGCGAGCCGTCGGCGGAGCAGGACGAGACCGCCGTGTACGCCTCCGTGCCGCAGCAGCAGTACGGCGAGTGGGACGCGCAGTCGTACGCGGGCGCCGAGTACACACAGCAGCAGTACGGCGGCCACGAGGAGCAGCAGCAGGGCTACGGCGGCGAGCAGTACCAGGCCGATCCGTACCAGGCGGCCGGCCAGTACGGCGACGGTCAGTACGGCGACGGCGGGCAGTACCAGGGCGACCCGTACCAGGGCGACCCGTACCAGGGCGACCAGTACACGGAGGGCCAGTACACGGAGGGCCAGTACACGGAGGGCCAGTACACGGAGGGCCAGTACCAGGCGGCCGACCCGTACCAGGAGGGCGAGTACGACCCCTACGGCTACGGACAGCAGCCCCCCCAGCCCTACGCCGACGGCAACGAGCCCGAGCAGCGTCCCGACGGGAGCACCAACCGATGAACCGCACCACCCTCTCCCTGATCGCCGCCGCCACCGCCCTGGCCGCGGTCACCGGGTTCGCCGTGGTCTCCGCGCCGGACGGCGCCACGACCACGACCGCCGCCGACGCGCGGACCCCGGCGCGGATGCCCGTGGAGCGCTCCAGCCTGCTGTGCCCGGCGCCCAGTTCGTCCGACCTGGCGGAGACGGCCTACACGTCGTTCACCCCGGCGGGCAAGGGCGGCGCCGACGCGAAGGCGGGCTCGGCCGAACTCGTCCCCACCGACGCGACCTTGGCGGCCGCGGACGACGGCAAGGACAAGAAGAAGGACAAGGACAGGGCCGCCGGCAAGGGCGCGAGCAAGCCGGTCCTCTCCCTGAAGGAGCCGGGCAAGCCCGTGACGGCCGAGGCGAACACCGCCGAGGCGCCCGCCCTCGTCGGCTCGGCCGACGGGCTCCTGGCCCCCGGCTGGACCGCGCAGCAGAGCACCAAGGTCACCGCCGGCCAGGGCCGGGGCCTGCTCGGGGTCAGCTGCACGCCGCCCGACACCAGCTTCTGGTTCCCGGGCGCGAGCACCGCCGACGACCGGCTGGACTACGTGCACCTCACCAACCCCGACGACACCGCCGCCGTCGCGGACATCCAGCTGTACGGCAAGGACGGCGTCCTGGAGTCGGACGCGGGGGAGGGCATCACGGTCCCGGCCAGGTCCAGCGTGCCCGTACTGCTGTCGACGCTGAGCGCCGACCGCGCCGAGAACGTGACCGTCCACGTCACCACCCGCACCGGCCGCGTCGGCGCCGTCGTCCAGGCCGTCGACGAGGAGGGCGGCAGCGACTGGCTGCCCGCCTCCGCCGAGGCGTCCGGCAGCGCGGTGCTGCCCGGCATCCCGGCGGACGCGACGTCCGTACGCCTGGTGGTGTTCGCGCCGGGTGAGGAGGACGCCGACCTCAAGGTGCGCCTGGCCGGCCCGACCGGCACGATCACCCCCGCCGGACACGAGAACCTGCACGTCAAGGCGGGGATGTCGATGGCCGTCGACCTGGCGGACGTCACCAAGGGCGAGGCGGGCTCCCTGTTCCTGAGCCCGGCCGCCCAGGACAGCCCCACCCCGGTGGTCGCCGCGCTGCGCGTGGTGCGCGGCAAGGGCGCCGCCGAGGAGGTGGCGTACATCCCGGCGACCGGGCAGGTGGGCGACCGGGCCACGGTGGCGGACAACAGGGCGAAGGGCTCGGTGCTCTCGCTGACCGCGCCGGGCGAGGCGGCCGAGGTCAAGGTCACCGCCTCGGCGGGCAGCGGCGGCGGGGAGCCCGTGGTCAAGACGTACAAGGTCGCGGCGGGGACGACCCTCGCGGTGACGAAGCCGCCGGTGCCGTCGGGGCTCAAGGGCGCGTACGCGCTGACGGTCGAACCGCAGTCCGGCGGCCCGGTCCACGCGTCGCGCTCGCTCGAACTGCCCGAGGACGGCGTCCCGATGTTCACCGTGCAGACGATGCCGGACGACCGCGGGACGGTCTCGGTGCCGGAGGCGGAACAGGACCTGTCCGTACTGGACGACTGACCGGGCGGTACGGGCGCGCCCGCGCGGGCGCCACCCGTGCCCCGCAGGGGTGAACCGGCGTCAGCCGTCCGCCTCTCCGTCCCCGTACCGCGGATCGACGGACTCGGGTGCCAGGCCGAGCAGTTCCGCGACCTGTTCCACGACGATCTCGTGCACGAACATGGCACGCTCGTCCCGGCTCTTGGTCCGGATCTCGACGGGCCGCCGGTAGATGACGATCCGCGCCGGATGGGCGCTGGTCGCGGCGATCATCCCGCCGAGCGGGACGGACTCGGAGCCCCAGCCGTCGGAGTCGTCGCCGCCCGCGGGCGGCACGTCGAGTACGAGGAAATCGACCTCGGCGAGCTGCGGCCACCGCCGTTCCAGGCGCTCGACCGAGTCCTGCACGAGGTCGCCGAAGGCCGCGGCCCTGCTGGTCGAGAGGGGCACCTGCGGCGGTGCCACCGGCCCGCGCATGCCGCGGCCGTGCCGGTCGCGGCGCCGCGGCCCCGGGCCGGTGGGGAGGGGAGGTACGGGACTGTCCATCACTGACGCAGGGTAGCCCTCATCGAGGCGGCGGTACGGCGCCGGAGGGACGGCGAGCGGCATGTCGCATATTGAGCATTCCAGCCAAGGTTGGGCTCGAATTCACGCCGGTACGCGACCGTCGATCTCGCATCGCTTGACGGCATTTGCCCCAAGTGGCGACTGGTGGCGGGCCGGTGACGGACGGTGTCCGCCGGTCTCCGCGCAGGTCAGGCCAGTTGCGCACGGGGCCGCAGGGACGAGGTGAGACGCGCGACACGGTGGAGTGACGTGGGGGAGAGTCGTCGCGGCCCGCTCAAGAGTGCGGTACCGTCCAACCTCGTGAGCCCTGTACGTCGCTGTTCGCGCACCGCGTGCGGCCGCCCTGCCGTCGCGACACTGACGTACGTCTACGCGGACTCGACCGCAGTCCTCGGCCCGCTCGCCACCTATGCCGAGCCCCACTGTTACGACCTGTGCGCCGAGCACTCGGATCGGCTGACCGCGCCGCGCGGCTGGGAGGTCCTGCGGCTCGTCGACGGCTCCGCGCCCTCCCACCCCAGCGGTGATGATCTCGAAGCCTTGGCCAACGCTGTGCGTGAGGCCGCCAGGCCGCACGAGCGCGCTGCGGAAGCCGGCGGCGGGGCACGCGCCGCGGACCCGATGGAGGTCGCGCGCCGCGGTCATCTGCGTGTCCTGCGCTCCCCGGACTGAAAGCCCCAGAAGGCACCTCTGGTCCGTGCGGGTAGCCTCAGGGCCGACCAACAGGACTTCAGGAGGGGCTGGCCGTGGCTGCTGAGCGGGCTGATCTGTCGCAGATCGTCAAGGCGTACGACGTGCGCGGAGTGGTCCCCGACCAGTGGGACGAGTCGCTGGCCGAGCTGTTCGGAGCCGCCTTCGCCCAGGTGACGGGGGCCGACGCGATCGTCACCGGGCACGACATGCGCCCCTCGTCGCCCGGGCTCTCCCGGGCGTTCGCCCGCGGGGCGGCGGCGCGCGGGGTGGACGTGACGGAGATCGGCCTCTGCTCGACCGACCAGCTGTACTTCGCCTCCGGGCACCTGGGGCTGCCGGGCGCGATGTTCACGGCGTCGCACAACCCCGCGCAGTACAACGGCATCAAGATGTGCCGGGCGGGAGCGGCCCCGGTGGGGCAGGACACCGGCCTCGCGGAGATCCGCGCCCTGGTGGAGGAGTGGTCGACGACGCCGGCCGCACCCACGACGGGCCGGACCGGAACCCTCACGCGGCGTGACACGTTGAAGGACTACGCGGCCCATCTGCTGTCCCTGGTCGACCTCTCCGCGATGCGCCCCCTCAAGGTCGTGGTCGACGCGGGCAACGGCATGGGCGGCCACACGGTCCCCACGGTCTTCGCACCCCTGCCGCTGACCGTGGTGCCCCTCTACTTCGAGCTGGACGGCACCTTCCCGAACCACGAGGCCAACCCGCTCGACCCGAAGAACCTCGTCGACCTCCAGGCGAAGGTCCTCGAGACCGGAGCCGACCTCGGCCTGGCCTTCGACGGCGACGCGGACCGCTGCTTCGTCGTGGACGAGCGCGGCGAGGGCATCTCCCCGTCCGCGATCACGGCCCTCGTCGCCGCGCGCGAACTGGCCCGCAACGGGGGTGAGGGCGCGGTCATCCACAACCTGATCACGTCGTGGTCGGTCCCCGAGGTCGTACGGGAACACGGCGGCACGCCGGTCCGCACCCGCGTCGGCCACTCCTTCATCAAGGAGGAGATGGCCCGTACCGGCGCGATCTTCGGCGGCGAGCACTCGGCGCACTACTACTTCCGGGACTTCTGGAACGCGGACACCGGCATGCTCGCCGCCCTCCACGTCCTCGCGGCCCTGGGCGGCCAGGACGGCACCCTGTCGGGCCTCGTCGCGGAGTACGACCGCTACGCGGGCTCCGGCGAGATCAACTCCACGGTGGACGACCAGGCGGGCCGCATGGCGGCGGTCAAGGCGGCGTACGCCGGCCGCGACGGCATCACGATCGACGAACTGGACGGCTTGACGGTCACCGCGGCGGACTGGTGGTTCAACCTCCGCCCGTCGAACACGGAACCCCTGCTGCGCCTGAACGTAGAGGCGAGGGACGAGCCCACGATGACGAGAACCCGAGACGAGGCCCTGGCCCTGATCCGCGCCTGACACACGGGCCGAGGCGCCGAAGCCCCGAGCACGCGACGCCTGTGGCCCGCCGCCAGTTCTGGGAAGGGGCGGGTGGGGGAAATGCCTCGCGCAGCGGCCCCCGCCCCACCCCCTCGCCCGGAGTGCGCCGCCGCACCGCGGCCACCGGGCACCTCAGGTGACAGCTCAGAGGCGCAGGACCGGCAAGAGGGGCGCAGGCACTGCGCACGCTCGCCCCACACCCGCGCCCCCCCCGAGACGGCCCCCGACGAACACCCGCGCCCTGCCACCCCGCGCCGCCCCCCGCCCGGCGGTAGGCTGACCTGGCCCAATCCGTACCCGTATCCGCATGCTCGAAGGGACCCACCCCATGCCGCTCGAAGCCGGCCTTCTGGAGATCCTCGCCTGCCCCGCCTGCCACGCGCCCCTCAACGACGCGTCCACCGCGGACACCCCCGAGCTGATCTGCACCAGCAAGGACTGCGGCCTGGCCTACCCCGTCCGGGACGGCATCCCGGTGCTCCTCGTCGACGAGGCCCGTCGACCCGCCTGACGGACCGCACGGCGCCGCCCGGACACGCCCGCCCTGCCTGCACGCCCCACCCCACCACCCGCGCAGCGCCCCACCACGGGCCACGCGCTTGGCGATCGGAGGCTCGCACCATGCTCGACGAGTCGTTGCTCGACGACCCGGAGTCCCTGGCCCGCGCCGACCGCCGCGGCCTGCTGCGCGGCGCCGCCGAGGCAGGCGCCCGGGTACGGACCGCCGCCCGGCACGCCACGGAGGCCGGCCTCGCCGAGATGAAGCCGGAGGGCCGCCCCCGCGCCGTACTGATCGCGGGCCCCGGCACCGCCGCGAACGGCGTGGCCGACCTGCTGGCCACCCTGGCCGGCGCCGCCTGCCCCGTCACCCGTCTGCACTCCACCGGCGTCGCCCCCGCGGCCGGCGCCCTGCGCTGGGCGCTCCCGGGCTGGGCGGGCTCGGTCGACCTGCTGCTCCTCGTCACCCCGGACGGCGCCGAACCCGGCCTCGCCGTCCTGGCGGAACAGGCGTACCGCCGCGGCTGCACCGTCGTCGCCGTGGCCCCGCAGCGTTCCCCTCTGAGCGAGTCCGTCAACGGCGTGCACGGCCTGGTCGTGCCGATGGCGACCGCTCCGTACGAGGAGTACGACGAGGGCACGGCCACCGGCCCCGGCGCGCTCTGGGCGCTGCTCACCCCCCTCCTCGTCCTCTTCGACCGCGTCGGCCTGATCACCGCGCCGCCGGACACCCTCCGGCTCGTCGCCGACCGCCTCGACCGCACGGCGGAACGCTGCGGTCCGGCGATCGCGACGTACAGCAACCCGGCCAAGACACTCGCGTCCGATCTCGCCGACTCGCTCCCGCTCATCTGGACGGAGGGCGCGTACGCCGGCCCGGTCGGCCGCCGCTTCTCCGCCGTACTGGCCGAACTGGCCGGCCGCCCCGCGCTCTCCGCGGAGCTCCCCGAGGCGCTGCCCGCCCACGGAGTGCTGCTGTCGGGAGCCTTCGCCGCCGGCGCCGACCCCGACGACTTCTTCCGCGACCGCGTCAACGAGGCCCAGGCGCTGCACGCGCGCGTGGTGCTCCTGCGGGACCGCCCCACGGGCGGCATGACCGCCGCCCCCGCCGCCCGCGAACTCGCGCTGAGCCACGACACGGCCATCAGCGAGATCGAGCCCGAAGACGCCAGCGAGCTGGAGAACGTCGCGGAGATGCTCGCCATCACGGATTTCGCCGCCGTTTACCTGGCGCTCGCTTCCGCAGGCGGATCATGAGCACGAGCACCTGACAGCGGCATCACCACCGGCACCACCAGCGCTACCAACCCCACCAGCGCCACCGAGGCCGAACCAGCCCACCACCGCCGAAGGCCACACCGCCAAGGGTCACCACACGCAGCAGTCACCACACCCAGGGGAAGCCCCATGGACCGCCTCTCGAACACCGTGCGCCCTTACGCCTGGGGCTCCACGACCGCCATCCCGGCCCTCCTCGGCACCGCCCCCACCGGCGAACCCCAGGCCGAGATGTGGATGGGCGCCCACCCCGGCGCCCCGTCCCGCGTCGACCGCGGAGACGGCACGGGCGAACAGCCCCTGTCGGCGGTCATCGACGCGGCCCCCGAAGCCGAACTGGGCGAGGCCGCGGCACGGAAGTTCGGCCCCCGCCTCCCCTTCCTCCTCAAGATCCTCGCGGCCGGCGCCCCCCTCTCCCTTCAGGTCCACCCGAACCTCGCCCAGGCGCGGGAGGGGTACGCCGCCGAGGAGAGCGCCGGGGTCCCGATCGACGCCCCGCACCGCAACTACCGGGACGCGAACCACAAGCCCGAACTGATCTGTGCCCTGACCCCCTTCGAGGGCTTCTGCGGTTTCCGCGCCCCCGCCGAGTCGGCCGACGTACTCGCGGCGCTCGACGTCGACTCCCTCAAGCCGTACGTCGACCTCCTGCACGCCCACCCCGAGGAGGCCGCTCTCCGCGAGGTGCTCACGGCCGTACTGTCGGCGGACCGCGCCGAGATGGCGGAGACCGTCACCTCCGCCGCGGCCGCCGCCGACCGCCTGGGCGGCGCGTACGCCCCGTACGCCACCCTCGCGCACCACTTCCCGGGCGACCCGGGCGTGATCGCCGCCATGCTGCTGAACCACGTCCGGCTCCAGCCCGGCGAGGCGCTCTTCCTCGGCGCCGGCGTCCCGCACGCGTACCTCGGCGGCCTCGGCGTCGAGATCATGGCGAACTCCGACAACGTCCTGCGCTGCGGCCTCACCCCCAAGCACGTCGACGTCCCCGAGCTTCTGCGCATCGTCCGCTTCGAGGCGGGCGACCCCGCCGTCCTGCGCCCCGAGGCGTCGTCCTCGACCGGCGAGGAGCTGTACGACACCCCGATCGAGGAGTTCCGCCTCTCGCGCCACGTCCTCGCGCCCGGCGCCGCGCCCCGCACCCTCCCGCCGGACACCCCGCAGATCCTGCTCTGCACGGCGGGCGAGGTCCGCGCCGGGGAACTGACGCTCGCCCCCGGCCAGTCGGCCTTCGTACCGGCGGGCGAAACGGTGCGATTGTCCGGTTCGGGCACCCTCTTCCGCGCAACCGTGGTCGCCTGACGTACCGTCCGCACACACGGCCACGACAAGCTGCAACAATGTGCGGCCGTACGGCGGCGCCAGGGCCGCGGCACCAAGGAAGGGACATCCGGCACCCATGAGTGCGTCAGGCGGAACCAAGGCGATCGTGGCGGCACTCGTCGCCAACCTCGCGATCGCAGTAGCCAAGTTTGTGGCGTTCCTCTTCAGTGGCTCGTCCTCGATGCTCGCGGAGAGCGTTCACTCGCTCGCCGACTCGGGCAACCAGGGCCTGCTGCTGCTCGGCGGCAAGAAGGCCAAGCGTGAGGCGACTCCCCAGCACCCCTTCGGCTACGGCCGCGAGCGTTACATCTATGCCTTCCTGGTCTCCATCGTGCTCTTCTCCGTCGGTGGCATGTTCGCCATCTACGAGGGCTACGAGAAGATCAAGCACCCGCACGAGATCGAGGCCTGGTACTGGCCGGTCGGCGTCCTCGTGTTCGCGATCATCGCGGAGTCCTTCTCCTTCCGTACGGCGATCGTCGAGTCCAACCAGACGCGCGGCAATCTGTCCTGGAAGGACTTCATCCGCCGCGCCAAGGCCCCCGAGCTGCCGGTCGTCCTGCTGGAGGACCTCGGCGCGCTGGTCGGTCTGATCCTGGCCCTCGCCGGTGTCAGCCTCGCGATCGCCACCGGCGACGGCATCTGGGACGGCATCGGCACCCTCTGCATCGGCGTCCTGCTGATCATCATCGCGATCGTCCTGGCCGCCGAGACCAAGTCGCTCCTCCTCGGCGAGGCGGCGGGCACGGAGGACGTCGACAAGATCCAGGCCGCGCTCGTCGACGGCGACACGGTCACCCGCGTCATCCACATGCGCACGCTGCACCTCGGCCCGGAGGAGCTGCTGGTCGCCGCCAAGATCGCGGTCCGGCACGACGAGACCGCCACCGATGTCGCCCACGCGATCAACGCCGCGGAGGACCGCATCCGCGCGGCCGTCCCGATCGCCCGGGTGATCTACCTGGAGCCGGACATCTACAGCGAGGCGGCGGCAGCGGCGGGCGAGAACCCGGCCACCACGCCGGGCGGCCCGTCCGCGCACTGACGCCCGCCCCGTACGCCCGTACGGCGCGACGAAGGCCCCCGCCGGTCCGGCGGGGGCCTTCGCGATGTCTCACATCACCTCACCGGCGGTGGCGGCATCGCCGCCCAGTCCGGCGCCGGAACAGCCTTCCGACGGCCCACCACCAGCGACGCCACCCCGAGCCCCCCACCGACCAGGAACAGCACGACGCCGGCGAACCCGCCCGCGACGAGCAGGACCGGAACCGTCCAGTCGTCGAGGACCCGGGCGCGCACGGCGCCGACGGCGACCGTGCCGGACTGCTCGGACAGGAAGTACCGGGAGTCGCGCGAGTTCCCCCGGTTGTCCCCGAGCAGGAACATCCGGCCCTCGGGTACCGTCACGTCGAACGACGTCATGCCGTCGCCCGGCTCACCGCCCCTGACGTACGGCTCGTCGAGCGGCCGCCCGTTCAGCATCAACGCGTCGTCCCCGGGCCGATGAGCCACCCGGTCGCCGCCCAGCGCCACAACCCGCTGCAACGCGAGCCCCTCGGGCACCCGCTCAGGAATCGAGGAGAGGACCACGTCGCCGCGCCGGATGTCATCGCCGTCGACTTCCTCGGTGACGATCCTGTCGCCCTGCCGGTACGTCGGGTCCATACTCCCGCTGCCCACCTCGGACGCCTGGTGCCCGCCCCGGCCCACGACAAGCCCGACCGTCACGAGCACGGCCCCGGCCAGCAGCAGCACGACCGCCGTGACCCCAAGCCCTCTCCCCGGACGCCGCCCGCCCGCCACTGCCGCCCGTCGCATGCTGCCCCCGCCCTCGCGCCCGAATGTGCCCGCACATGCTAGGACCGCGCCCCATCGACCGGGCAGGAGGCCCCGTACAAGAAGGCCGCCCTCTCGTCGCCCGGTCACCCCACGTCCGGAACCGGCGTCACCCGGCTTCCGGCCACATCCTGACCAGGGCGGCTGGGGACCACTGGGCCGATCGGTGTAGATTCGTGACCTAGCCAGACGTCGCTGCTGATGGCGGTCGGGCGGTCCGGTGGGCCGACCGAGGGAGAGAGGGCCTCCGACGGACTGCGCTGCGAGCGCCCGGGCACTCGTATGCCCGCCGCCGCAGAGTCAGCCGTACCCGCCTCGACCCACATTCACGAGGAGCAGCCCGCATGACGACTGTCGCAACCGGCCAGGACTTCAAGGTCGCCGACCTCTCCCTCGCGGCCTTCGGCCGCAAGGAGATCACTCTCGCCGAGCACGAGATGCCCGGTCTGATGTCGATCCGCGAGGAGTACGCCGCCGCCCAGCCCCTGGCCGGCGCCCGCATCACCGGCTCCCTGCACATGACCGTGCAGACGGCCGTCCTCATCGAGACGCTGGTCGCCCTGGGCGCCGAGGTCCGCTGGGCGTCCTGCAACATCTTCTCGACCCAGGACCACGCCGCCGCCGCGATCGCCGTCGGCCCCCACGGCACCCCCGACGCCCCGGCCGGCGTCCCGGTCTTCGCCTGGAAGGGCGAGACCCTCGAGGAGTACTGGTGGTGCACGGAGCAGGCGCTGACCTGGCCCAACACGCCCACCGGCGGCCCGAACATGATCCTCGACGACGGTGGCGACGCCACCCTCCTCGTCCACAAGGGCGTCGAGTTCGAGAAGGCCGGCGCCGCTCCGGACCCGTCCACCGCGGACAGTGAGGAGTACGCCCACATCCTCACGCTCCTCAACCGCACCCTCGGTGAGAGCCCGCAGAAGTGGACCCAGCTGGCCTCCGAGATCCGCGGTGTCACCGAGGAGACCACGACCGGTGTCCACCGTCTGTACGAGATGCACCGTGACGGCACCCTCCTCTTCCCGGCGATCAACGTGAACGACGCCGTGACGAAGTCGAAGTTCGACAACAAGTACGGCTGCCGCCACTCCCTCATCGACGGCATCAACCGCGCCACCGACGTACTGATCGGCGGCAAGGTCGCCGTCGTCTGCGGCTACGGCGACGTGGGCAAGGGCTGCGCGGAATCCCTGCGCGGCCAGGGCGCCCGCGTGATCATCACGGAGATCGACCCGATCTGCGCACTGCAGGCGGCGATGGACGGCTACCAGGTGACGACGCTCGACGACGTCGTCGAGACCGCCGACATCTTCATCACCACGACCGGCAACAAGGACATCATCATGGCCGCGGACATGGCCAAGATGAAGCACCAGGCGATCGTCGGCAACATCGGCCACTTCGACAACGAGATCGACATGGCCGGCCTCGCCGCCGTCCCCGGCATCGTCAAGGACGAGGTCAAGCCGCAGGTCCACACCTGGAAGTTCCCCGACGGCAAGGTCATCATCGTCCTGTCCGAGGGCCGCCTGCTGAACCTGGGCAACGCCACCGGCCACCCCTCGTTCGTGATGTCCAACTCCTTCGCGGACCAGACGCTGGCCCAGATCGAGCTGTTCACCAAGCCCGAGGAGTACCCGACCGACGTCTACGTGCTGCCCAAGCACCTCGACGAGAAGGTCGCCCGCCTCCACCTCGACGCCCTCGGCGTCAAGCTCACGACGCTCCGCCCCGAGCAGGCCGCCTACATCGGCGTCAAGGTCGAGGGCCCGTTCAAGTCCGACCACTACCGCTACTGAGCCACACGCCCAGCAGCAGTAGCTTTCAGGCAGGCCCCCGCACCCCCGTGCCGGGGGCCTGCCCCATGTCGGACCCCGAAGGACCCGAGGACCCCATGCCCCGCGGCCGTTATTCGCTCCACGACCCCCACGACCACACCCCCCTCGGCGAAGAACACTTCCACTGCGCCCCCGGCCCCTCCGGCTGGCGTTACGTCTCGCAGATCACCGCCCCCTCCGGCGACCACGCGGGCTCCGTCGACCTGGCCATCGACGAACTCGGCCGCCCCATCCGTCTCGAACTGCACGCCGCGAGCTGGCAGGTCCGCGGCGCCGCCATCGACGGCGTCACCTGGGTCCGCACCGACCCGACCGGCACTCACGCCACCGAAGGCAACGTCCCCGCCCACGCCTTCACCGGCACATCCCCCGCCTTCCTCATCGCCACCACCCGTCTGCTGCGCCTCACCCCCGGTTCCCCCGCCACCCGTGTCCGCCTGGTCGCCTTCACCGACCCGGTCCTGGCCCCGCGCACGATCGACCAGTCCTGGGCCTTGCTGAAGAGTGAAGCGCATGCCACTGACAACGGCCCTCTGATGGTGGACGAATACCAGGTCAACGCCCTGGACACCGGCGAACAGCACCACATCCACATCGCCGGCGACGTGGTCCTGGCAGCCCCCGGCCTGGAACTGGAACAGCTGGAAACCCCACCCTCCACGTTCCCCTGACTCCCCCGGGGACGCCGGCGTCACCCCCCAGCGGTCGACTCCCCATCTGCCAGGAACAGGCGGGGCAGGGCCATCAACCCAGCAGCCCTCAAGCCGGCGGCGCGAACCCGGTCCCGCGTGCGGATCCCCCCACCTCCGGCGCACCAGCGCCCCCCACACCACCCGAACCCGAGCCCGGCACCACTCCACCACCAGCACCGGAAGCCCCAACCGAACCCACCTCGGCGGAACCCGTCCCGGCGGAACCCGCACCGGCCCAACCCGCCCCGGGCGCACGTACCCCGGGCGCACCCACCCCCACGCTCTCCCGGCCGCGAACCCGCCGCGCATCCCGCGCCTGCCGCTCGTTCACCACGGCCGCCAGATACGCCGCTGGCGGTACCTCCCGCGGCGCCGGGGTCCCCGTACACGCCGCCAGATCCCCGGCCAGCCGCTCGGCCATCGCCCAGCTCACCTGCGGATCCAACTGCCCCATCCGCGTCAGGTACTGCCGGACAGCGAGCCACAGCCCATCCGGCACCGCGGACAGATCAAGCCCGGCGAACCGCCCCACCAGCCACGGTGGCGGAGGAGGCACCGCGGCCACGCGCCCCGCCGACACCCGTTCCCGTACGACGAGAGTCCCTGCGAACACGTCCCCGACCCGCCGCCCCCGCTCCGAGACGAGCGAGGCGATGCACGCGACGACCCCGAAAGTCATCAAGATCTCGACGACCCCCACCGCGCCCCGGACCAACGCGTGCCGGAACCGGATCGGCCCCCCGTCGTCCCGCACCACGCGCAGCCCGCACGCCATCTTTCCCAGCGACCGCCCGTGCGTGAGTGTCTCCACCGCGATCGGCGCCCCGACCAGCACGAGCAGAAACGACGCCACGGCGATCGCCATACCGGCAGCCTCGTCGAGCGAGGCGGTGGCTATCGCCAAGCCCACCGACACAGTCAGGTAGACCGTCCACACCACCGCCATGTCGATCGCCAGAGCGAGCGCCCGGCTGGGCAGCCTCGCCGGCCGCAGCCCCAGCACCACCGCGTCGCCCGTAACAAGCTCACTCACCGGAAACCCGCCCTCCGCCGCCCGTGGCAGCACTTCCCCGCCCCATCCCTGCCCCCTGAATCCCCAGTCTGCCAAGCTGGCCGGCAACGCGCGCCGCGCAGTACGGACCGTACGGACCCAGTCCTGGAGCAGCAGCCGATCATGGACCTCGACGTCTTCGTCACCGCACACCACGCAGAGTGGGACCGACTCGACCACCTCCTGCGCCGCGGCCGCCGCCTCACCGGTGCGGAAGCCGACGAACTGGTCGCCCTCTACCAGCGCGCGGCCACCCACCTCTCCCTCGTCCAGTCGACCGCCCCGGACCCCACCCTCACCGCGCGTCTCACCCACCTCGTGGCCCGAGCCCGCGCCACCGTGACCGGCACCCGCCGGGCCTCCTGGCGCGACGCGACCCGCTTCCTCACCGCCGGCTTTCCCGCCGCGATCTACCGCACCCGCCACTGGTGGGTCCCCACGGCCGTACTCTCCATCGCCGTGGCGGCCCTGATCGGCTGGTGGATCGGCAGCCACCCCGAGGTCCAGTCGGCGATCGCGGCTCCGGCCGAACTGCGCGACATGACCCGCCCGGGCGGCCAGTACGAGACGTACTACTCCAGCCACCCCGCCGCGTCCTTCGCCGCCCAGGTCTGGACGAACAACGCGCAGGCGGCAGCCATGTGCCTGGTTCTGGGCGCCTTCCTCTGCTTCCCGGTCCTCTGGATCCTCTTCCTGAACATGCTGAACCTGGGCGTCGCCATCGGCCTGATGTCCTCCGCGGGTCGCCTCGATGTCTTCCTCGGCCTCGTCATTCCGCACGGCCTGCTCGAACTCACCGCGGTCTTCGTCGCCGCCGGCACCGGCCTGCGCCTCGGCTGGACCCTCATCGACCCGGGCCCCCGCACCCGCCGTGCGGCCCTGGCCGAGGAAGGGCGTGCCGCCCTGGGCATGGCGATCGGGCTGGCCCTGGTTCTCTTCGTCTCCGGCCTGATCGAAGGCTTCGTTACTCCGTCGGGCCTGCCCACCTGGGCACGCATCGCGATCGGAGTCGCCGCCGAGCTGGCGTTCCTCGCGTACGTCTACATCCTGGGCGGCCGGGCGGCCCGAGCCGGCGACCGAGGCGACGTCGAGGAGTCCGACCGCAGCGCGGAGCTCCCCACCGCCGCGTGATGTGCGTACGGCCCCGCTGAGCTGGTACTGTCCTGTCCACCCCACAAACGCCGTTGACACGGCTGGCGTGGGGAGGTAGATTTAAACGGTTGCAACGGGTGGACATGCCCACTGGCAACGGTTAATGTCTGTCTCGCTCTCCGGCGAGATTGCTTCGCGGAGAGCCTCTCGATTCTTAATTCGAATCACGAAGCCGATTAGGTCGGCCGAAATGCTTCTGATAAAGTCGGGGACAAGCCGAAAGGCAAAAGGCCACTCCAACGGCCACCAGAAACAAACGCCGAAACCGGAAACGGAACGGAAAGCGGATCTGGTAAGGTTGGAAACACGAAATGCCGAACGAAAGCCCGGAGGAAAGCCCGAGAGGGTGAGTACAAAGGAA
>NZ_BMVO01000028.1 GCF_014650755.1 Streptomyces chryseus | reverse complement strand
TGAACAAACCAACGACCGACCTGCCCAACCGTCACGGCAAAGACCGTTGCAGTATTAGTACTCCAGCAGGACTTTGGTGTCTGACCTGCGGGTTTCGCTGGGCGGCTGGAGTGTAGCGGACCGTGGAGTGGTCAGGGGTGGCCTTCGGCAGGCAGCCCCTCGATCGTGCGACAGCGCCGCAGGTAGTGGCAGCGGCGGGGCAGTCTCCCCACGTGATGAGCGTGCGTGTTGACGAGCAGTGGAACCTGGAACTGGACGACCTCTTCGTGAACATCGGCCACCGCTTCGGCCGAGTGGAACTTCGCCGTCGCATGCGTGACTACGTGCGCGGCCTTCTCGCACCAGTGGCCCGGAAGAACAGCTGGCAACTGGCTGAGCAGGCAGGCCACGCAACGCCCGACGGTCTGCAGCACCTGCTCGCCGGAGCGAAGTGGAACCCCGATGACATCCGCGATGATCTGCAGGAATACGTCGCGGACAGGCTCGGCGAGAACAATGGTGTCCTCATCATCGACGACACTGGGTTCATCAAGAAGGGCACCACGTCCGCCGGGGTCCAGCGCCAATATTCCGGAACTGCAGGCCGCACCGAGAATTGTCAGATCGGTGTCTTCGCCGCCTATGCCACCGCCCGGGGCCGTGCTCTGGTCGACCGCGAGCTCTATCTGCCCAAGAGCTGGACCGAGGACCGAACACGCTGCCGTGCGGCCCGCGTTCCCGAGGAACGACAGTTCGCCACCAAGGGCGAACTGGCCCGACGTATCGTGCTGCGGTCCCTCGCCTCGCAGCTGCCCATCTCCTGGGTCACCGCGGACTCCGCCTACGGACAGGAGAGCCGCTTCCGCCGGCTGCTGGAACAGTCGGGCGTCGGCTACGTTCTGGCCGTGCCGAAGTCCCAGTTCACCGTGGGCTGCCCCCGCATCGACGGCCTGTTCGCGCAGGCTCCGGACGAGGCATGGGAGAAAATCTCGTGCGGTGACGGCGCGAAAGGCCCTCGCTTCTACCACTGGGCCGCGGTGCGACTGCCGGTCGTCGCCGAGTTCGACTACCAGGGCGAGGTCCCCCACCGGATGAGGTGGGCACTGGCCCGCCGCAGCATCCGCAAGCCCGACGAGATCGCCTACTCCCTCGCATACGCCCCTTTGGAGACCACCGTTCAGGAGCTGGTGCGGATCGCCGGGACGCGCTGGGCAATCGAGGAGTGCTTCCAGGCCGCGAAGAACGAGTGCGGCCTGGACCAGTACGAAGTCCGCCGCTACGTGGGCTGGTACCGGCACATCACCCTCGCCATGCTCGCGCACGCCTTCCTGGCCGCCACCGCGCACCAGGTCCGGGAAAAGGGGGCGGCACCAGTGGGACAGCCGAGACCATCGAGCTCACAGTGGCGGAAATTCGGCGACTCCTGGCAGCTTGTCGTCCCCGGCCTCCGCACCTACGTGGCCGCCGAGGACGACACCACGCGCTGAGCTGGTCGAACTGGCGCCGACGACGACAAGCGGTCGCCCGCCGCTGCCACTACCAGCGACGCTGTCGCTCGATCGAAGGGCTGGCTGCCGAAGGCCACCCCTGACCACTCCGCGGCCCGCTACACTCCAGCCGCCCAGCGAAACCCGCAGGTCAGACACCAAAGTCCTGCTGGAGTACTAGATCTCAGGTCCCGACCGTTGCAGGAAGGCCGTTAGGCATGGGGGCAGTTGCGAGGATTGCTGGCAAGGGGCTGGCGATGGGCTTTGACAACCGGCAGATCCAAACGGCGGTGCAAGGCGGCCCGGAGTCTGACGAGCCGTTGCTCTGTCCGACCGATCCGGTCGATCTCGACTTCTTCCGTGAGGAGTACCACGGTGAGTCGTTCTGGTGTGGTGTCCTGCTGGGTGGATGCGGCGGTCAACTGACGACGAAGCGGTGCAGCAACCGCGTGAGCCACTTCGCTCACTTCCCCGACCCTCATGGGCTCTTGCCCGAATGCGGGCGTCGTGCCCGCGGGGCCAGCAGTGCCGACCATCTGTACGTCAAGGCCGCCATTGCACACGCCCGACGTCGAAGGGCCGCTTTCGTACCAGGACATGGCCGACGACACCATCGCCTTCATGGAGTCGCTCGTCAACGCTCCCGCTCACCTCGTCGGATGGAGCGACGGAGGGGTCGTCGCCCTGCTCGTCGCCATCGCCCGTCCCGACCTGGTCCGGAAGGTGGTGGCCATGGGCGCCAACTTCCTCCCCGGTCCGCAGAGTGTCGTGGCGCCGGAGATGCTCGAACAGATGACGCCCGACGCCCCCGACCTGGCCACGTTCCGTCAGGCGTACGAAGCCGTGTCACCCGACGGCGCCGCCCACTGGCCGGTCGTCGTGGGCAAGCTGGCCGACATGTACCGAACTGGGCCCACTATTCCCACCGAGGACCTGGCTCGCATCAGTCGGCCCACGCTCGTCCTCGTCGGGGACGACGACCTGATCGTTCGAGCACACCATTGCCCTGTACCGCGCGATTCCCACATCCGAGCTGGCCGTCGTGCCGGGAACGTCGCACGCGCTGCCGCTGGAGGAACCCGGGGAGGTCAACCGGCTCATCCTCGACTTCCTCGCCAATGATCCAATTTCCACACTGCTGCCCATACGGCGCTCCCCGGCAGCGACCACCGCGGGTACCGGTCCGGCCTGACCGCACACCACCTCTGACGGTCCACACGCGGAAATGTGTCGGGGTCGCCCCGCCCTCGCTCGCTCGCTCGCTACAGCGCGTCCACCGCCTTGACCTTCCAGCCGTGCTCAGTGCGCACGAGGGTCATCCGGACGCGGTTGAGGTCGAGGCGCCGGTCCGCGACCTGAGTGCTGGTCGTGACCTGGTTCATGAAGATCAGGACGACGGCCTTGTCCGGGCCGGCCGACACCACCGAGGCCGCCGGGGCGCCGCCCGTGGGCTTGGCAACCGTGGCCTTGACGACTCCGCGGTACTTCTTGGCTGTCGGCGCGACAACGGCCTTGGTGGTCTTGCCGTACTGGTCGAGAAACGGGGTGGTGAGGTGGGCGCGGGCCGTACGGAAGTCGCGGTCCAAGTGGCGGTAGTCGTACGACAGGATGACCGGTGCCGCCTTGCGGGCCGCCGCGAGCGCGGCCGTGCGGGCCTCGGTCGTGCGCCCGGCCTCCTGGTACCGCAGTCCGAGCGCCGCTGTGGCGACCAGGCCGAGGAGGATGAGGACGGCGAGCCCCGCCGTCGGCAGGCCGGGGCGGCTGCGCGTGGGCTCGGCCGCCTGCCCGGTCGGCGGCTCGGGGGCCGGCTCGGTCGGGCGTCGTATTCTCTCGGCGCGTTTGGCGGCGGCGCGGGTGGCCGCTGCTACGGAATGCTGCCGGGGGGTGCCGGCGCCGCCGCGGCCTCGGAGGGTCTGGTTCGCCACGGTGTTCTCCTCACGGGTGGGACAAGGCGAAGTGCTGGAGTGCTGGAGTGCTGCGGGATGGGATGGGGGGTGGGGCTTCAGCCGACGAATTCGACGTTCGACGTCAGCCACCGTCCCCCTTCGAAGACCAGGTCCAGCTGAAGGCGGTAGTTGCGTGAAGTGCCCTGCGGAGCGGCGACGTTGGTGACCTTGCTGTCGGCCACCACCAGGACGCGGGCGGTACGCTCGTCCGCGCTCGCGATGCCGGCCTCGAGGACCTGCCCCTCGGAAACCGACTTGTTGTCGGTGACGATCTTCGTCAGCTTCTCGGTCTGGGCCGAGAACTGCTTCTCGAAGTCCCCCGTCGCGCCCTTCAGGACGGTCTCGCTGTCCCGGTCGTAGCGCCGGTAGTCGAGCGAGGTGAAGTTGAGTGCCGACTGGCGGGCGGCGGCCAGGATGTCCTGGTGCCGCCGCTCCGTCGTGTGGCGCTCGTACACCTGGTGGCTCAGCCACCCGGACGAGACCGTCAGTACGGCGGCCATGGCGGCCAGTACCGCCACGGCTCGCGGGTGCCGCAGCGGCCGTACCGCGCGCGTCAGGAGTACACGGGTCATGCCATGGGTCCCACCAGCAGCCATTGCCAGGAGTCCTTTCCGAAGAGGCTCTGTGCTCCGCCCGTGGAGCCGATCTGTACGGGCGTTCCGTCGGGCCCGGTAGCGGTGCCCGTCCCGGGGTCGTCGGCGGCTACGTGCGACGCCCGGCCCGAAGCCCCGCCCGGACCCGGGGCGTTCTGCGCTCCCCGGACCGAGGTGTCGCCACCGCGCGGGGCCGTGCACCGGGCGCCGGTGTTGGCCGGGCGGTCCGTGGTGTCGGAGGGGTCGCGGCGCCGGGTGTCGTAGCCCTGACGGCAGGGCGGCGGGTCGTCGGCGTTGACGACCATGCCGAAGTGGGTGGTGCCGTCGCCGGGGATGACCGTGTAGCTGCCGGAGACCACCACGGGGAAGGTGACCAGCGCCTGTTCCACACCCGGCAGGCGGGCGACGGTGACCTGACCGCCGCTGATCAGGTTGCCCAGAAGCACCGGGAGGTGGGTCCGGTTGTCCTTCAGGAGTTCGTCGACCTGGCGGGAGGCCGTGGTGCCGCTGTCCATCAGGGCGCGGATGTCCCCGTCGCTCGACTTCAACTGCCCGGTGAGTGAGGCCAGGTCGCGGGAGAAGGACTTGATGGCCGAGCCCTGGTCGGCCTGTGTCTTCAGTACCTTCCGGGAGTCCTCGATCAGCGCGATCGTCTGGGGCAGCGAATCGGAGGCCGACTCGATCAGGGCGTTGCCCGAGTCCACCAGCCGGCTCAGATGCGGGCCGGTGCCGGCGAAAGCCTTGCCGAGTTCGTCGACCGTGATCCGCAGGTCCTGCTTGTCCACCGAGGTGACCAGCCGGTCCAGGCTGAGGATCAGCTCGGTGGTGGGTACGGGTATGCGCGTGTTCCGCAGTGGGATGCGGCTGCCGTCCCGCAGGCCGGGCCCGTCACCGGAGCGCGGTTGCAGGTCGACGTACTGCTCGCCGACGGCCGAGCGGTTCGCCACCACGGCCAGGCTGTCCGCCGGGATGCTCGGGGAGTCCTTCAGGTCCAGCGCCACCGATACGCCGCCGGCCCCGGTCAGCCGCAGCTCGCCGACGCGGCCCACGGGCACGCCGCGGTAGGTGACCTCGGCGCCGGAGTAAATACCTCCGGAGTCGGCGAACTCGGCACTTACGGTGTAGCCCCGGTCCAGAATTCGGTCCACCAGGCCCGTGTACTGGACGCCGACGTACGACACCCCGAGCGCGGTGACGATCGCGAAGGCGAGCAGCTGGAGCCTCACCATGCGGGTGATCACGGCATCATCCCCTTCATCAGCAGCTCCGCGAGGGCCGCGTCGACACCGCGCGGAAAACCCTCGCCGGAATTCACGGCGTACGAAGCGTGAGTGCCGGTGCACAGCGGCAGGCAGCCCAGGTCACCGCCCCCTGGCCCCGGCGGCGGACCCGAAGGGGCCGGAGGTACCGGCGGGGCGGAAGGTGACTCCGGCAGTTCCGGTGTGTCCGGCAGCCGGGGGGTGTCGGGGAGTCGGGGCACCTCGGGCAGTTCCGGCGTGGGCACCCCGGGCAGCTCGGGCTTCGCCGGAGGGCCTGGCTTCTTCGGGTCGTCGGCGAGATTGCCGTACATGCTCGCCAGGTCGAGATCGGCGGTGACCTTGAGGTTGACGTAGTCACCCTGGATCGCGTCCACCACGTTGCGGGGGAACGGATACGTCGTCAGCAGCTCCAGGGCGTTGGGGAGATCGGCGCCCGCCTTGTTCAGCTGCTGGAGGATCGGCTGGAGCCGGCGGAGGTTGGCGATCGTGTCGTCCCGTGACGCGTTGATCACCTGGGTGCCTGTCCTGCCCAGCTTCGACAGCGAAGTGAGCATCCGGGTGAGCTTGGCCCGCTGGTCGGCCAGGACCTTCAGCGCGGGCGGCATGGTGGTGATGGCCCGGCCGATCGTCTTCTTCTCCTTGGCCAGGGTCTTGGAGAGTTTGTCGATGCCCTCCAGCGCTCGGACGATCTCCTTCTTCTGCTTGTCGAGGCCACCGACAAAGGTGTTCAGCTCCGCGAGCAGGGACTTGACCCGGTCCTCACGGCCGTCCAGGGCCTTGTTCAGCTCCACCGTGATGGTCTTGAGCTGAGCGACCCCGCCGCCGTTGAGCAGCGCCGACAGGGCCGACAGCACTTCCTCGATCTCCGGGTTGCGGCCGCTGCGGGACAGCGGGATCTTCGCGCCGTCGGTGAGCGTGCCCACCGGTTCGGTGTCCGTCGGCGCCGACAGCGCGACGTACTTCTCACCGAGCATGCTGGTCTGCCGCAGGCCGGCGACCGCGTTGCCGGGGAGCTTGACGGAATCGTCGACGCGCAGCCGCACCCGTGCGTGCCAGCCGTCCAGTTCCACCTTCTCGACGGCGCCGACGGTGACGTTGTTGACCTTCACCGTGGACTGCGGGACGAGGTCGAGGACGTCGCGGAACTCGACCGTGACCCGGTAGCTGTTGCCGTCGGCGGCGGCGCCGCCCGGCAGGGGGACGTCGTACAGCCCGTTGAATTCGCAGCCGGTGAGGAGCAGTGAACCGGCGGACGCCCACAGGGCCGCTTTCTGCGGGGCTCTGACAGCTCTCATGTACGGGCCTCCAGGATTCCGCCGAGCGTCTTGTCCGTCGAACCGGCCGAACCGGCCGAACCCGTCGGGACCGCCCCCGTGACCGCGTCGGCCTCCGGCAGCTCGGGCAGCGAGCCGAACAGCTTCTTCAGGTCACGGCAGTCGGCCGTCTTCCCGGCCGTCTCCCCCGTCGTCTTCAGCAGGGAGCACAACAGAGAGGCCGGGTCCTGGTGGAGCTGTTCGGCGTTGTTCCGGGTGTCGAGGGTGCCGGATTCGGGGTTGTAGGCGTTCTGGAGGTTGGACAGGCCGGCCGGCGCCACTTCGAGCAGCTCCTCAAGTGCCGCGCGCTGCGTGACCAGGACACTGGTCACCTTGCTGAGACCCTTCACATTCGCGGTCAGCGCCTTCTTGTTGTTCTTCACGAACTCCGTCACATCGGCGAGTGCGGCCGCAAGGTGCTTGATCGCCGCGGCGAGGTCCTTGCGCTCGCCGGCCAGCTGGTCGGCGACCTTGGCGAGGCTGTGGTTGAACCCCCGTACGCTGGAGTCGTCGGCCGCCAGCACAGCCGTGAACTCCTGAAGGTTCTCCACCGTCCCGAACAGGTCCTTCCGGCCGCCGGACAGGGTGGTGACGGCCTGCGAGAGGTCCTCGACCGTCCGGTGCAGCTTTCCGCCCTGCCCCTGGAGGTTGTCGGCGCTGACCGCCAGGAGCCGGGAAAGCGATCCGTCCTTGTTGGCACCCCGCGGACCGAGCGCCTCCCCGGTCGTACGCAGGCTGTCGAAGACGCGGTCTAGCTCGACCGGCACGGCCGTGCGTCTCTCGGGGATGACGTCGTCGCTCTTCATCGCCGGGCCGGAGCGGTAGGCGGGGAGCAGCTGGAGGTAACGGTCGCTGACCACAGAGGAGTTGATGATCGCCGCCTTGGCGTCCGCCGGGACCTTGTACTCGGCGGCGTACTCCAGCTCGACGCGCACCCGGCCGCCCTGCGGCGTGATCGTCTTGACCTCGCCGATCCGGACGCCGAGTACGCGCACGTCGGACCCCGGGTAGATGCCGACCGTACGGGGGAAGTACGCCGTCACCCGGACCACCGGCGACTCGGAGAAGTGGGCGAAGGCCATGACGGCGGTGACCACGAGCACGGTGGCGAGCGCGATGCGCCGTACGAGCCGCCGGTCGACCGTCTTGAACCTCATGGTTTTGATCTTCATCGTGACCCTCCGGTCCGTGGGGTCACCGGTGTGGGAACGACGAGGTTCTCGATGTAGCTGTCGAACCAGCGGCCGTTGCCGAGGGTGTTGGTGAAGACCCGGGTGTAGGGCGCCAGCAGCTTGACGCTGCGGTCGAGGCTGGCCTGGTTGCGCTCCAGCATCCGCACCACGGTGTTCAGGCGGGTGAGGGCGGGGCCGATCGCCTCGCGGTTGTCCTTGACCAGGCCGGACAGCTGCATGCTCAGCGCGACGGAGCTCTTGAGCAGGGCGTGGATGACCTCGCGCCGCCTGTGGATCTCCTCGAACAGCTTGTCGCCGTCCTTGACCAGCTTGCTGAACTCGCCCTTCCGCTTGGCGAGCACACCGGTGACGCCGTTGGCGTGGCCGAGGAGTTCGCGCAGGGCCTGGTCGCGGGACGACACGGTCCGGGAGATCTTCGACAGTCCCTCGATGGAGGCTTTGACCTCGTCGGGTGCGTCCTCGAAGGTCGCGGAGAGGGTGTCGAGGGCGGTGGCCAGCTGCTTCTTGTCGACCTTCTCGGTGGTGGTCGTCAAGTCACTGAACGCCTCCACCACGTCGTACGCCGCGACCGTGCGGCTCAGCGGGATCTCGCTGCCCGGCTCCAGCAGCCCGGAGCCCTTCGGCTCCAGCGCGAGGTACTTCGCGCCCAGGATCGTCTTGACGCGGATGGACGCCCCGGTCCGCGTTCCGAACTCCGGGTCTCCCTTCACCCGGAAGGTGACCTTGACGTGGCCGTCGTCCAGTCCGACGTCGTCGACCTTGCCGACCTTGACGCCGGCGATCCGTACCTCGTCGCCCGGCTTGAGCCCGCCGGCCTCGGAGAATGCCGCGCTGTAGGTCTCGCCACTGCCGATCAGCGGCAGGTCCTGGACATGGAACGCGGTGGTGATCAGCAGGGCGATGGTGGTGAGGCCGACGGCGCCGATCACCACGGGGTTGCGTTCACGGAAGGGAATCAACGGCCGCACCTCGCTCGCGCGACATGGAGTTCCGGCGTAAGGACTTCCGCGGTCTTCGGCAGCACGATCCGGCCGTCGAAGTCGCAGAGGTAGAAGTTGAACCAGGAGCCGTACGAAGCGGTGCCGGTCAGCTTGTTGAGCTTCTTCGGCAGCCGCTGGAGCACGCCCTCCACCGTCTTCTCGTGGTCGTTCAGCGTTCCGGTGAGCTCGGAGAGCTCCGCGATGTCGGTCTTCAGCGGCGGGCGGGCGTCCTTGAGGAGGCCCGAAGTGGCCTCCGCGAGGCCGTTGATGCCGGCCAGCGACTCACCGATGGGCTTACGGTCGGCCGACAGCCCGGAGATGACCCGTTGCAGCTGCGAGATGAGGTCGGAGAAGCGGGTGCTGCGCCGGTCCACCGTCTTCAGCACCTTGTTGAGGTTGTCGATCACCGAGCCGATCAGCTTGTCGCGTTCGGCGAGCGTCGTGGTGAGCGAGGCGGTGTGCGCTAGCAGGCTGCGTACCGTACCGCCCTCGCCCTGGAGGGTCTTCACGATCTCGGTCGCGAGCTGGTTCACGTCCTTGGGGCTCAGCGCGGCGAACAGCGGCTTGAAGCCGTTCAACAGCGCGTTGAGATCGAGGGCGGGCTCGGTACGGGAGAGCGGGATCCGCCCGCCGGGACTCAGCGGCGTCGCGTCCCCCGCGCCCTCCATCAGCGCGATGTACCGCTGCCCGATCAGGCTCCGGTAGCGGATGGCGGCACGGGTACTGGTCAGCAGCGGCCGGTCGCGGGAGACGGTGAAGGTGACCTCGGCCAGCGTCCGGTCCATGATGTCGATGCTTTCGACCTCACCGACACGCACCCCGGCGACACGGATGTCGTCGCCCTCCTCCAGGCTCGTGACGTCGCTGAATACTGCGGTGTACGCCTCCTTGGGGGTGAAGGAGAGATTGACGATGGTGGCCGCGAGCACGGCGGTCGCCGTCACCGTCACCACCGCGAAGACGCCCAGCTTGATCAGCTGGGGGGCTGTCGTTCTCGCGTTCGTACGGCTCATGCGACGCTCACCGCCGTTCCCCGTGCCATCGGGCCGAAGAGCAGCGTCGTGACCGCCGGCACCTCGTCGGCGGGCACGCCCATGGCCGGGGCCACGAGCGAGGCGACGGCGTTCTGTTCGGCCGGCGTGCCGGACACGGCGCCGCCAGGGCTCGGCGACGCCGACGTACCGTCGTTGAGCTTGGTCGGTGGTGCGGGGACACGAGGGTGGGGCAGCCCTCGGCAGTTCGGGCCGGAGCGGTCGGCATAGCGCGGTTCCTCGCCGGGTCGGTAGGAGGGACGTTGGGGGACGAATTCGAGGGTGATGCGCATCTTTCCGCCGCTGAAAGCCTGTTCGGAGGCTTTCTCCTGCCGCACCAGCCCGGCCAGCAGGCACGGGTACTCCGGTGAGTAGCGGGCGAACAGGGCCAGCGTGGGACGGGAGACGCGGCCCAGGGTGATGAGCCGGGCTGAGTTCTCGTCGAGTACGCCTTCGGTGGTGTTCGCGGCGGTGGCGGTCCAGGTGAGGACGGACGCGAGCTGGTCCTCCTGTTCGACGAGCGTCCGGCTGGTGGTGAGGGTGTTGCGCAGCACGCGCAGCAGGTCGGGGGCGGCTTCGCCGTACACCTCGGCCACATCGGCGAACCGGGAGATGTCCTTCTTGAGGGAGGGCATGTGCGGATTGAGCCGGTGCAGGTAGTCCTCCAGGCGGACGAGGTTGTCACCGATCTTGTCGCCGCGCCCTTCGAGGGCGGTGGAGAAGGCGGACAGGGTGGCGTTCAGCTTGGCTGGCTGGACGGTGCGCAGCAGCGGCAGCAGGTCGTTCATCAGCTGCTGGAGTTCGATGCCGACCGTGGTGCGGTCCTGGGTGATGACGTCACCGGCGCGGATGTGCCGCGCCGAGGAGTTCCCCGGGTCCACCAGGTCGACGTACTTCTCACCGAACAGCGTCTTGGGCAGCAGCCGCGCGTGGACGTCGACCGGGATGAGGCGGACGTGCTCCGGTTTCAGCGCGATGCCGAGGGTCGCCTTCTCGCCGTCGGCCCGCACCTCGCGAACCTCGCCGACCAGCAGGCCGCGCAGTTTGACGTCCGCGCGTGGCTCCAGCTGGTTGCCCAGGGTGTCGGCCTCCAGGGTGATGCGTACGACCGAGGTGAAGACCTGCTGGTAGACGGCGACTGTGAGGGACAGCAACAGGGCGATGACCGCGATGAACACGATCCCGTACAGCCGCAGCCGGGTGACCCGGGCAAGCGCGGGTTTTGCTGTTCGTATGCGCATCGGCCTGCCTACCCCGCTATCCGTACGGTCGTGTTGGCGCCCCAGATGGCCAGGCTGAGGAAGAAGTCGAGGATGTTGATGGCCACGATCGACGTCCGTACGCCGCGTCCGACCGCGACACCGACACCGGCCGGGCCGCCACTCGCGTAATAGCCGTAGTAGCAGTGCACCAGGATGATCACGACGGCGAAGACGATCACCTTGCCGAAGGACCAGAGCACGTCGACCGGTGGCAGGTACTGCTGGAAGTAGTGGTCGTACGTTCCGGTGGACTGTCCGTAGTAGCCGGTGGTGATGGTGCGGGCGGCGAAGTAGGAGGACAGCAGGCCGACGACGTACAGCGGGATCACGGCCACGAAGCCGGCGATCATCCGCGTGGTGACCAGGAACGGCAGCGACGGTACGCCCATCACCTCCAGCGCGTCGGTCTCCTCGCTGATGCGCATCGCGCCGAGCTGGGCGGTGAAGCCGGCGCCGACCGTCGCGGACAGCGCGAGTCCGGCCACCAGAGGGGCGATCTCGCGGGTGTTGAAGTACGCGGAGAGGAACGCCACGAAGTTGGACGTGCCGAGCTGGTTGAGGGCGGCATACCCCTGGAGGCCGACCTCGGTGCCGGTGAAGAAGGAGAGGAAGGCGATGACGCCGACCGTGCCTCCCACGACCGCGAGCGCGCCACGGCCGAAGCTCACCTCGGCGAGCAGGCGCAGCACTTCCTTCTTGTAGCGGCGCAGGGTGCGGCCGGTCCAGGCGAGGGACCGCCCGTAGAAGACCATCTGCGTACCCAGCTCCTCCAGGGAGCGGAGCGGGCGGTCGAGAAGTCGTGGCACAACTAACCTCTCTGCGGGACGAGTTGGAAGTACACGGCGGTCATCACGAAATTCGTCACGAACAGCAACATGAAGGTGATGACGACGGACTGGTTCACGGCGTCACCGACGCCCTTCGGCCCGCCCTGGGCGTTGAGGCCCTTGTACGAGGCGACGATCGCGGCGATGGCGCCGAAGACGAGGGCCTTCAGCTCGGCCGCCCACAGATCGGAGAGCTGGGCGAGGGTGGTGAAGGAGGCCAGGTAGGCGCCGGGGGTGCCGTTTTGCATGACGACGTTGAAGAAGTAGCCACCGGCCACTCCGACGACGGAGACCAGGCCGTTGAGCAGGACCGCCACCAGCATCGTGGCCAGCACCCGGGGGACGACCAGCCGGTGGATCGGGTCGATGCCGAGCACCTGCATCGCGTCGATCTCCTCGCGGATCTTGCGTGCCCCGAGGTCCGCGCAGATCGCGGTGCCGCCGGCGCCGGCGATGAGCAGCGCCGTGACGATGGGTGAGGCTTCGCGCAGCACGGCGAGCACCGAGGCGGCGCCGGAGAACGACTGAGCGCCGAGCTGCCGGGTCAGGCTGCCGATCTGGAGCGCGATGACGGCGCCGAAGGGGATGGAGACGAGGGCGGTGGGGAGGATGGTGACACTGGCGATGAACCAGGCCTGCTGGATGAACTCCCGCAGCTGGAAGGGGCGTCGAGGGAGGGTCCTGAGGACGTCCAGGGCCATGGCGAAGAGGCTGCCGGAGTGTTTCAGGGCTCCCGTGGGGGACAGACTCACGCGTCCGCCACCTCCTCTCCCTTCTTCCGGGGCGACTCCGCCTCACCTTGTGGCTCCGTTTTCTGGGGTGGCTCCGCCTGGTCGGGTGGCTCCCCCTCGCCATGTGGCTCCGCCTTTCGGCGCGTCTCCACCTCGCGTTCGGCGATCGCCTGCCAGCGGGGCGGGCGGGTGACTCCGGGGCTGGGCAGCAGGCGCGGGGTCATGGCCGTCGTGGACTCTTCGCCGGCGTTCTGTCCGGCGCCGTTGCCGAGATCGGCGAGCTCCTGCTCGACCTGGGCGGCGTCCTTCTCCTCCGCCATGCCGATCGGTCCCTGCATACGGCCGTTGAGGAACTGGCGTACGACCGGCTCGTCGCTGGTGAGCAAGTCCTCGCGAGGGCCGAACATCACCAGCTCGCGCCGGAAGAGCAGCCCGATGTTGTCGGGGACCAGGCGGGCCGAGGCGATGTCGTGGGTGACGATGAGGAAGGTCGCGTCGATCTGCGCGTTCAGGTCGACGATCAGCTGGTTGAGATAGGCCACTCGCACCGGGTCGAGCCCGGAGTCCGGCTCGTCGAACAGGATGATCTCCGGGTCGAGCACCAGCGCCCGCGCCAGTCCCGCCCGCTTTCGCATACCGCCGGATATCTCGCCGGGCAGTTTGTCCTCGGCGCCGATCAGACCGACCATGTCCATCTTTTCCAGGACGATCCGTCTGACCTCGCTCTCCGGCTTGCGGGTGTGCTCGCGCAGCGGGAAGGCGATGTTGTCGTACAGACTCATCGATCCGAAGAGCGCGCCGTCCTGAAACAGGACCCCGAAGAGCTTGCGCACCTCGTACAGATCGCGCTCGCGGAGCTTGGTGATGTCCTGTCCGGCGATCTTGATCGATCCCCGCTCCGGCTTGAGCAGTCCCACGAGCGTCTTGAGGAACACCGACTTTCCCGTACCCGAGGGGCCGAGCATGACGGATACCTCACCGGCGGGCAGTGTCAACGACACGTCCTGCCAGATGACCTGGTGGCCGAAGGATTTCGTCAACCCTTCCACGCAGATCTCGACGCCCATCCGGTTCACCCTTCAGCGGGGAGCAGCTCTGACATCTGCTCTACGGGGAAGGGCGGCGGGTCCGTCGCGGAGAAACGAAGATTTTTACCGGGCGGAAATCAGCGGCGTACGCCGGTGTGCGGAGCCTCGTCCGCCGTGCCGGCCGACACGTCGGCCGAGACGCCGCTCGGCGCTCCGGCCGGCACGTCGGCAGGTACATCCGCGGGGGCGTCCGCGGGGAGTGGGGCTGAGACGGGCGCGGGAACGGTGGTGGAGACGGGCGCGACAACGTCCGGTACGGCAGTGGTCTCCGGCAGCGACGGCGCGGCGGGCAGTTGGGGAGCGTCCGGAGCCTCCGGGAGCGGGGTCGGCACCTCCGGCAGTGTCACCTCCGGCGCCCGAACCCCTGGCAGGGGAACCTCGGCCGACCCCGTCGGCAGCGCGGTCGGTGACGCCTCCCCGCCGGGGGGGCGAGAGCCTGCGGCTCCGGAGCGAACCGACGGGCCCGGAGATCCCGGAGAGTCCGGGGAGTCCGGCGAAGCACCCGGAATTCCGTAGCCGACCGCGTCCACCTCCTCCCGCACCTCCGACGTGCCGGGCTGCGACGCGGGCCGTTGCTGACCCGACTCGTACGTGAAGGGCACGACCAGCCCCGCCACGGCCAGCGTCGCCGCCGCGGACGCCGCGGCGAGCGCCGGGGCATGCCCGCCCGCCTGACTGGCCTGGTCCCGGCCGCGCCCGATCAGCCACAGGCCGAGCGCCAGCGTTGCGGCCAGCGACTTGCGGAGCGTACGCCGGGCCCTGGCCAGCAGTGACTCGACCGCTTCGTAACTGAGGTCCATCTCCCGGGCGATCTGCCCGACGTCCCGGTCCTCCGACTTGAGCCGGAGTGCCTCCGCCTGGCGGGCGGGCAGCTCCTTGCTCCGGTTCGCCAGCCACTTGGCCTCCGCCCGGTCGCACACCGTCTCCTCGACGGGGACGGGGGCGGGGGCGGTGAGCGTCCGCGTGCCCGACACCTGGGCCTCCCGGTGGACCTGCCGGTACCGGTCGACGCACAGGCGCATGGTCACCGTCGTCAGCCATGCGCCCATCCGCGCGTCGTCGAGGTGCGCGTTCTGCGCGCCGCGCAGCATCGCCTCTTGTACGGCGTCTTCGGCGTCCTCGGCACTCATGGACCGGCGACGCGCCACCTTGAGCAGTTGCTCGCGATGGCCCCACATGCGCTGCCACCGCAGATGGGTCCCTTCGTCACCGGGTCGCGCCAGGTGAGCTGGGTGCGTATCCGTCGCCATGAAGCCCCTCCTCGCACTCACGCCTGATGGCCGGGAGGTTACCGCCCGGTATCCGGAGATGTGGAGAGGTGACGCCGGAGTGAGTCCTAACCGTTGCCGGCCAGCGTCCCGCCGTTACCGTCCGGGAGGACACCGTCACTCGGCAACTCGATGCCGGTGCCGGAAGTGGTGGCCGGAGGCGGCGCCGGCGCCACCCCGCCGACCGGGCTGTCGGACGGTGACGGCTTCGGGGTGGGCCTCGGAGTGGCCCTCGGAGCCGGCTTCGACGAGGCCGACGGCGGCGCGGACGCCGGCCGGGAGGGGACCGCCCCGGCACGCGGCTGCGGAGTGGCCGTCCGCGCGGTGCCGGACGAGCCCGGCTTCGTACCGGAACCCGAACCGGAACCGGAACCGGAAGCGGGATCGGGATCGGGATCGGAACCCGTACCGCTCAAGCCCGGCACCACGCGGTGGCCGTCCCTGAAGTAGCCGTACCAGGACAGGACGACACGGAGGTATTCCCGGGAGTGGTTGTAGGAGAGGATCGCGCGGTCGATGTCTCGTGACCGCGAGAGGCTGCGACCGCCCGCGCACAGGTAACGGCCCGCCGCCAGCGCCGCGTCGTGGACGTTGTGGGGGTCCGCGCTGCCGTCGCCGTTGCCGTCGGCGCCCCACCTGGCCCAGGTGGACGGGATGAACTGCATGGGGCCGACGGCGTGGTCGTAGGAGCTGTCGCCGTCGTACGCACCGCCGTCGGTGTCCCGGATCTCCGCGAACCCGCGGCCGTTCAGCTGCGGTCCGATGATGGGCGTGTACGTCGTACCGGCCGCGTCCACCCGCCCGCCCCGCGCCTGACCGGACTCCACTTGGCCGATCGCCGCGAGCAACTGCCAGCGCAGATCGCATTCCGGCGCGCTCCGGGCGAGCGCCGACTCCGCCTTCCGGTACGCGGCGAGGACTGTGCCGGGCACCGCTGCTCGGCCGACCGTGACGACGGGGCCGGCTCCCGGGGACGAAGGCGCGGATGAACCGGACAAGTAGCGCACCGCCAATGGGGGCAGCTCGCGGTAATAGTGCGTATCTCCCGAAATACCCAGGCGTGGTGCTGCGCCGGCCCCGTCGGGGGCGGAGGCCCACGCCGCGGTACCCGGCCCCTGCGACCCGGTCAGCGCCACCATGGCCGCCGCCGCGGCCGCCGTGCCCGTCACACCTCTGCGTATCCGTCCAGCCATATGTCAGGCTCCTCCTCATCCCGCTGCCGCACCGAAAGGGCGCGGACACTGTCACCTGTCTCTACGGGGAGGAGCGGCCGGTCCGTCGCGGAAGTCCACCGCACTGTTCACCCAGTTCGTCCTGTGCGGCGCGTGGGCCATCCACAGCACCGAGGGCCTGCCCAAGAACATCGCCCAAGTTTGGCGTCGACCACTGAGCACAACGACACCCAACGGCGCTCGTTCCGGGGTTCGCATCACCCACCTCCCCGGCTTCGACCTGATGCCCCGCACCAGAAACCGGCCACCAGGCCGATGACGGTCAGAGCGCATGCCACTACCGACGCACCGGCGGACATACCGAAGCCCTCGATCCGCTCGGTCGGTGCTCACTCCCCCCAGAGGCCGCGCTCCTTCACTCAAGGCCACCTACGGATTCGACCTCCCAGCGCTCGTAATACAGGGCTGCCAGCTCCCCGGCGGGCCAGGCCTCGGGATCGAGCAGGTCGGTCAGCAGCCTGATTGTCTCGCCGCCGTCGACCTGGTAGTCGATCACCCTCACAGTCACCCCGCCCGGATGGGAGCGCCGCTGCCCGGCGAGATTCATCCGGTCAGATAGGTCCCGTCAGGCAAGACCTCCATGGGCTTCGCGGCGGAAGGAGATGTTCGCGGCCTCGAACCGCCGTGCACGGCGGCAGGCGTGCGGCTGGCCTGCCACGCGCACATGCTGCGGCACACCTTCGCCATGGTGACGCTGGAGCAGCTGCAGCGCGGGCACCTGGCGGCTCTGGCCGAGCAGCACCCGCGCCAGCGCGAGCACTACACACCAGGGTGTTCGGTGACCCGCTGGACTGGGTGCGGCGCCGGCTCGGACATCGTTCGGTGGTCACCACGCTCGTCTACCTGCACACTCTGGCGGAGCTGGAGATGGAGACCAGGATGGCGCTGGTTCCCGGCGGCTGGGACTTGCCTGTGGACGTGGTCGACGAGACGGCGGCGGTCGCGTGAGCGCCCGCGGGAGCACCCGCCCCGGGGTCCGGGCGGCCCTGCCCAACGGCGACTACGAGGTCCGCTCGGCGGTCTACCGCTCCCCGGGCGGCAGCGTATGCGTGGACTTCGAGGGCGAGGACGGCCGGAGCCGCACCTTCGACTTCGCGCACTGCGAGCTGCCCGGCTGGCATGAGGACCTCGCGGTCGCGGTGGCCGCCCGGATCGGACCCGGCGGAGGACTGCGCACCACCTCCTCCGCCCTCGCGATGTGGAATCCGCTGCAGCGGTTTCTGCGCACCCTCGCCGGTGTGGACGAGGTGCCGCGGCGCCCGGAGCAGATGCGGGTGGAGCACGCCGAGTACTTCGCCGACAGCGTCGCTGCGACCATGCAGGAGCTGTACGCGTGGCGGTTCGTCGAGCACGTCGCGGACGTACTGCGGCTGATGCCGCCCACCGGCCGGGTGCCGAACGAAGCACTCGACGTCCTGCGGGTGCGCATCCCGGGCCAGCCTCGGCATGTGACCGGCTACTCGGAGGGCGAGCTGCGGCGCCTGGTGGCCGCCGCCCGTGCGGACGTGGCCACGATGCGCGAGCGGATCACACACGGGCGGGGTCTGCTCGCCGCTCCGGACGGCGGGCCGGATGCCGAGCGGCTGCGGACCGTGGCCGAGGGCGGCCGACTGGGGCTAATGCGCGAGACCCGGGCGGCGGGCCGGATGATCTTCCCCATGCGCGACGACCCGCCTGGGATGTTCGTGCTGATGGCTGCCGTCAGCGGGCGCAACATCGAGACCATCAAGGAGCTCCCGGCCGAACACCAGGTCATCGAGGGAAGGCGGTCGAGGTGGTGCTGACCAAGCGCCGGCGCGGAGCTCGGCGCTGGCACGAGTCGGTGCTCTGGGAGATCGGCCCACCGGGACAGGAACTGCGGCACCCCGGCGGGCTCTACCTGCTGCTGCACGACCTGATCGCGCCCAGCCGGGCCCGGGCCGCCGATCCGCAGTGGTTCTGGTCGTTCTTCCGGGGCCTGCCCTACGGAGACCAGCACGGCAGTCCGTTCCGCAGCGTGATGACCGCCGACATCGCGAAGACCGCCTGGGTCGCACGACACGGCCTGACAGATGACGGCGGAGCGCCGATGGTGGTGACCTTCACCCGGATCCGCACCAGCGTGGAGACCCGCCGCACGCGGCAGATGGGCGGCCATCTGCCGTCGGCGGCCCGGAGCAACACCGTCCCGGTGCTGTTCCGGAACTACCTGCGCGACGCCCCGTCCACTGTGGAGTGGGCGCACGAGGTGATGGCCGACGCCCTCGTGGACGCCGAACAGGCAGCTCTCGAAGCCCACCGTCGTCTCGCCGACCGCGCGGGCCGGCCCGAGGTCCTCACCGACAGCGTCCTCGCCCCTGCGGGCACTGCGCAGGGCCCCTGGTCCGGCTGCCGGGACGCCGAGCACCATCCGGTGACCGGCCGCGCCTGCCGCGCGTCATTCCTGGACTGCTTCCACTGCGGGAACTGCGTCATCACCCCCGACCGCCTTCCCCGTCTGCTTGCCCTGCTGGACGCGATGGACCAGCGGCGCCGGCGGATGGACGAACAGGTCTGGTGGCAGCGGTACGGGCCTGCCTTCGCGGCAATCCGCCACGACGTGCTGACCCGCTTCACCCCCGAACGGGTCCGCGAGGCCAGCCCCAAACCCGACCACGACGCCGACCTCGACCTGCTGGGCTGGCCCCTGTTGGATCGGCCGGCTCACCCCCGGGGCACTGCGCCGCGACGAGCGCGGCTACGGCTACCTCGGATTCGGGTGCTTCGAGGTAAGCCGCGGTGTCGATCACACGTGTGAGAGCACTGCGGACGATGCCCTCACGTTCGCCTGCAGCTACCTCATCAAGGTCACCGCCAAAGTCCGCTGCGGTGTCGTTGTCGAAGGGGCCGACGTCCCAAGTGCCCATGGTCTCTCCTGATCACGATGTTGACCGGGGCATCCTGACAGAGGCCACTGACGAGGCGAGGCCGTCGGCCTGGACGCTCCCACGATGCCTTGAAGCCCACGGGTACGGCGGCCTCGACGAGTGGGGGCTCCACGGCGGCTGATCGCCGACACCACCGAATCTCGTCAACTACTTGGCCGGGCGGCCCGCGCCATCGCGCTCAGTCGCATCGAGCTGAGCAGGGCCCCTGGCTGGAGGAAACAGCTCAACGCCGGTGACAGGTCGGCCGACCAACCCGAGCAGGTGCCAACAACGATGACCAAACGATGCCAACTATCGAGACCGGAAGGGAGCATCGCGCCTGCTCGGCGGGCTCCACTGGTGTCATCTATCGCGACCAGTCACAAGCCGCATGTGACTGGTCGAGACAGATGTCACCTGGCCTCGATATCCGTCACACGTGTCAGCTCGGCGGGCTGCCATCATGCTCAGATGGCCCACGACATAGTGTTCTTCCTCGCCGACGACGAGACCGCTGCTGCGACGCGCCTGCGGGGAGCTGGCGAGGCCTTTGAGTCAGTGACCTGCCGTTTCATTGAGCCGGACAGTGCCATCGCCGAATGGGACATGTACTTCGAGGAGCCTTCGGCCGAGGCCCCGCCGGTTGAGCAGCTCCTTGAGTGGGCGTGGCCGGAGTGGGTCACTGCCCCCTTGAACGACGGCGTTGAGGTGTTCGCTCTGCCGCAGCGGTTGACCGGCGCGCTGGCCAACGCGAGCTCCGCCGAGCTGGAAGAGCTTGCAGGCCGCTGGACCACGCGGGTCCGGTCTGAGGACGGGGACGACATGACCGACGATGATCTACTGGCGGTCCTGCAGGGAGTTGCCCGGCTTGCGGCGTCTGCGGTGGACACGGGTAGCGGCCTCTACAGCTGGAGCTCCTGACCATTCTCCTGCGAGGGACGCTCGTTCTCGAGGCCGCTGCATGCCAAGAGCTCGGTCCCGGTGGAGTCGAAATACAGGGTGAAGAACCAAGATCGGTCTGCTGCGACGATGTTGCCGGTACGCAATTGCTCGTCGCGGTGCCGAGCGCGGAGGATCTCAACGGTCTCGTCGAGGCCGAGGGTCGTCAGGCCGACCTTCAACGACCGCTTCAGCCTTGTCGCAGCGATGCCGACGACCATCCACTGTGGCGGCTGTCCGTCATAGAGCACTACTTCGCCGCCAGCGGCGATGGCGTCGCGTGCTCCCTTGCAGGCACTGGTTTGCTCTTTGAGCATCACGGTGATGTCGGGCGGACTTGGGCTCTCGTCCTCGGTGGCCATGTGGCGACTGTAGAGACCGAATGCAGACGCTGCTACAGGATTCGGCGTGACCTGCGCAGGGCTCAGGGACAGAGGCGGTCGCGACAGGTAGAACTGCGGACCGGCAACATGGTGGTCAATCGGTCAACACCAAACCCTGGCTGCAACAGGCCCTCGACGCCGGAGACGTCCGTCCAGTCCTCCAGCCACTCCCGGGCCCTGGCCGGCTCGGTGGTCATCGGGCACAGCGTCCACGGTGCGGTCAGTGTGCGGGTGGCGAAGAGGACCTCCAGTCGCCGACGGCGCTGGACGTAAGGCAGGGCCAGCAACTCGATGCCGTCGATCTGCAGGGCGTCAAAGGCGACGAAGAACGCCGGGGTCTTCACCGCGAGCGCGGTGGCGGTACGGCCTCGGGCGGCTGCCCGGCGCTAGAAGACCAGGTCACAAAGCCTGAACCCCTTCAGCACTGGCGGCCCAAGAAGGCGTCTCGGCTGGACGTGCGCGGTGGTGATGCTGCACAACGCAAGTGCGGAGCAGCCGCTCTGCTGGCCGGGTCCGGCGGCGGCGTGGGGGCGGGTATTCCGGTCCTGACCGCTGACGACCTGCCCGGGCCGGCCGCGGCGCTGGCGGGGCGGCTGCTCGCCGGGGACCTGGAAGGGCCGGATGCCGGGTAGGTGCAGGCGTTCGAACGTATTCGGTGGGAGCCCTCCAGTCGTCTGCTGGACCACGTCGGAGCCGAGCTGGAGGGCAGCAGCACGTTCGCTCTCGTAGGCGCCCAGCAGGACGCGTTCCTGCGGATCCGCGCTGCCGCGGCCCGTCACCTGCCCTCTCTCGGCGAGGACATGGTGCGGGAGGGGCCGGTGAAGGGTGCGGTCATCACCGTGAGCGGCGGGCCCGGCAGTGGCAAGACCGCGCTCGCGGTGCGGCTGCTCGGCCACCTCATGCGCGCCTACCCCGCGCCCGCCCCTGCTTCATCACCCCACCCTGCGCGCCCACCTCCTGGACGCCGTGAGCGGACACAGCGCCGCCCGCGAACTCTTCCCTGCGGCCGGATTCCTGCGCAGCACCGCGCACCGGGCCGGCGCGCTGATCGTGACGCCCTGGTGGTCGTTGTCCTGCCGACGCGTGAACACATGTCCGTCCCCCACGGAACCCCGCGTTGTGTGGGGGCCCTGCCACCCCTCAGGGCCCCACTCCCTATACCGGCGGGCAGCGCGTGCGATTCTCGCGCCCCCTGCCTGACCGGGCGCCTCCCACTGGGCAAGGGCAGTCGGCATGGCCAGGGTGGCAACCCAGCGCTCGTCATGCACCGCGGTCAGGCGTGCCAGCCGCTTGAGGTCGGTGGCGGCGGAGTTGCTGCCGAGCGCCTTGATCGCCTCCGCGATGGTGGTGCGCCACCACTCGGGAGGCACGGCTACGGGTGGCGCCTGAGGCTGAGGCGATGCATCGGCGACCGTCCGGTGGGTGCCCCCACCGAATTCTGGACGTCTGCGTTCGAGGAGGGACGAGGGGCCCTGGCCGCAGAGCGAGGAATGCTGCAGTCTGGACTCTGTCGGGGGCACTTGTCCCCGCAGACTGCGCGACCGACAGCGCTGAGGAGCGGTCCATGCAGGACAGCGGTTTACGCAGTGCTGAGAATCCGATCCGGGTTTTCCTCCTCGACGATCACGAAGTGGTCCGACGCGGTGTACGTGATCTGTTCGGTGACGAACCCGACATCAGCGTCGTCGGGGAAGCGGGGACTGCGGAACAGGCTCTGACGCGGGTCCCGGCTCTACGCCCGGACGTGGCGGTGCTCGACGTACGGCTCCCCGACGGCAACGGTGTGGATGTCTGTCGGGAACTGCGCTCACGCACGCCCGGCCTCGCCTGCCTGATGCTGACGTCCTTCGATGACGAGGAAGCCCTGCTGGACGCCGTCATGGCCGGGGCGTCCGGATATGTGCTCAAGCTGATCCAGGGCGGCGACCTCGTCGCCGCGGTGCGCACTGTGGACTCCGGCCGGTCCATGTTGGATCCCAGCGCTGCCACCCGGCTGATGTCGCGGCTACGGGGGGACGGCCGCGAGGAACCCGAGGTGGATGCTCTGTACGGTCTGACGGACCGCGAACGCGACATCCTCGCGCTGATCGGCGAAGGACTGACCAACCGTGAGATCGGCCTGCGGCTCTATCTCGCCGAGAAGACGATCAAGAATCACATCTCGCGCCTGCTGGCGAAGCTCGGGGTGGAACGGCGTGTGCAGGCAGCTGTCATCGCCGCCCAGGTACCCCGTGGGGCGGATGGAGAGGCACGCCACGGCGAGAGCCGGCCCAGACACGCTTAGTCGGGGCGGAGCCCGAGCAGAACCGAGGGCCGATCCGCCCTCTCGTCACGCGGTCGGGCACCCTTGAGCGGTCCCGAGGTACCCGCAGTCGCGATGATGAGTCTTCTACTGCAGCCCGAGGAGTGTTTCCGGTGACGCATGCCCAGGACAGCCGCACACAGGGCGAGCTGAAGGAGTGTGCGGAGCGACTCGCACTCCTTCAGCGCCGACTGGACGCGGCGCACAGCACCCGGGACCGGGTCCACGACCTGATGGAAGTGGTGATGTCCGTCGGCCGCGACCTGGACCTGGAACACGTCCTTCGGCACGTGGTGAAGGCGGCGACGACCTTGGTGCAGGCCCGCTATGGCGCGCTCGGCGTCATCGGACCCGATAACGAGAAGCTCGTCCAGTTCCTGACCGTCGGTATGAACGACGCGGCCGTCGCCTCGATCGGCCCGTCGCCGTTGGGCCACGGCATCCTTGGCGAGCTGATCGCGCACCCGAAGCCCCTTCGTCTGCCGAAACTCTCGGAGCACGAGTCCTCGCACGGATTTCCCATGGGTCACCCCCCGATGAACAGTTTTCTGGGAGTGCCGATCCGCATACGCGACCAGGTGTTCGGCAATCTGTACCTCACCGAGAAGCTGGGCGGCGCCCAGTTCGATGCCGAGGATGAGTCGATCCTGACCACGCTTGCCGTAGCGGCGGGGGTGGCCATCGACAATGCCCGCCTGTACGAGAGGTCGCAGCAGAGGGAGTTGTGGGTCCAGGCGACGGCCGAGGTCACGCACAGTCTGCTCTCCGGCAGCCCCCGCGGTGTGGTGCTCGCTCTGATCGCCGACCGGGCGCGTGAGATCGCCGGCGCGGACCTGGTCGTGGTGGCGTTGCCCACGGCCGAGCGGGATTCCTTCGTAGTGGAACTGGCCAGCGGGCTGGAGGCCGACACCTTTCGAGGTCCGCGCCCCGCGATGACCGGCGGATTGATCGGTGCGGCATTCGCCCGGGCCGGTCCGGTCACCAGTGAGGACGTGGACGACCCGCGGCTCGCGGCGGACCCGGCCTGGCCGACCGGCCCGGGGCCGGCCGTGGCGGTCCCCATCGGCACCGGCGCCGGCGTACGCGGTGTTCTGCTGCTTGTCCGCGCCGCGGGACGTGCGCCGTTCACCGCCGAGGAGACCGGACCCGTTCTTGGCTTCGCCGGTACGGCTGCTGTGGCCATGGAGCTGGCCGAACGCCGGAGTGACGCCGAGCAGATGGTGCTCCTGGAAGAACGTGACCGCATCGCCCGTGACCTGCACGATCTTGCGATTCAGCGGCTGTTCGCCACGGGAATGACGTTGCAGAGTGCCGGGCGCTTCATCGATCACCCCGAGGCGTCGGAACGCGTGGAGCGCGCCGTCGACGACCTGGACGAAACAATCAAGATCATCCGGTCCACGATCTTCGGTCTTCGGTCGGACGTGAGCGGAGGCGGGGAGCGTCTCCGGGCCCGTACCGTGCGGGCCGTCGCCGACGCGGCCGCGTCCCTCGGCTTCTCGCCGAGCCTGCGCAAAGAGGGCCTTCTCGACACCCAGGTTTCCCGGTTCGTCGCCGACCATGTCCTGGCCGTCCTCGGCGAGAGCCTGGCCAACGTCGCCCGTCACGCGCACGCGACCCGAGTGGACGTGATTCTTCAGACCGACGGCAGGCAGGTAGTCCTGACCGTCGCCGACAATGGGGTCGGGGTCGGCGGGGGCAGCCGCCGCAGCGGCCTGCGGAACCTGTCCGACCGTGCCGAACGATGCGGCGGCACCATGGAGTTGTCCTCGCCGGACGGGGGCGGAACGCTCCTGGTGTGGCGTGCTCCCGCGGCCGAGCGTTAGGGACGGGGCACACATCCTGCTAACCCGCCCTGAGAGGAGCCGGTCGGCGGCAGACGGGCGACGAGCACGTGTCCGAGACCTCGGCAGCTCACGTTTCCACCGTGGGCCCGGATCAGTGGGTCGATCACTGCAGTTCGGGCCGCGTGATAGTGGACGAGAGATAGGCGTGGCGCGCAGCGATCCGGCGGCCGGTGATTCGGGTGGGGACGACCGTGATCCAAAGGCTGCGGTCGCCGCCCGCCCACGGCAGGGAGTGAGCCCTCTCGTTCAGCAGACTGACCTGGACGGAGTCTGTGACCGCACGTGCCACGCCTACCAGTAGGACGCTCCACCCCTGGCTGAGGTCGTCGTCCATACGGTCCACCTCGAAGGCGATCCGGTTTCCCGCGGCGGCCGCGGGTGGGGTGCCGGGGACGGTGCGGAAGGCGACCGCGTTTTCCAGGAGGATGTAGTTGACCGGCAGGATGACGGGCCCGTCGGGCGTGGTCACGCCCACCCGCCCGATGCCGTGCGTGCCCAGCAGCCGACGGCACTCCCCGACACCCAGTTCGGTGGACTGCGGACGGTAGGGCCCCCTTGCGGTTCCGGGCGGCAGATCCGCCGTGCCTCCAGTCAGTTCGTCCACCGTCGTCTCCAGAGCGTTGGCGAGGCTGGTCAGGAACCCGCTGCCTGGTGACGTGACCTGTTGTTCCTCCAAGTACCTGATGTATCCGGCCGCCGAGCCGCATCGCGCTGCGACATCCTGGCGAGACAATCCGAGTTGCTCTCGACGCGTAGAGACGCGCCGGCCCATGTCTCCCTGCCTGGAGCGGGACACGGGAGCGGTGGGACCGAGCGCTGATGTGTGCGACATGGGACAGCCTGCCTGTCGTTGGCCGGAGGAGCTGGTCCGGCAGAGGGAGGGGCGGCGTGTCCACCCCGTGCGGAGTTCGTCTCGGCGTCGGCCGTACCGGGTCCCGCGCGACGGTCGAGCCTGGTCAGGCGTGAGGCACCACGGCAACCGCGGTCATTGAGTGGTGCAGCACCGCGTGCGCGACGGGGCCGATGTGTGCCCCACCGACTGCTCGGGACTCCCTGCGGCCCACGACGAGGAGACCGGCACCATGCGACGCCTCCACGAGATCGTGCGCGGGATGGCCGGGACGGGATCGCTCGGTGAAGGCGACGGTGGGGAACTTCTCCCGCCATGGCGCCAGAGCCTCCGTCAGGACCTCGCTCGTCACGCTGGCCACGTCGATCTGGACAGACAGCATCGCGCCCGTCGGGTCGCCGATGTACGCGGGTGGCAGCTGCCAACTGTGTAGCGCCCGCAGCGAGACCCCGTGCCGTTCGGCGTAGGCGAAGGCGAATTCCAGCACGGCGTCGCACGGCTGGGAAGTGTCCAGACCCACCACGACATCGCCGGACGGCAGCCATTCCCGCGCGCATGACGTGTCCTCCGCCCGCACCAGGACGATTGGTGCGCTGCTGCGGGCGGTGACCGACAGCGAGACCGAGCCGAGGAGGAAGCCCGCCAGCCGGCCCAGCCCCCGTGAGCCGAGCACCAGAAGTGCCTGGTCCTTCGCTGCCGCGCAGAGGACCTCGGCGGGCCTGCCGAGAACGTCGTCGGTTGCCACTTCAAGACGCGGATGCCGTGCCCGAAGGGCCTCGACCGTCAACTGCGGTCCACCGTCGGGCCAGGGTGACTTCTCGGCACCGGTGAATGACGCGCGTATGCCGGGTGATGCGTCCCGGACGTGGAGCAGCCGAAGCGGCAGCCGTCGCCGCACCGCCTCACCAGCGGCCCATTCCACGGCCGCCAGACTCTCGCGCGAACCATCGATACCTGCGGTCACGGTACGGGGCATTCAAGCCTCCTGAGTCGGTCGTCAGCGGGATGTCTTCACTGTTCCGGGCCGTGGGACCGCACAGGAAGGGCCGTTGGTCCCTGGCTGTCCCCGACCGGCCCCGAATGGCGTGGTCGACGCCTGTCGAGGGCGTACATCACCGGTCGGGCAGCGGCAACGAGCAGGACTTGCCCGCGGCGAGGGACACCGTACGGCTGGGAAGCCTCACGTCGATCGGCGATCTTTCGGAGGAAGGAGCGCTGATACGGAGTTCTTTGGCCCGCACCCGCACGGCGACCCCCACATGCCCCTGATAGCGCACGGAGAAGCCGTATTCGGAGAGTTGCGGCAGCGGGACCGGGTCGAGCCACAGGGCCCCGTCCCGTGTCTCGAGACCGGTGAGCCCGCGCTGGACCAGATCCAGGGTGCCGGCCATGGCGCCGAGATGGATGCCCTCTTCCGTGGCGCCGCCCTGGACGTCGGCGACGTCGCCCGCCAGCACCTCCTCGACGTACGTCCAGGCGTCCTCACGTCGCGCGCGTGCCAGTACCCAGCCTGCACCAGCCCGCTGAGGGTCGAGCCATGACTCGTACGCCTCAGGTAGTAGTCGACGGTCCTGGCCCACATCGGGTCGTCCCGCTCGTAGCCCAGCCGGGCGAAGACCTGACGCAGTTCGGACGGCGAGAAGAGATAACCGAGCATGTGGACGTCGGCCTGCTTGGACGCCTGGTAGCGATTGACCGTGTCGCCCTCCGCCTCCAGGATCCGGTCGAGCCGGCGGATGTCGCCGTAGCGCGCCCGGTAGGCGCTCCAGCCGAGTTCGGCGAGCGCCCCGTAGCCCTCGAACTGGCTGACGACTCCGTCGTGGAAGGCCACCCGCAGTTTTCGTGACACCTCGTCCCACCGGTCCAGTTCGCTTTCCTGCAGACCGGTTCGCTCGCGCAGTTCGTCCTGACGTAGCCCCGGCAGTGAGCGCACCACGTCGAGCGCGCGGGCGAGTACCCAGGCGGCGCTGACGTTGGTGTAGGCGTTGTCGTCCAGGCCCGGCGCCGAGGAGCCGGGCCAGGCGTCGTGGTATTCGTCGGGGCCGACCACGCCGAGGATCCGGTAGCGTCCAGTGCTCTCGTGGTAGGTCGCGAGATGCGCCCAGAAGCGGGCGATCTCCGTCAGCATCTCCGCGCCCTTGGTGTGCAGGAACTCGGTGTCCCCGCTGGCCTCGCAGTACTGCCACACGTTGTAGGCGATCGCCGATCCGACATGGTGCTGGAGTCGTGAGTGGTCGGGCAGCCATCGTCCGGAGCGGGGGTTGAGGTGCAGCTGCTGGGTTTCCTCGCGGCCATCGCTCCCGCTCTGCCACGGGTAGAGGGCGCCGGCCCGGCCGGCGTCGGAGGCTTCGTTCCGTGCCTGCTCCAAGCGCCGGTGGCGGTAGGTGAGCAGGGCCCGGGAGACCTGGGGGAAGTGCAGGTTCAGATAGGGCAGGACGAAGAGCTTGCCCCAGAAGATGTGGCCCCGGTACGCCTCTCCGTGCAGACCCCGGGCCGGGACCCCGACGTCGATGTCGGCTGTGTGGGGGGCGAGCGTCTGACATGGAAGAGGTGCAGACGCAGGATGCCGCCCGACTTCCCCGGTACGTCCAGCTCCGCGCTGTTCCACAGTTGCCGCCAGGCCGCGCGGTGTGAGACGAGGAGCTTCTCGAATCCCGGTGCCCGGCCGGCCCCGGCGACGGCGGCGTGCAGTGGATCGCTGATGGCGGGGTCGCGTGACGTGTGCAGAGCCACGACCTTGTCGACCGCGACCGGCCGGCCGGAGGCGAGGGAAAGGCGTAGGACCTGGGTGACCCGTAGGGCACGGGGGTCGGTGTGGCGGTGTTCGACGGGGCCGTCCGCGGTCATACGGCTGGCCCTGCCGATGCGGATCGCGCGACGTACGGGTGCGGCAGGTCGGCCAGGCCGAATCCGCTGTGCGGCGCCCGGTGCGGACGTCGGTGAGGTGCCTGCCGTCGAGCTGCCGGTACCGGGCTCCCCCGCTGTTGGCGACCGCTCCGTCCAGGGCCGCCCCGACTTCCACGGTGCCCTGCCACCCCTCGGCGGTGAACTCGGTGCGCAGAGCGGTGAGATGCGGATCCGCCATGTGGACGAGCCGCAGTTGTCGCACGGACAGCACCCCGTTGTCCCCGACTGAGTAGCGCATGCTTCGTTCCAGGGTGCCCGCACGCAGGTCAAGGCTCTGGTGAAAGTCGAGCAGCGTTGCGCTGTCCGGCGTGAGCCAGGGCGCGTCGGTGGTCTCCGCTTCGATCCTGAAGCGCAGCGGGAGCCAGTTGGGCAGGTTGACGATGTCCTCGTTCTCGACCTGCCGGCCGGCCACCGTGAAGGTGAGCCGGTCGTAGCAGCCGGCGGCGTACGTGCCGGGGTAGTGGGAGTCGCCGGCCGGGCACTCGGGCGCGGCACCGCGGGTGGCGAAGTACCCGTTGCCCAGCGTGCACAGGGCCTCGCGCAGGCGTTCCGACGCCGGGTCGTACCCGTGGTACTCCCAGGTCCATCCCGTCATGGCCGGACGTCCCCGTCGGCGTCGAACAATTCGGCCAGGTCCGTGACCACGAGATCGACGCCGTGTCTCAGTAGCGCGGCGCCGGCGCGCCCCGCGGTACGGTCCACGCCGATCACGAGACCGAACCCGCCGCGGCGACCCGCCTCGACCCCCGCCAGGGCGTCCTCCACCACTGCGAAGCGCTCGACGGGGTTTCCGAGCCTGCGAGCCGCCTCCAGGAACAGGGCAGGGTCGGGTTTGCCCGGCAGCGCCAGCCGGGTCGCCTCGGACCCATCCACCAGCACCGAGAAGAGATCGAACACCCCGGCGCCTGTCAGCAGTTCACCCGCGTGACAGGACGCCGAGGCCGCGGCCATCGGCACGACTCGCTCGTGCAGGGCCCGCAGCAGCCGGACAGTTCCGGGATATGCCTCGATACGGCCCCGGCGCAGGCGCTCCATGAACAGCTGCTCCCTTCGGGCGGCGACCGCCCCCACGGTGCCGGTGCCGGGGAGGTCGTCGGGGCTGCCCGCCGGGAGCTGCAGCCTCCGCGAGGCGAGGAACGAGGCGTCGCCATCGAGCCGCGCTTTGCCGTCCACATGCAGGGGGGTAGTCGCGCTGGACGTCGAAGGGCCGTTCGGTTCCGGGACCCTGTGACGGGTATGCGCGCAGACAGGCGTCGAAGGCGGTCTTCCATGCGGCGGCGTGGATCCGCGCGGAGTCGGTGATGACTCCGTCGGTGTCGAATACGACGGCTGTCGCATCCTGCAGTTTGGACAGACGCGGACGGCCCCGAGCGGACGCGCGGCCTCGGTCGGCGGCCACCTGCCCGGGACTGTCGGCGTGGCCGCGGAGGTTCCCCGTTGTGGTTTGCGGGCGTGCGGTCATGACGGTGCTCCTGCGATCGATGGGACTCGGGCGCTCAACTGGGAACGGGGTGGCGGCGCGAGGGCTCAACAAACGCTGACGGCAGGTGGCGGCAACGGGGTCAGAGGAGCCAGCGGTTTCGACGGCCGAAGCGCGACCCCGCTCACCAGCGCGACGCCAACGCCCAGTAGTCCCAGCATGAAGGCCCAGTCCGCCCACGCATCGCCGGCCCAGGCATGGAACGTGCTCTCCATCGGTCCGGCCGAGACGCCGCTCAGGAAGCCCATCGTCGGCGAGCCGCCGTCCACCCATCCCTTGCCGGACCCGGTCGCGTAGCCCCAGCCGAAAGCCTTGTCGAAGAACGCCCACAGGAAGGTGAACGCGGTGAGGATGCGGAACACGGCGGCGGTACGTGCGAGAGCGATGCTGGTCGCTTCGTTGTGCGTGGCCGTTCCGTCAGCGGCCGCACGCTCCGCCGTGCCCGTGCTCGAGGCGGGGAAGCGAATGCCCGTGAGTCGTCGGGGGTGTTCTTGCAGCGCCATGGTTTCTCACCCTTGCTCGTGCCACGCGAGATGCATGTGCCCGTCCAGGCTGTCCGGCGGGCCGGGCGCCGGGACCGGTCCGGTCGGTCCTCGATGCCACGCCGAAGGTCCCTGCCCGGCGGGCCAGTTGGGGGACTCCCGGCCGGAAGGACGGCCGAAGGGCGGCCCTCCCCGTGGGGCCGCCCTTCCGGTCGGTCGACTCGACGGTGCGGCCGTCCCGGCATGCCTGGTCCGGACACCGTCCGGCAGCGTTCCCGGCGCGGCGGATCGGGAGCAGTCCGCACCGGGCTGGAACCCACAAGCGCAGGGTGCGTGTCCATGCCCCGTAGGCCGGGAGCACTGGTGGTAGAACGCCGACCGCCGGGTCAGACGTGCGGCACCACGGCCATCGGGCACCGGGCGTGATGCATGGCCGCCTGGATCACAGGCCCGGTGTACGGTCCAGGCCGGAGCCGGTCGCGTCGGCCGAGGACGAGAAGCCCCGCCTCGGAAGCGGCGTGCAGCAGCAGGCTCTGTGCACGGCCCTGCCGGGCCGTTGACGTTATTACTGTTTCCGGGTACTTCTCGCGCCAGGGACGCACCAGCGCGTCGAGAGTCGCCTCGTGCTCCGCGGCCACATCGGAGTCGACCGCGGCGCCGAATCCCGTCGTCGTGATCGACGGAGGACGGTAGCCGTGGAGGACTCGCAGGGCGGAGCCGCGCGACCGGGCGGACGCGAAAGCGAATGCGAGGGCCTCGTCGCAGGGGTGTGCCAGGTCGATCCCGAGCACGATGTCGCGGTACGGGGTGTCCGTCGAGCTGCGGCCCTCAGCGTTCAACAGGTGTGCGTCATTGGCCTGTTCGCCTGCTCGCACGAGGACGACCGGGATGGTGGACCGGGTGGTGAGATGCAGCGCCACCGATCCCGCGAGGTAGCCGGTGAAGCCGCTGAGACCCCTCGATCCGAGGACGAGAAGCGCCCCGTCGGACGACGCCTCAAGGAGCACGCACGGAGCGAGTCCCTCTATGTGAGATTCCTCGACAGGAAGGTGCGGATACTGGGCGCCGAGATGGTCACGGGCCTCGCGCAGGATGCGTTGCGCCCAGTGGTGCTGGCTGGTCGTCGAGGGGACGGCGGCGGAGGGGTGCGGGGACCATGCCCAGGCGTGGACGAGGCGCAGCGCCACGTCGCGGCGCTGCGCCTCCCGCGCAGCCCACCCGGCGGCGGCCAGGCTTTCGGGAGATCCGTCGATGCCGACGATGACGGGTCGGAGCATGATGCTTGCCTCCTGCGGTGTGCTGTTCTGAACAGATCGAGGTCGTGGCTGAACAGTTCGAGGTCGTGGCTCGTTCAGTTCGAGCCTCGCACCCGCTGCTGCGAGGCAAGAGAGGCCGCCCGGCTCCCGCATGGGGCCGAACGGCCCCTCTGCTCCCGCTCGCTGCAGCGACGACGGTGGAGAGCAGTCCCGGGGCCGCCCCCGACGGTCACCACGGCCGGAGCATCGCTTTCGGCGGAGCGGCGCTCTTCGCCGTACGGCGGCTTCAGACACCGGCGGGCGGGCTGAAAGATGCGGCCGGCTCGGCACCAGCCAAGGAGCGAGACATGCCCACCCTTATCCAGGGAGACGACCACTACCTCGACGACGCCGCACTCGCGTCACTGGACGCGCACTGGAGGGCTGCGAACTACCTGGCCGTCGGTCAGATCTACCTGATGTCCAACCCGCTCCTGAGGGAGCCGCTGCGGCCCGAACACATCAAGCCCCGGCTGCTGGGCCACTGGGGAACCTCGCCCGGCCTGAACCTGGTGCACACCCACCTCAACCGCGTGGCGCGGGAGCGCGGACAGGACACCGTCTGCATCTGGGGGCCCGGCCACGGCGGACCGGCCGTCCTGGCGAACTCCTGGCTGGAGGGCACGTACTCCGAGACCTATCCGGATGTCAGCCGGGACGCCGAGGGCATGGGCCGGCTCTTCCGGCAGTTCTCGTTCCCCGGCGGCGTGCCCAGTCATGTGGCGCCGGAGACCCCCGGGTCCATTCACGAGGGCGGCGAGCTGGGGTACGCCCTCTCCCACGCCTACGGCGCTGCACTGGACAACCCCGATCTCCTCGTCGGGTGCGTGATCGGTGACGGTGAGGCCGAGACCGGGCCGCTGGCGGCCTCGTGGCACTCCAACAAGTTCCTCGATCCCGTCCACGACGGCGCCGTCCTGCCGATCCTGCATCTCAACGGTTACAAGATCGCCAACCCGGCCCTCCTCGCGCGCCTGCCTCGGGAAGAGCTCGACGCCTTCCTGCGGGGGGTGGGGCACGAGCCCCTGCACGTCGAGGGCGACGACCCGATGCAGGTGCACGGCGCTATGGCGCACGCGATGGACATCGCGCTCGACCGGATCAGGACCGCACAGCAGCGGGCCCGCGAGGACGGCACGACCGCCCGCGTACGCTGGCCGGTGATCGTCCTGCGGACGCCCAAGGGGTGGACCGGGCCGGCCGAGGTCGACGGTCTGCCGGTCGAAGGGACGTGGCGAGCCCACCAGGTTCCGCTGACCGGCGTGCGGGAGGACCCCGACCACTTGCGCCAGTTGGAGCAGTGGCTGCGCTCGTACCGGCCCGAGGAACTCTTCGACTCGGCCGGGCGGCCGGTCGAGGCCGTGCTGGAGTGCGTGCCCGCCGGTGCGCGGCGGCTGGGCGCGAGCCCGCACGCCAACGGGGGGCTGCTCGTCCGCGATCTGCCGGTCCCACCGCTGGACCGGTACGCCGTGGTCGTCGACAAACCCGGCACCACCCTTCACGAGCCCACCCGGGTCCTGGGTGACCTGCTCGAAGGGGTGATGGTGAGCACCGCGCAGCGGCGTGACTTCCGGCTCGTGGGACCGGACGAGACCGCCTCCAACCGGCTCCAGGCCGTGTACGGGGCGACCGGCAAGGCGTGGCAGGCGCAGACGCTGGAGACCGACGAGTACCTGGACTCGCACGGCCGGGTAATGGAGATCCTTTCTGAGCACACCTGCCAGGGATGGCTGGAGGGCTACCTCCTCACCGGCAGGCACGGTCTCTTCTCCTGCTACGAGGCGTTCGTCCACATAGTCGACTCCATGGTGAACCAGCACATCAAGTGGCTGCGCGCCTCCCGCCGCCTTCCTTGGCGGCGTCCCATCGCCTCGCTCAACTACCTGCTCACCTCGCACGTGTGGAGGCAGGACAGCAACGGCTTCTCCCACCAGGACCCCGGCTTCATCGACCACGTCCTCAACAAGTCACCCGAGGTCGTCAGGGTGTACCTGCCGCCGGACGCCAACACGCTGCTGTCCGTGGCGGAGCACGTACTGCGCTCCCGCGACTACGTCAACGTCGTCGTGGCCGGCAAGCAGCCGTGCTTCGACTGGCTGACGCTCGAAGAGGCCCGGGGACACTGCGCCCGAGGTGCGGGCATCTGGGACTGGGCCGGCAGCGAGAACCACACCGGCGAGCCCGATGTCGTCCTCGGTTGCGCGGGGGACGTCCCCACCCTGGAAGTCATGGCCACCGCCCAGCTCCTGCGGCGCCACCTGCCCGACCTCGCCGTCCGGGTCGTCAACGTGGTCGACCTGGCACGTCTGTCCCCGCAGGAGGAGCACCCGCACGGCATGCCGGGCGCTGACTTCGACGCCCTGTTCACACCCGACAAACCCGTCGTCTTCGCCTACCACGGCTACCCGTGGCTCATCCACCGCCTCACCTACCGGCGCACCGGGCACGCGAACCTGCACGTGCGCGGATACAAGGAGGAGGGCACGACGACCACGCCCTTCGACATGGTGGTGCGCAACGACCTCGACCGCTACCGGCTGGTCATGGACGTCATCGACCGTGTCCCCGGCCTCGCCGTCCGCGCGGCCGCGGTCCGCCAGGAGATGGCGGACGTACGACTGCGCCACCACGCCTGGATCCGCGAACACGGCACCGATCTCCCCGAGGTCAGCGACTGGACCTGGACCAACTGACCCCCGGGAGAGGGAGAGCGGCGTCGCGGGGCGACCGGCAGGGACGCGGCTTCCGCGACTCGGCCGGACCGCTCGGCGAACACCGCATCACGTCACGGAACCCGCGACGCCGGAACCTGAGCAGCCGGAGACACCATGCCCGTATCGTCCGATCTTCATCCCGGCCCGACCCATGAAGAGGGCCTGAGCCGGGAACAGACTGCCCGGCTGCTGACCGAGTACGGCCCCAACGCGCTCGCCCCGCCCCCCGCGATCTCATTGTGGTCCCGGGTCTCCGCTCAACTACGCGACCCGCTGATCGTCGTGCTGCTGGCCGCGGTGGCACTGACCGTCGCCACCGCGGACTACGCCGACGCGGTCATCATCGGTGTGGTCGTCCTGTTCAACACCACGGTCGGGGTGGTGCAGGAGGTCCGGGCCGACAACGCGGTCGCGGCCCTCTCAGCCATGACCGCCCCGACCGCGCGCGTCCTGCGCGACGGCACGGAGCAGGAAGTCGCCTCCGCCGATGTCGTACCGGGTGACGTCCTGGTGCTGGGGGAGGGAGACATCGTGCCGGCCGACGCCACCCTCCTGCAGGCGGCCGCACTCCTGGTCGACGAGTCGACCCTGACCGGTGAATCCGTGCCGGCCGACAAGGACGCCCACGGCCCGGATCCGGAAGCGGCACGGCTGCGGGCCGGGACCGTGGTGGTGCGCGGCCGGGCCGTGGCCACGGTCACCGCGACCGGACCGCACAGCGCCCTGGGCATGATCGCCGCCTCGTTGCATCCCAGGCAGCAGCTGACTCCCCTGCAGAAGCGTCTGGCCGGTCTCGGCAAGGTGCTGGCTCTCGTCACCGTCGGGCTGTGTCTGCTGGTCCTGGCCCTCGGGCTGCTGCGCGGCCAGTCGCTGGAACTGATGGCCGTCACGGCGATCAGCCTCGTCGTGGCCGCCGTTCCGGAGTCACTGCCGGCCGTGGTCACGCTCGGTCTGGCCCTGGGCGCGCGGCGGATGGCCGCTCGCAACGCGGTGGTGCGCCGTCTCTCGGCTGTCGAGACTCTGGGGTCGGTCACCGTCCTGGCCACCGACAAGACCGGCACCCTCACCGAAGGCCGCATGCTCCTGGAACGCGTTTGGACGCCCGTGGGCACGGTCACCGTCTCCGGGACCGGGTACGAACCCGTGGGCGAGTTCCTGCACGCGGGCCTTCCTCCCGCTCCTGCCCTGGCCGACGCCGTACGCGAAGTCCTCGTGGCGGGGGCCTTGTGCAACGACGCCTCGCTGGTCCCACCCGCTGAGGCCGCTGCCCCGTGGGCCGCCCTCGGCGATCCGACGGAAGCCGCCCTGCTGACCGGCGCCGCGAAGGCCGGTTGTGCCCGGGAGGACCTCGCCCTCACCCGGCCACGGATCGGAGAAGTCCCCTTCGACAGTCTCCGTAAACGCATGACCACTCTCCACAGCACACCGCGAGGAACGATCGAGATCTACCTCAAGGGCGCACCGGAGGCGGTGCTTGAGCCATCGCTGCTCGATGAGGAGCCCGCGGTGCTGGAAAGGGCGCGCGAGGAGGCAGCCGCCCTGTCCGCCGAGGGCTACCGCGTCCTGGCCGTAGCCGCGGGGTCCTGCACCGATCTGCCCGAGCCCGCGGAGAAGAGCGAGAGCGGCCTGAAGCTGCTGGGACTGGCGGCCATCAGCGACCCGCCCAAGCAAGTGGCCGAGGCGACCGTGCACGCCTGCCGGCGCGCGGGGATCACGTCCGTCCTCATCACCGGAGACCACCCGGCGACCGCCCGCGCGATCGCGACGCGCGTCGGCATCCTGCAGGGCGACGAAGCCGAGCGGACGGGCTTGGTGGTCACCGGCCAGGAAGTGGCAGCAGGCCAGGTCCCCGACCTCACCCGAGTCCGGGTCTTCGCCCGGACCACGCCGCAGCAGAAGCTGGACATAGTCAAGGCGTGGCAGGCACGCGGTGAGGTCACCGCGATGACAGGCGACGGCGTCAACGACGGCCCCGCCCTCCGCCAGGCCGACATCGGCGTCGCCATGGGCCGCCGAGGCACCGAGGTCGCCCGACAGGCCGCCGACCTGGTCCTCGCAGACGACGAACTGACCTCGGTCACCGCGGCCGTCGAAGAAGGACGCCGGGTCTACACCAACATCCGCCGCTTCCTCCTCTACGCCCTGGCCGGCGGCGCGGCAGAGATCCTCATCATGCTCCTGGGCCCCCTGCTCGGCCTCGCGCTGCCCCTGCGCGCCGGACAGATCCTCTGGATCAACCTTCTCACCCACGGCCTGACCGGAGTGGCCATGGGAGCCGAACCGGCCTCCCCCGACGCGATGCACCGCCCGTCCCGCCGACCGCAGCAGCACGTCCTCGGCGACGGCCTGTGGCAGCGCGTCCTGCGACTGTCGATCCTCGTCACAACCGTGTGCCTCGGCGTCAGCCTGTGGGTCCGACACGCCGGCGGCCCTTGGCAGACGGTGCTGTTCCTGTCCCTGCTGACCGCCCAGCTCGGAGTCGCCCTGGGACTGCGTGAACGGGTGCTCACCCGCCGGAATCCCTCCCTCCCGGCGGCCGTCCTGGCCGCAGGGGCTTTGGGGGTCGCGGCCGTGTACCTCCCCTTCCTCGCGCATCTCTTGGGCACCTCCGCCCCGTCCTGGCCGGACCTCGCTATCGCCGCGGCGGCCGGCCTCGCCGCCTTCGCCGCGGCGCGCACGGAAAGCCGCCTGGCGAAGAGCACCGGCGGCTCCTCCGCGGCGACTGTCATGTCCCGCCCGGGCCACGCCCCGGCCCGGTAGTACCGCCCTGGGTGTTCCTGGCTGCCCCCGAAGGCCACCGCTTCGAGGCCCGCACCCGTACGCGGCATCGCATCCCGTAGTTGTCACGGTCAGCGCGAGAAGGAGTGGAAATGAGCCGTCGAAGCGAAGCCCCGCACGGCCATGTCGTGGTCGGGACGGACGGGTCCCGAGCGGCGACCCACGCACTCGACCAGGCGGCCGGGGAGGCACACCGCCGCCAGGTGCCCCTGGAGATCGTCCACGCCTGGCCCTGGGGCGGCGCCTACGAGCCCTTGGCCGATGATGCGCCGGACATCCTGGCGCGAGCCGCCCAGCACGTCGCGGACCAGGAACTGGGACTCCAGGTCACCACTGCCGCCGTCGCGGACGACGCGGCGGAGGTGCTGGTGGGGCGGAGTCGGACGGCGGCGCTCACCGTCGTCGGCACCCGTGGCAACGGTGGGTTCAAGGGCTTGCTGCTGGGTTCCGTGAGCCTGCGGGTGGCCGCGCACTGCCGAGGCCCGCTGCTCGTCGTCCGGAACGAACCTGCGATGCGGACGATTCCTTCTCCCCACACCGTCGTTGTGGGCATGCGGGGTGAGGAGGACGATCCGGCAGCGGTCTTCGCTTTCGCGGAAGCCGTCCGACGGGACGCCCGGGTCTCTATCGTGCACGCATGGGCCTACGACCAGAACGACCGCACGCACAGTGATCGCGCGTCCCGCGCGCGGCAGGAGGACGCGACGGCCGAACTGGTTGTGGCAGCGCTCCACAAGGAGCACCCCTTCGTACGACTGGACAGCCGATCGGTGCGCGTCGCACCTGCTCGGGCCCTGATCGACGCCGGCGCGACAGGTACGGTCGTCGTCATCGCCGCACATCGCCGGAAGTCCGGGCTGGGGCTGCAACTCGGACCGGTGGCCCATGCGCTTCTGCACCACGCGCGCTGTCACGTCGTCCTCGTCCCCGTCGTGAGCCCCACGGGCGCAGAGGTGCACCGACCGAAGTGATCTTGGGCTGCGGTCCCCTGCGACGGCCGGCGCAGCGGGCTGAACAACCTCGCCGAGCGCGCACATAACCTGGACGGGGTCCTGAAGATCCAGAGGCCGCCGGAGGGCGGCAGCCGACTTGCCTGGCGAGTCCCCCGCCGCCCACCAGAAGTAGCCGCGTCCCTCCTGACGGACCGCTGCCAAACGAGCTGGCAGTGGTCGCACCGCCTATGCGGTGCTCTCGGCCGTCCGGAACCGGCATTCGCCTTGGCCTCGCGTCGGGGCTGGGCGGACGGGGCCGACCGTCCCTCGTTCGGCGACCAACCGGCCCAGGCGCCCGGGCGTTCGCCGCGCCACGCTTGTACTGAGGCAGTGAATCGGAAGAAGGACGACGCCATGAAGGCTCTTGTATTCCAAGGCCCAGCAAAGACGTCCTGGCAGGAGGTTCCGGACCCTGGCATCAAGAACGCGGCCGACGCGGTCGCGCGGGTCGACGCCGTGACAATGTGCGGCACCGACCTGCACATCATCAAGGGCGATGTGCCAGAGGTCGCGCCGGGCACGGTGCTGGGGCACGAGGCTGTGGGCGAGGTGGTGGAGATCGGCAGCGAGGTACGCACCGTGCGACCGGGCGACCGGGTCCTCGTCTCCTGCATCTCGGCGTGCGGGCGCTGCCGCTTCTGCCGCGAGAACCGGTACGGGCAGTGCCGCGGAGGGGGCGGCTGGGTGCTGGGCCACCTCATCGACGGGACGCAGGCCGAATTCGTCCGGGTCCCCTTCGCGGACCTGTCGGTGCACCCACTGCCCAGCACCGTCGACAGTGACGACGCGCTCCTGCTGGCCGACATCTTCCCCACCGCCTACGAGGTGGGCGTCCTCAATGGTCGGGTGTGCCCCGGTGACACGGTAGTGGTGGTCGGCGCCGGGCCGATCGGTCTGGCCACCGTCGCGGCCGCCCAGCTCTACACGCCCGGGAAGATCATCGCTGTCGATCTCGCCGAATCGCGGCTGGCCGTCGCACGCGCCGTCGGCGCCGATGCCACCGTTTCGGCCGCCGAAGAACCGGAAGCGCTGGTCGCGGACCTGACCGACGGTCTGGGCGCCGATGTCGTCGTCGAAGCGGTCGGGGTACCCGAGACCTTCGAGATGTGCACCCGCATGGTGCGCCCCGGAGGCTGCGTCGCGAACGTCGGCGTCCATGGCAAGCCAGCCTCCCTGCACCTGGAAGACCTGTGGATCAAGGACCTCACGATCACCACGGGACTGGTCGACACCAACTCGACCCCGCTGCTGCTGCGCATGATGGCGGCGGGGACGGCTGCCGTCCGCCGAACTGGTCACTCACCACTTCGAGCTGGGGCAGATGCAAGAGGCGTACGAGGTGTTCTCCCGGGCCGCGGAGACCGGCGCGATCAAGGTCGTGCTGGGCGGTCCCCGGCATGACGCCGTCACGCTGCCGGCCTAGGGGGCACCCGGCTGGGGTCGCGGTCATCCGGCGAACAGCACCAACAAGGGGTGCGACATGGGAAAAGCCATCACCGCGGGCATCGACGGCTCCGCCGAGAGTATCGCCGCCGCCGATGGGCGGCGCGTGAGGCTGTGCCGCACTCTCCGTACCGCGCGGGCTCAGCGGGTCTCGTACCGGTCCTGCGCCTCGAGCACGTCGTCCGCGTATCGCGCGGCCCACGCGCCCATCGCCCGCATCGGCGTGAGCAACGCCGTGCCGGCCTCGGTCAGGGCGTAGTCGACGCGCGGCGGGGCCTCGGCGTACGCGTGGCGCTCAACGAGGCCGTTGTACTCCAGCCGTCGCAGCGCCTCGTTCAGAACCTTCGGGCTGATCCCGCCGATCCGCGCGACCAGCGCGCGGGGCCGCATCGGGCCGGTCACGCCGAGCGTGAAGACCACGACACTGTCCCAGCGGTTCGCCAGCACCTCGAAGGCGACGCGCGCCCGACAGTCGGCCGTGTACGTGAGGTCCGGCAGGCCCGCGGCCGAATCGGTCAGCTTCTCCATGCCGCCCATCCTGCCGCCGCCGATGGACACCAGACGGTGTACGTCGGCGTTCGTAGCGTCGGACCACCGAACGGAACGAGCAGGATGAGAGGGAACACGACGATGCGCATCGGTGTACTGGGTACGGGGGACATGGCGGCGGCGCTGGGCGGCGCGTGGGCGCGGGCCGGGCACGAGGTGTTCGTCGGCGGGCGGAACGCAGCCGCCGCCGAGACGCTCGCCGGGCAGATCGGAGCGGCCGGACACGGGACGCCCGCGCAGGCGGCGGGGTACGGGCAGGCGGTGTTGCTTGCCGTCCCGGCCGGGGCGGCGCCGGCGCTGGCCCGGGAGCACGCCGAGGCCCTGGCGGGGCGGACGGTTGTGGACTGCACCAACCCGCTGGATCCCGGCCCCGGCGGGGTGATGCTGATGACCGGCGCCGGAGAGAGCGTGGCCGGCCTGATCGGAACAGCGGCGCCCGGAGCGCACGTGGTGAAGGCCTTCAACCTGGCCCACGCGAGCATGTGGGCCCACCCGGCGGGCGCCTTCGGCGCGATCCCGCCCGCGGTGCCGTTCTGCGCGGACGACCCGGGAGCGGCCGGGCACGTCACGGAGCTGATCACCGGGATGGGATGGAGCCCGATGCCGGCGGGCGGGCTGGACCGGGCGGCGTACGTGGAGGCCACGGCCGCGTTCGTGATCGGCGTGTGGTGGGCCGGCGGATCGCCTGCCCTGGCCTTCCCGGAACCCCCGCGGGACGCCTAAGGCCCGCCATGCCCGCGAGCCCAGGCCGCACGGGTCTGGGCTTGCGCGAATCGGGCTGGGGGATGCGGGGGAGCCCGGTGTCCCCTAACAGGCGATCTTGACCGTTTTGAGCCTACCGGTCAGAGCAGGTGGGGATGCAGGGCGACTTTGTCGGCTTCGACACGGATCTCCACCCAGCCGCTGTCGATGCCGGCGGGGAAGGATGAGCCGAGGTCGAACCAAATCTGTGAGTCGCCCAGATCGAAGACCGCGGCGCCGTCTTCGGCGAGCCGAAGGCGGTCGCGGAAGACGACCTGGTTGGCCTCTGGCGACGTCCGGGTTCGGGAAGCGTGGCCGGCCACGTGTTCCTGCCCCAGAGGAGGTCTTCCTCGACGGTCCATTCGAAGTGGTGCCGGCCGTCTGCTTCCTGCGGATCGCCATGCCACCGCACCACGGCGCTTCCGATGGGTAAGTGGCCCCGGACCATCAGCGGTCGTGGGGGAGCCTGCTGCGCCGCCGCGCCTTCGCGGGAGTGGGCCGCCGCGCCTTCGCGGGAGTGGGTCGTCTGCAGCCGGAGCAGGGCGGTGCCGGGTTTCACCGCTCGGTGGATCTCGTCCGGAAGGAGCTTTTGAGGGGTGGGAGTGTCGGATTCGGCCATGGTGGTCCGCCTGCCTGCGCCGGGTCGCCGACACCTCATGGCCGGCGCGATACCGCCGTGGTTCTCACGGTACCCGCGTGCCTGCGGTGATGCCCGCGGCCATCGGCCGGACGGCGTGCCCGGTGGGAAATCACCTGGTCAGAACGGCTTGTCCGACCACTGGACGGAGTACGCTGAAGATACCGGGAGTAAGTCGAGCACCCGCTCCCACGCGGACGTCGTTTCCGGCGATCAAGACACGGGCCGCCCTGCAGGGCGGCCCGGAGACGGGTCCGCGATCATGACCGCCACCCTCGCACCCCCGCTCTCGGCGCGCCTGTCGCTGACACCTGAGACCACCCTCGTCGGCCAGTTGGACGGCGCTTGGTGGCCTGAGTCACGCGACCTCGAAGCCGAGCTTCCACCCCTCATCGACGCGCTGGAGGGCCGCTTCGGACGCATCACGCGCGTCATGGTGAACCCCACCCGCTGGTCCGTCGTCCCGCACAAGGTTGCCGCCACAGGGCACATCGTGCACGTGGGCTGGTTCACCGAACAGGACCCCGACAAGATGATCCTGCTCTCCTACACCGTCAGCCGCTGCGACCTCTTGGTGATCCCACCCGAGACCGAACCCGCCGCGGCCGCCCGGCTCATGGCCGCCGCAGCCACCCCCGGCAGCATCCTCACCGCCGGTGTCCTGATGTCCGACGAAACCGCGACCGGCCGCCGCATGCGGGACGCCCGAAGCAGCGAGGACGCCTGGGAGACCGACGGCGGGTCCGCCCGGCCGCCGCTCCGGCACCCGGTCGTCGGCGCGCGGATGATCGCCATGCCCGGGAACCCGCGGAGGTGACCCCATGGACACCCTGATCACGATGGCCGCGATCGCCCTGCTGATCGCGCTCGGCACCCGCCTGATCCACCGGCTCAACGCCCAGCACGACGCACGCATCGCCGCCCACCACTTCGGCGACCCCTTCCCGGCCATTCGCCGGCCGCCCGGCCACAGCCACCCCACGCCAACGGAGCAAGCCGCCCACCACAGGCGCACGGGCACCTGGCCCTGACCACCCCTGACCACTCCTCCGACCGAAGGCCGCGGGTGGGGCACCCGACACCCGGGACAACCGACCCACCGGCCTCTCGCCCGCCCCTGAAGGGACCAGGTCATGGCGACACTGCGCGAGCGACAGGTCTACCGCGAACGGGTCCTGACCGCCCTCTACGAAGCCACCGAAGGCAACCGTCTCCTCGGAGTCCCGGGGCGGAAGCTGCGGAACGACCTGCGCATCCCGGAGGAAGACCTGGCGGCGGCCTGCACGTACCTGGCTGGCGAGGAGCTGATCACCGTCGACTGGGAGCCGGGCAATACACCCGCGATGGTCTCCCTGACCCACCAGGGAATCCGCCGCATGGAGGCCGAAGAGGAAGCACGCGGCTGAGCTGGCCTGCCCGATGGCCCGCTCTCTACCCAGCCCGTCCGACCCGCGGTCGTACAATTGAACCCCGCGGTCGTACAATTGAACATGGATCGAGCACTCTCACGTGTGACGATCCGGAAGGGCGGCCTCGGCGGAGTGAATGCGCTGGGGCCGTTGTAACGACCCTCGCCATGAGGCCCGCGCACCCGACATCACGGTGCCGCCCGGTGCTGGTGACCCACCTCGCGCGCGAGGTCCAGTCCGAGGACACGGTCGAGAAAGGCGAACGTCTCGAACTTGGCACCGGCCGGTACGTCGGCGCGCGTCGCCAGGGTGACCAGCGTGTCCAGGACGGCGGGGACGCCGAGATCATCAGCCAGCGCGGCATGGGTGTGTCGCAGCACATCGGCGGGGATCGGCCTGGACGGCTCCTGTGCCCAGTCGGCCACCAGCTGCCGCCAGTCCCCCAGCGTTCTCCGGGCCTCTTCGAGCGCGGTACCGGTGACCGCGACCGCCGCGCGGTGAGCGTGCCCGAGCATCAGCATCCGCACGACCAGCGGATCGGTCCCCTCCGGGGCGACGACAGCGTCCAGGAGCCCCGGGGCCAGGAGGTGGGCCCGGCCCGGAACGTCCCTCTCCCGGGATGCCGCCGGGCCGACCTGGCCCACGTCGATGCGGACCCCGCCGACCGCGTCCTGTGCGGCTGTCCCGTACGCGTGGACGTGTACGTCGGCGGCGGCGCAGGGCGTTCCGTTCGGATGGTGAACACCGACGGTGGCGGGCGGGTGGACACCAAGAGCGGACATGGCGCGATCAAGCGCCCCGGCCTGCTCGTGCGACAGGTCCGGCAGGGTGAGGAACGTGCGGGGCTGCAGGCCGTGCAGCTCCGCTGTGCGCGCCAGTACGTCACCGACCAGGAGCGGCCGCAGACCCACCAGGCCGATCCCGCCGTCACCGGCCAGTAGGTGGACGCAGATGCTCAGCAGATGGCGGTGTACGGGGGGAATCTCCACGAGGCGGCCGGTACGGGCGTCGACGATACGCAGCATGATGTGGAGGCTAGTCGTGGAAACCGCCGGCACCCGGGAGGACCTGACCATGCACTCGACATCGACAAGGCAGTGGCGGGTGCCCTCTCCCGCGCTCGTGGCACGGGTTCGCTCCTGGTGGGCACCGTAAGCTTGTCCCTCCTGGGAGCCGACTGGGAGCCGACTGGGAGCCGACTTGCTCCCCAAGCCCCGGAAGCTGGCCGCCGCAGGACCGCCCATGGCGTCGACTGAAGAGATCGATGACTGCCGCTACGCGATCACCGACCTGCTCGACGACCTCGCAGGGAGCACCGACCAGAGCGAGCGGTTGTTCATCGCCACCGAACTGGTACGAGGGACCGGTGAATTGGCGTTCACCATCAGCGGCTCTTGGGGTGGAGGCGGAAGTGGCTGGCACGCCGCCTTGAGACAGCGGCACCGGGGCTCAGCGCGCCTGCGCCTTGGCCTACGCGAGGTGTTGGACGGGCGGATAGAGCCCCTCGTGGCCGTCGTGGACGAGGTGGTGGCCCAGGTCGGCGGCCGGTTGTGGGCGGCTACAAGCGCGGTGGAAACGCCATGAATGATCACGTAAGGCGGGGGAAGCGAGGATCCACCAGCTCCGCCGAGATCGTGACTACTACCCTCGCAGGGCAGGACGACGGCTGCGGCAATGACCGGTCGTTCCACCGCGTTCTGCTGCTTCAAGGGCGCTGGAAGGCGCGCGAGATGCATCTACCCGAGACCTGAGGTCACTTCGGGTCAAGCAGCTTCCGAGCTTTCTCGGCGCATCCCCACGACAGCGTGACGCCAGCGCCGCCGTGCCCGTAGTTGTGCACGATCACGGTGCCATCCGCCCGACGCTCGACCTCCACGCGGACTGCGGAGCGGCTCGGCCGGGCGCCGATCCGGCTCAAGGACGCGGGCCTCGGCGAGACGGGGTTCGACCTCGGCACAGCGGGCCAAGACGTTGGCCGCCGCCTTGTCGTCGGGGGCGAGGTCGCCTTCGCCGTCGATCGCAGTGCCGCCCAGAACGACGGTGTCACCGTGGGGGTAGAAGCACAGCAGATCCGGTGAGAGACCGGTGTCCGCGGAGAAGAACTCGGTCAGCCCCGGGTTAGTGACGACGACGTGTTGGCCGCGGACGGGCCGAAGGTCAGGACCTTGTTCTTCGGCTCGACCAGGTAGGACCCCCACATCGCCCCAGCCGCCAGCGACGTAACGCCAGGCGCCTGCTCGGCCATCACGTGCACTGAGGCTCCGGCCTCGGCGGGAACGACGGCGGTGGTGAGCCCCGCCACCCCAGCCCCGACAACGACAACGCGCTCCCCTGCGGTCATGATCCCGACCCCAACGGCCAGGTGGCGTCGACAGGGCGTGTTCGGCGAGGGCGTGCTCCAGGGCCGGCAAGAAGCTGCGCACGTGCGCGTTGCGCTGTCGGCGGCGCAGGTCGGCGGCGCAGGTCTGCGGCGAGCTGGTGGAGCAGGGCCGCGCTGCGAGGCGAGCACACGAGGTCGAGGCGGTCAGCAACGATCCGGCCGACTTCGCAGGCGGCCTCCAGATCACCGTGGGCGCTGTGGCCCAAGGCCAGCCAGGCCCCTTCGAACATGGCTCTGCGCTGGCTGGGGTCGCCGCGCGGGACGTCGTACGCCCCGGACCGGAGCAACTCCGCTCCCTGGGCGAGGAACCGCCGGCCCCTCGTGCCGCCGTCCGCTTTCAGCTGGGCGCGGCCCTTCTGGATGAGGCCGTAACCGGCTTGGCAGTCCAGGTGGTTGCCGGTGAGGAAGTACATCCAGCGTGGCTCTTCTTGGCCGCCATCCCGGCTGGCGATCAGTTCGCGGGCGGCCCCGCAGGTGTGGGCGAAGTCGTTGTCACGACCGGCGGCTGCGTACGCGTAGGCGAGCCGCGACAGTACGTATGCTCGGACGACGGCGGGGCAGCATCGCTGGCGCGGCGGGCGGCCTCGGGCCCGACGCCGCGATCGGCATGACCAGCCACGGCAACCTGCGCCGCGGCCTGAGCGTCGAAAGCCCCACCGCGCCGGCCTGACGTACCTCAACCTCAGCCTGCACAGCCTCGCCCCCGACCGGTCTGCCGAGATCATGGGCGGCGGCGACCCGCGCATTACCCGGCGCACCCTCGATGCCGCCCTCGCCCTCGGCCTGTGCGTGAAGATCAACTGCTTTCTCCAGCGCACCACCTGGATGACGCTTTCGCCGTCGCCGAGCTCGCCCGTGACCTGCCTGTCACCGTCCGGCTGATCGAACTCCAGAACATCGGCACCTGCTCCACACGGCCCATGTCGCCCTGGAGGCGGCGATGCGCCGCCTCCCTGACACGGCCAGCACTCCATCAAGGGCGAGGAGCACGCCCGTACCGACTGGGTGATGACTGCCGGGATGCTCCGCGTAGATCCAGTTCGAGTCGTCGCCGGATTCGATGGGCGCCATGGGCGAGTCTTTCTGAGCGGCGTCCAGGGGTCGTTGCTGTCGGAGAAGCCTGGATGACGGGCCGTGAACTCGTCTGTCTCCCTCGCACGGCCTCGGTGACCACGTGAGAGCAGCGAATCGGCCACGGAGAAACGAATGCAAGGAGCAGCACAGGCACGTTCACGCCGCCCAGCAGGATGGCGAACGCGAGCCGAGCCACCCCGTAGCAGCCTCCTAAACCAATTTCGGCCACCCCGCATCCTCTGCCGGGTCCTCCACGTAACCTCGCAGACATGGAGGAACCCGCGCCTGGCACGCAGCCGGAATCCGGCTACGCGCCTTCGGCACCCAACGCCGACGAAACGCGCCGCCGCCTGGACGCATACGCGTACCTCAGTGCGCCGGAGCGGCTGGAGTACCTCGCGATCATGCGGGTCTTCTGCGGGACGCTCCTGGCTGACCTGGCCGTCCCCGATGTCATGGCCAAGCTGCGTGAGTCCGGCGGGTCTGCCGCCGGACTCGACGCCGACACACTCACGGGGCGGCTGGAGCAGTTGGTGAAGTGGGGAAACCTGCTGCGCGGCAGTCACACCGTGAAGGCGTCCAGCATCACCGAGTACCAGCGTTCCCGCGCTCGCTACCAGCTGTCGCGGCTGGGCGAGCGCGTCCAGCGGGACGCCGACGGGGTGCTGGCCGAGGCCGACGCCGCCCGTGAGGTGAGCAACGAACTGCTCGCCCTGGTCGAGCGGGGGCTCCGGGAGCTGGCCGAGCTGGTCGCCGCGCCGGGCGGACTCGCCCCGCAGGACGGGCTGGAGCGGGTCAGCACGTTGTTCGTGCAGTTCGCCGGGTTCGCGGACTCCGTCCGGGACTTCTACGCCTACCTCGGCCAGGTGCTCGCCCGGTACGACCTGGACAGCGTCGAGTACCAGGGCTTCAAGGAACTCCTCCTGGACTACGTCGAGGCAATCACGGAGGACGTGTCCTTCCGCGCCCCCCGCATCTCGGCAGCCTTGGACGCGCTCTGGCCCCACCTCCCGGCCCTGCTGGACCGGCTGGACACCCACGCCCAAGGGCTCGCCGGGCTGCCGGCGCAGAGCGGGGGCCGCGCGGAGAACCGCGTACAGCGCAGCCGGGGTCGCGAGCTCGCGGACTGGGAGGGGCTGCGCGGCTGGTTCCGGGACACCGATGGGCAGGGCAGCCAGGTCGACCAGCTGCGCGACGCCACCCTGCGGGCCCTCCAGTCGCTGCTGGCCAACGCAAAGCGGATGCTGCGCTCGGCCACCGGGGAGATGTCGCGGCGCCGGGACCTGCTGCGGCTGGCCCGGTGGTTCGACGAAGCCGCGCCTCAGGACGCGCACGACATCGCCGTCGCCGCCTTCGGCCTGTACGGCGCTCGCCACCTGGGCATACCGCCCACCGCCGATGAGGTGGTGCCCGCCTACACCAGCTGGTGGACCGGCCCGGTGGTCGAGGTGCCGGTCGCGCTGCGCGAGAGGGGCAGCCGCGCCCAGCGAGGCCGGACGGCATCGGTGGAGGACCATTCCGCGCAGAAGGAACGGCTGCGGGAGGCGGCGCGTCAGCGGGCCGCGGACAGAAGTGCGGCGGCAGACGAGCTGTGCAGCGCGTCCGGCCGTTTCGACGGCGTACGGCTCACTTCGGCGGCGCTCAGCCTGCTCCTGGAACTGCTGGCCACGGCGCTCGGGAACGCGCAGCTCAGGCGACGCGCCGAGGCGGGCGCGGAGAAGGTGCCGGGCTTCGGTCTGGACGCGGCGTGGAGTGAGGACGCCGATCTTGGCGTCCGGCTCACCGTGCACCGTACGGCGGGGGCGCGCACGCTTCTCCGCTCGGCCGATGGGGACCTGGTGCTGGACGACCTGGAGCTGGTCGTCCACAGGACGGCTGTCACGGCGGACGGTGGGGCGGGTGAAGTGGAGCCGACGGGGAGCGAAGCGCCTCTCCCGCGGTCGCGCGGCGCGCACGCCGAAGGGGTGGAGATGAGCGTGTCGTGACGCTTCCCTCCGCCCATGACGTGGCTCTGGCAACCGAACGCCGCACTGCGGCAAGGCTGTTGCTCGCCCACCCACTGGTCACGTCGGACGGCCCGCACGCCGATCTTTTCCCCCTCGTCCGGAGGCACGCCGACTGGCTGAGCGGGCGCTTCCAGCAGGTGCTCGGCTACCGCCTCCTGGTCGACAGCTCCTACGCCCGGCTGTTCAAGGCCGGGCTCGGAGCCCGGTCGGGGCACCGGCTCGTGCGATCCACCGGCACAGCCTTCACCCCGCATACCTACGCCTGCCTGGCGCTGGCTCTGTCGGTGCTGGTCACCGCGCCAGAGCAGATGCTGCTGTCGCAGCTCGTCGCCGACATCCGGGCCGCGGCGGCCGACGCGGACGTCGAGCTGGAGGAGACCGGCCGGGCGGCCGGGAAGCGCACGCTGGTCGCGGCTCTGCGGCAGCTCGTCGAGTGGGGCGTCCTGGTCGAGACCCACGGCCACGTGGGCGTCATCGCCCAGGAGGACGACGGAGAGGCGCTGATCACGGTCGACCGGGAGCTCGCCCGCGTCATCGTGGCCGGACCGCTCGCCCTGTCGCGGGACGGCGCCGACCTGGTCCGGCGGGCGGCGGACCCGGGGTTCGGAGGGCCTCGTACCTACGTGCGCCGGATGCTCGTCGAGACCCCTGTCGTCCATCTCGACGAACTGACCGACACCGAACGCGACTGGCTCCGCACCCGCCAGCGCCGGGAGGCGCAGGCGTTCCTCGAACTCCTGGGCCTGGAGACGGAGATCCGGGCCGAGGGAGTGGCCCTGGTTGACCCCGAGGAGGAGCTGACCGATCTACACCTGCCCGGGACGGGGACCGTCGCCCAGGCCGCGTTGCTGCTGGTGGAACGACTGGTGGAGCGGCTCCGCCCGGCCGAGCCCGGACATCCCGCGACCGGAGGCGTCCTCGTCGTCGGGGTCGCCGTTCCGGACGGTGTGGTGGATGAGCTGCTGGCCGAGCTGGTCGCCGAGTACGGGCAGCGCAGTAACTGGCAGCGCGGTTACCTCGAAGACCCTGATGCCCTGCGCGAAGCCGTGCTGGACCTGCTCTCCCGTATGCGCTTGATCGGCCCTGCCGGCCCGCTTCGATCCGAGGGCGAGGGGTTGCCGGAGGAGTACGCCGGAGAGCTGCCGGAAGGCCGCCAGGTCACCGACGTCCGTGCGGCCAGGCCCAGTGGCGGCGAGGGCTGGGTCCTGCTCGCCTCGGCAGCCCGATACGCCACCCGCGTCACCGTGCGGACAGCCGGCGGGCGGCCCGATTCCACCGCTGCACAGCAGGAGTTGCCGCTATGACCGCCGATGCCCGTGGTCTCGTTCCGCTTCCGCGTGCAGGTCACGCGCCGACGTCGAGCACCCGCTTCCGGCTGCACCGGGCGGGCATCCAGAACGTCTGGCAGTACGACGAGCAGGAGTTCGCCTTCGGTGACGGGCGGCTGCTGCTGCGCGGCAAGAACGGGGCGGGCAAGTCCAAGGCCCTGGAGATGCTGCTCCCGTACCTCCTGGACGGCGACTCCCGGGCCCTCGATGCCACCGGCACCGGGCGGACGACGCTCGCCTGGCTGATGCTGGACGGCTTCGAGCAGACCAACCGCCTCGGCTATCTGTGGGTGGAGTTCCGGGGGACGGACGAGGCCGGCGACCACCGCTATCTGACGCTCGGCGCCGCTGTCCGTGCCTCGAAGTCGGCGCAGAAGGCAGTGCCGACCTTCTTCGTCACCCCGCTGCGCGTCGGCGAGGGCCTGCACCTGGTCGAGGCAGGCAAACCCCTTGCCGTCGACCGGCTCAAGGAGATCGTCGGCTCCGGCAACACGACGGACCGAGCGGTCGAGCACCGTGCCCGCGTGGCCCGGGACCTCTTCGGGATCACGGACGCGACGCGCTACCGCAACCTCACCCAGCTCCTGCACCGGCTGCGCCGCCCGACCGTCGGGGACCGCATCGAGCACGGCGGTCTGGCCGTACTGCTGAGGGAGACCCTGCCCGGACTCGACGAGGACGTGATCGAGAAGGTAGCGCGCAACCTCCACGATCTGGACACCGTGCGGGCTGAACTGGGGCGCCTGGAACGTACCGACGCGGCCCTGCGCACCTTCCTCGCCGACTACCGCCGCTACCTCGCCGGGGTCCTGCGCTCCTCGGCCCGGGACGTGAGCCGGGAACTGGACACCCTCTCCGAGCGCCGCCGGAACGCCGGGGACGCCGCGCAGCACACGAGCGCCCTGAAGGAGCGCGAGAAGGAATCGGAGGAGGGGCTGAGAATCCTCCGCGAGGAGGAGGAGTCCGCCCGGACGGAACTTGCCGCTCTGCACGACAGCCACGCCTACCGCAGCCTGCGCGAGCTGTCGGAGCGCCGCAGCACGGTGGAGGCCCTGCACACCACGGCCATGACCGCCTTCGCCGCGTTGCGCGGCGCGCACGAAGCGGAGGAGAGCGCGGCCGAGCGGCTGGAGGAGGGCGTCGAGGACGTGGGCGCCCGACTCACCGAACTGGCCACCGAGCACCGGGAACTGCTGGTCCAGGCGGAGAGGGCGGGGCTTCCCGCCGGACATCTCGGCGACGCGGTCGCCCTGCCGCGTACGGTCCATTCCCCGTCGACACAGACGGAGCTGACCAGCCCGGACGGGGAACCGCAGACCGTACGGCACCGACCGGTGGTGCGCGTGGACACGGCGACGACGGAGGCCGGGCTGCGGTCCTGGCAGGGGCAGCTGGGAGCCGCCGAGACCGTCGTACGGAACCGGCAGCGGATGGTCCAGGAGGTGGCCCGCCTCTCCTCGCGGGCCGACGGGGCGCGTAGCAGCGCGGTGCGGGCCGACGGGGAGCGGGAACGGCTGGAGGGCGAGGCGGAGGAGGCCGCTGACCGTCTCGAAGTCAGCCGTCAGAAGGTCACGGAGGAGAGCCGGGGGTACGCCGGCAGCGTCGCCGTATGGGTGCGGGAGACACGGACCGCAGCGGGGCCTGAGTGCCCGCCGTTGGATGCCGTCCTCGCGGAAGTGACCTGCACGGCCGACTCAGACGCGCCGTTCTCCTCCCGCACGCTCCCGGTCGGCATCGACACCCACGCGCGGCAGACGGCACACGCGGCTCTGGAGCCCTACGCGGACGCCCTCACCCGGCACCGCGACACCCTGGCGCTCGGCGTCAGCCGAATCGGCGAGGAGATCGACCGCCTGACCGAGGAGAGGCGGGCCTGGGAGCGGCGTACGGACCCCGAGCCTCCGGCCCCCTACCACCGCAGCGCGGCAAGGAACCCGGCCGACGGCACACCCTTCTACCGGTTGGTGGACTTCGCCGAGCACCTGACCTCCGCCGAACGGGCCGGTCTGGAGGCGGCACTGGAGGCAAGCGGAATCCTCGACGCGTGGGTGGGCACGGGCGGTGCCCTTCTCGACCCGCTCACCGGGGACACCCTTCTCCATGCGGCCCCGGCCCACGAACCGCTGCCGGTGGCGCAGACTCTCGCCTCAGCCCTGTGCCCGGTCGCGCAGCCGGAGAGTGGCATCACATCCGAGCAGGTGGAGCACCTGCTGTCAGCCATCGTGCTCGCACAGGCCTCGGGGACCACTGCCGCGAGCACGGTCCACTTCGACGGAAGCTGGCGGCTGGGAGCCCTCCGAGGGCAGCACCACAAGAGCGTCGCCGAGTACGTGGGCGCAGCGGTGCGGGCCGAGACCCGGCGACGCGCCCTGGCCGAGCTGGAAGACCGGCTCAGGCAGACGGAACGGCGGCTGGCCGGGGCCCGCACCGAACTCGCCGCAGCCGATTCCCGGCGACGGGCCCTCACGCTCGCGGAACGCGACTTCCCTCGGGCGCAGCGGCTCTCCGATGCCTGGAACACGCATGCTTCGGAGGAGAGGACGTCGCGGGCACTTGCCGCCAAGGCCGTCGATGCGGCGCGCCAAGCAGAGGAGGCCCGCGCTCTGGCCGTCTCGACGCGCTCCGAGGCCAACGCCACCGCGACCGCCCATGACCTGCCCACCGACGCCGTCGCACTGGACCGCGTACGCACTGCGCTGGCCTCCCTGCTCACCGGCGTCGGTCACCTGCGCAGGGCGGTCAACGGTATGGTCGCCCGGCTCGGAGGAAGTCAGGCGGACGACCGGCGGTACGCGCAAGCCCGCGAGAAACGCACGGAGGCGGAAGAGGGCTACCGGCTTCGCCACCGGCAACTACTCACCGCCCAGCAGGATCTCCGGACCCGGGAGGCCGCCGTCGGATCGTCCGAGGAGAAGATCCTCGCTGACGAACGGGCAGCCAAGGACCGTATCGCGAGCGCCGTGGGCGCCATCCCGGCGACTGAGCGTGCCCATGACGGACTGCGCGACCAACGTGTGCGGGCGGAGGAGAAGGAGGAACGTCTACGCGAGGAACTGGCGGACCAGGAGGCGGCCGTGATCGAGACCGGCCGCGCTCTGCGCGGTGCTCTCAGCCGTCCGGAGGTCGTCAACGGAGCGGGGCTGGACCGTACGTCCCTCCCCGACCAGGCACCGGACGACCCCGGTTCCGACGTACGCGATCGCCTGCGCGCGCTGCGTGCGCTGGCGGAGGCTGTGGATCAGGGTCTCGGCCATACCCAGGACGAGGTATCGGACGGCCTCCTTCTCAATCGGCACACAACTCTGCGCGATCAACTGGCGGGCGGCTACGACGCGCAGCTCGACGAGCGCGACGGCATCAAGGTGTGCCGCCTGCTCGACGACCACGGTTCGCACGACGTCGCGGTCGTGGGCGAGCGGATCGCCGTGGAGGCCACGGAGGCGAGAGGGCGGCTCACCGAACGCGAGAGCGACGTGTTCCAGCGCTTCCTGACCGGCGAGCTCGGCGACCACCTCTCCGCGCAGGTCATCACGGCGGCCAACCTGGTCGCGGCCCTCAACGACACGCTGAAGACCGTACGGACCTCGCACGGCCTGGGAGTGGAACTGCTCTGGAAGCTCGACGAGGACGTGGACGCCGACGTGCGGGTGGCCGTCGAACTGCTGCGCAGCCCGTCGAGCCTCCGGACGCGCGAGCAGACCGAGCAGCTCCGCGACGTACTGCAACGCCGCATCGAGGACGCCCGCCGCGCCGATCCGTCGGCCGGCTACACCGCCCACCTCCGCACCGCGCTGGACTACCGTGCCTGGTTCACCTTCCACACCTTCGTGGTCGAGGACGCCGCCCCCGGGCGCAGAAGGAAGCTGACCGGCCGCACCGGCCTGAGCCAGGGAGAGCAGCGCGTGCTCTCGTACCTCGTGCTCTTCGCCGCCGCTGCCGCCCACTTCACCAGCCTCGCCGACTCGGCCCCGCACGCGCCGCGGCTGATCCTCCTGGACGACGCCTTCGCCAAGGTCGACGAACCCACGCACGGACGCCTGGGCCGCATCCTGGTCGATCTGGATCTCGACTTCGTTCTCACGAGCGAGCGTCTGATGGGCAATTGGGCCGAGGTCCCGTCCTTGCACATCTACGAGTGCCTGCGCGACCCTCATGTACGCGGAGTGGCCACGTTGCACTACACGTGGAACGGTCGCCACCGGCGGCTGGCGTCGGTATGAGCGCCCTTCCGCCCGCCACGCGCGACTGGCTGGCAGGTCCCGCTCTCGCGCGGCTCTGGAGTGGCGCGCGTAAACGCCTGGAGAGCAACGGGGTGCAGTCCACCGGCTCCCTCCGGCTGACAGCGGTGAGCACCCAGGAACGGAACGACCTGTCACTCCTGCTGGGCAAGCCCCTCACGGGTACGGCTGTGACCGTGAGGCTCGACGCGCTCGACGAACGCCTGCGGACCTCGGCTGCGGGGCTCGGGCTCAGGCAGGTCCTGGAGGAACTCGGTCCCCCGCTCACTGATCGTCGCGCGGCCCGCGAGGAGAACGCCGCACAGCGACAGCACGTCTGGGCATCGCTAGCCGCGTCGCTCGCTGCCTCCCCGCTCGCCGGGCAGGAGTGGACAACTCGGTGGTCGGACGTGCTGCGCCGCACCGGTGTCCCGAAAGGCGTGACACCGGAAGCAGCAGCACGGACGCTTCAGCAAGCGGTCCAGGTACTCACCGTGCTGCTCGATCCAAAACGCACTGGCACACGGGGCCGCGGCGAGCTGGCCACGTCGGCAACGGGTTCGGCGCACGGTCTGGACGACGGCACCTGGCTCGCCCGCCTCGTCCAGCGCGGCATCGCCCTGGCCCACGGCACGGACCTTCCCGGCGACGCGGCCGGCCGGCGGGCGCTGTGGCGGCTGGTCTCGGTCACGCCGGACGAAGTCTCCAGCACCGTGCTGACGTACGGCCTCCGGCCCCTCGGCGAGGACTGGCGTGCGAGGTCACTGCGGGAGCGGGCCAATCACCGTGCCGAGACCCACCTGACATCCCGGGACCTGCTCGACGTGCGGCTTCACCTGCCCGCCGAAACCGTCGTCCACATCTGCGAGAACCCACGTGTGGTGGAGGCCGCAGCGGACGCGGGCTGTTCCCAAACCCTTGTCTGCACATCCGGCAGCGCCGCGACGGTGGTCCTCACCCTTCTCGACACCCTCGCCTCCACCGGCTGCCACTTCGCTTACCACGGCGACTTCGACTGGCCGGGCATCGCTCTGGCGAACCGGATCATGCGCCGTTACGGCGCCCAGCCATGGCGCATGGGTGCCGAAGATTACGAGCACCTGGCCACTCGTAGCCAGGCCGAGGGAATCCCTCAGCTGCCGCTGGTCGGTCAGCCCGTCAGCGCGGTCTGGGACGCGGGTCTCGCCCCTGCCATGGCAGCGCTCGGGGTGGCGCTCCATGAGGAGGCGACGCTTGACCTCCTGGTGGACGATCTATCGGCCCCTCTGTAGGGGAGACGGAGTGGCCGGCCTGGCCCGGTCCCGCTTGCGCTGCCGATTCCTGGGAGCCGTTTGGGAGCCGACCCGCTCCCCAAACCCCTTCGACACCAACCGAGGCCACCCCATCCCAACGCTCTGACCAGGCAAAACACCAAACGGCGCGGTGCCGATCCCGACCGCACCTCATTCGGGACGAAGAGGTCTCCGTGATGCCGCGAGCTAAGGACCTCGCGCAGTAATACGTAGGGCTGCCGCGCTGTGAGCAGTGCGACGCGGAGTCTGCGTTACGCACCAAGAGGCCGCAGACGCCGCCTCTCCATGCGCCCATGCGCACTTGCGCGCTTGCGCGCGCCCTTGGTTCGCCTCCTAGCTTGCGAGGTCACCTGTAGCGCTCGGTGCCCACCAGTGCCGGGCTTGAATGGAACGCGACGTTTGACGACTGCGCGAGATCCCTCAGTACCTCTGTTGTTGGCTTCAACCTGCTCCCTCTACTCAGACCGACCGTCGAGTTCCTTCTCGCTGCGCTTCTTGTCATCCTCCGCTGCTGCTGCGTCCACGCTCAGCTGGCTCCTTGGGAGATGCTTCACACACTCGGCCGGTCCATAGCTCTTGCGCGGCGAGGGGCAGGACGTGGCCTCGCTGAGCATTGGGGGAGCTTGAAATACAGCCAAGCCCTGAGCGGAGGTTCGGACGCCTACATGAGGTTATCCACCGAGGGGCGCGAAACGGCAGACCACTACAAGGCGCTCCAGTCCGGGGAACTTGGCATCGGCTTCGCCCTGACCCTGGCCAAGCAGGTCTTGAGCCGACGCTACCCACAGAACTTCGTTTCCATCGTCCCTGCGGACACAGCCCTGCGGGCGGGCTGGGCCCTGACCAGCCGGGACAAAGGCCCTCGATCGGGCTACCGGTACCGTCCGCGGTTCTTCGCCGAGGTATGGAAGCCGGGAAAGCCGTCACGAGTCTTCCCGATCGACTGCAAGGGCAACCACAGCAACGCTGCCACGTCACATGACCAGCTCGCTTCAGCCTCAGCGCACGTGGAGGCAGTGCATATCGGACAGGGGAACGAAACGCCAAGCCTGCTGTTCAGCACGGAGCTTCCGATAGAAGGACCGCTCACTATCCACGCCCTGCACTCCGACGAAAGCGGCGGTTGGTTGAGCGAGTCCACGGGCTCGATCGACAGGAACCTAGACCACCAGATCGAGGACCAAAACATCTACCCAGGCATCCAGCCACCACCTGAGGGCGGCAACACCCCGCAACCCGAGCCTGGCTTCCACGTTCAGCCGGAACGCTACGAACGGTTCCAGCGCGTCCTCGCACGCACAGCCGCTGCTGGGCTGACCGCCTTCGCCGGCGACGGCGAGGCAACCGTCCAGTACCTGACCAAGCGACAGGGGCAGCGCCACTTCATGGTATTCGCTCACGCGGGGCCGGTAGCGTCCAAGACGCTCGACAGGAGGTTCTTGGCATTCCATTCGTGGGCACAGACCACGTCTTCCGGCTGAACAGAACACATGTAGAGGCGTTTTCCGGGGTCTCCGAGGACCTCTTCCAGCACCTCACAGAGGGCCGCGTGCAGCAGTACCGCAGCGAGGTCTACGCGCGGCGAGACACCTGGCCCCGCGACAACTGGGACGCCAAGTGGGGAGGCCCCGTCTCGGTACATCCGGACGGATCCGTGTAGGCCATGCGCGTACTGGCAGCCTGAGGCTGCCACGGCGAGTCGACCAGAGACTACCGCGAGTCCAAGCGGGCTGCTGCGGCCGTGGGAGAAGACTGGGAGAAGATCTTGCCCCAGTGCCTCCCCTGTGGCTTCCTCGGACGAGCAGGGTCAGGGTGCGGGAAAGGAGCCGGTCGGCCGGTTGGACGCGGAACGGCTGACCGAGCAGCTGCGTGCGGGGATCGGTGAGGCGCGGCGGGCGGCCGTGGTGCTGGCGCAGCGGGTGCGCGGCGCGCACCGGGCGCGGGTGTGGGTGGCGCTGGGGCACAGCGGGTGGGGTGAGTACGCGCAGGTGGAGCTGGGGATCAGTCGGGCGCAGGCGTACCGGCTGATCGACATCGCGGAAACCTCCGAAGGACTGAGCCGGGCGATCGGCGCCGCCGGCGTCCTGACCGAGGTGTCACCCGCGGGAGACACCGATACGGCCGCCCTGGTGGATCTGGGGCTGTCGCAGCGGGCGCTGCGCGAGGTCCACGGCCGGCTCGACGAACTCACCACCCTGGTCACCGAGCGGCTCACCGCAGCCGCCCAGGCCGGACAGGTCCAGTGGCCGGCGGTCCGTGCCATCGTGGGCCAGGCCGTCGACGAGCTCCGCCGCGAACCGCTCCCCACCGGCGCCGACGACACGCGCGGGAGTGACGGCGGCGGTGCCCTGGAGCGGGCACTGACTTACACCCAGCGGCATCCCGCTGACACGAGCGCGGTACGGCGCCTGGTCGACGAGATGGTCGCCGCCTGCCTTGCTGCCACTACGCCTCGAGCGGTGAGGCCGGCACGCAGGGCGGCATCGGATACCCGACCGCTCCGCGTCGGCGGGCCGTCCTTTGCCTTGTCGTCGCGGGTGGGGGCCAGGGTGCGGTAAGCAAGTGTCCTCACGCGGTGACCTGCGTTGTACTGGCCGTGGTGACGACTAATCTGTGTGCGTGTGATGATCCCTGTCCGCCGGGATGGTGGAGGTTGGCGTTGGTGGTCTTGATCTCCACTGGCCCCACTCGGGGTGGCCTGCCGGCGTTGGCCGCCGCATGACCAATCGCCACGATCCGGATCTGCCCCGGGAGACGTCACAGCGCCGGGACGGTGCCCGCCGCGGGGCTGTCGAGTGGTGGCGTGAGGCAGTCTGCTACCAGGTGTACCTGCGTAGTTTCGCTGACGGAAACGGCGATGGCGTCGGGGACCTCGCCGGGCTGCGCCGACGCCTGCCCTATCTGTCCGAGCTGGGTGTGGACGCCGTGTGGATCAATCCCTGGTATCCCTCTCCGATGGCCGACGGAGGTTACGACGTCAGCGACTACCGGGCCATCGATCCTACGTTCGGGAGCCTGCCTGAGGCCCGCGCGCTGATTGAGGAGATCCACACTCTGGGACTGCGCATCCTGATCGACCTGGTGCCCAATCACACCTCCTCGCAGCACCCCTGGTTCGGGGAGGCGCTGGCCGGTGGTCCCGGCTGCGTCGAGCGGGGCCGTTACATCTTCAGGCCGGGCCGCGGGCCGGATGGTGGCCTGCCGCCCAACAACTGGCGGAGCGTTTTCGGCGGTTCGGCGTGGACCCGGGTCGTCGAACCCGACGGCATGGCCGGAGAGTGGTACCTGCATCTGTTCGCGCCTGAGCAGCCCGACCTCAACTGGAACAATGCCGAGGTTCGCCGGGAATTCGAGTCGGTCCTCAGGTTCTGGTTCGATCACGGCGTCGACGGGATCCGCATCGACGTCGCGCACGCCATGAGCAAGGCCCCAGGTCTGCCGGACCTGGGTCCGGCAGACATCGAACTCATCGGATCGGCCGCCCATCCAGGCCATCCCCACTGGGACCGTGAGGGGGTCCACGAACTGTTCCGTGACTGGCGCGCGGTGGCCGATTCCTATGCCGAGCCCCGCGTGTTCGTCGCCGAGGCGTGCGCGCGCAATCCAGAATGCCTCTCCCGCTACGTCCGGCCTGGGGAACTGCACACCGCCTTCAACTTCGACTACCTGACGACCCCGTGGCGCGCGGCGCACATGCGCACTGCGATCGACAGCTCCCTGACGACGACGGGCGCCGTCAGCGCGCCGGCGACCTGGGTTCTTTCCAACCATGACGTCGTGCGCCACCTCACCCGTTACGGGCGGCCGCAGTCCGACGGCCCGGTGCACGATCTCGCCGATCATGTTCTTGCCGGTCCGTTCGACCTGGATCTGGGCACGCGTCGGGCGCGGGCGGCTGCTCTGCTCACGCTGGCTCTTCCGGGTTGCGCCTATCTCTACCAGGGCGAGGAACTTGGCCTGTGGGAGGTGGAGGACCTGCCTGATGAGGTGCTGCAGGACCCCATCTGGCAGCGCTCGGGACACACATACCGCGGCCGCGAGGGCTGCCGTGTGCCGATGCCCTGGTCCGGCGACACCCCGCCCTTCGGTTTCAGCCCCGACCACGCCGGAACAGTTCCGTGGCTGCCCCAGCCGCAGGAGTGGAGGCGTCTGACCGTGCAGGTGCAGCAGGGTGACGAGCGGTCGATGCTGGAGCTGTACCGGCGGGCGTTGCACATCCGCAGGCTTCACCCGGCCCTGGGCACCGGGTCATTGGAGTGGGACCCTGCCGCTGGCTCCGGCGTGCTGTCCTTCACCCGTTCCCCCGGTTTCCAGTGCATCGTGAACTTCCGCCCTGACGCCCTTCGGCTTCCAGACCACGACGGTGTGCTCCTGAGCAGCGTTCCCTTGGAAAACGGACGCTTGCCCGGCGACGCGGCCGTTTGGCTCACCCGATGACACGCGCGCGCTCCCACCGCTTGGGCCGGGCTCCTCGGCGGGAAGTGCCAACCACACGAGCGTGATGCAGGCCGGTGCCATCCAGATCGCCCTGCGACGGCCCTGCGGCCAGGACGTTCGAACTGACCGCCGGGCCATGCCGAACGCGACACCGCATCATCGATCACGCGACACCGCATCATCGGTCATCAGACCGAAAGACATATGTAGGAACATGTGAGTACTTCACGGGTCGTTCCGGAGCCGCTATGCTGGCATGGCGTAATCAGTCGCATCCGTAGCGTAATCAGAGGGCGGGTCGGCAACCGTGCCCTCCCCTGTCCCTGAGCAGCCGGTCACGGAGCCCGTTCCCGGGGAACGGGCTGCTCCGCCGGGGCCAACCTCCTCGAATCTCGGTTGCGCTCGCCCTGATCGCCTCTTCTCAGGGCCGGCTACCGGATCCGGTGTTCCGCTGCTCCCAGATCAGCGCCCCACGTCGACGATGCAAGCGACGGAGATCATCATGGCCACCAGTTACTGGTTCAATGTCCTGGACTACGGTGCGACCGCCAATGGCGTCACCGATGACACCACCGCAATCCAATCCGCGATCAATGCGGTGCCTTCCTCCGGCGGAACTGTCGTTTTCCCGGCGGGCACCTACAAAATCTCCTCCGCGTTGGTGGCTCGCTCCAACCTGATACTCCAAGGCGTCAGCGACGGCTCGTCGGTGATCGCGCAGAGCAGCACCACGGCCAACGGCCTCACCGGCTCGGACATCACGAGGCTGACCATCCAGGATCTCACCGTCCAGGGGCCGGGCAGCGGCAGCGGTAAGGGGATCCTGCTGACGCGATCGGCGAACCCCGCGACCGTCTCGCTGACGTTTTCGCGGATGACGGTGAAGTTCTTCGGCAACACCGGGATCGAGCTGTCCAATCCGATCGTGTCCACGTTCACCGGAGTGACGTCGGCCAACAACGGCAATCACGGCTGGGACATTCACGGCGTTTCCGGAGGTGCGGCCGGGACGAGTTGCTCGTTCATCTCCTGCTACGCCGACATCGTCACCAACGCCGGCTTCCGTCTCGACACGATGGCCTACTGTTCCTTCGTCGGCTGCGCCGCGGATCACTGCGGCATCGGCTACGAGGTGACCGGCATCGGAAGCCAGGGCATCAGCTTCACCGGATGCGGCGCCGAATCCGCGGTCAACCGCGGCACCGGATACGACGGCTACAGCTGGAAGATCAACGCGGCGATCGGCGTGGGCCTGTTCAACCCCTTCACCTACAACAGCCCCAACGTCAGCATCTGGGTCACCGGCGGCGCCCGAGCGGTCAGCATCCTCGGATTCGCCGAGAACACCCCCACCGGCACGGCGGTCAACTCGATCAAAGTCGACTCCGGCTGCTCGGCCACCCTCGGCGACTGCAGCAACGTGAAACCCCTGTCGCTTGCGGGCAACACCAACATCATCAACGACACCGCCGGCGGCACCGTCGCCACCGGGTTCGTCTACGGCGCGGACTCCGCCTACTACGAGGGCACCGTCTCCTCCGGCACCGCGCCGACCTCGGCCGACCATCTGACGCGCAAGGACTACGTCGACGCCAAGGTCAACCCTGCCCCCGTCACACTCACCGACGCCCCCACCATCGCCACCAACGCGGCCCTCGGCAACCTCTTCCGCGTCACCCTCCAGGGCAACAGAACCCTGGGCACACCAACCAACCCCACCAACGGCCAACGCATCACCTGGGAACTCATCCAGGACGCCACCGGAAACCGCACCCTCACCCTCAGTTCGGCCTTCGTCCGGGGCACCACCATCCCCACCGTCACCCTCACCACGACGGCCAACAAACGGGACTTCCTCACCGCGATCTACAACGCCACCACGAACAAATGGTACGTACTCGACTTCGTCAAGGGCTTCTGACCGGCAGGGACAAGGCTTGACCGCAGTGATCCACTTGCCGGGCGGCCCTGGCCGAGGAGAATCGGCTGTAGGGCACCGCCGTCGTTTCCCGGCAATGGGCCCGGGCGGCGGGCCGATCAGGCCACCTGGAGCAGAGCAGCGGGCTTCGACAGCTGCCGCGGCGCGCCGGACAGCCGCAGCATCGACGCTGGAAGCTCGCTGCCGCTGTCGCCATCGCTCAGGCAACCCGGCGCCATTCAGGAGCAGGAACTCGATCCTCCTGCCGCAGGGTGCGTCACGGTAGTCCGCCTGGCCGATGGGCGCTACCGGAAGTCGAGGTGTCATTTGTGGGCCGGCCGACGCGGGGGGAGACGCGCAAAGCGGCGTGGGGGCCTGCCTTCGTACGTCAGCGCAGAGATCTGACCTCCAAGGGACTGACCCGGCCCGGACACGTACCCGACCTTCGCCGTGCCGGTCCGGGACGGATCGTCGTGCTGGTGCCCGCGCACAACGAAGAAGCGCTCATCGCCGAAACCCTCCAGTCGCTCGCGGCACAGACCAGACCCGCGGACGAGGTCATCGTCGTCGCCGACCGGTGCACCGACCGCACCGCTCAGATCAGCACGGCCCACGGCGCGCGGGTCGTCGAATCGGTCGGGAACACGCAAGCCAAGGCCGGTGCGCTCAACCAGGTCCTGGACGAATTGCTGCCGCGGCTGTCCGACGACGACGCAGTCATGGTCATGGACTCCGACACCTCATTGTCCTCCGCGTTCATCGCCAGGGCAGCTCGCCGCCTGCACGAGCAAGAACCCGGCCTCCCGCCCATAGGGGGCGTGGGCGCCGTCTTCTTCGGCTACCCCCTGCACGGTCTGGTCTGCCACCTCCAGGACAACGAGTACGTGCGCTACGCACGTGAACTCCACCGCCGCCGCGGCCGCGCCGATGTCCTGACCGGCACAGCCTCCCTCTACCCGGCCAAGGCCCTGCGTCAGATCCAGCGAGCCCGGGCAGAGAGCACCCTGCCGAGGGGAGACGACGTCTACGACGTGGAGTCGCTGACCGAGGACAACGAACTGACCCTCGCGCTCAAACAGCTCGGATACCGCTGTGTGTCCCCGTGCGCCTGCATCGTGGGCACCGAACTCATGCCCACCTGGTCCCGGCTCTACTACCAGCGGCTGCGGTGGCAGCGCGGCGCCCTGGACAACCTCAGGGCCTACGGCCTCACCCGCGTCACGCTGCCCTACATATGCCGACAGGCACTCACCTATCTGAGCGTGGCCTTCGTCCCCTTCTTCCTCACCGTCCTGCTGTACTACACCGTCACCAAGGGGTTCCCCGGAGTGCCGTGGTTCTGGGTCGCGATCACCGCCATCGCGGCCTTCGAACGCATCTGGGCAGCCAAGCGCGGCGGATGGAAGGCCCTGCTGCTCGCCGTTGCGATCGTGCCGGAAGTACTCTTCGACCAATTCCTCAACGTGGTCTACGCCAAAGCCCTCATCGACATCCTGACCCGCTCCGACGCCACCTGGGAACAAACACGCGCCCGCAAGAAACGCCTCCGCAAGCTGCTGGTCACCACCTGCGGTCTGGTCTTCCAGCTGGCCTGCGCCATGGGCCTGGCATTCGCCTGCATCGCGCTCGGCATCGCCTGGCACCTGATCGCTGTCTTCGTGCTGTGCGGTGTCGCCGCAGCCGTCGTACGCCTCAGCCGCCTGTACCCCCTCGGACTGCTGCTGTCCCTGCCCAGCGGAGAGCCGAAGCACGACGAGATCCCACCCTGGCGCCAACCAGGGGCATCAACATCGGCAGCAACCAGCTCCCGCACCCACGACTGACCGGTCACGGAAACACAGCCGCCCCTGGCGAAAACCTGTGGGGCAACTGCTGCCGCCCATCCGCGGAGAACTCGCCTGCCGCCGGGTGGGACAGCCAGCCAAAGGTGTGACTCACTGCGCGGAAGCGGTCAGGGCACGCCGGGTGAAGGGGCGGGGGCCGATCGCGCGAGCGCGGTCGGCGGCTATCCGTCCGGCGCGCCCACCCAGAAGGCGCTGCACCATGGCCGGCCGGCGACCGGCCTCACCCTCAGCGACATTCCCTTCCTCCACCACCCCCAGCAGTCTTCACCCCATGAGGGAGCCCATGGTCAGGGTGGTCCGGCTGGCCTCGGCACCCTCTGATGGCGCCGAGGCCGATCAGGACCACGGAGGCGGGCAACGCCTCGAGCTGCTCGCGGATGCCGGGGCCGGTCAGGCGCAGCAGCACAGCAGCAGCGTGGTCGTCTGCGACACGGTGCGGTGCTGCCTTCCCATGGTGATGTGCCTGATGGACCGGGCGTTCTCCAGGCCGGTGTGCACGGATCGCCGTCAGAAGACAGGCAGGCGCCGTGACGCCAGGGCGGCTGCCTCGTTGGCAGGAAGCCTCCATACACGGGCCCCTGGATGTCATGGCAGATCCCCCGGGGGCCCTCCGTGTGGGTGGCTCTACGACAGCTCGGCGGTGCCGACGGCGACGCGGGGCCAGCTGCCGGCCCACCGCTTCAGATCACCCACCCGGTACAGAAGTTCGGCGCCACGCTTGCCCACCGGGTCCGGGAAGGCCCGGCCGCGACGGCGGTGGCTCTACAGAAAGCATCAGGGCCGGCTCGCCGCGTTGATGTACGCCTTGGTGGCGTCGGCGATGAAGCCGCGGCTGCTGTAAGGGTCGAGGGCCTGGGCCTGGAGGTGGTCGTACATCACGCTGTAGTGCCGCACGTCGGATGGTCTCTCCAGGTAGAGATCGCTGGTGAACCGCTCCACGTACACCACCGCCTCGGGGCTTTCGGCGAACCCCAGGATGGAGAACTGTCCCGAGAGGCCCGGATGGGCTCCCACCGTGTACGGCAGAACCTGCACCGTGATGTGCGGCTCGGCGCTCATCGCGTTCAGGTGCTCCAGCTGTTCGCGCATGACGTCCGGCCCGCCGACGGGCCGGCGCAAGGCCGATTCATCCAGGACAACCCACAAACGCAACGGACGGGCCGGATCGTAGATCCGGTACTGGCGGCGCAGCCGCACCCTAAGTCGCGTGGCGGCCTGTGCGGCCGTGAGCCGGGGAATCGTTTCCCCGATGACGGCATGGGCATAGGCGGGGGTCTGCAGCAAGCCGGGGATCATTAGGGGCTCGTAGGCATGGATGGCCGCGGCGTCCGCCTCCAGGCCGATGTAGACGCTCTGGGGGATGTCGCCGTAGACATTCCACCAGCCCGGCTGTGCGCATTCCCTGGCCATCCGCATCAGCGAGTCGACGACCTCCTGGTCCGCCACTCCATAGATCACGCACAGATCGCGCACGTCACGGGGACTGATGCTGCGGCGGCCGTTCTCCAGGTGACTGATCTTGGGCTGGGAGACCATGAGCCGCTCCGCCACCTCCGTGCTCTTCAACCCACTGGCCTCCCGGAGCCGGCGCAGCTCCGCTCCCAGGCGACGCTTCCTGACGGTGGGATTACTGCTCGCCACCACGCGCGGTGCACCTCCGGCTCCGAGTCAGCTCGTAAACCAGAACGTTGCCATGAAACAACGGTTGTTGATCGCGCGCCGTGCCGTCGCGTAAGGGGCAACCGAAACGGACCATTACCCCGGCAATTGCCCCAGACGGAACATGTCGGGCGTCTCAATGGAAGCGGGATCGTCACTCACTGGAGCACTGCGTGTCGTCTCCGAACAGCGGCACATCGGCCACCGCGACACCCAGGCACAGCCTCACGAAGCCCAGCAGGTGACGCCAGGCGCCCCGGATGGCGAGGCGAAACGGCCGGTGAGGTCGTGGACGTACGCCGCTACGCCCTCACCGGCGACCGCCGCGCCCAGGACCAGCCGGCGTCCATCAGCAGGCTGAGGACCTTGGCAGCCTTCGCCCAGACGATGCCCGCGAGCGGGGCACCGAGCTCCTCGTACGGCGACGACAACGCTTGACGAGCGAGGTAACCGCCCCGAATCCCACGCCGACCGCGAGGCCCCCCACCATGATCTTCACACCGGGAGAATATCCGGCGTACTCAACTCGATCGGCACTTGAGTTGAGACGAGCAGCCATGGCGTGCAGAGATGCGGACACTGACGTTGCCCAAGCTTCTACGGCATCGCGGGCGCCAGGAGAGGCCAACTCCGCTCACCCAAGCGCAGCAACATCCTGACCCAGCACAGCGGAGAAATCGCCGCTTTCGGCGTTCCTCAGCGTGGGGGTCGGGGGCTGCCGGGCCGAACTCAGACCAATCAGGCCCGGCAGCGCATAGCCCGAACCCGGGGGGAGGGAGGACCCGGGCCACACCATTCAACGTATGCGCCAGGTCCGATCGGGGTATCCCGCGCCCGGCACACCGCCTTTCACTCCACTGGGTGCGTGACCAGAAGTTCACCGGCGCAGTTGAGCCTGGCGGACGCGTACACATTCACGGAATCGGATGGCTCGCTCCGGAGGTCCCGATCCGCGCCTGGCCCGGGGCCCCCACCCAACGCGCCCAGCCCGGGGGCGCGGCGTTCACGACCGGCAGCGCCAGAGTCTACGGAATGCGGACACCCTCTTTGGCCCGCATCGCTTTCCGTTTCCCAGCCCTCGAAGAGCTGCGGCAGCTTGGCCATCGTGGTGGCCGCAGCGCCGCCGCCCCGGTAACAGCAGCCCGAAAAGGGCACTCTTGCAGCCCAGGCAGCTACAGCATCACCTGGGCTGTCAAGGGTGTGCCCGGTTCAGCTCAGCTCCGCCGCCACCATCACCCACACGAACGTGGCCGACCCAGGCGCTTCGCCTACCCGGGCCGGCTCACCGGCCCTTCGTACGCCCCACCCGCGCCCAGCCAAGTCGCCTCGACACCCCGGCCCCCCATATCCACCAAATGCGGATACAGGGCGGCATCGCCGCCCGGCCCAGCGCGGGTTGGCAGAAGAAGGAGCGGGGCCGGTTACTCAATCAGCACCTGGCGCCCCTCATCCAAGCCGACCGGGCACACGCGGCCTAGTGCAGTGCAGCATCAGCGGTCCGGCGGTCTGTAGGGCAGCACAACCGGGGGCCGGCCGCCGCCTATGGCCAGTCCCCGGGGGCATGCCTTGTCCACTCACATCAGGCGTGCGCCCACGCCCCACCCCCCTTCAACAACCGATCCCCTTGGCTTGATCGGCGGCTTCGCAAGGCCAGAGGGCCGACGTCGGCCATCCCGTCACAGCTGCGGCCGCCCGGCCCCTCCATAGCGAGGAGACACCACGGCGCGTTGCACATAAAACAGCGCAAACATGACCTAGCATGCTGGTTCGTCTGGTACCACCCAATTATGTCGAATCTGACGGAAGTGGAGATGTTGTGCGCAAGCTTCGCAATGCTGCCCTGGTAGCTGCCATGCTCGGGAGTTTCAGCATGCTCGGGGCCGGTGTCGCCGCGGCCGGCGACGGTGACGGCTACGGCCACCCGGACGGCCGGCACCACGGCAAGGACGGCAACGTGGTCGTGTGCGAGCAGCGGTCAGACGTCAGTCAGGACACGTTCCAGCTCGGCCTGATCAACGTCGCGACCGGGCCCATCACCATCCTCGGCAGCGGCCCGGCGACCACGGTCGCGGTCCAGCAGATCTGCAGCGGCGAGGACACCCTGGCCAGGAACGACGCCCACGCCGAGACCGGACCGGGCGTCGACCTCGACCTCGGCCTTCTCTAACCACGGCAAGACGCCTACCAGCGCTCGCCGGCAAGCCGGAAACGGGCGATACCCGTTGAGCTGATGGGCCGCAAGCCGTTCACCGAGACGCCCGGCTGGGAACTCCCAGCCGGGCGTCTCGCGTGAACAGACGTTGTGTTCAGCCGCGCCAGCGCCCAAGCGCTCAGAAACGAAGACCGGGGGCCCTGGACCGGGCGTTGGCCAGGACCCCGGGGGGCCGCACCCTCGAGGGATGGACAATGCGAGCACCCCCGAGAACAACGCATTACACGCACTTCGGTCACAGGCAAAGAAAAGACGCCGAACTCCCGGTTGCCAGCTGCCGGCGTTCCTCCCCCTCAGCGCGGTGACCACCACACAGTTCCTGCGCACCAGCCCGATGACAGCGAGAGGCTTGCTCGGACCAACCCCCCGAAATCATTCCTGTCCAATTGCCCGAGACCGATCCTGGAGTGTTGATGCGGCTCGCAGAACTCCGCCCAGGACCCGGTGAGTTTTACGGCCGTAAAGTCGGCGAGCCGCCTGCTTCTCCGAACACCGCAAAACCCCGGGCACCGTGCCACTCATGCCCACACCGGCGGAGCTCCGGTGGCCCTACCCTCCACCCCACACAGAACCCGCCCGGCCGAACTGACTCATGCGAACCTCATGATGGGATATTGACTGGCCCGACCGGACGGCCAGGACGCTGGCAGTGGTCGCCCTCAGCCAGCGGTTGTGGGGGCTCAGCAGCGTGGCAGCCGCGGCGATGAAGGCGACGGATGCTTCCTTGGCCGCATGCCGCCGGGTGTCCAGCTCGTTCCGGTCGATGGCCTTGCGCAGCGCGTACGTGGCATCTGCGGCCTGCTGGGCGGGGCCGGCCAGCTCGGGGACCAGGACCTGAAGGCGGATAGGGGGCGCGGTGATTGCCGCCCGGGTGTCGTGGGACCTCGTCTGAACCTTCAGCTGGTGCTCGGTGCCTGCCTCGGTCAGGGCCAGACGCTCCCGATGGAACATCGCCGAGCGGTGCGCGTCTGGCCGAAGTGCGCGTGGCCGGGGGCTCAGTCGTTGGGTTCGGCGACGCTGATGTCGCCCAGCGCGGAGCCGGGGTCCCGTTCCATGGCCAGGTCGGCCAGGGCGATGATGCCGACCGCGCGGCCGTCTTCGACGACCGGCAGGCGGCGCACGGCATGCTCGCGCATCAGCTCAACCGCCCGGTCCACCTCGTCGTCCGGGCCGACCGCGACCAGGTCAGCGCTGCACGCCTGCTCCACCGTCCTGGTGGCGGCTTCAGCACCTTCAGCAAGCACCCGGACAACCAGATCGCGGTCGGTGACCAGGCCCTTGAGCCGGTCGCCTTCGACGACCAGGACGGCGCCGATGTTCTCCTCGCGCATACGGCGGGCGACGTCGACGACCGACGTGTCCGGGGCGACCGTCACGGGGGCACTGGTCATGATTTCGCGGACCTGCTGGGCCATGGCGATGAAGCCTTTCTGCCGAAAACCGTAGGGCCGCCCTTGTGGCCTTGCCCCGGCATGGGGATACCCGAACGCCGTGAGCCACTACACGGTGCGGGCGGGTTGCCCACCGGATGGCCCAGGGCGTCGAGCCTTCCACGCCGCCCGGATCAGCAGGAAATGGGGGCCGGGCAGTGCGTGCTGAACCTCCCGGGCTGTGCCACCAGCAGAAGGGGGCCCCGGGTGCCTGGTACCACCGGCCTGGTCACGAGGAAACTGACCGTCTCCCTCAGGGCCAAACGGCGCCTGGTCTGGGCTCTTGTCCCGCGCGGGCTTTTCGAGCAAGGCCAGGTTCTTTCCTGTCCGCCACAAGCGGGTCGCGCCGCAGTTGGACGTATCCCCTATGGGCATCGGATGGTCTCACGCAGGGCGCCCGCATCCATCCCCAAGAGTTCTCAAGCCATCGCATAGGGCCGCGGACCGCCGTGTCACACAAGCCGACGTTCACCCGCTGAAGAACTGTGTGCCTTCCCCGAACGGCGGCACGTCGGCCACCGCGGATGTCCAGGCGCAGCCGTACGAACCGCAGCGGGTGACGCCAGGTGCCTCGATCGATGGCGGTGTCAGCACTGCTCTCGGCGACCAGCTCAGAAACGACCAGGGTCGGGAAGAGGGATTCCCGGCGGGACGACCCGGACAGCGTCCCACAGAGTGCGTGAGCCGGACGCCCATACGGCAAGGGTGTGGCGGTCGACCACATGGAGGTATCGCTGCTCGGCGAAGGCCGCGGCGGGCTCGGTCACGCGGCCGTTCATCACGATCACCGCGAGGTCGGCGACGTGGACCTGGCGCGCGGTGCCGTTGAGGACCTGAAGTGTTCACCGAGACGACGATGATGTTCCTGCGAGGCGGGCCCGTATCGGACTGCTGGCGTTCCTTCACGTCCGCTGGTCTCATCGCGCTCGACACCGGCCACCTTGTCTTTCCCATTTCAGCCACTCGCGCCTGACATCTTTCTGGCTGCCACCGATGGTGCACGGCGGGTTCGATGAAGGTTCCGCCGTGCACCATCAGTCGATGAGCGGGCTTACGGCAGTGTGCTGGCTAGCCCTTGTGGCTTGCGGGCTTGTTGCCGTAGCCGTAGCTGTAGACGTCGTCCTCGTAGCCGTGGCCGGGCTTCCCGGGCCCTTCCTCATGCCCGTGGCCAGGCTTGTCACCGTGTTCCGGCCCGCCCGGCTTGCCGTCGTGATGGCCGGGCCCGCCCGGCTTGTCGTGGTGGCCCGGCTTGCCAGGCTTGCCGCCGTGCCCGCCGGTGGTGTTTCCGGCGATGTTGCCCTGCGTGTTCCCGCCGGTGGTGTTCCCGGCGGTATTCCCGGCAGTGTTCCCGGAGGTACTGCCCTGCGTGATGCCAGAGGTGTTGCCCTGCGTGTTCCCCGCGGTGTTGCCGGAAATGCTCCCCGAGGTACTTCCGCCCACGATGCCGACGATGGGGCCGTCGAGGACGGGTCCGCCCAGGACTCCTCCACTGATCAGGCCACCGGTGCTGCCACCGGTGGTCGCGCCGGCAGTCGTGCCGGTGGTCGGGCCAGCCGTGGTTCCGGTGGTCGTACCAGCGGTCGTACCGGACGTCGTACCGGCGGTCGGGCCAGCCGTGGTTCCGGTGGTCGTGCCAGCGGTCGTACCGGACGTCGTACCAGACGTCGTTCCACCGGTGGTGGTCGCGCACCCGCCGAGGAAGATCCGATTGGTGTCGAGCGTCACGGCACCGTTACGGGCCAGTGCACGGCCCTCGATGTTCGTCCCCGTGGTCACGCTGATAGATGTCAGAGCCATGATCGTGCCGACGAAGGTGGAGCTGGTTCCGAGCGTGGCCGAACTCCCAATCTGCCAGTATACGTTGCACGCCGAGGCGCCGTTCGTGAGAAGCACCCGGCTGGAGGATGCTGTCGTCAGGGCTTCCGGGATCTGGAACACCCAGACGGCGTTGGGGTCTCCCCCGGCGTCCAGAATCAAGTCGCCGTTGAGTCCGACACCGGAGACAGCGGTGTGGACGCCCGGAAGCAGTGTGTTGCCATTGCCGATGCCCGCCGGAAGCGCGAAGTCCGTGGCCTGACCGGCCGCGTTGTTGTACGCCTGGACCAGATCGGACTTGGCCTGTAGTGCGACAGCGTCCGCGGAATGCACGGCGCCCAGCACGATGCCGGGGGGAAACCCGCTGATGGCTGTGCCCGGGTGTACCCCAAGGTCGTGGTCGATCACGGAGGGGCCGGTGTTGGTGACCTCCGAACCTGCCAGAACGGAGAAACTGGCGGCGGTGCCCAGAGGTACAGGTGTCGCGATCGCCAGTGCCGTTGTCGGGGTCACGGCGACCATCACGGCGGCAACCGTCGCGGCGAGAGCCGAGGCCAGCCAGCCGGACAATGCGCGGCGCCGAACCGCTTGAGGGAACTGCAGCTTCATCGAGAGGCCATTTCCTTTGGGGGCTGGGGGGTGGCGTACCGGGCCCTACCTATTGCCCGGAAGCCTTTACGTGTCGCTGCATATTACGCAGAAATATCCACGCGCCAGCAGTAAGCAAGGACAGTAAGGGGAATGATTAGTATTCGACGGCGCCGGGAAGAATGAAAGTATGTGCATTCACATTATTTATCATCCGACATGCCCCTCGACATGCGGGGCACTATTACCCCGGATGAGGGAATATCGCCTGCTGTTCAGCAGTCCGCTCGAGCCGTGCTTGTAAAGCGCCGCCAAGCAGGTGCTTCTACGCACTCGCCTGGACGGGCGTGGCGAAGTGAAGCGCCGTCCCCCGAATGTCCCTGGTGTGCTGGCCGCCCCTGTCCGATTGCTTTCGCTCACCCGGCGAGGGTGAGGATGTGCAGGCAAGTTGCAAAGAATGGACGGTGAACGCCGCCACCTTGCATGCTGCTGCCGCAAACGGGTCCCATGCCCTCGTGGCGGCATTTCCACTCCGGATTTCGGCTTGGCGCTCACGACCGCGCGGGATGACCAGGCGGGTACCGGGCAGGCGCCGTCGAGCTAACCCAGCAAGAAACCCCGAATTACTTCAGATGCGTTGCCCGTGCGACTGAGTCGTGTCGCACCAAACGCAACCTTCCGTCAGCGATGGCGGATTGTGACGCGGGGCTGGATCGGCGCCTACTGTGCCAGCTCGGTGCTTAAAGAGCGTTTTGTCCCAGTGAGCCTCTTTCATCCTGTGCTGGTGGGTGAAATGGGCTGGTCAGAGTGCGTGGT
>NZ_BMVO01000027.1 GCF_014650755.1 Streptomyces chryseus | reverse complement strand
CACCAGACACGCCAAGATCATCTCACCCCTGACCAGCAGTTACGGGACAAGTCTTAGAGGCGAGCCGTTCGGAAGTTATCGCCGTAAGGCCCATCGCAGTGGCTGTGGCCCTCAGCGGATCTCGGATGGGGATTCGAGCGCCGCTTTGAGGTTGCGCAGGGTGATGCGGATGTTGGTGCGCTGGAAGTCGGCGAAGGTAGAGCCGCGCGTTGCGGCTTTATCGAACAGGTTCGCTACAGAGTCGGGCCAGGAACGACGGTCGTCGGTCCACGTCTCGGTCACCTTGGTGCCCTCGGGAGTCGGTTCGAACCGGTACTCCCAGGTAGCGATGGGGCCCCGCAGCCGCGGTTGTTTCAGGCCGATGGCGTGGACCCGGAAGCGGAAGAGCTCATTCTGCTCGGCCGCGGTCACAGTGCATCGTGTAGTCCAGCGGAGCGCACCTCGCTTGTTGTGGCCGTCGAAGACCATGCCGACATGAGCCGGCCCCTGCTGGGCACTCAGCGTGGCGCCGAGATTCTCCGGGCTCCAGCGGCCCATGAGCGCCGGGTTGCAGACATGTTGGTAGACCAGCGAAGGGCTGGCCTCGATAATGACGCTGTCAGAAACGCTGAACGTGCGAGCCATGGAACTCCGATCCTCGATGGAAAAGGCACAGCCCGGTGTCCGCGGCCTCGTCGAGGCCTTGTTGCCACCGTCTGCGCACACCCTGTAGAGCTGTCGGTCCGGTATGGCCCTTACGGGGCCGGCCCGTGGTTGGACGGGCTGGCTGCTGGCCTTGGGCGACTTTCGAGTACGCGATGCGTCGCGAACGGGAGGGCAAAGCATGCACGTTGCCCGACCGCTGGCAAGTAGAAGCGGGGCCTCACCCTTTCCAACCGACTGCGCGGGGGAGATCCTCAAGAACGCGGTGCGCACTGACGACCGCGCTGTCATCTGCCCGCGTCTCGGTCAAGCAAGACGGCAAGGGCTGCGCACCAAGGATGCCCGCGGTCAGGGCCGCCGTGAGCCGGTGCCAGGTACCCGCGTCGCGCAGCATGGCGTGTCCGCCGCGGGGCATGGTGATGCCGCACGCCTGTGCTCCGGCGCGCCGTGCCCTTCGTACGAAGTCCCATGAGTCGTGCGCGTTGGTGACGCGGTCGTGTTCGTCGTGGACGATTATCACCTGTTTGGTTCTGAGGTGAGCGACGGGTTCGCCCGGGGGGCACCACGGTGCGAGGGCCACGACGCCGCTGACGTGGGAGTGTTCTGCGACGCGCAGTGCGGCTCGCGCGCCCATGGAGTGTCCGACCAGGACGACCGGCCTGAGGGGGGCGAGCAGTTTCAACTCGTCGAGAGCCTCCTGCGCGTCGTGCACGGGGTCGGTGCGCGATCCGTTCCAGCCGCGGTAGCGGTAGCGCACTGAGGCCAGCAGTACATCGTGTTCGGATGTCGCCTTGAGAATCGCGGTACCGAAAGGGCGCATGCGTGCGCTGGGCAGATTGAGCAGCGGTGGTGGCGTCAGGGCGTCCGAGCGACCACCGTGCAGGAGCAGGATTGCCGCCTTGGAGGCGGGCGGGGCGACCCGTAGCCGCAAGGCGTTGTGGCCGGTGCGGCGTTGCTCGTGGTGGGACGGGCTTGGGGTCTTCATCGTGTGCCTCGTTGTTCGTCGTGGCGGGCAGGACGGCGCGGAGGGCGCGGGAAGAAGCCGCTGGTGCGGGCCGCGTACGCGGCGTATCCCGGGCGGTTGGCCATGTGCTTCTCCAGCAGTCTTTTGCCGCTGCCCTGGGTCAGCAGGAGCGTCATCACCACGGGAGATACTAGCGAGATGGCTGCGGCCTGCCAGGTGCCGCAGCCATGAGGAACAGGCCCCACCAGAGGAGGAAGTCGCCGAAGTAGTTGGGGTGGCGTGTCCAACTCCACAAACCGCGGTCCCTGATGCGTACTTGCTGATCCAGGTGTGGGTGCGGGCGGTGGTGAGCACCGCTGGTGGGGCATGGTGATCGTCTGCAGTGCTATCCGTCCGCCGGGGGCGAGACGCTCGCGCAGGGTGGTGAAGTAGACGGGCCAGTAGTCGGCTTTGGCCGCATCGATCATCTCCACGCTCACCACCGCGTCGTACGTGCCTCGCACCTGGCGGTAATCGCACAGGTCCACGGTCACCCGGTCGGCCACCCCCGCTTCGCGCAGACGGTGCTGGGCCAGGTCACGTTGTTCGGCGGAGAGCGTCACCGTCGTCACCTGAGCGCCGCGCTCGGCGGCCCGCAGTGCCAGCTCGCCCCACCCTGTGCCGATTCCAGCAGACGGGTGCCCGGTCCTACGCCTGCCAGGTCGAGCAGCCGGTCGATCTTGCGGTGCTGTGCGGCGGCGAAGGTAGCTGACCTGCACCGCGTCGGCAGGCGCTTCACAGGACGGCATGAAGTAGTTCCACGACGCCCGCGCCGCGGTGGAGCGGGGCAGCAGTGTGGTGTCGGTGTGCAGAACCGTCGGACTGCGGCAGTAGCGGAACGCTCCGAGCACCCTCTGCTCGTCCTCGGTGGGATCGGTGAGCAGGCGCAGCGCCTGATCGGGGTGGACAGCGATCACCACAGCGGCGTACTCCTGGGTGTCGCCGTCCTCGGTCGTCACCCGTGCGCGCTCGGCGAAGCGCTGCACTGCTCGTACGGGAGTGCCTGTGTGCATGGTGGTGAGCTGTTTGGCGATCCGGTCCACGTATTCCACCGACCCGCCGGTCACCGTCTCCCATTGCGGCGAGCCCTTGACGGGCAGAAGGCCGCGATGGTCCAGGAAACGGAACCGGTAGGGGGCCGGGTACTGCATGGCGGTCTCGGGCGCGCAGGACCATACCGCTGACACGAGCGGTATGACGAAGTGGGAGTCGAAGTAGGTTGTGTAGGGGCCGTCGTCGAGGAACTGGCGCAGGGTGTAGGCGGGTTGGCTGCCTGAGGAAAGAACACGGCGGGCATGCCGGTGGAAGACGGCCACCTGCGCAAGCAGCCGGAGGTAACTCCCGCGCACCGCGTTGCGTCCGGCGAACAGGCCGGCCGGGGCCGCGGGCTCCCGCGTACTCAAGTCCGCAGCCCTGACAGCGCACCGACATGCTCATGTCGGAGTGCTGGGTGGTGACTCCGAGCTCGTCGAACAACCGGAGCAGCAGCGGGTAAGTCCGTTCGTTGTGGACGATGAACCCGCTGTCGACACGAAGCGGCCGGCCGTCTCCTGTGCTCAGTTCGTGCGTGTGCGCGTGACCGCCGAGCCTGGTGTCCGCCTCGTACAGGGTGGCGTCACCGCATTGCTGGAGGATGTACGCCGCGGTCAAACCTGCTACGCCTGCGCCCACCACTGCTACATGCTCCGCCGCTGCATGGTCCTCCGTCGTTCGTTGTGTGCCGGCCGTAGCGTTCCTGCCTGCGACCGGGTCAGCACCTATTCGCAGCACCGAGCCGATCGGATTGGTCCGGGTGCGGATTCGCGGCGGGAGGCATGTCAGCCGCCTGCGGCAGAGTGGCTGGGGCCGACGGGCTTGACGTCCAGTTCGGCCCACACCATGTGCCCGAGGCCGGAGCGGTCGTCGCCCCAGCGAGAGGCGAGCGTGTCCACGATGAACAGACCGCGCCCGCCGCTCAGCAAAGAGCCGCAAGGGCGACGCCAGTGGGCGCGCAGCTGCTCTACGTCGATACCTGCCCCGGCGTCGGCGGCCTCCAGGCGCACGTACCGCCGACCGTCCTCCTCGGACACCAGCCACATGCGCACGCTCCACGGCGGCGTGCCGTGCCGGACAGCGTTGGACAGCAGCTCCGTCACGACCAGCAGCACCTCGTCAGCGACGCTCTGCACGTCCCAGAGCGCGAGGTAGTGGCGGATCACAGCCCGGGCGCCGGCAGCCGACGCCGCAGGCCGACCACACCCGGGCCCAAACGGGGACAGGACGGGCACGACGACTCTCATACTTCTCATTCGTCACCGACACGCCCTTGGATGGGTGCGGGCCGTCGGGGCCCTCGGCGGCAGCGGCCGCTGGCGGTCCCTGCGTACAGGGACCGCCGGCGGCTCGGGGGCGAAGGAGGCGAGGTCGTCTTCCCGTTCGCCCGTGGATCACCTGGGCATGAGGACGGTGTCGATGATGTGGACGGTGGCGTTGGCGGTGGAGACGTCGCCGCAGACGACGTTCGCCGAGTCGTTGACCTTGTACGACTCGCCCGAGCCGGCGGTGGTCAGCTTGCTCTTCTGCAGCGTGTCGTAGGAGCCCTTCTCCAACTGCTCGGGGGAGAGCTTCTCACCGACCACGTGATAGGTCAGGATCTTGGTCAGCGTGGCCTTGTCCGCAAGAACCTTGTCCAGGTCCGCCTTCGGGATCTTCGCGAACGCGTCGTTGGTGGGTGCGAACACCGTGATGTTCTCGGCATTGTTCAGCGTGTCCACCAGACCGGCCTCCTTGACCGCCGTGACCAGGGTGGACAGGGCGGGGTTGTTGGACGCGGCGGTCGCGACCGGGTCCTTCGCCATCCCGTCGAAGCTGCCCGCACCGTCCTTGGGCACCGACGCGCACCCCGGGCCGAACGGACCCGATGCCTGCGAAGTCTTGCCCGCGTCGTCCTGGGCCGGGTCTTCCTTCGCGGCCGAGGGGGCGGAGCCCTTGTCGCCGCTGCTGTCGTCCATCCCGCAGGCCGTGAGGGCAAGCGGCAGGGCGGTTGCGGCGAAGACGACAGCAAGGGTGCGACGTGAGCGGGTGCTGAACATGAAGAGGGCTCCTCGAGTGGACGTGCGGTGCTGGTGTAGGTGAGAGGTGCCAAGGGGAGGCGGCCCCGCAGCCGCTTCTGCTGCTTCGGAGCCGTACCGCTTCCCTCACACCCTCCATTCGTCGCTGGAGCCGGTACGGATTGGTCGTGAAGCGGTCGAGTTTGCCGGCCGGACACAAAGTCGGCCGGCGAACCCATCCGCGACGCCTGCGGCTACGAATCAGGTCAAAGAGCGAGAACCGCCGAAAAACCGCTGACGGCTGGCTCTCGCTCACCCATATCGCTTGAAAGGTTTGGCATGGGCGACCATCACGCCGTGCTTCTCCCCGTTGGCCTCGGCCGTCCGAGAGGTGTGCGGTGAAAGAGATCGCACGTATCGGAGGTGCCCCGCAGCGCGGACCGGAACTGTCCGACGTCGTAGCCCTCGTCGCCGGCGGCGATCAGGATGCCTTCGCGACTCTCTACGACGCGGTCGCCGGCCCGGTCTACGGGCTGGTACTCAAAGTGCTGCGGGATCCGGCCCAGTCCGAGGAAGTGGCGCAGGAAGTCATGGTCGAGGTCTGGCGTACCGCCACGCGCTTCCGCCCTGAGCAGGGCAGCGTCATGACCTGGGTGATGACGATGGCTCACCGGCGGGCGGTGGACCGGGTGCGCTCCGAGGAAGCGGCGACCGCCCGCGAGCAGCGCAACGCGTTTCGCGAGCGCACCCCGGACTACGACCAGGTCAGCGAGGAGGTCGCGGTCCGGCTGGACAGTGAACAAGTCAGGCGGTGCCTGAGGGGCCTGAGCGACCTGCAGCGCCAGGCCGTGACCCTCGCCTACTACCACGGCTACACCCACCAGGAGGTCGCCGCCACACTGTCGGCGCCACTGGGAACAGTCAAGACACGTCTGCGTGACGGTCTGATCCGGCTCCGAGACTGCATGGGAGTGAGCGCATGAGTGACGAACACGTACATGTCCTCACCGGCGCCTACGCCCTGAACGCGGTCGGCAACGACGAGCGCGAGACGATCGAGCGCCATATAGGGGACTGCGCGGCCTGTGCCGAGGAAGTGCGAGAGCTGACCGCGACCGCTGCGCGTCTGGGAACGGCCGTCGCCGCCGCACTCCCGCCGGGAATGAAGCCGCAGGTCATCGCCTGGATCAAGACCGTGCGCCAACTACCCCCGAGTGTTACGGCCGACGGAATCGTGCGTCGACCGGTGAGCGCCCGCGCACGGTACGCGCCGCGTCTGGTGCTGGCCTCCTGCGTTGCCGCGGCCACCGCGTTCGGCGGGACGGCGGCCTGGCAGTTCCAGGACGCACAGCAGGCCGAACACAGAGCCCAGCAGGCCAGGCAAGAGACCACCGACATGGCGCGGGTGCTGGCCGCCCCCGACGCCCGTACCGTCAGCGGAAGCGTCAAGGGCGGTGCGCGGGGCACAGTGATCGTCTCCCGTAGCCAGGACACCGCCGTCTTCCTGGCCTCCGGCCTGCCGGAGCTGCCCGATGACAAGGCCTATCAGCTGTGGTTCGACGACGGCCGCACGATGAGACCGGCGGGCCTCATCGGACACAGCGGTGCTGTGGTGATGGAAGGAGCTGTCGGAAGGGCCGCCGGCATGGGCATCACGGCAGAACCCGCGGGTGGCTCGCCCCAGCCCACCAGCACGCCCCTGGCGCTCCTGGCACTTCCCGCTTGATACCTCCGAACGATGCTGCGCCAGTTCAGGCCAAGACGGGGCTGTGGTCAAGGTATGGCTGCAAGCACTCTGGCCGAAGTCGGCGGCCAGCGAGGGCGCCGACTGCCACCCACGTCATGACCTGCCGGGTCCGGGCCGTCCGCCGGAACGACGAAGGTGCGGGGCGATGACCAGCCGGTAGCCAGTTCGTCCCCCAGGCCTCGACGAGCGGCGCCCCGCATGGCGCTTGCGGGGCGTCGGGTCGCTGATGTTGGAGTTTCCGGAGCTGGTGTCAGCAGTCCCGGACGCGCCTACTTGTACGGTTCGGAGCTGCCAGCCTTTCCTCCAGTGCGAATTTCGTGTACGGCCTGCCGGGACATCCGTACACCCACTGAAACGCGCTGACCTGTGGCCCTCCTCTAGACAGTCGCTCTCAGTTGTCGCCCACCGCGTCCATCTTTCCGCCGAACCCCCTCAGGTAGAAGTCCGCATAGTCACCCCTGCTCACCGGACGACAGACCTTGCCAGTGGCCCAGTCGATGAAAGCGCCGTTCCTGTTGGCCCGGCAGGAACCCACGTGGTCCGTGAAGTTGCTGGGCAGATCGCGGTGGCCGCCCGTCCACACGTAACGGGTGCCTGTGTGGTACTTGCCCGTCCAAAGGCAGATCGCGTTGCTGGGACACAGGACCGGCTCCTGCGCCTGCACCTCGACGGAGGTACCGAGCGTTGTCGCCACCATCGCACCGGTGACCAACGCCAAGCTCGCCAATTGTTTCCTCATTCCGTCCCCCTCCATGAGGCGCGCTCGAAGCGCGCCAACAATGGTGTGGCCGCGGTCGTTGGGCAGGGTCGCGGTGTCGGCGTGGTCGTACCAGATGTAGTGGCGGCGGTCCATGTAGAGGTCGGTGCGGATGCCATCGCACCCTTCGGCACCTACGTGGCTCACGCCGAGATGAGCCGTCCGAGTGCGATCTCCGTAAATGATGCATAAAATGGCGGAGTGTCGTAATGCACCGCAGTCCAGCGCTGGAGGCGGCGCACATGACTGATCCCTACGGCTTCCTCAGAATCCCGCATAGGTCCAGCGTGGCGCGCCCCGTCGAGGAACGGCTGAGCGACTGGAACGAGGTCCACGCGGGACAGCCGCTGCTTTCCCTGGTGTCCGAGCAGGCACAGCGCTGCATGGACTGCGGCGTACCTTTCTGCCACAGCGGTTGCCCGCTGGGCAATCTCATTCCGGAGTGGAACGCGTACGCGACGCACGGCGATTGGCGCGCCGCGGCCGAGCGGCTGCACGCGACCAACAACTTTCCCGAGTTTACCGGGCGGCTGTGCCCGGCGCCGTGCGAGGACGCTTGCGTACTGGCCGTCAACGGCGAGCCGGTCACGATCAAGAACGTGGAGCAGACCATCGCCGACCAGGCCTGGGAGCAGGGATACGCATCGCCTCAGCCGCCGGAGCGGCTGAGCGGGAAGACCGTCGCCGTCATCGGGTCGGGTCCGGCCGGGCTGGCGGCGGCGCAGCAGCTCACCCGGGCCGGCCACACCGTCGCCGTGTACGAGCGCGCCGACCGCGTCGGCGGTCTGCTTCGCTACGGCATTCCCGAGTTCAAGATGGAGAAGCGGCACCTGGACCGCCGTATCGGACAGATGCGGGCCGAAGGTACGACGTTCCGCACCGGGGTGCGAGTCGGCATCGACCTGGACGCCGCCGAGCTGCGGGAGCACCATGACGCGGTGATCGTCGCCGTCGGCGCCACGGAGCGCCGCGAACTGCCCGTTCCTGGCCGTGAGCTGGGCGGCATCCATCAAGCGATGGACTATTTGACCCTGTCCAACCGGGCCGGGGAGAGCGACTGCGCCTCGCCGCCCGTCACCGCCGCGGGCAAGCACGTGGTGATCGTCGGCGGCGGGGACACCGCATCGGACTGCCTGGGCACCGCGCTGCGCCAAGGTGCGGCCTCCGTGACGCAGCTGGACATCAACCCCGTGCCGGGTGGCACCCGGACCGAGACCGAGCCGTGGCCCGTGTACCCAAAGGTCTACCGGATCTCCCACGCGCACCAGGAGGCCCAGGAGCGCCACGGCACGGACCCGAGGGTCTTCTCCTGCGCCACCGTCCGCTTCGAGGGGGAACCGGAGGGACCCGTGCGCATGCTGCACGTGACGGAGGTGGAACCGACGTCCCGAAGGCCGCTGCCGGGCACCGAGCGGGAGATCCCGGCCGAGCTGGTGCTGCTGGCCCTCGGCTTCAGTGGCCCCGAGCCGCACAGCGGCCTGAGGGAGCAGCTCGGGCTGACACTGGACGAGCGGGGCAACTTCGCGCGGGACCCCGCTTTCGCCGCCACCCCGGCGCAGCAGCGGCAGCGGACCGGACACGCCGTGGCACAGGGCGTGTTCATCGCGGGTGACGCGGGACGCGGCCAGTCGCTGGTGGTGTGGGCCATCGCGGAGGGACGGGCCGCGGCGGCGGCCACCGACCGTTACCTGACCGGTTCCACGGCGCTTCCGGCCCCGGTCTCCCCGACGGACCGGCCTCTGAAGGCCTGACGGCATGACTCTTCTCCGACTGGTCGTCAACTCTGCGTGTTCAAAGGAGTTTGCGGTCGATCGGCTTCGAGTGGCATCCCGACGGTGGACGACCGAGACTAGGAGATGAGGATTCGCGCCCGGAGGAATTCTTTTCAGGGGTTCGCATGGAAGAAGAATCTGTCGAGGTTCTCCCGTCCGCGCCGGATGAACCTGCACTTACCGAGCGCGGACACGCCGGCCCGGCGACCGACACCGAGCGGGACTTCGCCGAAGTCCTGGCCGACGTCGTATGCGTTGAACGGGTGTCGGTAGACAGCCACTTCTTCGACGACCTGGGAGCGAATTCCCTCGTCATGGCTCATTTCTGCGCGAGGGTAAGAAAGCACGCGGACCTTCCGCCGGTCTCGATGAAGGACATTTATCGGAACCCGACGGTCCGAAGTCTCGCCGTGTCGCTTGAGGAAAGCAGCCCCACCACTGCGGAGCCGGTCACTGCGGCGCAAACCGAAGTGGCGGAACCGGCCGGCACACTCCGGTATGTCTTCTGCGGAACAGCCCAGTTGCTGCTCTTCCTCGGCTATTCGTTCCTGGCGGCAACCGTCACCGCCCGCGGCTACGCATGGGTCTCCCGCAGCTCGGGGACAGCCGACATCTACGTGCGTTCGCTTGCTTTCGGCGGCGTCGCCTTCGTGGGCCTGTGCATTTTCCCGGTCGTCGCCAAATGGATTCTTGTCGGTCGGTGGCACGCCCGTAATTTCCCGGTCTGGGGGCTGACGTATCTGCGCTTCTGGACCGTCAAGGTCCTGCTCCACGCCAACCCGATGATCTTCTTCGTCGGCAATCCCCTGTACGTGCTGTACCTGCGGTCGCTCGGCGCCCGGATCGGCAAGCGCGTCACGATCCTCTCCCGCACCGTTCCGGTCTGCACCGACCTGCTCACCATCGGCGCCGGTACGGTGATCCGCAAGGACTCGCACTTCCTGTGCTACCGGGCGCACGCCGGACGTGTCGAGACCGGCCGGGTAACCCTGGGCCGGGACGTGTTCGTCGGTGAGAAGACCGTCCTCGACGTCGACACGTCGATGGGAGACGGCGCGCAGCTGGGCCATACGTCGGCGCTGTACGGCGGCCAGCACGTACCGGACGGCGAGCGCTGGCACGGATCGCCCGCCCAGCGCACCGAGGTCGACTACGTGCGGGTCGCTCCGGCGCCCTGCGGCACGCAGCGCCGCGCCTGGTACGGCATGCTCACCGTCCTCCAGTTGTTCCTGCTGTACGTGCCACTGACGGTGGGGGGCCTGTACATGCTGCTGACCCAGGTCCCGGCGCTGAGCGACGTGTTCGCCCCCGGCACAGTGGGCTTCACGTCGTCGCGGCTCTACCTCGACGCGCTGATCCTCTCCCTCGTGCTGTTCTCCGGCTTCGTCGTCGTCGGCCTCGTCACGCTGGTCACCGTTCCGCGCCTGCTGAACCTGGTGATGAAGCCCGGCAGGATCTATCCGCTGTACGGCCTCCACTACTCGGTGCACAGGGCGATCACCCGCCTGACGAACGTGAGGTTCTTCCTCTGGCTCTTCGGTGACAGCTCGTACATCGTCAACTTTCTGCGCGGTCTCGGATATGACCTGTCGCGGGTGGAGCAGACCGGGTCGAACTTCGGCTCCGACGTGCAGCACGAGACCCCCTACCTGGTCTCCGTGGGCAGCGGAACGATGGTCGCTGACGGGCTTTCCCTCATGAACGCCGAATTCTCCAGCACGTCATTCCGGGTGTCCCGGACGTCGATCGGCCCGCACAACTTCCTCGGAAACCACATCGCTTATCCTGTCGGCGCGAGGACCGGCGCCAACTGTCTCCTCGGCACGAAGGTGATGGTGCCTCTCGACGGTGAAATACGGGAAGGTGTCGGACTGCTCGGATCCCCGTGCTTCGAAATTCCCCGGTCGGTGGAACGAGATGCCCGGTTCGATCACCTGCGGACCGGAGAGAACCTCCGCCGGAACCTCGCCGCGAAGAACCGCTACAACATCCGCACCATGGGCTTGGGCCTCTTCGTACGGTGGCTCTATTCCTTCCTCCTCACGGTGATCGGCCTCGCGGCCGTGGACCTGCACGGCGCGGTTGGACAGTTGGCGATAGCCGCGTCGCTGGTCCTCGCCCTGCTGTCCACCGCGGCCTATTTCGTCCTGCTGGAGCGCGCCTTCACCAGGTTCCGCCCGCTGAAGCCCCGGTTGTGCTCGATCTACGACCCGTACTTCTGGTGGCACGAGCGCCTGTGGAAGGTGCCCGACCACTACCTGAACGTATTCAACGGCACTCCCTTCAAGAACATGATCTGGCGCTCGCTCGGAGTCCGGATCGGCAACAGGGTGTTCGACGACGGCTGTTACGTGACGGAACGGACGCTCACCACCATCGGAAACGACTGCACGCTCAACGCCGGGAGCAAAATCCAGTGCCATTCGCAGGAGGACGGCACCTTCAAGTCCGACCACAGCACGGTCGGCGACGGCTGCACCGTGGGTGTCGGTGCCCTCGTCCATTACGGCGTGACGATGGGCGACGGCGCGGTGCTCGCCACCGACTCCTTCCTGATGAAGGGCGAGGACGTACCGCCACACGCTCGCTGGAACGGAAATCCCGCCGCGGAATCGCGCAACACCGTCGCATCGCGCGAGAGCCACGACGATCCCGCGACGCGGCGACGGTGAACGGAGGGAGAACGGGCATGCGGACCGAGGCCGGCCGGACGTTCTGGAGCGGTGTACTCGCCGCCGGTGGATCCACCGCGCTACCGCGTTGGGCACCGGAGCCGGTGCCGGGGACCGCTACGCACGAGGCGAAGGTCCCGGACGACGTCGTGGCCGCGCTGCACCGGCTCGCGGAGGAACTGGCCGTGCCGTTCACCTCGGTGGTGCTCGCGGCGCACACCAAGGTACTCGCCGCGCTCTCGGGTGATCCCGAGGTCAGCACGGGCTACCTCGCCGCCGGGGACGGCCCGCCGCTGCCCTGCCGGCTGACGACCGCACCGGACTCGTGGCGCGACCTGCTCGTACGGACGCGCCGGGCCGAGTCGCAACTGCTGCTGCACAAGGACTTCCCACTCGACGAGCTGAGGCGCGAGCTGGGCCTGGCCGGACCGTCGACCGAGGCGGTGTTCGACCCGGCCGACAGTTACGGCGACCTTCCCGGACACGTCGTCCTGGGACTGGGGGTGCCGCGAGACGGCGGGAGTCGCTCGCTGCGGTTGCGGTACCGGCGCGACGCGCTGGACGCCGACGCCGTCGCCCGGATCGCCGGCTACCACCTCACCGCGCTCGCCCTGATCGCCGCCGATCCGGACGCGGAGCACCGGCGGCAGAGCCTGCTCGGCACCGAGGAACTCCGGTTCCAGATCGAAGGACTGGCCGGTCCGTACCGCGATCTGCCGGACCGCAGGGCCCACGAGCTGTTCGAGGAGCGGGTACGGGCCCACCCGGAGGCCGTCGCGGCCGTGCATGGCGACCGGCAATGGACGTACCGGGAGCTCAACGAACGAGCCAACCGGCTCGGACGGGCCCTGCTGGCGCGGGGCTTGCGGCGCGAAGACGTCGTCGCCGTGGTGACCGAGCGCAATTTGGACTGGACGGCCGCCGTGCTCGCCGTCTTCAAGGCAGGCGGGGTGTACCTGCCCATCGAGCCGCACTTCCCGGCCGAGCGCATCGCGGCCACGCTCTCCTGCGCCGGGTGCCGGCTGGTGCTGACCGAATGCGGCAGCACCGGCACGCTCGACCAGGCTCTCGATTCGCTGTCCGCCGGCTCGTCCCCCAGCCCCTCCCCCGGCTCGCCGCCCGGCGTGCGTACGGTCCACGTCGAAGAGGCGTACGCCGAGGACCACGCCGGCGCCGATCTCGGCGTACGGGTGGCAGCGGAACAGCCGGCGTACATCTACTTCACCTCCGGTTCCACCGGCGAGCCCAAGGGGGCGATGTGCGAACACGCGGGCATGCTCAACCACCTCTGCGCCAAGATCGACGACCTGGAGATCCGCCCGGGTCAGGTGGTCGCCCAGACCGCACCCCAGTGCTTCGACATATCGCTGTGGCAACTGCTTTCCGCGCTGGTGGTGGGAGGGCGGACCCTGCTGGTCGAGCAGGAGGTGATCCTCGACGCCCAGCGGTTCGTGGACAGGATCGCCGACGGCCGGGTCACGGTGCTCCAAGTCGTGCCGTCCTACCTCGACGTCGTACTGTCCTGCCTGGAGCAGCGCCCACGCGAGCTGCCGGACCTGCGGTACGTGTCGGTCACCGGCGAGGCGCTCAAGAAGGAACTCGCGCAACGGTGGTTCGCGGCCGCGCCGAAGATCCGGCTGGTCAACGCCTACGGACTGACCGAAACCTCGGACGACACCAACCACGAGGTCATGGACAGGGTTCCGGGCACCGAGCGGGTGCCGCTCGGCCGGTGCGTCAACAACGTACATGTCTATGTCGTCGACGAGTACCTGTCACCGGTGCCGCTCGGAGCCCCCGGCGCGATCGTCTTCTCCGGCGTCTGCGTCGGCCGCGGGTACGTCAACGATCCCGAGCGCACGCGACAGGCGTTCATGCCCGATCCGCACGCCGCCGGCCGGCGCCTCTACCGGGGCGGCGACTACGGCCGCTGGCTGCCCGGCGGCAGACTGGACTTCCTCGGCCGCCGGGACAGCCAGGTGAAGATCCGTGGCTTCCGGATCGAGATCGGCGAGATCGAGAACACCCTGCTGCGGGTGCCCGGTGTCCGCGACGGTGCGGTGGTCGTCACCGAGCGGCCCGGCCGCGGCCAGCACCTGGTGGCCTTCTGCACCGGTCCGCGGCCACTGGATGCCGGCGTCCTGCTGGACCGGCTGGGCGAGTCGCTGCCCGCGTACATGGTCCCGTCGGCCGTCCACTGGCGGGAGAGCCTCCCGGTGACCGCGAACGGCAAGTCCGACCGGAAGGCGCTGACGGCGCTGGCCGGCGATCTCGACGCGGCCGGCGAGGACGGTGACGCACCGACGCCGCCGGCCGGGCCGATGACCCCCGCCGAACGGCGGCTGGCCGCCGCCTGGGAGCAGGTGCTCGGCATCCCGCGGCACCGGATCAAACGGCTGGACCACTTCTTCGACCGGGGCGGCACATCGTTGTCGGCGGTGAAACTCGCCGTCGCCCTGGAGCGCGCGGTGTCCCTCAAGGACGTAGCACGTCACCCGGTGCTCGCCGACCTCGCCCGGTTGCTCGACGGCGGATTGCCCGACGACGGAGCCGAGCAGCCCTCCGGGCTACTGCACCCCCTGTCGGCACCGGGCGGCGCCCGGACCGGCGCTCTCGTCTGTTTCCCCCCTGCCGGCGGCAGCGCGGTGAGCTTCGAGCCGATGGCCAGGGCCCTGCAGAGCACCGGATGGGCGGTGTACGCCGTCGAGCCGCCCGGCCACGACGTGACAGCCGAGGGCGCAGCCTTCGTGCCGATGATGCGACTGGTGGAGGAGGTCAGTGCCGAGATCACCCGCCGCGGCCTGACCGGGGTCCTGCTGTGGGGCCACTCCTCGGGCGCCGCGCCGGCCCTGGAGACGGCGAGGAGGCTGGCGGAGCGCGGCGTCGGCGTCCAGCGGGTGTTCGTGGCGGCGCAGCTGCTCGGTGACGCCGCCGGCCGGCGCGCGGCCGCTGCCGAGCTGTCCGGGCTGAGCGACGACCGGATCGCCGCCGAGCTGACGGAGAACGGGGACGGCGGCTACCCCGGGCCCGGTGGGCTCGACGCCGCGCAGGCCGAGCACGTCGCCGCCGCCTACCGGCACGACGTGGTGTCCGCCCACCGCTACTTCGCGGACGCCCTGGACAGCCCGCCGACCGTGAAGCTGGCAGCACCGGTCACGGTGGTCGTGGCCGCCGACGACCCGATCACCGCGGGGGTCCGGGAGCGGCACCGCGACTGGCATCTGCTGGCCGACCACGTCGATCTGCACGAACTCCCCGACGGCGGTCACCACTTCTCGCGCACTCGCCCGGTGGAAGCGGCGAAGGCCGTGCTGCGCGCCGCCGAATGGCCGGCCCCCGTTCCTGGGCCGTAGAGAACAAACACGATGCATCCGGGATAACCGACGCGACCGACTCACTCGACACCACCCATGCAAGTCGAAAGGAGACCGAGATGCCGATCTCATCCCCGGCGTCACCGCTCAACCTCGAACTGCGATCCGGCCACCCGCCCGTGCTGCCCGCCGGAACCGCTGGCGGCGCGCCGCCCGGCGACCACGGCCACTGGGCGGCCGAGCACCGCGACGCTCTGCACGCTCTCGTCGCCGAGCACGGTGCGGTCCTGGTACGCGGCCTCGGTCTGCACGACGCGGACGGGACCGGCACCGTCTTCCGGCAGCTGGCCAGGGCCCTGATGACTGAGAAGGAGGCCTTCGCCCCCCGGCAGGCCTACGCGCCCGGCGTGTACTCCTCGGCCCACTGGCCGCCGAACCAGCCGATGTGCATGCACCACGAGCTGAGTTACGCCCTCGAGTTCCCCGGCCTGATGCTGTTCGCATGCCTCGGCGCGCCCACCGCGGGCGGAGCGACCGCCGTGTCCGACGCGTCGGCCGTACTGGAGGCGCTGCCGGCCGAACTGACCGAGCGGTTCGAGCGGGAGGGCTGGCTGCTCACCCGCAGCTACAACGACGAGATCGGGGCGTCCGTGGCCGAGGCGTTCGGCACGAAGGACCGCGGCGTCGTGGAGAGCTACTGCCGGGCCAACGCGATCGAGTACGCCTGGCAGCCGGACGGGACCCTGCACACCAGGCAGCGCCGCAACGCTGTGGTACGTCACCCCGTCACCGGCGCGCGCTGCTGGTTCAACCAGATCGCGTTCCTCAACGAGTGGACGATGGCCCCCGAGGTGCGCGAGTACCTCGTGGACGTCTACGGCGCCGACGGTCTGCCGTTCAACACCCGCTACGGCGGCGGCGACCCCATCGGCGAAGATGTCGTGGAGCTGCTCAACAAGACGTACGAGGACAAGACCGCACGCGAGCCGTGGCAGGCCGGCGACCTGATGATTGTCGACAACGTCCGCACCGCACACAGCAGGGAGCCCTACGAGGGCCCCCGCGAGGTGCTGGTCGGAATGGCCGACCCGGTGCGCCTGGCCGACTGCTCGCCGACCGTGGAGGTGACCACGCGATGACCACCAGGCGTTCCCCCGCGATGGAATTCACCCTGCGCGAGCCGATGAGCGTACCGACGTTCGCCGTCGTCTCCGGCGCCCAGGTCGAGGGCGTGCTGCAGGGGCGCGAGAAGCAGATCGTGGAATTGGTGGAGGCCACGTACCGGCTGCACAGCGCCGGTAACTGCGTGAACCCGCCATCCTACTTCTTGCGGTTTCCCGACCGCCCGTCCTCGCGGATCATCGCGCTGCCCGCCTCGATCGGGGAGCCGATGCGGGTGGACGGCCTGAAGTGGATCTCCAGCTTCCCGGAGAATGTGGCGGCCGGCATCCCGAGGGCCTCGGCGGTGCTGATCCTCAACGACCATCGCACCGGCTACCCGTTCGCCTGCCTGGAAGGCTCCATCGTCAGTGCCACCCGAACGGCCTCCTCGGCGGCCCTGGCGGCCCAGTGGCTCAGCAACGGCCGACCGCGTCCGACGCGCGTCGGGTTCGTCGGAGCGGGCCTTATCGCCCGCTACATTTACGACTTCCTCGCAGCCACCGGCTGGTCGTTCGACGAGGTCGGCGTGCACGACGTGTCCGCCGACAGTGCCGCCGGGCTCCGGTGCTACCTGGAGCAGTCGCAGACCGCCGGACGGATCACCGTGCACGAAAGCGCCGAAGAGCTGATCCGCTACAGCGACCTGGTGGTCTTCGCCACCGTCGCCGCGCAGCCGCACGTCAGCGACCTGTCGTGGTTCGAGCACAACCCGTTGGTGCTGCACGTGTCGCTGCGCGACCTGGCACCGGAGATCATCCTCGCCTCGTTCAACATCGTCGACGACGTGGAACACTGCCTCAAGGCCAACACCTCGCCCCACCTGGCCGAGCAACTCACGGGCAACCGGGACTTCCTGCAGGGCACGCTGGACGACGTGATGGACGGACGGGTGAGTGTTCCGAGAGACCGGCCGGTCGTGTTCTCGCCCTTCGGCCTCGGGGTTCTCGATCTGGCGGTGGGCAAGTACGTCTACGACGAGGTGGCCCGCTCCGGAGGGCTGCATGGCATCGACGGTTTCTTCCACGAACTGCGGCGATACGGATGAGCGGCCGCTGGGCCCTGGCAGGCCAGTCGGTCACGGAGCCGCAGGACGGCCACCGACAGACGTACGAAAGCGCTCCATCGCAGCTGAGGAGGCCATCGTGCCCGTCATAACCGTTCCTCACGCCTTCAACGAGGAGGACCTGTACGTCGACCTCCGGCCGATCTTCGGGCACTCGCTCTTCCTCAAGTGTGAGGGCTTCAACTTCGCCGGCTCGATCAAGCTGAAGACCGCGATCGAGATGGTCGAGAGCGCCGAACGCGACGGCACCCTGACGCCCGAGTCGATCATCGTCGAATCCTCGTCCGGGAACCTGGGCGTGGCGCTGAGCGTGATCGCCGCGAGCAAGGGCTACCGGTTTCTGTGCGTGACGGACCCCCGCTGCAACCTGGCGACCAGACTCATCATGGAGGCGTTGGGCAGCCAGGTGCACGTCATCGCCGCCCAGAAGGCCCAGGGAGGCTTCCTCGGCGCACGGCTCGCATACGTCAACGCGCTGTGCGACTCCGACAGCCGGTACGTGTGGCTCAGCCAGTACACAAACCCGAGCAACTGGAAGGCACACTACCGCAGGACGGCGCCGGAGATCGCTCGCGCATTCCCTGGCGTGGACGTGGTCTTCGTCGGGGCGGGCACCACCGGCACCCTGATGGGCTGCACGCGTTACTTCCACGAGTGGCACCGTCCGGTGCGTGTCGTCGCGATCGACAGCGTCGGCTCGGTGTCCTTCGGCGGGCCCCCCGGCCGCCGGATGATCCCCGGACTGGGCATGAGCGTACGTCCGCCGCTGCTCGACGAAACGTACGTCGACGAGGTCATCCACGTCGAAGAGGCGAACACCATCCGTACCTGCCGCCGTCTGGCCAGACGCGGATTCCTCTTCGGCGGCTCCACCGGAACGGTGGTCAGCGGCGCCATGGGCTGGCTCGACCAGCACGACACCCACGACCTCACCGCCGTGGCCATCGCCGCGGACCTCGGGGAGCGCTACCTCGACACCATCTACCAGACCAACTGGCTGCAGGCACTCTATGGCGAGGACGTACTCGACACCACCGCCCCGCCGACCGGCTCCCGAACAGCCGGCACCCGCCCCGGCGGACGAGGCACCGCAACGACCTGACGGGCACTGCGAGCTGAGGACTCCACCATCGTTCGCGCCCCACCAGCACGCTGCCAGGCCTGAAAGGGCTCCAGAAGGAGCCGTCTCGCGGCATCGCCATCGAACCCGCTGACCACGGACCCGGACGCTCGCGTGGCGGCCTGACCACCAAACTGCGTCTACCCGTCGAGCAGCGACAGAACCTCCGTGTCGATCATCGATGGGCCGGGCAGCGGGGTGACTCCCCGCAGTTCGAGGTCACCCTGGGGTGCGTTCGGGCTCCCCGCCTCGGGCCCGGCCGAGACGGGCTCGGGCCCCAGGGAGGCCCATGCTCACTTCCACTCACTCATCACACGGATTCCCCCACGACACGGTCTCAAGGTGCCCTTCTCCGAGCCGGCCAGTACAGCGTGGCGCGGGAACAGTCCGTACAGCGTGGTGCGGGCGCTGAGGATGGATGGCCCCGCACCGGGGTCTGGCCGGCCGTCGCCACCCCCACCGGTCTGCGGGGGTGGCTCGCGGACGCCGACGCTGGCCCGTCGGCGCCACCACGGGCACCTGCTCGCCGGCCTGCCCCACCCCCAGCGGCCCTGCCCTCACCGAAACGGCGCCGCCATCACGCTTCACCCGGCTGGACCGTGGCCCAAGTCCCCGCGGTGCTGAGCCGGTCGAAGGGTACACATTCGCGTATTCGGATCGCACGCTCGTGGGGCCCTGATCCCCTCAGGGTCTTCACCCCCATGCCGGCCGGCAGTGCGTGCGTCTGGCGCGCGCGGTGCCCGGCCCGGCTCACAGGGAGCAACCCTCAGACGAGCAGGGCCAGGGTGCGGGCTGGAGCCGGTTGGACGCTGCGCCTGACCGACCAGCGGCGCGCGGAAGCCGCTGCGCTGGGGCTCGACACCTCCTCCACCGCCCAGGTCCGGGCCCAGTCCCCGACCCGCACCAGTGGTGCGGGCGAGGTCAGCCGGTTGGCCACCAGTGCCTCCAATGACCTGTCCGTGCGTCAGATGGGCGCTCGCGCCGCCCGGACACACCTCATCGACGACCCCAGCCACATCCAGCCGGCGCAGAAACTCGGCAGCGGCAGGCAGAGCACCCAGACGCTTCACCACGGCCTTCACCACAACTTCAAGGCGCTGACGCTGGGACCTGGCCGCGAAGACCGGGAAGCCATCGACACACCCGGACAACGCCAGACGACCGGTCCGGGACACTCCCGGACCGGTCACACCATACGAATCAACGACCCGCGAAGTACGGGACTAGATCCCGATATCCCGGCTGCGGAAGTCGTCGAGCGACTCCCGTCGTACGAGTAGCCGGGCATGGCCGTCGCGTACGGCCACCACCGGGGGTCGGCCGACCAGGTTGTAGCCCGAGGCCATCGACAGCTGGTACGCGCCGGCCACCGGTACCGCCAGCAGTTCACCGGGGCGGATGTCGCTCGGCAACGGTACGTCTGCAGCCAGTACGTCGCCTGCCTCGCAGTGCCGGCCCACAACTGTCGCCCTGCGGGTATTGACGATCCTTCGGCGGCCGATCACACGGGGCGCATAGCGCACTCCGTACAGGGCGGGCCGCGGGTTGTCGCTCATCCCGCCGTCGACGGCGACGAATACCTTGTCGGTCGTGTGCTTGACCGCGAGCACGCGGTACACGGCGACGCCGGCCGGCCCGGCCACTGCCCGACCGGGCTCGACGATGAGCCGGGGCACGGTGAGCGCGGCGGCACCGCAGCTTTCGATGAGTTCGGTGCGCAGTCTCCGGGCGAGCGCGGTGAGGTCCAGGGCGGGCTCGCCGGGCCGGTACGCGATGCCGTGGCCGCCGCCCATGTTCAGCTCTGGCAGGACGACGCCTTGCGCGTCACGGATGCGTGCCATGAGCCCCACGACCCTGCGCAGCGCAGTGACGTACGGCTCGACGCTGCTGATCTGGGAGCCGATGTGGCAGTGCAGACCGGTCAGTTCGAGCTGCGGCTGGCCGAGGATCCTGGCGATGGCGTGCTGTGCGTAGCCGCCGGTGAGGGACAGACCGAACTTCTGGTCGTCCGTACCCGTACGGATCTTCTCGTGACCGCCCGCCGAGACTCCGGGGATCACCCGCACCATCACCTTCTGGCGGCGCCCGGGCCCGACCGCGGCGGCGAGGCGGGCGATCTCGGACGGGCTGTCGATGACGATCCGGCCTATGCCGAGGCACAGCGCGGTATCGATGTCGCGGGGTGACTTGGCGTTGCCGTGCAGAACGATCCGCTCCGGCGGGAACCCGGCTGTCACGGCGAGTTCGAGCTCCCCGGCCGAACACACGTCGAGACCGAAGCCTTCTTCGCACACCCAGCGCACGACGGCCCGGCACAAGAACGCCTTGGCCGCATAGAGGACCTCGGCCTCGGGAAAGGCGTCCCGGTACGTGCGGCAGCGAGCCCGGATCTCCTCTTCGTCCAGCACGTAGGCCGGGGTGTCGAAACGGTCGGCTATCTCGGTCAGCGGCACGCCGCCTACGGCGAGGCCCCCGTGCGGGAGACACGTCGTGGAGGCCGGCCAGACGGACAGGTCTTCCGCGTTGGCCAGGACCTCGGTAAGAGCTGCTGTGGTCATGGTGTGATCCCCTTCAGGCGGTCCGGGCCGTGATCTCGGTGGTCCGCGCGGTCGTGACCGGGAAGGTGGTCCCGGCTGCCGTGACCCGGGGTGCGGTGATCGTCGGATCGACGGTCACCAGCGCGGCTCCGAGAGGCTCTGTCATCCCTCGCAGAGCGGACTCGGAAAGCCGGATCCAGGACTGGGTGCCGCCCAGCGTCGAGGCCAGGCGTTCCTCAGTGGTGAATCCGACGGCGGTACGGGCGCCCAGCGGGGTGCGGAACAGGCGTACCACCACCTCCGCTCCTCCCGGCCGGACGGGCACGTACAGGAGTCCGGCCGGGACCCGTTCTTCCGGCTCGGGGTCGTCGTCGTACTGGAACAGGCACATGGAGCGCTCCCTCAAGGACACGAAGGGCAGGCGCCCCGGACGCGGGGAGGCAGTCCGGGGCTCGTCACCGAAGCTATCCCCGACCCCGGCAACGGGGGCTGCCCCGTGACGGTTCCTTGACGGCGGTCGCCCCAGCTCTAACGGATCGCTGACAGCGGAGCCGGGGCGGCATCCGTTGCCGGGGCCGACCGGGCGCCGCGATTGCGGCACTGAAGGCCGGGCAGTCGCGGGCGAGGGAGCGGGTCGGTCCCGGAGGAGAGGAGGCCTTATGAAGTGGCCGTTGCCGGGAGGTCAGAGGGTGCCGGCGAGTGGCTGGCCGCGGGGCGCAGGGTGAGCACCATGGTGAAGCGTCCGCCGGGGGTGTCCTCGGCTGTGAGCGTGCCGCCCATGGCCTCCGCGAAGCCGCGTGCGACGGCCAGTCACCCCGGTCCCCGCGACCGTCCTGATCACAGGGAGCGGAGTGCTCGTCCTGCGCGGTTGCCTCGTGGGCAGTACTCATCGCCATCCCTTCACCGCTCACCGGCCACCCATCGCAGCCGCTCCAACCACTTCCGGTCCACCGCCGTACCGCGCCCCCTTGGCCCCAGATCGGATCGTCCTCGCCAGCCCGGAGGCGAACCGCAAGACCGATCCTCCCGCCATCCGGGGCACAGAAACGGGAATGGGTGCACGAACAGGTTTTCCGGACAGATCGCCGCAAGAAGCAGGATGGTTTCTCCCTCACGCGTGCACGCCCCCGCTCCCAGCCAGGCCCCGGAAAGCAGAGGAGATCACCCACACGAGGAACTGACTGACTCAGCCCTCCGGGCTGCCAGCGGCTTCCGTCCCGGCTCCGCCGCCCTGACGGCGGCGCGGCGCGGCGGCCCCGGCCGACGCACAACGGGCTGAGCGCGCCCCGGTCCCGGCTGCGGCCGTACCACCCATCCCGCCCGTCCCTTACTCCTTCACTCCAGCCAATGGACATGGGCAGAGCGGCCGCAACGGGGATGTCAGCGTGCCGACCACGGCAGACCGCGTCGTGACCTGCACGGACACGGGGGCGCTGCGGCGGGGCGCGCAACAGTAGGCGCAATCCTTTCGCGCAACATCCCGCGCGACCCTTGGCGCAACCTTGTGCTGCTGGCCGACCGAGGCGTCGCGGTCACGCGGCCCTGACGGCTCGCCGGGATCGGGTCCTCTGCCGGAGCCCGGAGCGCGCCGTCGGCACCGAGGGGACGGTCTCCCAGCAGGGATGCGGGGCAGCCGTCGTTGCTAGTGATCTTCGGTTGCGGCGATGTGCCCGATGCGTTTGTCGGCGGGGCGAGGTCAGTGGGCTGCGGGAGTGGTGCGGCGGGTGAGCAGGACACCGAGGGCGATCATGCCGACGCCGAGGACGAAGTGGAGCCAGTTGTCAGCCGAGTTGACGGGGACGAAGTTGGCGGCGCTGTCGTGGTCGATGATCAGGCCGTAGATCCACAGCACCAGGTAGATGATGCCGCCGCCGATGAGGTAGGTGCGAGCGGTGGAGGCGGCGCGGGCCATGGCGACGCCGGCGATGCCGAACAGCAGGTGGACGATGTTGTGGAGGATCGAGACCTGGAAGATGCCCAGGAGCTTGGCCTCGGAGTGATGCTCGGCGAACTTCAAGGTGTCGTAGTCGGTGGTGATCCCGGGGATGAAGCCGAGGATGCCGACGAGGAGGAAGACCGCGCCGACGGCGAGGGCCGCCTGCTGTACCCGGGTGCGGGATGTTGCGGGGGCGTGATGAGTCGACATGGAAAGGGTCCCTTCCGAGGCGCGGCGCAGGCCGCGTGAATTTCATCAGCTGTCTTTACTTCACGCTTACCCCATCTGCCGAAGACATCACAGTCACGCTGGATCTTCGGGGTTCTCCGAGAGGGCCGGTTTCCCGGAGGCGGGCAGCAAGAACACTGTTCTCCACTCACGCTCGGCCACGAGGTCCCGCATCCTGCGAGAGACATGGGTGTTCAGGCGGTCCCAGACCGGCACGATCGGTGCCCCGACGAGCTGGTGGGCTCCGTCGACCAGCGATGAAGTCCCGCTCGCCCATGCTGCGACGTGCGCCTTTGCCGGCGGGATGGGTGCGCAGGCGGTGGCACAGCCGGGGTCCGGGAACCCGGTCGCGTGGCGATCAGGCCGACCGCTGACAGCCGTCCCGAGCGTCGTCCGCTGACGGTCACGACCGGGGTGCGGCCTCGTCGGCCCCAGGCCCGTCCACGGGGCGGCCTACGGGTGAACCCGGCTTCCTCCTCGAAGCAGACGTAGCCCCCGCAGGCAGAAGCGGAGGACGTCGGACTGGTCGGCGGGGGCGATGCAGATCAGTTGGCCTTTCTTGGTGGTGAGCAGTATGCGCTGATCACTGAAGCGGGCGACGGGGCCGCTTCCGCAGGTGCTGCGCCGGCAGTCGGCTGAGCCAGGGGCCTCAGCGGCCGTCAGCAAGGTGCGGGGGACGGGTACTGGGGGTGGTGCCATCGGCTTTGGCTGCGTCGGCGAGGGCCTCGGCAGCAGCCTCTGCCGCCTGCGCAGCGTCGTTGGCCGCCTGGGCAGCCCTGTCGTCCGACGGGCTCTCCCGGGTGGCCGATGACTGGGGCAGTACTTCGCTGAAGGCGCGGGACACTCCCTGGAGTGCGGAGGTGACCTCGCTGGGGATTACCCAGAATGTACTGCCCGAGCCCTGCGCGAGTTGGGGCAGCATCTGGAGGTACTGGTAGGCCAGCAGTTTGGGGTCGGGGTCGTTGCGGTGCACTGCCTGGAACACCTCGTCGATGGCCCGGGACTGCCCCTCGGCCTTGAGAATCTCCGCGGTGCGGTTGCCCTCGGCGCGCAGGACAGCGGACTGCTTGTCGCCTTCAGCGGTAAGGATCTGCGACTGGCGTTGTCCCTCGGCACCGAGAATCGCGGCCCGCTTGTCGCGCTCGGCCCGCATCTGCTTCTGCATCGCGTCCTTGATGGACTGCGGGGGGTCGATGGCCTTGATCTCCACACGGTTGACTCTCAGCCCCCACTTGCCCGTGGCTTCGTCCAGGACGCCACGGAGCTGGTTGTTGATGGTGTCGCGTGAGGTAAGAGTCTTTTCCAGGTCCATGGACCCCACGACGTTGCGCAAGGTGGTGACGGTGAGCTGCTCGACTGCCTGCAGGAAATTCGCGATCTCGTAAAACGCTGCTCGCGGATCAGTGACCTGGAAGTACAGGACGGTATCGATCTCGACGACCAGATTGTCCTCGGTGATCACCGGTTGCGGTCGAAACGATACGACCTGCTCCCGCAGATCGATCACCGGATGCACACGGTCGATATAAGGGATCACCACGTTGAGACCGGGCTTCAGCGTGCGGTGGTAGCGGCCGAGTCTTTCGACGTTGCGGGCGCGTGCTTGGGGCACGATGCGTACCGCCCGCAACACGGTGAAAACGGCGAACAGTGCGACGAGCAGTCCAGCAATAAGGAACCCCGACGCTTCCATGGCTCACTCCCGGGGGTAGACGACTGCGGTGGTGCCGCTGATCTCTATGACGTCGACGGTCACTCCGGGAGGAATCACCAGCGCCTCGTCATAGGCGCGGGCCGTCCATTCCTCACCGCCGATGCGGACCCTTCCCCCCAGGCCCGTCACCTCTGAGACCACATAGGCGGCCCTGCCGACCAGTGCGTCGATGCCGAAGCGCTCCACCTGCGGCTGCAGCACGTGGCGCAGCGCCACGGGACGCAAAAACATCACGCTGACCACAGCAACGATGGTGAACACCAGGAATTGCAAAGCCAGTGGTACCCCCACCGCGGCGAATCCCGACGTCACCAGGGCCGCCCCGCCCAGCATTCCGAGCGCAGCAGTGAGCGTGAAGATCTCCGCCACAGCCAATACCGCGGCGACGATCAACCAGATCAGCCATAGATCCATTGCGTGCCCCTCCCGGTCGGTGCGGCTGCGCGAGTGGCTGCCGGGCGACATCCCGGGCCCCTTGGGTAGCAGTACGCATCTGGGAAACTCCTGCGTAATGGGCGGGGCTGCCACTATACGAAGATCCACCTTTGTTACGTTTTTACCCGTTTTAAGTGCCGAAAAACGGCCCCTGTCCTGTAAACGCAGGCCTGTGGAGCAATCAGCGCGGCCACACTCCGCTCCCTCTCCGTGTAACCCTCCGCGAGCCTCTCGGGCTGCGGCAGGGGCAGCTGCTGCTGGAAGGTTGCAGGCCTGACGATGAAGCTTGGCAGCTCAACGGGTATGCCTTGCCGATCACGCAGGGCTCCCGTCGTCCGGTGTCGCGCCTCTCCCCCAGGCTTCGTCCAGAGCACCCCCAGCCTTGCCGTCGGTCGTCAGCGCGCAGCGTCAACTGACCATCAGCCTTGCGCTGCACGGCATCGGACGCCGCCCGCTGACCCGGACTGATCCGGACTGATCCGGACTGATCCGGACCGTCCGGACTGATCTGCGGCATTCTGCGGGCAGCCGTGTACGGCCACGACCGCGTCGACGTGTATCCGCGCCGGCCCAGACCGCTCCGCGTGCCCCCGAAGGCGTGATGCCGCACACTCCGATGTATAGGCCGGCGTGCTTCGCGCGGGCCATGGTGAGGGTTGTTGGCGTGCTTGATGTCCCGTTCTGGCTGTGGGGGGCGTTCGCCGCGACGGTGGTGGTGTCGCTGGCGGTGGACTTGCTGTCCCACCGCACCGCGCACGTCATCGGATTCAAGGAGGCCGCCGCCTGGAGCGGCCTGTGGGTGAGCCTCGCCCTGATCTTCGGCGCCGTCGTCTTCCTCGTCCTCGGCACCGCCGCCGGCACCGAGTACACGACGGCATGGTTGCTGGAGAAGAGCCTGTCGGTCGACAATCTCTTCGTCTTCGCCGTGATCTTCGCCTACTTCAAGGTGCCGCGCGCCTACCAGCACCGGGTGCTGTTCTTCGGCGTCATCGGCGCCCTGGTCTTCCGCGGCATCTTCCTGTCCCTCGGCGTCGCCGTGGTCAGCCGCTTCACCGCGGTGCTGTTCGCCTTCGCAGCGGTCCTGTTCTACAGCACCTACAAGCTCCTCAAGGACGAGGAGGAAAGCTTCGACCCGGGCAAGAGCTTCGCCGTGCGGATGCTCCGCAAGATCATCCCTGTCCGTGACGAGTACGCCGGGGCGAAGTTCTTCGTCAAGGAGGCCGGCAAGCGCGTGGGGACCCCGTTGCTCGCGGTGGTCGCCGCGATCGAGGCCGCCGACCTGATCTTCGCCGTCGACAGCGTCCCCGCCGTCCTCGCGGTCAGCGACGACGCGTTCATCGTCTACACCAGCAACGCGTTCGCCATCCTCGGCCTGCGAGCGCTCTACTTCATGCTCGCCGGCCTACTGGACCGCTTCCACTACCTGAGCAAGGGCCTGGCGATCATCCTCGCCTTCATCGGCGTCAAGCTCATCCTCCAGGCATCCCACAAACTGATCAGCCCCAGCATCCCGGAAATCCCCTCACCGATCAGCCTCGCCGTCATCGTCATCGTCCTGACCGGCTCCGTGCTGCTCAGCCTCAGACGCCCGGCCCCGACGGGCGTTCCGGAAGAGGCCGACGAACGCAGTAACGCCTCACCGGCCACCGAACAGGCCGAAGCACGCGGCGCATCACCCGTGGCGGACGCCCCTGAGCCGCGTCGGCCCGAAAGCCGACCCCTTCCCGAAAGGGCAAAAGGGTCATATCGTAAAGATATGGTCAAGATGAAGCGTGAGGTCGACGCTTACGTGTGTCCGACCTGCGAGAAGTCCGTGCCGGCCGCAATCCATCGCCACAAGACCCTCGGAGTCTTCGTTCCCGTGTGGGGGCCGGGCGCATGCCAGAACCGCGACTGTCCCGACTACCGGCTGGACCCTAGAGGCAAACACCCTCCGGCACGGTAGCGAGAGCGACCGCGCGCCGATGAACTGCCGGCCTGGACCGGTGGGGGGGTTGCCCCGTGTCACCGCGAACTCAGGGGCATGTTCACAGGTGGTGCGGCCCCAGGCAAAGCTCCTGCGGGAACGGAGCCGGCGGAGTGGCTCAGCCGGTGAAGTGCGCTGGGCATCTTCTTTACCCTGGCGCCCTTGTTCGCCGACGGTTGCCTCAGCACTTGCCCGCCAAAAGGTCCCGGCCCCCAGCGCGTAGGCAGGGGGCCGGGGGAACCTGGCGACGTCAGGCAGGGGTGATGTTCTCCGCCTGCGGGCCCTTCTGGCCCTGGGTGATGTCGAAGGTGACGGCCTGGCCTTCCTGGAGCTCGCGGAAGCCGGATGCGTTGATGTTGGAGTAGTGCGCGAAGACGTCGGGCCCGCCGCCGTCCTGCTGGATGAAGCCGAAACCCTTTTCGGCGTTGAACCACTTGACGGTTCCGCTGGCCATGCTGCTGCCTTCCGTTGATATCCGGGCCCGCACCGCGCGGTCCCGCAGGTGCCTTGGTTGGTACTGCACAGCACAGTGCCCGCACCGGAGCGCGGGCATGCACTGCGAACCACGACATCTGCCCAAGACGCTACACGGCGGAACCGCTCGTCACCAGAGAGCAACGATCACGGGTCCCCCGACCCTTGAGCCGGGGCGCGGATCCCTCTCGAAGCTGCGCCAGGTCGTCAGGACGAACGGGGCCGGGGGCTCGTGTGCGCGTCTGAGCGGGCTGTCTGTGACGCGTGAGGAGACCGACGACTGCGGGGCCCGGATCTCAACGCGCGGGCCCCACGGGACCAGGGGGCCCTGGCCATCGGTTCCGCCAGCCTGACGGCCGCCTCCCGCGTCCCGATGCCCCCACCCCTATGCTCGAGCCGACCTGGCAGGTGGGTCGGCCATGGTCAGGGCAGGAGAAGGAAGCCGTCCAGGCAACCGGTCTTGTCGCCGCCATCAACGAGTGGCTTTGCACGAGCAGCTCAGTCAGCACAATCCACGTTCCACGCCGTGAGCAGCTCGCTGTCGCAGAAGACACAGACGAAGTCGTCCTCACGAACAATGTTGCGCTCCTGGCACTCGGGACAACGTCGGAACACCACCGCACGGGTGGAGCTGGACGGCCGCATGAGCCCCGCCCGGTCCAGTGCCTGCGCGACCACCGGCCACGAGCTGATGTCCGGGCAGTAGCCGGTCGACTGGTTGCTGACCTCACCCACCACCCATCGGCCAGCCTCGCGAATGAAGCCGATCTCGCCGCCGCTCAAACAGATCGGCCACCGGCGCAAGCCACAGGCTCGCTCCGTCGTGGCGCCAGCCGAAGCACGCCCACCATGTCGATCACAAACGTGAACGGCTCGACAAACCGCCGCCCCTCGCTGCGCGATCCACTCGTCGAAGTCAGCCGCCGAACCGATCCGACAGCCGTCACTGCCGGGCCGGACAGCATCCTTCACACCAGCCGGCCCCACGTATCGATGGCTTCGCCCCCGCATGCTCACGCGGGCCAACCTGGAACACCCCCGGCGCACACCCTAGTTGCGGCACGTCCCTGTCTGGTCCGGCGGATGGTGGTGGACTGCTCCTGCGCCCGGAATACGACGCGCGCCAAGTCCGCCGCCAAGTCGCCTGCCCGAAGGACGCCTGCGCCGAAGTCGAAGGCTGGGGGTGACAAGGCGACCGTCAAGAAGACCACCGTCGAGAAAGCGACCGAGCAGGTGGACGAGAGCGCCAGGCGTGCCGAGCCGCCGCTGCACGAGGTCGTTCTGAGCATCTTGCGCACCCGGCCCGGGCACCCGCACCTGGCCCGCGAGGTCCACACCGAAGTCGCGGACAAGCACGGCCGGTCGACGTCCGTCCAGGTGGTGCGCAACAGCCTGGAAAGCCTCGTGAAGAAGGGGATGGCCGAAAAGGGGAACAAGCAGAACTCGGTGATGTACACCGCGCCCGCGCGGGCGGCACCGTCGAATCGGTGCCCGAACCGGCCGCCGACGAGATGAGCGCGAAGGTCGCGGCGGACGCCCAGGACTCAGCCCCTCGGCGGCGCATCGTCGTGCAGGATGCGCTGGAACAGGTAGTGGTCGCGCCAGGCGCCGTCAATATGGAGGTAGCGGGGCGCGGTGCCGATGGGTTCGAAGCCGCTCTTGGCAAGGACGCGCTGGGAGGCGTGGTTGTCGAGGAGGGTCCCGGCCTCGATCCGGTGCAGGCCGAGCTGTTCGCGGGCGGCGCGGCAGACCTCGTCGACGAGGTTGGTGGCCAGACCGCGGCCGGTGTAGGCGCCGTCGATCCAGTAGCCGAGGGAGGCGCTGCGGAGGGGCCCGAGGGCTGTCCCGGAAAGGGTGGCGACGCCGACGATCGCCTCCGCATCGAGCGCGAACCAGCGCTTGGTACCGTCGGCGAGCCGCTGCGCCTGCCCCTCGACGGTGTAGTAGTTCGGGGGGCGGTACGGCTCCCAGGGCCGCATGCGCTCCCGGTTGCGCAGGACAGCATCGGCGAGGGCGGGGGCGTCGTCGGGGGTGGCCGGGCGGATGGTGATCATCCCCGTACCGTAGCGAGCCGAGACAGGGACTACACCACGGCGGCACCACTCCTGCCGGACCTCAGAGCGCGCTTGTTCACACCTGCCCCGCGACCCCGACCCGCCGGCCAAGCCGAAGGCGAGGTCGCCCGGCGCCGAACGAGGCGGACAGCCGGCGACATCCTCATGACCCGGGCCTGCGCCATGGTAAGTCGTCCCGTCGAGGCGGTCGGTGGTGAGAATTGGCGCGACGCGCAGTGCGGGCTCGGCCAACAATCGTCCGATGACTGATCAGAAGCGTTGCCTCACCCTTCGCGTTGTTGTTCCCGATCCCACACGGAGGGGTGGAAGGGTGGAGGTTCGGGTGCTGGTTGATGGCTGGGACATCCTGGGTGACGCGTTTACGGAGAGTCCGGGCGAGGAGCCCGAGGTCGTTCTGGCGCCGGGCGGGCCTCTCTCTGATACGTCGCAGCCGCACGAGGTGAGGCTGGCCGAGGCAGCGTGCACCGAATGCTGCTGCGGCGCTCTGTATGTGACCGTGCGGCGTGACGGGGATGACATGACCGTTGCACGGCTGCTGGAGCAGCACCTTGGAGAACGCGCTGACCGGCTCGCACGATGGGAGTGCGAACCGGACGCCGTGTCCCCTGGGAACCGGACCAGGTCAACGTCTTCCTCTTCCATCCAGGCCGCTCGGCTATGAGGCAGGACCGTCGCTGGCTGCAGTTTCGACGGATCCTCGCCGTCTCTGGTGACGACCCGGCGACCCGAGCTAAGCGGTTCGCTGAGCAACTCCTCGCAGCAGATCCACGCCAGACGTCCGAGGTCTGCGGCGGCTCAGCCGAGTTCGCGCGGCAACTCGGTTACCCCTGGCCGCCGCCTGGGAGAGCCTGATCGCGTGGAACAAGGCATCACCAGCCCGGGGTGTGGGGAGTGTGGCCGGGGCCAGGCGCTGGATGTCTGAGTCACCCACCGGCCTTACCCCTGTCACACGGCCTGGACGACCCACGTTGCCTGGCGGGGCCACCCGATGGGCCGTCAGTCCAGAGACCCGCCCGTGGGTCCAATAGAGCGTCTATGTTGTGATCACGTCCAACGTCAAGAAGCAGTCGGCGCCGTGGCTGACCGCCCGAAAGTACCCGGTATTGGGGTACGTGGCCGCCGCCCCGCCGATTGCAGCCTGCTCTCCGAGCAAGCCCCCGACGTTGCCCGTAAGCCTTGATCCCCGCTGGAGGAGACGACATTGACTACCGGAATCCCTGCCCGCCGGACTGAGACGCATTCGTCGCGCCAAGGTCCGACTGCGCCCCCGAAGCCGGACTTCCGGTTCGCGGAGATCTTCAAAGCGCCTGCGTACCCGGACCAATGGGTGGCTGAGGAAGACACAGACGACTGGGGCGAGCCCGTGGCACCCGGTCTGTGGCGGTGAGTTGATCGCCAATAGCTCTGCTGCTACGGGAAGTCTCAGCAGTGAGGGCCAGCTGGCCAGCCACCGTGCCCTGACAACTCGACACAGCCACGAAACCGTCGGACAGCGGTATCCCACGCGGCCGATACCCCAACCGAGGATGGCCTCGCACAAAGGGCTGCGCGGTACGTCGGCAGGAGTCGCGGGGTCGTAGGCCAGGCTCGCCATCGCCACTCGCCTCGGTGAAGGCGTCGGGTCTGGTGTGCTCAGGCCGTGAAACAGGGCGGCCGGCTGGTAGCCGAACCGGTTGACGACGCCGACCGGAGACCCTTCGGGTCACCCCACCATAACGATCTCCCCTCCCCGTACAACCTGGGACACCCTTCGGTGATCTCTCGTACGACACGTTTGGTTGCTTGAAGCAGGGGAGCCCGCATGCAGCACGTCCCGTTCCGTAGGCGTGTCGTGCCTGGCGCCCTACTCGGCGCCCTGGCGCTCAGCTTCTGCTGCGCGCCGGGGGCCGCGGCCGCACCGGTGCGTTCCGGGATCGAGGCCGACAACAACGGTGACGGGTATCTGGACCTGGCCGTAGGCGCGCCGAACGCGAAGGTCGGGTCGCGGGAGCACGCCGGAGCGGTGGTCGTGCTGTACGGGTCGGCGTCCGGGGTGTCCGGCGGACGGCGGACGGTCGTGCACCAGGACTCGCCGGGGGTGCCGGGGACCGCGGAGAGGAACGACAGATTCGGTCGGTCTCTGGCATCGGCGGACCTGGATGGTGACGGGTACAGCGACCTGGTCGTGGGCTCGCCGAGCGAGACTGTCGGCTCTGTGCCCTACCGGGGGTCCGTCACCGTGCTGTGGGGCGGCCGGCAAGGCATCGCGGGCGGCGCGAGCCTGCCGCTGCCCTCCGACCTGGACGAGGAGAGCGTGATGGGGACGGGTGTCGCTGCCGGGGATTTCAACGGCGACGGGTACGGCGACTTGGTCGTTGGCGACGCCCTGGATCCCGGCGGCGACAGGACCCGCGGGCACAAGGGCGGCCAGCTCACCGTCTGGTACGGAGGCCCCACCGGCCCGGCGCCGGCCCAGCGGCCCACCGTCGTCCACCAGGACACCCCCGGTGTCCCCGGCAGCGGCGAGAGCGCTGACGGCTTCGGAGTGAGCGTGGCTGTCGGTGACATCGACAAGGACGGATACGCAGACGTCGCCGTGGGAGCCCCCTACGAGGACCTGAACGGCAGCGCCGAAGCGGGGGCCGTCACTGTTCTGTACGGTTCAAAGGGAGGCCTGACCACCGCAAGGGCGCGCATGATCACCCAGGACACCGCGGGCGTGCCCGGGTCCCCGGAGCGCTACGACTACTTCGGGCACGCGCTCACCCTGCGCGACCTGACCGGCGACGGACGCTCCGACCTGGTCATCGGGGCACCGGAAGAGAACAGCTACGGCATGGTGACCGTCCTTCGCGGCGCCGCCTCCGCGCTCTCCACCAGCGGAGTGGTATCAATCACGGGCACAGCAGCCGGGCTGTCCGGGGCATCTCAGGAATGGTTCGGCATGGTTCTACCGGACGCCGCCCGCTCACGGCCTGCCACCTGAACCGAATGCGGCACGTGATAGTGCTGCCCGGGGGACGTCGTGAACCCTGGAGCCGGTGGCAGCAAGCCGTCCGGCCACAGCATCGGCCCGCCGACATGGCTGTCGCGCATGCTCCGCCGCCTTGTCCTGGGGTGCAGACGCGAGTCGCCCGGCCCCGGTGAGCGGCCAACCGCGGAACACCGCCTCCACGGACACCGGTCTGGCCGGCGTGGTCCTCGTGATGCGCTGCCAGTGGCCTGCGGTATCTGCGGTCTCCCGGCCGCCACGCGTGGGACGAGGGGGACCGGTGCCGGTCAGCTGGTGCGCGCGAAGTCGCCCCGTACGGTGAGCGTGTCGTCCGTTGTCTTCGCGGTGGCTCGGTACGTGTCGTCGTAAGCGTTGCGGCCGTCTGGAGCATGGTCGTACCGACCGGCGAAAACATGCGTTCCGGGAGGCACGGTTCTGCCTGCTTTCAGTGTCCAGCGGTGGATCAGCGTGCCGTCCCGCTGATCCAGTGAGTGGGTGAAGTCGTCGATGGGCAGCGACTGAGACGTACCGGTGGGTACGATCCCGTCCCTCCGCGCGAGGGAGAGTTCCACGGTCAGCGCCGTGAGCGGTTCCTGGGTCTTGAGGGTGACGTCGCTACGAGCCGTGTTGCTGCTGTCGCCCGGAACGACGGAGCCGTCCGACCACAGTGAACCCTCCTCGGTGTGACGCGCGCCGAGTTCCGGGGAACGGGAGGTCGCCGCCGGGGGCGGGGTGGTGGCAGCCGGCGGGGGCAGTACCCCGGCGGTCGCACCGCCGCGGGGGGTCGCGGTCGTGTCCGGCCCCTGAGGCGGGGATGCGGACGGGTCACCGGTCGGCGCTGCGGGTGACGACACGATGTCGGAGTTCTGCGGCAGGGGGTTTGTGGACACGTGCTGCCGTCGTTCCCCGGCGTCGAGGACGGACTCAACTGCGAATGCGACGATGCACGTCGCGCTCACGGCAGCCGAGACAAGGGCGGTTCGCGGCCAAGCGAAGACCCGGCGTGTTCGCGTTCCTCGCTGCCCGGCCTGATCTGCCATGCCGCGCTCCACACGGGCCAGCATCCGGGCCCGGTCCGGCTGCTGCGCCTGGGCCGCATCGCGCAGTTGCCTGCGCGGATCGCTCATCGGTTTCCCCTTCCCGTGAGCTGGCGTGCGGCGGGCCGGTCGCCCAGTATCCGCTCCAACTCCGCCATCCCCTTGGATGTCTGGCTTTTGACTGTGCCGACCGATATTCCCAGGGCCAAGGCGGTGTCCTTCTCCGACAGGTCGAGCGCGTGCCGCAGGACGACGCACGCCCGCTTGCGGAAGGGAAGCGTCCGCAGCGCCTGCCGTAGGTCGACGGCGGCAGCCACGTCCGGGTCGTCCACCCGCTCGCCCCGCTGGGACCAGAACAGCGCGATTCGACGGCGCTCACGCACAGCCGTACGGATCCGGCTGCGAGCCAGGTTGGTGACCACCCCGCGGGCATACGCCACGGGGTGGTCGGCCGCGCGGACCCGTTCCCAGCGGTCCCACAGCGCCAGCAGAGCGTCAGCGGCGAGGTCGTCGGCGGCGTCCGTCTCGCCCGTCAGGAGACGGGCGAGACGGGCGAGTTCGGCGTGGTGGCGATCGAAGAAGGCATGGAACTCCGCGGCTGCGTCGTCGACCGCCATGATAGGAGCCCTTTGCCTGTCCGCGCCGATAGGGTCAGAGGGGGACGAGCCTACTGGACGGTAACGAGCGCTGGGCACGCAAGCCTCCCCCGCGCTGGTTGACGCGCCCCGCGCTCACGCCCCTCACCTCTCACTTCATTTCCGCACCGATGGAAGGCGTCCCGGTGGTCAGGAACTGTGTCCTGGGGAGCGATCCGTCAGCCCGGCGCGGCCCGTACGCCGTCGCCGGGTCGGTGCTCCGCAGGGGGAAGCGGGCCTGACCTGCCGAGTCCAGGTTCCAGGTGTTGGCAGCCGACACCGTGCGGGGTCCCAGCTTCGCGGCGCTGTCGGCGTTCCGCACGGCGAGGTTCCTGGAGAGGCGGGACCGGGACTTCACGAAGAAGTACCCGCCGGCCTTGTTGGCGTAGGCGGTATTGCGGTGGATCCGCTGTTGACCCGGGTTGCTGTTCTCCGTGAAGCCGTGCTGAGTGTTGTGCCACGCGGCGTTGCCCGTGATGAGATGAGCGGCGCTCGCGCCGCCCCCGCCGAGCTTGAAGCCGTTGCCGTTGCCCTCGAAGGCCGGGTCCTTCCAGCGGTTCACGCCGTTGCCGTACGCCCAGCTGCCCTCGATACGGACCGGGCTCGCCCACTGCCACAGGTCCACACCGTCGTCCGCGTTGTTGTACAACCGTGCGGCGACGACCCTGTTGTTGCCGCCGGATCCGAACTTGACTGCCAGGCCGTCCGCGTTCTGCCCATGATTCTTCGGGTCGTAGTTGTCGTAGGAGTCCAGGTTCTCGATCAGGTTGTCGCTGGTGCCGTCACCCCGCAGCGTGAAACCGGAGTCGCCGTTGCTGTGGGTGGTGAGGTTCTTGAAGACCCCCCCGACGGACGAGGTCACCACGACACCCTGCGCGGGCGAGCCGCGGAACCTCAGGTCGGACAGCGTCCAATGGTCCCCGCCGATCGCGACCAGCCACTCCCCCTGCGGTAGCTTGGAGCCGTCCACGATCACCTTCTCCGAGCCGTAGGCGGCGACGGTGATCCGGCTTCCAGGAGTGCCGTTCGCCTGGCTCTTGAGGCTCTTGGACGGGGAGTAGGTGCCGCCCCGGAGCTGGATGGTCGTCCCGGGCCGCGCTGCGGCGAACGCCTTCTCCAGCGTCGCGGTGGTGGACACGACGACCGGACCGGTGACGGATGCCCCGGCACGGCCGGGGCCCGCGGCCACATAGAGGCCCGCGCCGCCTGCGACCACGCCGACGGCCGCGGCCGCCGAAAGCGTCCGGGCCCTGCGGTGACGTCCGTTGTTGCTACGCACGTGTGCTGATCCTTCGTTCGGTGGGTCGAAAGCTCGTGGCGGAATCAAACTGCGCCGCCGAACAACCAGTTGCCGCCGAGCGCCGAAAGGTTGCCGTCGAGCCGGGATCAGTACCGAGGAGGGGAACCTCTCGTCCCGCGTCAGTGACGGCGCGCTCGAGCTCGTGGTTGCTCAGGCTGAGCCGGCCTGGACAACCTGGAACACCGCGCGAGTGCGGGTGCGGCTGCGGCTGCGGACCGGGTCCAGCAGGGTAAGGCACTCGTCGAGGGCTCGGGTGGCGAGGGCCGGGCGGCCCAGGTCGAGCCAGCAGCGTCCGGCATCGACCTGAAGGTCGGCCGCTGAACATCCAGCTCACCCATGTCGGTGTGGTCCCGGGGTGGCGAGCGCGCGGGTACGGCGGACGTTCAGCAGGGACAGGGCTGCTGGTGAGCGGGTGCGTGTGGCCCCGTGGTCGAGGATCGTGACGGCGTGGGCGGGGTGATGGAGCCAGGTCGCGAGGTAGGCGAAGTCGGCCAGGCAGCACGCGCCCGGGCCGCGGTCGCCCGCCTGCTGCGTGGCGCGCAGGGCGGCGCTCCGCATGCGCTGGACTGCACCGTGGCGGCCCTCGTCGAACAGCGCCAGCCGAATGTGCTGGCGAGTTCGGCGGCGCAGATGTGCAGGCGGAACCCGGCGGAGGTGTCGTAAACACCGGTGTCGATGAGGGTGGCGACCGTCGTGAGGTGCGCCTGGAGCAGGCCGGCCATCAGGGGGCCGTCGATAGTGGCGTGCCGACGAGCGCGGCTGCCTCGGTGTGGAGGAGGGCGCGCCGGTCGATGTGGGCCACGGTGGCCTCCATCGAGGTGAGCCGGCTGCCGGCAGGGGTGAAGGGGAGCACGTCGGTGCGGGCGGGGAGCCAAGTCGGCCAGCCCAGCGCCGGGGCTGCGGCGGTCACTTGAAGGACGTCGGCGAGCAGGCCCTGTGATTCGGGAGCGGCGTGATGCCGTACTCCCACTTGGAGATCCGATGTCCGTCGATGCCGGTGCACTCGCCCCCGCTGCGCTGCGGCGCGGACCAGGAGGCGGGCCAGGCCGCTCTGGGACCCAGCCGCGGTCGCTTCTGATCCACGCCAGCGGGTGAATGAAGGCTCTGCCTGATCGCCTCCGTGGGCCGGATGTACGCGTGCTATCACCGTAGCGAGCAACGTCGTCGCACGGCGTGGGTGTCGGGTGGGCGGGCCCAGGGCGAGTCCCGGGTTGTCCCCTTCGCGGGTGGGGGTGCTGGTCGTCTTGAGGCTGAAGCCGCGGCCGATCGGTGGAGTGAGAGTCAGCACCAACAAAGCCCCGCCCCCCCGAGCGTCACCAGGGCACCGCAGACAGCTTCCCAGGGCCGTGACCGGCCCCCGGGCCTCCTGAAGGCCCGGGGGCGCGCGGGTGTCGGGGGCGGGGTGGTGCGGGCGCTGTCGACCGGTCAGCAGCGGGGGATACCGGGGGCCGGATCGGCGCCCACGTTCACGTTGCCGCCCCACATCCACACGTTGGAGTAGATGTGGCCGATGTCGTAGTCGATGACGGTGCCGAAGTACCAGACGTCGGTGGTGTATCCGCCCGCAGTGACGCGCTGGCCGCGGGTGTAGCACTCGACGCCGGCCTCGGTCACCTTCGTCGTGGTGCCCCAGATGCGGCTGCTGGTGTTGGGGGCGTCGCGCAGGTTGCTGTGCGCCTGCACGGTCGTCGCGTAAGCGGAGGCGCCGGTGGGGGCGGCCTCGGCGGTCCCGGTGGTGCCGAGCAGGGAGACGGCCGCGCCGAGTACGAGGCCGGCGGCCGCGGTCGACAGACTTCGCTTGGTCATGGGTGTGCTCCTCGGTCGAGTTCCGGATTCAGCAGCGGGGGATGCCGGGGGCCGGGTCGGCGCCCACGTTGACGTTGCCGCCCCAGACCCACACGTTGAGGTAGGCGTGCGGTGGGTTGGCGCCGTCGTCGAAGACGTTGCCGAAGTACCAGACGTCGGTGGTGTATCCGCCCACGGTGACGCGCTGGCCGCGGGCGTAGCAGCTGATCGACCCCACGCTCTCGGACTTCGTGGTGCCAAGGAGCCTGCTGTTCGTGGTGGCCGCCGCCCGGATGTTGCTGCCGGTCTGCACGGTGGTGTCCCTCGCTTGCGCGGCGGCCTGCGCACTGCCCGCCGTGCCGAGGAGAGAGAGGGCCGCGCCGAGCGCCAGCCCCGTGGCCGCCAGCCTGGCGGATCGCTTCACCATCAAAGTCCCCTTCGCCGTGGATTCTTCCTGTCCGGCCGTAGGACGGAAGGCGAGGCGCGCCCGTATGACCGTGTCGCCGGGGCGGCCTCGCCTTCTCCCTACAGCGGGTCCTCGGTGCAGGAGTGCACCCAGCGGTGGGCGGAGATGTTGTTCTCCATCTTCTCGCCGCCACCCGCCCCGTTCGCCGGGAACCGATACGCGTACAGGTGTCCGTACGACCAGCCGTTCTGGATGCAGGCCCGGGCGCCGTCCCAGCCTCCGGCGTCGTCCGCGTTGTCCCAGTACACGAGGACGTCCTCGTACGCGCCGGGAAAGCCCCGGTTCTCGACCGAGCTCGCCTGGTTGCGGATACCGCCTCGTGGCGAGCAGGTGCTCCAGTTGGCGTCGTCGCCGGCCCAGGCGCAGTACTCGCCCATGAGACCGACGAACTCGTAGGCATAGAAGTTTCCGTCGGCCGCGGGGGCCGCCGTGGTCGCCGGCTCGGGGGTCCGGGCGCCGTTCGGGTCCGCGGCCTGTGCCGTCGCCGGTACCGCGAACGCGGTGAGCCCGGTCAGAACGGCCGCGGCCAGCCCTGCGCGGAGCGCAGTGGTCCTCATGTTCTCCCTCTTCTCCATGGGTGGGTTGTCGGTGATCTTCGATGGTCTTCCTTGTGGGGCAGCCCGTGCCGTCCGGTGCCGGTCAGTCGTTGCCGACGATCGCGCGTGCCCGTGGCAGCGCCGCGCGCTGCAGGCGGTCCCGCTCGCGGAACGCCGAGTGGTGCTCGGCCTTCAGGGCATCGCCGTACCGGCTGCTCAGTCGGCCGGCTGTGCCGGACAGCCCGCTGCTCAGCGCGCACTCCGCCTCGGCGACCGCCGTGCGCCGTTCCTCTGTGGGCGTGGCATTGCCGGGTGCGTCCAGGAATCGAGCGCGGGCGGCCGCCGGGTCCGGGTGGTGCAGGCCGCGCCGGCTCATGCAGGCGGACCACGCGCGCACGGCCCCGGTGTAGGCGGGGTCGGCGATCACCTGCGACCGGCGCAGGCCGGACAGCACCTGGGTGACGGCTTCGGCACGGAACCAGGCCGCGAGGTCCGCGTAGAGCTCCTTCTCGGCCCCCGCCGTGCATCCCTCGTCACTGCGGCCGACCTCGGCCCCGGAGGGCAGTGTCACCGTCAGCGCGTTGCGCTGCCGCCCGTGCAGCGCGTCCATCGCCTCGGCACGGCGTTCGGCGCCGAGTGACCGGGAGTATCGCCGGTTGGGGTCGGTGTCGCGCAGCGCACGCGCCCACCGCTCCAGCTCGCTCCCGTACCCGTGCTCGCGCGCCCAGGCCACGTCGTCGACCACGTACGGGAAGTCCCGTTGCTCGGGAAGCGGGTGCTCGGGCACCTTCCGGACGGTGAACCCGTGCCGGCTCATGCAGTGGCGGATGAGCGTCTGTTCCGCGTCGTGCAACAGTGACCGTTCGGCGTTCGAGACGGGAGCGAGGGCGGCGACAGGTGCCGGGACGTCGCGAGATGCCTCCGCCCCGCCGCCGACCGAGCAGCCGCCGACGATGAGGGTGACGGCGGCCAGCGCGAGCAGCGGGGGGACCGCCGGAGCCGGGCGGGCCCGGCGTCCTCGGCGGCGGAATCGTGCCATGTCAGTTCTCGCAGTCACTGACGTGTGCCAGGTGTTCGTCCCCCGTGATGTACACGTTGTTCACCCAGCCCCACTGGCCGCTCGGTGACTCCAGGTACGTCCACCACCGGCTGCGGTAGCCCGAGTCGGTGATGAGCTCCCCCTGCTTCTGGCAGTAGGCGGTCACGGTGGCCCGCGACACCGATGCCACGACCCGGCAGTTCGAGCGGGAGGGAAACGTGTAGCACTGATCGAAGGCGGGTGTTCCCGACGGGTGGTTGCGGACATTGACGCCGGTCGCCCACACATGGACCTCAGTGAACTCCATCGCCCCCGCCTGGGTCCTGTCTCCGGCCGTGGCCCCGGTCGCCGTCGTCGCCGCCGGTCCGGCCACCGTCGCGGCGGCGACGAGGAGGGCCGTGGTCAGCGTGCGGACCGTTGCGCGTGCGTTCATCGTGTCCTCCGGTTTCCGAGGGTGCTGGCGGCTCAGACGTACTCGCAGTCGATGGACGGGTCCGTGGGGCTGTCGACCGGGGCGCCGGGCACCGGGGAGTTGTTGGAGCCGCCGCCGGCGTACACCGCCGAGATCCAGCCCAGGGTCCTTCCGGGCGTGATGATCTGGACCCAGTAGGTGTTGGTGTAGGGGCCGTCGGTCACGCGCCCGCGCTCACCCGCGTCGATCTGGCAGTACGCCTGGACCCTGACCCGGGTCAGCCGCTCGGTGGTGGCGAGGGCACAGGTCGTGCTCTGGCACGTACGCACCCGCACGTCGCTCGCCCACACGTACACGGACCCGCTCGGCGGGTGTGCGGCCGCCGGCTGTGCGACCGAGACCAGGATCGAGACGACGGCCACGAGGAGCCCGGCGAAGGAGCGCAGTGCCCTGAAGGGGATACGAGATCCGGGTTCGCCCTGGTGTCTGCGTCCGCCCGTGCGTGGTGACGTACTGGTCATGGTGGAGTCCTCTTCCGGCAGTGGTCGCTCGCGGCGGGTGCCGCGCCGTCCACCTGGCGACGGGGGGTGGTCGCCTCTCGTATGAGTGCCGGGTGAGTACCGGGCCGACTCGCTGGCCGTGCGGGTGCCGGCTCAGCGTCCCGGGGCGTCGTGCGGCTGCAAGGGTTCCAGCGCTTCGCGGCTGCCGAGTTGGCGGAAGACGCGGTGCGCCTCCTCTGCGAGCTCACGCCCCGTTCCGGCCGCGCCCTTGGCCAGTTCGGCGCGGGCGAGGTCCCGCAGTGTGCGGGCGCGCCACAGGGGCAGCTCCAGCTTGTCCCACAGGCCGAGAGCCTGTCGCAGGGTCTCGGTCGCGGTCTCCCCGTCGAACGCGGCGAGGTGCCACTCGCCGATGGTGCGCAGGACGAGCGCCTCTCCGAAGACGTCCTGGCGCTCGCGGGTGATCTCCAGACACCGGTCGAGACGCTGCCGGGCCGTGGTCATCCGGCCCTGCCGGAACTCCACCTTGGCCAGGGACTGGCTCGTGTACATGACGCCGAAGGCGTCGTCCATCTCCTCGAAGATGCCGAGGGACTGCCGCAGCAGGACCTCCGCGCTGGGCAGGTCACCCCGCGCCCGGTGGTACAGGCCCAGTGAGCGCAGCACGAGCGCGTCGCCGTACCGGTCGCGGGCGGTCACGTACAGGCGGTGTGCGCGGGAGAGAGTGGCCCATGCGTCGTCATCGCGGCCCTGATCCCGGTACACACATCCGATGCCGTGCAGCACATGCGCCATGGACGCGATGTCCTGCGGCTCCCGGTAGTGTTCGAGCGCCGAGGTCAGCAGGGCCAGCGCCTCGTCGAAGCGGGCCTGTTCGCGGCGGACCATGCCCATGCCGGCCAACGCGTCCGCGCGGCCGCGTCGTACGGCTCGCTCCTCGAACAGGCGCAGTGCCGCGGCGAAGAACGCGTGCGCCTCGTCGAAGCGGTCCTGTTCCAGGCGGAGTTGGCCGAGACCGTTCAGCAGCCAGGCCTCGCCCTCGGCATCTCCGCCGCGGCGCACCGCCCGCAGGGCCACGTCGTGGGAGCGGGACCAGGCGTCGAACTGGTTGTAGAGCGCCGCGGAGGCGGCCATGAGGGCGGCGGCGAGTTCGCGGGCGGCATCGAACATGCCGTGCTCCGCACAGTGGGTGACCGCGGCGAGCAGGCACCGCTGCTCGGCCGCGAACCACGCGGTCGGCTCACCCGCCAGGTGGGCCGGCGGTTGCGTCAGTGATGTCGGCTCCGCCGCGAAACGTGTCAGCTCCGCCGCGGAATCCATCGGCTCGCCCGCGAAACGTGCCGACCCGCCCGCGCCACCCACCGGTTCATCCGTGCGACGTGCCGCCCCGCCCGCCGAACGTGCGGTCTCGCCCGCAGGACCCATCACCTCATCCGCCGAACGTGCCGACTCGCCCACCGCGGTGGCAGGAAGGAGCCGCGACGCGCCGCCCGGCCCGCGGGCTGCCGCGCTGCGTGCCATGCCCAGCCAGCGGTCGACCAGTCTTCGGACCGCCGTCTCCCGTTCCTGCCGGGCCTCGTCGGCCAGGCAGCGTTCCCGGGCGTACTCGCGCGCCAGGTCGTGGATGCGGTAGCGCGTTCTGCCCGTCTCGTCGGTGCGTACGACCTCCACGAAGTGGCAGTCCACGAGTTGTTCGACCGCGTCCTCCGCGTCGTCCTCGCTCACGTCGAGGAGCGGCCCGGCGACCCATGCGGCGAAGTCGGGGAGATCCATCAGGGCCAGGCGGCGCAGGGCGCCCTGCTGCTGTGGGTCGAGGTCGGCGTAGCCGAGTCCGAGGCTCGCGCGTACTTCCAGGTCGCCCGCCTGCAATTCGTCCAGGCGGCGGCGCTCGTCCTTCAGGCGGGACGCGAGCCGTTCCGGTGTCCAGTGGGGGCGGGCGGCGAGACGGGCGCCGGCGATGCGGACGGCGAGCGGGAGCCGGCCGCACAGCGCGACGAGCTCGGCGGCCCGGTCGGGCTCCAGGGTCGGCCGGGTCGGGCCGGCGACGCGGGCCAGCAGCTCCAGTGCCTCCGTTTCGGAGGGCACACCGAGGTCGAGGTGGGCGGCGCCTTCCAGGGCGACCAGCCGACGGCGGCCGGTGATCAGCACGGCCGAACCGCCACCCGGTGGAAGCAGCGGGCGCAGCAGGGCCTCGCTGACGGCATTGTCGAGGATGAGCAGGACGCGGCGGCGCGCGATTTGCGTGCGGTACAGGCCGAGGAGGTCCTCCTCGTCGCGGGCCGGGGTGTCGGGGTCCACCCCGAGGGCGCGCAGCAGTCGGGCCAGGGCGTCCGTGGTCCGTACGGGCTCGGAGTCCGCGGCGCGCAGGTCCACGAAGAGCTGTCCGTCGGGGAAGAGTGCGGCGGTGCGGTGGCCCACGTGGACGGCCAGGGCGGTCTTGCCGGTGCCCGACCGGCCGGAGATCACCCCGATGGGCGGCGCGGTGCGCAGCGGGTCCCGCACCTGCTCCAGGAGGGCGGTCGCCCAGGCGATCTGCTCGGTGCGGCCTATGAAGTCGGCCACGTCGGGCGGGAGTTGAGAGGGAGCCGGCCGACCTGGGTCGTCGTACGACTGCCCGGGACGGTGGTGGTACGACGGTGTGTCCGCGTCCGGGCGCGAGGAGACCGCCGTCTCCGCGGGCCCGTGGCCCTCCCCCGAGGATGTGGCCCCGCGGCGGACCGGCGCTCCCAGCACCGTCGTGTCCGCCCGGAGCAGGGCCTGGTGCAGTGCGCGCAGTTCCGGCCCGGGATCGACGCCCAGCTCCGTACGGAGCAGACGGCGGCCCTCGTCGTAGCAGCGCAGCGCGTCGGCCACCCGGCCGGTGCGGAACAGCGCGGTCATCAGCTGGCCGCGCGAGCGCTCTCTGAGGGGGTGGGCGGCGACGTGCGCCACGAGTTCGGCGACGAGATCCGTACGACGATCCAGGTCCAGCTCGGCGGCGAAGCGGAACTCCTGCGCCGCGAGCCGCAGTTCTGTCAGGCGCATCGCTTCGACGCGGGCGAAGGACTGGCCGAGCCCTTCCAGGGCGTCCTGACCGCGCCACAGCCGCACCGCCGTCTGCAGCGTCTCGGCGGCTTCCTCGGCCCGCCCGCCGAGGGCCGCGTTCCGGCCGGCGGTGAACGCCTCCTCGAAGCGCCGGGCGTCCACGGCGGAGGGAGGGAACTCGGCGACGTAACCCGGGGAGCGGGTGCGGATGGCGTCGCCGCCCTTTGCTCCGGCCAGGACCCGCCGCAGTCCGGAGACGTGCGAGGCGACGAGCGCCCGCGCGGTGGCGGGTGGCTCCTCCTCCCAGATCAGGTCGACCAACCGCTCGGCGGACAGCACCTCACCGAGATGTACGACGAGAGCCGCGAGAATTCCCGTCGGTTTGGCACCGTTCAGCGGAATACGGTGCCCCCCGCTCGACACTTCGACCGGACCCAGAAGGCGAACGTCCACGGTGTCCCCCCGATTCCACGCTCACGCAATCAGGGCCAACATACCGGCCGACGCCGACAGGCATGCCGCATACCGGACTGCCCGTTATTCGGCAGGCCGGTATCGAGTGCAAGTGGCTGGAATTCTCCGGGTGTCCTGTGTGAATCCCTCCCGACCCGAGGAAATTGACGTCTGCTGTCGACCTGTGGACGGAGGCGAGCGCCCCTCCGTATGACTGCCTCTCGCCGAAACGCATACGGCCGGCTCTCCGGAACCGTCATCCGGGCGTCATCGACGACCCGACTCCAACCGACCCGGAGGGCTCCATGACCGGATCACCGACCGCCGGATCAGCGACCAAACGACCCAACCGACTGCGCCGGACGGCGGTAGCCGCGGTCGCGGCGTGCGGCGCCGGGCTGTCCATGGTCGCTGCCGCACCCGCCCCGCAGGCGGCGGCCACGACGACGGTCTACGTCTGGGCGACCGGCGTGAACATGCGCGCTTGCCCGTCGTTCGAGTGCGCGCCGTACAGCGGGATCAAAGTCAGCCGGATGAACGTCACGGCGTACTGCCAGAACACGGGCGACACCGTCAGAGACGGGCAGTACGTGAACAATTACTGGGTCCAGGTGGACGCCGGCGGGCCCCGCGGCTGGATCAGCGCGGTCTACGTCAGCGGGGGCGACAACTGGAGCCCCATTCCCGGTGTTTCGCAGAACTTCGACGACTGCTTCTGACGAAAACCGAGGCCCATTCGCGCGGGCGGTGCGCGGGGCCCTGACGGCCTTCGGGCGACGTCACTTCCGCGCACCCGCTCTCCGCACTGGCACCGCATGCCATCCTGCACCGGTCCTGCACCGTCCTGCAGAGGATCTGCATCGTTCTTGCAGAGCCCACCTCCACGCTGTGAGCGTGACGGACATCATCCTGCTTTCGGACCACCGAGTGGCCGCCACGCGTGTCGCCGAGAACGGTGAACCCCTGGTCGACGCCCGGGAGGTCACCACGCTTCGGGTCGACACGCGGAAGGCCGACGACGACGGCTCGTACGCACACCTGAGGGCCGACGTGCTACGTCGGCTCCTGCTCGCACAGGACGCGCTGCCCCCGGGCATCCGCCTGCTGATGGTGGAGGGCTTCCGGCCGCACGCGCTGCAGCGCCGCTACTTCGACGCGTACGCGGCCACGCTGCGCACGGCCCATCCCGACGCCCCACCGGAGCGGATACGCGAGCTGGCCAGCGCGTACATCTCGCCCCCCGAGGTCGCCCCGCACGTCAGCGGCGGCGCGGTGGATCTGACGCTGTGCACCGGGGACGGCACCGAGCTCCCCCTCGGCAGCGAGGTCAACGCCACCCCCGAGGAGAGCGCGGGCGGCTGCCGTACCGCCGCGGTCGGCATCGACGCCGAGTCCCGGGCCAACCGGGCGGTGATGGGCCGGGCCATGACGGCCGCGGGGTTCGTCAACTACCCGACCGAGTGGTGGCACTGGTCGTACGGAGACCGGTACTGGGCGCTGCTGACCGAGGCGCCGGCGGCCACGTACGGGCCCGCCTCGCTGAGTCACCCGTAGCGCCGCAGCCCTGAAGCCCATGCCCGGCCTCAGTCCGAGACAGACCCCGGGGGAACACCGTGGAGAACACCCGCATCTCGCCGACGATGACCACGTCGCCCAAGACCGCCAAGAGCACGACGAGGACCACGACCGCCACGACGACGACCACCAGCGACCACATGACCGCGGCCGAGTTCGACGAGGCATTCACCGCCGTGATGCCGAGACTCCGGCGCAGACTGCTGGCCCTGACCGGCAATCCGCACGACGCCGACGACCTGCTGCAGGAGACGTACCTGAGACTCTCCCGCCGGGCGCGTGCCCGCAGCCTGGCGCGTCAGCAGCAGCCGTACGCCTACACCTGCGCGGCGGCGCTCAACCTGCTCCGCGACCTGTGGCGGCACCCCTCGCGCCGGGAGTGCTGCACCGACCGGCTGCCGGAACGCGGCTGGGACGGCGGCTTCGCGAGCAGGGAGGCCGAGGCGGCGGTGACCGCGCTGTTGCACGGGCTGTCCCCCAAGGAGGCGGCCGCCGTGATCCTGGTCGACATCGAGGGACTGACCCACGACATGGCGGGTGAACACCTCGGCTCGCACCGCGGCACGGTGCAGCGCAACCGCATGCGCGGCCTGGCCAAGATCCGCGCCGCACTCGACGCATACGAACCGGCCTCCGCTCCCGTCTCCTCCACGCGGGCCGACGGGCCCGCGCGGCCCCTCTCGACGGCGGGCACGACGACGGCATGAGGCTGCCCGGCCGACCGCCGGACACGGCTCACCCGCGCCCGGCTCATCCGTGCACCGCTCACCGCACAGTTCATCCACCCGTTCATCCGCACCTCGCGAACCAGACCAGGGGAACCACATGCGCCGCACCAACCGCACACTGGCGATGGCAGGAGGACTGCTGCTCGCCACCACGTTGAGCTGTACCGGTACGGCGATGGCCGCCGCGCCGCCGCTTCCCTCGAAGGCCGTGGCCGCCGCCGACTGCCGTCCCCTGGCGAACGCACCCGCTCAGGCCCAGGCGATCGTGGGCGCCGCCTGCTCGCAGATCGGGGTGCCCTACTCGTGGGGCGGCGGCTCCATCCACGGGCCGACGTACGGTCAGGACTACCCCGGCGGCGGTCCCGGCGCCCACGACAGTCAGGTGAAGGGCTTCGACTGCTCACACCTGGTGCAGTACGCGGCCTGGCAGGGAGCGGGCACAGCCATGCCCGAGGGTTCCTGGAACCAGGCCCAGTGGAGCGGCGCCACCGCCCGGTTCGGCCGCGCCCAGGGGCTCGGTCCGTTGCAGCCGGGCGATCTGCTGCTGTGGGCGTCGGACCCGGGCAATCTCAACAGCGTCCACCACATCGCCCTCTACCTCGGTGACGGCAAGATGGTCGAGGCCCGGGAGTCCGGAACGCTGGTGATGGTCAGCGACGTGCGGCTGAACGCCCAGTACGCGGGCGCCCTGCGCATCACGGGCGGCAACGAGCAGCCGCCGGCCGGCACGAAGCGGTTCATGACCTGGGGCACCGGTGTGAACCTGCGTCCGGAAGCCGGCACCCAGAAGCCTCCCGCAGCCCTTCTGCCCGGCCCCACCGCGGTGGACGTGCTGTGCCAGACGCACGGAGAGATGGTCCACGCCGAGGGCTACAGCAACGACGCCTGGTCGTACCTGCCGAAGTACAAGGCCTGGATCTCCAACATCTTCATCGACGACCCGGCGGCCTGGCTGCCCGGAGTCCCCACCTGCTGAACACCGACCCCCGCCCCGACCCCCTCCACAAAGGAGAATCTGCCATGCGCGTGCTCAAGCGCACCAAGTCCATCGGGATGCTCGTCGCCACCGTCGCCGCGACCGGGCTGATCCCGCTCACTGCCGGCACGGCACAGGCCGCGCCCACCGGTTACGCGGGCTCCTGCCCGACCGCCGGGACGGTCACCCAGTGGTGGCACTCCGGCCACGACGGCGTCGACATCGCCAACAACCGCGGTACGCCCATCCACTCCACCGGGCCGGGCACGGTCATCGTCTCCGGCACCGCCAGCGGCTACGGCCAGTGGATCCGCATCAAGCACGACGACGGCACGGTCACCGAGTACGGCCACATGTACGAGCGGCTCGTCTCCGTGAACCAGCGGGTGAGCAGCGGTCAGCTGATCGCCCGCATGGGCTCCGAGGGCGACTCCTCCGGCAACCACCTGCACTTCGAGGCGCACAGCTCCACGTCCAGCACCCGGGGCATGGACCCCGTTCCATACCTGAGAGAGCGCGGTGTGGGCCTGCCGTGCACTCCGGGCAGCGGCACGCCCGGGACCAACTTCACCACCTGGGGCACGTCGGTCCGGGTGCGCGCCGACGCACGGCTGAGCGCGACGGTCGTCCGCACGCTGAGCGGGCCGACGCCGGTCTTCGTGGAGTGCCAGAAGCGCGGTGACGTGGTCAACGCCGAGGGCTACAGCAACGACGCCTGGTCCTACATCCCGGCGCTCGGTGGCTACATCAGCAACATCTACATCGACCACCCCGCCGCCTGGCTGCCGGGGGTGCGAGAGTGCTGACCGGCGTCCCTGCCGGTACGAGGGGTGTCGCGGCGGTCGTTCTGGCTCCCGCGGCGCTCCTCTCCCCCCGGCCTCACCTCGTCCGCGCAGGCCAACGACTCCGAGGATGACCATGATGACCTTGAGCAGCACGCATGACGGAACGGTCGTCCGGTTCGCACGTCGTGGCGCGGTGCGGGCGGGGGTGCTGGCCGCCGCTCTCGCGGCACTGGTGTGCACCACCGCGCCCACCGCGACCGCCGCACCCACTGAGTCCCCGTTATCGCCCCCGGCTTCGGTTCGAGCCGACGTGCCGGCCGGGGTGACGGCGGGCGTTGCCGTCTTCGACCGCCACACCGGCACGTTCACCGAGCAGTTGAACACCGCCGGGCAGTTCCGGTCGGCGTCCGTGGTGAAACTGCTGATCGCCCTGGACGTGCTCTGGAACCGCGGCCCCGACGCCCTGCCGGCCGCCGACCGGTCCCGGATCGACAGCATGCTGCGCGGCAGCGACGACGCGGCCGCGAGCACGTTCTGGGCGAACAACGGCTCAGGCGCGATCGTCGACCGGATGGTCACGCGGCTCGGTCTGACGGACACCGCCCGTCCGCCGTCCACCCACCCCGGCTACTGGGGCTACACGGCCCTCTCGGCCCGTGACACCGTGAAGATCTACCGCTACCTGCTGGACTCCGCTCCCGCGGCGATACGCGACTACGTCCTCGGCAACCTGCGCCAGTCCACCCGCTGCGCCACCGACGGCTACGACCAGCACTTCGGCATCGCCGGCTCTTTCAACCGCCCCTGGGCCGTCAAGCAGGGCTGGTCGGGCTTCAGTTCCGGAGGCTGTACGGCGACGACCGCGACGGCGGCGAACGAACCGGCCGGGACGGTCGCACGGACGCCCGCAGGCGCCGAGGCCGTGGACCTCGCACGTCCGGCACTGCACACCACGGGTGTGGTGGGCGCGGGCGACCGTTCCATCGTGGCGGTCTTCACCCTGCATCCCGGCGGAACCTCCTACGGCAAGGCCTACACGGATGTGGGGCGGCTGACCCGTTCGCTGAACGTCCCCGGCGCCTCACGCCCGGCCGGTACGTGGATCGGCACCTGGGGCAGCGGGGTCCGGGTCCGCACCCAGGCGACGACCGCCTCGGGCGCGGTCACGACGCTGCCCGCCGGCGTCGAGGTCCTGGTCGGCTGCCAGAAGCGCGGTCAGCAGGTCAGCGTCCCGCCCTACACCAACGACTGGTGGGCCCATCTGCCGCAGTACGGCGGCTACATGAGCAACATCTATCTCAGTGTGCCGGAGAACCAGGTTCCCGGGGTGCCGGTCTGCTAGTACTCCAGTCAGAAATCGTTGCCTGAGCTGGTTCTTCTTCGGTAGTGGCAGCGGCGGGCGACGGCTTGGCGCCGTATGCGCCAGAGGGAGACCAGCGGACCGCAGGCCAGGTTGCGTCCGCGGCCCGCGTCCCGCAGCGCCGCACCGTACCGTACCGCCGGGCGGTCTCGGCGGTGCCGTCGGCGTGCGGCGCCACCGGGACGCCGACCACGGTGATGAAGCAGCCGACGTCGGGCAGCGGACCCGCAGGGAGACCGCGGTCAGCAGCCGGACGTCCGCGCGGCCCGCGACCCGGGTCCAGGACTCCGCGAGGGCGGCGCTCCGGAACTGATTGACCGTCATGCCGTCGGCCCGGCACCAGGACCTCAGCTCCTCGGTCTGCCGGGCGGACCGGTCCAGGGCGGTGAAGTCGGCCGCACGGTCCGCCCACCGGGCGGTCGCCTCGAACGGGACGGGCGCCGGGTCGGCCGTCCACGGCGGGGCGGCGGAGGCGGGCGCGGACGGCGGCCGGTACTCCAGCCGTCCGCGTCGGGCGGAAGCCGGTACACGTCCTCGAAGGGCCTGGCGGCAGCCGGCGCCAGACACGGGTCCGGAGCACGGTCCCGGTCGGGGCCGGAAGCGGGGTGGTCGGGCAGATGGTCGAGGAGCCTACGCGCCGCCGGTCTCGGCGCTCTCGCGGACCTCGGCTTCCGCGGCCTGGACAACGACGTACGCGACCCCGTGATCGTCACGGGCTTCCATGCCAGCCGCACCCACAAGCTCACCGCCGGTCAGAAGGACGCCAACCGAGTCCTCGCCATCGGACGCGCGCCAGTCGAGCACGGCTTCGCCCACCTCAAGAACTGGCGGATCCTCGCCACGCTCCGCACCGACCCCGCCCGCGCCACCCAGCTCCTGCGCGCCCTGCTTGTCCTGACGAACATCGAAGTCAACCGCTGACGGAGGTGGGGCCGCACCGTCTGAACGTTCAAAGTCACTCAGAGAGGGTGAGTGAACGAAGGTCAGCGTCCAGCATGCGGATCAACTCACCAACCCGTCCGCCGCCACTCGGCGCCGTTGGAAAGCGTTTGAGCACGTCAACGACGACCGGTGTCGCACGATGCACCGTCTGCTCAAGGTGTTCGGCACCAACGCTCCGATCGTCGTCGGCGACAAGTTCGGCCGCTCTGGCCGCGTGAGCGCCGGCTCCGAGAATGTGCTTGACCTGGGTGGCCTTGGCCAGCGGATGCAGGTAGGCGGCGCCTGCCGCAGACATCGCTGCCCGAGCCGCCTCGCGCGCAGCCGCAGTGTCCGCGCTCTTGGCTGCCTTGAGTGCCGCCCACGCTCCGTCTCGCAGAGCCTTCCCTCGCTCACCACCTCGAGCGAACTCCCACGCGGCGCCGATAGCGTCTCGAGGCCGCAAATCGTCCGGCTGATCGCCCTCGAACACCTCGAGCACCACTTCCGCGCACGCTGCAGCGAACGCGGTGACCTCACGAAGATCCTGCTTACTCAGAGCGATCTCGCTCACTTCCCCTGTCATGACTCCATCCTCGACCATTGCGCTGGGACAGCCAGGCGGTTGAGGCGGCTCGGGCCGGCTCCGGGCCGGCCCCATGCCGACTGGCTCCCGAGCAGACCGGATCGTAGAAGGCCACCCAGCCACAGCAGGCAGGAACCGGCGAGCCGACCGCTCTGCCGGCCTACCTGCGGCCCTACACCTCGAACGACGAGCGGACCTGGGACGTCCCTCGCCCTGGGGCGCCCCGAACGTCGTACATGCTCCATCCCGTCCACGGACGCCCCGAGCCTCACACGGCGCTTCAGCGGCAGGCGTGGCCCAGGGCCCGGTGGCTCATCCACACCACGTCGCACACCCGCAGCGCGCTCACCGTCTCCGGCAGCCCCGCTGCCTGTCTCAGCTCAAGCAGCCGGCGGTACAAAGCGGCGCCGTCCTCGCCCAGCGCGGCATGCAGATCGAGCCAGAAGGACGGCGGGCTGCCGAGGGCGCAGCGTACGACACGGTCGTAGACCGGGAGCAACCGTGGGCGCTTACGGGCCAGAAGCTTGCCTGCGATCACCCAGCCGACGTCCGCCTGGTCGCGAAGGAGATGCCAGGCCTGGTCCGCCGGCGAGCCGTCGGCCACGACGGCCGCGTCGACATCAACCATGTCGACGTCGCTGGGAATAGCGTGCAGCAGAGGGGACAGGCGCGCGCCGAGGCTGCGCCCTCAAGGATATCGAGGGCGACCGGCGCCGGAACAGTGACCGACAACGTTTGCACCGCGACGAGATCCTCCGCCGTGACGGTGTCGGCGACCTCCGGCCGGCCTCCCCCGCCGGCCAGATGCTCGAAGCGGCTCCCCGTGAGAGCAGCCACGCCCAGCGGCAGACCGATGCCGAAGTAGCGCCGCGCATTCCCCATGGCCTGAGGATCGGTGATGGCAGCACGCAGCCGTTCTTCGAACGGCCGTGAAAGACCAGCCGAGGACATGGGCACTCCGGTTCTGACGGGGTTCGACGGTGCCGGGAACTCTATGTGGCCCGTGGCCGGGTGGTCCCCGCGGTGACGCCAGCTCTGTGAACGCGACCGCCAACGGGCTGGTCGCACCCTGAGACGGTGCAGGAGGTCGTCTGCCGTCCGTCATCGCTGCCGGTTCGGAGTGCACGTGGACCGGGGGATGCCGCTTGCGGATTCGTGCCCGGCGTGGGGATGTAAGACCCGCCCAATCGCTCACCGCCCTGGCATTCCGGATCGTTGAGCTCAGGAACAGTGCAACCATTCGACCCACCCGAGTGTCTCCCTATATATCCGACACACCACCTTTCTAGGGGATGAAATGGGACGAAACAGAGCCGCATGGACAACGGTAGTCGCGCTCGTGGCTGCCACGTCGGGAGTGGCGGCGGTCCCGGCCGCGGCCACAACGACCACCACCACCCAGACCGCGGACTGCCCCACCGGCTGGGGCAGTCCGGCCAAGACCCGCTCCGCCGCGACGGTGGAGCCGGTGACGAACATCAGGACCGGCCGGCACGCCTGCTTCGACCGCATGGTCGTCGACGTCCCCGGCGCGGGCACCAGCGGCCTCGGCTATTCAGTCAGGTACGTCAGCCGCCTCCACCAGGACGGTTCGGGCAAACACATCCCCGTCGGCGGCGGCGCCGTCCTCGAGATACGGGTCAACGCCCCCGCCTATGACCCCGCCACAGGGAAGCCCACCTATCCCGTGCGGGCCGGTCAACACCTGAAGGGCGTTGACCTCACGGGATACCGCACCTTCACCGACGCCCGGTTCGCCGGCAGCTTCGAAGGAGACACGCAGATAGGGCTCGGCGTCCGGGCGCGGCTGCCGCTCCGGGTGTCGGTGGCAACCGACCGGGTCGTGATCGACGTGGCCCACAACTGGACGGGGGCACGCTGAGACTCCGAGGGGTGCTGGCACCGCAGCTCCCTGGCCCGAGCAGCCGTCACCGTGGGTCCGCGGTGAACCGCTTGGCCCGTCAAGCGGTCGGCTTGACCAGTTCTTCCAGCACTTCTTCACCACGCAAGCGGCTACTGCACTCCTAGTATGCCGACCAAGACAAGCACGCCACAGAGAGCGATTCCGCAACCAACGATTACCGGCATCATTCGCGCGAAGGAAGGGTTGCTCGCGTTAGCTCTGCCGAAGACGTTCTGCTGGCTCGTCGCACCCTTGGCGAAGTACGAGCGCGACAGCACCAGGACCACTCCAATGACGAGGGCCGCAACTCCGACTACGGTCTGCTTGTCCATTGATCCCTTTCTCTGCGGCACGGATCGCTGATATCGCACAGCTCTCAGCGACGTTGAGAGAGCTTCACGACGACAAGAACAGCGAAGGCTACGGCCACACCGATCAGTACGTACAGCAGAGGGCCTGTGACGGGCTCTTTCCCTTCGGCTGCCCATTGCAGTACGTGTTCCATTTCGTCCTCCAGTCAGGTGCCTCCCGGGCGTGGCCGCCCGGGAGGCAGGTGATCAGAACTGAACCTGCAGGCCTCCGGAGCACGTGGGGGTGGATGCTTTGGTTCCCAGACCGCCGGTCAAAGCCGGGTCACCACCCTGTGCGATGTGGCCGCCGATCATGCCGAACCCAGCTGCGCACTTCCCATAAGCCGATGTTGGGGTCGTAGTAGCGGGCCTCGAAGGGGGTAGAGGCCGGTGGGGTCCTGGTAGCCGCCGGCGAACCGGTGCGGCTGCAGAATACTTTCGGACGTGGCGGCGCGGGTGACGCCGCGGAGGCTGTAGGAGTACGGGTTGACCTTCGTGCCCCCTTCGTCGGCGAGCGCCATGACGGAGCCGAGCGCGTCGCTGAGGTAGTAGCCCCCGGTCGTCATGGGATTCAACGTGCCCCCGGGTTCCAGGTTGAATCCCATTTCCCACACCGCCAGTTGACTTGGCGGACAGGCGGCCGAAGGGCCCGTTACAAAAGAACGTGTCGCCGAGCTTGCTCCGCTCACTTCGGTCGGTCGATCCGTACTGGCCGGCGTACGTCTTGCCGCCCACGGTCAGCGAGGTGAGCTGAGAGCAGTCCGACCACTTCTCGGCGGTGCTGGCTTCGGCTGTCGTGGCGGCTCCGGCGGTTTCGTTGCCGAGCTTGTCGTAGGACCAGCCGGTGGTGACGCCGTCCTTCGCCGTCAGCTGCGAGGCGTCGTTGTACGTGAACGTCGAACCGGAGCCCCGGCAGTTTCCGGTGTCCGCTTGGGGCGTGAGGTTGCCGGCCGCGTCGAAGCAGTACACCCACGTCGTCTTCAGTGTGGTGCCGGCCGTCTCCTTGGCCAGCGTCATCCGCCCGCCACTGTCGTAGGTGCACGACAGGTTGGTCAGGGCGCCCTTGGGCGATGTCACCTTGATCGTGGTCGGGCGGCTGGACTTGTCGAGCGTGATGTCCTGCACGGTGCCGCCCGGGGGTGGTCTTGGTGCGGGTGTCGTTGTCGTTGTCGTTGTAGGTGTACGTGGTGATTTCGCCGGTCGAGTCCTTCAACTCGCTGAGCTTGTTGACCTTGTTCCAGATGTAGCCGGTGACGCCGGCCGGGTCCTGATAGGTGTCGACGTTGCCCGCCGGGGTGCAGGTCAGGCGGGTCTACGAGCCGTTCCGCGCTGACATCGGCAGCCCGCAAGGCCGGTGACCGCCATGCCCGCCGGTTCGCCGGGCCGGCGTGCGTCAGCCATCGGTGTGATGTGCGTTTGCCCGGCGCAGCAGCGGTCAGATGTAGGGCGTCCACTCGCCTGATCGGAAGGACGTGAGTGCTGTGGCCGATGAGAAGACCGAGGCCAAGGTCGAGCAGGCCAAGGGCAAGGCGAAGGAGGTTGTCGGCCGAGCGGTCGGCGACCAGTCAATGGAAGCCGAAGGCCGAGCCGAGCAGACCAAGGGCGACGCTCGCCAGGCGAAAGAGAAGATCAAGGACGTCTTCAAGCACTGAGCTGTGACACACGCATCCCATCAGGGCCCGGCAACCTCCCCTGCCGGGCCCTGACGCATGAACCCGGCCTTGCCGCCGGCGTGAGCGGGACGCGCCGAGCCTTGAAAGTGACGTGAACCAGGTCACCGAGCCGGCCTGGACACAACCAGCCACCGCCCCCTGTGCGTATCGCCTGCCGCCGCAGCGCGCGGAACGCGAACACCCTCATCGTCGTCGTCACCGCCGGCGGCCTGCGCGGCGGCGAGCCCTGGCCTGCCACCGCCGCCGCCCTGGCGGACCTGGAGGCCCAGCTCGCCGACGGCGTCTGGCGGCCGGCCGAGGAGAGCGACCCGCGCATCGAGGCGTGGCACGGCGCCTACCGCTCCTTCGGCACCAACCCCCGCCGCATCCGCCCCAGCGTCGACGCCCTGGGCCGCCGCATGGCCAAGAAGGGGAGGCTGCCCCGGATCAACCCGGCCGTCGACTCCTGCAACGCCGTCTCCGTCCGCCACAGCCTGCCCGCCGGTGCCTTCGATCTCGACGACGTCACCGGCGACGTCGTGATCTGTCACGCCGACGGCAGCGAGACCTTCATCCCGCTCGGCGAGCCCGGCACCGCCGAGAACCCCAAGCCGGGCGAGATCATCTACGCCGACACCACCGACGTGCTCACTCGGCACTGGAACCACCGCGACGCCCACCGCACCCGCATCGCCGAAGACTCCACCCACGTCGCCTTCGTCCTGGAGACTGTCACCGCCACCCGCGGCGGGCACCTGCTCAAAGCCGCGGCCGACGACCTGCAGACCCTGCTCCATCCGCACTGCGAGAAGAGCGCCGTGCACTACCTCAGCCCGGCACACCCCGACACCACCGTCTGACCACCCCCCTGGCCCGCCTACCCTGCACGGCGGCCCCAGGTACCCGGCGGCGCGGCCTCAGCCGACCGCCGCCGATGGATCACCCGCGCCTCTGGAGGTTCGCCTTGTTCACCGGTCTGAGCGCCTTTCCGCTCACCCCCATCCCCGGCAACGGCAGCGTCGACGAGAAGGCTTTCGCCACGCTGGTCAACCGGCTCGCCACCGCCGGCGTCGACTCGATCGGAGCGCTGGGCTCAACCGGCTCCTACGCCTACCTGACCCGCGAGGAACGCGCCCACGTCGCCCGCGTCGCGGTCGACAACGCCGACGGAGTGCCGGTCATCGTCGGCATCGGGGCGCTGCGCACCCTCCAGGTGCTCCAAGCCGCCGAGGACGCGCAGAACGCCGGGGCCTCCGGCGTGCTGCTGGCGCCGGTGTCCTACCAGCCGCTGACCGACGACGACGTCTTCGGCTTGTACGAGGAGGTCACCGCGAACCTGTCGATCCCCCTGGTGGTTTACGACAACCCGGGCACCACGCACTTCACCTTCACCGACGAGCTGTACGCGCGCCTGGCCCGGCTGCCGCAGGTGGCGTCCATCAAGATCCCCTCGCTTCCCGCCGATACAGCGAAGGCCCGGGCTCGCGTCGAGCATCTGCGCCGGCTCCTGCCCGACACGGTGACGGTGGGCATCAGCGGAGACGCGGCCGCAGCCAGGGGCCTGAACGCCGGATGCGACGCCTGGTACTCGGTGATCGGCGGCACGTTCCCCGAGCCGGCCCTCGCCCTTACCCGCGCAGCCCAGACCGGCCAGCACGAGCGGGCCCTTGAGGAGTCCCAGCGCCTCCAGCCCCTGTGGGACCTGTTCACCCGGCACGGAGGATCTCTGCGGGTCGTCGCCGCGGCCGCCGCGCACCTGGGCCTGACCGCCCAGCGCAACCTCCCTCTACCGCTACGCGGCCTCGACGCCGAGGAGCGCGCCCACCTCTCCACGGTGATCGAGCGGCTCCAGCTCCACACCTGACAGCCCGCCGCCCTCGCGCACACGAGAGGGCCGCAGCACTAGGGCCTGTGTGATGTCGTGATCATTCGGCGGTTTTGATCAGGTCGTCGATCCAGATCATTGCGGCGCGGAGGTGGAGGCCGGCGAGGTAGCTGTCAGGGCTCTTGTCATAGCGGGTCGCGATGCCTCGCCAGGCCTTCAGCTTGTTGATCAGGCGCTCGACCGTGTTCCGTTCCTTGTAGAGGTCGGCGTCGTGGCCGACGGGCCGACCACCTCGTGAGCCCTTCTTCCTCCGGTTGGCGGCCTGGTCCTTCTTCTCCGGGATGACCGCTTTGATGTTGCGTTTGCGCAGGTAGGAGCGGTTGCCGCGAGATGAGTAGGCCTTGTCGCCAGCGACTGCGCCGGGCCTGGTGCGGGGACGGCCGACCGGCAGACGGACCCGCACCTTCTCGAGCACGGGGATGAACTGCGGGCTGTCCGCGGCCTGCCCGGAGGTCAGGACGAACGCGAGGGGACGGCATCCGCGGTCCGCGGCAAGGTGAACCTTGCTGGTGAGGCCGCCCCGGGACCGGCCGAGCAGGGCTTCCTTCAGGCGGAGCTTGCGTCGGCGCCGGATGCGCCGGCGCTCGGCCTGTCCGTTCTGTTCCTCCGTGCCGCCCCCTTTTGCCGGGTTGTTTCCTGCTCCTGCGCGGCTTCTTCCAGGGCCGACATGAGGTGCTTGCTGACGCGGAGCCCTGCGGCGTCGTGGTGGGCACGGACCGTGGTCGAGTCCACACTGACCAGCGACAAGTCCGTTCTTCCCGCCCGGGCACCCTCGGCGATCAGGCCTTCCAGCAGGGCGGTGAACACACCGGCGTCCCGCCAGACGCGAAAGCGTCCGTAGACGGTGGCCCAGGGGCCGAACTCGGCAGGCATCTCCCGCCACTGGGCACTGGACCGGAACCGCCAGATCACACCCTCGAACTGCTCCCGCAACCGCTCCGGATACGGGCCGTACCTACCGATCGGCAGATACGGCTCGATGAACTTCCACTGGGCATGGGTGAGTTGCCTGCGCGTCACGACCACAGTCCTACCGGATCCCGCCCCTCGAACAGGACAGAATCCAAGAATGATCACGACATCACACAGGCCCTAGAGCCATCCCTCTGCCCGGCATCCGTACAGGAGAGCGCACGGCCATGCGCGCCCAAACGCCGACCACCCTTGCCGACGAGCCCGGCTGCGGACCGCCGGCCCGCTACGCCATCGCAGCGGCCCCCGCCCGCACCTCGGAGGTGGCGGCGCCGTCTGGGCCGTCGTGGATGGTCAACACCAGCGCGGCCTGGTTGGCAAGCGTCCTGGGCGCCTACATCACTGCACCCCACCTCCCGGGCTGCTTCGTCGCCGCAGCCTGGCCACCGCTCGGGACAACCGCACCGACATCGCCGCGACACGTTCCGCCACTGGAACACCGAAGCGATACGGCTCGCCACCCGAAGGCCGGGTAGGGGCGCGGGCCTCCGCCGCAGTGGTCGGGTGCTGCTCGTTCCGGGTGCGCGCTGTGGCTGTGTTGAAGGAGCGTGCCTGCCGGGGGCAACCGTCAGCTCGACTCGTCGTACACCACCGACCACGGGCGGGGCGGCCCGTCCGGCGGGCGCGGGCCGTCGTCGCGGCGCGGGGCCGCTGCCGTACGGTCGCGGGCGAGCACGTCGGCCGCGAGCTCCGCGAAGTGAGGGGCGGCCGGGTGGGCGGACCGGCCGGCGGGCCAGGCCCCGGTGGTCCGCCGGGTGAGGGGGCGGCCGGCCAGCGGCCGCCAGACGACGCGGGGCTCCTTGCGGGCCACCGGCCCCTGGTCGAAGGCGATGCCGTGGCCCGCGTGGACGAGGGCCAGCACGAACTCGGGGTTGGAGGCGTGCCGGAGGCGGCCCGGCACGAAGCCCTCGGCGCGGCAGGTGTCGAGGATCCGGTCGTACCAGCCGGCGGCCTGGGCACGGGGGAAGAGCACCAGGTCGTGGCCGGACAGTTCGGCGAGCGCGACCTCGGGGAGCCGGGCCAGCGGTGAGGTGCGGGGCAGAACGACACCGAGTTCCACGCACACCTCCGCGCCGAGGCGGAGTTCGGTGGCGTCCACGGGCTGGTGGACGAGGCCGACATCGAGCCCACCGGAGGCGAGCAGCCGCAGTTGTTCCTCGGTGGTGATCTCCTGGAGATCGACGGACAGGCCCGGGGAGTGCTCCGCGCAGGCCGAGAGCAGCGTGGAGAGCATGGCGACCGTGGTGTCGGGCGGCACGCCCGCGCGCAGGGTGCCCAGGCCGCCGTCCCCGGCGCGGCGGGCCAGCGTCCGTAACCGCTCCTCGCGGGCCAGGAGTTCGCGGGCCTCGTCCAGCAGCACCATGCCGGCGGCGGTCAGCCGGACCTGGCGGTGCGATCGGTCGAACAGCTCGGCGCCGAGGTCCTTCTCCAGTCTGCGTACCGCCTGGCTGAGGGGTGGCTGAGCCATGCCAAGCTGGTCGGCGGCCCGGCTGAAGTGCAGCTCGTCGGCGACGGCGACGAAGATACGCAGGTGGCGCAAGAGATCCACAGCCAAGGACCTTACGTGAGGGGCGAACCGATGGTCGAGGAACGGATCCGCGAGGTCTTCGCGGGGGCGGGTGCCGAGGGGGTGCTCCATGCCGTCGCCATCGACACGGAGCCGGGCACCCAGGAGGTGGCGGTCGGCGCGGACGGGCCGGTCGTGATCGCCTCGGTCTTCAAGGTGCTGCTGGTCCTGGAGTTCGCCCGGCAGGTGGCCGCCGGCCAGCTCGACCCCCGGGAGCGGGTGCGGGTGACGGCGGCCGACCGGCTCGGCGGCTGGGGCACGGCAGGCTGTGCGGACGACGTCGAGCTGTCGCTGCGCGATCTGGCGTTCTTCGCGATCTCGGTGAGCGACAACTCGGCGGCGGATCTGCTGCTGGCACGGGTCGGCCTCGACACGGTGCGGCTTCTCGCCGGGGAACTCGGGCTTCCCGGGACCCGGATCGTGGGCGGTCCCCGTGACGTACTGGAGTCGATGCTCGCCGAGGTGGGCGCCCGTGACGAGGTGGAGTTCGCCCTCCGTTACCCAGCTCTGCCGGACGATCGCAAGAGACGGCTGAGCGTGCTGGATCCGTTGCGGACCAACGCCAGCACGCCCCGTGAGATCACCCGGCTGCTGCGTCTCGTCTGGCGTGACGAGGCGGGCCCGCCCGAGGCGTGCGCCCACGTACGCGAGCTGATGGCACGTCAGGTATTCAGGCACCGGCTGGTGTCGGGGTTTCCCGACGAGGTAATAGTCGCGGCGAAGACCGGAACCCTGCCCGGGCTGCACATGGAGGCGGGAGTCGTGCGGTACCCCGACGGCGGCCGCTACGCGGTCTCCGTCTTCGCCCGTACGCGGGGGCTGGCCGCCTCGCGTCCGGCGGTGGACGCCGCGATCGGTGCCACGGCCCGGATCGCCGTCGACTTCCTGCGAAGTAAAGGGCTGTGACGTGCGCTCATATGCGTCCGCATATGAGGACCCAAGGATTTTGATCTTGGACGGCGAGGGCCACGTCCTGATCTCCTGACGCCATGAGCGACGACACAGACGCACAGCGCCCGAAGCGGCGCATCCAGGGGTTCGGCCGACGTACGGTGCTGCGCGGCGCCGCGCTCGGCGCGGCCGCCCCGCTGCTTCCCGCCACGACCGCCGCCCCTGCGGCGGCACCCCGCAGGGCCCCGGCGGCCGGTTCGGTGTCCTTGCGCTGGCTGGGCACCTCCGGCTGGCGCATCGACGTCGGCGGCCGTACGGTGCTCTTCGACCCGTACCTCACCCGGTTCAAGACCGGCCTGTTCGACGGGGGCTTCAAGCCGGGTACGAAGCTGAGGTCCGATCCCGAGCTGGTACGGGAGCACATCGGCCACCCCGAGATCGTCCTGGTCAGCCACTCCCACTGGGACCACATTGCCGATGTGCCCCTCATCGCCAAGTCCACCGGCGCCCGCGTCGTCGGCACGGAGACCACCTTCCATCTGCTGGTCGCCTTCGGTGTCGACCCGGGGCAGATCTCGGTGGTGAAGGGCGGCGAGGTGCTGGACTTCGGCGGGCTCACGGTGGAGGTCGTATCGAGCCTGCACAGCCGCAACAAGCGGTACTCCTACTTCGCCCCGGGCACGCTGAACGCGCCGCCCGAGGCTGCCCCGAGGACCATCTCCGACCTGCCGGAGGGCGACACGCTCGCCTTCCAGGTGACGGCCGGGAACGACGGGCCCTCGGCGTTCCTGACGGGCGCCAGCGACTTCTCCGAGCGGGCCGTGCAGGGCCTGAGCCCCGATCTCGCGATGGTCGCGGTGCCGTCCAGCGACTCCACGTCCCGCTATGTGCCCCGGCTGCTGCGGGCACTGGGCCGGCCCGGCGTCGTCGTGCCCGTCCACTGGGACAACTTCGAGGAGCCGCTGAGCGAACCCCCGCGCCGCGACCCGACGATGGACCTGGACGCGTTCACCGCCCAGGTCCATCAGGAGTCTCCGACGAGCCGGATCGTCGTCCCGGACTACCGCACCACGTACGGTGGAGACATGCGGCCGAACCCCTGACCGGCGTACCAGCCGCAGGTGGGCCGGTGCGGCCCAGGCCGGTTCGTTCGGACCACTCCCGGAAGACGCCCTCGGGGGAGCAGCGATCGTTGGAGCCGCGGTGATCAAGGCACCATTCGTGTGAAGCAGAGCGGGCGCACGCCGTGCTCGGAGCAGGCTCGGCCCGCTCCTTCCCGCGAAGGCGGCCTGCAGGCGGAGACCGAGCGGCTCCTCCTGATCGCCGCGGCTTACGCGGACGCCTACGCGGACAACGAGATCGTGCGCGTCACTGCCGGTGAGCCGACGGCGACTGGCACAGTGTCAGGATCATGACCGACCCGCTGCTGGACCCTCAGTTCTTCAAAGACCCGTACGCGACGTTCACCCGTCTTCGTAGCGCAGCGCCCGTACACAAGGTGCCCACCGGCTCGAAAGGGCGCTACAGCTACGTCGTCACCGGTTACGCCGAGGCGCGGGAAGCGTTCGCCGACCCTCGGCTGTCGAAGGACACAGCGCGCTTCTTCACTGGTCAGCCGTCGCGTCGCAATCTCCACCCGGCGGTCTCCCAGACCATGTTGGCCACCGACCCTCCGCGGCACACACGGTTGCGCGCGGCCGCAGGACCGGCCTTCACTCCCGGTGCCGTGGCACGTATGCGTCCGTACATCACCGAGGTGGTCGGCGCCCTTCTCGACGTGTGGGCACCCGGCGAGCAGGTCGACCTCGTGGCCGGCCTGGCCGTGCCGCTCCCCGTCACGGTGATCTGCCAGCTGCTGGGTGTGCCCGGAGACGACCGGACCATGGTGGCGCGATGGTCGAACGGACTCTTCGCGGCCGGCGAGTCCGATCGGATCGATGCCGCTTCCCATGCCCTCGCCGACTACATGGCCGACCTCGTCGAAGCGAAGCGAAGGGAGATGGACGACAGCCTCCTTTCCCACCTTCTTGTCCGGAGCGCCGCAGGGGAACTCACTGGCGACGAAGTGGTCTCGCTGGCTGTCCTGCTACTGGTCGCCGGCCATGAGACGACGACCAACTTCATCGGCAACGCGGTCCTCGCACTGGTACAGCATCCTGACTCGCTCGCGAGGCTGCGGGACGACCCCGGCCTCATACCCACCGTCCTGGATGAGCTTCTCCGCTTCGACTCGCCCATAGGCGTCGCAACCTTCCGCTACAGCACAGAAGCCCTGGTCATCGGCGGGACCGAGATCCCGGCGGACGTCCCGGTCCTCATAGCGCCAGGAGCAGCCAACCGCGATCCAGCACAATTCCCTGTTCCCGACCAGCTGGACCTCACCCGCAACGCCAAGTCGCAGCTGGCCTTCGGGCACGGGATCCACCGATGTCTGGGCGCCCCCCTCGCCCGAGCGGAAGGCGAGATCGTGCTGACCGGACTGCTCACCCGATTCCCGGAAATCGAGCTCGCGGTCCCCAGTGAGAATCTCAAGTGGCGTCAGACGCGGCTCATGCGCGGTCTCGATTCCCTGCCGGTGCTGCTGTAGCCCGATCGCGGACGGGGCGCCCTCTCCAAGCGTCGTGGTGCCCAGGGTCACGCAGCGGGCGCAGGACACAGGGTGGCCGGGGGCGGAGGCGGTGAAGCTCCAGGGGCCGGCCACATTGGTCGGATCGGCACCGGCGACCTCAGGGGCTGGCCCAGCCGCCGGCGGACCGTGCCATGCCTCCCGGAGCCAGAAGCACAGCGGTGACTCCGGGCTCGACAGCGGCACCGTCAGCCCCCGCGCTCACTGGGCCGACGCGGCTCTGCGATGCTCCTGTGGGCTGATGCCTACACCCGCTTGAATGCCGAGCTGAGGGCGAATCCGCTGCCGTAGCCGACCTGCCGGGCCCCGGTGTTCCAGGTGGTGTCGGATTGGCGCAGCAGGTCGGCGGCCAGGGCCAGGCGCCACTCGGCCAGGTAAGTCATCGCAGGCGTGCCGACGGCGTTGCGGAAGCACTCGGCCGGCGTCGCCCGTGACACGCCGACCTCGGCGGCGACCCGCGCCATCGCCGGGTCCTCGTGGAACAGGCGCAGCGCCTCGCCGGCCACCGGGTGGGTGTGGGCCCGGTACCAGGCCGGAGCCTCGGTCTCGGGCCTGGTACCGGGCCCACACCCGCAGTACGAGATGAGCAGCAGGTCGAGCAGACCGTCGCCGGCGTTCAGTCGGCCTACCTATGTACCACCCCGAGGTCGAGTGGCCCGGCGCCGGCGACGCCATCGCCGCCCCGGCTGGCTCTGCCCGCGGCGGCCACGCCGACCCGTTCATCGACGCCAACGACATCGCCGATGTCGTGGTTGCGGCCCTCACCGAGGACGGCCACGTGGGCGAGCGCTACGAGTTGACGGGCCCCCGCCTGTGGACCCGAAGGCGTCGACAAGATCGCCCGGGCGACGGGCCGAACTCTCCGTTACGAGCCGATCATCCGGGCCCAGTTCACCGATGCCATCGTCAACGACGGTGCCCCGCGCGATTCTGCCGAGCCGCTGGCCACGCTCATCTCGGCGTTCCTCGACGGCCGCAACAGCTCGCCGGCCGACGGCGTCGAGCGTGCCCTCCACCGCAGCCCCGCGACTTCGCGGACTGGTGGCCGAGATCGCCCCCACCGGCGTGTGGGACGCCGCTCAGCCTCACGACCCTACGACTGCTGCTGGTGCAAGCCGCGCCCGGCGAGGGTGAGGAAGGTTTCACCGACGGCCTCGGAGAGCGTGGGGTGGGCGTGGATGTGGCGGGCGACGTCGGAGGGTTCGGCGTCCCAGCCGACGATCAGCTGGCTCTCGGCAATCATCTCGGAGACATTCGGTCCCACGAGGTGGACACCGAGCACCGGCCCACCGCGCGCGGCGACCACCTTCACCACGCCGCCCTGGCCGTGCACCATGCCCTTGGCCACTGCGGTCAGGGGCATGGTGTTGATCATCACGTCGTGGTCGCGTTCCCGTGCCCCGGCCTCGGTCAGACCGACCGACGCGGTCTGCGGCGAGGAGTACGTGACCCTTGGGACCGCCGCGTAGTCCAAGGGCGGCGAGGGCAGACCCGCCAGGGTCTCGGCCACCAACATGCCTTCGGCGAAGGAGGCGTGGGCCAGACCGGGTGAGGGCGGCGGCAGCAGATCACCGACCACGTGGATGCCCGGTACGGATGTCTCCAGCCGGGACCAGTCGGCAGGAGCGACGAATCCGCGCTCGTCGGTGGTCAGTCCGGCCGCAGCCAGACCGAGCCCGTCGGTCACGGGGGCGCGGCCCACGGCGACCAGCAATCGCGCGACCTCGACCGTGCGGATCTCGCCGCGTGAGGTGCGGACCTGTGCCCGTACACCGTCGTCGAGCACCGTCGCCTCCATCAGCCGTGCGCCCACCTGCACGTCGATGCCGCGTCTCTTCAAGCCGCGCGCCAAGTGGCGTGACACGTCCAAGTCCTCGAGAGGCAGCAGCCGGTCCGCGGCCTCGACGAGGGTCACCTCGGCTCCCATGGAGCGGTGAAACGAGGCGTACTCGACGCCGATCGCGCCCCCGCCGAGCACCAGGACGGAGGTTGGCAGTCCGGCCGCGAACAGGGCGTCGTCGCTGGTGACGACGCGGTTCCCGTCCGGGGGCAGCCCCGGCAGGGTACGGGGCCGGGAGCCGGTCGCCAGGACGACGCCGCGGCGCGCCGTAAAGGTGCCACCGCTTGTCACTCGTACGTTCCGTGGGCCGGTCAGCTGCGCACTTCCGCGCACCACTTGGACGCCGGCGTGCGAGAGTTGCCCTTCGACACCCTTGTGGTTGCGGGACACGATGTCGTCCCTGGTGGCCACGAGCGCCGGCCAGTCCACAGACTCCAGGGTCGCCTTGACGCCCCACCGCTCGCGCGCCTCGGCGATGCCGTCGACGAGCTCGGCGGCGTGCAGCATCGCCTTGCTGGGGATGCAACCACGGTGCAGGCACGTACCGCCCACCTTGTCGCGCTCCACCAGGACGACTTCCTGGCCGAGGGACGCGGCGCGCAGGGCGGTGCTGTAACCGCCGGTGCCCCCACCGACCACGATGACATCGACTTCATGGATTTCCGTCATGAGCACAACCCTGCGACCCATCCCTACCATGAGTCCAAGGCAATGTTCCTCTGACATCGATGCATAGCGTTTATAGGAGCTAAAGGGAGAGCGGGATGAGTCTGCGGCAGATGGAGTACTTCCTCACGGTCGTCGAGGAGGCGTCCTTCACCCGGGCGGCCGAGCTGCTGCACGTCACACAGCCCGCCCTCTCGCACCAGATCAAGGCACTGGAAAAGTCCGTCGGTGGCGCGCTGCTGGAACGCATGCCCCGCGGCGCACGGCTGACCGTGATGGGCCGTGCCTTCCTTCCGCACGCCGAACTCGCCGTGCGCAGCGCCGTCCAGGCCCGGCGGGCCGCCAGGGCAGCCGCCGGGGCGGAGGGCGGCGAGCTGCACATCGCGACGGTGCACTCCGTGGCCGTGGGCATCCTGCCCGACGTCTTCGCCCGATGGCGCCGCGCGCACCCTGGCGTGGCCCTCGTGCTGCACGAGTACGCGACGACCGAGGCGCTGGAGGAGCAACTGGAGCGGGGGGTGGCCGACCTGGCGGTCGGGCCGGCCCCGGCGCGCTCGTGGCAGGGCCCGGTGGTGCCGGTGGGTGAGGAGGAGATCGTACTGGTCGTCGCCTTCGACGACCCTCTCGCGGGGCGCAGTGCGGTGCACTTGGCGGAGCTGGCCGACCGCACCTGGGTGCGGTGCGCGATGGAGGCGGTGATCGACGGACAGCGGTTCCTCGACTGGGCGTGTGCCAGGGCAGGGTTCGTACCACGCACGGCGGTCCGTACCGAGCACACCTCGACGGCGGTGCGCATGGCGGCGGCCGGCGTCGGCGTCGCCACCGCGCCATCGCACGTCGTGCGCGGTGCGGTGGGCGAGGACTGCGTGGTGCTCCCGGTCGACCCGCCGTGGCGGCGCGCCCTGACCGTCTTCTCCCGCGTGGAACTGACGGGCGCGGCGGCGGCTTTCGCGGGCCTCCTCTGTGAAGCGTGGCCGTACGGGAAGCCCGGGAATCATCCGGAACAGGCGTACGAGACGTCCGAGGGCTGCGCCGCGGCAACGTGACGCGGAGTACAGCGTCCGGGACCCCGGACGGCCCAGGTGGTCGCACGACAGTTGGCGGCCGTCCGGCAGCACGTCGCTCTGTCCTGGTCGCAAGCTGCCTAAACGCCTTCACCTCGGTGAGCAGTCTGCTGACGACGGCCAGAGCCCCGGACGGGTCGGCAGAGGCTGGTTTCAGCTGTTCCATGCGGGCCAGGACAGCGGCATCGTCGAGTGATTGGTCCAGGCGCGGAGGGCCTCAGCGCGCTGACCAAGTGGGCACAGGGGCGCGCGCCGCAGCGAAATCCGGCTCGGGGAACCGCTCTCACATTGGGGGGGTCCCCCAGCCCGTGGCGGCACGCTCCCACGCCGCCCAGTACGCGCCCCCACCCAGGCGTCAGCCTCGCGCAGGAAGGCTCCCCGCCAGGAACTGCTCGAACGTGACCTCGCCCAGGGCCCGCTGCGGCGTCAGATGCCCACCCGCCCGGAACCCACGGTAGGCCTTGCCGGCCAGTCGCACGTTCAGCAGGGTACGGCGCCGTCCGCTCGCGCGCAGATACGCCCGGGCAAGCTCCGGAAAACTGCGGACCTCGGGGCCGCCCAGGTCAAGCACCCGCCCCGCGGGCGCCCCGGTCGCGAGCTCGGCCAGGCGGGCGGCGACCTCCGCCACTTCGATCGGCTGGACGGCGACACCCGCCGGGAGCAGCATGACAGGCAGCTTCGCCGAGCCCTGCAGGAGCTGCAGCACCAGGTCGTGGAACTGGGTCGTGCGCAGCACGCTCCAGCCGAGCCCCGACTCCTCGATCAGCTTCTCGACGGCGAGCTTGCTCTGGTAATAGCCGAGCGGCACCTGATCGACGCCGACGATCGAGATGTACACCAGATGCCGCACCCCGGCCGGGCCGGCCGCCTCGACCAGATGGCGGGCCGCCAGCTCATCGCCGCCGCGCGGAGTGGTCGCGCAGTGCACGATGGTGTCCACACCCGCGACGGCCTCGGCCAGCCCCGTACCCTCACGCAGATCCACGGGGTACGTCCGCGAGTGCCGGCTCAGCACGCGGACCTCGTGCCCGTCCGTGCGCAGCCGTTCAGTGACGAGTCTGCCGAGTGTTCCGGTGCCGCCGGTCACCAGGATCGTGGTCATCGCACTTCTCCCCTTCGGTGGGCATGCGCTCCCCATGGAACGCACGTCTTTCGACGAGAACCGACCAGCACCCAAAGATGTGACAGGCTCCTCGTACCCACAGTCTCACCCGTGGGTCACGCCCCCAGGGCTGGCCCACGAAGGCGAGTTCGTCCGGGTCCACAACGACCTGCCTGCGCGATGGCGCCGTCCCGCAGTTCGTAGGACGCAACAGTGATGAGGTGCTCCGCCGCGTGCACCCCCGGCGCAGGCGCCCGTGACCTCGGCCACCCTGAGGCCCCCGCCACGCCCGAACCGCCACGCCCACCAGGAAGCTCTATGGGCGGCCCTTGGCGGAGGTCCCGGGACACGCGCGCGCAACCAGAGCTGATCCTGACCCCACCGGGCGGTCCGCTGACCACCAGTTACCGTCAGCTCAGTTGCGGGGGTGTCCAGTCGGCATGGCTCAGGATGGCACCGACGGTCGCGCGGGACGGGGCCAGGCGCAGCGCCGTGATCTGACTGAGGTAAACCCGCTCAATGTCCGTCAGGCCGAGAAGGAGATGGCCGCCGGGGATGTCCACCTCGCACCCCAGCGCCACCATCACCATGTCCGCCGAGGCCGTACTTCTACTCGGCCTGAATCGCGTCTGCCGAAACCTCGAAGACGAGCGCGATCCCGTCGCGTTCGTTCCCCCGCTCGCCGACACGCGTGAACCCGAAGCCCGCGATGGTGGACAGGGAGGCATTGTTGTCGGATCCGACAGTGGCCCGCACGGTCCTGACACCGGGTTCGGCGGCAGCCCTGGTGAGCAGCGCCGCCAGCATGGCGCGGGCATAGCCCTGGCGGCGGTACTCGGGCACGACGGTGTAGCCGACCTCGACCAAGCCGTCCTCGTCCGGCGGCCCGTGGAACCCAGCGTCGCCGACGACGAACCCGTCCGGGTCGGACACGGCGACCCGCGTGACCCAGGGCGCGGCAGAGGGGTCCCCGGCGACCTGGTCAGCGCGATAGCCGAAGATCCAGCGGGCCCGGTCGCAGACGAAGTGTTCGTCAAGGGCGACTCCGGCCTCGGCGCTGCCGCCGGCGAGGTCACCGTCGGCAAGCGCCCGCAGCGCCTTCGCGTTCAGCTCGACAAAGCGGACGCGTTTGGCCATGGGTGGAAGTTCGTTGTTCATCGCGCAGATGCTCGCCCAGCATGAGAGTGCTGTCCACCGCTTTACGGCCTCGGCAGACGTCATGATCGTCTCGTCGGGCCATAACGTGAGAAGAGGGAGATAGGCGTCGGGGCATGCCCGCGAGGGCTGGTCGCCTTCGAGGCCGACGCCGGCGGACCAAGCCTCGCCTCCGGACTGGTCGCGGCGGGGCAGGTCCACATCGTCCGGGGATCCGTCTTCCGGTACTGGCGAGAGAATCTGGCGGTCGGGGAACGTCTGGCCCCTGGAGTGAGGCCTCCGGTGTGATCGGTCTCCGGTCTCCGGCTCATGCAGCTGCCGCACCGAGGGCTTCGCCTGAAGTGGGAGAGCCACGTGTTCATCGAACGGTCGGCGGGCCGTGAGGCAGTGGTAGAGCTTGCCGAGCGTTCGGTTGACGAGGTTGCGCTGGGCGGAGGCGGGCCAGTCCGCGTGCTCGTTGCGTCGGCGCCGGTGATGCTCGGGGGAGGCACCGGCGTAGGCCATCTGGCCACAGCCGTCACGAACCGCTGACGGTCGTCTCCGATCTCGGCGAGCACCCGGCCGCCGAGCTGGCTGCCGAGACCGGAGAGATTGAGGATGCCTGCAGCCTGCCGGGCGCTGCGGGAAGGCCGCTCAGACAGGTCGTCAGGCAGACAGTGACCGTGACGCCTCCTGGCCGCGTTGCCTCACCGCGCTCCGCGCACCGATGGGCTGAGCAGCCAGCTTCTTCCGCGAGTAGTCCGCGAGCGACACGCTCATGCACCTCCTACGGACGCTCCCGCGGTCCCCGGCATCGCCGACTCGTAACGCTCAAGACGCCGTTGGGTGGCCGCGCGCGGCCCGGGTGCCGGTCGACGGGCACGTCAGGGAGTGGCGGGCCATGAGCTTCGGGCCACGCGCGCTTCACACGGTTGTCAGCTCTGGGGGCGCTGGCCGATCCTGTCCACCACCCCCAGGTCTTCCAGACTCCTGGTCTCGTAGTACCAGCCGTCCTGTTCCCACCCCCCCTTGACGCGTTTGAGGCCGCTGCCTTTCGTGCGCAACCCCAGGTAGTCGTAGGTTTCACGGTCGAACACGAACGTGAAGGCGGCTTTGGGATGAGAGATCGCGATCCCGGGCCGGCCGAGGACGTCCACCTGGTTGTGGTCCAGCCTGACGCCGGGGATCTTCGCGAGTGCCTCGAACGCGGCGGCCTGCAGCCCGGGAGGCATGACCCGCGGCCCCTTCATCAGCTGGCAGGCTTGGAGGAACGCGGAGGCGTCGTTCTCCGGCGTGCTCTTGAAGCCATGCCTGAAGAGGTCGAGGAGCTTCTCCGGGTCGGTCGGCAGCTTCTTGAGATCCGAGTACACGGTGGGCGGCCACAACCGTTCGTGCTTGCTCCGAGGGGGGTCGTTGTGGATTTTGCCGTGTTGCTGGCGCTTCGAGGGCTTGGAGCCGTCCACCGACAGCCAACTCTCGTCCGTCCACGTCTTGGTCCTACCGCCCTCAAGGGGCTTTTGCGTGATGAACGTCCTGGTGTAGAAGTACTGGTCGTCGCGTGGGACCGGCAGCCCGGCGCTGTCGGACCGGGACCTGTCCGCGGCCCGGTGCAGCACCTGCGCCGCACTGAGCGTGGTCATCCGAGACGCGTCCTCGCCGCCTCTCGTGGTAACGACAGCGGTTCCCGCCACCGCGGCAACCGTCGCGGCAACCGCCACCCGCAACACCAATCGCCGGGACAGAGCGGCACAACGGCGCGGACGCTTCTCCGCAGAGATAGCGCTCCGCAACCGCACTCGGGCGGCGGAGCGGGCTTCGTGGGTCAGCGGCGGCGTGCCGGTTTCCATCTGCCGCACACGCGTGAGGTCATCCACGATCGGGTTCCTCCAGGTCGTCTCGAAGGGTTGTGGGATCCGAACCGCCCAGTGCTTCTCGCAGTGCGTTCCGGGCGCGGTGCAGCCGTGAGCGCACAGTGCCCACCGGTATGGCCAGGGCGTCTGCGGCCTCCGCGTAGTCGAGATCGCCCCAGGCGATCAGCAGCAGGACGTCCCTGTTGCGGGCGGACAGCCCCGCGAGGGCGGCTGCCAGGCTGCGCCGGGTGTTCTCGGCGCCGACCCGCGCCACCACCCGGTCCGCCATCGCGTCACCCGCGCCACGCCCCTCGGCCGGAGCTGTGACGGCGACACGCGACAGCGCCCGCAGGCGACGGGCCTCGGCCCGTCTGTGTCGTCCGATGAGGTTCGTGACGATCCCGTACAGCCAGGGCAGGGCGTGCGCCCTCGACAGGTCGTAGCGCCGGCGCTGCTGAAAGGCGATGACGAAGGTGTCGGCCATCAGATCGTCGGCAGCCTCGGTGCCCAGCCGCCGGGCCGTGTACCGGTGGATGTCGTCGGCGTAGCGGTCGAACAGTACGGCGAACGCGTCCGGGTCGTTCCAGGACCGCTCGATGACCGAGGCATCGGAGCCGGCTGTTCCGTCAGCTACATCGGAACGACCTGTCCCGACGTACGGCGAGACGGTCACAGGTCGCCTCTGAGATTCATGTAGTTCCTTCGACGGTGCGGGTACGGACACCCCTTCTTCGCCGATGTCCACATCCGAGTTCCACATGACCGCTCACCCCCCTCGCGCCACACCCGCGAGAAGGTCGGAACACTGCGGTCAACAGCGGTGAGCTGCACGAACTTGACCCATCTGCGCGCGCCTGCGGTGCGCCTTCCGTCCGCGCTTTCATCGTCGATTCCCTCACAGCAGCCGGTTCGCGTGGGCTCGATCGGCGCTCTGCGTGCTGGTACACCGTTCGCCTCGATCAGGTACTCGACCGCGTCGACTGCCGGCACCCCCCAGGGCCGCCGCACGACGACCGGAAATGCACAGGCGGGGCGCCGTGTTGCCACTGGTGATACCGCGCTGCCCGTCTCGCAGGCCGGCAAGAACGCGTGCAGCCGTCTCGGTGCCCGGCAGGGCGAGGCCTTCCGGAACGGAGCGGATCTCCCGCCGCCCCAACGTGCGGCCCTTGCGGCGGGCCAGGCAAGGCCCACTGGTCCACCGCCTCCAGTGGATGCCATGCGGCCTCCACTGGAGAACGGGTCATTCGCTAGACGGTGCCGATTGCGGCAAGCACCGCCACCGGCAGCAGCAGTATCCACTGAGGCAGGCGCAGCAGCGGTCTCGACCAGCTCGCCGCCAGTGACACGGCGAGAAAGGCGCCCGAGTAGGCCACGAAGTGGGCCGTCAGCAGCCAGGCCATGGTGTCACCGCCGGGGCGGCCGCGGCCCAGGGCCAGCCAGATCAGGGCGGCGGCAGCCAGGACGAGGTCGGCGGTGACCATGTGCCAGACCGCGTGCAGGACCCGGCGTGGCTCGTCGGCGAGATTGCCGGCCAGTAGGGGCCGGACGACATCCCGACTACCCGCGATGGCGTGGAGGGCGGCGACCGCACCGGCGGTTGTGCCAGCGGTGAGGAACCAGCCGTTCATCGAGTCTCGATTCCGCGGCCGGCGACGGCCGCCAGTTGGGCGGCCAGCTGCGGACCGGGCTGCTCGCCCACCAGGCCGACGTGGAAGAAGACAGCCCCTGCCAGCGTGTCGAGAACCAGATCGACCGGCACGTTGGGGTCGGTTTCCCCGCGCTGGACAGCTCGCTCGAACACCGTCACCAAACCGCTCTTGGCCGGGGCCAGGAACTCGGATCGGATGCGGGCCCGCAAGCCGGGGTTGGCGGCGAAGTCGGCCAGCAGGCCAGGGAGAGCAGCAGCGGCGGCCGGAGCGGTGAACTCCTGGATGAGGGCCTCGAGGAGCGCCGTGAGATCACCGGCCAGGGTGCCGGTGTCCGGTGCCGGAGTCGCTTCGGTCTCGGTGAAGACCGCCTCGTACACCAGCTCGGCTTTGCCCGACCAGCGGCGGTAGATGGTGTCCTTGCCGACGCCGGCCCGCGCGGCGACCGCACCGATGGAGGTGGCCGCGTAGCCGAGTTCGGTCACCAGCTCGGTCGCGGCGGTCAGGATCGCTTGATGGGCACGGTTGTCCCGGGGGCGTCCGCGCGGGGCGCTGGAAAGCATCATGACTTAACCATACGGGAAGACCCGTAAGTTTAATCGGAGTTTAGGACGACGGCCTGGGTTGAGCCGGTAGCCCGTATGCACGCCTTGCCTGGTCCGCGCCGGTGATCACGCCGAGGCTGGTTCCGGTGCCCTGGGTCACAGGGCGTGAGACTTGGAAGGATTGGCATGACAGAACGCAATACGGCCCTGCGGAGCCTGCACGACATCGGGTTGGCGGCCTGGTTCGGTGGCTCCCTCATGGGTGCCATCGGCCTCAACGGGGCGGCGAACAGATCAGCCGACGACGAGATGTCCACCGCGCGTATCGCCAGCGCCGGCTGGGCCGCCTGGACGCCGGTGAACGCAGCAGCGATCGGCGCTCACCTGGTGGGAGGGGCCGGCCTGCTGGGAGCGAACAGCGCCCGGGTGGCCTACCAGCAGGGTGTGGGCGCCTCCACTGTCGCCAAACTGGTGCTCACGGGAGCGGCCCTGGCCGCGACCGCCTACACCCGCGTCGTGGGCAAGAAGGTAGAGCTCGCCTCGTCCCTGGACCCCAGGGACGCCGAAATGGCCGCGGAGCATCCGATCAAGTTCGGCCAGGCGCAACGACAGCTCACGCTGCTGCAGTGGGCGGTGCCCGCGCTGACCGCTGGGGTGCTGGTCCTCAACGCCCTGCACGGTGAGCAGCAGCGCCCCGAGCAGCAACGCCTCGGGATGATGCGCCGGGCCGCCTCGCCCCTCGTCACAGCCGGTGGCACCGGTCTGGCAGCCGTTCGGCGGGTACGCGAGCGCGGCATGCCGGGGCGGCACTGCGAAGCGTGATGCGCCGTCTTTGGCCGCCGGGGCCCCGCCCGTTGCCCGAGCCGAAGGCTGCCTCCCTCGCGGCCGCCATGTGAGGACCGCGTCGGGAGTGCCCACAAGAACATCGAGCGGTACTGAACCCCTCCCACCCAGCCCTGCCTCCGAAGGAGAAGATTCATGGCCAAGGTCGCGCAGCCCGTCACCGACGACAGCATCAAAGTGCGTCAGCTCAGCCACTACCAGTTCACGTGGGTGGCCGGTGGCCCAGGTACCCCGGGGACTTTCACCTTGCAGTTGGTGCTCGACGAAGGCGCGTGGGAGGAAGTGCTGACCGTCAACGCAGACGACGCGGACGTCCTCCAGGACCTGCTCTCAGAGACGCCCACCGTGCACTACGACGTCAGCCGCCGCGCCCTGATGTTCGGTGTCACGTCCGTCGGCAGCTGACACGCGCTGCGCCGGAGACTCGGGGGGCTCAGGCCGGTCACCCGGGCCTCGCAGCGAACGTGTCCGGCCCGGGCTTCGCCGCACCGGGCCGGCTGCGGAGTCTGCGAGGCCCGGGCGACCGCGCGTGTACGCGGACATCCGACGCCCCGGCACCACCGGCTCCCCCGGGTGGCCGGCTTGCATGGTTCCCGGCCTCCCAGCCGCCAATGACGCGGGCTTTGCCCAGGGTCGCCATGGGCTTGCCGCGCCGTCGGAGGAGGCTTCTCCGGCGGCGCGAGAGCCAGCCGCCGCGAGGGCGGATATTCGGGGCGACCGCCGAGCCTCGGGCACCGTACGATCGACGGCACCGTCGAGCAGCAGGGGCCCCTATGACCAGCGCCAACACGGCCGCAGAGCAGGCGGCGCAGAAACTCGCCCAGGGGCAGCCCATCGCCTCCGTGATCGACCCCGGCGACCCTGCGGCCTGGCTCGCGCTGGATGCCGCGGTGCGCGAACTCTCCCGGTACCCGCTCCACCGGGAGCTGCCCCCCGAGCGCCCGCCCCGCAGGTGGCTGAGCCGGCTGCTGGCCCCCGCCGACGCCGAGCCCGGCGTCGGCCGCACGTCGGTCTCGTACGACACCGAGCCCGGCCTCGCCCTCGCCCTGTGCGACGCCGACGGCCACGTCCGCGAGTCCGCCCTCGCCCAGGTCCCGGGGGGCTCCGCCCTGCTCCCGCTGATCGTGATCCGGTGCGCGGACTGGGTCACCGCCATACACAACCGTGCCCGCAAGCACCTGCAGAGCGCCCTTCCCACCCTGACCCCCGAGGAACTGGCCGCCCTCGCACCCCTCATGCTCCGCGTCGACCGCCGCGAGCGCGGCACCTTCGCCACCGGGCTCCTCGAAGCGGTGCTCCGCACACCGCCGTACGACCACCTCAAAGCCCAGACAACTAGCGCCGACCGCGACACCCGGCGCTTCGCGCACCGCATCGCGGCGGCCGAGCAGGTCCTGACTCCGGTCGAGTTGGCCCGCACCGCGGCGCAGGACCCGGACGTGGTCGTACAGAACCGTTGCGCCGAGGCCGCGCTCGCCGGCGTACAACCGGATGCGTACGACGAAGTGCTGGCTCCGCTGCTTGCCGCGCGCAGCCCACAGGTACGCGCCGCGGGAGTCACCGCGCTGCGCAAGGCGGAGCGGCCCGCGCAGGCGGAACCGTTCCTGGCCGACCGCTCCCCCGTGGTGCGGGCCTGCGCCCGCTATGTCGTGCGGCAGCACGACATCGATCCGCTGCCCCTCTACCGGGCCTGGTGCGCGGAGCGGGGAGCGGCAGACGTGCCGGCCGGTGCGCCCATCGGGCTGGCCGAGTGCGGGGACCGCCAGGACGCCCGGCTGCTGTGGCCGCTGACCGAGCACCCGAACCCCGCGATCCGGTCCCGTGCCGTGGCCGGCCTGCGCACCCTGGACGTCTTCGACGCCGTGCGCCTGATCCCGCTCCTCGACGACCCGTCACCTGCCGTGACCCGCGAGACCGTCACCTCCCTCACCCCGTCCGCGCAGCGGATCCCCGTCGACCACCTTGTCGACCGGCTCGCCCCGGACCGGCCCCGGCACCAGCGGCTCGCCGCCACCCGGCTGCTCGCCGCACAGGGCGGGCTCCGGCAACTCCGGATCCTGCAGACCCTGTTGCGGGACGAGGACGCCAAGGTCCGCGAGCGGGCCGGAAAGACGGTCGGTGCAGTTCCTACCCGAAGTCGGCCATGAGTTGATCGACGACGGCGGCCCGGCGCTCCCCACTGGCTGCCGGGCCGGAGGGAGGCTCGGCGGCGCTGGAGACGGTGAGGTCACGGGCGGTCTTCGACAGGGGTGAGACGTAGAAGGGGAGATCGGGCAGGGACGGGGTGGTGAGGCGGCCGCCGGGCGCCTCGTCCAGACAGAAGCCCGCGTAGAAGGAATTCCCGGCCAGCGCGTGGTCGGCCATCGCGCGGTAGGAGTGGAAAGGGACTTCGCGTGGGAAGCCGGTGCCGTGCGGCCAGATTTCCTCCGCGATGGACCAGATCTGTTCCAGGCGTTCTTCCTCCTCCAGATCGAGGCCGAGGGAGTGGAAGCCGCCGGAAATGTCCAGGCGAAGCTCGCCGACTGCGGATTGCGTTACAACGCCTTCCTCTGTGCCAGGCCCACGGTCATACCGTCGGAGAGGCGTGATGAGGCATCGAGGTCGAGGTGGTGTGCTGACGCGAGGCGGGTCAGCACACTGAGCGGTACGCCTCGGTACTCCCGCGGAGGCAGGTCGACGCACTTCTCGGGGCCGCTGTCGGACAGCCCCACGAGTCGCACCTGATGATGGATGTACGTACGCCAGCTGAAACTCTGCTGCCTGCACTCCTGCGACAAACGCGCGAACTCCCTGTTCAGGTGAGCTTCATGCTTGGCCGGACGGTGCGACATCCGCAGCAGGAGCTTGCGCGGGGAAAGGAAGCGCGCCAGTGCGTCCAGCGGGCGCAAGTACATGTCGTCCGTACCGTCTCCGAAGACGAGAGCGACCATCCAGACGATGCGGGCGACGAACTCCGCGGGGATCAGGACCCACTGCAGGACGAACCACAGCATGAGCCCCAGCCGCGAAGGGTGCGGAAGAACCGGGTCTGCGAGCGATTCGGGAACTGGTGCGGCGGACATGCCTACTCTCCCGTCACGCTGTCGTAGATACCGCTGACAGTGCCCGGCAGGGACGGGGCGAGCGCCGGTCCCTTTGCCCACCACGACAGCGGGTCCAGGCTCCCATCCGGGCGTATGGCCGCCTCCAGTGAGGGGTACTGGTCGCTCACTGCGCCCCGCCCTTGCCGGCGAAGCCGTCCCGGATGGCCGCCTCGGCGTCCCGGTACGTGTCGCGAGTCTGCTTGAGCTTGTCCTCGATGACCTGCGTGCCATCGGGCGATCTTCTTGATCGCTTCGTCCCAACTGTCGTGGAACCTGTCACAAGCGTTGTCGAGTTCCTTGCTACCCGTGGTTCTCGGGCCGGTATCACGCACCGCGTTCAGAGCCGCGCGCATCTCCTCCTGGCTTCGGTAGAGCTCTCTGACGAGCCCGTCGAGCTCACTTACCTCGACTTTGAAGCCTGCCCCCATCACGCCACGCTCCCCCTTTCTCGCAGTCCGCAGTAGTCAATCCGTAGATCACGCTAGCCAGCAGCTGCCAGGCGGGTTCAAAGGGGGTTCTTCCCGTTCGCCAAATCTTCACAGCGCGTCCGGCGACCGAGCGTATGTGCAGCATGCGAGTGCTTGTCTCCGCAGCCTGGGACGCCATGTCGGCAACTGCCCGGCTGTGCGCGCGCGTTCCCCGGGTATGGCACACCGTGCGGCAAACTGCCTCGCGCAGCATGCCTGAGCCGGCTGAGGGCCCTGTGGGCAGACTACGTACATGCTGCTGCCCGCCGAAGCCGTTGCCGCCACCGCGCTGATCGAGCTCGTGAGGATCTCCGCCCTCCCGAGCAAGCAGGGCGCCACCTGTCCCGGCAGGGCGGTGGCCCACTGAGCCGGGAGCGAGGCCGCCGACGCGCTGACCTTGATCGAGAACCTGCCCGGCAGTGTGCGGCACCGTTGCGGCTTCTCGCCAGGATGGAGCGTCCGGGCGTACGAGGACTCCCTCGACCTGGTGCTGTTCGAGGCGGCCTTCTGCTTCAGGTGTCACGAGGTCCGCCTGAACGGGACGGCCGTGCCACCCGCGCTGGCCCAGGCCCTCTTGGCCCTGTTCCGTGCCGCGGCCCCGTAGCGGGCCGACTGGATGAGCGGGCCGACCGCCACCCTCGTGCCGTTGGCACCCCGCGCATCAGTGCAGGTTCCGCCCGACTGGGTGACACCGGGTTCCGGCGCGGCGATGAGTTCGCGGGGTTCCGCGGGTCTACCTCTTGAGGGAGACAACCGACTCATCGGGAGCAAGCCATGGGCCTCATCCACATCGAGATGTTCGCGACCCTCGACCTCGTCGGACAGGCGCCCGGCGGCCCCGACGAGGACCCGGTGGGGTTCCCCTTCGGCGGCTGGCAGGCGCGCCTGCTGGACGAGGTCGCCGGGGCGCAGGTCGGTGCCGCGTACGAGGGCACGGACGCCCTCCTGCTCGGCCGGCGAACGTACGACATCTTCGCCGCTTACTGGCCTCACCAGGAGGGCGGCGAGGACGACGAGATCGCCACACTCTTCAACAGCGTCCCGAAGTACGTGGCCTCTCGCGGCAAGCCCGACCTCTCGTGGGCCGGGTCCACCCACCTCGGCCCGGACCTCGCCGACGCGGTGCGCGAGATTCGTGACCGGCACGAGCACGTGAAGGTCGTCGGAAGCCTGAACCTCGTGCAGACCCTTCTGCGCGAGAAGCTCTTCGACCATCTCGACCTCTGGCTGCACCCGATCGTGCTCGGCGTCGGGAAGAAGGTGTTCGACGACGGCGCGGTGCCCACCAACGTCACGCTCCTGGCGCCCCCGGCAGCCAGCCCGAAGGGCACCGTGTACCTGCGCTACGGCCTCGCCGACGGCACTCCCGCCACGGGAGACATGAGCGCACCGGATCGCGGCGCCGGAAGCGACACCTGACGCCACCCCGCGTTGCGTGTGTTGCTTGTTCCGGGTCGGGTCGGCGTCACCGCACGCCCTTGCGGCCGTCGAAGGGACCGGAAGCCTTGGCCTCGGAGAGGGCCTGCGGCTGCGCGGTCCGGAGTCCGGGGGCCGCTGTGTTCTCTGCGGCCCCGTCAGGATGCCGACGGCGCCAGTACGGGTTGTCGTGGGACAGCTTGCTGGAGACCCGGCCGTACATGCCGAACGTCGCGACGACCAGCCCCATGACGAAGCTGAAGACGACGTTGGTCATGCCGAAGTCCAGAATGTTGGCGGGGCGGTCCAGCACGAAGATGTGGGCGAAGCCGCTCAGCCCGAACAGTCCGCCCACGGTCATGTTGAGGGTGGAGGCGAAGTTGCCGCCGATGACGGCGCCCACGAGAAGTGCCAGACCCACGACGGTGGAGATGACGCTGAGCGCGACGTTGGTGGTCATGCCCGCGATCGTGTCGCCCGCCGTGCCGAAGGGGCTGAGAGCGTCGGCGAATAGCCGTCACCACGGCGTCCAGCCCGCCCAGGGCAGCCGCTGCGCCGTGCACCGCACGCGCGCAGGACGTGGTGTCGTACGCGTCGAACAGGAGGGTCGGAGCACCCGCATACGCTCGGGCCGCCCGGGCGAGCCCGGTCGTGTCGCGTCCGGCCAGCGCCGGGCGTGCTCCCCGGCGAGTGAGTTCGGCGGTGATGGGCGCCACCGAGCACGCCGGTGGCGTCGGCCACCAGCACGCGCGCGCCGTTGATGTCCATGTCTCGATCCGTTCGCAGGGGCAGGCCGGCTGCCCGGCTTTCCGTACTGTCGACTCGATGCGCCGGACACGGCGGAACCGGAGTCAGCCGCGTGCCCAGGTCGCTCAGCTCCTCCCGGGCCGCCCGCGCGCGGACGGAACGGGTCGTGCGGGGCCCCCGCAGACGTACCTGCCGGCGGTGAAGCACGTCGTACGGTCCAGCGGCCACGGCGGCTCCATCGCGGGCGGTACCCGACGGTGTCCACGGCGACCTGCCGCCAGCCGCTCGGGCCGGCGCCGTACCGCGGCAAGGCCTCACCCGCGCACAGCCGACTCCACAGCCGTGACGGCCTGCGCCGGCCCGGGGGGGGATGCGGCAGCCCCAGTACGGTCTGACCGGCCCAGCCGGGGCCGAGCGTCAGAACGACCGGCTTCCTCCGAGCACCACGCCCCCCCATTGGCCGCACGAGCGACGCCCCTGCACTCCAGGCGCGCGTCCCCCAGCCCGAGACCGGCGCCGCGTCGGGCCGTCGGCCGCGAGGCCCGAGCGGTGTCCACCTGCGGCGGAGGCGCATCCGGGCCCACCCCGTCGCGCGCCAGGCGGGGCGGCCTCGGCGGGGGGCAGCCCGGCCGCCGTCAAGGCACACATCCGCTCCAGCCGCGCCACGTCCCCGGCGGTCCAGCGGCGGCGCCGGCCGCCGGTCTGGGCGTCGGGGCCCAGGCCATAGCGCCGGTCCCCCGAACGGACCGTGGTGGGGGCCACCCTCAGACGCCTCGCCATCTCATCCGGTGGTGAGCCCGCCGCCACGCGGTCCGCCCCCGTCGCCGCTGTCGTCGCTGCTCACACTCCCACCGTACGACGCACAACCGACGCATGTTGTGTGCGTCGTTTCTCCTCACAAGACTGGTCTGCGGGCGCTCGGTCACCGCGCCGCAGGGACCGGCAGGACCGGCACGGCGGGCGGCCGTCCGCCCCCCGAACAGGACGCACGGCAGGAGGAACAAGGCCATGAGCACGATCACGCCCTTCACCGGTGTCCGCTCTCCGGCCGCGAAGGAAACGTTGTACGAGGACGAACTGGCTCGTGGCCTGTGCGCCGCGGACGAGGCCGCGTTCGCGGCCGTCTACCGGCGTTGGGGCGCGCTCGTGCACACCATGGCCACCCGCTCGCTCGGCGACACCCACGAGGCCGAGGACGTGACGCAGCAGGTGTTCATCGGCGCGTGGCGCGGGCGGGACGGCTACCGGCCGGAGCGTGGCCCGCTCGGCGCCTGGCTCGTCGGCATCACGCGCCGCAAGATCATCGACGCACTGGCAGCCAGGACGAGGCGTCTGACGCTGATCGCCTCGGCGGCCCACGACGCCGACGCGCGGCGCTACGACGAAGGGGCGCCGGACGACATCCTGGACCGGGTGCTTCTGGTCGACGCGCTGTCCCGGCTGCCGCGTCACCAGCGCGCGGTGCTGTGCATGGCCTTCTACGAGGACCTGAGCCAAGCCCAGATCGCCGAGCGCACCGGGATGCCCCTGGGCACCGTCAAGAGCCACGCCCGACGCGGCCTGCACCGGCTGCGCCAGGCGATGGAACAGGGCCTCGTCGACGAAACCGCCGCGTAAAGACCGGCGTCGTGCCTCCACGCCGGCGCCCGCGCGCGAAACAGGGACGAGCCTCCGCATCCGGTGGAAACCTCACCGAAGGGATGGTCCTCATGAACTCCCGGACCCCCCTCACCCTCGCCGCCTCGGCAGGCGCGTGCGCTTTGGCCCTCGGTGTCACCGCGCCCGCCATGGCGGCCCCCGCCGCCGGGCAGGACGACAAGGCCATGGTGCCCGTCTTCCATGGCGTTCCCGGGCTTGTCGTCGATGTCTACGCCAACGGAGACGAGCTGCTCGGCGACTTCAAGCCGGGCGCCGTGACCGCCCCGCAGTCCCTCGACGCCGGCACCTACGACATCCAGGTCTTCGCAGCCGGCAAGGGCCCCGACGGCACCCCTGCCATCGAGAAGACGATCGAGGTTCCCGCTGGGGCGAACGCCACCATCGCCGCCCACCTCTCCGCCGACGGCAAGCCCCAGCTGACGGCTTTCGTCAACGACGTCTCGAAAATCGACGCAGGCAAGGCGCGGCTGACGGTGCGTCACGTCGGTGCCGCACCGGCCGTGGATGTCCGAGCAGGCGGCCAGCCGGTCTTCAAGGACCTCGAGAATCCGAAAGAGGCCACCACCACGGTCGACACCGGCACCGTCTCGGCCGACGTAGTGCTCGCCGGCACGAACACCGTGGCGATCGGCCCGGCCGACCTGAACCTCAAGGAGGGCACCAGCAACGTCGTCTACGCCTGGGGCAGCGCCCAGGACAAGAACCTCGCGCTGGCCACCCAGCCGTTCAGCGGCATGCAGTCCGCGCCGAACGCCGTCAACGCGGGCGCCGGCGGCGCCGCGGTCACCTCGAACTCCTCCGACCAGTGGCTGGCCCGGACGGCCGTGGCCGGGACGGTGACAGTGACAGGCGTCCTGGTCGCACGCCGGATCAACGTGTGGCGCCACCGGGCCACGACCGTGGCGGGACCCGGACGTCGCACAGCACGCGTCACTCCCCCAGCGCGTTGTGACACGCGACGTGGGCCTCGACGCACCGGTCCGGCCGGTGGGCGTCACCGGGCAGGGCGCCATGGCCGTCCCCGCGGATCCCGCCGTCGCCGGGTGGTACCGCTTCGGACCGGCGCCCGGCGGCCCCCAAGGGTCGGCCGTACTCGTGGGGCACGTGGACGGCGACACCGGCGCCCCCGGCGAGTTCGCCGCACTCTACGACGTACGGCCAAGAGCCCGGGTCGAAGTACGGCGCGCCGGCGCCGAGCCGGCGGTCTATCGCGTGGTGTCGCGTTCGACGGTCGCGAAGGTCGGCCTTCCGTCCTCGACGTTCCGCCGGACCGGCCCCCCGGCTCTCACACTCATCACCTGCGCGCCCCCGTTCGTCCCCGAAGAGGGTGGCTACTTGGCCAACCTGGTCGTCACGGCGGAGCCCTGGCCGGCCTGAGACCCGGCGAGCACGCCGGGCGCAACCGCGCGCGGACATCACCCGGAACCGGTACGGCGAGACAGCGACGGAGCCCGAGAAACTGGAGGGTACGGTGGCACACGTCGAGCCCACGCACCTGATGCGACTGGCACTGGGCAACGACGCTTCGAGCGACGACGCCGGCGCTCTGCGGCACATCGCCGTATGCGACCGTTGCAGGGACGAGCTGAACCGGACGAGGCGTGTCGTGGTCGCCGCACGCACCGTAGAGGCGTCGGATCTGCCAACCGCGCCCCCGGAACGGGTGTGGCAGCACATCACACATGAGTTGTGCCGGACCAGGGAACCGGCTCCGCCACCGGCCGCTGGCGTACTCCCCCACCACCGCGCCGAGGCGGCCGACGAACACCGCGCCGACCGCTCCCGCACACCAGGCAACCCGACACACCACCTCGCGCTCGGCCTGCTCGTCGGAACCGCTGTGTGGTGGACAAGACGCGTCCGATCACGACGGTCCGGCCGCAGCGACTGAGCCTCGGAGTCGGGGTGTACACGATGCGGCGGTGGCTGCGCCGCCACGGGATCACCGTGACCGCCACGGCGGCCGCGCCGCCGGGCGCGCACGTGTACATGGACGACACGGGCACGCACCGGGGCCTCTTGCGCGGCGAGGACGGCCCGTACGTCACGGTCAACCACGACCCGCGCGATCCGGCGGACGCGCTGCTGCCACAGGCACCGCATCTGCGCCTCCTGAACTCGGTGCTCGGCTCGTTCCTCCTCTTCTGCTCGCTCAGCGGCATGGCCCTGCTGGTCCTACTCGTGGTAGACGCGTTCACCGGCGGCGAGTTCACCCGCGGCGAGCGGACGGCGTCCAGGCGATTCGCGGGGATCTGCCGACCACGCGCGCCGAGTGCGCCGGAGGTGTGAACGACATGAGCCATGGACGACGCGACTGAGGCGAGAGGGCTGCCCTCGCCGGAGTGCATTCCGTTGTCCACCTCCGCCGAGAGCCGGGCGAGCAGGAGGTACGCTGCCGCACGCTGAGAACCGCTCCCAGAAGGAGCGACAAGGGGGAGCAACCATGCGCGCTGCCAAGGGAATCCGGCACAGGGGGATGGTGGCCGTCGCCGTGCTGGCCTCTGTGCTCACGGCCGCGTCGTGCGGCACGGGTTCCGATGCCACCGGCTCCCGGGCCTCGGGCTCTGCCGAGGCGGCGGACTCCGGCGGCAAGAACGCCGCGCCAAGAGCCTCCAAGGGCTCCCTCACATGGGAGTTCGAGCACATCGCGGGCGTCAACGGAGAGCTCACCGATATCGCCGTCCTGGCCAGCGATGACATCTGGGCGGTCGGGACCCGGTTCGACGGTGACCGCAACGCCGCCCACCTGCTGCACTACGACGGTACGCAGTGGAAGCGCGAGCCCCTTCCCGAAGCTCTCGGCGCCGGACTCCACCCGCCGTTGCTCGAAGAGATAGGCGAGGAAGCGCTGTGGCTGCGACCGCGGACCGCTGAAGACGCCACCGCCGCGAACCGCTGGGCACAGTGGGACGGCACCCGCTGGTCCGCGGTACCGAACCCCCCGCCGGGTAATCCGGGGGACTTCGAGGCGGCGGGCCCGAACGACATCTGGGCGCAAAGCGGCGAGAGAACCGCTGAGCACTGGGACGGCACCCGCTGGACCTCGACCCGGCTGCCGTACGACACCTCCGACCTCGCGGTGGTGGGACCGGGAGACGTCTGGGCGGTGGGCCGCCGCTCGACCGGGCCGGGCACCGAGCTGGGCGACGACCAGTCGTACAGCCAGCCCGCCTCGACGCACTGGGACGGTACGTCCTGGAAGTCGGTGAGGACTCCGCAGGCACGCTTCGAGAAGCCGCTCCCGCCGGAGCCCAGCGCCGGCCTTCTCCAGGTCATCGCACTCGGCACCGGTGAGGTGCGTGCGTACGGCGTCCACACCTTCAACCACGGCGAGGTGGAGAACGAACCTGCCGACCAGTCCGTCCGGCTGCGTTGGGACGGCTCGCAGTGGGTGGAGCAGGAGCCGGCTCCGGGCGGGTGCGCGCGGCGGACCCCGGTCGGCTCGGAGGGCAAGGCACTGTTCCTCAACGGCAATTGGTACATGACCGACGACGGCCGGTGCGTGAAGATCAAGCGTCACCGATTGCCCCTGCAGACCGGCGCCCGCAAGGGCTCGAACCAGTCGCTGTGGCTGAAGGAGATCCATCGGGTGCCCGGCACCGATGAATGGGTGGGCGCCGGACACGTCCAGGTCAACCAGTCCGGCGATCCCTTCAGCGCCCCCGTCGTCGTTCGGCTCAAGCGCGGCGGATGACCTTCTCGGCAGTACGCCCACCGATGGTCGGGCCCGGGCCGTGACGCAGGCGTAGTCGGCGCCTCGCTTCGCGGCTCCGCCCCGACTCACCGCGGTGACTGCGGCGATCTACGCGCGGTACTGCCGCCGCGCCGCCCCGCTCGCAGCGGCCCTGCCCCGGTCCCGGCCGCCCTGCGGGCGGGACCTGTCATGCCGCCAGTGAGCGGCACGGCTCAGCGGCGGACCACTGAAGGGGGCATACCACCTTGATGGCGTCACTTGACGCCATCCGGTGCCACCCGGTGCCACGCCGCGTTCTCGCACCCACACGGGATCGCATGGCGCCACCTACACCCAGGCGAGCACCAGCACGTTCTCGCAGGTCAGCGCAGCCCAGTCGACCATCCGCCAGGACGTGCCGCCTCAGGGCTTGCACGTGGAGCCATTATGGTGCCATGATGACGCCATGGATCTCACCCCCTATGTCGACAACCTCCGCCGCGAACTGGCGGTGGCCGCCGAAGCAGGCGGCGACCAAGCCCGCGAGCTGGCCGAGAGGCTCACCGCCCCGCTGGAGTCGGCGACCCGCCTGACCCTGCTCAACGTGCTCTCCGCCGCGATGGACGAGATCACGCGCGAGCTCGCCCCCGGTTCGGTCGACGTACGGCTGCGCGGGCTCGACCCCGACTTCGTGGTGACGCCGCCGCCCACCGACAGGGGCGCTCCCTCAGAGCCGACCGTATCCGTCGAACCGTTCAGGGGGCAGGCGCCCGCCGACGGCGACGAGGGAGGCACCGCCCGCGTCAATCTGCGCCTGCCGGCCCACCTCAAGGCACGCGCCGAGGAAGCCGCGAGTCGCGAGGGCCTTTCGGTCAACGCGTGGCTGGTACGGGCCGTGTCGGCCGCGGTCGACGGCGGCACCCGCCCGCGCACCCCGGAGAAGTCCCAGACCGTCGGACAGAGCTTCACGGGCTGGGTGCGCTAGCCGCGCCCCCACCCCCACCACTTCACCCACACCACGTCCCACCAGCGGGGACACTCCGAAGACCCAAGAGGACGGGACAGCCATGCCTTCTTTCGACACTCCCGAACCGATCTCGGTCACCGCACACATCGAGGCCGGTTCCATCCAGTTCACCGCGAACGACCGCCTCGACACCGTCGTCGAGCTGCAGCCCCGCGACCCGAAGAAGGACCACGACGTACGGGCGGCCGACCAGACCGAGGTCACCTGCACGGGCGGCGTACTCAACGTCAGGACACCCAAGGGCAATCTGTTCGGCCTCGGCCGCACCGGCACCGTCGACGTGACAGTCGAACTGCCCACTGGCTCGCGCATCGACGTGACCGGCGCCTGGGCCCAGGTGCTCGGGGAGGGCCGGCTCGGCGAGGTTCGGGTGAAGACCTCTTCCGGCGATGTCCGTCTCGATGCGACCGGCCCGTTGAAGCTGACCGCGTCGCACGGCTCGATCACCGTGGACCGGGTCGAGGGCATGGCCGAGATCACGACCAGCTCCGGCAGCCTGCGCGTCGGCCTCGTCGACGGCCCCGCCGTCCTCAAGAACTCCCACGGCACCACCACCGTCGGCGCCGCCACCGGCGAACTGCGGGTGAGCGGCGCGAACGGTGACATCGAGATCCGGCGCGCCGAGGACTCGGTCACCGCCACCACCGCCCACGGCACCCTGCGCGTGGGCGAGGTGGCCCGCGGCACGGCCCAGCTGGAGACCTCCTACGGCGCCATCGAGGTCGGCGTCCGCGAGGGCACAGCCGCCTGGCTCGACGTCAGCTCCGGCTCCGGCCAGGTGCGCAACTCACTCACCGCGTCCGAGAGCCCGGAGAAGACCGAGGACACCGTCAAGGTCCGCGCCCGCACCCGGTACGGCAACATCGACATCCGCCGCGCCAAGGCCTGACTTCAGAAGCACCGGCCGCAACTCAGCCACACCCCATCCACTTCAGCCTTCGAACGGGAGGGCCTCATGCCTTCTTCTGTCATGCCCACATCAAGGCAGGCTGGCGGTCACGCGTCGCCGGCCGCCGTCTCCACCCTCGGTCTGCGCAAGTCGTACGGCGACAGGACCGTCCTCGACGGCATCGACCTGCGCATCCCGGCCGGGTCCGTGTTCGCGCTGCTCGGACCGAACGGCGCCGGCAAGACCACCGTCGTGAAGATCCTCTCCACGCTCATCGGCGCGGACGGCGGGCAGGCCCAGGTCGCGGGCCACGACCTCGCCACCGACCCGCAAGCGGTGCGTGCCGCGATCGGTGTCACCGGGCAGTTCTCCGCCGTGGACGGGTTGATCA
>NZ_BMVO01000026.1 GCF_014650755.1 Streptomyces chryseus | reverse complement strand
TAAGCTCCTGGCCACAGCCAGTTGATCACTTGTGTTGCAACGACCCCTGGAATTCGCCACCCGCCCGGCCCCGGCCCCTCAGCGGGCAGGCGCCCCCACGCCCTCTCCGGCCGGCCCCCCGGGCAACCGCACCGCGAAGACCGTGCGCCCCGGTGCGCTCTCGACCGTCACCTCACCGCCGTGCGCGCGCACGACCGCCTGCACGATGGCGAGACCCAGCCCCGTGGACCCGGCCCCGGTGCGCACTCCCGTACCCGTACCCGCCCCCACCCGCGCCCGCGCCCGCGCCCGCGCCCGCGAAACGTCTCCCCGCGCGAAGCGTTCGAAGACGTGCGGCAGCAGCTCCGCCGGAACGCCCGGCCCGTCGTCCCGTACCTCCACCACCGCCCAGCCGCCGCCCCCGCACCGCACCGCCGCCGTGACGGTGGTCCCCGGCGGGGTGTGGGTGCGCGCGTTGGCCAGCAGGTTCACCAGAACCTGCTGGAGCCGGGCCGGATCACCGCGTACGACGACGGGGTCGTCCGGCAGTTCCAGCCGCCAGACGTGCTCCCGCCCGGCCACCCGCGCGTCGCTCACCGCGTCCACGACCAGCGGCGACAGATCGGTGCTCTCGTACGTCGACGACAGCGGACGCCCCGCGTCCAGCCGCGCCAGCAGCAACAGGTCCTCCACCAGCCCCGTCATCCGCGCCGCCTCCGACTCGATCCGCCCGAGCGCGTGACGGGTGTCGGGCCCGGTCGCCTCGTGCCCCCGCCGGGTCAGCTCGGCGTACCCCCGGATCGAGGCGAGCGGCGTACGCAGCTCATGGCTCGCGTCGGCCACGAACTGCCGCACCCGCGTCTCGCTCTCCTGGCGCGCGGCCAGCGCCGAACCGACGTGCCCCAGCATCCGGTTGAGCGCCGCGCCGACCTGCCCCACCTCGGTCCTCGGGTCGGCCTCCTGGCCCCGTACCCGCTCGTGCAGCGCCACCTCACCGCTGTGCAGCGGCAGTTCGGAGACGCGCGTCGCCGTCGCGGCGACCCGCCGCAGCGGGCGCAGCGCGACACCCACGAGGGCCGTCCCCGCGAGCCCGGCGGCCACCAGCCCGGCGGCCGTGACGCACACCTCGACGACGATCAGCGTGCTGACCGTGTCCTGTACGCCGCCGAGCGGGAAGCCCAGGACGACCGAGCCGTCGGGCGTGGACGCGATCCGGTAGTCGCCGAGTCCGGGAACCTCCACGGTGTGCGGTCCGGCGTCCCGCTCGACCGGGCCGAGCGCCCGCGTCTGCGCGGCGGACAGCGCCGCCAGGTGCCCCTCGGGCCGCGCCCCCGGCGCTTCGACGCTCTTCGCACTCGTCAGGACGGTCCCGTCCGCCGCGACCCGGCCGCCGACGGTCCCCAGCGGCTGTCCGGGCGCTGCCACGAACTTCAGCTCCTGGCCGGCCGCCGACCCGTCGGGGTCGCGCTCGGCCCGCCGTACGGACGACATCAGCTGGGCGTCGAGCTGGTGCTCCAGGTACGAGTGCAGCGCGATCGCCGTCACCGCCCCGATCACCGCCGCGACGACCGCGATCAGCGCGAGGGCCGACACCACCAGGCGGGTCCGCAGGGACACCGCACGCTCACCCACCGGGTTTGATCAGGTATCCCGCGCCGCGCCGGGTGTGGATCATCGGCGGGCGGCCGACGTCGATCTTCCGTCGCAGGTACGAGATGTAGAGCTCGACGACGTTCGCCTGGCCGCCGAAGTCGTAGCTCCACACCCGGTCCAGGATCTGCGCCTTGCTGAGCACCCGGCGCGGGTTGCGCATCAGGAAGCGCAGCAGTTCGAACTCGGTCGCCGTGAGGTGGATGCCCTCGCCGCCCCGCGCGACCTCGTGGCTGTCCTCGTCCAGCGTCAGGTCCCCGACGACCAGCAGCGACTCGTCCCGTACGGCCACGGCCGCCGTCCCGGAGCGCCGGATCAGCCCGCGCAGCCGCGCCACGACCTCCTCCAGGCTGAACGGCTTGGTGACGTAGTCGTCGCCACCCGCCGTGAGGCCCGCGATCCGGTCCTCGACGGCGTCCTTGGCCGTCAGGAACAGCACGGGGACGTCGGGCAGTTCGCCGCGCAGCCGCCCGAGCACCGCGAGGCCGTCCATGTCCGGCAGCATCACGTCCAGGACGACGGCGTCCGGCCGGAACTCGCGCGCGCAGCGGATCGCTCCCGCGCCGTCGCCGGCGCTGCGGACGTCCCACCCTTCGTAGCGCAGCGCCATCGACAGCAGCTCGGCGAGCGGCGCCTCGTCGTCCACCACGAGCACCCGGACGGGCCCGCCGCCGGGTCTGAGCATCTGGGTACGCATGGGACCAAGGCTGCGCGGCGAGGCTGAGAGCACCCTTTCCCGTTCCTGTGAATCCCCTGAGAATGCGTCCTCCTCAGGGGGCATCACAGGCCGAAGAGCCGCCGCGCGTTCCTGTGGCAGACGGCCCGCAGCCAGTCGTCGCCCAGGCCGAGCCGCTCCAGGGCGTCCAGCTGGTGCGCGTAGCCGTACGGGATGTTGGGGAAGTCGGTCCCCAGCAGGATCCGGTCGCCGAGGTCCGCCAGACGGCCCAGCTCGGCCGTGGGGAAGGGTGCGAAGCGCTCGGAGAAGTCGGTGAACGCCATGGTCGTGTCCAGCCGGACCTCCCCGTACCGCTCGGCCAGGCCGAGGAAGTCGGCGTACTCCGGCATGCCCATGTGCGCCACCACGAGCCGCAGCCGGGGATGCCGCGCGAGCAGCCGGGCGACCGGCTCGGGCCCGGTGTGCTTGCCGGGGGCGGGGCCGGAGCCGCAGTGCGTGACCACCGGGATCCCGGCGTCCGCGAGGAGCCCCCACACGGGGTCGAGCAGCGCGTCGTTGACGTCGTACGCCCCGACCTGGAGGTGCGCCTTGAAGACCCGCGCGCCGCTCTCCACGGCCCGGCGCACGTACGCGGTCACCCCCTCCTCGGGGAAGAGCGTCGCCGTGTGCAGGCACGCGGGGGTACGGGCCGCGAAGCCGGCCGACCAGTCGTTGAGCCAGGCCGCCATCCCCGGCTTGTGGGGGTAGATCATCGAGGTGAAGTGCCGCACGCCGAACTGCCCGAGCAGCGCGACGCGTTCCTCCTCCTCGTGCCGGTAGGTGATGGGCCACGGCATCCCGGTCATCGGCCCGACGGCATCGAAGTACGCCCAGACCTTCCGGAGCACCCGCTCCGGCATGAAGTGCGTGTGTACGTCGATGATCCCGGGCAGCCCGAGCCGCTCCCAGAAGCGCCGGACACCCGCCGCCTCACCGACACCCGCCAGAGCGCTCTCGCCCTCGCCCGCGCCGACGCCCGCCAGACCGCTCACCCCCGCACTCTCGCCCTCGCCCCCGCCGTCGCCCGCGCCCCCGTACGCGCCGGTCGCCGCCTCAGCCCCGCTCAAAGCCGTAGCTCCGTTCCACCTTGGCGACATGCACGGTGTAGCTGTCGTACCAGTCGTCCCGGCCCCGCTGCTGCGCGGACCGGTGCTCCGCGTTCCGCTGCCAGGCGCGGATCGCCTCCTCGTCCCGGAAGTACCCCACGGTGATCCCCAGCCCGCCCGGCGTCCGGGCGGACTCGTACCCGAGGAAGCCGGGCACGTCGCGGACGAGCTCGTCCATCCGCAGGGCGGCCCCGCCGTACCCCTCGGCTCCCCCCTCCTGCCTTCTCACCGAGGTGAATACGACCGCGTGGTAGGGCGGTTCATGCGCTGCGAACGGTCTGATGTCCATGGTGATCACCTTCCGCCGCCCACGTGCCCCCGGTCCAGACGTATGGCCGTACGGGATCCGAGTCTTGACCCTCCGGTCAGAAAAGCCCGCCCTGCACGCCCCGCTCCATGCTCTTCACCGGCACGCTCACGCCCGCCGCCCGGCCGTCCGCGCCGGCCAGCTCCCAGCCGCTCATCAACCGGGTGTCGAGCACCACCACCCCGCCGTCCGCCGTCCCCAGGTGCAGGTCGGGTCCGGCGGCCGCCAGCAGCCGCCCGGCGACCACCGCGTCCGGCGCCAGTTCGGTCACCACGCCGGTCATCGGCCGCAGCCCTTCGAGGCCGAACGCCCCGGCGTGGTCCACCGCCTCGAACGGCGCCCGCTCCAGGGACTCCGGCCACCCCGCGAGCGCTCCGGCCCGCCGGTGCCACTCCTGGATCTCCCGCGCCCGCTCGGTCCGCGCGGGCAGCGCGGCCCGTACCGCCCTCTTGTCCTTGTACGCGATCCGGTCGGGCACCCCCAGCGCCGCCCGCAGCAGCTCCTCGGTCCGCCGCGCCGCCATCAGCGGCCCGCGCCCCAGCCAGGTGAACGTCACGGCCCCCTGCTCCAGCAGCCGCGCGGACCCGCGCTCGTCGGCCGTGATCCCGACCTTGACCATCCCGGGGCCGAACCAGGCCAGATAGACGGCGTACGGCCGGGGATCGTCGGCCATCGTGTCCGCCGCCACCGACCGCGACCGGTCCAGCCGCGCGCACTCCGCACACTGCCCGCCACTGCTCCGCCCCGGCACCACGGCGCGCAGCGGACACCCGCCCCGGCGCGCCCCCACGCACCGGCGCTCCGCACTCGCGACCCGGAACGCGACGTCGCCCCCGTAGGTCAGCTCGCTGACGCGCCGGACGTCCTCCCGGACCGCCCCGCCCCCGTACCAGCCGAGCGCCGGCCGCCCCTCCGCCCACCGCAGACCACCGCACAGCCAGCCCATGCAGGCAGGCTAACGGCCCCCACTGACAACCGGCCCGCGACGACCGCCGCCCCTCAGACCGACGCCTCGTCGTTCCTCGCCTGGTCGGCGATACGGCGCTTCGCGTCGTCCCAGCCGATCGGCAGCTCCGTGGCCGGCACCTCCCAGAACGTGAACGTCGAGACCCGCATGGTCGCGCGCAGCCCGGTCATGATGCCGCGGTGCGGTTCGGCCCTCGCGTACGCGTAGAGCGCTTCCCGGCTCTCCCAGGCGGAGAGCGTGTAGAAGACGCGCTGCGTCGGCCGGGCGATGAGCGATGCCCCGTACGCTCCCGGGGCGGACCGCACCTGCCACCACGCGGCGAGGGACTTCCAGAAGAACCGGGGCACGTCCCGCAGGGACCGCACCTCGAACCGGGAGGCCATGACGACGGCGCGAGCGTGCGGCGAAGCGGCGTGGGGAGTGGTCCAGGGGAGCGTCGGCATCGTCCATCTCACCTTCGTGGATGCTGCGGGGCGGCTTCACAGAGCCGCACCCGGCAATCTTGTCACTGTCCAGATTAGAGCCCACGCCACGCCCTGGCCAGCGAACAGCCAGAAAACGCACCTCGACGAGCCGGCGCCGGACTCCGGGAGCACATCGGCGAGTTGCCCGGAGGGTTTCGGACGCGGGATCGTACGACCATGCCCGAGGCCCCTGATGTTGAGACTGCGTGGACATGGCTGGTGGAGCGTCGGCCCATGACCCGAGGCTCGTTCGACGACGCGCTGCCGCCCGTCGCGGCTGCCGCATACGCGGAGCCCGCGCTGCGCGGTCTCTTCCCTTTCCACACCCACGGCACGCTCAAGTTCCTCCGCAGCGCTCCCCCGTGGTGCGGGCCTCCGGTTGATGACCTGCCGTACATCGTGCTGGGTGAGCCGCCGTACAGCGTCTACACGGCCGGTCGCACGAGCCTCGGAGAGGTGGCAACGGCTGAGGACGCCGTCGCCCTGGTGGTGGCTCACCTGCCTCCGGATCCGGGCGACGAGGCAGCGGGCCAGCACTCTTGAAAACCGTCGTGGCAGCGGTGTCACCGTGGATCCGCATCCCACACCCACCGCGCCGAGAGCAGCGAGAACGGCCTCTGACCAGGCACGATGGTCAGGGGCCGGCTTGCTGTGCGGGTGCGTGCCCGTCGCTGTGGTTCCCCGCGGCTTCCCGCCCGATCCGTCACGGGTGGGGCACGCTGGTCACTGCCACCAGTTCAGCGGCTCTCCCTCCGGTCCGAACACGTTGCTGAATCCCCATTCGAGCACCACGTTCACACTTGCCGCCCACGTGTCCATCACTGCCTCGACGGCGGGGAATCCGGCAGCAACCGGCACCGTCACCACGATGAAACGCCGGTCGGAAGGCGCCTCCACCAGGCCGTCGAGGGGGGCGAAGGCGTTGATCAGGGATTCCAGCGACTCAGCAGCAAAGGGAGGCTCGCCGAATGCTTGGACGCAGAGGTTCGGGCCTCGCCGCTCGATCTGGAACAGCCCGTCGGCATCGATCTTCAGCAAGTCGCCCGCCGCGCAGCCCTCGACCATGCCGGGGCTGCCCAACAGCTCATAGCTGCCGGGCCCGACCGCCCTGGCAGGAAGCGTCTCGAACACCGGCCTGCCGGAACTGGTGGAGCCAACCCGAAGTGCCACGTGGCAAGGGTTGGAGTACGCCGGGCTCTCGATGCTCATCCCAGCATGCTCGCAGAGGCTGCCCGAGGCCGGTGGAGCGGCCGTCGCCAGGTCCGGGACCTGACGTGGAAGTCGGCCGGGCGACCGGAAAGCGCCGGGGATCTCCGGTAGGACAGCCACGCCTGATCTTCACCACCCGGAACACCCGTCACACGTGCGGCTCACTCCTGGACGCCCCTTCGCCACCACACGGGAAACACCAGAGGCCCTCAGGATTTCTCCTGAGGGCCTCTGGCCTGCTGTGCACTCGGCAGGATTCGAACCTGCAACCTTCTGATCCGTAGTCAGATGCTCTATCCGTTAAGCTACGAGTGCTTGGCGTTCCGGGCTTTTTCTGCCCCGTCGGCGTTGCGAGAACAACATTACATGACCTGCGCCGTGACGCGAAATCCATTGGCCGCACCCGTGCTGAGCTGCGGAAACGACCTCCAGGCGGGCATGGAACGACCGAAGCCCCGGTCCGTGGACCGGGGCTTCGGTGATCAAGCGCGGAGGCGGAGGGATTTGAACCCTCGATGGGCTTTAAGACCCAAACCGCATTAGCAGTGCGGCGCCATAGACCGGACTAGGCGACGCCTCCAGCACACTCTCTCGCCTGCGCGAGTGGGTGCGTGCAGATGATGACACAGCCTTGCGGGATGCCACCAATCGCAGACCACGGTACTAGGCGGTCGGGTGCCAGGGCAAAGTCTTACCGGTTGCGCAACGCCGGGCTCTGCGGAGCGTTAGAGAGTGCGGGGCACTCCCGCCCCCTCTTGAACCTCAGGAGCCTCCATGCTGCGCCGTCTCACCCTCACCGCCGCCGCGTCCTTCGCCGCACTGTCCGCCGCCGCCCCCGGCGCCTCCGCCGCGGCCGCGCCGATCCCGCTCCCCGTGCTCCAGGAAGTACTCCAGAACACGGCCGACACGGACGACAAGGCGCAGGACACGCAGGACCGGCTGACCGTGACGACGGCCGAGACGGGGAACCGCGCCGCCAACGGGACGTACGAGCTGACCTGCGGGCCGGCCGGCGGCACGCACCCGGAGCCGCGGGCCGCCTGCGACCGGCTCAAGGAGCTCGCGGGGGAGGACGGCGACCCGTTCGCGCCCGTGCCGCAGGACCGGATGTGCACCCACCAGCACGGCGGCCCGGCCACCGCGCGGATCACGGGTACCTGGAACGGGCGAAACGTCGACGCGAAGTTCAATCAGGGCAATGGCTGCGAAATCTCCCGCTGGCGCCAGATGGAGCCGGTGCTTCCCAGCGTGCGTTGACCGCTTCGCGCGGGCCCGCCCCGGTGACCGCCGCGGGGCACTCGTACCTGGTCAGGGCATACGCCGCCGCGTCCGATGTGCCCCCATGCGCACACCACCTTGATGAGAGCTCCCCCTCATCCGCCGTCGCGGGCATGTCCCCTGCCTTTAGACTCCCTCCAGTGACAGCTTGCGGCCCGAGGGGCAAAATGAGGCCGGCTGTCGGCAAGGTGCAGTAGTTCAGGGAGGAACCGTCGTCGTGAGCAGCAGGCCATCCCGAGGCGCTGCTCGCCTCGCAGCGATACTCGACGCACTTCCTGACGGGCTGTTGCTCGTCAACTGCAACGGCACCGTCGTCAATGCCAACACCATCGCCCTGGAGACGTTCGAGTCGCCCGGCACCGGACTCGTCGGGCGCGGACTGCTCGACCTGCTGCCGACGTTCGACTCGAAGCTGATCCCCGGATCGATGCGGCGGGCCGACGGCGCGGACGATCAAGGGCGTACGAAGCCGACCCGGATGATCGCGCGGCGCACGGACGGGACGGAGTTCCCGGTCGAGGTGACCAGCGCGAACCTGGAGGACGGCCGGGACGCCTACGCGTCCCACACCGAGCGCTCCGGCTACACCGGCGACGAGCTGCTGATGCTCGTCGTCCGCGATCTTTCCGGGACCGTCGACACCGAGGCCGAACTGGCCCGCTCCCAGCGCCAGACCGAGATGATCCTGCGCGCCGCGTCCGAGGGTGTCGTCGGGACCGACACGGACGGACGCGTCGTCCTGGTCAATCCGGCCGCCGCCCAGATACTGGGTTACCGCGCGAGCGACCTCGGCGGCAAGGAGCTGCACCCCCTCGCGATCCACTCGAAGGCCGACGGCACGGCCTTCCCGTACGAGGACTCGCCCCTCGCCGACACCCTCAAGTCCGGGCGCAAGCACCGGGTGCGCGGGCAGGTCCTGTGGGCGAAGAACGGCAAGCCGGTCGCCGTGGACCTCACCACCGCTCCGGTACGGGACGGCGACCAGCTGGTCGGCGCCGTGATGACCTTCACCGACCGCCGGCCGTACGACGAACTGGTCGAGAAGCAGGCGGAGGTGCTCGACCGCGAGACCAAGCGGTACGAGGAGATGGCCGGGCGGCACGCCCAGCTGACCGCCGTACTGGGCGACTCGCTGCGCGGGCCGCTGGAGGAACTGCGGGGCGAGCTGGGGACGCTGGCCTCCGACCCGGCCGGGCAGCTGTGGCCCGAGGCGAACCAGATCCTGCATCACCTGGCGGCCGGATACGCCCGTATGACCACTCTTGTCGACAATGTCCTGGGCTTCCAGCGGCTGGCGGCGGGCACCGAGCAGCTCGACAAGCAGACGGTCCTGCTGGACGGCGTCGTGGCGGCCGGTGTCGAGGGCGCGATCGAACTGATCGGCCCGGGGCGCGCCCAGTTCGCGGTGCACGCGCCGCCGATCGAGGCCGAGGTGGACGCGGGTCGGCTGGCGACGGCGCTCGCGCACCTCGTCGCCGACGTGGCGGGGATCGACTCGACGGGCAAGGCCCCGACGGCGGCGCCCGGCGGTGGCTACGCGGACTCGACGATCGTGGTCGCGGCGGCGCAGCGCGGCGAGGTCGTACGGATCGAGGTGCGCGGGCCGTACGCCGGGGGCGACCCGGTGCACGAGCCGATCGTGCGCGGCATCGTGGCGGCCCACGGCGGCGTACTCCAGACGCACGAAGTGCCGGGTATGGGCGGGAACGCGTACGTACTGGAGGTGCCGCTCGGGGCGGGCTCCGGGGCGATCGCTCCGCCGCAGGGCAAGCCTTCCGTTCCTGACCCGGTTCCGGTGCCGGCGCAGCAGTCGGCTCCGGCGGACGGCGGCGGGCGGCGGGCACGGCGCTCGTCCACGGACGCCTTCCTGGAGCCCGACGGCAAGCGCGACGCGGGCGCCGACGGCGAGGCCGCCGCGCCCACCGGGCGACGCCGGGCGCGCCGTGGCGGGCCGGGCGAGGCGGGGCCGCAGGAGCGCATTCCGGCGCAGGCGGCGGGGGAGGGGGCGGAGGCTTCCGGCGCCGCGTCCGGTTCCGGCTCCGGTGGTACGGGGCGCAGGCGCGGGCGGCCGAGTCCCGGCGAGGACGGCGGCGAGGGACGTACGGGCGGCGGTGGCGCCGTGGAGCTGCGCGCCGCGCTGCCGGCCGCCGCACCGCCCGGTGCTTCGGGCGCCGTCTCCGAGGGCTCCGTCGTCACGGCGTCCGAGGGGGCGCACGGTACCGGGCGCGCGGCGCTCGGGGAGACGGTGCCGCCGCAGGGCGTGCCCGTCGACGGACCGGGGTCCGGCCGGCGTGCGCGTCGCGGCGAGGGCGTGGCGCACGACAATGTGCCCGCGCTTCCCGCGTTGCCCTCCGCACCGAGCGCCGGGAGCGAGGCTCCGCAGCAGCAGCCTTCCGGGCGCCGTGCGCGCCGGGCGCTCGCTCCGGCGCAGGAACGGTCCGAGGCGCCCCGCAGCCCGTTCGCGCTCCCGCCGGCCGACGCCGACCGCGTGCCGCCGACCGCAGGTGTCGCGGACGCCTCGCTGCCGGGCCGCCACGACGCCGTACGCACCGCTCCGGACACCGACCACACCCCGCCGCAGCCGCACCCCGCTCCCGCTCCCACGGGGCGGCGCAGGGCACGCGGCGACGCCCCGCAGAACTGGCCGGCGAACGGCACGCCGGGTCCGGCCGGGTTCCCGGCGGCCGCCGGGCACGACAGCGGCGCCGTCTCCGTACCTCCGAACTGGTCGGCCGCCCCCGGCGGAGCCACCGCGACGACCACCGGCACGACCCAGACCTGGCCCGCCCCCGGCTTCGCCGCCGCGGCGACGGACGTGGCCGAGAACGAGGCCGAGGGAGTCGGCACCTCGAACACGAACGGTGCGATCGGCCTGAGCGGCGCGCCGGAGGCGGCGGGTCCGCTGGGCGCGGCGGACGCCCCAAGCAGCCCCGTCGGCCCCAACGGCCCCGTAAGCCCCAACGGCCTCGTCGGCCCCCACCGCGCGATGAGCCCGGCGAGCGGTCCGACGGGCGCGGCCGGTCCGAGAGCCGCGCACACGTTCAACGGTGCGCCGGGTGCGGCGACCGGCCCCGACAGCGCTGCCGCGTCCACCGGTGCGCCCGGCCCGGACAGCGGGCCCGGCCCCCGGGGCGCGGCCGGACCGAACGGCTCGACCGGCTCGCACGCCGGGACCGGCCCGGACGGCCCCGGCGACGCGGCAGGTTCAGGCGTCCCGAACGCCGCCGCCGGCCCGAACGCGGCGACCGGCCCCCACGACGTCGCACCCGCACCCCCCGCCCCGGCCCAGCAGCCCCGCACGGCCCAGCCGTTGCCGCCCGCCCAGCCCCTGCCCGCCGAGGCGCCGGCGACCGGGCACACGCCCCCGCCGGCCGCCGACTCCACCCAGGGCCGGGCGTTCAGCGTGCGCACCCTCGGGCAGGGCATGCCGTTCGCCCAGCAGGTCGCCCAGCAGCAGAACCAGACCCTGGGCTCCGGGCGGCGCCGCAAGCTCGCCGCCGTACGACCGGAGACGCAGCCGTCCACGCCCGCCGAGGGCACCGCGACGCAGGACGCCGCCGAGCCCGGCGCCCGGCCGCACCCCCAGGGCCAGGGCCCGCTCCAGCAGCGGCTGTCGGCGCAGGCCGAGGGGCGGGCGTACGCCATAGGGGCACCCGACGAGGGCTCCGAGGGCCCCGAGCCGCTGGACGGCCCCAACGGCGCCGTCGAGGTGGCCAACCGCCCCCAGCCGCTGCCCGTCGACGACGAGCTGCCCCCCGAGCCGCTCGACAACCCGCGCCGCCTGCTGGTGTGGCCGGCCCCGGACGTCTCGACGCAGCAGGCGCTGAGCGACCGCGGCTACCGCCCGGTGATCGTGCACTCCCGCGAGGAGGTCGACGCGCAGATCGCGGCGTTCCCCGCCGCGCTGTTCGTCGACCCGCTGACCGGGCCCATCACCCGTACGGCGCTGCAGTCCCTGCGCCAGGCCGCGGTCGCCGCCGAGGTCCCCGTCCTGGTGACGGCCGGGCTCGGGCAGGCGACGCGTGAGGCGGCGTACGGCGCCGATCCCGCCGTACTGCTGAAGGCCCTCGCGCCGCGCGACAGCGAGCAGCATCCGTCGCGCGTCCTGCTGATCGAGGAGCACGAGGAGATCGCGCTCGCGCTCACGGAGACGCTGGAGCGGCGCGGCATGCAGGTAGCGCGCGCCGGGACGGACACCGAGGCGGTCACGCTGGCGACGCAGATGCGGCCGAACCTGGTGGTGATGGACCTGATGCAGGTACGCCGCCGCCGCGCCGGAATCGTCGACTGGCTGCGCGCGAACGGCCAGTTGAACCGCACGCCGCTGGTCGTCTACACGTCGGCCGGACTGGACGCGGGCGAACTGCACCGGCTGGCCTCCGGGGAGACCGTCCTGTTCCTCGCGGAGCGCTCGACGAGCGCGGAGGTCCAGGGCCGGATCGTGGACCTGCTCGCGAAGATCGGCACCAACTGAGCCGTCGACACCACGCACTGAAGGGGCCCCGCGCCGTTGCGGGGCCCCTTCAGCGGTTCCGGGAAAGGCGGGAGGAACGGCGTCAGAACTTCGTGACGTCCAGCTCGCCGTCCGCGTACTGCTTGCGGATCACCTTCTTGTCGAACTTGCCCACGCTCGTCTTGGGCACGGCCGGGATCAGCGCCCACCGCTCCGGCAGCTGCCACTTCGCGATCCGCCCGGAGAGGAAGGCCCGCAGCTCCTCGTAGTCCGCGGTCGCGCCCTCCTTCAGCACCACGGTGGCCAGCGGCCGCTCGCTCCACCTGTCGTCCGGCACGGCGACGACCGCCGCCTCCGCGACGTCCGGGTGGGCCATCAGGGCGTTCTCCAGCTCGACGCTGGAGATCCACTCGCCGCCCGACTTGATCACGTCCTTCGCCCGGTCGGTGAGGGTGAGGAAGCCGTCGGTGCTGATGACGCCGATGTCACCGGTCTTGAGCCAGCCGTCCTCGCTGAACTTGTCGGCGGGCCTGAAGTCCTCCCCGGCCGCGCCGCCGTAGTAAGACCCGGCGATCCAGGGGCCGCGTACCTCCAGCTCACCGGCCGACTCGCCGTCCCAGGCGAGGGTCTCGCCGGCGGGCCCGATCAGGCGCGCCTCGACACCGGCCGGGAAGCGGCCCTGTGTGACGCGGTACGGCCACTCCTCCTCGGGGGTGAGTCCCGCCGGCGGGTGGGCCATGGTGCCGAGGGGGGAGGTCTCCGTCATGCCCCAGGCGTGGCACAGGCGCACCCCGAGCTTGTCGTACGCCTCCATCAGGGCCGGCGGGCAGGCCGCGCCGCCGATGGTGACGCTCGCCATGGAGGAGAGGTCGCGCGGGTGGGCGGTGACCTCGGCGAGCAGGCCCTGCCAGATGGTGGGGACGGCGGCGGCGTGCGTCGGCTTCTCCCGCTCGATCATCTCGGCGAGCGGGGCGGGCTGCAGGAAGCGGTCCGGCATGAGCATGTTGATGCCGGTCATGAAGGTGGCGTGCGGCAGCCCCCAGGCCATGACGTGGAACTGGGGGACGACCACCAGGGTGGTGTCCTTGTCGGTGAGGCCCATCGACTCGGCCATGTTGACCTGCATGGAGTGCAGGTAGAGGGACCGGTGCGAGTAGACGACGCCCTTGGGGTCGCCGGTGGTGCCGGAGGTGTAACACATGGCCGCGGCGGCGCGTTCGTCCAGCTCCGGCCAGTCGTACGTGGTGGGGCGGTCCGCGATCAGGTCCTCGTACTCGTGCACCCGCGGCGCGCAGCCGTCGAGCAGCGAGCGGTCGCCCGGACCCGAGACGACCACGTGCTCGACGGTCTTCAGGTGCGGGAGGAGCGGCGCGAGCAGCGGCAGCAGCGAGCCGTTGGCGATGACGACGCGGTCGGCGGCGTGGTTGACGATCCACACCAGCTGCTCGGGGGGCAGCCGCAGGTTGAGCGGGTGGAGCACGGCGCCCATGGAGGGGATCGCGAGGTACGCCTCCAGGTGCTCGGCGTTGTTCCACATGAGGGTGGCCACCCGCTGGTCGCCGTCGACCCCGAGTTCGTCGCGCAGTGCGTTCGCGAGCCGTGTGGCGCGCTCGCCCGTCTCGGCGAAGGTGCGGCGCTGCGGCTCCTCACCGGTCCATGTGGTGACCTGTGAGCGACCGTAGATCGTCATCCCGTGCTTCAGGATGCGGGTCACGGTCAGTGGTACGTCCTGCATGGTGCTCAGCACGGCGTCCTCCCGGTGGGCGCTACGCGGCAGTAATAAGGGTGGCCTGATTCTGCGCACGTACCAAGCGGTATGTCACTAGTTCCGGGCGTACGAAATCCGCCGCGCCCGCTGAGCCGTCAGCGCACGGGGGCGAGTTCCGGGTCGTCGCGGAGCTTGCCGAGGGCGCGCGAGACGGCGCTCTTGACCGTACCGACGGAGACGCCGAGGACCTCGGCCGTCCGGACCTCGCTGAGGTCCTCGTAGTAGCGCAGGACGACCATGGCGCGCTGGCGGTCCGGCAGCTTCATGACCGCCCGCCACATCGCGTCGCGCAGTGCCTGCTGCTCGGCGGGGTCGGCCGCCGGGCCGGTGGCGAAGGCGGCGGCGGGCTCGGGCAGCTCGTCGGTGGCGTACTCGTCGACCTTGCGCTTGCGCCACTGGGAGGTGCGGGTGTTGATCAGGGCGCGGCGTACGTACCCGTCGACGGCCCGGTGGTCCTCGATGCGGTCCCAGGCGACGTACGTCTTGGTGAGCGCCGTCTGCAGCAGGTCCTCCGCGTCGCACGGATTGGCGGTGAGCGAGCGGGCGGTGCGCAGCAGTACGGGGCCCCGGGCGCGTACGTACGTGGAGAACGACGGGCAGGGCGTCGGCGTCGCCGCCCTGGTCGCCGCCTTGGTCGCGCTGGTGCAGACAGGCGTGGTCATGGCTCCACGCTAGGAGCGGGGCGCGCGCCGCGGATCGGCCCCAGGTGCCGAAAGTGAGTCCGCCTCAGGTTGTAGGGGCGGGGCCGGCCCCACCTCCTGCGGGTGGAGGGCGCCCGGTCCCGGGTAGGGGGCGCGTCTCAGGGGCGGGGCCGGCCGGGCGGGTGTTCTCGCGGTGTACGGGCCGGTGTGGCCGGGGTGCACTCGCGGTGTACCGGGCGGTGTTGCCGGGGTGTACCGGCCGGGGTTCTCGGGGGGTGCGGGCGGGTGATCCTTGGAGTGCGGGCGGATGATCTCGGGGGCGTACGGGCGGGCTCCTCAGGGCGTGCGGGCGGTCGGCCCTCCGGTCGCCCCCGCTGCGCGGGCGGTCGGCCCTGGTGCGGCAGCCGGTCAGCGGCCGATGCGGGCCACCGGGGCGTCCACCGAGTTGCGGTCGATGGTCAGGCGCTTGCCGCCGTGCTTCTCGCTGACGTTGCCCGCGTACTGGTGGATGCGGCGGTGCGGTGCCCAGGCGTCGCGGGGCAGGACGCGTTCGCCGTACAGCGCCGGCTTGCCGTTCCAGCGGGCGAACCACATCACCGACGGCAGGTCCGTGACCCCCGCCTTGCGGGAGCGCTCCATGTGCCGCACGCCGGACTCCGCGCTGCTGTAGAACCCGGGCAGGTAGGCGTGCTTGCGCACCTCGCGGTTCCAGCCGCGGACGAAGTCGAGCGTGGTGCGCGCGCAGCGGCGGTCGCCCTCGTCGTACGCCTCCATGTCGAGGTAGAGCGCGCTGCCCGCGAGCATGCCGTGGGCCTTCGCCGCGTTGACCGCGTCCCGTCCCTCCTTCCGGCCCTGGCGCCAGGGCGCACGGCCGATACGGACGTGACGCTTGTTCTTGGCGTGCACGCACGGGGACTGCGAGCCGACGAAGGCGGGCAGGACCCGCCAGCCCATGCGGTCCGCGTCCGCCACCCACTGCTTGCTGAGGTGGCGCTGGTGGGGGCAGGCCCGGCCGCGACCGCCGAAGTACACGGCGACACCGCGGTACGGCGAGGAACGCCAGGCGCGCAGCGTGGAGACCGGCGGGGCCTGGCAGGTGTCGAACGCCCGGCCGCGGAACGTCACGGTCCGCGCGGCCGGCGCCTCGGTCGTGGCGGGCCGCGCCCCGGCCGCCTCCCTCGCCTCCGTCCGCTGGGGAAGGGCCAGCACGCCGATCACGGCGGCCAGCGCGAGTCCATGTCCGATGAGCCTCTTTAGGTACGGGTACATGAGGGAGAGTGAACGGCTCCCCCGGCGCACCGCGGCGCTTCACACTCCGCAGTCAGCCATCCGCGCCGAGGATCAACCCGGACGTGGGAACGCCGGTGCCCGCCGTCACCAGCGACCGGGCGGCGCCGGGTACCTGGTTCACCGACGTGCCGCGCAGCTGTCTGACCGCCTCCGCGATGCCGTTCATGCCGTGCAGGTACGCCTCGCCGAGCTGCCCGCCGTGCGTGTTCAGCGCCAGCACGTCCTCGGCGACGAACGCGGCGCCCTCCCCGGGCCCGCAGAAGCCGAACTCCTCCAGCTGTATCAGCACGAACGGGGTGAAGTGGTCGTAGAGGATCCCCACGTCGATGTCGGCGGGCCGCAGGCCGGAGGTCCGCCACAACTGGCGGGCCACCACGTTCGTCTCGGGCAGCCCGGTCAGGCCGTCGCGGTAGTAGCTGGTCATCTGCTCCTGGCCGCGCCCCGCGCCCTGCGCCGCGGCGACGATCAGCGCGGGCGGGTGCGGCAGGTCCCCGGCCCGCTCGGCGGAGGTCACGACGAGCGCCTGCCCGCCGTCGGTCTCCTGGCAGCAGTCGAGCAGCCGCAGCGGTTCGACGATCCAGCGCGAGGCGGCGTGGTCGGCGAGGGTGATGGGCTTCCCGTAGAAGTACGCGGCCGGATTGCGGGCGGCGTGACGGCGGCCGGTGACGGCGACGTGGCCGAGGACGTCGGGCGTGAGGCCGTACGCGTGGAGGTAGCGCTGTGCGGCCATGGCGACCCAGGAGGCGGGCGTGAGCAGCCCGGACGGCAGGTTCCAGCCGAGGGCCGCTCCCTCGGCGGACGGCTCGCGGTGCTGCACGCCCGCCCCGAAACGGCGCCCCGACCGCTCGTTGAACGCCCGGTAGCAGACCACCACTTCGGCCACCCCGCTCGCGACGGCGAGGGCGGCCTGCTGGACGGTGGCGCAGGCCGCGCCGCCGCCGTAGTGGACGCGGGAGAAGAACGACAGCTCGCCGATGCCGGCCGCCTGGGCGACGGTGATCTCGGGGCTGGTGTCCATGGTGAAGGTGACCATCCCGTCGACGTCGGCGGGTGTGAGACCGGCGTCCGCGAGCGCGGCCCGTACCGCCTCCACGGCCAGTTTCAGCTCGCTGCGCCCCGAGTCCTTGGAGAACTCGGTCGCCCCGATGCCGACGATCGCGGCCTTCCCGCCGAGCGTGTCGGCGCTGCGTACGCTCACGAGTCCTGCTCCTGGACGCTGACGGTCACCGTGCCGGTGACGTGGTGGCCGAGTCCGTTGGCGCCGACGATCCGCACCTCGGCGGTGCCGTCCGGGCCCAGGGCGGTGACGGTGCCGGTGAGCACCATCGTGTCGCCGGGGTAGTTGGGCGCTCCGAGGCGGATCCTGACGGCGCGCAGGCGGGCGGCGGGGCCGAAGTGGTCGGTGACGTACCGGCCGACGAGGCCGTTGGTCGTCAGGATGTTCATGAAGATGTCGGGCGCCCCCTTCGCCCGCGCGGCCTCGGTGTCGTGGTGCACGTCCTGGTAGTCGCGGGAGGCCACGGCGCCCGCGACGATCAAGGTGCGGGTGACCGGGATCTCCAGCGCCGGCAGCTCGTCCCCGGCCTTCATCGCGCCTCGCCCTCCTTCCGCTGTTCCGAGCACAGCAAGACGCCGAGCTCCTCCAGTACTTCGCCGCCACTGCCGAGGTGGGAGTCGAGCTGCCGCCCCCAGAGGAAGTGCCGGTGGACGGGGTGCTCCAGGTCGGCCCCGGCGCCGCCGTGCAGATGCTGCCCGGCGTGCACGACCCGCTGCCCGGCCTCCGACGCCCACCAGGCGGCGGTCAGGGCGTGGGTGGCGAAGGGCAGCCGCTCGTCGTGACGCCAGGCGGCCTCGTACGCGGTGACCCGGATCGCCTCGGTGTCCATGTACGCGTCGGCGGCCCGCAGCAGCACGCCTTGGTTGGCCGACAACGGCCGCCCGAACTGCTCCCGCTGCGCGGTGTGGGCCACCGCACGGGCCAGCGAACCGGCGCACACCCCGGCCTGAAGCCCGGCGAAGGCGACCCGGCTGACCGCGAGCACGAACGCGTACGCCCCGACGGGCGCTTCCGGCCCGTCCGGCGCGTCCGGACCGCCCTGTACGTCCGCCCCAGCCGTCCCGCCGAGCCTCTCCCCCCGTGCTCCGTCCAGCGTCAGCCGCCCCGCCGCCCACGGCGCGGTGGTGTCGACCTCCTCCACCGTCACCCCGGCCGCGCCCCCGCCGTCCCCCGTCGCCACCAGCCACAGCGCCCGCTCCGGCGACGCGTCCGCGACCAGCACGTGCGTGGCGCCGCGCAGCCAGGGCACCACCGCCGCGACGCCGCTCAACGCCCCGGACGCGTCCGCCCGTACCGCCCCGGTGGACGGGAAGGCCCCCGTCACCACCACCGCGCCCGACCCGATCGCCGGCAGCAGCCGGGCCCGCTGCTCCGGCGTGCCCAGCGCGGCGACCGCCAGCATCCCGTACACACACGTCGCGGCGAACGGCACCTGCGCCGTCGTACGCCCCTGCTCCTCCAGCAGCAGCACCAGCCCGAGCAGGCCGGTCTCCTCGACCGAGGCGACGAGCCCCGCCGCGCACAGCGCCTTCCACAGCCCGGCGTCCGTGCCCGTCCCGGCGGCGGTCAGCCGGTCGTGCGTCGACAGGTCCGCGAAGATCCGCGCGGCCAGGTCCCGGGCCGCCCGCTGCTCCACCGTGGGCTCGAAATCCATCAGCCCCGCCCCCCTCGTCCGCCGTCGGCCGGCCGGAACACCGGAAGCTCCCACTCCCCGTCCACCCGCACGAACTCCGCCCGCACCGGCATCCCGATCCGCACCTCCCCGTACGGCACCCCGACCACGTTGCCGACCATCCGCACCCCCTCGGCGAGCTCGATCAGCGCCACGGCGTACGGCGGGTCGAAGGCGGGGAACACCGGGCGGTGCATGACGACGTACGAGAACACCGTGCCCGCCCCGCTCACCTCGACCGGGTCCCACTCCTGCGCCCCGCAGCGCCCGCACCCCGGCAGCCAGGGGAACCGCAGGGTCCCGCACCCCGCGCACCGCTGGATCAGCAGCTTGTGCTCGGCCACCCCGTCCCAGAAGCCCGCGTTGTCCCGGTTGACGACGGGCCGGGGCCGCTTCGCCCGGTCGTCGCCGCCGCGCCGCGCGGCCGGCGCGTACTTGAGGATGCGGAACCGATGCGTCCCGGCCGGCTCCCCCTGCGCGCGGACGTCCGTCCGGGTCGTGACGAAGTACCCCGTGCCGAGCGTGGTGGTCTTGCGCGCGGAGACGGACTCGATCACGGCGTCGAAGGTGATCCGGTCCCCGGGCCGCAGGTCTCGCTCGTACTCCTGCTCGCAGTCCGTCGCGACCACCGAGGTGTACCCGGCGCCGTCCAGCAGTGCGAGCAGTTCGTCGTACGCCTGCGACCTGCCCGTATGCCCCGACAGGCCGCCCATCGTCCATGCCTGGAGCATGGTCGGCGGGGCGATCGCCCCCGGGCCGCGGTACGCCGCCCCGGTGTCCCCCATCGCCTCGCACCAGTGCCTGATCATCGGCTCGTTGACCGGGTCCTTGCCGACACCCGCCACCGCGGCGGGCCGCCCCTCGAACCCCTTCAGCACCGCGTACAGGTCCGCCGGGTCCGCCCCCGTCACCCGGTCCGCGCTCATCGCCGCCCCCTCGGCATGCCGAGCCGCATCGTCGCCACGATCTCGCGCTGCACCTCGCTCACCCCGCCCCCGAACGTGTTGATCTGCGCCGCCCTGTTCATGCGCTCCAGCTCCCCGTCCCCCCAGACCCCCACGGAACCGGACCGCACCATTGCCGCCGGGCCCGCGATTTCCTGGCACATGCGATACACCGCGACGGCCGATTCGGTTCCCATGAACTTCACGCCGCTCGCGTCACCCGGCGCCGGCGCCCCCGCCCCGACGTCCCCGACCAGCCGCCAGTTCAGCAGCCGCACCGCCGCCAGCCTGGCGTGCGCCTCGGCCAGCCGGGCCCGTACCCACGGCCGGTCGGCGGGCCGCTCGCCGGTCTCCGGGCCGGGGGTCGTGGCGTAGGCGAGCACCTGGTCGTAGCAGTCCTCGGCCTGCATGCCGATCGCGGCGAGCGCCACCCGTTCGTGGTTCAGCTGGTTGGTGATCAGCCCCCAGCCGCCGTGTTCGGGGCCGACGAGGTTCCCCGCGGGCACGCGTACGCCGTCGTAGTACGTCGCGGTGGTGGTGAGGCCCCCGACCGTCTCGATCGGCGTCCAGGAGAAGCCCGGCGCGTCCGTCGGCACCAGCACGATCGAGATGCCCTTGTGCTTGGGGGCGTCCGGGTCCGTACGGCAGGCGAGCCAGATCCAGTCGGCGTTCTGCGCGTTGCTGGTGAAGATCTTCTGACCGTCGACGACCCACTCCTCGCCCTCGCGCACCGCGCGGGTGCGCAGCGAGGCGAGGTCCGTACCCGCCGACGGCTCGGTGTAACCGATCGCGAAGACGCTCTCGCCGCGCAGGATCCGGGGGAGGAAGTAGTCCTTCTGCGCGGGCGTCCCGCATTTCATCAGCGTCGGCCCGACCGTGTTGAGCGTGACCATGGAGACGGGGGCGCCGGCCCGGTACGCCTCGTCGAAGAACACGAACTGCTCGTCGGCGCCACGTCCCTGGCCGCCGTACGCGACGGGCCAGCCGAGCCCGAGCATCCCGTCGCCGCCGATCCGCCGCAGGAGCGCGCGCTGCGCCGCGGCGTCGTGCGGGTCCGTACCGCGCACCACTTCCCGGAAGTACGAACGCAGTTCGGCGCGCAACCTCCGCTGGCGCGCGGTGGGGGCAAGGTGCACGGCGGCGTCCTCCGGGGCAGGCGGTGTCACACGGCGAAGGTTTCTGACTGTCCGTCAGTTCTGCCCGTACTGTCAAGACGCGCGCCAGGGGCGACGGCGCCCCGGAAACGGGAACGGCCTGCGTGGCGGCGACACACGTCGCCGCCACACAGGCAGTCATTCACCCCGCAACACAGACCCCGGTCCCGCCACGGCTCACCAGAGCTGCGCGAAGTTGACGGCGACGGTCTCGTTGTCCTGGTCGATCGCGGTGAAGCCCGAGCCGTTGACGCTCGCCGTGTTGTTCTGGTTCGACGCACCGGAACCCGTCGCCACCTGCTGCGTGGTGGTCGAGTTGCCCCCGTTGTGGCCACCGACGCCGCTGCCGCTGATCGTGGCAACGGCCGCGTTCGACCCGTTGTTCGCGAAGGAACCGTTGTTCGCGACGGCGACGCCCGACAGAAGGGCGGCCGCGAGAGGCAGGGCGGCGACGGCTGCGACGACACGGGCGGTACGGATGCTTGCCATGTGGATTCCTCCAGTAGCGGTAAGTACGGCTGATCCCCGGGCAGTTGGCCGACTGCCTCAGCGTTGTTCACGACGTCGCGAGATCAGAATTGCCCACCGAATCCCCGGCGAACCAGCCCGGAGGCCCCGATTCCCCCTCAAGCGTGAGGACATGTCGATAAACACCCTTCACGCCCCCAAGGCCCCAGGCCGCTCTCCCGCACCACGACTCCCCGGACACCCCAAGGCGAGAGAGGGGCCCACGCACGCAGGGCAGGCCCGCGCCCCCTTCCCTTCATCGAACGTGCGTACGAAAATGAATCCATGGCCACCATCGACCGGCGCTCCGCCACTCTGGCCCTCGCCCACGCACTGTCCGCCGCCGAGCACGGGCTCCCCGTCATCCCCCTGTCCCGCACCAAGCTCCCCGCCCTGCGCTCCCCCCACCGGGACGCGCCCGATCCGCTGCTGTGCCGGGGCGAGTGCGGGCGCCCGGGGCACGGGGTGCACGACGCCACGACCGACCCCGCCACCGTCCGCGCCCTCTTCGCCGCCGCCCCGTGGGCCACCGGCTACGGCATCGCGTGCGGCCGTCCCCCGCACCACCTCATCGGCGTGGACCTGGACACCAAGGCGGACACGGACTCCACGGCGGCCCTCAGGCACCTGGCCCTGCGTCACCTCTTCACCATCCCGGAGACGGTCGTCGTGCTCACCCCCAGCGGCGGCCGCCACCTCTGGCTGACCGGCCCGCCCGGCGTCGCCGTCCCGAACTCCGCGAGCCGCCTCGCCCCCGGCATCGACATCCGGGGCGCCGGCGGCTACCTCGTCGGCCCCGGCTCACTCACCGCCCACGGCATCTACCGCACCGCGCCCGGCACCGGCCACCTCGCCCCGGCCCCCTGCCCCGGCGCACTACTGCGCCTCCTGGCACCCCCCGCCCCCCTGCCCGACCGCGCCGGTCACCCCGCGCAGGGGCACGCGAGCGGCCACGGCCTGGTCCAGTTCGTACGGGCGGCGCACGAGGGCCAGCGCAACACCCGCCTCTTCTGGGCCGCCTGCCGCGCGTACGAGAACGGCATCGGCGACTCCCTGGCCGACGCACTGACCACGGCGGCGGTCGCGGCCGGCCTGCCCGAACGAGAAGCCCGCGCCACCATCGCCTCCGCCGCCCGCCTCTCGAACCTCGGCAGCGGCAACTGACCGCGGACGGCCAAGGGTGGGCGGAGAACCATATCGCCGCGCCCGTCTGCGGCGCATCCCTGAGATCACCTGGGTGGCGGCACTTCTCCAAGCACGACCGGGATGACCTTATAAACAGGTAGGCGCTATTCCCTCATCTGAGGTAATAGCACCCGGCGCATCGGGGTCCATATCCGATGATGAACAATGCGACTTTACATATCTTCATCGCGCTTCGCGCCGTCGAATGAGTAATCATTCCCACCCTACCCTTACTTATTGCTGGCACGCGCATTTTCCTGCGTAATATGCAGCGACGTACACGGCTTCCCGGGCGATCGGTAGGGCCCGGTACGCCACGCCCCGGCCCCCCAAAGGAAATGGCCTCTCGATGAAGCTGCAGTTCCCTCAAGCGGCTCGGCGCCGCGCATTGTCCGGCTGGCTGGCCTCGGCTCTCGCCGCAACGGTCGCCGCCGTCATGGTCGCCGTAACCCCGACAACGGCACTGGCCATCGCCACCGCCGTACCTCTCGGCACAGCGGCCAGTTACTCCGTACTGGCAGGCTCGGGTGTCACCAACACCGGCCCCACGGTGATCGACCACGACCTTGGGACACACCCGACTCCGTCCATCAGCGGGTTTCCGCCCGGTGAGGTGCGCGGTGCCGTGCACGCTGCGGACGCTCAGGCCCTGCAGGCCAAGAGTGATCTGATCGTCGCCTACAACAACGCCGCCGGCCAGGCCCAGGACTTCGCGCTCGGTTCGGCGATCGGAGCGGGCCAGGAGCTGCTCCCGGGCGTTCACACACGCGAGTCCGGAGGTGTGCTGCTCAGCGGCGACCTGACCCTGAACGCCGGGGGAAACCCCAACGCCGTGTGGGTGTTCCAGATTCCCTCGACGCTGACGACGGCATCCGCCAGCCGGGTATTCCTGACGAACGGCGCTTCGCCGTGCAACGTGTTCTGGCAGATCGGGAGTTCGGCGACACTCGGCACCAACTCCACCTTCGTGGGCACCATCATGGCTCTGACCTCCATCAGCGTGACCACGGGGGCGAACATCGAGGGCCGGGCGCTGGCCCGTAACGGCGCCGTGACGCTCGACAACAACCGCATCTTCCTCGGTGGGTGCTCGACCACCACCGGTGGAACGACGTCCGGCACGACCACCGGCACCACGACCGGCACGACCGCCGGCACGACTGCCGGCGCGACCACCGGTGGAACCACCGGTGGCCTGATCAGTGGAGGAGTTCTGGGCGGACCCGTCCTCGACGGCCCCATCGTCGGCATCGTGGGCGGAAGTACATCGGGGAGCATCTCCGGCAACACCTCCGGGAACACGCAGGGCAACACCTCCGGGATCACGCAGGGCAACACCTCCGGGAACACTGCCGGAAACACTGCCGGGAACACCACCGGCGGGAACACGCAGGGCAACATCGCCGGAAACACCACCGGCGGGCCCGGCGGCAAGCCCGGCAAGCCCGGCAAGCCGGACCACCACGACAAGCCCGACTGGCCTGGCCATCACGACGGGCCGGGCGGACCGGATCACGGTGACAAGCCGGGCGGACCGGATCACGGTGACAAGCCGGGCGAACCGGGTCACGGTGACAAGCCGGGCCACGGCCACGACGGAGCGCCCGACAAGCCCGGCCACGGCGACGAGGACGACGTCTACAGCTACGGCTACGGCGACAAGCCCGCGAGCCACCAGGGCTAGGCAGCACACTGCCGTAAACCCGCTCACCGAATGACGGTGCACGGCGGAATCCTCGAATCCGCCGTGCACCGTCGGTGACAGCCAGAAAAACACCAGGCGCGAGTAGCCGAAATGGAAAAGACAGGGTGGGCGGTGCCGAACACAATGAGATCAGCTGGTGCGAAGAAAGACCAGCAATCTGATACTGGCCCGGCCCCACAGGAATCTCATGGCGGGCTGGTCACCTCCGACAGGCTGAATCTGGGTGCCCGTGCACTGAAAGCGGGGCTGCGCACCACTGTGGCCCTGTGTCTGGTCACGACTCTCGCCCATGTCGTTCTGGTGTTCCTTCACGTGGCACCCGCCAACACCGTCTCGAAGAGATACACCCCGGCGATCAACGCATGGGTGTATCCCTACTTCGAGCAGAACTGGCGCCTTTTCGCCCCGGACCCCGACTCCGTCAACCGGCAGATCCTGGTGAGAACCGCCCACACCGGAACCGACGGATCGGTCGAGGTGAGCTCCTGGTTCGACCTGACTGCCGTGGACAATTCCGCGGTCGAGCACAACCCCTTCCCGAGCCACACGACGCAGAACCTGATGCGCCGCGCCTGGACCTCCTACACCGAGACACACGGAGGAGATGACAAGGCACGCACGGAACGCGCCGTAATGATCCAGAAGTATCTGACCAACATCGCCACGGACCGCGTCGCCGCCCACACCAGCGGCCCATTCGACTTCATTCAGCTGCGTGTCGTCACACAGACCATCCCCGCACCCGGCGCAGTAACTAGCGGCAGCCCGCGGACGCCCGCCGAGACCCGGCTTCTGCCCTGGTGGAAGGTGACCACCCATGGGAACTGAGCAGACCCCCACAACCGTCCCGACCGTGTCCGCCGGCGCTGTGCAGTGGACCGTCGAGCGGATCCGCACTCTCTGGAACCTCGTGACCGACCGTCCGGTGTCGCTGTACGCCGCGTCGGTGCTGCGCATCGGCTACGGACTGCTCTACCTGATCTTCCTGTTGCGCGAGTTCCCGCACCGCCACGAGATCTGGGGCCCCAGCTCCCCGTGGACATCCGCGCTGGCACAACAGCTGTTCGACCAGACGGGGTGGAACAGCTTCCTGACCCTGTCCGACAGCCGCGCCTATTTCGAACTCTGCTACGCGATGGCCCTCGTCACGTCCGCTCTGTTCATGCTGGGCTGGCGCACTCGCGTCATGTCCGTCCTCTTCGCCGTCGTGGTGGTGTCGTTCCACGCGCGAGCGATCTTCATGACGGACGGGGGCGACAACCTGATCCTGCTGATGGCGGTCTACCTCGTCCTCACCGCGTGCGGCCGGCGCTGGTCCCTGGACGCGCGCAGAGGCCGGGTCGGAGCGGCTCGTGCGGGCGGCATGCCCGCGCCGATGCGAAGCCTCTCCTCACAACAACTCCGGGACGCCCGCATCACCCTGACCACCGTGGTGCACAACTGCGGCATCTTCGTCATCGCGGCCCAAGTCTGCTTCCTCTACGGATCGACCGGCCTGTACAAGGTCCAGGGCGCCACCTGGGGCAACGGCACCGCGCTCCACTACGCTCTGAACCTCGAACTCTTCCAGCCCTGGCCCGCACTCTCCCACCTCGTGGACCAGTACCCGATCGCGATCACGGCCGCCTGCTACCTGACGGTGCTCTTGCAGGTCGCCTTCCCGTTCGTGCTCTTCGGCAGGCTCAAGTACCCCGTCCTCGCCCTGCTGCTGTGCATGCACATCGGTATCGCCGTGCTCATGGGGCTGCCTCTCTTCTCCGGCGCCATGATCGTCGCGGACGCCGTGTTCCTGCCGGATCGCTTCTACCGGTTCCTGGGGCGGCTGTGGCGGCGCACCACCCAACGCATCGGTGCCGGGAGCGCGGACGCCTCGCGCGGGCCGGAATCCGCGCACGTACCGGCGCAGCCGGGCCCAGTGCTGACGACGACGCCGAGTTCCGCCACGCAGTGACCGGACAGCCCGACGGCCCCCGACCGATGAACCTGGTCGGGGGCCGTTCGCATGCGGTGGGTGTGGGATTTGAACCCACGGTGACATCGCTGCCACGACGGTTTTCAAGACCGTTCCCTTAGGCCGCTCGGGCAACCCACCCTCGCGCCACCGGCGCGCGGTGGTGCGGGGAACAGCCTAGCCGGTCAGCTGTCGTCGCCCTCGCGCTGGCCCAGGGTGACTTCGGCCGTCGACGTCTTGCCTTCGCGCTCGTACGTGAGGGTCACCTTGTCGCCCGGCGTGTGGGTCCAGATCTCGCTGATCAGGGTCGGGCCGCTGTCGATCACGCGGTCGTCGAGCTTCGTGATGACGTCGCCCGCCTTCAGGCCGGCCCGGCCCGCCGGGCTGTCCGACGGGACCGCCTCCGTGCCGCCCGTGCCGCGGTCGGCGATGACGGCGCCGCCGTCGCTCTTCGGGTCCATGGAGACCGTCGCGCCGATGACCGGGTACACCGGCTTGCCGGTCTTGATGAGCTGCTTGGCGACCGTCTTGGCCTGGTTCACCGGGATCGCGAAACCGAGGCCGATGGAGCCCGCCTGGGACTGGCCGAAGCCGCCCGTACCGGCGGACTGGATCGCGGAGTTGATGCCGATGACGGCGCCGCTCGCGTCGAGCAGCGGGCCGCCCGAGTTGCCCGGGTTGATCGAGGCGTCTGTCTGCAGGGCGCTCATGTACGAGGCCTTGCTGTTCTGGCCGTCGCCCGAGGCCACCGGACGGTTCTTGGCGCTGATGATGCCGGTGGTGACCGTGTTCGACAGGCCGAAGGGAGCGCCGATGGCGATCGTCGAGTCGCCGACGGTGACCTTCTCGGAGTCGCCCAGGGGCAGCGGGGCGAGGCCCGCGGGGGCGCTCTTCAGCTTCAGTACGGCCACGTCGTACCCCTCCGCCCGGCCGACCACCTCGGCGTCGTACTTCTTGCCGTTGGAGAAGGTGACGGACAGGTCGCCGCCGTCCGCGGCGGACGCCACCACGTGGTTGTTGGTGACGATGTGGCCCTGCTCGTCGTAGACGAAGCCCGTTCCCGTGCCGCCCTCGCCGTCGCCGCCCTGCGCCTCGATGGTGACGACGCTCGGCAGCGCCTTGGCCGCGACGGCCGCGACGGTTCCCGCGTCGCGCTTGAAGTCCTTCGTCGTGCCGGACGCGGACACCGTGGTGGAGTCGACGGAGTTGTCGTTGCGCTCGGCGGCCCAGTACCCGATGCCGCCGCCGACACCGCCCGCGACCAGTGCGGCCGCCAGCACCGCGGCGACCAGGCCGCCGGAGCGCTTCCGGCGCGGGCCGGGCGGTACGGGCGCGCCCCACGCGGGGCCGCCGCTGCCGCCGTGACCGCCGCCGCCGTACGGGTGCGACGGGGGAGGCGGCGGCCAGCCGGCCCCGGAATCCTGCGGCGCGGCGTGCGGCTGCGCGACCGGCATGTAGCCGGGCTGCGCCTCGTCCGTGCGGCCCTGCGCGCCGCCCTGCGTCGTGGGGGTGTGCGCGGGCTGGGCGGGGGCGTAGGGGGCCGGCTCCGGTCCCGGGTCCGCCGGGTGCGTACCCGTGGCGTTCGTTCCCGTGGGGTCGGAGGCGGGCCCGGGAGCGGCCACCGGCACGGGAGGTGCTGAAGGGGCGGCCGGGACCGCAGTGCCCTCGTTCTCGGTGCTCACAGCTCTCTTCTCCTCGGTCCCACGTCGTTCTCGGTCAACGTCACCACTGTGCAAGTGTCCGGTGTCAGCTTTTCCCACCGCACGTCAGACGACCGTAAGCGGTTCCTGTGCATCCAGGGAACATCCTTTACTTCGGGCAAAACGGTCGCATCCCCTGCGCGGCCGACCAGTCGTTCCCGGGACGCGCTTTTCCCCCTACCCGTCAGCGGTGACACCATGACGCGGTGACCCAAGCACGGCAGCACACCATCCAGGTCGTCGCTCACCGCGGCGCCTCCGAGGACGCCCCCGAGCACACCCTGGCGGCGTACATGAAGGCGATCGAGGACGGAGCCGACGCCCTCGAGTGCGATGTACGGCTCACCGCGGACGGGCACCTCGTCTGCGTGCACGACCGGCGGGTCAACCGCACCTCCAACGGCCGCGGCGCCGTCTCCGCCCTCGAACTGGCCGACCTCGCCGCCCTCGACTTCGGCTCCTGGCGCGACAGCGCGGAGTCCCCGGACTGGGACCCCGCCCGGGGGCAGACCCCCGGCGAGTTCACCTCCGTACTGACACTGGAGCGGCTCCTCGAACTGGTCTCGGACGCCGGGCGCCGCGTGGAACTGGCCATCGAGACCAAGCACCCGACCCGCTGGGCCGGCCAGGTGGAAGAGCGGCTGCTGCACCTGCTGAAGCGCTTCGGACTGGACGCCCCCGCGGCCGACGAGCCCTCGCCCGTACGCGTCATGAGCTTCTCGGCGCGCTCGCTGCACCGGGTGGCGGCCGCCGCGCCCACCCTGCCGACCGTCTACCTGATGCAGTTCGTCTCGCCGCGCCTGCGCGACGGACGGCTCCCGGCCGGTTCGCACATCGCCGGCCCCGGCATCCGGATCGTCCGCAACCACCCCGGGTACATCGCGCGGCTGCACCGCGCGGGCCACCGGGTGCACGTGTGGACGGTGAACGAGCCGGAGGACGTCGACCTGTGCGTACGCCTGGGGGTGGAGGCCATCATCACGAACCGGCCGAAGCAGGTCCTGGCCCAGCTCGGGCGGCTGTGAACGGCGTCACGGGGAGTGCACCGGCGCGTTCGCTGCGTGTTCGACCGTCCCGAGTGCGTCACTGACCCGCGCTTGGCCGGTTTCCGGTCCAGGCCATTGGGGCATTCACTCCCTGGCGTGGGGCGAAGGAGGTCTCGGGGGTGGCGTTGGTGGTGGCACATGAAGTGCCCACGTCGTCGAGCATGGCCGTACCCCATGGCCCTGCGGGCGTGGGTGAGGCAAGACGCCGTATGCGTGACGAACTGCGCGTCAACGGGGTGTCCGATGCGGTCATCGACGATGCCGTGCTGATCCTTTCCGAATTGCTCAGCAACTCCTGCCGTCACGGCAGGCCGCTGGGCCAGGCGGAGGTCGGCGACGGTGACGTCCGCGCCGCGTGGCGCGTCGACCCGACCGGCAGGCTGACCGTCGAAGTGACGGACGGAGGCGGTCCGACCCGACCGGTTCCGGCCACGCCCTCGGTCACCGCGCGCGGCGGCCGCGGGCTCAACATCATCACGGCCCTGGCACAGGACTGGGGCGTACGGGACAGCGCGGCCGGCGAGGTCACGGTGTGGGTCGAGGTGACCGACGGGCACCGGCGCGAGGACTTCGCTACGCGTGTCGCCGTCCCCGGGCTCGACTTCGCGGACCCGTTCGACGACCTCGGCGAACTCGGCTGACCCTCGCGTCCGGCCCTCACCGGCGCCCGCGCTGCCTCTGGGCGCCGGTCGTTGCCGCCGGTCGCCGATGGCTGCCGGTCGTCGCCGGTCGTCGCCGGCGCCCGTCCAGCGGCTAGGCTCGCGCCCGACACAGCACTGCCGTGAACGGGAGAAGCCAAGCCATGGCCAAGAAGCGCCCCCAGCCCGCAAGGGGAACCAAGCCGCAGGCCCAGGTGACCGACGGGGAGGTGCCGGTCGTCGGGGCCCGCGAGCCCTGCCCGTGCGGTTCCGGACGTCGCTACAAGGCGTGCCACGGCCGTGCGGCCGCGCACGCCGTCACCGAACTCGTCCAGCGCCCCTTCGAGGGGCTCGCCGGCGAGAGCGACTGGGTCGCCCTGCGCGAGCTGGTGCCCGCCGCGACGGCGCGGCTGACGCTGAAGGACGGGCTGCCCGACGGCGTCCCCTCCGTCACGCTGGCGACCGTCCTCCCGATGGCCTGGCCGGCCCTGCGCCGCGACGACGGCTCCGTCCTGCTCGGCCTGCAGAACGACACGCCCTCCGGTGACCTCAGCCGTGACCTCGCCGACACCCTGCGGCGCGCGCTCACCGCCGAGCCCGGCACCCCGGTCGCCGCGGAGCGCGCCCCGGCCGACGGTCCGCGCCTGCAGGACCTCCTGGCCGCGGACGCGTCCTTCGAGCCCGAGGTGCACTCCGGGTTCGAGTTCTGGGTCCCCGACGCGGAGAACGCCACCCCCGAGGTGAGCGCCTCCCTGGAGCGTGCCAACGCCGCCGCCATCCCGACCGTCAGGCTCTCCGGTGTCGACGCCGCGTACTGGTGCGAGACGCCCGAGAAGAACCACCTGCGCTGGGTCATGCCGCACGCCGAGGACCAGCTCCTCGACGCGCTGGCACGGCTGCACGCCGCCGGTACGTCGTCGCTCGGCGAGGGCACCCGCCTCGTCGGCTCCTTCCGGGCGCACGGCCTGATGGTTCCGGTCTGGGACCTGCCGAGCGAGACGAAGGCGCAGGACGTCGAGAAGCCGGCGGCCGAGTTCGCCGAGCGGCTCGCCGGGGCGCTCGCCTCCGACGCGCCGCTCACCCCGGAGGAGCGCCGCGCTCGGGGCGGCCTCACCAATCGCCAGGTGACGCTCAGCTGAAGCACGCGGTTTCTGTCGGCCGATCGGTGACACCCGTCACAACTTCCCTATCAGCAGGTAAATCCCTGTCTGAATAAGGGAGATCGAATTTGCCAACCGCAGATCTCTTGTTACCGTTCTAAGTGCCCGGTCGCTGGTGCATCCCCCGTCGCCAGCGACCGGGTCTTTCTGTATCCCGGCCCCGCCGGCCTCCACGCCGACCGGTCAACGGGGCGCAGGCGCCGCCGAGTTGCTGCCGGAGCGCAGGAGCAGCGGCCCGTCCGCCGCCGCCGCGAACTCCGAGACCGCCACGTATTCGCCGGCCTTTCCGCGCGAACGCTCACGCGGTGTTTCGCACACCCCGGGTTCGTCCTCCGCGCCCAACGCGCAATACATCTGAACGGTCCGGCCGGCGGGCCCCATGAGGGCGAGTACGACGGACCGCAGCTCCGCGCCCGTGGCGTTGCGGTAGTACGTGCGCGCCCAGGTACGGCCGCCCCTGGTCAGCACACAGGTCTGGGCCTCGACGCCCTCCGGGGAGCGGAGCTCAGGACCGCACCGCGCGGACGCGTCGGGCACCGGGGCCGCGGCCGCCTTCGCGTCGGCCGGTACGGGCGTGGGCGCGGGCTCGGGCGCCGGCGCGGATTCCACCTCGGGCTCCGCCGACGCGCCGGCCAGCGGCAGCAGGGCGGTGAACACCACGACGGCCGCGAGCCCGGTCATGCGGAGATTCAAGGCGGGTCCCACCTGTCGAGTGCCCGGACATTCTTGACGGTGGGCCGAAGATATCGACGGATGGCGTGTGCGCGGGCAGCCGCGCGCCCGATTGCCCGGAACACGGCCCCGCTCACACCCGTACGAGTGAGAGCCGGCGGGGCGTCGTCGAAATTCCGCCACCACCGGCCCTCGCGCGCCGGGCCTCGCCGTTCAGTACGCGAGCCTGCTGCCGCCGTCCGGCGCGCCGTTGCTCGCCGCGACCAGCGCGTCCACGACCGCCTCGACATCGGGCAGCCAGGGCGCGGCGGAACCGGCGGGCTCCTTGCCGCTCGAACGAAGCCGGGAGCTCGGGAACGGCGCCCGCTCCCACCTCACCTGACCGGCGCCCGTCCGGGACGGCGGCAGCACCAGGTAACCGCCCTCCCCGTGGAACCGCAGCGAACTGGGCACCCGGTCCTTGGCGTACAGCAGCTCGCCGAGCCGCTCCAGGGTGTAGGGCGCGACCAGGAGCGACCAGCGGGTCGGCGTCGCGACGACCGGCCCCAGGCGCGTCCCCATGCCGTCGAGCGCCGTCAGCGCGACCGCGCCGGCGACCGCGGGGAGGCTGATCGCGCACGGCGCCGTGCCGCCGGTGGCCAGCAGGACGGGCGCCGCCGGGCGGTTGGTCCACCACCAGCGGATCATGCGGGGGTCGGTGGTGGCCGCCAGGATGCCCGGGTCGAACGGGTGCGCGCCGGGAACCACGCATTCGGGATCGGGACAGGCGCAGGTCTGTCCGGGGCCGCCGCGGCCGCCCGCCGATGTCAGGCCCACACCGGGGAGGACCGGCCATCGCCAGGCCGTGGCGCAGGTCAGCGCCGCGCCGAGTCGGGCAGGCTCCTCACTTCGCCGGAACGGGAGCCTGCGTCGCCTTCCGGGGATCTCGCGCATGAGCGCTCGTTCCTTTCCGTTGAACGCCGAGGTCCATATCACACCATGTGTGCATATCTTCACTGAGCGTGCACGTCGCGTACTGGACTGCGTACTGGTGGTGCGTCGCCGCCATTTCAGCCTGCGGCACGGGCAGCCCGTCGGGACCGGGCGTGAAACGTAGCGGAGGGTGGCGCACACATGGCGCTGTACTGATCCGTCGGAGAGCGTGAAGTGGTGCTGTCCCGCTACTCGGGGATGGGGCGCGGCCCCGGCGATTAAGACGCCCAGGTCCGCCGCCAGGTTCCGGGGCGGTCCCAACTGCCCCTGGCCATCACCGATTACGTACCCGTCACGGTCGATATGACGCGCTGTCGAGTGGCCTCAGTCGACCGCAAATTGTGGCCGTGTGTGGCATTTTTAGGCCAAGTTGGCTATCCCACAGACACCAAGAGTCCCACGTTGACAATGCTGGACATCCCCTTACTTGTGCGTGTACATGTGGATGCATTGATAGCGGCGCAGAATGACATGGGGGTTTGCGATGCTATTGAGCAGAACGCACCAGCTGGAAAGCTTGCGATCATGAGCGCCCCGCACGTTCCGAAAGTGGCCGGAATCGATCCCCTGGTTCCGCCCCCGGCGCACACTGTCGCGCCCCACCCGTCGACTCCTGCCCCATCCGCCGCCGGCGCGGTCCTCCAGGACCGGCTGGCCGGCTGGGTCTCCGACCTCACCACCCTGCACGAACTCACCGAACGCCTGGTCCGCACCCGCTCGCTCGACACCGCCCTGGACGAACTGCTGCGCGCCGGCGCCGCCCTCGTGGGCGCCCGCCGCGGCCTCGTCGTCCTCGAACCCGCCGGCGGGCTCGGCCCGGCCACCACCGTCGGCCTCGGCCTCGCCCACGCCGAACTCGGTCACATCGAGACGGTGCCGCGCGGCTCCACGTCGTACGGACGGCTCCTCGACGGCATCCCCGGCAGCCCCCGCCCCAGCGAGATCGCCCACCCCGACCTCCTGGGCGAGCCGGAACTCGACCCCCGCCACCGCGAAGTCGCCGCCCGCCTCGGATACGCCGCCAGCTACGCCCTGCCGCTGGCCACCGAGGCGGCCGGCCGCCTCGGCGCCGCCGTCTGGCTGTACGACGAACCGGCCGAACCCGAAGGACGCCGACGGCACCTCGCGGGCCTCTACGCCCGTTACGCCGCCGAACACCTCGCCCGGCTGCTCGAACTCGAACAGGCCCGCGCCCAAGTGGCCACCGTCGCCGAGGGACTGCTGCCCAGCCGGCTCCCCCGCGTCGCCGGAGTGCGGCTCGCCGCCCGCCACCGCACCGGACCGCGCGGCGGCGGTGACTGGTACGACGCGCTGCCCCTGCCGGAGGGAGCCCTGGGACTGGCCGTCGGGTCGGTCTCCGGGTCGGGGCCGAGCGCCGTCGCCGCGATGGGCCGGCTGCGGGCCAGCCTGCGGGCGTACGCCGTGATGGAGGGCGAGGACCCCGTCGCCGTACTGTCCGACCTGGAGCTGCTGTTGCGGCTCACCGAACCGGCCCGGTCCGCCACCGCCCTCTTCGCCTACTGCGAACCGGCCCGCCGCAAGATCGTGCTGGCCGGCGCCGGGCACAGCCCCCCGCTGATCGTCGGCGAGCGGCGCACCGAGTACGTCGAGACCTCGCTCTCCGCGCCGCTCGGCATGCTGTCCTGCTGGGAGGCCCCGAGCGTGGAGCTCGTGCCCGCCCCAGGAGAAACGGTGCTCCTCTACACCGACGGGCTGCTCCAGCGCACCGGCGACCCCATGGACCGCGCCTTCGCGCGGCTGCACGCCGCCGCCGCGGGCGTGCCCCGGGCCGACCGGAACGACCCCGAGGCGATCACCGACCACGTCCTGCGCACGGTGCTGCCCGACGGCGCCGACACGGCGGACTCGGCCGACGACGTCGTCCTGCTCGCCGTCCGGTTCGACTGATTCCGCTTCGACTGGTTCCTCACAGTTGTCCACAGGGCCCCGGGCCGTCTTCCCTTCGCACATACGATGGAGGGCGGTCCAGTGTCGTATCGAGGAGACAGCCGTGTCCGAAGAGCTCATGCCGGAGACCCCGGAAGAGACCGAAGAGCCGATCAAGCAGCGGAAGAACGGCCTGTACCCGGGCGTCTCCGACGAGCTCGCCGAGAACATGAAGACCGGCTGGGCCGACACCGAACTGCACGACCTGAAGCCCGTCGCGCAGGCGGCGCACACCGCCGACCGCCGCGCCGCGCTCTCCGCCCGCTTTCCCGGCGAGCGCCTGGTGATCCCCGCGGGCAACCTCAAGACCCGCTCCAACGACACCGAGTACGCCTTCCGCGCCGCCACCGAGTACGCGTACCTCACCGGCGACCAGACCCAGGACGGCGTCCTCGTCCTGGAACCCCGCCCGGAAGCCGACGGCGGCCACGACGCCACCCTCTACCTGCTGCCCCGCTCCGACCGTGAGAACGGCGAGTTCTGGCTCGACGGCCAGGGCGAGCTGTGGGTCGGCCGCCGCCACTCCCTCACCGAGGCCGAGCAGCTCCTCGGCATCCCCGCCAAGGACGTCCGCGAGCTGGCCGCCGCGCTGACCGGGGCCACCGGCCCGGTCCGCTGCGTCCGCGGCCACGACGCCGGGATCGAGGCGGCCCTGACCGACAAGGTCACCGCCGAACGCGACGAGGAACTGCGCGTCTACCTCTCCGAGGCCCGCGCCGTGAAGGACGACTTCGAGATCAGCGAGCTCCAGAAGGCCGTCGACTCCACCGTCCGCGGCTTCGAGGACGTCGTCCGGATCCTCGACAAGGCCGAGGCCACCAGTGAGCGCTACATCGAGGGCACCTTCTTCCTGCGCGCCCGCGTCGAGGGCAACGACATCGGCTACGGCTCCATCTGCGCCGCCGGCCCGCACGCCACCACCCTGCACTGGGTGCGCAACGACGGCGACGTACGCTCCGGCGACCTGCTGCTCCTCGACGCCGGCGTGGAGACCCACACCCTCTACACCGCCGACGTCACCCGCACCCTGCCGATCAACGGCGCCTTCACCGACCTCCAGCGCAAGATCTACGACGCGGTGTACGAGGCCCAGGAAGCCGGCATCGCCGCCGTGAAGCCCGGTGCGAAGTACCGCGACTTCCACGACGCCTCGCAGCGCGTGCTCGCCGAGAAGCTCGTCGAGTGGGGCCTCGTCGAAGGCCCGGTCGAGAAGGTCCTGGAGCTCGGCCTCCAGCGCCGCTGGACGCTGCACGGCACCGGCCACATGCTCGGCATGGACGTCCACGACTGCGCCGCCGCCCGGCGCGAGGCGTACGCCGACGGAACACTGGAGCCGGGCATGTGCCTGACCGTCGAGCCCGGGCTGTACTTCCAGGCCGACGACCTGACCGTGCCCGAGGAGTACCGCGGCATCGGCGTGCGCATCGAGGACGACATCCTCGTCACCGAGGACGGCAACCGGAACCTGTCCGCCGCGCTGCCGCGCCGCTCCGACGAGGTCGAGACCTGGATGGCGCGGGTCAAGCAGGGCTGACGCACCACCACGGCCACCCCGCGGGGGCGTACCACTCAGGGACTTATTTCAGGACACCTTGAGCAGTGCGCCCTCGCGCCATTTCAGGATCTTGTCGAAACTGACCACGGCCCCCTGCCCCGGCCTGTTCCGGAAATGGACGTGATCCGCGAGCTGCTCGATGAGACACAGCCCCCTGCCGCTTTCCGCCGACGTGTGCGCGGGGCGAAGAGCGGCGCGGTGCCCCCACCGGGCAGGGGGAAAGCCCGGCCCGGAGTCGGCGACCTCGATACGGCATTTCTCGCCGTCCAGATAAGCGGTCACGCGGTATTCCGCCGAAGGCGTTCCCGAATCGTCCCCGCCGTGCTCGACCGCGTTCGCACATGCCTCGCTGAGCGCCACCGACAGGTCGTAGGAGATGTCCGGATCCACCCCCGCCGTCTCCATGGTGCCGAGCAGAAGGCGGCGGGCGAGCGGGACGCTCGCGGCTTCGCGCCGCAAGTGGAGAGACCACCAGATGCTCATGCTCCAGCCTCCTGGCTGCGGCTCGACATACGATTACGTATTGCCGCACGCAACCCTTCATAAGCGTGGAGTCAACGTGATTGCCCTCATTCGGCCGACGCGCACACTCCTTGTGCCGGTGTATACGCTCCGGGACCTGCCGTAGGAATGCCGTGGACGCAGTGCGATGATGTCCGGGCCATGTCTACGTCCGTCGCACGCGCCGGAGCCCGTTCGCGGCTGCTGAGGACCGCGGTGTTCACCGCGGTCTGTGTCGTGCTGTCCGCGACCGGACACGCCATGGCGTCCTGCGCCACCGTCCCCTGGTGGACGCTGGCCCTCGGCGGCGCCGCCGTCTTCGCGCTGGTCGCACCGCTCGCCGGACGCGCCCGCCCGATGCCCGCCATCGCCGCCGCGCTCGCCTGCGGGCAGCTCGCCCTGCACACCCTCTTCGGCCTCGGCCAGCACAGCCCGGCCCTGGAACGCGCCGCCACCGACACCTCGCTGCGCACCTTCGCGGCGAAACTCGTGTGCGGCGCGGGCGCCCTGCCGCTCAGCACCGCCGAAGCGCGCCGCGTCATCACCGAAGCGGGCATCGACCCCGCCTCCGTACACGCGGCGCAGCGGCACGTCGCGGACACCGCGCACGCGGCGCACCCGGGCGGCGCCGAGACGGCCGCCGCGCTGCTGCCCACCCTGCCCATGCTGCTCGGCCACCTGCTGGCCGCCGTCGCCACCGGATGGCTCCTGCGGCGCGGCGAAGTGGCGCTGTCCCGGCTGGTCCGGCTCTCCGCCCACGGCGTCGCGGAAGGCACGCTCGTACGAGCGCTGCGCGCCGCCCTGGCCCTCGTACGGTCCCTGAACGCCGGGCCGCTCCCGGGAACGCCCGCTCCCGAGCCGCGCACCCCGCGCACCCCCTTCGTCACACCGCTGCGGCCCACCGGGCAGGCCCTCCAGCACACGGTGATCCGGCGCGGCCCGCCCGCCGAGGCGCTCGTACTCGCCGCCTGACGCGGCGCACTCCCCGGCGTGAAACCCACGCCCGACCCACGGGAGCGGCGCCGCGAAACCGGTGCGCACCCGCGCACCGGCGCGTCATTCACCTCTGCTCCGTGGAGTGCTCCCCGCATGAACGTCACCCGTATGTCTGTCGTCTCCGTCGCCGGCGCCGCCGCTTCCGCCGTCCTCCTGTGCGCGGGAACGGCCCTCGCGCACGTCGGCGTGCAGCCCGTCGGGCCCGCCGAGAAGGGCGGCTTCGCCACCGTCAACGTCAAGGTGCCCAACGAGCGGGACAACGCCTCGACCGTCAAGCTCGAAGTCTCCTTCCCCACCGACCACCCGCTGTCCTCCGTGATGCCGCAGCCCGTCCCCGGCTGGAAGACCGCCGTCACCAAGACGAAGCTCGACAAGCCGCTCAAGGTCCACGGCAAGGAGATCGACGAAGCCGTCTCCAAGGTCACCTGGACCGGCGGCAAGATCGGCCCCGGCGAGTTCCAGCAGTTCCCGCTCTCCCTCGGACAGCTGCCCGAGGACGCCGACCAGCTCGTCCTCAAGGCCGTCCAGACGTACGACAACGACGAGGTCGTCCGGTGGATCGAGGAGCCGAAGGAGGGCGAGGAGGAGCCGCAGGCGCCCGCCCCCGTCCTCACGCTGTCCGAGCCCGCCGGTGACGACCACCACGGCGCGTCCGGCGGCGAGGCGAAGAGCGACGCCAAGGACGACGCCGAGAAGGCCGGCCACAAGGACGACGCCGGCCACAAGAGCGAGACGGCGGCGGCCGACAGCGACAGCTCCGGCGGCAGCGACAACACCGCCCGCGTCCTCGCCGTAGTCGGCATCCTCGTCGGCGCCGCCGGCGTGGCCTTCGGCGTACTCGCGGGCCGTCGCCGCACGTCCTGACGCCTCCCCCACCGAAACACCGGGACCCATCTCCATGCGCAAGAAGCACGCGCTGACTGTGGCGGCGCTCGCCGCCACAGCCGCGCTCACCCTGTCCTCCTGCGGCGGCGACAAGGCCGACAGCGGCACCACGACCGTCACGGACGTCTCCACCGCCCCGGCCGACAAGGCCGCGACCGTACTCGACCGGCCCTTCGAGAAGCCGGACCTCGTCCTCACCGACACCCAGGGCAAGAAGTACGACCTGCGTGAGCGGACCAAGGGCAAGCCGACGCTCATCTACTTCGGCTACACCAACTGCCCCGACGTCTGCCCGCTCACGATGAGCAACATCGCCATCGCGTACAAGAAGCTCCCGCAGGCCGACCGCGACAAGCTGCGGGTCGTCTTCGTCACCACCGACCCCGAGCGCGACACCCCCCAGGCGCTCGGCAAGTGGCTCAAGGGCGCCGGCGACCCCGCGTTCACCGGACTCACCGGCGACTTCCCGACCATCCAGGCCGGGGCCCGCCAGATGGGCATCGGCATCGACCCGCCCAAGAAGGAGAAGGACGGCACCGTCGTCTCCATGCACGGCGCCCAGGTCGTCGCGTTCTCCCCGAGGACCGACGCCGGATACGTCCTCTACAGCGAGGACACCACCGCGGACGACTACGCCAAGGACCTCCCCGCACTCATCAAGGGGGAGAACCCGTGAACCGCCGCCGCACCGCACTCGCGACGGCCACCGCGCTCGCCACGGCCCTCGCACTGGCGGGCTGCTCCTCCGGCGGCGACGCACCCGAACTGAGCGTCAGCGGGGCGTTCATGCCGGAACCCGTCATGGACGACATGGCCGCCGGCTTCCTCACCGTCAGGAACGACGGCGACACCCCGGACAAGCTCACCTCCGTCACCAGCGACATCGCGGGCGAAGTCCAGATCCACGAGGCCGAGGACCAGAAGATGCGGGAAGTCCCGTCCTTCGACGTCCCCGCGAACGGCGCACTCGACCTCGAACGCGGCGGGAACCACATGATGTTCCTCAAGCTGAAGAAGAAGCCCAGGCAGGGCGACACGGTGACCGTGGAGCTGCACTTCGAGAAGGCCGGCTCCGTCAAGGCCGAGCTTCCCGTGAAGGAGCCCACCCACAACCCCGACAAGCAGTGAGGGACTGACCATGCCGGCAACCGCCCCGCGCTTCGGAGCAGCCGCAGTGATCAGACTGCTGCTCGTCATCACGGCACTCCTCGCCACCCTGCTCGCAGGAGCCGCACCCGCGTCCGCCCACGCGGCGCTCACGGGAAGCAACCCGAAGGACGGGGCGGTCGTCGCCACCGCGCCCAAGCTCGTCACCCTCACGTTCTCCGAGAAGATCGCTCTCGGGAACGACTCGATCCGCGTCCTGGAACCGAGCGGAAAGCGCTCCGACAAGCGCGAAGTGAAGGACATGAGCAGCGGCGGCGTCGTCCAGTACGGCGTCGCCCTGCACGCCGGACTGCCCGACGGCACGTACACCGTCGCCTGGCAGGCCGTCTCCGCCGACAGCCACCCCATATCCGGGGCCTTCACCTTCTCCGTCGGCGCCCCCTCCAAGACCACCGTCGCCCTCCCCGAGACCACCGCCGGCGGCGGCCTCGTCGGCGCGCTCTACGGCATCGCCCGCTACACCGCGTACGCCGGCTTCATCCTGCTCGTCGGCGGCGGCGCGTTCGTCCTGGCCTGCTGGCACCGGGGCGCGGCCGAACGCCCGCTGCAACGCCTCGTCGTACAGGGCTGGATCACCCTCACCGCCTCCACCCTCGTGATGCTGCTGCTGCGCGCCCCGTACACCGGGTCGGGCCGGCTCGCCGACGCCTTCGACCTGAGCGGGCTCAAAGCCGTACTGGAGACCAAGACCGGCGCGGCGCTCGTCTCACGGCTGCTGCTGCTCGGCGCGGCCGCGCTCTTCGTCGCCGTGCTGTTCGGCGCGTACGCCAAGAGGGAGGACCCCCAGGAGAAGAAGGACCTCACCTTCGGCCTCACCCTCGGCGGCGGGGTCCTCGCCGCCGGGATCGCGGCCACCTGGGCGCTCTCCGAGCACGCCTCGACCGGCATCCAGCCCGGCCTCGCCATGCCCGTCGACGTACTGCACCTGCTGGCCGTCGCCACCTGGCTCGGCGGCCTCACCGCGCTGCTCGTCGCGCTCTACCGGGTGCCGGGCATCGAACGCGGCGCCGTGCGCGCCTTCTCCCGCGTGGCGTTCGCGAGCGTCGCCGTACTGGCCGCCACCGGCCTCTACCAGTCCTGGCGGCAGGTCGGTTCCTGGACCGCGCTGACCGGAACGGCGTACGGGCAGCTCCTGCTCGTCAAGATCGGTCTGGTCTCGCTCCTCGTCGGCATCGCCTGGATCTCACGCCGCTGGACCGGCCGGCTGGCCGAACAGGCCGCGGCCGAAGCCGACGAGCCGCAGGAGGAAGCGGCCGGCGCGGACACCGCCGAGGAGCCCGAACCCGTCACCGTGCCCGCGGACCCCGAACGCGCCGCCCAGCTCGCCCGGCAGAAGGCGGCCGTGGCGACCGCGCGCGTGAAGCGGGTACGCGACGCCGACCCCCAGCGGCTCGGCCTGCGGCGCTCCGTGCTCGCGGAAGCCTCGGTCGCCGTGGTGCTGCTGGCCGTCACGACCGTGCTGACCAGCACCGAGCCCGGACGCACCGAGGAGAAGGAGGCCGGACGCGACAGGGGCGCCGCCGCCCCCGCCCCGGCCGAGCCCGTCGACGTACGCATCCCCTTCGACACCGGCGGCGAGGACGGCAAGGGCACCGCGCGCGTCGAACTCGACCCCGCGCGCTCCGGCGCGAACGCCCTCCACGTGTGGCTCCAGCGGCCCAACGGGCGCGCCATGGACGCACCCGAGGTGAAGGTCGCGTTCACCGAGAACTCCAAGGAGATCGGTCCGCTCCCCGCCGCCCCCGACCGCATCGCCACCGGACACTGGAGCGCGAAGGCGGTGCAGATCCCCATGCCGGGCACCTGGGAGATCCAGCTGACCGTGCGCACCTCCGACATCGACCAAGTGACCGTCAAGAAGAACGTGAAGATCGGCTGACCGGCGTGAGCGACAAACCCGTGAGCGACCACCGAGCGAGCGACATCTCCAGGAGGCGGCTGATCGGCACCGCGGGCGCCGCCGGGGCGGCGGGCCTCGTGCTCGGCGCCACCGGCGGAGCCACCGTGTACGCCGCCGCCGGCCCCGGGGCGGCCCCCGACGGCAAGGCCCTGACGTCCGTCGGGTCCACCGCCGTCCCCTTCCACGGCGCCCACCAGGCCGGCATCACCACACCCCTGCAGGCCCGCGGCCACCTCGTCGCCTTCGACCTCGCCCCCGGCGCCGGCCGCAAGGAAGCCGCCGCGCTGCTGCGGCGCTGGTCGGAGGCGGCCCGCAGGATGACGGCCGGCCGGCCCCCCGCCGACGCCGGCGGCGACACGGGCGTCGCCCTCGACGCCGGGCCCTCCTCGCTGACCGTCACCTTCGGATTCGGCCGCACCTTCTTCGGCCGTACGGGACTGGACGCGCGGCGCCCCGCCGCCCTCGACCCGCTGCCCGACTTCTCCTCCGACCACCTCGACCCCCGGCGCAGCGACGGCGACCTGTGGGTGCAGATCGGCGCCGACGACGCGCTGGTCGCCTTCCACGCCCTGCGCGCGATCCAGAAGGAGGCCGGGGAAGCCGCCCGGGTGCGGTGGCAGATGAACGGATTCAACCGCTCCCCGGGCGCGACCGCGCACCCCATGACGACCCGCAACCTGATGGGACAGATCGACGGCACCGGGAACCCGAAGCCGTCCGAGAGCGACTTCGACCGGCGCGTCTTCGTGCCGGCCGACGGCGGGGCCGAGGGACCCGAGTGGATGGCGGGCGGCTCGTACGCCGTCGTACGCCGCATCCGGATGCTCCTCGACGACTGGGAGAAACTGGCGCGCGGCGACCAGGAGAAGGTCATCGGACGCCGGAAGAGCGACGGAGCGCCGCTGACCGGCGGCACCGAGACCACCGAGCTCGACCTGGACAAGGCGGGCCCCGACGGCAAGCCGGTCATCCCGGCGAACGCGCACGCCCGTATCTCCGCGCCCGAACAGAACGGTGGCGCGGCGATGCTGCGCCGGCCGTTCTCGTACCACGACGGGATCGGCGCGGACGGCACACCGGACGCGGGGCTGCTCTTCATCTGCTGGCAGGCGGACCCGCTGCGCGGCTTCGTGCCGGTGCAGCGCAAACTCGACCGGGGGGACGCGCTCTCGCCGTTCGTCCGGCACGAGGCGAGCGGACTGTTCGCGGTTCCCGGCGGGGCGCGGGACGGGGAATACGTGGGGCAGCGGCTCCTGGAGGGCTGAGCGAGGTCGTGCCGCGTTCCGCACGGGCCTCTCGTACGGCGCATTAAGGTGACCGTATGTCGGCAACGCGCTATGCCTATCTCGGCCCCGAAGGCACCTTCACCGAGGTCGCCCTCCGCACGCTCCCCGAAGCCGCCACCCGGGAACTCGTCCCGATGGTGTCCGTACCGGCCGCCCTCGACGCCGTACGCGGCGGGGAGGCGGCGGCCGCGCTCGTACCGATCGAGAACTCCGTCGAGGGCGGCATCACCGCGACGCTCGACGAGCTGGCCTCCGGCGAACCGCTGATGATCTACCGCGAGGTGCTGCTGTCGATCAGCTTCGCCCTGCTGGTGCGTCCCGGTACGAAGCTGACCGACATCAAGACGGTCACCGCGCACCCCGCCGCCCAGCCGCAGGTGCGCAACTGGATGAGGACGCACCTGCCCGACGCGCTGTGGGAGTCGGCGGCGTCCAACGCGGACGGCGCGCGGCTGGTGCAGGAGGGCCGGTACGACGCGGCCTTCGCGGGGGAGTTCGCCGCGGCGAAGTACGGCCTGGTGCCGCTCGTCACCGAGATCCACGACGCGGTGAACGCGCAGACCCGCTTCGTGCTCGTGGGGCGGCCCGCGCGGCCGGCGGCGCCGACCGGGGCGGACAAGACGTCGGTGGTCCTGTGGCTGGGCGACGACCACCCGGGCGCACTGCTCGAACTGCTGCAGGAGTTCGCGGTGCGCGGCGTCAACCTGATGCTGATCCAGTCCAGGCCGACGGGCGCGGGCATCGGCAACTACTGCTTCGCCGTGGATGCCGAGGGACACATCGCGGACCGGCGGGTGGGCGAGGCGCTGATGGGCCTCAAGCGGATCTGCCCGAACGTGCGGTTCCTCGGATCGTACCCGCGGGCGGGTGTGGCGGTCGAGAACGTGCGGGCATTGCGGCCGGGGACCTCGGACGCGGAGTTCGTCGCGGCGGCGGACTGGCTGGCGCGGAGCCAGGACGGGCGGGCCTGAGGGCCGGAGCGTTTCCGCCGGGTGGGCTGCTCCCGGGTGGGCTGCTGCTAGTCCTACCTGCAGATTTGCGTTATCCACAGAAGTTGTCCACAGGCACGCTTCTCGACCTGGGGACAAGTCGACAACACATCCCGACATCGTCGACAAATCTGCTCAGAGGGCCCCCTTCCGTCCACAGGGCGGCAGGTCGGCTCCTGTCACCCCAATTCCATTGATCAACTCTTTAGAGCGAGCAATTCCCACCCGAATGAGTGTGTGGGGAGGGTTTGGACCGGGAATCCTTCGCCCTTCACACACCTTTCGGAACGATCTCTTCCGGCATCCACAGATCTTTCGCACAGCCTGTGGATAAGTCTCCGAAGCCGCCCAAGCCTGTGGACAAGGGACCCGCCAACTCCCGCCTCCCGCAAGGGAAAAGCGTCAAGGGGTTGAGCGGAAAGTGCCCTGTTTCGGGGAATAGCGCCTTTTTATTGACGCATGCGGTGGGCGCCGGGGCGGGCGTCTGCCACTTTTCCCAATTTGGGCAATACGGGCAAAGTGCCACGCAATGCGATATCAAGTCGATCGGCGGAAGCGGTCGCGGGTAGCCTGGTGGGGTGATTGACCTTCGCCTGCTCCGTGAGGACCCCGACCGTGTTCGCGCCTCCCAGCGCGCCCGTGGAGAGGACGTCGCCCTCGTCGACGCCCTGCTCTCCGCCGACGAACGGCGCAGGTCGTCCGGCGTCCGCTTCGACGAGCTGCGCTCCGAGCAGAAGTCGCTCGGCAAGCTCATCCCCAGGGCCACGCCGGAGGAGCGCGCCGAGCTGCTCAAGAAGGCCGAGCAGCTCAAGACCGACGTGAAGGCCGCCGAGGCCGAACAGAACGAGGCCGACGAGGCCGCGAAGGCCCTCCTCCTCCAGCTCGGCAACATCGTCCACACGGACGTGCCCGTGGGCGGCGAGGAGGACTTCGTCGTCCTGGAGACGCACGGCACGATCCGCGACTTCGCCGCCGAGGGCTTCGAGCCCAAGGACCACCTGGAGCTCGGCGAGTCGCTCGGCGCCATCGACGTCGAGCGCGGCGCCAAGGTCTCGGGCTCGCGCTTCTACTACCTGACCGGCGTCGGCGCGCTCCTCGAACTGGCCCTCGTCAACGCGGCGATCGCGCAGGCCACCGAGGCCGGCTTCATCCCGATGCTCACCCCCGCGCTGGTCCGCCCGCGCGCCATGGAGGGCACCGGCTTCCTCGGCCAGGCCGCGGAGAACGTGTACCACCTGGAGAAGGACGACTACTACCTCGTCGGCACCTCCGAGGTACCGCTCGCCGCGTACCACATGGACGAGATCATCGACGCCGACAAGCTGCCGCTGCGGTACGCGGGCTTCTCCCCGTGCTTCCGCCGCGAGGCCGGCACGTACGGCAAGGACACCCGGGGCATCTTCCGGGTCCACCAGTTCGACAAGGTCGAGATGTTCTCGTACGTCGACCCGGCCGACGCGGAGAACGAGCACAAGCGGCTCCTGGACTGGGAGAAGCAGTGGCTGACCGGCCTCGAGCTGCCGTTCCAGGTCATCGACGTGGCCACCGGCGACCTCGGGTCGTCCGCGTCGCGCAAGTTCGACTGCGAGGCGTGGATCCCGACCCAGGGCAAGTACCGCGAGCTGACCTCCGCCTCGAACTGCGACGGGTTCCAGGCGCGCCGCCTGTCCGTGCGGATGCGCGACACCCGCGACGGCAAGAAGGTGCTGCAGCCGCTGGCGACGCTGAACGGCACGCTGTGCGCCGTACCGCGCACGATCGTGGCGCTCCTGGAGAACCACCAGCAGGCCGACGGCTCGGTGCGGGTGCCCGAGATGCTGCGTCCGTACCTCGGTGGGCGCGAGACGCTGGAGCCCCTCTCCAAGTGAGTACCGCCACCGGCACCGCGGGGCCGCGTCCCTTCCCGTACAAGCTCGTCGCGACAGACCTCGACGGGACGCTGCTGCGCTCCGACGGCACGGTCTCGGTCCGTACGCGCGACGCGCTCGCCGCCGCCACGGCGGCGGGCGCGGCGCACATCGTCGTCACCGGGCGCTCCGTCCCGTGGACCCGGCACATACTGGACGACCTCGGCTACGAGGGCCTCGCGGTCTGCGGTCAGGGCGCGCAGGTCTACCACGCCGGTGAGCACCGGCTGCTGACCTCGGTGACGCTGGACCGGCAGCTGGCCGGGCTGGCGCTGTCGAAGATCGAGGCGGAGGCCGGTCCGCTGGCGCTGGCGGCGAGCCGTGACGGGCTGGACGGCGAGGTGCTGGTCGGCGCGGGCTACCGGGTGCAGGAGGGCCCGTTGCCGTACGTGGGCTTCGAGGATCCCAGTGAGCTGTGGTCGGCGCCGCTGAACAAGGTCTACATCCAGCACCCGGACCTGGACGACGACGAACTGGCCCGGGTCGCGCGGCAGACCGTCGGGAACCTGGTCGACGTGGTGATGGCCGGTCCGGGCGTGGTGGAGCTGCTTCCGCTGGGCCTGAGCAAGGCGACGGGCCTGTCGCTGGCGGCGCGGCGGCTGAAGCTGAAGGCCGCCGACACGATCGCCTTCGGGGACATGCCCAACGACATCCCGATGTTCGGCTGGGCGGCGCACGGCGTGGCGATGGCGAACGCGCACGACGAACTCAAGGCCGTGGCGCACGAGATCACGGCGTCCAACGACCACGACGGCATCGCGGTCGTCCTGGAACAGCTGCTGAGCGGCTGAGTCGCCTTCCGCGGCTCCGCAAGCGCGCCGACGCCGCGGTACGGGTGGCGAGTGTTGGCCGGGTCGGCTTGTCACCGGCCAACACTCCTCCCCCGTGAGTGGTGCGTCACCCAGTGTGCCGGGTCCTCCGGGCGGCGTCATCTCATTTAATGAGTTGTAGGATGACTGGGCAACCGGGCGAATAACCCCGGTTGTCTGGACGGAAGCGGAGGCGGGCATGGTGCTGCGGGCGGCGGGACGGCAGTCCCTGGTGGACACCGTCGTGGAACAGTTGCGGGCGCAGCTGGCCGGGGGCGAGTGGGCCGTCGGCGACCGGATCCCCACCGAGCACGACCTCGCCGAGCAGCTCGGCGTCGGCCGCAACACGGTGCGCGAGGCGGTGCGCGTGCTGGTGCACGCGGGGCTGCTCGCCTCGCGCCAGGGCAACGGCACGTTCGTCCGCTCGGCCGCCGACCCCGCGGCGGTACTGCGCGGGATGCGGCACGCGAACGTACTCGACGTACTGGAGCTGCGGGTCGCGCTGGAGGCGGAGGCGGCGAGGCTGGCGGCCGTACGACGCGACGAGGCCGACCTGCGCACGCTGCGCCGGGTCCTCGCCGAGCTGCACGAGCAGGGCGACCGGGCCGCGGACGCGGACCTCGCCTTCCACCTCGGCGTGGTCGAGGCGACGCACAACGCGGCGTTCACCGAGGTCTACCGCTTCTTCTCCGCCCAGGTCCACGAAACGCTGGTCACCTCGCTCGGCGACCACGAGATGCCGCCGATCGACCTGGCCGCGCACGGGGCGCTGGTCGACGCGATCGAGGCCGGCGATCCGGCGGCGGCCGAACAAGCCGCGCGGGCCGTGCTCCAGGCGCCGATCGACGTGGTGACGTCCCTGATCACCCGCTGACCTCGCGCCTCTTCCCTCTCTTGTCCCTTGTCTCTTGCATCCCCTCGTCTCTTGCATCCCCTCGAAAGGCGCTCGTCTTGTCACGCCCGGATTCCGATCAACTGCTCCTGGACGCCGAGGCCGACGTACGGCTGTCGCCTCAGGGGGCCGCCGCGAGAAGGGCGTTGCTCGCGCGTCCGGTGGTGCTGCTGATCGGGATCGTGCTCGCGTCCGTCAACATGCGGGCGGCGCTGGCGAGTGCGTCGCCGCTGGTGAGCGAGATCCGCGAGACGTTCGGGCTGTCGTCGACGGCGACCAGCCTGGTGACGTCCGTGCCGGTGCTGTTCCTCGGTGTGGGCGCGATGGTGGCGCCGTGGCTGGGGCGGCGGTTCGGGACCGAAGTGGTGCTGCTGTGCGCGTTGTTGCTGCTGGGTGCGGGCATCGTGGTGCGGGTACTGCCGGCCGTGCCGGCGCTGTACGGCGGCAGCCTGCTGATCGGGCTGGCGATCGCCCTGCTCAACGTCCTCATGCCGGGGCTGATCAAGCGCGACTTCCCGGGCAGGGCCGCGTCGATGACGTCGGTCTACACCGGCGCGATGATCGCGGGCGCGACGGTCGCGGCGGCGGCCTCGGTGCCGCTGGAGAAGGCGTTCGGGGACAGCTGGGAGGCGTCGCTGGCGTTCTGGTCGCTGCTCGCCGTGGTGGCGGCCCTCGCGTGGCTGCCGCAGGTGCTGATCGCCCGGGGCCGTACGGGCCATGAGGTGCGGGCCGCCTCGCCGCGCGGCGGCGAGAGCCGAAGGGTGTGGCGGTCGGCGCTGGCGTGGCAGGTGACGCTCTTCATGGGGCTCCAGTCGCTCTGGTCGTACGTCCTGATCGCCTGGATGCCGACGATCTTCACGGACCACGGAATGAGCCGCTCCACGGCCGGTGTGGTCTTCGCCTTCAACAACCTCGTCCAGGTCGCCGGCGCCTTCGTCGTGCCGCTGCTCGCGGGACGCATGCGCAGCCAGCGCCCGCTGATCGTGCTGGTCACGACGATGGTCGCGGCCGGTTACGCCGGGCTGATGGCCGCCCCGGTGTCCGGCGCGTGGCTCTGGTCCGCGGTCCTCGGCGTCGGCCAGGGCGGTGCGGTCGGCCTGGCGCTGACGCTGATCGTGCTGCGCTCGGGCGACGCGGTGACGGCGGCCCGGCTGTCCGGGATGGCGCAGACGGTGGGCTACCTGCTGGCCGCGGCGGGCCCGCTGGCGGCGGGCGCGGTGTACGAGGCCACCGGAAGCTGGACCGTGCCGATCGCCCTGATGCTGGGGGTGTGCGCGGCGGCCCTGGTGGTGGGTCTGTTCGCGGCGCGCGACCGGAAGGTGTAGCAGGCTGGTCCTCGTGACCGGATCCGATGTACGGGTGCGCAGGGTGTACGAGCCGCCGTCGGCCGACGACGGTACGCGCGTCCTGGTGGACCGCCTGTGGCCGCGCGGCCTGAGCAAGGAGGCGGCGCGGGTCGACGCGTGGCCGAAGGACCTCACCCCGTCGACGGAACTGCGCCGCTGGTACCACGCCTCGTCCGGCGACTTCGAGGAGTTCGCCCGCCGGTACGAGTCCGAGCTCGCGGCGCCGCAGGCGGCAGCGGCCCTGGACGGTGTCCGTACGCTCACCGAGGCCGGCCGGGTCACGCTGCTGACCGCCGCCAAGGACCCGGACCACAGCCACACCGCCGTACTGCGGCGCCTGCTGCTGGCCTGAGTTCCCCGGCGGCGGCCGGTCCTCAGCGGCGCTTGCGCCTCCTGCCGCCCTGACCCCGCTCCAGGGCGCTCAGCCGGTGGGAGACGTCGTCCAGCCTGCGGTCGATGCGGTCCTCCATGCGCCGCATGTGGTCGGAGAGGTCGCAGAGCCGGTTGCTCAGGGCGCCGACCACCTGGTTCGTGGCGTCGAGGCGCCGGTCGAGCCGGTCCAGCCGTACCGAGATCCCGTTGATGACGGGGCCCAGCTCCTGGAGCGCGCGCCCCACCGTGTCGAGGTGGGTCTCCACCTTGGTGACACGCCGGTCGAGCGAGGCGTAACCCGCGCGCCAGCCGTTCTCCTCGGCGTCGAGGAGGTACGTACGGACGCATCGCGCGATGTCGCTGTCGCGAAGAAGCATCGCTACGTTGAGGACGGTGCGGCGGGTGAAGAGCCGCAGCTGGGTAGCCGCCTGTGGATAACTTTCCGCCCCCTGGGTTCCCCATAGCGACATCATGTCGCTATGGAAGGACCGCAGGTCAGCACCCCGGAGGGTGCGCATGCCGTTCTCGGTGAACTCCCCGTGGTGCCGGTCTGTGAGCCTCCGCAGGGTGACTGTGGATACTTCGAAGTACCGGGCCACGTCCTCTGTGCGCATGTGAATTCCGTCGGGGAGCATGACAAGCGCCTTGACCTTGTCCAGGACGTCGAGGCGCACCAGATGCTCGTCGCGCAGGGTGCGCGATTCGAGCAGGGTGACTTCTGAGGGCATGAGGATGCCTTCCGTTCGTGAAAGCCGGTGATGGACAGCCCTGTCCCCGGGCTCTTGGGGGCGGAGGACGCTCAAGGTGGCTACTCACTCTGGTGACCGGCCCGGATCCGTTCCGGCACCGGCAATCCCCGAATTCACGAACGCTCGACGTATCAGATTCCAGTTGCCTCCACGCAGAGGGAACAACGAGCCGATAAACGTACAGTCACGCGGAAACGCGTCAACCCCCGCCCATGGGGCGGGGGTTGACGGACTGCAGGATTCCGCTTGTCGGGGTTACTCCTCGCCCGCGAGCTTGAGCGTGCGGAGCTTCTGGCCCGCGTACCAGGTCGCCGCGACCGTCACCAGCGCCAGCAGGATCGTCGCCGTGGGCAGGGCGACGTCCGAGGTGATGGTGCCGTTCTCGCCGATGCGTTCGGCCAGGGACAGCGCCCACTGCTGGACGCTGAGCGTGCGCGCACCCGGGACGAGGCTGCCGAACAGCGTCTCCCACACCAGCGCGTAGACGAGGCCGAAGACCACCGCGTGGCGGCTGACCGTACCGAGCAGGAGGAAGATCGCGCTGTACGCGATCGAGGCGACCAGCGCCGCGACCGTGTACGCGATGGCGATCTGCCCGCCGTTGCCGTTGAGGATCAGACCCGCGACGAAGGTGGGGATCGCGGAGAAGGCCATCGTCACCGCGATCGCGACGATCAGCTTGGTGAAGATGATCGTGGACCGCTTCACCGGCTTGGCGAGCAGGTAGACGATCGAGCCGTCGTCGATCTCCGGTCCGATCGCGCCGGTGCCCGCGATCACGCCGATCAGCGGGACCATCGTGGCGATCGCGAAACCGCCCAGGACGTCGGACGCGATCTGGTCGTCCGCGCCCGTGAGCAGCCGTACCGCCGCCGAGATGGCGATCAGCAGGGCCGGCAGGACGAAGAGGATGGCGGCCCTGCGGCGGCCGAGGAGGGCCCGGTAGGTGAGCCGGGCGACTGTGGGTTCGTAGATCATCGCTGCAAGCTCCTTTCAGGCCGCTACGAGGTAGGAGAAGACCGATTCGAGCGACTCGTCGGAGGGCGAGACCGTCAGCAGCCGGATGCCGTGCGCGCGGGCGACCTGCGGCAGCAGCGCGGTGAACCGGCCGAAGTCGACGGCCTGCACCCGCAGCGCCCCTTCCGCCAGGTCCACCTCGATGCCCGCCGTCGACGGGTCCGCGATGAGCGCCGCCGCGAGCGCGCGGTCGTCGCTGGACCGTACGAGATAGCGGTGCGGGCGGTCCGTCATCAGGCGGCGGATCTTGCGGAAGTCGCCGGAGGCGGCGTGCCGTCCGGCCACGATGACCTCGATGTGCGAGGCGAGCTGTTCGACCTCCTCCAGGATGTGGGAGGAGAAGAGGACAGTACGGCCCTCCGCGCCCATCCGCCGCAGCAGCTCCATCAGCTGCATGCGCTGGCGCGGGTCCATGCCGTTGAACGGCTCGTCCAGGAGCAGCACCGACGGGTTGTGCACGAGCGCGGACGCCATCTTCACGCGCTGGCGCATGCCCTTGCTGTACGTCGCGATCTTGCGGTCCTGCGCGTACTCCATCTCGACGGTCGCGAGCGCCTGCTGCGCCGCGCCGGCGGTCAGGCCGTGCAGTTCGGCGTTGGCGACGACGAATTCGCGGCCCGTGAGGAAGTCGTACATCGCCTCCCGCTCGGGGACGATCCCGATCTCCTTGTAGACGGACTCGTTGCGCCAGATCGGCTTCCCGTCGAGGGTGACGGTGCCGGTCGAGGGGGCGAGGAAGCCGCCCATCATGTTGATCAGGGTGGACTTGCCGGCGCCGTTGGGGCCGAGCAGACCGGTCACGCCGGGGCCGACCCGCATCGTGATGTCGTTGACCGCCACCACGTTGCCGAACCAGCGCGAGGTGTGGTCGATGTCGATGGTGGTCACAGCCCGACCTTTCGGTAGCGGCGCATCAGCACGGCGTACGAGCCGACGATGAGCGCGAGGACGGCGAGCAGGTAGACCACGCCACTGCCGGCCGAGGGGCCTTCCCCTCCGGGGAAGGCGGAGGTGGCGCCGAGGAAGGCGGTCTGTACGCCGTCGATGAGCGTCAGGGGGGAGAACAGGCCGAGCCACTCGACCGCCCCGGTGGAGCCCTGCTCCCAGGCGATCACCTGGACCGTGGACACCGCGCCGTACGAGATGGTCAGTACGGCGATGACGGCGGCCACGCCGAAGCCGCGGCGCGGGGTGAGGGCGGCCATCACCAGGCCGACGCCGGCGAAGAGGACGGACAGCAGTGCCACGGACACCAGCCCCTGTGCGAACGCCTTCGTCTGGTCCGCGAAGTCGAATTCGGCGAGCAGCGCGCCGGCGTACAGGATCACCAGCGGGGTCGCCGTGAGGACGAAGAGGGCCGAGGCCATCGCCGCGTACTTGGCGAGGACGTAGTCGACGCGCTCGATGGGGCGGGAGAAGTACAGCGGGACGGTCTTGAAGCGCAGGTCGCGCGAGACGGACTGCGGGGCCTGGGAGGCCAGGTACAGGCCGATGACCGCCTGCATGACGATGGCGTACCGCGTGTACTTCACCGGCAGGTCGGTCATGCCGGGCCCGGCCACCGCGACCGCGACGATGATGGCCGCGACGAGGCACATCACCGCGAAGAGGATCATCGGCAGGACCTTGGACTTGGCGCTGCGGCCCAGTCCGTAGGCCCCGCGCAGGGACTGCGAGAAGAGCGAGCGGCGGGCGTAGGACCGGCCGAGGCGGGGGCCGTCGTACGACCGGTAGCCGATGTTGTGGATACGGGTCGGGTCGGTGCCCTGCGGTGTCGTGAGCTCAGCCGGCATCGCGGCCGCCTCCCTTCTGCTGCACGGCGTGTTGTACGGCGTGCTGTACGGGCTGTACGGCGGCGGGCTCACGGGCGGCTTCGGCAGCGGCTTCCCCAGCGGCAGCGGCTTCGGCGTCCGCGTCGGCCGTGCGGAAGACCTCCGCGATGTGGTGGCGGCGCTGTTCCATCCGCACGAGCCCGATCCCGAGGTCGGCGACGGTGTCGCGCACCAGGTCGTACGTCTCCTCGCCGGTCGCTTCGACGAGCAGGATGTGGCCCGCTCCGGGCAGACCGTCCTCCACGCGCGCGTGGAGCTTCGCTCCGGCGGCGGTCAGGGCCTCGCGTACGGCGCGGGTGCCGTCGGGGTGGGTGTCGCTGTCCGTCACCTCGACGGCGAGGGTGGCGGTGGTCTGGGTGAAGTCACTGGTGGAGCTGGACCGCAGCAGCTTGCCGCCGTCGATCACGACGACGTGGTCGCAGGTGCGTTCCAGCTCGCCGAGAAGGTGCGAGGTGACCAGCACCGAGATGCCGAAGTCGGTGAAGACGCGGCGGATGAGGCCGAGCATCTCGTCGCGGCCGACAGGGTCGAGGCCGTTGGTCGGCTCGTCGAGGAGGACCAGCTTCGGGTCGTGGACCAGGGCCTGGGCCAGCTTCACGCGCTGCTTCATGCCGGTCGAGTAGCCGCCGATGGGGCGGTAGCGCTCCTCGTACAGGCCGACGTGGCGCAGGGTGTCGGCGGTGCGTTCACGGGCGGCGGTCGGCGGGAGCCCCGACATGCGTGCCATGTGGACGACGAACTCGGTGGCCGAGACGTCCGGTGGCAGCGCGTCGTGTTCGGGCATGTAGCCGACCTGCTCGCGGATGGCCCCGCCGCTGGTGGCGACGTCCAGGCCGAGCACGGCGGCCGTGCCCTCCGTGGCGGGGGACAGACCCAGCAGGATCTTGATCAAGGTGGACTTGCCGGCTCCGTTGGCGCCCACCAGGCCGGTCACACCGGGTCCGATGTCCAACGAGAGCCGGTCAAGAGCGGTCACCCTCGGGAACCGCTTGCTCAGGCTTTCGGTCGCGATCACAGTCACGTTCTCGAAGGTAGTGGCGCGGAACACAGGCCGCGTCAGACCAGGCGGCTGGATCGGTGTCCGACTCAAGGCGTACGGGCCCGTAGGGGCACACCGCTCCCGCCGGCCCGTTTTCCCCGCCCGTGTTTCCACAGGTAACGCAGACCTCTTGACGTCGCCGCCGGGCATTGTCACATTCATCAGTGTCAAGTTACGACCGCGTACCGCAACACGGGACGGACAGGTGGCATGGCCTCAGCAGCAGTCTCAGCAGTCTCCGCGTCGCAGGGCGAACTCACCACGCGGTTGCGGGGGTTCCGGGAGGTGCAGCGCCTCGCCTATGCCTGTGCGGAAGCCGTCGCGGCCCAGCTCAAGCCGGGGGTGACGGAGCGAGAGGCGGCGCGGATGCAGCGCGAGTGGCTGCGGGAGCGGGGGGTCGCCGACTGGTTCCACCTGCCCTTCGCCTGGTTCGGGGACCGTACGGCGTTCGTCGGCTTCCGAGTGCCGCTGCAGTTCTTCCCCACCAACCGGCGGCTGGAGGCGGGAATGCCGTTCATCCTCGACATGGCCCCGGTGCACCAGGGCTTCACGGCCGACGTCGGCTACTCGGGATGCCTCGGCCTCAACCCCGTGCACGACAAGCTCCTCGCCGACCTCGAACCGCACCGCGAGCTGATCCTGCGCGAGGTGCGCGAGCGGCGGCCGCTGCGGGAGATCTACGAGGACGTCGAGCGGCTCATGACCCGCCAGGGATACGCCAACCGGCACCGCGCGTACCCCTTCGGCGTCATCGCCCACAAGGTCGGCCGGGTGAAGGAGCGGCGCTGGTCGCCGCGTCTCTTCGGGTTCGGGACGCAGGCGCTGAAAGGGCTGGCGAGCGACGCGCTGCACGGACACCGCGACGGCTGGTCGCCGCTGTGGAGCCCGTACACCTTCTCCGACCATCCACCGCGGCCGGGCCTGTGGGCGGTCGAACCGCACCTCGGATTCCGGGGCACGGGCGCGAAGTTCGAGGAGATCCTGGTGGTGACGGACTCCAAGGACCCCGAGCAGAGCGCGTTCTGGCTCGACGACGATCTGCCGCACGTGCGGCGCTGGGCAGAGGAGAAGTCGGCGTGAGTATCGAGCAGGCCACCGAGCGGTGGGTGCGTACCGGCGGAGTCGAGCTGTGCGTCGCCGAACTGGGCGACCCGGCGCGGCCGACCGTCCTTCTGGTGCACGGCTACCCGGACAGCAAGGAGGTGTGGGCCGAGGTCGCGTCCCGGCTCGCCGCGCACTTCCACGTGGTGCTGTACGACGTACGCGGCCACGGCAGGTCCACGGCACCCCGGCCGCTGCGCGGCGGCTTCACCCTGGAGAAGCTGACGGACGACTTCCTCGCCGTCGCGGACGCGGTGAGCCCGGACAAGCCGGTGCACCTCGTCGGGCACGACTGGGGGTCCGTGCAGGCCTGGGAGTTCGTGACGGTCGAGCGCACCGAGGGCAGGATCGCCTCCTTCACCTCGATGTCCGGCCCCTCCCTCGACCACTTCGGGCACTGGATCAAGAAGCGGATGGCCCGGCCGACCCCCCGCCGGGCCGCCCAGCTCCTCGGGCAGGGCGCCAAGTCCTGGTACGTCTACCTGCTGCACACCCCGGTCCTGCCGGAGCTGGCCTGGCGCGGGCCCCTCGGCAGGCAGTGGCCGAAGATCCTCCAGCGGGTGGAGAAGGTGCCGGCCGGTGACTACCCGACGGCGTCGCTGCCGCAGGACGCGGCCCGCGGCGCCTGGCTCTACCGGGACAACGTCCGCGCCCGGCTGCGCAGGCCGCGCGCCGACGCGTACGCCCATGCGCCCGTGCAGCTGATCACACCCACCGGCGACGCGTTCCTCTCGGAGCGGCTCTACGACGACCTGGAGCAGTGGGCGCCGCAGCTCGTGCGGCGCTCGCTGCCCGCCAAGCACTGGGTGCCGCGCACCAGGCCCGACCAGCTGGCCGCGTGGATCGGGGAGTTCGTCACGGCCACCGAGGACACCGCGGCCGGAGTCGCGCCCCGGGACACGGCGGCGAGCGGTCCGTACGCCGACCGGTTCGGCGGGCAGCTGGTCCTGGTGACGGGGGCGGCCAGCGGCATCGGGCGGGCCACCGCCTACGCGTTCGCCGAGGCGGGGGCGCGGATCGTGGCGGTGGACCGGGACGCGGAGGGCGCGGCCCGTACGGCGGAGATGGCGCGGCTGATCGGGGCGCCGGACGCCTGGGCGGAGACGGTCGACGTCAGCGACGAGCAGGCCATGGAGAAGCTCGCCGAAAAGGTCGCAGCCGAGTACGGCGTCGTCGACGTGCTGGTCAACAACGCCGGCGTCGGCATCTCGGGGTCCTTCCTCGACACCACGCCCGAGGACTGGAAGAAGGTCCTGGACGTGAATCTGTGGGGCGTCATCCACGGCTGCCGCCTCTTCGGGAAGCAGATGGCCGACCGCGGCCAGGGCGGCCACATCGTCAACACCGCGTCGGCGGCCGCGTACCAGCCGTCGAAGGCCCTGCCCGCCTACAGCACGTCGAAGGCGGCGGTGCTGATGCTGAGCGAGTGCCTGCGGGCGGAGCTCGCCGGCCGGGGCATCGGGGTCAGTGCCATCTGCCCCGGACTCGTCAACACCAACATCACCTCGACCGCGCGGTTCGCCGGGGTCTCGGCGGACGAGGAGAAGCGCAGGCAGCGGAAGTCCTCCCGCCTGTACGGGCTGCGCAACTACCCGCCGGAGAAGGTCGCCGACGCGGTCCTGAAGGCCGTCGTACGCAACCAGGCGGTCGTACCGGTGACGCCCGAGGCGCGCGGCGCCCGCCTCCTCTCGCGCCTGGCACCGAGGGCCCTGCGCGCGATCGCCCGGATGGAGCCGCCGCTGTGAGCACCGACGGGCCGTACGCCATCGTCCCTCGCCGGGTCTCCTTCGACTGGCGCGATACGCCGCTGCACTGGATACCGGACGAGCCGACCGCCACCCACGTGATCAACGTGCTGCACCTGCTGCTGCCGGCGGGGGAGCGGTGGTTCGTCAGGGTCTTCAAGGAGGCGCTGCCGCTGGTCCGGGACCCGGAGCTGCTCAAGGACGTCAAGGGGTTCATGGGGCAGGAGGCCACGCACAGCGTGCAGCACGCCTACGTGCTGAACCACCTGGCCGGACAGGACCTGGACACCGCCGCGTACACCCGGCACGTCGACTTCCTCTTCGAGAAGCTCCTCGGCGAGAAGCCTCCCTTCGGGGCGCCGGTCCCCGCCCCGGAGTGGCTGCGGTTCCGGCTGTCGCTGGTCGCCGCGATCGAGCAGTTCACCGCCGTACTGGGCGACTGGGTGCTGCACGCCGAGGGCCTCGACCACGCCGGCCCGGACGCCGTGATGCTCGACCTGCTGCGCTGGCACGGCGCCGAGGAGGTCGAGCACCGTGCCGTGGCCTTCGACATGTACCAGCACTGCGGGGGTGCGGGGCTGCCCCGGTACGTACGGAGGGTCGAGGGCATGGTGGTGGTCGCCCCGGTGCTGCTGTGGCTGTGGGCGTGGGGCGCGGCGTACCTGATCCGCCACGACCCGCTGCTCGCCGGCCGGCTGCGGTACTCGCTGCGGGAGCACAACAGGGCCGTCGCCAGGGGACTGCTGCCGACCTGGCGCGAGCTGGGCTCCGCGATACCGCGCTACTTCCGGCGGTCGTACCATCCCTCCCAGGAAGGCTCGCTGCGCAAGGCCGTCGAGTACCTGGCGACCTCTCCCGCGGCCCGCGCCGCGGCGGGGGCGGTGGGACGGGCGGCGCTGTCGTAGGCGGGGACGGGTGAGGGAGTGAAGGCGTGAGCGGTTCCGGGCAGCCGGCGGCCGAGTACCGGATCGAGGACCTCGCGCACCTCAGCGGCGCGACGGTCCGTACGATCCGCGCCTACCAGGACCGGGGCCTGCTGCCCAGGCCCGAGCGGCGCGGGCGGTCCAATGTGTACGGCGACACGCATCTGGCCCGCCTCGACCAGATCGCCGGGCTACTCGACCGCGGCTACACCCTGGCCAGCATCAAGGAGCTGCTGGAGGCGTGGGACGCGGGGAAGGGCCTCGGCGGGGTGCTCGGGCTCGTCACCGAGGTCAGCGGGCCGTGGACGGACGAGGAGGCGGACCGGATCTCGCGCGCCGAGCTGGACGAGCGGTTCGGCGGCAGGCCCGACGACGACGCGGTCGAGGAGGCGGTGGAGCTCGGGGTGCTGGAGCGCGTACCGGGTCGGGACGACGAGTTCCTGGTGCCGTCGCCCCAAGAGCTTGCCGTGGCCGTCGAGTTGCACGCGGCGGGGGTGCCGCTGCCCGCCATCTCCGGTCACTTGCGGGAACTTCGCGGACAGGTGGAGCACATCGCCGCGCGTTTCCTGGAGTTCACCACCGAGCACGTCTTCGCACGCTACCTCGGCCACACCCCGCCCACGGACGCGGACGCGACGCGGGCGGCCGCACTCGTACGGCGGCTGCGGCCGCTCGCCCAGCAGACGGTCGACGCCGAACTCGCCCGCGCCATGCGGCTGTTCGCGACCCGGCACCTCCAGCGGCACCTGGGGGCCGCCGAGCCGCCCGCCACCCGGTCCGGGCCGGCCACGGTCACCCTCCCCGAGGAGACAATGAGCGCGGTGTGCGCGCTGGTTGGTCCGGCCAACGCCGCCGCGTTCGTCACGGCTGCGGCCGAACGGGAGGTACGGGCAAGGACCTTGGACGCACTTACCGCAAACCGGCATGCGGAGAACGAAGTTGGTCAATCCAGCTGAAGTGCCAGTGGAGTTGTCCACAGAGCCGTCAAATCCCTTGTGGAAAAGTCGAGTTGGTTGTGGATCAAACATCTTCGGCCAAATGAGTGGCGTGACGCTCGTCTCGCCGGGCACTCTGACGCGATGGACGAAAGACGCACCACGAAGGTGTCGAAGTACCTCTCGAAACACCTGCGACACCAGCCCGGCCGCATCGGCATCACGCTCGACCGGAACGGCTGGGTGGAGATCGACACGCTGCTGCGGGCCGCGGCCGCGCACGGCTTCCCGATCACCCGCGCCGAACTCGACCACGTCGTCGCCGTCAACGACAAACAGCGCTTCGCGGTCGACGGCCCCCTGATCCGCGCCAGCCAGGGACACACCGTCGACGTCGACCTCGGGCTCCCGGAGGCCGAGCCGCCGGCGTCTCTCTACCACGGCACCACAGCCCGCAGCCTGGAAGCCGTCCGGGCCGAGGGGCTGCGTCCCATGGCCCGCCACGACGTCCACCTCTCGCGCGACCGCGAGACCGCCGTCCGCGTCGGCGCCCGGCGCGGCGCCCCCGTCGTGATCACCGTGGACGCCGGGGCCATGCACCGCGTCGGCCACGTGTTCCGGGTCAGCGCCAACGGCGTCTGGCTCACCGCGTCCGTACCGCCTGAGTACCTGCGCTTCCCCGGGTGAGGCGGCCGCCTCAGCCCAGCGTCAGCCGGCGCAGGCCGTGCCGCTCGGCCGCCGTGCGTTCGGCCTCGGTCATCGGCAGCCGCCCGGTCGCCTTGCGCAGGAACGTCGTACGGTCCCAGCCGGCTCCCGCCACCGTGACCGGCCTGTCGTACGGCTCGCCGTCCAGCAGCAGCCGCGCCACCAGGTCCGCCGCCTCGCCGGTCGGCCACGGCCGGCAACCGAGCCCCGCGGCCACGTCGAAGCCGTGCACGCACACCTCGACGACCCGGGTGACGAGGAAGTCGGACAGCAGCATCGGGTCGCCGTGCCGGGTACGGACCAGCCGCTCCGGCGGCTCCTTCGCGCAGGAGGCCGCGACGGCACGCCAGACGGCGTCGAAGCCCTCGGCCAGGGCCCGGCCGTCGTCGTACGCGGCCGCCGCCTCCTGGGCCGCCCGGACCCGTGTGCCGTTGGCTCCCGGCGAGAAGCGCTCGTCCGGGGCGTAGTAACCGGCGGCCGTCACCAGCACCCCCGACGGGCGCGGCTCGGGCTCCGCCAGCATGCTCCCGACCCGGCCCACGGCGGTCGTCAGGTGGGCGAACACCTCGCGCACGGTCCAGGGAGCGCACGGGCTCGGCCGGTCCCACTCCCCTTCGGGCAGCGAGCAGACTTTCTCGTACAGGCGCTGAGACTCGGCCCTGAAGGCCGCCAGGACCATTTCCCCGTTCATGCGGGACAGCCTAGGCAGCGCGGATGATCTACGGCGCGAAACGCACGCACTCGCCGCTCCGGGGCCCGGCGCCGACCTCAGCGCACGGCCCCAAGGCCGCCCACCGGGTCAGGAACCCAGCTGCGCCAGCCCCTCCGTGGCGATCTGCTCGAAGACCTTCTCGTCGGCCGCGAAGTCCGAGTCGGGAATCGGGGCGTGCAGCACGATCTCGGTGAAGCCGAGGGCGAAGTGCCGGCCCGCGAAGTCGACGAAGGCGTCGAGGGACCGCAGCGGACCGCTCCGCTCCGGGGTGAACCCCGTGAGCAGGATCTTGTCGAGCTCGGCGGCGTCCCTGCCGATCTCGGCGCAGGCCGTCCCCAGCTTGGTGATCTGGCCGCGGATGGCCTCCAGCGACTCGGCCGGCGTACCGGACTCGAACAGCTTCGGGTCGCCCGTGGTCACCCAGGCCTGCCCGTATCGGGCGGCGAGCTTCAGCCCGCGCGGGCCGGTCGCGGCGACGGCGAAGGGCAGCCGGGGCCCCTGGACGCAGCCGGGGATGTTCCGGGCCTCGTCGGCGGAGTAGTGCTTCCCCGTGTGGGTGACGGCGGGCTCGGTGAGCAGCCGGTCCAGCAGCGGCAGGAACTCGCCGAACCGGTCGGCGCGCTCCCGCGGCGTCCAGGGCTCCTGCCCGAGCGCGGTCGCGTCGAAGCCGTTGCCGCCCGCGCCGATGCCCAGCGTGACGCGTCCGCCGGACACGTCGTCCAGGGTGATGAGGTCCTTGGCGAGGGTGACCGGGTGCCGGAAGTTCGGCGAGGTGACGAGGGTGCCCAGGCGCATGCGCGAAGTGGCGCCGGCAGCGGCCGTCAGGGTCGGCACGGCGCCGAACCACGGGCCGTCGCGGAAGGTCCGCCAGGACAGGTGGTCGTAGGTGTACGCGGTGTGGAAGCCGAGCTGCTCGGCCCGCTGCCAGGCGTCACGGCCGCCCTGCGACCAGCGGCGGATGGGAAGTATCACGGTACTCAGGCGCATGACCCGACCCTACGCGGGAGCCGGCCGCCGGCCCAGGGGCCCTGAGGTGCGCGGCAGCGGCGCGCAGGGGACACGGTGGGCATCCGAGCCACGGCGCGCGCGCCCACCTCCGAGCTCTCAGATGTGCGCCCCTTCGCACGCCCGTGCATTCCATACGGGAAGATGGATCTGTGACCTCAGCGACCGACCCCCAGCAGGCCCGACCGGCCCCGGCCGGCACCATCACTCCGCGGCTGATCGCGACCGACCTGGACGGCACGCTGCTGCGTGACGACAAGTCCGTGTCGGACCGTACGATCGCCGCGCTCGCCGCCGCCGAACGGGCCGGCATCGAGGTCTTCTTCGTCACCGGCCGCCCGGCCCGCTGGATGGACGTCGTCAGTGACCACGTCCACGGCCACGGTCTGGCGATCTGCGCCAACGGCGCCGCCGTCGTCGACCTGCACGCCGGTGGCAAGCTGATCCAGGTCCGCCCGCTCGCCCGCGAGGACGCGCTCGCCGTCGTCGTGGCGCTGCGCGCCGCCGCGCCCGGCACGTCGTTCGCCGTCGAGCTCTCCACGGGCATCCACTACGAGCCCGAGTACCCGCCGTTCTTCCTCGACCCGGGCGCGACCGTGGCCACCGCCGAGAAGCTCCTCGCGGAGGCCACGCCCGGCTCCGGCGCCCCGGTCGTCAAGCTGCTCGCCCACCACACCGAGCTGTCCCCCGACGACTTCCTCACCCTGGCCCGTGCGACGGCGGACCAGCGCGCGTCGGTGACCCGGTCCAGCCCGTCCGCGCTCCTCGAGATCAGCGGTTACGGCGTGTCCAAGGCCAGCACCCTGGCGCAGTGCTGTGCGGAGCGCGGCATCTCGCCCGCCGAGGTGGTGGCCTTCGGCGACATGCCGAACGACGTGGAGATGCTGGCCTGGGCCGGCACGTCGTACGCGATGGGCAACGCGCACCCGGACGTGGTGGCCGCCGCGTCCGGCCGTACCGTCGCGAACAACGACGACGGCGTCGCGGTGGTCATCGAGCGGATCCTGGCCGACCGGTAGCCGTGAGCGGTGGGCGGGGTTCAGAAACCCGCCCCGCGCTCGCGCATCCACGGCGCGGGATCGATCCCCGACCCCAGGTGGGGAGTGAGCCGTACCTCGAAGTGCAGGTGCGGCCCCGAGGAGTTGCCGGTCGTCCCGGCCTGGCCGATCCACTGGCCGGTGCGCACCCGCTCGCCCTGGTCGACCATGACGCCGGCCAGATGCGCGTACTGCGAGTAGTAGCCGTCCGGGTGGGCGATCACCACCTCGATGCCGAAGCCGCCCCCGCAGGACACGGAGACGACCCGGCCCCGGCCGACGGCCCGTACCGGTGTGCCGATGTCCACGGCGAAGTCCTGCCCGGTGTGGCGGCTCTTCCAGCGCGCGCCCTCGCCGCCGAAGCCGGCGGACAGTTCGTACTCCTCGACGGGCGTCACCCAGGGCTGTGCGGCGGGCGGTGCCTGCTCGTCCAGGCGCACGGCGCCGGCGCAGCGCCCCGCCGAGACGCTGCGGTCCGCCTGGCCCTGGAGCTTCCACCGGACGTCCTCGAGCTTCGCGGTGATGGCCTGCTTGATGGACGCGAGCTGCTCCGTGCGCGCGTCGAGGTCGAGCCAGGCGGCGCTCGCCCGTCGTTCGTCCTCGACGAGCATGCGCTCGGCGCGCTCGGCGCGGGCGAGCATCCGGGACACCGCGAGTTCGGCCTGCCAGGCGAGGCGGTGCCCGTCCATCAGCTCCTGCGGGTCGTCGGCGAGGAGCAGCTTCGCGGTGTACGCGATCCCGCCGCCGCCGGCCCGGTACTGGGCCCGCGCGACGCGGCCCACGTCCCCGCGCAGGATCTCGATGTCGTTGCGCGCGTGGACGAGCAGGCGCTCCAGGCGCAGGGCCTTCGCCCGCTGCTCCTTCGCCTCGCGCCTGCCCTCCTCGTACGTCCGCGACGCCTGGGCGGCCTGTTCGTACAGCCGCGCCACCTCGGCGCCGACGGAGGGGTTGTCGGAGGGCCCGCCGGAGTGTCCGTCGAAGGCCGTGTCGTCACCGGCCGGAGCGGCGGAAACGGCGGCCGGAGCGGCGAGGACGGCCGCTGCGGCGGGCGCGGGCAGGCACAGCAGCACGCACAGCACCGGCACGAGCAGCCGTGGGCAGGGTCCGAGGCGCATCCACGGATCGTGTCCCGGTCACCGCCCGAACCCGAGCACCGAGGTGGTGCCACCGGGGTGTCGTCCGCCATCCGGCCTACCGGCCGCCCGCCCAAGGTCCCCGCCGGGCCGGCGCCGGCTCCTACAGCGGTGCCTCCCACACCACCGTCGTACCCCCGCCGTCCTCCCCCAGCCCCGGCTCGCACCGGCTCGTGCCGCCGAGCGACTCGGCCCGCCGCTTGAGGTTGCGCAGACCGCTGCGGCGGCCGCCCTCCGGGATGCCCACCCCGTCGTCCGCGACCGACAGCCGCACCCCCCGGCTGCCGTCGGCCAGTTCGGCGGTGGCGTCGAGGACGACTTCGATCCGGGACGCCCGCGCGTGCCGGAAGGCGTTCGACAGCGCCTCCCGCAGCGCCGCGATGAGGTTCTTGCCGGTGTACTCGCCGACCAGCGAGTCGACGGGGCCGACGAACCGGTGCCCGGGCTTGAAGCCGAGCGGCACCGCCGCCATGTTGATCTCCCGCAGGACCCGCGTACGCAGCCCCGAAGGCGCCTCGGCCGGGCCCTGCTGGAGGGCGAAGATAGCCGTACGGATCTCCTGGATCGTCACGTCCAGCTCGTCGACCGCCCTGCTCACCCCCGTGCGCACCTCCGGCACGAGAGTCCGCCGCTGCGCGCCCTCCAGCATCAGCCCGGTGGCGAACAGCCGCTGGATGACCAGGTCGTGCAGGTCGCGGGCGATCCGGTCGCGGTCCTCGTAGACCGCGAGCCGCTCCCGGTCCCGCTGCGTCTCCGCCATCATCAGCGCGAGCGCGGCCTGCGAGGCGAACTGCGCGGCCAGCGTCCGCTCCGCCTCCGTGAACGGCTTGGCACCCCGCGCGCGGGGAGTGGCCAGCGCGCCCAGCACCCGGCCGCCGCTGTGCAGCGGCAGCATCATGCTCGGCCCGTACTGCCGCGCCAGGCGGGTGATCATGCGCGGGTCACTCGCCGAGTCGCCGATGAACACCGCCTGGCCGGCGAGCAGCCGCTGGACGATCGGGCTCTGCGGGGGGACGACGACGCCGAGCGAGTCGGACGGGTCGTCGGCCGACACCGCGACGATCTCCAGGCCACCGCCCTCGGCGGGCAGCAGCACGATTCCGGCGGCCGCGCCGGCGAGCCTGCGGGCCTGCTCCGCGACGACGGTGAGCGCCTCGTCGGCGTCGCCGCCGGACAGCAGCGCGGTGGTGACGGCGACGGACCCGTCGATCCAGCGCTCCCGCTGCCGGGCCGCCTCGTACAGCCGGGCGTTGCCGATGGCGATCCCCGCCTCGGTGGCGAGCACCCGGACCATGTGCAGGTCGTCGTCGTCGAAACCGGCCCCGCCGTGCTTCTCCGCGAGGTAGAGATGGCCGAAGATCTCGCCCTGTACGCGGATGGGCACGCCCAGGAAGGACCGCATCGTGGGGTGCAGATCGGGGAATCCGGCGAAGCGCGGATCGGCGGTCAGGTCACCGAGGAGCACCGGTCCGGGGTCGGTGACGAGCGCGCCGAGCAGCCCGTGGTGGCCGTCGGGCAGTCGTCCGATCCGTGCGACCTGCTCCTCGCTCATGCCGTACGTCACGAAGTCGGCGAGGCCGTCGCGCTCCTCGTCGACGACGCCGATCGCGGCGTACCGGGCGTCGGCCAGCTCGGCGGCCGTCTCGCAGATCCGGTCGAGGGTGGAGTGCAGTTCGAGGCCGGTGCCGACGGACCGCATGGCCTCCAGCAGCTGGGGGACACGCGCGGTGAGTTCGGTGGACAGGCCGCGCAGGCTGCGGGCGGCCTGCGTGGCCGCTTCCAGGTGGTCGCTCGGGTCCGGCACGTCGTCCACGGGCATGCCACGAGCCTAGTAAGTCCTATTTCATGGCGAAAGTCGGGCGCCGACGGCTCCGCCGGTCCTGAGCGGTTCGGCCGCCTGTTCCCGCTCCAGCATCCGCCGCAGCGGCCCCTCGGCCGCCACGAGCTCCGCGTACGGGCCGCGCTGCACGGCGCGCCCGTCGTCCAGCACGATGACCTCGTCCACCGCGTCCAGGCCCTGCAGCCGGTGCGTGATGATCAGCGTCGTACGGCCCTCGGTGACCTCCAGCAGGTCGGCGGTCAGGGCGTCGGCCGTCGCCAGGTCGAGGTGTTCGGCGGGCTCGTCGAGGACGAGCACGGGGAAGTCGGCCAGCAGGGCGCGGGCCAGCGCGAGGCGCTGGCGCTGGCCGCCGGAGAGGCGGGCGCCGTGTTCGCCGACCATGGTGTCGAGCCCGTCGGGCAGCGCGTCGACCCAGGTCAGGAGCCGGGCGGCGGCGAGGGCGTCGCGCAGTTCCCGGTCGGTGGCGTCGGTCCTGGCCAGCTTGAGGTTCTCCCGTAGGGAGCTGTCGAAGAGGTGCGCGTCCTGCGCGCACAGGCCGACGAGCGTGCGCACGTCGTCGCCGTCGAGCTCGGCGGCGGGCGTTCCGCCGAGCGTGTACGTCCCGGTCTCCGCGTCCAGGAAGCGCAGCAGCACCTGGGCGAGCGTCGTCTTGCCGGCGCCGGAGGTGCCGACCACGGCGACGCGCCGGCCGGCCTCCAGCGTCAGGTCGAAGCCGGCCAGGGCGTCGCGCTGCTGCCCGGCGTACCGGGCGCCGATCCCGCGCAGTTCCAGCGGGAACGGCGACGCGGGCCGGGCGGCGGGCGTCCGCGGCTCGCTCACCGGCACCGGCGCGTCCAGCACCTCGTACACGCGCTCCGCGCCGCGCTCGACGCGTCGGCGGTACCGCACGGCGAGCGGAAGTCCGGTGACGGCCTCGAAGGCGGCCAGCGGAGTCAGTACGACGACGGCGAGGGTCACCCCCGACAGGCGCCCGTCGTGCACGGCCTGCACCCCGGCGAGCGCGGCGGCGACGACGGTCAGCCCGCAGGCCAGCGACGAGAGGCCGCCGCCGAGGGCGGTGGCGGTCGCGCCCCGGGAGGCGATCCGCGTCAGCTCGCGGTCGGCTTCCCGGACCCCTGCCGTACGCCGCTTCATCGCACCGGCCACGGTCAGCTCCGCGGCGGCGCCGAGCAGTTCCACGACCCGTGACGCCAGCACTCCCCGGGCGGGCGCCAGCTGCCGTTCGGCCCGCCGGGCACACGCCCCGCTCAGCCACGGGACGCCGACCCCGGCGACGAGCAGCCCGGCGGCCAGCACCGCCCCGGCCTCGGGCAGCAGCCACGCGGTGAACCCGACCGAGCCCGCGCCCACGACCACGGCGCCGCCGACGGGCAGCAGCCACCGCAGCCAGTAGTCCTGCATCGCGTCGACGTCGGCGACGAGCCGGGACAGCAGGTCACCCCGCCGGGTCTCGCGCAGCCCGGCGGGCGCGATCCGCTCCAGCCGCCGGTACACGGCGACGCGCGTCTCGGCGAGCATCCGCAGCACGGCGTCGTGCGCGACGAGCCGCTCGGCGTACCGGAAGACGGCGCGCCCGATGCCGAAGGCGCGGGTCGCGGTGACGGCGACCATCAGATAGAGCACCGGGGGCTGTTCGGACGCCCGCGAGATGAGCCACCCGGAGACAGCCATGAGCCCCACGGCCGAACCGAGCGCGAGACTCCCGAGCCCCAGAGCGATCCCCAACCGCCCCCGGAATTCCCGGCCCCCGGCCCGGACCCGCCCCAGCACCCCTCGGCGGCCCTCAGCCGCCGGGCCGCCGTTCGCGATCCGCACCCCGTCGGCACCGGCCACCGAGGCCGGCGCCGCGACGGCACGCGGAAGCCCGTCGCCCGCCACCCCGTCGCCCGCCACCCGCTCGCCGGCCTCCCGGAGCGGACGTACCGCACCGGCTGCCGCACCCGCCGCCGCGAGGCCGCCGGAGCCCGCACCGGCGTGGCGGCCGGAAGCCGCCTGCGCGCCGCGCGGGGCCGCGAGTTCCACCACGCGGTCGGCCGCGGCCAGCAGCGCCGGCCGGTGCACCACGAGGACCACCGTGCGGCCCGCCGCCAGGCGCCGTACCGCGTCGACGATCCCGGCTTCCGTCTCGCCGTCCAGGCCGGCCGTCGGCTCGTCCAGCAGCAGCAGCGGCCGGTCGGCGAGGAACGCGCGGGCGAGGGCGAGCCGTTGCCGCTGCCCGGCCGACAGCCCCGCGCCGTCCTCCCCGAGGCGCGTCTCGGCGCCCTCGGGCAGCGCCGTCACGAAGTCGTACGCCCCGGCGTCCCGCAGCGCCGCCGTCACCGCCGCCGCGTCCGCGTCCGGCCGTGCCAGCCGTACGTTGTCGGCGACCGTTCCCGCGAACAGGTACGGCCGCTGCGGAACCCACGCGATCCGCTCCCGCCACCGCTCCATCGACACGGCCGCCAGATCCACCGCGCCCGGACCGTCACCGACGACGACCCGTCCCTCGTCCACGGGGACGAACCCGAGCAGCACGTTCAGCAGCGTGCTCTTGCCGGCCCCGCTCGGCCCCACGACCGCGACCGTCTCGCCTTCGCGCACGACCAGCGACGCCGAATCCAGCGACGCCTCGGTCCGCCCGGCGTGCCGGACCGTCACGCCCTCGACCCGCAGCGTCCCCAGGGGCGCGTCACCGCCGCCCGCCGGCTCCCTCGGCTCCGTCTCCAGTACGTCGAAGATCTCCTCGGCGGCGGCCAGCCCCTCCGCCGCCGCGTGGTACTGCGCCCCGACCTGGCGCAGCGGCAGGTAGGCCTCGGGCGCCAGCACCAGGATCACCAGCCCCGTGTACAGGTCGAGATCCCCGTGCACGAGCCGCATGCCGATGCCCACGGCGACCAGCGCCACCGACAGCGTCGCAAGCAGCTCCAGTGCGAACGACGACAGGAAGGCGATGCGCAGCGTGCGCATGGTCGCCTGCCGGTACTCGGCCGTGATCGTCCGGATCGAATCGGCCTGCGCCTTCGCCCGCCCGAACACCTTGAGCGTCGGCAGCCCGGCGACGACGTCGAGGAAGTGCCCGGACAGCCGTGACAGCAGTTTCCACTGCCGGTCCGTCCGGGCCTGGGTGGCCCACCCGATGAGGACCATGAAGAGCGGGATGAGCGGCAGCGTCCCCACGATCACCGCCGCCGAGATCCAGTCCTCGGTGACGATCCGTGCCAGCACCGCCGCCGGGACGACGACGGCCAGCCCGAGCTGGGGCAGGTACCGCGAGAAGTAGTCGTCGAGCGCGTCGACACCCCGCGTCGCCAGCGCCACCAGCGAACCGGCCCGCTGTCCGCTCAGCCACCCGGGCCCGAGCGCTGCGGCCCGCTCCAGCAGCCGCCCCCGCAGCTCCGACTTGACCGCCGCGCTCGCCCGGTGCGCGGCCAGTTCGGTCAGCCAGGAGACCAGGGCCCGCCCCAGCGCGACCACCGCCAGCAGCAGGAGCGGCGTACGCAGGGCGGCGCCGTCCAGCCCCCGCTCGAACCCGCCGACGACCACCTCGGCGATGAGCATCGCCTGGGCGACGACCAGGCCCGCCCCGGCCAGCCCGAGGACCACCACCGCCGCCAGGAAGAAGCGGGTGGCACGGGCGTACCGGAGCAGACGCGGATCGATCGGTTTCACGTGAAACATCCCCTACAGGTGCGCGTCGGCGATGTGCTGCGTGCCGATCCGCTTGCGGAACACCCAGTACGTCCAGCCCTGGTACAGCAGCACCACGGGCATCGCGATCCCCGCGCACCAGGTCATGATCTTCAAGGTGTACGGCGTGGACGAGGCGTTGGTGACCGTGAGGCTCCACGCGTCGTTCAGCGAGGACGGCATGACGTTCGGGAACAGCGTCAGGAAGAGCATCGCGACCGCGGCCACGATGGTCACCCCCGACAGCCCGAAGGCCCATCCCTCACGCCCAGCCGCCGTGAACCCGATCGCCGCGACCAGCGCGAGTACCGCCACCGCCATCGCGACCAGGCTCGCCGTGCCGCCGTTGTCCCGCTGCGTCCAGCCCAGGAAGGCGACGGCCAGCACTCCGGTGGCGACCCCGAGCTTGAGCGCGAGCCCGCGCGCCCGCTCCCGGATCTCGCCGAGCGTCTTGAGCCCCGCGAAGACCGCGCCGTGGAAGGTGAAGAGCGTCAGCGTGAGCAGGCCGCCGAGCAGCGCGTACGGGTTGAGCAGGTCGGCCAGGGTGCCGACGTACTCCATGTCCGCGTCGATCTTCACGCCGCGCACGATGTTGCCGAAGGCGACGCCCCACAGGAACGCGGGCAGCAGCGAGGTCCAGAAGATCGCGTGCTCCCAGTTGGTCTGCCAGCGCTCCCCGGTCCGCTTGACCCGGTACTCGAACGCGACACCGCGCACGATCAGGCAGAGCAGGATCAGCAGCAGCGGCAGGTAGAACCCGGAGAAGAGCGTGGCGTACCACTCGGGGAAGGCGGCGAAGGTCGCGCCGCCGGCGCTCAGCAGCCACACCTCGTTGCCGTCCCAGACGGGTCCGATGGTGTTGATGAGGACCCGCTTCTCCTTGCGGTCACGGGCGAGCAGCTTCGTCAGGACACCGATCCCGAAGTCGAAGCCCTCCAGGAAGAAGTAGCCGGTCCACAGGACGGCTATGAGCACGAACCAGACGTCGTGGAGTTCCATACCTCAGCTCCTCAGTCCTCAGTACGAGAAGGCCATCGGCCGGTCGGCGTCCGCGTGGTCGCCGCCGATCTTGGTGGGCGGGTTGAGGTCGGCCTCCGTGAGTTCGGGTGGTCCGGCCTTGACGTACTTCACGAGGAGCTTGACCTCGATGACGGCGAGGATCGCGTAGAGGAGCGTGAAGACGGTCATCGAGGCGATGACCTCGCCCTGCGAGACGCCGGGGGACACCGCGTCGCTGGTGCGCAGTACGCCGTACACGACCCAGGGCTGGCGGCCCATCTCGGTGAAGATCCAGCCCCACGAGCTGGCGATCAACGGGAAGCCCATGGTCCACAGCGAGACGATCCAGTACCACTTGGTGAACTTCGCGCTGAGCGGCTTGTTCTTGAAGAGCACCAGATTCGGCACTTCGTCCTCGCCGGTGCGCAGCGCCGGGGGCAGCATGAACTTCTTGCGCGTCAGCCACAGCCCGAGCATGCCGAGCGAGAAGGACGCCATGCCAAAGCCGATCATCCAGCGGAAGCCCCAGTACGCGACGGGGATGTTGGGCCGGTAGTCGCCGGGCCCGAACTTCTCCTGCTCCGCCTTGTTGACGTCGTTGATGCCGGGGACGTACGAGGAGAAGTCGTCGTTGGCGAGGAAGGACAGCAGTCCGGGGATCTCGACGGCGACCTTGTTGTGCCCGGCGTCGACGTCTCCGTACGCGAAGATCGAGAACGGCGCCGGCGCCTCGCCGTCCCACAGCGCCTCGGCGGCGGCCATCTTCATCGGCTGCTGCTTGAACATGACCTTGCCGAGCAGGTCACCGCTGACCGCGGTGAGCATGCCGGCGATCACGACGGTGATCAGTCCGAGCCGCAGCGAGGTGCGCATCACCGTGACGTGCTTCCTGCGGGCGAGGTGGAAGGCGGCGATGCCGACCATGAAGGCGCCGCCGACGAGGAACGCGGCCGTGATGGTGTGGAAGAACTGGGTGAGCGCGGTGTCCTGGGTCAGGACGCGCCAGAAGTCGGTGAGCTCGGCCCGGCCGCGCTCCTCGTTGATGCGGTAGCCGACCGGGTGCTGCATCCAGGAGTTGGCCGCCAGGATGAAGTACGCGGACAGGACCGTGCCGATCGAGACCATCCATATGCAGGCCAGGTGGATCTTCTTCGGCAGCTTGTCCCAGCCGAAGATCCACAGCCCGATGAAGGTGGACTCGAAGAAGAAGGCGATCAGCGCCTCGAAGGCCAGCGGAGCCCCGAAGACGTCACCCACGAAGCGCGAGTAGTCAGACCAGTTCATGCCGAACTGGAACTCCTGGACGATGCCGGTGACGACACCCATCGCGATGTTGATCAGGAAGAGCTTGCCCCAGAACTTGGTGGCCCTGAGGTACTTCTCCTTCTGCGTACGCACCCAGGCGGTCTCCAGTCCCGCGGTGAGCGCGGCGAGCGAGATCGTCAGGGGGACAAAGAGGAAGTGATAGACGGTGGTGATGCCGAACTGCCATCGCGCGAGAGTCTCCGGCGCCAGAGCTAGGTCCACGTCGCCTTCTCCTTCGAATCGCCTCGGAGCTTGTGGATCTTGTGAAACGTGAGCTTGTGAACGCGTTCACATTCACAAGCACCAGTATGGCGCACGTGCGTTCCATGACATTCAGCCGGGGGGTACAACTGTGCCCCCGAACACCTCCGGAAAGGCGTGCGAGGGCACAGGAAAGCAAGGGAGAGGCCGGAAAACGGCCGTCAAACCCAAGGCGGAGGGGCCGCAAGGACGAGAGCGTGTGATCTACGGCTCCTTCTCGCGGCCCCGGTCACAGCTCCTTGAGGAACGCCTGCGCCGTGTGCAGGAAGATGTCGTTGGCCTCGTCCTCGCCGATCGTCACCCGCAGCCCCTCACCCGCGAAGGGCCTGACGACGACGCCGGCCTTCTCGCAGGCCGCCGCGAAGTCGGCCGTACGCTCGCCCAGCCGCATCCAGACGAAGTTCGCCTGCGTGTCCGGCACGGTCCAGCCCTGCCCGACCAGCGCCTCGTACACCCGCTTGCGCTCGCAGACCAGCGAGCCGACCCGGCCGAGCAGCTCGTCCTCGGCCCGCAGCGAGGCGACCGCCGCGTCCTGCGCCAGCTGGCTCACGCCGAACGGCACCGCCGTCTTGCGCAGGGCGGCGGCCACCGGCTCGTGCGCCACGGCGAAGCCGACCCGCAGCCCGGCCAGACCGTACGCCTTGGAGAAGGTGCGCAGCACCGCCACGTTCGGGCGGCCGCGGTAGAGCTCGATGCCGTCCGGCACGTCCTCATCGCGCACGAACTCCCGGTACGCCTCGTCCAGCACCACCAGCACGTCCGAGGGCACCCGGTCCAGGAACCGCTCCAGCTCGGCCCGGCGCACCGCCGTGCCCGTCGGGTTGTTGGGGTTGCAGACGAAGATCAGCCGGGTCCGCTCGGTGATCGCGTCGGCCATCGCGTCCAGATCGTGCACGTCGCCGTCGGTCAGCGGCACCTCGACCGCCGTGGCGCCGCTGATCCGCGTGATGATCGGGTACGCCTCGAACGAACGCCAGGCGTAGATCACCTCGTCGCCGGGCCCCGAGGTCGCCTGGAGCAGCGACTGCGCCACCCCGACGGACCCGGTGCCGGTGGCGAGGTGCGACACGGGCACCCCGAACCGGTTCGCCAGCTCGTTCATCAGGCCGGTGCAGGCCATGTCCGGGTAGCGGTTGAAGTTCCCGGCCGCCGCGATCACGTCTTCCAGGACGCCGGGCAGCGGGGGATACGGGTTCTCGTTGGAGGACAGCTTGTACGCCACCGGTCCCCCGGCGGCGGCAGGCTTCCCCGGCTTGTAGGTGGGAATGCCGTCCAGCACCGCGCGCAGCTTGGGGCTCGTCTCGCTCACTTCGGGTCCTCCTCGACCGTACGTACCGCCAATGCTGCTCACCTTATGAGGATTGCGCGCCGCTGCGAATGGCGGGCGCACGGGATGGGGGGAGCGCTGCCCATCGCGTCGCGCGCCGGTGGCTCACTCCGTGGCGCGCATCCCCCGTGAGGGTGGGTTGAGACCTCTTCGCAACATAGGCCACTAGGCAGGACCGTGCCGGTCGACAAGCCTGACTGACCGGCGCGACTGCCCAACTGCCTTTAATTCCAAGGGCATTGGGGCGAAACTTCCTTGCAGAAACGTGCCTGTCAACGACTGCATATGCATCCGCCCTAACCACCTGCCCGAGCCCTACTATCGGCTCGCCATGACAGCAGCAGGGAAGCATCAGGTGAGCCGGACGGAAACCCCCCGGCGGAGCACCCGGCCAGGACGAGCGGGCATTCGGGACGTCGCCGCCGCAGCCGGTGTCTCCATCACGACGGTCTCCGACGCGCTCAACGGCAAGGGCCGGCTCCCGGACGCCACCCGCAGCCACGTTCGCGAGGTCGCCGAGAGACTGGGCTACCGCCCCTCCGCGGCGGCCAGAACCCTCCGTACCGGCAAGTCGGGCCTCATCGGCCTGACCGTGACCACGTACGGGGATGAACCTTTCACCTTCACCGAATTCGCGTACTTCGCCGAGATGGCGAGAGCCGCGACCTCCGCGGCGCTCGCCCGCGGCTACGCCCTGGTCATCCTCCCCGCCACCTCGCGCCACGACGTCTGGTCGAACGTCGCACTCGACGGCACCGTCGTCATCGACCCGTCCGACCAGGACGCGGTCGTCACCGAGCTCGTACGCCAGGGCCTGCCCGTCGTCTCCGACGGCCGGCCCGCGGGCACCCTGCCCGTGACCGCCTGGGTCGACAACGACCACGAGGCGGCCGTCCTCGACCTCCTCGACCACCTCGCCGACGCCGGAGCCCGCCGCATCGGGCTGCTCACCGGCAACACCACCGACACCTACACCCGCCTGTCCACCGACGCCTATCTGCGCTGGTGCGAGCGCGTGGGCCAGGACCCCGTCTACGAGTCCTACCCGGCACACGACCCCTGCGCGGGCGCCGTCGCGGCCGACCGGCTGCTCGCCCGCCCGGACCGCCCCGACGCCGTGTACGGGCTCTTCGACCCCAACGGCACCGACCTGCTCGCCGCCGCCCGCCGCTACGGACTGCGCGTACCCGAGGACCTGCTGCTCGTGTGCTGCAGCGAGTCCACCGTGTACGCCGCCACCGAACCGCCCATCACCACGCTCTCGCTGAAGCCGCGCCGCATCGGCACCGCCGTCGTCCAACTCCTCATCGACGCCATCGAAGGCATCAATACCGACAGTCCCGTCGAACAGGTGATACCGACCGAACTCATCGTCCGGACGTCGTCGCAGCGCCGGCCGCCACGCACCACGGTCAGCCCGCCGCGCTCACCGTCCGGGGACTGACCTCCCCAATTGGGACGAAACAACCGACGAACCAGGTGCGCATCCGGATTCACCACCCCTGGTGCGTCACAGAGCACGAGCCTCATTCCTATGATGGGCGCACGACACCGCGGGCCAACCACGACCAGGTGGGACCCAAAGGTGTACGGCGGCGCGCGACGGTGGTGGAGGGGTCGATGACTCAGGGGGCCGGTCAGGGACCCGCAGTGCGAACGGCGACATTGCGGGACTTCCGCGTACCCCCGTACGCCCAGACCCCGGATCCCGCGCACGCGCACGCTGCCGGGAACGGCTACGGCGACGCGTACGGGAACACTTACGGGAGCGCCTACGCCGTCGACGAGGAGCCCGAGGGGTACACCCCCACCCAGCGCGACCTCCCGGTGATCAGCCGCGGCGGCCCCGGCGACACGCTCCAGGTCACGGCGCAGCCCGCGCCCGAACCCCGGCCCGCCGCGGGCGAGGGCCTCGGCCCGCTCTTCGTCGTCGGCGATGTGCACGGCTACCTCGACGAGCTGTACGCCGCCCTCGCCGAGCAGGGGCTCATCGACGCCGAGGGCCACTGGGCCGCCGGCAACGCCCGGCTCTGGTTCCTCGGCGACTTCACCGACCGGGGACCCGACGGGATCGGCGTCATCGACCTCGTGATGCGGCTGTCCGCCGAGGCCGCGGCCGCCGGCGGCTACTGCAAGGCCCTCATGGGCAACCACGAGCTGCTGCTCATCGGCGCCAAGCGGTTCGGCGACACCCCCGTCAACTCGGGTGCGGGCACGGCCACTTTCCAGGCCGCCTGGCTGCTCAACGGCGGGCAGAAGGCCGACATGGACCGGCTCCAGGACGTACACCTGCAGTGGATGTCCCGCCTCGACGCGGTCGCGCTCGAAGACGCGCATCTGCTGACGCACTCCGACACGACGGCGTACCTCGACTACGGCAGCACCATCGAGGACGTGAACGACACGGTCCACGCCATTCTCACGCGCAACGACGCCGACGAGTGCTGGGACGTCTTCCGCAAGCTCACCAAGCGCTTCGCCTTCCGCGACGAGGGAGGCGCACAGGCGGCGCGCGAACTCCTCGACGCGTACGGCGGCGACCGTGTCGTCCATGGTCACAGCCCCATCCCGTACCTGCTGGGCGAGGTGGGCAACGAGAGCGCGGACGGCGACGACGAGAACGCGCGGCCGGCCGTGGAAGGCCCCCACGTGTACGCCGACGGGCTCGCCGTCGCCATGGACGGCGGCGTGACCATGGCCGGAAAGCTGCTGGTGGTCCAACTCCCCCTGCATGGCTGAACTCCGCGGGGGAAGGCGCGGCCATATACACGCCGCACTTACCACTGGTCCTATTTCCGGAAACCCCCTGTCACCCCCTGCCGTAGGCGCTCTACCATCGGCTTATCCGTAGCAGGCTCTCCTCCGTTTCCGCCCAATTACCCGCCCCGCGCGGGTGATGCCGGCCCTACGGAGCATCGGGGGACGCACATGAACAGCAGCGCTCCGCACCTGCTGGCCGAGGACCGCCCGGAATTCGAACGCGTCCTCGACGAAGCATTGCGCACCGCTCACGAACGACCGGAACTGACCGCCGTCGGGCAACGGCTGAACACCGCACAGCTGCGCACCATGGCGATGAACGCCTCCGCGCTCATCGCGGCGGCCGCCGCCGCCGAGTACGACCACTACGTGCAGGTCCGCGAGGACGTGCGCACACCGGCCGCCCGCACCGGCTCCGTCCTCGCCATGGGGGACGCCTCCGAGACGGCGGGCGCGGGCGTCGCCGCCGTCGTCGCCGTGCTGACGCCCGTACTGGCGGGCACCGCCGCGGCGATCTTCCTGATCGTCGGCTACCTGCTCACCATGCTCACCCCGGAACCCGAGTTCGCCCGCGCGCTGCTCACCGCCGGCTGGATCTTCGCCGCCCTCACGGCGGCGGGCATCCTGGTGGCAGCGGTGGGCCTGCTCCTGACGGCCCTGCGCAACGGTTCGACGGCGTTCTCCGACGGGCGGGCGGGCGAGCGGTCCCCCGAGGTCGAACAGGCCGGGGCTGCCTGGCGCCAGGCCCTGCTGGAGCGGGGCGTCGTACCGTTCCTGCGCGACGCCCTGGCCGCACCCGGTGCGGAGCCGGCCGCACCCGCGCCGCGCCGCCCCGCCGGCCGGATCCCCGACCTGGGGTACTCGCGCCCGGACTACAGCAGCCCCGGCCCGGACGGCGGCACCACGCCGGGCCCGCGCCCGAGTTACTCCAGCCCGGACTTCTCCAGCCCCGACTTCGGCGGCCCCGACCACAAGCCCGAGTAGCCCCGCCCCGCTACAGCCGCCGGACCACCTGCGCCTCCGCCCGTTCCACCGAGGTCCGGCCGTGCACGTGCACCAGCGCCAGGTGGAACAGCGCCGGGGCCAGCGGAGCCCACCGGTGCATCCGATCCGCACGCAGGAGATACCTGGCCACGTCCGCCGGGCGAAAGGGCACGAACTCCATCGCCCGGTGCTCCCACCGGTCGGCGACGCCCCTGCTCATACGGGCCTGGACGCCGTCGCGGGTCAGGGTCCTCAGCCGCGCGTAGAAGTGAGCGCTCCACTGGCGCCGGTCGACGTCGAGCACGAACGCCAGGAGCGCGAGGGAGTGCTCGGGCGCCTCCAGGGAGAGCTCCTCCCGCATGCCGCGCCGGGCGACGGCGTACAGGTCCGGCGCGTTGCGGCCGGACGGGTCGATGTTCGTCGGGGTTCGGCCGTGGTGGTGGGCATCGGGCCCTGTTCCCCGGCGGGCCGCCAGTCGCGGCTGCCCCGCCCGTCGGGAAGCAGCCGCACCGTCGCACGGGGGCACGCCTGGTCGAACTCCGGCATGTCCGGGCCCGGATAGAGCCAGCTGTCCGCTCGGCGCCGGAACAGCCGGTCTCCGTCGAGGCGCATCTCGATGTGCCGCGTACGCCGCCCCTGGTCGTCGTACACCCAGACACCCGCGTAGTGCTCCCGCCACGCGACCAGGCGGACCTCCGCCGGACCGCCCCCGCCCGCTGTCCGGCAGACCGCGGCGTACGGCAGCCCGGCCGCGTCCCGGGCCCTCGCCGCCTCCACGGTCAGCGGGCCCAGCAGCGCACGCGCCGCCAGGTCCCACCCCTCGCCGTAGGCGATCTCCACAACCGTCCCCGCCCCGCTCACCCCGGGCCTCCTGTCATCAGGTCTGCCGCCAACGTCGCGGCACCCACTGACAGCGGCCGGGGTGAGGGGCGGACGGGACGGGCGTGACGGACGGGAAGGTCAGGACCGACGGATCAGTCGGCGATCGGGAGGTACACCCGGTTCCCGGCGGCGGCGAACTCCTTGGACTTCTCCGCCATGCCCGCCTCGATCTCGTCCTGCGTACCACCGTGCTCACGCCGGATGTCCTGGCTGATCTTCATCGAACAGAACTTCGGTCCGCACATGGAGCAGAAGTGCGCCGTCTTCGCCGGTTCGGCGGGGAGCGTCTCGTCGTGGAACGAGCGCGCCGTGTCCGGGTCGAGGGCCAGGTTGAACTGGTCCTCCCAGCGGAACTCGAAGCGGGCGTCCGACAGCGCGTCGTCCCACTCCTGCGCCCCCGGGTGGCCCTTCGCCAGGTCCGCGGCGTGGGCCGCGATCTTGTACGTGATGACGCCGGTCTTCACGTCGTCGCGGTTGGGCAGGCCCAGGTGCTCCTTGGGCGTGACGTAGCAGAGCATCGCCGTGCCCCACCAGGCGATCATCGCCGCACCGATGCCGGACGTGATGTGGTCGTACGCCGGTGCCACGTCCGTGGTGAGCGGGCCGAGCGTGTAGAACGGCGCCTCCTCGCAGATCTCCTGCTGGAGGTCGATGTTCTCCTTGATCTTGTGCATCGGGACGTGCCCCGGGCCCTCGATCATGGTCTGCACGTGGTGCCGCTTGGCGATCGTGTTGAGCTCGCCGAGGGTCTTCAGCTCGGCGAACTGCGCCTCGTCGTTGGCGTCCGCGATCGAGCCGGGCCGCAGGCCGTCGCCGAGCGAGTACGTGACGTCGTACGCGGCGAGGATGTCGCAGAGCTCCTCGAAGTTCTCGTACAGGAACGACTCCTTGTGGTGCGCCAGGCACCACGCGGCCATGATCGAGCCGCCGCGCGAGACGATGCCGGTCTTGCGACGGGCCGTCAGCGGCACGTACGGCAGGCGCACGCCGGCGTGGACCGTCATGTAGTCGACGCCCTGCTCGGCCTGCTCGATGACCGTGTCCTTGTAGATCTCCCAGGTCAGCTCCTCCGCCCGGCCGTCGACCTTTTCGAGGGCCTGGTAGAGCGGGACGGTGCCGATCGGGACGGGGGAGTTGCGCAGCACCCACTCGCGGGTGGTGTGGATGTTGCGGCCGGTCGACAGGTCCATGACCGTGTCGGCGCCCCACTTGGTCGCCCAGGTCATCTTGTCCACCTCCTCCTCGATGGAGGAAGTGACCGCCGAGTTGCCGATGTTGGCGTTGACCTTCACCAGGAACCGCTTGCCGATGATCATCGGCTCGATCTCCGGGTGGTTGACGTTCGCGGGCAGCACCGCGCGGCCTGCCGCGATCTCCTCGCGCACGACCTCGGGCGCCACGTTCTCGCGGATCGCCACGAACTCCATCTCGGGCGTGATGTCCCCGCGACGGGCGTACGCGAGCTGCGTGACCGCCTGCCCGCCGCGGCCCCGGCGGGGCTGGCGCGGCCGGCCGGGGAAGACCGCGTCGAGGTTCTTGAGGCCGCCGCGCGGCGACGTGTGCTTGATCCCGTCGTCCTCGGGACGGACCGGGCGGCCCGCGTACTCCTCGGTGTCGCCGCGCCCGATGATCCAGTTCTCGCGCAGGGGCGCGAGTCCGCGGCGTACGTCCGTCTCGATGGTCGGGTCGGTGTACGGGCCGGACGTGTCGTACAGCGTCACGTCCTTCCCGTTGGTGAGGTGCACCTGCCGGACCGGCACGCGCAGGTCCGCACGAGTGCCCTCGGGCCCCGTGACGTACCCCTTGTGCCAGCCCGGCTTGCGGCCGTCCTGGCTGGTGGCAGGCGTGTGTGCATCCGCTGTGGTCATGAGACCTACTCCCTACGCCGGCATTACCCGGTAACAGGTTCGGCGGTCGACGCAGCGGCTTTCGTACGGATTCACGTACGAAGGTCAGCGCCCTCTCAGCCCGGTGCTCCGAGCTCCCGCGTGTGCAAAGGTGCCCCCACGCTAGCGTCCCCTCTGGCGCGCTGAACAGAGGGCCCCCGTCGTTCTTGCGATGATCGGTCGGTGACGTCCCCACAGCCAACGCCCGAAATCCACGGCCACACCCACAGCCACGGGCCCGCCGCGCCCGTCTCCAAGCACCTGCGCAAGGTCATCGCCGCGGTGCTGATCCCCTTCGCCACCGCCGTCTTCGTCGGCCTCGTCGTGCTCTGGCCCGGCGGTGCGCCCGAACACGAGCGCACCGGTGTCGGTTTCGACCGGCAGACCGTGTCCGGCACGGTGACACGGGTGCAGGAGGTCGACTGCAAGGACGTGAACGCCGCCCAGGTGCCACCGACCGGCGACACCTCCACACCGTCCGGGCGCGAGGCCCAGCAGGCCCAGCAGGGCGCCTGCGAGAAGGCGACGGTCGAGGTCACCTCCGGCAAGGACAAGGGCCGCGAGTTCACCGAGATCGTCCAGCCCGACGCGCCCAGACAGTTGCACGAGGGGCAGGGCGTGGTGGTGGCGTACGCGCCCGACGCGCCCCGTGACCTCCAGTACTCGGTGACGGACGTGGACCGGGGCGTCCCGATGGCGCTGCTCGCCGGGATCTTCGCGCTCGCGGTGGTCGCCGTCGGACGGATGAAGGGCGTGATGGCGCTGATCGCGCTCGCCGCGTCCTTCGCGGTCCTGACGCTGTTCATCCTCCCCGCGATCCTCCAGGGCTCGAATCCGCTGCTCGTCGCCGTCGTCGGGGCGAGCGCCATCATGCTCATCGCGCTCTACGCCTGCCACGGCCTGACCGCCCGGACGTCGGTCGCCGTCGTCGGCACGCTCATCTCGCTGCTGCTGATCGGGCTGCTCGGCTCGCTCTTCATCGACTGGGCCTACCTGAGCGGCAACACGGACGACAACACCGGTCTCATCCACGGCCTGTATCCGGACATCGACATGAGCGGCCTGCTGCTCGCCGGCATCATCATCGGCTCGCTCGGTGTGCTCGACGACGTGACGGTCACCCAGACGTCGGCGGTCTGGGAACTCCACCAGGCGGACCCCTCGATGGGGCCGCGCGCCCTGTACCGGGCCGGTATCCGCATCGGCCGGGACCACATCGCGTCGGTCGTCAACACGCTCGTCCTGGCGTACGCGGGCGCCGCCCTGCCCCTGCTGCTGCTGTTCTCCATCGCGCAGAGCAGCGTCGGTACGGTCGCCAACAGCGAGCTGGTGGCGGAGGAGATCGTACGGACCCTGGTCGGCTCGATCGGTCTGGTCGCCTCGGTGCCGGTGACGACCGCGCTCGCGGCGCTGGTCGTTTCGGCCGACCGTCCGGCGCCCGACGGTTCCGCCGCCGCCTCCCCGGCGCGCGGGGGCGGCTTCGGGGGCGGTGGCGGGGGCCGGCGGCGCAAGCGCTGACCTGCCGCCCCGGGGGGCTCAGCCGGCGTTCTGCTCCTCGGCGAGGATCCGGCCGAGGGCTTCGTCCAGGTTCTCCTCGAAGTCCCCGAGGTCGCACTCCTGCCCCATCGGCACAAGCCTGTCCGTACGGTCGAGGAACGCCACCAGCGGCGCGGCGCCCGCCCGGAACAGGGCGCGGTCACCGGCGACCTGGAGGCGGATGCGGACGTCCAGGAGGTCGTCGGGGCCGGTCATCGGCTCAATGCGCACATCGCCCTCGCCGCACGGTTCGACGAGGCCGTCGAGCAGCAGCTCCCGCCCGAACGCCCAGGTGACGGGGGTGTCCCCGGGCAGATGGAACGTCATGCGGACCGCGTACGGATCATCGGTCGCGTACCGGAGCTCCACCGGGATGCGGAACGAGAGCTCCTCCGAGACGAGGAAGCTCATCATGACCTCTGCCTGAACCGACTCACGCATCGCTTTGAACCCCGCACCTAGTGACTGGCCGTAACAGTGAAATGCCGAAATGGCCAGGAATGGTCCCTCCTGGCCTCTGGCGCCATCGTGCTCGAAGCACCGGCAGATCACAAGGAGTGATTTTTCAGATACTGATAGAGAACGCGAACGAGCTGAGCAGTCCTCCCACCGCACTGCGCAGTTGGTCGACGGCGGGGAGCAGTCGCTGCTGCTGTTCGACGGGCAGGGAGATGGCCATCGTCGCGGCGACCGATCCGACCGTGATCGGGATGGCCGCGCAGACCGAACCCACCGCGTACTCCTGGCGTTCCACGACCGGCCGTATCCGCTCGGTCGCCGCCAGGCGGTCCAGCAGCGCCCCCCGGTCGCGCACCGTGTACGGCGTGAGCGGCTCGACCGGGTGCCGGCGCAGGTGGTTCCGGCGCGCCGGCTCGTCGAGCTGGCTGAGCAGGCACTGGCCGAGCGCGTGCGCGTGCCCGGTCTCGCGGAAGTCCGCCCACTCCTCCACGGCCGGGGACGACGGCCCCTGCGCGACCGCGACGAGGTCGATCTCGCCCTCGCGGTAGACCGCGAAGTAGACGGGTACGCCGATCGCGTCCCGCCAGTACGCCAGGGAATCGGTGATCAGGCCGCGGCGGTTCTGGCGCGCGCCGGTGGCGGCGAGCCGCCTGGCGGCCTCGCCGAGTACGAACACGCCGTGCTCGCGCCGCAGATAGCCCTCGTGGACCAGGGTGCGCAGCAGGTGGTAGGCCGTGGGGAGCGGGAGGCCGGCCTCCCTCGCGAGCTGCTTGGCCGGGGCCCCGTCGGCATGCGCGCCCACCGCCTCCAGCAGGCGCAGGGCGCGCTGCACGGAGCCGATCAGGGTCGGAGCCGGATGTGGAGCGGCAGCCGTCTGTGTCGTGGCCACGGGACACACCCCCAGGCGTTCCGACGGGCTGCGTGCCCGCCCGAGGCATCAAGGAACCGTCACTCTAACCGCCCCTCGCGGTCGCGCTGAGTGCTTCCCGTGCCCGTCCCCCGGGTGGGCTAACGGCCGTACGGACTACCAGTCGCCGCGCGACGAGGACGACGAGGACGACGAGGACGACGCCATGAACTTCCGTACGACGTAGATCAGTCCGCCGACCAGGGCGACGAAGACCAGCAGCTTGAAGAGCAGGCCGATCAGCACGCCGATGGCGCTCAGGATCGCGCCGCCGAACACGACCAGGGCGATGACGGGCACCGCGACCCACTTCACCCACCACGGCATCCCCGCGAATATCTCCCGCACAGCCATCGCTTGCCTCTTCTCGCTCGTAGCGCTGCTTCCTGCCCTCGATGCTAGGGGCGGGCGCGGGGCCCGCGGGGGCTCCGGAGCCCTTGAAGACCCCTGAACGGACCCTTAGGGAACCCGGACCTCCGGGTGGCGGGCGCGTCCGGGTGGGGCGGCGTCCGGGCCTCCGGCGCGCGGGGCGGCGTACGGGCGTCAGCTCTCGGGCGGGGAGAAGACCACCATGACGCGCAGGTCCTCGCTGATGTGGTGGAACTTGTGCGGCACCCCCGCCGGTACGTACACGACGCTGCCCCGTCCCACGTGCGTCGTCTCCATGCCGACGGTGATCGACGCGCGCCCGCTGACGACGAAGTACACCTCGTCCTCGCGGTGCGGCTGCTGCGGGTCGCTCTCGCCCGCGTCCAGCGCGTACAGGCCGACCGACATGTTCCTCTCGCGCAGGAACTGCAGGTACGCGCCGTCGTTGGCGGCGCGTTCCGCCTCCAGCTCGTCCAGTCGGAATGCCTTCATCGTCCGTCCGCCCCTCGGCCAGTCGTGCGCCGGTGCCCGACGCCGATCGTGTCTGCCACGATCAGACACATGATGAATTTCCTAGTCAAGACGATCGCCAACGCGGGCGCCCTGGCGGTGGCCATCTGGCTCCTCCACGACATCACGCTCACCGGCGACAGCACGGGCAGGAAGACGCTGACCCTGCTCGGCGTCGCGCTCCTCTTCGGGCTGGTCAACTTCCTCGTCAAGCCCGTCGTGCAGCTGCTGACGGTGCCGCTGTTCATCCTCACGCTCGGCCTGATCACCCTGGTGGTCAACGCGCTGATGCTGCTGCTGACCTCCTGGCTGGCCGAGCAGTTCGACCTCAGCTTCCACGTCGAGGGCTTCTGGACGGCCGTGCTCGGCGGCCTCATCATCAGCGTCGTCTCGTGGGCGCTGAACGTGGTCCTGCCGGAAAAGGACTGACGCATGGGCTCCGAGAACCGCACCGTCGGAGACGGCACCCGGGCAGTGCGCGCGGGCCTTCCCGAACCCGTCGCGTACGAGCCGACGCTCCCCGGGCCGGTCTTCGCCGCGCACTACCACCTGCCCGGCGAGCCGACCGGCCCCTACACCTACGGGCGCGACGAGAACCCGACCTGGACCCACCTGGAGCGGGCCATCGGCGAGCTGGAGGCACCGGGGGACGACGGCGTCGAGACCGTCGTCTTCGCCTCCGGCATGGCCGCCGTGTCCGCCGTGCTCCTGTCGCAGACGCGGGCCGGCGACACCGTCGTCCTGCCCGACGACGGCTACCAGGCGCTCGCACTCGTACGCGAGCAGCTGGCGGCGTACGACGTGCAGGTGCGCACCGCGCCGACCGGCGGCGACGCCCAGCTCGGCCAGCTCGACGGGGCGCGGCTGCTGTGGATCGAGACGCCGTCCAACCCGGGGCTCGACGTGTGCGACATCCGCCGGCTCGCGGACGCCGCGCACGCCGCCGGAGCGCTGGTCGCGGTCGACAACACCCTCGCCACGCCGCTGGGACAGCGCCCCCTGGAACTCGGCGCCGACTTCTCCGTCGCCAGCGGCACCAAGGGCCTCACCGGCCACGGCGACGTCCTGCTCGGCTACGTGGCCTGCCGCGACGCCCGGCTGGCCGCCCGGGTACGGCGCTGGCGCAAGGTCGTCGGCGCGATCCCCGGCCCCATGGAGGCCTGGCTGGCGCACCGCTCACTGGCCACCCTCCAGTTGCGCGCCGACAAGCAGGGCGCGAACGCGCTGGCCCTCGCCGAGGCGCTGCGCGGGCACCCGGCCGTGAGCGGGCTGCGCCACCCCGGGCTGCCGCAGGACCCGTCGCACACCGTCGCGTCGCGCCAGATGCGCCGCTTCGGCTGCGTCGTCTCGTTCACGCTGCCCGACCGCGCGTACGCCGAGCGGTTCCTGGAGGGGCTGCGGCTGGCCGACGACGCCACCAGCTTCGGCGGCGTACGGTCCACCGCCGAGCGGCGCGGACGGTGGGGCGGCGACGCGGTGCCGGAAGGTTTCGTCCGCTTCTCCGTCGGGGCCGAGGACCCCGAGGACCTGGTGGCGGACGTGCTGCGCGCGCTCGACGAGGCGAAGCCCCCGGCGTAGCGCGGGCACGGCGCCGCGCGTGACGGACGGTCCGAGCCTCCCCCCTCATGGCTCGGACCGTCCCGGTTCCACGCGCGAAGAACCGCCCGACAAAGGCTAGTTGACTCTGCGTCAGTGTCCAATCACGGTAGCGACAGAGACCTATCGACATATTTATAGTTGTCACCGTCGGCGACCGCGCCGGGACGGGAGACCGCGCCATGGACCTGGCTCTGCTCCGCACGTTCGTCACGGTGCACCGGGCCGGTTCGTTCACCCGCGCCGCCGCCCTCCTGGGCCTGTCGCAGCCCGCCGTGACCAGCCAGATCCGCACCCTGGAACGGCAGCTCGGCCGCCCGCTGTTCCTGCGCCAGGCCCGCGGCGTGACCCCCACGACCGTCGGCGACGAACTCGCGCACCGGGCCGCCCCGCACCTCGACGCGCTCGTCGAGATCACCGAGGCCGGCCTCGACGAGGACTCCGGCGTACGGACCCTGCACCTGGCGGGGCCGCCGGAGTTCACCTCCGTACGCGTCCTGCCCGCACTGTCCCCGCTCATCGCGCAGGGCCTGACCCTGCGCACCTCCTTCGGCAACGCCCAGGAGACCCTGGACGGCCTCGCCGCCGGACACCACGACCTGGCCATCTCCACCGACCGCCCGCGCGGCACGGTTCTCACCGGGACCGCCCTGTGCGACGAGGAGCACGTACTGGTCGCCGCCCCCCGCTGGGCCGGCCGCATCGGCCCCGGGCTGCTGCGCCGGGAGGGGCCACAGGTACTGGAGCACCTGCCGGTGGTGGAGGTGCACGAGTCACTGCCGCTGGTCACCCGGTACTGGGCGACCGTCTTCGAGACCCGCCCGGCCGCCGCGGGCACCGTCGTCGCCCCGGACCTGCGGGCCGTGCTGCACGCCACCGCCGCCGGCGCGGGAATCGCCGTACTGCCCAGGTACCTGTGCGAGGAGGCGCTGGAGCGGGGGGAGATCGTGGCGCTCTTCGACCCGCCGGTCCCGCCGCTGCGCACCTACTTCCTCGCGGTGCGGACCGGCACGCTCACGCTTGCGCACATCGCGCGGGCGCACGAGTGGCTGCTGCGCGCCGCGACCGACTGGTCCTGAGCCGCGGACAACGGCGGGCCGGGGGCGTTTCAGAAGCGGCGGGCTGGGCCACTGTATTGCCATGACCGGCACGTCTTTCCCCGAGGGGACCACCCCCGCACCCGCGAGGCCCGTGGTCAAGCGCACCGCCCGCGCCATCCTGCTCGACGGCGACGACCTGATCCTCATCAAGCGCACCAAGCCGGGCGTCGACCCGTACTGGCTGACCCCGGGCGGCGGCGTCGAACCGACGGACGCCACCGTCGTCGACGCCCTGCACCGCGAGGTCGACGAGGAGCTCGGCGCGAAGATCACCGACGTGGTGCCCTGCTTCGTCGACACCGTCGAGCACATCGCGGGCGGCGGGGTGACGGGGGTGAAGGTCCAGCACTTCTTCGTCTGCCGGCTGGAGTCGATGGACCCCTCCCTGCGGCACGGCCCGGAGATCGACGAACCCTGCGGGGAGTACGAGATCGTACGGGTGCCGTTCAGCCGGGTCGGGATCGCCGCGGTGCACCTCGTGCCGCTGTCCCTGCGCCACTACCTGGACGGCAACATCGAGGGGGTACGGGCCATGCACGCCCACGACCTGGGGTGACGGCACCGGCCGCTAGTCGCCCGCCGCGACCAGCTCTTCGAGGGAGTCGTGGCGGATGCGGTCGCCGGGGATGCCGAGACTCCTGAGGGCGTCGACGCCACTGCGGATCATGCCGGGCGGGCCGGAGAGGTACGCGTCGTGGGAGTTCCACGGGCCGTGCTCCAGCACGGCGTCCGGGAACTGCGTCCGGCCGTCGACGATCGGGTGCACCGAGAGCCAGGAGTGGGACTGCTGGAGGCGCAGCATGGTGTCGATGTCGTACAGGTCGTAGTCGGTGCGGGCGCCGTAGAACACGTCGACGGGGCGGCGCTCGCCGTGCTCGGCCACGTCCTCGACGAGCGCCTTGATGGGCGCGATGCCGGTGCCGCCGCCCAGGCAGAGCAGACCGCTGTCGGTCGTGTGGTCGACGGTCATCGACCCGGCCGGCGGGCCGAGCCGCACGGTGTCGCCGGGGCGGGCGCGGTGGACCAGGGCGTTGGAGACCCAGCCGGCCGGCACCGCTTTGACGTGGAACGACAGCAGGCCGTCGGGGCGGGGCGCGCCGGCGAAGGAGTAGTGCCGCCAGATCCGCGGCCACCAGGGCGTCTCCAGGCTCGTGTACTGGCCGGCCAGGAAGGGGTACGGCTGGTCGGGGCGCAGGGTGATGACCGCTATGTCGGGGGTGCGCAGGTCGTGCGAGACGACCTCGGCCTGCCACCAGGCGGGCGCGCGCAGCTCGTTCTCGGCGGCCGCGTCGATCATGATCTGGGAGATCGCGGTGTACGTACGGATCCACGCGGCCTCGGACTCGCCGTCCCAGGTGCTCGTCGCGTACCGGGCCAGCGCCCCCAGGAGCGCCTCGCCGACGGCCGGGTAGTGGGAGGCCTGGGTGCCGTACTTGCGGTGGCCACGGCCCAGATTGCGCAGGTACTCGGTGAGCACCGGCTTGTTGTCGATGTGCTCGGCGGCGGTCAGCAGCGCCTTGAGGAGACGGTCGCGCTGGGTGTCCATGGCGGCAGGAAAGAGCCCGCGCAGCTCGGGGTGGCGGGTGAAGAGCAGGGCGTAGAAGTACGACGTGACCTTGCCGGCGTCTTCACCGATGTCGGCCAGGGTGCGCCGGATGAGCGCCGCATCGGGCGACACGGGGGCTGCCGGGGCCGCCGGGGCGGCGGGGGCCGCCGGGGGAGCGGCAGGGGCCGCCTGCGCCTCGGGGGCCCGCTGCTGGGCGGTGTGCGGCGGGGCGGTGTGCGGCTGAGGGGCGTGCGGCGGGGCGGCGTGCGGCGCTTCGGACGGGGGCTCGGCGCGCCGGGGCTGCGGCTCTGCGGCTTGGGGGGGCTGGGGCTGGGCGGGCTGGGGCTGGGCGGGCTGGGGGCGTGAGGCGCCGGTGCCCACCGGGCGTATCGCGGTGACCGGGCGGCTGGGCCGGGCGGCGCCGCCCGGGCCTGGTATCCGGCCCTGGCCCTGGTCCGCACCCGGCGGCTGCTGAGGCCCCGCATCCGGCTTTCTGCGCGGCTTGAACCAGCCGCCGCCGCTGTCATCGGAAGTGCCGTTGTCGGCCGACGTGGTGGTCGGAGCGTCCATTGATGTGCCTCGCCTCGAACAGCTTTCGGTCGGTCTCTGCACTTCCGGGACCGGAACGTGCTCGCAATGTCCCCGCTCTGCTTCAGGTCTGTGTGCTGTGTGCGTTGTCCGTCCTTCAGGTCCGTCGACAGCTCACACTAAACACGCCACTACCCCCAATTGGGGTGAGGCGGACAGAAGTGTGACATTGCCCGCAGTTCCCGTCGTCGCAGCCTCCCAGCCATCACTCCCGCATCGGACAAAGACCCGGAAGTCCGGGCATCCGAACCCGCTTTCTGGTTAGGCTGCTTTACCCCTATGCCTTACGCCGTAAGGACACCGGGAGCAAACCGGAGTCGACCCTACCGGCGGTAGCGCCCCGCACAAGCCCCTTCTCACGGCCGCGCGCACCCGGCGGCCCGCGCCCGCTGTGCGACCAATCCGGAATTACCGACGGGACTGCACCAATTCGTACGGCTCCCGCAGATCACCACCCCGATAAGCAAGCACGGCAAGGTCCGACACGTGGTGATCTGCGTTGACGGCCACGGAAAGCGGCACGGACGCGAAGATCTCCGCGTCCGACATCGAATCCCCGTAAGCCACGCAGTCACTCCTGATCAGACCGAATTCTTCACACAGCCGATCCGCGATCTTCACTTTCGCCGACGCGTTCAAGATCCCCGCCCGTTCCACCGGCTCCAGAAACGGCACCGCCGGCCAGCGCGAACCATGCGCGGCATGCACGCCCCACGCCAGCAGCCGCTGCACGAAGAAGTCCGGGGAAAGGGAGATGACGGCGCAGTACTCGCCGCGCGAGCGGATGTCCGCCCACACCTCCTTGATGCCCGACAGCCACGGCGCACCCGCGAACGCCGCCGCCACGTGATCCTCGGTGAGCTCGCCCCACAGCTCCCTCGCCCGTACGGCGAACTCGTCGGGCGCCATGCCTCGCAGCAGGAAATCCCGCTCCAGCCCGGCGATCTCGGCGCTCACCCCCAGCTGACGGGAAATCTCCACAGCCGCCGCCGAGCCTCGCATCAGCGTTCCGTCGAGGTCGAAAAGATGCAGTCGCGTCATGTACGCCGAGGCTAGTACGCGCGGTTACTCCCCCTGCCGGACGCCGGGGCGCCCGTCACCAGGCAGCGTGTTTCACGTGAAACCACTGCGCCGGCCCGCACACCGGGCCGGTCATCGCGTCCGGCGCCTGCCTCTTCATGACCAGGCTCTCGGCCCTTGACCCTGAGGGTGCAGCCGCCGCGGCTGCCGTCCACGAGCCGTCTCCTCCTCTTCACGTAAAACGGTGGACGGGCTATCCATGCGTCAGCCAGCCTGATCCAATGCCGACTCCGCACGCCGATCTGCCCGTACGCCGCCTCACACCGGCCGACCTCACCGCCTGCGCCGACCTCTCGGAAGACAGGGGGTGGCCACGGGAGGAGCACAAGTGGGGCCTGCTCCTGACGGCCGGCACCGGCTACGGCATCGACGCGCCACAAGGCAAAGGCCTGGCCGCCGCGAGCGTCCTCACCTCGTACGGACCGGAGAACGCGTACGGGCCCGAGCACACGCGCGGCCCCGCGCTCGCCGCCATCGGCATGGTCCTCGTCGCCGAACGCCACGCACGGCAGGGCATCGGCCGGCGTCTGATGCGCCACGTCATCGCCGAGGCCGGCGACACCCCCCTCACGCTGCACGCCACCCCCTACGGCCGCCCGCTCTACGAGGAACTCGGCTTCGCCGTGACCGGCAGGGCCGAGATGGTCCACGGCCACTTCCGCCCCTCCGGCTCCCCCACCGCGGTGCCGACCCGCCCTGCCACCGCCGACGACCTGCCCGCGATCCTGCGGCTGGACACCGAGGTCTTCGGCCAGGACCGCACCCACGTCCTCACCCGGCTGCCCGCCTTCGCCGACCAGATCCGCGTGGCGGAGGGCGAAGGCGGCATCACCGGATACGCCGCCGCCTGGCCCAATATGCAGACCCACGTCGTGGGCCCGCTGATCGCCAGGGACACCCCGACGGCCAAGGCCCTGATCGCCTCCCTGGCCGCCGGTACGGACCGCCCGCTGCGCACCGACATCGACGTACGCCATGAGGAGCTGCTGGAGTGGGTGAAGGCGTGCGGCCTGGAGCCGGTCGCCTTCAACGACGTGATGACGTACGGGCTCCCCGCACTGCCCGGGGACTGGACCCGCCGTTTCGCCCCGCTGACCGTCGCGGCCGGCTGACGGGCGGCGGAACGAAACGGCGGGCCTGACGCACGACGGGCCCGGCGTCGCGCCCAGCGGCAACGACAGCGGGCCCGGCCGTCCAGCCGGCTACCGGCCGAGCGCTTCGACGGCAGCGGTCGCGAAGCCGTGGTCCTGGTCGGGCGCTCCGCCGCCCACACCGACCGCCCCGATCAGCCGCCCGTCACGGTGGACCGGTACGCCGCCCGCGAGGAACAGGAGCGGGCGGTCCAGCGCGGTCGGCAGCGTGTGGAAGAGCCCGCCGGGCTGCACCGCGTCGACCAGATCGGCCGTGGCGGAGTCCAGCTGGAGCGCGGTGTACGCCTTGCGGGTGCTCGTCTCGCCCGCGATCAGTACGGCCCGGTCGTCGCGCCGGAAGGCGAGCAGGTGCCCGCCCGCGTCGAGAACGGCGACGGCGACGGCGACCCCGGCTTCCTGCGCCGCGCGACGGGCCGCGTCGACGAGCGCTTCGGCGTCCTGGACGGTCAGCGGGACCACGGCGGTCGCAGTGGTGCCGATGGTGGTCTCGGTGGTGCTCATGCGGGAAGGGTGGTCCAGCGGCGTTGCCAGGGGGGTGATTCAGCGGCGTACAGCGGCGGCCGGCTCGGGAACCGAGCCCGCGACCACCCGGCTGCGGGCGTCCGTACGGCGCTCCAGGGCGCTGGAGAGGAACGCCAGGCCGAGAGCGGAGGCGGCGAGCACGGCGCCGACCCAGTTGGGGGCGGTGTAGCCGAGCCCGGCCGCGATGACGAGGCCGCCGAGCCACGCGGCGAGCGCGTTGCCGAGGTTGAAGGCGCCGATGTTGACGGCGGACGCGAGGGTGGGGGCGCCCGCCGCCTGGTCGAGGACGCGCTTTTGCAGCGGCGGAACGGTGGCGAAGCCCAGGCCGCCGATCAGCACGATCGTCACGGCCGCCGCGATCCGGTCGTGAGCGGTGAGCGTGAACAGCGCCAGGACCACCGCGAGGGCGCCCAGGGACACGTACAGCAGCGGCATCAGGGCACGGTCCGCGAACCGGCCGCCGATCAGGTTGCCGCCGACCATGCCGAGGCCGAACAGGACCAGCAGCCAGGTGACGGACCCGGCGGAGTAGCCGGCCACCCCCGTCATCATCGGCGCGAGGTAGGTGATGGCGGCGAAGACACCGCCGAAGCCCAGCACGGTCATCGCCATGGCGAGCAGCACCTGCACATTGCGGAAGGCGGCCAGCTCGTGGCGCAGCCGTACGCCCTCGGGCTTGGGCGTCTCCGGTACGAGCCGGGCGACGCCCAGCAGACCGAGCACACCGAGCACCGCCACCGCGGCGAACGTGATCCGCCAGCCGTAGCTCTGGCCGACGAAGGTGCCGAGCGGGACACCGACGACATTGGCGACGGTGAGGCCGGTGAACATCATCGCGATGGCTCCGGCCTTCTTCTCCGGGGCGACCAGGTCGGCCGCGACGATCGAGCCGATACCGAAGAACGCGCCGTGGGCGAGCGAGGCGACCACGCGGCCGCCGAGCATCACGCCGAACGAGGGAGCGACTGCCGAGAGCAGGTTGCCCGCGATGAACAGCCCCATCAGCAGCAACAGCATGCGCTTGCGGGAGATCCGGGTGCCGAGGACCGACAGGAGCGGAGCGCCCAGGACGACCCCGAGCGCGTAGCCGCTGACCAGGTAGCCGGCGGTGGGGATCGAGACACCGAAGTCGGCGGCGACCTCGGGCAGCAGGCCCATGATCACGAACTCTGTGGTGCCGATCCCGAACGCCCCGATGGCGAGGGCGAGGAGTGCGAGTGGCATGGCCAGACCTTCCGAATAGATTGCGCATGCGCCTTACAAGCGTCGACATTAATTGCAGACGCGGGTTAATTGCAAGCGCGGGCTATTGCGGCAGTCGTCTATCCTGGTCCCCGGGCGTTCACCCGCTCCCGACAAGGAGAGACCCATGACCGCGACAGACCCGGCACTCACCGCCCTCTCCCAGAGCTGGTGCGCCCTCTCCCTGCTGCACGGCCGGATCGACGCCCACATCGAGAAGGCCCTCCAAGGCCGGCACAGCCTCAGCGTGCGCGAGTACTCACTCCTCGACGTCCTCAGCCGCCAGCACAGCGGCCCCGGCGGACACCTGCGCATGCAGCAGGTCGCCGACGCCGTCGTACTGAGCCAGAGCGCCACCACACGCCTCGTCACCCGCCTCGAAGACCGCGGACTGCTGACCCGCTACCTCTGCGAAACCGACCGCCGCGGTATCTACACCGACGTCACCGACGCCGGCCAGGCCCTGCTCGCCGAGGCACGCCCCACCAACGACGCGGCCCTGCGCGAAGCACTCGACGAAGCCGCGAAGAACACCGAACTCGCGCCCCTGGTCCGAGCCGTGGAAGAGCTGCGCGTCCCCACGTAACCGCGAAAAGGGCAGTTTGCGTACCCTGCGCCCCATGAACGATCTCCAGGTACGCCCCGCCACCGCCGACGACCTCCCGGCGATCGTCGCCATGCTCGCCGACGACCCCCTCGGCGCCCAGCGCGAATCCCCCGACGACCTCACCCCCTACACCACCGCCCTCGCCCGCCTCACCGACGACCCGAACCAGCACCTCGTCGTCGCCGCGCGCGAGAACCGGGTCGTCGGCACCCTCCAGCTCACCGTGATCCCCGGCCTGTCCCGTCGCGGCTCCACCCGCTCGATCATCGAAGGCGTACGCATCCACGCCGACGAACGCGGCAGCGGCCTCGGCAGCCGCCTGATCGAGTGGGCCATCGACGAACCCCGCCGCCAGAACTGCCAGTTGGTCCAGCTCAGCTCCGACGCCACGCGCACCGACGCCCACCGCTTCTACGAGCGACTCGGCTTCGAGGCCTCCCATGTCGGTTTCAAGATGAGTATCTGAAAACCGTTTCTTTATCCGATTTGGCTCGTTGCCCCCGCAAGAGGGGGCGGCCGTATGTCCGAATGCCGTCCCCCACTCGAACGGGCCGCCCAGGCCCAGGAGGAGACGAGCCGGATGACCGACGAAGTGGCCCTGCTGGAATCCAGGACCCTGCGCGACAGCGTCGCGCAACGCACGGAAGCACTCGACAAAGTCAAAGCGCTGACCCTGCTCCCGGACGGGACACATGTGACGACACAGATGGTCGCCACCTACTTCGACGTGCTCGAGACCGCTGTCTACAGCATGGTGAGCGACCACCGCGAGGAGCTCGAGGCGAACGGCTACCGCCTGGCGACCGCCGAGGAGGTTACTGCCTTCAAGGCAGGAGCCTTCGTGAACCGCTACACGAGCCAGGTCGGGCTGTTCACGCGAAGGACCGTACTCAACGTCGCCATGCTCCTGCGCGACAGCATCGTCGCACGTCAGGTGCGTACTCACTTGCTCGACGTCGAGGAGAACCAGCGGCCGCGACCTGTGGACAACTTTGTCCACAGGCTCGCCTCGCTGCTCGACGAGCACATCGGCGAGATCCTCGACCAGCGCGTGGTCACGCGCACCGACCGGCAGGTCGCCGAGATCGCGGAGGAGGTCTGCCGCACCGCTGTCGGCCGCACCGTCGTCCCCCTGCTCAACGCCGCCGTCCAGAACGACGGCGAACACCGCAGCCGCATCCAGGCCCTGGAAGACGAAGTGACCCACCTCCGCCGCGTACTGCGCGAACGTGAGGCGGCCGGCTCCATGGGCGCACTCGACGCCATGAACCCCCGCCAGTTCGAACAGCACATCGCGTGGCTCTGCCGACGCGACGGCTGCGACCGCGTCACGGTCACCGGAGGCCACGGCGACACCGGCGCGGACATCGTCGCCTACACCCCCGACGGCCGGCGCATCGTCGTGCAGTGCAAGTCCCGCAACCCCGGTTCGACCATCGCCAGCGGCGACGTCCAGCAGTTCATCGGCATGGCGAAACTCGAATACAACGCGGACATCGCGTTACTCGTCGCCACCTGCCCGTTCACACGGGACGCCCTGCTGCTGGCCGCGCGGCACGATGTGACGGCTGTCCACCGCGGCCTGCTGGAGGCATGGAACAACGGAGCCACCCTGCAGGTCCTCAACAGCGTCCCGTAACGGCACACCGTTGGAACCGTCCCAACAGGTCGGGCCCGAAGTCGCATCCAGAACGTGCGACTTCGGGCCCGCTCGCACTCTACCGGTCCCCCGGCCCCGAGCACGGTTCCACGTGAAACATCAGAGCCCGCGCCAGCCACCCTCGTCCACGCCGCCAGGAACCATGTCCCCCGGCTCGTACGGCTCACGGGTGAAGACGAACGACCCCAGATCCAAGTGGCTCACCGAGCCGTCCTCCCGGCGCACCACCCGCAGCGTCTCCCCCAGGTAGTAGCCGTCCAGCCCGGTCCACGTACCGTCCGGCCGGGCCGCGAAGCGCGCGCCCCTGCCGGTGCCCCGCAGCGGCTGAAGCTCCAGCCCCCGGTCGGCGGTGAGAGAGAGGGCGTACGCCGCCGTACCCCAGAACCACGGCCCCGTCAGCCCCAGCAGCTCCTGGTCCACCTCGGGCAACGGACGCCAGGGCTGCGGGATACGCGGCTCGGCCTCCGCCACGATGCGGATCAGGTCGGCCGCCACCGCCGGAGCGGAAAGCCCCGACGTGGCGTTGGTGAGCACCACGGCGGCCAGCCCGTCCTCCACACCGACCCACAGGCCGGCGACGAAGCCCGGCAGCGAACCCGAGTGCCCCACCAGCGTGCGCTCCCCGGCCCGCACGATCTGCAACCCCAGCCCGTAGCCCCCCGCCCCCTCACCAGGACCCGCAGGAGCCGCCGGCGTACGCATCTCCCGTACGGAATCGGCGCCCAGCACCCTCCCGTCACCCACCGCCAGGAACGCGGCGAAGCGGCAGAGATCGTCGGCCGTCGACCAGAGCTGACCGGCCGGAGCCATCAGCCCCAGATCCACGGCCGGCTCCGGCAGCATCACATCCGCCCACGGGTGCACCGCCCAGCCCCCCGCGTACGGTGCCTCGGCCTGCGGACCCGTACGCCGCATGCCCAGCGGCTCAAGGACCTCGCTCCGCAGCGCCTCGGCCCACGAACGCCCCCGCACCGCCTCGACAAGCCGCCCGAGCAGCGTGTAGCCGGGATTCGAGTAGTGGTGCGTACGCCCGACCGGATGCATCCGCGCCCGCTCACCCAGCACATCGGCCAGCTCAGGCCGCAACGAACCCGGCGTCCGCTCCCACCAGGGCGCCGGTGTCTCCGCGGGCAGCCCGGCCGTATGACTCAGCAACTGAGCTACCGTCACCTCGCCCACCCCCGTGCCCGGAAGATGCTTCTCCAGCGGATCCCCGAGGTCGAGCAGCCCCTCGTCGCGCAACCGCAACACCAGCACGGCGGTGAGCGTCTTGGTGATCGACCCGATCCGGTACTGCGTGTCCCCGTCCGGAGCGTGCCCGTCGACGCACGTACGCGCACCCGTCCACACGGTGCGCCCCTCGCGCTGCACCGCGGCCACGCACGAGGGGGCCCTGCCCTCGGCCTGTGCGGTGGCGATGCGGTGCGAAAGGGCACGTCGCGTACCGGGAAGCAGCTCTTCGAACGATGAGGTCATGGTCAACACCTACCTCCAGCACCCCCGCCCCGTCGAGCGCGTATCGGAATAACCCCCGTGCGCACGGCAGTTGCCAGCGAGGTACTCACCGCCTCCCCAGGAGCAGACATGACCACCGACACGGCCACCGGCCCGGACCGCTCGTTCCTCTTCGTCCTCGGCAGCTCCCGCCCCCACGGCAACACCGAGATACTCGCCCGGGCCGCCGCCCAGCAGCTGCCCCCCGGCACCCGCCGGCGCTGGGTCGACCTGGCACAACTACCGCTGCCGGACTTCCAGGACGGGAGGCACGAGAGCGACGGCTGGACCGTCGGGGAGACCGAGGAGGCACTGCGCCAGGCCACCCTGGAAGCCACCGACATCGTCCTCGCCTCACCCCTGTACTGGTACACCCTCTCCGCGCACACCAAGCGCTACCTCGACTACTGGTCGGGCTGGCTGACCGTGCCCGGCTCGGACTTCAAGCAGCGGATGGCCGGACGCACCCTGTGGGGAGTGACGGCCATGGCGGACCACGACGAAGTCGTCGCCGACGGACTCGTGACCACCCTCCACCACACGGCGGCCTACCTGCGGATGCGCTTCGGCGGCCTGCTGACCGGCAACGGCTCCCGCCCCGGCCAGATCCGCGACGACGGGCGGGCGATGATCCGCGCCAAGACGTTCTTCCAGCGCGAGACCCCGCTCGCCCGCTTCCCGTACGAGGAACAAACGGAATCGCGGTAACCCGGCACCACCCCCGGCCCGCCCCTCGGGGCACCCACCCCGCTCTGGCAAGATCGACGGCGATTCAGGACCCGGCCGCGCCGCCAACGGCCTGGCCGGGAACGGGAAACAGCCAACGGGGAACAGAGGATCAGATGCGTACGTCGACTCGTGCCATACCGGCAGCAGTGGGTGCCCTGGCACTGGCTTTGGCGCTGACCGGCTGCAACGACTTCGGGTCGGGGAAGAACGGCGGCTCCGGCTCCCACACCTCCGGCTCCGACGCGTCGGACGAGAAGAAGACCTACCGCCTGGGCGAGGAAAGCCCCGAGCAGGAAAGCGACATGGTGAAGTCGTCAGGCGCCACCTACACGGTCACCCCGACCAAGGTGGAAACCGGAACCAAGGCCGACATGGACAACTCAGGCCTGAAGAAGGACAAGAAGGACGGCCCGCAGATCCCCGTCTACGTGTGGACGACGCTCACCCACAAGAGCGGCAAGACCATGGACGCCGGCGACATGGACGACGACCTGGTCATCAGGACCGACGCCGGCACGCGCACCCGCGCCCTCCTCGTCCTGATGGGCGAGGCGACCTGGCCCAACTGCCCGGCCCCGGACCTCGAAAAGAAACTGAGCGAGGGCCAGTCGGAGAAGATCTGCACCGCGTTCCTCGTCCCGGAAGGCCAGAAGCCCGCCGCCGTTGAACTGACCCGGGGCTTCTACAAGGAACCCCTGGAGTGGCCGGTCAAGAACTGACCACCCGCCCGGCCGGACGCCCGGGAACGCCGACGGGGCGGCGTAGGCCGACACGGTGTCGGAGCACGCCGCCCTGGGGGCGGAACGCGGTGCGGGAGGCGCCCCGCGCTGTCACCGCGATTACTTCGGATCGCGGTTGAACTTCGCCGTCGACCAGAAGTAGCCGAGCACCGCGAGACCCAGGCACCAGGCCACCGCCAGCCACCCGTTGTGGCCGATCTCGCTGCCCAGCAGCAGACCCCGCAGCGTCTCGATGGCGGGCGTGAACGGCTGGTACTCGGCGATCGGCTCGAACCAGCCGGGCATGGAGGCGACCGGGGTGAAGGCGCTGGACAGGAGCGGCAGCAGGATCAACGGCATCGCGTTGTTGCTGGCCGCCTCGGCGTTCGGGCTGATCAGCCCCATGCCGACCGCGATCCAGGTGAGCGCCAGGGCGAAGAGCACGAGCAGCCCGAACGCCGCCAGCCACTCCAGGGCGGTCGCGCCCGTGGACCGGAAGCCGATGGCCACCGCGACGGCCCCCACGAGGACCACGCTCACGGCCTCCTCCAGGTACTGCGTGGTGAGGAAGACGGTGACGCCGCCGGTGACCAGTTC
>NZ_BMVO01000025.1 GCF_014650755.1 Streptomyces chryseus | reverse complement strand
CTTGAAGTCCATCGCATCCCCTGAACTGGGGTGTTGCGACGACCACTAGAACTCAAGGGTGCGGACCGGGGGCTTTCGGGTCGGTGGACTCACAGGTGGGGGACAGGGGCGTCACATCCCGCTGACAGGGCCGGTCGTGAGTCTCGGGAGCATGCGAATCCACACTTCAGCGGGCACCTTGCCGGCTCGGGAGCCTCTCGGGGAGTCGGGTGCCCCGGTCCTCGATGTCGTCGTCCCCGTGTTCAACGAGGAGCGGGATCTCGAAGCGTGCGTGCTCCGGCTCCGCGAGCACCTGGCCCGCACCTTCCCGTACACGTTCCGGATCACCGTCGCCGACAACGCGAGCACCGACCGCACGCCCGACATCGCCGACCGGCTCGGGCGCGTGGTGCCCGAGGTGACCTCCGTACGCCTGGAGCAGAAGGGGCGCGGGCGGGCCCTGCGGGCCGTCTGGGAGCGTTCCGACGCGCCCGTCCTCGCGTACATGGACGTCGACCTGTCCACCGACCTCAAGGCACTGCTGCCCCTGGTCGCGCCGCTGATCTCCGGCCACTCCGATCTCGCCATCGGCTCCCGCCTGGCGGGTGGTTCGCGGGTCGTGCGCGGTCCGAAGCGCGAGTTCGTCTCGCGTACGTACAACCTGATCCTGCGTTCCTCGCTCGCCGCGCGCTTCTCCGACGCGCAGTGCGGGTTCAAGGCGATACGCGCCGACGTGGCCGAGCGGCTGCTGCCGATGGTCGAGGACACCGGCTGGTTCTTCGACACCGAGATGCTGGTGCTGGCGGAACGCGCCGGCCTGCGCATCCACGAGGTCCCGGTGGACTGGGTCGACGATCCCGACAGCACGGTGCGTGTCGTGCGTACGGCCGTCGACGACCTCAAGGGCGTCTGGCGGGTCGGGCGGGCGCTCGCCGTGGGCGCGCTGCCGCTGGACCGCCTCGCGCGGCCCTTCGGCGACGACCCGCGCGACCGCGCGATCGGCGGCGTGCCCGGCGGCCTGGCGCGCCAGCTCGTCGGGTTCTGCGCCGTGGGCGCGCTGAGCACGCTCGCCTACCTGGCGCTGTACTCCGTCTTCCGGGCGGGCGTGGGCCCGCAGGCGGCCAACGCGCTGGCCCTGCTGGTCTCGGCCGTGGCCAATACGGCGGCCAACCGGAGGTTCACGTTCCGGGTGCGGGGCCGGGAGCGCGCCGCACGGCACCAGGCCCAGGGCCTCGTCGTCTTCGCCATCGGGCTCGCCCTCACCAGCGGTTCGCTCGCCGCCCTCGACGCGGCCGTCGGGGCCTCGCCGTCCGGTTCGCCGTCGCACGGCACCGAACTGGCCGTGCTCGTCGCCGCGAACCTCGCCGCGACCGTCCTGCGCTTCCTGCTCTTCCGCCTCTGGGTCTTCCCGGACCGGCGCTCCGACCTGCCCGCACGCGACCCGAGGAAGGCCGTCCGATGACCGCCCCCGTGACCGCGCCCCCGAGCGGCGCCCCCCGCGCCGGTGACCCCCGCTGGGCGCGGCCCGCCCTCGCCGGGCTGCTGCTCGCCACCGCGCTGTTCTATCTGTGGAACCTCAGCTCGTCCGGCTACGCCAACTCCTTCTACTCCGCCGCCGTCCAGGCCGGCGGTGAGAGCTGGAAGGCGTTCTTCTTCGGCTCCTCGGACGCCGCGAACTCGATCACCGTCGACAAGCCCCCGGCGGCCCTGTGGCCGATGGCCCTGTCCGTACGCCTCTTCGGTCTCGGCTCGTGGCAGATCCTCGTCCCCGAGGTGCTGATGGGCGTGGGCACGGTCGCGGTGCTGTACGCCGCCGTACGCCGCCGCTTCTCCCCCGCCGCCGGCCTGATCGCGGGCGCGGTGCTCGCGCTGACGCCGGTGGCCGCCCTGATGTTCCGGTTCAACAACCCGGACGCGCTGCTCGCGCTGCTGATGACCGTCACCGTGTACTGCGTGCTCCGCGCCCTCGAAGGCGCGCGGACGAAGTGGCTGGTGTGGGCGGGGGTCGCGGTCGGCTTCGCGTTCCTGACGAAGACCCTGCAGGCGTTCCTGATCCTGCCGCCGCTCGCCGTGCTGTACGCCGTGTGCGCCCCGGCGTCCGTACGCCGCCGCCTGGGCCAGCTCGCCCTCGCCGGGCTCGCCGCCGTGGTCGCGGGCGGCTGGTGGGTCGCCGTCGTCGAGCTGTGGCCGGCCGCGTCGCGCCCCTACGTCGGAGGCTCGCAGACCAACAGCTTCCTTGAGCTGACCTTCGGCTACAACGGCCTCGGCCGCATCAACGGCGAGGAGGCCGGAAGCGTCGGCGGCGGCTGGGGCGAGAGCGGCATCGGGCGGATGTTCAGCACGAGCGTCGGCGGCCAGATCTCGTGGCTGCTGCCCGCCGCCCTGATCCTGCTCGTCGCCGGCCTGGTCGTCACCTGGCGGGCCGGGCGGGCCGACACCGCGCGCGCCGCCTTCGTCGCGTGGGGCGGCTCGCTGCTGATGACCGCGGCCGTCTTCAGCTTCATGGCGGGGATCTTCCACGAGTACTACACGGTGGCCCTCGCCCCGTACATCGCCGCCCTGATCGGCATGGGCACGACCGTGCTGTGGGAGGAGCGCCGGTCGCTCCTGGCGGCGGGGACGCTGGCCGGGGCGGCCGCGGTGACGTCCGGGTGGGCGTACGTCCTGCTGGGGCGCACCCCCGACTACCTGCCGTGGCTGCGCTGGGCCGTGCTCGTGTGCGGCCTGGTGGCCGCGCTCGGGCTGGTGCTCGCCGGGCGCGTCGACCGGCGGCTCGCCCTCGGGGCCGCCGGCCTCGGGCTCGTGGCGGCGCTGGCGGGGCCGAGCGCGTACGCCGCCTCCACGGTCGGCAGCGTTCACACCGGGTCCATCGTCACGGCGGGACCGGCCTCGGCACGGGGCGGGCCCGGCGGCGGTGGCCGGCCGGGCGGCCCGGACGGCGACGGTACGGGCGAGCGCCTGGCGGGGGGCGTCGGACAGCCCCCCGCCGGCGCGGGGCGGACCGGGGGCCGGCCCGCTGGGCCTCAGGGCGCTCCCCCGGCCGCGACGGCGCCCGGCGGCGCTCCCGGTGCGGCGGTGCGCGAGGGCGGGCGGGGCGGCGCGGGCGGTATGGGCGGGCTCCTCGGCGGCCGGAGTGTCGGATCCGCGGCCGAGGCCAGGATCTCCGCCGACGCCGAGGACTACACCTGGGCCGCCGCGGCGATCGGCTCGCAGAACGCGGCGAGCTACCAACTCGCCACCGGAAAGCCGGTGATGGCGATCGGCGGGTTCAACGGCAGTGACCCCTCGCCGACCCCGGCCGCGTTCAAGGCGTACGTGGCGAAGGGCGCGATCCACTGGTTCGTCGCGAGCGGCGACGGCGGCGGGCAGGGCGGTCCCGGCGGCGGGCAGGGCGGTCCCGGCGGCGGCAACGCGGAGATCGCCACCTGGGTCGAGGCCCACTTCACCAAGGTCACGGTCGACGGGACGACCCTCTACGACCTGACCGACCGAAAGTAGTTGTACGGCGTACAGGACTCTCTTGTACGGTGTACGGGAACGACCCCCCACCCCTTGGTCCACCCCCGTACCCGTACAAGGAGAGCCCGCATGACGGCGACGACCGCCGAGCACCGCCCCACCGCGCACGGCCATCCGCAGCGCTGGCTGATCCTCGGCGTCATCTGTCTCGCCCAGCTCACCGTGCTGCTCGACAACACCGTCCTCAACGTCGCGATCCCGTCGCTGACCGAGGAACTGGACGCGTCCACCGCCGACATCCAGTGGATGATCAACGCGTACTCGCTGGTCCAGTCGGGTCTGCTGCTCACCGCCGGCAGCGCCGCCGACCGCTACGGCCGCAAGAAGATGCTGATAGCCGGCCTCGCGCTCTTCGGCATCGGTTCGCTCGTCGCGGGAATCGCCCAGTCCAGCGCCCAGTTGATCGCCGCCCGCGCGGGCATGGGCGTCGGCGGCGCGCTGCTGATCACCACGACCCTGGCCGTCGTCGTGCAGATCTTCGACGACACCGAGCGCGTGAAGGCCATCGGCCTGTGGTCGACGGTCAACTCGCTCGGCTTCGCGGTCGGCCCGCTGATCGGCGGCGTCATGCTCGACCACTTCTGGTGGGGCGCGATCTTCCTGGTCAACATCCCGGTCGCGGTCCTCGGCCTGGTCGCCGTCGTCTCGCTCGTGCCGGAGTCCAAGAGCCGGCAGGGCGACCGTCCCGACCTGCTCGGCGCGGTGCTGTCCACCCTCGGCATGACCGCCGTCGTGTACGCGATCATCTCCGGCCCCGAGCACGGCTGGACCTCGGCCCAGGTGCTCGCCTCCGCGACGGCCGGCGTCGTCGTGCTCGGCGCGTTCGCCTTCTGGGAGCTGCGCGTCCCGTACCCGATGCTGGACCTGCACTTCTTCCGCGACCAGCGCTTCGTCGGAGCGGTCGCGGGTGCGATCCTCGTCGCGTTCGGGATGGGCGGCTCGCTGTTCCTCCTGACGCAGCACCTCCAGTTCGTGCTGGGGTACGGGCCCCTGGAGGCCGGGCTGCGCACGGCCCCCCTCGCCCTGACCGTCGTGGCGCTCAACCTCACCGGTATCGGCGCGCGCCTGCTGCCGAGGCTGGGTACGCCCGGCACCATCGCCTGCGGCATGACGCTGCTGTCGGCGGGCCTCGCCGCGATCGCCCTCCTCGGCGGCTCCGGTTACGGCGGGATGCTGGCGGGCCTGATCGTGATGGGCGCGGGCATCTCGCTCGCCATGCCGGCCATGGCCAACGCCATCATGAGCGCGATCCCGCCGGAGAAGGCGGGCGTGGGCGCCGGCGTCAACGGCACGCTGGCGGAGTTCGGCAACGGCCTCGGCGTCGCCGTCCTCGGCGCGGTGCTGAACTCCCGCTTCGCCGCGCTCGTGCCGGGCGCGGTCGCCGCGGCCTCGCTGCCCGCGGCGCTGGCGGCGGCGGACGACGCGGGGGAGCGGGCCCGTATCGCGGACGCCTTCGCCTCCGGGGTCGAGACCAGCCAACTGGTCGGCGCGGTCGCGGTCCTCGCCGGCGGACTTCTCGCCGCGGTGCTGCTGCGGCGGGCGGAGCGGGCAGACTCATCCGCAGCAGCGGCATAGCATCGGGAGCGGGGGAGCGGAGCGGAGCATTCCGGTCTGCCGCCCGCCGGGAGAACGAGGAGTGTGCGTCATGGTGTCCGCGGCCGACCGCGTCAAGAATCCGGCGCGCAACAGCGTCTGGCTGGAGGAGAAGACCTCGCGCACCCGCAGGTCCGACCAGCCGGCCGGTCTCGACCGGGACCGGATCACGGCGGTGTCCGTGCGGCTGCTCGACGCGGAGGGGCTCGCGAAGTTCTCCATGCGCCGGCTCGCCGCCGAGCTGAACGTCACCCCGATGTCCGTCTACTGGTACGTCGACACCAAGGACGACCTGCTGGAACTGTCCCTCGACTCGGTCTTCAGCGAGATCACGCCGCCCGCGGCGACGGACGACTGGCGCGTCCGGCTGCGCGGACTGGCCACCAGCTACCGCGAGTTGCTGGTGCGCCATGTGTGGGTGTCGCCGCTGATCGGGACGTTCCTGAACATCGGGCCGCACTCGATGGCGTTCTCCCTGGCCGTGCAGGACGTGGTGCGCGCGACGGGGCTGCCGCCGCACGGCCAGATGGGCGCCGTCGCCGCGGTCTTCCAGTTCGTGTACGGCTTCGGCACGGTCGAGGGCCACTTCGTGCAGCGGTGCGCCTCGGCGGGCATGAGCCAGGACGAGTACCTCGCCGAGGCGATGGGCGGGATCAGCGCCGCGCCGAGCCTGCGGAAGTCGTTCGAGAACGCGCAGGACCTGCTCGACGCGCGGGCCGGGGAGACGGTCGAGGAGATGCGCGAGCGGGACTTCGATTTCGCCCTGGAGACGTTGGTCGCGGGCATCGAGGCGATGGCGTCCCGCTGAGCCGTCGGGGCATGGCCACGCTTGCTTCGTCGCAGGACAGAAGCGGATAGAGTCTGTCCGTCCTTTGCTCGCAGTCGGGAATGTGCTGCGGAGCTCTCCTGCGCATGGCCGCACCCTCAGCCATGCTCGCCGAAGAGGTTCGTGGTGACTGCGTCCGACATTCCTGAAATTTCATACGATTCTGCCCATTTGGGATCTTCTGCCTCCCTGGCGGAATCGTTGGCCGCCGCCGCGACCGCCCTGCACGAAGCCGAGGGGCGCGTGGAGACGGCGAGGCTCGCGGTGCGGCTGGCCACGGACATCGTGCCGGACGCCGATCAGGCGGGCATCTCCCTGGTCGAACGCGCGGGACGCGCCCGTACCGTCGCCTGGACCGACGAGGTCGTGCGGACCGCCGACGCCGTGACGTCGTGCGGAGCGGGCTGCGCCGTGCGCCGGCCGGAGATCTGGACCAGCCCCGTCGTCCGTGTCGAGGACATCACCGCCTGTGACGGCCACGGGCCGGTGCTGGCCGGGAGCGGACTGCGCTCGGCCCTGTTCCTGCGGCTCCGCGGCCACCAGCGAAGATTCAGCGTACTGACGCTCTACTCCCGTGAGCCGGGGGCCTTCGACGACGCGTCGGTGCGCACCGGCAGGGTCTTCTCGGCGCACCTGGGCATCGCCCTGGAGTCCGTCGAAGTGCAGGAACAGCTCGCCGAGGCCATGCACACCCGGGACGTCATCGGGCAGGCCACCGGCATCCTCATGGGGCGCATGAACATCGACGCGGCGCAGGCCTTCGACCGGCTGGTGCGCGCGTCCCAGAAGGGCAATGTGAAGCTCCGCGACATCGCGTCACGCATCGTCGAAGTACGGGCCACCGAATAGCACCCCGCGTTACCGGAGCGTGTGCGGGAACATGGGGGGTATGACGGACACGACGAGGGACGCGGAAGGCATCGGCAGACGGCCGGCCGACGGGTTCGACCTGGCGTCGATCCAGGACGCCGTCACCGAGTGGCGGGGCCTGCACGCGTTCCTCCAGGACGTCACGGAGCGTGCCGTACGGGCCATGGAGGGCGCGGACGCGTGCAGCATCACCATGCGCCGCAACGGCCACCTGGTCACCGCCGCCGCCGACAGCGGCGGCGCGCTGGAGCTCGACCTCCTCCAGTACGAGGCCGAGGCCGGCCCCTGCGTGTGCAGCATGGAGAACGGCGAGGAGAACTACGTCCCCGACATGCTCCTGGAGCGCCGCTGGGCCCCCTACCCGGCCGCGGCCGCCAAGCGCGGCGCCCGGTCCGTCCTGGCCACGCCCCTGGCGCTGAACTCCCATTCCCTGGGCGCCCTCAACCTCTACTCCGCCAAGCCCGACGCCTTCGTGAACCACCTGGAGACCGCACGGCGCCTCTCCGCCCAGGCCGCGGGAGCGGTCGCGGTCGCCGAGCGCATCGAGCAGGAGGCGGAGGCGGTGAACGACCTGCGGACCGCGATGCTCTCCCGCTCGGTCATCGACCAGGCGATCGGCATCGTCGTCGCCCGCAGGCGCTGCACCCCGGACGAGGCCATGGCCGTACTGCGCCGCGCCTCCCAGGCCCGCAACGTCAAGCTCCGCGACCTCTGCCACGAACTGGTGTCCGACACGGGCGGCGGCCCGCCCCCGCCCGGGAGCTTCGTCAAGCGGGGTCAGCAGGAGCCCCCCGCGGACCGGACCGCGCCCGTCTGAGCCCCCGGGGGCCGGGCCTCAGCCGGCCTGCGGCAGTCGCTCCCCCTGCACCGCCTGTACGTCGAGCTCCACCCGCAGCGTCGCGCCGATCGCGGAGATGCCCGCCTGGACGACCTGGTTGTAGTTCATGGCGAAGTCCTCCCGGCGCAGCTGCGCCGTCGCCCGGAACGCCGCCCGCACGCCGCCCCACGGGTCCGGCCCCGTCCCCAGATAGCTGAGGTCCAGGTCGACCGGGCGGGCGACGCCGTGCAGCGACAGCTCGCCGTGGACCGTCCACCGGTCGGGCCCCGCCGGGGTCAGGCCCGTACTGCTGTACATGATCTCCGGGTAGCGCTCGACGTCGAGGAAGTCCGGCGACTTGAGGTGCCCGTCCCGCATGCCGTTGCCGGTGTCGATGCTCGCCGCGCCGATCACCGCCTCCACGCGCGACTTCCCGAGGTCCTCGGCGATCTCGACGCGCCCGCCGAACTCCAGGAACCGGCCGTGCACGCTGGAGAGTCCCAGGTGCTGGGCGACCGCCGCCACCGAGGAGTGCGCGGGGTCCAGGGTCCAGACGCCGGGCGGCGGCAGCTCCACGCCGCCCTGGCGGGCCAGTACGACCGTTCCGGCCTCCGCCCGTCCGCTCGCCGTCACGAAGGCCGTGGACGCGACGGGCGCGTAACCGGCCGCCGTCACGATGACCGTGCACGGACCGGCGGGCAAGAGGGCGTCGGTCCGCACCGTCCCGTCCTCGTCGGCCGCCGCCCGGACCACCTGCGTGCCGCTCATGTCGGTCACGGTCACCACCGCGTGCCGCACGGCCCAGCCGTCCCGCGTCCGTACCTGTGCGCGAAGTCCCATCCCGTTTTCTCTCCTTGAACGAATGACGAGGGCCCCGGCCGGGACCGACAGGCCGTCCCCTGCCTGTCGGCCCCCGCCGGGGCCCGTTTCCGCACCGGCCGCACTGTCCGTGGCGCGCCTCCGCTGGGGACGCGCCGCGGGCGGCCGGGGGCTCTTGGTTACTCGCCCGGGTGGGCGAGCTCGATGTCGTGGCCGTCGACGCCGCGGCCCGTGACGGTGAGCGCTCCGGCCACCGGCGGGTAGCCGGTCGCGACGACCGTGTACTCGCCCGAGTCGAGGTCGGCGAAGGCGTACGCCCCGTCGTCCCCGGTGGTCGAGGTGGCGACCACGTTCCCGGCCGCGTCCATCAGCGTCACCCGGGCGTCGGGCAGCGGCCGCCGGTCGGCGCCGCCGCGTACCGTGCCATGGACCAGCGCCCCGGACTGGAGCGCTACCTCGATCCGGGTGACGCCCTGGCCGCCGATCTCGACCGGCAGCGCCGTCGGCCGGAAGCCGGCCGCGTTCACCGCGACGGTCACCGTGCCCGGGATCAGCTCGCCGAAGACGAACTCGCCCCGCTCGGAGGACTTGCCGGTGGCCAGCACATCGCCGCGCACGTCGGTCACGACGACCATCGCGTCCTCGACCGGCTGGCCGCCGTCGGCGGCGCGCACGGAGCCGGTGAGTCCGCTCGTACCGGACAGCAGGATGTCGTGGGCGACGGGCTCGTCGCCCACGACCACCGTGGACGCCTGCGGCTGGAATCCGTCGGCGGCGGCGATCAGGACGTACGAACCGGCCGCCGGGGCGTCCAGCGCGTAGCGGCCCTCCTGGGCGACCGCGCGGCCGAGCTGCCGTCCGGCGAGCGAGATGAGCGTGACCGCGGCGTGCGGGACGGTCGTTCCCTCGGCGGTACGGACCGTGCCGTGCAGGGTCCTGCCGGTGGCGAGGGGGGCCGCGACGGGCTCGGTGGCGGTGGCGGTGGGCTCCGCCACCGACTCGGCCGCCGGCTCCACCGCGTCGTCGTTGGACGACTTCAGGGCGACCTCCTTCACGAACAGCACCAGGACCAGACCGACGAGCGCGATGGGCGCGGCGTACAGGAAGAGGTCCGCGACGCCGTCTCCGTACGCGCTCTCCATCACGGTCCGCATCAAGCTGGGCAGCGCGTCCATGTCCGGGATGGTGTTCCCGCCGGCCGCCGCGCCGCCCGGCTTGATGTGGAGGGCGGCCAGGCCGTCCTCGACGTAGTGCGTGATGCGGCTGGAGAGCACCGCGCCGAGCGCGGAGACGCCGATCGCGCCACCGAGCGAGCGGGTGAAGGTGACCAGCGAGCTGGCCGCGCCGAGCTCGGCGGGCTTCACCTGGTTCTGGGAGGCCAGGACCAGGTTCTGCATCATCATGCCGAGGCCGAGGCCGAGGACCGCCATGTAGACGGCGACCTGCCAGTACGCGGTGTCGTACGTGATCGTGCCGAGCAGGCCGAGGCCCGCGACCAGGCCGACGCCGCCGCCGACCAGGAAGCCCTTCCAGCGGCCGGTCCTGGTGATGATCTGGCCGGAGACCGTGGACGAGACGAACAGGCCCGCGATCATCGGGATCGTCATGACGCCGGACATCGTCGGCGACTTGTCCCGGGCGAGCTGGAAGTACTGGCTCAGGAAGACGGTCGAGCCGAACATCGCGACACCGACGAAGAGGCTCGCGAAGGACGTGAGCGCGATCGTGCGGTTACGGAAGAAGCGCAGCGGGATTTGGGGCTCCGCGGCCTTCGTCTCGACCACGATGAAGATCAGGCCGAGCACGATCGATCCGCCGACCATGGCGTACGTCTGCCACGAGATCCAGTCGTAGTTGTCGCCCGCCAGCGTCACCCAGATCATGAGCAGGGAGACCGAGGCGGCCAGGAAGAACGCGCCGAGCCAGTCGATCTTCACCTTGCGGCGGACGACCGGGAGCTTGAGGGTCTTCTGCAGCAGTACGAGGGCGATGGCCGCGAACGGCACGCCGACGTAGAAGCACCAGCGCCAGCCCAGCCAGTCGGTGTCGGTGATGACACCGCCGAGCAGCGGACCGCCGACCGTGGCGACCGCGAAGGTCGCGCCGATGTACCCGGCGTACCGGCCGCGCTCACGCGGCGGGATCATCGCGGCGATCACGATCTGCGAGAGCGCGACGAGGCCGCCGGTGCCGATGCCCTGGAGCACGCGGAAGGCGATGAGCGTGCCGGTGTTCTGCGAGATGCCGGCGAGCGCCGAGCCGATGACGAAGATGACCAGGGCTATCTGGACCAGCAGCTTCTTGCTGAAGAGGTCTGCCAGCTTGCCCCACAGGGGGGTGGTCACGGTCATGGACAGCAGGGCGGCGGTGACGACCCAGGTGTACGCGCTCTGGGTGCCGTCGAGGTCCCTGATGATCTCGGGGAGGGCGTTGGACACGATCGTCGACGACAGCATCGCGACGAACATGCCGAGCAGAAGACCGGTGAGGGCCTCCATGATCTGCCGGTGGGTCATCGGCGCGCCGTCGGAGGAGTGGTGGTGGGACCCCTGCTTGGCGTGGCCGCCCCGCACACCGGCCGGTGTGGTCGTAGCCATTGATTTCCTTTGCTTTACGCGGGTGTCGCGGGTGGAACGGGCACTTCTGCGTGGTGCTCGAAGTGGTGGGGGGCCCGGGCCCGGCAGTCACCGAAGCTGCTGCGCAGGCGGGCCAGCATGGAGTTGAGCTGTCCGACCTCTTCGTCGGACCAGTCGTCGAGGGCGCCGGCGAGCGTCTGGGTGTACCGCTCGGAGAGCTCCTCCAGGAGCGCCCGGCCCGCCGGGTTGAGCCGCAGGATGCGGGAGCGCTTGTCGCACGGGTCGGGGGCCCGGTCGATCCAGCCGCGCTCGGCCACGTGTGCCACGTGCCGGCTGGTCACGGACATGTCGACCGCGAGGAGCTCCGCGAGCCGGCTCATCCGCATCTCGCCGTGCCGGTCGAGCACGGTGAGCACGGCGGCCGATCCGGCGGGGCAGTGCGCGGGAAGTACGCGGGCCAGATCGCGCTTGACGGCGCCGATGGCACTGAGCTGCCGGGCCAGTTCCTCGAACCGACTCTGCGCGGCCACGGGCACCTCCGAACATCTTGTTGCTTAGGGCAACCATAGAAGTAGTTGGTTGCTTCAGGCAAGCTAATTCGGGCCAGCCGGGGTAAAGGAACCCAAAAGGCTCCGTGCGGGGCGGGTCAAAGACGTTCGCGCGCCCGGCAAAGCCGCAGATCACTCCCGTCGGGGGTCCGGGGGTGTGCGGAGGGGGTCCTCTTCGCTAGGGTCGTGGCCCATGGCACACAACCCCCACGCTCCCCAGGGCCCCGAAGGTCAGCACGACCCGGCGGGCAGCACCCAGATGTTCCGCGCCTTCGTGGACGAGGGCGAACCGCAGCGGCAGCAGCCGGCCGCGGCCGCCACGTCGGGCGGCCCCAAGACGGGCCTGATCGTCGGCGTGGTAGCCGTCCTCGTGATCCTCGCGGCGGTCGCCTGGCTCGCCCTGGGCTGATCACCGGCCCTGCCGGTCACGTCCAGTCGGCGGTGACGTCCTGGGTCTCGACCCGCATGCCCAGCGGCACCCGCCAGGCGTCCACGCACACGGTGTACGTCTTCGTCACGGCCGCGCCCGCGGCGATCGGCCCGGGCAGCGGCTGGGACGAGGTCCTGGTGCCCCAGTCGACACCGAGCGCGCCGATGATGTGCGTCGCGAAGGTCACGGTGCCCGAACGGACCGCCGTACCGCCGGTGTTGCGCAGCGGCACGGTCACCTGCTCGCACCACCGCTTGTCGCCCGGCGCCAGCAGCGGGTCGCCGACCTTGAGCACGGCGGCCCCGGGCGGTGGCGCGGGCGAGCCGCCCCCGGGGCCGTTCCCGGGCGGCCCGGGGGTTCCGGGCGCACCGGTCACCGGCGGCTTCGTCGGCGTACCCCCGCCACCCACGCCGCCGCTGCCCTGATCACCGCCACCCGCGCCGCCGCTTCCGCCGGGCGCGCCGGGTGTTCCCTGAGCATCGTTCCCGCCGGAGTCCGGTGCGCCGCCCCGGGCGGGCGGCGCCGTGGCGGAGCCACTGCCGTCGCCGGCGCCGGGAGCGCCCGTGTCGTCGGCGTCACCGGTGTCCGCGCCCCGGCGGCCGGCGGGCGGACCCTCGCGGCCGGCCCCGTCGCCGCGCGCGCTCTCCCCGTCGAGCGGCACCAGCTCGACCTCGCCCTGCGGCGGTACGGCCCGGCCGGGCGCCCGTTCGGAGCCCGAGCCCGCCGCGCCGACCGCCACATAGCCGTCGTCGCTCCCGCCGCCGCACGCGGCCAGGACCCCGCCCAGACACAGCACAACCGCCGCGGCGCCCGTGGCGGCACCTCGGCGGCCGTGCGTCAGACCATGACGTCGCATCGCGTCAGTGTCTCTGACGCACCGTCAATTAGAAACCCCGTGAACCCTACTGCCGGGGGTCAGTCGGCGATGAGCCCTTCCCGCAGCTGCGCGAGCGTGCGGGTGAGCAGGCGCGAGACGTGCATCTGCGAGATGCCGACCTCTTCGCCGATCTGGGACTGCGTCATGTTCGCGAAGAACCGCAGCATGATGATTTGGCGCTCGCGCGGCGGCAGTTTGGCCAGCAGCGGCTTGAGCGACTCGCGGTACTCGACGCCTTCCAGCGCCATGTCCTCGTAGCCGAGCCGGTCCGCCAGCGACCCCTCGCCGCCGTCGTCCTCCGGGGAGGGCGAGTCCAGCGAGCTGGCGGTGTAGGCGTTGCCCACGGCCAGCCCGTCGACGACGTCGTCCTCCGAAACGCCGAGCACGGCGGCGAGTTCGGGCACGGTCGGCGACCGGTCGAGCTTCTGCGCGAGGTCGTCGCTCGCCTTCGTCAGCGCGAGCCGCAGTTCCTGGAGGCGGCGGGGGACCCGTACCGACCAACTGGTGTCGCGGAAGAAGCGCTTGATCTCGCCGACGACCGTCGGCATCGCGAACGTCGGGAACTCCACGCCCCGTTCGCAGTCGAACCGGTCGATCGCCTTGATCAGGCCGATCGTGCCGACCTGGACGATGTCCTCCATCGGCTCGTTGCGGCTGCGGAAGCGGGCCGCGGCGTACCGCACCAGAGGGAGGTTCAGCTCGATGAGGGTGTCCCGCACGTACACACGGTCGGGGCTGTCCTGGTCGAGGGCGGCAAGCCGCAGGAAGAGGGAGCGGGACAGAGTGCGGGTGTCGATGGCTTCCGGCTGCGCGACCAGCGGTGGCGGCTGAGGAGCCGTCATCTGGTCGAGCACGGCGGGCACTTCCTTGGTGAGCACCTTCGAGCTGCCCATTTCTACGGACATGCCGGCCCCCTTTCAGTCCTGCGGTCGCTGACGGTAGCGTCGGGGCGCTCCCGTCGGAGGAAGCAGCCTCCACCTGAATACCGGCGGCGAAGCTGCGGCAAACGCGGTTCCAGCAGAATGTCACATGTCGGCAACACGCTGTAGCGCCAAGTCGACAAATCTGCGCAGGAAAGAGGGGGTGTGCGGCTTTTCGGCCATCGGTGGGTCTTACCCGATCCGGTTACGCCTCGATTCGATTTGCGGATCTGAGACGGGCGAAGCTCCTCGCCAGGAGGCGCGACACGTGCATCTGTGAGACGCCCAGCTCGGCGCTGATCTGGGACTGTGTCAGGTTGTTGTAGTACCGGAGCAGCAGGATCCGCTGTTCGCGCTCGGGCAGTTGTACGAGCAGGTGCCGCACGAGGTCGCGGTGCTCGACGCCGGCCAGCGCCGGATCCTCGTACCCGAGCCGGTCGAGCAGTCCGGGCAGCCCGTCACCTTCCTGGGCGGCCTCCAGCGAGGTCGCGTGGTACGACCGACCGGCCTCGATGCACGCCAGCACCTCGTCCTCGGAGATGCGCAGGCGCTCCGCGATCTCGGCGGTCGTGGGGGAGCGCCCGTGGGCCGTCGTGAGGTCCTCGGTGGCCCCGCTGACCTGCACCCACAGCTCGTGCAGCCGCCGGGGTACGTGGACCGTCCTGACGTTGTCGCGGAAGTACCGCTTGATCTCGCCCACGACGGTCGGCATCGCGAACGTCGGGAACTGGACACCGCGGTCCGGGTCGAACCGGTCGATCGCGTTGATCAGGCCGATCGTGCCGACCTGTACGACGTCCTCCATCGGCTCGTTGCGGCTGCGGAAGCGGGCCGCGGCGTACCGCACCAGCGGCAGGTTCGCCTCGATGAGGGCGCCGCGCACCCGGTTGTGCTCGGGCGTGCCCGGGTCCAGCCCCTTGAGCTCCGCGAACAGCACCTGCGTGAGGGCCCTGGTGTCCGCGCCGCGGCTCTTCGGGGTGCTGCCCGCCGGGGGATCGGGGGCGGTCTCGGGAGGGAGCGGCTGGAGGTGCTGGGGCGGAGCTTGAGGCGCTGTACTGGCCGGCACGGTCACGCCACCCCTTTTCTCGGTCAACCACGATCAACTCATCCGTCAAAAGCGGTCATAGCATCACAAGACATGTGCACTGTGTGCAAGCACCGCATAACTCCGTGTTGACGTCAAGTTCGGTCCCGAACATGAGAAAACCCCGCACCGGAGCGGTGCGGGGCCTGCTGGGGCGAAGGATCAGAACGGGTAGTCGGCGATCACCCACGTGGCGAATTCACGCCACTGCCCGGCGGCCGCCTGGTGGGCGGGGTGCTCGATGTAGCGCTGGAGCGCGTCGCGGTCCTGGACCGCCGAGTTGATGGCGAAGTCGTACGCGATGGGCCGGTCGGTGATGTTCCAGGCGCACTCCCAGAACTCCAGCTCGGGAACGACCCCGTCGAGCTCCTCGAAGGCCTTCACCCCGGCGAGGACGCGCGGCTCGTCCCGCTCGACACCCTCGTTGAGCTTGAAGAGGACCAGATGGCGGATCAAGGGGCACTCCTACTGGATCAGCTGGGACATGAACTCGCCGACCCCCTGGGCGGCACTGGACACGCCTTCGAACCCTACCTGGACGAGATCGGCCGCCCTGGCGGGGGAAGTGATGATTGTGTACAGCACGAAGACAACGACCACGTAGAGAGCGATCTTCTTCGTTTGCACCATCGTGCGGCCTCCCCTGCCGGTCCCGTGAGTCGCGTGAGTCTAACCGCACAACACGAGAGCCCCGACTCGGGGAGTCGGGGCTCTCGTTCTGAGCGGTAGCGGTGGGATTTGAACCCACGGATAGCTTGCACCATCACACGCTTTCGAGGCGTGCTCCTTAGGCCACTCGGACACGCTACCGAGAGAGAGCTTAGCCCACACCGGGCCGTGCTCCGAAATCGGTTCCCGGCCGCCGGTGCGGCGCCCGGTTCAGCGGTCCCTGAAGAAGGCCGTCAGCCGGTCCGCGCACTCCCTTTCCAGCACGCCCTGGACGACCTCGGGCCGGTGGTTCAGCCTCCGGTCCCGTACGACGTCCCAGAGCGAACCGGCGGCTCCCGCCTTCTCGTCGAGCGCCCCGTACACCACCCGCTCCACCCGGGACTGCACGATCGCCCCCGCGCACATCGTGCACGGCTCCAAGGTCACGACGAGCGTGCAGCCCGTCAGCCGCCACTCGCCGAGCGCCCGCGCCGCCCGGCGGATGGCGAGCACCTCCGCGTGCGCCGTAGGGTCGCCCGTCGCCTCGCGCTCGTTGTGGCCCGCCGAGAGCAGCGAGCCGTCGGGAGCCAGCAGGACGGCGCCGACCGGCACATCGCCGGCCTCCGCCGCCCGCGCCGCCTCGTCCAGCGCCAGGCGCATGGGCGCCCGCCACCGGTCGCGCACCGGATCGGGCTCCGACTCCGGTCGTTGGTCCTCAGTCACTGCCGGGCTCACTACTGGACGGTCTCCAGTACGTCGGCGGCGCCCAGGGCGTCGGCGATCTCCGCGAGCGCGTCCGTGCCGAGCGCCAGCAGCTCCTTCTCGGACAGGCCGAGGTCCGCGAGGACCGCCGTCTCCCCGAGCGGACCCGCCGGTACGACGCTGCCGTCGTCCGCCCTGATCTCCTCCTCGTCGTTGTCGTCGTCGGTCTCCCCGTCCGGTTCCCCGTCCTCGGTGCCGTCGAGATCGACGAGCTCCTCCAGGGCGTCCGGGTCCTCGGGGTCCCGGCCGAGCAGTTCGTCGGTGAGCAGGATCTCCCCGTACGAGGAACGGGCGGCCGCGGCCGCGTCGGAGACATAGATGCGCGGGTCCTCCTCGCCGTCCACCCGGACGAGGCCGAACCATGCGTCTTCCTGCTCGATGAAGACGATCACCGTGTCGTCGTCGACCGTGGCCTCACGGGCCAGATCGGTCAGGTCCGACAGGGTTTCCACGTCGTCGAGCTCCGTGTCGCTCGCTTTCCACCCGTCTTCGGTGCGCGCGAGCAGTGCGGCGAAGTACACCGTGACTCTCCCACTGGTCTTGAGAAGTGCCGGTTGGAGTTCCTCCCGGCCGGAGGGTGACGCTGAGGTCGGGGAGAAACCGTTTCGCAGCTCCGAGCCCCGCCCACTTCGGAATCGTGGCAGAAGAAAGCGTTCCGCGAGAGGTCTTCCGCTCTTGCGTCGTGTACCAGTCCTGCGAGAAGGCCCATTACCAGCGGAACGTGCGCATCCGCATCTGCTGCCGCATCCGGGCCGCCCGGGCCCGGCGCGGCTGTACGCGTTCACGCAGCGCCTTCGCCTCGTTCAGCTCGCGCAGGAACTGGGCGCGCCGCCGCCGGCGGTCGCCCTCGGTGGTCTCCCGCTGTTCCTCTCCGGGTTCCTGCCCCGGTTTCCGCTCCCGGTCCGCGTCCGGCATCGGCCACACCACCCCAAGCCCGCGTCTGTCCCCCACCCCACCTTCCCTCCGGCCTGCGGGTTGATGCCAGCGCGAGCGGTCCGTGTGCCCGGTTACTGTTGACGTCATGCGGATCCACGTCGTCGACCACCCGTTGGTGGCGCACAAACTCACCACGCTGCGCGACAAGCGCACCGACTCCCCTACCTTCCGGCGCCTCGCCGACGAGCTGGTCACCCTGCTCGCGTACGAGGCCACCCGGGACGTGCGCACCGAACAGGTCGACATCGAGACCCCGGTGACGGCGACGACGGGCGTGAAGCTCTCCCACCCCCGCCCGCTGGTCGTACCGATCCTGCGCGCCGGTCTCGGCATGCTCGACGGCATGGTGCGGCTGCTGCCGACCGCCGAGGTCGGCTTCCTCGGCATGATCCGCAACGAGGAGACGCTCCAGGCGGAGACGTACGCCACGCGCATGCCGGAGGACCTCTCCGGCCGCCAGGTGTACGTCCTGGACCCGATGCTGGCCACCGGCGGCACGCTGGTCGCGGCGATCCGCGAGCTCATCAAGCGCGGCGCGGACGACGTCACGGCGGTCGTCCTGCTCGCCGCGCCCGAGGGCGTCGAGGTCATGGAGCGCGAGCTGGCCGGCACGCCGGTCACCGTCGTCACCGCCTCGGTCGACGAGCGGCTCAACGAGCACGGCTACATCGTTCCGGGCCTCGGCGACGCGGGCGACCGGATGTACGGCACCGCCGGCTAGCCGACGGTCCGTCTCAGCACTTCGCGGAGGGCGCGGGCGCGGGCCTGGCCAGAGCGGCCAGGGCCTTGTCCGCGGCCTTCTTCGTCGTCAGGCTCTTGAAACCGGAGCCCAGGATCAGGTCCACGTCGGCGCCCTTGCGGGCGTCGGCCTTCTGCGCGGCGCCCTTGAGCTGCGTACCCAGCACGGGCATGACCCCGGACACCGCCTTGGGCGATCCCAGCAGTATCCCGGCGCCCTTGACCTTCTTGTCGTACTCCGGCGGCGCGTTGCCGACCTTCCCGACGGTGAACCCGCGCTTCTTCAGCTCGTCGGCGGTCTCCTTGGCGAGACCGCTGCGCTTGGTCGCGTTGTAGACGTTGACCTTGATCGCGCGCGGCTTGGGCAGGGCGGCGGCCCGGGCGGGCGCGGACGGCGCGGCCGCCTTGTCGCAGCGCTTCACGCGCCCGGCGGCCGAGGTCTCCTTCGCGCCCCCGGTGAACACGTCGATGAGCTGCAGCGTCCCCCAGCCGGCCAGACCGAGGGCCACGAGGGAGGACACCACCACGAGGATGGTCCTGCGCCGGTTCCGGGGACGGCGCATGCGCGGGAACTTGTCGCCCGTGATGCGGTACTTTCCGCCCATGCCGGGGGGAGTCAGCATGCTCATGGGCGCAGCGTAGTGCGCCGCGGTGATGATGCCTACTAAATGATCAATGACACCGGACAGGCCAACCCGTAAGGCCTAATTGGGTCAGCTGTTCGGGTCCTCACATGGAGTCGAGCTCCAGGACGCGCGCGTGCAGCACCTGGCGCTGCTGGAGCGCGGCCCGGACCGCGCGGTGCAGCCCGTCCTCCAGGTACAGGTCGCCCTGCCACTTGACGACGTGGGCGAAGAGATCGCCGTAGAACGTCGAGTCCTCCGCCAGCAGTGTCTCGAGATCCAGCTGGCCCTTGGTGGTCACCAGCTGATCGAGGCGGACCGGGCGCGGCGCGACATCCGCCCACTGCCGGGTGCTTTCCCGGCCGTGGTCGGGATACGGCCGGCCGTTTCCGATGCGCTTGAAGATCACACGGAAAGCCTACCGGGCAAGCGGCTCCGGGCGCAGCCATGAGGACGGGGTGCAAACGTCGTATTCGGTGCCGGACCGGGAGCAAGTCACGAGCGGAACAACCCACTCCGGCGATGTGGCACGGTGTTGCGCGCCCCACGGGCGGGCGGAGCGGACCGGGCGGGCATTCCCCCGTTCGGAGTACGCCGCTGTCCGCCGGTCACTTCGGCGCGGCCTTCTTCGCCGCCGCCTTGGCCTCCTGCTTGAACGCGCGGACCTTCGCCAGCGACTCCGGGCCCGTGATGTCCGCCGCGGACCGGTACGAGCCCTCGTCGCCGTACGCGCCCGCCGCCTCCCGCCACCCGTGCGGCCGTACGCCGAGCTGCTTGCCCAGCAGGGCCAGGAAGATCTGCGACTTCTGCTTCCCGAAGCCCGGCAGCGCGTTCAGGCGGGCCAGCAGCTCCTTGCCGGTGGCGACGTCGCGCCAGAGCGCGGTCGCGTCGCCGTCGTACTCGTCGACCAGGTACTGGCAGAGCTGCTGCACGCGCTTGGCCATCGACCCCGGATAGCGGTGCACGGCCGGCTTGGCCGACAGCAGCTCGACGAAGGCCTCCGGGTCGTACGCGGCGATCTCGTGCGCGTCGAGATCGTCACCGCCCAGCCGCTGGGCGATCGTGTACGGGCCCGCGAACGCCCACTCCATGGGGATCTGCTGGTCGAGCAGCATGCCGATCAGATCGGCGAGCGGGCTGCGGCCGAGCAGTTCGTCGGCCTCCGGTTGCTGGGCGAGGCGGATCTCAGGACTCATCCTCCGATGATCACCCAGAGGAAGCCCGCGCGCACACGCCCGCCGGGCGCGCGGGCGCACCCCGGTCAATCATCGAAGGGCGACCCTCGGGAAGGACCAGCCCATGTCCCAAGCGCCACCCCCGCCCCCCGGCGGCCAGCAGTGGGGACCCCGCCCCCCGGACGGCGGCCTCCCGCCCCCCGGCCGGCCGGGACCGCCCGGCAGGCGCCGGATCTGGCCCTGGATCCTGCTCGGAATGCTGCTCCTGTTCGCCGGCGGCTGCATCGCCGTCATCGCCACGATCGCCACGGTGGTCGACGAGGAGTCGACCCGGACCGTCAAGGTGCGCTACGCCGTGACGGGCGACGCCAGGGACGTCACCCTCGCGTACACGACCTGGCGGGACGGCGACGCCTCCTCGAACACCGTCACCGACGCGCGTCTTCCCTGGCGCAAGGAGGTCGACACGACCGGCCTGGTCAAGGGCGGCTCGCTGACCGTCACCATCGGAGCCTCCGGCGGCACGGCCACCTGCTCGGTGACGGTGGACGAGAACGAACCGAGGACCGCCACCGCCACCGCCACCGGCAGATTCGCAACCGCCAGCTGCGACGATTTCTGACGCCCCAGCCGCCGGGACAACGGCAACCGCCACCAGGAGTGGACGCCCCGCCGCTGGGGCCGGGCAGCCCCCCGCACCTGTCCCGGTGCCGGGAGGAGACGCCCCGGCGCGGCACCGACCCCGACGCCCCCGAAAAGCAGGCCGCCAACGCCACCCCGGCATGACTGTCAGACCCCCGTGGAACGATTCCCCAAAGTCGGCAGCTCCGGGGTGGGGGTCATGGACTCGTACGACGATTGCGACGCGTGCGGCATCCCGCACGCCAAGTGGCGCGCGGTGCTCGGCATGACGCTGTGCGGCCGCTGCGAACGAACCGGCGGCACCGAAGCCACCCCCGACCCCGTCCTCCTGGGCGAGGTGCTGGCGACCACAGCCGCACACCTGTCCTTCGCCGGGAGGCTCCTCGATTCCCAGATCTGAGATACCCTCCCGGATGTGAGAACCATCGCGGCCCGCCTGGCAGACCGGCTCTCCGCCCTGCGCGTAGAACAGGGCTGGTCGCTGGACGACCTGGCCACCCGTACAGGCGTCAGCCGCTCCACGCTCTCCCGACTGGAACGCGCCGAGATCAGCCCGACGGCGTCCCTGTTGGGGAGCCTGTGCGCGGTGTACGGCCGAACGATGTCGCGCCTGCTCGCGGAGGTCGAGTCGGAGCCGCCGCAACTGGTCCGCGCCGACGCCCAGTCGGTGTGGCGCGACGAGGAGTCCGGCTTCACCCGCCGATCCGTGTCCCCGCCCCACCCCGGCCTGCGGGCCGAACTCGTCGAGGGCGTCCTGCGCCCGGGGGCGGACATCGCGTACGACGGACCGCCGGTACCCGGCATCGAGCAGCACATCTGGGTCCTGGAGGGTGCCCTGGAGATCACGGCGGGCGACGACGTCCACGAGCTCCGCACCGGCGACTGCCTGCGCTTCCGCCTCTGGGGCCCGTCACGCTTCCGCTGCCCGGCACCCACCGGTGCCCGCTACGTGGTGACGGTGGTCCAGCCATGACCGGCGCGGACATCCGAACCCACACCATCACCGCCCTCTCCGCCGAGGAATTCCGACACAGCGTGGAGGACCTGGCCGCCGTGCTCGCGGACGCGGTCGACGACAACGCGTCCGTAGGCTTCCTCGCCCCGTTCGGCCCGGACGAGGCCGCCGCCTGGTGGGCCGCCCAGCAGCCGGCGGTGGACGACGGCAGCCTGACCGTCTGGGCGGCCCGGGGCCCCAGCGGCATCGAAGGCACCTTCGCGCTGGCGCTGAGCCCCAAGCCCAACAGCCGGCACCGCGCCGAGCTGGTCAAGCTCATGGTCCACCGCACCGCGCGCGGCCAGGGCCTGGGCCGCGCCCTCCTCGCCACCGCCGAGCGGGAGGCCACCCGTGCGGGCGCCACGCTCCTGCTCCTGGACACGGAGACCGACAGCCCCGCCGAGCACCTCTACCGCACCGCGGGCTGGACGCACTACGGCACGGTCCCCGGCTACGCGGCCGATCCCGCCGGCACGCTCAGGCCCTGCAGCTTCTACTTCAAGCACCTCACCGGAACGGCACCGGCGCCACCGACCTGACGACAAACCGGCCTGACGACAAACCGGCACCACGACCGGCACCGGCACCAAGAGCGGCCCCGGCACCGAGCCCGGGGCGACGTACCGCCCCGTGGCCGTAGATCACTGCAGCCGGCCCACGCCCCGCACCCCGCACGCCCCGGTCGATCAGATGACCGCAGTGGCCGCCGCGATCGTAGCGACGGTGGCGGCCTGCACCGCCAGCACAGCGTCCCGCACCACGGCCACCGACCACTGACCCTCGGTCAGCTCGGCCAGGCGCCGGTCGAGCCCCTTGGCCGACGCTTCCGGGAAGGCCAGCTTCTGGAGCCCGGCGCCGTGCAGCAGCGCCAGGAGTACGACGGTCCGCTCGTCCGGCGCCGCACCTCCCCGGACGACCGCGTCCAGCGTGCCCCGCAGGTCACGCTCCACGCTCCCGTCGGCCTCCGGGTAGCGGCGGGCCGGGAAGATCCCCCACACCCGGGCCTTCTCCTCACGGACGAGCCCCCGCTCCAGCAGCCGCTCACGCACCGCCCGCACGGCGTCCTTCTGCAGCAGCTCGATCCAGGCACGGGCCTTGCGCGGCTTCTCCCGGCCCGCGAGGGCGGCAAGCACCGCATCCAGGACCGGCTCGCCGACGGAAGCCGCGTCGAGCACCACGACCTCGCCCTTCGTCACCGCGATCCGACCCGCCAGCGCCAGCTCCACTAGCGCCGCCCCCGTCACGGCCAGCCCCGTCCTCGTCGTCTCCTGACCGACACCTGTGTCGTCGTCGAGAGAGAGGAGCATGATCTGTTCACCGAGTGTGCTGTCCATCGCTGTCCCATTCCCCGAGTTGTCACCGCTGGGCCGCCACACGCTTTCCCGCTCCGCATGGTCCGGCCCAGGGCCGTTCAACGTCGTCACACGGCTGGTCGCGCCGCATGCCGGAAGCCCATCGTACGGCGGTGAACTGGCGCTCCGGGGAATGCCGTTGAGGCACTGACGCGCGCACGGCGGACCAATCGCACAGCCGGCGGACCCGAGCACCCCCTACAGGACACAAACCCGTCACAACGTCATAATCCCTCACAATCCACACTCGCCTCCCTAGTCTCTGGTCCGGCACCGAGTGAACGGACAATCAGATGAGACGAAGGCTTTCGGCGATCACCGCGGCCGGTGTGGCCGCGATCCTCGCGCTGGGATGCGGCACCGCCGCCGCGCACCCGGCCACGTCGGACGAGGTCAGGGGCAACGGGCAGTGCGCACCGGGCGTCCCGGTCGGTCCGGAGGGCAAGGATTTCTACGACCCCCCGTCGCCGCTGCCCGAGGGCGAGCACGGTGACCTGCTCTGGGCCCGTGAAGTGAACGCCCCCGACGGCGCGAGGGCCTGCCGGATCCTTTACCTCTCGACTCTCCACAGCGGTGCCCCGGTCGCCGTCTCCGGCATCGTGGCCTGGCCCGACAAGCCGGCACCGCGCGGCGGCCGCAACGTGGTGGCCTGGGCCCACGGCACCGTCGGCGGCCCGCGCATGTGCGCGCCCTCCGCCGTGCCGGACCCGGCCGTCGACCTGGTGGACTACTTCACGTACGACAGTCCGTGGGGGATCGACGTCGGCGTGCCGGCGCTGACGCAGTTCCTCGGCTCCGGCGACGTCGTGGTCGGCACCGACTACCAGGGGCTGGGTACGCCCGGCGTGCACCAGTACGTCGTCGGGGCGACGGAGGCGAACAACGTCCTCGACTCCGTCCGCGCGGCGCGGCAGATCACCGACACCCACGCCAACCACAAGACCGCGGTACTGGGCTGGTCGCAGGGCGGCGGCGCGGCGATGTTCATCGGCCAGAACGTCCGCACGTACACCCCCGAGACCAGGCTGGTCGGCGTGGCCGGACTGGCGCCCGCCGCCAACCTGGGGCCGGACTTCACCGGCCTGGTCCCGCCCGAGCCGGCCAGCGCCACCTCGGCCTCCCACAACGCGGCGCTGCGGATCAACGTCTACCGGGGCTTCCTGGCGGCCTATCCGGAGCTGAGGGCCGCGGACGTGCTGAAGCCGGCCGGGCTGAAGGCCCTCAAGGGTGACGGGGAGGCGTGCATCGAGCACTTCTCCGACGTGATCCAGAACAACGTCGGGAACAACGGGAAGCTCGACACGCTGTTCAAGCCGCTGCGGGAGGTGCCGCGCGCCTGGCACAAGCGCTTCCGCGAGAACACCCCGGGCCACGCCACGACGGTCGCCCCGGTGCTGGTCGTGCAGGGGACGGCGGACACGGTCATCAACCCGCACTCGACCACCCAGTACGTCCACCGGGCCTGCGAGTTCAACCAGCCGGTGCAGTACACGAAGTACAAGGGCGCGACGCACCAGACGATCCCCGTCGTCGCCGAGAAGCAGTACCTGACCTGGATCGCGGACCGCTTCGCGGGCCGGCCGGCCCCGGACAACTGCTGACCCGCCCACCTCTCGGAGCCGGTGACCTCACCGGCGGCACACGACGAAGGCCCCGACCGGCGAACCGGTCGGGGCCTTCGTCTGCCCTGGCGGGCAAGTGCGGAGGATACGAGATTCGAACTCGTGAGGGGTTGCCCCCCAACACGCTTTCCATATTCCGTCTTCGGGTCCGGGGCTCCGGGGGAGCTGCACCGCGTGGAGGACTCCGTTCGCCTGCTCCTCGGCCTTCAGCGCTGACCTCGGGCTCGACCTGGCCCTAGACCGGCATGACGCTGTGGATGCGGGAGAGCGTGAAGACACGTTCGGCGTCACGCAGATGGCACCATGCTTCGAGGTAGGGCGGGTCCAGGTCGAGGTGGCTGAGGGTGCGGACGGTGTCGCTTCCCGACGCGGCGACGTACTCGACCGTGATGGCCGTACCGGCGTCGATGGCGTGAGCCAGCTGGCGGACGTCGGTGTACGTCAACTGCTTCGCGTACCCGGCGACGATCTCCTCGGTATCCGTATCGAAGGCGACCCCGGTGCCGAAAGGATCGGGCTTCGGGGCGGTGGGCGGAGCGGTCAGGAGCCGGGCCACCAGGGCGGACGTCTCGATGGCGGCCGACGCTTCCGCCGCCCGGTGCGCCGAGCGTCTGATGTCGGCCTTGGTCGTGGCCTTCCGCGGGGGCGGAACGGCGGCAGCCCGTCGAGACGCCACCTTCTCGATGCGTACGGTTCCGTCCGTGTCTTCGGGGACGGGGGCATAGCCCTGGTTCCGGAGCGCGGTGAGGGTTTTCTCGGGTGGGCTGCCGCTGACGAGTACTGTCGGGGCGAGCTGTCGCAGCCCGAGCGAGGAGAGTCCGCGGTGGGCGGCGATTTCGGTCAGGAGCGCCGGGTCGTCGCCGTGAATGACGCAGACGGCAGGAGCGATGCGCACGTGGCCGTGACGGCGGGCGGCGTCGGCGATGAGATAGGACAAGGGCTGCGGTAGGGGACCATCGGTGATGGCGTTCAGCTCGGCCAGGATTTCGTCCGGTGTGCGGCTGGCGTCCAGGGCCCGGCGGATGCTGTCGCCGCAGAACCTCCACACCGAGGCAGTGCCACTGACCTCCCGATCGGCGGTCGAATCCAGGAGCTCCGCGACGCGCGCGGAGGGCGTTCCGGTGACGACAGCCGTCAGGTCGCTGCCGAACCGGGCTGTTTCGGTGGCCTTGGGCAGCAGTTGTCGGCATACAGCGGCCAGTTCCTCCGCGCCACCGCTCAGCAGGGCCGCACCGAGCGGGGAGAGGGAGCCCCGGGCGACGACGCCGAGCAGCTCGGCCTCGTGGACAGCGGCGGCGAACGGTGTTTCGTCCTGGGGCGCCGGATGAGCGAGTGGACGGTGCCACGCCACGAGGGCGCCCAGATCCGTGGCGACCTTCAGCCCCTGCCCTTCCGGGAGCATCGCCGCCGCAGTGAGCAGCCCATGCCGTGCCTGCAAGCAGCCGTCGCAGGCAAGCGCTCCGGCCACGGCGGGCAGCGACTTGCCGTCCGTGTCGCGAGCCTGTGAGGGGGTGAACTGGAGGTCCCGCCATGCCTGAAGCAGCACGGCGAACTGTTCCGCGGGTGCCCGCACCGCCCAGGTGTCGTACTCCTCGGTCGGCGCGACCCGGTCGCCGTCCACGGCCAGCAGTCCTGCCGAGTACGCGGTCTCCACGGCGATGCGCAGCACGGCGTCGTCGGCCTGTGCAGCCTTGCCGATCCGAGCCAGTACGCGCGCGCCGATCCCGCCGGACTTCAGCCGGGCCGGTGGAGCCGACGAGCAGGCCGATAGGACCGAGGCGGCGTGGGCAGCGAACGCCGTGGCCGCTGCCGCTGCCTCCCTGTTCACCTCCACCGCGGGGACGGGCACCAGCTCCGCGGCGGGCGGTGCGGGCTCGAACGGGGCATGCCAGTCCGCCCCGCGCAGAGTGAGCGCCACTTCGGCGGGCATACGGGCCAGCCCGTATCCGTTGCGGTTCCGGATCAGGAGCCCCCGGTCCAGGGCCCATCGCTCGCCCGGCCGGGTATCGGCCACGGGAGCTCCGAACACGATGAATTCCTTGTGCCGGGGTGCGGACTTCGCCCGGTGCTCAAGTAGCTGCCGGGCGGCCGCGGGGGCCTTCGCGATCAGGGAGGCCACACGCTGCAGATCGCCGTGGTGTTCCAGGACAGCGGCCGTGCGCTGCTGCCTGGTGCCGGGCGGCTTGATGCCCAGTGCCACGAGCATGCCGCGCAGTTCCTCTGAGGTCACGCCTTCCAGCAGCTCCTCCAACGGAGCGTCCAGCCCCAGGGGCGCATCCCACGCCTGCCGCAACGGTGCGGCCATGTGGAGCCTCCCGTCGCAGTCCGGCCACACCAGAGCGTGATCGGCCAGAGCCGCCAGCACGCCGTCCAGTTTCCGAGCGGCAGTGGGTGCTGTCGCTCCCAGCGCCTTCACCAGAGCGCCGTGTGTCAACGGTGTCCCCCAGGCGGCCAGGACCTCGGCCACTTGCAGGTACGGCAGGGGGAGCCGCGGCAGGACGAGCGCAACCGAGCCCGGCCGCAGGAGACGTTCCGCCAACTCCTCCACGGAGAGCGGCTCCGGTGGCGCCGCCGCGTCCTTCCTTGTGCCGAGTACGCGCGCCAGCTGTGCGGCGTCGAGGCCGGCCAACCAGGCAGTCAGCGTGGACCGGGACGTCATCGAGAGCACCTCGCAAGGATGGGAACGCGGCTGGGGACCGGAGTACCCCCGGGCCGAGCCAAGGATTGCGCATTCGATGGTCCGTCGGCGGTACTCGGCGTGGAGTTCACCCGCGGAGAGCGAGCTGCTGATGGAGTGGAGTGCCGTACGAGATGTCGTGAATGCCGGAGATGACCGAGACTGCGAATGAGACCAGGGCATGCCGAAGAACCCGGCCGCTGAGCGGTCCGGGTTCTTCGTTTCGCCTGGTCAGGCGACTGCGGAGGATACGAGATTCGAACTCGTGAGGGGTTGCCCCCAACACGCTTTCCAAATGTTCGTACGGACGTCCAGAGGGGGCCGTGTCCGTCCTGGCCTGCGTCGGACCGTTCGGTCCAGACCCGTCCGAACACTCTCGAACGGAGGTGAACGAGACCAGGACTGAGACCAGCCTGCCCCGGCTGCCGGTGATCACTGCGAGACGGTCGGAACCGGTCAGGTGAGTGAGGAATCCCGGCCTTGGAGCGCTTGCCTCGCGATGGCGGCGATCTGTCCGACCTGCCGGAGCAGGCGTGGGTTCGGCCGTCGGCTGGGGTTCGGGCGCAACAGTGTAGGGGCTGCCGAGCACCGTGACCACCGGCTTTCGATAGCAGACGCCTCTCCCCGCCTTGGTCGTGTAGACGACGAGCTCCAGGGTGAGGTCGCAGATGGCCGGGCCGTTGACCCGCTCCAGCGCGTCCGTCAGGTGGGAGAGCTGCGCGGCCATCTGCCACGAGTGCGTCATGAAGTGGAATGCGCCGAGCCCGGGTGCCGCTGCGATCCGGAAGGTGATGTCGACGGAGGGCATCGGGCCGCGCCCGTCCCGGGCCGCCAGCTTCCTGTCCTCAAGCAGTGGAGGGCAGCCGCAGGGCTGGCCCCTCTTCTCTTCCGGTGACAGGAACTCCACGCCGTCGCACTCGTGGATGATGCCCGTACTGCCCCGGAGGACCATGTGTGCCGCCACCGCGTCGGGCCCGTCCAGGAGAACGTGTACGCTCTCGCGGCTCGTCATCACTTCGTAGGCAGGGCCCGTTCCTCCTGTCCCTTCGTTCGGTCGAGGTTCGCCACCCAGGAAGCCGGCGACACGGACGGCTACATCGGCATCGTCGGTGGTGACACGCCAGGCATCCAGGGCCTGGGGCAGTCCCTTGGATAAACGCCCCGTGTGGAAGCGTCCGGCTCGGGCGGCTGCGCTCTGCGTCATTCGCTACCTTCGGTGGAGGGGACGACGGCTGATCTCCGCCATGTACCAATGGCGTGGTGCACGAGACGTGTCACGAAACCGGCTACAGGGTGGCGCTCCCCATTGTGACCAGCCCGGCAGCTTCGTTCGGCTGGTTCCAACCAAAGGGGCATCGCTGTCGCCGGCGGACGGCGGCTGCCACACACAGTCGGCGGTGACTCGGCGGATGAGACCCGTCGAAGCTCGGATTCGGGGCTTTTCCGACCCTCTCCAGGGCTGCCCGGCCTAGGGTGGTCTTCAGGCATGAGCCCGTGACCACAGCGTGGAGGAGCCGATCATGAGCACTGCCCCGAACCTGCCGCTCCCGCCGCGCAGACCCGAGGAGTCCCATCCACTACGGACGATCCGGGAGATCCGGGAGTCTCTGCCCGAGCACCAGCTTGGGCACTTCGATGCCGAGCTGGCCGACACCGACATCGATGCCTTGCCCGACATGCTTCACCGCTGGGCGACCCTGGGCAGCGACGGATTCCTTGAGCGGCTTACGGCGGCCCCGTTCGAGGGTCTGGAGTTCGGGCAGCGGCCCTACGACGATGCGGCAGACGGCGAGTGATCTATCTGCTCGACACCAGTGTGGTCGCCGAGATCACCACCCGGCCGAAGCCCGCCCCGGCCGTCGTTGCCTGGGCTCGCTCGGTTCCGTCTCCTGCCCTCTACCTGAGCGTCATCACGGTCGCGGAGATCGAAGCAGGCATCGAGGGAACACCTGATCCAGTGCGGCGTACCGCTTTCGAGCTGGCACTCACAGACATCCGTGATCAGTACCGCGACCGGATCGCCGCAGTTGGCGAGCGGGAGGCACTCGCCTACCTCGCTCTCCACCGGAGGCTCAAGAGTGCCGGGACCAGTATCGATCCACCCGATGCGCTGATCGCCGCCACCGCCCTGGCGAACGGCTGGACGCTGGTGAGCCGCAACATCAAGCATCTGGCGCGATCAGGCGCACTCCTGCTGAACCCTTGGGAGTACGGGGGATAGGCCATCGAGGCCGGAACGCGGGGAAGCGTCCGGTTATGAGGCAAATAAGCGAGACTCGAACTGAGACTACGAACGCAGAAGGCCCCGGCCGGTTTCCCGGTCGGGGCCTTCAAGTGCCCGGTGAGGCACTGGCGGAGGATACGAGATTCGAACTCGTGAGGGGTTGCCCCCAACACGCTTTCCAAGCGTGCGCCCTAGGCCACTAGGCGAATCCTCCGCCGCAAACAATACAAGACGTTGAGGAGTGCTCGCGAACGCGTTCCTCGTGGTCGCCGCCAGGTCGGGGTCCGGGTCGTTTTCCCGGGGCGCGATCCGCTAGGGTGGGGGCCAGCCCCTCACGTGGCGCTATCTCACCGAACTCCCCCAGGGCCGGAAGGCAGCAAGGGTAAGTGAGCTCTGGCGGGTGCGTGGGGGGCGCTTGCGTTGGGCGGGTCCGGTTGTCGGTGGGTCCCGATAACCTCGTATACGTGTCGTCCCTTGCGCTCTACCGCCGCTACCGTCCCGAGTCGTTCGCCGAGGTCATCGGGCAGGAGCATGTCACTGCCCCGCTGCAGCAGGCCCTGCGTAACAACCGGGTCAACCACGCGTACCTGTTCAGCGGGCCGCGGGGCTGTGGAAAGACGACCAGCGCCCGCATCCTCGCCCGCTGTCTGAACTGCGAGCAGGGCCCCACCCCCACCCCGTGCGGCGTGTGCCAGTCGTGTGTCGACCTGGCCCGCAACGGCAGGGGATCGATCGACGTCATCGAGATCGACGCCGCTTCGCACGGTGGCGTGGACGACGCCCGTGACCTGCGGGAAAAGGCATTCTTCGGCCCGGCGAGCAGCCGCTACAAGATCTACATCATCGACGAGGCCCACATGGTCACCCCGGCGGGCTTCAACGCCCTGCTGAAGGTGGTCGAGGAGCCCCCGGAGCACCTCAAGTTCATCTTCGCGACGACGGAGCCCGAGAAGGTCATCGGCACGATCCGTTCGCGTACGCACCACTACCCCTTCCGTCTGGTGCCGCCGGGCACCCTGCGGGAGTACCTCGGTGAGGTGTGCGGCAAGGAAGGCATCCCGGTCGAGGACGGCGTGCTGCCGCTCGTCGTGCGGTCCGGGGCCGGTTCCGTGCGTGACTCGATGTCCGTCATGGACCAGCTGCTCGCCGGCGCGGCCGACGACGGTGTGACATATGCCATGGCGACCGCGCTCCTCGGGTACACCGAGAGCTCGCTGCTCGACTCCGTCGTGGACGCGTTCGCCGCGGGGGACGGAGCCGCCGCGTTCGAGGTCGTGGACCAGGTCATCGAGGGCGGAAACGACCCCCGGCGCTTCGTGGCCGACCTGCTGGAGCGGCTGCGGGACCTGGTGATCCTCGCCGCCGTCCCCGACGCACGCGAGAAGGGCCTGATCGACGCGCCCGCCGACGTCGTGGAGCGGATGCAGGCCCAGGCGTCGGTGTTCGGCGCGGCCGAGCTGAGCCGCGCCGCCGATCTGGTCAACACCGGGCTCACCGAGATGCGCGGGGCGACGTCGCCGCGGCTCCAGCTGGAGCTGATCTGCGCCCGCGTGCTGCTGCCCGCGGCATTCGACGACGAGCGTTCGTTCCAGGCGCGCCTCGACCGGCTGGAGCGCGGCGGCGCGGGTGGCGCGTTCATGGCCGCGGCGGCGGCCCCCGGGCCCGCGATGGGGTACGTACCGGGCCCCGAGGCACATGGGGCGGCCGGGATCGTCCCCACGCCGGTGGCCGCTCCCACGCCCGTCATGCCCGCAGCGGCGGCCCCCGCCCACGCACCGGCTCCGGTCGCCGAGCAGGCCTCTCCTGTTCCCGACAGCGGCCAGCGCCCCGGCGCGTGGCCCGGTTCGGGCGGCCCCGGTGGCGGCGGTGCCGGACAGGACACCGGCCAGCGCCGGCCCGGCGGGTGGCCCACCGCCTCCGCTCCCGGTCAGGGCCGGCCCGAGCCGCAGCCCGCGCCCGCCCCGGCGCCTGCGGCGGATCCCGCCGCGGCTGCTGCCGCGCCCGCCGTCTCGCCGTCGGCCGCGCAGGGCGCCCTGCAGGTGCAGAACATGTGGCCGGGCATCCTGGAGGCCGTCAAGAACCGGCGGCGCTTCACCTGGATCCTGCTCAGCCAGAACGCCCAGGTCAGCGGCTTCGACGGGACCACGCTCCAGATCGCCTTCATCAACGCCGGCGCCCGCGACAACTTCGCGAGCAGCGGCAGCGAGGACGTGCTCAAGCAGGCGCTGGCCGAGTCCTTCAACGTGCAGTGGAAGATCGAGTCGGTCGTCGACCCGTCCGGCGGCGGCGGTGGCGGCGGGGCCCAGCCCCCCGGCGGCGGAGGAGGCGGATTCGGGGGCAGGCCCCCCGCTCCGGCCCCCGCTCCGCGCCCCGCCCCGCAGGCCCAGCAGGCCGCGCCGCCCGCCGCCCCCCAGCGCCCGGACCCCGCCCAGGGCGCCACCGGTGGCGCGGCGTACCGGGCGGCCCCGGATCCCGCGCCCGCACCTGCGCCGCCCCCGCCCCCGCCGATGGCGATCGAGGACGACGTACCGGAGGAGGACGACCCGGACCTCGTCGACTCGGCCCTCTCCGGGCACGACCTGATCGTCCGGGAGCTCGGTGCGACGGTCGTCGAGGAGTTCACGAACGAGTAGCCCGGCGGGGGGAGCGCGGCGCGCGGGCTAGGCTGCACACCGTGAAGGTCCTCGTCATCGGCGGCGGCGCCCGCGAACACGCCCTGTGCCGCTCTCTGTCCCTCGATCCCGACGTCACCGCGCTGTACTGCGCCCCCGGCAACGCCGGCATCGCCGAGGTGGCCGAGCTGCACCCCGTCGACGCCCTCGACGGCGCGGCCGTGGCCCGGCTGGCCGGCGAGCTCGGTGCCGGCCTGGTCGTCGTCGGCCCGGAGGCGCCGCTCGTCGCGGGCGTCGCCGACGCCGTGCGCGCGGCCGGGATCCCCTGCTTCGGGCCGTCCAAGGAGGCCGCCCAGCTGGAGGGCTCCAAGGCGTTCGCCAAGGACGTGATGGCCGCCGCGAACGTCCCCACCGCCCGCAGCTACGTCTGCACCACGCCCGAAGAGATCGACACGGCCCTGGACGCCTTCGGCGCTCCGTACGTGGTCAAGGACGACGGCCTCGCCGCCGGCAAGGGCGTCGTCGTGACCGACGACCTCCATGAGGCCCGCGAGCACGCGCTGGCCTGCGACCGCGTGGTCATCGAGGAGTTCCTCGACGGCCCCGAGGTCTCCCTCTTCGCGATCACCGACGGCGTGACCGTGCTCCCGCTCCAGCCCGCGCAGGACTTCAAGCGCGCGCTCGACGGCGACGAGGGCCCGAACACCGGCGGCATGGGCGCGTACTCCCCGCTCCCGTGGGCCGACCCCAAGCTGGTCGACGAGGTCATGGCGACCGTGCTCCAGCCGACCGTCGACGAGCTGCGCCGTCGCGGCACGCCGTTCTCCGGTCTGCTGTACGCCGGTCTGGCGATCACCTCGCGCGGCGTCCGCGTCATCGAGTTCAACGCCCGTTTCGGCGACCCCGAGACCCAGGTGGTGCTGGCCCGCCTCAAGACCCCGCTGGCGAGCGTGCTCCTGCACTCCGCCAACGGCACGCTCGACGTCGAACCGCCGCTGACCTGGCGCGACGACGCTGCCGTGACGGTCGTCATCGCCTCGCACAACTACCCCGGGACGCCCCGCACGGGTGACCCGATCGAGGGCCTCGACGAGGTCGCGGCCCAGGACGAGCCCCAGGCGTACGTCCTGCACGCCGGGACCCGGCGCGATGGCGACACGGTCGTGAGCGCGGGCGGCCGCGTGCTGTCCGTGACGGCGACCGGCAAAGACCTCGCCCAAGCCCGGGAGCGGGCGTACGCGGCCGTCTCCCGCATCCGCCTCGACGGCTCGCAGCACCGCACGGACATCGCCGCGAAGGCGGCGTCCGGAGCCTGACCGCACCCCGTCCCGGCACCCGGTATTGGCCCCGTCCACCGCCGGACGACGTCAGCAGCTTTCCCCAAAGCCATTCCATCGAGTGACCGCTGGCCCATCCGGCTGACGACCGCCCCACCCCCAACTAGGGTGCGGCGCAAGCGTTCCGGCACTTGGCCCACCGACATTGCGATGTCAGTGCCGGGTGCCACAGTGGGGGAGTGAGCAAAGCCGTCGCAGGGCGAAGGGGGTGACGTCCGGCCGTGTCCGGTACCGGTACGGGTGTGGAGAGGGGCGCGCAGTCCGCGCGTTCCAGGGCTCTCGCTGTGCTGCGCGTGCGCAGCACAGCGCTGGCCGTCGCCCTGCTGCCCGCGGCGGTCGCCGTCGTCCTGCTGGTGGGCGGCGCGACGGGCCACGCGGTCGGCGGGGGCTGGGACGCCGCGCGCCGGGTGACGACCGTCGTCGCGGTCGTGGTCCTGCTGGCGGCCGTCGCCGTAGGGGCGGTGATCGCGCGGGCCAGACCGGCGACGACCCCGACGGTCGAGATCGCCGAGCGTTCGGCGCCGGATCTCTACCGGCTCGTGCGCGACCTGGCGGACCGCCTGGAGGTGCCGGCGCCGTCCGCCATAGCGCTGACGCCGGACTGCGACAGCTGGCTGGAGGACCGTACGCACCCGGCGTCCATACCGGGCGCGGGCCCGGGGCGCCGCCGGGTCGCGGCAGCGCCCGTGCTGGTCATCGGGTCGCCGTTCCTGTGGTGGATGCGGGTGGCCGAGCTGCGCGCGGTGCTGGCACCTGTCGTCGCCGGTACGGGCCCCTCCGCGCATCCCGACATAGCCGCCGCCCGCCGTTTCGTGCGCGGCCTGGACGCCGCGGTGGCCGAGTCGGCCGCCCCGCACCGCAATCCGCTGCGCCGCCTGCCCCTGGGCTTCGTCGGCTGGATCTCCACACTCCTCCTGCGCGGCTGCCGCGTGCACGCCGCCGAAATGGAGCGGGGCGTCGCCACGGCGGCGTCGGAGCGCGCCCAGACCGTCGACTACGGCCTGCGCATCGTCGCGCAGGAGCAGGTGGGCCTGGCGTACGCGGGCTGGGACCGCCTCCTGACCCGCGTGGCGCTGCCCGCCTGGCGCATGGGCCGCTGGCCCTCCCGCCTGGACGCCGGTGTGGTCTCCGCGCTCACCGAACTCTCCCGCCGCGACCGCCTGGCCGAAGGCTTCGCCTCCCGCCTGGGCGAACGGCCGGCGTGCGACCTCCTGGAGGAGCCCGGCTCCGTCGACGAGGCGGCCTCGCTCCTCGCCGCCCGGCTGTTCCACGGCGGCCCCGCCGCCCCGGGCCCGGACTGGTCGCCGGTGGACTGGCAGCAGTACCCGGAAGAAGTGGTCGACCGGAAGTGGCGTGCGGACGCCGCCCGCCTGCACCGGGTCCTGGACACCATGGGCGTACGCCGCGCCACGGCCGCCACGCTCACCCGGGTGATGGACCACCTGTCGGCCGACGGCGACGACCCGCCGTCGGAGACCCTCGCCGCCGCCATCGGGGCGGAGGTGGCCCGGGAGGAGGCCGCCGCTCCACCGCCCGCACCACTGGTGGGCGAAGGCGACCCCTGGAGTACGGACCCCCTCCCGCTCTTCCCCCTCGTTCCGCCGAGGACGGGCCGCGACCTCCTGGCCGACCACGTCACGGCGATGGTCTGCTGCGCCGCGGTGGACACGGCCGGCGCCGTCCCGGGCCTGGACTGGCTCGACGGCCCCGCGCTCCTGGTGGACGGCGAGCGCCGGCAGGACCTCGCCACCCGGGTCCTGACCCTCGTGGAGGACGGCGACGCGGCCCCCCTCCGCTCCTGGCTGGCGTCGGTCGGGGTACGCCCGGAAAAGACAGTCCGCCTGGTCTGAGCCCCCGAGCCACGAACCCGGCGCCGGGAGGAGACGCCCCGGCGCGGCACCGACCCCGAAGCCCGCCCCGCCACACCCACCGGCGCCCCTGCCGCACGCCTCCAGCACCGGCCCCGAAGCCCCGCCCCCGTTCTCCCGCCCCCGCTCACCCTCCCGCGCCGCGCGCCACCCGCACCACCCGCGCCCCTATCACGCCCCCCGCTTACCGGAGCCAGGCGTTCCGTTAACGTCAATTCGCGACGAACGGTGACGGAGTGCGTGCGTTATGTGATGTGCTGGGGGCCAGTAGCTGACAAGTGGCGCATCACAGTTGTCTCGGGGGCTAGAGGGAGGGAAGCGGCATGGGGGACGAGTTCATCCGGCGCTGGGAATCGGGCGCCCTCGCGCATGCCGTGTCCGATCCCTTCGGCCAGGGACCACTGCCCTGGCTGCGCGGCAGCGAGCACTACTTCGGTGACAGCGGCCAGGTCATCCCCTGGTACGCCGAGCCCACGGAGGGCGCGGACCACCGCGACCCCGTCACCGGCGCCCGGCTCCCGCAGCGCCGCTCCGCCTCCACCGGCGGCCCCCGCACCGCGGACGACGTACGCCAGCAGATCAAGGGCTTCGCGTCCCCCGGCGCCGCCGCCCCCGGCGAGGCGATCGACTTCCACATCACTGTCGACCCGCCCCAGCAGTTCTCCGTCGACATCTACCGGATCGGTCACTACGGCGGCGACGGCGCGGCGAAGATCACCACCAGTCCCCGCCTCTCCGGCATCGTCCAGCCGGCCCCGCTCACCGCCGACCGGACGGTCTCCTGCCACCACTGGTGGCTGTCCTGGCGCCTCCAGATTCCCGACTTCTGGAGCGTCGGGGCGTACGTCGCCGTGCTCACCACCGCCGACGGCTACCGCTCCCACATCCCCTTCACGGTCCGCGACAGCCACCCGGCCGACCTGTTGCTCCTCCTGCCGGACATCACCTGGCAGGCGTACAACCTGTACCCGGAGGACGGCCGCACCGGCGCCAGCCTCTACCACGCGTGGGACAGGATGGGCCGCCTGCTGGGCGAAGAGGAAGCGGCGACAACGGTCTCCTTCGACCGCCCCTACGCCGGCGCCGGTCTGCCCCTGCACGTCGGCCACGCCTACGACTTCATCCGCTGGGCCGAGCGCTACGGCTACGACCTCGCGTACGCGGACGCCCGCGACCTGCACGCGGGCCGCATCGACCCGACCCGCTACCGGGGCCTGGTGTTCCCGGGCCACGACGAGTACTGGTCCGTCCCCATGCGCCGCACGACGGAGCTGGCGCGCGAGGCGGGCACGTCCCTCGTGTTCCTCTCCGCCAACACGATGTACTGGCAGGTGGAGCTGGCCCCGTCCGCCTCCGGTACGGCCGACCGCCTCCTCACCTGCCGAAAACGCCGGGCCCCCGGCAAGCCCGCCCTCTGGCGCGAGATCGACCGCCCGGAGCAGCAGCTGCTGGGCATCCAGTACGCGGGCAGGGTCCCGGAGCCGAGCCCTCTGGTCGTACGGAACGCGGACCACTGGCTCTGGGACTCGACCGGCGCCCACGAGAACGACGAGATCGAGGGCCTGGTGGCCGGCGAGGCCGACCGGTACTTCCCCCGTACGGCGCTCCCCGAGCACCAGGGCCGCATCCTGCTGGCCCATTCCCCCTACCGGGACGGCGAAGGCGCGCTGCGCCACCAGGAGACGTCCCTCTACCGGGCCCCCAGCGGCGCCCTGGTCTTCGCCTCCGGCACCTTCGCCTGGTCCCCGGCCCTGGACCGCCCCGGCCACGTGGACCCGCGCATCCAGCGCGCGACGGCGAACCTCCTGGACCGCATCTGCAAACGCGACTGACCCGCACACCCCGCCCCCGCGCCCACGCCCGCGCCCCGCATGCGGGAGAATCGGAAGCGCTCCTGGATCAACCTACGCGGAGGAACCGTGTCCGGATTCGTAGAAAAGCCCGAGCCGCTCCAGCTCCCGGGCCTGACCCACCTCCACACGGGCAAGGTGCGTGACCTCTACCAGAACGAGGCCGGCGACCTCGTGATGGTCGCCAGCGACCGGATCTCCGCGTACGACTGGGTGCTGCCCACGGAGATCCCCGACAAGGGCCGGGTCCTGACCCAGCTCTCGCTCTGGTGGTTCGACCAGCTCGCGGACCTCGCCCCGAACCACGTGATCTCGACCGACCTCCCCGCCGGAGCCCCGGCCGACTGGGCCGGCCGTACGCTCGTCTGCAAGTCCTTGAGGATGGTCCCGGTCGAGTGCGTGGCCCGCGGCTACCTCACCGGATCGGGGCTCACCGAGTACAACGCGTCCCGCACGGTCTGCGGTCTGGCTCTCCCCGAGGGCCTGTCGGACGGCTCGGAACTCCCGGCCCCGATCTTCACGCCCGCCACCAAGGCCGCCGTGGGCGACCACGACGAGAACGTCAGCTACGAGGAAGTGGCCCGCCAGGTCGGCGCCGAGACGGCCGCACAGCTGCGCCAGATGACCCTCGCCGTCTACAACCGGGCCCGCGACATCGCCCGCGACCGGGGCATCGTCCTGGCCGACACGAAGTTCGAGTTCGGCTTCGACGGCGACGAGCTGATCCTCGCCGACGAGGTCCTGACCCCGGACTCCTCCCGCTTCTGGCCCGCCGCCACCTGGGAGCCGGGCCGCGCCCAGCCGTCGTACGACAAGCAGTACGTCCGCGACTGGCTGACCTCGCCGGCCTCCGGCTGGGACCGCGCGGCGGAGCTGCCGCCGCCCGCGCTCCCGCAGGAGATCGTCGACGCGACCCGGGCGAAGTACCTGGAGGCGTACGAACTGCTCACCGGCACGAGCTGGACCTAGAACACGCGGAAGGCCCCGGTCGTGACGACCGGGGCCTTCTCCTCTGAGCGGACGACCAGGTTCGAACTGGCGACCTCAACCTTGGCAAGGTTGCGCTCTACCAACTGAGCTACGTCCGCATGCACTGTGTTGCCGTGTGCGATGCCCACTATACCCAACCTCGCTCGCGTGCGAGCCGCACCGCCGCATGACGATTCTCGGCGCCCAGTTTCGAGGCGGCCGAGGACAGGTAGTTGCGCACCGTTCCCGGCGACAGGGCCGCCCGCTCTGCGATCTCCGTGACCGGCGCCCCGTCCGCCGCCAGTTCCAGCACCTCCGCCTCGCGGGCGGTCAGCGGCGAGTCCCCGGCGGAGATCGCGTCGGCCGCCAACTCCGGGTCCACGTAACGGTTTCCGTCCCGTACGCTCCGGATCAGTTCGGCCAGCCGCTGCGCGCTGACGGTCTTCGGCACGAACGCCCGCACCCCCGCCGCCAGCGCCCGCTTCAGATGCCCGGGCCGCCCGTGGCTGGTCACGATCATGCAGCGGCAGTCGGGCAGCTCGTCGCGCAGGGCTGTGGCCACACTCACACCGTCGAGACCCGGCATCTGGAGATCCAGCACGGCGACGTCCGGCCGGTGGGCCCGTGCCATCGCCAGCGCCTCGGGCCCCGTGGCCGCCTCGGCGACCACGACGAGGTCGTCCTCCAGTCCGAGGAGCGCCGCCAGCGCGCCCCTGATCAGATGCTCGTCGTCGGCGAGCAGCACCCGCACCGGTCGTACGGCGGAATCACTCACCGCAGCGCCTCCCGGGCCAGCGGAACCTCGGCTGTGAGCCGGAAGCGCCCGTCCCCGGCCGGCCCCGCCCGCAGCGTCCCGCCGACCGCGCCCAGCCGCTCCCGCAGCCCCGCGAGCCCCGACCCGGGGCTGCCCGTGGCGGACACCTCGCCCGCGCCGTCGTTCTCCACGACCAGCACCGCACGCCCCCCGTCCGCCCTCAGCCGTACCGTGCACCTGCGCGCGTCCCCGTGCCGCAGCACATTGGTCGTCGCTTCCCGGACGACCCACCCGAGCGCCGACTGCACGCCGGCCGGCAGCTCGTCGCCGGGACCCCGGTCCATCAGGCACTCGATGCCCGCCGCGCTCAACACGCCCCGCGCCCCTTCCAGTTCGGCGGGCAGATCCGCCGCTCGATAGCCCCGTACGAGCTCACGCACCTCGCGCTGCGACTCCTGCGCGATCCGCTGCACCTCGGCCATCTGGTCGGCGGCCTCCGGCCTGCCCCGCCGCGCGAGCTGCACCGCCAGCTCGCTCTTGAGCGCGATGACGGCGAGGTTGCGGCCCATCACGTCGTGCATGTCCCGTCCGAACCGCAGCCGTTCCTCGGCGACCGCGAGCCGCGCGGCCACGTCGCGGGCCTGGTCCAGTTCCCAGATCACCGCGACGAACCAGGCCGACGACCGGGTGGTCACCAGCCCGAAGAGTCCTGCACAGAGGACGATGATCACCCCCGCCACGGGCAGCCCGCTGTGTCCGCCGGTCGCTGCCAGCGCGCCCGCCACCAGCACCGCCACGACCAGCGTCCCGAGGACCAGCCGCCGGAGCGTCGACAGCATGAACGTCGACATGGCCGCTGTCAGCAGGGTGTTCAGCAGCATCTGTGCCATCACCGTCCCCTGACGGTCGATGCCGCCGGTCGCCTGAAGGGCCGCGATCAGCCCCACCGACGCCACCATCAGCGCGAGCGCGACGGTCGCCGAGCGCCAGGGCGCCGGGGCGCCGTCGACGTAATGCGCGAGCCCGTGGTGGATGGTGTGCATGGCGACAGCGCACTGGGCCACGGAGAGCGCCAGCACTCCCCGCACCAGTGCGGCGGCACCGGGGTCGGGGCCGGTCAGCCCACCCATGAGCGGGAGCACGACGCCGAGAGAGAGCGGCCACGGCAGGATGTACAGCAGCGCCCGCATGTACAGATCCAGCTTCGCGGCCTGACTCCGCTTCCGCCAGAAGCCCCTCATCCCGTCCCCCTCTTCCCCGCACCAGCTCGGCGCCCGGCTCTCCGCGCCCGGCACAGAACCGCGCCCGTACGCCGCCCCTACCGCCGAGGCTCCCACCGGAACCACCGCCGGACAGCGACCACCGACAGTACGGTCCACGCCACCGCCGTGCCGACCGCCCCCAGCGCCTCGTACGCCCCCAACTGCCCGCTCCAGCCGCCGCGCACGAGTTCCACCACCGGCGACAGCGGCAGCAGTTCCAGGACCGGGGCCGCCCGCTCCGGAAGCAGCTCCAGCGGAACGACGACACCGGACCCCACCATCGAGATCAGCATCAGCGGCATGATCGTGATCTGGGCGCCCTCGGCGGACCGCGTGAACACCGAGGTCAGGGCGGCCATCGCGGTGGCGAGCACCAGCCCCAGCAGCACACCGGCCATCACCCACACCGGATCGGCCGGCATCTCCATCCCCAGCACCGCCGCCCCCGCGACCAGCAGCATCACGCACTGCGCGAGACCGGCCACCAGCGTGGCGGCGGCCGTCCCGGCCAGTATCTCCGCGTCGCCGAGCTCCCCGGTCCGCAGCCGCTTCAGTACCAGCTCCTCGCGCCGCACCACATAGACCGTGACCAGCGCCGAGTACACCCCGAAGAGCAGCACGAACGCCACGGCCATCGGCATCATCGCCTCCCCCAGCGACAGCCCCGCCTCGCGCAGGTCCATGTCCTCGACGACCGGCCGCATCGCGAACGTCATGGCCACCGGCACCACCAGCGCCGTGAGGAGCACCGCCCTGTGCCGTACGAGCAGGGTCAGTTCGGCCCGCGTCAGAGCCGCCATACGTCCCGTCACAGCCGTGTTCATCGGACCACCGCCCCTTCCTCGTCCCGCTCGTTCTTCCTCGCCCCGCCCGCGATCTCCAGGAACGCCTCCTCCAGCGAGGCCGACCGGGCGTCGAGTCCGCGCAGCTCCACCCCCGCCGCCTGCGCCCACGTCAGCAGCCCGGTGGCGGTCCGCTGAAGCCGGTCGGTGAACAACCGCGTCGTACGCCCCGCCACTTCGTGCCCCGTGACCCCCAGCTGCCCCAGCGGCGGCAGGTCCCCCAGGTGGTAGCCGTCCGGCAGCTCGAAGGAGATCCGCGACGGGTACTGCGCCACGACCTCGTCCACCCGCCCCTGCGCCGCGAACCGCCCCTCGTGCAGGATCGCCAGCCGGTCGGCGAGCTCCGCCGCCTCCTCCAGGTAGTGCGTGGTCAGCAGCACGGTCGTCCCCCCGTCGCGCAGCTCACGCACCAGGTCCCAGGTCTCGCGCCGCCCCTCGGCGTCGAGCCCCGTGGTCGGCTCGTCGAGGAAGAGGACCTCGGGCCGTCCGAGCAGCGCCGTGGCCAGGTCGAGCCGCCGCCGCTCCCCGCCGGAGAGCTGCTTCACCCGTACGTTCTCCCGCCCGTGCAGCCCCACCATCTCCAGCGCCGCGCCCACCGGCCGCGCCCCGCTGGTGCAGCCCGCCCACATCCGGACGGTCTCGCGCACGGTCAGCTCGGACGGGAAGCCGCCCTCCTGGAGCATGACGCCGACCCGGGGCCGCACGGCCGCGCGCTCGGTGTAAGGATCGTGCCCGAGCACTCGGACGCTGCCGCCGCTGGGGCGGGCGAGGCCCTCCAGGAGCTCCAGGGTCGAGGTCTTGCCCGCCCCGTTGGTGCCGAGCAGCGCGAAGAGCTCGCCGCGCGCCACGGAGAAGGAGAGGGAACGGACGGCTTCGAAGCCGCCGCCGTAGGTACGCCGCAACCCCTCGGCGTCGATCACATGCTCGTCGCTGGTCATGTCTCAAGGTTTCCGCCGGACCAAGGCCGGCGGCAGTGCGCGGTGTCACCGGGGTCCATGACAAATGTCAGTACCGCAGTCGCCCTTCGGCACCGGGGACAACACGACGAAGGCCCCGGTCGCAATGACCGGGGCCTTTCGTACTCATGGAGCGGACGACGAGATTCGAACTCGCGACCCTCACCTTGGCAAGGTGATGCTCTACCAACTGAGCCACGTCCGCATGTGGTGCCATCACTGTACCCGATCCACCGGAGTGGTCGATGAGCGATGTAGAGCGGGTGACAGGAATTGCACACTGCGCCTCCCCCCTGGAAGGGGGGTGTTCTACTACTGAACTACACCCGCACGCTGCTCGGGGACCGGCTTTTCGGCCTTGCCCCTCGGCGTGCTCCAGACTCTAGCCGATCACCAGGGGTGGAACGCAAGTCGGCTGCTCGCGGGGGCTCCGAGGCCGCGCCCCGGCCCGCGCGCCCGGCCGGCGGCGGGCCGCCCTCGGGCCGTCAGGAGGCCTCGGCGAAGGCCTCGTAGACCTTCTTCGGGATGCGGCCGCGGGCCGGAACGTCCATCTGGTGCGAGCGCGCCCAGGCGCGCACGGCGGCGGGGTCGGGCGCCACGGGCGTGTGGCGGTAGACCTTGCCCGACTTCGAGTGCTTTCGGCCGGCCTCGATGAAGGGCTCCAGTGCCGTGCGCAGTTTCTTTGCATTGGCGGGATTCAGGTCGATCTCGTACGACTTCCCGTCCAGGCCGAAGCTGACCGTTTCCGCTGCATCCCCTCCGTCGATGTCGTCGGAGAGCGTGACCACTACGCGCTGAGCCACGGACGTCGGTCCTTTCCTGCGGCACTACCGCATCAGACATCGCGCCTGACGTGCGGTGATGCCGGCCTTCCGGCTGATTTGGAGCAATGCTCATTTTCTCGCTATTCCTTTGTACAGCGCGAGGCATTGCATGGTGAAGCCCAGTTAATTCCGTCCGCGTGTCTCTCCGCAATCGGAGACGGCCACTTTTTCGCGGATTTTTCCCTGAGTTGTCGTGCCCGATACCGGAACGTGATCCACGTCAACGTATATCTACCCGCGTAGAATTTCAGGGCGGGTACGCTGATGGAACCGCCTTCGCACCACACCACCACCGGGAGTGCCAGTGGCACGCGTCGTAGTCGACGTCATGCTCAAGCCCGAGATCCTCGACCCGCAGGGACAGGCGGTGCAGCGTGCACTGCCCCGTCTCGGCTTCGAGGGAATCGCGGACGTCCGTCAGGGAAAGCGTTTCGAGCTCGAGGTCGACGGGCCGGTCGATGACGCCGCCCTCGCCCGCATCAACGAGATGGCCGAAACGTTCCTCGCCAACACCGTCATCGAGGACTTCACCGTGAAGGTGGAGGAGTCGAAGTGACCGCTCGTATCGGAGTCGTCACCTTTCCGGGAACGCTCGACGACAAGGACAGCCTCCGCGCCGTCCGGACCGCGGGCGCCGAGCCGGTCTCGCTGTGGCACCGCGACAAGGACCTCAAGCAGGTCGACGCGGTCGTGCTCGCGGGAGGCTTCTCCTACGGCGACTACCTGCGGGCCGGCGCGATCGCCCGCTTCTCGCCGGTGATGGAGACGATCATCGAGCAGGCGAAGGCCGGTCTCCCGGTCCTCGGCATCTGCAACGGATTCCAGATCCTCACCGAGGCGCACCTGCTGCCCGGCGGGATGCTCCAGAACAACCACCTGCACTTCATCTGCCGCGAGCAGAAGCTGCGCGTGGAGACGAGCGGCACGGCCTGGACGGCGGACTACACCGCCGGGCAGGAGGTCCACATCCCGCTCAAGAACATGGACGGCCGTTACGTCGCCGAGGAGCGCGTGCTCGACGAGCTGGAGGCGGAGGGCCGCGTCGCCTTCCGCTACCTCGACGTCAACCCGAACGGCTCGCTCCGTGACATCGCCGGCATCACCAACGCCGCCGGCAACGTCGTCGGCCTGATGCCGCACCCGGAGCACGCCGTGGAGCCGCTGGTCGGCACGGGACGTACCGACGGCCTCGGATTCTTCACCTCGATCCTGAAGAAGCTGGTCAACGCATGACTTTGGACACTGTCAAGCACGCGGGCGAGACCCCCGAGGCCGAGCAGCCCTGGAAGGAACTCGGCCTCAAGGAGGACGAGTACGCGCGCATCCGGGAGATCCTCGGCCGCCGCCCGACCGGCGCCGAGCTCGCCATGTACAGCGTCATGTGGTCCGAGCACTGCTCGTACAAGAGCAGCAAGGTCCACCTGAAGCAGTTCGGCGAGAAGGTCCCCGCCAACGACGCGATGCTCGTCGGCATCGGCGAGAACGCGGGCGTCGTCGACGTCGGCCAGGGCTACGCCGTGACCTTCAAGGTCGAGTCGCACAACCACCCCTCGTACATCGAGCCCTACCAGGGCGCGGCCACGGGTGTCGGCGGCATCGTCCGCGACATCCTCGCCATGGGCGCCCGCCCGGTCGCGGTCGTCGACCCGCTGCGCTTCGGCGCGGCCGACCACCCCGACACCCGGCGCGTGCTGCCCGGCGTCGTCGCGGGCATCGGCGGCTACGGCAACTGCCTGGGCCTGCCGAACATCGGCGGCGAGGTCGTCTTCGACGCGTGCTACCAGGGCAACCCGCTGGTCAACGCCGGCTGCATCGGCGTCATGAAGCACGAGGACATCCACCTCGCGAAGGCGAGCGGTCCCGGCAACAAGGTCGTCCTGTACGGCGCCCGCACGGGCGGCGACGGCATCGGCGGCGTGTCGGTGCTGGCCTCGGAGACCTTCGAGTCGACCGGGCCCGCCAAGCGTCCGGCCGTCCAGGTGGGCGACCCGTTCCAGGAGAAGCTCCTCATCGAGTGCACCCTGGAGATCTTCCGCGAGCAGCTCGTCGCGGGCATCCAGGACCTCGGCGGCGCGGGCCTGTCCTGTGCCACCTCCGAGCTGGCCTCGGCCGGTTCCGGCGGCATGCGCGTGGAACTGGACACCGTTCCGCTGCGCGACTCCTCCCTCTCGCCCGAGGAAATCCTCATGAGCGAGTCGCAGGAGCGCATGTGCGCGATCGTCGAGCCGGACAAGGTCGACCGGTTCATGGAGATCTGCGAGAAGTGGGACGTCATCGCCACCGTCATCGGTGAGGTGACCGACGGCTCGCAGCTGGAGATCTTCTGGCACGGCGAGCAGATCGTCGACGTGCCGCCGCGCACCGTGGCCCACGAGGGCCCGGTCTACAACCGGCCGTACGCCCGTCCCGCGTGGCAGGACGCCCTCCAGGCCGACGACGCCAACAAGCTGGCCCGCCCGGCGAACGCGGCGGAGCTGCGCGAGCAGGTGCTGAAGCTGGTCTCGTCGCCGAACCAGGCGTCGAAGTCGTGGATCACCGACCAGTACGACCGGTTCGTGCAGGGCAACACGGTGCTCGCCATGCCCGAGGACGCCGGCATGGTGCGGATCGACGAGAAGACGAACCTGGGCGTCGCCATGGCGACCGACGGCAACGGCCGGTACGCGAAGCTCGACCCGTACACGGGCGCGCAGCTCGCGCTGGCCGAGTCGTACCGCAACGTCGCCGCGTCCGGCGCCAAGCCGCTCGCGATCTCCGACTGCCTGAACTTCGGCTCCCCCGAGGACCCGGACGTCATGTGGCAGTTCGCTGAGGCCACGCGCGGTCTCGCGGACGGCTGCCTGCAGCTCGGTACGCCGGTGACCGGCGGCAACGTCTCGCTCTACAACCAGACCGGCGAGACCGCCATCCACCCGACGCCGGTCGTCGCGGTGCTCGGCGTGATCGACGACGTGACCCGGCGTACGCCCGTCGCCTTCGCGGAAGAGGGCCAGCTCCTCTACCTGCTCGGCGACACGCACGAGGAACTGGGCGGCTCGGCCTGGTCCCAGGTGATCCACGACCACCTCGGCGGCATGCCGCCGAAGGTCGACCTGGACCGGGAGAAGCTGCTCGGCGAGATCCTGATCTCGGCCTCGCGCGACGGCATGATCGACGCGGCGCACGACCTGAGCGACGGCGGCCTGATCCAGGCGGTCACCGAGTCCTGCCTGCGGGGCGGGAAGGGTGCGCGGCTGGTCGTGCCGGACGGCCTCGACTCCTTCGTGTTCCTCTTCTCCGAGTCGGCGGGCCGGGCGGTCGTGTCCGTGCCGCGCAGCGAGGAGCTCCGCTTCAACGACATGTGCGGGGCGCGCGGTCTGCCCGCGACCCGGATCGGTGTCGTGGACGGCGACGAGATCGAGGTGCAGGCCGAGTTCAGCATCCCGCTGAGCGAGCTGCGCACCGCGCACGAGGCGACGCTGCCGGGCCTCTTCGCCTGACGTCTCGCCGCAGCACTTCTTCGGCCCCGGTCAGCCACTGGCCGGGGCCGAAGCGTTCGCCCGCGAGGAGCGGGCCTCCCGGACCCCGCTCCTCGCACCCCGGGCGCGCGGAGAACAAGCGGGCGTTCACAGCCGGCGGCTAATCTCGGGGCCATGTCATCCGCTGCCCAGAAGCGCCCGCGCCCCCGCCCGCGTCGGTACGACGCCGGCAAGATCCGTGCCGCGGTCCTGATCCAGTTCGGCGCCGTGCACGACGCGGTGCGCGACCTCACGCCCGCGCAGCTCGCGCTCCCCACGCACCTCGGGGACTGGACGGTCCGCGACCTGGCCGCGCACATCGCCATGGGCGCCGGATCGGTCGCCGCCTGCCTGGAGAAGCCCGCCCCGCCCCGGCAGGAAGTGCCCCTGCTCGACTGGCCGTTCGCGACCGTCTCCCGCGCCGCCCAGATCTCCGACGACACGAAGTCGATCGCCGCGTCCGCCCCCGACCTCGACGCGCTGTACGAGCGGACCGGCGCCCGCCTCGCCGAGCTGCTGCCCGCCGCGCCGGACGACCGGCTCCTGGCGACCCGCGTCGGCGCGATGCGCCTGGACGACTTCCTCGTCACCCGCACCGTCGAACTCGTCGTGCACACCGACGACTTGAACCACGCCGCAGGGCTCGCCGTCCCGTACGACCGCCAGGCGCTCGCCGCCTGCACCCGTCTGCTCGCCGACGCCCTCGCCGTGAAGGCGCCCGGCGGTTCGGTCGAGGTGCGCGTCCCGCCGTACGCCGTCGTGCAGTGCGTGGAGGGCCCCCGCCACACCCGGGGCACGCCGCCCAACGTCGTCGAGACGGACCCCCTCACCTGGATCCGGCTCGCCACGGGACGCACGACGTGGGACGCCGCGGTCGACGACGCGAAGGTCGGCGCCAGCGGCGAACGGGCGCGCCTGGCCGGACTGCTGCCCGTTCTCGGCTGAACCGGGAGTTGATCATGTACTGTGGCCGACGCCAACGCAGGACATGCGCACCGAGGAGGTGAGACCCATTACCGCTGTGTCAGGTCGGGTGCTCTCCTCTCGCGACCGCGCGGTCCACCGGACGTAGGAGCCGGAACCCGGGACCGAGGGAGCGCCTCCAGGTGTCCCGAAAGGCTTCCCATGTCCCTCTCCCCGCCGCTTTCCCCCTCCGCCGTCGTCATCAGGCTGCGCGCCGCCGGCTGCGTCTTCGCCGAGGACGAGGCGGATCTGCTCCTCGCCGCCGCGCGCGACGCCGCCCACCTCTTCGCCATGGTGGAGAGCCGCGCGGAGGGCCTGCCCCTGGAACACGTCCTCGGCTGGGCCCAGTTCCGGGGCCACCGCTTCGCCGTGGACCCCGGCGTCTTCGTGCCCCGCCGGCGCACCGAGTTCCTCGTCGAGCAGGCCGTGGCTCTCGCCCCCGCCCGGGCGGTCGTGGTCGACCTGTGCTGCGGGTCGGGCGCGCTCGGCGCGGCGCTGGCCGCCTCGCTGGAGCAGGTCGAGCTGTACGCCGCCGACGTGGACCCCGCCGCCGTGCGGTGTGCCCGGCGCAACGTCACCGCCGCCGGCGGGCAGGTGTACGAGGGCGACCTCTTCGCACCGCTGCCCGCCACGACGCTGCGCGGGCGGGTCGACGTACTCCTGGCGAACGTGCCGTACGTACCGACCGACGAGATAGACCTGCTGCCCCCGGAGGCCCGCATCCACGAGGCGCGGGTCGCGCTCGACGGCGGGGCGGACGGCCTCGACGTCCTGCGCCGGGTGACGGCGGACACCGCGCGGTGGCTGGCGCCGGGCGGGCACCTGCTCTTCGAGACGAGCGAGCGCCAGATGCCGCGCGCCGTCGAGACCGTCGTACGCGGCGGTCTGGTCCCCCGGGTCGTCACGTCCGACGAGCTGTACGCCACCGTCGTCATCGGTACGAGGGCTGCGCCGGGCGAGTGAGGGGACGGCGGAAGCGGAACCGAACACCCCACCGCTTCCGTCCCATCGCCATGGATACGTCACGCACCCGCATCAGCGGCCCGCTCACCGGCGCCGTCACCGTCCTCGCCCTCCTGACCCTGGCCGCCTGCGGCACGGAGCCGGGCTCGGACGCCGGACGTGACGGCACCGTGAAGCCGGACCTTCAGCTCTCCGGCATCGACTGGACCGTCGACAGCGTGACCGTCGACGGGAAGAAGACGACGGCGCCGGAGAAGGCCACGGTACGGATCGACGACAAGGGCCGGGCCAGCGGCAACACCGGCTGCAACCAGTTCGGCGCCGACGTGAAGGTCAAGGGCGACACGGTCACCGTGGGGCCCGCCCAGACCACCGAGATCGGCTGCCCGAAGGGCGTCGCGGAGTTCGAGCAGCATCTCCAGCGCACGTTCGCCGGAGAGCTCAAGGCCAGGATCGCGGACGACCGGCTGACGCTGACCACGGCCGAGGGCGACAGCATCGCCCTCTCCGAGACAAAGCCGGAGCCCGACGCGCGGCTCCTCGGGACGGAGTGGCGGGTGGAGTCCGTGCGGGACGGCGACACCACGAGTTCGCTGCCCGAGGACGCGGCGGCCAAGGCGAAGCTGTTCTTCGGCGAGGACGGGTCCGTGGGCGGGAACCTCGGCTGCAACAACGTCTCGGGCAAGGCGAAGGTCTCGGGCTCCACCCTCACCTTCTCCAAGATCGCCACGACCCGGAAGCTGTGCCCGCCGGCGGTGATGAACACCGAGGAGGCCCTGCTGGAGGTCCTCGAAGGCGAGGCGGAGTACGAGATCCGCGAGCGCGCCCTGACCCTCACCGGGGCGGACGGCAAGGGCCTGGAGGCCATGGCGATCGCCAGGTAGCCGCCGGAGCCGCGCCCCCCCGGTCGAGCGGTCGCGGGCGCGGGCGGCGGGGGCCCCGGCACTCCGGGGCCCGGTCAGCTCGCCGGGACCGCGCCTCCCGGACCCGCCCCCGCACCCGTGCCCGCACTCGCCGCCCCCGCCACGCTGACGGCGACCGTCGCCTCCGCGTCGCCCGACGTCACGACCTTCACCGACACCTTGCGCGCGGTGTCGCTCAGTTCCGTACCGGCCTTGAGCGCGTCGGCGTCCGCCGCCCTCCCCTCGCCCGGCGTCGGGTCGATCAGTGCCGACCGCGTGTAGTCGCCCCCGGACACCCGGTAGGCGTGGACCCCCTGGATCGCCTCGTCGAGCGAGCCCGCCCGCGCCCGCAGTTCCACGACGAGCTGGTCCTTGTCGCCGAGCGGGACCCGCAGCGCGCGCACGCCGGTGCCGCCGCCGTGCAGCGGACGGAGCGTGTACGTACCGGACGCGTTCACGTCGGTGAGCTCGTCGCCCGTGAGCCACTTGTTGTGGATCAGCTCCGCCGCCGACAGACCGGCCGCCGCATGCCCGCCGCCCATGACCGACTTGCGGCTGTCGCCGTCCTCCTTGCAGCCGGCGCCCAGATCCCCGTCCGGACAGCGCAGCCGCTTCTGGTGGTGGTAGCCCAGGTTGTGGCCGAACTCGTGGACCAGCGCGTCGATCGAGAAGTGCTGGGACGGCATCCACGTCTTCCCGCCGCCGACCGTGCCGAGGCCGGCGTACGCGCACTTGGCCTTCTCGTTCGGGAAGACGATCGAGACATGGTCGTACGCGCTCTCCCCGACGCCTTTTGCCGCCAGCGCCTTCTGCGCCTCGTCCGCGATCCGGCCGCTGTCGCACGCGGCGGCCATGGGGAGCGTGAGCGGCCCGATCACCGGGTCGGCGCCGACGGGGGCGAAGGCCGTCCGGCCGCGCGTGATCTCGTCGTAGTACGAGTTCAGGGAACCGTTCTTCCCGTAGTACGCGGCCTCCAGAGCCGGCTTGAGCCCGGCGGCGTCGGTGAACCCGCTGTCGCTGAAGTCCACCATCACGACCTGCACGGTGCGTCGGTCGGCGGGCGCCTGGGCGGCGTGCGTCGCGGCGGGGAGCGCCGCCGACGCCAGTACGACGCCGCAGGCGAGGGCCGACAGACGGACTCGGGAGGTCGACTGCATGTGGGGGTTCCTTCCGCCGCGAAACGAAAACAGTGGGGGAGGAGATCGTGATCACGCGCGGCGTCCGCTAAACCACGACATCTCCCCCACCACCCCTCAGGGCACGGTCGGGTACGGCAGCAGCCCCGCGTCCGTCCGCTCCCAGGCGGCCCGCAGCGCGGCCAGCCAGCCGGGCTCGGCCGACGCCTTGTCCGCCTGCTCCCGCGCGTCCTCGGTGAGCCGGAACAGCTGGTCCTTGCCGCCGGGACCCCGGTAGTACTTCCACTCGCCCCGCCGCAGCGCCCGTTCACCCCGTACGCGCCAGAACAGGTCGCGCCGCGGCGCCCGTTCACCCCGCAGCAGGTACCCGGCGAGACTCGCGCCGTCCAGCGGGTACGCCGGATCGGGACGCGCGCCGCCCAGCTCCAGCAGCGTCGCCGTCCAGTCCGGCGTGAACACCGGCACGTCGCTGACCTGGCCGCCGTCGATCCTGGCGGGCCAGCGCACGAGGGTCGGCACCCGTATGCCGCCCTCCTTCAGGGAGGACTTGTTGCCGGAGAGGGGCCAGTTGTACGAGAAGCGTTCGCCGCCGTTGTCGCTCGCGAAGAAGACCAGGGTGTCCTTCTCCTGCCCCGACCGCTTCAGCGCCCCCAGCACCTCACCGACCGACCGGTCCAGGTCCTCGACCATCTCCTTGTACTTCTCGACCGAGCCGCCGTCCTGGTGCCACAGCGCCCCGCGGTCGCCCGCCCTGATCCGCCGGACGATCTCCGCGCTCTGCTCCTCGTCACCGTCGGCGATCCAGGGCCAGTGCGGAGTGGTGAAGTTCAGGTTCAGCAGCCACGGCTTGTCGTGTCCGCGCTGTACGTACTCGCTCGCCCGCTCGGTGAGGACCCGCGTGTAGTACCGCAGATCCTTGTACGGGGTGTCACCCTCGTAGAGGTCGTACTCCCCGCCGAGACCCAGTTTCGAGTAGTACTCCAGCGCGCCCCCGAAGTTGCCGAAGAACTCGTCCCAGCCCGACCGCGTCGGGCTGTAGTCCGGCAGATACCCGCAGTGCCACTTGCCGATCAGCGCCGTCGCGTACCCGGCGCCCTTCAGCAGCGAGGCGAGCGTGGGGTGCGTCGGCTCCAGCCCCACCGACTTGTCGGCGATCGGTTCGGCGAGCCCGCCCTTCGTACGGCCCGGGAAGCGCCCGGTGTAGAGGCTGAAGCGGGTGGGGGAGCAGGTCGCGGACCCGGAGTAGGCGTCGGTGAACCGGACCCCCTGGCGGGCGAGCCGGTCGAGGTGCGGCGTACGGATGTGAGGTGATCCGTACGAGGAGAGGTCGGCCCAGCCCAGGTCGTCGCCCAGGATGAACAGGATGTTGGGCCGCCGCGAGCGCCGCTCGGCGGCCGCCCGGAAAGGCCGCTCGGCGGCGGCACCGGCGGCGGCCGGGGCAGGGCCCGGGCCAGGGGCGGCGAGCGCCGGTCCGGCCGACAGGCCGACGGCCGCGGCGCCCGCGCCGACGACGGCCCCGAAGGCGCGCCGGGACAGCTTCTGGTCGTGCGAGGTCACAGGGTCTCCCGTGATGAAGGGCACACCGGCCGGGCCCCGTGGCGGCGCGGATCAGCGCTCGGCCGGGGCCGGGTCGGGGCGGGGAGCGGTGCGCGGAGGCACCGGGGAACGGAGAGGTGAACTACGGGGCGCGGCGGTGTGCGCGCCTACGCGCGGCGACAGATGGCGCTCGCGACACGGACCAGGTCGACGTGGCGGCGCTCCACAAGCGGGACCGGGAGGTCACCGAGGGGCTGCATGAGGCGGGAGCCTGACGGAGGCACCACGTACCTGTCAAGCGCCGGGTGCCCGGGAGGGGCGGCCGCCCGTATCCCCAATTCGGACCAGTGGTCGATCTCGCCTACACTCGGTGGTGTGCCTCGTGGTGATGGACGACTCAACCACGACCTGCTCCCCGGTGAGAAAGGCCCCCAGGACGCTTGCGGCGTCTTCGGTGTCTGGGCTCCCGGCGAAGAGGTCGCCAAGCTCACCTATTTCGGACTGTATGCCCTGCAGCACCGTGGACAGGAGTCCGCGGGCATCGCAGTGAGCAACGGGTCCCAGATCCTGGTCTTCAAGGACATGGGACTGGTCTCGCAGGTCTTCGACGAAACTTCCCTCGGCTCCCTCCAGGGCCACATCGCGGTCGGTCATGCCCGCTACTCCACCACCGGAGCCTCGGTGTGGGAGAACGCGCAGCCGACGTTCCGTGCCACCGCGCACGGATCGATCGCCCTGGGTCACAACGGCAACCTGGTCAACACGGCGCAGCTCGCCGAGATGGTCGCCGACCTCCCCAAGGAGAACGGCCGCGCGACACAGGTCGCCGCGACCAACGACACCGACCTGGTCACGGCCCTGCTGGCCGGCCAGACGGACGACGACGGCAAGCCCCTCACCGTCGAGGAAGCCGCCGCCAAGATCCTCCCCGAGGTCATGGGCGCCTTCTCCCTCGTCTTCATGGACGAGGGCACGCTGTACGCCGCCCGCGACCCGCAGGGCATCCGCCCGCTGGTCCTCGGCCGGCTGGAGCGCGGCTGGGTGGTGGCCTCCGAGTCCGCCGCCCTCGACATCTGCGGCGCCGCGTACGTCCGTGAGGTCGAGCCGGGCGAGATGCTCGCCATCGACGAGAACGGCCTGCGCACCTCCCGATTCGCGGAAGCGAAGCCCAAGGGCTGTGTCTTCGAGTACGTCTACCTGGCGCGCCCGGACACCGACATCGCCGGCCGCAACGTCTATCTCTCGCGTGTCGAGATGGGCCGCAGGCTGGCGAAGGAAGCCCCGGTCGAGGCCGACCTGGTGATAGCGACGCCCGAGTCCGGCACCCCCGCCGCCATCGGCTACGCGGAGGCCAGCGGAATCCCGTACGGCTCGGGCCTCGTCAAGAACGCGTACGTGGGCCGGACCTTCATCCAGCCGTCGCAGACGATTCGCCAGCTCGGCATCCGCCTGAAGCTCAACCCGCTCAAGGAAGTCATCCGCGGCAAGCGCCTCGTGGTCGTCGACGACTCGATCGTCCGCGGCAACACCCAGCGCGCCCTGGTCAAGATGCTCCGCGAGGCCGGCGCCGCCGAGATCCACATCCGGATCTCCTCCCCGCCGGTGAAGTGGCCCTGCTTCTTCGGCATCGACTTCGCGACCCGCGCCGAGCTGATCGCCAACGGCATGACGATCGAGGAGATCGGCACCTCGCTGGGCGCCGACTCGCTCTCGTACATCTCCCTCGACGGGATGATCGAGTCGACCACCATTCCCAAGGCGAACCTGTGCCGCGCCTGCTTCGACGGCGAGTACCCGATGGAGCTCCCGGACCCCGAGCTGCTCGGTAAGCAGCTTCTGGAGACCGAGCTCGCGGCCGGCCCGGCGAACGCCGCGGCCGAGGCGCTCCGTCGCCCGTAACGCCCCCGTTCCACGACACGAAAGTTCCCAGCAATGTCTGCTGAATCTTCTGGGCGTGCTCCGCACGCGGGCACCGGTGCCAGCTACGCGTCCGCGGGCGTCGACATCGAGGCAGGCGACCGCGCCGTAGAGCTGATGAAGGAGTGGGTGAAGAAGACCAAGCGCCCCGAGGTCCTGGGCGGCCTGGGCGGCTTCGCCGGTCTCTTCGACGCCTCCGCGCTCAAGCGCTACGAGCGTCCGCTGCTCGCGTCCGCCACGGACGGTGTCGGCACCAAGGTCGACCTCGCCCGCAAGATGGGCGTGTACGACACGATCGGTCACGACCTGGTCGGCATGGTCGTCGACGACCTGGTCGTCTGCGGCGCCGAGCCGCTCTTCATGACTGACTACATCTGTGTCGGCAAGGTGCATCCCGAGCGTGTCGCGGCCATCGTGAAGGGCATCGCCGAGGGTTGTGTCCTCGCGGGCTGCGCCCTGGTCGGCGGCGAGACGGCCGAGCACCCCGGTCTGCTGGGCGAGGACGACTTCGACGTCGCGGGCGCCGGCACCGGCGTGGTGGAGTACGACCGGCTGCTGGGCGCGGACCGTATCCGTAAGGGTGACGCGGTGATCGCCATGGCGTCCTCCGGTCTTCACTCGAACGGGTACTCACTCGTGCGCCACGTGGTCTTCGACCGCGCCGGCTGGGCGCTGGACCGTGAGGTCGAGGAGTTCGGCCGCACCCTCGGCGAGGAGCTCCTGGAGCCCACCAAGATCTACTCGCTGGACTGCCTGGCCCTCACCCGCACCGCCGAGGTGCACGCTTTCAGCCACATCACGGGCGGCGGTCTCGCGAACAACCTGGCCCGCGTGATCCCGGACGGCCTGCACGCCACGGTCGACCGCTCCACCTGGACGCCCGGCGCGGTCTTCGACCTGGTCGGCAAGGCCGGACAGGTCGAGCGGCTCGAACTGGAGAAGACCCTCAACATGGGTGTCGGCATGATGGCCGTCGTCCCGGAGGCGTCGGTGGACGTGGCCCTGGAGACCCTCGCCGACCGGGGCGTGGACGCCTGGGTCGCCGGAGAGATCACCGAGCGCGGCGCCCACGCCTCGGGCGCGACGCTTACGGGCGACTACGCGAAGTAATCGCCGGTGGCAGCACAGAACCCGGTCCGGGGCCGAGGCCCCAGGACCGGGTCACGTGCGTAATGCCTGTTCGAGGTGTACGGACGTCAAGCGCCGCGACGATGGGCCGACGGACCGGACTCTTCGGTCGAGTCCTCGTCCTCGTCATCGTTGTACTGAGCCGCGTACTGTGCGTACGGGTCGTCTTCCTCGTCGTCGTCCTCGAACGGCTCGCCGTTAGGCGGCTGTTGCGAAGTCGTCGAAGCGCCCAGCTCGTTGGCCAGACGCGACAGGTCAGTCCCGCCGCTGCTGTACTTCAGCTGGCGGGCGACCTTAGTCTGCTTGGCCTTTGCCCGGCCGCGCCCCATGGCTCGACCCCCTCGGTGACGGGGCTCGACGGCCCCAGAGTCTTGACACGCGTTCATGGTTCGGAACGGGCTCCCCTCGGAGAGACCGGTCCGTAGGGCATCAACGGTACCTGCTTCCGCGGCCATACGGTACGCCGCCCGCATGCAACGCCTCGTCACAGAACCAGCGAGGAGCCCCGTCCTCGCTGGTCAACTGCGATTTTAACCTCTTCTTGAGGGTCGACCCGCCGACGGGGGTGAGTCATGTCTCGTCATGTCCCGCCGACGGCGGGCCGGCCCCGCTCGCGGGTCAGCTCCGGCGTGCCTCGGCCATCCTCTGTTCGGCGATCCGGTCGGCCGCCGCAGCCGGCGGAATCCCGTCCGTCTTCGCACGTGCGAATATTGCCAGCGTGGTGTCGAAGATCTTCGCGGCCTGCGCCTTGCACCGGTCGAAGTCGAAGCCGCGCAGCTCGTCGGCGACCTGGATGACGCCGCCGGCGTTCACCACGTAGTCGGGGGCGTAGAGGATCCCGCGGTCCGCGAGGTCCTTCTCGACGCCCGGGTGGGCGAGCTGGTTGTTGGCCGCGCCGCACACCACCTTCGCCGTGAGGACCGGAACGCTGTCGTCGTTCAGCGCGCCGCCGAGCGCGCACGGGGCGTAGATGTCGAGCCCCTCGACGCGGATCAGCGCCTCGGTGTCCGCGACGACGGTGACGTTCGGGTGACGGTCGGTGATGCGGCGTACCGACTCCTCCCGCACGTCCGTGATCACGACCTGGGCGCCGTCCGCCAGGAGGTGCTCGACGAGGTGGTGGCCGACCTTGCCGACGCCCGCGACGCCGACCTTGCGGTCGCGCAGGGTCGGGTCGCCCCACAGGTGCTGGGCCGAGGCCCGCATGCCCTGGAAGACGCCGAAGGCGGTGAGTACGGACGAGTCGCCGGCGCCGCCGTTCTCGGGGGAGCGGCCGGTGGCCCAGCGGGTCTCGCGGGCGACGACGTCCATGTCGACGACGTACGTGCCGACGTCGCAGGCGGTCACGTAACGGCCGCCGAGGGAGTTCACGAACCGGCCGTACGCGAGGAGCAGTTCCTCGCTCTTGAGCGTCTCGGGGTCGCCGATGATCACGGCCTTGCCGCCGCCGTGGTCGAGTCCGGCCATGGCGTTCTTGTACGACATGCCGCGGGCGAGGTTCAGCGCGTCGGCGACGGCCTCCTCCTCGTTCGCGTACGGGTAGAAGCGCGTGCCGCCGAGGGCCGGGCCCAGAGCGGTGGAGTGGATGGCGATGACGGCCTTGAGGCCGCTGGCACGGTCCTGGCACAGCACGACTTGCTCGTGGCCGCCCTGCTCCGATCGGAACAGGGTGTGCAGGACGCCGTCGGTTGCGTCGGTCACGGTGGTGACTCCCAAGTACGAGGCGCTTCGCCCTCCTGCGGGTGGGGAGGGCCGATGGGCAAGAGAGTAAGACCTGGTGGCCCGGGGGCGTACGGCAGTGCCGAGGATCACCCCCTGGCGGAGTACGCGTGGGACGATTTCCTTCCGGTTTCCTTCCGGTTCGTCGAGGTTCTTTCCGGTCCGGCTCGCGGTCCGGCTCGCGGTCCGGGGTGCCGGTCCGAGTTCCGGTCGAGTGAGGAGCAGGCGTGGCCCAGGAGTCCTCGGTGATCGTCCCGTACGTCTCCTATCTGAGGGTGTACGAACCGCTGGCGGCCTTCCCCGAGCCCGAACGCGGTCATTGGACGCGGTACGCGAAGCGCGAGCGGCTGCCCACCGCGCAGGACGAACTGCGGCGCTCCCTGGCGGACTTGCTGCCGACCCCGCCGGTCCCGGTGCCGGTGCACGAGAGCGGCGACGCGTTCGTGACCGAAGTGGACGGGGTGGTGTGCGTCTGTCCCTGGCGGACTCGGCTGCGCGGGTGGCTGGCGCTGGAGGAGCTGCCCGACCTCTTCCCCGAGCCGCTGCTGGACGCGGCGCTGCCGCCGCTGGTGCGCCGGCAGGCGGCCGCGGACTTCGAGCGCTGGCTGGAGCGCAACCCGGACGCGCGGCCGTGGATCAGGACGTCGGCGTGGCACGTGCCGGTGCGCTGGTTCGCCCTCTTCGCGAGCGAGGAGCGGGAGTACGCGAAGGCCGAGGGCGAGGCGGCGTCCGTACTGCGCTACCGGACGCCGATGGCGCAGGCGCGGCGGCGCGTGGCGCGGGCCCTGAAGGCGCTGCGGGAGCATCTGGACGCGGAGGCCGGGGGGCCGCTCGTCGAGGGGCTGGTAGATGTGGGGCGCTGGCTGGAGGAGTTCCACCCCCGGTCGCTGGTCGAGCTGGACTACGGCGGCCTCGCTCACGTACTTCCGCAGGAGCATCTGTCCGAGGACCACTCGGCGGCGGACGTGGCCGAGGGCATCGCGGCGCTGCGGGCCGGGGACGGCGTGGGGGCCCGTGAAGCGTACGGGCGGCTCACCGAGCGGTGGCGGGTGGTGCGCGAGCGCCAGTTCGCGAACTGAGGGCGTACGGGCGGCTCCCGGCGGCCGGGACGTAGGTCCCGATCCGGGCCTTTGCCTCAAGCGTGACGGACAGCACTAAGCGGGCTCTTGCGCCCATCACCCATCCTCATGCCAAAATAGGACAAGGAGTCCGGCGAGGGCTCCTTCCGTCCAACTAAGGGCGGGTTAGCTCGGTATTGCGCGCTATGGGGGGTCTGGTGGCTCCTGATCGCTCTGCGACTGATCGTCACTGTGACGTGACTGTCCGCTATGGCATGGTCCATCGGCTTCGTCGCTGATGAACACCTGGGAGGGCAATTCCATCGGTTTGGCCGACGTGGCTGGACGGATGGTGTAGTTGTAGTGCCGAGGACAAGCCGTTCGTCCTATAACCGACTCGGCCCGCGTCCGCCATTTCGGGCAACGCGGGTCAAGGTGCAGAATTTAGAGGAAAGAACCGTGATGGTTCGGTTCTCCCGAGGAGGCCGCTCATGACCGCTCGCACCCCTGACGCCGAGCCGCTGCTGACCCCGGCTGAGGTTGCCACGATGTTCCGCGTGGACCCGAAGACGGTTACGCGCTGGGCCAAGGCAGGCAAGCTCACGTCCATCCGCACGCTTGGTGGACACCGGCGTTACCGCGAGGCTGAGGTCCGCGCACTGCTTGCGGGCATTCCGCAGCAGCGCAGCGAGGCCTGAACAACCGCATAACCCCGCTTTACCGGGCATTCCTCCGGGTCCCCCAACCCGGACGCCCACCTGAGCACCACACGACAGGCGTCTGCCCCAACAGGCGCCACATCCATGCATGACGGGTGCGTCGTCGATCGCGCTGGACTCCGCCGGGTCCAGCGCGATCTTTTTGTGCCCGCACCGAGGCGGTGGCGACCGCTCTGACCTGCGGTCCGCCGACTCCCGGGGACGGGTGCGGAAGCCTCGGGGCGACCCTTGGGGAGAGGTGCAATTGCACATATTAAATTGGCCCGTTGTAGGAAGGGTGTAAGTCCACCGGTTCCCGAAACTCGTGGCGTGACACCCGTCACAGCGCCTGGCCCTTGTGCATCGCCGGCCGACCGGCGATAGGGGTTCAGCGGTCCGGCGGGCCGCTCTCCTCGGCGTCCGCCGCCGGCTCCCCGGCCCCGCCGCCCTCCGCGCTCACCGGCCTGGCCGGCTTCGCCGGTTCCGGCTCCATGGCGAGCCGCAGGAGCCGGTGGCAGATGGGACAGTGCCGTGTGAGATGCCGATACCCCGTCGAGGCCGCCAGATGGGCGCGCAGCAGTGCGCGCGTCTCGTGCCTGGCCGTTGATGCCGCCATGCGCCACCTCCCCGGTGCGGGCCCCCCGATGCCCTGATGCCTGGGTACCGGTGGCAGATGACGCAGTCAAGACGCAAGAAGGCCCGGATCCTTGCGGATCCGGGCCTTCTCGTACTTCTTGTCGTGCGGTCCTGACGGGATTTGAACCCGCGGCCTCCACCTTGACAGGGTGGCGAGCACTCCAAACTGCTCCACAGGACCTTGATTCGCCGCGCCGTACTGCGTTGCGCTGCGAAGACAGACTGTACAGCAGGTCAGGGGGTGCGGGCGAACTCACTCATGGCGACGGCGGAGTTACGGGGCCGCCGCGTCGATCGCCTTCACGATCCGCTTGTCCGAGACCGGTTGGGCCGTCCCGAGGGCGTGCGCGAAGTAGCTCACCCGCAGCTCCTCGATCATCCAGCGGATGTCCAGCACCTCCTGCGGAACGGGCCTGCCCTGAGGCAGCTGCTCCAGCAGCCAGGCGTACTCGTCCTGCATCTCGTGGACCTTCTCCATGCGCGTGGTGTCGCGCTGGACGGCCGTGGGCATCTGCTGGAGCCTGCGGTCGGCCGCGACGAGATAGCGCATCAGATCGGGCAGCCGGCGCAGCCCCGTCTTCGTCACGAAGCCGGGCGGCACCAGGAACGCCAGCTGGTCGCGTACGTCGGCGAGGTTGTTCATCAGGGCCAGGCTGCTCGTGGCCTTCAGCCGGCGCTCGCACGCCTGCCAGGCCGCCAGGATCTGCTGGACCTGGTTCACCGTGCGCACGGTCGTGTCCACGAGGTCGGCGCGGACCTTGTCGAACAGCTTCCGGAACGCCTCCTCGTCCCAGGCCGGGCCGCCGTGGTCGGCGATCAACTGGTCGGCGGCGGCCGTCGCGCAGTCGTCGAAGAGCGCCTGGATCGAACCGTGCGGATTGCGCGAGAGCGCCAGCTTCTGCTGGTTGCTGAGCTTGTCCGACGCGAACTTCGCCGGGTTGACCGGGATGTTCAGCATGATGAGCCGCCGCGTGCCGCGCCACATCGCCTGCCGCTGCTCGGCCTCGGTGTCGAAGAGCCGTACGGCGACGCTCTCGCCCTCGTCGACGAGGGCCGGGTACGCCCGGACCGGCTGCCCGGCCCTGCGCGTCTCGAAGACGCGGCTGAGCGTGCCGATGGACCAGCCCGTGAGGCCCTTGCGTTCGATGGACTCGCCCGTGGGGCCCGCGGTCGCCGCGGCGGCCTTGGAGAGCGCCTGACGGGCCTTGGGGCGCAGCGTGAGCCGCAGCGCCTCCAGATCCTTGTCCTCGGCGAGGTTCCTGCGCCGCTCGTCGATGATCCGGAAGGTGATCTTCAGGTGGTCCGGGACGCGGGAGAGGTCGAAGTCGTCCGCCTCGACCGGGACGCCGACCATCCGCTTCAGCTCGCGGGCGAGCGTGAGCGGCAGCGGCTCCTGGAGCGGCACGGCGCGGTCCAGGAACTTGCGCGCGTAGTCCGGGGCCGGGACGTAGTGCCGGCGGATCGGCTTGGGGAGGGAGCGGATCAGCTCGGTGACCACGTCCGCGCGCAGGCCCGGGATCTGCCAGTCGAAGCCCTCGGACGTGACCTGGTTGAGCACCTGGAGGGGGATGTGGACGGTCACGCCGTCCGCGTCCGCGCCCGGCTCGAACTGGTACGTCACCCGGAACTTGAGCTTGCCCTGCCGCCAGGAGTCCGGGTAGTCGTCCTTGGTGACCGCCCCGGCCTTCTCGTTGATGAGCATCTCGCGCTCGAAGTCGAGGAGTTCGGGCTCCTCGCGCTTCTTGTGCTTCCACCACGAGTCGAAGTGCGCGCCCGAGACGACGTGTTCGGGGATGCGCTTGTCGTAGAAGTCGAAGAGCGTCTCGTCGTCCACCAGGATGTCGCGGCGGCGCGCCCGGTGCTCCAGCTCCTCGACCTCGGTGAGGAGCTTGCGGTTGTCCGCGTAGAACTTGTGGTGGGTCCGCCAGTCACCCTCGACCAGGGCGTTGCGAATGAAAAGGTCGCGGCTCGTCTCCGGGTCGATCCGGCCGTAGTTGACCTTGCGCTGGGCGACGATCGGGACGCCGTACAGCGTGACCCTCTCGTACGCCATGACGGCCGCCTGGTCCTTCTCCCAGTGCGGCTCGCTGTACGTGCGCTTGATGAGGTGCTGGGCGAGCGGCTCGATCCACTCCGGTTCGATCCTCGCGTTGACCCGCGCCCACAGGCGTGACGTTTCGACCAGCTCGGCGGACATGATGAAGCGGGGCTGCTTCTTGAACAGCGCCGAGCCGGGGAAGATCGCGAACTTGGCGCTGCGGGCCCCGAGGTACTCGTTCTTCTCGGTGTCCTTGAGCCCGATGTGGGACAGCAGACCGGCCAGCAGGGACTGGTGCACGGACAGCTCGGGCGCGTCGTCCTCGTTGACGTGTATGCCCATCTGCTTCGCGACCGACCGCAGCTGGGTGTAGATGTCCTGCCATTCGCGAATGCGCAGAAAGTTCAGATACTCCGACTTGCACATCCGGCGGAAGCTGGAGGAGCCGCGCTCCTTCTGCTGCTCCCGGACGTACCGCCAGAGGTTGAGATAGGCGAGGAAGTCGGACGTCTCGTCCTTGAAGCGGGCGTGCTGCTGGTCCGCCTGCTGCTGCTTCTCGGAGGGGCGCTCGCGCGGGTCCTGGATGGAGAGCGCGGAGGCGATCACCATGACCTCGCGCACGCAGCCGTTCTTGTCGGCCTCCAGCACCATGCGGGCCAGGCGGGGGTCGACGGGGAGCTGGGCCAGCTTGCGGCCCTGCTCGGTGAGCCGCTTCTTCGGATCCTTCTCGGCCGGATCGAGCGCGCCGAGCTCCTGGAGGAGCTGGACGCCGTCGCGGATGTTGCGGTGGTCCGGCGGGTCGATGAAGGGGAACTTCTCGATGTCGCCGAGGCCGGCGGCGGTCATCTGGAGGATGACGGAGGCCAGGTTCGTCCGCAGGATCTCGGCGTCGGTGAACTCGGGCCGGGTGAGGAAGTCGTCCTCGGCGTACAGCCGGATGCAGATGCCGTCGGACGTACGGCCGCAACGGCCCTTGCGCTGGTTGGCGCTGGCCTGGCTGATCCGCTCGATCGGCAGGCGCTGGACCTTGGTGCGGTGGCTGTAGCGCGAGATGCGGGCGGTGCCCGGGTCGATCACGTACTTGATGCCCGGGACGGTGAGCGAGGTCTCCGCGACGTTGGTGGCGAGGACGATGCGCCGGCCGGTGTGGCGCTGGAAGACGCGGTGCTGCTCGGCGTGCGAGAGGCGGGCGTAGAGGGGGAGGACCTCGGTGTGGCGCAGGTTCCTCTTGTTGAGCGCGTCGGCGGTGTCGCGGATCTCCCGCTCGCCGGAGAGGAAGACGAGGATGTCGCCGGGGCCCTCGGCCTGGAGCTCGTCCACCGCGTCGGCGATCGCGGTGATCTGGTCGCGGTCGGAGTCGTCGCTGTCGTCTTCGAGGAGGGGCCGGTAGCGGACCTCGACGGGGTACGTACGGCCGCTGACCTCGACGATCGGCGCGTCGCCGAAGTGGCGGGAGAAGCGCTCGGGGTCGATGGTCGCGGAGGTGATGACCACCTTGAGGTCGGGGCGCTTGGGGAGCAGCTGGGCGAGATATCCCAGCAGGAAGTCGATGTTGAGCGACCGCTCGTGGGCCTCGTCGATGATGATCGTGTCGTACGCGCGCAGCTCGCGGTCCGTCTGGATCTCGGCGAGCAGGATGCCGTCCGTCATGAGCTTGACGAAGGTCGCGTCCGGATTGACCTGGTCGGTGAACCGGACCTTCCAGCCGACCGCCTCGCCGAGCGGGGTCTTCAGCTCGTCCGCGATGCGTTCGGCGACGGTGCGGGCGGCGAGGCGGCGGGGCTGGGTGTGGCCGATCATGCCCTTCACGCCACGGCCGAGCTCCATGCAGATCTTGGGGATCTGCGTCGTCTTGCCGGAGCCGGTCTCACCCGCGACGATCACGACCTGGTGGTCGCGTATCGCCTCGGCGATGTCGTCCTTGCGCTGGCTGACCGGCAACGACTCCGGATACGTGATCTCGGGCATCCGGGCAGCACGCTGCGCCAGGCGGGCGGCGGACTTCTCGGCCTCGGCGGCGATTTCGTCCAGGACGGCCTGGCGGGCCTCGGGCTTGCGGATGCGGCGGGCGCCGTCGAGACGGCGGCCGAGCCGGTGGGCGTCGCGCAGCGGCAGCCCTCCGAGCACGGTCTGGAGGTCGGCGAAGGAAGTAGACATACCTGATTCAGGATCTCACCCGCCGGTCGCGACTGGCGAACCGATTTCCGCGGGGCGGCGTCGGGGGAGCCTTTACGCTTGACGGGACGTCCCCGGACAGGAGATCCAGAGCCAATGCCCCAGGTCAGCCCCCGGCGCCGCAGCGCGGCGACCGTGAGTGCCCTGGTGGGTACGGTGCTCGTGGTGATCATGCTGCTGCTCGGTACGGACACGGGGGGTGGGGGCGTGCCCGGCGCCGGGGGCCCGGTTCCGGCTTCGGGTGCGGTGACCGCCCCGGCTTCGGCCCCGGCTTTCGGCCCGGCGGCGGAGACGCCCTACGCGCGTTCCTCCAGCCCGGCGACGGCTTACGCCCCTGCTCCAGCCCCCACCGCCGGCCCGGCGTCCGCCGCCGGCTTCGCCGCCGCCTCCGACGCCCCGGAGCCCGGGTGCCGACAGCGGCACCCCGGTCCGGCGAGCGTGCCGGTGGCGCCGCCGCGGGGCGGTGCGGCGTACGAACTGCCGGCCACCCTGTGCGCGGCCAGGGCCGGTGGAGGCTCCTGGGGAGCCGAGGACCTGGTCCCGCATCGCGCCCCCGGCCACCTGCCGCCGCCGTTGGACCCACCGACCCCGGAAGACCTCTCGATCCTGCGGGTGTAGGCGGGTCCGCGGCCGGCTCGGTCCCCGGCCCGCCCGCCCCGCCCCGGACCACCGGACGGGCCGTACGGCACCCCGGACAGCCCACTGCTCTCCGATCCGCCCCCTTCGGCCCACCGGCGGCGTCCCGTGCCCTGCTTCCGGGGCTGCGGCCTCCGGTTGTCCGCCCCGTCCGGCGTCCGAGAGCCGGGGCCGGGGCGGAGCCCCGGTTCGGGAAGGGGCGGGGCGGGGAAAGTGGCCCCGCCCGGTCCATCGGCTTCCCGGCTCCCGGCTCCCGGCTGCCTCGCGCCGCCGCTCGCCGGCCCCTCGTCTCCGCCTCCCGCATCCGTTCAGGAGTACCGAAACACCCATGACCACCTCCTCCAGGACCTCCACCCGCCGCAACATCGGCATCGGCGCGGCCGTCGCCGTCGCGGCCGCCCTCCTCGGCGTCGCCTCGTACACCGCCACCAAGCCCGGCGGCGCCGCCTCCGCCGACGTACCGGCGGCCGAGGTCTCCGCCGATCCGCAGGCCGGTGTCTACCCCGAGCTGGCGAAACTCGCCCGGCGCGACCACGGCGACGCGCTCGCCCAGGGCCGGGCCGACGCGCCCGTCGTGCTCATCGAGTACGCCGACTTCCTGTGCGGCTACTGCGGCAAGTTCGCCCGCGACACCGAGCCCGCGCTCGTGAAGAAGTACGTCGAGAACGGCACCCTGCGCATCGAGTGGCGCAACTTCCCGATCTTCGGCAAGGAGTCGGACGCGGCGGCGCGTGCGGCGTGGGCGGCCGGCCGGCAGGGCCGCTTCTGGCAGTTCCACGCGGCCGCGTACGCCGAGGGGGCCAAGGAGAAGGGCTTCGGCGAGGCACGGCTCAAGGCGTTGGCCGAGGAGGCGGGCGTGAAGGACATCGCCCGCTTCACCCGCGACGCCGGCGGCGAGGCCGCCGCGAAGGCCGTGCGGACGGACCAGGAGGAGGCGTACCAGCTGGGGGCCACCTCGACGCCGTCCTTCCTCGTCAACGGCAGGCCGATCGCCGGCGCCCAGCCCGCCGCGACCTTCACGCACGCGATCGAGGCGGCGGCCAAGGCGGCGAGGACCGCCAAGGACACGAAGGACACGAAGGACACGAAGGACACGAAGGACGCCAAGGACGCCAAGGCGGACCGGTGAGCCCCGACATCGGGTATCTCGCCGCCTTCCTCGGCGGGCTGCTCGCCCTGCTCAGCCCGTGCAGCGCCCTGCTGCTCCCCGCGTTCTTCGCGTACTCGATCGACACGACGTCCCGGCTGACGGCCAGGACCGGCATCTTCTACGCCGGACTCGCCACGACCCTCGTGCCGCTGGGCGCGGCCGGCTCGTACGCCGGGCGGCTCTTCTACGGGCACCGGGACCAGCTCGTCCTGGCCGGCGGCTGGCTGATCGTCGCGCTCGGCGTCGCGCAGATCCTGGGGAGGGGCTTCGCGTCCCGGCGCATGGCCGCGCTGTCGGGGCGGATCAGGCCCACGACGGCGGCGTCCGTGTACGCGCTGGGAGCCGTCTACGGTCTGGCCGGCTTCTGCGCGGGCCCCATCCTCGGCAGCGTCCTGACGGTCGCGGCCGTCAGCGGCAGTCCGGTGTACGGCGGACTGCTGCTGGCCGTCTACGCGTTGGGCATGGCCGTGCCGCTCTTCGTCCTCGCGCTGCTCTGGGAGCGGTTCGAGCTCGGGAAGCGGCACTGGCTGCGGGGGCGGACGTTTCGGGTGGGGCGCTTCGAGCTGCACACCACGTCGCTGCTGTCCGGCCTCTTCTTCGTCGCCCTGGGCACGCTGTTCCTGGTGTTCGACGGCACGACGGCGCTGCCCGGTCTGCTGGACGTGGACGACTCGTTCGCCGTCGAGGAGTGGGTGGGCGGCCTCGGCGCGTCCGTGCCCGACGCGGTGCTCCTGACCGGCGTGGTGGCGGTGGTCGGCGCGGTACTGGCGCTGCGGGCCCGCCGCCGGAAGGTGCCCGAGGAGGGCTGACGCGAACGGCCCCGTCCGGTGGGCGGGGCCTTCGGGGGGCCGACGGGTACGCGAAAGCCCCCGTCCGTGGACGGGGGCTTTCGTCATGGTGGCTGGGGCCGGGATCGAACCGGCGACCTATCGCTTTTCAGGCGATCGCTCGTACCAACTGAGCTACCCAGCCACTCGGATCTCGCGATCCGCAGCGGTCCTGACGGGATTTGAACCCGCGGCCTCCACCTTGACAGGGTGGCGAGCACTCCAAACTGCTCCACAGGACCAAGCGTGGTGCGAGAACAAGTCTCGCACACGGTTGTGCGTGCCCCCAACGGGATTCGAACCCGTGCTACCGCCTTGAAAGGGCGGCGTCCTGGGCCACTAGACGATGAGGGCTAGAGCCCGCCTGGGCGCTTTGCAGCGCGTCGGGGACGTGAGAAGCATATGGGATGGCGGGACCGTTCGCCAAAACGGTTTACGGGGAGGGTGAGGGGGGCGTGGCGGACGGGGTCTGCGAGGTGGGGGCGCCCGGCCGGTTCTCGGCCGGCAGGTGGCGGCTGACCTCGGCCGTCGTCAGGCCCAGGCCCCCCAGCGTGACCTCGTCCCACGCCTGCAGCCGCTTGGTCGAACGGTCCAGGTAGAGCACCGACGTACGGACCTTCTCGGGCTCGTCGTTCTGCAGCGCGCGCAGGCCGCCGCCGCCCGTCGAACCCTCGATCTTGAGGCGGGTGCCGTGCTTCAGCACCTGCGTCCTGCGGTTGTGCACGTGCCCCGCCAGGACCAGCGGAACCGTGCCGTCGGTCTCGCGCGCCGCGACCGGGTTGTGCGCCACCGCGATGTCGACCGGCGTACCGGCCCGCCGCTGGTCGCGCAGCGCCGAAGCGAGGCGTATCCCCGCCATGCGCTCGGCCGGATCGCCCTGCGCCTCGACCGAGCGGTCCGGGGTGAACTGCGGATCGCCGGTGCCGGCCACCCGGATGCCCGCCACGGTGACCGCCCGGCCCTCGTCGAGGACGTGGACGTTCTTGAGCCGTTCGAGGTAGTCCTGAGTGGCGAGCGAATCGTGGTTGCCCCGGACCCAGACATACGGCGCTCCCAGGTCGGAGATCGGGTCCAGGAAACCGTTCTCGGCGGCGCTGCCGTGGTCCATGGTGTCGCCGGAGTCGATGATCAGGTCGATGTCGTACTGCTCGACGAGCGAGCCGATGATGTGCCACGACGCCGGGTTGAGGTGGATGTCCGAGACGTGCAGGACGCGCATCGTCGCCGGGTCTGGCTGGTAGGTCGGGAGCGTCGAGGTGGCGTCGTACAGCTTCGTCACGTTGGTGACCAGGCGCGCCAGCTCCTTCTGGTAGACGTCGAACTCGCTGACGATGCTGCGCGCGTTGCCGACGACCGAGGGCGCGGAGGACAGCAGGCCGGAGAACTTCGGCTCCAGGACCGACTTCGGGTTCCAGGTGGCGTACGCGCTGACGGCCGACGCGGTCAGCAGGGCGAGCGCGAGGCCGCCCGCCGCGAGGGCGCGGCGCGGGCGGCGGTAGACGGCGAGGCCGAGGGCGGTGGCGCCGGACACGACGGCGACGCAGGAGCGTACGGCCAGTTCCGTCGCGCCGTCGGCGACGTCCTGGGTGATCTCCTCCTGGAGGCCCGAGAGGCGCTCGGGGTGTTCGACGAGGGCCTGGGAGCGGGCCGGGTCGAGCTGGTCGACGTCCACGTCGAGGCGCAGGGGCGCGGTGTGGGTGTCGAGTTCCAGAGCGCCCAGCGGCGAGACGTTGATCTTCGTGCCGCCGGCGGCGGACGCGCGGAGCGTCATGGTCGTGTCCATCGGACCGACCGGAGTACGGACACTGCCGACGATCAGCAGCCCGAGCCACGCGCCGCACAGGACCACGGCGGCGAGGCCCAGCGCCCGCGCGTAGGGATGGGGGGTCCGGACGAGGGTGCTGGTGGGGGCGGTGTCACGGGAGCGGTAGTGGTGTCGCAGGCGGGTCAGCGTGGCACGAAAGGAAGCGCGGGCCATTGGTCCCGTATGCCCAGGCGGGCGGTGGCCCATGCCCGCCGTGGCCCGTCTCCACCCTGTCGCACGGAATTACGTGACAATGGCCGGGTGCTGGAGATGACGCGTGAGGAGTTCGAGGAACTGGTCGCCGAGGCGCTGGACAGGATCCCGCCGGAGCTGACGCGGTTGATGGACAACGTCGCCGTGTTCGTGGAGGACGAACCGCCGGCGGACCATCCCGACCACGGCCCCGACCTGCTCGGGCTGTACGAGGGGACCCCGCTGACGGACCGCGGCGAGTGGTACGCGGGCGTGCTGCCGGACCGGATCACGATCTACCGGGGGCCGACCCTGCGGATGTGCGAGTCCCGGGAGGACGTCGTCGCCGAGACGGAGATCACCGTCGTCCACGAGGTGGCGCACCACTTCGGCATCGACGACGAGAGGCTGCACGCGCTGGGGTACGGGTGAGCGGGCCGGCCGGCCCCGGTGACGCCGTCGACCCCGATGTCGACCTGCGGGTGCCCGCGCAGCGCGCCGAGACCGCCGGGCGCGGCGGGTGGCGGGTGCCGGCCGCGGTCGCGGCGGGCGGTGTGCTGGGGGCGCTGGGCCGGTACGGGGCGGCGGTGCTGTGGCCGGGGAGCATGTGGACGACCCTCGGCGTCAACGTGGTGGGCTGCGCGCTGATCGGCGTGCTGATGGTGCTGGTGGCCGAGCAGGGCCGGGGGCACGCGCTGGCCAGGCCGTTCCTCGGGGCCGGCGTCCTCGGTGGCTTCACGACCTTCTCGACGTACGCGGCGGACGTGGCGCGGCTGCTGGAGCGGGGGGAGGCGCTCACCGCGACCGCGTACGCCGCCGGGACGTTCGCGGGGGCGATGGGCGCGGTGTGGGCCGGGGTGAGGTTGACGCGGGCGGCGGTCGGCCGGGCCGGGGCCGCCGCGTGAGCTGGCTGCTGGTGGCGCTGGGGGCGGCTGTCGGGGCGCCGCTGCGGTACCTGACGGACCGTGCGGTGCAGGCGCGGCACGCCGGCGAGTTCCCGTGGGGGACGTTCGTGGTCAACGCGGGGGCGAGCCTGGTGCTGGGGGTGCTCACGGGGGCGGTGGTGTCCTCGGGGACGTACGCGCTGCTCGGGACCGGGCTCTGCGGGGCCCTTTCGACGTACTCGACCTTCAGCTACGAGACGCTGCGGCTGGCCGAGCGCGGGCGGGGCGTCCTGGCGGTGGCCAACGCGGGCGGTTCGCTGCTCGTGGGGCTCGCGGCGGTCTTCCTGGGGTCGGCCCTCGGGCGGGCCCTGGCGGGCTAGCCGGGGGCCGCGGAGCGGCCGGGGCCTGACGCGCCGTCGGGGGCCGTGCCGGGCCTTCGCCCCCGGCCGCCCGGCGCGTTCACCCGGTCACCCGTGCGTGTCCCTTGTGGGTTAAAGGGAGTTGGGCAGTGAAACCCGCCCGCCGTGCCCCGGAGGTGCCGCTCGTGCGCCAGTTGCTCCCGCCTGTCCGATTGGCCCCCGCCAGACTCGCCGCCGCCGTCCTCGCGGTCGCGGCGTCCGCGGGCTGCATGAGCGTGAGCGACGAGGGAGGCAGGCCGGAGCCGTCCCGTTCGGCGGCCGGGCAGGAGGCGGCGGCCGCGGAGCCCGACGGCGGGCAGGCGCGGACCGGGACGGGGATCGACCGTACGAGCGGGCGGGCCCAGAAGGACCGGGACGGCCGCGAGAAGGCCAAGGACGGCAAGGCCGGGGACGACCCGTCGGCGAGTCCCGGCGCGTCGCCGGGCGCCTCGGCCTCGCCGTCGAAGAGCGGCGAGGCCCCGCCCCGGGGCGACGGCACCCGGCCGAAGCCGCGCCCCGGCGTACCGACCCCGACGCAGGACACGCCGACGCCGACGAAGCCTCCGCAGCCGCCCGAGCCGCCCCCGGTCACCGAGCCGCCGCCCCCGGAGCCGTCCGAACCGGAGCCGACCCCGCCGCCGCCCTCGGCGTCACCGGCGGCGGACACGCAGACGGCGGCGATGGGGCAGCGGCGCGAAATGGTGCGGGAGCCGGAGGCATCACCGCAGGTGGGGCCGGTGTAGGGGCCTCGGTTTGCCATAAGGGGGGGAGGGTGCGTATGGTTATAGATCGTTTGATCCCATTGCCCGGCGCCGTTGAGTTCTCGTAAAGAACGAGGACCTGGAGCGCCCCGTGGCGCGTACTCTCCCTTACCGTGACTGACCGCACTGAGGCGGTCGATTTGCGATTGATTTGCGATTTCACGGAGTTTGGGCGCGTGCCGAGACTCCGAGAGGTTTCGCATTTCGTATGTCCATTTCCAGCACTGACCGCACCGCCATGCCCGAGAACGAGACGGTCGTAGTGACCGCCGACGTCGTCGAGGCCGCAGAGGTCACCACCGAGACCCCCGCCGAGCTCACCGAGAGCACCGACGCGACCGACGTGATCGAGGCCGACGAGGCCGACGAGAACACCGAGCCCTCCGTGACCTTCGCCTCCCTGGGCCTGCCGGACGGCATCGTCCGCAAGCTCGCGCAGAACGGCGTCACCGCCCCCTTCCCGATCCAGGCCGCGACCATCCCGGACGCCCTGGCCGGCAAGGACATCCTCGGCCGTGGCCGCACCGGCTCCGGCAAGACGCTCTCCTTCGGTCTGCCGACCCTGGCCCAGCTGGCCGGCGGTCACACCGAGAAGAAGAAGCCCCGCGCGATCATCCTGACCCCGACGCGTGAGCTCGCGATGCAGGTCGCGGACGCGCTGCAGCCGTACGGCGACGTACTCGGCCTGAAGATGAAGGTCGTCTGCGGCGGTACGTCCATGAGCAACCAGATCTACGCCCTGGAGCGCGGCGTCGACGTCCTCGTCGCCACCCCGGGCCGTCTGCGCGACCTCCTCAACCGAGGCGCCGCGTCGCTCGGAGCCGTCCAGGTCGCCGTCCTCGACGAGGCCGACCAGATGTCCGACCTGGGCTTCCTGCCCGAGGTCACCGAGCTGCTCGACCAGATCCCCGGCGGCGGCCAGCGCATGCTCTTCTCCGCCACCATGGAGAACGAGATCAGCACGCTGGTCAAGCGCTACCTGACGAACCCCGTCACGCACGAGGTCGACAGCGCGCAGGGCAACGTCTCGACCATGACCCACCACGTCCTCGTCGTGAAGCCGAAGGACAAGGCGCCGGTCACGGCCGCGATCGCCGCCCGCAAGGGCCGCACGATCATCTTCGTCCGCACCCAGCTGGGCGCGGACCGCATCGCCGAGCAGCTCCAGGACTCGGGCGTCAAGGCCGACGCGCTGCACGGCGGCATGACGCAGGGCGCCCGTACGCGCGTCCTCGAGGACTTCAAGAAGGGTTACGTCAACGCCCTGGTCGCCACCGACGTCGCCGCTCGCGGCATCCACGTCGACGGCATCGACCTGGTCCTGAACGTCGACCCGGCCGGTGACCACAAGGACTACCTGCACCGCTCGGGCCGTACCGCCCGCGCCGGCAAGTCCGGTGTCGTCGTCTCCCTGTCGCTGCCGCACCAGCGCCGCCAGATCTTCCGCCTGATGGAGGACGCGGGCGTCGACGCCTCGCGCCACATCGTCGGCGGTGCGGGCGCGTTCGAGCCGGAGGTCGCCGAGATCACCGGCGCCCGTTCGCTCACCGAGGTCCAGGCCGACTCCGCGAACAACGCCGCCAAGCAGGCGGAGCGCGAGGCCAAGGAGCTCACCCGCGAGCTGGAGCGCGTCCAGCGCCGGGCGACCGAGCTGCGCGAGGAGGCCGACCGTCTGGTCGCCCGCGCGGCGCGTGAGCGCGGCGAGGACCCGGACGAGGCCGTCGCCGAGATGGCGAAGGCCGCCGAGGCCGAGCTGGCGGCCGCCGAGGCCGCCGCCGCCGTGCCGGCGCAGGCACCGGAGCGTCGCGACGACCGGGGCAACTTCCAGCGCCGTGACGACCGCGGTGGCGACCGTGGCGGTGACCGTGGCGGCTTCCGCGGCGGCGACCGCGGTGGCGACCGTGGTGGCTTCCGTCGCGACGACAACCGTGGTGGCGGCGAGCGTGGCGGGTTCCAGCGCCGTGACGACCGTCCGGCGGGTGGCGACCGTGGTGGCCGTCCGTTCGAGCGTCGTGACGACAACCGTGGTGGCGGCTTCCGCCGTGACGACAACCGTGGTGGCGGCGAGCGCGGTGGTTTCCAGCGCCGTGACGACCGTCCGGCGGGTGGCGACCGTGGTGGCCGTCCGTTCGAGCGTCGTGACGACAACCGTGGCGGTGGCTTCCGCCGTGACGACAACCGTGGTGGCGGCGAGCGCGGTGGTTTCCAGCGCCGCGACGACCGCCCGGCCACCGGTGGCGGCTTCCGCACCGGCGGCGCCGACCGTCCGTTCAACCGCGACCGCCGTGACGACCGTCCGGCCACCGGTGGCGGCTTCCGCACCGGCCACGACCGCCCGCAGGGCCGTCGCGACGACCACCGTGGCAGCGGCACGGCGACCGGCTCGTTCGGCCGCCGCGACGACAAGCCGCGCTGGAAGCGCAGCTGATAGCTGATCAGCTCGGCGGCGTAGGCCGCTGACCTGCGAAGGCGGGCCCGTTCTTCACGAACGGGCCCGCTTTTCTTTTCCCTTTCCCCCCACCCGTGACTCCTGCTACGCTCCGCCCCACTTGCATGGGGGGCACTGCCGGGGGGCGTGGCTCGATTCGATTCGCCGACGGCGCGCGTGACACACAGCCGCCGTCGCTTCCCCACGCCTTTCTTCTGGCTCCCGGGGAGGGAACCGAGTGACACGACACGCCCTTGTGCGCGGCACGATCGCCGCAGCCATGGGGATCGGACTCTGTACGTCCGTGGACGCCGCAGCGGCCGCGAAGGAGGATGTGCCGCCTGCCGTGCAGGAAGTCGTCATTCCGCCGGCACTTCGGGACGCGGCACGATCGGCGACGCTGTTCGGTGGGGTACAGGCCTGGGACGCGGACGGCGTCGGCGCCCGCGGAGTGTTCCACCGGGAAGCCGGCCTCGATGGTCTGCAGTGGACCCGGTTCGAGGACGGCAAGACGTTCGCGGTGCCCGATGCCGGAGCCGTCGCCCGCCCTACGGGGACCGATGCTTTGGCCCATGTGACGTATGACAACGGCGCGCAAGTGGAGTTCCGGAACGCATCGGACGGTACGAACCACAAGTTCACCATTCCTGATGGTCTCGCCCTCCTTCGTGTATTCGATGGGACGGCAGTGGCCTTCGACAACGTCGTCGATTCCGACGGTCACGGCGCCAGGAGGTTGCACCTGCTGTCGTCCGACGGAGACGGCGGTACGCGTCATGCCGTCGTCACGGGACTGCCCGCGGGCGGGATGCTGGGCGCCCCTGTTGCCGGAGACCACAAGGGGATCGTGTTCCTCGGCAAAATCGGCAAAACCGACGACCGTATTCGTCTCGTGCAGGTTGACCCGCTTACAGGCCAGGTGAGCGGGATCAGCGCTCCGCTTCCCGAGGGATACCAGTACGCGAAGCTCTCCGACGAGCATCTCGCGGTGTACAGCACGAGCAAGACCGCTGTTCTCGTCATCCCCCGCGACGACCTCCCGGCCGAGCCCACCACGGTGGACGTGACGCCCGACGGTGCACCGCAGCACAACCTGGCGGTTGTCGGTCAATGGGTGGTGTACGAGAGCAACACGTCAGCAATCATGGCCAAGCCGATCGCAGGTGGCGCGCCGCTGACTGTCACAGCGAGGAGCACAGGAGCGCTGACGAGCGGCCCCGGTGGGACCGCAGTGGTGGTCGGCGGCTCGTCCTACCCCACTGACTGGGCCATTCGCCGCATCACCGCAGATGGGGACGGCCAGCCCCGGGCGACCCTTGTGAAGAAGCTGCCGCAACTGTCGGCGGTGGTCGGAGGCCTGGCGCTCGCGCAGGGGCGCCTCGGCCTCGTCGACAACAGCACGGGCACGAGGGAGGCCCACGGCCGCACGCTCAGCGCCACCGGGACGCCGACGTACGGAGAGCGATCCCGGCTCATGAACGCGGTTGCCTACCCGCCGTGGTGTGCGCATGACGACGCGGCTTGCGCGGCGCTGCACGGCGTGGGTGACGGGCGGTTCGCCAGGCTGGAGGAGTACACCGCCGAGAAGGACCTGGTCCGTATCGACGGGCCCAGGAACGACGACCATGCTTCGATCCTCGTCCCCCCCGGCGGGGAAATCACCTCCGTCACCCCTGGCCATCTCCTCCACACCTCCGAAGCGGGGGGAAGGCAGACCCTCTACCGCCTCTCCGACGGCAAGGCCGTCGTCCAGCGCGACGCCGGCGCCGCCGCCGTCTGGGCGGGCCGGCTGTGGACCCCGGGTGTGGCGAAAGGCGTGGTCACCGCGCGGGACCTCGCCGCCGGGACGACCGTCGAGACGGCGGACACCGGCGCGGGCTGCGTGCCCGAGGAGCTTCAGGCGGTCGGGCGCTGGCTGTACTGGAGCTGCCCCTCGGGCGGCCCGGCCGGGGTGTACGACCGTACGGAGAAGAAGTCCATTCCCGTGCCCTCCGGTGAGGCGCTGCTCGGTGACGGGTGGGTGGTCACGCACGACAAGGCCGACGGGAAGCTCCTCCTCACAGCCGTGGACACCGGCCAGGCCCGGAGCCGCACCGTCGGCGACCTCCCGGACACGGGCGTCTCGCAGCGCCATGTGCGGTGGACCGTCGACCGCTTCGCCGGGAACGCCGCCTACGTCGACGGCGACGAGCGGGTGCACCTGGTCCCGTCCGGCGTGCCCGGGCAGCCCATGGCCACGGCAGGGTCCCCGGTCGACATCCCCCAGGTCACCGCACGCACTTTCGACGCCGTACCGGAGATCGTCACCGTCACGCCGCTGTCCAAGCCAGCCGCGTCCTGGACACTGACGCTGCGCGACAAGGTCACCGGCAGGACCGTCGACACGGTCCGCGGCGGCGCCGTGCGCGAGCGGCTCGAAGCACGCTGGCACGGCATGGTGCCCGGCGCGCAGGGAGATGCCGCCTTCCCGAACGGCACGTACGCCTGGACGCTGTCCGTCCTGCCCGCCGACGGCAACGGCCCCGCGCTCCGGCGTACGGGCACGGTCGAGCTGCGGGGAGCGTCACCCGTGCGCCACGACTTCGTCGGGGACGACACCGTCGGGGATCTGCTGACGCTCAACTTCCACGGCAGCTTCACCTTCCACCACGGGACCGGCGCCGGGAAGTTCTCCGGGAAGACCTCGGCCACCGGGTGGGCCTCGTCGGCGTACGCCGTGCCGTTCGGCGACGTGAACGGCGACCGGTGCAACGACGTGCTGGTGCGGTCGGCCTCCGGCGAACTCCGGGCGTACAAGCCGAAGTGCGGTAAGGCCCTGACCGTTTCGACGGCGTCCAGCTCACTGGGGAGCGGATGGGGCCAGTACAACGTGCTGACGTCTCCCGGCGACATGAACGGCGACCGCCGTCCGGACCTGGTCGCCCGTCAGGCGTCGACCGGCGACATGTACTTCTTCGCCGGTGCGGCGGGCGGCAAGCTCGCGGCCAAGGTGAAGGTCGGTTCGAACTGGAAGACGTACGGGCGGATCGCCGGCGTCGGTGACATCACCGGGGACGGCCGGGCGGATCTGCTCGCGCACGACAGGTCCGGCGGCCTCTGGCGCTACGAAGGGACCGGCGACGGCTGGTTCGAGGGCCGCGTGCAGGTCTTCGAGGACTGGGGGCGGTCCTACAACGCCCTCGTCGGCGTCGGTGACGTGAGTGGTGACGGCAGGGCGGACATCGTCGTGCGGGACTCCGCCGGCAAGCTCTTCCGCAACGACGGCAACGGCCGTGGCTCCTTCGGCGGCCGCACGCAGATCGCCACCGGATGGCAGGGCTACAAGGGCCTGTTCTAGAGCCGGTGCTCCCGGTGACGGGCCCGGTAACCGATACCCGATCGGCTACCGGGTCCGCTGCGGCTATGCTCGGGGGTGATTCGCCGAGGGCCGTTAGCTCAATTGGCAGAGCAGCGGACTTTTAATCCGTTGGTTGTGGGTTCGAGTCCCACACGGCCTACCGCCCGAGGCGACCGGGGCAGCCCGGTCGACCCGCACGTCAGCGCCCCGCCCGGACACGTCCGGCGGGGCGCTCTCGCGTTCTCGGACGGGCGCTCCGACGTGCGCGTGCGGGGCAGCCGTGCGAAGACTGGGGCATGACGCAAAAGGCGCTCCTCGAAGGCGGGCCGGACGATCTGCGGGAGCGGATCGTGCCGATCACGCCGCCCGGGAAAGAGTTGAAGATCCCGCACCGCGGCGGGTACGAGCATTTCAAGGTCACGGCGCGGCACCAGGACACCGACCAGGGGCGCGTGACGGTGTACGAGTGGTGGGAGCGTACGGAGATCGCGGAGTAACGCCGCCGCGGGGGAGGCGGGTTGGCGGCGCCCCGCAGGGGTGGTGGTACGGCCCGACCGTGTTCGACCCGGCCGTCCGCCCGGAGCGCGGTGGGCCGTGTGAGCTGCGTGGGGCGTGTGGTCGGGGGTGGCTCCCCGATGGCGTACAGTTGAGTTCAACGACGCGGGGTGGAGCAGCTCGGTAGCTCGCTGGGCTCATAACCCAGAGGTCGCAGGTTCAAATCCTGTCCCCGCTACTGAAGAAGAAGACGAAGGTCCGGATCTCGGAAGAGATCCGGGCCTTCGTCGTGTCCGGGGAGCTCCCGCGTCCCCCGTTCGGTCGGCCTCCGATGGCCGCCCGGCGCGGCTGCGGCCAGCCTGGGCTGGGCGCGGTACGGTCCGCAGCCGGGTGCGCGGCGAGCAGGAGACCACTGGTGGGGAAGCTGGGCGGAGCGGCGGCCGGACGCGGCGGGGGCAGGGCGGTCTCGCGGTTCGTCCGGGCGCTGCCCGCGCTGCTGATCGTCGGCGGGTGCGCGTTCGACGTCACCACGCCGCCGAACTTCACCGCGTCGCCGCTGTTCGCGGCAGCCCCGCTGATCGCAGCCCCGCTGTCCTCGTTCCGCAACACCCTGGTGACCGGCGCCGTCGCCGTCGCCGCCGTCGTGGGGCTGCATCTCTACAACGGCACCTCCACGCACGTCGAGTCCGTGACCGAGCTGATCACCGTGGTGACCGTCGCCGTCCTCGCGCTGCTCATCAACCGTGTCGTACGCCGCAGCGGCCGGCAGCTCGCCTCCGCCCGCACCATCGCGGAGGCGGCCCAGCGCGCCGTGCTCCCCGTACCGGCGGACCGGATCGCCGGGCTGCACATCGCCGCGCGGTACGAGGCCGCCCAGGCGGACGCCTTCATCGGCGGGGACCTGTTCGCCGTCCAGGACACGCCGTCCGGGGTGCGGCTGGTGGTCGGCGACGTACGCGGCAAGGGGCTCGGCGCGGTGGAGGCGGTGGCCGTCGTCGTCGGGGCGTTCCGGGAGGCCGCGGAGCAGGAGAGCGCGCTCGACGGGGTGGCGCGGCGGCTGGAGCGGGCGCTGACGCGGGAGGGCGCCCGGCGCGACGGGCTCGACGCCTTCGAGGGCTTCACCACGGCCGTACTGGCCGAGATCCCGCACGGTCGGGGCGTCGTGCGGTTCGTCAACCGGGGCCACCCGGAACCGCTCCTGCTGTACGCCGACGGGGACATCGCGCAGATCGTGCCGCCCGAGGCCGCGCTGCCGCTCGGGATGGGCGACCTGGGCGCCTGGCCGGACCGGACGCTGGAGTGCGCGTTCCCGCCCGGTGCCACGCTGCTGCTCTACACCGACGGCCTGTCCGAGGCGCGGAACGCGGCCGGGGTCTTCTACGACCCGGCCGCCCGGCTGCGCGGCCGGATCTTCCCCGGCCCCGACGAGCTGCTGGACGCGCTCGTCGCCGACGTACGGCTGCACACGGCCGGGGCGGCCACGGACGACATGGCCCTGCTGGCGGTCGGGCGGCCCGCCGAGGGGCAGCGGGACCGCCGCAGGACGGTGGGCCTGGTCAGGCGGCCGGAGCTGCCGGAGGAGCGAACCAGTGCAGGCTCTGGCCGTGCGGGGCCGTGAAGGCGACCGCGCGCTCGTCGAGGGCGAGGGTGAGAAGGTGCTCGTCGTCCGGGGCGGGGGCGTCGAGCCAGGGCAGGACGGTGTGGTGCTCGTTGGAGATCCAGTGGCCGGCCAGCTCGCGGACGAGCGCGGCGAACTCCTCGCGGCGGGCGAGCGGCAGGTAGGTCAGTACGGCGGTGTGGAAGACGACCAGGGTGGCGTCCCCGGGGGCCTCGGCGGCCAGCGCCGGGAGTTCGTCGACGAGGTCGCCGCGCACGATGCGGGGCCTGGGCGCCGTACGGACCGCCTCGATGGCGGCGAGCTGCTGGCGGGGGCGCTCGGTGCGGCCGGGCCAGATGAGTGACTGGAGCCAGCGGACGTCGTCCGCGTCGGTGGGGTCGAGGGGGTTGAGGTCGATGCCGGCCCGCCAGGCGATGTCCGGGAGCGCGCTGGGCAGGGGCGCGTGACCCTCCGTACGGCAGTCGAAGGTGACGGGGGCGTCGCCCAGGACGGGGCCGTCGTCGTAGCGGTACGCGTAGCGGTCCGGGTGGAGGCACAGGCCCGCGGAGGCGCCGACCTCGATGAGGGCGAGGGGCTGGGGGAGCGCGGCGAGGAGGGGCAGCAGGGTGGCGCAGCGGGCGGGCTCGTTGGTCTGGGTGAAGCGGGCCAGCATGACGGCGCGTACGGCGTCCCAGTGGGTCAGGGTCCAGTCACGGAAGGGCGCCCACCGCTCGTAGGGGCCGCCGAGATACCGGACGGCGGCCAGGAGGAGGTTGGGCTGCTGCTTGTTGCCGGGCGGGAGAGCGGCGACGAGGGCGCAGAAGTCCGGGTCCTTGCTGATGCGGGCGGTGAGTTCGGCGTACACGGGCGAAACGGCGCGCGCCTGCTGCTCGGAGAACTCGCGGTAGCGATCGGCCACCGACTGCGTGTTGTTGACGACCATGGTGCTGAAGTTAGCCGTGGGATCCGGCTCGCGACGCTGCGTAGTCCAGAACACCCTTGCGCATAACGATTGACGAACCGTCATGCGACGGATGTTTTCTGAGTGGCGGTCAACTCGTCCGACTGTGACTGCTTGTGTCCCGATTGGTTCAGTCCAAGACCCTTAACGATCACTTGGAACAGCTTGGAAACCGAAGCCGGTGTCTATTAACGTTCGATAACGCAGCGCGGTCGTCCCAGTCGTCGCAAGAGACGGCACCGTGCGCACACGCCGAATCCCGCGAGGGAACCGGGGAACCACGTTCCTTGGGGTGAATCGGGCCGCTTCGTACCCACGGAGAGGCTCGTAGGAGACCTTCCTGCTCCGAACCCGTCAGCTAACCCGGTAGGCGAGAAGGAAGGAAAGGAGCACGCCTCCGTGGCGTCCAACAGCCCCGCCCCCCAGACCGCCATGCCCCCTTACGGGGCGGCCCACGACACCGGCACGCACGTCGGCGGGGAGGGGACCTGGGAGGAATGGAATCCGACTGAGGAATCCGTCCGTCCCGTACGCGGCCGTCACCGTGTGGCCAAGCAGCGCGGCGGTCTCGGTCGCAGCTCCACCGTTCTCGGCGTGGGCGTCATCGCCGCGGTCGGCGCGGGCGGAATCGCCACCGCCCAGGACAAGCCGGCCATATCGATCTCCCTTCCCGACGCGATAACGGACTCGCTTCCCGACCCCAAGTCACTACCCGGTGTCGGCTCTTTGATGTCCGACGACGCCGAATCCGGCTCCGACGTGCAGGCCGGCGCGGCGAACGAGGCCGTCGTGGCCGCCGCCCCGCTCTCCACCGCGGGCGTCACGACAGCCGACGCCCGGCAGGGCACCACCGACGCGGGCGAGGCCCTGCGCGCCCGCATCCTCCAGCAGGCCGAGCAGCAGCAGGCCGCCGCCGACGCCGAGGTGAAGGTCGCCGCCGAGAAGGAGGCCGCCGAGAAGGCCGCGGCCGAGGCGAAGAAGCAGCAGAGCGCGGCGGAGGCCGAGGCGGCCGAGGAGAAGCGCGAGGCCGAGGAGGAGAAGCGCGAGGCGCGGGAAGAGGCCGCGCGCAAGGCGGAGGAGGAGCGGCTCGCCAAGCTGGCCGCCAGCTACGCGATGCCCCTCTCGTCGTACACGCTCACCTCCACGTACGGGCAGGCCGGCGCTATGTGGTCCTCCGGCCAGCACACCGGCCTCGACTTCGCCGCTCCGACGGGCACGCCGCTCAAGGCCGTGCACGGCGGCACGATCAAGTCCGCGGGCTGGTCCGGTTCGTACGGCTACCGCATCGTCCTGGAGCTCCCGGACGGTACGGAGGTCTGGTACTGCCACCTCTCCTCGATGACCGTCACGTCCGGCGAGGTCGGTACGGGCGACGTCATCGGCCGCGTCGGCGCCACCGGCAACGTCACCGGGGCGCACCTGCACCTCGAAGTGCACACGCCGGACGGCGCGGGCGTCGACCCGGCCGCGTGGCTGCGCGGCAAGGGCCTCACCGTCTGACGGCTCCGCCTTTCGCTTCGCGCTCCGGCGGCCGGTCCCCGCCGGAGCGCGGCACCGCACCGCCCCGGTCCCCGGCAGCCCTGACGCACGCCCCCCGCGCCCAGGGCTGCCGGTCTGTCCGGGTCCAGGTCTTGCCTGGGGCCCCGAGTCCTCGCGTCCCTGGAGGGCCCCGGTCACTGCTGCCGGTACGGGTTGTACGCCGCGTAGTCCCGGTGCGGGGGCGGCGCGTACCCGTACGGCTGCCACGCGGGCGGCCGGGGCGGCGGGAGCCGTACCCGGCCCGCCGCCCGCGCCGCGTACTCCAGCGCCGGACCGGCGACCTCCCTGCGCTGCCACAGATGGTGCAGCAGCTCCTGCTCGCGTGCCGTGAAGTCCGGGCCCAGCGCGCCGCGGTGGGCCCGGTGGCGCAGGAAGGCCAAGGACGTGGCGAACAGCTCGTACTCGGCGACGGCACGGGCGGCCGCCCGGCCCCCGGCACGCCCCGCAGCGCCGCTTCCGTACCTGCGCGCCGCCGCGCCCCGCGCCAGCGAGCGGGCCCGCATCGAGGACAGGGCCAGCGGTTCGGCGGGCAGCAGCCAGCCGGCGGCGGCGTACGCGGGCAGCTCGGCGGCTATCGTGCCCAGCTCGCGCTGGCGCGTCCAGACCGCCAGCCAGGTCAGCAGTGCGAAGGCGGGGACCATGAAGACGGCGTACACGAGGTAGAAGCCGAGCCCCCCGAAGACCGCCGAGCCGTTCCACAGGGCGTGCATGCCCATCGCGCACACCAGGCCCAGCAGGGGCAGCGCGATGCGCCGCCACCGCCCCCCGCGCGGCGACGCGAGCGCGGCCAGCCCGAAGCCGATGCCGGTCAGCACCGTGAACAGGGGGTGCGCGAACGGCGACATCACTATGCGTACGAAGAAGGTCGCCGCCGTCACCGACGCGAGGCCGGAGACGCCCGCTTCCTGGTCCTCGCCGAAGGCGTTGCCGAGGTAGAGGATGTTCTCGGTGAAGGCGAAGCCGGTCGCCGTGAACCCGGCGACCACCACCCCGTCGACGAGCCCGGTGAAGTCCCGTCTGCGGAAGAGGAAGATCAGCAATATCGCCGCCGCCTTCGCGCTCTCCTCGACGACCGGCGCTATCACCGTCGCGCCGAGAGATTCGGCCCCCGCGGGATCGGCCGTGGCCGTGGCTATCCAACGGGTCGCGAAACTGTTCGCGACGATCGCGACGAGGGCCGCCGCGAACGCGCCCCAGGCGAAGGCGAACGCGAGGTTCCGCCAGGGCTCGGGCTCCACCCGGTCCAGCCAGCGGAACGCCGACGCCAGCAACGGCACCGGCAGCCCGGCCAGCCCCAGGCCCACCAGGAAGCCCTGCGTGCCGGTCTGGTCGCGGACGATCGCCAGGATCACCAGGGCGCAGAGCGCGAGCGCCGTGATCACCGCGCCCGCGCGCACCGCCCTGGTGCGCCACCACGCGCGGCGCGGCTTGTAGCGCCAGAGCGCGGGCGGCGGTACGGCGGTGAACTGCGGCTGCTGCTCGCAGTCCGGGACCGCCGGGTGCTGCCGGGGGTGCGGAGGGCTCTCGTACACCCGTCGACCCTAACGATCGGCACTGACACCGGCGATGGCGCCTGTGCGCCCTACCGGCGGCGGAAGAGCAGGTCGTTCACGACATGGCCCTTGTCGAGACCCTGGCCCTCGAAGCGGGTGAGGGGCCGGAAGGCGGGCCGGGGTGCGTAGCCGCCGCCCGGAACCGTGTTCTCGAAGTCGGGGTGCGCGCTGAGCACTTCCAGCATCTGCTCGGCGTACGGCTCCCAGTCGGTCGCGCAGTGCACGAGCGCGCCGGGGGCGAGGCGGGGCGCGACCAGGTCGAGGAACTCGGGCTGGATGAGGCGCCGCTTGTGGTGCCGCTTCTTCGGCCACGGGTCGGGGAAGTACACGCGCAGGCCGGCCAGGGAGGCGGGCGGCAGCATCTCGCGGAGCAGGATGATCGCGTCGCCGTTCGCGACCCGGACGTTGGTGAGACCGGCGCGCTCGGCGAGAGCGAGCAGGTTGCCCTGGCCGGGGGTGTGCACGTCGACGGCGAGGACGCCGGTGGCGGGGTCCTCGGCGGCCATCTGCGCGGTGGCCTCGCCCATCCCGAACCCGATCTCCAGCACGACGGGCAGGCCGCGGCCGCCGAAGAGCTCGTCGAGGTCGAGGACCCGCCGGCCGTCGATGTCCAGGCCCCACTGGGGCCACAGCCGCTCCAGCGCCTCGGCCTGGCCCGCGGTCACCCGGCTGCGCCGCGGCTGGAAGCTGCGGATCCGCCGCTCGTGGTGCGAACCGGCGGGGTCGGGTGCGGGGCCACCGGGGAACCGGGGCTCGCCCTTGGCCCGGTGGAAGGGGGAGACATGGGGGGTGGTGGCGTCGGGGTGGACGCGGGAGGACTCAGACACAATGCCCCGATTCTACGGCGCGCCGGGCAGCCCCCGCCTGCGGCGCTTCTCCGGGGCAGGCCCCGGCCCCCTGGGCGGCCCGCGCCCCGGCCGCCTTGGCATCCCCCGCGCCCGCGCCCCCCTACACCCCAGCCGCCCCCAGCACCCCCAGCGCCCGCCGCGCCACCTGTCTGCCGATCGGGAGTGAGGCCGTGGCCGCCGGGGAAGGGGCGTTCAGGACGTGGATCGTGCGCGGGGCCTCCCGGATCAGGAAGTCGTCGACCAGGGTCCCGTCCCGCAGCACCGCCTGCGCCCGCACCCCGGCCGGGGCCGGCCGCAGGTCCGCCTCCGCGATGTCCGGCAGCAGCCGCCGCACCGCGTCGGCGAACGCGCGCTTCGACAGTGAGCGGTGCAGCTCCCCCGCCCCGTACCGCCAGTGCCGCCGGGCTGTCCGCCAGGAACCCGGCCAGGCGAGGGTGCCGGCCAGCTCGCGCGGCCGGACCGCCGACCAGGCGTACCCCTCCCGGGCGAGCGCCGGAACCGCGTTCGGCCCGACGTGGACGCCGCCGTCGATGCCCCGGGTGAGGTGCACCCCGAGGAAGGGGAACGCCGGGTCCGGCACCGGATAGACCAGGCCGCGCACCAGCTCGGGGCGCGCGAGATCGAAGTACTCACCCCGGAAGGGGACGATCCGCATGCCCGGGTCGTCGCCCGCCAGCCGCGCCACCCGGTCGCAGTGCAGCCCCGCGCAGTTCACCAGGACCCGCGCCCGCACCACCGCCCCGCCGGCCGTGCGCACCGCGACGCCCCAGGGCCGCCGGTCGACGGCGGCCACCTCCGCGCCGTACCGGACCTCCCCGCCGGAAGCGGCGAGACTCTCCGCGAGCTGGCGCGCCACCGCACCGTAGTCGCACACGCCGGTCGTCCCCACGTGGATCGCCGCCAGGCCCCGCACGTTCGGCTCGTACTCCGCTATCTGCGCGGCCCCGAGCTCCCGCACCGGGATGCCGTTCTCGCGCCCGCGCTGCACCAGCGCGTGCAGCCTGGGCAGCTCCTCCCGCTCCGTCGCGACGATCAGCTTGCCCGTGACCTCGTGCGCGATGCCGTGTTCGGCGCAGAACTTGACCATCTCGGCCGCGCCCCGCACCGCGTACCGCGCCTTGAGCGAGCCGGGCCGGTAGTAGATGCCGCTGTGGATCACGCCGCTGTTGCGCCCGGTCTGGTGCAGGGCGGGGCCCCGCTCCTTCTCCAGCACCGCCACCCGGGTGCCGGGGGCGGCGCGGGTGACGGCGTACGCCGCCGAGAGGCCGACGATGCCCGCACCGATCACCAGCACATCGCAGTCGTACCGGTCACAGCGGTCGTACGGCATCGCTCCACCTCCCACCGCGGCCATGTCCGGATTCGTGCTCTCCGGGGAGCGCCCCCGGACTCCCGATGATGCACTGACCCACTGACAACGCCTTCAAACCACCGGCCGCGGGCCCCCGGCCCCTCCCGCCCGCACAGGGGGCCCGGCCGGCGCACCCCTACGCCGGCGCCACCAGCAGCGGCCGCGCCCGCTCCCGCAGCTCCGCGACCCGGGGCTCGTCGCCGTACGGCTCCAGCCGGTGCAGCAGGTCCCGTACGTACTCGGTCGTCCGCGCCGACGAGATCCGCCCCGCCACCTCCACCGCCCGGGTCCCCGCCGCGCACGCCGCGTCCAGGTTCCCCGACTCCAGCTCGGCGACCGCCGACACCACCAGCCGCAGCCCGTGGGAGCGCACGAACTCCTCCGTCGGCCGGGACAGCGCCTGCTCGGTGAAGCGCCGCACCTGGCGCGGCGCCTTCAGGTCGCGGTAGCACTCCGCCGCGTCGGCCGCGAACCGGTCGTACGAGTAGAAGCCCAGCCAGGACGGATCGGCGTCGCCCTCCCGCGCCCGCTCCAGCCACCCCTCGGCCGCCTTCAGCGCGCCGCCCGCCGCCTGCGCGTCGCCCGCCTTGGCGTGCGCCCGCGCCTCCACCAGCCGGAAGAAGCTCATGGTCCGGGCGGTGGCGAGCCCCCTGTTGCGCTCCAGCGCCGCCTGCGCCAGGTCGACCCCCTCGTCGGCGAAGCCCCGGTAGGTCGCCTGGAGCGACATCGACGCCAGGATGTACCCGCCCAGCGGCACGTCGGCCGCCGCGCGCGCCAGCCTCAGCGCCTGGATGTAGTACCGCTGGGCGGCCTCCTGCTGCCCGGTGTCGAAGGCCATCCACCCCGCGAGCCTTGTCAGTTCGGAGGTGGCGCCGAAGAGCGAGCGGCCGACGTCGTCGCTGTACGAGCCGAGCAGCAGCGGCGCCGCGTCAACCCGTAAGCACTCGGGCACCATCGACGAACGCCAGTCCCCGCCGCCGTACTTCGAGTCCCAGCGCCGCGCGTCCTCCGCCGCCTCGCGCAGCTTGGCCACGTCCGCGTGTCCCACCCGCAGCGGAGTCGCGTCGGCCGCCGACTCGTCGGCCGCGGAATCCCGCGCGACCGAGGAGTCGGCCGGTGTTATCAGCCACCGGGAGGCGGGTGTGGCGTACGCGCTGATCGCGAACGACCCCGCCAGGGACTGCCAGATGCCGCCGCCGCCCGCCCGCCGGCCGGCCAGATCGAGCCGGTACAGCTCGGTCGCCGACCGCACGGCCGCCGACACGTCGCGCGGGAAGGCCAGACCCACCTCCGGCGCCGGATCGGCGTCGGCGAGCCCGATCTCGTGCAGCGGCACGGGCCGGCCGAGCTTGGCCCCGATGGCGGCGGCGATGAGGTGGGGCGCGGCGCCCTGCGGCACCATGCCCTTCGACACCCACCGGGCCACCGACGTCTTGTCGTACCGCAGTGTCAGGCCGCGTTGCGACCCGAGATCGTTGACCCGCCTCGCCAGGCCGGCATTGCTGATTCCCGCGAGGGCGAGAACCGTGCCGAGCTTTTCGTTCGGCCCGCGTTGCTCCCTGGACATGCGCCACCCCTCGACACAGACAGCCGTCCGGCGGGGACATTTCCAGCCGTACCGCCCGCACAACCACGCGGCCAGCCCAGCCGGAATATGCGGCCCGCTCAGAACATCAGTAAACCCAGCGTAGTTCTCCGCCTCCCGACCGTTAAGGGGCGGTGGTCCGTATGGCGAGATTCGTGTAGTTACACGAACGCCCGCGACACGCCCGTGCTCCGTGCGTGTGGCCGTGCGCCCGCCCTGCGCTCTCGTCGGGCCGACGGCCGGAGCCGTTCCATGGGAGTCGCGTGGGTCGGCCCGCTGCACTGGATCCAGTGGGCTGGGGGACACCGCCGCCTTCATCCCCGCGGGCGGCGGACCGGTCCGGGAGGCGGACAGCGCCTCCCGGACTGTGCGTTCCCCGCGGCGCCCCCCGGGTACCGCCGGGACCGCAGAATGGCTGAATGGCGCCTGTCGCCCAAACCGGCCGAAGTCCTGTACGCGGCGGGCGCATTGACTTGCCCGTACGCCTTCCACAGCACCTCCTGCGTGCCGTTGTCGTGGCAGCATGGTCCCGAAGCCGCTTCTCGAATTCGTCGATGCCGCTTCGGTACGTGCGTTTGGTTGTCCACAGCCTGTGGAGGCGCGATGCGGTGGTTGGTGGGGTGGAGCAGTGTCGCCGCCAGCTTCGGGACAGTGGGAGCGGTCCGGGCGCCCGGCACGGCCGGTGCCGGCCCCGCCTCCTCGCGGCCCTCGTCCCATCCCTCCGCGGACGACGAATCCCTCACCGTGCACCCCGTCGGCTCCCAGCTCCTGTGGGGCGACCCCGACCCCCTGTGGGCCGTCGGCGACTGGCGCCCCGACGAGGTCCGCGTCGTCAGCGTGGACCCCTTCACCCGGATCGCCGTCCTCGGCTGCTGCGGCGCTTCCGACGAAGAACTGCGCGTCGGCCTCTTCGCGGCGCGCGGCGGCGCACTGCGGCACCTGACCGCATGGTCCGGCAGTTACACCGCCGTCGTCCAGGCCGGCCGCCGCGTCACCGTGGTCGGTGACCTGGCAGGTGCCCGCCCGGTCTTCTACACGCCCTGGGCCAATGGCACCGCGTACGCCACCGCCGCGCTCCCGCTCGCCGACCTCATCGAGGCACAGCTCGACATCGGCCACCTCGCCGCCCTGCTCGCCTGCCCCGACGTGCCGGAGGCGCTGCGCGACGGCACGCCGTACGCGGGTGTACGGCGCATCCCACCGGGCCACGCGCTCGTCCTGCGCGAGGGATCCCGCGAGATCACCGGGTACGAACCGGTGGCCTCCCTCGCCGTGGCCGCGCCCCAACTCGACGCGGAGCGAGCCGTCGACGGAGTGCGCGACGCGCTGGTCGAAGCGGTACGGGCCAGACTCACCGCCCCGCGCCACGCCCCCGAGACCGTGCCGCCCGACCCGGGCCCCGTCCCCGGCATGGGCCCCGCCGACCGCCGCGCCGCCCGCGGCGCGCCGGTCCCCGGCATCGGCGCCGACCTCTCGGGCGGCAGCGCTTCGGCGACACTGGCCCTCCTCGCGGCGGGCCTGCCGGGGGTGCCCGGCACGGTCCTGGGCCACGGCACGGGCGCGGGGGAGCGGCTGCTCGCCGTCACCTTCAACGACCTGACCGCCGAAGGCCCCGGCGGCGACGCGGAGTTGCAGCGGGCCGGCGCGATCGCAGCCAACCCCAGGCTGCACCACGTCGTCGTGGCCGCCGGAGCGGAAGCCCTGCCGTACGCCGACCTGGACAGCGGTCCTCTCACCGACGAACCGGGGCCGTCCCTGGTCACCGCCGAGCGCCACCGCCGCCGCCTCGCGGCGGGCAGCGCCGACCACTTCACGGGGCACGGCGCGCGCCAGGTCCTGGACGCCCATCCGGCCCGCCTGGCCGACCTGTTGATGGACCGCAGACGGCGCGACCTGCTGCGACCGGTCGCCGCCCTCGCGAAGGTCGAAGGCCCCTCCGCCCACTCCCTCTTCGTCCCGCTGACCGTCTACCGCGCCGCACGCCGCCTCGCCCGTACGCCGTACCGCGCGGGCATCGAGGAGGCGGCGGCCCGTCTCATGGACGGCCGTTTCGACGAGCCGGGCGCCCGGAGCACGGGCAACGCCCCGGTCACGGCCCTCGACGCCTCACTCGCCGCGCTCTCCTGGACCAGACCGGGCCCCGCGGCACGCTGGCTGACGGGTGAGGCGCTGGCTGAAGTATCGGTTCGCCTCCAGGGCTCGATCACCCGGCCCTCGTCGGTCCAGCGTCCGGGCGAGGCCCGCGCCCGGGCCGCCCTGGCGCGGGCGGCGGCCGACCACCGGGTCTTCGAGCAGGCCGCGGAGGTGCGCAGCCAGCGCCTGCACGCCCCGTTCCTCGACAACCAGGTCGTACGGGCGTCCCGTACCCTCCCCGAGGCCCTGCGGGTCCAGCCGGGCGCCCGCGCGGCGATCCTGCGCGCCGTCCTGGCGGGGGCCGGGATCAGGGACCTGCCGCCGGGCTGGGGCGCCACGTCGCACGCCTCCTCGGCGGTGGCCGCCCGCGCCGGGCTGCGCGCCGCGATCGGCGACCTGATCGCACTGTTCGACGCACCGCTGCTGGCCGACGCCGGCCTGATCGAGGCCCGCGTCGTACGCAAGGCCCTGCGCGCGGCGGCCGAGGGCGAACCGGTCCCCCTGGACGGCCTCGCCGACCTGGTCTCGACGGAGCTGTGGCTGCGCCGCCTGATCTCGCGGCGCGGAACCTGCTGGACGGGCACGGCGGCCCCGCGCCAACGCGCGGTGGCCGGCGGAGTCCCCCCACGCCGGGCCCTCTGACCCCACCTGTCGACGCCGCTCCGCTCGCCCTCAGCCCCCGCAGCTGATGCGTGACTGCGCCCAGTCCGCCAGGACCATCGACTCGTGCGGGTGCTCCGGTTCCACGACCAGCCGGATCGACTTCCGCCCGGAGATGCCCGCCCGCACCGCCACCGCCCCGTCGTTGCCCCGCACGAGCCCCGAACGCCACAGCAGCGCGCCGTCCCCGTACAGGGAGAAGCGCGCGGACCCGATGCCCATCGTCATGTCGTCGATGCCGACCAGCGCGTCGTACGTGGTGCAGGCGCGGTTGAGGTCGATGGTGACGGACGACTTCGCGTGCGTCGTCACACCGTTGCCGTAGCGCACGCCTCCGATCGACATGCCGTAGCGCTGCCACAGCCAGCTGCTCCGGGCGACCCGCACCTCGGGCTCCGTGTGGTCGCCGAACGCGCCGTACTTCAGCGTGTTCACCTGGTAGACGACCGGGGCGGCCGGCGGCGGAGGAGGAGGGGGAGGCGTCGGTGCGGGCGGCGGTGTCGGCTCCGGTTCCGGCGGCTCGGGCGCGGGCGGCTTCGGCTTCGGAGCGGGCTGTGCCTCAGGGGCCGAGGGCCTGGGCGAAGCCGTACGCGTGGGCGACGGCTCCGGCAGCGCCATCGGCGGCTTCGGCGCACGCGGTGCGGGCGGCTTCGCGCTCGGCCGCTGCGGTACGGCCGGCCGCGACGCCGGCGGCTTGGCCACCGCCCTCGGCTCCGGCTTCGGCTCCTCACCCGCGAGCGCGAACACCACCCCCGCCGTCACCGCCACGGCCACCGCCGCACCGATCGCCACCTTGGCCGGGGCACCCATCGCCTCGCCCGCGACCGCACCGGCCGCGCCCCCCGCCGAACTCGACCCCCCGCCGGCCGCCGCCGCGGCGGCCCCCGCCCCGGCCGCCCCCATCGCTCCGGCGGCGCCACCCGCCACCAGCCCGGCGGCCTTGACCGCGTACCCGGCGGCGAACCAGCCGATGACGGCGACCGGAAGCAGCGCCGGAATCCCGGCGTTGACATCGCTCAGCTCGCCGGCCGCCACCCGGCACTGCGCGCACTCCTCCAGATGCTTGCGCAACCCCCGCTCGGCGCGCGTCCGCAGCCCGCCCCTGGCGTACGCGCCGAGCCGGTCGGCCCACCGCGCGCAGTCGCCGCCCGCCGTCAGCGCGGTGCTCACGTGCGCCTGGAGGTACGCCTGCTTGAGGCCCTCCCGCGCGCGGGACGCCAGCACGGCTGTGGCGTTCGCCGTCAGCCCGAACAGCGGCGCGACCTCGCTCGGCGACTCCTCCTCGACCGTGGTGTGCCACAGCACGGCCTGCCAACGCTCGGGCAGGCTGCGGAACGCCCGCATCGCCAGCGTCTGCTCGGCCTCGTGCATGGCCCGTACGTCGGCTCCCAGCTCCAGGGTGTCGTCGTCCGAGGCGTCCACCGAACGGGCCGACTGCGCCGCGAAGACCGCGAAGTCCTCGACCAGGTGCTCACGCCTGGCGGTCTTCGTCCACGCCGCCGCCACCCGCCGCACCGTCGTCAGCAGGTACGCCCGGACGGCGTGCGCGGGCCCGGCGCCCCCGCGCACCGCCTGAAGGGTGCGCGCGAAGACCTCGGCCGTCAGGTCGTCGGCGGTGTGGGCGTCCCGGCAGCAGGTACGGGCGTACCGGCGCACGGCGTCGGAGTGCCGCCGGAACAGCTCCTCGTACGCGCCGTCGTCGCCGGCGCGCATCCGCTCGATCAGCGAGGCGTCAGAGGTGGGCGTCAGCGCCGCCGGTCCGCCGCCCCCGCTCGTCCTGCCCTCGCGCTGCATGGGGACGCTCGCGTCGTCGCCCTCCACGGCCGCCGGCCACGGCCCCGGCAGCACGGTCCCGCAGCCCCCGCCACCGTCCTCGGCCGCGTACGTCTCCTCGTACGCGGCCGCGTTCCCGTCCGCGCCGTCGTACCCGCCTCCCGAGCCGTACCCGCCTCCCGAGCCGTGCCCGCCTCCCGAGCCGTAGCCGTCCGCCCGACCCGGCCCCGCCTGGCTCGGCACCTGCCCCGCGGGCGGCGGCCCGTCGGGCTCCGTGCCGACCCGGTCGAGCGGCTCGTCCCGCCCCTCAACACCCATAGCGGAAGCCCCCGTAAGCACCCTCGGACCCGGAAATACCGGCCAAGAATCCCACGGGGCGAAGCACTGCCCATTGCTCCGAACGGGGAACCACTCATCCGGGGAGTTTTCCCGTAAGTGAGCACTAACGTTCACCCGAACGGGGAGAGGCTCGGCGGATTCGACCGTCCGCGCTCCCGCTCGCCGTCGGAAACCGCCCCCGGACAGCGGAAGGCCCGCCCGTCCGCCACCCGGCGAACAAGCGGGCCGGCGGGGCACACCCGCCCGAGTCCCGATCAGGACTCACGCGGGCCTGGACCGCAGACCCTCCAGCAGGATGTCCAGCAGCCGGGCGGAGGCCGCCGCCTGCTGCGCGGCGTCCGGCAGCGAAGGCGCCGCCGTGGCTATCACCAGCAGCACGTCGGCCACCGTCACATCACCCCGCAGCTCACCGGCCGCACGCGCCCGGTCCACCAGCCGCCCCACGACCTCCAGCAGCTCCGCCGCACCCGCGTCGTCGCTGCCCAGGCCGTCGGAACCGGTGCCCGAGGGCCGCTGCTCGACCAGCCGCAGCTCGGGCCCCGCGGAGCCCGCACCCACCGGGGCCACGGCCTGCCGCTGCTGCGGCACCCGCACCTCGCCCCGGACCGTCGGCGCCTCCGCGATGCCCACGACATCGGCGCCGGTCGCACCGTCGCCGCCCTCGCCGCCGTCCACGCCCACCCGCAGTACCTGCGGCGGCAGCAGCCGGCCAGCGCCGGACGCCACCGACGTACGCAGGAAGCGGGACAGCGCCGACCACGGCTCGTCCTCCTGTCCGAGAGCCGTACGCGCCTGGTCGGTCAGCCGGGAGGTCTCCTCCTCGGCTATGCGGCGCACCAGTACATCCTTGCTCGGGAAGCGGCGGTACACCGTCCCGACCCCTACCCTGGCCCGTCGCGCCACGTCCTCCATCGGCGCTCCGTAGCCCAGCTCGCCGAAGACCTCGCGAGCGGCTCGCAGTACATGCTCAAGATTGCGCTGTGCGTCCACACGCAGCGGTGCGGAGCGAGATCCCGCCCCCGCACGCCCGTGGCCGTCGGATGCGACGGCCGTCTGCCAATGAGATTCCTGAATGTGCATCAGCGTTCCCCCGGTAATGATGTCTCCCCCCGGAGACTCCCCGCCCTGATAGTCGGCCGGGACCGCGGACCTGGCCGCCCCGACGAGATACGAACATAGTTGAGCGCGCGTAGATACAGAAGGGGGTAGTTCCGCACGGAGCGCCCGCCCGATCGGAGTATCGCCCAAAACCTTCCTGATTCGGCCACTGTCCGCACCCCCTCCTCACCCGCTGACCTGCGACCCTTCCCGATCGATCGGTCATTCCAGCGGTGTGCGGCACGCATGACCTCCGGTCACACAATCTGCCGGCCCTGTGGACAAACTCCCGTCGCCGTTGCGTCATGGGACAGTGACAGAACCTGCGCGCATTCTCGTTGTCGGCGGCGGCTACGTCGGGATGTACACCGCGCTGCACCTCCAGCGGAAGCTGAGAAGCGGCGAGGCCGAGGTCATTGTGGTGACGCCTGATCCCTATATGACCTATCAGCCGTTCCTGCCCGAGGCGGCGGCCGGCTCCATCTCCCCGCGTCACGTCGTGGTGCCGCTCCGCCGGGTCCTGGACAAGTGCAAGATCGTCATCGGCGAGGCCAAGTCCATCGACCACGCCAAGCGCACGGCGACCGTCACGACCCTCGCCACCGAGGAGGAGGGCACCGGCGCCGTCGAGATCACGTACGACGAACTCGTCCTCGCGCCCGGCTCCGTCTCCCGCACCCTCCCGATCCCCGGCCTGGCCGACTACGGCATCGGCTTCAAGACCGTCGAAGAGGCCATCGGCCTGCGCAACCACGTCATCGAGCAGATGGACATCGCCTCCGCCACCCGCGACCCCGCCGTCCGCGACGCCGCGCTCACCTTCGTCTTCGTCGGCGGCGGATACGCCGGGGTGGAGGCGCTCGGCGAGCTGGAGGACATGGCCCGCTACGCCGCCCGCTACTACCACAACGTCAAGCCCGAGGACATGAAGTGGATCCTCGTCGAGGCGTCCGGCCGCATCCTCCCCGAGGTCGGCGAGGAGATGGGCAAGTACGCGATCCGTGAACTGCGCAGGCGCAACATCGACGTACGCCTCGACACCCGCCTCGACTCCTGCGCGGACCGCGTCGCCGTCCTCAGCGACGGCTCCCGCTTCCCCACCCGCACCGTCGTGTGGACGGCGGGCGTCAAGCCGCACCCCGTCCTCGCCGCGAGCGACCTGCCGCTGAACGGACGCGGCCGCCTCGCCGCCACCGCCCGGCTCACCGTCGAAGGGGCCGAGCACGCCTGGACCGCGGGCGACGCCGCCGCCGTACCCGACCTCAGCGCGCCGGAGAAGGGCCAGGAGTGCGCGCCCAACGCCCAGCACGCCGTACGGCAGGCGAAGGTCCTCGCCGAGAACGTCGTGGCCTCCCTGCGCGGCGAACCGCTGAAGAACTACGAGCACAAGTACGCCGGTTCGGTCGCCTCGCTCGGACTCCACAAGGGCGTCGCGCACGTCTACGGCCGCAAGCTCAAGGGCTATCCGGCCTGGCTGATGCACCGCACCTACCACCTCAGCCGCGTGCCGACCTTCAACCGGAAGGCCCGCGTCCTCGCCGAATGGACCCTCGCCGGGCTCTTCAAGCGCGAGATCGTATCCCTCGGCTCCCTGGAGCACCCGCGCGCCGAGTTCGAACTGGCCGCGGGCGGCGAGCCGCCCAAGACCACGTGACGACTGTCAGTGCGGTCGGTCACACTGGACGTGTGACCATAGGCTGGCTCACGCCCGCCCAGAGTCACCCGCTGTAACGGCACAGCAGTTCCTCCCCCCACAGCAAGCGCAGCGACCCCAACGAACGCAGCGACCACAGCGTCAGTCACGCCACACAACGCAACGCGACACCATGAGGCTTGAAAGTCAGTGAACTTCACGCGCTGGAGCGCCCGTCTCCCCGGAACGCAGCGCCGCGCCGCAGCGCGGAGCGACCGCGGCTCCGTCCCGGCGGCCCGCGTTGAGTACGGCCGGCCGTCCGAGCACGGGCCCGACGCCCAGGACACGCCCGGCGACGACGCCCTGCCCTCCTCGGCCGCGGCGCAGCCCCTGACCGACCTCTCCGTATGCGAGATCCTCGGCCGCCTCCCCGCCCTCGTCGCCCTGGTGTACGGCCCCGACCACCGCGTCGCGTACGTCAACGACGCCTACGCCGCCGCCTTCGGACCCCGCGAGCCCGGAGCCCCGGCCGCCGTCGCGCTCCCCGAGCTGGACGAGCTCGGCCTGCTCCCCCTCCTGGACCAGGTCCTGCGCAGCGGCACGCCCCGTACGGTCAAGTCCCGCAAGGTCCCCAAGGGCGGCTCGTACACCATCACCTGTACGCCGATCGAGCTCCCGGCCGGCACCGCCGGCAGCGGAGAGAACGGCGTGCTCGTCTTCGCGTCCGACGTCACCGACCACGCCGAGGCCGCCGAGCGGCTGCGCGCGAGCGAGCGCCGCCTGCGCGAGACGGCCGTCACCCTCCAGCGCTCCCTGCTGCCCCAGGAGTTGGAGCAGCCCGACGACCTGCGCATCGCCGCCACCTACCAGCCGGGCGGTACCGACGCGGCGGTCGGCGGCGACTGGTACGACGTCATCACCCTCGGTGCCGGCCGGACGGCCCTGGTCATCGGCGACGTCATGGGCCGAGGGGTGCGGGCCGCCGCTGTGATGGGCCAGCTCCGCACGGCGGTCCGCGCGTACGCCCGCCTCGACCTCCCGCCCCACGAGGTCCTCCAACTGCTCGACGGCCTCGCCGCCGAGATCGACGCCAGCCAGATCGCCACCTGCGCGTACGCCGTCCACGACCCCAACGAGGGCCGCCTCGTCTACGCGTCGGCGGGCCACCTCCCCATCCTCGTCCGCGACGAGGACGGCACCGTCCGCCGCGCCGAGGACCACACGGGACCCCCGCTCGGCACCGGCGGCTGGATGCACACCTCCGGCACGATCGCCCTCCCGCCGGGCTCGACGGCCGTCCTCTATACGGACGGTCTCGTCGAGCGCCGCCGCGAGGACATCGACGAGGGCGTGGCAGCGCTGGAGCGCGCGCTGTCCGGCGCCACCGGCACGCCCCAGGTCGTCTGCGACCGCCTGATCCGCGCGCTGGGCGTCACGGCCGACCACGACGACGACGTGGCGGTGCTGGTCCTCCAGCACCCCACCCGCACCGGCCCGGACGCGGAGCTCTTCCACAACGCCGCGCTGGAGCTGCTCGGCGGCATCGAGGCGGCTCCCAGGGCCCGCGCCTTCGCGACCGGGGTCCTGGCCTCCTGGCGCTTCCCGGTGGAGCTGTGCGACCTCGGCGTCCTGGCGGCGAGCGAGCTCGTCGCCAACTCCCTCCAGCACGGCACGCCCCCGATGCGCCTGCGCCTGCGCCGCACCGACCGCCGCCTGATCATCGAGGTGACGGACGGCGACGACCACCTGCCGCGCCGCCGCCGCGCCGAACCGGCGGACGAGGCGGGACGCGGCATCTCTATCGTCGCGACCATCGCCTCGTCCTGGGGCAGCCGCCGCACGCCAGGCGGCGGCAAGGCGGTCTGGTGCGAGTTCGCCCTGCCGGACAGCTGACCCCCGGGGTACGGCGCCCTAACCCGCCGGAGCGAGATCCTTCGCCGGAGTGCCCGAGGCGACGACCCGCGACTTGGTGGGCAGCGGCTTGTCCTGCGCCGGGGTCAGCTGCTTGCCGAGCCGCAGCGCCAGCACGCTGATGCCCAGCGAGAAGGCGACGAAGGTGAGGATGTACGGCGCGTGCAGCGACGCTCCCATCGGCCCGCCGACCGCGGGCCCGACGGCCAGCGCGAGCTGCTTGACCAGCGCGAACGCCGAGTTGTACTGGCCGATCATCGACTCCGGCGCCAGATCCGCGACCAGCGGCGCGACGGTCGGCGACAGCATCGCCTCGCCCAGTCCGAAGAGCGCGTACGTGGAGACGAACGCGGCCGTGGCCATCGTCTGGCTGCCGTGCCCGAGACCGGCGTACCCCGCCACGATCCACGCGACGGTCCAGATCAGTCCGACGAGCGCGATGACGCGCGAGCGCCGGTGCCGCTCGACGAGGCGCAGCACCACGAACTGCGCGAGCACGATGACCGCCGTGTTCGCCGCCAGGGCGATGCCCAGCGTCGACGGCTGAATCCCGGCCGCCTCGGTGCCGTACGCGGCGAGACCCGACTCGAACTGCCCGTAGCAGGCGAAGAAGAGGACGAACCCGAGCCCGCACAACTGCACCATCGCGCGGTGCTGCAGCAGTGCCCGCAGGCCGCCCTTGGGAGCGGCATCGTCCTGCGGCACGGCACCGGGGATGACGGCCGCGTGCGGCAGCCGGACGCCGGCGCCGATCCCGGCGAGCACCAGGAACATGACCGCCTCGATGCCGAAGAGCAGCAGGAAGCTGTCGGGCCGGCTCTCGTCGACCAGCTGGCCGCCGATCAGGCCGCCGATGCCGAGCCCGAGGTTCGCCAGGAAGAACTGCATCGCGAAGGCCCGCGTACGGGTGGAGGGGGTGGAGCACCACACGATCATGGTGGCGAGCGCCGGCTGCACCACCGCCGTACCGGCGCCGAGCAGCGCGGCGGACAGCAGAACCATCGGCACGTCGGTGGCGAGCCCCATGCACAGAGCGCCGGCGGAAGCGACGACAGCGGCGGCGACCACTACCGGCACCGGCCCCCGCCGGTCGATGACGCGCCCGGTGAACGGCAGGACGAGAAGTGCGGCCACAGCAAAGACGGCGAGCACCACACCTGCTGTACTCGCGCCCAGATCCCGCACCTGAGCGACGTACACATACAGATACGGAACGGTGAACCCGATACCGAACGCACTCAACGCGTTCCCCATCTGGATCCGGCGCATCGCGGCGCCCATGGCCCTTGCCCTGGTCACACTCACCTGCCTCAAGGTTTCGATGAGAAGAGCTGAAGTCTGAAGACTTCAACACTAAAGTTAGAACCTCAACAGTACACATCGAAGGACTTAAAGGCCAACGAGTACGTGTCATACTGCGCGGCATGCCTGAGACCCCAGAGCCGCACGGCCCCCAGGAGCCGAGCCTCGACGAACAGATCGCCGCCTACCAGCGCGAGTACGGCGACCTGGACCCGCAGGTGGAGAAGGTCGTCTCGGCCCTGGGCCGCCTCAACCGCCGCATGAACGTGGCGTACGGCCGCCAGGTCGCCGCACTCGGCATCAGCAACACGGAATGGGAAGTACTGAAGACCCTCGTGGTCTCCGGGGCCCCCTACCGGCTGGGCCCTGGCGAGCTGGCGAAGCGCCTCGGCCTCACCCCGGCCGCCATGACGCACCGCATCGACCGGATGGCGGCGGACGGGCTGGTCACCCGGGACCGGGACGAGAGCAACCGCGTGCGCGTGATCGTGGAGCTCACGGACGAGGGCCGGGCCAAGTGGCTCGAGGCGATGCGGATGGCGTCGAGCTTCGAGGAGGACCTGCTCCAGGACCTCTCAGCGGACGAACGCGGCTCGCTCGGCGAGATGCTGATCCGGCTGCTGCGACGGGTCGAGGACGCCCAGCCGGACGCCGGCGGCCGTCTCACGGACCTCGACTGACGGGGGAAGGGCAGGGGTTGACACCGACCTCGCCGATCCGTAAGGTTCTTCGAGTTGTCACGGAGCCGGAACGGTTCTGCGTCGACCACTCGCCGCGCACGCGGCACACCCAAACTCTGCGCGATCTCCCACTCGGGAAGAATTTCGGCATGCCGGAATTCATTCGACAGGCTCGATTATGAGCCGTCCGGGAGATCCGCTAGGGTTTGAGACGTCGGAACGGCCCAACAGCCGCAATGACAAAGCCCGCTGACTGGGAGTCAGGCCCGAAAGGATCTGATAGAGTCGGAACTGCCGGAAAGGGAAACGCGAAAGCGAAGAACTGGAAAGCACCGAGGAAGTCGGACACGAAAGAGTCTGATAGAGTCGGGAACACGAAATGCCGAACGA
>NZ_BMVO01000024.1 GCF_014650755.1 Streptomyces chryseus | reverse complement strand
GCACCGTCTCCGCCGGGATCTCCCCAGATCCCTTCGGCTGCATCGACATCCGCACCCATCCCATACGACAACGTCGGCCTTCAAGACCACAACCGGGTCTTGAAGGCCGACGTCACGCAGGGCCCGAATTAACCAACAGCGTCGCGACGTGCGGCCGGGCCCTCGCGCGTCCCGCGCCCGGGGTCGTTCCTAGAAGGGGTGGTCCGCCGGTTCGCGGCGTACCGTCGTCCAGCGCACCTCGGTGAAGGCGTCCAGGTTCGCCTCGCCGCCGAAGCGCGCCCCGGTGCCGGACGCGGCGACTCCGCCGAAGGGCGCGACCGCCTCGTCGTTCACCGTCTGGTCGTTGATGTGGACGATGCCGGTGGGGATGCGGTCCGCGAGCTGGATCCCGAGCGCGGTGTCACGGGTGACGATGCCCAGGGAGAGGCCGTACGGGCTCGCCGACGCCAGGGTCGCCGCCTCGTCCAGGGTGCTGAAGGAGCGGACCGGAGCCACGGGGCCGAACACCTCCTCGGCGTACGCCGGAGTGTCGTCGCCGACGCCCGCGAGCACGGTCGGCCGGTAGAAGAGGCCGCTGTGCGTACCCCCCGCCACGAGCTTCGCGCCGCCGGCCGTGCTGGCCTCCACCAGGGCGTGGATCTTGTCCAGTTGCCCCTGGTCGATGATCGGCCCCAGGTGCACCTTCTCCCGGTGCGGGTCGCCGACGGCCAGGGACTCGGCCTTGGCGGCGAGCCGTTCGACGTACTCCTCGTACAGCGACTCGTGCACGAGGTGGCGGCCCGTGGTCATGCAGATCTGGCCCTGGTGGAAGAAGGAACCCCAGGACGCCTGGGCGACGGCGCCTTCGAGGTCGGCGTCCTCCAGGACGACGAGGGCGGAGTTGCCGCCCAGTTCGAGGTGAGCGCGCTTGAGAGCGCGCCCGGCTGCCTCGCCCACCGCGCGGCCCGCCGCCGTGGACCCGGTGAAGGAGACGACCGGCACGTCCGGGTCTGCGACCAGCGCCTGCCCGGCCCCGGCCCCGCCCGGCAGGACGTGCAGCAGCCCTTCCGGCAGCCCCGCCTCGGCGAACACGGCGGCCAGGGCCAGGCCGCCGCAGACCGCCGTGCGCGGATCGGGCTTCAGCAGTACGCCGTTGCCGAGGGCGAGCGCCGGGGCCACCGAGCGGATGGCGAGGATCAGCGGGGCGTTGAACGGTGCGATGACACCGACCACCCCGACCGGCACCCGGCGGGTGTACGACAGCCGCAGGGCCTCGCTCGGCAGCACCTGCCCGGCGGGGCGGGAGGCGAGCGCGGCGGCCTCGTAGCACTCCTGGGCGGCGACGTGGAGCTCGAAGTCGGCCTTGCCGGGTATGGAGCCCGACTCCCGTACGAGCCATTCCCGCAACTCGTCGGCGTGCGCGGTGAAGAGGTCCCCGGCGCGGCGCAGTACGGCGGCCCGTGCGGAGTGGGGCGTGCGGGCCCAAGCCGTCTGGACGGCCCCGGCGGTCCGGGCTGCCGTGCCGACGTCGTCCGCGGAGGCGAGCGTGACACGGCCGAGCGTTTCGCCCGTGGCCGGCTCGACGACGTCCGACTCACCGCCCGAGAGCCGGACGGGCTGCCAGGTCTTGGGGTCGAGCAGGGGCATGCGGATCTCCAGTCAGAGAGGCAGTCCTGTGTAGTTCGCGGCCAGTTCCGCGGCGGCGGGCGCGGAGGCAGCGAGACGGTGCAGTCGTGCGAGATGCACTCGGGTGTCGAACGCGTTCTCGCCTGGTTGACTGTGCAACATCGTAGTCATGTCGTACGAGAAACGGGTGGCTTGCCACACCCGTCTCAGACACAAGTGCGAGTAGGAGTCGAGGAGTTCGTCCGATCCGGTGCGGTGGTGGTGCGCGAAGGCGCGGGCCAGGACCCGAACGTCGGACACCGCCAGGTTGAGCCCCTTGGCCCCGGTGGGCGGCACGATGTGCGCCGCGTCACCGGCCAGGAAGACCCGTCCGTAGCGCATCGGCTCGGTGACGTGACTGCGCATCGGTGTCACCGACTTCGAGGTGATCGGGCCGCGCGCCAGTCTCCAGTCGCCGTCGTCCGTCGCGAAGCGCCGGTCGAGTTCGTCCCAGATCCGCTCGTCGGACCAGTCGGCGGGGTCGGTTCCGTTGGGGACCTGGAGGTAGAGGCGCGAGACGGTGGGCGAGCGCATGCTGTGCAGCGCGAAGCCGTCCTCACCGCGCGCGTAGATCAACTCGTCGCAGGACGGCGGGACATCGGCCAGGATGCCGAGCCAGGAGTAGGGATAGGTGCGCTCGTACGTACGGCGGATCTCGTCCGGGACGGCGGCGCGCGCGATGCCGTGGAAGCCGTCGCAGCCGACGACGTAGTCGCAGTCGAGAGTCTGCTCGCGGCCCGCGTGGGTGAAGCGGACGACCGGATGGTCGGATTCCGGCTTCTCGACGGCGAGGGCCCGCGCCTCGAAGAGGAGGGGCGGCCCCTCGGCCAGCTGGAGGGCGATCAGGTCTTTGACGACCTCGGTCTGGGCGTACACCGTCACCGACCGGCCGCCGGTCAGTTCGGGGAAGCCGATGCGGTGGCGGCGGCGGTCGAAGCGCAGCTCGATGCCGTGGTGGACGAGCCCTTCGGCGTCCATGCGGGCGCCCGCCCCGCAGGCGCGCAGGGCGTCGACGGTGCCCTGTTCGAGGATGCCGGCGCGCTGGCGCTGTTCGACGTACGCGCGGGTCCTGCTCTCCAGGACGACGCAGTCGATGCCGGCGCCGTGCAGCAGCCGGGCGAGCAGAAGGCCGGCCGGGCCGGCTCCGATGATCGCGACAGTGGTACGCACCGGCTCAGCGCTCCAGTACGAGGGCGAGGCCCTGGCCGACGCCGATGCACAGGGCGGCCAGGCCCGTGCCGGAGCCCGCGGCGGCGAGCTGGTGGGCGACGGAGCCCGCGAGGCGGGCGCCGGAGGCGCCGAGCGGGTGGCCGATGGCGAGGGCGCCGCCGCGCGGGTTGACGACGGCGGGGTCCAGGTCCGGCCATTCGGCGAGGCAGCCGAGCGACTGGGCGGCGAACGCCTCGTTGAGCTCGAAGGTGGTGAGGTCGTCGAAGGACCTGCCGGCCTTGGCGAGCGCGCGCCGGACCGCCTCGACCGGGCCGAGGCCGAAGAGCTGCGGCTCGATGCCGGTGACGGCGGAGGCGCGGATGCGGGCGAGCGGCTCACGGCCGGTGGCGCGCAGGCCCTCGTCGTCGACGAGCAGGAGCGCGGCGGCGCCGTCGTTGAGGGGCGAGGCGTTGCCGGCCGTGACGCTGCCGTCCTTGCGGAAGACCGGCTTCAGTCTGGCCAGGGCCTCCGGGGTCGAGCCCTCGCGGACGCACTCGTCACGGGTGAGGTCCACGCCGTCGTACGGCACGACCTCGCCGTCGTACAGCCCGTCCGCCCACGCCTTCGCCGCCTTCTGGTGGCTGGCCAGCGCGAACGCGTCCTGCTGCTCGCGGGTGATGCCGTGCTTGTCGGCCACGAGCTCCGCGCCCTCGCCGAGCGGGACGGTCCACTCGTCGGGCATCCGCGGGTTGGTCATGCGCCAGCCGAGCGTGGTCGAGTACAGCTCCTGATGCCCGGCGGGGAAGGCGCGCTCGGGCTTCTGGAGGACCCAGGGGGCGCGGGACATGGACTCCACGCCGCCCGCGACGGCGACGGAGGCGTCGCCGACGGCCACGGCGCGGGCGGCCTGGATGACGGCCTCCAGGCCGGAGCCGCAGAGGCGGTTGACGGTGACGCCGGGGACGGAGACGGGGAGCCCGGCGAGGAGCACGGCCATGCGGGCGACGTCCCGGTTGTCCTCACCGGCCCCGTTGGCGTCGCCGAAGTAGACGTCGTCGATCCTGGCCGGGTCGAGGTCGGGCGTGCGGGCGACGAGCGACTTGACGACGTGGGCGGCGAGGTCGTCCGGACGTACGCGGGAGAGGGCACCTCCGAACTTGCCGATCGGGGTGCGGACGGCGTCGACGATGTAGACGTCGCGGATGCTCATCGGGTCTCTCCCGGAGTCGTGGAGTTTTCAGTGTTCGCACAATGAACTATCGTTCACATCTGACTTCGCCCCGAGTCTCTGCCGAGCGCCGTCCGGTGTCAACGGCCTGCCAGGAGGAATCCCATGCCGAACGCCGAGCCCGCCGAATCCGCCGGGTCCGTCGGGTCCGCCGATGCCGTAGGGCCGCTGGAGCGCGGGCTCACCGTGCTGCGGGCCCTGTCCGCACCCGGCGCGGACGACCGGACGCGCCACAGCGACCTCGTACGGGAGACCGGCCTGGCCCGCTCCACCGTCGACCGCGTGGTGTCGACGCTCGACCGGCTCGGCCTGGCGCGCAGCGACGGCCGCGAGGTCGCGCTCGCGCCCCGGCTGATGGAACTGCCCGGCGCGTACCTCATGGCGTGCGGGATCCCGGCGGCCCTCGGACCTGCGGCGGAGCGGCTCGCGGACGAGTTCGACGAGTCGGTGTCGGTCGCGGTGCCGGACGACGGGGTCGCGGGAGTGCGGTTCGTCCTGCAGACGACGCGGCGGCGCACGATGTCCCTGGCCTTCCGGATCGGCGACCTGCTGCCCGCCGAGCGATGCGCGCCCGGCGCGCTGTTCGCCGCCAGGTGGGACGCCGAGGGGTGGCGGGTGTGGCGCGCGCGGCGGGAGACGGATCCGCTGGGGGCCGGGTTCGCGGTGGCGCCGCCGGCGGGAGGGGTGCGGGACGGTGGCGGGTTCGAGGAGCGGGCGGCGCGGGCGGGAGCGGACGGCTGGGCCGGCGACGACCAGCTGATCGAGCCGGGCCTCGTGGCCGTCGCCGTGCCCGTGCGCGACGGGGCGGGCCGGACGGTGTGCGCGGTGAGCGTGGTCAGCCACACCAGCCGGCACACCCTGGAGTCGCTGCGGAAGCGGGTGCTGCCCCGACTGCGTTCCGTACAGGGCGAGTTGGAGGCGGCGCTGGCGGCGCCACGCCCCGCGCCCGGGGCCGCTCCCGTACGGGACACGTCACTGGAGGCCAAGCGTGAGCTGGGGCCCGGCTTCCTCCAGTCGCTGGCACGCGGACTCGCCGTCCTGGGCTCCCTCGGCGCCGACCGGGGCGACGGGATGGCGCTGACGGCGGTCGCCGAGGCCACCGGCCTGGCCAGGGCGACGGCGCGGCGTTCGCTGCTCACGCTGGAGCAGCTGGGGTACGTCGCCCCGGACGGACGCCGGTGGCGGCTGCTGCCGCGAGTGCTCGAACTGGGCTGCGCGCGGCTGTCCGGGCTCGGGCTGGCGGAGATCGCCCGGCCTCACCTGGTGGCGCTGGTACGGCGGGTGCACGAGTCGGCGTCGCTCGCGGTGCTGGACGGCGCGGACATCCGGTACGTGGCGCGCGTTCCCACGGTACGGATCATGAGTGTCAACATCACCGTGGGCACCCGGTTCCCGGCGTACGCGACGTCGATGGGGCGGGTCCTGCTGGCGGGCCTCGCGCGGGACGAGCGGCCGGCGCTGCCGGAGGTCCTGCCGGCGCTGACGCGGCGTACCGTGACCTCGCCACTCGCGCTGGACCGGATCGTGGAGCGGGCCGCGGCCGACGGGTTCGCCCTGGTCGACGAGGAGTTGGAGGAGGGCCTGCGTTCGCTGGCGGTGCCGGTGCGCGGCGCGGACGGCCGGGTGGTGGCCGCGGTGAACGTGGCCCGGCACGCGGGGAACGGTACGCCGGACGAGATGCGGGACGCGCTGCTGCCGGCGCTGCGGGAGGCGGCGGAGCTGATCGGGGCGGACCTGCGGGCGCTGGGCGGGACGCGGTCGCTGTGATCGGGTGAATCAGCGCCTCCGGTACGCCGACCGCGGGGAACGGCGGTTCCAAGGGGGCGCCCCGGGCACCGGGCCGGGCGCGGGAGGGCACTCCCTGGGGCGGCCGGGGCCCGCGGACCCCGCGGCGGGGTCAGCTGGACTCCCGCCCGATCGCGTGCGCCGCCATCAGGTCGTGGCGTTCGACGTCGCCGTCCGGGTCGCGCACCACCCGGTCGACCAGTTCCGCTATCTCCCGGCCCGTCGGCAGCTCGATGTGCACCGTGCTCAGGCGCGGCCGCAGCAACTTGCCGAGCAGCAGGTCGTCGGCGCCGACCACCGCGCACTCCCCCGGCACGTCGACCCCCGCGTCCTGCAGGGCCCGCATCAGCAGCTGCGCGTACTCGTCGTTGTACGCGTACACGGCGTCGAGGCCGAGACCGCGCCAGGCCGCCGCGAGCCGCGCGGCGGACTCCTCGTCGTACGCCATCGTCAGCGGCTCCACCCGGGCAGGCTGGTCCGCGCCGCCCTCCGACACCGCCTTGCGCACACCGGCCAGGCGCGGCCGGGAGAAGAGGTCCAGCCCCGGTTCGGCTGGGACGACCACGCCGATCGCGCGCCGGCCACGCTCCAGCAGGTGCGCCGCCGCCGCGCTGCCGACCGCCCGCTGATCCATGACCAGGGCGTGGGCGCCCTCCACCCGCTGCGGGCCGAGGGTGATGACGGCCTTCGCACCGGAGCGCTTGAGGACCCGCACGCCGTGCGGGGTCAGCCCGATCTCGCCGAGGGAGAGCACCGCGACGGGCCGCAGCTCCGCCCACGCGCGGGCCGCCTCGTCGGCGCCCAGGCCCAGGCTTCCGTACTGCACGACCGTGTAGTCCAGCGCCCGCAGGGCCCACTGGACCTCGTTCAGGAACCTGCTGTAGAGGGGTCCGACGGGAACGTGCGCCGTCGGCAGCAGCACCATCCGGCTGTGCCCCGCCCGGAGGCTGCGCGCGGCCGCGTGCGGCACGTACCCCAGCTCCTCGGCCGCCTCGCGCACCCGGCGGCGCGTCGGCTCGCTGATGCGGACCGCCGAGGTGTCGTTCAGGACGTACGACACCGTGGCGCGCGAGACCCCGGCCAGGCGCGCGACGTCGGTGCTGGTCGGAACGGGGGCATCGGCGGAGTGCTTCGGTGTCTGGCTCATCGCGTTCGGCATCTTTCCAGATCGGTGGGGAGCAGGGTCTGGCGGATGGCCGGATTGCGGTGCTACACAATGCTGACACGTAACTGACACGTGTCACCACCGTCTCTTCGGACCCCCTCATGGAGGGCAGCGTGGCCTTTTCCCCGCCCGGCACCCCCGGCGTCCCAGGCGCCCCGAGCACCCCGGCCTCTCCGGACGGCCCCGGCGCCGGCCCCACCGCCCCGCCCCGCCCGAGCCGGGGACTGCTGCCCCTGCTCCTGGTCGGCAACACGGCCATGTACGCGCTGTACATCGGCGTCGGCGGCGTCCTGCTCGCCCTCCAGGTCGAGGCCGTCGACCCGGCCGGCAAGGTGGCGAACCTCGGGCTCGTCGCCGGCGTCTCCGCGGTCTTCGCGACCGTCTTCAACCCGGTCGCCGGCGCCCTCTCCGACCGCTCCGGCCGCCGCAACCCGTGGATACTCGGCGGCGGCCTGCTCTCCGTCCCCGCGATGTTCCTGCTCGGCAGCGTGCACACGGTCCTGACGATCACCATCGCCTGGTGCCTCGGCCAGGCCGTGATGAACGTCCACCAGGCCGCGATCACCTCCGTCGTCCCCGACCGCGTCCCGATGACCGCGCGCGGCAAGGCGTCCGCGGCCGTCGGCCTCGGCCTGCCCTTCGGCAGTACGCTCGGCGCCCTGATCGGCGCCGCGTTCTCGGACGACTACCGCACCGGCTACCTGGTCCTGGGCGCCCTGGTCGCCGCCTCGGCCGTGCTGTTCACGGCGTGCGCCCGCGAACAGCGCCTGCCGGCCCGGCCGTCCCTGCCCGTACGGGAGCAACTGGCCGCGTTCGCGGGGGCGTTGCGGTCGCACGACTTCCGCTGGGCGTTCATCGGCCGCGCCCTGCTGGTCCTCGGGTACTTCGCCGTCAACGGCTTCCTCCTTTACATCATCAAGGACCACACCGTCCTGCCCGCCGGCCTGCGGCCCGAGGAGGCGGTGGCGGTCCTGATGCCGGTCACCAGCGTGGCCATGATCGTGTCCACGGTCCTCGGCGGATACCTGTCGGACCGCTTCGACCGGCGCAAACTGTTCGTCGGCGCCTCGGCCGCGCTGTCGGCCTTCGCCCTGGTGATCCCCGCCCTGTCGACGAGCTGGACGGCGATGGTCGCCTTCGCGGTCGTCAACGGCCTGGCCTTCGGCTGCTACATGGCCGTGGACACCGCGCTGGTGACGATGGTGCTGCCGAAGGCGGAGGACGCCGCGCGTGACATGGGCGTGCTCAACATCGCCAACGCGGGGCCGCAGATCGTCGCCCCGTTCATCGCCTCGGTCGTCGTCGGCCTCGGCGGCTACACCACCCTGTTCCTCGTCGCCGCGGGCCTCGCGGTGCTGGGCGCGCTCGCCGTGCGCCCGATCCGCTCCGTGCGCTGAACCCCACCCATCAGAAAGGCACCACTGTGCAGCTCCACACCCGTACCTGGGGCGAGGGCGACCGCCTCGCGCTCCTGATCCACGGCATCATGGCCGACCACCGCACCTGGCGGCGCGTGGGCCCCGCGCTGGCCGCGAGGGGCTACCGGGTCATCGCCGTCGACCTGCGCGGACACGGCGCCAGCGGCCGGGGGGCGTACACGCCGGAGATCTTCGCCGACGACGTCGTCGAGACCCTCCCGGCCGGGGCCGACCTCGCCATCGGTCACTCCCTCGGCGGCCTCACCCTCTCGCTCGCCGTCGACCGCCTGCGGCCGCGCCGGGCCGTCTTCTCCGACCCCGCGTGGCACCTCGCGACGGCCGACGAGGGTTTCCGTCCCGCGGTGTTCGCCGAGTTCAAGGGGGCGTCCCGGGAGCGGATAGCGGCCATGAACCCACGCTGGGAGGCGGCGGACGTCGACATCGAACTGGAGACCCTGCGGGCCTGGGACGAGGCGTCGGCCTTCGGCCTGGCCGCGCTGTCCGGTAGCGATCTGCTGCCCGCCGGGCCCGTCGTGCCGTCCCTGGTGCAGCTCGCCGATCCGAGCTTCCTCATCGACGCGGCGAAGGCGGCCGTGCTGGAGGAGCGCGGTTTCGAGGTCCGTACGGTCAAGGGCGCGGGCCACACCATCCACCGTGACGACTTCGACGCGTTCATGACGTCGCTGGAGGGCTGGATCTGACCCGGCGCGCGCGGGGTACGGGCCGGACTCCCCGGGTGGGCGGCCGGCCCGTACCCCGCGCGGCCGTTCAGCCTTTGGCCAGCACCGGCCACAGGTCCGGGTCCTCGAAGTTCAGCGCCCACAGGGCCGTGTGGGTGACGCCGTACTTGCGCAGCGCCGGCAGGTGTTCCGCGACGCCGCGCGCGTCCTGGTACCAGACCTCGCGCCGCTGGTCGCCTTCCTGGTAGCCGAAGTGCGGAGTCCGGGACTCCGGGTCGAGGCCGTACGGCGCGCCCTTGGCGACGCGCAGCGCCTCCGCCTCCTTCCAGGTGACGTGCTTCGCCCGGGACGAGCCGTCGGCGGGCCAGTCCCAGCCGTACGCCGGCAGGCCGACCTCCAGCTTGGCGGCCGGTACCTCCGCGGTGGCGACGCGCAGGATCTCGTCGTACCACTGCGGGGTGGACAGCGGGCCCGGCTTGCCGCCCTTCCAGTGGTAGTCGTACGCCATGAGGCGCATCCGGTCGGCGGCGCGCCCGATGGCCGTGTAGTCCCAGATCCGGCCGGTGGACGCCGTCTTGGGCGACACGGTGACGACACACTGCTTGTCCATCGCGCGCAGGCCGCGGCACAGCTGCGTGACCAGTTCGGCGTATCCGGCGCGCACCCGCTCGTACGCCGCGTCGCCGGTCGCGGCGATGGACTCGTAGTCGAGGTCGAGCCCGTCGTAGTCGCCGCTCCGGGCGACTTCCAGGAGGGTACGGACGTGCGTGGCGCGGCGGGTGGGACTGGTGAGGATGGAAGCCAGTACGCCGTGCTTCAACGTCTCGTTCACGGTCGGCACGACCTTGACACCGGCGGCGCGCAGCCCGTCGACAACGCGCCGCTCGCCCGCGCCCGGGTGGCCGTCGACGCGCCCCGCCGAGACGGCGTGGTACCAGAACGGGCTGACGGTGTGCAGCTGATCGGCGTGGCTGAGGGCGTCGCGGTACGCCCCGTCCTGGTCCCAGTAGGGAAGCCAGGCGGAGACGGTCTGCGGCGCGGGGGCGACGGCCGGACCGGGGTACGGCGGGGGCCCGGGGCGCGGCGGGGCGGCCGGCGGGGACGGGGCCGCCGCGCCGACGAGGGCGGCGGCGACGAGGGCGATCAGGATGCGTGGGGCCATGGACCGAGCCTGGGGCCCGGTCACGGGGCCCGCCCCGCGGACTGCGCCGTCCAGGCCCTGACCTCACCCGGGTGACGACATCTTCCGACGGCCTGGCCGAGCTGCCCGGCCGGCGCGGCCCCGCCGCGACCACCGAGGCCGACCCCCGTACGACCGGCCCGGTGCGGACCTCGTACGCGCCGGACCGCGACGGCGATCCCGACCCGGGCGAGATCGTGTGGACGTGGGTGCCGTACGAGGAGAACGACGGGCGGGGCAAGGACCGGCCGGTGCTCGTGGTCGCCCGCGAGGCGGCCGGCACCCTGCTGGCCGTACGGCTGTCCAGCAAGCCCCACGACCGCGACCGCGAGTGGGCCGCGATCGGTTCCGGGCCGTGGGACGCGCGGGGTCGCGAGTCCTGGGTCGACCTCGACCGGGTCCTGCGCGTGCACGAGGACGGAATGCGCCGGGAGGCGTGCGCCCTGGACCGCCCGCGCTTCGACCGGATCGCACGGCGCCTGCGGGAGCGCTACGGCTGGACCTGAGCGGCGTCTACGGCGGCCGGGGCGGTGGCCGGCGTCCGGGCCGCGAAGACCGTACGGAACGCGCCCAGCACCGTCGCCGCGCGCGTGCGGTCCAGCACCCCGAAGACCACCTCGTCGAAGTGGCGGGAGAAACGGCCCGCGCCGGTGAGGTGCGCGTGGAACGCACCCGCCACCGCGACGGGGTCGTTCATGAACACGCCGCACCCCCAGGCGCCCAGCACCAGTCGCCGGTAACCGCGGGCCGCCGCCGTCTCCAGGACCCGCTCCGCCCGGGACGCGAGCGCCGCCGGGATGCGGTGCTCCCTCTCGGGCTCCCGGCCGCGGATCACTCCCGCGTTGGGCGCGGGCGAGGTCAGGAACCCCACGGTGTACGGCGTGGCGAGCAGCGCGCCGCGGTCGTCGCGGAAGACCGGGACGCCGGGCGAGTGAATGACCCGGTCGGTGTAGAAGGGGCTGCGGTCCGCCCGGTGGTGGGCGTAGAAGCCGGGGGCGCGCAGGAGCGTCGCGTACAGGGCGGACGCACGGCACAGTGCCTCCTCCTGCGCCTGTGCGCCGTTGAGATAGCCGCCGCCCGGGTTGCGCGCGGAGGCGAAGTTGAGCACGGCGACCGCGCCGGGCCCCGCGCCGGTCAGCCGGCGAGCCGCCGCCAGGCTGCTCTCCCCCGTGACCTCGAAGGCCGTCGTACGGTCCGCGTCCGGCGTGACGGCGACCGGGTCGGGGCCGTACACCCTGGTCCCCGCGAGAGCGGCGGCCAGCTCCTCGCCGATCGGCACGCCGCGGCCGCCCGGAGCGGCGTACCGGCCCGCCCGGACGATCTCTTCGGTCTCTTTCGCGATTCCGCGCAGTCGTGCACTCACCGTCAGATCGTCGGCGACCGCCGGGCCCCGGCGCAACGGGGTTCTCGCGCCGACCGGACGCTCTTGTGCGATTCTGCGTCTGTGGCTTTAGCTGGGTGCGATGCCCGTCCCGATCCCGGGACGGGCCCCACACCGTCGCGGCAAGGAGGCACAGGCCATGTCCACGGGCGACTTCGTACCAGAGGGCCCCCCGGTCACGGAGGCCGGAGCGGAAGCATTACTGCACGGCATCTGTTTCAAGACGGGTCCACCGAGCATCGTCGGCGTCGAACTCGAATGGTTCGTCCATGAGCTGCACCTTCCCGAGCTCCCCGTAGAACCCGCCCGCCTCGAAGCGGCTCTGACCGCTCTGCGGGCCCTGCCCCTGGCGTCGGCCCTCACCGTCGAGCCGGGTGGCCAGCTGGAACTCAGTTCCTCCCCGGCCCCGTCCCTGACCGAGTGCGTCGACTCCGTCTCCTCGGACCTCGACGCCGTACGCGCCGTTCTGCGCTCCTGGGACCTCGGCCTCACCGGCATCGGCACCGATCCCTGGCACCCCCCGAAGCGCCTTCTGCGGGAGCCGCGCTACGACGCGATGGAGGCGTACCTGGACCGGGCGGGACCCGCCGGACGGGCCATGATGTGCTCCTCGGCGTCCGTCCAGGTCTGCCTGGACGCGGGCCACGAGGAGCCGGGCCCGCTCGGCCACGGGCGGCGCTGGCTGCTCGCCCATCTGCTGGGCGCGGTGCTGTCGGCCGCGTTCGCCAACTCCCCGTTCCAGCACGGGCGGCGTACCGGATGGCGGTCGACCCGGCAGGCCCTGTGGACGGAGATCGAACCGGGCCGGTCCCTCGCCCCGCCCCTCCACGCGGAGCCGCGCGGCGCCTGGACGGACCGTGTGCTGGACGCTCCCGTCATGTGCGTGCGAGGCGCTCCCGGCCGGTCGTGGGACGTACCCGACGGGTTGTCGTTCCGCTCCTGGATACGCTCCGGGGCGCCGCGCCCGCCGACCCGCGCCGACCTCGACTACCACCTGACCACGCTCTTTCCGCCGGTACGACCGCGCGGCCATCTCGAACTGCGCATGATCGACGCGCAGCCGGGCGAGAACGGCTGGGTCGTCCCGCTCGCCGTGACCACCGCGCTGTTCGACGACCCCGCCGCCTCGGAGATCGCGTACCGGACGGTCAAGCCCCTCGCGGAGACGGCCGGTTCGCTGCCCGCGCCGCGCAATCCGCTGTGGATCAACGCCGCGCGGTACGGGCTGGCCGACGCCGAGCTGCGGGCGGCCGCCGAGATCTGCTTCGACGCGGCGCTCGACGCGCTGCCCCGCCTGGGCGCGTCGACGGCCGTGCAGTGCGCCGTCGCCGCCTTCACCGAGCGGTACGTGGTCCAGGGGCGATGTCCCGCCGACGATCTGCTCGACCCCGCTCACGGGAAGGACATCCGCACATGAGCGACCCCTCGGGCGTCACGGACCCCGAATCGCTGCGCAGCCGCGCCGTCGACGCGCTGCTGCGGGCGCGCGAGCGCACCGCCGGGCTCACCGACTGCGTGGACGACGGTGAACTCACCGCCCAGCACTCCCCGTTGATGTCGCCGCTGGTCTGGGACCTGGCGCACATCGGCAACCAGGAGGAGCTGTGGCTCCTGCGGACGGTCGCCGGGCGCGACGCGATGCGCCCCGAGATCGACTCGGTGTACGACGCCTTCGAGCACCCGCGCGCGGAGCGCCCGTCGCTCCCGCTGCTCGCCCCCGCCGAGGCGCGGGTGTACGCCGCCGACGTACGGGGCCGGGCCCTCGACGTACTGGAACGCAGTCCCCTGCAGGGGACTGCGCTGCTCGACTCGGCCTTCGCCTTCGGCATGGTCGCGCAGCACGAACAGCAGCACGACGAGACCATGCTGATCACCCATCAGCTGCGCCGGGGTCCCGTCGCGCTCACCGCTCCACCGCCGCCGCGTCCCACCGGCCCGGCGGCGAGCGCGGCGGGCGAGGTACTGGTCCCCGGCGGCCCGTTCACCATGGGCACGTCCACCGAGCCGTGGGCGCTCGACAACGAGCGGCCCGCGCACCACCGTTTCGTCCCGGCGTTCTTCATCGACACGGTGCCGGTGAGCAACGGCGCGTACCTGGACTTCATGGCGGACGGCGGGTACGCCGACGCGCGCTGGTGGGCGGCCGAGGGCTGGGCACAGATCCGCAAGCACGACCTGAGCGCCCCGCTGTTCTGGCGCCGCGAGGGCGGCCAGTGGCTGCGCAGGCACTTCGGGGTGGTGGAGCCCGTGCCCGAGGACGAGCCGGTGCTGCACGTCAGCTGGTACGAGGCGGACGCGTACGCGCGCTGGGCCGGCCGGCGGCTGCCCACGGAGGCCGAGTGGGAGAAGGCCGCCCGGCACGATCCGGCGTCCGGGCGCTCGACGCGCTACCCGTGGGGCGACGCCGACCCGACCCCGGAGACGGCCAACCTGGGCCAGCGGCACCTGCGGCCGGCGCCGGTGGGGGCGTACGCGGCCGGTGCGTCGCCGCTGGGCGTACGGCAGCTGATCGGCGACGTGTGGGAGTGGACGTCGAGCGACTTCCTGCCGTACCCGGGCTTCGCGGCGTTCCCGTACCGCGAGTACTCCGAGGTGTTTTTCGGCAGCGCGCACAAGGTGCTGCGCGGTGGTTCGTTCGCGGTGGACCCGGTGGCCTGCCGGGGGACGTTCCGCAACTGGGACCTGCCCGTGCGGCGGCAGATCTTCGCCGGGTTCCGCACGGCGCGCGACGCGCCGGACACCCGGCACGTGCCCGGCGCGGGGGTGTCCTGATGTGCCGTCACTTCGCCGCGCTGGGGCCGCCGGTGCCCCTCGGCGAGCTCCTGGTGAAACCGGCGCACGGCCTCTACCGCCAGGCGTGGGCGCCGCGCCACCAGCGGTACGGGACCGTCAACGCGGACGGGTTCGGAGTCGGCTGGTACGCCGAGGGCGACCCGGCGCCGGCCCGGTACCGGCGCTCGGGCCCGATGTGGGCCGACGCCTCCTTCGCGGACCTGGCCCGGGTCGTACGCTCGGGAGCCGTGCTCGCGGCGGTCCGCGACGCCACGGAGGCGGGCGCGGACGGGGAGGCCGCGGCGGCGCCGTTCGCCGCCGGGCGCTGGCTGTTCAGCCACAACGGCGCGCTCACGGGCTGGCCCCGGACGGCCGCGACGCTCGCCGGAGCACTGCCCGCCGCCGAACTGCTGGCCCTGGAGGCGCGCTGCGACTCGGCGCTGGTCTGGGCGCTCGTACTGCACCGCCTGCGCGACGGCGACGAGCTGGGGCAGGCGCTGGCGGACACCGTCGTGGAGCTGGCGGAGGCCGCCCCCGGCTCCCGGCTGAACCTGCTGCTGACGGACGGCGAGACGGTCGCCGCGACCTCCTGGGGCGACACGCTCTGGTACTTCGCGGAGCCCGGCCGTCGCACGCTGGTGGCCTCCGAGCCGTACGACGACGATCCGCACTGGCGCGAGGTCCCGGACCGCACCCTGCTCGCCGCCACCCGCACCGATGTCCTGCTGACCCCGCTCAAGGAGCCCACTGCGTGAGCCCGTTCCTGCTGACCCGCACCCTGCCCGAGGACGCGACGGACGCCGATCTGCGCGCCGACGTACTGCACGGACTGACCCGCACGCCGAAGGTGCTGCCGCCGAAGTGGTTCTACGACGCGCGCGGCAGCGAGCTGTTCGAGGAGATCACCCGGCTGCCGGAGTACTACCCGACGCGCGCGGAGCGGGAGATCCTGATCGCCCGCGCGCCCGAGATCGCGGCGGCGACGCGGGCGCGCACGCTGGTGGAGCTCGGCTCGGGCTCCTCGGAGAAGACCCGCCACCTGCTGGACGCACTGCCCGCACTGGAGAGCTACGTCCCGGTCGACGTCAGCGAGAGCGCGCTGACGGCCGCCGCGGCGTCGCTCCTCGACGAGCGGCCCGCCCTGTCCGTGCACGCGCTGATCGCGGACTTCACCCGCGGGCTGGCGCTGCCCGGCACGCCGGGGCCGCGCCTCGTCGCCTTCCTGGGCGGCACGATCGGCAACCTGCTGCCGGACGAGCGGGCGGTGTTCCTGAAGTCCGTGCGCTCGCTGCTGGCGCCGGGGGACGCGCTCCTCATGGGCACGGACCTGGTGAAGGACGAGGCGACGCTGGTGGCGGCGTACGACGACGCGCGGGGGGTGACCGCCGCGTTCAACAAGAACGTCCTGTCCGTCATCGACCGAGAGCTGGGGGCGGACTTCGACCCCGACGACTTCGAGCACGTCGCGGTGTGGGACCGGCAGCACGAGTGGATCGAGATGCGGCTGCGGGCGCGGACGGCCCTGACGGTGAAGATCCCGGAGCTGGACATCGCGGTGTCGTTCGAATCCGGTGAGGAGATCCGCACCGAGGTCTCGGCGAAGTTCCGGCAGGACGGGGTACGCCGTGAGCTCGGCGGGGCCGGGCTTGACCTGCGCGAGTGGTGGACCGACGGGGCGGGTCGCTTCGCCCTGTCGCTGGCGGTGGCGGTGTAGGGCGCGATCGGCGCCGTCGGCGGGGCCTTCCCCGCGCTGCCCGCCTCGTTCCCCTGACCGGGGAACGGGGCGGGTGGGGGAAGCCCGGCGGGGCACACGCAGGGGTGCAGGCAGCCGAACGTGCGACCCGGCGTCCGCTGGGGCACGGTGGTAGAAGCGCGCGCCGGGACGTACCCCGCGCCGCAGGAGCAGAGGGAGCGCCGCATGTCCGACCACACGTACCGCGTCACCGAGATCGTCGGCACCTCGACCGAGGGCGTCGACCAGGCGATCCGCAACGGCATCGACCGCGCCTCCCAGACGCTGCGCGGCCTCGACTGGTTCGAGATGACCCAGGTGCGCGGTCACATCGTCGACGGCAGGATCGAGCACTACCAGGTCGGCCTCAAGGTCGGCTTCCGCCTCGAAGACAACGCGTGACCCGCGCCGTCACGTCCGGCCGTCGCGCTCCTGCGCGTCCCTGAGCGCCGCCGACGTGGCGGCCCAGCGGGCGCGTACGACGGTGAAACCGGCCTGCTCCGCCGCCACGCAGACCAGCTCGTCGTCGTCCACGAGCATCCGCACCTCCCGGCCCCCCGCCGCCAGCCGCTTCAGGATCTCCAGCTTGGTGACGCGGGCGGGCCGCCGGTCGTGGTCGCGGCGCATCCAGATCCGCCCCTCGGGCAGGTCCTGGGCGGCGAGCCAGTCGAGCGTGTCGCGCCGGCACCGCTCGGGACGGCCGGTGAGGTAGACGACCTCGCACTCGGCGGCGCTCTCCCGCGCCATGCGCACCCCCTCCGGCAGCGGCGGATCGTCGGGCGCCGCGCCGAAGAAGCCGTCCCAGTCGCGCGGCGTGCGCTCCAGGAAGCGCTGGCGGTGCGCGGTGTCGGCGAGGGTTCCGTCGAGGTCGAACACGGCCAGTGGCCTGCTGCTGTGCGGCGTACGAGGAGTCATTCCGGCACTCTAGGACGCGCCCGGCCCGTTCGTCCGCGGCGGCCTCGCGTCCGTCCGCGTCGGCCTCGCCCCCCGGCGGGGGAAGGGTCACGTCACCGGCGGGGAATCCTCACGCGGCTGCGGTGTTGAAGCAGGGGTGAGCTCAGTGATCGCGCGGACCCGGTTCTCCGTCCTCGACCGTTCCCGGACGCGTCAGGGGTACGACGCCCCGCAGGCGCTGCGGGACACCGTGGACCTGGCGCGGCGGGCCGAGGCGCTCGGTTATCACCGCTTCTGGGTGTCGGAGCACCACAGCGTGCCCGGAGTCGCCGGTTCCGCGCCGACCGTGCTCGCCGCCGCCGTCGCGGCGGCGACGTCCACGATCCGGGTGGGCACGGGCGGGGTGATGCTGCCGAACCATCAGCCGCTGGTCGTGGCGGAGCAGTTCGGCGTACTGGAGTCGCTCTTCCCGGGCCGGATCGACATGGGGCTCGGCCGTTCGGTGGGGTTCACGGACGGGATACGCCGGGCCCTGGGCCGGGACAAGAAGGACGCCGGGGACTTCGCCGAGCGGCTCGGCGAGCTGCTGGGCTACTTCACCGGCGACCAGAGCGCCCATCCGCAGGTCCACGCCCACCCCGCCGAGGGCCTGCGGCCGCCCGCGTTCGTGCTGGCCACCGGCGCCGGGGCGCGGGTCGCCGCGGCGGCCGGGCTTCCGCTGGTGATCGCGGCGGCACGCGGCGAGGACGAGATGCTGCGGGCGATCGACGGCTACCGCGAGGCCTTCCGCCCCTCCGCCTGGGGTGAGCGGCCGTACGTCGTCCTGTCGGGCACGGTGGCCGTCGCGGACACCTCCGAGGAAGCGGGGCGGCTCCTGGTGCCGGAGGCCTGGGCATCGGCGTACTCCCGCACGCACGGATCCTTCCCGCCGCTCGCGCCCGCCGACGAGATCCTGGCCCGGCCGATGACCGACCGCGAGCGGGGCCTCTTCGAAGACGCCCGGCGCGGCCACATCCACGGCACGCACGACGAGGTCGCCGACGCCCTGGAGAAGGTGCTCGGGCGCAGCGGCGCCGACGAGTACCTGGTCGCGACCAGTACGTACGACCGCGGGGCCCTCCTGGACTCGTACCGGCGGCTGGCCCGGCTGGCGGGGCTCACGGGCACGGACGCCGCCTAGGATCGGACCGTTTGCCGCACCAGTCCCCGCGTACGGAGCCCCGCCGATGCACACTGCCCACGACCCGTACGTGCGGGTGCGCGGCGCCGACGAGCACAACCTGCGGCACGTCGACGTCGACATCCCGCGCGACGCGCTCGTCGTCTTCACCGGCGTCTCCGGTTCCGGGAAGTCCTCGCTCGCCTTCGGCACCGTCTACGCCGAGGCCCAGCGCCGCTACTTCGAGTCCGTCGCGCCGTACGCCCGGCGCCTGATCCACCAGGTCGGCGCTCCCAAGGTCGGCGAGATCACCGGGCTGCCGCCGGCCGTGTCGCTGGAGCAGCGCAGGTCGGCGCCGTCCTCGCGCTCGTCGGTCGGGACGGTCACCACCCTCTCCAACTCCCTGCGGATGCTCTTCTCCCGGGCGGGCACGTATCCGCCGGGCGCCCCGCGCCTCGACTCGGACGCCTTCTCGCCGAACACGGCGGCGGGTGCCTGCCCCGAGTGCCACGGCCTCGGCCGCGTGCATCGCACGAGCGAGGAGCTGCTGGTGCCCGACCCGTCGCTCTCCGTCCGTGAGGGCGCGATCGAGGCGTGGCCGGGCGCCTGGCAGGGCAAGAACCTGCGCGACGTGCTGGACGCGCTCGGGTACGACGTGGACCGGCCCTGGCGCGAGCTGGAGCGGCGGGACCGCGACTGGATCCTGTTCACCGACGAGCAGCCGGTCGTCACGGTCCACCCGGTGCGCGACGCGGGGCGCATCCAACGCCCGTACCAGGGCACGTACATGAGCGCCCGGCGTTACGTCATGCACACCTTCGCGGACTCCAAGAGCCAGACGCTGCGGGCGAGGGCCGAGCGTTTCCTGACCGCCGAGCCGTGCCCGGTGTGCCACGGCCGCAGGCTGCGTCCCGAGGCGCTGGCGGTCACGTTCGGCGGCCGTACGATCGCCGAGCTGGCCGGCCTGCCGCTGTCGGCCCTCGCGCGCGTGCTGGGCGACGGCGACGGAGGGCCGGCCGGCGGTGGCGAGAGCGCGCGCGTCCTGACGGGCGACCTGCTGGCGCGGATCGCGGTCGTCACCGAGCTGGGGCTCGGCTATCTGAGTCTCGACCGTACGACGCCGACCCTCTCCTCGGGCGAGCTCCAGCGCCTGCGGCTGGCGACGCAGCTGCGCTCCGGTCTCTTCGGTGTCGTGTACGTCCTGGACGAACCGTCGGCGGGACTCCACCCGGCCGACACGGAGTCCCTGCTGGTCGTCCTCGGCCGGCTGAAGGCGGCGGGCAACTCGGTGTTCGTCGTGGAGCACCAGATGGACGTGGTGCGCAGTGCCGACTGGCTGGTCGACGTCGGGCCGCGGGCGGGCGAGCACGGCGGCAGGGTGCTGCACAGCGGTCCGCCCGCCGGCCTGGCCGGGGTCGCGGATTCGGCGACCCGCCGCTTCCTCTTCGACCGCGCGCCCGCGGCCCCGCGCGAGGTCCGCGTGCCGTCCGGCCTGCTGCGGCTGAACGGCGTCGAGCGGCACAACGTGCGGGGCGTGGACGCCGAGTTCCCGCTCGGGGTGTTCACGGCGGTGACGGGGGTGTCGGGGTCCGGGAAGTCCACCCTGGTCGGGCAGGTGCTCGCGGGCGTCCTGGCGGAGCGGACGGGCGCGGACCCGACCGGCGGCGCGGGACGGGAGTCCGACGAGGGCCCGGAGTCCGGCGCGGGGGCGGGGTCCGGCGCGGGGGCGGGGTCCGGTTGTGCCTCGGCCGAGGGGACGGAGGCCGTGGACCGGCTGGTGCAGGTCGACCAGCGCCCGATCGGGCGTACGCCCCGCTCCAATCTGGCGACGTACACCGGTCTCTTCGACGTCGTGCGCAAGCTCTTCACCGGCACGGACGAGGCGCGCGCACGCGGGTACAAGGCGGGCCGGTTCTCGTTCAACGTGGCCGGCGGGCGGTGCGAGACCTGCCAGGGCGAGGGGTTCGTCTCGGTGGAGCTGCTGTTCCTGCCGAGTACGTACGCCCCGTGCCCGGACTGCCGGGGCGCGCGGTACAACCCGCAGACCCTGGAGGTCACGTTCCGCGGACTGAACATCGCCGAGGTGCTCGACCTGACCGTCGAGGCGGCCGCCGCCTTCTTCGCCGGTACGCCGGCGGCCGAGCGCAGTCTGCGGGCGCTGCTGGACGTGGGCCTGGGCTACCTGCGCCTGGGGCAGCCCGCGACGGAGCTGTCGGGCGGCGAGGCGCAGCGGATCAAGCTCGCGAGCGAGCTCCAGCGCACGCGGCGCGGCCACACGGTGTACCTGCTGGACGAGCCGACGACGGGGCTGCATCCGGCCGATGTCGAGGTGCTGATGCGGCAGTTGCACGGCCTGGTGGACCAGGGGCACACGGTGGTCGTCGTCGAGCACGACATGGCCGTCGCGGCGGGCGCCGACTGGGTGATCGACCTCGGCCCGGGCGGCGGCGACGAGGGCGGCACCGTCGTCGCGGCGGGACCGCCGGCCGAGGTGGCGGAAGCCCCGGGCAGCCGTACGGCGCCGTACCTGGCCCGGGAGCTCCGGCCGTCCTGAAAGGGCGGTCAGCGGCCGCGGGCGCGGCTGGTGCGGCGCAGTCCGATCAGCTCGGCCACGGACTCCAGCCAGCGGGCGGTGGTCTCGTCGCCGACGACCGGGCGGGCGACGGTCCCGGCCGCCTCCAGCCAGGGGCGGACGACGTCCGTGGCGGCCGGGCCGGGGAGCAGTTCGGGGAGCTGAGACGCGTACCGCACACCGCCACTGCGCACGACCTCGGCGAGGAACGCCACGGATCGCGGCAGGACGCCGAGCCGGTCGAGGACGACCGCGGCCCCGATGGCGCCGTCACCGAAGAGGGCCGTGCGGTGCGGGCCTTCGGCGGGGATGCCGTAGCGCAGCATCCTGGCGGTGTCGAGGGCGGCGCAGTCGTCGTCGGTCTTGGGCGGGCGGGGCGTGGAGGGCATGGGGGCCTCGGATCCGGTCATCGGACGGTGACGGTGTAGATGAAGTACTCGGGATTGGTGCCCGGCTTCCCGGTCGCGGTGGGAACGGGTGTGTCACTGGAGGACGTCGGCGACGGCTCGGGGTTGTCCGCGGTGGTGGAGCAGCTGCTGGAATACGGGCAGTGGATGAGCTTGATCTCCGTCGTGCCCGACTTGACCGCCTCGAAGTCGAAGAACCGCTCGCCGCTGCCGCCACCTACCAGGTCAGGGTCGCTCTCTTCCGTCTCTTTGTGCTGCCCCGTGCGCTTGACAACAGCCGGGTCGGGGTGGGGGCTGACCAGATGCCAGTCCTGCCCCATCGAGGGACTCGCCGGGAGAGACAGGGTGAACTCGTCGCCCGCGTCAACCTCTATGGACCTTTCCTCGGGTCCATACGTCGCGGGGCCGAAGAGCCCGCATCCGGACAGGGCCAAGGCGGACAGCGGCAGGGCGAGGGCGGCTGCGAGTCGGGGGCGCATGACGGAACTCCTCACTCGGCCGGAAGGTGGACGCCGGTGGCGTTGGGCATGCGGTTGTCGGACGCCTTCTGCATGTTCCCGTTGATGAAGTCGTCCTCGCTGATCCAGGTGGTGGTCCCCCAGGGGTTGTACACCTGGAGCATGTCGCCCTCCTGGCCGACGATCATCATCGAATGGCCGACATAGTCACCGTTCTTGTCCTTCCCCTCGACGGTGATGGGCACGGGCTTGCCCTCCGCGACCGACTTCTCGACATCGGTCAGGACTTCACGCCGGGCGTCGGCACTCGCCGCTTCCTGGTACCTGTACTCGCTGCCTGTGTGCGGGCTCATCTCATGGTTGGAGATGGTGGTCTTGCCCTCTTCGTCCATGCCTGCCGGTGTGCTGCCGAAGGGGAAGTCGTACTCGTTGGAACCGTCACCGTCCTCATGCAGCCGCATCTGCTCGTCATGCAGCCGTTCGCGGAAGGCAGCGGGGTCGTCCTCCTGACCCGAGGGGCCACCGGTGAGTTCGAGGGCGTACAGAGGATCGACCACGGCACGGCCGGTGACGACGGTCGACGGCACGCAGGTGGCGGCGTCCTGGGACCACCTCTCCCCCTTGAAAGCCTGCTGGTCCGTGTTCTTGTTCGAACCGTCGGCGTTGAGGCCCTCGTTGAACTTGCTGTCCCCCGCCGTCGTCACCGGCGTCAGGTGCCGCTGCAACCAGGCCGGGTCCTTGCCGTGGATCTTGTCGCGGAACTCGGAGACCTCGTTCAGGTCGTGTCCGGCGGCCAGCGCCTTCACCAGGTACGCGCGCTCCTGGGGGCTCTTGGCTTCCGCGAGCATCCGCTCGAACCTCGCCTGGTCCTGGGCGTTCATGCGCTCCATGGCCTTGCCCGAGCGCTCCAGGTCGTTGGCGGTGAGCAGCTCGTTCATCTCGGCCGGTCCGCCGGTTCCCGAGATGTCCGCCAGGACGAGCCGGTCGGCGGCGGAGATGTTGTCGGTCTTCATCCTGCCCGCGCGGGCCTCGGCCGCGAACTTGTTCAGGTCGCGGGCGGCCTCGCGGGCCGCGTCGTCGGCCTTCTCCGCCGCCGCGTGCATGGTCTTCGCCCCCGCGCTCGCGATGTTGCGGGCCCGCAGCCGCTCCGCCTCCTCGGCGTCCTTCTCGACCATGTCGTCGAAGAAGCCGTCCTGGCTCCCGAGCATGCCGAGCGCCTCGCGCAGTTGCTCGCGGCCGCCCTTGTCCTCGGACTGCGCGGTGGTCAGGGCGTCGGACAGGAGGATCAGCGCCCTTCGCGCGCCGCGTATCGCCTCGTCCATCTGGGCGGCCGCTCGCGCCGCCGCCGAGACCACTTCCTGGGCCTTGGCGCCGGTGCTGCCCACCCAGGCGTCGGGCAGGCCCGTGAGGGCGACCTGCTCGACCCGGTCCTGGACGTCCCTCGCCGCGTCGGCCTGCTTGGCGTACCGCTCGGCGATGTCGTCGAGGGTGCTCGGCGAGCCGACGGGCGCCGAGACGTCCAGGGCGCTGCGGATGGCCTCGATGAGGGTGTTCTTGTCGTCGGCGCCGGCGATGGACCGCTGGTACCCGGCGAGCTTCTCCCGGCGGTCGGTGGTGGATTCGCCTGCGGCGGGCATGGCTTCGCGGCCTCCGGTATTCGTTTCGGGGCAGTCAACAGGGGCGGGGAGGAGGCCGTGCTCAGCCGAAGTCGGCGAGACCGACGGGCTGCGAGCCCGGCGGAGGCGGGCCGGGAGCCGGCATGGTCCGTACGCCGGGGGCGGACCCGGCGGGTGCGGGGGCCGGCATGGTCGTCAGTCCGCCGCCGCTCGCCTGGAGGTCGTTCATGCTCTGGACGTCGGCGCCGTGGTAGTTGGCCTTCGAGACGCGGACCTTGTCGGCCAGCTCGTGCAGGGCGCTCTCCAGCACCTTGGCCTCGGCCTGCCACGCCTCGGAGAAGTGGTTGAACGCCGGGCCGGAGTCCGAGCCGCCCAGGGCGTCCGGTGTGTAGCAGAGCTGCTCCTGGAGAGCGGCGCCGATGTCACCGGTGTCGTCGCCCGCCCGGTCGAGCTTGTCCGCCTCGGCGTCCATCCCGCTCTTCTGGACGCGGTAGCCACCCTGTTGCGTCTGCCCGGCCATCTTCCCCCGCCTGCGAGCGTTCCCGATCTTGCCGGGGAAGATTAGCAGCAGGCGGTGACATGCCCACAACTACAGACGCGTCGGTCAGCGCCGCGACGCCTTCCTCGTCGCCCGCAGCCACTCCTTGTTCATCGCGGCGATGGACGGCAGCGCGATGCCCTTCGGGCAGGCGGTGGCGCACTCGCCGGCCAGGGTGCAGCCGCCGAAGCCCTCCTCGTCCATGGCGGAGACCATGTCGAGGACCCGGGTCTCGCGCTCGGGCGCGCCCTGCGGAAGGACGTTGAGGTGGTTGACCTTCGCCGAAGTGAAGAGCATCGCCGAGCCGTTCGGGCAGGCCGCGACGCACGCGCCGCAGCCGATGCACTCGGCGTGCTCGAACGCGAAGTCGGCGTCGGCCTTCGGCACGGGCGTGGCGTGCGCCTCGGGGGCGGCGCCGGTCGGGACGCTGATGTAGCCGCCCGCGCCGATGATCCGGTCGAACGCCGACCGGTCCACCACCAGGTCCTTGACCACCGGGAAGGCGCCCGCCCGCCACGGCTCGACGTCGACGGTGTCGCCGTCGTCGAAGTGCCGCATGTGCAACTGGCAGGTGGTGGTGCGTTCCGGCCCGTGCGCGTCGCCGTTGATGACGACGCCGCACGCCCCGCAGATGCCCTCGCGGCAGTCGTGGTCGAACGCGACCGGCTCCTCGCCGCGCAGGATCAGCTTCTCGTTGAGCGTGTCGAGCATCTCCAGGAACGACATGTCCTCGGAGATGTCGTCGATGTCGTACGTGACCATGGCGCCGGGGGTGTCGGCGTCGCGCTGACGCCAGACGCGCAGGGTGAGCCTCATGCGTAACTCCGCTGGGTGGGGTGGACGTAGGCGAATTCGAGGGCTTCCTTGTGCAGTACGGGAGCCCGGCCCGTACCGGCGAACTCCCAGGCGGCGGCGTACGAGAACTCCTCGTCCCTGCGCTCCGCCTCACCGCCCTCGGTCTGGCTCTCCTCACGGAAGTGGCCACCGCAGGATTCGGTGCGGTGCAGGGCGTCGAGGCAGAGCAGTTCGGCGAGCTCCAGGTAGTCGACGATCCGGTTCGCCTTCTCCAGCGACTGGTTGAGCTCCTGGCCGGTGCCCGGCACCTTGATCCGGTGCCAGAACTCCTCGCGGATCTCCGGGATGCGGCCGAGCGCCTTGCGCAGGCCCTCCTCGGTGCGGGCCATGCCGCAGTACTCCCACAGGAGTTCGCCGATCTCCCGGTGGAAGGAGTCGGGCGTGCGGTCGCCGTCGACGGCGAGCAGTCGCTCCAGGCGGTCGTTGGTCTCCGCGACCGCGCGCACGGCCTCCGGGTGGCTCGCGTCGATGTCGTCGTGGTGGGGGTTGCGGGCCAGGTAGTCGTTGATGGTGGACGGCAGGACGAAGTAGCCGTCGGCCAGACCCTGCATGAGGGCGGAGGCGCCGAGGCGGTTCGCGCCGTGGTCGGAGAAGTTGGCCTCGCCGATGGCGAAGAGGCCGGGGACGGTGGTCTGGAGGTCGTAGTCGACCCACAGGCCGCCCATCGTGTAGTGGATCGCCGGGTAGATGCGCATGGGCACCTCGTACGGGTTCTCCGCCGTGATCCGCTCGTACATCTCGAAGAGGTTGCCGTACTTCTCCTCGACGGCGTCGCGGCCCAGGCGGCGGATCGCGTCGGCGAAGTCGAGGTAGACGCCCTGGCCGCCGGGGCCGACGCCGCGCCCCTCGTCGCAGACGTTCTTCGCGGCGCGCGAGGCGATGTCGCGCGGCACGAGGTTGCCGAAGGACGGGTAGATCCGCTCCAGGTAGTAGTCGCGCTCGTCCTCGGGGATCTCGGCCGGCGGGCGGGTGTCGCCGTGCGCCTTGGGGACCCAGATGCGGCCGTCGTTGCGCAGCGACTCGCTCATCAGGGTGAGCTTGGACTGGTGGTCGCCGGAGCGCGGGATGCAGGTGGGGTGGATCTGGGTGAAGCAGGGGTTGGCGAAGTACGCGCCGCGCCGGTGGGCGCGCCAGATCGCCGTCGCGTTGGAGTTCTTGGCGTTGGTGGAGAGGTAGAAGACGTTGCCGTAGCCGCCGCTGGCGAGGACCACGGCGTCGGCGAAGTACGTGTCGACGTGGCCGGTGATCAGGTCGCGGGCGACGATGCCGCGCGCCCGCCCGTCGACGACGATCAGGTCGAGCATCTCGGTGCGCGCGTGCATCTCGACGTTCCCGGCCGCGATCTGCCGGGACAGCGCCTGGTACGCGCCGAGCAGCAGCTGCTGTCCGGTCTGGCCCCGGGCGTAGAAGGTGCGCGAGACCTGTACGCCGCCGAAGGAGCGGGTGTCGAGCAGGCCGCCGTACTCGCGGGCGAAGGGCACGCCCTGGGCGACGCACTGGTCGATGATCTCCACGGAGATCTGCGCGAGGCGGTGGACGTTGGACTCGCGGGCGCGGAAGTCGCCGCCCTTGACGGTGTCGTAGAAGAGGCGGTGGACGGAGTCGCCGTCGTTGCGGTAGTTCTTGGCGGCGTTGATGCCGCCCTGCGCGGCGATGGAGTGGGCGCGGCGCGGTGAGTCCTGGTAGCAGAACTGGACGACGTGGTAGCCCTGTTCGGCGAGCGTGGCGCCGGCCGCGCCGCCGGCCAGGCCCGTGCCGACGACGATGACGGTGTGCTTGCGGCGGTTGGCCGGGTTGACCAGCTTGGCCTCGAAGCGGCGGGTGTCCCAGCGCTCGGCGACGGGGCCGGCGGGTGCCTTGGTGTCGACGACCGGCGCGCCGGTCTCGTACGCGGTGTAGTCCGTGTTCTCACTCATGTCAGCCCACCACTCCAGTCATGACGGCGACCGGCACGGAGACGAATCCGGCGGTCAGCACCAGCGCGAGGCCGTTGGCCAAGGTCTTGAGGATCCGGTCGCGCCGGGCGTTGCCCATGCCCAGCGTCTGCGCGGCGCTCCAGAAGCCGTGCCGCACGTGCAGCCCGACGGCGAGCATCGCCACCAGGTAGATGACGTTCCCGTACCAGGTGCTGAAGGTCGCGACGACGTTCTCGTACGGGCGCCCCGGCTGCGCGTTCTCGTTCACCGTGAGCGTCGTCAGGTCCAGCAGGTGCCACACGATGAACAGGGCGAGGATGATCCCGCCCCACCGCATGGTGCGCGTGGCGTAGCTCGCCCGCCGCCGCTTGTGCACGTACTTGCTCGGCCGCGCCCTGATGTCCCGCCGGCTGAGCTGGTACGCCGCGACGCCGTGCAGCACCACCGCCGCGAGCAGCACCACGCGCACCCCCCACAGCGCCCACTCGTAGTGCAGGAGGGGCTCGCCCATCGTGCGCAGCCAGTGCGCGTACGTGTTGAACTCGCCGGAGCCGAAGAAGATCTTGAGGTTGCCGAGCATGTGGGCGACCAGGTACATCAGCATGATCAGACCGCTGACGGCCATCACCGTCTTCTTGCCGACGGTCGATCCCCAGAGCGAGCGGGTGAGGGACGGTCGTCGGTCCGTCCGCGTTGCCAGTGCCATGGCACCGACGCTAGGGCCGGAAGGGGTCAGAGGTCCAAGACATGGTCCGGCTCATGTCCATAGCCTGTGCCTATCATGGATATCGTGGCCGCATGCAGTTTCAGCAGCTCCTGTACTTCGTGACCGTCGCCGAGACCCTGCACTTCACGCACGCCGCCGAGCGGGTGCACGTCTCCCAGCCGTCCCTCTCCCAGCAGATCCGCGCCCTCGAGAAGGAGCTGGGCGCCGGCCTCTTCACCCGCGCCCGGGGGAACATCGCCCTCACCGACGCGGGCGAGGCCCTGCTGCCGCTGGCGCGCCGCATCCTGGCCGACGCCGACACCGCCCGCCACGAGGTCCAGGAGCTGGCCCAGCTGCGGCGCGGCCGGGTGCGCCTCGGCGCGACGCCGAGCCTGTGCACCGGGCTGCTCCCCGACGTACTGCGCACCTTCCACGACCTGCATCCCGGCGTCCAGCTGCTGATCGAGGAGAGCGGTTCGCACGATCTCGTACGGGAGCTGGCGCGCGGCGCGCTGGACCTCGCCCTGGTCGTGCTGCCGCTGCCCACGCCGTCGCCCGCCCTGACCACGGTCGAGCTGCTGCACGAGGACCTGGTCGTCGTCTCGGCCTCCTCGCTCCCGCGCCCGGGGCGGGGCAGGTCCGTGCGCGTGGCGGATCTGGAGGGCGAGCCGCTGGTGATGTTCCGGCACGGGTACGACCTGCGGGAGCTGACCGTCGCCGCCTGCCGGGCCGAGGGCTTCGAGCCGTCGTTCACGGTGGAGGGCGGCGAGATGGACGCCGTGCTCGGTTTCGTACGGGCGGGGCTCGGGCTCGCGGTCGTGCCGCGCATGGTGGCCGCCCGGGCGGGGCGCGACCTCAGGGTCACGCCCCTGGCCCGGCCGGGCCTGCACCGTACGATCGCGCTCGCGCACCGCAGCGACGTGGCTCCGCCGCGCGCGGCGCGCGAGCTTCAGAACGTGCTCCTCGCCTCCCGGGTCCGTCAGACCGCGTCGGCCAGCAGCAGCGTGTGAATGCGGTCGGGCGCGCCAGGCCTGGCGTAGTACCAGCCCTGGGCGGTGTCGCAGCCCAGCTCACGCAGCTGGGCGGCCTGGGCGCCCGTCTCGACGCCCTCGACCGTCACGCCCAGGTTCAGGCTGTGCGCCAGTGACACGATGCCCTCGACGATCTTCACGTCGACGGTGTCGGCCGGGTGCTGCTGCATGGACTGGGTGAAGGATCGGTCCAGCTTGAGGACGCTCACCGGCAGCCTGCGCAGGTTGGCGAGGTTGGAGTAGCCGGTGCCGAAGTCGTCCAGCGCGATGTCGACGCCCATCTCGGCGAGCTGGCGCAGCGGCTTGAGGAGATCGTCGTCGGCGCCGATCAGGGCCGACTCGGTGACCTCCAGGCACAGGGCGCCCGGTTCGAGGCCCGCGCGTTCCAGTACGTCCACGGTGTCCGAGACGAGGCCGGGATGGTGCAGCTGCATCGGCGAGAGGTTCACGTTGATGCGCAGCGGCCCGCCGTCGGTGTGCCGCTTCTGCCAGAACCTGGCCTGGCGTACGGACTCCTCCAGCACCCAGCGGCCGAGCGGCACGATCAGCCCGGTGTGCTCGGCGAGCGGGATGAACCGGTCGGGCCCGAGGACCCCGTGCTGCGGATGGCACCAGCGCACCAGCGCCTCGGCGCCGTGCACGCTGCCGTCGCCGAGATGCACGAGCGGCTGGTACTCGATGAAGAACTCGTTCCGCTCCAGCGCGGCCGGCAGGGCGTTGGTGAGGCCGTGGCGGGTGATGGCGCGGGCGTCCGCCTCCGCGTCGGCGGTCTCGAAGCGGTTGCCGCCCGCCGACTTGGCGCGGTACATCGTGATGTCGGCGCTGCGCAGCACCTCGGCCGGGCCGCGCTCGCCCGCCGGGCCCTCGACGATGCCGATGCTGCCGCGCACCGTCAGGTCCCTGCCCTCGATGCGGATCGGGGACGCCAGCGCGTTCAGGATGCGGCCGGCGAGCTCGTCCACCTCCCGGCGGGTGTCGGGGCCGGTGGTCAGCGCCACGAACTCGTCGCCGCCGAGCCTGGCCACCATCTCGCCGGGCGCCGTCGCGCAGCTCTGGAGGCGGTCGGCGACCTCCACGAGCAACCGGTCGCCGGCCGAGTGCCCGAGACTGTCGTTCACCGCCTTGAAACCGTCGAGGTCCAGGTAGCACAGGCCGAAGCGCATGCCGTCGCCCGCGGACAGGGCCTTCTCCAGGCGCTCGAAGAACAGCGTGCGGTTGGGCAGTCCGGTCAGGGCGTCGTGGGTGGCCTCGTAACGCAGGCGCAGATTGAGCAGCCGCCGCTCGGTGGTGTCCTCCATGAGCGCGAGCTGGTACTGCGGCCGGCCGTCGGCGTCGCGCAGCAGCGACACCGTCAGGTTGGTCCACAGGACGGTGCCGTCGGTGCGGTAGTACGGCTTCTCGACGCGGTAGCTCTCCCGTTCACCGCGCACCAGTTCGCCGTAGAGCTTCCACACGTGCGGGGTGTCCTCCGGGTGGACCCACTCGCTGACCTTCCGGCCGCGCATGTACTGGTCCAGCCCGCCGAACATCCGCATGAGCGCCTCGTTGACCTCCAGGATGTTGCCGTCGAGGTCCGCGATGCCGATGCCGATCGCCGCGCCCTCGAACACCGCGCGCAGGCGGGTCTCGGTGGTGTGCAGCGCGCGCTGCGCCTCGCTGCTCGCCAGGAGCGACGACCGCGCGAGAGCCTCCTGCTCGGCGAGGGTCCGCTCGCGCAGCGCCTGCGCGAAGCCGGCGGAGAGCGCGTGCTGGAGCCGCGCGCAGCGGGCCCGGTGCTCCTCGGTCAGCGCCGGCGAGTCGTTCTCCCCGGCGCAGTACAGCACCAGGTACGAGTCGACCACGCCGAGCGTCCGCACGAGCGCGTCCGGGTCGGTGCAGTGGGCGGCGACCAGAGCGGCTCCGACCTCGTGCGCGGGCGCGGTGTCGAAGGGCCGCCGGTGCAGCGCGTCGCTTAACCGCCGCGCGAGCGGCAGCAGATGGCGTTCGACCTCGGGGCGCGTCATGGAGGTGGCCGTGACGGGGAAGACGGCGCGGCTCCAGATCGTCGCGAACCGTCTGAGTCTGCCGTCCCGGTCGTCCACATCCTCCAGGTCGTCCGGGCCGGCCGCCGGGGCGCGTCCCGCCGGCCGTCCGGAGCCGGGCCCCGGTGCCCGCGATGGCACGCTCACGCCTTGCGTCCCACTCCGGCGAAGCCCGAGAAGGCGTACGGATCCTCCTGGGCGAGCGGGGTCTCGGGCCGCCACTCGGCCATCGGGACGAGTCCCGGCTCGACCATCTCGTACCCCTCGAAGAACCGCGCGACTTCCTCGTGCGAGCGCATGACCAGCGGGTTCTTGATGTTCTGGTAGACCCCGACCGTGCCGCCGATCCGCTGCTCGGGCAGCGGGATCCCCGCGTAGGACGCGTGGGTGAGGATCACGAGGCTGCCGGGGGCGAGCGCGTCGCGCAGGGCGGCCACGGCGGCTCGCGGATCGTCGGAGTCCTCGACGAAGTGGAGTACGGCGACCAGCAGCAGCGCCACCGGCCGTTCCAGATCGATGAGTTCGTTCACGACCGGGTCGCCCAGGATGTCCTGCGGCTTGCGCAGGTCGGCCGCGGCGATGCCGGCCCGGTCGTTCCCCGCGAGTACGGCCCGGCTGTGCGCCACCGCGACCGGGTCGTGGTCGACGTACGCGACCCGGGCCTCGGGGTCGGCCGCCTGGGCGACCTCGTGGACGTTGCCGAAGGTCGGGATGCCCGATCCGATGTCGAGGAACTGCGTGATGCCCTCGTCGACGGCGAAGCGCACCGCGCGCCGCATGAACGCACGGTTCGCCTGCATGATCTTGGGGAGGCCCGGCATGAACTCCATTGCCTTGCGGGCTGCTTCCCTGTCGACCTCGAAGTTGTGCGAACCGCCCAGGTAGAAGTCGTAGATCCGGGACACGCTCGGCACCGTGAGGTCGATGCCCTGGGGTGCCCAGGCGGGTCGCTCCATCAATGTCTCCAACTCATCGCCACGGGACAGCCGGTCATGACCTGGACCGGTGTTCGAGCCGAGGCTACTGATCGGCAGGCATCAGAGCGAGCAAAAACGGAAATTAGCGGTCCGTTCTCGGTCACACGCCGCAGGCATGTGCACCGCGAACGACCGGCCCGCCCCCGCCGGACGGGGCGGGAACGGGCCGGTGCTGGACGGGCGCCACAGCGCGGGGACGCTGCCGGACCTACTTGGGCGCGCCGACCATCTTGCCCTCGGGCGAGACCGCGTACCAAGTGCCGCCAACGCCCTGGCCGTTGGTGTCACCCGGCTTCGCGTCGCCCGAGAAGGTGTAGACGGGCCAGCAGTCGATCGTCTGCTGCTTGATCCCGTCGGGGCGGTCGAAGACGACGAAGCCCTTCTTGAGGATGCCTTCGGTGTCGTTCTTCTCGACCGGCGGGACGACCGGCCACTTCTCCAGGCAGGCGCCGGTGCAGGCCGTCTTCATGGGCCAGGCCGAGTCCTTCTCGAACCGGTAGACCGTCATGCCCTTGGAGTCCACCACGATGTCACCGAGCTTGGGGTCCTTGCGCACGGACATCCCCGCGAGGTCGGGCTTCTCCGCCTCGGCCTCACCGCCGCCGGCCTCGGCGTCACCGCCTCCCGCGCCCACAGCCGCCTTCTTGCCGTCGGGGGCGGAGGCGAACCACGTGCCGCCCACACCCTGCCCCTTGGCGTCGCCCGGCTTGGCGTCCTTGGCGAAGCGGTACATGGGCCAGCCGCCGATGGTGAGCTGCTTGGTGCCGTCTGCCCGCTCGACCTCGCCGAGCAGCGAGGCGTCGGTGCCCGGCGCGGCCGTCGCGTCGCCCGCCGGTACGACCGGCCATGCCTTCGCGCAGTCGCCCTCGCAATTCGACTTCGGCGGACTGACGGTGTCCTTGTCGAACCGGTAGAGCGTGAAACCCTCGCTGTCGGTGAGTACCTTGCCGAGCTTCTTGCTGTCCCAGACCGCGAGTTGGCCCGCCGCCTTGGGCGCGGCGGCCCCGCCGGCGTCGTCGCCGTAGCCGGTCTTGTCCGAGCCGTAGCCGCCGTCGGCCGGCTGCTGCGCGGGGTTGGCGTTGCCCACCGCCTGCCCGTTGGGGGACTCGGTCACCGTGTCCTGACCGCACGCCGTCGTCAGCGCCATCACAGCCGCCGCCGTCACCGCGAGCGAGACGTTCCGCCAGGTCTTCATGTCGACTCCTGTGTACCGAGGGTGTGGTGCGACGCTCTGCGCGTCGCTCATGGCCCTAGGTACGGGCGGCGGGTGTCCGGGTGTTCAACGCATTCGCAGAAACTTCGCGACGACCTTCGCGGTGACCTTCGCGGTGACCTTCGCGAGGGGCAGGATGATCTCAAACGCGAAGACGCGAAAGTCCCGCCCAACGGGGGAACTGGGCCGAACGGGCGCGTGCCGGACGCCGGACCGGTCCATGCTCCGGGACGTGCACCCTCCGCTCCCAGGACGGCTGTTGGCCGCCGTGACCCTGATCTGGCTGCTGCTGAGCCCCGTGCCGGCCGTGGCCGACGACTGTTCGTACGCGTCCATCTCGCGCGACGGCCAGGTGTCGTCGGGCTCGGCGGTCGCCGTGGGCACCGGCGCGACCTGTACGGCGGGCCCGAAGCCGAAGCCACCGCCACCGCCACCGCCCACCCCGGAGCCACCACCCCCACCACCGCCTCCTCCGCCTCCCCCGCCGCCTCCGCCGCCGCCAGCCGCGCCCGAACCGCCTCCGCCGCCGCCTCCGCCGCCGCCCCCCGCCCCGGCGCCGCCGCCCGCGCCCGAGCCGCCTCCTCCGCCCAAACCCAAACCGGCTCCTTCGCCGAAGCCCGCGCCGTCGGCCAAACCGAAGCCCTCCCCCAAACCGGTCGCCCTCCCCGTGTACCGCAAAGCCACCCGTCAGGAGCCGCAGAACGGCCCGTCCCTGGTTTCCCTCACCCTCCTGATCACGGCCCCGGCGGTGTTCGCCGCCGCCGTACTGCGTCCACGATCCCGCTAGCCGACGGAGAATCCCATGTCGGAATGGCTCGTTCTGAGCATCGCGATGGCGTCCGCCTGCGCGGTCGTCCTCACCATCACGGTCATCAACCACCGCCGCGTCGGTGAGGACGACGACCCGTCCGAGACCCCGGACGTCATCGAATACATGACGATGATGATCGGCGTGGTCTACGCGATCGTCCTCGGTCTGGCCATCGCGGGCGTCTGGGAGGGCCGCAGCGCCGCCCAGGACTCCGTACGGCAGGAGGCCCAGGCCCTGCACGAGGTCAGCGCCCGCTCGGAGGTGTACCCCGCCGAGGTCCGGGCCAGGATCCGCGGCGATGTCGACGCGTACGTCTCGTACGTCGTCAACACCGAGTGGAAGCACATGGCCGAGCACGGCAGCCTGACCGAACGCGGCACCGAGCTCCTCGAACAGGTGCGCCGCGACGTCACCGACTACGAGCCCAAGACCGACCACGAGGGCCAGGCGTACCAGCCGCTGGTGGACCAGGTCGCCACCGCGGACGACGCCCGGGGCGCGCGGGGCGCGGGCGCGGAGGCCACCATGCCCGGCGTCGTCTGGTTCGGCCTGATCATCGGCGCCCTGGTCGCGGTCGGGCTCATCTTCACCCTCCAGATCCGCCGCACCGGACGCGAACTGCTCCTGGCCGGTCTCTACAGCGCCCTGATCGCCTTCCTGCTCTTCCTCATCTGGGACTTCGACGCCCCCTTCGGACGCGGGCTCTCCGCCACGGCCGGGCCGTTCCTGGACCTGTTCCCGGAGGCCACCAGGTAGCCGGCCACGGCCGCCGTCCCCCCGAAGCCCCTGGAAACAAGGGCCGGCAGGGGGCGGCGGCCGCGGGCCGAGCGGCCCGCCGGGCCGGTGCGACGGGCCGCGGCAGTGCACCGGGTGGCGTAGGCCGGTACCCCATTTGCGCGACTGTGATCGCGCGCCGCCGCCACCGCTCCTAGCGTTCGGGATATCGAGGCGCATTTCCTGCCATGTGTGGATAAAAATTCCGCCGCTGCTCCTCGAGGACCCGGAGGATTGTCCATGCGCGCGATACGTGTGACATCGGCCGCCGCGCTCGGCCTCGCCGCTCTCTCACTCACCGTCCCGGCCGCCTCGGCGGTCGACACCAAAGCGCCCGCGGTGGTCGGCACCGCCACGCCGTCCACCATCGCCGCCGGCGGACAGGTCACGCTGTTCGTCTCGGGGTGCGACGGCGACGCGGAAGCGACCTCTGCCGTGTTCGACACCGTCGTGATCCCCAGGGGGGACACGGCGACCGCCACGGTCGACTGGGACGCGAAACGCGGTGCCCTGTACACCATTACGTACACCTGCCTCGAAGACGGCCGCCAGGGCACGTCGCAGCTCACCATCGCCGGCGACGCCAGGCCGACGCCGACTTTCACCACGCTTCGCCCGACCGTGACCACCACGGCCACGGCGACCCGCTCCCCCGCCGGCCCCGCCAGGGGTGGCGTGGGCGGCAGCCAGGGCGGGATGGACGCCGGGGAGATCGCCGCCGGTGCGGCGCTGGTCCTCGCGGCCACCGGTGGCGTCGTCTTCGTCCTGCGCCGACGCGCCGGCAGCCGCCAGCACTGACGGCGGCGGAGCCGAACCGCACCCGACAAGCCCGTTGCCCCGCGTCCTCGTAAGGACGCGGGGCGACGGGCGTTCACGCGAGTACGGGCCACGGGCGGCCGGGCGCTCAGACCTCGCCGCGGTTCAGGCGCCGCCTGCGCGCGATGAAGAGGCCGCCGCCGATGGCCGATGCGGCGACGAGGCCGGCGCCGACCTTCATCTCCGTGTCGGAAGGGCCGAGCGACCCGCCGATGCCGCCGCGCGCGCCCCGGCCCGACAGGACCGTGAACTGGTGGGTCGCCACCAACGGGTTGTCGTTGCACTTGACGGCCAGGTTGTAGTGGCCGGGCGTGGCGTTGTGCTTGATCTTGGCGGTGGCGAACGACGTGGTGTCGCTGGCCGGAAGGTGGGCGGGACGCTGGAAGGCGTTGGACGTCACGGTTCCGCCGTGGCCGCACCCCGAGGCGCTGACCGTCAGCACGCCGCCCTGGTGGACCGAGAACGGGTTGACGTTGACGTTGCGAGGGCCGTTGGTGGCGGTGGCGGTGGGGGCGACGAGTCCGACCGCCGCAAGGGCGGTCGCGGTCACCAGACAGGCGCGTGAGACACGCATCGTAGAACCTCCACGGGACGGCGCCCCGGAGCGGTGCCCCGGGAAGATCGACGAGAACGCCTCCCATGACGAACACTCACCGGGCGCGATGATTACCGCATTTCGGGCTGGTCCACCCCGGTGAGGCGACACGCCGGTGCGGCGCGTCCCGATCTGACGGAGCCGCAGGTCACAGACCGTCAGATATCTTGTACGACCAGTTACCCGGATGGGTCACCGCGCGGACGCCGCGCCACCCGTTCGCCCCTCACGTATCGCCGCCCCCACCCCGCGCGCTTAGCGTCCGTACAGACGCGTCGAAGGGAGAACAATGGGCCAGGAGTACAACGGCTCCGAGCCGAGAAAACGCTCGCCCTGGGGGGTCCTGGCGCTCGTCATGCTCACTGGCCTCGCGCTGATGCGCAACGGCGCGGACGTGTCCATCGGCCCCCCTCAGCCCGCGTCCGCCGCGGCTCTCGACAGCCCCTCCGAGGTCACCGGCGCCCGGACCTCGCGCACCACCGTGCGGCCGCTGCCGTACGCCCCCGCCTCCCGCATCCGCCTGCCCGACATCCGCGTCGACGCGCCCATCGTGGACGTGGGGCTCGACGACGAGGGCTGGATCGACGCGCCGTCGCCGCAGGATCCCAACCTCGCCGGCTGGTACCAGAACGGCATCTCCCCCGGCCAGCTCGGCACCTCGGTGATCGTCGGTCATGTCGACAACGCGGTGGGCCCGGCCGTCTTCTACAACCTGGGTTCGCTCAGGAAGGGCCACCGCATCGAGGTCGAGCGCTACGACGGCCGCGCCGCCGTGTTCGAGGTCTACGGCGTCGAGGTCTTCTCGAAGGAGGAGTTCCCCGGCCCCCGCGTGTACGGGGACGTCGGCAGGCCCGAGCTGCGCGTGATCACCTGCGGCGGCGGTTACTCGAAGACGAACGGCTACGCAGGCAACGTCGTCGTCTTCGCCCGCATGGTCGCCACCCGCTGAGCGGGGTGGCGACCGGAGGGCGTGCGGGGTACGGCGCTCACCCCCGCGGGGCGGTGCCCGGCACCGTGAGCCGGTAGCCCCGGTCGAGCAGTTCCGGCAGGTACGTCCGCAGCGCCTCGACGCTCTGCCGCCGGTCGCCCCCGGCGTCGTGCGAGAGCACCACCACACCGGGCCCCGCCCCCGCCCGCACCCGGCGGACGATGAACCCCGTACCGGGCTCCCGCCAGTCGAGCGTGTCCACGGTCCAGCCGAGCGGCTCCATGCCCAGTTCCGCGCCGATCTCGAACGAGCGGCGGTTCCAGGCTCCGTACGGCGCGCGGTACCAGTCGGGCGCGCGTCCGACGGTCCGCTCGACGATGTCGCTCGTACGCCCGAGCTCGGCGCGGATCCCCGCCGGTGACAGCCGCGTGACCAACGGGTGCGACCAGGTGTGGTTGCCCACGACGTGGCCGTCCTCGGCCATCTCGCGCAGCAGGTCCCGGTTCTCCGCCGCCATCTCCCCGCACACGAAGAACATCGCGCGCACGTCGTAGCTCCGCAGCGTCCGCAGGATGTCCGGGGTGTAGCGCGGGTCGGGCCCGTCGTCGAAGGTCAGCACCATGCTGCGGCCGGTTCCCGCCATTCGGAGGAAGGGCCGGCGGCGCACCGGCGGCCGGGCGGGCCGGTACCGGGGCGGCGTGTACGCCGTCATGGGCCGCAGCCGGTACGCCGAGGGCCTGACCGGCGCACCGGCCTGCGGCCCGGCGGCCGGCGGCGGTCCCGACGGATGGCGTCCGGGCGTCTGGGCGGGATCCGGGCCGAGGAGGCGTACGGCGGTAGCGGCCCCCAGGCAGGCGGCCAGGCGCAGCATCGCCCGCCGCCTCGAAGGCATCTGATCGTTTTTCATGACTAATAGCTCGCACGGCCGAAGGCCCCGGGGCCCGACCCACACCGGCGGTGGGGGCCGAAGTACCCGATGGGACGAGCCGGTCGGCGCCGGATAGCCTCGCTGCTGTGACAGAGCAGCAGCGCCATCAGTTCGAACGCGGCACCGACGGCCCCAAGGTGATCGTCGCCGGCCTGGACGGCTCCGATTCCTCGTTGCGGGCCGCGGCCTACGCGGCGGGCCTGGCGAGACGACAGAACGCGCTGCTGGCCCTGGTGTACGTACAGCCACTGATGCCGGCCGGGGCCTCGCTCGGGGTGCCGGTCGCGGGGACGACCGAGGAGATCGCCGCCGATCTGATGGCGGAGGTCCGCAGCGCGGCGGAGCGGACGAAGGGCACGTTCGAGGTGCGGTGGGAGTTCCACACGTTCCGCGGCGACCCGTACAACGGCCTGGTGAGGGCGGCCGACGAGCTCAAGGCGGACGCGGTGGTCGTCGGGGCGTCCGAGTCGGCGGGCCACCGGTTCATCGGCTCGGTGGCGCTGCGTCTGGTGAAGGCGGGGCGCTGGCCGGTCACCGTCGTACCGTGAGCGCGCGACGACGGGACCCGGGCCCGACGGCGAGAACCGTATGCGACGGCCAGGACGCCACTTGGCGTACACCGCCTTTCACCGCGCCCTCGCCTGGTCCATCATGAGCCGCCACCAGCCGACAGTGGTCTGCGGAGGTATGACTCATGGCCGGACTCCGGGCGGGGCAGGGTGTTCTGCGCCGCAAGCCGATCGAACAAGTCGAAGAAGGTGACACGAGCGAGCGGCTGACCAGAACGCTCGGGCTCTGGCAGCTCACCGCGATCGGCGTCGGCGGCATCATCGGCGCGGGCATCTTCACTCTCGCCGGTACGGTCGCGAACGGCACGGCGGGCCCGGCCGTCCTGATCTCCTTCCTGATCGCCGGGGTCGCGAGCGCGGCGGCGGCCTTCTCGTACGCCGAGTTCGCGGGCATGATCCCGAAGGCCGGTTCGGCGTACACCTACGGCTATGTGGTCCTCGGCGAGCTCGCGGGCTGGTTCATCGGCTGGGACCTGCTGCTGGAGTACACCGCGATCGTGGCGGTGGTGGCGATCGGCATCTCCGGCTACTTCAACTTCCTGCTGGACGACCTGGGCGCCGAGCTGCCCACCTGGATGCTGGGCGCGCCCGGCACCGGCAGCGGCCACCGGGTCGATCTGATCGCGGCCGTGCTGTGCCTGTTCATCGCGTACCTGCTGACGCTGGGCATCAAGAGCGCGGCGCGCTTCGAGACGGTCGTGGTGGTGCTCAAGGTCCTGGTCGTGCTCGTCGTGATCGTGGTCGGTTTCTTCCACATCAGCACCAGCAACTACAGCCCCTTCTTCCCTTTCGGGGTCGGCGGCGCCTTCACCGGTGCGGCGACGGTGTTCTTCGCGGTCTTCGGGTACGACGCCATGTCGACGGCGGCCGAGGAGTCGAAGGACGCGCAGCGCCACATGCCGAAGGCGATCATGTACTCGCTCGCCATCTCGATGGCGCTGTACGTGCTGGCCACCCTGGTGCTCACCGGCATGCAGAACTACACGGAGATAGATCCGGAGAGCGGCTTCTCGACGGCGTTCCAGTCGGTGGGGCTCGACGCCCTCGCGGACGTCATCGCCGTGGGAGCCATCATCGGCATCCTCACCGTCATGTTCACGTTCATGCTGGGCGTGACGCGCGTGTGGTTCTCGATGAGCCGCGACGGGCTGCTGCCGCGCTGGTTCGCCAAGACGCACCCGACGCGGCACGTGCCGGTGCGCGTGACGTGGATCGTGGGCGTCGCCTCGGCGCTGATCGCCGGGTTCCTGCCGATCGGCGAGGCGGCGGAACTGACCAACATCGGAATCCTGCTGGCGTTCGCCGTGGTGTGCACCGCCGTGATCGTGCTGCGCTACCGGCGGCCGGAGCTGCCGCGCAGCTTCCGCACGCCGGGCATGCCGCTGGTGCCGGCGATCGGGGTGGTGTCCTCGATCTGGCTGATCACCTACCTGGCCTGGGAGACCTGGTTCCGGTTCGCTGTCTGGTTCGCGCTCGGGCTGGTGATCTACTTCGGGTACTCATACCGGAAGTCGGCGCTGGCGAAGCAGCCGGGGGCCGACGTGGGCGGCAAGGAGTAGGCGGGGGCGGACGTCCGGGTCGCCGCCGCGCGGGAGCCTTCCCGTTCAGCGGCGGCCCGCGCCCATTTCCGGCAAGCGGGGGCCGATCGGCCCCAGGGCCTACTGGCCCATCCGCAGGCCCGCCTTCGCCGCGCCCCGGCTCAGCACGACCTCCCGGATCCGGTCGCGTACGTCCGTGTGGTCCGCGCCCTCCTTGATCGCCGCGTTCAGGTTCACCACACGCCCCGCGTCCGGGTCGAACCACTGCGGCAGGAACTCCGCCTTGCTCACCTCCCACCGCTGCCCCTCCCGCTTCGGGGGTGCGAAGGTGAAGCGGCCGATCGTGCCCTGGTTGCCCCGCGGGTCGAACGCGCCCGAGTGGTTCACCATCGCGCCGGCGACCTGGTCGCCCATGCCGTAGATCACCCAGGTGCCGTTGACCTTCTCGTACGCCTGCGGGACGTGCGCGTGCGTGCCGAGGATCAGGTCGATGTCGGGGCGGCCGTCCGTCTTCGACGCGGTGAGCGCCTTGCCCAGCCGCACCTGCTGCCTGTCCGGCTCGTCCTGCCACTCCGTGCCCCAGTGCAGCGAGACGACCACCACGTCGGCGCCCGCCTTCCTGGCCGCCCGCGCGTCGGCGACGATCCGGTCCTGGTCGATCATGTTCACCGCCCACGGCCGGCCCTCGGGCATCGGATAGCCGTTCGTGCCGTACGTGTAGGCGAGCTGTGCCACCTTCGCGCTGCCGCCCGTCAGCCAGGCCGGCTCCTTCGACTCGGCCTCCGTCCGGGCCGAGCCCACGTGCCGTACGCCGGCCTTGTCGAGCGCGGCGAGCGTCCGGTCGATCCCCTCGGCCCCCGCGTCCAGGCTGTGGTTCGAGGCGGTGGAGCACGCGTCGTACCCGGTGGCGCTCAGGCCCTTGGCCACCTCGGGAGGCGACTTGAAGTCGGGGTAGCCGGTGTACGGGCCGCCGTCCTTGCCGTACACCGTCTCCATGTGGCAGATCGCCAGGTCGGCCGCCGAGACCACCGGCTTCGCCCCCGCCAGCATCGGCGCGAAGTCGTACCCCTCGCCGCCGGCGTCGGCGGCGGCCTGCCGGATGATCGACGCGTGCGGCAGTACGTCGCCGGACGCGACCAGGGTGAAGCCCCGCTGATCGCGGCCCGCGCCCGCCGCCAGGGGTGCCGCGTGTTCGGATCCCTTCCCGGACGGCCCGGTGCACGCGGTGACGCCGCCGATCAACAGCGCGGCCATGGCCGTCGCCCCCTGCAGTGTTCGCTTCACCATCAGACCGACTTTCCGCTTGTATTACTTATGGTGAAACAAACCGATATGGATGGCTCCCGCAAGTCAAGGGACACGGCCGTCCGGGTCACCGCAACAGCTCCCGGGGCCCCGGCCGTACCGTCCCAGCCGGTCGTCACGGCTGGTCGTCACGGCTGGTCGTCACGGGCGTTCACCGCGACCGTTCGTCGTGCCATTCGTCGCACCGTTCGACCGCTCACCGCACGGCCCCTGCCGCCCGTTCGGCCGCCGCCTTCCGCACGGCGGCGCCCCGGCCGGACGGCGGTTATCTTCGCCGCCTTCAGGCCATCGGCCACCCGGTCTCCCGAAGGGGCGTCAACGGTGACTTCCTCCGCTTCCTCCCTCCAGCAGCACACCGACGAACGAGCCATCGCCGACCTCCAGCGCGACCACGGCAAGGCGCTCTTCTGCTTCCTCCTGGGCCTCACCTACGGGGACAGGCAGCGCGCGGAGGATCTCCTCCAGGAGACGCTGGTACGGGCCTGGCAGCACCCGGAGGCGCTGGCGAGCGACCACGAATCGCTGCGCCCGTGGCTCTTCACCGTGGGCCGCAGGCTGGCGATCGACGCCCGGCGGGCCCGCCGGTCCCGGCCGCACGAGGTCGGCGACGACGTACTGGAGCACTCCGCGCTCCCCGACGACCACGTGGAACGCTCCGTCACCGCGCTCGACGTCCGCCAGGCCGTCGGAGCGCTGCGCGGGGAGCACCGCGACGTGCTGGCCCAGGTCTACTTCCGGGGCCGTTCCGTGGCCGAGGCGTCGGAGGCGCTCGGCATACCGGCGGGCACCGTCAAGTCCCGTACGTACTATGCTCTGCGCGCGCTGCGGAAGGTACTTCCGGGGTACGGCCGCGACGCCGCCTGAGGCACGTTCGTACCACCCGCCCCGCAGGTCAGATCTTCACCTTCCGTACCCGTGCAGAGCAGGCCGATTTCGAAACAGCAGCGTCAAGTTGAGTAAAGACCGCACGCTGTGCGTGTCTGAGAGTGAAGGCTCGGCGGTGCCCCGCAGGAACAGAGAACAGATCAGCCCGGGAGAAGGTGAAGTGCTGTGCTGCCCGAGAGTTCGAACGGCACCAGCGGAGACAGACTCACGGTACCGATGGCTTGGCTGTACGCCGAGTACATCGCCGACGAGCTGCTGCGCACGGGCCAGCTGATCCCACCCGGCACGATCGAGTTCCGGGCGGGCCGGGAGACCCTGGCGCTCACCGTCTATCTGTCCGACAGCTCCGACGAGCTGTCCGGCATCCGCGTCGTCTCCGGCCTCGACGAGTGGCTCTCGCTCACGACGTACGGCCATCCCTGGGAGACCTGGGTACGGGAGAGGCTCGCCGAGCGCACCGCCGCGGCCCGCCGCGACGCGTCCGCCGGTCCCGACCTCGAACTGGCCCTGGCCTCATGGCGCTGGCTCAGCGGCACGGAACTCCTCGCCGCCGACCTCGGCGGCGCCGTTCCCCGGCACCAGGCGGCGGATCTCGCGGTGGACGAGAGCGAGCAGGTGTGGATGCCGGCCTGGCAGTTGGGTCTGCCCCTGGGGCATCTGGCCATCCACCTCTTCTGATCACGGCCCCGTCCGCGGGCCCGGCCGCCGGCCCTGTCCGGCGGGCGACGAGGGGTGCACTCCCGCGCGGTACTTGGGAAAGCGCAGCGTGATCTTCATTCCCGCGCCGACGCCCGTCTCGATCACGAGGCCGTAGTCGTCGCCGTACACCTGGCGCAACCGGTCGTCGACGTTGGACAGACCGATGCCGGACGAGGCGGTGTGCTCGCCCGCGAGGATGCGCCGCAGGCGCTCCGGGTCCATGCCGACGCCGTTGTCCTCGATGACGACCGTGGCCTCCGCGCCCGCGTCCCGGGCGGAGATGGTGACCTTGAACTCGTCGGTGGAGTCCTCCAGTCCGTGCTTGACGGCGTTCTCCACGAGCGGCTGGAGGCAGAGGAACGGCAGCGCGACGGGCAGCACCTCGGGGGCGACCTGGAGGGTCACCTTCAGCCGGTCGCCGAAGCGCGCTCCGGCCAGGGCCAGGTACTGCTCGATGGAGCGCAGTTCGTCGGCGAGGTGGGTGAAGTCGCCGTGGCGGCGGAAGGAGTACCGGGTGAAGTCCGCGAACTCCAGCAGCAGTTCGCGGGCGCGCTCGGGGTCGGTGCGGACGAACGAGGCGATCGCGGCGAGCGAGTTGAAGATGAAGTGCGGCGAGATCTGGGCGCGCAGGGCACGGATCTCCGCCTCGACGACGCGGGTGCGCGAGCGGTCCAGCTCGGCGAGTTCCAGCTGTACGGACACCCAGCGGGCCACCTCGGTCGCCGCCCGGACCAGGACCGCCGACTCCCGCGACCCGTAGGCGACGAGCGCGCCCAGCACCCCCTCCTCGCCGGTCAGCGGCGCGATCACCGCCCACCGCAGGGGGCACTGGAGGTCGTCGCAGTCGGTGCGTACGCTCTGGCTCCGCCCGGAGTCGAGCATCTCCCGTACGCGGCGCATCACCGGCTCGCGGTGGTGGTCGCCGCCGGGCCCGTCCCACGCGAGCACGCTCTCGCGGTCGGTCAGGCACAGGGCCTCGGTGCCGAGCAGCGAACGAAGCCTGCGGGCGGCCTTGCGGGCGGTGTCCTCGGTCAGGCCGGCGCGCAGCGGGGGCGCGGCGAGCGAGGCGGTGTGCAGGGTGTGGAAGGTGGCGTGCTCGACGGGCGTACCGAGGTCGAGGTCGCCCCGCCCGTGGCGGGCGGTGACGCGGCCGAGCACGATCCCGGCGGCGAGGAGCACGGCGCCGGCGGCGGCCACCGCCGCGATCTCGATTCCGGTCATCGTCCCGCTCCCCCGCCCACGCCCGTGCCGTCCTTCGCCATCAGGTCCTCCGGAAGGTGCAGCCGGGCGAGCGTCGCGGCGGTCGTGGCCGGTACGCGGTGCGGGGTCGCCAGCGACACCAGCACCATCGTGAGGAATCCGAGCGGCACCGACCAGACGGCGGGCCAGGCGAGGAGCGAGTGCGACCAGCCGCCCCCGGGCAGGCCGGCCCGGGTCGCCATGACGGCGGTCAGCGCGGCCCCGCCGCCCACCACGAGCCCGGCCACCGCGCCCGGCGGGGTGAGGCCCCGCCACCAGATGCCGAGCACGAGCAGCGGGCAGAAGGAGGAGGCGGAGACGGCGAAGGCGAGACCCACGGCGTCGGCCACCGGCACGTTGACGGTCACGATGCTCAGGCCGAGCGGCACGGCCATGGCGAGGACGGTGGCGAGCCTGAAGTGCCGTACGCCCCGGGACGGCAGGACATCCTGGGTGAGGACGCCCGCGACCGACATGGTCAGCCCCGACGCGGTGGACAGGAACGCCGCGAACGCGCCGCCGGCGAGCAGCGCCCCCAGCAGGTCGCCGCCGAGGCCACCGATCATCCGGTCCGGCAGGACGAGTACGGCGGCGTCCGCCTCCCCGGTGAGGGACAGTTCGGGGGCGTAGATCCGGCCGAGCGCTCCGTACACCGGCGGCAGCAGGTAGAACGCGCCGATGAGGCCGAGTACGACCAGGGTCGTGCGGCGGGCGGCGGTGCCGTTGGGGCTGGTGTAGAAGCGCACGGCGACGTGCGGCAGGCCCATGGTGCCGAGGAAGGTGGCGAGGATCAGGCCGTACGTCGCGTACAGCGGGTGCTCCTCACGGCTGCTGGCCAGCGGCTGGGACCAGCTCGACGCGCCCGTTCGGTCGGTGCCCGCCTTCTCCGGTACCCGGGCGTGCGCGGGGAAGGCGAGTGAGGTGCCCGCGCCGATGCGGTGGACGCCCGCGTCGAGGGCGACCGGCTCGCGCTCGTGGCGGCGGTCGTCGACGGTGCCGGTCACGGTGACGCGCAGCGGCCGGTCGAGGTCGACGCGCACGGTGTCGTCGACCGTCACGACCGTGTGCTCGCGGAACGTGGCGGGCTCGGCGAACCGGGCGCGCGGCGCGTCGTCCCCCAGCCACGCGACGGTGAGGAAGAGCGCGGGCACGAGCAGCGCGGTGAGCTTGAGCCAGTACTGGAACGCCTGCACGAAGGTGATGCTGCGCATCCCGCCCGCCGCCACCGCCCCCGTCACGACGAGCGCCACGACGAGGCCGCCGACCCAGTCGGGCGCTCCGGTGAGTATCTCCAGCGTCAGGCCCGCGCCTTGCAGCTGCGGCAGCAGGTAGAGCCACCCGATGCCCACGACGAAGAGGCTGGCGAGCCTGCGGACCTGCGGCGATTCGAGGCGGGCCTCGGCGAAGTCGGAGAGGGTGTAGGCGCCCGAGCGGCGCAGCGGGGCCGCGACGAGGACGAGGAGTACGAGGTAGCCGGCGGTGTAGCCGACCGGGTACCAGAGCATTTCGGGGCCCTGGAGGAGGACGAGCCCGGCGACTCCGAGGAAGGAGGCGGCGGACAGGTACTCGCCGCTGATGGCGGCGGCGTTCAGGCCGGGCTTGACGCTGCGGGAGGCGACGTAGAAGTCGGAGGTGGTCCGGGATATGCGCAGGCCGAGCGCGCCGATGAGGACGGTGGCGAGCACGACGGCGGTGACGGCGGCCACCGCGTACGCCTGGTTCACTCAGCGTCCTTCGACGAGCTTGCCGAAGGCGCGTTCGTTGCGCTCCGCGCGCCGGACGTACCAGCGGGCGATCAGCCACATGACGGGGTAGACCGCCACGCCGAGCGCCGCCCAGACGAAGGGCGCGGGCGACGGCAGGTCGGACGCGGTGAAGACCTCCGGGAGCGAGAACAGCAGCGGCAGCGAACCGACGAGCAGCGCGAGCGCGCCCAGCGAGACCATCGCCGCCCGCAGCTGGCTGCGCATCAGGGAGCGCACGTACGTCGCTCCCAGGGTCGTCTGCTCGGTGATCTCGGACCGCGCCGGAGCGTGGCCCGGGGGCCTACGGGCACCGCGGGGCACACCGGTGACCGTTTCGCGGCGTGGTGGTCGCTGTGGGGGCGGCTGATCTGCGGACATCGGCGCGAGTCTACGCAGCGCCGATCGTGCCGGACAGGGGTCAGCGGCCGGACTTCCGGCCGCTGGTACCGCAGTCGTCGAGGGCGAATTCGAGCTCGACGTACGACTCCTCGGCCCTGCGGAACGCGATCTCCAGAGCGGCGGCGGTGCGCGGTCCGGCGAGGTCGCGGGCAGCCTCCCGCACTTCGTCGAGCACGTCGGCCCACCGGCCCGCCGCGCTCTTGACCCTGGTGAGCAGCGCTTCGAGGTCGCGTACGTCGGACGGCCTGGTAGGCGGCAGCCTGCGGAGCTCCTGAAGCAGCGCGTCGAGTTCGGACATCCGGTCTCCTCGTGACGGTGGCCCGACCGAGCGTAGGCGGCGAGCGGGGACCGTGCGGCCCGTTGGCCGGCCGGGTGCGGCGAGCGGCGGGTGTACGGCGGTGAACGGCGGCCCGGGGAGGGCCGGCGGTCGGGGGGGCGGGCCGCCGCGCGGCGGGGTCAGCCGTGGGCGCGGCGCATGAGGAGGTCGCGCAGCTCGCGCGCGTGGCGGCGGCTCACCGCGAGCTCGGCGTCGCCCACGCGCACGGTGGTCGCGCCCGCGTCCAGCCGCAGTTCGTCGATGCGGCCGAGGGCGACGAGGTGGCGCCGGTGGATGCGGACGAAGCCGCGAGCGGCCCAGCGCTCCTCCAGCGTGGACAGCGGGATGCGGACGAGGTGGCTGCCGGCGCGCGTGTGGAGGCGGGCGTAGTCGCCCTGCGCCTCGACGTACGCGATGTCGTCGATCGGGACGAAGCGCGTGACGCCGCCCAGTTCCACGGCGATCTGGTCGGCGGCGCTCTGCTGCGCGACGGCGGGCGGGGCCGCGGCCGCCGGGGCGGGGCTCGCCTCGACCTGGTCGCAGACGCGGCGTACGGCTTCGGCGAGGCGTTCCCGGCGTACCGGCTTGAGCACGTAGTCGACGGCCTTGAGGTCGAACGCCTGGACCGCGAACCCCTCGTGGGCGGTGACGAACACGATGAGCGGCGGGCGGGCGAACCCGGCGAGGAGTCGCGCGATGTCGAGGCCGGTGAGTCCGGCCATGTGGATGTCGAGGAAGACGACGTCGATGGCGTCGTCGCCGTCCGGGCCCGCGTCGAGCGCGCGGTTGATCCGGCGCAGGGTCTCGGTGGCGTCGGTGGCCCCTTCGGCGCTGCGGACCCGGGGGTCGGCGCGCAGCAGGTAGAGGAGCTCCTCCAGAGCCGGTCGTTCGTCGTCGACAGCCAGTGCGCGCAACATGGTGGGGAGTGTAGGAGCAGCCGGGTGAGCTGGACATACGGGCCGTGCGCTGGGGGGCGGACGGCGGGTTCCTGGCGCCCGCTCTTCGTGCGCGGAGCGCCCGGAACCCGCGGCGGCCGCCGGCCCCGGAGAAATGCGGGCGGATCGGCCCCGCGCGTGAGCAGAAACCGCCTGGTTTCCGTACCTCAGGATGACCGTTCGGTTACCCCACGAGCAACGCGAGCCCCCTAGGAATTGCCCCATGAGTCCGAACCAGCGGCATCGTGACGTCGGCGCGTACGCGCTCGGCGTCCTCGATCCAGCGGACGCGTTCCGCTTCGAGGAACATCTGGCCGACTGCGCGACGTGCGCCGTGCGCCTGAGCGAGTTCGCCGGACTCGAGTCGACGCTGGCCGCGTACGCCCCTCCCGGCGCCGGCGCCCCGGTGCCGCTGGTGGAGCGTCCCACCGAGGGGCTGCTGGACCGGCTGCTGGACACGGTCGAGGCGGGCCGCCGGCGCCGGGGCAGGCGCCGTCTTCGGCTCGTCGCCGCGGCGGCGGCGCTGATCATCGCCGGTCCGGTGGCGGCGCTGGGCCTCCAGGCGCGCGCGGGTGACGACGGCGACGGGCCGGTGCGGCAGTACGCCGCCACCGACCCGGTCTCCGGCGTCCGGGCGGCGGTCGCGCTGCGGGAGCGGGGCTGGGGGGCGGCGGTCGGGCTCGAACTGGCCCGCGTCGCGGGTCCGCTGACCTGCGAACTGATCGCCGTGGGCAAGGACGGCGAGGAGCAGACGGTGACCACGTGGGCGGTGCCGGACGGTGGTTACGGCATGCCGGGCGTCGAGGGCCACGAGGAACCGCTGCGCACGGAGGGCGGCGCGTCCCTGCGCGGGACGGAGATCGACCGCTTCGAGGTCCGCACGCTGGACGGCAGGCGCCTGGTCACGATCGGGGCGTAGGGCCCGAGGTCACTTCAGCAGTCGCGACAGCCGGCGGTCGGCGAGGGGCTTGCCACCGGTCTGGCAGGTCGGGCAGTACTGCAACGACGAGTCGCTGAACGACACCTCCCGGATGGTGTCGCCGCAGACCGGACACGCTTCCCCGGCCCGGCCGTGGACCCTGAGCCCGCTCTTCTTCTCCGCCTTCAGCCGGCCCGCCGCCACACCCCGCGAGCGTGCGACGGCCTCGGCGAGGGTGGCGCGCGTCGCCTCGTACAAGGCCGTGATCTCGTCGTCGGTGAGGTGCGCGACCGGCTTGAAGGGCGACATCCTCGCCGCGTGCAGGATCTCGTCGCTGTACGCGTTGCCGATGCCGGCGATCAGGCTCTGGTCGCGCAGGGCGCCCTTGAGCTGCCGCCGTTCACCCCGCAGCAGCTCCGCGAACCGGTCGCGGCCGAAGCCGTCGGCGAGCGGATCGGGGCCGAGCCGTGCGACGCCCGGCACGTCGGCGGGATCGCGCACGACGTACACGGCGAGGCTCTTCTTCGTGCCGGCTTCCGTGAGGTCGAACCCCGCGCCGTCCGCCAGCGCCACCCGCAGCGCGAGCGGCCCCTTGCCGGGGCGGGGCGGCTCGGCCGGCAGCTCGTCCTTCCAGCGCAGCCAGCCCGCCCGGGCGAGGTGGGTCACCAGGTGCACCCCGCCCGCGCCGATGTCGAGGAACTTGCCGTGCCGGCCGACGGAGGTGACCGCCGCGCCCTCCAGCGCGGAGGGCGGCGGGTCGTACGTCTTGAGCACGCTGACGGCGACCGGGACGACCCGCGCGATCTCCCGGCCCACCAGGTGCTCGTCGAGGAACTCGCGCAGCGCTTCGACTTCCGGCAGCTCAGGCATGTTCCCAGCGTGCCTCAGCCGGTGGCGGCCCGCAGCAGGGCCGCCAGCTCGTCGGTCAGGCCCGCGGTCAGCCGGTCGAGGTCGGGAACCGCCTTGGCGTCGGCGACCAGGCCGGCGTGCACCCGGCCGCCGTACGTCGTCAGCGCGACGGCCAGGGACTGGCCCCGGGCCAGGGGCGCCATCGGGTAGACCGCGCGCAGCGGGCTGCCACCCAGCGAGAGGGTGGAGCGGGGCAGCGGCACGCTCGTGACGAGTACGTCGAAGAGCATCCGCGCCGCGCTGCCGGCGAGCGGCGCGCCGAGGCGGTGGGCGAGCGGCGGGAGGTGGTCGGCCAGTACGGCGACCGCGCCCGCGCCGCGTCCCGGCCCTTCGGCCTTGTTGCGGTCCATGGTCCGGCACACCGCCGTGAGCCGGGTCCAGGGGTCGGCCTCGGAGACGGGCAGGCCGACGAGGTACGCCGACAGTTTGTTGCCGGAGGCCGCGGCGCGGCCGGGGCGGCGCCGTGAGACCGGCACCAGGGCGCGCGGGTCGGCGCCGGGCAGGGGTTCGCCGCGCTCCAGCATCCAGCGGCGCAGCGCGCCGGCGACGACGGCCAGCAGCACGTCGTTCGCGGTGCCGCCCGCCGCCCTGCGGATCCTCAGCACGTCGTCGAGCCCGAGCACGGCGGTGCCGAGCCGCCGCGTCCCGCTGGACCCGGCCGCGAAGGCGCTCGCTCCCCACGGGTCGAAGCGGCTGGCCCGCATGACGGAGGCGCCGATGCCGACGGCCCGGCCGACCTCCTCGATGCGGTCGCGGGCGAAGCCGACGACCTGGTGCGGGCCGGGCAGCCAGGACCGGGGCGGCACCCTGCGCTCCGTGCGGGCGCCGGCGGTGCTCGCGCCCGCGATCTGGTCGAAGATGCCCGCCCCGATGGCGACGGCGCGCATGCCGTCGGCGAGGGCGTGGTGCAGCTTGACGAGCACGGCGAACGTGCCGGTGTCGGCGGCGGTCAGGACGTACATCTCCCACGGCGGAAGGCCCCGTTCGAGCGGCTGTTCCATCAGCGCGCCGGCGATCTCGGCGGCGTGCGCCTCGAAGTCGCTCTCGGGCAGTCTGATCCGCCGGACGTGGCGGCGTACGTCGAAGTCCTTGGCCGTGGACCAGGCCGCCCCGCCGACCGGCAGCAGGACGGTCCGTACGCGCATGCCCAGCCGGGGGATCGCTGCGGCCCGCTCGGCGAGCAGCTGCGCGACGCGATCGCCGTCGGACTGTCCCCCGAAGAAGGCGAGCGCGCCGAGGTGCATGGGGTGTTCGGTGGATTCGAGGTGCCAGAAGGCCAGATCAAGAGGTGCCAGAAGCTCGGTGCTCAAGGAGCCCTCACGTCGTTCGGAGGCCGGTGCAGAGCCGCAGTCAATCCCGGCCGGTCGGTTACGGTCAAGTACGAACAGGGCACATACCGTTACTGAACGGTACGGTCAGGAGTGGTCATTCCCGGGAGGGCACGGCGAACTCGCACCAGACGCACTTGCCGCTGCCCCGCGACTCCACGCCCCACACGTCCGCCAGCCGGTCGACCAGCATCAGCCCCCGCCCCGACACACCCGACTCCCCGGCCTCGCGGCGGCGCGGCAGCGCGCTGGAGCGGTCCTCGACGTCGATCCGCAGTCTGCGCTGCGCTCCCGTCAGGACCCGGGCGGTGATGATGGCCCCGCCGTCGGTGTGCATCAGCGCGTTGGTCATCAGCTCGTCGGCGGCCAGCTCGATCTCGTCGGCCCGCTCGCGCGCCCCCCAGGCCCGTACGGCGGCGCGGACCATGTGCCGGGCCGAACGCAGCGCTTCGGGGTCGTTCTGCGCGACGTGCTGCCGGAGCCGGCCGCCCGTCTGCGGCGCGTCGGCGCTCTTGCGGCGCAGGAGCAGCAGCGCCACGTCGTCCTCGCCGCCCCGCTCGTCGACCACTTCGCAGAGCGTGTCGGCCAGCCGCTGGAGGTCCGGGGGCCCGTTGTGGACGAGCTCGGAGAGCATCTGCATCCCGTCGTCGAGGTCCGCGCCCGGCAGCTCCACGAGTCCGTCGGTGTACAGCACCAGGGTCTGGCCGGGGTCGAGCTCGACGGTCGAGACCGGGTACTCGAGCTGACCGAACTCCGCCGAGAGGCCGAGCGGCAGCCCGCCGGGCGCGGGCAGCCTGCGGCAGGTGCCGTCGATGTCGCGCACGAGCGGATCGATGTGCCCGGCCCGCACGAGCTGGACGACTCCGGTGGTCAGGTCGGTCTCGGCGTACGTACAGGTGGCGAAGCGGTCGGTGTCCAGCTCGTGCAGGAAGACGGATGCCCGGGCCATCACGGTCGCCGGCGTGTGCCCCTCGGCGGCGTACGCGCGCAGCACGATGCGCAGCTGCCCCATGACGGCGGCGGCGTGCGTGTCATGGCCCTGTACGTCGCCGATGACCGCGCCGACGCGTCCGCCCGGCAGCGGGATGACGTCGTACCAGTCGCCGCCGATGTCGCGGCCGAGCCGGGCGGAGCGGTAGCGGACGGCGATCTGCGCGCCGGGGACGGAGGGAATGCGGCGCGGCAGCATGGCCTGCTGGAGACCCTCGGCCAGGTCCTTGTCCTGCTCGAAGAGCATGGCCCGCTGGAGGCTCTGCGCGATGCTGCTGCCCAGGGCGATCAGGACGTTGCGCTCGTCGGAGGTGAATCCGATCCGGTCTCCGTAGAGCAGACCGAGCGCGCCGACCGGCCGGGCCTGGGCGATCAGCGGCAGATAGGCCGCGGAGGTGATGCCGAGGCTCTTGATGTGCTGCCACAGCCCCGGGTAGGAGGCGGCGAAGTCCTCCGGCGACTCGATGAAGCGGGGCGCGAGGGTGCGGACCACCTCGCTCATCGGGTACTGCTCGTCGATGCGGGTGTAGCGGGTTCCGGGCATGAAGGAGCCGTCCGGGCCGTCGGCGACGAGATGGATGCGGCCCGCCTCGACCAGGCCCATCACCAGGCTGTGGGCCCCGAGGTTCTCCAGGCCCTGGGAGTCGTTGAGTACGTCGATGACGTCCTCCACGGTGCGCGCGTGGGCGAGCGCGGCCGTGGTGCCCTGGACGACGCTGGTCCTGCGCCGCCGCTCCGCGTCGTGCTCCAGCCGGTCGGTCGAGTCGGCGAGCTCCTGGGTGGCGTCGCGGACGATGCCGATGATGCGCCGGGGCCGGCCGGTGGCGTCGCGCCGCACGGCGCCCTGCGTGTGGGTCCAGCGCAGCGTCCCGTCGCGGCAGCGGATGCGGAAGTAGGCGCCGTACGTGACGCTGCCGTTCTTCAGCGCCTGGGAGACGAGGGCGTCGAGCCGGGCGCCCTCGTCAGGCGGCACGCGTACGCCGAGGCTCTCCGGGCGACCGGTGTACTCCTCGGGGGGCATGTCGAAGACGGCGAGAGCGGAATCGTCCATGCGCATGAGGCCGCTGTCGAGGTCCCAGTCGAAGCCCCCCAGGCCGAGGACCGACCCGTACGCCTCGAAGAAGCCGCAGGCCACGCCACCTTTCCGCTCCCAGCAGCGGCAGTACTCCGCCGCCTCGCCGCCCCCTGTGCCCGCGTCCATGGACTCACGCTAGGCGCGGTAGCGGGCGGGCGCATGCGGGGCGGCCGGCACGGGCGTACCCGGGAACAGCGACTTGAACGCGTTCAAGATTCGCCGTATGGTCACCCCAAGAAGAGTTGAACACGTTCAAATCTGGGGGGTCTCGCCGTGTCCGTGCTGGTCAACCTGATCGTGATGCTCGGCATGCTGGTCATCGTCCCCCTGGGCCTGCGCCTCGTCGACACCCCCGGGCCGGGCCGACTGCGCCGGTGGTGGCCGCTGCTCGCGGCGCCGGGGGCCGTAGCCCTGTGGCTCCCGCGCGGCCCGGCGGCGACGGCGCTCGCGGCGGTGTACGCCGCCGCGACGCTCGCCCTGGCGCTGCACGCCCCGGCGCGGCTGGCCCGCACGCGCTCGCTCGCCCCGGCCGAGATCGCGGTGCTCACCGCGCTCGCCACACCGTCCGTCGCCGGCCTCGCGCTGGTCGCCGAGCGCTCCGGGCACGAGCTCTTCGGCTTCGACCTGGGGATCCTGGCGCTCACCGTGCCGCACTTCCACTTCGCGGGCTTCGCCGCCGCGCTGGTGGCGGGCCTGGTCTGCCGGGTGTCCGCGGACCGGCCCGCCGCGCGCTGCGCGGCCCTGAGCGTGCCGCTCGGCACACTGCTGGTCCTGGTCGGATACTTCGTCGACGACTGGGCCGAGCTGGCGGGCGCGGTCGTCCTGACCGCCGGCATGTGGGCCGTGGCACTGGTGACCTGGCGGGACGTACGCGACGAGCGGCAGGACCGGACCACCCGCACCCTCCTCGCCGTCTCGGCCGCCGTCCTGGTCGCCACGATGCTGCTGGCGCTCAGCTGGGCGCTCGGCGAGGCGACCGGCCTCCCCCACCCCAACCTGACCTGGATGGCCGCCACCCACGGCCTGGGCAACGCGCTCGGCTTCGCACTGTGCGCGGTGCTGGCCTGGCGACGACTCGAGGAGAGCACCGCATGAGCACGCTGAACTACCCCGAGACCGGCGCCACCCGGCAGACCCCGCTGCCCGCCGGCTACCACCACCTGCGCCACCGCACGGCGGTGGGCACGGGCCGCGCCGCCTTCGAGGCCGCGGGCGCGGCGGTGACGACCTGGCGGCTGCACCGGACCTCGGGCGCGCGGGTACGGGCGGACGCGGCCCGGGCCGAACCGGGCGTGGCCGTCGAGGTCTCGATCGGCGCGGGACCGCTGCGGGTGGCGGCGCCGTGCGTCGTGGTCTGGACGGCGTACGAGAAAGACCGCACCGGCTTCGCGTACGGGACGACCCCCGGGCACCCCGAGTGCGGCGAGGAGTCGTTCGTCGTGGAGCTGGATGAGGACGGCACGGTGTGGTTCACGGTCACCGCCTTCAGCCGGCCGGCCGCCTGGTACGCCCGGCTCGCCGGGCCCCTGGTGCCCGTCTGCCAGCACGCGTACGCCCGGCACCTCGGCAGGACCCTGCGGCGGATCGCCACCGGAGCGTCGAGCCGCCGCTGAGGCGCCCGGCCACCGACAATGGCCGTGATGGAATGGTTCACCGAGCCCGACTACTGGCTGGGCCGGCTGGTTTTCCAGCGGGCCCTGGCCGCTGTGTACCTGGTCGCGTTCCTCGCGGCGGCCCTCCAGTTCCGGGCGCTCATCGGCTCCCGGGGCATCCTGCCGGTGCCGGAACACCTGCGGCGGGTGCCGTGGCGCCGGTCGCCCACCCTCTTCCGGCTCCACTACAGCGACCGCTTCTTCGCCGCGTGCGCGTGGGCGGGCGTCCTGCTCGCGGCGGCGCTGGTCGCGGGCGCCGCCGACCGGTTGCCGCTGTGGACCGCCATGCTGATGTGGGCGGCCCTCTGGGCCCTGTACCTGTCCATCGTCAATGTCGGGCAGACCTGGTACGCGTTCGGCTGGGAGTCCCTGCTCCTGGAGGCCGGTTTCCTCGCGGTCCTCCTCGGCAACGAGCGCACCGCCCCGCCCGTGCTGGTGCTCTGGCTGCTGCGGTGGGTGCTGTTCCGGGTGGAGTTCGGCGCCGGGCTCATCAAGCTGCGCGGAGACCGCTGCTGGCGCGAGCTCACCTGCCTGGACTTCCACCACGAGACCCAGCCGATGCCGGGCCCGCTGAGCTGGTTCTTCCACCACCTTCCGAAGCCGCTGCACCGGGTGGAGGCCGCGGCCAACCATGTGACGCAACTGCTCGTCCCCGTGCTCCTCTTCACGCCGCAGCCGGTCGCGACCGCCGCCGCCGGCCTGATGATCGTGACCCAGCTGTGGCTGGTGCTCTCCGGCAACTTCGCGTGGCTGAACTGGCTGACGATCGTCCTGGCGCTCTCGGCCGTCGACTTCTCCCCGTGGGTCACCGCCCCCGCCCTGCCCGCCTCCCCGCTCTGGTACGAAGTGGTCGTCCTCGCCGTCACCGCGCTGCTGCTCGCGCTCAGCTACCGGCCCGCGCGCAACCTGTTGTCGCGCCGGCAGGCGATGAACCGCTCGTACGACCCCCTGCACCTGGTCAACGCGTACGGCGCCTTCGGCAGCATCAGCCGGGTCCGCCAGGAGATCGTCGTGGAGGGCACGGACGAAGCCGTGGTGCACCGGGGCACGGTGTGGCGGGCGTACGAGTTCAAGGGGAAGCCGGGAGATCCGCGCCGGCTGCCGCGCCAGTTCGCCCCGTACCACCTGCGCCTCGACTGGATGATGTGGTTCGCGGCGCTCTCCCCCGCGTACGCGTACGCCTGGTTCGACCCGTTCCTGGAACGTCTGCTGACGGCAGACCCGGCGACGCTGCGACTGCTGCGCGGCAATCCGTTCCCCGATGCCCCGCCCACCCATGTCAGGGCCCGTGTCTACCGCTACCGCTTCACCACCTGGCGCGAACTGCGGGCGACCGGCGCCTGGTGGCACCGCACGTTCGTCCGTGAGTTCCGGCCGCCGACGGCTCTCGCCCCCGGAGGACCGCCCTGACAGAATCGGGCGTTCCATCCGGAACGCGGGGAGGCGGGGCGATGACGGCGGGAGCGTTCGAGGCGGCCACCGGTGACGGGCCGGCGCCCGGGGCGCCCGAAGGGCGGCGGGACGCCGAGGTGCGGGTGGCGTTCGAGGGGCTGATGCAGATCAGGCGCCTGACGAACACGCGGGCCGAGGATCCGCAGGCCGTACCCGCGGCGTGGGAGGTCAAGCAGGTGGTGCGGTCCGTGGCCCTGGTGCTGGAGGCCGCCGGGATCCCCGCCTCCGCGGTGGACGCCGACGGCGCGCGGACCGCGACGGGCTACCGGGTGGAAGCGGGCGAGCGCCCCGGCACGGCCCGGGTCCAGTGGCTCGGCCCGCCGGGCGGCGGCGCCGCGCACGAGGAGCAGGAGGCACTGACCCGGTGCGCGGACGAGCTCGGCCGCCTCGGCTGGACGGCCCTGCTCTACCGGGGCCCACGACGGCGGCGGTTCCTGGAAGTCGAGCCCCCGGCGGCCGGCCGCGCACGGTGACGACGTCGGCGTCCCCCCGCCGGCCTGTTGAGGCCCGGCGGGGGGACGCCCGTCGCACTCGGTTCGCTCAGTCGATGCCCGGCAGGATGTGCGGCTCCGCCAGGTCCTCCTCGTACCCCGCCAGCCTGATCGGGGCGGAACGGGACCACACTTCCAGGCTGCCCAGTTCGTCGGGCCTGCGGCGACGGGCCTGACCGGCCCGTTCACCACGATCGTGCGATCGCTTGTCCTGCTTTGTCATCTCTGGCGTCACCGCGCACTCCTCTGTGTCGCGTAACCCGTCGGACGTGTCGCCGTGGCCTGGGCCGGCGGCGACCGGGCGCCCGATGGGTCAGGAATATGGGGGCTTTACGGTCGCGGTGGCGCCGGTTACTCAGACGGGAGTGGCCTTGGTGAGGCGGTCCGTGAGCAACAGAGTACCCATATGAGCACGGTTCCGCTCGATGGTTTACGTCACCTTTCGGCCTGCTGTCCTTCGTGTCCCGTTCAGCCCGAGTCCGGTACGCGCTGATCTCCTCGGGGCGACAGGACCGGGCTTCTCGAAAGGGGAACGGCGTGCAGCCGCGCAGCGTCGAGGAACTGATGTCCCTGCTGCATGCCTGCCGGGGCGCGTGGGACGCCCCCGATCGCGACGGCGATTTGGTGGACCTGCACGACCACGCGCTGCAGACCGCGCAGGTGTTGCGTCGCTCACACCCCATCGACAAAGAACTGCAGGTGGCGGGGCTCGTCCATGATCTGGGGCACCTGCTGCGGCCCGGCGACGACGCGGGGCACGCGGACCGGGCGGCCGACGCGGTGCGCCCGGTGCTCGGCGCGCGGGTCGCCCGGCTCGTACAGCTGCACGTGCCCGCGAAGCGCTACCTGGCGACGATCGCGCCGGGACGCCCGCTGTCCCCGCAGAGCGAGCTGACCCTGGGGCGCCAGGGCGGGGCGATGACACCCGGCGAGGCCGCGGAGTTCGCGCGCGATCCGCTGGCGGAGGCGGCGGTGACGCTGCGCGAGGCCGACGACGCGGGGAAGGTCGTCGGCCTCGACGCCGGAGTCATGGAGGACTGGCAGCCGGTCCTGGAGCTCGTCGCCGCGGCCCACAGGTCCGGTGGGTGACGCCCCGCCCGGGCCGTCGCACACCGGACTGGCGCCCGTCTCCTACCAGTTGGCGGGGGCGTAGTCCTTGAGGAAGACGCCGAAGAGGTCCTCGCCGTCCTCGCCGCGCACGATCGGGTCGTAGACGCGGGCAGCGCCGTCGATCAGGTCGAGCGGGGCGTGGAAACCCTCCTCGGCCAGCCGCATCTTGTCCGGGTGCGGGCGCTCGTCGGTGATCCAGCCGGTGTCCACGGCCGTCATCAGGATGCCGTCGGACTCCAGCATCTCCTGGGCGCTGGTACGGGTGAGCATGTTCAGCGCGGCCTTGGCCATGTTGGTGTGCGGGTGCCCCGCGCCCTTGTAGCCGCGGCTGAAGACGCCTTCCATCGCCGAGACGTTCACGACGTACTTGCGCTGAGCGGCGGCCGCGGCCATCGCCGGGCGCAGCCGGCTGATCAAGATGAACGGCGCCGTCGAGTTGCACAGCTGCACTTCGAGCAGCTCGACCGGGTCGACCTCGGAAACTGTCTGGATCCAGCTGTTCGTGTCGTCGAGGTCGGGTACGAGCCCGCCCGCGTCGATCGCCGTACCGGCCTCGATCCTGGCGAGCGACGTCGAGCCCGTGACCAGCGCCAGGTCGGTGACCTGCTGGGCGGTGAGGCCCTCGGGGCGAGCCGTGGGCAGGGAGAGCTGGGCGCCGGAGCCGAAGGCGCCGATGACCTCGGCGGCCGGGAGCTCGCCGGCGGGCAGCGGGGCGGACTCGGCGGCGATCAGCTCGCTGTACGCGCGCGGGGAGCGGCGTACGGTCTGCGCGGCGTTGTTGATCAGGATGTCGAGCGGGCCCTCGGCCGCGACCGAGTCGGCGAGCGCGACGACCTGGGCCGGGTCGCGCAGGTCGATGCCGACGATCTTGAGGCGGTGGATCCACTCCTCGCTGTCCGGCATGGCCTTGAAGCGGCGGATCGCGTCGTTCGGGAAGCGCGTGGTGATGGTGGTGTGCGCGCCGTCGCGCAGCAGCCGCAGCGCGATGTACATGCCGATCTTGGCGCGGCCGCCGGTGAGCAGCGCGCGGCGGCCGGTCAGGTCGGTGCGGGCGTCGCGGCGGGCGCGGTTCTCGGCGGCGCACTTCTGGCACAGCTGGTGGTAGAAGGCGTCGACCTCGACGTACCGGGTCTTGCAGATGTAGCAGGACCTGGGCCGCTGGAGGATGCCCGCGATCTCGGCGGTGGCCGTGGAGGAGGGGAGCACGCCCTGCGTCTCGTCGTCGATGCGGTCGGCGGAGCCGGTCGCCGTGGCGTGCGTGACGGCCCGGTCGTGGGCGGTCTTCGCGGCGCGGCGCTCCTGGCGGCGGCGCTGCTTCACGGTCCGGTAGATGCCGGCGGTGGCGCGGCGTACCGCGATGGCGTCGGGGTGGTCGACGTCCAGCTTGTCGAGCTCGTCGAGCACGCTCAGGCAGACGGCCATGCGGTCCGGGTCGATGCCGGGGCCGAACGCCTGGGTGTCCTGGCCGTCCGGGATGTCGTCGTACGCCGCCGGACTGTCCTCTGTCACCGTCATCGCCGCTGCTGTCCTCGTGTCGCTCGTGCCGCATGTGCCGCTTGTGAAGTACCAAAATCCGAACTTTACGTAAGCAGGGGGCCCGGAGCCAAACCCCTCACCCCCGGGAAGGGCCCGCAGCGACCTATCTCACACGCGCCGCTCACGGACGGGCCCGGTCGCGCACGGCACCGGTCAGCCGTGGCCACGCGTCAGGACACCACCTGGCCCTTGCCGAGCGCGATGACGCCGTTCTTCGAGACGGTGTAGAGCTGCTCGTCGCGCTCCGGGTTCACCCCGATCGTCGCTCCGGGCGGTACGTCGACGTTCTTGTCGAGGATCGAGCCCCTGACGACCGCTCCCCGGCCGATGCGGACGTTGTCGTGCAGGACGGACCCCTGCACCACGGCGCCCTCCTCCACCATCACACCCGGCGAGAGCACCGAGCGCGTGACCTGGCCGCCGATGCAGCAGCCCGCACTGACGATCGACTCGCCCGCGATGCCCCCGGAGACGAAACGGGCCGGGGGCAGCTGGCCGGGGTGCGTGTAGACGGGCCAGCGCCGGTTGTGCAGGCTGAACTGCGGCTGGTCGGAGATGAGGTCCATGTGCGCGTCGTAGTACGTGTCGAGGGTGCCGACGTCGCGCCAGTAGCCGTGCTCGCGCGGGGACTCCCCCGGCACGTGGTTGTCGTCGAAGTCGTAGACCTGCGCCACGCCGCGCTCGGTGAGCATGGGCAGGATCGAGCCGCCCATGTCGTGCACCGAGTTCTCGTCCTCGGCGTCCCGGTGCAGGGCGTCGACGAGCACCTTGGCGGTGAACATGTAGTTGCCCATGGAGGCGAAGACGCGGCGTGGGTCGCCCGGCAGGCCCGGCGGGTCGGCGGGCTTCTCCAGGAACCGCTCGATCCTGGTCCCGTCGGCGGCGGGCGTGATGACCCCGAAGGACGACGCCTGGGTGCGCGGCACCCGGATGCCGGCGACCGTGACGCCCGCGCCGCTCTCGATGTGGCGCCGGAGCATCTGCCGGGGGTCCATGCGGTAGACGTGGTCGGCGCCGAACACGGCGATGTAGTCGGGCTGTTCGTCGTGCACGAGGTTGAGCGACTGGAGGATCGCGTCGGCGCTCCCCAGGTACCAGCGCGGCCCGAGCCGCTGCTGGGCGGGCACCGGGGTGACGTAGTTCCCCAGCAGGCTGGACATCCGCCAGGTGGTGGTCACATGGCGGTCGAGCGAGTGCGACTTGTACTGCGTCAGCACGCAGTTGCGCAGGATGTCGCCGTTCACGAGGTTCGACAGGACGAAGTCGACGAGCCGGTACGTGCCGCCGAACGTCACCGCCGGTTTGGCCCGGTCGGCGGTCAGCGGCATCAGCCGCTTGCCCTCCCCGCCTGCCAGTACGATCCCGAGCACCGAAGGTCCACCGCGCATCTGCCGCCCCCTGCTCGCTACTTGGACTTGAGAATCTCCTCGTACACGACGGCCGTACGGCGCGCCACGGCGTCCCAGCCGAACTCCCGCACCGCCCGTTCGCGGCCCGCCGCGCCCATCCGCGCCGCCGTGTCCCGGTCCCCGGTCAGCCGGTCGACGGCCGCGGCCAGGCCCGCTTCGAAGGCGGCGGGGTGCGACTCGTCGTACGGAACCAGCAGCCCGGTGCCGCCGTCCTCGACCACCTCGGGGATGCCGCCGACCGCCGAGGCGACGACGGGCGTACCGCACGCCATCGCCTCCAGGTTCACGATGCCGAGCGGCTCGTACACCGACGGGCACACGAACACGGCGGCGTGGGTGAGGAGCTGGACGACGTCCGGGCGCGGCAGCATCCGTTCTATCCAGTGCACACCCCGGCGGGTGCGGCGCAGCTCGTCGACGAGGTCGCGGAACTCCCGCTCGATCTCCGGGGTGTCGGGGGCGCCGGCGCACAGGACGAGCCGGGTGCCCGGGTCGAGCGCGCGGGCGGCCCGCAACAGGTGGGGGACGCCCTTCTGGCGGGTGATCCGGCCGACGAAGAGGGCGTACGGGTGCTTGGGGTCGATGCCCACGCGCTCCAGCACGTCGGTGGCGGGGTCGGGCCGGTAGAGCGAGGTGTCGATGCCGTTGTGCACCACGCGCACCCGGCCGGGGTCGAGGGCCGGGTAGCTGCTCAGGATGTCGGCGCGCATGCCGTGCGAGACGGCGACGACGGCGTCGGCGGACTCGATCGCGGTGCGCTCGGCCCAGCTCGACAGGGTGTAGCCGCCGCCGAGCTGCTCGGCCTTCCAGGGGCGCAGGGGCTCCAGCGAGTGCGCGGTCATCACGTGCGGGACGCCGTGCAGCAGCTTCGCGAAGTGGCCCGCGAGGCCGGTGTACCAGGTGTGGGAGTGGACCAGGTCGCACCCGTCGAGCGCGGCGGCCATCCTCAGGTCCACGGAGAAGGCGCGCAGGGCTTCGTTGGCGTGCCCGAGGGCGTCGTCGGGGCGGTGGCCGTGGACCGCGCCCAGGGCTTCACGAACGCCCCAGCAGTGCACCTCGACCTGGGCGAGGGCGCGTAACTCGCGGGCCAGGAACTCGACATGGACGCCGGCTCCGCCGTACACGTCCGGCGGATACTCACGGGTGAGCAGTCCCACCTTCACCGCGGTCCCCCCGTCGTCGCCTTCCCTTGATGGTCACTCAGATACGGGCTGTGCGGAAGACCGCCGCACGGAGCGCACCGGAGGGCGCTCGAACACGCAGTCGCCGCACAGGCCACCGGACGGGCACCGGTAGTAGAGGCAGCAGCTGCGGCGGCGGAACGACGCCCCGTCCAGCGCGCCGGTGGCGCGCAGGTCAGGGTAGCGGAAGAGCTCGGCGGCCAGGGCGAGGGCCCGCTCCCCCACCTCGGGCCGCCCGTTCGCGCGGCCCCAGGCATGCAGCTCGCGGGCCGAGCCGGCCAGCGCCGAGCCCGCGTTGCCCCGCAGCAGCGCGCGCGAGATCCGGCCGTCCCGGCGGAACGCGTCGGCGAGAGGGGCGAGGTGGCCGTACTGGACCACTTCGCGGACGCGCTCGGCGGTGGCGGGCAGCGGGCGGGGCGGCGCCGTGAGCCACAGGTCGTGCGGCGACGTCAGGTCGGCGTCCCACCGCAGACCGCCCGGTGGGAGGTCGGGGAACGCCCCGTACAGCGCGGCAGGGCCCAGGGCGAGCGACCACAGCCGGGCGGCGAGCCCCAGGTGCGCGACGGAGGCGGCGACTCTGCGCTCGGGGGCCGCGAGCCGGGCGGCGACCTTGTCGACGCGGAACGTCAGCGGGGCCGTTTCCCCGGCGTAGATCCGCGCGAGCGGCACGTGGGCGCCCCGGTCGGGCGTCCCGGTTCTCAGCGCGAAGAACCCGCCCACCGCCGCCACTTCCGCCAGGTCCATGTCTCCCCCACCCTTTCGCCGGGGCCAGTGTCACACGCCGCCGTGGCAGGGAAAGGGCCCGCTGTCCTCCGCCCCGGGGAGGGGAGACGATCACCGGGAGGAGGACCTTGGTCGTACCCCCGTACTACGTCGGCAGTACGTCCGAATGCGTGCTCAAGGACGACGACGCGAACGCTTCGAGGAGAGATCGTGGAGCACATGAGTGCTCTCGCGCTGTCCGTGCTGCTGGCGCTGGTCTCCGCTGTCGCCTACGCGGCCGGTGCCATCGTCCAGGAGCGCGTGGCGGCCACGACCCCGGCCCGCCCGTACGCCCCGCTGCGCCACGGCGCGTGGTGGGCCGCCGTGGCGCTCAACGGGTTCGGCGCGCTGCTGCACGTCGGGGCTCTCACGTACGGGCCGCTGTCCCTGGTGCAGCCGCTGGGAGCGCTGACGATCGTCTTCGCGCTGCCGATGGCGGCCGTGTTCGTACGGCGCGGGGCGGGCGCCGCCGCCTGGCGCGGGGCGATCATGGCGTCCGCCGGGCTCGTGGGCCTGTTGTCGCTCACCGGCACGGCGGACGCGCGGTCCCTGGCCGGCGGTGAGCGGCTCGCGGTGGCGCTGGTGACCGCCGGCGGGGTGGCGGCGCTGTTCCTCGTGGCGCGGCGGGTGCACCGCGCGGTCGTACGCAGCGTCCTGCTGGCGACGGCGGCGGGCGGCGCGTTCGGCATCGCCTCGGTGTTCACCAAGACGGTGGCGGTCGACTGGACGGCGGCGGGCGGTCCCGGCGGACCGACGGGGCAGCTGCCGAGTCTGCTGGCCGTGGCGGGGCTCGCGGCCACGGGAATGATGCTCTCGCAGGCGGCCTACCGGGGCGCCGGCCTGGCCGCCCCGCTGGCGACGGTCACCGTGGCGAACCCGGTGGTCGCGGCCGCCGTGGGCATCACCCTGTTCGGCGAGCACTTCAGGTACGGCGTGACCGGCACGGTGCTGGCGCTCGGCAGCGGTGTGGTGGCGGCCGGCGGGCTCATCCTGCTGACGACGGAGCGGCTGGGGGCACACGCCGAGCAGCAGCGAACGCGGGGCGTACCGGCACAGACGCCGGCGTCGCCCGGACCGCTGGTGTCACCCGGCCCGGCGGTCCCGCCCGTACCGCCGGTGTCGTCTGGACCCCCGGCGCGGACGGAGCCGGCGGCGGTCGCGGCGCCCGGGCCGCGGCCGCGTACTCGTCCCGCGAGGCCGCCGTCCCGGACTCAGACGGCGACGCCGCCCGCCCTGAGGTAGGCCAGCGGGTCGATGTCGGAGCCGTAGCCGGGCCCGGTGCGCACCTCGAAGTGGAGGTGCGGGCCCGTGCTGTTGCCGGTGGAGCCGGAACGCCCGATGCGCTGGCCCGCGCCGACGCTCTGGCCCTCGCGGACGGTGAGCGCGGACAGGTGCGCGTACTGGCTGTACTTTCCGTCGGCGTGCCGGACGACGACCTGGTAGCCGTACGCCCCGCCCCAGCCGGCCGACACGACCCGGCCGGGGGCGACGGACTTCACCGCGGTGCCGGTGGGCACCGGGAAGTCGACCCCGGTGTGGTAGCCCCTGGCCCAGGAGGAACCGGCCGCCCGGTACGGCGTACTGGGGCCGGCGTCCACCGGGGCGGAGAGGCCCGTGGACCTGCTCTCCTTCTTCGGCGGCCTCGGAGCCGTGACCCGCTCGGCCTCGCTCCCCCGGCCGGCCCGCTGCCCCGCCTTCTTGCCGGGCGCGGATCTGTGCGCGCCGTCCAGCGTCAGCCTCTGTCCCGGGAGGATGAGGTCGGGGTCCGTGCCGACGACCTCGCGGTTGGCGGCGTACAGGCGCTGCCAGCCGCCCCTGACGTCCTCGGCGTCCGCGATGGTGGACAGGGTGTCACCGCCGGCGACGGTGTACGTCTTGCCCTTGGCCCCGCCCTTCTTCGCCCCGTCGCGCTTCGCCTCGTCCTTCGGCTTCGGCGTACGGGTCTCGCCGTGCGTGGTGGGGGCCGGCGCCTTCCTGGGCTGCGTCGCCTTCACGGGGGCGGCCTTCGGCCCGGTGCTGATGTCCGGCACGTCGCCGCCCCGGGTCAGGCCGGCCCGTACGGAGCACAGCGGCCACGCCGTCGGCCCCTGGCCCTTGAGGACCTTCTCGGCCACGGAGATCTGCTCGTCCTTGGTCGCCAGGTCGGCGCGCGGGGCGTAGGCCGTGCCGCCGTACGCCTGCCAGGTGGACTGCTTGAACTGGAGGCCGCCGTAGTAGCCGTTGCCCGTGTTGATCTGCCAGTTGTTCGTCGACTCGCAGGCCGCGACCTTCTCCCACACGTCCACCGAAGCGGCGTCGGCGGCTCCGGGCGCGACCAGGGGCAGTGCTATCCCGGCGCCCGAGGCCGTGACCGTGAGCGATGCACGGTTGATTCGGCTCGGCTGGTACCGGCGGTGTCGACCGGATGCGGCCATGCTCGGTTCCCCCCACTCACGTCACGCGTCGGACACGTCGCAATCGGCAAAAGTAGGGCCACCGTACGCTCCGAGACAAGGGCTTGTACGCCGAACTCACCCCTGCCAGGGGCATATTGAGCAGCCGGACGGCCGGACGGGCCGGTCCGGAGTGCGGAAGCCGCCGCGCGGCACGAAGATCGATGAACAGCCGGATCCCTCGGTACGTATCCCCACGGACGCAGACACGGACACCCCAGGAGCTCACGCATGAGTGACAAGGCCCAGATCGGTGTAACGGGGCTGGCGGTAATGGGCAGCAACCTCGCCCGCAACTTCGCCCGCAACGGCCTCACGGTCGCGGTGCACAACCGCACCGCCGCCAGGACGCGCGCCCTCGTCGAGGAGTTCGGTGACGAGGGCGCCTTCGTGCCGGCCGAGAGCGCCGAGGACTTCGTGGCCGCCCTGGAACGGCCGCGCCGCCTGATCCTCATGGTGAAGGCCGGCGAGCCGACGGACGCGGTGATCCGGGAGTTCGCGCCGCTGCTGGAGCCCGGCGACGTCGTCATCGACGGCGGCAACGCGCACTTCGAGGACACCAGGCGAAGGGAGAAGGAGCTGCGGGAGCTCGGCATCCACTTCGTCGGCACGGGCATCTCCGGCGGCGAGGAGGGCGCGCTGCACGGTCCGAGCATCATGCCGGGCGGGTCGGCCGAGTCGTACGCGTCACTGGGCCCGTTGCTGGAGAGGATCGCCGCGAAGGCGAAGGACGGCACTCCCTGCGTCACCCACATCGGTCCGGACGGCGCCGGCCACTTCGTCAAGATGGTGCACAACGGCATCGAGTACGCCGACATGCAGCTGATCGCGGAGGCGTACCACCTGCTGCGCACCGTCGCGGGGTACAGCCCGGAGCAGATCTCGCGGACGTTCCGTTCGTGGAACACCGGCCGGCTGGACTCGTACCTGATCGAGATCACCGCCGAGGTGCTGTCCCACATCGACGACGCCACCGACGAGCCGTTCGTCGACGTCGTCGCCGACGAGGCGGAGCAGAAGGGCACGGGCCGGTGGACGGTCCAGATCGCGCTCGATCTGGGCGTGCCGGTCTCGGGCATCGCGGAGGCGGTCTTCGCCCGTGCGCTGTCCGGCCACACGGATCTGCGCCGGGCCTCCCGGGAGCTGCCCGGCCCGGCGGCGGCGCCGCTCGGGGAGGCGGAGGCGGCCGCCTTCGCCGATCAGGTGGAGCAGGCGCTGTACGCGTCCAAGGTCGTGTCGTACACCCAGGGCTTCCACCAGATCCGGGCGGGCGGCGAGGCGTACGACTGGGGCATCGATCTCGGCGCCGTGGCCGCCGTCTGGCGCGCGGGGTGCATCATCCGGGCCGCGTTCCTCGACCGGATCAGGGCGGCGTACGACGCCGAGCCGGGGCTGGTGAGCCTGCTCTCCGACAAGGGGTTCACCGAGGAGATCGGCGCGGCGCAGGACGACTGGCGCGCGGTGGTGGCGGGCGCGGCGCTGCGCGGCGTGCCGACGCCGGGCTTCTCTGCGGCGCTGGCGTACTACGACGCGTTGCGCGCGGAGCGGCTGCCCGCGGCCCTCACCCAGGCGCAGCGCGACTTCTTCGGGGCGCACACCTACCGGCGCACCGACCGCGAGGGTTCGTTCCACACCCTCTGGGGCGGTGACCGGTCGGAGGTGCGCGCCGACTGATCAGGGTCCGGCCGGCCCAGGCTGCGGCTCCGGGTCGGGTACGGGATCGGGCCCCGGCGGCTTCGGAATCGGGTCCGGCGCCGGCCCCGGCGGAACCGGCCCGGGCCCGGGCTCGGGGGCAGGTGCCGGACCGGGGCCGGGGGCGGGCGGCTCGGGGGCGGGCGCCGGCCCCGGGTGGGGCAGGGGGCCCGGGTCGGGCAGCGGCCCGGGGTCCGGTCCCGGGACGGGGCCGGGGGGCGGCGTCGGGGACGGCGGCACCGGCTCGGGGTACGGATGCGTCATGGCTGGCCTCCTTGCCTTCGGCCGTCGGGTGACGGAAATCAAGACTCACTTTCTCCCGCTGCGACTGCCCTCGCCCGCCGGCGCCACACCTCCGGGGGCGAACGCGTCGCGGGGACGGCTGCTCCCGGCCGTGGTGCGCGGCGGCTTCGTCCGCGGCGGACGTGGTGACGCACGGTGGCGGCGCGCCCGCCGCGTGCGCAACTGCCGCGCCGCGGAGGCGTCGTACCGCTTCCCCCGACGCGTGCGGCGGCCGTGCGGGAGTTCCCCGGGCCCGGCCCCCGGTCACCGCTCCCGTTCGATCGCCACGAGCGCCGCGTCGTCCCCCAGGTGGCCGCCGGCATGCCGGCGCAGGTCGTCGCACAGGTGCCGGAGCAGGGCCTCGGGTCCCTCACCGGACCACGCGGCGACCCGCTCGGCCAGGGGGTAGAACGTCCCGTGCCGGTCCCGGGTCTCGATGACGCCGTCCGTGTAGAGCAGGACGATGTCCCCGGGCGCGAAGGGGAAGTCCTGCGCGGCGAAGCCGGTCGTCATGAACGCGGTGAGCCCCAGGGGCGGCGCCTGCTCGCGCACTTCCAGCGTGGTGACGCCGCCGCTGTGCAGGAGCAGCGGTGGGGGATGCCCGCAGTTGATCAGCTTGAGGACCGACGAGCGGTCCGGGATGTCGAGGACGGCGGCGGTGGTGAACGCCTCGCCGCCCTCTCCGTCGGCGGCGTAGTCGCCGGGCGTGTCCAGGTCCGAGGAGACCGCCGCCTCCAGGTAGGCGGTCAGTTCGGGCAGCTCGGGCTGCCAGTGGGCGGCGGCCCGGAAGGCGCCGAGGAGACGGGCCGCCTCTCCGATGGCCTCCAGCCCCTTGCCCCGTACGTCGCCGATGAGGAAGCGGGAGCCCCCGGTCGTGCGCGCCGCCGCGTACAGGTCTCCGCCGATCTGCGCCTCCGCCTCGGCGGCGAGGTAGACGGCGGCGAGCCGCAGCGGGCCGATCCGGTGCGGAAGGGGCCGCAGTACGACCTCCTGCGCGGCCCGGGCCACCGAGCGGAGCTGGGTGAGCTGTTGTTCGTGCCGTTCCCGCAGACCGGCCAGGAAGGTGACCAGGAGGGAGATGAGGACGAGGGAGATGATCTGCAGGGTGTGGTTCAGGTCGGTCAGACTGGTCCGCGCGACGGCGACCACCGCTTGGGCGAGCACGGCGAGCGCGCCGATGAGACCCGTCGTACGGGGTCCGGCGAACGACGCCGTGAGGGCCGGCGCCGCGACCAGGAACGGCCCGAGGTGGACCTCGGGCGGCGCCAGGATGTCCACCACGGTGACGATCACGATCAGGGAAAGCGGCAGGGCCAGCCGTATGTCGTACGTTCCCCGTGACCGGCCGGCATGTGCGGCGAAACGCGCGGTGCCCATCCCTCCTGCATACACCGTGCGCGCCCACGGCCCGCGCCACCGCCCCTGGGCGCGCGTGTCGGCGGCCTGGCGGGTTCGGCGGACGGTCGGACATCGTGCCGGTGCTCAGGTCACGGTGTCTGGGCCCGGGCCGTCACGCGTCCTTGCCGCGCTTGCGCAAGGACTGCGGCTTGTGGACCGCCCTGCGGCCGCTCTTGTCGCTTTCCACCTCGTACTGGGGCGCGTCCTTCGAGGCGTCGACGGTCCGGCCCGCCGCCTCCGTGCGCTTCGTGATCTTCTTCTTGACCTTGCCCGGCACGGTCTGTCCGTGGCTGCTCCAGGAGACCTTGTCGTCCTTGCCGAGCTTCTTGTCCTTCGCCATGGGCCGTTCCCTCCTCCCCCGCCCGCCTCCGCAGGGTGCGGCTGCGCCCCCTCCACTCTCGCCGCACCGCGCCGCCGCGGCGACTCGCGGCGGCGGTCCCCGCGTCCGCTGCCTATGGTGAAAGGACCAACCGCCGACTCGGCGGCACCTTCCCAGCCAGGAGGACCACGTGACCGGCACCGCACGTCCTCTGCACGGCCGCACCGCCGTCGTGACCGGCGCCGCCCGGGGCCTCGGCGCGGCGCTGGCGCTCGAACTGACCCGGCGGGGGGCCACGGTGGCCCTGCTCGGCCGGGAGGAATCGACCCTGGCGGAGGTACAGGGCGCGCTGGGCGGGCGGGCCGCGTGCTGGGAGGTCGACATCACCGACGACGACGGGATGGCCCGGGTGGCCGCCGAGGTGCGGGACCGCCTGGGGCCCGTATCGGTGGTGATCGCGAACGCGGGGGTGGCGGAGGGCGGCCCCTTCTCGGAGACCGACCCGGCGCTGTGGCGCCGGGTGATCGAGGTCAACCTGGTCGGCAGCGCGATCACGGCGCGTGCCTTCCTGCCGGATCTGCGGGCGACCCGCGGGCACTACCTCCAGATCGCCTCGCTGGCCTCCATCGGGGCGGCGCCCATGATGAGCGCGTACTGCGCCTCCAAGGCCGGCGTCGAGTCGTTCGCCCACGCCCTGCGCGCCGAGCTGGCGCACGAGGGCGTCGGCGTCGGCATCGGGTACCTGAACTGGACCGACACCGACATGATCCGCGACGCCGACCAGCACCCCGTCCTGCGCGAACTGCGGGGGCACATGCCGCGTCCGGCGCGCAAGGTCTACCCGCCGGACCTGGTGGCGGCGCGCATGGTGCGGGCCGTCGAGCGGCGCCGGGCCTCCGTGTACGTACCCGGATGGCTCCGTGCCACCCAGGCCGTCCGCGCGGCGATGCCCCCCGTGGTCACCTGGGTCTCGAAGCGGGAGCTGCCGCGGCTCGAACGGGAGGCGGGGCTGACGGCGACGGGGCTGCTGGGCGCCGGCGGGCGCGCGGCGGTGCTCGGCCCCGGGGCGCCGGAGGGCGGGCGGGTGTGAGCGGTGGCTGACGACGGGACGTGGACCGGGGCGGACAGGCCCACTCCCCGGCCGTCCGGTGCGCCGGACGAGGAGCCCGACGGGCTGTTCGGCATCGAGGAGATCCGGACGGGCCGGGAGGTGCGACGGCCCCAGGGGCCGCTCTTCCGCGACTCGCCCCGGGCGCGGCGGATGCTGTCGGTACGGGAGATCCACGCCGAACCCGGCGCGGCGGCCTCACCGAGGGGGCGGCGGATCCTCGCGGACTTCCCGGACGCTGAGGTCGTGTTCACCGACTCCCACTGGCGCATCCCCCACCTGCACGGCAACCAGGGGAACGCGGAGCGGTGGGTGCGGATCAAGAGCACCGTGCTGGTCCTGGGCGAGAAGAAGACACTCACCGTACGGCCCAACGGCCGCTCGGCGGACTGGATCGCGCCGGGGGCCGCCAACGGGTGCGCCATGGCGTGCGCGTACTGCTATGTGCCGCGGCGCAAGGGCTACGCCAATCCGGTCACCGTCTTCACGAACGTCGACCGGATCATCGCCCGCCTGGCCCGGCACGTCACCGCCCAGGGCCCCAAGAGGGAGCCGAACCAGTGCGATCCGAGCGCCTGGGTCTACGACATCGGGGAGAACAACGACTGTTCGGTCGACGCGCTGATCTGCGACAACACCGCTGAGCTCGTGGACGCCTTCACCCGCTGGCCCACCGCCAAGGCGTCGTTCGCCACCAAGTTCGTCAACCCCGACCTGCTGCTGCTCGACCCGCGCGGACGCACGCGCGTCCGGTTCTCCGTGATGCCTCCGGACGACTCCCGGCTGCTGGACATCCGCACCAGCCCCGTGGAGGAGCGCATCGCGGCGGCCGGGGACTTCCTCGACGCCGGCTACGAGGTCCACTTCAACCTGTCCCCCGTCGTCATCAGGCCCGGCTGGGAGGAGGCCTGGGCGGAGCTGCTCCGGCGGATGGACGACGTCCTGCCGCCCCGGGTGAAGGAGCAGGCGGCCGCCGAGGTGATCATGCTGACGCACAACGCGGACCTGCACGAGGTCAACATGGCCTGGCACCCGCGCGCCGAGGACGCCATCTGGCGCCCCGACCTCCAGCAGCCGAAGCGCTCCGAGAACGGCAGCTGGAACGTGCGGTACCGCAACGACGTGAAGGCGGCGGGGGTGGAGACCGTACGCGCTCTCGTCGACCGCCACGCTCCCTGGCTGACGATCCGTTACGCCTTCTGACGCGGCCCGGCGGCCTTCCCCTGCGGGCTCTTCCGCAGCCGGGCCGTCCGGTGCGGGGCGTCACCTCAACGGCGTACCGCCCGCCCGCCGTGGCCGGGCGCGACGGCGCCGGCGGTGGTTGCCTTGGCGAGAGGCAGCCACGACCAAGGAGCGAGAGTGACCCCCAAGGACCCCGACTACACCGTGCCGGGCATGACGACGCAGGACAGCGGCGCGGTCATCCCGCTGCTGCAGATGCGTCTGCACGCACTCAACGACCTGGCCCTCACCCTCAAGCACATCCACTGGAACGTCGTGGGACCGCACTTCATCGCCGTGCACGAGATGATCGACCCGCAGGTCGAGCAGGTCCGGGCGATGGCGGACGACCTCGCCGAACGCATCTCGACGCTGGGCGGAGAGCCGCACGGCACCCCGGGCGCGCTCGTCTCCGACCGTACGTGGAACGACTACTCCATCGGCCGTGCCGAGGCCATCGAGCACCTGGGCGCACTCGATCTCGTCTACACGTCGGTCATCGAGGAGCACCGGGCGGCGATGAAGGCCACCGACGAGCCCGACCCGGTCACGCAGGACATGCTGATCGAGCAGTTGCGCGGACTCGAACTGTTCCAGTGGTTCGTACGGGCCCACCTGGAGAGCGGCGGCGGGCGGCTGAGCACCGCGGGCGCGTCGACCGAACGCAAGGCGGCCGCGCAGGCCGCCGAACAGGCGCGCGGCCGGCCGTGAGAACCGGCGTACGCCTCACCGCATCCGAACGCGCCCTTCGAGCGGAAGAGGCGGTGTTCGACGGAGTCGCGACGCGCGGGAAGGGGCTGCATGCTCGGCATCGAGGCGACGGAGGACGACACGCACACGACGGGTGGCACAGGAGGACCGGCCGGCGCTGACTTCCCGACGGTGGCGCGGGTCGACTCCGCCGTCGCCGACGCCGTGGAGGACGTCCTGCGGACCTGCCTGGACGAACGGCTGGCCGAGGCGGCCCGGACGGACGGGGTGTTCGCCGCCGAACTGGCCGCGCGCGTACGCGATGTCGCCCTGCGCGGCGGCAAGCGGCTGCGGGCCCAGTTCCTGTGGTGGGGGTGGCGGGCCTGTGGCGGTCCGGCCGGTGGGGCGGACGCACGCCGGGTGCTGAACGTCGCCGCCGCGCTCGAACTCATCCAGACGTGCGCCCTGGTCCACGACGACGTCATGGACCGCTCTCCGGTACGCCGCGGCGCCGCCGCCGTGCACGAGGACTTCGCGCGGCGGCACGCCCTGGCCGGGATGCGCGGTTCGCCGGAGTCCTACGGCACCGCCGGAGCCGTCCTGGCCGGCGACCTCGCCCTCGCGTGGGCCGACGACCTGGTGACCGAGACGGCCCTGTCCTGCGCCGAGGGCCGGCGCGTGTACCGGGAGTGGCGCGCCATGCGCACGGAGATGGTCGCCGGTCAGTACCTGGACGTACGGGCGGCCGCCACGGGTGCTTCGGCTCCGGAGGAGGCCCTGCGCATCGCCCGTCTCAAGACCGCGCTCTACACCGTCGAGCGTCCGCTCGCGCTGGGCGCCGCGCTCGCGGGAGCGACCGGCCGCACCACGGGGACGCTGCGGGCGGCGGGCCGCGGCGCGGGCCTCGCCTTCCAGCTGAGGGACGACCTGCTGGGCGTGTTCGGCGATCCGCGCCGCACCGGCAAACCGGTCGACGAGGACCTGCGCGACGGGAAGCTGACGTACGTGCGCGCCGTCGCCCTGCGGCTGGCCGACGCGTCCGGCGACGCCTCGGCCGGTGCGGCGCTGAGAGCGGTAGGCCCGGGCCTGACCGACGCCCAGGTGCGCGGCGCCCGGCAGGCGCTGGAGAGCACCGGTGCCCGGCGCGTCGTCGAGGCGGAGATCGGCCGCCTGGTCCGTACCGGTGAACGCCGCCTGGCGGGCCTGCCCGGTGAGCCCGCGGCGGTCGCGGCGCTCGGCAGGCTGGTCCGTACGGCGGCGGGCCTGGACCCGACGGGCGAGGAGAGCGCCGGATGAGAACCGTTCCCGGTCGTACGGACCGTGTGGTCGTCGTGGGGGCCGGTCTTTCCGGCCTCGCCGCCGCGCTGCACCTGGTGGGCAGCGGCCGCGAGGTGACGGTGGTGGAGCGGTCGGACCAGCCGGGCGGGCGGGCCGGGCGCACCCGCCTGGGCGGCTACAGCCTCGACACCGGCCCGACCGTGCTCACCATGCCCCACCTGGCCGACGAGGCCTTCGCCGCGGTGGGCGACTCGCTGGCCGCCCGGGTCGACCTCGTGGAGCTGCACCCCGCCTATCGGGCGCTGTTCGCCGACGGCTCGGGGCTCGACGTGCACACCGACGGCGACGCGATGGCCGAGGAGGTCCGCGCCTTCGCGGGTCCGGCGGAGGCGGCCGGGTACCGCCGGCTGCGGGTGTGGCTGAAGTCCCTCTACGAGGCCCAGATGCGCCGGTTCATCGACACGAACTTCGACTCCCCCTTCCAGCTGCTGCACCCCGACCTGGCCCGGCTGGCGGCGCTGCGCGGCTTCGGCCGGCTGGACGCGCAGATCGGCCGGTTCGTCAAGGACCCGCGCCTGCGCCGGGTGTTCTCCTTCCAGTCGCTGTACGCCGGTGTGCCGCCCGCCCGGGCGCTCGCCGCGTATGCCGTCATCGCCTACATGGACACCGTCGCGGGCGTCTACTTCCCGAAGGGCGGCATGCACGCGCTGCCCGTGGCGATGGCGGACGCCGCCGGGGACGCCGGGGCCCGGTTCCGGTACGGGAGCGAGGTGACGGACCTGCGGGTGCGCGCGGGGCGTGTCACCGCCGTACGCCTGGGCGACGGTGAGGAACTGGCCTGCGACGCGGTGGTCCTGACTCCCGATCTGCCCGTCGTCTACCGCCTGCTGGGCCGCGCCCCGCGCCGCCCGGTGCGGCTGCGGCACTCGCCGTCGGCGGTGATCCTGCACGCGGGCACGCGCCGCACCTGGCCGGGGCTGGCCCACCACACCATCTCCTTCGGGCACGCCTGGGAGCGCACGTTCGACGAGATCACCCGGACCGGGCGGCTGATGAGCGACCCGTCGCTGCTGCTCACCCGCCCCACGGCCCACGACCCGCTGCTCGCCCCCGAGGGCAGGCACCTGCACTACGTCCTCGCCCCCTGCCCGAACACGTCGGTCGGCCCTTCCGCCGCCGCGTGGGGCGCGCTCGGGCCCCGTTACCGCGACCGCCTGGTGCGCGAGCTGGAGCGGCGCGGGCTCGACGGGTTCGGCGACTCGATCGAGGAGGAGGAGCTGATCACTCCCGCCGACTGGTCGGCGCAGGGGCACGCGGCGGGGACGCCCTTCTCAGCCGCCCACACCTTCGCGCAGACCGGCCCGTTCCGGCCCCGGAACCTCGTGTCCGGCGTCGAGAACGCCGTACTGGCCGGCTGCGGAACGACCCCGGGCGTGGGCGTGCCCACCGTGCTGGTCAGCGGAAAGCTGGCGGCGTCCCGCATCAGCGGACTGTGAGAGGCGGGCCATGACACGACGCGAACTCGACGCGGCGCGCATCCACGACCCGGGACTGCGCGCGGCGTACCAGCACTGCCGGCGGCTCAACGCCCGGCACGGCAAGACCTACTTCCTCGCCACGCGCCTGCTGCCGGTGCACCGGCGTCCGGCGGTGCACGCGCTGTACGGCTTCGCGCGCTGGGCCGACGACATCGTGGACGACCTGGCCGCGGCGCACTCGCCCGAGGGGCGCGACCGGCGGCTCGCGCGGCTGGAGAGCGAACTGCGCGCCGGGCTGCGGACCGGCAGGAGCGCCGAGCCGGTGGTCCGGGCGGTGGCCGACACGGCCCTGACGTACGCCATCGCGCCCGAGCACTTCGCCGACTTCATGACGTCCATGCGGGACGACCTCACGGTCACGGACTACGCGACGTACGACGACCTGAGGGCGTACATGCACGGTTCGGCGGCCGTGATCGGTCTGCAGATGCTGCCCGTGCTGGGGACGGTCGTGCCCAGGGAGGTGGCGGCGCCGCACGCCGCCGCACTGGGCGTCGCGTTCCAGCTCACCAACTTCCTGCGCGACGTCGGTGAGGACCTCGACCGGGGGCGCGTCTACCTGCCGGCCGATCTGCTCGCCGCGCACGGGGCCGACCGGGCGCTGCTGGAGTGGAGCCGTGCCACCGGGAAGTCCGACCGCCGCATCCGCGCGGCGCTCGTGGCCGCCGCGGCTCTCACCCGGAGCGTCTACCAGGAGGCGGAACCGGGCATCGGCATGCTGGAACCGCGGGTGCGCCCGTGCATCCGTACGGCGTACGCGCTGTACGGCGGGATCCTCGACGCCATCGCGGACGACGGCTACGGCGTGGTCCACCGGCGTTCGGTGGTGCCGCGCACCCGGCGGGCCGGCGTGGCGCTGGCCGGGCTCGGGGCCATCCTCACGGCGCGTGCCCGTACCCGGGTACGGCGCCGAGAGCTGCCGGAGCGCGGCCCGGAGCCGTCGCGCACGGCGTCCACGGCAGGCAGGCCGGCAGGCGCGGGGCGGAAGGGGGCGGGGACGTGACCGGAGTACGAGGACCGCGCCGGCGGGGGCTGCCCCTGCGGGCGCGGCGGCGGGACCACGCCCGGTGGGAGCAGCAGACCCCCACCTGGCGCGAGGCGAGACCAGCCCTGATCGCCGGGGCTCTGAAGCGCTCGGCGGCGCGCCCGTCGGGCAATTGGTACGTGATCGGGGCCTCCCGCGACATCGGTCGCGGCGGCCGGCCGTTCGGGCGGACCGTGGGGGGCGCGGAGGTCGTCGCCTGGCGCACCGTCACGGGCGAGCTGAGAGCGGGGCCGGGCGCCTGCCCGCATCTGGGGGCGCCGCTGCGGGAGGGCAGGGTCGTGTGCGGCACGCTCGTGTGCCGCTGGCACGGCCTGTCCCTGGACGGCCGGCCGTTCGCGGGCTGGGAGCCGCTGCCCGCCCACGACGACGGCGTGCTCGCCTGGGTACGCCTCGACGCGCTGGGCGGGGAGCCGCCGCTGGAGCGTCCCGTCGTACCGAGGCGCCCGGAGGGCGGCGCTGTGGACGCGGTGTTCGGCGCGGTGGGGCGCTGTGAGCCGCAGGACGTGGTGGCCAACCGCCTCGACCCGTGGCACGGGTCCTGGTTCCACCCGTACTCCTTCGTCGACCTGACCGTCGTCGAGGCGCCGGAGGGCGAGGGGGACGACGACGCGTTCACCGTCGACGTGTCCTTCAAGGTCGCCGGGCGGCTGGTCGTGCCCGTACGGGCCGTGTTCACGGCGCCCGAGCCGCGCACGGTCGTCATGCACATCACCGAGGGCGAGGGGGCGACGTCCGTGGTGGAGACGCACGCCACGCCGCTGGGCCGGGGCCCGGACGGCGCCCCGCGCACGGCGGTGACCGAGGCCGTGGTGGCCGCTTCCGACCGGCGGGGCTTCGCCGCGGCGCGGGCCGCCGCCCCCGCTCTGCGGCCGCTCATGCGGTGGGCGGCTGGGCGGCTGTGGCGCGACGACCTCGCGTACGCGGAGCGGCGCTGGCACCTGCGCAGCACCGGCCGCTTCCCCGGCTGAGGGCGGCGGCTCAGCCGGTTCCCGCGGCGAGCGCCGCGAGGGCCCGGAGCGCCGGTGAGCGCCCCTTGCGCGGAACCGTCCACAGCGGGTGGCCGCGTACGCCCCAGCGCCGCAGCAGCGTGTTGGCGGCGAGGAAGCCGGTGGTGGCCGCCCGTTCCATGAGGGCCACGGGCAGGTCGCAGCGGACCAGGTCGCCGGCCGTCATCACCGTGGGGTGGGGTGTGCGTACCGTCGGGCGGGACGCGTGGCCGCCGACGGGGAACAGCGGGCAGTCCGCCCGCCACTCGTGGCGGGCGTCCACGATCCGGGCGTCCGCCGTCTCCGGGTAGAGGCCGTGGAGCCGGCGCAGCAGGCGTTGTTCCACGGCCCGGCGGTCGGCGTGCTCGTCGACCGCGTACCCGTGCAGTTCGACGACGCTGCCGCCGGTACGCCGCGCCCAGCGGGCCGCTTCGCCCTCCCAGCGCTCCAGGACGCTGACGTTGTCGAGCCCGTCGAAGCCGCTTGTACCGAGGAAGCCGGCCCGGTCCGCCCGGACGGGTCGGTCGAGCCACAGCCGGGAGACCAGGAACGGCGGCGCGGTGCGCTGGGCGGCGATGTCCGCGCGCCAGAGCTCGTCGCCCAGCTTCGGTGACGCGGCGACGAGGCTCCGCAGCCCGGCCACGTCCAGGGCGAGGACGACGGCGTCGTACGCGGCCGAGGCGCCCCCCGCCTCGACGGCGAGCGCCGTGCCCTCGGCCGGGACGACGCAGTCGACGGGCGCGGCGGTCAGCACGCGGACGCCGAGCCGGTCGAGGTAGCGGGCCAGCGGGTCCCACAGGGCGTCGGGGCAGGGCTCCGCCGGTACGTCGAACAGCAGGCCCTCGGAGGAGCCGAGGAAGTAGATGTGGAACATCAGCAGCAGCTCGGCCGCCGACAGTTCGCGCGGGTCGGCGAAGAAGCTGCGGGAGAAGACCTCGAAGGCCAGGTGGTGGGCGGCCTCGGGGAAGTTGACGGCGTCGAGGAAGTCCCGGGCGCTGACGCGGTCGTAGCGCTCGTACACCTCGGGCACCCGGACGTCGAGCAGCGGAAGGGCCGCCCGGGGGTTCATCGCGGCGAGGTCGCGCCAGCCGAAGGTGGGGCTGAGCGCCACGAATCCGAGCGCGCTCCAGGGCGGGGTGCGGGGCACGTGGGCGAAGCTGTCGGTGAGTCCGCCGCTGTGGCGCAGGGGGTAGTCGGGCAGCGGTCGCAGGACGGCGAGGGTCGGGTCCGCCCGGCGCAGCAGCCCGCGCAGGTTGTAGTACTGGCGGAAGAACGCGTGGAATCCGCGGCTCATCGTCGCCGGCGAACCGTCGGCCAGGTCCGTGGGCCAGCCGGCCAGGCGGCCGCCCAGAGCGGTCTCGCGCTCGTGGAGCGTCACGTGTACGCCGCGTTCGGCCAGCGCCGTGGCGGCGGCCAGGCCCGCGATGCCGCCGCCGACGACCGCCGCGCGCGGCGCCGGGCCGTCGAAGCGGTCCCGGCCCTGTGCGGCCGGCACCCTCTGGGCCTTGCGGTCCCTTCCCCGGCGCGGGCCCGTGGTCCCGGTGCTCCTCATACGGCGTCTCCGCTCGCGATCCGGCCGCCTCGGCGGCCGAGGAAGGTGTGGACGATGCCGGTCTGCCAGCCGGGTACGGGCAGGACGCGCGTCCCGGTGAAGCCGGCGCCGGCGAGGCGTGCGGCGAAGACGGGCGCCGTGTCGAAGTCCAGGACGCTGCGGTGGAGATGGCGGTACAGGTCCGCGTCGCCGGTGCACCTGCCCGCCGGGAGGATGACCGCCCGGCACACGGCGGACCACACGGCCCGGTGCGCCGCCGAGCCGCTGAGGGAGTACTCGTGCGCCGCGAGCCGGCCACCGGGGCGCAGCAGGCCGTGTACGGCGGCGAGTACGGCGCCGGGGTCGGCCACGTTGCGGAAGAGGTAGCCGGCGAAGACCGCGTCGAAGGGCCCGGTGACTCCCGCGGCGGCCAGCCGCTCCGCCGGGGCGTGGACGAACGTGACGCCGTCCGGCCAGCGCTTGGCGGCGGCCCGCTCCAGCATCCCCGCCGAGGCGTCGACGGCGGTGATCCGGGCCAGCGGGGCGGCGCGCAGCAGGGCCGCGGTGGAGGCGCCCGTACCGCAGCCGAGGTCGAGGAGGCGCAGACCCGCGCCGCCGTCGGGCAGCCGCAGCCGGCGCGCCGACCGTCTGAGGTCGGCGTGGTACCCGGCGTTGAGGCCGACCAGCCGGTCGTACCCCCGTGCGGCGTGGTCGAAGGCGTCGGCCAGGTCCGCGTCCCGCAACAGTGTCATCCAGGGGTCTCCTCGCGTGTGCCGGGGAAGGGTCGGCGCGGCAGGAAGGGGAGTTCCGCCGCGGTGCGCAGCATGGGGCCGACCGGGGTGGAGAATCCGATGAGGACGTCCTCCCACAGCCGGCTGCGTCCGTCGAGGAAGCGCAGTACGCGCTCGGTCGGGGTGCGCGCGAACAACCGGGTGAAGAAGTCCGGGCCGTTGACCCGCCCGGTGTCCAGGGCCCGCAGCATGACGGCGTCCATCGCCAGCGCCCGGCGCCCGTGCGGCGGCGGGAACGCCATCTCCCCGCCGTCGCGCAGTGCGGCGGCGACGGCCTTGATCTGCCGCTGTACGGCGGAGAAGGTGTACCCGGTGGCGGGCCGGGTGGCGCCGCCCACCGCGCCGATCCGGTAGACGGCGGGGCCGATCCGGCGGGGGAAGCGCGCGTCGGTCATGGGGATGACACCGCCCTCGACGGAGCGTACGTCGAGGGGCCCGAGACGCAGGACGCGGCGCGTGTAGTGCTCCAGCGCCGCGTCGTACGCGCTCCGGGTCAGGGGGCTGCGGGAGAACTGCGTGTACTCGACGAGCGCCTCGCGCGGGCCGAGCGGGAGCACGTAACCGAACGCGAGGCCGTGGGCGGGCTGCGGCACCCGGAAGTCCATCAGCTCCACGACGTCCTCGTCGAAGGCGGGAGCCGAGGTACGGACGAACCAGCCCCGGAAGTGCTGGAGGAGGGTGCTGCGGGCCGGCGGGAGCGTACCGGCGGGGCGGGAGTCGAAGACGTACCGGCCCCTCAGGGTGAGGCCGTCGCCGTCCTCGGTCACGCACCGGGCTTCGGCGCCGCCGGCCACGTCGCGCACCGTCCGGGCCGTCGCCTCCACCAGGCGTACGTGCGGGCGGGCGGCCAGCCGTTCGCGCACCCACGCCTCGAAGGTGCCGGAACGGAGCATCTGATAGCGCAGCGCCCCGAGTTCGCCGTCGGTCACGGAGCCGTCCCGGCCGCGCACCCGCAGCCGTCGCCAGGACGCGGCCACGGCCTCGTCGTAGTCGCCGGGGCCCTCCTGCCAGAAGCACCAGGTGCGTTCCGCCGGGCGCAGGGACCGGCGCGGGGTCTCCACGAGCGTCACGGACAGCCGGCGACGGGAGCCGGGGGCCGTCAGGGCGTGGGCGAGCGAGAGTCCCGCCGCTCCCCCGCCGACGATCACGACGTCGGCGACGGCCCGCTCCTGGCTCATGCGCCCTCCTCACCGGGTACCGCTGCGCCCGTGTGGGCACCTGCCGCCTTCGCCCGCCTCTCCTCGGCCCCGTGTGCGCCGCTCCCTCCCGAGTCTGCCCGCCCGTGCCACCGCGGGCGGTCTGCCGCGACCGCCCGCGCGGCGTGGTGCCCCGACTTCCCTTCGGGGGGCCCGGGCGGATGCGGCCGAGGGGGACGAACGGGCCGCGGCCCGTGGACGGGCCCCTGCCGCGGTGTGGCGGACCGGCGGATACTGGTCGCATGGACGTGTCGTCGCCCGGCGCCCGCGCTCTGCGCGAGCGGCTGGGCAGCAGCCTGTTCACCCGGGTCGCGGGCCCCTCGGGCGCACGCACGCGGGCGCGGATCCATGACACCCCGGGGCCGCGCTGGTTCGGCCCCGAGAGACCCGTGCGCGTCGTGCACGGGGACGCGTCGATGTTCATCGGCGGACTGCGGGCCCTGCTGCTGCAGTCCCTGCACCCGCTCGCCATGGCCGCCGTCGCGGCCCATTCCGGCTACCGGGGCGATCCGTGGGGCCGCCTCCAGCGCACGAGCACGTTCCTGGCGACGACGACCTACGGCACGGCGTGGGACGCCCAGCGGGCCGTCGACCGGGTCCGGTCCGTGCACCAGGGGGTACGGGGGACGACCGCCGCCGGGGAGCCCTACCACGCCGCGGACCCGCACCTGCTGGCCTGGGTCCACGTCGCCGAGGTGGACAGCTTCCTGTACGCCCACCAGCTCTACGGCCTGCGGCCCCTCGACGCGGACGGCTGCGACGCGTACGTCGCGGACATGGCGCGGGTGGCCACCGCGCTCGGGGTGAGTGATCCGCCGCGCACGCGGGCGGAGCTCGACGAGCGGCTGCGGGCCTACCGCCCCGAGCTGCGCGCCACCCCTGAGGCACGTGAGGCAGCCCACTACATCCTGCTGCACCCGCCGCTGCCCTGGATCGCCCGCCCGCCGTACGCCGTCCTCGCCGCGAACGCGGTCTCGACGCTTCCGCCGTGGGCCCGTGAGCCGCTGCGACTGCCGTACCTGCCGGGGCTGGAGCGGACCTGCGTGCGGTTCACCGGACACGCCCTGACCAGGACGATCCGGTGGGCGATGGCACCTCCACCGCGCACCGCGGACCCCGCCTGACCACACGGCACGCCCCACGCCCCGCCCCTAGACCGGGGCCTCGTCGGCGCTCTCCGCCGGCGCCTGCGCCTTGCTGCGCTTGCTGAGGACCCCGGCCGCCGCGAGGGCGCAGCCGGTGAAGGCCAGCGCCACGGTCCACGGCTGGTCGAAGTGGTGGCCCATGGCGTGGTCGAGCGAGTAGCGGCCCGGTCCCGCGAGGCCGATGGCGGCCGCCGCGAAGCCGAGGAAGGCGGGGTACTCGTAGCCGCCCGACTGGGCGAAGAACCCGGCGGGCGCGTGCACGGCTACGGCCCCGGCCATGGCTCCGGCCGCCGCCGCGCCGGCCGCGGGCGTCGCGAGCCCGAGGGCCAGCAGCACCCCGCCGCCCGCCTCGCCGAGTCCCGCCGCGACGGCGCTCTCCCGTCCGGGGGTGAAGCCCATGTGCTCCATGGCCGCCGCGGTCCCCTCCACACCTCCGCCGCCGAACCAGCCGAGCAGCTTCTGGGTGCCGTGCGCCGCCAGGACGGCGCCGGTGCCCGCGCGCAGTACGAACAGGCCGAGATCGCGTCGGTTGAGGTGAGCCATGAGGTTCTCCCAGCGTGTGAGGGGGCGCTTCTGTGCCTCCACTTTCGTCACGAAACGCACGTCGCGCACCATTTCGCCCGCACCGCGGGCAGCAGTTGCCCCGTACGCCGGAGCGTGATCCCGGCCGCCCGTAGCGGGATTGCGCCGACCGACGTACGTACGGCGTCGTCGGCCCACAGCCTGAAGACCGCACGCCGCGAACGCACCGCCCGAGCAGCGCCCACACCCGGCGTCCCCCCGGGCCCCTCCCTCTCTCCGCCCGGACCCCTCGCGGGGGCGACAAGGGTTTTCCCCGTATCGGGTTCATCTCGCCGTTCCCTACTGTCTGCCGCACCGGCGAATCCCGTCTCCTGACCATTGGCTGTCAGGTGCATGTAAAGGGTGGGGTACGCCGGGCGACGGCCTTGACCCAGGGTCGTAGCGCCGGCGGCGGCGCACGGGCTGACCCGGCCCAGGAACCGCGGATCCGTGGCCCCCACGCCACGCGCGACTCCCGCGCCGCCCGCCCGCGCTCCGCACGTCAGTCATGAAAGGGAACACCTTGAACGGTTCCAGGCGGAGACTCATATCCGTCGTGGCCGCGACCGCCACGATCGCCGGCGTCGTTGCCACTTCCTCCGTGGCGTCCGCCGCCGCCACGGGCCCCTCCCCGAAGCCCGCCCCGGCTTCGCAGGCCATGACCGGACTGCCGGCCGCCCCGGTCGAGAAGGTCATCGTCACGTACAAGTCCAAGGCCGCCGAGGCCGGTTCCAACACGGCGGCCAAGAACGACGCCGCCGCCAAGGGCGAGAAGACCGGCGAGAGCCTGTCGTTCGAGCGCCGCCTCGCCGGCGGCGCCGCCCTGGTCGATCTGGGCGGCGAGGCGTCGAAGAAGGACCTGGCCGAGGTCATGGCCGCGTTCCGCGCCGACACCTCGGTCGCGTCCGTCGAGCCCGACATCCGCGCCTACGCGATGGCGGCCGCCCCGGACGACACCGACTACGCCAAGCAGTGGGACCTCTTCGAGGCCACCGGCGGCATGAACGTCCCCGGCGCCTGGGACAAGACCACCGGCAGCGGCGTCACCGTCGCCGTCATCGACACCGGTTACGCCGCCCACACGGACCTGGCCGGCAACGTAGTCGCCGGGTACGACTTCATCTCCTCGTCCGCCGACGCCCGCGACGGCAACGGGCGTGACAACAACGCCAAGGACGAGGGCGACTGGAACGCCACCGACGGCGAGTGCGGCACCGGTTCCAAGGCGAGCAACTCCTCCTGGCACGGCACGCACGTGGCCGGCACCATCGGCGCCACGACCAACAACACCAAGGGCATCGCGGGCATCGCGTACAACGCGAAGATCCAGCCCGTGCGCGTCCTCGGCAAGTGCGGCGGCTCCTCGGCGGACATCGCCGACGCCATCACCTGGGCGTCCGGCGGCACCGTCCCGGGCGTCACGGCCAACGCGACCCCGGCCAAGGTAGTCAACCTGAGCCTCGGCGGCGCCAGCGCCACCTGCCCGAGCGTCTACCAGACCGCGATCAACGGCGCCGTCTCGCGCGGCACCACCGTGGTCGTGGCAGCCGGCAACAGCAACGCCAACGTGTCCGGCTTCACGCCCGCCAACTGCTCCGGCGTCATCAACGTGGCGTCCACCAGCCGCGAGGGCAACCGTTCGTTCTACTCGAACTTCGGCACCGGCATCGACGTCTCCGCGCCCGGCGGCGAGACCCGTCGCGCCACGGACACGCCCGGTACCGTCACCACCCCCGAGAACGGCATCCTCTCGACGCTGAACTCCGGCACCACCACGCAGTCCGCCGAGAACTACAAGCCCTACCAGGGCACTTCGATGGCCGCCCCGCACATCGCCGGCCTCGCCGCGCTGCTGAAGTCGGCCAAGAGCACGCTCACCCCGGCCGAGATCGAGTCCGCGATCAAGGCCAACGCCCGGCCGCTGCCCGGCACCTGCTCGGGCGGCTGCGGCACCGGCATCGCCGACACCGTGAAGACCGTGAACGCCGTCACCGGCACCACCACCCCCGGCGGCGCCACCTTCACCAACGCGGCGAACGTGACGATCAACGACAACACGACCGTCGCCTCCTCGCTCGCCGTGACCGGCCGCACCGGCAACGCCCCCGCCGCCCTCAAGGTCGACGTGGACATCAAGCACACCTGGCGCGGCGACCTGGTCGTCGACCTGGTCGCCCCGGACGGCACCGTGCGCAATCTGAAGGCCTCGTCGTCCTCGGACAGCGCCGACAACGTCGTCACGACGTACACGGTCGACGCGTCCAGCGAGGTCGCCAACGGCACCTGGAAGCTCCAGGTGCGCGATGTGGCCTCCGGTGACACCGGATACATCGACAGCTGGAGTCTCACCTTCTGAGACGTTTAGTACGTCACATCCACGCTGTTCAGGGGCGCGTCCACGGCTTGCCGCGGGCGCGCCCCGTCTGCTGTGCGTCCGCATGCCGGACAACCGGTCTGGACGGCGGCTGTCGACTTCGTATTCTCTGCTCGCACGGGCAGTGGGCTCGCGCGCACCGGAAGGCGGTGGTGGGTTCGTGGCGTCGGCGGTGAACCGACCCGCGCCGGTCGGGCGGACGGAGCTCCTCACGCGGCTGGAACGGGTCCTGCACACCCGCGGCCGCGCCCTGCTCACCGGGCCCGCCGGAGTCGGCAAGACCGAGCTCGCCCTGGCCGCCGTCGCGCGCGCCGAGGCCCGCGGCGAAACAGTGATCTGGCTCGCCACGCTGCCCGCCGACCGCGACATGCCGGGCGCGGCCGCCGCCGCCCTCGTCGCGTCCGTCGCGGCCTGTGTCTCGTTGCCCGCGGCCGGCACGGCCCACAGCGGCCCGGGCGGCGCCGACGGCGGGAGCGGCCCCGCCGACCCGGGGACGTACGACCTGCTCGAAGGGCTGCCCGGCCCGCAGCGCACCGCCGTCGCGATGCTGTGCCGCGAGGCGGTCATCCCCGACGACGGCTGGGACGCCATCGCCCTGCGGCTCGCCCTGGCCCAGATCCTGCGGACCCTCGCCGGGCGCGGCCCCGTCCTGCTGGTGGTCGACGGGGTGCAGCGCGTCGACGACACCAGCGCCGACCTCATGCGCTTCGCCCTGCACCTGGCCCCGTCGGCGCTGCGGGTGCTCGCCGTCGAGACGCCGTCCCCGTACGGCGCCGGCCCTCCCGGCGGCGCCGCGCCCCGGCCCGGACCGGCCGGGCCGGAGCCGCTGTGGGTGCCCTCCGAGGCCGATGTCCTGTTCGTGCCGCCGCTGCACGCCGACGAGATCGCCGAGCTCCTCATCCACCACCGGCTGCCCTCCCGGATGGCCGGCCGCATCCACCGCGCCAGCGGCGGCAACCCCCGGCTCGCGCTGGCGGTCGGCCGCTCCCTCGCCGACGCGCGGACCCCGGTGCACCACGCCGAGGCGCTGTCGCTGTCGGGGCGGGCCCGCGACCTCGCCCGGCAGCTCCTGGGCGCCGCCTCGCCCGACGTGCGCGCCACGCTGCTGCTGGCGGCGCTGGCGCTGCGCCCGACGGCCTCGCTGATACGCCGGGCCGGCCGCCCCACCGCCGAGGCCGACCTCGCCGCCGCCGAGCGCGCGAACCTGATCTGTCTCGACGAGGACGGGACGGTCGGCTTCACCGCCGGTGTCCTGCCGTCGACGCTCGTGCACGACGCCTGCTGGACCGAGCGCAGCGCGGGCCACGCCGCGCTCGCCCGGGTCGTCGACGACCCCGTCGAGGAGGTACGCCACCGGGCCCTGGCCACGGACATCCCCGACGCGGACCTGGCCGCCGAGGTCGCCGCGGCCGCCGACCTCGCACGGCGCCGGGGCAACAGCGCGCTCGCCGCCGAACTCGCCCTGCTGGCCGCCGAGTCCACGCCCGTGGGCGACGGCGCCCGGCGGCTGGCCAGGCTGGTCGACGCCGCCGAGGAGGCCGCCCGCGCGGCCCGCGCCGACCTGGCCATGCGCGCGGCCACCGATCTGCTCGCCCGCGACGCCGCCCCGGCCGACCGGGTCCGCGCGCGGCTCGCGGTGCTGGACACGGCGGGCCAGGGGCTGTGCGACCTCGAAGAGATCTACGTCCACGCCATGGAGGACTCCGAGGGCGACACGGCGCTGCGCGCGGCCGTCCAGCTCCGGCTCGCCGTGAAGTACGTCCTGGCCGACGGCGATCCGCTGCGTTCGCGGGCCGCCGCCGTCGAGTCCGCCGCGCTGGCCGGCTCGGTGGGCGACCGCAGGACGGCGGCGAGGGCCCTGACCGTACAGGCGCGCATGGACCGGGTCCTCGGCTCGCCGGACGCGGAGCGGGTGCTGGCCGAGGCGCGGGCCCTGGAGGTCTTCGAGCGTCCGCTCGGTATCCGCAACGCCGCGCAGATCCTGACGATCCGCCACGCCATGTTCGACGACCGGCTCACGGACGCCCGCGACCAGCTGAACGCGCTGCTGCCGCTGGTCGAGCGCCGCGGACCGGTGGAGGACTCCATCGAGCTGTTCCGCACGCTCGCCGAGATCGACGCCCGCCAGGGCCAGTGCGCGGCGGCCCTCGCGCACGCCGGCCGGTCGCTCGCCCTGACCCTGGAGGCCGGTCTCTCACCCGGCCCCGCCTGGTACGCCCTGGCCCTCGCGGAGACCGCGGGCGGCAGTTTCGAACGCGCCGCGAGCTACGCCCGGCGCAGTGTCCGGGCCTCCGAGGAGGAGGGCGACCACGTCTTCCTCTCCCGCAGTCTGTACGCGCTCGGCCGGGTCCAGCTGATCAACGGCGACGTGGCGTCGGCGCTGGAGAGCCTGCGCCGCGTCCAGACCGGCGAGCGCGCCCAGTCGACCGTCGACCCGTCCATGCTGCGCTGGCACGAGGAGCTGGCCGAGGCGCTGCTGGCCAACGACGCCCCCGAGGAGGCCGCCGCCCTGCTCGACGCGGTGCGGCCGGTCGCCGAACGCCTCAGCCGTACGACGGTGCTCCTCGGCTGCGACCGGGCGTACGCGCTGTACCTCGCGGCGAGCGGCAAGGCGGACGAGGCGGCCGGCCTGCTGGCCCGCACGGCGGAGAGCTTCGGCGGGGCGGGGCTGCCGCTGGAGCGCGGCCGGGCACTGATCGCGCTCGCCCGCGTGGAGCGCCGCCGGCGCAGACGGTCGGCCGCCCAGAGCGCGCTGCACGCCGCCGCGGCGGTCTTCGAGCGCGCGGGCGCGGTCCCCTGGCTGGGGCTGACGACCGAGACGTCGTCCCGTACGGCCGAAGCCGCCCCGGCGAACGGCGAGAGCCTCTCCGCCCTCACCGACGCGGAACTGCGCCTCGCCCAGCTCGTCGGCCGGGGCGCCAGCAACCAGGAGGCGGCGGCGAAGCTGTACCTGAGCGTGAAGACGGTGGAGGCCCGGCTGACCCGGATCTACCAGAAACTGGACGTCCGCTCGCGCGCCCAGCTGGCGACCGCCCTGACCGCCCGGCCCGGCCACCGGCCCGCGGCCGCCGCCGCGGAAAGCCCGGCGGCCGGCTGACGCGAAGATGCGCGCCACCACAGCCGGGGAGCATCCTTGCTGTGTGACCTGGTACGGCGCGGCCGGGCCCGCACCGCCGAGCCAGAGCGGGGCGACCACCGGGAAACCGCACAGCGACGGCCGAGCCCCGGACGAACTCGCCCTGGTGCTCGCGCAAGCCTCGGTGCACGCGATCGAGTCCGCCGGCGGGTTCGCCGGCGGGGTCTACCTGCGTTCGCGGACGCCGGGGCTGCTGCGCCTGGCGGTCCTGGGCGGGCTGCCCGGCGCGCTGTTCCGCCCCTGGTGGCGCATGCACGTGAACCGTCCCTTCCCGGTGGCGGAGGCGTACCGGTCGGGCCGGCCCGTCCACCTCGCCCACGCCGAGGAGGCCATGCGCCGGTTTCCGCAGCTGATGGCCGGGCTGCCGTTCCCCTTCGGCTCTCTGTACGTTCCGGTCACCGACGGCCGGGAGAAGTTCGGGGTGCTGGTGGTGCTGCGGGCGGCCACCAAGGGCTCGCCCGTCGACGACACCGACCGCCGCCGCATGCGGCAGGCCGGGGACCGGCTCGCCGCCGAGCTGGCCGGGCTGAGCGCCGCAGGGAAGGCCGTCGAGTGGGAGGGCGAGCCGGTCTGCGTCCAGCTGCCGTCCGTCACCACACCGCCGGTGCGGATCGGGAACTTCGACTGGGACCTGGCCGCCGGCACGGTGTCGGCCGACGACGAGCTGTGCGCCATCCTCGGCACCTCCCCGGCGGCCTTCCCCGGCACGATCGAAGCGCTGGCGGCGCGGCTGGCGCCCGAGGACGCTTACGGGCTGTGGGCCCTCGCCCGCCACGTGGCGAGGTCGGGCGCCCCGGCGACGCGCAGGATGCGGCTGAGGGGCCCCGACGGACGCCCGCACCTGCTGGAACTCACCGCCCGCGCCCGCCCGCCCGGCGGCGGCCCCGGCGGCCGCCTGAGCGGCTTCCTGGTGGACTTCGGCACCGGCCCGGTCGTCGAGGAGGCGACCGACCGGCTTCCGCGCGCCGTCCTCTCGCTCGACCGGGTCGGACGGATCACCTATCTGAACCGCAGCGCGGAGACGCTGCTCGGCCACGCGCGGTCCCAGCTGATCGGCCGTGTCCTGTGGGAGGCCCTGCCGTGGTTCGGCCACCCGGCGTACGAGGAGCACCTCCGCGCCGCGCTGCTCTCCGACGAGGACGTCCACTTCACGACCCACGGCGCCCCCGGCCCAGAGGAGTGGCTGTCGGTCTCCCTGTTCCCGGGCCACGACGGCCTGACCGCCACCTTCGCCCCGGCCGACCAACCCGCGTACGCCCCGGGATCCGTCACCCTGCCGGGCGCCGGTCTGGGCTCCCCGGCCGACCGCGCGTCGGCGCTGTACCGCCCGGTCGCCCTGGCCATCGCCCTGACCGAGGCGGTCACCGCGCGCCAGGTGTCCGCCGTGGTCACCGACGAACTGCTGCCCGCCTTCGGCGGCCGTCAGCTGGCGATCTACCTGCTGAACGAGAGACACCTCTACCTGGCCTGGGAGACCGGCTTCCCGCGGGGCTTCCTCGACCGCTTCGACGGCGTGGCGCTCGACGCCCGGCTGCCCGGCGTCGAGACGCTCACCTCGGGACGCCCCCTGTTCTTCGAGTCCATGGAGCATCTGGCCGCCGCCTACCCCGGCATCCCGATGGACTCCCACATCGGAGCCAGGGCCTTCCTGCCGCTGATCGCCTCCGGGCGCCCCGTCGGCTCGTGCATCCTGGGCTTCGACGAGCCGCGCGGCTTCAGCCCCGAGGAGCGCACGGTCCTCACCGCGCTGGCCGGTCTCATCGCCCAGGCCCTCCAGCGGGCCCAGCGCTACGACTCCGAAGCCGCCCTCGCGCGCGGCCTGCAGAGCGCGCTGCTGCCGCACCGGCTGCCCGTCGTCGAGAACGTCGACACCATCGCCCGCTATCTGCCCGGCACCCAGGGCATGGAGGTGGGAGGCGACTGGTACGACGTGGTCGGCACGGGCACGGGGCTCGCCCTGGTGGTGGGCGACGTGCAGGGGCACGGTGTCGCCGCGGCCGCCACGATGGGCCAGCTGCGCAGTGCCGTAAGGGCGTTCGCCCTCGCCGGCCAGGACCCCCGGGAGGTGATGCGCGACACCAACCGCCTGCTCATCGACATCGATCCGGGCCAGTTCGCCAGCTGCTGCTACATCGTCCTGGACCCCGTGTCCGGAGTCGCGCAGGCCGTACGGGCCGGGCACCCGCAGCCGCTGCTGCGCCACCCCGACGGCACGGCTGAGGTCCTGGACCTGGCCGGCGGCATCGTGCTGGGCGTGGACGCCGAGGCGTCGTACCCCGTCACCGAACTGCGGCTGGAGCCGGGCGCCGTCCTCGCCCTGTTCACGGACGGGCTGGTGGAGCAGGCGGGCATCGACATCGACCTGGGCATCGAGCATCTGCGCGCCACCTTCTCCGCCATCGGCTCGGCGTCGCTCGCCGAGACGGCGGACCGCCTGATCAACGAGGCCAGGCAGGCCGCCGACCGGCCCGACGACATCGCGCTCCTGCTCGCCGCCCGCTGGTCGGAGCCGACAAGGCAGGCGCCATGAGCGCGGTACACGCGGCCGGGAACGCCGGCTCCCGCGGCCCTCTCGACGTCTCGCGAGCGGGCACCGTGGTGCTGGACACCGACGGTACGGTCGTCGGCTGGAGTCCGGCGGCGCGCGGACTGCTGGGACACGAACCGCAGGACGTGCTCGGCCGGCCCGTCGACGCGCTCGTGGTCGACGGTGACGACGACGCGGACACCGCGCCCGGAGAAGAAGGCGGCGGTACGGCCAAGAGCCCCCCGGCCACGGGCACGGCCATGGCAGACCTCCTGACCCCGGGCCCCCCGGACACGACGCCCGTCCGCCGCCGGGTGCTGCGGATGCGCCACCGCGACGGCCGCGTCGTCCGCGTGGCCGCGGCCACCCTCGCGCTGTCCCCCGCCGGCACGGGACCGGCCCGACTGCTGGCGGTGGCCGACGCCGAGGAGGCGGAGCAGTGGGAGGCGCTCCAGTCGATGCTGCGCGGGCTCGCCACCCAGTCGCCGGTGGGCCTGGCGATCTACGACACCGACCTTCGGGTGGTGTGGACGAACGCCGCCCTCTACCGGGAGATGGGGACCATGCAGTACGCCGGGGTGGGCCCGGACGAGATGGTCGCCGAAGGGGAGATCCTGTCCGACCGGTATCCGCCGACCCTGGAGGAGACGATGCGGCAGGTGATGGCCACCGGCGAGCCCGTCATCGGCCTCCACTACCGCGGCCGCCCGCCCTTCGACCCGCGGCGCGACCACGTCTGGTCCTGTTCGTACTACTGGCTGCGCGACGCCACCGGGTCGTCCCTCGGGGTGTGCGAGGAGACGACGGACGTCACCGACCGTTACCAGGCGCAGCAACGTCTGGACCTGCTGGTGCGGGCCGGCGGGCAGGTGGGCACGACCCTGGACACGGCCCGTACGGCGCAGGAGTTGTCCGAGGTCACGGTCCCGCGCTTCGCCGACGCGGTCACGGTCGACCTCCTGGAGGCGGTCCTGGACGGCGACCAGCCGACCGTCGGTGCCGAGGCGGGCGATGTGATCCGCGTGTGGAGTCCGCACGGCGGGGCGGCCGCCCTGGACCGGCCCGAGGACCGGCGGCGGATCGACTACCCGCCCGACTCCCCGCAGGCCCGGAGCCTGTCCTCGGGCCGCTCGGTGCACGAGCGCCCGGACACAGCGGACACAGCGGACGACGCCGACGGGCAGCCGCGGGCCCGGCTCGCTGTGCCGCTGCGCGCCGAAGGCGCCACCCTGGGCGTGGTCACGTTCGAACGGCAGCGCCGCCGCGACCCGTTCGACGCCGGCGAACTGGCCGTGGCCGACGAGCTCGTCGCCCGGACCGCCGTGAGCATCGACAACGCGCGCCGCTACACCCGCGAGCACACCGCCGCCCTCATGCTCCAGCACAGCCTGCTGCCGCAGAACCTCCCGGAGCTGTCCGGCGTGGACCTGGCGTACCGCTATCTGCCCGCGGACAACAAGGCGGGGGTCGGGGGCGACTGGTTCGACGTCATCCCCCTGTCGGGTACCCGGGTGGGCCTGGTCGTGGGGGACGTGGTGGGTCACGGACTGCGCGCCGCCGCCACCATGGGCCGGCTGCGCACGAGCGTACGGGCGCTCGCCCGGCTGGACTTCGCCCCCGACGAACTCCTCGCACGCCTGGACGACCTGGTGACACAAGCGGCCAACGAAGGTGCCGCCGTCGACGGCCACACCATGCCGTACGACGAGGCACAGGGCGCGACCTGCCTGTACGCCGTGTACGACCCGGTGTCCAGCCGGTGCGCGATGGCCAGGGCGGGCCATCCCGCCCCCGCCGTGGTCGACCCCGCGACCGGTGCCGTCACCTTCCCCGACCTGCCCGCGGGCCCGCCGCTCGGACTGGGCGGCCTGCCCTTCGAGACGGCGGAGCTGAGCCTGCCGGAAGGCAGCGTCCTCGCGCTGTTCACCGACGGTCTCGTGCAGAGCCGCGAGCGGGGCCTCGGCGAGCAGCTCGACCGGCTCGGCTCCGTCCTCACCGAGCACCGGCGCCCGCTGGACGCGCTGTGCGACCGGGCGGTCGCGGCGCTGCTGCCCGGACCCGTGGACGACGACGTCGCGCTGCTCCTCGTCCGTACGCACACCCTGGGCCGCGACCAGGTGGCCGGCTGGGAGCTGACGGCCGATCCGGAGGCGGTCTCCTTCGCACGCGCCGTCGCGACGAAGAAGGTCGGCGAGTGGGGGCTGGAGGAGCTGTCGTTCACCACCGAGCTGGTGGTGAGCGAGCTGGTCACGAACGCCGTCCGGTACGCCTCCTCCGGACCGATCCAGCTGCGGCTCATCCGCGACCGGACCCTGATCTGCGAGGTCTCCGACAGCGGTCACACGTCACCGAACCTGCGCCGTGCCCGGAGCGACGACGAGGGCGGCCGTGGCCTGTTCCTCGTCGCGCGGATGACCCAGCAGTGGGGCACGCGCTACACCCCCACCGGCAAGACCATCTGGGCCGAACAGCCGCTCACCCCGCAGGAGCTGGACCTCGACGCGTGGGACGACGACCTGTGAGCCGTACGCCGGCCCGCCCTTCGGCCCGCCGCCGGGACTGCCGCCCGGGGCCTTGCCCGGGCCCTCGCCCGGGCCGGAAAACCGAAAAGGCCGCGTCGGATCTCTCCGACACGGCCTTCGACCCGCGTAAACGCTGGTCGGGACGACAGGATTTGAACCTGCGACCCCTTGACCCCCAGTCAAGTGCGCTACCAAGCTGCGCCACGTCCCGGTGCCCGCCTGACCTGGGGTTTCCCCTGGCTGGGCGCGCAACAGAACCATACCTCACTCTGTGCGTGCTCCCGACTCCGGTGACAATGGGCGGATGGACGACAGGGAACAGGACAGGAGGGACCGCGACCCCGAGGGCCGGGCGCGCAACGCGCGGCCGCGCGACGGGCTCGGCAGGCCGCTGCCGTACGGGGCCGAGGGCGTGGCGCGGCAGCCGGAGGGCGTGGAGCGCACCGGGGACGAGACGGTGTACGAGGCGCAGCGGCTGCTGGACGCCGGTATGCCGTTCCACGCGCACGAGGTCTTCGAGGACGCCTGGAAGTCCGGCCCGGAGGCGGAACGCGCCCTGTGGCGCGGCCTGGCCCAGCTCGCCGTCGGCCTCACCCACGCGGCGCGGGGCAACAGGAGCGGCGGTTCGACGCTGCTCCGGCGCGGGGCGGCCGGCCTCGCCGCGTACGGCGACGCCCGTCCGTACGGGATCGCCGTCACCGAACTCACCGCGTGGGCGAAGGAGCTGGCCGGGCGGGTGGAGCGGCGGCAGGAGCCCGTACCGGCGGCCGCGAGCGCTCCGCGCCTGCGTGGGCGGGCCGAAGCCGCCGGACCCGATGCGGCAGACTCCGTCCGGTGAGAACGATTCATGTCATAGGCATCGGCGCGGGCGACCCGGACCATCTGACGATCCAGGCCGTCAAAGCGCTCAACACGGTCGACGTCTTCTTCCTCCTCGACAAGGGCGAGGAGAAGTCCGACCTGATCCGGCTGCGGCACGAGATCCTCGACCGTCACATCGCGGACGGGCGGCGGTACCGGCTGGTCGAGGGCCGCGACCCGGACCGCGACCGCCGCGCCGGGGGCGCCGACTACTCCCCCGCGGTCGGCGACTGGCGCAGCCGCCGCGCCGACGTCTTCGAGGCGATGATCACCGACGAGCTCGGCGAGAACGAGACCGGCGCGTTCCTGGTGTGGGGCGATCCGGCGCTGTACGACAGCACCCTCGGCATCCTGGAGGAGATCCTGGAGCGGGGGGAGGTGACCTTCGACTACGACGTCGTCCCCGGCGTCAGCAGCGTGTCCGCGCTGGTCGCCCGGCACCGCACCGGTCTGAACCGGGTCGCGAAGCCCGTCCAGATCACGACGGGGCGGCGGCTCGCGGAGGGCTGGCCCGAGGGCACGGACGACGTGGTGGTGATGCTCGACGCGCACCAGGTCTTCCAGCGGTACGCCGAGGAGGACCCGTACATCTACTGGGGCGCCTACATCGGGACGGCCGACGAGATCCTCGTCTCCGGCAGGCTCTCCGAGGTGTCGGACCGGATCCTGCGCCTGCGCGCCGAGGCCCGCGCCCGCAAGGGCTGGATCATGGACACGTACCTGCTGCGCCGGGGCTGAGGCACCCGAGCCGCTCCAGCTCCGCGACCGCCCCGGCCGCGTCGGGAACGGTACGCACCCCCGGCGGCGGAGGCGGCCGCCGTACGACGACGACCGGCAGTCCGAGGTCGCGGGCGGCGGTGAGTTTGGCGGCGGTGGCGGGGCCGCCGCTGTCCTTGGTCACGAGCACGTCGGCGGCGTACGTGCGCAGCACCTCCGTCTCACCCTCGACGGTGTACGGGCCGCGGTCCAGCAGGAGCCGGGTACGGCGCGGCAGCGGCGGCTGTGGGGCCTCCACGGACCGTACGAGGAAGTCGAGCCCGTCCAGGCCGGCGAAGGCGGCCAGGCCGAGCCTGCCGGTGGTCAGGAAGATCCGCCGGCCGAGCCCCGGCAGCAGCGCCGCCGCGCCGTCCAGGTCGTCGGCGTGGTGCCAGCGGTCGCCCGGGCCCGGCTGCCAGCCGGGGCGGCGCAGGGCGACCAGCGGGACCCCGGCGGCGGCCGCCGCCGTGGCCGCGTTCGCGCTGATCACGGCGGCGAACGGGTGCGTCGCGTCGACCACGGCGGTGACCCGGTGCTCGGTCAGCCAGGCCGCCATCGGCCCCGGACCGCCGAAGCCTCCGACGCGAATCTCACCTTCAGGCATCCTTGGTTGTGTCACCCGTCCCGCGAGTGAGGTCGTGACCCGCAGGAGGGGGACCGGGGCCAGTGTCCGCGCGAGCTGCCTGGCTTCCGTCGTACCGCCGAGTATCAGTGCGTGGGCAGTGCCGGTGATCATGCCGTCACGCTACCGGAGGGGCCCCGAGCGGGCCGTTTCGGGAAAGTGGTTCAGGTCACTCCATTCAAGGCGTAACGAAATGGCGCGAGCGTGCGATGAACTCACAGGTGTCGTCGCGCTGCCCCTTACGTCATGCGACCTCGCCCCGTCATCATTTTTGCTACGAGAGGCTCCTCGTGTCGGTCAGTCCGTCCCGCCCGTTCCCACAGGAGATTGCGGAATCCCCTTCCCTGGTCGCGCTCATCGAGCGTGGCAAGGAGCAGGGTCACATCAACGGCGACGACGTACGCCACGCCTTCGAGGCGGACAGCATTCCCGCGGACCAGCTCAAGCGGGTGCTGCGCAGCCTCAACCAGGTCCTCGACGAAGAGGGCGTGACGCTCATGGTCACGGCGCCCAAGGCTCCGGCCAAGGCGCCGGTCAAGCGTGCCCGCAAGGCCGTCGCGCGTGACGAGGAGAAGCGTCCGGCCGTCAAGAAGGCCGCGGTGAAGAAGACCGTCAAGAAGACCGCTTCGGCGACGTCTCAGGCGGCTCCCGCGTCAATATCGGTAATGGACTCCGCCGCCGAGGCCGAGGCTCCGGCGGCCCCGGCGAAGCGCGCCGCGAAGAAGACGACCGCGAAGAAGACCGCCGCGAAGAAGGCCGCCGCGGCCCCCGAGGAGCCGCAGGGCGACGCCTGGGCCGACGAGTCGGCCGCCCCGGACGAGGCGGACGAGAAGCCGGCCAAGCAGCCGCAGCAGGGTGACGGCTACGTCCTGTCCGACGAGGACGAGGACGACGCGCCCGCGCAGCAGGTCATGGTCGCCGGCGCCACCGCCGACCCGGTCAAGGACTACCTGAAGCTGATCGGCAAGGTCCCGCTGCTCAACGCCGAGCAGGAGGTGGAGCTCGCCAAGCGCATCGAGGCCGGTCTCTTCTCCGAGCACAAGCTGGAGGACGAGGACGAGCAGGACCCGGTCTTCCGCCGCGAGCTGGAGATCCTGGTCGAGGACGGCCGCCGCGCCAAGAACCACCTGCTGGAGGCCAACCTCCGTCTGGTGGTCTCGCTGGCCAAGCGCTACACCGGCCGCGGCATGCTCTTCCTGGACCTGATCCAGGAGGGCAACGTCGGTCTGATCCGCGCGGTGGAGAAGTTCGACTACACCAAGGGCTTCAAGTTCTCGACGTACGCCACCTGGTGGATCCGTCAGGCGATCACCCGCGCGATGGCCGACCAGGCCCGCACCATCCGCATCCCGGTGCACATGGTCGAGGTCATCAACAAGCTGGCCCGTGTACAGCGCCAGATGCTCCAGGACCTGGGCCGCGAGCCTACCCCGGAGGAGCTGGCCAAGGAACTCGACATGACCCCGGAGAAGGTCATCGAGGTCCAGAAGTACGGCCGCGAGCCCATCTCGCTGCACACCCCGCTGGGTGAGGAGGGCGACAGCGAGTTCGGTGACCTCATCGAGGACTCCGAGGCGGTCGTGCCGGCCGACGCGGTCTCCTTCACCTTCCTCCAGGAGCAGCTGCACTCGGTGCTGGACACCCTGTCGGAGCGCGAGGCGGGCGTGGTCTCGATGCGCTTCGGTCTGGCGGACGGGCAGCCGAAGACGCTGGACGAGATCGGCAAGGTCTACGGCGTGACGCGTGAGCGCATCCGCCAGATCGAGTCGAAGACGATGTCCAAGCTGCGCCACCCGTCGCGCTCGCAGGTGCTGCGCGACTACCTCGACTAGGAGGTCCGGGAGCCCCGGCTCCCGCACAGCGGCTTCGGCGCCTCGGGCAGATCACTCGCCCGTGGCGCCGAGCCGCGTTCCGGGGGCGTTCTGCCGGGCGCCGGTTCAGCGGGGCCCGGGTGCGCGGGGGGTCAGGGGATCAGGAAGGCGTCCGTCGCCACGGCCGCCGCCAGGCCCGCGCCCAGCAGCCAGGTCGCCAGGCGGGTGCGCCCGCGCCGGCTGAGCTCGATCACGCCTCCGCACAGGATCAGCGCCAGCCCGTACACCCCGACGACCAGGACCGACGACCGGCTCGCGAGCCGCACCGCCAGGACCGCCGCCACCACCACCATCAGGACCGAGGCGGCGGCGACGCGCAGGCGCCTGGCCTGACGGGGCGCGAGGCCGCCGGTCCGTGCGGGAGTGGGGTCGGTCACGGCCTGTTCCTGGTCAGAAGCGCTCATGAGTTCGGATCGTAATCGGTCGTACCGGCAACCGGGACGCGGTGCCGCAATCCGTCCCGCCTCTCCAGGACACCCGTGCGATAGGTTTTGCCTCTCCTTGACCACGATCCACTTCACGCGCGGAGACTGCAGACCCATGGAAGACATCGTCAACGGACTTGGCCGCTCCGCCGCCTACGGCGCCTTGGGCGTGGTGCTGCTGACGCTCGGCATATTCCTGGTGGACGCCCTGACGCCCGGCAAGCTCGGCCGGCAGATCTGGGAGCAGCGCAACCGCAACGCGGCGCTGCTGCTGAGCTCGGCACTGCTGGGCATCGGCGGGATCGTGTTCACCTCGATCTGGACGACGTACACCGACTTCGGCAAGGGCCTCGTGTCGACCGCCGCGTTCGGGGTGCTGGGGCTCGTGATGATGGCGGTGGCGTTCTGGGTCGTCGACCTCGTGACGCCGGGCAAGCTGGGCGAGACGCTGGTCCAGGACGAGCCGCACCCGGCGGTGTGGGTGACCGCCTCGTGCAACGTCGCCGTGGCGGCGATCATTTCGGCGTCCATCGCCTGAGGCGGGGGCGCGACGCGCCCCTCACCTCGCCCGGCCCAGGCCGCTTCCGCTACCGCGGGAGCGGCCTTTGTGCGTACACAGGGCCCATACGTCACCCGTTCAGTTACTCCTTGCGCACGCGCATGAGCCCAGTGTGCAAAATTGGCGAGTCTAAACCCGCCGGGTGGGCCCGTGCAGAGGGTTACGTGAATATGCCGTCGCACTGATCCTATCTGGCTAAGCTCGCTCGAAGCGCGCCGAGTTGATATGAAATCACGCACTTGTTCGCAAGTGTCCGGACAGCTCGAAAACATCCCGAATCGACCGCCAGAGGGTTTACATGGTTCGCGTTGAATCGCCTCCAACTGACCGAAAATCCCCCTTCTTTCGCGCGCTCGTGCCACCCGTCCTCCTGATGGCCGCGGCCACCGTCGTCGCGTACGTCGTCGTACCGGCCGCCTCCCGGACACCGGTCGTCTGCTTCGGCGCGCTGGCGACCGTGGTGGTGACGGCCGTCGCCGCCGAAGTCGTGCGCCGCGGACGGGCGATGGACGCCCTGCGCGCGGAGTACGGGCAGCGCCTGGCCCTCCTCGATCAGCGTGTCACCGGCCACGACCGGCAGACCCTGCGGCTCAGCAACGAACTGCTCCCGGCCACCATCCGCCGTCTGCGGCAGGGCCAGTCGCCCGCCGAGGTGATGCGGGACATGGTGGACGCGGACCCGACGTACCGCGATCTCCCCGAACCGGAGCGCGCCCTGGTGCGCTCGGTCCTCGAAATCGTCGACAACGAGGAGGCGATGCGCGACTCCGCGCAGCGCGCCTTCGTCAACATCGCGCGCCGCGTGCAGGCCATCGTCCACCAGCAGTCCAGCGAACTGCGGCTGATGGAGGAGGACCACGGGCGCAACCCCGCCGTCTTCGACGACCTGCTGCGCCTGGACCACGGCACCTCGCTGATCGGCCGCCTCGCCGACTCCATCGCCGTACTCGGCGGTGGCCGCCCCGGACGCCAATGGCCCGAGCCCGTACCGCTGTTCAGCGTGCTGCGCGGCGCGATGTCCCGGATCCTGGAGTACCAGCGGGTCGATCTGCACTCGATCGCCAAGGTCGCCATCGTCGGCACGGCCGTCGAACCGCTCATCCACGCCTGCGCGGAGCTCCTCGACAACGCCACGCGCTACTCACCTCCGCAGACCCGGGTGCACGTCACCGCGGTCGAGGTGCAGACCGGCATCGCCATCGAGATCGAGGACGGCGGCGTCAGCCTCAGCGAGGAGGCCAGGGGCCGGGCCGAGCGCATGCTGGCGCAGGCGCAGGCGGGCATCGACCTCAACGACCTCGGTGAGACGCCGCGGCTCGGCATGGCCGTGGTCGGCCGGCTCTCCCAGATGTACGACCTCAAGGTCTCACTGCGGCAGTCCGCGTACGGCGGGGTCCGCGCGGTGCTCATCGTGCCGCGCGGCGTGATCACCACCGGGCCCGCGCCCGGCATCGCCCACGGCATCGGCGCCACCGCCGTCCCCCGGCAGGGCCCGTCCGGCCTGTCCGCGGCGGAGGAGGCACGCGTCCCCCGGCGCAAGCCGCGGCCGGCCGCCCAGCCGAAGCGGCCGGTGCACGTGCCGGTCGCACGGGAGGAGGACGTTCCCGAGGTGACCGAATGGACGGCGCAGGGGCTTCCGCAGCGCCGCAGCCGGGGCCGGGCGCCGCTCGGCTCGCACAACCTGCCGCCGGAGCAGCGCCCCGGGGCGCTCAACGGCCACACCAACGGCCACGCGAACGGCGCGGCCAAGGAAGAGCCGGAGCCGGGGCTCTGGCTCGAAGCCTTCACCAAGGGGTTCAACGGCGAGGCGCCTGACCCGTCTGCCGGTGACGAACCAGATGACGCGTTGGACAAGGGAGATCTCAAGTGATCACGCAGCGGGCGAACTTCGACTGGATGCTCAAAGAGCTGGCCGACGGGGTGCCGCAGGTCCAGCAGATCGTCGTCCTGTCCGCGGACGGACTGCGCATCGCCCGGCACGGCGGCGACCCCGACGCCGCCGACCGGCTCGCGGCGGCCTGCGCGGGGCTCCAGAGCCTCGCCGCGGCCGTCGCCACGGAGATCCCGTACAGCGAGGGCAAGATGCGGCTCGTCGTCATCGAGGTCGACGGCGGGCTCTTCTACCTGATGGCCGCCGGGACCGGGGCGTACCTCGCCGTACTCGCCGACGACACGGTGGACGCCGGCCTCATGGGCGCCCGTATGCGGGATCTGGTCATCCGGATCGGAGCTCATCTGACCAGCCCGCCGCGCCACGACGGGCGAACCGTATGAGTCCGCCCCGACGAGAACGACGACAGCCGGAGAACGACGAGACGAAGGACCCGGAACGGCTGTACGTACTGACCGGCGGCCCGGACGGTGCCGAACGGGCCCCGCTCGACCTCGTCACCATGGTTGTCTCCCGCACCGAACCGACGCCGACGGTCCAGCCCGAGCAGGCCGCCATCCTGCGGCTGTGCCAGGCGCCGTTGTCCGTGGCCGAGATCTCGGCGTATCTCAGCCTGCCCTTCAGCGTGGTGACGGCGCTACTGACCGATCTCCTCGCCACCGACCTGGTCGAATCGCGGGCGCCGATCGTCCGCGCGGCGCTGCCGGACCGGTCCCTCCTCGAAGCGGTGATGCATGGACTTCAGAAGCTCTGACACGATCACCGGCCCGCGCAGCGAGGACGTTCTCCCCACCACGGCCACGGCCGCGGTGAAGATCGTCATCGTGGGCGGGTTCGGCGTGGGCAAGACCACGATGGTGGGCTCGGTGAGCGAGATCCGTCCGCTGACCACCGAGGAGACGATGACCGAGGCCGGGGTCGGCGTCGACGACAACCTGGAGGGCAAGACCGCCACCACCGTCGCGATGGACTTCGGCCGGATCAGCATCAGCGACGAGCTGATCCTCTATCTGTTCGGCACACCGGGCCAGGAGCGCTTCTGGTTCCTGTGGAACGGCCTCTTCGAGGGCGCCCTGGGCGCGGTCGTGCTGATCGACACCCGCCGCCTCGAAGTGAGCTTCGACGTGATCGGACGCCTGGAGGAGCGCGGCGTGCCGTTCGTCGTCGCGATCAACACCTTCCCCGACGCGCCGCGGCACCCCGTCGACGCCCTGCGCACCGCGCTCGACCTGCCCCCGGAAGTGCCGATAGTGGACTGCGACGCGCGAGGGCGCGGGTCCTGCCGCGACGTGCTGCTGACGCTGATGCGCTATCTGCACGCCCTGTCCCTGCAACCGCCGGCCTGATCGCCCCCGATCGCCCGATCCCTGGAGTGACCGTGACCACCCCCTTCCACCATCTACCCGGAGCGGACGACGGGGCCCTTCCGCCCCCGGGATGCCCGGCCCACGCCATCACCGGAACGGGCCCGGGCGGCCTGCGCCGGCTGTACGGACCGGAACACGAGAGCGACCCGATGGCCGTGTACGAGAAGCTGCGCGCCGAGCACGGCCCGGTGGCCCCCGTACTGCTCAACGACGACGTACCGGCCTGGCTGGTCCTCGGCCACACCGAGAACCTGCACATGACGCGCACCCCGTCGCAGTTCTCCCGCGACGCGCGCCGGTGGCGGCTGGTCGCCGACGGCACCGTCCCCCCGGACCACCCGCTGGCGCCCATCTTCACCTGGCAGCCCCTGTGCGTCTTCGCGGACGGCGGGGACCACGAGCGGCTGCGCGGCGCGGTCACCGACAGCATCGCGCGCATCGACACCCGGGGCGTACGCCGCCACATCAACCGGTACAGCAACCGGCTCGTCAACAGCTTCTGCCAGGACGGCAAGGCGGATCTGGTGGGCCGGTTCGCCGAGCACCTGCCGATGATGGTGATGTGCCAGATCCTCGGCATGGCCGAGGAGTACAACGAGCGGATGGTGCAGTCCGCCCGCGACATGATCAAGGGCACGGCCACGGCGAACGCCAGCAACGCCTATGTGATGGGCGTGCTGAGCCGGCACGTGGCCCGGCGCCGGGTGGCGCCCCAGGAGGACTTCACGACCTGGCTCGTGGAACACCCGGCCGGGCTCACCGACGACGAGGTCAGCCAGCACCTGCGGCTGGTGCTCATCGCGGCGTACGAGACGACCGCGAACCTGATCGCCAACGTCCTGCGCATGGTGCTCACCGATCCGCGCTTCCGCGCCCAGCTCAGCGGCGGTCACATGACACTGCCCGAGGCCGTCGAGCAGACGCTGTGGGACGAGCCGCCGTTCACCACGATCCTCGGCCGCTGGGCCGTCGGCGACACCGAGTTCGGCGGCCAGCAGATCAAGAAGGGCGACGCCCTGATCGTCGGCATCGCCGCCGCCAACGTCGACCCGGTGGTACGCCCCGACCCGCACGCCTCGATGCAGGGCAACCGCGCCCACCTCGCCTTCAGCGGCGGGCCGCACGAGTGCCCCGGGCAGGACATCGGGCGTGCCATCGCCGACACCGGCATCGACGCGCTGCTGATGCGGCTTCCCGATCTGCAACTCTCGGTCCCCGAGCACGAGTTGCAGTACCGCAGCGCGCTCATGTCGCGGCACCTCATCGAGCTCCCGGTGAAGTTCGCCGCCCGGCCGCCCGAGGCCGACACGGGCCATCTCACCACGGCCTCGCGCACGACGCCGCAGCCCGACTGGCGGGTCGACTCGCCGACGCCGGTGGCCGCGAGCGCACCGCAGCCGGCCCGGGTGCCGGGCCCGGCGCCGGAGTCCGCGTCCGTACCGCTCCCCGGCACGGCACGGACACCGGTCATGATTCCGGCTCAGCGCGGGCCGGTGGCACCCAAGCGGCTGTGGCAGGCGGTCACCCGCTGGTGGCGCGGTTACTGACCGCCAGCTGGTCCCACCACCAGGAGATCGTCGGGAGGGGAAGCGGCTCGAAGCTGTCGTCGGCGGGACGCTGCTTCCACCACCCGTCGTCCGCCGAGCCCTCCGAAGTGGACGGCACGCTGTAACGGGGGCAGGTGGAGGCCCAGTCGAGGTGCCCCCGGACGAACTGGCCGAGCCCCTGTACGTACCGGCGCAGGCCGCCCTCCGCCTCCCTCATCACCTGCTCGCGCAGGCGCAGGAAGAGCACCATGACGCGGTCCCGCATCTCCACGGCCTCCTGGAGTGCGTGGTGCGGGTCGCAGTCGAGTTCCTGGCACAGCACGTCGACCAGGTTGAGGTTGTCGTCGGCCCGCAGGAGCTCCTTGTTGCGGGAGTAGAGGTCGTTGTCCCAGCTGACCAGCGTCCAGGTGATCTCGGTGAGGGCCCGTACGCGGGGATCCTCCACATCGTGGTCGGGAACGGAGTGTCCGGCGACGATCTCGATCATCGCGGTGGAGGGGGCCATGCCTATGGCCCTCATCCACAGCGTCACATAGTCGTTGAGAGAGGGCAGGTCCGGGTTGCGCCGCCAGGCCGCCTCCCACACGAGTCCCGAGGTATAGACGCGCATGGCGTCGGTCCAGCGGCGGAGCTGCTGGCGGGAGGCGTACCGCTCCAGTTGCAGCCGCAGGGAGCGCAGCGCCGCCGCGTGCGGCGACTCGTCCGGCTGCTGGACGGTCGGGGCCTCGATGGCCCGCATGATCCGGGACGTCTCCTGCGCGAGCGTGTCCGCGGTGACGTACGCCTCGTCGCACACGCCGTCGTCGAGCGAGAAGAGCACGGCGTGGAACCTCGCCATCAGCGTGAGCGGTTCGAGTTGCCCGTACGGCATGGTGGACGCCGTCAGACCGCCGAAGTCACAGAGCGCGAGCCGCCGTCGCTGATGATCGTCCGTGTCGAGGCTCTGTTGGAGCATCCAACGCACCGTCATGTCGTTGAGCGCCTCGGCCGACGGATGGACGGCGGACGGCACCGGGCAATAGAAGGGCGCCCTCGGTAACTGCCGGCCCGGTCGACTTGGCGAGATTACGTTCATGTTCGGCCTCCTCTTGAGTGCCCCGCGTGCGCTGGGGCGTATATGCCCATGACCGACCAGCAATAACGATGCAACTGACCCTTGCCTGAACCAAGTTGATCGTGAGTTGCCCAAAGTTGCAGAAGTCCGCTTTCACCGCTGTGCCGGGGGTTCTCACGGGTTATGACGGCGACTGACGCATCAGTCAGCGCCTCATCACTCGACCGCTCTCCTTGCCACGCAAGGCCGCACGCCTCGCGCCCGTTGTGTTCCTCTCAACGCAGGGGTACGGTGGCCGACCATGCAGCCGGATCCCGCGAGCCGAGTCGGCGACACCGGCGGTGAGGTCGCCGCGCGCGTGCGTAAGGTGATCGCCACCGCGGGCGTGAGCCAGCGCGAGTTCGCCCGACGGAACGTCATGGACCCGTCGAAACTGTCCCGTTCGCTCAGCGGAACCCGCCGGTTCACAGTGGCCGAATTGGCACGTATCGCCGATACCACCGACGTGGACGCGGCCTGGCTTCTGGGGACCCGTACCGAGGCCGCCGCGAGGCCCTCCGCCGTACGCCGCGACCGTGCCTCGGCAGCCGGTGCACCCCAGGGCGGCAGGCCGCTCCAGATCGTCCGGGAGACCGTGCGGCTGATCGCGGAACGCGGCTTCCACGCCGTACGGGTCGCCGACATCGCCGAGGCCTGCGGCACCAGCACCGCCGCCATCCACTACCACTTCCCGGGCCGCGACGAGCTGCTGGAAGCGGCTGTGCGCTGGTGCGTGGACGAGGACTCCGCCCGCCGCGCGAACCACATCGCCGACGCGGACGGCGCGGCGGACGAACTGCGCCGGCTCATCGAGCTCCGGACGCCGTACACCCGCCTCCGGCGATGGCAGTGGAGCATCTGGCTCGACCTGTGGGCGGAGGCGGCCCGCTCCACCGCCGTCGGCCGGCTGCACATCGAGCACGGCCGCCAGTGGCGCGCCACGGTCGCCGACGTTCTGCGACGCGGCGTCGGCCAGGGCGTGTTCCGTCCCACCACGGACCCGGACGCCGACGCGCTGCGGCTGACCGCGCTGATCGACGGCCTGGCCGCACAGGTCCTGGCCGCCGCACCGGGCTCCGGCGCCGGCACGAGCCCCGACGCCATGCGGACGGCGCTGCTCGCGTACGTGGACGCCACCCTGGCCGTACACCGACCCTCCCCCGAGGACTGAACTCCCCGCCCCCGCAGGAGGGTCCCTCACTCTGGTCCCGGCTGCCCCGGGTACGTTCGAGGCCGCCCGCGCGGTCTCATGCGCCCGGGCCCGGATCGGGCCTGACCGGCTCCAGGATGCCCGCGCGGGCGGCTTCGAGCTGGGCGGCGAACGCGACGCCCAGGAAGAGGGCGATCCCGGTGAGATTCGCCCAGAGCATCAGGGCCACGAAAGCGGTGAGCGGGCCGTAGACCGCGCCGAAGGAACCGCTCTTCGCGACGTACAGGGCGAGCAGCCAGGTCGCCACGACCCACAGCACCAGGTGGACGGCGGAGCCGACGGCGAGCCAGGTGTAGCCCGGCTGGTCGCGGCGGGGCGCCCAGCGGAAGATCACCGCGGACGCCAGCAGGGCGAGCAGCACACCCACCGGGACCTGCAGGGGCCCCCACAGGTCGAGCAGGGACTCGGGCCACCCCAGCGCCTCGACCAGCGAATCCCCCACGGCCTCGCCGGCGACGAGTGCCAGGAAGCCGAGCACCATCGGCATGCCGGCCCCCAGCGCCAGCAGCAGGCTCCGCCCGTACTTCGCGTGGAAGGGCCGGTCCCTCTCGATTCCGTAGATGCGGTTGCTGCCGCGCTCGATCTGCCCCATGGCCGAGGTGAGGTTCAGTACGGCGAAGCCGAGCCCGAGCCACATCGCGACGGCGATCGACGTACTGCCGCCGGCGCTGCGCCGGGTGTCCGCCAGGGCCTCTTCCACCAGCTCGTTGCTCGCACCCGGCACGATGTGGCCGAGCGTCAGCTCCACGACCCGCCCCACGCTGTCGGTGTGCACACTCGCGGCGACACCCACCAGCGCGATGGCGAACGGCACTATGCCGAGCACCACCTGGAAGGCCAGCGAACGCGCGTGGCTGAAGCCGTCCGCGTACCGGAAGCGAGCAAAGGCATCGAGGAACAGCTTGCGCCCCCCGTAGTGCCGCAGAGCAGTCAGGGCTTCGTCGCCGGAGAGCTCCTCCCCGATCATGTCCCGAGTCTGGGGGACATGCACCACAGTTCCCATCGAACGCCCGCTTCCTTCAAATGTTCCGTACGCGAAAGAGAATACGGTCCCTGAACGCAAAAAAGCCCCGACCCCTGGACATAAGTCCAGGGGCCGGGGCATAAAATTTGTTCGGCGGCGTCCTACTCT
>NZ_BMVO01000023.1 GCF_014650755.1 Streptomyces chryseus | reverse complement strand
CAAGACCACAACCGGGTCTTGAAGGCCGACGTCACGCAGGGCCCGAATTAACCAACAGTGTCCCGGAATCCGGTGCCGGGCCCTTCGGCCGTGTCGAGGAGGGTCAGGCGGAGGCGCAGTTGGGGCATGTGCCCCGGTAGGTCACCTCTACGTCCGAGATCGTGAAGCCGAAGCGCTCGGAGTCCGGCAGATCCGTGAGCGGATCGCCGACCGGGTGCACATCGCGTATGGCGCCGCAGCGCGCGCACACCAGGTGGTGGTGCGGGCGGTGCGCGTTCGGGTCGTACCGCTTCGCCCGGCGGTCCGTGGACACCTCGAGCACCTCGCCGAGGGACACCATCTCGCCCAGCGTGTTGTAGACGGTCGCCCGGGAGATCTCGGGCAGCTTCGCGACGGCGCGCGCGTGCACCTCGTCGGCGGTCAGGTGGATGTGGTCCCCGTCGAGGACTTCGGCCACGACGCGCCGCTGAGCGGTCATGCGCCAGCCGCGTCCGCGCAGTCGTTCCAACAGGTCACTCATGCGATCCAGCCTAACAGTGGTGGGACCCAGGTCCCGAACGGGTGTGACTTTGGATGATTGCTTGACTTAGACAAAGTCTATTGTAGGATCGAGAACGGCAAACGCCAAGGGACAGGACTTGCAGGTATGACGCAGGAGGCGCACGTGACGCAGGGACCGCTTACCACGGAGGCCGGCGCGCCGGTCGGCGACAATCAGAACAGCGAGACCGCTGGCGCCGGCGGTCCCGTTCTGGTCCAGGACCAGGCGCTGCTGGAGAAGCTCGCGCACTTCAACCGCGAGCGCATACCGGAGCGCATCGTCCACGCGCGCGGTGCCGGTGCCTACGGCACCTTCACCCTCACCCGCGACGTCTCGCAGTGGACGCGGGCGAAGTTCCTCTCCGAGGTCGGCAAGCAGACCGAGACCTTCCTGCGCTTCTCGACGGTCGCGGGCAACCTCGGCTCGGCGGACGCGGTGCGCGACCCCCGCGGTTTCGCGCTGAAGTTCTACACGGAGGAGGGGAACTACGACCTCGTCGGGAACAACACCCCCGTCTTCTTCATCAAGGACGCCATCAAGTTCCCGGACTTCATCCACACGCAGAAGCGCGACCCGTACACCGGCTCGCAGGAAGCCGACAACGTGTGGGACTTCTGGGGCCTGAGCCCCGAGTCGACGCACCAGGTGACCTGGCTGTTCGGTGACCGCGGCATCCCGGCGACACTGCGGCACATGAACGGGTACGGCTCGCACACGTACCAGTGGAACAACGAGGCCGGCGAGGTCTTCTGGGTCAAGTACCACTTCAAGACCGACCAGGGCATCAAGAACCTCACCACCGACGAGGCCAACCGCCTCTCCGGCGTCGACCCCGACTCGCACCAGCGCGACCTGCGCGAGGCCATCGAGCGCGGCGAGTTCCCGTCCTGGACCGTGCAGGTGCAGATCATGCCGGCGGCCGAGGCGGCGACGTACCGCTTCAACCCGTTCGACCTGACCAAGGTCTGGCCGCACGCGGACTACCCGCCGATCGAGATCGGCAAGCTGGAGCTCAACCGGAACCCGGAGAACATCTTCGCCGAGGTCGAGCAGTCGATCTTCAGCCCCGCGCACTTCGTGCCGGGCATCGGCCCGTCCCCCGACAAGATGCTCCAGGGCCGCCTCTTCGCGTACGGCGACGCCCACCGCTACCGCGTCGGCATCAACGCCGACCACCTGCCGGTGAACCGCCCGCACGCCACCGAGGCGCGGACGAACTCCCGTGACGGCTACCTGTACGGCGGCCGCCACAAGGGCACCAAGAACTACGAGCCCAACAGCTTCGGCGGCCCCGCGCAGACGGGCAGGCCGCTGTGGGAGCCCGTACCGGTCACCGGCGCCACCGGCAACCACGAGGCTCCGCGGCACGCCGAGGACGACGACTTCGTCCAGGCCGGCAACCTCTACCGCCTGATGTCCGAGGACGAGAAGGGCCGTCTGATCGACAACCTGGCCCAGTTCATCTCCAAGGTGTCGCGCGACGACATCGCGGAGCGCGCGGTCAACAACTTCCGTCAGGCCGACGGTGACTTCGGCAAGCGGCTGGAAGCCGCGGTCCAGGCCCTGCGCGGCTAGTACGGACGCTTGTCGTAGGCGGAGGGCCGGATTCCCCAGGGGAGTCCGGCCCTCTTTCGCGCTCAGGCCACGAGGGCTCCCGGCTGCGGGCGTGACTGCCTGCGGCTCGGTGCCCAGCAGCGGATGATGTCGCGTACGGAGACGACGCCGACGGGGCCGTCCCCGTCCAGCACGATCAGGTGCCGGAAGCCGCCGTGCGCCATGGCGTCGGCGGCTTCCTCCAGCGTCCAGCGGGGCGCCGCGAAGACGACGTCGGTGGTGGTGTGGGTGCCGGCCGTCTCCAGGTCGGGATCCTGGCCCGACCCGATGGAGACGAGGATGTCGCGTTCGGTCAGGATGCCGACTCCGCCGGCGTCGGTGTCGAGGACGACGGCCGCCCCGACGCGGCGCTCCGCCATCAGTCGGGCTGCCTGGCGGAGTGTGTGGGCGGGGCCGATGGTGAGGACCACCGTGCTCATGGCGTCACGGACGAGCATGGACGGAGCCACCTCCTTGGTGAAGCGGGCATCATGCGCTACGAGAACCGATTCACAAGTTCACAAGTGGGGGGACTCACAGAGTGGCAGTTGACCGGCGAGGCAACAAGGGGGCGTGGGAGGGGGAGTTGGACGAGCGGACGCCCCCGCGCGCCGGTTTTCCGGGCGCGGGGGCCACGGGCGCTAGGCGCGCAGGTAGCCCAGCAGCTCGTCGTGGAGCAGGCCGTTGGACGCCGCGGCGTTGCCGCCGTGGGGACCCGTCACTCCTTCGAGGCTGGTGAAGACGCCGCCCGCCTCCTGGACGATGATCGCGTTCGCGGCCATGTCCCAGAGCGAGAGCTCGGGTTCGGCGCAGATGTCCACCGCGCCCTCCGCGACCAACATGTACGGCCAGAAGTCGCCGTACGCGCGTGTCCGCCAGCAGTCGCGGGTCAGGTCCAGGAAGCCGTCGAGCCGGCCCCGCTCCTCCCAGCCGCTCAGCGAGGAGTACGCGAAGGACGCGTTCTCGATCCGGTCGACCTTGGAGACGTGGAGGCGGGTGGCGGAGGTGAGGCTGCGCCCGGTGTACGCACCGCCGCCCTTCGCCGCCCACCAGCGGCGGCCCAGCGCGGGCGCGGACACGACGCCCATCACGGGCTGGAAGCCGTTCTCGCCGGCCTCCATGAGCGAGATCAGGGTCGCCCAGACCGGGACGCCCCGCACGTAGTTCTTGGTGCCGTCGATCGGGTCTACGACCCAGCGGCGCGGGCCCGTGCCCTGGAGCCCGTACTCCTCGCCCAGAACGGCGTCACGCGGCCTGCCGCGGTGCAGATGGCTGCGGATCAGCTCCTCGGCGGCCTTGTCGGCCTCCGTCACCGGCGTCATGTCCGGTTTCGTCTCGACCTTGAGATCCAGAGCCTTGAAGCGCTCCATCGTCGTGGCGTCCGCGGCGTCGGCGAGAACATGGGCAAAGCGCAGATCATCGTGGTAGTCGGGCATGACTGAACAGTATCGACCGCGTTCCGCGCGAACCACACGGTCTCGCGGTGCGGGCGCCGCCCGCCGCCCGGTACGCGCGGCGCGGGGCCCATTGACACTGCCCGGCGGCGCGTCAACTCTGAGACCCCAGCCGTCGGGGAGGCGCACGCGATGCCCACAGCGCGAGAAGCCTTGCTGGACGCCGCCTTCACCGCGCTCGCGGTCCGTCCGTGGTCCGGGGTGCGGATGGTCGACGTGGCCGCGGCGGCGGGCGTCTCGCGGCAGACCCTCTACAACGAGTTCGGCACCAAGGACGGTCTGGCCCGCGCGCTGGTGCGCCGCGAGGCCGACGGCTTCCTGGCCGGCGTCGAGCGGGCGCTGGCCGGCCGGCCGGCCGAGCGGACGGCCGGGCGGGGAACAGTCCGGGCCGCCCCGGCGGCGGCCCGGACTGCTGGACCCGAAGACCGGCTGGTGGCCGTGGCCGAGTTCACCGTCGGCGCCGCCCGCGTCAATCCGTTCGTCCGCGCGCTGCTCACCGGATGCTGGGGCGACCGGCTGCCCGCCCCCCGCCCGGCGCGGACCGTCCCGTACACGGCGGTGTCCCCGGTGCCCGCCCAGCGCCGCGCCGACGCCGGATCGCCGGGGCCCGCCGAACTGATCGCGGCGGTACGGGACAGGGCGCTCGCCGCGCTCGGGACGGGACGTACGAAGGAGGAGGCGGCGGAGATCGCGTACCGCTGCGAACTGGTCCTGCGGCTCGCGCTCTCGTACGTCCTGGCGCCCACGGCCCCGGGGGGCGGCTTCACGCGGCTGCTGCGCAGGGCCCTCGCCGGGGCGGGCCCCGGCGGGCCGGGGCTCAGTGGGCCGAGCCCGAGAGCTGGAGGCCGATGACGCCGATGATCACCAGCGAGATCGAGATCAGCTTCAGCGTCGACACCACGTCGCCGAGGAAGACCATCCCGTAGATCGCGGTGCCCGCGGCCCCGATGCCCGTCCACACCGCGTACGCGGGTCCCACGTCGAGCTTGCGCAGCGCGAGCGTCAACAGGCCGAAGCTGCCGAGCGCGAACGCGCAGAAGGCGACGGTGGGCCAGAGCCGGCTGAAGCCGTGGGACAGCTTCAGGCACACGGCGAATCCGGTCTCCAGCAAACCAGCCACTATCACCAGCAGCCACGCCATGGTCGGTCGCCTCCCGCGTCGGTGACTGCTTCGTCTGACTTGGTGCGATTATGCCCGTGCCGGACGCCCGCAGACGTGAACGCGGCGGGTCAGTCGCCCTCGCGGCGCTCCCGGGTGGCGAGGAGCCGGCGCAGCGAGTCGAGCCGGGCCGGATCGGCGTGGCCGTCCGCGACCCACTGGTCCAGCGCGCACTCCGCCTCGTCGTGGCTGCAGCCGCGCGGGCAGCCCTCCGTACCCGGCTCAAGGTCCGGGAACGCGAGGATGACACGCGACGGGTCGACGTGGTGCAGCCCGAAGGAACGCACGCCCGGGGTGTCGATCACCCAGCCGGGCACGCCCGTGAGCGGCAGCGCGAGCGCCGACGTGGTGGTGTGCCGGCCGCGGCCCGTGACCGCGTTGACCACTCCGGTCGTACGCCAACGGTCCTCGGGCACCAGTGTGTTGACCAGGGTCGTCTTGCCGACGCCCGAGTGGCCGACGAACGCCGTGACCTTGTCCTCCAGGTGCTTGCGCACCAGATCGGTCGCCGCCCCGTTCGCCAGGTCCTCGCGGCTGGTGACGACGTACGGGACACCGAGCGGGCGGTAGGCGTTCAGGAGGGCGTCCGCCGGCGCCAGGTCCGACTTGGTCAGGACGAGCAACGGCGTGAGCCCGGCGTCGTACGCCGCGACCAGACAGCGGTCGATCATGCGCGGGCGCGGCTCGGGGTCGGCCAGCGCGGTGACGATCGCCAGCTGGTCGGCGTTGGCCACCACCACCCGCTCGAACGGGTCGTCGTCGTCGGCCGTGCGACGCAGCACCGAGGCGCGCGTCTCGACCCGGACGATGCGGGCCAGCGTGTCCTTGTCGCCGGTCAGGTCGCCGACGATGGCGACCCGGTCGCCCACGACGACGGACTTGCGGCCCAGCTCGCGGGCCTTCATCGCGATGACCGTACGGTCCTCGACGAGGCAGGTGATGCGGCCCCGGTCGACGGTCAGGACGAAGCCCTCGACGGCGTCCTCGTGTTTGGGGCGGGTGTGCGTGCGAGGCCGGTTGCCCTTGCGGTTCGGGCGGATCCGGATGTCGTCCTCGTCGGGGTTCTTGCCGTAGCGGCGCATGTCGTCAGGCCCCGTCAGTTTCCGTCGAGCATTCCGGTCCACATCTGCGGGAAATCGGGCAGTGTCTTGGCCGTCGTCGCGACGTTCTCGATCTGTACGTCCTTCACGGCGAGGCCGATGATCGCGCCCGCGGTCGCCATGCGGTGGTCGTGGTACGTGTGGAAGGTCCCGCCGTGCAGGCGGCGCGGGCGGATGCGCAGACCGTCGGCGGTCTCGGTGACGTCGCCGCCCAGGGCGTTGATCTCCCGGGTGAGGGCGGCCAGCCGGTCGGTCTCGTGCAGCCGCAGGTGCGCGACGCCGCGCAGGACGGACTCCGAGTCGGCCAGGGCGGCCACCGCCGCGATGCCCGGGGTCAGCTCGCCGACGTCACCGAGGTCGACGTCGATGCCGTGCACCGTACCGGTGCCGGTGAAGGTCAGCCCCTGCTCGGTCAGCTCGCAGGAACCGCCCATCTCGGTGAAGATCTCCCGCAGCGCGTCGCCCGGCTGGGTGGTGCGCTCCGGCCAGTCGGGGATGGTGACGCGGCCACCCGTGATCAGGGCGGCGGCCAGGAACGGCTGCGCGTTGGACAGGTCGGGCTCGATGGTCAGGTCCCGGCCGAGCAGGGCGCCGGGGGAGACCCGCCAGACGTTGGGTTCACCGCCCGACTCGGGGGTGTCCACCTGGGCGCCGACCGCGCGCAGCATGTCGACGGTCATCCGGATGTGCGGCATGGACGGCAGTACGGCGCCGGTGTGCCGCACCTCGACGCCCTGGTTGAAGCGCGGGGCGGAGAGCAGGAGCGCGCTCACGAACTGCGACGACGCGGACGCGTCGATGTCGACCGCCCCGCCGTCCAGGGCACCGTTGCCGTGCACGGTCAGCGGAAGGGCGCCGCGGCCGTCGTCGTCGATACGGGCGCCCAGCGTGCGCAGCGCCTCGATGACGGCGCCGAGGGGGCGTTCGTACGAACGGGGGTCGCCGTCGAAGCGCACGTCACCGTCCGCGAGGGCCGCGACGGGCGGCAGGAAGCGCATCACGGTGCCGGCGTTGCCGGCGTCGACCGCGGCGGGCCCGTGCAGCCCGGCCGGGATGACGCGCCAGGCCTCGCCCGAGCCGCTGAGCTCGGCCGTCGCCGACGAGCTGGACGACACGGTCTCCTCGATGCCGACGCCCATCGCGCGCAGCGCGTCGGCCATCAGCAGCGTGTCGCGGGAGCGCAGCGGGTGGCGCAGCCAGCCGGGCTCGGCGGCGAGCGCGGCCAGGACGAGCGCGCGGTTGGTGACCGATTTCGATCCGGGCACGGTGACGGTCGCGTCGACGGCTTCGGAAGCGCGCGGGGCGGGCCAGAGGGCGGGGTGCACGGAGCTTTCGGTCATGGCCATCACTTTAGTGGCTCGCGGCGGACCCGGATCTTGATCAAATGCGCCGAAACCAGGGCGTAACGCAATGGTACCGGCAGGGTGACGCGCCGTGACAGCCGGTCCTACAGCCCGAGCAGCCAGCGGCCGCCGCCCAGCAGCGCGCAGACCGACACCGTGTGGAAGAAGAACAGCCACAGCACGGCCGGTACGTGGGTGAGCCGCGACAGCTGGTCGGCGTCCGAGTCGGGGGCGCCGCCGTGGCGGCGCTTGGACTGGAGCTCGAAGGCGGGCCGGACACCGCCGATGAGCAGGAACCAGACGGCGGCGTACGCGAAGGCGGCCTGCACCTCCGGCGGCGTGAGCCACGAGATCAGCAGGAAGGCGGCGCCGGTGACGATCACGGTCAGGGCGCCGTACGCGTTGCGGATCATCACCAGCATCGCGAGGAGCAGGGCCGTCGCGATCCACAGGAAGAGCGTGATGCGGTTCGCCGCGAGCAGCCAGGCGCCGCCGAGGCCCAGGAGTGAGGGAGCGGTGTAGCCGGCGGCGGCGGTGAGGATCATGCCGATGCCGGTCGGCTTGCCCCGGCTGACGGTCAGACCGCTCGTGTCGGAGTGCAGGCGTATGCCGTCCAGGCTGCGCCCCGTGAGCAGGGCGATCAGACCGTGGCCTCCCTCGTGGGCGATCGTGATGGCGTTGCGTGCCAGACGCCACACGGCGTGCGGGACGACGACGGCGAGAGCGGCGAGGGCCGTGGCGATCACCAGCCACTGGTCGGGATCGGGCTGCGTACCGAAGACGCGGTCCCACAGGTCGCCGAGCTGGGTGCTGTCCATTTTCCGGGCGGCTCCTTGCGGTCGGGGCAGTCGTGGCAGTCTGGCACTTATGTGCGGACGGTATGCGGCGAGCCGGCGGCCCGAGGATCTGGTCGGGATGTTCGATGTGCGGAAGTGGGAGCCCAAGGAGGCGCTCGCCCCGGACTGGAACGTGGCGCCCACCAAGGAGGTCCACGTCGTCCTGGAGCGTCCTGTGAAGGACGCGCCGGACCCGCGCCCGGTTCGGCAGCTGAGGAAGCTGAGGTGGGGGCTCGTGCCCTCCTGGTCGAAGTCGCCCGAGGGCGCGGCGCGGATGATCAACGCGCGGGCGGAGACGGTGCACGAGAAGCCGTCGTTCCGCCAGCCGTTCGTCTCGCGGCGCTGCCTCGTCCCGGCCGACGGCTACTACGAGTGGGTCACCGGCGCCGACGAGCGGCAGCTGGAGGAGCAGGGGAAGAAGAAGCGGCCGCGCAAGCAGCCGTACTTCGTGACGCCGGCCGACGGGTCGGTCATGGCGATGGCCGGGTTGTACGAGTTCTGGCGCGACCGGACGCTGCCCGACGACCACCCGCAGGCGTGGTGGGTGACGTGCTCCGTCATCACCACCGAGGCGGAGAAGGCCCCGCTGGCGGTCGCGCCGGCCACCGGACCCGGGTCGCTGGCCGACATCCACCCCCGGATGCCGCTGATGCTGACCCCGGACCGCTGGGACGCGTGGCTGGACCCGGCCCGTACGGACCTGGACGGCCTGCGGGAGCTGCTGGCGCCGCCGCCGGGCGGGCTGATGCGGGCGTACCCGGTGACCACCGCCGTGAGCAACGTGCGCAACAACGGGCCGGAGCTGCTGGAGGAGCTGCCCGCGCCGGAGGTGGAGACGCTGTTCTGACGCGGCGCGCGTGGGGCGTTGGATCACGCGGCGGCGCGGGCGCAGGATGGATGCCGTGACGCACAGCGAGATGGTGGAGACGCAGACCGGCCAGGCCCGCATCACCTGGGCCGAGGCCGAGACGCCCTGGGTCGTCCTGGCCGTGAGCCACGGCGCCGGCGGCGGCATCGGGGCGCGGGACCTTCAGGGGCTCGCGGCCGCGCTGCCCGCGCGCGGGGTGAGCGTGGCGCTGGTGGAGCAGCCCTGGCGGGTGGCCGGGAAGAAGGTCGCGCCCGCGCCCGGGACCCTGGACGCCGGATGGCGCGGACTGTGGCCCGCGCTGCTGCGGCCCGGCCTGCCGGTCGTCGCCGGCGGGCGCAGCGCCGGGGCGCGCGTCGCCTGCCGTACGGCCGTGGAGCTGGGCGCGCACGCGGCGCTCGCGCTGAGCTTCCCGCTGCACCCGCCCGGTCGCCCCGAGAAGTCCCGCGCCGATGAGCTGCTGGGCGCCGGGGTCCCCACGCTGGTCGTACAGGGCGGAAACGATCCCTTCGGGAAGCCGGCGGAGTTCCCGGACGGGGAGTACGACCTCGTGGAGGTGGAGTACGGGGACCATGGTTTCGCCGTACCGAAGAAGGCCGGACGCACCGAGGAACAGGTGGTCGCGACGATCACCGACGCCGTGGGGAGCTGGATCGACGGGCTGCGGGAATGATGAGCGGGGCCCTTCTGTTATTGCGTGCGTCGACATATACCGCACGTACGTGGAGAGGGAGTCCGTCGCATGGGATCGACCATCTGCCCGAGCCGCTCGAACACCGCTGACCTGGAGTGGACGGTGCTCACCGCGGCGAAGACCGCCCCACGTCGGGCGGCGGCCGGGCAGGATCGTCGTCTATCCTCCGATTCGAGCGGGTCCGCATTCGGCCCCGCCACGGCGTTGGAGGAGGTGGGTCCGGTCACTGGGACCGACACAGGGACCGACGACGGCCAGGCGGCGGAGGAGAGCACCGCCGAGCGCAACGCGCGTTTCGAGCGCGACGCGCTGGGCTTCCTCGACCAGATGTACTCGGCCGCGCTGCGCATGACGCGCAATCCGGCCGACGCGGAGGACCTGGTGCAGGAGACGTACGCGAAGGCGTACGGGTCCTTCCACCAGTTCCGTGAGGGTACGAATCTGAAGGCGTGGCTTTACCGCATTCTGACGAACACCTTCATCAACACGTACCGGAAGAAGCAGCGTGAGCCTCAGCGCAGTGGCGCCGAGGAGATCGAGGACTGGCAGCTCGCGCGCGCCGAGTCGCACATGTCGACCGGCCTGCGCTCCGCCGAGTCGCAGGCGCTCGACCACCTGCCCGACTCGGACGTCAAGTCCGCGCTGCAGGCCATCCCCGAGGAGTTCCGCATCGCGGTCTACCTCGCGGATGTCGAGGGCTTTGCGTACAAGGAGATCGCGGACATCATGGGAACACCCATCGGCACGGTGATGTCCCGGCTGCACCGGGGCCGCCGCCAACTGCGCGGCATGCTCGAGGACTACGCGCGTGACCGCGGGCTGGTTCCGGCGGGTGCCGGAGAGTCGAACGACGGGAAAGGTTCGGGCTCATGAGCTGCGGAGAGCCGCACGAGACTGACTGCTCTGAGGTCCTGGATCATCTCTACGAGTTCCTCGACCACGAGATGCCCGACAGCGACTGCACCAAGTTCGAGGTGCACTTCGAGGAGTGCTCCCCGTGTCTGGAGAAGTACGGCCTCGAACAGGCCGTGAAGAAGCTGGTGAAGCGCTGCTGCGGCAGTGACGACGTCCCCGCCGACCTGCGGTCCAAGGTCATGGGGCGAATCGACCTGATCCGGTCGGGGCAGGCCGTGCCCGATCAGGACGTGACGGCCACGACGGCCGCCGAGTATCCCGCCACGGCCCACGAGGCGTAGCCACCCCGCCACCCCGCTTGTCGCGAAGTCGGCCGATTATCACTCGAAGGTGCTAATCGGCCGCTTCGTCGTATCCGGCCTCCCTCAACTCGCTAGCCTGGCGCACGCATTGAGGCGAGCGGACCGGGACAACTGGAGCGACGCAGGTGAGAGCCCTTTCGGTGGCGGCGCGCGCGTACATCCTGTGCGCGCTGATCGCGGCCGTCTGCTGCGCGCTCCCCGCCCTGCGGCCCGGCGCCGGCACTCCCTGGAAGGCCGCCGCGCTGCTGGCCGCGCTCTACGCCGCGTGCGAGGTGCTCGGACGCCGGCCGTTCCTCGTGAGCGCGGTACGGGTCGGCTCGGGCTCCTTCTTCCCGGTGCTGCTCGCCGCCGTGCTGCTGCTGCCCCCGTCGGCCGCCGCGCTGGTCGCCGTGCCCGGGGCCCTCGCCGGCCACGTCGAGCGGCGCCCGCGCGCGGTCCGGCGGGTCTGGCGGGCGGCCCAGCTGGCGCTGGCCGCGTGGTGCGCGGCGCACGTCCGCGCGTTCCTGGACTGCGGTGCGGCGCTGGGGGGCGGGGCGGCCGCGCCCGATTTCCCGTACGTCCTGCTGCCCGCCGGGGCCGCCGTCCTCGCCTTCTGCCTGGTCCTGACCGCCCTCGACGGCGGCATCCTCGCCACGGCCGAGCGGCTGCCCGCGCGGACCGCGTGGCGCGGGCTGCTGCTGCGTTCCGTCGCGCCGCACTGCGTGCAGGGCCTGGCGGGGCTGATGACGGCGGTGCTCTGGCGCAGTCCGTACGGGCCGCTCGCCGCGCTCTTCGTGCTGCTGCCGATGTACATCTCCTGCTGGGTCTTCGCGCAGTACCACCGCGAGCGCGCCGCCCACCAGGCGACCATCCGCGCGCTCGTCCAAGCGGTCGACATCAAGGACAAGTACACGCGCGGGCACAGCGAACGGGTCGGCCGCGCCTCCGTCATGATCGCGCGCGAGATCGGCATGGAGGAGGACCGCGTCGAGGTGCTGCGGTTCGCCGGGATCCTGCACGACGTGGGCAAGCTGGGCGTCCCGACGCGGCTGCTCCGCAAGGACGGGCCGCTGACCCCTGAGGAACGGCGGGTCATCGAGCTGCACCCCGAGTACGGGCACGAGATGGTCCGGGGCATCGGCTTCCTCGGGGAGGCGCGGGCGGCCATCCTGCACCACCACGAGCGGCTCGACGGGAGCGGCTATCCGTACGGGCTCGCGGGCGGCCAGATCCCCGAGTTCGCGCGGGTCGTCGCGGTGGCCGACGCGTTCGACGCGATGACCTCGACGCGGTCGTACCGGCGGGCGCGGCCGGTCGACACGGCTCTGCGGGAGCTCGAACGGTGTGCGGGAACGCAGTTCGATCCCCGGATGGTGCGGGCGCTCGCGCGGGCGCTGGCCCGCCAGGGCTGGCACCACCGGGTCACCTCGGACGAGCAGGCCGATCCCAGAGGAAACGTCCCGCCATCGCGCGGGAGCGACGAGGCCCCCGCTTCCGCCCCGGCCGGGGAGGCGGGTTCTCCGCTCGCCGCCGCGCGGTCCCACGACCCGGGCCGGCCCGGGTGAGCGCCGCTGCGGACACCGGGCCCGAGGGGTGTCCCGGCGAGCCCTACCCCTCGCCGCGCCCTCCCGAACCGGTGCGCGGCCCCGAATCCCGCTCCTCGGGTGCCGCAGAGGCGGGCGGCGTGCGGCCGGGGCGTGCCGGGTGAGGGGGCGCAGGCCCGCGTACGCCCTCGGCGGCGTGTACGGCACGGCCGCCGTGCTCACCCTCTACGCGCTCGGCGACACCCTCTGGTACGGCGTCACCGAACCCGGCATCGCCCTCGCCTTCGGCGTGCTCATCACCCTCGGTGAGCTCTCCCGGTGGGGCGTTCGGACGGGCCCCTGCGCGCTGCCCGCCGAGCGCGAGCCCGCACCGCTCGGCGCCGCCGGGGCCCTCGCTTACGCCCTGCTCGGCCAGATCGCCGGGCAGCCCACCACCCACGGCGTCCTCCAGGTCGTCGCCGTCGTGGTCGCCGCCGCCCTCGCCGGCGCCGTGCCGCACGTCGCCGCCGGGCACGGGCCGGCCCTCGACCACGTCGTCCGCCGTGTCCTCACCGTCGCCTTCGCCGCCGTGTGCTTCCAGCCGCTCTACAACTGCGGACTGTGGGGCGAGCGGGTCGGCCACGGCCCGTACCACGCCCTGTTCCTCGCGCTCCTGCTCGTGCTCACCGCCCTGTGCGACGCCGTACTCACCGCAGCCATGGCCCGCGCCCGTACCGGCTACCCGTACGGGCCGCTCCTGCGCGACGAGCTGCGCGCGCTGCTGGGGATCGGGTCGGCGGTCTGCGCCACGGGGGCCGTCATGGCGCTCGGCGTCGCCGCCGCCGGGCTCTGGGCGCTGCCCGTCTTCTGCGTACCGCTGCTGCTCACCCAGCTGTCCTTCCGCCGGTACGCCGCCGTCCGTACGACGTACCGCCAGACCATCACCTCGCTCGCCCGCGCCACCGAGATCGCCGGCTACACCGCCCAGGGCCACGCCCGCCGCGTCGCCCTGCTCAGCCGGGCCGTCGGGCGTGAGCTGGGGCTCTCCGAGCCGGACCTGACCGTCCTGGAGTACGCGGCGCTGATGCACGACATCGGGCAGCTCTCCCTCCTCGACCCCGTCCAGGGCGGAGCCACCGCCTCGCTGCCGCCCGCCGAGCAGCGCCGCATCGCCCTGCTCGGGGGAGCGGTCGTACGCCAGACCGGAGTCCCCGCCGAGGTGGCGGTCGTCGTGGAGCGGCAGGCCGACCCCTACCGGGAGCAGCCGCTTTCCGCCCGTATCGTCCGCGCCGTCAACGCATACGACGATCTCTCGGGGGAAAGCGGAGGTGGACTGGGCGGGCCGCTCAGCGCCCTGGAACAGCTGCGTCTCGGGACCGGCCGCGACTATCAGCCCGAGGTCGTGGAATCCCTGGCGCGTGTCCTGTCCCGGGGCGGTCTGACCCCGTCCCCACCTGGGTAACCCATGGGTAATGAGCGGCCCTCCGACCCGGCATGGTTGGATGCGAAGAAGAGGAACAAGAGGGCGTCCGGGGGGACTGACCTTCAGCGACCGGCAGGCGGGACAGGCGGGAATCGTGAAGATCTTCGGGAAGGTACGGCATCGGCCATCCGCCTCGTGGCGGCAGGCCACCGACCGCGCGTTCACGCTGATCGGCGACGGTCGGTACGAGGACGCGGGGGCTCTGCTGACACGCGCGGCGGACCTCGAACCCTGGTTGTCCGAGTCCTGGTTCAATCTCGCGCTGCTGCACAAGTTCCGGCACGACTGGGAGCAGGCGCGCTCCGCAGGGCTGCGCGCCGTCGCGCTCCTCGACCGGGAGACCGGCGCTCCGGACTGGTGGAACGTCGGCATCGCGGCCACCGCCCTCCAGGACTGGCCGCTGGCCCGCCGCGCCTGGCAGGCGTACGGCCTGAAGGTGCCCGGCGAGCCCACCGAGAGCGGCGAGCCGCACGGCATGGAGCTGGGCAGCGCCGCTGTCCGCCTCTCGCCGGAGGGCGAGGCCGAGGTGGTGTGGGGCCGCAGGCTGGACCCGGCGCGGATCGAGGTGCTCTCGATCCCGCTGCCGTCGTCCGGGCGGCGCTGGGGCGAGGTCGTCCTGCACGACGGCGTGCCGCACGGCGAGCGCGTCACTGCCGCCGGACCGTCCTTCCCCGTGTTCGACGAGATCGAACTGTGGGCGCCGTCGCCCGTGCCGACCTGGGTGGTGCTGCTGGAAGCCGCGACCGAGGCCGACCGGGACGCCCTGGAGCGGCTGGCCGCCGACGCGGGGTTCGCCGCCGAGGACTGGTCGTCGTCCGTGCGGCTGCTGTGCCGCTCCTGCTCCGAGTCGCAGATGCCCAGCGACGAGGGCGACGGCGAGCACCTCGACCCGCACGACCACAGCGAGCCCGGCCACCCCGGGCCGCTCGGGCACCGCACGGCCGGCGCGGGTGAGCTGTGGCTGCCGGAGCGCGAGTGCGGCATCGCGGCGCCCGCCGGACTGGTGCGCGGGCTGCTCGACGGATGGGTCGCCGACAATCCCGACAGCCGTGAGTGGCGGGATCTCGAAGAAGTCTGCTGAGAGTCCGCCCCCGCCTGCCCGTAGGCTGTACGGGCATCGGATTCGGTACGGCCAAGTTCTTGGGTTTCTTGGCTTTGAGGAAGGCGTACGGCGGACATGGCGCAGCAGGAGACGGACCAGCAGGCGACGGACCAGCAGGTCATCAACGACGGGTTCGTCGTGGACACGGAGAACACCGAGGAGCGCGAGCAGGCGTACCGCGAGCGCGGCACCGCCCGTCCCATCACCGTCGTCGGGAACCCGGTCCTCCACAAGGAGTGCGAGGACGTCACGGAGTTCGACGACAAGCTCGCCGCGCTGATCGACGACATGTTCGCCAGCCAGCGCGCCGCCGAGGGCGTGGGCCTGGCCGCCAACCAGATCGGTGTCGACCTCAAGGTCTTCGTCTACGACTGCCCGGACGACGACGGGGTGCGTCACGTCGGCGTGGTCTGCAACCCGGTCCTGCAGGAGCTTCCGCAGGAGCAGCGCCGGCTCGACGAGTCCAACGAGGGCTGCCTGTCCGTCCCGACGGCGTACGCCGAACTGGGCCGCCCCGACTACGCGGTGGTCCACGGCCAGGACGCCCAGGGCAAGCCGATCAAGGTGCGCGGCACGGGTTACTTCGCACGGTGCCTCCAGCACGAGACGGACCACCTGTACGGCTACCTCTACATCGACCGCCTGTCGAAGCGCGACCGCAAGGACGCGCTGAAGCAGATGGCCGAGGGCACGCCCCGCTACGAGACCGTTCCGAACGACTGACCGACTTCCCGTCACCGCGGGGCGACCGCCATTGGTCCGACAAATGACCAGGGCGGCCGCCCTGTTGACGCGCGTCGACGGGCACGTCAGTCTCGGGCGTGCCCCCGCTCCCGCGCTCCTCGGTATGGAGGTCCCATGCTCCGACGTACGGCGAGAACCGTCCTCTGCCTTGTCATGCTCATGGTCGCCGGATTGGCCGGTACGGTCGCCACCGCCGGTACCGCGCACGCCGACGGCTGCTACACCTGGTCCCGCACCCTCTCCCAGGGCGCCACCGGGGCCGACGTCACCCAGCTCCAGATCCGGCTCGGCGGCTACCCCGGCTACGGCGCCGTGCTCGGCATCGACGGCGACTACGGACCCGCCACGACCGCGGCGGTCAAGCGCTTCCAGTCCGCGTACGGGCTCGCCGCCGACGGCGTCGCGGGAGCGGCCACCTTCAGCAAGCTCTACGCGCTCCAGGACGACGACTGCACGCCCGTCCACTTCAGTTACGCCGAACTCAACGACTGCAACAGCACCTGGGCGGGCGGCGCGGTGAGTGCGGCCACCGCCAAGTCCAACGCCCTGCGCACCATGTGGAAACTGGAGGCGCTGCGGCACGCGCTGGGCGACCAGCCGATCACCGTCACCAGCGGATTCCGCTCGCAGGCGTGCAACGACGCGGTCGGCGGGGCGGCCGGCAGCCGTCACCTCTACGGGGACGCCGCCGACCTCGGCTCCGGCCCGCACTCCCTGTGCACCCTGGCCAAGCAGGCCCGTAACCACGGCTTCAACGGCATCCTCGGCCCGGGCTACCCCGGCCACAGCGACCACACCCACCTGGACCACCGCGCGAGCCGCTTCTGGTCGGCGTCGAGCTGCGGCGTCTCCTGAGCCGTCTTCCGGGGGCCTAGGCGGCCAGCGCCGGCCCCCGGAAGGTGCGGCGGTACGCGTTCGGAGTGGTCCCCAGGGACCGTACGAACTGATGGCGCAGCGCCGCCGCGTTCCCGAAGCCCGCGCGGCCCGCGATCGCGTCCACCGTGTCGTCCGTCGCTTCCAGCAACTCCTGCGCCAGCAGCACCCGCTGGCGCAGCAGCCAGCGGTACGGCGTGGTGCCCGTCTCCTGGAGGAAGCGCCGCGCGAACGTCCGGGGCGACATGTGCGCCCGGTCGGCGAGCTGCTCCACGGTCATCTCCTGGTCCAGGTGCCGCTCCATCCAGGCCAGCACCCCGCCCACGGTGTCGCAGCGCACGTGGGTCAGCGGGCGCTCGATGTACTGCGCCTGACCGCCGTCGCGGTGCGGCGGGACGACCATGCGGCGGGCGATCGTGTTGGCCACCTCGGACCCGTGCTCCTGGCGGATCAGGTGCAGGCAGGCGTCGATCCCGGCGGCGGTCCCGGCCGACGTGATGACGGGGCCCTCGTCGACGTACAGCACGTCGGGTTCGACCTTGGCCCGCGGATGGCGGCGGGCCAGCTCCGCGGAGTGCCGCCAGTGGGTCGTGCACCGGCGCCCGTCCAGCAGCCCCGCCGCCCCGAGCACGAACGCGCCCGAGCAGACGCTGAGCACGCGGGCGCCGCGCTCGACGGCCCGGCGCAGGGCGTCGAGCAGCGGCTCGGGGTAGGTGCGGGCCTCGCAGTGCTGGTCGGCCGGGATGGCGATGAGGTCGGCGCTCTCCAGCCGGTCCAGACCGTGCGGCACGGAGATGGAGAAGGCGCCGGAACGGGCGGCGATCGGGCCCGGCTCGGCGGCGCAGACCGCGAAGTCGTAGACCGGCAGCCCTTGATCGCTGCGGTCGATCCCGAACACCTCGCAGAGGACGCCCAGTTCGAAGGGGTTCACTCCGTCGACGAGGGCCACGGCCACGTTTTTCAACATGCGCACAGTGTGGCAGCAATTCGAGGTTCCATGACAGTCCTGCCACTGACTTTTCTTCGTCCCGAGGACCAGAGTGGACGCATGGCAACCTTCCTGAACTACCTCGTGGTCCTCGTACTCTTCGTCCTCCTCACCCTCCCGTCGTTCCTCGGGCACGCCGGGGAACGCCGGATCGACCGGCAGCTCAAGCAGGCCGAGAACCCCCGCCCGCACCGGCCCGAGACCATCCGCAGCGCCCCCGGACGGCGGCCGGTGAGGCGGACCGTCGCGGCGGACGTGCTGTCGTCGGCCGGCAGGTGAACGATCAGCCGCCGGTTCACCGGTCACGGGCTGGTGCCGTGCCCGCCCGCGCCGGGGACCGGTCGCGCGGGCCCCTGTGGCGCACCGGAGCCGGTGAGGGCCCGCAGCCGGACGACCCAGCCCGCGGCGTCCTCGTCACCCTCGGCGGCGCGGTTCTCCGCGACGGCGAGGGCGTCCCGGGCCCGGCCCCGCGCGGTGAGCAGTTCCACGATCCTGTCGCAGAGGCGGCCGCGGATGTGCCAGTCGTTGCCACCGGCCCGGACGATGTCGAGGGCGGCCTCGACCTGATCCAGCTCGGTGAACAGCGCCATCAGCCCCGCGTAGGTGTTGCCCGCGGCGGCGAGTTCGCGCAGATCGTCGATACGGCCACGCCTGGCCAGCAGCGGAACGAGACGTACCGACGAGATCACGTCACCGGCGGCCGTACGAGCGCGCAGTTCGTCGATCGCGCCGTGCTCCACCAGCCAGTCGGCGTACCGCCCGCCCGCCGTGCTGTCGCCGGCCTCCGCCCGGGTCCGCAGGTCGTCGATCCGGCCCTGGGCGGCGAGCAGGTCGACCAGCCATGAACGGGCGTTGATGTCGCCCGCGTAGGCCATCGCCCGCACTTCCTCGATGTGGCCCGCCCGCAGAAGCAGGCGGATCAGCAGGTTGCGGACGGCGGCCCCGGACGGAAGCGCGCGAACCACCGCGATGGCCTCCTCGACGTGGCCCTGCCCGGCCAGCAGCTCGGCCAGCCGGCACCCCGCCGACCGGTCCCCGGCCCGGGCCCGGGCGCGTAACTCGTCCTGATCCCGCAGGTCGTCCATGCCTCCACCCCCTCCCGGGAACGCCGACGTGCCTGCCGAGGTCCGGCCGCTCCAGTAGAGCAGGCGGGGCGTCGGCGGTGAAGGGAGCGACGGGGGGAGCGACACGTGCGGGCCGCCCCCGCGCCTACGCGAGGACGGCCCGCACCCGGGGACGGATCAGAAGTCGTCGTCGAAGGCGACCGAGCCCTCGACCGCGACCTGGTACGCCGACGGGCGGCGCTCGAAGAAGTTCGTCAGCTCCTGCACGCCTTGGAGCTCCATGAACGAGAACGGGTTCTGCGAGCCGTACACCGGGGCGAAGCCGAGGCGCTCCAGGCGCTGGTCGGCGACGCACTGGAGGTACTCGCGCATCGACTCGGTGTTCATGCCGGGCAGGCCCTCACCGCACAGGTCGCGGCCGAACTGGAGCTCCGCCTCGACGGCCTCCTTCAGCATGTCGGTGACCTGCTGCTGGAGAGTGTCGTCGAAGAGCTCCGGCTCCTCCTTGCGGACCGTGTCGACGACCTCGAACGCGAAGTTCATGTGCATGGTCTCGTCGCGGAAGACCCAGTTGGTCCCCGTCGCCAGGCCGTGCAGCAGGCCCCGCGAACGGAACCAGTAGACGTACGCGAACGCCCCGTAGAAGAACAGGCCCTCGATGCACGCCGCGAAGCAGATCAGGTTCAGCAGGAAGCGGCGGCGGTCGGCCTGCGTCTCCAGGCGCTCGATCTTCTCGACCGAGTCCATCCACTTGAAGCAGAACTGCGCCTTCTCGCGGATCGAGGGGATCTCCTCCACCGCGTCGAACGCCGCCGCGCGGTCGTCCGGGTCGGGGAGGTAGGTGTCGAGCAGCGTCAAGTAGAACTGGACGTGCACGGCCTCCTCGAAGAGCTGGCGCGAGAGGTAGAGGCGCGCCTCGGGGGAGTTGATGTGCTTGTAGAGGGTCAGCACGAGGTTGTTGGAGACGATCGAGTCGCCCGTCGCGAAGAACGCGACCAGCCGGCCGATCATGTGCTGCTCACCCGGCGAGAGCTTGGCGAGGTCGGCGACGTCCGAGTGGAGGTCGACCTCCTCCACCGTCCACGTGTTCTTGATCGCGTCCCGGTAGCGCTCGTAGAAGTCCGGGTAGCGCATGGGACGCAGCGTCAGCTCGAAGCCCGGGTCGAGAAGGTTTTTAGAGATTGCAGCCTTTTCGCTCATGATTACTGGCACGCCTCGCAGGACTCGGGGTTCTCAAGGGAGCAGGCGATCGCGTCCGCGTCGGGGGCGGCAGGGGCCTGCTGTACGGGGATGGGGGCCGCGGCAGCCGCGCCGGAGCCGGCCGCGCGCGCGATGCGGGTCGCGGGGCGCGAGCGCAGGTAGTACGTCGTCTTCAGCCCCTTCTTCCACGCGTAGGCGTACATCGAGGAGAGCTTCCCGATGGTCGGGGTCTCCAGGAAGAGGTTCAGTGACTGCGACTGGTCGAGGTACGGCGTACGGGCCGCCGCCATGTCGATCAGGCCGCGCTGCGGGATCTCCCACGCGGTGCGGTACAGCGCCCGTACCTCCTCGGGGATCCAGCTGAAGCCCTGCACCGAGCCGCTGGACTCGCGCAGCGCCTCGCGGGACTGGGCGTCCCAGACGCCGAGCTTCTTCAGGTCCTCCACCAGGTAGGCGTTGACCTGGAGGAACTCACCGCTGAGCGTCTCGCGCTTGAAGAGGTTGGAGACCTGCGGCTCGATGCACTCGTACACGCCCGCGATGGACGCGATGGTCGCGGTCGGCGCGATCGCGAGGAGCAGGGAGTTGCGCATCCCGGTCTTCGCGATCCGGGCGCGCAGCGCGTCCCACCGCTCCGGCCAGGTGACCTCGACGCCGTAGTGGTCCGGGTGCAGGACGCCGCGCGCCGCGCGGGTCTTCTTCCAGGCGGGGAGCGGGCCGCTGGCCTCGGCGAGGTCGCAGGACGCCTCGTACGCGGCGAGCATGATGCGCTCGGCGATCCGGGTGGACAGGGCGCGGGCCTCGGCCGAGTCGAAGGGCAGGCGCAGCTTGAAGAAGACGTCCTGGAGGCCCATCGCGCCCAGGCCCACCGGACGCCACTTGGCGTTGGAGCGGCCGGCCTGCTCGGTCGGGTAGAAGTTGATGTCGACGACGCGGTCGAGGAAGGTGACGGCCGTACGGACGGTCTCGTCCAGCCGCTCCCAGTCGATCTCGCCGTTCCCGGACACGAACGAACCGAGGTTGACGGAACCGAGGTTGCAGACGGCCGTCTCGCCGTCGTCGGTGACCTCCAGGATCTCGGTGCACAGGTTCGAGGAGTGCACGACGGAGCCGGGCTCGGCGGTCTGGTTCGCCGTACGGTTCGACGCGTCCTTGAACGTCATCCAGCCGTTCCCGGTCTGCGCCAGGGTGCGCATCATCCGGCCGTACAGCTGGCGCGCGGGAATCGTCGTACGGGCCAGGCCGTCCGCCTCCGCCTTGCGGTACGCCTGGTCGAACGCGTCGCCCCACAGATCGACGAGCTCGGGAACGTCGGAGGGCGAGAACAGCGACCAGTCGGCGTCCGCGTCGACGCGGCGCATGAACTCGTCGGGGATCCAGTGCGCGAGGTTCAGGTTGTGCGTACGCCGCGCCTCCTCGCCCGTGTTGTCGCGCAGTTCCAGGAACTCCTCGATGTCCGCGTGCCACGTCTCCAGGTAGACGCAGGCCGCGCCCTTGCGCCGGCCGCCCTGGTTGACGGCCGCGACGGACGAGTCGAGCGTGCGCAGGAACGGCACGATGCCGTTGGAGTGACCGTTGGTGCCGCGGATCAGGGAGCCTCGGGCGCGAATGCGGGAGTACGAGAGGCCGATGCCGCCCGCGTGCTTCGAGAGACGCGCGACCTCGTGGTAGCGGCCGTAGATCGAGTCCAGCTCGTCGAGCGGCGAGTCCAGCAGGTAGCAGGACGACATCTGCGGGTGGCGCGTGCCGGAGTTGAACAGCGTCGGTGACGACGGCAGGTAGTCGAGGCGGCTCATCAGGCGGTACAGCGCGGCGACCTCGTCCGCGGCGGCGGGGGAGCCGTCCTTGGCCAGGCCGGACGCCACGCGCAGCATGAAGTGCTGGGGGGTCTCGATGACCTGACGGGTGATGGGGTGGCGCAGGAGGTAGCGGCTGTAGACCGTGCGCAGACCGAAGTAGCCGAAGCGGTCGTCGGCGTCCTGGTCGACCAGCGCGTCGAGGCGGGCCGCGTGGGCGCTCACGAAGTCGGCCGTACGGTCGGCGATCAGGCCCTCGCGGTGGCCGACGGACACCGATTCGGAGAAGGTACGGACGCCCTGCGTGGCCGCCTCGTCCCGGATCGTACGGGTGAGCAGGCGGGCCGCGAGGCGGGAGTACGCCGGGTCCTCGGAGATCAGCCCGGCGGCTGCGTCGGTGGCCAGGCCCCGCAGCTCGGCCGCGTCCGACGCCGCGTTGCGGCCGCGCAGGGCGGCCGCGGCGACTCTGCCCGGGTCGGTGTCGGGGAGGTCGGCGGTCAGGTCGGTGAGGGTCCGCAGCAGTGCGGTCCCGGCTCCGGGTCCGTCGGACGGCTCCGTCGATTCCGTGGCAGTGGCCGGATCGGCTGACGCGATGGTCACAGGGTGCTCTCCCTCGCTCGGCGCGGGGCCGGCGGGGGGAGCGGGGGCGTACGGGCACACGTCACCCGTGAAGGGCGGCACACCGCGTAGCGTCCACCGGCCCAACCGCGAGGCCCGGACGTGTCGGTACCCGGTTCGGTCGAGCCGGATACGCCGTCGGCAGGTCCTCGGACTCCTGGGTGCGCAAAAGCACACCGATCACACCGTTGCGGGACAGTTCCGGATTCACACCGGATTCCCCTGCGGCGACAGCGAGCATGAGCATACATGTGGGGGCGGTTGGGAGTTGCACCCCCCAGATGTTGTGTCGCGCAGGGAGGATCGGGGCGACTGTCACAGCTCTCGGCTATCGTCGTGAACACAAGGAGGTACGCCCATGTCAGCCATCGACGACCGGCCTCACCTGCTCCCCGAAGAGTTCGACGAGGCCACGCGCATACTGGCCCGCACGACCGAGGGCGTGCGGCTGGAGCTCATCGACGGGAGGCTGAGGAGCAGGGTTGTGCCGGACGGGGACCACGGGCGGATCATTCAGTGGCTGACGCGCATCTGTATGCAGTCCCGCCCCGAGCTGTGGCTCCATCCCGACCAAGGGCTGAAGGTGCAGGCCTACCGGAAGGGCCGCGCGCGCCCCGACGGTTCACTCGCGCCCAGTGACGCCTTTGTCGGCCAGGGCGAGTGGGCCGACCCCGAGCAGGTGCTCATGGTCGTCGAGGTCACGTCGTACGACACCGACACCGACCAGCGCGACCGGGTGGAGAAGCCCCGCGCCTACGCCCAGACCGGCATTCCGGTGTACCTGCTGATCGACCGGGACACCTGCGAGGTGACGGTCTACAGCGAGCCCGACGGCGTCCGGTACGAGAACGCGCACACCGTCCCGTTCGGCAAACCCCTGGCGCTGCCGGGTCCGGTGGACATCACGCTGGAGACCGAAGCCCTGAAGGAGTGGGTGCGCTGACGCCGACGGGCCGCCGCGTCCCGGCTCGTGGGATGCGACGGCCCGTCGGCCCGTGCTCAGCAGCAGCGGAAGCCCTCGCGGGGGTCCGCCTCGCGGGCGTCCGTGCGGCTGCGTTCGAACTGGCGGCGGGTCATGACCGGCGCCCCGGGGTCGCGGGACCGCGCGTGGGCGACGTACCGGTCGTACGCCGACTCGCCGGTCAGCTCGCGGACGTACCAGCGGATCCGGCCCGCCGCCCGCCGTACGTCCGTCAGCGTCATTCGGGCGTCCCCGTCCCGGCGGGCGCCGTCTCCTTGCGGTTGCCGCCCTCAGGGCCGACGCCGGCCGCGACCAGTTCGGCCTTCTCCTCCTTGGTCGCGATGATCGACGCGGGGGCGACCAGCCTCGACTCGACGTACGGCGCCTCGTGGAGCTTGACGCTCTCGGGGTCGCGGATCGCCTTGAGGCAGACCCGGCCGGCGTCGGCGAGCACCACCACGATGAGGACCGCGAAGAGCGCGCACAGCACGCCGTCGACGGTCGAGTTGGTGACGACGGTGTGCATCTGGTCCATGTTCTTGGCGGGCGGCAGCACCTCGCCCGCGTCGATGCCGGCCTGGTACTTGTCGCGCTGGGCGAAGAAGCCGACCTTCACGTCGTCCGAGAAGATCTTCTGCCAGCTGGCGGTGAGCGTGACCGCCACGTCCCACGCGAGCGGCACCGCCGTGACCCACGCCCACTTCAGGCGGCCGGACTTGACGAGGAGCGTCGTGCAGACGGCCAGCGCGACGGCGGCCAGCAGCTGGTTCGCGATGCCGAAGAGCGGGAAGAGCTGGTTGATGCCGCCCAGCGGGTCGTGCACGCCGACCCACAGGAAGTAGCCCCAGCCGCCGACGACGACGGCGCTGGCGAACCAGACGCCCGGCTTCCAGCTGACCTGGCGGAACGGCTTGTAGACGTTGCCGAGCATGTCCTGGAGCATGAAGCGCCCGACGCGGGTGCCGGCGTCCACCGTGGTGAGGATGAACAGCGCCTCGAACATGATCGCGAAGTGGTACCAGAAGGCCTTCATCGCGGTGCCGCCGACGACGGCCGAGAAGATCTCCGACATGCCGAGCGCGAAGGTCGGCGCGCCGCCGGTGCGCGACAGCAGGCTCTGCTCCTCGACGTCCTTGGCCGCCTGGGCCAGTGCCTCCGGGGAGATGGAGAAGCCCAGGTTCGTCACCGCCTCGGACGCCGCCTGGACACTGTCCCCGACCACACCCACCGGCGAGTTGATGGCGAAGTACAGGCCCGGGTCGATGATGCACGCCGTGATCATCGCCATCACGGCGACGAACGACTCGGTCAGCATCGCGCCGTAGCCGATCATCCGGATCTGCGTCTCCTTCTGGACCATCTTCGGGGTGGTGCCCGAGGAGACCAGGGAGTGGAAGCCGGAGAGCGCGCCGCAGGCGATGGTGATGAAGACGAACGGGAACATCGAGCCGGCGAAGACCGGTCCGGTGCCGCTGGTCGCGAAGTCGGTGACGGCGGGCATCTTCATCGTCGGCAGCGCGATGAAGACGCCGAGGGCGAGCAGCCCGATCGTGCCGACCTTCATGAAGGTGGAGAGGTAGTCGCGCGGCGCGAGCAGCAGCCACACCGGGAGGACCGAGGCGAGGAAGCCGTACACGATCATCCAGACGACGAGCGTGCCCGGCTCCAGCGTGAAGGTGTCCGCCCACGAGGACTCGGCGACCCAGCCGCCCGAGACGATCGCGAGCAGCAGCAGCGCGACGCCGATGACCGAGACCTCGCTGACCCGGCCGGGTCGCAGGACGCGCAGGTAGACGCCCATGAAGAGGGCGATCGGGATGGTCATGCCGATGGAGAAGACACCCCACGGCGAGTGCGCGAGCGCGTTCACGATGACCAGCGCCAGCACCGCGAGCAGGATGATCATGATGGCGAAGACGGCGACCAGCGCGGCCGCGCCGCCGAACGGTCCTATCTCGTCCCGCGCCATCTGGCCGAGCGAACGGCCGTCGCGCCGGGTGGAGAAGAAGAGCGTCACCATGTCCTGTACGGCACCGGCGAGGATGACGCCGACGATGATCCATATCGTGCCGGGCAGGTAGCCCATCTGCGCGGCGAGCACGGGACCGACCAGCGGCCCGGCGCCCGCGATGGCGGCGAAGTGGTGCCCGAACAGGACGCGGCGGTCGGTCGGGTGGAAGTCGACACCGTTGTCGAGCCGCTCGGCGGGGGTGGCCCGGTTCTTGTCGACCTTCAGGACGCGGTGGGCGATGAAGCGCGAGTAGAAGCGGTACGCGATGGCGTACGAGCCGAGGGCCGCCGCCAGCATCCACGCGGCGGAGACCTCTTCCCCGCGCGAGAGGGCGAGTACCGCCCAGGCGATGGCGCCGACGAGGGCCACCGCGCCCCATATGGCTATGGACTTCGGGGACAGGGCCCGTTGTCTCTGGGCTGGCGTTGTCGACTGCGGCTCCGGCATGGCGATCCGTCCCCTCGCGCGATCTTTCCTCGTAACGTGCGCGAAATCTAGGTGCTGTGACCGCCGTCCGTAACCCCCCGTCCGCATATCGGTACGGACACGGCCCGACCACTGCAGGTCGGGGCCGTACCAGAGCTCCGTCAGTCCGTGGGCCGCTTGAGGGTCAGTCCGTCGGCCGCTTGAGGTTCGCCACGAACTTGTAGCGGTCGCCGCGGTAGACCGAGCGCACCCATTCCACCGGCTCGCCGTTCCCGTCGATCGAGTGCCGCGACAGCATCAGCATGGGCAGGCCCACGTCCGTGCCGAGCAGCCCCGCCTCGCGGGGGGTGGCCAGCGACGTCTCGATCGTCTCCTCGGCCTCGGCCAGGCGGACGTCGTACACCTCCGCCAGCGCCGTGTAGAGCGAGGTGTACTTGACGAGCGAGCGGCGCAGCGCCGGGAAGCGCTTCGCCGACAGGTGCGTCGTCTCGATCGCCATCGGCTCGCCGCTCGCCAGCCGCAGCCGCTCGATCCGCAGGACCCGGCCGCCCGCCGAGATGTCGAGCAGGCCGGCCAGGGTGTCGTCGGCGGTCACGTAACCGATGTCCAGGAGCTGGGACGTGGGCTCCAGGCCCTGCGCCCGCATGTCCTCCGTGTACGACGTGAGTTGCAGCGCCTGCGAGACCTTGGGCTTGGCCACGAAGGTGCCCTTGCCCTGGATCCGCTCCAGGCGGCCCTCGACGACCAGCTCCTGGAGCGCCTGGCGCACGGTCGTGCGGGACGTGTCGAACTCGGCGGCCAGGGTCCGCTCCGGCGGCACGGGGGTCCCGGGCGGCAGGGTCTCCGTCATGTCCAGCAAATGCCGCTTGAGCCGGTAGTACTTCGGCACGCGTGCGGTGCGTGTCGCCGCCGCCGTGCCCTCGGCCTCCGTGCCGCCCCCGTCCGTGGCCATGACCCGCCTTTCCGACTTCTGTGCTGCTGCCGTCACCGGCTCCTCCGACTGTCGCGGCTCACATGGTGGCACGGCCTTGGCGCAGGTCGTCGCCCTTGCTCAGGTGTCGGTCCGATAACGGACGCGAGAGCCCTTCTTATACACCCTTGACACCCCTAAAGGTCTAGGCCAAGCTCCCGGTACTGGTCTAAACCATTAGAGGCCAAGGTCCCACCCCCGGGCAGTACTTGTCGAAGTCTTCGCGGTGGGCAGGGGGGTTGCAGGCATCCCTGAGGAGGGTGGCGTGAAGCGCAAGCTCATCGCGGCGATAGGCGTCGCGGGCATGATGGTCGGCATCGCGGCGTGTGGCGACTCGGGCAGCTCGGGCGGTGGCGACGAGGCGAAGCCCAAGGAGCTCACGGTCTGGCTCACGGTCGACGCGCAGAACAACTGGCCCGAGCTGGTCAAGGCGGCCGACGACACGATCGTCAAGAAGTACCCGGGCATCAAGATCAAGCACGAGTACTACGGCTGGCCGGACAAGAACGCCAAGCTCGACGCCGTACTCGCCACGGACAAGGCCCCGGACGTCGTCGAGATGGGCAACTCCGAGATGGTGGGCTACATGTCCACCGGGGCCTTCGCCGAGGTCGACCCGTCGAAGTTCGACAAGTCGGACGAGTGGCTGGACGGTCTCAAGCTGTCCGTCACGTACGAGGGCAAGACCTACGGCGTGCCGTACTACGCCGGTGGCCGCGTCGGCACCTGGCGCAAGGACATCGCCGCCGAGGCGGGCGTCAAGGCCACGCCGAAGACGTACAAGGAGCTCACCTCCGCCCTGGACAAGATCCAGAAGAAGAAGGGCGACAAGTTCAGCGCCTGGTACCAGCCCTCGCCCGACTGGTACGCGGCCATGTCGTTCGTGTACGACGCCGGCGGCTCCATCGCCGAGCAGTCCGGCGACCAGTGGAAGTCCAACCTGTCCTCGGCCGAGTCCCTCAAGGGCCTGGGCGAGTACAAGAAGGTCCTCGACAAGTACATGCACGCGGACAAGACCAAGGACGAGGCCGACCGCCCGGTCGTCTTCGGCCAGGGCAAGGCCGCGACGATGTTCGCCGCCGCGTGGGAGGGCGGCACCGCCGCCGACCCGAAGAACGACAAGGTCGGCAAGCTGGCCGACAAGATCGAGAGCTTCGTGATGCCCGGCCCGTCCGGCAAGAACCTCCCGGTCTTCCTCGGCGGCTCCGACCTCGCCATCCCGGTCAAGTCCGACGCCCAGGCCGTCGCGGGCGAGTGGATCAACGCGTTCACCGGCGCCGAGGGCCAGAAGGGCCTCATCGGCAAGGGCAACCTCCCGAACAACAAGTCGGACCTGGAGCCCCTGAAGTCGGACCCGGCGACCGCTGTTCCGGCGACCGCCGCCGCGTCCAGCTGGTTCGTTCCCACCGCTCCCGGCTGGGGCCAGGTCGAGAAGGGCAAGATCCTCCAGACCATGCTCCAGGAGATCGGCACCGGCAAGAAGTCGGTCGAGGCCGCCGCGAAGGCCGCCGACGCCAAGATCGACAAGGTCATCAACACCAAGTGACCTTCGAGCGGGCAGGGCTGCGCCGGTTCCCCGGCGCCGGCCCTGCCCGCCCGCGGTAGGAGAGGCAGCTGTGAGGAGCGCGCGATGAGTGCCGCAGAGACAACCACCGCCAAGGTGCCGCCGACGCGGCCGTCGCCAACGCCGCGCACCGGGCCGGAAGTACCGGGAAAGCCCGCCAGGAAACCGTCCGCCGGCGGGGCCGCCGTGCCCTGGGTGCTGCTCGCCCCCTGCCTGCTGGTCCTCGTACTCGTCATGGGCTATCCGCTGGTGCGGCTCGTGACGCTGTCGTTCCAGAGCTTCGGCAAGTCGGAGTTGTGGGGCTTCAAGGAGGCCGAGTGGGTCGGTCTCAAGAACTTCACCGCGGTCCTGGGTGACGGCGAGTTCTGGGCGGTGGTCGTACGGACGATCGTCTTCACCGTCGGCGCCGTCACCCTGACCATGGTGCTCGGCATGGTGATCGCCCTGCTCATGCAGCGGGTGTCGGGCTGGGTGAAGGCGCTCATCAGCATCGCCCTGGTGGCGAGCTGGGGCATGCCCATCATCGTCGCCACCGCCATCTTCAAGTGGATCTTCGACACCGACTACGGCGTGCTCAACTGGCTGCTGAGCAAGCTGCCCGGGGTCGACATGGGCGGCCACAACTGGTTCGCCAGCGGCCCGCAGGGCCTCGCCGTCATCATGCTGCTGGTCGTGTGGGGCGCCGTGCCCTTCGTCGTGATCACACTGAGCGCCGGTCTCACCCAGGTCCCCAAGGAGATGGAAGAGGCCGCCCGCCTCGACGGAGCCGGGGCCTGGGGCGTCTTCCGCTGGGTCACCCTGCCGATCCTCAAGCCCCTCCTCGTCATGCTGACCACCCTGTCGGTGATCTGGGACATGGGCGTCTTCCCGCAGGTCTTCGTGATGCGGGGCGGCAACCCGGAAGCCGAGTTCCAGCTGCTCACGACGTACTCGTACCAGAAGGCGTTCGTCGTGAACGACTACTCCGGCGGCTCGGCGATCGCCCTGGTCACCGTGTTGCTGCTGCTGGGTGTGGTCGCCGTCTACATGCGTCAGATGCTGAAGATCGGAGAGGTGGAGTGACCTCGACCACCGCGGCTCCCGCCGCCGCCCCGCGCCTCAAGGGCCGCCCCGGCAAGGGCAGGAGGGGCAAGGCCGGCTGGAACGTCCTCGGCCTCCTGGTCTTCGTCGTCATGGGCTTCCCCGTCTACTGGATGCTCAACACGGCGTTCAAGCCCGCCAAGGACGCGATCGACCCGAACCCCCAGTTCTTCCCCGGCACGTTCACGCTGGAGAACTTCCGCAGGGCGTTCGACGTCGCCGACTTCTGGGGCCCGGTCGCGCGCAGCCTCGCCGTCTCCTCCGTCGTGGTCGTCATCGGGATCGTGGTCGGCATGCTCGCCGCGCTCGCCATCTCGCGCTTCGCCTTCCGGGGCCGCAAGATCGTGATCGTCGGCATCCTCGCGATCCAGATGGTCCCGCTGGTCGCCATGATCATCCCGGTCTTCCTGCTCCTGAACGAGTTCGGTCAGTACGACAGGATCACCGGCCTGATCATCACGTACCTGACCTTCGTCCTCCCCTTCACCGTGTGGACCCTGCGCGGCTTCATCGTCAACATCCCCAAGGAGCTGGAGGAGGCGGCCATGGTCGACGGCTGCACCCGCACCGGGGCGTTCGTCCGCGTCGTCTTCCCGCTGCTCGCCCCCGGAATGGTGGCGACCTCCGTATATGGATTCATCCAGGCGTGGAACGAGTACCTGTACGCGCTGATGCTGATGAGCCAGCAGAACCAGACCGCGACGGTCTGGCTCGGCAACTTCACCACCAAGCACGGCACCGAGTACGCCCCGATGATGGCCGGCGCCACCATGATGGCCGTCCCCATCGTGATCCTCTTCCTCCTCGTCCAGCGCAAGATGGCCGCAGGTCTGACGGCCGGCGCAGTGAAGGGATAACGCCGCCATGACGACACTCGTAAGCCCCACGGACACCCTGACCCGCGACGCCCTGGCGGTCCTCCAGCCCGGCTTCGAGGGCGCCACCGCCCCCGACTGGCTGCTGCGCCGCGTCGGTGAGGGCCTCACCTCGGTCGGCCTCTTCGGCCGCAACATCGCCTCCCCGGAGCAACTCGCCGCACTCACCGCGCAGTTGCGCGCCGAGCGGGACGACGTGCTGGTGGCGATCGACGAGGAGGGCGGTGACGTCACCCGCCTGGAGGTCCGCCGCGGCTCGTCGTTCCCCGGCAACCTCGCGCTCGGCGCCGTCGACGACACCGCCCTCACCCGGGACGTCGCCCGCGAACTCGGCCGCAGACTGGCCGAATGCGGCGTCAACCTCAACTGGGCGCCCTCCGCCGACGTGAACTCCAACCCGGGCAATCCGGTCATCGGCGTGCGTTCCTTCGGCGCGGACCCGCTGCTCGTGGCCCGGCACACCGCGGCGTACGTCGAAGGACTCCAGGCCGCCGGAGTCGCCGCCTGCACCAAGCACTTCCCGGGCCACGGCGACACCGCCGTCGACTCGCACCACGCCCTGCCCACGATCGACGTGGACTTGGACACACTGCACGCCCGTGAGCTGGTGCCTTTCCGGGCGGCGATAGCGGCGGGCTCCAAATCTGTCATGAGCGCGCATATCCTGCTTCCTGCGCTCGACCCGTCCCGTCCGGCCACTCTGAGCCCGCAGATCCTCACCGGCCTGCTGCGCGAGGAGCTCGGCTACGACGGGCTGATCATCACCGACGGCATGGAGATGCAGGCCATCTCCGCGACGTACGGCATCGAGCGTGGCAGCGTCATGGCGATCGCCGCGGGCGCCGACGCGATCTGCGTCGGCGGCGGACTGGCGGACGACGAGACCGTACTGCGGCTGCGCGACGCGCTGGTCGCGGCCGTGCGGGACGGCGTACTGCCGGAGGAGCGTCTGGCCGACGCGGCCGCGCGCGTGCGCGCGCTCGCGGGCTGGGCGCAGCAGACCAGGGGGGCCCGGGGGGCCTCCGGGCCGGGCGCGGCTTCACAGGAGGGGACCGCGCCCGGACCCGGCGCGGGCTCTCGCTCCGACGTCGGCCTGGCGGCCGCGCGGCGCGCGCTGCGGATCACGCGGAGCCCCGAATTCGAACCGGTCACCTCCGCCCCGTACGTCGCCTCCTTCTCTCCCGTCGCCAACATCGCCGTCGGTGACGAGACGCCGTGGGGGGTGGCCGCCGAGCTGGCGCGCCTGCTTCCGGGCACCGCGACGGGCACGTACGGCAGCGAGAACTCCACGCCCGACCAGGTGATCGGGGCCGCGGGCGACCGCCGGATCGTCGCGGTCGTGCGCGACGCCCACCGCCACCCCTGGATGGCGGTCGCGCTGGAGTCGCTGACCGCGGCCCGGCCCGACACGGTCGTGGTGGAGATGGGCGTGCCGCAGGCGCAGACGCGCGGGGGTCTGTACATCGCCACGCACGGCGCGGCGCGCGTGTGCGGCCGGGCGGCCGCCGAGGTCGTCGCGGGCGTCTGAGGGCATACGGCGAACGCGGAGTGCCGGGGTCCTCGGGGGACCCCGGCACTCCGCGTCCGGGTGGAGCCGGGCGGGTAGCCGCCTGCTACAGCCCCTGCCAGGCCGGCTTGGCCGCGTACGTCGCGCGGAAGTAGTCCGCGAGCTTCAGCTTGGACGCCGCCGCCTCGTCGACGACGACGGTCGCGTGCGGGTGCAGCTGCAGAGCCGAGGCCGGTACCAGCGCCGCGACCGGGCCCTCCACGGTCTGCGCGACGGCCTCGGCCTTGCCCTCGCCGGTGGCGAGCAGCACCAGGTGCCGGGCTTCCAGGATGGTGCCGATGCCCTGGGTGATGACGTGGTGGGGCACCTGGTCGATGTCGTTGTCGAAGAAGCGCGCGTTGTCGACGCGGGTCTGCTCGGTCAGCGTCTTGATGCGGGTGCGGGAGGCGAGCGAGGAGCACGGCTCGTTGAAGCCTATGTGCCCGTCGGTGCCGATCCCGAGCAGCTGGAGGTCCACGCCGCCGGCCTCGCCGAGCGCGCGGTCGTACGCCGCGCACGCGCCCTCGATGTCCTCGGCGGACCCGTCGGGGCCCATGAAGGACGCCTCGGTCAGGCCGAGCGGCTCGACGACCTCGCGCAGCACGACGGAGCGGTACGACTCGGGGTGCCCCGGGGGCAGGCCGACGTACTCGTCGAGCTGGCAGATCCGCGCGCGCGACGCGTCGGTCCCGCCCGCGCGGACCTGGGCCGTCAGCGCTTCGTAGATGGGCAGCGGGGAGGAACCGGTGGCCACGCCGAGCAGCGCGTCGGGCTTGTGGCGCAGCAGCCGGCCGATGGCCGCCGCGATCAGCTCGCCGCCCGCCTTGGCGTCCGGGACGATGACAACTTCCACGCTGAGCCTGCCGATCTGAGAGGGGGAGCCGCTTGTGGTATAGACCAATCTAGCAGAGCTGGAGCCGTGAACCAGGTGCTCTTCGCCATGCGGACGCCCGTCTTTCCATGGTCGACTGAGAGGCGCCGATCGTCACCTTCTTGGAGGTACCGAGCATGGTCGAACAGCCCGGCAGGATGATGTCCGCGGAGATCGCGGAGCAGCCCGCGGCGCTGCGCCGGCTCCTGGAAACCGGCGCGCCGCGCATCCGCGAGACCGCGCGGGCCATCGCCGCCAAGCGCCCGCGCTTCGTCCTGCTCACCGCCCGAGGTACGTCGGACAACGCGGCCCTGTACGCGAAGTACCTGGTGGAGATCCGGCTCGGGCTGCCGTGCGGACTGGCGTCCATGTCGACGACGACGGCGTACGGCGCCCGCCCGGACCTCAGGGACGTCCTGGTCGTCACCGTCAGTCAGTCCGGCGGCTCGCCCGACCTGGTCGCGTCCACCAGGGCGGCCCGCGAGGCGGGGGCGACCGCCCTCGCGGTCACCAACAACGCGGACTCGCCGCTGGCGGCGGTCAGCGAGTACCACATCGACGTCCTCGCGGGCCCGGAGAGGGCCCTGCCCGCCACGAAGACCTACACGTCCTCGCTCCTGGCCCTCTACCTCCTCGTGGACGGCCTGCGGGGCGGCGACGGGTCGGACGCGGCGGTCCTGCCGGACCACGCCGAGCGCATCCTGGCGCGCCGGGACGAGATCAGGCAGCTCGCCGGCCGCTACCGCTTCGCCGGGCGCATGGTCATCACCTCACGCGGCTACGGCTACCCCACGGCCAAGGAGGCGGCGCTCAAGCTCATGGAGACGAGCTACATCCCCGCCCTCTCGTACTCCGGCGCCGACCTGCTGCACGGCCCGCTCGCCATGGTCGACAACATCTCCCCGGTGATCGCCGTCGTGACCGCGGGCAAGGGCGGCGAGGCCCTGCAGCCCGTACTGGACCGGCTGCGCGGCCGCGGCGCCGACCTGGTGGTGATCGGCCCGGCCGCGCAGGTGAGCGCCGCCTCGGCGGGCTTCGTACTGTCCCTGGAGGGCGTCCCCGAGGAACTCCAGCCGGTCCTGGAGATCCTGCCGCTCCAGCTCCTGGCGTACGAGGTGACCATCGCCCGGGGCCAGGACCCGGACGCCCCGCGGGCCCTGGCCAAGGTCACCGAGACCCACTGAAGGGCCGGGCCGGCGAGGGGCGACCGGAGCAGGTCGTGGAGATCTTCACGCACGGGTGGCCGCACGAAGCCGATTGATCGGGTAATTTGACCCGGCACGGCCATGGACACGGATAATGGTCTAGTCCACAATGTGCGGTAAGGACAAAAGCCTCCTCCCTCCCCGCACAGGAGGGTGGATCGAGGCACCGGCGCTCTCTGCCCTGACTGCGTCGTGGCCTCCACAGGCCGCGCGGGACCGCACACCCGCCCGGTCGAGCAGCTCCGGGCTGCGGTGCCAGGAGGGCTGAGGGTCCCTCCCAGGCGCCGCGGCCATGGGGTTGCCGGAGCGCGGGTACGCTCGCACAGTGCCCTCCATGAACGACCTCGTCCGCCAGCACACCGCTCTGAGTGAAACCGACCTCGAGTGGCTCCATCTGCTGGTCTCGGAGTGGCAGCTGCTCTCCGACCTCTCCTTCGCCGACCTCGTCCTGTGGGTGCCCACGCTCGACGGGACCCGCTATGTCTCGGTCGCGCAGATGCGGCCCAACACCGGCCCCACCTCCTACCAGGACGACATGGTCGGCCACCTCGTCCCGCGCGGCCGCCGCCCCCTCCTCGACGCCGCCCTCGACGAGGGCCGGATCGTGCGCGAGGGCGACCCGGAGTGGCGCGAGGAGGTCCCGGTACGGGTCGAGTCGATCCCCGTACGCCGCGAAGGGCGCGTCCTGGGCGTCATCGCGCGCAACACCAACCTGCTGACCGTGCGCACCCCGAGCCGCCTGGAGCTGACGTACCTCCAGAGCGCCTCCGACCTGGCGCAGATGATCGCCGCCGGGTCCTTCCCCTTCCCCGGCCAGCAGGTCGACATGGACGCCTCGCCGCGCGCCGGCGACGGGCTGATCCGCCTCGACGCGGACGGCATCGTGCAGTACGCGTCGCCCAACGCGCTCTCCGCGTACCACCGTCTCGGCCTCGCCTCCGACCTGGTCGGACACCACCTCGGCCAGGCCACCGCCGAACTCGCCCCCTCCCGCGGCCCGGTGGACGAAGCCCTGGTCAAGCTGGCCAGCGGCTACGCCCCGCGCGAGACCGAGGTCGAGGGGAGCAGCGGTGTGATCCAGCTGCGCGTGATCCCGCTGAAGCCGAAGGGCACCCGGATCGGTTCGCTCGTCCTGTGCCGCGACGTGACGGAACTGCGCCGCCGCGAGCGCGAGTTGATCACCAAGGACGCGACCATCCGGGAGATCCACCACCGGGTGAAGAACAACCTCCAGACGGTGGCGGCGCTGTTGCGGCTGCAGGCCCGCCGGATGGATTCCGAGAAAGGCCGCGAGGCGCTCAACGAGGCGGTGCGCCGGGTCGGCTCGATCGCGATCGTCCACGAGACGCTGTCGCAGAACCTCGACGAGCGCGTGGAGTTCGACGAGATCGCCGACCGGGTGATCGCGATGGTCGCCGAGATCTCGCCCGGCAAGGTCGACTGCCGTCGCGCGGGCCGGTTCGGCATTCTCGACGCCGAGGTCGCGACGCCGCTCGCCATGGTCCTGACCGAGGTGCTGCAGAACGCGCTGGAGCACGCCTTCGCGCCGGCCGAGCACGGCTCGGTCGAGGTGGCGGCGGTGCGCGGCGGCGACCCCAAGGACGCCCGGTTGCTCATCACCGTCCAGGACGACGGCCGCGGGCTGCCCGAGGGATTCGACCCGAAGCGCACCGGCAATCTGGGGCTCCAGATCGTACGGACTCTGGTGGAGGGCGAGTTGGGCGGGACGTTCGACATGGTGCCGGGCCCCGAGGGCGGCACCCGCGTGGTACTCGACGTACCCGTACGCGCCGCCAAGTAACGCACCGGCAGGAAACGGCGCGCATCCGTCGCGGCGGAGCCTGCGGACGGCCGGGGCGGGAAAGCGGCGAGCCCCGGACCGAGGGTACGGTCCGGGGCTCAAAGCTCACGTTGCTATGCGCATCGGGGGTACTGCGCGCTGCGGCTCGGGGGCGGGTGGTGCGTACACGCTGTACGCGCCGCCAAGCTCAGGCTCGTGCGGGGTGGTGGTTCAGGCGGTCGCGTTACGCGCCCGGTTGCGAGCGGCGCGGCGCTTCATCGCGCGGCGCTCGTCCTCGCTGAGGCCACCCCAGACGCCGGAGTCCTGGCCGGACTCGAGCGCCCACTGCAGGCACTGCTCCATGACGGGGCAGCGGCGGCAGACGGCCTTGGCTTCCTCGATCTGCAGCAGCGCAGGACCGGTGTTGCCGATGGGGAAGAACAGCTCCGGGTCTTCCTCACGACAAACGGCGTTGTGACGCCAGTCCATGGCTGCTACCTCTCCTTGGTATTACAAGCACGTTGCTTGTGAATGTGAACGCTTTCACGAATCCCCCCGCAAGTGAAGGGCCGACTGCCAGTTGCCTGGTGTGGGTCCTGTGTGGAGGAGGGGTTCTGGCTTTCAGCGGAGGCTGGTGTTGCGGGCCGTCCCGATCGCCATGTAGAGATTCCCAAACCTCGGCAGCGGATACAACCCCTTCTGGAAAGTTTTTTTTGATTCCTCGGTGTCGGGTAGGTCACAGCCGTACTTCTATGGGGTGTAACCCAGGCCGTACGTTCGAGTTAAAGGACTTTTGCGCCTTCCGCTCACACAATCACACGCAGTGCACGGCGAACGCCTGTGAACGTCACGCTTGTCCGCAGTCCGAGGTGGTCACCGTCCATCTGGAAGGGCAGTGGGGCCTTCGAATGCAAGGTGAAGTCGGTCAGGTCGTGCAATGTCACCGCATGCTTGCCATGAGGTCCGCGCTCCGGCGACGAGGTCAGCAGCTGGGTCGCGTAACGGGCCACGGCGGGGGTGGAGAGCTTGCTCAGTCCGAGCACGTCGAGGGCCTTGTCGAAGGAGGCCTCGGGGGACGCGTACATCGGGCGATTGCCCAGGTAGGTCCAGGGGGAGGTGTTGCAGATTATGGACAGCACAAGATCCTCGACCGGGTCGTGCCCGGGGCGCTCCAGGGTGATCAGTCCCTGCCGGCGGTGCGGTTCCGTCAGGAACTGGCGTACCACCTGGCGCACATAGAGGGCGTGCGTCGACCGCTTTCCGCGCTCCCTGTGCTGTTCGACCCGGCCGATCACTCCCGCGTCGAAGCCGAATCCCGCGCAGAACGTGAACCAGCGGGCCGGAACTGATTCGTCCTCCGTTCCCGGGGTACCCGCCGCGAGACCGAGGCCGACCGTCCGCTCACTGCGCGTGCGCAGCGCGTCCAGAATGGCGCCGGTCGCCTCGACCGCGTCATTGGGAATGCCCAGGGCGCGGGCGAAGACGTTCGTGGAACCGCCCGGGACCACGGCGAGGCGCGGAAGCCTCTCCGGATCCGGGCCCTCGTGGAGGAGACCGTTGACGACCTCGTTGACCGTGCCGTCGCCGCCGAGCGCCACGACCAGCTCCATGTCCTGGCTCTCCGCCGCCCGCCGGCCCAGATCGCGGGCGTGCCCCCGGTACTCGGTCGTCACGACCTCCAGCTTCATCTCGCTGGCGAGGGCATGGATCAGGACATCGCGGGTGCGTGCGCTGGTGGTGGTAGCTGCCGGATTGACCACGAGGAGTGCACGCATGGTCGCCAGACTACCCAGTACGCGGTACCTGGCCCAGACCAGGCCCTCCGGGGCGGGCGGCTACGCTGCAGGGGTGAGCAACGAGCAGACTTCCGAAGCCGCCGCCGGACCCCGCCCGAACCGGCTGACCGCCGCGGCGGGGCTCGCCGCCCTGGAGGGCCTGGCCCTGGTCGCCGGTGGCGCGTACATGCTCGTCATGGGCCTGCTCGGCAGTCCCGACAAGCCCGAGCAGGCGGAGATGGGCGGCCTGACGCTGATCGCCCTGGCGCTGCTGCCGCTGCTGGCCGCGCGAGGGCTCCTGAAGTGCCGCGCGTGGAGTCGCGGGCCGGCGATCATCACGCAGATCATGGCGCTGCCGGTGGCCTGGACCCTGCTGCGCTCCGAGGGTGCCCTGCTGATCCCGGCCGGCATCGCCCTGGCGGCAGTCGCCGTCGCGTCCCTCGTCCTGCTGGTCAATCCCGCGACGAACCGGGCACTGGGCATTCGCGGTCCCCGCGACGCGTAGCGACAGCGCCGCGGGCCACCGTGGAGGCGGTACGGGTCGTACCCGTGGGGCCTACTCCTCGACCAGCAGCTTTTCGCGGAGCTGGGCCAGCGTGCGCGCCAGCAGCCGGGAGACGTGCATCTGCGAGATGCCGACCTCCGTGGCGATCTGCGACTGCGTCATGTTCCCGAAGAAGCGAAGCAGCAGGATCCGCTTCTCGCGCGGCGGAAGGTCTTCGAGAAGCGGCTTGAGCGACTCCCGGTACTCCACGCCCTCCAGCGCCTCGTCCTCCGAGCCCAGGGTGTCCGCGACCGCCGGCGACTCGTCGTCGGTGTCCGGTACGTCCAGCGACAGCGTGCTGTACGCGTTGGCGGACTCCAGGCCCTCCAGGACCTCCTCCTCGGAGATGCCCAGACGCTCGGCCAGCTCGTGCACGGTCGGGGACCGGCCGTGCTGCTGGGAGAGCTCGGCCGTGGCCGTCGTGAGCGACAGGCGCAGCTCCTGGAGCCGGCGGGGCACTCGTACCGCCCAGCCCTTGTCGCGGAAGTGCCGCTTGATCTCGCCGACGACGGTCGGAGTGGCGTACGTCGAGAACTCGACCCCGCGCTCCGGATCGAACCGGTCCACCGACTTGATCAGGCCGATCGTCGCGACCTGGGTGAGGTCGTCGAGCGGCTCGCCGCGATTGCGGAAGCGGCGCGCCAGGTGCTCGACCAGGGGCAGGTGCATGCGCACCAGCCGGTTGCGCAGCTCCGCCTTCTCGGCCGATCCGTCCGGCAGCTCGCGCAGCTCGATGAAGAGAGCGCGCGCACCACTGCGGTCGTTCGGATCATGGCGCTCGTGCGCGTCGTGGCGCTCGTGCTCCTGCTCCGTGGAGTGCTGTCCGTGCTCGCTCATATGGCCCGCCCGCTCTGCCTGCTCCGCCGCCACCGTGCCCACCGGTCCGTCGACCGCCGGCCCGCCGTCCCCCGGTCCGTCGACCGGGTGGGGGCGGGCCTGCTGCTCAGGGATGCCCGCCGGTGCGGGCGCGGGACCGGCCGGGGCCGCACGCTCTCCCGTCGGCGCCTGTGGGCTGAGCTCCTCGTTGCGCACCGGCCCGTCCCCGTTCCTCACGCCGGCCCGGGTCCCGCGCCGCGCTGTTTGTACAGGCTGATGGTGACCGTACGGTCCTCCGCGACGGTGGAATCGACCTTGCCCGCGAGTGCCGAGAGCACGGTCCAGGCGAAGGTGTCGCGCTCCGGTGCCCGTCCGTCGGTGGTGGGGGCCGAGACCGTGACGTCGAGCGAGTCCTCGACGAGCCGGAAGACACAGCTGAGGACGGAGCCGGGCACGGCCTGCTGAAGCAGGATCGCGCAGGCCTCGTCGACCGCGATGCGCAGATCCTCGATCTCGTCGAGGGTGAAGTCCAAGCGCGCCGCGAGTCCGGCCGTGGCCGTACGCAGCACGGACAGGTAGGCACCTGCAGCGGGCAGCCGGACTTCCACGAAGTCCTGGGTCCCGGGCTCGCCTGCGATCTGGGACACCCTCACCTCCAAGGTGGCACAAGCTCTTTCGGGGGTCCGGGAGGAAGCGCCCCCCGAAGCCACGCGGTACGTCGTTACGTTCGTTCGCCGGTGACGCTATCGCGATCCATTCTGCCCTGTCGCCGGGGCCCCCACCCCGGGCTGTCACTCATGGTAAGCACATGGGTACGCACAGTGGCTAGAGGTCTGCGGCACTCAATTGGAAACAACCGGCGTCGGGTTGACGTACCCACGCGTCAGACGATCGAACCGTCCTCGTAGCACCAGCGCCAGTCCTCGCCCCGCTCGAAGCTGCGCACCACCGGATGACCCGCCTCCTTGGCGTGCGCGGACGCGTGCCGGTACGGCGACGAGTCGCAGCACCCCACGTGCCCGCACTCCAGGCACAGCCGCAGATGGACGGGATGGCTGCCGACCGCGAGGCACTCCGGGCAGGTGTCGCTCAGGGGGACCGGGTCGGGGTGGGGCAGCGCGGCGACGTGACGGCACTCGTTCATGATGGCCAAGGTTACGACGGGCGAACGAACAGGGCGGGTCGGAAACGATGGACGCATTGCCACTGCTGGTCCTCATCGCGGGGAGTGCCGTGGTCGCGGGGGCGGCCCGCAGGACACCGGTGCCGGCGCCGCTGCTGCTGGTCGCGGCGGGGCTGGCGGCGACGTACCTCCCCGGGCTGCCGGACTACACGCTGGACCCGGACATCGTCCTGCCGCTGCTGCTGCCGCCGCTCCTCTACACGGCCGCCGTGGACAGCTCGTACCTCGACCTGCGGGCGAACATCAGACCCGTCGCCTTCCTGTCGGTCGGCTATGTGCTCTTCGCGACCGTGGTCGTCGGTTACTTCGCGTATCTCGTCGTTCCCGGACTCACCCTGACGTCCGCGCTGGTCCTGGGCGCGGTGATCGCACCGCCCGACGCCGTGGCAGCCACCTCCATCGCGCGACGGCTGGGGCTGCCCCCGCGCATCACCGCGATCCTCCAGGGCGAGTCCCTCGTGAACGACGCCACCGCCATCACCGCCTTCAAGGTGGCGCTCGCGGCCGCGGCCGGCGAGGGAGCCAGCTGGGCCGGCGGGATCGCGGAGTTCGCCGTCGCGGCGGTCGGCGGCGTGGGGGTCGGACTGCTCCTGATGGTGCCGCTGCACTGGCTGCGCACGCACCTGAAGGAAGCGCTGCTCCAGAACACCCTCTCCCTGCTGATCCCCTTCGTGGCGTACGCGGCGGCCGAGTACGTGCACGCCTCCGGGGTGCTCGCCGTCGTGGTGGTCGCCCTCTACCTGGGGCACCGCTCCTGGCAGGTCGACTTCGCGACCCGGATCCAGGAGCACGCCGTGTGGAGGATGGTGTCCTTCATCCTCGAATCGGTCGTGTTCGCGCTGATCGGGCTGCAGCTGCCGTACGTCCTGCGCGGCCTCGGGCCGTACGGGGGCGGCGAGGCCGTCTGGTACGCGTTCGCGGTGTTCGCCGCCGTCGTCGTGGTGCGCTTCGTGTGGGTCTTCCCGGCGACGTATCTGCCGCGGCTCCTGTCGAGGCGCGTCCGGGAACGCGAGCCGGGCGTCACGTGGACCTCACCCGTGGTCGTCGGATGGGCGGGGATGCGCGGAGTGGTGTCCCTCGCGATCGCGTTCTCCATCCCGCTGACCGTCGGGCACGGCGATCCGTTCCCCGCGCGGAACCTGGTCCTCTTCCTCACCTTCACCACGGTGATCGCCACCCTGGTCGTCCAGGGCCTCACGCTCGCCCCGCTGATCCGCCTCCTGAAGATGCCCAAGCGCGACACGTACGCCGAGACGCTCGCCGAGGCGCAGGCGCAGAGCGAGGCTTCGGCGGCCGCCGAGGCGCGGCTGGAGGAACTGCTCGCCGATCCTCGCAACGCACTGCCGCAGCCGCTCGCGGACCGGCTCCGGACCGTTCTCGAGAGGCGCCGCAACGCCGTGTGGGAACGGCTCGGCGCGGTCAACGAGGAGACCGGGGAATCGGCGGACGACACGTACCGCCGTCTCGCCGGGGAGATGATCGCCGCGGAACGGACGGTCTTCGTGGAACTGCGCGACCGGCGGCGCATCGACGACGAGATGCTGCGCACCCTGATGCGCCGGCTGGACCTGGAGGAGGCGGCGGCCTACCGCGCGGAGTCCGGCTGACCCGTGACGACCGCCGCGACCGTCGTTCCGGGCGAGAAGGCGCCCTCGGCGGCGAGCGTGGTCAGCCCGTACAGCATCTTGGCGACATAGAGCCGCTCCACGGGCATCCCGTGCCGGTCCTGGAAGTCCGCCGCGAACGCTTCGAGTTCCGGGGTGGTACGGGCGTATCCGCCGCAGTGGAAGCGGTCGTCCAGCGCCCAGTCGCCGGCCGGGGCGCCGAAGGCGGCGTCCTGGAGGGCGCGTATCCGCTCGCCGAGGAAGCCGCCCTTGAGGACGGGAAAGCCGATGACGCGCTGCGCGGGCCCCAGCCCTGCGGCGAGCCCGGCGACGGTGCCACCGGTGCCGCAGGCCACGCCCACGACGTCCGCCGCCGCGCGCAGTTCCCGCCCGAGCACGACGCACCCCCGCACGGCGAGGGCGTTGCTGCCGCCCTCGGGCACGACGTAGACGTCGTCCCGCGTGCCGCCCCGCCCGGCGGAGGCGGCGGCCTCGGCCACGAGGGCGGCGAGCACCTCCGGCCGCGCCTTCGCCCGGTAGGTGGCCCGGTCCACGAAGCGCAGCACCATGCCGTCCGCCGCGCACCGCGCGAGGGACGGGTTCAGGGGCCGCCCGGCCAGCTCGTCGCCCCGTACGACGCCGACCGTCGGGAACCCCAGCAGCCGCCCGGCGGCGGCCGTCGCCCGCAGGTGGTTCGAGTACGCGCCCCCGAACGTCAGCACCGCGCGCCCGGCGGCGGCCCGCAGGTTCAGCTCCAGCTTGCGCCACTTGTTGCCCGGCAGGTCCGGGTGGATCAGATCGTCGCGCTTGAGCAGCAGGCGTACGCCGCACCGGCCGAAGCGCTCGTCCTCGGCCTCCCGCAGCGGCGACGGCAGCCGCGGCCGCAGGGGGGAGAGGTCGAGCGCTTCGGGGGTCACGCACCCATTGTCGCCGTGGGCACCACGAGGGGCACGGAGGTCATGGGGTCATGGGGTCGTCATGGGGTCATGGGTGGCGGGTCCCGGGGCCGCGGAGGCCGTGGGGAACGCGGACTTCAGGGGGCAGCACGGCTTCATGGGGCGGCACGGGCGCCACTGTCGTCACGCGGGCCCCGAGGGACTCAAGCGAGGCGGTCCTGGATTCTTCCTCGCATCGTGTTCATCGAGAAGCCGCGGGGGTCTATTTTCCCCGGCTGCCATTCGAGGTGGCCGATCACCGAACGGGAGTTCCACCCGTGGTGCCGGCAGACCGCGGCCGCCGCCCGCTCGATGGTGTCGAGCTGTGCCTCGGGCCACGGGTCCTGGCCGTCGCCGAGGTTCTCGCACTCGAAGCCGTAGAAGTGCCGGTTCCCGTCGGTGTTGCTCTCGTTGTCGGGCGGCAGGGACGTCTCGGCGATGACCGCGCGTAGGACGTCGTCGTCGCCCAGCCCCGCGTGGTTGGCGCGGCCGTATCCGACGAGGTGAAGGGATCCGTTCTTGGCGATCACGCCGTGGCAGAGCGGGCCGGGGAGTCCCGCGTAGCCGTCCCGGCAGATGCGGACGGTGTTCGCGGTGCCGGAGGTGACCGTGTGGTGGATCATCACGCCGTGCACAGGCCCCCACGGGCCCACGTGGTTGCGGTTGTGCGTAGGCCAGTCGCCGACCTGGACGACGCTGATGCCCTCGTCTCTCAGTACGTCGAGGAATCTGCTCGCGGACATGGGTGAGGCCATGACCGCCTCCTTAGGTGAGTCGCGCACCATCTCGTACCGCTGCTTGTACCCGAACCGCGCTGCCACGGCTACGCGTTCGGACGCCGTACGAGTCGATTCGGACAACTTCCGCACCGGCCGCCCGCCCCCGCGCCGTCCGATCTGCCCGCTGCTCCGGTGATCTAGTCACACTCTTTTGTGTAATGGCGCAGCCACTGCCTGTACTGAAAGGCTTTTCGACGCAGGTCAGTACATGATCGAGAGGGAGTCAGATGTCGGTCGAGGCAGGTTCCGAGATCCGCGAACAGCAGGCCAAGCCGCAGCAGAGTCTCGGCACAGCCGCAGCGCGGAACTTGGCCACCACCACCAAGTCCGCACCGCAGATGCAGGAGATCACCTCACGGTGGTTGCTGCGGATGCTGCCATGGGTCCAGGTTCAGGGCGGTACGTACCGGGTGAACCGTCGGCTCAGTTACGCGGTGGGCGACGGGCGAGTGACTTTCGTGCAGACGGGAGAGCGCGTCGAGGTCATTCCGGGGGAGCTGACGGAGCTGCCGGCGCTGCGCACCTACGGCGACGACGCGGTGCTGACCGAGCTGGCACAGCGGTGCGAGCAGCGGGAGTACGCGGCGGGAGACGTGATCGCGAACGTCGGTGAGGCCGCCGACACCGTCTACCTGTTGGCCCACGGCCGGGTGGAGAAGGTCGCGGACGGGGCGTACGACGCAGAGGCGGTGCTCGGAGTCCTCGCGGACGGGGCGTACTTCGGCGACCACGCCCTGGTCGAGGAGGAAGGCACCTGGTCGTGCACGGTCCGCGCCGCGACCGCGTGCACGGTGCTGACGCTGTCGCGCCAGTCCGTCATGACGCTCGCCGATCGCGCAGAAACGTTGCGCGATCACCTCACGCGAGTACGGTCGCTGCCCCGCCAGCGCACCAACAAGTACGGCGAGGCGCCCATCGACCTGTCCGCAGGCCATGTCGGCGAGCCCGTCGTCCCGCACACGTACGTGGACTACGACGCGGCGCCGCGCGAGTACGAACTGAGCGTCGCGCAGACCGTCCTGAAGGTCCACAGCCGGGTCGCGGACCTCTACAACCAGCCGATGAACCAGACCGAGCAGCAGTTGAGGCTCACCGTCGAGGCGCTGCGCGAGCGCCAGGAGGACGAGCTCATCAACCACCGGGAGTTCGGCCTGCTCCACAACTGCGACTACGGGCAGCGCCTCCAGCCGCACGACGGCGTGCCCAGCCCGGACGACATGGACGAGCTGCTGTCGCGGCGGCGCGGCTCCAAGCTCTTCCTCGCCCACCCCCGTGCCATCGCCGCGTTCGGCCGTGAGTGCAACAAGCGCGGTCTGAACCCGGAGAGCATCGAGATCGGCGGCAGCCGGGTGCCCACCTGGCGGGGCGTCCCGATCTTCCCGTGCAACAAGATCCCGGTGAGCGACGCCCGTACGACCTCGATCATCTGCATGCGTACGGGCGAGGCCGAGCAGGGCGTCGTCGGACTCCAGCAGAGCGGCATCCCGGACGAGATCGAGCCCAGCCTCTCGGTGCGCTTCATGGGCATCGACGAGCAGGCGATCATCCGCTATCTGGTCACGGCGTACTACTCGGCCGCGGTGCTGGTGCCGGACGCGCTCGGTGTCCTGGAGAACGTCGAGATCGGCAGGTGGCACTGACCCTGCCCTCGCCCAGGCGGTCCGTGCCCCCGGACGGGGGGCACCGTACGAGTACTGCTGGAGGAAGTGACCCGTGACCATAACGAGAGCCGAAGCAGCCGCGACCGACGGGCACGAGGCGGCGGCCCTGCTCGAACGGGCCCGCGGCAGCGTCGATCCGCAGCTGCGCGCGGCGGTGGAGAGTCTGCCCGGGTCCATACGGCGGATCGCCGCGTACCACTTCGGCTGGGAGCAGGCCGACGGCACTCCGGCCGCCGGGCAGGCGGGCAAGGCGATCAGGCCCGCCCTCGTCCTCGCCGCCGCCGAGGCGCTCGGCGGCGCACCGGGGCCGGCCGTTCGGGCGGCCGCCGCCGTCGAACTCGCGCACAACTTCACCCTGCTCCACGACGACGTCATCGACGAGGATCCGACCCGCAGGAACCGGCCCACCGCCTGGACGGTCTTCGGTGTGCCGGACGCGATCGTCGCCGGGGACGCGATGTTCGCCCTCGCCCTGCGGCTGCTCGCCGAGGACCCGCACCCGGCGGCCGCCAGGGCGTCGGCACGGCTCTCCGCGTGCGTCATCGAGCTGTGCGCGGGCCAGCAGTCCGACTGCGCCTTCGAGCGGCGCGGGCCCCGGGACGTGTCGCTGGACGAGTGCCTCACCATGGCCGAGGCCAAGACCGGAGCCCTGCTCGGCTGCGCGTGCGCCCTCGGCGCGCTCTACGCGGGCGCGGACGAGGACGAGGTCGCGGCCATGGACGCCTTCGGGAGGGAGGCCGGCCTGGCGTTCCAGCTCATCGACGACCTGATCGGGATCTGGGGGGACCCGTCGCACACGGGGAAGCCGACGGGCGCCGATCTGGTGGCCCACAAGAAGTCCCTCCCGGTGGTGGCGGCACTGAGCGCGGACAACGAGGCCGCCACCGAGCTCGCCGCGCTGTACGCGGGGCCGCTGGACGAGGCCGCCGTGCGCCGGGCGGCCGACGCCGTCGACCGGGCGGGCGGCCGGGACTGGGCGCAGGGGCACGCCGCGGACCGGATGGGCCGGGCCGTACGGCATCTGTCCCGCGCGGTGCCCGACCTGGGGGCGGCGGGCGACCTGCTCTCGCTCGCCGAGTTCGTCACCCGCAGGACGCGCTGACCGCCGCGGGGCGGCTTGCGAGACGGCGGGCGTCCGGAGAATCCCCCGGGCGCCCGCCGTCTTCTCTGTGTCAACTCTAGGATCACGTGTGTCAGTTGGATGACAGAAGCTGATCCCGAGAGAAGAGGCCGGACCGTGGGTGTGGAGATACGACAGGCGGGGGCGAGCGACCGCGAGGCGCTCGTACGGCTGCTGGACGCGGCCTTCATGGACGACCCGGTGAGCAGCTGGGTCTTCCCCGACCGGACCCACCGCGGCCGGGTGCACGGCACGTTCCTCGGTGTCTTCCTCGACGTGGCCCTGCGGGACGGGCGGGTCGACATGACGGAGGACGGTTCGGCCACCGCCCTGTGGCTCCAGGTGCCGGCCGGGCCGCCGCAGGGGGAGGACGACACCCCGGCGCTCATGCGGCAGACCGCCGACCCGGACAACGAACGCGCCGAGCTCGTCGGCCGGCTGACGGGCGAGGTGCATCCGCACGACAGGGCGCACGAGTACCTGCTGCTCATCGCGGTCTCTCCGGAGCGCCAGGGGGAGGGGCTCGGCACGGCGCTGATCCAGCCGGTGCTCGACCGTTGCGACCGCGACGGCGTACCGGCCTATCTGGAGGCCAGCAGCGAGCGCAGCAGCACGTTGTACGAGCGGCTCGGATTCGCCTTCACGGGCCGTACGGTCGACCTGCCCGGCGGCCCCCCCATGTGGCCGATGTGGCGCGAACCGGTGAGCTGACGCCCGGCGCGGGGCCTGTGCGAATTTTCCCGCGAAAGCCCCTTGCGTAACCACTACGCATAGACCACTATGCACGTAGTGGTTCCAGGGGTCGGCCTCGCGGCCGTGCCCCGGGGGCAGCCACGCCCTTGTTCTCCGACCTGAGGATCAGTTTGCGCAAGCTCAGTTACTACGTCGGCATGTCCATCGACGGCTTCATCGCGGCGCCCGACGGCACCTACGACTTCTATCCGGTGAGCGAGTCCTTGGTGAAGGACTTCTTCATCGGCGAATATCCCGAGTGCCTGCCGACGCACGTGCGGCAGCACCTCGGTGTCGACGACCTCGACAACAAGCACTTCGACACGATCATCCAAGGACGCGGCTCGTACGACGCGGCGCTGGCGGTCGGGATCACCAGCCCGTTCAAGCACCTGCGGCAGTACGTCGTGTCCCGCAGCGTCGACCCCGCGATCGACCCCGACGTCGAGGTCGTCTCCGGTGACGTCGTCGCCAAGGTGCGGGCACTCAAGCAGGAGGACGGTCTCGGGATCTACCTCGCGGGCGGAGCCGACCTCGCCGCCCAGTTGCTGGAGGAGATCGACGAGCTGATCGTCAAGCTCTACCCGATAGTGGTCGGCGCCGGCGTCCCGATGTTCTCCGCCGAGTTCGGCACATTCGCCTTCGAGCTCGACTCGACCCGGACGTTCGACAACGGCACGATCGTGCTGAAGTACAGCAAGAAGAGCTGACACCAGGGGTGTTCGGGAGCCCTCGCCCGAACGGGCTAAAGTCCGGGTCATGACAGGAGAGCCATGGGCCGGCTGGTACCGCGACCGTGAGGGTTCCGTCGCCGTCCACTTCACGACGGACGGGCAGCGGCTGCGCACCCGTATCAGGGGGGTCGACTTCGAGGGCGACAGCTTCGACGCGCTGGACCCGGTGGCCGGACCGCCGTCCCAGGGTGCGGGGTTCACGCTGTCGGACGGCTCGCTGTGCGACTGCGTACTCGAATGGGACATCCCCGTGCCGGTGTACGCCGACGGACGGGTCCACCGGGCCACCCTCAGCTGCCTCCTCGCGCTGGGCAAGCCGCTCCCGAACGGCGCGGTCGACCGCGAACACCTCTCCCTGACGCTGCACTTCGACGGGGCGGCGTACGCGTCGGAGCGTGCGGAGAGCGACTTCGAGCACGCCCTGACGGTGATCCAGCGGCAACTGCCGTCCGGGGCGTACCTGCGGGCCTGCATCTCCTGCGCCTTCTCCGACTACCACCCGGTGGGCACCGGGATGTTCGGAAACCTGGCCTGTTTCCGCAGGACCAAGGACGCCTACCGCACGGTCGACAGCAAGCAGGACCTGTTCGACCTGTGGGACCTGCGGTCCGGTTTCGTCCAGGAGACCTGGGCGTGCCCGGACTTCGAGCGCAGACCGGCGCAGGGGCCGGGGACGGGGTACCGGGGCCCGTTCCCGTACGCGCGTCCGCGGGCGGCGGCGTCGTCCGCCGGGCAGCCGGCCACCGAGACGGCGGGGCAGCAGGTCTCCTAGCGGCGGCGCGGGCAGCCGGTGCGGCAGGTCTCCCGGCGGCGGCGCGACGGCGCCCCGCACGTCCGTGGACGTACGGGGCACCTGGGTGGCGCGGCCGGCCGGGGCCGCCCGGACCGGCCGGGCCGGTCAGAAGGTGGCGGCCGGGGCGAAGCCGTTCTGCCAGAGCCGGTTGACGCGGCTGCGCTCGCGCTGGTCCGGGGTGGCGTTCTGGCACGAGGTGCCGGGACCGCCGCCGGACATCAGCTCACTGCACGGCCCCGAGTAGTGGTCGGGCAGACCCAGCACGTGGCCGGTCTCGTGCGAGGTCACGCGGGTCGAGTTGTACTGCTGGTTCTGGCGGTAGTCGAGGAAGATGTACCCGCTGCCGTGCCCGTCGGTGCTGGCGTACGAGCCACGGGGGTCGTTGCCCTCGCGGTAGACGAAGTCGGGGTTGGACCCTTCCTGGAGCCGTACGGTGGTGACGGAGCTGTTCCAGATCTGGGTGCTCCTGGCTATCTGTGTGCGGAAGCTGGGCGCGCTCGCCGCGGAGTAGACGACGGTGACGGCCTGGGCGCCGGGGTTCGCCGCCCGCTTCTGGGCGACCGACTTCCGCACGGCGTCGAAGAACGCCTTGTTCGCGGCCGCGTTCTCCTTGGACCTCTCGTACGAGGTGAAGGAGGAATACGTGCCGGAGGTGCCGGACGTGCTCGAAGTCGCCGCCGTCGCGGGGGCGGCGCCGAGGGTCGCGGCGGCGAGACCGAGGCCGAGGGCGGTGGCGAGGAGGGCTCTGGGGTGCCGTGTCTTCATGTGGGGGGCTCCTACTCGTTCCGTTCATGTCAAACGGTTGGGTAGGGAGAGTGTCGGGGCCCCGCCGCGGCCGCGCATGATGTCAACCGGTGATAGCGCGAGCGCATCGCCCGGCCCAACTCGCGCCAAACTGGCAGTGATTCCTGTGCTTATGGAGTCTGGTGTGGCTCAGGCGGGCCGCCTCAGGGTCGAGGCATGGAGCTTGAGGTCAGGCACCTTCGCGCGTTGTGCGCCATCGCCGACACGGGCAGCCTGCACAAGGCCGCCCGTACGCTCGGAATGAGCCAGCCGTCCCTGACCACGCAGCTCCGCCGGATCGAGAACGCCCTGGGCGCGGAGCTGTTCTCGCGCGAACGCACCGGCTGCCGGCCGACGCCGCTGGGGCGCGCGGTGCTCAGCAGGGCGCGTCCGCTCGTCGAGCAGATGAACGCTCTGGTGGCCGACGCGCGAGCGGCCGCGTCCCGTTCCTCGGGGAGCCCGCAACTGCGCATCGGGGCGACCGCCAGCCGGGTCATCGGCGGGTGGCTGCGCAGGCTCCGTACGCGCCTCCCGGAGACCGGCACCTCCCTGCATGTCGACGTATCGGCCGGTACGCTGCTGCGGCTGCTCGCGGCGGGACAGCTCGACGTCGCCTTCGTGCACGAGGTGGAGGGATTCGCCCTGCGGGTCCCCGCCGGTCTCGACCAGCGCGTACTCGTCGAGCGGGAACCGCAGTTCATCGCGATGTCACGAGATCATCCGGCGGCCGGCCGCTCCGTGGTGGAGCTGACCGACCTGGCCGCCGACCGCTGGATGATCGACCCCACGGTGGACGGCGAATGGGACGGCGTGCAGCGGGTGTTCGACGCGGCCGGCCTCGACCCGCCCGTCCTGCGCGGGGACTACCACACGGCGACGTCCCTCATCGTGATGGGCGAGGCCGTCGCACCCTGGTAGCCGACCTCGGGGCCGCGCGACGACATGGCGATCCGCCCACTGCGGGGCGACCCGCTCGCCGTACGGCTGCTGCTCGTGACGCGACCGGGCTTCACCGAGGCGGACGGCGTGTACGCCGACCTGGAGGCCGCGTATCGCGACGCCGCGATGCGGGCCCCCGGATACCGGCAGTGGCTCCTGCGCAACGAAAGCCCCCTGCTCGCGGGCAGCGGCGCGGTGGCGTGACGCCCGGGGTGCCGCCGCCGGCCGGGTACCCGCCCGCCACGAGGTGCGCCGCCGGGCCCGGGCGGCGGGGGGCCTCCCGCACCACGCCGGGACCCCCGCCCGCCACGAGGTGCCCGGCCGAACCCGGGCGGCGCGGCCGCTCGCGCACTGCCGAAGCCCCGCCCCCCGGCGCGGCCCGCGCCCGCCCGCCGGTCCGGTGACCGCCTCGCCGCCGTGGTGACCGCCCGGGCGCGCTGGTGCCAATGGGCGTACGAAGGAATGCTCCCCGGCCGCGTCCCCTTGACGCTGTAGAGGACGGTCGCCACCGCCGTCCGCCGGCACCGCAGGACTTGGCACGCAGCAGCAAAGGACACGCCCCATGACCCCAGCAATCGCCGTCACCGGAGCGAGCGGCCGGATCGGCGGAGCCGTCGCCCGCCGCCTCGCCGGCGCCGGCGTCTCCCAGCTCCTCCTCGGCCGCGACCCCGCCCGGCTGCCCGCCCTGCCCGGCGCGGTGAAGGCGCCGCCCGCCTCCTACGCCGACGCCGAGGCCATGCGCGCGGCGGTGGACGGCGCGGGAACGCTCTTCCTCGTCTCCGCGCACGAGAACCCCGACCGGGTGCGCAGGCACAAGACCGCCGTGGACGCGGCCCTCGCGGCGGGCGTCGAGCGGATCGTGTACGTGTCCTTCCTGGGCGCGTCGCCCGACGCGACGTTCACCTTCGCCCGCGACCACTGGCACACCGAGCAGTACATCCGCTCCACCGGCGTACGCCACACCTTCCTGCGCGACAGCTTCTACCAGGCCGAGTTCCCCGCCATGGCCGGCGAGGACGGCGTGATCCGGGGCCCGGCCGGGGACGGGCGCGTCTCGGCCGTCGCGCACGACGACATCGCGGACGCGGCGGCCGCCGTACTCCTCGCCGAGCTGGAGGACCAACACGGTCACGACGGCGCCACGTACGACCTCACCGGTCCCGCGGCCCTGTCGCTCGCCGAGATCGCCCAGGAGCTGAGCCGGGCCACGGGCCGCACGGTCACCTACGCACCGGAGACGCGCGAGGAGGCGTACGCCTCACGGGAGCGGTTCCACGCCGAGCCGTGGCAGGTCCAGGGGTGGATCTCGTCGTACGAGGCCATGGCGAACGGTGAGCTGGCCGAGGTCTCCGACGCCGTGCCGCGCCTCACCGGCCGCCCGGCCACGGCCTTCGCCGATTTCCTCCGCGAGAACCCGGACAGTCACCGGCACTTGGCCGGTTAGGGTCCGGTCCATGGGCAAGCGGACACGGGTGGACACGGCCGAGCGCAGAGCGCGTCTGGCGTGGCGGCACCGGCTGGCGGTGGAGGCACGGGCGGACGGCCCGGAGGAGGTCGCGCGCGACCTGGTGGCGCTGCACGGCACCGACCCCTCGTCCGTCCACCTCGGCGCGCTGGTGCGGATGCGGGCGGGCACCGTCGCGGACGTCGAGCGCGCGCTGTACGAGGACCGCTCGCTGCTGCGGCTGCTCGCCATGCGCCGCACGGTGTTCGTCACCTCCCTCGACGTCGCCCCCGTCGTCCAGGCGGCGTGCTCGCGCCAGGTGGCCGCCCGCGAGCGCCGCAGGCTGCTGGACGTCCTGGCCGACGCGGGCGTCGCCGCCGACGCGGCCGGCGTCGCGCGGTGGCTCGCCGGGGCCGAGCGGGCGGCGCTCGGCGCGCTGGAGGCCGGCGGCGAGCTCACCGCGGCGGAACTGGCCGCGGCCGACCCCCGGTTGAACACCGAGATCGTCCTGTCGCGGGGCAAGGCGTACGAGGGCCGCCAGAAGGTCGCCAGCCGCCTGCTGCTCCTGCTCGCCGCCGAAGGGCTCGCCGTACGGGGCAGGCCGCGCGGCTCGTGGACGTCCCACCAGTACCGCTGGTCACCGCTGACCCGGTGGTGTCCCGACGGTCTGGCCGAGTGGGACACCCTGGAGGCCGAGACCGAGCTGGCCAGGCGCTGGCTACGGGCTTTCGGCCCCGGCACGGCGGACGATCTGCGCTGGTGGACGGGCTGGACCAAGACGCAGGTCAAGCGGGCCCTGGCCGCACTGCGCGCGGTGGAGGCCGACCTGGAGGGCGGCGGCACCGGCCTGCTGCTCCCCGACGACCTCGACCCGCCGCCGGCGCCCGAGCCGTGGGCCGCGCTGCTGCCCGCCCTCGACTCGACGCCGATGGGCTGGCACACCCGCGACTGGTACCTCGGCGAGCACGCGCCCCGCCTCTTCGACCGTGCGGGGAACATCGGCCCCTCCGTGTGGTGGAACGGCCGGATCGTCGGCGGCTGGGCCCAGGACGCCACCGGCGCGATCGTCTGCCGCTACCTGGAGGACGTGGGCCGGGACGCGAAGGCCGCCGTGCGCGCGGAGGCGGAGCGCCTCGCCCCGCTGCTCGCGGGCGTACGCCTGACGGCGCGGACGCGGGGCAAGACGTGGCTGGAGGAGGAACTGACGGCCTGAGCGCCCGGCCCGTACCACCGCCGGACGCCCGGCCGGGGCCGCGTCAGAGCGCCATCTCGTACGAGATCTCCTCCGTCGGGCACTCCGCCACCATGTTCCGCAACGCCGCCAGCTCGGCCGGGTCCAGGGACAGCTTCCACCGCCCCTTCACCGCCGCCCACTCGGCGATGTACCGGCAGTCCGCGCTGTCGTCGGACGGCTCCCACCGCGCCGGGTCCCGGTCCCCCTTCAGGCGCTTCTCGGAGGCCGTCACGGCGGCGAGCACTCTCGGGTCGCCCAGGTCGTTCGCGAACCGCTCCCGCTCCTCGGCGGTCCAGGCCGACGCCCCGCTGCGCCAGGCTTCGGCGAGCGGCACCAGATGGTCGACGTCGAGGGCGCCCGCGCCGGAGTGGTCCCGCTTGTCGTAGTACGAGTGCCACGCGCCGCCCGTGATGGTGCACCGCCCGTCGACGGCGGGCGGAGTGGTCGCCTCCGCGATGATCACCTCGGCCCGTGTGTCGCAGCCGTCCTGGTCGGGGTCGGTCCAGTGCCGGAACCTCGCGGCGTTGTACCCGCTGCTGTCCTCGGCGGCGACCGGCAGTTTCTCGATGGCCTGCTCGACGGTGGTGCTGACCGTGTCACCGGGCGCGGCGCCGGCGCCCGGCGCCGCTCCGACGACCACGACGGTGGCGGTGGCGGTGGCGGTGAGGAGTGTGGACACGAGGAAGCTGAGCCTGCGCATACGGGTCCCTCCGTCTCGTACGGACGGACCAGTGCTAGCGGCACCTGTCACCCGGACACGCCGCGGAGCCCCCGGAAATCACCCGCACGGGACCGCCGCGCGGGAAACCCCCGGCCCCCGGACCGCTCGCGGACGACGACAGCACCCGGCTCCGCGCGGATGCCGGGTGCTGTCGGGTGTGCCGGGAAGGCGACCGGGTGGGTCAGGCCTTCTTGGTCTCCTAGTAATTAGCCGGGTTGGTGACCTGCAGTGATCTCTTCTGTGGGTCACTGACCTGGTCTTTTCTCGATTGCTGGCGATGGGGTGCGACGGGCTTGACCGGGTGTCTTGCGGACTGTGTGCGGACTGGCATGGGCTGTTCCATGGCGCATGGCTTCCCCGTACGGTTGGTCTGCACCCGCACGGCCCACCGTTGGCTGCAGGCCCGCAGTAGTCACAGAATGACGCCGTTCAAGCGCTATCAGCGCGTGCAGGTGTCTATGTCGTAATTCTGGTAGTGCCGCATCGAAGTGCCGACTGGCCCAGACCTTGGGCGCCTTAAAGCCATGTTGACTGCCCTGCTCGCGATCATGTTCGATGCTTTGCATGAGTGATCAGGACACGGGGGCGGGGGAGCTTCCTGATGCTGTGCGAGAGGCTTTGTTGCGGGGGCGCTGGTACTTCCAGCGTCCGGAGCGTCCCGGTTTCATGGCGATCGGCCAGCCGGAGTCAGCGGTGATACCGGCTTTCTCGTCGCCGGGGGAGTTGGCACGCTTCGCCGGGGCGTGTGAATGGTTTTCCACCACGGGCGAGGACTTGATGACCCTCCTGCCTGAGGGACACGGGCTCGTTGTGGACCTCGCTGGAGCGAACCCGCAGCTGCTGCCCGCGGAGATGCTTGCTCCGCTCCGTGTGGAAGATGCCGCCGATGAGTGACGGCTACAAGGTCGAGATATCGGCGCTGCGCCGAGTCGTTTACCCACTTGAGGATTCGATGCTCGCGGCCAAGGACGTCCGGGACAAGAAGGGCGATCTCGCCTCTTGCGCGAAGCACGCGGGCTCGGACGTGGTCCAGGGCGCGGTGGAGGGCTTCCTCTCCTCTTGGGAGTACGGCATGGGACAGCTCGTGGACTTCGCCGAGATCATCGTCGAGAAGCTCAACGAGACCATCGCCGCCTATGAGCAGGCCGAGAAGCTTGGGATCGAGAACTTCACACCCACCGAGGAGAACCTGGCCTCTTTGCCATCCGGGGCAGCGAGCAGTTGGGTGTACGAGCAGACCAAGCCCGACCTGCCGAGTGAGAAACCCGGTTGGGAGCAGACGGCCGACGGCTGGCAGCAGGACTTCGAGGACTGGGCATTCGGATGAGCGAGACCATCGGGGCAAACGACACGCCCAAGGATCTGATACCGGGCAACGTGACGCAGTTGCAGACGCTGGACATCACGCTGAGCGTCTATGCGGACGCCTTCCAGGATGCCAAGATGCGCCTGAAGACGGTGGATGAGGAGGAGTGGCAGGGCACCACCGCCCTGGACTTCCGCTCCAAGGTGCGCCACATACCCGACACTCTCGACACCGCACACGACGAATTCGCCAAGGCTGCTAAGGCGGTACGCGATTACTCCGAGGTCCTGGAGGAGGCGCAGCGCAAAGCCAAGCCCATCATCGAGGACGCGGCGGAGGCCCGGCAGGCGTCCAAGAACTACCAGCGTGACGTCGATGACTACAACGCCGCCGTCGAGCGCCGTGACGACCCGCTTCCTCAACGCCCGCCGGAGACCGACCCGGGCGGCGCGGCGATGGGCGGCTGCGTCTCGAGGCTCAATGCGTTGCGTGCCCAGGTGGACGAGGCCGCCCGGGTGGCCAAGCCGAAGCTGGACGCGGCGGCCGGAGCCGCGCCGGACGAGCCCGGCTGGTTCAAGCAGCTCTTGGGTGGCGGCAAGAACCTGGCCAAAGGCTTCTACGAAGGACTCGACGGTTTGGGTAGCCTTACCGACACACTGACCCATCCCTCCCGCTGGGGGATGCAACTGGCCAGCGTGGCCGACGGCCTCATGTACGGGGTCCAGAACCCGACCGAGTTCGCGAAGTCCATCGCTGACTGGGACACGATGAAGAACGAACCAGCCCGCTGGGTCGGCCGGCTCGGTCCCGACGTGCTCCTCGGCCTCGCTACCGGCGGAGCCGGCGCCGCGGCGACCCGCAGCAGCAGCGCCGCCAGACGGATCGCCGAACGCGCCCGCCGCCTGCGCGAGGAAGGCCGGGGTCGCGACGACGCCCACAACCGACCGGACGACGTATGCCGCTCGGACGGCGACAAGTGCAAGACCGGTGAGCCTGTCGACATCGCCACCGGCGAGATGTCGCTCACCCGCACCGACCTCACCCTGCCCGGCGCCTTCCCCCTCATCCTGCAGCGCACCCACCTGTCCAACTACGGGGCCGGTGGCTGGTTCGGACCGTCCTGGGCCGCCACCCTCGACCAGCACCTGGAAGTCGGCGAGAACGACATCCTCTTCGCCGGCGCGGACGGCATGCTGCTCGCCTACCCATGCCCGGACAGTCTCGACGCCGTCTACCCGTCATACGGCCCGCGGTGGCCACTACACCGGGATGGCACAGACGAAGCCGCCTACCGCATCACCGATCCCGCCACCGGCCGCACCCTCCACTTCGCTCCGCACCCGGCCACAGGCCACCCGCTGACCGCCATCGAGAACCGCGCCGGCCACCGCATCGACATCGACTACGACGCCGAGACCGGCCGCCCCACCGCAGTCCGCCACTACGGCGGCTACCGCGTCGACATCGACACCCACCCCGAGCTGCCACGCATCACCGCCCTGCGGCTCGACGACACCCTGCTGATCTCGTACGGCTACGACGAGTTCGGCAACCTCACCACCGTTACCAACTCCTCTGACCAGCCACACCGGTTCACGTACGACGACGCAGACCGCATCACCACCTGGACAGACAGCAACGGCTCAAGCTTCGGCTACGTCTACGACCACACCGGCCGCGTCCTGCGCACCCTCGGCCCCGACGGCATGTGGTCCGGCAGCTTCCGCTACGAACCGGCCGACCGACGCACCACCTACACGGACTCCCTCGGCCACGCCACGGTCTACGAGTACGACGAACACTGCAAACTCACTCACACCGCTGACCCGCTCGGCAACAGGACCACGCAGCAGTGGACACGGGACGGGCGCCACCTCGCCTCGATCACAGATGCGCTGGGCCACACCACCCGCTTCGAGCGCGACGACGTTGGCAACCTCACCGCTGTGCTCATGCCCGACGGATCCCACGCCACGGCCGTCTACAACGAGCTGAACCTGCCTGTCCTTGTCACCGAACCGGGAGGCATCACCTGGCAGTACACGTACGACCAGGTCGGCAACAGGCTCTCCACCACTGGTCCCACCGGGGCGACCACGGCGTATGACTACAACGAGACTGGTCATCTCTCTGCTGTGACTGATGCCCTGGGCCATACCCGCTGGATCCAGAGCAACTCGGCTGGCCTCCCGATGGTCGTCACCAACCCGGACGGCAACTCCATCTGCGTGACCCGGGACTCCCTCGGTCGCACCTGCAGTATCACCGACGCCCTCGGCAGCATCACACGCCTCTCCTGGACAGTCGAAGGCAAACCCCTCCGACGCGAATACAACGACGGCTCCCTGGAGTCGTGGACGTGGGATGGCGAGGGCAACCTCCTCACGTACACCGACCAGGCCGGAAACACGACCCGCCGCACATACACCCACTTTGGCCTCCCGGCTTCACGCACCGACCCGAACGGCGCCGAGTTCAGATTCAGCTACGACACCGAGCTGCAGCTCACGAGCGTGACCAACCCTGCTGGCCTGACCTGGTCATACACGCATGACGAGGCCGGACATCTAGCGGCCGAGACCGACTTCAACGGCCGCAGCCTCAAGTACATCCACGATCCGGCAGGTCGCCTCGTATCCCGCACCAACGGGGCTGGAGAGACCGAGACCTTCACCCGCGACCCTCTGGGCCGTGTCACCGCTCACGCTTTCAGCGACAACCGCGTCTCGACGTACGCCTATGCCCCGACCGGCCAGATCGCCGCGATGACCAACCCTGATGCGGTCGTGGACCACATCCACGATCCGCTTGGTCGCCTTCTGTCGGAAACAATCAATGGCCGCACCACCAGCTACACCTACGATGCGCTAGGCCGGCGTACCTCACGCACTACACCCAGCGGACTCATCTCCACGTGGGACTACGGCACGGGACCTCAGCCACTGGCCTTGTCCAACTCGGCCGGCCATCGCCTTGACTTCGGCTACAACGTTGTTGGCCAAGAGATAACCCGCATCTTCGACGACAACGCCTTCCTTCTTCAGACCTGGGACGCAGGCGGCCGCCTGGCCAGCCAGAGCATCCGAAACAGCAACTCGGCTGCCGACCCGGTCCAAGACCGCCAGTACACCTACCGTCCCGACGGCTACTTGACCCAGCTGATCGAACACACCACTGGCACCCGCCGCTTCACACTCTCCAGCGCAGGCCGCGTCACCACCGTGACTGGCAGCGACTGGTCCGAGTCCTACGCCTACGACACCACTGGCAATGTAACCTCAGCCATCACCGCCACCACCGCGGACACTGACGGTCCTCGCGAGCTTTCCGGAACCCTGCTTCACCGTGCCGGCCGCACCCGCTTCACCTACGACGCGCAAGGCCGCCTGGTTCGCAGAACGCGCCGACTCCTCAGCGGTCAAACGCGTCATTGGACTTACAGCTGGAACGCCGAAGACCGTCTCGCCGAAACGACCACCCCGGACGGTACCCGCTGGCGCTACATCTACGACCCCACTGGTCGGCGCATCGCCAAACATCGAGTGGATCCCGTCGGCGAGGCAGCGGAGTGCATTCACTTCACCTGGGAGGGGACCCGCCTCGCCGAACAGACGGCCGCCGACGGCACCGTCACGAGCTGGGACTACACCCCAGGAACTCATCGCCCTTTGGTGCAGACCGAGCGACGTCCTAGAGCCATCGACCCTCGCTTGAAATGGCTGACTGCAGGGGAAACGTCGCAAGACGAGTATGACAGCCGCTTTCACGCCATCATCACTGATCTCGTCGGCACCCCCACCGAACTCCTCAACGCCGACGGCGAAATCGTTTGGCACTACCGGACCGCTCTCTGGGGTAGTCCACTACCGGCGCCGACCGGCCGAAGCGACGTCGACTGCCCCCTGCGTTTTCCTGGCCAATACGCTGACCCAGAAACTGGCCTGCACTACAACAATCAGCGCTACTTCGACCCCGAAACCGCGCGCTACCTCACGCCCGACCCCCTCAGACTTGGACCTGCAGACAACCACCACGCGTACGTTCCCAACCCTTACGCTGGGACCGATCCGCTCGGCCTTATGTGCGTGAAAATTGGGGATGCAGACCCTGCCAGTCAGCAAGGGAACCTTCCGTTGCTGGCGGATAAGATTGCAGCTCATGGAGACATCAACAAGCGAGGAATTCCAGGGGTGGACGATGAGGACGTCGCCGAGTACTTGGAGGACATGATGGCGGGTTCCGAGGGTCGGAAACTTCGCGACACGCAAAGTGGCACCCCTCGTTGGGCATGGTGGGATGACGAGACCGGAACAATGCTTATTCGTGAAGGAAACAACGGAACATTTATGCAGCCCAGTCGAGGGCACGATTACTATATGGACCAATTGAAGGAGTAGCAGGAATGGGTAGGGCCGACGCAAAAAGCGGATCAGATGAGGCTCCGGCGACTTTGTCGCTGTGGGAGAATCTATCGAAAGAGCAACTTCAGGGAATTCAAGCCTGGGATGAGCGCAGACTCCAAGTTGAGTTGGACAGGCTCCCCCCGAAGGCTCGAGCGCGGATGAATGAGCCCATGTGCTCGATCAGGAATATGCTCACTGATTGGGAGCGTCTCGTACGTCGAATGGAGGCTCAGTGGATGCCCTCCGGTACTTACCCGATTAGTGCATATCCGAACGCCCTAGAAACTCGAGATCTCCTGGAAGACGCGGTCGAGAGCATCTCGGTGGAGGCGAAAGAAGCCGTCAGGCCGCTTCTCGAAAGTCTCGATGCGATCTTTTATGCTCATACTGTCCCTGACGAGGAGGGCGAGTTGCGCCCTTGGGTTCGCCCCCCGAGCGAGGGCAACGCGAGGGGGTGGTGGAGGCGTAAGCCTCGTGTCTCGCCTTGGTGATGAGGTGAGTGCAGAGCCAGCCAGCTTTATTAGCTTGGATGCCTTGCGAAGGGCCGTCGGCTTGCTGATGGCCCTTCGGCTTCGGACTGTCGAGGGAGTGGCCCAGTGAAGAACGAGCCGGGCAGTCCTGAGAGTCAGCGCTGGTTGGATGGCGGCGCTTGTGGCCTGCGGTGCTTTCCGGTGCCTGAGCCGAGCGGTTTTGGTGCCGGGCCGGGGGCCCGGGCCGGAGGCTTGTTGGCCTCGGGGTACAGGATGCGCTTGGCCTCAGCGAGGTTGGCAGCGAACGCGTAAGGCTCCCAGGCGTGCCCGTTCCACCGTTCGATGGCGCGTGGTGCGTCGGGGTTAAGGTGCGCCCCCTTGGGGCCGTCGCCCGAGACGATCGGCACTGCCCGCAGGCGGCCGATCTTGGTGTCCCGGCGTTCCGCCCACTCCGACAGAGATTCGTCGCCCACCCCGCCAAGCCTAGCGTCGCTGGGGCTTAGCAGAGGGCTGATAGAGGCAGGGACGGTCACGCGAGACAGTGCTGCCAGCGCAGTGCCGGGTTGGCGCCGATCCAGTACGTGTGGGTATTGGCGGTGATGTGGAGCTGTACGGCGGTGTTGTCGGGGCTTCCCGCGTCCTGCCATGGGGTGAGCGCCTGCTCGATGTCGTCCCACAGGGCCGCGGGGCCGCCCTGCCGGACGGTCCAGTCTTCGCCGTCAGAGGTGAATTCGGCGAAGGACTCGCGCTCCGGATCGAACACGTACAGGAGCTGGGCGCCGTCGCTCGTCGCTGCGCGAACGAATTGTGCGCCCGGGGCGCCGAGTTGAGCGAGGAAGGCGGGCATCCACTCGTCCAGGAGTAGGGGCGACACCTTCATCTGCCGCTCACTGTCGGCATAGACGGTGCGGGCGGAGAGGCCACCGGACACCGGGACCACTGGCCTGGGAGCGTGCCTGCATGAACGAGGGGCGGCCGATGATCCGGCCTTCGGCGGTGTCGTCCTTGCCGACGGTGACCTTCGCGAGGCCGGTGCCGTACGACCATGCACCGCCGACGGTGGCCTGGACGGTCCCGCCGGGCTTGGTCTGCCTTGATAGAGGTGTAGGGATACGGTGGACGGCGCAGGTGGCGATTACTCGGTCGTACGGAGCACGGCGCGGGTATCCAAGTAGCCCGTCCCCGGTCTCGGTCCATGTTGAGAACCTGGCCGTTTCCAGCGCGGCATCTGCACGGGCCGCCACCGCCGGGTCCACCTCGATCGTTGTCATGTTGTCTTCGCCGGGGCGGTGGCACATCAGCGCGGAGGAGTAGCCGGTACCTGTGCCGATCTCCAGCACGCGGTGCCTTCCCCCAAGTCCAGGTGCTCGATCATGTCGACGACGGTGACGGGAGTGGTGGACGAAGAGGTGGGCGAGCCCGCGACGAGATCAGTGGTCTGATCGGCGGTCAGGTATTCGTCGGCTGGGTGGTCAGGGGCGGATGTTGGCGAGCTGCTCGTCGGGGTGGCGGTGGGTTTGACGTTCGCCGAGCCTTCGCCGTCGAGGAGGGCATCGAAGTTGGGGTACTCGGTGACGCGGAGAACCGCCACATCGCAGGTCTTGTCGGTGCCTTGATGCGGAAGCGGATGGTGTCGCCAGCGGCGAGGTCGGCGAGGCGCGTGTATCTGCCCCTCACTTCGATGACCTTGGTGCCCGCGGCCACGCGGTCGAAGTATTGGCGGTCGAGATTGAGCTCTCGTACGCGGGCGGTGGTGTCGGGCATGGGGCGGGAACATTCCTGGTGGCTGGTTCGATCATCATGCGGTCGATCTCGGTTACCGAGTACGAATGGCGAAGGGCCCGCCCGGGCAACCGGGCGGGCCGCAATTGGTGCCTCTATCGCCAGCCGTCGAGCGAGACCTCCGGGCCTCCCGCGAGATACCGGTGGAGGGCGCATGAGGTGGTGTCCACGAAGTTCTTGGGGATGGCGTCGGCGTCGACCCAGCCGACCTGGGCGTGCTTGCGTGGTTCGCGGTTCTCGGGTTCGCCGGTCCATTCGTGGGCGGTGAAGACGACCGTGAGGAAGCCGTTGGGGGCTTCGACGCCCCAGGCTCCGTGGATGACGTGGGCGACCTTCAGGGCTTCCGGCTTCACCGTCAGGCCGGTTTCTTCGTACAGCTCACGTACGGCGGTTTCGGTGATGGCCTCGCCGGGTTCACTCTTGCCGACGGGGAGGTCCCACATGCCCTGGGCGAACTTGGCGTTCTCGCTGCGCTGGAGGAGGACCACGCGATTGGTGGCCTTGTCGTGGACGATGACGGCGGCGACCAGCAGGGTCATGGATTCCAGGGCCGGCTTGAGGGCCTTCGGCTGGTCGTCGGTCTTCGGCTGAACCACGGTCATCCCTTCGTTGGGCGGGTTGTCGGGCATGTTAGGCGAGGGCTTCGCGGGCGCGGCGGGCGAGATCGGCGGCGCCGGGTACCTTGCGCCGCTGGTAGACCGCGAGGGTGGAGCGGACCGAGGTGATCGCCTTGCGAGTGCGGTCCGAGGTCATGCCCTCCATGAGGACCAGGGCCTGGGTCCAAGCGGCGACGGCTTCGTCGGCGCGGGCCTGGGCGGCGAGGCTGTCTCCGAGGTCGGCGTGTGTGAGGGCATGGACGCGCTTGTACTTCTTCGGGTCCCAGCGGGTGAGGGCGTCGCGGTGCTGTTGTTCGGTGCCGATGTGGTCGGCGAGGTCGGTCAGGGTGCGGGCGGTGTGGCTGGCCACGGTGCCGGCGGCGGGGCCGCTGACGCGGGAGAAGCTGGGCTGCGGGCTGTCGTCTCGAAGGAGCGCGTCTTCGGCGGCGAGCAGGGCACGTGCGGCCAACGGGTGCTCGTTGACGGCGGCGTAGGCGCGTGCGTGGGTGATGTGGAGGAGTGCCTCGGTCTGGCCGTCGACGTGGCCGAGACCTGTCCGGAGGGCGCCTTCGACGAGGTCGACGCAGTGGTGGGGCTGTTTGAGGCTGAGGGCCTGGTGGGCGAGGGCACGCATCATCCAGGCGGCATGGCCGTGCGGGTCGGCTTCGCAGGCGAGCTGGTAGCCGACCTGGTAGTAGCGCTGGGCGGCGCCCTCCTGGCCGAGGTCGTGGTGCTTCCATCCTGCGAGGTAGGCGAGTTCGGCGACCGCGCCGAAGGCTGCCCTGCGTAAGGCTTCGCTTGGGAATCGGCCCCGGAGCATGGGTGCGGCGGTGTCGGCGAGGTAGGCGGTGACGGTGGTCAGGCCGTGGCCGCCGCCGAGGCGTTCGTCAGCGGCGCTGAAGGCCGTGGTGATCTGCCGTACGACGTCCACGTCCTCCACGCCGACCACGGACGTGCCGGTGCGGGCTCGGAGCATGCGGGCGGTGGCCTCGTGGTCGTAGCCGAGAGGCATGGCGACGCCGGCGGTGGTGAAGGCTGCGATGGCGAGGAAGCGGCGGCGCTCGACGTCGGCGCGGCCCAGGTCGGTGACAGCGAGGACGGGGTCGGATTCCGCCGGCTCCTCGGCCTCGGCCGTGCGAAGGCCGATCTCGGTCTGAGTAATGGTCCGACCGGCCCGGCGGGACAGTGCCTCAGCGAGGTACTGGCCTACCCGGCCTGAAGGGGCGCGGGTGCCGTTCACCCAGTGGGAGATGGCCGACTTGTTGGTCTGGAGGATCTCGCCGTTCTCGGCGGCGATGCGCCGCACGTCCCTGGCGAGAGCCTCGTAGGTGCAGCCGACCGCGTCGATGGCATCGCGCAGGCGGGAGTTGGGTTCTCGCTGCGCTGCCACGATCGCCTCCACTCCGGAGCTGTAAACCGCGTATACCGCTTCAACTGCCTCCCACCGTACCCACTGAGCGTGACCACCGGTTCACTTATCAGCAGCCGCCCGGAACGGCACGACCGCGATCCAGGTCCCCCTTGGTCCGGGCGGCACCCCGAAGTTCCGTACGCCCACACCGGGTTCGGGCCCTCCTGTGCCCGGACCCGGACGAACAGAGACGGAGACACGGTGACCACCATCGACACCACGGCCATCACGGTCGAGCTGCCCAAGGCGTTCGACCCGCGCTGGAGCCGCCTGCCCGGCATCCAGGTCGACGGCCGGCGCATCACCATCGACCCGGCCGAGTACTTCTTCCGCTTCGAGTCGAACACGTGGCTCATCGCCGACTGGGAGCTGGTCAAGGCGCAGCTCCTGGACGTGGACGAGACGACCGAGAGCGCGGTCGAGCAGCTCGCGCTCGACTTCATCAAGCAGCACAGCGACTCCACCTCCGACGCGGCCCGCGTCCTGGCCACCGCGTACGAGGTGTACGCGTACCTCTTCCGCGAGGAGCACCTGGCCGGCCTCGGCCTCCCGCAGATCACCGCCGACCACCTGCGGATGCTCCGCGAGGCAGCCACGCTCATGGCGCTCAACAAGGTGGAGCTGGACGGGCACATCTCCAACGTCGGCCCGTGCTGGTTCTTCCCCGCCGCCACCTCCGTCGTCTTCGACCTGGACGACGAGATGGGCGGAATGCTCGACGAGGTCTACCACGGCGGCTGGTTCAACGAGCACCGCCGCATCGAGTCCATCAAGGCCCACGCCGCCCTCGGCGGTCGGCTCGTGCACGGCTGCCAGTCCGTGCCGGACCAGACCGGCGGCGTCGTCGCGCCCTACGGTGCCTCGCTGGCCAACTTCCGCGACGACCTCTCCGCGTTCAAGGCGGGCTGGATCAAGCAGGTCTACTCCCACCGCGTGAACCCCGCCGCGTAACCCACCCGACCAGGCTCCGGGGCGGGCTGGCACCTCTCGCCCGCCCCGGACGCCTTCCACCTCACCGGAGCCCCCATGAGCCCGAATCCCACCGCCGAACTCCTGGACAACCTGCTCACCGTGGTCGGCCAGGCCACCGGCACGCGTGAGGAGGTGCGCGTGTGGTCCATGTCCGGCGTCGAGCGCGTGACCTTCCCCGACGGCGCCACGGCCATCTTCAAGTACGCCAAGAAGCCGTTCGACAGCGAAGACCAAGCCCTCCGTCTGGCCCACACTCTCGGCGTCCCCGTCCCCCAGGTCCATGCCTCCGCCATCCTGGACGGTTGGCTCGGCATGATCATGGAGGACCTCGGTCCCGCCGTCCGCGAGGCCGACGACCTCGACGGCGTCGCCGCAGCCGTGGTCCTGCACGGCACCCGGACCGCTCCCGCCCTGCCCGTTCTCGACCATGAGCGGCTGCGCATGCTGCCGGCCAGGGCACTGGAGCACCTCGGACAGCTCCGTAAGGCCGAGCGGTGGCAGGACACGGACGACGTCGAGGACGCGCTCGACCGGATCGACCAGGCTGCCGAGGCCCGCTCGGCCGGAGCGACCCTGGCGCCGTTCGGCTGGGTGCACTCCGAGTTCCACCCCACCAGCCTCCACATCGGACAGCAGGGCGGCTGGCGGCTGCTCGACTTCGCCCGCGCCTTCACTGGCCCCGGCCTGCTCGACCTCGCCAGCTGGCACGGCACCATCGAGCCCCCACACCCCGTACGTCTGCGCGTCTTCTTGGAGCAGTACGTCACCGCCGGCGGCACCCCCGACGCCCTCGCCCCGCGGGGCGGGCTCACCGCCGAGAATTGGGCCCTGGGCTGGCACCGCATGTGGGCGGTCGAGTGGTTCATGGAGCAGTCCATCCGTTGGATCGACGACCCGGCTACCGACCCCGCCTACATCAAGGCCGTCCGCCGCCACCTCACCGACGTCCTCCACCTCCTGGAGATCTGACGTGCTCGCCCAGGCTTCCCCGTGGCACGTCCACGCCGTCCAGCGCACCGCCGTCGGACTCACCGAACCGTTGTCCGTACCCGCGCGGATGGAGTGGACCACTCGGCCCGGCCAAGGACCCGGTGCAGAGAGTCTCGGCGCGGACCTGCGCGGCAAGCAGGTGGTGGAGCTCGGCTGCGGCCCCGGTCACAACGCCGCTCACCTGGCCACCCGCCACGGCGCCCACGTCACCGGCGTCGACCTGGTCGGCCTGCAGGTCCGCCGAGCCCGCTCCCACTACGGACGGCTGAACAACCTCACCTTCGTCGCCGGCCACGCCCTGCACTACCTGCAAGCCTCCGACGAGCAGTTCGACGCGATCTACTCCGTCTTCGGCGCTGTCGGACTCGTCGCCCCAGAGCTCCTGCTGCCGGCCATCGCGGCGCACCTCAAGCCCGGTCGGATTCTCTCCTTCTCCGTCCCTCACCCGCAGCGCGGCGGCCGAAGCCCCTCCGGCGACGACCGGCCTCGCCGCGACTTCGTCACTCTCCCCGACCGCACGCGACTGCCCATCGCCCGTTGGGAGTTCGATACGGGTCGCTGGGAGAAGCACCTCAGCAACGCGGGCTTCTGGCTCACCTCGGCCCAGGAGTTCCACGACTCCCGCATGGGCCACTGGCCCACCACGCTGCTGATCCGCGCCCGCAAGCTCTGACAGCCGCCCTCGCCCCGGCTCACCCTGGAGGACCGATGCGCCTGCCCTACCTGCTCCTCGACGTCGACGGCGTCCTCATACCCTTCCCTGACGCCGACGGGACCACCCCGTCCACACACGCTCGCCACGACGTCGTCCCCACCGGCCGCAGCGCCGACAACCCCGTCGCCGTCTGGCTCGACGCCGACCACGGCCGCCTGCTCATGGACGTCGTCCGTAGCGGCCTGGTCACGCCGGTCTGGTGCACCAGCTGGCGGCAGGATGCCACCACCATCATCGGCCCGCTCCTCGGCCTCCCGCCCCTGCCGTACGTTGACCTCCCCCGCCCGCAGATCACCACCAGCCACCCGGGCGGCTACCTGTGGAAGCGTGACCACGTCGACTCTTGGCTGGGCGACGTGCCCGCCGTCTGGATCGACGACGACTTCACCAGCCTCGACCACACCTGGGCCGCGGAACGCACGACTCGCGGCATGGCGACCCTCCTCGTCCAGCCCGACCCCCACATCGGGCTCCAGGCTGAACACTTGGCCGAGGCCCGAGCGTGGATGGAGCGGCTGCCCGTGCGGACCGGCGCACCTGCTGCTGCGAGCGGAACCGAGGGAGCCTGACGGGCACCCGTGCCAAAAGAGCAGTTGCCCTCGCCCACTGGTGGCGATATCTCAACTCCCCACCCAGCACTCGGTGGCTCCTCAGATCTGCTCAGCCTGGCTCCCCACCTTCAGTGCGCCCTCCCGTTGAACGGGCGAAACACTCGTGCCTCCTCGTTCGGCCACGCGAGGACGACACCGGCGTTCTCGCAGATCCGTCGCCACCGTTCCTTCTCTGTGGGGGCCCGCTCCACCCAGAGCACCCGGCGCACGGGGCGGTCGCGGAAGTGGTCGGCGTAGTCGAGGAGCTGAGCGAGGCCGGCCCGCAACTGAGCGGTGGCGTTGTGGTCGTTCAAGGACTTGACCTCCACCAGGGTGAAGTTCCCTTCGGTGTCGGTCCATGCAAGGTCGTATGCGGGCGCACCCGTCGGGGACAGAGGGTGAATGCCCCGGACTATTGCCTCATCGGCAAGACGGTCCTGCAGGATGCCGTGTGCCAACCAGCCTGCCGCGGTGAGGTCCGGGTCCGGCCTGCTCAGCTCCGCCTCCCTCGGCGGCGGTCTGTCGCCCTGCCGCCGGTACGTCGCGCCAGGCGGGGACGGCTGCTCGGTCACGGGGAACTCCAGGGCGCCCTCTTCGGCAAGGAGGTCGGCGACGGCCTCGCGGAACTCGGCGCGGTGCGTCTTGATGGGCCGTATGGTGCCCTGCATCGTGAGCGCGCTGGGCGGAAGCTCGCTACGGTTCAGGTAGGTGAACCACCGCATCCGACGGCGGCGCGGGAACCCGTCGTCGTGCCACGGCTCGTACGTGGGATCACCGATGACCTCGCCCACGTAGACGACGCCATTCGCACGGTCATGGACGGCGATCCAGTGACCCACCTGGACCTTCCACAGGAAGGCGTGGAGCTGCGTCGTCCACTGGGTGATCGTGCCGGGTTTCTTTTCGGGGAACCGGCTCTCGAAGGCACGCCGCAAAGGCGCCGGGTCCTCGGCCGGCTCGACGTAGCCGATGTCGTGGTAGCTCGTGGCGCAGTACCCACCCATGATCCATTGCTCGGCGCGGTCGTCGTCTTCCCGACCCGCCGTCAGCAGCCAGGTATCCGGTTCACCAGCGGAGTCGGTCGAGGACATGTCAGGCATCATGATCCAGAGTATGCCGGGACACGGCACGGAGCCGTTGTTGGCCGAGGCAACAGACTTGGGAACGACGAGCAATCTCGGCCGAGTTCAGGAATCCCCATCACCACGAGGCGTGGCGGGGGCAACTGCTCTGGTTTAGCGGTGCCGACCGCGCTCTTCGGGCCTAATGGGCACTGATGTGGCCGGGCGCTGTGGCGCCGCAGGCACGGACGATGTGCCCCTGATGCTGCTTCGCCTGCGTGCTGCCTGTGCATGCCTGTCGGGCTGGGTGGTGATGCGCCAGTTGAGGACCTCGGCGGGGCGCTCGGCGGTGTCGAGCTCGCGTTCGGTGCCGACTTCGGCCAGGAGGCGTCGGGGGTTGTGGCCGGCGGTTTCGGCTCGGGCGAGGGTGGTGGTGAGGGCTGGCCAGGCCGGGTCGGCGAGGATGCGGTCGGCGTGGTCGGGGAGGGCGGCGCAAAGGTCCTGTTCGAAGCGGCGGATGGTTGTGGCGTGTGGGGCGCGTCGGGCGAGGTCCGCCAGGACGGGCTCGGCGGTCTGATGGTAGCTGGCCTGTAGGTGGCGGAAGGTTCGCTCGGCTGCTGCGGCCTGCTGTTCGTGGCCGCGTTGCCCATGCCATTTGGCGGCGGCACGGGCCAGGTGGAGGGCGGCGAAGATCAGCGCGATGGCGAGACCGCCCGGATCGTGGGAGGCGTAGGCGAGTTCTTTGGCGGCTTCGCGCAGGGCGGTGGCGGCCTGGTGGTCGGCCCGGGTGGCCGATCGGCGGGCACGGTTGAACGCGCGGGCCGCCGCTTGCAGTTCTGCCTGGTGCGGGCCGCGTGTGGCAAGGGCCAGGTTGTGCAGGGCGTCGCCAAAGGCGTCCAGGTGGCCTTGGGCCACGTCATCGTCGTTCGAGTCGAGGACGGTGTGGGCGTGGCGGATGGCGGTTTCGGCGCGGCGCCACGTTTCGGTCGGGTCCGCCACATGCTGTGGACGGTTGGCCACGTCCTGTCCGGGGAGGCGTTCACGCAGGCGGTTGATGGACAGGTCGGGGGCGAGGCTTGAGCCGCCGTACCAGACCGGTTCGCCTTGGGCGGTGTCGCCGGGGGCGGCCAGGCTGTAGCCGGTCACCTCGCCTGTCTCGGGGCCGATGCGCGGCTTGATGTGGATGCCGAGCGAGGTGAGGACGGTGAAGTAGTCATCGATGCTGCGTACGGCGGCGGCGACCGCGTACGCCTGCTCGCGCAGCCACTCCCGCGCCGTCACGTTCTGGCCCTGGCGCTCGGCCTTGGCACGCTCGGCCCCGGTCGGTGTGCGCGGGGCGGTCAGGTCGCCGGACTTGAGGCGGCGCAGCCCGAACTCGGCTTCGATCTTGCGGCACTCCTGTTGTGCCCGCCAGCCGTCGCGGTTGGTGCGGGGGCGGCGGCCGTCGGCGCGGACGCTGGTGGCGAGGATGTGGATGTGGTCGTCCGCGTGCCGCACTGCGATCCACCGGCACGCTTGGTCGTCGCCCTCGGGGGCGATGCCGGTGGCGGCGACGACGCGGCGGGCGACCTCGGCCCACTCGGCGTCGGTCAGGTAGCGGTCGCCCGGTGCGGTGCGCACCGGGCAGTGCCATACGTGCTTCGGCGGCTTCTTCCCGCCGAGCTCGCGGGTGCGCAGGTCGACGTGGTGGTCGAGGCGTTTGGCGAGCTGGGTGTAGGTGGCTTCGGGGTTGCGTCCGGGGTCGGGTGCGCCGGCCATGTCCCAGGCGGCCACGATGTGCGGGTCGGTGTGCTCGTCCCGGCGGCCCTTGCCGAAGAGGTAGTTGATCAGGCCGAGGGTGTCGGAGCCGGTGGAGACGTCAGGAACCATGGCTGCCGCCTTCCGCCACGAGCTTGTCCATCAACTCGTAGCTGCGCTTGACGGCTTGGTCGATGTGGTCGAGTACGGCCTCGGCCTGGTCGGGCAGGGCACCGCTGTTGATGGCCATGGTGATCTGGTTGAGGTTGGTGCCGATCCGGTTCAGCGCCTTGGTGTGTGTCTCGACGGCTTCCACCAGTGCCCGGCTGGGGTCGTCTTCCGGGCTGCCGGTCATGCTCGCCTTGCCGAGCGCGACCGCGAGGGCGGCGTCGCCGACGAACCCGGCGAACCTCTTATGGCGGCGCTTGGCTGCCTCGTCGATGGTGTGGACCGCGGTCGGGGTGAAGCGGATCTTCTTCTCCTGGTCGCGCCTCTCGGTGGTGCGCTTGCGGTTCATCCGCGCGGGCAGCGTGGGGGCGTCGGGCTCACGCCACGAGGGCAGCTCAATGGGCGACGCAGTGTGGGCAGACGACTCGGGCTGCGGGGCAGTGCTGTCGGCGGGCAGCTCGTCGTGTGTGGCGGGGGCATTGGCGACGGACGAGGCGTTGGGCTCGGTCGTCCTTTCCCCCGGCTCGGGCGCCCGCTGGCGCCCGGCCTCCACCTCCGCCACCCCTGGGGCGGGGGCAAGCGCGGACGAAGCCCCGTTAGGGGCTCGAACGCTCCAGCTTGCTGCTGTTCGGCGGGCCAGGCCGATCAAGCCCTTGCCGTGGCGGGAGGGGGCCTCGTGTGTGGGGTTGTCGTGCATGGTAGTGCTCCGGTGGCATGTGGGCAGGGCTTCGTCACGTCCGTCGCATCCGTCCCGTTGCTGGTCAGGACAGGTACGGACTCGGCTGCAGGTACGGATAACTCCGTCCCGGCGAGGAAGTCCGTCCCCGCGCTGACCTGCGCGGGGACGGATGGGACGGACTGAGACGGACCCAGGGGAAGGTGGGTCAGCGGGCGGGCTTGGGGCCTGCGGTGCCGCCGGGCGGGCCGACGGGCAGCGACCCGCTCGGAGGGGCGGGCGGCTTGCCCTGGGCTGGACGTACGGGCGCGAACTCGTGCCCGACTGCGGGGACCGGCTGGGCGGGGTCGGGGCAATAGCGGGCCCAGGCGTCGAGGAACTGATTGCGGGCGTACGCCTTGGCCTGACGGCCCTGCTCGAAGCGATAGTTCGCTGGGCGGATGCCGAAGTCCTTGAGCAGCGCCGACAGGTGGAAGGCGGTCAGCCCCTTGGTGCCGTAGTCCGGCCACGGAGATTCAGCGTCTGCCAGTAGAGAGGCCAGCAGATCCTGCGAGCGCAGAGCCTCCTTGTTGCCCTCCTGTTCGAAGATGCGGCGGATATCACGCAGCAGCCGCGTCTTCAGGGTCGTCTGCTCGTCCTGGACGGCCTCGTGCTGAGTCATCGCCAAACAGGCGGCGCGGGCGCTGGTGGGCCAGTGGCCGCCGGCCAGGTCGGCGACGATGACCAGCGGCTCCCAGGTGTCCGCAGCCCGGTCCTCAACCGGCATCTTCGGCACCAGACCGGCAGCCGTGCCACGCAGCGGCGTCAGCCACGCGGCCAGCCGGTCGCGCACCGCATGCAGTTCAGGCACGGAGTACCTCGAGCGGAACGGGGTGATCCGCTCGCCGGGCTTGCGCTTCTGCATGCGCAGCACGACCGCGCGGTCCGTGATCGTGTCGGGCAGGTCGCCGATCCCGGCCAGCGCGGCCATGGCGAAGGTGGGAAACGCCGTCGGCTTGTGCTCCGGCCCGGAGATCCGCCAGGCGGGCCGGTTGCGCTGGTGCCCGGCGTTCAGCAGGCCACGCAGGTCCTCCTTATCGCCCGCCTTGGGGCCGAAGATGGTGTCGGCCTCGTCCACCAGCAGCGTCGGCGGGTTCTTGCCGATGACGCGGAAGACCACCGCAGGGGAGGTGTTCACCGTCATCATCGGCTGGTGCACGGTCTCGTGGAGCACGTCCAGGACACGGGACTTGCCGCACCCCTTGGTCGGCCCCACCACCGCCAGACGCGGCGCATGCTGCAGGGCGGGCTGGATGTGGGAGGCCGCCACCCACAGCGTTACCGCCGTCAGCGCCTCCTCACTCGGCAGCACTACGTACCGGCCGATCGCCGCCCGCAGCTCATCCAGCAGCACGGCCCCGTCACCGGTCGCCTCGACGCTCACACCCCCACGGTCCCCGGTCCCCGAACCGTCATCCGGGACCACGGTCCCGCTCTGTACCTGCTCGGTCCCCACGGGACCGTCGGTCCCCGCAGCCCGTTGGGGGCCACGGTCCCGTGCCGCACGGTCCCCTGGTGCAATGCCCGCGCCCTGGGGACCGGTCCCCACATTGGGGACCAGGGGACCGGGGCCAGGCTGATGGTCCGCCTTCGGGGAGGGCACTGGTCCGCCCGGACCGGCATGGTCCGCATCCTGTGGTGCGATCCGCACGCCGCGGGCCTGCATCTCTTCCCCGTCAGCGGATATCTGCTCCGTGGCCCGTGCCTGATCGTGGGACCAGGCGGCGCCCTTCGGCGGCAGCGGAGCAACGCCGTGGTGCGGTTGGTCTCCGGTCCCCTGGAGAGGGGACCGTGACTCGGCTCGGTCCCCGTTGCGCGGGACCATCCCCTGCCCGGGGACCGCCACGGGTGGCCAGACAACCTGGGGCCTGGTTTCCGCGTTGGCGGATGCACTCGAAGCGCGTGAGGACGTAGAGTCCTCCATAGATGTTCCTCTCTGGTGAGAGGCAGGACGGGCTAGGTCCGGCCCCTCACCAACTCGTTCGTTCACGTACGGGTGATGAGTTGGGGAGTCCTTGGCCCTCGGCGGTTGTTCGCCGGGGGCCGCTGCTGTATCCGGCGCTGTCGGCATTTCACGACGCCAGCCCCCACTCGTCCTGGCCCTCGGTCAGCGCGCTCTCATAGCGCAGCAGCTCGGCCTCCGGGTACAGCACCCGCTTGCCGACCTTGATGCCGCGTGGACCCTTCTTGATCTGTCGCCAGTAGCGGACGGTGCTTTCGGCTGTGCGGTAGCGCTCGGCGACCTCGGCGGTGGTCAGGTATCACATGCATTCCCATTCGGCTAGGCGGCGATTCGATCTGCATAGGTTGTACCCGACGATCACCGGTTAGCCAAATCGGGAAGGTCATGTTTCACTTTGGATAGCAACGGTTGTGATGGAGGCGCGATGGCAGGCGACAAGCCCGAGGGCGGCGAGGTCCCGCTGCTCTACAGCGAGGGGAACGTGGCTGCGCGCGTGGCCCTGGAGCGCGAGGTCAGGGGGTGGAGTACGACCGAGTTGGCGGAACGGGTAACCAGGGCGGGCGTGAAGATGAATCAGACGGCGGTCTGGCGCATCGAGAACGGCACCCCCCGTCGCCGTATCAACCTTGACGAGGCCCTGGCCTTCGCTCGCGTCTTCGAGCTGCCCCTTGAGGAGCTGATGTCCCCTCCCTTGGAGGGGCTCGACATCGACGGTCGGCGGCTCGTGCATGAGGCCGTAGAGGCGTTCTATGAGACGCGCGACGCGCAGGACCGTCTGCACCGCGCCGTCACCGCCATTGCCGACCACATCCAGGCCCACCCGGATAGTTCACGGGCCATTCACGAGCAGTGCCTTCGCCTCATGGGCGACGAGCGCGACGCCCGTGCCCTCACAGGGCACATCGAGGGCGGCGGCTACTACTGATAACCGACTTGAAGGAGAGGCCACTTGGCCAACATTCAGAAGCGCCCCGACACCGGCAAATGGCGGGCCCGCTACCGAGACCTGGACGGAAAGGAGCACGCCCGTCACTTCGATCGCAAGCTCGACGCCCAGCGCTGGCTCGATGAGGTCACGGCCAGCATCGTCACCGGACAGTATGTCGATCCGCGCGCCGGGCGGATCTCGTTCGAGACGTACGCGAAGAGGTGGGAGGAGTCGCTCATCGCGAGCGAGGCGGGTGAGCGCATCACCGACAACGCGCTACGGCTTCATCTCGTACCGGTGCTTGGCTCCCGCGGTATGGCGGCGATCCGCCGCAACGACATCCAGGTGCTGTTCAAGAACCTGACCGAGCAGCTTGGCCCCGGCAGCGTACGCAACGTCTACGACGTCCTCGTGCGCGTCATGACCGCGGCCGTCGAGGACAAGGTCATCGCCTCCAGTCCGTGCCGCCGGATCACCCTGCCGCCCATGCCGGATGAGGAGGTCACCCCGCCCACGGTCGAGCAGGTCCAGGCCATGGACCGTGTGATGCCGCCGTACATACGCGCGGCCATTGTCACCCTGGCGGGGTCGGGATTGCGCATAGGTGAGTTGCTCGGCCTGAAGGTGTCGGACGTCGACTTCAAGGCGGGCACCATCCGCGTCGAACGTCAGCGCCTCCAGTCCGGGAAGATCGGCCCGCCGAAGACCGCGAAATCGCGGCGTACCGTCCCGGTCGGCGAGGTCGTCATCGACGCCCTGCTGGCGCATCTCGCCGCACGGCCCTCGAAAGAGTGGCTGTTCACCATGGAAGAGGGTGAGCCCCTCAACTACCGCCGCTGGAAGACTGAGTGGAACTGCGCCCGGAGGGCGCTCCAGGCGGCGGAGAACGAGGCGGCCGAGCGTGAGGACCGCAAGCCGGTCGAGCTGCCGCACATGGTGACCCACGACCTGCGCCACTTCTTCGCCTCCGCGCTCATCGCCGGCGGAGCGAGCGTCAAGCAGGTCCAGCTCGTCCTCGGCCACGCGTCCGCCGTCATCACGCTGCGGATCTACGCCCATCTGTGGCCGGGCGAAGAAGACCGCACCCGGTCCGTCATGGACGCCGTGCTCGGCGGCCTGCGGACCGGGTGCGGACTGGAAGACCAGGCGATCAAGGAAACCGCAGGTCAGAGGGCATGATCTGAGATCAAGCCTTCTTGGTCTCCCAGAAGATCTTGTCGATCTGGGCGATGTAGTCCAGCGCCTTCTGGCCCGTCGCCGGGTCGGTCGAGGCCTTGGCGGCGCTGAGCGCCTTGAGGGCGTCGTTGACGAGCTGGTGCAGCTCCGGGTACTTCTCGAAGTGCGGGGGCTTGAAGTAGTCGCTCCACAGCACCGATACGTGGTGCTTGGCGAGCTCCGCGCGCTGCTCCTTGATGACCGTGGCGCGCGCCTGGAAGTGCGCGTCGTCGTTGGCCTGCATCTTTTCCTGCGTGGCCTTGACCGACTCGGCCTCGATGCGGGCCTGGGCCGGGTCGTACACGCCGCAGGGCAGGTCGCAGTGAGCGCTGACCTTCACCTTGGGGGCAAACAGGCGGGAGAGCATGTAAGAGCTTCCTTCCTCGTGATCGTCTTCTCAGGTGGGACATTACTCCGTGAGAGACCGCTTTTCGCGGGTGCCCCCATGGGCTTAGGTCAAAAGTCCAGGGCGAGGATGGGACTGGTGGAGGATCGGACCGGGAGGTGCCGGATGGTCGAGCAGGGGTGGGAGCCGACAGCGGTGTTCGGGGCCGCCGAGGTGACGGGCCCGTCCATGGTGCCGACGCTGCGGCACCGGGATCAGCTGCTCGTGCACTACGGGGCGCGCCTGCGTGTGGGGGACGTGGCCGTACTGCGCCATCCCCTGCAGCAGGATCTGCTCATCGTGAAGCGGCTGGTGGACCGCAGGGGCGCCGGCTGGTGGGTCCTCGGCGACAACCCGGACGCCGAGGTCGTGGACAGCCGGGCCTTCGGAGTCGTGCCGGCCGAGCTGGTGCTGGGGCGGGTGCGGGCGCGCTACCGCCCGATCCGGGCCGGGCGTCAGCGGTCGGCCGTGGTGGTGCTCTCCTGGCTGGTGTCCGCCGTACGGCCCGTACTCGCCGACCGGTCGGTCTCCAGGCGCTTGCGGGCCCGGTAGGCGGCGACGTTCGCGCGGGTCGCGCAGCGGTCCGAGCAGTAGCGGCGCGAGCGGTTGGTCGAGGTGTCGAGGTAGGCGTTGCGGCACGGCGGCGCCTGGCACAGGCCGAGGCGGTCCGCCCCGTGCTCGGTCAGGTGGAAGGCCAGGCCCATCGAGGCGATGGCGGCGTACCCCGCCGTCGCGTTGGACGGGTGGTCGGCGAGGTGCATGTGCCAGTCGGGGCGGCCGTCCTCCTTGCGCGTCTCGTGACCGGAGATCTGCGGGCTGACCGGGAACTCCATCAGCAGCGAGTTCAGCAGGTCGACCGCGAGCGTCTCGTCGCCCCCGTCCGCCGCCTCGAAGATCGCGCGCAGGCGGGCCCGTACCGCACGGAAGCGGGTGACGTCCGCGTCCGTGGCGCGGCGGGCCGCCGACGTGTTGCCGCCGAACAGCGCCCTGACCGCGTCCACCGACGTGAGGGTGTCCTTGTTGCGGGCCGGCTCCTCGCTGTTGACCAGGCGCACGGCGTAGTCCGAGTAATAGGCCAGTTCCACTTGTAGTCCTTACGGGGGCGGTCTAGGGTCTCAGTAATAGCTGTTTGTGCTTCGAGGGTATTACGGAACGCGGCGGAGGAGTCCTGATGGCGAAGACGTACACGGGGTCGGCGACGGGGACGGACTGGGCGGCCTGGCAGGAGAGCTGGGACCGGCAGCAGGAGTGGTACATGCCGGACCGCGAGGAGCGGTTCCGGGTGATGCTGGACATGGTCGAGGCCCTGGTCGGCCGCGAGCCGCGGGTGCTGGATCTGGCGTGCGGTACGGGAAGTATCACGGACCGGCTGCTCAAGCGGTTCCCGAAGGCGACCAGTACCGGCGTCGACCTCGACCCGGCGCTCCTCGCCATCGCGCGGGGGTACTTCGACGGCGACGAGCGGGTCACCTTCGTCACCGCCGACCTGAAGGACCCGCAGTGGACCCGTGCGCTGCCGCACGCGTCGTACGACGCCGTCCTCACCGCCACGGCGCTGCACTGGCTGCACAGCGACGACCTGACCACCCTGTACGGGCAGCTGGGCGGCCTGGTGCGGGCGGACGGCGTCTTCATGAACGCCGACCACATGATCGACGAGAGCACCCCGCGCATCAACGCGGCCGAGCGTGCCCACCGGCACGCCCGGATGGACCGCGCCAAGGCGCTGGGCGCGGTCGACTGGGCCGAGTGGTGGGACCTGGCCGCCAAGGACCCCGTACTCGCCGAGCCGACCGCCAGGCGCTTCGAGATCTACGGCGAGCACGCCGACGGCGACACCCCCGGCCTCGACTGGCACGCGCGGACGCTGCGGGAGGCGGGCGGGTTCGGGGAGGCGCGGGCGGTGTGGAGCTCGCCCTCGGACGCGCTGGTGCTGGCGGTGAAGTAGCGGGCGGGGGACGGCACACGAAAAGGCGGTACGGACCGGGTGGTCCGCACCGCCTTCGTCGTGTCCGGCTACAGCACCTTCGACAGGAACGCCTTCGTTCGGTCGTGCTGCGGGTTCGTGAGCACGTCGCGCGGGTTGCCCGCCTCGACGACCACGCCGTCGTCCATGAAGACCAGCGCGTCGCCGACCTCACGGGCGAAGCCCATCTCGTGCGTGACGACGATCATCGTCATGCCGTCCTCGGCGAGACCGCGCATCACGTCGAGCACGTCGCCCACCAGCTCGGGGTCGAGCGCCGACGTCGGCTCGTCGAAGAGCATCAGCTTCGGCTCCATGGCCAGCGCGCGGGCGATCGCCACGCGCTGCTGCTGGCCGCCGGAGAGCTGCGACGGGTAGTTCCTGGACTTGTCGCCCAGGCCGACCCGGTCCAGCAGACGCTCGGCACGCTCGCGGGCCACCGCCTTCGCCTCGCCCTTGACCTGGATCGGGGCCTCCATGACGTTTTCGAGCGCCGTCATGTGCGGGAAGAGGTTGAAGCGCTGGAAGACCATGCCGATGTCCCGGCGGTGCGCCGCGACCTCGCTGTCCTTCAGCTCGTAGAGCTTGTCGCCCTTCTCGCGGTAGCCCACGAGCCGGCCGTCGACCGAGAGCCGGCCGGCGTTGATCTGCTCCAGGTGGTTGATGCACCGCAGGAACGTGGACTTGCCGGAGCCGGACGGGCCGACCAGGCAGAACACCTCACGCGGCGCGACCTCCAGGTCGATGCCCTTGAGGATGTGCGCGGCGCCGTAGGACTTGTGTACGCCCTCGGCCTTCACCATGGCGGTCATGTCATGCCCCCCTCGGGCTGGAGAAGGACGACAGGGACAGGTTGCGCTTGACCTTCTGCCACGGAGTCGGCGGCAGTGTCCGCAGCGAACCCCGGGCGTAACGGCGCTCCAGGTAGTACTGGCCGACGCTGAAGATGCTGGTCAGGACCAGGTACCAGACGGAGGCCACGAGGAGCATCTCCATCACGGCGAACGACGTGGAGCCGATGTTCTGGGCCGCTCGTGTCAGGTCCACGTACGTCACGGCCGCGACCAGCGACGACGTCTTGAGCAGGTTGATGAACTCGTTGCCGGTCGGCGGCACGATGACTCGCATCGCCTGCGGCAGCACCACGCGGCGCATGGTCTTGCTGTTGTTCATGCCCAGGGCGTGCGACGCCTCGGTCTGGCCCTCGTCGACCGACTGGATGCCGGCCCGCACGATCTCGGCCATGTAGGCGCCCTCGTTCAGGCCCAGGCCCAGCAGGGCGACCATGAACGGCGTCATGACGTCGATCATCTCGTCCTTGTAGAACCCGATGTTCAGGATCGGGAAGATCAGGGCGAGGTTGAACCACAGCAGCAGCTGGACGAACACCGGTGTGCCGCGGAAGAACCAGATGTAGAGCCAGGCGACGGCCCCGGTGACGGGGTTCTTCGACAGCCGCATGACCGCGAAGACAACACCCAGGACGAGGCCGATGGCCATCGACAGCACGCTGATCAGCAGCGTACGGCCCATGCCGGCCAGGATCCGGTCGTCGAAGATGAAGTCCCCGACCGTGCCCCACTGGACGTTGCCCTGCGAGAACGCGTAGATCAACATGCCGAACAGCGCGACCACGATCACGCCGGAGGCCCAGCGACCCCAGTGCCGTACCGGGATGGCCTTGATCTGCTCGGGGGGAGGGGTGGAAGCGGGGGTGGCTTCCGCCTTGGCGACCGGAGAGTCCTCGGGGGGCTCTTCGGCGGGCGCCTTGTCGAACTTGTCAGTCACTGTGACTGCCCTTCAGTGAAGCTCGGGGCGAGGAACGCCGGGATTTACTTGCCGGCGTTGACGGTCGCCTCGGTGACGGCGCTGTCCTTGACGTCCCACTTCTCCAGGACCTTCTCGTACTCACCGTTCTTGATGATCGCGTCCAGAGCCGCCTTGAGCGCGTCGCGCAGCTCCGGGTTGTCCTTGTTCACGGCGATGCCGAACGGGCCGGCGCCGATCTGGCCGCCGGCGACCTCGAAGTCGTTGCCGCCGCCCGCGGTCTTCGCGATGTGGGCCGCGACCGGGTAGTCGTTGAGGTCGGCCACGGCGGCGCCGATCTTCACGCGGGTCTGCGCCTCGGCGTCGGTGTCGAACGGGGCGATCTCAAGCTTTTCCTTGCCGCACTTCTTGGCCTGGTCCTTGAAGGTGTCCTCGTAGATCGTGCCGCGCTGGACGGCGACCTTCTTGCCGCAGAGGTCGTCCAGGGACTTGATGTTCTCCGGGTTGCCCTTCTTGACCAGCAGCGAGACGCCCGAGTTGAAGTAGTCGACGAAGTCGACACCCTTTCCGGCCTTCTTGCCCTTGTCGTCCAGGCCCTCCTGGCGGGCCTTCGTGTCGCTCATGGCCGACATGACGACGTCCTGGCGGCCGGTGTTGAGCGACGTGATCAGGCCGTCGAAGGTGCCGCTGGTGAACTCGAACTCGACGCCGAGCTGCTTGCCGAGGGCGGCGGCGATGTCGGGGTCGATGCCGACGATCTTGCCGCCCTCCTCGTACTCCATCGGGGCGTAGGCGGCGTCCGTGCCGACCTTGATCTTGCCGGCGTCCTGGTACTTCTTCGGCAGCTGGTCGAAGAGCGGAGCGCTGGAGGACTTGGTGCCCTTGGTCTCGTCGCTGCCCGAGCCGGACCCGGTCTGGTCGCCGCAGCCGGCGAGCAGCAGGGCACCGGCGACCGCGATCGCGCCGACCGCGGCTGTCCTGGACTGGGTGGCGGTCGTACGACGGGTGGTGCGTGCGGTCATGGTTGGTTCCTCCGGCGAGAAAGGGGAGTGGCCTGGGAGGTCGGGCACACTACTTCGAGTATCGCGACCTCGTGTGATTACGGCATCTTGCCATTCGGACTAGCCCATTCAGGGCTCCAGTCATGTCAAAATCGGGTAACGGGTGACCCCCGAATCTCAACGGGCCGGTACATCGCGGCCGGACCTTCTGTTGAGTACCGCCTTTTCGGCCGGAAAATCTCCGGCTCGTCTCGCCATTTGGAACCGATTCATGCCACCAAACGGACTTGTCCGCACATGCGGGCATGAGTCGTACCACCACGGTGATACGGGCTCGTCGTCGATGCCGCCGATCAGGTAGAAAAGACGGTTACACCCCTCATCCGGGGCTCAGGGCGCGTGTGCGGCGCGCCCGCGCGTACGTACCTCCTCTCTGTCAGGGCGGGCCAACCGCCCAGCGCAGAGAACGGACGCGGTGCCCGCCCACCCCTCCTCAACCAGGAGCGGCCACCCTCAACTGATGAAGACTTAAGGGGTAAAACGAATGGCAGCGGAGATCGTCAATCCTCGCAGCGACAGCAGTGCGGACAGGACTATGGACAGCAATACGGGCAACAGTGCCGAAGGGGCTCCCGAGGAGCCCTTCGATCCGGCCTTCGCCCTGCACCGCGGCGGCAAGATGGCCATCCAGGCGACCGTGCCGGTGCGCGACAAGGACGACCTGTCCCTCGCGTACACGCCGGGTGTCGCCAAGGTGTGCAGCGCGATCGCGGAGCAGCCCGATCTGGTCAACGACTACACCTGGAAATCGAACGTCGTGGCCGTCGTGACGGACGGCACGGCGGTGCTCGGGCTCGGTGACATCGGCCCCGAGGCCTCGCTCCCCGTGATGGAGGGCAAGGCGATCCTCTTCAAGCAGTTCGGCGGCGTCGACGCGGTTCCGATCGCGCTCGCGACGACCGACGTGGACGAGATCATCGAGACCGTCGTGCGGCTCGGCCCGTCCTTCGGCGGCGTGAACCTGGAGGACATCTCGGCGCCCCGCTGCTTCGAGATCGAGCGCCGGCTCCAGGAGGAGCTGGACATTCCGGTCTTCCACGACGACCAGCACGGCACGGCCGTGGTCACTCTGGCCGCGCTGCGCAATGCCGCCAGGCTCACCGGCCGTACGCTCGGCGACCTGCGTGCCGTGATCTCGGGCGCGGGTGCGGCCGGGGTCGCCATCGCGAAGTTCCTGCTGGCGGCCGGGCTCGGCGACGTGGCCGTCGCCGACCGCAAGGGCATCGTCAGCCGGGACCGCGAGGACCTGACGGACGTCAAGCGCGAGCTGGCCGAGATCACGAACCGGGCCGGGTTGACCGGCTCGCTGGAGACCGCGCTGGTCGGGGCCGATGTCTTCATCGGTGTCTCCGGCGGCACGGTGCCGGAGCCGGCGGTGGCGTCGATGGCGCCGCAGTCGTTCGTGTTCGCCATGGCCAACCCGAACCCGGAGGTCCACCCGGACGTCGCGCACAAGTACGCGGCGGTCGTCGCGACCGGTCGCAGCGACTACCCGAACCAGATCAACAACGTGCTGGCCTTCCCCGGGATCTTCGCGGGTGCGCTCCAGGTGCGGGCGTCGCGGATCACCGAGGGCATGAAGATCGCGGCGGCGAACGCGCTGGCCGACGTCGTCGGTGACGCGCTGGCCGCGGACTACGTGATCCCGTCCCCGTTCGACGAGCGCGTCGCTCCGGCCGTCACGGCGGCCGTGGCGGCGGCGGCTCGCGCGGAGGGTGTCGCGCGACGGTAGTGCTCCGACCGTGCCGTACGGGCCGCGCCGCACCCTCTGCCGAGGGGGCGGCGCGGCCTTTGCGCAGGGGCGGGCACGGACCTGCTCGTGTGAGCGACGCGTGTCACACCCGTGCGTGGTTCCGCCACGCATCCTGTCGCCCTATCGTCATGGTCATGTTCGCTGCCTACGCCGCCCGCATCGACCGCGACCGCCCGCTGAACGGCCTCGAGCTGGGCGAGCGCCCCGCGCCCGAGGTGAGGCCCGGCTGGACCACCGTCACCGTCAAGGCCGCCTCCCTCAACCACCACGACCTGTGGTCGCTGCGCGGCGTCGGCCTCGGCGAGGAGTCCCTGCCGATGATCCTCGGCTGCGACGCGGCCGGAATCGACGCCGACGGCAACGAGGTCGTCGTGCACTCCGTCATCGGTGAGACCGGCCACGGCGTCGGGCCGCGCGAGAAGCGGTCCATCCTGACCGAGAAGTACCAGGGGACCTTCGCCGAGCAGGTCACCGTCCCGGCCTGGAACGTGCTCCCCAAGCCCAGGGAGCTGTCGTTCGCGGAGGCCGCCTGCCTGCCGACCGCCTGGCTCACGGCGTACCGGATGCTCTTCACCAACGCGGGCGTACGCCCCGGCGACAGCGTTCTCGTGCAGGGCGCCGGCGGCGGTGTCGCGACCGCCGCGATCGTCCTCGGCAAGGCGGCGGGCCTGCGGGTGTACGCCACCAGCCGCGACGAGGCCAAGCGCAAGCGGGCGGTCGAGCTGGGCGCGGTGGAGGCGTTCGAGCCGGGCGCGCGGCTGCCGCAGCGGGTCGACGCGGTGATCGAGACCGTCGGCGCCGCCACCTGGTCGCACTCGGTGAAGTCCCTGCGGCCCGGCGGCACCCTGGTCATCTCCGGCGCGACCAGCGGCCCGAACCCGCCGTCCGCCGAACTCAACCGGATCTTCTTCCTGGAACTCAAGGTCGTCGGCTCGACGATGGGCTCCAAGGACGAGCTGGAGGACCTGCTGTCCTTCTGCGCGGCGACGGGCGTACGGCCGGTCGTCGACGAGGTGCTGCCGCTGGACCGGGCCCGCGAGGGCTTCGAGCGGATGGCGGGCGGCGACCTTTTCGGAAAGATCGTGCTGACGACCTCTTGATGGACCGTCAGTTCTGCTGATGTGCTCTCCGGCACGCGACGACGACGTGCTGCTGGAGGGGTGTCCGTGGTGTCTGTGGTGTCCGTGCGAGCCCGAACGGTCCGGAAACTCGCCGCTGCTTTCTGTACGGCCGCGCTGGCGGCCGGGGCCCTGGCCCCGGCGGCCGGCGCGAGGGAAGCCGGCGGGGGTGACGCGGTCCCCCGGCTCACCGACGACCGCGGACGCGTCCTCACCCTGCGTGGCTGGAACGTCGAGGACAAGACGCACCGCGGCGCCGAGGCGCTGTCCGCCATCACCGAGAAGCACTTCCGCGACCTGAACGCCCGCGGCTTCAACTTCGCCCGGCTGCTGGTCTTCTGGGACGACCTGGAGCCCCGGCGCGGACGGTACAGCGCGGCGTACCTCCGCAAGATCGAGCGGATCCTGGACTGGGCCGCGAAGTACGACGTACAGGTGCTCATCGATGCCCACCAGGACGTCTTCGGCCCCGCCTTCGGGCATCGCGGCATCCCGGAGTGGGCGACGCGCACCGACGGGCTCCCGTTCACGCCCAACCCCGACGACTGGTTCTCCGAGTACTTCCAGCCGGCCGTGCAGCGCGCCTTCACCCATCTCTACGAGGACCCGGACCTCCAGCGCGCCCAGGCCGCCATGTGGCGGGTGCTCGCCGACCGGTTCGGGGACCATCCGGCGGTGCTCGGGTACGACCTGATCAACGAGCCGATGGGTGAGCTCGGGCAGGGCGAGGACCTGCCCACGGCCGCGCGCCGCATCGAACGCGAGCAGATCACGCCGATGCACAACCGCCTGGCCGACGCCGTCCGCGCGGTCGACCGCGACAACTGGGTGTTCGTCGAGCCGACCCCGATCGTGGGCGAGGGCGTGCCGACCGGTCTCGGCAGGATCGACGACCCCAAGGTCGTGTACGCCCCGCACTTCTACAACGCCGCCATGGAGGCGGGCGCCGACTACGACCCGGCGGCCGGCTGGATCGAGGCGTACGAGGCGGCCGTCACGGCGTATCCGAAGGAGCACCGCGTGCCGGTGGTCGTCGGGGAGTGGGGGCCGCTCAACAACGCGCTGCCGAACATGGGGCGCTTCTACCGGGAGGCCCTGGCGTCCATGGACCGCTACAGCTCCGGGTGGGCGGGCTACGTGTGGTGCTACGGCGGTGGCTACTGCGCGGTGGACGCGGCGGGGGAGTTCCGTACGAACAAGGAGCAGACGGCGTCCCCGTACGCGCGGGCCGTGGCGGGGCGGGTGCGCGCCCAGTCGTACGACCCGCGGACCCGTGTTCTCCGTCTGTCGTACGTCGCCTCCGGGCGCGGAGTCACCGAGCTGTCGCTGCCTTCGCGTGCCCGCGACTGGCGGGTGCGGGTGACCGGGGCCGCGTGGGTGCGGGACGGGCGGATCTGGGCGCGGGCGGGTGCGCGGGTCTCGGTGACGGTCGCTCCGGTGGGGGTGGGGCGCTGAGGGCGCGGCAGTCCGGACCGTTCGCGGCTGTCAACTGTGATTGACAGGCCATGGCTGTCAATGTAGGTTGACAGTCATGACCGATGCAACGGATCTCGCCGAGCGCGCGGGCGACCAGGACCCCCGAGTGGGACTGCGCGCCGTCGTGGCACTGCGGAGGCTGCTGGAGCAGCTCGAAGCCGTGCAAGTCAGAAGTGCCCGCGCCAAGGGCTGGTCGTGGCAGGAGATCGCGGCCGAACTGGGCGTCAGCCGGCAGGCCGTCCACAAGAAGTACGGGAGGCGTTGATGTTCGAGCGGTTCACGAAGAGTGCCCGGGGTGCGGTGAAGGGCGCGGTCGTCCAGGCGGAACGGGCGGGGGCGGACTCGGTCACCGAGGAGCACCTGCTGCTGGCCCTGCTCGACCAGGAGGGCACGCGCTCGTCCTTCGCCTTCGCCTCCCTGGGGATCACCGGCCGCCGGGGAGCGGTGGCGGACGCGCTGGCGCACGTGCGGCGCCGGGGCGGGCTGTCGAAGGCGGACGAGGAAGCGCTGGCCGGGATCGGCATCGACGTCACGGAGATCGTCTCGAAGGTGGAGGAGACGCACGGCGAGGGCGCGATGCGGTCCGGGCGCGGCGGCGCGCGGCGCGGTCTGCTGACGGGGCACCGCCCGTTCACCCGGCAGGCGAAGGGCGTACTGGAGAAGTCGCTGCGGGTCGCGCTGGGGCGGGGCGACCGCCACATCGGCGACGAACACCTGCTGCTGGCGCTGATCGCGCAGCCGGGGGCGGTCGCCGACGTACTGACGGAGTACGGCGCGACGTACGGGGCGGTGGAGCGGGCTCTGTTCGGCCCCGACGCGGCCGCGGCGAGCTGACGGGTGGCGGGCTGACGGGGTGAATCGACCCCGGTCCGGGTTGCGGTGGCACGGGCCCCGGTGCGGTGCCCGTGCCACCGCACCGGGGCTGGGCGGGGAAGCCGGCGGCCCGGCGGCTTGCCCTCGGGCCGCCGGGCCGCCGTCGCTGGCCGCCGTGCTCAGTCCTTCGGCCCGGTTCGCAGGAGCGCCGACAGGTGGGCCGCCGTCGTTGACAGGCGCCGGCGGGCCTCGCCCAGTTGGGCCGGGGTCACGCCGTGGTCGCGGGCCGCGTCGCGGATGTCGTCGCGGAAGCGGTCCAGCAGGCGGTCCAGGTCGCGGGCCGGGTCGCCGGACGGGGGCTCCTCGGCCCACTCGGGCTCAGGAGGCGTGTCCGTACGCTCGACCTTGACGTCCACCGGCTCCGCCGCCGGTTCGGCCGGCTGCGGCTGACGGCCGAAGAAGCCGAACTGCTTGGTGATCTCGGCCAGGCCCTCCCGTACGCCCTTCGGCCAGTCACCCCGTGCGAACTGGTCCTGCACCTGCTCCTGCACCTGCTGCGCGATGCGCTGCATCTGCTCGCGCGCCTTCTCCTGCGCCCTGTCCTGGGCCTCCTTGGCCTGGCGGCGCGCCTCCTGGGCGTCCTCGCGGGCGCGGCGGCTCTCGTCCTTGGCGCGGCGCGCCTGCTCCTTCCACTCCTGCTTGGCCTTGCGCAGCTCCTCCTTCGCCGCCTGCCATGCCTCGCTGTCGCCGAAGGCCGCTTCCCAGTCGACGCCCTTCTCGGCGCCGTTGGCCTGGGGCGGCGCCGTCCTGTGGCGGGTCTCGCTCGCCGCCGCCCGCATCTCGCGGCGCAGGTTGCCCGCCGCGCCCCGTACGTCGTCGCGGATCTCGGCGGCCAGCTCGGAGACCGACTCGCGGATCTCCAGCTCCAGGTCGGCCAGCTCGCCGCCGCGTCCCGCCAGTTCGGCGCGGCCGGCGTCGGTGATCGAGTAGACCTTGCGGCCGCCCTCGGTGGCGTGCGTGACCAGGCCCTCCGCCTCCAGTTTGGCCAGGCGGGGGTAGACGGTGCCGGCGGACGGGGCGTACAGCCCCTGGAAGCGCTCCTCCAGCAGGCGGATCACTTCGTAACCGTGGCGCGGAGCCTCGTCGAGCAGCTTGAGGAGGTACAGGCGCAGACGGCCGTGGGCGAATACGGGGGGCATGTCAGAGCACCTTCTTGTCTGCCGGGGCGTCCGCGTCGTACAGGTCGTCGCCGCCGGCCGGCGGGCGGCGCAGCAGGGCGATGGAGCCGGAGAGGGTCGTCGCCCGGAGCCGGCCGCTGCCGGTCCCCAGCGTGCCGGTGATCCTCTTCGCTCCCCACTGGCCGGTGACCCGCAGGTCCTCGAAGGCGTTGGAGACCGAACCGGTCGCCGTGTTGGCCTCGACCGTGGCGTCGGCCGGGTGCGGCAGCCGGATGGCGACCTCGCCCGAGACCGAGGTGAGAGCGATGTCGGTGGGCTTCCCGGCCGGGTCGACGTCGACGACCATGTCGCCGCTGACCGAGTCGGCCCGTACGGACGATCCCGAGCCGTCGACGACCGTGAGGTCCCCGGACACGGAGTGGAAGCGGAGATCGCCGGTGAGGCCCTGCGCCTCCACGCCGCCCTTGACGGTGTCGGCGCGCACGGCGCCGGAGAGTCCGACGAGCGTGATGTCGCCGGTGACGCCGCGGACGTCCGTACGGCCCGCGATCCGCGAGACGACGGCGCCCGCGCCGATCACGCCGAGCGCGACGGAGGAGCCGGCGGGGACGGCGAGCGAGACGACCGCGCTGCGTTGCGGGCCCATGGGGTCGAGCCACTGGAGGAAGCCCTTCCAGGGCAGGTCCTGGTAGGTGACGGTGAGTGTGCCGTACTCGTGGGTGACCGTGAGCGGCGGGCCGTCGAGGGCGGAGACCTCGAGCCGGGCGGGGCCCTCCTCGACGCCGACGACGTTGACCGTTCCGTTGACGATGCGCACGCTCAGCGCGGTCACCGGGTCCTCGAACGTGAGCTTCCGCGGCTCGGCGACCGTCCATGTCGGCTCTGTCATGCTTCTCCCCGATCTGGTCGGCCTGACGCGACGGTGTCATACGCAACATATCGCGTCTATGAGTAAACACGATATATCGCGGAGTGGCGAAGTCAAGGGGTGACGGTGGCGCGAGCGGCCCACTCGTACGCGCCATACCGGGTCAAAGTGCCCTAGCGTGAGGGCATGAACGCGACATTCGGCTCCGGACCGGTGGGAGCACTGCTGCTGTGCGGGGCCGAGACGGAGGCCGTGCGGCCCGCGGCCCATCTGTTGCGCGAGCGACTGCTCCTGGCGCCGGCCGACGACACCGGCGCGGGCTCCGGGGCCGCGTCGAGTCCCGGGTCCGGCTCGGGCTCCGGTTCCGGTTCCGGTTCCAAGGGGCGGTGGAGTGTCGTCGTGCCCGAGGGCAAGCCCTGGCTGAACGGCGGCGAACCGGTCGACCGGGTGCTGGCCGGCTGGGCCACGGCGCTCGCCGTCGGCGTCACCTGGCCGGTTCTCGCCCTCTGGTGGGACGCCGACCGGACCGGCTTCACGCTGGCTTCGGGCTTCCGGCGCCAAGTCGGTTACGAGTGGCTCGCGGACGGCACGCCGGTGGGGGAGGACGAGGCGATGCGCACCTTCGCGGCGCGGCTCGGGCTCGATCCCGTACTGGACGTGGAGGATCTGGCGGCGCTCACCCGCGCCGACCCCGACGCGAACGGCCGGGCCAGGCTGCTCGGCCTGATCGCGGTGCTCTCCCGGCTCGGCCTCGTGCTGCCCGCCGGCCTGACCCCCGGCGAACCGGCCGACCGGCTGCGGGAGGCGGCGCGGGTGCGGCCCGGCGCGGAGTCGGTCGAGTGGTCGGGCTGGCGCGACGCGGTGCGGGCGGAGCTCGACGTGGTCGAGAGCGGCCCGGCGGGCCCCTGGCTCCGTGGCCCCCGGGCCCGCCTGCTGAACGCCGCCCAGCTGGCGGCCGGCGTCTCGCTCGCCCTGTGGGGGCTGCGCAGACGCGGCGGCGGCTGGGCGTTCGCCGGCGGGGTGCTGGTGGCGCAGGGGGCACTGGGACTTGCGTACGACCGGATGCGCGCCCGCGCCTGACGCGGCCGCGCGCGGGCCGGCTCCCGGGGCCGGGCGGCGCGCCCCCGCGCCCGCGGTGCGCCGCCGCCGTTCCTCTACTCCTCGTCGTCCTCGTCGTCCAGACGGGCCAGCCAGGTCGCGAGGCGCTCGACCGGAACTTCGAAGTCCGGGTTGAGGTCGACGAACGTACGCAGCTGCTCGGCGAGCCACTCGAAGGTGACTTCCTCCTCGCCGCGCCGCTTCTCCAGCTCCTCGATGCCGCGATCGGTGAAGTACAAGGGGGTGCTCCGTGGTGGGACGAGTGGTCGGACAGGTGGTCGGACAGTGGCCGGGCGGAGTGCCTGACCGGCGGGCCGACGGGGGTGGACAGCGGTTGTTCCCAGCCAGGATAGGCACTGATCCCCGAGTACCTCGCGCTCGTACCCAGCAGCGATTAACCTTCACCATTCATCGCGTGGGGGAGCGGGGGACGCTGTGGCCAAGGGGATCGCACAGGTTCGGCTCGACGACGGGACGGTCGTCTGGGCCCGGGTCAGCGAGGCGCAGGAGCTCGACCGGGGCGGCGGTTACCGGGACACCGGGATCGGCGACCGGGTCGTCTCCATGGCGGGCGGGCTGACCGACGTCGTACAGGGCGTGGTGCGGTCGCTGCGCGCGGGACTGCGGCCCGCCGCTCCCGTCGAGGTCGCCGTGACCTTCGGCATCGAGCTCTCCGCCCAGTCCGGCAAGGTGATCGGCGTACTCGCCGACGGCGGCGGCAAGGCGTCCGTCACCGTCTCCCTGACCTGGACGGAACCGGTGGCCGGACCGGCGGCGGACCCGGCGGCCGGGCCGCCGGGCGCCCCGGGGGCGCACCCGGCCGCGGACCCGGCCGCCGGACCCGGTTCCGGGCCCGGCCCCGCGGCCCCCGGCCCGGTATGAGCGCGCCGTGAACGTCTTCGACGAGATCGTGCGCCCCTCGCTCGTACGCATTGCCGCGCCCGGAGGCGGGTATGACCCGCACGGCGCCCACTACTGGGGCAGCGGATTCTTCATCGCCCCCGGCTGGGTGCTGACCTGCGCCCATGTCGTGGGAAAGGGGGACGCCGCCGTGTGGAGGGGGGAGCGCGCGCTCGGCATCACCTGGCAGGGCGGTGTGACCACGGGTGAAGTGGTACTCGCCAAGCCCCGCCCCGCCGACCCCGAAGAGCCGCCGCACCGCTGGGAGTTCCCGGACATCGCGCTCGTCCACGTGCCGGACGCGCGGGACGCCGCCTGCGTCTGGCTCAGCGAGCGCCCCCCGGCCATCCCCGCCGACGTGAGCCTGCACGGCTGGTCCAGGGAGACCGGCGACCTGGGCATCCGGCACGGCGTCGGCAAGGCGCACGCCACGGACGGCAAGGCACTGCTGCTGCGCGGCAGCCTGCCCGTCGAGGGCTGCTCGGGCGGCCCCGTCGTCGACCTGAGGCACGGCGCCGTCATCGGTATGAACAAGGGGCGCGCGGAGCACGAGGGGGCCGCCGTCCCCGTCACGGCGCTGCGCGAGCTGCACGACCTGCGGGGCGGCGAGATCCTCCACACCGTCCTGCGCGAGCACGACCGCCACCACCTGCGCCGCTTCCGCAGCACCACCGCCGCCGGCGGCGGCTGGACCAGGGCGCAGGCCGATCTGCGCAAGGGAGCGCCCGGCTTCCTGCCCGCCGCGCGCGCCCACCTCTTCGGCCGGTTCGCCGAACTGCCGGCGCCCAGCGGGCCCGGTGAGGTCATGGTGCTGGTCGACGACGTCAAGCGCCGTGTCCTGCACAGCGATTACCAGTCACCGATCGAGCACGACCCGCGCACCTGGCGCGACGGCGTCGGCCTGCTGCACGACCTGCGCGGGCACGAGAACGGACACGACCTGGACGTCGACGCGGTGCTGCTGTACGCCGCCAAGGTCGTCCGGCACCTCGCCGGGCAGGGCCGTCAGCGGTGCGACGAAGCGCAGAGCGCCGCCCTCACCGGGCTCGCCGAGTGGATCACCACGCAGGGCGAGTCCGCGCACCAGGCGATCCGCGAGGAGATCGCCCAGGTGCTGGAGCCCCCGGCGGCGGCCACCGCCCCCGCCACGGAGTTCGGCCTGTCCTCCGTACGGGAACACCCGGCCGGGCAGGCCCGCGCCGACGTGCTCGTCGAGATCGACCCGGTGCACTACGGCGACCGCTACCCGTGGCGCGTCAAGCTCCTCTACGACGGGCGGACCGTCAGCCCGCTCGCCGGCGACGACCGCGGTGTGCCCCGCGCCGAGCTCCGCGAGACCCTGCGCGAGCCGCTCGCCGACGCCCTGCGGCGCGGCGACAGCGGCGAGCATCTGGCGGCCGTCGAGGCGCTGTTGCCGCGCGAGCTGTTCGACGAGCCCCTCGACACCTGGCGGCTCTCGCCCGAGGACGACCTCTTCGACGAGCACAGCATGGCGCTGGGAGAGCGCCGTATCGTCGTCATACGGGACCGCAGGCGCCGCGACCGCCCCGCGAGCCCCGAGTGGCGCCGCCGCTGGAAGGCCGCCGTGCGGGGGCCGTTGTCCGTCGTACCGCTGCGCGGCGAGGTCCCTGTCTCCGGGCACGGACCCGGCGCCCGCCGCGAGTCCCGCAGGGCCGCGTACGCCAGGCTGTCCGACGCCGAGGACGGCACCGTGCCCGTGTACTGCGGGCCGGTCGGCAGCGGCGACGGGTTCGACGCCATGGCCGCCGCGCTCGCCGCCGGACACCCGCTCGCGCTGTGGCGCAGGTGCGGCCAGGACCACACCGACTGCCAGGAGTTCCAGGTGCGGGCGGACGAACTGCTGGTGCGCGCCGACGGCGTGGACGGCCTGCACCGGCACATACGCGCGCTGCGCATCATCTCGATGGACCCCGACGCGACACCCGACACGGTGTCGGAAGCGGCCTGGGCCGCCTCCGTCGCCGTACTCTTCGATCCGCCCGACCGTCCGCCGTACGACGAGGTGCCCCTCCAGGTGCCGCCGCGGCTGCCCGGACCCCGCACATGACGGCGCGTCGGGGGGTGTCTCGAATGCCCGGCGGAAACCCGGGGGCCGGGCCTGAACCGGGGTCGGCAGAAAGGGACTTGAGCGGTAACGTCAGCCTGCGGACCGCCGGGCCCGGCTCCGTCCCCACCATCCACCCGCGAGGTGAGACTCAGTGACAGACTGGCGGATCTATCGCGGCGCGGGACTGCCGCACGACGGTGTGCAGCGGTTACCCGGCCCGCCTCCGTGGCGCGATTTCGCCGCCGTGGGACCGGACGCCGACAGCTCCGACCCCTCGGCGACCGACCCCAGCGCCGCCCGCAGACTGGGCGTCCAGCGCCGCCTGGTGGAGAACCACCACCCGAGGCCCGCCGAGGTCGACGCCGTCAACGCGGCCCTTTACCTGCGCCGCCCGCTGCTGGTGACCGGCAACCCGGGCACCGGAAAGTCGACCCTGGCCCAGGCCGTCGCCCACGAACTCGGCCTCGGCCGCGTTCTGCGCTGGCCGATCGTCAGCCGTACCGCCCTCCAGGACGGGCTCTACCGCTACGACGCCATCGGCCGCCTCCAGGACGTCCAGCTGGAGCGTGCGCAGGGCGGGACGCCGGCAGCTCCCCCGGCCGCTTCGAGCATCGGGTCCTACGTACGCCTCGGACCGCTCGGCACCGCGCTGCTGCCGTCCGAGCAGCCGCGCGTCCTGCTCGTCGACGAACTCGACAAGAGCGACCTGGACCTGCCGAACGACCTGCTGAACGCCCTGGAGGAAGGCGAGTTCGCCATCCCCGAGCTGGAGCGGATCGCCGACCGCGAACCGGTCGTCGACGTCCTGACCGACGACGGCCGCAAGGTGCCGGTGCACGGCGGCCGGGTCCGCTGCACCACCTTCCCGTTCATCGTCCTCACCTCCAACGGCGAACGCGACTTCCCCGCCGCACTGCTGCGCCGCTGCATCCAGCTGGAGCTGGAGCCGCCCGGCGAGGAGCAGCTCACCGCCATGGTCGAGGCGCACCTCGGCAGCACGGCGGCGACCGAGGGACGCGACCTGATCGAGCGGTTCCTCGGCCGCGAACCCGGCGAGATCATCGCCGCCGACCAGCTGCTCAACGCCCTCTACCTCACCCAGCACGCCCCGCGGGCCGAGCGCGTCACCCGCGAGCGCATCGCCGACATGCTCATGCGACCACTCGACCGCCCGAGGTGAGCGCCGGATGGACCTGGGGGAACTCGTCGGCAGGCTGAGGCGCGGCGGCCTCGACCCGACGGCCGAGGAGGTCGCGGACGCCGTCTGGCTGGCGCGGTGGCTCCCGTCGGGCCGTACGCCGACGGGCGTCCCCGGCGACCCCGCGGAGCCGGGCGGGGACACCGCACGCGGTGACGGGCGGGCCCTCCCGCCCGCGCCGGCCGGCCCCGAATCCGGCGCCGACGCGGCCGACGCCGGTGCGCCCGGCCTCTCCCCGGGCCCCGGCCCCGTGTCGCTCTACACCCCGGGCCCGAGGGGCGGCCGGACGGGCGGCGGCTCCGCGAACGCCGGACCGGCCTTCCCCGTACGCGCTCCGGCGGCCGCCGCGCTGCCCGGGCTGCTCGGCCTGCAACGCGCCCTGCGGCCCCTGCGCCACTACACGGCCACCACCACCCGCCCGGCGGCCGACGGGCGTCTCGACGAGGACGCCACAGCCGAACGCAGCGCCATGTCCGGAGTCCTGTGCCCCGTGCTGCGCCCCTCCGAACGCCGCCGGGTGGACATCCAGCTGCTCATGGACGCCGGACCCGCCATGGCCGTCTGGGAGCGGATGGTCGAGGAACTGCGGCAGGCCTGCCAGCAGTCCGGCGTCTTCCGCGACGTACAGGTCCATCAGCTGTACGACGCGGGGGACGGCGGCCCGCCCCTCGTCGGCACGACGACCGGGCCCGGCGGGCACACGCGGCTGCGCCCCGCCGACCAGTTCCACGACCCCACCGGCCGCAGGCTCACCCTCGTCGTCAGCGACTGCGTCGGCCCGCTGTGGCAGCAGGGCCGGGCCCAGCGCCTCATCCACCAGTGGCCGCGCAGCTCGCCGCTGGCCGTCGTACAGCCCCTGCCGCCCCGCCTGTGGGCCCGCACCGCGCTGCCCGCCGAGCCGGGGCTGCTGGTACGGGCGGCGGGTTCCGGCGGCCGTACGGCGTTCGTCCCCGACGAGGAGCCGTGGGAGCCCGTGGAGGCGACGGCGCGGCCCGTGCCCGTCCTGACGCCGACCCCCGAGGCGTTCGCGTCCTGGGCACGGCTGCTCTCCGACCACGGCGGCAGCACCGTGCGCGGCTGGGCGGCCTGGGCCGCCGCCGACGAACCGGCGGGACCCTCCGCGCGGGAACTCGCACCGCCGCCCCTCCTCCCGCCCGGCCGCGGCCCCGACGAACTCCTGCGCGCCTTCCGGGCGAACGCCTCGCCCGGCGGCGTCCGCCTCGCCGTCCACCTGGCGGCCGCGCCGCTCACCCTGCCCGTGATGCAGCTCGTCCAGCGGGCCATGCTGCCCGACACCGGCCCGATGGAACTCGCCGAAGTCCTGCTCGGCGGGCTGCTGCGGCAGCTCCCCGGGCCGGACCCGGATTCCGGGTCGCCCTGCTACGTCTACGCCGACGGTGTGCAGGAGCTGCTGCTGAACTCGCTGGGGCAGGACGCCGCGGCGCTCGTGCTCAAGCACTGCTCCTCGTACGTCGAACGCCACTTCGGCAAGGGCGCGCGCAACTTCTCGGCGCTCGCCGCCGCCCGGCTCTCCGAGCGCGGCGACGCGACGGCCCCCGACCTGCCGTGGGAACAGGGCCCCGACAGGGCACCCGGGGAGGACGACGGGCCGGGCGCCGAACCCGAACTGTTCGCGGAGATCCCCGCCCGCGTACTGCGCTTCTACCAGCCCGACCTGATCACCCCCGTACCGCTGGCCGAGGCCGAACGCCTCCTGGGCCAGTGGCGCTCCCAGGCCGACCCGTCCCTGCTGCGCCGCGCCCGCGAACGCGCCGAGGCCGCGCTGCGCACCGGCGGCCCCGACCTGGCCCCGGCGCCCGGGAGCGGCACCGGGGCGGCGCGGGCCGGGCTGGTGCTGGGCCGGGTGCTGCTCGCGGAAGCGGGCGCCCCGGCGGTCCGCGGCACCGAGCAGGGCCGCGAGCTGCTGCTGCGCGCCGCCCGGACGCTCGCCGAAGCCCGCGACCGAGCCGGCCAGGGCACCCAGGGCCGCGCCGACGCCTGCCTGGAACTCGCCGCCGCACACCACGCCCTGTGGCGCGAGACGCGCGACGCGGCGCACCTCGCCGCGGGCCTGGAGACGCTCGCGGGCGACGCCTCCGGCTGGCCGGCCGCGTCCCGCAGAACGCTGCACCTGCGCCGGGGACGGCTGCTGCTGGCCTGGCGCCGGGCCGAGGACGCCGTACGAGAACTCCGCACGGGATGTGACCTGCTGGACGCCGAAGACGCCCCCGACAGCCTCCGCTGCCCCGCCCTCCTCGACCTCGCCGAGGCCCTGCGCGCCGCGCACGCCCCGTACGCCGGCACCGCCGAGGTCCTGACCGCCGCCGCCCGGGCCGCCGGCGACGACCCGGCGCTGCGCCTGCGCTGCCTGACCGCCCAGGCCCGGCTGTACGACGCGGAGGGAGAGCGCGAGGCCGCCGACCGCGCGTACGAGAGCGCCTCCGGCCTCGCCCCTCCCGACAGCACCCGCCGCTGCGAACTCCTCACCGAATGGGGCGAGTCACTGCTGCGCCGCGCCACCGCCGGCCCGGGGGCCGCCGGGGAGGACACCGTGGGCCGGGCGGAGAGCGTCCTGCGCGAGGCGCTCGCCGGGATGCCCGCCCGCTCGCCGTCCCGCAGCGCACTGCACCTGCTGCTCGGCAGCGCGCTGGCGCTCCGCTTCCAGCGGATCGGCTTCCTCCCCGACCTCTACGAGGGGCGCCACCTGCTGGAGGAGGCCGCGAAGCGGCTGACGGACACCGCCGTACGGGCCGAGGCGTGGCTGGTGCTCGGCCGGGTGCGCTTCGCACTCGCCCAGGTGTCCTCCGCGACGCTGCTGTCCGACTCCCTCCAGGCGTACGAGAGTGCCCGCCGCGACGCCGACGAGGCGCACGGCGACCGGCCGGGCTCCCGGACGGCGGCGCGGGCGCTGTACGCGCAGGGCTGCGTCCTGCAGTCCATGGGCCGTACCGGCGCCGCACGCGGGGCGTTCGAGGAGGCCCACGAGCGCTGGCAGCGCCTGATCTCGTCCGCCGTCGCGGTGGACTGGGCGGAGGCCGGGGCGCCGCGGCAGTGGATCGAGCGCCTGGCCGAACCGGACGACGGGCCGGGCGGCCCGGCGGACGACCGGCGGACCGCCGAGGCGGACCCGCGCCGGCCGGCCCCGCCGTGGTGGCCGTTCACCGGGACGACGGCCGGCTGACCGGAGTGCGGTCGAACATGTTTCTGTTTCGCCGGTGTCGGGAAGAACTGGGCAGCCGCTGCGGCCGTGCGGGACGGGTGCCGGCAGGAGGGAGTCGGGCGTGTCGCACAGGAACACCGTGGTTGCCGGCCAGGGGCGGGACGCCGGACAGCCACCGGCCGTGCCCGACCTCACCGAGCTTGACCTGCGGACTTTGCGCACCATGGACGACCCGGGACTTGCTGAGGCGGTCCGGCAGGTGCTGGACCAGCCGTGGGAGCTCGCCGAGGCGTGGTGGTCGGAGCCGGATCCGATCTGACGCCGGGCAGCGGCGGTTTCCGGTCAGATGCGTGGCACTGCCAACCGGTCGGCGTCGCCACACGGGCCACATGGGCAGGAACGCCGCAGGGGGACCGGGATGACCCGGGCGCCCGTCCCCGCGGCCCTCGTCGACCGGCTCGCCCGCACCCGGCCCGATGCCGCCGCGACCACCGCGCTGCGGGCCGGGCTGCACGCCAGGCGGCTCCTGCTGTTCAAGTCGCTGCTGGCCCGCCTCGACCGGCAGGCGGCCGCCGCCGCTCCCGCCGCGCGGGCGCGCTTCGCCCGCCACTGGCAGTTGCTGGAGCACGCGGAGCGGCGCGACCCCGCCCCGGTCCGCGAGGTCCTCGACTACCCGCTGACCGGCGCCTGGCTGGCCGGAGCCCTCACCGCCCCCGAGGGCCCGGCCCTGGACCGGCACCTCGCGTACTTCGGCAGCATCGCCGCCACGGCGGCCCTGCGGGCGGGCTGCGACCTGCGCATCACCCTCGACGCCCCGGCGGGGCTGCTCTCCCTGCCCGGCCTGGGCAACCTGCGCTGCCCCGCCCACCGGGCCGAACTGCACGCACGCGGACACGTCGTGCGCATCACCGGCGGCGGGCCGGCCGGCGCTCTCCTGCTGCGGTCCACCACCGGGCGCGGCCGGCCGACGGGCGGCGGGCCCGGCTGGTCGGCCCTGCGGGTCCTGGCCGGCGGTACCGCCGTGCTCGACGACCTCCACCCCTACCGCGTGCCGCCCCACGGCATGGGCGCCGCCGCCATGCACGCCGCCGACCGGACCACCGTCGCCCGGGAACCCTGGCCGTGCCTGTGGCGGCGGGCCCTCGCGCTGATCGACGGAACCGACCCCGGGCGGGCCGCCGAGATCCGCGCCATGCAGCGGGTCCTCGTGCCGCTCGTCCCCGTGACCACGACGGCGTACGACCGACGGCACCCGATGAGCGCCACCCTGCGGGCCGCGCCGGGCGGTGTGCTGACGTCCCTGCCGGCCGGGCCCCGCGAACTCGCCGAGGTCCTGGTCCACGAGACGCACCACACCAAGATGGCCGCGCTGCACGAGCGCGTACCGCTCTACCGGCCGGGCGGCGACGGGCTGCACCGGGTCGGCTGGCGCCCCGACCCGAGGCCGGTGGTGGGCGTGCTCCAGGGCGCGTACGCCCACCTCGCCCTGATGGACCTGTGGCGGCGGGCCGCGACCGGCCCCGCCTCCCCGGACGCCTGGCGCCGCCGGGCGGGCGAGCAGTTCGCACAGCACCGCGAACAGGTCGCGGAAGCCTTGTCGATACTCCAGGAATCAGATGAACTGACCAACGAAGGAAGGCAGTTCACCGGAGGGATGCAAGAGCATTACGCGAGCCTCGGTGCGGCGCCACCGGCCTTTGAGTGACACTGTGTCAAGCGACCGTGACGCTTGGTCGGCGGGCGCGGACAGGGCGCGAGACAGGGAGACGTGCAGATGGCGGATCAGCGGCGGTCGGGCGGGGGCGGTGCGGCGGACCGGGGCGGCCCCAACGGGCCGGAGCATTTCCTCGTGGTCTTCCCCGGGTACCACCGGCCGTGGGCCAACTGGATCGCGCAGCGCCTGGAGACGCACGGCCACCGGGTCACGCTCCAGCGCTGGGACCCGCCGCGCGAGACGCCGCTGGAGGAAGCACTCGGTGACCTCCTGCTGTCCTCCGGCCGGATCCTGCTCGTCCTCAACGACTGGTTCTTCGAGCTGGGCCCCCGCGCCCCGGGCGAGTGGAACGACGTCCTGCGCGGGTACGTGGCGGACCAGGCCGAACGGTTCGCCGCCGTCAACCTCACCAACCGCCAGTTGCCGCCCGCCACGGCCGTCCTCGAACCCGTCAGCCTGTGGGGCACCGGTGAGGAGGAGGCCGAGGAGCGGCTCCTCGGCCGGCTCGGCATCGAGTACCGGCGCAGCACGGGCCGCCGCTCCCCGGCCACCAGCTCCCGGTTCCCGAACACGCCCCCCGAGATCTGGGGAGAGGTCCCTCGCCGCAACGGCCGCTTCACCGGCCGCGACGACCTCCTCACCGAACTCCAGTCACGCCTGACCGAAGCCGAACGCGGCGACTCCGCCTGCACCCTGCTGGGCATGTCCGGCATCGGCAAGACCCAGATCGCCGCCGAGTACGCCCACCGCTTCAGCACCGACTACGACGTCATCTGGTGGGTCAACTCCGACGACCGCAACATCCAGCGCGACCGCTTCGGCGAGCTCGCCGCCGAACTGGGCCTGCACAGCGGAAGCGAACCCGGCGAGCGCATCCGCGCCGTGCGCGACGCGCTGCGGCGCGGTGATCCGTACAGCCGCTGGCTCGTCATCTTCGACGGCTGGGACGACACCGAGGGCGCGAGCGTCCTGCTGCCGCACGGACCGGGGCACACCATCGTCACCTCCCGCAACCGGGGCTGGGGCGACCACACCGACGTACTCGAAGTGCCCTCCTTCGACCGCGCCGAGTCCACCGCCTACCTGCTGCGCCGCGCCCCGCACATCACCTCCGCCCAGGCCGACGAGGTCGCCGCCGAGTTCAGCGACGTACCCCTGCCGCTCGTCCAGGCGGCCTCCTGGCTCGGCGAGTCCCGGATGGAGGTCCCCGAGTACCTGCGCATGGTCCGCGAGGGCAGGCTGTCCGCCGTCGACGAGCCCGTCGGCGACGGCTTCCCGCACTCCTCGCTGACCTCGTGGTCGATCCTCATCAACCGGCTCCGCCGCACCCAGCCGCAGGCGGTCGAAGTGCTCAGCCTGTGCGCGTCCTTCGCCCCGGGCCGCATCCCGCTCGGACTCGCCCGCGCCTACCCGCAGGCCGAGCTCCCCGAGGACCTGCGGTGGATGAGCACCGACCTGCCCGCCTGGACCCGCGCCCTGGACACCCTCGTCAACTACTCGGTGCTCACCCGGGAGAGCCGGGGACCGCTCAACACCGAGATGGGACCGCACCAGGAGTCCGTGCACATGCACCGGCTCGTCCACGACATCGTCTCCCGCCTCACCAACGACGAGCACCGCGACGCCCACCGCAAGGCCGTGCGCAGCCTGCTCGCCGAGGCCGACCCCGGCAACCCGCTCGACAGCAGGCAGTGGTCCCAGTACGCCGAGCTGCTGCCCCACCTGGAACCGTCCGGCGCGCTCAGCAGCCGCAACAGCCGCGTCCAGGCCGCCGTACTCAACTGCCTGCGCTACTGCGTGCGCAGCGGGGAGTTCACGGCCGGCACCCGGCTCGCCGAGAAGATCCGGAACTACTGGACGGCGTTCATGGACCCGCTGGACCAGCAGATGATCGACCTGACGACGCAGCAGACCAACCTGCTGCTCGCCGCGGGCAGCAACCGTGAGGCGTACGAACTGGGCCGCGCCCTGGGGGAGCGGCTGCGGGCCGCCGAGCCGCGTGACGAACTCGGCGAGCTCAGCGTCAACAGCGGCCTGGCCGGCAGCCTCCGCCGGCTGGGCCGGTACGACGAGGCGCTGGAGCTCCAGCGCCAGGTGCTCCAGGACGCGGAACGGCTGCTCGGCGAGAACGAGCTGATCTCCCTCAGCGCACGGCACAACCTCGGTGTCGGGCTGCGCCTGCTGGGGCGCTACCGGGAAGCGTACGAACTCGACCAGGAGACCCTCAGCCGCCGCGAGAACGTCCTGCGCGCCCGGCACATCACGACGCTCAACTCCGGCAACGCCATCGCCCACGGCCTGCGGCTGCTGGGCCTGTACCGCGACGCCGTCGCCCGGCAGGAGCCGGTGGTGCGCCTCCATGTGCAGATCCTCGGCCCGCTGCACCCGCAGACCCTGTCCGCGCGCAAGCAGCTCGCCCTCGCCCGGCGCCGCGAAGGCGGCTTCCCGCAGGACATCGGCATGCTGATGGACAGCCTGATGGAACAGATGGAGCAGGTGCAGGGCCGCACGCACTACACCACGCTGTCCTTCATCAACGACTACGGGAACTTCCAGCGCGAGCACGGCGACCTGGACCGGGCCAAGGACCTGATCGCCGAGGCGGAAGCCGGGTACCGGGCGCTCCTCGGGCCCGCCCACCCCGTCGCCACCGGCATGCTCGCCAACACCGGACTGGTGATGCAGGCGGCCGGCGACCGGGGCGAGGCCATGTCCATGTTCGAGTCCGCGCTCGCGGGCCTGACCGCCACCCTCGGCGCCGACCACCCCTGGGTACTGGGCTGCGCCCTCAACGCCGCCGGCGGCCGCAACTTCAACGGCAGGGTCGCGGACGCCGCCGACCTCAGCCGGGACACGCTGCGCAGGTCCCGCCAGGTACTGGGCGACGAGCACCCGCTCACCCTGTCCTGCCAGACGGCGCTCGCCGCCGACCTGAGGGCCCTGCGCGAGCACGAGGAGGCCGACAAGGTGGAGGCGGACGCCCTGCTGACCCTCACCCGCACCCTGGGCGCCCAGCACCCGCACACCCTGTCCGCACGCCAGCGGACCCGCCCGTACTGGGACTTCGAGGCGTACCTGGGGTGATTCCGGTTTGTGCCAGGAGTACGCCGAAGGGCCCGGCACCGCATCGTCGCGGTGCCGGGCCCTTCGGCGTACAGGCGCTGATCAGGCCTCGAAGACCTCGTTGAGCAGCTGCTGCTGCTCCGCCTGGTGGCGCTTGGCCGAGCCGACCGCCGGGGACGAGCCGTGCGGGCGCGAGATGCGCCGCAGCCGCTCGCCGTGCGGGATGTCGGCGCCGACCGCCAGGTCGAGGTGGTCGATCAGGTTGAGCGCGATGAACGGCCACGCACCCTGGTTCGCCGGCTCCTCCTGCGTCCACAGGTACTTCTCGGCGTTCGGGTACTTCGCGATCTCCTCCTGGAGCTCCTTGCCCGGCAGCGGGTACAGGCGCTCGAGGCGGATGATCGCGGTGTCCGTGACGCCGCGCTTCTGCCGCTCGGCCTCCAGGTCGTAGTAGACCTTGCCCGCGCAGAAGACGACCTTGCGGACGGCCGCCGGGTCCATGGCCGTGTCACCGATCACCGGGCGGAAGCCGCCGGTGGTGAACTCCTCCGCCTTCGACGCCGCCGCCTTCAGACGCAGCATCGACTTCGGGGTGAAGACGATGAGCGGCTTGTGGTGCGGGTTGTGGACCTGCCAGCGCAGCAGGTGGAAGTAGTTCGACGGCAGGGTCGGCATCGCGACCGTCATGTTGTCCTGGGCGCACATCTGCAGGAAGCGCTCGGGACGGGCCGACGAGTGGTCCGGTCCCTGGCCCTCGTAACCGTGCGGAAGCAGGAGCGTGACGCCGGACGTCTGGCCCCACTTCTGCTCGGCCGAGGAGATGAACTCGTCGACGACGGTCTGCGCGCCGTTGACGAAGTCACCGAACTGGGCCTCCCACATGACCAGCGACTCGGGCCGGGCGAGCGAGTAGCCGTACTCGAAGCCCATGCACGCGTACTCGGAGAGCAGCGAGTCGTAGACGTTGTAGCGGGCCTGGTCCTCGGAGAGGTACTGGAGCGGGGTGTAGTCCTCGCCGGTGTTCTGGTCGACGAGCACCGCGTGGCGCTGGCCGAACGTACCGCGGCGGGTGTCCTGGCCGGACAGCCGGACCGGGACGCCCTCCATCAGCAGCGAGCCGATGGCGAGGGTCTCGCCCATGCCCCAGTCGATCGTGCCGTCCTCCACCGAGGCCGCGCGGCGCTGCATCTGCGGCATCAGGCGCGGGTGGACGGTGATCCGGTCGGGGATGTTGACCTGGGACTCGGCGATCCGCTTGACGACCTCCTGGGAGACCGCCGTGGCGACGGCCACCGGGAACTCGGCCTGGACCTCCGGGGTGTGGGCCGGAGCCGGGTTCGAGGTGGCCTCGCGGACCTCCGCGAAGACCTTCTCCAGCTGGCCCTGGAAGTCCTGGAGCGCCTGCTCCGCCTCTTCCAGCGTGATGTCGCCGCGACCGATGAGCGACTCGGTGTAGAGCTTGCGCACCGAGCGCTTCACGTCGATCAGCGTGTACATCTGCGGGTTGGTGAACTGCGGGTTGTCGCCCTCGTTGTGACCGCGGCGGCGGTAGCAGATGAGGTCGATCACGACGTCCTTGTTGAACGCCTGGCGGAACTCGAAGGCGAGCCGCGCGACGCGGACCACGGCCTCCGGGTCGTCGCCGTTCACGTGGAAGATCGGCGCCTCGATCATGCGGGCCACGTCGGTCGCGTACATCGAGGAACGCGACGACTCCGGGGCGGCGGTGAAGCCGACCTGGTTGTTGATGACGATGTGGACCGTGCCGCCGGTGCGGTAGCCCCGCAGCTGCGACATGTTCAGCGTCTCCGCGACGACGCCCTGGCCGGCGAAGGCCGCGTCACCGTGCAGCGCGACGGGCAGGACGGTGAAGTCCGTACCGCCCTTGTTGATGACGTCCTGCTTGGCGCGGGCGACACCCTCCAGGACCGGGTCGACCGCCTCCAGGTGCGAGGGGTTCGCGACGAGCGAGACCTTGATCTGCTCACCGTCCAGGCCGGTGAAGGTGCCCTCGGCGCCCAGGTGGTACTTCACGTCGCCGGAGCCGTGCATCGACTTCGGGTCGAGGTTGCCCTCGAACTCGCGGAAGATCTGCGCGTACGACTTGCCGACGATGTTCGCCAGGACGTTCAGGCGGCCGCGGTGCGCCATGCCGATGACGACCTCGTCGAGCCGGGACTCCGCCGCGCTGTCGATGACCGCGTCCAGCAGCGGGATGACGGACTCGCCGCCCTCGAGCGAGAAGCGCTTCTGGCCGACGTACTTGGTCTGCAGGAACGTCTCGAACGCCTCGGCGGCGTTCAGACGGCGCAGGATGCGCAGCTGCTCCTCGCGCTCCGGCTTGGCGTGCGGGCGCTCCACGCGGTCCTGGATCCACTTGCGCTGCTTCGGGTCCTGGATGTGCATGAACTCGACGCCGACGGTCCGGACGTACGAGTCGCGGAGCACACCGAGGATGTCGCGCAGCTTCATCATCGACTTGCCGGCGAAACCGCCGACGGCGAACTCGCGCTCCAGGTCCCAGAGCGTGAGGCCGTGCTCGTTGATGTCCAGGTCGGGGTGCTTGCGCTGCTTGTACTCCAGCGGGTCGGTGTCGGCCATGACGTGGCCGCGGACCCGGTAGGAGTGGATCAGCTCGAAGACGCGGGCGGCCTTGGTGACGTCGTCGTCGTGCGAGACGTCGATGTCCCTCAGCCAGCGGACCGGCTCGTACGGGATCCGCAGGGCCTCGAAGATGTCGTCGTAGAAGCCGTCCTCGCCAAGGAGCAGGTTGGAGAGGATCCGCAGGAACTCGCCGGAGGCGGCTCCCTGGATGACCCGGTGGTCGTACGTCGAGGTCAGGGTCATGACCTTGGAGATGCCCAGCTTGTTCAGGGTGTCCTGCGAGGTGCCCTGGAACTCGGCCGGGTAGTCCATCGCGCCGACGCCCATGATGAGGCCCTGTCCGGGCATCAGGCGGGGCACGGAGTGGACGGTGCCGATGCCGCCGGGGTTCGTCAGCGACGCGGTGACGCCGGTGAAGTCGTCCATCGTCAGCTTGTTCGCGCGGGCGCGGCGGACGATGTCCTCGTACGCCTGCCAGAACTCGAAGAAGTTGAGCGTCTCGGCCTTCTTGATGGCCGCGACGACGAGCTGGCGGTCACCGTTGGGCTTGACCAGGTCGATGGCCAGGCCCAGGTTGACGTGCGGGGGCTTGACCAGGGTCGGCTTGCCGTCCTTCTCCGCGAAGGAGTAGTTCATCGACGGCATGGCCTTGAGGGCCTGCACCATCGCGAACCCGATGAGGTGCGTGAAGGAGACCTTCCCGCCCCGGGCGCGCTTGAGGTGGTTGTTGATGACGATGCGGTTGTCGAACAGCAGCTTCACCGGGACGGCGCGCACGGACGTGGCCGTGGGCAGCTCCAGCGAGGCGTTCATGTTCTTCGCCACGGCCGCGGACGGGCCGCGCAGCGTCACGAGCTCGGGGCCCTCGGGGGCCTCCTTGGCGGCCTCCGCCTTCGGCTCGGCCTTCGCCTTCGCGCCGGCCTGCTGTGCGGCGGCCGGTGCGGGGGCGGAGGCGGGCTTGGCGGCGGGGGCCGGCGTGGCGGGCGCGGCCTGGGCCGCGGGCTTCGCCGCGGCGGGGGCCGGCGCGGTGGCCGCGGGCTTCGCCGGGGTGGCGGGCGCGGCGGGGGCCGGGACGGCCTGGGCCGGCTGTGCGGCGGCCCCGGTCACGTCTTCGGCTTCGGGCGTGGCGGTCTTCTCCGCCGCGGGGGTGGAACCGGGCTTGTAGTCGGCGAAGAAGTCCCACCAGGCGCGGTCGACCGAATTCGGGTCCTGGAGGTACTGCTGGTAGATCTCGTCGACGAGCCACTCATTGGGACCGAAGGCAGCGGCAGGGTTCTTCCCTTGCCCGTCTTGGTCGGTCGAGACGCTCGGGCTACTGGGGGACTGAGACGACACGGCGTTAACCGCCCTCTTCCGCTTCGCAAGGTGATGGACAGCGGAAATAAAGGCTACGCCTCCCCGGCCGGGAGGTGCAGGCCGGGCGGGCCTTCCGTCGCGTAAGTCACATCGGAGAGCTGGTTTCGTCGCCTGGAATGGCGGGAAACAAGCGGGGTTCCGGTGCAGTCCGCTGTGGTCCGGGTAGGACGGACCGTGGTTACGGCCCACTTTGGGCCGCACCCCCAATGGATGACACGCAGAACGTGTGCTTCCGGTTCGACCCTACGTCAACTGACGAGTAACGGGCTTCCCCGGAAGAGTGACCTGGATCCGGCAGCCGCGCGCGGATTCGGCCACACCGATCCGTCCGCCGTGCAGATCCACCGCCCAACGGGCGATCGCGAGGCCGAGCCCCGTGCCGCCGTCGCTGCCGGGACCGTGCGGCGCCGGCAGGCTGCCCCGGTTGAAACGCTCGAAGACCCGGTGCCACTCGGACTCGGGTATGCCCGGCCCCTCGTCCAGGACCTCCAGGTCCAGGCTCTCCGGCTGCGGGCCCCGCCGGGCCCGCACGGTGACGCGGCCGTGCGGCGGACTGTGCTTGACGGCGTTGTCGAGCAGATTCGCGACGACCTGGTGCAGTCGCTCGACGTCCGCGTGCGCGGTCAGCTCGGGCGGCGACACGTCCAGGTGCAGATGCACGTCCGTACGCGTATGACTGCCGGACCCGGAGGCCAGACCGCGCTGCGAGGCGATCACGTTGACCTCCTTGAGCACCCCCGAGAGGTACGGCCAGACCTCGAAGCGGTGCGCCTTCAGCGGTACGACGCCGTTGTCGAGCCGGGACAGGTCGAGCAGCGTCTCCACCAGCCGGCCGAGCCGCTCGGTCTGCTTCAGCGCCGTACGCATCGTCTCGGGGTCCGCGGCGGACACCCCGTCCACGACGTTCTCCAGTACCGCTCTCAGCCCCGCGATGGGGGTTCTGAGCTCGTGGGAGACGTTCGCGACCAATTCCTTGCGATGCCGGTCCACGGCCTCCAGATCGTCCGCCATGCGGTTGATGGTGGCCGCCAGGTCGCCCAGCTCGTCGCGGCGGCCCGCGCCGCGCACCCGCCGGGTGTAGTCGCCGTGCGCGATGGACTTGGCCACCGTCGTCATCTCGTCCAGGGGGGAGGTCAGGCTGTGCGCCACGAACTGGGTGATCAGCATCGAGGCGATGACCGAGAAGACCGTGATGAAACGCAGCTCCGTCTTGGTACGGAGTGCCACCAGGATCAGACCGGTGGTGATGAAGACCGAGACGACCACGAGCGTGCCGAGCTTGGTCTTGATCGAGAAGGGACGCAGCCCGTTCCCCTGCCGCGTCATGCCGGCGGAGTCTCCAGTGCGTACCCCACTCCGTGGACCGTACGGATCCGCTCCGCGCCGATCTTCCGCCGAAGCGCCTTGATGTGGCTGTCGACGGTCCTGGTGCCCGACGCGTCCGCCCAGTCCCACACCTCGGCGAGCAACTGCTCGCGCGAGAGCACGGCGCGCGGCGTGTTCGCCAGGCACACCAGCAGGTCGAACTCCGTCGGCGTCAGGTGTACGTCGTCACCGCGCACCCGCACCCGGCGCTGGGCGTGGTCGATCTCCAGCTCGCCGAGGCGAAGGATGCCGCTGCGCGGCGTCGAGGCGGCGATCGTCGCCCGCTCGACGCGGCGCAGCAGGACGTGCACCCGGGCCGCCAGCTCGCGCATGGAGAACGGCTTGGTCATGTAGTCGTCGGCGCCGACCCCGAGCCCGACCAGCATGTCGGTCTCGTCGTCGCGCGCCGTGAGCATCAGAACCGGCACCGGCCGCTGCGCCTGCACGCGGCGGCAGACCTCCAGGCCGTCGAAGCCCGGCAGCATGATGTCGAGAACCATCAGGTCGGGCTGCCACGCCTCGGCGGCGTCCACCGCCGCGGGGCCGTCGACGGCCGTCTGCACCTGGAAGCCCTCGGCGCGAAGTCGCGCGGCAATGGCGTCGACGATGGTCGCGTCGTCCTCGACGACCAGCACCCGGCGCTGAGCGCCCGGAGTGGCCGCGAGGCCGTTGTGGCTGGTGTGTGTCTGCTCCATTGCCCCGCCCCTGGGAGTTCTCTTCTATCCCACGTGTAGGGCAGCAGCGTAGATGCACCGACTGCGTCCCGGCTACGCAGGGCGAACCGCGAGATGGACCACGTCAGGAACGCCCCGGGCAACTTGGATCTCTTCCGTCCGAACCAAGTTGAATCCGGCATTCCGCAACGCATCCTCAAAGGCGGGGGACGGCTGCGCCGACCAGACGGCGAGGATTCCTCCTGGTCTCAGCCGCCTCATGCACCCCGCAAGTCCCTGCGGAGAGTAGAGATTGGCGTTGTCGTCGGTGACGGTCCAGTCGGGCCCGTTGTCGATGTCGAGGCAGAGCGCGTCGTACGTGTCCTGGTACGTACCATCACTCCCGATCCGGTTTTCGCCGACGTAATCCACCAGGTCGGTGTGAATGATCTCGCATCGCGGATCGGCGAGCGCCTCACCGGAGATCCGGGACAGCGGCCCGTCGCGGTGCCAGTCGATGATCGCCTGCTCACGCTCGATGACGACGATCCGCCCCCACCGCCTCTGCGAGGCGGCCCGCGCGAGCGAGAATCCGACACCGAGGCCGCCGATGAGGACGGCGGGGGCCGGATGGGGGGTTGCGGCTGGGTCGGGGGCTGGCTCTGTGGCTGGGGCTATGGCTGGGGCTGGGGCGTCGAGGGCGTCGAGGGCGGCATCGACGAGGAGGCGCTCGGAGCGTCCGTCGGAGGTGTCCATCAGGAAGCAGCCGTTGGCGATGATCTCGAAGTGCTCTCCGCGTTCCCGCAGAACGACTTCACCGTGCGGGCCTTCACGCCGCTCGACGGTGGTGGCGTACGGGGCCTGGGTGGCCATGGGGGAACCTCCGGGTGACGGTTCGGTGCCTGTGTGTGCTCAGGGACCATCCTGGCGTCGCGGGAAGGGCCGGGACAAACGCTTTGGGGATCCGGCGGGCGGCGGGGGCGGGCGTTGACCTCAACTGAAGTTGAGGTCGTAGCTTCACCGCTGTCGTTCCGAAGAGCGAAGGACAGCGAAGGAAGCGAAGGACAGCGAAGGACGGCACAAGGACAGCGAAGGACACCGAACGCACCGGAGTCGATACAGAGGTGGAGACGCACAGCTATGACTTCCGAGACGCTGGTCACGGCAGCAGTGAAGGCACAGGTCAAGGCACCGTCCGAAGGGCTTTCGGAGACACTTTCCGAGGCTGAACTGGCGCAACAGCCGATCGCCTACTGGACGCATGTGGCGCACGAGAAGGTCGTTGCTTTCATACGAGGTGAGCTGGCGGCCGTCGGCCTTTCTCAGCCCCAGTACTGGACGCTGCGCCACCTGTCGGTCGATGACTTGTCCGAGGACGGCTCGGGCCGGACGGTCGAAGAGCTGACCGAGGCGATGCGGGACTATTTGGCGCCGCAGGACGACCTCGGACCGGATACCGAGGACATGGTCGTACGGGGCCTGCTCTCCCGCGACGAGGCCGGCCGCCTGACGATCACCGAGGCGGGCGTGGCGGCTCACGCCCGGGTCAAGGAACAGGTACCGGCCGTGCGCGCCACGATCCACGCGGGCATCGACGACGGGGACTACGCCACGACGGTCAGAGTCCTGCGCCGCATGATGCGCAACGTGGAGGAGCGGAGGCCGGACTGACGGGCCGGGCTGGGGGCTGCGGGTGGGGGGCTGGGGTCGGTGCGGTGGTCGGGGGTGGGGGGTGGTTGCGGGGGCGTTGGTGTGGCGGGGGCGGTGGTTGTTTCTGGTGTGGGGGCCGCCTTTTCGGGAGTGTGGCGTCGG
>NZ_BMVO01000022.1 GCF_014650755.1 Streptomyces chryseus | reverse complement strand
ACTACACCTGAACAGCGGAAACGCACCCGTCACTCTCGGAAAGACAACAGCTTCTAAGCCCGGAGCCACTTTGTCAGACCGGGATGCTATGGGCGCCGGACGCTGACGCACTTGTGCCGGTTGACCTCATGAGCCCCCACTTGGTCTGCCCGGGGATGCTCAAAGGGCCCCGTAGAAACCTCGACACAGCGGGCGACGTGGACGAGCTTCAGGGCCAATTCGTCGTCGCCGCAGGCGGCATGACCTTCCCCTACAAGTGCCGGCGACCTGGCGTCAGCAGCCGGCCTGGTGCCGAGTTCCGGGGAACTCGCCACGTCACACCGGCAACCGGCATCGCGGCTGCGGAGGGCGTTTGGGAGCCAGTCTCCGAATCCGGCTCCCAATCTCGTCAGCTGAGTCCGCTGTCAGACCCTGCCGTTACCGTCGAATAGCACAGGTCTCTCGTACATCAGCAGGGAGCAAGGCATGCCAACCACAGCAGAAGACGGGCGTGGGGTGGACCGCCGCAGAGTGTTCGTGATCCACGGACGCAACGATCGCGCACGCCGCGGACTGTTCGAGTTCCTGCGGGCCATCGGGCTCGACCCGATCGAATGGTCGGAAGCAGGCCGCATGACGGGAAAGGGCTCCCCGTACATCGGTGAGATCCTCGATGCGGCATTCGGTAGCGCCCAGGCCGTCGTCGTCCTACAGACCCCGGACGACGTCACCTACCTGCACGAGAGCCTGACTCACCCAGACGATCCAGAGTGCAACCCGCAGATGCAGCCCCGTCCGAATGTGCTCTTCGAAGCAGGCATGGCCATGGGCCGCGACGCGGACCGCACTGTGATCGTGGAACTCGGACAGGTGAAGGTCTTCAGCGACATCCACGGCCGACATGTCGTCCGCCTCGACAACAGCGTCAAGAAGCGGCAGGACCTCGCGACCCGTCTGGAAACCGCAGGATGCGCTGTCCGGCTGACAGGGACGGACTGGCACGAGGCCGGCGACCTTACTCCACCCGTTCCCCCGGGCGGCGGGCTCCCGATGGGCCGGAAACTGCCGTCATCGCAGGCGGCGGGCACGCCCCGACTGAAGGCTCGGTACATCGACAATGGGCGCAACAAGATCGACGCTGTCGAGATCACCAACCACGGTCCCGGCGATGTGTACGAGCTAAACGTGGACGCTGATGCCGAGGTTGGGCTCATCACGCGAAACGCCGATGAATTCCCTGTCCCGAAGCTGCCCGAAGGGAAGTCCGTGCGCGTGGGGCGCATGTCGTCGGACTCTCTCGCGTCACGCTCGAACTCGTACTTCACCATCACCATCACTGCCAAGACCGTCGATGGGACACCAATCGAGATCGACGAGTTCGTGAGCGGAGCATGACATGGACATCCAGTTGACCTTGCCTCTGGATCACGACGGGTTCCTCCGTCGGGAATGCCCGCACTGCGTGCGCCAGTTCAAGTGGCATCACGGTCCAGCGAACGAGGAAGCCGAGGAGCAACCCGCCCCGGCGGCCTATCACTGCCCCTTGTGCGGGCAGCCTGCTGGAATGGAATCCTGGTGGACGCAGGAGCAACTCCAATACGCCCGAGGCATGGCTTTTCCTGCAGCGACGCGAGAGATCGAGCAAGGGCTGCGGGACGCATTCAAGGGTGCCAGCAGCAAGCACGTGAGGCTCGACTTCAAAGGCAACATCGACGCACCGGACGTACCGGCTCAGCTGACCGAGCCCGACGACATGGTCATCGTGACCTCCCCATGCCACTCGTACGAGCCGGTAAAGGTCCCTGAAAGCAGTTCAGGCCCGTATCACTGCCTGGTTTGCGGTCAAGCCTTCGCTGTCTGAAACCCGCGATCGAAGTAGCTGTGACTCGGAGGAAGCACCTGTTCCCCGCGCAGTGGTCGCGCAGGGAACAGGTGTCGCACATCATCCAGGCATCGTCCGGCTGCGAGCCTCCCTGCACGCGCGCAGGAGTTCGCTGAGTACGCGGACCGGTGACGTGGGGCTCATCGCAAGGCGAGCATCGAGCGCCGCCTCCCACTGCTCGGTCAGCCCGACCATGAGGCGCTTGCGCATGCCAGAGGTCACGTGGGCATAACGCGCCGAGACAGAGCCGTCGATGTGGCCCATGCGGTCGTCCATGAGGACCTTCTCGGTACCGAGGTCTTCCATCACAGTCCGGTGGGTGTGACGGAGGCCGTGGGGTGTAAGGCCCTTGGCGATCGGGAGCCAACAGGCGTCGGCTCGGTCTCTGGCGCCGCGCCCTCGGGCGGGAACGCCGGGCCACGGCTCACCGAGCAGCGGGACGGGGCGGGCATCCTGCGGTGCCTTCTTCGGGTACCAACCGGAGACAGCCGGGGTGAACAGCCACGTCGCGAAGCCGTTTCGGCGCCAGTGGGCTGCTTGCTGCAGCACCGCGCCGCCCCGCACGAACCCAAGGTCCGCGATGGCCTTCTCCACCCTCATCCGCTTGGCCTCGGTGACGCGATCGGGGTGGTTGAGGACGTTGGACACCGTGCCCGTGGAGACTTCGGCACGGCGTGCGACGTCGACGAGCTTCGCACCCTGGTGGCCGCCGGTGCGGGCCGCGCCCTGGCCACGGAAGACGTAGGTCTTTCCGTGGCACGGGCAGGGCTTCGGCTTCGTGCGGGCGACGTGGTTGGCGACCAGGGCCGACAGCCAGTCCATCGCGTCGATGGTGCGGTAGCTGTCGTCCTTGGGTGGGCAGCGCACCAGCTCGCCGGTGTCGAGTTCGTACAGCTGCCACTCGACGCGGACGGAGCCGGGGCGGGCGAACTCCGTCTCCAAGCCGACGATTTCGCCCCAGCGCATGCCGGTGTACCCCTTGAGGACCACGGCGACGAACTCGTCGTCGCGGCCGGAGAGCAGAGCGGCGCGCTCGGCGGTCAGCAGGATGCCGAGCGGGTCGGTGACGACCTTCTCCGGACCACGGTCACGGGAACGGCCGGCGCGCTTGCCGCGTCCGCGCCGTCTGGCGGCCGGGTTCGAGGTGATCAGGCCCTCGTCGATCGCATCCTCGAAGATCAGGTGGAGCGTCGAGCGCCAGGTCTTAACGCTGGAGGCCGCGTAGACGGCCTTCTCCTTCTTCTCCCACAGGTCGACGTCCGTGCGCAGGATGCCGGCAAGCGCCTTGTCCTCGAAGTCGGGGAGCAGGTGCTCCTCGATGTGGCGCTTGTAGTTCTGCATGGTCGAGGCGGCCAGGTCCTGGGTTTCGTACCAGCGGTTCGCGTACTCCCCGAAGGTCTCCTGGCCGAGTGCCGGGTCGCGCCAGTCGCCGCGCCGGTACTTGTTCTCGGCCTCGCTCGCGGCGCGCTGGGCCTCTCCCTTGGTTGCGAACCGGATCGCCTTGCCGTTGCCGTCGACCACCGTGAGGTGCTTGCCGGGCTCGGTCTTGTACCGGCCGCGCCAGTAGTTTCCGCGCTTCTCCGCGAAACCCAACTTCCGTCTTCCTCCTCTGCTCTCGACTTATGACTGGGCGCGGGCGCGCTACGCGACGGTCTCGTACTGGGTACGGCGCGGCGGTCGAGCCCGCAGACGCCCCGGCGTCGAGGCCGTAGTCGGCCCAGGAGGTCGGGCGGCACGAGTTCGTACCACGGGAGGACTTGTCGCTGCCCGACTCGCCGACACGCTGCTGTCGGATCGCTTCGGGCGCTCTTCGTGGAGGCGGACGATCTCGGCGAGGTGCGCGGATGTGAAGCGGTAGGCGCGGCCGACGCGGGTGTGCGGGATGAGTCCGCGTCGGGCCCGGTCCTTGACCCACCAGGCGGAACAGCCGAGGGCTTCGGCGATTTCTTCGGGGCGGTAGAGACGGGGCAAGGGGGCTCCGCCCGAGGTGCCGGGAAGGCGTCGTACGAGGGCAGGAGGTATGTCGGAGTGGTGCAAGAAGGGCGGGTCCTTACTGGGTGGGAGCGCGCTCTGTCAGCGGCGCTGGGCGGGCCTCGTCACGTGGCGGTCGGCCTCTGCAGCAGCACGAGAGGCGAGATGAGGAGGGCTTCGGAGATCGCGACGAGGTCGTCGGCATCACATCGTCGTTGGGCGCGTTCGATGCGGGACAGCATGGTGTTGGACATTGGGTGGCCGAGGGCGGTCACGCGGTCGGCCAACTGGCGTTGTGACAGGCCGCGTTCGGTTCGGAGGATTTCGATGGTGCGGGCCGCCTGCATTCCTGCGGGTCCGACTTCCAGTGAGCGCGGGGGCATGACTCCAATTGAAAGGTGCATTCGCCGGTTTGGGTAACCGGCGATCGTGGTCTATGTTGCGCTCGCGTCGTTCGCCGAGATGCGGTTCCCGGAGGGTCGGGAAGGGGCGCGGAACAGTGTGCCGATCATGGCTTTGACGTGGGGTGTTGTGTTGTAGCTTCCCCGTCTGCGACTCGTCAACGGCTTGCCGATGTGATGCTTCTGGCTCTGCAGTTCGGGCAACTATTTGGTCGACAGCGGATCGTGCCTTACGGTTTTGCTCCCGCCCGCCACCGAGCCCCATTTCTCGCGGCCTTTCTGCCGTGAGAGATTGCGCCGGATAGGGCTGGACTTGCGCGACTGGGGTGTGGCTATGTTGACGACACCCCTCGGAAACGCAATCGCTTCCCGGCGCGCGTCCGCGCCAACACCCCCTCGAATCCCGCCCCGACCGACGGTGAGCCGTGATGTCCACGCACAGGCCACCGAGTGAGGACCGCCCCGCACTTGGCACGAATCCGCACCATCAAGCCCGAAGCCTTCGTCTCCGAGTCCCTGGCCGCGGTCTCCCTGACGGCCGAGCGCACCTTCCTCGGCCTACTCACACAGGCCGACGACCAGGGCCGCCACCGCGACCACGCCGCGATCATCGCCGGGCAGTTGTGGGTGCTGCGCCCCGAGCACACCCCGTCCGATGTCGAGACGGACCTCGCCCAGCTCGCCGACGCCGGACTGATCTGCCGCTACAAGGGGCCGGATCACAAGCGGTACCTGCACGTCGTGACCTGGCACCAGCATCAGAAGATCAACCGGCCCAGCAAGAGCCGCCTCCCTGCCTGCCCGATTCACGACGCTTCGGTCGCTGCCGCTCCCGCCATGAGCGCCAGTGTCACGGAGTCCTCACCGCCGTCTCACGGAGTCTTCGGTGAGGGCTCCGGCGAGTCCCATAAGTCCGCCCTGAATCCGAGGCGTGATAGCGAAACCGCAGGTGAGGAGCGCGTCACGAAGTCCTCCGTGACGGATCAGGGAGCGCTCCATGAAGCAGCAGTGGCGTCTCACCGTCCGGATCTAGGACCTAGGACCGTGGATCTAGGAGATACCCCTTCGGGGGGCGCAAGCGCCCACGCGCCCGACACCGTCTCGGCCAAGCAGCTCCTTGGCGAGTACGTCGCCGCTTGCAATCACCGCCCGCCGGGTGCCTTCCTGAACCATCTCGGCGGTCAGGTGCGCAAGTTGCTCAACGAGGGCATCGCTCCCGCCCATCTCCGGGCCGCCCTCGAGCGCCATCGGGTCAAGGGCCTGTCCCCGGGCGTCCTGCCCAGCCTGGTCCACGAGGTCATGAACGCTGCATCCTCTGCCCCGCCCGCCGCCCACCGGGCGTGGACGAACCCCACCGACGTCGTCGCCGCCTACGGAGATGAGCTCTGACCGCCACCCTCACCCGCGCACCCCAGCCCGTCGGCGCGATCACCGACCGGCTCAACACGATCCTCGCCAACCGCGGCATCGACCCCACCACTGCTGCCGCACACGCGCCGGCGCCCGAGTCGGTCACCGCCCTGGAACTCGCCGACGCCCGCATCCCCGCCCGCTACCGCCGCGCCCTGGCCGACCACCCCCAGATCACTACCTGGGCTGACCAGATCGCCCGCGCCGGACGCCCCGGGCCGACCGGCCCCGGCATCGCCGAAGGCCCGTCGCTGCTGATCGCCGGCCCCACCGGCACCGGCAAGACCCACCAGGCATACGGCGCCGTCCGTGCCCTCCTCACCCGAGGCGTCCGCCTGCGCTGGGAGGCCATCACCTCCGCCGACCTCCACGCGCGGCTCCGCCCCCGCGCCGGCCACGACGGCGAACGAGAACTCCAGACGCTGGCCCGCTGCCCGCTGCTGCTCCTGGATGACCTCGGCGCGGCCAAGACCAGCGAATGGACCGAGGAGCTCACCTATCGGCTCATCAACCACCGGTACGAGCACATGCTCCCCACCCTCATCACCACCAACCTCCCCACCGCCGAGTTCCGCACCGCGCTCGGCGACCGCGTCGCCTCTCGCCTCGCCGAGATGACCGAGCGGGTCATCCTCACCGGCCCCGACCGCCGCCGCACCGCGCCCACCGCCTGAACGGCGCGCGCTCCCTCCTCACCGCCCCGCCCGTCCGCGCTTCCGCATGCCCTCGAACGCGCGGACCCCTTGGAGAGCCTCTGCATGACTCCTGGCACCACCACACTCATCAACGCCAACGACATCGGCATGCCCGCCTTGCCGCACTGGCTCCCTGCGCCTGCGGCCATCGCGGCCATGTTCGTCGTCGCACTGTCCGCCGCATGGTCCCTGCAGCGGTACCTACGGAAGCCGAACGCTGGACAGCGCCGTAGAACCGCCGCGATCCCGGTCGCCGCCGTCGCCGCGATCGGCTGCACCGCCTACAGCGCGGACACCAGCTGGCGCTTCGCCGCCGACTACCTCGACATGGGCAGCACCATCGAGCGCGCTGCGATGTTCGCCGCCGCCGAACTCGCTCTGTTCGCCACCGCGCTCATGGCCCGGCAGAACCTCAACGGCCCGAAGCAGGCGCCTGGCGCGCCCGGCACTCTTACCTGGGTAATCACCGGCGTGCAGATCGTGCCTGCCTACGCCGAGTCCGGCCTGGTCGGCGGGACTGTGCGGGCCGTCGTCGGCCCGGTCCTGGCGGCCGTGCTCTGGCACCTGGCCATGGGCATCGAACTGCGCCACCGCAGCCCGCACGCCGACTCCCGCAGCCTGACCGCCGTCCTCACCCGACAGGCACGCGAACGGCTGCTGGCTCGTTTGGGGATTACCGACCGGGACGCGGATGCCGCCCGGATCATCCGCGACCGCGCCCTCGACCGGGCCGTCACCCTGATCCTCCGGGTAGAGATCATTCCGCCCGACAAGCGCACCAAGTGGCGAGGCCGGCGCCTCACTCGTCGCCTGCACCAGGCGCTGGAGCAGGCCGATGTCGACCGCGATGAACGCCAGGACGAGCTGCTGCTGCGCAAGCTCGCCACCCGCCAACAGGTCTCTGCCCTGGCCTCCAAGCCATTGCCCGCGCGGTGGCCCGAACCCGCCGCGCGTACGAGGGGCGGCTCCGCGACGGCCCGCCCGCGGGCCACGGCAAGAGAGCGGGCAGGAATTTCGGGCCGCCCGCCCTCCAAGGTCGCGGGCGATGACGCCGCCGACCGGGCAGCCCGTCCCCAGCCCGAAAACCGCCCGCGACAGCCCGTCCACACCACCGTCGGCCCGGAACGAGAAGCGGGCGATGAACTGCCGGGCAGCGGCCAAAGCCCAGCCTGGCGGGCGGAGTCGAAGCGCCCGGCCTCCAAACCCCGCGCGACACGGGACCTCCTCCACAAGTACGCCCGTGACCTCTACCGCGAGCACGGACGTCTCTCCCGTGACTTGCTGGAGGAAGCCGTGCGCAAGGACGGCTACAGCGTGGCCAGCGACACCGCCGGCGAGGTGGTCCGCACCGTCAAGGCCGAGCTGCCGACGGCGCCCGTCGGCCACGCGCACTGAGACCACCCTCAACGCCCAAGGAAAACCACTCAATGCACGACTCGCACAACGAACTCCCCACTCCCCAGGAGGAGATGATCACCGGCCTCGACAGCGCAGCAAGCAATGGCGATGGACCGTCCATAGGCCGGTCCCTCGCGGACCCCTCCGCCCCGGGGGTGGCGGAGGAGCAGCTCCGGCACGAGGGCGTGCCGGAACAGGAGCGAGTGAGCGCCGGCGAGCAGCCGCGCGATCCCTCCGTTGGGGCCACGCAGCGTGCGCCGTACCGCCGCGCGAACCTCGATGCGCAGCGCTCCGAGCACGTCACCGCGCGCTTCGCGCCGCACGAGAAGCACGACATCCAGTCGTCGGCGAAGACCGCTCACGTGACCATGGCCCGGTACATTGCCGACGCCACCATGGCCCGCGTCCGCGGTGAGATCACCGTCGCTGCCGAGCGCACGGTCTACGACGATGCGGTAGACGAGCTCGCCGCTATGCGGGCGCAGATCGCCCGGATCGGCAACAACGTCAACCAGATCGCCCGCCGCCTCAATGCGGACGGCGATCCACACCTTGTGGACGCCGCGGTCCTCCACCGGGCGGACCGCCTGCTCACCACCGCCCACGACACGGTCCGGGCGATCGACGACGCCGCCTTCCGGGCAGCCGGGCAGAAGTGGGCGGTCTGAGGTGATCGCGAACATCGTTAAACCGGGCAACCACACGTACGGCGTGCTGGCCTACCTCTTCGACAAAGGCCGCGCCAACGAACACACCGACCAGCACATCATCGCCTCCTGGGACGACTTCATCCCCGACCCCGGCCCCTGGGACAGCCCTGGCCACAAGCAAAGGCTCGGCCAGCTCACCCAGGCCCTGGATCTGCGGGTCAAACAAGCCGGCGACAAGGCACCTGAGGGACACGTGTGGCACTGCTCGATCCGCGCCTCGCCCGAGGACCGCATCCTCACCGACGCCGAGTGGGCCACCATCGCCCGGCGCGTGCTGCACGCGACCGGCATCGCACCCGATGGCGATCCGGACGGCTGCCGGTGGGTTGCCGTGCGTCACGCGGAGGACCACGTCCACATCGTCGCCACCAAGGTGCGCGGTGATCTGCGCCCGCCGCGGAACTGGAACGACTACCACCGCGCCATGAACGAACTCAGAGCCGTCGAGGAAGACTTCGTCCTCACCCGGGTTGCACATGGTCCCGAAGCTGCTGCTGGCACCTCGGCGGTGAAGCGCTCCACCCGGGCCGAGGAGGAGAAAGCCAAGCGGCAGGGCCACGACAAGACCGCGCGTGAGCGGCTGCGGCACACCGTGCGTACCGCGCTGTCCCACGCGAAGGATCTGGATGAGTTCTTCAACCTGCTCGCCGATGCCGGCCTTCAGGTCGAGACCCGCACACTGCCCTCAGGTGACCTTCAGGGCTACAAGGTCGCCCTGCCCGACGCCGGCACGCCCATCTGGTTCTCCGGCTCCAGCCTCGCCACCGACCTGTCCCTCCCCCAGATCCGACAGCGCCTTGCCGCCGCCGAGGCACAGCCCACCGCAGCCTCATCAGCTCGCCAGCATCGCCCCAGCCCGTGGCACGTGGCCACCGCTGCCGCCGAACGCATCCCCCACCACCTCGCCCACACCGACGACGGCGCCGTCCAGGCCCACCTGACAGTCTTCGGCGAAGTCCTCTACGCGCTACCCGCCCATGCCCCTGCCAGCCTCCAGGCCGAACTCCACCGTGCGGCTATGGCCTTCGAAAACGCCGCCCACACCCGCGCCCGCGCCGACCACCAGCACGCCCGCGCCCTGCGGGGCGCACTGAAGGCCATGCGCTACCAGCCCGCGGACCTCACCGGGCTCGCCATGCTCTTGGACGCCGCCATCCTCGTCGTCCTCGCGGTCCAGCGCCGCAGCGCACTGCACCACCACGACCGGCAGGTGGCCGCCGCCCGTCAGACGCTCACGCACCTGCAAGCCGCCTACGCCCAGATAGCCCCCGCCAGCCTCGCCGCACTCGCCAGGCACAGTCCCTCCGACAACACGGTGCACCGGTACGCCCTCACCCTGCACGAGGTCCTGCCCCGCCACGCCGAACAGATCCTCACCGAAAACGCCTGGCCTGCCCTCACCGCCACCCTCGCCGCCGCCGAAGCCGCTGGCCACAACCCGACCACCGTCCTCCAGCAGGCAGCCCAGCACCGCCCCTTGGACGACGCCAAGTCAGCATCCGAAGTCCTCGTCTGGCGCATCCAACGCCTCGGCGACCGGCACGCACCCGGCCCAGGTGCACGAGCCGCACAAGCCCGTAGCCCCCACATCCGCGCCACCGCCATCCCGCACTCACCGGCCGCAGTGAGCACCAGCCCTCTCACGCAGCGGCCGCGCACGCCTCGCACCCGCTACCGAGAACCACCGAAGTCACGATGACAACCGATCAACGACAACAGCCCTGCCCCCGGCCTCACGACGCCGCAGGACATCTGCGGCGCGCCACCGGCACCCCACCCGACAAGGAGCACATCATCCAGACCCACCCCACCGCCGACATGCTCCCGATACTCAGCGCCGACGAGCTGCACGACCTGGCCGAGTCCATCAAGACCGGGGGCCAGCACGAGGCCATCGTGAGCAGCAGGCTCTACCGCTCGTCCCCCAGCCGGGGTGCGGGGACATTCTGAGTCGTGACCGTAGAAGCGCGTGGGTTCCGAGAATCCGAGACCGGTTGGCGTCGGAACTCACATGTCATCGGCACGGCTTCAGCGTACGGGCATCTGAGTTCGCCCATCCGAGCATAGCGTGGATCTCCACGACCAGCACGGCGCTGGTTCAGAAAGGGGCACGATGACGGGGTGGACACGGACGGCAACCTAGGTTCTTCACCGAGGCCCCTCCATCACGCTGAACCGCGACTCAGTGATCAGGCCGGACGGCGTAGCTGGCAAGTACGAGCACGTCGTTGTCGAGGACGGCGTGCGTGTGATCGCCCTAGATGACGACGGCCATGTCGTGCTGGTCGAGGAGGACTTCTACCTCCAAGAACGTCGTATCCTGCACCTCCCCGGGGGCGGCATCGGGGGGCAGGAGCCACAGGCAGCAGCCGTCCGGGAACTGGAAGAGGAGACCGGCCTGGTTGCGGACGAGACACGTCTGCTCGGCGTCATCGATCCGCTTCCGGCGACCACGGGTGCACGGACCCATCTTTTCCTGGCCACGGGCCTTCGGCCGGGCCGTACACATCGCGACGAGACCGAGATCGGCATGACGGTGCAGCGGTGGAAGCTGGGCGACGCCGTCGAAGCTGTGCGAGCCGGCCGGATCACCGAGGCCGGGAGCGTGGTCGCGCTCCTCCTGGCCGGACCATCCCGCTGACCGTCGTACAGCTCATGCCGCTGCTCAATGCTCTTGCCGCGATCGCCGGATCGTCTCTGCCCCTCCAAGTGCCGCCTACCGCGTAGGTGACCGTGGGCAGGCCGATGTTCCTAGCGTTTCGGTGGGTTAGCCGACGCCGGCTAACCCACCGAAACGCGTCCGAGGCGCCCCAGGACACGCACCTGACTGGAGGGCGAACGGGGTTCCGTTGCTCGCTTGCTACATGCCTACGCGAGCACGCCAGTCTGTGGGCAGGTGCGGGAGTCGGGAGCAGCGCGGTGGCCGCCCGCAAAGATCGGCAACGGCCGCTTCAATGATCCGGACCACAGGCAACGGTGTGTCCGGCTTCAAAGGCAGGACCACGACGCGATCCCAGTCCCTCTTGCGGTCGAGATGAACAAGTTGATGCTCACCTGCGATGCGCCGCCACACCGAGCGCGGATGATCGCGTGCGGCCGATCCGATGTAATCGATGGCGAAGGTACCCGCCGGTCGCTGAGTAGCGATCAGCGGAACGTAGACACAGCGTGAGGCGCTGATGTGACGCAGCGCAGAGATCGGATGCGCTACGGGATCATGCTGCAGTCGCCACTTGCCAGCGCGGTCGCTCATCGCCTGCCATAGGGCAGGAGTCAGCACTATGCGGCTCATCCGGCATCCTTGCTGGCCAGGAGCAGTTCGTCTGGGTTCTCGCCGTCTTCACCATCGTCATGGTCGGCTGCCGCTGCATGGTTCCCGTCTTCGATCATCTCCTGCACTTGTACGAGCTGGCTTTCTTGGTCCCGGGCATTGCGCACGATGGTGTCGATGCGGCCGGCGATGGCCTTCTGGTCGTGCTGGCCGGCTCCCCGGACATCGAGAGCGAGTTCGGTGAGTCGGCTTCGCTGGGGGACGTCGAAGAGGTGGCCTCCCGCCTGTAGACCTTCGAGCTTCCCGACCTCGCTGCCTAGTGCGGGGAGCAGTTTCACCGCCGCGTCGAGTGCCTCGCCCACCCGTTCGTCAGCCGTGAGCGGCCTTTCCTGCTGCCTGTTCTCGGCCGAGGCTTGGCGGTCCTTGGCCCGGCGGGTCAATGCCTGGGTGGAGAACTGGTCAAGGAAGTTGTCGGGCACGAGCTGCGGCACGTCGATCATGTGATAGCGCACGGTGCCGTCTGGGTCCTGGATCAGCTCGCTGTCGCCGGTCATCGCTGCGCGTACCGAGCGGGATGTAGCGGGAGCGCCGTCCTCGTTCAGGGCGCCGATCTTGTTGGCCGACCAGATTTTCCAGTCGGCGTCCGTGGGCGCCTCTGGGGTGAGGCCGCCGATGCTTCTGGGCTGAGGGTCTTTCAGTAGAAGCTGATCTTTAAGGAGCGCCCGCATATAGGCCGGTCCGCACTGAACGAACTCAAGGGTCGCGTCAGCGCCCGGCGCTGTGCGTACCAGCCGTCCGCGGAGAGCCTGGTATGCCTTGACGCTGGCGAAACCGCGTGCCTGCTGGGCAGATCCGATGTCGACGATCTGCATGCCATTGCGGCCGGCCGCTGTGGTGGCCAGCACCTCGAACAGCGCTGTCTCGGTGGGGGTGGCCTGCCCAGCGCGCACGAGTTCCACGAGCTCGTCCGTGTTTCCGTTCCAGGAGCGCAGCGGGTCCTCGAAGACCGCCTTGGCCTCGATCTGCTCGAATGCCCGGCGGTTGACAGGGGTCTCCCCGAAGGTCCACTCGCGTAGGAGCGAAAGGCGACGCTCGTCCAGGCGGTCGTTGTACAGTCCGCCCTGCGGCCTCGACTTGAGGACCCGCCCGATGATCGCTCTCTCTGGTCCGTCGCCGAAGACAAGCATCACGGCGGCGGCAACACGGCCCTGCCAGGTCGTCGGTAGGCCGAGTTCCGCGAGCGCATCCAGCGGCTCACCGCTACACACCGCGTCCAGCAGGGGGACGGACCACGTCAATGCGGCAGGTCCGGACACGGCAGTCGGTGTCTCGAACTTGCCCTCTTCGATTGCCTGCCGAAGTGCTGCGTACGTGTCGTCGGCCACGAGCCTCTCTGCTTCCGCGGGCGGGTGTCCCAAGTGTTCAGGCCCGTGGAAGTGCTTCTGGATGCTCCGGAAGAGCGCGGGTCCGTCCAGCCGGATGTCACGTCCGCGCGAGTCGGTAACCCGGTAGGCAAGCCGCACCGGCATGACCGTGGCGTGCAGCAGCTCGCGTGCTTCATCCGGTAGATCATCGAGGAAGTCGATACCGGAAACAGCTGTCTTGACCCTGCCCAGTTGGACGCTCACCGCCTCCGTGACGCCGACCACTGCGGAGGGGTCTTTCTCTGTTCCGTCAAAGACGTCCGAGCGCCGGGGCTTCAGCAGAGGCAGAGCGGCCAGCTTGCCGTCCGGGTCGACCCGGCTGTCGCATACGGCCTTGCGACTGGCCGCGTCCGCTGGCGCCAGGGCGCTGACGGCCCGTGCCCAGTCCGGCTCGCCGTCGTCGCCCAAAGGGGCGAAGACTGTCTGCAGCCACAAGCCGCCATCCTCCACCCCATCGCTGAGTACGGCATCGTGAAGTGGCTCCCAGCCGCGCTCACGCTGCCGCGATTCCCGTACCTTCTGCGAAGCCGTACGGAGCTCGTTGAAGAGCCCTTCCGCCGTCACGTAGGTGTGCGTGACGCCCACCACGGGAACGCCGTGCGCGTCCAGGAGGGGGTGACTCCGTGACACGGGTCGGAAGGTATCGGGAACGTCGCGCAGCGAACGCCCCTGCCGGGTGCGGTAGTTCATGAGCTGCTGAACGGTGGTCACCGTCGGCATCAGCAGGTCGAGGCAGTACACGCGATACTCACCGAGCCGCATGGGCCGGACCCGGTCGCGATAGCGGCCGGTCTTGGGGCTGTAGGTGGGAAGCGTTCGGTCCACTTCCGCCCAGTTCAGGATGAACCGGGTCCAGTCCAGATGGTCGGGATGGAGGTGGACGGCGCCGACGTCGATCAGTTTTCTGAGCTTGGTGACCCGGGTCTTGGCCTTCTTGGGCTCGGCGACATTCCATCCGTGCACGGCGATCAGCGTTGGATCGGCGTCGTCGATGTCCTCGGGGTCTTCATGGTCAAACAGTGCGTCGGCCACGTCGGTGGCTCTCCTTCGAGGTAGGACGGACGGTACGGCGGCCCTTGGCCGTCGCATCCGCCTCCCGTGGTTTCACCACCCCGCTTGCAGTGCTGGTTGGTCAGTCAGGAGGGGGAGTCATGCTGCCCTTCCTGCTGCCCTGGCCCACCGCCCATGGGCTTCTTGGCCGCATCGCGGCCTTCCATGTTCGGGGTCCACCGCCACTTCAAGTGAGGGCGGCTCCACAAGGAGTACGCAGTCACTCTAGTGACCAGCCCTGACATCCTGATGCAGAAACGGAGAAAGCAAGGGGTCAGGCTTCACACGGCGATTGCGCTGGCCCGTGGACACAACTGGTAGGAGGGGAGAGACACTTGCATCTCGCCTACCTTCTGACGTTCGCCCCTTCCGCAGGGTGCGTCGTGGTCACGTAGTTCATCGCGGTCGTGGAGGACAGCCCGAACAGCTTCATGATCTGCACGGGGTCGCCGCTCTCGTGGGCTTCGTCCAGGATGCGGTCGACGCGTAGTTGGGTGGCGTGTGCGCCACCCAACTACCGCAGAAGGCGGTGCAGGTGGGCTTCGGTGATCGGCGGTTTGCGGTAGTCGGCCGCGGTCCGTTGGCTGGAGCAGAAGGTGGGGGTTCTGGGTCTGTGGCCACCGTTCGTGCCGCTCTCGCAGCCAGTCGCTGAGCACGCGGTGGGTCAGCTCGTCCATGAAGAGGTATCTGCGGGTGGCACTGCGCATGTCGATACGGGCGTTGGCCATGTCGACCTGAGCCAGTTGAAGCTGCCGGACTGTGGTCGGCGTCATCGCGTGGACGGCGATCAGCACGATGATCACGCGGGTGAGGTGGTTCTCGGCATGCTCAAAGATCCGGGACATGCTCACCCAGAGAAGCGGGCCGCACCCATCGCGACTCCGGCATGTGATCGCCAAGCTTGCGCAGGGACTGCGTCCGCTCGTACGGGGGCGAGTGGTTCGAGGGCCTTGCCGCTGACGAGCAGTTCGAGGTCCTGCGGGACCTGAGCGGGTTTTGCATCCAGGCCCGCGCGACGGTGAAGGACGGCCCCGAGGGCGTGCGGGCCGGCATCCGGCCGACGCATACTTCGGCGGTCCTGATCACACCCGGGCAGTTGCCCGCGCAGCTGACAAAGATCATCAATCTGCCGCGAAACGAGCGAGTGAAGAAATTTCGGCCGCTGGTAGCCCTGCTTGGAGGGACCGACAAGCGCCGCCGGGAGCGGTCTTGCGCCGTCGGGTGCACCATGCCTGGCACCATCCAGTCCGGAATCAACCCGTCGGATTCGGGCTGAACCGCAGGGCGTTGAGCCGTAGACTTCGGCAGTCAACGCCGACGAGGTCCGGCCGTTGCGCGCGCCCGCGGGGGAGGAGATCGCATGCAGGACCCTTCGGACTCGAAGGAGATCGCCGAGCCTGAGGAGAACGGCCGGAGCAATACCGCCGATTCACCTGTTGTGGACGATCCGACGTCCAACTCGGACATCGACTCGACGACGGTGTCGACGGTCCTGGTGGAGGTGCTCCCAGGGGTGGCTGTCGTCGCCGGTGAGGTCCCGCCGGAGCTGAAGCCCGATCTGATCGACTTCGGGATCGTGCCGGCTGCCGACCGCAAGCAGATCTCAGCGATCCTCGCCTCGATCGGGAACGCGGCGACCGTGGTCGGCAATCTCGGAAACGCGTTCGCCGGCGTGCAGGGGCTCTACAGGATCGACGCCACGACACAGGCCCTGCTGAACAGCGGCGCGACGCTCGCCGTCAAGGACGGCGGGAACCTCGGAGCGGTGATGGTTCCTGGCCGCTTCCTGCGTCAGGCCCGCTTCTACTCCGTGAATGCGGTGGGCAAGGCGCAGACCGCAGCCTCGATCGGGCCTGCGCTGGCCATGGTCGGCCTTCAGATGATGTTGAGTGAGGTCTCGGGCCTCGTCAGGACCAACCTCGCGGTGACAAGTCAGGTCCTCACCGCCATCCGCAAGGATCAGTGGGCTGAACTGACGGGGCTCGTCGCCGCCATCGATCGCGCGGTCGACCAGGCGCGAGAGATCGAATCGGTCCCGACGTCCTTGTGGGAGGACGTCGCGGGCAGTGGAGCGCTGCTGCAGAAGCAGCTTGAGCTCTACCAGGGGAACGCTCGCGACCACGTCAGGCAGATCGGTCGGGCCGACGCACGCAGCCACCGTGAATATCTGCAGACGAACGCCGAGGCGATCGCCTTCGACGCCTACGCCCTCCTGTCCTCCCTCAAGGCATGGACCGGGTATCACGCGCTCCGCGCCGCAAGGGCGAGAGCCGCTGGACGCGAAGACGCCGCCGAGGCGCAGTACGCCGAGGTCATCGCGCGCGACACCCGCGCGGAGTTCGACTCCGCTCTCGCCGAGTCGACGAGCCTCGTCGACGCGCTGACGCGGGAGCTGCGGATCACCGCCGAACTCCCCGGCCCCGACACATGGCCGCTACCGGGGAAGCGGAAGGACGTGAAGGCAGCCCGCGAAACCTCCGCCCGTCTTCTGGAAACGATCGAGCCTCTTGCCGACGCTCTCCGTCCGCTGGCCCCTCCGCTTGAGGCTCCGGGCGTCGTCTGCGCACCCGAATCGCTGGATCCCGAGCCGTACCTTCGTATCCTGCGATGGCTCCTCGAGGACGGTGAGACCCTACGTGTCCTCGGCTTCCCCGACCAGGTCGATGCCCTCGGCCCCATTTCTGCGATCGTCGGCGGAGCGAAGGAGAGGTTGGCGGTAGCAAGGGACAAGGCTGCGGCAAAGACACTGGTCGCCGTCACGGATCGCCGCATCATGACGGCCAAGACGAACGCATTCCTTGAGCAAGCCGAGATCCGGCAAGACATCCCTACTGACCAAGTGCGATACGTCCGAGCAACGACCACACAGGACAAAAGCGCGCGCTTGGCGATCGACCTCATCACGCGCGACGAGAACATCCGGTGGCTCTTTCACGCTGACATGGACAACACTCAAGTGGGCGCGCTCGCCGCCGTGCTTGCCGAGTCGATGACGATCCCGGACGTTGAACGCGATGAGCTGCAACGGCGACGCTACGCCCCCATCGAGGCGGGCAAGAAGAGCGAGAGTGCTGGCACGAGGTCTACCGAACCGGCTGAACCCGAGGCCACGACCTGCGATGCCGAGTAGGCCCCGAGCCGATTGACCAGTTCGTGGCTGGGGCCGGTAGGGAAGCGGTCACCGCGCCTTGCGGAAGCTGGTGCACGCCGTGGCTCAGACGCGCCCTTGACCAAGGTCTACGAGGATTGTTCCGTTAGGGAAGTTGGGGCGTTCTACTCGGGGGTTGCCTTCGTGACCAGGTCGGTTGGCAGTGCGTGGTGTCTCATCAGCGGCACCAGGCAGGAATCGGCCGTTCCCTCGGCTGCCGGGGCCTCCGTATGAGACTCCGGCGCGGGATCGCGATCGCCGTCGTCGCCGGAGGCGGCGCTGTGACCACCATGCTGGTCGGGCTCGTCACGAACGCCGTGTCCGATGAGTCGCGGTGGCCCGGCTGGCTGGGGTGGTTACAGGAGCACGCCTGGTTCTCGTTCGTCGCGTTGGGGGCGGCGATGGCGGGGCTGACGGCCCTGCTCGCCGGGCTCTCCGAGACGCGGCCGCCCACCCCTCCGGGACGACCGGAGGATGGAGCGGGGCCACCGGGGGCCGCCCAGGTGCTGCGTTCGTTGCCGCGCGACACCGCCGCGTTCACCGACCGGGCCGCGGAGCTGGAGCGGCTGGTGGGCTCGGTTCGGGCTTCACAGGAGCGTGGCGAGGGGCTGCCCGTTCACGTGATCGACGGCATGCCCGGCGTCGGGAAGACCACCTTCGCCGTGCACGCCGGCCACCTGCTCTCGGAGCGGTTCCCCGACGGACAGCTCTTCGTGAACCTCAACGGGCACACGCCGGGGCGTACTCCGGTACAGGCCGGCGAGGCGCTCGCCTCGCTTCTCGCGGCTGCCGGCGTGCCGACGCAGCAGATTCCCGTCGGTGACGACGTCGGAGCCGTCACGGAGGCTCGGGCCGCCATGTGGCGGAGCAGGCTGGCGGACAAGAAGGCACTGCTGATTCTCGACAACGCGGCCAGCTACCGGCAACTGGAGCCGCTGCTCCCCGGTGGGAGCGGGTGCCTGGTGTTGGTGACCAGCCGCAAGCGACTGGTGGCGAACGAGGAGGTGGTCATGTCGGTGGACGCGCTGCCGCCGGATCACGCTGTCGAGCTCTTCGTGCGGCTCAGTGGTCGGCCGGCCGACGCTCTCGGCCGGGATGTGGTGGAGGAGCTCGTGCGGCTGTGCGGGTGTCTGCCGCTGGGGGTATCGCTTCTCGCGGCACGGCTACGGCACCATCCGTCCTGGACCGCCGAGGACCTGCGCGGGCGGCTGGTGGCGGCGCGGGACCGGTTGGGGGAGCTGCACGCCGGAGAACGAGCCGTCGCCGCGACGTTCGATCTCTCCTACCGGGATCTCGCGCCGGAGAGGCAGCGCTTCTTCCGACACCTCGGCTTCTTCCCGGGCACCGATCTCGACCCGCACGTCGGTGCGGCTCTTGGTGAGGTCTCGGTCGTGGTGGCCCGTCGGCATCTTGAGGCGCTCTACGACGACCACCTGATCGATGAGCAACCAGGGAGTCGCTACCGGCTGCACGATCTCTTGCGCGACTACGCTCGCGGTCTCGCCGCCGAGGGAGAGGGCATGGACCACGTACAGGCCGTCCGGCGTGTGTGCACCTACTACCTGGCCGCTCTCGCCGTCGCTAACGGGCACATCGTGCGCAGCGGAGCCGCGGTGCCACCGGCGCCGGACGACACCTCGCGGGTGGAGACCCCGGCCTTGGAGTCGCGGGCGGATGCCCTGAGCTGGCTGGAGACAGAGCGGGCCAACGTCCTGGCCTGTGTCCGGCGAGCGAACGGCCTCGACCTGTACGACCTCGTGGTCCGGCTCGCCGCGGCCATGGCGCCCTTCCTGCGCCAGGCCGGCCCTTGGGACCAGGCCGTCGGACTCCACCGGACCGCCGCCGAAGCCGCCCGTCATACCGGCGACCAGCGGGCGCGGGGCGATGCTCTCGCCGAGCTGGGTGTCGTACGCCGCTTCATGGCCGCCTACCCACAGGCGATCGAGGCCCTGAACGACGCCGTCATGGTGTACGAAGCGGTCGCCGACCGGCGCGGCAAGGCGGACGCACTCAACCAGCTCGGCATCGTCTGGTACCTGACCGCGGACAACGAGGACGCGGCCCGCGCCCAGACCGAGGCCCTCGCCCTCTACCGTGAGCTGGGGGACCGGCTCGGACAGGCGAACGCGCTCGCGGATCTCGGCATGACACACCGGCAGATGAGCCGGTTCGACGCGGCGGTAGAGGCGCAGAGCGAGGCCCTGGCGATCTACCGAGAACTCGGTGACCGGTACGGGGAGGCGAACTCCCTGCGGGACCTGGGTGTCGCGCACTGCCTCATGGGCGCGTACGACCTGGCCGCGCGGCGTCACCAGGAAGCGTTCGACACCTACCTGGAGCTGGATGACCGGGTACACCAGGCTTACGCGCTGAACGAATTGGGCGTCGTCCGACGGCTGACCGGGGACATCGAGGGAGCGCGGACGGCACACAACCAGGCCATGACGCACTTCACCGAGCTCGGTGAACGGTTCGGCCGCGCGACCAGCGTCCGCCACCTTGGCGTCGTGGAGCGTGTGACCGGGGATGCGACACAGGCGATCCGGCTTCTGGAGGAGGCCCTGGACGCCTACCGCGAGCTCGGCAGCCGCGGGGGTGAGGCCGCCTCGCTGAGCGAGCTGGGCGTGGCACGCGGCATCGTCGGTGAGCGAGACGGTGCGATCGAGGCGTTCCAACGCGGTTTGGAGATTCTGCGGGACCTGGGCGACCGGTGCGGCGAGGCAGAGGTACTGAACCACTGGGGGACGCTGCTGTTCACCTCCGATGAACCGCCGGCCGCCCGTCGGCACTTCGATCAGGCGCTCATGCTCGCGCGGGACATCCGCTGCCCGCTGGAGGAGGCGCGGGCGCTGGAGGGCATCGGCCGCTGCGACTGGACGATTGACTGGCCTGGTCACGGCGTGGACTCGCTGCGAGCCGCCGTGACCGTGTACCGGCGGTTAGGACTGAGCGCGTCCGTGGACGACATCGAACGGTTGCTGGTGTAGCGGTCCGGCTGACGCCGACCAGGTGGCCGAATTTCCTGTCCCAGAAGGGTGGTTGAGGATGCTACGTTTCCGGCTGATCTGTCGCTTCAGCCCCGTCGCACCGTGCCGCCTCCGGCACGTACCTCACGAGGAGCGTTGAATGCCGTCACCCACGTCCGTCACCGAGCCACGCACCATCACGCCCGTCGGCCCGGCATCCGCGGAGCCGATGGTGGCCGGCACCGCCGTCCTGGACCGCGTGGCCGCCCGCGTCCGGCAGCGGCTGGAGGCCGAGGAGGGCGCGACGAGCCGGGTCGGTGACGGTGCCCACGCGGCCTCGCTCATCTGGCCCTGGCCGCTGTAAGCACATCCGCTCGATGACAGAACCCGAAGGCCCCGCTCCTTTCCAGACGTTCATCCTCAAGGTCGCCAACCGCTGCAACATCGACTGCGACTACTGCTTCGTCTTCAACTCCAAGGACCAGGCGGCGCGGCGCCTGCCCGCCCGAATGGACCTCGCTGTGGCCCAGGCTGCGGCACGGCGGATCGGTGAACACGCCTCCGCACACCGCCTTCGAACCATCCACGTCGTACTGCACGGCGGGGAGCCGCTTCTCGTCGGCATCGGGCACATGGCCGGTCTGCTGGAGGCCGTCCGGGACGCCGCGCCGGCCGGGACCCAGGTCCTCTTCGAGCTCCAGACCAACGGGACTCTTCTGTCCGGTGCCTGGCTGGACCTCTTCGAACGGTACGAGGTTGCGGTCGGCGTCAGCCTCGACGGGCCGCCGATTGCCAATGACCGGCACCGGCTGACGCACGCCGGGCGGTCGAGCGCCGCCTCCGCCGTGCGCGGCATCGAACTCCTGCGGTCGCGGCCACACCTGTTCGCGGGGCTGCTCGCCGTCGTGGACCTGGCCAACGACCCCGTGGAGGTCCACGACTACCTGGCGGCGTTCGAACCGCCGGTGATCGACTTCGGCCTGCCGCACGCGACCCACGACGACCCGCCGCACCGCTCCGATCCGAGCGTGCCCGAGTACGGGCTGTGGATGAGCAGAGTGTACGACGCCTGGCTCGACCGGCCCGAGTACCGGCACAGCGTCCGGATGCTGGAGGACATCGTGGCCCTCAGCTCTGGCGTGCGCGGCTCGGTAGAGACGCTCGGCCTGGCCCCGCCGACAAGCGTCGTGATCGAGTCCGACGGCTCCATCGAAGCAGTGGACACCCTGCGGTCGGTCGAGGAGGGTGCCACCTGGCTCGGGCTCGACGTCCTCCGCCACTCCTTCGACGAGGCTCTGTCCCATCCAAAGCTGCTGCACCGGCAACACGGCAAGGAAGCGCTCGCCGAGCAGTGCCGCGCCTGCCCAGTTGTGGACGTGTGCGGCGGTGGCTACCTCCCACACCGCTTCAGCGAAGCCCAGGGCTACCGGAATCCGTCTGTCTACAGCGCGGACCTGGGGTACCTCATCCGACACGTCCAGGGCTCCCTGCGGCAGCACGGCTGGGACCCCTACGCGCAGGCCGCCTCGTCGCCGTAGACGCGTGTGCCGTACCGCCACGGGGGATCACGCGTTGGAACGAACGAGTGCAGCAGTGACCGAAGCTACCGAGGAATGACAGGAGGCGCCGATGAGCCTGACGATCCGCCCTGCGGAGAAGCGGGACGTCCCGGCCATGGCCGAGCTGATCGAGGAGATCGAGCGGTTCTACGGTGCGACCGACACCGACATCCAGCCACTGGAGGAACGCCGAACCCAGGTCGAAGAGGCGCTGTTCGGCTCGCCGCCGCTGGCCTCCGCGCTGCTCGTCGAGGACGAGACCGGGGACATCGTCGGACTCGCCGCCTACTCATTCCTCTGGCCGGCTGCTGGCTCCTCACACTCTCTGTTCCTCAAGGAGCTGTACGTCCGCAACACGCTCCGACGGCAGGGCACCGGTGCCCGCCTCATGGACGAACTCCGTGCCATCGCCGCAGGGCGCCCCGGGTGCAGCCGCGTGGAATGGATGACCGACAGTGACAACCCGGGGGCACGGGCCTTCTATAAGTCACTTGGGTTCGCCGAGTTCGATGGGAAAATCGTCTACCGGGTCGACTCCGGCACGGCGTGAGGGTGGTACGAGGCCAGTGGAAGTGGAGCGCTGCGACGAGTGCGGCGGCAAGATCGTCATCGGGCTCGGATGCGAGTGTCCGCCGGGCTCGTCCGCGTCGGCGTCGGCGACCCTGCGTTCGGTGAGTACGTTCGTGAGGACGGAGTGGCGTGCTCACCCCGAGGACACAATCCTGATCTCCCCGGCCCAGTGCGCGCACAGGCCGGGATGGTGCGACCACATGACCGAGGACGACGTACAGCCGCCGCGCTGGGGGTGGATCCCGAATCCTCCGCCCGGGCTCTGGGAGCGGTTGAGCAGTGCTTCTCCGGCGACCGCCACCGCGGGCAATCCGAGACGGCGGGCTGTGCGACGGTGCACCACCTGTGAGGCGAACCTCGCGCAGGGCTGACCACCGTTCTGCGACATCGCTCTGTTCTCGCTTCGGTGGGCGCGGCCTCACCCGTCAACGGCCACGCCCGCCTGCGTCAAGATCAGTAGCTGATGACGAGCCGCACAGAGGGCCGGTCGATCACGGCTCCGTCGGCCAGGTCACTGTCCGGTGTGTCCGCGGGGTAGGCCGTGACTACAGGTTCGGCGACCCGGGCCGGGCCCCAGGCGCGGATCTGCGCGCAGATCCGCTCGGCGAGATCGGCGCCGGCCGGGCCATAGCCGACGGCTCCCAGCCGGAACCGGGGTTCTGTCTCGGGGTCTTCGGCGGTCCGCTCCAGGGTGAGGTACGCGATGGAGTCCCCCTCGACGAGGGCCGGGCTCAGGGCGGGTGAGGCGGGGCGGTGGAGACCGGCCTCCATCGCTGCGGGCTTCGCGGTGATGCGGCAGGTCGCTCGCTCGGTGGCGCTCAGCCGTAGCCAGACGCCGTCGAACGACTCGACGGGGCCGACCGTCGCATCGGTCCAGACGACCGACTTCGGTCGGGTGAGCGCGTCGCGAAGGAGTTCCGGGGCGATGGACTGGTCCTCGTCCCAGTAGAGCCTGACGAGCCGGTCGTCGTCGATGTAATCGTTCCGCTCTCCGTCCTGGCCGATCACCGGGAGGAAGCCGCACATCTTGACGGAGTCGGACCGCATCCGCCCCTCCTCGCGTTGGAAGGCCACGGCCCTGGAGAGCCCGCGCCACCGCAATGGGACCACGAGGCGTCCGCCGACGGTGAGCTGGTCCCACCAGGCACCGGGGAGGTCCCACATGCCGACCGTGGCGATCATTCGGTCGTAAGGGCTGAACTCCTGGGCGCCGAGGGCGCCGTCCCTCGTGACCACGCGAACGTCTTCGTATCCGTTGGCGTCCAGCGTCCGGCGGGCGTAGGCGGTCACGTCGGGGGCGATGTCGCATGTGGTGACCTGTCCGGACTTCCCGGTGAGGTGCTTGAGAAGGGCGGCGTTGTAGCCGGTGCCGGCCCCGATCTCGAAGACGTCGTCGCCTTCGCGGACGGCGAGCTGGACCAGCATGAAGTGCACGACGTCGGGCTGGGAGGCGCAACTCAGCGGGAGTGCGTCCTTGTCGGGGTTCTCCTTGATCGTCACGCTCTTGTTGGCGTACGCCTCCTCGATGGGCGCGTCGGGGAGGAAGGCGTGGCGGGGTACGGTCCGCATGGCGGTCTCGACGCGTCCGTCGCGGAGGCCGGAAAGGTCCACTTTCAGGATGGCGTCGACCAGGCGGTTGCGCAGGTCCTCGGGGGAGGCGCCAGTGGTGGTGTTCATCGCGTCCTTTCGGAAAGTGCCCGGCTGTGCGTACGGCAGCGGTAGATCGTTCTCATTTGTCCTGGTGTGCGGATGCAGTTCGCGGCGTCACCCTGTCAGGAGCAGGCAGCGGTCCCAGGGGGCGGTGATCGCTGTGTTGACGGGGTCGGTGAGACGGACCAAGTGGATACCTGCCGTGCCGTCCATCAGGCCGGCGCCGTCCGGCAGTCCGTGGTGGTCCAGGTGCTTGTTGAGCCGGACGTTCAGGCGGCGTAGATGCGACGCGAGTTCGTCGTCGAGGGCGTCGGCGGCGGCACGGGAGACGGTCTGTATGAGCCCCGCCCAGCCGTGGCAGAGGGATGCGTCGGTGAGCTGGGCGAGCTGCTGGTCGTCGGCCAGACATCCGGCCAGGGCCTGCTCGGCTTGCCGTTGCCGGTCACGGTCGCCGAGGGCGATGCCGGCGAGTTGCTGGGCGCGGGCGACGCCGGGGGTGCCGTAGCACCAGGACGGGCGTCTCGGTCCTGGACGCTGGAGCTCGCCGCGTCGGTGTTCGGCCCGGGTGATCAGGTCCGGCCACCAGGCGTGCGAGCCGGTGCCGTTGCGCCACCGGTCGAGCCAGTTGCAGATCCGGGTGATGGCTTGCGTCTGTCCGGGCACCGTGTGGCCGTGTCGCAGTGCCGTGGCCAGCAGCGCCAGCGGTCCGGCGATGCCGTGGGCGAGGCCGAAGTTGCCGTGTCCGCCGGGCCATCGCGGCGTCGGTCGCAGATCGGGGCTGTCTCCTGTCCACCAGCCGGGCAGACGTTGCGCTTCGATGGTGATCGGTTCCGTCAGCCGCGCCAGGTAGACGAGGACCTCCCGAAGTTCCGTCTTGTGGCCGCGGTGCAGGTGGTAAACGCCTAGCCCGGTCAGTCCGCTGATGAGGTCGTACTCGCCCAGGGTGGGCAACGCGCCGTGATCGATGCGGGCGTGTGCCCGCTGGAGTCGTTGGCGTGTGACGTCGGCGAGATGTGTGTCCAGGGTCGCCAGGGCGCGAGTGGAGGTGTTCGTGTGCGTGAAGCTGAGGACGTACGCGACGGCCGGGGCGCCCTCGTACAGACCGCATGCCTCGGGGGCGGCCTGGATAGGGCCCTTGAGCATGGCAGCGGCCCATGGCCGGAGCGCGTCCCTGTCGTCTTCGCCGGTGTGGGCCCTGACGGCGTGCAGCAAGGCGACTCCCGCCGCGCCGGAGTACAGCGACTGGCCCCAGCCGGGCCCGGTGGGTGTGGGCGGCGCGCCGTAGTTCATCAGCGGCTCTCCCCCGGCCAGGCGGCCCATGCGACGGCGGACTGACGGGCAAGGCGGCGGCAGATCCTCTCGTCCTCCCGGTCCAGGCCACGCAGGCGGTTGTGGTGCATGTGCAGCAAGGATTCCAGGACGGAGTCGAGGTCCATGCTCTCGGCGAGGCCCTCGCGATACAGCGCCAGGGCCACGGCGCGACGGTGCCACGCTTGGGCGAGCGCTTCGCCCCAGCCCCGGGCATGAGGCGTAGTGCGGCGAACGAGTTCGATGGCCTGGTCGCTGACGCCTCGCTCGACGCGAGCCGGAGGCGCGGGCCGGTTCGCCAGCCACCGCATGCCCTCGTCGGGGCCGAGCAAGCCGCAGACGATGTCCACCATGCCGACCGCGGCCAGCGCGCGTCCGCCGACGCCGTCGACTCCGGGGCCCTGCAGGGCGGCGAGGGCGTAGGCCGAGTCGGCCGTGAATACCGCCTCGACACAGCGCAGGGCGGCGCCTGGGCCGTAACGGCCGATCTCGGGGGTGTACGTGTCGAACACGAGCCTGCTGCTGAGCCCCTCGCGACGCAGCCCTGTGGCCCATCCAGCGACGAGCTCAGTGCAGGCGGCGTACTGTCCGGGGCTGCGGGTGCGGATGCGCAAGCGGAGGTGGTCGAGGTCGTTCGGGGTGCGGTAGCGGACGAACCACCACTCGGGTGTACCTGGGAGTTGGGGCACGAGCCGCGCGAGGTGAGTGCCGATCAGCTCCTCGAACTGTTCGGGGTGGCTGTAGATCTTGGCGTTCAGCCAGGGTGCCTGCACCGCCCCCGGTACGGGTCCGAGGGTCCCGTTGGTGAGCACGGGGAGGAAGCCGGAGAGCGGGTCGGGTATCGGTCGGCGGGTGCTGGTCATCGGCAGGGCGATCTCGTGGACGTGGCCGCCGATCCAGCCGTAGGTCTCCTCGGCCGGCGCCTCCGTCAGCACGGCATGGCCTTCCCGGTCCAGGTGGGCACGCAGGACGGTGGCGTGTGCGGGCACGTCGAGTTGGAGCCGACGTGTCCGGTCGTCCTCCCGCAGCTCGACGGCACCGTGGCAGTGCCACCGCTTCCGCCACCGGCCGAGGGCGTCGGTCCCCTCCCGCATGTCCGCGCCGCGGCTTGGAAGGTCGTCGGCGGTCAGGTTCCAGCGACTGGGAGAGAGGATCACGCGCCCGTAGCGGACGGGCGGCAGGAACGGCAGCCGTGCGCCGTGCGGCCCCCAGTCGAAGCTGGTCCAGGCAGGGTCGAAGGAGCGGGTCAGGTGCGCCAGGAACCTGGCCAGGGGCGGGGGTTGCTTGTCCAGGGCCATGGCGTGGAAGACCTGCGGGTCCACCAAGCGACGGCGGGAGATGCTGACCAGGTACAGCCGGGTGTGCGTGGCCGTGACCGCGAGGTCGTCGACGTCGATGACCGTCGGCGCGGTGTCGTCGGGGCTGCGGTGCTCGCCCAACGGGATCACGTGTGGAAGATAAGCGGGGATGCGGGCGACGTTCTCTGTGTGCGGGTACAGCGGCGGGAAGGAGAGCTGCGCGGTCAGCGCGTTCTCGACGCCCGTGGGGACTTGGCGGTAGACCTCGTCGAGTCCCGTGCCGGTGGCGACCGGAGTGAACCGGGAGGTGAGCGTGCCCGCGGCGCGTGCCGGTGTCACCGTGACCATGAAGTCCCCGCGCTCCAGGGCGGACAAGCTGTCGGCGTGCAGGCGCGCGCACATCTCCACGTGGGGCGGTGCCTCCTGCCCGGTCGGCGCCTCGCCGGCCAGGCGGTCGATCAGGTCGTCGGTGAGAACGATCTCCCTGCTGCCATCAGCCAGTGCCTGCCAGGCCAGGGCCAGCAGCCGCTCGTCCCGCTCGGAGACTGTCGGGGGCGGTGCGGTCATGCGGCTGCCGGGGTACTCGGCTGGATAGCCGAGCCCGGACGCCGGGTCGACGACCTCCTTCACCGGCACGAGCGTGCCGGTGCCATACCGCTCCCAGAACGCGACCTGGTACTCCTTCCACACGCCCTGGCCCGCCGGTCGGCGCGTGAGCCGCAGTAGAGCATCGGCAGCCCTCTCCATCTCCTGCGCGACGCTCTCGGGGATCCGTACCTCGGCATCCAGCCGCAGGTCGACGGCCAAGGGACTTCGACCCGCGTTGGAAAGCCGACGCAGTCGACCCGTGAGTTCCTCCCGAGCCAGTCCTTGCGCGCTCGCAGGGTGCCGGTTGTGCTCGTGTACGGCGCGTTGAACCGCTTCCAGCTCGTGCAAAACCTCCGCGACCTGCGGCACCGTGCCCGCGTCCGCGCCGTGCAGCCGGTCAATCAGGTGGGACAGCGGATCGGTGTCGGTCATCGGCGCGCGCAAACTGGTGATCAGAAATTTCTCGCGCACCAGCGCGCCGAGCAGTGTGCGGATGTTCTGCGGCTCGGTTCGGGGGAAGGAGGCGGCCAACTGCTCGGAGAGGGCGGCGAAGCGGACCGGCCGACGTGCCAGGCCCTCGATCACGCGTACCGCACTGGTGCGCCGAACGGTGGCCCCCATCGGTCCGCCGTGCGGGACATGCAGCCGCCCGCCGCGGCGCGCCGCCAGGTTGTTCAGGACGACATCCAGGCGCTCCAGCAGGATCGGGCACGCCTCCAGGCGACCGATGACGTCGTCCAGCCACTCGGTATCCACCCGCGCCACGGCCCGGTGTGCGTCGCCCCACCTCACGTGTGGCGTCGAACCCACGCTGGCCGCCGTGACTCCCGCGAAGAGGCCGAACGGGGTCGGTCGCCCGGTGGCCCGCAACAAGTAGCGGACGGTGGCCATGGCGGCGCGCCGGACCTGCTTGGAGCGTGCCGGCTGCCCGGCGCAAATCGCGTCGACCCGCGTGGCGAGATCGCCGCTCGCCTGCCGCACGGCGTCGGCGAACCGCGCATCGGCCCACACCTGCCTCAGCCACCTGCCGCACGCCTCCGTGTCGGACGGATCAGGCCACCATCCCGGCAGACCCGTCAGCGGCATCGCGGCGGCCCGCAGCAGCGCCGCGCCCGTGTGCTGGTAGAGCTTTCCGTCGCTTCCCATCCAATGCCTCCGCCGTCAGTGCTGTGAACGAGCGGGGTCGGGGGCGGCAGCGCCCCCGACCCCGTGCACGAGCCGCCGTCAGACGGCGCTGGCGCAGGACGAGGCACAGAACGGCGCACACCCGTCACCGGTGCCACACGCCTTGGGGAGCAGGTCGGCGCCGATCTCCGTGACGATGGTCAGGTCGACGTCGAACGGGTCGGCGGGCGCCTCGGGGACGGCCGTCGCAGCGGACGCCCCGATGGTGGCCGTCATGATCGGGCTGAGCATGGTTGCGGTCATCGCACTTCCTCTTCTGTCGGAAGGTTCCGAACGGTTCGTCGTGCCGCCCGGCCTGCGTATGGATTGCCGCAGGGCCGGGTTTCTGCGTTCGCACCTTGGGTGCGGCCCCTCTCCGGTTGACCGGATTCCGTGGGAGACATGGATTCGGAGCATGCGGAGAGGGGGGTCGAGGACACGGGCCGGGGCTACCGGAACTGGCCCGCGTAGAGCGTGGTCAACGTTGTGCCGGTCACCAGGACGGGCAGGAACAGCACCTGGAAGGTGCCGAAGCCGAACCGACCGACGTACGTCGCCGGATGCCGCAGCACCCATCCGACCTGGCCGAGCAGCTGCCGGAGAACCCCCTGACGCTTGGTGGTCATCACGCCCCCGACCGCCGTAAGGCCGTGGATCCGGCGGCGTCGACGACCGCCCACGGCGTCGTGATCAGCGCCCCGGTCCGAGCCTGCCAGGCAGCGAGGTTCGCCCTGTCCTCCTCCAGATGCCCCAGCATCACGAGCAGAGGGGTGACGATCCCGGCCGCCTTCCCCTGCTCGACCGCGGCCAAAGCGTTGTGCCAGCCCTCGCACAGGGCGCGGCTCTCGAACGGTGCCGCCCGGTCGACGTACGTCTCGACCGCCTCCCAGCCGGCATCGGCCACGTACCGCCGTGCGCTGGCCACGCTGTGGTCGGCGGCCTCACCGAGTGACGCGGGCAGACAGGCGTACAACACCAGGCGCGTGCCCGGGGGCACCTCGTGTGGTGCGGTCTGCCTCGCACTGCCGCTCATTCCGCGTTACCTCCAGCCAGGTGAGCCGAGACGCCAAGGGTCCGGCGCCTCGACGAAGAGCCTCGTCGGGGGCAGTCGGCGGCGGTACGCCGTCAGCACGCCGTTCGTCCGCCGTCCGGCGTTGCGCGAGGAGGCGGAGCCGCGGCGTACCGCCGCGGCTCAGGCGTAGCGAGGCTGATCGGTCCAATGCCAAGCGGAAACGAGAAGCGGCGATGGACGCGGTGGACGAAGAGCGCCCCTGCAGGCGGACGCCAGTACGGCGTCATTGGGTGAAGCTGGCCGATTGCACCGAGCCTTCGGGCCTCGCGCGCAGACACGTACGAGAGTTCCTCGATGGACGTGCCGCGCCGGAGCGGGTCGACGACGCCATTCTGATCGCCTCGGAGCTCGTGGGCAACGCGCTCAGGCACACAGCCGGCGGACCGGACTGCATGTGTGTGGAGGTCTACCGGGACGTGGCGGTACTGCGCGTCCATGACGCGGGACGGGATGTCTCCAGGGTCCGGGCACGCTCTGCGGAGGAGTCGGTGAATGAGTTGACGGGCAGTGGTCTCGGACTGCTGCTCGTCAGCGAGTTGGCCTCCGCGTGGTCCGTCCGGCCGACCGCGATCGGCAAGGAAGTGGTCGTAATTCTCGCCCTGGACGCCAGGGGGCTACCCGAGCGCGACGTTCCTCCGCACATCCCAGCGGTACGTCCGCCCCTCACGGCGGAGCTCCACCAACTGGACGGCGGACACAAAGAGTTCGACAGCCGGTAGAGCGCGAAGCCCTGAGACCGTCTCCACAACGGGCGCGGCGGGGCGCCGACGGTTGTTGTACGCGAGGCTCAAGTGCGGCCGGAAAGCGGACGTCGGCTTCTTCGGAGCCAGACCGACGCTGCTCCCCGCCTTGGCCAGCGCGTGGTGCAGCCGGAGCAGGGGTTCCCAGGGGCCGAGGGACAGGCGGACGGCGCCGCGGGAGCCGGCCAGCGGCATGGCGCGTACGGAGAACGCGGAGGGCAGCAGCGCCTCGGCGTCCCGCGCCAGGCTGTCCAGCTGGCCGGGGGTGACGACGCCCGGCGTTCCGACTCGGGCGAGGGTGATGTGCAGGCCGTCCGTCGGCACCGGGTCGAGGCCGAGGGGCGCCAGCTCCTCCTGGCAGTGCCGGGCGAGAGTCGCGAGCCGCTGATCATCCGGGAAGGTCAGCATCCAGTAGTACGCCCGGCTGCCGTCCGACCAGCCGGGGCGGGCCCAGTGGTCGGTCATCTCGCCGAGTGCGCTGAACGCCGCCCAGTCGTAGGCCGCGGTGACCGCCGGATCGTGCGTGTCGGCGGGGGGCTCGGCGGGGAACGCGGCGGGATCGGCGCTGAGCAGGGGCACCCGACGTACTCCTTCGGCTTCACACTGCCCCGGAGCGCGACGACACCCTCAGCGCCTACGACGCAGATGACGCCATGGCCAGGGCCGCTGGCTGCGAGCTCCAGGTCCGGAACTCGTCGCCATAATCGCGTACCGCCGGGTGATCACGCCATGGCCCGGCCTGCTCATGCAGGTCACGGGAGCGTTGGTAGACGGAGCTGATCGGTGTCTCTCCGCACAACTGCAGGGCCTCACGGCCCAGTGCCATCGCCTGGTCGATGTCGGGCGTGCACTGCTGGAGCAGCGCGGTGGCGACGTCGAGGCGTACGAGCGAACGGCTCCAGGAGGAGGTCGAGTGCTCCACCAGGTCGTCGATGTGCTCGGCGTTGCGCAGTACCTGGGTCGTGTTGACCAGCGCAACGTGTGACGTGACGGCGTTGGCCAGCGTCCTGGCCCGTCCGTACGGCTCGAAGGAGATGCAGGAGGTCAGCCCGACGGGTACCTCGTGGAGGTCGGAGAGGCGGAGTGCCTGTCCGATGGTCTGCTCGACGGCACGCCGGTCGCCGGTCTTGCCGAGGGCCCTGGCCCGTCCGTTGGCGAGCAGGCGGATGCACTGGGCGTGGCGTGGGGCTCGCTCGACGGCCGCGGCGGCGCAGGCGTCCGCCTCGTCGTATCGGCCGGCGTAATAGAGGCTGAAGGAGAGGGTGCCGCACGCCCAGAGGTCGGTGTCCAGGTCGCCGATCTCGCGGCTGAGATCCCGGGCTTCGGTGCAGTACGCCTCCGAGAGCGCGAAGTCGCCCGTGTTCACCGCCATGTAGCCGAGCAGGCCGGAGGCGCGGGCGGCGACGCGGAAGAGATCCCGGCGCGTACGTGGGGGCTGGCGGCCGTTGAGGAGGGTGTGGGCGAGCTGCCGCACCTGGCGGGCCTGGGGACGGAGGGCGTACGGCCCGTCCTGTTCGTACCGGCTGGCGATGCCCTCCAGGGAGGAATCGAGGAAAGCGAGCGTCGCGTCGTCGGTGTTGCTGCCCGTGAGCTGCCGGGTCTGGGCGACGATGTCCAGTGGGTTCTCGTCGTCCTCGCGTGGCGGAGGGGCACTCGTCACCTGCCGGCGCGTGCTCGGCCCCTCGTCGCGGTCGTGCGCGGAGTCGCCGTCGTATGCCGTGGAGAACAGCTCGGACACGGGTCTGCCCAGCATGTGCTCCAGAACTCGGCAGGCGTCAGGACGGGGCAGAGTCAACAACTCCCCGCCGTACCAGCGGTCGAACTGACGTGGAGAGACCTGGAGGGACGCCAGGCGGGGGTCTCGGTCGAGCTCTGCCAGCCGGGCGGCGGCCCGCTCGTACTGGGCGGCGAAAGCCTCGTGCGTCGTCAGGTGCCGTTGCTGGAGCAGCTGCCGAAGCAGCGTTGTCCGTGGCATGGCCCACCCTCCTGGTGCGGCGTGCAGGACCGACGCGAAGGCGCGTGCCGGTAGCGAGGTCGTGGCCTGCTCGCCCATCGGTCGGCTGCGGCGCACGCCCGTACGAACGCGCGCCGTGACTCCTGACAGCATGCCGACGCAACCACCAACTAGGCAATATGTCTGGTGAAGTTGACCCGTATGGGTTGTAGAGGTGTCGCCGGTACGGAGAGACTTCCGGCATGGCCTTGAAGAGAAGCCTGGTCCCGCAGTCGGTGTACCGGCGACAGCTCGCGGCACGGCTGAAGGAACTGCGTGACGCGACCGGGCTCACCCTCACCGAGGTCGCCGACCAACTAGAGGTCAACCAGGGGTCGCTGAGCCGGATCGAGAACGGCGAACGCGGTACGACGCCGGTCCTCGTCCGGGCTCTGCTGGACCTATACGGCGTCAAGGACGAGGCCCGGCGCGCCGACGTGCTCGATCTCGTACGGGCGGACAAGGAACAGCAGAAGCCCTGGTGGCGGAAGTACTCGACAGTGCTCACCCCGACCCGCTACGACGGATACCTCGCGCTGGAGGCCGGCGCGACGCACCTTGCCAGCTACCAGCCGATGCTCGTGCCGGGGCTGCTCCAGACCGAGGACTACGCGCGTGCCGTGATCTCCCAGATGAGGAAGGACCTGTCCCCGCCGCAGGTCGAGTCCCTGGTCAGGGTCCGCATGGAGCGGCAGAACAGCCGCTTGGATGGTGAGGTCCCCGCCAGACTCTGGGCGATCCTCGACGAAGCCGTGCTGAGCAGGACGGTCGGCTCCGTTGACGTGATGCGTGACCAGATGCGGAAGCTGGTGGAGGCGAGCGAGCGTTCGAATGTCACCCTGCAGTTGCTGCCGTTCTCGCTCGGAGCGCATCCCGGGCTGTACGGCCCGTTCGTCATTCTGACCTTCCCGCCCCCCACGCGGGACCTGGTGTGGCTGGAGAATCCCAAGAACTCCGTGTATCTCGAGTCCCCAGAGGATGTGGAGAACTACACGGACGTCTTCGACCAGTTGAGGAGCACCGCCTTCGACCCGTCGGAGACCCACACCCACATCGCACGCATCAGCAAGGAGCTCGAAGAGTGAGCACGCCCAGCATCGCCGCCACGCACGACATCACGGCAGCTCCACACGACGTCGATCTCACGCACGCGCGGTGGCGGAAGAGCTCGTACAGCGGGGGTGCAAACGACTGCGTGGAAGTCGCGGAATTGGGCGAACACGCCGCAGTGCGCGACTCCAAGGACATCGGCCGCCGGCCGCTGCTTTTCTCGAAGGCGGCGATGCGTGCGCTGGTGAGCGGGATCGCCCGCAGGGCGATCGGTGAGCATAGGAGCTGAGCAAAAGGACAAGACTTCGCGGAATTTCCGCAGGCGCGTTCAGGATCCGGTCGGGGTGGACGAGCCGTCGTCTCCCGTCCCCTCGTCTTCGGTAGCGAAGCGTGGAACTCCGTGGACTACCTCTCCACCCCGGTAATACCGCGAGGCGCTCGCGTACTCGGTGGGGTTGTCCTCATACATGACGACGTAGCCCCCAAGCGCTGTGATCTGCCAACCGCCAGAAGCCGCAGCCGAAACGCTCTTGAAGAGATCATCGGTTGAGAGCTCTACATCCGTGATGACGAGCTTGGTGCTCTCCAAGTCTCCTGACTTCGCGTACCGGATGTTGTACGGAAGCGTCGTCTTGAGCGACTTCAACAGGTCGAGCAGGTTTGTCTCGCCTGCCACGAGGCCCTCGACCGGTCGGTCGAGATCGATCGGGTACAAGGCGTCGAAGTGGGTGGGTTTGAGAGCGGTGTGGTCCCGCTGCCGACCCGGATCCCTATTGCCGAAGCCGTTGTTGTTCCACGGGATCTCGCCCAGGTCCTTGTGGTAATTGATGAGCAACTGCTCTGGCGCCAGGGCCGAGAAGTCCTCCGCCACGTAGAGACAGGAGAAGGTCATGTCGTTCGGCGTGATCCCACGTCGGCCCGAGATCTTCTTGAGGTGCTGCCGAAGTCGCATCGGCAGGGACTTCTCGGCCTTCCCCACGTAGACGAAATCGTCGTGCAGGTAGAGCTGGTAGACACCGGGGCGCTGCAGCAGCTGGTTGATGCTCACGTCGCTCAAGGGGGCCCTGGTCAGCTTGGCCAGATCCGCCGCGAGCTGATCGCCGAGTGCCTTCGTGATGCTGAGGGTGAAGCCCCGGTGGAATGTCGACTCCTCCGGGCCCTCCGCTGTCGCCGTCATGGCCCCCGTCGCTCTCTTCGTGGGTTCTGCCGCTGTGGAGCGTACGACATCACACGATTCTCACCGGCACATGGGTCACAATCGGCACTACTCCGCGGTATGGTTCTGGCTGCACTGAACTGCTAGGAGTGGAAAATGCAACGGACGTCGGTAGAGCTCTTCGCGGGCGGCGGCGGGCTGGTCCAAGCCAGCACGAACACCGGCTTCCGGCACCTGCTGCTGAACGAGTTCGCGAAGAGGGCGTGCGAGACGCTTGAGGGCAATCGCTTCGAGGCGTTTCCGGCGGACGTCGATTCCGATGTGCTGGCCAAGTGGCTGGACCAGATCGATGAGCAACGCGCGGAGGGCTTCGAAGCCGCAGGCGCCGTTGAGCGGCCCCTGTACCCTCCCCTGGTCACCGGCGACGTCCGAGGGTTGGACATGCGCTTCCTCAGGGATCGAGATGTTGACCTTCTGGCCGGCGGGCCACCATGCCAGCCGTTCAGCCTTGGTGGAGTCGCGAAGGGCGACGAGGACGAGCGGAACATGTTCCCGGAGATGTTCCGGGCGGTTCGTGAGATCCGTCCCAAGGCGGTCATCTGTGAGAACGTCCGCGGGCTCCTTCGTCCGTCCTTCAATCCCTACTTCGAGTACATCAAGCGCGAGCTGTCCCTGCCGTACGTGAAGCGCCGAAAGGGCGCCACGTGGCAGAAGCACGACCACGCGCTGCGGGAGCGGCTCGACGCGAAGGACACCGATCCGGCGGAGACCTACGAAGTCACGCAACACGACGTGAACGCCGCCGACTACGGGGTGCCGCAGATCCGCAACCGCGTGATCCTCCTGGCGTTCCGCGCCGACCTGGGCGTGAACCCGGATCTGGTCAAGCGCGCTGTCGCGCGTACCCACTCCCATGCGGCCCTCGCGCGGACGATCCTCGATGGCTCCTACTGGGACCGCCACAAGCAGGCGGGCGCCAAGATTCCGAAGCGCGTCATCGATCTGGTGACCTCGCGCTACGCGAATGAGCAGCTGTCGTTCGAGAGCGGGGATGAGGAGCTCCAGCCATGGCTCACCCTTCGAGACGCGGTAATGGGGCTCCCCGAGATCAACACCGGCATGTTGGACAAGACGACGGAACAGGGCGGATTCCCCGACCACATCGGGTGGCCCGGAGCCAGGATCTACGACGGGCACACGCCCAACGAACTTGACCGGCCGGCCAAGACCGTCAAGGCCGGGGTGCATGGTGTGCCCGGTGGCGAGTCGGTCATGCAGCTCGACAACTTGGTGCGTGACGAGAAGACCGGTCAGTTGCGCCCCGAGCACCGGTACATGACCGTGCGCGAGACTGCCCGGGTCATGACATTCGGCGATGGCTGGAGCATGGCGGGCCCGCGTGGTGAACGCATGAGGCAGCTGGGCAACGCGGTTCCCGTGAAGCTGGGCGAGGTGTTCACCAGCGCCGTCGCGAAAGCCCTCGACGACGCGGAACGGCGCTCGTGAACGACGCCGCCGAATCCCGGCAAATGGGCTGGAGGGACAAGCCGCCGCCCGAAAGGGCCTGGCGGGGACGGCAGGGACGGACCAGGAAGGCGATCGTCGCCGAACAGGATCGTGCCGCGGGTGGTCGGGAGGGCCGCTATGTCAAGCGTAAAGACGGCGACTACGCACTGGCCTCGATCACGCTGAAATTGTTGCCCAGGACTCGTCGGATCAGGGCCTATCTCCGCTGGTCGGAGGACGGGCGTTCGCCTGCCCTGTATGTCGGGGAAGTGGACCACCTGACGCGTGCGGCGAATCTCGAACAGGCTTGGCGGATCGCCAAGGACCGGGGCTTGGTTGGAGAGCGTCCTCTCCCGGAAGGGTCGTGGGCGTCGTCCCCTGCCACGCGGTCAACGATGCGCGGGAACCGAGGCCGCGACACGGCACCGGAACTCCGTATCCGCTCACTGCTGCACCGCGAGGGTCTGCGCTACCGAGTATCGGCGCGGCCGCTTCCCGGGGTGCGGCGAACCGCCGACCTCGTCTTCACCCGCGCCCGTGTCGCCGTCTTCGTGGACGGGTGCTTCTGGCACGGGTGCCCCGATCACTGCCGCCCAGCACGCACGAACAGTGACTTCTGGCGCGCCAAGATCGACGGAAACCGGGCCAGGGACGCCCAGACCGACCAGTTCTTGGCGGAGGCGGGATGGCGCGCCATCAGAATTTGGGAGCACGAAGATCCCGTACAAGCGGCGGGCCGGATCGCCGCGGTCGTTCGCGACTTTGCGGCACGGGATGATCACAACGTTCCGTGATTCAGGAGATCGTCGATGGCGTCGGAGGCCCGGCGCAGGACGATACGCCCGTCGCCGTCGCTGAACGCGAGCAGGTCGTCCCCAACGTTGACGCCGGCCTCGGCCAACAGCCCCAACGGTAGTTCGACGCGCCCATCGGGCTCTACGGATACCTCGGCGGGTTCACGGATCACGGGAGGAGTCTCCCAAGGACCGCCGGCGTCTGCCACCGACGCTGCGGATCGTCGGGGGACCTTGCGATCGCGACGGTTGGCGGCTGGATCCCGCAACGTGCCGTAGACCCCTCAAGTGGATGGAGTGGCAGGGAACTTACCGTCGATTGTCAGTGGCGCCCTCTACCCTCTTCATCACGCGTACGGCTCTACCCGAGCCGCGCGCCGAAACGCTGCCCGCGGCAGGGCTTCCTTCGGCGTGCCCACGCGAGACGAGGACAGGGGGTCCACCTATGAAGATCACTCCTTCCGCGCGTGTGCTGCGCATGCTTGGTGAGATCGAGTTCGACGAGTGGCAGTGCATCGCGGAGCTGATCGACAACGCCTTCGACGACTTCACGGAGATCCATCGATCCGGGACCCCCTGGGCGGGCGGGTATCGCGTCAGCGTCGAGCTCCCCGACTCCGCGCAGGGCCAGCTCGTGATCACCGACACCGGTCGCGGCATGACGTACGACCGGCTGGAGCGGGCCGTGCGGGCCGGCTGGTCGGGCAACGACATGCACGACAAGCTCGGTCTCTTCGGCATGGGGTTCAACGTCTCGACGGCGCGGCTCGGCAAGCGCACGCGCGTCCTTACCACGCGCCAGGGCGACACCGAGTGGATCGGTGTGGAGATCGACCTGGACCGCATCGGAGACGACTTCGAGGCCGAGGACATCACGGAGCCGAAGGCCGATCCCAACGAGCACGGCACGCGTATCGTCATCAGCCGCCTGCATCCCGTCCGTGCCCGGTGGCTGCAGAAGAACGGCTCGGCCCTGCGCAACATCCTGGGACAGGTCTACTCCTGGATGTTCCTGAACCGTCCGTTCGAGCTGTGGGTTGGCGGCTTCCAGGTGAAGCCTGTCCGGCACTGCCGTTGGGGAGACGACCGCTCGGTCCTCTACAACAACAAGGAGCGCATTCCCGCCTACATCGAGATCGACCAGAAGCTGGAGAACGGTCTCGCCTGCGGTGACTGCGGACAGTGGCAGCTCACTGATCGCGACGCCTGCGAGGACTGCGGGAGCGATCGGCTCACCGTTCGTGAGCGCCGGGTGCATGGGTGGCTCGGCATCCAGCGTTACATGCACAAGCACGATTATGGGATCGACTTCCTGCGCAACGGCCGCAAAATCCTCCGCTGGGACAAGCAGCTGTTCACCTGGCGCAATCCTGACGGAGCGGTGGGCAACGAGGAGCCGGAGTATCCGGTGGACCTCGCCCACCAGGGCGGCCGCATCATCGGGGAGATCCACCTCGACCACGTCCCGGTCACGTACCAGAAGGACGCCTTCGAGTACGGCGACCGCAGCTGGCGCTCGGCCGTCGAGATCGTGAGGGGGGTCGCGCCGCTGCTGCCCCAGCGCGCGGCGAACCTTGAGTACGAGGAGAACACCAGCCCGCTCGCGCTCCTTTTCAAGGGATACCGTCGTAACGACGCCGGTCTGCGGTACCTGGTCCCGGGAGACGGCCGCAAGCCGATCCACGACGACACCCGTCGGTGGGGACATGAGTTCCACCGGGGCAACCCCGACTACCAGACCGATGAGCGCTGGTGGCAGGCGGTCGAGGACCACGAGGCGACGAAGAGCAGGGGCAAGAACGCGAAGGCGGCCGCCGTCACCCCGGGAAAGCCCGACGAGGCGGCCGTGATGGAGGCGCTTGGTTTCGACGGCGCGGAAATCGGCAGTCCGAGTTCCCCCGCGACCGGTCCGGACGAGATGAAGCCCGGTGCCCAGGCGCAGCCCCCGAATGACGGCGAGTCCGCTCCCGCCGCGCCGACCCCGGAGAAGCGAAAGGAGACGCGGCAGGAACGCGTCACGCGCTACACGGAGAACTCGACCACCTACCCGGGCTTGAGCCGCTCCTTCGGCCACCCGCGCGTCGGCTTCGTCGAGGTCGAGGCGCGCCGACTCACGGTGGGAAGCCTGACCGACGAGAACCTCCACCCCACTCCCGTCCTGCTGGACCAGCGCGGCGGCAACGCCCTCGTGGCGTTCCTCGACCTCGATCATCCGATCTTCCAGAGGTTCGGAGCGGACCCGGCGGATCTGCTGCTCGCGGAGATCGCCGTGCTGCTCAGGGTGCAGACGAGTTCGGAGTGGAGCCACTCGGAGCTCATCGCGGCGATCCGGGCGGAATCGCTGCCCGCCAGCGCTCTGGACGCCGAGATGATCAGCGCCGAGGCCAAGGAACTGCTGGCTGAGGTCCGTCGCCGCATGGCGTCCGAGCTGGACCGCGCCGGCGAACCGGAGAAGGCGTTTCAATTTCTCTCGCCCGATGAACTCACCTACACCGAGCACACCATGATCGCCAACGGCAAGGTCACCCGTACGACCGACCTCGGTGCGAGCGGCGAGTTCCTGCTGTACGTGCCCGCCCTTTTCCTGGTTCGTCTCGTCGAGTCGCTGCCGTCGCTGTTCATGGACAACCGCGTCTTCCAGGGCGTCTACGAGGGTGTCGCCTCCGCGTCCGCGCGGCGGCTCAGCCTCGCGCGCACGGTCGGCTACCTCTCCGATATCGCGACGCAGGCGACCTACGCCGGGGCCAGCCTTCCGGACCAGCTGTTGCGGACGAGGCTGAGTATTCGTCTGCTGGCCGACGACCTCGCGGAGGAGAAGTGAGTGCCGTCTTCCTCTCGGCGGACGAGTTGCTGAGGGGAGGGCCAGTGGGTCTCACGCATGCCGTCGAGCGTGCTCTCTGGTACCTCGGCTTCAACGACGTGCGTGTTATCGACGGCGCCGACGACCAGGGTGCGGATCTCCTGGCGGTACGCGGTCGGGAGCAGTGGGTCTTCCAGTGCAAGTGGAAGGCCGGAGGGAAAGTCGACCGGAGCGGTGTCGACGACCTTGAGCGCGCGCGTACGCGCTACCGCGCGGACAAGGCCATCCTGGTCACCAACACCGACATCAACGCGGTGGCGGAGGCCCGTCGCGTGGCGCTCAACGGAGTCGGCGTGCCGATCACCGTCTGGCACGGCGCGACCCTGCGGTCGATCGGGGACCGGATGCCCGAGACCGTTCCCGCGAAGTACGCCCTGCGCCCGTACCAGGCCGAGGCGACGGACGCGGTGGTCCGGGACCTCGATGCCAACGGCACCGCGCTGCTCGTCCTCGCGACGGGTCTCGGCAAGACCGTGGTGGGCGGGGAGATCATCAGCCGTCACCTCAAGACCAATCCGAACGCCAGGATTCTCGTCGTCGCACACATGAAGGACCTCGTCGCCCAGCTCGAGAAGGCGATGTGGCGGCACATCCCCAAGTACGTTCCCACGCGGTTGCTCACGGGAGAAAGCCGCCCCGGCGGCCTCGACGGAGTCGTGGTCGGAACGGTTGAATCCGTTCTCAGCGCCGTACGCGTGGGATATCGACCCGACCTCATCATGATCGACGAGACGCATCACGTGGCCGAGACCGGCAGGTTTGCGGAATTGCTCGATCTGTGTGGGGATGCTGAGCAGTTCGGTGTGACGGCGACACCCTGGCGCGGTGACAAGTTCGACATCACCTCCCGCTTCGGATACCCGAGCTTCAAGATGGGCATCGCGGAGGGCATGGCCGCTGGCTTCCTCTCCGCCGTCGACTACCGGTTGTACGTCGACAACGTCGACTGGAACGCCGTCCGGGACGCCAGCGTGCACGGTCAGTCGATCAAGGACCTCAACAAGTCCCTGTTCCTGCCGCAGCGCGACGAGGAGATCATCGAGCACTTCCGTGAGGCGTGGCGGACCACGACGGAACCGAGGGCCATCGTCTTCTGTCAGACCATCGAGCACGCCGAGCACATGGCCCGGTTGTTCGCCTCGTCCGACGCGGCATGGGCCAACGCGTCCTTCCTGCACAGCGCACTCCCGCGGCAGCGACGCCAGATCCTGCTGAACGAGTTCCGGCTTGGCCGGGTGCCGGTGATCACGTGTGTCGATGTCTTCAACGAGGGCGTCGACGTCCCGGACGTGAACCTCATCGCCTTCCTGCGGGTCACACACAGCCGGCGGATCTTCGTCCAGCAACTCGGCCGCGGACTCCGACTCAGCCCCGGCAAGGAGGCCCTGAGGGTCCTCGACTTCGTGACCGACATCCGCAGGGTGGCGGCGACCTTGGACCTCCGGCGATCGCTGGAGGCCCAGGAGAGCGAGCACCTGCGCGTACGAATGCCGCACGCCTCCCGTATCCAATTCAGCGACGAGACGGTCGGATCGCTGATGGACCACTGGATCCAGGACGCGGCGGACCTTGAGACCAAGGCGGACGAGGTCCGCCTTCAGTTCCCTCTGACGACTGGAATCGAATGACCAAGTACGCGATCCCCTCGGACCTGGAAGAAGAAGTCGTGCGTCTCCTCTACAGGCGGGCCGCTGACCTCAACTGGACCTATCTCACGGACACCGAGCGCACCCGTCACTATCAGGCGTGGACCTCCGATCCCGAGGTGGGAGGACGGCTCCTCCCGTTCATCGGGAAGCCGGAGAACGTCCGGCCGTGGCTCAAGGACAGGCCCATGAAGGAGTACATCCGGGCGACTTACGGGGTGGGCAAGTGGGCTCCGCTCGTGGTCAAGCCGGCCACTCCAGTCAGCACACTCGTCGACAAGGCCCTCGGTCGCGGCTGGAACGTCGACCTTGAGACGCTCGACATCAAGCCGCTCTGCGTGACGATTCGCCACGAGGACGACGAGGAGATGGAGCGGCGCTTCGCCTGGGCGCCCATGCGCGACTTCAAGCATCTCGCGTGGGCGGCCATCGCGTCGCAGGCCGGCGGCGATGCCCTGCCGTGGGTCATATGCACGGTGGACTCGTTCGTTCGAAAGATCACCCCGGAGCAGAAGGCGATCAACGAGCGGATCGCGAAGCGGCTTGGTCTGATCAGCGCGCACGTCACCGATGGCTGAACGGGGCTCCGCCATGACGAGGGATGACGACTGGCTTCAAGCTGCTTTCGGTGCGCTTCCCGCCCGGTCACGTCGCATGATCGAGGACCGTGCCGACGGGAAGACGCTCCGAAGCATCGGGGAGGAGCATGAGGTGAGTCGCGAAAGGGTCCGCCAGATGCTCGTGAAGGCGCAGAAACATCTCTGCTCTGTCGCCGACGCCTTTGTGGATGACTGGCGTGATCGGCTGACCACCCTCACCGAGTGCTCGGCCGTGCCCCAGTCCGAGGTGGCGGCGGCGTTGGGCGTACGCGACCAGGTGGGCGTGGGGCTTCTCGTCGAAGCTGTAGGGGCTGAGCACCCGCTGACGTGGGCCGGTCGTCTGCGCGGCTGGTGGACCCGCAGCCCCGGCGCCCTGGAAGTGCTGCTTCGGCGAGGAATGGAGGAGGCGCCGTTGCGTGGGGAGGACGTAACGGTGACCTTCGCAGCTGCCGGAGTGCCGGACGAGGTCCCCTTGCTGGATCTGCTCGGCCATCCGGACAGCCCTCTAGTGCCTGGCTTCGGAGGAACCTGGCTACGCCGTCGCGCCCGCGGCAGGGACGCGGCGTACCTGTTCCTCCTGGCGAGTGGCGAACCCTGCCGCGCGGAGGAGTTGCTGGCACCGACTGGGATCAAGCGGAAGCCCGCTGTCGCTGAGGCGCTCAGGCGGGACGATAGGTTCGTGCAGCTCCGTCTGGAGGGGAAGTGGGCGCTGGCCGAATGGCCTCACCTGAACGTCACTCCCTACCCGAACGCCGTGGAGGCTTTCGTCGCAGTGCTGACCGAACTGGGGCCGCTGCCCAAGGACGCTCTCTTCGTGAAGGTCGGAGAGCGCTACCCGGTGACCCTGTGGCGCCTGCACCAGTGCCTGTTGGACGACAGAGTGGGCATCACGGAAGACGGTCGGATTGAGCTGGTCGCGCGAGGTGCTACCCCGATCGAGGAAAGCGAGCCGACACGGCCGGCGAGGATGGCCGTCGATCCTGCGGGAAACGTGTTCGGCGTCCGGCTGACGGTGGACAAGGACGTCCTTCGGGGTAGCGGCGTAGTCGTCAGCAGCTGGCTCACATGGCAGCTCGGAATGCGACAGGCCCCTATGGTCAGGACCTTCTCCATCGCCGGTCAGCCCACACCGATCGTCCTCAAGCGGGCGACGAGCGCGGCCCAGATCTCCAGCCTGCGGGTGTTGGTTCAGGAGCACGGAATGGTAGGCGGCTGCGAATTCGTCCTCTTCCTCCGCACGGACGACTCGACGGCGCGCATCGAGCACGCTTGCACCCAACATGTCTGCCCTGCGGCGATCGGGTCTGTCGGGACTGATGTGAGACCGCCAGGCGACTCCGCTGCTGAGCTTTCGCCGTAGAGGTTCGGTGAACCCTGACGAGGGGTCGCATGGGACAACGGGGGAAACGATGGTGGCGATCGTACGGGCTGCGCCCTTCGTCTCGGAAGCCCAGAGGCTCAGGCTGCTGCAACAGGCTGCCAAACCTCCAGCGTGCGTGAGCGGACAGGCTGGCGCGGACCGGGTCTGGCTGGCACTGAGGCAGTCGACGGGACTCACCCTGGGAGCCGTTTGGGAGCCGACCTACTTCCGAACCCCCTTCCACACCATCCGGCACCTATCGGGACCACGCTACTGACCAGCACAAACTCCGTCGAGGGCTGGCAGGCTCACCAACCGAACCTCATTCGGGACGAAGAGGTCGTGGGTTCAAATCCCGCCACCCCGACAGCTGAGTAGCAGGTCAGAGGGCCCTTACCGGGTAGGTAAGGGCCCTCTGGCGTTGCTGCGTGTCCTTCGGTGCGACTTCCGCGCCGGACGGAGTTCGAAGCCGCACCACCTTTCCGGCGGGCCGAAGGCCGCCATTCGGATCACCGTGGGCGGCCCTTCCGGTAATGGGTGGACGTCTCGCGAGCGAGGTGGGTGTCGCCGAGGTAGGAGCACAGGACGAGCCCGGCACCCGCGAGGAGATCAGCCATGTACGCAGCAGTCCGGCGGTACGAAGGGGTGACCGATCCCGCCTAGACGGGACGCCTGGTGAACGAGAGGTTCGTGCCGCTCATGCGCCAGGTCCCCGGCTTCGTGGCCTACTACTGGCTCGGTGCCTGGGATGGAGTCATGGTGTCGACGAGCGTCTTCCAGGGCCGGGCCGGCGCCGAGGAGTCGGTCGCGAAGGCGGCGGACTTCGTGCGCGACAACCTCGCGTCCCTGCTGCCCCACCCTCCCCACGTCATGGCCGGGGAGGTCGTGGCTTCCGCGTAGCGGCGTTCGCGCCCACCTGGTGCGAAGCCCGCCGCCCGACGTTGTCGTACCAGGTCAAGGGCCTGATCCTCATGGAGGTCAGGCCCTTCACGTGTCTCCGGCCAGCAGTCGCACCGTCCGTTCCCGGGGTGTGCTGACACCGCCTGACAGGTGGCGGCGAGCGCTGTCAGCCCGCTGTCCGCCGGCTGTCAGGAGGGCTCGGCATGGTCGTGGTCATCGAGAACGACGAGGACCTGACGAGGAGATGTTGAACATGGCGTACGCGATCCGGGCCGAGGGACTGGTCAAGAAGTACGGCGACTTCACCGCACTGGACGGCGTCGACCTGGAGGTCCCGGCCGGCAAGGTCGTCGGCGTCCTGGGGCCCAACGGCGCCGGCAAGACCACCACCGTGCGCATTCTGGCCACGCTGATGCGCCCCGACGCCGGGCACGCCACCATCGGCGGCCACGACATCGTCAAGGAGCCGGTCAAGGTCCGGCAGCTGATCGGGCTGACGGGGCAGTACGCCTCCGTGGACGAGACCCTGTCCGGCGCCGAGAACCTGGTGCTCATCGGGCGGCTGCTCGGCCTGTCCCGGCGCGACGCGAAGGCGCGGGCGGCCGCGCTCCTGGAGAGCTTCTCCCTCGCCGAGGCGGCCCGCAAGCCGATCGCCACCTTCTCCGGCGGCATGCGGCGGCGCCTGGACCTGGCCGCCTCCTTGGTCGGCCGGCCGCAGATCCTCTTCCTGGACGAGCCCACCACCGGCCTGGACCCGCACGCCCGGCAGGAAGTCTGGGACGTCGTACGGGGGTTGGTCGCCGACGGCTCCACGGTGCTGCTCACCACCCAGTACCTGGAGGAGGCCGACCAGCTCGCCGACTCCATCACCGTCTTCGACAAGGGCCGCAAGGTCGCCGAAGGCCGGCCCGGTGAACTCAAGCGCCGCGTCGGCGGCCAGATCCTCCAGGTCCGGCCCACCGTGGCCGCCGATGTGCCGCTGGTCGCCGGGATGCTCGCCGAGCTGACCGGTCACGCCCCCGCGCAGGACTCCGGCGTACTCACCGTGCCGGCCGACGAACCGCTGATCGTCGCCGCAGTCGCCCGCCGCCTGGACGGCGCCGGCATCACCGCCGACGAACTCGGCCTGCGCCTGCCCAGCTTGGACGAGGTCTTCCTCGCCCTGACCGGACACGCGCCCACCGTCGCCGACGACCAGCCCGTCGCCGTCTGAGCCCGCCGCTCCCCCCTTACGCGAAGAATCCCCCCGAGAGGACCCCGACATGAGCACCCAGCCCCTCAGCGCCCACGCCGAGCTCCCCGGCCGTATCGGCCTCGCGCAGACCGCACAGCACAGCCTCGCCCTCGCCGGCCGCGGCGTCACCAAGTTCATGAAGTCGCCGATCCAGCTGGTCGACGTGATCCTCACCCCGATCATCAGCCTGCTGATGTTCGTCTACCTCTTCGGGGAGGCCATGTCCGGCGGCGACACCGACCGCTACCTGCAGCTCGTCACCCCGGGCGTCATGGTCATGGCCGTCTTCCAGGCCAGCGTCGGCATCGGCGCCTCGCTGTGCGCCGACGCCAGTACCGGAATCTTCGACCGGTTCCGCAGCATGCCGATCGCCCGCTCCAGCCCACTGATCGGCGCCGTACTCGCCGACATCATCCGTTACGTCGTCTGCCTGGGCACCCTGGTCGTCCTCGCCCTGGCCATGGGCTACCGCGTCCAGACCGGCCCGGCCGCCTCGCTCGCCGCGCTCGCCCTGCTCGTCGGCTTCGCCCTCAGCTTCTCCTGGATCTCGGTCTACCTCGGCATGCTGATCAAGAACCCCGCCTCTGTGCAGGGCCTGATGACCATCCTGATCCTGCCGCTCACCTTCGCCAGCAACGTCTTCGTCCCCCGGGACGACATGGCCGGCTGGCTCCAGGCCTGGTCCGACGTCAACCCGGTCTCCCTGGTGGCCGACGCGGTCCGCGGCCTGCTCAACGGCGGCCCGGTCGCCGACTCCCTGTTCGGCACCTTCGCCTGGATGGCCGGCGTGATCGTGGTCTTCTTCCCGCTGGCCATGCGCGCCTACCGCAAGAACGCCGGATGATCCTCCGATGACGAGCCCGGCCGGGCGGGGTCCGCACCCATGGTGCGGACCCCGCCCGGCTGTCCGCGTGCGCCGCGTCAGCTCCGCGGCACCGCCCGCAGGGTCTCCGCCTCCAGCCATCGCAACGCGTCCTCGCGGGAGTACGCGGCCCCCTCGTCGTACGCCTTCTTGAAGCCCTCCTCGCCCAGCGTCACCACGATCCGGTCGACCAGTTCGCGCCACTCCGGCTCGCCCCAGTCGAAGGCGCCGCGCATCACCTGGCTCATGCCGAGCGACCTGGCGCCCTCTTCGGGAGCGCCCTCCAAGGTGCGTATGCCACCGAGCAGTTCGGCCACCCAGGCGAGCGCGGCGCCCGCTCCCTGACCGAACAGGGAGCCCGCCGCCTCGGGCAGCAGGGCCCTGGCCCGTACGACGTCGCCCTCGGCGAGACGGTTCTCGATGCGGGTGCTGACGATCAGGTCGCGGGCCAGTTCTCTGAGGGCGGGGCGCCGGGCGCTCAGCGCCTCCAGACGGTCGAGCGTCGCGTCGGACTGCGCCAGGTCACCGGCTCTGCGGTGCACATTGGCCAGGCCCACGAGGATGTTGGCCTCCAGGCGCAGCTGTCCGTGCTCGCGGGCCTGCCGGTGTGCGGCGTGCAGATCGCGGAAGGCGCCCGCCAGGTCGCCGCTGCGACGGCGTTCGCGGGCGAGCCGGGCCTTGCTGAGGTAGAGGTAGTCCTCGGTGCCGAGTTCGGAGCTGAGCGCCACGGTCCGTTCGAAGGTGGCGATGGCCTGGGGGTAGTCGCCGCGCAGGGAGTGGTCGCGGCCGATCGGAAACAGGCTCATCACGATCCCCCAGCGGTCGCCCACCTCCTCGAAGCCGCGCAGGGCCTCGATCCGGGACTCGGCGCCGGTGACCAGGTCGCCCTGTTCGGTGAGGGCGAAGTCCCGTGCCAGGTGGGCGCCGGCCCGCACCCAGGGGTCGGGGGATTCGAGGGGGTCCTGGTCAGCGGCTCCGCCCGGCCCCGACGCGCCGGCGGGGAAGGAGACCTGGGACATCCGCAGGAGCAGTACGGCCGGGTGGAACTCGCGCGCCGTCGCCGACTCGCCCTCGGCGGGCGTACGTTCACGGCCCCCTGCCCCCGTGGAACCCGGCGCCTGCGGGGAGTCCGGCCCGACGACCTCCGCCAGGTAGGTGTCGAGCCGGGTGCTCATCCCCCTGATCCCCCAGTACCAGAACATCGCCCTGGCGAAGCGTGCGGCCAGATCCCCGTCCCGGGCGTCGACGACCGAGCGCAGCGCGAGGACGAGGTTGTCGTGCTCGGCGTCGAAGACCCCGATCGCACGCAGCTGCTCGCCGGTACGCAGGGGGTTCGTACTCCTGCGCGAGGGCCAGGAAGTACGCGGCGAAGCGCTGGGTCACGGCGTCGGTGGACTCGGCGTCGGCGAGCCGCCTCGCCGCGTACGCCCGTACCGTCTCCAGCATCCGGTAGCGCGGCTCGCCCGCCCCGCCGTCGACGGTGCCGACCAGTGATTTCTCGACCAGGGCGTCCAGGACGTACGGGATGTCGCCGGCCGGGAGCGACGGGTCCGCGCAGACGGCTTCGAGCGCGGAGACGGTCGCGCCGCCCGGGAACACCGACAGTCTGCGGGCGAGGGTCCGCTCGGGTTCGTCGAGCAGGTCCCAGCTCCACTCGACGAGCGCGAGCAGGGTGCGCTGGCGGGGCAGGGCGGTGCGGCTGCCCGAGGCCAGGAGGCGGAAACGGTCGTCGAGGCGCCGCGCGATCTGCTCGACGCTCATCGAGCGGAGCTTCGCCGCGGCCAGTTCGAGGGCGAGCGGCACCCCGTCGAGCCGCCGGCAGACCTCGACGACGGCGTCGAGGGTCGTGTCGTCGAGCGTGAAGTCCGGCCGGACTCCGACGGCCCGGTCGACGAAGAGGCGTACGGCGGGCGACTGCGCGGCCTCGGCCGGCTCCGGAGATCCCGTGGGTACGTCGAGGGGGCCGAGGTGGCACAGGGACTCGCCGGTGATGGCGAGGGCCTCGCGGCTGGTGGCGAGGATCCGCAGCTCCGGCAGCTGGTCGAGGAGTTCCGCGGCGAGTTCCGCTGCCGCCTCGACGAGGTGCTCGCAGTTGTCGAGCAGGAGCAGGGCGTCGCCGCTGCCGAACAGCCCGGCCATGCGCTCGACCGGGGTGGCCCGCTGCCCCGGGCCGGCGTCGTAGAGGCGGCCGTCGGTGGAGCTGAGGGCGCCGAGCACCGCGTCGGCCAGCTGGTCCGGTGCGCTCACGCCCGCGAGCGGCACGAACCAGACCCGGCCGCGCGCGTGGGCGCGGTCCCGGGTGGCCGCTTCCAGGGAGAGCCGGGTCTTGCCCGCGCCACCGGGGCCGACGATGGTGACGAGCCGGTTGCGGACCAACTGGGCCGCGAGCCGGCCCAGTTCCTTGTCACGGCCGACGAAGCTGGTCAGCCTGGCGGGGAGGCGGCTCGGGGCGGCCTCGGCGCGCTCGACGGGCGTCTCCAGCTCACCTCGCAGCAGGGCCAGATGGGTCTCCCGCAGCTCGGCCGACGGATCGACGCCGAGTTCGTCGCCGAGCCGCTCCCGTATCGCCTCGTACACCGCGAGGGCGTCGGACTGCCGGCCGGCCGCGGCCAGCGCCCGCATCCGCAGCCCGGCGACCCGCTCGCTCAACGGCCGCTCAGCGCCGGCCGCTTCGAGGTCGGCCAGCACCTCTCCGTACCGTCCGAGCCGCAGCTCGGCATCGCAGCGGTCCTCGGCGGCCCCGGTCCGCAGATCGTCGAGCCGGGTCGCCACGGGTGCGGCGAACGGGGCGTCGAGGACGTCGGCGAGGGCCGCGCCCTGCCACAGCCCGAGCGCCGTGGTGAGCAGCGTGGCCGCCTCGTCGGCCCGCCCGGCCGCGAGTTCCCGCCTGCCGCGAGCGGTCAGGTCCTCGAAGTGGCGCACGTCCACGTCCTCGGCCCGCACCGACAGCCGGTAGCCGCCGGACGCGGACTCCACCGTCGCGTACCCGCGCAGCGCCCTGCGCAGCCGGGACACCAGCGCCTGCAGCGCGTTGGCCGCGTCGGCGGGCGGTTCCTCTCCCCACAGCCCGTTGACGAGCGAGTCGGCGAACACCGTCCGGCCCCCTTCGAGGGCGAGCCTGGCGAGGAGCATCCGCAGCCGGACGCCGCCCACCTCTACCGGCGTCCCCTCGTCGGCGTACACCTGGATCGGGCCAAGCAACTTCACGCGCACCACGGCGGTCTCCCCCTCCGGACCGATCGGCCCCTACGACGTTGATCATCACTCCAACGCCGGGTCAGCATCACCCAACCGACGCCCCCGGTAAAGGGCTTGCGGCACCGGACGGCACCCGGCGTGCGGCCCGTGTGTCCGGGCGGCGCCCGGCTGGATCCCGGGGCGGATCTGCTTCTCGGGGCCTGAGGTCGGCGCCGCCTGCCTCACCGGCGGCCATGGATGGCCGAGCTGCTCGGCGTACCGTTCCGAGCCTCCCCAGACCTCGGCGACGGCGCGGGGTCGGCCGCGGTCAGGCGGGCCTCGAGGCGTTCGGTCTGGTCGGGCGGGGTGTCCTCGGAGACGGGGAGGGGTATCCCGAACTGGAGCCAGGGCGTTGCGGGCTCGGTCCGGATGCGGGGATGCATCAGGACGACAGGGATCCGGTCGGGTTCCGTGTGGGAGGCCCAGACGCCCTCCACCTCGCAGTCCCACCTCTCCTGCCAGTCCGCGCGCCCCCGCAGCCTGGCCTCCAGGAGCCTGGCGAGCGCCCCGCCCGGCCACTCCCAAGCCCCGCCCTCCGTGGCCTGGCGCACCTCCACCTCGTACGGGCCGGCGTCGCACCGGAGCTCCGGCAGGTAGACGCCGGGCGTGGCCGGGTCGCGCCAGCCCGCCCAGACCACATGCCCGCCGTCCCGTCCGACCGTGACGTACAGCACGCCGCAGCACTCCTCGCTGCACAAGGTCCGGCTCTGTGGTCATGGGCCCGTGATCACGGAGCCGCTTGACGGCTGTCATGGGGATTCATTGCGAGGGAGAGCCCGGCCCGTTCACCCGAGAGCGCGCTCTGCGGCAGAGGGCCGAGGGTTTCCGGGCTGCCCCTGAGCGTCGCTCCCAGTGGCTCACCTTGTGGCGCCCCCTGGCGAACCCTGGCGGTTGATTGCGCCCGGCCATTCCTGTGGGCAACGCGAGGTACGTTGCGTGGAGTTCAGCTCTGGCTCTCCCTGAGTGCCCCTGCTCGGCGTGAGCAGGGGCCCGGCTTCGGCCGGGTGACGAGAAGAGGAGAGCTGAATCTGATGGCGCGACGCAAGAAGTCGAGGTCCCGGAGCCGTGAGCGCCAGCCACGAGGCTGGCTTCAGGCGGCCGTCGCGGCCCTCACCGCGGTTACCGCCATCGCGGGATGCGTAGAGCGGTTCCTCCTCTGACGAGGTGAACCACCGATGATCCGGACGCCTGGTCGGGCAAGAGTGAGCCCGGCCGCCTGTTAGTCGGCCGGGCTCACGGTCCCCGCGCGCGAGGCCCGGTCCCGGATACCGCCGGGGTCGGGCTTTCGTGCACACGGGAGTTCAGGAAGGCTCTGTGAGCAGTCACGACTTCGTCCGACGACTCGCACCTGCAGCTGAGCTCACTTTACAGACGGGCTTCACGACTCCCAGGCGGCGCCGATCGCGTTGTCCCAGGTCACGGGGTGGCGTGCCCATGCTGCGTTCGCATGGCGTCCCCTGGCGAATTCAGGTCTTCTGGCGATTCTCCGCAGGTCAGGGTCGTACGGGGGTGGCGCGAAAGTCCGGCGACACGTGGCGAAGGGTGGCGTGCCGAAAGAGCGGGTCCACGGGGCACGCCCGGTGGTGATTCGACCGGCCGGCCGGCTCACCACGGGCTTTCAGAACAAGAAGCGGGATCGACACGTACTCGACCGGGAGCCCCCTCACGGATCGCGCTCTGCTGGGGTTTCCGCATCCGCCACCCGGTCGTACGGGGCGCCGATACGCTGCCGGGATCTTTCTTTTGTACGACCGGAGGTGCGATGCAAGCCGGCGACGTAAAACTCGGGAAAGTCTTCGCGAACGACCACCAGAGCGTGATCCCGATCTTCCAGCGGCCGTATGTCTGGGATCAGGAGCGCAACTGGGAGCCCCTATGGGGGGATGTCCGCACCGCTGCCGAGGAGGTGGAGGCCGAGGCCGGGCAGGAAGGCGGGGCCGGGCCGGCGAAGGCGCGTACCTACTTTCTGGGCGCCGTGGTCGTGCAGGAGCGGCACCGGCCACCGCGGCGGCTCGGGTCCTCGCACATCATCGACGGACAGCAGCGCATGACCACCTTGCAGGTTCTCTTCGCGGCGGCACGCGCCGTGGCTCAGGAGCTGGGCGCCGACAGTGTGGCCGGCCGCTTCACGAGCCTGCTGGAGAACCGCGCCGAGACCGTCCACGAGGCCTTCCCCGACGACCGCTACAAGGTGTGGCCCCTGCCACAGGACCGGAACGCCTTCCTGTGGGCCGTACGCCGGGGCGAGGACCAGCGGGCCGCGCCCGACCCGCAGCACCGGCTCGTCAGGGCCCGGTTGTGGTTCGAGCAGGAGGTCGGCGACTGGGTGAGAGGGGTCGAGAAGCCGGCGCAGCGGCTGGATGATCTTTACTACACCCTTCAGGAGCGGATGCAGCTCGTCGAGATCGTTCTCGACACCGGCGATGACCCGCAGGTCATCTTCGAAGCGCTCAATCATCGCGGTGTGCGACTGGATGCTGCCGACCTGGTGAAGAACCTGCTCTTCCAGACGGTGGACGCCCAGGGTCAGCACCACCGTGCCGAACAGCTGCTCATGCAGGGCTGGTTGCCGCTGGACGCCGAACCGTGGCGCGGCCAGGTCACCACCGGACGTATCAAACGTGCTTTGGTCGACCTGCTCCTGGCGTACTGGCTCACCGTCCACAAGCGCGAGGACGTTCTGGTTGAGCACCTCTTCGCCGACTTCAAGACGTGGCTGCGGGGCAGCGGTGCACAGGCCGCCGACGTCATCCTGGACATCAGGCACTACGCCGATACCTATCTGCGGCTGCGTGATCTGCCGATGACCAGTCCGACGGGGCGTCTCCTCGACCGCATGCAGACCATGACAGCGACCCCTTGGCCGGTTCTGCTGTACCTGCACGCCACGGACGCGGTGCCGGACGAGCAGCGTGCGATCGCGGCCCGGGCCATCGACTCCTTTCTCATGCGGCGGGCTGTCTGCCTGCTGACGTCCAAGGACTACAACCGGCTGTTCGTACAGGTCCTCGCCGACGCGCGGCAGAGCGACCCTTCCCAGGCCGGTGACGCCGTCGTGCGGAGCCTGCGGGGACAGACAGCCGACGCCCGCCTGTGGCCCGACGACACCATGTTCCTGGAAGCACTGCTCGCGCCGGACCTCTACCGCCGCTCCTACCGTGCCCGCCTCAAGGCTTTGCTCGTAGGGCTGGAGAACCACTTGCGCACGCCCAGAACCGAGGTGGGGCCCGTCCTTTCGAGTACGGACGCGAGTCTGAACATCGAGCACATCCTTCCGCAGAAGTGGGAAACGCACTGGCCTCTGACCGAGGACAGTGACGGTGACCACGAGCAGCGGCTGAAACGGCGTCAGGATGCCGTGCACCAGCTGGGCAACCTGACGCTCCTCACTACCAAACTCAATCCTTCGCTGAGCAACCAGGCGTGGGGGCGGAAGAAGGAGGAGCTCCGCTCGCACAGCTTGATGCGGCTCACCACCTCGTCCGTTCTCTCCGTGCCGGAGGGACTCGGCGCGCACTGGGACGGCGAAGCATGGGCTGTCACCTGGGACGAGGACCGGGTTGCCCTGCGCAGCCTGTGGCTCGCTCGTGCCGCTCTCCACGCCTGGCCGCTCGCCGGTGCCGACTGCTAGCAGACAGCAACGAGCCAGCGGGACGAAGTCCCGTGTGCACTGGGTTGCCGGCCAGGCCCTCGACCCCCGCCGGTCCCCAAGCCGTGGGCGAGGGTGGTCCGCCGCAGCTGGAAGGCGGTTCAGGCCACCGGGGGGAGGATCGCTGTCACTGGGGCGGAGCAGAATAGGGGGATGACTGAGAAGACCGGGGACGTGCAGGACGTGGACATGCCCGACTGGGAGAAGCGCTTCAGGGCTCCCCGGGTTTCGCTGCCCGACTGGGCCGAGGAGGCGCCGGAGCGGGCGCTGTTCGTCTCGAACGCCACGGGGACCTACGAGCTGTACGCGTGGGACCGGGCGACCGGGGCGCAGCGGCAGGCCACCGACCGGCCGAACGGCACCACCGACGGGGTGCTGACGCCCGACGGCGAGTCGATCTGGTGGTTCAGCGACACGGACGGGGACGAGTTCGGCGTCTGGATGCGGCAGCCGTTCGCCGGGGGTGAGGACCAGCCCGCCGCTCCTGGCCTGGAGGCGTCGTATCCCGCCGGGCTCGCGCTCGGGCGGGACGGGACGGCGGTCGTCGGGCGCTCGACCGACGAGGACGGGTCCACGGTGCACGTCGTACGACCGGGCGCCGAGCCCGTGGAGATCTACCGGCACCGGGAGTCGGCCGGGGTGGGGGATCTGTCGTACGACGGGACGCTGGTCGCGATCGAGCACACCGAGCACGGCGACGCCCTGCACTCCGCGCTGCGGGTGACGCGGCTGGACGGCACGTCCGTGGCCGAGCTGGACGACACCCGTGGCGGGGAGGCCGAGCTGGGGCTGGAGGTGCTGGGCTTCGCACCGGTCCACGGCGACACCCGGCTGCTCGTCCGGCACCAGCGGCGCGGCCGCTGGGAGCCGATGGTGTGGGACGTCGCGTCGGGCGAGGAGACGGAGCTCGGGATCGAGCTGCCGGGTGACGTGGCGGCCGAGTGGTGCCCCGACGGCTCCGCGCTGCTCGTCGCGCACAGCTTCGAGGCCCGCAGCGAGCTGTGGCGGTACGACTTCGCCACCCGGCAGCTCGCGGCGGTGCCGACGCCGGCCGGGACGGTGTCCGGGGCCACGGCCCGGCCGGACGGGACGGTGGAGTTCCTGTGGTCCTCGGCCGCCGAACCGCCGGTGGTGCGGTCGACGTCGGGGCGCGTGGTGCTCGATCCGCCGGGGATGAAGGCGCCCGGCTCGGTGCCGGTCGAGGACGTGTGGGTGGAGGGCCCGGGCGGGCGGATCCACGCGCTCGTGCAGAGGCCCGCCGTGGGTGAGGGGCCGTTCCCGACGGTCTTCGAGATCCACGGCGGTCCGACCTGGCACGACAGCGACGCGTTCGCGGCCGGGCCGGCGGCGTGGGTGGACCACGGTTACGCGGTCGTGCGGGTCAACTACCGGGGTTCGACCGGGTACGGGCGCGAGTGGACGGACGCGCTCAAGCACCGGGTCGGGCTGATCGAGCTGGAGGACATCGCGGCGGTGCGGGAATGGGCCGTCTCGTCCGGGCTCGCGGATCCGGCGAAGCTGGTGCTGGCGGGCGGTTCGTGGGGCGGGTACCTGACGCTGCTCGGGCTCGGCACGCAGCCGGACGCCTGGGCGGTGGGGCTGGCGGCGGTGCCGGTCGCCGACTACGTGACGGCGTACCACGACGAGATGGAGGCCCTGAAGGCGCTGGACCGCACCCTGTTCGGCGGTACGCCGGAGGAGGTGCCGGAGCGCTTCGCGGCCTCGTCGCCGCTGACGTACGTCGACGCGGTGAAGGCGCCGGTGTACATCTCGGCGGGCGTCAACGATCCGCGCTGCCCGATCCGCCAGGTCGAGAACTACGTGGACCGGCTGGAGGCGCGGGGGGCGACGTACGAGGTGTACCGGTACGACGCGGGGCACGGGTCGCTGGTGGTGGAGGAGCGGATCAAGCAGGTCCGGCTGGAGATCGACTTCGCCGCGCGGTACCTCGGGTAGGCGTGGCTCGACCCCGGACTGGGTGTGCCGGCGGGTGGGCCCGTACCTTGGTGGGGTGTACCGGTTCCTGCTGACGCCCCGCTGGTGGGGGATCCACCTCTTCGTCGTGCTGGCCATTCCCTTCTGCGTCTTCATGGGGTCCTGGCAGCTCGGGCGGTTCGAAGACCGCGTCGAGACCCACCAGGCCGCCGAGGAGAAGCCCGACCCCGGCAGGCAGGCCGCCGTACCGCTCGACAGGCTGCTGCCCGTCGACAAGGAGACCTCCGGGCGCCCGGCCACCGCGACCGGGCGTTACGCCGAGCAGTTCGTCGTGCCCGGGCGGGAGGTCGACGGCCGGCGCGGTGCGTACGTGCTGACCCTGCTGCGTACGGACGGCGGCAAGGCACTGCCCGTCGTCCGCGGCTGGCTGCCCGCCGGGGCCGGGGCCCCCGCCGCGCCCTCGGGCGAAGTCACCGTGACCGGCGCGCTCCAGGCGTCGGAGAACCCGGGTACCGACGGTGTGCACGCGGGTGGCGGGCTGCCGAAGGGGCAGCTGGGGATGATCAGCGCCGCCTCGCTCGTCAATCTCGTTCCGTACGACGTGTACGACGCCTGGATCACGCTCACCCAAAGCGATTCCGGCATGCTGCCCGTCCCGGCGGTGGCCCCGCAGGGCAGCGGCCTCGACCTCAAGGCGTTCCAGAACCTCGGCTACACCGGTGAGTGGTTCGTCTTCGCCGGCTTCGTGCTGTTCATGTGGTTCCGTCTCATGCGCCGCGAGGCGGAAGCCGCCCGGGACCTCGCCCTCGGGATCCAGGAGGAGGGCGAGCCGGTGGCCGCCGCCTCCGGTCCGGCCGCCGTCCCCGCCTCCGCCTCCGCGGCCAGTACGGACTCCGGGTCCGGGGCGCGCGGCTGACGTCGTACGGGAGCGGGGCGGGCGCCGCCTTCGGCCATGCCCGCCCCGCTTGCCCGCCGCTCCGTCGTTACGACGCCGCCAGCACGCCCGTGCGGTAGACCGTCCCCGCGCAGGCGTTCGTGATCGTCGCCACCGGTGTCGGCCCGCCCGCCGCCGGGGTGTGGCTCACCACGACGCTGCCGTCCGCCGTGCCGCCGTCCTCCGAGCCGAGCTGCGGCTCCGTGCCGGTCTGCTCCGCGTCGCCGCCGCCCCCGGTCGCGGCGCCGCTGCCGCCGTCACCGCTTCCCGTGCCGCCGCCGGTCGGGCCGGGGCCGGGGTCCTGGGTGGGCGTGGGGTCGGGCGGCGTACCGGTGGTCGGGCAGGTCTCCGTCGGCACCCAGGCGAACTGCACCTCGTACCTCATACCGGGCTCCAGCAGCAGGCCGGTCGTCTCCAGGGACGGGTCCGGCAGGCCGTACGCCGCGTCGCCCGAGGTGTGGTCGACGACGTTGACGCGCGCCGGGTCGGCCGCGCCCATCGCCTGGACGCCCACCGATCCGCTGCCGGCGATCGTGCACGCCATCTGGGAGGCGTTGGAGATCTGGAACTTGCCGTACACCTTGCCCTCGGCGTCCGGCGCGTTCACGTAGGCGGCGAAGGTGGCGAGCTGGCTCGCGCCGCACGTCGGCACGGAAGCGGACACGCTGCCAGGCGCCTCGCCGGCGTCACCGCCCCCGGTGCCGGTGCCGGCTCCCGTTCCGGTCCCCGAAGAACCCTTCCTGGGATTCTTCTTCTTGTCTTCCTTCTTTTCCTTGTCGCTCTTCGAGGTCGACTTGTCGGAAGGCTTCTCCGCCTCCTTCTTGCCGCCCTCGTTGCCCTTCTGCCAGCCGGTGCCACCGTGCGTGTCCTGGCCGTGGCCCGCTATCGAGGGACGCGCGTCGGACGAGTCGGCGGTGTTCGCCACATGGACGAAGGCGGGGACCGCCATGCCCACGAACAGCGCGGCGGCCGCCATGCCGACGACGGCCTGGCGTCGCCTGGCGCGCCGGGCGGGTACCGCCTTGCGCAGGTGGTCCAGGGCGTTCCGCGACGGCTCCAGCTCCTCGACGGCGCCACGCAGCATCCGGCGCAGGGCCAGCTCGTCCGTACCGAAGTCGTCGAGGTCCGAGTCGGTGCCGGGGTCCGACTTCGGGGTCGCGTCCGAGTCCGGGGCCGAATCCGCGGCCGGCATCGACTTGAGGATGGCGTCCGAGATCGAGGCCGCGTCCGGGGTCTCGGCGTCCGGTTCGGGACCCGCCGCTTCCGGCCCCGCCGTTTCGTCGCTCTGTTCGATGTCCGGCTCCGCGCTCTGTTCGTCGGTCGGCTCGGTGTCCGGCTCGACGGTCGGCTCCGCTTCCGGCTCGTCGCGGTTCTCGCGCTTGTTCGGCCCGTCGTTCACAATCGCTTTTCCAGTCAGGTCGTTCAACGGCCCGTCCGGCCCGTGCCGCTCTTGCTTGCCGCTCATGCCGAGGCCTCCATGGCGACGCGCAACGCCGCTATGCCGCGTGAGCCGTACGCCTTCACCGAGCCCAGGGATATGCCCAGCGTCTCGGCGCACTGGGCCTCGGTCATGTCCGCGAAGTACCGCAGGACCAGCACCTCGCGCTGGCGCCGCTGGAGTCCGCGCATCGCCTTGATCAGCGCGTCGCGCTCCAGCTGGTCGTACGCCCCCTCCTCCGCGCTCGCCATGTCCGGCATCGGCTTCGACAGCAGCTTCAGCCCGAGGATGCGGCGCCGCAGCGCCGAGCGGGAGAGGTTGACCACCGTCTGGCGCAGGTAGGCCAGGGTCTTCTGGGGGTCGCGGACGCGGTTGCGCGCGGAGTGCACCCGTATGAACGCTTCCTGCACGACGTCCTCACACGAGGCCGTGTCGTCGAGCAGCAGCGCCGCCAGGCCCAGCAGCGAGCGGTAGTGGGCTCGATAGGTTTCGGTCAGGTGGTCAACTGTGGTGCCCGCGGTCATGGCGTCTTCAACGCCCTCGCGCGGGGACGGTATGCGCGCGGACCGCGCCGTCGGCATGGGAGCGATCACCGGCATGCCGCCGGGCGTGCGGGGTCGGCGGAGAGGGCGCACTGCCGCGCCGCGAACCGGGACCACTGTGATGTCGAGAACCTCTGCCACGCCTGTTGGACACTCTTCCCCCCGTCAGGGTTGTACGCGCGACGCACCGCTTTTGACGCGGCAGTAAACGCCCGCATGCGTACTCCCCCTCCTGAATGCCCCATGTGTCGCGACCTTTGCCGGGACGACCGCAAAGACGCTCCCCTCCCGACTGCGGTTGCAGCAGGGGCGGGGAGCGAATGATCGAACAGAACGACGCCCCGGTTCAAGTAGTCCAGACTTCGACTTACTCACAGAGCGTCACAGATTCTACGCAGTACTCCGCTTCACGCCGTCCCGAATTCCGCGGCCACCAACTCGGCGATCTGCGCGGTGTTGAGCGCGGCGCCCTTGCGGAGATTGTCGCCGCACACGAACAGCTCGAGCGCCGTGGGGTCGTCCAGCGACCGCCGCACCCGCCCCACCCACGTCGGGTCCGTCCCCACCACGTCGGCCGGTGTCGGGAACTCGCCCGCCGCCGGGTTGTCGAACAGCACCACACCCGGCGCGGTCGCCAGGATCTCGTGCGCCCGCTCGACCGACACCTCGTTCTCGAACCGCGCGTGCACGGCGAGCGAGTGGGTCGTGAGCACGGGGACCCGTACGCACGTGACCGAGACCGGCAGTCCGGGCCGGTCGAGGATCTTGCGCGACTCGGCGCGTACCTTCAGCTCCTCCGAGGACCAGCCGTCGTCGGCGAGCGACCCGGCCCACGGCACCACGTTGAGCGCGATCGGCGCGGCGAAGGGGCCGGTGTCCTCGCCGACGGCCCGCCGCACGTCGCCCGGGTTCGTCCCCAGTTCCGTACCGGCGACCAGGGAGAGCTGGGTGCGCAGCGTGTCGACGCCGGCGCGGCCCTCACCGCTCACCGCCTGGTACGAGGAGACGACGAGGCCGGCCAGGCCGAACTCGGCGTGCAGCGCGCCCACGGCCACGATCATCGACAGCGTGGTGCAGTTCGGGCTCGCCACGATGGAGCGCGGGCGGACCCGTACGGCATGCGGGTTGACCTCGGGGACGACCAGCGGAACGTCCGGGTCCATGCGGAAGGCCGCGGAGTTGTCCACCACCACCGCGCCCTGGGCGGCGGCGATCGGCGCCCAGTGGGCGGCCACGTCGTCGGGTACGTCGAACATCGCGACGTCGACGCCCGCCAGGGCCTCCTCCGACAGCGCCAGGACCTCGGTCTCCACCCCGCGCACGACCAGCTTGCGGCCGGCCGAGCGCGGGGACGCGAGGAGTCTGATCTCGCCCCAGACATCGGCGTGCTGGGACAGGATCTGGAGCATGACGGCGCCGACGGCTCCGGTCGCTCCGACGACCGCGAGCGTCGGCTTGCCCGTCACTGGTGCGTCACCTTCCGGTGCCGCCGTAGACGACCGCCTCGTCGGAGTCGCTGTCGAGGCCGAAGGCCGAGTGCACGGCGCGCACGGCCTCGTTGACGTCGTCGGCGCGGGTCACGACCGAGATGCGGATCTCGGAGGTCGAGATCAGCTCGATGTTCACGCCCGCGTCGGCCAGCGCCTCGAAGAAGCCCGCCGTGACGCCCGGGTTCGTCTTCATGCCGGCGCCGACCAGCGAGATCTTGCCGATCTGGTCGTCGTACCTGAGGGAGTCGTACCCGACGGCGGTCTTCGTCTTCTCCAGCGCGTCGATGGCCTTGCGGCCCTCGGTCTTGGGAAGGGTGAAGGAGATGTCGGTCAGACCGGTCGACGCGGCCGAGACGTTCTGCACGACCATGTCGATGTTGATCTCGGCGTCCGCGACGGCCCGGAAGATCGCCGCGGCCTCGCCCGGCTTGTCCGGCACACCGACGACGGTGACCTTGGCTTCGGAGACGTCGTGGGCGACTCCGGAGATGATGGCGTGCTCCACCTGCTGGTCCCCTTGCGGCTCGTTGCTGACCCAGGTGCCGCGCAGTCCCGAGAAGGACGACCGCACGTGGATCGGGATGTTGTATCGGCGTGCGTACTCGACGCACCGGTGCAGCAGCACCTTGGAGCCGGAGGCTGCGAGCTCCAGCATGTCCTCGAAGGAGATCCAGTCGATCTTCCGGGCCTTCTTCACGACCCGAGGGTCGGCGGTGAAGACACCGTCCACATCGGTGTAGATCTCACAGACCTCGGCGTCCAGCGCCGCCGCGAGGGCGACCGCGGTCGTGTCCGACCCGCCCCGGCCGAGGGTGGTGATGTCCTTCTTGTCCTGGGACACACCCTGGAACCCGGCGACGATGGCGATGTTGCCCTCGTCGAGGGCGGTGCGGATACGGCCCGGCGTGACATCGATGATGCGCGCTTTGTTGTGGACCGAGTCGGTGATGACACCCGCCTGGCTGCCCGTGAACGACTGGGCCTCGTGGCCCAGGTTCTTGATCGCCATGGCCAGCAGCGCCATGGAGATCCGCTCACCCGCGGTCAGCAGCATGTCGAATTCACGGCCGGCAGGGATCGGGGATACCTGCTCGGCGAGATCGATCAACTCGTCCGTCGTGTCGCCCATCGCCGACACCACGACAACGACCTGGTGGCCGTTCTTCTTGGCATCGACGATTCGCTTGGCGACCCGCTTGATGCCTTCGGCATCGGCAACGGAGGAGCCTCCGTACTTCTGCACGACAAGGCCCACGTGCGCTCCTCGTTAGTCATTACTGCGGTCGGCTCAGTTTACCGAGCGGACGGGGCCTGCCCACGCGATACCACATCGTGAGATGTCCCGCTCATGATCCGGTCACGTCGGCAGGTCCTGCCCGCTCGACGGGGACCCCTGCCCGGCGACGGGCAGGGGTACGCGAAAGGTGTCCCGGCTCACACGACCGCCGCCGGGTGGCGACCCGCTCGCGGCGTACCGCGGTGACCGTACGAGCGCTGTCCGCGTCCGCCCGCCCGTACCCTGCACCCGTGCTGTCATACGAGGAACTGACCCCGCCCGAGCGCCAGTTGTGGGACGCCTTCCCCGAGGGGCGGGAGGCCGACCTGCGCGGCGGCGAGGAGCGCACGGTCCGGGCGGCCGTGGTCGTCGCCCTGCTGCTCGGCCAGAACGCCGAGCCGTCCGGAGCCGTGCCCGCCCTCCGGCTCACCGGCGCGCGGATCACGGGCCGGATCGTGCTCGACGGGGCGGAGATCCGGCACCTGTTCCGCCTCAGGGAGTGCGTGCTGGAGGAGGACATCAGCCTCGAAGCGGCCTCCACCCTGGCCGTGGGCATCGTGGACAGCCGGCTGCCCGGCTTCCGGGCGCCCAGCGCCCGCATCGGCGGCCGGCTGACGCTGCGCGGCTCCGTCGTGGAGGGGAGCGCCGACCGGTTAGCCGTCCAGCTCATCCACGCGCACGTGAGCGGTGAGCTGCTGCTGACCGGGGCGACCCTCTCGGCGCCCGGCGGCATCGCGCTGTCCGGCGGCGGCATGGTGCTGGACGGAGCGCTGTACGGCGAGAACGGGTTCCACGCGCGGGGCGCGGTGCAGCTGCCGGGGGCGCAGCTGAACGGCGGCCTGTTCCTGCGGGGCGCGCGGCTGGAGAACCCGGAGGGCGTGGCGCTCAGCGGGGACAGCATGGCCGTCAGCACGGTGCGGCTCTCGCGCGGATTCACCGCCGACGGCAAGGTCCGGCTGCGCGGCGCCCAGGTCGCGGACCTGCTGTCGTTCGAGGGGGCGGACCTGGCCGGGGAGAACACTTCGCTGGTCTGCGTCGGCATGCGGACGGCCGACCTCGACCTGCGTTTCGCCGCCCCGCCGGGCGGCCGGGTGGACCTGCGCAACGCCCGCGCCGCGGGTGTCGTCGACGACCGGCGCACCTGGCCGCCGGTCCTGCGGCTCGACGGCTTCGTGTACGACTCCGTGCGGTTCGACGACGAGGACGCGATGCCCGGCGGCGTCGCACCGGCGCAGCGGCTGCTGTGGTTCCAGCGGGACCGCGACTACACGCCCCAGCCGTACGAGCAGCTCGCGTCGTACTACCGGCGCATAGGCCACGACGACCACGCCCGCCGCGTCCTGCTGCACAAGCAGCGCCACCGCCGCCGGACGGCGACGAGCGTGGTGGGACGCGTGTGGGGCGGCCTGCTGGACGTCACCGTGGGCTACGGCTACCGGCCGTGGCTGGCGGGGGTGTGGCTCGCCGCGCTCACCACCCTGGGCACGCTGGTGTTCCGCGGGCTGACGCCGACGCCCGTCAAGCCCGGCGAAGGGCCGCCGTTCAACGCCTTCGTGTACTCGCTCGACCTGCTGATCCCCGTCGGCGGCCTCGGGCAGCGCGGCGCCTGGCACTGGGCGGGCGGGGACGCCCAGTGGCTGGCGTACGCCTTCGTGGCGATCGGCTGGGTGCTGACCACCGCCGTGCTCGCCGGGGTGACGCGGGCCCTGTCGAAGAACTAGACCGCGCTCGGGCCCGGTCCCCGAGCCGGCCGGGAGCACCTGGCCGGCTCGGGGCGCGGGCCGCTCAGGTGGCCGTGCGCAGGCCCAGCGGGCCCGCCAGTTCCTCGGCCATGACCCTGCCGGCCTCCGCCTCCAGGTCCTCCTCGCCGAGGTCCTCGTCCGTGTCGAGGCCGTCCAGCTCCTGGAGCGGCTGGTCGAGGCGGACGTGCGCCACCAGGGACTGGAGGGCGCGCAGGCAGGCCGAGGCGGTGGAGCCCCAGTTGGAGAAGTACGAGAACTGCCACCACCACAGCGCTTCGGTGGTGCGGCCCGCCCGGTAGTGGGCCAGGCCGTGGCGCAGGTCCGTGATGACGTCGGCCAGGTCGTCCGAGATGCGGCAGGGGACGGGCGCCTTGCGCGGCTCGTACGGGTCGAACACCTCGGAGTACACGTCGATGGGGTCGAGCATGACGGCGAAACGTTGCCGCAGGTCGTCCGGGTCGGGCTCCGCGCCGAGGTCCGGCTCGTAGCGCTCGTCGGGAATGATGTCCTCGTGCGCGCCGAGCCTGCCTCCCGCGAGGAGCAGCTGGGAGACCTCCAGGAGCAGGAACGGGACGGCGCTGTCCGGCTCGTCCCCCTTGGCCACTTCCGTGACGGCGACGATGAAGCTCTCGATCTGGTCGGCGATCTGGACCGCGAAATCGTCCGGATCCTGCGCGACCGCGTGCAGCAGCTTTGCGTTGGCGTCAGACATCGAGCAATCGTCTCCCCTCGAAGGCACGGCCCAGCGTGACCTCGTCGGCGTACTCAAGATCTCCCCCGACGGGGAGTCCACTGGCCAGGCGTGTCACCCGCAGACCCATCGGCTTGATCATCCGGGCGAGGTACGTGGCGGTGGCCTCGCCCTCGAGGTTCGGATCAGTGGCCAGGATCAGTTCGGTGACGGCACCGTCCGCGAGGCGCGCGAGCAGCTCGCGGATCCGCAGGTCGTCGGGGCCGACGCCCTCGATGGGGCTGATGGCCCCGCCGAGCACGTGGTAGCGGCCACGGAACTCCCGTGTCCGCTCGACCGCGACGACATCCTTGGGCTCTTCGACGACGCAGATGACCGCCAGGTCGCGGCGCGGGTCACGGCAGATCCCGCACTGCTCCTCCTGCGCGACGTTGCCGCACACCGCGCAGAAGCGGACCTTGTCCTTGACCTCCAGGAGGGCATGGGCGAGGCGGCGTACATCGGTCGGCTCGGCCTGGAGGATGTGGAAGGCGATCCGCTGCGCGCTCTTGGGACCGACGCCGGGCAGCCTGCCCAACTCGTCGATGAGGTCCTGGACCACGCCTTCGTACAACGGATTGCCTTCCTTGCCCTGCCGGTCCTGCCTGGTACGTACGGTAGTTGCTGCGGGGCCGCCTTAGAAGGGCAGCCCCGGCATGCCGCCGAGCCCCTGGGCGAGCGGGCCGAGCTTCTCCTGCTGGAGCTGCTGCGCGTTCTCGTTCGCGGCCTGGACGGCGGCGACGATCAGGTCCGCGAGCGTCTCGGTGTCCTCCGGGTCGACCGCCTTCGGGTCGATCACCAGTCCGCGGAGCTCGCCGGAGCCGTTGACGGTCGCCTTCACCAGGCCGCCGCCGGCCTGGCCGTCGACGTCGGTCCTGGCGAGTTCCTCCTGCGCCTTGGCGAGGTCCTGCTGCATCTTCTGGGCCTGCTGAAGCAGCTGCTGCATGTTGGGCTGGCCACCACCGGGAATCACGGTCACTCCTGGCACTTCGACGACGATTGTTTCGGTATGCCGAGCCTACGTGTTCGCCGGGCGCCGCGCCCACGGCGTACGGAGCGACTCTTTCGAGTGAGACCTACGGCCGCCTCTACCTGACCACGGCGCGCTTGTGGCCGTAAATGCCGGGACTGCGGCCCCACGGCCCACCATTCGGCGGTAGGAAGGGCATGCGTATGCACTGCGTCACAGCACGTCGCACCACGTCGCACCAGTACTCGCAATGTCACGTTCAGAGCGCAAGCGCAGAGGAGTGCCCGGTGAGCCAGCCGGAGATGCAGCCCGAGGGGCCCGCCCGGAAGGAGGGCGGGGGTGCGACCGAGCAGTCGCCGGACGAGGACGATCTGACCGGGAGGCCGTTTCCGCTCGGCGACTGGGGCGAGCCGGCGGAGCGTCTCGACGAGCTCTACCGCTGGGTCGAGGCGGGCGCGCTGCACACCGCCGACTGGTACCTCGCCGACCGGGCCCGCAAGCGCCGCGCTGCCCGCGTCCTGCGCGCGGGCACGGCCGGCGGCGTGATCGTCGGGGCCGCGCTGCCGCTCGTCGACCTGGCGGGGGCGGTGGACGGCGCCGCGGGCTGGGGCTACCTGCCGCTGCTGCTGGGGGCCGCGTGCCTGGCCTGCGACCGGTACTTCGGGCTCACGTCGGGCTGGATGCGGGACGTGGCCGCGGCGCAGGCGGTGCAGCGGCGGCTGCAGGCGCTCCAGTTCGACTGGGCGTCGGAGAGCGTACGGGAGATGCTCGGGCCCACCGAGGGCACGGCCAGCGAGGCGGCCGAGCGCTGCCTGGGCATCCTCCGGCGGTTCTCGGAGGACATCTCGGAGCTGGTGCGGTCGGAGACGGCGGACTGGATGGTCGAGTTCCGGGCGGGGCCCGCGCCGCTGGTGATGCAGTCGGCGGGCGGGCCGGGTTCGGCCCGTCCGGACGGCGGCGCGTCGCCGTCCGGACGGTATCCGCCGCATCCGGGAGCACGGCCGAGCATGCCTCGGCAGCGGCCACCCGAGTCGCCCCGCTGAGGCGGTGGCGCGCCGGGCCGGTGGGGCACGGCCGCGGTCAGCTGAAGATGATCATGGAGCCTTGGCCGAGGCTCCGGGTCGCCGCCGCGTGCAGGCCCAGCCAGACGTGGCGTTCGCGGGCGAAGGGATTCTCGTCGTACGGAAGAGCGTCGGCCGGCTCCTCCAGGGTGGTCGGACGCTCGGGCGGGCGGGGCGCCGAGGGCGGGTTCGCCGGGTCGATGCCGATCGAGGGGGCGACGAACTCCAGCTCCCGCAGCAGGCCCTGCGTGGAGCCCAGCGGGCCGCCGCCCGCGAGGAGTTCCTCGTTGGACAGGGGCGCCGCGTAGTCCACGGGCACGTACGCGCCCGCGTGGTCGTAGTGCCAGACCAGGTGCGACTGCTGGGCCGTCGACTCGAACATCTCCAGGAGCTGCTCGTAGTCGCCGCCGAGGGCGTCGACCGGCGTCACCTCCAGGCCGCAGAGCTGGAGGAGGTACGCGCGCCGCAGGAAGTGCAGCGCGTCGTAGTCGAAGCCGGCCACCGGCGCGACATCGCCCGACAGGCCCGGCATGTAGGCGAAGACGGGGACGGTCGGCAGGCCCGCCTCGGTGAGGGCCTTGTCGTACGACGCGATCTCTTCGGCGAAGGGATTGTCGGGGCTGTGGCACAGCACATCGACGAGGGGGACCAGCCACAGGTCACAGGCCACGTACGGCTCGCTCTCCACTGGGTTCGTGCGACAGTCCAGGAAGCGTAGTGCTACCAAGTCGCCGCGCACAGTTGGCGTACACGCCCCGGTTTCGTCACCGCGCGTCGCCGACGTCCCAGACCCAGGCCCCGCCGGCCCGCTCGCCCGGCTGCCCGAGCAGCCGCGACACGGCGTCGCGCAGCGCCTCGGCGTTGTCCTGCGGGGCGAGCACCACCACGCCCGCCCGCCAGAACGCCAGGTCGGCGCGTGCCTGGGCCCGCCACTCGGGGCCGATCGCGGGGATCGCGGCGCCGTAGCGGATGTCGCGCAGGAGGTTCGAGGTGTGGCGGGGGGAGGCGCCGTAGATGCCGATGCGGTCCGGGCCCCAGGGGCCGTTGAAGTATCCGCCGGGGACCGCGAAATCGGGCTTCGTGGCGGACTGCCAGTGCAGCGCCTCCGCGTTGCCGGCGTCCGGGAGCGGTACGGGAACCACCGATTCGCCCTCGGCGACGTACCGCCTCCACGTCCCCTCGGTGATGAAGGCGGGAACGTCGGGGCGCTCCCGCACCGGCATCGGCGTGGGGACGATCGGCAGCAGCGCGAGGCCGACCGCGGTGAGTCCGAGGGTGCGCGCGAGGCGGTCGGGGGAGGTACGGACGCCGTCCACCCCCAGGGCCACCAGGATCCCGAGCACCGGGGCGCAGATCATCGCCACCCGCGATTCGATGACCGACTCGAAGAGCGGCTGGTGCGCGAGCGCCCGCCACGGTCCCGGCAGGATCACCTCGGTGTACGGGACGCGGAACCTCGGGCCGAGCGACAGCAGCGCCGCCGCGAGGCCCGTGAAGGTGAGCGCCTTGACCAGGGGACGCCGCCACAGCGCCAGCGCGAGGGCGAACGCCAGCCCCGCCAGCGGCCAGCCGAAGAAGGCGTTCTGCTCGGTGCGGTTCATGGCGAGCGGATCGGCCCGCGCCTCGTCGCCGAGCAGCGCGCGGCCGGAGAACTCCAGGAAGGCGAGCGGGCTGTTGCCGGCGTTGTCGCCGTGCAGGACGCTGTGGTAGCTCTGCGGACCGAAGAACTGCCAGTACAGCGGGAAGGCGACCAGCGGCACGCACACGGCGGCCGCCACCCCGAGCCCCTTGAGCAGGGGCCGCCACGCCGCGCGGGCCGCTTCGCGGTGCGCGAGGGCGTAGAACCCGGCGAAGAGCAGCATGCCCATCGCGGCGAGGAGGAGCGGCTCCTCGCCGAGGAAGATCTGGTACGTCGCGAACAGGCCCAGCAGCACCCCGTCCCGTACGACCCGCTTCCCGTCGCCCGCGCCCCGGCCCGCGCTGTGGCCCTCGCCCCCGCCCCCGCCGCCGCCCTCGCAGAGCCGCAGGGCCCGGTCGAGGATCACCGGGATCATGAAGAGCACGGCGAAGTTCGGGTGGGCGGTGGCGTGCGAGATCATCGGCGGCGCGAAGGCGCACAGCGCGGCCCCGGTGGCCGCCGCCCAGCGGCTCCTCACCAGCCGCTTCGCGAGCAGCCAGTACCAGGCGACGGCGGTGGCGGCGAGGCCGCAGGTCAGGACGAGCGCCCAGGTCGTGGTCGGCCCGAAGGCCAGCGTCACGGGGACGAACGGCACGGACAGGCCGAGCATGACGGTGTTCGCCATGAGGTTCACGCCGTCGGGATGGTTCTGCGCGGTCGTGAAGAACGGGTTGCGCAGGTGGGTCACGTTGTCGGCGGTGACCGCGAAGAACCACTCCCACTGGTTCTGGTCCTGCCCCGAGTCGGCGAGGTAGCGGTGGTCCAGGTCCGCCCACAGGCCCTTGTAGAGCAGTACGGAGGCGAGGAGGAAGAGGGCGGCGACGGCCAGGTCGACGCGCCGCACCCGGCGGGCCTTGAGCCTCACCAGCTCGCCGAGCACCTTGAAGTAGTCGACCGGTCTCACCTTGGAGCCCGCCTGGTGGGCCCACCGGACCGGGACCTCGGCCACCTGCCAGCCCGCCCGCCGGAAGAACTGCAGGATCTCCACGTCCGTCCCCCACCCGTCGAGCCGGGCGTCGGCGAAGGCGGCCCGCGCCTTGGCGCCGTCGAAGAGCTTGAAGCCGCACTGGGTGTCCCGTATGCCGGGCACGGCGACGGCCCGTATGAGCCGGTTGCCGAGCCGGCCGAGCCATTCGCGGACGCGGCGCTGGTGCACGTCGATGGACGACTCGGGGTGCGCGCGCGACCCTATGGCGGCGGCGAGGCCCTCCTCGTCCTGGGAGAGCTCCTTGTCGAGGCGGTCGAGCTCCTCGATGGGGGTGGCCAGGTCCGCGTCCGTGACGAGCACCCGGGCGCCGCGCGAGGCGACGCCGCGCCGCAGGGCATGGCCCTTGCCGCGGTTGCCCCGCTCGTCGGCCTCCACCAGCAGGATGCGCGGCTCCCGGGCGGCGGCCGCCCGTACCGCGTCGGCCGTGCCGTCCGTGGAGCCGTCGTCGACGACGATCAGCTCCCAGCGGCCCCAACGGCCGGGGTTGGCGTTCAGGTGGGCGCGGATCGCGTCCAGGGTGGGGCCCAGGCGCCGTTCCTCGTTGTAGGCGGGGACGACGACCGTCAGATCGGCTCTCACTGCTGCGGCCGCTCCAGCCGCTCACCGCTCGCCAGGTGCTCGGCCCAGGCGAGCATCTGCGCGTGGTGGGCCGCGATGACCGCCCGTACCGCCTCGGCGTCCGCGCGCGTCACCGCGTCCACGACCTCGGCGTGGTCCTGCCACAGCCGGTCCTTGAGCGAGGGGTCCCCCCGCAGGTACGGCACGGAGAAGACCCAGCAGCGCAACCGCAGCCGGTGCAGGAAGCCGCAGATGTGCGGGTTGTCCACGAGGGCGCCGAGCTCGTGCCAGAAGCGCAGGTCGTACCCGATGAAGATGTCGAGGTCGCCCGCGCGGGCGGCGCGCGCCGCCTCCTCCGCGCGGCGCCGGACGGCCAGGAGCACGTCCGTGCGCGCGCCGCTCCAGCCGCTCTCGGCCAGCTTGCGGAAGACGCCGTCGGTGATCAGGGAGCGCGCCTCGACCATGCCGCGGAAGTCGGCCACGGAGATCCGGCAGACGCGGAAGCCGCGGTGCTGGTCGGAGTCGAGCAGGCTCTGCGCCGTGAGGTCGACGAGCGCTTCCCTGACGGGCGTCGCGGAGACCCCGTACTGGTCGGCGATCTGCTTGACGGTGAATTCCTGCCCCGGCCGCAGACGCCCCGCGAGCACTTCGTCACGCAGCGCGTCGGCTATCTGCTGCCGCAGGGTGTTGCGGGTCACAGGTCCGCTCGCGGGCATGGCGTCTTTCCCCTTCGGATGGCTCCGGACACCATAGGCGGTGCGGCCGGGAGCCCGCCGGAGACTCCCGCGCGGGCGGCGGCGGGGAGGTCGCCTCCCGCCCGCGCGGTCACTGCTGCCGTCAGGCGGCGGTGGTGTGCTCGTCCGCAGCCGACAGGGCGATGTCCAGGGCCGCCAGGCCCTCCTTCGCCTCGGCCTCGGTGACGTTGCACGGCGGCACGACGTGCGTGCGGTTCATGTTGATGAAGGGCCACAGGCCGTTCTTCTTGCAGGCCGCTCCGAACGCCGCCATCGGGGCGTTGGCCTCGCCCGAGGCGTTGTACGGGACGAGCGGCTCGCGCGTCTCGCGGTCCTTGACCAGGTCCAGGGCCCAGAACATGCCCGTGCCGCGGATCTCGCCGATGCTCGGGTGGCGCTCCGCCAGCGCGCGCAGACCGGGGGCGATCACCGTCTCGCCGATGACCGCCGCGTTCTCGACGACGCGCTCCTCCTCCATCACCTGGATGGTGGCGACGGCGGCGGCGCACGCCAGCGGGTGCCCGGAGTACGTGAGACCGCCCGGGTAGGGGCGCTTCTCGAAGGTCTCGGCGATGGCGCCGGAGATCGCGACGCCACCCAGCGGCACGTAGCCGGAGTTGACGCCCTTCGCGAAGGTCATCAGGTCCGGTACGACGTCGAAGTGCTCGGCGGCGAACCACTTGCCCGTACGGCCGAAGCCCGCCATGACCTCGTCGAGGACGAAGACGATGCCGTACCGGTCGCAGATCTCGCGCACACCGGCCAGGTAGCCGGGGGGCGGCGTCATGATGCCCGCCGTGCCGGGGATGGTCTCCAGCACGATCGCGGCGATCGCGGCCGGCCCCTCGAAGGCGATGGTGTCCTCCAGGTGCTGGAGCGCGCGGGCGCACTCCTCGGCCTCGTTCTCGGCGTAGAAGGCCGAGCGGTAGAGGAACGGCGCCCAGAAGTGGACGGTGCCCGAGGTGCCGTTGTCGGAGGCCCAGCGACGCGGGTCGCCGGTGAGGTTGATCGCGGTGGTGGTGCCGCCGTGGTACGAGCGGTACGCGGCCAGGACCTTGTGGCGGCCCGTGTGCAGACGGGCCATGCGGACGGCGTTCTCGACGGCCTCGGCGCCGCCGTTGGTGAAGAAGATCTTGTCGAGGTCGCCGGGGGTGCGCTCGGCGATGAGGCGTGCGGCCTCGGAGCGCGGCTCGACGGCGAAGGCGGGCGCGAAGGTGGAGAGCTTCGCGGCCTGCTCCTGGATCGCCGCGACGACCTTCGGGTGCTGGTAACCGATGTTGGTGAAGACGAGGCCGCTGGTGAAGTCGAGGTAGCGGTTGCCCTCGTAGTCCCAGAAGTACGAACCCTCGGCGCCGGCGACGGCGAGCGGATCGATCAGTCCCTGGGCGGACCAGGAGTGGAACACGTGCGCGCGGTCCGCGGCCTTGACGGCCGCGCCGGCAGTGGGGCCTCCCCTGCTCGAACGAAGCTGAGAGCTTGGGGAAGGGTCGACATGAGGGGTCATGGCCCCAGCGTAGAGACGCGCCGGCGGGGGCCGACATGGCCACCTTGTATGTCCTGCGCCACTTTGGTGGGCAGGATGTCGACCGCCCGACCCATTGACAGCAGCCTGTCATGATGACAGCATATTGTCATCGACTTGAGGAGACGTCATGACAGTCAAGACCGTGCACCTCGCCGTTTACGACACCTTCGCCGACTGGGAGACGGGCCACACCACGGCGTTCCTCACCCAGAACGGCTACACCGTCAGGACCGTCGCCGCCTCCCTGGCCCCGGTGACGACGATGGGCGGCGTCCGCGTCCAGCCCGACCTCGCGCTCGACGACGTACGCCCCGAGGACAGCGCGCTGCTGATCCTCACCGGCGCGAGCCTGTGGGACACCTCCGACGACCTCGCCCCCTTCGCCCGCACGGCCCGCTCCTTCCTCGACGTGGGCGTGCCGGTGGCGGCCATCTGCGGCGCCACGGCCGGCCTGGCGCGCGAGGGCCTGCTCGACACCCGGGCGCACACCAGTGCCGTCTCCTTCTACCTCGCCGCCACCGGCTACAAGGGCGGCGACCACTACCGCGACGCGGACGCGGTCACCGACGAGGACGGCCTGCTGATCACCGCGGGGCCGACCGAGCCGGTCGCGCTGGCCCGCGAGGTCTTCGCGCGGCTCGGCGTGTACGAGGGCGAGAAGCTCGACGCCTGGTACCGGCTGTTCCACGACTCGGACGCCTCCGCCCTGGAAGTCCTGGAGTCGTGAGCGGTACGCCGGAGCAGGAGCTGCTGAGCCGTACCGCGCTCGGCACCTTCCGTCTCAACGGCCAGTTCCTCGCGGTCTCCGAGGAGCTGGCCCGCCCCGCCGGACTGACCGCCGCCTGGTGGCAGGTCGTCGGCGCAGTCCTGCACGAGCCCCTGCCCGTCGCCGGCATCGCCCGCACCATGGGGATCACCCGGCAGAGCGTGCAGCGCATCGCCGACCTGCTCGTGACCAAGGGCCTCGCGGAGTACGCCGCCAACCCCGCGCACCGCAGGGCCAAGCTGCTGCGGCCCACCGAGGCGGGCCGGGAGGCGGTGCGCAGGATCGAGCCGGGGCACGCGGCGCTCGCGGCGCGGCTCGCGGCCGAACTGGGCGAGGCGGAGTTCGCCGAGACCGTACGCGTGCTGGAGCGGCTCTCGGCGGCCCTGGAGGCCGTGGGGGCCGTGGGGGCCGTGACGGAACCGTAGGCCGCTCGGCGCCCGTCCTTGTCGTACCGGCGCACTATCCTCGGGGTGACGTTGGGGTGACGTTCCGGGGGAGGGGTGGCGCTGCCATGGAGAAGCTGGGACCGGCCGACCCGCAGCAGATCGGTGCGTACCGGCTGTTGGCGCGGCTGGGCGCGGGCGGGATGGGACAGGTCTATCTGGCGCGCTCGGGCCGCGGCCGTACGGTCGCCGTCAAGCTGGTACGCCGGGAACTGGCCGAGCAGGAGGAGTTCCGCGCCCGCTTCCGCCAGGAGGTGGCGGCGGCCAGACGGGTCGGCGGCCGGTGGACCGCGCCGGTCCTCGACGCCGACACGGAAGCGGCCGTCCCGTGGGTCGCCACCGGTTACGTCGCCGGCCCGGACCTGCACACGGTCGTCTCCGGCGACGGGCCGCTGCCGGAGCGCTCGGTGCACATCCTGGGCGCCGGTCTGGCCCAGGCCCTGCGCGACATCCACGCGGCCGGCCTGATCCACCGCGACCTGAAGCCGTCCAACGTCCTGATCACCATCGACGGCCCGCGCGTCATCGACTTCGGCATCGCGCGCGCCCTGGAAACCGTCACCGAAGCGGCGGCCCTGACCCGGACCGGCGCCCTCGTCGGCTCCCCCGGCTTCATGGCCCCGGAGCAGGTCAGGGGCGAGCGGATCACGCCCGCGTGCGACGTCTTCTGCCTGGGCTCGGTCCTGGCGTACGCGGCGACGGGCCGCCTCCCGTTCGGCACGGCCGACAGCGGGGTGCACGCCCTGATGTACCGGATAGCGACCGAGTCCCCGACCCTGGACGGCATCCCCGAGGGCCTTCAGGACCTGATCGGCTCCTGCCTGCGCAAGGACCCCGCCGCGCGCCCCTCGCTCGACGAGCTGCTGGAACAGACGCGCGGCGGCGACAGCGGCGACCCCTGGCTCCCCGCGGCCCTGGTGGCCCGGCTGGGCCGCCACGCGATAGAGCTCCTGGACACCGAGGACCCGGACGACCCCGCCCCCGGCCCCGGCCCGGTGAACGGCCGTGCCGGGCCGGCGGGCGCCGGGGCGCTCGCCGCCGGACCGCCCCACCACACCGGACCCCCGGCGCCCGAGGAGCCGCCCCGGCACGGCGGGCCCCCGGTGCCCACCGCGCCGGCCGCTCCCGCCCCGGGCCCCGCGCCGCACGCGACGCCGACGGTCGTGGGGCACACCCCCGCGCCCCCGTACGCCCGGCCCCAGCTCCCGCCGCCACCGCCGACCCTGAACGCGGCGTACACCCCGCACACCCCGCCCGGCGGCTACGGCTTTCCCGCCCCGCAGTACGCCTACCAGCCGCCGGCCGGACCGCCGCCCCGCAGCGGGCGCTCGACCGTCGCGCTGGTGGCCGTGGCGCTGGTCGTCGCGCTGGGCGCCGGCGGCTCGGTGTACGCGTTCATGAACGCGGGCGACGAGCGGAAGCACGGGACGGGCCGCACCCAGACCCCGACCGCCACGCCCGTCACGCCCGCCACCCAGGACGACCCCAAGGCCCCCACCGACGACTCCCCCACCCCCCAGGGCGGCGGCGCGATACCCACCGCCTACCTGGGCACCTGGACCGGGAGTCTGGAGGGCGGGGCCGGCCGCAGCACCCGCCGGCTGACCCTCCAGCAGGGCAAGGCCGGCGACACCGTCCTGTCCCTCACGGCGGACGGCCCCGTCGCGGGCGGCGGCACGTACCACTGCGTCTTCCAGGCGGAGCTGTCCGCCTCGCCCGCCGGCCCCGACGCCCCGCTGCGCATCGGCCCGTCCCGGGTCACCACGGGCGAGCCGATGAGCTCCTGCTCGCCGGGGGCGGCGACCGAGATCACGCTGCTCCCGGACGGCCGCCTGCGCCGGGTGAACCCCGTCAATGGCGAGTCCCTCACCTACGACCGGTCGAGCTGAAGGCCCCCGGACACGACGAAGGGCCGTGGCACACGCCACGGCCCTCCGTCACAGAGCGGCAACCGCTAGACGAACGAGTTGATCTCGATCGTCTCGGTACGGCCGGGGCCGACACCGATCGCGGAGATCGGCGCGCCGGACATCTCCTCCAGCGCCTTCACGTACGCCTTCGCGTTCTTCGGAAGGTCGTCGAAGGTCTTGGCCTTGGTGATGTCCTCGGACCAGCCCGGAAGCGTCTCGTAGATCGGCTTCGCGTGGTGGAAGTCCGTCTGGCTGTACGGGAGCTCCTCGACGCGCTTGCCGTCGATCTCGTACGCCACGCACACCGGGATCTCCTCCCAGCCGGTCAGGACGTCCAGCTTCGTGAGGAAGAAGTCCGTCAGACCGTTGACCCGCGTCGCGTACCGCGCGATCGGCGCGTCGAACCAGCCGCAGCGCCGGTCGCGGCCGGTGGTGACACCGCGCTCGCCACCGATGCGGCGCAGCGCCTCGCCGTCCTCGTCGAACAGCTCCGTCGGGAACGGACCGGCGCCGACGCGCGTCGTGTACGCCTTGAGGATGCCGATGACCCGGCTGATCTTCGTCGGACCGACGCCCGTACCCGTGCAGGCACCGCCGGCGGTCGGGTTCGACGACGTGACGAAGGGGTACGTGCCGTGGTCGACGTCGAGCAGCGTGCCCTGGCCGCCCTCGAACAGGACGACCTTGTCCTCGTCGAGCGCGTTGTTCAGGATCAGCGTCGTGTCGGCGACGTACTGCTTGATGTTCTCGCCGTGCGTCAGCAGCTCTTCGACGATCTGCCCGGCCTCGATGGCGCGGCGGTTGTACAGCTTCGTGAGCAGCTGGTTCTTGATCTCCAGAGCCGCCTCGACCTTTTGGGTCAGGATCGACTCGTCGTAGAGGTCCTGTACGCGGATACCGGTGCGGTTGATCTTGTCCGCGTACGTCGGGCCGATACCGCGGCCCGTGGTGCCGATCTTGCGCTTGCCGAGGAAGCGTTCCGTCACCTTGTCGACCGTGACGTTGTACGTCGTGATGACGTGAGCGTTGCCGCTGATCAGGAGCTTGGACGTGTCGACGCCTCGCTCGTTCAGACCGCTCAGCTCGGAGAGCAGGACCGACGGGTCGATGACGACGCCGTTACCGATGACCGGCGTGCACTCTGGCGTGAGGATTCCGGAAGGGAGAAGATGCAGCGCGTACTTCTGGTCGCCGACGACAACCGTGTGGCCGGCGTTGTTGCCGCCCTGATAGCGCACTACATAGTCAACGGATCCACCGAGCAGGTCGGTGGCCTTTCCCTTGCCTTCGTCACCCCACTGAGCACCGAGCAGCACAAGTGCGGGCACAGGCGTACACCCCTTCCGGGCGGGGCATGTCCAAGGTCAGGGGGCGTACGTACGGCGTACACCCGATACTGAGCCGTCGGACCGGTTGCCCCGGAATAGACGAAGCCCCTGGCGCAATAGCGCAAGGGGCTCTTGCACAAAGATGCTACCCGAGGAAGGACCGAGGTGTCGGCTCCAGAGCCCGCCGCGACCACCGCGCACCCGCTGCTGGTGGTCATCGACCCGGTCGCCCGGCGTACGGACGGCGAGTCCGTACGGATCGCCAAGGACGTCCTGTGTGCCGGCGCCAACGCCAGAATCTGCCTGCCCGAAGGGCCCGAGGAGTTCGCCCGGGCGCTCGCCCGCCGGGGCAGCCGCCGCCCCGTGGTCGTCGGCGACGACCGGGCGCTGCTGCGCGCGGTGGCCCTGCTGCACCGGGAGAGGGAGCTGGGCGCGGGGGCGCTCGCGCTGATCCCCGTGGGGGCGTCCGTGGACATCGCGCGGGCGCTGGGCGTGCCGATAGGGGCGGTGGCGGCGGCCCGCGCCGTCCTGGAGGGCGTGGTGCGGCGGCTGGACCTGCTGGTGGACGACAGCGACGGCGTGGTCCTGGGCGACCTGCGGATCCCCGCCGCGCCGTCGAAGGCGGCGGCCGCCGCGTCCGTCTGGGGGACGTGCCGCTCGCTGGTCCGCACGCTGGTGCGGCCCGCGCCGCAGTTCGCGCCCGCGCAGCCCGTCCGTACGTACCGGCTGCGCGTGGAGGCGGACGGGGTGCTGCTGAACGACCTGGACCGGCCGGTGGAGGACGTGTCGGTGTGCTCGCGCGCCGGGCGTGCCGAGGTGGTGATCCGGCAGCAGGGCGGTGAGCACGTACGGGTGCGGGCGCTCGCGGTGACGGTGTCGGGCCCCGACTTCCGCTACCGGGCGGACGCGCTGGTCGCGGGCCCGGTCCGGACCCGGACGTGGACGGTGCGGCCGGACGCGTGGTCGCTGACGCTGCCGGCCTGAGTGCCGCGGCGGCGGGGCCTGTGACACTTCTGTGACGGCAGCGCATGGGGAGCGTTGCCGGGAAGTCGGTAGCGTCGGACCGCACAGAAGACGGCGATCCGCGCACCGGGAGGGCACGTGGCCGAGGGCCCGGAGTCGACCAGGAAGGTCGACGAATCCGAATTCCTCGAAATGAGCGGGCAGGACCCGGCGCAGGCGAGAGTGCTGCGCGGATCCCTGGAGGAGCTCGCCTCGGGACGCGGCGGAGACGCCCTGAAGGAAATGGCCCAGGAGGTCCTGTCGGGGCGCGCGAGCCTCCGGGACGCGGTGGGCGTGTCCGCCTATGCCGACCAGCTCGTCGCGCAGGCCGCGCCGATGGCCGAGAAGTGGGCGGCGCTCTCCGACGCCGAGCGCGAGGCGCTCGCCGCCGAGGGTGAGCGGAGCATGGCCGAGGCGCAGGCCCGGATCGACGAGGAACGCCGTACGCCGCAGGGCGACGGCGGCAAGAAGTCCCGCCACGACGGCCGGGGCTGGTCGCTGTACTGAGCGGCGGCAGGCCGGCCGGGGGCGTGCGACCGCGCCCCGGAACCACCAACCTTCCAGGGGCAGGAGCAGACGGTGAGCTTTCGGGTGGAGCCGGGCGCGATCGACGGGTTTTCGAAGCTCGTCGCACGCGCCGCCGACGGCAGCACGCAGGCGGTCGCGTTCACGGGCAACGCGCAGATCGACACGGCGCTGGGCGGCGCCGCCTGGGACATGGTCGCGGGCGACCACGACAGGTACGTGAGCGAAGCCAAGAAGGCTCTGCGGAAGGCTCAGAGGGTTCTCAACTCGTCGGCGCGGGAACTCGCCAAGTCCGCCACGTACTACCGCGAGACGGACCGGGGCGAGGCGTCGAAGCTGGACGCCACCTACCCGGGTTCCAAGGGAGCCGGTTCCCCGCCGGAGGGCGGGAGCGCGGGCGACTTCTCCGACAAGAGCAGCGCCGCGGACCTGCTGAAGATGCCGTCGGAGAGCAAGAACCCGCTGGTCCAGTTCGGCCAGGGGCATGTCGACGAGTACCACATGAACCCGGTCCAGAAGACCCTCGGCAGCATCCTCGACCTGGGCAGCCCCTCGGCGATGGCGGTGGAGGCGTCCAAGCTGCTCTTCGGCTTCGACCCCTTCGGCGAGATGAACAACTGGATCCTCGGGGACTGGAACAAGTACAACGACTGCGCCGACGTGTGGGGCGGCCTCGGCGGGTTCTGCGACGCGGTGGCGGCGAACCTGCGGAAGGGCACCGGAAACGTCGCCCTGACCTGGAACGGGAACGCCTCGGACGCCGCACGGGTGTACTTCGACGAATTCGCCGGGAAGCTCACCGACTTCAAGGACACCTTCGACTCCCTGCGGACCAGCTACAAGCAGGCGGCGCAACTGGCGTTCCAGTTCGCCGAGTTCCTGAAGTCCTTCATGGTCGCGCTCTGCGATGCCCTGGTCACCTGGCTGGTCAACCTGGCCGCCGCCCAGGCCGCCAACCTGATCCCGGTCGGCGGGCAGGTGGCGTCGGCCGCCATGTTCGCCCTGGCCGCGGCGCAGGCTCTGCGGATCATGAAGATGTGGTCCGACGCGGCGGGCAGCTTCAACCAGCTGCAGATGGCCCTGACGACGCTGGGCCTGGCGATGTCGGCGGCGGTGAACGGCTTCTCCGCGGCGGACGGCTTCCCCGAGGTGGCCGCCAGCGGCTACGACCACCAAGCGGTCTAGGAAGGACCGGCCCGCATGTTCCCGTACGACAACATCGACAGCCTTGAGACGTTCCTGTCGAAGGTCCGCTTCGGCACCCTCATGACCGTCCCCGCGTACCTGGCGCTCCTGTTCTTCTTCACCCGTGAGGAGGGATGGCACTGGAGCTTCCTCGTGTTCTGCGTACTGCCGCCGCTGACGGCGTTCCTGGGCTTCCAGGCCAAGCGGGACATCCGGCCGGGGCTCGGGATGGCGGCCCTCGCGCTGGCCGTCGCACCCCTGCCCCTGGTCGGCGCCGTCGAGTTCCTCTAGCCCCGGTCAGCCCGCCCGTCACACCTCGACGCGCAGCTCCCGCAGCCCACGGATGACGAAGCCCGGCTTCCACTCCGGCTCCTCAGCGAGCCGCATCTTCGGCGCGCGGGTCAGCAACTCGCCGAAGGAGGAGGCCAGTTCGAGCCGGGCCAGCGGCGCCCCCAGGCAGTAGTGGACACCGGCCCCCAGCGACACGTGCGGGTTCTCGGTCCGGCCGAGGTCGAGCTCACCGGGGCGGTCGAAGGCCGCCGGGTCCCGGTTCGCCGAGCCGAACAGCAGCGCCACCTCCGAGCCCCGGGGGATCGTCACGCCTGCGACCTCGATGTCGTCGAGCACCCACCGCTCGAAGAGCTGGAGCGGGGTGTCGTAGCGCAGCAGCTCCTCCACGGCGGTGGGGAGAAGCCCCTGGTCCGCGCGCAGGGCCTCCAGCTGCCCGGGATGCCGCAGCAGCGTCCGCCAGCCGTTGGCGGTCGTGTTCACCGTCGCCTCGTGCCCCGCGTTCAGCAGCAGCACGCACGTCGAGATCATCTCCTGCTCGCTGAGCCGGTCCCCGCCCTCGTCGTGCGCGGCGATCAGCGCCGAGACCAGGTCCTCGCCCGGACTCTCTCGGCGTACGGCGATCAGCTCCCGCAGGTACGCCGAGAACTCGACCGAGGCCCGGACCGCGCGCCGCGCCGTCTCCTCCGACGGGTTCAGCTCGTACATCCCGCAGATGTCCGCCGACCAGGGCCGCAACAGCACCCGGTCCGGCTCCGGGACGCCGAGCATCTCCGCGATGACGGCGACCGGCAGCGGCTCCGCGACGGCGGACAGCAGGTCCCCGCCGCCCTGGGCGACGAACGCCCCGACCAGCTCCGCCGCCAGCCGCCGCACGGTGGGGGCCAGCCGCTCGACCGTGCGCGGCGTGAACGCCTTGGAGACGAGGCGGCGGATGCGGGTGTGGTCCGGGGCTTCGAGGTCCAGCAGCCCGTGGTCGTTCAGGACGTGGAAGGGCTCGTGGCCGGGCGGCGGCGGCGTACGCCCGAACTCCTCGTGCGTGAACCGGTGGAGGTACGTACGGCCGAGCCGGCGGTCGCGCAGCAGCGCCGAGACGTCGGCGTGGTGCGGGATCAGCCACTGGCGCGTCGGCTCGTACCAGTGGGCCCGGCCCCGGGCGCGCAGCTCGGCGTAGGCGGGGTACGGATCGGCGACGAAGGAGGGCGACCAGGGATCGAACGTCTCTGCCATGTGCAGACGCTAGCGGACGTACTTCTTCAGCCGCTCGGTATCGAGTTCCATGCCCACAGGAGCCGGGAGACTGACCCTCGCCCCGAACTTCACGGTGTGGCTGTCGCGGTAGCCTCCCCCGTCCGGGTCCGGCTCGCTGAACACAGTCACGGTACACGCGTCACGGTCGATCAGCAGGTGGACCGGGATGCCGGCGGCGGCATAGGCGGGGGGCTTCTCGTGCCGGTCCCGCCGGTCGGTGTCGGAGTCGTACGACGTGATCTCGACCGTCATGAGCACGCCCTCGGGATCACCCCAGTCACCCTGCCCATCGAAGTGGTCGACGGGAGCGAGCACTCCGTCGGGGCGAGCGCGGCCCTCGCCGTACTCCTCGACCTTCAAGCCCTGGGTCGGGTTGAGGTCCAGATCGGGCCGTGCCTGCATGCACTGGCGTACCAGCCACATGGTGATCGCCCCGTGAGCTCCATCCGTCATCCCTTTGACCCCGATCCGTCCGTCGATGAACTCGAACCTGACGGATTCGGTCTCTCTCTCGATGAGTGCGGCGATCCTCTCGAACTCCTCGACCGGCATTTGAACCGTGCGCTCTGCCATAACCGTCATGGTGCCCCTCCTTCCGTGCGCGCACCAGTGTGGCCGCGCCCGGGCCCGTTCGGACCGGCTTCCCTCTCCGATCACCCACGTGAGTGATCACCTACCCCGGTGTGACCAGCCGCGCCTCATAAGCGAACACCGCCGCCTGAGTGCGGTCGCGCAGGCCCAGCTTCACCAGGACCCGGCTGACGTGCGTCTTGATCGTGGACTCGGCGACCACGAGGTGCGAGGCGATCTCCGCGTTCGACAGGCCCTGGGCGATCAGCACCAGCACCTCCGTCTCGCGCTCCGTCAGGTCGCCGACCTGGGCGAGCGCGGGCGGGCGCGGGGCCTCGGACAGTTTCGAGAACTCCGAGATCAGGCGCTTGGTGACGGTGGGGGCGAGCAGCGCCTCGCCGGACGCCACCACCCGTACGCCGTCGGCGAGCTGCCGCGCCGAGGCGTCCTTGAGCAGGAAGCCGGACGCGCCGGCCCGCAGGGCCTGGTAGACGTACTCGTCCAGGTCGAAGGTCGTCAGGACCAGCACCTTGGCGTCCGCGTCGGCGGCCACGATCTCGCGGGTGGCGTCGATGCCGTTCAGCTCCGGCATGCGGATGTCCATCAGCACGACGTCCGGCCGCAGCGCGGCGACCTGGGCGATCGCCTCGCGGCCGTTCACCGCCTCGCCGACGACCTCGATGTCCGGCATCGCGTTCAGCAGGACCGAGAAGCCCTCACGGACCATGATCTGGTCGTCGACGATCAGTACCCGGATGGTCATGACGCCGTCTCCGGCGTGACGGCGGGCGCGGCCGCCGGGACCGGTATGAACGCCGCCACCTCGTAGCCGCCGTCCTCCGTCGCCTCCGCCGTCATCTCGCCGTTCAGCATCGTCACCCGCTCCCGCATCCCCGTGATCCCGTGCCCGGCCCCGGGCGACGGCTTGACCAGGCCCTGCGGCGCGGTGTTCACGATCCGCAGGCCCAGGCCCCCGAGCACGTACGACACCTCCACCTTCGCGGTCGAGCCGGGTGCGTGGCGCAGGGTGTTGCTCAGTGCCTCCTGGATGATCCGGTACGCCGAGAGCTCGACGCCCTGCGGGAGTTCGCGCACCGAGCCGGTCACCGTCCTGTCCACCGTCAGGCCCGCGTCCCGGACGTTGGCGATCAGCCCGTCGAGGTCGGCGAGCGTCGGCTGCGGCGCGTCCGGCGCCTCGTAGTCCTCCGCCCGTACGACGCCCAGCACGCGGCGCAGCTCCGTGAGCGCGGCCACCGCGTTCTCGCGGATCGTGACGAACGCCTGCTCCAGCTCGGGCGGCGGGTTCTCGACCCGGTACGGGGCTGCCTCCGCCTGGATGGCGACCACCGACATGTGGTGGGCGACCACGTCGTGCAGCTCACGGGCGATCGTCGTCCGCTCCTCCAGCAGCGTGCGCCGGTCGCGCTCGACGGCGGTGACGGTCTTCTGGACGGTGACCTCGCGCTGTGCCTCGCGGCGGATGCTCACCAACGCGGTGGTGAGCAGCGCGAACGCGGAGAACACCAGCATCTGCGGGCTGTCGGAGCTGTATCCGACCCCCAGGAACCCCTCGGCGAGGAGCGCGTACACGGCCGTGCACGCCCACATCCAGGCGGCGGTGCGCGGCCGGGTCCTGGCGGCGACCACGACCATGACGGCGAGGTGCGCCACGAAGGAGGACGGCGTCCACGGCCAGCCGTCCCAGTAGTGGCCCAGGACGCCGACGACCGGCGTGGACAGCAGCGACACCCACCACGCCCCGGCCGGCCTGACCAGCGTCATCACCAGGGCGGCGGCGGGTATGAAGCCCGCCAGGAGCGCGCTGAGGCTGCCCCCTCCGCTGTCGGCCACGACGGCGGACAGCAGCAGCACGAACATCGCCGTCCCCACCACCACGGCGTGCGGCGTCCACGCGGCGTACTTGCGCAGCCGTCCCGGCAGCCGCCGGGTGATCGGCCCGTCCGTGCGCATCGGCGGCAGCGGCCGGTAGGTGAAGGCGTCGTGGAACAGGTCCTGGCGCAGGCCGCTCAGCGCGCCCATGGCCAGATGGAACTCGGGACTGCGGGTCTTCTCGGTCACGTACGAAACGGTAGGCGAGGGGACGGCCGCGGTCGTCAGCCGCGGTGCGGATCCTCCCGCGTCCGTCCCAGGTACTACGCCCCGCCCCTGGTCAGCCCTGCGGCCGGAACGCGTCGGCGTGCTCCGCCGCCCACTCGGCGAAGGTGCGCGCCGGGCGCCCGGTGGCCCGCTCCACCGTGTCCACCACGGTCCGGCCGATCTCCGGGGTGTTCCCGTACACGTCCAGCAGGAAGTCGACGGTCTCCTGGTCCATCCCCGCGCCCTGCCACCGCTCGACCGCCTGCGCCGGGGTCAGCTCGGTCAGGGCGATCTCGCGGCCGCGCGCCGCCGTCAGGGCCCGCACCTTGTCGCGGACGGTGAGCGTCTCGGGGCCGGTGAGCGTGTACGTGCGCCCCGCGTGCCCGTCCTCGGTCAGCGCGACCGCGGCGACCGCGCCGATGTCGGCCTCGTGGACCATGGCGCTCAGCCGGTCGACGAAGGGCTCCGCGACGCTGTCCCGCGTACGGATGCCGTCCGCCCACTCCAGCGCGTTCGCCATGAACTCGACCGGCATCACCAGCGTCCAGTCCATGTCACCGGCCTCCACCGCGTCCTGGACGCCGCTCGGGCCGCCGCCGCCCAGGACCGTGACCCGCCGCACGCCCGCCTTCGACGCCAGCGCGACGATCTCGGGGCCGGTGGTCAGCGGGGCGAAGTACACCCCGCCGAAGGTGATCAGGTGCAGGCCCGTGACCCCTTCGAGGGCGGGGATCAGCGTCGTCGGGTCGGTGAGGTCCGCGCGTACCGTCTCGACGCCGTCCGGGAAGTCCGCCTTCGCCGGGTCGCGGGTCAGCGCCCGCACCCGCTCGCCCCTGCGGACCAGCTCGGCGACCACCTGACGGCCCACGGTCCCTGTCGCTCCGGTCACGAGAATGGTCATGTGCGGGCTCCTTCGCTCGGCTTTTCCCTCACCGTAGGAGCCCTTGCGGACAGTCTCTGTCCGCGATCTCATGCTTCTCGTCCGTGCGGACGCGCTCGCGGGAACGCTCAGTACGCGAGCTGTTCGATCTCCTCCGCGACCACCGCGCAGGCGTCCGCCGCCGGGTCGATCAGAGGGAAGTGGCCGACGTCCACCAGCAGGGTCAGCCAGACCGGCTCGCCCGCCTTGGCCGCCGCTTCGGTGTACGACTCCGCGACCGCCCGGGGTACGACGATGTCGGTGCGGCCCTGCACCAGGACGGTGGCGATGCCGGTCGGCAGCAGCGCGGCCGGGTCGGCGTACGGCCTGCGCTCGTCGAAGTGCTCCTTGCCGCCGAGCAGCTGGGCGGTCGCGCCCCCGCACACCCCCAGCTCCTCGGCCGCCGTGAAGTCGGCGATCGGGGCCAGCGCGACGACGCCGCGCAGCGCGGGCGCCGCCGGAAGGTGCCACGGCGAGTCGGGTGTCAGTACGTGCCGGGCGGCCGCCCACAGCGCGAGGTGGCCGCCGGCCGAGTGGCCGGTGACGACGATCCGCCGCGTGTCGGCGCCGGGCAGGGCCTCCCGCGCGAGGCCGGGAAGCAGGTCCATCGCCGCCGCCACGTCGTCGAACGTCTCCGGCCAGCGGCCCGCGACCGGCTCGGTGCCGCGCTGCCGGGGCAGTTCGCCGCCCCGGCGGTACTCGACGCTGGCGACGGCGAAGCCCCGGCGGGCCAGGAAGTCCGCGAAGGGCGAGATGTGCTGCCGGTCGTACGGGGCCCGCCAGGCGCCGCCGTGCAGCACGACGACCAGCGGGGCCCGGTCCCGGCCGTCGCGCGGCGCGAAGAAGTCGACGACCTGGTCGGGGTGTTCGCCGTACGCCGCGGTGGCATCGGGGGCGACGGCCGGGTGAGAGAAGGCCGACTCCGCCTCGACAGCGTCCCGTTCGGCTGAGGGGTCCGGCATGCGGGGACCAACCCTTCGGTGCGTACAGCCAATTGATCTAGCGGTCGGGACGCTACCAGCCCCCGGGCCTGCGGCTCCGCCAGGTCCGGCGCCGCACTGCGGCACCGGGCCCGGCGGGCTTGGGCCCGGCTCCCGTACGGGTCGCGCTCAGCTCCCCGCCAGAACCTCGCCCAGGACGCGCGCCGCCCGCTCCGCGTCGCAGAAGCCGACGTACAGCGGGGTGAAGCCGAAGCGCAGCACGTCGGGGCGGCGGAAGTCGCCCACCACACCGCGTGCGATCAGCTCGCGCATGACGGCGCCCGCGTCGGCCCCGTCCTCGCAGCGCAGCGAGACCTGGCTGCCGCGCTCCTCGTGTGCGGCCGGGGTCACCGAGGTGACCCGCCCCGCGGGGACGTACGTGTCCACACATTCCAGGAAGAAGTCCGTCAGAGCGAGTGACTTCTCGCGTACGTCTTCGACCCCCACCCCGTCCCACACGTCGAGCGCGGCCTCCAGCGCCAGCATCGACAGGATGTCGGGGGTGCCGACCCTGCCCCGGGCCGCGCCGTCCGCCGGGGCGTAGCCCGGGGTCATGCCGAAGGGGTCGCTGTGCGAGTTCCAGCCGGGCAGCGGGGAGTCGAAGGCGGCCTGGTGGCGCTCGGCGACGTACAGATAGGCGGGCGAACCGGGCCCGCCGTTCAGGTACTTGTACGTACAGCCGACGGCGAAGTCGACGTCGTGGGCGTCGAGCCCGACCGGCAGCGCGCCCGCGCTGTGGCACAGGTCCCAGACGGCCAGCGCGCCCGCCTCGTGGGCGGCCGCGGTGAGTCCGGGCAGGTCGTGCCGACGACCGGTGCGGTAGTCGACGTGGTTGACGAGGGCCACGGCGGTACGCGGGCCGAGGGCGGCGCGCAGGTCGCCGGGGGCGACGGGGACGACCCGGCGGCCGGTCATCCGGGCGGCGGACTCGGCGATGTAACCGTCCGTCGGGAAGGTCGAGGCATCGACGAGGATCTCGTCCCGGGACTCCGGCGACAGCCGGGCCGCGCCCACGACCGCCTTGAACACGTTGACGCTGGTCGAGTCGCCCACCACGACCTGGCCGGCGGCGGCGCCGACGAGCGGCGCGATCCGGTCGCCGATCCGCTCCGGCGCGGTCCACCAGCCGCTCTCGTCCCAGGAGCGGATGCGCAGTTCGCCCCACTGGCGGGTGACGACATCGGCTATGCGATCCGGCACGTGGCGGGGCAGGGCGCCGAGCGAGTTGCCGTCCAGGTACACCGTGTCGGCGTCGTCCAGCGCGAACAGGTCGCGGTGCTTGGCGAACGCGTCGGCGGAGTCGAGCGCCGCGGCGTGTCGCTGGAGATCGTTCAGGGCCTCAGACATGGCTGCGCGCCGTCCACAGCTCGGGGAAGACGTTCTTGGTGGCGCGCTTCTCCAGCCAGGCCACGCCGGCGGAGCCGCCGGTGCCGACCTTGGAGCCCATGGCGCGCCGGGTCGCGACCAGGTGGTCGTTGCGCCAGCGCCACACCAGCTCGCCGACGTCGGTCAACAGCTCGCCCAGGCGCACCAGCTCGGCGTTCTGGTCGCCCTGGTAGAGCTCGGTCCAGACGGCCTCGACCTCGGCCGACGGCTCGTATTTCTGCGACAGGTCGCGGTTCAGCACGGAGGCGGGGACCGGCAGGCCGCGCCGGGCGAGCAGCCGCAGCGTCTCGTCGTACAGGCTCGGCTCGTGCAGCGCCTTCTCCAGCTCGGCGTACACCCGCGGGGCGCCGCGGTGCGGGACGAGCATCGAGGCGGACTTGTCGCCGAGCAGGAACTCCATCCGCCGGTACATCGCGGACTGGAAACCGGAGCCCTCGCCGAGGGCACTGCGGTACGAGTTGAACTGGGCCGGGGTGAGGTGGGCGAGCGGCCGCCAGGAGGCGTTCAGTGCCTCCAGCTCGCGCAGGGAGCGCTTGAGCGCGTCCGTCGCGACCGGCAGGTCGTCCTCACCGAGCGCCTTCGCCGCGGTTTCCCACTCATGGACGATGACGGTGAACCACAGCTCCATGACCTGGGTCGTCACCAGGAAGACCATCTCTCCGGGATCGTCGGAGAGGGTGTGCTGGAGGTGGGTGAGGACGTCCGCCTGGACGTAGTCCTCGTAGGGAGTGGTGCCCGCGAAGTCGAGGTTCGGGGTGTCCGAACCTGCACCGGGGGCATCGGGGTGTTGCGACATCGCTGTCTCCTCGACACGTGCTTGCAGGTAGCGGTCCGCCCCTTCCTTGTGGTCATGGAGCCCCGGTCCCTTCCCGGCATCATAAGAGGTCGTCGCGGAACGCGGGAGGCCCGTGCCGGTGGCACGGGCCTCCACTGCGTGTGACCTGCGCGGTCTCAGCCGAGGGTGTCGGCCGCCGCCGGGGACGAGTCCCGCAGGAACGTCGAGCAGCGCTCGTACTCCTCCTGCTCACCGATCGACTGCGCGGCGCGGGCGAGCGCGTGCAGCGCGCGCAGGAAGCCGCGGTTCGGCTCGTGCTCCCACGGCACGGGGCCGTGGCCCTTCCAGCCGGCGCGGCGCAGGGCGTCCAGGCCGCGGTGGTAGCCGGTGCGGGCATAGGCGTACGACTCGATCACCCGGCCGTTCTCGTACGCCTCGTCGGCGAGCTGGGCCCAGGCGAGGGAGGACGCGGGGTACTTCGCGGCGACGTCGGTCGGCGCGGAACCGCTTCCGAGCAGCTCGCGCGGCTCCGGGTCGTCGGGCAGGTGGGTCGGGGGCGGTCCCCCGAGCAGGTCTTTGTGAATGGCCATGAGCCCCAGTCTGCCCTCTCCGGCGGCCGGGACCCCACCAACCGGACGCGGCGGGAGCGGGTCGCCCTAGTCGCTCGTCCGCTCCAGCGGCGGCGAGGTCACCCCGCAGTGGACCTTGCACTCGGGAGCCCCGCACTCGCGTCCCGGCGTCCGTACCGTCGCCCAGGCGATCGCCGCACCCAGCACCAGCACCCCGGCGCACATCGGCATGGCCCGCCGGAACGTCGCCCCGAACTCGGCCGCCGACCGGTACGCCTCCGGGCCCATGCCCGCCAGCAGGGGCAGCGCCGCCACCGCGACCAGGCCCGCCGCGCGCGCCGCCGCGTTGTTGATGCCGCTGGCCAGCCCCGCCTTCCCGGTGTCCACGGAAGCCAGGACCGTCGCCGTCAGCGGCGCGACCAGCGTGACCATGCCGGCGCCCATCACCATCATCGCGGGCAGCACGTCGGCGACGTACGACGCTCCCTCCCCCACCCGCAGCATCAGCAGCGTTCCGCCGGCGCACAGCAGGGGCCCGACGGTGAGCGGGACGCGCGGGCCGATGCGCTGGGCCAGTTCGCCGGACTTCGCGGACAGGAAGAGCATCAGCACGGTGGTGGGCAGCAGCGCCGTACCGGCCTGGAGGGCGGAGTAACCCGCCACGACCTGCAACTGGAGGGCGGTGAGGAAGAAGAAGCCGCTGAACGCGGCGTACACGCACAGCGTCACGACGTTGATCGCCGTGAACTGCCGGGAAGCGAAGAGGGTCAGGGGCATCATCGGGTCGGACCGCCGCTTCTCGACGGCCAGGAAGAGCGCCCCGAGCACGACCCCGACGACCGCGGAGCCGATCACCACTGCCGAAGGGCCCCGCTCCGGCGCCGCGATCAGCGCGTACGTCACGAGCGCCAGGGACAACGCCGCGAGCCCCGCGCCGAACACGTCGAAACGGCCGTGCGCCTGCGGGTCCCTGGACTCCGGTACGTGCTTGAGGGCGACCGGGACACAGAGCGCGGCCAGCGGCACGTTCAGCAGGAACACCCAGCGCCAGCCCGGGCCGTCCACCAGCCAGCCGCCCAGGAAGGGCCCGACGGCCGCGCCGACGCCGCCGAACCCGGACCACACCCCGACCGCCCTGGCCCGGTCGTCCGGGTGGAAGGACGCCTGGATGAGCGCGAGGGATCCGGGTGTCAGGAGGGCTCCGCCGACGCCCTGGAGAGCCCGTGCGGCAATCAGGATCCCGGCGTCGGGCGCGATCCCGCACAGCAGCGAGGCGACCGCGAACCACACCACGCCGACCACGAAGACCTTCCGCCGCCCGAACCGGTCACCGAGCGCGCCGCCGAGCAGGATCAGCCCGGCGAGCGTGAGCATGTAGGCGTTGACGGTCCACTGGAGGGCGGCGAGGTCGGCGTCCAGGTCCTCCCCGATGCGGGGCAGGGCGACGTTGACGACGGTGGAGTCCAGCATCGCCATGGAGGATCCGAGCACGGTGGTGAGCACCACCCACCGGCCCCGGGCGGAGGACAGCCGAAGGTCCATGCGGGCATCCTCCCGGCTCGCGCCCCGGCGGGCTAGTCGAGAGCTTCCGCGCGGGCCCGCCCGCGCGGCGGAGCGTTGAGCCGGACGCACCACGCGAAGGGCCCGGCACCGGAGGAGGATCCGGTGCCGGGCCCGTTCGCGTGGCGCGTGGCGCGTGCGGTGTGGCTACTTGATCCTGGTGCCCGTCGAGCGCAGGTTCGCGCACGCCTCGGTGACGCGCTGGGCCATCGACGCCTCGGCCAGCTTGCCCCAGGTGCGGGGGTCGTACGTCTTCTTCGAGCCGACCTCGCCGTCGACCTTCAGGACGCCGTCGTAGTTGCGGAACATGTGGTCCGCGATCGGGCGGGTGAAGGCGTACTGGGTGTCGGTGTCGAGGTTCATCTTCACGACGCCGTTCTCCAGCGCGGTGGCGATCTCCTCGGCCGTGGAGCCCGAGCCGCCGTGGAAGACGAAGTCGAACGGTGACGCCTTGCCGTACTTCTCGGCGACGCCCGCCTGGAGGTCCTTGAGCAGCTCGGGGCGGAGCACGACGTTGCCCGGCTTGTAGACACCGTGCACGTTGCCGAACGAGGCGGCCAGCAGGTAGCGGCCCTTCTCGCCCAGGCCGAGGGCCTCGGCGGTGCGCAGCGCGTCGTCGACGGTCGTGTAGAGCTCGTCGTTGATCTCGTGCGAGACGCCGTCCTCCTCGCCGCCGGTCGGAGTGATCTCGACCTCAAGGATGATCTTCGCGGCGGCGGCCTTCTCGAGCAGTTCCTGGGCGATGGCCAGGTTGTCGGCGAGGGTCTCGGCGGAGCCGTCCCACATGTGGGACTGGAAGAGCGGGTTCTGGCCCTTGGCGACGCGCTCGGCGGACACGTCGATCAGCGGACGTACGTACGTCTCCAGCTTGTCCTTGGGGCAGTGGTCCGTGTGCAGCGCGACGGTCACCGGGTACTTCTCGGCGACGATGTGGGCGAACTCGGCCAGGGCGACCGCGCCGGACACCATGTCCTTGGCGTACTGGCCGCCGAGGAACTCGGCACCGCCGGTGGAGATCTGGATGATGCCGTCGCTCTCGGCCTCCGCGAAACCGCGCAGCGCCGCGTGCAAGGTCTGGGTCGAGGTCACGTTGATGGCCGGGTAGGCGAACTTGCCTGCCTTCGCCCGGTCGAGCATCTCGTTGTAGACCTCGGGGGTTGCGATGGGCATCTGTCCGCTCCTTATGACGTGCGGGTGTGTGGTGCTGGGCCCTGACCTGGGGGCGACGTCATCGTCGCCCCTATCTTTCCAGACTCTCGCCGCGACTCCACAGGGCGCACGGCCCGTACCTGCGCGAAGGGCGGTCTGTTTCACGTGAAACAGACCGCCCTCGACGAAAGGCACAGGTCAGGCCGGGTGACCGCGCGTCCTAGGCGAGGCCGAGCTCCTCCAGCGAGTAGGCGTTGATGTACGTCAGCCCGGCCTCCGCGATCTTCGGAGCCGCGCCCCGCTCCACGATCACGGCGACGCCGACGACCTCGCCACCCGCCTCACGGACGGCCTCGACGGCGGTCAGCGGCGAGCCGCCGGTGGTGGAGACGTCCTCGACGACCAGGCAGCGGCGGCCCTTGACGTCGGTGCCCTCGATGCGGCGCTGCATACCATGCGCCTTGCCCGCCTTGCGGACGACGAAGGCGTCGAGCCGCTGCCCGCGCGCGGCGGAGGCGTGCAGCATCGAGGTGGCCACCGGGTCGGCGCCCAACGTGAGGCCGCCCACGCAGTCGTAGTCCAGCTCGGAGGTGGCGTCGAGCATCACCTGGCCGACCATCGGCGCGGCCTCGCCGTCCAGCGTGATCCGGCGCAGGTCGATGTACCAGTCGGCCTCGATCCCCGAAGACAGGGTCACCTTGCCGTGCACCACGGCCTTGTCCTTGATCTGCTGGAGCAGCTCACCACGTACGTCAGTCATGCCATGAGCTTAAAGCCGCCGCCAGGTCCAGATGGTCTCGATCTCCAGCGGCTCGATGGGTGTCACGAACCGGGGCAGCGTGTTGAGCCCGTTGGGCGGCCCCGACTGCGGCTCCACGCACACCGCTTCGGCCTGCTCGTCGTACACGACGACCCACTCGGCGCGGCTGGTCACCCTCAGCTCCAGCTGCCCCGGCCAGGTGAGCGTGACGTCCACGCCGTCCGGCATCCCGAAGCAGTCGTCCCAGGGGCCCGGGCGGGGAGGGACGCGCTGCCCGGTGGGCAGGTGGTCGTCGCCCCGCTCCTCCTGCCAGGCGGGGGCGAAGTCGATCTCGACGTCCTCGCCGCCGAGGTTGCGCAGGAACCAGGGGTGCCAGCCGGCCTGGGCCGGGAAGGAGTCGCCGTACGTCTCGATCCCCATCGTCAGGACCAGCGAGTCCTCGGACAGCCCGAACGCCTGGGTGACCCTGCCGTCGTACGGCCACGGGTCGGCCAGGTCGTAGGTGAACGCGGCCTCGCTCTTCTCGGCCCGCGCGGTGCGCCAGGCGGCGTCGCGGCCCGTGCCGTGGATGGCGTGCGGCGGGGAGTTGAGCGGCAACTGGTGCATGGTCGCGCCGTTGAGGAACCTGCCGTGGTTCAGCCGGCCGCACCACGGCACCATCGGGAAGCAGCCGTACCGCTCCCCCTGGCGCAGCAGTTCGGTGCCGCCGATGCTCAGGCCGGAGATGCGGCAGCCGTTGCCCTGGTCGATGGTCAGCTCGGCGTCGCCCGCCGCCAGACGCGTCTGTTGGGTGCTCACAACCCGACCCTACGGGTCCGCCGCCCGCCGGGGCACGCGCAACGGGCGTTGTACCCCCGGGCCTCAGCGCCGCCGGCGCAGTACCCGGCCCACCACCACCGCCGACGCCAGCGCGAGCGCCGCCGCCGGGGCGATCCAGCGCAGCGTGTCAGTCGTCGACGTCGACTGCGGAGCCGGAACGGGGGCGTAACGGCCGCGCGGCGGCGCGTGATCGACCTCCTCGGCGCTGCGTCCGATCATCGTGCGCCGCGCGTGGGCCGCCTCGGCCGGCGGTTCCGTCGGCGAGGGCACCTCGGGCACGTCGGCCAGGTCGTCGGGGATGTCCGGCACCTCGGCCATCGGGTCCAGCGACGGCGGCGGCACCTCCGCGTCGAAGACCGACTGCCGCGCCGCACCCGCCGTGTCGGCGTCGGGGCTTTCGGCCTCGGGTTCGGGCGCGCCGCCCTCCGCCGCCGCGTCCGCCAGCCGGGTGGCGAAACGCTCCAGCAGCCGGTGGCACGCGGACTCTGTCGCCTGCGCGTCGAGCTCCGCGATGCGGCCCTCGCCGCTCGCGGTCCCCGCGAACGTCACCGTCGTACCGCCGTCGGCCTCCGCCAGGCGCACCGTCAGCGCCATCTCGACCGTGCCCGAACCGCGCGCCTCGGTGCCCTCGCCCTCGACGGCGAAGGCGCCGTCCGGCTGCCTGGTGACGCTCAGGGCGCCCCGGTACGTGATCGTGTGCCCGTCGATGCGGACCTTCAGCCGCCCCGCGAGCGGACCGGACTCCTCGTCGGCGTCCTGCTGGAGCCCGGGGACGCAGCGCGCCACCCGGGCGGGGTCCTCCAGCGCCTGTCGGAGGGCCTCTGCCGGAACCGGAACGAACACCTCATGCTCCATGGGAACCGAGCCTACTCACGCACACCGGCCCCGCACCCCTCTCTGCGCGGAATCGGGGCACGCCGTGGCCCGGGGGCTCAGTGGGTGTAACGCGGATGCACCAGCGTCGAGGGCCGCACGCCCGGCACCCGCGCACCCTGGGCCGACCGTTCCCCCGTGCGCAGCACCGCCGGCGAGAGCGACCGCAGCCGGGGCACGTCGGCGGCCAGGCCGAGACCGGGGCGCGCGCCCCGCGCCGCCAGGACGAAGCCCCAGTCGCCGGGCGGCCCGACCGCGTCCGACGCCCGGTCGGGGCCCGCCGTGAACCCGGAGAGGCGGCCCGTCGCACGGTACGGACGCGTCCGCAGCCCCGCCGCCCGCAGCGTCGCCTCGACCGTCCAGTAGGCCCTCGGCCGCGTCGCCAGCGGCCCCGCGTGGACGACCAGGCGCCCGCCGTCCGCGAGGACGCGCGACGCCAGCCCGTAGAACTCCTGCGAGTACAGCTTCGTGCTCGGGGTGATGCCGGGGTCGGGCAGGTCCGAGATCACCACGTCGTACGGCCGCCGCAGCCGCCCCTGCTCCCGCAGCCAGGTGAACGCGTCGGCGGTGTCGACCCGCAGCCGGGGATCGCGGTGCGCGCCGCCGTTCAGCGCGGACAGGACCGGATCCGTACGGGCCAGCTCGACCACGGCCGAGTCCAGCTCGACCACGGTGACCGATTCCACCCCCGGATAGCGGAGCACCTCGCGCGCCGCGAGTCCGTCGCCGCCGCCGAGGATCACCACCCGCGTGTGGCGTCCGCGCATCGCGGGATGCACCAGCGCCTCGTGGTAGCGGTGCTCGTCGCGGCCGCTCACCCGCAGCCGCCCGTCGAGGAACAGGTCGAGCGGCCCGCCGGGCGCACCGGTGACCACGATCTCCTGGAGGTCCGTCTGTACGGCGACCCGCACGCCCTCCCCGTACACCGCCCGCCGCGCCGCCCGTTCGAAGTCGCCGACCAGGGCGGTAGCGGTGGTGAGCAGCGCCAGCACCACCGCGTTCACCACGATCAGCAGCCGGCGCTCGCGGCGCGTCAGCTCGCGCCGGAAGAGCCACAGGACCAGCGCCCCGCCGGCCACCGCGTTGACCGCGCCGGTGACGAGCGACCCCGTCAAATGCCCCAGCAGCGGCAGCAGGAGGAACGGGAAGGCGAGCCCGCCGACCAGCGCCCCGACGTAGTCGGCGGCGAAGAGGTCCGCCACGTCGCCGCTGGTGTCCCGGCGCTCCCCGCGCAGGGACATCCGCTGGATCAACGTCATCAGCAGGGGGATCTCGGCGCCGATGAGCACGCCGATCGTGAGCGAGAAGCCGACCAGCGCGTACCGCGCGCCGCCGCCCCACGCGAACGTCGCGTAGAGCACCAGCGCCGAGCCGCCGCCGACCAGCGCCAGCGCCGCCTCCAGCAGGCCGAAGCCGACGGCGGCGCGGCACCGCAGGCGTTTGGCGAGCAGCGACCCGATGCCCATCGCGAACACCATCACCGACAGCACGACGGACGCCTGGGTGACCGAGTCGCCGATCAAGTACGAGGCGAGGGCGACCAGTTCCAGCTCGTACACGAGTCCGCACGCGGCGCAGACGAAGACCACGCCGAGCACCAGGAACCGGCCGGTCCGCGGCCGCACGGGCAGGGCCGCCGGGGCTTCCGGCACCGATAGCGACACAGGCGAATCGATCACCATGCGAACGCTACGTCACAAAGGACTGACCGCCCGTCACCCACACGGGTGCGACTAGAGAGCGGCAGGCATACGCACGCCCACCCGTGATCTCGTCACCACCAACTGCCCCTCCTGCGGGTACGCGTGCCACGTACGCCACCGCACCTGCCCCTCGTGCCGCTGGGCCAGCATCGCGGTGAACGCGTGGGGGCTGCCGGGAAACGTTCCCGCGAGGCTGTTGGGGTGGTCGGCGACCAGGGCGAGGAGCTCCTGCGCCCGCCCCGCGAACTGGCCCTGGGTGAGCGTCTCCACGCGCGCGGCGAATTCGTACTCCCATTCGCCGAGTCTCTTGGCCACCCCGAGCGGAAGCGGCGTGCTGCTGCCCGGCATGCAGGCGACCGTCTCGGAGCAGGAGCCTTCGTCCTGCTCCAGAAGCACTTGATGGGAGGCACCGAGGAGCCTCAACTGGAGTGTGGCGCCGCTGAGTTGCAGGTCGAGCACGGCAAGGGCCGGCAGCGGCTCGCGGCCCAGCGCCCAGGCGAGATCGGCGGCGCGCGTGTCGGTGTAGGCAGTCTTGAGAGTCGTGAGCATGAGTGGGCTCCGCAGACAGGCGTTGAGAAAGGTGGACCGGGGTCACCCGGAAGGTGGGGTACGAGGAGGTTCGGGGACCGCCCGCTCGGGTCCACATGAGGTCCGAGGGCTGTTGTCTCGACAGCGAGGGAATCATGAAGTGCGCTGCGCTCACAGCGTTTTTACCCAACTTGCAGTGGTTTCCATCCCCCCGGGGGCCAGACGGTTCATCTGTTCAACAACGAAGCGTCCAACGGGAGTTAACCCGCCGGACGCAGGATCCCGACACCTGACAGAGGGACGGCCGTGCGAAGGCGCCTCCACGCGCCCTCGCACGGCCGTCGTAGCCGGCGTGCGGGCGGAGCCGACTGCCCCGTGTCAGTCGCCTCCGCCCGCGCCCGGCCGCGCGTCAGTCGCCTCCGCCACCTCCACCGCCGCAGCCGCCGCCTCCTCCTCCACAGGAGGACCCGCCGCCGCACGAACCGCCGCCAGACGACCCGTGGTGACCGCCCTCCCACCAGCTGCCGCCGCGCTTGCGGGGCCGCCGTCCGCCGCGGCTCCCCGCGAGCACCGTCAGCCACACGATCACCAGTACCACCAGGCCGAATATCACGATCTCCACGGCCCCCACCGTCCTTCCGTTCCCCCGAAGCGAGGCGCTCGCTTCCTGTGTGCCTGGGGGATGCCCTCGGCCGGGAAAAGTCAAAGCAGACTTGAGCAACTCCAGAGCTTCGGCCCAGGATGGCCGCCATGACGACGCCGACAGAGCACGACGCGGGCCGGGCCGACAACCCGGGCCCCGGCCCCCGCCCGCACCCCCGCCCCCTCCTGAACCGCAGGCTGGCGGAGTTCGGGACGACGATCTTCGCGGAGATGTCGGCGCTGGCCCAGAAGACCGGCGCGATCAACCTCGGCCAGGGCTTCCCCGACACCGACGGCCCCGAGGAGGTCAGGGAGGCGGCGGTGCGCGCCCTGCGCGACGGCCGCGGCAACCAGTACCCACCCGGCCCCGGCGTCCCCGAGCTGCGCACCGCCGTCGCCGACCACCAGCTCGGCCGCTACGGCCTGTCCTTCGACCCCGACACCGAGGTCCTCGTCACCGCCGGCGCCACCGAGGCGATCGCGGCGTCCCTCCTCGCCCTGGTGGAGCCCGGCGACGAGGTCGTCGCCCTGGAGCCGTACTACGACTCCTACGCCGCGTGCATCGCGCTCGCGGGCGGCACCCGCGTACCGGTGACACTGCGGCCCCACGAGGGCCGGTACGTACTCGATCTCGACGAACTCCGCGCCGCGGTCACCCCCCGCACCCGCCTCATCCTCCTCAACAGCCCGCACAACCCCACCGGCACCGTCCTCAGCCGCGCGGAACTGGCCGCCGTCGCCGCGCTGGCGGTCGAGCGGGACCTGCTCGTCGTCACCGACGAGGTGTACGAGCACCTGGTCTTCGACGGCGAGCACGTCCCCCTCGCGTCCTTCCCGGGTATGCGGGAGCGCACGGTCACGATCTCGTCGGCGGGCAAGACGTTCTCCTTCACCGGATGGAAGGTCGGCTGGATCACGGCGTCCCCCGCCCTGGTCGCGGCCGTGCGCGGGGCGAAGCAGTTCCTGACGTACGTGTCGGCCGGGCCCTTCCAGTACGCGGTGGCCGAGGCCCTGCGCCTGCCCGCCGCGTACTTCACCGCCCTGCGGGACGACCTGCGCGCCAAGCGGGACCTGCTGTCCGCCGGGCTGGCCGACGCGGGCTTCGAGGTCTACCGGCCGGCCGGAACGTACTTCGTCACCACGGACATCCGCCCGCTGGGCGAGAGCGACGGTTTCGCCTTCTGCCGGGCGCTGCCGGAGCGGTGCGGGGTGGTGGCCGTTCCCAACGCGGTCTTCTACGACCACCGCGAGCAGGGCGCCCCGTTCGTCCGTTTCGCGTTCTGCAAGAGGACCGAGGTGATCCAGGACGCGACGGCCCGCCTCAAGACACTGGCCGGAGGGGCGTGACCGTACGGCGCGTGATCCTCCAGGTGCGTGAGGCACCGGGCGCCCGAGGGCCGCGCGGGCTGCCGTGGTCCGATCGGCCGACGCGCGGTGGCGGGGCGGCGGCGCGCCGCCCATGGTCGGGGTGACCGACTCGCGTCCGGAGGTGCTCGCCCGTGTCCGCCGAGACCGCAGAGCGGGCCGCCGTCCGGCGCACCCGCGCGCCCGCGTCCTCGGCGGTGCGCGCCCTGCGCCGGGCGGCCCCCGCCCTCGCGCTGTTCGCCGCCGCCCGGCTGGCCGGCCTCCTGACCGTGGCCCTGTGCTCCTGGTACGTCGGAGAGAACCCGCTCGCCCGCCTCGGCGACACCTGGGACGCCCGGTGGTACACGGGCATCGCCGCCCACGGTTACGGACAGCGCACCCTCACCTTCCCCGACGGCGCCGTCCAGAGCGATCTGGCGTTCTTCCCGCTCTACCCCGGCCTCGTCGCGGCGCTCACCACCCTCCTCCCGCTCACCGGCGCGGTGGCCGGGCTCCTCGTCTCCTGGAGCGCCGCCGCGGCCGCCGCCTGCGGCATCCACCTGGTCGCCGACCGGCTGTACGGCCGCCGCACCGCCACCGCGCTCGTCGTCCTGTGGGGCGTGCTGCCGCACTCCGTCGTCCTGACCATGGCGTACACCGAGCCGGTGATGACCGCCCTGGCCGCCTGGTCGCTGTACGCCGCCCTGGGCCGCCGGTGGCTGTGGGCCGGCGGCCTGGCCGCGTTCGCCGGACTGGCCCGGCCGAGCGGCATCGCGGTCGCCGCCGCGGTGGGCGCGGCGGCGGCGTACGAACTGTGGCGGCGCCGGGGCCGCGGGTCCTGGCGGATCTGGGCCGGGGCGGGGATCGCGCCGCTCGGCTGGGCGGGCTTCGTGCTGTGGGTGGGCGTACGGCGGGGCGATCCGCTGGGCGGGTACCTCGCCGTGCAGAACGGCTGGGGCTCGCGCTTCGACTTCGGCGCCGGGGCGCCCGACTTCGTACGGCGCCTGCTGGTGAGGGCCGAGGTCCTGGCGTTCCCGGTGGTCATGGTGACCGTCGCGGTGGCGCTGGTGCTGTTCGCCCTGCTGCTCCTGGAGGACCGCCCGCCGCTTCCGCTGCTCGTCTACACGGCCGTACTGCTGCTCATCACCGTCGGCGGCTCCGGCTTCTTCGAGTCCAAGGCGCGCTTCCTCCTGCCCGCCTTCCCCCTCCTGCTGCCCCTCGCGCACGCCATGGCGAAAGCCCGGCCGGGGACCGCGGTCGTGGTGACCGCCGCCCTGACCGGGCTGTCGCTGGGCTACGGGGCGTACCTGGTGACGATCGCCCCGGTGCCGTTGTGACGGGCGGGGCTCAGGCCTCGCCGTCGCCGTCGGTCTCGCCCTCGGCGGAGTCGACGTCCTTCTCCAGGCCGAGCTGCTCGACGAGCCACTTGTCGAACTCGATCGAGGCGCGGACCCAGCCGACCGTCGAGGACACGAAGTGCTCGAGGCTGACTCCGGTGCCGATCAGCATCTGCGCCTCACCGATGAGACGGACGGTGCCGTCGTCGTGGGTGTGGCTGTAGACCTTGGGCCACAGCGTGCGGCGGTTCCAGTCGTCGATCAGCTCGAGGAGCTGGACCTTCTCCTCGATCTGGTGCGGCCGGTCGTAGAAGGTCCGTACCGAGAAGACCTGCTGGTCGTCCTCGCCACGGAACATGAAGTACGTGCGGAACTCCTCCCACGGCGCGGCGAGGTCGCCCTCGTCGTCGACGACGTACTTCAGCTCCATCTGCTCCAGCAGCTGCTTGACGAGGTCCTGGTCGGGGACGACGGGGCCGGCGGGCCCTCCGGGCTGCGGTTCGGGCTGGCCCCCGAAGTTCGGGATCGAGGACGGGTCGATAGACATTTTCAGTACTCCTGGGATTCGCGTGTGCGGTCTTCGCGTGGCTGCCTGACATCGACCCTAGTCGCGAAAGCGGGTGCGGGTCCTTCGCCCTGCGCTGAACCCGCTCCCGGACCGCCTACTCGGCGCGGCCCACGGTCAGGCCGTCCCCGGACCGGTCCACCCGGACCGTGTCCCCGTCGGTCACCTCGCCCGCGAGGATCTCCTTCGCGAGCCGGTCGCCGATCGCCGTCTGGATGAGGCGGCGCAGCGGCCGGGCCCCGTAGGCCGGGTCGTTGCCCTCGTCCGCCAGCCAGGCCAGGGCCTCGGGAGTGACGTCGAGGGTCAGGCGGCGGTCGGCGAGGCGCTGGGCCAGCCGGCCGATCTGGAGCTCGGCGATGTGCGCCAGCTCGTCCCCGGAGAGGGCGGAGAAGACGACCAGGTCGTCCAGCCGGTTGATGAACTCCGGCTTGAAGGACGCCCGCACGACCTCCAGGACCTGCTCCTTCTTGACCTCCGCGCTGGTCAGCGGCTCGACGAGGTACTGGCTGCCGAGGTTCGAGGTCAGGACCAGGATGGTGTTGCGGAAGTCGACCGTCCGCCCCTGCCCGTCGGTGAGCCGGCCGTCGTCGAGGACCTGCAGCAGGATGTCGAAGACCTCGGGGTGGGCCTTCTCGACCTCGTCGAGCAGGACGACGCTGTACGGGCGGCGGCGGACCGCCTCCGTGAGCTGGCCGCCCTCCTCGTAGCCGACGTAACCGGGCGGGGCGCCGACGAGCCGCGCGACGCTGTGCTTCTCGCTGTACTCGCTCATGTCGATGCGGACCATGGCCCGCTCGTCGTCGAAGAGGAAGTCCGCGAGCGCCTTGGCCAGCTCGGTCTTGCCCACGCCGGTGGGGCCGAGGAAGAGGAAGGAGCCGGTCGGGCGGTCGGGGTCGGCGATGCCCGCGCGGGTGCGGCGTACCGCGTCGGAGACGGCGCGCACCGCCTCGTGCTGGCCGATCAGCCGCCTGCCGAGCTCGTCCTCCATGCGCAGCAGCTTCTGCGTCTCGCCCTCCAGGAGGCGTCCGGCGGGGATGCCGGTCCAGGAGCCCACGACGTCGGCGATGTCGTCGGGACCGACCTCCTCCTTGACCATGGTGTCGGTACGGACCTCCGCCTCGGCGGCCGCGGCCTCCTCCAGCTCGCGCTCCAGGCCGGGGATCTCGCCGTACAGCAGCTTGGAGGCGGTGTCGAAGTCGCCGTCGCGCTGCGCGCGTTCCGCCTGGCCGCGCAGGTCGTCGAGCCTCTCCTTCAGCTCACCGACGCGGTTGAGGCCCTGCTTCTCCTTCTCCCAGCGGGCGTTGAGGCCGCGCAGCTCCTCCTCCTTGTCGGCGAGGTCGCGGCGCAGCTTCTCCAGCCGCTGCCTGCTCGCCGGGTCGGACTCGTTCTTGAGGGCGAGCTCCTCCATCTTCAGCCGGTCGACGGCGCGCTGGAGTTCGTCGATCTCGACGGGCGAGGAGTCGATCTCCATGCGCAGCCGCGAGGCGGCCTCGTCGACGAGGTCGATGGCCTTGTCGGGCAGGAACCGGGAGGTGATGTACCGGTCGGAGAGGGCCGCGGCGGCCACCAGCGCGGAGTCCGCGATCTGCACCTTGTGGTGGGCCTCGTACCGTCCCTTGAGTCCGCGCAGGATCGCGATGGTGTCCTCGACGGTGGGCTCGGCGACCAGCACCTGCTGGAAGCGGCGCTCCAGGGCGGGGTCCTTCTCGATCCGCTCGCGGTACTCGTCGAGGGTCGTCGCGCCGACCATGCGCAGCTCGCCGCGGGCCAGCATCGGCTTGAGCATGTTCCCGGCGTCCATGGCGGAGTCGCCGCCGGCGCCCGCACCGACGACGGTGTGCAGCTCGTCGATGAAGGTGATGATCTGGCCGTCGCTCTCCTTGATCTCGGACAGGACGGTCTTCAGCCGCTCCTCGAACTCACCGCGGTACTTGGCGCCCGCCACCATCGCGCCGAGGTCGAGCGCGACGAGCCGCTTGTTCTTCAGGCTCTCCGGGACGTCGCCCTTGACGATGCGCTGGGCGAGGCCCTCGACGACGGCGGTCTTGCCGACGCCGGGCTCGCCGATCAGCACGGGGTTGTTCTTGGTGCGCCGCGACAGGACCTGGACGACCCGCCGGATCTCCTGGTCACGGCCGATGACCGGGTCGAGTTTGCCCTCGCGCGCGGCAGCCGTGAAGTCGGTGCCGAACTTCTCCAGCGCCTTGTACTGACCCTCCGGGTCGGCTGTGGTCACCCGGCGTCCTCCCCTGATCTTCTCGAACGTCTCCAGCAGTTTCGCGGCCCTCGCGCCCTCCTGGGACAGTACGTCCCCGGCCTTGCCGCCCTTGGCCGCGATGCCGATGAGCAGGTGTTCCGTGGAGAGGTAGTCGTCGCCCAGCTCCTTCGCCCGCTGCGAGGCGTCGGCGATGACCGCGAGCAGCTCGCGGTTGGGCTGCGGCGGGGCGACGGTGGACCCCGTCACGCTGGGCAGCGCGGCGAGCACGCGCTCGGTTCCGGCGCGTACGGCCGCCTGGTCCGCCTCGACGGCGGCCAGCAGGTCGGTGATGTTGGCGTTGTCCTCGCCCGCGAGCAGGGCCAGCAGCAGATGCGCGGGGGTGAGATCCGCGTGCCCGTCCTTGACGGCCCGGTTGCTCGCCGCCTGGATCGCGTCCCGGCTCTTGTTGGTCAGCTCTGCGTCCACTGCGCTCTCTCCTCCTCGCGGGTGGGTACTTCCCTGCCCATCTCTGACACATGCAGCATGCGCAAAGTTGAGTCTATTCCACTCAAGGCGCGGAAGACAGCGGCTAGGCTGCCGTCATGGCCAACTTCGACGTACGCAGCCCGAGCCCGGACTACCTCGCCTTCTGGCGCGAGTACCACCTGTGCACGCTGACAACCCTGCGTCCGGACGGCTCGCCGCACGTGGTGCCGGTGGGCGTGACGTACGACCCGGAGGCGGGAATCGCCCGCGTGATCACCAACAAGGGCAGCACCAAGGTGGCGAACGTACTGGCCGCCGGGGAAGCGGGCGCGCGGGTCGCCGTCTGCCAGGTGAAGGGCGGCCACTGGGCGACGCTCGAAGGGCGCGCGGTCGTCGTCACGGACCCGGAACCGATCGCGGATGCGGTACGCCGCTACGCCGAGCGGTACGGGCGCACGCCCGCGCCCAACCCGGACCGGGTCCTGATCCAGATCACCCTGGACCGGGCGATGGGCCGCGCCCCGGCCTCGGCCTGAGAAGCGAGCGGACGCAGCACAGCGGCGCCATCGCGTTCAGGTCCACGATGGCGCCGCTGTGTGGGGGAGCGCCTGGGCGATTGGAACGACGGGGGAATCGCGTCAGGCGCTGCGGGGGGTGGCGGTGCTGGTTTGCGGCTCGATCAGCTGATGGTCACGCTGGTCGAGATTGACGAAGACCATGCCGTAGCGCACGGCACAGCGAACGGGTTGCGGGGCGCCACGGGGCTTGCGCAGGCACCGGTAGGCACGGACGTCCTCATCCTCTTCACGCGCGACCAGGATCGGCTCGCCGAACAGGGTGACCATCAGCGAGTCGCCACGGTGGGGAATGGCCGTGACGAGGTCGATGAAGTGCCAGCCCGATCGGTAGGCAGTGGCCATTTCACGCCTGAAGGTCCGGTCGTCCGGTGGAACAGTCATGCGTCTGTCTTGGCCGGCGCGCTGTCCCAGCCAAGGTCTGGCGGCGTATCGGACTGCGCGCCGACCACGGCGCCGCCCGCAGGCTTACTGTCCCAGGCGAGGTCCATGGTCGTTGCAGCGCCGAGGGCCAGCCCGGCTGCGAAGGCAGTGGCAAGCACCGAGCGAAGCATTCTCTTGTACATGGTCGGCTTCGTCCTCACTTGAAGGGTTTCTTCTCTCCCCGCACCAAGACCATGGCCTATTCGGCCACGTCAACACCACCGGGCCGATGCATCATGTTCCTGCACGTTCAGGACCCTGGGGGGTGGAGTTATGACCGCAAGTGACTCAAATCAGACACATCCCCATGCCGTCACCGATTTTTGTGACGAGGGAAGGCGTCTCTACGCCAGTGCTCTGCGCACCGGACGCATCGCCCGTACCGAGGTGGCCCCGGCCCCTTGCCTGATGGAATTCGCCCTGTTGCACCCGGATCCGGACGACGCCAACTGGCTGCGGCCGGTTCCGCCGTCCGCGGCACTCGCACAGCGTCTTCACCCGATCGAACGCGAGATCCGCGAGCGCAGACACTTCTCCATTGAACTTACCGATTCTTTCGAGCCGTTCCTGGCCATCAGCGCACAGGACCCGCCGACCACCCACGCCATCACCGTGCTGGAAGGGATCAACCGGATCAACGCGGCCATAGACCTCGCCACGGCCGAGTGCCACACCGAGGTGCTCACGGTCCAGCCGGGCGGCGGCCGCAGCGAACACGCCCTCAACTCGGCGCTGGAGCGGGGCCAGGCGCTCATCAACCGCGGCATCAGCATGCGGACCCTCTACCAGCACACCGTCCGGCACAGCCAGGGCACGCTCGCGTACGCGGAACGCATGGCCGAGGGCAAGGTCGAGATCCGCACCCTGGAACAGCTCATCGAACGGCTGATGATCTTCGACCGCACCGTCGCCTTCATCCCCGCGCGCGACGACCGCCAAGTGGCCCTGGAACTGCGCCACCCCGGCCTGGTGGAGTACCTCGCCGCCGTCTTCGAGCAGTTCTGGCAACGCGGCGTCCCCCTCCAGGAGCGGGTCTCCTACGACCACACCCCCGACGGCATATCCGGCGTCCAGCGTTCGATCGCCAAGCTGCTCGTCGAGGGGTACGTCGACGAGGCCATCGCCCGGCGGCTCGGGATGAACGTACGGACCGCCCGCGCGCACATCGCCAAGCTCGCCGCCACCCTCGGCAGCGGAAGCCGCGCCCAACTGGGCTACCTCATCGCGCAGTCCGGCATTCTGGATCAGGATCACTGACCACGTCCCCGGTCACCGCCCACCCTCCCCGCCTGACTACTCTTTCGCCACCGTCATCTTCTTGCACTGCAAGAATCGGGGGGAGGGCAGATGGGAGGAGACGAGGTGAAACCGGCGCATTCGCACGGCGACCGGGAACTGTGCGACGCCGGACTGCGGCTCTACACCGAGGCCCTGCGCAAAGGGCGCATCACCCGGACCGACCTCGCGCCCGCCCCCTGCCTCATCGACATGGCGCTGGTCCACCCCGACCCGCGGGACGCCGCGTGGATGCGCCCGGTGCCGCCGGCCACCGGCCTCGCGCATCTGCTGCAGCCCATCACCCGGGAGATCAGCGAGCGCATCCGGCTCAGCACCGCGCTGGCCGACTCGCTGGCGCCCCTCACCGCCGTGGCCAGCGAGGACCCCAATCTCGCCATCACCGTGCTGGAGGGCATGCCCCGCATCAACGCCACGCTCGACGACGCCATGACCCTGGCGACGCGGGAGATCCTGACCGCGCAGCCGGGCAGCACCCGGCCGCTGAAGGCCCTCCAGCAGGGCCTCGGCCACGCCCTGCCCGCCATCGAGCGGGGCGCCACCGTCCGGCACCTGTACCAGCACTCGGCGCGCTACTGCCCCCACCTGAGGGACTACCTGGCGCGTTTTCCCCCCGGCCATCCGCAGGTGCGCACCCTGGAACAGAGCATCGAGCGGCTGATCGTCGTCGACCGGACGGTCGCGTTCATCCCCGCCACCCGCGAGCGGGACGTCGCGCTCGAAATCCGGCACCCCGCCCTGGTCACCTACCTCGTCCAGGTCTACGAGGTGCTGTGGGCCCAGGCCACCCCCCTCGCCGAGCAACTGCCCGCCGTGTCCCCGGGCACCCCCGTCACCACCGTGCAGCGCAGCATCGCGCGTCTGCTGGTCGAGGGGAACACCGACGAGGTGGCGGCCCGCAAGCTCGGCATCAGCGTCCGGACCTGCCGCTCCCACATCGCCAAGCTCACCCAGGCCCTCAACGCCTCCGGCCGCACCCACCTGGGCGCACTCCTCGTCCAGTCCGGCCTCACCCCGGCCCCCGCACTGCCGCCCACGGCCGTCCGTCCCACGGACGAATCCTCCAACTCGGCCTGAAAAGACCGGCGTCAGCCACTACTCTCGGTCCTGCAGTCAGCGTTCCTCCCCCCACGTCTGTGACTCCTCTCCTCCAACGGAAAGAGCCGCCAGCCGTGCACGTGGACTTCAGAACCCCCCTGCGCGGCCTCAGTGCCGCCACCGCCCTCGCGCTGGGCACCGCGACGCTGTGCGCCCTCGGGGCCCCGCCCGCTTTCGCCGCCGCCTGCCCGTCGCCGCAGTGGCAGGCGCGGTTCTTCGCGAACACGACCTTCTCCGGGACGCCCGCCGCGACCGTGTGCGACGCCGCCGTCAGCGAGAACTACGGCACCGGCGACCCGCCCGGCGTGACCCTCCCCGCCGACGGCTTCGGCGTCCGCTGGTCCCTCACCAGGGACTTCGGCTCCGGCGGGCCGTTCTCGCTCACCGCCGAGGCACTCGACGGGATCAGGGTGTACGTCGACGAGGAGCTGAAGATCGACCTGTGGCGGGACGTGACCACCATTCAGAAGAAGACGGTGAACGTCACCGTGCCCAAGGGCGTCCACACCCTGCGCGTCGACTACGCCGCCTTCACCGGCTCCGCGAGCGTCGCCTTCGCCTACACGCCGCGCACCTCGCCGGACGTCGACACCACGCCGCCCCTGGCCCCCACCGGGGCGAGGACGACGTACGACACGGCCACCCGCAGGGCCACCGTCACCTGGTCGCCGAACGCCGAGATGGACCTGGCCGGATACCGCGTCTTCCGCCGCCTCAAGGACACCACCACGTACGTCGACGTCACGGGCGCCGCCCACCTCACCGGCACGACGTACACCGGCGTCCCGCCCGCGACCGGCCAGGTCTGGTACTACGAGGTCCGCGCCGTCGACAAGGCGGGCCGCGAGGGCCCCGGCAGCGTCGACATGCCCGTCACCACCGTCGACGCGACACCGCCCGCCGCCGCCACCGGCCTCGCGGGGAAACACGCGGACGGTGCGAACTCCCTCACCTGGACGGCCGTCGCGGACGCGGTGACGTACGACGTGTACCGGGCCGCCGGCGACTCGCGCACGTACACGAAGGTCGCGACGGTGGGGACGCCGGCGTACGGCGACACCGCCCTGGACCCGGCGGTGACCTCGTACAAGTACACGGTGAAGGCACTCGACGCGGCCGGGAACGCGTCGCCGTACGCCGCCCACGTGGCCGTCGCGGTCCCGGACACCACGCCGCCCCCGCCACCCACCGCGCCCGCCGTCACCGCCGAGGACGACCAGGGCGTCACGCTGTCCTGGCAGAGCGGCTCCCCCGCCGACACCACGGCGTACCACGTCTACCGCGCCCCAGAGGACCTCGACGTCGAGACGAAGGCCGGCACGACGGCGGGGCTGACGCTCCAGGACACCACCGGTCAGGCGGGGCAGCGCTTCCGCTACCGGGTCGCGGCCGTCGACGCGGCGGGCAACGAGTCGGCCAGGACGCCGTGGGTGTCCGGCACGCGCGCGGTCGGCCCCGAGTCGGTTCCCACCGCTCCCCGGGCGCTGACCGGCACGCTCACCGGCGGACGGCTGGAGCTCACGTGGGCGGCGGGCCCGTACGTCCCGGTCACCGAGTACCGCGTCTACCGGAGCGCCACCAGCCCCGTCCCCACCGGCCCCGACGCGCAGCCCTACCGCGTCACGCAGGACCCCGCGCTGAGCGTCGACGACGTCCCGGCCGACGAGCGCGACCAGTTCTACGCCGTCGTCGCCGTCACCCGCTACGGCGTCGCCTCCCCCGCGTCCGGTTCCTTCAAGCCCGTCCATCAGGCCCACCGGCCGCCGGCCGCGACCCGGATCTACGACGTGTCGGGCCACGACGGGATGGTGTGGTTCGTCTGGGACCACGTGGAGGCCGACGAGGACGCGCCCGCGATCACCGGCTACCGCGTGTACCGCGCGACGGAGCCGGGCGTCACGAAGGAGAACGCGACCGCGCTGCCGCTGACCACGGACAACGAGTTCAGGGACACGGAAGTGACCAACGGGACGACGTACTACTACGCCGTCGCGGCCGTGGACGCGGCGGGCGGCGAGGCGCCGCTGTCGGCGGAGGTCTCGGCGACGCCCGAGGCCGATCCGCTCCCCTGACGTCCGGGCTGCCGGACCGGGCCGCCCGCGGGCCGGGCGCCCGTACGACAGCGGAAAGCCCGGCACCCCGGGTCGTGGGTGACGGGCCTTCCTCGCGTACGCGCCGTACTGGCGGGACTACTCCGCCGGCCGCTTGGGCCGCCAGACCACCAGCGCGCTCGCCTGCTGCACGTCCTCGTACCGGACGAGGTCGCGCCGGTACGACGCGTGCACCTGGGCCTCGCGCTGCTGGAGCGCGGCCGCCGCGCCGTCGACCGCCGCGGAGAGTTCGGCGACGCGCTGCTGGAGCGCGGTCACCTGGTTCTCCAGTTCGATGATCCGCTTGATGCCGGCCAGGTTGATGCCCTCGTCCTGCGACAACTGCTGCACCTGGCGCAGCAGTTGGATGTCGCGAGCCGAGTAGCGCCGGCCGCGCCCGGCCGTGCGGTCCGGGGAGACCAGGCCGAGTCGGTCGTACTGCCGCAGGGTCTGCGGGTGCAGGCCGGAGAGCTGCGCCGCGACCGAGATGACGTACACCGGTGTCTCGTCGGTCAGCTGGTACGGGTTACGACGCATGCGCGGGTCCATCTCATGCTCCCTTCGCGGCCTGGAACAGCTCCGCCCGCGGATCCTCCCCCGCGGTCGCCTCACGGTAGGACTCCAGCGCCTCACGGGCCTTGTCGTCAAGGTCCTTGGGCACCTCGACCTCCACGGTGACCAGCAGGTCGCCGCGGGTGCCGTCCTTGCGGACCGCTCCCTTGCCGCGGGCGCGCATGGTGCGGCCGTTGGGGGTGCCGGCCGGCAGCTTGAGGGTGACGGGAGGGCCGCCCAGCGTCGGGACCTTCACCTCGCCGCCGAGCGCCGCCTCCACGAAGGTGACGGGCACGGTGACGGTGAGGTTGTCGCCCTTGCGGCCGAAGACCGGGTGGGCGCCGACGTGGACCACGACGTACAGGTCGCCCGCCGGGCCGCCCCGTTCACCGGGACTGCCCTTGCCGCGCAGCCGGATCCGCTGGCCGTCGGAGACGCCCGCCGGGATCCGGACCTGCATGGTCCGCGACGACTTGGCACGGCCGCTGCCCTTACAGACCTCGCAGGGGTCCTGGGCGATGAGCCCGCGGCCCCGGCAGTCGACGCACGGGTCGGTGAGCGAGAACCCGCCACCGCCGCCGCGCGACACCTGGCCGGTGCCGACGCAGGTCGGGCACACGCGCGGTGTGCCGTTCTTGTCGCCCGTACCGGAACAGGCCTTGCAGGGCGCCTGGCTGGACATCCGCAGCGGGACCGTGGCCCCGTCGACCGCCTCGGTGAAGCTGAGCGTCACCTCGGACTCGATGTCCTGGCCGCGGCGCGGCTGCGTACCCGTACGCGCACCCGGGCCGGCGCCCCGGTTGAACAGGCCCCCGAAGACGTCCCCGAGGCCGCCGCCGAACCCGCCGGCACCGCCGGTCTGGGCCCCGCCCTGGGCGCCTCCGAAGAGGTCGCCCAGGTCGAAGTTGAAGGTGCCGCCGCCGGCGCCCGGGCCCGGCCTGAAGCCGCCGTTCCCGAACAGAGCACGCGCTTCGTCGTACTCCTTGCGCCGCTTGGGGTCACCGAGGACGTCGTTCGCCTCGGAGATCTCCTTGAAGCGGTCCTCCGCCTTGGCGTCGCCCTTGTTGGCGTCCGGGTGGAACTCGCGGGCGAGCTTCCGGTACGCCTTCTTGATCTCGGCCTCGGTGGCGTCCTTCGGGACGCCGAGAACCTTGTAGTAGTCCTTCTCGACGAAGTCCTTCGTGCTCATCCCCGACGTCCCTCCTTCCTGCTGCCGCTACCACACCTGATACCGCTACCGGTCACGTCAGCCCTCGTCCGGGCCACCGCTCTCCTCGTCCGGGGCCTTGGCCGCGGGCTCGTCCGCCTTGGCGGGCGTGGCACCGGGCTGGGGCTCGGCCACCGCGACCCGCGCGGGACGGATGGTCCGCTCGCCGATCCGGTAACCCGGCTGAAGGATCGCGACGCACGTGGTCTCGTCGACGTCCGGCGCGTACGAGTGCATCAGAGCCTCGTGGATCGTCGGGTCGAAGGGCTCGCCCTCCTTGCCGAACTGCTGCAGGCCCATCTTGGCGGCGACCGTCTCCAGCGATTCGGCCACCGACTTGAACCCGCCCACCAGCTCGCCGTGCTCCCGCGCGCGGCCGATGTCGTCGAGGGTCGGGAGGAGCTCGCTCAGGAGGTTCGCCACAGCGATCTCCTTGACCGTGACCCGGTCCCGCTCCACGCGGCGACGGTAGTTCTGGTACTCCGCCTGGAGCCGCTGGAGGTCCGCGGTGCGCTCATTGAGCGCCATGCGTACCTGGTCCAGCTGCGCTGTCAGAGCTACGTCCTGTACGTCCCCGGCCGGGGCCGCCGGGCCCGACTCCTCGACGGAGTCGGTCCCCGCCTTGTCGGGCGCGGCGGCCTGCGGTTCGGCGTCTTCGGGAGTGGCGCCGGAAGGGACGTCGGGCTTCTCCTCGAAGCCCGGAGTCTCCTCCGTCATGCGGCGCCTCCCTGGCGGCCGGCGTCCTTCTCGTCGTCGACGATCTCGGCGTCGACGACGTCGTCGTCCGCCTTGGCCTGCTCGGCGCCGGGAGCGTCGCCGCCCGCGGCCTGAGCGCCCTCGGCGTTGGCGTACATGGCCTGGCCGAGCTTCTGCGAGACGGCCGCGACCTTCTCGGTCGCCGTGCGGATCTCGGCCGTGTCCTCACCAGCGAGCTTTTCCTTCAGCTCGGTGACGGCGGTCTCGACCTCGGTCTTCACGTCACCCGGAACCTTGTCCTCGTTGTCCTTGAGGAACTTCTCCGTCTGGTAGACGAGCTGCTCGGCCTGGTTGCGGGTCTCGGCGGCCTCGCGGCGCTTGTGGTCCTCGTCCGCGTACTTCTCGGCCTCTTCGCGCATCCGGTTGACCTCGTCCTTCGGCAGCGAGGAGCCACCGGTGACGGTCATCTTCTGCTCCTTGCCCGTGCCGAGGTCCTTCGCGGCGACGTGCATGATGCCGTTGGCGTCGATGTCGAAGGCGACCTCGATCTGCGGGACCCCGCGCGGGGCCGGCGGCAGACCGGTCAGCTCGAACATGCCGAGCTTCTTGTTGTACGCCGCGATCTCGCGCTCGCCCTGGTAGACCTGGATCTGCACGGACGGCTGGTTGTCCTCGGCCGTCGTGAAGATCTCGGAGCGCTTGGTCGGGATCGTGGTGTTGCGCTCGATGAGCTTCGTCATGATGCCGCCCTTGGTCTCGATACCGAGAGACAGGGGCGTGACGTCGAGGAGCAGGACGTCCTTGACCTCACCCTTGAGGACACCGGCCTGGAGCGAGGCGCCGATGGCGACGACCTCGTCCGGGTTCACACCCTTGTTGGCGTCCTGACCGCCGGTGAGCTCCTTGACGAGCTCGGCGACGGCCGGCATACGGGTCGAGCCACCGACGAGAACGACGTGGTCGATCTCGGAGAGCTGGATGCCCGCGTCCTTGATGACGTTGTGGAACGGCGTCTTGCAGCGCTCCAGCAGGTCGGCGGTGAGCTGCTGGAACTGCGAGCGCGTGAGCTTCTCGTCCAGGTGCAGCGGGCCCTCGGCCGACGCCGTGATGTACGGCAGGTTGATCGAGGTCTCGGTGGAGGAGGACAGCTCGATCTTGGCCTTCTCGGCCGCCTCGCGCAGGCGCTGGAGCGCCATCTTGTCCTTGGAGAGGTCCACGCCGTGGCCGGAGTGGAACTGCTTCACCAGGTAGTCGACGACCCGCTGGTCCCAGTCGTCACCACCGAGGTGGTTGTCACCGTTGGTGGCCTTCACCTCGACGACGCCGTCGCCGATCTCCAGCAGCGAGACGTCGAAGGTGCCGCCACCGAGGTCGAAGACGAGGATCGTCTGGTCGTCCTTGTCGAGGCCGTACGCCAGGGCGGCGGCGGTGGGCTCGTTGACGATGCGCAGGACGTTGAGGCCCGCGATCTCACCGGCCTCCTTCGTCGCCTGACGCTCGGAGTCGTTGAAGTACGCCGGGACGGTGATGACCGCGTCGGCCACCTTCTCGCCCAGGTACGCCTCGGCGTCGCGCTTCAGCTTCTGCAGGATGAACGCGCTCATCTGCTGCGGGTTGAAGGTCTTGCCGTCGAGCTCGATGTTCCAGTCGGTGCCCATGTGGCGCTTGACCGACCGGATCGTCCTGTCGACGTTGGTGACTGCCTGGCGCTTGGCAACCTCGCCTACCAGCACTTCACCGTTCTTCGCGAAAGCGACGACGGACGGCGTGGTCCTGGCGCCTTCGGCGTTGGTGATGACGGTGGGCTCGCCGCCCTCCAGAACGCTGACGACGGAGTTGGTGGTGCCCAGGTCGATGCCGACCGCACGTGCCATTTCGATTCCTCCAGCTGACTTGAGTGGAACAGGCTCAAGGATGCATGACGGAGGCCGCCGCGTCAACAGACCTGAGTGGGGTCGACTCAACTCTTATGCGGCCCTTATCTGCATGAGCACGGCATGAGCACGGCACGCCCACGACCGGCGGAGCCCCATTCAGGGGCGAATCCCATGAAATGGTACGCCCATGCACGCGAAGCGGATCTTCGATCTGGTGGCCACCTCGGCCCTGCTGCCGCTCGCCGCGCCCCTCCTGCTCCTCACCGCGACCGCCACCGCCGTAACCTCGGCGGGCCCGCTGTTCGTACGCAGGACCCGCGCGGGCCTGGGCGGCCGCCCCTTCACGATGCTGACGCTGCGCACCGACCCCCGCACCCCGGTCGGACGACTGCTGCGCCGGACGCGGCTGGACGTACTGCCCCGCCTGCTGCACGTCCTGCGCGGCGAGATGTCCCTGGTCGGGCCGTGCCCGCTGGCGCCGGGCCATCCGTCGGCGACCCGGGCGAGACTGGTGGTGCGGCCGGGCGTCACCGGGCTGTGGCAGGTCGGCGGGCGCTCGGGACTGCCGTGGGAGGAGATGGACGTACTGGACCAGCACTACATCGAGCAGCACTGGCTCGGCCTGGACCTGGCCGTCCTGGCCCGCACCGTTCCCGCCGCCCTCGCCGGCAGGCGCTGAGGGAAGCCTTACGCGACACAGATCACCGCCGGCCCAACTACAGTGCGGCGGCATAAATGGGTACGCTCAGCACGGGCTGAATAAGTTACCGCTTAGTAATCCCATCCAGATGCTCAGCCGTCCCCCGTATTTCTCACCTCGCAGGCCCGAGGAGCCCCCAATGCAACTCGCCGCGATCATCGTGTCGCTGGTCCTGACCGTGGTCGGCGTTGCGCTCATCGCCCGAGCCGTCGCGCAGATCTACCGGTTCGTCAAGCTGGGCCAGCCCGTGCCCGCGGGCAGCCGCACCGGCAATCCGAAGCAGCGCACGATCACCCTCGCCAAGGAGTTCCTCGGCCACAGCCGGATGAACCGGTGGGGGATCGTCGGCGTCGCGCACTGGTTCGTCGCGATCGGCTTCCTGACGCTGCCGCCGACCCTCGCCCAGGCGTACGGCCAGCTCTTCCAGGCGGACTGGGTGCTGCCGGTCATCGGCGGCTTCCTGCCGTTCGAGATGTACATCGAGTTCATCGGTCTGATGACGGTCGTGGGCATCGTCGTCCTGATGGCGATCCGCCTGCTCAACCTGCCCTCCCGGGCCGGCCGCAAGTCGCGCTTCGCCGGCTCGAAGGCCTGGCAGGCGTACTTCGTCGAGTACATCATCCTCACGATCGGCCTGGCGATCCTGGTGCTGCGCGGCCTCGAAGGCGCGATCCACCACGTGGACGGCTACGACGCCGCGTACTTCGTGTCGTACCCGCTCGTCCTCGCCTTCGAGGGCCTGAGCGTCTCCACACTCCAGACGCTGATCTACTTCACCGCGATGATCAAGATCGGCACCTCGCTGATCTGGATGATCACTGTCTCGCTGAACACCAACATGGGTGTCGCGTGGCACCGCTTCCTCGGCTTCCCGAACATCTGGTTCAAGCGCGAGGACGACGGCTCCACCGCCCTGGGCGCGCTCCTGCCGATGACGTCCGGCGGCAAGGAGATCGACTGGGAGGACCCGGCCGAGGACGCGGTCTTCGGCGTCAGCCAGGTCGAGCAGTTCAGCTGGAAGGGCATTCTCGACTTCTCCACCTGCACCGAGTGCGGTCGCTGCCAGTCGCAGTGCCCCGCCTGGAACACCGGCAAGCCGCTGTCCCCGAAGCTCCTGATCATGTCGCTGCGCGACCACGCGCACGCCAAGGCGCCGTACCTGCTCGCAGGCGGCGGCAAGGACATGGAGGGCAACGAGAAGGCGACGCCCGAGCAGCTGAAGGACGTCCCGGCGTCCGCGCTCGCCGAGGCCGAGCGCCCGCTGATCGGCACGCTCGAAGAGAACGGCGTCATCGACCCGGACGTGCTGTGGTCCTGCACCAGCTGCGGCGCGTGCGTCGAGCAGTGCCCGGTCGACATCGAGCACATCGACCACATCGTCGACATGCGCCGCTACCAGGTGATGATCGAGTCCGCCTTCCCCTCGGAGGCCGGCACGATGCTCAAGAACCTGGAGAAGAAGGGCAACCCCTGGGGTCTCGCCAAGAAGCAGCGCGTCGAGTGGACCAAGGAGGTCGACTTCGAGGTCCCGATCGTCGGCAAGGACATCGAGGACCTGTCCGAGGTCGAGTACCTCTACTGGGTCGGCTGCGCCGGCGCCCTGGAGGACCGGGCGAAGAAGACCACGAAGGCCTTCGCGGAGCTGCTGCACATCGCGGGCGTCAAGTTCGCGATCATGGGCGGCGACGAGAAGTGCACCGGTGACTCCGCCCGCCGCCTGGGCAACGAGCCGCTTTTCCAGCAGCTCGGCCAGGAGAACGTCGCGATGCTGAACATGGCGTACGGCGAGTCCCTCGACGAGGACGGGGGCGTGGACGAGTCGACGAGGAAGCCCAAGGCGTCGAAGAAGATCGTCGCCACCTGCCCGCACTGCTTCAACACGATCGCGAACGAGTACCCGCAGCTGGGCGGCGAGTTCGAGGTCATCCACCACACGCAGCTGCTCCAGCACCTCATCGACGAGGGCAAGCTGATCCCGGTGACCCCGGTCGAGGGCCTCATCACGTACCACGACCCGTGCTACCTGGGCCGCCACAACAAGGTCTACACGCCGCCGCGCGAGATCATGTCGGCCGTCCCGGGCCTGCGCCAGCAGGAGATGCACCGCCACAAGGAGCGCGGCTTCTGCTGCGGCGCCGGCGGCGCGCGCATGTGGATGGAGGAGCGCATCGGCAAGCGCATCAACACCGAGCGCGTGGACGAGGCCCTGTCCCTCAACCCGGACATCGTCTCCACGGCCTGCCCCTTCTGCCTCGTCATGCTCACCGATTCGGTGAACGGCAAGAAGAACGACGGCAAGGCGAAGGAGTCCCTCCAGGTCGTGGACGTGGCGCAGTTGCTCCTCGACTCGGTGAAGACCCCGGCCGAGCCCGAGGACGAGCCGCAGTCCGAGGACGCTCCGGAGCCCGAACCGGCGAAGTAGCGCGTACGCGCAAAGAGAAAGCGGCCGGATCTGCCTCGGGGGCAGGTCCGGCCGCTTTCGTACGCCCGCTTAACTCGGCGGTCAAAAAAGAGCATCATGTGGCAACTGAAACGTGCGATACGGGCGGGGTAGGTCATGCGAAGAGCGATCGCGGTGGCAACAGCGAGCTGCGCGGTACTACTGGCAGGCTGCGGCGCCTCCCCCGACCGCGACGCCCCGGCCGCCGGCGCCTCCCCCACCGCCCTGGCCGCGAAGGCCGCCAAGGCCGCCGCGCCCGTCCACCCCGTACCGCACGGCAGGGGCAGCCGCGTCGCCGAGGACTTCAACGGCGACGGCCACCGTGACCTCGTGCTCAACGACCTGGTCAAGGGCCCCGAGCAGCGGCTGGGCGACGACGCGGGCATCGGCGTCGTGTACGGCGCCAAGCCCCCGCGCGCCCTCGACCCCTCCGTACGCCAACTCCTGACGCCCGCCCGCAACGCGGCCCGCACCGAGGGCGTGCTGCCCGCCGCGTTCGACGCCGAGGCGGCCTGCGACCTCGACAAGGACGGCTACGCGGACCTGGTGGTCACCACCGACCCGCCGTTCAACGGGACCGGCATGCCGCCCGTGCCGCTCCAGATCCTCTTCGGCGGGTCGGACGGCCTCACCGGCAAGGCGGTCAAGCTCCGCATCCCCGACCGCGCCCGCTTCGGCAACGAGTGGCCCGACCACCCCGTCTGCGGCGACTTCGACGGCGACGGCGCCAACGACCTGGCCGTGACGGCGAGCGGCGGCCGCCTCAGCCACCTGCGCGGCCCCTTCACCCGCGCCGGCGCCCCGCGCGCGGCCGCGGGAGCGCTCCCGGGCGCCGGTCCGGTGCTGGTCTCCCCCGACCTGGCGCCCGACGTCAACGGTGACGGGTACGACGACCTGGTCTCCGCCACCCGCCCGCACGAGCCCGGCACCGCCGAGCGCGCGACGCTGCTGCTCGGCGGCCCGGCGGGCCCCGGGCGCCCCGGTGGCGCGTACACCTTCAAGGCGGTGAAGGCACGGCCGGGCGACCTGCCGGCCGGGGAGGAGGCACCCGTGACGCACGTACTGCGATACGCCGACTTCGACGGCGACAGCAAGCCCGACACGGTGGTGCGTACGCACCGGGGCGAGACGACCGACGTCATCACGTACCGCTCCTCGGCCGCCGGGAAGACCATCACCTTCTCCACGGCCGTCTTCTCCGCCGGGCAGGGCTGAGGCCGCCGTACAACCATCCGTACCGCCGTACAACCATCCGCGCCCCTCGGCGGTCTCCTGTGCGCTGATCACCACGTGTCCCAGAGGACAACTCCCGGCAAACGCGGGTGATCGCACCCCATTGACTCGGACGCGCACCCCGTGTCCCGGCATGCCGCAGGAGAACTCCGCATGCACAGCTCCCTCCGCACCACCCTCGCCGTCGCGACCGCGGCCGCCCTCACCGGCGGGCTGCTCGTCGCCGGAGCCGGCGCGGCCGCCGCCGCCCCCGCCGGGCTCCAGGGCGACTTCAACGGCGACGGCTTCCGCGACCTGGCGGTCTCCGCCTCCGGAGCCACCGTCAAGGGTTACGGCGGCGCCGGCGCCGTGACCGTCCTGTACGGCTCCCCGGCCGGCGCTGGCGCCCAGAAGATCCAGACGATCACCCAGGAGACCCCGGGCGTCCCGGGCTCCGCCGAGAAGCAGGATCGTTTCGGCGGCCACACCGCCACCGCCGACTTCAACAGCGACGGTTACGCGGACCTCGCCATCAGCGCGCTGCTGGAAGACGTCGGGTCCGACGTCGACGGCGGCACGGTCACAGTCGTGTTCGGCAGCGCCACCGGCCTGACCGGCGGCATCACCGTCGCCGACCCGACGCCCACCCAGCACGACCACTTCGGGTCGGGCGTGGCGGCGGGCGACTTCAACGGCGACGGCAAGCCCGACCTCGCCGCCAAGTCCGACAACAACAAGATCGACGTCTACCGCGGCGGGATCAGCAAGTCGGGGACCACCGGCGGCCGTTACACGGTCACCACCCCGGTGCTCGCCGTCCAGGGCCACGACATCTTCAACATCACCGCCGGCAACGTGAACAACGACGGCCGCACGGACCTGGTCGTCGACGGCTACGAGGGCGACTCCACCGGCGAGTACTCGTACAACGCCAACTACTACCTCCCCGGCAGCTCGTCCGGCGTCACCGCCACCAACGCCAAGAAGCTCCCGGCGGGCATCATCACCGACATCGGTGACACCAACGGCGACGGATTCGGCGACATCGTCATCGGCAACACCTGGGACGAGAAGCCGGGCGTCTCCGTGGGCGGCGCCGTGCACGTCGTCTACGGCACGGCGAGCGGCCCGACCGGCGGCACGGACACGATCACCCAGAACAGCCCCGGTGTCCCCGGCGGCTCCGAGAAGGGCGACCTCTTCGGCGGGGAACTCTCCCTCGGCGACATCAACGGCGACGGCCTCCAGGACCTGGCCGTCGGCGCGCCCAACGAGGACCTCGGCGGCGTGGCCGACGCCGGCATGGTCACGGTCGTGTACGGCACCCCGAGCGGCTTCTCCACCTCGGGCGCGCAGGCGATCGAGCAGGACACCCCCGGCGTCCCCGGCGCGAGCGAGAAGCTCGACGGCTTCGGCGGCGAGGTCTTCCTCTCCGACACGACCGGCGACGGCAAGGCGGACATGACGGTCGGCGTGCCGTGGGAGAACGCGGAGAACGGCTACGTCGTGGCGTTCCGCTCCGACGGCACGAAGATCTCGACGACGGGCCGCGGCATCGGCCTGGCCGACGTCGGCATCTCGACGGCGGGCGCCCCGGTCCTGGGCCTGAACATCTCGGGCTGACGCGCCTCGGGCGAGCAGGCGGGTGCGGGGGCAGGCACCGTACGGACGACGCCGTCCTCCCGCACCCGCGGGCCTCACGCCCTGCCCGGGACTCCGCCGCGCGGACACCGACCGTGATCCACCGGACACCGGCGGCCCGCACAGCGGCCCGAGGGGCGACACCTGGCGCGGGGGCGGGACCCACCAACTGAGCACCCGGGCCGCGGAATCCCGACGGAGGACGGCCCGGAGGTCGACCCACAGGGGGACTACGGGGGGACCACGGGGGGACATCCCGTCGGGGACCCCCTAGGGGATGTCACAGCTCGGCCGCAAAGCCGGGCCTGTTGCGGCAGGCCCGGCATACGGCGCATCCGGACCAGGTACGTTCGATTACGTGGCTGGATTCAGGATCGGACGCGGCCGGGACAACCGCACCCCGCAACAACAACCGCAGCGGCAACAGCAGCGGCAACGGCAGCAACCGCCGTACGGGCAGCAGGCGCCATCGCCTCAGCCCCCGTACGGCCAGCAGCAGTGGCCGCAGGCACCGCAGTACGGCGGACAGCACGGCGAGCCCGAATACTTCGGCGAGCCGCACCCCCACCAGGGCCACGGCCAGGGCGGGCAGAGCGGCTACGGAGGCCAGGGCGGGCGCAGCGGCCCCGGGGGCGGTGACCCGTACGCCGCGCACAACAACCCGGGCCACACCACCGCCTTCAGCATCGGCGAGGACCCGTACGGCGACGGCAGCACCTACCACTCCGGCAACACCCCCGCGCCGCCCGCGGGCCCGCGCCTGCACTGGAAGCAGCTGCTGAGCGGCATCGTGCTGCGCCCCGGCCCGACGTTCTGGCAGACGCGCGACTACCCGGTCTGGGGACCGGCCCTGGTCGTCACCTTCCTGTACGGCCTGCTGGCGGTCTTCGGCTTCGACAAGGCGCGCGAGGAGGCCATCAACGCGACCCTGTCGAACGCCATCCCGTACGTCCTGACCACCGGCGTCGCGGTGATCATCTGCGGCCTCATCCTGGGCGCGGTGACGCACACGCTGGCCCGCCAGCTCGGCGGCGACGGCTCCTGGCAGCCGACCGTCGGGCTGTCGATGCTGATCATGTCGATGACGGACGCCCCGCGCCTGGTCTTCGCGATCTTCCTGGGCGGCGAGAACGGTCTCGTGCAGGTGCTGGGCTGGGTGACCTGGCTGGCGGCGGGCGCCCTGTTCACCTCGATGGTGAGCAAGTCGCACGACCTGCCGTGGCAGAAGGCGCTGGGCGCGTCCGCGATCCAGCTGGTGGCGCTGCTGTCCCTGATCAAGCTCGGCACGATCTGACGCGGACACCACCCCACGAAGAGGGCCCCGGCGCGACATCCGCGCCGGGGCCCTCTCGTACCTCTGTGCTCTCTCCGCTGCCGCCCGCCTAGGCGTCCAGGACCTGCCCGCTGCGCCGGACGACCGGCTTCTGGACGCTCCAGGGGAAGTTGATCCACTCGTCGGTGCGCTTCCACACGTACTCGCACTTCACGAGCGAGTGGGACTTCTCGTAGATGACCGCGCTGCGGACCTCCGCCACGTGGTCGAGGCAGAAGTCGTGCACGAGCTTGAGCGTCTTTCCGGTGTCGGCGACGTCGTCCGTGATCAGGACCTTCTTGTTACTGAAGTCGATCGCGTCCGGCGCCGGCGCCAGCATGACCGGCATCTCCAGGGTCGTCCCCACGCCGGTGTAGAACTCGACGTTCACCAGGTGGATGTTCTTGACGTCGAGGGCGTAGGCCAGGCCGCCGGCGACGAAGACGCCGCCGCGCGCGATGCTCAGCACGATGTCGGGCTCGTACCCGTCGTCGGCGATCGTCTGCGCGAGCTCACGCACGGCGCTGCCGAAGCCCTCGTAGGTCAGATTCTCCCGTACAGCACTCATACCCATGCACCCATACCCGGCATCACACCTGCGTCCGATGGAAATTGAGGAAGGACCGCGAGGCCGTCGGCCCGCGCTGGCCCTGATAACGCGACCCGTACCGCTCGGAGCCGTACGGGAACTCCGTGGGCGAGCTCAGCTGGAACATGCACAGCTGCCCGATCTTCATGCCGGGCCAGAGCTTGATCGGCAGCGTCGCCAGATTCGAGAGCTCCAGCGTCACGTGCCCGGAGAATCCGGGGTCGATGAATCCGGCGGTCGAGTGCGTCACGAGCCCGAGCCGCCCGAGGGAGCTCTTGCCCTCCAGCCGCGAGGCGAGGTTGTCCGGCAGCGTGATCGTCTCGTACGTCGACGCCAGCACGAACTCACCGGGGTGCAGGATGAAGGCCTCATCCCCCTCCGGCTCGACCAGCCGCGTGAGGTCCGCCTGCTCGACGGCGGGGTCGATGTGCGGGTAGCGGTGGTTCTCGAACACCCGGAAGTAGCGGTCGAGCCGCACGTCGATGCTCGAGGGCTGCACCATGGATTCGTCGTACGGATCAATACGCACGCGTCCGGCGTCGATCTCGGCCCGGATGTCCTTGTCTGAGAGAAGCACGCCCCGAGGATACGCAGAGCGCGCGGGCCCGCCCCAATCGGACGACCCCGCGCGCCACACTGCTCCGGCCTCCGGCCGCCCTCCGACCGCCGTCCCGCCGGTCTCTAGTGCGTTGGCCACGAAGGTTCGCCGGGGCTGATTAGGCGGCTTTGGGCCGTGGGC
>NZ_BMVO01000021.1 GCF_014650755.1 Streptomyces chryseus | reverse complement strand
TCGGGGAGTGGTCGCGCGCCGTCGCCGGGCGGCGGGTGTGGGGTGGGGGCGCGGTCGGTCTGGGGGTGGTGCGGCCCCAGTCTCGGCGGGTGCGGCGACGGTTGTTGGTGCGACACCACCATTCCGACGTCCACCGGCACCCGGCCGGTGGGCGGCCGGGCTTGCTGGGCGACCTGCGGACCGTGCTGTCTGCGGGTGGGGCGCGGTAGTGGAATGGGGTGACTCGGGCCGGTTCGGCGTCCACCCCCACCGGAAACCGCCCGGACTGCAGGCTGGTTGCTGGGGTGAGTGGGTGGTAAGCCACCGCCACCCACACCGGCGGCATCGGAGTAGTGGGCAGCGCTTGGGGGCGGCGGGCGGTGACGGGGCGTGGTCGCACGGCGGCGCGGTGGGCCGTCGAGCCGCCGATGCCGTGGAGCCGCCGCCCCGTGGAGCTGTCGAGCCGCCGAGCCGTGATGAACCGAAACTCACAGATGACGAACGGAAGCAGTACGGGTGTGACTGACGAGGTGGGAGAGGCGTCGGCTTTCATCAACTGTCGGGATGGGTTCATTTCGGCTCTCTGTGGCAGCCGTTGAAGCGACCGGGACCGCCTGCCCTGCCGTCGCGCGGCGCGACGGCAGGACGGACAGCGGTCATCTTCGACACCCGGGCGTCCGGTGGGGCGGGTGTGGTGGATGTGGCGGCGGGAGTGCCCGCCCGTCCTGTCGGGCGGGGCGGCTTGAGCCATGTCGAGCCGTGTTGAGGGGCTCGTGTGGAGCTAACACGACAGTCGACGCACACTCACCCCTCCACAATGGGGGGAAGTCGGACATCGTGGGCGTCGGGGTTCGTCTTCTGTGGGTTTCGGTTCATCGCGTCCGCGCAGGGGCGGCTGACCGCCCCGCTGGTACGGGTCGACCGGCGGCCCTCGGCCGGCTCGCCCCTTTGGCCGTCGGCAGGCCCCTCCCAACTTCCACCCCCGGGTGCCCTTCCGCCCACTCACCCCAGCACCGTGCCTGCGCTCCGGGCGGTTTCCGGTGGGGGTGGACGCCACACCACCCGAGTCACCCCATTCCACTACCGCGCCCACCCGCAGGCAGCACGGTCCGCAGGTCGCCCCGACAGCGCGGCCGCCCACCGGCCTGGGTGTCGGTGTGCGTCGGAATGGTGGTGCCGCACCAACAACCGTCGCCGCACCCGCCGAGACTGGGGCCGCACCACCCCCGGAAGCTGCCGCGCCCCACCCACACACCCGACAGCCACCAAACCCACCCGCACCGACAGACCCGCTGCCGTGCTGGGCGTTCTTTCTTGGGCCGTCCCTTGTTGAGCGTCAGCGGTGGGCCGGGGTGGTGGGTCAAGGGTGAAGCGAAGCGCAATCGCCGAAGGCGACGCGACGCAGGAGCGCCCTTGACGCACCACCCCGGCCCACCGACCCTGAAGCGCCAGGGACGGGCCCGAGAACCACCCCGCCGAACAACCAGTGGTACACCCTCAGCCACACCCCCCAGAAGCAACCAGTGGCCCCCCCGCACATTCACCCCGCCCCGCAGCAGCCAACGTCGCCGCTGTCGCAGCGGGCCCCTTCGGTATCCGTAGGGGTATCCGTAGGGGTAGAGGTAGGGCGGCGGTGATTCTGTCGAGGGCCGGCAGCGGTTTTGAGTCGTCTGTCACGACCTCGTGGCCCGCGTGGACGACGGCGGCCGTGAGTCCGTCGGCATTGAGTACGTAACGCTGACCAGCGGGGCGTGCACCTGCCAGTTCAGCGACTCGTACAGTCCGCGCCCCTCCGTCGTCGCGCCCAGGATCCCGACCGACGCGCCCTGTTCGTACGCCGCGTTCTGGAGCGTGCGCATCACCAGGGCGCCCAGGCCCTTGCGGCGGTGCGCCGGGGCCGTCTCCACCTGGTCCACCACTGCCGTCCGGCCGGTCGGCGCGACCTGGCCGCGTGCGGCGAAGCCGCCGTCGGGGGCAGTGACGAGCAGGCGGGTCACGCCGCCGCGCTGCCAGGACTTGACCGTGTACCCCTCCGGGCCGTCCCCCGGGGCCGCCGCGCCGGGCCACGGGTGCAACGGCGTCGTCATCAGCCAGCCAGGGCCGTCCGACACCCACTCCGGGCCCAGCCACGGGGCGACGGTTTCGGGTGGCAGGAAGATCTTGAGCGCGACGGCCGGCGCGGCGTAAGCCTCGGCCAGCTTGCGGACCGTCACCTCGTCCGCGTCGGTCATGACGTGCCGGGTGGCGTGGTGCGGCAACCCCACGTCGACCGTGAGGCCCCAGGGTTGCGGAACCGGGTCCGAGGCCCCCCGGGACACGACCCATCCCTCCACCCACGCTCGGACAGCAGCGGCGGTGGAACCGAAAGGCGAGCTGGGCATGCGGGGCTCCTTAAGCGTCGTGAGTCGAGCGTCGGAAGGTGAGCGTCGGAAGGTGAGCGTCGGCGGAGCAGTGACGCCACCCAGCTTCGGTAATACCCAATCGGTGCATCAGGGTATTACAAACGCCCAGTGCCGTCCAGGGTCGACAAACCCGACCCACCCCAACGACCCCACCCCCTTGATCGCCCACAGCGAACGCACCCTTCCCCGGGAACATTCGTCCGCGCCCAAGCATTGAGTCGGCATAGCTCAAGTTCACTGCCGAAGGGGAGATCATGGCTTCGACGTCCAACCCGCTCACCCTGCCCGTGCTGCCGCTCGACGACGAGGTCGTGCTGCCGGGAATGGTGGTGCCCCTGGACCTGTCCGACACGGACGTACGCGCCGCGGTGGAGGCCGCGCAGGCCGCCGGCCGTTCCAGTGGCAACAAGCCGCAGGTGCTTCTCGTTCCGCGGATCGACGGCACGTACGCCGCGACCGGCGTCCTGGGCACGGTCGAGCAGGTCGGGCGGCTTTCCGACGGAGACCCCGGCGCCCTCATCCGCGGCCGCAGCCGCGTGCAGATCGGCGCCGGGACGACCGGACCCGGCGCCGCGCTCTGGGTCGAGGGCACCGGCGTCGACGAGACGCTCCCCGACCCCCTCCCCGGGGCGGTCACCGAGCTGGTCAAGGAGTACAAGGCGCTCGCCACCAGCTGGCTGAAGAAGCGCGGCGCCTGGCAGGTCGTCGACCGCGTCCAGCAGATCGACGGCGTCTCGGCCCTCGCCGACAACTCCGGCTACTCGCCGTTCCTCTCCACCGCCCAGAAGGTGGAGCTGCTGGAGACCGCCGACCCGGTGGCCCGCCTCAAGCTCGCCGTGAAGTGGCTGAGCGAGCACCTCGCCGAGCAGGACGTCGCCGAGTCCATCGCCAAGGACGTGCAGGAGGGCGTCGACAAGCAGCAGCGCGAGTTCCTCCTGCGCCGCCAGCTCGACGCCGTACGCAAGGAACTGCGCGAGATCAACGGCAAGGAGGGCGAGGACGAGTCCGACGACTACCGGACCCGCGTCGAGGCCGCCGACCTCCCCGAGAAGGTCCGGGAGGCCGCCCTCAAGGAGGTCGACAAGCTGGAGCGGGCCTCCGACCAGTCGCCCGAGGGGTCCTGGATCCGCACCTGGCTCGACACCGTCCTGGAGCTCCCCTGGACCGAGCGGACCGAGGACCAGTACGACATCCGGGGCGCCAAGGCGGTCCTGGACGCCGAGCACGCCGGTCTGGAGGACGTGAAGGAGCGCATCACCGAGTACCTCGCGGTGCGCAAGCGCCGGGCCGACCGGGGCCTCGGCGTCGTCGGCGGCCGTCGCGGCGGCGCGGTGCTGGCCCTCGTCGGGCCGCCCGGCGTCGGCAAGACGTCGCTGGGCGAGTCGGTCGCGCACGCGATGGGCCGCAAGTTCGTACGGGTCGCTCTCGGCGGCGTTCGCGACGAGGCGGAGATCCGCGGACACCGCCGTACGTACGTCGGGGCTCTCCCGGGGCGGATCGTGCGCGCCATCAAGGAAGCCGGGTCGATGAACCCCGTCGTCCTCCTCGACGAGATCGACAAGGTGGGGTCCGACTTCCGCGGCGACCCGGCCGCGGCGTTGCTCGAAGTGCTCGACCCCGCGCAGAACCACACGTTCCGCGACCACTACCTGGAGGTCGAGCTGGACCTCTCCGACGTGGTCTTCCTCGCCACCGCCAACGTCCTGGAGGCCATCCCGGAGGCGCTGCTCGACCGCATGGAGCTGGTCAGGCTCGACGGCTACACGGAGGACGAGAAGGTCGTCATCGCCCGCGACCACCTGCTGCCGCGCCAGCTGGAGCGGTCGGGCCTGGAGCCGGGCGAGGTGACGCTGGACGAGTCCGCGCTGCGGAAGCTGGCGGGGGAGTACACCCGTGAGGCGGGCGTACGGAACCTGGAGCGCTCGGTCTCGCGCCTCCTGCGCAAGGTGGCGGCCAAGCACGAGCTCGGCGAGCAGGAGCTGCCGTTCACGATCACGGACGGTGACCTGCGCGCCCTGCTCGGCCGGCCCCACCACGTGCCCGAGTCGGCCCAGGACCCGTCGGAGCGCCGTACGGCGGTCCCCGGCGTGGCCACCGGGCTCGCGGTCACGGGGGCGGGCGGCGACGTGCTCTTCGTCGAGGCGTCGCTGGCCGACGAGGAGACCGGCGGCGCGGGGCTGACGCTCACGGGCCAGCTCGGCGACGTCATGAAGGAGTCCGCCCAGATCGCGCTCTCCTTCCTCCGCTCGCACGGCGCGGAACTGGAACTTCCGGTCGGTGACCTGAAGGACCGGGGCGTCCACATCCACTTCCCGGCGGGCGCGGTCCCGAAGGACGGCCCGAGCGCCGGCATCACGATGACGACGGCCCTCGCGTCGCTGCTGTCCGGGCGGCTGGTCCGTACGGACGTGGCCATGACCGGCGAGGTGTCCCTGACCGGGCGCGTCCTGCCCATCGGCGGCCTGAAGCAGAAGCTGCTCGCCGCGCACCGGGCGGGTACGACGACGGTCGTGATCCCCAAGCGGAACGAGGCCGACCTGGACGACGTACCGGCCGAGATCCTCGACAAGCTGGAGATCCACCCGGTGACGGACGTCCGTCAGGTCCTGGAGATCGCCCTGGCCCCGGCAGAGGTACGGGTGCCGGCGGCGGCGTGACGGACGCCGCCGGTGGCCCGGCCGTGGCAGGCCCCCCGCGCTCCCACCTGGGAGGACGGGGGGCTTCCGCGCGAAAGGGCAGGTAATCGGATACAACGGAGGTATCGGAAACAATCCAGGAGGGGCGCGGAAGGCGGCGGGAGAGGGCGACGGCCGGGGGCATCAGCGACGGCGAGGTGGCGGCATGCGCGTACCGGAGCGGCTCACGGTGGCCGTCGGCCTTCTCGACGTACGCCCGGGCGACCGCGTACTGGAGATCGGATGCGGGCGCGGCGTCGCCGCCGGGCTGGTCCTCGACGGCCTGCCTGACGGCGAGCTCGTGGGCCTGGACCGCTCCGACGTGGCGGTCACGGCCGCGAGCGAGCGCAACGCCGACGCCGTGGCGGCCGGCCGGGCCACGTTCGTCCATACGGCCCTGGCGGACGCCGACACCGACACGCTCGGCCGCTTCGACAAGGTTCTCGCGGTCGACGTCAACGCCTTCTGGACCGGACCGGCCGCCCGCGAGCTGGCGGTCGTCGCCGGGCTGCTCCGCCCCTCGGGAAGCCTGGTGCTCTGCTACGCGCCACCGGACCCCGAGCAGATCGCGCGGGTGAAGGGCCTGCTGCTCACCCACCTGAGCGACGCCGGTTTCATCGCCACCGCGACGACGCATCCGCTCGCCGGCGACGCGTCCCTGCTGGCGGTGGTCGCGACGGTCGCGCAGCTTCCGGGGGCCACGGCGGACGAGGCCGAGGGGGCGTAGGAGCCGTACGAGCGGGGCCACGCCTCGCCCTCGCACGTCTTGCCGAGACGCCGCGCGTACGGGTCCCGCTGGGCCGCGGGACCCGTACGCGCGCTGAGGGGACGAGGCCGGGCCGGTCAGCCGTAGGCGAGGGCCTGTACGCGGTCGAGGGCGCCGTTGAACTTGTTGTGGTCGCCGACTATGGGGCCCGTCGACGTGTACTGCCACATCGTCAGCTGGTCGCCGTGTAGATGACGGCGTCGCGGCCGGTGCGGGCCTTGTAGGTGGTGAGGAAGTCGCGGATCCAGGCGACCATCCCGCTCTGCGTCTTGCCGTAGCACTGCGCACCGTACGGGTTCCATTCGATGTCGAGCGCGCCGGGCAGCGTCCTGCCGTCGCGCGACCAGCCGCCGCCGTTGTCGACGAAGTAGTGGGCCTGGTTGGCGCCGCTGGAGTCGTTGGGCGTCGCGAAGTGGTACGCGCCGCGGATCATGCCGACGTTGTACGAGCCGTTGTACTGCTGCCCGAAGTACGGGTTCTTGTAGTAGTTCCCCTCGGTGGCCTTCGCGTAGGCCCACTTGACGCCGCTGGTCCAGAGGGACGACCAGTTGACGTTCCCCTGGTGGCTGCTGACGTCCACGCCCTCGGTCTGTGTGACGCGGGTGTCGCGCGGCAGGCCGCCCCGGCCGTCGTGCTCGACGACGCCCATGCCCATGTGGGCGGAGCCGCGTTCGGGCTTTCCGTCGGCGGTCCCGGCAGTCCCGGCAGCCCCGGCAGTTCCGGCGGTCCCGGCGGCGGTGGCGGTTGCCGCGCCGGGGAGGGTGAGGAGGAGGGCGAGAGCGGAGAGTGAGGAGAGGAGAATCCCGGCCGCCGCGGTGCGCGGGCGGCGGGCCGTTCCGGATCTGTGCACGAGCATCGCGTGCCTCCGAAAGGCTCGGTGGGGGTGGCGGGAACAGGCGTGGGGAGACCTGTCGACAAAGCCACTGGTGTGGACATGTCATGAAGGACGCTACGCACGTAGACCGGGCGGGCGGAAGGGTGTCCGGGTTCCGCCGTTGGTCTACTCCTGCGAAATACTGGCGGAGCTGCGGCAATGAACGCGGGTGAAAGAAAACTTCGGGGTGAGGAAAGCGCGCTATGAGTTCTGACGTGCACGGAAGCGGAAGAGCGGATGACGGGCGCGTGGCGGAGGGGAGTGGCGTGGACCGCGAATTCCTCGCGCTGGAGCGTGAATTGGCCGTCTTTCTCCGCAGGGCCCGGGCTTCCTCCGGTGACATGGCCCGCGAGGTCCACCCGGAGCTGGAGCCGGCGGCGTACGGCCTGCTCGTACGGCTCGACGAGGCGGACCGGCAGCGGGCGACGGAACTGGCCGCGTGGTTCGGTGTCGGCAAGGCGACGATGAGCCGGCAGCTGCGGGCCCTGGAGGAGCTCGGTCTGGTCACACGCGAGCCCGACCCGGCGGACGGGCGGGCCTCACTGGTCGCCCTCACGGAGGAGGGTCGGGCCCGCTTCCGGCGGGTGCGCGACGCGCGACGCGCGCGGTACGTACGGAAGCTGGCGGGCTGGGACCGGGCGGAGGTGGCGGAACTCGCGCGGCTGCTGCACCAGCTGAACGCGCGGGCGGAGGGCTGAGGCCGGGGTGCGGAGCGCGGACCGCGGAGCGCGGCGTGAGCCAGGAGTGCTGAGCGCCCCGCCGCTCACAGCTCCGCGTAGATCACCGCCGCGTCGTCGTGCCGCTTCCACCGGCGTACCAGCGGTGTGGTGGGCTCCGCCCGCTCGCGCGCCCGCACGCGGTCGATCAGGCCCTGCGCCCCCTCCTTGCGCAGTACGGCCACGCACTCCGCCCAGTCGCCCTCGCCGAACATGTCCACCCACCGCGACGCCCCGTCGCTGAGCGCCGCCAGCGCCCGTACGTCCGCCCGCGCGGTCACGCCGGCCACCGCGAGGCCGGCCACCGCCGGATCGGCGGCCGCCGTGAAGAAGCCGCCCTGCGCGTTGCGCAGCGCGTCGGTCGCCGCGAGGGAGGCGAGGATCTCCGGCGGGACCCGGTCGAGGCGGTCGTCGAGGACCGCCCGCACCGTGCCGTCGTGGGCCTCCAGCAGCAGCGCCGAGTCCGACAGCACCAGGTGCTCGATCTCCTCCGCACCCCAGCGCGCCAGCACCACCGTTGCCTGGGGCGTGCGAACGTGAGAAAGGTCACAGGTCTCGCGGTGGGCGTCGGCGGTGCGCCGAATGGCCTCCGCCAGGACCTCCGTCAGCGTCAAATCCCGTCGCGAAGCGGACAATTCGAGCAGCGCGCCGCCGAGTCCGGCGGTGAACCAGGGCACCGGATGAACGCACCCGTAGTCGCTCGCCGGAGGTGTCACGCCGTCCAGCAGGACGAGCGACCCACCCTGGCCGGCGGCGGGCAGGGCGACAGACGCCCAGTCCTCATTGGGGCGTTCGGGGTCGCCGGGAGCCGTGGCCAGTTCGAATCGCATGCGGCCCAGTCTGCATGAGGTGCCGCGACGCCGTCCGACGGCCGCGCCGTGGGCGTCAATTGGCACGTACCAGCAGGTGAGGTGCCGGTTTATGGGCGGAATGGGTTACTCCGCGAACCTGCGGGGGCGCATCCTGCCAAAGCCCGGGCGGAAGTTCCAACCGGCACTCCGCGCGCGCGTGAGACGAATGGCATCGGGAGTTGTTCGCCAACTCCCGATTGATGTTCACTCGTTCAGGTGGCGGAGCGCGTGCTGCGCGCCTTCTTCCCAAAAGCGCTGGAATGGTCTGAAGTCATTCGAGTCTCAACTGGGGTGGGGCGTCGATCCTGTGTGACCAGTCGTCACCTCGGCCACGTGAGCAGACGAGTCAAGCAAGAATGCGAGCACCGGTGCAGAAAAAGCGGACTCGGGGCGACAGCGGCAACGGCGAGCGGACCGAACCCACCGTACGGGTGCGCAGCCGGCTGGTCGCCGGCGTGGCCCTGGTCGGCGTCACGGTCCTCGCCGCCGGTACCCCCGCCATCCTCAGCGCCTCCTCCGAACTCACCGAGTCCCAGCGGCTGGTCACCCTCGCCGAACTGAACCGGCAGGCAGTCACCCTGGCCCACTCCCTCGCCGACGAACGCGACGACGTCACCGCGTACCTCGCGGCCGGCCGCGGCGCCGGCGAAGGCACGGACGGTACGGACGGTGTTACCGGCACGGACGGCACGGACGGCACGGCGGACGGCGGCAAGAGCAAGGGGCTCTCCGCGAGCCGCACGGCCCGGGTCGACCGTCAGATGGACGAGATCGAGATCGAGGCACCCGCCGACCTGCGCCGCGACCTGGCCAGGATCCCCGGCATCCGCCGCGAGGCCCTGTCGGGCGAGCGCACCGCGCTGGAGGCCCACAAGGCGTACACCGAGGCGATCGAGAAGCTCCAGGACCTCGCCGAGGAACTCGCCGACAAGACGCCCCCGCGCGCCGCCGAGGCCACCCGCGCCCCCGCCTCGCTCGGCCACGCCGTCGAGCAGGCCGCCGCCACCCGGGGGCTGCTGCTCGCCGCGCTCTCCGTGCCGCGCGAGAACACCGGCAACCGCGTCGACCCCGTCACCGGGCTCCTGGTCCCCGCTCCGGAGGACCCGGACTCCGAGAACGTCCGCACCCGCCACGCGCTGAGCGCCGCCGCCCAGCAGTCGCGCGTACGCGAACTCGCCGCGCTGGCCGACTTCGACCAGGCCGCCGGGCACTCCGCCCGTGAGTCCCTCAAGACCACCGTCACGGGCCCCGAGGTCAAGACCGCCGAGCAGTTCCTCGCGCGCCTCACCGACCAGCCCCAGCTCTCCGACGACGAGCTCCGCACCGACCGCGCGAAGGCCGAGGCCGCCCTGTCGGCCCGTATCGACCTGATGCGCGGTGTCGAGTCCTCCCTCGGCTCGGCGCAGGTCAACTGGCTCTCCCAGCTCCGGGACGACGACGTCACGGCCCTGGAGATCCGGATCGCCGTGGCCGGTGTCTGCCTGCTCGTCGCCGTCGGCGTCAGCACGGCCGTCGCCCGTACGCTCACCCGCCCCCTGGCCGTACTGCGCCTCGGCGCCGCACGGCTGGCCGCCGAACCGGAGCCGGACGGCGAGCCGGTCGAGCCGGTGCGCTTCAACGGACGCAACGACGAGTTCGCCCAGGTCGTACGCTCCCTCAACACGCTGCACTCCCGGCTGGCCGAGGTCGGCGCCCGCGCGGAGAAGCTCGCAGGCGACCGTACGCACCTGATCGGTCAGCGCGAGACCCTCGCCACCCAGCGCGCCGAACTCCAGGAACAGGTCGCCGACACCGCCGCGCGGCTGGAGCGGATGCGCCACACCGTCCACTCCACCTTCGTCAACCTCTCCCTGCGCACGCTGGGCGTCGTCGAGCGCCAGCTCGGCGTCATCGAGAGCCTGGAGGAGCGCGAGCAGGACCCGGAGCGCCTCGCCACCCTCTTCAAGCTCGACCACATGGCGACCGTCATGCGCCGCCACGGCGAGAACCTGCTGGTCCTGGCCGGTACGGAGCACGGACAGGGACAGCAGAACCCGGTGCCGCTCGTCGACGTACTGCGCGCGGCCGTCAGTGAGATCGAGCGGTACGAGCGGGTGGCCATCCAGTCGATCCCGCCGCATGCGCAGGTCGCCGGCTTCGCCGCCAACGACCTCAGCCACCTCCTCGCGGAACTCCTGGAGAACGCCACGTCGTTCTCCCCGCCGGACGCCAAGGTCGAGCTCTCGGGGTGGCTCCTGGAGAGCGGCGAGGTCATGCTCTCCGTCCAGGACGAGGGCATCGGCGTGCCGTCGGACCGGCTCACGGAGCTGAACGCGCGGCTGGCCGACCCCGGTTCGTACGAGCCGGGCGACGGCGGCATCGGCCTGCACGTGGCCGCGCTGCTGGCGGCCCGGCACGGCGTCCGCGTCACCCTGCGCGACCAGAAGCAGGGCGGCGTCGCCGCGGTCGTCGTCCTGCCCGACGCGCTGCTGCCGCCCGCACCGCCGACGGCCGTACCGCCCGCCGTTCCGGTGGCGGGGGACGCTCCCACGCTGAACCTGCCGGGGTCGGTCGCGGAGGCCAACTCCAACGCGCTGCCCGGGCGTTCCGTGTTGGAGGACCCGCGGCAGGGGGCGAAGGACCCGCTGGTGGAGGCGGCCGAGCGGACGATCCTGGAGGACGCGGAGCAGCCGGAGGCGGCCGAGGAGCAGCCCGCGCCGGACACCGGGCAGCCGGACACCGAGCAGCCGTCGGCCGACGCCGAGCCGGCCGGCACGGACACCGAGCCGGCCGACGAGGGCTCCGAGTCCGTCGCCGAACCCGTCACCGAGGCCGTCGCCAAGCCTGCCGACGCCGGCGCCTACGCCATCGGCCCCGACGCACATGAACGCACCGCCGACGGGAACGTGGACACCGAGGCGCCGGTCGACGAGCCGACCTGGACCATGCGGCTGCCCCGGCAGTCCGCCGCGCCCCAGGACGAGATGGACGCCGACCCGGAGGTGGACGCCGCCACCGCACACCAGTACGCCGACGCCGACGCCGACGCCGACGCCGACGCCGCCGACGACGACGCCGAGGAGACCGAAGACGCCCACGCCGGCGCCGCGTCGGCCGCCCCCGCCGCGACGAAGGTGGAGCCGGTCACCGACAAGGGGCTGCCGAAGCGCACCCCCAAGGTCGTCAAGTCCGGCCCGTCGGAGCCCAGGGAACGCTCGGGCGGCGTCGACGCGGAAGCCCTGCGGCGCAGGCTCGGCGGCTTCCACCAGGGGTCGATCAAGGGCCGCCGCGACGTCGAGGCGGAGATTTCAGCACACGGGGAACGTACGGACTCAGACAGCGACACAGAGACAGAAACCAAGGGGGACACAGTTGAGGAGGCACGCAGTTGACTGCGTCCAGCACGTTCGGGCTGAGTAGCGAAGCCCGTAATCTCCATTGGCTGTTGAGCAATCTCGTCGACGAGGTACCGGGTCTCCTCTCGGTCGCCGTCGTCTCGTCCGACGGGCTGCTCCTCCTGTCCTCCGACCCGGAGCGGAACGTGGGACCGGCAGCCCCCGCCGTCCGCCAGGACGGCCCGAAGGGCTCCAGCGCCGACCTGGCCACCATCGTCTCGGGACTCGCCAGCCTCACCCAGGGCGCGGCGAAGCTGATGGACGGCGGCGGCGTCAAGCAGACGATGATCGCGATGGAGTCGGGCAGCGTCTTCGTCATGGCGATCAGCGACGGCTCGCTGCTCGGCGTGCACGGCTCGCCGGACTGCGACATGAGCGTCGTGGCGTACCACATGGCGCTCTTCGTCGGCCGCGCCGGCCACGTCCTCACCCCCGAACTCCGCAGCGAGCTGCGCAAATCGTTGGAGAGCGCCCTGTGACGCCGCCCACCCCCACGAAACTTCCCGTACGGGGCGACGGCCGCAGGCCCGCCCGCGTCCGCCCGTACTCGCTCACCGGTGGCCGCACCCGCTTCACGCACGTCCTGCTCGTCGAGACGTTCGTCGCGGCGATCGAGGCCCCCGAGGAGCGGCGCGAGCTGACCAACGGCGGCCTGCAGACGCGCGTCATGCCGGAGATCCGGGCGATCGTCGAGCTGTGCCGCCGCATGCGTACGGTCGCGGAGATCTCCGCACTGCTGAAGATGCCGCTGGGCGTCGTCCGCGTGCTGCTCAGCGACCTGGCCGACCAGGGAAAGATCCGTGTGTACGGGACCGGGCACGCGCCCGGCCAGCCGAACCGCGCACTGCTCGAAAGGGTGCTGAGTGGACTCCGTCGTCTCTGAGACCGAGACCTTGCATGCCCGCGCCGCCGCGCACCCGGCGTCGGTCCCGGCCCAGCCCCAGGCGTCGCCCCTGCCGGCCGTCCCGCCGCAGGCCGACGAGGGCGCCCGGGACTGGCAGACCGACCGCACCCGGGCTCCCATAGCCACCAAGATCGTGGTCGCGGGCGGGTTCGGCGTCGGCAAGACCACGTTCGTCGGCTCCGTCTCGGAGATCACGCCGCTCCAGACGGAGGCGGTGATGACCACCGCGAGCGAGGAGACCGACGACCTCTCCGCGACTCCGGACAAGACGACCACGACCGTCGCGATGGACTTCGGCCGGGTCACCCTCGACGACGACCTCGTGCTGTACGTCTTCGGAACGCCCGGCCAGCAGCGGTTCTGGTTCATGTGGGACGACCTGGTGCGCGGCGCGATCGGCGCGATCGTCATGGCCGACACCCGCCGGCTGTCCGACTGCTTCCCCGCGCTCGACTACTTCGAGAGCTGCGGGCTGCCGTACATCGTCGCCGTGAACCACTTCGAGGGAACGGCGGCGTACGAGGCCGAGGACGTCAGGGAAGCCCTGACCGTGCCGCCCCACGTACCGGTTGTGATCATGGACGCGCGCCGGCGGATCACGGTGGTCGAGTCGCTGCTCGCGCTCGTCGGCCACGCGCTCACCACCGCGCCCGAATAGCCCGCGCCCCCGAACAGCCATTCAAGACACTCAACGGAGAGACCCCGTCATGCGGAAGATACTCATAGTCGGGGCCGGTCAGTCCGGTCTCCAGCTCGCCCTCGGACTCCAGACCCGTGGGTACGAGGTCACCCTGATGTCCAACCGCACGGCGGACGAGATCCGGTCGGGCCGGGTCATGTCGACGCAGTGCATGTTCCACACCGCCCTCCAGCACGAGCGCGACCTCCAGATCAACTTCTGGGAGTCACAGGCGCCGAAGATCGAGGGCCTGGGCGTCTCCGTCGCCGCGCCCGACTCCTCCCGCGCCGTCGACTGGGTCGGCAAGCTCGACGGCTACGCCCAGTCCGTCGACCAGCGCGTGAAGATGGCCGGCTGGATGGAGACGTTCGCGCAGCGCGGCGGGCAGCTCGTCATCCACGGCGCCGCCGTCTCCGACCTCGACTACTTCTCCCGTACGTACGACCTGGTCATGGTGTCGGCGGGCAAGGGCGAGCTGGTCTCGATGTTCGGCCGCGACGCGTCCCGCTCCCCGTACGACGCGCCGCAGCGCGCCCTGGCGGTGGCGTACGTCCACGGGCTCGGCCCGCGCCCCGAGCACCCCGACTTCGACGCGGTGCGCTGCAACCTGGTGCCGGGCGTCGGCGAGCTGTTCGTCATGCCGACCCTCACCACGTCCGGGCGTGCGGACATCCTCTTCTGGGAGGGCGTCCCGGGCGGTCCGGTGGACGTGTTCAAGGGGGTCAAGGACCCCTCCGAGCACCTGTCGCTCACGCTGGAGCTGATGGAGAAGTTCCTGCCGTGGGAGTACGCGCGCGCCACGAAGGTCGAGCTGACCGACGCGAACGCGACGCTGGCGGGCCGGTACGCCCCGACCGTGCGCAACCCCATCGGCCGGCTGCCGTCGGGCGGCCTCGTGCTGGGCGTCGCCGACGTGGTCGTCGCCAACGACCCCATCACGGGTCAGGGCTCCAACTCCGCGTCGAAGTGCGCCGCGTCGTACCTCTCGTCGATCACGTCGCACGGTGACCAGCCGTTCGACGAGGCGTGGATGCAGTCCACGTTCGACCGGTACTGGGACACCGCGCAGCACGTCACGAAGTGGACGAACGCGATGCTCGGCGTCCCGCCGGAGCACGTCCTGAACCTGATCGGCGCGGCCGGCGCCCTCCAGCCGGTCGCCGACCGCTTCGCCAACGGCTTCAACGACCCGGCCGACTTCGAGAACTTCTTCTACGACCCCGAGAAGACCAACGCCTACCTGGCCCAGGCCGGGGCGGCGGCAGGGGCGTAGCCGGCGGCTACGCCTGCGGAGCGGTCTGCGACTCGTACCCCCTGTCCTCGCCCGCCGCCGCGCCCCGCGGCAGCTTGGGCGGGGTGTAGGAGGCCATCGGCTTCAGCAGGGGGTCCGGGCGGACCGCGCCCAGGAGCGGGTTCGCCGCGATCGGGGAGACCTTCACCCAGGCGCCGGGGCGCGGCGCCTGCACCACCATCCCGTCGCCCAGGTAGATCGCCACGTGGGTCGCCTTGGGGAAGTAGATCACCAGGTCGCCGGGGCGCAGCTCCCGCAGCGGCACCTTCGGCAACTGCCGCCACTGCTCCTGGCTGGTGCGCGGGATCTCCTTCCCCGCGTGCGCCCACGCCTGGGACGTGAGCCCCGAGCAGTCGAAGGACCCCGGCCCCTCCGCTCCCCACACGTACGGCTTGCCGATCTGCCGTACCGCGTACTCCAGCGCCCGCCCGCCCTGCCGTGAGGGCGCCCGCGTCGCGGCCGAGCCGGGGCTGCCGAGCGCGCCGGAGGCGAGCAGGCCGCGCTGCGCCGCGCCGGTCCGCCGCTCCTCCAGCCGTGCCACGTCGGCGAGCTGTTCGTCCGTCAGCGACGCCAGCAGCGTCTGGACCTCCGCCAGCCGCGCCCGGACCACGTCCCGCTGCTTCTTCTGCTTCCTGGCCAGCGTCTGCCGCTTGTCGAGCGCCGACCGCTCCCGGGTCGCCAGCTCGTCCGCCCGCCGCTCGCCGCGCTCCAGCCGCGCGATCGTCGCCGCCCGGTCGTCCGCAGCCCGCTGCAGTACGTGGCCCTGCGCCAGCGCGTGCTGCGGGTCCTTCGCGAGCAGCAGCCGCAGGTACGGGGAGAGGCCGCTGCGCCCCTGGTACTGCTCGCGCGCCAGCCGGCCCGCCGCGCCCCGGCTCTCGGCGAGTGCGACGCGGGCCCTGGACAGGCCCGCCGTCACCTTCTTCACCTCGCCCAGCTGCTCCTTGACGGACTCCTCCGTCGCCTTGTACGTCTCACTGGCCTCCTCGGCCCGCTGGTACAGCTTCTGCAGCTCCGTCAGCAGCTTCGCGACGGTCGCCTCCCCGCGTACGGCCGGCGCGGGCGCGGGAAGCGGCGGGGAGGGGGGCAGGGGAGCGGGAGCGCCAGGCGGCGCCCCGGCGGCCGGGGCCGGCAGTGCCGTGAGCACTGTGGCGGCGGCCAGCGCCACCGTACAGACCGACTGGGAGAGTCTGCCTGACACGTCATCACCTCCGGTTCACGGCCGGACGGTCCGGCCCCTAGGTGATGATGTGCGGCGTTGTCGCGGCCACGGGCGGGCGACTGGTCGGGTTGGTCCAACACCGTCACCCGTCGAGGGGCAATGCGGCGGGCGACCGGCGTGGCTCCCGCGCCCCGGCCGGTGGCGTGCGGACACGGCGCGGCCCCGCCCCCGGCACAGGGCGGGGACGGGGCCGTTCGGGTTCAGCCGTGGCGGCAGGGTCAGCCGAGCTTGGCCAGCTGCGCGTCGATCGCTTCCTTCGGCTGCTCCGCCTTGCCCATCAGGCTCATCGCGAAGAAGGAGGCGAGCGTGTTGCCCGTGCGCACCGTGACCAACTGGGCCGTGCCGGTCTCGCCGTCCAGGTCGGCCGTCAGGGTGAAGGCGACCGCCTCGTCGCCCGCGGTGTAGGAGGCCGGGGCGACCTTCGAGTACGTGACCTTGTCCGGGCCGGCGATGGTGGTGAAGCCGCCGGCGCACGCCTTGCCGGCGTCGCGCAGTGCGGCGAGTGCCTCCTGCGCGCCTTCGCCCTCGTAGGAGCCGAGGGTGTCCGTGATGATCACGGCCTTGCCGACGGCGTCGAGACCGGCCTTCAGCTTCTCCTCGGGCGAGGCGTCCTCGGCCGGCTTCTCGGGCATGACGGAGATCCTGCGCATCGAGTTCGCGGCGGGCGAGCCCAGGGTCCGCATCGCCGTGGCGTCGACGAGCGGCTTGCACTCGGCCTTGTCGGCCTTGGCGATCTTCGCGGCGGCGAGGTCCGCCTTCAGCGGCTTGACGACCTTGTGGTTCTTCACGTCGCCCTCGGCCAGGACGAGCTTGTCCAGCTCGGCCTGCGACAGGGGCTTCGCGGCCGCCGCGCCCTCGTTCTTGCCCTTGCTCTCGGGCGCGTCATCGGCGGACTTGTCGGCTCCGCAGGCGCCGACGAGCAGGGCCAGGGAGAGCGCGGAGGCGGCGACGGCGGTACGGCGGACAGTGGTGCGGCGCATGGAACAGCATTCCTCTGGTTCGGTGAACGGCTTCCCCCCGCGTGACGCTCACCCGTCCGGTGACACGCGGAATGTGTTGCTGACCAGTAAATCTACGACCTGCGAGCCCCTGATGATCAATGAATTACGCCCGCCCGAGCGATCGTGACGCCCGCGCAACGGCAGAGCCGCGCAATCGAGACGCGTTCCGGTACAACCCCCGCCCGGCGGGCCTCAGTCGAGCGGGAGCGCGTAGAAGTTGCGGCCCCGCCACACCACCGCGGCCCGGTCGCCGAACGTCTGCGCCCGGTACGCCGCCCAGGCGTCCTCGGCGCCCGCCGCCGTGTCGCCGGAGTCCTGGAACTTCCACCGGCGGCGGCCGTCGTCCGCGCCGATCGCGGTGACCTGGGTGTCGTTGAGCGCGAGGACGGTACGGCCGCTGCCGCTGAGGGCGATGCGCGCGGTGGCCCGGCCCGGGTACTCGGTGGCCCGCTGCCACCGCTGGGCGCCGGACGCCGTGTCCACGGCGTACACCTCATTGCGCCCACTGGGGACGTACAGCGTCGTGCCGCCGACGACGCCGCGCCCGAAGCCGTACGGCGGCGGGCCGGCGGGGCCCGAGGCGTTCTCGGCCTTCCACAGCTTCTTGCCGCCTCGGGTGTCGTACGCCTGGAGGCCGCCGTCGACCGCCGCGTAGAGCCGGCCGGACGGGTCGTCGGTGGCGCCCGCGTCGGGGCGCACGCCGGGGAACGACTTGCGCCACAGCGTCTTGCCGGTCCTGCGGTCGACGAGGACGAAGGCCGCCTTGCCCTTCGCCTTCTTCTGCTGGTCCGCGGTGAGTGAGCCGTTGTCCTGGCGGACCAGGAGGCCGCCGGGGCGCAGTCCGACCGCTTCGTAGCGCGGGACGGGGCCGGGGCGGCCGTTCGGCATCTCGGTGCGCCACAGCTCCTTGCGCGCGGCCATGTCGTAGGCGAGGAGGTACGTCCGGGTGCGCGTCACCTTGTTCTTCTTGCCGCCGAGGGTCTCGACCCGGGCGGAGAACCAGACGACGGGGCCGTCGGCGGTCACCCTCCCGCCCAGGGTGGCCCGGGTGTCCTTCTGGCCCTTCGTCAGGAGGGGCGCGTACGGCACCCGGTGCTTCACCGTGCCGTCCTTGGCGGACAGCCACAGGAAGTCGGTGGCGGTGACGACGAAGCAGTGGCTGCCGTCGGCGGCTTCGGGGCCGTACTTCGTACCGGCGGCCTTCTGTTCCCAGAGCCGGCGGCCGGTACGGAGGTCCAGCGCGGTCGTCAGGTCCTCGCCCGGGATCAGCAGCACCTGGTCGCGCCAGAGGCGGGCGGCCGGTCCGCCGGCCACGAGCGCGACGGGGTGCCGGTAGTGCCAGAGCGGGTCCGGAGCGACGCCCGGCAGCGGCTTGCGGCGGGCGGCGGGCTTGGGGTCGTCCGTGCGGACCGGGGGCGCGTCGTCCTCGCCGCCGGAGAGGGCGAGTACGCCGCCACCGCCGACCAGCAGCCCCGTCGCGCCCGCCGCGAGCCCGGTGAGCAGCCCGCGCCTGCTGAGGCCCCCGAACCGGTCGTCGGCGCGGGCGGGGGAGGCGGCGTGGTGGGGTCCGGGGCCGGTGTGCGGCAGCGGCGCGGGCCGAGGGGGCCGCGCGGGAGCGGGAGCGGGGGCGGTGGCGGGGGCGCCCACGGTGGCCGGGGGCAGGGTGAGCGCGGCGGCGGGGTGCGCCCGGGGCGGTGCGGGGACGAGCGCCCCGGTGGGCTGCGGGTCGGCGGGCGGCGGGCCTTCCGCCGGCAGTCCCGCGTCGCGCCTGGGCACCAGACGCCGGGTCACCCCGCTGAGGTCTTCGGTGGGCGCACCGGCGTCGCGCCGGGTCACGAGCCGCCGGGTCAGCCCACTGCCGACGTCCGCCGCGCCGGTGGGGCCCGCCGGGATCTCTCCCGGGCGCCCCGGCGCCCGGCCGGGGACGAGTGCGGCAGTCCCCGGGCTGCCTTCGGACCGGTCCTCGGTGGCCGGCCGGGCGGGCGCCTGCCCCGCCGTCGCCGTGCGGTCGCCGTTCACCGTCGGTGCGACGCGCGCGGGCTCCGCCGCCCGCGCCGCCTGGTCCGCCAGGGCCGACACCAGGGGGTCCGGGAGCCAGCCGGGGCGTGCCAGCGCCGCCGCGCCCTCCAGGGCCAGTTCGGCCGCCAGCGCGCCGGGGGACGGGCGGTCCGCCGGCGACTTGGCCAGACAGCGGGCGATCAGGGCACGCAACTGGTCCGGCACGCCAGCGAGTTCGGGCTCGGCGTGCGCGATGCGGTCGGCGGCCGCGTCCTGCGGGCCCGCCGCCCACGGGGTCGCACCGGTCGCGGCGTACGCCAGGAGCAGGCCGAGGACGAACAGGTCCGACGCCGGGCCGGGCTCCTTGCCCGCCAGTTGCTCCGGGGTGAGGTAGCCGAGGCGTACGGACAACTGCCCGCCGGGTCCCGCCTCGGCGGCCGCCGCCGCGCCCAGCGCGCCGAACGCCGTCAGGCGCGGCCCGTCGGCGGCCAGCAGCACGGTGTCGGCGGCGAGGCCGTGCAGTACGGCGCCGGTGGCGTGCACCCGGGACAGGGTCTCGGCGAGCGCGGCGCCCAGGATGCGCACGGTGCGTTCCGGCAGCGGCCCGGCCAGCGCGACCGCTTCGGCGAGGGTCAGCGCCGGTACGTACGCGGTCGCCGTCCACAGGCCGGGTCGGTCGGCGCCCTCGGAGCTCCCCGGGGCGTCGACGCGCGACGCGAGCGGGGCCTGCACCCAGCCGCCGGCCAGGCGTTCGGCCGTCTGCGCCTCGGCCTGGAAGCGGCGGCGGAACGCGGGCAGGCCGGCCAGCTCCGGACGGGCCACCGCGACCACGGCCGTCGCACCGTCCGAGCCGTGCGCCAGGTACTGCACGGCGCTCGCCGTCTCGCGCAGGCGCGACAGCGGGACGTACGGCCCGATGCGGCGTGGATCGTCCTGACGCAGCGCCTCCAAGGCGCACCCCCTGTGGTCACCGTGGTCGCCGTGCCGTGGCCGCTTCTTCGGTCACAGCGGCCACGTCCGGCACAACCGCCGATCTTATGGGGTGCTGTCCGGTTTCGACCAGGGCCACCTGGGCCGTTGACGCTCGCGCCCGCCCGGCGCGTACGCGTACTTCCAGCCGCGCTGGAGCCCGAGCCGCTTGCTGTACCCGGCGGGGACGCGCAGGTACGCGTGGACGGTGGGCGGGCCGCCGTCGTCGTCCGGCACGGGCACCTCGTACCACTTCGGCGGGTGTCCGGTCGGCCCGACGAGGACCGGCAGCACCCGCCCGTCCAGGGGGCCGCCCACGAAGGGCGTGTTCTCGCTTCTCACCCGGCCAGTCTCGCAGGGGGAGCGCTCACAGGAGGTGCGCCGCCTCCGCGATCACCGGGATCACCCGCCGGGCCAGCACCCCCGCGGGGCCGTCCGCCGTCTCCGTCGCCAGCGCCGCCCGGGTCAGGGCCGCCGTCTGCGGGTCCGTCGCCGCGGTGGCGGTCAGCAGCGCGACGAAGTGGTCGACCAGCCAGTCCCGCAGCTCGCCGGCCGGCGGCTGCTTGTCCTCGTCCAGCCAGATGAGGGAGGCCGCCTCGACGGCCGTGATCCAGGTGCGGACCATCATCCGCAGCCGGGGCCCGGCCGTGCCCGCGACCCCGAGGTGGGTGAGGACCTGCTCGGCAGCGGCCCGCCGCACCCCGTCCACGGTCGCGGTCGTACGGGAGGTCTCGGCGACGCTGCCGCCCTGGAGCAGCGCGCTGAACCCGGCGTCGTGCTCGTCGACGAACGCGAGATAGCGGTCGAGGGCGCGGCTGAGCCGCCGGGTGAGCGGCCCGGTCTGCGGTTCGGCGAAGCACAGCTTCAGCTCGTCGGCGGCGGAGCCGAGCGCCGCCTCGTACAACTGCTGCTTGCCGCCGGGGAAGTAGCGGTACACGAGAGGCCGCGACACCCCGGCCGCCTCCGCCACGTCGTCGAGCGAGACCTCCTCGGGGGCCCGGTGCGCGAAGAGGGACAGGGCGGCGCCGAGGAGTTGGGTACGACGCTCCTCGACGCTGAGCCTGCGGTACGCGGGGGTGGCCGCTGCCGGGGTCATGTCGGCAGCGTAACCCCGCGTTCGACCGTTCGACCGTTTACGCGAGGAGTCCCGAGCTCTTCCAGAGCCTGCGGCCGACGCCCTGGAGCACACCGATGTCGTCGAAGAAGTCGGTGAGCCGCTTGGCGCCGTTCTGCATGACCTCCGTGCGGTGGCCGCTCGCCTTGACCTGGGCGACGGCCTCCCGGCGGTCGAGGCCGACGTTCTCGTACACCTGCGGGTTGACGAAGCACGTCGAGAAGACGCGGGCCGCCTCGCCGCAGCTGACCCGGGTCAGCTCGCGCTCCCAGGCGGGCGCGGTGACCATCTGGCGGCGCAGTTCCTCGCGGGCGTACCGGACATGGCGGGCCTCCTCGACCACGTGGATGCGGGTCACGCCGCGCACCAGGGTCTGGACGCGCTCGTCGGGGAACGTCAGCCGCTGCATCCAGTCGAGGATCTCCTCGCCGAGCAGCGTCGCCGCGAACGAACCGGGCGTCGTCGAGACGGTCTTCAGGACGCGCGCGAGGTTGTGGTAGAGCCGGGGCACCGGGTACGCGGGGGCGCCGCCCTTCTGGATCATCTTGGCGAACATCATCGAGTGCCGGCACTCGTCGGCGATCTCGGTGAGCGCGTACCGCACGTGGTTGCTGGTCACGGACTTGTCGTAGATGTGCCTGACCAGCAGCTGCATCAGGATGATCTCGAACCAGATGCCGAGGGACGCGAGCGAGGCGGCCTCGTGCCGGGCGAGGTCCATGCGCTGCTCCTCGGACATCTTCCGCCACAGAGGCGTGTCGTAGAGCGATACGAGCTCGGGCGGCCAGAACCACTTGCCCTCCTCGACCGGCGCGGCCCAGTCGAGTTCCGTCTCAGGGTCGAAGGAGTGCTTGGCGGACGACTCCAGCAGGCGCTCGGCCACCTGCTCACGGTCCTTGAGGAGTCCGAGTGCGTCCCTGAGTGCGTCGCGTTCGGTCACTGTCGTCATGGCGGGGGCACCTCACGGGTGGTGTTCGGGGGGCACGGGAGTCGTCCCCGGATGGCTGGGCCCGGCGGCTGCCTCTTATGAGACTGCGTGTCAGCAAGGCAGTCAATCCCTTGCGCACGACTTGTTGACCCGTCGTCTACCAACGTGTGACGCTGCCAACTGTCCACAGTCTCAAGGGATATGCGACCAGGAGGCGTCAGTGTCGACGCAGGAGCTCTACACCAAGGCCCCGTCGGACCCGCTGTGGCAGGTGCCCGCCTCCGGCGCGGCCCGCTTCAGCTGGGAGTACGACGAGGGGCGTGCCCGCCTCCTCGCGCTGTACCAGAAGGGCAAGGACAAGCAGTGGGACGGCGCGACCCGCATCGACTGGGACCTGGAGGTCGACCCGTACGACCCGCTCGGCACCCCGGACGAGGCGCTCAGCCTCTACGGCACCCGCCACTGGGCGAAGATGACCGAGAAGGACAAGGGCGACCTGCGCCGGCACTACTCCTCCTGGCAGTTCAGCCAGTTCCTGCACGGCGAGCAGGGCGCCATGGTGTGCGCGGCGCGCATCGTGGAGTCCGTTCCGGACCTGGACGCCAAGCTGTACTCCGCCACCCAGACCATGGACGAGGCCCGGCACGCGGAGATCTACAGCCGCTTCCTGCACGAGAAGATCGGGATGCTCTACCCGGTCAACGACAGCCTCCAGAGTCTGCTGGGCGACACCCTGCGCGACTCCCGCTGGGACATGCCGTACCTCGGCATGCAGGTCCTCATCGAGGGGCTCGCGCTCGCCGCGTTCGGCATGATCCGCGACACCACCGACAAGCCGCTGCCCCAGCAGATCCTCGCGTACGTCATGCAGGACGAGGCCCGGCATGTGGCCTTCGGGCGGATGGCGCTGCGCGACTACTACAAGCAGCTGTCCGACGCGGAACTGCGCGAGCGCGAGGAGTTCGTCATCGAGGGCTGCTACCTGATGCGCGACCGGCTGCGCGGGGTCGAAGTACTGGAGAACTTCGGCATCCCGCACCAGGAGGCGCAGGACTTCTCGGAGCAGTCCGAGTTCCTGCACCTCTTCCGCAAGCTCCTCTTCAGCCGCATCGTGCCGTGCGTCAAGGACATCGGCCTGTGGGGGCCGCGCCTGCAGCAGGCGTACCTCGACATGGGCGTCTTCGAGATGGGCGACTCCAACCTGGACCTCCTCATGACCCAGGACGAGGAACTCGCCGAAGCACTCGACAAGCAGCGCTTCGAGGCGGAGGACGCGGCGCGGGTGGCGGAGGTCGAGAAGGCGATCGCGGACGGCGCGGCCTGAAACGGCGAGCGGGCGGCTCGGGCGCGTGCCGGCGTGAAGTAGCGTCTGCGGCATGACCATGCCGCCGCCCCAGCAGCCCCCCGGCCCGTACGGACCCCCGCAGCCGCCGCATCCCTACGGCGCGCAGCCGTATCCGCAGCAGCCCCCGCAGCAGCCGCAGTTCCCGCAGCAGCAGTCCTACCCGGGCGGGCCCTTCCCGCCGCAGCACCCCGGGCAGCCGGGGGCGTGGGGGCAGCCGCCGGCGGGGCCGCCGCCGCGCAAGAACCGGACCGGTGCGTTCATCGCGATCGGCGTGGTCGCGCTGGTGGGCCTCGGCGCCGTCGGGTGGGCGGTGAACGCGGTCACCGAGGCCGGGTCCGTGGCCACCGGTGCCGGGTTCCCCAAGGCGGAGTACCGGCTCACCGTGCCGAAGACGATGCTGGACGGCGAGTTCGAGCTGGCCCAGGACCTGTCGCAGACCCAGGGCAAGGAGGCCCTGGAGGGGACGTACGACGCGAAGGTCCGCAACCCCCGGCCGGCCGTCGGCCAGTACACGTCCGGCTCCCCGACCGCCCCGAGCGTGCTCGTCATCTCGGGCATGTACGGCCAGTTCAAGGATCCCGAGGGCACCCGCGAGAAGATGATGGCCGGCGCCGAGGACGGCCAGGGCGCCACTCTCGCCGTCCCCGCCAAGGACATCACCCCGGCCGGCTCCGGCATCACGCTGACCTGCCAGGTGCTCACCGCCACCCAGGCCGGATCCACGGTCACCATGCCCATGTGCGCCTGGGCGGACGGGAACACGGGCGCCACGGTCGCCGTCGTCACCCCCGAGACGTCGAAGCAGGACCCCGGGTCCGTCGACCTCGACAAGATCGCCGCGACCACCCTCGAGGTGCGGGAGGAGTCACGGCAGCCGATCGGCTGATCAGGGGCCGGTGACGACGTACGGAGGCGTCTGGCGCCCGGTCCCCTCGTGACCGGGGCGCCCCGGCCGCGCGGTCGCCGGGTGCCCGCTCAGTCGGCCAGCGCCGCCCGCATCACCGCCCGCGCGATCGGCGCCGCGCTGCCCCCGCCGCTGATGTCGGCCCGGTCCGCCGACGCGTCCTCCACGACGACCGCCACAGCGACCGCCGGCTGGCCGTCGCCGTTCTCGTGCGCCCAGGAGATGAACCAGGCGTACGGCGTACCCGTGTTGTCGATGCCGTGCTGCGCCGTGCCCGTCTTGCCGCCGACCCGGACGCCGGGGATGGCGGCGTTCGTCCCGGTCCCGTTCTCCACGGCATCGACCATCAGCTGCTGGAGCTGCGTGGCGGTGGCCGGGTTCATCGCCTGGTGCAGGGACTTCTGGCTGTTGCGCGTGACGGTGTCGCCGTCCGCGTCCGTCGTCCGGTCCACCAGGTACGGCGACTTCAGCTCACCGCCGTTGGCGACCGCCGCCGCGACCATCGCCATCTGGAGCGGTGTCGCCCTGGTGTCGTACTGGCCGATGGAGGAGAGCGCGAGCTGGTCGGCGGTCATGCTGGTGTCGAAGTTGCTCCGGGACACCCCCGACGGGATCTTCAGACCGTCGTCGTTGAAGCCGAACTTCTGCACGGTGTCGAGCATTCCGGCCATCCCCACCCGCACCCCCAGCTCCGCCATCACCGTGTTGCACGAGACCCGGATCGCGTACTCCAGCGACGCGTTCCGGCAGCCGCGCGCCTCGTTGGGCAGGGTGGTGCCGGTCCCGGGCAGGACGTACGGCTCGGGCGTCCTCGTCGGAGCCTCGATGTCCGTCACCACCTCGGTGTCGAGCGCCGCGGCCGCCGTCACGATCTTGAACGCGGACCCCGGCGGATACGTCTGCCGGATGGCCCGGTTGAGCATCGGCTGACGCGGCGAGCCGTTCAGCCGCGCCCACGCGCCCGTGACCGCCTTCCCGGTGCCCGACAGCTCCTGCGGGTCGTACGACGGGCTGCTGACCAGCGCCAGGATCTTCCCCGTCGAGGGCTCGACCGCCGCCACCGCGCCCTTGCGGCCGCCGAGCCCGTTGTACGCCGCCCGCTGGACCGCGCCCTCGATGGTGGTGACGACGTCGCCGCCGGGCTGGCGCGAGCGGGTGATCTCGTTCCACAGGGGGAGCGGGGCGAGCATCGAGTCGGTGCCGGAGAGGATGTCGTCCTCGGCGTGTTCGAGAAGGGTCGTGCCGTACGTCTGGGAGGCGTAGCCGGTGACGGGCGCGTACAACGGCCCCTGCCTGTACGTCCTTTCGTACCGCAGCTGCTCACCGCTGTCCCGGGAGCCGGTGACCGCCCTGCCGTCGACGACGATGTCGCCGCGCTTCTGCTCGTAACGGCTGATCGTCGTGCGGCGGTTGGCCGGGTTGTCGTCGAGCGCCTCGGCCTGGAAGACCTGGACACGGGCGGCGTTCAGCAGCAGCGCGACGAGCAGCAGCAGACAGAACCCGGCCGCGCGGCGGATGTAGCGGATCACTGGTCGGCCTCCACGACGGGCGCGATGACGCCGGTCTCGACGTGCTCGGGCTGCGGACGGCGGGCCGAGTCGCTGACCCGGATCAGCAGCGCCACGATGATCCAGTTGGTGACGACGGACGACCCGCCCTGCGCGAGGAAGGGCATCGCCATCCCGGTCAGCGGGATCAGCCCCATCACACCGCCGGCGATGACGAAGACCTGGAGGGCGAGGATCGAAGCGAGGCCGATCGCGAGCAGCCGCCCGAACGGGTCGCGCAGGGCGAGGCCCGCCCGGTAGCCCCGGGCGACGAGCAGGGCGTACAGCAGGAAGACCGCGGTGAGTCCGGACAGACCCAGCTCCTCGCCCGCCGTCGCCAGGATGAAGTCGGACTTGGCGGCGAAGCCGATGAGGATGGAGTCGCCCGCGCCGAGGCCCGCGCCCAGTGTCCCGCCGGCCGCGAAGGCGAAGAGCGACTGGGCGAGCTGGCCGGGGCCGCGGCCGGCGTCGATGGAGGCGAAGGGGTGCAGCCAGTCCTGGACGCGGCTGTGGACGTGCGGTTCGAGCGAGCCGACGACGAAGGCGCCGACCGCCGCCAGGAGCAGGCCGACGGCGATCCAGCCGGTGCGGCCGGTGGCGACGTACAGCAGGATCACGAAGAGTCCGAAGAAGAGCAGCGAGGTGCCGAGGTCGCGCTCCAGGACGAGTACGCCGACGCTGAGCAGCCAGATCGCGACGATCGGGCCGAGCACGCGGCCGGTGGGGAGCTGGAGCTTCCAGATCTTGCGGCCGGTGTAGGCGAGGGCGTTGCGGTTCGCCGCGAGGTAGGCGGCGAAGAACACGGCGAGCAGGATCTTCGCGAACTCGCCCGGCTGGAAGGAGAAGCCGCCGACGCGGATCCAGATCTTCGCACCGTTCACGGCGGGGAAGAAGATCGGCACGATCATCAGGGCGAGGGCGGCGGCGACCGACACGTAGGCGTACCGCTGCAGGACGCGGTGGTCGCGCAGGAGGATCACGACGCCGATGAAGAGCGCGACACCGAGGGTGGACCAGACGAGCTGGGTGGGCGCGGCCTGGTCCTTCGGCGTCTCCAGGTCCAGGCGGTAGATCAGCACCAGGCCGAGGCCGTTGAGCAGGACCGCGATCGGCAGCAGCAGCGGGTCGGCGTACGGGGCGCGGAAGCGGACGGCCAGGTGGGCGAGGAGCGCGAGGACGCCGAGGCCCGCGCCGTATCCGGCGGCGTCGGGGGGTACCGCGCCGTTCTTGGTCAGGCCCACGTCGATGTAGCCGTACACGGCGATGAGGACGGCGCAGACGAGGAGTGAGAGTTCCACGCCGCGCCGTTTGGGGAGGCGTAGGTCGGGCGGGGGAGCGTCCACCGTCGTTGCGGTCATGTCAGGCAACGTAGCAAGCGAGCGGGCTGTATGTACGTATATGTCGGCTCACGCCCGAGGAGTCCGTACGGCGTGAGCCGCACGCCTCGGGCGTGAGGGGTGCAGGGGTGAGGCGTGCTGACCGCGCGTCAGTGCCGACGCGTCAGCACCAGCGCGGGACGGCGCCGATGTTCGCGATGTAGTGCGCCGAGCCCCAGGCCCAGGTGCCGTTGGTCAGCAGGTACCAGCGGTCGTTGCCCTGCACGTTGCCGCCGCGGGTCTTGCAGAAGATGTGGACGATCGCGCCGTAGGGCTTGCTGCCGATGACCCGGCTGCTGCGGGTCGGCTTGTCGCGCAGCAGCAGCCCGGACTTGGCTATGACGCGCCCCTTGTACGTGTGGGAACGCTCGGCCGTGGGCTGCGCGGGGTCGGCGGCGGCGAGCGCGGGGCTCGCGGCGGTGACGGCGGCCAGGGCGCCCGCGGCGGCGCAGAGGCCGAGCCTGGAGAGCGGAGACCGGGGAAGCAGGGGCATGTTGGCTCCTGACAGGTGAGGGGCCTTCGCCGAGGCGAAGGGCGGTGGAGGGTTCCGGTCCGTAAGTGAACCGGTCCTCGACTCGCCCGATTCACACTAATTTCGCCACCGACTGATCGCAATCCGTCACTCTGTGTGCGTGCTGTCGCCCGGGCCGCCCTCGGTCGCCTCGTCGGGACGGACCTCGGGCAGCTCGAGCGTCGCGACCGCCCCGCCGTCCGGCGCGTTCGCGAAGGTGAGTTCCGCGCCGATCGCCTCCGCCTGTCCGACGGCGATCGTCAGGCCGAGGCCGTGGCCCTTGCCCCCGGAGCGCGGCTCGGTGCGGAAGCGCTGCGGGCCGTGCTCCACCAGGTAGGCGGGGAAGCCCTCGCCGTGATCGCGCACCGTCACCACCGGCCCGTCCACGGTCAGTACGACCGGCTCGGCCCCGTGCTGGTGCGCGTTGCCGATGAGATTGCCCAGCACCCGCTCCAGCCGCCGCCGGTCGGTCTCCACGTAGGCGTCCCGTACGATCCGGACCTCCGTCGCCGCCTCCGCGGGGGCACCGGACCCGCGCGCCGGGCCGCGCGCCACCCGCTCGGCGAGCGGGCCGATCCGGTGCGTGTCCGGGCTGATCTGCTCGCTGCCCGTTTCGAGCCGGGAGATCTCCAGCAGATCCTCGGTCAGCAGCCGCATCGCCCGCACCCGGTCCTGGACCAGCTGGGTCGGCCGGCCGGGCGGCAGGAGCTCCGCCGCCGCGTGCAGGCCGGTCAGCGGGGTGCGCAGCTCGTGGGCGACGTCGGCGGTGAAGCGCTGCTCGCTCTGGAGCTTGCGCTGGAGGGTGGAGGCCATCGCGTCCAGGGCGCCGGCGACCGTGGCCACCTCGTCCTGAGGCCGGGAAGGCGTCTTCGTCCGCGGGTCGTTGACGCGCGCGTCGAGGTCGCCCGCGCTGATCCGGCGCGCCACCCCGGCCGTCTGGTGCAGGCGGCGCGTCACGCGCGTCACGGCGAAGACGCCGACGAGCAGCGTCGCGGAGATGGCCAGGAGCGACGAGCCGACGATGGCCCGGTCCAGTCCCATGATCGTGCCGACGCCCTGGCTGTAGTCGATCTCGGCGGCCATGGCCCGGCGGTCGGCCGGGGCCGCCGCCCACATGGTGGGGCGGCCGTCGTGCTCGCTGACGAGCGTGCCGCGCCGGCCCGACAGTGCGAGCTCGCGCAGGGAGGCGGGCAGGCCGTCCGGGTCGATGCCGGTGTCCGGCGGCAGCGGATCGCCCGCCTCGTACGCCCGGGTCGCCTCCGCCAGCCGGGTGAGCGCCTTCTCGCGGGCCTGGTGGAGCGTCTGGTGCGTCACGGAGACGTGTACGAGCGCGCCGAGCAGCGCCGCGAGCGCGCAGCACATCACGGTGATGAAGGCCGCGGCCTTCCAGGTGAGGCGCGCCGTCCAGGCGGGCGGCCGGAGCCTCATCGGCCGCCACCGGAGGCGGTGGCGGAGGCGGTGGCCGAGCCGGTGGCCGCGGGGGACGGGCTGGGGGCGGGGGGGACCGTGTGCGAGTGGGAGGGCAGAGGCTCGCCGCCCTCCTCGTGCACCCGCAGGATCTCGTCGCGGGCCGGCAGCATGGCGTGCTGGTGGTCGTCCCAGGACCAGGCCGTCCGGTACTCGTACCCGGGCAGGTTCGACGGCGCCCGGATGATGAGGTCACGGCCCGCCAGCGACACCCCGATCACCGCGTCGCTGGTGCCCATGACGCGGATGAGCCGCCCCTTCTCGGCCAGGTAGCAGCGCACCGCGAGCTGCCCCTTCGGCAGCGAGACGCCGATGATCATCTCGTCCTTGCCGTCGCCGGTGAGATCCCGGTAGTACGCCTTGAGCACCGGGCACGCCTTCGGTTTCGTGTCGCACTCCCGCAGCTGCCGGGCCGTCTGCTCGTACCGCCCGTCGGGCCCGCTGAGCGCGTCCGGGTCCGCGGCCTGCTCCGCCTGGGCGACGGCCACCGGCCGCACCGCGCGCACGTCGTCGCCGGGCACCTCGATGCCGCGTACCGTCTCCGTCTCGCCCTCGCCGTAGTCCATCGGAGGGACGGTGGCGGCCGGCCGCTCGGGCCACAGGCGGGTGGGGCCGATGGCGGTGGGCGTCGGCCCGGCGCTCTCCAGCTCGCCGGCGTCGGCGCAGCCGGACAGCGCCGCCAGCGCCGACAGGACCGCCGTGGCGGTCAGGAGCAGCAGTGCCGCGCGGGCGGGACGGTGCGCGCTCAAGCTCCCCTCGCTTCTGTGCCTCGGGTGCGGGTGCGGTGCGCTCGGCTCAGCGCTGGTACGGGTTGCGGCCGGGCTCGGGCGCTCCCAGGTGCTCCTGGCCACCGCCGCCCTGTGCCTGCGTGGCTTCGAGCTGCTGCGCCTGCTCCTTGCCGATCTGCTGCTCGGCGCCGCAGAAGGTGCACTGGGTCGTGAACTTCGTGGAGAACGCGAACAGCGGCACGAAGAACAGCGTGAACTTGCTGACGCGCTTCTTCAGCGTGTGCGCGGCCGGGTTGCCGCAGCGCCCGCAGACCAGGGTGAGTATGGCCAGTTGGTAGAGGTAGCTCTTGCTGCCAAAGATGATCATTCGGTGGTCCCCTCCGTGCCGTGATCCTTGTCTGCCCTGCTGTCGAGTCTGCACCAACCCCGCCGCTCGCGACGCCGGGCCCCGCTCAGCGGTCGCCGGGGCGCAGCCGCAGGACCGTGGAAGTCGCGTGCCGGCCGATGTTCTGGCGGACCTCGGCCAGCAGCCCCGTGCCCACCCGCCGGTACGGTACGTCGCCCAGCCCGATCGCCACGATCCGTTCCTCGCCCTCGTCCGCCAGCCCCGCCAGCGCCTCCCGCGCCTGAGCCCGCACCGTCGGCGTCAGCGGGCTCGACAGCAGCGGATCCGCGTCACCCGGAAGCACCAGCACCAGCGCCCGGGGGGCCCGCGCGGTGCCCGTGTAGCCGACGACGGCCGCGTCCCGCGTGTCCGCGTGCCGCACCTTCACCCAGGACTTGGCCTCCCGGAGCCGGTAGCGCGACGCCAGGCCCTTGCACACCAGGCCCTCCACGCCCTGGCCCACCAGCGCCTCGTACCAGACCAGTGCCTGCTCGCGGTCGGTCGTCGCCAGCACCCGCTGCACCTGCGGACCCGCCTCCTTGAGCGCGCCGCCCAGCAGCTCCCACCGCTGCTCCAGCGGCAGCTCCCGCACATCGCGCCCCGGCACGGCCAGGACGTCGAAGGCGACGTACGCCACCACCACCCCGTCCGCCACCCGCGCCGCGTGCGGTCGCATCAGCTGGTGGAAGGCGAAGGCCCCGTCAGCCCACGCGCACACCTCCCCGTCGAGCACCAGACCGTCCGGCAGCGCGCCGATCGCGGCGGCGACGTCCGGGAAGTCGGGCCTCATGTCGCGCCCCGAGCGGGACTGGAGAACGGGCGGGGCCGCGCCCCGCGCGAACGCCACGCACCGGAACCCGTCCAGCTTGACGCTGTACTGCACCCCGCCCGGCAGCCCGTCCGCCGCCGGGATCTCCGCCGCCGTCCGGGGCCGCATCACCTGGACCGGCGGCACGACCGCGGCCACGACTCTCACGCCCCCGGCAGCGGATGGGCGTGGTCCGGATCGACCAGCGGGGCCAGCAGATCGCCGTACCGCTCCAGCCGTACGCCGATGTCCGCCGCCCGGAAGACGAGCCGCGCCGGGGCCTCGCGCCCGGCCTCCACCTCGTCCCAGGTCACCGGCGCGGACACGGTCGGCTCGGTCTTCGCGCGGAGGGTGTACGGCGCCGCCGTCGTCTTCGCGGCGGCGTTCTGGCTGAAGTCGACGAAGACCTTCCCCGGCCGCAGCGCCCGCGTCATCCGGTGCACGACCAGCTCCCCGAGCGCCTCCTGCGCCTCCAGCGCGAGCCGTTTCGCGTACGCCGAGACCTCCTCGGACGGCGTCGGCTCCAGCGCGGCCAGCAGATGCAGCCCCTTGGAGCCCGAGGTCTTCGCGTACGACTCGATGCCGTCCGCCGCGAGCCGCTCACGCAGCCACAGCGCGACCGCGCAGCACTCCGCGACGCCCGCCGGCGCGCCGGGATCGAGGTCGAGGACCAGGCGGTCGGCGATGCCGGGCTCCGGGTCGAGCCACTGCGGCGTATGGAACTCCACCACCAGGTTCGCCGCCCAGATCAGCGTCGGCAGGTCCTGGACGACCACCTGGCGCGCCCGCTGGCCCTCGGTGCGGGACACCTCCACCGTCCGCACCCAGTCGGGCGTACCCTGCGGCGGATTCTTGGTGAAGAACAGCTGTCCGTCGGGGCCGTCCGGATAGCGCAGGAACGAGATGGGCCGGTCGCGCAGATGCGGGAGGAACGCGTCCGCGGTCGTGGCGTAGTAGTGCAGCACCTCGCCCTTGGTGGTCCCGGTGGCGGGATAGAGGACCTTGTCCAGATTGCTGAGCGCCAGGCGCCGCCCCTCCACCTCTGTGATAGGCGACATACGATGACATTCTCATGCGATGACTGGTAAACGCGTCTCAAGGGGGCGAAACGTGCGATCCATCTGGAACGGTGCCATCTCCTTCGGGCTGGTCAGCATCCCGATCAAGCTGGTCAACGCCACCGAGCACCACTCGATCTCGTTCCGCCAGATCCACACGGCCGACGGCGGCCGCATCCGCTACCGGAAGGTCTGCGAACTCGACGGCGAGGAGATCCCGGCGTCGGAGATCGGCAAGGGGTACGAGGAGCCGGGCGGCGGGATCATGCCGATCACGGACGACGACCTGGCCGCGCTGCCGCTGCCCACCGCCAAGACGATCGAGATCGTCGCCTTCGTGCCGGCGGCCAGGATCGACCCCCTCCAGATGGACTCGGCGTACTACCTGTCGGCGAGCGGCGCCCCGGCCGCCAAGCCGTACGTCCTGCTGCGCGAGGCGCTCAAGCGCAGCGACAAGGTGGCCGTCGCCAAGTTCGCGCTGCGCGGCCGTGAGCGGCTCGGCATGCTGCGGGTGGTGGACGACGCCATCGTGATGCACGGGCTGCTCTGGCCCGACGAGGTACGGGCGCCCGAGGGGGTCGCGCCGGAGACGAACGTGACGGTGCGCGACGCCGAACTGGACCTGGCGGACGCGCTGATGAACACGCTCGGCGAGGTCGACCTCGACACGCTCCACGACGACTACCGCGAGGCGGTCGAGGAGATGATCGCCGCCAAGGCGTCCGGTGGCGAGCTTCCCGTCGAGGCGGCGCCGGCGGCCGGCGGCGGCCAGGTGATCGACCTGATGGCGGCGCTGGAGAAGAGCGTGCGGGCGGCGAAGGAGTCGCGCGGCGAGGACGAGGGCGAAGAGGTCGCCGAGGTCACGCGGATGGCGCCGGGCAAGAAGGGCAAGGCGGCGGCTTCTCCCGCGGGGGGCAAGAAGAAGCCGGCGGCGAAGAAGACGGCTACGGCGAAGAAGACGACGCCCGCGGCCGGGGCGACGGCCGGCGCGAAGAAGGCGGCTGCGGCGTCCGGGAAGCAGGCCGCGGGGCAGAAGCAGGCGCAGGCGACGAAGAAGACCACCGCGAAGAAGGCGGCCCCGAGGAAGCGCGCGTCGGCCTGACGGCCGGCCCGCCCCGGCCCGCACACATCGGGTCCACGGCCCGGATGCGCCGCGCGGCCGCCCCGGCAGCCGCGTTGGCGACGTATACCGCGACTTTTCACGGCGGCGTCATCGCCCCTTCCCTGCCTCTTCCCTTCCGCTGTGTCCTCTTGGAACATTCTGTTCGCTTCTGTCTCCTCACACCCCAAGAGGCCCCGCACTCATGCCAGAACTCAATAGGCGCCGCTTCCTCCAGATAGCCGGCACGACCGCGGGCTTCGCCGCCCTGTCGAGCAGCATCGACCGCGCCGCCGCCATCGCGGCCAACCGCGTCTCCGGCACGATCCAGGACGTCGACCACATCGTCGTGCTGATGCAGGAGAACCGTTCCTTCGACCACTACTTCGGTGCGATGAAGGGTGTACGGGGCTTCGGGGACCCGCGCCCGGTGACGCTGCCGAGCGGCAAGCCGGTCTGGCACCAGGCGGACACCGGCAACAAGGTGACCCTGCCGTTCCACCCCACCGCCGACGACCTGGGCATGCAGTTCCTCCAGGGCCTCAACCACGACTGGGCCGGCGGACACAAGGCGCTCAACAAGGGCAAGTACGACCAGTGGGTGCCCGCCAAGACGCCGACGACGATGGCGTACCTGACGCGGGAGGACATCCCCTTCCACTACGCGCTGGCCGACAAGTTCACCGTGTGCGACGCCTACCACTGCTCGTTCATCGGAGCCACCGACCCGAATCGCTACTACATGTGGACGGGGCACACCGGGAACGACGGCGCCGGCGGCGGCCCGGTGCTCGGCAACGAGGAGTCGGGGTACGGCTGGACGACGTACCCCGAGCGGCTGGAGAAGGCCGGCGTCTCCTGGAAGATCTACCAGGACACCGGCGACGGCCTGGACGCCGCCGGTCACTGGGGCTGGATCAACGACGCCTACCGGGGCAACTACGGCGACAACTCGCTGCTCTACTTTAACCAGTACCGCAACGCCAAGCCCGGCGACCCGCTGTACGACAAGGCGCGTACCGGCACCAGCGTCAAGAACGGCGACGGCTACCTCGACGACCTCAAGGCCGACGTCCGGGCGGACAAGCTGCCGCAGATCTCCTGGATCGCCGCTCCCGAGGCCTTCACCGAGCACTCCAACTTCCCGTCCAACTACGGCGCCTGGTACATCGCGCAGGTGCTCGACGCGCTGACCTCCAACCCCGAGGTGTGGAGCCGCACGGCCCTGTTCATCACGTACGACGAGAACGACGGCTTCTTCGACCACATCGTGCCGCCGTACCCGCCCGCCTCCGCCGCGCAGGGCAGGTCCACCGTCGACACCACCACCGAGCAGTACGCGGGCGGCGCCTCGTACACGGCGGGCAACTACGGCCTCGGCCCGCGCGTCCCGATGCTCGTCGTCTCCCCCTGGAGCACCGGCGGTTACGTCTGCTCCGAGGTCTTCGACCACACCTCGATCATCCGCTTCATGGAACGCCGCTTCGGCGTGAACGAGCCCAACATCTCGCCGTGGCGGCGCGCGATCTGCGGCGACCTCACCTCCGCCTTCGACTTCGCCGTAACCGACCCCCGGCCCGCCGAGCTGCCCGACACCGCCGCGTACGAGCCGCCGGACCGCGAGCGCCACCCCGACTACCGGCCCACCCCGCCCGCCGTCGGCAGCCTGCCCCGGCAGGAGCCCGGCGCGCGCCCGGCCCGCGCGCTGCCCTACGCGCCGTACGTGGACGGCGCGGTCAACACCGCCGACGGCCGGATCGCCCTCACCTTCAGCCCGGGCGCGAAGGCCGGCGCGCAGTTCTACGTCACGTCGGCGAACCGCACCGACGCGCCGTGGACGTACACCGCCGAGGCCGGCAAGAAGATCTCCGACACCTGGAACTCGGCGTACTCCAAGGGCACGCACCACCTCACGGTCCACGGCCCCAACGGCTTCCTGCGCACCTTCCGCTGCCCCGCCAAGACCGCCTGCCCCGAGGCCACCGCCCGCCACAACGCGACCACCGGCAACCTCGACCTCACCCTGACCAACCCGGGCACCACCACCGCCCGCCTCACGGTCACCAACGCCTACGGCGGCGCGCCGCAGACCTTCACCGTCCGAGCGGGCGCCACGGTCACGCACACGGTGGACCTGCGCGCCACCAAGCGCTGGTACGACGTGTCGGTGGTCTCCGACACGAACACCACCTTCCTGCGCCGCTTCGCCGGACACGTGGAGACCGGCGCGCCCGGCGTGAGCGACCCGGCCACGCTCACCGCCTGACGGACCCGGGGGTGGGGCCGCACCCGCCCCCGGCCTTCCGCCCGGGGGTGCGGCCCGCCCCGGGCTTCCACGGTGAGGCCGTGCGACCGGTCAACGCCTGGCAGGCCCTGAGCCGGTCCGGCCAGGGCCTCACGTCCTGGCCACTGGCGATCGGCCGGTTGCCGCGATCACACCCGGCCGAGCTCGGCCGCGCGCCGCCTGTTGACGTACGCGAGCATCGCGGGATCGGCGCCGACGGCCACCGGGTGCCCCACGCAGTCGAGCATCGGCAGGTCGGACGTGTGGTCGCCGTACCCGTAGCAGTCCGCCGGGTCGATCCACGGGCGGGCCTCCAGCAGCTCGCGCACCGCGGCCGCCTTGGCCTCGCCGATCATGGGCTTCTCGACCTCGCCGGTGTACCGGCCGTCGCGCACGACGGGCCGGGTGCACAGCAGGTGGTCGGCCCCGACCTCCGCCACCACGGGATGGAGCACGGCGTCGAACGACCCGGAGACCAGGACGATCTCCGCCCCCTCCGCCCGGTGCGCGCGCAGGGCGTCACGGGTGCTCTCGATGTAGAGCCCCGCCGCGTTCCGCTCGGCGTACCAGCGGGCGCCCAGGTCGTGGACGCCGGCGACCGGGTCGCCCGCGAAGTGGGAGTAGTACGCGCGGTTGATCTCCTCGCGCGGCACGCCCTCGTCCGCCTTCTGCTGGAGCTCGGCACGGATCCGGGCGTACTCGGTGGCGCCGTACGGGCCGTGCTCGGCCACCAACTGGAACCGCATGAACTCGAACATGCTCTTGCAGTTGATGAGGGTCTCGTCCACGTCGGCGAAGACCAGGTACGGGGGAGTGGGCATCTGCCGCACTCTCCTTTCGCATGGAAAGATTTGCTGGTGCAATGATTGCTATAGCGCTGCCCGGGGCCCGGACCATGGCGCGGAGCAGCGCCGGGGCCGTGATCCGAAACCCCGGGATAAACCGGCGTCACCGCGTATGTCGAGAAAGCGTTCCATGCTTGCCTGCGCAGTGGAATGCGGCGCGAAGGAAAGGGCCGCAAGCCTCTCTTCGAAAAGGCGGTAAGCATTCATTTTCTCGCTGCTCTCACTCGAAGCGGTCCGGTGGTGGTCGTGCTCAGCGCCGCATCAGCGCCGCGCCGGTGGCCATGCCCCCGCCGAAGGCGAGCAGCAGCACCAACTCCCCGTCAGTGATGGCGTCCTGGCGCAGCGCGTGGTCCAGCGTGATCGGTACGGAGGCCGACGCCGTGTTCCCGTAGCGGTCGATGGTGCGGTGCACCGTGACGTCCTCGGCCAGCTCCAGCGACGGCACGAGCGCGTCGAGCATCACACCGTTGGCCTGGTGCGCGACCAGGTGCCGCACCTGCCGTCCGTCGACGCCCTGGTCGGCGAGGAAGCCCTTCACCGCGAGGGGCACTTCGGAGACCACGAAGTCGCGTACGCCGCCGCCGTCCATGCGGAACGCGTCGCCGTGCTCCCGGTGGATCAGATGCCCCAGGTGTCCGTGACTGCGCAGCTGGGTGGCCAGGATCGAGCCGCGACCGGAGTCCCGCGCCGGGCCGATGACCGCCGCGCCGGCCCCGTCGCCGAACAGGACCACGGTGCGGTGGTCGGTGCGGTCCAGGATGCGTGAGTAGATGTCGGCCCCGATGACCAGCGCGTACCTGCCCGCGTCACCGGTCGCCAGCATGCCGCGCGCGGTGGCCAGGGCGAAGAGGAACCCCGTGCACACGCCGTTGACGTCCAGCGCCGCGGCTCCGGTGGCGCCGAGCGCCGCCTGCACCGCGGTCGCGGTGGGCGGCTGGGACCGGTCGGGCGTCGAGGTCGCCAGCACGACGAGACCGAGCTGCTCGGGCTGGATGCCGGCCCGCTCGATCGCCTGCCGCCCGGCGGCGACGGCCGCGTCCGCGGTGGTCGTTCCCGCGTCGGCCCAACGCCGTTCGACGACCCCGGTCTTACGGGTGATCCACTCGCTCGGGCCGCCGGTCTCCGCGACCGCCTCCGCGTTGCTCACCACCCGCTCGGGCACCCAGGCGCCCGTGCTGATCAGGGCGGTCATCGCGACGCCTCCTGCTCCAGGGCGCGCGAGGCGACGGGCATCAGGTTGGTGAGCAGTGCCACCAGGGTCCCGATGATGAGGAGGGTGAAGTGCACCATCTGCACGGGGCCGAGGTGCAGCCAGTAGCCGAAGTACAGGCCGCTGATGAGGAAACCGGCGAAGAGCAGCAGGAACGGCACCAGGGAGTGGTTGACCTGGCGTACGTACGTGAAGAGGCCCGGCGAGGGGGCGCGCAGCAGGCGTACGCCGGTGGCGACGGCCCGCCACATCAGGGCGACCGTGCCGAGCTGGTAGACGATCACGGCTATGAGCGCCGGGGCGGCCAGGCCGTTGGGCAGGGCGCGCGCCTCCAGGCCGTTGCCGCGGACCGGGTCGTCGATCAGCGCCTTCATGTTCATGGTGGCCTGGAGCAGCGCCTTGTTCGTACCGAAGTCGGTGATGTTGTTGATCGCGATGAGGGTCAGCCAGGCGGTGACGCCGGCCAGCAGCACCACGGTGAGCAGGAGCAGGCCGCTGCGGCTGTGGGCCGGGGCGGCGTGCTGCTCTTCGTTCCGTCTGAGGGTGGTCGAACTCATGGTGATTCTCCGTTGGTTGGCGGGTCGTGCCGTGCGGTCGGGCCGTGCGCGCCGGGACCGGGTGCGTCGGTGCCGTGCGGTCAGGCCGTGCGGGCCGAGGCCGGCTCGGGCGCCGCGCCGTTGAGTACGTTCGCCACCGCGTCCCCCGCCAGGCGGTGCTCCTTGGGCCCGAGGCGGTCGGCGTCGTACGCGGTGAACCGGATGCGGGCGTGCGCCGCCCGGTTGCCCGCCTGGTGCAGCTCCAGGTCCACGGTGAACTTCAGGCGCGCCGGGTCGCTCGTGTCGGACTCGACGACCGTGCAGGTGATGTCCGCGTCCAGCGGGAAGAGGAAGTTGTCGAAGCTGATGTCCATGCCGTGCCAGATGTAGTAGTGGCGCAGCTCCGGCCACTGGGTGGCGACGAACTTCTCGCAGAAGGCGATGAACATCTGGCGGAACGCCTCGATGGCGACCATGCCCTGGACGTGCTCACCGGTCTGGTGGTCGAGCAGCAGCTCGTTGTCGGAGTGCAGCCGGAGCGTGGCGCGGTACGTGTCCTCGCCCTGCTGCTGGAGGCCGGCGAGCAGGACGTTCGCCTCACGGTTCTTGTGTGCCTCGGCGCGCGGGACGACGACCGGGTTGTTGGGCTGCGTGAGGATCTTGCGGGAGAGGCCGGCTCTCTCCAGCGCGGCCCGGACGTACTCGCGGTCGAAGTCGTTGACGCCCTGCCCCTCCCAGAGAAGGAGCGGGGTCGCGAGGTCGTCGTACGCGCCGGAGGTCACGGCGGAGACGAAGCCGCTGACGGTGCGGACGGCCTCGTGCTTGGCGAAGGAGCTGAAGCGGTCCCCGACGAGGCAGACGCTCTTCAGAAGGTGCTCGGACATGGGTCCTCCGAAGGATTCGGGTGATTCAGGCCGTGCGGATGCGGTGCGGCACGGCACGGCCGGCGCATGAGGATGTGAGAAGGCGGGGAACGGTGGTGAGAGGCCGCGCGAAAGCCGGGCGCGTCAACGGGCCCGGCTGTGCGTCGGCTTGGGAATCCCCCCGGACCCGCGGTCGAATCGGAGGGGTCAATTCCGATTACTGGAGGGCGAGTTCGTGCCGGAGAGAGATGATGTGTACGATTTCAGGGGACACCGGTGGTCTGCGACCAGAACGGTCTACGACCGTGGCGGGCGGTGAATCAACGCGCCATTACGTCGGTGTCGGCAACACTCGGTACACATGAAATACATATTTCCCCCCGGCGATATGTTTACGCGTTCCCCCGCCGCGAGGCCATTCCTTCAGCCCCGCGACAGGTTGAACACTGCCAAACATCTAGTTGGTTGACAACCTCCGTCGGAGTGACCCACGCCACAGCCTTTGCGAATGCTAGGAAGTTTGCCGGAGGTTCACCGTCTCGTGGGGGTGGGCCGGGGCGGTGCGGGGCCGGGGCGGCCGCCTCCTTCGTTCCCCGTCCGTCAGCTGCCGGCGTGCCGCACCTGCGTGGCCGCGACCCGCCCGGCCAGCTCCACCACGCATTCGCGGACGACCGGCCCCAAGTCCTCGGCGTCCACCCGCGATCCGACGATGAGCCGGGACAGCTGCGGTACGGCGCTCGGCCAGGCGGCCAGCCCGATGAGCGACAGCAGCATCACGGCCGCCTCCGGCCCCGAGGCGATGCCCAGGCGCTCGGCCAGCGCGTCCACCTTCAGGGAGTACCCCTCGGCCCGGTCCTGCTCGCCGGCGACCGACGGCTCCCGCTGGTGCAGGGCCTCCCACAGGAGCAGCCGCAGGAGCTCAGGCCGCTCGCGGTGGAAGTCGTACACCGAGCCCACCCACTGGGCCACGTCGTCGCCCGGCTTGCCGACCGATTCGGTGAGCTCGTCCATGGCTGCGCCGACCGTGGCCGCGAACAGACCTTCCTTGCTGCCGAAGTGGCCGTAGACCCGCTCCTTGTTGACCCCGGCCAGCTCCGCGATGCGGTCGACCCGGGCGCCCGCCACCCCCAGGGCGGCGAACTCCTGGCGGGCAGCCCCCAGGAGCTTCTGCTTCGTCACTGCTGTGTCTCTAGCCATGGAGCCAGATTACCCAACCGAATGGTTGGGACTCGTTGACATCCAACTGGTTGGTTGGTTCTATGTTCGCCATGACCACCGACTCGACCGTCACGCCCGCGGCGGCGCCGCTGCGTGAGACCAAGCCGGCCAGGGCAACGCCCTCGCCCCGATCCGAGGCCGCGCCCGGCGCCGTCGCCGGGGCCGCGCCCGAGGCCGCCTCCTTCCTCCGGACCGTGCCGGCCCTGTGCGCGGTGGGCGTCCTGATCGTCGGCCAGCTCTACACCGTGCTCCCCGTACTCGGCCTGCTCGCCGACTCGTGGTCCACGACCGCGTCCGCCGCGGGCTGGACCACGACCGCCTTCGGCTTCGGGTACGCCGCCGGATTCCTCTTCTGGGGCCCGCTGTCCGACCGCTTCGGACGCCGCAACCTGATCGTCCTCGGCCTGCTCCTCACGGCGCTCACCACGGCCGCCGTAGCCGCCGCCCCCAACCTGGCGGTGGGCTGCACCATCCGCGTCGTACAGGGCCTGAGCGCGGCGACCTTCGCGCCACCGGCCTTCGCGTACATCGCCGAGCGCATCGAGCCCCACCGGCGCGTGGCCGCCATGACATGGCTGACCAGCTCGTTCCTCTCCGCGGGCGTACTGGGCCAGGTGTTCTCGCAGACCGTGGCCGACGCCCTCGGCTGGCGCGCGGTCTTCCTGATGTGCGCGGCCGGCATGATCGGCGGCGCGCTGCTGCTGCGTACGGTGCTGGACGCGGACCGAACCGCCGCCACCACCTCGTCCCTCGACGCCTACCGCGCGATGGGCAGGCTCCTGACCAAGCCGTCCCTGGTCCTGCTCCTGCTGGCGACGGTCACGCTGCTGTGCGGTTTCGTCGCCGTCTACACCGGCCTCCAGGTGGCCGGCCCCGCCGGCCTCGCGGGCGACCCCGACACGATGCTCCTGCTGCGCGCCAGTTCGCTCCCGGCCATGGTGCTCGTACCGCTGGTCACGCCGTTCCTCGTACGGCTGCCGGCCGTCGGCCGGGTCGTCGGCGCGCTGCTGCTGGCCGCGACGGTGAGCGCCGGATCGGCGCTGCTCTCACGCGGGGGCGACATCGACGTCGTCCTGCTGGCCGCGCTGCTGTTCGTCTTCGTGTTCGGCATCGCGGTCACGGCGCCGGCGCTGGTGGAGGCCATCGGCTCGCAGGCGGGCCCGGCGCGCGGCGCGGCGGTGGCCCTCTACACCTTCGCCCTGTTCATCGGCGCCAGCGTCGGCCCGCAACTGGCGACGGCGGCGGGGAACAGCTCCACCGTCTTCGCGGTGATCGCCGGCGTGCTCGGCACCGGTGCGGTACTGGCCGCGCTGGGCCACCGCGTGCGCCGCTGACCGGCCCGGCCCCGTACCCCCACCACAAGGAAGGGAACGATCAGCCATGCGATACGGCATCCTCACCGCGGCTCTGGCCCTCGGCGGAGCCTGCGCCCTCGGCGCGGCGGTACTGGTCACCGCCGACGCCGGCGACCCGGGCAAGGCGCCCGCCGCGCCCGCCGCCACCTACTCGACAGGTCCGAAGGAGAAGAACGTGAAACCGGTAGCCAAGGGCAGCGACAGGGCCAAGGCCGCCACGAAGCAGTCCAAGGACGCCCTGGCCGAGGCGGGTCTGACGATCCCCGAGGGCTGGCACCCGGCCCAGATCCGGTCCGAACGCCACGAGGACCGCCCCGTGACCGTGGTCCGCTACGAGCAGGACACCACCCGGGACCTCGGCGGCGAGCACATCACGACCGTCGTCGACGACGAGGGCACCCTGTACGGCTACACGCGGATGACGGTGGCCGGAGCCGAGAAGCCCGTACCGGCCGACGACAAGGCGCGGGAGACGGCCTTCGACTGGCTGCGCGGCTTCGCGCCCGAGCACGCGGACGGCCTGTCGGTGCAGTGGGTGGACCAGCACGACGAAGAGGTGCGCGACAAGGCGGGAGCCGCCCACACGGTCTCCGGCGCGAAGGTGAAGACGCACCACGAGAACGGCCTCTACACCTGGATGATCGTCGACGGCGACGGCGACATCGTCACGTACGAACGGGACGTCCGCTGGGACGGCGCGGCGAACCGCCGCGCGACCCAGATGTGGCTGCACGACAAGTGGATCGCGGCCCGCGAGGGCAGCGGCCCGCAGCCCCCTTCCCCGTACGCACAGTCCTGACCCTCCTCCCGAAAGGCAGCACAGCATGACGACCGCCACCATGACGACGACGACCGCCCCGCAGAAGGACGCCACGACCAGAAGACAGACGGCCTGCAACTGCGGCTGCGAGATAGCGCTCTGGTCGATGCCGGAGGGCACGGCGGACCACTGGGAGTGCACAACCGACCGGTAGTACGACGTACTTCTCCGGCGTCCCCCCCTGGGTGTCCCACCGGTGCCGCACCGCGCCGGCCCCCCACCTGGGTGGCCCCGGGTCCCTACCCGCGACGGCCCCCCACTTCCCCCCACTTGGGTGGCCCCCCCGGCGCCACAGCCGCCCGCGACGGACCACCCCACGTCCCCCCACACTTGGGTGGCCCCGGTGCCCACACCCGCGCCGGACCACCCACCACAGCTGGGCGCCGCCCCTCCCCGGCCGGCGCCCGGACCCCGGCCCCGGCCAGCCTTCAATCCCCCCGCAAGGCTGAGCCGGGGCCGGCTCGTACCCGCACCGCTGCCGGGTGATGCGGCCCGCCCACGCCGACGCCCGAGGCCGCTGAGCGCCAGCCCCTCAGAACTGCACGGACGGCACCCTCGGCCCACAAGCCGGGGGCGTCGTCGTATTCCGGCCAAGAGCCGACAGCCGCAAGTCGCCGACCGCACCTGCCGCGTCGCTTCGCGCATCGCCAGTGAACGACAGCCCCAAGAACCCCGCCCGGTTCGCGCTCTAGGCTTCCGGGACCAAGCTGCTGAACCTCGCAGTATGGCCCACACAGAGGATCAACCGCGACGTCGGCTGAACAGCGCGCAAACCCCCTGCCCAGACTGCGGGTTGCCGCAGGACAGGGTCCTGACGCTCGACCAGGGCTGGGTTCTCCTGGAGCCGAACATGACCCCTCCGGCCCATGTGGTCCCCGCTGACCACCGGTGGATCGAACTCTCCGACGGCCGCGCAACCGTCTACGGCGTATGCCCACCGGACCCGTCCCAGCGGTGCCGCATCCCCCACCACTTGGCGTGCTCCGCACGGCCCTTGCCGGACCTGTGGCCGTGGCTGACAACCCTCCGAGCCGAGAACGCAAGAAGAACAGAACGACAACCGCCCCGGCAACCACCAGAGCCCCCGCTGGAATGGCCGAGAGCCGGATGATGGTCTCCGTGGAGGGCGCACAGCACCGACTGCGCATACGCGAAGACCCCGTTCTCAGCGTTCTCGCTGATGGCGGGGTCTTTGGGCGCTTCCTGCGAAGTGCCCCCGGCAGGATTCGAACCTGCGCACACGGCTCCGGAGGGCACTGCCCCCCGTACGATCATTGCCCACCTGACCTGTGGAAACGGCTTCGCCTGATCGTGTGTGGGTGAATCTCACACGCCACTCACACGAAGTGCCAACAGCGCTGCAATCAGGAGCTGGTCGAGGTCTTGATCGGCGAGGGCTGGACGATCTTCCACGACCTGGGCCTTGCCGACGCCCGCCGGGCCGTGCACGTGGAACAGGAACCGGTGGCGGTCGTCGTCCACCGGCAGGTCGAAGTTCTTCCGGAACGCCCGCAGTTCCTCGCGTCTGCCCACGAAGCCCGCCCGCCGCCTGCGCCGGATCAGCTCCTGCATCGACATCCTCGCCCGCGCCATCCCGCCCCTCCACTGGCCCCGCTCCGCGGGCCAGTGTCGTGCGGCTGGGCGGTCGTGAGGTGAACGGCCGCCGTACTCGATGGAGTGTCCGCGTCTCGTAACAGGGTTCCTGGGGTGTACAACTTTCACTCGAGGTGGTCTGTCTCCTGTTGCGTCACACACGTTCCGTACAGGAGGCACAGTGCCCCGCCGCACTCTCACCGCCGCGATCGCCGTCACCGCGCTCGCGACCCCCCTCGCGCTCTTCGCCACCTCCGGCACGGCGTCGGCCGCGCCCGTGCCGCCCCGCACGCCGATGACCGACTTCAACCACGACGGACACGCCGACCTCGCGGTCGCGGCGCCCTTCGGCACCGTCGGCGGTGTGGAGAAGGCCGGTTACATCTCGGTCGTGTACGGCACCGCCTCCGGGCCCGCGACGGCGCGCCACCAGATGATCAGCCGGGCCACGCCCGGCGTCCCCGGCGACCTCCAGAGCAGCTTCGCCTTCGGTGCCCAGACGCTCCCCGGTGACCTCGACGGCGACTCCTACACCGACCTGCTCGTGGTTGGCGGCGGCGGCGACGACCGCGAGCCGACGGTGCTCTGGGGCTCCAAGGACGGCCTGACCGGCCAGAACACCGTTCTGCCGTACTGGCCCTCCGAGTTCGCCCTCGGTGACTTCAACGGCGACGGCAAGCGCGACCTCGTCGTGAACTCCGAGCCGAGCGACGACCCGGACGTCTCCGGGATGACGATCCAGTACGGCCCGTTCACCCGGGACGGCAAGACGCGCACCCAGGACAGCATCACCACGGACGACGGCCCCTCGGGTCTGCGCTCCTTCATCACCGGTGACCTCACGGGCGACGGTGTCGACGACATCGTCACCACGCACGGCTTCGAGGAGATGCAGCACGAGGCCCGCTTCTGGAAGGGGTCGAGGACCGGCGTCGGCCACACCTCCAAGGCCCTCGGCACGGCGTACAGCGGCACCGTCGGCGATGTCGACGGCGACGGCTACGGCGACCTGATCACCCGCGACATCGGCTCCGTCACCGAGGTCATCGACTCCGCCCCGGGCAGCATCACCATCCAGTACGGCGGCTCCACCGGGCCGAGCAACACGGGCAAGAAGGTCATCACCCAGGCCACCGCGGGGGTTCCCGGGGCGAGCGAGGCGAACGACGCCTTCGGCGCGTCCCTCAGCGCCGGTGACGTGAACGGCGACGGCAAGGCGGAGGTCGCGGTCGGCGTTCCCGGCGAGAGCCTCGACGCCGCCACCGGTACCGGCGCGGTGATCCTGCTCAAGGGCGCGTCCAAGGCCGCCGGCGGCATGACTGGCAAGGGCGCGATCGCCTACAACCAGTCCACTGCGGGCGTGCCCGGCGTCTCCGAGTCGGGCGACGACTTCGGCCGCCAGGTGAGCCTCTCCGACCTGAACAAGGACGGCAAGGCGGACCTTACCGCGACGGCCCCCGGCGAGGACGGTGCCTTCGCCGACTCGGGCGCCCTGTGGAACCTCTACGGCTCCGCGAGCGGCCTGACCACGACGGGCGCCGGCACGCTCAGCCCCGTGAAGCTCGGCGCCCCCGAGAAGGACGCGAAGTTCGGCCACACGCTCGGCGGCTGACCCCCTCCCCCTCTCTCGCCTTCTGTCTTTCTCTCTTCCGGAGGATCAGTGCGACGCTCCCTCACGGCCGCCCTCGCGGTCACCACGCTCGTCACTCCCCTCGTGCTCGTCGCCGCCGCCGGCTCGGCCTCGGCCGCGCCGGTGCCGCCGCGCACGCCGCTCGTCGACTTCAACCACGACGGGTACGCCGACCTCGTGTTCTCCGCGGTCGGCGGCTACGAGGGCACGACGCCCGGCCAGGTGACGGTCGTCTACGGCTCCGCGTCGGGCCCCGTCACCGCGCACGCCAAGACCTTCGGCCGCGCCACCCCGGGCGTGCCCGGCGACCCGGAGAGCGGCGGACGCTTCGGCCAGGAGACGGCCGCCGCCGACCTCGACGGCGACCGGTACACCGACCTCGTCGTCAGCGGCTACGACGGCAAGGCCGTGGTCCTGTGGGGCTCCGCCGCCGGCCTGTCCGGCCAGGGCAGCGCCGAGCTGCCCTGGAACGGCGGGCACGTCACCGCCGGCGACTTCAACGGCGACGGCAAGCGCGACCTGGTCACGGTGGACTTCCCGCGCAGCGGCGACCCCAACAACGACGACCAGGGCATGCTCATCTCCTACGGCCCCTTCACGCGCGAGGGCAAGGCCGCGAGCACCCAGGCGGTCGCCACCAGCCGGGCCTTCGGCCCCGGCGGCTTCGTCACGGGCGACATCACGGGCGACGGCGCCGACGACATCGTCTCCAACCACGGCTTCGAGGAGATGGCGTACGCCAGCAGGTTCTGGGCCGGCGGCAAGGACGGCGTGAACACCACCCCCAAGCCGCTCGCGGCCTCCGTCGGCGGGGCGATCGCGGACGTCGACAAGGACGGCTACGGCGACCTGATCGTCCGCGACATCGGCAACAACTTCGAGGGCATGCCGTACCAGAAGGGCACGATCCTCATCAAGTACGGCACTGCGGACGGACCTTCGACGACCCGCACCGCGAAGATCACGCAGGACACGGCGGGCGTGCCCGGCGTCGGCGAGGAGGGCGACGAGTTCGGCTCCTCGATCAGCGCGGGCGACGTGAACGGCGACGGCTACGCGGACGTCGCGGTCGGCATCCTTGGCGAGGACATCGAGTCGGTCGCGGACGCGGGGAGCACGGTGCTGCTCAAGGGCTCCCGCACCGGTCTGACCGGCACGGGCGCGCAGGCCTTCCAGCAGTCCACGACCGGCGTGCCCGGCGCCTCCGAGAAGGAGGACAAGTTCGGCAGCCAGGTCCTGCTGTCGGACACCAACAAGGACGGCAAGGCCGACCTGACGGCGACCGCGCCCCTGGAGGACGGCACCTACGCCGACTCCGGCGCCGCCTGGCACCTGCGGGGCGCGGCCGGCGGCCTGACGGTCACCGGCATCACGTCGTTCGGCCCCAAGGCGCTCGGCGCGCTGGAGAAGGGCGTCATGTTCGGCTCGTGGCTGGCGCGCTGACCCGTCCCTTCGGGACAGCCCCGGGCGGCGGTGGCGAGTCGTAGGGCACGAGGCCCCCACGCGCCACCGCCCTCCGGAAGGGGCCCCGCCCGGCCCGTCGGCCGCCCGGCCCGCGCTCAGTCCACCAGCGGCAGCAGCTCGGGAAGCTGCCCGTCCGAGGCCCGCGCGCCGCGCGCCCGCTCCTCGGGCACCTCGCCGTAGATTCGCAGGTCAAATGGGTAGTGTTCGCTTCCGCTGTGGTTCTGCGCAAACGGGGGATGTCGGTACAGCTGGCTTTGGCGGCAGCGGAGCGCTCAGACGTCGTCGAGTGGACGAGCTCGAGGGCGACTTGTTGCGCGACCACTCCCGCCTCGCCTACAGCGAGATCCTCACCGACGAGAAGAAAGAGACCGCCACCGGCTTCTGGACCCGCGCTCAGGCGTTCTTCACCCAGGCCGGGATCACCGTCGAGCGGGTGCTGACCGACAACGGCTCCTGCTACCGCTCACGCGCGACTGGTGCGATGCTCTCGCGGCAGCCGGGATCGCCCACAAGCGAACCCGGCCCTACCGGCCGCAGACCAACGGCAAGGCCGAGCGCTTCAACCGCACCCTGCTCGACGAGTGGGCCTACGCAAAGCCCTACCGCTCAGAGCAGGAACGGCGCGACGCCTTCCCCGCCTGGCTGCACACCTACAATCACCACCGCGGCCACACCGCGCTCAAGGGCCAACCACCCCCCAGCCGCGTCCCCAACCTCACAGGGCAATACAGCTAGGGCGTGCTGCCGGTAATCCCTGTCTTGGGTCTGTTGCAGGGCTTCACGGGTCACCTGCAGGTTCTTCGACGTCAGAAACGCCCCGAGGACTGCCACGGTCGCGAGCCCGAAGGTCACTATTGCGGTGCGGAAGCCCGTGACTGGTACCGCTTTTGGAGCGTCGTCCTTTGTCAACCGATCCAGGCGCCGACCGTCAAATCACCACGGGCCTTGGACCAGCATCCAGGCCAGGCCGGTGACGGCTGCGAGCGCCGTGACCACCCCAAGGATCTGCAGAGCCCGGCTTGGATTCTTCCCGTTCTGTTGCACCCATGGCCTCCCGGCAGCGATAAGAGTGTCTCGCGCGATTCCCGCGGCGGGGGTACCCACACGTCACTCACACGCGACCAGTGACGGACAACGACAAAGAGCCGGACCCAGTGGGACTGGGTCCGGCTCTCAATGTCTGGCACTTCTGCTGGTCAGCGGCTTGATCACGCTGGTCCGGCTTCTGTGCCCCCGGCAGGATTCGAACCTGCGCACACGGCTCCGGAGGCCGTTGCTCTATCCCCTGAGCTACGGGGGCGTACCGCCGTGGTGAAGCGGCGACGGGTTGAACACTACCAGCTCCGGTCGGGTGTTCATGAACAGGTTTCGGGAGGTCGCACGGCTCGGGCCGTGCGGGGCGTCGTCGTCCCCCGGCTGCTCCCCGTGCAGGTGGAAGTCGGCAAAAGCCGGACGCGGTGGTCGGGGGCGACCTACTCTCGAGTTGTGCCAGGCGTGTCCGGCCGCGTGCTTGTTGTGGACGACAACAAGGTCATCCGGCAGTTGATCAGGGTCAATCTCGAGCTGGAGGGCTTCGAGGTAGTGACCGCGGCCGACGGTGCCGAGGCTCTGGACATGGTGCACCGGGTCTGCCCCGATGTCGTGACGCTGGACGTCGTGATGCCGCGCCTCGACGGGCTGCGTACGGCCGCGCGGCTCCGGGACGACCCCGGGACCCGCCATCTGCCCCTCGCGATCATCAGCGCCTGTACGCAGTACGAGGTCGAGAGCGGCCTCGCGGTGGGTGTGGACGCCTTCCTCTCCAAGCCCTTCGAGCCCGCCGAGCTGGTCCGGCTCGTACGGCAGTTGGTGCGCCGGGAGCGCACATCGGCCGTTGACGACGGCGTCGAGGCGAGTAGTGACGACAGTGCCGACGGGCGGCCCGACGGCCCGACCGACGGCGGTACCGACGGTATGCACGAAGCCGGGCAGGTAGGCCGTACGGTCGGCTGAGTGGCGAGCGGGCTGAGCCTCCACGGTTGAGTGGCTCGCCACCGGCGTACCGTCGAGGGCTCGCCCACCGGGTTCGCCGGTGAGCCTCCCGGTCGGGCCCCGTCACAGGGCCGGGCGGCGCCTCCCGGCACGGGCCCCGTCACCAGGTCGGGCGGCGCCCCAGTGGCCGCCCCCGGTGCCCGCATGGCGAAACCGGTTCGCGTTCAGGCCCCCCTCCTCCCATACGCTTGTGCCGTGACCCCCGCAGAGCTCTCCCGTACCGTGCTGCGCGCCGTGCGTCGCGCCGTGGACGCGGACGTGCTGCGGGCGCCGGTGCCGGAGCGCGCCGTCGTCGAGCGGCCGAGGCCCGGCGGCCGCGGCGACTACTCCACCAACGTCGCCCTCAAGCTCGCCGGCCCCGCCGGCCGCCCCGCCCGCGAGGTCGCCGAGATCCTGCGGGCCCAGCTGATGCTGATCGGGTACGACGCGATCGTCGACGTAGAGGTCACCGGCCCTGGATTCCTGAACTTCACCCTCGCCTCCGACGCCCACTCCTCCGTCGTACGAACCGTCCTCGCCCAGGGCCGCGCCTACGGCCACGGGGCCGCCCTCGCCGGCGACGTCGTCCGTGTCGGCACCGGGACGCTCGCCTGCGCCCTTGCCCGGATCGCCCACGCGCTGGGTGCGAGCGTCGTCCACACGAGCGGCGCCGCGAGCAGCACGGCAGGCGCCGAAGGCTGCGACAGTACGGAAAGCACCGACCGAGCCACGCAAAGCGGCGAGAACCCCGCCGAACGAGCCCTCGTAGCCCGCCTGGGTCCCGACGCCGCCGTCTGGCACCTCGTCTGGCCCACCGCGACCGCCTCGCCCGACGACCTCCTCGTGCAGCGTGAGACCAACCCCCTCTTCCGCGTCCGGTACGCCCACGCCCGCACCCGCGCCCTCGTCCGAAACGCCGCCGCCCTCGGGTTCCGGGGCGAGGAAGCGGAGGGCACGGGGAGCGGGGACGCCCCCGAGGCTCGGGCGCTGGTACGTGCTCTCGCGGACCACCCCGCCGTCCTCGAAGCCGCCGCCCGCCACCGCGCGCCCGACCGGCTCGCGCGGCACCTGGACATGACAGCGGAGGCCTTCTTCCGCTTCCACGACGCCCATCCCGTCCTGCCCCTCGGCGACGAGAAACCCTCGGTCGCCCACCGCTCCCGGCTGGCCCTCGCCGAGGCCACCGGGACGGTGCTCGCCGGCGGCCTGTCCTTGCTCGGCATCAGCGCACCCGAACATCTGTGAGAGAGACAGAAGGACCATGAGCCGTTCCGCACACCCCGCCGGGCCCCGTCACGCCGATGTCTACCCCGAGGGCCACTACACCGCCCCGGCCGCCGACCTCAACGTGCTCGACGAGAAGGTCTGGGCGCGGACCGTACGACGTGACGAGGACGGCGTCGTCACCGTCGGCGGCATCGAAGTCAGCCGCCTCGCCGAGGAGTTCGGCACCCCCGCCTACTTCCTCGACGAGAGCGACTTCCGCGCCCGCTGCCGCGCCTGGGCCGACGCCTTCGGGCCGGACGCCGACGTCTTCTACGCGGGCAAGGCATTCCTCTCCCGGGCCGTCGTCCGCTGGCTCAAGGAAGAGGGGCTCAACCTCGACGTGTGTTCCGGTGGGGAGCTGACGACCGCCCTCGACGCCGGCATGCCCGCCGAGCGCATCGCCTTCCACGGCAACAACAAGTCCGTCGAGGAGATCGAGCGGGCCGTACGCCTCGGGGTGGGGCGGATCGTCCTCGACTCCTTCCAGGAGATCGTCCGCGTCGCGCACATCGCGCAGAGCCAGGGCAAGCGCCAGCGCGTGCAGATCCGGGTGACCGTCGGCGTCGAAGCCCACACGCACGAGTTCATCGCCACCGCCCACGAGGACCAGAAGTTCGGCATCGCGCTCGCGGACGGCCAGGCCGCGGAAGCGGTACGGCGCGCCCTGCGGCTCGACGGTCTGGAGCTCATCGGCATCCACTCGCACATCGGCTCGCAGATCTTCGACATGGCCGGCTTCGAGGTGTCCGCCCGCCGCGTGGTGCAGCTGCTGACCGAGGTGCGCGACGAGCACGGCGTCGAGCTGCCCGAGATCGACCTCGGCGGCGGCCTCGGCATCGCGTACACCTCTGAGGACGACCCCCGCGAGCCGCACGAGATCGCCAAGGCGCTCACCGAGATCGTCGGCCGGGAGTGCGAGGCCGCCGGGCTCCGCACGCCCCGCATCTCCGTCGAGCCCGGCCGCGCGATCGTCGGGCCCACCGCCTTCACCCTCTACGAGGTCGGCACGATCAAGCCGCTGGAGGGGCTGCGCACGTACGTGAGTGTCGACGGCGGCATGTCGGACAACATCCGCACGGCCCTGTACGACGCCGAGTACAGCGTGGCGCTCGTGTCGCGCGCCTCGGACGCCGAGCCGATGCTCGTCCGTGTCGTCGGCAAGCACTGCGAGAGCGGCGACATCGTGGTGCGGGACGCGTTCCTGCCCGCCGACCTCGCGCCCGGCGACCTCATCGCCGTGCCGGCCACCGGCGCCTACTGCCGCTCCATGGCGAGCAACTACAACCACTCGCTGCGCCCGCCCGTCGTGGCGGTGAATGATGGTGAGGCCCTGGTCATCGTCCGACGCGAGACGGAGGAGGATCTCCTGCGTCTCGATGTCGGCTGATGAAATAGACGTCTCGCAATCTGGACCCTGGACAGAAACTCCCGTCCGGTGAGTGAGACTGGTTCACATTCATGCAAGAAACGCTGTGCCGAATGAAAGGCGTAGGTCGAATGATGCGTACGCGTCCGCTGAAGGTGGCGCTCCTGGGCTGTGGTGTGGTCGGCTCAGAGGTGGCGCGCATCATGACGACGCACGCCGAAGACCTCGCCGCCCGCATCGGCGCCCCGGTCGAGCTGGCCGGGGTCGCCGTGCGCCGCCCCTCCAAGGTGCGCGAGGGCATCGACCCCTCCCTGATCACCACCGACGCGACCGCGCTGGTCAAACGGGGTGACATCGACGTCGTCATCGAGGTCATCGGCGGCATCGAGCCCGCCCGGGCCCTGATCACCACCGCGTTCGAGCACGGTGCCTCCGTCGTCTCCGCGAACAAGGCACTGCTCGCGGAGGACGGCGCGGCCCTGCACGCCGCCGCGGAGGCGCACGGACGGGACCTGTACTACGAGGCCGCCGTCGCGGGCGCCATCCCGCTGGTACGGCCGCTGCGCGAGTCCCTCGCCGGCGACAAGGTCAACCGCGTGCTCGGCATCGTCAACGGCACGACGAACTTCATCCTCGACAAGATGGACACGAGCGGAGCCGGTTACTCCGAGGCGCTCGACGAGGCCACCGCCCTCGGGTACGCCGAGGCCGACCCCACCGCCGACGTCGAGGGCTTCGACGCCGCCGCCAAGGCCGCCATCCTGGCCGGGATCGCCTTCCACACCCGGGTACGCATCGGCGACGTGCACCGTGAGGGCCTGACCGAGGTCACGGCCGCCGACATCGCCTCCGCCAAGCGCATGGGCTGCACCGTCAAGCTCCTCGCCATCTGCGAGCGCGCGGCCGACGGCAGGTCCGTCACCGCTCGTGTCCACCCCGCGATGATCCCGCTGACCCACCCGCTGGCCTCGGTCCGCGAGGCGTACAACGCGGTCTTCATCGAGGCCGAGGCGGCCGGGCAGCTGATGTTCTACGGTCCGGGCGCCGGCGGCGCGCCGACCGCGTCCGCCGTGCTCGGCGACCTCGTGGCGGTCTGCCGGAACCTGGTCGCGGAGACCACCGGGCCCGGCGAGTCCGCGTACACCCAGCTTCCTGTCAGCTCCATGGGGGAGGTCGTCACGCGGTACCACATCAGCCTCGATGTGGCCGACAAACCGGGTGTTCTCGCCCAGGTCGCGACGGTCTTCGCCGAGCACGGCGTCTCCATCGACACCGTGCGCCAGCAGAGCCGACAGGACGGAGTCGGCGAGGCATCCCTCGTCGTCGTCACCCACCGCGCGCCCGACGCCGCCCTTTCGGGGACCGTCGAGGCGCTGCGCAAGCTCGACACCGTGCGCGGTGTCGCCAGCATCATGCGTGTTGAAGGGGAGTAAGGACCCATGACCAGCATCGGCACCCACCAGTGGCGCGGCATCATCGAGGAGTACCGGGACCGTCTTCCGGTGACGCAGACGACGCCCGTCGTCACGCTCGGCGAGGGTGGCACGCCGCTCGTACTGGCGCAGGTCCTCTCCGAGCGCACCGGCTGTGAGGTGTACCTCAAGGTCGAGGGCGCCAACCCGACCGGTTCCTTCAAGGACCGCGGCATGACCATGGCGATCACCCGCGCCAAGGAGGAGGGCGCGAAGGCGGTCATCTGCGCCTCCACCGGCAACACGTCGGCCTCGGCCGCCGCCTACGCGGTGCGCGCCGGCATGGTGTGCGCCGTCCTCGTGCCGCAGGGCAAGATCGCGCTCGGCAAGATGGGCCAGGCGCTCGTGCACGGCGCCAAGATCCTTCAGGTCGACGGCAACTTCGACGACTGCCTGACGCTCGCCCGCAGCCTCTCCGACAACTACCCGGTGGCGCTGGTCAATTCGGTCAACCCGGTGCGCATCGAGGGGCAGAAGACCGCCGCCTTCGAGATCGTCGACCGGCTCGGCGACGCCCCGGACGTTCACGTTCTTCCCGTCGGCAACGCCGGAAACATCACGGCGTACTGGCGCGGGTACCGCGAGTACGCGGCCGACAAGATCTCCACCCGCACCCCCCGCATGTGGGGCTTCCAGGCCTCCGGCTCGGCCCCGATCGTGCGCGGCGAGGTCGTCAAGGACCCGCACACCGTCGCCACCGCGATTCGCATCGGCAACCCCGCGTCGTGGCAGTACGCCCTGGAGGCGCGGGACGAGTCGGGTGGCTTCATCGACGAGGTGACGGACCGTGAGATCCTGCGTGCCTACCGTCTGTTGGCCTCCCAGGAGGGCGTCTTCGTCGAGCCCGCCTCGGCCGCCAGCGTCGCCGGCCTGCTCAAGGCCGCCGACGAGGGCAAGGTCGACCCCGGCCAGAAGATCGTCTGCACGGTGACCGGGAACGGCCTCAAGGACCCGGACTGGGCGGTGGCCGGAGCGCCGCAGCCGGTCACGGTGCCGGTGGACGCCGCCACGGCCGCCGAGCGCCTCGGCCTCGCGTAGCGCGCCCGGTGGGGGCCGGCAGGTGGCGTAAAGCCCCGTAAGGCCCCGTAAGACCAGACATAGGCGCACAGGATGGCTCGCGACACGCATCGTGCGCCTCCTGTGCGCCCTATGTCGTCACAGAACCTTCCTTCGATAGGCTGTACTCAACCCGCCCCGCCGCATATGCCGCGGTGCTGCTGCCGTCATGGCCTCCGGGTGTTCGTACGTCCTTCAGAATGTTGCAGTCCGCACAATCTCGCAGTCCCACAAGGAGAGTCGTCGAGCGATGGCCGGTCCCGCGTTCCGCGCCGCCGCCGTAAGGGTGCGCGTCCCCGCCACCAGCGCAAATCTTGGTCCCGGCTTCGATGCCCTGGGCCTGTCGCTGGGGCTGTACGACGATGTCGTCGTCCGGGTCGCCGACTCCGGGCTGCATGTCGACATCGCAGGTGAGGGCGCCGAGACGCTGCCCCGTGACGAGAGCCACCTGCTCGTACGGTCGCTCCGTACCGCCTTCGACCTGCTCGGCGGACAGCCGCGCGGCCTGGAGGTCGTCTGCGCCAACCGCATCCCGCACGGCCGCGGCCTCGGTTCCTCCTCCGCCGCCATCTGCGCCGGCATCGTCGCCGCGCGCGCCGTGACCATAGGCGGCGACGCACGGCTCGACGAGGCGGCGCTGCTGGAGCTGGCGACCGAGATCGAGGGCCACCCCGACAACGTCGCCGCTTGCCTGCTCGGCGGCTTCACGCTCGCCTGGACCGACGGGGGAGCGGCCAGGGCGATCAGGATGGATCCTGCGGATTCCGTCGTTCCGGTGGTCTTCGTGCCCGGGAAGCCGGTGCTCACCGAGACCGCCCGCGGTCTGCTGCCCCGTACCGTCCCCCATGTGGACGCCGCCACCAACGCGGGGCGCGCCGCGCTGCTCGTCGAGGCCCTGACCAGGCGCCCCGAGCTGCTGCTCGCGGCGACCGAGGACCGACTCCACCAGGACTACCGCGCCCCGGCGATGCCGGAGAGCCTGGCCCTGGTCAACCGACTGCGCGCGGACGGCGTCCCCGCGGTCATCTCCGGCGCGGGCCCCACGGTCCTCGCGCTGGTCGAGGACAGTGCGGCCGACAAGGTCGCACGGCTCGCGGGCGAGGGGTGGGCCGCCAACCGGCTGGCTCTCGACGCCGCGGGAGCGAGTGTCCTGCCGCTCGGGGCGCAGTGACACGCGATTGCCGGTGAACGAGAGGGGGAATATTTGTTGGATCCGGTAGTGTTAATCTCAAGTCTGCACCCGGCGTCCTTGTGGCGCGGTGCATCGTGTCCCCGTTCGGGACCACACTTCTTCCGGGAGCCTCCCCAACTGCCTGAGCAGCCTGCCTGAGCAGTTTCGAGCACGCTCCGGAACCGGCATTTGCACGAGCCGGACCCCCAGCACGTTTATCTCTTCCGCCGTATCCGGCGGACCACCGCCCCGGCACGGTTCAACAAGACCGCAGTCGGACAGCACAACCGGTCGCCGAGCCAGACAGGCCGACGTCCGCTCCAGGGAAGGACCCTTCGTGAGCGACACCACCGATCTGATGGGCGTGACTGCCGACAAGAATGTCGACAACACCGCGTCCGCCGCAGGTGCTGCCACTGGTAGTGCCGCACGGCGCCGCCGCTCCGGCACCGGCCTCGACGGCATGGTCCTGGCCGAGCTGCAGCAGGTCGCGTCCGGCCTCGGTATCAGGGGCACCGCGCGCATGCGCAAGAGCCAGCTGATCGAGGTCATCAAGGAGGCGCAGGCCGGAGGCTCCGCCCCGGCCAAGAGCGCCGAGACGGCCGGCTCCGCCGCAGAGACCAAGCCGAAGCGCCGCGCCACCTCCAAGGCCCGTACGGGCGACGAGAGCGCCAAGGCCCCGGCCGCCGCGCCCGCCGCCGAGAAGGCCGTGGCCCAGCAGCAGATCGACATCCCCGGTCAGCCGGCCAGCGACGACCAGCCGGCCGGCGAGCGCCGCCGACGTCGTGCCACCGCACAGGCGGGCAGCCCCGAGTCGGCTGTCGCCACCGAGGTGAAGGCCGAGCCCAAGGCCGACCTCAAGACCGAGGTACGGACCGACGCGCAGCCCGAGGCCAAGGCCGAAGCCGCCGTCGACACGGCCGAGGGCCGCAGGGGCGACCGCCAGGAGCGCGGCCAGCGCGGCGACCGCCGTGAGCGCGGTCAGCGTGACCGCGGCGAGCGCGGCGAGCGCGGCGACCGTGGTGAGCGCGGCGACGGCCAGCGCGGCGAGCGCCAGGACCGCGGGGACCGCGGCGAGCGCCGTGACCGCGGCAAGGGCGACGACCAGGGCGGCCAGCGCCAGCAGCGCCAGGGCGGCCAGGGCGGCCCGCAGGGCGCCGGACCGCAGGACGACGACGATTTCGAGGGTGGCCGCCGTGGCCGCCGCGGCCGCTACCGCGACCGTCGTGGCCGTCGTGGCCGCGAGGAGTTCGGCAGCGACGCGCCGCCGGTCTCGGACGACGACGTACTGATCCCTGTCGCGGGCATCCTCGACATCCTCGACAACTACGCGTTCATCCGGACCTCCGGCTACCTGCCGGGCCCGAACGACGTGTACGTGTCGCTGGCCCAGGTGCGCAAGAACGGCCTGCGCAAGGGTGACCACGTCACCGGCGCCGTCCGCCAGCCCAAGGACGGCGAGCGCCGCGAGAAGTTCAACGCGCTCGTACGCCTCGACTCCGCGAACGGCATGGCGGCCGAATCCGGCCGCGGGCGACCGGAGTTCAACAAGCTGACGCCGCTGTACCCGCAGGACAGACTGCGCCTCGAGACCGACCCGGGCGTCCTGACGACCCGGATCATCGACCTCGTCGCGCCGATCGGCAAGGGCCAGCGCGGCCTGATCGTGGCCCCGCCGAAGACCGGCAAGACCATGATCATGCAGGCGATCGCCAACGCGATCACCGTCAACAACCCCGAGTGCCACCTGATGGTCGTCCTGGTCGACGAGCGTCCGGAAGAGGTCACCGACATGCAGCGGTCGGTGAAGGGCGAGGTCATCTCCTCGACCTTCGACCGGCCGGCCGAGGACCACACCACCGTCGCCGAGCTGGCCATCGAGCGCGCGAAGCGCCTCGTCGAGCTGGGTCACGACGTGGTCGTCCTGCTGGACTCGATCACCCGTCTGGGCCGCGCGTACAACCTCGCGGCTCCCGCCTCCGGACGCATCCTGTCCGGTGGTGTCGACTCGACCGCGCTCTACCCGCCGAAGCGCTTCTTCGGTGCGGCGCGCAACATCGAGGACGGCGGCTCGCTGACCATCCTGGCCACCGCGCTCGTCGAGACCGGCTCGCGCATGGACGAGGTGATCTTCGAGGAGTTCAAGGGCACCGGCAACATGGAGCTCAAGCTCGACCGGAAGCTCGCCGACAAGCGCATCTTCCCGGCTGTCGACGTCGACCCGTCCGGCACCCGCAAGGAGGAGATCCTCCTCAACGCGGAAGAGCTCGCCATCGTCTGGAAGCTGCGCCGGGTGCTGCACGCCCTCGACTCGCAGCAGGCGATCGAGCTGCTGCTGGACAAGATGAAGCAGACGAAGTCGAACGCCGAGTTCCTGATGCAGATCGCCAAGACGACTCCGTCGGGCAACGGCAGCGACTGACCGCCGCAGTACCGCCGAGCCGCCCCGTCACGAAAGTGGCGGGGCGGCTTTGTCGTTCCCGGCGATGCAAACCCCGGCAACCGTAAAGGTGTTGCCAAGTTGTGTTCACTGGTTGGTCACAAGTGGCTCCAGGTGTAAGGGAGTCGGTCCTACGATCGATCGGCCGCAGGTGGGGGATCCATGTGGGGCGCCTTCCCGTACATCTGAATCAGGAGTCCCGAGTGATCTCTGGCAAGCAGGGCGGCCGACACCGTCGCCGGATACGCGCAGCCGTGCCGGTGGCGGGCGCGATGATCGCGGCCGCCGTCGCCGGTGCGATGCTGATGGCCCCGGCCAACGCGGCACCGCCGCCGCCCGCGCCGCCCGTGAGCGAGCCGGCCGTCACCGCGCCCTCCCAGGCGGAACTGGCCGCGCGGCTCGCGTCGGCGGCCAGGAAGGCCCAGCAGCCGCCCACGGCGGACCGGTTCTCGTCCGGCGGGACGATCGAGCCGATGGTCATCGGCGGTACGAGCACGAGCATCGCCTCGGCTCCGTGGATGGCCCAGCTCTTCTACAACGACGGCCCCGACTCCTTCTTCTGCGGCGGCGCCGTCGTCGCGCCGACGAAGATCCTGACCGCGGCGCACTGCGTCAAGGGCGTCAACTGGAAGGCCAAGGGCGTCGTCGTCACCGGAAGCGAGAAGCTGGGCACCGGCGGCACGAAGTCGGCCGTGTGGCGGCAGTGGAACCACCCGAAGTACAGCGACTACACGCTCGACAACGACATCGCCGTCCTGACCCTGGCCGCCCCGGTCAAGGCCGAGCCGATCAACATCACGAAGTCGAACGACACCACGTCGTACCGGCCCGGGACCCTCGCCACGGTCTACGGCTGGGGCCGCACCACGTCCACCAGCAACGCCGTCTCGCAGACGCTCCGCAAGGCCCAGCTGCCCCTCAACTCCGATGCCACGTGCGCGAACTGGCAGCTCGGCCACCAGTTCGTCAAGGGCCACATGGTCTGCGCGGGCAAGCCCGCCAGCGGCCGGGACAGCGGCACGAAGACCGCCTGCAACGGTGACTCGGGCGGCCCGCTGGTCGTCGGCGGCAGGATCGTCGGCGTGGTCTCGTGGGGCATCAAGGACTGCGTCGAGAAGGGCGCGTACAGCGTCTACGCCAAGGTCAGCTCGTACGCCGGATCCGTCGTCCCGCGCGTGGACGACGCCAACCTGAGCGGCGACCACCGCTCCGACGTCCTCGCCCGGCGCAGCTCCGGCGGCACCCTCTACTCGTACGCCTCCAAGGGCACCTCGCTGGCCGCACGCGTCAGCCAGGGCGACTACAGCGGCACCAACGTGATCCTCCAGAGCGACCTGAACCGCGACGGCCTGGAGGACCTGGTCGTCCGTACGACCTCCGGGGAGCTCTGGTGGTCGCACTACGTGCCGTCCACCCGCAAGTGGGCCAACACGAAGATCGCGTCCGGCTGGGGCTCCAGGAAGCACGTCGTCGTCCCCGGCGATGTCACCGGCGACGCCCTGCCCGACCTGCTGTCCGTCGACTCCGCGGGCGTCCTGTGGATCCATCCGGGCAAGGGGAACGGCACCTTCTCGCCCCGCGTCAAGGCCGGCACCGGCTGGAGCCAGTACAACTCCGTGCGCGGCAACGGTGACTTCAACGGCGACGGCAAGGCCGACCTGATCGCCCGCAAGGCCAGTACGTCCGAGATGTTCCTTCACAAGGGGACGGGCAAGGCGGGCAGCGGCGCCTTCGCCGCCAAGGTCGAGGTCCGTACGTGGCCCGACTACAACGCCTTCGACGCGGCCGGTGACGTCACCGGCGACGGCAGGGCCGACTTCCTGGCCCGTACGCCCGGCGGCACGATGTATCTCTACCCGGGCACCGGCAAGGGCTCCTCGGAGATCTTCGCCACACGCGTTAAGATCGGCACCGGCTGGCAGCAGTACGACATCTTCGGCTGAAAGGCCTGGTGGGAAAGGACGTTGGTCCCTCTCGCCCGGACCGCTCATCCGCGCCCTGTGGCCCCTGCGCCAGCAGGGGCCACAGGGCGTTGTGCAACCCTTCACGGTGATCCGCCGTCTGACAAGTGTCGTAAGTGCCGACATACCGTGCCCGATCGCCACGGCAGGAGGTACCGGAACCAACGAGCGCTGGGGAGAACATGGGTGAGCAGCAGAGCAGGAGCGGCCGAATACGGGGCACCGGCAAGCGCCGGAAGTCCCCGGAGCCCGGCGCCCGCCCGAAGGCGCTGACCGCCGCCGCGTGGACCGCCGCCGCGGTGGTGCTGCTCGGGGGCACGGGACTCGGTTTCGTGTACGTCCAACTCGACGGCAATCTGAAGGGTGTTGACATCAACACCCAGCTCGGCGGCGACCGCCCCGACGACGTCGACAACGGCTCCCTGGACGTCCTCGTCCTCGGCTCCGACTCCCGCTCGGGCGACAACGCGAAGTACGGCGAGGACGAGGGCGGCGCCCGCTCCGACACCGCGATGGTCCTGCACGTGTACGAGGGCCGCGAGAAGGCCGGCGTCGTCTCCATACCGCGCGACACCCTGATCGACCGTCCCGCCTGCGCCTCGGACAGCGGCGGCGCCGCCGTCCCGGGCGCCGGGCACCAGATGTTCAACACGGCGTACGAGGTCGGCGGCCCGGCCTGCGCGGTCAAGGCCGTCGAGAAGATGTCCGGCATCCGCATGGACCACTACGTCGAGGTCGACTTCACCGGCTTCAAGAAGCTCATCGACGAGCTGGGCGGGGTGGAGATCACCACCCGGCAGGCCATCGACGACGACAAGAGCCATCTGCACCTCAAGCCCGGCACGCACACCCTCGGCGGCGAGCAGTCACTCGGTCTCGTACGGACCCGCAAGAGCGTCGGCGACGGCAGCGACCTCGGCCGCATCCAGCTCCAGCAGGCCTTCATCAAGGCGCTGATCAACCAGGTCAAGGACGTCGGTGTCTTCACCAGCCCGAAGAAGCTGCTCGGCCTGGCCGACAGTGCCACCAAGGCCGTCACCACCGACTCCGACCTCGCCTCGGTCAAGGAGCTCATGGGCTTCGCGAACGGCCTGAAGGGCATCGGTCCGGGCGACATGAAGATGGTGACGCTGCCCGTGCGGTACGACCCGGCCGACCCCAACCGCGTCCTGCCGCTCCAGCGCCAGTCGAAGCGGGTGTGGGACGCGCTGCGGCAGGACAAGCCCGTACCGGCCTCCGCCACCAAGGGCTCGGCGGGCGACCAGGGCGACGCGGGCCAGGTCGTACGGAGCCGGTAGCGGGCGGGGGAATAGTTCCGGGCCGTCCCCGGTTTTGGGAGATGCGGCCAGTGCTGGCAGACTGGTACGTCGGCCCCGGTTCACGTATGCGCAATCCGCGCGTGCGACCCGGCGCCCTCCCGAAACTAGGAGACACCTTGAAGCGCGAAATCCACCCCGAGTACGTCGAGACCCAGGTCAGCTGTACCTGTGGCGCGTCGTTCACCACCCGCAGCACGATCTCCAGCGGCACCGTCCGTGCCGAGGTCTGCTCCGAGTGCCACCCGTTCTACACGGGCAAGCAGAAGATCCTCGACACCGGTGGCCGCGTGGCCCGCTTCGAGGCCCGCTTCGGCAAGGCTGCCGCCGCGAAGTAGCGAGCCATCGCGCCGGTCCTCGGCCGCTCCGTACAGGGGCGGGGAGGACCGGCGCTTTGTCGTGACGCACGCAGTCCGCACTTCCCTTTCGTTTTTTGCTACCCAGGAGCCCGAAGATGTTCGAGGCGGTCGAGGATCTGATCGGTGAGCACGCCGATCTCGAGAAGAAGCTGGCCGATCCCTCGGTCCACGCCGACCAGGCGAACGCGCGCAAGCTGAACAAGCGCTACGCCGAGCTGACCCCGATCATCGGGACGTACCGGGCCTGGAAGCTGACCGGCGAGGACATCGTCACCGCGCGCGAATTCGCCCACGACGACCCGGACTTCGCCGCCGAGCTGAAGCTGCTGGAGAAGCAGCAGGCCGAGCTCACCGAGAAGCTCCGCCTGCTCCTCGTCCCGCGCGACCCCAGCGACGACAAGGACGTCATCCTCGAGGTCAAGGCGGGCGCGGGCGGCGACGAGTCCGCCCTCTTCGCCGGCGACCTGCTGCGCATGTACCTGCGGTACGCCGAGCGCGTGGGCTGGAAGACCGAGATCATCGACGCCACCGAGTCCGAGCTGGGCGGCTACAAGGACGTCCAGGTCGCGGTGAAGACCAAGGGCGGCAACGGCGCCACCGAGCCCGGCCAGGGCGTCTGGGCGCGGCTGAAGTACGAGGGCGGCGTGCACCGCGTGCAGCGCGTGCCCTCCACCGAGTCGCAGGGCCGCATCCACACCTCGGCGGCCGGCGTGCTCGTCACCCCCGAGGCCGAAGAGGTCGACGTCGAGATCCACGCCAACGATCTGCGCATCGACGTCTACCGCTCGTCCGGCCCCGGCGGCCAGTCCGTCAACACCACCGACTCCGCGGTCCGCATCACCCACCTGCCGACCGGCGTCGTCGCCTCCTGCCAGAACGAGAAGAGCCAGCTCCAGAACAAGGAGCAGGCCATGCGCATCCTGCGCTCGCGGCTGCTCGCCGCCGCCCAGGAGGCCGCCGAGCAGGAAGCCTCCGACGTACGCCGCAGCCAGGTCCGCACGGTTGACCGCTCGGAGAAGATCCGTACGTACAACTTCCCGGAAAACCGGATCTCGGACCACCGCGTGGGCTTCAAGGCGTACAACTTGGACCAGGTGCTCGACGGCGAACTGGACGCCGTGATCCAGGCCTGCGTCGACGCCGACTCCGCCGCGAAGCTCGCGGCGGCCCAGGAAAGCCAGTAAGCCAGCAAAGCCAGTAAGCCCCCTGCAAGTCGGAGGACCGGGATGAATCTGCTGCTCGCCGAGGTGGCTCAGGCCACCCAGCGGCTGGCCGACGCCGGCGTGCCCTCACCGCGGTTCGACGCGGAGGAGCTCGCCGCGTTCGTGCACGGCGTCAAGCGGGGAGAGCTGCACAAAGTCAAGGACGCCGACTTCGACGCGCGCTACTGGGAGACGATCGCGCGCCGCGAGGCCCGCGAACCGCTGCAGCACATCACCGGGCGCGCCTTCTTCCGCTTCCTGGAGCTCCAGGTGGGCCCCGGCGTCTTCGTCCCCCGCCCCGAGACCGAGTCGGTCGTCGGCTGGGCCATAGACGCCGTACGGGCCATGGACGTCGTCGAGCCGCTCATCGTCGACCTGTGCACCGGCTCCGGCGCCATCGCGCTCGCCATGGCGCAGGAGGTCCCGCGCTCGCGCGTGCACGGCGTGGAGCTGTCCGACGACGCGATCAAGTGGACCCGCAAGAACGCCGAGGGCTCGCGCGTCACCATCCACCAGGGCGACGCCAGGGACGCGCTCCCCGAGCTCGACGGCCAGGTGGACCTCGTCGTATCCAACCCGCCGTACATCCCGCTCACCGAGTGGGAGTACGTCGCCCCCGAGGCCCGCGACCACGACCCGGAGATGGCCCTCTTCTCCGGCGAGGACGGCCTCGACCTGATCCGCCACATCGAGCGCACCGCCCACCGCCTGCTGCGCCCCGGCGGCGTCGTCGTCATCGAGCACGCCGACACCCAGGGCGGCCAGGTGCCGTGGATCTTCACCGAGGAGCGTGGCTGGGCCGACGCGGCCGACCACCCCGACCTCAACAACCGGCCCCGCTTCGCGACCGCCCGCAAGGCCATGCCGTGACCGCCGGCCGCAGAATCCAGTTCCCGCACGAGGAGGCCCGTTAAATGGCACGGCGATACGACTGCAACGACGCGACCGACCGCAAGACCGGTCTTCGCGAAGCCGCGGCCGCCGTCCGCCGTGGCGAGCTGGTCGTCCTCCCGACCGACACCGTCTACGGCATCGGGGCCGACGCCTTCAGCGCCGAGGCCGTCGGCGACCTCCTGGAGGCCAAGGGACGCGGGCGCAACATGCCCACACCCGTCCTCATCGGCTCCCCGAACACGCTGCACGGCCTGGTCACGGACTTCTCCGAGCAGGCGTGGGAGCTCGTCGACGCGTTCTGGCCGGGCGCCCTCACCCTCGTCGCGCGCCACCAGCCGTCCCTGCAGTGGGACCTCGGCGAGACGCGCGGCACCGTCGCCGTCCGCATGCCGCTGCACCCCGTCGCCATCGAGCTGCTCACCGAGTTCGGCCCGATGGCCGTCTCCAGCGCCAACCTCACGGGACACCCCGCTCCCGAGGACTGCGACGCGGCCCAGGAGATGCTCGGCGACTCCGTCTCCGTGTACCTCGACGGCGGCCCGACGCCCGGCATCGTCCCGTCGTCGATCGTCGACGTCACCGGGAAGGTCCCCGTCCTGCTGCGGGCCGGCGCACTCGACGCCGAGGAGCTGCGCAAGGTCGTACCCGACCTCGAGGTGGCCAGTTGACCGCCCTTGACGGGCGTGGCACAGCCGAAGGTATATCCGGGAACACCTTCCGTATCCTCCACGTCAGCACCGGCAACGTCTGCCGCTCGCCGATCACCGAGCGGCTGACCCGCCATGCCCTCAGCGACCGGCTGGGCGACCCGCTCACCCGCGGCCTCGTCGTCGAGAGCGCGGGCACGTGGGGGCACGAGGGCGCGCCCATGGAGGCCAACGCCGCCGCCGTCCTGGCCGACTTCGGCGCGGACGCGGCGGGCTTCACCGGGCGCGAACTGCTCGACGAGCACGTCATCCGTGCGGACCTCGTCCTGACGGCGACGCGCGACCACCGCGCCCAGGTGATCTCGATGGGTCACTCGGCCGGCCTGCGCACCTTCACGCTCAAGGAGTTCACCCGGCTCGTACGGGCCATCGACCCGGCGACGCTGCCCGATCCCCTCCAGGACGGCGTGGTGGAGCGCGCGAGGGCGCTCGTACGGGCCGCGGCCGCGCTCCGGGGCTGGCTGCTGGCCCCCAGCGTGGAGGCCGACGAGGTGTACGACCCGTACGGCGCCCCCATCACCTTCTTCCGCTCGATCGGCGACGAGATCAACACGGCGCTCGACCCGGTCGTCACCGCGCTCACGGGCACGCCCGCCGGCACCTGAGCGGCCGGACGCCGGGCCGGGGACCTTCCCGCGCCCGCGGCGTCCGAGGACCCGCCCGCGGGGCGTACGAGCACGGGGCGCCCCAGGGGGCCGGAAGAGCCGGGCAGGAGAAGAACGCGCCGCCGGGCAGTGTGCCCCCATGCGTCCTACATTGGAGGGGCCGCACCCCTTCGCCAGGCCCGGAGTCAGCCATGCCGGTCACCGCCTCACCCGTTCAGCAGGAGCACGCCGTCCTCGGGGCGGGCTTCGAAGCGCTGAGCCGCCAGGATCCCGAGATCGCCGACGTCGTCCTCGGCGAGATGGGCCGCGAGGCCACCGGCCTCCAGCTGATCGCCGCCGAGAACTTCTGCTCGCCCGCCGTGCTCGCGGCCCTCGGCTCCCCGCTCGCCAACAAGTACGCCGAGGGCTACCCCGGCGCCCGTCACCACGGCGGCTGCGAGCTCGTCGACGTCGCCGAACGCATCGCGATCGACCGCGCCACGCGCCTCTTCGGGGCCGAGCACGCCAACGTCCAGCCGCACTCCGGCTCCGCCGCCGTCCTCGCCGCGTACGCCGCGCTCCTGCGGCCGGGTGACACCGTCCTGGCCATGGGTCTCCCGTACGGGGGACACCTCACCCACGGCTCCCCGGCCAACTTCTCCGGCCGCTGGTTCGACTTCATCGGCTACGGCGTCGACCACGAGTCCGGCCTCATCGACTACGACCAGGTGCGCCTCCTGGCCCGCACGCACCGCCCCAGAGCCATCGTCGTCGGCTCGATCGCCTACCCGAGGCACCCGGACTACGCGGCCTTCCGCGAGATCGCCGACGAGGCCGGCGCGTACCTCGTCGCGGACGCCGCCCACCCCATCGGCCTGGTCGCCGGGGGAGCGGCGCCCAGCCCCGTCCCGTACGCCGACGTCGTCTGCGCCACCACGCACAAGGTGCTGCGCGGCCCGCGCGGCGGCATGCTGCTGTGCGGCGCGGAGCTCGCGGAGCGCATCGACCGCGCCGTCTTCCCCTTCACCCAGGGCGGCGCCCAGATGCACTCGGTGGCCGCCAAGGCGGTCGCGTTCCGGGAGGCGGCGGCGCCCGCCTTCTCGGCGTACACCCATCAGGTCGTCGCCAACGCCCGCGCCCTGGCCGACGCCCTCACCGCGCGGGGCTTCGCCGTCACCACCGGCGGCACGGACACCCACCTGATCACCGCCGACCCGTCCCCGCTGGGCGTCGAGGGCCGCTCGGCACGCGGGCTGCTGGCGGCGGCCGGCCTGGTCGTGGACTGCTGCGCCCTCCCGTACGGCGACGAGCGCGGCATCCGCCTCGGCACCGCCGCCGTCACCACCCAGGGGATGCGCGAACCGGAGATGGCGCGGATCGCGGGGTTCTTCGCCTCGGCGCTGCGGGAGGACGGCGTGAGGACGGCGGCGGAAGTACGCGATCTGGCCGGTAATTTCCCCCCGTACCCCGGCTGAGAACCCGTCGTGCAACCATCAACCGGTACCCGAATGTCCTGGAGCATGTGGCCGCGAAGCTAGGGTGTGGGGCTGAGATGGCCGGCGATACCTGTGGGGCTGCCCGTGCGTGAATACCTGCTGACGCTCTGCGTTACGGCGGCGGTGACTTACCTCCTGACCGGACCGGTGCGGAAGTTCGCCATCGCCACCGGCGCGATGCCCGAGATCCGAGCACGTGACGTGCACCGGGAGCCGACTCCGCGGCTCGGTGGCATCGCGATGTTCGGCGGTCTGTGCGCCGGTCTGCTGGTCGCCGACCACCTGCAGAACCTCAGCAGCGTCTTCGAGCTGTCGAACGAGCCGCGCGCGCTGCTGTCGGGCGCTGCGGTGATCTGGCTCATCGGCGTACTGGACGACAAGTTCGAGATCGACGCGCTGATCAAGCTGGGCGGCCAGTTCATCGCCGCCGGCGTGATGGTCGCGCAGGGTCTGACGATCCTGTGGCTCCCGGTGCCCGGCGTCGGACAGGTCTCGGTGACCGCCTGGCAGGGCAATCTCCTCACCGTCGCGCTCGTGGTGATCACCATCAACGCGGTGAACTTCGTCGACGGTCTCGACGGTCTGGCCGCCGGCATGGTCTGCATCGCCTCCGCGGCGTTCTTCATGTACGCGTACCGGATCTGGTACGGGTACGGCATCGAGGAAGCCGCGCCCGCCACCCTCTTCGCCGCGATCCTGATGGGCATGTGCATGGGGTTCCTCCCGCACAACATGCATCCGGCCAGGATCTTCATGGGCGACTCCGGTTCGATGCTGATCGGCCTGGTCCTGGCGGCCGGCGCGATCTCCGTCACCGGGCAGGTGGACCCGGACGCGATGAAGCTCTTCCCGGGCACCAGCACCCGCGAGGTCACCCACGCGATGCTGCCGGTCTTCATCCCGCTGCTGCTGCCGCTGACGATCATCGCGATCCCGGTCGCGGACCTGCTGCTGGCGATCGTGCGGCGCACCTGGCAGGGCAAGTCGCCGTTCGCGGCGGACCGCGGGCACCTGCACCACCGGCTCCTGGAGATCGGCCACTCGCACAGCCGGGCCGTCCTGATCATGTACTTCTGGTCGGCGCTGATCGCCTTCGGGGCCGTCGCGTACTCGGTGCACTCGGCCAGCATGTGGATCGTGCTCGGCATCGTCGCGCTGAGCGCGGTCGGCCTGGTGCTCCTGCTGCTGCCGCGCTTCACGCCCCGCGCCCCGCGCTGGGCGGAGTCCTTCATTCCACCGCGCTACCGCAGGAGCGGCCGGGCGTACTCCGCTCTGGAGCACGAGACGGAGGAGGCCGCTGGGACGGCCGAGGCCGACGGGACGGAAGAGGGGCCGCAGGAGCGCGCCCCGCTGCCGGCGGGCGTCAACGGAGCGACCGCCATCGGGCCCCGATCGCGGATCCCCGAGCGGCGTAAGGCCGGAACGCCGCGCTGACGATTTGCCGTGCGAGATCCCAATACCAGACAAAGTGCCAGCCTGTCGCGCGCAGACGCGCAGGGTCACTCTCATGTGTGACAGTAGGCACACCTACTTGGTAAAGACCTCATCAAATAGTTTGTGATACCGTTCACGAGACCCGGCGACAGAGCCGGAGGGCCGTAGTGCGACGGCTCTCCCGGCGTGAGGTGGTACCTCGGTCCCGGCTTACGCTCGTCCCTGACGATCAAGACTGCCCCCACCAGCAAGCGGAGTCACCGCCATGCCGTCCACTGTCCGGAATCTCCTCCCTGTAGCCCTGCCCACCGCTGCCGCCGGCGCCGTCGCCGTCGCGGTCAGCGCTGTGGTCGCGGGCGGCAAGGGAGCGATCGGGGCGGTCGTCGGAACGCTGGTGGTCATTCTCTTCATGGGCATCGGACTGTTCGTCCTGGAACGCACTGCCAAATCTTTGCCGCACCTGTTCCAGGCCATGGGTCTGATGCTTTATACGGCACAGTTGCTGCTGCTCTTCATCTTTGTCGCCGTGTTCAAGAACACGACGTTGTTCAATCCGAGGGCCTTCGCCATCACGCTGATCGCCGCGACCGTTGTTTGGGTCGCGGCCCAGATCCGTGCACACATGAAGGCCAAGATCCTTTACGTCGACCCGGACGCGTCCAAGGGCAAGAAGCCCGAGAACACGGGGCCGTCGACGTGAGGGGTAGGGCCGGGATAAGTCCGCGTTCGAGATCCTGCTATCGTCCGGTGCCAACTGCGGCACTGCGGGCGCGGGCATCCGAGCTGACGCCTGCTCAATCGCGAGGCTCTGTGCCTGAGCCGCCCCCACATCCGTAACACCAGTCCAGTGCCGACCAGCGGCTGCTTGCCGCGCCGACACAACGAGGTTGCCGTACCTATGCGCCACGCTGAAGGAGCCCGCGGTGAGTGCTGACCCGACGACGGTGCTCGCCTTCGAGACCGATTGCCACATCTTCGACGGGTGCGGCTTCCCGGCTCCTGGCCTGCACTCCTTTCTGTTCGAGCCGATGTTCACCGCCGGCGGCGTCGACTTCAACAAGCCGATGCTGCTGGCCCTGCTGAGCACAGTCCTCGTCGTCGGCTTCTTCTGGGCGGCCTTCAACAAGCCGAAGCTGGTTCCCGGAAAGCTCCAGATGGTGGCCGAGGCGGGGTACGACTTCGTCCGCCGCGGCGTCGTCTACGAGACGCTAGGCAAGCGCGAGGGCGAAAAGTACGTCCCGATCATGGTCTCGCTGTTCTTCTTCATCTGGATCATGAATATCTGGGCCATCGTTCCGGTAGCCCAGTTCCCGGTGCCGTCGATCATCGGGTTCCCGGTGGCGCTGGCTCTGATCGTGTACGTCATCTGGGTCAGTGTGACCTTCAAGCGTCACGGATTCGTCGGCGGCTGGAAGAACATCGCCGGTTACGACAAGTCGCTCGGCCCGGTCCTGCCGGTCGTCATGCTGATCGAGCTCTTCTCGAACCTGCTGATCCGGCCGTTCACGCACGCGGTGCGACTGTTCGCGAACATGTTCGCCGGTCACGTGCTGCTGCTGATCTTCACCATCGCGAGCTGGTACCTGCTCAACGGCATCGGTATCGCCTACGCCGGCATCTCCTTCGTGATGGTCATCCTGCTGACCGCCTTCGAGCTGTTCATCCAGGCGCTGCAGGCCTACGTCTTCATCCTCCTGGCCTGCAACTACATCCAGGGCGCTCTCGCCGAGCACCACTGACCAGCCGGCCCCACCCCCGATAGTCGTCCGGTGGCCAACCCCCACCGGTTCTGAAAGAGAAGGAAGAAACGGCATGTCCGCTCTCCAGACCCTCGCCGCCGTCAACATCACGGGCAACCTCGGTGCGATCGGCTACGGCCTCGCCGCCATCGGCCCCGGCGTCGGCGTCGGCATCATCTTCGGAAACGGCACCCAGGCGCTGGCCCGCCAGCCCGAGGCTGCCGGTCTGATCCGTGCGAACCAGATCCTCGGCTTCGTTCTCTGTGAGGCCCTTGCCCTCATCGGTCTCGTCATGCCGTTCGTCTACCCGGTCGACTAATCGCGGCATTCCGACTGCCCGATTCGACGAAAGGCAATGAAGTGATCGCTCTCCTAGAGCTGGCGCAAGAGGGGGAGACGCAGAACCCTCTCCTCCCGGCGGTCCCCGAGATCGTCATTGGCCTGATCGCTTTCTTCATCGTCTTCGGTTTCCTCGCCAAGAAGCTTCTCCCGAACATCAACAAGGTTCTGGAAGAGCGCCGTGAGGCGATCGAGGGCGGTATCGAGAAGGCCGATGCGGCCCAGTCCGAGGCCCAGAGCGTCCTCGAGCAGTACAAGGCTCAGCTCGCCGAGGCCCGCCACGAGGCCGCCCGCCTGCGCCAGGAGGCGCTGGAACAGGGCACTGTGCTGAAGGAAGAACTTCGCGCAGAGGGTCAGCGCCAGCGCGACGAGATCATCGCCGCCGGCCACGCCCAGATCGAGGCGGACCGCAAGCAGGCCGCGCAGTCGCTGCGTCAGGACGTGGGCAAGCTCGCCACCGACCTGGCCGGCAAGCTCGTCGGCGAGTCCCTCGCGGACCACGCCCGGCAGAGCCGCACGATCGACCGTTTCCTCAGCGAGCTCGAGGAGAAGGCCGAGGCTGCCCGATGAACGGAGCGAGCCGCGAGGCACTGGCCGCCGCACGTGAGCGTCTCGACGCGCTGACCGACAACACGTCGGTCGACGCGGCGAAGCTCGCCGGCGACCTGGCCGCCGTCACCGCGCTGCTCGACCGCGAGGTGTCGCTGCGTCGGGTCCTGACCGACCCGGCGCAGGCCGGTTCGGCCAAGGCCGACCTGGCCGCGCGACTGCTGAGCGGTCAGGTGGGTGGCGAAGCCGCCGACCTGGTCTCCGGCATGGTCCGCAACCGCTGGTCGCGGTCGCGTGACCTGGTCGACTCGATCGAGGAGCTGGCGGACACCGCCGACCTCACCGCGGCGCAGCAGGCCGGCGTCCTGGACGACGTGGAGGACGAGGTGTTCCGGTTCGGCCGGATCGTCGCGTCCGACACGGGGCTGCGCTCCGCGCTGACCGACAGGTCCGCGTCGGTGTCCGCCAAGAGCGAGCTGCTGCGCAGCCTGCTCGGCGGCAAGGCACAGCCGGTCACCGAGCGTCTTGTGGTGCGTCTCGTGGCACAGCCGCGTGGACGTAGCCTGGAGGCGGGACTCGAGTCCCTGTCCAAGCTCGCCGCGGCGCGCCGCGACCGCATGGTCGCCGTCGTCACCACGGCGGTGCCGCTCACCGATCAGCAGAAGCAGCGCCTCGGCGCCGCACTGGCGAAGCTGTACGGACGCCAGATGCACCTGAACCTCGAAGTGGACCCCGAGGTCCTCGGCGGGATCCAGGTACAGATCGGCGACGAGGTCATCAACGGCACCATCGCGGACCGTCTCGAAGAGGCGTCCCGTCGTATGGCCGGCTGACCAGCCACCAACTGAACACGTATCACTAGCGGCCCGGTTGGGCCGTGCAGAGATTGCAGAAGATTCCTGGGGGACGGCCCCCAGACCCCCAAGAACTTCGGGCCCAACAAGGAGAGCAGGGAACCCAGATGGCGGAGCTCACGATCCGGCCGGAGGAGATCCGGGACGCGCTGGAGAACTTTGTCCAGTCGTACCAGCCGGACGCGGCCTCGCGCGAGGAGGTCGGAACGGTAAGCGTTGCCGGCGACGGCATCGCGAAGGTCGAGGGACTTCCCTCGGCCATGGCGAACGAGCTGCTGAAGTTCGAGGACGGCACCCTCGGTCTCGCCCTCAACCTTGAGGAGCGGGAGATCGGTGCGATCGTCCTCGGCGAGTTCAGCGGTATCGAGGAGGGCCAGCCGGTGCAGCGCACCGGTGAGGTGCTCTCCGTCGGCGTCGGCGAGGGCTACCTCGGCCGCGTCGTCGACCCGCTCGGCAACCCGATCGACGGTCTCGGCGAGATCGCGACCGAAAGCCGTCGCGCCCTCGAGCTGCAGGCCCCCGGCGTCATGGTCCGCAAGTCGGTCCACGAGCCGATGCAGACCGGCTACAAGGCCGTCGACGCGATGGTGCCGATCGGCCGTGGCCAGCGTCAGCTGATCATTGGTGACCGTCAGACCGGCAAGACCGCTCTGGCCGTCGACACGATCATCAACCAGCGCGACAACTGGCGCTCGGGCGACGTGAACAAGCAGGTGCGCTGCATCTACGTCGCCATCGGCCAGAAGGGCTCCACCATCGCGTCCGTGCGCGGTGCGCTGGAGGAGGCGGGCGCCCTCGAGTACACGACGATCGTCGCCGCCCCGGCTTCCGACCCGGCCGGCTTCAAGTACCTCGCCCCGTACACCGGTTCGGCCATCGGCCAGCACTGGATGTACGCCGGCAAGCACGTCCTGATCATCTTCGACGACCTGTCGAAGCAGGCCGACGCCTACCGCTCCGTTTCGCTGCTGCTGCGCCGTCCGCCGGGCCGCGAGGCCTACCCGGGCGACGTCTTCTACCTGCACTCGCGTCTGCTCGAGCGCTGCGCGAAGCTCTCGGACGACATGGGCGCCGGTTCGATGACCGGTCTTCCGATCGTCGAGACCCGGGCGAACGACGTGTCGGCGTTCATCCCGACCAACGTCATCTCCATCACCGACGGCCAGTGCTTCCTGGAGTCCGACCTGTTCAACGCGGGCCAGCGCCCGGCGCTGAACGTCGGTATCTCGGTCTCGCGTGTCGGTGGCTCCGCCCAGCACAAGGCCATGAAGCAGGTTTCCGGCCGACTGCGCGTGGACCTCGCCCAGTACCGCGAGCTGGAGGCGTTCGCCGCCTTCGGTTCCGACCTGGACGCGGCCTCCAAGGCGTCGCTGGAGCGCGGTAAGCGCATGGTCGAGCTGCTGAAGCAGCCGCAGTACGCGCCGTTCCCGGTCGAGGAGCAGGTCGTCTCCGTCTGGGCCGGCACCACCGGCAAGATGGACGACGTACCGGTCGAGGACATCCGCCGCTTCGAGGGCGAGCTGCTGGAGTACCTGCGCCGCGAGCGCAAGGAGCTCCTCACCTCGATCCGCGAGGGCGGCAAGATGTCGGACGACACGCTGCAGTCCGTCGCCGATGCCATCGCGGCCTTCAAGCGTCAGTTCGAGACCTCGGACGGACAGCTCCTGGGCGAGGACGCGCCGGCCGTCAACGTCTCCAAGTGACGACGGAAGGGACCTGACTCATGGGAGCGCAGCTCCGGGTCTACAAGCGTCGCATCCAAGCCGTCACCGCGACCAAGAAGATCACCAAGGCGATGGAGATGATCGCCGCCTCGCGCATCGTCAAGGCGCAGCGCAGGGTGGCGGCATCGATGCCGTACGCGACCGAGCTCACCCGTGCGGTGACCGCGGTGGCGACCGGCTCCACCACCAAGCACCCCCTGACCACCGAGATCGAGGCGCCGACCCGCGCCGCGGTTCTGCTCGTCACGAGCGACCGCGGTCTGGCCGGCGGCTACTCCTCCAACGCCATCAAGGCGGCGGAGCGGCTCCGTGAGCGCCTCGCCGGCGAGGGCAAGGAGGTCGACACGTACATCGTCGGCCGCAAGGGTGTCGCCTACTACAACTTCCGCGAGCGCAAGGTCGCGGAGTCGTGGACCGGCTTCACCGACAGCCCGTCGTACGGGGATGCCAAGAACATCGCCGCACCGCTGATCGAGGCCATCCAGACGGAGACGGCCGAGGGCGGTGTCGACGAGCTGCACATCGTCTTCACGGAATTCGTGTCGATGATGACGCAGAACCCGGTGGAGAACCGGATGCTGCCGCTCTCGCTCGACGAGGTAGCGGACGAGAACAGCAAGAAGGGCGAGATCCTTCCGCTGTTCGACTTCGAGCCGTCGGCGGAGGACGTCCTCGACGCCCTCCTGCCGCGCTACGTCGAGAGCCGTATCTACAACGCACTGCTGCAGGCCGCCGCTTCCGAGCACGCCGCCCGCCGCCGTGCGATGAAGTCGGCGACCGACAACGCCGGGGATCTCATCAAGAGCCTCTCCCGGCTTGCCAACGCGGCCCGCCAGGCCGAAATCACCCAGGAAATCAGCGAGATCGTCGGTGGCGCCAGCGCTCTGGCCGACGCGACCGCGGGGAGTGACAAGTAATGACGACCACTGTTGAGACGGCCGCCGCCACGGGCCGCGTCGCCCGGGTCATCGGCCCGGTCGTCGACGTGGAGTTCCCCGTCGACGCGATGCCGGAGATCTACAACGCACTGCACGTCTCGGTCGACGACCCGGCCGAGGAGGGTGCGCGCAAGTTGCTCACCCTCGAGGTCGCCCAGCACCTCGGTGAGGGCGTCGTCCGCGCGATCTCGATGCAGCCCACCGACGGTCTGGTCCGCCAGGCCCCGGTGACCGACACGGGCGCGGGCATCATGGTGCCGGTCGGTGACATCACCAAGGGCAAGGTGTTCAACACCCTGGGTCAGATCCTGAACGACCCGGAGGCCGAGGCTCAGATCACCGAGCGCTGGCCGATCCACCGCAAGGCCCCGGCCTTCGACCAGCTCGAGTCCAAGACCGAGATGTTCGAGACCGGCCTGAAGGTCGTCGACCTTCTCACCCCGTACGTCAAGGGTGGAAAGATCGGTCTGTTCGGTGGTGCGGGCGTCGGCAAGACGGTCCTCATCCAGGAAATGATCATGCGTGTGGCGAAGCTGCACGAGGGTGTCTCGGTGTTCGCCGGTGTCGGTGAGCGCACCCGTGAGGGCAACGACCTCATCGACGAGATGACCGACTCGGGTGTTCTGGACAAGACCGCGCTGGTCTTCGGCCAGATGGACGAGCCGCCGGGCACGCGTCTGCGCGTCGCCCTGTCCGCCCTGACCATGGCGGAGTACTTCCGCGATGTGCAGAAGCAGGACGTGCTGCTCTTCATCGACAACATCTTCCGCTTCACCCAGGCCGGTTCCGAGGTCTCCACCCTGCTCGGCCGCATGCCGTCCGCGGTGGGTTACCAGCCGACCCTGGCTGACGAGATGGGTGTGCTCCAGGAGCGCATCACCTCGACGCGTGGTCACTCGATCACCTCGATGCAGGCGATCTACGTCCCCGCGGACGACCTGACCGACCCGGCGCCGGCGACCACCTTCGCCCACCTGGACGCGACGACCGTTCTGTCGCGTCCGATCTCGGAGAAGGGCATCTACCCGGCGGTCGACCCGCTGGACTCGACGTCCCGCATCCTGGACCCGCGCTACATCACGCAGGACCACTACGACGCGGCCAGCCGCGTCAAGGGAATCCTGCAGAAGTACAAGGACCTCCAGGACATCATCGCGATCCTCGGTATCGACGAGCTGGGCGAGGAGGACAAGCTCGTTGTCCACCGCGCCCGTCGCGTCGAGCGCTTCCTGTCGCAGAACACCCACGCCGCCAAGCAGTTCACCGGCCTGGACGGTTCGGACGTTCCGCTCGACGAGTCGATCGCCGCGTTCAACGCGATCTGCGACGGTGACTACGACCACTTCCCCGAGCAGGCGTTCTTCATGTGCGGTGGCATTGACGACCTCAAGGCCAAGGCCAAGGAGCTCGGCGTCTCCTGAACGCAGTGAGCCGCGCGGGTCGAAGTGACCCACGTGACTCGTGGGAGAGGGGTGGGTACGTCCCGCCCCTCTCCGTACGCCCCCTAGAATTGACCCAACACCCGGCACAACCGCCGGGTGGTGACCCGAGGAGCCACCTTGGCTGCTGAGCTGCACGTCGAGCTGGTCGCGGCGGACCGTAACGTCTGGTCCGGCGAGGCCACCCTGGTCGTCGCGCGCACCACGTCCGGCGACATCGGCGTCATGCCCGGTCACCAGCCGCTGCTTGGTGTGCTGGAGTCGGGCCCGGTGACCATCCGTACGAGCGACGGCGGCACCGTCGTCGCCGCGGTGCACGGCGGGTTCATCTCGTTCGCCGACAACAAGCTGTCTCTGCTCGCGGAGATCGCCGAGCTGGCCGACGAGATCGACGCCGCGCGTGCCGAGCGGGCGCTGGAGCGGGCGAAGGCGGACGCGGATGCCGCCGCCGAGCGCCGCGCCGACGTCCGACTGCGCGCGGTTGCGGGACACTGAGTCCCGCGACAACGAGTGTGACCTCAGCCGCGGCCCGTACTGGACTCTCCAGAGCGGGTCGCGGCTGAAGCGATACATCGGGTAGTTCTGTTCTGTACTGGTACTGGCACTGGATGATGCGAGGAGGTCGGTGGAGATGTTCCTCGCTCTGCTCGTGAGCGGCTCGGTAGTCGCGCTGGTACTGGTGGGACTGTTCGTCTTCGGACTGCGCCGCCGGCTGATCCAGCGTTCCGGCGGCACTTTCGACTGCAGTCTGCGCTGGAACGTTCCCGAGGAGCCGGACCGCTCCGGCAAGGGCTGGGTGTACGGCGTGGCCCGCTACAGCGGCGACCGCGTCGACTGGTTCCGCGTCTTCTCGTACGCCCCCCGCCCCCGCCGCGTCCTGGAACGCTCCGCGATCGAGGTGCTCTCGCGCCGCGTCCCGGAGGGCGAGGAGGAGCTGGCGCTGCTGTCCGACGCCTGCATCCTCGTGTGCGCGCACCGCGGCACGCGGCTGGAGCTGGCGATGAGCGAGGACGCCCTCACCGGGTTCCTCGCCTGGCTGGAGGCCGCGCCTCCGGGCCAGCGCGTCAACGTGGCGTAGCCGACGCAACGCAATCGGGGGGACGGGCCGCAGCCCGTCCCCCCGACTATTTCAAGCCTTTGTGCTGCAGATCTCTACTACTTCAGACCGTTGTTGATCGCGGTCACCAGTTCGCCGTTGGCGGTATCGCCGCTGAACTCCCAGAAGAAGGCGCCTCCCAGGCCCTGGCCCTTCGCCCAGGTCATCTTGGTGCCGATGGTGGCGGGGGTGTCGTAGCTCCACCAGTCGGTGCCGCAGTGGGCGTAGGCCGTGCCGGCGACGGTGCCGTTCGCCGGGCACTTGGTCTTGAGGACCTTGTAGTCCTCGATGCCCGACTCGTACGTACCGGCGGCCGCGCCGGTCGCGGTGCCGCCCGGCTCCTTCTGCGTGACGCCGGTCCAGCCGCGCCCGTAGAAGCCGATGCCGAGCAGCAGCTTCTTCGCGGGGACGCCCTGGGCCTTGAGCTTGGCGATGGCCTCCGCCGAGTTGAAGCCGGCCTGCGGGATGCCGGCGTACGAGGTCAGCGGGGAGTGCGGGGCCGTCGGGCCCTTGGCCGCCCAGGCGCCGAAGAAGTCGTACGTCATCACGTTGTACCAGTCGGAGTACGCGGCCGCTCCGGCGTAGTCGGTGGCGTCGATCTTGCCGCCGGCCGAGGCGTCGGCCGTGATCGCGGCGGTGACCAGGTTGTTCGTACCGAACTTGCCGCGCATGGCCTGCATCATGTTCTTGAACGCGGCCGGGCCGCTCGTGTCGCAGGACAGACCGCAGGCGTTCGGGTACTCCCAGTCGAGGTCGATGCCGTCGAAGACGTCGGCCCAGCGCGGGTCCTCCACCAGCTTGTAACAGGAGTCGGCGAACGCGGCCGGGTTCTTGACCGCCTCGGTGAAGCCGCCGGACCAGGTCCAGCCGCCGAACGACCACAGCACCTTGATGTGCGGGTACTTCGCCTTGAGCTTGCGCAGCTGGTTGAAGTTGCCGCGCAGCGGCTGGTCCCAGGTGTCGGCCTTGCCGTCGACGCTCTGGTCGGCGGTGTACGCCTTGTCGATCGCCGCGAAGCTGTCGCCCATGGTGCACTTGCCACCCTGGACGTTGCCGAACGAGTAGTTGATGTGCGTGATCTTCGCGGCGGAGCCCGAGGTGTCCAGGTTCTTCACGTGGTAGTTGCGTCCGTAGATGCCCCACTCGGTGAAGTAGCCGAGCTTGACCTGGTCGCCGGGGCCGGGACCCGGGTCGGTGCCGCCGCCGGTGGTCCTGACCGCGCGGGCGCCGCTGACCGGGCCCGTCTGGTCGGCGGTGTCACGGGCCTGCACCGAGTAGGAGTAGTCGGTGCCCGCGCTCAGACCGGTGTCCGTGTACGACGGGGTGGTGACCGTCGCGACCTTGGCGCCGTCGCGCAGCACGTCGTAGTTCTTGACGCCCTTGTCGTCGGTGGACGCGGTCCACGAGAGCTTCACCGACGTGTCGGTGATGGTGCTCGCGGAGGGGGTGCCGGGTGCGGTCGGCGGGGTGTCGCCGGGCACGGAACCGCCGTCGCAGGAGCCGCCGTTGAGCTTGCAGCCGCTGGGGGAGCCGGTGCCCGTCCCGTTGAAGCCGAAGGAGACGGTGGCGCCGGGGGCCAGGTTGCCGCCCCAGGACTTGTTCTTGGCGGTCCAGTGGTTGCCGGAGTTGGTGACGTCGGTGTCCCAGGCGGAAGTGACGGCCGTACCGGCGGGGAAGTCCCACTCCACGGTCCAGGTGCTGAGGGTGGTGGTGCCGGTGTTCTTCACCGTCCACTTGCCCTCGAAGCCGGTGCCCCAGTCGGAGACCTTGGTGTACGAGGCGGTCGCCGACGCGGCGGCCTGCGCGGGGGAGGCCAGTGCGACCATGGCGGCCAGGGGGACGACCAGCGCGGTGAGACCGGCTGCCGCTCTAATTCTGAAGCGGGTGCGTAGGGGGGTGAGTGTACTCAAGGGTGCTCCCAAGAGAGAGGTCCGGCGGTGAACGGGGATGGGACCTGCGCCGCCTGGCGAGCACTTTTTGACATGACACGCTCACCACTGCGGTGCGGTGAGCGTAGGAAGGTCTGGACCAATCGTCAAGAGGTCTGGACCAGAGATGGAGGGCGGACGGTCCGGCGTACGTCACCCCCGGGACACCCGCCGGTCAGATCCCCAACTCCTGAGCGAGCACGGCCGCTTGCACCCGGCTGCGCAGCTCCAGCTTCCCCAGCAGGCGGCTCACATGGGTCTTCACCGTGGCCTCGGCCATGGTCAGGCGCCGGGCGATCTCGGCGTTCGACATCCCCTCACCGAGACACGACAGCACCTCGCGCTCCCGCCGGGTCAGGGACTCCAGCGCCTCGGGCCCCGGCGCGCCGGCCGCCCGTACGGGAGCGGGCGAGGCGAACTCCGCGATCAGCCGCCGGGTCACGGCGGGCGCGATCAGGCCCTCGCCGCGTGCCACCGTGCGTACCGCCTCGATCAGGTCCTTCGCGTCGGTGTTCTTCAGCAGGAAGCCCGCCGCCCCCGCCCGCAGCGCCCCGAACACGTACTCGTCGAGGTCGAAGGTCGTCAGCATCAGCACGTCGGCGAGCCGCTCCGCCACCACCTGCCGGGTCGCCGTCACCCCGTCGACGCGCGGCATCTGCACGTCCATCAGGACGAGGTCCGGGCGCAGCTCGCGGGCCATGGCGACCGCCGCCTCGCCGTCCGCCGCCTCCCCGACGACCTCGATGTCCCCGGCGCTGTTCAGGATGAGCACCAGGCCCGCCCGTACGGCCGACTGGTCCTCCGCGACCAGCACGCGAATCGTCATGAGTGCGGCTCCGTATCGTCCTCTGCGGGCAACTGCGCCCGTACCTGCCAGATCTTCGTGCCGTCCGCCGCCGTGACGGGGCCGGCCTCCAGCGCCCCGTCGAGCAGCGTCACCCGCTCCCGCATCCCCACCAGGCCGGCGCCGGAGCCGGGCGCGCGGGGGCCGGGCCCCTCGCCGTACGGGCTGGTCACCCCCACCGTCAGCGTGTGGTCGGTGTGCGCGAGCGTCACGGTGACCGGGCCGGGGGAGGCGTGCTTGAGGGCGTTGGTGAGGGACTCCTGGACGATGCGGTACGCGGCCATCTCGACCGGCGCCGGCAGCCGCGTGCCCGGCTCGCGGCGGTCGTCGAGAGCGAACACGAGCCCGCTGTCGGCGCCCACCGTGCGGACCTGGGCGACCAGCGCGTCGAGCCCGTCCAGGGCGGGGGCGACGGCCGGTTCCTGACCGCCGCCGGTGTCGCGGAGCAGGCCGATGAGGCGGCGCATCTCGGCCAGGCCCTGGACGCTGTTCTCCCGGATGACGGTGAGCGCGTCCGTGGACGCCTTCGGCTCCCCGATGGACAGCGCGGCGGTGGAGTGGATGGCGATGGCGGACAGGTTGTTGGCCACCATGTCGTGCAGCTCGCGCGCCATCCGGGACCGTTCGGCGGCGATGGCCTGGCCGCGGTCGATCTCCGCCAGCAGCGCGGTCTGCTCGGCGCGCAGCCGGGCCGCCTCGGCCGCCTCGCGGTGGTTGCGCAGGCTGGCGCCGGTGAGCGCGGGCGCGAAGGACACCAGGCCGGTGACGACACCGATGAGGAGCGCCTCCGGGGTGCGCAGCCAGGCCAGGGCGGCGATCGTCACGGCCACCGAGATCAGACCCGTGGCGACGGGGATCCGGCGGGCCGCTCCGGGCGTGCCGTACACCACGGCGGCGTACATCAGGTCCGTGTACATGAGGATGGTCGCCAGGTTGCCGTCGGTGAACTCGTTCGCGATCAGGGCGACCGTGCCGGCGAGCAGGGCCGTGCGGGGGCACGACCTGCGCAGCAGCTCCAGGAAGGACATCACCGCGAGCGGTACGAGGGTCGCCCACGACGGCAGGAGGTCGCGGACGGCGGAGGTGTGCAGCCCGAGGCCCCACAGCAGGACTCCGCCGAGCAGGCCGATCACCGCGAGCAGGACGCCGTCGCGATGCGGGCGGGGGAAGCGGGTCACGTCACCATCCAACACGGCGCGCACCGGCTCGTCGTCCCCGTGCGGGGTGAGCCGGGGCTACATCGAAGGATGCAGTGCCGGTTCGTCACTGGCGATGACGCTTCGGGGGCCCGCGGACGGGAGGGTGGGAAGCACAACGGGAGGAGAGTGAACACCGTGATCGTCACGCTGATCATCATGTGCGAAGTCGGCTTCTGGGTACTGCTGGCCGGGGGACTGGCCCTGCGCTACCTGGCGAGGATGCCGCGCGCCGGGGCGGCCGTGCTGCTCATGGAGCCGCTGCTGGAGGTCCTGCTGCTGGTCGTCACGGCGGTCGATCTGAAGAACGGCGCGGAGCCGGACTGGAAGCACGGGCTCGCCGCCGTCTACATCGGCTTCACGGTCGCGCTCGGCCACCGCACCATCAAGTGGGTCGACGCCAGGTTCGCCCACCGCTTCGCCGGCGGACCGCCTCCGGTGCGGCCGCCGAAGTACGGGACGGCCCGGGCGGTGCACGAGTGGAGGATCGCCGGGCGCTGGATGCTGGCGGCGGCCATCGCCACCGGGCTGCTCCAGGCCGCGATCTGGTACGTCGGCGGGGACGGGGAGATCGGATCGCTGCGGGCGTGGCAGCAGAAGATGCTCTTCGTGATCGGCATCAACGCGGTCATCGCCGCGTCGTACACGCTCTTCCCTAAGCAGGAACCGGCCGGGGATCGGCAGCCGCTGGGGTAGGCGGGCCCGGGGCCGGAGCCCCGCAGGCCCGCCGCGCGGGCCCCGCCCCTAGCGCTCGCCCCCCGGCACCCACAGCACGTCCCCGACCTCCTTGTTGGCCACCCTTGCGAGGATGAACAGGAGGTCGGACAGCCGGTTCAGGTACGTCGCCGTCAGCGGGTTCATCACCTCGCCGTGGACCTCGAACGCCGCCCAGGTGGACCGCTCCGCCCGCCGCACCACCGTGCACGCCTGGTGCAGCAGCGCGGCCCCCGGCGTACCCCCCGGAAGGATGAAGCTGCGCAGCTTCTCCAGCTCCTCCAGGAAGCGGTCGCAGTCCGCCTCCAGCTTGTCGATGTACGACTGCTCGACACGAAGCGGCGGGTACTTCGGGTCCTCGGCCACCGGAGTGGACAGATCCGCGCCCACGTCGAAGAGGTCGTTCTGGACCCGGACGAGGACCTTCACCACGGCCTCGTCGAGCTGCCCCAGAGCGACCGCCGTCCCGATGACCGCGTTGGCCTCGTTGGCGTCGGCGTACGCCGAGATCCGCAGATCGGTCTTGGCGGTGCGGCTCATGTCGCCCAGGGCGGTGGTGCCCTTGTCGCCGGTACGGGTATAGATGCGCGTCAGGTTGACCATGCGGCCAGCCTAGTTACGCGCCCGCCCTGCGGAAGACGCGTGTGCCCACCGTCACGGCGGCGGCCACCAGCGCGGCGGACATCAGGACCCCGTACAGCATCGCCGTACCGGTGTAGTCCCCCACGTAACCGGCGCGCATCGCGTCCACGACGTAGCGGAACGGCATGAGGTGCGACAGCGCGTCCAGCCACCCCGGCGCCAGCGCCATCGGCAGCATCAGACCGGACAGCAGCATCGACGGCATGCTCAGGCCGTTGATCAGGGGACCGAAGTCGTGCGGCCGGGAGACCTTCAGCGCGAGCGCGTACGACAGCGAGGCGAGCGCGGTCGTCAGTACGCCGACGAACGCGAAGCCGATCAGGACGCCGGCGAGCGGGGCCCGCAGCCCGAGCGCCGTCGCGGCCAGTACCACCAGCACCGCCTGGAACACGAACAGCGCCGCGTCCCGCAGTACCCGCCCGAGGAGCAGCGCGAGCCGGCTGACCGGCGCGGCCCGCATCCGCTCCAGCACGCCGGACTGCTGCTCGATGATGACCGAGAAACCGGCGAACAGGGCGCCGAAGAGACCGAGTTGCAGGAGCAGTCCGGGGACCAGCACCTGCCAGGAGTCGCCCTGCGTACCAAGGGGCAGACCGGTCAGCAGCGGACCGAAGAAGACCAGGTAGAGCAGGGGCATCAGGGCGCCGAAGAGCATCTGGAACTTGGAACGCAGGGTCTGGCGGGCGTACCGCCCGAAGAGCAGCGCGGTGTCGGAGAGGAATGCGCTCATGACGGTCGGCCTCCTAGACGGCGACGGGCGTGGTGTCGACGGGCGCGGGGGTGCGCCCGGTGATGGCGAGGAAGGTGTCCTGGAGGGTGGCGTCGATGGAGCCGCCGTACCGGAGCTTGAGGGCGCTCGGCGTTCCCTCGGCGGCGACCCGCCCCTTGTCGACGACGACGAGCCGGTCGGAGAGCGCGTCGGCCTCGTCGAGGTAGTGGGTGGTGAGGAACACCGTGGTGCCGTACTCGTCGCGCAGCCGGCGCACCAGGTCCCACAGGTCGGCGCGGCTGCCCGGGTCGAGGCCGGTGGTCGGCTCGTCGAGGAAGAGCACCTCGGGCCGGTGGGTGAGGCCCATCGCGATGTCGAGCCGCCGCCGTTGACCGCCGGACAGCGCCGCGCACGTGCGGTCCATCAGGTCGGTGAGCGACAGGTCGCGGGCCAGCTCTTCGGCGCGGGCCGCTGCTTCGGCCCTCGGCAGCCGGTAGAGGCGGCCCTGGGTGACGAGTTCCTCCCGTACGGACACCTGCGGGTCCACGCCGCCGGACTGGGCGACGTAACCGATCCTGCGCCGGACACCCGCCGGGTCGCGGAGCAGGTCGTGTCCCGCGACGGTGGCGGCTCCGCCGGTCGGGGCGAGGAGCGTGGTGAGCATCCGCAGGGTGGTCGTCTTGCCGGCGCCGTTCGGGCCCAGGAAGCCGAGGATCTCGCCGCGCTCGACGGTGAGGTCGATGCCGCGGACGGCTTCGACGGGGCCCGCCTTGGTCGAGAAGGTCCGGGTGAGTCCGGCCGTACTGATGATTGCCATGCCCAAAGAAAAGCAGAGTCACTGAAAGTTTGCAATGACTCTAAGTTTGTGGGGGGCCCAGTGAAGCTACGATGGGCCCATGGCCGAGGGACTCAGAGAGCGCAAGAAGCGGCAGACCCGGCAGCACATCTCCGATGTGGCCACGGGCCTCTTCCTGGAACGGGGCTTCGACGCCGTGACGATCGCCGAGATCGCCGAGGCGGCGGACGTCTCCGTCAACACCGTCTACAACTACTTCCCCGCCAAGGAGGACCTGTTCTTCGACCGCAGCAGGGGCATCGTCGACCGGCTGCCGCGCTACGTCCGGGGCCGGGACGAGGGCGAGTCGGCCGCCGCGGCCGTCCTGCGCGAACTGCACCGCGAGGTCGAGGAGGTCGCCCCCTCCATCGGCCTGATCGACGGTTACGCGCGTTTCATGCGCGTCGTGCTGGAGGCGCAGGCCCTGCGCTCCCGGCTGTGGGCCATCCAGCAGGAAGTCGTGGAAAGCCTGGAGCGGACCCTGCGCGAGGAGACGGGCGCGACGGCCGGCGATCCGCTGCCGGCCCTCATGGCCGGGCAGCTCGCCTGGCTCCAGTCCACCCTGATGGGCTGGATCGGCGGCGAGATGGTCAAGGGCCGCAAAGCGGTGGAGGTGTCCCGGGAGGCTCTGGTCCTGCTCGACGGGATGGAGGAGCTGCTGAGCGACAAGGCGCTCAACTACGCGGTGCGGTCCGCCGAATGAGGCGTCCCGGTGTGATGTCCGTCATCTGAGACGTGACGCGCATCTCTTCGCCGCCACTCCGCCCCTCACGGACGCTAATCTCCGCCGGAGAGCCTGAAGCAAACAGGCGTTGAGGCCAAAGAAATCAAGGGGTGTGTCGTGGCCAGGAAGCTCGCCGTCATCGGAGCCGGACTCATGGGGTCCGGAATCGCGCAGGTCTCGGCGCAGGCGGGCTGGGACGTCGTGCTGCGCGATGTCACCGACGCGGCGCTGACCCGCGGCCGTGACGGCATCAAGGCCTCGTACGACAAGTTCGTGTCCAAGGGCAAGCTGGACGCCGCGGACGCGGAGGCCGCGCTCGGCCGCATCACCACGACCACCGACCTCGACGCGGTCGCCGACGCCGACATCGTCGTCGAGGCCGTCTTCGAGAGGCTCGAGGTCAAGCACGAGATCTTCCGCGCGCTCGACAAGATCGTGCGGGAGGACGCCGTCCTCGCGTCGAACACCTCCGCCATCCCGATCACCAAGATCGCGGCGGTGACGGAGCGTCCGGAGCGGGTCGTCGGCGCCCACTTCTTCTCGCCGGTGCCGATGATGCAGCTCTGCGAGCTCGTACGCGGCTACAAGACCAGCGACGAAACGCTCGCCACCACGCGAGAGTTCGCCGAGTCCGTCGGCAAGACCTGCATCGTCGTCAACCGCGACGTGGCCGGCTTCGTCACCACCCGCCTCATCTCGGCCCTCGTGGTCGAGGCCGCCAAGCTGTACGAGTCGGGCGTCGCCTCGGCCGAGGACATCGACATCGCCTGCAAGCTGGGCTTCGGACACGCCATGGGCCCCCTCGCGACCGCCGACCTCACCGGCGTCGACATCCTGCTGCACGCCACCGGCAACATCTACACGGAGTCGCAGGACGAGAAGTTCGCGCCGCCGGAGCTGATGCGCCGGATGGTTGACGCCGGTGACATCGGGCGCAAGAGCGGGCAGGGCTTCTACAAGCACTGATGCCCTGTCAGCCCCTGGGGTCACTCCCAGGGGTGAATTCGGTATCGGTTCGCTTACGGACGGCAACTTCCTTGCCCGTACGGCAGTCAGTTGGGTGCAAGGAAAGAAACACGACACGCAGACCGACGCACTCTCGGGGAGCGCATATGCACATCAGGGGCGACCACGTCGAGCTGGTCGTCGGGGGCCGCCTCGACGTCCGCAGCGCGGCGGACGCCCGTACGGTCCTGCACTCGGCCGTCGACGACGGTGTCGGCGATCTCGTGCTCGACCTGACCGAGCTGGATTCCTGGGACGCCACCGGTCTCGGCGTCATCATGGGCGCCCATCGGCGGGCCGGGCGGGCGGGCCGTCGGCTTGTGCTGCGCGGCGTGCCGGCCCAGATGCAGCGCCTGCTGGTCGCGACCAGGCTGCACCGCATCCTCGCCATCGAGGGCGGCCTCGCCGCCGAGTCGCTGCCGCGGGTCTGAGCGGCACGGCGCCGGCGCGAAGCGGCGCGATCCGTACGGTGGACGCACAATCCTCACGAGACTGTGACGTCCCGGGCGGGGCGGCACCCCTCGTGTTCCCCGATACTGTGCGAAGGTCTAGGGTTCGGCTCGCCTGCCGATTGACGAACCCGAGTACGGCGGGCACCGGACCAGAAGCGACAGCGGGCGTGTGAAAGGCCGGGAGGGGCATCCGCACGCGACGCATCTGGGGGGACCATGGACCCGATGAACCGGGGACCGGAAGAGTACGGCCACGACAACGGCCCGTTCGGCGAGAGCGACACCGGTGACGGCCCGCGCCGGCCACCACGGGACGCGCTGACACCGTCCTCCGCGCCGAGCGGAACGAGCGCCGCCGGGAAGACGGGCGGGCCCGGCTCGTCGGCGCCCGCCCGCACCGTGCAGGTCGTCGCGGGCGACTTCCTGCTCACCGTCAACCCCGTCGACGGCAGCGAGATCGAGGTCTGCCCGCCCGGCGAGCGGCCCGCGCGGCCGGTCAGGCACAGCGCCGACGACCGCGCCGAGCTGCTGCGCGCGGCCAAGCCGCCCGTCCCGCCCGGGCCCGTCGCGCCCGAGCTGCCGCTCCTGGAGCGTCAGGAGGAGCGCGAGAGGCTCGTACGGCTGCTCGCGCGCGGCCGCTCGGTGCGATTGACGGGCCCCTCCGGATCGGGCCGTACGGCGCTCCTCGACGCCGTCGCCGCCGAATGCGCGGACCTCGCGCCCGACGGAGTCGTACGGCTATGCGGCGCCCACCGCACGGCCGACGAGCTGCTCCACGACCTGTTCGCCGCCGTCTACAGCGCACCGCTGCACCGCCCGGACCGGGCCGACCTGCTCGGCCTGGTCCACGAGATCGGCGCCGTCGTCGTCCTCGACGACCTGGAGTTCGGCGGAGCGGCGCTGGGCGAGCTGCTGGAGGCCACGCCCGAGTGCGCCTTCCTGCTCGCCACCACACCGGACGTCGCCACCCCCTCGCCCGAGTCCCACGTCGAGGAGGTGTCCCTCGGCGGTCTCGGCCGCAGCGCCAGCCTGGAGCTCCTGGAGCGGGCCGTCGAGCGCCCCCTCACCGACGACGAGGCCAACTGGGCCGGCGACCTCTGGTTCGAGTCCGAGGGGCTGCCGCTGCGCTTCACCCAGGCGGGTGCGCTGCTGAGGCAGCGCGACCAGCTGCGCGCCGACCCCACCGCCTTCGAGGCGTACGGGTACTTCAACGAGCAGCCGGTCGACGCGCCCTTCGACGCGGAGGACGGCCACGACGTACCCCTGCCGTCCCTCGCCGAGGGAGCGATGCCCGCCGCGCTGCTCGCGTCACGGCTGAGCGACTCCGCCCGGGCCACCCTGCGCTTCGCCATCGCGCTCGGCGGTGAGGTGCCCCACCAGGCGCACCTGCCGGCCCTCGTGGGGGACACCCACGCGGACGCCGCGCTCGGCGAGCTGATGAGGTGCGGCCTGCTCTCGCCGGTCGGGGCGCGGTTCCGGCTGGCCGCGGGCGTGGCCGTACAGCTGGAGGCGGCCGGGTTCGCGGACGACGTGCCGGAGCGGGCGCACACCGCCGCCCAGCACTACGCCTGGTGGGCCGGGCACCCCTCGGTCACGCCGGAGCGGGCGGCCGCGGAGGCCGACGCGATCCTCGCGGCGTCGGCGCCGCTGGTACCCGGCTCCGAGGCGGGGCACCCGAGTGCGGCCGTCCTGCTGGCCCGTACGGCGGCTCCCGCGTTCGCGGCCGGGCTGAGCTGGGGCGCGTGGGAGCGGGCGCTGCGGGCCGGACTCGAAGCCGCGCGCATCGCGGGCGAGGTCGCCGAAGAGGCGTACTTCCACCACGAGTTGGGCGTCCTGGCGCTCTGCACGGGCCATCTGGACCGGGCCCGGGCCGAGCTGGAGGCGTCCGTCGCGATGCGCGGCGCCGTGGCCGACAAGAGCGGCACGGTCGCCGGACGCCGAGCACTGGCCCTGGTCTCCGACCGCTCCCTCCCGGCGGCGGCGGGGCTCGTGCCCGGCGGTCGTACGCCGGCCGGGGAGGAAGTGCCGGCGGCGCGGTACGAGGAGTCGGCGTCGCCGCCCGGCGGCGTCCCGGCGGCGGTCGTACCCCTGTCACTGCCCGGCCGGTCCGAACGGCCCGGGGACGACGGCACGTTGGTCACCCACCGCTCGCCGGAGGCCGGTGGCGGCGGGGGCCGCCCCGCGCTGCTGAGCGGCGCCCGGCGCAACATGGTCGCGGCGGGCGCGGGCGCGCTGCTCGTCGCCGTCCTGGGCACCGTGGTGACGCTCGGGGCGGCCTCGGACAGCGACGAGCCGCGGAACAGGGTCACGTCCGAGCAGTCGGCCAACGAGGACGACATCGACGACGGGCTCACCGCGGACGAGCCGGCCGACGGCTCGACCCGGCGGCCGGGCGATCCGGGCCGGCCGACCGGCCCCGGTACGTCGGGTCAGCCCCGGCCGGGCGAGAGCGGCGACGGCAAGGCGTCCGGCGAACCGTCGAAGAGCGGCAAGCCGAGCGAGGACGACTCGTCGCCGGGCAGCAGGCCGCCGAACTCCGACGACCCGACCACGGGCGGTCCCACGACCGGCGGTCCGACCACGGGCGGCCCCACCACCGGTGGCCCGACCACGGGCGGTCCGACGACCGGTGGCCCGACCACGGGCGGCCCCACCACCGGCGGTCCGACGACCGGCGGCCCCACGACGGGCGGTCCGACGACCGGCGCTCCCACCACGGGCGGCGGGACGTCCGACGGCGGTACGACCGACGGCGGCGCCGCGGACGGCGGCACGGCGGACGGCGGTTCCACGGACGGCGGCGCCACTGGTGAGACCACTGGCGGCGCGGAGGGCGGCACCACCGACGGCGGCACGACGGACGGCACGACCACCGGCAGCCCGAGCAACAGCGCCCCGGCCGCGTCCTAGCGCGCCCGGCACCCGGGCCACGGAGAGACGCGTGGGGGCGGGAGGGGCACTTCCCCCGCCCGCCCCACGCGTGGTGACGTCGTCGGGCAGGGGGCGCCGCCCCTCGCCCGTACAAGCGGCCGGACGGGCCCTCAGAACAGGCGGAGCTTGTCGTCCTCGATGCCGCGCATCGCGTTGTAGTCCAGGACCACGCACCCGATCCCGCGGTCCGTCGCCAGGACGCGCGCCTGCGGCTTGATCTCCTGCGCCGCGAAGATGCCCTTCACCGGCGCGAGGTGCGGGTCGCGGTTGAGCAGCTCCAGGTAGCGGGTGAGCTGCTCGACGCCGTCGATGTCGCCGCGCCGCTTCAGCTCCACCGCGACCGTCGCCCCGTCCGCGTCCCGGCACAGGATGTCCACCGGCCCGATGGCCGTGGGGTATTCGCGGCGGATCAGCGAATAGCCCTCGCCGAGGGTGTCGATGCGGTCGGCGAGCAGTTCCTGGAGGTGCGCTTCCACGCCGTCCTTGATGAGCCCCGGGTCGACGCCCAGCTCGTGGGACGAGTCGTGGAGGACTTCCTCCATGGTGATGATCAGTTTCTCGCCCGCCTTGTTGATCACCGTCCAGGTCCCGGCGTCGTCACCCGCGCCCTCCTTGAGGGTGCATGGCGGAGACATCCAGTTGAGCGGTTTGTACGCCCGGTCGTCGGCGTGGATCGAGACGCTGCCGTCCGCCTTCACCAGGATCAGACGGGGAGCGGAGGGCAAGTGGGCAGTGAGCCGGCCCGCGTAGTCCACGGAGCAGCGGGCAATGACGAGACGCATGAGGCGCAACGCTACTCGACGACGATCGGTCTACGCGATTCGCCCAGTAAGCCCCCCTTCGTTGATGGCTGGTTGTGTTCCCAATCTCCTGGTGCGGCCCGGACCGCACGCTTAACTTGGATGCAGGAGGTCGTCGTACGTGCACTCTGCGTCGTCGTCCGTCTTCCCTGCCCGTAAGACCCCGGTCCCGGGGTCGCGAGAGGAGAACCCATGTCGCTCGACGTCTCACCGGCACTGTTGGAACAGGCCGAGCGAGGCGATGTCGACGAAGCCGCCTTCGTCGACTGCGTCCGGACCTCCCTGCCTTACGCATGGGAGATGATCAGCTCTCTGGTGGCTCAGCTGAAGGTCGACGGTGGCGAGTTCGCCGACAACCAGACGCCTCCGCCGGACGAGCAGGCACGTGGTCAGCTGCTGCGCGCACTCGCGAGTGACGCGATTCGCGGTGCGCTCCAGCGGCACTTCGGCGTACGTCTCGCATTCCAGAACTGCCACCGCGTAGCGGTGTTCCCGGTGGACTCCTCGTCGGACGAGCGGCTCAGTCGCTTCACGTCGATCCGGGGCCAGCTGCTCAACCAGTCGCCTACGCTGCGGGACTGCTGAGGCAGTGCTGTCGTCGCTCCGCATCGTGCCTGCAACACTGATGCGGAGCGACGGTGCCGGACCGCCGTGTCAGGACAGCAGGGGCAGTACGTCGGACCCCAGCAGCCGTACGTTCTCCTCGGTGGCCACAAGGTCGCCCGACCCCTCGACGAGCAGCGCGAAGCGCGTGATCCCGGTCCGTTCCGCGGTGGCCGCCAGCCGGTCGGCGGCCAGCCGCGGCGGGCCGACGGGATGGAGCGAGCACAGCATCTCCGTGTAGGCGAAGGGGTCCCGCATCGCGCGGTGACGCCCGTCGACCGTCACATGGGCGTCCAGACCCTGCTTGAGCCAGCCCGGCATCGCCTTGGTCAGCGTCTCCGTGGCGTCGGCCGCGCTGTCCGCGATCTGCGCCACGCCGGCCGACACATGGCCCGCCGCGGCGACCGTTTCCGGCTCATGTCCCGCGGCGAGCGCGAGCCTGCGCCACAGCGCGACCATCTCCGCCTTGTCCTCGTCGCCGCAGTGCATGCCGAGCAGCATCGGCAGCCCGCGCTCGGCGGCCAGCCGCACGCTCTTGGGAGAGGTGCAGGCGACCACGACCTCGGGGCCGCCCGGTCCCCCCGCGTCCGGCGCCGCGCGCAGCAGCTCGTCCGGCCTCGGTACGACGGCGACCTCACGGAAGTCGAACCGCTCGCCCCGCGCTTCGACGCGCGGTTCGCGCAGCCAGCGCAGCAGCAGATCCAGCGACTCGGGGAAGCCGTGCTCGTACGCCGAAAGACCCTGTCCGAACACCTCCAGGTCGACCCACGGGCCTCCCCGCCCCACGCCGAGCGTGAACCGCCCGCCGGAGGTGAGGTGCAGCAGCGCGGCCTGCTCGCCCAGGGCGACCGGGTGCGCGGTCGGCAGGACGCTGACCGCCGTGCCCACGCGGATGCGACGGGTGCGCCCGAGCAGCAGCGCGGCGAGCGTCACCGCCGAGGGACACACGCCGTACGGTACGAAGTGGTGTTCCGCGAGCCACACGGAATCGAGCCCGGCTTCCTCGGCGACCTCGGCCGACCGCACCGCCCGGTGCAGCGCCTCCCCCTGGCCCTGACCCGGGAATTGGGCCGCCAGTACAAACGTTCCGACACGCATCGCCTATTGCCTCCTTGCGGCCGACGCGGCATCCCCCTTACTGGCAACAACGTCTGACACGTGCCAAAGGCACGGCCACGCGCGAAGTTGTTGCGATTTTCCGGTAAGCCGCGCCGGGCGGGCGGCGTTCCCGCGCGCGCTGCGATACGTGTACCCCTGCCGGATGGCCCTAGGCTGGGGGAAACCAGTGCCGTCCGACCCGTGAGGTTTCAGGTGTCACCGCGTCGCAACCGCCCCAAGGGCGGCGAGAGTCCCGCCGAGCGACCGACCGGCGCGGTCGGAGACAGGTTCGGGCTCCAGAGCACCGAGTCGTGGCAGGGCGAGGAGTGGTCGGTGCGCCACGTCGCCGGTGCGAGCGCGGCGGGCAAGCGGTACCGCTGCCCGGGCTGCGACCAGGAGATCCCGTCCGGGGTCGCGCACCTGGTGGCCTGGCCGGAGTACGGCGGTGTCGACGACCGCAGGCACTGGCACAAGGCGTGCTGGAACGCGAGAGACCGCCGCACCACGAAGGTGCAGCGGTCCCGCAACGCTCCGCGCCACTGACCGGCGCCGCCCGGGGACGGGCCGGTCCGCGCGGTCACACGTCGCGCTTCTCCAGGGCGAGGAAGGCGCCGCCCAGGGCGGCGGCCGTGACGCCCGCCAGGATCCACAGCGGGTCCCAGCCGGACGGTCCGGAGCTGGTGACGGAGGCGTCGTAGAAGACGCCGAGCTGGTTGGGGATCGAGTACTCGAAGAGCGCCTGCTGGAGGTCGGCCAGCGTCTCGGAGAACATGAACATCGCCAGCACCAGCGGCAGCAGCACCACACCGATCATGATGGTGATGGCGCCCGCCGAGTGGCGGATGAGCGAGCCGACGGCGAGCGAGAGCAGGCCGAGCGTCGCGATGTAGAGGCTGACGCCGAGCGTCGCGCGCAGCCAGTCCTCACCCGTGGGCGTGACGCCGTCGAGCATCGCCGTCTGGAGCAGTCCGACGAGGGCGGTGGTCACCAGCGTGATGACGAAGGCCACGACGAAGAAGACGATCGCCTTGGCGGTCAGCACGCGCGAGCGGCTGGGGCAGGCCGTGAGGGTCGTACGGATCATTCCCGTGCCGTACTCCGACGCGACGGTCATGACGCCGAGCGTGATCACCGGGATCGCGCCGAGGAGCACGCCGAAGAAGCCGAGGCTCAGGACCGGGGTCTCGCCGAGGTCGGCGCCGGACGAGCTGACGGCCACCGACGAGAGCAGCCCGATGCCGAGCACGAGGACGATCATGACGCCGAGGGTCCACATCGTGGAGCGCACCGACCGGATCTTCGTCCACTCGGAGGCGAGCGCGTCGCCGAGCGTCGCCCTGCGCACCGGGATGGGGGAGACGTACGACGCGACACCCTGCGGTGCGTACGGCTGGGGGGCCTGCTGAGGGGCCTGCTGCTGGTACGGGGTCGTCATCGGGCGTCCTCGGGGCTGTCACTGTCGCTCTTGGTCAGGTCGGGTGCCGGCGCCGCGGCGGGCGGCTGGGCGGCGGCGGGCGGTGCGGCGGGCGCGGGAGGAGCCGCGGGCGGCGCGGCCGGCGCCGCGTAGGGGTTGTGGCCCGGCGCGGGGGCCTGCGCGGGGGCGGCGTAGCCGGGGGCGGGCGCGGGGCCGCCCGGCAGCGGGGCGCCCGCGAAGGGCGGCTGCCCGCCCGGCTGGGGCGGCGGCGGGGCGTACCAGCCCTGCTGCGGCGCGGCGGGCTCGGCGTAACCGCCGGGCTGCTGCATCGGCTGCTGGAAGCCGGCCAGCTGGTCGGCGGTCGAGCGGTAGTCCACAGCGCCCTGCGTCATCCGCATGTACGCCTCCTCCAGCGAGGCCTGGTGCGGCGAGAGCTCCCACAGCCGTACGTCGGCCTCGTGCGCGAGGTCGCTGATGCGCGGCAGCGCCAGACCCGTGACGCGCATCGCCCCGTCCTGCTCGGTCATGACGTGCCCACCGGCCTCCGTCAGCACGGACGACAGCTTCTCGCGCTGCTGCGGCTCGGTCTGCGGCGTACGCACCCGGGCGAAGTCCGCGGAGTTCGCGGAGATGAAGTCCTTGACGCTCATGTCGGCGAGCAGCTGTCCCCGGCCGATCACGATCAAGTGGTCGGCGGTGACCGCCATCTCACTCATGAGGTGCGAGGAGACGAAGACCGTACGGCCCTCGGCGGCCAGTGTCTTCATGAGATTGCGGACCCAGTGGATGCCCTCGGGGTCGAGGCCGTTGATCGGCTCGTCGAAGAGCAGCACCTGCGGGTCGCCGAGGAGCGCGGCGGCGATGCCCAGGCGCTGCCCCATGCCGAGCGAGAAGCCCTTGGAGCGCCGCTTGGCGACGTCCTGGAGGCCGACGACACCGAGTACCTCGTCGACCCGCTGGGCGGGGATGCCGGAGAGCTGCGCCAGCGACATGAGGTGGCTGCGCGCGCTGCGGCCGCCGTGCACGGCCTTGGCGTCGAGCAGGGCGCCGACCTGGCGGGGGGCGTTGGTGAGCTTGCGGAAGGGGTGACCGCCGATGGTGACATGGCCCGAGGTGGGCTCGTCGAGCCCGAGGATCATCCGCATCGTCGTGGACTTGCCGGAGCCGTTGGGGCCGAGGAAGCCCGTCACCGTGCCCGGGCGCACCTGGAAGGAAAGGTTGTACACGGCTGTCTTGGCGCCGTAGCGCTTCGTCAGGCCGACTGCCTCGATCATGGTGTGCAGCCCCATCGCCAGGTCGGGTCGTCGGGGCTGTGACCTCTTGGCCGAACGCCCCCGTAAGGGTTAGGAGGATAACCGTGGGCTGACGGTTCCCGCCAAGCCGGGACGGGGCGTATGGCGCCTCCGCTACGCGTCCCGCTTCTTCAGCAGGACGAATCCGCCCACCAGAGCCGCGAGGACCCACGCGGCCATGATCAGCAGCCCGCCCCACGGGCCGTACGGCGCACTGTCGTCAACCGGCGGCACCACCTGCATGATCTTGCTGCCGGCCTGGTCGGGGAGGTACTGGCCGACCTTCTTCGTGGCGGAGACGTTGCCCAGGATCGGCGCGAGCAGGAAGAAGAACGGCATCAGGACGCCGAGGGCGAGCACCTGACTGCGCAGCATCGAGGCCACGCCCATCGAGAAGAGCGCGATCAGGGTCATGTAGAGCCCACCGCCGATCACCGCGCGCAGGACGCCCGGGTCGCCGATGTCCGCCCTGAGGTCGCCGAGCATCGCCTGGCCGAGGAAGAAGGCGGCGAAACTCGTGATCATGCCGACGGCCAGGGCGAGGCCCGCCGCGACGGTGATCTTGCTGAACAGGAAGGTGCCGCGCTGCGGGACCGCCGCGAGCGACATGCGGATCATTCCGGTGCTGTATTCGTTCGACACGACGAGCACACCGAAAACGATCATTGCTAGCTGCCCAAGACTCGTGCCCGCGAAACTCACGAACGTAGGATCGAAGGCGAGCTTGTCCTCGGCGTCCATCTTCTCGAATTCGTTCTTCGAAAGAATACTGATGAGTACGCCGAGGCCGATGGTGACGATTGCGGCAAGGCCGAGTGTCCACAACGTGGACTGCACGGATTTGATCTTGGTCCATTCCGACTTGAGCACCTGTGTGGCAGCCACGATTCAGGCCCCCTTCCCGGTCGTCTTCCGCTGCTGGACCCCCGCACCCCAGCCGGCCCCGGGCGGCGCGGGCCGTTCACCGTCGGAATGCGCGTGGTACTCGACGGACTCCGCGGTCAGTTGCATGAACGCCTCCTCCAGCGACGCCTGCTGGGGGCTCAGCTCGTGGAGAACGAGCTGGTGCCGGGCGGCGAGCTCGCCGAGCTGCTCCGCGCTCACCCCGTCCACCTCCAGCGACCCGTTGGCCGCGCCGGCCGCCGTGATCCCGGCCTCGTGCATCACGTCGCGCAGCCGTTCCTGCTGCGGGGAGCGCAGGCGCACGTAACTGCGCGAGTTCTCCTTGATGAAGCCGGCCATCGACGTGTCGGTGAGCAGCCGGCCCTGGCCGATGACGACCAAGTGGTCCGCCGTGAGCGCCATTTCGCTCATCAGGTGGGAGGAGACGAAGACCGTACGGCCCTGGGAGGCCAGCGTCTTCATCAGGTTGCGGATCCAGTGGATGCCCTCGGGGTCGAGGCCGTTCACCGGCTCGTCGAACATGAGGATCTCGGGGTCGCCGAGGAGCGCCCCCGCGATGCCCAGGCGCTGCCCCATGCCGAGCGAGAAGCCCTTCGCGCGCTTCTTGGCGACCGAGGTCAGGCCCACCGTCTCCAGGACCTCCGAGACCCGGGTGCGAGGGATGCCGTTGCTCTGGGCCAGGCACAGCAGGTGGTTGAACGCGCTGCGGCCGCCGTGCATCGCCTTGGCGTCGAGGAGCGCGCCGATGTACTTCAGCGGATCCTTGAGGTCGGCGTAGTGCTTGCCGTCGATGCGGACGTCACCGGCCGTCGGGTTGTCCAGCCCCAGCATCATCCGCATGGTCGTCGACTTGCCCGCCCCGTTCGGGCCGAGGAAGCCGGTCACGATGCCCGGCCGTACGGTGAAGGTCAGCTGGTCGACGGCCAGCTTCTCACCGTAACGCTTCGTCAGCCCCGTCAGTTCGATCACTCAGACCCACCTCGCCAAGGCACCTCGGGCAGGCGACTGGCCTGTCCGTCCGGCTGGGAGCCCGGGGGCGCCCCCCGGGAAAGCACAGCATGTCGGGCCACGCTAAGGGCGCGCGAAGCCCCCCGCCACCGGAATGACGGGGGGCTTCGCGGTCTGATTGCTTCCGCTTCTCGCCGGGGCAGGCCCGGGGACTAGCGGGTCTGCTGCGCCGGGACGCCGCGGGTGATCGGCTCGTCGTCGGCCGGGGCGCCGGCGGCGGCGACAGCCGCACCGGTCAGCGTGGCCAGCATCTCGCGGACGTTGGTCAGCTGCGCGTTGATCGAGTCGCGGCGGTTGGTGAGCGCCGCGAGCTCGCGCTCCGATTCGCTGCGGATCCGGTCGGCCTTGGCGTTCGCGTCGGCCACGATGTCCTCGGCCTGGCGCTGCGCGGTCTCCACCGTCTGACGGGCACGGCGCTCCGCGTCCGTACGCAGCTTCTCGGCCTCCAGGCGAAGCTGCTCGGCGCGGTGCTCGATCTCGGCGAGGCGCTTCTCGGCCTTGGCCTGACGCGAAGCCAGGTCGCGCTCCGACTGCTCGCGGCGCTTGGCCAGGTTCGTCTCGAAGTCCGCGGCGGCCTGGGCGGCCTTGGCGCGGGTCTCCTCGAAGAGGGCGTCCGCCTCCTCGCGCTTCTGCTGCGCGTCCTTCTGCGCCTCGCTGCGCAGCGTGGAGGCGTCACCCTTGGCCTTCTCGACGATACGGACGCCCTCGTCCTCGGCCTTCGCCTTGCGCTCGGCCGCGAACGACTCGGCGTCGTTGCGCACCTGCTGCGCCGCCGACTCGGCGAGCTCGCGGTGCTGCTCGGCGGCGCGACGGGCCTCCTCACGCAGGTCCTTCGCCTCCTCCTCGGCGAGGCGGAGAATCTTCTCGACGCGCGCACCGAGCCCGGCATACGACGGCTCCGCGTCGCTCACCTGGGCCTGGGCGTTCTGCGTCTCGAGGTGGAGTTCCTCGATGCGCTTTTCCAGAGCAGTGATTCGGGCCAGAGCACTGTCACGGTCGGCGACGAGTTTGGTAATGCGGTCGTCCACCTGACCGCGGTCGTAACCACGCCGCACGAGCTCGAAGCCGAAGGGGGAGGAAGTGTCGCTCATGGGGTTCCTGGGTTCCTGTCGAATGTGACCGGTGAGGTGTTAGGGGGAATCCTAGGGGCCGAAGCGGCGTGTCATCGAGTCAATGCCCGTTTGCTCTGGAGAATGACACCCCTTTTGAGTGGCTAACCGTCGGATGACTTGCCACCCGAACGAGTGGAGCCCGCCGCCGCGCCGGCTTTCACGCCACCCGCGCCGGAGCCGCTGTTCGACGGCGCCTTGCCGCCCCCGGAAGGCGCCTCAAAGGACTCCAACGCCTCAAGTACGTCCTGGACACGGGAGATCTCGGCCTGGATGTCCTCCCTGCGGCGGACCAGCACATCGAGCTCGCGCCGGCCCTCGTCGACCATGCGCTCGGCCTCCGCCCGGGCCTCCGTAAGCAGCTTCTCCGCCTCGCGCACCAGCTCGGCCTTCTTCTGCTCGGCCTCCTTGAGCAGTGCCTCGGCCTTCTTCACCGCGGCGATGCGGACCTTGCCCGCCTCCGAACTCGCCTCGGAGATCATCTCCTTGGCCTTCGCCTCGGCCTCCGCCTGCTGCTCCGTCGCGGCCTTCACCAGCTTGTCGACCCGCTCGCCGGCCGTCCGCATCTGCTCGGACGTCTCCCGGCGGGCCCGCTCGTGCAGCTCCTCGATCTCGGCCTCGGTACGGGCGCGCAGCTCCTCCGCCCGCTCCCTTATGGCGGTCGCGTCCCGGCGGGCCCCGACCAGCAGCTCGTCGGCGTCCGCACGGGCCTTCTCCACCAGCGAGTTGCCCTCGACCGTCGACTCCGCGACCAGCCGCTCGGCCTCCTTGCGGGCCGCGCCGACCATCGTGTCGGCCTGCTCCTCCGCCTTGGTCGCGGCGAGCAGCGCCTCCTCCTGGGCCTTCGCCATCAGCTGATCGGCCTGCTCGGCCGCGTCCGACCGGCGCCTGGACGCCGCCTGACGCGCCTCGTCGAGCAGCCGGTCCGCCTCGGCACGGGCGTCGCCGCGCATCCGCTCGGCCGCCTCCTCGGCGTCCGCCTTGACCTTCCGCGCCTCGGACCTGACGCGCTCCGCCGCCTGCTGGGCGGAGGTGACCATCTCGGCGGCCTCCGCGCGCAGCCGCTCCGCCTCGCCGCTCGCCTCGGAGACGAGCTTGTCGGCCTGGGCCGCCGCGTCGGCGCGGCGCTTGTCGGCCGTCTCGCGCGCCTCGTCCAGGACCCGCTCGCCCTCCGCGCGCAGCCGCTCGGCCTCGCTGTTCGCGTCGGCGACGAGCTTGTCCGCCTCGCCGCTCGCCTCGGAGACGAGCTTGTCGGCCTGGGCCGCCGCGTCGGCGCGGCGCTTGTCCGCCGCCTTGCGCGCCTCGTCGAGAACCCGCTCGCCCTCCTCGCGCGCCTCGGCCCGCAGCCGCTCGGCCCCGGTCTCGCCGTCCGCCTTGATCTGCTCGGCCTCGGCCCGCATCCGGGCCGCGTCCTGCCCGGCGGCCGTCAGCGACTGCACGGCCTCGGCCGCCATGCGCTCGGCCTCGCCCGTCGCCTCGCCGATCAGCCTGTCCGCCTGCGCCGCCGCCTCGTTGCGGATGCGGTTGGCGTCCTCACGGGCCTCGGCGCGCGAACGCGACGCGTCCTGCTCGGCCGAAGCCAGCGCGTCGGACGCCTCCGTACGAATGCGCTGGGCGTACTCCGAGGAGTCGGTGCGCAGCCGCTCCGCCTCCGCGATCGCGTCGCCGACCGTGCGCTCCGCGAGCGACTTGGCCGCGTCGGTCTCCTCCCGCGCCTGCTGGCGCAGCCGGTTCGCGTCCTCGGTGGCCCGCTCCCGCTCCTCGTACGCGTCGGCGCGGAGCCGGTCCGCCTCCTCCTGGGCCTCGGTCCTCGTCCGCTCCGCCACGTGCTCGGCGGCCGAGCGCAGCCCGGCGATCTCCTCCTCGGCCTGCTCCTGCAGCCCGGCTACCGCGTCCCGTACCTGCTGCGCGGTCTGCTCGGCGGCCGCGACCAGCTCGGTGGCCCGGTAGTCCGCCTCCTGGACCAGGCGCTGGGCCTCGGCCTGCGCGTCCTCGACCCGCTTGCGGGCGGACGCGAGGAGCTCCTCGCTCTGCTCGCGGGCCTGCGTACGCTCCCGCTCGGCCTCCTCGCGGGCCGCGGCCAGCGTCTCCTCGGCCTCCCGGCGGCGGCGCGCGGCCTCCTCCTGGGCGGCGGCCAGCGCCTCGGCGGCCTCGGCCCCGACGCGCTCGGCCGCGGCGGCGGCCTCGGACCGGATCCGGTCCGCGCTCTCCTGCGCCTCCGTCTTGAGCCGCTCGGCCTCGTTCGACGCCTCACTGCGCAGCCGTACGGCGACGGCCTCGCCCTCGGCGCGCGACTGCGCGGCATCGGCGGCCGCCTCCGTGCGCAGCCGCTCTGCCTCGGTCTCGGCCTGCGCCTGGAGCGTCCGTACCCGCTCGGCCGCCTCGGTGCGCAGCCGCTCGATCTCCTCGCCGGCCTCCCGGCGCAGCCGCTCGGCCTCGGTCCTCGCCTCGCCCAGTGCCTGCTCGGCGGCGGTGACGCGCTGCTCGGCCTCGGTGTGCAGCCGGGTCAGTTCCTCGGTGGCCTCGGCCTGGCGGGCGGCGATGCCGCGCTCTGCCTCCTCGCGCAGCGCGCGGGCGGCGTCCTCGGCGTCGGAGGTGGTCCGCTGCGCCTGCTCCTCGGCCTCGGCGCGCAGCTGGTCGGCCTCGGCGCGGGTGCGCTCCAGGGTCTCCTCGGCCTGCTTGCGCAGCGTCGTGGCGCGCTCGATGGCCTCGCCGCGCACCCGCTCGCTCTCGGCGGAGGCGGACGTGCGCAGCTCGTCGGCGTCGCCCCGCGCCTTGGTCAGCAGCTCCTCGGCGGTCCTCGCCGCCTCCTCGATCTGCTGGACGGCCTCGCGGCGTGCCTCGCCGCGGATCCGCTCGCCCTCGGCGACCGCCTCGGCCCGCAGCTGCTCGGCCTCGCCGCGCAGCCTGCGCGCCTCCTCCTGCAGCTCGACCGTCTTGGCCCGGTACTCCTTGGTGTCGTCCTTCGCCGCGCCCTTGAGCTGGTCGGCCTGGGCCGCCGCCTCGCTGCGCAGCCGCTCGATCTCCGCCTCGGCCTCGCGGCGGATCCGCTCGGCCTCCTCGGACGCCTTGCGGGTGGTCTCCTTGGCGTCGTCGGACGCCTTCGTGAGGACCTCTTCGGCGGTACGGGCGGCCTTGGCCAGCGCGGCCGCCGAATCCTCGGCGGCGACCGTACGGGCCTTCTCGGCGGCCTCGGCCACCAGCCGCTCGGCCTCGGCGACGGCGTCGGCGCGGGCCTGCTCGGCCTCCGCCTTCAGCGCCTCGGCGTCCTTCGTGGCCTCGCCGACCAGCCGGGCGATCTCGGACTTGGCCGTACGGGTGCGCTGCTCGTTGACGGACTCGGCCGCGGTCAGCTGCTTGGTCGCCGCGTCCTTGGCCTCGGTGAGGACCTTCTCGGCCTCGGCGCGTGCCTCGCGCAGCGCCGCCTCGGCCTCCTGCATCCGCTGCTCGGCGGTGCGGCTGAGCTCGGCGGCCTGCCGGCGCGCCTGGTCGGACTCGGCGGTCGTCGACGTACGCAGCTGCTCGGCGTGGGTGGTGGCCTCCTGCGCCTGGTTGGAGGCGGCGTTCAGCAGGCGCTCGGCGTCCTTGCGGGCGCGCAACAGGATCGCCTCGGCCTCGGCGCGGGCGTTCTCGGCCTCGGAGCCGAGGCGCTGGCGGGCCTCCCGGGCGACGCGCTCGGCCTCCGCGCGGGCGGCGGCCAGGGACTGCTCCGCCTCGGCGCGCGACTCCTCCAGGAGCCGGCGGGCCTGCGCCTCGGTGCGGGCGCGCAGCTGCTCGGCCCAGGCCACGTTCTCGTTGACGTGGGCCTCGACGGTCTGCCGGCGCTCGGCGAGCTCCTGGTCGAGCCGCTGGCGGCGGGTCACCGCCTCCGTGTGCAACTCGGCCTGGAGCCTAGCCTGGTGCTCGGCGTGCTCCTGGAGGATCCGCTGCGTCTGCGCCCGGGCGTCGCGCAGTTCGCGCTCGGCGTCGGTACGCAGCTGGTCCGCCTGGATCTGGGCGTTACGGAGCAACTGCTCGGCCTGGTAACCGATGTCCGCCGCGTCGTAGGCGGGACGGGACGCCAGGTTGCGGCGCGCCTCATGGAGTTTGGCGCGCAACACCTCGACCTGGTAGCCGAGGTCCTCGGCGTGCTGAACCGCCTTCTCCCGCTCGGTCTTCAGCCGGTCCATCTCGGCTTCGAACCGCGAGAGATGGTCGTCAGGCTCGTGCCGTTCGTAGCCCCGCACTGCGCGGTCCCATCCGTCCCCTGGTCGCAACTCTTCCGAACTCTCCGAAACAAGCACCGCCCCGACTTCGGGCGGCCCCCGGGGGGAATGGTCTCAGATCAACAGTGAGGCATGAGTCACAGGCCCCGGTCCGGCCCCGGACCGGAACCGCCCACTCTACCGGCGTGGGATCAGCGGGACAGTGCTCCGGTCAGTGCTCCGTGGCGGAGGAGGGGGCCGAAGTGACCAGTTCCGTCAGTACTCCGTGGCAGTCCTTGGGGTGCAGGAAGGTGATGCGGGAGCCCATGGAACCGATGCGCGGCTCGTCGTACAGGACCCGTACGCCCTTGTCGCGGATGTCCGATGCGTCGCCGTCCACGTCGGCGGTGCCGAACGCGATGTGGTGGACCCCCTCACCGTTCTTGGCCAGCCACTTTCCCACCGCGGAGTCCTCGCGGGTGGGCTCCAGGAGCTGGAGGTAGGAGGCGCCGCCGTCGGACGTCTCGTTGATCTTGAGCATGGCTTCACGGACGCCCTGCTCCTCGTTGACCTCCGAGTGGTACACCTGGAAGCCATAGGTCGAGCGGTAGAACTCGATGGTCTTGTCGAGGTCGAAACAGGCGATTCCGATGTGGTCGATTCGCGTCAGCATGGGGACAGTGCAGCGCGGTTGGGGGTGGTTACGCAACGTGCGCGCGATCACACTTGCTGCCCGGTGACCGCACAGGTACCGCTCAGTACATTGAGGTAAACCCTCGTTCACTCCTCATCCCTAGGGGCCGTGCCTCATGTCTGGAACGAACAGCACCACGTCCGTCATCGTCGCTGGCGCCCGCACCCCCATGGGCCGGCTCCTCGGCTCGCTCAAGTCCTTCTCCGGCGCGGACCTCGGCGGATTCGCCATCAAGGCCGCCCTGGAGCGGGCCGGCATCGGCGGTGACCAGGTCCAGTACGTGATCATGGGCCAGGTCCTCCAGGCCGGTGCAGGCCAGATTCCCGCCCGCCAGGCGGCCGTGAAGGCCGGCATCCCCATGAACGTCCCCGCCCTGACCATCAACAAGGTCTGCCTCTCCGGGCTCGACGCCATCGCGCTGGCCGACCAGCTGATCCGCGCCGGCGAGTTCGACATCGTGGTGGCCGGCGGCCAGGAGTCCATGACCAACGCGCCGCACGTGCTGCCGAAGTCCCGTGAGGGCTTCAAGTACGGCGCCATCGAGATGCTCGACTCGATGGCCCACGACGGTCTGACCGACTCCTTCGAGGGCATCGCGATGGGCGAGTCGACCGAGAAGCACAACACCCGGCTCGGGATCGCCCGCGGACCGCAGGACGAGTTCGCCGCCCAGTCGCACCAGCGGGCCGCCGCCGCGCAGAAGAACGGGCTCTTCGAGGCGGAGATCACGCCCGTCGAGATCCCGCAGCGCAAGGGCGACCCGGTGCTGTTCTCCAAGGACGAGGGCATCCGGGCCGAGACGACGGCCGAGTCGCTGGGCAAGCTGCGCCCCGCGTTCGCCAAGGACGGCACGATCACGGCCGGCACCGCCTCGCAGATCTCCGACGGCGCGGCCGCCGTCGTCGTGATGAGCCGGGCCAAGGCAGAGGAGCTCGGTCTCGAGTGGATCGCCGAGATCGGGGCCCACGGCAACGTGGCCGGCCCGGACAATTCGCTCCAGTCGCAGCCCTCCAACGCCATCGCGCACGCGCTCGGCAAGGAAGGGATCGGCGTCGAGGACCTGGACCTCATCGAGATCAACGAGGCCTTCGCGGCCGTCGCCGTCCAGTCAATGAAGGACCTCGGAGTGTCCCCGGAAAAGGTGAACGTCAACGGTGGCGCGATCGCCCTGGGGCACCCCATCGGGATGTCCGGCGCGCGCGTCGTGCTGCACCTGGCCCTGGAGCTGAAGCGGCGGGGCGGCGGCGTCGGGGCTGCCGCGCTGTGTGGTGGCGGTGGTCAGGGCGATGCGCTGATCATCAAGGTCGCGGGCAAGTAGCGCGGCGAGCGATCGCGGGCGCGTAACCCTTCCGTAGTGCTTGATCGAGGAGCGGAGTTGTGATGCAGGACGTCCCCGGGCTGGTGGCTCAGGCGCGAGAAGGCCGGCCGCGTGCCGTCGCCCGGCTGATCTCGCTGGTCGAGGGGGCGTCCCCGCAACTGCGCGAGGTGATGGCGGCGCTGGCTCCGCTGGCCGGGAACGCGTACGTCGTGGGGCTCACGGGCTCGCCCGGCGTGGGCAAGTCGACCTCCACCTCGGCCCTGGTGTCGGCGTACCGGCGGGCCGGGAAGCGGGTCGGCGTCCTGGCGGTGGACCCCTCGTCGCCGTTCAGCGGCGGCGCGCTGCTCGGCGACCGGGTGCGGATGTCCGAGCACGCCTCGGACCCGGGCGTCTACATCCGGTCCATGGCCACGCGCGGACACCTGGGCGGTCTGGCCTGGGCGGCGCCGCAGGCCATCCGAGTGCTCGACGCCGCCGGGTGCGACGTGGTGCTGGTCGAGACGGTCGGCGTAGGGCAGTCCGAGGTCGAGATCGCCTCGCAGGCCGATACGTCGGTGGTGCTGCTGGCACCGGGCATGGGGGACGGGATCCAGGCGGCGAAGGCGGGCATCCTGGAGATCGGTGACGTGTACGTCGTCAACAAGGCCGACCGGGACGGGGCCGACGCCACCGCGCGGGAGCTCAACCACATGCTGGGCCTCGGGGAGTCCCGGGGGCCCGGGGACTGGCGGCCGCCGATCGTGAAGACGGTGGCCGCGCGGGGCGAGGGCGTCGACGAGGTCGTCGAGGCGCTGGAGAAGCACCGGGCGTGGATGGAGGAGCGCGGGGTGCTGGGGGAGCGGCGGGCGAAGCGCGCGGCGCACGAGGTCGAGACGATCGCGGTCACCGCGTTGCGCGAGCGCATCGGGGACCTGCGCGGCGACCGGCGGCTCGGGGCGCTGGCCGAGCGGATCGTCGCGGGCGAGCTCGACCCCTACGCGGCGGCCGACGAGCTGGTGGCGGGGGTCACGGAGGCGGGATAGCGGCCCGCTTCGGGGGCGACGTCCGGGACCGTCCCGGACACCACCCCCGCGCGTCCGCACCCGCACGCCGGTGGGTGCGGTGCGGGGCCCGCCCCGTCAGTCGGAGTCGTTGTCGTCGTCGGCCTGGTCGGTGTCATCGGTGTCGTCGTCGGCCTGATCGGCTGTGACCTTCGCCGTGGTGGCGTCGACGGTCAGCTCGTGCTCCTTGCCGTCCTTGGACCGGACCTCCGCCTCCCAGACGCCGTCGTCGTCCAGGTCGATGGACGTCAGCGTGCCGGGCCGCGCCTTGAGGGCCGCCTTCGCGGCCTCGCCCATGGAGACCTTCGTGCTCTTGGGGGCGCGGTCGTCCTCGTCGTCCTGCGCGTGGGCGCCCTTGACCTTCGCCGTCGTGGCGTCCACGTCGACGTCGTGCCACTTGGCGTCCTTGCCGTAGACGTCGACCTCCCAGGTGGGCTCCTCGTCGTCGAGTTCGGCCCCGGTGACGGTGCCCGGTGCGGACGTGACGGCCGCCGCGGTCGCCTCGTCGAGGGTGATCGCGCTCGTGGCCGGCTTCGCGTCGTCGTCCGACGTGGCGAACGCGGTCGCGGTGCCGCCGCCGATGAGCAGGGCCGTGACGGCGGTGGCGATGACGATCTTGCGCTTCATGAGGTTTCCTCCCGAGCGGTTGGCTGCTACGGGAATCAATCTGGCCCAGCGATGCTGAACGTGGCCTGAAGCCTGCTGAAGCCGTCTTCAGGTTCGGTTTGCGAACCTGGGCGCATGCGCTTGTTGATCGTGGAGGACGAGAGGCGGCTCGCGGTGGCCCTGGCCAAGGGGCTCACCGCCGAGGGCTTCGCCGTGGACGTGGTGCACGACGGGCTGGAAGGGCTGCACCGGGCCGGTGAGGGCGCGTACGACCTCGTCCTGCTCGACATCATGCTGCCCGGCATGAACGGCTACCGGGTGTGCGCGGCGCTGCGGGCCGCCGGCAACGACGTGCCGATCCTGATGCTGACCGCCAAGGACGGGGAGTACGACGAGGCCGAGGGGCTCGACACGGGCGCCGACGACTACCTGACCAAGCCGTTCTCGTACGTCGTGCTGGTCGCCCGGGTCAAGGCCCTGCTGCGGCGGCGGGCCGGCGCGGGGGCCTCCCCGGTCGTCGTCGTGGGGGACCTGCGGGTGGACACCGCCAGCCGGCGGGTGTACGCGGGTGAGGACGAAGTCGTGCTCACGGCGAAGGAGTTCGCCGTACTGGAACAGTTCGCGGTGCGGGCCGGCGAGGTGGTCAGCAAGGCGCAGATCCTGGAGCACGTGTGGGACTTCGCGTACGACGGCGATCCCAACATCGTCGAGGTGTACGTGAGCGCCCTGCGGCGCAAGCTCGGCGCGCCGAGGATCCAGACGGTGCGCGGCGCCGGATACCGGCTGGTGGCGGCATGAGGCGGCTGTTCGGGTCCGTACGGGCGAGGGCGGCGCTCGGGGCCACCGCGGTCGTCGCGGTGGCGCTGGTGGCCGCCGGGCTGGCCGTGCTGCTGGTGCTGCGGGCCAATCTGATCGACCAGGCGGACCTCCAGGCCGAGGTCGGCGCCCAGAACGTCGCCTCGCAGGTGGCCCTGGGGCGGCCGTACGCGGACGTGGAGTGGCCCGACGACCGTCCCGCGCAGGTGGTGGACGAGGACCGGCGGGTGGTCGCCGTCAGCGACGACCTGGAGGCGATCGAGGGGGCGGGGAGCTCCGAGGTGCGGGTGCGGGGCGCCCGTGAGGGCGGGGACGGCGACCCCGGGCCCGGAGAGGTGTCCGACGACGATCCCCGGATGTCGTCGGGGAGCGCCACGGTGGACGGTGAGCGGGCCGACTACCGGTTCGCCGCCGTCGAGGTACGGACGGCTCGCGGCCAGGACGTCACGGTCTACGCCGGTGCGCCGCTGGCCGCCGAGCAGGACGCCGTCGGCACGGTGCGCGAGGCCATGCTCATCGGCCTGCCGGCGCTGCTCGCCGTGGTGGGCGGGGTGACCTGGCTCGTGACGCGGCGGGCGCTGCGGCCGGTGGAGGGGATCCGGCGCGAGATGGCCGCGATCACCGCGTCGGAGGACCTGTCCCGGCGGGTCCCGGAGCCGGACGCGCACGACGAGGTGGCGCGGCTGGCCGTCACCACCAACGAGACGCTCGCGGCCCTGGAGACATCGGTGGAACGCCAGCGGCGGTTCGTCGCCGACGCCTCGCACGAGCTGCGCAGTCCCATCGCCTCGCTGCGGACGCAGCTGGAGGTGGGCGCCGCGCATCCGGAACTGCTGGACGTGGAGGGCGCCGTGCGGGACACCGTACGGCTGCAGGCACTCGCCGCCGACCTGCTGCTGCTCGCCCGGCTGGACGCCGGGGAGCGGCCCGGGCAGGGCCGCGTCGATCTGGGCGCCCTGGTGCGGGAGGAGGTCTCGCAGCGGACCGACCGGCTGCCGGTGACGGTGGCGGAGGGCTCCGGACCGTACGAGGTGGCCGGTTCGCGCGGTCAGCTGGCGCGGGTGCTCGGCAACCTGCTCGACAACGCGCAGCGGCACGCGCGCGGCCGCGTCGAGGTGTCCGTGCGGCGCGAGCGCGGCGCGGTGGTGGTCGGGGTGTCCGACGACGGTGCGGGGGTCCCCGCCGGGGAGCACGAGCGGATCTTCGAGCGGTTCGTACGGCTCGACGACGCCCGCAGCCGTGACGACGGCGGCGCGGGCCTCGGCCTGGCCATCGCCCGCGACGTGGCGCGCCGGCACGGGGGCACGCTGTCGGTGGCGCGGGGGCCGCTGGGGGGCGCGCTGTTCGAACTTCGCCTGCCGGTGGCGGCCGGCGAAGCGGGTTCCTGACAGCTGAGGGGGCGGACCCTGGGGAAGGAGAGCGCGGCGGTGCTCTCCCAGCCCGGCCGGCCCGCTAGATCCTGCCCCGTCGGCCGCGCAGTTGCTCGACGACGGGAGCCAGGGCGGCCTCCATGTCGGCGAGCGCCTCGGGGGAGAGCATGCCGATGAAGTGCCGGCGTACGGACTCCACGTGGTGGGGGGCGACCTGCTGCATGGTCTCGCTGCCCTGGTCGGTCAGTACGGCGTACAGACCGCGGCGGTCGGACTCGCAGTTCTCCCTGCGGACCAGTCCCGCGTTCTCCATGCGGGTGATCTGGTGGGAGAGGCGGCTCTTGGACTGGAGGGTCGCCGCGGCGAGGTCGCTCATCCGCAGCCGGCGCTCCTCCGATTCGGAGAGGTTGACCAGGATCTCGTAGTCGTTGATGGTCAGCCCGTACGGCTGAAGATCCTTTTCGAGCTGATAGGTCAGCAGCCTGTTGGCGTCCAGGTAGGTCCGCCAGGCGCACTGTTCGGCATCGGTCAGCCAGTGGGTGGCCGTCTCGGTCTCCATGTATGGATTCTACCTAAGAAGTTGAAAGCTGGACGAATTGCGGAGTGTGACGCCCGGCACGCGACAAGGGCGCAGACGTTCGACGTCACACTCCGCAGACTACCGCTCACAGCCCGAAGCGACGCTGGAGGTCCCCCAGCTGACCGGGAAGGCGCGGTGCGGCGCCGTGCTGCCCCGCCCCGCCGCCGTGCCCGCCGGGCACTCCCGCCTGCGACGGGACCGCGCCCGTGGCCTGCTCCGCCATGAGGAGTTCGGTGGACTGCAGCAGCACCGTGCCGGCCCCGACGAACTCGAACTGGTGCTCCTCGCCCGACGTGCCGCCGATGCCGGTGAGTGACCTGATCCCGCCCATGACGCCTGTCATGTACTGGTGGTCGTAGTGGTGGCACGGGGACGGGCAGTCCGCCCAGCCGACCAGCGCCTGCGGGTCCACGCGGATCGGGGGCTCCATGAAGACCACGGGGCCGTTGGAGGCCGCCACGAACTTGCCCGTGCCGATGAGGGTGAGGAAGCCCGGCACGATCGACTGCTTGAGCGCGAGGCTCGGCTCGTACGCGAGGAGGTTGCCGGAGCGGATGGTGAGGTTGCCGTTGTCGAGGTCGTAGGAGTTGACGTCGAACGCGCGGTCCGCGAGCAGCATCTTGCCCTGGCCCTCCGCCACCACCCAGTCGCTCGCGTGCAGCGGCGAGTGGAAGCTGGTGCGCAGCAGGCGCTCGAAACGGCCGTGGCCGATGCCGTTGAAGTCGATGCGCCCGTAGTAGGCGATCATCTTCCCCTTCTGCAGGAACCACTGGCTCCCCTTGAGCTCCACGCAGAAGGTGTACGGAGTGACGTTGTCGTCGGAGGGGAGCGTGTGCGGGTCGAAGATCACGGGGCCGGTCACAGCTTCTCCTCCGAGGCCTGTACGTACACCGCGCCGTTGCCGGACAGCTCCAGCTGGAACGCCTCGCCCGAGCCGCGACCCACCATGTCGCGCCAGCCGAGTGCGGTGGAGAGCTTGTTGCGTACGTCGCCGTGGTGCGCCACGTACGCCTGCGGGTCCACGTGCACCGGGCGCTGCGGGGTGATGGGGACCTCGATCACGCCGCCGTGCGCCATCACGGCGACCGCGCCGTGGCCCCCCAGCGTGGTGGTGAACAGGCCCTGGCCGGTCACCTGGCCGCGCACCATGCCCATGACGCCGCCCTGCGAGCCCATGAACATCGTGCCCTGGGCGAGTGTGCCGTCGAAGGCCAGGAGGCGGTCCGCCTCGACGCAGAGGGTCTCGCCGGTCAGGTTGATCACCTGGATGTGGTGGCCTCCGTGGCCGAACAGCACGGTGCCCGAGCCCTCGACCGTCATCAGCGGGGTGGCCTCGTTGGCGACCCGCCGGCCGATCATGGACATCACGCCGCCCTGACCGCCCTGGATGTTCGGCGTGAACGACACGTCGCCCTGGTACGCGAGCATCGCGCCGCGCTGGCTGAACATCTTCTGGCCGGGCGCCACCCGCGCCTCGACCATCTTCGCGTTGATCTCGCGGAACGGCATCAGACGTCGCCCCCGACGGTGTTGCGCTCGCTCGGCTGCACGTAGACCAGCCCCTCGCCCTCGAAGCGGATCTGGAACGCCTCGCCCGAGCCCTCACCGATGAGCGTGCGGAAGGTCACACCCGACTGGAAGTGCTGCTGGAGGTCGCCCTGATGGGCGATGTACGCGCCGGGGTCGACCTGGAGGGGGTACTGGGCGGACACGCGCAGCACCACCGCCGGGCCGTCCGACATGATCGCCGCCTGCCCGGTGCCCTCCACGGTCGTGGTGAACAGCCCGTTGCCGGTCGCGCCGCCGCGCAGTCCGGTGAAGGAGGTGCCGGTGCGCAGGCCCGCGTCCGTGCACAGGAGGTTGCTGGACTCGACGTACAGCTTGTCGCCGTGCAACTGGACGAGGTTGATCTCGCTCGCGCGGTCGGCGAACCAGCACGTGCCGTGGCCCTTCACCTCCATCATGGTCATCTGCTCGCCGGTCAGGCGGCGGGTCACCATGCCGCGCACTCCCTCACCGCCGCCGGACATCTTCTTGAAGGCCATCTGGCCGTCGTACGCGACCATCGAGCCGTTCTTCGCTTTGACGGCGTCGCCGGTCATGTCGACGGCGAGCACCTTGCTGCCTTGGAGTCGGAACTGAGCCACGTGGGTGACGGTATCCCGTGACCCCGACCCTGATAAAGGGCGGCGGGAGCGGGCTGCCACAATGGGGTGCGAGCTTGTGCGTCCGTTCACAAGATCGACCGTTTCCTGCGACGACGAAGGTTGCCCCTCCGTGGACATCAAGACCGCTTCCGCACTCCGCCGCCTCCGCCTGGTGTCCGTACCCGAGGCGGTCTCCTTCCTGCTGCTGCTCGTGTGCTCGGTGCTCAAGCGCACCACGGACTTCAACGCCGTCCCCGTCATGGGCGCGATCCACGGTCTGCTCTTCGTCCTGTACGTGCTCTTCTGGGCCGACGCCTGGAACCGCACCAAGTGGTCGCTGGGGACGGCGGCCTTCTACTTCGCCATGTCGGTCCTGCCGACCGGCGGCTTCTTCGCCGACAAGCGCCTCAAGCGCGAGGCCGAGGACGCGGTCATCGCGGGCCGCGCCCGCAAGGAAGGCGTGGTCGGCGCATGATCGTCGCCTTCTCCGTCACCCCGCTGGGTGTCGGTGAGGACGTCGGGGAGTACGTCGCCGACGCGGTGCGCGTGGTCCGCGAGTCCGGGCTGCCCCACCGCACCGACGCGATGTTCACCTCCGTCGAGGGCGAGTGGGACGAGGTGATGGACGTCGTGAAGCGAGCCGTCGCCGCCGTCGAGGCCCGCGCCCCGCGCGTCTCGCTCGTACTGAAGGCCGACATCCGGCCCGGCGTCACCGACGGCCTGACCTCCAAGGTCGAGACGGTGGAGCGCCACCTGAGCGCCTGATCCGACCGTCCGACAGCCCCCGGCCGCCCTGGCGGCCGGGGGCTTCGTCACGCCCCGTCGCGGCTCCGCCGTCGCGTCGCCGTCGCTTCGTCGTTCAAACAACTCGACGCCGAAATGCGCCCGCTCGGACGACCCGGTTCGACACGCCGCCCAATGTCCCTTTATGTGGGGGTATCGAACGCCCTCGACTGCGGGAGGCACAGTGCGGCCGAACGGCTACGACTACGACACCCACAGCCGGCTCGCCGGGCCGCTGACCGAGCCCGTCGCCACCGGGTACCGGGTGCAGTACCGGAGTCTGATGGCGCAGGAACCGCACCGAATACGCGCCGTGCTGCTGATGACGCTGGCTCCGCTGCTCTCGGCGCTCCTGCTCGTCTACCTCGTCTGGCCCACGCACTGGACCGAACGCGAAGGCGGCGAACGGTGGCTGGTCCACCTCGACATGGTGATGCTGGCCTCGATCGGCCTGATCATGCTCTTCATGCTGGTCAACGTCGTGTCGATCGCCCACGCCACGATGGTCGCCAGGGACCCGGTACCCGTGACCCCCGAGCCCGGCACCCGGGTCGCGTTCCTCACGACGTACGTACCGGGCAAGGAGGCCCTGTCCATGGTGCGCGCCACCCTCGAAGGCGCGGTCGCGCTGCGGCACGACGGGCCGCTCGACATCTGGCTCCTGGACGAGGGCGACGACGAGCAGGCCCGCGCGCTCTGCGCGGCGCTGGGCGTACGGCACTTCACCCGCAACGGCGTACCCGAGTGGAACACCCGAAGGGGCCCGCACCGGGCGAAGACGAAGCACGGCAACTACAACGCCTGGCTCGCCATGCACGGCGGCGCCTACGACTTCTTCGCCTCCGTCGACACCGACCACGTGCCGCTCCCCAACTTCCTGGAACGCATGCTCGGTTACTTCCGGGACCCCGACATCGCCTTCGTCGTCGGACCGCAGGTGTACGGCAACTACGACGCGTGCGTCACCAAGGCCGCCGAGTCGCAGCAGTTCCTCTTCCACGCGCTGATCCAGCGCGCGGGCAACCGCTACGGCGCCCCCATGTTCGTCGGCACCAACAACGTCGTACGCGTGCGGGCCCTCATGCAGGTCGGCGGCCTGTACGACTCGATCACCGAGGACATGGCCACCGGCTTCGAACTGCACCGCAGGAGGAACCGGGAGACCGGGCGCTTCTGGCGTTCCGTCTACACCCCGGACGTGCTGGCCGTCGGCGAGGGGCCCGCCTCCTGGACCGACTTCTTCACCCAGCAGCTGCGCTGGTCGCGCGGCACCTACGAGACGCTGTTCAAGCAGTTCTGGAAGGCGCCCTTCCGGGTGCCGCCGGGCCGGCTGCTCACGTACACGCTGATGCTCGTCTACTACCCGATGACCGCCGTCAACTGGCTGCTCGGCATCCTCAGCTGCGTCCTGTTCCTGTGGTTCGGGGCGTCCGGCACCCAGGTCTCGTCCTCGGTCTGGCTGATGCTCTACAGCGACGCGGCCGCGCTCCAGATCGGGCTCTACCTGTGGAACAGGCGGCACAACGTCTCGCCGCACGAGCCCGAGGGCTCCGGCGGACTGGCCGGCATGGCGATGTCCGCGCTCTGCGCGCCGATCTACGCCAAGTCCCTCGGCTCGGCGGTGCTGCGCACCCGGGGCAGGTTCGTGGTCACGCCCAAGGGCGGCGAGGCCAGCCCCGACCGGCTGATGACCTTCCGTATCCACCTGTTCTGGGCGGCTGTACTGGTCTGCTCGCTCGTCGCCTCCTTCCACCTCGGTCACACCCACGCGGCCATGCGGACCTGGGCCGTGCTGGCGCTCGTCATTTCGCTCTCGCCGGTCGCGGTGTGGTGCTGGACCTCCGCACGCGAGCGCGCCGCGGCCAAGGTACTCAGGCCCGCCAAGGGCCACGCGAGTGGCGCGGTACCGGGCGAGGAGCCGGAGCCCGCGCTCGCCACGACGACCGGAGGGAACTGAACCATGGCCTACCGGCCGACGAAGAAGTTCAAGAAGACCCTGCTGGGCGGCGGAGCCGTCGTGGTGCTCGCGGGACTCAACGCCCCTGCGGCGCTGACCTTCGCGGAGGAGAAGTACCACGCGTACAAGATCGCCCAGCCCGGCTACAAGGCGCAGTACGGCTCCTGGTCGACCGTCGACATACCGGAGAAGTACCGCACCAACGCGATCCACGCGGCCCTGCTCAACACGGGGAAGGTGCTGATCATCGCGGGCTCGGGCAACGAACAGAAGAAGTTCGACGAGGGCACCTTCGAAACCGTGCTGTGGGACCCGAAGGACAACTCCTTCGAGCTGGTCCCGACGCCCGAGGACTTCTTCTGCGCCGGACACGCCCAACTGCCCGACGGCCGGCTGCTGGTGGCCGGCGGCACCGCGCGCTACGAGGTGCTGGGCGACCAGGTCATGCGGGCCGGCGGCGGCATGCGCGTGAAGAACGAGAACCCGGACAAGGCCATCACCTTCAAGAAGGGCACCCGTTTCCGCTCGCCGTCCGGTGTCACGTACGTGTCGAAGTTCGACGTGACGGTGCCGAAGGCGAAGCGCCAGTTCAAGATCTCGTACGCCAAGAGCGGGCGCATGCTGCCCTGGAAGACCTCGGTCAAGGCGGCCGAGGCCCGCGTCTTCGTCGAGGCCGCCGAGGAAGGACCGCGGGCCGTCACGAAGGAGGCGGCGCAGTACGAGATCGTCGGGCTCAAGGGCGAGGACGCCGACAACGCCTACGGCCTCGCCGAGGCGATCACCATGGACAAGCAGGACTTCCAGGGGATCAGGGCGGCGTACGAGTTCGACCCGAAGGCGGAGCGGTACATACCCGTCGACCCCATGAAGGAGGCCCGCTGGTACCCGACGCTGGTCACCCTCCAGGACGGCAAGGTGCTCGCCGTCTCCGGGCTCGACGACGTCGGCGCGATCCTCTCCGGCGACAACGAGTACTACGACCCGAAGACGAAGAAGTGGTCGAAGGCGCCCTTCCGGTACTTCCCGACGTACCCGGCCCTCTTCCTCACCAAGGGCGGCAAGGTCTTCTACTCCGGGGCGAACGCCGGTTACGGTCCGGCCGACAAGGGGCGCGAGCCGGGCATCTGGGACCTGGAGAAGAACACCTTCAAGAAGGTCGGCGGGCTGACCGACCTCGACCAGACCGAGACCGCGGCCTCGCTGGTCCTGCCGCCCGCCCAGGACCAGCGGGTGATGATCCTCGGCGGCGGCGGGGTCGGCGAGTCCGGGAAGGCGACCGGCCGCACGGCGATCATCGACCTGGACGAGGACAGCCCGGTCTTCAAGACCGGCCCCCAACTCCCGCAGGGCACGCGGTACCTGAACAGCGTGATCATGCCGGACGACACCGTCTTCACCAGCGGGGGCTCGAAGGACTACCGGGGGCGCGGCGCCAGCAACATCCTCAAGGCGCAGTTCTACGACCCGAAGGCGAACGCCTTCAAGGCGGCGGCCGAGCCGACGGTGGGCCGCAACTACCACTCCGAGGCCCTGCTGCTGCCCGACGGCCGGGTGGTGACCTTCGGCTCGGACTCCCTCTTCGGCGACAAGGACAACACGAAGCTGGGCAAGTTCGAGCAGCGGATGGAGATCTACACCCCGCCCTACCTCTTCCGGGACAAGGCGCTGCGACCGGTGCTGGGCGCCGGACCGCGCGAACTGCCCGCGTCGGGCGTGGCGACGTTCAAGTCCGCGCACCCGGAGCGGATCGCGCGGGCCCGGCTGATGCGGCCGAGCGCCGTGACGCACACGACGGACGTCGAGCAGCGCTCGATCGAACTGAAGCTGAGGAAGGGCCGGAGCGCGGTGACGGTGGAGGTGCCGGGCGACAAGTCGCTGGTGCCGCCCGGCTGGTACATGCTCTTCGTCACGGACGCCGAAGGGACGCCGTCGGAGGCGAAGTGGATCCACGTGCGGTAAGGGCGGCGCGTACGCCGGCCCGTCGGCGCGCCGGTGCCCGCACGTCCGTGCGGCGCGGGCGGCCGGGCCTCGGCGCGGCGCCCGTGCCTACACCTTCGCCCGGCGGGCGAGCCCCAGGGCGTAGTCCGGCCACCAGGTGCCCGCCGCCGGGCCGCCGCGGCACTCGCCGTCCGAGTCCCCGGGCCGTTTGATCCACAGGTACGCGTCGAGCAGCGGGTCCCCGGTGCGGTCACTGGGCGGCGTACCGAGGGCGCGTCCGGTGGGGTTGCACCAGGCGTCGGTGCGGCCGCCGGACAGGGGGCCGTTGCCGTTGCGGCTGCTGTCGATGACGAAGTGGGCGCCGCCGAGCAGGGCGGAGAGCTGGGAGCCGAAGGACTTGACGGCCTCGTCGGTCTGGAAGTTGGAGACGTTGAGCGAGATGCCGTCGGCCCGCTCCACGCCGGCGCGCCGCAGCGGCTCCACGAGCTTGCCGGGGTCGTCGATCCAGGCCGGGTTGCCGGCGTCCAGATACACCTTGGTCTTCGGCTGCCGCTTCAGCCGGTCGACGGCTTCGGAGAGCAGCGCGGTGCGCTCGTCGTGCTCCTCGGGCGGGGTGCAGCCGTCCACGATGTGCGCCACCGCGTCCGGCTCCAGGACCACGATGGCCGGCGCGGAGCCGATGCTGTCGGCGAAGGCGCCGATCCAGCGCCGGTAGGCGTCGGCGTCGGGCGCGCCGCCGGCGGAGTGCTGGCCGCAGTCGCGGTGCGGGATGTTGTACGCGACCAGTACGACGGTCCGCGCGGCCTTGGCGGCGCCGCGCACGGCGTCGCGGATGTCGGGCGCGGGGTCGTCCCCGGACGGCCAGCCGGCGACCGGCCGCTCGGAGATCCGCCGCAGGACGTCGGCGTCGGCGTCGCGGCCCTGCGCGTCCCACGCCTCGACCTGGCGGGCGGCGTCGCTCTGCGGGTCGACCCAGTACGGGGACGAGTCCTGGCCTTCCCCCCGGCTCTGCGCGGCGGTGGACTCGCCCGCCCGGCCGGACCCCGGGCCGGGCGCCGAGCCGCCGGAGTCCGAGCAGGCGGCGACGCCCAGCGCGAGGAAGGCGACGGTTGCGGCGATGAGCGAGCGGGTCGGACTGCGGCCGGACATCCAGCCCCCTTGAACGGTTCGACTGGGCGACGATAGGGACCGGGTAATCGTTGCATAACACCCATATCGCCCCCGGCTGCGACACCACCGCGACCGGGCGCGCGGTGGGAGTCCGGGGCCGGGGCTACGGCGCCGTCGAGGCGAGGGCGATGCCCAGAGGAGTGCGCTCGTACAGGACCTGATGGCCGTAGCGGCGCGAGACCAGCAGGCCCGCGTCCCGCAGAACCGACAGGTGCGCCGACACCGACGAGGGGGCCATCCCGAGCGCGTGCGCCAGCGCCGACGTGGACGCCGGCTCCTCCAGCGCGCACAGGACATCCGCCCGGCCCCGCCCCAGCAACCGCGCCAACGACTGAGGCGTACGCTCGGCCGCCCCCGTCCACAGCCCGCCGATCCCGCGCACCGGATACACGACGGTCGGCTGCCACGGCGGCTCGAAACCGCTCACCACGTCCGGCCAGCAGAACACGCTCGGCATCAGCACCAGACCCTGGCCGCCCAGGGTGCGCTCGTACGTGCCGGGCCGGTCGATCGTGAGCGTACGGCCGTCGCCCGACCACGCGAGCCTCGGGTTCAGCTCGCCGAGCAGCCCGCCCAGGCCCACCTCCGCCAGCCGCCGCGAATGGAACACCACATCCGCCTCCAGCAGCGCCCGCAGCCGAGGCCAGTCGGGCTCGACCAGGGCGCGCCAGGCGCGTTCCAGAAGCGCGGCCATGTCCCGCACCGTGCGCCCCGGATCGTCGAGCATCGCCCGCCCCGTCGCGCTGTCCGAGGCTCCCGGCGTGCACGCCAGCGACTGCGCGATGTCGTCCCGCGCGGCTGCCGGATCGGCCGCCCGTACGGCCGCGATCTCCTCCTCGAAGGTGGCCGCGGGCCCGATCGGCGGCGGCCCGAGGCAGTCCGGCGTATGCCCCCGCTGCGGCATCAGCAACCAGAGCGGGGCGAGGTCGAGGCCGGCCGTGGCCTGGCGGATGCGGCGCAGCCACGGCAGTTGGTAACCGTGCCGCTCCGGGCGCGTGAGGGTCCGTACCGCCTCCTGCGTCTCCCACAGCGGCGAGATCGCGAACCGGCAGCGCAGCAGGTCGGCCTCGCCGAGATACAGCCGGTACGCCACCGCGCCCGCTCGCCTCCCGTACGGCCCAGGGGCGAAGATTCGGCCCCAGCCGAAAGTCTACGCACGCCACCGGCCCCCGGTCAGGCTGCTCCCCATGCCGCCACCCCGCCGCCGTTCCCGCTTCCGCCCCTGCCCCGGCCCCCGTCTGCGCCGGGAGGGCGCGCCGCCCGCCGGCTACCGCGCGGTCTTCCAGGTGCGGGAGTTCCGGGCGGTCTTCGCCGCGCACCTGATGTCGCTGCTCGGCGTCGTCGTCTGCGAGATCTCACTCACCGTTCTCGTGTACGACCTCACCGGGTCCCCGCTCATGAGCGCACTCGCCTTCGCGGCCGGTTTCCTTCCCTACCTCCTCGGCGGCACACTCCTCGCCGGAGCGGCCGACCGCTACCCCGCCCGGCGCGTCCTCGTCGTCTGCGACCTGGTCTGCGCCGCCTGCGCGGCCCTGATGGTGCTGCCCGCAACCCCCGTCGCCGGCCTCCTCGCGCTGCGCTGCGCGGTCGCCGCCGTCTCGCCCGTCTTCAGCGGGACCCGGATCGCCACCCTCGCCGACATCCTCGGCGACGGTGACCTCTTCGTCCTCGGGCGTTCGCTCCTGCGCATCGTGTCGCAGAGCGCGTTGCTCGTCGGTTTCGGTGCGGGCGGGGTGCTGCTCGCGCTGATGCCGGCGCGGGCGGCCATCGGGATCACCGTCGTGACCTTCCTCGGCTCGGCCGTGGTGCTGCGCCTGGGCACCCGCCGCCGCCCCGCGCGCGGCGGCGGCGCGGGAGGCACCCTGCTGCGCGACTCGCTCCTCGGCGCCCGCGCGGTCTTCGCCCACCGCCGGGCCCGGGCGCTGATGCTCATGTTCTGGGTGCCGCCGGCGTTCGTGGTGGCGCCGGAAGCGCTCGCCGCGCCGTACGCCGACCGGATCGGCGCGGGCACCGCCGCCGTCGGCCTGCTGATGTGCGCGATGCCGGTGGGGCACATCGCGGGCGAGCTGTGGGCCGGCTCCGCGCTGGGTCCCCGGGGGCGCGAGCGGATCGTCGTACCCGTGGCGGCGGTGTGCCTGCTGCCGCTGGCTGTGTACGCCGTACGGCCCGGCCTGCCCCTCGCCGTGCCGGCGCTGCTCCTGACGGGGCTGGCGTCGGCGTACACCCTCGGCCTCGACCAGTGGTTCGTGGAGGCCGTGCCGGAGGAACTGCGCGGGCGGGCCATGACCGTGATGACGGCGGGGATGATGACGGTCCAGGGCGTCGGGATGGCGGCCGCGGGCCTGGCCGCCGAGTTTCTGCCCGTGCACCACGTCGTGGCCGGCTTCGGGATCGTGGGCACGGGGTGCGTGCTCGCGCTGCTGAGGGAAGTGCGGCGTACCGACGACCGGCGTACCGAAGTCCGCCGTACCGAGGTGCGGCGTACGAACGTGCTCGACGGGGCCGGGAAAGGCGGACCGGGACCGAATTCGACCGAAGCGCGAGACGGGGATGTTCACGATATGACCGGCCGGTAAGGTCGACGCCGTGCCGAAGCCGCTCAGCCTCCCGTTCGACCCCATCGCCAGAGCCGACGAACTCTGGCAGCAGCGCTGGGGACCCGTCCCCTCGATGGGCGCGATCACGTCCATCATGCGCGCGCACCAGATCCTGCTCGCGGAGGTCGACGCCGTCGTCAAGCCGTACGGACTGACGTTCGCGCGGTACGAGGCGCTGGTGCTCCTCACCTTCTCCAAGCAGGGCGAGCTGCCGATGTCCAAGATCGGCGAGCGGCTGATGGTCCACCCGACGTCGGTCACGAACACCGTCGACCGGCTGGTGCGGTCCGGCCTCGTCGACAAGCGCCCGAACCCCAACGACGGACGGGGCACGCTGGCCTCGATCACCGAGAAGGGCCGCGACGTGGTCGAGGCGGCGACCCGCGACCTGATGGCCATGGACTTCGGGCTGGGGGCGTACGACGCGGAGGAGTGCGCGGAGATCTTCGCGATGTTGAGGCCGCTGCGGGTGGCGGCGCACGACTTCGAGGAGAAGTAGGCCGCACCGGGCGTGGAGGTGCCACCCGCGCCGAAGCGGCCGAGGGCCGCCTCCGCCGGGACGGAGGACGCCCGCCCACTCACGCCGACGCGGTGACGCCCGCCCTCGCGCCGACGCGGGTGACGCCCGCCCGCCCCACCCGAAGATCGTCCATTGCGCCCCGTTACGCTCAATGGCATGAAGTCGAATGTGCTGTCCCGATACCGGGTGATGGCGTACATCACCGCCGTCTGGCTGCTGGTGTTCACCGCGGCGATCATCGCGAAGTACGGGTTCCAGACCGGCGACACCATGCTGATCTCGCAGATCCACGGTGTGCTGTTCATCGTCTACGTGGTCTTCGCCTTCGATCTCGGCACCAAGGCGAAGTGGCCGTTCGGCAAGCTCCTGTGGGTGCTGGCCGCCGGCTGCATCCCGTTCGCCTCCTTCTTCGTCGAGCCGAAGATCACGCGCGAGGCCCGTCCGCTGGTGGCGGGCGCGACCCCGGCCACGGCGAAGGCGTAGCCCCGGCGCGGCCACGGCCGCCCGGCAGTGGGACACCCGACCGCCACGAGCGAGGCTCGTGGCGGTTTGCCATCGACATTTACTAGGACGTCCTAGTAAATTCGAAGGTATGGACGCTGAAGCGATCGAGGAAGGCCGCCGCCGCTGGCAGGCCCGTTACGACAAGGCCCGCAAGCGCGACGCGGACTTCACCACGCTCTCCGGAGACCCGGTCGACCCGGCGTACGGGCCGCGCCCCGGCGACACGTACGAGGGCTTCGAGCGGATCGGGTGGCCGGGGGAGTACCCCTTCACCCGCGGCCTGCACCCGACCGGCTACCGGGGCCGGACGTGGACCATCCGCCAGTTCGCCGGCTTCGGCAACGCCGAGCAGACGAACGAGCGCTACAAGATGATCCTGGCGAACGGCGGCGGCGGCCTGTCCGTGGCCTTCGACATGCCGACGCTGATGGGGCGGGACTCGGACGAGCCGAAGGCGCTGGGCGAGGTCGGCCACTGCGGTGTGGCGATCGACTCCGCCGCCGACATGGAGGTCCTGTTCAAGGACATCCCCCTGGGCGATGTCACCACCTCCATGACGATCAGCGGCCCGGCCGTCCCGGTGTTCTGCATGTACCTGGTCGCGGCGGAGCGGCAGGGCATCGACCCGGCGGTCCTCAACGGCACGCTGCAGACGGACATCTTCAAGGAGTACATCGCGCAGAAGGAATGGCTCTTCCAGCCCGAGCCGCACCTGCGCCTGATCGGCGACCTGATGGAGCACTGCGCGCGGACCATCCCGGCGTACAAGCCGCTCTCCGTCTCCGGCTACCACATCCGGGAGGCCGGGGCGACGGCCGCGCAGGAACTGGCGTACACGCTGGCGGACGGCTTCGGCTACGTCGAGCTGGGGCTCAGCCGGGGCATGGACGTGGACCACTTCGCGCCGGGCCTGTCGTTCTTCTTCGACGCGCACGTCGACTTCTTCGAGGAGATCGCGAAGTTCCGCGCGGCGCGGCGCATCTGGGCTCGCTGGATGAAGGAGGTGTACGGCGCACAGACGGACAAGGCGCAGTGGCTGCGGTTCCACACGCAGACGGCAGGAGTCTCGCTGACCGCGCAGCAGCCGTACAACAACGTGGTGCGTACGGCGGTCGAGGCGCTGGCGGCGGTGCTGGGCGGCACGAACTCCCTGCACACGAACGCGCTGGACGAGACGCTGGCGCTGCCGAGCGAGCAGGCGGCGGAGATCGCGCTGCGGACGCAGCAGGTGTTGATGGAGGAGACGGGCGTCGCGAACGTGGCGGACCCGCTGGGCGGCTCGTGGTACATCGAGCAGCTGACGGACCGTATCGAGGCGGACGCGGAGAAGATCTTCGACCAGATCAAGGAGCGCGGCCTGCGGGCGCATCCGGACGGCCGCCACCCGATCGGTCCGATGACTTCCGGCATCCTGCGCGGCATCGAGGACGGCTGGTTCACCGGCGAGATCGCGGAGTCGGCCTTCCAGTACCAGCGGTCGGTGGAGAAGGGCGACAAGCGGGTGGTGGGCGTGAACTGCCACCACGGCTCGGTGACCGGTGACCTGGAGATCCTGCGGGTGAGCCACGAGGTGGAGCGCGTACAGGTACGGACGCTGGCGGAGCGCAAGGCGGCGCGCGACGACGCGAAGGTGCGGGCCGCGCTGGACGCGCTGCTGACGGCGGCGCGCGACGGCTCGAACATGATCGAGCCGATGCTCACGGCCGTACGCGCGGAGGCGACGCTGGGCGAGATCTGCGGCGTACTGCGGGACGAGTGGGGCATCTACACGGAGCCGCCGGGGTTCTGAGGGGGGCTGCGGGTGGGGGGCTGGGGTCGGTGTGGTGGTCGGGGGTGGGGGGGTGGTTGCGGGGGCGTTGGTGGGTCGGGGGCGGTGGTTGTTTCTGGTGTGGGGGCCGCCTTTTGCGGAGTGTGGCGTCGGAG
>NZ_BMVO01000020.1 GCF_014650755.1 Streptomyces chryseus | reverse complement strand
CGACCCTGAAGCGCCAGGGACGGCCCAAGAACCACCCCGCCGAACAACCAGTGGTACGCCCCCAGCCCCACCCCCCAGAAGCAACAAGCGGTACGCCCCAAGACCCGCCCCCCGCACTCACCTCTCACCTCTCACCTCTCACCCCTCACCCCTCACCCACCCCCACCCCCTCCCGGCTTGCTCTTCCCGTAGAGCCAGGTGTCCCACAGACCCTTCAAGTCCTTGCCGGACTCCTTCTCGACGTACGCCGTGAAGTCGTCCGTCGACGCGTTGCCGTGGCGGTGGGCGGCGGTCCAGCCGCGCACGATCGCGTAGAACTTGTCGTCACCCACCGCCTCACGCACCTTGTGGATCACCATCGCGCCCCGCCCGTACACGGGTTCGGCCGAGATCTCGGCCGCCGACGGCGGAGTCGCTGGCGGGAAGGCCCAGTTGGCCTTCTCGGCGAAGGCGCGGCGGAAGCTCGCGCCCACCGGGATGCGTTCGACGTCTTCCGCCCACAGCCATTCCGCGTACGTCGCGAACCCCTCGTTGAGCCACATGTCCCGCCACGTCTTGGGCGTGACCGAGTCGCCGAACCACTGGTGCGCCAGCTCGTGGACGAGCAGCCCCTGATCGGGCGCGCCGGGGAAGACCGGCTTGGTCTGGGTCTCCAGCGCGTACTCGGAGTCGTTGCCACGCTCGACGATCGCGCCCGTGGAGGAGAAGGGGTACGGACCGAACTTCTCGGCGGCCCACTCCATCACCTCGGGCACGGTGGCCAGGACCTTCGCGCTGCTCCGGGCGACCGTCGGGTCCACCGCCGTGTACACGGGCACGCCCGACGGGGTGCGGGAGGTCTTCGTCTCGTACGTGCCGATGGCGACGGTGGCGAGGTAGCTGGCCATCGGATCGCCGTTGTGCCAGGCGAACGTGGTGCGGCCGCCGCGCGTGCGTTCGCTCCTCAACTCTCCGTTGGAGACAGCCTTCAGACCCTTGGGCACGGTGATCGTGATGTCGTACGACGCCTTGTCGCTCGGGTGGTTGTTCCCGGGGAACCACGTCATCGACCCGCTCGGCTGCCCGAGCGCGACCGCGCCGTCCCGGGTCGTCAGCCAGCCCTCCCGGGAGTCGTCGGCGTCGACGAGGGTGGCGGGGTTGCCGGAGTAGCGGACGACGGTGGTGAAGGTCTGGCCGTCGGTCAGTTCGGTGTCGGGGCGCAGCGTCAGCTCGTCGCCCGCGCGGTTCACCGCCGCCTCGGCTCCCTCCACGGTCGCGGACGTGACGTCCAGACCGTGGAGGTCGAGGTTGAAGGCGCTCAGGTCCTGGGTGGCGCGGGCGGTGATCTCGGCCGTGCCCGTGAGCCGGCCGGGCGGGCCGCCGTGGTCCGCGCGGCCGGTGCGGCCGGGGCGGTCCCCGTCGGCCGCACGGCGCGGTGTGTAGTCGAGGGTCAGGGCGTAGCGCTGTACGTCGTACCCGCCGTTGCCGAGCCTCGGGAAGTACGGGTCGCGCACGCCCGACGCGCCCGGTGCGCCCCGCACGCCGCCGACGCTGCCGAGGCTCGTGCACGACGCCGGCGTGAGCGCGAGCAGGGTGGCAACGGCGACGGCGGGAACGGTGCGGCGTACGCGAGTCCATTGATCCACACAGATGATCCTATGCGCGGAATGTTCCCCCCACCCGGCGTCGGCCCGGCCTCACACCGGCTCCACCCGGCGTCGCCCCGGGTCGCCCCCGGCCTCGCCCCGGCGTCCCACGCGCGCTCCCGGCCGCCGTCCCAGCCGCTCCCGCCCGACGCCCCGCGGGCAAGCCACCCGCACGCGATCCGTCCGCCTACTTGCCCAGCGCCGCGACACCCGCTCGGGCGAACTTCTCGTCCAGGTCGCCGCTCGGCGCACCGGCCACGCCGATGCCCGCGATCGGGGCGCCCTTGACCTGCACCGGGGCACCGCCCCCAAGGAACAGCGTGCCGGGGATGTCCTTCAGGTTCGGGGCCTGGGCGAGGCGCTTGGCCAGCTCGGAGGTGGGAGCGTTCCAGGAGACCGCGGTGTACGCCTTGCGCTCGGCGGACTCGTACGACTGCGGGCCGGCGCCGTCGCCGCGCAGCGTCACCACGGTGTTGCCGTTGCGGTCGACGACGGCGACGGTGACGCGCTGGTTCTCGTCCTCGGCGGCGTCGAGGGCCGCCTGCGCGGCCTCGGTGGCGGCGGCGACGGTCAGGTGGGTCGACTGCTGCAGGTTCTTGTTCGCCGGGTCGGCCTGGACGGCGACCGCCGGGGCCACGGCGGGCTCGGTGGCGTTGGCGGACAGCGCGCCGAAGGTGCCGGCGCTGAGGGCGGCGGCGGCGACCGCGCCGGTCAGGACACGGGTGCGCAGCGAAAGCTTCTTCATGACGGGGACTCCTGGGATGTACTCGATCACGGTTGGGGTTGGGGTTGCGGTTGCGGTTGCGGTTGCGGTTGGGGTTGCGGTTGGGGTTGGGGTTGCGGTGCTGATACCGGCACTGGTGCGGCACTGGTGCCGAAGCCGGCACCTCCGGTGCCGGCGGTACTGATGCCGGCACTGGTGATGCCGCCGGTGGGGCCATTCGCTCCCCACCCGGCTCTGTCATCGATCCTCCGGCCGCTCCCGGGCCCGTACCGTCGGCGTAGCGGCTGCATACGGCGTGCGGGACGGCCGACCTTCCCGTCAGCCGATCGGTTGATGCGGCCCTGGTCCTCCCGGGTCACCATGGGGACGTAGACGCAGGTCGGCGAGGAGCGAACGGTGCGGCAGGAGCAGGCCCAGGAGCACGAGCACGAGCAAACGGCCGACGAGCGGGCACGGCACCCGGACCCCGACCATCGGGAACGGCACCCGGCCCCCGGCGATCGGTCCCGGCATCCGGCCCCCGACGAGCAGTCGCGGCAGCCGGACCCCGACGCCCGCTGGCTCGCCCCTGTGATGCACGTGGCGTTCTTCCTGCTGCTGGGCGCCTCGCTCACCCGCTTCCTGCTGCGGCATCCCGGCGAGGCCCGCACCCCGTGGATCATCGCGCTGAGCATCACGCTCGCCCTGCTGTACGTACTCGGCCCGGTCCTGGGCCCCACGGCCGCCGCGGCGGCCCGCCCCGCGTCCTGGCGGCTGGTCTGGCTGGGCGGGGTCGTCGCCGTCTGGATGGTGCTCGTGGTCCTGGCGCCGAGTTTCGCGTGGTGCGCGGTGCCGCTCTTCTACACCGGGCTGCGTACGCTCCCCTCCCGCGCCGCACTCGTCCTGGTCGGCGTGCTCACCGCGTTCGTCGTCGCCGCGCAGCTCCAGCTCGCCCACGGCGGCTTCGACCCCAACCTGGTGCTGGCCCCGCCGGCCGTGGCAGCGGTCGCGACGGCCGTCTTCCTCTACATGCAACGGCAGGCGGCCTGGCAGCGGGCACTGATCGACGACCTGATCCGTACCCGCCGCGAACTGGCCGCGACCGAGCGGCGCGAGGGCACGCTCGCCGAGCGCCAGCGTCTCTCCATGGAGATCCACGACACCCTCGCCCAGGGCCTGTCCAGCCAGCAGATGCTGCTCCAGGCGGCCGACCGGCAGTGGGACGCGGACCCCGGGGCCGCCCGCCGCCATGTCCGTACGGCCGAGTCCATCGCCGAGCGCAACCTCGCCGAGGCGCGCCGCTTCGTCCACGACCTCGCCCCCGCCGACCTCGCCGAGGGCGGCAGCCTGGAGGAGGCGCTGCGGATGCTCGCCGCCCGGGAATCGGCGGCGTTCCGGGTGGACGGGGCGCCGGCGGGCGCGCTGCCGGACCGGGTGCAGTCGGCGCTGCTGCGGATCGCGCAGGGCGCGCTGGCGAACGTACGCGAGCACGCGAACGCGCGGGCGGCGGCCCTGACACTGACGTACCTCGGCGACCAGGTGGTGCTGGACATCGCCGACGACGGCACGGGCTTCGGGCCCGACGACGTGCCCTCCGCCCCTCCCGGCGTACGCGGCCACGGCCTGCCGGCGATCCGCGCCCGGGTGCGTCAGCTCGGCGGCACCCTGACCATCGAGTCGGCCCCCGGCGAGGGCACCGTGCTCTCGGCCGCGATCCCCCTGGAGCCCCCGTCATGAGTCCGGTACGGATCCTGCTGTGCGACGACCACGTGGTCGTACGCGCCGGACTGCTCGCCCTGCTGGGCAGCGAGCCGGACATCGAGGTCGTCGGGGAGGCGGGCAGCGGCGAGGAGGCGGTGGCGCTGGCCGCCAAGCTGAGCCCGGACGTGGTGCTGATGGACCTCCAGCTCGGCGCGGGCATCGACGGCGTGGAGGCCACCCGCCGTATCGCCCCGACCGGGGTGCATGTGCTGGTCCTCACGACGTACGACACGGACGCGGACATCACGCGGGCGATCGAGGCGGGCGCTACGGGCTACCTGCTCAAGGCCGAGCGCCCGGAGGAACTCTTCACCGCGATCCGCTCGGCCGCCCAGGGCCGTACGACGCTGTCGCCGCCGGTCGCCAGCCGCGTCATGGACCGCATGCGCGGCGCGGCCCGCCCGGCGCTCACGGAACGGGAGACGGACATCCTGGGCCAGCTCGCCCAGGGCCTGGGCAACCGGGAGATCGCCCGCGCGTTGTTCATCAGCGAGGCGACCGTGAAGACCCACCTGGGCCGCATCTACGCCAAGCTGGGCGTGGACACCCGCTCGGGCGCGGTAGCGGTGGCGAAGGAACAACGCCTGCTGCCGTGACGCGGGACGCGCGGGAGCGGCGACCCCGGGAGCCGGGACCCGGATCCCTCGGGAGACGCGCGGGGACGCGGCCCCGAACGCTGCGGCCGACCCGCGTCACCCCCGGGTGCGCGCCGTCCCCGGCCGGCGCACCGTCCCCACGCCCCTCGGTCGCCGGTCACCTTGTCGTACGGGGAGCCTCGCCGGGCATGACACCATCGACTACGTGCTCGACATCGGCTACTCCCTCTCCCGCCGCTTCCCGGACCCCCCGCAGACCGACTACCGGCGCGCCGGCGTCCGCGACCTGCGGCACGACCTGTTCTGCGGGGACGTCTACCTCGCCGACACCAAGGCCGACCGGGAAGTGTCCACGGCCTGGGGATGGGTCCCCGTGCTCGACTTCGCGTGGGCACTGTGCGACATCGTCGAGCAGCTCGACCAGGACCCGCGCGGAAGCCGTTCGGCCAAGCCGCAGTTCGCCGAGCTGGACTTCACCGAGTCGACGGACCGGATGCTGTTCGAGCGCCGCTTCGGCTGGGTCGACATCGCCGCCGACTGGATGCCGGTCGAGGAGCCCCCGATCACCTTCAGCCACCGGCTGCTGCGCCGCGAGGCCCGCGACTTCCTGCACGATCTGATCGCGGACCTCACCGACATGCACGACGGCCTCGCCGACAACCCTGCGGTGTGGGACCTCCAGGCCCGGTTCCCCCGCCTGCCCTCCTAGCCGGGGGCGTGCCCTCAGCCGGGGCCGTGCCCTCCTGGCCGGCCTCAAGGTCGTGGGGCGTGCCCTCCCATCACCGCCCCCCATGACCGGCCGTCCGTAGTCCTCAGTCTCCCGGGCTCTCCACCCGCACCCCGATCTGCGCCGCGAACGCCGGTGCCAGTTCCAGGAGTTGGGACGGGCTGATCACCGAACCCGCCAGCCGGTCGACGCCCCGCGCGATGTCCAGCTCCGCGACCGTACGCAGGTCCACGTCCACCATCGTGGCCGCGCTGAAGTCCGCCCTCCTCAGCACGCAGTCGCGGAACTCCACCCGCTCCAGGCGCGCCCCGCCGAAGTCCGGCTCGGCCAGGACGCACCCCTCGAAGACCACGTCCTTCAGGCGGGCCCGGCGCAGATTCAGGTAGTCGATCTTCCCGCCCCGCACGAGCACCCGCTCCCAGGACGACGCGTGCAGCTGGGCCCCGCCGAGCCGGGCGTCCACCACCTCCACGTCGCGCAACGTCGCCTCGGCCAGGTCGGTGCCCACCCCGCGCACCCCGTCCAGCACCGAGTCGATGAAGCGCGCCCGGCCCAGCCGCGTCTCGTCGAGCGCCACGCCGTACAGGCCGCAGTCCATGAAACGGGCGCCGCGCCCCTCCTGGGCCGACAGGTCCAGGTCACGGAACTCCAGCCCGTCGTAGTCACCCTCGGACTCCAGCCCGCCGGGACCGAACGGCGCGAGCGGCGGCAGCCGCACCTCGGGGCGCCGCACGGGGCGGACGGGACGGACGGCCTGGGGCTTCTTCGTACTCGCGGTGTGCGTGTTCCGTGCCATCCCCCCATGCTGGACCACCCCACTGACAATCCCCGGCGTTCCCACCCCTCCCCGTTCCCGCGGCCGTCCTCCCCCGCCCCGCCCGAGCCCGCGCGCCCCCACCCGCCCGATGTCACACCCGGCCCCCCGCCGCCCGTCAGCACCGTGGAAGCGACCCACGACGGCAAGGAGACCCGACATGCGGCACCACGTCACTGTCATCGGCGGCGGCCTCGCCGGCCTCACGGCGGCCGTCACGGCGGCCGAATCCGGCGCCGCGGTCACCCTGTTCGAGGCCCACCACACCCTCGGCGGAAGGGCCCGCACCGCCGAAGGCCCGTACAAGACCAACGAGGGCCCGCACGCCCTCTACAACGGCGGCCCGCTCTGGTCCTGGCTCCAGCAGCGCGACCTGCTCGGCCCCGTCGTGTCCGTACCCCCGCTCGAAGGCGCCCGCCTCCGCTTCCACCGGGGTGGCGCCCTGCGCCGTACGCCGCCGCTCGCACTGGTGAAACTCGCCCTGCGTCCCCCCGCGAAGACTCCCGTGGACGCCGACTTCCTGACCTGGGCCACCGGTGAGGTGGGCGAGGCCGGGGCGCGCGCGGCGGCGCACTTCGTCGCGGTCGCCCTCTTCCACCACGAGCCCGGCTCCCTCTCCGCCCGCTTCGTCCAGGAGCGGCTGCGGCGCGTCGTCAAGCTGCCACCCGAGGCGCACTACCCGCGCGGCGGCTGGGCCTCCGTCGTCGACCGGATGGCCGCGCGGGCCTGGAACCTCGGCGTACGGATCGAGACGACCGAGCGCGTCACTTCCCTCGCCGGCCGTCGCGGCCCGGTGATCGTCGCCACCTCTCTGGACGCGGCCCGCCGGCTCCTCGGCGACTCCACCCTGGCCTGGGACAGCGGACGTACGGTCCTGCTCGATCTGGCCGTCAGGACCCGCAAGGGCGACCCGTTCGTCATCTCCGACCTGGACGCGCCCGGCTGGATCGAACGGTTCACCGCCCAGGACGCCACCCTCGCCCCGGCCGGGGAACAGCTCCTCCAGAGCCAGTTCCCGATCGCCCCCGCCGAGTCCAGGGCGGACGGCGTCGCACGCGCCGAGCGCCTGCTCGACCTCGGTTTCCCCGGCTGGCGCGAGCGCGTCACCTGGCGGCGCGAGGCCCTCGCGACGGGCCGTACGGGCGCACTCGACCGGCCGGGCACCACCTGGCGGGACCGCCCCGGGATCAACCGCGGCGACGGGGTGTTCCTCGCGGGCGACCAGGTGGCGGCGCCGGGCCTGCTGGCCGAGGTGGCGTTCAACAGCGGCCTGGAGGCGGCGACCCTCGCACTGCGGACCGGCAACCCGCGCCCCGCGCACCCCACCCCCCCGCGAAGGGCTTGACCTCAACCGCGCTTGAGGCACGAGCCTGAGCCCAGTCGCAGATCTACGAGGGCAGCAGGCCGCAAGCCACATGCCGCGAGCCGCAGGCCGAGATGCCCTGGAATCACGAGGAGCCCGTCATGCACGCAGTCCGCCTCCACGCCTTCGGTCCCGCCGAGAACCTCACGTACGAGCGGACCGAGGACCCCGTCCCCGGCCCCGGGCAGGTCCGCGTCGCCGTGTCGGCGGCCGGTGTGCACCTCCTCGACACCGCCCTGCGCGAGGGCATGCCCGGCCCGTTCCCCGCCCCCGTCGCGCTGCCCACCGTCCCCGGCCGCGAGGTCGCCGGTACGGTCGAGTCGGTCGGCGAGGGCACCGACCCGTCGTGGCTCGGCAAGCGCGTCGTCGTCCACCTCGGCATGAACCCCGGCGGCTACGCCGAACTGGCCGTCACCGACGCCGAGCGCCTCCAGGAGATCCCGGAGAACCTCGACGCGGCCCAGGCCGTCGCCATGATCGGCACCGGCCGCACCACGATGGGCATCCTCCAGTTCACCGAGGTGACGGCCGGCACCGTCGCGATCGTCCCCGCGGCCGCCGGCGGCATCGGCACACTCCTCGTCCAGTACGTGAAGAACGCCGGAGGCACCGTCATCGGCCTGGCCGGCGGCCCCGCCAAGGTCGCCCGCGTCCAGGAGAACGGCGCCGACCTCGCCGTGGACTACACGCTGCCCGACTGGCCGGAGCAGGTGCGCGCCTTCCTCGGCGACGGCGGAGCCACCGTCGTCTTCGACTCGGTCGGCGGCGCCACCGGCCGCGCGGCCGTCGACCTCCTCGGCAAGGGCGGCGAACACATCGTCTTCGGCTGGTCGTCGGACGGCCTGCACGACGGCTCCCCGCTGACCTTCACCGACGAGGAACTGGCCGACCGGGGCATCACCTCCGCGAGCGTCCTCGGCCCGGCGATGCTCGGCAGGGCGGGCGGCGACAACCCCGTACGCACCCTGGAGAACCGCGCCCTCGCCCAGGCGGCGGCCGGCCGCCTGGTCCCGGCGGTCCAGCGCTTCCCCCTGGCGGAGGCGGCGGCGGCCCACCGCGCCCTGGAGACGCGCGGCACGATGGGCAAGGTCGTCCTCGTGCCGTAGCGGCGGTCGCACGCCCCGCCGACCCCACCCAGCACGCAGCACGTACGCATGCCCTCACGCGCTGACGCACTGACGCACACACATCACGCCACTCACGCACTCACTCCCGACGCATTCGCGCCGACGGCCCGTACAACCTCACCCGCCCCCTGATCGTCTCCTGTACGTCAACCGCCCCGTGCCGCGACGCGGGCCACTCCCCGCGGCACCGGGGCGGTAGCGATCACCTCAGGAGACATTCATGCGCATACGCCATGCCGCCGGCGCGGCCCTTCTCGTGGCGTCCGTCGTTCCGGTCGTCACAGCGCCCCCCGCGGCAGCGGCCGCCGCCAAGTACGCCGACGACTTCAACGGTGACGGATACCGCGACTACGCGTCCTACGTGTTCACCACCAACAACGGTGGCGGCGTCCGTATCACCTTCGGCACCGCGGACGGCCCCGGCACCCGGACCCAGCTCATCACCCAGTCGAGCACCGGCGTCCCCGGCAGCGACGAGGCGGACGACATGTTCGGCGACGTGCGGGCCGCCGCCGACCTCAACGCCGACGGATACGCCGACCTGGCGGTGACGGCGTACGGCGAGGACGTCGACGGGCGCGAGGACCAGGGCTCCGTCACCATCCTGTGGGGCAGCGCGAACGGCCTCAGCGGCGGCACGTCGGTCCCCAACCAGGGCGCGAAGGTCGCCGACGGCCGCTTCGGCGTCGGCCTGGCCGCCGGGGACTTCACCGGGGACGGCAAGCAGGACCTCGCCGCCACCAGCGCCGGCAAGACGTACATCTACCGGGGGTCTTTCACCCGCACCGGTGTGACCGGTGCCGTGTCCACCCTGGCCAAGTCGGGCTTCTCCGCCCGGTCCCTGACCGCAGGCAGGATGAACGGCGACTCCAGCACCGATCTGGTGGTCGCCGGGATCGTCGACGCCCCCAACGTCTTCGGGACGGACGCCTGGTTCGTCAAGGGCGGCTCGACGCCGGCCTCCGGCAAGACCCTGCGCCTCACCACCGATTACGCCGACCCCCAGAAGGGCGTGATCGCCGACTTCAACAAGGACGGATACGGTGACATCGCGTTCGGCACGATGATGAACGCCAACTACAAGGGCCAGGTGACCGTCTGGTACGGCTCCTCGACCGGCCCCGCCACCAGCGCCCGCATCACCCAGGCCACGAGCGGTGTGGCCGGCACCCCCGAGACCAACGACCGCTTCGGCTCCTCGGTCTCGGCCGCCGACATCAACGGCGACGGTTACAAGGACCTCGCGATCGGCGTCCCCGGCGAGAAGCTCGGCGACCAGGCGGACGCCGGAGCCGTGCACGTCCTGAAGGGCAGCAGGAGCGGCCTCACCGGTACCGGCTCCCAGTGGTTCGACCGCGACACCGCCGGCATACCCGGCACCGTCCAGTGGAACGACAACTTCGGCGACCTCACCCGCCTCCGCGACACCGACCGCGACGGGTACGCCGACCTGTACGCCACCGGCATCGCCGCCGACTCGCTGCGCCTCCCCGGCACGGCGTCCGGCGTCACCACGACGGGCGTCTCCTCGGCCGACGCCGACGTCATCGCAGGCATGCTCCAGTAGGAGCCACCGCGCACCCGGCCGCAGAGGCAACGTCCCCTGCGGCCAGGTGCCGAGCCGAGTTCCCCCTGCGGCCAGGTGCCGACAAGCTCCCCCTGCGGCCGGGTGCCGAGCCACGTTCCCCACCCGGTCGCACAGGCAAGGCAGCCCCCGGCTACTCCCCGCCCAGTTCCGCCAGCGCCCCGTCCGTCAGGCGGTACACCGTCCACTCGTCCTGCGGCTCCGCGCCCAGCGCCCGGTAGAAGTCGATCGACGGCTCGTTCCAGTCCAGTACGGACCACTCCAGCCGTTCGTACCCCCGCTCGACGCAGATCCGCGCCAGCGACGCCAGCAGCGCCTTCCCGTGCCCGCCGCCGCGCTGCGCGGGCCGCACGTACAGGTCCTCCAGGTAGATGCCGTGAACTCCCCGCCAGGTGGAGAAGTTCAGGAACCACAGCGCGAAACCGGCGACCTCCCCGTCCTCCGTCTCCGCGATGTGCGCGTACGCCGCCGGACGCTCCCCGAACAGCGCCTCCCGCAACTGCTCCTCACTGGCGCGCGCCTCGTGCAACGCCTTCTCGTACTCGGCCAGTTCGCGGACCATCGCGTGGATGACGGGGACATCGGCGGGTGTGGCGTCTCGAATCATCCCCGCAGCGTAAGCAATACCCGCGCGACCTCCGCCTGCTCCCCCGGCAACTCGCCCTCCTCCTCGTCCTCGTCCTCCAGGTCCCACAGGCTGTTCTGCAGTACGCGCCCGAGCGTCCACGCCCGTGCCCGCGCCCGGTCGAGCCCCAGGACCTCGGTCATCAGGTGGAAGCGCGGCAGGACCTGGTCCGCCTCGAACCGGTTCACCAGCGCCGGCAGCAGCTCGAACCCCGGATCCCCCGCCAGCGGCTTCGGGTCGATCACCACCCACGGCTCGCGCCGCCCCGAGCCCGGCAGCGGCGCCAGCACGTTCTCGAAGTGCAGGTCCCAGTGGAGCAGCCGGCCGCCCGCCTCCCCGACGACCTCCCGCACCGCCCCCGCGCACCGCTCCAGCAGCCGCCGCTCCGCCGGATCACCCAGCGCCCGTACCGCCCGGGGCACTTCGTCGAGCATCGCCGCCGCGACGTCCTCCAGACGGCGTACGCCCCGGGGCGCCGTCACCGCGTTCAGCCGCACCAGCAGTTCCGCGAGCACCCGGACCGCCGCCGTCGTGTCCGCCAGCACCGACAGGTGCCGGGACTCGTCCAGCCGCTCCAGCAGCATCGCCCCGCTCAGCGGATCGTGCTCCAGCAGCCGTACGACACCGTCGCCGTCCCACGCCCGCAGCGCGGCGGCCTCCCCCTCGGTCTCCTCGTCCAGGAGCTGCAGCTTCAGCGCGGCCGGCGTCCCGTCGGTCCGCTCCACCGGCAGCACCAGCGAGACCGCCCCGTGCATCGAGGGCCCGGTGAGCCGCAGACCCCAACGCTCCAGGTACGCCGCCGCCTCACCGGGCAGCGCGGCGATCCACTCCCGCCCCGCCGCCCCGTTGACCTCCGCCTGCGTCACGGCCAGCACTTCCGGAATCACGATCACCCTCCGGATCCTACGACCGCACCCGGACGGGCCCCCGTTGCCGCACCCGGACGGGCCCCCACCGTTGCCGACCCCGCCCCGGCCCGCTAGCGTCCCCGCCACCACCGCTGATCAGCAGCGGAAACGAACGCAGGGGCATCATGAGCACCGTCAACGGCGGCATCTCCTACTGGTACGCGAACGAAGGCATACCCGACCCCCGTGAGCCCCTGCCCGGCGACGCGACGGCCGACGTCTGCATCGTCGGCGGCGGCTACACCGGCCTGTGGACGGCGTACTACCTCAAGAAGGCCGTCCCCTTCCTCAACATCACGGTTCTGGAGGCCAAGTTCTGCGGATACGGCGCCTCCGGGCGCAACGGCGGCTGGCTCTACAACGGCATCGCCGGCCGCGACCGCTACGCCAAGCTGCACGGCCACGACGCCGCCGTCCGCCTCCAGCAGGCCATGAACGACACGGTCACCGAGGTCATCAGCACCGCCGCCGCCGAGAACATCGACGCCGACATCCACCACGGCGGCGTGCTCGAAGTCGCCTACACGCCCGCCCAGCTGTCCCGCCTCAAGCACTTCCACGCCGCCGAGATCGCCTTCGGCGAGAAGGAACGCACCCTCCACGGCGCCCGCGAGACCGCCGAACGCGTCCGGGTGACCGGCGCCGTCGGCTCCACCTGGACCCCGCACGGCGCCCGCCTGCACCCGGTCAAGCTCCTCAAGGGCCTGGCCTCGGCGGTCGAGAACCTCGGCGTCACCATCCACGAGTCGACGCCCGTCACGGAGATCAAGCCCAAGCACGCCGTCACCCCCTACGGCACGGTCCGCGCCCCGTACATCCTGCGCTGCACCGAGGGCTTCACCGCCGGCCTCAAGGGCCAGCGCCGCACCTGGCTCCCGATGAACTCCTCGATGATCGTCACGGAACCGATCCCCGCCTCCGTCTGGGAGAACATCGGCTGGGACGGCCGCGAGACCCTCGGCGACATGGCCCACGCCTACATGTACGCGCAGCGCACCGCCGACGACCGCATCGCACTCGGCGGGCGGGGCGTGCCGTACCGCTACGGCTCGCGCACCGACAATGACGGCCGCACCCAGCCGGCCACCATCGAGGCCCTGCGCGAGATCCTCGTCCGCTTCTTCCCCACCGCGGCCGGCGTCCCCATCGCCCACGCCTGGTCGGGCGTCCTGGGCGTCCCCCGCGACTGGTGCTCCACCGTCGCCCTCGACCGCTCGACCGGCATCGGCTGGGCGGGCGGCTACGTCGGCAGCGGCGTGGCGACCACCAACCTCGCCGCCCGCACCCTGCGCGACCTGATCCAGCAGGACTCCGGCCAGGGCGGCCCCACCGACCTCACCACGCTGCCCTGGGTCGACCACAAGGTCCGCAAGTGGGAGCCGGAGCCGTTCCGCTGGCTCGGAGTCCAGGCCATGTACGCCGCCTACCGCACCGCAGACCGCCGCGAGGCGTCGGGCCGTACCGCCGAAACGGACCCCATCGCCCGCTACGCCGACCGCATCGCCGGCCGCCACTGAGTCGGGCCGCCTCCGACCGGACCGCCCCCGAGCCGGCAACCGAAAAGCCCAGGTCGCATGTGCTGCGACCTGGGCCGTGGAGCCCCCTGTCGGATTCGAACCGACGACCTACGCATTACAAGGGCCTGCAGGTTCGTGACGAACACTGCCGGCACATGCCGTTCGGTACCGTTTCCACAGGTCACAGGCGGGCGGCACCCTCAACCAAATCACGGGGTGCCGCCTGCTGCCGTACCGTCCGCTCACGCAATGCTCACGCAACACCGGCTCCGCGGGTCTTGCGGCCAGGAAGTCGGCGGCGTGGCGGCGTCAGCGGATGAAGAACCGCGCCGCGATGATCTGGATCGCGATGGCACCGCCGGCATAGGCGGCACCCTTCAGCACCTGGACCGCGAGCGCCCAGCGGAGGAAGCGCAGCCGGCGCAGGATCTTGCGCCACGAGCGCCAGACGGCACCACCGCTGGAACCGTCCTGGCGCATCCAGGCAGCCTTGATCTTCCTGGCGACCCTGGCCAGGTAGGCCGTACAATTCATCAGTGGGAACTCCTTCTCGTATTCGATTCGAAGTAGGGCGTTTCCTGCAGGGGAGGTTGGACGCGGTTGGGAAGCCTTCTGTCCAGCCTCTCCTGCTCTGCCCGTGCGGGGGCGCACGGCAGTCGGCACCGAATGACCGGCTACGACAGCCCGATAATTCAGCAGTCACAGAGTAGCCTCTCCGGCAGTCGAGAAATTCACCAGTGCAGCTCATGCAATCCTAGTCACACCCAAGGGCGGCAAGCGCGATCTTCACGGTATCCCGACCCGCAGATTCCGCCGACCGCAGAAGTACTTCTATTTCAGGATTCATCCGATTCTGCCCCAGTGCCGACACCAAAGAGCCGCACTCACCCTCGTGCAGAGTCGCCCCGAGGTTCCACAAAAAGGCGGTTCGAGCCGCCAATGGAAGCGCGGCAAGGTAAACCGGAGTGCAGCATTCCGTCTCATCGGCGGCCGCGCTGTTGCGCCGGTCCCCGTCGTCAGCCTGCCTGCCGAAACCGTTGCGCCGGTCCCCCTCCGCAGCCTCGCCGCCGCAGGCGCACGCGCCCGCGCGGCGGCAGCAAGGGGCCTTCCGTGCCGCCAGCAAGAGCCGCTCCGCCCGCGCGAAATCCTCACCCAGGCGGACCGTTACGGCGTTCTGCGCAGGCTGCGCCAGACGCCTCAAGGCCGCGAGGACTCCCGGCCGGGGCAGCCTCCTCCCATGCAGCCAGTGCGAAAGCAAGGAAGAGGAGACACCGAGAGCCCGCGCCTTCTCGGCCATGGTCACTCCCGGGAGGACCTGGGGCAGCACCTCCTGGAAGGCGAGCGCAAAAGCCTTCACTTCCTCCGTGGCCTCGCCCACACAGGAGCGTTTGATTGATCCGAGTGACGGCACGCAAAGGGGCCTCTCGCTCGCCGGAGATCGGCAGGGTTGCGCGATCATCGGAAGCCTAGCCCTTCCTTGCGACATCGGGGAGCGGTCCGGCGTTATTACGCAGATGTATTTATGGCAGCGGACACAATGAATCCATAAATGCCCACTTAAGGGACGAAACGGATCTTTACTTCAACGGGAAGCGTAAAGATCCAGGAACTACTGGAGTAAGCGATACCGCCTGTGCTAATAATGAGCAAGAATCGCGGCCCGAGATGCACCCTCAGGACTGCACCGAAACACTGCATGAAACGGAGGCGCTGTGACGCCATCGTGGCGCGATGACAGCCTCGGAACGATGAAGCGAGTCGCCCTCTGGCTCGTGTCGGAGGTCGGCGAGGGGCAGCCCTTCACCAAGGAGGCACTGCGCGATGCGTTCCCCGGGGTGTCCCAGGTGGATCGACGCATGCGGGATCTCCGCGACTTCGGGTGGCAAATCCACACAAACAGGGAAGACGCAGTACTCGACTCTCACGAGCAGCGTTTCGTGAAGCGCGGCGACCCCGTCTGGGAACCCGGCCGCGCCACCCGGAAGACCGGTACGACGGCCATCGGCGCAGGACGCCGGCGCGAGGTCCTCCAGCAGGACGGCAACATGTGCCGGTCCTGCGGGATCGTTCCCGGCGAGACTTACGCCGGCACATACGAAGCAGCCCAGCTGGACATCGCGCGGCGCGAGGTCTTGAAGCCCGACGGGTCCACGGCCACCGAGCTGATCACCGAGTGCAAGCGGTGCCGCATCGGCGGCAGGGAGCTGGTCGCGGACCTGGGCCGAGTCCTCAAGGAAGCCGCCGGACTCAGCTCCATCGAGCGCGAGGTACTGTCCGGCTGGGTGGAAGCCGATGAGCGCCAGTTCAGCCGACTGGAGCAGCTCTGGAGCGACTACCGATCCCTGCCCGAGAAGTCGCGCGCCCACCTTCGCAAAGAGCTCGGCCTCGACTGAGCATCCGGCAGGTGCGGAGGACATCCGAAACATGACGAGCAGAGGCAGGAGCGAGAACAGCGGACATGGCTAAGGATTACGGGCTGCCGCCCAGGGCTGAGGAGAACCGGGCTACCGTTCAGGCCCGGCTGGCGGAGAGCGCCGCCGGCGGCGGCACCCGCGAGACGTTCACCGTCGAGTGGCGGGGCAAGCCCGAGCACCTCGAAGTGATCGAGATGCAGGTCGGCGACCTGTACTACAACCCGGCGACCCATCGGATCCGCGCGCAGGCAGATCATGACCCTGAGAAGTCCGCGATCCTCGTAACAGACCCGTGGAGCACAGACGGTCAGCGATACCTGGGTCGTCTACTGCAGGTGGTCCCTGCCGATCCGGCGAGGACCGACCCCGCGTTCGACGAGCTCTCCGCGAGTCTGAAGGAGTTCGGGCAGACCGAGCCGGGCTTGATCACCCAAGAGGGCATCCTCGTCAACGGCAACACGCGGCGCGCCGCGCTCCTGGAACTACACGGGCCGAACCACCCCGTGCGCGTGGCTGTGCTACCCGCTTCTTGCGACTGGAAAGACATCGCTGCCGTTGAGCTCTCGCTGCAGCTGCGCAGGGAGCACCGGCGTGATTACTCATACATCAACCGGCTTATCGCCGTGGAGGAACTGGTCGACCAGGGCACCCCGCTCGCGGCGATCGCTACCACCTTCCGCAGCACGGCTGCACGGGTCCGGCAGGACCAGTGGGTGCTGTCCGTTATCCGCCAGTTGATCAAGCGCAGTGAGACCTCCGGGGAGCGGTTGTCACTGGTCGCGTTCGAGGAGCACGCGGAGAAGTTCCGCGAGCTGCATCGCGCCTACGAGAAGCAGTACAGCGTCAACCCCGAGCGGGCCGATCTACTCATGGAGAACCGCCTGGCCGCCATGCTCATGGGCTTCGCCAAGACGGACGTGCGCTTCATCGATGACAAGTTCCGTGACGCGTACCTGTCGAAGAAGCTGCCAGACGGCATGGCCCCCGAGTCACAAGGGGGTGTAGCGATCCCGGGCCTGGGACGTGCCGTACAGGGCCCCAGTCGTGCTGTCTCGGCAGCTAGAGCCCTGACAGATGCCGTGCTCCACGCTAGGGCGGTCACCCAAGTCGGCAGCTCCGCGCCGACGGAGGTAGTCACTTCAGCGCAAGACGAGGTCAAGCGCATACACAAGGCGATGGACCAAGCCATCACCGACGCCGGCCGCGACGCCCGCATCACCAAGCGCAAGCAAGCTGCCCCAGCTCGCCTCGCCGACGCGAACCGCAGCATCGAGCAGTGCATCACGGACCTTGTCCTCTCCCGGTCTCAGCGAAGCCTCGACGAGGACGCCTTCGACGATGCCATCGTCGAACTGCGGAAGAGGCTGGAGAAGCTCGCGATCGAAGCCCGACGGACTGTCGGCGAGCCCGGCGACGGCTTGTCCTGGCTCCTCGAAGCCACGGGAAAGGCACGCTGAGTGGGTAACCAGCCCAGCCTGGTGATCGGCTTCGACACCACGCGCACCCAAGCGGCGCTCAGGACCGTGCCCGAGTGCCGCGGCGAGTTGGGGCAGATGATCGCCAGCTTCCCCAGTGGCCGGATGACCGACCGCCTATCCGCTGCTGTCCCCATAGACAGCTTCCTGGCCAGTCTCGGCTCCCTAGCGGCATGGCCGCAGCCCGAGAGCGTGGTCTGGGAGGACGACTTCCGCCTCCTTGTCAGCGAGATGCTCGACACCGCGGAGACGGCGGATCGGCTGCTGAACGGCACGCCGACCGAGAAGAGCGTTGCTCCGGAAGGGGTGCCAGCCCTGCTGGGCGATGCCTGGACGGGGCCTCTCACCCCGTTCCAGCTCCGGGACATCGCCCGGCTGCTCTCGGTCGGCCACGGGGCCAACTTCAGCGTGCCCGGCGCCGGCAAGACCCGCGTCTCCCTGGCCGTGTTCTCGGCCCTGCGGGAGCAGGGAGCGGTCAACCGCATCCTGGTAGTCAGCCCGAAGTCGGCCTACGAGGCGTGGCAACTGGAGGCGCGGGAGTGCTTCTCCTCGCCTCTGGACGTACAGGTACTCGGCAAGTCGGTGCCTCCGGCAGCAGACATCCTCCTTCTCAACTACGAGCGGCTGGACCGGGCGCTCGCCGGCCTGTCGCAGTGGCTGAAGGCGGCCCCGACCATGCTCATCCTTGACGAGGCGCACCGCATGAAGCTCGGCGGCGCGGGTGTCTACGGCGCGGCCTGCATGGCGCTGGGCCCGCTCAGCCGCGTGCGCATGATCCTTAGCGGCACCCCGGCGCCGAACGGGGCGAAGGATCTGGAGAACCTGCTCTCCTTCGTCTGGCCTGGCCACGGGCGACGCGTGGTCACCCAGGCGGTAGACGGTGGCGACCTAGCCCATGCAAGCCAGGTACTGCGCCCCCTCTACACCCGGACGACGAAGGCAGAGCTGGGGCTTCCGCCTGTCGACTTGCGCGTCCGCCCGCTCAGCATGCCTCCCCTGCACCGTGAGATCTACGACGCCTTGATCGGCAAGTTCTCTCCGCGCGCAGCTGCCGACCGGGGCGATTTCGAGGCATTCGGCAAGGCAGTCCTGCGTCTGCTCATGGCCGCGACCAGTCCAGCGCTCCTCGTCGGCGGCTCGACCCGCTACGAGCCGCTGAGCTTCCAAGTCCCGCCGTTGGATGTCCCGGAGGGGGACTCGCTGACGGCCCTCCTCCGCAAGCTCCCCGATTACGAACTGCCGCCCAAGTACACGGAAACGCTGTCCATCGTCTCCGCCAATGCCGCGGCCGGCCGGAAGACCCTGGTGTGGACGGGCTTCGTCCGGAGCATCACGTCATTGCAAGCGCTGCTCGCACCGTTCCAGCCCGCCGCAGTGCACGGGGGGACCCCCGACCGGGAGGAGGAGCTGCGCCGCTTCCGCGAGGATCCGGATTGCAGTGTCCTCATCTCCAACCCGGCAACCCTGGGCGAGGGCATCAGCCTCCACCAGGTCTGCCATGACGCTGTGTACGTCGACCGCGACTTCCAGGCAGGCCGGTTCCTCCAGAGCCTGGACCGCATCCATCGCCTTGGCCTCGCCCCGGATACGGAGACGCGGGTCACCGTCCTCACCGCGGTGGGAAGTGTCGATGATGTCGTCTCCATGCGGCTCGGAGAGAAGCTGGAGTTCATGGGCAGCATCCTCGACGACCCCGAGGTGCAGCAGCTCGCTGACCCGGAGGACGAGGCCCCGATGGCGGCAGGGATGAACTCAGCCGACGTCCAGGCACTGCTGGAACATCTCAGAGGGCGCCCGGCGTAGCGGGCACCACCAGCCCTCCGATACCCGTCAAAGCGTGCCCTCGCCGAGGAGCCGCTCGATGGCGTCCGCTTCCCGCTGCAGCACGATGCGCCCGTCGCCGTCGCTGAAAGCGAGAAGGCGGCTGCCTGCATCGAGCCCTGCCTCCGCTAGGAGGCCGAGAGGGAGTACGACCTGCCCGTCATCGCCGACCAAGAGTTCTGCTGGTTCGCGTATCACGCCCAGCAGTCTGCCAGCACCGTCCCGCAACCGCCTGCCCCAGCACATCCTCTGCCGATAGAGTCCCGCTGTGGACGGCGAAACGATCAGCGTGCAGGCACCCCTGTGGCCAGTTGGTGAGAGCGATGACCCGGCCTTGGAGGCGGTGGCCGAGGAGATCCTTCGCGCGGACCCGGACGGCAGCCGGTTCGCTGGCGCGGTCCGCCGCAGCATCGACATGCTGCTGGACGGCCAGCACACCGGGCGCTTCCGATGGGACCAGCTCTTCAAGACCGAGAAGGCCCACCTGGGGACCCTGATCGAGATCAATGTGCAGCGCGAGTTCGGCTTCGCGGACGGCGCCAGCATGGACTACTCGATCTCCGGGTCGGACGTCGACTGCAAGTACTCCCAGACCCTCGGCCAGTGGATGATCCCGCCCGAAGCCCACGGGCACCTGCTGCTCGTCGTCTGGGCCAGCGACGAGCAGTCCCAGTGGTCGGTGGGACTCGTACGGGCATTGCCCGAGCGGCTCAACAACGGCGGCAACCGCGACGCGAAGAAGACACTGAACGCGGCCGGCCGGGGCGCAGTGCGATGGCTGTTCCGCGACGCGCCTCTCCAGGAGAACATGCTGCTGCGCCTCTCCCCGGCGGACATCACCGCTGTCTTCTCCCACAAGAGCGGCCAGCGCCGCGTGGACGAGCTGTTCCTCCGGGCGCAAGGGCGCAGGGTCAGCCGCAACGTCGTTGCTACGGTGGCTATGCAGGAGGACTACATGAAGCGCGTCCGCTACAACGGTGGATCGCGCTCCAGGCTCCAGCGCCACGGGATAGTGATCTTGGGTCACTACACCCGCCACGGGCGCATCGCCGAAGTCCTGGGGCTGCCGGTTCCGGGCCCCGGTGAATCTGTCAGTGCCCGCCTGTCCCCTGCACGGGCCCACCACGTAGGGGTACCGACAGTAGAGCTGGACGGACAGGAGTGGGTCCTGGCCCTGGCCGACGACCCCGAAGAAACAGTACCGAGACTGCCGGAAATATGAACGGACACAGCAAGCGCTGCACGGTGCCGGAGTCGGAGCCCCAGACAGGACCGTGGGTCCCGCCCGACGGCTCGTGGGCTTCGTCAGCCGCGAACCGACGCAGCATGCTGGGCAACCGGAGCCGCGACACGGCTCCGGAACTGCTGCTGCGGTCACTCGTCCACGCAGCGGGGCTGCGCTACCGGGTAGCGGCCAAGCCCCTGCCGAAGATGCGGCGCACAGCCGACATGGTCTTCCGCCCCGTAAAGGTGGCTGTGTTCATTGACGGATGTTTTTGGCACTGCTGCCCCGACCACTTCGTCATGCCGAAGACCAACCGTCCGTACTGGGAAGACAAGATCGGGCGGAACGTCCAGCGCGACCGGGACACCGACCAGCGCCTCGCCGACGAGGGCTGGCTAGTGCTGCGCTTCTGGGAGCACCTCGACCCCGAGGCATGCGCCGACACCGTTATCGACGCGGTGAAGTCTCGGCGGCAGGCGGTAGCGGGGCCGCGGGACCCCCAGTAGGACCCGCGAACACCGCTCTCCTCCGTCGAACACGCCCTCAGCGGGTCAGCTGATCTTCGCCTGGTTCAGCGAGAACAGCTCGTGCCGCTGGTGCCCCTCCTGGCCAACAAACGCCTTGAAATCGCCAAGGCTGTAGGCGTAGGTGCCGCCGGAGCGCTGCTCTCTCCGAATCTCGAAGTCCCTTTCCAAATGGGCAATGTGCCGCTCGACCTCGGGCTCAGACAGGCGCTTGCCGGCCTTCTCCAGCCGCCCGATGATCTGGGTGATGCCGATGAACCTCTGCTTCTCCGCCTCCGCGCGGAGCAATTTGTAGACAGGGTCGTGGACCGTCTCCATGTCCTCGACCAACTCAGCCGGAGCACCCTCCTTGTTCAGCGCGCGAGCGATGGACCGGCCGATCGCTTCGGCTACAGGGGGAGGAAATGCGTTCCCAACCTGACGGTACCGACTGGTCTTCTTCCCTTCGAAGACCCACTTGTCCTCAGGCTTCCATCCCTGGATACGCGAGACCATTTCCACCGTGAGCTTCGGTCCGGGCTTCCCTTCAGCGGGCTTCCAGTTTTCGTCGGGCGCGTCGTCTGACACGCCGTGCGCATCAACCCCGAGCTTTGCCCAGGCGGCCTTCGCGCGCGTCGGCCCCAGGTCTGCCCCACCGTGCTTCTTGGAACCGCCGACGATGGTCGGCGCAATGTCGTTAGCGCCCTCGGCCCACTTCTCGGCTCCTTTCCATCCCCTAGCGGCCATGAGGTCGTAGAGCGTCTCGCCGACTGTCGGTCGCTTACCCTCCAGCGGCTTCGGCCAGGCGAAGTAAGGGGCATATTCGCGCTGAAGCGCCACAAGGACGAATCTCGGGCGCAGCTGTGGCACGCCGAAGTCCGCAGCGTGGAAGAGCTCCCACTGCGCTACGTAATCAGCAGCTTGCAGTGTGTCCAGGACGTTTTGCCGGTAGGCAGCAAACCGGTTCGCGCTAAGCCCTCGCACGTTCTCTAGCAGAAGGGCCTTGGGCCGAACCCGCTCGGCCAGCCCGACCGCCCAGGCGAAGAGGTCTCGCTCGTCGGTGGCGCCGAGCTGCTTGCCCGCGATAGTGAAGGGAGGGCATGGAACGCCACCGGCAATCAGATCCGGGGTCCCTCGCTCAGCGCAGAACCGCTCCGGGTCCCAAACGGACCGGTCAGCCACGTCCCCCGTGCGTACATCACAGCCCGGCATATTGGTCTTGAGGGTCTCCGCGGCCCACGGGTCGAGCTCCACGGCAACAGCGTGCTCGAACCCGGCACGCTCCAACCCCAGAGCCTGCCCGCCGGCACCCGCGCAGATCTCGGCAACCTGCAGCTTGGCCATTTGTCCTCCATACGTGCGCACTGCCCGCCGCGCGCTCGGCTGCACTCGCGACGGGCCGGACTCGAACACGCTAGCGAGTCCGTCTCGCTCACGAACATCCCAGCAAGATCTCAACAAGTCCACTGAGTCGGGGCAAGAACAGCTGAGCTGACCGCGAACGCGGCCAGCGAGGTGGCCCATATTAGTTCGTCGGCATCAGCCCTTGCCGTTGTCCACAGGCCCTGCTTGGCAAAAAGGGACGCGTGTCTCACTCTGAAACGCCGGGAATCCGCCGCCCGGCCCCTTGCCGAGGATTGGGGTGCACTGACCGATCAGGCCGTGTCTGGGCACGGCCGCACCTGGGCAGGTACCGAGCGTGAACGGAACTTTGGCGGTGTGGGCTCACACCGTGGCCGAGGCTGAACTGAGAGGGCCGCTTCCTCGTCGGTGGCTGCACTCACTAGGAGTCTCGCAGCGTGCCGCTGAAATCGCTGAGCTGGTTGAAGGGGATGCGGAGCTGCTGGCCTCTGCCGCTGTTCTTCACGACGTCGGCTACGCACCCCGGCTGACCGTCACTGGATTTCATCCGCTCGACGGTGCCCGCTTCCTTCGCGAGACCCATGCTGCAGAAGAACGGCTGACCCGCCTCGTGGCCAACCACTCCTTCGCTTTGCTGGAAGCGGAGGAGCGGGGATTGCGGGCCGTACTCGAAGCAGAGTTTCCGCTACTCGACGATCAGCGCCTCGTCGATGCCCTCGTGTACTGCGACATGACGACCACGCCCGATGGCGAGGTCACGTCGGCCGATGCTCGGTTGGCCGAGATCACCGGGCGGTACGGGTCCGACAGTCTGGTGGGGAGGTTCATCCGTCGGGCGTCACCGGAGATCCTGGCGGCCGTGGGGCGGGTGGAAGCAGCGTTGGCGGCTCAGCCCAGGTAGGGGTATGTGCCGGCAAGGTAGTCGCCGATCTGCTGGCGCATGCTGGGATGGATGTCGTAGTCGTCCAGGTCGTTCGGCTGGACGTAGCGGACGCCATCGGCTTCGTCGTTGATCGTGGGCTCACCGCCCACAGGGCGGCCGATGTAGGTGTTCTCGTACTGCTGGCGGATCTCGCCGTCCGTGTAGGCCACGATGTGGTTCGGATTTGTGTAGACCCCCAGGAAACCCGTGACCTCGGCGATGATCCCGGTCTCTTCCAGGCACTCACGCACAGCGCACTGGGCCGCTGTCTCGCCAATGTCCTGGGCACCGCCCGGCAGGGCCCACTGGCCGGTGTCCCGGCGGCGCTGGAGCAGTATGGCGCCGTTGTCGTCGACGACAAGGAGGTTGTTGGCGGGGATGAGCGTGTTCGCCTTGGGGGCCTTGGGGTCGTTGTAGTACTCAGTCCTGCCCATGTGACGAGGGCCCCTCCTGTTCGGGTGTCCAGGGCCGTGCGGTGGCCCAGACAGCTTCGAAACTCTGAGCGTAGTTGTCGAACCAGCCTGCGGTGTCAGCTCTCTTGAGATGCAGGAGGGGATTGGCGCTGGCCGGCTGGCCCCAGACGTGCGGGTTGACCAGGAGGTCGTTGTCGTAGCGGAACATGGACGTGTAGAGGGTGGTGTCGTGCAGTCTCACTTCGCAGCCTGCCTCGGACAGTAAGGCCGGTAGTAGGTGAGGGAGGCGCGGATCTTGGCGGCAAGGGTGTCGCCGATGCCCTCCTCTCGGCCCCGGATGGCTGCTGCCTGACCGTTTGAGTCGCCGAAGCAGAGCCGCACTCGCACCCCGTCCGATGCGCGCTCAGCGAGCATCTTCGCGACGTGGGGGTTGGACTGGGCGAAGAAGGTGCCGGAGAAGACGAGGACGCCGATCTGCTCCTGCGCGCCTTTGAGCAGCGACAGCCACGTGTCCCGTGGGACGCTCGCCCGGTTCTGGTAGGTCGTGACGAGCTCTGGTTCTGACCCTGCGGCTTGCTGTAGGGCACTGCGCGCCGGCGCCGGCCATAGGAACAGCTCCTCCACCCGCAAGTGCCGGGCGACGCGGAAGCGGTGGCGAGCGTGAGGAACACGTCCGCCGAGCCATCGGCTAACCGTTTTGGGGTCTACCTCGCAGACTTCGGCGAGGGATTCAGGTGGGATGCCGCGCTGGGCGAGTACGGAGTGCAGTCGCTCGTTCACAGGCGCCATACAAGCTGACGGCGTCGGGAGCGGCAAGGACGTTACGGGACGTTCTGCGGAAGGTCGACGGCCGACCACGGTGCTTACGCTGGGCGTATGGAGCTCATCGTCCTGTGGGACATCGACCACACGCTGATCGATAATGCCGCGGTCAGCAAGGAGATTTACGCCGCTGCCTTCACGGCGCTGTCGGGGAGAGCGCCCATGGGGCCGGCGCGGACGGAAGGCCGTACGGACCGCCTGATCATGCGCGACATGTTCCACCGAAACGGTGTGGCCGAGCCGGGCTGGGCCACTGTCGAGAAGGCTCTCGCCGCCGCAGGGGAGGCGCGCCTCTCCGAGCTCAGCCGACGTGGGACAGCCTTGCCCGGCGTGCGTGAAATCTTGAAGGAAGTCTCCGTACGCAATACCTGGGTGTCCTCGGTACTCACCGGCAATATCGCGGCCAACGCCCGAGTGAAGGTATCGGCGTTCGGCCTTGACCCCCTGCTCGATCTGCGAGTTGGCGCCTATGGCGCTGATGCTCTCCAGCGGCCGGACCTGGTCGCTGTCGCCCGTGAGCGTGCCCAACAGCTGCGAGGCGCACCAGGCGACGTGCCCGTCGTGCTCGTGGGCGATACGCCCAGGGACGTTGAGGCCGCGATCGCCACGGGCTCCGAGATCATCGCGGTCGCCTCCGGCGTCCACAGCGCCGAGGAACTGGCCGCTGCCGGTGCTCAAAGGGTGCTGCCTGACCTCATGGACACCGTTCGTGTGCTCGGGATCCTGGAGACGTTCGCGGCGTCCTGAAAACGTCCCAGGACGTCCTCGGAGCGTCCCGAGACGCGGTGACGGGGTCCGTACCTGTCCCGCCAATATCAGGTCTCCCACCAGGCAAACGCCCGAAGGAGACCCTCGTGATCAGCGAAGTCACCGGGATCCGCAGAATCCGGATGCTGTATCTGCAGCTGCTGTACCGCTGCAACTTCGAATGCCTGCACTGCTTCCACGGCCAGCGGCTCCAGCACGCCGACGCCTTCACCGCGGACGAGGCGATCAACCTCCTCGCCCTCATGCGCGACCAGTACGGAACCGAGGCCGTGACTCTGCTGGGCGGCGAACCGTTCGTCTACCGGGACCTCACCCAGGTCGTCCAGTACGCCAAGCGGGATCTTGGGCTGCGGGTCGAGATCTGCACCAACGGCTACCGGATCGAGCGCCGGCTGACCGAGATCGCCCCCGACCTGGACCTGCTCCGGGTATCGCTGGAGGGCATCGGCTCGACCAACGACCACATCCGCAAGTTCGGAAGCTACCGCAGCGCGTTGAGCGCCCTCGAAATCGCCCAGCGACTCGGTGTCCGTGCCGGGGCCACCATGACGGTCACCTCACGCAACATCGAAGAGGTGCTGCCGCTCGCTCGCGTACTCCAGGGCTATGGCGTGGAGCAGCTGAAGCTGCACTGCCTCCGGCCGGTCGGCAACGCCGCAGCTCACCCCGAGCTCCTGATCACCGACCCCGCGGCCTACACGCGTCTTCGAGGCCGGCTGGATGCGGCCGACCTGGAGATCGAGGTGATCGTCGACGAGGACCTGTCCGAGGGCGGAGCCTCGGACGCCTGCCTTCCTGACGGGGGCCCCGTCGAGATCGAGCGGATCGAGGCCGACCCCCGCGGCGCGCTCACCATGTCCTGCAAGGCCGTCGGCAAAGACTCGCACGCCTTCTGGTACGACAAGCTCGCTGACCACATCGACCACCGGCCCTCCCCCACCGACGAGCTCACGCTCGCGGTACCGGATGTGGTGTATGCCCGTGTCTGACGGTCCGCTGTTCGAGAGCCTCGAAGGGCTCCGCGGCACCGGAAAGTCGACCATCGCTCCGATGCTGGCAGCGGCCCGCCGCGCCGTCCTAGTCCCAACCGTGCCTCTCTTCTACCAGCCTCTGCGCCGTGAGGTGGACCGGCGTGGAAACACCGAGGCCCGGATGTGCTTCTACCTGTCCGCGCTGTTCACCGTGACCGATGAGATCCAGCGCCTCCTAGCCGAGGGCACCTCGGTGGTCGTGGAGAGCTACTTCGCCCGCTGCCTGGCCAACCACCAGGCACTCGGCTCCAGCCTCGGCGTCAGGCTCCCGCCCAGCCTGCCCCAGCCCGTGACGTACCAACTGACGTGCGGCAAAGGCGAGCGCGGGCGCCGGCTCGCCGAGCGCATCAAGCCGGTCTCCCGCTGGGACGTCCTGGCAGAAGAGGTGGCAGACCGCGTTACCGACGCCTATGCCCAGTTCCCGATGCACCACGTGGACACCACGCATCTGGCCCCCGACGAGGTCCTCCAGACGATCCTGTCCATCGACACGCAAGGAGCCCGCCACCGTGCAAACGCAGAGCCTGTGGGAGCACACCCTCACGTTCTTCCCCCAGTTCCTCGCCGCGCTGAAGGAGCGTGCCGCTCCTAACGCCACGGTCATGGTTGTGGGGGCGAGCGACGGTAAGTTCGTCCTGCCTCTGGCCGCCGCCGGCTACCAGGTGGTCGCGGTAGAGCACGACCCGCTCGCCCTGCACGGTGGCGAGGTCATCCTCCCGGGTGACAACCGGGCCCACGCGATGGGCCTCGTCGACCGCCTCAAGCTCGAATCGCTCCACGACCGCGTACAGATTGTGGAGAAGGACTTCCTCCAATGGGAGTCTTCGGGCACGCCCTGCGATGCCATCTGGACGAGCTGCTCCTGGCATTACAGTGCCAACCATCATCGCCCGCTCGCTGATTTCGTCACCCGCATGCAGTCCTCCGTCGGCCAGAGCGGCCTGTACGGCGCGGAGTTCATGATGCCTGTCACCCAGCGCCAGCACTTGATCGAGCACTACACGTCCCCCGAGAAGCTCAGGCGCCACTTCATCGGCGACTGGGATGTCCTGCTGACCCTGCGCACGAACGAGTTCGCCGAGCGCGCCCACATCGGCCAGCTCCAGGACCACACCCACCGGATGGGCCTGCTCCTTGCAGCCCGCACCCCCTCCTAGTACGAAGGAAGAACCCGTGAAGCACGAGTACGAGGCCAAGTTTCTCGCCATCGACGTCGCCGGCCTCCAGGCCAAGCTGACCGCCTTGGGCGCCACGCAAGCGTTCCCGCGTACCCTCCTGACCCGCAAGATCTTCGAGAACGACGCACTCGAAGGAGGGGCCTGGGTGCGGCTTCGGGACGAGGGCACCCGATCGACGCTGACGCTCAAGCAGGTCACCGACGCCACCACGATCAACGGCACCACCGAGATCGAGACAGAGGTCACGGACCTGCATGCCATGGCCGAGATCCTGCGCAGCCTCGGCATGCGCGAGGTCCGGTACCAGGAGAACTACCGCGAGGAATGGCGCCTCGGCGAGGTCGCCTTCGACTTCGACACCTGGCCGGACCTCCCCACCTTCGTCGAGATCGAGGGCCCCGACGAGGCATCGGTCCGCCAGGCAGCCGCCCTGCTCGACCTCGACTACTCAGAAGCACGTTTCGGCAGCGTCGATGAGATCTACAAGAGCGAGTCCGGCAGGGACATCCTGGCCGAACCCACTCTCCTCTTCGCCGACGGCGACAAGCAGGCTTCGGCCAGGGCAGCTGTCCCGAGCGAGTGATCTTGAGGACCGAGCTGTGTTTATAGAACTGGCCATGACGCCTCGGGTCATACCCGGCATCGCCGAGTTCGCCCGCGGCGGTCTGCCCGCTGCGGCAGACACTGACGACGGCAATACGTGGACGGACGGATTCTGCTGGCTCTACTGCGGCCAGCGATGGACCCGTGTTCTATGGATCGGCCCGGTGAGTGTGGCTGGTGCCCAGGCGGCGATGTTTGCCTGTGGTCCGTGCATCCGCGCTTTGCAGGAGCAGGTCTGGCAATCCCTTCTCCTTCACGATGAACCGGCTCGTCCGGCCCCGGTGAGCACGGCCCCCGCGCCCGAGCAACCTGGCGGACGCCGTGTCGGAAGGCATCGCGCGCGGGGCGGCCTGTTCAGTCGTGGATGAGGCCGTCGGAGGCATCGAGCCTGTGCCGCCCCTTCACAGTGCTCTCGGGGCATTGGCGCTCTCGGGCGGCTGGGCCGGTCACCAGGCGTGGTGACCGGCCCAGCCGTCGTTACCCACGCGCATCAGCAGCGTTGGCTGGCTCCAGATGGGGTGGCAATGAGCGTGGCTGGGGGCGTGGCCCCTGTTGCTGACCGGTCTCTATGGATCTGGCTCTCCTCAACGGTCAGCGGCGAGGTCGGCTCGGCTGGCTCGTGGGGGCGGTTGCCGCGCGCGGCTGGGTGCCGGGGGACGGCACGCTGAAGGCTGACGCGGTGGTGCTCCGTAGGCGGGCTGCTTCGGCGCGGCGGTTGGGTGCGGGGTTGCGGCTGGTGTGCTGGATGCGGGTGATCAGGACGCGGGCGGGCCTGTGGGCGGTGCCGAGCTCACGGTGGGCGGCGGCTTCTTTGAGGAGCTGGTGGGGTTTGTGGCCGCCAGCTTCGGCGTCGGCGAGGACCATGGCGAGCGCGGGCCAGCCGGGGTCGGAGAGGATCCGCTCGGCGTGTTCGGGGACGGCTGCGCGTACGTCGTTGGCCAGGATGCGACGGGTCTCCTCCTTGGAGGGGCGGGCTGCCAGTTCAGTGAGCGTCGGACTGAGCGCGTCGTCGGCTGCTGACTGCAGGTGCTGGACGGCTTGGCGGGCGGCGTTGGCCTGGTGGGCGTGCCCCTTGGCCTCGTGCCAGCGTCCGGCGAGGACGGCGGCCCAGACGAGCGCGGCGATCAGAGCTGCGAGGGCACTGCCGTCGGGCCCGGTGGCAGTGTTGACGATGTCGCGGGCCGCAGACCGCAGGGCGTGGGCGGCGCGGTCTTCGGCACGGATTTGAGAGCGCTGGGCACGGGCGAAGGCCCGGCTGGCCGCATGCAGTTGCGCACGGATATCTGCGGGGGCTTTCTGGGCGGTGGCCTCAATGAGTTCGCCCAGCGCGATGATGTGCGCCTGTGTCTGTGCGTCCCCATCGGCGCTCGATTCAGTGATTTCCGTGTGGAGGGTGTCGAGAGCTTCGGCGGCCTGATGCCACGGAGTGGCGAGCTGGTTGCGCCGGGCGGTGGGGTGTTCCTCGGGCGCACTGGTCTCCAGACGAGCCTTCAGCTTGGGCAGGGACAGGTCGGGGGCGATCTTCCCGCCGGGGTGGTAGATCTGCTCGCCGTCCTTGTTCAGGTCGCCGGGGCGGCCTACGGCGTAGCCGAGGAGGTCTCCAGAGGGGCCGCGACGGGGCTTGACCAGGATTTCGCCGGCTTCGAGATAGGCGAGGAGTTCCTCGGCGCTGGTGGCGTGCGGGATGGCGGCGCGGATGCGGTCCTGTAGCCACTCGCGGCTGGTCTGCTCCCAGCCGAGGCGATTGGCTTTATGCATCTCGGCCTGGGTGGCGCCCCGCGTACCGGTGCGGTCGCCCTTCTTCAGGCAGCGCAGTCCGTAGTCCTTCTCGATCTCCCGGCAGGCGTCGCCGACGCGGATGCCGCTGTCGTGGAGCTTGGGGCGGCGGCCGTCTTCGCGGACGGTGGTCGCGACGATGTGGATGTGGTCATCGGCATGGCGTACGGCGATCCACCGGCAGGCCAGATCATCGCCTGCGGGGGCAATGCCTGCGGCCTGAACGATGCGCTGGGCGATCTCGCCCCACTCGGTGTCGGAGAGGTTGCGGTCTTCGGGTGCTGCGCGGACGGGGCAGTGCCAGACGTGCTCGGTGACAGGCTTGCCGAACTCGCTATTACGCAGGCGTACGGGCTCGTCGAGGTGGTGGCCGAGTTCGGTCAGGGTGGCGTTTTCGTCGCGGCCGGGGTCGGGCATGCCGAGCATGGCGAAGGCGGCGACGAGGTGCGGGTCGAGGTGTTCGTCGTGCCGGCCGGGACCGTAAAGGTAGGCGAGCAGACCGCGGGTGTTGGACCCGGCGGGTTTGATGGCGGCGATCACGCTGACGATTCCTCCCTCGGGTCGGTGGGCTGACGCAGGGCCTCGGCGATCAGGGTGAGCAGGTGGTGGAGTTCGTCGAGGCGCTGGCGGATGTCAGGCGGGGTGAGGTCGCTGTTGAGCGCGCGGGCGATCTGGTTGATGTTGCTACCGATGCGGTTGAGGGCGCGGAGGACCTGGGCGCGGAACATGTGGGTGCGGCGGCGGTCCTCGGACAGGCGAAGGTTCGCGGTGAAGCGGCCGTCGATGAAGGCGAGGACTATGTCCGCGGCGAAGCCCGATTCGCCCTTGTAGCCGTGCTCGGCTGCGGCCTCGCGCAGGCGGGTGCGCTCGTCGTCGATGAAGCGCAAGGGCCCGACGCGCTCGATGCGCTTGTCGCCGTTGAACCGGCGGATCGTTGGCTGCACGCTCTGCACAGAGGGTTCGCCGGCGGCGGAGACGCCAGTAGGCGTCGGGCGAAGGATCGCTCGCTGGGCGGCGTGAAGCGTGTCCGGGGTGGGGCCCTCCTCGGCCACGGCCACCGGGTCCGGCGCCCCCTGGCGCTGGGCCTTCTCCGCCACCCCCGGGGCGGAGACCCCCGAAGACCGGCCAAGAGTCAGACTCGGGGTACTACTGGCTCCGCCAGGAGCCGTCCGTCCGAACGCCCGCCGCAGACGTGCCAGCAGCGTAGGGGACTGCGGCGACGCAGACGGCTCAGCGTGGGTGTCGTCGGGCAGGTGCTGGTTGTGCGTCAAGGAAGATGCTCCAAGTGCGGCTGAGCGAGCGGGGCGAAGATGTCTGCGCGGCGCGGCCATCGCGCTGTCCACAGGTGTGGAAATCTGCGGGCCGGTTGGCCGACGCCCGGGTGACCGAAAGGGTTCCGGTCACCCGAGCAGGCCCGGCGTCAGCGCCTGGATACCTCGATACCGGCGGCTTCGAGTTCCGGCCGAAGTAGCTCCATCACCTCGGTCTGCCGCTCACTGCCGATCGTCAGGTCTCGGTCCTTCACAGCCGCTCGGAGCAGGCCGCGCGTGAGTTTGCCGTGCTGATGACCGGTGGCCCGGCCGATATCCGTTAGCTCCGCGATGGTCGCCTTCGGCGGTCGGCCACCGCTCGGTTTGCTCTCCGATGTCTGGGACGCAGGTTCCGTCCGCTCGTTACTCGGGGCTTGCGCACCATCGGGAGCTGAATCCGGCCGGTGGCTGTGGCTGAAGTCACCGACCGACCGTTCCTGCGCCTGTACGGAACCGGAGTTCGGAACGTCGTCCGGCGGTGCGACGAGTTGGTGGATCTGTCGCATCAGGACGCCGAAGGCGACCATCGCGGCGGCCGGAGGAACGGCTGCGACCACATAGTCGAGGAACGGTACGGCGCCCGCGTGTCCGGTACCACTGACCCCGGCGACGTTCAACGCGATGGAGCTGACTGATCCGGCAGCGGTCACGGCAATCGCCCAGGGGTCGGTTGTGCGGCGCAGTGCTGCGCGCAGCATGAGCAGTTCGCCCGCGATGATGAACGCGTCCAGGGTGGCGGGCCAGGCCCACCGGCGGGTGGGGGATGCGCCGAGCCCGTGCTGGCCGGCGACGTCGGCGAGGTGCGCGTAGGAGAGCCAGAACGCTCCGGCTGTCAGGGCGACGATGACAATGCCGGCCGCGCCGAGCGCAAGCTGTTCGGCGTCAGCACGCTTCTTGGGTTGCCGTTCGCTGCGGACGTCGTCTCCTGACTGTGGTGATGGCGTGGTGAGGTGCAGGGCGGTCAAGCGGGAAGCTCCTGGGGGTAGTGGTGTGGGGCGTCTTTGCCGTCTCGGCCGTTGCACGTGCAGGTCAGCGCGGGACGGCAGCGCTCCGGACGCGCCGTTTCGGCGGACAGCGTCACCTTCTTGTCCCGAGTCGGGACAAGAAGGTGGCAGCTTCCGGCCCGGGCTCTGCACGGGCTCGGCCTCCTGCCGGGACGGCTGCTTCGCGGCAGTCGTCCCGGCAAGCAGGACTGTGACCTGCGGCGATACGGCGGGGACGCCTGGGACGGGGCAAGACGGATTTGGACTCTGTCTTTTGGCTGGCTACACGCGCGGAGACGCGTGCGTTGCCGTCTTGCCCTCGGCTGCCGTCTTGCCGGTGTGTGCTCTGACCTGCGAGATCACGGCAGGGACGGCAAGTACGGCAACCAGGGAGGGTGGGGTTCAGCCTTCGACGCGAGGGGCGTCGACCGGGTGGACGGTGGGGCAGTACCGCCGCCAGGCGTCGAGGAACTTGTTGCGCGTATAGCCCTTGCGCTGCGACCGGTCGGCCATGCGCACGTTGCCTGGCCGGATGTCGTAGTCGCGCAACATCCCGCTGAGTTCCCGGGAAGTCAGGCCGTAGCGCCCACGCTCGCCCCACGGGGCTTCGGCATCCGCGTTCAGGTAGTGCAGCAGATCCTCGGTAGAGAGGCTGTCCGCCTCCCGCTGGGCGAAGAAGACCCGCCGGATATCGGCGAGGATGCGCGCCCCACTGGGGTGGTCCTCCTCGGCCGCCACTTCGGCGGCGACCATCCGCGCGCACGCCATCCGCGCGAGCCGGGGCCAGCGACCGCCCGCCAGATCGGCGACGGTCATCAGAGGCTCCCACGTGTCGGCAGCACGGTCCTCGACCGGCATGCCCGGCTCCAGGTTCGCGGCATCCTCCAGCAGCGGGCGGGCCCAGGTGTGGATACGGTCGCGCAGCTCGCGCAGGGCCGGGATATCGCGCCGCGAGCGGAAGGGTTTGACCTTCTCGCCCTCAGCCCTCCGGCGCATGCGGATGACGACCGACCGGTCCATGACAGTGTCCGGGAGGTCCCCGATGCCCGCGATAGCCGCCATGGCGAAGGTGGCGAACTTGTGCGGGGTGTGGTCGTTGCCTACGACCCGGGTGACGTACCGGCCACGCTGATGGCCGGCGTTGAGAAGGCCGCGCGTCTCCTCGTTCTTTTCCGCGACCTTGGGGCCGAAGATGGTGTCGGCCTCGTCCACCAGCAGCGTCGGCGGTTCCTCCTCGTTGATCGAGCGGAAGATGGCCGCTGGTGTGGTGTTGATGGTGAGCATCGGCTCGTAGACCGTCTCGGTCAGCACGTCCAGCAGCCGCGACTTGCCGCAGCGCTTCGCCGGCCCCACCACCGCCAGCCGTGGGGCGTGCTGCCACGCGGGCTGGAGATGCGTTGCCACCACCCACAGGGTGATCGCGTCCAGCGCCTCGGATGAGGGTGGGATCACGAACTGAGCTATCTGGGAGCGCAGTTCGTCCAGCAGTTTCGAGCCGGATGTCGGTTCCGCGTCCGGTATGGACTCCAGTCCGCTCGCCAGGTCCGCCTCGCTGGCGCTGCCGTCGGCTGTACCGTCGCTCGGGTCCGTCGTGGCGCTGTCGGCCTGCGTGGGACGCAGGTGGGCGCCGGGCCGGCCGGGGATGGCTGTGGTGGGCCACGCCGCTCGTGCGGGGGCGGAATGGGGCTCAGGGTTCTCGGGTTGCACCTGGCGGCTCCTCGTCTGGCGGTGTCGGGCTCGCACGCCCCTGCCGCCGGGTCGGTTCTCATGGGATTGGTCGGGAGTCCTGGGGCCTCCGGCGTTGCACCGCCGGAGGCTCTCCCCCCTTCTCGCGGGCTTGTCGGCACCGCGAGCGACCACGGACAGTACGTCCACGCCGCACCACAGTCCCGCGTTTCTGTGTCAGCTCAGCGCAGAAGCGCCTGCTATGCGGCAGGCGCTTCACGCCGCCAGCCCCAGCAGGGCCAACAGGTCTGCGGTCACCACCCGGTAGGCGTTCCCGAGCCTGAGCACCTTGCAGGGGTACTGGCCGCGCTTGGCGAGCTCATACCCCTTGCTCCGCCCAAGCCCCAGCGCCCGGTTGCCTGTCTCCAGGTCAACGGCCGCAGGAAGCTCCAGAAGCTCCCCACGACTCATCCCCTTTACTCGGTCAGCCTGTTCGCTCTCAGGCATACGCACTCCATCCATCACTGAGCCCACGGCGAACGCGGCTACCGCGCCCGTCTCCAGGTCTTGGAATCAACGCTAAGCAAGCTAATGTGTCTCCATGACACAACGCCGCAGCGACCATGGATCAAAGAAGGCCGACGACGAGGACGACGTCCTTGAGTGGGTGGACCAGGTCATGGCCACCGTGGCTGCCGAGGTCCGCAGACGACGGAGGGAACTGGGTTGGAGCGCGCAGGACTTGGCCGACAAGTGCGAGGAGATGGGCCACCCGATCCCCCGCAACGTCATCGCCAACATGGAGTCCAGGCGCCGCTCCAACCTGCCCCTGGTCGACGTCATGGTCCTGGCCCAGGCGCTGAACACCCCTCCTATCTGCCTCATCTATCCCGTCGGCTACGTCGACGTCGTGCAGCGGCTCCCGCTCCAGGACTCCACCTCCCCCCTGAACGCCCTGCGCTGGTTCACCGGGGAGGAGACCGAACTCGGCGCGGACGACGACATGCTCCGTTACTTCCGGGCCCACCACGCTGCCCAGGAGCGACTGCGAAGCGCGCGACGCGACGAGGAGTACTCCCGCTACCACGCCGAGACCGCCCCGAACGCCGACCGGAAGGCCGAGGCCCTCCGCTCTCAGGCGCGTGCCGCAGAGACCGCCGACGACGCCGCAAGCCGCCTGCGCAGAATCCGCGCCTTCATCAAGGAAGAGGGCGTCACGCCCCCGTTCCTGTGGCCCGACGTGGCCACCGCAATCGACTCATCCGGGACCGAACCCGATACCACCGAGGAGAACGATCTTTGAAGGGCTCCACCTACCGCCGCTACTCCTGCCGCGACCCCAAGACCGGCAAGGAACTCGGCACCTCCTGCCCCAAGCGCAACAGCAGGAACCACTGCACCTACTCCATACGCCAGGAGCTGCCATCCCGCGAGGACGGCGGCCGACGCTCCTTCGCCCGTGGCGGGTACGGCAGCCTCAAGGCGGCCCAGGCCGACCTCGACCACGTACGCGCCCTCCTGGGGCTGGCCGAGTCGGACGACCCCGAGGGCACCGACCTCATCGCCGAGATGCTGGCCGAGGTCAGCCGCGAACGGTCACCTCTGCCCGAGGTCGAGGAAACGAGGCGGCGGCTCAACGCCGGCCAGGACCTCATCGGCAGCCTGACCGTCGCCGAATGGCTCGACCGTTGGCTGGCCGGCAAGCGCATACGCACGTCCGGCCTCAACCGCTACGAGACCGATATCCGCATGCACCTGAAGCCGCGCATCGGGAACCGGCGTCTGGACCGACTGCGCGTCAGCCACCTCAGCGAGATGTTCACCGACATCCGCGACGCCAACGCCCAGGTCCTGGAGGACAACGCCCAGCGCCGAGCCGCGATCGACGAGCTGGCGACCGTGCCGTGGAAGGGCGTGGAGAACCGAGCCCGACGCAAGGCGATGAAGGCCGCCATCGACGAGATGCCGCCCTTCCGCCGCATCACCGGACCCGCCACGCGCCAGCACGTCAAGGCGACGCTCCGGGCCGCCCTGAATGACGCGATCGGTCAGCAGATCATCACCTTCAATCCCGCAGCCCACGTCGAGATTGACCCCGTACGCAAGCCGAAGGCGCTCGTGTGGACCGACGAACGAGTCACCAAGTGGGAGCAGACGGGCGAGAAGCCGTCGCCCGTCATGGTCTGGACACCCCAGCAGACCGGCGCCTTCCTCGACTTCGTCGCCGAGGACCGGCTGTACGCGATGTGGCACCTCATCGCCTTCCGCGGCCTGCGCCGTGGCGAGGCGTGCGGGCAGCCCTGGTCGGAGACGAACCTCGACACCCACTCCCTCACCGTCTCCTCCCAACTCGTGCAGGACGGCTGGGATATCGAGGCGTCTGATCCCAAGACTGACAGCGGCTACCGCGTGGTCGCACTCGACGACGACACCATCGACGTCCTGAAGCGCTACCGCGAACGGCAGGGCCAAGACCGCGAGAAGTGGGGCACAGCTTGGGTCGAGACCGGCCACGTCTTCACCCAGGAAGACGGCTCCTGGCTCCACCCGGGCAAGGTCACCGACCTCTTCGAACGCCGCGTCGCCGCTTCCGGCCTCCCGCCGATCCGACTGCACGACCTCCGCCACGGCGCGGCGACGCTCATGCTCGCCGCCGGCATCGACATCAAGATCGTGTCGGACACCCTCGGCCACAGCGACACCCGGATCACACGGGACATCTACCAGAGCGTCCTGCCCCACGTCGGCAGGAGCGCCGCCGAGGCCACCGCGAAGCTCGTCCCCCTCCAGCGCAAGGCCGAGGCCGAGAAGGCGGCACTCAAGGCCGCGAAGAAGGAGAAGGCCAAGAAGGCTGCGGCCAAGAGCGCCGGCAGGGCCAGGGGCGGCAAGCCGAGCAACAAGGCGAAAGCCCAGGCCAAGGAGGCCGTGAAGGCCAAGCGCCGGAAGCCCAAGAAGTAGGGGTCCCTGAGCGGCTCCGCTCACGCAGCGCTCACGCAGGCCCTCCCGCCGCGCTCCGGCCATCCGGCACGCCAGCCCCGGAACAGCAGAAACCCCAGGTCACGGGCTATGTGACCTGGGGTTTCACCGAGCCCCCTGTCGGATTCGAACCGACGACCTACGCATTACAAGTGCGTTGCTCTGGCCAGCTGAGCTAAGGAGGCGTACCGGAGCAGTGTAACCAAACCGGATCCGGTGCCCGCCGGGAATTCGATCAGTCCCCGACTGCTGACAGAACCGTTTCCGCCAGGTACCGTCACGGCAGGTTCACACCTGTGGACTACACCACTCCCTTACTCGGATCGTCCGGCACGTTCCTGCCGGTGAAGGAGAACATCACCATGGCCACTGTCACGTTCGACAAGGCGACCCGGATCTACCCGGGTTCCACCAAGCCCGCCGTCGACCAGCTCGAGATCGACATCGAGGACGGCGAGTTCCTCGTCCTCGTCGGCCCCTCCGGCTGTGGGAAGTCGACCTCCCTGCGCATGCTCGCGGGTCTTGAGGACGTCAACGGCGGCGCCATCCGCATCGGTGACCGCGACGTCACGCACCTGCCGCCGAAGGACCGGGACATCGCCATGGTGTTCCAGAACTACGCGCTCTACCCGCACATGTCCGTCGCCGACAACATGGGCTTCGCGCTCAAGATCGCCGGCGTGAACAAGAGCGAGATCCGCAAGAAGGTCGAAGAGGCCGCGAAGATCCTCGACCTCACCGAGTACCTGGACCGCAAGCCCAAGGCCCTCTCCGGCGGTCAGCGCCAGCGTGTCGCGATGGGCCGCGCCATCGTGCGTGAGCCGCAGGTCTTCCTCATGGACGAGCCGCTGTCGAACCTCGACGCCAAGCTCCGCGTCTCGACCCGTACGCAGATCGCGTCGCTCCAGCGCCGCCTCGGCATCACCACCGTGTACGTCACGCACGACCAGGTCGAGGCCATGACGATGGGCGACCGGGTCGCCGTACTGAAGGACGGTCTGCTCCAGCAGGTCGACTCGCCGCGCAACATGTACGACCGCCCCGCGAACCTCTTCGTCGCCGGCTTCATCGGCTCGCCCGCCATGAACCTCGTCGAGGTCCCGATCACCGACGGCGGCGTGAAGTTCGGCAACAGCGTCGTCCCGGTCTCGCGCGAGGCGCTCTCCGCCGCCGCCGACCGCGGCGACACGACCGTCACCGTCGGCGTCCGCCCCGAGCACTTCGACATCGTCGAGCAGAACGGCGCCGCCGCCGCGTCGCTCAGCAAGACCGCCGCCGACGCCCCGGCCGGTCTGGCCGTCACCGTGAACGTCGTCGAGGAGCTCGGCGCGGACGGTTACGTGTACGGCAGCGCGCAGGTCGGCGGCGGGCACCAGGACCTCGTCGTCCGCGTCAACGGCCGCGCCGTCCCGGACAAGGGCACCGAGCTGCACGTCGTCCCGCGCGCGGGCGAGACGCACGTCTTCTCCACGTCGACCGGCGAGCGCCTCAGCGACTGACACCGACGCCGTCGGCAGTACGCGTGAAGGGCTCCGCACCTCGGTGCGGAGCCCTTCACGTGTGCCCTGTGGGGCGGGGGGTGTCGACAAATACCCCGGCATATCCGGCATTTCGAATTCCGTACGTCAACGCGTATTCGAAAAATGACATCGAACCATCCCCCGGAAGAGTGACTAAATGTCGCCAAATCATTACTGGCCGCTACGCTCACTCGCGTGACCCACACAGCCCGCCGAATCGGCCGAAGTCTCGCTCTCGTCCTGCCCGTCGTCCTGGTGCTCTCCGGGACCCTCGCGGTCGCCAACGTCCCGTGGTCCACGAGCGGACCCGAGTCGCAGGTTCTGACCGCGTCCTCCGAGAAGGTAAACGTACGCGCCAAGTCCCGCGCTCCGCAGGACATTCTGCGCGACAAGCTTCTTCTGGAGCTCCAGGAGAAGGACCCCGGCGTCGCGTTGACGCACCTCCAGCGCGAGGTCGAGCGCCGTCCTTCGCTCGCCCAGCACTGCATGTCGATCGCCCGCTCGCTCGGCCGCGCCGCCGTGAAGCAGTACGGTCCGACGCGCGCGCAGTCGTTCTCGCGCCCCGTCTGCGACACCTCCTTCGCCTCCGGCGTCGCCCAGCAGACCGGCTGAACGGGGACCGACGGCTCCTGCCGCATATCGTGCCCCGTATGACCCGTACGACGACGTACCCGACGCAGGCCGTGGTCCTGGCGGGCGGCCAGGGCTCGCGCCTGCGCCCGTACACCGACGACCGCCCCAAGCCGATGGTCGAGATCCCCGGAACCGGGACCCCGATCATCGGCCATCAGCTTTCCTGGCTCGCCGCCGAGGGCGTGACCGACGCGGTCATCTCGTGCGGCCATCTCGCCGGCGTGCTCCAGGAGTGGCTGGACACGGCCGACCTCCCGCTGCGTGTCACCACCGTGGTGGAGAGCGAGCCGCTGGGCCGCGGCGGCGGCCTCAAGTACGCCGCCGCGCACCTGCCCGACCCCCGGAGCCCGTGGTACGCGACCAACGGCGACATCTGGACGCGCTTCTCGCTCCAGGACATGGCCGCCTTCCACAACGAGCGCGACGCCACGGCGACCCTCGCCCTGGCCCGCCCCCGGATCCCGTGGGGGGCCGTCGAGACCGACACGTTCGGCCACATCACGGACTTCATCGAGTCGCCGCCGTCGCCCTACCTCATCAACGCGGGCGTGTACGTCTTCTCAGCGGCCTTCACAGGGCTTCTCCCGGACCTGGGCGACCACGAACGCACCACGTTCCCCCGGCTGGCGCGAGAGCGCCGTCTGGCGGGCTTCCCGCTGCCGCAGGGGGCGTACTGGCGGGCCATCGACACCGCCAAGGACCTCAGCGAGGCCGCCAAGGAGCTCGCCGCCGCCCGCGGCTGAGCCCGCGAGCGACCGGACCGTACGGCGAAGGGCCGAGCGACCGACCGTACGGCGAGGGGCCCGGCGCACATCCCTTGGGTTCTAGGAGTCGTTGCAACACCCCAGTTCAGGGGATGCGATGGACTTCAAGATCCGGGACCGGTCCGTTGTCCAGGGGCGCCGTCCCTTGTCCGAGGAACGGCGCCTCTACCTTCAGCTCATGCAGCAGGGTGTGAGCAACAGAGAAGCGTGCCGGATCGTCGGCATCAACGAGAAGACCGGGCGGCGCTGGCGTAACGGCCGCGCCCCGTCCGGCGGGAACGTCGGGGCGTCACCGATCACTGCGGTGGCGCCCTCGTCCGTTCCCTCGCGGTATCTGTGTGAGGCCGACCGGATCCACATAGCCGACCGGGTGCGGGAGAAGGCCACGATCCGGGCGATCGCGGCCGAGCTGGGCCGCGGCCCGTCCACGGTCAGCCGGGAGATCCACCGCAACCGGCACCCCGAGAACAGGCAGTACCGGCCCTTCGCGGCCCAGGCCCGCGCCGACGGGCGCCGGCCCCGGCCCAAGCCGCGCAAGATCAGCCTGAACCCGGAGCTGCGGGACGCGGTCCAGGCCGGGCTGGACGAGCTGTGGAGTCCGGAGCGGATCTGCCAGGCTCTGCGGGCACAGTTCCCGAACCGGCCGGAGATGCACGTGGTCCACGAAACCGTCTACCAGGCCCTCTACCTGCAAGGACGCGGCGAACTACGGCGCGAGCTCGCCGGAGCACTGCGGACCGGACGCGCCCGCCGCAAGCCGCAGCGCCAGGACCAGCAGCGCCGGCCCCGCTTCGCCGAGCCCATGGCGATGATCAGCGAGCGGCCCGCCGAGGCGGAGGACCGGGCGGTGCCCGGTCACTGGGAAGGTGACTTGATCATCGGCAAGGACAGCGGGTCCACGATCGGAACCCTGGTCGAGCGCGCCACCCGTTACGTGATGCTCGTGCACCTGCCGGACGGCCGGGGCGCCGAAGCCGTCCGTGACGCACTCCAGGAGACCGTGCAGCGGCTGCCCGCGCACCTGAAACGGTCCCTGACCTGGGATCAAGGTTCGGAGATGGGCCGCCATCACGAGTTCACCGTCGCGACCGACGTCCCGGTCTACTTCTGTGATCCGGCCAGTCCCTGGCAGCGCGGCTCGAACGAGAACACGAACGGTCTGCTGCGGCAGTACTTCCCGAAGGGCACCGATCTCTCGGTCCATACCCGCGAGCACCTCGATGCCGTCGCGGCCCAGCTCAACGGCCGCCCACGCAAAACGCTCGGCTGGGAAACCCCAGCCGAGCGTCTGCATAAACTGCTCGCGGCCTGATCAACACGACCACGTGTTGCGACGATCCCTAGAAACCGCCACCCGAGGCGCGGGCCCTTCGCCGTACCTCGGGGGCCGTCTAACCGAGCAGGCCGCCGATCACCCTGCCGCCGTTGCCACCGCCGCCGCTGCTGCCACCGCTGCCGCCGGTGGTGCCACCGCCGCCCGTGGCGCCACCGGTGGAGCCGCCCGTCGTGCCGCCGCCGGTGGTGCCGGCGCCGCCCGTGGTGCCGCCACTGCCCGCACCGCCGCTGGACGTCGGTCCGGCGCTGGTGGGGGGGGCCTGCGGGGGCGGGGGCTGCTGCTGGGACGGGGCCTGGCCGGCCGTGGCGCCCTGCGTCTGCGTCGGCCGCTGGGCGTCCGTACCGACCGTGCCGGTCTCGCGGACCGTGCCGGGGGTGGTGGCCGGGGCCGAGGGGCCGGCCGAGCTGCTGGCAGTGGGGGACGGGCTGCGGCCCGCGGGGCCCTGCGAGGCGCGGCCCGTGCTGCTGCCGGTCTCCTGGGGCAGCGGGGCCCCGGGGAGGTGGTTGGTCGGGTCGTCGTTCGGGCCCGGCACGGTGACCATGTCGGAGGAGCGTACGGCCCCGCCCAGCATCGAGCCGATCAGCAGCGTCACACCGAGCACGAGGGAGGCGACGACGGTGCCGCGCCGCAGTACGCGCCGCCGCAGCTCCCACAGTTCCGAGCGCGGCCCGAGCTTGCGCCAGGCCTCGCCGGCGAGGCGGCCGTCGACGGAGTAGACGGGCGCGCCCGCGATGATCAGCGGGGACCAGGCGGCGAGGTAGATGATGTCGGGCGCGTCGTACGCCGGTACGGTCTTCCAGCTCACCGTCATGATCAGCGCGGCGGAGAGCAGCGTCCCGAAGCAGGCGGCGACGCGCTGCCAGAGCCCCAGCACCGTCAGCACGCCGACGACGACCTGAAGGAACGCCACGGTCAGACCGGCGCCCACCGGGTGGCTCAGGGCGAAGTCGCGCAGCGGCTCGGCGACGGTCCAGGGGTGCAGCGACGTGAGCCACTTGACCATGGAGCCGCGTTCGCCGCCGTCGAAGTACACGGGGTCGCAGAGCTTGCCCATGCCGGCGTAGATGGAGATGAAGCCGAGGAACACGCGGAGCGGCAGCAGCACCACGCCGAGGTTCATCCGTCGCCCGGGGTAGTACGCGTGCCGGACCGCGTCGGCGTTGCGGCGGGCGGCCTCACCGCCCGCTCCGTACGCGTCGTCGTCGATGTAGTCGTCGTCGAACTCCTGGCCGGAGCGGGTGTCCTCGACGTCCGGCAGGTCGTACGCGCCGACGGCCTGCTTCATACGGGGCAGCATCTGCGTCATGGGCGGCTCGGAGCCGCGCGGCCCGATGACGGTGGGGATCGCCTCGGTGTCCTGCCCGCTGTCGGCCTCGGAGAGCCGGGGGATGACCTGCGTGGCGCCGCTGTCGAGGCGCTCGCCGGACGAGGAGTTCCGTACGGCCTGGAGCAGGCCGGTCGCGCCGGGGTCTCCCGGCTCGGACTTCCCGCTCCAGACGACGGGTGTCCGCCGTCGGCCTGCGGTCGCTCCGGCCATCGCGGGAATGCGCGCCGTGTCCCCCAGCCCGCTGCTCACACCGCCCGCCCCCGCGTACGGCGGGACGGGCCGCCGGCTCTGGGCCGGGGCGAGCTGCACGCGGAAGCTGGCGTGGTTGACGATGACCTGCGCTGGATCGCAGGGCACCTTGACCATGCTCAGGGCGGGCTGATCGTCGAACCCGGGTGTTCTGGTGTCCACACTCATCTAACCGAGTGACGTGTGGTTAGGACACTGCCTTGACGGCCCCGATCTGTCCGAGACCCGTCAAGACACCCTTACCAGGACATAACCGGCCCTGCCCGCCGACCGCTTCACCGCCGGCGCTGCGCCGCCTCCCAGAGCACGATGCCCGCCGCCACACCGGCGTTCAGCGACTCCGCGCCGCCCGGCATCGGGATGCGCACCAGGTAGTCGCAGGTCTCGCCGACGAGGCGGCCGAGGCCCTTGCCCTCGCTGCCGATGACGATGACGACCGGGCCGCCGAGCTGCTCCAGGTCCTGGACCGTGTGCTCGCCGTCCGCCGCGAGGCCGACGACCGTGATGCCGGCCTTCTGGTAGCCCTCCAGGGCGCGCGTCAGGTTGGTGACGCGGGAGACCGGCGTACGGGCCGCCGTACCGGCGGAGGACTTCCACGCGCCGGCCGTCATGCCCGCCGCGCGGCGCTCCGGCACGACCACGCCGTGGCCGCCGAACGCGGAGACGGAGCGGACGATCGCGCCGAGGTTGCGCGGGTCGGTCACGCCGTCGAGGGCGACGATCAGCGGGTCCTCGTGCTTGTCGTACGCCGCCGCCGTGAGGTCGTCCGGGTGCGCGTACTCGTACGGCGGGACCTGGAGGACGAGGCCCTGGTGGTTCAGGCCGTTCGTCATCCGGTCGAGCTCCGGACGCGGGGCCTCCATCAGGTTGATGTTGCCACGCGCGGCCGCGAGCTGGAGTGCCTCGCGGACCCGCTCGTCGTTGTCGATGAACTGCTGCACGTACAGCGTGGTCGCGGGGACGCCGTCGCGCAGCGCCTCGAAGACCGGGTTGCGGCCGACGACCATCTCGGACGTGCCCTTGACGCCGCCGCGGCGCGGGGCCGGGCGGCGGACCGCGGCCTGCTTGGCCTTGGCCGTGGCGATGCGGTTCTTCTTGTGCTTCTTGCGGGCCTCGGCGGGCGGCGTCGGGCCCCTGCCCTCGAGGCCCTTGCGCCGCTGGCCACCGCTGCCGACCGTAGCGCCCTTCTTGTTGGACGTGCGGCGGTTCCTGCGCTGGCTGTTCCCGGCCATGACCTGTTACCTGTTCCGTTGCTTCAGACGTGCGTACGTATAAGGGAAAGTGTGCCGCCCGGGACGCCGGGCGGCACATCGCGCGTGCCGGTCAGCGTGAGCCGAGGGTCCATCGCGGGCCCGACGGGCTGTCCTCGATGACGAGGCCGGACTGCTGGAGCTGGTCGCGGATCGCGTCGGCGGCCGCCCAGTCCTTGCGGTCGCGGGCCGACTGCCGCTGGTCGAGTACGAGCCGTACGAGTGTGTCCACGACCCCGTGCAGGTCCTCGCCGCGCTCCGTGCCGCCGCCCGACCACTGCTCGGAGAGCGGGTCGAGGCCGAGGACGCCGAGCATCGCCCGTACCTCCGCCAGACGTGCGACGGCCTCGTCCTTGTCGTCGGCGGCCAGCGCCGAGTTGCCCTGGCGGACGGTGGTGTGGACGATCGCGAGCGCCTGCGGGACGCCCAGGTCGTCGTCCATCGCCTCGGCGAACGCCGGCGGGACCTCGGTGGCGGGCTCGACGACGCCGCCCGCCTTCTCCATCACCCGCTGGACGAAGCCCTCGATGCGTGCGAAGGCGGACTCGGCCTCCCGCAGGGCTTCCTCGCTGTACTCGATGGTGGAGCGGTAGTGCGGCGTACCGAGGTAGTAGCGCAGCACGACGGGGCGCCACGCCTTGACCATCTCGGACACGAGCACCGAGTTGCCCAGCGACTTCGACATCTTCTCGCCGGCCATGGTGACCCAGTGGTTGTGCACCCAGTACGTGGCGAAGTCGTCGCCGAACGCCTTGGCCTGGGCGATCTCGTTCTCGTGGTGCGGGAAGATCAGGTCGATGCCGCCGCCGTGGATGTCGAAGGCGGAGCCCAGGTACTTGTGGGCCATCGCGGAGCACTCCAGGTGCCAGCCGGGACGCCCGCGTCCCCACGGGGTCTCCCAGCTCGGCTCGCCGGGCTTCGCGGCCTTCCACATGGCGAAGTCGCGCGGGTCGCGCTTGCCGGTCTCGCCCTCGCCGGACGGCTGGAGGAGGTTGTCCAGGTCCTGGTTGGAGAGCTCCAGGTACCCGGGGTGGGAGCGCACGTCGAAGTAGACGTTCCCGTCGGCCTCGTACGCGTGGCCGCGCTCGATGAGGCCGCGCATCATCTCGACCATCTCGGTGACGTGGCCGGTGGCGCGGGGCTCGTAGGTGGGCGGGAGGCAGCCGAGGGCGGCGTAGCCGTCGTTGAAGGCGCGCTCGTTCTCGTACCCGATGGACCACCAGGGGCGGCCCTGCTCGGCCGACTTCTTGATGATCTTGTCGTCGATGTCCGTGACGTTGCGGATGAACGTCACGTCGTAGCCGCGGTAGGTGAACCAGCGGCGCATGATGTCGAAGTTGAGGCCCGACCTGATGTGCCCGATGTGCGGGGCGGCCTGCACGGTAGCGCCACACAGGTAGATCGAGACGCAGCCCGGCGTGAGCGGGGAGAAGTCGCGAGTCTGCCGGGCGCTGGTGTCGTACAGCCGAATAGTCACTACACCAGGGTAGTGGGCGGACGGCAGTGCCCAGCGCCCCTTTCCCTTGCCGGGGGCGGCGCGGCGCCCGGCGGGCCGGTGGCCTGTTTCCCCCGTACGAGGTCACCGGTGCTCCGCGGCGCTTCAGCCCGTACGAACCACCAGCGCCGTGGCGATCGCCGCGAGGCCCTCGCCGCGTCCGGTGAAGCCCAGGCCGTCGGACGTCGCGGCCGACAGCGAGACCGGGGCGCCGACCGCCGCGGAGAGCACCTTCTGCGCCTCTTCCCGCCGCTTGCCGATCTTCGGGCGTACGCCGACCACCTGGACGGCGACGTTCCCGATCCGGAAGCCTTCGGCCCGTACGATCCGTGCCGCCTCGGTCAGCAGGGTGATGCCCGACGCACCGGACCACTCGGGGCGTCCGGTGCCGAAGTGCGCGCCGAGGTCGCCGAGGCCGGCGGCGGAGAACAGCGCGTTGCAGGCGGCGTGCGCGACCACGTCGGCGTCCGAGTGGCCGGCCAGGCCGGGCCCCTCGCCCTCCCAGAGCAGCCCGCCGCACCACAGCTCGCGGCCCTCCTCGAAGGCGTGGATGTCCGTGCCGACGCCGACGAGCGGCAGCGGCGGAACGGGGACGTCCGGGGAAAGCTCAGAAGCCATCGTTGGCCCTCCTGCGGGCGAGTACGGCCTCGGCCAGGACGAGGTCCAGCGGCCGGGTCACCTTGAATGCCTCTTCGTGGCCGGGCACGACGACGACCCGCACGCCGAGCTGCTCGACCATGCCGGCGCAGTCCGTGGCGCCTTCCCCGCTCGCGGTGATCGTGTCATGGGCGCGCACCAGCGTGGCGCGGTCGAAGCCCTGCGGGGTCTGTACGGCGCGCAGCCGGGCCCGGGCGGGTGTGGCGACGACCGGCTCGGGTTCGCCCTTCTCGGCGGGCTCGACCTCCTTGACGGTGTCGGCGAGCGGGAGGGCGGGCACCACGGCCGGGGCTCCGTCGCGTACGGCCTCGACGACCGCGTCGACGGTGTCGACGGGCACGAGGGGGCGGGCCGCGTCGTGCACCAGGACGGCGGTGATGTCGGCGGGCAGCGCCGCCAGGCCGAGCCGTACCGACTCCTGGCGGGTCTCGCCGCCCGGTACGACGAGGAAGTCCGTCCGTTCGGGCAGCGCGTGCTCGTCGAGGAGGTTCTTGACCTCGGCGGCGCCGTCCTTGGGGGCCACCACGACGACGAGGGAGACGGCCCGGGAGTTGGCCATGGCCCGTACCGCGTGGATCAGCATGGGGGTGCCGCTCAGCGCGCGGAGCGCCTTGGGCGCGCCGGGTCCCAGCCGCACCCCGCGGCCGGCCGCGGGAATCACGGCGGCGGTGCGCGGAGTGGGCGTGGGGCGCGATTCGTCTGTCATCGGTAGCTCCGGGGCCGACAAGCTTCGGGAACGGGTTTGGCTTCGCCAGGTTTGTGTCCGCGGCCTCGGTGGGTATGGCCACAGCGTGCTGGGCGCGACGCCTTGACCGGCCCCTTCCGTGACGACCGGTCGAGCCGGCTGCCCGGGCCCGGCACGTCAGGCACCAGGGTCACAGGGGATCAGGGGCACGCTGAGCACGCGAACGGGAAACGCGGGCGAAGCGAACGCGACATGCCGCAGCGCCCGGCAACAAGGGCTGGAAAGCCTTTGTCGGCGGACACCGCGGCATCGTTACTGGGTATCAGGGAAGGAGTCCCTGGGACCCGGAGTCAGGACGCGAGGACCTCGTCGAGCAGAGCCTCGGCCTTGTCTTCATTGGTGTTCTCCGCGAGCGCCAGCTCGCTCACCAGGATCTGACGCGCCTTCGCGAGCATGCGCTTCTCACCTGCGGAGAGACCGCGCTCACGCTCACGGCGCCACAGGTCGCGCACTACCTCGGCGACCTTGATGACATCACCGGAGGCGAGCTTCTCGAGATTTGCCTTGTAGCGCCGGGACCAGTTCGTCGGCTCTTCGGCGTACGGTGCGCGCAGCACCTCGAAGACCCGGTCCAGCCCTTCCTGACCGACTACATCGCGTACACCGACGAACTCCGCATTGTCCGCAGGCACACGAACAGTCAAGTCACCCTGGGCGACCTTGAGCACCAAGTAGGTCTTGTCCACGCCTTTGATCTGGCGAGTTTCGATAGCCTCGATCAGCGCGGCCCCGTGATGGGGATAGACCACGGTGTCGCCAACCTTGAACGTCATGTGACAGGTACCCCTTCCGTGGCTATCCAGAGTAACACGGATACGGCTTCTTCTGAATGGCGTTTCCGCAGGTCAGGGCATATCTCGGGGCTTGACAACAGCAACAGGAACGTGCTGCGCCGGGCTTCCGGAAGCGGGTATTCGCAGGTCGGAGCGGCTGTACGGGCACAGAGAAACGCGTACGTTACACCCATCGCAGACCCCGCCGAAGACGCCGAACGTCCCGATTTGCCGGGTTCCGAGCGGCGCATGTGGCGTACTCCGTTCGCCGATCGGTCACCCGTTCGCCGGAATCAGGAATTGATCAAGTACGCCCGTGATCAATTTCCCGGGCCTTCCCCGGGCCACCCGCATTCCTTACGGATAATCCGCCCCGGCGACTCCCGGACGACCTGTCCGGGATATGTGAACGGCGTACGGAACAGGCCGCCGCGCCTCCCGAGGCCGGTATGGGCGGGCGGGGTGGGGCGGGTCGGGTGCGAGGGGCGGACGACGGCTCGGTAACCTGAGCGCGCTGACACACCCTTGGGGCGGCTGTACGCCGCTCGAACCCGTCTAACAGGAGATGCCTCCCCCGTGAGCCGCAGCCTTCGACGCGGTGCCCTCGCCGCCACCGCCATCGTGTTCTCGATCGCTTCGCTTGCCGCCTGCGGGGCGGGCAACGACGCGCAGACGCTGGGGGTCAGGCCGGACAACGCCGCGACCACCGTCGACGACGTCAAGATCCAGAACGCGACGATCGTCACCCAGCCGAAGCTCGACGCCGAAGGCCCGGCGGTCGTCACCGGCATGGTCTTCAACAACGGCAGCAAGGCGGAGACGCTCGAAGCGGTCACGCTGCCCGGCACCAGCGCCAAGGTGAAGCTCAAGCCGGCCAAGGGCTCCGGGCCGCTGACCGTTCCGGCCGGCGGCTCGCTCCAGCTCGGCGGCGAGGGCAACGCCTCCGCCGTGATCGAGAACGGCCGCGAGGCGGCCAAGGACGGCGACGCGCAGCCCGTCCGCTTCGAGCTGAGCAAGACCGGCACCGTGGAGCTGCGGGCGTTCGTCGTCCCCGCCACGCACTACTTCAAGGACGTCGGCCCGACCGAGCTCCCGAAGCCGGCCCAGACGCCGTCCGGCTCGGCGACCACCACCCCCTCGGGCTCCCCGACGGGTTCGGCGACCGGCGAGGCGGGCGCCACGGCGTCGACGAGCCAGTCGGCGGATGCCCCGGAGGGCGGGGACTCGGACGACGCCGGGGACCACGGCGCGGACCACTGACGCCCGTACGACGCGCACATGGGGAGGCCCCGCCGGTACGGACCGGCGGGGCCTCCCCATGTCGTGTCACGCCGCTGTCGGGTCACGGCCGCTGCCGCGCCCGGCCGCTGCTGTCTACGGCTCGAACTTGTAGCCGAGTCCTCGCACCGTGACCAGGTATCTCGGCGCGCCCGGGTCCGGTTCGATCTTGGCGCGCAGGCGCTTGACGTGAACGTCGAGCGTTTTCGTGTCGCCCACGTAGTCCGCGCCCCAGACCCGGTCGATCAACTGCATGCGGGTGAGGACGCGGCCCGCGTTGCGCAGCAGCATCTCCAGGAGGTCGAACTCCTTCAGCGGGAGGTCGACCTTGCCGCCGCCGACCGTCACCACGTGGCGGTCGACGTCCATCCGTACCGGACCGGCCTCCAGAGCCGCCGGAGTGACCTCTTCCGGCTCCCCTCGGCGGCGCAGGACCGCGCGGATACGGGCGACCAGCTCGCGCGAGGAGAAGGGCTTCGTGACGTAGTCGTCGGCTCCTATCTCCAGACCGACGACCTTGTCGATCTCACTGTCCTTGGCGGTCACCATGATGACCGGAACGTTGGAATGGCTGCGCAGCTGACGGCAGACCTCGGTGCCGGGCAGGCCGGGGAGCATGAGGTCCAGCAGGACGAGGTCGGCGCCGTTGCGCTCGAACTCGTCGAGCCCGTCGGGGCCGGTGGCCGCGATGGCGACCTCGAAGCCCTCCTTGCGCAGCATGTAGGACAGGGCGTCGCTGAAGGATTCCTCATCCTCGACGACGAGCACTCGGGTCACGGAAGGACCTCCGGGTGGGAAATGGGTTAGCGATCAGTGGTCTCGTACGGACCGACTGCGTCGTCTGCGGAGTCGTCGACGTCGTCGTCCGGGGCGGCGACCGGGGACCGGTCGCGTGACGCGGCCGCCTCGGGCAGCCGCAGGGTGAACGTGGAGCCCTGTCCTTCGGAGCTCCACACCGTGACTTCCCCGCCGTGCGAGGCGGCCACGTGCTTGACGATGGCCAGGCCGAGGCCCGTGCCACCGGTGGCCCGGGAGCGGGCCGGGTCCACGCGGTAGAAGCGTTCGAAGATCCGCTCGCGGTCCTTCTCGGAAATGCCGATCCCCTGGTCGGTGACGGCTATCTCGACCAGGTCCCCGCCGGGGGCGGAGATCCGACGGCCGGCTATCCCCACACGGGTGCGGGCCGGGCTGTAGTTGACGGCGTTCTCGACGAGGTTGCCCAGGGCGGCGGCGAGCTGCCCCCGGTTGCCCCAGACGTACAGGCCGTCGGTGCCGCCCGCGGCCATGGTGATGTTCTTGGTGGACACGGCGTGGCGGCTGCGGTCCATGGCCTCGGCGACCAGTTCGTCGACGCGGACCGGTTCGGCGTCCTCCAGCGGGTCGTCGTTCTGGACGCGGGAGAGATCGATGAGCTCCTGCACCAGATTGGTGAGGCGGGTCGCCTCTATCTGCATGCGGCCCGCGAAACGGGTGACCGCCTCGGGGTCGTCCGAGGCGTCCATGACCGCTTCGGAGAGCAGGGAGAGCGCACCGGTAGGAGTCTTGAGTTCATGGCTGACATTCGCGACGAAGTCGCGCCGGACCGCTTCGATGCGGCGGGCCTCGGTGAGGTCCTCCACCAGGAGCAGGACCAGGCGCGAGCCCAGCGGGGCGACGCGGGCGGAGACCGCGAGGGCCTCGCCGCGCCCGGTGCCGCGACGCGGGAGGTCGAGCTCGACCTGGCGTATCTCACCGTCGCGGCGGGTGTCCCGGGCCATGTGGAGCATGGGTTCGACGGCCAGCTTGCCGCCCCGGACCAGCCCGAGGGCGTACGCCGCCGAGCTGGCCTTGACGACGCTGTCGCTCTCGTCCAGTACGACGGCGGAGGAGCGGAGCACGGACAGCACGGTGTCGACGCCCGGCGGCAGCACCGCGTTGACGTCGGGCCGCATGGAGGACCGGGTGGGCCTGGCCTGCTCGCGCTCGCTCCAGCGGAACGTCAGCACGGCGATGACACCGGTCAGCAGACCGGCGATCGCTGCTGCTGCGGCGACTGCCGCGTTCACGTCCATGCACTCAGGTTAAGCGGGGGCGACCACAGTGCCCCAGCCGAATGGGTGGCACCTCGAACACTCGTCGCTCAGAGTTCACCGAGGGGATGGGGTTGGTTCACTTGGGGTGCCGGAATCGGACGCGTAACGGACAGAACGTGGGAGCGTGGGGTTCCAGAGGCCTCAGAAGGACAAGAGAGGGACTTTCATGCGCGACGCGTACCACGAGGAACTTGACTCGATCGGTGAAGCCCTGGTCGAGATGGCCCGGCTGGTCGGGTCCGCCATCGGGCGGGCCACCACGGCCATGCTCGACGCGGACCTCAAGCTCGCCGAGAGCGTGATCGCCGCCGACCAGAAGGTAGACGATCTCCAGCACGACCTGGAGGCCCGGGCCATAGCCCTGCTGGCCCGCCAGCAGCCGGTGGCGACGGATCTGCGGATCGTCGTCACCTCCCTGCGGATGAGTGCCGACCTGGAGCGCTCGGGCGACCTCGCGCAGCACGTGGCGAAGCTCGCCCGGCTGCGCTTCCCGGCCTCCGCCGTGCCGCACGACCTGCACGCCACCATGCTGGAGATGGGGCAGCTCGCGCAGCGCCTGATGGCCAAGGCCGCCGAGGTCATCACCACGAAGGACGTGGACCTCGCGCTCCAGCTGGAGCACGACGACGACGAGATGGACCTGCTGCACCGCACGCTGTTCCAGCACCTGATGGACGACCGCTGGAAGCACGGCATCGAGACGGCGGTCGACGTGACGCTGCTCGGCCGGTACTACGAGCGGTTCGCCGACCACGCCGTGTCGGTGGCGAAGCGCGTGGTGTACCTGGTGACGGGTGAGCACGCGGACGAGCTCCAGGCGGCGTCCGGTGCGACGCCGCCCGCGCCGGGCGAGTAGGGCCGGAATCCGGGATTGCGCGTGTGCGCCGTTGATGCGCCCGCACGAGTGGGCATCCAATGGGCAGCAGGAGTACGCCACGTGCCCCTTCGAGGAGGATCCCCATGGCCGATTCCCCCACGTCCGACTCCCGGCAGGACCCGCCCGCCGAGGCGGCCCGCCACCGCCCGACGCTGCCCGTCCTGGGCGCCTGCGGCTGCGGCGCCGGCTGCGGCTGCGGCTGCCAGTCGGGCGCTCCGTGCCAGTGCGGCGGCTAGTGCGGCGGGTGCGTGCGGTGCGTCCGATGTGACGGTGCGTGCGGTGCGCGCGACGGGTACGGCAAGGACCCCGTCCTGATACGGACGGGGCCCTTGCCGGTCTCGCGGGCGGCCCCGGGGACTCGGTCTACGTCTGCGTAGTCACCGGGTGCAGGTGCTGCGAGCGGCGCTGCGGCATGTCGACGTGCCAGTAGCCACGGAGCACCGGAGCCACGGGAGCCACGGGAGCCACGGGAGCCACGGGCTAGACGCGGTCCTGGAAGACGCAGTTCCACACGTAGGTGCCCGCGACGCTGCCGTCGGCGCGCACCGCCTCCAGCGTGTAGAAGTACGTGTTCCCTCTCGTCGCCGTGGCGTCCTCCCACACCCGGTCATCCGCCGGGAGCATTCCGTCGTGCTGGGGCTCGTACGCCTTGGTCGCCGGGTTCCACCGGCTCACGCGGTAGCCGGTGACCGTGGCGCAGCGGGCCGTGTCGGTGCACTGCCAGTCGACGGACGGACGAGTGGCCGTCCGGTTGTGGCCCAGACTGCCGAGGCTCCAGTCCCGGGTGACGGTCACGGACGGCCGGACGTCGAGCTCGGTGGCCTCGACCACGGTGACCTTCGGGTCGCTCGGGTGCAGCGTGTTGCCCCAGTGGTCCTTGGCCATCACCGCGTACACGTGCGTCTCGCCGTCCGGCAGGTTGCCGCAGAGGATCGCGAGCCAGTTGCTCGTGCCCTCCGAGCAGGTGTCGGGGCCGAGCCACTTGACCGTGCCGTCGGCCTGCCGGACGCCCTTCCACACCACGTACTCGTCGATGTCGTCCTCGGGCGAGGCGGCCCAGCTCACCAGCATGCCGTCGTTGCGCGGGGTGACCTTCACGCCGGTGACCGGGCCGGGCGCCACGGTGTCGCCGGTGCGGACGACGACCGGCGCGGAGTACGCCGACTCGTTGCCGTACGGGTCCACCGCCGTGACGGCGTACGTCACGTACGTGTTCGCGGGCATGTCCACGTCGTAGCAGTTGCCGCCGTTGCCCGCCTCGTCGCTCTCCTCCGCGACGCAGGTCACCTGGGTGCGCGCGGTCGGGTCGAACGTCTTGCCGGGCGAGCGGTACACGCGGTAGTGCCCGCCGTTGTCCCAGTCCTCGAAGAAACCGTCGGGCTGGCTCCAGTGCACGTTGGTGTAGCCGGGACGGGCGCCGGCGGTGACGTCGGTCGGGGACTTCGGTGGCATCCGGTCGACGCCGTCGCTGGTGACCGTCGCGTACGCCCCCGGGTTGCCGGCTGCGTCGAGGGCCCGGACCCGGTAGTACGTGTTCGTGTTCACGGCGCCGCTGGTCCGGTACGACGTCGTGGTCGTCGTGCCGCGCAGCTCGAACGGTCCGGCAGCCGCGGACGAGGCGTACACCTCGTACTTCGCCGTGTCGGCGACTCCCTGCCAGTTCAGGGTGTCCCACCACCCGTCGCCGGTGGCGACCGTGAGTGCGGTGGGGGCGGCCGGCCCGGTGCGGTCGACGGTCGTCGCCGTCACGTCCGGGCTGCCGGTGGACTCGCGGCCCGCCTTGTCGACGGCGCGGACCTCGTACAGGAAGGTCTGGCCCGTGGCGGGCGTCGCGTCCACGAAGGACGATGAGGTGAGCGGCGACGCGCCGCTGACCTTCGCCCACGAGGTGGTGCTCAGCCGGCGGTACACGCGGTAACCGGCGAGGTCCATCTCCTTGTTCGCGGCCCAGCGCAGGGTGGTCTTCGTGGTGTCCCGGCTGTACGCGGCGGTGAGGCCGGCCGGGGCGAGCGGCTTGACCGTGTCGACGGCGGACTCGGTGCGCGGGGCGTACGTGAAGGCGGCGTTGGCGACGCCGGTCCAGGCGACGTAGTCCACGCGGATCGTGTGCTTGCCGGCCGAGAGGGTCAGGTCGACGGTCTTGCGGGCGGTGGTGGAGACGTTCTTCCACAGGTCGACCTTCCGCTCGCCGTCGACGTAGACGCGCATGCCGTCCTGCGTGGCGGCGGAGAGCCGGAAGGGGCCGCCGGAGCCGAAGTCCCGGGTGAGGGACCAGCGGACGGAGAAGCCGTCCTTGGGCAGCGTGACGCCGGCCGGGTCGCCGGTCCCGTAGTTCTCGCTGATGGCGGAGTCGCAGGCGGTCAGCTTCGGCGTGCCGCTGAAGGTGGAGTTGCCGAAGAACTGCGCCTTCCAGACGGGAGAGGCGCAGGTGACGGCCGCGGAAGCCGGGGCGGCGGTGATCAGGCCGCCGGTGGCGGCGAGGGTGGCTGTCGCTGCCAGCGCTGTCAGCCGGGTACGAATCATCACAGGGGGTGGGGCCCTTTCCGGACCAGGGGAAGCAGGCGAAAGGTAACGCCTGTGTGACCCATGAGGCGGGGTCAGGGTTGCCCCGCCCTCCCACCTTTCTCAGAGCCGGCCCGGAGCAGACGAAAGCCCCTGGCCCGCACCACAAGTGCGGGCCAGGGGCTTGACCGAATGCGCTACTTCTTCTTGCCCTGATTCTTCACGGCCTCGATGGCGGCCTTCGCGGCCTCCGGGTCGAGGTACGTGCCGCCCTTGGTGAGGGGGCGGAAGTCCGCGTCCAGCTCGTAGTAGAGCGGGATGCCGGTGGGGATGTTCAGGCCGGTGATCTCCTCGTCGGAGATGCCGTCGAGGTGCTTCACCAGGCCGCGCAGCGAGTTGCCGTGGGCGGCGACCAGGACGGTGCGGCCCGCGAGCAGGTCCGGGACGATGCCGTCGTACCAGTACGGGAGCATGCGCTCGACGACGTCCTTGAGGCACTCCGTGCGGGGGCGCAGCTCGCTGGGGATCGTCGCGTAACGCGGGTCGTCGGACTGGGAGAACTCCGTGCCGTCCTCGAGGACCGGCGGCGGGGTGTCGTACGAGCGGCGCCAGAGCATGAACTGCTCCTCGCCGAACTCGGCCAGGGTCTGCGCCTTGTCCTTGCCCTGGAGGGCGCCGTAGTGGCGCTCGTTCAGGCGCCAGGAGCGGTGCACGGGGATCCAGTGGCGGTCCGCGGCCTCCAGCGAGAGCTGGGCGGTGCGGATGGCGCGCTTCTGGAGCGAGGTGTGGAGTACGTCGGGCAGCAGGCCGGCTTCGACGAGCAGCTCACCGCCGCGCACCGCCTCCTTCTCGCCCTTCTCGGTGAGGTTGACGTCCACCCATCCGGTGAACAGGTTCTTCGCGTTCCACTCGCTCTCGCCGTGGCGGAGCAGGATCAGCTTGTACGGTGCGTCGGCCATGCGTACGAGACTAATGGACGCCCCCGACGGTTGACCGCTCGCGTCAATTGGGTGGCTGTGGCCGGCGGGCCGCTTGTAACTTGCGGGTACCGCATCAGCCGCTTACAGGCGTCCACCGCCGCCGAAGGTCCCTGGGGGGATGACGTATGTCCATGGCCACGCTCAGACGTGCCGCGAAGGAGTCGGTCTCGGGGTTGCCCGACGGGTTCTGGTGGCTGTGGACCTCGACGCTGGTGAACCGCACCGGGGCCTTCGTCCTCACCTTCCTGTCGCTGTACCTGACGCAGGAGCTGGGCTACTCGGCCTGGTACGCGGGGCTCGTCATAGCGCTGCACGGGCTCGGCGGTGTGGCCGGTTCGCCGCTCGGCGGCATGCTCACCGACCGGTGGGGTCGGCGGCCCACGATGATCGCCGGGCACCTGGGCACGGCCACGGGCGCGGCCGCGCTCGCCGTGGTGACCAGTGCGGTGGCCGTCGCCGTCGTGGTGCTCCTCATGGGCGTCACCATGCAGTCCGTGCGGCCGGCGATCGGCGCGACCATCGCCGACCTGGTGCCGGAGCACGAACGGCGGCGCGCGTACGCCCTGAACTACTGGGCGCTCAACCTCGGCTTCGCCATCGCCGCGCTCGGCGGCGGCGCGGCGATCGTCTTCGGCTACCGGACGCTGTTCCTGGTGGAGGCCGCCGCGACCGTGCTGTGCGCGGTCATCGTCTTCCTGCGGCTGCCGGAGACCCGGCCCGCCGTCCCGGCGGCGGCGAAGGGGGCGGACGCGGGCGCCCCGCTGCCGAAGGTGAGCCTGGTCGAGGTGCTGCGGGACGGGCCTTTCCGGACGCTGGTGCTGCTCAACCTGTTCGTCTGCCTGATCTTCACCGCGCCGTGGGTCGGCCTGCCGCTGACCATGGCCGGCGAGGGTCTCGAACCCAGCGCGTACGGCATGGTCATCGCGGTCAACGGGGTTGTGATAGTCGGCTTCCAGCTCCTCGTCAACAAGATCACCGAACGGCGGTCGCCGGCCGCGCTCCTCACCGTCTCCTCGCTGCTGTTCGCCGCCGGGACCGGGGCGACCGCGCTGGCCGGCACGCCGCTGGTGTTCGCGGCGACCGTGGTGGTGTGGACGCTCGGCGAGATGGTGCACGTGCCGACCAACGCCGCCGCCACCGCGCGCCTGGCCCCGGAGCACGCGCGGGGGCGGTACCAGGGCGTCATGGGCATGTCCTGGGCCCTCTCCGGCTTCCTCGCGCCGATCCTGGCGGGCTGGATCGTGGACGGGCCGGGGCCGGACGTCCTGTGGATGGCGTGCGGGGTCATCGGCGTGATCGCCGCGATCGGGTACGCGACGTTGCTGCGGCGGGTGCTTGCGGAGGCGGAGGGTGCGGAGGGTGCCGGAGGCTCGGAAGGGGCGGGGGATGCGGCTGTGGCCGAGGGTGCGTCCGCTGACCCGGTGGCCACGGTCGCGGTGGCCGTCGCACCCGTTCCGGCGCCCGAGACCGGGGGCCGGAAGGTCAGCGGGTGAGGGCTCGTTGGGCCTCGTAGAGGTGGCGGGTCCCTGGGGCGGGGGCTTTGGGGTCGGTGCCGTTCCGGGGCGTCTCCTCCCGGCAACCCGAGTGCGCGGGGCGGCGTCGCTCGGCCCCGGCGTGGGGTGGCGTGGGTGGGATGGCCTGCTCGGGGTGGCCCGGGCGGGGTGTGGGACCGATCGGAGGCAGCGGTCTCCCCCGTCCGGATGACCGTTGGCGTGTGCCGCCGTCATGTGCGCGGGGGGTGAGGTGAAGTCAGTCCCCGTCAGGCCCCACCCGTCACGTACGTACAGGAGAGCGAAACATGCTTCGTCGCGTCGCGATCACCCTCGCCGGCATCACCGCCGCCGGCTTCATGGCAGCCGCGCCCGCCGCTGCCACCGCCATGGACTTCGACGGCGGCCCCTCCGACGGCGGCCACTACAGCGACAGCCCCTTCAAGTCCGACCGCTACGGCTGCGACAACCAGAGCGGCGACTTCTACCTCTCCAACGTCGGTGGCCCGTACGGCATCACCGAGATCGAGGCGTCCCACTCCTGTGGGCGCGACCACCACAAGGACAACGGCTACAACGGGCGCGACGGCCACAACGACAAGGACTGACGGCGTCCCCTCGCCGCGTCCGGCCCCGCCTCCCTCGGGAGGCGGGGCCGTTCTGTCAGCGGGGCCGGGTCAGGTGCGTGAACGCTTCGAGGTTTCTGGTCGATTCACCCCGCGACACCCGCCACGCGTACTCCTTGCGGATCGCACCGGCGAAGCCCAGTTCCAGCAGGGTGTTGAAGCTGCCGTCCGCCGCCTCAAGGACGCTGCCCAGCAGGCGGTCCAGTTCGTCCGGGGTCACCGCCGACAGGGGCAGCTTGCCGGCCAGGTAGATGTCACCGAGGCTGTCGATCGCGTAACTCACGCCGTACAGGCGCAGGTTGCGCTCCAGCAGCCAGCGGTGCACCGCCGCGTCGTTCTCGTCGGGATGGCGGATGACGAAGGCGTTGATGGACAGGGAGTGCCGGCCGACCTTCAGTGAGCAGGTCGTGGACAGCTTGCGGGTGCCGGGGAGTTTGACCACGTACGAGCCGGGCTCGGGGCTCTCCCATTCGAGCTCCGCTTCCTTCAGCGTCTTCTCGATGACCTGCTGCGCGTCAGCCATGGTGCGAGCGTACGCGACGGCGGTGTTCGTGCATCGCGGCCGTGTAGACGTCGGCCGTGGCCGACGCGGCGGTGTCCCAGCCGAAGCCCTGCGCGTGCCGGGCTGCCGCCGCGCCCATGGTGTCCACCAGGCCCGGCTCGTCGATGAGGCGCCGCAGCGCGCGGGCGTATCCGGCCGGGTCGTGGCCCTCGACGAGGATGCCGGTCCGCCCGTCCCGTACCGCTACCGGAAGGCCGCCGACCGACGCGGCGACCACCGGGGTGCCGGACGCCTGCGCCTCTATGGCGACCAGGCCGAACGATTCGCTGTACGAGGGCATGACGAGCGCCGAGGCCGCCCGGAACCAGTCCGCCAGGCGGTCCTGGCCGACGGGCGGGCGGAAGCGTACGACGTCGGCGATGCCCAGGCGCGCCGCGAGCTTCTGGAGGCCCTCGGGCTTGGCGAGGCCGCTGCCGCTGGGTCCGCCGACGACCGGCACCACGATCTTCGCGCGCAGCGACGGGTCCTCGTCGAGCAGTACGGCGACCGCGCGCAGCAGGATGTCGGGGGCCTTGAGCGGCTGGATGCGGCCCGCGAAGAGGGGGACGAACGCGTCCTGGGGCAGGCCGAGGCGCTCGCGGGCGGCGGCGCGGCCGTCGGCCGGGCGGAAGCGGTCGAGGTTCACGCCGGGGTGTACGACGGCGGTCTTGGCGGGGTCGGCCTCGTAGAAGCGGGTCAGTTCGTCCGCCTCCTCCGCCGTGTTGGCGATGAGGCGGTCGGCCGCCCGTACGATCTGCGTCTCGCCGATGACGCGCGCGGCCGGTTCGGGGGTGTCGCCATCGGCGAGTGCGGCGTTCTTGACCTTGGCCATGGTGTGCATGGCGTGGACGAGGGGGGCGCCCCAGCGTTCGGCGGCGAGCCAGCCGACGTGGCCCGAGAGCCAGTAGTGGGAGTGCACGAGGTCGTAGTAGCCGGGGCGCTGGCCGGCCCAGGCCTGCATCACGCCGTGCGTGAAGGCGCAGAGCTGCGCGGGCAGCTCCTCCTTGGCGAGGCCCTCGTAGGGGCCCGCGTCGATGTGGCGCACCAGGACGCCGGGCGACAGCTCGACGCTGGGCGGCAGGCCGCCGGTGGTCGCCCGGGTGAAGATCTCGACCTCGATGTTGATGGCGGCGAGGCGCTTGGCGAGTTCGACGATGTAGACGTTCATGCCGCCCGCGTCGCCCGTCCCCGGCTGGTGCAGCGGGGAGGTGTGGACGCTGAGCATGGCGATCCGGCGCGGCTTGCGGTGGTGGCCGCCGGGCAGCCGGAGGCGGGGCGGCGCCGCCAGTGTGCCGGCGAGTCGGGAGACGTACTGGCTCACGTCGACGGTTCCTCCTCGCTCGGGGCATGACGCGGGGAGAGCGCGGTCACGGCCCTCCGTGAGCGCAAACAGCGGAATACCCCCCTCCCATTTCCGTTTTGCCAAATCATTACTTCAGCCGCCTCAACCTTTGCGGGGGCGTGCGGGCGCTTACCCTCGCTTCATGCCCTCCCGCACGTCCCCTTCGCGCCCCGTCGGCGCCGTCACCCGCGGGACCACCAATCCGAACCGGCTGCGTCGCATGGACCGCTGGATCGCCGCCGCGCACGGCCCCGAGCTGCGCCGCAGCGCGGACCCGGTCGCGGTGGACCTCGGGTACGGGGCCGCGCCCTGGACCGCCGTCGAGCTGCTCGGGCGGCTGCGCACCGCCGCGCCCGCCGCCGAGGTCGTGGGCATCGAGATCGAACCGGCCCGGGTCGCGGCCGCGAAGCCGTACGAGCGCGACGGTCTCGCCTTCCGGCACGGCGGCTTCGAGGTCCCGCTGCCCGACAGCCGCCGGCCCGCCCTGATCCGGGCGGCGAACGTGCTGCGCCAGTACGACGAGGGCGAGGTCGCGGCGGTCTGGGCCCGGCTGTGCGGGCGGCTGGCGCCCGGCGGTCTGCTGGTCGAGGGGACGTGCGACGAGATCGGGCGGCGGCACGTGTGGGTCGCGCTGGGGGCGGAGGGGCCGCGGACCGTGACGTTCGCGACCCGGCTGGGGTCGTTGGAGCGGCCTTCCGACCTCGCGGAGCGGCTGCCGAAGGCCCTCATCCACCGCAATGTGCCCGGCGAACCGGTGCACGCCTTCCTGCGGGACTTCGACCGGGCGTGGGCGGCGGCGGCTCCGTACGCCTCGCTCGGCGCCCGGCAGCGCTGGATCAAGTCCGTGCGCGACCTCTCGGCCGACTGGCCGCTGGCGGACGGGGAACGGCGGTGGCGGCAGGGTGAGGTCACCGTGAACTGGGCCGCTCTCCGGCCGCGCACCGGCTGAAACCGTTCGGGATCTTCCCGAACGAGTGATCGCCGGAGGGAACGCGGCGAGCTGCCTGTTCGTCAGAAACCAGTGTGCGGGGGCCTCTGTCGTTTTGACGGGCGGCATGGCAGCATCCCTTTCGCGCCTATGTTACTGACGGTAAATCACATGCGCGAGGTATGTGATGTGGGATCCGGGGGAGCTTGTGAACCGACGTCGCAGCGCCGCGACCGCGATCGCGCTGGTCTGCGCCCTGACCGTGCTGGCCGCGCCGGGACAGGCGTACGCCGATCCCAGTCCGCCGCGCAGCGAGCAGCGGCTCCAGGAGGTGCGCGGCGAGATCGACGCCCTGTACCGCAAGGCCGGGGCGGCCACCGACGCGTACAACCTGGCCGAGGAGCGCGCCGACAAGCAGTCGTCCGAGATCGTGAAGCTGGCCAAGGAGATCGTCGAGGGCCAGCAGCGGATCGAGGACCTCAAGCGGAGGATCGGGGCCGAGGCGCGCGCCCAGTACCGCAGCGGCGGGCTGCCGCCCGAGGCGAAGCTGATGCTCAGCCGCGACCCCCGGCACTTCCTCGACGGGGCGGGGCGGCTGCGCGAGGGGCAGCAGGCGGCCAAGGGGCTCCTGGGCGAACTGTCCCGTACACAGACCGACTTGGAGGCGTACACCGAGGACGCCACCGCCCAGTGGAAACGACTGGAGTCGAGCCGCAAGAAGAAGGAAGCGGCGAAGAAGGAGATCAAGAAGCAGATCGCCGCCGCGGAGAAGCTCGAGTCGACGCTGGAGAAGGACGAGCGCGAGCGGCTTCTGCGGATGGAGCAGGAGGCGGAGTACCGGGCGCAGACCGCCTGGCTCGACTCCGGCGCGCTCGGGGACGCCGCGGGCAGGGCGACGAAGGGCGGCGAGGCCGCCGTCGCCTTCGCGACGGCCCAGATCGGCAAGCCGTACGTCTGGGGCGCCGAGGGCCCGGGCTCCTTCGACTGCTCGGGGCTGACGTCGCAGGCGTGGCTCGCGGGCGGACGCGCCATACCGCGGACGTCGCAGGAGCAGTGGAAGCAGCTGCCGCGCGTCGACGTGAGGGACATGCGGCCCGGCGACCTGATCGTCTACTTCGACGACGCCAGCCACATCGGGATGTACGTGGGCGACGGCGCGATGGTGCACGCGCCCCGTCCCGGCCGGGACGTGACGATGGCCGGGGCCGGTTCGATGCCGATTCTGGGCGTCGTCCGTCCGGACAAGTAGAACCGGATCCCCGGGGGCGCGGCCGAGCCGTCGCGGGCGGCCGTACGGGTGGTCCGGGGCGTGATGTTCGTCATGACCCGGCACCCTGCCGATACGGCCGGATGCGTTGCGGGAGGCGGCATATGGCCCTGGCGGCTTTGCGCACGGCATTCCGCTGGGGCGCCGGGTGACGCTATGGTCCCCGTTTGGCGGAACGTCGATCGTCGTGCCGCCGCACCCTCGGGGGGTGGGAAGGAAACCGAAACCGATGCCCGTACCCGTACCGCGGCAGCGTGAGAGCACGGCCGTGGAGCACGGTCAGGTCCTCCTGCCGAAACAGCAGGCCGGGAGCAGCATGCAGACCGCGGCAGCCGCAGCACCGGTGGCAGCCACGGTCCAGGCCGCCCCGGCCTCCCCCGGCATGTCCGCGAACAGCACCGATCTCACCCTGCTGGTGATCGAGGACGACCCGGCGGGGACGTTCACCGTCCCGTCGCTGCTCGACGCCGCCGGCACCCGTGTCCGTATCCGTACCGCCCGCAACCTCACGGAGGCCGAGCGGCTGCTCACGGACGACGTCCACTGCATCCTGCTCGACCTCGCCCTGCCCGCCCCCTCCTCGGGCGGCGACGGCGAGGCCGGGGACCGGCTGGCGGCCCTGCGGCACGTGCTGCGGCTCGCGCCCCGGCACGCCGTGCTGGCGCTGACCGCCGAGACCGACGCCGACCTGGCCGCCGAGGCGGTGCGCGTCGGCGCGCAGGACTACCTGTTCCGCGACGAGCTCGACGGGCGTCAGCTCAGCCGCGCCATCCGTTACGCCGTCGAGCGCAAGCGCGCCGACCGGGCGCAGCACAAGCTGGCCGAGTCGCGGCTGCGCGCGCAGGAGAACGCCCGCCTGGAGCGCGGCCTGCTGCCGACCCCGCTGCTGGAGGGTTCGAACCTGCGCTTCGCGTCCCGCTACCGGCCCGGGCGCTCACGCGCCCTGCTCGGCGGTGACTTCTACGACACGGTCCGCACCTCCGACGGCACGGTCCACGCGATGATCGGCGACGTCTGCGGCCACGGCCCGGACGAGGCCGCCCTGGGCGTGGAACTGCGCATCGCCTGGCGCGCCCTGACGTTCGCGGGCCTGTGCGGCGACGAGCTGCTGTCCACGCTCCAGCAGGTCCTGGAACACGAGCGGGAGAGCGAGGAGATCTTCGCGACGCTCTGCACGGTCGACATCGCTCCGGACGGCCGGCGGGCCGGGCTGTGCCTGGCGGGCCACCCGTCACCGCTGATCGCACGCCAGGGCCGGGCCGCGCAGCTGCTTCCGTACGAGGACGGGGGCCCGGCGCTCGGTCTGCTGCCCCGCGCCCGCTGGTCGCGGCGGCAGGTCGAGCTGGGCGGCTCGTGGAGCCTGATGATGTACACGGACGGCCTGATCGAGGGCCGTGTCGGCCCGCCCGGGTCGAAGCAGCGGCTCGGTCAGGACGGCATGGTCGACATGATCAACCGCCAGCTGGCGGCCGGGCTCCGGGGCGAGGCGCTGCTGGAGGCGGCGGTCACCGAGGCACGCGACCTCAACGGCGGCGAGCTGACCGACGACGTGGCGCTGCTGCTCCTCGACCGGGGCTGAGGGCCGCCCCTCCCCGGCCGGAGGCGAAGAGCCGCCGCGCCCGGTGGCTAGCGTCCGCCGTTGTACGGCCCGTACGGGCCGTCGCTGCTGCTGCCGCCCTTGCGGCCACCGCCGCCGCCACCCGACACCTGCTTGATCGCGGGCCGTACGTCGACCATGAAGACGATGGTCGCGACCAGTCCGGCGATCTGCAGGAACAGCATCGGGACGAACAGGTTCACGGCGACCGTCACGCCCAGCAGGACCAGCCAGAAGACCTTGGTCTGCTTGTCGGTCGCGCGGTACGCGTCCTCACGGGCCGTCGCGGCGAAGAACAGCGCCACCACGGCGAGGACGAGCATGGCGAGGTTGAGCAACGACAGCAGAGTGCCGAATCCCGAGAGCAACATGCTGGACACCGCCTAGAGAGTGGATGAGCGCCTCGCGGCCAAGGTACCCGGACAACGAGCCGGACACCCACAAGGTGCCCGGCTCACGCCCGTACGGACCCGGCCACCGCCATCGCCGTACGCGCCGCACGTGCCGTCACATGCGGCGCCCGTCCTACTTCTCGCCGGCCGGCGAGGTCTTCTTCGCCGGGGCCTTGCGCGCGGCCGGGGTCTTCTTCGCCTCGGCGGCCTTCGGCTCGTCCTTCCGGGGCTCCGGGTCGGGCTCGACGGCGACGGCGATCTCGTTGATCTCCTCGGCCGCCTCGCCGCGCCACGTCTTCACGCTCTGCTCGCCGTGCTCGGCGACCTTCTCGTACGCCTCACGCGCCTTGACCGCGTACTCGGCGGCCACGCCCACGCTCCGCAGGGCCAGGTCCTGCGCCTGCTCGGTCAGCTTCTTGAAGTCGGTGTCGAGCGCGCCGAGCACCTCGGTGACCTTCGCCTGGACGGTGGCCTGGGCCTCCTTGGCCTGCGTGGTCACCTTCTCCTGGACCGCCTTGGGGTCCGTGTTGCGTACGGCGTCGATGCGCGCCGGGGCCTCGGCCCGCAGCTGCTCGATGAGCGCGGGCACCTTCTTCGCCTGCTGGACGGCCAGGTCCGCGGTGCCGGCCGCGAAGTAGAGGGGGGTCGGGTCGGTGAGGGTCTTGCGCAGGTCATCGGTGATGGCCATGACTGTGGTCCTCCCGGAGCTCAGTTCACTGTGAGGGTGGTGGTGTGCCTGCATCACTGCCGGCCGCGTCGCCAAAGCCGTCGGCGGGGGCGTCCGTACGCGCGTCCGTCTCGACGTCCGCCGCGTTCTCCTTCTGGAACGACTCGTAGATCTGCAGCAGCACCTGCTTCTGCCGCTCGTTGATCGACGGGTCGGCGAGGATGACGGCGCGCGTCTCCAGCTCCTCGCGCCCCTGCTCGTCGAGGATCCCGGCCTGGACGTACAGCGTCTCGGCGGAGATGCGCAGCGCCTTCGCGAGCTGCTGCAGGATCTCCGCGCTCGGCTTGCGCAGGCCGCGCTCGATCTGGCTGAGGTACGGATTGGACACCCCGGCGGCGTCGGCGAGCTGCCGCAACGACAGCTGCGCGTTGCGCCGCTGCTCGCGCAGGTAGCCGCCGAGATTGCCGACGTTGAGTGATGCCATGCCCTCGATAGTGCGGCATGGGCGCTAACTTTTGCAAGCGCATGCTTGCAAAAGTGTTCGCGTGTCGCCCGGGAGGCCCAGGCAGGCCGTCAGGAGCCGGTACGGCCGTCCGCCAGCTCCCGCAGGATGTCCAGGTGCCCGTTGTGGCGGGCGGTCTCCTCGATGAGGTGCAGCAGGATCCAGCGCAGGTTGACGGGGCTCCCGTCGCGCCGGGCGCGCTTCGCCTCGGTGTCCAGGTCGTGGTCGGCGACCAGCTTCCGGTAGCGGGCGCACTGAGCCTCGTAGGCCGAGAGCAGGTCCGCCAGCGGGATGTCGACGGCGATGCGCATCTCGCGGTCGGGGTCCTCGTCCGTCCACGGCCCCTCGTCCTCCTCGCCGAGGAACACCACCTGGAACCAGTAGTACTCGACCCAGTGGAGGTGGCTGATGAGTCCGCACAGCGTCATCAGCGGGGAGCCGGGCAGCGGTGCCTTGCGGGCGTCCTCCTGCGACACGTCGTCGCACTTGGCGCGCGCGGTGTCGCGGACGTAGTCGAGGAAGGTGGCGAGCGAGGCGCGCTCGTCGGGCGTGGGAGGTACATCGGTTCGTGTCATCGGGGTGAATGTTCTTGGCCGGTACGCCCGCTGTCGAGCGATTTTGCGCCACCACGGGCGCCAGGGGTGACCCTGGAGGGTGTCCGGCACCACGACGGGACAGCGACACGGCGAGAAGGAGCAGCACACGTGACAGCGCAAGTGACACGCGCAGACAGCGGTGGCGACGGCACCGGTGCGGTGAAGCTCAGCCCCACCGGCTGGGTGGCCGAGCAGGCCGAGCTGTACGAGGAGTCCGGCGGCACCAGGGGCACCACCGTGCAGGGCGCGCCCTGCCTGCTGCTGGACTACGTGGGGCGGCGCAGCGGCACGGTCCGCCGCACCGTGCTGATCTACGGGCGCGACGGCGACGACCACCTGGTGGTGGCGTCCAAGGGCGGCTCCGACGATCACCCGCTGTGGTACCTGAACATCAAGGACAACCCGCAGGTGCGCCTGCGGGTCGGCACCGAGCGGTTCACCGCCCTGGCCGAGACGCTCTCCGCCGAGGAGAAGGCCCGGGTGTGGCCGCACCTGGTGGACGTCTTCGCGCCGTATGAGAGCTACCAGAAGAAGACCAGCCGCGACATCCCGGTGGTACGGCTGCGCCGCACGGACGTCTGACGCGCGGAGCGTGGAGGGGCGGGCCGCCCGGCGGCCCGCCCACCCGTCACCTCGGTGTCCCCGGAGGTGACTTCGCGCCATTCGGCGGCTCACCCCGGCGTCATCTCCGCCGGAAGCGGAAGCCGGTGCAGCACGTCGAGGCGGCTGACCGCCCGCGTCAGCACGACGTAGAGGCGGTGCAGGCCCCGGTCCTCCGCCGCGGCGATCTCGGCGGGTTCCACGGCGATGACGTGGTCGTATTCGAGCCCCTTGGCGAGCGTGGCCGGCAGCACGGACACCCGGGGCACTTCACCGGTCCCCGCCCCTTCCCGTGCCTCACCGGGCCCGCTGGCCTCACCGGGCCCGTCCGCCTCGCCGCCCCCGCTCCCCTCGGCGACCCCCACCGCCCTCACGCCCGCCGCGTCCAGCGCGGCCAGCAGTTCCGGCACCCGGCCCGCGTCCGCGATGACGCCCACCGAACCCTCCCGGGTCAGGGCCGCCCGTACCGCCTCGACCGTCGCGGTCGTCACTTCCCGCACCTCACGTACCGCCAGTTCGCCGTCGGCGCGCAGCGACCGGCCCGGCGGTACGTCGACGTCGAGCGCCCCGAGCAACCGGTTCGCCAGCTCCACGATCACGGCGGGGACCCGGAAACCGGTGGTCAGCGGCACCACGGCGGCCGTCTCCCTGCCGAGGTGGGCGAGGAGTGAGGACCAGTCGCGGGCCGCCCACGGCGTGGTGCCCTGTGCGAGGTCGCCCAGTACCGTCACCGATCCGAAGGCGACGCGGCGCGCGATCGCGCGGCACTGCATCGGAGACAGGTCCTGCGCCTCGTCGACGACGACGTGGCCGTAGCTCTCGGGGCGCTCGATCAGCCCGGCGACCTCGTCGATCAGCACCAGGTCGGCGGCCGACCATCTGGCGCTCCGCCAGGAACGCGGCGGCTTCGCCCAGCGGACCGCCCGCCGCTCGTCCGCGGTGAGAAGGGGGTCGCGGGGGTCGGTGAGCACCTCGGCCACGATCTCCTCGGGACGCACTTTCGGCCATACCGCGTCGACGAACGCCCCGATCGCCCTCGACCGCCCCATCCGACGCAGCCACTCGTTGCCCGGCGGCCCGCCCCGGCGCTCGGCCCGGAGCTGGAGCGCGCGGACGGCGCGCGTGCGGACGCGCTCGCGGCCGACGGCGTACGGGGGCGCCTCGGCCCGTACCTCCTCGACGATCCGCCGCAGTTCACCGAGCGGGATCCGCCACCGGTACGAGCCGTCGGGCACCTCGACGGCTTCGTCGGGCTCCGCCACCCGTCCGTACAGGGCCCGGTGGAGCACGGCCGCCATCCGGGGGTCGTGCTTGACGGCGGCGGCAGCGGGCCCGTCGTGGGCGCGGACGGGATGACGGGCGATCTCGTCGTCCACCGTCGACTGCCGGATGCCGCCTTCACCGAGGGCGGGCAGCACTTCGGAGACGTAGGACAGGAACGCCCGGTTGGGCCCGAGGATCAGCAGGCCGGCGCGCGTCAGGCGCTGGGGGTACGTGTAAAGGAGGTACGCCGCCCGATGCAGGCCGACGGCGGTCTTGCCGGTGCCCGGCGCGCCCTGCACGCAGACGGACGCGGTGAGCGGGGAGCGTACGAGATCGTCCTGCTCGGGCTGGATGGTGGCGGCGATGTCGCGCATCGGGCCGACGCGGGGCCGCTCGATCTCGGCGGCGAGGATGCCGCCCTCCGGTACGCCGCCGCCCTGCCCCCCGGCCGCCGGTCGCTCGTCCGCGATGCCGGTCAGGCACTCGTCCCCCAAGTCGGTCAGGCGCTCGTCCTCCATGCCGGTCAGGTCCTCGGACGCGCCCTTGCTCCACGGCGCCCAGCCGAACCGGCGGCGCACCAGCACGCCCTGCGGGTCGCGCGCGCTCGCCTGGTAGAAGGCGCGGGAGACGGGGGCGCGCCAGTCGACGACCAGCGGCGGATCGGCGGGGTGCTCGGTGATCCGGCGGCGGCCGATGTAGTGGCTCTGACCGTCGGCCAGGTCGAGCCGGCCGAAGAACAGCGGACTCTCGGGCTCCTCCCGCAACTCCTTCGCGTACGAGCGCAGATGGAAGCCGAGGACTTCGGCGTCGGCACCGGAGGCGGAGACGTCCTCGCCGGTGACGACCTGTTCGCCGGCGCCTTCGGTCATCCGCGCCAGGGCCGCGCGGCAGAGGTCGTGGTAGGTCCGTTCCTGGCTGAGGGCATGGTCGATCGACGTCACCTGCCCAAGATAACGTAACTGAGTAAGAAATTTAACCGAGTATCAAAATATGGTGCCGAGTCCCGCGCGCACCTGCTCGAACGCCTGACGCGCCGCGGCCACGGCCTCCGGCAGCACGTCCTCCGCGCTCGCCCCCGCGGCGATCCGACGCCAGTTCTCCTCCGCGAGGATGCGCTGCACGGCGACGATCTGACCCGCCGCGAGGCGTGCGGCGAGGGGATCGGGGCCGCCGAGCGCGGCGGTGAGCGCTTCCTCGGAGCGCCTCACGTACGCGTGGAGCCGGGCCACCAGGCTCGGCGTCCCGTACAGAAGCCGGTGGAAGGCGAGCACACCGGCGTGGTCGTTGAGCCCGGTCACCGGCTCGCGCCGGTCGAGGCCGGCGAGGAAGTGCCGCTGGAGGGCGTCCAGGGGCGCGAGTCCGTCCGCCCGCCCGGCGGTGACCACCCGGGCAGCCTCGTCCTCGTGGTCGGCGAAACGGTGCAGCGCGAGGTCTTCCTTGGCGGGGAAGTAGCGGAAGAGCGTCGGCTTGGAGATCTCGGCCGCGGCCGCCACCTCGGCGACGGAGACCTCGTCGAACCCCTTCTCCAGGAACAGGGCGATCGCGGCGTCGGAGATCACCCGGTACGTCCGCTGCTTCTTCCGCTCGCGCAAACCACTCATGACGACGAAGGGTACGCGCTTGACCTCAACAGGACTTGAGGTCACAGACTCGCGGGCAGACACCGGCCACGTGGGGAGTGAACGTCATGCGCGCGATTCAGGTAAGGGAGTTCGGCGGTCCGGAGGTACTGGTGGACACCGGTCTGCCGGATCCGGCCGCCGGGCCGGGCGAGGCGGTCGTGGCGGTCTCCGTGATCGACACGATCTACGTCGAGACACAGATCCGGGGCGGCTGGGGGCCGCAGTTCGGCATCGAGCCGCCGTACGTTCCGGGCGGCGCGGCGGCCGGGATCGTGACGGCGGTGGGCGAGGGCGTCGACCCGGCGTGGATCGGCCGCCGGGTGGTGGCGGGCCCGGGCACGGCGGGGACGTACGCCGAACAGGTCGCCGCACCGGTCGACCGGCTCGTCCCGGTCCCGGACGGCCTCGGCCTGCCCGAGGCGGCCGCGCTGGCGCACGACGGCGTCACGGGCACCGGCATAGCGGAGGCGGTCGGCATCCGGCCCGGCGAACGGGTCCTGATCCTGGGCGCTTCGGGCGGCATGGGCACGCTGCTGGTGCAGATGGCGCACGCGGCGGGGGCGCACGTCGTCGGGGCGGCGCGGGGCGGGCGGAAGCTCGATCTCGTACGGGAACTGGGCGCCGACGCGGTCGTCGACTACGCGGAGGCGGGCTGGATCGAGCGGGCCCGCGAAGCGCTCGGGGGCGCGGGAGCCGACGTACTGCTCGACGGCGTGGGCGGCGAACTCGGCCTGGCCGCCTTCGCCCTGACGGTCGACGGCGGCCGCGTCTCGGCTCACGGCGCGTCCAGCGGAGGCTTCGCGCCGATCGACGCGGAGGTGGCGAAGCGGCGCGGGATCACGCTGCGGGGGATCAGCGAGGTGCAGTACGGGGCCGAGGACATCGCGCGGCTGCTGTCCTCGGCCCTGGCGGAGGCGGAGGCGGGCCGGCTGCGCCCGGTGATCGCGCGGACGTTCCCGCTGGCGCGGGCGGCGGAGGCCCACACGGCGATCGAAGCCCGCGCCGTGGCGGGCAAGGCGCTGCTCACGGTACGGGGGCGCGGCTGAGGGGGGCGGGGGTGGGAGCGCCCGCACCCTCACCGCGCTGCGCGCCCCCGCCGCCCCGCCGCTCGACCACCAGCGCTTCGCCCCCGGTGCGCGGCGATCCTGGTCGTCGCCCTCGCCCTCGCTCCGGCGGACGGACGACGCAGGAGGCAGAAGGTGGTTCAGGTCCGCGCCCCGGACCGCACCAGGCCCAGCACCGGTCCCAGGCCCCGTACGACCACCTCCGCGCCCGCTCGCCGCAGGCGCCGCGCCCGCAGGTCGTCGCGCGCGCAGCCGAGGAACCGTACGCCCGCCGCCCGCGCCGCGAGCAGGTCCGCCGGGGCCTCGCCGATCATCACGGCGGTGGCGGGGGCGGCACCCAGCGCCGCCAGGGCGCGGTCGACGCAGTGCGGGTCGGGCTTGAGGCGGCTCAGGTCGGTGGTACGGCCGTACACGTGCGGGGTGAAGCAGCCTGCGAGGCCACGCCCGGCCAGGTAGCGCTCCACCGCCTGCGGGGAGGTGTCCGTCGTCAGCGCGAGGCGCAGGCCGACCGCCACCGACGTACGGATCAGCGGATCGGCGTACGGGGTGGGCCAGGCGGTGGCGGCGGCGCCCAGTTCCTCGCGGGCGAGCTCGCGCTCCAGGGCCTCGGCCAGGTCACCGGCGGGCCCGCCGGCAAGGGCGACGGCCCGCAGGAGGGCCTGCGGGCCGTCGGCCGTCCGTTCGTCCTCCGTCAGCGGCACCTGGTGGCCGCGCTCCTTCAGCCGGTCGATCAGCCCGTCCGCCACCCGGCGCGCCCGCTGGCCGGGGAAGAGCCGGCACAGGGGGCCGTCGAAGCCGAGGAGCAGGCACCGCGCGCCCGTGATCACGTCCCGCAGTCCGTCGGGGTCCGGTGCCGCCTGTGTGGAGTGAGTCGCGTCAGGAGTCACGAGGAGAGTGTCGGGGCCGGCGCGCCGGTGTTCCAGAGCGCGTCGGCCCCCTGGCGTGAACGCCCGGGTGACGGGCGGCCGCCGCTCAGAAGAGGTCAGGGCACCACGGGCGCCTCGGCGTGCGGAACAGGGCGTCGGCGACGGCGGCGGCGCCCGTCGACTCCTCCGTGATCCGGCCGAGCGCCGCCAGCCGTACCGCCGACTCCTCGCCCAGGTACAGCGCCCCCAACTCCCTTACGTCCAGCGTCAGATCGGGCGACTCCGAGGACGGGGCGCACACCGCTCCGTCCGGCGAGGCGTCCAGCCGGAACCGGCCGCCGGCGTGCCCCGCCGCGTCGTGCACCTCCAGGACGAGCGAGGCGGGCACGGCGTACGCGCGAGCCTCCAGGGCCCGTACGACGTCCAGCAGCCGCACCCACAGGTAGTCCGCCTGCGTCAGGATCCTGGCAGCCCGGGGGTCCGGGAGCAGGTGGGGGAGCAGATCGTCGCCGGCGCGGTACCCGGTCCGTACCGTCGTGATCCAGTCCACCGCACAGACGAAGTGCCACAGCGCGCGCTCCGCCGCCGGCGACACCGCGATCAGGTCGCGTACGGTCGCCGTGTTGAGCGGCTGCTTCCCGTCGCCCCACTTCTCGTCGGCCCGGTAGACCAGCAGCCCTTCCACCTCGCCCCGCGCCGAGCGGTGGACGGCGTAGAACGGCTCGGTCCAGGGCTCGACCGATGTCACCACCTGGCCCGTGTTGAGCTGCCACCAGCGCTCGGACCGGTCGATCGCGCCGTGCTGCCTCGCCCGGAAGCGCTCGTGCAGCTCGGGCCCGAGCTTGCGTACGTCGGCCCCGTCGACCAGATCGATCCGGCCCCCGTCGCCGGGTCCCGCCCAGCGCGCGTCGAGCCCGGTGCGGGGTACGTCGATCTCCCACTCGGCGACCGAGGCGGCGGGCCCGAACCCGTACCGCCCGTAGATCGGGTACTCGGCGGCGACGAGCGTCGCCAGTACGTCGCCGCGTTCCTTCGCCTCCGCGAGGTCGGCGCCGATCATCCGGGTGAGCAGGCCCCGGCGGCGGTGCGTCGGTGAGACGGTCACCTGCGACACGGCGCAGGCCGCGACCGTCGCACCGCCCGGCACGGTGAGTTCCTGCGCGAAGGAGCGGTACGTCGCCACACAGCGCCCGTCGTCGAACGCGCCCCGCATGCGCGGGGAGTGCAGGTGCGGCAGCCGCTCCGCCACTTCCTCGGGCGGGAAGACGGGCGGGCGCAGGAAGCCGGTGGCGAGGGCGCGGAGCCAGTCGGGGAACTCGGACTCGGTGACCGTACGGACGTCGACACTCATGCGCCCACGCTAGGCACACCGCCCGTGGCCTGTCGCGAAGATTTCCCGCCCCGGGCGGCTGCCACGGCGGTGCCGGTCACCGCCAGCGGAAGGGCTCCCCCCAGCGGCGCCCCGTACTCAGAACGCCGCCCGTATCTCCCCGACCTCGGCCGCCCCGCCCGTCAGCGGCGAGCGGCCGATCCGCTCCACCACGGGAGCGTCCACGCCGAGCCGCCGCAGCGCCCGCGCCAGCACCGGGCCCAGCGCGCGCGTGGCGCCGTCGTCGACCTTGAACGCGAGGGCGCGGCCGTCCGCCAGCGCCACCGCCTGGACCGCCTCGGCGCCCATCTTGGACAGCACGCCCGGCACCTCCCGCATCAGCCAGGTGTCGGGGCGGCGCGTACCGGCGACGTACTCCGGGTGCGCGCGCATGGCGTCCGCGACGCGGCGCTCGGCCGTGCCCGGCTCGGCCAGCACGAAGTGGCGGAAGGCCGTCGCCAGCCCCACCAGGCTGATCCCCATCAGCGGCGCCCCGCACCCGTCCGTACCGACCGCCGCGACGCGCTCGCCACTGGCCTCCTCGACCACCCGCAGCACGAGCTGCTGCAGCGGATGCGCGGGGTCCAGGTACGAGGCGGCGTCCCAGCCGTTCAGTCCGCAGACCGCCAGCATCGCGGCGTGCTTGCCCGAGCAGTTCATGGTGAGCCGCTCGCGCACCCCGCCCGCCGCGAGGTACGACTCGGCCTCCACCGGGTCCAGCGGCAGGTCCGGCGGGGTCTGGAGGTCCGCCTCCGTGAGCCCGGCGTCGGCCAGCATCTTCCGTACGAGATCGAGCTGGAACCGCTCCCCCGAGTGGCTCGCGGCCGCCAGCGCCAGCCGTTCGCCCGACAGGTCGAGCCCGGCGCGCAGGATGGCCGCCGCCTGCATCGGCTTGTTGCTGGAGCGGGGGAAGACCGGGGCGTACGGGTCCCCGATCGCCAGTTCGACGCTGCCGTCCGCCGCCAGGACGACCAGCGATCCCCGGTGCAGGCCCTCGACGAAACCGGAACGGACGACTTCCGCGAGGACCGGGGATATGACCGGGGACACGGCGGCGGCGGTGCTGGAGGACATCTCGACCTTCCGGGAACGGGTACAGGACCAGGCTCCCGCAAGGCCGGATCGCGGCCTCAGGTCAGCAGGTCGTCTACTTGTGCTTCCCCATCACGGTACCTGCGGGCAATCTCCGCGCTGCAATCGTCCGCCGTCCGCTGGAGCTGCTGCCGGCGCCGCGAGACCTGCTGCTCGTACCGGACCAGCCGCCCCATCGCCGCGTGCAGTTCCTCGTCGGTACGGGCGGCCAGGTCCGACAGCTCCACGTCGGCCAGCATCTCGGCCGCCAGCAGCCGGAACTCCTCGCTCTGCGGCGTGGACATCGTCACGTGCCGGGCGGAGGAGCGGTGGCGCGAAGGGGCGTCCGCGAGGATCTCCGAGAGGCGTTCGACGACAGGGGACTCCGGCCCCGTACGCCGTGCCAGCTCGGCCCGCAGAATGTCGATCCGCCCGTGCAGCAGACGCCGCACATAGCTGAGGTCCGCCTCGTCGCGCTGCGAGTCACGGCGCAGACCGCGCAGCTCGGGCAGCCGCAGCGCGCCGAGATCGCTTCTCTTCCCGCGCTCGGGCACCGGCAGGCCGCCACCGCCCATGCCGTCGCCGGTCCGCTGCGCGGGTGGTCGCGCCGCGGAGGCGGAAGACGTCATCTGGATCATCGGCATCGGTACGGGCCCGGGCGGCTGCCCGGCGCCAGATGTGCTCATGGGTGTGTTCCGTCCCCTCGACCGGTGCGGGGCGCGCACCGCCTCCGTGCATCGTGCCACTCCTGACGGCGGTGACGCAGGCGCTCTACGCCCGTTCAGCCCCGGATAGATTGGGCCGCATGCGTGCAGTGGTGCAGAGGGTCGACGGCGCGAGCGTCGTCGTGGCCGGACAAACGGTCGGCGAAATCGTGGGCGAGGGACTGTGTGTGCTGGTGGGAGTGACCCACGAGGACACAACGGACAAGGCCGCACAGCTCGCCCGGAAGCTGTGGTCGGTTCGGATCCTTGCGGGTGAGAAGTCCTGCTCCGATGCGAATGCGCCACTTCTGGTCATTTCACAGTTCACCCTCTACGGGGACGCCCGCAAGGGCCGCCGCCCCACCTGGAACGCCGCGGCACCCGGCGAGATCGCCGAACCCCTGGTGGACGAGGTCGTCGCGCAACTGCGCGCGCTGGGCGCGCGGGTGGAGACGGGCCGCTTCGGAGCCCAGATGCGGGTCTCCCTCACGAACGACGGCCCGTTCACGGTCCTGATCGAGGTCTGAGCCGGCGAGAGGCGGAGGACCGGCCCGGGCCGGCCCGGCCGGCCCCTACGGCTCTACGGCTCTACGGCTCTACGACGACTTCCTGCGCCGCCGCCGTGTTCCCCGCCACCAGCTCGGCGTCCACCGGCACATTGCGCTTGACCAGCGCGAGCGCGATCGGCCCCAGCTCGTGGTGGCGGGCCGACGTCGTGACGAACCCGAGCTGGCGGCCCTCCTCGCCTTCCGCCGCCAGCCGCACCGGGGTGCCCGGCCCGGGCAGCAGCACGTCGCTGCCGTCCAGGTGCAGGAAGACGAGCCGCCGCGGCGGCTTCCCCAGGTTCTGGACGCGGGCTACGGTCTCCTGGCCCCGGTAGCAGCCCTTCTGCAGGTGTACGGCGCTGCCGATCCACCCCAGCTCGTGCGGGATGGTGCGGTGGTCGGTCTCGAAGCCGAGGCGCGGCCGGTGCGCCTCGACGCGCAGGGCCTCGTACGCGAGGATCCCGGCCGCCGGGCCGTGCGCCGCGGCGTACGACTCCAGCCCGGCGCGCGGCAGGAAGAGATCACGGCCGTGCGAGGTCTCCCGTACGACCGCGCCCTCGGGCACGTCGGCGATCGAGCCGGCCGGGAGGTGGACGACCGCGATGTCCTCGGTCCGGTCGGCGGTCTCGACCCGGTAGAAGAACTTCATCGACTCCAGGTACGCGAGCAGATCGCCCTGCGTGCCGGGTTCGACGTGCATCCACGTCGTCTCGCCGTCGTCGACCAGGTACATCGCGTGCTCGACGTGACCGTGCGCGGTGAGGATCAGCGCCTCGGTGGCCTGCCCCGCCGGGAGATCGCTGACGTGCTGCGTGAGCAACAGGTGCAGCCAGCTCAGCCGGTCGTCGCCGGTGACGGTGACGACGCCGCGGTGCGAGAGGTCGACGAAACCGGTGCCGTCGGCGAGCGCGCGCTGCTCGCGGAACAGGTCTCCGTAGTGCGCGGCGACGCCTTCGTCGCGCCCTTCGGCGGGGACGGCGCCGGGCAGGGACAACAGGGGGCTCTTCATAGCGGCAAGCCTACGACTCGGTAGTCGAGGCTTCCGCCGAAGTGCCGGCGGGGGCCTCTGCCGCGGCCCGGGCGGCGCACTTCTCACAGCGCCCGAAGATCGCGAAGTGCTTCATGTCCGTCTCGAAGCCGAACGACTCGCGCAGCTTGGCCGTGAAGGCGGCGGCGACCGCGATGTCGGCCTCGATCACATTCGTGCAGTCGCGGCAGACCAGGTGGATGTGGTGGTGGCGGTCCGCCAGGTGGTACGTCGGCGCCCCGTGCCCCAGGTGCGCGTGGCTGACCAGCCCCAGCTCCTCCAAGAGCTCCAGGGTCCGGTACACGGTGGAGATGTTCACGCCGGACGCGGTTTTGCGCACCTGGACGAGGATGTCGTCCGGTGTCGCGTGCTCCAGGGCGTCCACAGCCTCCAGGACGAGCTGGCGCTGGGGGGTCAGCCGGTAGCCGCGCTGCCGCAGGTCGCTTTTCCAGTCGGTGCTCACCACGTGCCCAGTGTAGGCAGCGCGGCGAGCGACCGAAGATGCGTACGGCCTACTTGAAGAAGGCGATGCCGTCGTCGGGCAGGTCCTTGAGGTCCTTCGCCCACTCGCTCGGGTCGACGACCTTCTTCAGGTGCGCCGACATGTACGGACGGAGCTCGACGTCCGGGGTGGCCTTCTCGCCGACCCACATCAGGTCGCTCTTCACGTAGCCGTAGAGACGCTTGCCACCGGTGTACGGCCCCGAGGCGGCGGTCCGCGCCACCGCGTCCGTGACCAGGTCGATCTGCGGCTTCTGGTCGGCCAGCTCGCCGTACCAGACCTCGACGACGCCCTGGTCGCGGATCATGACGACCTCGACCTTGCGGTTCTTGTCGACGCGCCAGTAGCCGGACTCGCTCTCCAGCGGCCGGACCTTCTTGCCCTCGCTGTCGAGCACCCAGGTGTGCGAGACGTACTCGAGGAAGTCCCGGCCGTCGTGGGTGAAGGTGACTTCCTGGCCGAAGTTGGCCTTCTCGTCACCAGGGAAGTCGAAGACGCCCGCACCCTCCCAGTTACCGAGGAGGAAGACGAGGGGGACAAGGTCCGGGTGGAGGTCGGACGGGATCTCGATCATGAGCTGCTCAGGCGATCTGTGAGGGGAGGGGTGGGGTTAGCGCTGACCCTGGTAGAGCTTCTTCACGGTCAGACCGGCGAAGGCGAGAACACCGACGCAGACCAGAACCAGCAGGGCCTCGAAGAAAATCGTCAGCACGGGGTTGCTCCTTGCATGAGCGGTGGGCAGTACGGGGGCCGGGCCCCAGCTTAGTCGGCGGGACCCGGCCCGGCCGTCCGGGGGCTTCAGCCGAGCAGCTGGTTCTGGAGGATCACCGACTGGTGGAAGGGCACACCGGGGGCGCCGCCCTTCCTGGAGTGCGTGAGCAGCGCGACCGTGTCGCCGGCCTGGACGTACCCGAGCCGGGTCTGCTCGCCGTCGTACGGCTTCTCCTCGGCGAAGAGGTACGCCATGGTGTTCTCGACCAGGCCCGAGCTCGCCCAGTCGGGGTCGAGCTCCAGGGTGGGCGACCCGGCGAGCGGAACGCCGCTGTCGGCACCGACGACGAGCACATGGTCCTTGAAGCGCTCGGCGATGCCGACGGAATTGAACCGGAGAAGGTAGACCCGTGAGCTGGTGCCGTCCGGCATGGTCCAGCCGCGCGCGGCGACATGGCGTACCGCGTAGTCCGCCAGCGCGAGCCGCACCTCGCGGCGCTTGTCCTTCTCGTACACCTCCGCGAACCGCTCGGGCGTCACCCAGCCGCCGTCGAGTTCCTTGTCCTGCGTGGCGCCGGCCGGGAGAGGCAGCAGCAGCTCGCGCGGGTCGGCGTGGTGGATCTCTCCCCGGTTGCCGTCGTTGTAGGGGCGCGGGGAGCCGGCCGGCAGAGCGGGCAAGGAAAGCGCCGGGTAGTCCCAGCGGCCGTCGCTCCGTGTCGTCAGACCGGGCACGTCCGTACGTTCCATCGACGCGACACCGAAGGCGGTGCCGGTCCCGATGCCGCCGCACACGATCACGGCGGCGGCCCACCGGGCGACGGCCCGAAGCGCCTTCCGCCGTGGCTTGGGTACGCCGGGGACATCGGCGGCCTGCTGGGCGGGGGGCGCCTCGTCCGTGACCGCGGACGGCGTGAGCTGCTCGGTCATATGTACTCCCCCGGGGACACGACGTGGTCGAGCTGGTCCTTGACCAGCCTGGTGACGTCGGACTTCGAGAACGGTTTGGTGCCGGACGCGGTGATGTTGACCATCAGCTCGCGGTCGTATGCCATGCAGAACATCCCGTCGAGCTCCGGCTTCTTCGCGGCGCCGGACCCGACGGTGGGCGCGGCCATGACGCAGGACGCCTTCTTGTGTCCCTCGACCTTCGGGCCCTTGGGCACGCCCAGGAAGCGGAGCAGCTCCATCCGGAACTTGTGCAGCTCGTAGACCTGCTTCCTGTCTTTGATCCGGACGATCTGGGTCTGGATGACGAGATCACCGGCGTTCGAGGTGTACGACCGCACGGCGATGCCCCGCACGCCCAGCTTGTCGACTTCCCGCTCGTACTCCCGGCGCTTCTTCCCGTAGATCCCGCGCCCCTGCTCCTTGAGAAGAGCGACCGCCTGTGCGCTGCTGAGCTCACTGTCGTTGCCGTACGAACCGATGTCGGGGCCGAGGCGATACGTCTCAGGGACGGGCAGCAGGAGCTTGCTGAGCTCGGTCGAGTCCTTGCCCCTGGCGACGTTGCCCGCCGGATCCTTCGCGGGCTTGCCACTGGGCTCCTTCCACACCGTGGTGGGAGCGGTCACGTCGGCGGAGCCGACGGTGTTGGCGGTGTACGCCGCTCCGCCGACGAGGGCGCCCACGACCAGTACGGCGGGCAGCACCGTGCCGACCAGCCGACGCGTCACGTTCTTGTTCAGAGGCGTCTTGTTCACAGGCGCTCCAGCTGCCGCTCGGCCAGCACGCGGATGTCGCGCTCGCTGATCCGCTTGGTGTCAAAGATGTCGATGTCCACCATGACGTCCCCGCGATGGAAGAGTGCGCGGGCGCGGTACTGGGGCAGGTAGCCGGCCGTGTTCTTGACCGGGTAGAGCCAGTAGCGGCCGTTACCGCTGCCCTTGAGGGCGTCGCCGGCGTTGCCCGCCCCGTCCTCGCTCCCGTCCATGTAGCCCTGCTGGCCCTCGGCATGCTCGGCGGCCCCGTGCACGGGTCCGGGGTGGTACTGGACGAGCCGGACGTACACCTCCCGGTGTGCCGAGGGCTCCCAGGCGACCGCCGCCATCCGGCGGAAGTCCGCGTCCGCGAGGTCGCCGAACATGTAGTCCGGACTCTCGAACTCGAGGGCGTACGAGGCGATGTCCTTCCAGCCGTCCTTCAGGCCGGACGCGTCCGCGTCAGGCGCCCCGGCGGGCTTCGGCACGAGCAGCTTGCGCAGGTCGCCGTCCGTCCTGACCCGGTGGTCGTCCTTGGCGGACAACGGCTCCGGCTCCTTGCCCCCGGGCAGGGACTTGGCGGGGTACGCCAGGTTCTCCTGCGCCAGCGCGGGCAGCGGCGTGGGCGGTCGGTCGGCCTGGACGGTGTAGCCCGCGGCCAGCCCGCCGACGATTCCCAGCGCCGCTGCGGCAGTGATGATCAGGGGCGTACGGGCGCGCGACCGGACAGCCGGCGGTTCCTGTCGTTCCCGGTCCTGCTGATCAGGAACGTCTTCCTGAGCTTCCAAAGGGGCCCCCACGAGACCTGAAGCGCAGGTTCCATTACCTGCGGCGTCCTACAGACCCGCGAGGGGCGGCGGCGGTTGTACGGCGGCGGATTACAGTTCGGACATGGCGAAGAAGCTCGTGATCAAGGTGACCGCGGGGGCCGACGCCCCCGAGCGGTGCTCGCAGGCGTTCACTGTGGCGGCCGTGGCCGTGGCCAGCGGGGTGGAGGTCTCGCTCTGGCTGACCGGCGAGTCCGCGTGGTTCGCGCTGCCCGGCCGCGCGGCCGAGTTCGAGCTGCCGCACGCGGCGCCGCTGCCGGACCTGATCGAGTCGATCACGGCGGCGGGGCGGATCACGCTGTGCACGCAGTGCGCGGCCCGGCGCGAGATCACCGAGAAGGACGTGATCGAGGGCGTGCGGATCGCGGGCGCCCAGGTCTTCGTGAGCGAGATCATGGCGGACGACGTACAGGCCCTCGTCTACTGACCGGCCCGGCCGCTACTGCCCCGGCTGCCGGGGGCGCTTCTTGCCGTCCAGCTCGTCCCACCATGCGTCGGACCCGGGGTCCCCGGACGGATCGTCCCACCAGCGGTCGTCCGGGCCCCGCCGGTTGGCGACCATCGCCGCGACCGGCGGAATGACCATCGCGACGAAGCACATCGCGACCGCCGCCGGCACCGACCACAGCCGCACGAAGGCCCAGGCGGAGACGAAGAGGAAGACGCATCCGCCCATCAGCAGGAAATAAGCGTGCCGCCGCCGTGCGTACATACCTCCACCGTACGACCGGAGGGCCGCACCCCGTCCAGTGGCGTCCAACCCCTGGGGTGCGGCCCTCCGGCCAGTAGAAAGCGTCGTCAGACGGCGATCGCGACCTCCGCGAGGCCACCCGTCTGCGCGACGACCGTACGGTCCGCCGTGCCGCCGGGGACGAGCGCGCGCACGGTCCACGTGCCCTCGGCCGCGTAGAAGCGGAACTGGCCCGTGGCCGAGGTCGGGACCTCGGCGGTGAACTCGCCGGTCGAGTCCAGGAGGCGGACGTAGCCGGTGACGGGCTCGCCGTCGCGGGTCACGCTGCCCTGGATGGTGGTCTCACCGGGCTTGATCGTCGAGGCGTCGGGGCCGCCGGCCTTTGCTCCACACATGTTGAATCCGTCCTTCAAGTCGCGGTCGAGAGGGGTTACTTGTTGGCGCCGAGCTCGATCGGCACGCCGACCAGCGAGCCGTACTCGGTCCACGAGCCGTCGTAGTTCTTGACGTTGTCGACACCGAGCAGCTCGTGCAGCACGAACCAGGTGAGCGCCGAGCGCTCACCGATGCGGCAGTACGCGATGGTGTCCTTCGCCAGGTCGACCTGCTCGGCCTCGTACAGGGCCTTGAGCTCTTCGTCGGACTTGAAGGTGCCGTCGTCGTTGGCGTTCTTCGACCACGGGATGTTGCGGGCGGACGGGACGTGGCCCGGGCGCTGCGACTGCTCCTGCGGGAGGTGGGCCGGGGCGAGCAGCTTGCCGCTGAACTCGTCGGGGGAGCGCACGTCGACGAGGTTCTGGTTGTTGATCGCGGAGACGACGTCGTCGCGGAAGGCGCGGATCGAGGTGTCCTGCGGCTGGGCCTTGTACTGCGTGGCCGGGCGCTGGGGGACCTCGGCGACCAGGTCGCGCGAGTCGAGCTCCCACTTCTTGCGGCCGCCGTCGAGGAGGCGGACGTCCTGGTGGCCGTAGAGCTTGAAGTACCAGAAGGCGTACGAGGCGAACCAGTTGTTGTTGCCGCCGTAGAGGACGACCGTCGTGTCGTTCGCGATGCCCTTCTCGGACAGGAGCTTCTCGAAGCCGGCCTGGTCGACGAAGTCGCGGCGGACCGGGTCCTGGAGGTCCTTGGTCCAGTCGATGCGGATCGCGTTGCGGATGTGGTTCTTCTCGTACGCCGAGGTGTCCTCGTCGACCTCGACGATCGCGACCTTCGGGTCCTCGATGTGGGCCTCGACCCAGTCTGCGTCGACCAGTACGTCGCTGCGGCTCATGCTGTTCTCCTCCGGGGCAGTGTGCGGCGGTTATGCGCGAGGGGCTGTGCGGGGGTGCCGGCACGCGAAGGCGCGACGGTGTACGACCGCACGGGTGGGTGGCCCCGACGTCGACTGCACCAGATCGGTCGGTCGGTCGGAGGGCCGGGAAGGCGGGTGCCGGACTGTTCCGGTCAGAACCCGCTCAGGCAGTACGACAGAGCATGGCGGCGACGCGGCACAGGTCTACTGCCCGCCGCTTCGTGAGGTCCGCCTGTCGCTGCTGCATGGGACCGATCGTAGGGAGGTCACGACCGGCGTGTCACCGGCGTGTCGGATGCTGAGACACGATCGTCCGCGATGCGGGACGAGCAGTGCGCCGCGCACCGCCGTTCCGGGTCCCCGCCCGGTCCGCGTCCGCCCGCTTCCTGAGGGGCGGACGCTGCCGTCTCACTATCCGGCGAGCCCCACGTTCGTGCCGGTCACGGAGATCTCCAGACCGTCCTTCGTCGGCTCGGCCTTCTCCAGCTTCAGGCCCTCGGGCAGTCCGCTGATCCGCCGGTCGAAGTCCGTCTTCTCCCGGATCTGCTCCTCGATGCCGGGCAGCCCCTCGCCCGGCACCTCGTCCGCCCGCACCCGGATCGTGCTGCCGTCGACCACGCTCACGCTGGACAGCACGCTGCGGGTGATCTTGCGGCCGAGGAGCTCCACCGAGCCGGTGACCTTCACCTTGCCGTCACCGCCGTAGGAGACCGGGAAGTCGCTCTCGGAGGCCGCGGACAGGTCCTCGTACGAGATGCGCGCCGTGCCGGTGGCGCGGTCAGCCGTCGCGTCGGAGAAGCCGCTGAAGCTGCCGGTCACCCGCACGTCGTGCAGTTCGGCGGTCAGTTCGCTGATCCGGACCGTGCGGCCCTGCGCGCTCGCCTCGACGCCCTCGACGCCGACGTCGACCTGGTCGAGGTGCTTGGAGGCGACCTGCGTCAGGAAGGGGAAGCCCTTGATCGACACGTCGACGGCGCCGGTCAGGCCCTGCCGGCTCTGGATCCGCTTCGCGACCTCGGACTCGGCGTAGTTGAGCGCGAGCCGGTCCACGATGACGAACACGCCGCCGAGGATCACGGCGACGACCAGCAGTATTCGCAGTGCACGCATGGCTTGAAGGTCCCCCACAACTGATCGGTTCCGTCGCACTCGCCCGAGCCCCCCTCGGCGATCACGAGCCTACTGCCAGGTAATCACAGGCGTCAGGCGATGGCCCTGCCGATCAGGTAGACGGCGGGCGCGGCGGCGGTCAGCGGCAGCGCCACTCCGGCCGTCATGTGGACGAACCGGGACGGGTAGTCGTAGCTGGCCACGCGCAGGCCCACCAGCGCGCACACCCCGGCCGCGAGGCCCAGCAGCGCGCCCTCGGAGCCCACGTCGGTCACCCTGCCGGCCGCGATCCCCGCGCCGACGGCCGCGAGCAGCGCGACGACCACGGAGGCGACGCCGGACAGCGGCAGCGCGCGGGCCAGGACGGTGACGGCGACGGCCACGGCGCCGACGGTCACGGCCTCGGGCACGGCGGCCAGGTGGCCCGCGGCGACGACGGCGAGGGCGGCCGAGGTGACGGTGGCCGTCAGGCCGTACATCCGCTCGTCGGCGGAGGCGCGGTTGCGCAGCTGCAGCACGAGCGTGAGCAGCACCCAGACGCCGAGCGTGCCGATGATCGCGGCGGGCGCGTGCTCCGCGTCGACGGCGAGCAGCGCGATGTCCGCGGTGACGCCGCCGAGGAAGGCGAGCGCGATGCCCTGGCGGGCGGGCCACATGCCGTTGAGCCGGAACCAGCCGGCGGCCGTGACGGCCTGGAGCAGCACGAGCGGGACGACGAGCGCGTACGGGCCGACGGCGGCGGCGCCGGCCAGCAGCAGCGCGAGCACGGCGGTCAGCGCGGCCGGCTGCATCCCGGGCGCGATGATCGGCGACCGGCCCTCGGCGCGGGCGCGCTGGGCGTCGGTGACGCGCGCGTTGCCGCCGGTCGTGGGCGAGGTGTAGGTACCGGAGCCGGTGGCGGGGGCCGCCGGAGCGGGCGGGCGGCCCGCCGCCGGCCCGTACGCCTGCGGGGCGGGTTCGTACGCGGCCGGGGCCGGCTCGTACGCCGCCTGCGGCTCGTACGCCGCCTGCGGCTCGTACGCCGCCGGAGCGCCCTGGTACGGGTCGTACGACGCCTGCGCCTCCGGCGCCGGCGCGTATCCGCCGTCGCCCGTCGGGAGGTACGCCGTGTCGGCCGCGGCCGGGGCGGGCTCCTGCGGCCGGTACGGCTGCTGCACCGGCTGGAACTGGGTGTCCCAGGTCTGCCCCTCCCAGGTCTGGGTGGGGGGCTCCTGCGCGGCCGGCTCCGGCCGGCTCCCGTGCGGGTCGTGTCCGTCGTACGACGGGTAGGGCTGCTGGTTGCTCATGGTCTGGGGGTCATCCTCCTGCGAACGGCGGGAGCACCTCGACCGTGCCGCCCTCGGCCAGCCGTACGGTCTCATGACCGCGGGTCCCGACGGGGTCGCCGTCGATCAGGAACGAACACCGCTGGAGTACGCGCGTCAGCTCCCCGGGGTGCCGCTCGCGCACCGCGTCGAGGGCCTCGGCGAGCGTCCCGGCCGTGTACGGCTCCTCTGCGGTGCCGGCGGCGGCCTTGGCCGCCGCCCAGAAGCGGATGGTGCCCACTGCCATAGCGGCGCTCCTTTCGTCGGCTTCCATGATGGGCTATGCCGCCGTGAGCCAGGCGCCGATGCGGGTGAGGAGTGTCTCCTCGGCCGCGTTCTCGGCATGGCCCATGCCGGGGACGATCCACAGTTCGCTCCGCCCGGCCGCCGCGGCGAGCGCACGCGGATGGTCCAGGGGGAAGTACGGGTCGCGGTCGCCGTGCACCACGAGCAGCGGTGTGGGGCCCAGCCGCGCCGCCGCCTCGACCGGTGAGAGCGGCACCGGGTCCCAGTCCCGGTCGTGGATCCGGGTCCGCAGGCCGAGGCGCCCGACGAGCCGCCCGGCGGGCCGGGTGACCACCCAGTGCAGCCGCCGCATCGGCGCCGTGCCCCGGTAGTACCAGCGGGCCGGGGCGCTCACCGCGACGACGGCGTCGGCGGCGGCCGACACCCGCTCGGCGGAGCGTGCGGGGTGGTGATCGGGGTCACGTACGGCGCTCTCGGGCATGCGGCCCGCCGGGCGCGCTTCCGTGCGCCCCTCGTGCCGGTAGCCGTCGGCCGGGCCGCCGTCCGCGGCCCCGTCCCGGTAGAGGGCCGCGTGCCGGACGACGACCGAGCCGCCCATCGAGAAGCCCACGGTCACCACCCGCTCGTGCCCCAGCGAGCGGGCCCAGCGGACCGCCGCCGCCACGTCGAGGACCTCGCGGTCGCCGACCGTGGAGCGCCCTCCGGAGCCGCCGTGGCCGCGGAAGGAGAAGGTGACGACGGCGCCGTAACGGCTGAACACCCGCGCTGCCCGCCGCACCGCCGGCCGGCCCACCGACCCCGTGAAACCGTGCGCCACGACGATCGCCGGACCGGCCCCGCCGCCCGGCCCCGGCTCGTACAGCGCCTCGATCCGGACGCCGTCCCCGGCCCGCAGAACCGCCCGCCGGCCCGCCCCGGAAACGCCCCCGGCGGCGGCCCGCGGTGCCTGCCCTGATCCCGTGCGCCGGGGCCCGCGCGTGATCAAGGGAACAACCACTCTGTGGACAGGACCCTCCGGTACGGAACTCATGTGGGCTATTCTGCTGGGCACAGGACCTGGGCAACGTTGCCCCCGGGTCCTTTTGTGTTTTCTGTCCGTTGTTACGGACAGATGACGCGGCACGGTCCCAGGGCGCGGGACCGAGCCGTACGAAGCAGTGCCGCATACGTCCTCGCAGGGACCGAGGAGGAACCGACGTAATGGGCGAGCGAACCGTGCACGACTGTCCGATCCAGGCAGGTGGCGGACGATGAGTTCTCTGCTGCTCCTGACCAATGCCCTTCAGCCGTCGACGGAGGTGCTCCCCGCCCTCGGCCTGCTTCTGCACAGCGTGCGGGTGGCCCCCGCCGAAGGCCCGGCCCTCGTCGACACCCCTGGTGCCGACGTCATCCTGATCGACGGCCGCCGTGACCTCCCGCAGGTCAGGTCGCTGTGCCAGCTGCTCCGGTCCACCGGACCCGGCTGCCCGCTGATCCTCGTCGTCACGGAGGGCGGTCTCGCGGCCGTCACCGCCGACTGGGGCATCGACGACGTACTGCTGGACACGGCCGGTCCGGCCGAGGTCGAGGCGCGGCTGCGGCTGGCCACCGGCCGGCAGCAGATCTCCTCGGACGACAGCCCGATGGAGATCCGCAACGGCGACCTGTCGGTCGACGAGGCGACGTACAGCGCGAAGCTCAAGGGACGGGTCCTGGACCTGACCTTCAAGGAGTTCGAGCTGCTGAAGTACCTGGCGCAGCACCCCGGCCGGGTCTTCACCCGCGCCCAGCTCCTCCAGGAGGTGTGGGGCTACGACTACTTCGGCGGCACGCGGACGGTCGACGTGCACGTACGGCGGCTGCGCGCGAAGCTCGGCCCCGAGCACGAGTCGCTGATCGGAACGGTACGCAATGTGGGCTACCGCTTCGTGACGCCCGAGAAGGTCGAGCGGGCGGCGGCCGAGGAAGCCAGGGCCAAGGCGGCGCGGAAGACGACGCCGGCGGCCGTCACCCAGGTGGCGGACACGGCCGACCGGGAGGAAGAGGCCGTACGCCCTGCCCAGCGGTAGGTCACCACGCGTAGACTGCCGCGCGTGGCCAAGGTGACGCGGGACGATGTGGCGCGACTGGCGGGGACTTCGACCGCGGTCGTCAGTTACGTCATCAACAACGGACCCCGGCCGGTCGCCCCGGCCACGCGCGAGCGTGTCCTCGCCGCGATCAAGGAGCTCGGCTACCGGCCGGACCGGGTCGCGCAGGCCATGGCGTCCCGCCGCACCGACCTCATAGGCATGATCGTCCCCGACGCCCGGCAGCCCTTCTTCGCCGAGATGGCGCACGCGGTCGAACAGGCCGCCGCCGATCGCGGAAAGATGGTCCTCGTCGGCAATTCCGACTACCGCGACGAGCGCGAGGTCCACTATCTGCGGGCCTTCCTCGGCATGCGGGTCTCCGGTCTGATCCTGGTCAGCCAGGGCCCCAGCGAGTGGGCGGCTGCCGAGATCGAGGCGTGGGACGCCCGGGTGGTGCTGCTGCACGAGCGGCCCGAGACGATCGACGACGTGGCGGTCGTCACGGACAACATCGGCGGCGCCCAGCTCGCGACCCGCCACCTCCTGGAGCACGGTCACCCCTACGTCGCCTGCCTCGGCGGCATGGAGTCCACGCCGCTGATCGGCGACCCGGTGGCGGATCACGTCGTGGGCTGGCGCCGGGCGATGCAGGAAGCGGGACGGTCCACGGAGGGCCGCCTCTTCCACGCCCTCTACAACCGGTACGACGCCTACAAGGTCGCCCTGGACCTGCTCGCCGGGCCCGGCCGGCCGCCGGCGATCTTCTGCTCCACGGACGACCAGGCGATCGGCGTGCTGCGGGCCGCGCGCGAGCTGCGGATCGACGTACCGGGCGAGCTGGCCGTGGCGGCGTTCGACGACGTGAAGGAAGCGGCGCTCACCGATCCGCCGCTGACGACGGTGTACTCCGACCGGCCCGCGATGGCGCGGGCCGCGGTGGACCTGGTGCTCGACGACTCGCTGCGGGTGGCGGGATCGCGCCGCGAGCGGCTGAAGCAGTTCCCGTCCGCCCTGGTGGTGCGCCAGTCCTGCGGCTGCCCGGCGACGTAACGCCCGGCAGGCCCCTCCGGGCTTTATATGGGGCATACACGGTTCTGTCGGGCTTCTCAGCGGCTCCTCAGACGGTTCTCATCACCGCTGGCCAAGCTCTGGGACATGACCGAGAGCCCCCGCCGCAGCGGCGAGTACCCCGAGCCCGAGCAGCAGCCCTCCGCGTTCCCGTACGGCGGCGCCTGGCCGCCGCCGCCCGCGTACGCCCCCTCGCCCGCGGCGCCCCCGGCGGCGACCCACCGGCGGGCCCGGCGCCCCGTCGCACTCCTCGCCGCGGTCGCCATCGTCGCCGCCGTGATCGGCGGCGGAACGGCCGCCTTCGCCGAGCGCCTGACCGGCACACCGTCCGCCACGGGCGGCACCGGCGTCACGGGTACGAACGTCTCGCAGAGCAGCAAGGGCACCGTCTCCGGGGTCGCGCGAGCGGTGAGCCCCAGCATCGTCGAGATCAGCGCCACGTCCGCGTCCGGCGACTCCACCGGCTCCGGCGTGATCATCACGGGCGACGGCGAGATCGTCACCAACAACCACGTCGTCTCCGGCGCCTCCTCCGTCAAGGTCCGGCTGAACGACGGCACCACGTACACCGCCGACGTCGTGGGCACCGACCCGGACAAGGACCTCGCCCTGATCGGGCTGCGGGGCGCGAGCGGCCTGAAGGCGGCGACGCTGGGGGACTCCGACGACGTGAAGGTCGGCGACGAGGTGGTGGCGATCGGCTCACCCGAGGGCCTCACCGGGACCGTGACCAGCGGCATCGTCTCCGCGCTCGACCGGGACGTGACCGTCTCCAAGGACGAGAGCCCGAGCGGCCAGGAGCAGCAGGGCCAGGGCGGCGACGGCAGCGGGCAGTGGCCGTTCGAGTTCGGCGGGCAGCAGTTCAACGGCGACACCGGTGCGTCGAAGACGACGTACAAGGCCATCCAGACCGACGCCTCCCTCAACCCGGGGAACTCGGGCGGCGCCCTGATCAACATGAACGGCGAGATCATCGGCATCAACTCCGCGATGTACGCCCCGAGCGGAGCGAGCGGTTCCGCGGCGGGCAGTATCGGGCTCGGCTTCGCCATCCCCGTCGACACGGTCAAGGCCGACCTGGAGCGGCTCCGCACCGGGGACACCGGCTGACCTCCCCGCCGTGCGAGGCTGAGGGAGCAGCCCGCGACCATCCGCAGCGACCAGAGGCAGGCCGAGGAAGCCCGATGAACACCCCCGCCGAGCGCATCCTGATCGTCGACGACGAGCCCGCCGTGCGCGAGGCCCTGCAGCGCAGCCTCGCCTTCGAGGGGTACGGGACGGAGGTCGCCGTCGACGGCATCGACGCGCTCGCGAAGACGGCGTCGTACGAGCCGGACCTGATCGTCCTGGACATCCAGATGCCCCGGATGGACGGTCTGACGGCGGCCCGGCGCATCCGCTCGTCCGGCGACACCCTGCCCATCCTGATGCTCACCGCCCGCGACACCGTGGGCGACCGCGTGACCGGGCTCGACGCGGGGGCGGACGACTACCTGGTGAAGCCGTTCGAGCTGGACGAGCTGTTCGCCCGCATCCGGGCGCTGCTGCGGCGCAGTTCGTACGCCACCGGGGCGGCGGCGGGCGAGGCGGCGCCGGGGCACGTCCTGTCCTTCGCGGACCTGCGGATGGACCTGGCGACGCGCGAGGTGACGCGGGGCGGGCGGCCGGTGGAGCTGACCCGCACCGAGTTCACGCTGCTCGAGATGTTCCTCGCGCACCCGCGCCAGGTGCTGACGCGGGAGCAGATCCTCAAGGCCGTGTGGGGCTTCGACTTCGAGCCGAGCTCCAACTCCCTGGACGTGTACGTCATGTACCTGCGCCGCAAGACGGAGGCGGGCGGCGAGCCGCGCCTGGTGCACACGGTGCGGGGTGTGGGGTACGCGCTGCGGGGCGGTGAGGCGTGACGGGCGCGCTGCGCAGGTTCCGCGCGCTGCCGCTGCGGTCCCGCCTCGCGCTGCTGACCGCGACGGCGGTGGCCATCGCGGTGGCGGCGGTCGCGGCGGCGTGCTGGTTCGTGACACGGGTGCAGTTGGAGTCGCAGCTGGACGACTCGCTGCGCAGCGTCAAGGTCGACGCGGACGTCGTGCGGAACCTGAGCCTGGGGTGCGCGGGCGGCACGGCCGCCGTGCGGCCGATCGGCTCGTACGTGGTGCAGCTCGTGCCGCTCTCGGGCGAACCCTGCACCCTCCCGGGGGCCGCGCGCATCCCCGTGCAGGACGGCGACGTCGCCGTGGCCGCCGGTCAGCAGGACGACGCGCTGCACACGACGGAGGACGCCGACGGCAAGGACATGCGGGTCTACACCTACCCGTTCCGCGAGCGGCAGGACCTGACGCCCGGCCCCCCGTTCGCGGTCTCCATCGCCCGCCCGATGGCGGAGATCGACGATCCGCTCGGCTCCCTGGCCTGGGTGCTGCTCGCGCTCTCCGGCATCGGCGTCCTCGGGGCCGGCGCGACCGGACTCCTGGTCGCCCGCGCCGGTCTGCGTCCCGTGGACAAGCTCACCGACACCGTCGAGCACGTGGCCCGTACGGAGGACCTGACCGTACGCATCCCCGTCGAGGGCGAGGACGAGATCGCCCGGCTCTCGCGCTCCTTCAACGCGATGACCAGCGCCCTGGCCTCCTCGCGCGACCGCCAGGCGCAGCTGATCGCCGACGCGGGCCACGAGCTGCGCACGCCGCTGACGTCCCTGCGTACGAACGTGGAACTGCTCGCCCGCAGCGACGAGACGGGCCGGGCGATCCCGCCCGCCGACCGGGCCGCGCTCATGGCGTCCGTCAAGGCCCAGATGACGGAACTTGCCTCGCTCATCGGGGACTTGCAGGAACTCGCCCGGCCCGACACGGCCGACCAGAGCGGTCCGCCGCGCGTCGTCGCCCTGCACGAGATCACCGCCGCCGCCCTGGAACGCGCCCGGCTGCGCGGCCCCGGGCTGACGATCGACGACGCCCTCTCCCCCTGGTACGTACGGGCCGAACCGGCGGCGCTGGAGCGGGCGCTGGTCAACGTCCTGGACAACGCGGTGAAGTTCAGCCCGCCGGGCGGCACGGTCGACGTCACCCTCGAAGACGGGACGCTGACGGTACGGGACCGGGGTCCCGGCATCCCGGAGAGCGAACTCCCGTACGTCTTCGAGCGCTTCTGGCGCTCCCCGTCCGCCCGCGCCCTGCCGGGATCCGGCCTCGGCCTGTCCATCGTGGCCCGCACGGTCCAGCAGGCGGGCGGCACGGTCATCCTGCGGCGCCCGGCGGACGGCGCCGACGGCACGGAGGCGCTGATCAGGCTCCCGGGCGCACCGACCCCACCGCCCGACGCGGCCTGACGCGCGCCCGGACAGCGGTGCGGGGCGGCGCCCGGTCCTCCGGGTGCCGCCCCGCCGTACTGCGTGGTGCGGGCTACTTCACGACCGTGATCCGGTCGGCCGCCGGGGGCGTGATCGGGGCGGTGGCGCTGGAGTTCTTCGCCAGGTAGGCGTTGAAGACGTCCAGGTCGGAGGCGCCGACCAGCTTGTTCTTGTGCTCCTTGAAGACCGGGAAGCCGTCGCCGCCGCCCGCGAGGAACTCGTTCATCGCGACGCGGTAGGTCTGGGCCGGGTCGAGCGCGACGCCGTTCAGCTTCACCGAGGCCACGTCGACGCGCGCGGCGCCCGTCTTCGTCAGGTCCAGGGTGTACGTGAAGCCCTTCGAGACCTGCAGGATCTTCGGCGAGGCCTCGTTGGTGCCGCTGACCTGCTGCTGGAGCGCGGTGATCAGCTGGGCGCCGGTCAGGTCGACGACGTTCATCATGTTGGTGAACGGCTGGACGGTGAACGCCTCGCCGTACGTCACCACACCGTCGCCCTCACTGCCGCTCGCCTTGAAGACGAGGTCGGAGCGGATGCCGCCGGGGTTCATGAAGGCGATCTGCGCGCCGCCCTTGTCGGCCGGGGCCAGGCCCTCCAGTTGCGCGTCGGCGATCAGGTCGCCGAGCGGCTTCTCGGGGGCCGTCGAGCCGCGTCCGTTGATGTCGGCGGAGATGAAGCCCTGGGGCTTGCTCGCGATCGGGGCGGCCAGCGCGCTCCAGCGGCCGATGAGCGAGGTCATGTCCGGCGCCCAGATCCTGGCCTGCTCCTGGTCGCGGACGACGATGTGGTTCGCGCTCTTGACGCCCGTGCGCACGATGTCCCGGGTGCGGCGGTCGTAGGTGAGCGTGGTGTCCGTGTAGAGCTTGCCGTACGACGACGCCGAGGTGACCATGCGCGGCTTGCCCGCCGGGTCGGGGACGGTGCAGACGTACGCCTGGTGCGTGTGGCCGGTGACCAGCGCGTCGACCTTCGGCGTGATGCCCTTGGCGATGTCGACGATCGGGCCGGAGATGCCGTCACCGGCGCCCGGCGAGTCGCAGTCGTAGTTGTACGACGAGGAGGCCGGCGAGCCGCCCTCGTGGATGAGCGCGACGATCGACTTGACGCCCCGGCGGTCGAGCTCCTTGGCGTACTTGTTGACCGTCTCGATCTCGTCGTGGAACTTGAGGCCCTTGATGCCGTTCTCGGTGACGATGTTCGGCGTACCCTCCAGGGTCACGCCGATGAAGCCGATCTTGACGCCCTTCTTCTTCCACACCGTGTACGGCTTGAGGATCGGCTTGCCGGTCTTCTCGTTCGTCACGTTCGCGGCGAGGTAGGGGAAGTCCGCGCCCGGGAACTCCTTGCCCTTCTCGAAGCAGCCCTCGACCGGGTGGCAGCCGCCGTTCTGCATGCGGGCCAGCTCGGTGGCGCCCTCGTCGAACTCGTGGTTGCCCACGGCCGACACGTCGAGGTCCAGCTTGTTCAGCGCCTCGATCGTCGGCTCGTCGTGGAAGAGACCGGACATCAGCGGGCTGGCGCCGATCATGTCGCCGCCGGCGGCGGTGACGGAGTACCGCTCGCCCTGGCGCGCCTTGCGCAGCGAGGTCGCCAGGTGCTCGACGCCACCGGCCGGGATCGCCTTCACCGTGCCGTCGGGCTGCGTCTCGCTGACCGTGCCGGCCGAGCCCGCCGGGGGCTCCAGGTTGCCGTGCAGGTCGTTGAAGGACAGCAGCTGAACGTCGACGGTTGGCGAGGGCTTCGACGTGTGCCGCGCGTCGCCGCCGGCCCGGTCGCCCTCCTCGGCGCCGGAAGCCGGCATGGCGGCGACGAGCGCCCCGAGGGTGGCGAGTCCCGCGGCGGAGGCGAGTATGCGCCGGGCCGCCCGGTGCTTGCGGGTGGTACGAGGGTTCGCTGACATCTGTCCCCTTGTGAGTTCAGCGTGACGGTCGAACGGCAGCCTAAAGTCAACGCGCGTAGCGCAACAGGGGGTGACGGGTTACAAGCTGGTTGCCGTACGGCGGCCGTACGCTCGTACTCATGACGACTGACCCCGCGACCCCCGCCTTCCTCAGGAAGATCCAGACCCTCGACGCGCTCGACACCGGGCAGGCCCAGGAGGTCCTGGCGCTGCTCGACGAGGCAGCCCGTGTGGACGGCGTACAGGCCGTGTCCGAGCAGGGCCGGCTCCAGTTGCGCGGCGGACACCGGGAAGGGATCCGGCACTTCCTGCTCCACGTCGGCGACGGGCCGCTCCTCGGTTACGCGCAGTTGGAGGACACCGACCCCGTAGAGGCGCCGGCCGCCGAACTGGTCGTACATCCCTCGCACCGCGGTCACGGGCACGGCCGCACGCTCGGCACGACGGTGCTGGACGCGTCCGGGAAGCGGCTGCGGGTGTGGGCGCACGGCGGGAAGTCGGCGGCGCGCCACCTCGCGCAGGTCCTCGGACTCACCCTGTTCCGCGAACTGCGGCAGATGCGGCGCCCGTTGAGTCCGCTGGACATCCCGGAGCCGGCGTACCCGGCCGGCGTGAGCGTCCGCTCCTTCGTGCCGGGGCAGGACGACGCCGCCTGGCTGGCCGTCAACGCGGCGGCGTTCGCGCACCACCCCGAGCAGGGCGGCATGACACAGCGCGACCTGGACGACCGGAAGGCCGAGCCGTGGTTCGACCCGAAGGGCTTCTTCCTCGCGGAGCGGGGCGGCGAACTCGTCGGTTTCCACTGGACGAAGGTGCACGCCGAGGAGCAGCTCGGCGAGGTGTACGTCGTCGGCATCCGGCCGGACGCGCAGGGCGGCGGCCTCGGCAAGGCCCTCACCGCGACGGGCCTGCGGTACCTGGCGGCCCAGGGCGCGCCGACCGCGATGCTCTACGTCGACGCGGACAACACGGCGGCGGTGACGGTGTACGAGCGGCTCGGCTTCACCACGCACGAGACGGACCTGATGTACCGAACGGAGTCGTGACCGGGCGGCGTACTCCAGCGGACAGGGGGCGGCGTCGGTTGACACCGCCCCCTCTCTTGCACCACCATTCCACTACTTGATTAGTGAAAGGGGGTGCAGGCCGACGTGGTCGAGTTCCGCATCGACCGGCGCTCCGGCGTCGCCACCTACCTCCAGATCGTGCACCAGACCAAACAGGCCCTGCGTCTGGGCCTGCTGGAGCCCGGCGACAAGCTGCCGACCGCCCGCGAGGTCGTCGAGGCGACCGCGATCAACCCGAACACCGTGCTCAAGGCGTACCGCGAACTGGAGCGCGAGGGCCTGGTGGAGGCCCGGCGCGGGCTCGGCACGTTCGTACGCAGGTCACTGGGCAGCACGCCCGCCGACTCGCCCCTGCGCGGCGAGCTCGTGGAGTGGGCGACGCGGGCCCGCGAGGCCGGGCTGGAGAAGGACGACGTGGCCGCGCTCTTCACATCCGTACTGGACGAGCAGTTCAAGGGAGATCACGCATGAGCGACACCGCCATCGAGGCGGCCGCCCTGGGCAAGCGCTACGGGCGGCGGGGATGGGCGCTGCGCGCGTGTTCCTTCCGGCTGCCCGCAGGACGCGTCTGCGCGGTCGTCGGTCCCAACGGCGCCGGCAAGTCGACCCTCCTCGCCCACGCGGCCGGACTGCTCCGCCCCACCGAGGGTTCGCTCACCGTCCTCGGCACGTCCCCCGCCGCGGCCCGCGACCGCATCGCGTACGTCGCCCAGGAGAAGCCGCTCTACCCGCAACTCACCGTCGCGGACACCCTGCGCCTGGGCGCGGAGCTCAACCCCGCCCGCTGGGACGGGCGCGTCGCGGACCGCGTCGTCCAGGAGGGCGGACTCGACCCCGGCGCACGCGTCCGTACGCTCTCGGGCGGCCAGCGCACCCGCGTGGCCCTGGCCCTCGCGCTCGGCAAGCGGCCCGAACTCATGCTGCTGGACGAGCCGATGGCCGACCTGGACCCACTGGCCCGCCACCAGCTGATGGGCACGCTGATGGCCGAGGCCGTGGAACACGGCACCACCGTCGTGATGTCGTCGCACATCATCGGCGAACTGGCCGACGCCTGCGACCACCTGCTGCTCGTCTCCGGGGGCCGCGTCCGCCTCGGCGGCCCCATCGACGACCTGGTCGCGGCGCACACCCTGGTCACCGGGCTGGCCCCGGCGTCGGACCTCGCCCCGCACACCGTCGTCGAGTCCCGCGCCACCGGGCGGGGGACCACTGCCCTGATCCGCCACGAGGGCCCGGTCGGCGACGGCTGGGACGCCGAAGAGCCTTCCCTGGAGGAACTGTTGCTCGCCCATCTGCGCTCCCCGGACGCGCCGCCGCTGCTCGCCCCGGACACGACGGCGCGCGCGGCGCGGGGGGTGGCCGCGTGAGCACCACGACGACCTCCCCGGACACCACTCGGCCCGCCCCGGACACCGGCCTGCGTGGACCCCTGTGGGTCTTCCTGCGCCTTCACCGCACGCCGCTGCTGCTGGCCCTCGCCGTCTTCGTCCTGGGCGCCGCGCTGACGGGCTTCCTGCGGTGGGCGGCGTGGGCCTATCCCGAGAAGGAGTTCGACTGCTCGGACGGCGGTCCCTGCAGCGACACGTTCCTCGGCTTCCACAGCGCCGCGACCCTGCTGTACGAGTACATGAAGAACGTCTCCCTCGCGGGCCTCCTCCTGCCCGTGCTGGTCGGCGCGTTCGTCGCGGGTCCGGTCGTCGCCCGCGAACTGGAATCGGGGCTGCACCGCCTCGCCTGGACCCAGTCGGTCTCCCCGGCGCGCTGGTTCGCCTCGAAGCTCGCGGTCTGCGCGACGCTCGCCACGGCGGCGGCCCTCACCTTCATCGGTGTCTTCCAGCTCGGCGGCTCCGGGATGCCGGGCATGTGGAACCTGAACTGGCCCGACCGCGGGGTCTACGAGGCGACCGGCCCGGCCCTGGTCGCGTACTGCCTGCTCGCCGTAGCCGTGGGCGCGCTCCTCGGCCTGCTCGTACGCCGCACGGTCGCCGCCATGGCGGCCACGGCCGCGGTGACCGGGGCCGTGCTGCTCGTCGCCGGAACCGTGCGGTGGGACCTGGTCCCGGTGAACACGCTCACCGGGCCCGGCAGCATCGAAAGCCCACACCCCACCGGCCTGCCCGTGGATGTCTTTCTTGTCGAATCGGGCCTGCAGAACGCCGCCGGTGAGCGCTTCTTCCTCCGGGAGTGCGTACCTGAACCGCTGTTCGGTGCCCGCTGCCCCTCCGACGTGACGGCCACCGACTGGTTCGTGGACTTCCATCCCCACGCGCACTTCTGGTACGCCCAGCTCGTCGAATCCGGCATCGTGCTGGCTCTCGCGGCGGCCGCCGTGTACGCCGCCCTCCGCGTCCTGCGCCGCAGGCACGCCTGAGCCGGGCGGGACCGCGCCGGACGGGGGTCTGCGCGGTCCCGCCGCAGCAGCCCCGGGGTCCGGCACGCGGGGCCGGGGGCGGGTCCGGGGCCCCGAGGGCCCTGGCGGCCCCGGCCCCGCAGCCTGCATGTCATGTCTCCGTTACCGCGCATTCAGACACGCTTGCGACCCTCTCGGAATGCAGCCCGCTGTGCCACCCTCCCCGAACGGGAGAGCCTCCCGCACATCACCCCTCCTCGACGCGCCCGGCACCCCCGACGCGCGGAACAATGGGGTCATGAGCCAGCAGCCGAGCGCCGATGTCCCTGTCCAGCATGCTCAGCCGTCCGTCGGTTCCATCGCCGCGCACCGCCCGCACACCCTGGCGGGGTCGCCGGTGACCAACCTGGATCCCGACATCGACGCCGACCTGGACGCGTACGCGGAGTACGCGGAAGGCGCGGGCGCCGACGCCGAGCTGCCACAGGGCCGCTTCCTCGACCGGGAACGCAGCTGGCTCGCCTTCAACGAGCGGGTGCTCGAACTCGCCGAGGACCCGGCCACGCCCCTCCTCGAACGAGCGAACTTCCTCGCGATCTTCGCCTCGAACCTGGACGAGTTCTTCATGGTCCGGGTCGCCGGCCTCAAGCGCCGTATCGCCACCGGTGTCGCCACCCGGTCCGCGTCCGGCCTCCAGCCCCGCGAGGTGCTGGAGCTCATCTGGACCCGCTCGCGCGAGCTCATGGCCCGGCACGCCGCCTGCTACCAGCAGGACATCGCCCCCGCCCTCGCCGACGAGGGCGTGCACCTGATCCGCTGGCCCGAGCTGACCGAGAAGGAGCAGGCGCGCCTCTTCACGCTCTTCCGCCAGCAGATCTTCCCGGTCCTCACCCCGCTGGCCGTGGACCCCGCCCACCCCTTCCCGTACATCTCGGGGCTCTCGCTCAACCTCGCCGTGGTCGTACGCAACCCGGTCAGCGGCCACCGGCACTTCGCCCGCGTCAAGGTGCCGCCGCTGCTGTCCCGCTTCCTGGAGGCGTCGCCGCAGCGGTACGTACCCCTTGAGGACGTCATCGCGGCGCACCTCGAAGAGCTCTTCCCGGGCATGGAGGTGCTCGCGCACCACATGTTCCGGGTGACCAGGAACGAGGACCTGGAGGTCGAGGAGGACGACACCGAGAACCTCCTCCAGGCGCTGGAGAAGGAGCTCATGCGCCGCCGCTTCGGCCCGCCGGTGCGCCTGGAGGTCGAGGAGTCCATCGACCCGTACGTCCTGGACCTGCTCGTGCGCGAGCTGAAGATGTCCGACGCCGAGGTGTACCCGCTGCCCGGCCCGCTGGACCTGACCGGACTCTTCGGCATCGCGGCGCTGGACCGGCCGGAGCTGAAGTTCCCGAAGTACATCGCGGGCACCCACCGGGACCTCGCGGAGGTGGAGTCGGCGTCCGCGCCGGACGTCTTCGCCGCCCTGCGCGAGCGCGACGTGCTGCTGCACCACCCGTACGACTCCTTCTCGACCTCCGTGCAGGCGTTCCTGGAGCAGGCGGCGGCGGACCCGGACGTGCTGGCGATCAAGCAGACGCTGTACCGCACCTCGGGCGACTCCCCCATAGTGGACGCGCTGATCGACGCCGCCGAGTCCGGCAAGCAGGTCCTCGTCCTCGTCGAGATCAAGGCCCGCTTCGACGAACAGGCCAACATCAAGTGGGCGCGCAAGCTGGAGGAGTCCGGCTGCCACGTCGTGTACGGGCTGGTGGGTCTCAAGACGCACTGCAAGCTGTCCCTGGTGGTCCGCCAGGAGGGCGACCAGCTGGTCCGCTACTCGCACGTCGGCACGGGGAACTACCACCCCAAGACGGCCCGCCTGTACGAGGACCTGGGGCTGCTGACCGCCAACCCGCAGGTCGGCGCCGACCTCTCCGACCTCTTCAACCGGCTGTCCGGCTACTCGCGCCGTGAGACGTACCGCCGCCTGCTCGTCGCGCCCAAGTCGCTGCGGGACGGGCTGGTCGCCCGGATCAACAAGGAGACCGCGCACCACCAGGCGGGCCGCCCCGCGTACGTCCGGATCAAGGTCAACTCGATGGTCGACGAAGCGATAATCGACGCCTGCTACCGGGCGGCGAGGGCGGGCGTGCAGGTCGACATCTGGGTACGCGGGATCTGCGCGATACGCCCCGGGGTCGCGGGCCTCTCGGAGAACATCCGGGTCCGCTCGATACTCGGCCGCTTCCTCGAACACTCCCGGGTCTTCGCCTTCGGCAACGGCGGCGAGCCCGAGGTCTGGTTCGGCAGCGCCGACATGATGCACCGCAACCTCGACCGCCGCATCGAGGCGCTGGTCCGGGTCACCGACCCCGCACACCGGGCGTCGCTGAGCCGGCTGCTGGAAACCGGAATGTCCGACTCGACGGCCTCCTGGCACCTGGGCCCCGACGGCAACTGGACGCGGCACTCGGCGGACGCCGACGGTCAGCCGCTGCGGCACGTACAGGAGATGCTCATTGACGCCCGGAGGCGCCGGCGTGCAACACCATGACACCGCATCCCGCCCCGGCTCCCGGCCGGACACCGGCCGGCCCCTGGGGGAGACGGCCGGGCCCGCCGAGGCACTGGCGGAGGCCTTGTCGGCCCGCGGGCTCCCCGCGCACGACCTGCCCTCCCGCGAGCTGCTCGCCCCCTACCTGCACGCCCGGGCCGCCGAGTTCCTGCGGAGCCTGCGCCTGCACCGCGAGAGCGGCCAGGACCCGCAGGGCGCCGCGGAGGCGGCCGAGGCGGCCCGGGCCCTGCGCGCCGCCGCGCGGCGGATCAGCGGCACGCTGCACACGTTCCGGCCACTGACCGAGACGGGCTGGGCCGACACCCTGCGGGCGGAGCTGGCCTGGCTCTCCGGCGTCCTGGCCCGCGAGCACGCCTACGCGGGCCGCCTGAACCGGCTCCTGGAGGCCCTGAACCGGCTCTCCGGCGCGGGCGGCGGTACCGGCGGCGGCACCGGCGGCGTCCCGGTGCCCCCGGCACGCGGGGGCGGCTCGTCGGAGCCGGGGAGTTCGCTGACCGTGGGCGCGGCCCGGGCCGGAGCGCTCCTGGAGCGGCAGCTGACGCTGGCCAGGACGCGGGCCCACTCGGCGGCGCTCCAGGCCCTGGGCTCCTCGCGGTTCCACGCGGTCGCCGACGCCGTGGCCTTACTCGCCTCGGACGTGCCGCTCGGCCCCGCCGCCGCCGCGCCCGCCGCCGAGGTGCTCACGCCGCTGGCGACCGGCGCCGAGCAGCGGCTCAGGGAAGCGGTGGCCGCACTGCCGCTGGGCCGCGCCTCGCACCCGTACAACGCCGAGGCCCTCCTCCACGGCCTGGCCCCGGCCCCCAGCAGCGAGGCGCAGGACGCCCCCTGGCACCACGTACGCCTGCTGCTGCGCCTGCACCGCTACGCGCAGGAGGTCGTCATCGGCCCCGGCGACACGCGCCCCGCCGCCCGCGCCCTGGACCGCCATCGCGACGCGGCCGAGGCGGCCACGGCGGCGGCGTCGGCGGCCCGCACCCCGCGCATCGCCCCGGCGACGGCGTACGCCCTCGGCGTCCTGCACGCCGACCAGCGGCACGAGGTCGAGGCGGCCCGCTTCGCCTTCCAGCAGGTCTGGCAACCGGCCCCGGCGGCCCCGTGACCGGCCACGATGCCCCGGTCCTCGCCGCGGGCTGCGTGCTGTGGCGCCGCTCGCCGTACGACGGCGTCCTGGAAATCTGCCTCGTACACCGCCCCAAGTACGACGACTGGTCGCACCCCAAAGGCAAGCTGAAGCGCGGCGAGGACCCGCTCGCGGGTGCGCTCCGCGAGGTCCAGGAGGAGACGGGCCACCGCTGCGCCCCGGGCCCGGCCCTGTCCGAGCTGCGGTACGTCGCGCACGGCCGCCCGAAGCGGGTGTCGTACTGGGCGGCGGAGGCGACGGGAGGCACCTTCACTCCGAGCGACGAGGTGGACCGGATCCTCTGGCTGCCGCCCTCCACGGCCCGCGCGCGCCTCACGTACGGTCACGACCGGCCCCTGATCGACCAGCTGCTCGCGGTCGTCCCGGCCTGATCCGGCGCAGTCCGGACCCCCCACCGCCGCGTGCGAGCAAGCGCCGCTTCGTCCTGCCCCGCGCGGCGCCCGCTCACCCCCCGACCGGCTTCTTTCAGCCACCCGCCGTCCACGCCGCGGTCGCACGATCGCGCAGAGTAACCGGTTTCGCCGTTTCGGTGACCGTTGGCAAGGGGAGCATCCCCCCCGGTCCCCGGCCGGCCCTCCGACCACCCGCCGCGGGACGAGCCCGCACACCACACCGTTCGGCACGGTTCACCTCCCGTTCACTCGCCCCCGTCGACGGCTTCACCTGTTCTGCCTAATTTCGGACGTACACAGTGCGAGGCACATCGTGAGATGTCCGCCCCCCTGTGTAGCTGGAAACCGAGAACTCCACCTCTTCGCACGCCGCCACCACACGGGACCGGCGGCTCCTGGAAGGAACCCTCCGAAAGTGAAGCTTCAGCGCAAGAACCGGCTTCGCGCCACCGCGCTCGGCGCCCTCGCCGTCTCCGGCGCCCTGGTCCTCACGGCGTGCGGCTCGGACGACAACAGCGGCTCCACCGGTGGCTCCGGCGAGACGAAGGCCGCCAGCAACATCAAGTGCGACGACGCCAAGGGCCAGCTCCGCGCGGCCGGCTCGACGGCCCAGAAGAACGCCATCGACCTCTGGGTCAAGAACTTCCAGGCCGCCTGTGAGGGCGTCGAGATCAACTACCAGGCCATCGGCTCCGGCGGCGGCATCACCAACTTCACCCAGGGCCGCGTCGCCTTCGCCGGTTCCGACTCCGCGCTGAAGCCGGAGGAGGTCGCCGAGTCGAAGAAGATCTGCAAGACCGGCCAGGGCATCAACCTGCCGATGGTCGGCGGCCCCGTCGCCATCGGTTACAACCTGGAGGGCGTCGACGACCTCGTGCTCGACGCCAAGACGCTGGCGCAGATCTTCGACTCGAAGATCACCAAGTGGAACGACAAGGCGATCGCCAAGCTGAACCCCGACGCCAAGCTCCCGAGCACCAGCATCCAGGCCTTCCACCGCTCGGACGAGTCGGGTACGACGCAGAACCTGGGCAAGTACCTCAACACGGCCGCCGCGAGCGACTGGAAGTACGACCCCAAGTCGAAGTCGTGGCCCGCCAAGGGCGGCCAGGCCGCCAACGGTTCCTCCGGCGTCGTCTCCAACGTCAAGGACACCAACGGCGCGATCGGCTACTTCGAGCTGTCGTACGCGACCGCCAACAAGCTGAACACCGTCAAGATCAACACCGGTGCCGCGGCCCCGGTCGAGGCCACCACGGAGAACGCCTCCAAGGCGATCGCCGCCGCCAAGGTCACCGGCAAGGGCAAGGACATGGCCCTCTCCCTCGACTACGCCACCAAGGCCGAGGGCGCCTACCCGATCGTCCTGGTGACGTACGAGATCGCCTGCGACAAGGGCAACAACCCGGAGACCCTGCCCGCCCTCAAGGCCTTCCTGAACTACACCGTCAGCGAGGACGGTCAGAAGGTCCTGGCGGACGCCGACTACGCGCCGCTGCCCGCCGAGATCGCGGCCAAGGTCCGCGAGATCGTTCCCACCCTCTCCTGACCCCGGTCGCGGCCGGCCCCGTCACGAGGGGCCGGCCGCGCCTTCCGGTGCACCGCCGCCAGGAGCCCCACCGGGCTCCGCAGACCGGAGAAAACCGATGGATATAGCTACCGAACCCACCTCGTCCTCCCCACCCCCGCCCGCACCCGGCAACACGCTGGCCTCCCAGGGCAGCACCCACGCCGGTGACCGGATCTTCCTCGGTCTGTCCCGGGGGTCGGGCATCGCACTTCTGGTGATCATGGGCGCCATCGCGGCCTTCCTCACCTACCGCGCCGGGCTCGCCGTCTCCGAGGACGACGCCAACTTCCTCACCACCTCCGAGTGGAACCCGGCCGGCAAGCCGCCGGTCTTCGGCATCGCCGTCCTCCTCTTCGGCACGATCGTCAGCTCGATCATCGCCATGTTCATCGCCGTGCCGGTCGCCATCGGCATCGCGCTGTTCATCTCGCACTACGCCCCGCGCAGGCTGGCCACGCCGCTCGCGTACGTGGTCGACCTGCTCGCGGCGGTGCCGAGCATCATCTACGGCCTCTGGGGCGCCGTCTTCCTGGTCCCGTACCTGGACGGCCTCAACAAGTGGCTCGACGAGTACTTCGGCTGGACGTACATCTTCGACAAGACGAGCGACGGCGTCGCCCGCAACCTCTTCACGGTCGGCATCCTGCTGGCGATCATGATCCTGCCCATCGTCACCAACGTGACCCGCGAGGTCTTCCTCCAGTCGCCGAAGATGCACGAGGAGGCCGCCCTGGCCCTCGGCGCCACGCGCTGGGAAGTCATGCGGATGTCCGTACTCCCCTTCGGCCGCTCGGGCATCATCAGCGCCTCGATGCTGGGCCTGGGCCGCGCCCTCGGCGAGACGATGGCCGTCGCCGTCGTGCTCTCCCCCAGCTTCATCATCTCCGGCCGGCTGCTCGACCCGGGCGGCGGCACCTTCGCGCAGAACATCGCCGCGAAGTTCAACGAGGCGGACGAGTTCGGCCGTGACGCCCTGATCGCCTCCGGTCTCGTGCTCTTCGTCATCACGTTGCTGGTCAACGGCGCCGCCCGCTGGATCATCGGCCGCCGCAAGGAGTACTCGGGGGCCAACGCATGAACCAGACAAGCCAGGTAATGGACAAGCCCCCGGTCTCCCCCGTCCCGCACGCCAAGCTCGCCCACGCCCGGCTCCCCCGGTGGGCCCCGGCCGCCATCGCCGTCGGATCCGTCGCGGCCGGCATCGGCCTCGGTCTCGTCGCCGGCTGGCACAGCCGGGTGCAGTGGGGCATGCTGGCCGCCCTGATCTTCGTACTGGCCACCTTCGCGATCACCACCAAGGTGGAGGGCAGCCGCCAGGGCAAGGACCGCGTGGCGACCAGCGTCGTCTGGGTCTGCTTCATCCTCGCCCTCGTCCCGCTGCTCTCCCTGGCCTGGGTGACGATCAGCAAGGGCATCAAGGTCATCGACGGCTACTTCCTCAGCCACTCGATGAGCGGCCTGCTCGACACCGACGAGGGCGGCGGCGTCTACCACGCCCTGCTCGGCACCCTGGAGCAGGTCGGCATCGCGACGCTGATCGCCGCCCCGATCGGCCTGCTCACCGCGGTCTACCTGGTCGAGTACGGCCGCGGCAGGCTCGCGAAGACCGTCACCTTCTTCGTCGACGTCATGACGGGCATCCCGTCGATCGTCGCGGGCCTGTTCATCCTCGCCACCTGGAATCTGATGCTGGGCTTCGGGCCCTCCGGATTCGCCGGCGCGCTGGCCCTCGCGATCCTGATGATGCCGGTCGTCGTCCGCTCCACCGAGGAGATGCTCAAGCTCGTCCCCAACGAGCTGCGCGAGGCCTCTCTGGCTCTCGGCGTCCCCAAGTGGCGGACTATCCTCAAGGTGGTGCTGCCGACCGCGATCGGCGGAATCACCACCGGCGTCATGCTCGCGGTGGCCCGTATCACGGGTGAGACCGCCCCGGTTCTGTTGCTCGTCTTCGGTACGAAGCTGATCAACCCGAACCCCTTCGAAGGCGCCCAGTCCTCGCTTCCGCTGTACGTGTACGAGCAGTACATCGTCGGCACGGAAGCGTCGGTCGACCGCGCATGGGGCGCAGCGCTCGTCCTGATCGCCTTCGTCATGATCCTCAACCTGGTGGCCCGCGGCATCGCCCGCTGGAAGGCCCCGAGCACCGGCCGCTAAGGCCAGCAGAAAGCAGTGATTCAGATGGCCAAGCGAATCGACATCAGCGGCCTGTCGGCCTACTACGGCAACCACAAGGCGATCGACGACATCTCGATGACCGTCGAGCCCCGCTCCGTGACGGCCTTCATCGGCCCCTCCGGCTGCGGCAAGTCCACCTTCCTGCGCACCCTCAACCGGATGCACGAGGTCACCCCCGGCGGCCGCGTCGAGGGCAAGGTCCTCCTGGACGACGAGAACCTGTACGCCAAGGACGTCGACCCGGTCGCCGTCCGCCGTACGGTCGGCATGGTCTTCCAGCGCCCGAACCCCTTCCCCACCATGTCGATCTTCGACAACGTGGCGGCGGGCCTGCGCCTCAACGGCTCGTACAAGAAGAACAAGCTGGCCGAGGTCGTCGAGAAGTCCCTGCGCGGCGCGAACCTCTGGAACGAGGTCAAGGACCGCCTCAACAAGCCCGGTTCCGGTCTCTCCGGCGGCCAGCAGCAGCGCCTGTGCATCGCCCGCGCGATCGCGGTCGAGCCGCAGGTCCTCCTCATGGACGAGCCGTGCTCGGCGCTCGACCCGATCTCGACCCTCGCCATCGAGGACCTGATCGGCGAGCTGAAGGAGCGCTTCACGATCGTCATCGTGACGCACAACATGCAGCAGGCCGCGCGCGTCTCGGACCGTACGGCGTTCTTCAACCTCGCGGCGATCGGCCAGCCCGGCAAGCTGATCGAGATAGACGACACGGAGCGGATCTTCTCCAACCCGTCCGTCCAGGCCACCGAGGACTACATCTCCGGCCGCTTCGGCTAGAAGCCGGCCGCCCCGCCTGTCCTGCGGTGCTGCATGGCGGTGCCACCGCAAGGCAAAGGGCCCGCCCCCCACTCCTCACGAGGAGCGGGGGGCGGGCCCGTTTTCCGTACGTACGGCGGGACGGCTAACCGAAGGCCAGCAGCACGAGCCAGTAGCACGCCGCGGCCACGAGTGCGGCCGCGGGCATGGTGATGAACCAGCCCATCACAATGTTCTTGGCGACGCCCCACCGCACGGCGCGCGACCCCTTGGTCGAGCCGACGCCCATGATCGCGGAGGTGATGACGTGCGTCGTCGAGATCGGCGCGTGGAACATGAACGAGGCCGTGTACATCACGGACGCGGCCGTGGTCTCCGCCGCGAAGCCCTGCGGCGGGTCCAGCTCGATGATCCGCCGGCCGAGCGTCCGCATGATCCGCCAGCCGCCCGCGTACGTACCGAGCGAGAGCGTCAGCGCGCAGGCGATCTTGACCCACATCGGGATCGCGTCGCCCTGACCCTCGACATCGGCGATGACCAGGGCCATCACCACGATGCCCATGGTCTTCTGCGCGTCCTGGAGGCCGTGCCCGAGCGCCATGCCTGCCGCGGAGACGGTCTGGGCGATACGGAAGCCGCGCTTCGCCTTGTGCGGGTTCGCCTTCCGGAACATCCACAGGATGACGACCATCACCAGGTAGCCGAGCAGCAGCCCGACGAACGGCGAGATGAACATCGGGATGACGACCTTCTCCAGCACCCCGTTCCAGATGACCTCGGTGCCACCCGCGAGCGCCGCGCCCACCATGCCGCCGAACAGCGCGTGCGAGGAGGACGACGGGAGCCCGAAGTACCAGGTGACGAGGTTCCATACGATCGCCCCGACCAGGGCGGCGAAGAGGATTCCCATCCCCTTGTCGCCGTGCGGGGTCGCGATGAGCCCCTCACTGACGGTCTTGGCGACGCCGCTGCCGAGGAAGGCACCGGCCAGGTTCATCACGGCGGCCATGGCAAGGGCCGCGCGCGGGGTCAGCGCCCGCGTGGAAACCGAAGTCGCGATGGCGTTCGCGGAATCGTGAAAGCCGTTGGTGTACGTGAATCCGAGCGCGACCCCGATGGTCACGATGAGCGCAAAGGTGTCCACCGGAGGTCAGGACTCCTTGACGGCGATCGTCTCGACCGTGTTGGCGACGTGCTCGAAGGCGTCGGCGGCCTCCTCCAGCACGTCCACGATCTGCTTCAGCTTCAGCACGTCCATGGCGTCGTACTTGCCGTTGAACAGGTGCGCGAGCAGCTTGCGGTGGATCTGGTCGGCCTGGTTCTCGAGGCGGTTGACCTCGATCCAGTACTCGGTGAGGTTCGTCATGGTCCGCAGGTGCGGCATGGCCTCGGCGGTCAGCTCGGCGGCCCGGGCCAGCACCTCGATCTGCTGCTCGACACCCTTGGGCAGCTCCTCGATCTGGTACAGCACGACCAGGTCGACGGCCTCCTCCATGTAATCCATGATGTCGTCGAGCTGCGACGCGAGGTTGTAGATGTCCTCGCGGTCGAACGGCGTGATGAACGAGGAGTTCAGCTGGTGGAAGATCGCGTGGGTCGCGTCGTCCCCCGCGTGCTCCGCTGCCCTCATCCGCTCCGCGATCTCGACTCGGGCGGAGGAGTCCGCTCCGAGCAGTTCCATCAGGAGCTTCGAGCCCGTGACGATGTTGTCCGCGGATGCGGAGAACATGTCGTAGAAGCTCGTCTCCCTGGGGGTCAGACGAAAGCGCACGTGGGGTCCTCGGGGTGCATTGGATTCGGTCAGGGTGATGCTAGGCGCATCATCCGGCCACGGCTAACCGGCGTTCTTCAGTGTCGCCCATCAGGCACAGTGCTCTGTACGGGCCCCCGAGCCCCTACCCCGGAAATTCGTTACCATATACCCATGAGGGGTATACAGCCCCTTTGAGGACAACGGGAGGACGCGATGACGACCACCGAGGCGGCCGGCGCGACGACGAGCGACGCGCCCTCCGGATCCCCCGAAGCCGTGGTGACCGACCACGACCTCGGCGTGCACGGATACCACAAGCAGAAGGACGAGCACCTCAAGCGCCTGCGCCGGATCGAGGGCCAGATCCGCGGCCTGCAGCGACTGGTCGACGAGGACGTCTACTGCATCGACATACTCACCCAGGTCTCGGCGTCGACGAAGGCCCTGCAGTCCTTCGCCCTCCAGCTCCTGGAGGAGCACCTGCGGCACTGCGTGGCGGACGCGGCGGTCAAGGGCGGCGGAGAGATCGACGAGAAGGTCGAAGAGGCCACCAAGGCGATCGCCCGCCTGCTGCGGACCTGATCCATGCGGACCGGTGGTCCGGGGGCCCGACGGCCGCCGGACTACCGCTCCCGCCGCCGCCGGGGCCACTCGGCGCCTTCGGCCGCCGTGGCGGCCACGCCCGCTCCCACCTTCAGCACCTCGTCGATACGGTCCGGGCTGAGCCGTTCCCCGTCGACCGCGGACGCCGCGATCATCAACTCGCCGCACAGCTCGATCTCGGCGAGGGCGACGTGGTCATGGACGGGCGTACTGCTGCCGAGCGGAGCCACGTGCATCACCTCTTCCAGCCGTCGTCGGCTTCCTAGCGTAGGCAGCGCCGCACACACCGCGCATGGCACGGACGGACCATTTCCCCGCCACCCACCCGTGGCGGACAGGGCCTCGCCCTACGCCTGGATCTTCCCGGCGTAGATGTCGCGCGCGGCCGGCAGCCGCACCTCGACGGGCGCCCCGAACGCGTACAGCAGCGTCGTGGAGGCGACGGCGACCGTACGTCCCGCGTTGGCGAAGTCGAACCGGTGGCGGACCTTGCGCAGCCGCCCCTGGTCGTCGAGGTACGCGTCGAACGGGACCGCGTCCTTGGCGAACCCTTTCGCCGCGGCGCTCAGCGCGCCGCGCACGTGCGGCGAGGCGACGCGGGCGGCGCGGGCGATGTCGGTGACCCCGCGATAGTGCCGGACCCCGGTGCCGGCCACATCGGCCCGCCCGACGTACGCCGCTTCCTTCGCTCCGCGCAGCAACTCGGCGGCGACGAGCGGGTCCGTGGCTCCGCCGGTGACCAGGTTCCCGTCGTCCAGCGTGGCCGTGTCGATCCGTACCCATTTGTCGGCGGGCACGCCGGCGCCCCGGTTCTTCATGTAGAGCGCGCCGGGCGCGAGCAGTTCGGTGATCGGCCGGTGCTTGTCCGCGCCGTCGGGGTCGGGTGGCAGCAGCACCTTGAGCTGCCCCATCCGCTTCTTGAAGTCGTACGCCCCTTCGCCCCGGATGGTGACCCGGGTGCCGCCGGTCGCCATGACCATGGACGTGCGGGCCTCGGAGCTGCCCGCGGCGACGAGCCCGTCGGCGGCGCCGCGCACGGTGGCCAGGGGGTCACCGCCCTGCTGGTCCTCGGCGACCGCGCCACCGCCGGAACATCCGGCGCAGGCGATCAGCCCCGCCGCGACGGCCACGGCGGTCGCACCGCCCTTGACCCTGTGCTGCTGCACCACCATCGCCGCCAACCCCCAACGCACTGCCGCCCGGTGTCCGATCCCACCCGACCCGTCTAACGACCCCCCACCGCCACCGGTCACGCCCGCCGGCCGGTGCTCATCCGGTCGGGCGGCCGCCGAACCCGGAGCCCAAGTCCCCCGGTACGGTGGAGGCGTGCTTCAAGAGGCCACACCGGACGCCCCGACCCACCGCACCGGCACCACCGAACGCGGCTCCTTCTGCTTCGCCCACTGCTCCTGCGGCTGGCGCGGCCCGGCCCGTCGCTCCCGTGAAAGGGCCCGCGCGGACGCCGACGCACACGCGACCACGACCTGACCCCACAGCAGTCGCCGCTCCCACCCCGCCGCCCGTGAGCCCCACCCCCTCCGGGCAAAAAACCTCCGCCCCGCAGGAACCCGGACCGCCGCAGAGCCGTCTCGCCCTGCGGGAGGCAACACCATGGAACGGCGCTCACTTCTGACTTCGGCCACGGCCCTCGCGGCCACCGTCGCGGCGGCCGCCTGCACCGGCACCAGCTCCGGCGCGGCGAACAACACCCGTACCGCCCAGGGACGCGGCCCGGGGGCCTCGGCCACCACCGGCCGGACCCCGCCGGCCGGGGCCACACCAACTTGGGCCGCTCTCGAACGCGGTCTCGACGGACCGCTCGTCCGCCCCGAGGACACCGCCTACAAGACGGCCCGCCAGCTCTACAACACCCGCTTCGACAACCTGAAGCCGGCCGCCGTCGCCTACGTGGCCAACGAGGCGGACGTGAAGGAGTGCCTGGCCTTCGCCACAGCGCACCGCGTCCCGGTGTCCATCCGCAACGGCGGCCACTCCTACGCCGGGTGGTCCTCCGGCAACGGCCGTCTCGTCGTCGACGTGTCGAAGCTGGCCAAGGTCACGGCGAGCGGGACCGCGGCGACCACAGGCGCCGGCGCCAAGCTCATCGACGTGTACCAGGGCCTCGCCCGCCAGGCCCGCCGCACCATCCCCGCCGGCTCCTGCCCCACCGTCGGCATCTCCGGCCTGACCCTCGGCGGCGGCCACGGGGTCGTCTCCCGCGCGTACGGCCTGACCTGCGACAGCCTGACCTCCGCCACCATCGTCACCGCCGCCGGCAAACGCCTCCACTGCACGTCCACCGAGAACCCGGACCTCTTCTGGGCCCTGCGCGGCGCCGGGAACGGCAACTTCGGCGTGGTGACGGAGATGACCTTCCGCACCCGCCCGGCCCCCGCCGCCGTCACCGCGTACCTGTCCTGGCCCTGGTCGAAGGCCCAGGCCGTGATCGCCGCCTGGCAGGAGTGGGGCCCGTCCCAGCCGGACGAGATCTGGTCGTCCGCGCACCTCGCCGCCGGCCCCGGCGGCACGACGCCCAACGTCACCGTCTCCGCCTTCTCCCTCGGCACGTACGGCGACCTGCAGAACGCCGTCGACCGGCTCGCCGACAGGATCGGCGCCCCCGCCCGCTCCGTCTCGCTGCGCCGCCGCAGCTACCAGGAGTCGATGCTCGTGTACGCCGGCTGCGCCGGTTTCGACGACGCCCAGTGCCACCTGCCCGGCACCACCCCCGGCCGCACTCCCCGAGGCGCCCTCGGCCGGGAGACATACGCGGCCCGCAGTGACTTCTTCGACCACTCCCTCTCGCCCTCGGGCATACGCGAGCTGCTCGCCCAGACCGAGGCGTTCACCCGTATCCCGGTCTCCCGGGGCGGCGGCGGCAGCATCGCGCTGACCGCGCTCGGCGGCGCGGTCAACCGCGTGGACCCGCTCGCGACGGCGTTCGTCCACCGCCGCTCACGGATGCTCGCCCAGTACATCGGCGCCTGGCGCGCGGGCACGACCGGCACCGCACAGCAGGCCTGGTTGAAAACCGCTCACGGGGCGATGCGCCGGCACGCCTCGGGGGCGGCGTACCAGAACTACACGGACGCGAGCCTCACCAACTGGCGGAAGGCGTACTACGGGGCTGCGGCGGACCGTCTGACGGCCCTGAAGAAGCGTTACGACCCGGACAGGCTCTTCGACTTCCCGCAGGCTCTGTGAGTCAGGCCGCCAGGTCGTTGCGCTCGCTGTCCCCGGCGCGCTGGGCGGGGACCACGGCCGGGCCGCCGAGCCCCGGCCCGGCGCCGGCCGCGCCACGCGCCGCCGACCCCTTCGCCCGTACCAGCCAACCGACCTTCTCCGACCGCGCGATCGCCGCCATGAGCGGTGTCAGGAGCGCCATCGCCACCGGTGCGAGCAGCAGCGCCACGGCCGTGCCGAGGGCGAATCCGCCGATGACGTCGGTCGGGTAGTGCACGCCCATGTAGACGCGGCAGAAGCCCGCCACGACCGCGAGCCCGATCGCCGCGAGCCCGAACTTCCGGTTGGCCACGAAGACCCCGACGGCGATGGCCATCGCCAGTGTCGCGTGGTCGCTGACGAACGAGTAGTCCGTCTTGCCCGCGATGAGGACCTCGAGCCCCTTGTGGTCGTTGAAAGGTCTCGGCCGCTCCACGAACCCACGGATGGGGATGTTGATCAGCAGGGCGATCCCGGCCGCCAGCGGCGCCCAGACGAGCCCGGCCACCGAAGTGACCGCGTCCTCGCGCCGGCGCACGCTCCACCAGCACCAGAGCGCCACCAGGACCATGCCGAACATGGTCCCGTACTCCCCGACCAGCTCCATGACCCGGTCGAACCAGCCCGGCGCGTCCGCCGCCAGCCCGTTGATGTCGTAGAGCAGACTGACGTCGGGGTTCGCCCCATCCAGTGCGAGTCCAGCCATCTGCCGCGGCCCCTTGCCTTGTTGCCTGCTGCGCGGCACGCGTGTCTGCGTGCCACTCCTGCGAACCCCCGTGGTTCATGCGACGCGAAGCCGCGTGGTCGGCGCGACTGTTCACTTCCCCGGACCAGAGAACGCCCGGCCGGGCCCCACCGTTCCACTCTCCACCGAATGATCACGATCACGTTATCGAAGAGAGATACGTCGTCGCAGCTCAGAGGGTGGCGATAACGGAGAGTTCAAGCCATGTCACGCGTCGCCGCGCCCCTTCGGCAAGTCCGTCGGAAGCGCTTTCGCGCCGTCTTCGGTCACCCGGGTCGCACCAAAGTAGTCCGGCGTATCGATCTTGTCGAAGCGGATGACGGCTCCGGTGTACGGGGCGTTGATCATGTAACCGCCGCCGACGTACAGCCCGACGTGCCGGATGGCGCGCGAGTCGGTGAGGTCGTCCGAGAAGAACACCAGGTCCCCGGGCAGCAACTCGTCCCGCGAGGGGTGCGGCCCCGCGTTGTACTGATCGTTGGCCACCCGAGGCAGCTCGATCCCGACGGTCCGGTACGCCGCCTGCGTCAGCCCCGAGCAGTCGAAACGCCCGCCCTGCTCCGGCGTGCCGTTGCCGCCCCACAGGTACTTCGTCCCGAGCTTCTTCTGCGCGAAGTAGATGGCGCCGGCGGCCTGCCGCGACGGCTCGACCCGCCCCACGGGACGCGCGAAACTCTGCTCCAGACTGGTGATGATCTTCACGTAGTTCTGCGTCTCGCGGTACGGCGGGACGCCCCCGTACTTGATGACGGCGTACGCACCCGCGTTGTACGCGGCGAGCATGTTCTCGGTCTGATCCCCCGGCACCTTCTTGACGTATCCGGCCAATTCACAGTCGTACGCCGCCGCCGACGGAATCGCGTCGGCCGGATCCCAGATGTCCCGGTCGCCGTCCTTGTCCCCGTCGACCCCGTGGGACGCCCACGTCCCCGGAATGAACTGGGCGATGCCCCGCGCGTTGGCCGGGCTCTGCGCCCTCGGGTTCCAGCCGCTCTCCTGGTACAACTGCGCGGCGAGCAGCGCGGGGTTGATGGCCGGGCAGAGATTGCCCCACTTCTGCACGAGCGGCTGGTACAGCGCGGGCACGGCGCCCTTGGCCAGCCCGACGGCCCGCCCGCCGCCCGCGCCCCCGGCCAGCCCCGCGGCTGCGGAGAAGGTACCGACGACGAGCAGCGCGACGAAGCTCAGGCACAGCCCGATTCCGACACCGGTGGCCACCCAGACTTTGCGCACTCCTCAACCCTCCCCCATCGGAGACGGGTTCACAGCGGTTTTCGCTCGCGCGTCCGGTTCGGACGTCCGCCCGGATCAGAGCGCGCGCAGAGCCGCCCAGGTCTGCGGCCCGACGATGCCGTCCACACGAAGGCCCTTCACGTCCTGGAAGTGGACGACCCAGCTCTCCGTACGGGCCCCGAAGATGCCGTCGACGGCGAGCGGCTGCCCGCCGGACCAGTAGGTGATGAGGCACTGCACCTCCCGCACCGCCGCGACGGCGGAGACGGCGACGGGCGAGACCGCCGGCTCGGCGGAGTACGCGGCGACGGGCGAGACGGACAGGACGACCGCGCCGAGCGCGGCGGCCGACGCGAGGGCGACCCGGTGGCGTACCAGCATGAGGAACTCCCCTTTTCCAAGGCCGAGGAACGCGGCTGAGAACCGGAGATGTTCGTGTCCACCGAATGTCCGACTATGCGCATATGCCAGGAGAGCAACCCATGTGGGTGACCCGCTGCCAGGACCGGGGCCGCACCGCCCGGAAGCAACCGCACCCCCACCCCGCCACGTCCGACCAAAGGTGCATAACGCCAGTCATTGCCCGCAGTCACCCCTCGTGATACACAGAGTGACCATACGCGTTTTCGCATACAACCGGTCGGCACCGCAGGTCAGCGCGGTCCGACCGGTCATCCCTGCGGAGGTCGGGAAAAGACAGCCACCAAGTCGACATACCAGTGCGGTTCATCAGCGAAGATAGAGCGTGACCCCTGCCGTGCGGCGGGGGCGACGAACTACCCGACAGGGGCGGTGACTTACATGAACCTGGCAGCCGAAAAGGGCGACATCACCACCATCATCGGTGGAATCGCCCCGAACTGGGGTCCGTTCGGGACCCTGGGGAACGAAGCCCGCATCATGATCGAGGTCGTGATGGCTGTCGCCATCCTCCTCTGCCTCGGAATCGCCATCTGGGGAGCAGCAAAGCAGCGGATCGGCGCGACGGCCCTCAGGGACACGTTCAGCGCGGAACAGGGCAAGGGGCTGATCGTCGCCGGCCTCACGGGCGTCTTCATCATCGGCTCGCTCGGCACGCTCTTCACCATCGTGTACGGGATGGCTGTCTAACCCACCTCCAGCCAGCACCGGGTGCTCCCGGCCCGCACACCCACCCCACCCGTCCGTCGTGCCCATTGGCTGAGGTTGCGTCTCCCTGATGTCGAGTCACCACACCGCGCCCGCGCGGGAACCAGCACGGCTACCGTCGTACTACGCGGCACTGCATACGGTTGAGGGGGCGCACGGGCATGAGTCTCGGTGACGAGCACGGCTACGGCGGCGACAGCGGTCGTCCGGACCGTGTCGGCGGCTCCGGTCAGACCCGCACCCGCCTGCCCGAAGGCGGCGGGAGCGAGGTCTACGGCGGCGCGCGCCGTCCCGTACGGACCTCGCGTTCCCTCATCACCGTGGTGGGCGTGGTGGTGCTGCTGATCGCCGCCATCGCCTTCGCGAACCGGGGCGGCGGCGAAAGCCTCTCGGACGACGAGCCGAAGCGGGGCGGCGCGGCGGAGGCGACGGCAGCCACCGGCGTGAAGCCGGTGGACGGCAAGAACGGGATGATCCCTTCCGGTTTCGCGCAGAGCGAGCAGGGCGCCGAGAGCGCAGCAGCGAACTACGCCGTGGCACTCGGCTCCGCCGCAATGTTCGACAAGGCCAAGCGCGACAGCACTCTGGATGCCGTCATCGCGCCTTCCGCGGTGAACGAGTTCCGCAGCACCCTGGATGAGGCTTACTCGGCCAGTTTCTTCAAGAACGTAGGTCTGAAGGCGGACGGCTCAACGCCCGACGGCTTCACGTTCATCTCGCGCACGACGCCGATTGGGACCAAGGTCACGAAGTTCTCCGTCGACAGAGCCACCGCAGAGGTCTGGTGCACTGGCCTGATCGGCCTGGCAGGCGAAGGGTCCACCAAGCCAGTCACTGACAGCTGGTTCACCATCACCATGGAGCTGCAGTGGATCAGTAACGACTGGAAGGCCGTCTCGCACTCCCAGCAAGATGGCCCCGCCCCCGTCGGTGGAGACACCAGGGCATCGAGTGCCGAAGAGATCGCAGAAGCGGTCAATGGGTACGGAGGGTTCACCTATGCCCGGTAGTTCACGTCGTCGAGCCCTGTCCCTCGCTGCGTTGTTGGCTGTTCCGCTGTCGGTCCTGCTCCCAGCCAATCGGGCGTTTGCCGCTCCGACGCCGCCTCCGGACCCCGACAAGAGCAATGATCCCTGCGACCTGATCCACGGCCCGGCCAAGGACTACTGCGAAGGAGGCGAAGGCGGCGGCTCCCGCCTCCGCGCCCCCACCGACCCCGCCGAGACCCTCGACCCCCTCTCCTCCCTCGCCAAGGGCTGCGCCGATGCCGCCGCCTGGATCGTGGGCAAGCTGAGCGACGCCGTGAAGTCGACCGCCACCGTCGACTTCACCAACCCCAGGTTCCTCCAGCAGTACGCCATCGTCTTCGCCGCCTCGGCCATCCTCACCCTCGTCCTCTGGCTGCTCGCCGTCGCCAAGCGCGCCATCCGCGGCGTACCGCTCGCGACCGCGCTGTCCGAGGCCATCGGGTTCCTCTGGCTCACCGTCCTCGCGTCCGCCTTCACGCCCCTGATCCTCTACACGATCGTCTCCGCCACCGACGGCATCACCGAGGTCATCGCCGCCGGGACCGGCGGGCAGACCGACGTGTTCTTCGGCTCGTTCGCCGAGGCGCTCAAGAAGGGCGACGACATCGGCGGCGGTCCGATCATGCTGATCGTCGTGTCCCTCGTGACGATTCTCGCCGCCGGGATCCTCTTCCTGGAGCTGTTCATCCGCGCCCTGCTGCTCTACGTCGGCGCGCTCCTCGGCGTCGTCGTCTACGCGGGGCTCGTCGACAAGAACATGTGGGGCCACGTCCGCCGCTGGGCCGGCATCATGATCGCGATCATCATGGTGAAGCCCGTCATCGTGATCGTCCTCGGCCTCGCCGGGGCGCTCTCCGCCGACGACGGGCCGAACGCCTTCTCCGCCGTCGTCTCCGGCCTCGCCATCATCCTGTTGGCGATCTTCGCCTCCGGCATGATCTACCGCTTCGTCCCCGGCTTCGGCGACGAGATCGCCTCAGCCCGCAGCAACCGCAACAAGGCCACCGACGGCGCCCAGGCGGCCGCCGTCATCAGTTCCCCCGCCGCCCTCGTCTCGCAGGGCATCAAGGCCCACAGCAGCCGCGGCGGAGGCGGAGGCGACCGCGGGGGCAACAGCTCCCCGCCCCGCCAGGCCAACCCCGTCACCGGCGGCGTGGCCGCCCACAGCGCCCGCGGCTCGTCCGGCGGCCCCGGCGCGGGAGCGACCGGAGGCGGAGGCGGCGGGGTCGGAGGCGGAGCCGGCACCATCCCCTCCGCCGCCCCCTCACCCCGTAGCAACAGCACCCACACGAACCGCGGTACCGGAAACACGGGCACCGGCAACAACAGCACAGGAGGTGCAGGGCGTTGACGACGCAGTCCCCACCGATCACGCCGCGCCGCACGTATCTCATCGGCCGCGCCCGGCCGAACGCGATCGTCGGCAAGAACCGCGAGACCGGCGAGATCGCGCTGATCATCGCCGGCGCGTTCCTCGGCATGATGAGCGGGCTGCTGGTCCCCGTCCTGTCCCTGCGGATCGTGCTGCTCATGGGCTTCCCGATGGTGGCCCTGATGGCGGTGTACGTCCCGTACAAGCACCGCACCTTCTACAAATGGTTCGAGATCAACCGCAGTTACAAGCGCACCCTGCGCAACGGCACGACGTACCGCAGCGGCGCCATGGAAGCCGGTGTGCGCGGCGACGGCCGTGAGGTCGAGGTCGGCCCGCCGCCCGGCATCGGCCGCATCAACTGGCTCGCCGCCCCCTTCGGCCCCGACGAGATCGCCGTACTCCTCCACGCCGACCGCCGGACAGTCACCGCGGCCATCGAGATCGAGGGCCCGGGCGTCGGTCTGCGCGACAGCGAGGACCAGGAAGCCCTGGTGGACCGTTTCGGCACGCTGCTCAAGCACGTCGCCAACGGCGACGGCTTCGTGACCCGCCTCCAGATGCTCGCCCGCACCCTGCCCGCCGACCCCGACGCCCACGCCAAGGACGTCGCCCAGCGCGGCGACGGTCACGCCCCCGGCTGGCTGAAGGACTCGTACGACCAGCTCCAGTCCATGGTCTCGACGTCCAGCGAGCAGCACCGCGCTTACCTCGTCGCCTGCATGCACTATTCCCGCGAGCTCGCCGCCGAGGCCAACGCCATGGCCCGCGCCGCCCGCCCGCACGGCGGCCGCAGGCTCGACCGCGACTCCGGCCTCGCCGTCGTCATGGCGCGCGAGCTCACCGACATCTGCGCGCGGCTCGCGGAGGCCGACATCCGGGTACGCCAGCCCCTCGGCCAGGGCCGCCTCGCGTCCCTCGTGCACTCGATGTACGACCCCGACCACCCCATCGACCACATCCAGGCCATGACGAAGCGCAACGCCTGGCCGGCCGAGCTGGACGCCATGGAGGCGACGTACCTCCAGGCCAAGACGCGCGAGTCGTCCACCCGCGCGCCCTGGTGCCACGCCACCGCCTGGGTGAAGGAGTGGCCGATGACGCCGGTCGGCGTCAACTTCCTCGCCCCGCTGCTCGTCCACACCCCCGACGTGATCCGTACGGTCGCCGTCACCATGGACCTCGAACCCACCGAGATCGCCATCGAGCGGATGCTGACGGAGAAGACCAACGACGAGGCGGAAGCCAGCCGTCAGGCCAAGATGAACCGCACCGTCGACCCCCGCGACATCGCCGCGCACGGCCGGCTCGACCAGCGGGGTGAAGATCTCGCGAGCGGCGCGGCCGGGGTCAACCTGGTCGGGTACATCACTGTGTCGTCGCGTTCACCCGAGGCCCTGGCCCGCGACAAGCGGACCATCCGGGCCTCGGCAGGCAAGTCGTATCTGAAGCTGGAGTGGTGCGACCGCGAGCACCACCGGGCGTTCGTCAACACCCTGCCGTTCGCCACCGGTATCCGTCGTTAGCCGAGAGGGCAGACCCGCCATGCGAGATCCGCTGTCCGCCGTCACGGATGCCTTCACCAGCTTCCTCTTCGGAAAGATCGAGACGACCAGACTTCCTGTCCGTACGTCCACGGGCCAGGCCCAGGCCGTCTACCTGCCGACCGCGGCGCCGGGCCTCGGAGACTCGGGCGTGATCATCGGCCGCGAGGTCTACAGCGGCAAGGGGTACATCTACGACCCCTTCCAGCTGTACGGACAGCAGCTCCCCGCACCGCACTGGCTGGTCCTCGGCGAGTCCGGCAACGGCAAGTCGGCGCTGGAGAAGACGTACGTACTGCGTCAGCTGCGCTTCAAGGACCGGCAGGTCGTCGTCCTCGACGCGCAGGGCGAGGACGGAGTCGGCGAGTGGAACCTGATCGCGCAGGAGCTGGGGATAACTCCCATCCGGCTCGACCCGACGGCGGCCCTCAACGACGGCATCCGCCTCAACCCCCTCGACCCGTCGATCACGACCACGGGACAGCTAGCGCTGCTCCGCACGATCATCGAGGTCGCGATGGGGCACGGTCTCGACGAGCGGTCCGGCTTCGCGCTCAAGGTCGCCCACGCGTACGTGAACGAGACGATCGTCGACCGGCAGCCGGTCCTGACAGACATCGTCGAGCAACTGCGCCACCCGGAGCCGGAATCGGCCGAGGCGATGAACGTCGACCTGGACGACGTACGGGCCTGGGGCCTGGACGTCGCCCTCGTCCTGGACCGCCTCGTCGACGGTGACCTGCGCGGCATGTTCGACGGCCCGACGACGGTCGGCATCGACCTCGACGCCCCACTCATCGTCTTCGACCTCTCCCACATCGACCGCAACTCGATCGCCATGCCGATCCTCATGGCGATCGTCGGTGTATGGCTGGAACACACCTGGATCCGGCCGGACCGCAAGAAGCGCATCTTCCTGGTGGAGGAGGCGTGGCACATCATCAACTCCCCCTTCGTGGCACAGCTCTTCCAGCGCCTGCTGAAGTTCGGCCGCCGCCTGGGCCTGTCCTTCGTGGCGGTCGTCCACCATCTCTCCGACGTGGTGGACGGGGCGGCGGCGAGAGAGGCGGCGGCGATCCTCAAGATGGCCTCGACCCGCACGATCTACGCCCAGAAGGCGGACGAGGCACGGGCGACCGGGCGGGTGCTCGGCCTTCCGCGCTGGGCGGTCGAGATCATCCCGACGCTGACACCGGGCATCGCCGTATGGGACGTGAACGGCAACGTCCAGGTCGTCAAGCACCTGATCACCGAGGCGGAACGGCCCCTCGTCTTCACGGACCGCGCGATGACGCAGACCTCGGCGGAGATGATCTCGGACGACCTGCGAGCCGCGGAGTGGGAGGCGGAGCAGAGGGCGGCGCTCATCGAGCAACAGATGAACGAGTCCTCGTCCTCGGAATCGACGGTCGCCTGACATGGGACAGCACCACCACGGGCAGGGCCACCAGCGGCAGGGGGAGCGCGGCATCCCCGACTCCCTGCTGGTCGGCCTGCTGGCGTTCCTGCTCGGCCTGACGATCCTGGCGTGGCTGGCGACGGGCTTGGCGGGCCTGTTCGCCCACGGCGCGTGGCCGGACGGCGTCACCTTCGCCCGTACGCCGCTGGCCCTGCGCCGCCTGATGGGCGCGCCGCAAGACATCCCGGCGGCGTGGCCGGACACGCCACCGGACCAGCTGTCGGGGTACGGGCTGTTCTGGGGCCTGCTCATCGGCGAGCTGATGGTCCTCGTCGTGCTGACGATCTTCGTACTGGGCGTGCTGGCCCGCCTGAGGGCACAGCGCGAGACGGCGAGGGCGGCGGCCGGTGCGGCCGAGCCGTCGAAGGCATCCCCCGGGCACCCGGCCGCACCCGACGGCCTGCGACCTCGCGGGCCCTCCACCCACGACCGCCCGCACGGCCACCCGCACGGGGGCGCCGTCCCGGGCCACGAATCCGCAGGGCTCCACCCGGCGGCGGGGTACGGCCCCGGGGGCGGTCCGCACCCCGGAGCGGGTGCCGCCGCGTACGGCCCCGGCGGGCCCCACCCCGCAGCGGGCAGCGCAGGCTACGCCCCCGGCGGCCTCACCCACACGGGGGCGGACGCCGGCCACGGACCGGCCGGCCTACCGCACCCGGACGCCGGCGCCGGGGCCGGCCCAGGCCCAGCGCCGGTCCCAGGAGCCCCCGCCACGCCCGGCGGCCCGGGCCTCGCCCCCGACGCGGGCTGCAGTACCGGAGCCCGGGGCACCGCCGGCCACGCCCCGCATCCCACCTACGCCCAGCACCCCACCGGCCCCACGCCCCACATGGCCGCAGGCACGGCTGCCTCCGCCACCGGCCCCACCGGCGTCGCGGCACTCCCCACCAGCCCCACCGGCGTCACAGCACCCCCCACGGACCCCACCGGCGCAGCACCTTCCACCGGCACCCAAGGCCCAACCGCAGCCCACGGCCCGTACAGCCACCCGGGGACGGACCCGAGCCATCAGCAGGCCGCCACCCTCGCTCCCCCGCCGGGGACCCCAGCCGTCGCCGGACAGCTCCTGGCACCCGACGGCCGGAACACCGGCGCCGTCCCCTCCCCGCGCGCCCCCCGCCTCCTCTACGGCGGCCCCGAGGCGCGTCGGCCCACGGCCGTGCAGGCCGTCCTCGACGCCGAAGGGGCCGCGCTCGTCGTCACCTCCGATCCCGCCGTCTGGGCCGAGACCAAGGACGCGCGGGCCAAGCTCGGCCCCGTCCTCGTGTACGACCCCGGCCACCTCTGCGACACCCCCGCCCGTCTCCACTGGTCCCCCACCACCGGCTGCGAGCGCGCCGACATCGCCGCCGCCCGCGCCGTGGCGCTGCTGGCGCCCATACGGCCCCAGGCGCGGCTCGACGCCGCGATGGCCGACACCGCGGAGACGCTCCTGAGCAGCTGGCTGCACGCCGCGGCCGTCGACGGGCGCCCCTTCCGCCAGGTGCACCGCTGGGCGCAGGGCCACAGTGCGCACGAGCCGGTACGTATCCTCCGCACGCACCCGAAGGCGTCGAGCGGGGCCGCCGGCCTCCTGGAGTCCGCACTGACGGCGTACCCGGAACGCCGGGAGATCGCGCAGGAGTTGACGGTGCGGGCGCTCGCCGCACTGTCCTCCGTCCACATTCGCGAAGCCTGCACACCCAATCGAACCGATTCGGTCACGTTGGAATCATTTGCGGGCGAGGGGGGCACTCTTTATGTGGTGGGTGAAGCAATCGAGGACCCCAAGTCACGTCCCGGAGCGATGCCTCTGCTCACCGCACTCACCTCAAGCGTGGTCGAGCACGGCCGCCGCATGGCCGCACGGTCAACCGACGGTCGGCTCGACCCACCAATGACGTTCGTCCTGGACGACGTCGCGGCCGTGGCTCCGCTTCCCCAGCTTCCCGAGCTGCTGTCGACCGGTCAGGACCAGGGCCTGCCGACCCTGGTCCTGCTCCGGTCCCAGGAGCAGGGCAGGGCCCGCTGGCCGGACCACACCCTGACGCCCGGTTAGGCCGCGTTCCCCGGGGAGTCCGGCGCCCGCTCGACGACCATCTCGTACTCCTTCGCCGACGCGTCCCCCGGCATGGGCACGACCTGCCCGCTCCGGACAAACCCGGCCTTGCCGTACAGCGCCTGGGCCCGCCCGTTGCGCTCGTGCACGTAGAGCCGCACCCGCTCGACCCGGGGCTCCGTCAGCCCCCACGACCACTCCAGCGCGGCACGGAACAACGCCTGCGCCACGCCGGTCCCCCGCGCCTCGGGCCGCACGTAGACGCCCACCAGATGCACTTGGTCGACCGCCGGCGCACCGCCGAAAACCTCGTCGGACCCCGCCCGTTCGACAAGCGCGCTGACCGACCCGACCCACCGCCCGTCTCCCGACTCCGCGACGAACTGCCGCACGCCCACACCCTCGGCGGCCGTGCCCGTACGCTCCGCCCAGAAGGACTCCGGCTGCGCCGCCGCCTTCTCGTACGTCTCCAGAAACGCGAGGGAAGCCAGCGGATCCCGCAGCGCGGCGAGCCGCAGCTCCCTCACCCTGGCCCACTCACCCGCACGCACGGGCCGAATCACACAGTCCATGCAGCGATACTCACCCGGCCCGCCCCCCGAGCCAAACGATTTCAGCACCGCCGTCGGCCCGGGAACGCAGAAAAGCCCCGCACCATAAGGTGCGGGGCTTTCCCACAATGAT
>NZ_BMVO01000019.1 GCF_014650755.1 Streptomyces chryseus | reverse complement strand
TCATTGTGGGAAAGCCCCGCACCTTATGGTGCGGGGCTTTTCTGCGTTCCCGGGCCGGTCCTGCCGACGGGTGGCAGGACCGGGGAACGTACGGGTGCTCTGTTCTTACAGGCGGCCTGCTGCCTTCAGCGCGAGGTAGGCGTCCGCCAGGGCGGGCGCCAATGCGTCTGGAGTGGCGTCGACGACCGTGATGTTGTGGCGGGTGAGCTTCTCCGCTGTGCGCCGGCGCTGATCTTGGGCCTGGGTGGCCGCAGCGGCTTCATAAACCGCGTCCACCGTTCCACGACCGGTCGCCATCTGATCGACGCGGGGGTCGGCCACCGAGGCGACCAGGACGGTGTGGCGTCGGGTGAGCTGCGGGAGTATCGGCAGGATCCCCTCTTCGACGGGGGCGGCGTCCAGACCGGTGAGCAGCACGATCAGGGAGCCACGTGGGGCGTTCGCCAGGGCTGTGGCGCTCAGGCCTCGGGCGTCGGTTTCAACCAGTGCCGGCTCAAGGGAAGCCATCGCGTTGACCAGAGCGGGGAGGACTTCCCCTGCCGTGCGGCCTTGTACCTGGGCGCGCGTGCGCCGGTCATAGGCCAGGAGGTCCACGCGATCACCGGCCCGGGAGGCGAGGGCCGCAAGGAGGAGCGTCGCGTCCATGGAGGCGTCCAGGCGCGGGACGTCGCCCACACGGCCCGCCGAGGTGCGGCCGGTGTCGAGGACGATCAGGATGTGCCGGTCGCGTTCCGGGCGCCAGGTGCGGACGGCCACCGTGTTCTGCCGGGCCGTGGCGCGCCAGTCGATGGAACGGGTGTCGTCGCCGGGAACGTAGTCGCGGAGGCTGTCGAACTCGGTGCCTTCGCCTCGCGTCAGGACGCTGGTGCGGCCGTCGAGTTCGCGGAGACGGGCCAGCCTGGAGGGGAGGTGTTTGCGGCTGGTGAAGGGCGGGAGCACGCGTACGGCCCAGGGGACTCGGTGGCTGCCCTGACGGGCGGCGAGGCCGAGCGGTCCGTACGAGCGCACGGTGATGCGTTCGGAGTGGCGGTCGCCGCGGCGGGTGGGGCGGAGTGCTGTGGTGAGGCGGCGTCGTTCTCCGGCGGGGACGGTCAGCTCGTGGCGTGACGCTGCCTGCTCGGAGCCCGTGGGCCAGCTGCTCGGCGGCCAGGCATCGCGCAGCAGCGCACGCAGCGGTCGGGCCGACGGGTTGGTGACCGTCAGCTCGATTTCTGCATCGTCACCCAATCGAACTGACGTGTCACCACTTCGGGTGAAACGGAGCTTTCGTACTGGCGCGGCCAACGCGTAGTCGCACACAATTGCGAGTGTGAGGGGAGCGTTCACGGCGAGAACCCCGGACCAGTTGGGCGCTAGGACGCCGATGGGGATCGCGCCGAGGGCGGCGAGGAGTGCGGTGCGTCCAGTGAGGGCCACGGTCATCGCCTCAACGGGGCACGGGGACGTGGGCGAGGATCGCGGTGATGACGGAGTCCGCGGTGACTCCTTCCATCTCTGCCTCGGGTCGTAGCTGAATGCGGTGGCGCAGGGTGGGAAGGGCGAGGGCCTTCACATCGTCCGGGATGACGTAGTCCCTGCCGGTGAGCCAGGCCCAGGCGCGGGCGGTGGAGAGCAGGGCGGTGGCGCCTCGGGGAGAGACGCCGAGAGTGAGCGAGGGGGATTCTCGGGTGGCACGGCAGATATCGACGACGTAACCGGTGATCTCCGCGGATACGGAGGTCTTGGCCACGGCGGCGCGGGCCGCTTCCAGGTCGGCGGGGCCGGCGGCCGGGCGTAGGCCCGCAGCGTGGAGATCGCGGGGGTTGAAGCCCTCCGCGTGGCGGGTCAGGACGCCGATCTCGTCCTCGCGGGACGGCAGCGGGACCGTGAGCTTGAGGAGGAAGCGGTCCAGTTGGGCCTCGGGGAGGGGGTAAGTGCCCTCGTACTCCACGGGGTTCTGGGTCGCCGCGACCAGGAAGGGGTCGGGCAGGGGGCGGGGCGTGCCGTCAACGGTGACTTGGCGCTCCTCCATTGCCTCCAGGAGGGACGCCTGGGTCTTGGGGGGAGTGCGGTTGATCTCGTCCGCGAGCAGCAGGTTGGTGAAGACCGGACCGGGCTGGAAGGAGAACTCGGCTGTGCGGGCGTCGTAGACCAGCGATCCCGTGACGTCGCTGGGCATGAGATCAGGGGTGAACTGGACCCGTTTCGTGTCCAGTTCGAGGGAGGCAGCGAGTGCGCGGACGAGCAGCGTCTTGGCCACGCCCGGGACGCCTTCGAGCAGGACGTGGCCTCGGCAGAGCAGAGCTACGACGAGTCCGGTGACAGCGGGGTCCTGGCCGACCACCGCCTTCGCGATCTCGGTGCGCAGGGCTTCGAGGGAGGCTCGGGCGCTGTCTGGGGTCTCTGCGGGCTGGGCGCTCATGAAGCGCGTACCTCTCTTTCGAGGGCGTCGAGTTCGTCTGTCAGGCGGATGAGGCCGGCGTCGTCCGAGGGGGCGGGGCCGAAGAGGAGGGCGCGGAGGTCCCGGTCGGTCGTCGGCAGGTGGGAGGAGACGGCTGGGAGGAGCGCGTCGGTGGCGTGTGCCCGGGAGGTGGGCACACCGAGAAGGGGGGCGAGGCGGGTGCGGGTGGCCGAGCGGAGCGTGTCGGCTGCGCGGTCGCGGGCATCGGCTCTGCGGTAGAGGCGGGCGCGGCCCTCGGTGGTCTCGGAGGCGCGGACGGCTACGGGCAGCTGTTCGGTGACGAGGGGACCGAGCCGGCGGGCACGCCAGACGGCGGTGAGGGCGGCGGCGAGGGCGAGTTGGAGTGTTGCCCAGAGCCAGCCGGGAGGGACCAGGTCGTAGAAGCTGCTTTCGCCGCCGTCGGTGGCGGAGGCGTCACCCAGCGAGGGGAGGTACCAGACGAGATGAGGCCGGGTGCCGAGGAGTTGAAGGGCGAGCGAGGCGTTGCCCTGCTGGTCGAGGCGGTCGTTGTAGAGGATGTCGGGTGCGCCCAGGAGGACGGTGTCGCCGCCTGTCGGGTGCGGAACGCGCAGGAGGGTAGCGAGGTCGTCGCTCGGGTAGCAGGCATCGGCGTCGGCGGCCTCGGTGGTGTAACGCATCCCGCCGGTGTCGGCCTCGCCGGCGCGGAGCGCGGCGGGAAGCGAGCACCGGGGCGAGCGAGGCGACACGGTGGTCCGTCGCTCGACGTGTACGCCGGGCAGCAGGGTGGGCGCGGAAGGGGCTCCGGGAGCGACGAGCACGGTGCGGGACGCGGAATCGCGCATGGCGGTGCGGAGTTGCCGCTGCTGGCGGTCGGTCAGGAGGTCGGGGGTCGTCACCAGGAGCGTGCTGTCCTCGGTCGCCGCGTTCGTTGCCTGGTCGAGGGTGGTGACCACGCGGGTCGTGACGCCGCGGTCCTTGAGCAGTTCGGCGACGGCGCGGCTGCCGGAGGGGTCCGCGGAGCGCGGGTCGAGCCGGCCGTGCTGGTCGCCGGAGCGTACGGCGGCGATGGCGATGCCGGCGGCCAGGACGACGACCAGGCCCAGAAGGAGGCCACGGGTGCGCGTCCAGACCTGACGGGCGGTGGGGGAGTCCGAGGTGGAGCGGGCGGGAGCTCCGGTCATTCGGCGACTCCTGGGGCCGAGTCACTGAGCAGGGGCTTCGTGCGTTCGACGTCGGAGTCGAGGTCGCTCAGGCGCTGGTACGCCTGCTCGTCGGCGGTGCGGCCGCCGTATGTGACGTCGTCGAAGTCGCGGGCGGCGGCGTGCAGCCGGGCGGCGTGGCCGGGCAGGGACTGGCCGGCTTCCGCGGCTGCCTCGTCGGCGGTGCGGCCGGGGCGCGGGTCGAGGAGTGCGCGTTCTTCCAGGGAGCGCACGACGGCTCGCATCCGTTCCTGGACGGCCTGGTTCCAGCGGTGGCCGGCGGCGTGGGCCTCGGCGGCGGTGCGGTGGTCCGCGGCGCTGCGCGGGCCTTCGTCGAACAGTGTCCCCGCCGGGGCGGGGACGCGGCGGGGAGTGCCGAGGCGCAGCCACAGGGCGACGGCGATCAGTACGACGAGTACGACGACGACCACCAGGCCGACCGCGCCGCCGGGGGTGGCTCCGGACGCCGCGTCGAAGAGGTCGTCGACCCATTCCCAGAAGCGGTCGATGGCGCGCTCGAGGAAGCCCGGATCGTTCTCGTGGTACATCGGCTTGGACAGTTCGCGCTCCGCGGCCTCGCGGGCCGGGACGCGCGGAGTGTCCACCGGTACGTCGTCGCTCGTGCGAGCCCACAGGCTCGATGCTGTCCTTCCCCCCGCTGTGGACACCGCATCAGCTCCCGGATGCGGTGTCGGGGGACTGCTCGGGGCCGTAGCCGGGGATGCCGGCGGCGCGGGCGAGCTCGAGGTCGAGTGCCTCGCGACGGATGCGCTGGTCGATGTAGAGCAGGACACTCACGCCGGCGGAGATCGGGTAAGTGATCGAGGCGGCGATCACCGCGCCGATGCCCGTGATGATCAGGAAGGGCCAGCCGAACTCGGGAGTCTGCCCGGAGAGCAGGCCGCCCAGGCCGTCGTCCGCGGCGTAGGCGATGAGGCCGAAGGGTACGGCGATGATCATCGACACGATGAAGGTCAGCACGATCGTGAGCAGCGTGATGCCGAAGATCCGCCACCAGGCGCCGCTGACCAGCTTGGCCGAGCGGCTCAGGGACTTCATGACGCTCTGCCGCTCCAGCATCAGCGCCGGGGAGGCGAGCGAGAAACGGATCATGAGCCACAGGACGACGACGAAGGCCGCGGTGCCGGTGAACAGCGACAGTACGATGCCCGCCCCGCCGCCCAGCAGGACGCCGGGCAGGATGCCGACCGTCATGATGGCGGCGGCCATGAGGGGAAGCAGCAGGGTCAGGCCGAGGAGCTGCGGCAACTGGGGCCTGGCCTCGCGCCAGGCGTCGGCGAGCGTCACCGGGCGGCCGAGTACCGAGCGGCTGATCACCACGGTGAGCAGCGCCGTCGTGAAGAGCGTGCCGATGAGCGTGATGGCGAAGGTGGGGGCGGAGTTGACCAGGCTGCTGCGCATCGCGTCGACGGACTGGTTGAGGGCCTCGGCCGCCGTGGCGTTCGGGTCGAGCTCGGCGGGTGCGGGCATCAGGTAGCGCTGGACCAGGATGTCGCAGATCTGGGAGATCACCGCGACGGTGACCGTGATGCCGAGGACGGTGCGCCAGTGGGCGCGCAGGGTCGACACCGCTCCGTCGAGGATCTCGCCGACGCCGAGCGGGCGCAGCGGGATCACGCCGGGCTTGGCGGCGGGGGGCGGTCCGCCCCAGCCGCCGCCCTGGGGCCTGCCGCCCCAGTTCGGCGCGGGCTGCTGCTGCGGAGGGCCGGAGGGTGCGTTCTGGCCGCTGGGAGCGGTCCACTGGGCGGCCGGCGGCTGCTCCTTCGACCACTTCGACGCGGCGTCGCTCTGGTCGGTGGGCTCGGCAGGCCGGGGCACGCCCGGCTTGTCGCCGTCGGAGGGTGCGGATCCGGGCGAGGCCCAGCCCGGAGACTCGTTCATTGTCGCTCCTTCACGGTGCCCGTCCGCGGTCGCGGCGGCAGGTTGGCAGCCATCGTGTCATGGGGTACCGGCCGGTGGGCCGGGCCCCGTATCTCCTTGGCACCTTCAATTGTCGGGGCCTCAGCGGGCAGACTGGGCAGATGGCTGATCAGGACGCGCAATTCCCAGCGGGCGCCGAGCCGCCCGCGCTCCCTACGCTGCGCTGGGAGGAGCCGCCCGAGGGGCCCGTGCTGGTGCTGCTCGACCAGACGCGGCTCCCCGTGGAGGAGGTCGAGCTGGTCTGTACGGATGTGCCTGCCCTGGTGCTGGCCATCCAGACGCTCGCGGTCCGTGGCGCCCCCGTGCTGGGGCTGGCCGGCGCCTACGGCGTTGCTCTGGCCGCCGCGCGGGGGTACGACGTGGACGAGGCCGTGGGGCTGCTGGAGCGGGCGCGGCCCACCGCTGTGAACCTCGGCTCCGGGGTGCGGCACGCGGCGGCGGCCTACCGGGCGGCGCTGGAGAAGGGCGCGGGCCCGCAGGAGGCGGCGGCGTCGGCGCTGGCGGCCGCCCGCGAGCTGCACCGGGCCGATGCCGAGGCGAGCGCGCGGATGGCCGCGCACGGGCTGGCTCTCCTGGACGAGCTGCTGCCGGGAGGCGGGCACCGCATCCTCACCCACTGCAACACCGGTGCCCTGGTCTCGGGCGGTGAGGGCACGGCGTTCGCGGTGGCGCTGGCCGCGCACCGGGCGGGGACGCTGCGGCGGCTGTGGGTCGACGAGACGCGCCCGCTGCTGCAAGGGGCCAGGCTCACGACGTACGAGGCCGCGCGGCACGGTATGGCGTACACCCTGCTCACGGACAACGCCGCCGGTTCGCTCTTCTCCGCCGGCGAGGTGGACGCCGTACTCATCGGGGCGGACCGGATCGCGGCCGACGGTTCGGTGGCGAACAAGGTGGGGAGCTATCCGCTCGCGGTGCTGGCCAAGTATCACCACGTGCCGTTCATCGTGGTCGCGCCTGTGACCACGGTCGATCCGGGCACTCCGGACGGGGCGTCCATCGAGGTGGAGCAGCGGTCCGGGCAGGAGGTGACAGAGTTCATGGTGCCGTCGGTCCCGGTGGCTGGAATTGATGCCGGGATCGGGGCCGGGATGCCCGTGGCGCCGTTGGGGACACAGGCGTACAACCCGGCCTTCGACGTGACGCCGCCGGAGCTGGTGACCGCGATCGTCACGGAGCAGGGTGCAATTTCCCCGGTCACGGGGGCCGCGCTGGCGGATCTGTGTGCCAGGTCACGCCAGGTAACGATTAGCTAATGGGATGATGTCGTTTATGAAGGGACGCGTCCTTGTCGTCGACGACGACACCGCACTGGCCGAGATGCTCGGCATTGTGCTGCGTGGTGAAGGTTTTGAGCCGTCGTTCGTAGCGGATGGCGACAAGGCACTGGCCGCATTCAGGGAGGCCAAGCCTGACCTGGTGCTGCTGGATCTCATGCTGCCCGGACGGGACGGCATCGAAGTCTGCCGGCTGATCCGGGCCGAGTCCGGAGTGCCGATCGTCATGCTCACCGCCAAGAGCGACACCGTAGATGTGGTGGTGGGGCTGGAGTCCGGTGCCGACGACTACATCGTCAAGCCGTTCAAGCCCAAGGAGCTCGTCGCCCGTATCAGGGCGCGACTGAGGAGGTCGGAGGAGCCGGCGCCGGAACAGCTGGCAATCGGGGACCTGGTCATTGACGTGGCCGGTCACTCCGTGAAGCGGGAGGGGCAGTCCATCGCCCTGACGCCGCTCGAGTTCGACCTCCTGGTCGCGCTCGCCCGTAAGCCCTGGCAGGTGTTCACCCGCGAGGTGCTGCTGGAGCAGGTGTGGGGCTACCGCCATGCCGCCGACACCCGGCTGGTCAACGTCCATGTCCAGCGGTTGCGCTCCAAGGTCGAGAAGGATCCGGAGCGGCCGGAGATCGTCGTGACCGTCCGCGGAGTCGGCTACAAGGCCGGACCGAGCTGATATGACCCGAGGCAGCGCTGCTCCGATGCCCGGGGGGCCGGGAGTCCGTACGGGGCGGCCTGCCGGTCCTCGGCGAAGGACGTCCGCAGTCGGACGCTTTCTGCAGGGTGGCCCCGCCCTGCGGCTCTTCGCGCGGTGGGTGCGCCGCCCGCTGCTGCCGTCGTTGCGGCTGTGGCGGCGGAACATCCAGCTGCGGGTCGTCGTCGGCTCGCTGCTGATGTCGCTCGGCGTGGTGCTGCTGCTCGGCTTCGTGGTGATGTGGCAGGTCCGCAACGGCCTGCTCGACGCGAAGCAGGAGGCCGCCCAGAGTCAGGCGGCCGGCGGGTTCGACGTGGCGGAGGAAAAGGCCCGTACGGTCGCTGGGACGGGCGCCGGCGACGGCGCCCAGGCCAGGGCCGCCGCGCGGAACTCCACGAACTGGCGGACCGAGCTCGTGGAGCAGCTCGCCAGCGGCGGCCGCCAGGCCTTCCACGTCGTGGCGCTCAGCGCCAACTCCGACGACGAGAGCTCCAGCAATCGCGGCCCGCGGGCGTCGGGTGGCGTGAACCAGAGCGCGAGCGTGCCGCAGAAGCTGCGGGACGAGATCGACCAGGGGACCGGAAAGGCGTACAAGGCCTTCGTACGGATCACCTACACGGACGCGCAGGACCCCGAGCCGGGGCTGGTCATCGGCAAGCAGCTGAACGACAACAGCGGCCAGCCGTACCAGCTCTACTACCTCTTCCCGCTGACGCAGGAGGAGGAGTCGCTCAGCCTGGTGAAGACCACGCTCGCCACCGCGGGAGTGTTCGTCGTCGTGCTGTTCGGCGGCATCGCGTGGCTGGTCGTGCGGCAGGTCGTCACGCCGGTGCGCATGGCCGCCGGGGTCGCCGAGCGGCTGTCCGCCGGCCGGCTCCAGGAGCGCATGAAGGTCACCGGCGAGGACGACATCGCGCGCCTCGGCGAGGCCTTCAACAAGATGGCCCAGAACTTGCAGGTCAAGATCCAGCAGCTGGAGGAGCTGTCGCGGCTCCAGCGGCGCTTCGTCTCGGACGTCTCGCACGAGCTGCGTACGCCGCTGACGACCGTGCGGATGGCCGCCGACGTCATCCACGAGGCGCGTGCCGACTTCGACCCGGTGACGGCGCGCTCCGCCGAGCTGCTCGCCGGGCAGCTCGACCGCTTCGAGTCGCTGCTCGCCGACCTGCTGGAGATCAGCAGGTTCGACGCCGGGGCGGCGGCGCTGGAAGCGGAGCCGATAGACCTGCGTGAAGTCGTACGCCGGGTGATCGAGGGCGCCGAGCCGCTGGCCGAGCGCAAGGGCACCCGGATACGGGTGACCGGCGACGAGCAGCCGGTCGTCGCCGAGGCCGACGCCCGGCGGGTGGAGCGCGTGCTGCGCAACCTCGTGGTCAACGCCGTGGAGCACGGCGAGGGCCGGGACGTCGTGGTCCGGCTGGGCGCCGCGGGCGGCGCTGTCGCCGTGGCGGTGCGGGACTACGGCGTGGGACTCAAGCCCGGCGAGGCGACCCGGGTGTTCAACCGCTTCTGGCGGGCCGATCCGGCACGTGCGCGCACCACCGGCGGGTCGGGCCTCGGCCTGTCCATCGCCGTGGAGGACGCGCGGCTGCACGGCGGCTGGCTGCAGGCGTGGGGGGAGCCGGGCGGCGGGTCGCAGTTCCGGCTGACCCTGCCGCGTACGGCGGACGAGTCGCTGCGCGGTTCGCCGATCCCGCTGGAGCCCGAGGATTCACGGCGCTCGCGCGAGCGCGCGGCGGCGGACAGCAGGGTCATGGGGGCCGGACCGGGCGGCGGCGCCAACCGGCTCGCGACGGTGCCGGCCCAGCCGAGGCCCGAACGGTCGGCGCTGCCCGTGCCGCCCCGCGCGGCACCGGCGGCCGATCCGACGGCGTTGCCGGGCAGCGGTGCCCGGGTGGTGGCGCGTCCGGCGGGCGACGGGGACGGTTCATCGCAGGCGGAGCGGAAGGACAGTACGCGTGGGCACTGAGCGAGGGCGCGGCGGCCGGTGGCGGGTGCCGCGGACGACAGTGCTGCTGGGATGCGCCGGACTGCTGCTGACGGGTTGCGCGTCGATGCCGGACAGCGGCGACGTGGAGGCCGTCGAGGCGTCACCGCGCGGCGACTCGCAGGTGCGGGTGTACGGGATGGCGCCGAGGAAGGGGGCGCAGCCCAACGAGATCGTCGAGGGTTTCCTGGAGGCGATGACGGGTGACGACCCCCAGTTCGCCACGGCGCGCAAGTACCTGACGAAGAAGGCCTCCAAGGCCTGGGACCCCACGCAGGTCACGGTGCTGGACGACGGCCCGGTGCCCCAGGACCAGCGGGCGAACGACCGCGAGGGCGGGGCCTACACGTACGCACTGACCGGCAAGAAGGTCGCCGAGGTGAACGAGCAGCGCGCGTACCAGCCGGTCAACAGCTCGTACCACGAGACGCTCCATCTCACCCGGCAGGACGGCCCGGACGGCAAGGAGTGGCGCATCGACGGACTGCCGCAGGGCCTGGTGCTCGGTGAGTCGGACTTCGAGCGCATCTATCGCTCCGTCAACAAGTACTACTTCGCGTCCGGTACGTCGTCGGAGCGGACCGGCGCGGCCCATCCGTGGATGGTGGCCGACCCGGTGTACGTGCGCAAGCGCATGGACCCGCAGACGCAGATGGACCAGGTGACGCAGACGGTCGAGGCGCTGCTGAGCGGTCCGACCAACTGGCTGAAGCCGGTGGTCGGTTCCAGCTTCCCCAGCGGTACGGCGCTGAAGCTCGACGAGGGCGCCAAGTCCCTGGCGTTCGACGACCGCAACGCTCTGAAGGTGCCGCTCAACGACAAGGCGTCCAACGTCGGGCAGAAGCGGTGCAGGGAGATGGCCGCCCAACTGCTGTTCACCCTGCGTGACCTGACGTCGTACCGGATCGGGCAGGTGGAGCTCCAGCGGTCGGACGGCTCGACGCTGTGCGTACTCGGCGGGGACCAGGCGGAAGACTTCGCTCCGGAACGCGCTTCCGGGAGCCCGGACTACCAGTACTTCCTCGACACGAAGCAGCGCCTCGTACGGATGGTGGGGAGCACCGAGAACACCGGGGACGACGAGGAGGCCGAGCCGGTGCCGGGGCCGCTCGGCAGTGGTGAGCGGCGCCTGAGCGCTGTCGCGGTGGCGCGCAGCGAACGGCACGCCGCAGGGGTCTCGCAGGACGCGCGGGCGCTGTACGTGGCGTCCATCGTCTCGGACGGCGAGCCCGAGGAGCCGGCCGTCACCAGCAGCGGCAAGGGAGAGAAGGACCGGCTCTCGGCACCGAGCTGGGACGGGGGCGACCTGTGGGTGGCGGACCGCGACCCGCGCGGGCCGAGGCTGCTGCGGCTCGCGGGCGGCGCGGGCGAGGCGAAGGAGGTCACGGTCGTCGACGGCCTCGACGGCGCGCGCATCGAGGCTCTGAAGGTGTCGGCGGACGGCGTACGCATCGCCCTGCTCGTGACGGAGGACGGCCGGACGACCCTGAAGCTCGGCCGGATCGAGCGGCGCGGGCCCGAGGACGAGGCGGAGGTGTCCGTCACCGATCTGCGGCCCATCGCGCCGCAGATGGAGGAGGTGACGGCCGTGTCCTGGGCCGGCCGCAGCCGCCTCGTGGTCGTCGGCCGGGAGTCCGGCGGGGTCCAGCAGCTGCGGTACCTGCAGACGGACGGTTCGACGTCGGACGCCCAGTCGGTGCCGGGAGCGAACCAGGTGACGACCGTCGCCTCGGCGGACGACGACCGGCTGCCGCTGCTGGCGCACTCGCTGGAGGACGGCATCGTGCGGCTGCCGCCCGGCGCGAACTGGAAGACCGTGGCGAGCAAGGGTTCGTCGCCGGTCTATCCGGGGTAGTCCGCCGGCCTGCTCCCCGCCGCCGCGGCGGGGTGACTGGTCTCCGCTGCGTGCGCTGTCTCTGTTCTCCTGTGCCGCGTGCCGCGCCTGTGCTCCGCAGCACCCGCGCCGTGACTGTTCCCTGCCACAACCGAGTTGTCCACAGGGCTGGTTGCGGTCCGCGTGATCGTCCACTGTGGGAGGCATGCGCGGACGATGGCGGAAAGCGGGGCGGGAGATCGCGGGTCTGGTGCTGCCCGCCGCGTGCGGCGGTTGCGGCAGACCGCGCACCGTGCTGTGCGAAGAGTGCGGCCGGGCGTTGTACGGCGTGGGGGCGCGCCGGGTGCGCCCGTGCCCGGAGCCGCCGGGACTCCCCGTGGTCCATGCCGTCGCTCCGTACGAGGACGCGGTACGGGCGGTACTGCTCGGCCACAAGGAGCGGGGCGCACTGGGGCTCGCGGGGGCGCTCGGGGGCGCACTGGCGGTGGCGGTACGGGCTGCGGCGGCCCGGGCGCCAGCCGGGCCCGGGCCGCTGCTGCTGGTGCCCGTGCCGTCCGCGCGCGGCGCGGTCCGGGCGCGCGGGCACGACCCGGGGCTCCGGATCGCCCGGTGCGCGGCGGGGGAACTACGGCGCGCCGGGGTGCCGGCCCGGGTCCTGGCCGTGCTCAGGCAGCGGCGGCCGGTGAGCGACCAGGCGGGCCTGAGCGCCCGCGAGCGGGCGGCGAACCTTGCCGGGGCCCTGGAGGTGTCCCCCGGGGGCGCGCGGCTCCTGGCGGGCGGCCGGGCCGTCCTGGTGGACGACCTGATGACGACCGGCGCCTCGCTGGCGGAGGCGGCACGTGCACTGAGTGCCACCTCGGAATGGCCGGTTTCGGTCTTCGCGCAGCCCAGCGCGGCTGTCGTCGCTGCTCCGGCGCTGTCCTTCGGTAATAAACCGGAACGGACGGGGAACTTGGATCGTTGCAGGTAGGGAGAGGGGAAATTCGCTTGATGGGAGGTACGCGCCGGTAGCGGGTGCCGACAGGCGTCCGAGCGAGCTATGTTCGGTTGTGAGGAAAGCGGAGCTTGTGCCTCACAGATTCGGACGGCTGCGCTTCGGGTTTTCACTTCAGCCCGAAGTCGATGGGGTGGGGATCTTGTCGACTGGGGAGGAGGAGGTGAAAGTCACCAAGTCCGAGGTTCCGGTGCTCACCGGAACCTGGTGCGAAAGGGAGACGCTCCGCCGCTGAAGCGGGGCTATCCGGGAACGGAGTTCTGCGTGGACATCGTCGTCAAGGGCCGCAAGACCGAGGTGCCCGAGAGGTTCCGCAAGCACGTGGCCGAGAAGCTGAAGCTGGACAAGATCCAGAAGCTCGACGGCAAGGTGATCAGCCTGGACGTCGAAGTGTCCAAGGAGCCCAATCCGCGGCAGGCCGACCGTTCCGACCGTGTGGAGATCACGCTTCACTCGCGTGGCCCGGTCATCCGGGCCGAGGCGTCGGCCGGCGACGCGTATGCGGCGCTGGACCTCGCCACCGGGAAGTTGGAGGCGCGGCTGCGCAAGCAGCACGACAAGCGCCACACGCGTCGTGGCAACGGCAGGCTGTCGGCCGCAGAGGTGGGTACGACGGTGCCGGGCACCGCGGCCATGAACGGCAATGGGGTTCTCGTCGCCGACGAGGCGACGCCGACCATCCCCACCACCAGGATCGGATCGCTCGAGGTACAGGGCGAAGGGCCGCTGGTGGTCCGCGAGAAGACGCACGTCGCGGCCCCGATGACGCTCGACCAGGCGCTCTACGAGATGGAGCTGGTCGGGCACGACTTCTACCTCTTCGTCGACTCCGAGACGAAGGAGCCCAGTGTCGTCTACCGGCGGCACGCCTACGACTACGGTGTCATCCACCTGACGACCGACCCCCTGGCCGAGACCGAGGCGGGCGGCGCCGGAGGTGCACTCGGCGGGTGATTCGCCGGGCACGCTGAACCGGCGAGGGTCGCGTGCCGTATCCATCTGTGATGGTGCCCCTGGAGCGCCTGTGCGCCCCCCAGGGGCACCATCGTGCGACCGCAGGATCACCGCTCCGTCGTCCGGGCATGAAATCATGGCGTCGCAAGCCAATCGGTGCTCTGCACACTGTGGTTGGGGCAGCTCATGATTTTCGGGCCACGGCCTTCAGGGGGAGGAACGATGGCGGACAGCTTCGGTCCGGTGCACGACGAGTCCGGCACGGCGGACGCCGAGGGCGGCGGCGGTCCCGGTGCGGACGCCGGGGGAGCGCGCAAGGAGCCCATCAGGGTGCTGGTCGTCGACGACCACGCCCTGTTCCGCCGGGGGCTGGAGATCGTCCTCGCGCAGGAGGAGGACATCCAGGTCGTCGGCGAGGCCGGGGACGGTGCGGAGGCCGTGGACAAGGCAGCCGATCTGCTGCCGGACATCGTGCTGATGGACGTACGGATGCCCAAGCGCGGTGGCATCGAGGCGTGCACCACCATCAAGGAGGTGGCGCCCAGCGCGAAGATCATCATGCTGACGATCAGCGACGAGGAGGCCGACCTCTACGACGCGATCAAGGCGGGCGCGACCGGTTACCTCCTCAAGGAGATCTCCACCGACGAGGTGGCCACGGCGATCCGCGCGGTGGCCGACGGCCAGTCCCAGATCAGTCCGTCGATGGCGTCCAAGCTCCTCACCGAGTTCAAGTCGATGATCCAGCGCACCGACGAGCGCCGGCTCGTCCCGGCGCCGCGGCTGACCGAGCGGGAGCTCGAAGTCCTCAAGCTCGTGGCGACCGGCATGAACAACCGGGACATCGCCAAGGAGTTGTTCATCTCCGAGAACACCGTGAAGAACCACGTCCGCAACATCCTGGAGAAGCTGCAACTGCACTCCCGGATGGAGGCCGTGGTCTACGCGATGCGGGAGAAGATCCTCGAGATCAGGTGAGGCGGGCCAGTTCGGCGGTCAGCGGCTCGCGCAGGTCCGGTGCGTCGACGCGCTCCACTCGTACGTCCGCGCAGCCGACCCACTGCGCCGCCTCGACCAGCGCCTGCGCCATCGGCCGTACCGCCTTGCGGCTCTCCAGCGAGACCTGACGCGCCACGAGCGTCTTCCCCTCGCGTGCCGGATCCACCCGGCCCAGCAGCCGCCCGCCCGCGAGCAACGGCATCGCGAAGTACCCGTGGATCCGCTTGGGCTTGGGGACGTAGGCCTCCAGGCGATGGGTGAAGCCGAAGATCCGCTCGGTGCGCGGGCGGTCCCAGATGAGGGAGTCGAAGGGCGACAGCAGGGTCGTGCGGTGGCGGCCGCGCGGGGTGCTCACCAGGGCTGCCGGGTCCGCCCACGCCGGCTTGCCCCAGCCCTCGACCTCGACCGGGACCAGACCCGAGTCGGCGATCACGGCGTCGACCTGCTCGCCCTTGAGGCGGTGGTAGTCCGCGATGTCGGCGCGCGTGCCGACGCCGAGCGACTGGCCGGCGAGGCGCACGAGCCGGCGAAGGCACTCGGTGTCGTCCAGGTCGTTGTGGTAGACGGCGTCCGGGACGGCGCGCTCGGCCAGGTCGTAGACCCGCTTCCAGCCGCGCCGCTCGGTGCAGACCACCTCGCCGTACATCAGCGCGCGCTCGACGGCGACCTTCGACGCGGACCAGTCCCACCACTCGCCCTTGTTCTTGGCGCCGCCCAAATCCGTGGCGGTCAGCGGACCTTCGGCGCGCAGCTGCTTGATCACCGCGTCGTACGCGTCGTCCGGGAGGTCGTGGTGCCAGTGCGGCCGGTCGCGGTACGCCCGGCGGCGGAAGGCGAAGTGCGGCCACTCCTCCATGGGCAGGATGCAGGCGGCGTGCGACCAGTACTCGAAGGCGTGGGCGCCGGTCCAGTAGGCGCGGTCCACGGTCGTGCGGCCCACGGCGCCGAGGCGGGCGTACGGAATCAGCTCGTGCGAGCGGGCCAGCACCGAGATCGTGTCCAGCTGCACCGCGCCCAGGTGGCGCAGGACGCCGCGCACCCCGCCCCGCCGGTCCGGCGCGCCCAGGAACCCCTGGGCGCGCAGGGCGATCCTGCGGGCTTCGTCGGCGGAGAGCGAGGCGGTGGGCGGCAGCAGACTGGTCATGGCCGCAGCCTAGGCTCCGCCACTGACAACAGTCCCTGGCCTGCGGCGGTTCAGTCGGACGGGACTCCGGCGCGCGAAGGCAGGTAGGGGCAGGCCGTCGGCAGTCCGAGGTCGGACGGGAGCAGCGCGCCGATCCAGCCGTCCCGGCGTACGCCCTTGTTCGCGATGCCGGAACGCTGGACGCCCTCGACGACGAACCCGGCCCTCTCGGCCACCGCGCGCGACGCGTCGTTGCCGATCTCGGCGCGCCACTCCAGGCGCTCCACGCCCGCGGAGGTGAAGGCCCAGTGGGCGACGGCCCGCACCGCCTCGGTGACGTAACCCCGGCCGCGGTGCTCCTTCGCCCCCCAGTAACCGATCTCCGCGGCGCCCTCGCCGCGCGTGATCGACGACACGGCGGCCACCAGTTCGCCGGTGTCCCGGGTCAGGGCCCCGAAGGCGTACACCGTGTCGTAGCGCCAGCCGTCCGGCACGATCCGGCCGACGAAGCCCTCCGCGTGCTCACGTTCGTACGGTGAGGGGATCGACGTCCAGCGCTGGATGTCGGGGTCCTGACACGCCTGATGGACGGCGTCGGTGTCGGCGGGCTCGAAGGGGCGCAGCAGCAGCCGCTCGGTGGTGAGGATGGTGGGCTCCATCGGCTGATTCTCGGCGCGGGCGGGCGGGCCGCGCCAGTCGGTGGGCCGGGGCGCGCCAGACCTTTTCGGGATGGCCCGGCACCTTCCGGGCTCCCTGTCCGTTCTCTTTGCGGGTAACAGTGGGCCTTCCTGCGGGCGGACCTCCCGGCGTGGCGGGGTCCTCGCTTACGATGGCCGATGCGGTGGGGACCACCTGCCGTGCCCGCGCCAGCGTCCCCACATGACTCAGTGCACAGGCCCGACCGGCAAGGAGACCAGCCTCAGTGTCCGTCTTCAACAAGCTCATGCGTGCAGGCGAAGGCAAGATCCTGCGCAAACTGCACCGCATCGCGGACCAGGTCAACTCCATCGAAGAGGACTTCGTCAACCTCTCCGACGCCGAGTTGCGGGCGCTCACCGATGAGTACAAGGAGCGGTACGCCGACGGCGAGAGCCTGGACGACCTGCTCCCCGAGGCTTTCGCGACCGTCCGCGAGGCAGCCAAGCGTGTTCTCGGTCAGCGCCACTACGACGTCCAGATGATGGGTGGAGCCGCCCTTCACCTCGGATATGTCGCCGAGATGAAGACCGGTGAGGGAAAGACCCTCGTCGGCACGCTGCCCGCGTATCTGAACGCGCTGTCCGGCAAGGGTGTCCACCTGATCACGGTGAACGACTACCTGGCCGAGCGCGACTCCGAGATGATGGGCCGGGTGCACAAATTCCTCGGCCTGGAGGTCGGCTGCATCCTGGCCAACATGTCGCCCGCGCAGCGCCGCGAGATGTACGCCTGCGACATCACGTACGGCACGAACAACGAGTTCGGCTTCGACTACCTGCGCGACAACATGGCCTGGTCCCAGGAGGAGCTCGTCCAGCGCGGCCACAACTTCGCGATCGTCGACGAGGTCGACTCGATCCTGGTCGACGAGGCCCGTACGCCGCTGATCATCTCGGGTCCGGCCGACCAGGCCACCAAGTGGTACGGCGACTTCGCCAAGCTGGTCGTCCGCCTGAAGAAGGGCGAGCCGGGCATCCCCCTCAAGGGCATCGAGGAGACCGGCGACTACGAGGTCGACGAGAAGAAGCGCACCGTCGCCATCCACGAGGCCGGCGTCGCCAAGGTCGAGGACTGGCTGGGCATCGACAACCTCTACGAGTCGGTGAACACCCCGCTCGTCGGGTACCTGAACAACGCCATCAAGGCCAAGGAACTGTTCAAGAAGGACAAGGACTACGTCGTCATCGACGGCGAAGTCATGATCGTCGACGAGCACACCGGCCGTATCCTCGCCGGCCGCCGCTACAACGAGGGCATGCACCAGGCGATCGAGGCGAAGGAAGGGGTGGACATCAAGGACGAGAACCAGACGCTCGCCACGATCACGCTGCAGAACTTCTTCCGCCTGTACGACAAGCTCTCCGGCATGACCGGTACGGCCATGACCGAGGCCGCCGAGTTCCACCAGATCTACAAGCTGGGCGTCGTGCCGATCCCGACGAACCGGCCGATGGTCCGCGCCGACCAGTCCGACCTGATCTACCGCACCGAGGTCGCGAAGTTCGCCGCGGTCGTCGACGACATCGTGGAGAAGCACGAGAAGGGCCAGCCGATCCTGGTCGGCACGACCTCCGTGGAGAAGTCGGAGTACCTCTCGCAGCAGCTCTCCAAGCGCGGGGTGCAGCACGAGGTCCTGAACGCCAAGCAGCACGACCGTGAGGCGTCGATCGTCGCCCAGGCCGGCCGCAAGGGCGCCGTCACCGTCGCCACGAACATGGCCGGTCGCGGTACGGACATCAAGCTCGGCGGCAACCCGGACGACCTCGCCGAGGCGGAGCTGCGCCAGCGCGGTCTGGACCCGGAGGAGCACATCGAGGAGTGGGCCGCCGCGCTGCCCGCCGCCCTCGAGAAGGCCGAGCAGGCCGTCAAGGCCGAGTTCGAAGAGGTCAAGGCGCTCGGCGGGCTGTACGTGCTGGGCACCGAGCGGCACGAGTCGCGTCGTATCGACAACCAGCTGCGCGGCCGCTCCGGACGTCAGGGCGACCCGGGCGAGTCCCGCTTCTACCTGTCGCTGGGCGACGACCTGATGCGCCTGTTCAAGGCCGCGATGGTCGAGCGTGTGATGTCGATGGCGAACGTTCCCGACGACGTACCGATCGAGAACAAGATGGTGACGCGCGCGATCGCCTCCGCGCAGTCGCAGGTCGAGCAGCAGAACTTCGAGTCGCGCAAGAACGTCCTGAAGTACGACGAGGTGCTCAACCGGCAGCGTCAGGTCATCTACGGCGAGCGCCGCCGCGTCCTGGAGGGCGAGGACCTGCAGGAGCAGATCCGTCACTTCATGGACGACACCATCGACGCGTACATCCAGGCGGAGACCGTCGAGGGGTTCGCCGAGGAGTGGGACCTCGACCGGCTGTGGGGCGCGTTCAAGCAGCTCTACCCGGTGAAGGTCACGGTCGAGGAGCTGGAGGAGGCGGCGGGCGACCGCGCGGGCATCACCGCCGAGTTCATCGCCGAGTCCATCAAGGACGACATCTACGACCAGTACGCCCAGCGCGAGGCGCAGCTCGGCTCCGACATCATGCGTGAGCTGGAGCGCCGCGTGGTGCTGTCGGTCCTGGACCGCAAGTGGCGCGAGCACCTCTACGAGATGGACTATCTCCAGGAGGGCATCGGCCTGCGCGCGATGGCCCAGAAGGACCCGCTGGTCGAGTACCAGCGTGAGGGCTTCGACATGTTCAACGCCATGATGGACGGCATCAAGGAGGAGTCCGTCGGCTACCTGTTCAACCTGGAGGTCCAGGTCGAGCAGCAGGTCGAGGAGGTGCCGGTGCAGGTCGTTCCGGACCAGGCGGTGGGCGGGAAGCCGTCGCTCCGCAAGGAGGACGCGGTGCCGGCCGGCGCGGGCCGTCCGGAGATCCGGGCGAAGGGGCTCGACGCCCCGCAGCGGCCCGACCGGCTGCACTTCTCCGCTCCCACGGTCGACGGCGAGGGCGGTGTCGTCGAGGGCGACTTCGACAACGGTGACGGGCCCGCGCGGTCCGAGTCGGACGGCATGACGCGTGCCGAGCGGCGCAAGGCGCAGAAGGGCGGCAGCCGCCGCCGCAAGAAGTAGGCGCGCGGGCACGTACCGCTTTGCCGGCCGGGGCCGGGCACCACATGTGGTGCCCGGCCCCGGCCTTTCGCGTGCTCGGGTCCGCGCCGGTCGTAGCGGGCCGGCTCTATGCCGGCGCGCCTGCCCCCGCCGACCGGGCGCCGCCGAGTTCCACGGCGGCGCAGCGCCACCGCAGGTCACGGCCCTGCTCCAGGCGGAACGCCATCGCCCGTACCTGCTCGCCGGCCGCGATGCTCGCGAAGGCCTCGACCACGCCCGGGCGGGGGTGGAAGCCGCCGCAGGTGCGTACGACGGGCAGGGCGCCCCGGGTGCGCAGCGGGGTCCGGGGAGCCAGCTGGACGAGCTGCTCGTACGCCTCGCCGATGGTGTGGCCCAGCATCCAGTGCACGGGGCGGCGGCCGCTGAGTACCGCCAGCAGCCGCTCGGCGAACTGTTCGTGCGGGGTCGGGCGGCGGTGGTGCGGAGGGCGGCGCTGGGCCGGGACGGTGGCCGTGGCGGTCGCGGCGGGGGTGCGGCCCTGGGCGCCGCCGGGAGTGGCCGTGCGGCCGACCGTTGCCGTCCTGGGCGTGGGCGCGCCGGGCCTGCGCTGGTCGCGGCGTGCATGCGGCCGGGTCCTGTCCTTGTTCATCTCTTGCCCCGCTCTGCCGGCCCGGCTGGGATACCGGGCAGTAACTTCTGCTGGTGATCTTTTACGGGCGGCAGCCGACGGCGGCAAGAGGCGGTCGGCGCGGGAGCCGCCGACCGGAGAGTTCACCTATCAGAGTGACGGGAGGCAGCCCAGGGGCGGCGGCGGGCCGATCGGGGGTGCGTCGGGTGGACGGCGCGGGGGCCGGGCAGCACCACCCCGAAGGGGGACTCCGTACGTATCCTTGAGGCCGTCTCCCGTCTACGAAAGCAGCCTGCCGATGCGCGTCTACGTCCCCCTGACCCTTCCCGGTCTCGCTGAGGCGCACAAGGCGGGACAGCTGGGGCCCGGCCCCCTGACGGCGTACGCCGTGACGCCGGGACTGCGCGAGTGGTACGTCTCGGACGACATCGAGGAGCTGGAGTACGCCGCACTCAACCGCGCCGCCGCGGCCTCGCTGCGGCTGCTGGCCGGGGACCCCGGCGCTGCCCGGCGCCGGGTCGTCGTGGCCGTCGACGTACCGGACGGGGACGCGGTCGCCGACCCGGACCGGGGGCTGGACGCGGCGGGGATCGGCGAGGTGCGGATCGCCGCGCCGGTGCCCCTGAAGAAGGCGGCGGCGGTGCACGTCGACGCGGACGACGCGGAGGCGGACGTGACGGCGGCGGCCGCGGCCCTGGGGGCGGCGGACCACGGGGACGACGACGCGCGGTTCACGGTGGACGGGGCCGAGGACCACGAACTGCTGTGGTTCGGGGTGCAGGAGATCCCCCACTTGATCGGCTGACCTGCTGGTCCCGGTGGCCGCCGGCCGATTCCGGTCGCCGGGGCTCGGGGGACTGCGTTGTCGTACCCGGTGGGTACCTTCTTGGAATGGGGAAGCACACGACGACGCATCTCGTCTGGGACTGGAACGGCACGCTGCTCGACGACATCAGTGCGGTCATCGGCGCGACGAACGCCGCGTTCGCGGAGATCGGGATCGAGCCGATCACGCTGGAGCGCTACCGGGAGCTGTACTGCGTGCCCATCCCCCGCTTCTACGAGCGGCTGATGGGGCGGCTGCCGACGGAGGCGGAGTGGCTGGTCATGGACGAGGCCTTCCACCGGCACTACACCGAGCTGCGCGTGGTGTGCGCCCTGGCCCAGGGGGTGGAGGAGCTGCTGAAGGGGTGGGCGGCCGCCGGGCGGAGCCAGTCGCTGCTGAGCATGTACGGGCACGACCAGCTGCTGCCGGTGGTGCGGCAGTACGGGATCGAGCGGCACTTCGTACGGGTGGACGGGCGGACCGGGCCGTCGGGGGGCAGCAAGGCGGCGCACATGGCCCGGCACGTCGCGGCGCTCGGTGACGTCGCGCCGGAGCGGGTGGTCGTGATCGGCGACGCGGTCGACGACGCGGTGGCGGCCGCGCACGTGGGGGCGCGGGCGGTGCTCTACACGGGGGGCTCGCACAGCCGGGCCAGCCTGGAGCCGGCCGGTGTGCCCGTGGTGGACACGCTCGCGGAGGCGGTGGGGCTGGCGGAGCGGTGGATGGCGTGACGCCGGACCCGGGCGGTGCTCGGGCCCTGGCCCGGCGTTCGGACGCCGGCCCGGCCCTCGGCGCCGGGCCGCCCTGGGACCTGTGTCCGGATGCCGGGGTCTACGGCGTGAGGTTCTTCTCGCGGAGCACCTTCAGGAACGCGCGCATCCACGTCGGGTGGTCCGGCCACGCGCGTGCCGAGACCAGGATGCCGTCGACCACCGTCTCCGCGTCCTGGAAGGTCGCCCCGGCGGACTGCATGTCCAGTTCCAGCGCCGGATAGGCGGTGACCCGGCGGCCGGCGAGGCCGTCGACGGCGGCCGTCAGGAGCGGGCCGTGGCAGATCTGGGCGACCGGCTTGTCCGAGTCGAAGAACGACTTGAGGATCTTGCGCAGCTCCAGGTCGTTGCGCAGGTACTCCGGCGCCCGTCCGCCAGGGATCACCAGCGCGGCGTACTGACTGGGCTCGACCTCGGAGAACGCCAGGTCGGCGGGCCAGGTGTAGCCGGGCTTCTCGGTGTAGGTGTCGAAGCCGGGCTCGAAGTCGTGGACCATGAACTGGAGCTTCTTGCGGGCCGGGGCCGCGATGTGGACCTCGTACCCCTCCTCCCGCAGGCGCTGGTACGGGTAGAGGACTTCCAGCGATTCTGCCGCGTCGCCGGTGACGATGAGAATCTTGGGTGCCATGGCTGTGTGCTCCCCTCGGGCGGCCGGTGTCGTGCCGACCGGTTCAACGTGCACCCGCCGGCACCGTTTGCCAAGGAGGCCCGCCGGGCCCCTAAGAGGCTTCGCGTCGGCCGTCGCTGTCCAGAGTGTCAAACTTCCGGGCTGCTTTTGTACACCGATCGGACATGACGGGCCCCCGGTGCGGCGGGATAGCCTGGTGCCGTGATCAGCGCGATAGCCCTCGGGGGCAGTGAAGCCCCCGGCATGCGCCCGGAGCACCTTCGTGCCCGGGTGATCGCTGGTCCCCGAAACCCCGACCGGCCGTCAAAATTGGCCAATAACGTCATGGGTATCTCTCACCGCGGCATAACGTCGACACTGACCGGATACCCGCGTCGTGGCGTTGTGTCACCCTTCTTCACCTACGTCACGCAACGGCGCGCGACAGGAGCCAGAGGACATGCAGACCAAGCTGGACGAAGCCAAAGCCGAGCTGCTCGTACGGGCGGCCCGGGTAGCTGAGAACAGCCCGGCCGGGGGGCAACCTTCGACTGGGTCCACGAGTGCAGGCACTCCCGACCGGGACACGCTGCTCGCGTACCTCCAGCGCTACTACCTGCACACGGCCCCCGAGGACCTCGCCGACCGCGACCCGGTCGACATCTTCGGTGCGGCGCTCTCGCACTACCGGCTGGCGGAGAACCGCCCGCAGGGCACGGCCAACGTCCGGGTGCACACGCCGACGGTGGAGGAGAACGGCTGGACCTGCAGCCACTCCGTCGTCGAGGTGGTCACCGACGACATGCCCTTCCTCGTCGACTCGGTCACCAACGAGCTGTCCCGCCAGGGCCGCGGCATCCACGTCGTGATCCACCCGCAGGTCACGGTGCGCCGTGACGTCACCGGCAGGCTGGTCGAGGTCCTGCCCGCCGACAGCGGCCGCCGTGACGAGAAGCTCCCGCACGACGCGTGCGTCGAGTCGTGGATCCACGTCGAGATCGACCGCGAGACCGACCGCTCCGACCTCAAGCAGATCACCGCCGACCTGCTGCGTGTCCTCAATGACGTCCGTGAGGCCGTCGAGGACTGGGAGAAGATGCGCGACTCGGCGCTGCGCATCGCCGAGGAGCTGCCGAGCGAGCCCACCGCCGACGACCTGCGCGACCTGGAGGTCGACGAGGCCCGCGAGCTGCTGCGCTGGCTGTCCGCCGATCACTTCACCTTCCTCGGCTACCGCGAGTACGAGCTGACCGAGGACGACGCGCTGTCCGCCGTCCCCGGCACCGGTCTCGGCATCCTGCGCTCCGACCCGCACCACAGCGGCGGCGAGGACCACCCGGTCAGCCCGTCGTTCAGCCGGCTGCCCGCCGACGTACGCGCCAAGGCCCGCGAGCACAAGCTGCTCGTCCTGACGAAGGCCAACAGCCGCTCCACCGTGCACCGGCCCAGCTACCTCGACTACGTCGGCGTGAAGAAGTTCGACGCCGAGGGCAACGTCGTCGGCGAGCGCCGCTTCCTCGGGCTGTTCTCCTCGGCCGCGTACACCGAGTCCGTACGCCGCGTCCCCGTCGTCCGCCGCAAGGTCGCCGAGGTCCTCGACAAGGCGGGCTTCTCGCCCAACAGCCACGACGGCCGCGACCTGCTCCAGATCCTGGAGACGTACCCGCGCGACGAGCTCTTCCAGACGCCCGTCGACCAGCTGACGTCCATCGTGACCAGCGTCCTCTACCTCCAGGAGCGGCGCCGGCTGCGCCTCTACCTGCGCCAGGACGAGTACGGGCGCTACTACTCCGCGCTCATCTACCTGCCCCGCGACCGCTACACCACCAGCGTGCGGCTGCGGCTGATCGACATCCTGAAGGAGGAGCTCGGCGGCACCAGCGTCGACTTCACCGCCTGGAACACCGAGTCGATCCTCTCCCGCCTGCACTTCGTCGTCCGCGTCCCGGCCGGCACCGAGCTGCCGACCCTGACCGACGCCGACACCGAGCGCATCGAGAGCCGGCTCGTCGACGCCGCCCGCTCCTGGGCCGACGGCTTCTCCGACGCGATGAACGCCGAGCTGGGCGAGGAGCGCGCCGCCGAACTGCTGCGCCGGTACGGTCACGCCTTCCCGGAGGGCTACAAGGCCGACCACTCGCCGCGCGCCGCCGTCGCCGACCTCGTCCACCTCGAACAGCTGACGCACGGCCGCAACAGCTTCTCGCTGTCGCTGTACGAGCCGGTGGGAGCCGGACCCAACGAGCGTCGCTTCAAGATCTACCGGATCGGCGAGCAGGTCTCCCTGTCCGCCGTCCTGCCCGTGCTCCAGCGGCTCGGCGTCGAGGTCGTCGACGAGCGCCCGTACGAGCTGCGCTGCGCCGACCGTACGCACGCCTGGATCTACGACTTCGGCCTGCGCATGCCCAAGTCGAACGGCAACGACGGCCACCTGGCCGACGACGCCCGTGAGCGCTTCCAGGAAGCGTTCTCCGCCGTGTGGACCGGACAGGCCGAGAACGACGGCTTCAACGCCCTCGTCCTGAGCGCCGGTCTTGACTGGCGGCAGGCGATGGTGCTGCGCGCGTACGCGAAGTACCTGCGCCAGGCCGGTTCGACCTTCAGCCAGGACTACATGGAGGACACCCTCCGCAACAACGTCCACACCACCCGGCTGCTGGTGTCGCTGTTCGAGGCGCGGATGTCGCCCGAGCGGCAGATCGCCGGCACCGAGCTGACCGACGGGCTGCTCGAAGAGCTCGACGGCGCGCTCGACCAGGTCGCCTCCCTCGACGAGGACCGGATCCTGCGGTCGTTCCTGACCGTCATCAAGGCGACGCTGCGCACCAGCTTCTTCCAGAAGACCGCGACCGGCGAGCCGCACGGCTACGTGTCGATGAAGTTCGACCCGCAGGCCATCCCGGACCTCCCCGCACCCCGCCCGGCGTACGAGATCTGGGTGTACTCGCCGCGCGTCGAGGGCGTCCACCTGCGCTTCGGCAAGGTCGCCCGCGGTGGCCTGCGCTGGTCCGACCGGCGTGAGGACTTCCGTACCGAGGTGCTGGGCCTGGTCAAGGCGCAGATGGTGAAGAACACCGTCATCGTGCCGGTCGGCGCCAAGGGCGGCTTCGTCGCCAAGAACCTCCCGGACCCGTCCGTCGACCGTGACGCGTGGATGGCCGAGGGCGTCGCCTCGTACAAGACCTTCATCTCGGCGCTGCTCGACATCACCGACAACATGGTGGCGGGCGAGGTCGTGCCGCCGAAGAACGTCGTGCGCCACGACGAGGACGACACGTACCTCGTCGTCGCCGCCGACAAGGGCACCGCGACCTTCTCCGACATCGCCAACGAGATCGCGGGCGCGTACAACTTCTGGCTCGGTGACGCCTTCGCGTCCGGTGGCTCGGTCGGTTACGACCACAAGGGCATGGGCATCACCGCCCGCGGCGCGTGGGAGTCCGTCAAGCGGCACTTCCGCGAGCTGGGCCACGACACGCAGAACGAGGACTTCACGGTCGTCGGTGTGGGTGACATGTCGGGCGACGTCTTCGGCAACGGCATGCTGCTCTCCGAGCACATCCGCCTCGTGGCCGCCTTCGACCACCGGCACATCTTCATCGACCCGAACCCGGACGCGGCGACGTCGTACGCCGAGCGCCGCCGCCTGTTCGAGCTGCCGCGTTCGTCGTGGGCCGACTACAACACGGATCTGCTGTCGGCCGGCGGCGGCGTCCACCCGCGCAGCGCCAAGGCGATCCCGATCAACGCGCACATCCGCGAGGCGCTCGGCATCGAGCGGGGCATCACCAAGATGACCCCGGCCGACCTGATGAAGACGATCCTCCAGGCGCCGGTCGACCTGCTGTGGAACGGCGGCATCGGTACGTACGTCAAGTCCTCGGCGGAGTCGAACGCCGACGTCGGCGACAAGGCGAACGACGCGATCCGCGTCAACGGCGAGGACCTGCGGGTCAAGGTCGTCGGCGAGGGCGGCAACCTGGGCGCGACCCAGCTCGGCCGCATCGAGTTCGCCCGGCGCGGCGCCGGCGGCGAGGGCGGCCGGATCAACACCGACGCCATCGACAACAGCGCGGGCGTGGACACCTCCGACCACGAGGTGAACATCAAGATCCTGCTGAACGGCCTCGTCGCGGACGGCGACATGACCGTCAAGCAGCGCAACCAGCTGCTCGCCACCATGACCGACGAGGTCGGCTCGCTCGTCCTGCGCAACAACTACGCGCAGAACACGGCGCTGGCCAACGCCGTCACGCAGGCGCCCTCCCTGCTCCACGCCCACCAGCGCTTCATGCGCCGGCTGGAGCGCGACGGGCACCTGAACCGCCCGCTGGAGTTCCTGCCCACCGACCGGCAGATCCGGGAACTGCTGAGCGCGGGCCGCGGCCTGAGCCAGCCGGAGCTCGCCGTCCTCATGGCGTACACCAAGATCACGGTGGCGGACGAGCTCATCCACACCGGCCTGCCGGACGACCCGCACCTGCGGACCCTGCTGCACGCGTACTTCCCCAAGGCGCTGCGCGAGCAGTTCGGCGAGCAGATCGACGCGCACGCGCTGCGTCGCGAGATCATCACGACGGTGCTGGTCAACGACACCGTGAACACCGGTGGCTCGACCTTCCTGCACCGGCTGCGGGAGGAGACCGGGGCGTCGATCGAGGAGATCGTACGGGCGCAGTTCGCGGCCCGCGCGATCTTCGGGCTCAGCGAGGTCTGGGACGCCGTCGAGGCGCTCGACAACACGGTCGCGGCCGACGTGCAGGCCCGGATCCGGCTGCACTCGCGCCGCCTCGTCGAGCGCGGCACGCGCTGGCTGCTGGGCAACCGGCCGCAGCCGCTGGAGCTCGCCGAGACGATCGAGTTCTTCAGCGCCGGTGTGGCGGGGGTCTGGGACGAGCTGCCGAAGCTGCTGCGCGGCGCGGACCTGGAGTGGTACCAGAGCATCCTCGACGAGCTGACCGACGCGGGCGTTCCCGAGGAGCTGGCGCTGCGGGTGGCCGGGTTCTCGTCGGCCTTCCCGACGCTCGACATCGTCGCGATCGCGGAGCGCACCGGCAAGACGCCGATGCAGGTCGCCGAGGTGTACTACGACCTGGCCGACCGTCTGTCCATCACCCAGCTCATGGACCGGATCATCGAGCTGCCGCGGGCCGACCGCTGGCAGTCCATGGCCCGCGCTTCCATCCGTGAGGACCTGTACGCGGCGCACGCCGGCCTGACGCAGGACGTGCTGTCCGTGGGCAACGGGGCCTCCTCGCCGGAGGAGCGCTTCAAGGCGTGGGAGGAGAAGAACGCCGCGATCCTGGGCCGCGCGCGCACGACGCTGGAGGAGATCCAGGGTTCGGACGCGTTCGACCTGGCGAACCTGTCGGTGGCCATGCGCACGATGCGCACGATGCTGCGCACGCGCGTCTGATCGCCCTCGGGGGGTGCCCCGCACCGGGTCATTCCGGCGCGGGGCGCCCCTTTTCCCGTACCGCTCCCGTACTCCTCGACGACGCCCACAGCCGGTGGCAGGACAGCAGGGCGGCGGCGAGCAGCAGAAGGTTGCGTACGACCATGAGCGCGCAGCCCAGCGGCGAGCCCGAGACCACGTCGTCGTACAGCACGGGGTAGGCGAGCGCGCTCAGGGCGGCCGCCGGCAGCAGCAGGGCGGCGACCGGGCGCTGGGTGGTGGCGCGCGAGGTGAGGCAGACGGCGGCCAGGCCGAGCAGCCACACCAGGTACTGCGGGCTGATCACCCGGCTGGTGACGGTGAACAGGAGCACGGCGGCCAGCGCCGCGTCGAAGGGCGTGGCCGGTGTCCAGCGGCGGGCCCTGATCCGCCACAGCAGCAGCCAGCAGAAGGCGGCGGCGGTGAGGACGAGGGAGGCGTGGGCGAGGGCCGGGACGTACGGCCCGGTCAACTCCATCGCGCCGTAACGGTATTCGACCGTTCCGGGCCACCCCGCCAGCCGGGCCAGGGACAGCACGGTTCCGGCCGCCGACTCGATCTGCACGCCCCTGCTGCCCTGCTGGCGCAGGAACCCCAGGGTGTGCGAGAAGCCGAACGCGAGGACCGCGAGCAGCGCGGCCGCACCGGCGGCGGCGGACAGCCAGGCCTCCCTGGTGGTACGCCCGCGGGGCGCGCCCAGCAGCGCGAGAACCGGCCAGACCTTCACCGTCGCGCCGAGCCCGGCGAGCGCGCCGCCGATGCGCGGGTGGCGCTGGAGGGCGAGGAGGGCCAGTACGGCGAGTGCGGTGACCTGGACGTCGTACCGGACCAGGGGCAGGTGCAGGAGCAGCGGCAGCGCGCCCACCCACAGCCAGGCGCCGTCCGTGCGGCGCCCGGGCCGCAGCCCGGCGCGGGCGAGGGCGCAGGCGAGGAGCCCGTCGGCGGCGAGGGTGAGGACGAGGAACGCCTGGAAGTACGTGAGCCAGGGCAGCGCGCCCGGCCCGAGGATCACCAGGGCGGCGCCGGGCGGGTACTGCCACATGACGTCGTCGAGGGGGAAGCCGCCCTGGGCGAGCTGCCCGTACCAGCCGTAGTAGATCTGGTGGACCTCGCCGCTGATCGTCCCCACGTCGAACGCGGCGAGGGGCTGGGCGAGCAGGGCGAGCATCCCGAGCCGGGTGGCGACCCAGACGGCGCCGAGCCCGCAGGCGAACCGGCGCGCGGCGGCTGTGGACCTGCGGGAGCCGGGGGTGGCCCGCGCGTCGGAGGCCGGGATCTGTTCGGTCGTCATCAAGGCGCACTTTAGCCACCCTTTGCGCTATTTCTTCGCCTTTGCATGCGCCTCGTAGGCGGCGACGACGTCCGCCGCCGGCCCGTCCATCCGCAGCGTCCCCGCCTCCAGCCAGAGCGCCCGGTCGCAGGTCTCGGTGACGGTCCTGTGATGGTGGCTGACCAGGAACACGGTGCCCGCCGTCGCGCGGAGCTCGGCGATGCGGGCCTTGCTGCGGCGCTGGAAGGCGGCGTCCCCGGTGGCGAGCGCCTCGTCGATCATCAAGACATCGTGGCTCCTGGCGGCGGCGATCGAGAAGCGCAGGCGGGCGGCCATGCCGGAGGAGTACGTCCGCATGGGCAGCGTGCTGAAGTCGCCCTTGTCGTCGATGCCGGAGAAATCGACGATCCGCTGGTAGCGCTCACGGACCTGCCGGCGCGTCATGCCCATCGCCAGGCCGCCCAGTACGACGTTGCGTTCGCCGGTCAGGTCGTTCATCAGCGCGGCGTTGACGCCGAGGAGCGAGGGCTGCCCCCGGGTGTAGACACGGCCGCGCGCGGGCCGGATCAGTCCGGCGACCGCTTTGAGGAGGGTCGACTTCCCGGAACCGTTGGAGCCGATGAGTCCGATGGCCTCGCCCTTGTGCGCGACGAAGGTGACGCCTTTGACGGCGTGCACTTCGCGCGCGGTGCGCCCGCTGTGGACCCGGTAGGTGATGTGGACGTCGTCCGCGATGACGGTGGGGGTGCGTGCGTCGTACGCGTCAGCCACGGCCGTACGTCTCCTCCGCCTGCCAGAAGAAGACGAAGCCGCCCACGCCCGCCAGGAGCGCCCAGCCCGCTGCGCCGGCCCAGGCGTACGGGGGCAGTTGGCCGGCGGCGAAGCTGTCGATGAGCGCGAAGCGCGTCAGGTCGATGTAGAGCGCGGCCGGATTCCACTCCAGGGCCACGGCCACCAGGTGCGGCATCTTGTCGCCCCGCACGGCGTGGCTGACGCTCCACATGACGCCCGAGACGTACATCCAGGTGCGCAGGGCGAACGGCATCAGCTGGGCGATGTCCGGCGTCCGGGACGCCAGTCTCGCCATGACGAGCGCCAGACCCGTGTTGAACGTCGCCTGGAGGCCGAGCGCGGGCAGCGCCAGCAGCCAGGACGGCCGGGGGAACTGCCCGCAGCAGCAGAGGATCACCGTCAGCGCGGCCATCGAGAAGAGCAACTGCTGGAGCTGCTGGACGGCGTACGCGACGGGGAGCGCCGCGCGGGGGAAGTGCAGGGCGCGGACGAGGCCCAGGTTGCCGGTCAGGGCGCGGGTGCCGGCCAGGACGGTGCTGCTGGTGAACGTCCAGACGAAGACGCCGGTGACCAGGAACGGCACGAAGTCGCGGACGCCTTCCTTGGTGCGGAGCAGGACGCCGAAGACGAAGTAGTAGACCGTCGCGTTGAGCAGCGGCGTCATGACCTGCCAGAGCTGGCCCAGTCTGGCCCGGCTGTACTGCGCCGTCAGCCGGGCGGTGGCGAACGCGGTGACGAAGTGGCGGCGGCCCCACAGGCGCCGGGTGTACTCCGGGAGGCAGGGGCGGGCGCCGCTCTCGACGAGGCCGTGGCGGGCAGCGAGGGCGGCCAGGTCGGGGGCGGGCCCGGCGGGGGCCGGAGCGGGGGCGGGCGATGTCGCGGTCAGGGTCACATCGGCGGCTTTCGACGAGGGGCGGCGATGGCGAGCACGACGGAACGGGTCCGTATCGTCGCTACGGTGACAGTAGGGCGGTGTACGTCGAAACGCAACCGTTCCGTCGTGACGCTATGCTGGGCCGCATGAGCGCCGACCCGTCACCGACCGCACCCCCGCGCCGCGCCCCCGCCGGAGCCGCCGTGCTCAGGGAGGACGTCACCGACGCGATCCGTACCGCCGTCTTCGAGGAGCTGGCCGCCGTCGGGTACGCCCGCATGTCGATCGAGGGCATCGCGCGCAGGGCGGGCGTCGGCAAGACGGCCGTCTACCGCCGCTGGAAGTCCAAACTCGCCCTGGTCCTCGACCTCGTCTCCGCCGTGGCGACCGAGGGGCTGCCCGCACCCGCGACCGGCTCGCTGTACGGCGATGTACGCGCTCTGCTCGAAGTGGCCGCCCACGCGCTGCGCCACCCCGTCGCCTCGCAGGTCGTCCCGGACCTGCTGGTGGAGGCCACGCGCCACCCCGAAATCGCCGACGCGATCAAGGCGGCTCTTCTCGACGGACAGCACGGCGTCGCCGCCGTCGTCGTACGGGACGCGGTCGCGCGCGGCGAACTGCCCGAGGGGACGGACGTGGACCGTGCCCTCGATCTGATCGTGGGGCCGCTGTACTGGCGGCTCGTGGTGGTGCGCAGTGCCCTGCCGGCCGGGTATCTCGACGGCCTCGCGGTGTCGGCGGTGGCCGCGCTCCGGGCGTGAGCGGGCGCCGGGACGCGGTGCGGCGGCCCGGTCGGGGGGACCGGGCCGCCGTCGGGGGCGCTACTTCACCGCGCCGGCCATCACGCCGTTGACGAACTGGCGCTGGAACGCGAAGAAGACGATCAGCGGAATGATCATCGAGATGAACGCGCCCGGCGCCAGGATGTCGATGTTGTTGCCGAACTGGCGGACCTGACGCTGGAGCGCGACCGTGATCGGCGGGTTGGCCGAGTCCGCGAAGATCAGCGCGACCAGCATGTCGTTCCACACCCACAGGAACTGGAAGATGCCGAGCGAGGCGATGGCAGGGCCGCCCAGCGGCATCACGACGCGGGTGAACAGCCGGATCTCGCCCGCTCCGTCGAGCCGCGCCGCCTCCAGGAGTTCCTTGGGGATCTCCGCGAAGAAGTTGCGCAGGAGGAAGATCGCGAACGGCAGGCCGAAGGCCACGTGGAAGAGGACCACGCCCGCCGTGGTCTCGAAGATGCCGATCTTGCCGAAGAGTTCGGACACGGGTACGAGGGCCACCTGCACCGGCACCACCAGCAGGCCGACGACCACCAGGAACCACCAGTCGCGGCCCGGGAAGTCCATCCACGCGAAGGCGTAACCGGCCAGCGAGCCGATCACCACGACCAGGACGGTGGACGGGACGGTGATCATGACGGTGCTGAGCAGGGAGTCGACGATGGTGCTGTTGTCGAGGAGATTGGCGTAGTTGTCGAGGGTGAGCTCGGACGGGGCGGTGAAGACCTTCCACCAGCCCGTCTCCGCGATGTCGGTGGGGCTGCGCAGCGACGAGAACAGAAGGCCGATCGTCGGCATCAGCCAGAACAGCGCCACCAGGACGAGGAAGACGCTCACCGCGCCGCCGCTCGCGCGGGCCGCGATCCGCGCGGGCAGGGACTGCTTGCGCCCGGTCGGTGGCGGGTCGGCCGGAGTGGTGGGGGGCGTGGAGGCCGTGGTGGTCATCGGCGGCTCTCCTTTCGCATCCTGCGGATGTTGAAGAGCATCACCGGGACGACCAGCAGCAGGAGCAGCACGGCGATGGCGCTGCCGATGCCGGGGTGCGCGTCCGTACCGAACGACGAGCGGTAGAGCTGGAGTGCCAGTACGTTCGCGTCGTCCTGGGACGACCCCGGCGCGATGATGAACACCAGGTCGAAGATCTTCAGTACGTTGATCATCAAAGTGACCAGAACGACCGCGAGGACGGGCGCCAGCAGCGGGACCGTCACCCGGCGGAAGACCTGCCACTCGTTGGCGCCGTCGACGCGGGCCGCCTCCAGGAGCTCACGCGGCAGCCCGGCGAGGCCGGCCGCGATCAGGACCATCGCGAAGCCCGCCCACATCCAGACGTAACTGCCGATGATGGCGGGGGTCACCAGGCTCGGACCGAGCCAGTCGACGCCGTTGTACGGCTCGCGGAAGTTCGACGCGGGGAAGCGGAGTGCGGCTCCGTCCGCCGCGGCGGAGAGGGTGAAGGTGCCGTTCGCGCCGGCCGTGGCCGAGTCGACGACCTTGCCGTCCTTGACCGCCTCGACCTTGATGCCTTTGAGGCCGAGCTCCTTCGGGTCGATGGTGTTGGGCCTGCCGCCGCCGCCCTTCGTGAAGTCCAGCCACGCGGTGCCGGTGACCTTGTCCGGCGCGGTCCGCGCGGGCGCCGCGGTCTCCGCGTCGCCGGGCATCTTCGCGGGCGGTACGCCGACCAGCGGCAGCAGCACCTGTTCGCCCGCTCTGACGGGCTGCTTCGTGACGAAGGAACCGCCGCCGCCCGCCTTCAGCGGATGGACGGGCAGGGGGCGGGCCTTCGGGAAGCCCGCCGCCTCGGAGAACATGTCGTGGACGCTCACCGCCACGGCGTTCGCGACCCCGCGCTCCGGATTCTGCTCGTACACCAGGCGGAAGATGATGCCCGCGGCGAGCATCGAGATCGCCATCGGCATGAAGACCAGCAGCTTGAACGCCGTACCCCACCGGATGCGCTCGGTGAGGACGGCGAATATCAGGCCCAGCGCGGTCGAGACGGCGGGGGCCACCACCACCCAGATCGCGTTGTTCTTGACGGCGGTGAGGATGGTGTCGTCGGTGAAGATCTCGACGAAGTTGTCGAGGCCGGCGAAGCTGTCGCCGCTCTTGTCGAAGAAGCTCCGGTAGACCGAGTACCCGATCGGGTAGACCACGAGCGCGCCGAGCAGCACGAGGGCGGGCAGCAGGAAGCCGACCGCCATTAACCTGCGTGTGCCGGTGACGCTCTTGCGCTTGCCGCTGTCGGCGGGGGGCGGCGTGACCTTCGCGGCGCCCCCCGCGGTCGCTGACGTCATCGCGTCAACCCGTCAGTTCTTGTACGCCTTGGCCGCGTCGGACTCCAGCTGCTGCTGGGTCCCCGCGACGTCCTTCGGGTTCTTCAGGAAGTCCTGCAGCGCCTTCCACTCACCCTTGCCCGGCGTGCCGCCGAACGACTGCGGGGCCTGGTCCGACATGTCGAAGCGGAAGTCGTCGCCCGCGGCGATCAGGGCCTTCGCGATGTCGCGCTGCACGTCATTGGGGTACGCCGCCACGTCCAGGGACTTGTTCGGCGATACGAACCCGCCCGCCTCGGCCCAGATCTTCGCGGCGTCGGTCGACGCCAGGAAGGTCAGCAGCGCCTTGGCCCCCTTGGAGTCCTTGAGCGCCACGGCCGCGTCGCCGCCGGTCACGACGGGCGACTCACTGCCGACGGCCGGGAACGGGAACACCTTGGCGTCGGTGCCGATCTTCGCCTTCGTCTGCCCGATGTTGACCGCGACGAAGTCACCCTCGAAGACCATCGCGGCCTTCGGGTCCTCGGCGAACGTCTGGGTGACGGACGCGGGGAACTCGGTCTGCAGCGCGCCGTCCTGGCCGCCCGCGATGAGCTCCTTCTTGCCGAACAGCTCCCCGAGGGTAGTCAGCGCGTCCTTCACGGACGGGTCCGTCCACTTGATCTCGTGCTTGGCCAGCTGGTCGTACTTCTCGGGGCCCGCCTGGGACAGGTAGATGTTCTCGAACCAGTCGGTGAGGGTCCAGCCGTCCGCGCCGCCGATGGACACCGGGGAGACGCCGGAGGCGGAGATCGTCTCGGCGGTGGTCAGGAAGTCCTTCCAGGTCTTCGGCTCCTCGGCGCCCGCGTCCTCGAACACCTGGGCGTTGTACCAGATCAGGGACTTGTTGGCGGCCTTGAAGTACACGCCGTACTGCTTGCCGTCGACGGCGCCGATGTCCTTCCAGCCCTGCGAGTAGTTCTTGTCCAGCTGCGCCTGCGTCGCCGCGTCGACCTGCTTCGCCCACTTGCGCTGGACGGCCTGCTGGAGCGCGCCGACCTGCGGCAGCATCGCCACGTCCGGCGGCGAACCGCCGGCGATCTTCGTGCCGAGGAAGTTCACGATCGGGTCCTGGGCCGGTACGAAGGTGACCTTCGCGCCCGTGCGCTTCTCGAACTCGTCGAGGACCTTGGTGAAGTTCTCCTGCTCGGGGCCCGTCCAAACGGCGGCGACCTGGACCTCCTCGCCGTTCAGCCTGGGCAGCTCGACGGAGGACGAGGGCGTTGTGGTGGCCCCGCTTCCCTCGTTGCCTTCGTCCTTGTCCTTGTCGCCGCCGCAGGCGGTGAGGGCGAGCGTGCTCGCGGCGATCATCGCCAGCGCAGCCCTTCGAGCCCTGCGACCGCTGTGTGTGCGAAGAGTTGTGCGCATCACTGCCCCGTCTCTCCTGTGCGCGTACGGACCGGCGCAGCCCTCGGAGAACCGCTGGCGCCGATGCCGGTCTAGCTGTCCCGTGGGTCAGGTCTACGCCCGGCGGTCGGCCCGGGCAATAGTGCCTTCCGTGTCAACCGGGTGATCGTGATGGGCTCGTGACGTTGAGTCAGTCCTCGTGGGAGACGCCGAGAGGCGGCAGGGGGGTCGCGTTGACGGTACGGGCGGCCCGGTCCAGGGCGCTGGCCAGCAGGGCGAGGTCGGTCGGTCCGTTGCCGAGCTCGCGCACCGGGCGTCGGGTCGGCGGGTCACCCATCCGCTCCCACTCCAGCGGGACGACCGTGGGCCGCAGGGTCGCGGTGCGGGGGATGCGGCCGGTGACCCGGCCCGCCTGGAACGGGGTCGCGCCGAGGCTCCCGGCCGCCTCGCCGGTGGGGTGGCGCAGCAGCCTGCCCCGGCCGGGCGCCGGCCCGTCGGGGGCGGGCGCCGGCGGCGGGGGGTCCAGCACCACGCGCAGCCGGGCGCCGCGCGCGAGTTCCGTGTCGGCCGTACGGTCCGGCCTGGCGGAGGTGGCCACCAGGTGCACCCCGAGCCGCTCGCCCTCCCGGGCCACGGCCTCCAGCGCCCGTACGACGGAACCGGCCGCTGGCCTGCCCGTACTGCCGAGGGCGGGGGCGACCAGCGCGTCCAGGTCGTCGACCAGGACGACGAGGCGGGGGAGGGGCGACGGCGCGGTGTCGGCGCGGGCCTGGCGCTCCCGGGACGTCGTGGTCCGCAGGCGCAAGGTGCCGCTGGGGGGCGGGTCCAGGTCGCCGTTCTGCTCGGCGGCGCTGGGCGGGCGCTGGCCGATCATCCGTCCGGACACCTCGCGGTGCGTATGCCATTCGGCGAAGCCGAGACCGCCCAGGAGCTCGTGGCGCCGCTTCAGCTCCGCGCCCAGGGCCTGCGCGAACTCCCTCATGCGGACGGGATCGGACGCCACCAGATGGGTGGAGACGTGGGGGAGCTCCGTGCAGGCGCGCAGGCCCTCGCCGCGTTCCCCGCCCGCGCCGTCGACCAGGACGAGGCCCAGGCGGTCGGGGCGGGCCGCCGCCGCGAGCGAGGCCGCCACGGAACGCAGCAGCTCGGTGCGGCCGCTGCCCGCCGGGCCCTCGATCAGGAGGTGCGGGCCCTCGGCGGTCAGGTCCACGCAGAGCGGGCCGCGCGGGCCCGCGCCGAGCACGGCCCACGCACGGGTGGCGCCGGGGGCCTGGCCGTCGTCGGCGGCCGCCGCCCAGCGGGCCATGAGGGAAGCGGGGGTGGCCCTGGCCAGGCCCAGCTCGTCCAGGAGGCGGGAGGAGGAGGGGAGCGGGGTGGCTCGGGTGCTGTGGGTGGGGCGCGTGGAGTGGGCGCCGGTGGATCCGGTGGGGTGGGCGGGGTGGGTCGCTTGGGCGGGGCCGTCCGTGCGCAGCGGCGCCAGCGCACGGGCGAAGCGCTCGGCCCAGGCGGGGGAGACCGCGTCCACCGTGGCCAGCGTGCCGTGGCCGGCGGGCTCGCCGCCGGCCGTGCGCAGCAGTCGCAGGGCGGTGGCGACGTCGCCGCTGAGCAGGCCGGCGGCGCCGCACTCGCGGAAGGCGGGCGACGCGGCGCAGGCGGCCTCGTACGTGGCGGCGACGGGGGACAGCGGCGATGCGGCGGGCGTCTCGGCCAGGCACAGGACGTGAATGCCGGATGCCGCTCCGGTCGCGGCCAGGCGGGCGGTCGACTCGCGGAGCGCGGCGGGGCCGGGGTCGCCGTCGAGGACGACGACGGTGAAGGGGCCCTGGTGCGGTGGCCGGGGGGACGGGCCGTGGGGCTCGTGGGGGCGCGCTCCGTCGTGCGGTGCGCGGGCGGGACGGGGGTGGTCCTCGTCCTCCGTGCGGCGGACCAGTTCGGCGACGCGGGCCGCGGCCTGGTCGCGGTCGTACGCGAGGAGCAGCCGGCAGTCCTGGCCGTGGGCGGGGCGCAGGTGCGGCAGCCAGCCGAGCCAGGCCCACTCGGCGGTGCGGTCCCGCAGTGGCCTCGCCCGGTCCGTGCTGATCAGGACGATCTCGAGGTCGGCCGGGGAGTGCAGTGCGGCCAGCTGGGCCACGACCGCCCTGGCGAGGCCGGCCAGGCGGGCGCGGGGGCCGGCGAGGCCCAGCGAGCCCACTTCGCGCAGGCCCACCGTGACGGGCACGGCGGGCAGCGGGCGGCCGCCGTCGGGCGCGGGGCGGTCGGCGGTGCCCAGGCGCAGGGCCAGTGCTTCGGGGTGGGCGGGGTCGCGCTCCCAGAGGCGGGGGCCGGGGCCGAGCGCGGTGAGGAGGAGGGAGGCGGGGTCGGGCCAGGCCTCGGGCAGGGGCGTGGCGGCTGGCGGCGCTGCGGGGGCGACGCCGGACGGGGGCATGCCGAGGGGGGTGGCCTCGGCCGGCGCGTACTCGGCCAGGGGGTCGGGGCGGGCACCGGCGAGGCGGCGGGCCCAGGCTCCTATGCCGGCGCGTCGGGCCGTGGCGGCGGCGGGGGGTGCGGGTGCCGGGTGCGGGGGCTCCGGGGTCGGGGCCGCGTCGGGGCGTGTCCTCGGGTGCCGAACGTTCGGGTACGCGGGATCTTCGGGCGCGTCGCGTTCGACACCCTGCGGGGAGCGCCCCGTCCCGTCCCCTCCCGGCACCGCGAGCGGCGACACGGGGGCGGGGTGGGCCGACGGTGCGGGTGCGCCTGGTGTGCCTGGTGCGGGGTGGAGTTGGGCGGAGACCCTGCGGCCCGGGAGTGGCGTGGACGGGGCGGCGGCCGGCTCACGGGTGGGCGGCAGGCGTAGGTGGCCCTCGCCGTCGGGGGTGGTGCGCAGGGGGGCGGCGGGGGCGCCCTGGGTCAGGCGGAGGGCCGACTCGCCCAGGCGCAGTAGTGCGCCGGGAGGAAAGGGGACCGGTTGGGCGGTGAGGTCGTCGCCGTTCAGCGAGGTGCCGTTCGTGGAGTTCAGGTCCGCCACGGAGACCCGGCCGTCCTGGGTCAGCGTCACCGCGCAGTGCAGCCGTGACACGTCCGGGTCGTCCAGAGGCACGTCCGCCTCCGCCGAGCGGCCGATGCGGATCTGGCCGCCGTGCAGGAGGTGGACGCCGCCGGCGTCCGGGCCCGCCACCACGTGCAGCTGGGCGGGGGCGTCGGGCGCCGCCTCCGGCTCGGGCGCGGGGGCGTGCAGGGACAGCACCGCGCCGTCGACCAGCGGCGGCTCGCCCAGCGCCGCGCGCTGGGCGTCGAGGCGCTCCCGCCCGGCGTAGACGACGACGGCGCCGGTGGTCTCGGGGGCCGAGCCGGGGCCGGAGACTGCCGCTGCCAGGCCGGAGGCGACCGCGGCCAGCGCGGTTCCCGCGGGCGCGGTGACGAGCACGTCGCACACGCGCCCGGCGGCCTGGGGGCCTTCGGTGGCGCGCGTGCCTGGCGCGCGCGGCGCGAGGACGGTCAGCCGGATCTGCATCGCGTCAGCGGTCCCTTCTGCGCGAGGTGCCCGGCAGGGGTGCCGCCCTGTGATTCCCCCCACCCGGCACGGACGCGTCGTCCGGTACAGGTCGGCACGTGGCGCGGGGCTCCCGACCCCACAGTCCGTGCTGCAGGCATCCTCGCACCTGCCACTGACAACACGCCCCGCGGCCACCTCTAAGTGATCTTGAATGGTCGGCTGTGGGCGCAAAAGTGCAGGGTTGGACATATGCGGTACGCACGTTCGGCAACCATCGGCGCGGGGAGCGCGTCTACCCTCGGTAGCGGCCCCGGTGGGAGGCGGACGGGCGGCACTACAGTGGAGCGGAACCACGGGCCGAGCGCCCGGAACCACGCAGGACCACGAGGACACGAGCAGCAGGGAGCGCATGACGTGCGGCCGGTCGGCAGTAAATACCTGCTCGAGGAGCCGCTCGGGCGCGGCGCCACGGGCACCGTCTGGCGAGCCCGCCAGCGTGAGACCGCGGGTGCCGAGGCGGCCGTGGCCGGCCAGCCCGGCGAAACCGTCGCGATCAAGGTCCTCAAGGAGGAGCTCGCCAACGACGCCGATGTGGTGATGCGCTTCCTGCGCGAGCGGTCGGTGCTGCTGCGCCTGACGCACCCCAACATCGTGCGGACCCGCGACCTGGTCGTCGAGGGTGACCTGCTCGCCCTGGTGATGGACCTGGTGGACGGACCCGACCTGCATCGCTACCTCCGTGAGAACGGTCCGTTCTCGCCGGTCGCCGCGTCCCTGCTCACCGCGCAGATCGCGGACGCCCTCGCGGCCAGCCACGCCGACGGCGTCGTGCACCGCGACCTCAAGCCCGCCAACGTGCTGCTGGACGAGCGCGACGGGCAGATGCACCCGATGCTCACCGACTTCGGCATCGCGCGCCTCGCCGACTCCCCGGGCCTGACCCGGACGCACGAGTTCGTGGGTACGCCCGCCTACGTCGCCCCCGAGTCGGCCGAGGGCCGCCCGCAGACGTCCGCAGTCGACATCTACGGCGCGGGGATCCTGCTGTACGAGCTGGTCACCGGCCGCCCGCCGTTCGCCGGGGGCACGGCGCTGGAGGTGCTGCACAGGCACCTGAGCGAGGAGCCCCGCCGGCCCACCACCGTTCCCGAGCCGCTGTGGACGGTCATAGAGCGCTGCCTGCGCAAGGAACCGGACGAGCGGCCCAGCGCCGAGAACCTCGCCCGCGCCCTGCGCACCGTCGCCGCCGGCGTCGGCGTGCACTCCTCGTCCGCGCAGGTCGAGGCGGCCATGGGTGTCGGCGCGCTGCTCGCGCCCGACCCGGCCCCCGCGCCGGTCCCCGGCGTGCCCGGAGCCGCCGACCCGACCCAGGTCCTGCCGACCAACGCCGGGTCGTACGACCCGGCGGCCGCGACCAGCGTCCTGCCGTCGACGGGCACCCCGCAGTACGGCGGCCCGGGAGCGGCCGACCCCACGGCCGTCATGCCGCCCGTACCGCCGCGCCCCGAAGGCGCGCCCGGCGCGCCCGACTCCGAGGACCCGCACCCCTGGCAGAACCAGCTGCGGGCCGCCCGCGACCGCAACGAGCAGACGCAGGTCCAGTACCTCGACCCGAGCCAGGACCCCCTGCGCCGCCGGCCCCAGCGCCAGCCGCAGCAGCCCCCACAGCGTCAGCAGCAGCGTCCCCAGCGGCAGCAGCAGCCGCAGCGGTACGCCCCGGCGCCTTCGCCGCAGTACCAGCAGCCCCAGCCGCCACCTCCGCAGCAGCGGTACGCGCCGCCGCAGCAGCCGGCTCCACCGGCTCCGCGCCCGCCGCGCGAGCCCCGCGAGCCGCGCCGCCGCAGCGCCAACCCGATGCGCATCCCGGGGCTCGGCTGCCTCAAGGGCTGCCTGTTCACGCTGGTCCTGCTGTTCGTGGCGTCCTGGCTGATCTGGGAGTTCTCCGGACTCCAGCAGTGGATCGGAACGACGAAGAGCTTCTTCGAGCAGATCGGCGACTGGATCGACAGCGTGTCGAAATTCGTCAAGGATCTCGGCGGCCCCACCGGCGCCTAGCAACCGGGTACGTTGATTTGTCGACTTCTGGGGGTGGATTTCGCCCCCAGAAGTCGAGGTTGACGCCGTACGCGGCTCCGGAAGCGCTCCCACCCGCGTAGCCTCAGGGCGACCGTCAGCCGCTGAGGGAGCAGTCTTGGCACGGAAAATCGGCAGCCGGTACACGGCCCACCAGATCCTTGGACGGGGCAGCGCCGGCACGGTGTGGCTCGGTGACGGACCCGAGGGGCCCGTCGCCATCAAGCTCCTGCGTGAGGACCTCGCGTCCGACCAGGAACTCGTCGGACGCTTCGTCCAGGAGCGCACCGCGCTGCTCGGACTCGACCACCCCCGTGTCGTCGGCGTGCGCGATCTCGTGGTGGACGGAACCGACCTGGCGCTGGTGATGGACCTCGTGCGCGGCACGGATCTGCGGACCCGGCTCGACCGCGAGCGCCGCCTGGCGCCCGAGGCGGCCGTCGCGATCGCGGCGGACGTCGCCGACGGGCTCGCCGCCGCCCACGCGGCCGGCGTGGTGCACCGCGACGTGAAGCCCGAGAACATCCTGCTGGACATGGAGGGGCCGCTCGGGCCCGGCGGCGCGCACCCCGCGCTGCTGACCGACTTCGGCGTCGCCAAGCTCATCGACACCCCGCGCCGCACCCGCGCCACGAAGATCATCGGTACGCCCGACTACCTCGCCCCCGAGATCGTCGAGGGCCTGCCGCCCCGCGCGGCCGTCGACATCTACGCCCTCGCGACCGTGCTGTATGAGCTGCTCGCCGGTTTCACCCCCTTCGGCGGCGGCCACCCCGGCGCCGTACTGCGCCGCCATGTCACCGAGACCGTCGTCCCCCTCCCCGGCATCCCCGAGGAGCTGTGGCAGCTCCTCGTCCAGTGCCTGGCGAAGGCCCCGGCCTCCCGCCTGCGCGCCTCCGAGCTCTCCGCCCGCCTGCGCGACCAGCTCCCGCTCCTCGCCGGGATGCCGCCGCTCGACGTGGACGAGCCGGGCACGGAGGACGAGGAGGCGGCGTACCCGGCGTACGACGAACCGCAGGCCCTCTCCGCGGACGAACCGCGCCGCCGCGGCGCCGTCCCCCTGGTGCCCGGCTCGGCCCCGGACTCCAACCGCGACACCCACACGAGCATGCGCGTCCCCGCCCCCGACGAGCTGGCCGGCGGAGCGCGCGGAACGGCCCGCGCCCCCCGGGCGGCGGGCCAGCGCCGCCCCGGCTCGGCCCGGAACAAGCCGGACGCCGTGCGCAGGCGGCGCCTGGTCCTCGGCGGAGCCGCCGTCTTGGTGGCCGCCGCGATAGGAGTGGGCGGCTGGCTGGCGGCGACGGGGGAGGGGCAGGAGCCGGCCCCGCAGGACACGGAGCAGTCGGCGCCCTCCCAGCCGTAGCCCGGGGGAGTGACAAGGCGCTCGCCCGGGGGAGGGGAACGTACGGCCGCCCAGCCGTTACGCTGGACCCGTGGCAGTCGTCGATGTATCCGAAGAGCTCAAGTCCCTCTCCTCGACCATGGGGTCGATCGAGGCCGTCCTGGACCTCGACAGGATGAGGGCCGATATCGCCGTGCTCGAGGAGCAGGCCGCGGCCCCGTCCCTGTGGGACGACCCGGAGGCCGCGCAGAAGATCACGAGCAAGCTCTCCCACCTCCAGGCCGAGCTGCGCAAGACCGAGGCGCTCCGCAGCCGCATCGACGATCTCTCGGTGCTCTTCGAGCTCGCCGAGATGGAGGACGACGCCGACACCCTCGTGGAGGCGGAGGCCGAGCTCGTCTCCGTCCGCAAGGCGCTGGACGAGATGGAGGTGCGCACGCTCCTGTCCGGCAAGTACGACGAGCGCGAGGCCCTCGTCAACATCCGCGCGGAGGCCGGTGGCGTCGACGCCTCCGACTTCGCCGAGCGGCTGATGCGCATGTACCTGCGCTGGGCCGAGCGCCACGGGTACGCCACCGAGGTCTACGAGACGTCGTACGCGGAAGAGGCCGGCATCAAGTCCGCCACCTTCGTCGTCAAGGCGCCGTACGCCTACGGAACGCTCTCCGTGGAGCAGGGCACGCACCGCCTCGTGCGCATCTCGCCCTTCGACAACCAGGGCCGCCGCCAGACGTCCTTCGCGGGCGTCGAGGTGCTGCCGGTCGTCGAGAAGACCGACCACATCGAGATCGACGAGTCCGAGCTGCGGGTCGACGTCTACCGCGCGTCCGGTCCCGGCGGCCAGGGCGTCAACACGACCGACTCCGCCGTGCGTCTGACGCACATTCCGACCGGCATCGTGGTGTCCTGCCAGAACGAGCGCTCGCAGATCCAGAACAAGGCGAGCGCCATGAACGTCCTCCAGGCGAAGCTGCTCGAGCGCCGCCGCCAGGAGGAGCAGGCGCTGATGGACTCGCTCAAGGGCGACGGCGGCAACTCCTGGGGCAATCAGATGCGTTCGTACGTGCTGCACCCCTACCAGATGGTCAAGGACCTGCGTACGGAGTTCGAGGTAGGCAACCCGCAGGCGGTTCTCGACGGCGAGATCGACGGCTTCCTGGAAGCCGGAATTCGCTGGCGCAAGCAGCAGGAGAAGTAAAAACTCGCTTTGTCGACACAGTAACTGCCGCCGCTGAGGCGGCAGTTGCGTTTTGTGTCACAGTCGTATGCTCGTACGACGGGCAAGTGCCTGCAATCCGGACATCGCGCCCGCAATGACCTTGACGCTCCCTTTAAAAGTGGCAAAGCTGACGCGCGGCATGCGTATCTCTGGGGCGTGTGCGACGGGGGGCGAATTTCAAACCCCCAGTGTCCGGCGCCCCTTGCGCTGCTCCACTGACGAATTCAGCTACTGGGGGTAGCAGCCAGATGACCAAGAAGACGCGGATCCGCGTTGCGCGTATAGCAGCCGGTGCGGTGATCGCCGCAGGTGCTTCGCTGACCGCCGCGGGCGCCGCTTCGGCCGTCGGTATCGGTGTCGACGTGGCCGGCCTGAGCGCCGACGCCAGCGTCGACCAGGAGGGCGTCGACGTCTCCATCGCCGCCGACCCGGCCGACCCGGTCGACCCTGCGGACCCGGCCGACCCGGCCGACCCCGCGGACCCGGCGGACCCCGCCGACCCCGCGGACCCGGCGGACCCCGCCGACCCGGTGGACCCGCCGACCGACCCGGTCGACCCGCCCACTGACCCGGTGGACCCGCCGACCGACCCGGTGGACCCGCCGACCGACCCGGTCGACCCGCCCACTGACCCGGTCGACCCGCCGACCGACCCGGTGGACCCGCCGACCGACCCGGTCGACCCGCCCACCGACCCGACCGACCCCTCTGACCCGACCGACCCGGGCGGCAATGGCGGGAACGGCACCGGCGGCAACGGCGGTAACGGGAACGGCGGCAATGGCGGTAACGGGAACGGTGGCGGCGGCAACGGCGGCAACGACGACGGCGGCACCGTGACCGGTGGCTCCACCGGCGGTGGCGACGGCGACGCCGGTACCTGCACCCTCGACCTCGACGGTGCCGAGTGCGAGGACAACACCGACACCGACAGCGCCGGCTCCAAGCCGGTCGAGCAGGGCAAGGCCAAGGAGGAGCTCGCCGAGACGGGCGCCGCCGAGACCTCGTTCCTGCTCATCGGCGCCGCGACGATGATCGCCGGTGGCATCGGCTTCCGCATGCTGCCGCGCCTGGTCAGCGGCCGTACGGTCGCCTGAACCGCTTAGGCGTACAAGAGGGGCCCGGGGCGCGCTCAGCGCCCCGGGCCCCTCTCTTGTGTCTTCGTCGGCCCTCAGAGGGCCCGTGGAAGCGGTACGGCGGGGTCTACGCGGTCTGGTGCACCAGCAGGGCCACCGCGGCCACCAGCAGGGCCACCAGCACCACCAGCGTCGCCGGGGTCAGCCCCGCCAGCGGGCCGCCCTCCTGCTGCATCCTCGCCCTGTTCGCCCGGCAGACCGGGCAGCGGCCCTGGTTCACGGGCGCCGCGCAGTTCGCGCACACCAGTCGGTCATAGGTCATGCGCTTTCCTCCTCCCGCGCGGCGGAGCCGCCTGCGGCCGTTCTCCCGCCAACGCTCAGGGGAACGTGACTGTTCCCCCTCCCACTGTGCCAGCTCGCGCGGGTTCCGGCGCGCCCCGTCGGGTTACGGCCGTTCTGTTCCGGTCGCGATGCGGTGCCGATCCGTGATAAATCGCCCATCGCAGTACGCGGACTGCGCGGTCCTGCCCGCGTCGCGTATGGTCACGCTCACCTACTCCCGGCGACCGTGGTGCACCCGTGATCCGATTCGACAACGTCTCCAAGACCTACCCGAAGCAGAGCCGCCCCGCCCTCAGGGATGTTTCCCTGGAGGTCGAGAAGGGCGAATTTGTCTTCCTCGTGGGCTCTTCCGGCTCCGGTAAGTCAACCTTCCTGCGGCTGCTGCTGCGTGAGGAGCGCGCCAGCCACGGCATGGTGCACGTCCTGGGCAAGGACCTCGCGCGCCTGTCCAACTGGAAGGTGCCGCAGATGCGGCGCCAGCTCGGCACCGTCTTCCAGGACTTCCGGCTTCTTCCCAACAAGACCGTCGGGGAGAACGTCGCGTTCGCGCAGGAAGTCATCGGCAAGTCGCGCGGCGAGATCCGCAAGTCCGTGCCCCAGGTCCTCGATCTCGTCGGCCTCGGCGGCAAGGAGGACCGGATGCCCGGCGAGCTCTCCGGTGGTGAGCAGCAGCGCGTGGCGATCGCGAGGGCGTTCGTCAACCGCCCGATGCTGCTGATCGCGGACGAGCCGACCGGCAACCTCGACCCGCAGACCTCCGTCGGCATCATGAAGCTGCTGGACCGCATCAACCGCACCGGCACCACTGTGGTGATGGCGACCCACGACCAGCAGATCGTCGACCAGATGCGCAAGCGCGTCATCGAACTCGAGGGTGGCCGCCTCGTGCGCGACCAGTCTCGCGGCGTCTACGGATACCAGCACTGAAAGGACGCCATGCGCGCCCAGTTCGTCCTGTCGGAGATCGGCGTCGGTCTCCGCCGGAACCTCACCATGACCTTCGCGGTGGTCATCTCCGTAGCCCTCTCCCTCGCCCTCTTCGGCGGGGCGCTGCTCATGCGCGAGCAGGTGAGCACGATGAAGGGCTACTGGTACGACAAGGTCAACGTCTCCATCTTCTTCTGCAACAAGAACGACGCCGAGACCATCCCCAGGTGTTCCAAGGGAGCGGTCACGGCGGAGCAGAAGAAGGAGATCGAGACCGACCTCGACAAGATGGACATCGTCGAGAGCGTCACGTACGAGTCGGCCGACCAGGCGTTCAAGCACTACAAGGAGCAGTTCGGGGACACGTCGATGGCCGACACCATCACCCCGGACCAGATGCAGGAGTCGTACCGGGTCAAGCTCAAGGACCCGGAGAAGTACAAGGTGGTCGCCACCGCCTTCGAGGGCCGGGACGGCGTGCAGTCGGTCGAGGACCAACGCGGCATCCTGGACAACCTCTTCGAGCTGATGAACGGCATGAACGTGGCCGCGCTCTGCGTGATGGCCCTGATGCTCGTCATCGCCCTGATGCTGATCGTCAACACCGTGCGCGTGTCCGCGTTCAGCCGTCGGCGTGAGACCGGCATCATGCGGCTCGTCGGCGCGTCGAGTTTCTACATCCAGATGCCGTTCATCATGGAGGCCGCGTTCGCCGGCCTGATCGGCGGCGTCTTCGCCTGCGGCATGCTGCTCGTCGGCCGGTACTTCCTGATCGACCACGGCCTGGCGCTGGCCGACAAGCTGACGCTCGTCAACTTCATCGGCTGGGACGCGGTGCTGGCCAAGCTCCCGCTGGTGCTCGCGATCGCGCTCCTGATGCCCGCCCTCGCGGGGTTCGTGGCATTGCGCAAGTACCTCAAGGTGTGACATGAGCCCCTGGCGCCGTACGGTCAACCGACCGTGCGGCGCCCTTCGTTTGTCCTAGACTCGGCGCCATGTTGGGCCCTGAAGTCACCTTTCGTCCCCGCGGTGTCCGCCGCGGGGCGGCCCTGACACTGGTTTTCGCGATCGTGCTCGTCACCGCCGCCGCCACCGACTCGTGGCCGGGCGAGGACGAGAAGTCGCCCCCGGCCCCCGCGCGCTCCGTCGTGGTCGCGGCCGACCGCGAGGCGGTGGCCGACGCCGCCGCCGAGGCGATGGCGGACGGCAAGTCCGGCAAGGAGGCGGCCGAAGAGGTCGTCAGCCGCAGCGGGGACCGGTGGGGCGCGGTCTACGACCCGGCGGAGTACGAGGAGTTCGAGCAGGCACTCGGCGGCGAGTACACGGGTGTCGGCCTGTGGGCCGAGCGCGCCGGGGACGGCCGCATCGAGGTCTCCAGGGTGCAGCGCGGCGGCCCCGCCGAGCGGTCCGGTATCCGGGCGGGCGACCGGCTCCGTACGATCGACGGGCACCCGGTGGAGAACCGCCCCGTCACCGAGGTCGTCCAGCTGCTGCGCGGAGACGGCGGCGACGCGGCGAAGGCCGGCAGCCCGGTGGTGCTCGGCCTGGAGCGCGGCGAGCGCCGGTGGGACGAGCGGCTGCGGCGAGCGCGGCTGACCACCGAGGCCGTGACCGTCGAGCGGCTCGCGGACGGCGCCACGCTGATCAAGGTGGCGTCCTTCACCAAGGGCTCGGGCGAGCGGGTGCGCGAAGCGGTCCGCGCCGTGCCGAAGGACCACGGCGTACTCCTCGACCTGCGCGGCAACGGCGGCGGGCTCGTCACCGAGGCCGTCACCGCCGCCTCCGCCTTCCTCGACGGCGGGCTGGTGGCGACGTACGACATGGAGGGCGAGCAGCGCGCGCTGTACGCGGAGCCGGGCGGCGACACCGAGCGTCCCGTCGTGGCCCTCGTCGACGGCGGCACCATGAGCGCGGCGGAGCTCGTCACGGGGGCGCTGCAGGACCGTGGCCGGGCGGTCACCGTCGGTTCGCGGACGTTCGGGAAGGGCTCGGTGCAGATGCCGAGCCGCCTGCCGGACGGTTCCGTGGCCGAGCTGACCGTCGGGCACTACCGGACTCCGGCGGGCCACAGCGTCGACGGGAGGGGCATCAGCCCGGACCTCGCGGTGAGCGAGCGGGCACAGGAGCGGGCCCGGACAGTATTGAGTGGCCTCGGGGGAGGGTCGTAGTGCGAAAATGGCCGCACTATGGCTAAGGAAAAAGGGCGCAAGCTGATCGCGCAGAACAAGAAGGCGCGACACGACTACCTCATCATCGACACGTACGAGGCCGGCATGGTCCTGACCGGCACCGAGGTGAAGTCCCTGCGCCAGGGACGCGCCTCGCTGGTGGACGGCTTCGTCCAGCTCGACGGCGGCGAGGCCTGGCTGCACAACGTGCACGTGCCGGAGTACTCGCAGGGCACCTGGACCAACCACTCCGCGCGGCGCAAGCGCAAGCTGCTGCTGAACCGGGCGGAGATCGACAAGCTGGAGAGCAAGACGTCGGAGTCGGGTCACACGATCGTGCCGCTCGCGATGTACTTCAAGGACGGCCGGGCCAAGATCGAGATCGCGCTGGCCAAGGGCAAGAAGGAGTACGACAAGCGGCAGACGCTGCGCGAGAAGCAGGACCTGCGGGAGACGAACCGGGCGATCTCGGCGGTCAAGCGCAGGGAGCGCGGGCAGCTCTGACGGCGCGGGGGCGGGCCGGCGGGAATAGGCTGGCACGGTCGTGCGTTGTTCACGTACGATGGCACCTGTGCCTCCCGGGGCACGTGTACCACCTTGATAAAACAACATGGGGATGATCGGTTTCGACAGCGGATGTCGAGGCAGGGGAAGCGAGTCGAGGAAGCGGCAATGATCTCGTTAACCATATGTCGCAACCAATAATCGCCGATTCCAAGCGCGATTCCTTCGCCCTCGCTGCCTAAGTAGCGACCTAGCGAAGTGTCAGCCCGGGGGTGTTCCCGACCCGGATCCTGGCATCATCAAGGGAACTAAACCACTCGGTCCGGTCACGGGATCGGGTGGGAAATCAAACAGTGACTGAGCCCGTCGGAGACTTGTCCGTGTGATCTCCGGGGCCGAGAAAAGCGCAGCGGACTGCACTCGGAGAAGCCCTGTTTCTGCACCGTTGGACGCGGGTTCGATTCCCGCCATCTCCACAATTCCCATGTGAGGCCGAGGCCCCGCCGTCCTAGGACGTCGGGGCCTTTGTCGTGCCCGTGAGCGCCGCGCACAGCAGCAGCGCCACGGCCGCCGACGCCACGGGCGCCCCGTAGCCCGCGGCCGGGGTGACGTGTTCGGCCAGCCAGCCGCCGGCCGCCGAGCCCGCGGCTATGCCGCCGAGCAGCGCGGTGACGGCCAGCGTCATGCCCTCGTTCAACCGGGCCGCGGGGACCACGCCTTGGAGCAGGGTCATGCCGGTGACCATCGTGGGGGCCGTGGCCGTGGCCGCGCCCGCCGGCAGCAGCGCCGCGGCGACCGCGGCCAGCGAGCCGGTGGACGCCGCCACCAGGGGGAGGAACATCAGCGCGGTCATGGCCGCGACGCATACGAGCAGGCGGCGGTGCGCGTGGCGCGCCGGGCGCGCGGACCCGTACAGCAGGCCCGCCGCGCACGAACCCGCTGCCTGGAGGGCGAGGACCGGTCCCGCCATGGCGCCGTGCCCGGCGCCGTCGGCGAAGGCCAGCGTGACGACCTCCATGGAGCCGAAGACCGCGCCGGTGGCGAGGAAGACCGCGAGCAGCGCGGGCATGCCGGGCAGGCGGACCGGGGAGCGGGCGCCCGGCGTGCGGGGAGTGGTGGGCGGTTCGGTGGCGCGCTGGGCGGCGAAGACCAGGACGCCGGTCATCATCAGGACCGCCCCGGTCAGCGTGCCGGCCTCGGGAAAGAGCGCCGTACAGAGGAAGGCGGCGGCGACCGGGCCGAGCATGAAGCACAGCTCGTCGGCCGCCTGCTCGAAGGAGTTGGCCGTGTGGCGCGCCGCCGGGTCGTCCCGGAAGAGGTGGGCCCAGCGGGCGCGGGACATGCCGCCGGTGTTCGGAGTGGTGGCGGTGGCGGCGTACGCGGCGAAGAGCGTCCAGTCCGGTGCGCCGTGGCGGACGCACAGCAGCAGGGCGAGCGAGCCGAGTACGGCGACGGCGGTGGCGGGCACCGCGACGCGGGCCTGCCCGTGCCGGTCCACGAGCCGGGCCGTCCAGGGCGCCACGACGGCGGTGACGGCGAGACCGGTCGCGACGACCGCTCCGGCCAGGGCGTACGAGCCGCGCGAACCGGCGATCATCATGACCGCGCTCACGCTGAACATGCCCATCGGAAGCCGGGCGAGGAAATTGCCCGCGGTGAAGGCACGCGCCCCGGGGGTGGCGAACAGGCGGCGGTAGGGCGAGAAGCGGCCGGGCCTGCGGCGCGGCGGCGTGCGGCGCGGTGCGTACGCGTAGTCGGGGCGGTCGGCGGCGATCAGGACGTCGCCGGACACGGCCAGGAGAGGGGAAGGGGTGTCATGAACGGGCATGGATCAACCTTCGGGGCGGGAACGCCGGGCGGTCCAACACCTTCCGGGCGCCCATTCACGCACCCGCGTTGTAAGTTCACGGCGTGCCCCACGACATAGAACCCCGCCTTCTGCGCGCCTTCGAGGCGGTCGCCCAGGACCTCCACTTCACCCGGGCGGCAGCCAGGCTCTACACGGCGCAGCAGGCGTTGAGCCGTGACGTGCGGCGGCTGGAGCGGGAGCTGGGCTCCGAGCTGTTCGTACGGTCCACCCGGAGCGTGTCGCTCACGGCGGAGGGCGAGCGGCTCCTGCCGTACGCGCGGCGCGTGCTGGCGGCGTACGACGAGCTGGGCACGGCCTGGGCGCGCGACGAACGGCCACTCGTCTTCGACGTCGGCGCGTACGTCGGCACCGCGTACCAGGTGCTGGAGGCGGCGCGGGCGGCCGCGCCCGACGTGGAGTTCGTCGCCCGCTTCCACAGCGGTCTCACGGGTGCGGCGGCCGCGATCGTCGCCGGCCGGCTGGACGTCTCCTCGGGGCGCGTCGCCGGGCTCGATCCCGCCCTGCTCGACCAGCTGGAGCACCGGCCGATGCGCTTCGAGCGGATGGCCGTACTCCTCGCCGAGGACCACCCGCTGGCCGCGCTGGACGAGGTGCCGCTGGGCGCGCTCGCGGGGGAGACCCTCTACGCGGCGGCGGGCAACGCGGCCACCGCCGAGTGGACCGATCTGGCGGTGCGGCTCTTCGCGGGGCGGGGCATCGCGGTGGCGGCGCCGTTCCCGGAGATCGAGGGCGCCGAGGAGTTCGTCCGGGTGATCCGCAAGCGGCGCTGGTCGGTACTGGCGAGTACCGAGTTCATCGCCGTTCCCGGCATGGAGCTGCGGCCGATCGTCGATCCCGTACCACTGTCGCCGATCTCACTCGTGTGGCGAAAAGGTCTCCGCCATAAGGGGCTTGAGGTGCTAAAAGGGACGATTTGTGAGCTCGGGGAACGGGATCGATGGCTGGAAATCCCCATAGGAGGCTGGCTTCCCGAAACCGATATGTCACTGATGCTCAACAACAACTGACTCAACAGCCCTCCTGTCATCGGCGTGCGCTACATTCATCGCCTGGGTGCGGTGTGATAGGGGGCGCCCGGAGTGGGTGGGGGCCCGTTCCGGCAACAGATCAACCGAGCAGTCGCGGCGCGCACCCCAGTCACTTCAGTGGGGGATGTGCGTACAACTGTGGACAATTGGCGAGACGATGCCCGATCCGGGTATCCCCAGGAACCGATCCCGAGCGAGATCACGGTCCAGCTCGGCATGGTGCGGCCGGGCGACCTCGGCCACCCGCCGCAGACCCAGGAGCTCCAGGAGCTCCAGGAGAGCTCCGACGGTCCGGTCTTCGTCGACGCGACCGGCCGCCGGAGCAAGAAGCTGCGCCGCATCGGCTGGGTTCTCGCCTTCGCCTGCGCCTGTTACGCCGTCACGCTGGTCGTCGCCCTGGCCGGCGGCAACTCCGCCGCGCCCTTCCTCCAGATACCCGGCCTCGCCGACGACAAGAAGAAGGCGGACACGGTCCGGATATCCCCGGCCCCCGACGATCCGGCGTCACCGGGATCGACACCCCCGGTGACCGCGGGTGCGACGCCGTCCGCCTCCGCCGGCGCCACCGAGCCGCCGGCCGCCGACGGGCCGGCCGGCGTCGCCGGCCCGCTGGACCCCGCGCCCGGCGCGAGCTCGTCCAAGAGCGTCGGCGCCCCCAAGGAGAACCTCCCGCCGGCCACCGGCGGCACCGGCTCCGGTACGAACCCCGCCCCGGCCGACCCCGGCACGGACCCGGCGCCCGGCACCGACCCCGACGGCGGCGACCCGGGCACGGACCCCGGCACCACCGATCCCGGCGCCGACCCGGGACCCGGCACCGACCCCGGCCCGGGCACCGACCCCGGCGCGGACCCAGGCGGAGGCGACCCGGGCGCCGAGCCCGCAGACCCGCGGACGGACCCCGCCGCAGGCGGCACCACCAGTCAACTTGCCGCGAAAGGCACGTAGCACACATGGCATCCCACGGCAGGCGCGCGCACCGCGCCCACCGCGCACCTCGCCCCACCGGGGCGCCGCGCGCGGCCCGCGGCCGGCGCACCGTCCGGCGGCGCATACCCATGCGCTATCTGCTGCCCTCGCTCTTCCTGGTGGCGCTGCTCGCGATGCTGATGCTGCGCGGTTACGTGCACAGCGAGATCCTCGCCGACCACCGCGTGCGTCCGCCCGCCCCGATCGACAAGGTCCCCGAGCACATCCTCAAGGGCGGCCCCGTCATCGACGCGCGCGACGCGAAGGCGCCCAAGGCGCTCAGCGTCCCCGACCGCAAGCTCGTGCTGACCTTCGACGACGGCCCCGACCCCGAGTGGACGCCGAAGGTCCTCGACAAGCTCAAGCAGTACGACGCCCACGGCGTCTTCTTCGTCACCGGCACGATGGCCTCGCGCCACCCCGACCTGGTCGAGCGCATGGTGGCGGAGGGCCACGAGATCGGGCTGCACACCTTCAACCACCCCGACCTCTCCTACCAGTCCACGGACCGCATCGACTGGGAGCTGTCCCAGAACCAGCTCGCCATCGCGGGCGCGGCCGGCATCCGGACCTCGCTGTTCCGTCCGCCGTACTCCTCGTTCTCCGACGCCCTCGACAACAAGTCGTGGCCGGTGACGCAGTACATCGGCAGCCGCGGCTACATCACGGCGTTCAACAACACCGACTCCGAGGACTGGAAGCGCCCCGGGGTCGAGGCGATCATCAAGCGCGCCACCCCCAGGGGCACCGACGGCTCGATCGTGCTGATGCACGACTCCGGCGGCGACCGCTCGCAGACGGTGGCGGCCCTCGACCGCTTCCTGCCGACGATGCAGGACCGCGGGTACGACTTCACCAACCTCACCGAGGCCCTGGGCGCGCCCACCGCGCACACCCAGGTGACCGGCCCCGAGCTGTGGAAGGGCAAGGCCTGGGTCTACGCCGTGGCCTTCTCGGAGAAGACCACCAGCGTCCTCGTCGCGGGCCTCGCCGCCATCGGCGTCCTGGTGATGCTGCGCTTCGGCATGATGCTGCTGCTGTCGTTCCTGCACGCGCGCAAGGTCCGCAAGCGGGACTTCAGCTGGGGCCCGGAGTTCACCGAGCCCGTCTCGGTGCTCGTCCCGGCGTACAACGAGCGCGAGTGCATCGCCAACACGGTCCGCTCGCTGATGACCAGCGAGCACCCCATCGAGATCATCGTCATCGACGACGGTTCGACGGACGGCACGGCCGACATCGTCGAGGCGATGCGCCTGCCGAACGTACGCGTCGTACGCCAGCAGAACTCGGGCAAGCCCGCCGCGCTCAACAACGGTCTCGCGCACGCCCGCTACAACATCGTCGTGATGATGGACGGCGACACGGTCTTCGAGCCCGCCACCGTCCGCGAACTGGTCCAGCCGTTCGGCGACCCCCGGGTCGGCGCGGTCGCGGGCAACGCCAAGGTCGGCAACCGCGACTCGCTGATCGGCGCCTGGCAGCACATCGAGTACGTGATGGGCTTCAACCTCGACCGGCGCATGTACGACCTGCTGGGCTGCATGCCGACCATCCCCGGCGCGGTCGGCGCCTTCCGCGCCGACGCGCTCCAGCGCTTCGGCGGCATGAGCGAGGACACCCTCGCCGAGGACACCGACGTCACCATGGCCCTGCACCGCGACGGCTGGCGGGTCGTGTACGCCGAGAAGGCGCGCGCCTGGACCGAGGCCCCGGAGAGCGTCCAGCAGCTGTGGTCGCAGCGCTACCGCTGGAGCTACGGCACCATGCAGGCCATCTGGAAGCACCGCCGGGCGGTCATCGAGAGCGGCCCCTCCGGGCGCTTCGGCCGCGTGGGCCTGCCGCTGGTGTCCCTCTTCATGGTGCTGTTCCCGCTGCTCGCACCCCTGATCGACGTGTTCCTGCTGTACGGCCTGGTCTTCGGCCCCACTCAGAAGACCGTCGTCGCCTGGCTCGGCGTGCTCGCCGTCCAGGCGGTCTGCGCGGCGTACGCCTTCCGGCTCGACCGCGAGAAGATGACCCACCTGATCTCGCTGCCCCTCCAGCAGATCCTCTACCGGCAGCTGATGTACGTCGTGCTGCTCCAGTCCTGGATCACCGCCCTGACCGGCGGCCGGCTGCGCTGGCAGAAGCTGCGCCGCACCGGCGCGGTCGAGGCGCCCGGCTCCATCCCGGGCCAGCGCCAGCGGAGCAACGAGAAGAGGCCCGTCGCATGACCCCCGGCACCACCCCCGGCCCCGCCTACGGCACGGAGCCCGCCTTCGCCGCGTTCGGCACCGACACGACCGCGCAGCTGCCGCGCGCCCGGCACAAGGCGGAGCCGGCCGCGCCCGCCGCGGCGGCGGCCCGGCCGGGCCGCGACCGCTACCTCGACGTACTGCGCACCATCGCGCTCGTGCGTGTCGTCGTCTACCACATCTTCGGCTGGGCCTGGCTGACGATCCTCTTCCCGTCCATGGGCGTGATGTTCGCGCTGGCCGGGTCGCTCATGGCGCGCTCGCTGAAGCGGCCCGCCGCAGGCGTGATCCGGGGTCGCGTCCGACGGCTCCTGCCGCCGCTGTGGGCGTTCTCGCTCACCGTCGTGCCGATCATGTTCTATTTCGGCTGGGAGCCGCTGAAGGAGGAGGGCATCTGGTGGTTCCTGAAACTCGCCAACTACGTCTTCCCCGTCGGCGCCCCGCCGTTCCCCTGGCACAGCGGTGACAAGGCCGGCCTGCTGGAGGACACCTGGGCGGTCCAGGCGGCGGGCCCCCTCTGGTACATCCGCGCGTACCTCTGGTTCGTCATCGCGTCCCCCCTCCTCCTGTGGGCGTTCCGAAAGGTGCCGTGGCTGACGCTGCTGGCCCCGCTCGGCGTCACCGCGGTCATCGGATCGGGCCTGTTCACGATCCCCGGCGAGTTCGGCAACGCCCTCACCGACTTCGCGGTCTACGGCTCCTGCTGGGTGCTCGGATTCGCCCACAACGACGGCCTGTTCGAGAAGGTCCCGCGCTACATCTCGGTGTCCGTGTCGACGCTGCTCATGGCGTTCGGCCTGTGGTGGGCGTCCTGGCACCTGACCGCCGACGGCTGGGACCTCAACGACATCCCGCTCGCCCAGGCGGCCTGGTCGTTCGGCTTCTGCGTGATCCTCCTCCAGTACTCACCGGCCTGGAAGGAGCTCCCGCCCCGGCTCAAGGGCTTCGACACCGTCATCACCCTCGCCAACAACCGGGCCGTGACGATCTACCTCTGGCACAACCTGCTGATCATGGCGACCATCCCGATCATCGACCTGCTCTTCCAGATCCCGGGCGTCTGGCCGACGTACTCCGGCTACATCGAGAGCGCGTACACGACCCTCATGCTGATCGTCGTCTGGCCGCTGATCGGCCTGATGATCATGGCGGTGGGCTGGCTGGAAGACGTCGCCGCGCAGCGCAAGCCGCGCCTGTGGCCGAACGGCGCGCCGAAGAAGCGCTCACACCCGCGCTGACCGCCGGGTGAGAGCAAGGTTGCGCGCCGGTCACCTCACGGCACGGGCCTGAAATGCTCTGTCCCTAACGTCGCCTCCACGACCCGAGAACTCGTGGAGGCGCGTCATGGCAGGCCGGTGGATCGAACAGTGGGACCCCGAGGACGAGACCTTCTGGAAGGAGTCGGGGGAGCGGATCGCCCGCCGCAACCTGCTCTTCTCCGTACTCTCCGAGCACATCGGCTTCTCCATCTGGACCCTGTGGTCCGTCATGGTGCTCTTCATGGGCCCGGAGTACGGCATCGACCCGGCGGGCAAGTTCTTCCTGATCGCCACCGCCACCCTCGTCGGCGCCGTCGTGCGCGTGCCCTACACCTTCGCCGTGGCCCGCTTCGGCGGCCGGAACTGGACCGTCTTCAGCGCGCTGATGCTGCTGCTGCCCACGGGCGCGGCGTACGCCGTCATGGAGCCCGGCACCTCCTACACCACCTTCATGGTGGTCGCGGCGCTCACCGGCGTCGGTGGCGGAAACTTCGCCTCCTCCATGACCAACATCAACTCCTTCTTCCCGCTGCGCAAGAAGGGCTGGGCGCTGGGCCTGAACGCGGGCGGCGGCAACATCGGCGTACCCGTGGTCCAGCTCATGGGCCTGCTCGTCATCGCGGTGGCCGGAGCGACCCACCCGCGTGTCCTGCTGGCCACGTACATCCCGCTCATCGTCGTCGCGGCGGTGTGCGCGGCGCTGTACATGGACAACCTGGCGCCCGTACGCAACGACACGGGGGCGGCGAAGGCGGCGGTGCGCGACCGGCACACCTGGATCATGGCCTTCCTCTACATCGGGACGTTCGGCTCCTTCATCGGCTACAGCTTCGCCTTCGGCCTGGTCCTCCAGACCCAGTTCGGCCGTACGCCGCTCCAGGCGGCCTCGCTCACCTTCGTCGGCCCGCTCCTCGGTTCGCTGATCCGTCCCCTCGGCGGCTCCCTCGCCGACCGCTTCGGCGGCGCGCGCATCACCCTGTGGAACTTCGCGGCGATGGCGGCGGCCACCTCCGTGGTCGTCTACGCCTCGACCACCAAGTCCCTGCCGGTCTTCCTGACGGGCTTCACCGCGCTGTTCGTCCTGTCCGGCCTCGGCAACGGTTCGACGTACAAGATGATCCCGGCGATCTTCCAGGCCAAGGCGCTGGCCAAGGGCATGGAGGGCGAGGCGGCCGCGGCGTACGGGCGGCGGCTGTCCGGGGCGTCCATGGGCCTGATCGGCGCGGTCGGCGCGCTGGGCGGGCTCGCGATCAACCTGGCCTTCCGGCAGTCCTTCCAGACCGCCGGCACGGGCACGGCGGCCTTCGCGGCCTTCCTCGCCTTCTACGCCGCGTGCTTCACCGTCACCTGGGCGGTATACCTTCGGCGTCCGGTGGCCGTACCGGCGAAGCCGCAGCTCACGTATGCCGAGGTGTGAGGCGCGCAGGTCCGTAACGGCCGGGAAATACGGTGGAACCGAGCCTGTCACGTGAGGTTGACAGGCTCGGCCCTCCGCATCACCAGCACAGCGGTATGAGAGCCGGGTACGCCATGTCCGTGAACACCACCACCCCCGAACCACAGCACGGCCCGCTCGCGGGCTTCACCGTGGGCGTCACCGCCGCCCGGCGCGCCGACGAACTGGGCACCCTGCTGAGACGGCGCGGCGCGGCGGTCCTGCACGCGCCCGCCCTGCGGATCGTGCCGCTGGCCGACGACAGCGAGCTGCTGGCCACCACCAAGCAGCTGATCGACCACGCACCCGACGTGGTGATCGCGACGACGGCGATCGGTTTCCGGGGCTGGGTGGAGGCGGCGGACGGCTGGGGCCTGGGCGAGGCGCTCCTCGCCCGCCTGCAGGACGTGGAACTCCTCGCCCGCGGCCCCAAGGTGAAGGGCGCGATCCGGGCGGCCGGCCTCACCGAGGAGTGGTCACCCACCTCCGAGTCCATGGCCGAGGTACTCGACCGCCTGCTCGCCGAGGGAGTGGCGGACCGCCGTATCGCGATCCAGTTGCACGGCGAACCGCTCCCCGGCTTCGTCGAGGCGCTGCGGGCCGCCGGCGCGGAGGTGGTGGGCGTGCCCGTCTACCGCTGGATGCCGCCCGAGGACATCGCACCGCTGGACCGCCTCATCGACGCGACGGTCTCCCGGAGCGTGGACGCCCTGGCCTTCACCAGCGCCCCCGCGGCGGCGTCGCTCCTGTCCCGGGCCGAGGAACGCGGCCTGCTGCCGGACCTCCTGGCGGCCCTCGGTCACGACGTACTGGTGGCCTGTGTCGGCCCGGTCACCGCCCTCCCGCTCCAGGCGCACGGCATCGACACGGTCCAGCCCGAACGCTTCCGCCTGGGCCCGCTGGTCCAGCTGGTCTGCCGCGAACTCCCGGCCCGTGCCCGCACCCTGCCGGTCGCGGGCCGCAGTGTCGAGATCCGCGGCCAGGCGGTCGTGGTCGACGGCGAGCTGCGGCCCGTGCCGCCCGCCGGCATGTCCCTGCTGCGGGCCCTGGTCCGCCGCCCCGGCTGGGTGGTCTCCCGCGCCGACCTGCTGCGCGCGCTCCCGGGCTCGGGCCGCGACGAGCACGCGGTGGAAACGGCGATGGCCCGCCTGCGCACGTCCCTGGGCGCGCCCAACCTGATCCAGACGGTGGTCAAACGCGGCTACCGCCTGGCCCTGGACCCCACAGCGGACACGAAGTACGCGGACGGGTAACCCCCTCGCGGGGCACCCTGCCGCGCCTTGCACGCTGCCGGGACGGGACGTGCCGGGGCGCTCCCCGCAGGGTGTCGAACGCTGCCCGGCCCCGCCCCCGCCCGCCCGCCACTGACCCGAAGCCTCCGCGCACCCGCCCCAGGGGTTCCGGCGGCCCCCGCAGACGGGCACTCTGGGGGTGACGACACCCACCGGTAACCCCGAGGCGGTGACAGGCGCATGGCAGCCGGCACAGGCGCGTGCGGCATGCGGTTCGACTCCGGCCGGGTCTGCCTGGACCTGGTGGCGACGGGAGCGCACAGCACCGACCAGCTGAGCCACCCCGACCGCCTCCGCGAGTGGCTGGTCAGGAGCGGCCTCGTGCCGGGCGAGGCCGCGCTGGACGCGGTGGACGAGGCGTGGGTGCACCGCTTCATCGAAGTACGCGCGCAGGTCACGGAATTGGCCCGCGCGGCACTGACCGGCCGCCCCGCCGCCCGGGCCCTGCGCCACATCAACACGCTCGCCGCCACCCCGCCCCCCGGCGTCGGAGCCGTGCGCGCCGCCGACGGCACCTGGCGCAGGACCCTCAGCGACGCCCCCGCGTGCGCACCGCTGCTCGCCGCTGTCGCCCGCGACACGGTGGATCTGTTGACCGACCCCGCCGCCCGCGCCCTGCTGCGCGAGTGCGAGGCCGACAACTGCCGCCGCCTGTACCTCGACACGTCGAGGGGCCGCCGAAGGCGCTGGTGTTCCAGCGAGGTGTGCGGCAACCGGGAGCGCGTGGCCCGGCACCGGCGCCGGGCCACGACAAGCGCCGGCGCGCGACCCCAAGCCCCAGCCCCAGCCCAAGCCCAACCCCCAGCCCCGGCCCAACCCCCGGCCCGGACAGGCGCCTGAAAAGTTTTTCGGATCGCGTTGAGTCATTCGCCGAGCCCACGCGTAGTGATGGGGGAGGGAGCCACACAGGGTCTCGACCGGGAGGTTCGGGTGCGCGAGGATGCGGCCGTGGCAGATAGCCGTCAGCACAGGGCTCGACATCGCAGCGAGCGACCGCGCGCCGAGAAAGCGACCCCCGACGAGGAGTTGATGCGCGCGCTCTACAGAGAACACGCGGGACCGCTGCTCGCCTATGTACTCCGTCTCGTCGCCGGCGACCGCCAGCGCGCCGAGGACGTCGTACAGGAGACGCTCATTCGTGCCTGGAAGAACGCCGGTCAGCTCAATCGGGCGACCGGCTCTGTCCGCCCCTGGCTGGTGACGGTCGCGCGACGCATCGTCATCGACAACCATCGCAGCCGGCAGTCCCGGCCGCAGGAGGTCGATCCGTCACCGCTGGAGGTCATGCCCGCGGAGGACGAGATCGACAAGGCGTTGTGGCTGATGACGCTCTCCGACGCACTCGACGATTTGACTCCCGCCCACCGGGAAGCACTTGTCGAGACGTATTTCAGAGGGCGTACCGTCAATGAGGCGGCGGAGGTGCTCGGCATACCCAGCGGGACCGTCAGGTCCCGGGTCTTCTACGCACTGCGCTCGATGAAGCTCGCACTGGAGGAACGAGGGGTGACGGCATGACGACGCACGACCGGCACTCCGAGCACGACGCCGTGGGCGCCTACGTACTCGGCATCCTGGACGATGCGGAAGCCACCGCCTTCGAGGCCCACCTGGCGTACTGCGAGTTCTGCGCCGCCCAGCTCGACGACCTGGCCGGCATGGAGCCGATGATGGCGGCGCTGGCCGAGTCCCCCGGTCCGCCCCCGCGGTTGACCGAGCCGAGCCCGCAGCTCCTGACCCGGCTCACCGACGAGGTCGCGGTGGGCCGTGCCCGGCGCCGGCGCCGCGGGCTGTACCTGGTGGCGGCGGCCGCCGTGCTCGTGATCGGCGGCCCGGCCGTCGCGGTGGTGGCGACCTCCGGCAACGATCAGGGCCGGCAGGTCGCGGGAGAGCCGCACCCCACGAGCCCCGCCGAGGACGCGTTCTTCAACCACATGGAGGAGAAGATCGTCGCGACCGACGCCTCCACCAAGGTCAGCGCGACGGTCGGCATGGAGAAGAAGGCGTGGGGCACCCACACGGTCCTGGAGCTCAAGAACGTCAAGGGCCCGCTGAAGTGCAGCCTGATCGCCGTCTCGAAGGACGGCAAGGAGGAGACGGTGACGAGCTGGGCCGTCCCGAAGTGGGGCTACGGCATCGCGGGCAGCACGCACGAGATGGCGAAGAACCCGCTGTACGTCCACGGCGGCGCGGCGATGGACCGCGGCGAGATCGACCATTTCGAGGTCCGTACCTTCGACGGAAAGCGTCTCGTCGAGGTCCAGGCCTGACGGCTGGGCGCCCGTAGCCCGGCAGAATTCCGACAGATCACCACAATCGCCCGCTCCTGACAGGTGCGGTCGCCGCCCACCGTCGCGTACGGTTGACGGCTGCCCGCAGCACGTCAGAAGGGGGCCTCGGTGGCCGCGCAGGATGCCGCTGTCGATTCCGTGAATTCCGTGGCCGACTCCTCCTCGCAGGAGTCGGCACGGAGCCGCGAGATCGGTGTGGAACAGGATCATCTGGATCAGGTGTACCGCCGTCTGGAGGAGAAGATCCACGAGGCGGAATTCCTCATGAACGACGCCGCCAAGCGCGGCCAGGTCGGCACCCCCGGCGCGCTCGCCGAGCGGGACGCGCAGGTCTTCCGGGCCGGGATCCACCTCAACCGGCTCAACAACGAGTTCGAGGACTTCCTCTTCGGGCGCATCGACCTGCTCCGGGGCAAGGACGGCGAGAAGGGCCCGGACGGCGCGTTCACCTCGGTGGAGCCGGCCGACGACGCGGTACGCCCCGACCTGACGGCGGACATCGCGGAGACGCTGCACATCGGGCGCATCGGCGTACTGGACTCCGACTACTCCCCGCTGGTCATCGACTGGCGGGCGCCGGCCGCCGCGCCCTTCTACCGCTCCACGCCCAAGGAGCCCGGCCGTGTCGTACGCCGCCGGGTCATCCGTTCGAAGGGCCGCAAGGTCCTCGGCGTGGAGGACGACCTGATGCGCCCGGAGCTGACGGCCACGCTCGACGGCGCCACGCTGCCCGTGATCGGTGACGGCGCGCTCATGGCGGCCCTCGGCCAGGCCCGCAGCCACACCATGCGCGACATCGTGTCGTCGATCCAGGCCGAGCAGGACATGGTCATCCGCGCCCCCGCCGCCTCCGTCACGGAGGTCTCCGGAGGCCCGGGCACCGGCAAGACCGCCGTGGCCCTGCACCGGGCCGCGTACCTGCTCTACCAGAACCGGCGGAAGTACGCGGGCGGCATCCTCATCGTGTCCCCGACCCCGCTGCTCGTCGCGTACACCGAGGGCGTGCTGCCCTCCCTCGGCGAGGAGGGCCAGGTCGCGATCCGCGCGGTCGGCTCGCTCGTCGACGGCGCGGAGGCGTCGACGTACGACGAACCGGCCGTCTCCCGCCTCAAGGGCTCCTCGCGCATGCTCAAGGTGCTGCGCAACGCGGCGCGCGGCGCCCTGGACGCGCCGCCCGCCCCGGCCCGCGCACAGGACGGCCAGCTGACCTTCGGCGACGAGGAGGAGCAGCAGGAAGCACCGGTGGCCGAGACCCCCACCCGCCTGCGGGTGGTCGCCTTCGGCCAGCGGGTGGAGCTGAACGCCGACGACCTGGACCGCATCCGCCACAACGTCCTCAGCGGCACCGCCCCCGTCAACCTGCTGCGTCCGCGGGCCCGCAAGCTGCTCCTGGACGCGCTGTGGTCGAAGTCCAGCGGTCGCGGCCGGTACACGGACCAGGAGCTGCTCGCCGAACTGCGCTCCGGCTTCGACGAGGACATCTCCACCGAGCAGCACTTCGTCGACTTCCTCGACGCCTGGTGGCCCGAGCTGACCCCGCGCCGCGTGCTCGCCGCCATGGCCGACGAGAAGCGCCTCGGCCGCTGGGCCCGCCGCGTCCTGAACCCGCGCGAGACCCGTCGGCTGGCCCGCTCCTGGCACCGCCTGGACGCGGAGGGCAACGGCCCGCTGTCCGTGCACGACGTGGCGCTCCTCGACGAGCTCAACACCCTGCTCGGCACCCCCGCCCGCCCCAGGCGCAAGCGCGAGTACGACCCGCTCGACCAGCTCAGCGGCCTCGAAGAGCTGATGCCGCAGCGCGAGGAGACGCAGTGGGAGCGGGCCGAGCGGCTCGCGCAGGAGCGCACCGAGTACGCGCACGTGATCGTCGACGAGGCGCAGGACCTCACGCCCATGCAGTGGCGGATGGTCGGCCGCCGCGGCCGGCACGCCACGTGGACGATCGTCGGCGACGCGGCGCAGTCCTCGTGGACGGACCCGGACGAGGCGGCCGCAGCCCGTGACGAGGCCCTGGGGGCCCGTCCGCGCCGCCGCTTCACCCTCACCGTGAACTACCGCAACCCGGCGGAGATCGCCGCCCTGGCGGCCAAGGTCCTGGAGCGCGCCATGCCCGGCATGGAGTCGCCCGCCGCGGTCCGCTCCACGGGCGTGGAGCCGCGCTTCACGTCCGTACCGGGCGCCGGGGGCACCGAGGGCCTGGCCCGGACCACCCGTGAGGAGGCGCAGCGCCTCCTGGACCGGGTGGACGGCACGGTCGGCGTGGTCGTCGCGATGAACCGGCGCGCGCAGGCCCGCAAGTGGCTCGCGCCGCTCGGCGACCGGGTGGTGGCGCTCGGCAGCCTGGAGGCGAAGGGGCTGGAGTACGACGCGACCGTCGTCGTGTCGCCGGCCGAGATCGCGGACGAGTCACCGGCCGGCCTGCGGGTGCTGTACGTGGCGCTGACGCGCGCGACGCAGCAGCTCACGGTCGTCTCGGCGGAGCGCGACCGGCCCGACGCGGAGGGAGTGCCGGCCCTGCTGCAGGACTGAAACCGGGGCAACCCGTCGTCGGGGAATCACTTCCCGGGGTGGTTTGTTAGCCTGGGGGTGGCACCGGCTCGATCCAAGCCCCCGGGCCCAACCTTCGTCGCTTCGAGCGACCACTTGCCGCGAGGCGAGCATGGCGGGCCGGTGCCACCTGATCTTGGTGCATACATACGAAGCAGAGGTCCGCGGTCCCCTCGGGTACCGCGGGCCTCTTCTGTTTCACCTGATGTTCTCGTATGGTGGAAAACACTTTCCGAAAACTAAATGACCGCATTACCTGCTACCCGCAGGTAGGTGCGACCATCGGAAGGCGTTGCCGGGCGACAGCCACGGCCGCGCAGCAATGAAGCTAGGGAAAGCAGAGGAAGTCGGCCATGGCAACGGCGCCCAGCGTCTCGTACTCGATGACGGTCCGACTGGAGGTCCCCGCGAGCGGGACCGCGGTCAGCCAGCTCACCACGGCAGTCGAGTCCCACGGCGGGTCCGTGACCGGCCTCGACGTGACCGCCTCCGGCCACGAGAAGCTGCGGATCGACGTCACGATCGCGGCCACCTCGACGGCGCACGCCGACGAGATCGTCGAGGGCCTGCGCGGCATCGAGGGCGTGACCCTGGGCAAGGTCTCCGACCGTACGTTCCTGATGCACCTCGGCGGCAAGATCGAGATGGCGTCCAAGCACCCCATCCGCAACCGTGACGATCTGTCGATGATCTACACGCCGGGCGTCGCCCGGGTCTGCATGGCGATCGCCGAGAACCCCGAGGACGCCCGCCGCCTGACCATCAAGCGCAACTCCGTCGCCGTGGTGACGGACGGCTCCGCGGTGCTCGGGCTGGGCAACATCGGCCCGATGGCCGCGCTGCCCGTCATGGAGGGCAAAGCCGCCCTCTTCAAGCGCTTCGCCGGCATCGACGCCTGGCCGATCTGCCTGGACACCCAGGACTCCGACGAGATCGTCGCGATCGTCAAGGCCATCGCCCCCGGCTTCGCCGGCATCAACCTCGAGGACATCTCCGCGCCCCGCTGCTTCGAGATCGAGGCGCGCCTGCGCGAGGCCCTCGACATCCCCGTATTCCACGACGACCAGCACGGCACCGCGATCGTCGTCCTCGCCGCGCTGACGAACGCGCTGCGCGTGGTCGGCAAGTCGATCGGCGACGTACGGGTCGTCATGTCCGGCGCCGGCGCGGCCGGTACCGCCATCCTCAAGCTCCTGATCGCGGCGGGCGTCAAGCACGCGGTCGTCGCCGACATCCACGGTGTGGTGCACGCGGCCCGTGAGGACCTCGTGGACGCGACTCCCGAGTCGCCGCTGCGCTGGATCGCCGACAACACCAACCCGGAGGGCGTCACCGGCACCCTCAAGGAGGCCGTGGTCGACGCGGACGTCTTCATCGGCGTCTCCGCCCCCAACGTGCTGAACGGCGACGACGTGGCGGCGATGGCGGACGGCGCGATCGTCTTCGCGCTCGCGAACCCGGACCCCGAGGTCGAGCCCGCAATCGCCCGCCAGACGGCGGCCGTTGTGGCCACGGGCCGCTCCGACTTCCCGAACCAGATCAACAACGTGCTGGTCTTCCCCGGCGTCTTCCGCGGCCTCCTGGACGCCCACTCCCGGACCGTCAACACGGAGATGATGCTCGCCGCCGCGGCCGCCCTCGCGGACGTCGTCACCGAGGACGAGCTGAACGCGAACTACATCATCCCGTCCGTCTTCAACGACAAGGTGGCGGGCGCGGTCGCCGGCGCCGTCCGTACGGCGGCGAAGGCCGTCGGCTCCGCTGTGACGGGTTCCACGTCCGCCTGACCCTTCCCGCGAGGATCACCCGGCGCGTCGCGGGTCGCGGGGCCTCCCGGGCCCCTCTAGGGTGGCGGGCAATGAGCCCGCAGGACCCCTGCAGAGCCCTGCGGTCCGCTTCCGGCAGCGGACGGAGCGTCACCAAGTGGAGGCTGTGGCGCTTTTCGTGTGACTCCGGAGGGTGCCGGATTGGCTTTCCCGCCGCTGGTGGGGGCAGGATGCGTATTTGGGCGCGAGGGTCTGACGACAGACCCGGGTCCGGGGACTGTCCGAGGGCCCTGGCAGCATCGGCTTCGATCTCACGCCTTACAGGCAAGAAGAACACGGGAGTACAAACATGAACCGCAGTGAGCTGGTGGCCGCCCTGGCCGACCGCGCCGACGTGACCCGCAAGGACGCCGACGCCGTGCTGGCCGCTCTCGCCGAGACCGTCGGCGAGATTGTCGCCAAGGGCGACGAGAAGGTCACCATCCCCGGCTTCCTGACCTTCGAGCGCACCCACCGTGCCGCTCGCACCGCTCGTAACCCGCAGACCGGCGACCCGATCCAGATCCCGGCCGGCTACAGCGTGAAGGTCTCCGCGGGCTCCAAGCTCAAGGAAGCCGCCAAGGGCAAGTAACACCCAAGGCAGACCCGAAGGGGGCGGACGTCCGGAACACGCCGGGCGGCCGCCCCCTTCGGCGTACCCGCGCGGCTGCCTCGCCGGTGGAGGGCCGCACGGGTCCGGCCGCTCCCGGGACGCCGGGCCGGCCGTCGTACCGCCGCAGACGGCCGCTCACGGCTTTCGGCCGCCGACGGAGATTGGTCGGCATTCAAGAGGTTTACGTCCGGTGAAACTGGTAAGGCGCGCGATCGCCGACTCAGTGACCCAGGAGTAGACCGTGCGCGAATCCCACCCGGCCCGACCGAGCCGCTCCCTCCTCGTGGTGGGCGCTGCCCTCCTCACGGCGACCCTCGCCGCCAGCCTCGGCACGGCGCCGGCCTCCTCCGGCGACGGCGGCCAGGCGTCGAAGGGCTCCTCGGTGTCGGCCGAGAGGGACTGAGCGGGCCCCACGAGGCCCGGCAGCGCGAAAAGGGGCGGCCACCCGGTGAACCGGACGGCCGCCCCTTCGGCGTGACGGGAGGGTGTCAGACGAGCGCGCCGCCCGGCAGCTCGACCTTGGCGCCGAGCTCCACGAGCTTCTCCATGAAGTTCTCGTAGCCGCGGTTGATCAGGTCGATGCCGTGGACCCGGGACGTGCCCTGGGCCGCGAGCGCCGCGATCAGGTACGAGAAGCCGCCGCGCAGGTCGGGGATGACCAGGTCGGCGCCCTGGAGCTTCGTCGGGCCGCTGACGACGGCGGAGTGCAGGAAGTTGCGCTGGCCGAAGCGGCAGTCGGAGCCGCCCAGGCACTCGCGGTAGAGCTGGATGTGCGCGCCCATCTGGTTCAGCGCGGACGTGAAGCCCAGGCGCGACTCGTACACCGTCTCGTGGACGATGGACAGCCCCGACGCCTGCGTCAGGGCGACGACCAGCGGCTGCTGCCAGTCGGTCTGGAAACCGGGGTGCACGTCGGTCTCCAGCGCGATCGCGTTGAGCGGGCCGCCCGGGTGCCAGAAGCGGATGCCCTCGTCGTCGATCTCGAAGGCGCCGCCGACCCGGCGGTAGGTGTTGAGGAAGGTCATCATCGAGCGCTGCTGGGCGCCGCGCACGTAGATGTTGCCCTCGGTGGCGAGCGCCGCCGACGCCCACGAGGCCGCCTCCAGGCGGTCCGGGAGCGCGCGGTGGTTGTAGCCGCCGAGCGAGTCGACACCGGTGATCCGGATGGTCCGGTCGGTGTCCATGGAGATGATCGCGCCCATCTTCTGCAGTACGCAGATGAGGTCCTCGATCTCCGGCTCCACGGCCGCGTTCGACAGCTCGGTGACGCCCTCGGCCAGCACGGCCGTCAGGAGCACCTGCTCCGTCGAGCCGACCGACGGGTACGGCAGCCGGATCTTGCAGCCGCGCAGCCGCTGCGGGGCCTCCAGGTACTGGCCGTCGGCGCGCTTCTCGATCGTCGCGCCGAACTGCCGCAGCACCTCGAAGTGGAAGTCGATCGGCCGGCCGCCGATGTCGCAGCCGCCCAGGCCCGGGATGAAGGCGTGGCCGAGCCGGTGCAGCAGCGGGCCGCAGAACAGGATCGGGATGCGCGAGGAGCCCGCGTGCGCGTCGATGTCGGCGACGTTCGCGGACTCGACGTGGGACGGGTCGAGGATCAGCTCGCCCGGTTCCTCGCCGGGCCGGACCGTCACGCCGTGCAGCTGGAGCAGTCCGCGTACGACGCGCACGTCCCGGATGTCGGGCACGTTGCGCAGTCTGCTCGGACCGCTGCCGAGCAGCGCGGCGACCATCGCCTTCGGCACCAGGTTCTTCGCGCCGCGGACGCGGATCTCGCCCTCGAGCGGGGTGCCGCCGTGGACAAGCAGTACATCGTCAGTGCCGGTCATGGATCTCGCGTTCCGGAGTTGTCGGACAGGTGGCCAGAGAAAAGAGTAAGGGGCGACTACCCCTGTGCCATAAGGCCAAGGGGGGTGCGCTCATGTCGTGAGTCAGACACAACACGCTCCGCACAGCCGCCTCTGCGGAGGGTGACGTTCCGGCTGTGCGCGCTCCCGCTGCTGCGATGCGCCCTGAGCTGCGCACCCTCCCTCACCGCCGTCCGCTCCCCCCGGAGAGGGAATGTGCGGGATCATGTCTGCCATGACGGAGGTGTCCTCGCTCACAGGACGGCTGCTGGTGGCCAGCCCGGCCCTGGCGGACCCGAATTTCGACCGCGCCGTGGTGCTCCTCATCGACCACGACGACGAGGGCTCGCTCGGTGTGGTCCTCAACCGCCCGACGCCGGTGGGCGTCGGCGACATCCTGCTGCCCTGGGCGGGGCTGGCGGGAGACCCGGGCGTCGTCTTCCAGGGCGGCCCCGTCGCACTCGACTCCGCGCTGGGCGTGGCGGTGATCCCCGGCGACGAAGGTCCTTCCCCGCGGTCCCGGCCGGGCTCGAACAGGGCGGACCCCATTGGATTTCGGCGCGTGTACGGCGCGATCGGCCTGGTCGACCTGGAGGCCCCGCCGGAACTCCTCGCGGCGGCGCTCGGCTCGCTGCGCATCTTCGCCGGGTACTCGGGGTGGGGGCCCGGCCAACTGGAGGAGGAGCTGAAGACCGGCGCCTGGTACGTCGTGGAGTCCGAGCCCGGCGACGTGTCGTCGCCGGAGCCCGAGAGTCTGTGGCGGGCCGTACTGCGCCGGCAGCGCAGCAGGCTCGCGATGATCGCGACCTATCCGGACGATCCGAGCCTGAACTGATCGCGCCGGGGGTGGGTACCCTTGGACGCCATGAGCACTCTTGAGCCCGAGCCCGAGCGCGGGGCAGGTACGGGGACCCTCGTCGAGCCGACGCCGCAGACCTCGCGCGGCGACGGAGACCACGAGCGGTACGCCCATTACGTCCAGAAGGACAAGATCATGGCGAGCGCCCTCGACGGCACGCCCGTCGTCGCGCTCTGCGGCAAGGTCTGGGTTCCGGGCCGCGACCCGAAGAAGTATCCGGTCTGTCCGATGTGCAAGGAGATCTTCGAGTCTCTGGGCGCGGGTGGCGACAAGGACAAGGGTGGCAAGGGCGGCAAGGACAGCAGCGGCAAGAAGTAGCACCAAGCTGTAGGTACGGGACGGCCCCCGCGGCGCGCATCGGCGCGCCGCGGGGGCCGTTCGCGTTGCACAGGATGCTCCCGCCGGTCACAAGGTGGTGGAGAGGTGGTTCAGACCTCTTGTCGGCTCGCGGGGGCCGATCTAGATTCCTGCCTGTTGTGCAGCGCGAAACCGACGTTGCGTATGGTGCAACGCCGACTCGACAGGAGTCCCCGGATGAAGCTCTCCGCCCGCCTGGCCGTGCCCGCGGCCGCCCTCGTACTCGCAGGTCTCACCGCCACCGCCTGTGCCCCGCAGACCTCCGACACCAGCGCGGAGAACGACGAGAAGAGCGGCACGCTGCGCGTCTGGCTCTTCCAGGAAGTGAGCAACGGCCCCAAGCAGAAGGTCGTCGACCGCGCCGTCGACGCCTTCCGCGCCCGGCACGAGGGCACCGACGTCGAGATCGAGTACATACCGGTCGAGACCCGCGCCCAGAAGATCAAGGCCGCCTTCAACGACCCGAAGAGCGCCCCCGACCTGATCGAGTACGGCAACACCGACACCGCCGGCTACGTCGAGGACGGCGGACTCGCCGACATCACCGAGGAGTTCGGCGGCTGGCCCGACGCCGAGGACACCGACCCGACGGCGAAGCAGTCGGTGACCGTCGACGGGAAGGTGTACGGCGCCCCGCTCTTCGTCGGCGTCCGCGCGCTGTACTACCGCACCGACGTCTTCGAGGACCTGGGTCTGAAGCCGCCGAAGACGCAGGCCGAACTCGTCGCCACCGCGAAGCGGATCCGCGCGGAGAAGCCCGAGCTGTACGGGCTGGCGGTCGGCGGCGCGTACACGTACGGCGCGATGCCCTTCATCTGGGCCCACGGCGGCGAACTCGCCGAGGAGAGCGGCGGAACGTACACCTCCGCCATCGACAGCCCGGCCGCTCGCAAGGGCATCAAGGCGTACACCTCGCTCTTCGGTGACGACAACTGCCCGGCCGCCAAGTGCGCCGAGATGGGCGGCAACGACACCGTCACCGCCTTCGCGTCCGGCAAGGCGGGCATGGCGATCGGCGGCGACTTCAGCCATGCCGCCGTCGAGGCCGGCACGGTGAAGGGCAAGTACGCGGTGGTGCCGCTGCCGGGCGTCAGGGCCGGGGAGATCGCGCCCGCCTTCGCGGGCGGCAACAACCTCGGCGTGCTCAAGAGCAGTTCGCACCGCACGCTCGCCGTCGACCTGATGAAGGAACTGGCCGGCAAGAAGACGCAGGGAGAGCTCTTCGACGCGATGGGCTTCCTGCCGACGTACACCGACGTGCGCGAGACGGCGGCGGAGAAGGAGCCGTTCATCGAGCCGTTCATCAAGACGCTCGCGGCGGGCGCCAAGGCGGCTCCGGCCTCACCCGGCTGGGCGCAGATCGACTCCTCGCTGGTGCTGCCGACGATGTTCCAGGAGGTGGTCAGCGGCCGCAAGGACGTCGCGGCGGCCTCCGGCGACGCGGCGGAGAAGATGAACGACGCGTTCGGCGCGGCACGTTGAGCGGTACGACCGCGGCCGCACGGCGCACCGGCGGCTGGACGCCGTGGCTCTACCTCGCGCCCGCCCTCGTCGTGCTCGGCGGCCTCCTCGTCTACCCGATCTACCAGCTCGGCCTGATCTCCTTCCTGGAGTACACCCAGGCGCAGGTCAGCGGCGGCGAGCCGACCACCTTCAAGGGCCTGGGCAACTACGCGACCCTCTTCGAGGACCCGCAGTTCTGGCAGGTCCTCCTCGCGACCGTCGTCTTCGCGGCGGCCTGCGTCCTCGCCACGCTGTCGCTCGGCTGCGCGCTGGCCGTGCTGCTGACGCGCGTACGGGCCGTGCCCCGGCTCGCGCTGATGATGGCCGCGCTCGGCGCGTGGGCCACTCCGGCGATCACCGGTTCCACCGTCTGGGTGTTTCTCTTCGACCCGGACTTCGGACCCGTCAACCAGGTGCTGGGGCTCGGCGACCACTCGTGGACGTACGGCCGCTACAGCGCCTTCGCGCTCGTCCTCCTCGAAGTCGTGTGGTGCTCGTTCCCGTTCGTGATGGTGACCGTGTACGCGGGCATCCGGGCGATCCCGGGGGAGGTGCTGGAGGCGGCGTCGCTCGACGGCGCCTCGCAGTGGCGGATCTGGCGGTCGGTCATGGCGCCGATGCTGCGGCCGATCCTGGTGGTCGTCACCATCCAGTCGGTCATCTGGGACTTCAAGATCTTCACCCAGATCTACGTCATGACCAACGGCGGCGGCATCGCCGGCCAGAACCTCGTGCTCAACGTCTACGCCTACCAGAAGGCGTTCGCGTCCTCGCAGTACAGCCTGGGCTCGGCGATCGGCGTCGTCATGCTGGTGATCCTCCTCGCGGTCACGCTCGTGTACCTGCGGCTGCTGCGACGTCAGGGAGAAGAGATATGACCTTCGTACGCCGTCCCTGGCGGCTCGCGGCGGAGGCGTCGGCGCTGCTGATCGCGCTGATCGTGGCTTTCCCGCTGTACTGGATGGTGCTTTCCGCGTTCAAACCGGCGGGCGAGATCCAGTCGGCCGAGGCCAGGCCGTGGACGCTTTCCCCGTCGCTCGACTCCTTCCGGCGGGTCTTCGAACAGCAGGAATTCGGCCGCTATTTCCTCAACAGCCTGCTCGTGGCATCGGTCGTGGTGATCGCCTCGGCGCTCATCGCATTCCTGGCGGCCACGGCGGTCACCCGGTTCCGCTTCAGGTTCCGCACCACCCTCCTGATCATGTTCCTCGTCGCGCAGATGGTGCCGATCGAAGCGCTGACGATCCCGCTCTTCTTCCTCATGAGGGACTTCGGACAACTCAACACGCTCGGCTCGCTGATCCTGCCGCACATCGCCTTCTCGCTGCCCTTCGCCGTGTGGATGCTGCGCGGCTTCGTGAAAGCCGTACCCGAGGCGCTGGAGGAAGCGGCGTACATCGACGGCGCGAGCCGCTCCCGCTTCCTGTGGCAGATCCTTTTCCCGCTGGTCTTCCCGGGCCTCGTCGCGACGAGCGTCTTCTCCTTCATCTCCACCTGGAACGACTTCCTCTTCGCCAAGTCCTTCATCATCAGCGACACCTCGCAGTCGACACTTCCGATGGCGCTGCTGGTTTTCTTCAAGCCCGAGGAGAATGACTGGGGCGGGATCATGGCAGCGTCGACGGTGATGACCGTCCCGGTGCTGGTCTTCTTCGTACTCGTACAGCGACGCCTGGTCTCGGGGCTGGGCGGAGCGGTTAAGGACTGACGCCATGCTCGATCTGGTACCGGCTCCCGGAGCCGCTCCCTGGGCGCCTCCCGCCCAGGGCCACTACCCCCTCGGCCACGACACCGCCCTGTTCGCCCGGCCCGGCACCGAGGGCGTCGCCCGCTGGCTGCGCGCCACGGTGGGCGCCGCCACCGGACTGCCCCTGCCCGACGGCACCGGCGCCGACACCGAACGCGACAGCGGCGGCAACCGCATCGAACTGCGCGTCGACCCCGGGGTCGAGCAGGACCTCGGCCCGGAGGGCTACCGCCTCGTCGTGGACGGCTATCTGGTCCTCATCGAGGGCGGAGGCCCGGCGGGCGTCTTCTGGGGCGCGCAGACGCTGCGTCAGCTGCTCGGACCGGACGCCTTCCGGCGGGCGCCCCTCGACCCGGCCCGTCAGTGGTCCGTACCGATGGTGGCCATCGAGGACAGGCCGCGCTTCGCCTGGCGCGGCCTGATGCTCGACGTGGCACGCCACTTCATGCCCAAGGACGGCGTGCTGCGCTATCTGGACCTGCTCGCCGCGCACAAGCTCAACGTCTTCCACTTCCACCTCACCGACGACCAGGGCTGGCGCGTCGAGATCAAGCGCCATCCGAAACTGACCGGGACCGGCGCGTGGCGGGCGCGCACCAAATACGGCCACCGGGCATCGGACCTGTGGACCGAGACGCCGCACGGCGGTTACTACACGCAGGACGACATCCGCGAGATCGTCGCGTACGCCGGCGAGCGGCACATCACCGTCGTCCCCGAGATCGACATCCCGGGCCATTCGCAGGCGGCCATCGCCGCGTATCCGGAACTCGGCTGCGCGGACGCCCCCCTCTCCGTCTGGGACACCTGGGGGATCAGCCAGAACGTACTCGCCCCCACCGACCACACCCTGCGCTTCTTCGAGGGCGTCTTCGAGGAGGTCCTCGCGCTCTTCCCCTCCACCTTCGTCCACGTCGGCGGCGACGAGGCGCTGAAGGACCAGTGGAAGCGGTCCCCGGCCGTCCAGGCGCGGATGGAGGAACTGAGCCTGGCGGACGAGGAAGAACTCCAGTCCTGGTTCGTCCGGCACTTCGACACCTGGCTCACCGAGCGCGGCCGCCGCCTGATCGGCTGGGACGAGATCCTCGAAGGCGGCCTCGCGCCGGGGGCGGCCGTCTCCTCCTGGCGCGGTTACGCCGGCGGGATCGCCGCCGCCCGGGCCGGGCACGACGTCGTCATGTGCCCCGAGCAGCAGGTCTACCTCGACCACCGCCAGGACGGCGGCCCCGACGAGCCGATGCCCATCGGGTACGTACGCACGCTGGAGGACGTCTACCGCTTCGAGCCCGTGCCGCCGGAGCTGACGCCCGCGGAGGCCCGGCACATCCTGGGCACCCAGGCCAACGTCTGGACCGAGGTGATGGAGAACCAGAGCCGGGTCGACTACCAGACGTTCCCCCGTCTCGCCGCGTTCGCCGAGGTCGCCTGGGCGGACCTGCCGGCACCCGCCGAACGTGACTTCGCCGGGTTCGAGGCGCGCATGGCGGCCCATTACAAGCGGCTTGACGCGCTCGGAGTCGACTACCGGCCACCGGGCGGCCCGTTGCCCTGGCAGCAGCGGCCGGCGCCCAACGGCGATCCGGCGAGTCTCGGACGCCCGATCGAGGGGTCGCCCCCAAACGTGTGAGCCGGACGGCAAGGAGCGTGCCGCACCGTGCCGGGCCTGGGACCGTGGAGACGCCCCGGCTCGGCACACGTCGTAAGCAAACCAACTGAAGAGCAGCAATTCACCCTCACCGCCCATGGGGTGTGAAAGCGGACCTATGCCCTGGCCGGGGACGAGGGGTCCCCAGTGGACCCTCGCGTCGGTCGGTTCGCAAGATGTGCCAGAGTTGCCTCGTCCGGGCTGTGAGCACGTACCGTACGGCGCAACAGCGGGACAGCCGGGACACCGGGAAGGGGCAGCTGGGTTGACCACGCACGCACCGCAGGCGGCGCAGTTCGTGACGCTCCCGGCCTCGCTCGACGAGGCCGTGGCGGCACTCACCGCCATGCCTGCCGCCGTGCCCGTCGCGGGCGGCACGGATCTGATGGCATCCGTGAACTCCGGGCAGCTGCGGCCCGCCGCACTGGTCGGGCTCGGCCGGATCAGCGAGATCAGGGGCTGGCAGTACCAGGACGGAAACGCGCTGCTCGGCGCCGGTCTCACGCACGCCCGGATGGGACGGCCCGACTTCGCGGCCCTCATCCCGGCGCTCGCGGCGGCCGCGCGCGCCGCCGGCCCGCCCCAGATCCGCAACGCGGGCACCCTCGGCGGCAACATCGTCACCGCCGCGCCCACCGGCGACACCCTGCCCGTACTGGCCGCGATGGAAGCGACGCTGGTGATCGCGGGGCCCGGCGGCGTACGCCGTGAGACCCCCGTCTCGCACCTCCTCGCCGGCCGCGACCTGCTGGGCGCGGGCGAGCTGATCGGCTTCGTGCGCGTACCGCTGCTGCACGCCCCTCAGGTCTTCTTCAAGGCCACCGGCCGCACCGGCCCCGGCCGCGCCACCGCGTCCCTCGCCCTGGTCCTCGACCCGGCGCGGCGCGAGGTGCGGTGCGCCGTCGGCGCCATCGCGCCGATGCCGCTGCGGCCGCTGGAGGCGGAGCGCTGGATCGCCTCGCTGATCGACTGGGACGCGGACCGCAAGCTGGCCCCGGACGCCTGCGCCGCCTTCGGCGAGTACGTCGCCGCCGCCTGCATCCCGGACCCGGCGCCGGTGGACGGCGCCGAGGCCGCCGCTCTGCCACCCGCTGTACTGCACCTGCGGCGCACGGTCGCCGCACTGGCCCGACGAGCGCTGGGGAGGGCACTGGCGTGAGCGAGAACGAGACCCCCGGGGCGCCGGACCCCGGCGGCTGGCAGCCGACCCCGCAGGGCGGCGAGTACGACGCCGAGGCGACGGCGTTCGTCCACCTGCCCGAGGGCATGACGGACTTCGGCGCGTACGGCGACCCCCTGGCGGCGCCCGGCCACGACTACGTACCGCCGCGGATCCCGGCCGCGAGCGACCCCGCTGCGACCGGCGCCTGGTCCCCGGCGCCGGGCGAGACGCGCTGGCCGGAACCGCAGAGCGCGCAGCCGCACGACGCCGGGGCGACCGGCCAGTGGAACTTCGAGACGGCCCCCGAGCCGACACCGTCCGTGGCGTCCGAACTCACCGGCCAGTGGACGATCCCGGTGGCGCGGGGCGACCTCCCGGACGAGTCGGGCGAGTTCACGACCTCCGCCCTGGCGTCCCACTGGAACACCGGCCGGCCTCCCGCGACGCTGCCCGGCGGCGCGCCCGCCCCCTGGGCGGACACCGCCGAGGCGGCCCGGACGCTGCCCGGCGGGGCCGCCGCCCCCTGGGCGACGCAGCCCCCGGCGGAAGCCGACGCACCGCCGCACGACTTCCCCGCCCACCCCGCGCCCGGCTTCGAGCCGCAGCCGGAGCCCGCCCCGGTGCAGGACGCCCCCGAAGCCGCCCCGCAGCACCTCGCGGAGCCGGCGGGGGACGAGCCGGGGCGCCCCCCGCGGGACGCCGGACACGACCACCCCGAGGAGACCGGCGTACCCGAGGGGCCGGCCTCCGAGGAGAGGACCCGGCGCGTCGCCGGCCCGGAAGCCCCCGAGGCCGCGCCGCCCGGCGGCGACCCTCAGGCCGCCCCGCAGGACGACCACAGCGAGCACCCGCACGCCTCCTACGTCCTGCGGGTGAACGGCGCCGACCGCCCCGTCACCGACGCCTGGATCGGCGAGTCACTGCTCTACGTCCTCCGCGAGCGCCTCGGCCTGGCCGGCGCCAAGGACGGCTGCTCCCAGGGCGAGTGCGGGGCCTGCGCCGTCCAGGTCGACGGCCGCCTGGTCGCCTCCTGCCTGGTGCCCGCCGCCACCGCCGCCGGCAGTGAGGTCCGTACGGTCGAGGGCCTGGCCACCGACGGCGAACCGTCCGACGTACAGCGCGCCCTCGCGAACTGCGGCGCGGTCCAGTGCGGTTTCTGCGTACCCGGCATGGCGATGACGGTCCACGACCTGCTGGAGGGCAACCACGCCCCGAGCGACCTGGAGACCCGGCAGGCCCTCTGCGGCAACCTCTGCCGCTGCTCGGGCTACCGCGGCGTACTCGAAGCCGTCCGCGAGGTCGTCGCCGAGCGCGAGGCGACCTCCGCCGCCGAGGAAGCCCGCATCCCGCACCAGGCGCCCCCCGGCGCGGGCGGCGTCCACCCGCATCCCCACGGAAACCCGCACGAGCACCCGCACGACGGAGGGATGGCGTGAGCAACGACGCGGCCACCGCGACCAGCGCGACGGCGGTCGACGGCGCCCAGACCGAGCGCCACCCGGATGCGCCCGCCCACGGCCTCGGCGCGTCCCTCCCGCCGGCCGACGCGCGCGCGAAGACCGAGGGCACCTTCCCGTACGCCTCCGACCTCTGGGCGGAGGGCCTGCTCTGGGCCGCCGTGCTGCGCTCGCCGCACGCCCACGCCCGCATCGTCGCGATCGACACGTCCGCGGCGACCGGCATGCCCGGCGTACGGGCCGTGGTGACCCACCAGGACGTGCCCGGCGATCCCTCGCACGGCCGCAGCGTCGTCGACCGCCCGGTGTTCGCCTCCGACGTGGTGCGCCACCACGGCGAGGCGATCGCCGCCGTGGCCGCAGACCACCCCGACACGGCCCGGCTGGCCGCCGCCGCCATCGCCGTCGAGTTCGAGGTCCTCGAACCGGTCACCGACCCGGAGCAGGCCTTCGCCGCCGAGCCGCTGCACCCCGACGGCAACCTGATCCGTCACATCCCGCTGCGCTTCGGCGACCCCGATGCCGCCGGCGAAGTGATCGTCGAGGGCCTGTACCGCATCGGCCGCCAGGACCCGGCGCCCATCGGCGCCGAGGCCGGTCTCGCCGTGCCCCGCCCGGACGGCGGCGTGGAGATCTACACCGCCTCCACCGACCCGCACACCGACCGCGACCGCGCCGCCGCGTGCTTCGGCCTGGAGCAGGAGCGCGTGAAGGTCGTCGTCACCGGGGTCCCGGGCGCCACCGGCGACCGCGAGGACGGCAGCTTCCAGATCCCCCTCGGCCTGCTGGCCCTGAGGACCGGCTGCCCGGTCAAACTGGCCGCCACCCGCGAGGAGTCGTTCCTCGGCCACGCCCACCGCCACCCGACCCTCCTGCGCTACCGCCACCACGCGGACGCGGAGGGCCGCCTGGTCAAGGTCGAGGCGCAGATCCTCCTGGACGCGGGCGCGTACGCCGACGCCTCGTCCGAATCACTCGCGGCGGCCGTCTCCTTCGCCTGCGGCCCGTACGTGGTCCCGCACGCCTTCATCGAGGGCTGGGCGGTCCGTACGAACAACCCCCCGTCGGGCCACGTGCGCGGCGAGGGCGCCCTGCAGGTGTGCGCGGCGTACGAGGGCCAGATGGACAAGCTCGCGGCGAAGCTGGGCCTCGACCCGGCGGAGCTGCGCCTGCGCAACGTCCTGGCCACGGGCGACCTGCTGCCCACCGGCCAGACGGTGACCTGCCCCGCCCCCGTGGCCGAACTGCTGCGCGCCGTACGCGACTACCCGCTCCCCACCCTCCCCAAGGACACCCCGCAGGACGACTGGCTGCTGCCCGGCGGCCCCGAGGGCGCGGGCGAGCCGAGCGCCGTACGCCGCGGCGTCGGCTACGCGGTGGGCATGGTGCACATGCTGGGCGCGGAGGGCGCGGACGAGGTCTCCACGGCGACCGTGAAGGTCCACGACGGCGTGGCGACGGTGATCTGCGCGGCGGTCGAGACCGGCCAGGGCTTCACCACGCTCGCGCGCCAGATCGTGCAGGACGTCCTGGGCGTCGATGAGGTCCACGTGGCTCCGGTGGACACCGACCAGCCCCCGGCGGGCGCGGCGACGCACGGCCGCCACACCTGGGTCTCGGGCGGCGCGGTGGAACGCGCGGCGAAGATGGTCCGCACCCAGCTGCTCCAGCCCCTGGCGCACAAGTTCGGGATGTCGACCGAGCTGCTCCAGATCGCCGACGGCAAGATCACGTCGTACGACGGGGTGCTGTCCACCACGGTGACGGAGGCGATGGACGGCAAGGAACTCTGGGCCACCGCCCAGTGCCGCCCGCACCCGACCGAGCCCCTCGACGACGCCGGGCAGGGCGACGCGTTCGTGGGCCTGGCGTTCTGCGCGATCCGCGCCATCGTGGACGTCGACATCGAGCTGGGCTCGATCCGCGTGGTGGAGATGGCGGTGGCCCAGGACGTGGGCCGCGTCCTGAACCCGGCCCAGCTGGCGACCCGTATCGAGGCGGGTGTCACGCAGGGCGTGGGCGCCGCGCTGACGGAGAACCTGCGGACCCCCAGGGGCCTCGTCCGCCACCCCGACCTCACCCACTACGCGCTCCCGACGTCCCTGGACGCCCCGGACATCCGCATCGTGAGCCTGGTGGAGGAGCGCGACGTGGTCGCCCCCTTCGGCGCGAAGCCGGCCAGCGCGGTCCCGGTGGTCACCTCGCCCGCCGCGATCGCCTCGGCGGTCCGCGCGGCGACGGGCCGCCCGGTCAACCGGCTGCCGATCCGCCCGCAGGCGGCGGTGGCCACTCCCTCCGCGTAGCGGGTTCCGGGCGGGGCCGGGGGCGCTAGCGGCGCACGGGCAGGGCGACCACGGAGCCGTCGTGCGTGGCGAAGAAGCGGTTGCCGTCGCCCGCTGTCGTGTAGGCGGCCGTGTCGCCGAACCGGTACCCCTCGACGTCGTCGCCCGTGCGCGCACTGACGGCGGTGAGGCCGTAGCCCTTCGTCTCGGCGACCCACACGGTGCCGCCCTGGACGACGGGCAGCGACCGGGTGCCCTCGTAGCTCCGCAGGTAGGTCTTCCACTTCCGTTCGCCGTCGCCCGCCCCGTAGCGGTGGAGGTCCAGGTAGTCGACGGCGTACACCTCGTCGCCCCGGACCGCCGGGGGTCCCCAGCCGCCGGAGTCCTGCCCGACCTTGCTCTCCGCGTCCACGGACCAGAGCTCGTTGCCGGTGGCGAGCGAGAGCGCGCACAGGGTCCTGCCCCCGAAGAACACCGTGCCCTTGCTGATCGCCGGACGGAGGGCCGCCGTGCCCTGGTCGGGGATGTCCCACACCGTCCCGCCGGTGGTCGTGTCCACGACGACCACATGACCGTCCGAGGGGAAGAGGACCAGACGCCCCTGGCCGGTCGCCGCCGCGGGCGGCTCCAGCGCCGTCGTCCGCACGGGCGTCGACCGTGACCACAGCACCTTGCGCGTCGCCGTGCTGACCGCGCGCAGCTGCCGCTCCCGGGTCATCACGTAGACCGTGCGGGCGTCCGCCGCCAGGAGCTTCTCCGCGTCGGCGTCCGGAGCCGTCCAGGCGCGCCTGCCGCTGGAGGCGACGAACGCGTGCAGGGCGCCTTCCGCGTCCGCGGTCACGACCAGCCGGTCGGAGACCGTCACGTAACCGGCGGACGCCTTCACGCCGGAGGCCAGCCACTTCTGCCGGCCGTCCGTCACGTGGTGCGCCGCCAGGCCGCCGTTGGGTGCCTCCAGGAGTACGACGTCGCGCACCGGCAGCGGGGCCGGGGTGCGCGGACCGGCCAGCGACTCGGGCCCCCACAGCGGCGTCATGCCCGCCGTGGACGCCAGGAGCGCCGCCTCTGGCGTCCTGGCCGCGGGCGGCACCACCACGGGCTTCGGCGCGGCCTTCGGGCCGCCGCCCTTGAGCCACCAGGCGGTCGTGCCACCGCCGGCGGCCAGGACGGCGCCGCCCGCCGCGAGGGTGGTGACCAGACGGCGGCGGGAGGGGGAGGGCGCGGTGGGCTCGGCCGGGAACGTCGCCGCCAGTTGCCGGGCGGTGGCCTCCCGCCGGCCGATGTCGGCGGCCAGCGGGCCCTGCCGCCAGACCTTGCCGGCCCCCCGCGCGGGGGCGAACGCCTGCGCGATCCGCGCGGGTTCGGGGCGCTGCGCCGGATCCTTGGCTAGGCAGGGCAGGACAAGGGCCCGGACGTGCTCCGGCACGGCGCTCACGTCGGGCTCGCCGTGCACGACCTGGTACTGCACGCCGGCCACGTGCGGGCCGTCGTAGGCGCGGCGCCCGCCGGCGGCGTACGCGAGGACCGCGCCGAGCGAGAAGACGTCGGCGGGCGGGCCGACCCGCTGCCCGAGGACCTGCTCGGGTGCGCCGTATCCGGGGGTGACCGGGATCTGCCCGGTGGTGGTCAGCGTCAGACCGTGCTCGGGGCGGGCGATGCCGAAGTCGATGACGCGGGGGCCGCGCGACGTGAGCACGATGTTGGCCGGCTTGAGGTCGCGGTGGACGAGTCCCGCGGTGTGGATGTCCTGGAGGGTGCGGGCGAGGGCCGCCGCGAGGGCCCGCAGGGCGGCGTCGTCCAGCGGACCGTACGCCGTCACGGCGTCGTCGAGGGTGGGTCCCGCCAGGAACTCGGCCGCGATCCAGGGCCGTCCGCCCTCGGTCTGCGCGCCGAGCACGCGGGCGACGCCTTCACCGGTCACGGCCTGCGCGGTCTGCGCCTCGCGCACGAACCGCCGGGCCAGGTTCTCGTCGTGCGCGAGCTCCGGGCGCAGGACCTTGACCGCCGCCGCGTCGCCCGCGCCGTCCCGTCCGAAGTAGACCTTGCCCATACCTCCTTCGCCGAGCACGCCGAGGAGGCGGTACGGGCCGAGACGCAGGGGATCGCCGGTGCTGAGGGGGAGCATGGTGGAGGCTTTCTCACTCGAAGGGCAGGGCGGTCACGGTGGTGGTGTCGGCGGCGATGAGCTGCCCGGCCGCCGCGTGCGCCACGAACCGGATCGCGGGCGTCGAGTAGGTCCAGACGGATCGGTGGGTACGGCGGTCGACGGCGCTGATGCCGTCGGTGAGCGGGGCGTAGACGTGCTTCTCGCCGACGATCGGGGGCCTGTCGAGGCGCGGCGTGTCGTCCTTCGTCAGGTCCTCCTTCTCCTCCCACAGGAGCTTTCCCGTGTCCGCGTCCAGGGCGACCAGGCCCCGGCTGCCCTCGGCGGCGTACACGACCGAGTCCCGGACGGCCGGGGGGCCGTAGCGCCGCCCGTTCTGCTCGATGTCACCCGTATTGCGGTCGTCCCCGAACACCCACGCCACCTTGCCGTCGGAGAGCCGCAGGGCCCAGACGCGTCCGCTGCTGACGTAGACGTGCTTGCGGTCGGCGGCCAGCTGGCCCGGGATGAGGAACGAGGTGTCGAGACGCTCCCGGGGGATGTCCATGCTCCAGAGGCGTTCGCCGGTGCCGAGGTCCATGGCTCCGACGCTGTAGTCGGGCGTGGCGGCCCCCTTCCCGGCGGCGATCAGGCGCTTGCCGACGGCCTTGGCGCTGATGGCCAATGAGCCGTTGGCCGGGTAGACGACGCCGGTGGACCGCTGCCACAGCTTCTTCCCGGTCCGCAGGTCCACCGCCAGCAGGCGCCAGTCCTTGGCCTGGGCGGTGTAGTCGGTGGACGAGGCGCCTTTCTGCCGGGCGGCCAGGTACAGCACGCCCCCGGCGGCGGCGATCATCTCCGCGTCGTTCACCGTGCCGTTGAAGTCGGCGAGCCGGGCGACGCGGCGGCGCATGGTGCCGTCGTCGGGCGAGAAGGCGTGCAGCGACAGGCCCTTCCCCTCGTCGTAGTCGGGGAGGAAGCCGTAGACCGCCTTCCCGTCCGTGGTGATCTGCTGCCCGCTGGACAGCAGCGGGTACGACCACACCTCATTGCCCGTCTTGGCGTCCAGGCCCAGCAGCGCGTCGTCCGACAGCGTGGCGACCACCTTGCCCAGGGGCATCGGGAGTTGGCGCTGCCACTTGTCGGCGACATCGGCGCGCCACAGCGGCTCGGGCCCGTCGGCGGCGGACGCGGGGGGCTTGCCGCGCCTGCCGCCCGTGCTCCTCCCGTCGAGCCACGCCCACGTACCCGCCCCCGCCGCAGCCAGGCCCAGCACCGAACCGCCGCCCACCGCGAGCAGCGTGCGGCGCGACAGGCCACCGGGGGCGGGCGCGCCGGTGGCCGGGGTGGGGGGTTCGTGGGTCTCGGGCGGGGCCGGCAGCCGGGGCGGGGCGGGCTGCCAGACCTCCGCCGCCCGGCGGGAGATCTCGCCGAGCAGCGGCGGCGGCAGGTGGTCGGCGAACTCCCCGTGCCCGTCGTGGAGTTCGGCCGCCAGCTCGCCGGTGGTGGGGCGCCGCGCCGGGTCCTTGTCCAGGCAGCGGGCGAGGACCGGGGCGAGGGACGCCGGTACGCCCGACAGGTCGGGGTCCGCGTAGCGGACGCGGTAGAGCAGGTCCGCGGGCCGGCCGCTGCCGAACGGTCCGTGGCCCGCCGCCGCGAAGACCAGGACGCCGGCCAGCGCGAACACGTCGCCCGCCGGGGAGTGTTCCCTCCCGGTGGCCTGCTCGGGCGACATGTAGGCGGGGGTGCCGGCCGCCGTGCCCGTGCGGGTCAGGCGGTCGTCCCCGAGGGCGCGGGCGATACCGAAGTCGATGATCTTGGGGCCGTACGCCGTGATCATCACGTTGGACGGCTTGAGGTCACGGTGCACGACGTCGGAGCGGTGCAGCTGGGACAGGGCGCCGCACAGCGCCGCGCCCAGGGCGCGGACGGACGGTTCGGGCAGGGGGCCGCAGAGGGAGACCGCGTCGTCCAGGGGCGGGCCCAGGACGTACTCCGTCGCCATCCAGGGGGTTTCGGCGAGCGGGTCGGCGTCGAAGACCGCCGCGCCGTGCAGGCCGCCGATGACGCGTGCGGCGTCCGTCTCCAGGCGGAAACGGGTGCGGAAGGCGGGGTCGGACGCGATGCGGGCGTGCACCGTCTTCAGCGCGACCCTGCGGCCGCCGGCGGTGCGCGCCAGGTAGACCGTACCCATGCCGCCGCTGCCCAGCCGGGCGATCAGTCGGTACGCGCCCAGGGTCTGCGGGTCGTCGTGCGTGAGGGGCGTCGGCATCGCTCAGTCAGTGGTTTCCGTGGGCAGGGACGGGGAGTTCGGCGGCGAGAACGACGGCCGACTGACGGGCGACGGCGGCCACCAGGCGGCCCGGCAGCCAGCCCGCGGGGAGGTACGGGGCGGTGGCGGGGGAGTCGAGCACCGTCGCGCCCGGGCCGGGGGCCGGGGCGCTGGGCGCGAGCTGCTCCAGGAGCCGGACCGCCTGGGGGCGGGCGGCCGGGTCCCTGGACAGGCACGCCGTGACCAGCGGGCGCAGGGACGCGGGGAGTTCGTCGCGGTCCGGCACGGTGTGACCGGTGCTCGCGTACGAGAGCACCGCTCCGAGGCCGTAGATGTCACCCGGGGGGCGCGGGCGTCCGCCGCTCGCCTGCTCGGGTGCGAGCGAGCCCGGGTCGAGGCCGGGGAGGCCACCGCGGTGTTCGCCGTCCGGTCCCGCCGCACGCACCGCTCCGAAGCAGGTGAGGCGCGGCCCGTCGCCGGCCAGCAGTACGGCGGCGGGGGACACGCCGGCGTGGGTCGTGCCCGCCGCGTGCGCGATCGCCAGCGTCTCGGCGAGCGCCGCGCCCAGCGCGCGCACGGTGTGCTCCGGCAACGGCCCGCCGTACACCGCGAGCGCCGTCGCGAGCGGCAGCGCGGGAAGGTACGGACGGGCGTGCCAGGGGAAGGGGGAGGGGCCGGAGCACTCGGTCACGGGAGCCGCCCACGGGCCCAGCAGATAACGGGCGGCCTGGGCCTCGACCACGAAACGCCCCGGGTCCACGCCGTCCAGCGGCGCGCTCACCAGCACCGTACGGTCGCCGTCCGCGCTCCGGGCGATGAAGCGGTGCTCCGGGACGGGCGGGGCGCCGGACCCGCCGGCCGAGTCGAGGCGGGTGATCAGGGTGTACGGGCCGATGCGCCGCCCGTTGCCCGGGCGTGGCCGTTCCATCTGAAAGATCCCCCTTGGTGTGGCATGAGCAGGACGAGCCTACTCACCCTCCGCGTGGACGGTGCTGGTCGGTGCCCGACGACGGCGCCGGCCGCTACGCCGGGCGACGGGAGCGGGAGCGCCCCGGAGCGCGGCCCCTTGTCCCGGCGCACCGGTCCGCGCCACCATGCGACGCGACGACTGCCGCACGACCGGCCGGCGCCGGCCGGCCAGAAGCACGAGGGGCTCCATGGGCGACACGCGTACGGCGACGGGCGGGAACCCGGGCACGGGCACGGACGCCGACGAGGGCGCGGTGGCGCGCGCCCGCACGCCCCCCGCCCACACGGCCCCAGCCGCACCCGGCCTGACCCGCCGTCGGTTCGGCGCGCTGGCCGGCGCCGGGGCCGCGGCGGCCACCCTGGCGGTGCCCGGCAGCGCGCGGGCCGCACCAGGGCCGCGCCGCGCCTACGTGGGCACGTACACCACCCAGCCCGGCGGCGGCACCGGCATCGGCCTCGCCTCGTACCGGCCGCGCACGGGACACCTGGCCTCCACCGGTGTGCTGGCCGGCGTGCGCAACCCCTCCTACCTCGCGCTCGCGCCGGACCGCCGCACCCTGTACGCCGTCGACGAGCGGCCCGACGGCGCGGTCACCGCCGTGCGGGTCGGGACCGGGGCGCCGCCCGGGGTGCTGGGGCGGCCCCGCGCCACCGGCGGCGCGGACCCCTGCCACCTCTCGGTGCACCCCGGCGGACGGTTCCTGCTGACGGCGAACTACACCGGCGGCAGCGTCTCGGTGCACCCCGTCGGGCGCGACGGGGCACTCGGCGAAGCCACCGACGTCGTACGGCACACCGGCTCGGGACCCGACCCCGAGCGGCAGGAGGGCCCGCACGCGCACATGGTGGTCACGGACCCCGGCGGGCGGTACGTCGTCGCCGTCGACCTGGGGACGGACACCCTCCACACCTACCGGCTCGACCCGCGCACCGGGACCCTGCGGGAGCACGCCCGCGCCGCGACGAGGCCCGGCGCGGGACCGCGGCACCTCGCCTTCCACCCCTCCGGGCGGCACGCGTACGTGGTCAACGAGCTGGACAGCACCCTGGTCGCCTGCGGTTACGACGCGCGCGAGGGCATCCTGACCCCCGGCACCCCGCACCCGACCGTGCCGCGCACCGGGCTGGCCGCGCCCACGGAGCGCAACTACCCGGCGGGCGTGGTGGTCTCGCCCGACGGGCGCTTCGTGTACGTCTCCAACCGGGGCCAAGACAGCATCGCGCTCTTCGCCGCCGAGTGCGGCGGCGCGGCGCTGCGGCCGGTGTCCGTCACCCCGTCCGGCGGCTCGTACCCCCGGCACATCGCCCTCGATCCCTCCGGCGGGCTGCTGTTCGCCGCCAACCAGAAGTCGGGCACGGTGACGGCGTTCCGGGTGAACAGGCGCACGGGCCGCCTCACCCCGGCGGGCGCGGCGCTCGCGGCGCCGGTCCCGGTGTGCGTACTGCCGGTGTAGCGCGGGCCGGGAACGTGTCCCGGACGAGGGAGGCCGTGGCGGGAATCGAACCCGCGTAACTCGCTTTGCAGGCGAGTCCCTGAACCACTCGGGCACACGGCCGTGTGCTGATGTCATGACCGTAGGGCGGCGGGGAAAGGCCCTACAAGGGGTCGGCCCGTGCCGCAACGCGACTGCCACACGGCGTTCATGAACCGCCCTCGGTCGTAGGACCAAAGGCCCACCGCCTTCCCGCCGAACGACAGGGTCCATCCAGCGTTTCGCCCCTTACTCTGGGCGAATGACCGCCCTGGAGCCACGCGACGCCGAGGTCGCGCCCGCAGCAGACGAGATACCCGGCGTACCCGAGGAACAGAGCGGCGTTCTCGGCAGGAGCCACCGCGCGCTGAGCGTCGGCATCATCGCCGTCGTCCTGCTGATCGCGTTCGAGGCGACCGCCGTCGGTACGGCCATGCCCGTCGCCGCCCGCGAGCTGAACGGCGTCTCCCTCTACGCCTTCGCCTTCTCCTCGTACTTCACCACCAGCCTCTTCGCCATGGTCCTGTCCGGGCAGTGGGCCGACCGCCGGGGGCCGCTCGCCCCGCTCGCCACCGGCATCAGCGCCTTCGGGGCCGGGCTGCTGCTCTCCGGCACGGCGGACGCGATGTGGCTGTTCATCCTCGGCCGCGCGGTCCAGGGCCTCGGCGGCGGACTCGTGATCGTCGCGCTGTACGTCGTCGTCAGCCGCGCCTACCCGTCCCGGCTGCAGCCCGCGATCCTGGCCGCCTTCGCCGCGAGCTGGGTGGTGCCGTCCGTCGTCGGCCCGCTGGTGTCCGGGACGGTGACCGAGCACCTCGGCTGGCGGTGGGTGTTCGTCGGCATCCCCGCCCTGGTCGTCTTCCCGCTCGCCATCGCCCTGCCCGCGATACGCCGCACGGCCTCCGGCCCCGCCGACCCGGGCGCACCCGTCCCCGCCTTCGACCGCCGCCGCATCCGGCTCGCGCTCGGCATCTCGCTGGGCGCCGGGCTGCTCCAGTACGCGGGCCAGGACCTGCGGTGGCTCTCCCTGCTCCCGGCGGCGGTGGGCGGCGCGCTGCTGGTGCCCGCCGTGCTCGGACTGCTGCCGCGCGGCACGTACGTCGCGGCGCGCGGGCTGCCGTCGGTGGTGCTGCTGCGGGGGATCGCCGCGGGGTCGTTCATCGCGGCGGAGTCCTTCGTCCCGCTGATGCTGGTCACCCAGCGCGGGCTGTCGCCGACGCTGGCCGGGTTCTCGCTCGCGGCCGGCGGGGCGACCTGGGCGCTGGGTTCGTTCGTACAGTCCCGGCCGCGCGTGGAGCCGTACCGCGAGCGGCTGGTGCCCGCCGGGATGGTGCTGGTCGCGGCGGCCATCGCGGCGGCGCCCAGCGTCCTGATCGCCGCCGTGCCGGTGTGGGTGGTCGCGGTCGCGTGGGGCGTCGGCTGCTTCGGCATGGGTTTGGTCATCGCCTCGACGAGCGTGCTGCTGCTCAAGCTGTCGGCCCCGCACGAAGCGGGGTCGAACTCCGCCGCCCTGCAGATCTCCGACGGCCTGTCCAACGTCATGCTCCTGGCCGTCGGCGGCGCGGTCTTCGCGGCCCTGGGCGGCGGCACGGTCGGCGCGGCGCACACGGCGGCCGCCACGTCCGCGTCCCACCCCGCGGCCTTCGCGGCGGTGTTCCTGCCGATGGCGGGGGTCGCGCTGGCCGGAGCGTGGGTGGCGACCAGACTGCGGACGCGGGACGGGTGAAACGCCTCCCGCACGCGTGTGAGGTAGGTCCCACCGGCGGGTCGCCCGGCGGCGTTCGTGGGAGCAGCCGGGCGGGCCGCCGGTAGGGTGGCCCGGTTGCCGTACGTGCCCCCTGTGACCCCGAGAGCCCCGCGAACCGGAGACCGTGACTACTACCGCCTCCCACCACCTCTCACCCGCCTTCCCCGGCCGCGCCCCCTGGGGCACCGCCAACAAGCTGCGCGCCTGGCAGCAGGGGGCGCTGGAGAAGTACATCCAGGACCAGCCGCGCGACTTCCTCGCCGTCGCGACGCCCGGCGCCGGAAAGACGACCTTCGCGCTGACGCTCGCCTCGTGGCTGCTGCACCACCACGTCGTGCAGCAGATCACCGTCGTCGCGCCCACCGAGCACCTCAAGAAGCAGTGGGCGGAGGCAGCGGCCCGTATAGGCATCAAGCTCGACCCGGACTACAGCGCCGGTCCGCTCAGCAAGGAGTACCACGGCGTCGCCGTCACCTACGCGGGTGTCGGCGTGCGCCCGATGCTGCACCGCAACCGGTGCGAGCAGCGCAAGACGCTGGTGATCCTCGACGAGATCCACCACGCCGGTGACTCGAAGTCCTGGGGCGAGGCATGCCAGGAGGCGTTCGACCCGGCGACCCGGCGCCTCGCGCTCACGGGTACGCCGTTCCGGTCCGACACCAACCCCATCCCCTTCGTCGCGTACGAGGAGGGGAACGACGGAATCCGGCGGTCCTCCGCCGACTACACCTACGGCTACGGCAACGCCCTGGCCGACGGCGTCGTGCGGCCCGTCATATTCCTCTCCTACAGCGGCAACATGCGGTGGCGCACCAAGGCCGGCGACGAGATCGCCGCCCGGCTCGGCGAGCCGATGACCAAGGACGCCATCGGGCAGGCCTGGCGCACGGCCCTCGCGCCGACGGGCGAGTGGATCCCGAACGTGCTCGCCGCCGCCGACACCCGGCTGACCGAAGTACGCAAGGGCATCCCGGACGCCGGCGGCCTCGTCATCGCGTCGGACCAGGACACCGCCCGCGAGTACGCCAAGATCCTCAAGAAGATCACCGGCGACCGGCCGACCGTCGTCCTGTCCGACGAGAAGGCCGCCTCGAAGAAGATCGACCAGTTCAGCGCGGACGACTCCCGGTGGATGGTCGCGGTCCGGATGGTGTCCGAAGGCGTCGACGTGCCGAGGCTCGCCGTCGGGGTGTACGCCACGACCATCTCCACGCCGCTGTTCTTCGCCCAGGCCGTCGGGCGCTTCGTACGATCGCGCAGACGCGGCGAGACCGCGTCGGTGTTCGTTCCCACCATTCCGATGCTCCTCGAATTCGCCAACGAGATGGAGGTCGAGCGGGACCACGTCCTCGACAAGCCCAAGAAGGGCAGTGACGAGGAGAACCCGTTCGCGGAGGAGGACAAGCTCCTCGCCGACGCCGAGAAGCTGGAGGACGAGGAGACCGAGGACCAGCTGCCCTTCGAGGCGCTGGAGTCCGACGCCGTCTTCGACCGCGTGCTCTACGACGGCGCCGAGTTCGGCATGCAGGCCCACCCGGGGAGCGAGGAGGAGCAGGACTACCTCGGCATCCCCGGCCTGCTGGAGCCGGACCAGGTGCAGCTCCTGCTCCAGAAGCGCCAGACCCGGCAGATCGCGCACAGCCGCCAGAAGCCGGCCGCCGATGCGGATCTGCTGGAGAAGCCGGCCGAGGCGCGGCCCGTCGTCACGCACAAGCAGCTGCTGGAACTGCGCAAGTCGCTCAACACCATGGTCGGCGCGTACGTCCACCAGACCGGCAAGCCGCACGGCGTGATCCACACCGAGCTGCGGCGCGTCTGCGGCGGCCCGCCGAGCGCCGAGGCCACGGCCGGGCAGCTCCAGGAGCGGATCAAGAAGGTCCAGGAGTGGGCCACCCGGATGCGGTGACGTCCGTACGAACGACGCGAGCGGGGCCCGGAGGATCGTCTCCGGGCCCCGCTCGCGCGTACGGGGCGGAACCTCCAGATCCACCGCCGCCCGCCTCCCGTGCCCCTGTGGATCAACTCCGCGATGCGCGCCCGGATTCTGGACGAGGTCTTCCGCTGAGCGGAGTCCGTCGCTACCTTTCCCGCAACGCATACGCCCCGTGGCAGAGCCGCCCCGGAGCGCAGCCGGTGCCATGGCCTGCCGGCGGCCTCTGCGCGCGACGCCGAAGGGACCGGCGGCGCACAGCGTGAGAGAGCCGCCGCACTCACCACAGAGGAGTGGGCGTCGTGACCGCGGAAACCTCCCAGACGCTCGACCGGGGACTTCGTGTCCTCAAGCTGCTTTCCGACACGGACCACGGTCTGACCGTCACCGAGCTCTCCAACAAGCTCGGCGTGAACCGCACCGTCGTCTACCGGCTGCTCGCCACCCTGGAGCAGCACGCGCTCGTACGCCGCGACCTGGGCGGACGTGCCCGCGTCGGCCTCGGCGTGCTGCGCCTGGGCCGTCAGGTCCATCCGCTCGTACGGGAGGCCGCCCTGCCCGCGCTGCGCTCGCTCGCCGAGGACATAGGCGCCACCGCGCACCTGACCCTGGTCGACGGCACGGAGGCGCTCGCGGTCGCGGTCGTCGAGCCGACGTGGACGGACTACCACGTGGCCTACCGCACCGGCTTCCGCCACCCCCTGGACCGGGGCGCGGCCGGCAAGGCCATACTCGCCGCCCGCCAGGGCGCGCTCGCGGTCGACGGTTTCACCCTCACCCACGGCGAACTGGAGGCGGGCGCGAGCGGCGCGGCGGCTCCGCTGGTCGGCATCACCGGCCTCGAAGGCAGTGTCGGCGTGGTCATGCTGGCCGATTCGGTGCCCGAGCGCGTCGGCCCGCGCGTGGTCGACGCGGCCCGCGAGGTCGCCGACGCCCTGCGGTGAGCCCCGCCGCCCGCCGGCCGGAGACCACCGCAACGGCTCGCGGCCCGCGCGGTGGTGCCGGCGGCGTACGCGGGAGACTCCGCCCCACGGTGGGGGCGGCGGTGCGAGAGGTGCACGCGGGGAGAAGAGCACGCGCCCACTAGATTGGGGGCGTGCTCTCACGTCTCTCCCGTCCCCGTGCCCTCGCCGTCTGCGCGGCCCCCGTGCTCGCGCTCCTCGCCGTGGCCGTCTTCGCGCCGCTGCCGTACGTCCTGGCGCAGCCCGGCAGTACCGCGAACGTCCTGGGTGACGACAAGGGCAAGCCGGTGATCACCATTTCCGGGGCCCCGGTCCGCGAGACCACCGGGCAGCTGCGGATGACCACGATCGTGGCGACCGGCCCGTCCGTCGACATCGACCTGGGGCAGGTCGTCGACGCCTGGTTCAGGACCGACCGGGCCGTGCTGCCCAAGGAGGCGGTCTACCCCACCGGCGGCACCGACGCCGAGATCGAGAAGCACAACGTGGCGGAGATGGAGCAGTCGCAGGAGACCGCCGTCGACGCGGCACTCGGCTACCTCGACAAGAGTCCCGACCGGGTGAAGGTCGATCTCAACCTCGCCGACATCGGCGGTCCGAGCGCCGGCCTCCTCTTCTCCCTCGGCATCGTGAACAAGCTGGACGGAAACGGCGCGGGCGGTGACCTCACCGGCGGACGCACCATCGCCGGTACGGGCACGATCACCTCCGGCGGGGACGTGGGCCCGGTCGGCGGCGTACCGCTCAAGACGCAGGCGGCCGGGCGCGACGGGGCCACGGTCTTCCTCGTACCGAAGGACGAGTGCGCGCAGGCCGAGGCCGAGAAGCCCGCGGGGCTGCGGCTGGTGCCGGTGACGACCCTCAAGGACGCGGTGCGGGCGCTGGTCGCCCTGGAGACGAAGGGCGCGAAGGTTCCGAGCTGCTGAGCGGCCCGCCGGCCGGTACGGCGTCCATCGCCCGCCAGGACGGGAAGAGCGCCGGGCTCAGCGTGGCCAGGAAGTACGCCCCGCCCACGACCAGCAGCGCCGTGACCAGCCCTGCTTCCTCGACCAGCAGGCCCGCCGCGAGACCGCCCAGCGGCATCGTCAGCTCGCAGCCGGCCGTGGTCACGCCGCCGACGCGGCTGCGCAGCTCCTGGGGGACGCGTTCGTACGTCACCGTCGTCAGGATGGGGTTGAGCATCCCGGCGGCCAGACCGCCCGCCGCCATCGTGACGGCCAGCGCGGCCGTCCCGTCCACCAGTGCGGCGACGACGAAGCGCGGCAGCCCGCAGACCAGGAACGCGACGGTGAAGACGGCCCGGCGCGGGAAGCGCTCGCCGACCGCGCCGTAGAGCAGGGCGCCGAGCAGCGCGCAGCCGCCGAAGATCGCGGTGAGCATGCCGAGGTCGCTCGCGCCGCCCAGGTTCTCCTTGGCGTGGACGGGCAGGAGCACCGAACTCCAGCCCTGGTCGAGGCCGTTGGTGAGCATCACCATCAGGACCACGGCCAGCAGGAGGCGGTGGCGCAGCAGGAAGACGTACCCCTCGCGCAGTTCCGTGCGGTACGTCGTGAACGACACCGGCGCCGCGGCTTTTTGCGGCTCGGCCGCCCGTACGCCCCGCACTCCGCCCGCGACCAGCAGCGCCGACACGGCGAACGTCACCGCGTCGAGCAGCAGTACCGCCTCCGCCCCGAGCACCGCGATCAGTACGCCGGCGAGCGCGGCGCCGATCATGCGGGCCCCGCGCGAGACGCCCTCGAAGAGACTGGCGGCGCGGGCGAGGGTGGTGCCGGCGTGGGCGGCGAGGTCGGGGACCAGGACGTAACGGGCGGTCATGCCGGGTGTGTGGGCGAGGCCGCCCAGCGCCATCAGGGCGCACAGCATCCAGAACTCCAGCGCCCCGGCCCAGTGCAGCAGTGGGATCGCGCCGACGGCGAGCCCGCACACCAGGTCGGAGGCGACGGAGACCCGGCGGCGGCCGATCCGGTCGATGAACGGTCCGCCGACGAGCGCGGAGACGACGACCGGCAGCGTCGCGCAGAAGGCGACGACGCCCGCGCGGCCGGCGCTGCCCGTGGTGTCGAGGACGAACCACGGGACGCCGATCATCGTGAGCGAAGTGCCGGCGATGGAGACCGTGTTGGCGGCCAGTACGGCCGCGAATGGTTTTCGTCCCCCCTGAGCGGTCATGCGATACGGGCGGGCCGGGCGGGCGGGTGCTGGGCGAGGCGCAGGCCCAGCTCGACCATGGTCCAGCCGAGGCGGGTGCGCAGGGTGCGCAGGGCGCGGCGGGACTCGGGGCGGGAAGCGCGGGCGTACTCGGCGGCCTGGGCGTGCAGTTCGCCGGCGCGCTGGTGGTGGAGGCGCAGGTGCGTGTCGGGGTGCATGGCGGGCGGTTCCTCTCAGTCCGTGGGGCGGCGGGGGAACGAGTGGGTGTGCAGGCGGACTTGGGCGGAGCCCTCGTCGGACAGTCCGTGGTAGCTGACGATGAGCGCGTGCATCTTCTCGTTCAGCTCCCTCAGCTGCTCGGGGGTGAGCTGGAGCGTGAAGTCGCTCATGTCCGAGCTGCCGGCCCATTCCTCGGGCCATTCGCGCGAGGTGGCGAGCCAGGTGCCGAGCTCCTGGGTGTGGATGTTCGCGATCTCGTGCAGGAAGAGGTCGGCGGCGCCGCGCACCGCCGGATCGGGGCTGTTGTGCAGTTCCCTGCTGAAGGTGGTCCCCTCCTGCGCCGCCTTCCACCACCGCTCGCGGCCCTTGCCGCGCTGCGGGTCGTCCTCGACGAAGCCGTGGGCAGCGAGCTGGCGCAGGTGGTAGCTGGTGGCGCCGCTGGACTCGCCGAGGCGCTCGGCCAGTTGGGAGGCGGTGGCGGGGCCGTCGTGGCGCAACGACTTCAGGAGCTGGATGCGCAGGGGGTGGGCGAGGCCGCGCAGGGAACGGGCGTCCAGGACGCGGGACTTGGCCGCCTCCGGGTCGGTGCGCGGGTCGGGTCCGGGCTCGGTGGGCATGCCACGACCCTAGGCTTGCAAAGACAGCTTTGCAAGCACTTCATTGCAACCTCTTCTTTGCATGTCCCGCGATGCGGGCGGTGTGGGTGGTGCCCGGTGCTGCCCGCGCCCGCCGTCCCGCGCCTCAGCCGGCCCCGTCCACCGCGGCCTGCTCGACCAGCGGGATGATCCGCAGCGGCACGGGGTTCTCCATGACGATCGCCGTGGAGGCCCGCACGATGCCCTCGAAGCCGACGACCCGGTCGATCACCCGCTGCAGATCGGCGTTCGAGCGGGCGACGAGGCGGCACAGCATGTCGCCGTGCCCGGTGGTGGTGTGCAGCTCCAGCACCTCGGGCACCGTCGTCAGATGCGCCCGTACGTCGGCCCCCTGGCCCTGCTTGATCTCCAGGGTCGCGAACGCCGTCACCGGATAGCCGAGCGCGGCCGGGTCGACGTCCGGCCCGAAGCCGCGGATCACCCCGTTGGACTGAAGCCGGTCCATCCGTGCCTGCACGGTCCCGCGCGCCACCCCGAGGCGGCGCGAGGCCTCCAGCACGCCGATGCGCGGCTCGCGCGCCAGCAGCACGATGAGCCGGCCGTCGAGTTCGTCGATACCGTCGGTGGGCATGGGCGCCGCCTGCTTCCCGGAACCTCGCGATGACTCTGGTCATCCTGTACAGATCGCCCCTTCATTCTGGCGTTCCGGTAGGCAGATTGCCCAGTGGTTCCGCGAACTATTGCGCAGCTTGCGATACGGAGAGAGTCTGCCGCCATGACTGAGACCACGCAGCACACCACCCCCAGCACCGCGCGCGAGGCCGACCCCTTCCCGGTCAAGGGAATGGACGCGGTCGTCTTCGCCGTCGGAAACGCCAAGCAGGCCGCGCACTACTACTCGACGGCCTTCGGCATGAAGCTCGTCGCCTACTCCGGACCGGAGAACGGCAGCCGCGAGACCGCGAGTTACGTCCTGACCAACGGCGCCGCGCGCTTCGTCCTCACCTCCGTCATCAAGCCCTCCACCGACCGGGGCCGTTTCCTCGCCGACCACGTCGCCGAGCACGGCGACGGCGTCGTCGACCTGGCCATCGAGGTCCCGGACGCCCGTGCCGCGTACGCCTACGCCGTCGAGCACGGGGCGCGCGGCATCGAGGAGCCGCACGAGGTCAAGGACGAGCACGGCGTCGTCGTCCTGGCCGCGATCGCGACGTACGGCAAGACCCGGCACACCCTCGTCGACCGATCCGGTTACGACGGCCCGTACCTCCCCGGCTTCGTCGCCGTCGATCCGATGGTCGAGCCGCCGGCCAAGCGCACCTTCCAGGCGATCGACCACTGCGTCGGCAACGTCGAGCTCGGCAAGATGAACGAGTGGGTCGCCTTCTACAACAAGGTCATGGGCTTCACCAACATGAAGGAGTTCGTGGGTGACGACATCGCCACCGAGTACTCCGCCCTCATGTCGAAGGTCGTCGCGGACGGCACCCTGAAGGTGAAGTTCCCGATCAACGAGCCCGCGATCGCGAAGAAGAAGTCGCAGATCGACGAGTACCTGGAGTTCTACGGCGGCGCGGGCGTCCAGCACATCGCGCTCGCCACGAACGACATCGTCGCGACCGTGCGCAGCATGCGGGCCAACGGGGTCCAGTTCCTGGACACCCCCGACTCGTACTACGACACCCTCGGCGAGTGGGCCGGCGAGACCCGGGTGCCGGTGGAGACACTGCGCGAGCTGAAGATCCTCGTCGACCGCGACGAGGACGGCTACCTCCTGCAGATCTTCACCAAGCCGGTCCAGGACCGGCCGACCGTCTTCTTCGAGATGATCGAGCGGCACGGCTCGATGGGCTTCGGCAAGGGCAACTTCAAGGCCCTCTTCGAGGCGATCGAGCGTGAGCAGGAGAAGCGCGGCAACCTCTGAGACCGCGCCGCGCGTGCTTCCTGTGCCGCGTGTGCGGCTCCGCGCGCCCCTGACGGGGGGTGCGCGGGGTCGCTATCGTGAGTCATGGCCATGACTAGTGTCAGTGCGAGCACGAGTGATGAGCGCATCGACTTGGCGGTGCCGTCGAAGAGATGGCACTGGAAGAAGAGGCTCGGACACACCACCGTCCTCCAGTCCTTCGCCTTCGACGACTCCCGGCAGCGGCTGTACGTCCTGCAGGTCATGCAGGGCGGCATCAGGCTCCCCGGCGAGTCCCGCGCGTACACCGGCACGGAGCGGCGCCGGCGCGGCGACATGTGCCTGAACCGGCTCGACCTCAAGGGCGCCCGGCTGGGGCACATGTACCTGCTCGGCCACGGGCACGGCGTCGGCATGGGCGTCGAGCGGGACGCGGCCGGCGCGACCTGGATCTGGACCGAGTCGGACGGGCGGGCGGCGGACAGCGGGGCCTTCGGGCGCGGCATCACCCGGTTCCGGTTCAAGGACCGGCAGGTGCGGCGCGGTTCGGCCGAGACCACCCGCTACCCGGTCCCCGGCTCGACCGCGAACCAGCCGTCCGTCGACATGAGCCGCAAGCGGATCGCCGTCCGCCACCGCGTCGACGGCGAGGTCCGCTACCGCGTCTTCCCGCTGGCCCGCGCCGTCGCGGGCGACTTCTCCGAGCCCCTGCACGACTTCGCACAGGCCCCCGCGCACCCCGACCCGGACATCGACTTCCAGGGCTTCGCGCTGTACGGCAACTACCTCTACCAGCTCGCCGGCGAACCGTACGGAACCGGCAACCCCCGCTCCGGCCACGGCAACGCGTACGTCTCCTGCGTCGACGTCCGCACCGGCGAGATGGTCCAGCGGACCCGTACGAAGGCCGGCTACTCCCTCGACTACCGGGAGCCGGAAGGTCTCGCCGTACGGCGCACCGGCAAGCCCCGGCTCTGCATGGGCTTCGCCTCGGGGGAGGCGGGCGCCCGCCGGTACTCGATCTACTACAAGCAGGGATGACCGCACCGGCTCCGCCCGCCACGGCCGCCCCGGGGACGCGGCACGCGCGGCCGGCTCAGCGGCGGGTGCCCCGGTGCGGGGGGTCGCCGAGGGCGTGCAGCATCTCGCGGGCCTTCGGCGCCAGCAGCGGGGAGAACGCCGGGTTGATCCGCAGCGCCTCCTCCAGATGCCGCCGCGCCGCGCCGTACTTGCGCACCTCGCGCTCGATCATGGCCAAGTGGCAGAAGAACCGGGCGTCGCGCAGGCCCTGCTCCGTCGCCTCGCGGGCGTACTTCAGAGCCTCCTTGTTGTTCTTCGCGCCGCCGCTGCGATGCAGCGCCCACGCCAGGCCGTCCGCGACATGCGCGTTCGGGTGGCGCCGCCACTCCGCCCGCAGCCGCCGCACCGCCGCGGCCGGATCACCGTGGTCCGCGTCGAGCCGTGCCAACAGCAGTTCGTCGCGCCTGCCGCCGAGCTTGCGGCGCAGCGCCACGGCTTCCCGTACGAACGCGTACTGCTCCTTCGCCTCGCCCTCGCGGCCCTGGGACTCCAGCAGTTCGCCGTACTCCAGGTGCAGTTCCGGCAGGGGTACGTCCGCGAGCGCCGCACGGTAGTCGACCTCCGCGTCGGCCGGCCGGCCCAGCGCCGCCATGACCCGCGCGCGGCCCGCCCGCGCCCTGCCGTAACCGGGATCGGTGCGCAGAGCGGCCTCGTAGTGGCCCAGAGCCTCCTGCGGCTCGCCGCGTTCCCACGCCAGCTCGCCCAGGGCGTGCAGCCCCGTCACCCGCTCCGCGGCGGAGCCCGCCAGAGCCGTCGCGTCGGCCAGCGTCGCCGCCGCGTCCTCCCGCCAGCCCCGGCTGCGGTACACCTCCGCCGCCAGGCGCCGCGCCGCGGCCCCCGGGCGCAGCGCCGTCAGCTTCTCCACCGCTTCGGCGGCGGCGGCCTGTTGGCCGAGCTGCGTGTACGCGCCGATCAGGACCGGGTACACCGTCCAGCGCCTCGGTGACCGCTTGCGGACCGCCTCGCCCCACTTCTTCGCCGCGCGGTGGTCGCCACGGGCGTGGGCGAGCGCGGCGAGGCCGACGAGGGCGTCGGGGTTCGCCTTCGGGCGTACGGACAGCGAGTGCCGCAGCGCCATCTCCGCCCGGGGGAAGTCGTTGGCGTCGGCCGTCCAGCGGCCCCGCTCCAGGTACGCGGAGCCGAGCACCGACCAGGAGCGCTCGTCCTCGGGGTGCGCGCGCAGCCAGGACTCGCGCTCGCCGATGAGCGCCGTCAGGTCGGCGGGGGAGGCGGGCGCCCCGGCACCCACGGCCTCGACGGCGGCCATCGCCCGCCCCACCGGCCCCGGCGCCGGCGGCGGACGTTCGCCCAGCCACTGCGCGGTGAGCACCCCCGCGACGACCAGCACCGCCACGCCCGCGAGCACGGCGCGCGGCCACCGCCGCTTCGCCCGCTGTTCGGTCTCCATGCCGCTCACTGTGCGCCAGTACTACGAGCGCGTCCGGACCCGCGAAGCGGATCGGCGACGGGTTCACACCGATGGCCCCGAGTGACACGCTGGGACCATGGACGATCTTCTCGAACGGCTGCGCGCGGGCCTCCCGGCAGAGACGCTGATCACCGATCCGGACGTCATGGCGTCGTACGTCCACGACATGGCGGGATTCTGCGCGGCGGGCACCCCCGCCGTCGTGGTCCTGCCGCGCACCGTCGAGCAGGTCCAGCACGTCATGCGCACCGCGACGGCGCTGCGCGTGCCGGTGGTGCCGCAGGGCGCCCGGACGGGGCTGTCCGGCGCGGCGAACGCGAGCGACGGCTGTGTCGTGCTGTCGCTGGTGCGGATGGACCGGATCCTGGAGATCAGCGCGGTCGACCGGATCGCCGTGGTCGAGCCGGGTGTGATCAACGCGGTCCTGTCGCGGGCCGTGGCCGAGCAGGGTCTCTCCTACCCTCCCGACCCGTCCAGTTGGGAGATGTGCACCATCGGCGGGAACATCGGCACCGCCGCGGGCGGGCTGTGCTGCGTGAAGTACGGCGTGACCGCCGAGTACGTGCTGGGACTGGACGTCGTACTCGCCGACGGCCGGCTCCTGCGCACGGGGCGCCGCACGGCCAAGGGCGTCGCGGGCTACGACCTCACCCGGCTCTTCGTCGGCGCGGAAGGCACCCTCGGCATCGTCGTCAAGGCGGTGCTCGCGCTGAAGCCCGCCCCGCCCCGGCAGCTCGTCCTCGCCGCCGAGTTCCCGTCCGCGGCCGCCGCCTGCGACGCGGTGTGCGCGATCATGGCGCGCGGTCACGCCCCCTCGCTGCTGGAACTCATGGACCGTACGACCCTGCGCGCCGTCAACAAGATGGCCAACATGGGCCTGCCCGAGTCCACCGAGGCACTCCTGCTCGCCGCCTTCGACACCGCGGACCCGGCCGCCGACCTCGCCGCCGTCGGGGAGCTGTGCACCGCCGCCGGCGCGGTCGCGGTGGTCCCCGCCGACGACGTCGCCGAGTCCGAACTGCTGCTCCAGGCGCGGCGGATGTCCCTGACGGCGCTGGAGGCGGTCAAGTCCGCGACGATGATCGACGACGTGTGCGTGCCGCGCTCGAAGCTCGGCGCGATGCTTGAGGGCACCGCCGCCGTCGCGGAGAAGTACGACCTGGTCATCGGCGTGTGCGCGCACGCGGGCGACGGCAACACGCACCCGGTGGTCTGCTTCGACCACCTGGACGAGGACGAGTCGCGGCGCGCCCGCGAGTCCTTCGACGAGATCATGGCGCTCGGCCTGGAACTCGGCGGCACCATCACCGGCGAGCACGGAGTCGGCGTACTGAAGCGGGACTGGCTGGCCAGGGAACTGGGGCCGGTCGGACTGGAGTTGCAGCGGTCCGTCAAGGCGGCCTTCGATCCGCTCGGCCTCCTCAACCCGGGCAAGGTCCTCTGAGCCCCGGCGCCGCCTCACGCCTCGCCCCCGCCGGACTCGTCCGACGGCCACGGTTCGCTCAGCCACAGGTCGTCGGCCGGGGTCGGCGTCAGCAGCCGGGCCAGCGCCTCGTCCATGCCGAGCCGCCCGGACTCCGTCCCCGGCGGGACCGCCAGCAGCGTCCGCTCCAGCCAGGCGGACACGACGGGGGACGGCGCCTCCAGCAGGGCGTCCCCGTCGGGCGACGTCAGCGCCACGCAGACCACGCTGCGCGCGTCGATCTTGGTGGGCCAGATCCGTACGTCGCCGTGGCCGCACGGCCGGAACACCCCCTCGACCAGCAGCTCGCGGGCGAACGTCCAGCCGACCGGGGCGTCCGAGCCGACGTGGAAGGTGATGTGCACGGCGTACGGGTCGTCCGTGCGGTAGGTCAGCCGGGCCGGCACGGGGATGCTGCGCTCGGGCGAGAGCACCAGGTTCAGTTCGAGTTCGCGTTCCACCACGGTGTGCATCGGATCGTCCGTTCCTCTCCGGTCGGGCGGCCCCTTGGGCGGGCCTCACCGGGAGAGAGCGGCCAGGCGTGCGTTCATTACGCGACTTCGGGAGACGAGTTCGGCCTGCTCCTTGCGGAGGGAGAGGAGACGAACGACGATGCGGAGGTCGCGGAGGCGCGGGGAAGACGGCGGGCATACCACGGAGAGGCCCCGGGGATGCCCGGAAAGAGGTGCTTCCCCTGGGACGGGCCCGGCGCGTCGCGGCGGTCTGATAGATGTGGACCTCGATAACGAGGCCATCGACTAGATACGGGACACGGTGATGAGCGCCCCCACCCCGGCCAGCGGCGACAGCAGCCCCACTCCTGGCTACTATCCCGACCCGTCCATCCCCGGCTACGTCCGGTTCTGGAACGGGGCGTCCTGGGTGCCCGGAACCAGTCGCCCCGCCCCGGCGGACAGCGAGGGAATGCCAGCCGCGCCCGCCGGCGCGGCGGCGCCCGCCCCCGCCCCGGCCCCGGTGCCCGCCGTCGAGGAGACCGGTCCGGTCTTCTTCGACGAGGAACCGGAAGGCGCGCACCTGCACGGCAACACCCCGGAACCGGCGTCCGCCTGGCAGGCGGACACGTCCCGCCAGACCGGCTTCGGCGGCGACCGCGACCGCCGCGTCTCCTGGGGCTCCACCGCGACCCCGGCCGCCGACGGCACCGCGCCCTCCGCGTCCGGCGACAGCGGCGGTACGTCGGGTTCCGCCCCCGGCGGCTCGGCGGACCCCCGGCGCGCCTCCGGGGACCAGCGTCGCGGGGCCGGCGGGGTCGACCTCCGGCGTACGGGCGGCTCCGCGCCGGAAGCCGCGCCGGGAGCGGCCGGTGAACGTGACCCGCGCGGCACCGGGGACGACCCCAGCGGCGGCGCGCTTCCCGGCGTCCGCCGGCCCGGCCGGGCCTCGCCTCCCGACGACGGCACGGTCACCATCCGGTCCCTGCGCCGGGGCGGCGCGGAGTCCCCGCGCACGACCCAGGCCGACGGCACGATGGCCATCCGCACCATGACCCCGGGCGCCAACCGCCCCCAGCTCCCGGACCAGAACCGCCCCCGGACCCCGGGCCAGACCCAGCCCTCCGGCCAGGGGCACGCGGCGGGCCAGGGACGCGCCGCCACCCAGGGCCGGACCCCGGGCCAGACCCAGGCCCCCGGCCAGGGCCAGACGCCCGGCCAGGGCCAGACGCCCGGCCAGGGCCACGTGCCCGGCCAGGCGCAGCCGTCCGGCCAGGGCCAGGCCCCCGGCCGTCCGCAGCCCACGGGCCAGGGCCACGCGCCCGCGCAGGGCCACGTCTCCGCGCAGGGGCAGGTTCCGGGCCAGGCGCAGCCCTCCGCGCAGGTGCCGCACGCCGCCGGCCAGGGGCACGCCGCCGCGCAGGGCACGCCCTCCGCGCAGGCCGGCGGGCCGGGGCTGCACGCCGGGCAGGGCGCTGCCGGGGCCGCCCCTGTCTCCGCCGGGGCCGGTGGCGGGGCCGCCTCCTGGGCGCAGCAGGTGCACCGGCTGGCGCAGCCGGACCAGGAGGAGGGCGCGTCGCCCGTCGTGCCGTGGAAGCCGCCGGTCAGCGACCCGTTCCTCCAGGCCGCCCAGGCGCAGGCGGCGGCCAGGCCCGCCGGCCTCGCCAAGCGGCTGGCCGCACGGCTGATCGACACCGTCGTCCTCGGCGGCGCGGTCGCCGCGATCGCCGTACCGCTCGTGTCGGCGGCGCTCGCGCACATCGACGACAAGATCGAGGCGGCGAAGCTGTCCGGCGAGACCGTGACCGTATGGCTGCTCGACGGAACCACCGCCGGCTACCTCGGCATCGTGCTCGGCGCGTACCTCCTCATCGGAGTGGTGTACGAGGTGCTGCCGACGGTCAAGTGGGGCCGTACGCTCGGCAAGAAGCTGTGCCGCATGCACGTACGGGACATCGAGGCGCACGAGCCCCCGACGTTCGGCCCGGCGCTGCGCCGCTGGCTCGTGTACGGCGTGCTCGGCGTCCTCGCGATCGGGATCGTCAACGCCGCGTGGTGCCTTTTCGACCGCCCGTGGCGTCAGTGCTGGCACGACAAGGCGGCGCGTACCTTCGTCGCGGGGGACTGACGGGCAGCCAGGTCCCCCGAACGGCACCCGACCGGATGCGGGCGGCGGGCGGGCGCGGTCGACTGCCGTTATGAGCACTGACCAGCCGCCGCCCGGCCAGCCGTCCGATGACGACCCGTTCCGCAAGAAGCCCCCGCCGGACCAGCCGCCGTCGACGCCCCCACCACCGCCACCCCCGTCCGGCGGCGGCCCGTACGACACCGGCGGACCGGGCGGACCCAGCGGCCCGGGCGGACCGGGCGGACCGGCCGGCCCCGGTGGTCCTGGCGGCCCCTCCGGCCCCGGCCCCGGTGGCGGATCGCCGTACGGCGACCCCTACGGCGGCGGCCCGTACGGCTCTCCGCCCCCGCCCTACAGCGGCGGCGCCGCCGACCCGCTCGCCGGGATGCCGCCGCTCGCGCCCACCGGCAAGCGGATCGCGGCGCGGCTCGTCGACATCCTCATCGTCGGTGTGCCGCTGGGGCTCATCGGCTGGCTGCTCGGCATGTTCGACAGCTACAACAGCGACGACTGGGACGAAGTCTCGACCATGTCGGACGGCAAGTCGCTGATCTGGCAGCTCGTGACGATGGTCGTGTACATCGGCTACGACACCTACTTCACGGCCAAGGACGGCCGGACCGTGGGCAAGCGGCTGATGAACCTGCGCGTCGCCATGCTCAACAGCGGGATGATCCCCGAGACGAACGCGTCGCTGCTGCGCGCCGTCGTCCTGTGGGTGCCGGCGCTGATCTGCTGTTTCTGCCTGTGGTGGATCATCAACCTGGTGATGATCCTGGTCGACAAGCCCTACAAGCAGGGCCTGCACGACAAGGCGGCCAAGACGGTGGTGGTGTCAACCACGTAGCGAGTGCCCGCCGACCGCCGAGTGGGCCCGCGAGGACCGCGCGGAGACGGAACGCGGGCCGGGCACCCGGGCGTCGGCGGCGTCCGGCCCGGCGGACTCGGGCCGGGCACCGGTGGGCGTCGTGGAGGCGGCCGCGTCGTTCGCATCGCGAACCGTGCGCGCCGCCTTCGCCGTGGGCACCGTCAGCGAGACCAGCAGGCCCAGGGCCAGCGCCGCGAGTGCGATGACGGCGACACCGATGCCGGCCGCCGTCCCGGACAGCAGCAGCATGGCGATGGTCGAGAACACGACGGTGGCTGAACCGTATGCGAACTGTGCGGCAGTCGGACGCGGCATGGCGATTTCCGTCCTCGGAGCAGCGGTAGGGGTGGCAGTCTCAACCGGGTCGCACTTCGGGCGACTCTACGACGGTGAATGCCCGCACGGAACCGGTAGTAAGCGTGACCTAACCCACGGTGCCGGTGCATCAGGGGCGCACGGAGTCATTCCGCATCCCGTCTGGTGGGATCGACGCGCCCTGCCGGCGGCCGGCGACTGATCCGAAAGCGTCCGGTATCCGGAACTGCGCTTCTGCATAGTGCAATTGAGCTGTCCAAGTCAAGATCTGTCTTTTCTTCGGCAACTCCGGTCGAATGTCGTCACTTGAGACGCGCGCCGCGCCCGGAATACCCCTCACCCTCTTCCGTGCTGACGCGGCCCGCGGGGGAGGACATCATCAAGTGACCACCAACCGAGGGCGGATCAGAGCCGCTGCCGTAGTCGTGGCCATGGCCGCGACCGCCGCGACGGCCTCCGCGTTCGCCACCGCTCAGGCTGACGAGAAGCCTGTGAGCGCGGCGGACAAGGCCGGGATCGAGCGCCGCGACCCGGCGCCCGCCAAGGGGCACGTCGAGCACGACCTCGAAGGACCGTTCAGCAAGCAGCAGGAGCTGGAGCGCAAGGCCGCGCTGGAGCAGGTCGTCGCCGGGGATGCGACCGTGCAGAAGCGCGGCGCGTCCAAGGTCGTCAAACTCGACGACAAGAAGTACGTCGAGCTGGGCCGCGAGAAGACCGACAAGATCTTCACGATCCTGGTGGAGTTCGGCGACAAGGTCGACGACACGACCATGTTCGACCCGGACGGCGACGGCCCCGAGCCGCCCGTCAAGAAGTACGGCGGCGAGCCCGGCCCCGCGCACAACCGGATAGCCGAGCCGGACCGTTCCGAGGACAACTCGACGGCCTGGCAGAAGGACTACGACCAGAAGCACTTCCAGGAGCTGTACTTCGGCGAGGGCAAGGGCAAGGACTCCCTCAAGACGTACTACGAGAAGACCTCCTCCGGCCGCTACTCGGTCGACGGCGAGGTCTCCGACTGGGTCAAGGTCGACTACAACGAGGCCCGTTACGGCTCCAACTACTGCGGCGACAGCAACTGCGCCAACGTCTGGGACACCGTCCGCGACGGCGTCACCGCCTGGTCCGCCGACCAGAAGGCCAAGGGCCGGACGGACGCCCAGATCAAGTCGCAGCTCGCCGGTTACGACCAGTGGGACCGCTACGACTTCGACGCCGACGGCAACTTCAACGAGTCCGACGGCTACATCGACCACTTCCAGATCGTCCACGCGGGCGAGGACGAGTCGGCGGGCGGGGGCGCCCAGGGCGAGAACGCCCTGTGGGCGCACCGCTGGTACGCGTACGGCACCGACGCCGGCAAGACCGGCCCGGCGAACAACCCGGCCGGCGGCACCCAGATCGGCAGGACCGGCATCTGGGTCGGCGACTACACGATGCAGCCGGAGAACGGCGGCCTCGGCGTCTTCGCCCACGAGTACGGCCACGACCTGGGCCTGCCCGACCTGTACGACACCTCGGGCAAGGGCGAGAACGGCGTCGGCTTCTGGTCGCTGATGTCGGCCGGCTCCTGGCTCGGCAAGGGCAAGACCGAGATCGGCGACCTGCCCGGCGACATGACCGCCTGGGACAAGTTCCAGCTGGGCTGGCTCGACTACGACGAGGCCAAGGCCGCGACGAAGTCGAAGCACAAGCTGGGCGTCTCGGCGTACAACACCAAGAACCCGCAGGCGCTCCTCGTCGAGTTGCCCAAGAAGCCCGTCACCACGACTGTCGTGAAGCCCGCCGAGGGCTCCAAGCAGTGGTGGAGCGACATGGGCGACGACCTCAAGAACACCCTGACCCGTTCCGTGGACCTGACCGGCAAGGCCAAGGCCGAGCTGTCGCTCCAGGGCTGGTGGGACATCGAGGCCAACTACGACTGGCTGTACGCCGAGGTCTCGACCGACGCGGGCAAGACCTGGAACGCCGTCGACGGGACCGCCGACGGCAAGGCGCTCCCGCGCGACGCCGCCGACAAGCCGGGTCTGACCGGTGTGGGCGGCACGTACAAGAAGCTCGCCTTCCCGCTCGACGCCTACGCGGGCAAGAAGATCGACCTGCGCTTCCGCTACCAGACGGACGGCGGCGCGGGCGGCAAGGGCTTCGCGGCCGACGCGATCACGGTGACCGCCGACGGCAGGCCGGTGTTCACCGACAGCGCCGAGGGTGACGACAACGGCTGGACGGCGAAGGGCTTCTCGCGCATCGCCGAGTCCTTCACCAAGGACTACGGGCAGTACTACCTGGCCGAGAACCGTCAGTACGTGTCGTACGACAAGACCCTGAAGGTCGGCCCGTACAACTTCGGGTTCGCTCCCGACCGGCCGAGCTGGGTCGAGCACTACCCGTACCAGAACGGCCTGATGATCTGGCTGTGGGACACCTCGCAGAAGGACAACAACACCAGCGCCCACCCGGGCAAGGGCCTGATCCTGCCGGTCGACGCGCACGCCGAGCCGCTGAAGTGGGCGGACGGCAAGCTGCTGCGGAACAAGATCCAGTCCTACGACGCCACCTTCAGCAAGTACCGCACCGACCGCTTCACGCTGCACAGCGCGAACGTGCCGCTGAAGCTCGCGTCGCAGAAGGGCGTCCCGGTCTTCGACGACCGCAAGGGGACGTACTGGTACAAGGAGAACCCGACCGGTGGTGTGGACGTTCCTGACACCAACACCCGGATCTCGATCGTCAGCGAGCCCAAGAGCGGCTCGACGATCACCGTGAAGGTCGGGCCCTCGACCAAGTAATTCGGCCACTCGTTCGAGAAGAAACGCAACACCGCAGGTCAGAGCATGATCGGCCGTCGCCCTCTAGCGGGCGGCGGCCGTTCGCGTTTAGATGCCTCTTGACCAGCTCTTGTTGACACGACGTCTTATGGGGGATTGATCGGCATGTCCGGTGGAGGTTTCGTACGGTTGCCCGGCGGCAGCGTGGTGGTGGCACTGACGCTGCCCAGCCCGGAGTCCGAGGGCCGCAAGGTCCGCGTCCTGGTCCACTCGGTGAACCGTGCCCGCGCCCTGACCAGGCTGCGGAACCACGGTCTGCGGGCCGTCTACCTGCGGGGCAACGCCCACCCGCCGACGCCGGACGAGATCACCGCCGTACTGCACCACCCGGACGGCCTGCTGTGGCGTACGGCGCCGCAGGAGACGGTGGAGCTCTGGCACCCCATACGGGCGCTGCTCAGACCCGTACGCCCGGCGTGAGCGGGCGGGGGGCCGCCGCCGGGCCGCACCGGCGGCCCGTCCGCTAGACCACCGGCTTCCCGGACAGCTCCACGCCCGCCTCGCGCATCTGCTCCAGGGCCCGCTCCGTCGTCGCCTCGGCGACGCCGGCCGTGAGGTCGAGCAGGACGTGGGTGGTGAAGCCCTCGCGGACCGCGTCCAGGGCCGTCGCCCGGACGCAGTGGTCCGTGGCGATGCCGACCACGTCGACCTCGGTCACCCCGCGCTCCCGGAGCCAGACGGCCAGCCCCGTCCCGTTCTCGTCGGTTCCCTCGAAGCCGCTGTACGCCGCCGCGTGGGCGCCCTTGTCGAAGACCGCGGCGATGGCGCCCGAGGCGACGGCCGGCGCGAAGTTCGGGTGGAAGCCCACGCCCTCCGTACCGGCTACGCAGTGCACCGGCCAGGAGTGGACGTAGTCCGGGTTGGCGGAGAAGTGGTCGCCGGGGTCGACGTGGTGGTCGCGGGTGGCCACGACATGGCGGTACCCGGCCGGGGCCTCGCCGATCAGCTCGGTGACGGCGGCGGCGACGTCGGCGCCGCCCGCCACCGCGAGGCTGCCGCCCTCGCAGAAGTCGTTCTGAACGTCCACGACGATCAAGGCGCGGTGCATGGCGGGGGCCCTTCGGTGGGGATTCGGCGGCGGGGGGTTCGTGTTCTGTTGTGCGGGTGTTGGTTCGAGAGTAGAGATTCCAACGGCCTTGCGGCAGGGGGCCTTTGGCTGCTAGGGGCACGCGTCGGGCCGGACGCCCGCCCTCAGCCTTGCCGCTGCCCGCTCACCCCCCGTTCATGCGTACTCCGTGGGGATCACCGGCTCGCCCCTGGACAGCTGCACCGCCGACATCGGCAGGCCCGCGCGCGCCGCGATGTGCCGCTGCCGTACGTCGTCCAGCGGCTCGCGCGCCACGACCGCGCCGCTCTTGATCAGCTCGATCTGCAGCTGCCGGTCCACCAGCTCCGGCGGTACCGGCCCGGTGCCCACCACCTCGGCCTCGGCGATGCCGTACGCGTCGGGGCGGCGGGCCGCCCACTTGCGGCCGCCGATGGAGGTCTTGCCGCCCGTCGACTTCTTCGCCACCGGCAGGAGCGGGGCCGCCGGGTCGGCCGAGCCGGCCCGGGCGACCAGCTTGTAGACCATGGAGCAGGTGGGGTGCCCGCTGCCGGTGACCAGCTGCGTGCCCACGCCGTACGCGTCGACCGGAGCCGCCGCCAGCGAGGCGATGGCGTACTCGTCCAGATCGCTGGTCACCACGATCCTCGTGCCGGTGGCGCCCAGCTCGTCCAGCTGGTCGCGCACCCGGTGCGCGACCAGCAGCAGGTCCCCGGAGTCGATGCGGACGGCCCCGAGGTCCGGCCCGGCGACCTCGACGGCGGTACGGACCGCCTCGGCGACGTCGTACGTGTCGACCAGGAGCGTCGTGCCGCTGCCGAGCGAGGCGACCTGCGCCCGGAAGGCGTCGCGCTCGCTGTCGTGCAGCAGCGTGAAGGCGTGCGCGCTGGTGCCGACGGTGGGGATGCCGTACCGGAACCCGGCCGCGAGGTCGGAGGTGGAGGTGAATCCGCCGACGTACGCCGCGCGCGACGAGGCGACGGCGGACAGTTCGTGCGTCCGGCGGGCGCCCATCTCGATCAGCGGCCGGTCACCCGCGGCGGAGGCCATCCGGGAGGCGGCGGCCGCGATGGCGGAGTCGTGGTTGAGGATCGAGAGGATCACGGTCTCCAGGAGCACGCACTCGGCGAAGCTGCCCTCGACCCGCAGGACGGGCGAACCCGGGAAGTAGACCTCGCCCTCCGGGTAGCCCCACACGTCGCCCGTGAAGCGGTACGAGGCGAGCCACTCCAGCGTCGGCTCGTCGACGATCGCGTGCTCCCGCAGGAAGCCCAGCACGCCGGCGTCGAAACGGAAGTTCTCCACGGCGTCCAGGACCCGCCCGGTGCCCGCCACGACGCCGTACCGGCGTCCCTCGGGGAGCCTGCGGGTGAAGACCTCGAAGACGGAGTGCCGGTCGGCGGTGCCGGCCCTGAGGGCGGCCTGGAGCATCGTGAACTCGTACTGGTCGGTGAAGAGCGCTGTCGACGGCACATCCACCGGCAGGCCAAGATCCGCAGTGTTCATGGCAAAGATGCTACCGCCAATCTCGTCAGAGTGACGATTTCTACGTGGCCGTTTGTGCGACGGCACCTCCCGGGTGGCACCATGGGACAAGTGAGTACGGCTCCCGCAGAGATCGAACGCCCGGAATCGGCCGAGGAAACCTTCGCCGTCCCCGAACCCGACGTCCCCTGGGTGACGCTGGTCCACAACGACCCCGTCAATCTCATGAGCTATGTCGCGTATGTCTTCCAGACGTACTTCGGCTACTCCAAGGACAAGGCGCACAAGCTGATGCTGGACGTTCACCACAAGGGCCGCGCGGTCGTCTCCAGCGGCAGCCGCGAGGAGATGGAGCGCGACGTGCAGGCGATGCACGGCTATGGGCTGTGGGCGACCCTCACGCAGGACCGCGGCTGATGGCCGGGCTCTTCGAGGAAATCCCCGGCGGCGGCGTGGCCGTCGCGCTCGACGAGGTCGAGATCTCGATCCTGCGCAGCCTGGCCGTACAGCTCCTCGAACTCGTCGGGCCCGGCGACCAGCCGGCGGCCGGCGAGGACCCGCTGGCGGCGCTGTTCGCGGAGGGGCCCAGCGAGGCGCCGTCCGACCCCGCGCTCGCCCGGCTCTTCCCCGACGCGTACGGCGATCCGCAGGCCGATCCCGAGGACGCGCACGAGCGCGCGGTGCGGGCCAACTCCGCCGAGTTCCGGCGCTTCACCGAGAACGACCTGCGCGAGCGCAAGCGCGAGGACGCGCTCGCCGTCGTACGCAGCCTCGACGCGCTCGTCACCGGGGGCGGGAGCGGCGCCGTGCTCAAACTGGCGGACGACGAGTGCAGGCGCTGGCTCGGGACGCTCAACGACTTGCGGCTGACCATCGGCACGCGCCTGGAGGTCACCGACGATGACGACGCCGCCGAGAACGGGGAGCTCTACCGGCTGCCGGACTCCGACCCGCGCAAGCCGATGGTGATGGCGTACCTGTGGCTCGGCGCGCTCCAGGAGAGCCTCGTCGAAACGCTCATGCCCTGACCTGTCAGGACATATCGATCTCGGCGTTCGCTCAACGGACACTCAAATCCGGATAACGATCGCATTAACGCCCGGGGGCCCTTTGGGGCCTCGGGCGTTATTTGTCCCATTTTTCCCGTGGGGTGCGCCACATTGGGCGCAGTGGATCACTGTTGCGGGCGTGATAAATCTTCACGACCGCCCGGGGACGCCACCCCTGTCCCCGGGGGCGCTGACGCCGGCTGACCCCGGCACGCAACTCCATTCCACATCCGGGGGCCGAGCCCCTCAAAGGATCGTCACAGTCGATCCGAGCCGTTCAAGGCCGGATCGGCATGGAGAAAGGCGCGACACACCATGACCTCAGTGCAGGTCGACAAGCAGCACGACGGCAGTGAGGCCGAAGGCGCGACATCCGGCGAGGGTTACCAGCGCGGACTCGGGGCCCGTCAGATCCAGATGATCGCGATCGGCGGCGCCATCGGCACCGGCCTCTTCCTCGGCGCGGGCAAGGGCATCTCCATCGCCGGCCCCAGCCTGATCCTGGCCTACGCCATGGCCGGCCTCGTCATCTTCTTCATCATGCGGGCGCTCGGCGAGCTCCTCATGTACCGCCCGGTCTCCGGTTCCTTCTCGGAGTACGCCCGCGAGTTCGTCGGCCCCTTCGCGGGCTTCGTGACCGGCTGGACGTACTGGCTCTTCTGGGTCGTCACCGGCATCACCGAAGTCACCGCAGCCTCCGAGTACATGCAGTACTGGACCAAGGGCACCGACGGCTGGACCGATCAGCCGCAGTGGGTCTTCGCCCTGATCTTCACGGTGCTCCTCTTCTGCGTGAACCTGATCTCCGTCAAGCTCTTCGGCGAGCTGGAGTTCTGGTTCTCGATGATCAAGGTCACCGCGATCGTCGGCATGATCCTGATCTGCGCCGGCATCCTCACCCTCGGCTTCTCCGACGCCGGCGACACCGCCTCGGTCACCCTGCTCTGGGACCAGGGCGGCTTCTTCCCCAACGGCATCGGCCAGACGCTGATGACCCTCCAGCTGGTCATGTTCGCCTTCCTCGCCGTCGAGCTGGTCGGCGTCACCGCGGGCGAGGCCAAGGACCCGCAGACGGTCCTGCCCAAGGCCATCAACACCGTCCCGTGGCGCATCGCCGTCTTCTACGTCGGCGCGCTGATCATGATCCTGTCGGTCGTCCCGTGGACCCACTTCCAGCCGGGCGTCTCGCCGTTCGTGGCGGCCTTCGAGAAGATGGGCCTCGGCGTCGGCGCGGCCATCGTCAACTTCGTGGTCCTCACCGCCGCCCTGTCCTCCTGCAACTCGGGCATGTACTCCACCGGCCGCATGCTGCGCGACCTCGCGCTCAACGGCCAGGGCCCGAAGTTCTTCACCAAACTGACCAAGAACGGCCTGCCCCTCGTGGGCACGTCCTTCTCCGCCGCCCTGATGCTGGTCGGCGTGTGGATCAACTACCAGTGGCCGGGCGAGGCGTTCAACTACGTCGTCTCCTTCGCGACCATCTCCGGCATGTGGGCCTGGATCATGATTCTGGTCAGCCAGATCCGCTACCGCGCCAAGTCCGACCGCGGCGAGCTGCCGAAGTCCTCCTTCCGGGCCCCGGGAGCGCCGTACACGAGCTGGTTCGCCCTGCTCTTCATCGGCATGGTCATCGTGATGATGGGCATCGACAAGGACGCGCGGATCTCGCTGTACTGCGCGCCGCTGTGGGCGCTGCTGCTGGGCGTCTCCTGGCTGGTGCTGAAGAAGCGCGCGACGGTGTCGCAGAGCGTCCCGCCGAAGGCCTGATCCCTTCCGGGCCCTGCCCGGTCCCAGCATGTGGTCCCGCCCGTACCATCCCTCGGTACGGGCGGGACCCTTTGCTTATCCTGGGGCCCATGCTGACCCTTTCCCAGGCCCTGTACGACCAGATCGTCGCGCACGCCCGCGCGGACCACCCCGACGAGGCGTGCGGCGTGGTCGCCGGTCCGGCCGGGTCCGGGCGCCCCGAGCGCTTCATCCCGATGCTGAACGCCGCCCGCTCGCCCACGTTCTACGAGTTCGACTCCTCGGACCTGCTCAAGCTCTACCGCGAGATGGACGACCGGGACGAGGAGCCCGTCATCATCTACCACTCGCACACGGCGACCGAGGCGTACCCGTCCCGCACGGACATCAGCTACGCGAACGAGCCGGGCGCCCACTACGTCCTCGTCTCCACCGCCGACACGGACGACGCCGGCCCCTTCCAGTTCCGCTCGTTCCGCATCGTGGACGGCGTGATCACCGAGGAAGAGGTCAAGGTCGAGGCGTAACCGCCACCGGCCACCGCGCATGCGCGCGGCGTACACGCACGGGGCCCCGGGGCGCCGGGCGAGGGCAACTGACCCCGGCCGGACGACGATGCCCCGCGGCCCAGTGACACACTGTGCAACGACCCGGGCGGCAGGACCCAGGAAGCCGGTGCGAATCCGGCACGGTCCCGCCACTGTGACCAGGTCATGGCCGTCGCCATGCCTGGAAGCCAGGAACTGACCTGCCGCCTCCCGCACCACCGACCAGGGGACGAGGACATCCCCCGGAGGAGGCACCACCGTGTTCCGTTCCAGGCGTACCCGCCGCGCCCTCGCAGCCGCCGCCCTCCTCTCCCTCACCGCCTGCACCACGGCCGGCGAACAGCCCCGGCCCGCGCCGAAAGCGGCACACGGCTTCCCCTACACCGTCACCAACTGCGGCGTGAAGACGACGTACATGGCGCCCCCCTCCCGCGTCGTCACGATGAACCAGCACGTCACCGAAGTCATGCTGGAACTCGGCCTCGCCAAGTCCCTCGTCGGCACCGCCTACCTCGACGACAAGGTCCTGCCCGCGTACGAGAAGGACTACGAGGCCACCCCGGTGCTGGCCGAGGAGTACCCCTCGTACGAGAAGCTGCTCGCCGCCAACCCCGACTTCGTGTACGGCGGTTACGCCTCCGCGTTCTCCGCCGGCGACGGCCGCAGCCGCGAGACGCTGAAGAAAGCCGGCATCGACTCCCGCCTGAACATGGAGTACTGCGCCGACGGCAAGACCTCGATGGACGCCCTCTACCAGGAGATCCGCGAAGTCGGCCGCACCTTCGGCGTCTCCGCGCGCGCCGAACGCTGGGTCGAGAAGGCCAAGAAGGGGAACGCCGCCACCGAGAAGAAGCTCGCGGGCGCCGACCCCGTCCGGGTCTTCGTCTACGACGGCGGCGACAAGACCGCCTCCACCATCGGCGGCGCCGGCATCGGCCACGAGATGGTCAGGCGGGCCGGCGGCGAGAACGTCTTCGCCGACCTCCCCAAGCCGTTCGCCGACACCTCCTGGGAGACCGTCGTCGACCGCGCACCCGAGGCGATCGTCATCCTCGACTACGGCACCACCACCGTCGCCCAGAAGAAGCGGCGGCTCCTCGACGACCCGGCCCTCGCCGACGTCCCCGCCGTCAAGAACAAGCGCTTCGCCGTCCTCCCGCTCTCCGACATGGTCCTCGGCGTACGCGCCCCGGCCGCCGTCGACAAACTCGCGCGCCGGCTCCACCCCGAGCTCGAGAAGTAGCGGCAGCCGTGACCTGCGAGACCCCCGCCGCACGCGGGCGGCTGCGCTACACCCTGCTCGTCGCCGCGCTCGCCGCCGTGCTCGTCTGCGCGGCGGTCGCGGGACTCGTCCTCGGCTCGGTACGCATCCCCGCCCCACAGGTGCTGCGGACCCTCACCGGCGCCGCCGAGCCCGGCCCGTACCGCACGATCGTCCTCGACGTGCGGCTGCCCCGCGTCCTGCTCGGAGCCGTCGTCGGCGCCGGGCTCGCGGTCATCGGCACCGTCCTGCAGGCCCTCGTGCGCAACCAGCTCGCCGACCCCTTCCTCCTCGGCGTCTCCTCCGGCGCGTCGGTCGGCGCGGTCGGCGCCATCGTGCTCGGCATCGGCGCGGGCGCGGGCATCGCCACCACCGTCACCGTCCCGCTGGCCGCCTTCGCCGGCGCACTCGGCTCGCTCGTCCTCGTGTACGGGCTCGCACGCGGCGGCGGCGCCCTCACCACCGGTCGGCTCCTGCTCGCCGGAGTGGCCGTCTCGTACATCCTGTCCGCCCTGACCAGCCTCCTGATGGTCACCTCGGCCCGCGCCGACCACCTGAAGGAGATCCTCCACTGGACGCTCGGCGGCCTCGGCAGCGCCCGCTGGGAGATGCTCGCGCTGCCCACGGCCGTCCTCGCCGTCGGCACCGCCGTCCTCCTCACCCTCGCCCGGCCGCTCGACCTCCTCCTGGTCGGAGAGGAGGGCGCCACCGTCCTCGGCCTCGACACCGGCCGCTTCCGGGCCGCCGTCTTCGTCCTGGCCTCCCTGCTCACCGGCGTACTCGTCGCCTTCAGCGGCGCGATCGGCTTCGTCGGCCTGATGGTCCCGCACGCCGCCCGCACGGCCGTCGGCGCCGGACACCGCAGGCTGCTGCCCGTCGCCGCGCTCGGCGGGGCGGCCTTCCTGGTCCTGGCCGACCTGGCGGCCCGTACCGTCGCCGCGCCCCAGGACATACCCGTCGGCGTACTGACCGCCCTCACCGGCGGCCCGTTCTTCCTGTGGATGCTGCGCCGCCGGCCCTACGGAACGACCGCGGGAGCCGCCGCATGACAAGCCTCACCACCGAGGGCCTCTCGTACGGCGTCGACGGCCGCCACCTCGTCGACGACGTCACCCTGACCGCCGCCGACGGCGAGACCGTCGGCCTGGTCGGCCCCAACGGGAGCGGCAAGACGACCCTGCTGCGCTGCGTGTACGGAACCCTGCGCCCCAGCCACGGCCGGGTCCTCCTCGACGGCGAGGACCTGCACGCCATGCGTCCCAAGGCGCGCGCCCGGCGCATCGCGACCGTCCCGCAGGACAGCGCGGCCGTCTTCGAACTGACGGTCCGTGAGGTCGTCGCCATGGGCCGCTCCCCGCACAAACGCTTCTGGGAACAGGACACGGACGCCGACGACACCCTCGTACGCCTGGCCCTCGCCCGTGTCGGCATCACGGACCTCGCGGACCGCGCCTTCCCGTCCCTCTCCGGCGGCGAACGCCAGCGGGCCCTCACGGCCCGCGCCCTCGTCCAGCAGCCGTCCCTCGTCGTCCTCGACGAACCGACCAACCACCTCGACATCCGCTACCAGCTGGAGATCCTCGGCCTGGTGCGCGACCTGGGCACCACGAACCTGCTCGCCCTGCACGACCTGAACCTCGCGGCGTACTACTGCGACCGGATCTACGTCCTGGACCATGGCAGGGTCGTCGCGTCCGGGCCGCCGAAGGACGTCCTGACGGTGGACCTCCTGCGGACCGTCTACGGAGTGAGTGCCGAGGTCAGCGCCCATCCGACGACCGGCGCGCCGACCGTCGTCTACCTGCCGGTGTCCACGTGACGAGCACTTTTCGACCACCATGTGAGATCACATACCGGCAATCGGGCCGGGAATCTATACGATGACCGCATGGTTCCCCACGACGTGAGTGAGACGACGCCGAGCACCGTGCTGCTCGTGGCGCGCCTGCACGTCGACCTGTGCCGGCTCGCCAGCGCAATCTGTACGCCTACGGCCTGAGCCACGGGCCAACCAGCACTCGTACACGCACACGCTTGCCCCTGCGCGGGGGACGAACTGCCGCGCGCCTTTCACGCCACCCTCCTGACAGGAGTCGAAAGCCATGGCCATCGAGGTCCGCATCCCGACCATCCTCCGCACCTACACCGACGGCGCCAAGGCCGTCCAGGGCGACGGCGAAACGATCGCCGACCTCTTCGCGGACCTGGAAGCCCGGCACACCGGCATCCAGGAGCGACTCATCGACCACGCGAACAACGGCCAGCTGCGCCGCTTCGTGAACGTCTACCTCAACGACGAGGACGTCCGCTTCCTCGACGGCATCTCCACCAAGCTCGCCGACGGCGACAGCGTCACCATCCTCCCGGCCGTAGCCGGCGGCATGGTCTGATGCGGTACGACTCCCCACTGGCGGCGGTCGGCAACACGCCGCTCGTCCGCCTCCCGAGGCTCTCCCCGTCGGACGACGTCCGCATCTGGGCCAAGCTGGAGGACCGCAACCCGACCGGCTCGATCAAGGACCGCCCCGCGCTCCACATGGTCGAACAGGCGGAGAAGGACGGCAGGTTGACGCCGGGCTGCACCATCCTGGAGCCCACCAGCGGCAACACCGGCATCTCGCTCGCGATGGCGGCCCGCCTCAAGGGCTACGACATCGTGTGCGTCATGCCGGAGAACACCTCCCAGGAGCGGCGCGACCTGCTCGCCATGTGGGGCGCGAAGATCATCTCCTCCCCGGCGGCGGGCGGCTCCAACACGGCCGTACGGGTCGCCAAGGAGCTCTCGGCGGAGAACCCCTCCTGGGTGATGCTGTACCAGTACGGCAACCCGGACAACGCGGGGGCGCACTACGCCACCACCGGCCCGGAGATCCTCGCCGACCTCCCGACCATCACGCACTTCGTGGCGGGCCTCGGCACCACGGGCACGCTCATGGGCGTGGGCCGCTACCTGCGCGAGAACCTCCCCGACATCAAGATCGTCGCCGCCGAGCCGCGCTACGACGACCTGGTGTACGGCCTGCGCAACCTCGACGAGGGCTTCGTCCCCGAGCTGTACGACGCGTCCGTCCTGACCACGCGCTTCTCGGTCGGCTCGGCGGACGCCGTCACGCGGACCCGCGAACTCCTCCAGCAGGAAGGAATCTTCGCCGGCGTCTCGACGGGCGCCGCGCTGCACGCGGCGATCGGGGTCGGGAAGAAGGCGGTCAAGGCGGGGGAGCGGGCGGACATCGTCTTCGTCGTCGCGGACGGCGGCTGGAAGTACCTGTCGACGGGCGTGTACACGGCACCCACCACCGAGGCGGCCATCGAAACCCTCCAGGGCCAGCTCTGGGCATGACGCCGACACCGCCCCGGACAACGGACACCGGACGGGGCGGCCGGGCCCGCTGAACAGAATCCTCCCGCTCGGCGGGCCCCACGGTACTCAGGGGCCGCACGTGAGCGGCGAACCCACTGCGCGGCCGCCCGCTCATCCGCCACCGCTTGCCCCGCCGTCAGCGAGCCAGATGCCGGACCCGCTTCCAGACCGCGCGGTCCGCGACCCCGACCCGCCGCCGGAACCCCCGCACCCCCACGTCCCGCAGCTCGTCCGTCTCCAGGAAACTCGGCCGGCCCCGCGCGTCCCCCACCGCCCCCGGCGGCAGCGCGATCACCCCGGGCCGCTCCTCGTGGTGCTTGCTGGTGATCTTCGCGATCAGCGCACTGTCGCCCCGTACGGACAACACCAGGCACGGCCGGTCCTTGGACCCGGGCCCGTCCTCGTACGGCACATCGGCCCACCAGATCTCCCCGGCCCGGGGCACCCGCACCCCCGACGGTCCCCGGGGCTCGCGGGTCGCCCGGGGCCCCCGTTCCGGCCGCCCCGCCCCCAGCGGACGCCCCGGGGGCCGCGCCCGCCCCCCGCGCCGGTCCCCGGGCCGCCGCCTTGGCGAGCGACCCCGCCCGTCCACGACAGCCGCGACCAGCGCGAGCACCACCACGGCGACCAGCGCCACCCACCAGGACGTGTCCATCCCCCGACCGTACCGGCGCGCCGCCCGCCCCGCGCGCGCCGCCCGAACCGGTGACAACGCAGGTGAGTTCCCCCACAACGCCCCGCCATCAAGGAGCGACCGGCTCCGTCGCGCCTTACGCTCGACGAACCCGCACGAACCCTCCCCGTCCCTGTCACGGAGGTTCACGCTCCATGAAGCTCACCGTCGTCGGCTGCTCAGGGTCGTTCCCGTCCGCGGAATCGGCCTGCTCGAGCTACCTCGTCGAGGCCGACGGCTTCCGGCTGCTTCTCGACCTGGGCAACGGCGCCCTCGGCGAGCTGCAGCGCCACGTCGGTCTCTACGACATCGACGCTGTCTTTCTCAGCCACCTGCACGCCGATCACTGCATCGACATGTGCGGCTACTTCGTCGCGCGCTACTACCGCCACGAGGGCGGCCGCGCCCCCGCGATCCCCGTGTACGGCCCCGAAGGCACCGAGCAGCGCCTCACGACGGCGTACGCCGACACGCCGACCGAGAAGTCGATGGCCGAGGTCTTCGAGTTCCACACGCTGAAGCCCGGCGTGTTCGACATCGGCCCCTTCTCGGTCCGCACGGAGAAGGTGGCGCACCCGGTCGAGGCGTACGGCATCCGGATCGAGCACGGCGGCAGGTCCCTCACGTACTCGGGCGACACCGGCGAGTGCGCGGCCCTGCGGGAACTGGCCGACGGCGTCGACCTGTTTCTGTGCGAGGCGTCGTTCACGTACGGCAAGGAGGACATCCCGGGCCTCCACCTGAACGGCCGCGAGGCGGGCGAGTGCGCCGAGCGGGCGGGCGTGGGCCGGCTGGTCCTCACGCACATCCCGCCGTGGACGGACCCCGAGGTGAACCTGGCCGACGCGCGAGCGGTGTACACCGGCCCGGCGGAACTGGCGGTCGCGGGCGCGGAGTACGAGATCTGACGTACCCGGGACACGGCAGAGGGCCCCGGACCAGTGAGCGGTCCGGGGCCCTCGCGCGCGTACGGCCCGGGCCTACTTCGCCTCGGCCTTCTGCAGCTCGGCGATCTCCTCGTCGGACTCGCGGCCCGGCGTCGGCAGGTTGAACTTCGTGATCGCGAAGCGGAAGACCACGTAGTAGACGGCCGCGAAGCACAGGCCGACCAGGAGCAGCGTCCACGGCTTCGTCGCGATGCCGATGTTCAGGCCGAAGTCGATCGCGCCGGCCGAGAAGCCGAAGCCGTCCTTCATGCCGAGGCCCCAGGTCAGGGCCATGGAGACACCGGTCAGCACCGCGTGGATCGCGTACAGCACCGGCGCGATGAACATGAACGTGAACTCGATCGGCTCGGTGACGCCCGTGAAGAACGACGTCAGCGCGAGGGAGAGCATCATGCCGCCGACGACCTTGCGCCGCTCGGGACGGGCGCAGTGCACGATCGCCAGGCAGGCTGCCGGGAGGGCGAACATCATGATCGGGAAGAAGCCGGTCATGAACTGTCCGGCCGACGGGTCGCCGGCGAGGAAGCGGGCGATGTCGCCGCTCTTGCCCTCGTACGTACCGGCCTGGAACCACGGGAACGAGTTCAGCAGGTGGTGCATGCCGACCGGGATCAGCGCGCGGTTCGCGACGCCGAAGATGCCCGCGCCGACGGCGCCGGAGCCGACCAGCCACTCACCGAAGTTGTGCAGACCCGTGCCGAGGACCGGCCAGATGAAGCCGAAGACGATGCCCACGACCAGGCCGGCGAAGGCGGAGAGGATCGGGACGAGACGGCGGCCGCCGAAGAAGCCCAGCCAGTCCGGCAGCGTCTTGCGGTAGAACTTCTGGTACAGCAGGGCGACGACGATGCCCATGACGACGCCGCCGAGCACCTTGGCGTCGACCGGGGCCTCCGTCATGACGATCTTGTTCTCGACCACCTTCGCCACCTTGGGCAGGTTGGGGTCGGTGAAGGTCGCCAGGACGTTCTTGAAGACGAGGTAGCCGGTGACGGCCGCGAGCGCGGTCGAGCCGTCCGACTTCTTCGCGAAGCCGATCGCGATGCCCACGGCGAACAGCAGCGCCATGTTGTCGAGGATCGCGCCGCCGCCGGCGGCCATGTAACCCGCGATCTTGGTGATGAACTCGGGGAACGATTCGCGGCCGAGCATGTCGGCGTTGCCGAGCCGGACCAGGAGCGCCGCCGCGGGCAGCACCGCGACGGGCAGCATCAGGCTGCGGCCGATGCGCTGCATGACAGCCATCGCGCCGGCGCCCTTCTTCTTGGGGGCCGCGGGGGCGGCGGTGTCCGTGGACATCATTTCCTCCATGGGGCAAGGCGCCGCCAGGGGGAACCGGGGGACGGCGGCGTCTCGGGGCACATCGCGGCGCATCGCCACGTGGTCTACACCACTCAGTGGTGTAGACCTGTTTTAGCATGGTGAAGGACGGATAAGGAACCCGCGATTCCCGTGCTCCGGAACACATCCGGTCAGGCACGGCGAAAGCCCCCGGACCGGACGGGTCCGAGGGCCTCGCGCGGGGGCGGGGAGGGCTACTTGACGCTCTCCTCCTCCGCCTCCTTCTCGATCTCCTCCGGTTCGCGGCCCGGCGTGGGGATGTTGAACTTCGTGATCACGAACCGGAAGACCACGTAGTACACGACGGCGAAACACAGGCCGATCGGGATGATCAGCCATGGCTTGGTGCCCAGATGCCAGTTGACGACGTAGTCGATCAGACCGGCCGAGAAGCTGAAGCCCGCGTGCACGCCCAGCGCCCATGTGATCGCCATCGAGGCGCCCGTCAGCAGCGCGTGCAGCCCGTACAGCAGCGGCGCCGCGAACATGAAGGAGAACTCCAGCGGCTCGGTCACACCCGTGACGAACGAGGTGAGACCCACCGAGATCATCAGGCCCGTCACCCGCTTGCGGTGCTCGGGGCGGGCGCAGTGCGCGATGGCCAGGGCGGCGGCCGGGAGGCCGAACATCATGATCGGGAAGAAGCCCGACATGAACTGGCCGGCCGAGGGGTCCTCGGCGAAGAACCGCGTCAGGTCGCCCTGGACGATCTTGCCGTCCGCCGCCCGGTACTCACCGGCCTGGAACCAGAAGAAGGTGTTCAGGAACTGGTGCATGCCAATCGGGATCAGCAGCCGGTTGGCGACACCGAAGATGCCCGCACCCCACGCGCCCAGGTCGATCAGCTGCTTCGAGAACCAGGTCAGCGCGTCACCCACCGGCTCCCACAGCAGCCCGAACAGCACCCCGAGGATCACGCAGAGGAACGCCATGATGATCGGTACGAGCCGCCGGCCGTTGAAGAAGCCGAGCCAGTCCACGAGCCGGGTCCGGTGATAGCGCTGCCAGACCACCGCGGTCAGCAGCCCGATGAGGATGCCGCTCAGTACGCCCGGATTCTGCGGCGTCCCCTCCGGCACCAGCTTGGTGACCGAACCGTCGACGGGGAAGGCCTTCAGCACGCTGTTGTAGACCAGGAACCCCGCGACCGCCGCGAGAGCCGTCGAACCGTCGGCCTTCTTCGCGAAGCCGATCGCGACCCCGATGCAGAACAGCAGCGGCAGACCGAACGCCCCGTCCAGGATCGACGTGCCGCCCAGCGTCAGGACCTTGGCGGTCTTGTCCCAGAACGCGCCGTCCAGATACGCCGAGAACAGGTTGCCGAGGCTGACGAGCAGACCGGCCGCCGGGAGGACCGCGACCGGCAGCTGGAGGCTGCGGCCGACCTTCTGCAGTCCTTGGAAGAGACCGTTCCACCACGTGCGCCGCCGCTTCTGTCCCGGCGCGGCCCCGGCGTCTGAACTCATCGGCGTCCTCCCGGAACAAGCCAGGTTTGGCGGGCGTCGCATACTGGTGTAGACCAGTTGCGGTACGGTCCGGAGCTCGGCCGGAAGACAGGGCACCGGTGATCGCCATCATTCGGTACAGGGCGGTTACGCGCCCGAGAAGTTGGGCCAACCGTGAGTTACCGTGGCAAAGCGGCCACGGTCGGCCGAGACTTCCGCTTGGAACAACAGGGAGAAAGACATGGCCAGCAAGGCTGAGAAGATCGTCGCCGGGCTCGGCGGTATCGACAACATCGACGAGATCGAAGGCTGCATCACCCGCCTGCGCACCGAGGTCCACAACCCGGACCTCGTCGACGAGGTCGCCCTCAAGGCCGCCGGCGCCCACGGCGTCGTCAAGATGGGCACCGCGATCCAGGTCGTCATCGGGACGGACGCCGACCCCATCGCCGCGGACATCGAAGACATGATGTGAGTCGCCCGTGACTCCGCCGTGAGGGGCCCCGACCGGACACCCGCGCCATTCCAGCCAAGCGCGGACCCCGAACCGGAACGGGCCCCTCACGCATGGGCGCGCCCGGCCGCTAGGCTCCACCCCATGTCTCGAATCGACGGCCGCACCCCCGAACAGCTCCGCCCGGTCACCATCGAACGCGGATGGAGCAAGCACGCCGAGGGCTCCGTCCTCATCTCCTTCGGTGACACCAAGGTCTTCTGCACCGCCTCCGTCACCGAAGGCGTCCCGCGCTGGCGCAAGGGCAGCGGCGAAGGCTGGGTCACCGCCGAGTACTCGATGCTGCCCCGCTCGACCAACACCCGCGGCGACCGCGAATCCGTACGCGGCAAGATCGGCGGCCGTACCCACGAGATCAGCCGCCTCATCGGCCGCTCGCTGCGCGCCGTCATCGACTACAAGGCACTCGGCGAGAACACCATCGTCCTCGACTGCGACGTACTCCAGGCAGACGGCGGCACCCGCACCGCGGCCGTCACCGGCGCCTACGTCGCCCTCGCGGACGCCGTCGCCTGGGCCCAGACCAAGAAGATCGTCAAAGCCGGACGCAAGCCGCTCGTCGGCACCGTCGCCGCCGTCAGCGTCGGCATCGTCGACGGCGTCCCGCTGCTCGACCTCTGCTACGAGGAAGACGTCCGCGCCGAAACCGACATGAACGTCGTCTGCACCGGAGACGGCCGCTTCGTCGAGGTCCAGGGCACAGCCGAAGCCGAGCCGTTCGACCGCAAGGAACTGAACGCCCTCCTCGACCTCGCGAGCGGCGGCTGCGCCGACCTCACCGCCATCCAGACCCAAGCCCTCGCCGGAACCCTCTGACTGCCGCGCGCCGCGAGCAACCGCGGAGACCCGTTCCGGCGTCTCCCACAGCACGGGCGTACGGGCCGAACCGTACGCCCGTCCGCACACCCGTACCCGCACACCCGTTGAACCTGGGGGAGGACCGCTCCATGCGCAGTCGCCGTAGCAGCCGTACCAGTCGTGTCGCACTCGCCGTCGCCACCGCCGCGGCGCTCACCGGACTCGTCGCCGGCTGCGGAGCCCTCGACAAGGCGATGGACTGCGTCAAGACCGCCGACGCCATCGCCACGAGCGTCGACAAGCTGTCCACGGCCGTGTCCACCGCGGCCGACGACCCCACCCAGCTCAACGAGGCGCTCAACGACATCGACAGGGAACTGACGAACCTCGACGACACCACGGACAACGCGGACCTCTCGAAGGCCGTCGACGACCTGAACAAGGCCGTCGACAACGTCCGCACCGCCGTCGAGAAGGGCGACGAGACGCCCGACATCGGACCCGTCACCGACGCGGCCACCGAGATCGGCAAGGTCTGCACCCCGTAGATACTGGGAGCATGACCCGCCTGATCCTCGCCACCCGCAACGCCGGGAAAATCACCGAGCTGCACGCGATCCTCGCCGACGCAGGTCTCGACCTCGACCTCGTCGGCGCGGACGCCTACCCCGAGATCCCCGACGTCAAGGAAACCGGCGTCACCTTCGCCGAGAACGCGCTCCTGAAGGCCCACGCCATGGCCCGGGCCACCGGCCTGCCGGCCGTCGCCGACGACTCCGGCCTGGCGGTCGACGTCCTCGGCGGGGCCCCCGGCATCTTCTCGGCCCGCTGGTCGGGCACCCACGGGGACGACAAGGCGAACCTCGACCTCCTCCTCGCCCAGCTCGCCGACATCGACGCCCCGCACCGCACGGCCCACTTCGCCTGCGCGGCGGCCCTGGCCCTCCCCGACGGCACGGAACGCGTGGTCGAGGGCCGCCTCCACGGCACCCTGCGCCACACCCCGGCCGGCACGAACGGCTTCGGTTACGACCCGATCCTCCAGCCGGACGGCCACACGGTGACCTGCGCGGAACTGACCCCGGCGGAGAAGAACGCCATCAGCCACCGAGGCAAGGCATTCCGAGACCTGGCCCCGGTGGTGCGGGAGCTGCTGGGCTGAACGCAGAAGGGCCGCCCGGTGGGGCGGCCCTTCACTCTGTGCGGCCGGTGGGATTCGAACCCACACGGGATTTCTCCCACGGCGATCTAAACGCCGCTCGGCTGCCAGTTACGACACGGCCGCCAGCCGCCTGCCATCCTACTGGGCAGGCGGCCGCGATGGCATGGTGCCTTACTGACGTACGGGCTGGCGTCTGCCTCCTCGACACCAGGTGCTCGTGACCGCGTGGCAGTTGGGGCACAGGTAACGCAGATTCTCGGCTCGGTTGTCGAGCCAGTCGCCGCTCACGTGGTCGATCTGGAGGGTGATCGGGCTTCCCTGCCACTCGCCGGCATTCCCGCATGATGTGCAGCGGTACGGGACGCCGATTTCCTGGAGCGCCCGGTGGAGGCGGGTGTGGTTCGCTCGAGGAGAGCCCTTCGGCATCACGACGAGGACGTGTGCTGCGATGGGCTTCTGCTCGGGCACCCGCACGGCGCCCCACGTCCGGCGTTTGAAGTGGCTTGTGTCGAGGCCGATTTCGGCGACCTTGCGGCGTACGCGCCGGTGGTTCGTGTCATGCACGGCGAGGCCGAGGGCGCGCATGACGTCGGCGCAACTCGTGGCGGCGGGAACGGCCGCACGCAGAGCGTGCTCGGAGATCGCCAACCGCGCGTTGCGGAAGTGGCTGGTGTCGATGCCTCGCCGCTTCATCAACGATGCGAGAGCCGCGCGTGACCGACTGTCGTCCGGCACTCCGAGGTGGCGAGCCACGCCTCGGACACTGCTGTTGGAGGCCGCCGCTGCCGCGAGTTCTTCCGTGGTGAACAAGGTGCTGAACGATGCACGACTCATGCCGGGGAAGTGGCTGGTGTCGATGCCGGCGGCTGCTATTCGGCGGCCGATGTGCGACACGGTGCCTGTGGCAGGCGCGGCCCCAAGCTTCGCGACGACTTCACGCAACGTCGTCGAGGAGGCTACGGCGGCAGCGATGGCCTCGTCCGTGTACTTGCGCCAGGGGCTGCGCTTCTTGAAGTGGCTCGTGTCCAGTCCATGCTCCGCCACCTTCTCCTGAAGGGCGCGACGCCGACCGGCGCTTTCGTTGAGCCCAAGTCGACGCATGAGGTCGACCCAGCATGTGGCCTTGGCCACCACCGGAGCCAGTTGTTCTCGTCCGTAAAGCTCAGACACGGATCTCCTCCGGCACGTACCTCATCGGCTTGAGCCCCCTCCGTATACGGCTGCGTGTTCGCGGACTCGCACGGATCAACGAACCGGTTATCGGATGGTTACGTATGAAATGCGGAACGTGGTGCGCCACTTGGGGGTGGGCGGGGCGGGGTACGGGGCTGCGGCGGGTGTGGGGGTCGGGGTGGGGGGTGGGTGCGGGGGCGTTGGTGGGTCGGGGGCGGTGGTTGTTTCTGGTGTGGGGCCGCCTTTTGCGGAGTGTGGCGTCGGAGGCCCGGCCGTCAAGGGCGCTCCTGCGTCGCGTCGCCTTCGGCGATTGCGCTTCGCTTTGACCCTTGACCGCCGAACCTCCGACGCATTGCTTCAGGGGGGCGGCCCCCGGAAGGAAGCCCACGGGGGAGGTTCGGGGAGTGGTCGCGCGCCGTTGCCGGGCGGAGGGTGTGGGGTGGGGGCGCGGTCGGTCTAGGGGTGGTGCGGCCCCAGTCTCAGCGACTTGCGGCGACGGTTGTTGGTGCGACACCACCGTTCCGACGTACACGTGCACACAGGGGGGTGGGCGGCCGGGCTGTCGGGGCGACCTGCGGATCGTGCTGTCTGCGGGTGGGGCGCGGTAGTGGAATGGGGTGACTCGGGCCGGTTCGGCGTCCACCCCCACCGGAAACCGCCCGGACCACAAGCACGGTGCTGGGGTGCGTGGGTGGAGAGCCACCGTCACCCGCACCGGCGGCATCGGAGTAGTGGGCAGCGCTTGGGGGTGGCGGGCAGTGATGGGGCGTGGTTGCACGGCGGCGCGGAGGGTCATCAAACCGCCGCCCCGTGGAGCCGTCGAGCCGTGATGAACCAAAACTCACAGATGACGAACGGAAGCCGTACGGGTGTGACTGACGGGGTGGGAGAGGCGTCGGCTTTCATCAACTGTCGGGATGGGTCCATTTCGGCTCTCTGCGACAACCGTTGAAGCGACCACGACCGCCCGTCCTGCCGTCGCGCGGCGCGACGGCAGGACGGCAGGACGGACAACGGTCATCTTCGACACCCGGGCGTCCGGTGGGACGGATACGGTCGATGTGACGGCCGGAATGGTCGCCTGGCGGGCCGAGCGGGACGGCTCGAGCCGTGACGATCCCTGTCGATCCCTGTCTGCGTGCTCGTGTGGAGCTAACCCGACAGTTGACGCGCACCCACCCCTCCGTAATGGGGGTAAGTCGGGCATTGTGGGCGCAGGGGTTCGTCTTCTGTTGGTTTTGGTTCATCGCGTCCGCGCAGGGACGGCTGACCGCCCCGCTGGTACGGGTCGACAGGTGTCTTCGGCCGGCTCGGCCCTCCGGGCCGTCGGCAGGCCCCCTCCTCCTCCCACTCCCTGGGTGCCCTTCCGCCCACTCACCCCAGTACCGTGCCTGCGCTCCGGGCGGTCTCCGGTGGGGGTGGACGCCACACCACCCGAGTCACCCCACCCCACTCTCGCGCCCCACCCGCAGGCAGCACGGTCCGCAGGTCGCCCCGACAGCGCGGCCGCCCACCGGCCTGGGTGCATGTGTACGTCGGAATGGTGGTGTCGCACCAACAACCGTCGCCGCACCCGCTGAGACTGGGGCCGCACCACCCCCGGAAGCTACCGCGCCCCACCCACACACCCGACAGCCACCAAACCCACCCGCACCGACAGACCCGCTGCCGTGCTGGGCGTTTCTTCTTGGGCCGTCCCCTGTTGAGCGTCAGCGGTGGGCCGGGGT
>NZ_BMVO01000018.1 GCF_014650755.1 Streptomyces chryseus | reverse complement strand
CCCCCACCGGGCGCGCCGGGAGGACCGGGCGGACCGGGAGGCTGCGGAACCCCGGGCATGCCGCCGCCCTGGCTCGCGTCGGCGAACATCGTCGCCGCGTGATGCACACCGCCGCCGGGAGGCGGCGTGGGCGGGGCGGGAGGACCGGGCGGCTGCGGGCCGTCGGGGCCCAGCGCCGAGACGAGCTGCGTCGGTACGTAACCACCCGCCGGCGCACCGGGCGGCGACGGAGGCGGGGACTGCGGAGCCGCACCCGGCGCACCGGGGGCGCCAGGCGGCGGAAACGTCGCACCGCTCCCGTGCGCGCTGCTCGCCGCGTCGGCGATCTCCTCGGCGCCGGGCGGGAGCACCCCGGGCCGCCCGGGCGCCACGGGCGGCTGCGGAGTCGCACCGGGGACCATGGGGGCCACGGCGGTAGCGGGCAGCCCGCTGCCGCCCGACATCAGCGCCGTCCTGGCCTCCGGCGGCACGCCGGGCGGCGGGGCGTCGTCATCGTCCGAGCCGGAGAGCGGCGGCGCGAACACCGTCGCCGGCAGCGGCACGGACGCGTCGTCGGAGCCGGTGGCCGAGTTGGTGTCGGTCCCGGCCCAGGGGGTCGCCCCGGCGGGCGACGCGGGCGTGCCGGAACCGGCCGGCTCATGATCGCTGCCACCGGCGCCGGGCCAGGACGTGCCGGACCCGCGCTCTGCCTGCGAGGCGTTCTCACTCCGGGCCCCGCCCCAACTGCCGCCACCGGCCGCCGAACTGGCGTCGTCCGACACCCCGTGGGCACCGGAGCCGCCCCAACCCCCGTCACCGGGCGCGGAAACGTCCCCGCCCCGCGCGCCGTCACCACCGGCCGAAAGCGCACCGGCCCCGGCGTCCGGCGCCCGTACCCCACGGGCCCCGCCCGCCGTCGCGGAAGCCGCCCCCGCGGTCACGGCGTCGGTCCAGTCGCCGCCCTGAGCCGGCGAAGCGCCCCCGGGACGCGGCCCGTGGCCCTCGGCGCCCGTGGCATTGGCGGCACCGGCAAGCGGCCAGTCACCGTCCGCGCCCGCCACGGGAGGCGGGGACGACTGCGGGTCCACACCGGCAGGAGCGCCCGCGTCCGCGTCCGCACCCCGGCGATCCGGAATACCCATCCTGTCCGCCGCGTCCTGGAGCCACTCCGGCGGCGTCAACAGGAACGACGTCTGCTCCAGATCCACCCGCTGCGCCGGAGCCGGCCCCGCGTCCGCCGCCGGTGACGGCTCCGGCGCCCCGTACTCCTCCTCGTACCGGCGGATCACCTCACCCACCGGCAACCCCGGCCACAGCGTCGCCTCCCCGCTGTCGCGGGCGATGACCAGGCGCTGCCTGCCGCCGTCCGACACCGGACCACCCTCGCGGTCCTCCGCCCACACCACGAATCCGAGTTCGAACTCGCGCACCCGCACCTCACGGTGCGACGGCACGGGCACGTCCCCGTTGACCCACTCTTCCGCGCGCTCCTGCGCCTGCGCGAAGGTCACCACCGGACCGTCACCCCTCGTCCGAAACCGGGACGGCGCGCGCGAAGCCGCCGTCGACCATCAGGTTCGCCACGGTCTCCAGCTCCGGCGGACTGCCCGCCAGCCGCTGGAGGAAGGCGTCGAAGTCCTCGCCGCACGGCAACGGCAACCGCTCCACGCGCTCGTGCACCGTCCAGCCGTCACGGTCCCGCGCGTCGTCGTACGCCACGAACCACACCGACCCGACCGCCTCGCCCCGCACCTTCACGGCCAGCAGGCCGCCCTGCACGAAAGCGACACCCAGGTAGTCCTTGGTCATGTGGTCGCGCAAGCACTTGTTGACGTACACCAGGTCGTTCACCGCGGCCTCGTCCCGCACCGTGAAGAACGGCTGGTCGACCAGCAGCCCCAGCTCCGCGTCGAGCGCCGTGCCCACCGGCGCGCACCCGCCCGCCGCCTTCAGGAACGACCGGTACGCCCCCGGAAGCCGGTAGCCGAGATCCTCCTCCACACCCTGGATCTGCTGCTCGGTCACCGACACGGAACTCTTCGGCAGCCCGAAATGCGCCGGCCGCGTCTCCTGGAGCGGACGCGTCCCGCGCTTGTCCTGGTCGACGGCGGCCGTCGTGAGCCCGCCGTGATGACGCAACAACGCCTTCACCTCTACGGGTACGAGCTCCATGCGCCGGGTGTTCGGCACGTGGTGCCAGGTCCAGCCGTGCGGGGTGGCGACCGCCGGAATCGTGTCCCACAGCTCGTGCCCGGCCGCGGCCAGCGCCGCGTTGGCCGACACGTAGTCGGTGAGCCGCAGTTCGTCGACGCCGAAACCCTCCGGAGGCTCGGCGATCTCCGCGGCGGCACGCGCGTACGGCGTGAACACCGGGAAGCCGGCTTCGTCCACACGCACACCCTGGGGATGGCGGGAGGCCCGGACCGGGTCCGGGAAATGCACGAGCTGCCCGGCGTAGGCCGCGTTCGGTGGCGCGGCTTGCTGCCCGAGCCGACCTGTCGTCATGGCGGATGCCCCCTGCTGCGTCTGGCTGGTTCGCACAGCCTATGCGGTGGGACAACAGGCGGCCCCGCCCCTCGCCTTGCGTAACGAACCGTCACACCCGCGTCACCACCGGGCGACACACGTACACGATTCACCGACCCAGCTTCCGTACCGCGCGACACATTTGGCAGGCTGTCCCAGCAACGCGGGGGCGTGCACATCAGCGGCTGCCCGCCGCGGGCACGGGAGGGGAGCACCACCAATGCACACTGCTCAAACAGCCGCTACAACGACACCGACGGGCACGCCCACGACCACCACAGCCACACCCACGGCGACGACGCCCACCGCGCCGGCCCCGGCGCCCGCCACGGCCGGCGACCCACGCCTCAGCTGGAGCAGCACCGAACCCGCCCGCGTGCCCGTGCTCACGCACCGTCGCGACGGCATCCTGCCGACGGTCGCCGCCGCGCTCTCCGTACGCGGCGCCGACACCCTGACGTGCACCGCCGGCCGGGGCGACCAGCCGCCCCCGCTCCACCCCCTCGTCCAGGACTTCCTCGACACCCTCACCAGCGGCCAGCGGGAACGCTTCACCGGACGCTGCCCCGAGGCGATCCTCCTCTCCCGCCACATCGCCGCCACCGAGGGCTCACGCTCCCGCCGCGCCTCCCGCAAACCGCTGACCACCGGCGAGGCCCGCCGCTCCCTGAAGCACTCCAAACTCACCGCCCGCCGCATCCGCGAGGACGGCGACCCCCTGCACGGCAGCTACGCCCCGCCGTGCCGCTCCTGCACGCCGATGCTCGCCCACTTCGGCGTACGCGCCGTAGACCTGACCGCGACCCCTACCGAGAAGGGCTGACCCGCAACCGATGCCGGGCCCCAACGCCACCCCGAGCCCCCACACCAACACCACCCGCTTCCCGGTGGCGGTGGACGCCGCCCTGCGCGCGGCCGGCTGGCAACCGGGACGCTGGGACATACGGCAGGCGGAGCACTGGGCCGACACCCTGCGCGCCCACACCTCCCCCGCCGGCCACCGGCACAACGTCTTCCCGGCGGCGGTCGAGGCGTGGGCCGAATTCGGCGGCCTGCACATCGCGCCGCCCGGGCCTGGCCGGCAGATCGCCCCGACCCCGGTACGTTTCGACCCGCTCCGCGGACTGCACCACGCGCGGACGCTCGCGGACCTCGGCCGGGCCCTCGGCACCGAGGTCTGCCCCCTCGGCACGGAACTCGGCGGCGAGGGCGACGAAGGCCAGGCCGTACTCGCCATCGACACGGAAGGCCGCGTCTACAGCCTGGACCACACGGGCGACTGGTACCTCGGCGCCGACGTCGACCACGCCCTCTCCACCCTGATCACCGGCACCCAGCCCAGCCGACTGACACCGGCGCAGGGGACGGCGGGGTAGTCCGCCGGGAGCCGCGCGGGGCACCCGCCGGAGCTCCAGGGTCGGTGCCGTGCCGGCAGGGATGATCGTGAGCGGTGGTGGGGCCGCGCTTCGGGGGCTCCGGGTGCGCTGTCGGTCGGTTACGCCTTCCTCGGGCGGGCCGGGAGCACCGCCGAGACGCGGAAGCCGCCCGCATCCGTCGGGCCGGACACGAAGACGCCGCCCAGCGCCGTCACCCGCTCCCGCATCCCCACCAGCCCGTTCCCCCCGCTCGGCAGCCCCGCGTCCGCCGTCCCGCCGTCCGACGGCCCGTTCTCCACCTGCATCGCGAACTCCGAGCCCCGATGCGCCAGCCGCACCCACGTCTTCGCCCCCGCCGCATGCTTGTGCACGTTCGTCAGGGCCTCCTGCACCACGCGGTACGCCGTCTGCTCGACCAGCGCCCCGCAGTCGACCGGATCACCCTCGACCGAGAACTCCACCACCATCCCGGCCTGCCGCGACTGCCCCACCAACGCCTCCAGGTCCGCCAGGCACGGCCCGTCCTCCGCCTCGGCCGCCGCGACAGCGGCCGCCGCCGCACCGACCGCCGCCAGCGGCACCGCCGACGACGTCTCGCCGTCGCGCCGCCCCGCGTCCCCCGCACGCAGCACCCCGAGCATCTGCCGCAGCTCGGTCAGTGCCTGCCGCCCCATGTCGCCGACCAGCGCCGCGTTCTTCACCGCCTTGGCAGGATCCTTCAGCGCCACCGCCTGGAGCGCCGCCGCGTGCACCACCATCAGACTCACCCGGTGCGCGACCACGTCGTGCATCTCGCGCGCGATCCGCGTCCGTTCCTCCGTACGCGCCCACTCGGCCCGCTCCTCCGCCCGGTCCGCCAGCAGCGACAGCTCCCGCTCCAGCGAATCCGCGCGTTCCCGCAAGCTCTCCATCAACCGCCGCCGCGCCCCTATATAGAGCCCGTACAGCACCGGCGGCCCGGTCAGGCCGAGCGACATGAAGAGCGACACGAGCGGTACGTACCAGGGACCGGGCCGGAAGTCCCCGTCCGCCGCGTTCGCCACGTCCTGCTGCGTCCGTACGTACGTCACGATCAGCGTGCCCGCCAGCGACATGCCCGCCAGCACCACGGTGATCCGGCGCGGCACCTCCGACGCGGCCAGCGTGTAGAGCGACACGATGCCCATCAGGTAAGCCATCTCGGCCGGCGTCACGGCGATCGCCACCAGCACCACCGCGATCGGCCACCGCCGCCGCACCACCAGCACGGACCCCGCCACCAGCCCGAACGCCACCCCCAGCGGCACCGGCAGCCCCGCGTCCCCCGCGAACCGCACACCCTCCCACGCACACTCGAACGCCGAAACCAGCGCCAGCCCCACATCCAGGACGACACTGCGCCGCCTGTCCCACCACCAGTAGCGCCGGGCGGTCATGCCCGTGGCGTCCTGATCTGCCCCCGTTACGGTCATGCCATCCACCCTACGGGCGGCCGCCACCCAATATCCGGCGACCGCGTGAGCGCGGAAACGGTCGTTGGCTCGCGGAACGTCTGTTGTCCACACGAACTACTGAATCGACCACGGTTTCGACCCAGGAGTCCGCATACCGAACAAAGCTGCTCGCATGACGGAAATCCTCGGCAAGTACGCCGACTTCGAAAGCCTTCGCGAGCAGGCAGTCCAACTGCGCAGGGACGGTCTCAGCCTGCGGCAGATCCGCGACCGGCTGAAGGTCTACAACAACGACATCCTCCAGCGCTTGGTGAACGGCGAGCCCGCACCGGAGTGGACCAAACGCCCGAACGCCAAGGACGACCTTCGAGCCGCCGCGCGCGATCTACGGCTCCAGGGCCTGACCTACGACCAGATCCAAGCGCAGTTGGGATGCTCAAAAAGTTCCATCTCGCTCTGGGTGCGGGATCTCCCGAAGCCGGATCCTCGCTACACGGACGAGGAACGCCACACCCTCATGAACGCAGGTCTCGCGCGCCTGCGCGCCACCCAGGATCAGAAGCGGCAGGAAACGAAGCGCGCAGCACGTGACGAGGTCGGCCCCCTTTCGGATCGGGAGCTGTTCCTGCTCGGAGTCAGCCTCTACTGGGCCGAGGGGACCAAGGACAAGGAGTACCGCCGCTCGGAGGTCCTCCAGTTCATCAACAGCGACCCGAACGTGATCCAGGTCTACCTCCGCTGGCTCGAGATGCTCGGGGTCACGCGTGAGCGCATGAAGTTTCGCCTGAGCATCCACGAGTCGGCGGACATTCCGGCGGCTGAGCGTTTCTGGGCCGCCCTGACCGGCGTGGACGTCGCCGACTTCCAGCGCGCGACACTCAAGAAGCATCAGCCGAAGACCACACGGAAGAACACGGCCGCGGCATACCGCGGCTGCATGATCATCTACGTCTCGAAGAGCGCCGACCTCTACCGTCGCGTGGAGGGGGCCTGGTACGGCATAGTGTTGGGTGCCGATCGAGCGACCTGACCAAATGTCCGGTTCGTCCGATCTATTCCCCTGTGGTGTAATTGGCAGCACTGAGGCTTTTGGTGCCTTAAGTCCGGGTTCAAGTCCTGGCAGGGGAGCACCAACGAACGGGTCCTGACCACACAGGTCAGGACCCGCGCGCGTTTCGGGCATGACACCCCCCGGTATCCTGCGGGTGTCCACCACCCGAAGCCGAAGGGCATCACCGTGAGCGCCAATCGCCCGGCCGCCGTCGTCGTCCTCGCAGCGGGTGAGGGCACCCGTATGAAGTCGGCCACCCCGAAGGTCCTGCACGAGATCAGCGGGCGCTCGCTCGTCGGGCACGTCGTCGCGGCCTCCCGAGAGCTGGACCCCGAGCACCTCGTCGTGGTCGTGGGCCACGCCCGTGAGCAGGTCGCCGCCCACCTGGGCTCGATCGACGCCGGGGTCCGCACCGCCGTGCAGGAGCAGCAGAAGGGCACCGGTCACGCGGTGCGCATGGGCCTGGAGCAGCTCGGGGAGGGTCTGGACGGCACCGTGGTCGTCGTCTGCGGGGACACCCCGCTGCTGACCGGCGACACCCTGGCCCGGCTCGCCGGGACGCATGCCGCAGACGGCAACGCGTGCACGGTGCTGACCGCCGAGGTTCCCGACTCGACGGGGTACGGGCGGATCGTGCGGGACCGGGACAGCGGCGCGGTCACCGCGATCGTCGAGCACAAGGACGCGTCCGACGCCCAGCGGGCGATCAACGAGATCAACTCGGGTGTGTTCGCGTTCGACGGGCGGCTGCTCGCGGACGCGCTGGGCAAGGTCCGTACGGACAACAGTCAGGGTGAGGAGTACCTCACGGACGTGCTCGGCATTCTGCGGGAGGCCGGTCACCGGGTGGGGGCGGCCGTGGCGGCCGACCACCGGGAGATCCTGGGCATCAACAACCGCGTGCAGCTCGCGGAGGCGCGCCGGCTGCTCAATGCGCGGCTGCTGGAGCGCGCGATGCTCGGTGGTGTGACGGTGGTCGATCCGGGGTCGACGTTCATCGATGTGTCGGTGACGTTCGATCAGGACGCGACGGTGTATCCGGGTACGCAGTTGCTGGGGGCGACGCACCTCGGTGAGGGGTGCGAGGTGGGTCCCAACTCGCGGCTTGCGGACACGGTCGTGCATGCGGGGGCGCGGGTGGACAACACGGTCGCGGAGGGCGCGGAGGTGGGTGCGGGGGCGAACGTCGGCCCGTTCGCCTATCTGCGGCCGGGTACGAAGCTGGGTCCGAAGTCGAAGGCCGGCGCGTACGTGGAGATGAAGAACGCCGTGGTGGGCGAGGGTACGAAGGTGCCTCATCTGTCGTACGTCGGTGACGCGACGATCGGTGAGTACTCGAACATCGGCGCGGCGAGTGTGTTCGTGAACTACGACGGTGAGGCGAAGCACCACACGACGATCGGTTCTCACTGCCGGACGGGTTCGGACAACATGTTTGTGGCGCCTGTCACGGTCGGGGACGGTGCGTACACCGCCGCCGGGTCTGTCATCACCAAGGATGTGCCGGCCGGTTCGCTGGCGGTGGCCCGGGGCCAGCAACGGAATATCGAGGGCTGGGTAGCCCGTAAGCGGCCGGGCAGCGCTGCCGCGCAGGCGGCTGCGGCGGTGGCGGAACAGGCCGACGGCGAAAGCTGACCGGAAACAGGTGCGTCGAACTCGGCGTACCGTGATACGTGCACACAAATTCGGCTGGTTCGCGCGGAAGTGGCTCGCGGCCAGAGGACACGTCTGAGGAGACAGTGCTGTGACCGGGATCAAGACGACCGGCGAGAAGAAGCTGATGCTCTTCTCCGGCCGCGCCCACCCCGAGCTGGCCGAGGAGGTCGCGCACCAGTTGGGTGTCGGCCTCGTGCCGACGAAGGCTTTCGACTTCGCCAATGGAGAGATCTACGTTCGCTTCCAGGAGTCGGCGCGTGGCGCCGACTGCTTCCTGATCCAGAGCCACACGGCTCCGATCAATAAGTGGATCATGGAGCAGCTGATCATGATCGATGCTCTGAAGCGGGCTTCCGCTCGGAGCATCACCGTGATCATTCCGTCGTACGGCTATGCCCGTCAGGACAAGAAGCACCGTGGTCGTGAGCCGATTTCGGCCCGTCTGATCGCGGACCTGCTGAAGACGGCGGGCGCCGACCGCATTCTCACGGTCGATCTGCACACGGACCAGATCCAGGGCTTCTTCGACGGCCCGGTGGACCATCTGTCGGCGCTGCCGGTGCTGGCGGACTACGTCGGTGCGAAGGTCGACCGTTCGAAGCTGACGATCGTCTCTCCGGACGCCGGCCGTGTGCGGGTCGCCGACCGTTGGTGCGACCGTCTGGACGCGCCGCTGGCGATCGTCCACAAGCGGCGTGACAAGGACGTCGCGAACCAGGTGACCGTCCACGAGGTCGTGGGTGAGGTCAAGGGCCGCGTCTGCGTCCTGGTCGACGACATGATCGACACGGGTGGCACGATCTGCGCGGCGGCGGAGGCGCTGTTCGCCAATGGTGCGGAGGACGTCATCGTCACCGCGACGCACGGCATCCTGTCGGGTCCGGCGGCGGACCGGCTGAAGAATTCCAAGGTCAGCGAGTTCGTTCTGACAAATACGCTGCCGACGCCGGGCGAACTGGAGCTCGACAAGATCACGGTGCTGTCGATGGCGCCGACGATCGCGCGGGCCGTGCGTGAGGTCTTCGAGGACGGCTCGGTGACGAGTCTCTTCGAGGAGCAGTCGTAGCGCTTCTGCGGGTCCTGCGTGTGCTGAGGACCCTGCGGTAGATCGATTTCTGGTACGGCCTCCCCGCCGGGTAGACTCCCTGAGTTGCTCGGCGAGGGAGGCCGTACTCATGCAGTACGGCGCATCCGTTATCGACGCGCTCTTCGTAGCAGGCCGTTTCGTGGCCGGGTGACCCATCCGTTTTTCGTCACCCGCGAGGAGTGCACCATGGCTGAGATCAAGATCGCCGCTGAAGTCCGTACCGAGTTCGGCAAGGGCGCTGCCCGTCAGACCCGTCGTGCCAACAAGGTTCCCGGTGTCATCTACGGCCACGGCGCCGAGCCCGTTCACGTCACCCTGCCGGGTCACGAGCTCATGATGGCGCTCAAGACCAGCAACGCGCTGCTCAGCCTGGACGTCGACGGCAAGACCGAGCTGGTCATCCCGAAGGCCATCCAGCGTCACGCCATCAAGCGCAACATCACCCACGTCGACCTGCTCGCGGTCAAGCGCGGCGAGAAGGTCACGGTCGAGGTCGCGGTCCACACCGAGGGCGAGCTGGCCCCGGGCGGCAACCTGCTGGAGAACGTACTGAACACGCTGTCGGTCGAGACCGAGGCGACGCACATCCCCGAGTCGGTCACGGTGTCCATCGCGGGCCTCGAGGCCGGTGCCTCGATCCACGCCAAGGACGTTCCGCTGCCCGAGGGCACCACGCTGGCCACCGACCCCGAGGCCATCGTGATCCAGGTCCTGGCCCCGCAGGCCGAGGAGGCCCCGGCCGAGGGTGAGTCCGAGGGCGCCGAGGCCTGAGCCTCGCCGTTCGGCTCGTAGTCGCTGTCCAGCCGCCGTTCCGCGCCTTGTGGCGCGGGGCGGCGGCTGGCGTGTGATCCGGTACAGGAACCGCCGCGGGAACCGGCGTATGAAGGAGACATGCAGATGACGGACGCAGCCGACCCCTGGCTGATCGTGGGTCTGGGCAATCCGGGTCCTGATTACGCGGCCAACCGGCACAACGTCGGCTTCATGGTGGCCGACCTGCTCGCGGAGCGCATGCGGGCGAGGTTCAAGGCGCACAAGGCGCGTGCGCAGGTGGTCGAGGGCCGGATGGGCCCGCCGGGTCCGGCCAACCGGCGTGTGGTGCTGGCCAAGCCGCAGTCGTACATGAACCTGTCCGGTGGTCCGGTCACGGCGCTGCGCGACTTCTACAAGGTGCCGACGGCGCACATCGTGGCGATCCACGACGAGCTGGACATCGACTACGGGATGTTGCGCGTCAAGCTGGGCGGTGGCGACAACGGGCACAACGGTCTGAAGTCGATGACCAAGTCGATGGGGCCCGACTACCACCGGGTGCGTTTCGGGATCGGGCGGCCGCCGGGGCGTATGCAGGTGGCCGACTTCGTGCTGAAGGACTTCTCCTCGGCGGAGCGCAAGGAGCTGGGGTACTTCGTCGACCGGGCGGCGGACGCGGTGGAGTGTCTGGTCACCGAGGGTCTGGAACGCGCGCAGAGCACGTACAACTCCTGACATTCCGGCCGGATGCCTTGGCCGCAGGTTGACCGAGCGCGGTCACATGGCCAAGGATCCCGGTCCATGGCCTCGAAGCGGACCCAAGCCCTCCTGTACGCCCGACGTGCGGCGATGGCAGGCATCGCCCTGCTGCTGCTCGTCGCCGGCGTCCGTTCCTCCTGGGGCACGGCCCAGCACGTGATGCTCTCCAAGGGCCGGGAGCACGGGACGCTGACGGTCGCCTCGTGCGGCGGCGAGACGTGCACCGGCCCGTACACGCCCGAGGGCCGTACGGCCAACCATCCGCGCGTGACGATCGAGAAGTCGATCGCGGCGAAGAAGGGGGCGCGGCTCCCGGTCGTCCTCAAGCCGGGCACGACCGAGGCGGTACGCGCCGGAGCCCCCGGCATCCTCCACGCCTGGGCGCCGCTGGGCGGCGCGCTGCTGCTCGCGGCGCTCGTCGTCGCCGGGGGTCTGCGCACGACCCGCCTGGCCTGGGGCGCGGCCCTGGCGGGCGGGGCCCTGCTGGGGGCGGCGTTCCTGGCGCTGTGAGCCCTGGGAACACCCCGTGACACGAGTAGCGGACGCCCCGGCGCGGACCGGGCGCGGCACGCGAAAGGCCGCTGCCCCGCACCGGGAGGCGCGGGGCAGCGGGTCGAGACCGGGGGCCGGGGAAGGTCAGCCCGTGTTGCGCAGGCCAGCCGCGACACCGTTGACGGTGAGCAGCAGCGCCCTCGCGAGCAGCGGGTCCGGCTCCTCGCCGGCCTCGGCGGCCGCGCGCTGGCGGGCGAGCAGCGAGACCTGGAGGTAGGAGATCGGGTCCAGGTAGGCGTCGCGGATGGCGAACGTCTGCTGGAGCACCGGGTTGGAGCCGAGGAGCTGCTCCCCGCCCGTGATCCGCAGGACCTCCGCCACCGTGAGCTCGTGTTCGGCGCGGATCGTCTCGAAGACGTGCTTGAGGTTGTCCGGGACGAGCGTGTCGACGTAGTGCTGGGCGATGCGCAGATCGGTCTTCGCCAGCGTCATCTCGACGTTGGACAGGAAGTTCCGGAAGAAGTGCCACTGCTCGTGCATCTCGTCCAGGACCGTGTCCAGGCCCGCCTCGCGCAGCGCCTTCAGGCCCGATCCGACGCCGTACCAGCCCGGCACGATCTGCCGTGACTGGGTCCAGCCGAAGACCCACGGGATGGCGCGCAGGCCGTCGAGGCCGGCGCCGCTGTCCGGGCGGCGCGAGGGGCGCGAGCCCAGGTGCAGGTCGGCGAGCTGGTCGACGGGGGTGGCGGCGAAGAAGTACGCCGGCAGGTCCGGGTCCTCGACGAGCTCGCGGTAGGCGGTGTGCGCGGCCTCGGACACGGTGTCCATCGCCGCGTCCCAGCGCGCCAGCGCCTCGTCGGACTGGCGCGGCGAGGTGTGCAGCGCGGACGCCTGGAGGGTGGCGGCGACCGTCAGCTCCAGGTTCTCCCTGGCCAGGGACGGCACCAGGTACTTGTCGGAGATGACCTCGCCCTGCTCGGTCACCTTGATCTCGCCCTCCAGCGTGCCCCACGGCTGCGCGAGGATCGCGTCGTGCGAGGGGCCGCCGCCGCGGCCGACGGTGCCGCCGCGGCCGTGGAAGAGGCGCAGGCGTACGCCGTACCGGTGCGCGACGTCGCGCAGGCGGCGCTGGGCGCGGTGGATCTCCCACTGGCTGGTGGTGATGCCGCCGAACTTGGAGGAGTCGGAGTAGCCGAGCATGACCTCCTGCACGTCGCCGCGCAGCGACACGAGCCGCCGGTAGGAGGGGTCGGCCAGCATCTCGTCGAGGATGACGTCGGCCGCGCGCAGTTCGTCGGTGGTCTCCAGCAGCGGCACGATGCCGATCTTCGCCCAGCCCGCGTGCAGGTCGACCAGGCCGGCCTCGCGCGCGAGGACGGCGGCGGCGAAGACGTCGTCCGCGCCCTGGCACATCGAGATGATGTACGACTCGATGACCTCGGGCCCGAAGCGCTCCAGCGCCTCCTTGACGGTGGTGAACACGCCGAGGGTCTTGTGCCCGGCGGCGTCCAGCGGCGCGGGCGTGGGGGCCAGCGGCCGCCTGGAGCGCAGCTCCTTGGCGAGGAGCTTCTGCCGGTAGTCGCGCGGCATGTCGGCGTACCGCCAGGACTCCTCGCCGAGGCGGTCGAAGAGCTGCCCGAGGGCGTGGTGGTGGGCGTCGGCGTGCTCGCGCACGTCCAGGGTGGCGAGCTGGAGGCCGAACGCCGCGAGGGTGCGGATCGTACGGTCCATGCGGCCGTCGGCGAACAGGCCGCCGCGGTGCTCGCGCAGTGACGTCTGGATGAGCGTGAGGTCGGCGAGGAGCTCGCCGGTGCCGAGGTAGTCGACGCCGGGCTGGTGCGCGGTGCCGCTGGCGAGGCGCTCGCGGGTGTTGACGAGCTTCTGCCGGATGCAGGTGGCCTTGAGCCGGTAGGGCTCCTCGGCGTTCAGGCGCTTGTAGCGGGGGCTGATCGGCAGCCGCTCCAGGTCGGCCTGGAGGGAGGCCAGCAGCTCCTCGGTGGCGCCGGTGTAGCGGATGGAGTTCGACAGCTGCCCGCGCAGCTGGTCGACGAGCTCCAGGGCGTCGGTGATGCCGTGCTCGTGCTGGAGGATCAGTACGTCCCAGGTCACGGCGGGTGTGACGTTCGGGTTGCCGTCGCGGTCGCCGCCGATCCAGGTGCCGAAGGTGAGCGGCCGGGTGCCGGGGGGCAGCTTCACGCCGACGCGCTCCAGCTCGGCGGCGAGGTCCTCCAGGACGTCGCCGACCGCGCCGGCGTGCAGCTCGTCGAGGTAGTAGATGGCGTTGCGCGCCTCGTCGGCCGGTTCGGGGCGTACGACGCGCAGCTCGTCCGTCTGCCAGATGAGGTCGATCGATTCGGCCAGACGGAGGTCGTGGCGCCGCCGGTCGGAGGCGATCACGGGGGTTTCGAGGAGCTCGGCGATGCGCCGGAGCTTGTTCAGCACGGACCGGCGCGCGGCCTCGGTCGGGTGGGCCGTGAAGACGGGCCTGACGTTGAGGTTCTTGACCGTGTGGCGCAGGTGCTCGGGGTCGGCGTCCTTGAGCCTGTCCGCCGTACGGGCGAGAAGTCCGCCCTCCTCGGCACGCTTGGCGCGCATCTCACGGCCGCGGTGCACCTGCTCGGTGACGTTGGCAAGATGGAAATATGTGGAGAAGGCGCGCACCAGCCGGGCTGCGGTCTCCAGGTCGGTGTCTCCGAGCAGTTCGGCGGCGGCTTCGCCGTCGGTGCGCGTCAGGGCGCGCACCCGCTCGACCAGCTCGAGGAGTTCGGGGCCTTCCTGCCGTACGAGCGTCTCGCCCAGCAGATCGCCGAGACGGCGGATGTCGGCACGCAGCTCCGCGCTGGTGGTGGAGTTCTGGTCGGCACTGCTCACAGGTGCGGCTCCTTGCAGTGTTTGAGCACGTCTGGAGGGTATGTGGACCACGCTGTCCGACGACACCCAGGATATGCGGCGCGACCGAACCCTTTCCCGGCGGCCTCTTGCCGCCGGGCAAAGCGCTGCCATACTTACGATGCCGTAGGTTACGCACCCGTAGCCAAAGCTTTCACGGCCTGTGCTTCCGACACATCCCTCACCCCCCAGGGGAACCCATGACCACTCGTTCCGACGTGCTCGATGACGCCCGCGAGGCGGGCGAAGACACCTCGGCCCCCTCCGCGACCCGCGGCGGGGAGTCCAAGCGCTCCATCGAGCAGCTCGCGCTTCTCCTGTTCATCACCGTCCCCTTCCTGGCCCTGCTGGCCGCCGTGCCGCTGGCCTGGGGCTGGGGCGTGAGCTGGCTCGACCTGGGCCTGATGGTCTTCATGTACTACCTCGGGTGCCACGGCATCACGATCGGCTTCCACCGCTACTTCACCCACGGCTCCTTCAAGGCCAAGCGCCCGCTGCGCATCGCCCTGGCCGTCATGGGCTCGATGGCGGTGGAGGGGCCGCTGGTCCGCTGGGTCGCGGACCACCGCAAGCACCACAAGTTCTCGGACGCCGAAGGGGACCCCCACTCCCCCTGGCGGTTCGGGGAGACCCTGCCGGCCCTGATGAAGGGCCTGTGGTGGGCACACATCGCCTGGATGTTCGACGAGGAGCAGACCTCGCAGGAGAAGTACGCACCGGACCTGATCAAGGACCCGGCGCTCCGCCGCGTCTCCCGCGACTTCGTCTACTGGACGATCCTGTCGCTGGCCATCCCGCCGCTGGTCGGCGGCCTGGTGACGATGTCGTGGTGGGGCGCGTTCACGGCGTTCTTCTGGGGCTCGCTGGTGCGCGTGGCGCTGCTGCACCACGTGACGTGGTCGATCAACTCGATCTGCCACGCGGTGGGCAAGCGTCCCTTCAAGTCGCGTGACAAGTCCGGCAACGTCTGGTGGCTGGCCGTGCTGTCCTGCGGCGAGTCCTGGCACAACCTGCACCACGCCGACCCGACGTCGGCGCGGCACGGCGTGATGAGGGGGCAGATCGATTCGAGCGCCCGCCTGATCCGCTGGTTCGAGAAGGCCGGCTGGGCGTACGACGTCCGGTGGCCGAGCGCGGACCGGATCGACTCCCGGCGCAAGAGTGAGCCCTCCGAAGCGGCATGATGGGTGATGTGGCGATCGACGGCAGCAGTACGAACAGCGAGAAGAGCAGGCCCACTCCGAGCCGGCGGGCCCGCCGCGTCCGCATGACGGGCAAGGAACGCCGCGAACAGCTGCTGGACATCGGCCGCACCCTCTTCGCCGAGAAGGGTTTCGAGGGCACGTCGGTGGAGGAGATCGCCGCGAAGGCCGGTGTCTCCAAGCCGGTCGTGTACGAGCACTTCGGCGGCAAGGAGGGCCTGTACGCCGTCGTGGTGGACCGGGAGATGCGCCGCCTGCTCGACATGGTGACCGGGGCGCTGACCGCGGGCCACCCGCGTGAGCTGCTCGAACAGGCCGCGTTCGCCCTGCTGGACTACATCGAGACGTACACGGACGGATTCCGCATCCTGGTCCGTGACTCGCCGGTGGCCCAGTCCACGGGTACGTTCGCCTCGCTGATCAGCGACATCGCCACCCAGGTCGAGGACATCCTGGGCCTGGAGTTCAAGGCCCGCGGCTTCGACCCGAAGCTGGCCCCGCTGTACGCCCAGGCCCTGGTGGGCATGGTGGCGTTGACGGGCCAGTGGTGGCTGGACGTCCGCAAGCCGAAGAAGGCGGAGGTCGCGGCGCACCTGGTGAACCTGTGCTGGCACGGCCTGGAGAACCTGGAGGCCAAGCCGCGCCTGATAGGCCACAGGAAGAGCTGACCCCGGCGGGTCACCGGCCGGTGGCGAGTGCGTGGAGCAGCCCGTACGCCGTCTCCACCAGGCGGCATCTGTCGCCCCGGCGGGTCGCGAGGGCCGCGACGCCGGTCCCCGAGGCCGGATGGAAGCCGAGGAACGCCTGCTGGCCGAAGGTGGCTCCGGCGTGGAAGAGCAGTGGTCCGCGCGGCGCCGGGTGGTGGAACCAGGTCAGGGTGTGCGTCTCGCGGTGGCGCGGACCGTGGCGCAGCTGCGGGATCTGGACGTCGCTCAGGGCCCGGCGCAGCGGCGCCGCCCCGGGGCCGCGGTGCGCTTTGGGGCGGGCGTCGAGGAGTGCTTCGAGGTACGCGAGCAGGTCGGCCGGGGTGGAGCGGACGGCCCCGGCGGCCAGGAACGGGCCCATGCCGATGCCCGGTACGGGTGTGTGGCCGTCCCTGCGGTGCCCGACGGCGGTGGTCGCGGGGTCGCCGGGTCCCAGCGTCGTCCCGCCCAGCCCCAGGGGGCGCAGCACGTGGCGGGCGAGCAGTGTGCGGCAGTCGGCGCCGGCGGCGCGGGCCATGGCGGGGGCGAGCAGCGCGACGCCGAAGTTGGAGTAGTGCCAGCGGGTACCGGGGCGGTGGTGGGGCCGGGTGCGGGCGAAGGTGTGCAGGAGGCGTTCGGTGTCGTACGTGGCGTAGGCGTCGGTGTACGGGCGCAGCAGGGCGCTGGGGATCAGGTCACCGGGGATGCGGGGCAGTCCTGCGGTGTGGGTGGCGAGATGGCGCAGGGTGATGCGGCGTGAGGCGGGGTGGCGCAGCGGCAGGTCCGGCAGGTGGGCGGCGAGCGGGTCGTCGAGCCTGAGGACGCCGGTGCGGGCGAGAGCGGCGAGGAGCAGGACGGTGAAGGTCTTGCTCACCGAGCCGAGTTCGTAGCGCAGTGCGTGGCGCGGCACGGCCGGGGCGAGGGCGTGGCCGCCGCTGATCGTGGTCCGCCGGCCGTGGTGGGTGACGGCGAGCACGACGTCCGGGGCGTCGACGGCGGTGACCGCCTCGGCGAGGCGCAGCGCGAGCGCGGCGTCGGGTGTCGCGGCCGTCGCGAGGCGGCTGGTCACGTGGCGGACATCGCGCGGGAGGTGGCCATGGCGGAGGCGAACGCGGCGACCAGGGTGGGGTGGTGGACGACGTCGAACACGTCCGCCGCGTCTCCGTCCGGCAGGGCGCGCTGCAGCGGCATCGCGCCGCTCTCGGACTGGGCCGCGGCGTACCGCTCCCAGACCCGCGCGTCGAGGGCAGGGCGGGGCAGGCAGGTGTCGACGACGAGGAGTTCGCCGAGCAGGTCCCAGTGTTCGAGGTCGGCCCAGTCCTCGATCCAGGCGGGCAGGTACAGGGCGAGGTAGTCGGCGGTCTGCGGGGGGATGCGGCCGGGTTCCGCGCCCCAGTCGGTGAGGTGGAAGACGGTGTGGGTGATGTCGTACGCGATGTGGTACTGCACCGTCCACGGTTCGGGCAGCCGGCTCAGCCAGGTCAGGCGGGCGGCGTCGTCGAAGTCGCCGCTGGGCGGCAGGCCGATCCTGCGTTCGGCGCGCAGGACGCTGAGCCTTCGGTTGGGCACCATGTCGAGCGCCGGCCAGGTCAGGGTGCGGCGGCAGACCTCCACGGCGGACTCCAGGCCGGGGTGGCGAAAGCCCAGTTCGTGGAAGGTCGAGTAGATCTCCAGGGGTACCGGGGAGAAGGGCTCGTCGTGCTGGAGGGCGGCCAGTACGTTGCCGCCGTCCAGCAGCTCCCGCCAGGTGAAGTCCAGGAGCTGCCCGGCGCGGGCGTGCTGGCGCGAGCCGGCCACTCCTTCCCGGAAGAGCACCCGCATGTTGACCGCCAACTCGCCGATGGGTTTGAGCCGTTCGACGACGCCCCGGCCGGTGGCGCGGTCCTCGTCGGTCAGCCGGAACTGCTCGCGGTGGGCGTCGAGCCACATCAGGGCGCGGTCTCCGACGCCGTGCAGCAGCGCGGGCGGGGCGGTCGCGGTCGCGGCTGTCATGGGGCCACCTCGCTTTCGTGGACCTGGGCGCGCTGTCCGGCCCCGGTCGCGTCGAGGGCGACGCGGGTGAGGGTGCCGGCGAAGGCGGTCGCCAGGGTGGAGTGGTAGCAGGACGTGAAGGTGGCGGCGTGGTCGCCGCTGGAGGACCCCGCTCCCAGGTCGGGCACGCGGCCGTCGGACTCCTGCGCGGCGGCCAGCCGCTGCCAGGCCACGGTGTCGTACGGGGCGGCGGACACACAGGCGGTCACCGCGAGCAACTCGGCGGCGAGGTCCCACAGTTGCTCGTCCAGCCAGTTCTCCAGCCAGGCGGGGAGCCAGAGCCGCAGGTAGTCGGCGTACGCCGGGGGCAGCCGGCCGGGGGCGCGGCCCCAGTCGGTGAGGTGGAAGACGTCGTGGGTGAGGCCGTACGCCCCCTTGCGGTCCAGTGCCCACGGTTCGGACAGCATGCCGAGGTTGGTGCGTTCGAGGACGGTCGTGAAGTCGGCGTGCGGCGCCAGGCCGATCCTGCGTTCCGCGTTGAGCACGCCGAGCGTCCGGGTGTGGTCCTCGCGCGCCACCCGCCAGCCGCGCAGGGCGGTCGTCGCCGCCAGCAGCCGGTCGACGGCCGGGGCGCGCAGCCCGGCCTGGGCGAAGACTCCGTAGATCTCCACCGGGTACGTCGCGTGCGGCTCGCCCCGCACCAGTTCGGCGAACAGCTCCCCTTCGCGCGTCTCGTCCCACGCGAAGGCGAACAGGCCGCCCGCCGCCCGGCGCAGGTCGTCGCGGGGGTGCGAGGTGCTGATCAGGTACGTCAGTTCGGCCAGTTCGCCCAGGGGTTTGAGGGTGTGGTCGGGGTCGGCGTCCGTCGTGACGTCCGGGGGAAGCCGGAAGTCGTCGCGCACCGTGTCCAGCCACCCCAGGGCGCCGCCGACCAGGTGGTCGAGGAGCGACGCCGGGGCGGCCCGGTCGCCGCTCACCCGCCCCGTCCGTAGAACTGCCGTGCGGCCACGACGTGGAGCGCCACGCGGGGGTCGCCGTCGCTCATCTGCCGGACGAAGGCCAGTCCGGTGTCGAGGCCCAGCGTCGGCGGGACGTCGGGCAGCCGGGCCAGCCACCGCCCGAGGCCCGCCGCCTGGAGCCAGTCCCTGCGGCGTACGGCCCGGACGAACCCGCGGGCCAGGTCGTCGGTCCGGGCCGTCAGCCGGTCGGCCAGGTCCTGAGCGACGCCGGGGAGGGCGAGTGCGGCCAGTTGTGACACCCGATGGGAAAGCTTTGGCCAAGGATCGTCGGTCACCCAGGCGGAGGCGGCCCGCGGCGCCTGCGGGAAGCGGTCGGCGCCGCCGGGCAAGAAGGCGTGCGAGGCCTCGACGAGGCCCCGGTAGGTCCACACCGACACCGCCGAGGCGTCAGGGCCCGGCGGGTAGGCGGCCAGTGCTTCCCGGACGACCGCTTCGTCGTTCTCACCACCGGGTACTGCCCGGTGGTCCAGCGCGTAGGGTGCGAGCGCGTCGGCGCCCAGTACCCGGATCGCCGCCGATGCCATCGCGTCGCCCTGCCGCAGGAGGCGGGAGAGCGCGTAGGGGTCGCCCCCGCCCGCGAGGGCGAGGACGACTCCGTTCGCGGCATCGGCGACCACAGCGCTCAGCGGGACGGCGCCCGCTCCTTGAGCCTGTTCAGCCAACGCTTCCTCCTCAACGGGCCTTCGGGTCCGTCTTCGGGCGGGGGGTGGGCGGTGAGCCGAGAAGCAGGAGTGCGAGCAGGAGAGCGCCCTCGCACTCGCGGGTGTCCCGGAAGACGCCCTGTGGCTCCGCGGAGTCCAGCAGCCCCTCGACTTCAGCGCTCAGGGCTGCGGTCTCGACGTGGGAAGTGCGGTCCATGATCATGGGACCATCTCCTCGTTGTTGCGGCTGAATAACCAGCGTTGCATGGGCCCCATTTGGTTGCAAACGGTAGAAAACGGCGAGGTCGCGGCAGGAAAAACGGCACTGGTTGACGACACAACAGCTCACCCCTGACCCTCGGTCAGTTCAGACGGCCGCCGCCTTGCGGGCCACCGCGAAGACGCGCCGGAACGGGAACACGGTGCCGTACGGGCCCGCCGGGTACGCGGCGCGCAGCGCCTCGGCGTACTCGCCGACGAACGCCTCGCACGCCTGCGGATCGTCCGCCAGAGCCGTCAGAACCGGGCGGAGCGCGGTGCCCTTGACCCAGTCGAGCACGGGGTCCTCGCCGTGCAGGACCTGAAGGTACGTCGTCTCCCACACGTCGGCCTCGCAGCCGAGCGCGGCCAGCCGGGCGAGGTACTCCCCCGGTTCGAGCACGGCACCGCTCCGCTCGCCCGCCCCGCCCAGTTGGCCGCGCCAGCGCGGGGAGTCGCGCAGGGCGGCCAGGACGGTGTGGCTGGGGGCCGAGAAGTTGCCGGGGACCTGGAAGGCGAGGGTGCCGCCCGGGGTGAGGGCGTCCAGCCAGGCCGGGAAGAGGCCGGCGTGGCCCGGGACCCACTGGAGCAGGGCGTTCGAGACGATCAGGTCGTACGTCGCCTCCCCGGGCGCCCAGGTCTCCGCGTCGGCGTGGGCGAAGTCGAGCAGCGGACCCGCGTACCGCCGGGCACGTTCCAGCATCTGCGGCGAGTTGTCGAAACCGGTGACGTGCGCGGCGGGCCAGCGCTGCGCGAGGAGCGCGGTGACGTTGCCGGCGCCGCAGCCGAGGTCGGCGACGCGGGCGGGGGCGGGGGCGGCGACGCGGGCCAGGAGGTCCAGGAAGGGCCGGGTGCGGTGGCCCGAGTGCCGCAGGTACTGCCGGGGGTCCCAGATCGGTCGCTCACTCATGCACAGCAGCTTCACCCCGCACTATCTTGATGTCAAGACACTTGACACCAAGAGACTTCATGTCGACAGACCAACTACACTGATCGCCATGGAGGACGAGGTCGACCGACTGGTCGCTGCATGGCGCCGCGAGCGCCCCGACCTCGACGTGGAACCACTCGAGGTCCTCAGCCGTGTCTCCAGGCTAGCCCGCCACCTCGACCGCGCCCGCCGCATCGCCTTCTCCGAGCATCAGCTGGAGCCGTGGGAATTCGACGTACTGACGTCCCTGCGGCGCGCCGGCGACCCGTACCAGCTCTCGCCGGGCCAGCTGCTGACCCAGACCCTGGTCACCTCCGGCACCATGACCAACCGCATCGACCGGCTCGCCAAGAAGAGCCTCGTCGAGCGGCTGCCCGATCCGAGCGACCGGCGCGGGGTGCTCGTACGGCTCACGGCGGAGGGGCGCGACCGGGCCGACCAGGCGCTCGCCGGGCTGCTCGCGCAGGAGCGGGCGATCCTCAGCGAGCTGTCGCGGACGCAGCGGGGCGAACTGGCCGGGCTGCTACGCCAGTTGACCGCCCCGTTCGACAACATCCCGGGCTAGGTCGGCCGGGCCGACGCCCGCGCGGCGCGCGAGGGCGACGGCGGCGAGCGTGGAGTGCACGCCGAGCTTCCCCAGCACGTTCTGCATGTGCGTACGGACGGTGTGCGGGGACAGGAAGAGCCGCTCGGCCACGGCCTTGCGGCCCAGACCCGCCACCATGCACCGCAGCACCTCGCGCTCACGCGGCGTCAGCGACTGCACCAGCCGCTCGCTCTCGGTGCGGTGCTTGCGCGCGGCCGTCAGCTCCCGCAGCACCCCGGTCAGCAGGGCGGGCGGCAGGTGCGTCTCGTCGCGCAGTACGCCGCGGATGACGGCCAGCAGGCGTTGCAGCGAACAGTCCTTGGCCACCCAGCCGGCGGCCCCGGCCTGGAGGGCGAGGGCGGCCCGGCGCGGGTCGTCCTTCTCGGCCAGTACGACGGAACGGACGGCGAGCTGACCGGTCCGTACGCCCGCCACCAGCGCTATCCCGTCCACCAGGCCGCCCTCCCCCTCGCCCTGCTCCGGGACGGCGCGGGGCGGCTGCGCGGCCGAGGCGCCGAGGTCGGCGTCCACGAGCATCACGTCGAATCTGCGGCTCTCCGCCGCCGCCCGCTCCAGCGCGCGCAGGGCGGCCGGGCCACTGCCGGCCGCCGCCACCTCGACGTCGGGCTCGGCTGCGAGGGCCGCGGCGAGCGACTCGGCGAAGATGCGGTGATCGTCCACCACCAGTACCCGGATACGAGCCACAGACACCCCCATGCCGCGTAGGACCCGGTCGGTCCCCCCTGGACCCCCGGAGGGGCGGACGGTCCGCGGGTACGGCGCCCGGGGGGAGGGGCCGGTCTCCGTGGCACGGCCGCCGCCGTGACGCACTGACACTGCCCGCACCCCGGACGACGTACCCGACTGCCTCGCCCCCTGATCGAGCACCGGCCCCCACCGGCGCTCTGCTTCAGCGTACGGGCGAGCGCCGGGAGCGGAAGGTTATTCACAGAACTGATGGGCCGAGGTGTTTAAGGTGAGCCACATGTTTCGCATTGAGACAGAAGTCGACAAAGAACGACGCACTGTGTTGGGCGAACGGCTGGAGGAAACCAACGCGGGGCGCTCACCGACGATGGCCGCCCTGCGGGGCACCCCCGCCCAGGAAGAAGTTCCGCTCCAGGTCTGGGCGTGGGACGAGGCGAGCGGCGAACTCGTCGCGGGACTGGACGGTTTCACCTGGGGCCACTGGCTGCACGTGGGACTGCTGTGGGTGGCGGACGCGCACCGGGGGGCGGGGCTCGGGTCCCGGTTGCTGGAACGGGCCGAGTCGATGGCCCGGGCGGAACGGGGATGCGGGTACGCGCGCCTGGAGACGTGGGACTTCCAGGCACCGGACTTCTACCGGACGCTGGGGTACGAGGTCGTCGGCCGCGTCGACGACTACCCGCCGGGGGTGACGGAGTACATCCTGACGAAGCGGCTGGGCTGAGCCGGCGGGACTGCCCGCCACGCCAGGAGGAGCAGACCCCCCGGCGGGCTCATGCCAGGCGCAGGGCTCCTGGGGACGGGAGGGCGGGGAAGACGCGGGGCGGGGTGAGGCCCGTCGACTCGAACGCCGCCCCGACCGACTTCGTGACCGTGTCCGACGCCGCCGACTCCACCAGGACGATCGCCGAGCCGCCGAATCCGCCTCCCGTCATCCGCGCCCCCAGCGCCCCCGCCGCGTTCGCCGTCCGCACCACCAGGTCCAGCTCCGCGCACGAGACCCGCAGGTCGTCGCGGAGCGACGCGTGGCCCTCGGTCAGCAGCGGCCCGACCGCTCGCGGCGCGCCGTCGTCCAGGTGGGCGATCACCCGCTCCACGCGGTGGTTCTCGGTCACGACGTGGCGTACGTAGCGGCGTGTCCGCTCGTCGCCCAGTGACGCCAGCGCGTCGGCCAGCCCCGCGTACGGGACGTCGCGCAGGGCCCGCACGCCCAGCGCCCGCGCCCCGGCCTCGCACCCCTCCCGCCGCTCCGCGTACGCCCCGTCGCCCAGCGCGTGCTTGACGCGCGTGTCGACGACCAGGAGTTCCAGACCGTGGGCGGCCAGGTCGAACGGGACCTGGCGGCGCGTGAGGTCCCGCGTGTCCAGGTGCAGCGCGTGGCCCTGCGTGCAGCACGCCGACGCCGTCTGGTCCATGATCCCGCAGGGCACGCCGACGAACGCGTTCTCGGCCCGCTGCGCGGCGACCGCGAGACGGTCGCCGGAGAGTCGCAGGGCGTACAGGTCGTTCAGGGCCAGCGCCGTGACCACCTCCAGCGCGGCGGACGACGAGAGGCCCGCGCCCGTCGGCACGGTCGACGCCAGGTGGACGTCCGCGCCGCCGACCGGGTGGCCGGCCTCCCGCAGCGCCCACACCACACCGGCCGGGTACGCCGCCCAACCGCCGCCGCCGTCCGCCGGCGGCGCGAGGTCGTCGGCGCGCAGCTGGACGACGCCGCCGTCGACGTCCGCCGAGTGCAGCCGCAGTACGCCGTCGTCGCGGCGCCGGACCGCCGCGACCGCCGTGTGCGGCAGGGCGAGCGGCAGCACGAAGCCGTCGTTGAAGTCGGTGTACTCGCCGATGAGGTTGACCCGGCCGGGCGCCGCCCACACCCCGTCGGGCTCGGCCCCGTACAGCGCGGTGAACCGCTCCGCGACGGCGGCGGCGACTGCGTCTGTCATGCTTCCTGCTCCTCCCGGCGGGCGAAGGCCCACGCGTCCGCGACGATGCCCGCGAGATCCGCGCGGGACGGGTTCCAGCCGAGCTTCTCGCGCGCGGTCTGCGCCGAGGCGACCAGCACCGCGGGATCGCCGGCCCGGCGGGGCGCCGGGGTCTCGGGGACCGGGTGGCCGGTGACCTTCCGTACGGTCTCCACGACCTCGCGGACCGAGAAGCCGTTGCCGTTGCCGAGGTTGCAGATCAGGTGCTGTCCCGGCTCGGCCGCGTCCAGGGCCAGCAGGTGCGCCTCGGCCAGGTCGGCGACGTGGATGTAGTCGCGGACACAGGTGCCGTCCGGGGTCGGGTAGTCGTCGCCGTAGACCGCGATGGAAGCGCGGCGGCCCCGGGCCACCTGGAGGACGAGCGGGATGAGGTGGGACTCGGGGTCATGGCGCTCACCGTGGGCGCCGTACGCGCCGGCCACGTTGAAGTAGCGCAGCGAGACCGCCGCCAGGCCGTGGGCCGTGCTCTCGCCGCTGATCATGTGGTCGACGGCCAGCTTGGACGCGCCGTACGGGCTGGTGGGCGCGGTCGGCGCGGCCTCCGTGATGGGCGTGGAGAGCGGCTCGCCGTACGTCGCGGCCGTCGAGGAGAAGACCAGCTTGGCCACGCCCGCGTCGCGCATCGCGGCGAGCAGGGCCATCGTCCCGCCGACGTTGTTCGTCCAGTACTTCTCCGGGTCGGCGACGGACTCGCCGACCTGCGAGAACGCGGCGAAGTGCAGGACACCGTCGTACGACGCGTCCAGCCAGCGCGCGGCGTCCTGCACGCGGCCCTCGATGAAGGTGGCACCGGCCGGGACGCCCTCGCGGAAGCCGGTGGACAGGTCGTCGAGGACGGTCACCTCGTGACCGGCCTCCAGCAGATGGGCCGCCACCACGCTGCCGACATACCCCGCGCCACCCGTGACCAGATACTTGTGCTGACTCACTCGCTCGCTACCTCTCGCAGTCGCGCGGCCGCGGTCTCCGGCGGCACATCGTTGATGAACACATTCATGCCGGATTCGGAACCCGCGAGAAACTTCAGCTTTCCCGAAGTCCGTCGGACGGTGAAGAGCTCGAGGTGCAGGGCGAACTCGGGTGCGAAGTCCGACGGCCCGAACGGTGCCTGGTGCCAGGCGGAGATGTACGGCGTCGGCGGCTCACCTGGACCGAAGATCCGGTCGAACCTGCGCAACAGTTCCAGATAGACCTGTGGGAACTCTGTGCGCGCCGCGTCGCCGAGCTCCCGCAGGTCGCGGACGCGCCGCTTGGGGTAGAGGTGCACCTCGTACGGCCAGTGCGCGGCGTACGGCACGAAGGCCACCCAGTGCTCGCCCTCCAGGACCACCCGGGCGCCCTCGGCGCGCTCGCGGGCCACGACGTCGTCGAAGAGGTTGCGGCCGGTCCGCGCGAGGTGCGCGGCCACCGAGCGGAGCATCAGGTCCGTGCGCGGGGTGACGAAGGGGTAGGCGTAGATCTGGCCGTGCGGGTGGCCGAGGGTGACGCCGATCTCCGCGCCCCGGTTCTCGAAGCAGAACACCTGCCGGACCCCGGGCAGCCCGGCCAGCTCCGCCGTCCGGTCGGTCCACGCCTCCAGCACGAGGCCCGCCTGCTCCTCGGTGAGGTCGGCGAAGGAGGCGTCGTGGTCGGAGGTGAAGCAGACCACCTCGCAGCGCCCGGCGTCGCCGGCCAGCGAGGGGAAGCGGTTCTCGAAGACGGCCACGTCGTAGGAGGCGGCCGGGATCTCGCTGTGCCTCCCGTCGCGCGACGGGCACAGCGGGCACTCGTCGGCGGGCGGGTGGTAGGTGCGGGCCTGTCGGTGCGAGGCGACGGCGACGCGGTCGCCGAGGAGCGGGTCGCAACGGATCTGCGAGGTGGTGGCGACCGGGTCGAGCGGCCGCGGATCCACGGCGTCGCGCACGGCGTCGTCGCGGGAGTCGTAGTAGAGCAGCTCGCGACCGTCGGCCAGCCGCGTCGACGTCTTCTTCACCGGCAGGCTCCTCACCACCGCATCCAACATAACCGAACACAATCAACCATGACCCAACGGCAGCGTCAACGCCGATCAACAACGTGAGTGCCGACCAAAAGGTACAGATGCTACCCAATCGAGCATTTGCGAGTGAATGAGTGGCGGAACGCCGGACTACTCCGGCCCGCCAGCGCTACGGTCCACCGCGTGAAGGCAGACACGCTCCGGGCGGTCGAGCAGTGCCGGTACTTGACCGCTGCCCGAAGCGAAGCTGATCTCGCTTGGCTCGCCGAGCTGCCCGCGCAGGCAGGCCAGCAAATCCTCCAGCGCCTGGACCGGGTGTACGAGAACTTTTTCAACCCCCAGCTCACGGCCCGTTTCCCGGCATTCGAGAAGCGCAGTCACGGACTGTCGGTACCGCTGCCGGGACAAGCGGTCGAGGTGCGCAAAACCGGCCGCCACTGGGCCCCCGCAATCCGCAACGCCACAATCACGCGGAACGGCACCGGCTGGCACGTGATCGAGGCCCGAGCCCGCCGGACGGGCGGCTCGGTTACCAACAGCACGCGCAGGCGCCCATCGGCGTCGAGTCCCGCCACCCGGGCGGAGGCGGACGCGTGAAGCCCAGTCAGCGACCTACGGTAGCTGAGGGAATCTCCCGGGTTCAGCCGGGTGAGCTCGTCAAGTCCCGTACTCCTTCTGCATGTCATTGTTGCCAGGCTCGAAACACCTCGCCCACCAGCTACTCGCGGCTCAGAAGCACGCCAACCCATGCTGCCGCCAGGCTGGACAACCGCGCCCTCCCCTCCGAAGGGAGTGGTCAGTAACGGCGTCCGACCTGGTCTGGCTGAAGCTGCGGCCCCTGGCCCCGCCGACGGCCGGGCCGGCCGAGTAGGAAGTGCCCGCGGGCTCCTTGCCCGCGCGCTCCCCCCCGCATCGGGGGCGCCCGGGGACGGAGCTCGGCGCTCTCAGCGTTCCGGGGCCGCCCGGTCCAGCAGGCCCGTGCGGGCCGCGAGGGCCGCCGCCTCCAGGCGGGAGCCGACGCCGAGCTTCATCAGGACCCGCTGGACGTGCGTCCGCGCGGTACTCGGCGCGATGCCCATGCCGGCCGCGATCAGCCGGGTGTCCTCGCCGTCCGCGACCCGCATCAGGACCTCGACCTCGCGCGGCGTCAGCAGCCGCAGCAGCCGTCGGCCCTCGTCGTCGGGCTGCGCCGCCGGGTTCAGCAACTCGGCGAACGCGCCCTGGAGGAGCTGCGGCGCCGCAGCGGCCTCCCCGGCGCGTGCCTTCACCATCGCGCGCTCGACCCCCTCGATGCGCTCGTCGTGGCGTACGTACCCGGACGCCCCGGCGGCGAACGCGGCGGCGATGCCGCGCGGGCTGGGCACCGGGCCGAGCACGACGACGGCCACCTGCGGCCGTTCGCGCTTGATCCGGACGATCGGGTCGAACACCCCCTCGTCGGCGGGGGTCGCCGTACCGAAGAGGCAGACCTCCGGCGACCGGCTGACGACCAGTTCCGCCGCCCCCGAGGTCGGGGCGGCCGCCGCGAGCACCCGGTGCCCGCGCAGCTTGAGCGCCGAAGCGAGCGCCTCGGCGAGCAATCGGTGGTCGTCGACCACCATGAGCCGCACGCCCATAGCCAAACCCCCCATAAGCCCTGCCCGTGGAGCTGGCCCCCCGGCCCTCCTGACCCGGCAAGCTACACGCTTGTTCGAGGTTGCGCGCCCCTTACTGGTAAGAAGCCCCTCGGATTGTCGAATTCCACGCGATTCAGGACTACTTGCCGGGTCGGTATGAGAAAGGGACGGCCCCGGCAGTGGCGGGAAGCCACTGCCGGGGCCGGTGCGACCCGTGCGCCGGACGCGTCAGCGCGCGCCGAAGCCGATCGCGAGGTAGCGCTTGATCCCGGCGCGCTCCTGGCTCATCAGGCGCGTCGCCATGAACAGCCGCCCGTCGGCGTAACGGAACTCGGCGGAGTCCACGGTGAAGCTCGTCGCCACCTCGCGGACCGCCCGGTCGGCCGGGGCCTCGAGCAGCAGCGTCTGCTCCATGGAACCGCCGTTGACGCTCACCACCTGGCCGCCCTTGTCGTACGGCGGGTACTTGTACGCGATGACGTTGCCGCCGTCCATCCGGACCGGGTGCATCGTGTAGCGGTCGCCCGCGTCGGCCCGGTCGCTGGTGAGCTTGCCGGTCGCGAGGTCGAAGGAGACGATCTCGTTCGTGCGGCCGCCCTCGCTGCCGCCCTCGTGCTCCTCGGTCGGCACGTAGATCCGGCCGTTGCCGACGACGACCTTGGTGCACCCTTCGGTGTCCCGGCACCTCGGCGCGTACTTCTCGGCGTCGGCCGCGATCCTGGCGCGCAGCGTGCCGGTCTTCTCGTCGATCGAGAAGAAGTCGGACACGCCGCTGCCGTCGCCCGCGGTGTCACCGACGTCGGCGGCCGCGACCAGCGGCTTGGTGGAGACGATGCTCGCCTGGTCCACACCGCTGGGCATCTTGTACTTCGACAGCGGCGCCCCGGTCTTCGGGTTCAGGTACTCGATCGAGAGCTGCGGGGTGCTGACCGACCCGCAGCTGCGCACGGTGGCGAGCGCCTCGCCGCCGGCGTAGCCGACGTCGCGGCACTGCTCCGCGTTGGGCTTGGGCTGCCAGCGGACCTTGCCGGTGGCGACGTCGAAGGCCGCGCCGCCCCGGGTGCCGCCCACGCCGACCGCGTCGCCGCCGATGGTGATCTCACTGAAGATGATCTTGTCGTCGCCGTCCTTGACCGACTTCTGCCACAGCAGCTTGCCCGCGTCGATGTCGATGACGCCGACCTCGGTGCACGGCGAGTACGTCGCTCCCGAGGGCATCGGTCCCGCGAAGAGAACCGCGGTCTTGTTGTCCTTGGTGACGTGCGGCGAGGCCGCGCAGACCTCGCCGGGCAGCGGGACCGTCCACAGCTCCGTGCCCTTGTCCAGGTCACGGCCCACGACCTCGTTGAGGCCGCTCTTGACGTACGCCTTGTCGGTGATCCAGGAGCCGTGGACGCCGGCCACCGACTCGGTCACCTTCGGCGCGGGCAGCTGGAACAGCACCTTCGCGTTGGCGTCGGAGGGCTTCTCCTCCTTGCCCGCGCCGTCGGGGGCGGGCTTGGCGTCGCCGCCACCGCCTCCGCCGGTCGCTCCCGCGGAGGAGTTGCGGGCCGGGTCGTCCTTGCCGCCCTGGTCGTCGCCGGACGCGTACCAGACGCCGCCGCCGACGATCACCGCCACCGCGACGACCGCCGCGACGACGATGGCGGTGGTGCTGTTGAGCTTCTTCCCACCGCCGCCGCCCTGCGGAGGCATGCCCTGCGGGTAGCCGTACGGCGGCTGTTGCTGCTGCCCGTACGGGCCTGGCTGACCCGGGTAGCCGTAGCCGGGCTGCTGACCGGGCTGGGCGGGGTAGCCGTAGCCCGGCTGTTGGGGCGGCGGCCCCGGGGGCGTCTGCGGGTAGCCGTAGCCGGGCTGACCGGTGGGCGGGAGCGGGGTCGGAGCGCCGAAGCCGCCCGCGGGCGGGGGCGTCGGAGCGCCGAACCCGCCCTGCGGGGGCTCGTTCGGCGGCGGGGGCGGTGGCTGCGTCATGGCGTGCGTACCTCGGAAGATGGGGAGTCGAAGACGAGGGGGAAGACCCGGAACTCAGGCACCGGCCGTCACTTGCCGAAGACCATCATGGTCTTCGTCTCCTTCTCCTCCTCGTCGTTGGTGGCGCTGACCCGGGAGGCGACGACGTACAGTCGGCCGTCCTCGTAGGCGACCTTCGTCGAGAAGAAGCCGTTCTCGATCTCGGCGGTCGACTGCGGGTTCTGGAGCAGCGTCTTGGGCTTGCCGCCCGACGGGGCGATGGTCGCGAGTGCGCCGCCCTTGTCGTACGACGCCTCCATGTGGACCAGGACGTCGCCGCCCTCCATCTTCAGCGGCATCATGGCCCGCTCGCCCTCGGAGCGCCACTTGGGCTTGCCGGTGTCGAGGTCGAAGGCGACGACCTCGTTGCTGCGCTCCAGGCCGCTCGTCTTCTCGGCGGTCGCCATGTAGAAGGAGTTCGCGTCGGCGGCGACACCGGTGCAGCCTTCGAGGTTCCGGCCGAAGATGACGAAGGTGCCGCCGCAGCGGGGCTGGAACTTGTCCTTGCCGCCGTCGATCTCCGCACGCAGCTTGCCCTTGTCGGTCAGGGCGATGACGCTCCAGGTCTTCTTCTCGCGCTCCTGCACCGACACGACGAGCGGGGAGACGGAGTAGACCTTGTCGACCTGCCAGCCCTTGGCCAGCGGGTAGCTCCACTTGACCTTGCCGGTGGCCGGGTCGTGCTCCTGGATCCGCTCGTGGTTCCTGGCGGCCTCGCCGGTGGAGCACGCGGCGGCGGAGATCAGCTTGGCGCTGCTGGTGAAGGCGTACGGCTGGCACTCACCGGGGAGCTTGCCCCACAACACCTTGCCGTCCTTCATGCTGAAGGCGGTGGAGTGGCCGGTGCGTCCGGCGGTGACGGTGTTGCCGCTGATGGCGATCGTGATGTCGGAGAGGAGGTCGAACGCCCCCTCCTTCTTCACCTCGGCCTTCCAGCCCGCCTTTCCGGTCTTGAGGTCGACCATCTGCAGCTCGCTGCACTTGGCCTTGTCGGTGGTGCCGTTCTTGACCCCGATGACGATCTTGCCGTCGTCGGCGGCCCTGACGGGCGCCGCGCAGATCTCGGTGGAGAGCGGAAGGCTCCACTTCTCCTTGCCGTCGGTGGTGTTGTACGCGGCGACCTTCTTGTACATCGCCTTGACGACGAGGCCGTCGGTGAACCACGGCCCGTACACGTCGGAGCCGTTGCGCGGCAGGTCCACGTCGTTCTTCTGGAGCCACAGGACCTTCGACTCGCCCGACTGGCGCCCGGCGTTGAGGTCGTCGCCCGCGTCGCGGTCGCCGGCCGGATCGCCGCCGGTGTCCGTGTCGCCGGTCGGCAGGCCGCCCTTGTTGTCGTGGGTGCCGCCGGCGACGGGCCGCTTCTTCTTGCCGCCGTCGTCGCCGCTGGTGGCGATGTAGATGCCGCCCCCGACGACGAGGGCCGCGGCGAGCGCCGCGCCGATGATGACCGCCGGCTTGCCCTTGAAGCCGCCGCCGCCGCTGCCGCCCGGCGCGGGCGCGCCCGGGTAGCCGCCGTAAGGACCGGGCTGCTGCTGGCCGTACGGGCCGGGCTGCTGACCGTAGGGGCCGGGCTGCTGACCGTACGGACCGGGCTGCTGGCCGTACGGGCCCGCCTGGCCGGGCTGTTGACCCGGCTGGCCCGGGTAGCCGTATCCCTGCTGCGGCGCCTGCTGGGGCGCCTGCGGGTAGCCGTATCCGGGCTGCGCCGGGGGCTGCTGCGGCGGCGCGGCCGGCGGGGCCGGGGGCGCCTGCGGCGGCTGGGCAGGCGGCTGGGGCGGCTGCTGCCGGGGGTCCTGGGGGGCTCCGAAGCCGCCCTGCGGCGGCTGGTTGGGCGGCTGAGACATCAGCGCTTACCTCTTCACACGAGACCGCCGCCCGTTCGGTCTCCCCCGCAATTCCGGGCGGCGTAACTCCCCCGGAAAGGAGCGAATCGGGCTTGGGCCCCGCAGTTCTACGACAGTCGAGCGGGGCTTCTTTCTATCACTTGGGCCCCTGTGCACGAGGGCCCGGTCCGCCCCTGTTCCCAAGGGAGGACCGGGCCGTGACGCGCTCGTTATTCGGCGTCGCGCATCTGCTACGCGTCTTCGGCGAGTTCCATCCAGCGCATCTCCAGCTCGTCGCGCCCGGCGACGAGTTCGCGCAGTTCGGCGTCGAGCAGGGCCACCTTCTCGAAGTCGGTGGCGTTGTCCGCAATTTGGGCGTGCAGCTTGGTCTCCTTGTCGGAGAGCTTGCCGAGCTGGCGCTCGATCTTCTGCATCTCCTTCTGGGCGGCACGCGTGTCGCCGGACGCCTTCTTCTTGGCGGGCGCGGCGGCGGCGGGCGCCGGGGCGGCGGCCTCGACCGCCTGCTGCCTGCGCTCCAGGTACTCGTCGATGCCGCGCGGCAGGTTGCGCAGCGTCCGGTCGCCCAGCAGCGCGTACACCTTGTCCGTGGTGCGCTCGATGAAGAACCGGTCGTGCGAGATGACGATCATCGATCCGGGCCAGCCGTCCAGCAGGTCTTCGAGCTGCGTCAGCGTCTCGATGTCAAGGTCGTTGGTCGGCTCGTCCAGGAACAGCACATTGGGCTCGTCCATCAGCAGCCGCAGGATCTGCAGCCGCCGCCGCTCACCGCCGGACAGGTCACCGACCGGCGTCCACTGCTTCTCCTTGCTGAACCCGAACTGCTCGCACAGCTGCCCCGCCGTCATCTCGCGGCCCGTACCGAGGTCCACCCGGTCCCGTACGCGCTGGACGGCTTCCAGCACGCGCAGCTTCGGGTCGAGCTCGCCGACCTCCTGCGAGAGGTACGCGAGCTTCACGGTCCGGCCGACGACGACCTTGCCGGCGACCGGCTGGGCGTCGCCCTGCGTGCGTGCCGCGTCGGCCAGGGCGCGCAGCAGCGACGTCTTGCCCGCGCCGTTCACCCCCACGAGTCCGACGCGGTCGCCGGGCCCGAGCTGCCAGGTCAGGTGCTGGAGCAGCACCTTGGGCCCGGCCTGGACGGTGACGTCCTCCAGGTCGAAGACCGTCTTGCCGAGGCGCGAGTTGGCGAACTTCATCAGCTCGGAGGTGTCGCGCGGCGGCGGCACGTCGGCGATCAGCTCGTTGGCCGCCTCGACGCGGAAGCGCGGCTTGGACGTACGGGCGGGGGCGCCGCGGCGCAGCCACGCCAGCTCCTTGCGGACCAGGTTCTGCCGCTTGGTCTCCTCGGTCGCGGCGATGCGCTCGCGCTCGGCGCGGGCGAAGACGTAGTCGGAGTAACCGCCCTCGTACTCGTGGACGGCGCCGCGCTGCACGTCCCACATGCGGGTGCAGACCTGGTCGAGGAACCAGCGGTCGTGGGTGACGCAGACGAGGGCGGAGCGGCGGGCCTGGAGGTGCTGGGCCAGCCAGGCGATGCCCTCGACGTCGAGGTGGTTGGTCGGCTCGTCGAGGACCAGCAGGTCCGGTTCCTCGATGAGCAGCTTGGCGAGCGCGATGCGGCGGCGCTCACCGCCGGACAGCGGCCCGATGACCGTTTCGAGCCCGTGCTCGAACCCGGGCAGGCTGAGGCCGCCGAAGAGGCCGTTCAGTACGTCGCGGATCTTGGCGGTGCCGGCCCACTCGTGGTCCGCGAGGTCGCCGATGATCTCCTGGCGGACGGTCGCGGCGGGGTCGAGCGAGTCGTGCTGCGTGAGGACGCCCAAGCGCAGGCCGCCGCTGTGCGTGATGCGGCCGCTGTCGGCCTCCTCCAGCTTGGCGAGCATCCGGATGAGGGTCGTCTTGCCGTCGCCGTTACGGCCGACGACGCCGATCCGGTCGCCCTCCGACACGCCGAGGGACACGCCGTCGAGCAGGGCACGGGTGCCGTACACCTTGCTGACTGCCTCGACATTGACCAGGTTGACGGCCATGGGTGCGCGCTCCAGGGACGGGAAAGGGACAGACGCTCAAGCGTAGTCGCCCGCCGGACCCCCTCGACGCCCACCCGGTGCGCGGGCGCCCCGGGGCCCGTCTCAGACGGCCCGGGCGCGCGAGGCCCGCCCCGCCGTCTCGACCAGCAGCCAGCCCGCCAGTGCCATGACGACCGCCGCCGGGGCGCTGATCCGTACGGCTATGAGGACGGCCGTACGGCCTTCCAGGAGTCCGCCGAATCCGACCATCGACAGCCCGAGCACCCCGAGCAGGCTCAGCGTGACGCCGAGGGCCGCCGCCGGTCCCGCGAACCGCCCGGGGGAGGCCGCCGGACGGCTGCCCGCCGGCCGCTCGAAGGCCCGGAACGCCGCCACGCACAGCGCGGTCAGGGCCGCCGCGGCGGCGAAGCGCAGCGGTACCTGCGCCCACCAGGCGGCGCTCGCCGGTGCGGGCAGCGGGAGGTCCAGGGCGAGCATCGCGCCGTACACGCCGAGCATCGCGGTCAGGTGCCACAGGAACGCGGTCATGGCGACGCCGTTCGCGGCGACGACGCCCCGCCAGACGCGCGGCCGCGCGACGAGGCGGGCGCCGGGTGCGCGCAGCAGCTCGACGGCGCCGACCAGCCACATGCCGTGGGCGAGGAGGGCGAGGGTGGGCGGGGCCATGTTGCTGACTTTCTCGCCGGGCATCCCGACCATGCTCAGCGGGTACGGCCCGAAGGCGACCAGCGCGGCCGCGGCGGCCAGCCCGCCGGCCGCGAGCACGGCGGGCCGGCCGATGCGGCCGTCGGCGCGCAGGAAGCCGAGCTGGTGGACGGCGAGCCAGACGAAGGCGAAGTTGAGGAACTCGACGTACGGAACCTCCGCCGCGAAGCGCAGGGCGTCGACCCCGGCGGCGGCGAGGGCGAGCGCGCCGAAGGCGGCCCAGCCCCACCGCTCGTGCAGCTTCAGCAGGAGCGGTGTGAAGGCCACCATCGCCAGGTAGATCCCGATGAACCACAGCGGCTGCGCGACGAGCCGCAACGCGACCCCCGCGAGCCCGTCCCGCCCGCCGAGGGCGAGCGCCGCGACGCCCCAGACCAGTACGAACACCATGGTCGGCCGCAGCAGCCGCTGGAGCCTGGCCCGCACGAACACGGAGTACACCGCGTCGTGCCGGCGGCTCAGCGACCGGTACGAGAGCGCGTGCGAGAAGCCGCCGACGAAGAAGAACACCGGCATGACCTGCAGTGCCCAGGTGAGGATCTGGAGTTCCGGCAGGACGGCGAGGAGGTTCCCCACCTGTCCGTCGGCGAACACGGCGGCCATCAGCCAGTGACCGGCGACGACGGTGCCGAGCGAGGCGACGCGCAGCAGGTCGACGTACCGGTCGCGGCCGGCGGGCGTCCGGTCGGCGAGCTCGCGCACAGTGTTTCCCATGCGGGGTACGTTCTCGCCGCCGCCCGCCGGCCGGTAAGCGCTGCGGTACTCAGTCCTGGCTGAGTACGTCGACGACCGTCGCGCCCGCCGCCGGGGACGGGGCCGCCCGAGCCGTCCGGCAGGTGCCCGAGGCGACGAGGGCCGCCGCCACCGACTCGGCCGCCTCCGCGTCCTTGGCGAGGAACGCCGTGGTCGGCCCCGACCCCGAGACCAGGCCCGCCAGGGCGCCGGCCTCCGTGCCGACCGCCAGGGTGGCGGCGAGGGAGGGGCGCAGGGACAGGGCGGCGGGCTGGAGATCGTTCACCAGGGCGCCCGCCAGCGCCGCCGCGTCACCGGTGCGCAGGGCTTCCAGCAGCACCGGGGAGGCCACGGGGGCCGGGACGTCGGCGCCGGCCGTCAGCCGGTCGAACTCCCCGTACACGGCAGGCGTCGACAGCCCGCCGTCCGCCACCGCGAACACCCAGTGGAACGCCCCTCCCACTTCGAGCACGGACAGCTTCTCGCCGCGCCCGGTCCCCAGCGCGGCCCCGCCCACGAGGCTGAACGGCACATCGCTGCCCAGCTCGGCGCAGATGTCCAGCAGCTCGTTCCGCGACGAGCCGGTCCCCCACAGCCGGTCGCACGCCAGCAGCGCGCCCGCGCCGTCCGCACTGCCGCCCGCCATGCCGCCCGCGACCGGGATGTCCTTCTCGATGTGCAGATGCACATCGGGCGAAAGGCCATGACGTTCGGCCAGCGCGATCGCCGCCCGCGCGGCCAGGTTCGTGACGTCGAGAGGGACCTGGCCGGCGTCCGGCCCCGAGCAGGTGACGCGCAGCGAGTCCGACGGCGTGGCGGTGACGGTGTCGTACAGGCCCACCGCCAGGAAGACGTTCGCGAGGTCGTGGAAGCCGTCGGCCCGCGCCCCGCCGACCGCCAGCTGGACGTTGACCTTCGCCGGTACCCGGACCGTGACCGTCATGCTCCCGCTCCCTTGTGCTCGGCGATACGCGCGAACTCCTCCACCGTCAGCGACTCGCCCCGGGCCTGCGGCGAGATGCCGGCCGCGACCAGCGCGGCCTCGGCCGCCGGAGCCGAGCCGGCCCAGCCCGCGAGCGCGGCCCGCAGCGTCTTGCGCCGCTGCGCGAACGCCGCGTCGACCACGGCGAAGACCTCCGCCTTCGTGGCGGCGGTCTTGACGGGCTCGGCCCGTCGCACGAGCGACACCAGCCCCGAGTCGACGTTCGGCGCGGGCCAGAAGACGTTGCGTCCGATGGCCCCGGCCCGCTTGACGTCGGCGTACCAGCAGGCCTTCACCGACGGCACGCCGTACACCTTGTTGCCGGGGCGGGCCGCGAGGCGGTCGGCGACCTCCGACTGGACCATCACGAGCGTCCGCTCGATGCTGGGGAAGCGCTCCAGCATGGTGAGCAGCACCGGGACGGCGACGTTGTACGGCAGGTTCGCGACCAGCGCGGTCGGCGGCGGCCCCGGCAGCTCGGTGACCTGCATGGCGTCGGAGTGCACCAGCGCGAACCGGTCGGCCCGCTCCGGCATCCGCGCCTCGATCGTGGCCGGCAGGGCGGCGGCGAGCACGTCGTCGATCTCGACGGCCACGACCCGCTCGGCGGCCTCCAGCAGGGCGAGGGTCAGCGACCCGAGCCCCGGGCCCACCTCGACGACCACGTCGTCGGCCCGCACATCGGCCGTCCGCACGATCCGCCGGACCGTGTTCGCGTCGATGACGAAGTTCTGGCCACGCTGCTTGGTCGGGCGTACGCCGAGCGCCGCCGCCAGCTCCCGGATGTCGGCGGGGCCCAGCAGGTCGTGCGGGGGAGGCGTCTCAGAAGGCTCAGTGCTGCTCACCGCTCAAGCCTAAGGGCCCCGCCGCACACCCCGGTGCCGGGCGAGGTGCGGCCCGTGCGGAAGAGACACCGGGGCACACCGTCCCACGTGCCAGGAGGGGACGTGCCGGGGCGCTCCCCGCAGGGCGTCGAACGCACTCCCCCGAACAACTCACCACCCGAACGTTCGGCACCCGAGGAGACGCCCGGGCGCGGCACCGGCCCCGACGCCCCGGGATGCCGCGCACCCCGACCCCGACCCCGACCCCGGCACCGACACGCACACCGCACCGCACCCCGCACGCGTACCGACCCGCAGCCCCGGCGCCCCGGGGCCACCCTCACCCCCGCAGCCGCCCCCCGCAGTGCGGCCAGGGACTGGCCCCCCGCTGCACGTACAGCTTCTTCGCCCGGAACGTCTGCTCCGCCGCGCTCGCCTCCTGCGGCCGCCCGCTGCCGCCCAGCGCCTGCCACGTCTGCGTGTCGAACTGGTACAGCCCGCCGTAGTGGCCGGTGGCGTCCACCGCCCCCGGCCGCCCCCCGGACTCGCAGTGGGCGAGCCCGCTCCAGTTGAGGCCGTCCGCCCCGGCCACGGACGCCGGCTTCTCCTTCGTGCCGACCTTCACGCGCCGCGCGACCGGCTCGCGCGCGATCTCCTCCGCGACCCTCCTCGGCTGCTGCCGCACGCCGTTGACCGTACGCACGAAGTACGTGACCCGCCGCGACCCGACCTCCCCCGCCCGCACCACGACCTCCGTGCCCTTGAAGAGCGTCGGGTCCTCGCTCCGCACCACGTCGAACGGGATCGGCTCCTCGCGCACTTCCTTCGCCCCCCTGATCCGCATCACGGTGACGGTCTGCCCGTCGCGCGGAAAGCTGCCGGACGGCACGGAGGTGGTGTCCTGGCCGCGCAGGCTGATGCCGGCCTCGGCCAGCGCCTCCCCGACCGTCGCGGCGTTCGTGCGGATGGTGCGTTCGCGCCCGTCGGCCATGAAGGTGACGCTTCGCTCGGTGCGTACGTCGAGAGTGAGCCCGGCCCGCCCGATCCGCAGGGAGCGCGAGGCGGAGAGGTACGCGCCCTCCGCGCGCACCCCGAGCTGGCGCAGTGCGCCCTCGACCGTGCGGGCGGTGGTCCACACCCGGTGCCGCTGCCCGTCCAAGGTCAGCGTCACGGGACGGCCGAAGCGCACCACGACCTCGTCGCCGCTGGCCAGCGCCGCGCCGGGGGCGGGCGCGACGAGGTCGTGCGCCCCCACTTCCACGCCCTCGTCCTCCAGCAGCTCCGTGACGTCGTCGGCGAAGGTGTGCATGGTGCGGGATACGCCGTCCACGCTGAGCTTGACCGCCTTGTCGCTGGCGACGAACGCCGAGGTGCCCCCGGCCAGGAACGCGACCACCAGGGCCTGCGGCAGGAGCCGGCGCAGCGCCTCGGGCCGCTCGGCCCCCTTGCGCCGCCGGGCGGCCCGCCGGGCCTCCGCCCTGCCGCCGCGCCCGTCGCCCACGCCGGGGCCGACCCCCTGACGCGGCAGCCAAGCCTCCCTCAGCTCGTACGCGGGCGCGTAAGGATCAGGAGCGCACTCCCCCCGCCCCCCGAACTCGCGACGCTCCTCGTACTCCGGGTACTCGATCGTCTCCACCGCCCGGCGGCCGCTGCCGCGCGCCGCTCGGTGACTGCCCTGCGAATTGCCCACGACGCTCCAGTGATCCGGTCCGCCCCGATGACGCTGCGGCCCGGGACACTAGCGGAGCGGCCGTCACTCTCCAAAGCAACACGACCACGAAGGGTGACGGTCTTTCAGAAGGCGCCCCCGGTCCGGTTCGGCGGCGCCGGGCTCAGTAGTCGAACGCCCGGGCCGTGTTCGCCGCGAGCGCCGCCGCCAGGACGTCCTCCTCGATCCCCCGGACGGCGGCCATCGCGCGCACGGTGACCGGAATGAGGTAGGGGGCGTTGGGCCGTCCGCGGTACGGCGCCGGCGTCAGGAACGGCGCGTCGGTCTCGACGAGGACGAGCTCCAGCGGCGCGACGGCGAGCGCGTCCCGCAGCGGCTGCGCGTTCTTGAAGGTCATGTTGCCGGCGAAGGACATGAAGTAGCCGTTGCGCGCGCAGATCTCGGCCATGGCGGCGTCGCCGGAGTAGCAGTGGAAGACGGTGCGCTCGGGAGCGCCCTCCTCCTCCAGGACCCGCAGCACGTCCGCGTGCGCCTCGCGATCGTGGATGACGAGCGCCTTGCCGTGCCGCTTGGCGATCTCGATGTGCGCCCGGAACGACCGCTCCTGGGCGGCCATGCCCTCGGGTCCCGTACGGAAGTGGTCGAGGCCGGTCTCGCCGACGCCGCGCACGTACGGCAGGGCGGCCAGCCGGTCGATCTCGGTCAGCGCGTCGTCGAGGGCGGCGTCCCCGCCCGCGACGCGCGCGCCCTGGCGCGACCAGCCGTCGGGGTCGCCCAGCACGATGCGCGGGGCTTCGTTGGGGTGCAGGGCGACGGCGGCGTGCACGTTCTCGTGGGCCGCCGCGGTCTCGGCGGCCCACCGGGAGCCCTTCACGTCGCAGCCCACCTGGACGACGGTGGTGACACCGACCGAGGCGGCCTTCGCGAGGGCTTCCTCGACGGTGCCGTCCTGCATGTCCAGGTGGGTGTGCGAGTCGGCCACCTCTCCCCGGAGAGGCTCGGGCAGCGGCGGGGGTGCGTCCTTGGGGCTCATGGTCACGATCGTACGAAAACCGCGCCCCCGTCCCGCACCCCGCGGCCCTCGTGCGCCGCCCTCAGGTGCGGTGTCGGCGGGGATGCAGCAGATCCGACAGGCGCCATTCGTGCTTCACGCGCACCGGGCCGGGGGCGTCCTCGAGCGCCGGTCCCGCGATGCCGACCACCGGCCCCGCCATGGGGGCGTCCACCACGGCGGCCCGCAGCATCTCCCTGATCGACGAGACCTGGCCCGCCTTCATGATCCGCACGACGTGCCCGCCGCAGTTGAGGCAGGTGGGGCGGGAGAGCGGAGAGGGGACCCGCTCACCGTCAGCCGTGTAGACCACGAACGCGTGACCGCTGCCGTCGACGTGGTGGTGTATCTCGAAGGACTGCTCCCAGCCGTGCCCGCACCGCATGCAGGCGAAGGCGTACGCCTCGTGAACGGTGGTGGTGCCCGTGCCGGCGGTGTCCGCGATCTCGCTCATGCCAGCTCCTTTCCACTGGGTCCAGTGGACGCCGGTTTCGGCGGGAGCGCATCGGTACCTGTCGACATGTGGACCGGTCTTGGCCTTTCCGTGAAGAAAGGCCCGGTGCGCGGTCTGATGCTTTAGCCGGCTTTAGATGGCTTTAACTCTTCACGATAGTCCTTTGCCGTCCGCCGGGCCCGTTCGTGCCGCGTTCTTTGCCGCGACGACGGCATCGAACACCTCGCGCTTGGGCAGCCCCGCCTCGGCGGCGACGGCCGCGATGGCCTCCTTGCGCCGCTCCCCCGCCTCCTCGCGCACCCGCACCCTGTCCACCAGCTCCGCCGGGTCCAGTTCCCGCACCGTCTGGGAAGCGCCCTCGACGACGACGGTGATCTCGCCGCGCACTCCTTCGGCCGCCCATTCGGCGAGCGCCTTGAGCGGGCCGCGCTTCACTTCCTCGTACGTCTTGGTCAGCTCGCGGCACACGGCGGCCCGGCGCCCGTCGCCGAACACCTCCGCCATCGCGGCGAGGGTGTCGTCGAGCCGGTGCGGGGCCTCGAAGAACACCATCGTCCGCCGCTCCCCGGCGACCTCGCGCAGCTTCCCGAGGCGCTCGCCGGCCTTGCGGGGCAGGAAGCCCTCGAAGCAGAAGCGGTCGACGGGCAGGCCGGACAGGGCGAGGGCGGTCAGCACGGCGGAGGGGCCGGGCACCGCGGTGACCCTGATGTCCTTCTCGACGGCGGCGGCGACCAGCCGGTAGCCGGGGTCGGAGACCGACGGCATGCCCGCGTCGGTGACGAGCAGGACGCGCTTGCCGTCCTCCAGGGCCTCGACGAGTTCGGGCGTACGGGCGCTCTCGTTGCCCTCGAAGTAGGACACGACACGCCCCGTCGTCTGCACCCCGAGCGCCTGCGTCAGGCGGCGCAGCCGCCGGGTGTCCTCGGCTGCCACGACGTCGGCCGTCGCGAGTTCGGCGGCGAGGCGCGGCGGCGCGTCGGCCACGTCGCCGATGGGCGTCCCCGCGAGCACGAGCGTTCCGGCCGCCGCCGATCCGGGCGCCGCGGCCGTTCGAGCCGTTCGAGTCGTTCCAGTCGTTCCAGTCACAAGAGCCATCCTCGCAGGGCGCGCACACGACGCGCACAGATGTGTTCCCTACGATGGCGCGGTGACCAGTACCGCGTCAGAAGCCCAGCAGGACCGGGCCCCCGGGGAGCAGCCGCCGTCGTGGCAGCAGCGGCTGCGCCGATACGGCTACGTGCCCAGGCCCGGAAGCCACATCGGGCTGCGCGACCGGCTCGTGCCGCCGTACAGCAGGCCCGGCACCGAGATCTGGAGAATCCTCGGCGTACCGCCGGTGCTCGCGGGCCGTCTGGTGCGCTGGGCCGCGTGGGGCGGGCCGCTGCTGGTCGCGCTGGTCGCGGGGCTCCTGCGGTTCTGGAACCTGGGCGGCCCCAAGGCGGTGATATTCGACGAGACGTACTACGCCAAGGACGCCTGGGCGCTCATCCACCAGGGGTACGAGGGCCAGTGGCCGAAGGACATCGACAAGGCGGTCCTCGCCGACCCGTCCACGGTCACGGTCCCCGCCGACCCCGGTTATGTGGTGCATCCGCCGGTCGGCAAGTGGGTCATCGGGCTCGGCGAACAGCTCTTCGGGTTCACCCCGTTCGGCTGGCGCTTCATGGTCTGCGTGCTCGGGACGCTGTCGGTCCTGATGCTCTGCCGGATCGGACGCCGCCTCTTCCGTTCGACGTTCCTGGGCTGCCTGGCGGGCGCGCTGCTCGCGGTGGACGGCCTGCACTTCGTGATGAGCCGCACGGCGCTGCTCGACCAGGTGCTGATGTTCTTCGTCCTGGGCGCCTTCGGCTGCCTGCTGATCGACCGGGACTGGGCCCGGCGCAGGCTCGCGGCGGCGCTCCCGTCGGACGACGAGGGGGTGCTGCGCCCGGACGGGGAGGTCGCGGAGCGGCTGCGGCTGGGGTGGCGGCCGTGGCGGATCGCGGCGGGGGTGTGCCTGGGCCTCGCGTTCGGCACGAAGTGGAACGGCCTGTACATCCTGGCGGCGTTCGGCCTGCTGACGGTCCTGTGGGACGCGGGCGCGCGCCGGACGGCGGGCGCCCGGCAGCCGTACCTCGCCGTGCTGAAGCGGGACGTGCTGCCGGCGTTCGTGGCGACGGTCGTGGTCACCTTCGTGACGTACGTCGTCTCCTGGACGGGCTGGATCGTCACCAAGGAGGGTTACTACCGGGACTGGGCCACCGGCGCCGGCAAGGGCGGCGACTTCACGTGGCTGCCCGACTGGCTGCGCAGCCTGTGGCACTACGAGACCGAGGTCTACAGCTTCCACGTCAACCTGACGTCCGGTCACACCTACCAGTCGAACCCGTGGAGCTGGATCGTCCTGGGCCGCCCGGTGTCGTACTTCTACGAGTCGCCGAAGCCGGGCAAGGAGGGCTGCCCGGCGAGCGAGACGAGCGACTGCGCCCAGGAGGTACTGGCGCTCGGGACGCCGCTGCTGTGGTGGACGGCGTGCTTCGCGGTCCTGTACGTGCTGTGGCGCTGGGCGCTGCGGCGCGACTGGCGGGCGGGGGCGATCGCGTGCGGCATCGCGGCGGGCTGGGTGCCCTGGTTCTTCTACCAGGAGCGCACGATCTTCCTCTTCTACGCCGTCGTCTTCGTGCCGTTCCTGTGCCTGGCGGTGGCGATGATGCTCGGCGCGATGCTGGGGCCGCCGCACGCGAGCGAACGGCGGCGGGTGGCGGGAGCGGTCGGCGCGGGAGTGCTCGTGCTGCTCATCATCTGGAACTTCGTCTACTTCTGGCCGATCTATACCGGCCAGACGCTCCCGATCGACGAATGGCGCGACCGCATCTGGTTCGACACCTGGGTGTAGCGGCGGGCCGCGCCGTGCGGGGCAGTGGGGCGCGGGCGGCCGTGTCCGTCCCGGTCCTGTAACGCTCACCCCATGGGCAACTGACGTCACGTACAGTGCGATACAGCACTTCTTGAACATGTTCAGTTCAGGAGGGACGCCTGGGGAGGGGACCGCACAGCATGCGCAGTGGAGCGAAGGTCGCCATAGTCGGCGGAGTGTTCCTGGCCATGGCCGGAGGGGTGGGCTACGGGGCGTACTCCATGGTGAGCGACGAGGCCGGCGGTGCGGACGTCGGCATCCTGTCGGCGCCGAAGAAGACCGGGCCGCCGAGCGCCGACGAGGTCGCGCGGACCGCCGAGGACTTCCTCGCCGCCTGGGCGAAGGGCGACGCCCGCGTGGCCGCCGATCTGACCGACAACGCCGCCGCCGCGCAGCCCGCGCTGTTCGCCTACCGCGACGAGGCGCACATCAGCGATGTGAAGCTGACGCCCGGCACGCCGGTGGGGGCGAAGGTCCCGTTCACCGCCGACGCCACGGTGACGTACGAGGGCAGGAGCAAGGCCTTCTCGTACGCGTCGGAGCTGACCGTCGTGCGCGGCCTGACCTCGGGCAAGGCGCTGGTCGACTGGAAGTCCTCCGTCGTCCACCCCGACCTGAAGGAGGGCGAGCTGCTGAAGGCGGGCGAGGCCGCGGCCCCGCCCATCAAGGCGGTCGACCGCAACGGCGTCGAACTGACGGAGGAGAAGTACCCGTCGCTCGGGCCCGTCCTGGACGCGCTGCGTGAGAAGTACGGCGAGAGGGCGGGCGGGAAGCCCGGCGTCGAGCTGGCGATCCACAGCGGCAGTGACAGCGATGTCGCTCCCCGCACCCTGGCCACCGTCACCAAGGGCAAGCCCGGCAGGCTGCCGACCACGCTGGACGCGGGCGTGCAGGCGGCGGCCGAGACGGCGGTGAAGGAGCACGGCGAGGCGTCGGTCGCGGCGGTCAAGCCGAGTACGGGCGAGATCCTGGCCATCGCCAACAACCGTGCGGACGGGTACAACGCGGCGGTCCTCGGCAAGCAGGCGCCGGGCTCGACGATGAAGATCGTGACGGCCACGATGCTGCTGGAGAAGGGCCTGGCGGGCGCGGACCGCGAGGCGGAGTGTCCGAAGACCGCGATGTACCAGGGCGTCACCTTCAAGAACCTGGACGGCTTCGACATCCCGGACGGCACGTTCGGCACCAGCTTCGCCCGGTCCTGCAACACCGCCTTCATCAAGCTGATCGACGACACCAAGGACGACGCGGCGCTGCCCGCAACGGCGCGTGAGGTGTTCGGTCTCGGCCTCGACAACTGGCAGACGGGGATCGTCACCGAGGACGGTTCGGTGCCCGAGGCCACCGGCGGCGAGGCGGCGGCGCAGTACATCGGGCAGGGCACGGTCCAGATGAACGCCCTCAACATGGCGTCGGTCACCGCCACCGCCAAGGCGGGCACGTTCCGGCAGCCCGTCATCGTGCCGCAGTCCCTCGACGGCAGGACGCTCGCCAAGGCGTCCCGCACCATGTCGCCCTCCACCCACAGCCAGTTGCTCCGCATGATGCGGCAGACGGCGACCGCGTCCTGGGGCACGGGCACGGCGGCGATGGCCCCGGTCGGCGGCGACAAGGGTGCGAAGACCGGTTCGGCGGAGGTCGACGGGCAGGGCAAGTCCAACAGCTGGTTCGCCGGCTTCAGCGACGACGTGGCCGCGGCCGCGTCCGTCGAGTCGGGCGGCCACGGCGGCGACGCGGCGGGCCCGCTGGTGGCGGCGGTACTGCGCGCGGGCTGAACGGCGGCACGACCGCACGCGGCGACGGGCCCGATGGTGATCGGCATCGGCCTTGTGGTCCACACCGGTTGCCGCACCGGTATGCACAACCCCTGGGGCGAGATGACCTGGGTCAGTGAGGACGACTTCGTCAACGGCACCATGGACAAGGCGTCGGACCAGCGATTCCCCGACGCCACCGGTGCCCACATCCCGAAGTGAGGACCTGATGCCGAAGCTGCGCGAGAGGCAGGCCCTGCGGGCCCTCGCGGGCGGTGCCGCGGTGCTGGCCATGAGCGGCGCGGGCGCGGTGGCCTACGAGGAGTACGCCGAGGACGAGACCTGCTGCGCGGTCCCCGAGCCCCTCCACAACGTGCCGCGGGGACCGGACGGCGAGATCGACATCGCCTCCCAGTCGGTGGAGACCAAGGTGCTCGTCGACCACGACTTCTCCCTTCACGTGCGGCCGGGCGGTGACGCCGCCGACTGGGAGGTCGCCGACACCGGGGAGTCGGGGCAGGTCCTGCGCGCCAAGGGCCACAAGACCGTCGAAGGCACCCGTTACTTCACGTTCCGGGCGCTGAGGACCGGCTCGGCGCGCGTGGTGCTGAAGGAGACCGACGGCGACCGCACCATGACGTACCCGGTCCGGGTCGAGGACAGCATCCAGGGCACCGTCGTGACGCGTGACCCCGAGGCGGCTTTCAACGAGGCGTACGAGCCGGAGGAGTCCCGCAGGCTCGACGGGGATTTCGCGGGCAGCTTCACCGTGCGCCCCGGCGAGCGGTTCCTCGTCGCGAATCGCTACGGCAACCAGCCCGGCTACACCTGGAAGGTCACCGGGGAGCCGGACGGCGCGGTGGCGGGTATGGAGCCCGGGCCGGTGCGGACCACGGGCGACCCGGCCGCCGAACGGCAGGACTGGTACAGCTTCACCGCGCGGGAGACGGGCACGACCACGGTCGAGCTCTTCGGCTGCTACCGCTGCGGGTACGACGACCGTCCCGCGTCGCCCGAGAGCAAGAAGTTCTCCGTGACGAAGACGCTGACCGTGGTGGTGCGCTGAACGACGCGGTCGGACGACCGGCCCACGGAGTCACACGGCCGACCGCACCGCTGTGATCAGGGCCTGGGCGCGCGGGTCGGCGGTGACGCCCTTCTGGAGTCCGTTGGTCACGTAGCCGAAGGCGATGCCCGACTCCGGGTCGGCGAATCCGAGCGAGCCGCCGCGCCCCGGGTGACCGAACGAGCCGGGGGCGAGCAGCGGCGCGGCGGAGCCGTGCAGCATGAAGCCGAGCCCGAAGCGGGTGCCCACGACGAGGACCCGGTCCGGGCCGGCCGACTCCTCGGTGCGCGCCAGGGTGAGTGTGGCGGGGGCGAACAGGCGGTGCCCGTCGACCTCGCCGATCATCGCCGCGTAGCACCGGGCCAGTGCCCGGGCGGTGGAGATCCCGCCGGACGCGGGGAGTTCGGCCGCGCGGTACGCCGGGTCGTTCTCGTCCGCGAGCGGGGCGATCGCCCCGAAGGCGCGCCGGGTGAGCGAGGCGGGATCGGCGTACGCCTCGCTGACGCTCCGCTTGGGGCGCAGCCGCAGCGCCCCGCCGTCCAGGGGCGGCGGCTCGACGGGTCCCACCCGGCCGACCCGGTGCGCCTCGTCCGCCGGCAGCCCGACCCAGAAGTCGAGCCCCAGCGGCCGGGCTATCTCCTCGGCGATCCACCGGCCGGCGGTGCGTCCCGTCACGCGCTTCACGAGCTCGCCGATCAGCCAGCTGTACGTCTGGGCGTGGTAGCCGTGGTCGGTCCCCGGCTCCCACGCGGGCGCCTGGGCGGCGACGGCGTGCGGCCCGCTGACGCCGTCGATCGCCTCGGCGGGCGTCAGCGGACGGTCGAGCACGGGGACGCCCGCGCGGTGGGACAGCAGGTGCCGTACGAGCACGCGCTCCTTGCCGTTCGCCTTGAACTCCGGCCAGTACGTGGCCACCGGGGCGTCCAGGTCGATCTGGCCGCGCTGGTGGAGGAGCAGCGGCACCGCGGCGGTGACGCCCTTCGTCGCGGACCGCACGATCTGGGCGGTATCGACGGCCCACGGCTCGGTGCCGTCGACGTCACGGGTGCCGGCCCAGAGGTCGACGACCTTGTGGCCGTGCCGGTAGACGGCCACCGCGGCGCCGCGCTCGCCGCGCCTCGCGAAGTTGCGTACGAACGCGTCCCTGACCGGTTCGAATCCGGCAGCCACCGTGCCCCGTGCATCCACTACTGCGCTCGCGCTCATGCCCCCCATGGTGCAACGGCCCTGCCGGGGCGGGGCGGCGGGGGTGCGCCGGCCGCCGCTACGCCTCGACCCGCACCGACCCCGGGTCGAACCCGAACGGCAGCTCCAGCCGGTGCTCGCGCATCACCGCGTCGTCCGACAGCAGTTCCTGCGTCCGCCCGTCCGCCACGATCACGCCGCCGCTGAGGATCACCGAGCGCGGGCACAGCTCCAGGGCGTACGGCAGGTCGTGGGTGACCATCAGCACCGTGACGTCCAGGGACCGCAGGATGTCGGCCAGTTCGCGCCGGGACGCCGGGTCCAGGTTGGACGAGGGCTCGTCCAGCACCAGGATCTCCGGTTCCATCGCCAGTACGGTCGCGACGGCGACCCGGCGCCGCTGCCCGAACGACAGGTGGTGCGGCGGCCGGCCGGCGTACTCGGCCATCCCCACCCGCTCCAGCGCGGCCGTCACGCACGCCTCCAGCTCGGCGCCGCGCATCCCGGCCGCCGCGGGCCCGAAGGCCACGTCCTCGCGGACCGTCGGCATGAAGAGCTGGTCGTCGGGGTCCTGGAAGACGATGCCGACGCGGCGGCGGATCTCGGCGAGGTGCCGTTTGCCGACGGGCAGCCCCGCCACGGTCACGGAACCCGCGCCCGCGGTGAGGATGCCGTTGAGGTGCAGGACGAGTGTCGTCTTGCCCGCGCCGTTCGGTCCGAGCAGTGCCACGCGCTCGCCGCGCGCGACGTTCAGGTCGACGCCGAAGAGCGCCTGGTGGCCGTCGGGGTAGGCGTACGCGAGGCCGTTGACCTCAAGAGACATCGTCATAGCGTCCATCCCAGCAGACATACCGCGAGCGCGGAGACCGGGAGGGCCGCCGCGTACGACCACTGCGCCCGTGTCGCGGTCACTTCGTCGATCACCGGCATGGTGCCGGTGTACCCCCTGCTGACCATGGCCAGGTGCACCCGCTCGCCCCTCTCGTACGAGCGGATGAAGAGCGCGCCCGCCGTCTTGCCCAGGACGCCCCAGTGCCGCACGCCCCGGGCCTCGAAGCCGCGCGAGCGGCGGGCGATCGACATCCGGCGCATCTCGTCGGTGATCACATCGCCGTACCGGATCATGAACGAGGCGATCTGCACGAGCAGCGGCGGCAGCTTGAGGCGCTGGAGGCCCAGCAGCAGCGACCGCAGCTCCGTCGTCGACGCGAGCAGGACGGACGCGGCGACGCCGAGCGTGCCCTTGGCGAGGACGTTCCAGGCGCCCCACAGGCCCGAGACGCTCAGCGACATGCCGAGTACCTCCACCCGCTCCCCCTGGGCCACGAAGGGCATCAGCACGGCGAACGCCACGAAGGGCACCTCGATGAGCAGCCGCTTGAGCAGGTACCCGGCCGGTACGCGCGCGGCGTACGCGACCCCGCCGAGCAGGGCGGCGTACAGGCCGAACGCCCACATCGCCTCGCGCGGCGTGGAGACGACGACCAGCACGAAGCAGAAGACGGCGGCGAGCTTGCAGTGCGGCGGCAGCGCGTGCACCGCCGAGTGCCCGTGCCGGTAGAGCTTGTGGGCGTGGCCCGCGCCCATGTCAGGATGTTTCCTTTTCCTCGGTGCGCGCCGGCGCGGCCACGACCGCCGGCTGCTGCCCGCGCCGGCGCCGTACCGTCCAGAAGACGCCGCTGCCGACGGCGACGGTCGCGCCGACGCCGACGACGCCCGCGAGGCCGCCGGAGAGACGGCCGTCGGTGATGCCGCTGACGCCGTAGTCGGCGAGCGGGGAGTCGGCGGTGGCGTGCTCCTCGGCCTTCTTGTCGATGCCCTGGTCGGCGGCGACCTTCTCCAGACCGTCGGGGCTGGCGGAGGCGTAGAACGAGACGACCCCGGCCAGGACGAGCGCGGAGGCGAGCCCCGCCCCCCACACCCCGCGGGTGGAGCGCGCGGGGGCCGCGGCCGGTGCGTCGGCCGGGGCCGCGTCCACCAGCTCGCCGCCCACCAGCAGCTTGAGCGGCGCGGACAGGCCGCGCGCGCCGTGCACCAGGTCGGGGCGTACGGCGATGACGGCGCCCACGGTCAGCGCGGTGATCGCGGCCTCGCCGATGCCGATGAGGACGTGGACGCCGACCATGGCGGTCATGACCTTGCCGATCGGCACGTCCGTCGTGCCCCCGACGGCGTAGATCAGTGTGAAGGCCGCGGCGGCGGCGGGCACGGACACCAGCGCGGCGACGAACGCGGACGCGGTGACCGAGGAGCGGTGGCGCGGCAGCACCTTCACGAGCCCGCGGAAGAGCCCGTACGCGACGATCACCGTCACCACTCCCATGACGGTGATGTTGACGCCGAGCGCCGTGAGCCCGCCGTCCGCGAACAGGATGCCCTGCATCAGCAGCACGACGGAGATGCAGAGCACACCGGTGAACGGGCCGACGAGTATCGCGGCGAGCGCGCCTCCGAGCAGATGCCCGCTGGTGCCGGCGGCGACGGGGAAGTTCAGCATCTGCACGGCGAAGACGAACGCGGCGACGAGACCGGCCAGCGGGGCGGTCCGCTCGTCCAGTTCGCGGCGCGCTCCGCGCAGGCCGACGGCGACGGCGGCCACGGCTGCGACGCCCGCCACAGCCGAGACAGGTGTGTTGATGAATCCGTCGGGGACATGCATGGGGAGGCTCCGCTTCCTGCGGTGTGATGAATCGTTCGATGATAGTGCTCTCCTGCAAAGAGGTCGCAAGAGCGCACTGGTCACAAATGAAGCGGAACACGCGCCCCAAAATATGGGACATTGTAGGACAAAAGCCCACGAACCCGAGGAGCCGCCCGATGCCCCCTTCCATTGAGGACCACGCACGGGCCTGCCTCGTCACGGACGGCCCGCAGCGGCACGCCGTGCCCGTGGCCCTCCGCTACGACCCTCAGCAGGACCCGCTCGCGGTCCGCCTGGTCTTTCCGCCGGACGTCTCGCCCGACGGCGCCGAGAACGAGTGGGTCTTCACCCGGTCCCTCCTGGAGGCCGGCATGACCCGTCCGGCCGAAACCGAGAGCGGCGATGTACGGGTGTGGCCCTGCGGCAGGGTGCAGGCCGTGATGGAGCTGCGTTCGGACCAGGGCATGGCCGTGATCCAGTTCGACCGGGCCCCGCTGCTCCGCTTCCTGCGCCGTACGCACGCCGCCGAGGAGCCCGTCACCACCGAGGCCGCCCACTGAGAAACGCCGACACACGCCGAGAACCGACCGGCGCCGGGAGACGCCGGAAAAGCGGTGAGGTCCCTCCGGCCGTCACGGCCGGAGGGACCTCACCGTCGCACCGGGTCCCGTCCCCACGAGCCGGTGCGCGACCGGGGCCGCCATCCGCTCAGAAAGCGGCCCCGGAGTTCTGCCGCGCCTAGGCGCGCACCAGCTCGCGCTCGTCCTCGGCGGCGTCGTCGCCGAGCTCCTTGCGCAGCTGCTCGCCCTCGACGTCGACGTTCGGCAGCGCCCTGTCCAGCCAGCGCGGCAGCCACCACGCGTTCTTGCCGAGCAGCGCCAGCACGGCGGGCACGATGGCCATCCGTACGACGAAGGCGTCGAAGAAGACGGCGATCGCCAGGCCGAATCCGATCATCTTGACCATCGACTCGCTCGACCCGATGAACCCGGCGAAGACGGCGATCATGATCACGGCCGCGGCGGTGACGACCCGCGCGCCGTGCCGGAAGCCGGTGACGACCGCCTGGCCCGGCCGCTCACCGTGGACGTACGCCTCCCGCATGCGGGTGACGAGGAAGACCTCGTAGTCCATGGCGAGGCCGAAGACGACGCCCACCATGAAGATCGGCATCATCGACATCACCGGACCGGTCTGCTCGACGCCGAACAGATCCGCCAGCCAGCCCCACTGGAAGACCGCGACGACCGCGCCGAGCGCCGCCACCACCGACAGCAGGAAGCCGAGCGCGGCCTTGAGCGGTACGAGGACCGAGCGGAAGACCAGCATCAGCAGCAGGAAGGCGAGCCCGACGACGAGCGCCAGGTACGGCAGCAGCGCGTCGTTCATCTTCTGCGAGAAGTCGATGTTCATGGCGGTGGCCCCGGTGACCAGGACCTCGGCCCCGGTGTCGGACTTCAGGTCCGCGCCGGCCGAACGGATGGAACGCACCAGCTCCTCGGTGCCCTCGGAGCTGGGCCGGTCCTTGGGCACGACGGTGACGACCGAGGTGTCACCGGCCTTGTTCAGCGGCCCGGGCACGGTGGCGGCGACGCCGTCCATGCCCTTGACGACGTCGGTGACGCGGCTGACCGCCTCCTTGGGGCGCTCGGCCTCGTCGACGTCGACGACGACCATCAGCGGCCCGTTGGAGCCGGGGCCGAAGCCGTCCGACAGCAGGTCGTACGCCTTGCGCTGTGTGGTGCTGACCGGCTGGGAGCCGTCGTCGGGCAGCCCCATCTCCAGCGAGGCGGCGGGTACGGCGACGACGCCCAGCCCGACCACGGCGGTGAGCAGCACGGCGACCGGCCGGCGCAGCACGAAGCGGGCCCAGCGCGTCCCCATGTTGGGCTTGGCGGCCTCGCCGTCCTGCTCCTGCTCCTGCCGCTTGCGGGCCTTGCGCCCGAAGACCTTCTGGCCGGCGAACCCGAGCAGCGCGGGCACCAGCGTCAGCGCGATGAGCACCGCGATCACGACCGTGCCGGCCGCGGCGAAGCCCATCTTCGTCAGCATCGGGATGTTGACGACGGCGAGCCCGACCAGGGCGATCACGACGGTCAGTCCAGCGAAGACGACGGCGGAACCGGCGGTTCCGACGGCCCGGCCGGCCGCGTCCTCCGGCTCCCGGCCCTCGGCCAGCTCGGCCCGGTAGCGGGAGACGATGAACAGCGCGTAGTCGATGCCGACCGCGAGGCCGATCATCATCGCGAGCGTCGAGGTGGTGGAGCCGAGGTCGAGCACGGTGGCGAGCGCGGTGATGGTCGAGACACCGATGCCCACGCCGATGATCGCGGTGAGCAGCGGCAGCCCGGCCGCGATCAGCGACCCGAAGGTGATCACCAGCACGACGGCGGCGACCGCGACGCCGATGATCTCCCCGGAACCGGTCTCGGGCGCGGCCTGGAGCGCGTCGCCGCCGATCTCGACGGTCAGCCCGGTGTCCCGGGCCTCGTCACCGGCCTCCACGAGGGCGTCCCGCGTCTCGTCGGTCAGTTCCATGCCGCTGACCTTGTACGACACCTGGGTGTAGGCCGTCGTACCGTCGCGGCTCACGGCCTTGCCGGCGTACGGGTCGACGACCGAGGCGACCTGGTCGGAGCCCGACCGCAGCCCGGCGACGACCTTCTCCACTTCGGCCTTGTGGCCGGCATCGGTCATCCGCTCCCCTTCGGGAGCCTTGAACACCACGCGGGCGGTGGCACCGTCGGCGGCGGCGCCGGGGAAGCGCTCGTCGAGCAGATCGAACGCTTTCTGCGCCTCGGTCCCCGGTATGGAGAACGAGCTGGAGGTGGCGGTGGACGCGGAGGCGGCGCCGACACCGGCGAGCACCAGCAGCGCTATCCACGCGAGGGCGACGAAGGGGCGGCGGCGGAAGGCGAACCGGCCCATCTTGTAGAGGAAAGTGGCCACGAGGGCGTACTCCCGGTCAGGTCGTTGGTACGTACAGGGCAGGGGTGACCAGCCCGACGACGAGAGCGGTGCGCGTCAGGTGGGGCGTTTGCGGGGACGGACGCCGGGCGGGGACTTCACGGCGCCGCGTGGGGCACTACACCGGGACCATCAGGCGGCGCCCAACGCGGGCAGCACCACGGCATCGATGTAGTCGGAGAGAAAGGCCCGGTCGGGCGACCGGCCCTCGATGAGCTCCTGGGCGACGAAGGCGCCGACCAGCATGTGCGGGACGTACCGCAGGGCAGCGGTATCGGCGGGGATCTCCCCCCGGTCGACAGCGCGCCGCAGCATGCCGTCGAGCCCGGTGAGCTCGGGAGCGATGAGCAGCTCCCGCAACGCCCGGTGGAGATCGGGATTCTCGTGCACGGCCTGGGCGAGACCCCGCATCAGCGCGGAGTCCCTCTCCAGCTGACAGTCGTCGGTCCGCTCCACCAGGGCGCGGAAATCGCCCCGCAGCGTGCCGGTGTCGATGTCGGCCACGCTGACCGGCTTGTTGTGCCGCAGCGCCCTGACGACGAGTTCCGGCTTGCTGCCCCACTGGCGGTAGAGGGTGGCCTTGCTGGACCGCGTACGGGCCGCGACGGCGTCCATGGTGACCGCGTCGTACCCGACCTCGCGCAACAGGTCCAGTACGGCCTCGTACAGCTCGCTCTCCCGCTCGGGCGTGAGCCGCGTACGTGCCATGCCGACCCACCTCCAAGCGAACGAAACGGTTTCGTACACCGACGGTACGCCGCCGCCCGACCGAAACGAAACCGTTTCGATGGTGTTCTGCGCCACAAGTTGCCGCGCCCCCGGCCCGGGGAAAGCATTGGGGGGTGAGCGACGCACCCGGGTCCGTCGGCCCGCAAGAGACCACCCCGAAGCGATCCGCGGTGCCGGACGGGGGCGCGCCGGACCCCACCGCCGCATCGCGCTCCACGGTGCCGGAAGGGGACGTGCAGGGCGTCGGACGCGATCACCCCGAGGGAAACGCGGCGGTGGCCGAACGGTCGATGCCCGACGAGACGCCCGGCACCGGCCCCGGCGCCCCGGGGGGAAGCGTCACCCCCGCCCCCGCGTACCTCCGCTTCCCCCACCTCCACGGCGACCTGCTCTGCTTCGCCGCCGAGGACGACCTGTGGCTGGCCCCGGTCGTCCCGCCCGGCAAGCAGCCCGACCGCGCCTGGCGCATCACCGTCGACCGTACGAAGGTCTCCCACCCCCGCTTCTCCCCCGACGGCCGCCACATCGCGTTCACGACCTGGCGCAGCCTGGACCCCGAGGTCCACCTCGCCCCCGTGGACGGCGGCCCCGCCCGCCGGCTCAGCCACTGGGGCTCCCTGGACACCCGCGTCTGCGGCTGGACCCCCGACGCCCCCGGCCACCCCGCGCACATCCTCGCGGTCGCCTCGCACGGCCAGCCGTTCTCGCACTTCTCGTGGGCCTACACCCTCCCCACGGACGGCAGCCCCGGCGCGAAGCTGCCCTGGGGCCCGGTCTCCGACATCGCGGTCGCGGACATCGGCGGCGAGCGCCGCACGCTCCTGCTCACCGGAAAGCCCCCGCACGAGCCCGCCGCGTGGAAGCGCTACCGGGGCGGGGCCACGGGACGCCTGTGGCTGCACGGCCGGCAACTGCTGCCGGACCTCGACGGCCACCTGGACTGCCCGATGTTCGTCGACGGACGCGTCGCGTTCCTCTCCGACCACGAGGGCGTGGGCAACCTCTACTCCTGCGCGTACGACGGCACCGACCTGCGCCGCCACACCGACCATGACGCGTTCTACGCCCGGCACGCCTCCAGCGACGGCGGCCGCGTGGTCTACCAGTGCGCGGGTGACCTGTGGCTCGTGGACGACCTGTCCCCCGGTGCGAAACCGCGCCGCCTCGACGTGCGCCTCGGCGGCCCCCGCGCCGGCCGGCGCACGTACCACGTCCCGGCGGCGGCCAACGTGGACGGCCTCTCGGTCGACATGACGGGCCGCGCCAGCGCGGTCGTGGTCCGGGGCAGCCTCTACTGGCTGACCCATCGCGACGGCCCGGCCCGCACGATCACCGACATCCCCGGCGTACGGGCCCGCCTGCCGGAGATGCTCGGCGGCGGCGGCCAGGTCGCGTACGTCACCGACGCGGAGGGCGAGGACGCGATCGAGATCGCGTACCTGCCGCGCGCGAGCGGGGACCGCGAACCTCGCCGGCTCGCCTCCGGCCGGCTCGGTCGCGTACACGAGCTGGTGTCGGACCCGGAGGGCGAACGTCTCGCGGTCGCCTCGCACGACGGCCGGCTCCTGCTGGTCGACACGACGGCCGACGCGGACGGGGCCGGCGACGTCGTCACGGAACTGACGCGCTCCACCAACGGCCCGGTCCGCGACCTGGCGTTCTCCCCGGACGGGGCCTGGCTCACCTGGTCGCACCCCGGCATCGGCCGCTCGCTGCGCCAGATCAAGATGGCGAAGATCGAGACGAAGCACGTCATCGACGTCACGAACGGCCGCTTCGAGGACGAGAACCCGGTCTTCACCAGCGACGGCCGGTACCTGGCGTTCCTCTCGTGGCGCGGCTTCGACCCGGTGTACGACGTCCACACCGGCGACCTGTCTTTCCCGCTGGGCTGCCGCCCGTACCTCGTCCCGCTGTCCTCGGCGACGCCGTCCCCTTTCGCACTGTCCGCCGAGGGCCGCCCGGCGGCGGGCGGCCTCGACCCCGTGGAGGGCGAGGACGGCGAGACCGCGGACAGCACGGCGGTGCTGGTGGAGGTCGAGGGCCTGCCGAACCGGGTGACGCCGTTCCCGGTGTCCGCCTCCAAGTACTCGGGGCTGCAGCCCGTCTCCGGCGGCGGCCTGGTCTGGCTGCGCTGGCCGATCTCGGGCGCGCTCGGCGAGACGTTCGCGAACCCGGCGGACATGTCGGGCCGCCCGACGCTCGAACACTTCAACCTGACCAAGGCGCGCAAGACGGAACTCGTCGACCACCTCGACTGGTTCGCGGTCAGCGGCGACGGGACACGGCTGGTGGTGATGGACGAGGGCGAACTGCGCGCGGTCCCCGCCACCGAGACCGGCGACTCCGACTCGACGGTCTACCTGGACCTGCGCCGCATCCTGCACCAGGTCGACCCGGAGGCGCAGTGGCGCCAGGCGTACGCGGAGGCGGGCCGGATCGTCCGCGCGTACTTCTGGGAGCCGCACATGTGCGGCGTCGACTGGGACGCGGTCCTCGACCACTACCGCCCCCTGCTCGAACGGGTGGCGACACCCGACGAGTTCGCGGACCTGCTCCGCGAGGTCCTGGGCGAGCTGGGCACCTCGCACGCGTACGTCGCCGCCGCGCGCCGCAACGAGGGGCCGCCGCACTACCAGCGGGCGATGGGCCTGCTCGGCGCCAACCTCGTCTGCCGGGACGGGGAATGGCTGGTACGCCGCATCCTGCCCGGCGAGTCGTCCGACTCCAAGGCGCGGTCGCCGCTGGCCGGCACCGGCATCCGGGAGGGCGCCGCCCTCACACACGTGGACGGCCGGCCGGTGGACCCGGTGGCCGGCCCGTACCCCCTCCTCGCGGCGGCCGGGGGCACGACGGTGGAGCTGACGTTCAAACCGGCGGAGGGCGAGGGCCCGGCGCGCCGGGTCGCGATCGTCCCGCTGATCGACGAGCGTCCGCTGCGCTACCAGGACTGGGTGGCCAAACGCCGTGAGGTGGTGCGGGAGCTGAGCGGCGGCAAGTGCGGCTACCTGCACATCCCCGACATGGGCGGCTCCGGCTGGGCGCAGTTCAACCGCGACCTGCGGATGGAGGTCTCGCGCCCGGCCCTGATCGTCGACGTGCGGGGCAACGCGGGCGGCAACATCAGCGAACTGGTCGTGGAGAAACTCACCCGCACGATCATCGGCTGGGACCTGACACGGGACGCGGAGCCGGTGTCGTACGCCTCGAACGGCCCCCGGGGGCCGGTGGTGGCGCTGGCGGACGAGGCGACGTCGTCGGACGGCGACATGATCACGGCGGCGTTCAAACTGCTGGGCCTGGGGCCGGTGGTGGGGCAGCGCACGTGGGGCGGGGTGGTGGGCATGACGGGCCGCCACACGCTGGGCGACGGCACGGTGATCACGGTGCCGATGAACGCGGCCTGGTTCGACGCGTACGGCTGGTCGGTGGAGAACCACGGGGTGGAGCCGGACATCGCGGTGCTGCGCACGCCGCTCGACTGGGCGGAGGGGCGCCAGGCGCAGCTCGGCGACGCGGTGCAGGTGGCGCTGGAACTCCTCGCGCGGCGGCCGGCGGCGTCGCCCCCGACGTACACGAACGTCCCCGACAAGTCCCGCCCGCCGCTGCCGCCGCGCGGCGCCTGAGGAAGCGCGCGCGCTTCGTCCCGCACGGGCCGGGAATTCCCGGCGTGGGGGGCACCTTCATCAAGTGACCTGCGTCACAAGCTGTCACAGTGGCCGGCAGCGCGGTGTCTTGTGCCCGAAGACCCGCGAATGAAGGAGTCACCATGACGAACAACACCGAGGTGGTCGTGATCGGCGGCGGATACGCCGGCGTCATGGCGGCCAACCGCCTCACGCGGCGCGACGACGTGACCGTGACGCTGATCAACCCGCGCCCGACCTTCGTCCACCGGATCCGCCTGCACCAGCTCGTGGCCGGGTCCGACAGCGCGGTCGTCGACTACCGGGAGGTCCTGGGCGAGCGCGTCCGCCTGGTGGTCGACTCCGTGGATCAAATCGACGCGGCCGGGCGCAGCGTGGCGCTGGCGTCGGGCGGCACGGTCGGCTACGACTACCTGGTGTACGCCGTGGGCAGTGGCAGCGCCGACCCGGCGGTGCCCGGGGCCGCCGAGTTCGCGTACCCGATCGCCACCTTCGAGGAGGCGGAGCGGCTGCGGCCGGCCTTCGACACCGCGCCCGCGACGGCCGCGGTGACGGTGGTCGGAGCCGGTCCGACCGGCATCGAGACCGCCGCCGAACTGGCGGAGGCGGGCCGGGCCGTGACCCTCGTCTGCGGCGGGGCGCTCGGCCCGTACCTGCACCCCCGGGGCCGGCGTTCGGTCGCCAGGCGGCTGGCCGGGCTCGGCGTGAGTGTGCTCGACGGCCCCGACACGACGGTGACGGCCGTGACCCGCGACGCCGTGCGGCTCGCCGACGGCCGCGAGCTGCCGAGCGCGGTGACCGTCTGGACCGCCGGGTTCGGCGTGCCGGACCTGGCCGTGCGCAGCGGGCTGAGCACCGACGCCCTGGGCCGGCTGCGTACGGACGAGACGCTGACCAGCGTGGACGACGTACGCATCGTCGCGGCCGGCGACTCGGCGGCCCCCTCGGGCCTGCCGCTGCGGATGAGCTGCCAGGCCGCGATGCCGCTGGGCGCGCGGGCCGCCGACACGGTGCTCAGCCGGATCGCGGGTGAGCGGCCCTCGGCCCTGAACCAGCCGTTCGGCGCCCAGTGCATCAGCCTGGGCCGGCGCGACGGCATCTTCCAGTTCGCCCGCGACGACGTCGCGGTGTGGTTCAACATCGACGGCCGCCCCGGCGCGAAGCTCAAGGAACTCGTGTGCAAGGTCGTCGTCAAGCACCTGGCCGGCGAGGCCGGCAAGCCCGGCTCGTACCGCTTGCACCTCCGCTCGGGAGGCACCAAGCGCCGGCAGCTCTTGCGGGCCGGGCACGAGGGCGCGCCGGCCACCGCCGAGCGGGCGGCCTAGCCGGGCGCCCCTCGACGGCGCCGCACCGGTGGGTCAAGATCGAACCGCTGCCGACGAAAAGGACTGTGCTGTGGATGCGCGTATGAAGACCTGCCGTGAGCGGAGCCGGCCGCGCGGGAGAAGGGCGGGAAGATGAGCGACCACGCCACCGACACGGCGACCGAGGCGTTCGTCGCGCACCGCAACCTGCTCTTCACCGTCGCCTACGAGATGCTCGGTTCGGCGGCCGACGCCGAGGACGTCCTGCAGGAGACCTGGCTGCGCTGGGTCAAGGTCGACCTGGGCCAGGTGAGCGACCAGCGCGCCTACCTGGTCCGGATCACGACCCGGCAGTCGCTCAACCGGCTGCGCACCATGAAGCGCCGCAGGGAGGCGTACGTCGGCCAGTGGCTGCCCGAGCCGATGCTCACGGCGCCGGACGTGGCCGAGGACGTCGAGCTCGCCGAGAGCGTGTCGATGGCGATGATGCTCGTCCTCGAAACGCTGTCGCCGACCGAGCGCGCCGTCTTCGTGCTGCGCGAGGCCTTCGACGTGGGGTACGACGACATCGCCGCCGCCGTCGACAAGAGCCCCGCCGCCGTCCGCCAGATCGCGCACCGCGCCCGGCGGCACGTCGATTCCCGCCGCCCTCGCCAGGCGGTGTCCCCGAGCGTGGCGCGTGCGGCTCTGGAGTCGTTCCGGCGCGCGCTCGAAACCGGGGACCCGCAGGGGCTCCTCGACGTGCTCGCTCCCGAGGTCGTCCTGGTGAGCGACGGCGGCGGCATCAAGCAGGCCGCGCTGCGGCCGATCACCGGCGCCGAGAAGGTGACCCGCTTCATGGTCGGGGGTCTCGGCAAGAACAAGCTCCCGATCACCCTCGCTCCCACCGTGGTCAACGGCACGCCGGCACTCCTCGTCCACCTGGACGGCGAGATCGACGGCATCATGGCGGTCCGGGTCGAGGACGCCCGCATCAGCGGCCTCTACTACGTCCGCAACCCCGAGAAGCTGCACCGCGTCGAGTCCGAGACCCCGCTCACCCTGCGGTGATCCGGGTGGCGCGTCGGTGACTTGGGGGCGGGCGGGCGCCGGACCCGGCTGCCCCGCCCGCCACACCGTGCGAAGAGCGCACCCGCGGTGAACCCGGGTGCGCTCTCCCCTCCGCGAAGTCCGCGAGGCGCACAGCGCCTCGCGGACCCACGTCAAGACCAGTTACCGGTAGCGCTCCTGGCCCGCGTCACGCTCGTCGTCGAGGAGCACGTCGTCGTTCACGCCCAGGTCCCGGTCCTCCCGGGCCCGGCGCATGCGCTCCGACGCCTCGTCCGGCGCACCGGCCGGTACCCGCGCGCCCGGGTCGCGCTGGGCGCCCTGGTCGCCCTGCTTGCGCTGCTTGGCCTGCTTCGCCTGGTCCGCGAGCTCCTGCGCCTTGTCCTTGAACTGGTCTGCGATACCCATGAGGTTCACTCCTATTGGGGTGTGAGGGGGTGCGGCTGTTTCCGCCCCCCATGGGGCCTCGACCAGACTGACACGACCGGACATTCAGCGCATTTCGACCACTACAGCCGGTGACATCGCCCGGTGGGCGTCGCGTACGCCCGCACCCCGGACCCGCGCCCTCACCCCTGCGCGCGCGCCTTCTCGTCCGCCTCGCCGCCCGCCCCCACCAGACCCGTGGAGACTCCCGCAAGCCGAGGCTCGAAGCGCTTCATCTCCCGCTGCCCCACCGCACCGATGACCGCCGGCAGGTACCCCCGCACGGACTGCATCCCCCGCAGCCACCACTGCGCGTACACGTGCGAGGAGCGCCGTTCGATCCCGGCGACGATCCGGTCCACCGCCGGGCCGAGCGGGTACGTCCGGTTGGACGGCCACGGCAGCCGCTGCCGCAGCTCGCGCATCACGTCGTCCTGGTCCGCGCCGCGCACCATGTCGGTGTCGGTCCACGACAGATAGCCGACCCCGACCCGCACGCCCCGGTACCCGACCTCGGCCCGCAGCGAGTGCGCGAACGCCTCGACGCCGGACTTGGACGCGCAGTACGCCGTCATCATCGGCGCCGGCGTGATGGCTGCCAGCGAGGCGATCTGGAGGAAGTACCCCCGGCTCTCCATGAGCACCGGCAGGAACGCCCGTCCGGTCACCGCCCCGCCGATCAGGTTGACCTCGATGACCCGCCGCCAGGCGACCGGGTCGGAGTCCACGAACGGCCCCCCGGAGGCGACGCCCGCGTTGGCGACGACGATGTCGACCTTCCCGAACCGCTCCTTCACCTCCCGCGCGACCCGCGCCATCGCCTCGTGGTCGGTGACATCGGCGTACCACCAGTCCGCCTCGGCGTGCAGCCGCCCCGCCACCGCCTTCAGCTCGTCCGGCTCCAGGCCGACCAGCGCCACCTTCGCGCCGCGCGCCGACAGTTTGCGGGCCAGCAGCTCGCCGACTCCGCGCGCCGCGCCGGTGACGACCGCGACCTGACCTTCGAGACTCCGCCTGCTGCTCATACGGCCTGCTCCTTAGCTTCCCCTGCGGTCACTTCGGCCGCTTCGGCCACTTCGGTCGCCCCGGCCACCGCCGCCGGACCGGTGACGTACGTGCTCACCAGCTCCCGGAGCTTCGCCGTGACGGCCTCCGGAGCCTCCACGGGCGTCATGTGCCCGACCCCGGTCAGTTCGGTGAGCCCCAGCGAGTGCGGCAGCGCCGCCTCGATCTCGCGGGCGTGGACGGGCGGCGTCAGCCGGTCGGCGCTCCCCGCGAGGACGGCGGTGGGTACGGTCAACTCCCGCATCCCCGCGCCGAGGTCCAGCTCGCCGAGCACATGCGACCAGGCCACCCGCGCCGCACGCGGACAGGCGTGGACGATACGCGCGCACTGCGCCACCCGCTCCGGCGCGGCCCCGGGCCCCATCGTGGCGTACTTGAGGATCTTCTTCGACAGCGGAGTGACGGGCCCCAGCGGCGCCCGCGCCCCCAGCACGGCCCGCGTGAACCGCGTCCGCAGCCGCCCCGCGCGCATCGGCAGGACGAGCGACTCCGCGACCAGCCGCGCACTGCCGGTGCTGCACAGCAGGACGGCCGCCGCGTGCTCGCGGAACGCGGGCCGCCCGGCGGCGGCCATGATCGTCATGCCGCCCATGGAATGCCCGGCCAGCACGGCCCGCTCACCGGGCGCGAGCGCGGCGGCGAGCACCGCTTCGAGGTCGTCGGCGAGGGAGTCGGTGCTGTAGCCGTCCGGCCCGACGGCCGGCGAGCGCCCGTGTCCCCGCTGGTCGTAGGCGACGACCCGGTACGCGCCGGAACCGGCCAGCTCCCGTATCTGCGCCGACCAGAAGAGCGTCGAGCAGGTCCAGCCGTGCGCCAGCACCAGCGCGGGGGCGCCTTCGCGCCCGTACACCTCGACGTGCAGGCGCGATCCGTCGGCGGAGACGGCGGTCAGTTCGCGCGAGGCGACGAGCGGCTCGCCCTCGCCCTTCATCAGCCGGCTCACGCGACGGCCTCCGCGGCCCCGGTGGCGGTCCCGGCCCGGTCTCCGGCCGTCTCCTGCTCGGCCCGCGCCCGGACGACCTCGTACTCCGCGAGGTTCACCGCCCGCGTCGCGCGCCGGAACTCGCTCGGCGTGCCCGGCCAGATGGTGGTGTTGCGGCCGTTGGCGTCCAGGTACCAGCTGTCACAGCCGCCCGTGTTCCACACGGTCCGCTTCATCCGGTCCTGCACCCGCCGGTTCCACGCGTGCACGGCCGACGCCCGCGCCCCGAGCGCCGCCCGGCCGCCCAGCACCCGCAACTGGCGCATGTAGTCGGCCAGGTAGTTGAGCTGGGACTCGATCATCAGGATCATCGAGCTGTTGCCCAGGCCCGTGTTGGGACCGATGATCGTCATCCAGTTGGGGAAGCCGGCCGCCGTCGCACCGCGCAGCGACTCCATCCCGTCCTTCCACGCCTCGGCGAGCGTGATGCCGTCCGCGCCGACGACCCGCTCGGCGATCGGCATGTCGGTGACGTGGAAGCCGGTGCCGAAGACGATCGCGTCGACCTCCGCCTCGGTCCCGTCGGCCGCCACCACCGTGGAGCCGCGCACCTCCTTGAGCCCCGAGGCCACCACCTCCACATTGCGCTGGGCGAGCGCCGGGTAGTACGAGCTGGACAGCAGGATGCGCTTGCAGCCGATCCGGTACGAGGGAGTCAGCTTGGCCCGCAGCTGCGGGTCCTTGATCGCCTTGGCCATGTTGGCCTTGGCGAGCGACTCGATGGCGCCCAGCTGCTTCGGATGCTTGGTGAACGCCGTGACCTGCAACTCCCGTATGCCGAAGAGCAGTCCGCGCCGCGCCTTGCCGGTGAACGGAAGCTGCCGGTGCAGCCAGCGCTCCGGGCCGGTGATCGCCCGGTCCATGCGCGGCATCACCCACGGCGGCGTCCGCTGGAAGAGCGTCAGCTGCGCCACGTCGGGCTGGATCGACGGCACGATCTGGATCGCGGACGCGCCCGTCCCGATCATGGCGACGCGCTTGCCGCGCAGGTCGTAGTCGTGGTCCCACCGCGCCGAGTGGAAGACCTTGCCGGGGAAGCCGTCGAGGCCGGGGATGTCCGGAGTCTTCGGGTCCGACAGCGGCCCGGTCGCGGAGACCACCACATCGGCGCTCAGCCTCCCCTGCGCGGTCTCGATCTCCCAGCGCAGCGCGTCGCCGTCCCAGCGCATCATCACGACTTCGTGGTTCAGCCGGATCTGCGGCCGCAGCCCGAAGGTGTCGGCGACGTGCTCCAGGTACGCCCGGATGTGCTCCTGCCCCGAGAAGGTGCGCGGCCAGTCGGGATTGGGCGCGAACGAGAACGAGTACAGGTGGGACGGTACGTCGCACGCGCAGCCCGGGTAGCTGTTGTCGCGCCAGGTGCCGCCCACCGATCCGGCGCGCTCCAGGACGACGAAGTCGGTGATCCCCTCGCGGCGCAGCCGGACCGCGGCGCCCAGGCCGCCGAATCCGGATCCGATCACCGCCACTCGTACGTGCTCGTGCTCGGCCATGCCGACGCCTCCCGCGATCCCGCGACTCTGCCAGCGATCACTGGCATGGTTCGGAGAGTAGAGCAGTGGCGTACTGATGGGTAGGGGGCGGACGGCAGAAAGTTACCGGCGGTACAACATAGGCTTTCCCCCGTGGACGAAGCCGCAGGAGCCCGCGAGTACCGCATGGAGGAACTGGCCGGGAAGGCCGGCATTCCCGTGCGCACCCTGCGCTTCTACCGCGAGCGCAAGCTGCTGCCGCCGCCGCGCCGCGAGGGCCGCATCGCCTGGTACGACGACCGGCACCTGGCTCGGCTGCGGACCATCGCCGCCCTCCTGGAGCGCGGCCACACCCTGAACGGCATCGCGGACCTGGTCGCCACCTTCGAGAGCGGCCGGGGCGTCGGCGAGCTCTTCGGGCTCGACGAGGACGCCGCAGCCCCCGCGTGGACGGAGGAGACCCCGGTCCGGCTCACCCCGGAGGCCCTCGCCGACCACTTCGCGGGCGAGGTCACCACCGAGAACCTCGCCGCGGCGCTCGACCTCGGCTACCTCGCCACGGACGGCGAGGAGATCGTCCACGTCAGCCGCCGCCTGCTGGACGTGTCGGCGGCCCTGGTGCGCGAGGGCGTCCCGCTGGCCGCCGTGCTCCAGGCCGGCCGGCAGGTGCGCGAGCACACGACGGCCATGGCGGAGATCTTCGCCACCATGGTCCGCTCGCATCTCGCCGAGGAGCCGGCCGGAGAGGACGGGCCGCCCCGGGGCGCGGCGGCCGACGCGCCCCTGGAACGCCTGCGCCCGCTCGCCAAGAGCGTCGTCGAGGCGGAGCTGTCCATGGCCCTGGACCGCCTGCTGCGCACCGGGAAGGAAGCCCGGGCGCCCGACTCCGACGCCTAGGGGCTCAGAGTCCCGGCTGCTCGAAGACCGTCGTCACCGGAGCGTGGTCCGACCAGCGCAGGTCGTAGCTCGCCGCCCGCTCGACGTACGCCTTGACCGCCCGGCCCGCGAGGCCCTCGGTCGCCACGGCGTAGTCGATGCGCCATCCCGAGTCGTTGTCGAAGGCCTTCCCCCGGTACGACCACCAGGTGTACGGCCCCTCCTGTCCGGGGTGCAGGGCGCGCACCACGTCGACGTACCCGGCCTCGTCGAAGACCCGCGTCATCCACTCCCGCTCCTGTGGCAGGAACCCGGAGGACTTGCGGTTGGCCTTCCAGTTCTTGAGGTCGGCCTCCTGGTGGGCGATGTTCCAGTCGCCGCAGACCAGCACCTCGCGCCCGTCCGCCGCCGCGCGCTCCTTCAGGCCCTTCAGGTAGGGCAGGAACGCGTCCATGAACCGCGTCTTCTCGTCCTGCCGCTCGGTGCCCACCTCGCCGGACGGCAGATAGAGGCTGGCGACCGTGACGCCGGGCAGGTCCGCCTCGACGTACCGCCCGCTCCCGTCGAACTCGGCACTGCCGAAGCCGACCCGCACCCGGTCCGGTTCCCGCCGCGTGTAGAGGGAGACGCCCGCCCGCCCCTTCGCGGCCGCCGGGGCGTGCACGACGTGCCAGCCCTCCGGGGCGCGGACCTCCTCCGGGAGCTGCTGCGGTTCGGCCCGGACCTCCTGGAGGCAGATCACGTCGGCGGAGGTCCCGGCCAGCCAGGGCACAAAGCCCTTCTTGGCGGCGGCGCGCAGACCGTTAACATTCACGGAGGTCACAGTGAGCATCCCGGCACCCTACAGACACCGGCCCGGGGCCGGACGCCGGGCCCCGCATAGAAGTACGCTGATACGCATGAATATACAGCCGCGCCCCTACGACCACCCCGACGCCGTGAAGCTCGAAGAAGAAGTGCAGCAGGAGTACATCGAGCGCTACGACGGCCAGGGCGACACGACGCCGCTCGACCCCACGATGTTCCGGCCGCCGGGTGGTCTCTTCCTCATCGCCTACGACGAGCGGGAGCGCCCCGTCGCCACCGGCGCCTGGCGCTCGCAGGACGAGAACGGCGAGGGGTACGCGGACGGCGACGCCGAGATCAAGCGCATGTACGTCCGCCCCGAGAGCCGGGGGCTCGGCCTGGCCCGCCGCATCCTGGCCCTCCTGGAGGACGACGCCCGGGCGGCCGGCCGCAGACGGATGGTCCTGGAGACGGGCACGCAGCAGCCGGAGGCCATCGGCCTCTACCTCTCGTGCGGTTACACCCCCACCGAGAAGTTCGGCCACTTCCGCGAGTACGAGGACAGCCGCTGCTTCGCCAAGCCGCTGGGGCGGTGAACCGGGCCGGCGAGCCCCCGCCGGGCTTCCCCGGCAGGGGCTTCGACGTCCGGCCGGCGCCGTGGACTTGAGGTGATCGCTCCGGTTTCCCGACAGGTGACGCACGACACGCTGGGCCGGAACCCGGCCGCCATCGCCCCGAAGCCGGAACTGATCGCTCGAACGGGCAAGTTGCGGGAGCGGGTCGCGCGGAGGCCGAGGACGGCACCGAAGCGGTCGACCTGGCGAAGAGTCACCTCTCCCTCGCGGCGGACGGGGCGTCCATCGACGAGGTGGCAGAGCGCGCGGTGCGCCGTGAAACGACGAGATCCCGCGCGGACGGTGACCGTCCGAGCGGGATCTCGGTGAGCGGTTCGCGGGCTGACCCGTGAACCACCATTGCGGTGGACCTGTGGGGATTTGAACCCCAGACCCCCTCGATGCGAACGAGGTGCGCTACCAGACTGCGCCACAGGCCCTTGCAACGAGTGAAACTTTAGCACCTCGATCGGGGTGCTCAAAAATCCGCTCCCCGCAGGTCACTCGTTGACCGCCCGGGGCCGGTCTCCGTCCTCGTACTGGTCGAAGAGCGGCGTGCGGCCGCGGCCGCCGCGGTCGCGGCGGGCCGGGTTCGCGCGGCGGCCCTGGGGCGCTTCGGCGGCGGCCGGGGCCTCGGGGGCGGGGGTCGGCTCGGCGGTGCTCGACCGCGCCGAGCTCCAGGTGCCCGGGTCCCCGAAGTCGACGCTGCCGGTGGCGCGCGGGGCGACGGGGGCGGTGACGTACGTCGGCAGCGGGACCGGGACCGGGTCCCAGCTCTCGCCGTGGGCCGCGCCGCGCTCCCGCTCGCGCTGCTGGTCCACCCACTCCGCGTGGTCCGTCTGCTCCACCAGCGCCCGGCGGCCCGCCTCCTGCGGCGAGACGGCGGGCGCCGGCTCGGGCTCGGGTCGTACGACAGGCTCCTCTTCCGGCTCCGCGGAAGCCGGCCGGCGGCCCGGGTGCGGGCGGCGCTCGCGCAGCCGCTGCGCCGCCGCCTCCGCCCTGCGCCGGTCCATGGTGAAGGCGAAGCGCCGCCGCTCAGTGGTCCGCAAGTGCACGATGTACGTGCTCAGCAGCACGGCGGGGATGGCCGGCGCCCACAGGAACCGCAGCCCGCCGACCGCCGCGACGATCGCGCCGAGGGTGAAGGCGAGGAAGAGGATCACAGTGGTGCGCCGACGGCGCGCGAGGACCTTCGAGCGCCGGGCGCGTTCGGCGGCCGCACTCGCCGTGCGCGCACGGCGTTGCGCCCGTGCCGCCTCCCGTGCGCTCTCGCGCGCCTCCTCCCGCACGTCCTCCCGTGCGGGAGGGCGCTCGGTCTCCTGCGTCGGGGGCACGGCGAAGGCCCGGACGTCGACGGAACTCATTCGGTCCGTGACGGCGTCCGGGTCCACGTCGTGCTCCGCCTCACCCGCGGCGCGCTCCTGAAGCTCCCTGGCGTATCGGCGCTCCATTGCCGCCCGTCCGGACAGCAGCCGGATGGCGGTGCTGAAGCGTTCCGTCGGACGGGCTTCGTTGAGCTCGTCCTGCCTGCGGAGCCACATCGGCACCAAGTAGGCGGCCCAGGCCCCGACGATGACTGCGTAGATCAGGCCGCTGCTGCTCACACCCCACACCGTAGAGGGGTTCGCGCAAGGCCATCCGCCAATTGAGCCGGTGTGTCGCACGATCTGGCTGATAACTCGAACTTTTTTGTGGCTGATCGGATCAACAGGCTGCTTTGTGTGTCCTTTTGCAGTCGGCACCCGATGTAATTCGAACAACTATTTCATTTTGCGCGAGGTGCCGGGTCGTGCCTGGTGCCAGCGGTTCAGCAGCCCCTCGGGCACTTCTTCCGCCGTGAGCGCGTAGACCAGATGGTCGCGCCACCCGCCGTCGATGTGGAGATAGCGGGGACGCAGCCCTTCCTGGCGGAATCCGAGCTTTTCCACGACCCGGCGACTGGGCGCGTTCTCGGGGCGAATGCAGACCTCGATGCGATGCAGTCCGACCGTACGGAAGCAGTGGTCGACTGCGAGAGCGACCGCCGTCGGCATCACACCGCGGCCCGCCACGTCGCGGTCGACCCAGTACCCCACGTGCCCCGAGCACATCGATCCCCAGGTGATCCCGGCGACCGTCAACTGGCCGACCAGCTCGCCCCGGTACTCGATGACGAAGGGCAGCATGCGGCCGGCGTTCGCCTCGGACCGCAGGTGGCGGACCATCTGACGGTACGTGGGGCGCTGGGCGACGGGGCCGGTGGGCGCGGGCGGCGGGATGGTCGCCTCCCAGGGGCGCAGCCATTCGCGGTTGCGCCGGTTCACCTCGCGCCAGCTCCGCTGGTCGCGCAGCTTTATCGGGCGGAGGGTGACATCGCCGTCCACCAGCTCGACGGGCCAGGACGAAGCGTTCAGCTCTGGCTCCCCGGCAGGGGGGATCCGGATCCGGATCCGGGGTGGTCGCCGCCCCGGATCTGGTCCACGGCGTGGAGCAGAAGGCGCTCCAGGACCGCCAGTCCGTCCCGTACGCCGCCGGTGGAGCCCGGCAGATTCACGATCAGGGTCCGGCCGGCCACGCCCGCCAGCCCCCGGGAGAGCGCGGCGGTCGGGACCTTGCCGAGGCCCTCGGCGCGGATCGCCTCGGGGATGCCCGGGACGTCGTAGTCCAGGACACGGCGGGTGGCGTCGGGGGTGCGGTCGGTCGGCGAGACGCCGGTGCCGCCCGTGGTCAGGATGACGTCGTACGCGGCGGCGACACCGGCCCGCAGGGCCTCCTCCACCGGGTCCCCGTCGGGGACGACCCGCGGTCCGTCGACCTCGAAGCCCAGGCCGCGCAGACCGTCGGCGAGGATCGGTCCGCCCCGGTCCGCGTAGACGCCGGCGGAGGCGCGGTTGGAGGCGGTCACCACCAGGGCGCGGCGCGGCGGGCCCGCCGCGGCGGCGCCCCGCACGGGTCCCGGCTCGGGCGCCGGCTCGTGGCTGTGGCTGTGGCTGTAGACCTCTCCGCCGCGGGGGCTCACGCCCGGCTCCAGTCGCCGGACTTGCCGCCCGTCTTCTCCTCGACCCGTACGTCGGTGATGACCGCGGCCTTGTCGACCGCCTTCACCATGTCGATCACGGTGAGCGCGGCCACGGTGACGGCGGTCAGGGCCTCCATCTCGACGCCCGTACGGTCCGTCGTGCGCACGGTCGCGGCGATCTCGACGGCGTCGTCGGCCACCACGAGGTCCAGCTTCACGCCGGAGAGCGCGAGCGGGTGGCAGAGCGGGATCAGGTCGGGCGTGCGCTTGGCGCCCATGATGCCCGCGATCCGGGCGGTGGCGAGGGCGTCGCCCTTGGGGACCCCCTCGCCGCGCAGCAGCTCCACCACGCGCGGCGCGACCAGGACGCGTCCGGTGGCGCGCGCGGTGCGCGCGGTGACGTCCTTCGCCGAGACGTCGACCATGCGGGCAGCCCCCGCCTCGTCGATGTGCGTGAGCCGTTCGTGCGTACTCATTACGTGTGGCGCTCCCGGTCAGGGCCTGTGAGAGCAGACACGCTACCGCCACCGGGCCCCGCTCACCCGAGCAGGACCACCTCGGCCTCGGCGCCCGGCTCCAGCTCGGTGGTGTCCTCCGGGACGACGATCAGGGCGTCGGCACGGGCGAGCGCCGCGACCAGGTGCGATCCGGTGCCGCCGACGGGGGTGACGGTGCCCGCCGCCTCGTCGTACGCGCCGCGCAGGAACTGACGCTTGCCGGACGGCGACGACAGCGGCTTGTCGGCGCTCAGCGTGGCGCGGACCTTCGGGCGGTGCACGTCCTTCAAGCCCATCAGGGCCCTGATCGCCGGGCGCACGAAGAGCTCGAAGGAGACGTACGACGACACCGGGTTGCCCGGGAGCGCGAGCAGCGGGGTGTGCTCGGGGCCGATGGAGCCGAAGCCCTGGGGCTTGCCGGGCTGCATGGCGAGCTTGCGGAAGTCGACGCCGCCGCCGGTGTCGTCTCCTTCGCCCACGGACGACAGCGCTTCCTTGACGACGTCGTACGCGCCGACGCTGACGCCGCCGGTCGTGACGATCATGTCGGCGCGGATCAGCTGGTCCTCGATGGTCGCGCGCAGCGTGTCGGCGTCGTCCGTGACGGCGCCCACGCGGTAGGCGATGGCGCCGGCGTGACGGGCGGCGGCGGTCAGCGCGAAGCTGTTGGAGTCGAAGATCTGCCCGGCCGACAACGGCTCGCCGGGCTGGACCAGTTCGCTGCCGGTCGACAGGACGACGACGCGGGGGCGGGGCCTGACCTTGACGGTGGCGCGGCCGACGGCGGCGAGCAGGCCGATCTGGGGCGGGCCCAGGACCGTACCGGACTCCAGGGCGAGGTCGCCGGCCTGGACGTCGCTGCCGCGCGCCCGCACGTGGGCCCGCGCCTCGACGGGGCGGTGGACGCGGACCTCACCGCTCGCGCCCTCGGGGGCGCCGCTCGCGGCGCGCATCGTGACGGCCGGTCCGCCGCCCGAGCCTCCGTCGGTCCACTCGACCGGGACGACGGCCTCGGCGCCGGGCGGCAGCGGGGCGCCGGTCATGATGCGGGCGGCCTCGCCCGGCCCGACGCGGAGCGTCCCGCCGCTGCCCGCCGCCACGTCACCGACGACGGTGAGGACGGCGGGGAACTCCTCGCTCGCGCCCGCGACGTCGCTCGTACGGACCGCGTAGCCGTCCATCGAGCTGTTGTCGAAGGGGGGCAGCGCGATCTGGACGGTGATGTCCTCGACGAGGACACAGCCCTGCGCGTCGAGAAGCTGCAGCTCGATGGGTTCGAGCGGCTTCACCGCGGCGAGGATGTCCTCAAGGTGCTCGTCGACAGACCAGATCGTGCTGCTCAAGGTGCTACATCTCCTCGGTCACGTAACTGCGAAGCCAGGTCCGGAACTCCGGCCCCAGGTCCTCACGTTCGCACGCGAGTCTGACAATGGCACGCAGATAGTCGCCGCGGTCGCCGGTGTCATAGCGGCGGCCCTTGAAGACGACGCCGTGCACGGGGCCGCCGGCCTTCCCCGCGGCGTCGGCCGCTGATTCATACGTCTCGGCCAGGTGCTGGAGGGCGTCGGTGAGCTGGATCTCGCCGCCGCGGCCCGGCTCGGTCCTGCGCAGTATGTCGAAAACGGCCGGGTCCAGCACATAGCGGCCGATGATGGCGTAGTTGCTGGGCGCGTCGGCCGGGTCGGGCTTCTCGACCAGCCCGGTGATCCGTACGACATCACCCTCGGCGGTCGGCTCGACGGCCGCGGATCCGTACAGGTGGATCTGGGCGGGGTCGACCTCCATGAGCGCGATGACGCTGCCGCCGTACTGCCCCTGGATCTCGATCATCCGGGACAGCAGGGGGTCGCGCGGGTCGATCAGGTCGTCGCCGAGGAGCACGGCGAACGGCTGGTCGCCGACGTGCGGCGCGGCGCACAGCACGGCGTGCCCGAGGCCCTTGGGGTCGCCCTGGCGGACGTAGTGCATGGTGGCGAGGTCGCTCGACTCCTGCACCCGGGCGAGACGTTCGGCGTCGCCCTTGCGGCCGAGTGCCGATTCCAGCTCGTAATTGCGGTCGAAGTGGTCCTCGAGGGGGCGCTTGTTGCGGCCCGTGACCATGAGGACGTCGGAGAGCCCCGCGGTCACGGCCTCCTCGACCACGTACTGGATGGCCGGCTTGTCGACGACCGGCAGCATCTCTTTCGGAGTGGCCTTGGTCGCCGGCAGGAACCTGGTGCCGAGGCCGGCGGCAGGGATGACAGCCTTGCTGATCCCGGGGTGCGACTGAGTCATGGTCAGAACGATATCCGTTGCGTATGGGAGGAAGATTGGGCTCCGGCCAGTAAATTCTCATACGAGGCGTTTTGTGGAGCCACTGTGATGTGTGACGAGCCTGACAAGGCCGGGTTGCGGGGAGAACTCCTCGCCATGAGATCCCGGTTGACCAGGGATGACGTGCAGAAGACCGGAACGGTTCTGGCCCGCAGGGCACTGGAGCTCCCGGAGCTGGCGGACGCCGCGACGGTCGCGGCGTACGTGTCCGTCGGGAGTGAGCCCGGCACCCGCGCGCTGCTGGACGCGCTGCGCGCGCGGGGCGTCCGGGTGCTGCTTCCCGTGCTCCTGCCCGACAACGATCTGGACTGGGCCGTGTACGAGGGCCCCGAGCACCTGGGGCGCGCCCGGCTCGGGCTGCTCGAACCGGTGGGCGCGCGGCTCGGCGTACGGGCCGTCCTGGAGGCCGACGCGGTGCTGCTGCCGGGCCTGGCGGTGGACGGGCGCGGGACGCGGCTCGGGCGGGGCGGCGGCTCGTACGACCGGGTGCTCGCCCGCCTGGAGGCGGCGGGCGCGCGGCCGCACCTGGTGGTGCTGCTGTACGACGAAGAGGTGGTCGCGCGGGTCCCGAGGGAACCGCACGACCACCCCGTGAGCGCCGTGGTGACGCCGGGGGGTGTCAGGCGCTTCACCGCCTGACGCCCCCCCGCGCCCTCGCGGCTACGGCCTGAGCACCAGCTTGTCGGTGGTGCTCTTCTCGACCGCCTCGTCGCTGAACGACCAGTCGAGCAGCTCGCCCTTCGCCCACTTGTCGGTCTGGTCGGTGTAGTGGGCGCTGTACGCGTGCCCCGACGCGCCGGTGAGGTTGATCCAGCGGGACTTGTCGAGGTCGTTGAGGTTGACGACCATGCGCATGGACGGCACCCAGATGACCTCGTAGCCGCCCGCCGCGTTCCAGCCGGTGGCGTTGACCGCCGCCTCGCCGCCGCCCAGGTTCCAGGGGCCGCGGTTGAGCAGCGACTGGACGAGGCCGGGGCCGCTCGTGCCGAGCGTCTGGTTCTTCAGCTCCAGCTGGTGCAGGCGGCCCCAGCTCCAGGAGTCGACGTCCTTGCCGAGCTTGGCCGTCAGCTCCCAGCGGGCGTCCTTCAGCGCGCGGGCGAGCAGTTCGTCACGGGTGTCGGTGGCCTCGTCGAGGCGGGTGCTCGGCGCCTGCCACCACTCGTTCTTCTCGTCCGTCAGCATCGTGCGGACGACCTCGTACCAGCGGTCGCCGCCGTCGGGCTGCGCGGAGTCCTTGGCGCGCTGCCCGCACTCGCGGACCCGCTTGTCGGGGTCGTCGACCGGCCCGGTGCTGTCGGCGGGACGGACGGAGAGGCACTGGCCCTTGACCCGCAGCTCCTTGGGGAGCTTGTTGCCGAAGGCGAGCTTGAGGACGTTGCGCCAGACGGCGTTGAAGTACGCGGCGGCGCCGGAGTCCGGCTCCTGGGTGTAGTCCCAGCCTTCGAGCAGCTTCTGCGTCTCGCGGACGTTCGGGTCCGACACGTCGATCTTGAGCAGGTGGGGGGTGAGCAGCTTGGCGATCTCGCTGCTGTTGTCCATCTGCATGGTGCGCATGTCGTCGGTGGAGATCCGGCCGCCGTCGGCGATCTTCGACTCGATGAGGTCGTTGATGCGCTGGCTGCGGGCGCCGTAGCCCCAGTCCTCGGTGAGGAGGTACGGGTACTTCTTCTTGTCGATCACGGCCTGGTTGGCGGTGACGATGTAGCCGCGCTTCGGGTTGTACTCGTACGGCAGCTCGGCCTGCGGGATGAAGCCCTTCCAGCCGGAACGCGGGTCCCAGCCGGCGGCGGGCAGGGTGCCGTCGTGGCTCGCGCCGCGGACCGGGATGCGGCCGGGGGCCTGGTAGCCGATGTTGCCGGCGGTGTCGGCGTAGATGAGGTTCTGCGAGGGGACCTCGAAGTGGGCGGCCGCGGCGCGGAAGCTCTTGAAGTCCGTGGCGCGGTTCAGCTCGAACACGGCGTCCATGGACTTTCCGGGCATCAGCGCGGTCCACTTGAGGGAGATCCCGTAGCCGTCGCCCCGGTCGGGGGCGGCGTTGTCGACGGGGGCCTTCTCCCCGACCTTGCCGAGTTCGTCGCTGCGGTCGGAGAGCAGCGGGCCGTTCTTCGTCGAGCGGACGGTGATCTGCTTCGACTTGCCTCCGGCGACCTTGATGGTCTCCTGGCGGGTCGTGAAGGGCTTGGTGGCGCCGTCGTAGAGGTAGCCCTCGTCGGAGACCTTCTCCAGGTAGAGGTCGGTGACGTCGGCGCCGAGGTTGGTGAAGCCCCAGGCGATGCTCTGGTTGTGGCCGATTATCACGCCGGGCATGCCGGAGAAGGTGTAGCCGGCGGTGTCGTACGCGCAGGTGCTGGAGACCTTCCGGCAGTGCAGGCCCATCTGGTACCAGAGCGAGGGCAACTGCGGCGCGAGGTGCGGGTCGTTGGCGAGCAGCGGCTTCTTGGTCGTCGTGTACTGCCCGGAGACGACCCAGGAGTTGGAGCCGATGCCGCTGCCGTTCGGGCCGAAGAGCGCGGGGATCTCGTCCAGGGCGTCGGAGATGCCGGAGAGCTGGCTCTGGAGGCCGTCGGCGGTGCCGGCGGCGGAGTTCCCCGCGGTGCCGGTTCCGGTGCCCGTGCCCGTGCCCGTGCCGGAGGTGCCGGATCCGGTGCCCGTGCCCGTGCCGGAGGTGCCGGTGGCCTTCGGGTCGTACTTCTTCGTCGTCGCGTCGACCGCGCCCTCTTCGACGACCGTCCTGTTGCGGTCGTACGGATAGGCCGGGTAGAGGTCCTTGATCTGCTGGGCGTTCAGCCGGCTCGTCATCAGCGAACGGTCGATCTCGTCCTGCATGTTGCCGCGCAGGTCCCAGGCCATCGCCTTGAGCCAGGCCACCGAGTCGACGGGCGTCCACTTCTCGGGCTTGTAGTCGTTCACGAAGCCCAGGGCGGCGTACTCGACCGAGATGTCCTTGCCCTCGCGGCCTTCGAGGTAGGAGTTGACGCCCGCGGCGTACGCCTGGAGGTTCTTCTTCGTCTCCGGCGACAGCTTGGTGTCGTACTCCTGCTGCGCGACCCGGCGCCAGCCGAGGGTGCGCAGGAAGGCGTCGGTGTCGACCTGGTCCGCACCGAACATCTCGGACAGCCGGCCCGACGTCATGTGACGGCGGACGTCCATCTCGTAGAAGCGGTCCTGCGCCTGGACGAAGCCCTGGGCACGGAAGAGGTCTTCGTCGGTGTCCGCGTAGATCTGCGGGATGCCGTAGTCGTCGCGCTTGACGTCCACGGGGCCCGAGAGGCCGTCGAGCTCGATCGACCCGGTGGTCTGCGGGAAGGAGGCGCGCACCGTGCTGATGCTCCAGAACGCGCCGTAGCCGACACCCGCGACAAGGGCCAACACCAGCACGATCACGATCAGGCGGGCGCGGCGCCCCTTCTTCTTCTTGCCGGAAGAGGCGGTGGTGTTGGCGGGCATCGCTGTCCTTCGAGGGGCAGGGTGGTCCTTGAGTGCTGGAGCAACCATAGGCGCAGCGCTCTCGCGCCCCGGACGCGGTGCCACTATCGGCGATCGTACGGAGGATCTCGCGTCAAGAAAACGTTAAAGATTAGGTAAGGTAACGAAGTACCGGCCGTCGGAGGAACGATCCGGCAGGCGTGCGAGGGAAGGAACGCCCGCTGACTGTCCACCAGCTCAACGAACTGCTGCTCATCTGCTCGCTCGTCCTGCTCATCGCCGTCGCCGCGGTCCGCATCTCGTCCCGCAGCGGCCTCCCCAGCCTGCTCCTGTACCTGGGCATCGGCATCGCCATAGGGCAGGACGGCTTCTTCGACGTCGAGTTCGACAACGCCGAACTGACGCAGGTGATCGGCTACGCCGCACTTGTCGTGATCCTGGCCGAGGGCGGTCTGGGCACGAAGTGGAAGGAAGTCAGGCCCGCGTTGCCCGCGGCCGTCGTCCTGTCGACCGTCGGCGTCGCGGTGAGCGTGGGCGTCACGGCCGCCGGCGCGCACTACCTCGTCGGCCTCGACTGGCGCCAGGCGCTGATCATCGGCGCGGTCGTCTCGTCGACGGACGCCGCCGCGGTCTTCTCCGTGCTGCGCAAGGTGCCCCTGCCGTCCCGGATCACGGGCGTGCTGGAAGCGGAATCGGGCTTCAACGACGCACCGGTCGTGATCCTGGTTGTCGCCTTCTCGACCGTCGGTCCGGTGGACGAGTGGTACGTCCTTATCGGCAAGATCGCCCTGGAACTGGCGATCGGCGCGAGCGTCGGTCTCGCGGTGGGCTGGCTCGGGGCGTACGCGCTGCGGCACGTGGCACTTCCCGCGTCCGGTCTGTACCCGATCGCGGTCATGGCGATCGCCGTGTCCGCGTACGCCGCCGGAGCGATCGCGCACGGCAGCGGGTTCCTCGCCGTCTACCTGGCCGCGATGGTGCTCGGCAACTCCAAGCTGCCGCACTGGCCGGCCACGCGCGGATTCGCGGACGGGCTCGGCTGGCTCGCGCAGATCGGGATGTTCGTCCTGCTCGGCCTGCTGGTGACGCCGCACGAACTGCTGGCGGACTTCTGGCCCGCCGTGATGGTGGGACTGGTGCTCACCATGGTCGCGCGGCCGCTGGAGGTGCTGATCAGCCTGCTGCCGTTCCGCATCCCGTGGCAGGAGCAGGCCCTGATGTCCTGGGCCGGGCTGCGCGGCGCGGTGCCCATCATCCTGGCGACCATCCCGCTGGTGTCGGACATCGAGGGCAGCGACCGGGTGTTCAACATCGTCTTCGTCCTCGTCGTCGTCTACACCCTCGTCCAGGGGCCGACCCTGCCCTGGCTCGCGAAGTGGCTGAACCTCGGCGACGACCCCTCCGAGGCGGCCGACCTCGGCATCGAGTCCGCTCCGCTGGAGCGGCTGCGCGGGCACCTGCTGTCGGTCGCGGTCCCCGAGAAGTCGCGGATGCACGGCGTCGAGGTGGCCGAGCTGCGCCTCCCGCACGGGGCAGCGGTCACGCTCGTCGTACGCGACGGGACCAGCTTCGTACCGCTGCCGACGACCGTACTGCGGCGCGGCGACGAGCTGCTCGTGGTGGCGACGGATCCGGTACGGGACGCCGCCGAGCGGCGGCTGCGGGCGGTCGCGCTGGGCGGCAAGCTGGCGGGGTGGCTGGGAACGGGTGGCACCAACCACCATTGATCGCTTTGATCACAGGCGGTGTGACGTAATCCGTACGCAATCACAGGTGCACCGCGCGCGTCGCCCTGTAACATGAAGGCCTACTGATCGACCAACTCTGCCTGACGCAGAGCTGGCGCGACCGTACGGCGGCCGGCCCCCTCGCAGTGGGTGTCCTGGTATCTACCGCCGGTCCTGCGCAAGAGGACAGCTCTCGGCGGCTCCCGCACGCTCACACACCGCGTGCACAGGGGAGCGTCACCAGGCGGCAGAAAGGCAAGGACCGTGTCCGACACGGTCACCACCACCCGCCCCGGCTACGGCCAGCTGCTCCGTACCCCTGGAGCCTGGACGTACCTGGTGCCCGGGTTCCTGGCACGCCAGCCCTTCGCGATGCTGACCATCGGCATCGTGCTGCTCGTGCAGCACACCACCGGCTCGTACGGCAGCGCGGGCGCCGTCGCCGCCGTCACCGGCGTTTCGATGGCCCTGTTCGCACCGCAGAGCGGCAAACTGGCCGACCGTTTCGGCCAGAGCGCCGTGCTGGTTCCGGGCGTTCTCGTGCACACCGCTTCCGTCGTCACGCTGACGGTGCTCGCGCTCTCGGGAGCGCCCGTCTGGGCGCTGTTCCTCGCGGGCGTTCCCACCGGTGCGTCCGTTCCGCAGATCGGTCCGATGGTGCGGGCCCGCTGGGCGGCCAAGCTGGAGGGCTCGCCCCTCATGTCGACCGCCGCGGCCTTCGAGTCCGTGACGGACGAGTTCACCTTCGTCGTCGGACCGGTTCTCGCGACCGCGCTGTGCACCGGCGTGCACCCGGCGGCCGGTCTGATCGCCGAGGCCGCGCTCACCCTGGTCGGCGGCCTGTTCTTCGCCGTACAGCGGAGCACACAGCCGCGGGCGGGCCGCCTGTCGCTGTCCGACGGGCCGCGCGTCTCCGCCCTGTCGGTGCCCGGCGTGCGGGTCCTCGCGGGAGCCTTCCTCGGCATCGGAGCGGTCTTCGGCGGAATGCAGGTCTCGCTGACCGCGTTCTCCGAGGAGATCGGCAATCCGGGCGTCAACGGGCTGCTCTACGGAACGTTCGCCGCGGGCAACATGCTCGCCGGCATCGTCTGCGGCGCGGTCGCCTGGAAGGTCGGCCCCCGCCGCCGCCTGATCGTCGGGTACGCCGCGCTGACGCTCGCCGCGTCCGGACTGTGGGCGGTGCACTCCGTGCCGCTGCTCGCCGGTCTGGGGCTGCTGGTCGGCCTGTGCATCGCGCCCGCGCTGATCACCGGCTACACGATGGTCGAGACGCTGGTGCCGGCCTCGGCCCGTACCGAGGCCTTCACGTGGCTGACCGGCGCGGTCGCGCTCGGCCAGGCCGCGGGCGTCACGGTCGCGGGACGCCTGGCGGACGCCAACGGGGCGAGCGCCGGGTTCCTGGTGCCGATGGTGGGCACCGCGCTCGCGCTGGCCATCCTCGTGGCGCTGCGTTCGCGGCTCGCGCCGAAGGCACCCGGACGGGTCGCCGCACGTGGCGTGAGTCACCGAGTGCCTGTGACGGTGGACTGATCGAGCGGAATGCGTCAGTATTGAACGTCGTTAGCACTCATTGAGTGAGAGTGCCAGGAGGAGCAAGTGCCGACCTATCAGTACCAGTGCACCGAGTGCGGCGAAGGCCTCGAGGCGGTGCAGAAGTTCACCGATGACGCACTGACCGTGTGCCCCAGCTGTGAGGGACGCCTGAAGAAGGTGTTCTCCGCGGTCGGCATCGTCTTCAAGGGATCCGGTTTCTACCGGAACGACAGCCGCGGCTCCTCGTCGAGCAGCACGCCGGCCACGTCGTCCTCGAAGGCCGCCGCGTCGTCCTCGTCGTCGTCGGGGAGCGACTCGAAGCCCGCCGCGTCCTCGTCGAGCTCGTCGTCGTCCTCGTCGTCGAGTTCCGCGACCTCCGCCGGCAGCTCCTCGGCCGCCTAGGCCCACCGCCCTTCCCGGGTGACCCCGCCGTTCCCGACGGCGGGTCCTCGGCGTTTCCCGGCCCGGCTACTGTGACCGCCATGGCGAACGCGAACGCAGAGTCCGACGTCGAGATCGGCGTGATCGGCGGCTCCGGCTTCTACTCCTTCCTGGAGGACGTGACCGAGGTCGAGGTCGACACCCCGTACGGGAAGCCGAGCGACTCGCTCTTCCTGGGCGAGATAGCGGGGCGGCGGGTCGCCTTCCTCCCCCGTCACGGGCGCGGCCACCACCTGCCGCCGCACCGCATCAACTACCGCGCCAACCTGTGGGCCCTGCGTTCCGTCGGGGCCCGCCAGGTGCTGGGGCCGTGCGCGGTCGGCGGGCTGCGGGTCGAGTACGGCCCCGGGACCCTGCTCGTGCCGGACCAGCTCGTGGACCGTACGAAGTCACGCGCGCAGACTTTCTACGACGGCGAGACGCCGGTGGACGGGAAGCTGCCGAACGTCGTGCACGTGGCGTTCGCCGACCCGTACTGCCCCGAGGGGCGCAGGGCCGCGCTCGCCGCGGCGCGCGGGCGGGCGTGGGAACCGGTGGACGGCGGGACGCTGGTCGTCGTGGAGGGGCCGCGGTTCTCGACGCGGGCCGAGTCGCGGTGGCACGCGGCGGCGGGCTGGTCGGTGGTCGGCATGACCGGGCACCCGGAGGCGATCCTCGCCCGGGAGCTCGGGCTCTGCTACACGTCGCTGGCACTGGTGACCGACCTGGACGCCGGGGCGGAGGCGGGCGAGGGCGTCTCCCACGGGGAGGTGCTCACGGTGTTCGCGGCGAACGTGGGCCGGCTGCGCGACGTGCTCTTCGACGCGGTGGCGGGGCTGCCGGCGGACGGGACGCGCGACTGCCTCTGCTCACACGCGCTGGACGGGCTGGACACGGGGATCGCGCTGCCCTGACTCTCGGGCGGGCTCGCGTCGGGCCGCCGGGGAGCACGCTGGGCGGGTGACCGGGATATCCACAGTCGGACGGCTGTCCACAGGGTCCGGCGGGATGCGGGCGGGACGGGGATCGTGAGGAGCGTCCAGGCGGATTCCTGGTCGACATCCTCGTGGCAGGCGGTGGTCACCGTGTCCCTCTACCCCTACGTCCCCACTCCCCCGGTGCCCGTTCCCGGGCCGGACCCGTGCGGTGTGCCCGAGTTCGCGCCGCTGCGGGTGCGCGGCGGCCGGCACCGGCTCCGGCGTGCGGTACGCCGCAGGAGGCGGGCGATGGCGGCCGGGCTGGCGATGACCGCCGCCGCGCTGGCCGCTTCGGGGGCGCGGGACGCGGGGCGCGCGGGCGGGGCTGCTCAGGCGCGGCCGCAGGCCCAGGAGCGGGCCGACGCCGTGGCGGCGCCGGGGCGGGAGCGGGCGGTGCGGATGGTGTCCGCTCCGGTGCGGATCGCGGACGCCGCGACCGTACGGCTGCTGCGCCGGGGCGACCGGGTCGATGTGATCGCCGCGGCGGCCGGGCCGTCGGTGCCGGGCGGGGAAGCCCCTGACGCCCGGGTGGTGGCCGCGGGTGCGCGCGTGGCGGATGTCCCGCGGGCGCGCGAGAGCTCCGGGGGCGAGGGCGGCGGAGCGCTGGTGGTGCTGTCCGTGCCGCGCGCCACAGCCGCGGCGCTGGCCGGCGTGGGGGCGACGTCGCACCTGGCGGTGACGCTGTGCTGACCAGAACTGAGGAGCTGTCACGTCACCGGTACGGGAACGGGGATTGGACAGGGCCGTCACCTGCTGACGTAGGTTTCGGAACTGTTCGCTCCGCCCCCGGTACATGCGAAGAGAGGCTCATTCGTGAGCGAGGAGAAGAAGCAGAGCGTTCTGGCCGGCTTCAAAGCCTTCCTGATGCGCGGCAACGTGATCGACCTGGCTGTCGCGGTGGTCATCGGCGCCGCGTTCACCAACGTCGTGAACTCCATCGTGAAGGGCGTGATCAACCCGCTGGTCGGAGCGTTCGGCACGCAGGACCTGGAGAAGTACAGCTCCTGCCTGAAGCAGCCGTGCAAGCCGGACGAGAACGGCGTGATGCAGGGCATCCCGATCAACTGGGGGCTGGTCCTCAGCGCGGTCCTCAGTTTCCTGATCACCGCGGCGGTCGTCTACTTCCTGATGGTGCTGCCGATGTCCAAGTACCTGGCGAGGCGGGCCGCGCGGGAGAAGGCGAAGGACGCCACCGCGGAGATCATGGAGGTCACCGAGATCGAGCTGCTGAAGGAGATCAGGGACGCCCTGGTCGCCCAGCGCGGCTCGGGCCACGACACGACGCCGTAGCCCGGGTCGCTCAGAGGTGGTGCGGCGGCTTCTCGTCCAGGAACCGGGCGAGGTCGGCCGCGCTGCCGCCACTGCCAGGAGGCCGCTCGCCCCACCCCCGGTCCGTGTCGTCCGCTGATTGCTGGTCCAGCGGATCGCCGAAGTCCAGCGCCGGCTTCGGCCGTGGTGCGCGTTCGGCCTGCTGCTCGGTCGTCTGCTCCGGATCTCGCGGTCCGTGGGCGGGGGCGGTGCTCATGCTTCCAGGGTACGGCGGGCGGCCGGTCCTGATACCCCGGCGGCCTCTGGGCCGGGGGCGATCCGGCGTGATACGCAGTCCGCATGGGACACCAGAAGAGGGCCGACGCCCTGACCGATGTGGCCGGACTGCGGGTCGGCCACGCGCGGGTGCCGGGTGACCGGGCGCTCAGCGGCACCACCGTCGTGCTGGCGCCGGAGGGCGGGGCGGTGGCCGCCGTGGACGTGCGGGGCGGTGGTCCGGGCACCCGCGAGACGGACGCCCTCGACCCGCGCAACCTGGTGCAGCGCGTCGACGCGATCGTCCTGACGGGCGGCAGCGCGTACGGTCTCGACGCCGCGTCCGGGGTGACGGCCTGGCTGGAGGAGCAGGGACGGGGCTTTCGCGTCGGGCCGGACCCGGCGCAGGTGGTGCCGGTCGTTCCGGCCGCCTGTCTCTTCGACCTGGGGCGCGGCGGCGACTGGCGGGCGAGGCCGGGCGCCGCGACCGGGCGGGCCGCCGCCGAGGACGCCGCCGGCACCGGCGTGGGGGCGGCCGTGGCGCAGGGTGCGGTGGGCGCGGGGACGGGTGCGGTCGCGGGTGGTCTGAAGGGGGGCGTCGGCACGGCCTCCGCGGTGCTCGGCTCGGGTGTCACGGTGGGGGCGCTCGTGGTCGTCAACGCCGCCGGGTCGGTCGTCGATCCGCTGACGGGGGTGCTGTACGGGAGTTACTTCCAGGGGCGGGTCGCGTATCCGCCGGCGCGGGTGCACGCGGCGGCGCGGGACGCCCTCGCCGACGCGCGGGCGGAGACCGAGCGGCGTGCGGCGAGCTCGGCGCGCCCCCCGCTGAACACCACGCTGGCCGTCGTCGCCACCGACGCGGTGCTGACGCGCGCGCAGGCGCAGAAGCTCGCCGGGACCGCGCACGACGGGCTCGCGCGGGCCGTGCGTCCCGTGCATCTGCTCAGCGACGGGGACACCGTCTTCGCCCTGTCCACAGGTACCAGGGCGCTGGCGGGCGGTTCTACGGAGCCCGCGTTCGCGGTGCACACGGAGGCGGCCGCGCTCAACGAGGTGCTGGGGGCGGGGGCCGACGCGCTGACCCGGGCAGTGGTGAAGGCCGTGCTGGCGGCGGAGGGGGTCGAGGGGCCGGGCGGCGTTTACCCGGCGTACCGGGACCTCTACTGACGTACCGGCGTGGCGAGTTGGCCGGGCGGCGCGGGAACCTCGGGTGCGCCCCCTTCGTTTTGCCCAACCCCGGCGACGTTGTCAGACCCAGGGGCTACGTTGAGCACTCGGCAAGTAACAAGCGGCGACGGCCTGGAGAGACCCTTGAGCGATCCGTACGAGACAACCGAGGAGCACCTCGAGCGACTCCTGGGGCGCGCACTCAACTCGTTCGACCTGCCCGACGCGGCGGTGGAGCGGCTCGAATCGGCGCTGGCGCACAGCACGTCGCTGCACTCCTCGCACCACAGCGCGGGGCTGCACCGCGAGACGTTCAAGCATGTCTTCCTGCTGTCCGACGGCAGTGCGCTCACGCTGTGGGAGCTCGCCCACAACGCGGGCCGCGACGGCACCACACGGCACGAGCTCTACACGGAGGCCGCCGAGGTCCGGCTGGCCGCGTCCAGGCTGCCGCGCGCGGGCGGGTTCGGCTGGGCCCCGGGGGACACGGACGGGCGCGATCCGGAGGGCGGGGAGACACAGCTCGACGCCGACCTGGAGATCCTGGCCGCGCTCATGGCCGCCCGGCCGGCCACCGCGCCGCGCATCTTCATCCCGGACAACTCCGCCGACCACGCGCGCCGGGTGCTCCGCCGGGCCGAGAACGCGGACCGGCCGGGGCCGGACGCCGGGCTGCGGCTGGCCTCCGCCGTCGCCCACCAGATCACCCAGGCCTTCGGCCGCCAGTGCAGCGTGGAGGGCCGGGACGCCGGCTTCACGCTGTACGAGCACGCGTTCCTGCTGCGTGACGGGTGCGAGGTCAGCCTCTGGGAGGTCGAGCACACCGCCACGCCGGACGGCCGTCACATGTGCGAGGTGTACGGGACGGAGCGGGCGGCCCGGGAGGCGATGGAGCTGCGGGCCCGGGTGCGGTGACGCGAGGGGCGTGACGCCGGCGCGGTGACGCGGGTGTCGTTGACGTGAGTGTGTGACGCGAGTGTGTGACGCGAGTGTCGTTGACGCGAGTGCCCGACGCGGGTGCTCGGGTGCGGTGCGGTCGGGCGGGTTGCCGTCCGGGCAACGGAAGCGGCGCCCGGCAGGAGGCCGGGCGCCGGCGGGTGGGAGTCGGGGTCAGGGGGTGAGCGCGGGCTCCTTGGCCACGGGGGCCTCCGCCTCCGCCGCAGCCTCGGCGCCGATCTTCGGGCGCGCCGGGAGGGCGAACATCAGGAAGAAGCTGGCCACCAGCACCGCCGTCGCCCACCAGAGCGCGTTCTGGAACGCCGCCACGAAGGCCGTCCCCACCTGGCCGGGCGCCAGGTGGTCGTCGATGACGCCGAAGAAGACGACCGAGACGAGGCCGAGGCCCAGCGCGTTGCCCATCTGCTGCATGGTGTTGATCAGGCCGGACGCCGAGCCCGCGTGCTCACGCGGCACCTCGGAGAGCACCGCGTCGGTCAGCGGCGCCACGATCAGGCCCATGCCGAGCCCCATCACCACGAGCGGCAGCGCCATCTGCCACGGGTGGATCGCCGTGCCGTACCGGTCGGCCTCCCAGATGTAGAGCAGCAGCCCGGCCACCATGGTCAGCGCGCCGGCCTGGAGGACCTTGCGGCCGAAGCGCGGGACGAGCTGCTGTACGGAGAGGCCCGCCGCCAGGGAGACCGCGATGGAGAACGGGATGCCCGTCGTACCGGCGCGCAGGGCGCTCCAGCCGAGGCCGACCTGCATGTAGAGCGTCCAGACGAGGAAGAAGATGCCCAGCGCCACACCGAAGGTCAGCTGCACCGCGATGCCGGCGGCGAAGCTCTTCACCTTGAACAGGGAGAGCTCGACCAGGGGCGAGCCGTCCTTGCGGGTCTTGTAGCGCTCGTACGCGACGAAGAGCGCGAACACGGCCGGGCTGGCGATCATCGACAGGTGGCCCCACAGCGGCCAGTCCAGCTCCTCGCCGCGGGTGAGCGGGTAGATGAGCATGAGGAGGCCGAGCGTCGCGAGTGCCACTCCGACGAGGTCGAGGCGCAGCGCCTTGGGGGCCTTGGACTCGGTGATGAAGCGCGCGCCGAGGATCAGGCCGGCGACGCCGACCGGGAGGTTGATGAGGAAGATCGGCCGCCATTCCAGGCCGAAGAGGTTCCATTCGGTGAGCAGCGCGCCCAGCATCGGTCCCGACACGGCGCCGAGGCCGACGATCGCGCCGAAGAGGCCGAAGACCTTGCCGCGCTCGTGGGCGGGGAAGGTGGCGTGGACGATCGACAGGACCTGCGGCACCATCAGGGCTGCCATCCCGCCCTGCAGGACGCGGGAGGCGACGAGGATCTCCGGGTTGCCGGCGAAGCCGCAGAGCGCGGAGGCGAGCGTGAAGCCGCCGATGCCGATCAGGAAGAGCCGCTTGCGGCCGTAGATGTCTCCGAGCCTGCCGCCCGTGATCAGCCCGGCGGCGAAGGCCAGGGCGTATCCCGCGGTGATCCACTGGATCGCGCCGAAGGTGGCGCCGAGGTCCTGCTGGATGCTGGGGATCGCTATGTTGACGATCGTCACGTCGACCAGGTCCATGAAGGCGGCGGTCATCACGATGGCGAGCGCGAACCACCGGCGGCGGTCGGGCGGGGCTGTTGAAGTCATGACAGCGAGACTAGGGGCCATGTAGGACAGGTTGTGTCCTAGGCGGCGGGCATTCTGGGAACATGACGACCGATACTCCGGCCCGGCTGCTGCACCTGCTCTCGCTGCTCCAGACGCCCCGGGAATGGCCGGGCAGCGAGCTGGCCGAGCGGCTGCGGGTGAGCCGCCGCACGGTCCGGCGGGACATCGACCGGCTGCGCGAGCTGGGCTATCCCGTGCAGGCGACCATGGGCGCGGACGGCGGCTACCGCCTCGTCGCGGGCAAGGCCATGCCGCCGCTGGTGCTCGACGACGAGGAGGCCGTCGCGATCGCCGTGGGGCTGCGCGCGGGGGCCGGGCACGCGGTCGAGGGGATCGAGGAGGCGTCCGTACGGGCGCTGGCGAAGCTGGAGCAGGTCCTGCCGTCCAGGCTGCGCCGGCAGGTCTCCACGCTTCAGGCCGCCACCATCCCGCTGACCAGCGGCGACGGGGCGACCATCGACCCCCACACGCTGACGGTGATGGCGGGTGCGGCCACCGGGCAGGAGCGGCTGCGGTTCTGCTACCGGTCGGGCGACGGGTCCGAGAGCAAGCGTCTGGTCGAGCCGCACCGGCTGGTCAGCACCGGGCGGCGCTGGTATCTCGTCGCCTACGACCTGGACCGCGACGCCTGGCGGACGTTCCGGGTCGACCGGGTCAGCGAGCCGTTCGCCACGGGGGCGCGGTTCGCGCCCCGGGGGCTGCCGAGCGGGAACGCCGCCGAGTTCATCCGGCGGTCCCTCAACCGCTTCCAGGAGCGCTACCGCGTGGTGGCGACGTTCGACGCGCCGGCCGCGTTCGTCGCGGCCCGGCTGCCGTCGTCGCTCGGCGCACCGGAGCCGGTGACGGACGACGACGGCCGCTGCCGACTCGACGTCACCTGCACCGACTCGATGGAGTGGCTGGGGATCCGACTGGCTCTGGTGGACTGCGAGTTCACGGTGTCCGAGCCGCCGGAACTCGTCGACTTCCTCGCCCAGCTGGGCGGCCGGGCGAGCCGGGCGACCGCCGGACGCGGGCGCTAGGGGGCGCCGGGCAGGGGGGAGCCCCGACGCCGGGGGGGAGGGCGCCGGGGCTCGTTCCGGGGGTGGGGCTGGGGGCCTCAGGCGGCCGACTCGAAGCCGGTGTCGTGGGCCAGGCGCTTCAGCTCCAGCAGCGCGTGCTTCTCTATCTGCCGGATCCGCTCACGCGTCAGTCCGTGCTGCTTGCCGACCTCGGTCAGGGTCCGCTCGCGGCCGTCCTCGATGCCGTACCGCATGCGGATGATCGAGGCGGTGCGCTCGTCGAGGTGGCCGATGAGATTCTCCAGCTCCTCGCTGCGCAGCAGCGAGAGCACCGACTGCTCGGGCGAGACCGCCGAGGTGTCCTCCAGCAAATCTCCGAACTGCGTCTCGCCCGCGTCGTCGACCGGCATGTTGAGCGACACCGGGTCGCGCGCCCAGTCGAGGACGTCGCTGACGCGCTCGGGCTTGGCCTCCAGCTCGGCCGCGATCTCACCGTGCTCCGGGTCTCGCCCGTGCATGCGGTTGAACTCGCGCTGCACGCGGCGGATGCGGCCCAGTTCCTCCACGAGGTGGACGGGGAGGCGGATGGTGCGGGACTGGTCGGCTATGGAACGGGTGATCGCCTGCCGGATCCACCAGGTCGCGTACGTCGAGAACTTGAAGCCCTTGGTGTAGTCGAACTTCTCGACCGCGCGCACCAGGCCCGCGTTGCCCTCCTGGATCAGGTCGAGCAGGGGCAGACCGCTGCGCGGATAGCGGCGCGCGACGGCCACGACGAGACGGAGGTTGGAGCGGATGAAGAGGTCCTTGGCGCGCTCGCCCTGGGCGACCAGCGCTTCCAGCTCCTCGCGGGAGGCTCCGTCCGCACCGCTCTCCCCCGCCGTGGCGACGGCCGAGGTCACTTCCTTGTCGAGGATCTGCTGCGCGTACACCCCCGCCTCGATGGTCTGGGAGAGGTCCACTTCCTTGGCGGCGTCGAGCAGCGGCGTCCGTGCGATTTCGTCGAGGTACATGCCGACCAGGTCACGGTCGGCGATCTCCCCGCCTGCGGCGCGAACGCTGCGTACCCCGCCGGACCCGCTGGACGCGGTCTGACGACGGGCGACGGCACGGGTTGCCATGCGTGCTCCCTTGCTGAGTAGGTCGCGATGGGTTGGCTGCCGGACTCCCTTCGGGTGCCCCGCTTCCGATGGAAACAACGACTGGAAACCGGACAGAATTCCCACGGCGTGCATTCATTTTCGTGATCTTGCAGTACCCTGTCCGCCGCCGAGGGGAGACATATGGCGCAGGGACCCGCTGAGGTGCAGGTCAGGGCGGGCACGGAGGCCGATCTCGATGCCCTGACGGACCTCTACAACCACTACGTCCGCGAGACGGCGATCACCTTCGACACCGCCGTCTTCACGCCCGAGCAGCGCCGCCCGTGGCTGCTCTCCCACCCTGAAGACGGCCCGCACCGCCTCCTGGTTGCCCGGGACGTGCGCTCCGGCCGACTGCTGGGGTACGCGACGAGCAGCCCGTTCCGCCCGAAGGCGGCCTACGCCACCTCGGTCGAGGTCAGCGTGTACTGCGCTCCGGACGCCGGGGGCCTGGGCGTCGGCACGCTTCTGTACGAGGCCCTCTTCGCGGCCCTGGAGGGCGAGGACGTCCACCGCGCGTACGCCGCCATCGCGCAGCCCAACGAGCCTTCCGCCCGCCTGCATGCCCGCTTCGGCTTCCGTCATGTCGGTACGTACCGGGAGGTGGGCCGGAAGTTCGGCCGCTACTGGGACGTCGCCTGGTACGAACGCGGCCTGGGCGCACCGCCCGGCCCGGCGACGCCCGCCTGACACGCGCCGCCGCCCGATCACGCGCCCTGCCCGACCACCCGCCACCGCCCGACCACGCGCCGTCCGCGCCCGCCGGGTCACCCGCCGCCCGTACGGCTCAGCCGAACTGGAGCGACCGCTTCGCCAGCCCCATCCAGAAGCCGTCGATCACATCGCGCCGCGCCCCCAGCTGGCCCTCCGCAGCACCCAGCGTCACGAACAGCGGGGCGAAGTGCTCGGTGCGCGGGTGCGCGAGTCGCCCCGCCGGGGCCTTGTGCTCGAAGTCGAGCAGCGCGTCCACGTCGGCCGCCTCCAGCGCCTCGCGCCCCCACGCGTCGAACTCCGCCGACCAGCCGGGGACGCCCCCGCCCGGGTGGCGCAGGGCGGCCAGGTTGTGGGTGAAGAAGCCGCTGCCCACGATCAGCACGCCCTCGTCGCGCAGGGGCGCGAGCTTGCGCCCGATGTCCATCAGGCGGCGCGGGTCGAGGGTGGGCATGGAGATCTGGAGTACGGGGATGTCGGCCGCCGGGAACATCTCGACCAGCGGGACGTACGCCCCGTGGTCGAGCCCGCGGTCCGGGATGTCCTGGACGGGCGTGCCGGCGCCGCGCAGCAGCTTGCGCACGGAGTCGGCGAGCGCGGGGGCGCCGGGGGCGGCGTACTCCACGCGGTAGTAGGGCTCGGGGAAGCCCCAGAAGTCGTACACGAGCGGCACGGTCCGCGTGGCGCCGAGCGCGAGCGGGGCTTCCTCCCAGTGGGCGGAGACCATCAGGATCGCGCGTGGGCGCGGCAGGGCGGCGGACCAGGCGGCGAGCTGGCCGGGCCAGACGGGGTCGTCGGCCAGCGGCGGGGCGCCGTGGCTCAGGTAGAGGGCGGGCATGCGCTCCATGGCCGGACCTTCCCTTGAAGTTTCAAGTGATGCGTGACACGACCCTACGCCCATCTAGTTTAACCTTCAAGAAGTGGGCCGTAGAGTGGTGGCATGACGACGGCACCCCGCTGGCTCAGCGAACAGGAACAGCGCACCTGGCGCGCCTACCTCCAGGCCACCACGCTCCTGGAGGACCACCTCGACCGCCAGCTCCAGCGCGACGCCGGCATGCCGCACGTCTACTACGGCCTGCTCGTGCAGCTCTCCCAGGCGCCGGAGCGCAGGCTGCGGATGACCGAGCTGGCCCGGATCGCGAAGATCACCCGCTCGCGGCTCTCGCACGCCGTCGCCCGCCTGGAGCGCAACGGCTGGGTGCGCCGCGAGGACTGCCCGTCCGACCGCCGGGGCCAGAACGCCGTACTGACGGATGAGGGGTACGCGGTCCTGAAGCAGACCGCACCCGGCCATGTCGCCACGGTCCGCCAGGCGATGTTCGACCGGCTCACCCCGGAACAGGTGGGACAGCTCGGCGAGATCATGCGGATCATGGCCGAGGGGCTCCAGCCCCAGGACACGGACGCGGACCTGCCCTGGCTCCGTTAGGAAGCCGGGGCAGGTCCGCGTGGTCGCGGGACGTCCGTGCGCGGCGGGCCGGCGCGAGGGTCAGTGCGCGATGACGGGGATCTTCACGTCGTCCTCGGCGGCCGCGGCGTCCGTGCCCGCTCCCGCGCCCCCGGCGGCGACCGTCGTCGTACCCGGGCGGCCGGTGTTGATCAGCGTCAGCGCGATCGTGGCGGAGACGGCCAGGATGCCGACCGCCCACCAGATGGCACTCGCGTAGCCGTGCACCATGGCCTGCGCCTGGAGCAGCTGCGCGTTGGTGGCGCCGGCCGCGTGCGAGGCGACGTACGCCGTGGTGGCGCTGGCCGCGATGGTGTTCAGCAGCGCCGTGCCGATCGCGCCGCCGACCTGCTGCGAGGTGTTGACCATGGCCGAGGCCACGCCCGCGTCACGCGGCTCGATGCCGTGCGTAGCCAGCGACATGGCCGGCATGAACGCCGTGCCCATGCCCAGGCCGAGCAGCAGCTGCGCGGGCAGGATGAGTCCGGCGTACGACGAACCGATCTCCAGCTGCGTCAGCAGCAGCATGCCGAGCGCCGCGACCAGGAAGCCGGGGCCCATCAGGTAGCGGGGCGCGACCCGCGTCATGAGGCGGGCGCCGATCTGGGTCGAGCCCGTGATCATGCCCGCGATCATCGGCAGGAAGGCGAAGCCGGTCATGACGGGCGAGTAGCCCTTCACGATCTGGAGGTAGTAGGTGAGGAAGAGGAACAGGCCGAACATCGCGATGACGGCGAGACCCAGCGACAGGTAGACACCGCCGCGGTTGCGCTCCATCAGGACGCGCAGCGGCAGCAGCGGCGACTTGACCTTCGACTCGACGAGCACGAAGGCCCCGAGCAGCACGGCGGAGGCGACGAACAGGCCCACCGTCGCCCCGGCCGCCCAGCCGTCGGACTCGGCGCGCGTGAAGCCGTACACCAGCGCGACCAGACCCAGCGTGGAGAGCACGACGCCGGGGATGTCGAGCGGCGAGCGGTTGCGGCCGCCGGCCGGCTCGCGGATCACGAAGTACGCGCCGGCGGCGGCGACGATCGCGAAGGGGATGTTGACGAAGAAGGTCCAGCGCCAGTCCAGGTACTCGGTGAGGAAGCCGCCCAGGATCAGGCCGACCGCGCCACCGCCGCCCGCGATCGCGCCGAAGATGCCGAATGCCTTGGCCCGCTCCTTGACGTCGGTGAACGTCACCGCGAGCAGCGACAGGGCCGCCGGTGCGAGGAGCGCGCCGAAGGCGCCCTGGAGGGCGCGCGAGCCCAGCATCATCGCCTCGTTGGAGGCGGCGCCGCCGAGCGCGGAGGCCGCGGCGAAGCCGAGCAGACCGACGACGAAGGTGCGCTTGCGGCCCCACAGGTCGGCGATGCGGCCGCCGAACAGGAGCAGTCCGCCGAAGGCCAGGGCGTACGCCGTGATGACCCACTGGCGGTTGGCGTCCGAGATGCCCAGGTCGCGCTGGGCCGACGGCAGCGCGATGTTCACGATCGTCGCGTCCAGCACCACCATCAGCTGGGCGAGGGCGATGAAGACCAGCGCTTTCCAGCGGTTGGGGTCAGGAAGGAGGGTGTCGGCTGTTTTTGGCATGGAGGTGTCCACCTAGGGGTGCGAAAAGGCTGAAAAGGTACGTAAGCGTGTGGGCAGAGGCGGGGCGGGGTGGGAGTCAGGACTCCCGGCGCAGGTCCTCCAAGGTCGCGGGGGAGCCGGGGAGAACGGAACGCGCCGGTGCCTCCAGGCCGTCGAGGAAGATGTGCAGGTGCCGGTGCACGAACTGGTCGAAGTTCATGCAGGCACTGCCCGGCAGGGGCCGGGTGAGCTGGGAGAGGCCGACCAGCAGATCGCCGACGGCCACGTCGTCACGGAGCCGCCCGGACCGCCGCGCACGCTCCATGAGGCCGCCGACGGCGACTTCGAGGCGCTCACGCGCGGCGAGCAGGTCCGGGTGCTCCTTGTCGAAGGCGCCGGAGAGCATGGGGCACAGGGCGCCGATGCGCTCGTCGGCGGCCGCGTGGACGAAGCGGCGCAGCGCTTCGAACGCGTCGGCCTCCTCGGCGGTGGCCGCCTCGGCCTGGTCGGTGCTGCGGGACATGACGGAGACGACCACGTGATGGATCAGCTCGTCACGGTCGGCGAAGTGCCGGTACAGCGTCGCGTTGCCGACGCCCGCGCGGCGGGCGATCTCGTCGAGCGGGACCTCGGGACCGGACTCGACGAACATCTCGCGCGCGGCCGCGACGATCCGCTCCCGGTTGCGCAGGGCGTCGGCCCGCGGGCGCGGAGCACGGCGCCCGGCGGCGGTCTCGGTGCGGGTGACGGTGGCCACGGCGCTTCCTCTCGTACGTGGTCGGGTGAACCGGGGACCGAGTCCCCGCTTCGGCGAACACTGGTGCAAACGGGGAGAGCGTCCCCGGTTATTTCCCACCGGAGCACATGTGAGCCGGATCACAGCATGTGCCGAAATTCGCACGATCGGGCCACCCAGCGGGCGCCCGGACGGCCCCCGGCACAGGGTGATCGAACGAGAGCAGTCTGGGACGGCCGGCTGCCGCGGACCCGAAGGCGAATCTATGCAGCGGACCCGCCCCCGGATACGCAAGCCCCGCCACATCGTCAGCGTCGCCGTCCTCACCGGTCTCGCTCTCACCTCGGTCACCTCGGCCGGTTCCCCCCTCACCAGCGGTTCCAACGCCGCGTCCGGCCCGGTGTCCAGCGCCGACCAGGCCGTGTCGGTGGCCGACGAGGCCGCCCTCAAGCCGTGCCGGATAGCGGGCACCATGGGCGTACAGATGTCGGAGGGGCTGCCCACGCCGCCCGGCTACGCCCGCTCGACGGGTGACATACGCGCCCTCACCCTCATGATCGACTTCGCGGACGCCCCGGGGAAGGGCCCGGCGCGCGACCGGTTCGAAGAGTTCTTCCCGCAGACGACGCGGTGGTTCGCGACCAGTTCGTACGGGCGGCTGCGCTACCGGCCCGTCACGCCGTTCACCGACTGGGTGCGGATGCCGCTGCCCTTCGCGGCGTACGGCATAGACCGCGGCTCACCGTACGAACCCGGCTACCGCAACCTCGTGCAGGACATCATCGCGGAGACCGACGACCGGGTGGACTTCCGCGCGTACGACCTGGTGAACATCCTCGTCACGCCCAACGCCGGGCCCTCGGCCCTGGACACCGTCCTGTCCGTCACCTTCTCCGGGCACGACGACGCGCCGCGCGCCGACGGCGTCCCGCTCGCCAACACCTCGTTCGTCTACAGCCGCCAGGACGACGGGTCCGGATCGTACGGCGAGACGGGCTTCCGGGTGCTGCCGCACGAGAACGGCCATGTCTTCGGGCTGCCGGACCTCTACACCGTGGACGGCGGCGGGGCGGTCGGGCACTGGGACATCATGTCCGAGGACTGGGGCGCCAACAACGACCTGCTGGGCTGGCACAAGTGGAAGCTGGGCTGGCTCGACGGCGAGCAGATCCGCTGCGCGTCCGCGCGCGGAACCAGCGAGCACGTCCTGGCGCCGCTCGCCGCCCGCGACGCCGGCGACCGGGCGAAGCTGGTCTTCGTACCGCTGACGGAACGGACGGGGTACGCCGTCGAGGTGCGCACCCGGGCGGGCAACGACGACGCCGTGTGCAAACCGGGTGTGCTGATCTACCGCGTCGACGCCGACGTGGACACGGGCGACGGACCGGTGACCGTCGCCGACAGCGAGCGCGACAGCGGGGGCTGCACGCGGCAGCCCAATGTGCACGCGGAGCTTTCGGACGCGCCGTTCGAGGAGGGCGAGTCGTTCCGGGACCGGCAGTACGGGGTCCGGATCTCGGTGACCGAGGAGGACGAGCGCGGCAACTTCCGGGTGCGCGTCGACCGGCGCTAGCACCGCTTCACGCCCTGGGTCACCCACCACCGGCGAACCGGCCGGCGGCGGCGCGCAGTTCCCGTTTGAGGATCTTGCCGGTGGCGTTGCGCGGCAGGGGTTCGTCCCGTACGAGCAGGTGCGCGGGCACCTTGAACGCGGCGAGCCGCCCGCCGACGTGCGCGCGCAGCTCGTCCGCGCCGGCGGTGGCGCCGGGCCGCCGCTGCACGACGGCGGCGACCTCCTCGCCCAGGACGGGGTGCGCGACGCCGAGCACGGCGGCGTCGAGCACGTCCGGGTGGTCGTGCAGCACGCTCTCCACCTCGGCGCAGTACACGTTCTCGCCGCCGCGCACGACCATGTCCTTGATCCGGTCGACGATGCTCACGCGGCCGTCCCGCACGGTCGCCAGGTCCCCGGTCCTGAACCACCCGCCGTCGGCGAAGGCCCTGGCGGTCGCGTCGGGGTCGTTCCAGTACCCGCGGAACAGCGACTGCCCGCGCAGCCACAGCTCGCCGACCTCGCCCTCGGGCAGCGGCTGCCCCTGCGGCCCGGCGACGCGTACGTCGGTGCCCGGCGCGGGACGGCCGACGCTGCCGGGGTCCGCGCGGTAGGACGCGCCGAAGTTGGCCATCACGCCGCCGCTGGTCTCGGTGAGCCCGTAGCCGTTGCGCGGCTCGACGCGCTCGCCGTAGCCGGCGGTGAGGCGGGCGACGAGGCCGGCGGGCGCGGCGGCGCCGCCGGTGTTGAGCATCGCCAGGCTCTCCAGCCCGTCCCCGGCGGCCTCGGCGGCGTCCAGCAGCTGCAGGGCGGTGGTCGGCACGCCGGCGTAGTGCGTGACGCGGTGTTCGCGGATCAGCGCGAGTGCCCGGCCGGCGTCCCACTTGCGCATGAGGACGAGGGTGCCGCCGGCCGCCATGACGGAGTACAGCGCGGTGAAGGCGGCGACGTGGAAGAACGGGAACGTCATGAGCGACACGGGGGCGGGCCCCTGCCCCGGGATCCGGCCGCGCCCGAGCGCGGAGAGCGCGGCGTGGAAGCGGGGATGGGTGGCGGCGCCGGTCTGGGCGAGGTGGGTGGCCACGGCGCCCTTGGGGCGGCCGGTGGTGCCGGAGGTGTAGATGATCGTGGCGTCGTCCTCGGGCCGTACGTCGACGTCCGGCGGCCCCAGCAGCGGATCGGCCGCCCGGATCCCCTCGTACGCCTCACCCCACTCCCCCGCGTCGCCGTGGAACACCACGACGGGGGGCGGCTCCTCGCGGCCCGCGACCCACGGCTCGACCCGGGGAAGGCGCTCGCCGTCGACGAGCAGCACGCGGGGCGTGCAGTCGTCCAGCGCGTACGCGACCTCCGCCTCGGTCCACCAGGCATTGAGCGGCACAGCGACCAGACCGGCCAACTGGGCGGCCCAGAAGGCGACTTGCCACTCGGGGTGGTTGCGCATGGCGATGACGGCCCGGTCCCCGGGCACCAGCCCGTGCACGTCGGTGAACCGGCGGGCCAGGGCGCAGGCCGCCGCGAAGAACTCGCCGTACGTGTACGTCCCGCTGTCCGCGACGAGGAACGGCCGGTCGCCGTAGGCCCAGGTCGCCTCGACGAACTCGCGCAGCGTCCGGGGCCCGCCGGCGTACAGCGGACCGCCGTCCTCGCCGCGTACGACCTCGAAGGGCGCCCCGGGGGCGGTCAGCGCGGCTTCGGCGGCGCGCAGCGGATCGTTGTGGGGCACGGACCGACCTCTCCAAGCGGTTGCTCAGTCCTGCGGACGCTATGCCGGGGGCCGCTTCCCGTCAAGATCCGTGCACCAGCCATCTTTCTGCCGCGCGACCCGCTCGGGCGACCCGCTCGGGGTGCCGTGGCCGTCATGAGGCCACCTCCGTCCCGGGGCGGTCCCGCTGGTCGTTCCGGTCGCGCACGGAGGCTGCGGCGAGGACCGCCGCGGCAGGCAGGAGCAGTCCGCCGGACACGATGATCGACGCGGCGACGCCCATGAGGTCGGCCGCCAGGCCGCCGACGATCACGCCGATGATGGTGAAGTTGACCATCAGGGCGTTGAGCAGCCCGACCCCGCGCCCGCGCAGTTCCTCGGGCAGGTCGCTGATGAGCGTGTTGGCCACCGGCACCTGGAAGAGGCCGGAGCCGATGCCCGCCAGCACGCACCAGGCCAGTACGACGCCCACACCCAGCGCGTCGCGCAGCCGGCCGGTCGGGGCGAGCAGCAGCAGGGACACACCGAACAGGGCGATCGAGCCGATGAGCAGTCCCCGGCCGGAGAACCGGCGTACCAGCGGCGGACCGGTGAGCGCGCCGATCACGCAACCCGCGCCGAACGCGGCCTGCGCCAGGCCGAAGTCGAAGGCGGACAGGTCGAAGACGGTGAGGAGCTGGGAGTTGAGGTTGGTGGCGAACAGCCCGAGGACGAGCATCACCGGCACCAGGACGACCGCGAGGAAGCGCAGCGACGGCACGGCGAGCACCCCCGACATGCCGGTGCCGAGCGACTTCCAGTACGACTCCCGGCCGCTGTCGGGGCCGGGAACCGGGACCTCGCGCAGCACGGCCATGCTGCCGAGCAGCACCGCCGAGATGACGAACGTCGCCGCGTCGATGACGAAGACGGCACAGACGCTGCCGAACGCGAGCAGCAGACCGCCGAGAACCGGGCCCACCAGGTTCAGGGTGTGGTTCGTGGACTGGAACAGCGCGACCGCGGTCGGGATGCCGTGCCCCCGCACGATGAGCGGGATCGCGGCGATCCGGGCCGTTTCGAAGAACGCCTTGGCGACGCCGGTGAGCAGGATCAGTACGAGCAGCAGCAGCGGCGAGTCGCGGACCGGGATCATCGCGAGGACGAGCGCCACCCGCACCAGGTCGGAGCCGACCAAGAGGCCGCGCGCCGGGAACCGGTCGGCCAGCGGGCCGACGAAGGCCCCCAGCACGCCGGACGGCAGCATCTGGGCGATGACCACGAGGGAGACGTACAGGACCGGGTCGGAGGTCTCGGTGGCCACCACGTAGATCAGGGTGATCCTGGTGAGGGCGTCACCGAGGAAGGACGCGACGACGGCCAGCCAATAGCGGATGTACGTCCGGTCCTTGAGCAGTTCGAGCACGGTCGGCCACCTCGTTCGGCATCGTGGCGACGCCCTCGATGTACGGGTGGCGCATCATCACATGTTCGAAGCGGGCGTACGGGCGGTCCAGCGCGGCCGGCTCCCGCACGAACGCTGACCGGAAGCGGCGCCGCCGGCCCGGAGCGGCCGACGGGCCGCACGGCGCCCCCGGCCCACCGCCCGCTCCCCACCGCCCACCGCCCACCGCCGGACGGCTGCCCCGATCCCCCACAACGGCAGATCCGATGCCCCCGCCGCCCCGATGATCTTCCCACCCGCAATGCCGCACCCGCACGAGCACCCATCCGGTACCCTGTGGACCGGCACCCTCACGGGCGCCACATGTGTTTGCCTCCGTAGCTCAGGGGATAGAGCACCGCTCTCCTAAAGCGGGTGTCGCAGGTTCGAATCCTGCCGGGGGCACCAGCTAGATGGCAGTTCAGAGGAACCGAGGGCCCTCCCGTTCATTCGAACGGGAGGGCCCTTTCATGATCAGGTGCCACACAGTTGCCACTTCCCCAGATGCTCTACGTTTGGCGTCACCCTAAAGGGGGGGGGCTTGCTCAGCAGCGTCGAAGCCGTAGGGTGCTGCCACTGAACGGGGCCGGCGCACCTCCCCACGACGCCAGACGCATACCGTTCGTGATCCTGTGGCGTTCGGACGGGGAGGCCCGACCCGCAGGTGAGACCCCCACCGCGAGAATCAAAGGGGGTCTTCTCGTACAGCCAAGCCCAAAAGAACTGCCCCGCCCACGGTCGTGGGCAGCCCCGGCCGCCGCAAGGCGCCGACCGGGGCATCGGGTCAGCCCTTCGGCGCGGGGATGACGAATCCCCTCACCGGCCGAGGCCGCGGGTCCCGCGAGTCCGGCTGCTGCGCGCGCTTCCACGCAGCAGCCAGCCACGCGTACCTCGGGTCAATCCACTGCTTGCCCATGGTGCTCCCTTCCAATTTCAGCGTAGAGGGCCGGCTACTTGGGCTTGGGCGTGATGACGATGGTGCCGCCATCGTCGGAGTGCTGGCACGAGGCCCTGACGGGGATGCTCCCGTCGGTGGGTGCAGTCCACATCTCGGGGCGCGGGATGTACCCGGCAGCGCGGATGGCGTCCTCGGTGCGCAGAAGGCTGTCCATGCTGCGGTTTTCGGGGTCGGGTGCCTCCGGCGTGTGGTGAACGAAGTACCCGAGGCGGGCGGCCACGCCGGCCTTCACTCGCGTGTGCAGGATCAGCGCGTGCCAGCCCGCGTCGACCACTCGGGACGGCGCCAGGCCGACGGCGGGATGCGCCGCGCAGGCGGCCTCGAACTTCAGCGCCTCCAGGATGACGGCCTGCGCGATGTCGTAGGCCATGCCGGGGGTGTCCCGCTGGACGGTCGCGGCCACGGCGGCGAGGTCGTCGGGGGTGATCAGGTCGCGGGCGTCCCGGGTCACGGGCGCCTCGGTGGTGATACTCATGGGTGGTGCCTCCTCGTAGTGGTGGAGGTGCAGAACCCGTCTCGGCCGTCGACCTGTCCAGGGGCGTGCCGGCCGAGGCGGGGGACTCAGTGGGGGTGCCGGCCCAGCGCGCGCGGCGCGGGCGGCGGGAAGCGCCGGCCGTGCGGCTCCGGCGTGAAGTCTTCAAGGGTGATCGGCGGTCCGTGCCAGAGCAGGGTGACGCCGTGCTCGTCGCAGTGGCCGCGCGTGTCGTCCTCGTAGGGCAACTCGTGGGCGCCCTTGGGGCACTGCGTCATCGCCGGGCCTCGCGCTCAGCCCGACGCAGGCGGGCGCCGACGAGGCAGCCGGACTCAAAGCAGCGCGGGCACTTGGTCGCGTGCTTCAAGACTGCCTTGTACTCGGCGTCGTCCGGGGGCGCGGGTACGGTCTGCGGTCGGGCCGCTTCCTGAATCACTGCTCTACCTCTCTGTCGAGTTCCGCCCAGACGATGTCGCCGCCTGCGGCGCGGTCGTGTCCGTATCGCGGGGCCCGCGTGAGCGCCGCAAGGACTGCGGCGCGGGTGAACGAGGGGAGGTCCTCGGGGATGTCCGCCTCGACGCGGATGCGGTCGGGCGTCTCGTCGAGGCGCGGGTCACTGCCGGTTGCCGCAGTGAGCATCGCGGCGATGGCGGCTGCCTGGGTCTCGGCGGAACGCATGGGTGTCCCCTCGTGACCACTCGATCACCGATCGTGATGCTGAGTATTCAGCTTCAACCTGATGGGTTAGCTTTGCCAATGTCGAGTGCGACCCCCGGAGCTGCCGCATATGCCACGCGAAACGCCCTATCTTCAGGTGGCCGACGCCCTGCGCGCCCGGATCAAAGCGGGCGAGTGGGCCATCGGCGAAAAGCTCCCCAGCCGCGCCCGGTTCGCCGAGGAGTACGGGGTCGGTCAGTCCGTCGCACAGCGCGCCATGGAGCGCCTCATCATCGAGGGCCTCCCCGAAGGCAGGTCCGGGTCCGGCACCTACGTACGCCGGCCGCGCGAGCGCCTGCGCATGGTCCGCTCCCGCCACCGCGAGCGCCGCGGCGGGTCGCCGTTCCGCGCGGACATGAAGGAGCAGGGGCGCGCCGGGACTTGGGAGTCGCGCAGCGTCGCCCGCACACCCGCGCCGGACCACATCGCGGAGCGGCTGGCCATCGAGCCCGGTGACCTGTGCGTCGTGACGACCTACGAGTTCCTCGCTGACGGGCTGCCCGTTCAACTCTCCGAATCCTGGGAGCCTATGGCCATCACGGACGGCACGCCCATTGTGCTGCCCGAAATGGGTCCGCACGCCGGCGCCGGGGTGGTCGAGCGGATGCGGTCCATCGGTGTCGAGATCGACACGGCGGTCGAGATCCCACGCCCTGCACGCGCGAGCCAGGCGCAGGCAAACCTCCTCGGCATCTCCGTCGGCGACCTGGTCATGCAGATCGAGCGCACCTACTACGACATGGACGGACGGCCGGTCGAGACCGCGGACATCGTCGTCCCTGACGTGCGCTGGGAAGTCGCGTACGAGATCGGCATACAGCGCGACTGATCAGGACGTACGAAGGGCCCCTGCCCGGGCAGTCCGAACAGGGGGCGTCGTTGTTCACGGGCACTGGCGGCGGAACGGGGTCAGGCCGGTGGGCTGGGAGCTGCCGGGCGCGCGTTAGCCCCAAGTCCCGGGAGTAGAAGGGGTTGGCAGGGCCTCTGGCCCTTGGGTGGCGCGGCCCGGGTGGTGAGGGGACGCTGGAGGCGGGGCAACGTGATGGGGAGACCCCGTGGCTCAGACCGGCACAGACCACAAGGCGCACACGCCGTTCCTTTCCCGCCCGGCCGTCCGGCGCCTCGTACCGTTCGTCCTGATCACCGCGGTCGCTCTGGTCTTCATCTTCGAGAACCGCGCGAGCGTCGAGATCCGCCTGCTCGTTCCGGTGGTGACGATGCCGCTGTGGGGCGCGCTGCTGATCTCCTGGGCCCTCGGCGTACTCGGCTGCGCCCTTGCCATGCGCAGACGGTCCAGCCGGCGCTCACGCCGGCCGAAGCAGTTCCCCGCCCCCGGGGCTACGGGCCCGTGCGCGGTCGGGTGGCGGAGCGCCGCGCGGCAGGGCGGGAGCGCTGGGATGCTGGGGGGACATGAGGAAGCGCTGCCCATGACATCACGCTGAGAGACAGGGGTGGTGAGCGCGCCGTGGCCGAGGCCCACGAGGACCCCGAAGGACCGGCTGTACCGGCCGTTCCGTACGCCGATCCCCTGGGAGACCCGCTCCTGCGCACCCGGTTCGCCCCCGCGCGCCCGGCCACGTTCCTGCGGCGGCAGCGGCTCGTCGACCACCTCGGCCAGGCGCTGCGGACACCGTTGACGCTGCTCAACGGCGTGGCCGGAGCCGGCAAGACCTGCTGGCCGCCGACCAGGCAGCCCGGCTGCCCGGGCCGGTCGCACCGCCGACCAGGGTCCACGGCGGTCCCCGTGAGGCGGCGCGGGCACGCGCCGCCTCACAGGAGCGCGAAGGCAACCACGCGGAGACGGCCGCGTGGGCCCGGGGGGTGCGTCAGCGGGCGAAGACGGCGGCGAACTTGCGGCCCTCGACGACCGGGTAGCCGAAGTCCGTCGCGTTGAAGGCCGTCGCGTCGGTCGTCGTCAGGCCCGTGGCCGCGCCGCGCAACACCCAGGCCGCCCCGTCGTCGTACCCGTTGGGCACGACGTCCTCCCCGAACGCGCCGACCGCGAGGTCGGCCCTGCCGTTGCCGTCGATGTCGCGAAGCCGCAGCGAGGAGCCGAAGTGGTCGCCGGCCTCGGCGGCGCCCGGCACACCCGATGTGGCCTGGTGGACGGACCGGGCTCCGCTCGTGGTCAGGCCGGCGGCACTGCCCTTCAGGAACACCACGTTGCCGACGCTGCGGCGGCCGTCGACCTCTTCGTAGGTCGCGCCGACCGCGATGTCCGCGTAGCCGTCGCCGGTCGCGTCGCCCACCGCGACGGCGGCGCCGAAGTTGTCGTACGCCTCGTCGGTGCCCGGGACACCCGCACTGTCCTGGGTGTACGTGGTGCCCTGGGCGGGGAGTCCGGCCGCCCTGCCGTACCGCACGGTGAACGAACCGCCCTGCCCGGCCGCCCTGTTGCCGGTGACCAGGTCGTCGAACCCGTCGCCGTTGATGTCGCCCGCCGCCACGGCCGCCGCCCATTCGGTGGCGCTCGGGTCGCCTTCGGCCAGGACCGCGTAGGAGGAGCCGATGTCGCCGGGACCGCCGCGCAGCAGTCCCACGTAAGGGGCGACGCTGTGATCGTTGTTGCGCCGGCCGTGCAGGACGTAGTCGCTGCCGTCGGTGCTGGAGAAGTGGCCGGCCACGACACCGTCGAGTTGCACGTCCTCGGGGAGGAACTTCGCCGTCGGCGCGAGCGCCCCGCCCTGGGTGGGGTTCCCGTCGTCGTACGACCAGAAGGTGTTGCTGCCGACGACCACGAGGTTGCCGGTGCCGTCGCCGTCGAGGTCGGTGAAGGAGGTGCTCTGGCCGAACAGGTGGGCGTCGGCGCTCGGGGCGGTGAGCATGGCGCCGCCGCGTGTGAACGGCTTCGCTCCGCCCCAGACGATGGTCACGGCGCCGTTCGCGCTGCCCGTGATCCGCTCGTGGGGGGCGCCGATGATCAGGTCGGCGTAGCCGTCCCCGTCGACGTCTCCGCCGGTGACGTTCTCGCCGAACTGGTCCACGGACTCCGAGGTCCCGGGCACGCCCGGGGTGTTCTGGGTGATGTTCACCGAGCGGGCGGGGCTGACGCCGGACGCCGAGCCGAAGAGCACGGTGACCGTGCCGCCGCTCGCCTTCGGCGTGCCGATGGCGAGGTCGCGGTAGCCGTCGCCGTTGAAGTCGTCCGACAGGCCGGAGGGGGCCGCGACGGCCGCCGGGGCAACGAGCCCCGCGACGGCGAGGGCGGCAGCCGTGACAACGGCCAGGGTACGTACGCGCAAGGTGGTGCTCCTGTCTGGAAACCGACGCCGCTTCGCGGCTTCGGTGTCCTATGACAAGCGCGATGGCCGAAAAGTTGTACGCGGCCGAAGACCGGGTGAACGACGCTCTGCGGCCGTCGTCGCGGCCGTTCCGGCGCGCACGGCAGCGGCCGGTGATCGTACGCCGCGCCGTCCTACGCGCGGCAGGAGAGTTTCATCTGGGCCGCCGCGTGGTGGGCTCCCACCAGGTCGTCGTCGCCCCAGTCACGGCCCCGGTCGACGAGCTGGACGGCGAAGCTGTCCCCCTTGACCTCGTAGCTGCCGACGGACACCAGGCTGCCCCGGTGGGCGGTCTGGCGGACGGCGAAGGCGGCGTACGACGACGAGTTGTCGTCGGGGTCGGCGAGCAGCCGGTAGAAGGTGGGGTGGCCGGCGACGTCCGTGTCGCGGCGGCTCTCGGGTACGTAGACGGACAGCGCGCACGCGGCGAAGCCGTCGCCCACCCGCCACGACCAGGTCGCGGTGTTGCCCCGGTCCTGGTCCTCGGCGCCCGACATGGGGACGGCGGAGAAGCGGCCGTCGCAGGAACCGCCCTCGTAGCCGCCGGAGTCGACCGTGTACCAGCCGGCGTCGCCGTTCTCGAAGCGGCCGAACTCCTCGTAGCGGCCGGAGGAACAGCCCGGTCCCGCCCACGCGGTGAAGGCGGGGTGGCGGGCCGCCGGTGGGCGCTTGGGCGGCTTCGGCTTCTTCGCCGGGGGCCGGGAGGTGGCGGCGGGGCTGCTCGGGGCCGGGGTCCGGCTCGCGCTCGCCGAGGGCGTGGCCGGGGTGTCGGGCGGGCCGGTCGGGCCGATCCGGGTCGGTACTCCGCGGGCCAGGTCGTCCGCGTTGCCCACGGGGCCGCCCGTACCGCCGCCGCTGTCGCCGTCCGCGTCGGCCAGCAGCGTGGCCGAGGTGACGAGGACGGCCACGGTGAGCACGACCGCCGTGACCAGCAGGGCCTTTCGCGGCCGGGAGAGGGTGGACAGGCGGCCCGCCACGGTCTCGCGGGCGACCCACGAGCCGCCGGCCACCCGGCCGTCACCGGCGGCGGTCCCGCAGTCCGGACAGGCCATGCCCGGCAGCGCGCCTCTGCGTCCGCCACCGCACCGTTCGCACACCATGAAGACCTTCTCGCACCCGAGCTCGTGGATCCGCCTGGACGGTCGGCCGGCAGCTCCCCGGCAGCCAAGGGCCCACTATGCATGAGGCCGCCGTCGTGAGACAGAGGATGCGCACGATTGGGCGCCGGGGCGGCTCGTGCCCGTACGGGAGGGCCGGTCACCGTGACCGGCCCTCCCGTCCTAGTCGGCGTCCTCCACCTGTCCGCCCACATCGAGTACGCCGCCGGAGTCCCGCCCCCGGGGCTGGAGTTCCACCTGGATGCGGTGGGTGGTGTCGTTCGCGGTCGTCCTGCCCACGTCGGCCGTGACCACCCCGATGCGCAGACCTCCCTTGCCGCCCGTCTCCTGACGGATCTGCACCGCGAACTCCAGGCTCACCTTCTCCACCCGGAACCGCAGATCACTTTCCCTGCCCCGGCGCTGCGCCTCCTCCAGATCGGCTCGCACCTGGCTGATCACATCGGCCAGTTTCGCGCCCTGCGGTTCGGCGTCGACGTTCATATCTGCTCACATCCCCCCTCTGCCGCCAAGGCCCCATTGTCACCTACCGCGACTATGCTGGTACAGCATGGGGGCGTCGCGCGGTGAGAACAACTTCCGTACGGATCAAGAAACTTGGCGGGTACGACTGCGCCTTCCCGGACCGCGGGAACAGGTGCTCGGAGCCGGTGTGCTGCTCGGTGACGGGCTCGTGCTGACCTGCGCGCACGTCATCCGGATTCCCGACACGGACGACCACCAGCCGTTCGTGACGGTCGAGTTCCCCGGCGCCGGCGGCGGGGACACCGCAGGTCTGCGGGCCGTCGTCGTACCGGGCCACTGGGTCCCGCGCGCCGACGACCACAGCGGCGATCTCGCCCTCCTCCAGCTCTCCGGGCCGCCACCCGTCACCGCGTACGCCACCCTCCACCGCATGCCGACCATCTGGAATCGTCGCGTCCATTTCGCCGGTTACCCCTCCCGCATCACCGGCGGCAAGTGGGCCGAGGCGCTCATCAAGGGGCCGGGCGGGCCCGGCGACGAGTGGGTGCAGATCGATCCCGTCACGGAGACCGACACCCTCATGCGGCGCTTCAGCGGCGCCGGGGTCGTCGACAACCGCACCGGCCGTGTCATCGGCATCGTCGTCAGCAAGCTGGACTCCGAGCGTGAGGGCGCGCGCCACCGGCACGGTTACATGATCCCGACCGGCACGGTCGTCAAACACCTGGACCTCGTGCGCGAGCGCTGCGTGAGCGGCCGCCGTCCGGTCCCCGCCACCCTGTCCGTCGACCCCGCCACCCTCGCCGCCGTTCCCGGCCTCCTCGCCGCCGAGGCGGACCTGCTCACCACCGCACCGGCCGCCCCCACCACGGACGGGACCGGCCCGCCCGCCGGTCATACCGGCCCCACCGACCCCACAGACGCCACGGACCACACAGGCCCCGCATCTCTCGCGAGCCCCAACCACCCCACCAGCCCGGCCCGCCCCCACTCCCGCCGCGCCCCCGACCCCGGGTTCGCCCGCTGGCTCACCCGCTGGCTGGCCGGCGAGGACGACCTGGCCGACGTGGAGATCACGTTCGTACGGGACGAGGACCTGGACGCCGCCCTCGCCCTGCGCACCACCCTCACCCTGGCGGACCGCGAGCAGTCGCCCCGCACCTCCGTCGCCGCCTCCGGCCCCGGGCGCGGCGTCACCGCGCCCCGCGCGGGCAGTCTCGACCTGGCCGTCGACGTGAGCGGCAAGTCCCCGGCCCAGATCGCCGAGGAGATCGCCGAGGGCATGGCGCTCGACGGGCCCGGCCTCCTGCCCATGCCCGCGCGCATCGCCGCCGACGCCCTGCCGCTGACCACCGTGGCCCGAGGGGTGGACGACGCGCTCCAGCCGCTGGAGACGGTCGAGTTGCTAAACACGCTGGTGCGGCGCGGCGGGCGGCTCCTGCTCGTCTTCCGGCAGCACGAATCGCCGGCCCTGCGCCGTACGTACGAACTCCTCCTCGACCCGTCCCGTCCCCGGCTCTGGCTGGACCGCGTCGGCCGCCGCATCCGCGCGCTCGCCCGTACCGAGGAGAGCGCCCGGGAGTTACGGCGGCGGGCGGCGACCTGCGTCACGCCGCTGCCCGCCGTCCCCCGGTACGCCCCGGACCTCGAACTCAAGGCGGCCCGCCTCGAAGCGGACCCGCAGCGGGGCGCGACCGGATTCCTGGTCAAGCTGTCGTACGTCGAACGAACCGTGGAGACCGCCCTGCTGGAGGCGGAGGCCGCCCACCGGCTGCTGGCCCGGCAGCTCGCCCGCCACCAGGACCTGCGGGGGCTCCTCGACGGTCACCAGGCGCGCCTCGCCGCCCACGGTCTGACCGAGACGGCGGCCTCCGCGCACCAAGAGGCCCAGCGGCTGCTGACCGGCGGTCCCTGCGAGCTGAGGGTGGCGGAGGCAGCGGTCGACCGGTTCGTACGGGAAGCCCGCGCGGCACTCGCGCCCGGTGCGCGGGCGGCGGATCGCCCGGCGGAACCGGCACCGGACCCCGGACCGGCGGCAACGGCGGCGACGACGGCGGAGGGGGACCGATGAGACCGTGTCCGCACCCCGGGTGCACCGGGCACGTCACCGAGACCGGCTTCTGCGACCTCACCGGCCTGCCCGTGGACTCCGGGACGGAGGCCGAAGCGCAGGCACCGGCGCGGACGGAGGCGGAGGCGAGGGCGACGGCGGAGCTCAGGGCGGCCCGCTCCGGAGCCCGGGCCGCCGCCCAGTTCGTCCTCACCCCCGCCGGCGAGAACCTCATGGACCTGCCGCACGTCGAGGTCCCCGACCCCGCCCTCCTCGTCGAACCCGTCGAGGACCAGCCCTCCTCCCACGTCATGCGCTGCGGGAACCCGGACTGCACGGAGCTCATCGGCGTCGTGACGACCGAGGGGCGCTGCAGCTGCGGCACGCCGTACGCGCTCCAGCCCCAGCTGTCCGCCGACGACGTGCTCGCCGACCAGTACCAGGTCGTCGGGCCCATCGCCCACGGCGGACTCGGCTGGGTCTACCTCGCCGAGGACGCCCAGCTCTACCACCGCCCCGTCGCCCTCAAGGGGCTGCGCAACCCGCACAGCCCGCTGGCCCGCGAGGTCGCGCTGCGCGAACGCCGGCACCTCACCGACCTCAACCACAAGGACATCATCCGCGTCATCAACTACGCGACGCACCGCCCCACCGGCACCGACTACATCGTGATGGAGTTCGCGGGCGGTATGGCGCTGCACCAGATCGCCGAGCGGATCGCGCGCGACGAGGAGCCGTTCGCCGGTCCGCGCGTGCACGAGTTCATCGTGAGCTACGGCATCCGGATCCTCGACGCGCTCGGCTACCTGCACACGCACGAGCGCAAGGTGTACGGCGACATGAAGCCGGACAACGTCATGCACTGCGGCGACGGCATCAAGATCATCGACGTGGGCGGGGTACGGGAGTTCGGCGCGCCCGGCCCGTACACCGACCCGTACAAGGGCCCCGAGGTCGAGCAGGACGGCCGGGCGCACCCGCAGTCCGACCTCTACAGCGTCGGCGTGACGCTGCGCGAGCTCACCGACTCCGCGCACCACCCCGCCCCCGGCCTCGGCGCCGAGTCCCTGCGCCGCGCGCTGGCCCGCGCCACCGACCCGGAGCCGCGCAAACGGTTCGCCACGGCCGCCGAGATGTCGCTCCAACTGCGAGGCGTCATCCGCGAACTGCGGTCACTGCGGCTCGGCACGGAGACCTTCGAGCCCTCCCGGCTCTTCGAACCGGCGTCGGCCGCACTCGACGGCGGGCTCGGCGAGGCCCCCACCCTCGACCGCTGGGCGTACGGCACGCACCGCCTGCCCCTCAACGCCGCGCGCCCCTCCCCCGACGAGGTCGCGGCGGGCCTGCCCGTGCCCAAGACCGACCCCGACGACCCCCAGGCGGCCTCCCTCGCCCGCATCTCGTTCGACGCGCCGGGGCTGCTGCAACTGCTGGCGGACTGGACGCCGTCCCCGGAACTGCACCTCCTGCGCTGCCGCCTCCACCTCGGCCTGGCCCGCCGCGCTTCGGTCCGCCGCCCCCAGCCGCGCGCGCACCACCACGAGCGGGCCCGCATCGAACTCGACCTGGCCACCGCCCTGATCGGCGCGATGGCGCCGCACGACTGGCGGCTGCACTGGCACGCCGGGCTGCTGCACCTCGGTGACGACCGGATCGCCGAGGCGCGCGCGGAGTTCGACCTCGTCTACGACTCACTGCCCGGCGAGTACGCCCCGAAGCTCGCCCTGGGGTACTGCCACGAGCGGCTCGGCCGCCCGGACCGCGCCCGCGACTACTACGAGGCGGTCTGGCTGCGCAACCACTCCCTCGGCAGCGCGGCCTTCGGGCTGGCCCGCATCCATCTCGCCCGCGAGGAACGGGAGAAGGCCCTGGACATCCTGGAGCACGTGCCCAAGGACTCCCGGCACCGCACGGCCGCGCGGACCGCGATCGTACGGATCCTGGCGGGCCGGCGGTCCCCGGACGGCGCGCCGCCTCCGCTGGAGTCCATCGCCGCCGCGCTCGCCCGGGTGACCCGGCTGCGGGAGGAGGAAGGACTGACGGACCGGCACGCGTCCCTGCGGCTGGAGACGCACATCCGGGAGGTCGTCCTCGACTGGGTCCGCGGGGCGCCGGACGACGCCCGGGGCGCGGGCCGGCGGCTGGCCGCCCTGCGCGAACGCGTCCAGGACCCCGACCTCACCGAGAACAGACTGCGCGGACGCCTGGAGGAGGCGTACCGGGGCCTTTCCCAGCAGGCGGGTGACGCACGCGCGCACGCACTCCTCGACCTGGCCAACGGGATCAGGCCACTGCGCTGGACACACAAGGAGCACGCATGGCTCAGGACGGCACGCGAAGTGCGCACGACACGGGAGACGGGGAAGGTGCCCCGGCCGCTGGAGTCGTCTCCCTCGAAGTGAGCCAGCAGCCCTACGTCTGGGCCGAACGCGGGGCCGAGGGCGGGACGCGCATGTGCGCCGTGGTGACCGTGACGGTGTCGCTTCCGGCGGCCGGGGAAGGAGCGGCGGCTCCCGCGCCCCCCGCCCGGGCCGAGGTCCTGCTCCTCGACTGCTCGGCCTCCATGGGCTACCCGCGCGAGAAGCTGTGGGCCGCCCAGGCAGCGGCGGCGGAGGCGATACGCGCGCTGCCCGACGGCACGTACTTCGCGGTCGTCGCCGGACGCCACACGGCGGAGCTGGTCTACCCCGGGGGCCCTGGGCAGTCCCCCGCACTCGTACGGGCCGACGCCACCACCCGCACGGAGGCCCAGGACGCGGTGGAACGCCTCGCGCCGGGCGGCGGCACGGCCATCGGCAGCTGGCTCGCCCTCGCCCGCGAGCTGTTCGGGGGCCTCCCCGGGCCCGCCGTCCGGCACGCGCTGCTGCTCGGCGACGGCCGCAACGAACACGAGCAGCCGGACGCGCTGACCGCCGAACTCGTTGCCTGTTCGGGCCTGTTCACCTGTGACGCCATCGGCATCGGCGAGGACTGGGACCCCGACGAGCTGCACCTGGTGGCCGACAGCCTCGACGGCAGGGCCGACGCCGTACGGGACCTCGACGCGCTGCCCGGCGAGTTCCGTTCCGTCACCGCCGAGTCCACCGCCCGGCACCTCACCGGTCTGCGGCTGCGCCTCACCCACCGCGCGGGCAGCGAACCGCTCACCGTGCGGCAGGTCCACCCCACCCGCCGGGACCTGCTCCCGGAGCGGGTGCCGGCCGGCGACCGGTGCGTGGAGTTCCGTACGCCGCCGTGGGGCGACGAGACCCGCGAGTACCTCGTGTGCGTGGCCGCCTCCCGTTCGCCGCGGGAACCGGTCGACCGGGCCCTGTGGCTGGCCGACCTGAAGATCGTGCGGGAGGCGCCGCAGGACGCCCCGCCGGGAGAACTGGGGCCGGTGCTCCCCCCGGCGCGGCCCGTGCTGGTCCACTGGACGCGGCACCGCGACCTCTACAGCGCGTACGACCCCAAGGTCGCCCACTACGCCCACCACGACGCCCTGGTCCGCGGCCTGGAAGCGGGCCGCGCCGCCCAGCGCGCCGGCGACACGGAAGGGGCCCGCGCCGCGTGGGGCGAGGCGGTGCGCCGGGCCCACGCGATGGGCAACGAACCGATGCTGCAACGGCTCGGCGACGTCGTACGGATCATCGACGCGGCCGCCGGCGAGGTGGAGGTGCGCCCCGACATCCGGCCGCTCGACATCAACTCCGCGATGGTCCTGCGCGCCCACAGCACGATGCTGCCCCAGCGGACCGGGCCGCGCCCCGGGCCCCGGGACGGTGACGCGTGATCTCCGGCCCGTCGCGCCGGTTCTGGCGCTCGGCCACCGGGGCCGACGGCGTCTCCACGGTCGGCTACCTGCGCCGCCAGCTCACCTGGCTGCTCGCCCTGACCGCCGTCGGCGGCGCGGCGCTCTTCGGCGCGTACGACGAGGTCCACCGCGACTCCGTGTCGATCCGCGAGCGCACCGGCCCCGCCGTCGTCGAACTGGCCAGGGCGCACACCTTCCTGCGCCAGGCCCACACCACCGCCGACGACCACCTGGACTACCGGACCGACCACCACGAGTGGCCGGACATCCTGCCGCGCGGCGAGGAGTACCGGACCCAGGTCGCCGAGGCGAAGAGCAGCCTCGGCCGGGCCGCCGCCACGGGCTCACTCGACCGCGAGGACCGGCAGACGCTGCGGATCGTGGCCGGGCTCGTCGACAGCTACGCGCTGCGCATCGACGGGGCGTGGACCCAGTCGCACCAGCCGAAACTGAGCAGCGCCAACCTCACGTACGCGCGGCGCATGATGCACGAGCCCGAGACGGGCATCCTCGCCCGGATCGTCACGCTCCAGGCCCGGCAGACCGACGCGCTGGACCACCAGGAGGACTGGGGCGCCGCGCCCCTGCTGGCCTGGCCGGTCGCGGTGGCGGCCTGCGCGCTGCTCGGCGTGCGGCTGGTGGGCACCCAGGTGTTCCTGCGCCGGCGCTTCCGGCTGCGGCTGAGCGTCCCGCTGGCGGCGGTGACCCTGCTGCTGGCGGCCGTTCCCGTGCTGGCGTTCGGGACCTGGCAGGCGCACGCGAGCCAGACGGGGATGCAGGAGGCGGTCGCCCCGCTGACGCCGGTCGGCACCCCCGGGGCTCAGACGGGGGCCGTGGCCGCCGCCGAGGACGGCATCGCCGAGGCCGTGCGGGAGGGCAACACCGAGGCATGGGTCCGGGGCACGGTGTTCATCCCGCTCGGGACCGGGCTGATGGCGGGGGTCGTCCTGTGGACGCTCCAGTCGCTCCTCGTCGAGTACGCCGTTCCCCGGAGCCCCGCAGGAGGCCGCAAGTGAAACGCCCCGCCCGTCCGCCGCGCCTCCTGCTGTCCCTCTGCCTCCTCGCCGGACTCGCGCTGTCCTGCGCCGCGTGTGCGGAGGAGCCGCCACCGGTCGTCAGCGTGCTCGGCCCGTGGACCGGTGACGAGGAGAAGAGCTTCGAGACGGTGCTCGACCAGTTCGAGAAGAAGTACGGGATCAGGTACGACTACCAGGGCACCACGTCGTTGCGCGAGACGCTGCTCGCCCAGGTGGAGGCCGGATCGCCGCCGGACATCGCCGTGCTGAACAGCCTCGGCGAGCTCACCGAGTACGCGCACCAGGGTGTGCTCGTACCGCTTCCCGAGAACGTCCGCGAGCGTTCCCCGGAACCGTGGGCGCCCGAACTCACCGTCAAGGGCCGCAAGAACGCGTACTGGACGCCGATCAAGGTCGACCTGAAGAGCGTGGTCTGGCACTACCCCGGCCGTGCGCCCCAGAAGGGCGACTGGTGCGTCGGCGTGGGTTCCGGCGCGACGTCGGGGTGGCCCGGCAGCGACTGGATCGAGGACATCCTGCTCCAGAAGTGGGGCCCGGACGTGTACGAGCTGTGGGCCACCGGCGAACTGCCCTGGGACAGCGACGAGGTCCGCACGGCCTGGGAGACGTGGGGCCGGCTGATGGCCCCCGGCGGTGACCGGTCGCAGGCGGACGCCGCTCTCGGCAACGACTTCAACGGCAACGACGGCAAGGGGCTGCTGAAGCGGTCCGGCGACGGATGCCGACGCGAGCACCAGGGCAGCTTCGTCCGGCGGCTGTACGACGAGGACATCACGTACGTGCCGACCACCCGGGCCGTCGCCGAACTCCGCAACGAACGGGGCGCGTACGAGGTGGCGGGCGACATGGCGGCGCTGTTCGACGACACGAGCGGCGCGCGGGCCCTGATCACCTTCCTCACCGGGGACGAGGCGCGGGCCACCTGGGCGCGGGCGGTGCCGGAGAGCAACCGGCCGTTCTTCCCGGTCTCCGTCGGCTCGTACGGCGAGACCTGGGCGAACCGGGCCGTGCACGACACCCTGACGGGCGCGAAGCGGCTGTGCGCGGACGCGTCGGACGTCATGCCGCCGGGGGTGCGGGGCGCCTTCTACCGGGCGGTACTGGAGTTCCTCGCGGCTCCGGAGGACAAGAAGCTGCTGAAGGGCCTGCTCGCCCAGCTGGAGGACGAACGGCTGCGGCACGCAGAACTCGGCACGCCCCGGGTCCCGTCGGTCTGCGCGGCGCCGACGGGCGGGACGGGGACTCCGTAACCGTCGCGCACGGGGGCGGCGGGCGCTCGCCGCACGGGTCGGGGGCCTCGCACCCGCGCCTGCGCACAGGGGCCGGCCACCGCCGCCCGTCCCCGGCGCCGCTCCCGCGCGCGCTCCCTCAGCGCAGCTCCTGCGGGCAGGCCGTCCCCCGGGTCAGGCCGTAGGGCGCCGCCAGCCGGTACACCCCGGGCCTCGGCGCGAGCAACTGCGTCCACTCGTCGCCGGCCGCGTCCTCGTCCGCCTTCATCAGGCAGCCGTTCGGATTGGTGAACTCCCGGGGGGTCTGCCCCCGGAGCTTCGACTCCGGCGTCTCGGCCGGCGGTTCGACCCGCTCGCCCTCGGCGTCGACCAGGCCCAGCCACGGCGAGTACGGGATCCGGATCAGGACCCGGCCCGCGCTCCGCACCCGGATCGTCAGCTCGCCCGCGCCGGCGCGGTCCACGGTCGCGGGCGGGTCGGCGAGCGGGGTGGGGTCGTCGACGCGGAAGAGCCGCCAGTTGTCGTCCGCCCAGACCTGTTCCAGGTACGGCTGGCCGGCGCGTACGAGCTCGTACTCCTGCGTGGCGCCCGACCTGTCCGGGGCGCCCTTGGGCAGCACGACGTAGTGCACGGCCCAGCGGTCCAGCCACTCGCGGTACGTGTCGGGGTGCAGGGTGTCGTCGTAGAAGAGCGGGTTGCGCTCCATGTCGGCCTGCCGGTTCCAGCCGCGCGCCAGATTGACGTACGGAGCGAGCGCCGACGCCTCCCGGTGACTGCTGGCCGGGACCACCTCGACCCGGCCCTTCTCCGCGCCTACCTCCTGCAACTGGTTGACCAGCGGGGCCAGCTCACGCGCCCAGGACGCCGTCGGCGCGGTGCGGATGATGTCGTCGACGCTCTTGTAGCCGATCCAGAAGGTGAAACCGGCGAAGGCGACGACGAGGGCGTACCACTTGGCGGTGCGCGGGGCCACGAACGGCAGCGCGGCCAGCAGCACGACACCGGCGAACACCATCGCCAGGCGCGAGACGTTGCTGCCGATCTGCGAGTCGATGAGATAGGTCAGCAGCACGCCGACGGCGTAGACGGCGGCCCCCGCCCGCACCGTCTTCCAGTCCGCCGGTACGAGCACGGCCACCAGCACGCCGAACAGGAACGGCAGCGACGCCGTCCCGACCGACATCGGCTGCGTACCGGAGAACGGGAACAGCCAGGACGACACGGCGACGACGAGGACCGGCGCGAGGCCGAGCGCGTAGGCCCCGGGGCGGCGCTTGTTGAGGAACAGCGCGGCCGCGACGACGCCGAGGAACAGGCCCGCGACCGGGCTGCTCGCCGTGGCGAGACCCGCGAGCGGCGCGGCGACGCCCGCCTTCGCCCACCGGTTGGCGGCCCAGCGGCGCGGCCAGCAGAACACCGCCGCCACCGCGCCGAGCGCGAACATCATGCCCAGGCCGAAGGTGACCCGGCCCGACAGCGCGTTGCAGAGGAAGGCGAAGACCCCGGCGAGCGCGCACCACAGCGGGTTGCGGACCGCCTTGACGCGGACCAGGATCAGCGCGGTCAGGGCGGCCGACACGGTGCCGACGATCATCATCGTCGTACGGACGCCGAGGACCGACATCAGATACGGCGAGACCACGCTGTACGACACCGGGTGCATGCCGCCGTACCAGGCGAGGTTGTACGCCGAGTCGGGGTGGCGGCCGACGAACTCGGCCCAGGCGTCCTGGGCGGCGAGGTCGCCGCCGCTGTTCGCGAAGCAGAAGAACCACACGACGTGGACCACGGCCGCGGCGGCGGTCGCGATCGTGACGGGGTGCCGGAGGAAGCGGCGCGCCCGTCCGCCGTCCGGAGCGGCGGACACGGGCGCGGGCGCGCGGCCCGGGGCGGTGCGAGCCGCCGGTGCGGGGCCGCTGCCCGGGGCCGCGGCACGCTCCGGGCCCGGCCTGATGCCGGCGTCCCGTATGCCGGTGCGGCCGTCACGGCCGGCGTCGTCCCCGTCCCCGTCGCCGCCCTCGGCGCGCCTGGGCTCAGCGGTGGTCATTACGGCTCTCCCCGTCTCCCCCGGGTACCAACAACCCCCCGACACGCAGTAGGACGCCGTCCCCGTGTCCCGTAGTTGCCCGGACGTTAACACGCGGTGTACGGGCTGCCGCCGCCGGTTTCCACGCCCGGCGGCGGCACTCCCTCGTCGGACCGGCCCCGGCTCAGCCGATCCGGGTCAGCTTGTCCCCGAGGCCCGGCTCGACCAGGTCCTTCTCGAGCACGACGGGTGCCGTGACCTGGCCGGGGCCCGAACCGACGGTCACCCGACCGACCTCGTCGCCCGCCTTCGCGGTGTGCGGCAGCGGCTTCCCTGCGTCGGAGATCGCCAGCTCCACCTTCAGGCCCGGCCAGCCGACGGCCTTCAGGTCCTTGGTCGCGACGACCGGTGTCCGGCCGCCGAGGCCGTCGTCGACGTACCCGACGACATCGCCCTTCTTCACGACGGTCGCCGACGTGACGTCCCGCTGGGCCGCCTGGATCAGCTCGAGGCTCCGGCTGATGGCGAGCTGCAGCTTGCCGTCGAGCGTGGTGGCGTCCTCCTGGCCCATCACCGCACCGACGATCCGGCGCTCCTCGCCGTCGACGACGGTGTTGGCGGACCACAGCAGGTTGCCGCCGGCGGGGGTGGACGAGCCGGTCTTGATACCGCTGACTCCGGGCTTGAGCAGGATGTTGTTGTTGTTGTAGATCTTCCCGTCGATGCCCGGGATCTCGACCTCCGGCAGGTTCACGATCTCGCGGAACACGTCGTTCTCCATGACCGCCTTCGCCAGCTTGAGCTGGTCGGTCGCGGTGCTGACCGTGGTGGCCTCCAGGCCGCTCGGGTCGGTGTACGTCGTGTTCTTCATGCCGAGGTCCTTGGCGGCGTCGTTCATCTTGCTGACGAACTCCTCCTCGGACTTGGCATCCCAGCGGGCCAGCAGCCGCGCCGCGTTGTTGCCGGAGGGGACCATCAGCAGCTGGAGCATCTGCCGCTCGGTGAAGTGCTGCCCCTCCTTGATGCTGGCGGTCGACTCCGCTTTGTACGTGGACTCCTTCTCGGCCTGAGCGTCGACCCTGATCTTCGGGCCGTTCTCGGCGCCCTTGAGCGGGTGCTCCTTGAGGATCACGTACGCCGTCATGGTCTTGGCGACGCTGGCGATCGGCCAGGGCTTCTGCTCCCCGTGCGTACCGATGGTGCCGACGCCCGGCACCTCGACGGCCGACTGGCCCTCCTCGGGCCACGGCATGCTGAGCGCGTCACCGTCGAAGGTGTACGTCGGCTTCGCCGTCAGCGCGAGCGCGGGCGAGGGCAGCGGCCGCACGAACTGCACGACCGCAAAGACGATCACCACGAGCAGGACCAGCGGCGCCCAGATCTTGACGCGCCGCACGGCGGTCCTGACCGGGGTCTCCGGCGGGGGCGGGGTGTTCGTCAGCTCGGCCAGCAGGTCGAGCGGCGGCTTGGGCGGCAGCGGCTGCTGCCGCGTGCGCTCGGCCTCCGGCACGGGCCCGGCGGTTTCCGCGGGGGGCGCGGCGGCCGGGGCTGCGGCGGCCGGCGCGGCAGGAGTGATGCTGCGCGGGCGGCCGGCCGGCGGCCTCACGTCGTCCCGCTTCAGCGGGACGAACTGGCTGGTGCGCTCGGCGGCGGACTCGGGCGTGCCGACGGCCTTCAGCGCGGTGGTCGGCTGGTCGACGGCCTGGCGCGGCCGTACGGCCTTGAACACGGCGGTGGCCTGGTCGACCCCACCGCCGGTGGCTGCCGCGTCCCGCGCGGCGCCGGAGCCCTCACGCGGGCCCGCTCCACCGGACGGCGCGCTCCCGCCACCCTTGGAGCTGTCCCGCGCCACGGCGTCGGCGGCGGGTGCGTCCTCGCCGCGGCCCTCGTCGTCGCCCTCGTCGTCCTGCTCGCCGCCGGGCTTGGCGTCGCCCTTGCCGTCGGCCGTGGCGGAACGGTCCTCCACGGCGTCGGCGGCGTTCGCATCCGCATCGGCCGGGGCGGGAGCGGCCTTGTCGTCGGCCGCGCGGCGGGAGTCGTCCGGGTGGTCCGTACCGGACGCGGACGACTCGTCGCCGTCGTCGCCGTCCGAACCGGAAGCCTCACCGGCGTCGGCGTCGGCATCCACGTCGGAGGCGCGGGCGCCGGTGCCGGCCTGCGGCTCGGCGGCCGCCCGGTCCGCCGGAGCACCGGCGGTCTTGACGTCCGTACCGGACAGCTCCACCGCGTGCTCGCTCCATCCGGCGCCGGCCGCGTCCGCCGACGGCTCACCGGCGTCGTCGGTGCCCGTGTCCGTACCGGAAGCGTCGGCCTCGTCGGCCGTCGCCCCGGCGGTGTCCTCGGCCGCGGCGGGCTTCGGCGCCCGGGGCGGCTCGGGGTCGCCGACCGGGGTGTCCGTGACGGCCGTGGTGGCCGTCGGCGCGTCCTGGGAGGTCGTGTGCGGGGCCGGCGCGTCGGCCGGGGCCTGCGCTGCCGCCGCCGCCCGCGCGTCGCCGGAGCGGCCCTCGGCCGCCTTCGCGGAGCCGTCGGAGCTCGCCGCGTCGTCCGGGGCCTCCGGTGTGTCCGCCGTGGCGACCCAGGCCGCCACCGCCTTCCGCAGGCGCGCGTCGCCCTCGGGGACCCGGTCCTCCGGGGCCTGTGCGGGCTCCGGGGCCGCCTCCGGGGACTCCGGGGCCGTCGGGGACTCTTCTCGCGGCAGCTTGAAAACCGCCGTCGGCTGATCGACGCGGCCGCTGTCCGCCGGTTCGGCCCTGCCGGCCGATTCCCGGAAAACGGCGAGCCGCGGATCGCGTTCGCCCGGGGCCGTCTCCCCCGACGACTTCCGCTGCTCCGACCTGTCGGGGGACTCGCCCGCCACCGATGCCTCCTTCATACGCGCCCGCGCATACGCCCGCTGTCCGCGGTCCGATGTCCGAACCATGTACCAGTGTCCTGTCTGAGACCCTGGCTCCCTCGCTAGACGAGAACGACATACGTGCCGGTTCCCGTACGAAGCACCCAGGCGCTCTCGACAGATGAATGTGAGAGGGGTCACCCTGTCATTCATCCACGCGGGGAGGCATGGATGGGCAGGAGCCGCAGAACACTTCCGGAGGAGCTTCTGCTGCTCGCTCTGGACCCGACAACGGGTACCACAGCGCAGCCGCAGTCGCTCGACCTCGGCCTGGCCGGGGCACAGCTAGTAGAGCTGGCTCTGGCAGGACGGATAGCCCCAGACGGGGATCGTATCGCCGTGGTGATGGCACGGCCGACAGGAGATCCGACTTTGGACTCCGCACTGGAACTGCTGCGCAGGCGCGGCAGCCCGGTCCGGGCCGTCCACTGGATCGGCGGACCCCGGCTGGGGCTCCGCCAGACGTATCTCTCGCATCTGGAGCGGTGCGGCATGGTGCATGCCGTGGCGGGCCAGATGTGCGGGGTGCTGCCGACGACTCGCTACCAGGCGACGGAATCGGTGATCTGCCGGGAGATCAGGTCCCGGCTCGACAGTGCGATCCGCACCGGCGTACCGCCGGACCCGCGGACCGCGGCGCTCGCCGCGCTCGCTCACGCAGTGGGACTCGGCAAGCACCTCTACCCCGGCAACGAGGGGCGCTCATCACGCTCCCGCCTCCGGGATCTGATCAGGCACGACCCGATGGGCGGACTCGTGGCGCACGCCGTGATGGACGTCCAGAACGGTGCGGCCGCACAGCCGCGCCGCGCCCCTGCGGGGGGCGGTCGACCGCAGTCGGCCGTACCGATGCAGGCGCAACCGCAGCAAACGCAGTCACGCCGCGACGGCATGGCGCGCCTCGCGGCGCACTGAACCCGGCCGCAGCACCGAGAGCAGCACCCGTACGACCATCGCCGCACCGATGTCCCCAAGACCCGGTTCGGGAGCCGCACCCCGGCGCGCGGGGTGGCGGACCGGTCGGCCAGGCCATCCTGGCCCCGACCGGACCCGCCACCCCGCGCGCTCGCGTCGGCACCCTGTGTGGGCATTTCCCAGCGCGGACATGACCATTGGTGGCAGTCTGCTGAGAAGTAGAGCGTGTAGCAGTACATACGCACAACGCACTCAGCCGGAGGTGCAGTTCCCGTGGCGTCGAACGTCAACCCCACCGTCAGGCGACGCCGATTGGGCCAGGAGCTCCGCCGGCTGCGCGAGCTCAAGGGCATGACGGCCGAGGAGGTGGCGGAGCGCCTCCTGGTCTCCCAGTCGAAGATCAGCCGCCTGGAGAACGGCCGCCGCTCCATCAGCCAGCGCGACGTACGCGACCTGTGCGGGGTGTACGACGTCGAGGACCACCGCATCGTCGACTCGCTGATGCAGATGGCCAAGGACTCGCGCCAGCAGGGCTGGTGGCACGCCTTCGGCGACATCCCGTACAGCGTCTACATCGGCCTGGAGACGGACGCCGCGTCCCTGCGCGTGTACGACCCGCAGATCGTTCCCGGCCTGCTCCAGACCCCGCGCTACGCCGAGGCGCTGATCACCGGCGCGCTGCCCGAGACGGCCGCCGGCGACGTGGAGAAACGGGTCAACGTCAGACTGCGCCGGCAGGAACGCATCCTCACCGCCGAACAGCCGCTGCGGCTGTGGGCCGTGATCGACGAAGCGGCGCTGCGCCGCGTGGTCGGCGACAGACAGCTCATGCGGGAGCAGCTGGAACACCTGGTGGAGCAGTCCCAGCTGCCCCATGTGACGGTCCAGATACTTCCGTTCGACATGGGCGCGCATCCCGGCATCAGCGGCCACTACGCGATCCTGGAGTTCCCGGACGCGGCCGACTCCAGCGTGGTCTACATCGAGGGCGTCACGAGCGACCTCTATCTGGAGAAGGCGAACGACGTACAGAAGTACAGCGTGATGTACGAGCACCTGCGCGCCCAGGCGCTGAACGTCGAGGCCTCGCGCCATTTCATCGCGAACATCGCGAAGGATTACGCCCGCTGATCAGCCCCTGAATCAGAGCTTCCGCCGAGGGAACCGGAACGGTACACCTTGGTCACGGCGCAGCGGAAGTCCCTCATGGAATATGCCATCCGGTCGGGTGAACGACCACTTCACGCGAGGTGGTTCGCGAGTAGCGTCGCTCACGCCAGCAAGAACGTTGGCGTCTCACTCTCCACGACCAGCAAATTCGGAGTGAACATGGCAATCCATCAGGGCGCTACGGACACCTGGACGAAGTCCTCGTACTCCGGGGGTAACGGCGCATGTGTAGAGGTCAAGTCCCCGGTCAGCCACGCTGTCGCGGTGCGGGACTCGAAGGCGCCCGAGGGCCCTTCGATCACCTTCGCCCCCGGTTCCTGGAGCGCGTTCGTGGGCGGGGTCGGCCAGGGGACGTTCGACCTCGGCTGACCGGTCCGGGGCGAGTCACGACCCGCCGTGGACGACGCGCCGAGACCGACCCACCGAGGCGCGGGTACCGAGCACCGAGGCGCGGGAACCGACGCGCCGAGCACCACCGAAGTGAGCCCTCTCGACCGGTCCGCCGTCCTGGCCGAGGGGGCTCCGCCACGTCCGCCGGCGCCCGGCGGTACGCCCCTCAGCGCAGTTCGTCGACGTACCGGTCCGTCCCCGGGACCGTCGGGACGAACGGCGCCACCAGCTCCACCCGGCCCAGCCCCGACGCCGCCACCTCCTCGTCCAGCCCGCCGAAGCGCTCCTCCCACGCCTCGCGCGGATCGGTCTCCAGGAACCAGAGCAGCGTCAGCCGGGTGTCGACCCCCTCGACCTGCTTCACGTAGCTCATCCGGTCACCCGGCAGCGGCGTCGGCCGGAAGACGGTGACCATCGCGGCCGGCCCCCCGGCGCCCGACCGCTCCGCCAGCCGGCGCGGGAGGTGCGTGTCCCGCAGCCACTCCAGCAGCTTCGCCCGCCGCCCGGGGCTTTCGGCGTCGACGACCTCCAGCACCAGGCCCCGGTACGGGTGGTCGAGCGCGTGGAAGTCGCGCGGCCCGGCGTCCCCGTCGCGGTAGACGGTCGCCTCATGGTCCTGGAAGGCCGTGAAGACGTGCGTACGGTCCTGGTGGACGCGCCCGTCGCGGTTGAGGCGCTTGTTGATCCCGACGGTCCACTTCATGTGCTCGTCGTAGCGCCCCTCCGTCACCCAGTACGTCGAGAGGTAGCAGCCGGCGGTGACCGGCTGCGCGACGGCGGACTTCTGCGGGTAGCGCAGGAGCTGGAGGTCACGGGTGGCGACCCAGCGGCGCCCGGCGTACATCCAGGGCATGGCCATAGCGCCGGCGACGTAGTGGTCGTCCTCGTACCAGCGGTTGTACGCGTACTCGTGGCCCGGGTGCGGTTCGACCATGGTGATCAGGGCGTGTCCCGGCCGGACACCGTAGGGCCCGACGCTCGCCAGTTCCGCGTACACCTCACTGCGCGTGTCCTCACCCATGGCTGCCGATCCCTTCCTTCCGCCGCCGGACGGACCTACTCTGACGCCTCGTCAGATGAATGGCCAGACCTGGAACCGGAAGGGCGACCGGATGCTGCTTCAGGGGAAGACCGTCGTCGTGTCGGGCGTCGGCGCCGGGCTCGGGCACCGGATCGCCGCGGCCGTCGTGCGCGACGGCGGCAACGCGGTGCTCGGCGCCCGCACGGAGGCGAACCTCGTCAAGTGCGCCGCCGAGATCGATCCGGGCGGCCGGCACACGGCCCAGCTGGTCACCGACATCACGCACGAGGACCAGTGCGAGGCGCTCGCCGCGCTCGCCGTGGAGCGCTTCGGACGGATCGACGCCGTCGCCCATGTCGCGGCCTGGGACAGCTACTTCGGCGGCGTCGAGGACGCCGACTTCGCCACCTGGCAGAGCGTGCTCGACGTGAACCTGCTCGGCACGCTGCGGATGACCCGCGCCTGCCTGCCGGCGCTGAAGGAGCGGGGCGGCTCGGTCGTCATCATCGGCACGCAGTCGGCGATCGCCGCGCCGTCCGAGGTGGAGCAGGCGGCGTACGCGGCGTCGAAGGGGGCGCTCACCTCGGCGATGTACTCGATGGCGCGCGAACTCGGGACGCACCGGATCAGGGTGAACACCGTGCTGCCCGGGTGGATGTGGGGCCCGCCGGTGCAGGCGTACGTCCAGTTCGCCGCGCACACCGAGGGCGTACCGGAGCAGGAGGTGCTGGGGCGGCTCACCGCGCGCATGGCGCTGCCCGAGCTGGCCACCGACGGCGACGTGGCGCAGGCCGTGGCGTTCCTTGCCTCCGACCGGGCCCGCGCGATCACCGGCCAGTCGCTGCTGGTGAACGCGGGCGAGCTGATGCGATAGCCACTGCCTCCGCCTCCCCCTTTCCTCCCTCTCTCCTCACTCCTTCTTCCGACCGCACGGGACCCGCATCCCGTGCGGTCGTTTCCGTTGCACGTGACGATGCGCCCGCTCATCGTGTGGCTGCCGTCACGTGCGCGACAACGCCCCGGAGGGTCAAGAAACGGCAAAGAGGTTCCGCTTTATGACCTGCGTTCACATCCTTGACCCCGAGGGGCCTTGACCGGCTGCCCGCACAGGCGGTTCAATCCCCGAAGTCCCCGCTCCCGCACGGGGGCGCCCGCCATCCGGACGTACTGACGAGGCGCGCTCGGGTTCATTCAGATGAACGCAGGACAAGGCGGACCCCTGGAGGGGGCATGAACAGTCTCGACTGGGCCGTGCTCATCGGCTACTTCGGAATCATGGTCGCGATCGGCGTCTGGTCCCACAAGCGCGTGGACAACGTCAGCGACTTCTTCACGGCCGGCGGGAAGATGCCGTGGTGGCTCTCCGGCATCTCCCACCACATGTCCGGTTACAGCGCCGTCATGTTCACCGGCTACGCGGGCATCGCGTACAAGTACGGCGTCACGTCCTTCGTGACGTGGTCCTTCCCCATCGCGATCGGCATCGCGATCGGGTCCAGCCTGTTCGCCCCACGGCTCAACCGGCTCAGGTCCAGGCTGCATGTCGCCTCGCCGCTGGAATACCTCAAGAACCGCTACAACCTGCCCACCCAGCAGGCCCTCGCCTGGTCCGGCGTACTGCTGAAGATCGTGGACGTGGCGGCCAAGTGGGCGGCGATCGCCACGCTGCTGACCGTCTTCACCGGCATCTCGCTCAACCAGGGCATCCTCATCACCGGCGTCATCACGGGCATCTACTGCACGGTCGGCGGACTGTGGGCCGACGCCCTGACGGAACTGGGGCAGTTCGTCATCCAGCTCTTCGCCGGGCTCGCGATGCTCATCGCGGTGATGGGGGAACTCGGCGGCTTCAGCTCGCTGTGGACGGTGTGGGACAAGCTCCCGGAGACCCACAACGACCCGCTGACCGGCGACTTCACCATGATGTTCCTGCTGGCCTACCTCTTCATCAAGACCTTCGAGTACTCCGGCGGCATGTGGAACCAGGCCCAGCGCTACATGGCAACGGCGAGCGCCCGCGAGGCCACACGCTCGGCCCGGCTGTCAGCGGCCCTGTGGCTGGTGTGGCCGCTGGTCCTCTTCTTCCCGATGTGGTGCGCGCCGCTGCTGGTCGACGCGCAGAAGCCGGACGCGTCGGACTCGTACGCCCTCATGACCGAACAGCTGCTGCCGCACGGTCTGCTGGGGCTGGTCATCGTGGGCTTCTTCTCCCACACCATGGCGATGTGCTCCTCGGACGCCAACGCCATCGCCGCCGTCTTCACCCGCGACATCGCGCCCGCGCTGTCGGCGAAGGCGCGCGGGTGGTCGCAGCGCGCGGGGCTGGTGGCCGCGCGGCTCTCGACCGTGGCGTTCCTCGCGCTGTCGATGGCGATCGCCACCCAGGTCAACTCTCCGGCGTTCAAGGACATCATCACGATCGTCATCAAGTGGGTCGCGGGCCTGATGGGCCCGATCGCCATCCCGTTCATGCTCGGGCTGCTGCCCCGGTTCCGTAAGTCCGGTCCCACGGCCGCCCTGGTCTCCTGGGCGTGCGGGCTGTTCGCGTTCTGGGTGGTGAACTACGGGATGGACGGCGTGGCGACGCAGTACCAGGTGTCGGTGCCGCTGGTCGTGTCGCTGATCCTGTTCGTGCTGATCGGCCACCTCAAGCCGGAGGACACTCCAGAGCGCGACGCGGTGCTGGCGCGCATCAACACGGACGGGGACGACGGCACGTCGCCGGACACCGCGGGCGCGACGGTCCCCGCGCCGGCCGGTGCGGGGGACGCGATTGCGCGCGAAAGGAGGGGGGACTGAGTGGAGGAGACGTCGGGGTAGGCATGGCGCCGTCGGGTGAGGCGGGGTCGTCCGGTCGTCGGGCGGCCGTCAGCCCCTCGGGTAGCGGTTCAGCCAGCCGGGGGCGTTGATCGCGGGGCCGTGCAGGGCGGGGCCCTGGGTCATCTCCATGGCGAAGTCGTCGGCCAGTTCGAGGAGCGTGGAGCGCCCTTCGAGCTCGGCCACCCAGCCCGGCGGCAGCGCCGTCTCGCCGTGCAGCGCGCCGAGCAGGCTGCCGCAGAGCGCGCCGGTGGCCTCCGAGGCTCCGCCGTGGTTGACGGCCAGGCGCAGACCGTGCCGGATGTCCTCGCCGACGAGGGCGCAGTAGACGGCGACGGCGAGTACGTCCTCGGCGGTGCGCCCGTCGCCGAGCGACTCGACGCGGGCGGGCGACGGCATCCCCTGGCGTACGGCGCCGAGGGCCTGCTTGAGGGCGTCGGTGACGGGCTGGTGACCGGGGCGGGCGGCGAGCAGGACGAGGGCGCGCTGGACGGAGGCGTCGACGGTCTCGCCCCGCGCCAGGCCGTGCACGATCACGGCGAACGCACCGGCCGAGAGGTACGCCGTGGGGTGGCCGTGGGTCTGGGCGGCGCATTCGACGGCGAGCTGGAAGACGAGCTGCGGCTCCCAGCCGACGAGGAGCCCGAAGGGCGCGGAACGGGTGACGGCGCCGGAGTCGCGGGCGGTGGGGTTCCTGGGCCGGTCGAGCGTGCCCATGGTCTCGTCGGCGAGGCCGGTCAGGCATTCGCGGGAGGGGTCGCGGCGTGCGTACAGCCACTCCTCCCTGGCGAGCCAGCCGCCGTCCTTGCGGCGCTCGTCGGGCCCCCAGTCGCGCTGGGTGACGGCCCACCGCAGGTGGGCGCGGTGTATGTCGGTCGGCGGGTGCCAGGCCCCGGTGTCGCGACGCACCTGGGCCCGTATGAGGCCGTCGACGGTGAAGAGGGTCAGCTGGGTGCCGGCGGTGACGGCGCCGCGTCTGCCGTACACGGGGACGAGGTCGGTGACGGCGTCGACGCCGTGGGCCGCGTGGATCTCGTCCAGGCTCAGCGCGGACACGCCGGCGCCGAGCGCGTCACCGACCGCACCGCCGAGCAGGCAGCCGCGCACCCGGCTGCGGAAGTCCTGCTGCTCGGCACGGCCCCATACGGATGTGACTGGTGCGCTCACCGCTTCTGCCCTTCGCGTGTGCCGGTCGCGTGTGCCGGTGTACGACGTCTGGCGCAGCACTGTAATCGAAGGGGAACGGGGTGCTCAGGGGACGGGTGTGCGAGCGGACGCCACGGGTCCGGCCCGTCAGGCGTGGCTCCGCCCTGCCGGTCCGCCCGCCGCTTCTCCCGCGACGGGGAGGGTGAGCGGCGGGGGACCGGCCGGAGACGGGGCAGGTCGGAGGCGGGGCGGAGGCCGGGGCGGCTCAGTCCGTGATCTGGATCTTGCCGTTGGCGTCGGCCGGCTCCGGGGCCGGCTTCCCGCCGCGCTGGGTGATGCCCTTCAGCAGCTCGGCGAGGTCGACGCCGGTGGTGGAGCTGAGCATCTCCATGCCCTGGGCGACGTTGTCGGTGACCGTACGGGAGAGCTGGCTCGCGCCGTCCGTGGAGATCACGGTCAGCTTGTCGATGGCGCTCATCGGCTCGGCCGCCTTGGCGACGACCTGCGGCAGCACCTCGACGAGCATCTGGAGGACGGCCGCGTCGCCGTACTGCGCGAAGGCGTCGGCCTTCTTGCGCATGGCCTCGGCCTCGGCCGAACCCTTCGCGGCGATGGCCGCCGCCTCAGCCTCGCCCTCGATGCGTACGGCCTCGGCGAGCGCCGCGCGGTGCAGCTTCTCGCCCTCACCGGTGAGGCGGGAGCGCTCGGCGTCCGCCTCGGCCTCCTTGACCTGCGCGATACGACGGGCCTCGGCCTCCTGCTCCGCCTGGTAACGGGCGGCGTCGGCGGGCTTGCGGACCTTGGTGTCGAGCTCGCGGTCGGTCAGCGCGGCCTGGCGCTCGGCGACCTTCTCCTGCTCGGCGAGTACTTCCTGCTGGCGCGCGGCGTCGGCGAGCGGGCCGGCGGCGTTGGCCTTGGCCGCGGCGGCCTCGGTCTCGACGCGGATCTCGGCCTGCTTGAGGTAGAAGGTCCGCTCGGCGACGGCGATCTCCTCCGCCGCCTTCAGCCGGGCCTGCTCCGAGGCCCGCTTGGCGATCGCCTCGGCGATGTCGGCCTCCTGGCGGGCGCGGGCGGCCTCGGGCCGGCCGAGGTCCTCCAGGTAGGAGCCCTCGGTGGTGATGTCCTGGATCTGGAAGGCGTCGAGGATCAGACCCTGGCCGGAGAGGCTGGCCTCGGCCTCCTCGGCGACCTGACCTGCGAAGGCGGCGCGGTCGCGGATGATGTCCTCGACCGACATGCGGCCGACGATGGCGCGCAGCGCGCCGGACAGCACTTCCTGCGTGAAGCCGACGATGCCGTCCTGCTGCTGGAGGAAACGCTGGGCCGCGGCCCGGATGGCGTCCTCGCTGCCGCCGACCTTGACGATGGCGACGCCTTCGAGGTTGGCCTTCACACCCCGCAGGGTGACGGCGCCGCGGACGGAGATCGGGATGTGCCGGCTGGAGAGGTCGAGAGTGAACTTCTGCTGAACGAACGGCACGACGAAGACGCCGCCACCGACGACGACCTTCTGGCCGCTGTTGTCGGTGGAGGTGTGGCCGGTGACCGGGTCGACGGAGGTCTTACCGCGGCGGCCGGTGATGATGAACGCTTCGCTGGGGCCGGCGACCTTGTAGCGCGTGATGACGACAAGGGCCAGCAGGACGAGGAGTACGACGACTCCCACGACGGCGATGACGACTGGACTCATGATGCATTCCCCCCTGCCTTCCCAGGGGAGGCAGCAGTTGGAGCGATGAAGGACTGGTGCGTGGAGCTGGTTACGGACACGGACTCGGCCAGGGGCACCCGTGCGCGCGTGGACCCGGCCACCCGGCCGACGTATCAGCGTTGGGGCGGGGCGTTCGGCGTGCCGGGTGAGGAGTTCGGGCTGCGGCGTGCGGGGTTCAGCGCTCGACCGGGCGCACCGCGACCGAGGTGCTCGACAGTGACGCCTCCACCCAGATCTCGGCGCCGCGCGCGACCGGCACCGCGCTCTTGGCCGCGAGCTTGACTGGCTGGCCGCCGAGCCGCAGCAGCACCTCGCCGTACCCGTCGGCCGGGATCGCGGTGACGACGGACCCGGCGGTGCCGACGAGATCGGTGCCGCGCGGGGTGGCGTCGGTCTGGTCGCGCATCAGCGCACGGCTGAACCGCCACGCGAGCCAGCCCGCCAGAACCCCCGCCGCCACACCGACGCCCGTGGCGACCCCGCCTCCGAGACCCGTGGTGCCGAGCATGATGGCACCGCCGAAGCCGAACATCGATATGAACCCGGCAATGACGGGCAGTGAAAGAAGCCCGTCGAAAAGGCCGTCGAGGACTCCCCCGAAAAGCCCTTCCAGAATCCCGTCAAAGATCAACGAGAGCGCCAGCAGCACGATCCCCGCGATGCCGAGACCGAGAAACACCGTCATTCCGCTCACCCTCCCCCGTGGGCCGATCTCTTGGACCAAAGGGATCGTCTCACGCAGGACTGACAGAAAGCATTGCCGGTCCCGGGCAATCTTCACTCGCCCTTGCTGCCGCATCACTCCAGCACAGGCAGCAACTCCGGAAGGTGGCCGTCCGATGCGGTGGCCGACTGCCGGCGCTCGGGGGGGACCTCGCCGTAGAGAGTGGTGCGGGGCTTGGAGGGGCGGCCGGCGGAGTCCGCGATCGCCACCAGGTCCTGGATGGAGCGGTACGAGCCGTAACTGGAGCCCGCCATACGGGAGATGGTCTCCTCCATCAGCGTGCCGCCGAGATCGTTCGCACCCGAGCGCAGCATCTCGGCGGCGCCCTCCGCGCCCAGCTTCACCCAGCTGGTCTGGATGTTCGTGATGTACGGGTGGAGCAGGAGACGGGCCATGGCGGTGACGGCGCGGTTGTCGCGGTTCGTCGGGCCGGGGCGGGCGATGCCGGCGAGGTAGACCGGGGCGTTGGTGTGGATGAAGGGGAGGGTGACGAACTCCGTGAAACCGCCGACGTTCTTCGACAGCGCCGTCCGCTGGATACGCGCCAGCGTGCGCAGGTGGCCGAGCCAGTGGCGGGGCTGGTCGACGTGCCCGTACATCATGGTCGACGAGGACCGGATGCCGAGCTCGTGCGCCGTCTCGACGACCTCGATCCAGTTCGCGGTCGGCAGCTTGCCCTTGGTGAGGACCCAGCGCACCTCGTCGTCGAGGATCTCGGCTGCGGTACCGGGGATCGAGTCGAGCCCCGCCTCCTTCGCCGCCGTCAGCCACTCGCGGATCGACATGCCGGTGCGCGTCGCGCCGTTGACGACCTCCATCGGCGAGAAAGCGTGCACGTGCATGCCGGGGACGCGCTCCTTCACGGCACGCGCGATGTCGAAGTACGCGGTGCCGGGCAGGTCGGGGTGGATGCCGCCCTGCATGCACACCTCGACCGCGCCGACGTCCCATGCCTGCTCGGCCCGGTCGGCCACCTGGGAGAGGGAGAGCGTGTACGCGTCGGCGTCGGTGCGGCGCTGCGCGAAGGCGCAGAAGCGGCAGCCGGTGTAGCAGACGTTGGTGAAGTTGATGTTGCGCGTGACGATGTACGTGACGTCGTCGCCGACCACGTCCCGGCGCAGTTCGTCGGCGATGCGGGTGAGGGCGTCCAGGGCGGGGCCGTCCGCGTGGAGGAGCGCGAGCGCCTCGTCGTCGGTGAGCCGGGTGGGGTCGTCGGCGGCCTGGTTCAGGGCCTGGCGCACGTCGGTGTCGAGGCGCTGGGGCACCATGCCGGGCGCGGCGGCCTCGCGCAGGGCGTCCCAGTCGCCGTACACCTCGTCGAAGTCGTCACGGCGGTCGGTGGTGCGGCCGATGGTGTCGATGGTGCGGTGGAGGTCCGTACGTCCGGTGCCGGCGGACGGGGCAGCGGCGGTGGTTGTGGACGGGGCCGCCGCTGCCGGGTTGAACCCTCCGTCGGGTTCCTGCCACGGGAGGCCGGTGGGGCGCACGTCCGTGCGGGCCAGCCCGGTCTCCGGGTCGGCGAGCGCCCGTACGTGCGGGAGGAGACGCGGGTCCAGCCACGGCTCGCCGCGCTGGACGAACTCCGGGTAGATGGTCAGCCGTTCGCGCAGCTCGAAGCCGGCGGCGGCGGTCCTGGCGGCGAGTTCGTCGATGTGCGGCCAGGGGCGCTCGGGGTTCACGTGGTCGGGAGTGAGGGGTGAGACGCCGCCCCAGTCGTCGATGCCGGCACCGATGAGCAGGGCGTACTCGGCGTCGACGAGGTTCGGCGGGGCCTGGATGCGAGCGGCCGGGCCGAGGATGTGGCGGGCCACGGCGATGGCGGCGGCCAGCTCCTCCAACTCGGCGTCGGGCATGCCGCGCATGGCGGTGTCCGGCTTGGCGCGGAAGTTCTGGACGATGACTTCCTGGATGCCGTGGTAGGCGCGGGCGGTCTTGCGGAGTTCGAAGAGGGAGTGGGCGCGCTCCTCGTACGTCTCGCCGATGCCGATGAGCAGACCGGTCGTGAACGGGACGTTGGACCGCCCGGCGTCCTCCAGGACCCGCAGGCGTACGGCGGGCTCCTTGTCGGGGGAGCCGTGGTGCGGGCCGCCGGGCTCGGACCACAGGCGGGTGGCGGTCGTCTCCAGCATCATGCCCATCGAGGGGGCGACGGGCTTGAGCCGCTGGAGGTCGGTCCAGGACATGACGCCCGGGTTGAGGTGGGGCAGGAGCCCGGTCTCCTCCAGGACGCGGATGGCCATGGCGCGGACGTACGCGAGGGTGTCGTCGTACCCCTCCGCCTCCAGCCACTCACGTGCCTCCGGCCACCGGTCCTCGGGGCGGTCGCCGAGGGTGAAGAGGGCCTCCTTGCAGCCCATCTCGACGCCGCGCCGGGCGATGTCGAGCACCTCGTCGGGAGAGAGGAACATGCCGTGGCCGGCGCGGCGGAGCTTGCCGGGGACGGTGACGAAGGTGCAGTAGTGGCACTTGTCGCGGCACAGGCGGGTGAGCGGGATGAAGACCTTGCGCGAGTACGTGATGACGCCGGCCCGCCCCACCGCCTCCAGCCCCGCGTCCCGCACGCGCGCGGCGGAGGCGGCGAGGTCGCGGAGGTCGTCACCGCGCGCCTGGAGCAGTACGGCGGCCTCGGCGGTGTCGAGCGCGACCCCGTCCCGGGCCCGCCTGAGGGCGCGGCGCATGCTGGTGGAGGTGGGGGGCGTGGAGATGCGAGGGGTGGGGGTGGATGGGGAGGGTACGGCGGGGGCGGTCCCGCGTGGGGTCACGTTTCCTTGCGGTGCGCTCTCGCTCGTCGTCATGCGTCCGAGCATACGAGCGCACCCTGGCCGGGCTTGCTGTGTGGAGTACCTGACAGGAACGCGGTGATGTGCGCGGCAGCGTCCCTGAGGGTCGCGAAGTGGCGGTGCACACCCTCGACCGCCGTGTCGGTGTTCACTCCCCACACGGTCATGCCGGCGCGCAGTCCGGCCTGTACGCCGGAGGGCGCGTCCTCGACGACGAGGCAGTTCTCCGGCCGGACGCCGAGGCGAGCGGCGGCGAGGAGATAGGGCACGGGGGACGGTTTGCCTTCGGTCACCCCGGCCGCGTCCACGACCACCTCGGGAACCGGCAGTCCGGTACGGGCGAACCGCCCCCGCACGCGGTGCTCGTAGTTGGAGGTGACGAGCGCCCACGCCCCGGCGGGCAGCCCGCGCAGAAGCTCCGCCGCGCCGTCGTAGGCCGCGTACTCCCCGGACCGTACGTCGGCGTCTTCCAGCGCGTGCAACGCGGCCAGGCACTCCTGCGGATCCTCGGCGGGAGCGACGACCGCGAAGGTCTCCAACGGCCGCGTCCTCAGTGCGACCCGGTACACCTCACCGGGGTCCACTCCGTACCGCACGGCCCAGTCGGCCCAGACGCGGCGCTGGTTGTCGAGGGCGTCGACGAGAGTGCCGTCGACGTCGAAGAGGACGCAGCGGGGGGCGGGGGTGGGAGTGGGAGTGGAGGCTGGGGTGGGTGTTGGGGTGGAGGCTGGGGTGATGGTCACGCCGTGATGATGCCACCCGGGGTGGGGGGTGGGTGCGGGGGCGTTGGTGTGGCGGGGGCGGTGGTTGTTTCTGGTGTGGGGGCCGCCTTTTGCGGAGTGTGGCGTCGGAG
>NZ_BMVO01000017.1 GCF_014650755.1 Streptomyces chryseus | reverse complement strand
CCGAACATCGACCGGCGTGTCACCCGACCCGGCGAACGTTCGTGGCCAACGCACTAGCGACGGCTCTGGCGGTGCTTGACGAGATCGCCCAGGACCTGCGGGATGAGCTCAATAAGATCGAGACCGCCGGGGACGGATCAGAGGCAGAGGACACCCCCGTACCGCCAAAGTCCGGACCTCTGCCAAAAGCCTGGTTGCAGCAACGAGTGCTGGCAGAGGCGTTCCACCATGCCACGAACCGAAACCTGCACTTGTCAGCGGCTCAGTACGAGCAAGTCCTGCGTAAGTTCACCCAAGCGCAACTGACGGAAGCCGTTGCCGTCCGTGTGGCCATCGAGGCAGCCCTCAACCTGTCGCGCGGGGTGTTCGAAGAGTTTCCTGTGCACCTCACCGACCTTGAGTTGCTGCTGGCGGCCACCGAGCAGCAACTGGGAGAAGAGGCAGTCGGCCAGACCCTGCGGGATCAAGCGGCACAAAAGCAATCTCAGTTGCATCAGCACCGCGAGTTCGAGGACATGTATCAGGCCGGCAGCCTGCACATTGGCACAGCTCTCAGGGTGTCCAAGCGCTACGCCATCGTTCAACTCGCGGCTGGGCACACCGCCATCTTGTCAGCCCGCCATCTGGAGTCCGGCAAGCGCCAGGTGAACCTGGAAAACGTCATCCAGCCTGGCGACTCCGTGCGGGTCGAAGTTGTCCACGCCGCCGCCCAGGAGAACCGGATTGAAGTCCGGTCCAACGAGCTCCTCGAGCAGGTGGTGGCCGCCCATAAGCAGTGAGGCGCATCGCTTCCCCTGGACGAACGACCCGGGGGAAGCCCGGGTCGAGCAGCTCGCCCTCAAGAACCGGCTCGTTACCGCTTCGCTGGACCTGTCTGGCGTGGACTACGCCATGGCAGTCGGCGTGTCGTACTCAGAGCAACGCGGCACAGCTGTGGCAGTGGCCGCCACCACGCTGTTGAGCGGTCAGCTCCTTGATCCCGGCAACTATTACTCCACGGAGGTCGCGACCGGTTTTCCCTACATACCGGGTCTGTTCGCTTATCGGGAGGGACCAGCGATTTGCGCCCTTCTGGATTCCCTGCCGGGATTGCCGCCCCCTGATCATGTTCGACGCCCAGGGCACAGCCCACCCGAGAGGGTTCGGCCTGGCTGCACATATCGGCGTGCTGTACGACCTGCCCACACTAGGCATGACGAGGCGACCATTGTTCGGGCGAGCCGAGCCCCCCACGGAAGCCGACGGGGCCATGTCCGACATCACTGACCGTCGGGGCCGGGTGCTGGGCACGTGCGTCAGACTCCGGGCCCGGTGTGAGCCCATTTTCAGCTCGCCTGGCCATCGCACTGATATCGCCACCACCCTGAAATCAGTTCTCCTTAAACTGAACTGCTTCCAAAGTGGCTACCCTAAACCCCTCGCGTTCGTGCATGAGACAGCCAACCGGCTTGCACATAATCGCACGCAACCTTAAAATCACCACAGAAAGGTGCGTCAATGGAAGGCATTGTTCTCGTCACGAAAAATTCCGGTAAAGCTCGCGAGTTCGAGCGGATTTTGGGGGGGGGAGCCAGTGAGTCTCGACTTGCCGGAATTCCAGGAACTGGACGTCACCAAGGTAGCGGAACGTAAAGCAGCGATGGCCTTCGCCGAGCTGCGCCGGCCAGTCATGGTGGACGACTCCGGGCTGGTTATCGCTGCCTGGAACGGCCTGCCGGGAGCACTCGTGTCGTGGTTCCTCGACAGCGTGGGAAATGTCGGCCTCATTCGAATGATGGCTGGCTGGCCCGACCGATCAGCACAAGTTGTCACCGCCATCGGGTACTGCGACGAGGGCGGCACCCAAGTCTTCGTGGGCACCGTCGAAGGCAAGATTGCTCCGGAAGAAGCTGGCAGCAACGGATTCGGCTATGACCCGATCTTCATCCCGGGCGGACACGACCAAACCTTCGCGCAACTGTCTGACGACGAAAAGGATGCTATCTCCATGCGCCGCCGCGCCCTTGATAAGGCTCGCTCCGCCTTGAAGCTCTAGCTAACGGCCAACGGCATCGTCGACCCGCAGACCTGGTACTGGCTTACCCCGGACGACCGGCTGCGGCCGTATCCGCACCCCGGCTACCTGCCGCCTATCCGACTCCATGACCTGCGCCACAGCGGCGCCACGCTGGCGCTGGCGGCTGGAGGAGACATGAAAGTGATCTCGGCCATGCTCCGGCACTCATCGATCCAGATCACGGCGGACACGTACACCTCGGTCCTGCTGGAGATCGCTCACCAGAACGCGGAAGCCGCCGTTGCCCTGGTGCCGCAGCCGAGGCCCCAGCGGGCCGACGACGGGCCGGTTAGCCCCTCGCTAGCACCGAGCCCCAGAAACGCCAGTGGCCGTCCTTCCCGAAGGAAGAACGGCCAGGTCAGGCGATTGCCTCGCTGTGCGCCGCCAGGGACTCGAACCCCGGACCCGCTGATTAAGAGTCAGCTGCTCTAACCAACTGAGCTAGCGGCGCCTGCTGACGTCGTAGACATTAGCACCCGGATCGGCGGGAGGAAAAATCGATATCCGGGGCTCGTCGGCCGGTCCCGGGCGGGCCGCCCGTAGGCACGCCCAGAGCATCGCCTCGGCGCCCGGCAGCCACGGATGGCGCACGTCCGGGGCGACCAGCCAGCGCGGTCCCGCAACGGCGGGGCCGGCCGGGGCGCTCAGTGGGGGGACCGTCACGGCGTCGCCCGGACCGTGGCACAGGACCGGCGGCACGGGCGCCTTCGCGGTGCCCCCGGCGGTGTTTCCGGTACGGCCCCACTCCTCCCAGGCGAGCAGCGACGGCAGCCGCTGGGCGGTGCCGGCGGAGGTGAAGAGCAGCATGCGGCCCCGGTGGGTGGCGACCGGCCCCGAACCGGGCCCGTCCGCCCATAACCGGTCCAGCATGCGGCGGCCGAAGAACGCGGGGACGCTCACCACGTCGAACACCGAGCCGCAGGGCAGGACGCCCGAGTCCGCGGGGCGGGACTCCCAGAGCGAGAGCGTGCTGCGCGGGTACACGGCTGCGGAGGCGAGCCAGGCCGCCCCGGCGGCGGTGACCTGGGCAGGGGTGGCGGGGGACGGGTACGCGGGGAGGGCTGTCTCCTGGAGGGCGGTCATGGACTCACATCTACCCGGAGTAGCGGAGTCGTTCCCGAGAGTTGCGGGAAATCGGGACAGGGCGGGGCGGTGAGGAGTATCTTGCCGCCGGGCATATGCCATCAGCCGGTGCCCCGTACGGAGCCGCCGGGCGGCTACTCGTGCTTCGGGCCGCGCAGCAGACCGCGGCCGAACTCGACCATCTTCTTCGCGTAGTCCTCGGTCCAGTCGGCGCGCCGGGCGATGTCCGCCGCCGACAGCCGGTCGAAACGCTTGGGGTCGGCGAGCTGGGCGGCCGCGATCGCCTGGAACTCGGTGGCCCGGTCGGTCGCGGTGCGGAACGCGAGCGTCAGCTCGGTGGCACGTTCCAGCAGCTCACCGGGGTCCTCCATCGACTCCAGGTCGAAGAAGTGCTCGGGATCGGCGGCTGCCTCCGAAGGCTCGAAGAGCAGCGGCGCGGGACGCAGCCGCCGCTCGGTGCGCTCGGGTTCCGCCATGGGCTTTCCTTCCCTCTCGCGGCCACGCGTGCTCGATGACCACCGTCCATTGTCCCGGACCCCGCAAGTGCGCCTCCCGCGCGCACTTGCGCCGGGGCGGCGGGCCGGCTGTGCGCCTTCGGGACCCCACGGGCCGCCCGGCGGGTAGCGTGCCCGCCGCCCCGCCGGAACGAACCTGCCCCGCGGGGGAACGGGCCCGCGCGGCGGCCGGCTCAGTCGCGGTACCGGACCCGGTGTTCCGCCAGGTGCGCCAGGACCGCGTGGTTCGCCTCCCAGCCGTCGGGGAACTTGACCGTGACGCCCAGCTGCACCGGTTCCGTCGACGGGTGCTCGTCCAGCAGGTCCGCCACCCCCTCCCGGCACACCACGACACACGCGTGCCGGTGCCGCGAGGCCAGCACGCACAGCCGGCCCGTCTCCAGGTGGAACGCCGTCGCGTCGGGCCGCCCCGACAACGGGTGCAGCACCACTGTCACGTCGAACTCGCGGCCCTGGAGGCGGTTCGCCGTGTCGACCGCGACCCCGCTCACGCCGAGGTCCGCCAGCGCCGCCCGGACCGCCGCCGCCTGGTCGCGGTGCGCGGTGCCGACCGCGACGCGGTCCGCCGTGAGCGGCACCGGGTCGGGGGAGCGCTCGCTGACCGCCGCACCGCCCCGGTCCAGGAGACGGCGTACGACGCGGGCCACCGCCCCCACCGCCTCGGGGTCCGTACGCGGGGTGTGGCGGGCCGGGAGTTCCAGCAGGCCCCAGCCCGAAGCGGCCGCCTCGTCCAGCACCCGGTCCGGGCCCGAGCCGTCGGAGGGGACGCCGAAGGTGAGACGCCGGTCGCCGTGGTCCGTACCGCTGCGGAAGGGCGTGTACGGGTAGAACGCGTCCGAGACGAGCGGCGCGGCCGAGGCCGGGAGCCGCCAGGACACCGGCAGGCGGTGCTGCGGCAGTTCGGGATTGTGGGCGAGCAGCGTCGAGACGGCGCTCGCCGACGGGTCGTACGACAGCCCCGCCCACTGCTCGGCGCCGACGATGGAGAACGGGTCGAGCTGGCCCGGGTCGCCGACGAACAGCGCCCGCTCGAAGAGCCCGGCCACGGCGAGCAGCGCGTCCGAGCGCATCTGGTACGCCTCGTCGACGATGGCGTGCGTCCACGGCTCGGCGGTCTGCACGTGCGCCCACTTCGCGGCCGTCGAGATCACGATGTCCAGGCCCGCCAGGTCGGCGGCCTTGGCGGACTTGCGTACCTGCGCGAGGTCGTCGAGGGCCTTGTCGTACGGGTCGGTGTCGTTGCTGTGGAGCCGGCCGACCGGGAGGTCCGGTTCCTTCTCCGCGAGCCGCAGGACCAGGTCGTCGACCTGGGCGTTGGTCTGTGCGATCACCATCAACGGGTGGCCGGCGGCGGCCAGTTCCAGCGCGGCCCGCACCACGAGCGTCGACTTGCCGGCGCCGGGCGGCGAGTCCACGACGACGCCCCGGTGGGCGCCGTGCAGCGTGTCGTGGAGGATCGCCGCCGTCGCGCGGCCGGCCTCGGCGCCGGGGTCGAAGCGCGGGCTCACAGGATGTCCTCCGGGGTCACGGGGTCGGGGTGCTCGGCGCCCGCGCCCGGCGGGCCGCCGTGGGTCCAGGGCGTCGTCTCGGGGTCGGGCAGCCGGGGGCCGCCGCGCTGGTCGTGTTCGAACAGGGTCCAGCAGACGCGCTCGCCCTTCTCCGGGACGGACCCCGGCGCCGGCTCCTTGCCGCGGCCCATCTTGTCGGTCACCCGCAGCACCAGGACGCCGGGCTCCTCCTCGTACCGCACGAACTCGGCGGTCTGCGGCCTGCCGTCCAGCGAGCGGTAGACCTTCGCACGCTCGCCCAGGAGCGGGCTGTCGTCCGTCCGTACGGTGACCAGGGGGCGGGGGCTCGGCCGCTTTCCCTCGCTCGTCGCCATCACCACGTCCAGTACTTCGCTGGTGAACGCCTCGCCCGCCAGCCGCCGCCCGGCCATCACCAGCGGATCGTCGAGTGCCTCCTGCGCCTCCAGCTGGGCCTGCGCGGTCTCGCGGGAGGCGAGCTTCCGCGCGGCGGTCACCGCGTCGTCGCGCCGGGGCTGCGGCGGCTCCCCGGCCCGTACCCGGTCGCGGTGGCCGGTGTACGACCAGCGGTCGCGTGTCCAGCGGTCCGTGGCCCGGGAGCCTTCCGGCAGCTCCCGCAGCAGGTCGAGCCCGCGCCAGACGGCGTCCCAGGTGGGCCGCGTCTGCGCGGCCAGCAACGCGCGGATGTGCCGCTCGGCGGCGGTCAGTTCCCCGAGGTGTACGTCGGCCGCGAGGCCGTCCTCGGCGGCGGCGAGGGCCTTGCGGGCCCGGTCGTAGCGGTCGATCGCCGGGGCCAGCAGTTTGTTGTCGAACGCCGGGTCGGTCGCCGGGCCGGCCGGCGGGCACACCAGCTGCCCGTCCCCGTCCCGCTCCAGTTCCGCCCGCAGCGCGGCCTCGGCGCCGGACTCGCCCGCGGCCCCGTCCGGGTCGATCCAGGCCAGCAGCGCGCCCAGGTGCTGGTCCTCCAGGCTGGACTGGCCGGTCGCCCAGTGGCGGCCCAGCAGGTCGGTCGCGGCAAGGAGCAGCGAGGAGCCCGGCACCCGGGCCCGTTCGCCGAAGTGCGTCAGCCAGCGGCCGAGCAGCGGGATGTGCGGCGGCGCGGGATAGGGGGTGTCGGGGTCCTGCTCGGCCGTGCGCCGGAAGCGCGTCGAACGGCCGAGGAGCCGTACGTACGCGATGCCCGCCCGGCTCGGGACGATCAACTGGGGCGCGTCCGCGCACAGTTCGACCTCGACCTTGACGCGCTTGCCGGTCTCGGGATCGGTCTCGTTGCGCTCGGCCGCCTCGACGTCGTCGGCGAACCCGTCGATGTACGGCAGGACGGTCTCGGCCAGCTCCGCGAGGAACGCGAACCGCAGGTCGCGGTCGCGCGGCTGCGTCACGGCGAGCAGCCGGGGCGCGTGGCGGTCGGTGCCGACGAGCGCGCCGAGCGGCGCCCCGGCCTCGCCCGCGGTGGTCAGCGGCACGAAGACCATCGGGCGCTCGGACAGGTGCCGGTGCCGGACGGTGGCAAGGGGCTGCGCCCGTCCGCTGCGCACGGCGTCGAGTCGCGCGAGCGTGCTGATCAGCGACATGCGGCGCCTTTCGGTGAGCGGAGCGGTGGGTGCCGCCGGGGGTGCGAAGAGCCCGGCCGGACCAGGGGCGACGTCGTCAGCACAGCGTCCGCTCCCCGGCCCGTGCGCCGGCCAGCGCCTCCGCCCGCAGGGCCGCCGCCCGGCGCAGCGCGGCCACCGCCGGGTCGGCCGGGTCGCCCGCCGCGCCCTCGGCCGCCGCCAGGACCTCACCGATCGTGGTCAGGCCGCCGAGCTCACCGCGCACGCTGCGCCCCAGCGCCTCCACGGCGCCCGCCGCCCGCGCCTTCTGGCGGCAGTGGAAGGCGAGCTCGCACGCGGCCAGGCATTCGGGGGCGTACGCCGCGTCGACCGATTCGACCGCGGCGGCCAGTTCCTCGGCGGGGCGCTCCACGTCGAAGGTCGTGCCCTCGGGCAGCGCGGCCGCGAGGTCTTCGAGGCGTGTGAGGCGCTCCAGCTGGCGCCGGGTCACCGCACGCTGCTTGCGCACGTCGACGACCGACGCCGCCGGCAGGTTCGAGAAGTCCTTGGGGCACACCAGCAGCACCGTGTGTCCGACCCGCGCGTCCGGCACCTTCGCGGCCACCCGCTCCAGCGCCAGGACGTACACCGCCGCCTGACGGGCCGCCGCGCCGACCTTCGCCGCGTCCGCCGAGTCGTCGATCATGGGGAAGGACTTGATCTCGACGACGCTCCAGTGGCCGTCGGGGCGCACCACGACCGCGTCCGGCTCCAGGTACGCGGGGGAGCCCGCCACCTCCAGGGCCAGCATCGGGTGGTCCAGCAGTGTCCACGCGCCGGCCGCCGTCGCCTCGCGCAGCGCCAGCGCCGTACGGGCCGCCCGGCCCTCCGGGCCCGCCGCCGCCAGGTCCGGTACGAGCGTCTCGCCCGGCACGGGCGGCTCGCACCCGGCGCCGCCCATCCGTTCGTACAGCAGCCGCATCAGCTCCGTCCCGCCGTCGGCCTTGACCCGGGCCTCGAAGGCATTGCCCCGCATGAAGGCGAACTGGGACTGGCCGAACGCGGAGGGCGACCCGAGCGCCGTCGCCAGCGCCGCCTTGTTCACCCCCGCGCCGTCGAGCAGCGCCCGGCGCCCGCACCCGGGGTTCGCGGCGAGCGCCGCCAGCGCACGCGCGTCCAGGGGCAGTGGCGCGACCGACGGGCCGCGCAGCTCAGCGAGCCGCTGCCGGAGCGCCGTCGCCGGCACCGGCCGCCGCGTCGGAGCCGTCGCCTGCGAGGGCACGCGCGGAGGTGTGGGGTCGGGTCCGCTGCCCGGGGATTCGCTCACCCTCGGAAGTCTCGCATCCGGCACTGACAACGCCGTCGGCGTTCACCGGCTCCGCGGGGTCCGGCAGGGGCTTCGGGCGCTTCGTGACCCGGTCGACCAGTCGTATGAAGGGCCTGGTCAGGGCCAGTCCGAGGCCCATCACGGCGGCTCCCGCGACCGCGTCGAGGAAGTAGTGGTTGGCCGTCCCCATCACCACGAAAGTGGTCAGCAGGGGGTAGGCGACACCGAGCCACTTCATCAGCGGCGTACGCCCGTGCCGCCACAGCATCACCCCGCACCACAGCGACCACCCGACGTGCAGGCTCGGCATCGCCGCGTACTGGTTGGTCATGCCGCCGAGCCCGCGCGGCGCGCTCGCCTCGCTGCCCCACCAGCCGTACACGCTGTACTGCGCCATCGTGTCGACGAAGCCGTGACCGGCGTCGAGGAGGCGCGGCGGACAGGTCGGCAGGAACGTGAAGCCGACCAGGCCGAGGAGGGTGGACAGCATCAGCCAGGTCCGCGCGGCGCGGTAGCCGGCGGGGCGCCGGCGGAACAGCCAGATCAGGATCGCGGGCGTGACGAGGTAGTGCAGTGAGGCGTACGCGAAGTCGGCGGGTATCCCGAGCCAGGCGTGTTCCGTGAACAGCCGGTTGAGGGGGTGCTCGGCGTTGAGACGCAGGAGCTTCTCGGCGCGCAGGATCGCCAGACCGTGCTCGACGGCCGCCGCCTCGCCACCGCGTACGAGCAGCCGGCCGCCGCTGTAGGCGGCGTAGACCACCACGACGAGCAGCAGCTCGGTCCACCAGCGGGGCCTCGGGCGGGGCGCGGTGTCCTGCATCCGGTCGCTCTCCATTTGTCTGATGTGCGGCCTACGGGCTGACTGGCCACCCTTTCAACCGTACGGTGTACGAGAACAGGTGTGCGCACCGGGTGCGCGAGTAGGTTGACGTGGAAATCGCCCCGGAGGTTGCCCGCCCGTCCGGTGCGCGATGATGGTGCGGACGGCGCGGTCCGCCCGTGAACCGCTCCGTACGAGACCCGCAGCACGCCCCCTTCGCACCGTCCAGGGAGACATCGTCATGGCACCGCGCATCCTGCTGGCCCGGCACGGACAGACGGAATGGTCCCTGTCCGGGAGGCACACCGGCAGGACCGACATCCCCCTGCTGGACGAGGGCCGCCGCGGCGCGAAGCTGCTCGGCGAGCGTCTGCACCGGGCGCCGCTCGACGGCCTCCCGGACGCCGAGGTGCGCACGAGCCCCCTCCGGCGGGCGAGCGAGACCTGCGCGATCGCCGGGTTCGGCGACCGCGCGCAGGAGTGGGACGCGCTGATGGAGTGGGACTACGGGGCGTACGAGGGCCTGACGCCCCCCGAGATCAAGCAGCGGCAGGCCGACTGGTTCATCTGGCGCGACGGGGTGCCGGACGGCGAGACCCTTCAGCAGCTCTCGGACCGCGCGGACGAGGTCATCGCCTGGGCGCACTCGGCCGACCGCGACGCCCTGATCTTCGCGCACGGCCACATCCTGCGGGCGCTCGGTGCCCGCTGGCTCGGCCTGGACGTGTCGTTCGCCGCCCGCATCCGGCTGGACCCGACGTCCCTGTCGGTCCTCGGGTGGGCGTACGGCGACCCGGCGATCGAGCGCTGGAACGACACCGGCCACCTCGCGGGCTGACCCGCGCCCGGCCCGGTCCCGCCCGCTCCCTTCCCCCGGGTCGGCTCACCCGCCCCGCAGCCGGGGCGGGGGGTCACGCGCTGCTGCGCGAGGTGTCCGCGTGCCGGGTCAGGAACGGGGACACCGACGGCGACCGGCGGTGCGGCAGCAGGACGCGGGTCGTCTCCGACAGCATCGTCCGTACGCGCGACGACTGGACCTCCTCCAGCAGGTCCAGCACGCCCTCGCCCACCGCCGCCGCCTCGTCCGGAGCCCCGGCGCGGGCCAGGTCGTCGGCGAGTTCCGCGCTGTAGAGGGCCAGATTCCGGGTGAAGTGGGGGTCCTGGAGGGCCGCCGCGCGCCGGGCGTGCCGCGCCGCGCGCGCCCAGTCGCCCAGCGCGGACCAGCACTGCGCCTCCAGGCCCTCCAGTTCCGCCTCCCCGAAGAAGCTCATCCACTCGGGATCGGCCTCTTTGGTGCCGCGCTCGAAGAGGGCCTTGGCGCAGGCGAGCGCCTGTTCGCAGCCCGAACGGTCACCGAGCCCGGCCCAGCCGCCGGCCTCGCGCAGGGTGAGCAGCGACAGCAGCCGGGGCGACGCCACCAGCCGCGCCGCGCGCTGCCCGGCCTGGGCCGCCCGCACCGCCTCGCGCGGCCGTCCGGTGTCGCGCGCGAGGAACGCCGAGTTACTGAACGCGTGCGCCTCCAGAGCCGGGTCACCGGCCACCCGGGCCGTCGCCAGCGCCTCCGCGTAGTGCGAGCGGGCGTCGTCGAAGCGGCCCGAGTCGTGCGCGAGCCAGCCCACCGAGAGGGCCAGCTCGCCGGCGCCGGTGTGCAGCCGGTCGGCCATGGACCCGCGGGACGTCGTACTCGCGTCGAGCAGGGCGTAGGCGGTGCGCAGCGGCTGTCCGGCCCGTTTGTAGAGGCCGTCGGCGCCGTGCCGGTCGTCGAGCAGCCGGATCTGGCGCACCGCGTCCTCCACGGCGCTCACCTCGGCCTCGCCGACCCGGCGGTACGTGCCCGGCGTACCGGACACGTCCGCGACGGGCGCGCGGGCGGTGGCGGAGGCTCCCGGCGCGGTGCCGAGACCCAGGGATGCGGCCGCCATCGTGGCGGTGCCGCTCGTCATGAACGCGCGACGCAGCACGTCGCTCTCCTCGTCGCTGTGGATAGGGGTCGTGGTGGTGCGCGCCCCCCTGCCACGTACCGTTTCGCGGGCCGAGAAGCCCAGGTCCGCCAGCGTCAGACCGGGGAACATGTACAGGAAGACGCGCTCGTACGCGTAGTTGGGACAGCGGATCTCGCCGGCCTCGACGCGCCCGATGTAGCGGGCGTCGCATGCGACCTGTTCACCGATCTCACGCGCCGCCCTGCGGACGGCGGCGGCGAATTCGGCCGGTGAACGAGACCCTCGCAGTCGGCGGAAGTCGTTGTTCGGCATGGCCAAGACCTCCCGCAAGGTTCGCGTGCTTCGGCGGAGCAAAAACGTACCGGCTGTGACGACGCGAACACGCGGGGTTTCGCTACAAACGGGGTATCTCACCCACGATCTGCCATGAACTGCCATCCTTTGCGGCGGCGCGGCGCCGTAGCCGTTGACAGCGCCGCGCGTTGAACCATGAGGAGTGGGAGCGCGGCTCCCACTCGAGCGAGGAGGGGTTCCCTTGTTGGAGGCCGACATGCAGATCAGCGGCGCACGGACGGGCTCACGGGCAGGATCACGGTCAACGGCTCAGCACCGGCCCAGCCAGGACTTCAGCGCCGTACCCCCTCCCGCCGAGCACGCGGGCGCCGAGCCGTGCGACCTGGTGACCGTGCCGGTGCGCCAGGGCCTCGAAGCGGTGGACATCCTCCGCCGGGCCGCCGCCCCCGCCGTCGGCCCCGTCCTGCACGACGGGTCCTGCGCCACTCTCGGCTTCCTGGTGCCCCCCGGCACCGCCGACGGCTGGGACCTGCCGGGCAGCGCCTGCACGCGGACCTCCGGGCGCGGCCTGCGCATCCCGGCCGTCCTGGCCGGCGACATCGGGGCGGACGCCCCGCGGCTGGTCCCGGAGCCGCCGGTCACCGGGACCGGCTGGCTGCTGCCGCCGACCGACACCGGCCCGGTCACCGACCCGGCCGTGCTCAGAGCCGCGCTCGGCGAGGCGGCCCGGCTCATCGAAGCGGCCGACCGCGTGCGCTGAGGCCCCACCGGAGAGCGCGGGGATCCGCGCGGCCGATACTGGCTGCGTGGCAAAGACCAACAAGCGGCGCGAACGCGCCGCCCCCGAGCCCGTCGTCGCACAGGTCGACGGCGGATTCGCCGAGCTGATACCCGACCGGGACCGCCCGCGCGCCTGGACCCTCCTGATCGACGGCGCCCCGCAGTCCCACGTGGACCTGGACGACCCGTCCCACCTCGACTTCGCGTACCAGCGCAGGCTCGGCCACATCATCGACCTCACCGCCCCGCCGGGACAGCCCGTCCACGTCCTGCACCTGGGCGGAGGAGCCTTCACCCTGGCCCGGTACGCCGCCGCCACCCGGCCCCGCTCCACCCAGCAGATCGTGGAGCTGGACGCGGCGCTCGTCCAGTTCGTGCGCAGGGAACTCCCGCTGGACGCCCAGGCCCGGGTGCGGGTCCGCTCCCTCGACGCCCGCGCCGGCCTCGGCAAGGTCCCGGACGGCTGGGCGGACCTGGTCGTCGCGGACGTGTTCGGCGGCGCCCGTACGCCCGGACACCTCACCAGCGCCGAATTCCTCGCCGACGTACGCAGGGCGCTCAAGCCCGGGGGTTTCTACGCCGCCAACCTCGCGGACGGCCCGCCGCTCACCTACCTGCGCGGCCAGATCGCCACCGCGGGGAGTGTCTGGCCCGAGCTCGCCCTGGCCGCGGACCCGGCCGTGCTGCGCGGCCGCCGCTTCGGCAACGCGGTGCTGCTGGCGTCGGACCGTACGCTGCCGCTCGCCGAGTGGACCCGGCGCATCGCGACCGACCCGCACCCGGGGCGGGTGGAACACGGCCGGGGGCTGGCCGACTTCACCGGGGGCGCGGCCGTCGTCACCGACGCGAGCGCGCGGCCCTCGCCGCAGCCGCCGCCGTCCGCCTTCCACTGACGCGAACGGTCAGGACTCCACGATCTCGACCTTCGGCGCGTGGTCGTGCCAGGTGCAGAAGACCGAGACGTTCGCCGTGCCCGCCCTGAACTCGACGCGGATCCAGTTCGGGTCCTTCCAGACCTGCATCGACCAGCCGGTGGCCGGCGTCGCCGAGACCAGCGTGGCGGAGGTGTCACCGAGGTCGAACGTGACCCGGCCGCCGTCGGTGCTGTAGCTCTTGACCTGGCCGTTCGCGCCCGCCGCAGTGCTCGGCCGGGCCCCGGGGCCCGACGGGCCGCCGGGCGGGTCCGGCGTACTGCTCGGGGGAGGGCTGCTCCGGCCGGCCGGGCTGCGGGCGGGCGACTTCGCACGCTCGGGCGGCGCGGACGCCTTCTCGTCGCCGTCGCCACCGGGCCGCCGCGTCGACGACGCCTGCGGCTTCGCGCCCTGGGCGGATCCGCTCTTCGCGGGCAGGTCGGTCGGGATCGGAAGCGCCTGCGGAGGGTCGTACGCCGTCCCCGACATGACCGTGTGCACGCCCCACCACGACAGCGTGACCGCCGCGCCCGTGGCGAGCGACCACGCGACGGCGTGTACGAATCCTCGTTGCATCGGGGCCATACTGCACCACCCGCCCCACCCCCGTCCCAGGGGGACCGGCATCCCCCGTATGGCGTACGGTGCCGCCCATGGCAAGTGTGCTCGTGGTCGAGGACGACCAGTTCGTACGTTCCGCCCTCATCCGGCACCTGACCGAAGCCACCCACACGGTGCGCAGCGTCGGTACGGCACTGGAGGCGCTGCGGGAGGTCGCCCATTTCCGTTTCGACGTGGTGGTGCTCGACCTCGGTCTGCCCGACCTCGACGGGTCTGAGGCGCTCAAGATGCTGCGCGGCATCACCGACGTACCCGTGATCATCGCCACCGCGCGTGACGACGAGGCGGAGATCGTACGGCTGCTCAACGACGGCGCCGACGACTACCTCGTCAAGCCCTTCTCGGTCGAGCACCTGTCCGCCCGCATGGCCGCCGTGCTGCGGCGCGCCCGCGCCGTCGCGGGGGCCGAGCCGCCGTCCCGGGTGATCCGCGTCGGCGGTCTGTCGATCGACCCGCTGCGCAGGCAGGCGGAGCTGGACGGGGCGCGGCTCGACCTGACGCGCCGGGAGTTCGACCTGCTCGCCTTCCTCGCGGGGCGGCCCGGGGTCGTCGTGGCGCGCAAGGAACTGCTCGCCGAGGTGTGGCAGCAGAGCTACGGCGACGACCAGACCATCGACGTGCACCTGTCCTGGCTGCGGCGCAAGCTCGGCGAGACGGCGGCCAGCCCCCGCTACCTGCACACCCTGCGCGGCGTCGGCGTGAAGCTGGAGCCGCCGCGATGAGGTGGGCGCTGGTCAAGGTGAGCCTGGCCGTCACGGCGATGGTCGTGGTGGCCTTCGCCGTACCGCTCGGACTCGTCATCAAGGAGATGGCGAGGGACCGGGCCTTCTCCAACGCCGAACGCTGGGCCGCCACCATCGGCCCCACTCTCTCCATCACCACCGACCGCGACTCGCTCGACCGGGCCGTGCAGACGACCGAGGTGGGTATCGAGGGCCGCATGGCCGTGCACGTCCCGGCCTCCGGCGAGCGGGGCAGTCTGCCGTTGGAGATCGGGCGGCGGCGGGCGGCGCAGCAGGACCTGGAGACCACACGGCGGATCGGCCGCGCCTCGATCTCGGAGGTGACGGGCGGCTTCGCGCTGCTCCAGCCCACTGCCGTCGCCAGCGGGAAGATCGCCGTCGTCGAGGTCTTCGTGCCCGAGGGCGACGTCAGCAACGGCGTGGCCACGGCCTGGCTCGTGCTGGCGGGCGTCGGGATCGCCCTGATCGTGGGCTCGGTGGCGGTCGCGGACCGGCTGGGCGTACGGATGGTCCAGCCCGCCCAGCGGCTCGCGGGCGCCGCGCACGACCTGGGGGAGGGGCGCCTGGGCGTCCGCGTCCCCGAGGAGGGGCCGACCGAACTGCGGTCCGCCGCCGTCGCGTTCAACTCGATGGCCGACCAGGTGGTCCAGCTCCTCGCCAACGAGCGCGAGCTGGCCGCCGACCTCTCCCACCGGCTGCGCACGCCGTTGACGGTGCTGCGCCTGAACGCCGCGTCGCTGGGCGAGGGCCCGGCCGCCGAGCAGACCAGGGCGGCGGTCGAGCAGCTGGAGCGCGAGGTCGACACCATCATCCGTACGGCGCGCGACCAGCGGTCCCAGACGCAGGGAGCCGTCGGCCCGGGCCCCGGCGCGGGCTGCGACGTGTCCGAAGTCGTACGCGAACGCATGGACTTCTGGTCGGCGCTGGCGGAGGACGAGGGCCGGAAGGTGCGGCTCGCGGGCGTCGAGCGTCCGGTGCGCATCCCGGTCGCCCGGCCCGAACTGGCCGCCGCGCTCGACGCGCTGCTGGGCAACGTCTTCCGCCACACCCCGGTGGGCACGGCGTTCTCGGTGGACGTGCACAACGGCGACGACGCCGTCATCGTCCTCGTCTCGGACGCGGGCCCCGGCATCTCCGACCCGCAGGCGGCGCTGGTGCGCGGCAACAGCGGTGGCAGGGACGGGTCCACGGGCCTCGGCCTGGACATCGTGCGCCGGGTCGCGGAGTCGACGGGCGGCGACGTACGCATCGGGCACTCGGTGCTCGGCGGTACGGAGGTCCGTATCTGGATCGGGCTGGGGCTCGACGGGCGGCGTGCGGCGGGGGACCGGGGCGGTCACCGGCTGGGGCGGCGCAAGCGCGGAACCGGGGCGGGAAAGCGGGCCGCGGACGTGAAGCTTTAACGGGCCCCCATGCCTTCCTTAACCGCGCCCTAAGATCCGCGACCCCCGCACCGAACCGGGCATTTGTCCGTTTCGGTCTCGCTAGCGTGCTGCCGCACCCCTACGGCGTGTCCCCCCACGCCGTACCCCCGGGGCCGTCCCCCCGGGTCCCCGTCACGCAGAGGCAGGCACGCGATGAGCAGCATGACGCACCGGCGCAGGGCGAGCGGCAGGGCCAAGGTGCTCGGCGCGGTCGTCGCCGCGGCGGTGACCGGGGGCGCGGTGTTCGCGGTCACCGGGACGGCGCAGGCCGCCTCGGTCGGCGCGGCCTACACCCGCACCAGCGGCTGGAACGGCGGATACACCGGCCAGTACGTCGTCACCAACGACACCGACCGGGCCCGGTCGGACTGGACGCTCGAATTCGACCTGCCGGCGGGCACGAGGATCGGCTCCCTGTGGAACGCCGAGCACACGGTCGACGGCCGCCGTGTGACGGTCCGGCCCGCGAGCTGGACCGGGAACCTGGCGCCCGGCGCGTCGGTGACCGTCGGCTTCGTCGCCTCGGCCGACGGGCAGGGCGCGGCCGGTGACCCCACCGGCTGCCTGATCGACGACGTGCGGTGCTCGGCCGACCCCGGCGCCACACCCCGGCCGAGCGGCCGGCCCACCGGGAGCCCGACGCCGGCCGGCTCCGCGCCCCCCTCGCAGAAGCCCACGAGCGTGGCCCCCACGACCGCCCGCCCGACGAGCGCGGCCCCGACGACGGCTCCGTCGGCGACGTCCGCCCCCACGACCGCTCCGCCGGCGGCCACGGGCGCGAAGTTCGCGCCGTACGTCGACACGTCGCTGCAACCGGCGTACGACCTGGTCGGCACGGCCGCCAGGACGGGCGTGAAGGAGTTCAACCTGGCCTTCATCACCTCGGGCGGCGGCTGCGCCCCGCTGTGGGGCGGTGTGACCGGTCTGGCCGACGACAAGGTCGCCGGGCAGATCGGGGCGCTGCGCGCCAAGGGCGGCGACGTACGGGTGTCGTTCGGCGGCGCGGCGGGCAGTGAGCTCGCGCTCAACTGCGTCTCGGCCGACGAGCTGGCGGCGGCGTACGGCAAGGTCGTGGACGCGTACAAGCTCACCAAGGTCGACTTCGACGTCGAGGGCGCGGCGCTCCCGGACACGGGAGCGAACGCGCGGCGGGCGAAGGCGATCGCGCAGCTGCAGAAGAAACACCCGGGCCTGGACGTGTCGTTCACGCTGCCGGTGATGCCCGAGGGGCTGACCCAGCCGGGCGTCGACCTGCTCGCCGACGCCCGGAGGAACGGTGTCAGGATCAGCGCGGTCGACATCATGGCGATGGACTACGGGCCGGCGTACAGCGGCGACATGGGCACGTACGCCGTCCAGGCGGCGACGGCGACGCAGGCCCAGCTCAAGGGTGTGCTCGGGCTGTCGGACGCGGAGGCGTGGAGGACGGTCGCCGTCACCCCGATGATCGGCGTCAACGACGTCACCACGGAGATCTTCACGGTCGGCGACGCGACGCAGCTGGTGGAGTTCGCCCGGCAGAAGGGCATCGCCTGGCTGTCCATGTGGTCCTCGACCCGCGACAAGCAGTGCCCGGGCGGGGCGCGGGGCACGGCCGACGCGACGTGCAGCTCGGTCCTCCAGGAGCCGCTCGCCTTCACGAAGGCGTTCGCGGCGTACGAGTAACGGGCCGCCGCACCGCCACGAGACCGCCACCCCCCGGGCGCGCCCCGGCCGGATCCCCACACGGCCGGGGCGCGCCGCCCCTTCGTCGGCCGCCCGCACGGACGGTCGACGAGATGTTGCCGCCCCGACGGCCCGAGGTGAGGCTGGGCGGGACGGCACCGGGCCCCGGTGTGCGCGGGCGGACCGCGCCGGCCCTGCTGTGCCGAAGGAGCGAACGCCATGAGGGTCATGCTGCACGCCCACATCGACACCGAGGCCGGCAACGAGGCGATCCGCAACGGCACGTTGCCGCAGATGATGAGCAAGGTGACCGAACAGCTCAAGCCCGAGGCCGCCTACTTCTTCCCCAGCATGGGCCGGCGGTCCTGCATGTTCTTCTTCGACATGCAGGACAGCTCGCAGCTGCCTCCCGTGGCGGAGACGTTCTTCATGGAACTCGGCGCGGAGGTCGAGATCCTGCCGGTGATGAACGCCGACGACCTCAAGAAGGGCCTGCAGACCCTGGCGTCCCGGGGCAACGCCTGACCCGTCCCGGCCGGGCGCCGTACGGAGCTATCCCGCGACGTTCGCGTAGACGCGGGTCGCGAACTCGGCGATCTGTTCGTCACTGAGGTTCTTCGCGAGGTTCGCCTCGGTGATCATGCCGACCAGTTGGTGACCGCCCTGGACGTCGATGACCGGGAGGCGCTTGATCTGGTGCGTCTCCATGCTTTCGAGCGCCTGGTTGGCGTCCGCGTCGGCGTCGATCCAATGCACGTGTCCGCCCAGCGTGCCGGCCTGGACCGTGGCCGGTTCCACGCCCTCGGCGCAGCACTTCACGACGATGTCGCGGTCGGTGATCAGGCCGGTGAGCCTGTTGTCGTCGCCGCAGATCGGCAGACAACCGACGTTGAGGTCGCGCATCATCTGCGCCGCGTCGAACAGCGACTGGTGCGCGCCGACGCACTGAACCCCGCTCGTCATGATGTCGCGGGCCTTGAGCTGCTTGTTCGTGGCCATAACTGTGGATCCTCCCGCGATCGGGATGTTCTCTTGTCCTCCATCGATGACACCACGGATGGCCTACCGCCGCCCCTCAGGAGCCGGCGGGCACGGCGTAGTCCCCGAAGCCGACCCAGTCGAGAAAGACGCAGGCTTCGTCGCCGAGCACCCAGGCGTCGTGGCCGGGCGCGATGGTGATGAAGTCGCCGGGTCCCGCCTCCACGCTGTCGCCGTCGTCCATGACGATCTTCATCCGGCCGCTCACGACGTATCCGGTGTGGGCGGCCTGGCAGCTGTCGGTGCCGGCGATGGGCTTGAGGTGCTGGGTCCACTGCCAGCCCGGCTCGAAGACCGCGCGGCCCACCGGGCCACGGTCGGTGTGGAGCAGGTCGAGCCGGCCTTTGCCGTCCTCGAACGGCCTGGTCTCGTCTGCGGAGTCGAAGTTCTTGCACACAATCGCGGCCATGATCATCCGCCTCCCGGCGGGCTCGTCGCGTTCCCCGAGTCCTCTTCCAGGCTACCGCCGGGCAGACGCGGGTCAGTCCTCGGAGGCGCTGTCCTGGAGGAAGCGCTCCACCTCGCTGGCCACACCGGAGCGCGCCGTCGACGTGCGGGGACCGGCGCCCGTGGAGCCCTCGTGGACTCCGAGGCCGCCGACCCACACGTATCCGAACGACGGCTCCTCGTCGATCTTCGGACCGACCTGGATGCTCAGGTCCTTGAGCCGGGCGGCGGGCGCGGCGGCATAGAGCGTGGCCGTCACGCGGCGCTGCGGATAGAGGGTGAAGTCGCGGATCCTGTCGGCGGCGTACTCGTCGACGAAGGCGCCGTGCCCCTCGCGTCCCACACGCACCTCGTAGTGCTCGGGATGCGAGTGGAAGTCGATCGAGAAGAACGTGGCGCCGCGGTTCTCGAACGTCACGTGGAAGCGGACGTACGTCATGCCCTTCGCGTCGTCATGACGGCCGCGCGGCGGCACGGCCCTGCGGAGCCCGTGCACGCGCACCCGCAACCCGGCCCACTCCTCGGACCGGTACTCCTGCCAGTCCCCGACAACGTTCGGCACGTCCATGGTCCCCACCCCTTCGGCTGACGAAAGCCTAGAGGGAACCTTGATCACTGCACAGACCGCCGGACATCGGGCGGAGCGCTCGGGTCCGCATAAATGCCGCGTAGCCGGGGCGACCCGGGGCACCTGATGTCAGGTCAAGCGTTCAACCGACTACCGATGACCGAGAGTTGGGGTTGCATGTCCTGGTTGAGCAAGGGCCTCAGGACCGGAGCCGTCTCCATGGCGGGGGCCGTCGCCTGTACGGCGCTGGTGGCCTGCGGGAGCGACGGTTCGGACCCGGGCAGGAAGACGGCCGGCAGCGACAAGGCCGCGAAAAAGAGTCCGGGAGCCCAGGAGGACGGCACCGCGGCCGTACGGTCCGCGTACGACAGGACCGCCGAGGCGCAGACCGCGCGCATGAAGCTGACCACGCGGACGTCCGCGCAGGGCAGGTCCGTGTCCGCCGAGGGGCAGGGCGTCATCGACCTCGCCGAGGGCGACAGCGAGATGACCCTCACCGCCGGCGGCCAGAAGATCGAGCAGCGGGTCGTCGACGGCATCGTCTACCAGAAGCCGCCCAAGGAGCAGCAGGCGAAGGTGCCGGGCAAGAAGCCCTGGATCAAGATCGACCTGTAGAAGGCCGCCCAGCGCGGCGGCGGCAGCTCGCCGCAGGTGAACGACCCGGCCGAGTCCGCCGGCTTCGCGAAGGGCGTCACCGACAAGGACGTCAGGAAGATCGGCACGGAGCAGGTCGGCGGCACCGGCACGACCCGCTACCGCGTCACGATCGACGTCGACAAGCTCGCCGGTACGGGCGACCGGGCCAAGGCCGACCAGCTCAAGAAGCAGCTCGGCCCGACGCTGCCGATGGACGTCTGGCTGGACGACGACGGACGTATCCGCCGTCAGCAGATGGACCTGCGGGTGAAGGCGCCCGACGGCGCGGCGTCCGGCGGCCCGCAGCGGGCCGAGGTCCGGACCGTCATCGAGTACAGCGACTTCGGCGCCGAGCTGGACGTCGAGCCCCCGGCGGCCGGCCAGACCGCCGACATGACGGACAAGGCGACCCAGCAGCGGTAGCACACCAGCGCCGACCGGCCCCGCTCCGGCGCGGGCCGCCCCCGCGCCGCCGAGGATCCGCCGCATGCCCGGCGGGACGGACGGATCCTCGGCGGCGGTGAGCACCGGTCGCCCCGCCCCCTCGCGCTCAGTCCTCCAGCATCGGGTAGGGCAGTACGCCCGTCCTGGCCACCTGCCCGTACCAGTGCGCGCTGGACTTCGGAATGCGCTCCTGCGTCTCGTAGTCGACGTACACCGCGCCGAACCGCTTGCTGTAGCCGTACGCCCACTCGAAGTTGTCCATCAGCGACCACAGGAAGTACCCGCGCACCCCGGCGCCGTCCCGCATCGCCCGGCGCACCGCCGCCAGGTGGCCGTGCAGGTAGCGGATGCGGTCCGGGTCGTGGACCGCGCCGTCGTCGCCCGGCTTGTCGTCGTACGCCGCGCCGTTCTCGGTGACCAGCAGATCGGTGCCGGGCGCCTCTCGCGCGTACCGAACGAGCAGGTCGTACAGCCCGGTCGGGTCGACGGACCAGTCCATCGCGGTCAGTTCGCCCGGCGGCTGGTGGAACGTGACGCTCTCCGAGCCGGGCCACGGCGAGTGGTCGCTGGAGCCGTGGCCGTCGTGGCGGGAGCCGTCGCTGCCGGACGCCGCCGAGACCACCGCAGGCGCGTAGTAGTTGACGCCCAGGAAGTCGAGCCGCGCCTTGGCCGTCGCCGGGTCCGCGTCCCGTACGAACGACCAGTCCGTCAGGTGCGCCGTGTCCGCCAGCAGGTCGGCCGGGTAGGCGCCCCTCAGCATCGGGCCTGTGAAGATCCGGTTCGCCAGCGCGTCGATCCGGCGCCGCGCGTCCAGGTCGCCCTCCGACTCCGTCAGCGGTCTGACCGCGCTCGGGTTGAGGCTCACGCCGATCCGCGCCCGCGCCGGCAGCGCGGCCCGCAGCGCCTGTACGGCCAGGCCGTGCCCCAGGTTCAGGTGGTGGGCGGCGCGCAGGGCGGCCACCGGGTCGGTGCGGCCGGGCGCGTGCACCCCGGACCCGTACCCCAGGAACGCGCTGCACCAGGGCTCGTTGAGGGTGGTCCACAGCTCCACCCGGTCGCCCACGGCGTCCGCGACGAGCCGCGCGTACTCCGCGAAGCGGTACGCCGTGTCCCGCGCCGGCCACCCGCCCGCGTCCTCCAGCTCCTGCGGCAGGTCCCAGTGGTACAGGGTCAGGCTGGGCGTGATCCCGGCGGCCAGCAGCTCGTCCGTCAGCGCGCGGTAGAAGTCCAGGCCGCGCTCGACGGCCGGACCCCGGCCGGTGGGCTGGACGCGCGGCCACGACACCGAGAAGCGGTACGCGTTCAGCCCCAGGTCCGCCATCATCCGTACGTCGTCCCGCATCCGGTGGTAGTGGTCGACGGCCACGTCACCCGTGTCACCGCCCAGCACCTTTCCCGGCGTACGGCTGAAGGTGTCCCAGATCGACGGAGTGCGGCCGTCCTCGCGCGCGGCGCCCTCGATCTGGTAGGCGGCGGTCGCGGAGCCCCACAGGAATCCGGGCGGAAAGCTGTCCGTGCCTTCGGTCATGGGAACGCTCCTGGTGATGGGAGTGGAATAAGAAGAGGGACGTCAGCCCTTGACCGCGCCCTGCATGATGCCGCCGACGATCTGCCGCCCGAACAGCACGAAGGCCAGCAGCAGCGGCAGCGTGCCGAGCAGAGCGCCGGCCATGATGACCGACTGGTCGGGTACGAAGCCCTGGCCGAGGTTGGCGAGCGCCACCTGCACGGTCGGGTTGTCCTGGGTCAGCGCGATGATGGGCCAGAAGAAGTCGTTCCACGCGGCCACGAAGGTGAGCATGCCCAGCACCGCCATCGCGGGCCTGGCGGCGGGGAACACGATGTGCCAGATGATCCGCAGGCTGCTCGCCCCGTCGACCCGGGCCGCCTCGACCAGCTCGCTGGGCAGCGCCTGCACCAGGTACTGGCGCATGAAGAAGACCCCGAAGGCGCTGACGAGCGTCGGCAGGATGACGGCCTGGAGCTGGTCGGTCCACTGGAGCTCGGCGACCGTCATGAACAGTGGTACGACGCTGAGCTGCGGCGGCACCATCATCGTGGCCACGACCAGCAGCATCAGCACGTTCTTGAAGCGGAAGCGCAGCTTGGCGAAGGCGAAGCCGGCGAGGGTGGAGAAGAGCACCGTGCCCAGCGCGATGGTCCCGGCCACCACCGCCGTGTTGAGCAGCGCCAGCCCCATGTTGGCGTCGGTCCACGCGGTGTGGAGGTTCCTGAACAGGTTCCCGCCGAACCAGAACGGCGGCGGTGTCTGGGACAGCCGGGTGTTGTTGCGGGAGGCGGCGATCGCCGTCCACACGAGCGGGAACAGTGACCCGAGGGTGAAGACGATCAGGACGGCGTAGGTGAGGGGGCCGCCGTGCAGGTGGCGCCCGGCGCGAACGCGCAGGACCGGCCGGCGCGGCGTCGGCTTCGTCGGCTTCATTGGCTCTTCCTCAGGCGGCGCGCGATCAGCAGGTGGACGCCCGCCACGATCAGCAGGATCAGGAACATCGCCCAGGCGATCGCGGAGGCCCGCCCGAGGTGGAAGTTGAACCAGCCCTGTTCGTACAGGTAGAGGCCGAGCGTCTGGAACTGGTGGGACGCCCCGCCCTTCTGCCCGCCCGCCCCGCCGAACAGCAGCGGCTCACCGAACAGCTGGGTCGCGCCGATCGTCGAGACGACGACCGTGAAGAGGATCGTCGGCCGCAGCGAGGGGATGGTGACGTGCAGGAACTGCTGCCACCGGGTGGCCCCGTCCAGCGCCGCCGACTCGTACAGGTCGTTCGGCACCGCCTGCATCGCGGCCAGATAGATCAGCGCGTTGTACCCGGTCCACCGCCAGATGACGATGGTCGACACCGCGACCTGCGACGACAGCGTCCCGCTCTGCCAGTCGACCTTCCCGAGCCCCACCCCTTCGAGCGCCCAGTTGATCATTCCGTAGTCGCGCCCGAACAGCAGCACGAAGACGAGTGTCGCGGCCGCCACCGAGGTGGCGTACGGCGTGAGGATCGCGACCCGGAAGAAGGCCGAGGCGCGCAGCCGGTAGTTGAGCAGATGTGCGATGCCCAGCGCCATCAGCAGCTGGGGCACCGTCGACAGGACCCCGATGGTGAAGGTGTTGCGCAGCGCGTTCCAGAAGAACTCGTCCTCCAGGAGCCGCGTGTAGTTGTGCAGCCCCACCCACTCCATGTCGTTCGGCGCCGACAGCGACACGCGGTGCAGCGACGACCAGCCCGTATAGAGGAGGGGGAAGACCCCGAAGGCGGCGAAGAAGACGAAGAAGGGGGCGACGAAGGCGTACGGGCTGTACTTCGTGTCCCAGCGGTAGCGCCTGCTGCGCCACTTCCGGCGCCGGTCGCCGGCCGCGACCGGCCGCTCGACCGCCACCGCCGCCGCCGTCGGGCGGTCCGGGACCGCGTCCCCCGAGGAGGGGGACGCAGCCGGGCCGGACTGGTCGGTGTACGGACGCATCAGCCGTCCACCGCGTTGTCGATCTCCTTCAGGGCGGCCTTCCAGCCCTCCGCCGGGCTCTTGCCCTGCTGCTCCACCTGGAGGATGCCGACGTCACCGAAGGCGGTGCCGATCTGCTGGTCCTTCGGGCCGATCACGAGCGTCGGGATGCCCTTGGCCGCCTCGGCGAAGAGCTGCCCGGTCGGGGCGTCGCCGAAGTACGGGTTCTTCGCGCCGGAGACCGCGTCCATCTCGTACGCCGCCGGGGTGGACGGGAAGCTCGCCTGCTTGTCGAAGAGCTTCGCCTGCTGTTCGGGCGCGGTCAGCCAGGCGGCGAGCTTGATCGCCTCCGCCTTGTTCTTGCCGGCCTTCGGTACGCCGATGAACGAGCCGCCCCAGTTGGCGGGCTTGGGGGCCGCCGCGACGTCCCACTGGTCCTCGCCCGCCGTGCCCGCCTTCTCCTTGATGTACCCGAGCATCCACGGCGGGCAGGAGACGGTGGCGAAGGTGCCGTTCGCGTACGCCTGGTCCCACGCCTTGTCGAACTGCTTGAGCTTGGCGGTCAGTCCGCCCTCGGCGGCCTGCATGGCCAGGTCCCAGGCCGTCTTCACGGCGGGGCTGTCCTTGTGGATCAGCTCGCCCCCGGCGTCGTAGAACCGCTCCGCGTAACCGTTGTTGACGGCGGCGAAGAGACCGGCCGCCGAGTCGGTGAAGGCCGTGCCCTTGGGCCCCTTCGCCTTGTACTGCTTGCCGGCGTCGACGTACTTCTGCCAGTCGCCCGCCCACAGCTTGCCCACGGCCTCGCGGTCGGTCGGCAGTCCGGCCTTCTTGAACAGGTCCTTGCGGTAGCACAGGCCCATCGGTCCGATGTCGGTGCCGAGCGCGACGGTCCGCCCGTCCTTGGTGGACCCCTGCGCCCACTTCCAGTCCAGCCAGTTCGCCCGGTCGACGCCGGGCGCCTTCGACAGGTCCTCGAACTTGTCGGCCTGCGTGGTGACGATCTCGTTGATGTTCCCGACCTCTATGGCCTGGATGTCCTGGAGCCCGCTGTTCGCCGCGAGGTGGGTGAGCAGCTCCGGGTAGTACGTGTCGTTGCGTTCGGTCACGTCCTCCTTGATGACGATGTCCGGGTTCAGCTTCATGTACTCGTCGTACAGCCCGGCCTGCTTGTAGCCGAACACGCCGAAGGTGCCGATCTCCAGCGTGGTCTTGCCCTGGGCGTCCTTCTTGCCGCCGCCGGAGCCGCCGGTTCCCTCGTCGCTGTCCTCGGCGCAGCCGCCGAGCAGGCCCGCGCCGAGTGCGACCACGGCGGCGACGACCACCGCTCTGCGACGCGTTCGGGTACTGGTGCGCATTGCGTCCTCCTTGTGCCCTGACGTGCCGACCCCCCGGCCAACTGTGCTGATACGGCCCAGAGTTGTGCCTTCGGCCCGGGCGGGGAACGTGCGGGTTGTGTATGAGTCAGGTACTGTGGGAGCGCTCCCATGTGTGATGTGTTGAAGGTTCGCGGCTCCCCGCGGGGGTGTCAAGGTTTCGGACGGGGATTTCCCGTCCGAGACGGCCATGAGATATTGCGCAGCGCCGCACGGCGACCGGACGGGGTCCGGACGGGGCACAGTTTGGGGAGGTCGGGACATGGTGACGCACGGAATCCGGGGCCCGGGGGGCCGGAGCGGCGGGCGGCCGACCCTTGAAGAGGTGGCGGCACGCGCGGGGGTGGGCCGGGGCACCGTCTCCCGGGTCGTCAACGGCTCCCCGCGCGTCAGCCAGGAGACCCGCGCCGCCGTGGAGGCCGCCGTCGACGAGCTGGGGTACGTACCGAACCGTGCGGCCCGCGCCCTGGCCGCCAACCGCACGGACGCCATCGCGCTCGTCGTCCCGGAGGTCGAGTCCCGCTTCTTCGCCGAGCCGTACTTCTCCGACATCGTGCGCGGCGTCGGCGCCGCGCTCGACAGCACCGAGATGCAGCTCCTGCTCACCATCGTCGGCAACGACCGTGAGCGCAGCCGCCTCGCCCGCTACCTCGCGGGCAACCGTGTCGACGGTGTCCTGCTGGTGTCCGTGCACGCCGACGACCCACTGCCCGAGCTGCTGGTCCAGCTGGACATCCCGGTCGTCCTCAGCGGCCGCCGCTCCGCGGACGAGCCGCTCGCCTGGGTCGACGCGGACAACGTGGCGGGCGCGCGCGGAGCCGTGGCGCACCTGATATCCCGGGGCCGGCGCACGATAGGCACGATCACGGGGCTCCTCGACGTCTACGGCGCCCAGTGCCGCCTCGACGGCTACCGGCAGGCGCTCGTCGAGGCCGGCCTCGATGCCGACGAGGGGCTGGTGGCCCCCGCCGACTTCACCGAGGAGGGCGGCCGACGGGCCATGGAGGAGCTGCTGGACCGCCGCCCCGCGCTGGACGCGGTCTTCGTGGCCTCCGACGTGATGGCGGCGGGAGCCCGGCAGGTCCTGCGCGAGCGCGGGCGCACCGTCCCGGGGGACGTGGCGCTGGTCGGCTTCGACGACTCGGCCATCGCCCACCGGATGGACCCGCCGCTGACCAGCGTCCGCTGGCCCATCGAGGAGATGGGCCGGGAGATGACCCGGCTGCTGCTGGCCGAGATCGCGGACCGCCGCCCGGCGGGCGCCCCTGGAGACGACGACCGCCGCCGGATCGTGCTGCCGACGGAGCTGGTGCCCCGTACGTCGTCATGAGCGGCCGGGCAACGCATCGAGCCCCTGACCTGTTTCCAGGTCAGGGGCTCGGATCGATCAGGGTGAGTGACGGGACTTGAACCCGCGGCCACCTGGACCACAACCAGGTGCTCTACCAACTGAGCTACACCCACCGTGGCCGGTCGTTTCCGACCGGCTGAGAAAAAGTGTACAGGGTCCCAGAGGGTGCTCGCGCCCGGGTTTAACCGGGTCCCACCGGGCGGCTACTGCGCAGGCAGGACGTACTTCGCGGCGATTTTCTTCGCCGTTTCGGAGTCCGGCCCGGGCTGCGGCACGAAGACCGCTTCCCGGTAGTAGCGCAGCTCCGCGATGGAGTCCTTGATGTCGGCGAGCGCCCGGTGGTTGCCGTTCTTCTCCGGGCTGTTGAAGTACGCCCGCGGGAACCAGCGGCGGGCCAGCTCCTTGACCGACGAGACATCCACGATCCGGTAGTGGAGGTACGCCTCCAGCGTCGACATGTCACGCAGCAGGAAGCCGCGGTCGGTACCGACCGAGTTTCCGCACAGCGGGGCCTTGCCGGGCTCCTTCACGTGGGTGCGTACATAGGCCAGGACCTGCTCCTCGGCGTCGGCCAGCGACGTTCCGCCGGCCAGCTCGTCGAGGAGGCCCGAGGCGGTGTGCATCTGCCGCACCACCTCGGGCATGGTCTCCAGGGCCGCGTCCGGCGGGCGGATCACGATGTCCACCCCGTCGCCGAGCACGTTGAGCTCCGAGTCGGTGACCAGTGCGGCCACCTCAATGAGTGCGTCGTCCGTCAGCGAGAGCCCGGTCATCTCGCAGTCGATCCACACCATGCGATCGTTCATGTGTCTCACCCTACGGGGCGTTCCCGCTGGCCGGGGAGCGTCGGGCGGCCGGGGGTGTACACATCGGAGCTGGGCTTGCCCGGCTCCGCGGTCGCCGACGTGGTCGCCGTGGGGCCCGACTGCGTACTGGCCGCCGCCGTGCGCCGGGCCTGCTGCGGCATCGCTTCCGCGCCCTGACCGCCCCCGGACAGCCCGGACGGGCCCGCGTGGACCTCGCCCTGCGGACGCCGGGCCCGGTACGCGGCCCGGTACGCGGCCGGGGACGAGCCCAGCTGGCGCCGGAAATGCCCGCGCAGCGCGACCGGCGACCGGAAGCCGCACCGCCCCGCGACCTCGTCGACCGAGTAGTCCGACGTCTCCAGCAGACGCTGCGCCTGGAGCACCCGCTGAGTGATCAGCCACTGCAGGGGAGCGCTCCCGGTGAGCGAACGAAAGCGCCGGTCGAACGTGCGGCGGCTCATGTAGGCGCGCGCGGCCAGCGTCTCCACGTCGAACTGCTCGTGGAGGTGCTCCAGCGCCCAGGCGACGACCTCGGCCAGCGGGTCGGCGCCGATCTCCTCCGGTAAAGACCTGTCGAGATAGCGCTCCTGGCCGCCACTGCGGCGCGGTGGTACGACCAGCCTGCGGGCCAGCGCCCCGGCGGCCTCCGTGCCGTGGTCCGTACGCACGATGTGCAGGCACAGGTCGATTCCGGCCGCCGTGCCGGCCGACGTGAGGACGTCGCCGTCGTCGACGAAGAGCTCGCGCGGGTCGACGTGGACCGACGGATAGCGCTTGGCGAGCGTCGGCGCGTACATCCAGTGCGTGGTGGCCGGGCGGCCGTCGAGCAGCCCCGCCGCCGCCAGTACGAACGCGCCGGTGCACAGCCCGACGATGCGGGCGCCCTCCTCGTGCGCGCGGCGCAGTGCGTCGAGTGCCTCCGGCGGTGGTGGCGAGGTGATGGACCGCCACGCCGGTACGACGACGGTGCCGGCCCTGCTCATCGCCTCCAGGCCGTAGGGGGCGGTCAGTTCGAGCCCGCCCGTGGTGCGCAGCGGCCCGTCCTCGCCCGCGCACACCAGTAGCCGGTATCGGGGTACTCCTGCGTCCTGCCGGTCAATGCCGAACACAGAGAGTGGGATGGAGCTTTCGAAGATGGGGCCGCCACTGAAGAGCAGTACTGCGACGATCTCCCGGCGGCGGCGTCCGGAGAGCTTCCGTGCGGCCTCCGGTACGGCAGTGGAGTCCTGGCTCATGACGCTAAGCCCCCCTCGGTGTTCGCGTCCTCTCGGTCCTGCACGTTTCCCCTCGGTCCTGCATGATTCCCCCGCCGTATATACCCATGATCGAATCTACTGTGTCCCGTGGCGCCGGCGTGACAACTTCGGCATTCGGCACTATGTCGACAAGGCAACTTGGCGCGAAGCATTCGATCACGAAGCGTTCCACTCGTGGGCCCCGCAGGGAAGTACGCATCCCGCTCATGGCCCGTCCCCGTAGGGTGCATTGGCCGGGGACGGTCCTTTCATGCCTGGTGGTACGGGGGTGGGGAGGGCATTTCGCCAAGGGTTGGGTCACAGCCAGAAGTTGGCTGAAAAGATATGGGTTCGTGCGTGCGAGAACGTCATTCTCCCGGTGCGCTCGGCCCCGCGTGACGCCCGCCCCGATGCGCCCCGGCCGGCCGCCGCCGCGCCCGGTCCGTCTCCTCGGCCGCCGCGCGCTCGGACCGGCGCAGCAGTACGCGGCAGGCGGCGGTCACGGTGGCGAGTCCCAGCGCGGCGGCGGCCGCCCCGCCGAAGGAGGTGCCGTACATGACGAGCACCACCGGGACGAGTGCGCAGCTGAAGGCGGCCCAGCGGACCACGTCGCCGATCGCGTCGGCCGGGTGCGGCGCGCGGGGCGCGGGAGCCGGCGGTACGGCCGCCCTGCGGCGGCCGCGCGGCGCGGGAACGGGGGCGGTGGCGGGGCCGGTCGGCGGTCCGGGCACGGCGGACTCCCTGACGTACGCGGGTGGGACGTGCCTAACGGACGGCGGCGCCGAGGGGTCACTGAGGGGTCCGCCTGTCGAGACGACTGTAGGGGCCAACCGGCATTGCCTTACGCGCCGGGCTCGTGCATGCTCCCTGAAACGCCGTGCGAGGGACCGGCGGGCTCTGGGCAGGAAAGGAGTGTCGCCGTACCCTTGGTGGTATGGGCTTGGGAAGATGATTCCCAGACACAGTTCACTGTTCAATTGTCATTGCTTCCCTCAGTAAGAGCGACCCCTCCCCAGAGGACTTCTCGCCGAGAACCCATGGCCGGTCACGAAACCCCCGAACCCGCGGACCGCAAGCAGGTCGTCGATCCCCTGGACGACCTCCGGGCGGTGGAACAGACGCGCCACTCCTGCGATCCCGCCTTCCAGCACGGTGTCGTCGTCGGATTCGACGGCTCCACGTCCAGCGAGCGGGCGCTTTCGTATGCCATCGGCATGGCGGTGCGGTCGGGCTCCGGCCTGATCATCGTCCACGTCGCGAACCGGCTGCCGACCACGGTCTGGGCGGGCTGCGAGCCTCCGGTCTTCGTGGACGTGCCCGATCACCGCACCGAGGTGCTCGGCCTGGAGCTGGCCTGCGCCGACTACCTCGCCGAAGTGCCGTGGATCCTCGTCGAGCGCGGCGGCGACATCTGCCACGAGCTGGAGGAGGTCGGCCAGGAGTACTCGGCCGACGCCATCGTGGTCGGGTCGACGCACGGCATCGTCGGGCGGATCTTCGGCTCGGTCGCCGGCCGGCTCGCGCGGCGCGCGCAGCGGCCGGTCATCGTGATCCCGTAACCGTTCGTACGGGATCACGACGCCCCTCCGGCTGCTACTCGACCGTCACGGACTTGGCGAGGTTGCGCGGCTTGTCGATGTCGCGACCCATGGCCAAAGCCGTGTGGTATGCCAGGAGTTGCAGCGGAATGCCCATGAGGATGGGGTCCAGCTCCGTCTCGTTCTTCGGCACCACAATGGTGTGGTCGGCCTTTTCCTGCTCGCGGTGCGCGACCGCCAGGATCCGGCCGCTGCGGGCCTTGATCTCCTCCAGGGCCGCGCGGTTCTTCTCCAGCAGCTCGTCGTCGGGCACGATCGCGACCGTCGGGAGGGCGGGCTCGATCAGGGCGAGCGGGCCGTGCTTGAGCTCGGAGGCCGGGTACGCCTCGGCGTGGATGTAGGAGATCTCCTTCAGCTTGAGGGAGGCCTCCAGCGCCACCGGGTAGCCCCGGACGCGCCCGATGAACATCATCGACTGGGCGCCGGCGTACTCCTCGGCGATCTTCTTGATCTCGTCCTCGGTCTTGAGGATCTCGGCGATCTGGGCGGGCAGCTTGCGCAGGCCCTCGATGAGGCGCTTGCCGTCCGAGACGGACAGGTCGCGGATGCGGCCCAGGTGGAGGGCGAGCAGCGCGAAGGCGACCACCGTGTTGGTGAAGCACTTGGTGGAGACGACGCAGACCTCGGGGCCGGCGTGCACGTACATGCCGCCGTCGGCCTCGCGGGCGATCGCCGAGCCGACGACGTTGACCACGCCGAGGACACGGGCGCCCTTGCGCTTCAGCTCCTGCACGGCCGCCAGCACGTCGTACGTCTCACCGGACTGGGAGACCGCGACGTACAGGGTGTCGGGGTCCACGACCGGGTTGCGGTAGCGGAACTCGGACGCGGGCTCGGCGTCGGCGGGGATGCGGGCCAGCTCCTCGATGAGCTGCGCGCCGATCATGCCCGCGTGGTACGAGGTGCCGCAGCCGAGGATCTTGACGCGGCGGATGCCGCGCGCCTCGCGGGCGTCCAGGTTCAGGCCGCCCAGGTGCACGGTGGAGAAGCGGTCGTCGATGCGGCCGCGCAGCACGCGGTCCACGGCGTCGGCCTGCTCGGAGATCTCCTTGTGCATGTACGTGTCGTGGCCGCCCATGTCGTACGACTCGGCCTCCCACTCCACGGTGGTCGGCGTGGCCGTCGTACGGGAGCCCTCGGTGGTGTACGTACGGAAGTCGTCGGCCTTCAGGGTGGCCATCTCGCCGTCTTCGAGCGTGACGATCTGGCGGGTGTGCGAGACGAGCGCCGCGATGTCGGAGGCGACGAACATCTCCTTCTCGCCGATGCCGAGGACGACCGGCGAGCCGTTGCGGGCGACGACGATGCGGTCGGAGAAGTCGGCGTGCATGACGGCGACGCCGTACGTCCCCTCGACGTGGCGCAGCGCCTCGCGGACCTTCTCCTCCAGCGTCACGGCCTGCGAGCGGGCGACGAGGTGGACCAGGACCTCGGTGTCGGTCTCGGAGAGGAACTCGACGCCGTCGGCGACCAGCTTGGCGCGCAGCTCGGTGGCGTTGTCGATGATGCCGTTGTGGACGACGGCGACCTTGCCCTCGGCGTCGAGGTGCGGGTGGGCGTTCTCGTCGCTCGGGGCGCCGTGGGTGGCCCAGCGGGTGTGGGCGATGCCGGTGGTGCCGGCGAAGCGCTTGGGGACCTTGGCCTCCAGGTCGCGGACGCGGCCCTTGGCCTTGACCATCTTCAGGCCGCTGGCCTTCGGGCTGGTGATGACGATGCCCGCCGAGTCGTAGCCGCGGTACTCCAGGCGCTGGAGGCCTTCGAGCAGCAGCGGGGCGACGTCGCGCTTGCCGATGTAACCGACGATTCCGCACATGTGATGGGTATCCCTCGAGTCGTTGGGTGCGTGCTCTCAGCCGTAGACGATGCGGCGCAGCTGACGGAGCGAGAGCTCCGGCGGCGCCACGGCGCGGTGCGGCATCTCGGCCGCGATCCGCTCGAAGATCTCCGCGTTCACCAGGCCGCCGGACTGGAGCTCACGGTGGCGACGGCGCACGAAGTCCTCCGCCGTCTCGTCGAAGTACGCCAGTACGTCGAGCACCACCCGGGCGGCCTCACCGCGCGGGAGCGCGGTGCTGCGGACCAGGTGGTCGATGAGGTCGTCGTACGGGGACGACGGGCGGCGTTCGAGCACCCGTAGATACTGCGGGGGATCCGGGGCGTACGCAAGAAATCTGCCCGCTATCGGGCAGGATTTCCGTCACAAAGCGAAAAGGCCAGGTCGCGGACGTGTGGGGGAGCGGGTCGTCGGGGGGCGTCCAGAGGCGACACAGAGCGGTCAACTGGTCTACACCCTTGACCCGGAAAGGGGCGCGCGATACGCATGGTGACCGTTCGCCTGCACCATGCCACTGTCGCGAAGCCCCGCCGAAGGGACCGCCCGTGAGTCAACGCAGAAGGATTCCAGGTCTGTTCGCCCCGCTGCTCCTGGTCGTCGCCGCCGGCGCGACGAGCCTCGGAGTCACCGCGGCCGCCGCCGAGCCGGCCGCCCGCGCCAGACCGTTGAGCCAAGTGGTTCCGGCGCCCGCCTCCGTGTCCGAGGGCGGGCCTTCTTACGCCCTCACGCCCCGCACGCGCATCCGGGTCGACGACGGCTCCCGGGAGGCGCGGCGCATCGGCTCGTACCTCGCGGACGTCCTGCGCCCCTCCACGGGCTTCGAGCTCCCCGTCACCGCACGGGACGGCAGGGACGGCATCCGGCTGCGGCTCGGCTCCCGGGACGCCTCGCTGGGCGACGAGGGATACCGGCTGGAGTCCGGTCGGCACGGCGTGACGATCACCGCCCGCCGGGCCGCCGGGCTCTTCCACGGCGTCCAGACGCTCCGTCAGCTCCTGCCCGCGGCGGTGGAGGAGGACACCCGGCAGCGGGGCCCCTGGACGGTCGCGGGCGGGACGATCAAGGACACGCCCCGCTACGGCTACCGGGGAGCGATGCTCGACGTCTCGCGGCACTTCTTCAGCGTCGACAAGGTCAAGACGTACATCGACCAGATGGCCCTCTACAAGATCAACAAGCTTCACCTGCACCTCTCCGACGACCAGGGCTGGCGCATCGCCATCGACTCCTGGCCGCGCCTGACGACGTACGGCGGCTCCACCCAGGTGGGCGGCGGCCCCGGCGGCTACTACACGAAGGCCGACTACCGGGAGATCCTGCGGTACGCCGCCTCCCGCCACCTGGAGGTCGTCCCCGAGATCGACCTGCCCGGCCACACCAACGCGGCCCTCGCCTCGTACGCCGAGCTGAACTGCGACGGCGTCGCGCCGCCCCTCTACACGGGCACGAACGTCGGCTTCAGCTCGCTGTGCGTGCCGAAGGCCGTCACCTACGAGTTCGTCGACGACGTGGTGCGCGAGATCGCCGCGATGACGCCCGGCAAGTACATCCACATCGGCGGCGACGAGGCGCACTCCACGCCGCACAAGGACTACGTCGCCTTCATGGACAAGGCGCAGGCCGTCGTCGGCAAGTACGGCAAGACGGTGATGGGCTGGCACCAGCTGACGGGCGCCGAACCGGCCAAGGGGGCGGTGGCGCAGTACTGGGGGCTCGACAAGACGTCGGCCACCGAGAAGGCGCAGGTCGCCAACGCCGCCCGGAACGGTACGAAGCTGGTCCTGTCACCGGCCGACCGCGCGTACCTCGACATGAAGTACGACAAGAGCACCCCGCTCGGCCTCGCCTGGGCGGGCTACGTCGAAGTGGAGCGCTCGTACGACTGGAACCCGGGGGCGTACCTGCCGGGCGCGCCGGCCGAGTCGGTGCTCGGGGTCGAGGCGCCGATGTGGTCCGAGACGGTGTGGACCAACGACCAGGTCGAGTACATGGCGTTCCCGAGGCTGCCGGGCATCGCCGAGCTCGGCTGGTCGCCCGCGGCCACGCACGACTGGGACGCGTACAAGCTGCGGCTCGCGGCCCAGGGGCCGCGGATGTCCGCGCTGGGGATCGACTACTACCGCTCTCCGCAGGTGCCCTGGCCCGCGGCGTAACGGGCCCGGAAGGTGCGGCGGGCGTCCGTGAGGGCCTTGGACACGGGCGCCCGCCCGCACATCCGTCCCGGTCAGGCGGGTGCGTACCGCGCGATCGGGTTGGCGAGGGTGCCGACGAGCTGGAGCGCGCCTGCCGGGTCCTGGAGGTCGACCATCTGCTTGTTGTTGCGCAGCTGGAGCCGGTTCAGGCAGGACAGCGCGAACTCGGGCGCGAACATGTCGTACTGCTTGAACTTGTCCGCGAGCTCCGGGTGCGCCTGCTGGTAGTCGGCGACGCACTCGGCGACCGCCCGCCAGAACGTCTCCTCGTCGAGGACGCCGTCGGTGACGAGCGTGGCGCCGAGGAAGCGGAAGAAGCAGTCGAAGACGTCGGTGAACAGCGACAGCAGCTTCATGTCCTCCGGGACCTCGGCGCGCACCCGCTCGACGGCGGGCGGCAGCACCGCGTCCGGGTCCATCACGCAGATCTCCTCGGCGATGTCCTTGAAGATCGCGCGGGTCACGACGCCGTCCTCGACGGCGAGGATGACGTTCTCGCCGTGCGGCATGAAGACCAGGTCGTACTTGTAGAAGCTGTGCAGCAGCGGCGTGAGGTACGCGTGGAGGTAGTGGCGCAGCCAGTTCGCGGGTTCGAGGCCCGACTCGGCGATCAGGGCGCTCGCGAAGGACCGGCCGTCGTGGTCGGTGTGCAGCAGCGACGCCATGGTGGCCAGGCGCTCGCCGGGCGCGAGCGACGGGACGGGGCTCTCGCGCCACAGCGCGGCGAGCATCTTCAGGTACGGGGATCCCTTGGCGGTGGCGGCCTCGTACTGGCGGTGGTGGTAGCCGATGGCCGCGCGCTCGCGGATGATCGTCAGACCGGTCGCGCCGAAGGTGTCGTCGCTCGCGATGAGGTGGGCCAGCCAGTCGTTGATGGCGGGCGTGGCCTCCATGTACGCGGCGGAGAGTCCGCGCATGAAGCCCATGTTGATGACGGACAGGGCCGTCTTGACGTAGTGCTTCGACGGGTCGCTGGTGTTGAAGAAGGTACGGATCGACTGCTGGGCGAGGTACGTGTCGTCTCCCTCGCCGAGGCAGACGAGGCGCTGCTGGGCGACCTCGGCGGAGAAGGTGACGGACAGCTTGTTCCACCACTGCCACGGGTGGACCGGGATGAAGTAGTAGTCCGCCAGGTCGAGGCCGAGGCCGGCCAGCCGCGCCGCGAACCGGTCGACGGTGGCCTCGCCCAGTTCCTCCCGTACGAAGCTCTCGTAGTCGAGTCCCGCGCCGGCCGTGAAGGTCGCGTGGTCGCGGCGGGCGGCCAGCCAGATCATCCGCACGGGGGTGGCGGCCTCGGGGGCGTACGCCCGGTACTCGTCGATGCCGAAGCCGAGGCGGCCGTTGTTGGCGACGAAGCAGGGGTGGCCCTCCGTCATGCCGGTCTCGATGGCCTGGAAGCCGGAGCGGCTGAGGGCGGCGGCGGTGACGGGCGTCTTGGTCAGCTTGTACGCCGTACCGGAGAGGGTGGAGCTGATCTCCTCCAGGTAGACGGGCAGGATCTCCGCGCTCAGGCCGAGCGCCCCGCGCAGCTCGATGAAGAATTCCAGCGCGTCGAGGGGGATCTCGGCGCCGTCCCGGTGGCGGGTGATGGACTCGGCGAAGACCTGCCAGTGGTCGAGCGCGTGGCGGCGGGCGGCGAAGCGGTACTCGGTCGCGCCGTCGTCGGAGCGGACCGCGTACCGGTCGTCGCCGAGGGGGTCCGGGGTGAGCAGGCGCTCGTGGGAGAACTCGGCGAGGGCCTTGCGCACGAGCAGGCGGCTCGCGTGGGCCCAGCGCTCGGGGGTGAGGTGGGCGACGGAGTCGGCGGGGGCCGGGGCGGCGGAGGTCACAGGGCGGCTCCCACGGCGGCGTCGAAGCTCTCGCGGGTGCAGACGCTCAGGTAGGCGTCCTTCTCCGGCTTGGCGATCTTCTCGACGATCTCGAAGCCGACGGCCTCGTTCAGGCGGTGGACGGCGGTGTTGCGCACGTCGGGCTCGACGATCACGCGGCGGGTGGCCGGGTCGTCGAACAGCGTCCGCATCACCGCGGTGATCACGGCGCGGGTGAAGCCGTGGACGGGCGTGTCGGTCGGCGCGACCAGGAAGTGCATCCCGACGTCGCCGGGCTGGGCGTCGAACAGGCCCACGAGCTCGACGTGGGCCGGGTCGTACCGCTCCATGAGGAAGACCGGCCTGCCCTCGTGCTCACCGATGAAGGCGTCGTGGTGCTCGGCGGCGGATATCGCCATGTACTCGCGCTCGACGTCCGGCAGCGACGCGTCCTGCATCATCCAGTACGCGGCCTTGGGGTGGGTCACCCAGCCGTGCAGCAGCTGTGCGTCGGCGAAGGGGTCGAGGGGGCGGATCGTGAACTGCGGCGTGCTCATATCGCGAACTCCTGGAAAGCGATGGCCTTCTCGACCGGGTAGTACTCGGAGCCCAGCAGCTCACCGATGATGTAGGCGTTGCGGTACGCGCTCATGCCCAGGTCGGGCGAGGTGATGCTGTGGGTGTGGACGGCGGCGTTCTGGAGGAAGATGCCGCGTCCGGTCATGTCGATGCTGTAGTTGCGGGCCACGTCGAAGCGGCCCTGGCCGTCCCAGCGGATGCGATCCCGCACGCCCTCCAGGAAGGCGGGCGTCCGGTAGCGGTAGCCGGTGGCGAGGACCAGGCCCTCCGTGCTCAGCTCGAAGTCCTTGCCCTGCTCCTCCTGGCGCAGCCCGAGGGTGTACGTGCCGCTCCCGGCGTCGTGGCTCGCGCTGTTGAGCGAGGAGTTGGTGAGCAGGCGGGTGGGGACGGGGCCCTTGAGGCTCTTCTGGTAGAGCAGGTCGAAGATCGCGTCGATCAGCTCGGAGTCGATGCCCTTGAAGAGGTTCTTCTGCTGGGACTCCAGGCGGTAGCGCGTCGCCTCCGGGAGCGCGTGGAAGTAGTCGACGTACTCCGGCGACGTCATCTCCAGCGTGAGCTTCGTGTACTCCAGCGGGAAGAAGCGGGGCGAGCGGGTGACCCAGTTCAGCTGGTAGCCGTGGACGTCGATCTCGGAGAGGAGATCGTAGAAGATCTCGGCCGCGCTCTGGCCGCTGCCGACCAGGGTGATGGACTTCTTCGCCTGGAGCGCCTCTTTGCTCTGCACGTAGCGCGAGTTGTGGATGAAGTCACCGCCGAGGCCCTGGCAGGCGTCCGGGATGTAGGGCGGGGTGCCGGTGCCCAGGACCACGTGGCGGGCGCGGTAGGTGGTGTCCTGGGTGCGGACGACGTACAGCTCGGACTCGGCGTCGTACTCGACCGCGGCGACCGTCTGGTTGAAGCGGATGTTGCTCAGCTTGGCGGCGGCCCAGCGGCAGTAGTCGTTGTACTCGGTCCGCAGCGGATAGAAGTTCTCGCGGATGTAGAAGGAGTACAGCCGTCCCGACTCCTTCAGGTACTGGAGGAAGGAGTACGGCGAGGTCGGGTCGGCCATAGTGACCAGGTCCGACATGAACGGCGTCTGGAGGTGGGCGCCTTCGAGGAACATGCCGGCGTGCCACTCGAAGGTGGGCTTCGTCTCCAGGAAGAGACCGTCGAGCTCGTCGATCGGCTCGGTCAGGCAGGCGAGGCCGAGGTTGAACGGACCGAGTCCGATACCGATGAAATCAAGAGGCGCGAGGGGCTCAAGAGGCGTGGACAAGGGACTCTCCCAGGTACTGCTCGGCGTGGCCGGCGATGAGGTCGAGGACGGCCGCGATGTCGGTCAGCGTCGTCTCGGGGTTGAGAAGGGTGAACTTCAGGTAGTGCTTGCCGCCGACCTTGGTCCCGGCCACCACGGCGTCGCCGGAGGCGAACAGCGCCTTGCGGGCGTACAGGTTGGCGTGGTCGATCACCGCGGGGCTGGTGACGTCGGCGGGGATGTAGCGGAAGACGAGGGTGGAGAGCGAGGGCCGGACGACGACGTCGTAGCGCGGGTCGGCGGCGAGCAGCTGCCAGCCGTCGGCGGCCAGGTCGCAGACCTCGTCGAAGAGCTCGCCGATGCCGTCGGCGCCCATGGTGCGCAGGGTCATCCACAGCTTGAGGGCGTCGAAGCGGCGGGTGGTCTGGAGGGACTTGTCGACCTGGTTGGGGATGCGCTCCTCGACCATCCGGCGCGGGTTGAGGTAGTCGGCGTGGTACGTCGCGTGGCGCAGGGCGGCGCCGTCGCGGACCAGCAGCGCGCTCGAACTCACCGGCTGGAAGAACGACTTGTGGTAGTCCACGGTGACGGAGTCGGCGTGCTCGATGCCGTCGAGGAGGTGGCGGCGGGTCCGGGAGGCCAGCAGGCCGCATCCGTACGCCGCGTCGACGTGCATCCAGGCGCCGTACAGCTCGCACAGCTCGGCTATCTCGGGCAGCGGGTCGATGGAGCCGAAGTCGGTGGTGCCGGCGGTGGCGACGACGGCCATCGGGACCAGGCCCTCGCTCGTGCAGCGGGCCAGCTCGCGGGCGAGGGCCACGGTCTGCATGCGCTTGTCGCCGTCGCAGGGGATCGCGATGACGGCCTCGGGTGGGAGGCCGAGGAGTTTCGCGGACTTCTGGACGCTGAAGTGGCCGCACTCGGAGGCGAAGACGCGCAGTTTCGCCAGGTCCCGGGTCTTGGCCTCCTCGCGGGCGAGGAGCAGCGCCTGGAGGTTGGACTGGGAGCCGCCGCTGGTGAAGACACCGTCGGCGTTGGTCACGGCATCGGGGCCGGCGCCGAAGCCGATGCGGTGGGCGGTCCAGTCGACGAGGCGGCGCTCGATGAGGGTGGCGCCCGCGCTCTGGTCCCAGGTGTCCAGGGAGGAGTTCACGGCGGAGAGGACGGCCTCGGCGGCGACGGCCGGTATGACGACCGGGCAGTTGAGGTGCGCGAGGTAGCGCGGGTGGTGGAAGTAGACCGCGTCCCGCAGGTAGACCGATTCGAGCTCGTCGAGGGCGGCGGCGGTGTCACCGAGCGGCCGGTCGAGGTCGATCGCGTCGAAGGCCGGGGCGAGCTGCTCCGGGGTGATGCCGGTGAACGGCCGGTCGGTCGCGGCGAGTTTGTCCGCCACCCGCTCGACCGCGGCGGTGGCGGTCCGGCGGTACCGCTCGGCGGTTGTGTCATTGAGCAGGTGTGAGCGCATGAACTGTCCTCCCGGGTACGGGATTTCAACGTGCCCTCAGGACAGGAGAGGGGGGCGAGGGCGCGATGTCGAACTTAGGTTAGCCTAACCTTAGTTCTGCTCGCAACGACCCCTCGCCCCCCACGGGTCACGGCTGTTGTGCTAAGGCGCCGGCCGGGGCCTACGCCTCTTCCTCTTCGGCGCGCTCGCGGAGCTGCTCCTCGCTCAGTCCGCGACGCCAGTACCCCACGAACGTCACGCGCTTGCGGTCGAAGTTCCGCTCCTGGACGAGGTGGCGGCGCAGCGCCCGTACGCAGGAGGACTCCCCGGCGATCCACGTGTACGGCGTGCCCTCGGGCAACTCCGCCGCGCCCACTGCCTCCAGGGGAGTGGGCGCGTTCTCGTCCCGTACCAGCCAGGTGACGTCCGCGTCGGCCGGCGTGGTCAGCTCCAGGCGGTCGTCGGCGTGCTGGACCTCGATCCAGACCTTCGCCTTCATGCCCGCGGGCAGCCACTCCAGGGCGGCCGCGGCGGCCGGCAGCGCCGTCTCGTCCGCCCACATCAGGACCCACTCGGTGTCCTGGGGCGGGCGGAAGCGCACGGCGGTGTTGTCCTCGACGGCGGGGCCGAGGATCACGACACGGTCGCCCGGCCCCGCCTGCGCCGCCCAGCGGCTCGCGGGCCCGCCGTCGCCGTGCAGGGCGAAGTCGATGTCCACCTCGTCCGCGTCCGCCCCGTCGGCGGCGCGGCGCTGCTCGCGCAGCGTGTACGAGCGCATGACCGCGCGCACGTTGTCGGGCAGCGCGCGGTACGCCCCGAACCAGTCCGGCTCGGTCTCCGGCGGAAGCACCGGCTCCGGCTGTCCGGGGCGCGGCAGGAACAACGACAGGCTCTGGTCGCGGCCCCCGGAGGCGAAGCCGCGCAGGTCCTCACCCGCGAACGTCACCCGGAGCATGGAGGTGCTGAGCCGCCGCGTCCGCGCGACCGTCAGGCCGAAGAGGCGGAACGGGACGACGGCGGTCTCCTCGGCTGTCTCGGCCCGGGGCATGGTCAGGCGACCTTCTTGGCCTTCTCGATGGCCTCGGCGAGGTCTTCGAGGATCGGCGCGCACTTGTCGTAGGAGTAGATCGGCTCCGTGGTGCGCGGGACGACCTGGCCGGCCTTGACGGCGGGCAGGCGCGTCCAGGTCGGCTTGTCCTTGAGGGCGGAGGGCTGCAGGACGGCGGTCCGGTTGTCCATCATGATGATGTCCGCCTGGTACTTGTCGACGTTCTCCCAGCTGAGGCTCTCGAAGAAGCCGGCGGCGTCCACCTTCGGCTCGACGAACTTCACGCCCAGCTCCTGGAAGTACAGCGTGTCCGCCGACATCTTCGCGAGGGAGACGTAGAAGAGGTCCGGGCTCGCGGAGCCGATCATGACCTTGACCTTCGGGTTGGCCTTGGCGGCCTGGCGCAGGCGCTCGGCGGCCTTCTCGAAGCGGGCCTTCGCGTCGGTGATCTTCTTGGCGCCGACGTCGGCGCCGAGGGACTTCGCAAGGTCGGCGTGGCGCTGGATCGCCTTGGGGATGGTGGTCTCCGCGGCCCACAGGGCGACGCTCGGGGCGACCTTGAGAATCTTCTTGCTGGACGCCTCGGGGACGTACCAGAGCTTGTCCTTCTCCCACATGGCCGTGACGAGGAGGTCCGGGTCGAGGCCCACGTACGCCTCGACGTTGAACTCGTCGTAGGCGTTGCCGAGGATCTTGACCTTGTTGACGTCGAGGTCACCGGCCTGGACGTCCGGCTTGCCGTCGGCGGTCTTGGTCGGGCCGAACACGCCCTTGACCTCGACGCCGAAGTCGTGGAGCGCGGCGGCGACGCCGGTGAACGCGACGATGTTCTTCGGGGTGGCGGGGCTCTTCACCGTCGTGCCGCGGTCGTCCTTGAAGGACCACGGGCCCGACTTCCCCGCCGCCTTGTCCTCGCTTTTCGCGGAGGTCTCGCCGCAGGCGGTCAGCGCGGCGCCGATGCCGAGGGCGCCGCCGACGGCCAGCAGACTGCGGCGGGAAAGGTGGGAAGCTCGGGCGTGAGGCATGACGGTGTCTGCTTTCGTGCGTGCGGGGTCCACCACGGGACAAGTCCGAGGGTAGGTTAGCCTAACCTCATGCGTTGTCCAGGGGGTGGTTCCGCGAGACCGGCCGCAGGGGCGGCGGGTGTGGTGCTCGGCGCGCCGAAGTGCCGGGGACGCGCGGGTTGTTGGCGCTCACGGCCTCGGGGGCAGAGGCGCGGGGCATGACGCGGTCCGGCTCCGCGTCGTGCTGTGCGGGGCCGGACCGGGCGCTGGAGTCGAGCCGGACGTCAGCCGGTCAGGCCGAGCTCCCGGGCGATCAGCATGCGCTGGACCTCGCTGGTGCCCTCGCCGATCTCCAGGATCTTGGAGTCGCGCCACATCCGGGCCACCGGGTACTCGTTCATGAAGCCGTAGCCGCCGTGGATCTGGGTCGCCTCGCGGGCGTTGTCCACCGCGACCGTCGAGGAGTACAGCTTGGCGAGCGCGGCCTCCTTCTTGAACGGCTCGCCCTGCACCAGACGTGACGCCGCGTCGCGCCAGCCGACACGGGCCATGTGGGCGCGCATCTCCATGTCGGCGATCTTGAACTGGATCGCCTGGTTGGAGCCGATGGGCCGGCCGAAGGTGTGCCGCTCCTTGGCGTACGTCACCGACTCGTCGACGCAGCCCTGGGCCAGGCCGGTCGCGAGCGCAGAGATGGCGATGCGGCCCTCGTCGAGGATGCGCAGGAACTGGGCGTAACCCCGCCCCTCTTCGCCGAGGAGGTTGCCGACCGGGACGCGCACGTCGGAGAAGGACAGCTCGCGGGTGTCCGAGGCGTTCCAGCCGACCTTGGAGTACGGCGCGGCGACGGTGAAGCCCGGGGTGCCGGACGGGACGATGATGGCGGAGATCTCCGGCTTGCCGTCGGGCTTGCGGCCGGTCACGGCGGTGACGGTGACCAGGCCCGTGATGTCCGTACCGGAGTTGGTGATGAAGCACTTGGAGCCGTTGATGACCCACTCGTCGCCCTCGCGGCGCGCGGTCGTCTTCGTGCCGCCGGCGTCCGAGCCGCAGTCCGGCTCGGTCAGGCCGAACGCGCCGAGCATCTCGCCCGAGCACAGGCGGGGCAGCCACGCGCGCTTCTGCTCCTCCGTGCCGAAGCGGAAGACGGGCATCGCGCCGAGCGAGACGCCCGCTTCGAGGGTGATGGCCACGGAGGAGTCGACGCGGGCGAGCTCTTCGAGGGCGATGCCGAGGGCGAGGTAGTCGCCGCCCATGCCGCCGTACTCCTCGGGGAAGGGCAGACCGAACAGGCCCATGCGGCCCATCTCGCGGACGATCTCGTACGGGAACTCGTGGCGCTCGTAGAAGTCGCCGATCTTCGGGGCGACGACGTCGTGCGCGAACTCCTCGACCGTGCGGCGGAGTTCTTCGTGCTCGGGGGTGAGGCGGTGGTCGAGGGACATGGCTACGACTCCTTGTGGGACAGGGCACGCACGGTGCGGGAGGGGCTGGGGCGGCCCAGCCGTTCGGCCATCCACACGCTGGTGGCGGTGAGCCGGCCGAGGTCGACCCCGGTTTCGATGCCGAGGCCGTGGAGCATCCACACGAGGTCTTCGGTGGCGAGGTTTCCGGTGGCGCTCTTCGCGTACGGGCAGCCGCCGAGGCCGCCCGCGGAGGCGTCCACGGTGGTGACGCCGTGCTGGAGCGCGGCGAGGGTGTTGGCGAGGGCCTGGCCGTACGTGTCGTGGAAGTGCACGCCGACGGCGGACACCGGCACTCCGGCTTCTTCGAGGCCGGTGAGCAGGGCCCGGACGTGGCCGGGGGTGGCCACGCCGATGGTGTCGCCGAGGCTCAGCTCGTCGCAGCCGAGGTCGAGCAGCGCCTTCGCGACCTCGACCACCCGGCCGACCGGGACCGCCCCCTCCCACGGGTCGCCGAAGCACATCGAGAGGTACCCGCGCACGTGGACCTCGTCCTGCCGCGCGCGGGCGACGACCGGCTCGAACATGGCGAGCGACTCGTCGACGGTCCGGTTGAGGTTGCGGCGGGCGAACGTCTCCGTCGCACTCCCGAACACGGCGATCCGGCGCACGCCGAGGGCGAGGGCGCGGTCGAGGCCGCGCGCGTTCGGCACGAGCACGGGAAGTTCGGCGCGCACGTCGTGCAGCAGGGGGAACAGCGCCTCGGCGTCCGCCAGCTGGGGCACCCACTCGGGGTGCACGAAGCTGGTCGCCTCGACGGTGGTGAGCCCCGCGTCGGCGAGCCGGTGGACGAACTCGGCCTTCACCTCGGTCGGTACGACGGTCTTCTCGTTCTGGAGGCCGTCGCGGGCGCCCACCTCGTGGATGCGTACGCGCGTCGGCAGGCCCGGCGCCGGGACCCGCATGGGCAGCCCTTCGGGCAGGTCGGTCATGACTCCTCCTGCGGGGTGACCACGGCCAGGACCTGGTCCATGGCGACGGTGGCGCCCGGGGTCACGTCGAGTTCGGTGACGGTGCCGGCGTGCGGGGCGGAGATGACGTGCTCCATCTTCATCGCCTCGACGACCAGCAGGCTCTGCCCCGCGTCGACGTGGTCCCCGACGGCCACCTTGACGACGGTGACGGTGCCGGGCATCGGCGCGGCGAGGGTGTCGGCGCCGGAGCGTCCGGCGCCGGTGAGACCGGCCTCGACGGGGTCGTGGTCCTGGACGTGCCAGGCGTCCCCGTCCCGGCTCAGCCAGGTGCCCTCCGGGCCGGTGGCGTGCCGGAAGGTGTGGGTGACCCCGGCCAGTTCGACGGTGACGGTGTCCGCGTCGGCGGTGACGACACGGGCCCGCACGGGCAGCCGTTCGTCCCCGCCCGCCGGCGGCGACGCGAGCGGCGTCTCCAGCGGGGGCAGGCTCCCGGGCGTCCGGGGCGGCAGCTGTGCCGCGCCCGCGCCGCCCGGGGCGGCCGGCTCCAGGGGTACGGCGGCGGCCAGGTCCGGGGCCGCGGGCGCCGCTTCGGGGAGCAGGAGCTCCCGGCCCGGCCCCGAGGTGCGCAGCCGGATCTCCACCGGGTCGTGGCCCGGCACCCGGGCGTGGTGGACGGTCCAGGCGGGGGTGCCGCCCAGGCGCCAGCCGGTGCGCGCCGAGAAGGGGTCCGTCCACCGCGCGGAGCCGCCGGTGGCCGTCGGTGTCCCGGCCCGCAGCAGCGCCGCCGCCGCGTACACCTCCGGCGGGACTCCCTCCGGGACCAGGGTGTCCGCGTCGCGCTCGACCAGACCCGTGTCCAGCGCGCCCGACACCACGTCCGGGTGGGCCAGCAGACGGCGCAGGAAGCCCGCGTTCGTCAGCACGCCCAGGGTGACCGTGTCCGCGAGGGCCGCGCGCAGGCGGCGCAGCGCGGTGGCGCGGTCCGGGGCGTACGCGATGACCTTGGACAGCATCGGGTCGTACAGGCTGCCCACCTCCGTGCCCTCGGTGAGGCCGGAGTCGGTGCGCACGCCGTCGCCCTGCGGCTCGTGGAGGGCCAGGATCGTGCCGCCCGAGGGGAGGAAGCCGCGCGAGGGGTCCTCCGCGCAGATGCGGGCCTCCACCGCGTGCCCCGTGAGCGTGACGTCCTTCTGCGTGAACGGCAGTTCCTCACCGGCCGCCACCCGCAGCTGCCACTCCACCAGGTCCAGGCCGGTGATCAGCTCCGTCACCGGGTGCTCCACCTGGAGGCGGGTGTTCATCTCCATGAAGTAGTACGACGACGGGTCGTTGCCCGGGACGATGAACTCCACCGTGCCCGCGCCCCGGTAGCCGCAGGAGCGGGCCGCCTGGACCGCCGCCTCGCCCATCGCGGCGCGCGTCGCCTCGTCCAGGAGGACCGACGGGGCCTCCTCGATGATCTTCTGGTGCCGGCGCTGGAGCGAGCACTCGCGCTCGCCCAGGTGCACCACGTTGCCGTGCGCGTCCGCCAGGACCTGGATCTCGATGTGCCGGGGCCGGTCGATCCACCGCTCCACCAGCAGCGTGTCGTCGCCGAACGACGCCAGCGCCTCACGCCGCGCCGCCGCGATCTCGTCGGCCAGCGCCGACTCCACCCGCGTCAGGCGCATGCCCTTGCCGCCGCCGCCGGCCGACGGCTTCAGAAGAACCGGCATGCCGATCTCCCGGGCCGCCGCCGCCAGCTGCTCGTCCGTCAGACCGCTGCCGGACGAGCCGGGCACCACCGGCACGCCCGCCGCCCGTACCGTCTCCTTCGCCCGGATCTTGTCGCCCATCAGCGCGATCGCCGAGGCGGGCGGGCCGATGAAGGCGAGTCCCGCGTCCGCGCACGCCTGCGCGAACGCGGCGTTCTCTGCGAGGAAGCCGTACCCCGGGTGGACGGCCTGCGCGCCGGTGCGGGCGGCGGCCTCCAGCAGGCGGTCCGTACGGAGGTAGCTCGCCGACGCCGCCGCCGGGCCGATGCGCACCGCCGTGTCCGCCTCCCGTACATGACGGGCGTCCGCGTCCGCGTCGCTGAACACGGCCACCGAGCGCACGCCCAGCTCCCGCAGCGTGCGGATGACACGGACCGCGATCTCGCCGCGATTGGCGACCAGCACTGTGTCGAACATCGTCATCTGTCTCTCACATCCGGAAGACGCCGAAGGCGGGCTCGGTCAGGGGCGCGTTGGCGCAGGCCGTCAGGGCCAGGCCCACGACCTGCCGGGTCTCCAGCGGGTCGATCACGCCGTCGTCCCACAGCCGGGCCGTGGCGTAGTAGGCGTTGCCCTGGGCGTCGTACTGCTCGCGGATCGGCGCCTTGAACGCCTCCTCCTCGGCGGCGGGCCACTCCTCGCCCCGCGCCTCCAACTGGTCCCGCTTGACGGTCGCCAGCACCGACGCCGCCTGCTCGCCGCCCATCACGGAGATCTTCGCGTTGGGCCACATCCACAGGAAGCGCGGCGAGTACGCCCGGCCGCACATCGAGTAGTTGCCCGCGCCGTACGACCCGCCGACGACGACCGTCAGCTTCGGCACGCGCGTGCACGCCACGGCCGTCACCATCTTCGCGCCGTGCTTGGCGATCCCGCCCGCCTCGTAGTCCCTGCCGACCATGAAGCCCGAGATGTTCTGGAGGAAGAGCAGGGGGATGCCGCGCTGGTCGCACAGCTCGATGAAGTGCGCGCCCTTCTGGGCGGATTCGGAGAACAGGATGCCGTTGTTGGCGACGATGCCGACCGGGTGCCCGTGGATCCGGGCGAAGCCGGTGACCAGCGTCTGGCCGAACTCGGCCTTGAACTCCTGGAAGCGCGAGCCGTCGACCGTACGCGCGATGACCTCACGCACGTCGTAGGGCGTACGGGAGTCGACCGGCACCGCGCCGTACAGCCCGGCGGGATCGACCTTCGGCTCCTCGACCGGCTCGACCGACCACGGCAGCGGGCCGCGCTCCGGGAGAGTGGCGACGATGTTGCGGACGATGCGCAGGGCGTGGGAGTCGTCCTCCGCCAGGTGGTCCGTGACGCCCGAGGTACGGGAGTGCACCTCGCCGCCGCCGAGCTCCTCCGCCGTGACGACCTCGCCGGTGGCGGCCTTCACCAGCGGCGGACCGCCCAGGAAGATCGTGCCCTGGTTCCGCACGATGACGGCCTCGTCGCTCATCGCCGGAACGTACGCCCCGCCCGCCGTGCAGGAGCCGAGCACCGCCGCGATCTGCGGGATGCCCGCGCCCGACATGCGGGCCTGGTTGTAGAAGATCCGTCCGAAGTGCTCGCGGTCGGGGAAGACCTCGTCCTGCATGGGCAGGAACGCGCCGCCGGAGTCCACCAGGTACAGGCAGGGCAGCCGGTTCTCCAGCGCCACCTCCTGGGCGCGCAGGTGCTTCTTCACGGTCATCGGGTAGTACGTGCCGCCCTTGACGGTGGCGTCGTTGGCGACGATCACCACCTCGCGGCCGCTCACCCGCCCGATCCCGGCGATCACACCCGCCGCCGGCGCCGCCCCGCCGTACATCCCCTCGGCCGCCAGCGGGGCGAGCTCCAGGAAGGGCGATCCGGGGTCCAGAAGGGCGTCCACCCGGTCGCGGGGGAGGAGCTTGCCGCGCGCGGTGTGCCGGGCTCGCGCCTTCTCACCGCCGCCGAGCCGCGCCGCGGCCAGCCGCCCGCGCAGCCCTTCCGCGAGCTCCAGGTGGGCCGTCTCATTGGCCCGCCATGCCTCGGCCGCCGGATCGGCGGTGCTGTTCAGCACCGGTGCCTGCCGCATCTCCTGAGCCCCCTTGCCCGGTCGATGTGATGTTAATGAGCGTTAACGCGCTTCCCAGGTTAACGAGCGCTAACCGCCGTGTCCAGGGCTGTGGATTCCTCCTTCGGTATGACGACTCCAAGATCCGGACGTGTCAGGATCCGACCCGACCACACACGGGGGACAGGGCTTGTGACGACACTGCGAGAGACGGCCGTACGAGGCGCGGGGGCAGGGGAAGCGGCGCCCGCAGGGGACCCGGCTGCCGTACCGTCGCAGCCCCGCCGGCGCGTCCTGGAGGTCGACGCCCTGCGCGGCTTCGCCCTGCTCGGCATCCTGCTCGTCAACACCCTGACCATGGCCGGCACCCAGGGCGCGCTGGGCGGCCGCCCGTCCGCCGCCGTCGACGGCGTGGCGCTGTGGCTGGTCGACTTCCTCGCCCAGAGCAAGTTCTACCTGCTCTTCTCGTTCCTCTTCGGCTACAGCTTCACCCTCCAGGCTGCCTCCGCCGAGCGCGCCGGCGCCCGCCTCGGGCCGCGCACGACGCGACGGCTGCTGGGGCTCTTCGCGCTCGGCGCCCTGCACGCCGTGTTCCTGTACATCGGCGACATCCTGACGACGTACGCCCTGCTCGGCCTGATCCTCTTCGCCGCCCGCCGGGCCACCCCCGAGGGGGCGTTCCGCGCCGCGCTGTGGGTGTGGGGCTCGGCCGGCTCCCTCCTGCTGCTGCTCGGCGTGCTCGGGACACTGGCCGGCCCCGACGACGCGGCCACCGAGGCCGCCGCGGCCCACGAGGCGGCCGAGCTCACCGCGGCGTACCGGGGCGACTTCGGTGACGTCGTGGGCGCGAACGTGGGGCAGCTGCCGCTCGCCGTGGTCGCCCTGGTCACCATGAGCGGCTTCGTCGTCGCCGCCTTCCTGCTGGGGCTCTCAGCCGGGAAGCGGCAGTGGCTCACCCGGGTGGGCGGGGCGAGCCTGCGCCGCGTCCTGGTGGCGGGCCTCTGCGTGGGCCTGCCCGCCGCCGCCTTCTCGGCCTCCGGTGCGGCGGGCCCGCTGCCGGCCCGCTGGGAGCTGCTCGCCGCGATGAGCGGTGTCGTCACGGCTCCGGCGCTCAGCGCCGCGTACGTCGCCGGTCTGCTGCTCTGGTTCGGGACGCCGAGCGGGGCCCGGGCGGCCGGGGTCCTCGCGCCCGCCGGGCGCATGGCGCTGACCCACTACCTCACCCAGTCGCTGGTCATGGCGCTGATCTTCACCGGGTACGGTCTGGGCCTGTACGGCCGTGCCGGCATCGCCGCCCCCCTGGGCATCGCGCTCCTCCTGTACGCCGCGCAGCTCGCCCTCAGCGCCCGGTTCCTGCGCCGCCACCGGCTCGGCCCGGTGGAATGGGCGCTGCGCGCCTTCACCCACCTCCGGGTGCGCCCCCACGAGGTTAACGATCGCTAACCGGCCGGTCTAGAATGGCCTCATGAGCACCAACGCCGCCGCCCGCGTCGCGGCCCCGACCCGCCGTGAGCAGATCCTCAAGGAGGCCGCCCGCCTCTTTGCCGAGCGGGGCTTCCACGGCGTGGGCGTCGACGAGATAGGCGCCGCGGTCGGCATCAGCGGCCCCGGCCTGTACCGCCACTTCCCGGGGAAGGACGCGATGCTCGCCGAACTGCTCGTCGGCATCAGCGAACGGCTGCTGGACGGCGGCAGGCGGCGCGCCGCCGCCGAGCCGGCCGACAGCCCGCAGGCCGTCCTCGGCTCGCTCATCGACGGCCACATCGACTTCGCGCTCGACGACCGGCCGCTGATCACCCTGCACGACCGCGAGCTGGACCGGCTCAGGGAGAGCGACCGCAAGCGCGTGCGTCAGCTCCAGCGCCAGTACGTCGAACTGTGGGTGACGGTCGTACGGGAGCTGAACCCCGACGTACCGGAGGCGGAGGCGCGGTCCGCCGTGCACGCCGTGTTCGGGCTGCTCAACTCCACGCCGCACCTCGGCTCGTACGGCAACGGACTGCCGGGACGGGCGGCGATGGAGGGGCTCCTGCGACGGCTGGCGCACGGGGCGTTCGGAGCGCTCGCGCCGCGCGGCGCGGCCTGACGCCGCCGCCACGCCCGGCGGGGGCTTCGCCGGACGGAGGACGCGGGCGGACGGCACAATGGGGGGCATGCCGATACCCAGCCGCGCCGCCCTGGTCGACCACCTCGCCCGCACCCGCATCGCGGGTGACGTCGCCACTCCCCGCGACAACAACCTCTCCCACTACCGGAAGCTCGCGAACGGCGACCGCCACTACTGGCTCGGCCTCGAACTCGGCGACCGCTGGACCGACGAGCAGGACGTCCTCGCCGTGATGGCGGAGCGCTGCGGTGTCAGTGACGACCCCGAGCACCGCATGGGCCAGGACACCATCGACCCCGAGCTGACCGTCGACGCGCTGGAGCGGATGGCGGCGCGGCTGCGCAAGGCCGCCGCCGGCAACGAGCGGGTGCTGTTCGCGACCGGGCACCCGGGCGGACTGCTCGACGTGCACCGGCAGACGGCGGACGCGCTGCGCCGCGCGGGGTGCGAGATCGTACGGATCCCGGGCGGGCTCACGGCCGACGAGGGCATGGTGTTCCAGTTCGCCGACGTCGCGATGCTGGAGCGCGGCGCGACCCTGTGGCACACGCACTCGCCCGAGCCGATGGCGGCGATCCTCGACGGCCTGGAGCGTGAGGGGCGGCCGCTGCCCGACCTGGTCGTGGCCGACCACGGCTGGGCGGGATGTGCGGGGCAGCGCGGACTCGACTCGATCGGCTATGCCGACTGCAACGACCCGGCGCTGTTCATCGGCGAGGCCGAGGGCACGCTCCAGGTCACCGTCCCGCTCGACGACCACGTCACCGACCCGCGCTTCTACGACCCGATGACGGCGTACCTGCTGGACGCGGCGGGCCTGTTGGAAGGGTCCTGACCAGGCGCGCGGGCGGTGACGCCGCAAGCCGCGCGGGTCAGCGCGGGACGCGGACCACGCCCTCCTGGATGACGGAGATGGCCAGCCGGCCGTCCTGGGTGTAGATCCTGGCCTGGCCCAGGCCCCGGCCGCCCGACGCGGACGGCGACTCCTGGTCGTACAGCAGCCATTCGTCCGCCCGGAAGGGCCGGTGGAACCACATCGCGTGGTCCAGGGACGCGCCGACCACGTCGCCGGTCGCCCAGCCGCCGCGCCCGTGGGCCAGGAGCACCGAGTCGAGCAGCGTCATGTCGGAGACGTACGTGGCGAGGCAGACGTGCAGCAGGGGTTCGTCGATGGCGCCGTCGAGCTTGCCGTTCGTACGGAACCAGACCTGTGAGCGCGGCTCGCGCGGTTCACCGACGCTGCCGTACGGCGGGGCGTCGACGTACCGCAGGTCGACCGCCGCGCGCGCCTCGAGCATGCGGTCGACGACCCCGGAGTCCAGGAAGTCGTACTTCGGCAGCATCTGGGCGGCCGTCGGAAGGGTCTCGGGGTCCGGCGCGGGCGGCATGGGCGCCTGGTGCTCCAGGCCCTCCTCGTACGTCTGGAACGACGCGGAGAGGTGGAAGATCGGCTGCCCGTGCTGGACGGCGACGACGCGCCGGGTGGTGAAGGAGCGGCCGTCGCGGATCCGGTCGACCGTGTAGACGATCGGCGCGCCCGGGTCGCCGAGGCGCAGGAAGTACGCGTGGAGCGAGTGGGGGAGGCGGTCGCCGGGGACGGTGCGGCCGGCGGCCACCAGGGCCTGGGCCGCGACCTGGCCGCCGAAGACGCGGGGGACGATCGCCGAGCGGCTCACGCCTCGGAAGATGTCCTCCTCGATCTGCTCCAGGTCGAGCAGATCGAGGAGGGCTTCGAGTGCCTTGTTCATGCGGGCAGTTCTACCGTGCGGTCCGGCAGGGCGGTCTTAGAGGCCCATGTCCTTCGCAATGATCATCTTCATGACCTCGCTGGTGCCGCCGTAGATGCGGTTCACGCGGTTGTCGGCGTACAGGCGGGCGATCGGGTACTCGTTCATGAACCCGTAACCGCCGTGCAGCTGGAGGCACTTGTCGATGACGCGGTGCGCGACCTCGGTGGCGAACAGCTTCGCGGACGCGGCCTCGGCCGGGGTCAGCTCGCCCGCGTCCAGGGCCTCCAGGGCGCGGTCGACGACGGCCTCGGCGGCGTCCACCTCGGCCTGGCAGGCGGCCAGTTCGAACTTGGTGTTCTGGAAGGACGCGACGGGCTTGCCGAAGACGGTGCGCTCCTGCACGTACTGCTGGGCGAACCGGACGGCGGCCTTGGCCTGGGCGTACGCGCCGAACGCGATGCCCCAGCGCTCGGAGGCGAGGTTCTTGCCGAGGTAGCCGAAGCCCTTGTTCTCCTCGCCGAGCAGGTCCTCGACCGGGACCTTCACGTCGACGAACGCCAGCTCGGCGGTGTCGGAGGTCTTCAGGCCGAGCTTGTCCAGCTTGCGGCCCACCGAGTAGCCCTCGGACTTGGTGTCCACGGCGAACAGGGAGATGCCGAAGCGGCGGTCCTCGGCGCTCGGGGCGGAGGTGCGGGCGCACACGATGACGCGGTCGGCGTGCACACCGCCGGTGATGAAGGTCTTGGCGCCGTTGAGGACGTAGTGCGTGCCGTCCTCGGAGAGCTTCGCGGTGGTCTTCATGCCCGCGACGTCGGAGCCGGTGCCCGGCTCGGTCATCGCCAGCGCCCACATCTCCTCGCCGGAGACGAACTTCGGCAGGAAGCGCTGCTTCTGCTCGTCGGTGGCGAGCATCTCGATGTAGGGCAGGCCGAGCAGCACGTGCACGCCGGAGCCGCCGAAGTTGACGCCCGCGCGCGAGGTCTCCTCGTACATGACGGCCTCGTACTTGTGCGACTCGATGCCGGCGCCGCCGTACTCCTCCGGGACGCGGATGCCGAAGACGCCCAGCTCGCCGAGCTTGTAGTAGAAGTCGCGCGGCGCCTGGCCGGCGGCGAACCACTCGTCGTAGACGGGGACGACCTCGGCCTCGATGAAGGCCCGGATGGTCTTCCGGAAGGCCTCGTGGTCCTCGTTGAAAACGCTGCGGCGCACGGGACGCCCCCTTCTTGCTCCATTGGCGATGCTGGCGATGCTGTTCTAAGCGCTTGCTCAGTCGAAGTTACCGGTTGGTCACCAGGGCTGTCCAGGCTTCGGGACGGTCGTACGCGTCACAGCCAGCGCAGCGCGAACCACAGGTCCATCCGCACGTCCGCGTCGTCCAGGTCGGCGTCCAGGAGGGTCGCGCAGCGGGCGACGCGCTGGCGGACCGTGTTGCGGTGCACGTCGAGCGCGACGGCCGTACGGTCCCAGCTCCCGTGCAGCGAGAGCCAGGTGCGCAGGGTCGTGACGAGCGCGGGCGACGCGGCGATCGGGGCGAGTCGCACGCGGGCGTGCGCGCGGGCCTCGTCCGGCGTGACCAGGGAGGCGAGCCCGCCGCCCGCCTCGCCCCGGTCGCGCACGAGCGCGCTGCGGGTGGCCTCGGCGCGGCGTACGGCTCGCTCGGCGCGGAGATCGGCGGCGGGCAGCTCCGACGGGGGCACGGGGGCGCTCACGCCGAGGGTCCAGCCCGGCTGCGGTTCGATCTCCCGGGCCCCGCCGGCGAGCAGTACCCGTACGCCCCCCTCCTCGGTCGCGTCCACCAGCGCGCTGCCGAGCGCCGCCCCGAGCGCCGCCGCGGCCAGCGGGTCGGGCCCCGTGGCCTCGGCGGCGGGCCGCGCGTGCACCACGATCCACTCGTCCGCGCCCAGCAGCGGCGCCACCTCGCCCGCGTCCGCTCCCAGCAGCAGCCGCACCAGCGCGGCGGCGCGGGCGGACTCCGCGGCGCCCTGGTGCGGCGTGGTGAGCAGCGACAGGAGTACGACGGCGACGCCCGCGATGGTGTGGTCGCCCGCCTCGCGCCGGTCCGAGGCCACCGCGAGCACGAGCCGCTGGCCGCCGGCGAGGGCGTACGCGGCGAGATGGCCGTCGCCGACGGTGTCGGTCGCGGAGGAGGGCGCGGGCCTGGCGGCGGGCGGGGTCGACGTGGCGGGCGCGGGCCGCGCGGCGGGCGGGGGCGAGCCGGCGGGGCCGGTGCTCTCGAGCGGGGCCGGTTCCGGCGGCGGACTGACCACGCGCGCGAGCCGCGCCAGGGCCGCGTGCGTCTCGGGCGACGGCGAGCGCCCCGCCGTGGCCAGCGGCGCGCCCTCCGCCGACAGCAGCACCGCCCACGCCCCGTCGAGCCGCGCCGTCAGCTGCCGCAGCACCGCCGGCACGGGGTCGGGCCGGGCCGCCGCCGTGGCCAGCCCCTGCTGGGCCTGGGCGACGCGGCGCAGCTCCCGGTGGCGGGCCTCCGCCATCAGCCGCCACACCGCGCGGGCGATCGCCGTGAACGTCGTGGGCGGCGGCACCTCCACCAGCGGCAGCCCGTGCCGCTCGCAGGCGGCCACCAGGGCCGGCGGCACCGTGTCGTACACCGGCGCGACGCCGAAGCCGAGCGCCGCCGCGCCCGCCGCCACGACCCGGGAGACGTAGTGGCCGGGGTCGGTGAGCTGGACGCCGGCCGTCAGGAGGAGCTCGCCGCCCAGCAGGTACGGGTACGGGTCGCCCATCTCCGAGGTGTGCACCCAGTGCAGATCCCTGTCCTCGGGCCCCGCGAGCAGGCGCAGCCCCAGCTCCTCCCGCGCCAGCAGCGCGGCCAGCGGAATGGGCGGGGTGGGAGGGGCCGGAGGTACGGAAGGGGAGGCCAGGGCGTCCGGCATGGATGGTCCATCCATCTGGGGTCGGGGAAGTGGATGAAACGTACACTTCAGCGTCGCCTTCCAGCCACCTAATGTCGAGCGAACCGGCGGCCGCGGGTACGGGCGGATGTCCCCGCACAAGAGCCGCCGCTCCCCTGTACCCCCTGCACGACACGCCACTGAGGTGCTCGAAGGAGGATGGCCCATGGCCGTCGACTACGCGGTGATCGTCATATACCTGGCCGGAATGCTCGCCATGGGCTGGTGGGGCATGCGCCGCGCCAAGTCCAAGAGCGAATTCCTGGTGGCCGGCCGCCGCCTCGGGCCCGGCATGTACTCCGGCACGATGGCGGCCATCGTCCTCGGCGGCGCCTCCACCATCGGCGGCGTCGGGCTCGGCTACCAGTACGGCCTCTCCGGTGCGTGGATGGTCTTCACCATCGGCCTCGGGCTCCTCGCGCTCAGCATCTTCTTCTCGGCGCGGATCGCCCGCCTGAAGGTCTACACCGTCAGCGAGATGCTCGACCTCCGCTACGGCGGCGGCCGGGCCGGCATCATCTCTGGCGTCGTCATGTGGGCCTACACGCTCATGCTCGCCGTCACGTCGACCATCGCGTACGCCACGATCTTCGACGTCATCTTCGACATGGACCGCGCACTGTCGATCATCCTCGGCGGCACCATCGTCGTCGCGTACTCGACGCTCGGCGGCATGTGGTCGATCACGCTGACGGACATGGTGCAGTTCGTCGTCAAGACGATCGGCGTACTGCTCCTGCTGCTGCCGATCGCGGTCGTCAAGGCCGGCGGCTTCAGCGAGATGAAGGCGCAGCTGCCCACCGAGTACTTCGACCCGCTCGGCATCGGCGGCGAGACGATCTTCACGTACGTGCTGATCTACACGTTCGGCATGCTGATCGGGCAGGACATCTGGCAGCGCGTCTTCACGGCCCGCAGCGACAAGGTCGCCCGCTACGGCGGCACGGTCGCCGGTACGTACTGCCTGGTCTACGCCCTGGCCGGCGCCGTCATCGGCACCGCCGCCAAGGTGCTCTACCCGGACCTCGCCCACGCCGACGACGCCTTCGCGACGATCGTCAGGGACGAGCTGCCCATGGGCGTGCGCGGCCTGGTCCTGGCGGCGGCCCTCGCGGCGGTCATGTCGACCTCGTCCGGCGCGCTGATCGCCTGTGCCACCGTCGCCAACAACGACATCTGGTCGCGGCTGCGCGGCGCGGTCTCCAAGGACGGGGCGGCGGGCGAGGCCCACGACGAGGTGCGCGGCAACCGCGTCTTCATCCTGATCATGGGCATCGCGGTCGTCTGCATCGCCATCGCCCTGAACAACGTCGTCGAAGCGCTCACCGTCGCCTACAACCTGCTGGTCGGGGGCCTGCTGGTGCCGATCCTCGGCGGTCTGCTGTGGAAGCGCGGCACGGTGTACGGCGCGCTGGCGTCCGTCACCGTCGGCGGGATCGGGGTACTCGGCCTGATGGCGTGGTACGGCATCCTCGCCAACGAGCCGGTCTACTACGGCCTGTTGCTCTCGCTCGCGGCGTACGTCGTCGTCAGCCTCGCCACCCGCCCGACCGACGCCGCCGTGCTGGCCGCGTGGCGTGAGCGGCTGGCCGGGCGGAGCGCCGAAGCGGAGCCCGAGCCCGAGTCGGTCCCCACGCCGGGCTAAAGTCATATAACGCAACGAAGCGCAGGAAAGAAGGCAATTCACATGAGCAGCAGCAGCGAGCAGCAGTTCCGCGGCCCCGTCGACTCCTCCCGCATCCCGCGGTACGCGGGACCGGCGACGTTCGCGCGGCTGCCCCGCCTCGACGAGGTCGGCACCGCCGATGTCGCCGTCGTCGGCGTGCCCTTCGACTCCGGGGTCTCCTACCGCCCTGGCGCGCGCTTCGGCGGCAACGCCATCCGTGAGGCGTCGCGCCTCCTGCGCCCGTACAACCCGGCGCAGGACGCGTCGCCCTTCGCGCTCGCGCAGGTCGCGGACGCCGGTGACATCGCCGCCAACCCGTTCAACATCAACGAGGCCGTCGAGACGATCGAGGCCGCCGCCGACGACCTCCTCGGCACCGGCGCCCGCATGATGACGCTCGGCGGCGACCACACCATCGCGCTGCCGCTGCTGCGCTCGGTCGCCAAGAAGCACGGCCCGGTGGCCCTGCTCCACTTCGACGCGCACCTGGACACCTGGGACACGTACTTCGGGGCGGAGTACACCCACGGCACGCCGTTCCGCCGGGCCGTCGAGGAGGGCATCCTCGACACCGAGGCGCTGTCCCACGTCGGCACGCGCGGCCCCCTGTACGGCAAGCAGGACCTGACCGACGACGAGAAGATGGGCTTCGGCATCGTCACCTCGTCCGACGTCTACCGGCGCGGCGCCGACGAGGTCGCCGACCAGCTCCGCCAGCGCATCGGCGACCGCCCGCTCTACATCTCCATCGACATCGACTGCCTGGACCCGGCCCACGCGCCCGGCACCGGCACCCCCGAGGCGGGTGGCATGACCTCCCGCGAGCTGCTGGAGATCCTGCGCGGCCTGTCCTCCTGCAACCTCGTCTCGGCCGACGTCGTCGAGGTGGCCCCGGCGTACGACCACGCGGAGATCACGTCCGTGGCCGCCTCCCACACGGCGTACGAGCTGACGACCATCATGGCCCGGCAGATCGCGGCCTCCAGGACCGGCAAGTGACGCACGACCACGACCTGGTCCTGCGCCCCACCGAGGCGCAGACCGCCGCCGCGCTCAATCCGCCGCCCGGCCGCAACGGCGGTGACCTCGTCGTCGAGACCCTGACCGGCCTCGGTGCGACCACCGTCTTCGGGCTGCCCGGCCAGCACGCGCTGGGCATGTTCGACGCGCTGCGCCGCTCCTCGCTCTCGTACGTCGGCCTGCGCGTGGAGAACAACGCGGGCTTCGCCGCCGACGCGTACGGCCGGATCACCGGGGAGGCGGCCCCGCTGCTGCTCTCCACCGGGCCCGGCGCCCTGACCTCGCTCGCCGCGCTCCAGGAGGCGGCGGCGGCCTCGGCCCCCGTCCTCGCGATCAGCAGCCAGGTCCCGTCGGCCGGCCTCGGCGGCGGCCGGCACGGCTACCTGCACGAACTGCGGGATCAGAAGGCGTCGTTCCGCGACATCGTGAAGTCCGTCCACACGGTCCGTACGGCGTCGCAGATCCCGTCGGCGATCGCCGAGGCGTGGGAGTCGGCCCTGACGGCCCCGCACGGCCCGGTCTGGATCGAGATCCCCCAGGACGTCCTCCTCGCCGAGACGACGCTCCCCGTCGTCACGGCGATCGACGCCGCACCGCACGACCTGCCCCCGCGCCCCGAACTGACCGCCGTGGCGGCCCACCTGCTGTCGACGGCCGCCCGCCCGGCGATCATCGCGGGCGGCGGCGTCGTACGGTCCGACGCGTCCGGCAAGCTGCTCGCCCTCGCGGAGCGGCTGAACGCGCCGGTCGTCACGACCTTCGGCGGCAAGGGCGCGTTCCCGTGGACGCACCCGCTCTCCCTCCAGTCCTGGATGGAGGACCGCCACACGACGGACTTCCTCGAGGACGCCGACGTGCTCCTGGTCGTCGGCTCGGGCCTGGGCGAACTCTCCTCGAACTACCACACCTTCGCGCCGCGCGGCCGGATCGTCCAGATCGACGCCGACCTCGGCAAGCTGGAGTCCAACCACCCGGCGCTCGGCATCCACGCGGACGCCCGCCTGGCGCTCTCGGCGCTGCTGGAGACGGTGGAGGACCGCGAGGACGAACAGGCGCGCGAGCGCGTGAGCACGGTCCTGGAGAAGGTACGGGCGCGCATCGCGTCCCAGGACCTGCCGCTGGAGCAGCGGCTCCTCGCGTCGATCCGCGAGGCCCTGCCCGCCACGTCCCCCAGCTTCTGGGACATGACGATCCTGGCGTACTGGGCCTGGTCGGCGTTCGACCCCCGCCACCCCAACACCATGCACTCGGCGCAGGGCGCGGGCGGCCTCGGGTACGGCTTCCCGGCGGCGCTCGGCGCCGCGGCGGCGGACCGTACCCGTCCGGTGCTCGCGGTGTCCGGCGACGGCGGCGCGATGTACTCGATCGCGGAGCTCGCCACCGCCCGCCAGCACGACCTGCCGGTGACCTGGCTGATCGTGGACGACGGCGGCTACGGCATCCTCCGCGAGTACATGACCGGCGCCTTCGACGAGGCCACCGGCACGGAACTCGCCCGCCCGGACTTCGTCGCCCTGGCCGAGTCCTTCGGCGTACCGGCCCACCGGACCACCCCGGAAACCCTGACCGAAGACCTGACCAAGTCCTTCTCGACTCCCGGCCCTTCGGTGCTCGTACTCCCGGCGACGCTCCGCATGTTCGCCCCGACACACATGTGATCCGAGCGGAGCAGGGCCGCACGGGTCACCTCGCCAGTGGCCCGCGCGCGGCGGACCTGGCGGCAGTCCGTGTGCCCCGCGAATGGACGCGTGTGCTCGGCATGGCTTATAACGTCCCCCGGCATGATCGAAGTGGCCTGATGGCCACTGTGGTGGAAGGTGGATGGCGTGATAGGTGCCAGTATGCCGCCCGGGTGCGGTTGCGGGATGCTCTCCTGTGTCACTTCCCTGCACGCTGGATCTGGCGTCATTGACCGAGCGTGAAAGGGAAGTGTTGCGGCTGCTCGGCCGTGGTGAGCCGAACCGGCTGCTGGCCCGTCGGCTCGGCATCGCCGAACGGACGGCCAAGGCCCATGTGGCCCGGGTAATCGAGAAGCTGGGGGTTGCAGATCGTACGGCGGCGGTGTTCGTCGCGAATGTTCTGCATGTGACGCTCTGCTCCCCGCTTGGCCGGATCCCCTCCCCAAAGGGCAATAGCAGCAGGTCAGCTGAGGTGGCAAAGTCATGAGGTCCCGACGATCAAGCTGATCAGGAGTCCTCATCCCATGCTGGGCAAGAAGTTCGCAGTCGCCACCGCACTGGCCGCCGGTGCCGTCATGCTCGGAGTCGCACCCGCCTCCGCCTACTACTACGTGACGCTGTCCGGCACCGGCCAGGCCCGCGCGTACAACAACGACGGTTCTGCCTCTGACGCCTTCGCCGGCGCCTGGGACAGCAGCCTCGACGGTGACGCGTACAACCCCGTCTACAACACGTACTTCCGTACGGCGAGCGCGGACACCGAGCGCAATCTCTGGAACAAGAACGGTGCCGGCACCGAGACGCGTTCCGGCACGGGCAGTCCGCTCTACAAGATGCGGATCTGCGAGTCGGAGTTTGCCCAGCCGGACTCCTGCTCCTCGTACTACTACATGTAGTCCTACTACATGTAGTAGTACGCGGTGATGCCTTCACTGCGGTGGCGGCTCGCCCGGCCTTCGAGGCGGACGGGCCGCCATCTGCATTCCACCACCCGCCCGGAACCCAGCGGTAGAGCTGGAGCAAGCAGCGAAATGAGACCTCATGTCAGGTAAGCCCCCGCCGGCCCTGGAAGTGAGCGCGCTGCGCTACGAGACGCCGGGCAGGGTGCTGCTCGACGATGTTGAACTCCACTTGGCGCAAGGGGAGTCGGCGGCCGTGACCGGGCCAAGCGGCAGCGGCAAGAGCACGTTGCTCAGCTGCCTGCTCGGGCTCATCAGGCCGGCTGCCGGACGGATCACGATCGCCGGTACGGACATCGGGCGGCTGAGCCCCCGCCGCCTGGCCCGGCACCGGCGGGACACCACCGGCATGGTCTTCCAGTTCGGTGAACTCCTCCCGGAGCTCACCCCGGTGGAGAACGTCGCCCTCGCCGCGCTGCTGGCCGGCACCGGCCGCAAGGACGCGTTCGGCCGTGCCCGGCAGCTCCTGGACGACCTCGGCGTCCCGGCCGTCGGCACCCCCACCGCCGACCTCTCCGGCGGCGAACGCCAGCGCACCGCCGTTGCGCGCGCCCTGGTCAACCGCCCCACGCTGCTGCTCGCCGACGAGCCGACCGGCGCGCTCGACGAGCGGAACCGGGAAAACGTCGCGGATCTCCTCTTCTCACTGCCCGGGCGGTGGGGTTGTGCGGTCCTGGTCGTCACCCATGACGTCACCGTCGCCGCCCGCGCGGACCGCCGGTATGCACTGAGCGATGGTGTGCTGACCCCGGCGGCGACCTCGCAGTCGTACCGTGCGGCTGTCAACCTCCCCTCGGGCGGCGCCAGGTGAGCCGCGACCGGACCCGTCCGCTCACCCGGCAGCTGCTGCGGATCGGGCACACGGCCGGCCAGGGGGCCACGGGCGGGCAGATCCGCTTCGTCGCCCTGGCATGTGCCACCCTCGCGCTGGCGGTGACCTTTGCCGTCATGGCCGCGACCTGGGCGACGTACGAGGAGCGCGAGGCACGCGGCTCCGCCCGTTCGCCCCAACTGCGGGCGATGAACAGTGCCACGGGCAGCCCCCAGCTGCTCTGGAAGGGCACCGGAGACTCCATCGGCGACCGGCAGTTCGAGGTCGTGCACATCGCACCGCTCACGACAAACGCACCGCTGCCGCCCGGACTCGACCACTGGCCCGCACCCGGCGAGGCCGTGCTCTCGCCCGCCCTGCTCGCCGAGGGAAGCGGCGAGGGCATCAGGGACCGGTACGGGCGTTACGCCGGCGAGATCGGCGCGGACGGACTGGCCAGTCCCGGCGAACGGCTGGCCTATGTGCGGCCTGCGGACGGGGCGCTCACCAAGCAGAATGCCTACCCGGTGTACGGTTTCGGTCTCCCCGCCCCCTGGGCGCTCGGCGACCTCGCCCTTGTCCGGCCGCTCCCGGTCTTCCTCAGCCTTCTCGCCGTGTTCTTGCTGCTGCCCGCCGGACTGCTCACCGTGGTCGCGGCCAGGCTCGGCGCGACCGGTCGGGACCGGCGCACCGCACTCCTCGGCGCGCTCGGCGCATCGAGGCGGCAGGTCGCGCTGCTGAGCCTCGGCGAGGCGGGGCGGCCGGTGCTGCTTGGGACCGCATTGGCGGTGCCGCTGGCGGCCCTTGGGCTCCTTTTCGATCTGCGGCTGCCGTGGACCGGATATCTGGTGGCCGCAGCTGATTTGCGAGCACATGCAGGGGTGCTGACGGCCGGGCTGCTTGCGGCGCCGGTGCTGGTCGCCGCCGCGGTGGTGTGCTTCCACCCGCCGTCCGGACAGGGGCGGAGCACCCGGCCGCTGGGAGGCGCGCGCTCGCGGCTGGTGAAAGTGGCGGCGGGGCTCTGTCCGCTGTTTCTGCTGATCCTCAGCTGGTTCCCGGCCACGGCCGGGCGTTCCGAGGCGCGTACCGCCATGACGCTGGTCCTGATGGCCGGAATCGTCGGCACGCTGGCCACGCTGCCCGCAGTGATCGCACTGCTGATCTCCGCAGCCGGCCGGGCGGTGGCTGCTCTCGGACGGCGTCGGGGGGCGCCAGGCACCCTGCTGGCCGGGCGCTGGACGGTGGGCCGGCCCGGATATCTGGCCCGGCTGGTGGCCGGAGTGGTCATCGCCGTCGGGCTGCTCTGCGTGGTCCAGGTCTACCCGAGCATGAGCAGCGCCTTCGTGCAGGGCGCCCGAGAGGCCCGGGCGGAGCTGGGTTTCAGCATGTTGACGGTCGAGGCCCACTCGGCCTCTGCGGAGCGGGTGGATCAGTGGCTCCGGGCGGTGCCGCCGGGGACTCGGGCAGTGGGGTACACCTCGACGCTGGACCCGGTGGACGTCGGTTCGACGGACAGTGGTTCGGGCGGCAGCGAGAGCGGTAGCCGTAGCACGACCGGGACCGCGGGCGCCACCGGCTCCTCCTCGGGCGACGAGATCCGGCTCAACGCCGTGCTGCGCGGAGAGTGCCCGGTGCTCGCGACTCTTGGGCTGCCCTGCCCCCGTGCGGAGGGAGCCTCCCTGGACGTACCGGTGTCCTCGGCCGCGCCCGCCGCCCGTCGGCTGTTGTCCGGGGTGGGACCGGCCGGAGAGGTCACCGTGGTGCGCGGTTCGCCGACCGGCGGGGAAAAGGGAGCCGTCATGGTCCTCGTTTCCTCGGACGGCAGGGACCTGCCGCTCTACGATCTCAAGCGCACCGCACGGGCGCAGCTCGGTCCGCTGACAGCCGTCGACCCCCTGGGTCAGGCGTGGATCGGCGGCGCCCAACTCGTCGCCGATCAGCTCCGCTGGGTGCCGCTGCTCGGCACGATGGGGGTGGTTCTGGTGGCTCTGTCCGCCGCGCTCAACAATCTCGCCGAGATCATGCGCTTCGCGCGCGCCATCGCCCCGCTGAGCGTGCTCAGCGGCAGCCGCCGGGTCTACGCGGCCGTCGCGGCCTGGACGCTGATGGTGCCGCTGTGCGTGGCGGCGGTCTGGGGCGTGATCGGTGGCGTATGGATCACGTTGCCGTTCACGGTGCCGCCCCGCAACGGCGTGCTGCCCGGGGCGACGCTCGCCCTGGTGGTGGCCGTCCTGGTCGCTCTCTCCGGGGTACTGGCGGCGATCGCGGCGCGCGGTGCGGTGCGGGAGGCCGAGCGGTGGCGGCCGCAACAGGACTGAGGGGGTGGGCGGCGGGGGCAGGGCCGATGCCGGGGCAGCTGAAGTCCCGTACAACCTTTCCGCTCCTCAAGGGTCATCTGAAGCAGAAGTCACGAGGGGACGGAAAACCACACCATGACGCACAGCCGAATAACGCTCGCCACGACCGCGGCGGCCCTGGCCGGGGCCGTCCTCGTGCCCCTCGCCGGCGCGTCGCCCGCCGCCGCGGCCACCGCGCCGATGGTGGTCTGCACCTCGGCCAAGGCGGGGCTCGCTGCCAAGTTGACCACGGACATCACCGCGGCGCTGCGGGGGCGGCGGTCCACGACGGCGATATCGCTGTACGACCGCCCGACCAAGACCACCTGCACCCTGCGCGCCACGCAGAAGTACGACTCGGCCAGCGTCGTCAAGGTGACCGTCCTCGCCACCCTGCTGTGGGACGCGAAGAAGACGAACCGCTACCTGACGTCGCGCGAGGCCACGCTCGCCACCGACATGATCACCAAGTCGGACAACAACGCCACCAGCACGCTGTGGCGCCAGCTCGGCATGACGAAGATCAAGGGCTTCCTCACGGCCGCCAAGATGACGGACACCGTCCCCGGCACCGGCGGCTACTGGGGCCTGACGCAGATCACCGCGCGCGACGAGCAGAAGCTGCTCGCGCTGCTCACCGCGAAGAACACCGTACTGAGTGACGGCGCGCGCAAGTACACCCTCGGCCTGATGGCCAAGGTCGTCTCCTCCCAGCGCTGGGGCACCCCCGCCGGAGCCCCGTCCACCGCCAAGATCCAGGTCAAGAACGGCTGGCTGCCGCGCTCCACCCACGGCTGGCGGGTCCACTCGATCGGCGCGTTCACGGGCACCCGCCACGACTACGCGATCACCGTGCTCAGCCACGACAACCCGACCATGAACGACGGCGTGAACACCATCCAGGCCGTGTCCCGGGCGATCCACAAGGCCCTGAACCCGACGGCGGCCGCCTCCACCCTGTACGCCCCGACCCAGACCCCGCGCGAGGCGATCCCGGCGGTGCCGAAGCCCTGACGAGCGCTCGAACGGGTCTCCGGTCCTAGGACCGGAGACCCGTATTCGTTGCGGAGGGATGAAATCCGCACCTCACCGCGTTGGTGACTTCCGGCAGATCAGGACGACCGGGAGGCAGCAGTGGCGGCAGATCAAGGGTGGGCGCGGCGGCTGGCGGGCTATGCCTGGAGGTACCGGCGCAACGTCGTGCTCGCACTCGGATCGTCGCTCGGCGGCATGGCGGTCATGGCGCTCGTCCCGCTGATCACCAAGGTCGTCATCGACGACGTCATCGGTGCGCAGACCAGGTCCCTCGCCGTGTGGACCGGCCTGCTCATGGCCGCCGCCGTCGTCGTCTACGCCCTCACCTACGTACGCCGCTACTACGGCGGCCGTCTCGCCCTCGACGTCCAGCACGACCTGCGCACCGAGATGTACCAGACGGTCACCCGCCTCGACGGGCGCCGTCAGGACGAGCTCTCCACCGGTCAGGTCGTCGGCAGGGCCACCAGCGACCTCCAGCTCATCCAGGGCCTCCTCTTCATGCTCCCGATGACGATCGGGAACATCCTGCTGTTCCTCATCTCCCTCGTGATCATGGCGTGGCTCTCGCCGCTGCTCACCCTCGTCGCCCTCGCCGTCGCCCCCGCCCTGTGGTTCATCGCCAAGCGCAGCCGCACCCGGCTCTTCCCGGCCACCTGGTACGCCCAGGGCCAGGCCGCCGCCGTCGCGGGCGTCGTCGACGGGGCCGTCTCCGGCGTACGCGTCGTGAAGGGCTTCGGCCAGGAGGAGCAGGAGACCGGCAAGCTGCGCGAGGTCAGCCGCAGGCTCTTCGCCGGTCGGATGCGGACCGTACGCCTGAACTCGCGCTACACCCCCGCCCTCCAGTCCGTGCCCGCGCTCGGCCAGGTCGCGATGCTCGCGCTCGGCGGCTGGCTCGCCACGCGCGGCCAGATCACGCTCGGCACGTTCGTGGCCTTCTCCACCTACCTCGCCCAGCTCGTCGGCCCCGTGCGCATGCTCGCCATGGTGCTCACCGTCGGGCAGCAGGCGCGGGCCGGTGTCGAGCGCGTCCTGGAGCTGATCGACACCGAGCCGTCCATCGAGGACGGGACGAAGGAGCTCCCCGCCGACGCCCCGGCCACCGTCGAGTTCGACGACGTGTCCTTCGGCTACGACGACGACCGGCCGGTCCTCGACGGCTTCTCCCTGGAGATCCGGGCCGGCGAGACCGTCGCCGTCGTCGGCTCCTCCGGCAGCGGCAAGTCCACCGTCTCGCTGCTCCTGCCCCGCTTCTACGACGTGTCCCACGGCGCCGTCCTCGTCGGCGGGCACGACGTGCGCGAGCTGACGCTCGACTCGCTGCGGGCCGCCATCGGGCTCGTACCGGAGGACAGCTTCCTGTTCTCCGACACCGTCCGCGCCAACATCGCCTACGGCCTGCCGGACGCCACCGACGAGCAGGTCGCCGCCGCCGCCCGCGCCGCCCAGGCCGACGGCTTCATATCCGAGCTGCCGAACGGCTACGACACCACCGTCGGCGAACACGGCCTGACCCTCTCCGGCGGCCAGCGCCAGCGCATCGCCCTGGCCCGCGCGATCCTGACCGACCCCCGGCTGCTCCTCCTCGACGACGCCACGTCCGCCGTGGACGCCCGCGTCGAGCACGAGATCCACGAGGCCCTGAAGTCCGTCATGGCCGGGCGTACGACGCTGCTCATCGCCCACCGCCGCTCCACCCTCAACCTCGCCGACCGCATCGCCGTGCTCGACGGCGGCCGGCTCGCCGCGATCGGCACCCACGAGGAGCTCCAGGAGCGCTCCGCCCTCTACCGGCGGCTGCTCACCGACCCCGACGAGCTCGGCGGCGTATCGCCCGGGCACCTCCTCGCCAAGGCGCCGGAACCGGCCGACGACCGGACGGTGCAGGAGGAGCTGGACGCCGAGTTCGACGCCGAGCGCGGCATCACGCCCGACCTGTGGGTACGGGACGAGACCTCGCCGCACGACCCGGCCACCGACCACGCCCCCGGCATGCCCGCGACCCCCGAACTGCTCGCACAGGTCGAGGCACTGCCGCCGGCGAACGACGTACCCGCCGTCGACGAGGCCCGTGCCGTCCAGCCGGAGAAGTCGTACGGCCTGCGCAGGCTGCTGCACGGCTTCGGGATGCCGCTGCTGGCCAGCCTCGCGCTCGTCGCCGTCGACGCCGGCATGGGCCTGCTCCTGCCGGTGCTGATCCGGCACGGCATCGACGAGGGCGTCACCCAGCTCGCGCTCGGCGCGGTGTGGGCGGCGGCCGGACTCGCGCTGCTGTCCGTCGTCGTGCAGTGGGTCGCGCAGACCGGCGAGATGCGGATGACCGGCCGGACGGGCGAGCGCGTGCTCTACGCGCTCCGGCTCAAGATCTTCGCCCAGCTCCAGCGCCTCGGCCTCGACTACTACGAGCGCGAGCTGACCGGCCGCATCATGACCCGCATGACGACGGACGTCGACGCCCTGTCGACGTTCCTCCAGACCGGCCTCGTCACCGCCTTCGTCTCCGTCGTCACCTTCTTCGGCATCATGGTCGCGCTGCTCGTCATCGACGTGCAGCTGGCGCTGGTCGTCTTCGCCACGCTGCCGGTGCTGATCATCGGCACGTACTTCTTCCGCAGGTCGAGCGTCAAGGCGTACGAGCTGGCCCGCGACCGCGTCAGCGTCGTCAACGCCGACCTCCAGGAGTCCGTGTCCGGGCTGCGCATCGTCCAGGCGTTCCGGCGCGAGCGCTCCGGCGCCGAGCGGTTCGCCGAGCGCAGCGACAGCTACCGGCAGGCGCGCGTACGGGGTCAGTGGCTGATCTCGATCTACTTCCCGTTCGTCCAGCTGCTGTCGTCCGCCGCCGCCGCCGCGGTGCTGATCGTCGGCGCGGGGCGGGTGGACGCGGGCACCCTCACCACGGGCGCGCTCGTCGCGTACCTCCTCTACATCGACCTGTTCTTCGCGCCCGTACAGCAGCTCTCGCAGGTCTTCGACGGATACCAGCAGGCCACCGTGTCCCTGCGGCGCATCCAGGAACTCCTGCGGGAGCCCACCTCCACCGCCGCCGCCGACCGGCCGAAGGACGTCCTGTCGCTGCGCGGCGAGATCGCCTTCGAGGACGTGCGGTTCCAGTACGGGTCCGCCGACGAGCCGGAGGAAGCGCTCAGCGGCATCGACCTGCGCATCCCGGCGGGCCAGACCGTCGCCTTCGTCGGCGAGACCGGCGCGGGCAAGTCCACCGTGGTCAAGCTCGTCGCCCGGTTCTACGACCCGACCTCGGGACGGGTCACGGCCGACGGCACCGACCTGCGCGACCTGGACATCACGGCGTACCGGCACCGCCTCGGCGTCGTACCGCAGGAGGCGTACCTCTTCGCGGGCACGGTCCGCGACGCCATCGCCTATGGGCGGACCGACGCCACGGACGCCGAGGTCGAGGCGGCGGCGCGCGCGGTCGGCGCGCACGACATGATCGCGACGCTGGACGGCGGCTACCTGCACGAGGTCGCCGAGCGTGGCCGGAACCTCTCCGCCGGCCAGCGCCAGCTCATCGCGCTGGCCCGCGCCGAGCTCGTCGACCCGGACGTCCTGCTGCTCGACGAGGCGACGGCGGCCCTGGACCTGGCCACCGAGGCCCTGGTCAACCAGGCGACCGACCGGCTCACCGGCCGCCGCACCACCCTGGTCGTCGCCCACCGCCTGACGACGGCGGCGCGGGCGGACCGGGTCGTGGTCATGGACCACGGCCGGGTCGTCGAGGACGGCACGCACGACGAGCTGCTGGCCCTGGAGGGCACGTACGCCCGGCTGTGGCGCACCTTCGTGGGGGAGGACGAGCCGGCGGCGGTCTGAGGGGAGGCACCGGGGGCGCCCCGGGTGCCTCGGGCGCCGCATCCTTCACGTTCCGTCCCGCACCTTCTCCCGGATGCTCCGCAACCGCGCCGTACCCTCGGAGCGTCCGTACGCACGTACGTACGCTCAAGTGGGGGAAGGGGACACGCGTGTTCGGTGGTGCGAGTGGGGCGCTCAGAAAGCACCTGATGTACGGACTTGCCCTCGTGATCGCCGTGGCGGGTCTGACCCTCGCGGGCCCGGGGACCGGCACGGCCGAGGCCGTCGGAGCCTGCTCGGGCCGCAAGGTGAAGACGGTCGCCTTCGCCACCGGGGAACTGCGCGTCTACAAGAGCCGCCGTTACGCCTGCGCCATCACCGTCTCCAAGCGGCCCGGCGTACGGCAGGTCATGGCGGTCACGATCCAGGCCCGGGGGAGCCGCACGGCCAGGGACAGCGGCCGCTTCACCCACCGCGCCGGACCGGTGACGGTCTACGCCCTCAACCGCTGTGTGCGGGCCCACGGTTCGGTCGGCGCGCGGAGGGCGTCCACCGGCTGGATTCTCTGCTGAGGCTGGTGGTACGGGAGTTGCCCCGCTAGGTTCGCCCCGTCGTCTGTGATTACAGGGGAGGGCGAATGCGCAAGGCGCGCAGCTTGCTGTTGTCGTTCGCGGTGCTCATAGGCACCGTAGGACTCGGCAGCACACCGGCAGGGGCGGTCACCACCGCCGAGCCGAAGCAGCAGAACGAGCAGGACATCAAGGAGCGAATACTCGCCATACCGGGCATGAGCCTGGTGGAGGAGAAGCCGTACACCGGCTACCGCTATTTCGTACTGCACTACACCCAGCCGGTCGACCACCAAAAGCCGTCCAAGGGCACCTTCAAGCAGCGGATCACCCTGCTGCACAAGGACACGAACCGCCCGACGGTCTTCTTCACCAGCGGGTACAACGTCTCCACGACGCCGCGTCGCAGCGAGCCGACGCAGATCATCGACGGCAACCAGGTGTCGATGGAGTACCGCTTCTTCACCCCGTCCCGGCCGGCCCCCGCCGACTGGTCGAAGCTCGACATCAAGCAGGCCGCGAGCGACCAGCACCGCATCTTCACCGCGCTGAAGAAGATCTACTCCAAGAAGTGGATCTCCACCGGCGGCTCCAAGGGCGGCATGACCGCGACGTACTACGAGCGCTTCTACCCGCGTGACATGGACGGCGTCGTCGCGTACGTCGCCCCCAACGACGTGGTGAACAAGCAGGACGCGGCGTACGACCGCTTCTTCCGCACCGTCGGCACCAAGGAGTGCCGCGACGCGCTCAATGCCGTACAGCGCGAGGCACTCGTGCGGCGCGAGGCGCTGAGCGCCAAGGTCAAGGAGTGGGCGGACGCCAACAACGCCACCTTCGACACCGTCGGCAGCCTGGACAAGGCGTACGAGTCCACGGTCCTCGACTTCGTCTGGGCCTTCTGGCAGTACAGCAAGGAGAGCGACTGCGCGGACGTGCCCGCCGCCGGCTCCTCCGACCAGGTCATCTACGACTACGTCGACGCCATCTCCGGCTTCGCCGCCTACAGCGACCAGAGCCTGGCGACGTACACGCCGTACTACTACCAGGCCGGCACCCAGCTGGGCGCGCCGCAGGTGAAGTACCCGCACCTCGACGGCCTCATGAAGTACGGTCCGGACTTCTTCCAGCCGCGCGTCTACGTGCCGCGCGACATCCCGATGAAGTTCGACCCGCGCGTGATGCGGGACGTGGACAGCTGGGTGCGGCACAACGCCACCCGGATGCTGTTCGTCAACGGGCAGAACGACCCGTGGAGCGCCGAGCCGTTCCGCCTCGGCAAGGGCGCGCGCGACGCGTACGTCTACACCGCGCCCGGCGCCAACCACGGCGCCAACGTGGCGGGCCTCGTCCCCGAGCAGAAGGCGAAGGCCACTGCCGAGATCCTGGAGTGGGCGGGTGTCGCCCCGGCCGCCGTCCAGGCGGACCCGGCGAAGGCGAAGCCGCTCGCGCCGTTCGACGCGAAGCTCGACAAGCGCGCCGTGGAGCAGCGGCAGACGCTGCGCCCGTAGCGCGGAGCCGGGCTGTGCCCGCCGGTGGGGCCGCGCACGCGCGGACCCTCACACCCGGCGGGCGCAGCCCACCGGCTTCCCGCCGCCCAGCTGGACGTACAGCGCTGTCGCCGGTGGACACTGCGCCCGCCTGTCCACGGCGGCGGCCACCTCGAACTCCGGTGGTCCGGCGCCCGACCCGTCGCACGGCGTCTCCTTCACCCGCCCCTTGCGCGTCGTCGTGTGGACGCAGTCCCCGACGACCGTCCGCGGCCCGCCGCCGTTGCCCGGGTCACCGGGGTGCGGCTCCTCCAGATTGCGCATGCAGCCGAATCCGCGCGGCACGGAGCCGTCGCCGTCCTCGTCGAGCGCGGGCCGGCTCTCCGAGATGTGGAGGACGAAGTCCGTACGCGGCGGACAGGCCGGCCGGTCGGCCGCCGGTCGCCCGGTCACCGGCTCGTCGGTCACCGGCTCGTTGTCGCGGTGTCCCTCGGTCATCGGCCCCTCGTGCCGCACCAGCACCCGGGCGACGGCCTTCTCGCTCGCGCAGGACACCTCGCGGAAGTCGTGCCCGCGTGAGCTGCATTCGCCGGCGCCGAGGAAGGTGGCGCCGTAACCCGACGGGGTGAGGGCCCCGGCGAGCGCGTCGCCGCCGCCGGACGCGGACCCCTCGCCCGCGGACGGCCTCTGGCACCCCGTCAGCGCCGCCGCGCCCACCACCGTGAGCAGCAGCGCGCACGCCGCCCCTCTGGACCACCGACCCGTGCGCGGCATGCGACCCCCCCCGGTACGTCCACCCAGCGTGGCCCGCCGGAGCGGGCGCACGCCAGACGCACGGGGGGCTTTGGGCCACTTGGAGGTGGCGCGCGGGCGGGTGGGGCGTACCGGGGCGTACGCCCGGTGCCCGAGCTAGTAGGTCAGTCCGAACCCGAGCGGGTACAGCACCTTCGCCGGATCGTCCGCGCGCTGTATGGGGACGGGCAGCTTCCCCCGGGGCGTCGTATGACCGGCGATGGCGCGCACGGCCGCGCGCAGCTCCACATCGGTCCAGGAGTAAGTGGCGACGCTCGCGCCGAAGCCGGTCCCTTCGAGCTGGGCGATGTCGTACGGATTGCGGATCGCGAGGGCGACGACGGGCACCCCCGTCGCGGCCAGCTCGCGGACGAGGGTGCGCTGCGGACTGGTCGCCGAGACGTTGTACGTCCCCACGACCACCACGTCCTTGCCCTGGGCCGCCGCCACCGCTTCCTTGATCTTCGCGGCGGTCGGCGCCGTTCCCGTGGACAGGGCGGTGGCGACGAATCCGAGGGAGTCGAAGGCCTTGGCGACGACGGTGGTCGGCGGTCCGGTGGTCGCGGTGGGGGAGGCCGGGTCCGCGCCGACGACGAGCACGTTCCTGTGCGTACGACGGCCGATCGGCAGCAGGCCGCTCTCGTTGGCGAGCAGGGTGGTCGTCCCCTCGGCGATCCGGTCCGCCGCGGCGAGGTGGGCGCGGGTGCCCACGGTCCGGTCGACGCCCCGGTGGGAGACGTAGGGGTCGCGGAACAGGCCGAGCTTGGCCTTGAGCAGCAGGATCCGCAGGATCGATTCCTCGACCCGGGCCGTGCTCAGCTCGCCGTCGCGCACCGCCTTGAGGACGGCGTTCCAGGCGACGGGCAGGTCAGGCGGGTTCAGCAGCTGGTCGCAGCCGGCGAGGAGAGCCAGGACGGGCACGCGGTCGTCGCCGTACTTCTGCCGCACCCCCGCCATGGCGAGCGAGTCGGTGACCACGACCCCGTCGTAGCCGAGGCGCTCGCGCAGCACACCGGTGAGAATCGGCTTGGAGAGCGTCGCCGGGTCGAGTGCCGGGTCCAGCGCCGGTACGACGATGTGCGCGGTCATGATCGAGTCGATGCCGGCGGCGATGGCGGCGCGGAACGGCGGGGCGTCCAGCTCCTCCCACTGTTCGGCCGTGTGATGGATCGTCGGGAGGGAGTAGTGGCTGTCGTCCTTGGTGTCGCCGTGCCCGGGGAAGTGCTTGGACGTGGCGGCGACACCGGCGCCCTGATACCCCTTGACCTGCGCGGCGACCATGCCCGCGACCGCTTGGGGGTCGGCCCCGTACGAACGTACGCCGATGACCGGGTTCGCGGGGTTGACGTTGACGTCCGCCACCGGCGCGTAGTTCTGCACGATGCCCATGGCGGCGAGTTCGGCCCCGGCGATCCGCGCCGCCTTCCGCGCGTCGGACCGCGACCCGCCGGCCCCGAGGGCCATGGCACCCGGCACGAGGGTCGCGGGCCTGCCGACGCGGGCGACGATGCCGTGCTCCTGGTCGGTGGAGATGAGCAGGGGGACGGGGGTGTCCTGGGCGAGGCCGGCCCGCTGGATGCCGTTGGAGAGGTCGGCGATCTGGTGCGGGTCGCGGGTGTTGTGCGCCCAGGCGAAGTAGATGATGCCGCCGACGTGGTACTTGGCGACGAGTTCGGCGGCGGTCCTGACCCCCATTTCCTTCAGGTTGGAGTCGATGTCGACCTGGTCGGGCTCGGTCGCGGAGTGGCCGTAGGCCCGCATCACGAAGAGCTGGCCGACCTTCTCCTCCAGGCTCATGCGCGAGATGAGGCGCTTGAGACGGCTGCGGGTGGAGGCGCTGACGTCGGCGACGGTGGCGTGCGGCGCGGCGGAGGGGGAGGAGGCCGGTGAGGCGGCCGCGGCGGGGGTGGCGCTGATGGCGGACGCGGCCACTGCGGCGGCGGTCGCGGTGAGCAGGGTGCGTCTGGAGGTGCGGTGGTCGTGCACGTGAGCTCCTTACGGCCGTACTCAACAACGGAGTTGAAGGAAACTGCCAAGGAGTCACGGATATCCGGAAGTAACTGCCAGGTCAAGGGTGCGGGAGCACAAAGGGGCGCGGACCCCCCGCACAGGGGAGCCGCCACTGGCGCATTCGGAGGGGGCGCGGCAGTGGCGGCCACAGGCGGGGGGTGACCCGCAGGGTGCGTTCCTCTTGGCGGGGCTACCGGCCGGTGCGGGCGTGCTCCAGGTACTCCCGGCCCGCGGCCAGCATGCCCGGCAGGTCCGCCGCGTCCGGGTACCAGCGCTTCTCGTACTCCCAGCACACCCACGCGTCGTCGTCGAGCAGCCGCACGCACTCCTCCAGCGGCAGCACCCCCGCGCCGAGCGCCAGCGGGGTCGTGTCGTCGGCCGACGCGATGTCCTTGACCTGGGTGTAGCCCAGGTGGGGCGCCAGTACGGCGTGCGCGGCCGCCGGGGCCTCGCCGCCCAGCCATGTGTGCATCACGTCCCACAGCGCGCCCACGTTCTTGTGCCCCACCGGCCCGAGCACGCGTGCGGCCGCCGCGCCGGTGCGGTGCGAGTCGTGCGTCTCCAGCAGGATGCGTACGCCCATGTCGGCCGCCGTCTCCGCGGCCAGCCCCAGACGCCGGGCCGCGACCGCGTCCGCCTCCTCCTGGTCCTGCTCGTCACCGCCGCCCGGGAAGACCCGGACGTACGGCGCGCCCAGGTCGCGGGCCAGGGCCAGCAGAGCGCGCAGCTCCTGGTGTACGGGCTCGTCCTCGCCCGGGGACGCCACCCGCGCGTACCCCGCCACCGCCAGGATCCGGACGCCGGCGGCGTCGAAGCGCTCGACCACGTCCGCCCGCTCCTCCGCGCCGATCGCGGGGTGGACCGGCTCCTCGGGGTGCGCGCGGAGCTCCACGCCGTCGTATCCCGTCGAGTTCGCCAGCCGTACGACATCGCGCAGCGGCATGCCCGGCACCCCGAGGGTGGAGAAGGCGTACTTCACTGTGATGCTCCTTCCTGAAGGGAGAGCCGCCAGTCCTGGCCCACCAGGTCCGCTCCGTACGAGCGGTGCGGCTTCTCGGTGACGAGTGTGAAACCGGCGCGCCGACAGATCCGGCGCGCCGCCGCCAGCACATCATTCGTCCACAGCACGACTTCCCGGTAGCCCGCCCCGTAAGCGAAATCGATCACCGTACGGACCAGCGGGTCACCCGGACCGTGGCCGCGCGCCGGCCCGGCATCCAGCAACAGTCGGGGCGCCGGCCGGCCGCGTCCGTACGCGCGGCGCGGGGCGTACGGAAGCGCGCGGTGGGGCAGGACTCGGCCATGACAGCAGACGCGATATGGCAGTTCGCCGACGACCGGGGACAGGTGTCGTCGGCCCCCCGGTGGCCCACCCGGGTCGTCGCCTACATCCAGGCCGGGGCGACCCTCTGGGACCACGGATTACTTCCGCTGGGCGTCTTCGGCTCGTTCCACGACGGTGACGCCCCCGACCGCGCCAAGTCCGGCCGTCTGCCCCTGGGGGAGGTCACCTCCTTCGGCGCGGGGGCCTCCTTCGATCCCGACCGTCTCGTCTCGGCTGGCGCGGACCTCGTGGTGGCCGTCAGCTACGGGGGCGGGCAGGTGTACGGGATCGAGCCGGACGCCGCCAAGCGCCTGGAGGAGCGGGTGCCGGTCGTCGTACTGGACGTCGGACAGGACCGTCCGCTCGACGAGATCCGTGGCCGCTTCGCCGCACTGGCGGCCTCCCTCGGCGGCGCGGAGCCCCCGGTCGCGCTGGACGCCGCGCGCGAGCGGCTGCGTACGGCCGCGACGGGCGACGCCCGGGTCCTGGCCCTCTCGCCGGCGGACGCCGAGCGGGTCCATCTCGCCCGTCCCGGGTCCTGGCCCGACCTGCGCGCGCTGGCCGGGCTGGGCGTACGCCTGGTCGAGCCGCCCGCCGGGGGCGGTGCCAACTGGGCGACCGTCTCCTGGCCGCAAGCGGCGTCGCTCGCCCCGCACATCGTCCTGGCGGACACCCGTGCCAACGCGGCCCCCGTCGACACGACCCGCCTCGGCAGCGCGCGGGTGATCCCCTGGAACCCGGAACTCCCGGCCAGCAGCGCCGCACACGCCCGCTTCTTCGGCCGGGTGGCCAAGGCGCTGGCGGACCTGTGAGCGGCAGGGGGTGGGGTCCGTGGTCCGGACGCCGCCCCCGGAGCGGCCCGTCCGGGTTGACGCGGCTTCAGCCCCTGGCCGCCGCCGTGGAGCCCCGGACCACCAGGTCCGCCGGGACGGTGGCGATGCCGCCGGCCGGCGCCGCCTCACGCCCCATCGCCAGCCGTCCCGCCCGCGCCCCCGCCTCGTGCAGCGGCAGCCGTACGGTCGTCAGGGCCGGCATGGCGTCCGCCGAGAACGGGAGGTCGTCGAAGCCCGCCACCGACACGTCGTCGGGGATGCTCCGGCCCTGCTCCCGCAGCGCCGCGCACGCCCCCAGCGCCACCGTGTCGTTCGCCGCGACCACCGCCGTCAGGGCCGGCTCCCGTCGCAGCAGTTCCAGCGTCGCGTCGTACCCCGACCGGCGGTCGTACGGCCCGTGCACGGTGAGGGCGTCCACCGCGTCGCCCAGCCCGGCCGCCTCCATGGCGTCCCGGTGGCTCTCCAGCCGGTGCCGGGTGGTCGTGCGCTCCACGGGGCCGGCGACGTACGCGATCCTTTGGTGACCGAGTGTCAGCAGATGCTCGGTGAGCCGCCGCGCCCCGCCCCGGTTGTCGAACGCCAGCGCCGCCGCCACGGCCTCCCCGCCCCCCGGAAGCTCCAGCGGTGGCCGGCCGCAGAGCACCACCCGCGCGCCCCCGTCCGCCAGTTTCGCGAGCTTCGCCGCGACCGCCGCCGAGTGCTCGGGGTCCTCGATCGCGCCCCCGGTCAGGATCACCGCCGCGGCGCGCTGGCGCTGGAGCAGCGTCAGGTACGTGAGTTCCCGCTCGGGGGAGCCGCCGGTGTTGCAGACGATCGCGAGCTTCTCGCCGCCCGCCCGTCCCGCGCCCGCCCCCTCGGGGCCGCCTATCTGCGACTGGGCCGCCCCGGCCATGATCCCGAAGAACGGGTCGGCGATGTCGTTGACCAGGATCCCGACGAGGTCGGAGGTCGCCGCGGCGAGCGCGCTCGCCTGCCCGTTCAGCACGTAGTCGAGATCGTCGACGGCGCGCAGGACCCGCTCCCGGGTGGCGGCGGCGACCGGGTAGTTGCCGTTGAGCACACGGGAGACCGTGGCGGGCGACACCTGGGCGCGGGCCGCCACGTCCGCCAAGGTCACTGTCATCTGGCCGTCCTCCGGGTCTTGTACGAGCCGCTGTCCGCAGGCTAGCTTCATAGCGCATAGAAAGCGCTTGCTACGGCCGTACGGAGGAACTTTCGTGACACGCAGGACAGTGCGCATCGCCATGAACGGCGTCACGGGCCGGATGGGGTACCGCCAGCACCTCGTCCGCTCGGTCCTCGCCCTCCGCGAGCAGGGCGGCCTGGACCTCGGTGACGGCACGGTGCTGTGGCCGGAGCCGGTGCTGGTCGGCCGCCGTGAGCACGCGCTCCGGGAGATCGCCGAACGGCACGGACTCACCGAGTGGTCCACCGACCTGGACGCCGTGCTCGCCGACGGGACGATCGACGTGTACTTCGACGCACAGGTCACGTCCGCCCGCGAGGAGGCCATCAGGAAGGCCGTGGCGGCGGGCAAGCAGGTCTATACGGAGAAGCCCTCGGCCACCGGCCTCGACGCCGCCCTCGGCCTGGCCCGCCTCGCCCGGGACGCCGGCGTCAAGCACGGCGTCGTACAGGACAAGATCTTCCTGCCGGGTCTGCTCAAGCTGAAGCGCCTGGTCGACGGCGGGTTCTTCGGCGAGATCCTGTCCGTCCGGGGCGAGTTCGGCTACTGGGTGTTCGAGGGGGACTGGCAGGACGCGCAGCGGCCGTCCTGGAACTACCGGGCGGAGGACGGCGGCGGCATCGTCGTCGACATGTTCCCGCACTGGGAGTACGTGCTGCACGAGTTGTTCGGCCGCGTCACCAGCGTCCAGGCGCACGTCACCACGCACATCCCGCAGCGCTGGGACGAGCACGGCAAGCCGTACGCCGCCACCGCCGACGACGCGGCGTACGGCATCTTCCAGCTGGAGGGCGGCGCGGTGGCGCAGATCAACTCGTCCTGGACGGTGCGCGTCCACCGCGACGAGCTCGTCGAGTTCCAGGTGGACGGAACGCACGGCTCCGCCGTCGCGGGTCTGCGCGGCTGCCGTGTGCAGCACCGGGCCTCGACCCCCAAGCCGGTGTGGAACCCGGACCTGCCGGTCACGCATCCCTTCCGCGACCAGTGGCAGGAGGTCCCCGACAACGCGGACTTCGACAACGGCTTCAAGGCCCAGTGGGAGCTGTTCCTGCGGCACGTGGCGCTCGACGAGCCGTACAGCTGGGACCTGCTCGCCGGAGCGCGCGGCGTCCAGCTCGCGGAGCTCGGCCTCAAGTCGTCCGCCGAGGGCCGCCGTTACGCCGTACCGGAGCTGTCGCTGTGACGATCAGGCTCCCGCACGGCACCTACGAGCCACGCGCCGTACCTCTCGCGCTCGCCCCCCACGGGGCCGCCCCCACGTCCCGCACGGTCTACTCGGCCGCGCACGTGGTGGCCGACCCGTACGCCGACGTGTCGTCGGACGGCCCGGCGGCCGTCGACTGGGACGCCACGCTCGCCTTCCGCCGCCATCTGTGGTCGCACGGCCTGGGCGTCGCGGAGGCGATGGACACCGCGCAGCGCGGCATGGGGCTCGACTGGTCCGGAGCGTCCGAGCTGATCCGCCGCTCGGCCGCCGAGGCGAAGGCGGCCGGCGGCGCCATCGTGTGCGGCGCCGGCACCGACCAACTGCCGCCCGGCCCCGCCACCCTGGCCGAGGTCATCGCCGCGTACGAGGAACAGCTCGCGCTGGTCGAGTCGAGCGGCTCCCGCGCCGTCCTCATGGCGTCACGGGCGCTGGCGGCGGCAGCCCGGGGCCCCGAGGACTACCTGGCGGCGTACGGGCACCTGCTGCGCCAGGCTGCCGAGCCGGTGATCCTGCACTGGCTGGGCCCGATGTTCGACCCGGCGCTCGACGGCTACTGGGGCAGTACGGACCTGGACGCCGCCACGGCGACCTTCCTGGAGCTCATCGCCGCGCACCCCGACAAGGTGGACGGCGTCAAGGTCTCGCTCCTGGACGCCCGGCGCGAGATCGGCCTGCGCCGCCGCCTGCCGCAGGGCGTGCGGTGCTACACGGGCGACGACTTCCACTACCCCGAGCTGATCGCGGGCGACGACCACGGCTTCAGCCACGCCCTGCTGGGCGTCTTCGACCCGCTGGGACCGCTCGCGGCCGAAGCGGTCCGCGTCCTCGACTCCGGTGACATGCAGGGCTTCCGTGCCCTGCTCGACCCGACGGTCGAGCTGTCCCGCCACCTGTTCGAGCCGCCCACCCGCTTCTACAAGACGGGGGTGGTCCTCCTCGCCTGGCTCGCGGGCCACCAGGCGCACTTCACGATGGTCGGCGGCCTCCAGTCGGCCCGTTCGCTGCCGCATCTGTCGCGGGCGTACGAACTGGCCGACCGCCTGGGGCTGTTCCCGGACCCGCTCCGTGCCGAAGCCCGGATGAAGACCTTCCTCGCCCTGCACGGAGTGGACCAGTGAGCGACCTGTCCAGGCTCAGCATCAACCAGGAGACCATCAGGCAGTGGTCGTTGCCCGAGCTCGCCGAGGGGTGCGTCAAGGCGGGCGTTCCCGGCGTGGGGCTGTGGCGCGCGCCGGTCCAGGAGTACGGCGTCGAGCGCGCCGCCCGGCTGATGCGCGACGCCGGGCTGGCCGTCACCAGCCTGTGCCGGGGCGGGTTCCTCACCGGCGACGACCGTGCGCCGGCCCTGGCCGACAACCGCCGGGCCGTCGACGAGGCCGCCGCCCTGGGCACCGCCACGCTGGTCCTGGTCTCGGGCGGCCTGCCGCCCGGCAGCCGGGACCTCCACGGGGCGCGCGAGCGCGTCGCCGAGGCGCTGGCCGAGCTGGCGCCGTACGCCGCCGACCGGGGGGTACGGCTGGCGATCGAACCGCTGCACCCGATGTTCGCCTCGGACCGCTGTGTGGTGTCGTCCCTGGGTCAGGCCCTCGACCTGGCCGAGCGCTTCCCGGCGGAGCGGGTGGGCGTGGTCGTCGACACGTACCACCTGTGGTGGGACGACCGCCTCGCCGAGGACATCGCCCGCGCGGGAGGTCGCGTCGCCGCCTTCCAACTGGCGGACTGGGTCACTCCGTTGCCCGCCGGGGTGCTGCTGGGCCGGGGGCAGCTGGGGGACGGGGTGGTCGACTTCCGCCGCTTTCGGGAACTGGTGGACGCGGCCGGCTACGCGGGGCCGGTCGAGGTGGAGATCTTCAACGAGGAACTGTGGTCGCGGGACGGCGCGGACGTGCTGGCGGAGGTGGCGGACCGCTATGCCGGCCATGTCCTTCCGGCGTGATACCGCATGATCGAAATGCTGTGTTCGTGACCAGACTTTGATCACCCGCGAGCATCTCGTGTCCTCGTCAAATGAATCCGTCTCTCCGTGCAACCGTTGCCGGGGTTCGCGGGTCCTACTTGGCATCAGGGCTTCTGGGTGGGGATCCGGGGGGATTCAGGGAGGCCTGTACGGGGGGGGGATCTGAGGGGCCCGGTCGACGGACCGGGCCTCCTTGGTTTTCCCGGAGCCGGGCCGCGCTGTCGGACCCTGGCGGTAGCGTCGGATCATGTCCAGTCCCACAGGTGTTCCAGCGGCGGCCCCGGCGGTGATCGAAGGCGTCCTGGAGCGGATCACCTACGCCAACGAGGAGAACGGCTACACGGTCGCCCGTGTCGACACCGGCCGCGGCGGCGACCTCCTCACCGTCGTCGGATCACTGCTCGGCGCGCAGCCCGGCGAGTCGCTGCGCATGGAGGGCCGTTGGGGCTCCCACGCGCAGTACGGCAAGCAGTTCACCGTGGAGAACTACACCACCGTGCTGCCGGCCACGATCCAGGGCATCCGCCGCTACCTCGGCTCCGGGCTGATCAAGGGCATCGGGCCGGTCATGGCCGACCGGATCACCACGCACTTCGGGGTCGACACCCTGGACGTGATCGAGAGCGCCCCGAAGCGGCTGATCGAGGTGCCGGGGCTCGGCCCCAAGCGGACGAAGATGATCGCGGCGGCCTGGGAGGAGCAGAAGGCGATCAAGGAGGTCATGATCTTCCTCCAGGGCGTGGGCGTCTCGACCTCCATCGCGGTGCGCATCTACAAGAAGTACGGCGACTCCTCGATCGCGGTGGTCAAGAACGAGCCGTACCGCCTGGCCGCCGACGTCTGGGGCATCGGGTTCCTCACCGCCGACAAGATCGCCCAGTCCGTCGGCATCCCGCACGACAGCCCGGAGCGCGTCAAGGCCGGCCTCCAGTACGCGCTGTCGCAGTCCACCGACCAGGGCCACTGCTACCTCCCCGAGGAGCAGCTGATCAGCGACGCCGTGAAGCTGCTCCAGGTGGACACCGGCCTGGTCATCGACTGCCTGGCCGAACTGGCCGACGAGGAGGGCGTCGTACGGGAGAAGGTGCCGTCGGCGGAGGGCGGCCAAGGAGACCCCGTCACCGCCGTCTACCTGGTCCCCTTCCACCGGGCGGAGGTGTCCCTGGCCGCGCAGACCCAGCGGCTCCTGCGCACCCCGGAGGACCGGATGCCGGCGTTCCGGGACGTCGCCTGGGACAAGGCGCTGGCGTGGCTCGCGGGCCGTACGGGCGCCGAGCTGGCCCCCGAGCAGCAGGCGGCGGTCAGGCTGGCGCTGACCGAGAAGGTCGCCGTGCTGACCGGCGGGCCCGGCTGCGGCAAGTCGTTCACCGTCCGCTCCATCGTGGAGCTGGCCCGCGCCAAGAAGGCCAAGGTCGTGCTGGCCGCCCCCACCGGGCGCGCGGCCAAGCGCCTGGCCGAACTCACCGGAGCCGAGGCGTCCACCGTGCACCGGCTCCTGGAGCTGAAGCCGGGCGGCGACGCGGCGTACGACAGGGACCGGCCCCTGGACGCCGACCTGGTCGTCGTCGACGAGGCGTCCATGCTCGACCTGTTGCTGGCCAACAAACTCGTCAAGGCCGTGGCGCCGGGTGCGCACCTGCTCCTGGTGGGCGATGTCGACCAGCTGCCCTCGGTGGGCGCCGGGGAGGTGCTGCGCGACCTCCTGGCCGACGGCGGACCGGTGCCGTCGGTCCGCCTCACGCGGATCTTCCGCCAGGCCCAGCAGTCGGGCGTGGTGACCAACGCGCACCGCATCAACTCCGGCGTCCATCCCATCACGCAGGGCCTGCCGGACTTCTTCCTCTTCGCCGAGGACGAGACCGAGGACGCCGGGCGGGTCACGGTCGACGTGGCCGCCCGCCGCATCCCGGCGAAGTTCGGCCTCGACCCGAGGCGCGACGTCCAGGTGCTGGCCCCCATGCACCGCGGCCCGGCCGGCGCCGGGGCGCTCAACGGGCTGCTCCAGCAGGCGGTCACGCCCGCCCGGCCCGATCTGCCGGAGAAGAGGTTCGGCGGCAGGGTGTTCCGCGTCGGAGACAAGGTGACCCAGATTCGCAACAATTACGAGAAGGGACAGAACGGGGTCTTCAACGGCACCGTCGGCGTGGTCACCTCGCTCAGCCTGGACGACCAGCGCCTGACCGTGCTGACCGACGAGGACGAGGAGGTTCCGTACGACTTCGACGAGCTGGACGAGCTGGCGCACGCGTACGCCGTCACGATCCACCGCTCGCAGGGCAGCGAGTATCCGGCGGTGGTGATCCCCGTCACCACCGGGGCCTGGATGATGCTCCAGCGCAATCTGCTCTACACGGCGGTCACCCGGGCCAAGAAGCTGGTCGTGCTCGTCGGCTCCCGCAAGGCGATCGGCCAGGCCGTCCGGACGGTTTCGGCGGGCAGGCGGTGCACGGCGCTGGATCACCGGCTCGCGGGGCGGATCGTGAGAAGCCACCCTGCAGAGCAAACCGCCCCATAGGGGGACTGTTCATGGCAAACGTCTCGCTCGACTTCCAGAACTGGGGGTAAGGGGGCAGGATGAGCAGGTTGGCGGCACTGAGTGCCGCGAATGGGCCTAATGGCCGACCCCGAGTGCACTCTGCTGAGCCAAATGGGGGATGGTAGAGACAGTCAGGGCACCTCGAAGAAGAGGCACTACGTCGGTGAGGGATGACGTGAGCGACAACTCTGTAGTACTGCGGTACGGCGATGACGAGTACACCTACCCGGTGATCGACAGCACCGTCGGCGACAAGGGCTTCGACATCGGGAAGCTCCGGGCTCAGACCGGTCTGGTGACTCTCGACAGCGGATACGGCAACACGGCTGCCTATAAATCCGCGATCACCTACCTCGACGGTGAGCAGGGCATTCTGCGCTACCGCGGATATCCCATCGAGCAGCTGGCCGACGGTTCCACCTTCGTCGAGGTGGCGTACCTGCTGATCAACGGTGAGCTTCCCAAGGTCGACGAGCTCGCCGCCTTCAGGAACGAGATCACCCAGCACACGCTGCTGCACGAGGACGTGAAGCGGTTCTTCGACGGCTTCCCGCGCGACGCGCACCCGATGGCCATGCTGTCGTCGGTGGTCAGCGCGCTGTCGACGTTCTACCAGGACAGCCACAACCCGTTCGACGAGAAGCAGCGTCACCTTTCGACGATCCGCCTCCTCGCCAAGCTGCCGACCATCGCGGCGTACGCGTACAAGAAGTCGATCGGCCACCCCTTCGTCTACCCGAGCAACGACCTCGGGTACGTCGAGAACTTCCTGCGCATGACCTTCTCGGTCCCCGCGCAGGAGTACGTGCCGGACCCGGTCGTGGTCGCGGCGCTGGAGAAGCTGCTGATCCTGCACGCGGACCACGAGCAGAACTGTTCGACCTCCACCGTGCGTCTGGTCGGCTCCTCGCAGGCGAACATGTTCGCCTCCATCTCCGCCGGCATCAGCGCCCTGTGGGGCCCGCTGCACGGTGGCGCCAACCAGTCCGTCCTGGAGATGCTGGAAGGCATCCAGGCCGACGGCGGCGACGTCGACAACTTCATCCGCAAGGTGAAGAACAAGGAAGACGGCGTGAAGCTCATGGGCTTCGGGCACCGCGTCTACAAGAACTTCGACCCCCGGGCGAAGATCATCAAGGCCGCGGCGCACGACGTTCTCTCCGCCCTGGGCAAGGACGACGAGCTGCTCGACATCGCGCTGAAGCTCGAAGAGCACGCGCTGGCCGACGAGTACTTCGTGGAGCGCAAGCTCTACCCGAACGTCGACTTCTACACCGGCCTGATCTACCGGGCCATGGGCTTCCCGACCGAGATGTTCACGGTGCTCTTCGCGCTGGGCCGTCTGCCGGGCTGGATCGCCCAGTGGCACGAGATGATCAAGGAGCCCGGTTCCCGCATCGGCCGCCCGCGCCAGATCTACACGGGCGAGGTCCTGCGCGACTTCGTGCCGGTCGAAGGCCGCTGACGCCCACCGCGCCGCACCGCGTCACCCGCTGAAAAGCGGAAAGCGCCCCGCTGCCGATCCCCCCACGGGTCGGCGAGGCGGGGCGCTTCCCTTTCCCCGGAGCGGATTCCCCCCACGGGATCCGGCCGGGCGTCTGTTGGGCACAGAAGCTCCACACGCGGTCTGCCGGGACGCGTACGTACGGGAGGGCCGCTCATAGCTCCCCGGTGCACGTGCCCCGGCCAACGCTTGCCCGGAATGTCCCCCAAGACATGTCCGCGAACGTCCCCCAAGACGTTCTTGGCATCGCCCACTTAGACTCGCGAGCCGGCCGAATGGTTACCCTCAAATCTCAGTGACGTCAATCACTTTGTGTGCGTCCTGTGAAGGTACGCAGCCTGAGGCTGTTTGTCACTACGAACACCGAGGAAAGCGCCATCGCAAATCCGGCGATCATGGGGTTGAGCAGCCCGGCGGCCGCCAACGGCAGGGCGGCCACGTTGTAGCCGAAGGCCCAGAACAAGTTGCCCTTGATGGTGGCCAGGGTCCGGCGCGACAGCAGGATCGCGTCCGCCGCCACTCTGAGATCTCCACGGACGAGCGTCAGATCGCCCGCCTCGATGGCGGCGTCCGTCCCCGTGCCCATCGCCAGACCCAGATCCGCCGCGGCCAGCGCCGCGGCGTCGTTCACGCCGTCACCGACCATCGCCACGCTGCGCCCCCGGGCCCGCAACCGCTTCACGACGTCGGCCTTGTCCTCCGGCAGGACCTCGGCGTACACGTCGTCCCGCGCGATCCCCACCGCGCGCGCCACCGACTCGGCCACCGCCCGGTTGTCGCCGGTCAGCAGGACCGGGGTGAGACCGAGCCCGCGCAGCAGGGCCACCGCCTCGGCGCTGGTCTCCTTCACCGCGTCCGCGACGCCCAGTACGCCGCGCGCCGCGCCGCCCCAGGCCACGAGCACCGCCGTACGCCCGCCGGCCTCGGCCGCGGCCCTGGCCCCGGCCAGCGCCGGCGGCAGCTCGACCCCGGACCCGGCGAGCAGCGCCTCGCGCCCGACGAGCACCTCGAGGCCGTCGACGACACCGCGCACCCCGAGCCCCGGAAGGCTCTCGAACCCCTCCACGGCGGGCAGCGGGCCGGTCCGCCCGGCGGCGCCCGCCGCGACGGCCCGCGCGACCGGGTGCTCGGAGGCGTGCTCCACGGCGCCCGCGAGGCGCAGGAGCAGCGCCTCGTCGGTGCCGGGCGCCGCGTGGACCTCCTGGAGCTCCATCCGCCCCGTCGTGACGGTCCCCGTCTTGTCGAGTACGACGGTGTCCACGCGACGGGTCGACTCCAGCACCTCCGGACCCTTGATCAGGATCCCGAGCTGGGCGCCCCGCCCCGTGCCCACCATGAGCGCGGTCGGCGTGGCCAGGCCCAGCGCGCACGGACAGGCGATGATCAGCACCGCGACGGCCGCCGTGAAGGAGGCGGTCGGGTCGTCCGTGACGAGCAGCCAGGTGACGAGCGTGCCGAGTGCGAGGAGCAGCACCACCGGCACGAAGACCGCCGAGACGCGGTCCGCCAGGCGCTGCACGGCGGCCTTGCCGTTCTGCGCGTCCTCCACGAGGCGGGCCATGCGGGCGAGCCGGGTGTCGGCGCCGACCCGGGTCGCCTCGACGACGATCCGGCCGAAGGTGTTCACGGTGGCGCCCGTGACACTGTCCCCGGTCGTCACGTCCACCGGCACGGACTCTCCGGTCAGCATGGACGCGTCGACCGCCGAGCTTCCTTCGACGACGGTGCCGTCGGTGGCGATCTTCTCGCCGGGCCGTACGACGAAGTGGTCACCGACGCCGAGGTCGTCGACCGGGACGCGCACCTCCCCGCCCCCGCGCAGCACGGTGACGTCCTTCGAGCCCAGCTCCATCAGGGCACGCAGCGCGGAGCCGGCCTTCCGCTTGGCCTTCGCCTCCAGGTAGCGGCCGAGGAGGATGAACGTGACGACTCCCGCGGCGACTTCGAGGTAGACGGCCGACGCGCCGCCGGCGTGCCGCGACGCGGTGAACTCGAAACCGTGGCGCATGCCGGGCTCGCCCGCGTGCCCGAGGAACAGGGCCCACAGCGACCAGCCGAAGGCGGCGAGCGTGCCGACCGAGACGAGGGTGTCCATGGTGGCCGCACCGTGCCGGACGTTGGTCCAGGCGGCCCGGTGGAACGGCAGCCCGCCCCAGATGACCACCGGCGCGGCGAGGGTCAGCGACAGCCACTGCCAGTTGTCGAACTGGAGCGAGGGAACCATCGCGAGGGCGACGACGGGTACGGCGAGCGTGAGCGAGACCAGGAGGCGCTGCCGCAGCGAGGCGAGCCCGGGATCGTCGTCCCGCCGCCGCTCGGCTGCCGGCCGCTCCGCCGGGGCGGGAGAGGGGGCGGGGGCGGGCGGTGCGGGCTCCTCGGCGGTGTACCCGGTCTTCTCGACGGTGGAGATGAGGTCCGCGACGCTCACCGCCTCGGCGTGACTGATCCTCGCCTTCGCCGTCGCGTAGTTGACGGTGGCGTGGACGCCGTCCATCCGGTTGAGCTTCTTCTCGATCCGGGCGGCGCAGGAGGCGCACGTCATGCCGCCGATGGACAGCTCGACACGGGACGTGCCCACGGCCGGCGTCGGGGCCTCTTGCGCGGTGCTGGTCATCTTCGTCGCTCCAGGAAACGGGCCGGGCCGTAGGGGGCCGGTACGGGCTGGTCCCGTACGGGCCGGAAAAGGCGGTCCGGCGGTGGTCCGGCCCGGTCGGCGGGCCGGCGGTGCTCAGACCTGGCCGGTCAGCTCGTAACCCGCCTCGTCGACGGCGGCGCGCACGGCCTCGACGTCCAGCGGCGCGTCGGACACGACCGTCACCTGCCCGGTGGAGGCGACCGCCTTCACCGAGGTGACGCCGGGGATCTCCGAGACCTCGGCGGAGACCGCGCCCTCGCAGTGGCCGCAGGTCATCCCGGTCACCTGGTAGACGGTGGTGACGGAGCCCAGCTGTACGTCGGCCGAGGTGTCGTGGCAGGAGCCGGACGGCGAGCAGCAGGAGCCGGTCGCGGTGGCCTCGGTCTTGGTCTCGGCGGTCATGTCGTTCTCCCTCTCGAAGGCGTACGCAGTCGTGGTGCTCCGGAGAGCCACGGGAACACCGTGACGTCCCGACACTGCACACTATACCCCTAGGGGGTATTAATGCGAGCGGCTCGCCGCACCGCGCGAGGGTCGGACCGCTCCGGGAAACGCGACGAACCCCGGAACGCGAAGTTCCGGGGTTCGGGTGGACCTGCCGGCGTTCACCCGTGCCGGCGGGTCGAGCAATGCTCCTGCGGTGGGCGTCCTCAGATGCCGCTGGTCCGTACCGAGACGAGGCCGGTGACCTGCGAGAGCGGCAGGGAGGCGGCGGCGGACTCGGCGGCTCCGGCGACGTCGCCGACGCACACGGAGGCGCTGTGGCCGGCCACGTCGGCGCCGGCGTGGGCCAGGCCGCCGGACACGCCGTCCAGCGCGTCGTCGGAAAGCTCGCTGGTCTCGATCCCGGAGGTGAAGTTGTTGCGCATTACTCGCCCTTTCATTAATGCGATGGGGTTCCCGAAGTGGATGCAATCACGCCCGCCGACCGACCGGCAACCTACTGCCGGGTCTCCTTCCCGTGTGCACTTCAGCGTCACAAGATCCCCCTGACGTGCAGCTTTCCACGCACGAAATAGCCCCGCAAAAGATGTGCGCGGCTATCAGAAATGAGATCACGTGAGATGTCTGCATCTTCGGTGTATCCATGTACAGGGGAAGCGAAAACGGCATTTACCGGTGGGAGCCGCTCATTCCTTACGGCCTTTGTTTCCTGGCCGGCGTGAGACCCAGACCCGGATGGTGTCCGGGTACCAGTACGGCTTGCCGTCCTCCACGTGGTCGGGCGCGGGCAGCAGCCCGTGCTTGCGGTAGGAGCGCACGGTGTCCGGCTGGACCCGGATGTGCGCGGCGATCTCCTTGTACGACCAGAGTCTGCGGTCAGTCATCTGTGGCACCTCCCTGCGTCCGCCCCAGCGGCGGCCGGGGGGCCGTCGGGGGGGCTGGGGCGCGAACGCTGGCGATCACTCAGCCTGTGCCGGTTGAACGACGCGGAGTGACGAGGGGAGAGGGGCTGTCGTACGCCTGTGACGGAAGACCCGCGTAACGGAGACATGTGTGACAGGAGTTCAACGAATGTGACAGTGCGGCGGGTGATCCGCCGGGGATCCGCCGCGCGTCAGGCCCCGCAGGAGCGCAGGAAGCGGCGCGTGCGCCGGGCGATGGGCAACGGCTTGTCGGGGGGGCACGGGTACATGTCCTGCTCGACGATCGCGAACAGGTCGACGTCCAGCCGCCGGGCCGCCGCCAGTACGGGCTCCAGCGCCGGCACCCCGGCCGGCGGCTCGCACATCACGCCCCGCCCGACGGCGGGCCCGAACGGCACCTCCTTCGCGACGACTTCGGCGAGGATCGCGGGATCGACCTGCTTGAGGTGGAGGTAGCCGATCCGCTCCCCGTACGTCTCGATCAGCTCGACACTGTCCCCGCCGCAGTAGGCGTAGTGGCCGGTGTCCAGGCACAGCGACACCAGGTCGGCGTCGGTCGCGTCCAGGAAGCGGGTGACGTTCTCCTCGGTGTCGATGTGGGTGTCCGCGTGCGGGTGGACGACGATCTTCAGCCCGTACCGCTCGCGCACCTCGCGCCCGAGCCGCTCGGTCTGCCGGGCGAGCGTCCGCCACTGGGCGGGCGTGAGGGTGCGTTCCTCCAGTACCGCCCCGGTCCTGTCGTCCCGCCAGAACGACGGGATGACGACCAGGTGCTCCGCGCCCATGGCCCTGGTCAGCTCGGCGACGTCCGCGACCTGGCGCCAGGTGGCGTCCCAGACCTCCGGCCCCCGGTGCAGCCCGGTGAAGACGGTGCCCGCCGAGACCGACAGTCCGCGGCGGCCGGTCTCGTCGGCGAGCCGGGCGGGATCGGTCGGGAGGTAGCCGTACGGACCGAGCTCGATCCAGGGGTAACCGGCCTCCGCGACCTCGTCGAGGAAGCGTTCCCAGGGCACCTGCAGCGGGTCTTCGGGGAACCACACTCCCCAGGAATCGGGGGCGGATCCCACCCGGATGCGGTGCGATGCGGTTGCGGGAGAGGTCATGGGCGCCAGCCTTCCGGCCGTCCGCGAAGGGTGTCAAGCGTTCGTCCGAATGTAAGGACAAAGTGTTGACAGGGCGCGGCGGAGGCCACTAGACCTGGGGGCAGTCGCCGGACCGGAGGGACGCGCATGCCGCCCAACTCGTACGAGCCGTACGACCTGATCGCGATGGGCCGGATCGGGGTGGACCTCTATCCCCTGCGGGCCGGTGTCCCGCTGGCTCGGGTCGAGACGTTCGGCAGGTTCCTCGGCGGCTCGGCGGCGAACGTGGCGGTCGCGGCGGCCCGGCTCGGCCGCCGCACGGCCCTCGTCACCCGCACCGGGAACGACCCCTTCGGTGACTACCTCCACCAGCAGCTCCGCGAGTTCGGCGTCGACGACCGCTGGGTGACCGGCGTCGCGGACCTGCCGACTCCGGTGACGTTCTGCGAGATCTTCCCGCCGGACGACTTCCCGCTCTACTTCTACCGGCGGCCGAAGGCGCCCGATCTGGAACTGCGGACCGAGGAGCTGGACCTCGACGCGATCCGTTCGGCGCGGATCTTCTGGACCACGGGCACCGGCCTGTGCGAGGAGCCGAGCCGCTCGACGACCCTCGCGGCGCTGGAGGCGCGCGGCGACGCGCACGACGCGGGCCGCGTGACGGTCCTCGACCTCGACTGGCGGCCGATGTTCTGGAGCGACGGGGACCCCGGCCAGGCCCGCCCGTACTACGCCGAGGCCCTGCGCCGCGCCACCGTCGCGGTCGGCAACCTCGACGAGTGCGAGGTCGCCACCGGCGAGCGCGAACCGTACGCCGCCGCCCGCGCCCTGCTCGCCGCCGGGGTGGAACTCGCCGTCGTCAAGCAGGGGCCCAAGGGGGTGCTGGCGATACACCGCGACGGCACGAGCGCCGAAGTGCCGCCCGTACCGGTCGAGGTGCTCAACGGCCTCGGCGCGGGCGACGCCTTCGGCGGGGCCCTGTGCCACGGGCTGCTCGCCGGCCGCGACCTGGAGCACACCATGCGGTACGCCAACGCCGCCGGCGCCATCGTCGCCTCCCGTCTCGCCTGTTCGTCCGCCATGCCCCGCCCCGCCGAGGTGGAGCAGGTCCTCGCGGGCGGACCCGTCCCCGCGCAGGAGCCCGCGGCGTGACCACGCGTCTGCGCATTCGCGACCTCGTCCGGGTACGGGCCCACCACCCCGAGGCGATCGCCGAGGCCGCCGCCCGCCGCCCGCGCAGACCACTGGTCGGCGCGAGCGGACGGCTCATGATCGTCGCGGCCGACCACCCGGCCCGCGGCGCCCTCGGCGTCGGTGGCCGCGACCTCGCCATGGCAGCCCGCCCCGATCTGCTGGAGCGGCTGTGCCTCGCGCTGTCCCGCCCCGGCGTCGACGGTGTCCTGGCCGCCGCCGACATCCTCGACGACCTGCTGCTGCTCGGCGCCCTCGACGGCAAGGTCGTCGTCGGCTCGATGAACCGAGGCGGCCTGGCGGGCGCCGCCTTCGAGCTCGACGACCGCTTCACCGGCCCCCGCGCCCAGGACCTGGAACGCCGCGGGTTCGACGCGGGAAAGCTGCTCCTGCGCATCGACTACGACGACGCCGGATCGCTCGACACCCTCCACGCCACCGCCCGCACTATCGACGCGATGGCCGAGCGGCGGCTGCCCGTCTTCGTCGAGCCGTTCATCTCCCGCCGCGTGGCCGGGCAGGTCCGCAACGATCTGAGCGCCGGGGCCGTCACCCGCTCCATCGCCATCGCCTCCGGCCTCGCCGGCACCTCGGCGTACACCTGGCTGAAGGTCCCGGTGACGGAGGACCCCGACGACATGGCGCGGGTCATGGAGACCTCGACGCTCCCCGCCGTGCTGCTGGGCGGCGAGGTCGGCGCCGACCAGGACGCGGCGTACGAGAAGTGGCGCGAGGCGCTGCGGCTGCCGACCGTCCAGGGGCTGGTCGTCGGCCGGTCGCTGCTCTATCCGGCCGACGGGGACGTGGCGGCGGCGGTCGACACGGCCGTGGGACTGCTGTAGCGCGAGGCCGAGGGGTAGGGAGAAGGCATGACGGACAACGACACGCACGTCCTGCGGGCGTCAGCCGCCGGGCAGCGGCCGTACGCCCTGGACATCGATCCGAAGCGGGCCGGCTGGAGCCGTTCGAGCCTGCGCGTGCTGGAGCTGCCGCCCGGTGGGTCGCACGCGCTCGCCGCCGGGGACAGCGAGTGGATCGTGCTGCCGCTGAGCGGTGGCTGTACGGTGCGGACGGAGGGCGAGAGCTTCGAACTCCGGGGCCGGGACAGCGTGTTCGTGTCCGTGACCGACTTCGCCTACGTGCCCCGTGACGCCCACGCCCAGATCTCCTCCGGCGCGGGAGGCCGCTTCGCTTTGGCAGGAGCGAGGTGCGAGCGACGACTCCCCGCCCGCTACGGCCCCGCGCCGGAGGTACCCGTGGAGCTGCGCGGCGCCGGCGCCTGCTCGCGCCAGGTCAACAACTTCGCGGCGGCCGACAGCTTCGCGTGCGACCGCCTCATCGCCGTCGAGGTCCTGACCCCCGGGGGCAACTGGTCGTCGTACCCGCCCCACAAACACGACGAGTACCACCCGGGCGTCGAGTCCGAGCTCGAAGAGATCTACTACTTCGAGGTCGACGGGGACGGCCTCGGCTACCACCGTGTCTCGCCGTCCCGCCCCGGCGGTACGGACGTCCTCGCCGAGGTCGGCACCGGTGACGCCGTCCTCGTCCCCGACGGCTGGCACGGCCCGTCGATCGCCCCGCCCGGTCGCACCCTGTACTACCTGAACGTGATGGCGGGCCCCGGCGAGACACGGGAGTGGCTGATCCGCGACCACCCCGGCCACGGCTGGATCCGCGACACCTGGCCGTCCCAGCCCGTCGACCCCCGACTGCCGTTCTACGGACCGGAGCTGCCGTCATGAGTGCCACCCGCCGGCTGACCACCGCCCAGGCCCTGGTGGCCTTCCTCGCCCGCCAGTACACCGAGCGCGACGGCGCCCGCCACCGCCTGATCGCCGGGACCTGGGGCATCTTCGGCCACGGCAACGTCGCCGGGATCGGCCAGGCGCTCCTCGAACCCGGCTCCGACGCCATGCCGTACTACCAGGGCCGCAACGAGCAGGCCATGGTGCACGCGGCGGTCGGTTTCGCCCGCCAGAGCGACCGCCTCTCCGCGCACGCCGTCACCACCTCCATCGGCCCCGGCGCCACGAACCTCGTCACCGGCGCCGCCCTCGCCACGATCAACCACCTCCCGGTCCTCCTCCTGCCCGGCGACACCTTCGCCGGCCGCCCCGCCGACCCCGTGCTCCAGCAGCTCGAAGTCCCGTACGCCGGTGACGTGTCCGTGAACGACTGCCTGCGTCCGGTCTCCCGCTACTTCGACCGCGTCACCCGCCCCGAGGCCCTGATCCCGGCGGCCCTCGCCGCCGTGCGGGTCCTCACCGACCCCGCCGCGACCGGCGCGGTGACGCTGGCGCTGCCGCAGGACGTGCAGGCCGAGGCGTACGACTGGCCGCAGGAGTTCTTCACCGAACGCGTGTGGCGGGTACGGGCCCCCGAGCCGGACCGGCACGAACTCGCCGAGGCGGTACGAGCGCTCCGCGCCGCCCGCCGCCCCCTGCTGATCGCGGGCGGCGGCGTCCACCACAGCGGCGCCGAACAGGCCCTGGAGACCTTCGCCGAGGCGACCGGCACCCCCGTCGCCTCCACGCAGGCGGGCAAGGGCTCGCTGCCGTACGACCACCTGGCGGACGTCGGCGGCATCGGGCACACCGGCACCGCCACCGCCGACGAGCTGGCCCGTACCGCCGACCTGGTCATCGGCGTCGGCACCCGCTACTCCGACTTCACCACCGCCTCCGCGACCCTCTTCCAGAACCCGGACGTCCGCTTCATCAACCTCAACATCACCGGCTTCGACGCGCACAAGATGGGAGCGCGGCAGGTGGTCGGCGACGCGCGCGCCGCACTGCTGGCCCTCACCGACGCCCTGTCCGGCCACCGCGTCCCCGACGCCTACGTCACCGAGTACCGCGAGGCCAAGGCGCGCTGGGAGTACCGGGTCACCGACGCGTACGCCGCGCCCGACGGGGACGCGCGGCCCACCCAGGTCCAGGTGCTCGGCGTACTCGACAGCCTCGTCACCCACGACGACATCCTCATCAACGCGGCCGGCTCCCTCCCCGGCGACCTGCACAAACTGTGGCGCTGCCGCTCCCGGGACCAGTACCACGTCGAGTACGGCTACTCCTGCATGGGCTACGAGATCCCCGCCGCCATCGGCGTGCAGCTCGCCGCGCCCGGCCGGCCGGTGTGGGCTCTGGTCGGCGACGGTACGTACCTGATGAATCCCACCGAAATCGTCACCGCCGTGCAGGAGCGCCTCCCGATCAAGGTCGTCGTCCTGCAGAACCACGGCTACGCCTCGATCGGCGGCCTCTCCGAGTCCGTCGGCGCCGAGCGCTTCGGTACGGAGTACCGCTTCCGGGCGCCCGACGGCACGTACACCGGCGCGCCGCTCCCGGTGGACCTGGCCGCGAACGCCGCGTCCCTCGGCATGCGGGTCATCCGCGCCCACACCGTGCGTGACCTGCGGGAAGCCCTCGCACAGGCGCGCAAGTCGGACGGGCCCACATGTGTCTACGTCGAGACGCGAACGCCCGACACAGTGTCGGGCGCGCCCGCCTCCCAGGCGTGGTGGGATGTTCCCGTGGCCGAGACCGCGACCCGCCCGTCGACGGTCAAGGCCCGGGAGGAGTACGACCGTCAAGCCGCTGCGCGACGCCGCCATCTCTGACCGCCCCCGCTGCACTACAAGGAGTACTGGGATGAAGACCGTCAACCACTTCATCGGCGGCAAGACCGTCGAGGGCGCGTCGGGCAACTGGGGCCCGGTCACCGACCCGGCCACCGGTGAAGTGACCACGCAGGTCGCGCTCGCCTCCGTCGAGGAGGTCGACGCCGCCGTCGCGTCGGCCAAGGCCGCGTACGCGTCGTGGGGCACCTCCTCCCTCGCCGCCCGCACCGCGGTCCTCTTCCGCTACCGCGCGCTGCTCGACGCCCACCGCGACGAGATCGCCGCCCTGATCACCGCCGAGCACGGCAAGGTCCACTCGGACGCGCTGGGCGAGGTCGCGCGCGGTCTGGAGATCGTCGAGCTGGCGTGCGGCATCACGACGCAGCTCAAGGGCGAGCTGTCCACGCAGGTGTCCAACCGCGTGGACGTGTCCTCGATCCGCCAGTCGATCGGTGTCGTCGCGGGCATCACGCCGTTCAACTTCCCGGCCATGGTGCCGATGTGGATGTTCCCGCTGGCCATCGCGTGCGGCAACACGTTCGTGCTCAAGCCGAGCGAGAAGGACCCCTCCCCGTCGGTCCGGCTCGCCGAGCTGGCGTCCGAGGCCGGGCTGCCCGACGGCGTACTGAACGTCCTGCACGGTGACAAGGTCGCGGTCGACGCCCTGCTGAACCACCCGGACGTGGCGGCGATCTCCTTCGTCGGCTCCACCCCGATCGCCCGCTACATCCACCAGAGCGCCTCCGCCAACGGCAAGCGGGTCCAGGCGCTCGGCGGTGCCAAGAACCACATGCTGGTGCTGCCGGACGCAGACCTCGACGCGGCCGCCGACGCGGCGGTCTCGGCGGCGTACGGCTCGGCGGGCGAGCGGTGCATGGCGATCTCCGCGGTGGTGGCCGTCGGCGCGATCGGCGACGAACTGGTCGACAAGATCCGCGAGCGCGCCGAGAAGATCAAGATCGGCCCCGGCAACGACCCGGCGTCCGAGATGGGCCCGCTGATCACCGCCGCCCACCGCGACAAGGTCGCCTCGTACGTCACGGGCGCGGCCGCGCAGGGAGCGAAGGTCGTCCTGGACGGCACGGGCCACACGGTCGAGGGCTTCGAGAACGGCCACTGGATCGGCCTGTCCCTCCTGGACGAGGTCTCCACGGACTCCGACGCCTACCGCGACGAGATCTTCGGCCCGGTGCTGTGCGTGCTGCGCGTCGACACGTACGAGGAGGGCGTCGCCCTCATGAACGCGTCGCCCTTCGGCAACGGCACCGCGATCTTCACCCGCGACGGCGGCGCCGCGCGCCGCTTCCAGCTGGAGATCGAGGCCGGCATGGTCGGCGTCAACGTGCCGATCCCGGTGCCGGTCGGCTACCACTCCTTCGGTGGCTGGAAGGACTCGCTCTTCGGCGACCACCACATCTACGGCAACGACGGCATCCACTTCTACACCCGCGGCAAGGTCACCACGACCCGCTGGCCCGACCCGGCGGACGCCCCGGCGGGCGTCGATCTGGGCTTCCCGCGCAACCACTGACCCCCCGAGCGCGCCCCGCGCCCCCGCTCACCGCACGTCGGGACCCCCGCCGGCCGTCACGGCCGACGGGGGTCCGGCGCGTGGCGGCCGGGGTGCGTGCAGGGCGCCGGTGCTTCCGCGCATCGCGGCGCGGACCTGCTCGGGCCGCCCACGCAGCACGGCCTTCGAGGCCGATGTCCCCGCGGGTGCGCGCTGCCCGGGTTTCGGCGCGCACGGGCGCGAAAAGCGATGGTGCCACGCCTGCCCGGGCGGCATTCTGGCCGCATGACGCACCACCCCCAGCGCGAGATACGCGCGCTGCACACGGACAACACCGTCACCGTCTACCAGGCGTACGCGCCCGCGATCGGCGTCCCGGCCGCGCGCGACGGCCGTTTCCCCGCTGCCTGGAAGCGGGACCAGATGACGTGGGTCATCAAGCCGCGTTCATGACCTCTTTCCTGGGCTGAAGAGGGTGGGAATACTCCGTTGATCGCTTCTCAGGGGTGCTCGAATCGACTGAGCAGGCGGGAGCCCAGTTCGAGAACCATGATGCCGCGTGGCCCGGCCACGACGGCTCGGTTGCCGGGAAGGAACCTGGTGCTCCACAACGGTGATCCGACCCGTAGATGGTGCTCTCGTCGACTTTCCGCGGACCACAGGGCAGCGGAGCAGGTGTGTCCGCCGGAGAGGATGAGCGACTGCCTGTCGATCTGGATGGTGTCCACGTCGGCCAATTGCATGTGATGGGCCTGCTCGAGTTGGGCATCGATCATCAGGGAGCCGTCTTCGGTGTTCCAGATGTGCAGACGAGAGTAGCCGCCGACTCCGACGGCGACCGGGATGTCACCTATGTGGCTGAAGGAGACAGCCGTGACGCCGTCCTCCATTCTGAGGACTGGTAGGTCGCGATGCCGCGTCTCGTCGTTCGTCACGGTCCACAGCCGGGCCTGGAAGCATTCCCAGTCCCATGTGACGAACCGGTGTGCTTCGTCCGGTTGCTCTGGGAGCGGGGCCACCATGAAGCTGCCGGTGTGGCAGGCCAGCGGTGGCCGAATAGCATCACAAGTGGCTAGGTCGAAGAAGCCCAGTCGCCCGCTTGTCGCAGTGACGAGGAGTAGTGGCCGCTCCCTGTTGATGACAGCGATGGACTTCCACTCCTCGTCCGAGGCCAACTGGAAGTCGTGTGACGGTTGGCCGTCCGGGAAGCCCCGTAGCGTGATGTGCCTCTGCCTATCCAGGGTGACGAAGGACCGCGGGTCGCCCGGGACCACGGCTGCGCTGCGGAAGCCTTCCTCGGCCGATCGCCTCAGTTCGGCGAGGACGTCACCGCCGTCCGCCTCGAAGATGACGAGAGAGCCGTTGGCCTTGATGGACGCGATGCAGCTCTGTCGGGTGGAGTCGGCGCCTGTGACGATGCTGTGGTGGTCGCCGACAGAGACCACCGGGCGGGCTGCTTGGACGTTCCAGGCACGTACGGCGCCGTCACGTCCTCCCGAGATAAGCAGGCGGGCACCGTTCAGTTCGCAGTGTGCCAGCGATTGCACCCCGCCGTCATGAACGGCCAGTTGCCGTACCTCCTCTTGGGGGGCGCCACGTATGAACAGGTTGCCGTTCCAATCGCCCCAACACCACACATCGTTGTCGTGGCCCGTAATGAGGGTGGTGAACACTCCCGCGTCACCATGATGCGGGTCCCCGATAATCTCTCCACGGAGCGGGTCCCAAGCGATCACCTGGCCTGCCCGGTCTCCCAGAAGGATCACGGGCCCGTCCTGGCGCTCGGCGAGCGATGCTGCCCAGAAGCGCTTGTCACTCCGCCAGCCCGGCACGTGTGCTCCGGGGTGCAGCGGTTCACTGAGCGGGCGACCGGCGGTGACGTCCCACGTCGTAGTGTCACCCCTGTTGCCGCTCACCACGGCAAGGCACCGCCCGCCTATGTTGTCCACCATGAGAACTCGGTCTTCTCGACCGATCACGACGGGCGGCAGATCCAGCACATGACCGTCCCGCACGGACAAGACCTCGACTACGTGATCTCGGCTGACCGTAGCCACTGCGGATTGACCTGCGACGTCTATCGACCAGACACCGTTTGGCGCACGATCTTCCGCGAGAATCCTCTGCGGATCGGCCGCGTCCGGCGTCGTCCGCAGCAAATGACCATCCTCGTGAAGGGTAACGATGGCGATGCCGTCACCCTGTCGGAAGGTAGCCATGTCGAGGATGGGTGAATCCGGCTCCCGTACGCCGGTCACCATGGGTTCTCCATCGGCGAGGCGCCACGCCTGAATGCCCCATGCGCTCGCCGAGAGCACCACGATTCCCCTCGCTGTCTCAACGGTGTCAACGGCAAGGACGTAGTCGTCATGGTGTCCGAGCATGCGGCTCTCAACGAGAGCGTCCCAGCGAGCCCAGAGCACCGACCAGGGACGATCGGGAGCTGTAGCTGCCAGTTCGCCCGCCAGGCGCACGTCGCCAGCCATGTGGGCCGCCATCTCGAGGTAACAGATGCGCTCGTCTTCCGGTGCCACAAGCAGCTGCTGGCCGACTCGTTGAATGATGCGAGCCACTCGCCGGCCTGACCCGGTGTGCGCGGCGGGGAGTGCCGCCAGCAGGCGAGCCGGATCCACGGCCGCCAAAAAGCCCGCGTCATCGAGAAGCTGGTCCAGCACCTGGCCTTCCCCCGCATGGAAAGGCAGATAGGTACGCGTGTACCCGTCGGCGTGAGCCCAGTCCCGCCCGTCAAAGGAAGACGATGACAGCTTCTCGAGGAGGATGTCCGCGAGATGGCGGTGGACCTCGGCTGCCGGACGCTGACGAGTGCTTAGCTGCCGCAGATGCTCGCCCAGCGCTTCGTGGAAGAGCCGGAAGGCGACACGGTCTCCGTGGGTGCTGCGGTGGAGCAGGTCCACCGCGGCGCTGTCCAGGAGCAGCCGGGTGACATCGCGTTCGGAGTACGCGGCCGTTCCCAGCATGGTGGCCGCAGCCGCCCAGGTTCCTGGGTCGCTGAAGCCATCGCCCTGGGACCAGGCCAGAGCCATCAGCAGATCGCGTAACCATGGCCCACCTGGCTGAACGTCACGAAGGTATCGGTCCATGGCGGCACCCACTGTGGTGGGAAACGTCTCCGCCCACCCAGAGCTCCCTGTATCCACGGGTTCGTCAGATCCCATCAGGGACAGCGCCGTGAGCTGTGCCACGAGAAAGCTGGAGCCAGCACGAGCTGCTACGGCCGCAGCGACCTTTTCCGCGAGTGCAGGGCGGGCACGGTAGGGAGTGCGGACCTGTGGGTCCGGATCGGCCAGCAATGTGCTGCAGACGTACTCAGCAACATCGCGTCGATCCAGATACTGTTCCTCGTCCAGATCGAGTACGAGCGCCGAAGCTCCGAACAGCCGCAGCAGGTGGTCCTCGCCACCTCGGCGCGTGCCGACGAGCAGACGGATGCCCGTCCGCTCCGACGCCGCCGCCAGCGGCTCGAGTAGGTCAACGATGAGCCGATGGGCGTCGGCAGCCTCATCCACCCCATCGACGACGACCACAGTTGGTCGACGCTCGAAATCCTCGCGGAGATGTGCGAGGAGACCGCTGCACGTCCCCTCGTCGATCGTCAGGGCCTGTGAGATCTCGGCGGCCACTTCGTCTGCCGTGCGGCCACGTACGTGCACCGCCATGCTGATGGAGCCGACCGGCGGTCGTGTCCCGGCTGGTGCGGTGGCAAGCACCTCATTGGGTTGTCCGGCATCGGCCAGACTCACCAGCCTTCCGAGAACCGCTGACTTACCGGATCCCGGGGCACCGGTCACGACACGAGACCACGCAACGTCCAGACCGGCGCCGTTGATCCAGTCCACCAGCTCACGCAGCACTCGAAGCCGACCCATGAAGTATGAGCCCTCGCGCACGAGCGAAGGCAGAATTCCACGCCCTCTAGGGTGGAAGTGACTGCGCAACTGCTCCGCCCGCTGCGCAGCCGCGGTATCAGACCTACGAGCCAGCAGTTGCTGGTGCTGCGCCCGCCGCGAAACTCGATCGCTAAGCGCATCAACCGCCGGTGGTACCGCAAATCCGCACACCATGACCAGGGCTGTGAGGACCACCAGGACAGGGGAGACGTGGTCAGACGTGAGGAGCCCCAGCAAGGCCCCAATCGCAACTGCCAGGCCCGGCAGTATGTAGAGCAATAGGCGCTCGGTCAGTGACCGTCGGTTGTCACGCTGGCGCAGTGAGTGCACGGTTTCATTCGTACAGCCAATCGCGCCTCCTCGTCCATGGAATCCGCGGACGATCATCAAGCCGGCTCGACATGGTCATCAAGCCGCTTTCAAGCGACCCGGCCCGACTTTTGCTGAAGGTCATCGTGATTGAGGCGTGGCGGCTGCATGACGCGGTCAGTGCCAGCACTGTGGCTCCTAGCGGCACCGAGCTAGCAGTGTGCACAGACCCAGAAAGGACTATGAACGCGACTTGACTTGGATCAAGCCGTCGTTCCTGTGGATGATGTACCGCTGCGGCTGGGGCCTGAAGCAGGACCACGAGACCGTCCTGGCCGTCGAGATCACCCGCGAGGGCTTCGACTGGGCCCTGCGCCACGCCTGCCTCTCGCACTACGCACCGGGCCTCCACGCCGACCAGGCCGCCTGGAAGCGCGCGCTGCGCCGGGCGCCGGCCCGCGTGCAGTGGGATCCGGAACGCGACGTACACCTGAATCCGCTTCCGTACCGCTCGCTCCAACTGGGCTTGGCGGGCGAGGCGGCGGGGCGGTACGCGGACGAGTGGACGGTGTCCGTCACCGACGTGACCCCCCTGACCCACGAGATCCACGCGCTGGTCCGGGCCGGCGACACGGCGACGGCCGAACGACTGCTGCCGGGGGAGCGGGTCTACCCGGCGGGGGCGGAAGCACTCGCGCACCTGGGCGGCACGACGCCGTGACCGCAGCGCTCGGAATCCCGAAAAGCTGATCCATGCGCGACTACGCCCCCTCATGGCTCTGTCCGTGAGGGGCGCTTCAGTGCGTCTGGGGTCAGTGCAGGCTCTCGATGGCCTTCACGATCAGTGCGCGGGCCGACGCTCCGTACACGGCCATACCGCGCAGCTCCTCGAATGCCTTCAAGTACATCGCGATCTCTGAGGGCTGAGTGACCGTGACTCGTGCTGAGAGCAGCTCTACCGAAACGAGAGTGTCGTCGTACACGTGGAACGTCTCCATGGGCCAGATGGTCCGTTGTGAGTCCGCCGGGATCACCCCGAGCGACACCGCGGGCAGTGCTCCGGCGGTCAGCAGGTAGCCCAGCTGAGCTGCCATGGCGTTAGCGTCACCGACCTGGTGGTGCAGTGCCGTCTCCTCGACCAAGAGCACGAAGCGGTGTCCAGGTGCGTGCAGGATCCGGGAACGCTCAAGGCGCGCAGTGACGGCCTCCGCCACATCGTTCGGGATCTCGCGGAACGTGGTGATCAGTGACATGAGGCCGGTGGCGTACCCCTCCGTCTGGAGCAGGCCGGGGACGAGGGTGCCCGAGTAGACGCGGAAGACCTTCGTCGCCTTGAAGAGCGGCACGTAGCTGTCTTGAAGCTGCTTCAGCCCGGTGCGGACCTTGCGCCGCCACTCCACGTACAGGGACTCAGCGTTGCGGGACTGGGCGATGATGTCGGGTGCCTGGTCCTCCACCCCGCAGGCGCGGCACCACAGCCGGATGTCGTCTGCGGAGGGGGGAGTGCGTGCGTTCTCGATGCGAGACGACTTCGAGTGAGTCCATCCGCAGAGGGCGGCCAGCTCAGACCCCGTGATTCCGGCGTCGGCGCGAAGCTCGCGCAGGCGTTGCGCAACGTTGGCGCGGGCGGCCTGCGCGGCAGACGACGGGGATATGGGCATGAGCTGACAGGGACCTCTTCACGCTAGTCGATCTTGTATTCGTCGTGTGGGATGCCTCGCGCCCACACCGCTTCGAAGGCCCCGGCGCACAACTTCGCTTCGGCTGGGTTGTCGCTCATCTCTCCGCCCGCTGAAGCGCCGTCCCCGGTGAAGTGGTTCCATCGGATCAGCCGACCGTCGATCAGCCAGAAGTCGTTGCCCGGCAGTGCGATGCCCGAAGCGTGGCGGCGTGGCAGCCACCTCACCTGTTCACCGGCCACGACGTTTGTGAAAGTGCCGGAGTGCTCGAAACGGATGTACTCGCTGACCGGCTCGGAGACGATGCGGGCGCGGCGGACAACGACGCCACGCGCGACGGTCTCGGCGATGAGGTCCAGCCACGGCCTCCACCAGGAGGAGCGGTCAGCGGGGTCGAGCCGGCGTCCCGCCCGCCACTCGGCGAACGGACCTTTTTCGTTGTCAACTGCGTATGAGTCACGCATCTCAAGGTGAACGGCCGACCGGCTTGCGGAACGTAGCAGTTCAGCGAACGTGGGGACGCTCGACGGCATCGCACGCCTCCCTGATCATCGGCACCATCCTGACTGGGATACGGACCACCGCCTCGTGATCCGGGATTCCCTTGGAGTGGCCAGGGACCTCTGTGGCCGCGCACTCCGCTTCGAGTTCCGCACTCGGCTTCCATCCCTGGAAAACGAGTTCCTCCCGCGTCTCGTCGACCCACACCGTCGGACTTTCGCCGTCACCTGTGCTGGGGTCGATGCCGATGAAGCGTAAGGCCATGGTCGCCTCCACTGCCGTCCGTGTGCATGGATGTGCACAACCGTGAGCCATCAGTGGCAAGTTGGTCAAGGGCGTCACACTCCCCGGAACAGCGTTGAGTCACCACCGTGTACATCGGTGCACATCGCTGGAGTCGGTGCACATCGGCTGTCTACGGTCGGGGCATCCCTGCTGGCTGACGACGGGGGCAGGCCCCATGATGACGATCAAGGTGTACGAGACGGACTCCCGGACGGGCAGACGGTCTCCGCCGCGCGTACAACTCACCGTCGCCGAAGGGGATCGTGAGCGCCTCCCGGAGCCTTCGGCATTCCCGCCCTGCACCTGCCCACGCTGCAGGAGTGATCAATGAGGGGCCTGCCCGTCGCCCACAGCGACGCGTACACGGCACCCGCCTGTCGCGTCGGGGAGCACGCCGAGTGCGGGGGCCAGCGACGATCCGGCTGTCGAGTCAGGCGCCCACGGATGTACCCATCGAGACCCTGCGCTGCGACTGCCAGTGCCACAGGCTCGCACGACTGCGCCTGCTGCCTGGATAACGGCCAAGGCGGGACCATCCATCACACCGAACCAGGAGACTCACATGAGCGACAGCGGAAAGCACGGCGGTCAGCCCTCCGACAAGCCCTGGACTCCCCCGAGCCCCTCGGAGCCGAGCCCTGACGGGTCGGGGCCGAAGAAGTGATCCCGACGCGAGCGCGGGAAGGACACGCCGCCCTCGTCCGGTTGTTGGACGAGCAGGGCCTCCTGACCCCGGCCTGGCGTCAGGTGTGGGAGAAGCTGCCCCGGCACCACTTCATCCCGCAGGACATCTGGCGTCAGCGTCCGGACCGGTGCGAGCCGGTCACGACGTACGACGACTGGTGCGATCTCGTCAACAGCGACGAACCGGTGATCATCCAGGTGGACGATGGGAAGGAGGACGGGCCGGGGGTGGCCACCTCCTCGAACTCGATGCCCTCCATGGTCGCCAGGATGCTCGGGCTCCTCCAGGTCAAGAGCCACGACCGCATCCTGGAGATCGGCACGACCTCCGGGTACGTGGCGGCTCTCCTGTCCGAGCGCCTCGGGGACCGGAACGTCTACAGCGTCGAGATCGACCCGCTCCTGGCCGCCATGGCGACCAACCACCTGCGGCCCTTGGGGTATGCCCCGAACCTCCGACTCGGTGACGGAGAGCTGGGGTGGCCGGAGGAGGCACCCTTCGACCGGATCATCTCCACGTGCTCGCTCCGGCACATGCCGTTCGCGTTCGTGGAGCAGGTCAGGCCGGGCGGCATCATCGTGGCCCCGCTGTACCGCGACTTTTGGAGCGGTGCTCTGGTCCAGCTCACTGTCCATGCCGACGGACGGGCTTGGGGACACTTCCAGGGTGGGGCTTCGTACATGCCCATGCGCTCCCAGCGGGCGGCGGCAACCGTGGAAGTCGACTCCTCCACAGCCCGCTCCCGTACAGCCGGCCTGGACCCAGAGGAGCTGCTGTCCCTGGGCTTCGCCCTGTACGCGGGCGCTCGTCTGCCGGGCGTCTGGATGCAGCATTCCCGGACCGAGGACACCGTCAAGGTCTGGGCCCGTGGCGAGGACGGGTCGGCGACGTCCACCGCGAAGGGCGAGGACGTGTGGCAGTACGGGCCGCGCGCCCTGTGGACGGAAATCGAGGCCGTGCACCGCGAGTACGTCACCCTCGGCCGACCTGACGCCCAGAGCTTCGGCCTGACGGTCACAGCCGAGGGTCAACAGGTCTGGATGCGTCACCCGGGGGCGATCGTGTCCCCCATGGCGAGCGGTGCCTACCGCTGATCTCCGCCGCGTTGGGCCGAGGCCACCTGAATCCCGGGAGGCTCCCCAGGGTCACGCGAGGTGTAGTGAGCCCCGGCCGTCCTCGGACGGGCGGGGCTCTGTCGGCGTCACCATCAGGTTCCTGAGGAGTAGCCCGTGCAGGCAGCTCGTTCCCCTGATTGAACACGCTGTCGGACGAGCAGGCGTCCGGAGCGGCGGAAAGTTCACTCCCCCCGGACGGGGGGGAAAAGCGCCGTCGGGCCGGGGGAGCGGTTGGTGCCTTCGGGGTCAGCGCACGTCGACGTAGTCGCCCGTGGCGACCACGGCCGGGGTCGTGGACGTGCCCGCGAAGTTCCAGCGCCAGTAGCCGTCGGCGGTGGCCTGCGTGGTGGTCTTGAGGTTGCCCGTGCTGTTGCTCGTCACCGTTTTGACGGTCGTGTACGTGGAGCTGTTCTTCGGGCGGAACTGCAGCCGTACGGGCTGGTTCGTGTAGCCCGCGTAGACGTACTTGTCCCAGTTGGCGCGGGCCAGCTTGCCCGTCACCGTGATCGTGCCGCCCTTGGTGACCGGTTCGGGGGAAGCGTTGACGTTCAGCGTGGAGCGCCGCTGCACCGGGTGGGTGCCGTACGTCTCCCCGTAGTAGTCGCCGTCCTTGGCCGTGAGCTGGACCTTGACCTTCCACGGCCCCGCGAGCGTGTTGCGGGGCAGGTCGATGTCGCTTTCGAGCCGGACGGTCAGCTTGCAGGTCGAGGTGGTGGGTGTGGTGCTGGAAGCCGTGCACGTCGGGGTGCCGTGGAACGTCCAGAAGTCGTCGCCCACTTCACGGTCGATGCCGAGGAAGCGGTGGCCGCGGGGGTTGATCCCCGAGTCGTCGGACGCCGTCACCGAGATGGTGAACGACTCTGTACGCGAGGTGCCGAAGACGACGGCCTTGCCGCCGTTGACGGAGACCTTCTTGATCTCCACACCGGTCTCCGCCGCCGACGCCGCCGGAGCGGCGGTGAGAGCGGAGCCGGAAAGTACCAAGGCGCCGGAGAGAACGGCACCTATGGATGCTGCGCGCATGAGTCCCCATTGTGGTTCGAGCCGCCCGTGACCGATCTCCAAACCCCCCGGTCACAGGCATGACAGAGTGCGCGTGAGGATAGCGCGCGGGACCGGGCCCGCATCCGGGTGGTCCCCGCCCCGGGGCGCCGCCGCGCCCGGGGCAGGGGTCACGCGGTTCAGAACAGGGAGTGCAGGAGCCGGTTCGGGGAGCCGGTGCGCGGGTCCTGGACCTTGTTGGGGGTGGCGTTGGCGACCAGGGCGTCGCGGACCTGCGCCGGGGTCGCGGCGGGGTTGGCCGCCAGGTGCAGGGCGGCCACGCCGGCCGTGTGGGGCGCCGCCATCGACGTGCCGGAGATGGTGTTCGTCGCCGTGTCGCTGTCCTTCCACGCCGAGGTGACCTTCACACCCGGTGCGAAGACGTCCAGGCACGTGCCGTAGTTGGAGAAGGACGCGCGGCGGTCGCCGCTGTCCGTCGCGCCGACGGTGATGGCCTCGGGGACGCGGGCGGGGGAGTAGTTGCACGCGTTGGCCGGCCAGCCGAGGAAGTTGCCGTTGCCGGCGGCGACGGCGTAGCTGACGCCGGAGGCGATGGACCGCTTCACCGCGTTGTCGAGGGAGGTGTTCGCGCCGCCGCCCAGGCTCATGTTGGCCACGGCCGGCTTCTGCGCGTTCGCCGTCACCCAGTCGACGCCGGCGATGACGCCCGCGTTCGTACCGGATCCGGCGCAGTCCAGGACGCGCACCGCGACGAGCCTGACGGCCTTGGCGACGCCGTACGTCCTGCCGCCGACCGTGCCCGCCACGTGCGTGCCGTGGCCTTGGCAGTCCTGGCCGTTCTGTCCGCCGCCCACCGTGTCCGTGCCGACCGTGGCGCGGCCGCCGAACTCGCTGTGGGTGGTGCGGATCCCGGTGTCGATGATGTACGCCGAGACGTTCGACGCGGTGGTGTTGTAGGTGTACGTCGTGGAGAGCGGGAGGTTGCGCTGGTCCACGCGGTCGATGCCCCAGGTGGCGTTCGGCTGCGTCTCGCTGAGCCGGACCCGGGAGTCCTGCTCGACGTACGCGACCTTCGGGTCCGAGGCGAGCTTCGCGGCCCGCGCCTTGGACATCGTGGCGGAGAAGCCCTTGAGGGCGCTGCGGTAGACGTGCTTCGGCGTGACGCCCAGGTCGGCGGCGCGTGTCGTGCCGTCCTTCAGGACGACGATCCAGCTGTCCTCGACCGCCGTCGAGGCCGGGGCCAGGCGGAGGTCTCCGGTGGGCGCGCTCTGTGCGGTGGGAGGGCCGGCGAGCTGGAGACCGGCTGCGAGGGCTATGACGGGTATCAGGGCCCCTGCGCGGCGGAACGTAGCTCTCATGTGTCGTGCACCTGACCTTTCGTTGACCGGATCGCGGGCAATGGCGGGGTGCGGGGTGCGGGGTGGTGCGGATGCGCAGCACAGGGTCTCGTGCGGCGCACAAGGGCACAAGGTCGTGTTACGGGCGGGATCAAGCCAAAGAGGGGCCCGCCGCGCGCAGGCAGCGGGTCTGCGGGCGCGCGCCTACGCGAACGTCCAGGTCAACATGGCGAAATCACCGTCGTCCCGCCCGCGCGCCGAGCGGTACGTCGCCAGCGCCGCGTCGTTGTCGCGCTCCACGCCCACCCACATGTCGTAACAGCCGCGCTCCCGGGCGACCTCCGCCAGCGCCAGCGTCAGGGCCCGGCCGATACCGCGCCGCCGGAACGCCTCGTCCACGGACAATTCGTACAGGCACATCTCGGTGCCCTTGTCCGGGCGGCTCATCTCGATGCCCGAGACCATCCCGGCCGGCTCCCCGCCGACGTATGCGACGAGCATCACATGGCCGGGCGCGGTCAGGAAGCGCTCCGCCCAATCCGGGCGGACCGGACCGTCGAAGAGGTGCTCGGCGGCGGTCAGTTCCGGCACTGTCGTCGCCTGCCGGACGACCGGTCGCGTTTCCATGCGGCTCCTTCGGGTACTCCCGGTGCGGTACGGGGCGCTGCCCCCGTACTCCTTGAGTACCCCACAGACTTCCATCCGGGGGGCCGGTTCGGTTGTCGTACCCGGCACCTAGGGTTCAGTCATGAAGCTACGCATTCCCCGCAGCCGGGCGCTCGCCGGCGCGGCCGCCGCGTTCGCCGTCCTCCTCGGGGGCGGTACGTGGACGGCCGCCGCCTCCGGCGGCGACGGGCCCGCCGTGCACCGCGAGGAACGGATCATGAGCATGGACGGGGTGAGAATCGACACCTCGTTCTTCACCGCCGGCGCGGGGAGCGGGCGTCGCCCCGCCGTCCTGCTCGGCCACGGTTTCGGCGGCAGCAAGCGCGACGTGCGGGCGCAGGCCGAGCAGCTGGCCCGCGACGGGTACACCGTGCTGACCTGGTCCGCGCGCGGCTTCGGGAAGTCCACGGGGAAGATCGGGCTGAACGATCCTGACGGCGAGGTCGCGGACGTCTCGCGGCTCATCGACTGGCTCGCGAAGCGGCCGGAGGTGCGGCTCGACGCCGAGGGCGACCCGCGCGTCGGCGTCAGCGGATCGTCGTACGGCGGCGCGATCTCGCTCCTCGCGGCGGGGCACGACCAGCGCGTCGACGCCGTGGCACCGCAGATCACCTACTGGAACCTGGCCGACGCGCTCTTCCCCGACGGCGTCTTCAAGAAGCTCTGGGCCGGGCTGTTCATCAACACGGGCGGCGGCTGCGACCGGTTCGAGAAGCGGCTGTGCGAGATGTACGAACGGGTCGCCGTCGCCGGGCAGCCGGACGCCGCCGCCCGAGACCTCCTGGCCTCGCACAGCCCGTCCGCCGTGGGCGACCGCATCAAGGTGCCCGCGCTCGTCGTGCAGGGGCAGAACGACTCGCTCTTCCCGCTCGACCACGCCGACGCGATCGCGAAGGCGGTCGCGGGCAACGGGGCGCCCGTCGCCGTCGACTGGATCGCCGGCGGCCACGACGGCGGGGACCGCGAGAAGGCCAGGGTCGAGGGCCGGATCACCGACTGGTTCGACCGCTACCTGAAGGACGAGAAGGGCACGGACACCGGGCCCGCCTTCCGCGTCACGCGGACCGGAGGCATCGACTCCACAGACGGCGCGGCCCGGCTGCGGGGCGCCACGGGCGACCGGTACCCGGGCCTGGAGGCCGGGCAGCGGCGGCTGAAGCTCGTGGCGGGCCGGCCCGAGCAGCACTTCGCCAGCCCGGCGGGGGCGAACCCGCCCGCCATCTCCGCCGTCCCGGGCGTCGGGGCGCTTTCCCAGCTCTCCGGGCTCGGCATGGGGCTGTCCCTCGACTTCCCCGGCCAGAACGCGAGCTTCCAGACGGCGCGGCTCACCTCCGACCTGCGCGTCACGGGCTCGCCGACCGTGCGGGTCACGGTGAAGTCGGACCGCGACGACGCCGTCCTGTTCGGCAAGGTGTACGACGTGAGCGCGGACGGGGAGCGGAAGGTGCTGCCCTCCCAGCTCGTCGCGCCCGTCCGCGTCACCGGCGCCGGCGGCAAGGCCGGCGCCACCGTCGACCTGCGGCTCCCGGCGATCGACCACGAGGTCAGGGCCGGGCACCGGCTGCGCGTCGTCCTCGCCGCCACCGACCTCGCCTACGCGTCCCCGGCCGAGCCGGCGGCGTACACCGTCTCCCTCCAGGGCGACGGCACGCTCGCCGTGCCCACCGCGCCCGGCGTCAGGACCGAGGCGGCCCCGCTGCCCTGGTGGGTCTGGGGGCTCCCCGCCATCGGCGTCGTTCTGGCCGCCGCGCTGCTGCTCACCGCCCGGCGGCGGAGCACCGCGCCCGCGCCGGACCCGGCGCTGGCCGAGGTGCCGCTGCAGATCACGGACCTGACCAAGAAGTACGCCAGGTCGGCCGACCGGTACGCCGTACGGGACCTGTCCTTCCGCGTCGAGAAGGGGCAGGTGCTCGGACTCCTCGGGCCGAACGGCGCGGGCAAGACCACCACCCTGCGGATGCTGATGGGCCTCATCACGCCGGACGGCGGCGAGATCCGGGTCTTCGGCCACGCGATCAGGCCGGGCGCGCCCGTGCTGTCGCGGGTCGGCTCGTTCGTGGAGGGCGCGGGCTTCCTGCCGCACCTGACCGGGCGCGCCAACCTGGAGCTGTACTGGCGGGCCACCGGCCGGCCCGCCGAGGACTCCCGCACCGAGGAGGCCCTGGAGATCGCAGGGCTCGGCGACGCGCTGGACCGCGCCGTACGGACGTACTCCCAGGGCATGCGCCAGCGCCTCGCGATCGCCCAGGCCATGCTCGGCATGCCGGACCTGCTCATCCTCGACGAGCCGACGAACGGCCTCGACCCGCCCCAGATCCGCGAGATGCGCGACGTGATGATCCGCTACGCGGCGGCGGGACGCACCGTCATCGTCTCCAGCCACCTCCTCTCCGAGGTCGAGCAGTCCTGCACGCACCTCGTCGTCATGGACCGGGGGCGGCTGATGCGGGCCGGGCCCGTCGCGGAGATCACCGGCGGCACGGACACCCTGCTCGTCACGACGGACGGCGAGGTGACCGAGGCGCTGGCCGAGAAGGTGGGCTCGCTGCCGGGCATCGGGTCCGCCGTACGCACCGACGAAGGTCTGCTCGTACGGCTGGACGGGGCGTCGCCCAGCGCACTCATCGGCGAACTGGTCCGCCTGGACGTGCCGTTGACGGGCGTCGGGCCGAACCGTCGCCTCGAGGACGCGTTCCTCACCCTGATCGGAGGCTCCCGAGCATGAGCAGCAGCAACGGCGTGGCAGCCGTCACCGAACCGGCCGCACCGGCCCCCGCGCGGGCCGCCGGACCGGCCACCGCGTCGGCCCCCGGTTACCGGGCCGGCCGCACCCTGCCGCTGCGCGTCGAGGCGATGCGGCAGTGGCGCAGGCGCCGCACCATGGTCATGGCGCTGGTCCTGGGCGCACTGCCCTTCGTCCTGATCGCCGCGTTCGCCATCGGCGGCGGGCCCGACCGCGAAGGCGGCCGGGTGACGCTGATGGACACCGCCACCGCGTCCGGCGCCAACTTCGCGGCGACCTGCCTGTTCGTGTCGGCCGGCTTCCTGCTGGTCGTGCCGGTGGCGCTGTTCTGCGGGGACACGGTGGCCTCCGAGGCCAACTGGTCCTCGCTGCGCTACCTGCTGGCGGCTCCCGTGCCGCGTGCCCGGTTGCTGTGGAGCAAGCTCGTCGTGGCCCTGGCGTTCAGCCTGGCGGCGATGGTGCTGCTGCCGGTGGTGGCGCTGGCGGCCGGATCGGTCGCGTACGGCTGGGGTCCGCTGGAGCTGCCGACGGGCGGGTCGCTGCCGGCCGGGGACGCCGTGCCCCGGCTCACGCTCGTCGTCGCGTTCATCTTCGTCTCCCAACTGGTCACCGCCGCGCTCGCCTTCTGGCTGTCGACGAAGACGGACGCCCCGCTGGGCGCGGTCGGCGGCGCGGTGGGCCTGACGATCGTGGGCAATGTGCTGGACGCGGTGACGGCGCTGGGGTCCTGGCGCGAGTTCCTGCCGGCGCACTGGCAGTTCGCGTGGGCGGACGCGCTGCAACCGCAACTGGAGTGGGGCGGGATGCTGAAGGGCGCGGCCGTGTCGGTGACGTACGCCGTCGTGCTCTTCGCCCTGGCCTTCCGCGGCTTCGCGCGCAAAGACGTCGTGTCCTGACGGAGGGTCGGCCATGATGTGGGCATGGCCACCCTCCTGATCGCCCTCGCCGTAGTCGCCACGGGGCTGTACGCCGGATTCATGCTGATCTTCCTCACCGGCGTCATGCCCGCCCTGGGGCGGCTGACGGACGAGCAGTTCACGGCGGCGATGCGGCGTATCAACGAGGAGGTCCCGCGCGGCGTGTTCGTGTCGGTCATGCTCGCCTCGGTGGCCTTCCCGGCGGCCGCGCTGGCCGTCCCGGAGGACGACCGGCCGGGCGCGCGGTGGGCGCTGCTCGGCGCCGGCCTCGCCCTGGTGGTCCTCAACCACCTGGTCACGGTCACCGGCAACATCCCGCTGAACAACGCCCTGGCCGCGTCCGAGCAGGCAGGCGCTGCCGACCGCGAGGCCCGCGCGGCCTTCGAGACGCGGTGGAACCGGCTGCACCTGGTACGGACCCTGCTGGTCACGGCGGGGTTCGCCCTCGTCGTGAGCGCCGCGCTGGTGTGACGGCGGGTCCGGCCGGAAGCCGCTCCTTGGTGCGGAGCCCAGCCGCAGGGCAACCATTCACGGAGCCCGAGTGTCTGGTGAGGTGTGTACGGAGCCGTTCGCCGTTCGCCGTCCCGCCGCGCACGGAAGGCGCAGTCGGAGCCGCCCCGGGCTCCTGGTTCAACCGCTGACCCCTCCACGGGAAGGCGGTGCCCCGCCGTGACGACGCCGCGGCGGGGCACTGCCGGTACGGGTCCGGCCCGGAGAGTCAGGCGGCAGTCGCGGCCGGCCGCACCCTGGCCCTGACCCATTGCACGACCTGTGCCGTGGGCGTGCCCGGGGTGAACAGCTCGGCCACGCCCTGTTCCTTCAGCACCACGACGTCCGCCGCCGGGATGATGCCGCCACCGAACACGGTGATGTCCTCGGCGTCGCGCTCGCGCAGCAGCTCCACCACCCGGGGAAAGAGGGTGAGGTGCGCGCCGGACAGGACGGACAGGCCGATGGCGTCGGCGTCCTCCTGGATGGCGGCGTGCACGATCTGCTCGGGTGTCTGGTGGAGTCCGGTGTAGACGACCTCCATGCCGGCGTCGCGCAGGGCCCGCGCGATCACCTTGGCGCCCCGGTCGTGTCCGTCGAGCCCGGGTTTGGCCACCAGGACTCGGATGGGTCTGTCCACGTTGTTCGCTCCTCGCGTCGGTTCCGGGGATCTGCTCAGTAGGCGTCGGTCGGGGCGTACGTGCCCCACACCTCGCGCAGCGCGTCGCACACCTCGCCGATCGTGGCGCGGGCCGCCAGCGCTTCCTTCATGGGATAGAGCACGTTGTCGTCGCCGTCGGCGGCCTTCTTGAGCAGGGCCAGGGCGTCGTCGACGCGGGACTGCTCCCGCCAGGCGCGCAGCTTGCACAGCCGCTCCGCCTGCTGCTTCTCGATGGCGGGGTCGACGCGCAGCGGCTCGTACGGCTCCTCGGCGTCCAGCTGGTAACGGTTGACGCCGACGACGACGCGCTCGGCGCTGTCGGTCTCCAGGGCGATGCGGTACGCGTTGCGCTCGATCTCGGCCTTCTGGAAGCCGTGCTCGATGCCCTGTACGGCGCCGCCGAGATCCTCCAGCTTGCGCATGAGCTCCAGGGTGGCGGCTTCGACCTCGTCGGTCATCTTCTCGACGACGTAGGAGCCGGCGAAGGGGTCGACGGTGGCGGTGACGTCCGTCTCGTAGGCGAGGACCTGCTGGGTGCGCAGGGCCAGGCGGGCGGACTTGTCGGTGGGCAGGGCGATGGCCTCGTCGAAGGAGTTGGTGTGCAGGGACTGGGTTCCGCCTAGGACGGCGGCCAGGCCCTGGACGGCGACGCGCACCAGGTTGACCTCGGGCTGCTGGGCGGTGAGCTGCACGCCGGCGGTCTGGGTGTGGAAGCGCAGCATGAGGGACTTGGGGTTCTTCGCGCCGAACTCGTCGCGCATGACCTTGGCCCAGATCCGGCGCGCGGCACGGAACTTGGCCACTTCTTCGAGGATCGTCGTGCGCGAGACGAAGAAGAACGACAGGCGCGGCGCGAAGTCGTCGACGTCCATGCCGGCCGCGACGGCGGTACGCACGTACTCGATGCCGTCGGCCAGCGTGAAGGCGATCTCCTGCGCGGGCGAGGCGCCGGCCTCGGCCATGTGGTAGCCGGAGATCGAGATCGTGTTCCACTTCGGGATCTCGGCCCTGCAGTACTTGAAGATATCCGCGATCAGGCGCAGCGACGGCTTGGGCGGGAAGATGTACGTCCCGCGCGCGATGTACTCCTTCAGCACGTCGTTCTGGATCGTGCCCGTCAGCTGGTCCGCCGGGACACCTTGCTCCTCGGCGACCAGCTGGTACAGGAGCAGCAGCAGCGCCGCCGGTGCGTTGATCGTCATCGAAGTGGAGACCTTGTCGAGCGGGATGCCGCCGAACAGGACCCGCATGTCGTCGATCGAGTCGATCGCCACGCCGACCTTGCCGACCTCGCCGCTCGCGATCGCCGCGTCGCTGTCGTGGCCCATCTGGGTCGGCAGGTCGAAGGCGACCGACAGACCCATCGTGCCGTTGGCGATCAGCTGCTTGTACCGGGCGTTGGACTCGGCGGCGGTGCCGAAACCGGCGTACTGCCGCATCGTCCAGGGCCGTCCGGTGTACATGGACGGGTAGACACCGCGCGTGAAGGGGTACGAGCCGGGCTCGCCCAGCTTCTCACGGGGGTCCCAGCCCTCCAGGGCGTCCGGTCCGTACACCGGCTCGATGGGCAGTCCGGACTCAGAATCACGCGCCATGACCTTCCTCACCTTCTCTCACTCGTCGACTGGTACCTGTCGCGCCGCCCCGGCAGACGCTATTGAGCCCTTTGTGGACCAACCACCCCCTACTGCGCCCCTGACTCCTCGCGGCGGCGATGACCACCGGCGGTCGGTACCGCCACGATGAGGGCCGATCCGGCGAACACGCGGACGGCCCAACAGGAGGTCAGGTGTCACCACAGCAGGCAGAGGCGAGGCATCGGCCGTCCTCGGTCGTCGTCGTCGGCGCGGGCGCGGCAGGGGTGCAGACGGCGGTCGCCCTGCGCGAGCAGGGGTTCGACGGAGGGGTACGGCTGATCGGTGCGGAACGCCACCGCCCGTACGACCGGCCGCCGCTGTCCAAGGCCGTCCTGCTGGGCGGCAGGCCCGAGGACGCGACCTTCGACGTCGACTTCGAGAAGCTCGGCATCACCCTGGACCTGGGGCGCACCGCGACCGGGATCCGGCCGGACCTGCACCGGCTGGAGACCACGGGGGGCCCGGTCGACTACGACTGCCTGGTCCTGGCGACCGGCGCGGAGCCGGTCCGGCTGCCCGGCACCGAGGGCGTGCCGGGGGTGCATCTGCTGCGTACCCTCGACGACGCGCAGGCGCTGCGGCCCGTGCTCGACGGGCGGCTCGACGTCGTGGTCGTGGGCGCCGGGTGGATCGGCGCGGAGTTCACCACCGCGGCGCGCGAGGCGGGCTGCCTGGTCACCGTGGTCGAGGCCGCCGGCCTGCCGCTGGCGGGGGCGTTGCCCGGTGACGTGGCCGCCCCGATGGCGGCCTGGTACGCGCAGGCCGGTGCGGAACTGCGTACCGGCGCGCGGGTGGAACGCGTCGAGCCGGGCGCCGTGGTGCTCACCGACGGCACCCGGCTGCCCGCCGGCGCGGTCGTCGTCGGCATCGGCGCGCGGCCCGCCACCGGGTGGCTGGACGGCAGCGGCATCGCTCTCGGCGCTCACGGGGAGGTGCTGGCCGACGCGTTGCTGCGCACCTCCGCCGACGATGTGTACGCGGTGGGGGACTGCGCCTCCTTCCCGTCGGCCCGCTTCGGCGAGCGGCTGCTGGTGCACCACTGGGACAACGCGCTGCACGGGCCGCGTACCGTCGCGGCGAACATCGTCGGCCCGAGCCCGGCCGCGTACGATCCCGTGCCCTACTTCTGGTCCGAGCAGTTCGGGCGCTTCGTGCAGTACGCGGGCCGGCACGCGGCGGCCGACACGGTGGTGCGGCGCGGCGATCCCGGCGGCGACTCCTGGAGCGTGTGCTGGCTGCGCGGGGAACGCATGGTCGCCGTACTGGCCGTGGGGCGGGCCCGCGATCTCGCGCAGGGCCGCAGGCTCATCGCCTCGGGGGCGCCGCTGGCGGCCGAGCGCGTCGCCGACCCGGACGTCCCCCTCAAGTCCGCGTTGAAGCCCGCGCCGAGGTCCGGCTGAAGTCGGGCTGAAACAAGGCTGACCCCACCCGGTGACATACCAATCGACCGGTTTACAATGTGGGCTTGGGCGGGGGGTTCAGGAGGGCATCGGATGGCCAAGCAGGAACGCGCGGAGAGGACCCTTCGCCGGATCGTCACCGCGGCGGCGGAGCAGTTCGTCCAGCACGGGTACGCCGGGACGAGTCTGGACGACATCACGCGTGCGGCAGGTGTGTCGAAGGGGGCGTTCTACTTCCACTTCGCCTCGAAGGGCCAAGTGGCCACGGCCGTCGTCGAGCACTCGCAGTCGCTCTTCGAGGACGCCATCACGGAGCCCTGCACCCCGGCGGACTCCCCGCTCCAGCACGTGATCGACCTGACGCACCGGCTCAACTCGCTGCTGCACCTGGAGCCGGCCACGCGTGCCGTCGTGCGGTTCCACCGGGAGTGGACGGGCGCCGAGCAGCCGGAGTTCGACCACTACACGCTCTGGTACGAGACGGTGGGGCAGCTGTTCTGCCAGGCGGCGAAGCGCCGGGAACTGCGCAGCGACATCCCCGCCGCGTCGCCGCGCGTGCTGGCCTCGACCACGCTGTTCTCCATGGAAGCGCTCAGCTGGATGGGCATGTCCACGGACGAGACCGCCCGGCGGCTGACGGACCTGTGGGACGTACTGCTGCCGGCGATCACCCCCACGGGCGTGACCGGCACCTTCCGTACGACCGCTCCGGAGAACTGCGAGCACCGGGAATTCAGTTATCAGCTCTGACCCTCTCCCGCGTTAGGGGTGATTCAGGGGATGTGCGTCCAGCGGATCGGCTCCTAATGTTCTGGGTGTGGCCGACGCAGGGAATTCGCCGCGAACAGCGAGGAGTTCACCGGGTCGGCAGGGTTCGGTGCATCCGTGCCGGGGCCGTGAAATCCCACCGTGTGAGGAGATGGACACCATGAAGAAGATCGCCATCACTGTGAAGGCCGTTCAGGTCACCCAGAACAAGATGCTCGCCTGTAAGGCCTCTTGATCCGTACGTGCGCCCGGAGGGATTCCCTCCGGGCGCACGGTCATGCGCGGCCCCGTTTTCCACAACGGGGTGCGCGACGGGAATCCAGTCCGCGAAACGCACCGTAGAACGGGAGAATTCTTATGGAGCTGCGACGCTCTCGCACTCTGATGGCCGGCTGGCAGAACGGCGGCCTCACCGTCGAGGACTATCTCGCGGAGCCCGGCGACGAGGGACGCACCGGCGTCCAGATCGACGGCACGGCGCTCGACATCCTCGGTCACTTCGAGGACTGGACCGACCCCGAGACCGTCCTCGACCGGTTCGAGGGCTACGACCCGGCGTCCGTGCGCGGAGCCGTCAAGCAGCTCGCCGACGTGGGCCTGCTGCGCACCCGCGACGAGGCGGAGCGCGAGGACAAGCTCGACGAGGCGTGGCGCCACTGGGGCGACGCCGCCCGCTACTTCCACTTCGCCACCAAGAACGTCTCGTACGTGACGGAGGAGAACGGCGCCGACACCGGGCGCACCGAGCTCGTCAGCGAACTGCTCGAAGAGGGCCCGCCCCCGTCGGTGTTCGGACGCCGCAGCGGCGGCCCCAAACTCCGGCTGCCGCGGAGCTTCGTGCCGCTGCGCCGGGACTTCGAGGACGTACTCGTCTCGCGCCGCACGACCCGTGAATTCGCCGACGAGCCGGTCGGGCTGCGAGAATTCTCGACCGTCCTGCATTTCGCCTTCGGGCCCATGTACTTCATCGACGTCCCGAACTTCGGCCAGTTGATGATGCGGACGAGTCCGTGCGGCGGATCGCGCCACGAGAGCGAGTGCTACATCGTCGTACGCAATGTGGAGTCCATCGCTCCCGGGCTCTACCGCTACTGTCCGGAAGACCACAGTCTTGAACTCCTCGACGGCGAGGTCGATCTGGACCGGGTCGGTTTCGAGCAGCGCATGGTGACCTCCGCCGGATTCGTCGTCCTGCTGACCTTCGACGTCAACCGTGCGATGTACAAGTACCGCAATTCCCGGATTCTGCGCACGATTCTGCTGAACGCCGGCCACCTCGCCCAGACGTTCGCGCTGTGCGCGACCGCGGCGGGACTCGGCCCGTTCCAGACCGACGCGTTCCGGGACACCGAGCTGGAGACGGCCCTGGGCCTCGACGGCATCTCGGAGAGCGCGCTGTACGTCTTCGGGGCCGGCATCCCCGCCGTACGCGGGGAAGGCGTTCCCAGCTTCCCGATCTCCGGCGCACGGGACTGACCCCGTGGCCACCGTCGCCTCCGCCAGGCCGCCCGCCGGCAGCCCGCCCGCACCCGTGCCCGCGCGGGTCCAGCGGCGGGTGCTCAGGGTGCTGCTGTGCCTGCAGATCCTCTTCTCCATGGTGATCGCCATGAGCGGTCCCGTGGTGTCGCTGCTCGCCGAGCGCATCACCGGCTCGGCGACCCGGGCCGGTTTCACCCAGGCGAGCATCTTCTGCGGCTCGGTCGCCTGCGCGGTGCCGCTGGCGGCGCTGTCCGCCCGGTACGGCAGACGGGTCGGCCTCGCCGTGGGGCAGCTGACGGGAGCGGTGGCCGCGGGCGTGGTGGTCTGCGGAGCGCTGCTCGACAGCTTCCCGCTGGTCGTGATCGGTTCCTTCGGCATCGGCGGCGCCATCGCCGCCGGGTTCCAGATCCGGTTCGCCGCCACCGACCTGGCCGCCGACGGCCGGCACGGCCGGGCGGTGGGCATGGTCACCTGGGCCTCGACGGCGGGCGGGGTGCTCGGCCCCTCGCTCGTCGGCATCACCGACAAGCTCGTACCCGGCTCCCCCCTCCCCGAGTTCACCTCGCCGTTCATCGTCATCGCGGCGGGGCTCGTGGGGACCTCCCTGCTCGCGTACGGGTTCCTGCGGCCGGACCCGCTGCTCCTGGCCCGCGCCGCCGAGAACGCGAACGCCGAGGACGCGAACGCCGAGGACGCGAAAGCCGAGGACGCGAAAGCCGAGCGGGCGAACACTGAGCGGGCGAACACCGAGCGGGAGCACGCCGACGCGGGCGCGGCCCAAAAGAGCGCCACCGACCGCCCGGCAGGGCTGCGGGCCGGCCTGCGGACGCTGCGGCACAACGCCCAGGCACGGCGGGCGGTCGTCGTCTCGACGACCGTGCACGCCGTGATGATCGCCCTGATGAACATGGCCGCCCTCCACATGCACCACGGCGGCGTCTCCGTCGGGCTCATCGGCATCGTCATCAGCGTCCACGTCGCCGGGATGTACCTGCCGAGCCCCCTGGTCGGCTACCTCGTCGACACGTACGGGTCCTACCGGCTGTTCGTCACCGGCCTCGCCCTGCAGTTCGCCGCCGCCGGGGTGCTCTTCGCCTCGCCCCCGCACTCCGAAGCCGGTGTCGGCGCCGGCCTGCTGCTCCTGGGCGCCGGCTGGGCGGCCGGGTTCGTCGCCGGATCCGCCGCCCTGAGCGAGGCGCTCCCCATCTCGCAGCGGGTCCCGGCCCAGGGCGCCTGCGACCTGATCATCCAGGCCGCCTCCGCCGTCGGCGCGCTCGCCGCGGGCCTCGTGGTCGCGCAGCTGTCGTACGCCGTACTCGCGGCGCTCGGCGGAGCCGCCGTCCTCGCGGTCCTGCTGCGGATCCTGTGGACCGGCCCGCGCGGCAGACCGGCATGAGCGCCACCGGCCCGGTGATCTCCGGAACCACCCGCCTGTTCGCGGTCATCGGCGACCCGGTGGCCCAGGTGCAGGCCCCGGCGATGCTCAACCCCCTGTTCACGCGCCTCGGCGCCGACGCCGTCCTGGTGCCCGTCCACGCCCGCCCGGACGACCTCGCCGACGTCGTACGGGGACTGAAGCGCGTCAGGAACCTGGACGGGCTTCTGATCACCGTCCCGCACAAGGCGGCCTGCCTGGCGTTCGCCGACGACATCAGCCCGGCCGCCGCGCTGAGCGGCTCCACCAACGCGATGCGCCGCACCCCCGAAGGCCGCTGGCAGGCGGAGAACTTCGACGGAGCCGGCTTCGTACGCGGCCTGCGCGTGGCCGGACACGACCCGCGCGGCCGGCGGGTGTCGCTGGCCGGAGCGGGCGGGGCCGGCTGCGCCATCGCCGTGGCACTGGTCGGCGCGGGCGCCCACGTCACCGTGTGGGACACGGAGCAGGACCGGGTCGAGCGGCTCGTGCGGCGGCTCGCCGGGTACGGGAGCGGGCGGATCGCCGGGGCGCGGGCCCCGGTCCCCGCCGACATCGCGGTGAACGCCACCCCGATGGGGCTGCGCCCGCAGGACCCGCTCGCCTTCGACCCGGCGGCGCTGGACCCGGGCACCGTCGTGGCCGACATCATCATGAAGCCGCGCCGCACCGCCCTGATCGAGGCGGCGGAGGCACGCGGCCTCAGGGTGCACTACGGGGCGCCGATGCTGGCCCAACAGCTTGACCTCTACCGGGAGTTCTTCCGCCTGGACGAGCGCGCCGACTGCCCGTAGGGAGCAGTGGAGCGCCGATTACCGGCGGATGGCCGACGCCGCCGCGCTCGTCCCTACTCTCCTCGGCATGCCAGCACTCATGCAGAACACCACCCGCCCCGGCGCGGAGTCCGGGGGCCTGCCGCCCGCCCTGGCCGCGGGCGTCGCCGACGCGCTCGCCAGACCCGCGGCCCAGCAGCCCGACTACCCGGACCCGCAGGCCGTGGCCGACGTACGCACCACCCTGGAACGCATGCCGTCGCTCGTGCTGCCCGGCGAGGTCGACCGGCTGCACCGGCGCCTCGCCGAGGTCGCCCACGGGCAGGCCTTCCTGCTGCACGGCGGCGACTGCGCGGAGACCTTCGCGGGCAACACCGAGGAGCACGTCCACTCGAACATCCGCACCCTGCTGCAGATGGCGGTCGTCCTCACCTACGGCGCGAGCCTGCCGGTCGTCAAGGTGGGCCGGATCGCCGGCCAGTACGCCAAGCCCCGGTCGAAGCCCACCGACGACCTCACCCTGCCCGTCTACCGCGGCGACATCGTCAACTCCGCGACGCCCACCCCCGCGGCCCGCGTCGCCGACCCCGCCCGCATGCTCCAGGCGTACGCCCACTCCAGCGCGAGCCTCAACCACGTCCGCGCCATGGTCGACTCCGGCGTGGCCGACCTCCAGCGCGTCCAGGGCTGGAACCAGAACTTCGTCCGCGACTCCCCGGCCGGTGAGCGCTTCGCCGCCCTGGCCGCCGAGATCGACAGCGGCCTGCGCTTCATGTCCGCCTGCCGGGCCGACCACAGCGCCCTGCACACCACCGAGATCTACGCGAGCCACGAGGCGCTGCTGCTCGACTACGAGCGCGGACTGCTGAGGGCCGGCGGCGGCGCGGCACAGGGAGGACCCGAGCGCCTGTACGGCCTGTCCGGCCACTTCCTGTGGATCGGCGAGCGCACCCGCGGACTCGACGACGCCCATGTGGCGTTCGCGTCGATGCTGGCCAACCCGATCGGCATCAAGATCGGCCCGGGTACGACGCCCGAGCAGGCCGCCGAGTACGTCGAGCGGCTCGACCCGGACGGCGTCCCCGGCCGCCTCACCTTCATCAGCCGAATGGGCTGCGGCCGGGTGCGCGAGGTCCTGCCGGCCATCGTGGAGAAGGTCACCGCCACCGGCCACCGGGTGATCTGGCAGTGCGACCCGATGCACGGCAACACCAAGGAGACCGCCAGCGGTTACAAGTCGCGGCACTTCGACGACATCCTCGACGAGGTGAAGGGCTTCTTCCAGGTCCACCGGGAGCTCGGCACCCACCCGGGCGGCCTGCACATCGAGCTCACCGGCGACCACGTCACCGAGTGCCTCGGCGGCGCGCGGGGCCTGGACGACGCGGGGCTCGTGGCCCGGTACGAGACCAACTGCGACCCGCGCCTCAACTCCGAGCAGTCCGTGGAACTCGCGTTCATGGTCGCCGAGCTGATGCGCGGATGAGTCCGCCGTCCGGCCGCGGACGTCGTACGTCCGGCGGGCACGGCGTCTGCCGTGCCCGCCGGACGCGGGCCTCCCGGTCCCGGGCGGGGGATGACCGGGCCGGGAGGGGTTCAGGGGCGTACGGCCGGCTCGGCCCCGGGAGTCCAGGCCGCCGTACGGGCCGCCTCACGCGGCACGGAGACCAGGGCCGGGCTCTCCTCGGCCCGGGGCGCCGGGGCGGGGCGCGGACGCGGCCGGCTCCAGCGGCGCATGGCCGGCATCTCCACGAAGGTGTAGAGCAGCCAGCCGGCCAGCAGCGTGGCAGCGAACATCCCGAGCATGACCAGGATCGCCACCGGGGTGCTGAACGTGCCGTTGCCGAGCAGCGCCTGCCGGCCCCAGAAGATCACCACACCCTGGGCCAGATAGAAGCCGAAGGAGACATTGCCCAGCCACTGCATGACCGGGCCCCGGAGACGGGTGTTGGCACCGCGCACGTCGGCCGCGGCGAGCGAGGCGATCGCCACGCTGAAGGGAATCGCCGTGGTCGCGACGAAGTTGTACGGCGCCGGCACGTAGATGGCGGCGACGTAGCCGGCGGCCACCAGGGCGATGACGGGCACCGCCCCGATCTTCGGCCAGCGGCCCGCGAGCACGATCCGCGCCAGCAGCATGCCGAGGACGAACTCGAACATGCGGGTGGGCGGCAGCGTGTAGTTGAACCACATCTGCGACGGCGAGAGCGGGATCATCGGGTTGCTCGGCGAGTCCGTGATCACGTACGTCGTCACCAGGCCGACGCCGATCATGCCCACGATGGTGCCGGCGGCGTACCAGTACAGGCGGCGGGCCGGAATCCTCCGTACGAAGTGCAGCAGCAGCGGGAAGCTCAGGTAGAACAGCATCTCGGCGCAGAGCGACCAGGAAGGCGCGTTGACGCTCATCTGCACGTCGAGTGCGTTGACCCAGGAATTCACCAGGAAAAGGCTGAGGAATCCGGTGGTCACCGAGGTGTAGGCGTACGCGAAGAGACCGAGTGCCAGGGTCCACATCACGAGGTGGTTCGGGAAGATCTTCACGAGTCGTCGGCGCCAATAGGCGGTGAGCCGCTCGCCCGGCTTCACCGACCAGGTGATGACGAATCCGCTGAGCAGGAAGAAGAAGGACACGCCCAGGAAGCCGGCGGGTCCGAAGAACGTGTACAGCCCGTCCGCGACGTCCTTGTCGCCGAACGGGTTGACGGGCCCCGAGTGGTCGACCGGGCCGATGGGCTGAAGTGCGTGGATGAAGAACACCAGAAGCGCGGCGAAGAACCGGACGCCCGTCAGTGACGGGAGCGCCTTGCGCTCTCTTCGTATGTCTGGATCGGAATCCACGGTCGGCATGGTTGCGGACACGTCGTGTCTCCATTTCGGGGCCGAAGCGATAGGTGGCGGCACGGCGACATTAGGAAGAACGCCGACCCGTGCACACCCTTAGCGCCCCCTGTGTTCCAAGTCCCCTCGAATAAGGGGGTATTCAGGGGAATGCGCTGGGCCGGAGGCACTGAATACGGTTTCCCTGCATTACTGCCTTACCTCATGTGACAGCACGTACTTTCCCCGGAGGACCCATGCTCGACAGAAGGAATCTGCTCCGCGCCGGCGGCGCCCTCGCCGCCACCGCCGCGGTCGCCGGCACCGGCACCTCGGCCTACGCGGACGGCGGCGGCGGACGCGCCGCCACCGCCCCGGACTGGGCGGCGCTGCGCTCCCGCATCCAGGGCGACGTCGTGCTGCCCGGCGAGGCCACGTACGACGCGTCCAAGCAGCTGGCGATCGGCGAGTACGACGCGATCCGTCCGGCCGGCGTCGTCTACGGCGAGACCGCCGACGACGTCAGCGCCGTGGTCCGCTTCGCCCGCGACAACGGCCTCACGCTGCGCACCCGCAGCGGCGGCCACAACTTCGCGGGCTGGTCGACCGGTGACGGCATCGTCCTCGACGTACGCCGCATCAAGCACATCAAGGGCGGCGGCCGGCCGACCGTGCACCTGGGTCCCGGTGTCCACAGCATCGAGGCGCTGGCGGCCCTCAAGCCGTACAACCAGCAGTTCGTGACCGGCACCTGCCCCGACGTGGCCGTCGGCGGATACCTGTCCGGCGGTGGCGTCGGCTACCAGAGCCGGGCGTTCGGCATCGGCTCGGACCGGGTCGTCTCCGCGCAGGTCGTGCTCGCCGACGGCCGCCAGGTGCGCGCCTCCGAGACCTGCAACCCCGACCTCTTCTGGGCGCTGCGCGGCAGCGGCGGCGGCAACTTCGGTGTCGTCGTCGACTTCGAGGTGCGGCCCGTCTCGGCCCCGCGCATGGTCTTCTACGAGCAGTTCTGGAACTGGGACGACGCCGACGCGTTCCTCGCCGCCTGGCAGGAGTGGTACGTCACCACCCCGCGCCGCAGCAACGCCCAGGTCATCGTGATCCAGCCGGACGCCGGCTCCGGCAACCCGCCGCTCATCCTCCAGCAGGGCGCGTACTACGGCACCAAGGAGCAGGCCGACGCCGGCCTCGCCGAGCTCAACTCCCGGGTCGGCGCCACCCCCGCCAGCAGCAAGGTGCTGGACCTGACGTTCGCCGAGGGCATGGAGCACGTGTACGGGATCGCCGACGGCGCCCCCCACCCGCCGCGCACCCAGTGGCAGCGGATGCGCGCCCGCATGATCAGCAAGCCGCTCGGCACCAGCGGCACCGCCGCCGCGCTCGCCGCGTTCGAGGCCACCCCGACAGCCGGGCAGACCCGCTACCTGAGCTTCATGGGCCTCGGCGGCGCCGTCGCCGACCTGTCTCCGCGCGCCAACGCCTTCGTCCACCGCGACGCGCTGTTCCACGTCGGGTTCGGCGTCGCGCTCGGCAGCGCCGCTCCGGCCGCCGAGGACTCGTCCGCCGCCGTCGCCTGGGCCACCAACGGCTTCAACACCATCGACCCGCTGTCCACGGGCCACTCGTACATCAACTTCCCCGACACGTACCTCAAGGACTGGCAGCACGCCTACTACGGCGAGAACTACGCCCGCCTGGTGTCGGTCAAGAAGGCCTACGACCCGACGCGGTTCTTCAACCACCCGCGCGCCATCGGCAACTGACACCGCCCCCTCCCACGCACGCAGAAAGGCAATCGCGATGACGGTCACCGAGAACGAATCCAGCGGGCAGCCCGGCGAGGCCGCCGCACCCCCGCCGGGCTGCCCCATGCACGGCCTCGTGCCCGGCTACCCCTTCGGGGAGCCGGTCACCACCGAACTGCACCCCAAGTACGCCGAGATCCGCGAGCAGGCCGCGCTCACCCGCGTCAACATGCAGTACGGCGGCGAGGCGTGGCTCGCCACCCGGCACGCCGACGTCAAGACCGTCCTCGCCGACCGCCGGTTCAGCCGCGAGGCAACCGTCGGCAAGGACGTGCCGCGGGTGCGCAAGGCCGTCGAGGAACTCAACATCGTCAGCATGGACGACCCCGAGCACGGCCGGCTGCGCAAGCTGGTCGCCAAGGCGTTCACCGTCCGCCGGGTCGAGCAGATGCGCCCGCGCGCCCAGGAGATAGCCGACGAGCTGCTCGACAAGATGCTCGCCTCCGGCAACACCGGTGACCTGGCCGCCCAGTACGCCTGGATGCTGCCGATCACCGTCATCTGCGAAATGCTCGACGTGCCGCTGGAGGACCACTACAAGTTCCGCGCCTGGATCGACACCTGGCTGACCCTCGGCGACGAGCACACCCTCGAGGAGATGAACGAGGCACGCTTCGAGAAGCTGCCCGAGTACATGTCCTCGCTGATCGCCAAGCGGCGCGCCCAGCCCGGCGACGACCTGCTGTCCGCCCTCGTCGCCGCCCGCGACGAGCAGGACAAGCTGAGCGAGGAGGAGCTGATCACCATGTCGATCGCGCTCCTCGCCACCGGCCACCACACCACGGCCAACCAGCTCGCCAACCACCTGTACATCCTGCTCAGCCGCCGTGAGGAGTGGCAGAAGCTGGTCGACCGGCCGGAGCTGCTCAACACCGCCATCGAGGAGCTGCTGCGCGTCACCCCGCTCAGCCCGTACTCGGAGAACACCCGCATCGCCACCGAGGACCTCGAACTCGGCGGCCAGCTCGTGAAGGCCGGCGAGGCCGTCATGATCTTCCCGGCCGTCGGAAACCGCGACCCGCGCGTCTTCGAGAACCCCGAGGACCTCGACCTCACCCGCGAGCACAACCCGCACATCGCCTTCGGCCACGGCATCCACCACTGCCTGGGCGCCCCGCTGGCCCGCCTGGAGCTCCAGGTGGCGCTCGGCACGCTGCTGCGCCGGCTGCCGGAGGTCGAACTCGCGGTGCCCGCCGAGGACGTGCCCTGGAAGACCGACAACGTCGTACGCGGCGTCGCCGGTCTGCCCGTGCGGTGGTGACCGCCGTGACCTGGCACATCGAGGTGGACCAGCACGCCTGCATGGGCGCCGGTCTGTGCAACGGCAACCTGCCCGACCGGTTCCGGCTGGCGGGCGGCAAGGCCGTACCCGTGGAGGCCCGGATCGAGCCGGACGAGGACGTGCTCGACGCCGCCGACTACTGCCCCTACCGGGCCATCGACGTCACCGACCTGACCACCGGCGACTCCCTCGTCGCGGTCGACTGACCCTCACGTCCTGATCACGCCTTGACCATGAAGACAGGAGAACGGTCGTGACGATCACGACGACCGAGCCGGAGCGCACCTCCGGCCCAGGACGGCCGGCCGCGGCCGGCCCGTCCGTACGCTGGTGGAGACGCCCCTGGGTCGGCCCGCTCGCGACCGTGGCCGCGGTGTTCATCGCGTACAACGTGCCGCGCTACCTCACCTTCGACCCCGCGGACAGCAAGATCCCGCTGGCGCCCGGCCATGCGTGGCACTACCCGGTCCTGGTCGCCCATGTCGTCTTCGGCACGGTCGCCCTGGTCACCTGCTGCCTCCAGGTCTGGCCGGCCCTGCGCAAGAAGCACCCGAAGGTCCACCGGATCAGCGGCCGGCTGTACGTCCTCGCGGGCGTCCTGCCCGGCGCCGTCGCGGGCGTCGCCGTCGCCATGGTCAGCCCGTCGGGACTGTCGATGCAGGTCAGCACCGTCACCACCTCGGTGCTGTGGGCCGGTACGGCGATCGCGGGCATCCGGATGGCCCGGCAGCGCCGGCAGGACGAGCACCGCCGGTGGATGGTGCGCAGCTTCGCGCTGACACTGTCGATCATCTTCAGCCGCATCCTCGGCGTGATCTACGACCACACCATCCTGCCCATGCCCGTCACCCAGGACATCCCGACCCTCATCGCGTGGGGGCAGGCGCGGGCGGGGCTCGCGTCCTGGCCGGGCTGGATCATTCCGCTGCTCATCGCCGAGTGGTGGCTGATCGAACGCGGCGCGGCCGCCCGCCACAAGGCACGGGCCGCCCGGCGCAAGGCCGCGATGCCCTCCTGATCCCCGTACCGCGCACGACGGAGGCCGCCCCCCCGAACTCCGGGGGGCGGCCTCCGTCACGTGCGTGAGCGGGGGAGGGCCGCCGGTCAGCCGAGGCGCTGCCGCTCGCCCGTGGCGGCGGACCGCTTGACCGCGTCCAGGAGGCGGTGCGTGCGGGCCGCCGTGCCGAAGTCCGGCTCGAAGGAGTCACCCGTGCGGATCGCCCGCGCGAGGTCCGCGTACACCCGGTGCACGTTGCTCACCGGGGACGGTACGCCGTCCAGTGCGGGGCGGTAGGCCGCGGGCAGTGCGATCTCCTCGGCGGGGGCGCCGTTGGCCCGGGCGTGGGTGAGGACGAACTCGGGGCCGACCAGCGAGTCGTCCGTCGACCGCAGGACGAGCCGGCCCGCCCGCCCGTGCACCTCGATCCGGAAGCCGTCGCCGCGGGGGCCGCCCGTCATGAAGTGCGCGGAGGCCGCCGCCCCCGACTCCAGCAGGCCCGCCACCACGATCTGGTCCGGCGAGGTCACCTCGATCTCCTCGCCCGTCTCCTGCATCGTCACGCGGCCGATCCGGGTCGTCAGGGTCGCGGACAGCTCGGCGAAGCCGCCCACCGCCGACCCGTACATGTCGAGGGCGTGACCGCCGACGACCGCGACGTGGTTGACGCCCTTGGTGTGGTCGAACAGGGCGGCGTACCGCTGCGACCAGACCTCGGGGGCCGCGAGCGAGTAGCTGAGCGAGGTCGAGAGCACCTCGCCGACCAGGCCGTCCGCGAGCAGGTCGCGCAGCAGGCGGATCGCCGGGTGGTGCCGGGACTGGAGTCCCACGGCGTGCCGGACCCCGGCCTTGTCCGCGCTCGTACGCAGCCGCTCGGCGGTGTCCGCGTCGAGCGCCAGCGGCCACTCGCTGTACACGTGCTTGCCCGCCGCGATCGCCGCGTCCACCAGGCCGTCGCGCTGGGGGAGTTGCACGGCGATGGTGACGAGGTCGACCTCCGGGTGCGCCATCAGCTGACGGGCGTCGTCGAACGCGTGCCGGGCGCCCCACACGCCGGCCGCGGCCCGCGCCGACTCCTGGCTCGTGCCGGCGACCGCCGTGATCTCGTAGTCGTCGCGGGAAGCGGCCAGGGCGGGCAGATGGATTCCCCGCCCCCAGCCCCGCTCGGCGTGCGCCCCTACCACTCCCACTCGGATCCTGTCCGCCATGGTGAACACCTCTCGGTCTGTCGCGTTCTTGCTTGCTGGTCTGTCTCAACGGGTGCCGGTGGCACCACGGCGACGGCCAACGGACCGGAGCGCGGCCGGCAGACAACACCGGCCGCGCTCCCGTCCGTTGGCTCAGCGGGTCAGTGCACGGTCACCGCCGCGGCGCTGGGGGAGGCCGCCTGGTCGGACGGCTGCTCCGACGTGCCCGGCTCCTGCGCGGCCGGCTTGTCCCGCAGGACGAAGAAGGTGACGAGCCAGGCGAGGAAGACGAACCCGGCCGAGAACTGGAACCCGAGCCCGTAACCGTCCCGCAGCGCCTCGACCTGCTCGGTGCCCTTGCTGACCAGCGAGTTGCTGTACGACGTGGCCACCGTGGCCAGGACCGCGAGACCGACCGCGGCGCCCGCCTGCTGGGCGGTGGTGTTCAGGCCCGACGCCAGACCGGCGTCGGCCGGCGCGGCGCCCGACATGGCCCGCATGATGACCGCCGGGACCGTGAGGCCCATGCCGAAGCCCTGGATGACGAGGGTCGGCAGGACGTCCGTGGCGTAGTTGCCGTCGACGGGCGCCCGGCTGAGCAGCAGCAGGCCGACGCCCAGGAACAGCAGACCGGTCAGCAGCACCCGGCGGGTGCCGTAGCGGGCGGTGAGCTTCGCCGTGAAGAACAGCGACATGGTGCCGATGACGATGGGCGCCGGCAGGAACGCCAGGCCGGTCTGCATCGAGTCGAAGCCGAGGACGCGCTGGAGGTACAGGGCGTTGAGGAACTGGAAGCCGAAACCGGCCGCGAAGAGCAGCACCACCGCGATGTTGGCGCCGGAGATCTCCCGGTTGCGGAAGATGCGCAGGGCGAGCAGCGGCTTGGCGGCCTTGGCCTGGCGGAGTACGAACGCGACCAGCAGCAGTACCGAGATCGCGCCGTACAGGCCGAGCTCACCGTTGCTGTACTTGTCCTCGGCGACCTGCGAGATGGTGAAGACACCGAGCGAGAGGCCCGCGGTGACCAGGACGGCGCCGATCGCGTCGGCACCGGCACGCAGTCCGAGACCCGGCCGTCCGGTGAGCAGGCGCAGACCGGCGACCAGCGCCACCGCGCCGATCGGCAGGTTGATCAGGAACACCCAGTGCCAGCCCAGCGTCTCGGTGATGACACCGCCGGCGATCAGGCCGACCGAGGCGCCACCGGCCGAGACGAAGCCGTAGATGCCCATCGCCTTGGCCTGCTCGCCCGGCTCGGGGTACAGGCCGACGATCATGCCGAGCACCACGGCGGACGCCAGTGCGGCTCCCACGCCCTGGAGGAAGCGGCCGGCGATCAGCAGCTCCGAGGTGGTGGCGACGCCGCAGAGGAACGAGGCGGCGGTGAAGGTGACCAGACCCGCCAGGAACACCTTCTTGGTGCCGATCAGGTCACCGAGCCGGCCGGACAGGAGGAGGAGTCCGGCGAACGCGATGAGGTAGGAGTTGACCACCCAGGACAGACCGCTCTGGGAGAAGTCCAGGTCGTTCTGGATGGTCGGCAGGGCGACGGTCACGATCGTCCCGTCCAGGACGATCATCAGCTGCATCGCGCAGAGAATGGCGAGCGCCAGCCCGCGCGAGCTGGATTTCGTTTGTGAGGTCACGGATCTCAACTTTCTTGTCCGGCAACGGAAGGGGAGTGCTGCACATGGGCTGACGAGTGCGGCTGACTCAGGGCGGCTGCCTAAGTGCACGTCTTGTTACAGAGTTCATGGTCTGGGACCATGAACTCGATGGGAAGGAGGCACTTTTATGTCTCAGGGGAACACCGGTGTGACCACCGAGGTCAGCGCCGTGAAGCAGTGCGAAACTCCTGCCGCGCAGTCCGCCTGTTCGGTTCTTGAGGTCCTCGGCCGGGTGAGCGGGAAGTGGAGCATCGGCATCCTGCTGGTCACCACGCAGGGCCCGGCCCGCTTCACCGAACTGGAGCGCCAGGTGAAGGGCATCAGCCGCCGCATGCTGACGCTGACCCTGCGCAACCTGGAACGGGACGGCCTGCTGACCCGCACCGTGTACCCGACGGTGCCGCCGAAGGTCGAGTACACCGCCACACCGATGGCCTGCGAGCTGTACGACTCGCTCGTCCTGCTGACCGGTTGGGCCGAGCGCCACCTGCACGAGATCGACCGGGCCCGCGCCGACTACGACGACGTCCTGGCCGCCGCCGAGGCCGACCGCGCGCCCGCCCTGGCCGGCTGACCACCGCGGCGCCCCGCGCGTGCGGCGCGGGGCGCCCGGGGCGGACCGGGTGCCGGACGCCCCGCGCCGCGTCCTCATGCCACCCGCACGGGAGCCAGGTGCTCCCGCAGGCCGTCCACGAGCCGCGCCGCCGAAGCGCCGTCGGACGCCGCGCCGTAGACGTACGTGTCGGGCCGCACCAGAACGCTCCGCGCCCCGATCCCGTCCAGGTACGCCCCGTACGTGCCCTCGACGTCGACCGCGGCGTCGCGGTGGCCTGCGGTGTCCGTGCCGTCGGCGTCGCGCAGCCACACCAGGCGCGTCCCCAGGCCGGCCAGGAACTCCCGGTCCCCGGCGTCGAGCAGCTCGTTCGGATCGTCCCGGGAGACGAACACGAAGCCCCGTCCGACGACTTCGTCGAACAGCCCCTCGCCGCCCGCCCCCGAAACCCTCGGCTGCGGCACCTGGTCACCGGACCCGGGCCGCCGCCTGCCCTTCTCGTCGCGGTCCAGCAGGCCCTTGGTGAGCGGATGGAACGGCGACTGCTGCGGCCGGGCCAGGTTGCGCTCCCGGGCCGCGATCATCACCGCGTCCCTGTCGGCGGCGGCCTTGGCGTCGGTCTGGCAGATGACCTTGCCGAGGTTCACCGACATCCCGATCGCGTGCTGCACGTGCGTACGCCGCTCCTCGGTGTACGAGTCGAGCAGCGACTCGTCGGCGAGACCCGCGAGCACCAGATCCAGCTTCCACACGAGATTGGCGGCGTCCCGGAATCCCGAACTCATGCCCTGCCCCGCGAACGGCGGCATCAGGTGTGCCGCGTCCCCGGCGATCAACAGCCGCCCGGAGCGCCACTGCCGGCAGGTCGCGGCCTGGAAGGCGTACACGGCGTGCCGCTCCATCACCCCGTCGTCCGGAGTGATCCCGCACAGCTCCAGGAGACGCCACGCGGTCTCGGCCGTGTCCATCTCCTCCTTGGTCTCGCCCGGCAGCAGCATGAACTCCCACCGCCGGTGCCCGGGACCGGCCGACACCTGGGTGCGGGGCCGGGCCGGGTCGCAGATCTGCAGGTTGTTCGGCGTGAACTCGCGCCGGTCGTGCAGGACGAGATCGCAGATCAGCCACTCGTGGTGGAAGCCCAGATCGGTGGCCGGGGTGCCGATGTGACGGCGTACGAAGCTGTTCGCCCCGTCGCAGCCCACGATCCAGCGCGAGCGCAACCGGCGGCGCGTCCCGTCCGCGCTGCGCACGGCCAGTTCGACACCGTCGTCCGTCTCGGCCAGGTCGACCGCCTCGTACCCGCGCAGCACGGTCAGCTCCGGGAGCCGCTTGCCGCGCGCGATCAGCGCCTCCTCCAGGCCCGGCTGGTACATGGACGTCGACTCGGGCCAGCCGTTGCGGCCGTGCTCCTCGGCGGCGCCGATGTAGAGCAGGTCCTGCCCGGCGCCGTTGCGCCACATGTAGTCGCCCGACGCCTCGCCCACCGAGGCGAGGTGGCCGGCGACCCCGGCCGCGGCCAGGATGCGGGCCGCCTCGCCGTCGAAGGCGACGGCGCGCGGCATCGTGTACGGCCTGGGGTGCCGCTCGACGACGATCACCCGGCGGCCGCGCTGGGCCATCAGATTGGCCAGCACCTGCCCCACCGGGCCGTAGCCGACGACGAGCAGATCCGCCACCTCGTCGGGCCACCACAACGGACTCTCGGCCGACGCAGACATCGTGTACTCCTCCTTCGTGAGTGGCGGTGCAGGGTCAGTCCTGCAGCAGGATGTGCTTGATCACGGCGTCCAGGTCGGGCTGCTTCACCAGCACCCGCACCTGCTCACGCCCGTCCTCGACGGTCAGCAGACGGCGGCCGGTCAGCGTCATCTGCCCGTTCTCCAGCGCCCGGCCCCGGATGTACGTGACATTGGCGGCCAGCATCCGGGCGTACTCGTCGAGGACCGGGTTGTCGTGGTCGAGCCACTCCGAGAAGCTCCGCGCCTTGAGCCGGAAGCGGTGGATGGTGCTCCACTCGCCGTCGCGCGGTTTGCGCTCCAGGTAGTGGAAGCCCGTACCGTCCGGATCGGCGGCGGACTGCTCGACGACCCGGAACTGGCTGCCGTACTGCTCCTGCGCCTCGGGGGACACCCGTACCGGCTCGATCAGCGAGGGACCCGAGTAGCCGACGTCGGCCAGGTACCAGTCGCCGTCGATCCGTACGCCGTTGAAGAGGTGCTCCAGCTCCGGGCCGAAGCTGCCGTCGGGGCCGCGCACACCGGCCGAGAAGACGACGACCTCGAAGCCGAGCCTGCCGAGCAACTCACGGAAGAGGCCGTTCAGTTCGTAGCAGACGCCACCGCGACCGCCGACGACGACCTCCTTGAAGACGGTGTCGACGTCGATGTCGACACCGTCCCAGATCGCCGTGCCGCGCTCCTCGTTGAGGAAGTTGTCGAAGGGGACGGTCATCAGGTGCGCCTTGTGGAGGACGCGCAGCGTCTCCAGCGTCGCGGCGGGCGGCGGGCCGCTGTGGCCGAGTGCGGTGAGGTAGTGATCGATGTCGAACATGGCGTGGTCCGTGCCTTTCGGAAGGATGTTCAAGGGGTTCGCCGGGCTGTCGGCGGGGCGGCGGAGGTGGGAAGGCTCAGGCCTCGGCGGGGACCGCGACCTTGCCGACCAGGTACTCCGCGACCATCGCGGGCGTCGGCTGGTCGAACAGCAGCATCACGGGCAGCTCGACGCCGATCTTCTCGGCCAGCCGGTTGCGCAGCTCCACGGCGGTCAGCGAGTTGAACCCCACGTCGAAGAACGCCTCGTCGTCGTCGACCGCGTCCGCCGTCGCGTGGCCGAGCACGGCCGCGGTCTCGGCCCGTACCAGTTCGAGCAGGGCGTCGGCCCGCTCCTCGCCGGAGAGGCCGGCGATCCGCTCGGCGAACGATTCCTTGGACGACGTCATTTCGGTCTCCTCGTCAGGGTCGGTGAAACCGGCGGCCGTCAGCTCGTCGGCGGCCCCGGTGGGCTGCACCTGCGCGAGCCAGTAGTGCCGGCGCTGGAAGGGGTAGGTGGGCAGCTCGACCCGCGCGGGCCGCGCGTCCCCGAAGGCCGGCCGCCAGTCGAGCCGTACGCCGCGCACGTGCAGCTCGGCCGCCGACAGCAGGAACCGCTGGAGGCCACCGTCCTCGCGCCGCAGCGTCCCGCCCACGACGGTGGGGGCGCCGGCCAGTCCCTCGACGATCTCGCGCACCGGCATGCTGAGTACGGGGTGGGCGCTGATCTCGACGAACACGCGGAAGTCTTCGGTGACGAGTTGTTCGATGGATTCGCTGAAGCGGACCTGGTGGCGGAGGTTGTCGTACCAGTAGCGGCTGTCGACGGGTGTGGTGTCGAGCCACTCGGCCCGGAGGGTGGAGAACATCGGGATGGTGGGAACGCTGGGCCGCAGGCCGTCGAGGACGAGGGCGAGTTCGTCTTCGATGCGTTCGACGTGGCTGGTGTGGGAGGCGTAGT
>NZ_BMVO01000016.1 GCF_014650755.1 Streptomyces chryseus | reverse complement strand
TGATCAACCCGTCCACGGCGGAGAACTGCCCGGTGACACCGATCGCGGCACGCACCGCCTGCGGGTCGGTGGCCACGTTGTGGCCACCGATGTGGATGTCGCCGGTGCCCGGACCGGCCGAGACGAGGGTGGAAAGGATCTTCACGACGGTGGTCTTGCCGGCGCCGTTCGGTCCGAGCAGGGAGAAGATCGTTCCCTCGGGGACGGCCAGGTCGACGCCGTCCAGCACGACCTTGTCCCCGTAGGACTTACGCAGCCCGTTCGCCGCGATGGCCAGATCGGTCATGGGGAGTACTCCTTCAGAGGCTGCGGGCGGTGACGTTGCCGTAGGCGGTCGTCGCGTGGATGTTCAGGCCGGCGGCGGCGCCGTCGGTGTTCCTGAGCGCGTTGTGGATCCGGCCGTAGGTCGTACCGGCGTCCAGCGAGGCGGAGATTCCGCGGGCGGCGCCCACCGAGATCTCGCCGTGCTCGGTGCGCAGCGTGACCGTGCCGCGCATGGCCTCGGCGATCTGGAGGTCGCCCTTCTGGGTGCTGATCTGCGCGGCACCGCCCAGACGGCCGACCGAGACATCGCCGGCGAGGAGGGTGAGGCGGGCACTCGCGGCCTCGTCGATCTTGACGGAGCCCTGCGCGCCCTCGAAGGTGACGTCACCGAGACGACCGACGCCCCGGAACTCGGAGCTGGCCGCCTTCGCCTCGACGCGGGAGCCGGCGGGCAGCTGGATGGTGACCTCGACGGACCCGGAGCTGCCGAGGACCCGGTTCGCCTCCGGTGCGGCCCCGATGCGCAGGACGCCGTCGCCGTACTCGACCGTGGTCCGCTCCGCCGCCTTCACGTCGCGGCTGTTCGAGGCGTCCGCGGGCCGGACCTCGACCGCGGTGTCGGCGCGGTCGGCGGCGATGAACTGCACGCGCCCGGCGGGGATGTCCAGGACGGCGGAGATCGGGGTGGGGGTGTCGAACTTCTGCATGGTGGCTCTCCTGCGACTCGTTGTTTCCGATAAGTGAAACGCTACGTTGCTTTCCACATTGCTTCAACAAGCCCGTTGCATTGAATCGCCATCAGTGCAGGTTGAAGCCACTATTTCATTGCGTCGACTTGAAAGTTAACGCAACGACAGGCACTCATACGTTGCAATGGAATGAAGGTGAACGCTATGCTGGAGACCACCACGGAACACGAAGGAGACCACGATGCCGGGAGGCAGACTCACCCAGCAGGAACGCCAGCAGATCGCGCTGGGCCTGGCCGACGGCCTCCCCTACGCGGAAATCGCCAGACGTCTCGGCCGCCCCACCTCGACCATCACACGCGAGGTCATGCGAAACGGCGGCCCCACCGCCTACCGCGCCGACCTCGCCCACCGCGCCACCGAACGCCGCACCCAACGACGCCGCCAGCCCACACCCCGAGACCCGGAAACACCCCCACAGGCACACGGACGCGACCCCGAGGCCGTACGCGAATACGCCGAGACGTTCACCACCGTCCTCATGGGCTCGGGCATGCCCACGATGATGTCCCGGGTGATGGCCTGCCTCACCCTCACCGACACCGGCAGCCTCACCGCGTCCGAACTCGTCCAACGCCTCCAGGTCAGCCCGGCGTCCATCTCCAAAGCGATCACGTTCCTCGAAAGCCAGGGCTTCGTCCGCCGGGAACGCGACGAACGCCGCCGCGAGCGCTACATCGTCGACGACGACATCTGGTACCAGTCGATGATCGCCAGCGCCCGGTCCACCGCCCAGATCGTCGAGATCGCACGCCAGGGCGTCGGCGTCCTCGGCCCCGACACCCCCGCCGCCACCCGCCTGGAGAACGTCGCCCGCTTCCTCGACTTCGTCTCCGAAAGCATCACCCGCGCCGCGGAACAGGCCCGCCAGATCCTCCACACGGAACCCGAACCCCCGGGCGACGCCACCCCGCCGAGCCCGGACCGCGCATAGAAGGAACCAGCCCCACTACGAAAATCCGTGGCTTGCCTCGCGAGGGCGAGGTCGAGATCAGGCGGCTTGCCCGTTGTCGGCCGTACACCACGCTGAGCCCCGAGCACGAGGACTACCGGCGAGCCCAGCTCGCGCACCGATGAGTTCCCCGCGTCACGCTGGTCTTTACGCGGGACACCCACGGACGGAAGGCTGGGCCATGCGGAAACTGATCTACGGCATGAACCTGACCCTGGACGGCTACATCGCCGCCGCCGGCGACGACATCGGCTGGAGCGGACCGCCGAGCCACGAGCTGTTCCAGTGGTGGCTCGACCACGAGCAGGCGAGTGGCCTGTCGTTGTACGGGCGCAAGCTGTGGGAGACGATGAGCTCCTACTGGCCGACCGGCGACCAGCAGCCCAACGCCACCCCAGCGGAGATCGAGTTCGCGCGGAACTGGCGAGACACGCCGAAGGTGGTGTTCTCCTCGACGATCGACAAGGTCGACTGGAACAGCCGCCTGGTCACCGGCGACGCGATCGCCGAGATCACCCGGCTCAAGGCCGAGGACGGCGGCCCAATGAACATCGGCGGCGCAACGCTCGCCGGGGCGGCCATGCGCGCCCGGCTGATCGACGAATACGTGATCGCCGCCCATCCGGTCCTGGTGGGCGGCGGCACGCCCTTCTTCACCGCGCTGGACAGCTGGGTGAACCTGAACCTGGTGGAGACGCGGATGTTTCCCGGCGGCGTCGTCCTGACCAGGTACGAGACGAGGCGCTGAGCAGCTTCCCGCTGTCTCACGGCTTGGATGGGTGTTCCCTCTCACCGTCGCGGCGATCTCCCCCACCGCACACCCCCAAGCCCACGAGCGATGCCCCGTGGGCCCACGGTGTCAGCGATATGCCATCGCTTGGCCATCGCTCGTGAGATTCGGCCACGAAAGCTGAGGCCCTGCACGCACGGATCAGATCTGCGCCATGTCCACGAAACGCGAGTAATGCCCCTGGAACGCCACCGTGATCGTCGCCGTCGGACCATTACGGTGCTTGGCCACCATCAGATCCGCCTCGCCCGCACGCGGCGACTCCTTCTCGTACGCGTCCTCACGGTGCAGCAGGATGACCATGTCGGCGTCCTGCTCGATGGAACCCGACTCACGCAGGTCGGACACCATCGGCTTCTTGTCCGTACGCTGCTCCGGGCCACGGTTCAGCTGGGACAGCGCGATCACCGGAAGTTCGAGCTCCTTCGCCAGCAGCTTGAGGTTTCGCGACATGTCCGAGACCTCCTGCTGGCGGCTCTCCGCCCGCTTCGAACCACCGGACTGCATCAGCTGCAGATAGTCGATGATCACCAACTTCAGATCATTGCGCTGCTTCAGCCGACGGCACTTCGCCCGGATCTCCATCATCGACAGGTTCGGAGAATCGTCGATGTACAACGGCGCCTGCGAGACATCCGGCATCCGGCGCGCGAGCCGCGTCCAGTCCTCGTCCGTCAACGTGCCCGAACGCATGTGATGCAACGCCACCCGCGCCTCCGCCGACAGCAGACGCATCGCGATCTCATTGCGCCCCATTTCCAGCGAGAAGATCACACTGGGCAGGTTGTTCTTGATCGAACAGGCCCGCGCGAAGTCCAGCGCGAGCGTCGACTTGCCCATCGCGGGACGCGCCGCGATGACGATCATCTGGCCGGGGTGCAGACCATTGGTCAGCGAATCGAAGTCCGTGAAGCCGGTCGGCACACCGGTCATCTCACCCGTACGGGAACCGATCGCCTCGATCTCGTCGAGCGCGCCCTCCATGATGTCGCCGAGCGGCAGATAGTCCTCACTCGTGCGCTGCTCCGTGACGGCGTAGATCTCCGCCTGGGCGGCGTTGACGATGTCGTCGACGTCACCGTCGGCCGCGTATCCCATCTGCGTGATCTTCGTGCCCGCCTCGACGAGCCTGCGCAGCACCGCCCGCTCATGGACGATCTCCGCGTAGTACTCGGCGTTGGCGGCGGTCGGCACCGTCTGCACCAACGTGTGCAGGTACGAGGCGCCGCCGACCTTCGTGATCTCGCCGCGCTTGGTCAGCTCCGCGCCCACGGTGATGGGGTCGGCCGGCTCACCCTTGGCGTAGAGGTCGAGAATGGCCGTGTAGACCGTCTCGTGGGCCGGGCGGTAGAAGTCGTGGCCCTTGAGGATCTCCACCACGTCGGCGATGGCGTCCTTCGACAGCAGCATGCCGCCGAGGACGGACTGTTCGGCGTCGAGGTCCTGAGGAGGAACCCGCTCGAAGGCGGGGGAGCCGCCCTCCCAGCCGCCGCCCTCACCTCCGCGGTCGTGCTGTTCGTCGCGGCCCCGGCCCTCGCCACGGCGTCGACGGGAGGGCAGACGGTCACCGGGACCGCTGTCGGTCCAGGGGTCGTCCAATGGCTCGGAAATGCTCACCGGGCCACCTCCTCCCGTCCGCAGCGCGGACCTCGCTGTGCCACTCTTTCTTACGGCACGGCTCTGACAAATGAGACGCCCGACTCCGGTTCCGGCGCATCAAGTTCGACGAGCTTCCGGGGCCGGAACGGAAGGCGGGCGCCGCACCACGGTAGGCCCGCGGGCACCGTCAGCCAATCTGGTTATCCACAGGTGGTGTGGACGACGGACCAGTTGCTGTGGAGAAGTCCCCGGAACCTGTGCACGGACCGGGGGACAGCACTGTGGACAAACTCATAGCACCTGCACGCCCGCCTGCCTGACCTGGGGTTTCTCCATCCACCGGCTGTGGGGAAGAAAAACTTCGGCCCCCGGTTCAAGATCAGAAAAAACGGTGCACACCCGAGCCCCGGAAGCGCCCAGAAGTAAGGAGCGCTGAGGCATTGCATCTGTTACCTGTGGAAGATTAGATTGACCTCATGACTCAGGCCCCCATGGCAGCGAAGACCAGTCGGCGCAGGCACGACCGCGAGATCATCTCGCTGGCTCTGCCGGCCTTCGGCGCCCTGGTCGCCGAACCCCTTTTCGTCATGGTCGACAGCGCCGTCATCGGCCACCTCGGCACCCCGCAACTCGCGGGTCTCGGCATCGCCGCGGCGCTCCTGATGACCGCCGTGAGCGTCTTCGTCTTCCTCGCCTACGCCACCACCGCCGCGGTCGCCCGTCGCGTCGGAGCGGGCGACCTCCAGGCCGCCATCCGCCAGGGGATGGACGGCATCTGGCTGGCTCTCCTCCTGGGTGCCGCGGTGATCGCGGTCGTTCTGCCCGGCGCCCCGTGGCTCGTCGACCTGTTCGGCGCCTCCGACACCGCCGCTCCGTACGCCATCACGTATCTGCGGATCTCCAGTCTCGGCATCCCCGCGATGCTCGTCGTGCTCGCGGCCACGGGTGTGCTGCGCGGCCTCCAGGACACCAAGACTCCGCTGTACGTCGCGATCGGAGGGTTCACCGCGAACGCGGCGCTCAACGTGGGTCTCGTGTACGGCGCCGGGCTCGGCATCGCGGGTTCCGCGTGGGGCACCGTGATCGCCCAGTGCGGGATGGCCGCCGCCTATCTCGTGGTGGTGGTGCGCGGCGCCCGGAAGCACGGCGCGTCCCTGCGTCCCGATGCCGCCGGGATACGGGCCTGCGCCCAGGCCGGTGCGCCGTTGCTGGTCCGCACGCTGTCGCTGCGGGCTGTGCTGATGATCGCCACAGCGGTGGCCGCGCATCTCGGGGACGCGGATGTCGCGGCCCATCAGATCCTGCTGTCCCTGTGGAGCTTGCTGGCTTTCGCGCTCGACGCGATCGCCATCGCGGGCCAGGCGATCATCGGCCGGTATCTGGGGGCGGGCGACGCCGCGGGGGCGCAGGAGGCGTGCCGGCGGATGGTGCAGTGGGGGATTGTCTCGGGTGTGGTGCTGGGTGTGCTGGTGGCGGTGTCGCGGCCGTTGTTCATCCCGCTGTTCACGGGTGACGACGTGGTGCGGGACGCGCTGCTGCCGGCTCTGCTGGTGGTGGCTGTTTCGCAGCCGATCGCGGGCATCGTGTTCGTGCTGGACGGGGTGTTGATGGGTGCGGGGGACGGGCCGTATCTGGCGTGGGCCATGCTGGCGACGCTCGCGGTTTTCGCTCCGGTGGCGTTGCTGGTGCCGGTGCTCGGGGGTGGGCTGACGGCTCTGTGGTGGGCGATGACGTTGATGATGGCGGTGCGGATGCTGACGCTTTGGCTGCGTGCGCGGTCGGGGCGTTGGGTCGTCACGGGTGCGACGCGCTGAGTGGGGCGTGCGCCGGGCGTTGGGCGTCGGCGTGTGTTTCACGTGAAACGACGAAGGGCCGCACCCCGTGGGGTGCGGCCCTTCTGACTGCTGTGCGTTGCGCAGCGCTTAGGCGGCGACGACCTCGACGCCCAGGTTCGCGGCGACCTCGGCGTGCAGACGCACGGAGACCTGGTGCGAACCGAGGGTCTTGATCGGGGCGCCCAGCTCGACGCGGCGCTTGTCGACCTCGGGGCCACCGGCGGCCTTGATCGCCGAAGCGACGTCGGCCGGGGTGACGGAGCCGAAGAGACGGCCGGCGTCGCCGGAGCGAACGGCGAGACGCACGTTCACGCCTTCGAGCTTGGCCTTGATCTCGTTGGCCTGCTCGATGGTGGCGATCTCGTGGATCTTTCGGGCGCGGCGGATCTGCGCCACGTCCTTCTCGCCACCCTTGGTCCAGCGGATCGCGAAACCACGCGGGACCAGGTAGTTGCGAGCGTAGCCGTCCTTGACGTCGACGACGTCGCCGGCAGTGCCGAGGCCAGAGACCTCGTGGGTGAGGATGATCTTCATTTTTCGGTCACCCTTCCCTTATCGCGCGGTGGACGTGTAGGGCAGCAGCGCCATCTCACGGCTGTTCTTGACTGCCGTGGCGACGTCACGCTGGTGCTGCGTGCAGTTGCCGGTCACGCGGCGGGCACGGATCTTGCCGCGGTCGGAAATGAACTTCCGCAGCATGTTCGTGTCCTTGTAGTCCACGTACGTGACCTTGTCCTTGCAGAATGCGCAGACCTTCTTCTTAGGCTTGCGCACAGGCGGCTTCGCCATGGTGTTTCTCCTGTGTGATCAAGAAGTGGTGTACGGGCCCGCCCTAGAAGGGGGGCTCGTCCGAGTAGCCGCCGCCGGCGGAACCGCCGGAGCTTCCGCCCCAGCCGCCGCCGCCCTGCTGCTGACCGCCGCCGGCCGGTGCACTGCTGGCCCAGGGGTCGTCGGCGGGAGCGCCGCCGCCCTGCTGGCCGCCGGCGCTGGGGGTTCCGCCCCAGTTGCCGCCGCCCTGGCCGCCCTGCTGGCCGCCGCCGTACCCGCCCTGTCCGCCTCGGCCGCTGGTCTTGGTGACCTTGGCCGTGGCCGTCTTGAGGCTGGGGCCGACTTCTTCGACGTCCAGTTCGTAGACCGTGCGCTTTACGCCCTCGCGGTCTTCGTAGGACCGCTGCTTGAGCCGGCCCTGGACGATGACGCGCATGCCTCGCGTAAGCGACTCCGCGACGTTCTCCGCCGCCTGACGCCAGACCGAGCAGGTGAGGAACAGGCCTTCGCCGTCCTTCCACTCATTGGTCTGCTTGTCGAAGATGCGGGGAGTGGACGCGACACGGAACTTCGCGACCGCCGCACCGGACGGGGTGAAGCGCAGCTCGGGGTCGTCGACGAGATTGCCGACGACCGTGATGACGGTCTCGCCTGCCATGGGTGAACCTCTCGGCGGGGATTGCTGCTGGCTGCTTGTTGCTACTCGGACCCGATTACCGCTGAGCTACTGAGCTCAGTGGGTTTCGGGGCGGAGGACCTTGGTCCGGAGGACCGACTCGTTCAGGTTCATCTGTCGGTCGAGCTCCTTGACGACCGCAGGCTCGGCCTGCAGGTCGATGACCGAGTAGATGCCCTCGGGCTTCTTCTTGATCTCGTAGGACAGACGACGACGGCCCCAGGTGTCGACCTTCTCGACCTTTCCGTTGCCCTCGCGGACGACGGAGAGGAAGTTCTCGATCAACGGGGAGACAGCGCGCTCCTCGAGATCGGGGTCGAGGATGACCATCACTTCGTAGTGACGCATGTGGAACCCACCTCCTTTGGACTCAGCGGCCACGGTCGTTCCGTGGCAGGAGGGTCGTGATGCGTACGCAACGGTATCGGCCGCCACTGACAAGCCGCCTTCCGTGAGGGAGGGGGCCTGTTTTCTGGCGTGGGCAGACACCGGTGCAGACCGTACAGACTACCTGCTCACCGCCTTCCGGTTGAAATCCGGCCGTGAGGGGCCACAATCTGTACACATCGGGTGTGTGCGGCATCACGCTCGCCGCCTTTGTGCCCGCCGCCTTCCAGCAGGAGGTGCCCCATGGCGCAGGCAATGCGACGACGCTCCTCGAACTCTCTCTTCGAGACCGACGGCAAGCCTCATCCGCTGCAGGACACGCTTTTGGCGGTGACGCTCGTGCTGGGCGCGATCGCCTTCGTCTCGGCGATGTTCCACAGCCTGCACCTGCTCAGCTCGTGGACGGGTCTGCTGGGCATCCTGACGGGTGCGTACGGCCAGTTCATCTCGGCCACGACGCGTGAGCGGTTCCCGATGATCGTCGGCCTGGGTGCGTCCGCGGTCGGCTTCTTCCTCGGTATGGCGCACGGCGGGCTGTTCGGAGGGGTGCTGGGATAGGCCCGGCTGGGTCAGCGGCCAGTCGGGGCGCTCCTTGGGCGCAGTAGGCTTCGGCGCGAGAGCCGGAGCCCCTGATCCCATGGGGACAGACCTGCCGAGGAGCGCCCCGTCATGAGCCTGACCCTGAGGACCATCAGCCGAGAGCAGCATCTGGCGTACATCCAGAGCCTGCCGTCGGCGAGCCACTGCCAGGTCCCGGCGTGGGCCGATGTGAAGACGGAGTGGCGCTCGGAGAGCCTGGGCTGGTTCGACAAGGGCGGTGAGCTGGTCGGCGCCGGTCTGGTGCTGTACCGGCAGCTGCCGAAGATCAAGCGGTACCTGGCGTACCTGCCGGAGGGTCCGGTGATCAACTGGTACGCGCCGAACCTGGACGACTGGCTGCAGCCGATGCTGGCGCACCTCAAGCAGCAGGGCGCCTTCTCCGTGAAGATGGGCCCGCCGGTGGTCATCCGCCGCTGGGACGCGCCCGCCATCAAGGCCGGCATCCAGGACCCCGACGTGAAGCGCCTGCGGGACATCGAGGCGACGCACATCGAGCCGCGTGCCTTCGAAGTGGCGGACCGGCTGCGGAAGATGGGGTGGCAGCAGGGCGAGGACGGCGGCGCCGGCTTCGGTGACGTGCAGCCGCGGTACGTCTACCAGGTGCCGTTGGTGAACCGGTCGCTCGACGATGTCCTCAAGGGCTTCAACCAGCTGTGGCGTCGCAACATCAAGAAGGCCGAGAAGGCCGGTGTCGAGGTCGTCCAGGGCGGTTACGAGGACTTGGCCGAGTGGCAGCGGCTGTACGAGATCACGGCTGTGCGCGACAGGTTCCGGCCGCGTCCGCTCTCGTACTTCCAGCGCATGTGGTCCGTCCTGAACGCCGAGGACCCGAACCGGATGCGGCTGTACTTCGCGCGTCACAACGGCGTGAACCTGTCCGCCGCGACGATGCTCGTCGTCGGTGGGCACGTCTGGTACTCGTACGGCGCCTCGGACAACATCGGCCGTGAGGTCCGGCCCTCGAACGCGATGCAGTGGCGGATGCTGCGTGACGCGTACGCGATGGGCGCGACGGTGTACGACTTGCGGGGCATCTCGGACTCCCTGGACGAGACCGATCACCTGTTCGGTCTGATCCAGTTCAAGGTGGGTACGGGTGGGGAGGCCGTGGAGTATGTCGGTGAGTGGGACTTCCCGCTCAACAAGATGCTGCACAAGGCCCTCGACATGTACATGTCGCGCCGCTGATCCCGCACGAACCGACCCGTACCCGTTTTCCCTCATACCTCTGATACACCGCAGCCACGAGAAAGGTTCCGGACCGGCCATGGCGCTCACCCTCTACGTCGACACCGCGCGCTGGCGGGCGCACCAGAAGTCCGTGCTCGACCAGTTCCCCGGAATCGTGCCGGTCTGCAAGGGCAACGGCTACGGCTTCGGCCACGAGCGGCTCGCGGACGAGGCGACCCGCTTCGGCTCCGACATCCTCGCCGTCGGCACCACGTACGAAGCCGCCCGCATCAAGGACTGGTTCGGCGGCGACCTGCTCGTCCTGACGCCGTTCCGGCGCGGTGAGGAACCGGTTCCGCTGCCCGACCGCGTGGTGCGCTCGGTGTCGTCGGTCGACGGGGTGCACGCCCTGGTCGGCGCCCGTGTCGTCATCGAGTGCATGAGCTCGATGAAGCGTCACGGCGTGAAGGAGGAGGAGCTCGGGCAGCTCCACGCGGCCATCGAGGACGTACGCCTGGAGGGCTTCGCCCTGCACCTGCCGCTGGACCGCACCGACGGCTCGGACGCCGTCGAGGAGGTCATCGGGTGGATGGACCGGCTGCGGGCGGCTCGTCTCCCGCTGCACACGATGTTCGTCAGCCACCTGAAGGCCGAGGAACTGGCGCGCCTGCAGCAGCAGTTCCCGCAGACCCGCTTCCGCGCGCGGATCGGCACCCGGCTGTGGCTGGGCGATCACGAGGCGACGGAGTACCGCGGCTCGGTGCTGGACGTGACCCCGGTGTCGAAGGGCGACCGGTTCGGTTACCGCCAGCAGAAGGCGGCGTCGGACGGCTGGCTCGTGGTGGTGGCGGGCGGTACGTCGCACGGTGTCGGCCTGGAGGCGCCCAAGGCGCTGCACGGGGTGATGCCGCGCGCGAAGGGTGTGGCACGGGCCGGCCTCGCGACGGTCAACCGCAACCTGGCGCCGTTCGTGTGGGCGGGCAAGCAGCGCTGGTTCGCGGAGCCGCCGCACATGCAGGTGTCGATCCTGTTCGTCCCCTCGGACGCGCAGGAGCCGAAGGTGGGCGAGGAACTGGTCGCCCATCTGCGCCACACGACGACCCAGTTCGACCGCATCGTCGACCGCTGACCGTCCTGCCGGACTGAGCGGGCTGTACGGGCTCGCCTGGCCCGGGTTCGGGCGCGGCGGGCCCCTGGCCCGCCGCGCGCCCCAGGGCTCAGCCGCCCGGCGCGGTGGTGCCCCATTCCACCCGTGGTTCTTCGAAGTGGTGCGCGGCGTGGCGCGGCGGGTGCGCGGCCCTCCCCAGCACGAAGGTGTCCCCGGCCCCGTCGAGGACACCGCCCGAGGGATCGTCCGAGCCGTCGCGCCGTACGACGTCCCGCTCCGGCATGAGGATGTCGCGTACGACGACGGCGCACAGGTAGAGCGTCGCCAGCAGGTGCAGCGCGATGGCGAGCTGGTAGCCCTCGGGGGGCAGGCCCCGCTGCTTGTCGCCGCTGGTGGTGTACGCGAGGTACATCCAGATCCCGAGGTAGTACATGACCTCGCAGGCCTGCCAGATCAGGAAGTCCCGCCAGCGGGGCCGGGCCAGGGCGGCGAGGGGGATGAGCCACAGGACGTACTGCGGCGAGTACACCTTGTTGGTGAGGATGAACGCGGCGACGACCAGGAAGGCCAGTTGCGCGAAGCGCGGCCGGCGGGGCGCCGTCAGGGTCAGTGCGGCGATTCCCGCGCACAGCACGACCATGAGCAGGGTGGCGTACGTGTTGACGGCCTCGACGTCGAGCGGCTTCCCGGTGCGCTGCGTGATGATCAGCCAGAACGAACCGAAGTCGACGGACCGTTCCTGACTGAAGGTGTAGAACTTCTTCCACCCCTCGGGGGCGAGGGCCATGACGGGCACGTTCACCAGCAGCCAGGCCCCGGCGGCGCCGAGCAGCGCCGCTCCGTACTCGCGGTACTTGCCCGCTCTCCAGCACAGTACGAGGAGCGGTCCCAGCAGGAGCACGGGATAGAGCTTCGCGGCGGTGGCGAGACCGATGAGGATGCCGAAGGCCAGCGAACGGCCCCGCGACCACATGAGCATCGCCGCGGCCGTCAGGGCGACGGCCAGGAGGTCCCAGTTGATGGTGGCGGTCAGGGCGAGGGCCGGCGCCAGCGCGACGAGCAGGGCGTCCCAGGGGCGCCACCGGTGCGTACGGGCGACGCAGACGGCGATGACGGCGGCGCAGATCATCAGCATGCCCGCGTTGACCATCCAGTACGCCTGTTCGCGCTCCTGGACGGAGCCGTCGAACGGCAGGGTCAGCCAGGCGGCGACCTGCATGAAGAGCCCGGTCAGGACGGGATACTCGAGGAACTCCATGTCGCCGCTCAAGCGGTCGAAGTACGGCACGAGGCCGTCCGCGAAGCCCCGCCCCAGGTAGAGGTGCGGGATGTCGGAGTAGCAGGCGTGGGTGTACTGCGAACTGGTGCCGCGGAACCAGGCCCACTCGTAGCAGGGGATCTTCTGCACCATGCCGAGCGCGAACATGCCGAGGGCGACCAGGGCGACGACGTGGACCGGTGAGAGCCGTCCGGAGCCCAGCGCGGCCCACCGGCCGACGGGCCCGCCGATCAGCTCGCTGCCCGCCGCCGCGACCTCGTCCTCATGCGTGGGCCGTACTACGGGCCGGTCCTCGTGCACGCTCGTCATGGGGGTCATCCTGCCGTACGGAGCTGTGCGTGCGGGGCCGTGGATGCGGCGAGGGCCGCCGCACCGGGTGCGACGGCCCTCGTCAGGGATGGGGTGGTGCGTGGCGTCAGCCGCCGCCTCCGAAGAGGCCGCCGTTGCTGTTGCCGTTGCCGGGCTTGCCGTCGGTCTCGCCTTCGGTGGTGGTGCCGTCGGTGGTCCCGCCGTCGGTGGTCGTGCCGCCGTCGGTGGTGCCTCCCGTATCGGTGCCTCCCGTATCGGTGCCACCGGTGTCGGTGCCGCCGACGTCCGTGCCCGCGTTGCCGTTGCCGCCGTTCTGACCGTTGTCGTCGCACGCCCAGTCGAACGGGTCGCAGGACTTGGTCTGGCTCGGGGTCACGGACGGCGAGGGCGTCTTCGACGGGGTCTGCGAAGGTGTGGCGGACGGTGTCGAGGACGGCGTCTGGCTGGGCGTCGCGCTGGGCGTCGGGGACGGGGCGCCGGTTCCGTCGGCCTTCTCGCCGATCGGGATGGCCGTCGGGAAGTCCTCGATCTCCTCGCCCTTGAGCGCGTCGATCATGTAGTTCGTCCACACCTCGGCGGGGATGTCACCACCGTGGATGGACGGAACGCCGCCGGTGCCGTTCATGGAGAGCAGCTTGCGGGACTCGGGGTCCGTACGGAACAGGGTCACGGCGGTCGACAGCTGCGGGGTGTACCCGACGAACCAGGCCGACTTGTTCTTGTCGGTGGTACCGGTCTTGCCGGCGGCCGGACGGCCCAGCTTCTGCGCCTTCTGGCCGGTGCCCTCGTCGCTCTCGATGACGTTCTTCAGGACGTCGGTGACGTTGTCCGCGACCTCGGGGTCCATCGCCCGCTTGGCCGTCGGCTTCTCGAAGCCCGGCACCCTCTGTCCCTTGTGGAGCACCTTCTTCACAGAGTACGGCTCGTAGTGCTTGCCAGAAGCGGCGAAGGTCGCGTACGAGTCGGCCATGCGGATGGCGCTCGGGGTGGACGTGCCCAGGTAGAAGGACGCGTTGTTCTGGTCCATCGTCTGCTCGAGGATTCCGGTGTCCTTCGCCATCTGGGCGACGTGCTCGTGACCGACGTCCATACCGAGCTGCACGAAGGGGGTGTTGATGGACTTCTCCATCGCTTCCCTGAGAGTGACGTACCCGTAGGCTTTGTCACTCTCGTTCTTCTGACGGAACGGCTGACCGTTCTTGCCCGGAATCGGATTGCCGTTCTGGTCCCTGATCACTATCAGGTCGTTGGCGTTGTACTTGCTCAGCGGCGAGAGCCCTGTGGGCGCGGTCTTGTACGTGCCGTGCTGCATCGCCGCCGCGAGGACGTAGGGCTTCCAGGTCGAGCCGACGGGGACGCCAGACGTGTCGGCGTTGTTGGTGAAGTGCTTCTTGTCCCAGCCGTCGCCGCCGTACAGAGCGACGATCGCGCCGGTGTTCACGTCCACCGAGGCGGATCCGAACTGGACGAACTTGTCCGTCTCGGGGCGCGCCTTGGCGTCGAGGAACTCCTTCTTGGTCTTGTTGACCGCCTTCTCCATCGCCGCGACCTTGAGCTTGTCGAAGGTTGTGTAGATGCGATAGCCGCCGAGCGCGAGCTGCTCGGGCGAAATTTCGGTCTGCTTCAGCACGTACTTCTTGGCGGTCTCGACGAGGTAGCCCTTTTGGCCACCAAGGCCAGTGGCCTGCTCGGATTCCTTGAGCTTGGGGAACCCGGCCTTCTTGCACTTGTCCGCCTCAGCCTGCGTCATCCGGCCGACCTCGACCTCGCGGTCGAGAATCCATGACCAGCGGGCTTTGGCACGCTTCATGTTCTCGTCGGAGGAGGCGTTGTCGCCGAGTCCGCCGTCTGGGTTGTAGAGGTTCGGCCCCTTGAGAAGTGCCGCGAGGAAGGCGCTCTGGGACGCGTTCAGGTCTTTGCTGTTTTCGTCGAAGTACGCCTGGGACGCCGCCTGGATCCCGTACGCATCGCGACCGAAGTACGCGGTGTTCAGGTATCCCTCCATGACCTCCCTCTTGTCGACCGTCGTGCCGACCTTGAGCGAGATGATGAGCTCGGTGAACTTCCGCTTTATCGTCTGGTCCTGGTCGAGGTACAGGTTCTTCACGTACTGCTGGGTGATGGTCGAGCCGCCCTGCGTCTCCTGCCCCATGGCCATGTTGACGATGGCCCGGCCCATACCCATGGGGTCGACACCCCAGTCGTCCTCGAACGACTCGTTCTCGGCCGCGATCACCGCGTCCTGCATCTCCTGCGGGATCTCCTCGATGGTGACCGTCTGGCGATTGCGCTGGCCGCCGGTCGCGGCGAGCTGCGTGTTGTCGCTCCAGTAGAAGACGTTGTTCTGGGCCTCGGCCATCTTCTGAGGGTCGGGCTCGTCCACCCACGCGACAGCGACACCCATGCCCGCGACCAGGAGCGCGAAGAAGCCCAGGCACGTACCGCCGACCAGCTTCCAGGACGGCACGAACCGGCGCCATCCATACCGGTCCGACCGCGGGTAGTTGATGAACCGGTCGTTCGCCGGCGGAGCTCCCCGCCCCCGGCCCGAACCCCTCCCGGCCGGCTCGGCGCCGCGTCGGCGCGAGCCGCCCGACGCTCCCCGCTGGGCGGCGCGGCGGGCTTCCGCTCTGCCGCCGGCAGGGCGTTCCTCTCCGTACGAACTGGAGAGCATCTCGGTGGTGCTGTGGGTGTCCCGCGGCGGGGCCGCGCGGCGGCCTGTCGGCTGCTGGGCGGCTCGCCGGGCCGCGGCACGTCCTCCGTCCTGCGGCTGCGACGGTTTGCGACGGTGCTCGCTCATCGAACGACTACTCCTCGGGCAGGCGAGATCGCCTGGAAGCGGCAGGTGAGTTCCGGTCCCCCCGAAGTACGGACCAGCCCGGGGCCGGGCTCGTCCGTACGGCCTCATGTGCATCCAGGACGAGGACGCTTCCTGGCGTCACTTGGTTCCCGGTGGTCTGCATGCCGCACAGACTACGCACCGCCAAAACCCACCCAGTGCCGATGTTCACCCCAAATCAGGCAAGTTGCGTGCACCGAATCGGTGATGTGACGCCGTTCACGATGGCCCCCCTTGTCCCATCGGCACTCCCGTTCTATCGTCTGGATGTATCGAGTCGATACATCAGCTCGGCATAAGGGCCCACAGCGACCGAGGAGGCGAAGGATGAGCAGACGCTCAGGCATCCTCGAATTCGCCGTGCTCGGCCTGCTGCGGGAGTCCCCGATGCACGGCTACGAGCTGCGCAAGCGGCTCAACACCTCGCTGGGGGTCTTCCGTGCCTTCAGTTACGGGACGCTCTACCCCTGCCTCAAGACGCTCGTCGCAAACGGCTGGTTGATCGAAGAGCCCGGCAGCGCTCCCGAGGACGCGCTCGCCGCTTCCCTCGCGGGTCGCCGGGCGAAGATCGTCTACCGGCTGACGGCCGAAGGTAAGGAGCACTTCGAGGAGCTGCTCTCCCACACCGGCCCCGACACGTGGGAGGACGAGCACTTCGCTGCTCGTTTCGCCTTCTTCGGACAGACGGAGCGCGAGGTGCGGATGCGGGTGCTCGAGGGCCGCAGGAGCCGGCTGGAGGAGCGTCTGGAGAAGATGCGCGCCTCCCTGGCCCGTACCCGTGAGCGCCTGGACGACTACACGCTTGAGCTGCAGCGGCACGGCATGGAGTCCGTGGAGCGCGAAGTGCGCTGGCTGAACGAGCTCATCGAGAGCGAGCGGGCGGGGCGGGATCAGCGACGATCCGACCCCGGTGGTCCGGCTCGCGACGACATCACATCTGGAGAGACGGACGGCCTGCCCCGGCACCGGGACGACACCGGTCCGGATCCGTCCGACGACACCGTCAAGTGAGGCCCTGCACTTCCGCAGGCCTCGTCGAGAACACAGGGAGCAACCGCCAATGGGTTCGGTTCGCGTAGCCATCGTCGGCGTGGGCAACTGCGCCGCCTCGCTGGTGCAGGGCGTCGAGTACTACAAGGACGCCGACCCGGCGGGCAAGGTGCCGGGTCTGATGCACGTGCAGTTCGGCGACTACCACGTGAGCGACGTCGAGTTCGTCGCCGCGTTCGACGTCGACGCTAAGAAGGTCGGCCTCGACCTCGCGGACGCCATCGGCGCCAGCGAGAACAACACCATCAAGATCTGCGACGTGCCGAACACCGGCGTGAGCGTCCAGCGCGGCCACACCCTCGATGGTCTGGGCAAGTACTACCGCCAGACCATCGAGGAGTCCGCCGAGGCGCCGGTCGACATCGTCCAGGTCCTCAAGGACACGCAGGCCGACGTCCTCGTCTGCTACCTGCCCGTCGGTTCCGAGGCCGCTGCGAAGTTCTACGCGCAGTGCGCCATCGACGCCAAGGTCGCCTTCGTCAACGCCCTCCCGGTCTTCATCGCCGGCACCAAGGAGTGGGCCGACAAGTTCACCGACGCCGGTGTCCCGATCGTCGGCGACGACATCAAGTCGCAGGTCGGCGCGACCATCACGCACCGCGTCATGGCGAAGCTGTTCGAGGACCGGGGCGTCGTCCTGGACCGCACGATGCAGCTGAACGTCGGCGGCAACATGGACTTCAAGAACATGCTCGAGCGTGAGCGCCTGGAGTCGAAGAAGATCTCGAAGACGCAGGCCGTCACCTCGCAGATCCCCGACCGCGACCTCGGTGCGGACAACGTCCACATCGGCCCGTCGGACTACGTGGCGTGGCTCGACGACCGCAAGTGGGCGTACGTGCGCCTCGAGGGCCGTGCCTTCGGTGACGTCCCGCTGAACCTGGAGTACAAGCTCGAGGTCTGGGACTCCCCGAACTCGGCGGGTGTCATCATCGACGCCGTGCGCGCCGCGAAGATCGCCAAGGACCGCGGCATCGGTGGCCCGATCCTCTCCGCGTCCTCTTACTTCATGAAGTCCCCGCCGGTGCAGTACTTCGACGACGAGGCCCACCGCGCCGTCGAGGCGTTCATCAAGGGCGAGGTCGAGCGCTAGAGCTCCGCCTGCCGGGCCTGAAGCTTCACAGCGGGCCGATCGTCGAGGGTCCCCGGGCAATCCGCCCGGGGACCCTCGACGTGTGTGACCCTTGCTCGCATGCCTGCCGTACGTGATCTGCGCGTACTTCTGCGCCTGACCGACTTCCGCCGCCTGCTGACGGTCCGGCTGCTCTCACAGTGCGCGGACGGCGTGTACCAGGTCGCGCTCGCCGCGTACGTCGTCTTCTCCCCCGAGAAACAGACCTCGCCCGCCGCGATCGCGTCGGCGATGGCCGTGCTGCTGCTCCCCTATTCGGTGGTGGGCCCTTTCGCTGGTGTGCTGCTCGACCGGTGGCAGCGCCGGCAGGTGTTCCTGTACGGGAATCTGCTGCGGGCGGTGCTCGCCTGCGGGACGGCGCTGCTGATCCTCGCCTCGGTGCCCGATTGGCTCTTCTACGCCTCGGCGCTGTCCGTCACCGCTGTGAACCGGTTCGTGCTGTCCGGGCTCTCGGCCGCGCTGCCGCGCGTCGTCGACGCGGAGCGGCTCGTCATGGCCAACTCGCTGTCTCCGACGGCGGGTACGCTCGCCGCCACCGCGGGCGGTGGCCTCGCCTTCGCCGTACGGCTGGTGGCGTCGGACTCCGACGCCGTGGTGGTGCTGCTGGGGGCGCTCCTCTATCTGTGCGCCGCCCTGTCGTCGCTGCGGATGGGCCGCGAGCTGCTCGGCCCCGATCCCGAACAGGTGCAGCCGCGCCTCGGGGCCGCGCTCGCCTCCACCGCACGGGGCCTGGCCGACGGCATGCGGCATCTGTCGCGGCGCCGGTTCGCGGCGCGCGCGCTGGCGGCGATGACGCTGATGCGCTTTTGTTACGGCGCCCTGACGGTCATGGTGCTGATGCTGGCCCGGTACGCCTGGTCCGACGAGCAGGGTGCGGGGTCCGAGGGGCTCGCGCTGCTCGGGATCGCCGCCGGGTTCTCGGGGGCCGGGTTCTTCGCGGCAGCGGTACTCACGCCGTGGGCGGTGGGGCGACTGGGTCCGTACGGGTGGATGATCGCGTGCGCGGGGTCTGCGGCCGTACTCACCCCCGCCCTCGGGCTGCCCTTCGCGCCCGCGCCGATGATGATCGCCGCCTTCGTGCTCGGCCTGACAACCCAGGGCGCCAAGATCACCACGGACACGGTGGTGCAGTCGTCGGTCGACGACGCCTATCGGGGGCGGATCTTCTCGATCTACGACGTGCTGTTCAACGTCGCCTTCGTGGGTGCTGCGGGGGCGGCGGCGCTGATGCTCCCCGCCGACGGCCGCTCGGCTCCGCTGGTGGTCACGATCGCCGTCCTCTACGCGGTGGTCACCGCGATACTGCTCAGCTGGAACCGGGGCGCCGAGCGCACCCTATGACGGGCGCCGCCTCACGGCACATGCGGGAGGGGCGGTGTTTCACGTGAAACACCGCCCCTCCCGTGTCGCCCGCCGGCATGTTTCACGTGAAACATGACCTCAGGACCATGACCTCAGCCCTCGCTCTGCGAGGCCCACCAGTCCTTGAGTGCCGCGACCGCCGCGTCGTGCTCCATCGGCCCGTTCTCCAGGCGCAGTTCCAGCAGGAACTTGTACGCCTTGCCGATCTCGGGGCCGGGACCGACGCCCAGGATCTCCATGATCTGGTTCCCGTCCAGGTCTGGCCGGATGGAGTCCAGCTCCTCCTGCTCCTTGAGCTGCGCGATGCGCTCCTCAAGCCCGTCGTACGCCCGCGAGAGCGCGCCGGCCTTGCGCTTGTTGCGTGTGGTGCAGTCCGAGCGGGTCAGCTTGTGCAGGCGCTCCAGCTGCGGGCCCGCGTCGCGCACGTACCGCCGCACCGCGGAGTCGGTCCACTCGCCCGTCCCGTAGCCGTGGAAGCGCAGGTGCAGCTCCACCAGCAGCGAGACGTCCTTGATCATGTCGTTCGAGTACTTGAGGGCGGTCATGCGCTTCTTCGTCATCTTCGCGCCGACCACCTCGTGGTGGTGGAAGGAGACCCGGCCGTCCGTCTCGAAGCGCCGAGTCCTCGGCTTCCCGATGTCGTGCAGCAGTGCCGCGAGCCTCAGCACGAGGTCCGGTCCGCCCTCTTCCAGGTCGATGGCCTGCTCCAGGACCGTCAGCGAGTGCTCGTAGACGTCCTTGTGCTTGTGATGCTCATCACTTTCCAGGCGCAGTGCGGGCAGCTCGGGGAGTACGTGACTCGCGATGCCGCTGTCGACAAGGAGCCGCAGGCCCTTGCGCGGGTTGGCGGAGAGGATCAGCTTGTTGAACTCGTCACGCACCCGCTCGGCCGAGACGATCTCGATCCGCTTCGCCATGGCGGTCATCGCCTCGACGACCTCGGGCGCCACCTCGAAGTCGAGCTGAGCGGCGAAGCGCGCCGCGCGCATCATCCGCAGCGGATCGTCGGAGAACGACTCCTCGGGGGTGCCGGGCGTGCGCAGGACCCGGGCCGCGAGGTCCTCCAAGCCGCCGTGCGGGTCGACGAACTCCTTCTCCGGGAGGGCGACGGCCATCGCATTCACGGTGAAGTCGCGGCGTACCAGGTCTTCCTCGATGGAGTCCCCGTAGGACACCTCGGGCTTGCGGGAGGTCCTGTCGTACGCCTCGGAGCGGTACGTGGTGACCTCGATCTGGTAGCCCGCCTTCTGGCACCCCACGGTGCCGAACGCGATCCCGACCTCCCACACCGAGTCCGCCCAGGGGCGGACGATCTTCAGTACGTCGTCGGGCCGGGCGTCGGTCGTGAAGTCCAGGTCGTTGCCGAGGCGGCCGAGCAGCGCGTCCCTGACCGATCCGCCGACGAGCGCGAGACGGAAGCCCGCCTCCTGGAATCGGCGCGCGAGATCGTCGGCGACAGGGGAGACCCGCAGCAGTTCGCTGACCGCGCGGCGCTGCACCTGGCTCAGGGCACTGGGATTGTCTTCGTTGGCGTTCGGCACAACAGAAAAGGGTACGTGCCCCGGCCGGCCGAAGCTTCCGCGTTTATTGCCGCCCGACAAGACTCTTCCGATCATGTGGAGCAGTGGGCAGCACTTCGCCACAGCGCACCTCGTTACCATGCGTGGACGCAAGAACCGACAACCAACACCGGCATCAGACGAAGACAACGAAGACTAGGGACGGGCGTGGGCGTGGCCGAGGCGGCAGACTTTCAGGGGATGGTTCCCTCACCTGCCCGCCGGTGGCTGCGGCGCACGGCGGGGCTGCTCGCGACCGCACCCCTGGCGGCGGGCCTGGTCTGCCTCCCGGCGGCCGCGCCCGCGCAGGCCGCCGACGACGCCACCGGCTCCCGCACGGTCGATGTGTCCCTCGACTCACTGACGCCCGGCGCCCCGGTGGAGGGTGACAAGGTCACCGTCTCCGGCACCGTCACCAACCGGGGCAAGGAAGCCGTCACCGACGCGCACGTCGGCCTCAGCGTGGGCCCGCGGCTGTCCACCCGGACGGCGATCGACGCCGCGGCCGAGCGCGGTGAGGTCGCGGACGGCGGTCCGGCGGAGCTCGGCGGCAAGTTCACGAAGAAGTTCGCCCGCCTCCCGTCCGGCATCAGTGAGGACTTCACCATCACGGTGCCCGTCGACAAGCTGAAGCTCGACGACCAGGGCGTGTACCAGCTCGGTGTGTCCCTGTCGGGGCAGACGCAGAGCCGCCCGTACGAGCAGACCCTCGGCGTCCAGAAGACCTTCCTGCCGTGGCAGCCCGACGCCACGGAGAAGAAGACCCAGCTGACGTATCTCTGGCCGCTGATCTCCTCGACGCACCTCACGGCGGAGACGGGCTCCGACGAGCAGCAGACCCCGGTCTTCGAGAGCGACGACCTCGGCGCGGAGCTCGCCCCGGGCGGCCGGCTGAACCAGCTGGTCTCACTCGGCAACGAGTTGCCGGTGACGTGGGTCGTCGACCCGGATCTGCTGGCCACCGTGAACGCGATGACGCAGAGCTATCAGGTCAAGTCCGAGGACGGCGAATCGACCGTCGCGGGCAGGTACCAGGACGTGGCCAACAAGTGGCTGAGCGATCTCGGGAAGGCGGTGGAGGGCCGGAAGGTCGTCGCGCTGCCGTTCGCCGACCCCGACCTGGCCTCTCTGGCCCACCGCGGCAAGGACGTCCCCGGTTCGCTCAGTCACCTGAAGCGGGCGACCGACATCGCGGCGGTCGCCGTGCAGTCGATCCTCCAGACGGAGCCCTCCACCGACTTCTCCTGGCCGGTGGACGGCGCCGTCGACCCGTCGGTCGTCGACGTCGCCACCTCGGCCGGCGCGAACAACGTGATCGCCCGCAGCGACAGCCTCGGCGAGACGGGCGGCCTGCCGTACACGCCCACCGCCGCCCGGCCGATCGGTGACGGCACCACCGCGGTGGTCGCCGACGCCCGGCTGTCCACCGCCTTCGAGGGCGACATGGCGAAGGCAGGGGACTCCACCCTCGCGGTGCAGAAGTTCCTCGCCCAGACGCTGGCGGTGACCCTCCAGGACGAGGAGAAGCAGCGCAGCGTGGTGGTCGCCCCGCAACGCCTGCCGTCCGCGAGCCAGGCCCAGTCGATGGCGAGCGCCCTGCACAGCCTCGACGCGCAGCGCTGGTCGCAGCCGCTGGACCTGGTGGCCGCGGCGAAGGCCAAGCCCGACGCCCGGGCCACGACCGTCGTGCCGAACGCCGCCTCGTACCCCCGGCCTCTCGCAGCGCGGGAGCTGCCGGCCAAGGCGTTCCAGGACATCAAGGCCACGCAGGACCAGCTGGACAACTTCAAGGTGATCCTCACCTCCCCCGACCGGGTGATCACCCCCTTCGGCAACGCCATCAACCGCGCGATGTCGACGTCCTGGCGCGGCAGCCCGCGCAAGGCCGCGGAGTACCGCGACGGGGTGCAGAGCTACCTGGTGAACCTCAAGGACGAGGTGCAGCTGATCCAGAAGTCCGACGCCACCCTCTCCGGGCGCAGCGCGACAGTGCCGGTGACCGTCCAGAACCAGCTGGTGCAGGGCATCGAGCACCTGGAACTGCGGCTGACGTCGACCAAGCCGACCCGTCTCAAGCTGGACGGGGACCAGCGCGTCGCCCATCACCCGGTGAAGGTCGCCGGCGGCCACAGCCAGTCGGTGAAGTTCACCGCCACGGCCAACGCCAACGGCCCGGTCCCGGTGATCGCGCAGCTCTACACCGAGGACGGCACGCCGTACGGCCGCCCGATGGAGTTCACGGTCGACGTGAACGAATTCACGCCGACCGTGATGCTCGTCCTCGCCGGCGGTGTGCTGCTGCTCGTGCTGGCCGGGGTGAGGATGTACACCCAGCGCAAGCGCGCGGCGGCCCGCGAGGCCGCCGCCGGGGACGACGGCGGGACCGGCGACGAGGGTGACGACTCCGAGCAGCCGAGTGACCCGACACCGGACACCGGTCCCGAAAGCGGCAACCCGTCGGGCACGGGTGAGAAAGTGGACCGTTGAGCTACGCCGTGGCCGGTCGGCCGGGGACGATGAGGTGGGGTTGCAATGCAGCGCATTCCCGGGGCAGAGTCCCCGGATCCCCGGCCGTACACCCAGCGGGGCACAGCTCGCCGGAAAAGGAAGCTCGAGGGGAGCACCAGTGAACGCGCCGTACGACGGTGACCGTGGACAGGGCGCGAGTGACACCGCGCCCTTGCGGGGCGTGCCCCCGGAGCCCCCGGCAGCGGGCCATGTGCCGTCGCCGCAGCAGCCCGAGTCCGTACCGGACCCCTACGCCGCCCCGGACCCCTACGTCCAGGACGCCTACAGCCACGACCCGTACCGCTCCCAGGACCCCTCCGCGCAGGATCCGGTGACGGAGGCGCTCTACGACCGCGCCTCGCACCCTCCGCCGCCGCCCGGCACCTACCAGGAGCCGCAGCCGCTGTACCAGCAGCCCGCGGCTTCGCAGTACGCGCCGGACCCGCACGTGTGGGCGCAGACACCGCCGCCCGAGCCGGACGGCCCGTCGCGTCTCCTGCCGTACGGGGACGACCCGGCGACCACCGAGTTCGTGGGGGTCGACGACCTGGTCACCAGGGCGGGCGAGGAGATCCCCGAGCAGCCGGACGCGTTCGCCCACCTCTACCGCGACCAGCAGGCCCCCGGGCAGCCCGCTCCCACCGCCGTACCGGAGCCTGCCCCGGCTCCCGCGCCGCCCAAGAAGCCCGCCGGGCGCGCCGCCAGTGTGCTGAAGTCGAGCGCGCTGATGGCAGCGGGCACTCTCGTCTCGCGCCTCACCGGTTTCGTACGCAGCCTCGTGATCACCGCGGCGCTGGGCGCCGCACTCCTCGGTGACACCTTCACCGTGGCGTACACCCTGCCGACGATGATCTACATCCTCACCGTCGGCGGCGGTCTGAACTCGGTGTTCGTGCCCCAGCTGGTGCGGGCGATGAAGAACGACGAGGACGGCGGCGAGGCCTTCGCCAACCGTCTGCTGACGCTCGTCATGGTGGCGCTCGGCATCATCGTGGCCCTCGCGGTGTTCGCGGCTCCCCTGCTGATCCGCCTGATGTCGGTGTCGATCGCCGACAACGCGGCGGCCAACAGCGTGGCCGTCACGTTCGCCCGGTACTGCCTGCCCACGATCTTCTTCATGGGTGTGCACGTCGTCATGGGGCAGATCCTCAACGCCCGCGGCAAGTTCGGCGCGATGATGTGGACCCCGGTCCTCAACAACATCGTCATGATCGCCACGTTCGGCCTGTTCATCTGGGTGTACGGCACCTCCGCCGACTCGCAGATGGGCGTGCAGACCATCCCGGACGAGGGCATCAGGCTCCTCGGTATCGGCACCCTGCTCGGTCTCACCGTCCAGGCGCTGGCGATGATCCCGTACCTGCGCGAGACCGGGTTCCGCTTCCGCCCGCGTTTCGACTGGAAGGGCCACGGGCTCGGCAAGACCGTCAAGCTCGCCAAGTGGACCGTCCTGTTCGTCCTCGCCAACCAGGCCGGCGTCCTGGTCGTCACCCAGCTCGCCACCGCGGCCGGCAAGGCGTCCGGCAAGGACGGCGCGGGCTTCCTCGCCTACTCCAACGCCCAGCTGATCTGGGGCATGCCGCAGGCCATCATCACGGTCTCCGTCATGGCCGCCCTGCTGCCCCGCATCTCGCGGGCCGCGCACGACAACGACCCGGGCGCCGTACGCGACGACATCTCGCAGGGCCTGCGCAACTCGGCCGTCGCGATCGTCCCGGTCGCGTTCGCGTTCCTGGCGCTCGGCGTCCCCATGTGCACGCTGCTGTTCGCGTCCACCGGCCACGAGGGCGCGCAGGCCATGGGGTTCATCCTGATGGCCTTCGGCCTCGGGCTCATCCCGTACTCCGTGCAGTACGTCGTCCTGCGTGGCTTCTACGCGTACGAGGACACCCGCACGCCGTTCTACAACACCGTCATCGTCGCCTCCGTCAACGCCGCCGCCTCGGCCGTCTGTTACGTCGTCCTGCCCGCCCAGTGGGCCGTGGTCGGCATGGCGGCCTCCTACGGCCTGGCGTACGCCATCGGCGTCGGCGTGGCCTGGCGGCGGCTGCGCAACCGGCTGGGCGGCGACCTGGACGGCACGCACGTCCTGCGCACCTACGCCAGGCTCTCCGGCGCCTCCCTGCCGGCGGCGATCCTCGGCGGCGCCGCGGCGTTCGGCATCATGCGGGTCCTGGGCAGCGGAGCACTCGGGTCGCTCACGGCACTGGTCGCGGGAGGCATCGTGCTGCTGGGAGTCTTCTTCCTCGCCGCGAAGAGGATGCGGATCGTGGAACTCAACGCCATGGTCGGCATGGTGCGCGGACGCCTCGGACGCTGAGCGGCCCGGCGGCCCCGCACAACCATCACCGGCCGCCGCGTGTCGTGCATAGCGCCGGACTGTGGGCACAATTGGCATGGCTGTTCAACAGCGCGCAACGGATGGGGAGGCAGGAACGACGGTGGCGGAACGTAGCACGGCTGCCGTCGACGTGGCAGACAACAGCGGTGACGAACCGCTGGCCGCCAAGGCGGACAAAGCCACGGCCGACGGGGTGGCACCAGCCCAGGAGTCAGCGGACAAGAGCAAGAGCGACGCGGACGGCGAGCGTCCGGGCGCCGAACCCCCCATGGCCCCACCCGAGCTGCACAGCGGGCACAAACTCGCCAGACGCTACCGGCTCGAAGAATGCGTCACCCGTCTGGACGGTTTCAGCAGTTGGCGGGCGGTCGACGAGAAACTGCGCCGTGCCGTGGGCGTGCACCTGCTGCCCGCGGACCACCCGCGGGCCAGGTCCGTGCTCGCCGCGGCCCGCTCCTCCGCGCTCCTCGGAGACCCCAGGTTCGTACAGGTCCTGGACGCCGTGGAGGAGAACGAACTCGTCTACGTCGTCCACGAATGGCTCCCCGACGCCACCGAGCTGACGGCCATGCTCGCCGCCGGACCGCTCGACGCCCACGAGGCGTACCAGCTCGTCAGCCAGATCTCCCAGGCCATGGCCGCCGCACACCGCGAGGGCCTCGCCCACCTCAGGCTCACCCCCGGCGCCATCCTGCGGACCTCCTCGGGTCAGTACCGGATCCGCGGTCTGGCCGTGAACGCCGCCCTGCGCGGCATCACGTCCGACCGCCCGCAGCGCACCGACACCGAGGCGATCGGCGCGCTGCTGTACGCCGCCCTGACCCAGCGGTGGCCGTACGAGCGGGACGCCTACGGCCTCTCCGGGCTGCCCAAGGGCGTCGGGCTGATCCCCCCGGACCAGGTACGGGCCGGCATCCACCGGGGCCTGTCGGAGGTCGCCATGCGGGCCCTGGTCAACGACGGCGCCACCGCCTCGCGCCAGGAACCACCGTGCACGACCCCCGACGAGCTGGCCAAGGCCGTCGCGGCTATGCCCCGCATCCGGCCCCCGGAGCCGACGTTCACGGCGCTGCCGGAATACCAGCGCACCACGTACCAGCAGGGCACCTACGGGCGGCCTGGCCCGCACCCCGGCGCCGCCGCTACGCAGACCATCCCTCCCGTACCGCCCCGCCCCCTGCAGAGCCGCACCGGGAAGGTCCTCAAGTGGGGCGTGGCCGCGCTGCTCATTGCCGCCCTCGGCCTCGGCAGCTGGCAGCTCGCGGACACGCTCCTGGACCGCGGGCCGGACTCCGGCGACACGAAGTCCTCCCAGCCGAGCGACGACGAGGCGCCCAAGAAGCCGGAACCCAAGCCGATCGCCATCTCCAACGCCACGGTGTTCGCCCCGGAGGGCGACGGAATAGCTCCGGAGAGCGTTCCGAACAGCATCGACGGTGAGACCAGCACGGCCTGGGTCACCGGGGAGTACCACGATTTCGCCAACTTCGGCAATCTTCCGCAGCGCAAGGACGGCAGCGGGATCATCGTCGACCTCGGCAGCGTCAAGGACGTCTCCGGCCTCGACATCGACCTGTACCGCAGCGGGCAGACCGTCGAAGTGCTGGCCGCCGGTGAGGATGCCTCGGCTCCGGCCACCCTCTCCGACTTCTCACAGCCAATGACGGAAAGCGAAGTGGCGGAAGGCAAGCTGAAAGCCACGCTCGACAAGCCGGTCCGTACCCGGTACATCCTGGTCCACATCGAGTCTCTGCCGCCCGACGGATCGCCCGACCGGTTCCGGGGCGGCATCTCGGAGATCAGGGTCTCGGGCTGACCGGTACACCAGGGGGAGGGGGCTCACCGTTGGACGACGCCGCGCGCAGCGCCACAAGCGACCAGGACCTTCTGGCCGCCCACGTCACAGGCGACCCCGACGCGTTCGGTGAGCTCGTACGGCGCCACCGTGACCGACTGTGGGCCGTGGCCCTGCGCACGCTGGGCGACCGCGAGGAGGCCGCGGACGCCGTCCAGGACGCCCTGGTGTCCGCCTACCGGGCCGCGCACACCTTCCGCGGCCAGTCCGCCGTCACCACCTGGCTGCACCGCATCACCGTCAACGCCTGCCTCGACCGGGCCCGCAAGGCGGCGTCCCGCAAGACCGCACCGGTCGACGACCCGGAGCGCCTGGACCAGCTCCTGGAACCCCACGAGTCCGCCGAGGCCCCCGCGGAGCGCCAGGACCTCCACAGGGAGCTGATCGCGGCGCTCGCCACCCTGCCCCCCGAGCAGCGGGCCGCGCTGGTCCTGGTGGACATGCTGGGCTACCCGGTGGCCGAAGCCGCCCGCGTCCTCGACGTGCCGACAGGGACGGTGAAAAGCCGCTGCGCACGCGGCCGGGCCCGGCTGCTGCCACTCCTCACCCATCTGCGCACCGACAGCAGGGGTAGCGAGGCCGTCGACAGGGGAAGGAACCGGACGCCCGGGGCATCCGTCCCACCGGCGTCGGGACCAAAGGCTGCAGGACCAACGGATGCGGGACCAAGTGATCCCGCTGCTGTGAAGGGCGGAGGTGGGCGCGCATGACATCGACGGCCGGCACGGCTCAGCACCCGGACGTCTCGGAGATCTCCGACCTCGCCGAGGGCCTCCTCCCACCCGACCGCACAGCGGCCGTACGCCGGCATCTGGACGAGTGCGCGCTGTGCACCGACGTACAGACCTCCCTGGAAGAGATCCGCGGACTGCTCGGCACCCTGCCGGGCCCGCACCGGATGCCTGCCGACGTCGCGGGCCGCATCGACGCGGCCCTGGCCGCAGAAGCCCTCCTGGACTCCACATCGTCCGACGACGAGGCCGCGCCTGTTTCACGTGAAACAACGGCCGCTGCGCACCTCGCCGAGCCCAGCGCCGCCGACCGTCCGGCCGGGCACCCCAGGGCCACCACCGGGCCTGGCCGCAGCAGGTCGAAGCGCCGGCGCCGTGGCGCCTTCATCGGCGCCGTGTTCACCACGGCCGCGCTCGGCCTCGGCGTACTCCTGATGCAGCCGCTCGAGAGCGCGGACAACAAGGACGCCTCCGCCGACCGGGGCATCAGCGCCGCGAAGAAGGCAGGGCCCACGTTCTCCGCCGCCGCACTGGAGGACCGGGTGCTGGGCCTCGTCGCCCAGCAGCCGAAGTCCAGGGGCGAGACGACCGAGAACGCCCCGTCCATGGGCATCGAGTCCCACACGCCCCTGCGCGGAACCGACGTACCGGTGCCTCCCTGCGTCCAGGAAGGCACCGGCCGGACCACCGTGCCGCTCGCCGCGGAAGAGGGCACGTACGACGGCAAGCGAGCGTTCCTCCTCGTCCTCCCGCACACCACCGACGTCACCCGCGTGCAGGCGTACGTCGTCGACGCCGCGTGTGACAGAGCCGCTGCGCCCGCCAAGGGTGAGATTCTGCTGACACAGGCCTACCCCCGCCGTTGACCTGAAGCCCGAATGGGGCCGGACACCTCGGGAATGCAAGCCCCGTAGGATCCGTTGGGTGGGGTGAGAGTCCTAGACAGGCCCCCCGTAGGCAGCAGGCAGTCCGCAGAGACGAGGAAACAACCCGTGAGCGACGTCCGAAACGTGATCATCATCGGCTCCGGGCCCGCCGGCTACACCGCCGCGCTGTACACCGCGCGTGCGTCGTTGAAGCCGCTGGTGTTCGAGGGCGCGGTGACCGCAGGCGGTGCTCTGATGAACACCACCGACGTGGAGAACTTCCCCGGCTTCCGCGACGGCATCATGGGCCCCGACCTGATGGACAACATGCGCGCCCAGGCCGAGCGCTTCGGCGCCGAGCTCGTTCCGGACGACATCGTGTCCGTCGACCTCAACGGCGACCTCAAGACCGTCACCGACACCTCCGGCACGGTCCACCGCGCCAAGGCGGTCATCGTCTCGACGGGCTCGCAGCACCGCAAGCTCGGCCTGCCCAAGGAGGACGCGCTCTCCGGACGCGGCGTCTCCTGGTGCGCCACCTGCGACGGGTTCTTCTTCAAGGACCAGGACATCGCCGTGGTCGGCGGCGGCGACACCGCGATGGAGGAAGCGACTTTCCTCTCCCGGTTCGCCAAGTCGGTCACCATCGTCCACCGCCGTGACACCCTGCGCGCCTCCAAGGCCATGCAGGAGCGCGCCTTCGCGGACCCGAAGATCAAGTTCGCGTGGAACAGCGCGGTCGCGGAGCTCGAGGGCGACCAGAAGCTCGCGGGCCTCACGCTGCGGGACACCAAGAGCGGCGAGATCACTCCGCTTGCCGTCACCGGGCTGTTCATCGCCGTGGGCCACGACCCGCGCACCGAGCTGTTCAAGGGCCAGCTGGAACTGGATGACGAGGGCTACGTGAAGGTCGCCGCCCCGTCGACCCGCACGAACCTCACTGGTGTCTTCGCCGCCGGTGACGTCGTCGACCACACCTACCGGCAGGCCATCACGGCGGCCGGCACCGGCTGCTCGGCCGCACTCGACGCCGAGCGCTTCCTCGCCGCTCTGGCCGACACCGACAAGGTCGCCGAGCCCGAGAAGACCCCTGCGGCCTGACGCCCCTCCCCACCCGCCCCACCCCACACCCCACACCCCACCCGAAGTTAAGGAGGCTGCCGTGGCCGGCACCTTGAAGAACGTGACCGACGCATCTTTTGAGCAGGACGTTCTCAAGAACGACAAGCCTGTGCTCGTGGACTTCTGGGCCGCCTGGTGCGGCCCGTGCCGCCAGATCGCCCCGTCCCTCGAGGCGATCGCGGCGGAGCACGGCGACGAGATCGAGATCGTCAAGCTCAACATCGACGAGAACCCGGCCACCGCAGCCAAGTACGGCGTCATGTCCATCCCGACGCTGAACGTCTACCAGAACGGCGAGGTCGCCAAGACGATCGTCGGCGCCAAGCCGAAGGCCGCGCTCCTGCGCGACCTGGGCGACTTCATCGGCGAAGAGGCCACCAAGGCCTGACAGCCGCGTCTCGTTTCACGTGAAACGCGTGTGGGCTCATCCCTCCAAGGGATGAGCCCACACGCGTTTCCAGTTCCTCACAAGGGACGGAGCACCGGCTCCTTCTGGACCGCCCCCAGCAACCGGTCGAGAGCCAGCTCGACGTCTTCCTTCCAGGAAAGCGTCGTACGCAGCTCCAGCCTCAACCGGGGATGCAGCGGATGCGGCCGAACGGTCTTGAAGCCCACCGCCAGCAGATGATCGGCCGGCAGCAGACAGGCCGGCTCTGTCCAGCGGGCATTACCGAAAGCCTCGATGGCCTTGAAACCCCGCCGGAGCAGGTCCTTGGCCACGGTCTGCACCAGCACACGCCCCAGGCCCTGCCCCTGATGGCTGGGCCTGATCCAGGCCGTCATCAACTGCACCGCGTCCGGCGACACCGGACTGGTCGGGAAAGCCGTCGACCGCGGCACATAGGCCGGTGGCGCGTACAGCACGAACCCCACCGGAGCCTCGTCGACGTAGACCACCCGCCCGCACGACCCCCACTCCAGCAGGACGGCCGAGATCCAGGCTTCCTTCTCCAGCTCCGGAGTTCCCGCCTTTACCGCTGCTTCTCCACTGACCGGATCAAGCTCCCAGAAGACACAGGACCGGCAGCGCTTGGGGAGGTCCGGAAGATTGTCCAGCGTGAGCGGTACGAGCCGACGTCCCATGAAGGATGTTCCTCGCTTCCTTCCCCTGCCGCGTCACGGGCGGCCGCCAGCGCGCCCCGTTCCCGGAGCAGACTGCCGACGAACCCGCCGAGCGCTCCGACGCCGAGCCCCGCTGTGACCAGTTGGCTGCGACTCACCGATCGCATGGCCCCCGCCCTCCCTCTCAAAGTGAACCAAGGTGGATGCGCCATACCAGAACGCATCGTATCCACCCCGCCATCGGACCGATACCGAGAGAGAGCAAAGGGCGGGTCGTGTTCCAGACTGTTCCGGACACGACCCGCCCTGCAACAACACCTGCCGGAGGTCAGCTCTCGCCGTCCTCGGCGTCCTCCTCCGTGAGCCCCTTCTCCAGAACACGCCCCTCGCCGGGGGCGAGCGTCCCGAGGATCCGCTCCAGATCATCCATCGAAGCGAACTCGACGACGATCTTGCCCTTCTTCTGCCCCAGGTCGACCTTCACCCGGGTCTCGAACCGGTCGGAGAGCCTGGACGCCAGACTCGACAGCGCGGGCGACACCCGGGCGCCCGCACGCGGGCCCTTGGCCCTGGGAGTGCTCTGCGGACGCGAACCCATCAGCGTCACGATCTCCTCGACCGCACGCACCGACAGCCCCTCGGCCACAATGCGATGCGCCAGGCTGTCCTGCTCCTCCGAGTCCTCCACCCCGAGCAGCGCCCTCGCGTGCCCGGCGGACAGCACACCCGCCGCGACCCTGCGCTGTACCGAAGGCGACAGCCTCAGCAGACGCAGCGTGTTGGAGACCTGCGGGCGCGAGCGCCCGATCCGGTCCGCCAACTGGTCGTGCGTGCAGTTGAAGTCCTTCAGCAGCTGGTCGTACGCCGCGGCCTCTTCGAGCGGGTTCAGCTGCGCCCGGTGGAGGTTCTCCAGCAGCGCGTCCAGGAGAAGCTTCTCGTCCTCCGTGGCCCGCACGATCGCCGGGATCCGCTCCAGGCCGGCTTCCCGGCAGGCACGCCACCGGCGCTCGCCCATGATGAGCTCATAGCGCTCAGGGCCCAGCTGGCGGACGACGACCGGCTGAAGGAGCCCGACCTCCTTGATGGAGGTGACCAGCTCCGCGAGCGCGTCCTCGTCGAACACTTCACGCGGCTGGCGCGAATTGGGCTTGATGGAGTCCAGCGGCAGCTCGGCGAAGTGAACCCCGGCCACCTCACCGGGCCCGGCCGACCCCGGCTGACCGGCAGGCGCGGGAGCTTCCGTTTCACGTGAAACGGCGCTCGGAGGCAACGAGGTCACCTTCGCGGCCGCTACTCCACGCTCGGCCGTCAGCACCGGCACGGCACCGGGAGACGTCGAGGCCGACCCCACGGGCGGGCTCGGCTTCTCCTGCGCAGCGGCGGGGATCAGCGCACCGAGCCCACGCCCCAGCCCTCTACGTCGCTCACTCACTGGATCCCCTCCGACATCTGCTGGCTGTTCTGGCTGCCCACGTGGGCATGCTGCGGGTCGTAGTGCACCCCGACACCCCGCAGCGCGATCTCACGGGCCGCTTCCAGGTACGAAAGCGATCCACTGGATCCCGGGTCGTAAGTGAGCACGGTCTGCCCGTAGCTCGGCGCTTCCGAGATTCGAACGGACCGCGGGATGCTCGTCCTGAGCACCTCCTTGCCGAAGTGGGTGCGCACTTCGTCGGCCACCTGAGAGGCGAGCCGGGTCCTGCCGTCGTACATCGTCAGCAGGATCGTCGACACATGCAGGTCAGGGTTGAGGTGTCCCCGCACCAGATCGACGTTCCGCAGGAGCTGACCCAGTCCTTCGAGCGCGTAGTACTCGCACTGGATGGGGATCAGCACCTCCACGCCGGCGACCATGGCGTTGACGGTCAGCAGGCCCAGCGAAGGCGGGCAGTCGATGAGGATGTAGTCCAGCGGCTGCTCGTACGCCTGGATAGCCCGCTGCAGGCGGCTCTCCCGGGCGACCAGCGACACCAGCTCGATCTCCGCACCGGCCAGATCGATGGTGGCCGGGGCACAGAAGAGCCCTTCGACGTCCGGCACCGGCTGGACCACTTCGGAGAGCGGCCGGCTGTCCACCAGGACGTCGTAGATCGAGGGGACCTCGGCGTGGTGGTCGATCCCCAGCGCCGTGGAAGCGTTGCCCTGCGGGTCGAGGTCGACCACCAGCACGCGCGCGCCGTGCAGTGCGAGCGAAGCAGCCAGGTTGACCGTCGTCGTGGTCTTCCCGACGCCGCCCTTCTGGTTGGCCACCACCATGACGCGTGTCTGCTCAGGCCGGGGCAGGCCCTCGCCTGCGCGGCCCAGAGCTTCTACCGCCAGCTGGGCAGCACGACCGATGGGTGTGTCGTCCATCGGGGGCGGTGTTTCACGTGAAACATCCTCCCCCACCGATTCGGATCGGGGACCGGGGACCGGGTCGGTCATCGGTCCCGCGATGTTGGCGTCGGACCGCAAGGATTCACTCTCCTCGACTTCAGGCTCGCAATGCACAGAGCCTGCCATGCTTTCGGGGTCATGAACCAGCGAGGCCCGTTCTTCTGTGGAGGAATCCACCTCTGTGGACAACTCCACGCCCCTTACGGACCTGCGGTCGCGCGGTGCGGCAGCCGCACGACCGCGGCTGATGATTCCATGCAGCAGAGAGCGACGTTTCACGTGAAACACGATGCACCGGTCGTGCACCTACACCCTCACGACACTCCGCAATGCGTACGTATGGCAGCTTGTATGGAGCATCGCTGGTAAACAGGGCAGATCAACGCCGCCGACGTGTCCGCGACGGCCGCGCGGCCTTGGCCCGCTTGGCAGCGAACCGTACGCCGCCCGGGCTCTCCCCGACCTCCACACGCACCACCGTGGACAGCGGGTTCACCACACCCTCGCCCACCTGAAGCACTTCCGTCTTCACCACACCGAGCTTGCTCAGCGCGGAACGCGTGCTCTTGATCTCCTCCTCGGCGGTGTCGCCCTTGAGGGCGAGCATCTCCCCGTAGGGACGCAGCAGGGGAACCCCCCAGCCGGCCAGCCGGTCCAGCGGGGCGACCGCCCGCGCCGTCACCACATGAACCGGCGGCAGCTTCCCGAGCACTTCCTCCGCTCGGCCACGCACCACCGTCACGTGCTCAAGACCCAGCAGCTCGACGACCTCCTGAAGGAAGTTCGTACGCCGCAACAGCGGCTCCAGCAGCGTGATCTTCAGGTCCGGGCGCACCAGCGCCAACGGGATGCCCGGGAGCCCGGCCCCCGAACCCACATCGCAGACCGTGACACCTTCCGGGACCACCTCGGAGAGCACCGCGCAGTTCAGCAAGTGCCGTTCCCACAGCCGCGGCACCTCACGAGGACCGATCAGCCCTCGCTCGACGCCGGCGTCCGCGAGCAGTTCCGCGTACCGGACGGCCGCTGGAAAGAACTCGCCGAATACCGTCCGTGCCTCTTCAGGCGCCTGGGGAAGCTCTGCTTCCTCCGTCACGGGGACCGTCCTTCCGTACCGCGCTATCCGAACTGATGGGTGACTAACAGGCTGACAAAGATCGGCCCCGCCTGCGAACAGACGGGGCCGACAGACGACGGGGCCGGTCAGGCCGGGAGAACGACGACGAAGCGCTCCGGCTCTTCGCCCTCGGACTCGCTGCGCAGACCAGCGGCCGCGATCGCGTCGTGCACGACCTTGCGCTCGAACGGCGTCATCGGGTCGAGCTGCACCGGCGCACCGGTGCTCCTCACCTCGCCGGCCGCCTTGGCACCGAGCTCAGCGAGCTCCTCGCGCCGCCTGGCCCGGAAACCCGCGATGTCCAGCATCAGCCGGCTGCGGTCCCCGGTCTCACGGTGCACAGCCAGACGCGTCAGCTCTTGCAGAGCCTCCAGCACCTCACCGTCGCGGCCCACGAGCTTCTGCAGATCACGGCTGCCCGTGTCACTGATGATCGACACCGCGGCCCGGTCGGCCTCGACGTCCATGTCGATGTCCCCGTCGAGGTCGGTGATGTCGAGCAGACCCTCGAGGTAGTCGGCCGCGATCTCCCCTTCCTGCTCGAGGCGGGTCAGGGTGTCGCTACCCTCAGCGGCCACGGAGGTGGTGCCTTCCGTCACGGGATGGACTCCTTATTACTTCTTGGACGGGTGCTTGGGCCGCTGCTGGCCCTTGCGCTGCCCGGACTTGGCTTGGCGTGCGGAACCGGAAGAAGGCTTACCGGCCGTCTTCGGCTTGTCCTCCGGCTCTTCCTTCTGCAACGAGGTCTTCGCCGCGGACTCTGCGGCGGCGGCCTGGCGCTGCGCCTTGGTCAGCCGCTTGGGCTGCTGCCGCTTCGGGCCGGAGTCCGCCGTCGTGCCGCTCTCGGCCTCGACCTCGGGCTCACCCTTGGCCACCGTGCCGTCGGCCTGAACCGTCAGCCGCGCCATCCCCAGGCCCTTGACGAACCTGCGCTCGGCCTCGTTGCGCTCACGGCCCTTGGCCGCGATCTGCTTGATCACGTTGCGCTCACGCCGGCTGCGGACCTTGCCGTGCCTCACGATCGACTTCTGCATCCGCTCCAGCAGCTGCGCCTGCGCCTTGCTGCCCGGAGTGGGGTTCCCGTGGATCACGTACATCTGCTGGCCCATGGTCCACACGTTGGTGGTCAGCCAGTAGACGAGGACACCGACGGGGAAGTTGATGCCCATGACGGCGAACATGACCGGGAAGATGTACATCAGCATCTTCTGCTGCTGCATGAACGGCGTCTTGACCGACAGGTCGACGTTCTTCGTCATCAGCTGGCGCTGCGTGTAGAACTGCGACGCCGACATCAGGACGATCATGACCGCGGTGACGATGCGCACATCGGTCAGCGAAGCCTGGAGAGCGGCGACCTTCTCCTCGCTGTCCATGAACTTCGCCGCGATCGGGGCGCCGAAGATGTGGGCCTCACGGGCGCTGTCGACCAGGTTCTGATTGAGCACGCCGATCTCGTCACCCGAGGAGATCTTGCTCAGCACGTGGTACAGGGCGAAGAAGAACGGCGACTGCGCCAGGATGGGAAGGCACGAGGACAACGGGTTGGTACCCGTCTCCTTGTACAGCTTCATCATCTCTTCGGACTGACGCTGCTTGTCGTTCTTGTAGCGCTCCTGGATCTTCTTCATCTCAGGCTGGAGCGCCTGCATGCCACGCGTCGACTTGATCTGCTTGACGAACAGCGGGATCAGACAGATACGGATCAGCACCACCAGGGACACGATGGACAGACCCCAGGCCCAGCCCGTGTCAGGCCCGAAGATCGCCCCGTACATCGTGTGGAACTGGACGATGACCCAGGAAACTGGGGTGGTGATAAAGCTGAACAGACTGGCAATCGTGTCCACTAATCAGGCTCCTTGAGCATTGGGCGAGGTCTCTGCGGCCGGGTTGATCTCAGCGGCGGAGTGTTGCCCGCCCTTGCTGCCGCGGTCACCGCTCCACGCATTGCGCAGCACTTCGTGCCAACGCGGACGTGCGCGCGGCGGAACATGGTCCACACCACCCGGCGACCACGGATTGCACCGCAGAATGCGCCAGGCGGTCAGGGCCGTGCCCTTGACCGCACCGTGCCGGTCGATGGCCGTGAACCCGTAGTGGGAACACGACGGGTAGTACCGGCAGACAGGCCCGAGCAACGGACTGATCGTCCACTGGTACAGCTTGATCAGAGCCAGCAGCGGGTACTTCATCGCGCGCCCCCTCCCAGCAACCGCTCAAGCGCGGCATCCAGGTCTCGGGCCAGCTGTGCATGATCGGCATCGCCTGATCCGGGCAATGCCCGTACCACAACCAGGCTACCGGGGGGCAGCTCCGACAGACGGTCCCGGACCAGGTGGCGAAGCCTGCGCTTCACCAGGTTCCGTACGACAGCATTGCCAACGGCTTTGCTGACGACGAAACCCGCACGCGGCCGGGGAACGCTCTCCCCAGGCGCGTGCGGGTCCGTTGCACCGCTAGTTCGCAGGTGGACGACGAGGAGCGGGCGCCCGGCCCGGCGTCCTCGGCGTACCGCGGTCGCGAAGTCCTCGCGCCGCCTCAGCCGATTCTCGGTAGGCAGCACGTCATGACCTGTAGGTGATCAGGCGGAAAGGCGCGTGCGGCCCTTGGCCCGGCGAGTCGCCAGGATGGCGCGACCGGCACGCGTCCGCATGCGAAGACGGAAACCGTGGGTCTTGGCACGACGACGGTTGTTCGGCTGGAAGGTGCGCTTGCTCACTCGGGGGCTCCAGAAGTGGTGTGGTGGCGGGGCATCGCCTGGCTGTCACCGTGCGCCCACGAGGAAGCTCGCAACGCCCGTGTGCACCGCTTCACGATCACAGACCGTGATCTTTGCCCATCGGAGGCAGGCGGCAGCAGCCATCGACAACTCGACCTGGTCACGGTACGCGCGGCTACGCCATCCGGTCAAACCGACCCGTCACCAGGGTCGACTGTGCACAGGCTGTGGACAACAACTTGATGCACGCGACGACCCCCGACTACCGTGCATGAACTTGGATTCTTATCCGTTGTGTCCTTGCCTGTCCTTCCCATCCCGTCCCGAGAACCACACCTTCGTGGGACCTGTGAGAGAGCGTGCCCTGTGGCTGACGTACCTGCCGATCTTGCCGCAGTGTGGCCACGAGTGCTGGAGCATCTCCTCGGAGAGGGCCAGCAGGGCATCGAGCCCAAGGACAAACAGTGGATCGAGCGCTGCCAGCCGCTCGCCCTGGTCGCCGACACCGCGCTGCTCGCCGTGCCCAACGAATGGGGCAAGCGCGTCCTCGAAGGCCGGCTGGCGCCGCTGATCAGCGAGACGCTGAGCCGCGAGTGCGGCCGCCCGATCCGGATCGCGATCACCGTCGACGACTCCGCCGCGGAGCCCGCCCCCCAGCAGCAGCCCCCGCACGAGTCGCACGAGTCGTACGACTCCTACGGGCACCGGCCGCAGGCGGACGACCTGCCGACCGCCCGGCCGGCGTACCCCGACTACCGCCAGCCCCGCCAGGAGCAGGGCTCCTGGCCCCGCCCGCCGGACGACCACGGCTGGCAGCAGCCGCGGCTCGGCGGATTCCAGGAGCGCGACCCGTACGCCACACGCCCTCCCGAGCACGACTACCGGCAGCAGCCGCCCGGGCGCCAGCAGTACGAGCAGCCGCGCTACGACCAGCCGCGTCACGACCGCCCCGAGCGCCGCGACCACCAGGACCATCCGGCCCCGCACCGCGGCGGCCCCGGCTCCTCGATGCAGTCGGGCGGCGGCGCCCCCGGCCCCCTCGCGGCGCAGGCCTCCACTCCGGGCCCCGGCGAGCCGCACGCCCGCCTCAACCCGAAGTACCTCTTCGACACCTTCGTCATCGGCTCGTCGAACCGCTTCGCGCACGCGGCCGCCGTCGCGGTGGCCGAAGCGCCGGCGAAGGCGTACAACCCGCTGTTCATCTACGGGGAGTCCGGGCTCGGCAAGACGCACCTGCTGCACGCGATCGGGCACTACGCGCGGAGCCTCTACCCGGGCACCCGCGTGCGCTATGTGAGCTCCGAGGAGTTCACCAACGAGTTCATCAACTCCATCCGCGACGGCAAGGGCGACGCGTTCCGCAAGCGGTACCGCGACGTCGACATCCTGCTCGTCGACGACATCCAGTTCCTGGCGAGCAAGGAGTCGACGCAGGAGGAGTTCTTCCACACCTTCAATACGCTCCACAACGCGAACAAGCAGATCGTGCTGTCCTCGGACCGGCCGCCCAAGCAGCTGGTGACCCTGGAGGACCGGCTGCGCAATCGGTTCGAGTGGGGTCTGACCACCGACGTGCAGCCGCCGGAGCTGGAGACGCGCATCGCGATCCTCCGCAAGAAGGCGGTGCAGGAGCAGCTCAACGCCCCGCCGGAGGTACTGGAGTTCATCGCGTCCCGGATCTCGCGCAACATCCGCGAGCTGGAGGGCGCGCTGATCCGGGTGACGGCGTTCGCGTCGCTCAACCGGCAGCCGGTGGATCTCGGGCTCACCGAGATCGTGCTCAAGGACCTGATCCCCGGTGGCGAGGACGCGTCGCCCGAGATCACGGCGGGCGCCATCATGGCGGCCACCGCGGACTACTTCGGGCTGACGGTGGAGGACCTCTGCGGGTCGTCCCGCAGCCGTGTGCTCGTCACGGCGCGGCAGATCGCGATGTACCTGTGCCGTGAGCTCACGGATCTCTCGCTGCCGAAGATCGGCGCGCAGTTCGGTGGCCGCGACCACACGACGGTGATGCACGCCGACCGCAAGATCCGCGCTCTGATGGCGGAGCGGCGCTCCATCTACAACCAGGTCACGGAGCTCACGAACCGCATCAAGAACGGCTGACGCGAGGGCTCCGGCACCCCGCAGCACGCTCCGAAGGGCGCCCAGGGACGAACTCCCCGGGCGCCCTTCGGCGTTCCGTGCCTTCGCGGTGTTCGAATATCTGCCGGCGGGGGTCCGTTCTCCACAGAACAGGGCAGGATGTTCCGTCCACACCCTGGGGACTGGGAAGTTGTCCAGATTGGGTCCACAGGTGCGGTTCCTGAGACTTCATCGGCCCAGGTCAGGTGGTTGTGGATTTGTGGTCAAGCTTCGTCCACAGGGTGTGGACAGAAAAACTGTCCACAGGGCGGTCGGTCGCTTGTCCACCGGCGGCCCACAGGCTGGGGCACCTTGTGCACAGCTAATCCACACCTCTGTCCACTGTTCGGCAACGAAACACGCGCTCTCACCGGCGCGAGTGAAAGCCGTCACACCGAGGAGGTCGGTTGGGCTGTGGGGAACGTGGGTAAAGCTGGGGACAGCGCTGGGGAGAAGTGACCCCTGCCTGTGCACCGTGTGTGTGTAACTTTCCGGCGTCCACAGAAACGCCGAGTTGTCCACCGGCTCCACCCACAGGTGCGGTGGACAAAAAACTGGGTCTGACCTGCGCAAACGGGGTTATCCACCGTTTCCACAGGCCCTACTACTACTCCCACTAAGAGTTAGCCCGGAAATCGCTTGGAAGAGGGCCCTGTGCACAACTCGGCCCCGGAGCCGGCGACGCCTCTCGCCACGACTTGACCCCGAGCCGCACCGACTGTCGGTGCCGTGCGTCAGACTGGTCCCCGGCAACACAGCCAGACGACCCCAGACCACGACGGCCAGCAGGGCGAGCCAGCAACAAGCAGGAGGCGGTTCCGGTGAAGATCCGGGTTGAGCGCGATGTACTCGCGGAGGCGGTGGCCTGGACGGCTCGCAGCCTTCCGGCCCGTCCGCCGGTGCCCGTCCTCGCGGGCCTTCTTCTGAAGGCGGAGGACGGCGCGCTGAGCCTCTCCGGCTTCGACTACGAGGTGTCGGCGCGGGTCTCGGTCGAGGCGGACGTGGAGGAGGACGGCACCGTTCTCGTCTCCGGCCGGCTGCTCGCCGACATCTGCCGCGCCCTGCCGAACCGCCCGGTGGAGATTTCCACAGACGGTGTACGGGCGACCGTGGTCTGCGGCTCCTCGCGGTTCACCCTCCACACGCTTCCTGTGGAGGAGTACCCGGCGCTGCCGCAGATGCCGACCGCGACCGGCACGGTCCCGGGTGAGGTCTTCGCCTCCGCCGCCGCGCAGGTCGCCATCGCCGCGGGCCGTGACGACACGCTGCCGGTGCTGACCGGTGTGCGCATCGAGATCGAGGGCGACACGGTCACCCTGGCCTCCACCGACCGCTACCGCTTCGCGGTCCGCGAGTTCATGTGGAAGCCGGAGGACCCGGAGGCGTCGGCCGTCGCGCTGGTGCCCGCGAAGACGCTGCTGGACACCGCCAAGTCGCTGACCAGCGGTGACACGGTCACGATCGCGCTGTCGAGCTCCGGTGCGGGTGAGGGTCTGATCGGTTTCGAGGGCGCGGGCCGGCGTACGACGACCCGTCTGCTCGAGGGCGACCTGCCGAAGTACCGCACGCTCTTCCCGACCGAGTTCAACTCGATCGCCGTCATCGAGACCGCCCCGTTCGTCGAGGCCGTCAAGCGTGTGGCGCTGGTGGCCGAGCGGAACACCCCGGTGCGGCTGAGCTTCGAGCAGGGCGTGCTGATCCTGGAAGCGGGTTCGAGCGACGACGCACAGGCTGTGGAGCGGGTCGACGCGAACCTGGAGGGCGACGACATCTCGATCGCCTTCAACCCGACCTTCCTGCTCGACGGTCTGAGCGCGATCGACTCGCCGGTCGCCCAGCTGTCGTTCACGACGTCGACGAAGCCGGCGCTGCTCAGCGGCAGGCCCGCGGTCGATGCCGAGGCGGACGAGGCGTACAAGTACCTGATCATGCCGGTGCGGCTGTCGGGCTGACGGTCCCTGCGGGGCCCCGGGGGCCGGGCGTAGGCTCGGTCCCGGGTACGAATCGCCACAACGCTTAAGGAATCTCTGATGGAGCTCGGTCTCGTCGGCCTCGGCAAAATGGGCGGCAACATGCGTGAGCGCATCCGCCGCGCAGGCCACACCGTCATCGGTTACGACCGCAACCCGGACGTCGCCGATGTCCACAGCCTTGAGGAGCTTGTGGCCAAGCTCAAGGGCCCGCGTGTGGTGTGGGTGATGGTGCCGGCGGGTGCCGCGACGCAGTCCACGGTCGACGAGCTGGCCGAGCTGCTGGAGCCGGGTGACGTGGTCGTGGACGGCGGGAACTCGCGCTGGACGGACGACGAGAAGCACGCGGAGGAGCTGGGCCGCAAGGGCATCGGTTTCGTCGACTGCGGTGTCTCGGGTGGTGTCTGGGGCCTGGAGAACGGCTACGCGCTGATGTACGGCGGCGACGCCGAGAACGTCGCGAAGGTCCAGCCGGTGTTCGACGCGCTGAAGCCGGCGGGTGACTTCGGTTCGGTGCACGCGGGCAAGGTGGGTGCCGGGCACTTCGCGAAGATGGTTCACAACGGCATCGAGTACGCGATGATGCAGGCGTACGCCGAGGGCTGGGAGCTGCTGGAGAAGGTCGACTCCGTCACCGATGTGCGTGAGGTCTTCCGGTCCTGGCAGGAGGGGACGGTCATCCGTTCCTGGCTGCTGGACCTGGCAGTGAACGCGCTGGACGACGACGAGCACCTGGAAGGTCTGCGTGGGTTCGCCGCGGACTCGGGTGAGGGCCGCTGGACGGTGGAGGCGGCGATCGACAACGCGGTGCCGCTGCCCGCGATCACGGCGTCGCTGTTCGCGCGGTTCGCGTCGCGTCAGGACGACTCGCCGCAGATGAAGATGATCGCTGCTCTGCGCAACCAGTTCGGTGGTCACGCGGTCGAGTCGACGAAGAAGTAGTTCAGAGCTGGGAGAAGGTCGGCGTACGCCATGCACGTGACGCATTTGTCGTTGGCCGACTTCCGCTCGTACGCCCGGGTCGAGGTCCCTCTCGATCCGGGCGTTTCTGTCTTTGTGGGGCAGAACGGGCAGGGAAAGACCAATTTGGTCGAGGCGGTCGGTTATCTGGCGACGCTCGGCAGTCACCGGGTGGCTTCGGACGCTCCGCTGGTGCGGATGGGCGCGGAGCGGGCGGTGATCCGGGCCGCGGTGACGCAGGGCGAGCGGCAGCAGCTGGTGGAGCTGGAGCTGAATCCGGGGCGGGCGAATCGGGCGCGTATCAACAGGTCGTCGCAGGTCAGGCCGCGTGATGTGCTGGGGATCGTGCGGACGGTGCTGTTCGCGCCGGAGGATCTGGCTCTGGTGAAGGGTGATCCGGGTGAGCGGCGGCGGTTCCTCGACGAGCTGGTGACGGCGCGGTCGCCACGGATGGCGGGGGTGCGGTCGGACTACGAGCGGGTGCTGAAGCAGCGGAACACGTTGTTGAAGTCGGCGGCGATGGCGCGTCGGCACGGTGGCCGGTCGATGGACATGTCGACGCTTGACGTGTGGGACCAGCATCTGGCGCAGGTGGGTGCGGAGCTGTTGGCGCAGCGGCTGGATCTGATCGCGACGTTGCGGCCGATGACGGACAAGGCGTACGAGCAGTTGGCGCCGGGCGGGGGTCCGGTGGCGTTGGAGTACCGCAGTTCGGTCGGTGAGGGTGTGGGCGCGGGGCTGTCGCGTGAGGAGTTGTACGGGCTGTTGCTGGCGGCGTTGGCGCAGGCGCGGAAGCAGGAGATCGAGCGGGGTGTGACGCTGGTCGGTCCGCATCGGGATGATCTTGTGTTGAAGCTGGGGCAGTTGCCGGCCAAGGGTTATGCGAGTCATGGCGAGTCGTGGTCGTACGCGTTGTCGCTGCGGCTTGCTTCGTACGATCTTCTGCGTGCCGAGGGCAATGAGCCGGTGCTGGTGCTGGACGACGTGTTCGCGGAGCTGGACGCGCGGCGGCGGGAGCGGTTGGCGGAGCTGGTGGCGCCGGGTGAGCAGGTGCTGGTGACGGCGGCGGTGGACGACGACGTGCCGGGGGTGTTGTCGGGGGCGCGGTATGCGGTGTCCGGCGGCGAGGTGGTGCGGGTATGAGCGGGTTGGGCGAGGCCCGTGGGGCCCGTGGGGCTGGTGGGGCTGGTGGGTCGAGTGGTGCTGGTGGGATGAGCGGGGCCGGCGGGGGGTCGTCTCAGGAGCCGCTGCGGGTGCCCGGGCAGGGGTCGGCGCCGGAGGTGCCCCAGTCGACGGGGGTGGATCTGGCGCGGGTGGCGCTGCGTGCGGCGAAGGAGCAGGCGCGGGCGCGGGGTGCGGCGGCGCAGCAGCGGAGTCAGGCGCGGCGTGGTGGTGGGCTGCGGTCGGGTTCGGGTGCGGACGGTCGTGATCCGTTGGCGTTGGGGGCGGCGCTGGACCGGTTGAAGACGGAGCGCGGCTGGGAGATGCCGATGGCGGTCGGCGGTGTGATGGGCCGGTGGCCGGAGATCGTGGGTGGGGATCTGGCGAAGCACTGTGTGCCGCAGCGTTATGACGAGGACGAGCGGGTTCTCACGGTGAGTTGCGATTCGACGGCGTGGGCGACGCAGTTGCGGTTGATGCAGCGGGAGCTGTTGAAGCGGCTGAACGCGGATCTGGGCCGGGACACGGTGCGGGTGATCAAGATTCTGGGGCCGGGTGGTCCGCCGCGTCGTTTCGGTGCGCTGCGGGCGCCGGGGAGTACGGGTCCGGGGGACACGTACGGCTGAGGAGCGGGTGGGCGTGTGAGGTGTCCCTCACGGTGATGGGTCCTTGACAGCTGGAAGCGCTGGGTGCCCGTGTGAGCCTCCTGGAGCCCCTTCCCGGATATGGGGAGTCGGGCGGCGCTGGTTCAGGACGGCACATGGGGACTCAGGTACCGGCAAACCCCCATGAGTGTCCGAGCTACCGGTAGACTGGTGGAGAATCCCGCCCGCGTGCGGGACACGTCGACTTATACAGAACGACGCAGCCGGTCCCGTTTGTCGCGGAGTCGGCTCGTGCTGTGCCAGAAAGGGCGCTTCGTGGCCGATTCCGGCGACCCCAACGAGAACATTCCGTCCACTGATGCCGGCAAGGGCGGCGAGGCCACACCCCAGGGCTCTCCGTCGTACGACGCCAGCGCGATCACCGTCCTCGAGGGTCTGGACGCGGTCCGCAAGCGCCCCGGCATGTACATCGGCTCGACCGGTGAGCGTGGACTTCACCACCTTGTGCAAGAGGTCGTCGACAACTCCGTCGACGAGGCCCTCGCCGGTCACGCGGACACGATCGACGTCACGATCCTGGCCGACGGTGGCGTGCGCGTCGTCGACAACGGTCGCGGCATCCCGGTGGACCTTCACCCGGTGGAGAAGAAGCCGGCCGTCGAGGTCGTGCTGACGGTCCTGCACGCGGGCGGCAAGTTCGGCGGTGGCGGTTACGCCGTGTCCGGCGGTCTGCACGGTGTGGGTGTGTCCGTGGTCAACGCGCTGTCCACGCGGCTCGCGGTGGACATCAAGCGGGACGGTTTCCGCTGGACGCAGGAGTACAAGCTCGGTGTGCCCACCGCGCCGCTCGCCCAGCACGAGGCGGTCGGGGATTCGGGTACGACCGTGACGTTCTGGGCGGACCCGGATGTCTTTGAGACGACGGAGTACTCCTTCGAGACGCTCGCGCGCCGGTTCCAGGAGATGGCGTTCCTGAACAAGGGCCTGACGCTGACGCTGACGGACGAGCGCGAGTCGGCCAAGGCGACGATGAACGCCGACGACCCGGACGCGGAGGCGGCGGACGAGCAGCCGGCGAGGACGGTGAAGTACCACTACGAGGGCGGCATCGTCGACTTCGTGAAGTACTTGAACTCGCGCAAGGGTGAGCTGATTCACCCGACGGTGATCGACGTCGAGGCCGAGGACAAGGAGCGTCTGCTCTCGGTCGAGATCGCGATGCAGTGGAACTCGCAGTACACGGAGGGTGTGTACTCGTTCGCGAACACGATCCACACGCATGAGGGCGGTACGCACGAGGAGGGTTTCCGGGCGGCGCTGACGGGTCTGGTCAACCGGTACGCGCGGGACAAGAAGCTGCTGCGCGAGAAGGACGACAACCTCACGGGTGAGGACATCCGCGAGGGTCTGACGGCGATCATCTCGGTGAAGCTGGGTGAGCCGCAGTTCGAGGGGCAGACGAAGACCAAGCTGGGCAACACGGAGGCGAAGACCTTCGTGCAGAAGGTCGTGCACGAGCACCTCAACGACTGGTTCGACCGTAATCCGAACGAGGCGGCGGACATCGTCCGCAAGTCGATCCAGGCGGCCACGGCCCGTGTCGCGGCCCGTAAGGCGCGTGATCTGACGCGTCGCAAGGGTCTGCTGGAGAGTGCTTCGCTGCCGGGCAAGCTGTCGGACTGCCAGTCGAACGATCCGACGAAGTGCGAGATCTTCATCGTCGAGGGTGACTCCGCCGGTGGTTCGGCGAAGTCCGGGCGCAATCCGATGTATCAGGCGATCCTGCCGATTCGCGGCAAGATCCTGAACGTCGAGAAGGCGCGGATCGACAAGATCCTGCAGAACACCGAGGTCCAGGCGCTGATCAGTGCTTTCGGCACCGGTGTGCACGAGGACTTCGACATCGAGAAGCTTCGCTATCACAAGATCATTCTGATGGCGGACGCCGACGTCGACGGTCAGCACATCAACACGCTGCTGCTGACGTTCCTGTTCCGCTTCCTGCGGCCGCTGGTCGAGGCGGGGCACGTGTACCTGTCGCGTCCGCCGCTGTTCAAGATCAAGTGGGGCCGGGACGACTTCGAGTACGCGTACTCGGACCGTGAGCGCGACGCGCTCGTCGAGCTCGGCAAGCAGAACGGCAAGCGGATCAGGGACGACTCGATCCAGCGCTTCAAGGGTCTCGGTGAGATGAACGCCGAGGAGCTGCGCATCACCACGATGGACGTGGACCACCGTGTTCTCGGCCAGGTGACCCTGGACGACGCGGCGCAGGCCGACGACCTGTTCTCGGTGCTGATGGGTGAGGACGTCGAGGCGCGGCGCTCGTTCATCCAGCGCAACGCCAAGGACGTCCGCTTCCTCGACATCTGAGTCGGCCGTGCAAGCCACCAGCCGCAGCTCGAAAGGACTTTGACCAGCAATGGCCGACGAGAACACCCCTGTCCCCGTGACGCCCGAAGAGGTGCCGCCCGTCGAGGGTGTGGGCATGCGTGTCGAGCCCGTGGGGCTCGAGACGGAGATGCAGCGTTCGTATCTCGACTACGCGATGTCCGTCATCGTGTCGCGTGCGCTGCCCGACGTGCGGGACGGTCTGAAGCCCGTGCACCGCCGTGTGCTGTACGCGATGTACGACGGCGGTTACCGGCCCGAGAAGGGCTTCTACAAGTGCGCCCGTGTCGTCGGTGACGTCATGGGTACGTACCACCCGCACGGCGACTCCTCGATCTACGACGCCTTGGTGCGCCTGGCGCAGCACTGGTCGATGCGCATGCCGCTGGTGGACTCCAACGGCAACTTCGGTTCCCCGGGCAACGACCCGGCCGCGGCGATGCGGTACACCGAGTGCAAGATGATGCCGCTGGCCATGGAGATGGTCCGGGACATCGACGAGGAGACCGTCGACTTCCAGGACAACTACGACGGCCGCAACCAGGAGCCGACGGTTCTGCCGGCGCGGTTCCCGAACCTGCTGATCAACGGTTCGGCTGGTATCGCGGTCGGTATGGCCACGAACATCCCGCCGCACAACCTGCGGGAGGTGGCGGCGGGCGCGCAGTGGTTCCTGGAGAACCCGGAGGCGGGGCACGAGGAGCTCCTGGACGCGCTGATGGAGCGCATCAAGGGCCCCGACTTCCCGACCGGCGCGCTGGTGGTGGGCCGTAAGGGCATCGAGGAGGCGTACCGGACGGGCCGCGGCTCGATCACGATGCGCGCGGTGGTGGCGGTCGAGGAGATCCAGAACCGCCAGTGCCTGGTGGTGACGGAGCTTCCGTACCAGACCAACCCGGACAACCTGGCGCAGAAGATCGCCGACCTGGTGAAGGACGGCAAGGTCGGCGGGATCGCGGACGTCCGTGACGAGACGTCTTCGCGTACGGGCCAGCGCCTGGTCATCGTGCTGAAGCGGGACGCGGTCGCGAAGGTCGTCCTGAACAACCTGTACAAGCACACCGATCTCCAGACGAACTTCGGCGCGAACATGCTGGCGCTGGTCGACGGTGTGCCGCGCACGCTGTCGCTGGACGCGTTCATCCGGCACTGGGTGACGCACCAGATCGAGGTCATCGTCCGGCGTACGCGCTTCCGGCTGCGCAAGGCGGAGGAGCGGGCGCACATCCTGCGCGGTCTGCTGAAGGCGCTGGACGCGATCGACGAGGTCATCGCGCTGATCCGGCGCAGCCAGACGGTCGACGTGGCGCGTGAGGGCCTGATGGGCCTGCTGGAGATCGACGAGATCCAGGCGAACGCGATCCTGGAGATGCAGCTGCGCCGGCTGGCGGCGCTGGAGCGCCAGAAGATCGTCGCGGAGCACGACGAGCTCCAGGCGAAGATCAACGAGTACAACGCGATCCTCGCCTCGCCGGAGCGTCAGCGGCAGATCATCAGCGAGGAACTGGCAGCGATCGTCGACAAGTTCGGTGACGACCGCCGTTCCAAGCTGGTGCCCTTCGACGGTGACATGTCCATCGAGGACCTGATCGCCGAGGAGGACATCGTCGTCACGATCACGCGTGGCGGCTATGTGAAGCGTACGAAGACGGACGACTACCGCTCGCAGAAGCGCGGCGGGAAGGGCGTGCGCGGTACGAAGCTGAAGGAAGACGACATCGTCGACCACTTCTTCGTGTCGACGACGCACCACTGGCTGCTGTTCTTCACGAACAAGGGCCGGGTGTACCGGGCGAAGGCGTACGAGCTGCCGGACGCCGGCCGGGACGCGCGCGGTCAGCACGTGGCGAACCTGCTCGCTTTCCAGCCGGACGAGCAGATCGCGCAGATCCTGGCGATCCGTGACTACGAGGCGGCGCCGTATCTGATCCTGGCCACCAAGGGCGGCCTGGTGAAGAAGACGTCGCTGAAGGACTACGACTCGCCCCGTTCGGGTGGCGTCATCGCGATCAATCTGCGGGAGACCGCGGACGGCAGCGATGACGAGCTGATCGGTGCGGAGCTGGTGTCGGCCGAGGACGACCTGCTGCTGGTCAGCCGCAAGGCGCAGTCGATCCGCTTCACGGCGACCGATGACGCGCTGCGTCCGATGGGCCGTGCGACGTCGGGTGTGAAGGGCATGAGTTTCCGTGAAGGGGACGAGCTGCTCTCGATGAATGTCGTGCGGGCCGGTACGTTCGTGTTCACCGCGACCGATGGCGGGTACGCGAAGCGGACCCCCGTGGACGAGTACCGGGTCCAGGGTCGTGGTGGTCTGGGCATCAAGGCCGCCAAGATCGTGGAGGACCGTGGGTCGCTGGTCGGCGCGCTGGTGGTGGAGGAGACGGACGAGATCCTCGCCATCACGCTCGGCGGTGGTGTGATCCGTACGCGAGTCAACGAAGTCAGGGAGACGGGCCGTGACACCATGGGCGTCCAACTGATCAACCTGGGCAAGCGCGATGCCGTCGTCGGTATCGCTCGCAACGCCGAGGCCGGTCGTGAGGCCGAAGAGGTGGAGGGCCCCGAGGGGGCCGACACCGACGCGGTCGAGGGCGATGCGGTCGAGGTTGCCGAATCCGCCGAGGGCGCAGCGCCTTCGGCCGGTGAGCACGAGGAGTAAGAGCGTGAGTGGAGCCACGGGCGCCGGAGCGGCCGCTTCCGAATCTGGAGCACCCGGTGCCCGTGGCTCTGCCGCGGACTCCCAGGGGGGGACTGTGACCGATACGCGGGGAACCCAGCCGCAGAGTTACGACGGGTACGGGAACGGGCCGCTGCCGAGCGAGCGCGAGCCGCAGGGCCAGACGGCGCAGCCGTATCACCCGCCGCAGGCGTACCCCTCGCCGCAGGCCGACGGTGCGGGTGGGACGCAGGGCGGGCCGCAGTGGGCCGGGCAGCAGCCGGGTGTCGCCGCGGTGCGTCTGCCGCGTACGGGGGCGCGTACGACGCCGCGTACGCGCAAGGCGCGGCTGCGGGTGGCCAAGGCCGACCCGTGGTCGGTGATGAAGGTGAGCTTCCTGCTCTCCATCGCGCTGGGCATCTGCACGGTGGTGGCCGCGGCCGTGTTGTGGATGGTCATGGACGCGATGGGCGTTTTCTCGACGGTGGGCGGGACGATCAGCGAGGCGACGGGCTCCAACGAGAGCAACGGCTTCGACCTGCAGTCTTTCCTGTCGTTGCCGCGCGTGTTGATCTTCACGTCGGTCATCGCGATGATCGACGTGGTGCTGGCCACGGCGCTCGCGACGCTCGGCGCGTTCATCTACAACCTGTCGGCGGGGTTCGTCGGGGGCGTCGAGCTGACGCTCGCCGAGGACGAGTAGCGGGTCGGCGGAACCGATTTTGGTACTGCCCCCGAGGTGCGCTAATCTTCAGGGGCAGCGCGGGGCTATAGCTCAGTTGGTTAGAGCGCATCCCTGATAAGGATGAGGCCACAGGTTCAAATCCTGTTAGCCCCACCGCGGACCTGAAAAGGTCGAAGGCCCGGCAGATCGAAAGATCTGCCGGGCCTTCTGCTGTGTGGAGTGGGTGAGTTGGCGCGGGTATCTAGGTCACCGATCGGTATCGGTCGGTGTGTATAGTCGGGCGCCAGAAGTCTCCTACGTCAAGGAAAGACGAGGTCGCGCGGTGAAGAAGCTTCTCCTGGTCGCACTGGCCGCCATCGGCGGGCTCCTCGTGTACCGCCAGATCCAGGCGGATCGCGCCGAGCAGGATCTGTGGACGGAGGCGACTGACTCCGTGCCCGCAGGTTCGGGTGTGTGAGACCCAGTAGTCCCAGTACTGAACCCCGGTCGCTGAAGCGGCCGGGGTTTTGTGCTGCCCTGGGGCCGAACGGGTTGTGGTGGGTTGTTGTCGGACCGTGACGGCACACTTCTTGTATTCACCCCAGCAAATCACTAGCTTGCATGAGCAAAGCGAGGGAGTGGTGGGGCAGTCGGCGCAGACAGCGCTGGGGCCTGCGGGGCAGGATGGACCGGCGAGACGACGAGGGGGGCGCGTGATGGGGCAGCGCGGCAGGGGCAGGGTGGCGCCGGCGGTGGCGGCGGCGCTGTGCGCGGTGGCGGCGCTGCCGGCGCAGGCGCGGGCCGCCGACGAGGCCGGCTCGTACACCTTCGATCCGTCGGCGGAGCGGGTCGAGGGGGCCGCGAGCAACACCGACGCCCGGCGGCTGAGGGCGGGGGGCACGTACCGGGACGCGATCGGGCCGGGCGGCAGGCTCTTCTACCGCCTGGAGCTCGACGCGAAGTCCCACGCCTACGTGTCGGCTACGGCCGTGCCGCGGCCGGGCACGAAGGTCTCGTTCGACGACGAGCTCAAGGTGACGCTCCAGGACCGCGACGGCGACGCGTGCGGATACGACACCGCCCGGTTCGGCTCCGCGCGGTTCGCGCGCCCGCTCGGGACCTACGCGCACCGGACCATCGAGAAGGACGGGCCCTGCCAGGAGCGGGACAGCTACTACGCGCTGATCGAGCGGAGTGGCGCCGCCGGTTCGTCGAGCGACCCGTGGGAGCTGGAGATCCGGCACGTGACGGAACCGGGCGTTCGGCCGGGCGGGCCGACCGAGGCGCCGGAGGACTGGCCCAGCGGCCCGCCCGCGCCGCCCGTCACCCAGGCCCGGGAACGCAGGGGCGGGACGAGTTTCCACGGTGCGACCGGGCTGGAGCAGGGCGAGTGGCGTGACCGGATCAGGCCCGGCGAGACGCTGTTCTACAAGGTGCCGGTCGACTGGGGGCAGCAGCTCTTCGCCCGTGCGGACGTCGGCAGCACGGCGGGCGACGGGTACGTGGCCCACGCGCTGACCATGGCGCTGTACAACCCGGCGCGGGGGCTGGTCGACCGTGCGAACGACGTCTCGTACAGCGGCAGGCAGAAGTCGACGGCGCTGGACCCGCTGCCTCCGGTGGCGTACGAGAACCGCTTCGACTCCTCCGACTCGGTCAACGGCATGCGGTTCGCCGGCTGGTACTACCTGAAGGTCAGTCTGAGCCCGGAGGTCGCGCGGGACTTCGGCCCGCAGGCCCTCGGGCTCTCGCTGCGGCTGAACGTCGAGGGCGGCGAGGGCGAGGGCGCGCCCGCCTACGCCGGGGCGCCCGGCGAGTTCCAGGTCACCGACGAGGACCGGGGCGCGGCGGAGCAGGGGCGGAGCCGGCCCGTCGCGGCGCGCGGCGACACGATGCGGCTCGTCGCGGCCGGCGGGATCGGGGCGGGCACCGTGCTGGTGCTCGGGCTCGGGGCGTGGACGTTCGTCGCCCGGCGGCGCGCGGCGGCGTGGGCGCGGGCCGCCGGACCGGGGCCGGGCGCCGGGGCCGGTCCCGGCCAGGACAGCGGTGCGCCCACGGGGTACGGGCCGCCGGCCTCCTGGTAGGGCGCCGAGCCCGGGGAAGGGCTCAGCGCCGGGTCAGCTCCGGATCAGCGCCCAGAAGCCCACCGCGAAGCAGACCAGCGCCAGCAGCAGCACCGGGACCGTCACCTTCGGGGGTGGTCCCGGACGCCTGTGCGGCGCCTGCGCGGGGGTGTGGGCGCCGCGCGGGACCGGCGGGCCGGGAGGGGGAGCCTCCGGGCCCTGGGCGGTGTAGGGGCGAGTGAGGGGGTCCGCGTCGTGCGCCGGGGCCCCGCCCCGCGCGGCGCCCGGGTGGGGGGAGTGCGCGTGGGCGGGCCGGGGTGCGGAGGCGGGGGGCGTCGGCGGCTGGGCCGGGCGCGGGGGCCGTTGCGGCGGCGCGAGGGGGAAGCCGCCGGCCCCGGTCACGGTCGTCGGCTGCGGTACGGGCTGTCCCGCCCGGTGGCCGGTGCCCGGGTCGTCCTGGGTGTGGCCCGGTCCGTGGCCCGTTACGCCGCCGCGGGGGCCCGGCGCGCCCGGGACGGGGCCGTCGGGGCCGAAGCCGGGCGGGAGCGGGCCGATCTGGTCGAACACCTCCACCGGCTCGTCCCCCGGCCCCGGGTCGGGCAGCATCTCCACGGCCGCCGTCAGCGCCTTGCGCGCGCCCGTGGCCGTACGGAACCTGGCCTGCGGGTCGGGCTGCAGCATCCCGGCGATGACCTGCCACAGCGGCTCCGGGATGCCCTGCGGGGCGCCCGGTGTGCCGTACGTGGCGAAGTGCTCCACCAGGCCCTGGGCGTCCGGTTTCTGACCCTGGACCAGGTACAGGGCGACGAGGCCGACGGCGAACAGGTCGGCCGGGAAGTCCGGCTCGGCGCCCATCAGCTGCTCGGGCGCGAAATAACCGGGCGTACCCACCACGTAGTCGGTCTCGGTGAGCCGGGGCTCGCCCTTGCGCATCGAGATGCCGAAGTCGGACAGCCGCAGGTGCGGCCGCCCGGTGCCGGTGGCCTCCAGCAGGACGTTGGCCGGTTTGATGTCGCGGTGCACGACGCCCTCGGCGTGGACGGCGGTCAGGCCGGCGAGAAGCTGGTCGAGCAGCGTGCACACGAAACGGGGCGGCAGCGGGCCGTAGTCGCCGATCAGATGGGCCAGCGACCCGCCGCTCACCAGATCCATGGTGAACAGCACCTTGTCGTCGTCGGCGGCCCAGCTGGCCGGGGCGAGGACATGGGGATGGTCGATCCGTACGGCCTGCTCGCGCACGAACCGCAGCAGCGTGTGCGCGTCGCTCTGCTGGAGTACCTTGGCCGCGACGTACCGGCGGCGCCGGTGGTCCCAGGCCCGCCAGACCGCGCCCACACCGCCGCGTCCGATCGGGTCGACCAGCTCGTACCGCCCGGCGAAGATCTCACCCATGCGCTGTGCCCGCTCCCCGGTCCGCCGTGCTTCAGCTCTGGTGCGCCTCGTAGTGGGCGACCGCGTCGGCGGTGCGGCCCGCTCCGTACACCCGCAGGAACTCCGCCAGTTCGGGATGCGTGGGGGCGAGCGTGTCCGCCGCGTCTATGATGTCGCCGGCCGCCGCCACCGAGCGCAGCAGTGACTGGATCTCGCGCACCACGCGCCGCACGGTCGGCGCGCCCGAACTGGCCGTCGTCTGACTGGTGTTGCTGAGCACCGAACCACCCTGGGACTTCTTGATCTCTTCCATCCGGTCGGTGGCCTCGGCAGCGCTGACGCTGCCGTCGGCGACCTGCCCGGCCAGGTCCTGCAAAGCCTGTACGCGCTGCACCACGGCCGGGTTTCCGATCTTCGCGCGCTGGCCGCTCATCAGCTGCGAGAGCATGGGCGCGGACAGGCCGAGCACCGCGGCAAGTCTGGCCTGATTCAGGCCCAGGTCGTCGATCAGCCGACGGAAGAGCGCCCCCAGAGGCTCCCCGTACCAACTGCGCTGAAGCTCTCTGGCTCTGGCCGTCGACTCCTGCTGCGCTGCGTCCATTGCGTCTCCCCTTCGCTGCTGCGAACCTCGCCGAGCATCTTACGGAGCGTGGTCGCGGACCGGGAGTCCTAATCCTTTTGCAGGATCAGGGGGGACACCCGGTACTCTGTTCTGCGGCGGTGGCCACGGTGCGGTCCGGCCGGTCGCCTCCACCCGTTCCCGGGGCCTTAGCTCAGTTGGTAGAGCGCTGCCTTTGCAAGGCAGATGTCAGGAGTTCGAATCTCCTAGGCTCCACAGCACAGATGCCCCTGAGGCCTGTTTCCACAGGTCACAGGGGCATCTTCGGTGTACGGCGCCGGGCGTCACAGAGCGGCGTCGCGGGCGAGCAGCGCCGCCTGCACCCGGTTCTCGCAGCCCAGCTTCGCCAGGATCCGGCTGACGTACGTCTTCACCGTGGCCTCGCTCATGTGCAGCCGCCTGCCCGCGTCCGCGTTGGACAGGCCCTCGCCGAGCAGCGCGAGGACGTCACGCTCCCGCCCGCTCAGGGCCGTGACCAGCCGCCGCGCCTCCTCCGCGCGGGCCGGGGCCCGGCCCGAGGCGAGCTGCTCGACCACGTGCCGGGTCGCCCCCGGGGACAGATAGGCGTCCCCGGCCGCGGCGGCCCGTACCGCCCGGATCAGCTCGGCCGGCGCGGAATCCTTCAGCAGGAAGCCCGCGCCGCCGCTCTCCAGGGCCCGCAGCACGTTCTCGCGCTCCCCGAACGTCGTCAGGACGATCACGCGCGCCGCCGGCACAGCCCTGCCCAGCTCGGCGAGCGCGGTGAGCCCGTCCATCACCGGCATCTGCAGGTCGAGCAGGACGACGTCCGGCGCGTGGAGGCGCGCCAGCTCGACGGCCTCACGGCCGTTCGCCGCCTCCGCGACCACCTCGATGGCCCGGTCCGAGGTGAGGATCATGCGTATCCCCGCCCGGATGAGGGGCTCGTCGTCCGCGATCACGACCCTGATGTGCGGAACCGTCACACTTACCCCCACAGCTGCCGCTCATCTACTGCACGACGTCGTACGACTTCTTCTCGATCAGCTTGCCGTCCCGGAAGCAGAAGCGGAACACCGGCTCCGCCGCGAGGCTCTCGCCGAACTCCGACGACGCGAGGACCAGGCACTCGGACCCCTCGGGCCGCGCGGGTCCCTTGTCCTTGAGGCCCGACGTCATGAAGGAGTCACCGTTCGGCAGGCTGTCGCGCACCTCCTCCTCCGACGCGCCGACCTTCACCGCCTCGTAGTCGCTCGGCTCGATCATGCCCCGCTCCGCCGACCCGGCCAGGAAGAACAGCCCGAACCCGCCCGCGACCACCAGCAGCACCAGGGCCGCCACCGCGATGCCGCAGCCCAGTACGACTCCGCTGCTCCTGCTCCCGCGCCCACCACTCATCGCCAGCTCCCTCTGCACAACGGTCCAGTCCATGACCTGACCACCGTTGCCGAGAGGGACCGCCGGCGACTGCTGCCGGAAGTCGTCCTCCACGTCGACCAAAGGCGCCGCGCCCGTACCCGGCGCCAGGCCGTCGGCGCCGTACGGCAGGACGCCCGCGACCCGGAAACCCCCGCCGTCGGTACGGCCCGCGTGGACCATGCCGCCGACCAGCCGGGCCCGCTCCCGCAGCCCGGTCAGGCCCTGGCCGCCGCTGACGACGTCACCTGGGTCCGCCGGGGCCGGGCCGTTCGCGATCTCCACCACCAGCGAGTCCGGCTCGTACCGCAGCTCGACGTTGATCGCCGCGCCCGGGGCGTGCTTGTACGCGTTGGTCAGCGCCTCCTGCACGATCCTGTACGCCGCGTGGTCCGCCGCCGCCGCCAGCGGCCGCCGGCTGCCCGCGCACCGCAGCTCGACGGCGTTCCCGGCCGCCCGCGCCGCCGCCACCAGGCCCTCGATGCCCGCGGCCCCCCGCGCCGCCGGATGCGGGTCCTCGACCGGCGGCAGGCCCGGGGCGGTCGCCGCCTCGTCGCGCTCCACCCCGTCCCGCAGGATGCCGACGACCTCACGCAACTCGTGCATCGCCGCCACCGAGGCGTCACGCAGAACGCCGACGCCCTCGCGCTGGCGGTCCGTCAGTGCCGGATCGACCTCCAGGGCGCCCGTGTGCACGGAGATCAGCGCCAACTGGTGGCCCAGGCTGTCGTGCATGTCCTGGGCGATCCGCTGCCGCTCGCGCAGCCGCGCCTGCCCGGCCACCATGGCGCGCTCGCGCAGCAGTTGGGCGTTGTGCTCCTGGAGGGCGTGCAGCAGGGTGCGCCGCTGCGTCCAGTAGCGGCTGGCCAGGCCGGGGACGACCGTCGTCGCGAGGAAGTACAGGGTGCTGAACATGATCAGCGACAGCGGGGAGAAACGCGGCAGCTCGGACGCCGCGGCGACGACGATGTTCAGGACGCACGACGCGGTGAACGCCGCCAGCGCCTTCCCCGCCCCCGGGATCCGCCGCCCCGCCGACCACCCCGCCACGATCAGCAGCGGCCCGAACCCGGCCAGCTCGCCCGCCGCCCCGCCCGAGACCACCAGCACCGTCGCCGGCAGCCGGCGGCGCAGCAGCGACAGCACCGCGACGGCCACAGCGGTGGCGGACTGCACGAGAACCGCACTGCCCATCAGCTCCTGCGTGCCGGCCGCCAGCAGCGCCAGCACCGCCGCCAGCACGCACTCGCCCGCCGTGCGCCGGGCCGGCCAGGGCTCCGGGCCCGCCAGCCACCGCCGGCCGGCCCTGATCTTCGATGACACGTCCACGGTCGCACTCTAGGCAGCCGGTCAGGAGGGCCGCCGCACACTTTCGTCGCCCCCCGCCGCTACGAAAGAGAACGCGGGTCCGCCACGCACAAGGGTGCCGGGAGACCCGAAGGCCACCCGGCACCCTTGTGCGTACCGCCGTCCGTTACCTGACGTCAGTCGTTCTTCCTGTCGCGCTCGGCGGCCTCGGCCTCAGCCTCCGCCTGCTTGGCCTGGACCTCCGGGTCCAGCACCTGACCGCTGCCGTCGACCGAGGTCAGCGGCGCACGGTCGGACACCTCCGTGGCGGCCGGGGGCTCGACCAGCCAGTCCGGGTTGGCCTGCTTGTCCCACCACTTCCACGCCGCGAAGGCGCCGGCCGCCAGCACGCCGAACACGGCGACGCCCTTGGCGGCACGGCCGGCCCTCGCCCGCCGCTCGTGCCGCTTGACGAGCTTGCGGATGTCCTTCGCCGTCACCTGGCCGCGCAGGGCCGCCACGGCGGCCGCACTGCGCGCGGCGGCCTGCTCGCGCACCGGCAGCGACACCGCGATCGCGTGCTCCACCCGAGGGACGGTGTACTCCGCGGCCTGCCGGGCCGCGTGCCGGGTCCGCACCGCCGCGCGCTGCGCGGCGACGTCGACCTTCGGCGGCACGTGGGTACGGGCCTGCTCGATGTACGGCGCGACATGCGCGCCGTACTGGACACGGGCCTGACGAGCGGCCTTGGACACTTTCGGCGCGAGCCTTACGCGGGCGTCGTGCGCATATTGCGTGGCCTGTTCCTTGGCCGTACCGGCGTAGGGCGCCACCACTTCCGCGGCGTGCAGCACGCTCTCCTTCGCCGATTCGGATGCGGCGCGCACGCTGTCGATGCGGGTCACTGGATCCTCCTCCTTGGTGGCGGTTCGGTATATCGCCTGTCCACCCATTTCGAAATCATGCCCTTCCCGGGCCAACACGGCACGTGCGGACGGGCATCCGGGTCATGGGGCGGCGACTGGGGCAATCCCCGGGCTCTCGGGGCAAGGCGGTGCAAGGGGGTCTCGGGCACGACAATGCCACGCTTCGGCGTTCCGTGTGGCGGTTCGGCGGCTACTCGTCGTAAACCGGGCGTGGGAGGATCGACAGACGCTTCAGGAAAGACTCATTGGAAGGCAGAACGTGGCCGAGCAGCTTTACGCCACCCTCAAGACCAGCCAGGGCGACATCGAGATCCGGCTCCTGCCGAACCACGCCCCGAAGACGGTCAAGAACTTCGTGGAACTCGCCCGGGGTGAGCGGGAGTGGACGAACCCCGAGACGGGGCACAAGACCACGGACCGGCTGTACGACGGCACCGTCTTCCACCGGGTGATCGGCGACTTCATGATCCAGGGCGGCGATCCCCTGGGCAACGGCACCGGCGGCCCCGGCTACGAGTTCAAGGACGAGTTCCACCCCGACCTCGCCTTCGACCGTCCCTACCTGCTGGCGATGGCCAACGCGGGACCGGCCACGAACGGCTCGCAGTTCTTCATCACCGTGTCGCCGACGATGTGGCTGACCGGCAAGCACACCATCTTCGGCGAGGTCGTGGACGCCGCGAGCCAGAAGACCGTGGACACCATCGTCTCCGCGAAGACCAACCCGCGCACCGCCCGCCCGCTCACCGACGTCGTCATCGAGTCGGTCGTCGTGGAGACCCGCTGAGGAACCCGCCGGGAGGCCGCCGGGAAGTCTTCGGGAGGCCGCTGGGAGGCCGTGCGGGGGGCCGCCGGGAACCAAAGCGCCCCGCCCGTCCGTAGTGGATACGCGGGGCGGAGCGGTGAGCCGGACCGCCAAGAGCCACACCTAGGGAACCGGGGACGGACCGATGGATCACTGCTACCGGCATCCGGGCCGCGAGACGGGCATCCGCTGCACGCGCTGCGAACGCCCGATCTGCCCGGAGTGCATGATCAGCGCGTCGGTCGGTTTCCAGTGCCCCGACTGCGTCCGCGAAGGCTCCGGTACGGGCCACGCCCCGGCCGCGAGCCGTCCGCGCACGGTCGCGGGCGGCACGGTCGCCGCCGACCCCCGGCTGGTGACGAAGGTCCTGCTGGCGATCAACGTGGCGCTGTTCGTCGCGGTGCTGGCGCGCGAGAGCCTCGTCAACGATCTCGCGCTGGTCGGACTGGCGTTCAGCGGTACGGACCTCCAGGTCGTCGGGGTCGCGGACGGCGAGTGGTACCGCCTGGTCACGGCGATGTTCCTGCATCAGGAGGTGTGGCACATCGGGTTCAACATGCTGCTCCTGTGGTGGCTCGGCGGTCCGCTCGAAGCGGCGCTCGGCCGCGCCCGGTACCTGGCGCTCTACCTGCTGTCCGGTCTCGCCGGCAGCGCGTTCACGTATCTCCTGGCCGCCCCGAACCAGCCGTCGCTCGGTGCCTCGGGCGCGATCTACGGACTCTTCGGCGCGACCGTGGTCCTCATGCGGCGCATGAACCAGGACATGCGGCCGATCCTGGTGCTGCTGGGCCTGAACCTGGTCCTGACTTTCGTCCTGAGCGGCATCGCCTGGCAGGCCCACGTGGGCGGTCTCGCCGCCGGCGTTCTCATCGCGGTCGCCATGGTGCACGCCCCCCGCGCGCGCCGGACGCTGGTGCAGTACGGGACGTGCGGGCTCGTCCTGCTCGCCACCGCGGGGCTCGTCGTGGCGCGTACCGCGATGCTCACCTGAGCGCCGGGGGCGGCGATTGAGGGTCAGTTGTCCACAGCGAACGCCGGACCTTGTGCATTCAGGGGGAAAGTGCGGGAACAGCTGTGCCCCTCGTCGCTGAACTGGCTTTTTCCCAGGCAGGACAAGGGGCAGGCCGTAACTCCCTCATGCCCCGGAAGGCCTAGGCAGTCACACCGGCGTCAACACCCTGTGAGTTATCCACAGATCGTCTGACCTTTCCCCACCGTGTGGACAACGCTGTGGATAACCTCTGGTCAGAGCTTGCGCGTGGCGTTTACTTCCACTGAGTGGAGACGCCGAAGCCGGCCGCGATGAAGCCGAACCCGACCACGATGTTCCAGTTGTCCAGGCTCTGGACCGGCAGGTCGCCCTCGGTCACGTAGAAGACCACGATCCAGGCGAGCCCGATGAGGAAGAGCGCCAGCATCACCGGAGCCACCCAGCTGCGGTTGGTGAGCCTGATGGCCGTCGCCTGCTTCGAAGGCGCCGGCGGCGGCGTGAAGTCTGACTTCTTGCGGATACGTGACTTCGGCACGAGGGACTCTCCTGTCGATGCGCTGCGTTACCGCGCAGAGAACTTGGCTGGTGCCCGGTGCGGGAGCAACGGGGAGCACTGCCTCCCCCGGGCGTCCGTTAGCGTAGTGCTTCCGCGGCGTCGAAGGAGATAAGGGTACGTTGAGCAATTCTGCCGACTCCCCCACCGAACCCGCCCGGCGGCCCGCCCTGCGGCCGGTCAGACTGCTGACGGCGGGGGTCTTCGCGCTCGCCGGGCTGATCTTCGTGACGAGCTTCAACACGGCCAAGGGCACCAATATCCGCACGGACGACTCGCTGCTCAAGCTCTCCGACCTCATCGACCAGCGCAGTCACAAGAACAAGGAGCTGGGCGACTCGACGGCGGCCGTGCGCCGCGACGTCGACGCGCTCGCGGAGCGCGGTGACAGCAGTACGCGGGCCGAGGACGCGAAGCTGAAGGCGCTGGAGGCGGCAGCCGGCACCAAGAAGCTGTCCGGCGCCGGCCTCACCGTCACGCTCGACGACGCCCCGCCGGACGCCACGGCCAATCCGGGCTACCCCGAGCCCCAGCCGAACGACCTGGTCATCCACCAGCAGGACCTCCAGGCGGTCGTCAACGCCCTGTGGCAGGGCGGCGCCGAAGGCATCAGGGTCATGGACCAGCGGCTGATCTCCACCAGCGCGGTGCGCTGCGTCGGCAACACCCTGATCCTCCAGGGCCGTGTCTACTCGCCGCCGTACAAGGTCACCGCGGTCGGCGACCGCGACGATCTCCAGCGGGCGCTCACGGCCTCCACGGCGCTGCAGAACTACCAGCTGTACGTGAAGGCGTACGGCCTCGGCTGGAAAGTCGACGAGCACGAGGCGATGACTCTTCCCGGTTACTCGGGCACAGTGGATCTCCACTACGCGAGGCCCGTCGAGTAAACGGGGGGAGCCGATGTCGGGGCGACTGTCGGGGCGGCCGTCGGCCGGGATGTCGGTGCGCCTGATCGTCCGGACGTTCAGCGAGCTGTGCCTCACCGTCGGCAGCGTGATCGTGCTGTTCGTCGTGTACGTGATGTTCTGGACCGGGATCAAGGCCGCCGACGCGAGCGACGGGCAGATCGACAGGCTCCAGGACAGCTGGGCCCGCGGCCCCGTGCGGCCCGCCGCTCCCGACCCCGCCGGTCCCGAGCAGGCCCCGCCCGCCCCGGCGGCGTACGCGCCGGGCCGGCCCTTCGCCGTGATGTACGTGCCGCGATTCGGCAGGGACTGGGACTGGCCCGTGCTGGAGGGCACGCGGACCGGGACGTTGAAGAAGGGGCTCGGCCACTACGCGGGGACCGCGCGGCCCGGCGAGACGGGGAACTTCTCCGTCGCCGGCCATCGTCGTACCCACGGCGACCCCTTCAAGGACTTCCCCAGGCTGCGGCCCGGCGACGCGGTGGTGCTGACGGACGGGACGACCTGGTTCACGTACCGCGTCGAGAACAGGCCGTACCGGACCGTCCCGGGCGACGTCGGGGTGATCGACGCCGTTCCCCGCAAGGCCGGTTTCGACGGCCCCGGGCGCTACCTGACGCTGACGACCTGCGAGCCGGAGTGGGGCAGCAGCCACCGGCTGGTCGTGTGGGCGCATCTCGACGCCACCCAGCCCGTGGAGGACGGCCGGCCGCGCGCATTGAGCGGCTGACCCACGAGCCCCCGCCGTCGCCCTTTACTCTGGGTTTCGACCGAACGGAAGGGACAGCATGTACGGCTGGATCTGGCGGCATCTGCCGGGCAACGTAGGGGTGCGGGCGTTGATCTCGCTCGTACTGGTCCTGGCGGTCGTCTACGCACTGTTCCAGTACGTCTTCCCGTGGGCGGAGCCGCTGCTCCCGTTCAACGATGTGACGGTCGACGGGGAAGGAGGGGCTCGCCAGTGAGCGCACGGATCCTGGTGGTCGACAACTACGACAGCTTCGTCTTCAACCTCGTCCAGTACCTCTACCAGCTCGGCGCCGAGTGCGAGGTGCTGCGCAACGACGAGGTGGCGCTGAGCCACGCCCAGGACGGCTTCGACGGCGTGCTGCTGTCGCCGGGCCCCGGCACCCCCGAACAGGCGGGCGTCTGCGTCGACATGGTGCGGCACTGCGCGTCGACCGGCGTGCCGGTCTTCGGCGTCTGCCTGGGCATGCAGTCGATGGCGGTGGCGTACGGCGGTGTCGTCGGCCGCGCGCCCGAGCTGCTGCACGGCAAGACGTCCCCCGTGACGCACACGGGCGCCGGCGTCTTCGCCGGGCTGCCCTCGCCCTTCACGGCGACGCGCTACCACTCGCTGGCGGCCGAACCCGAGGCGCTGCCCGCCGAGCTGGAGGTCACCGCACGGACGGCCGACGGGATCATCATGGGGCTGCGCCACCGGGACCTGGCGGTCGAGGGCGTGCAGTTCCACCCCGAGTCGGTACTGACGGAACACGGGCACCTGATGCTGGCCAACTGGCTTGCGCGGTGCGGGTATCCGGGAGCGGTCGAGCGGGCGGCCGGGCTCGCGCCGGTGGTGGGCAAGGCCGTCGCGTGACGGCGCTCCGCCCCGAACACGACGCCGGCCGGGAAGCCTCGTACGAGCAGGGCGCGTACGGGGCGGCGGGCGCGTTCGAGGCGGCGGTGGACCAGCTCGCGGATCCGCTGAACGATCCGCTGCCGGGGCAGGAGCGGCCGGGAGCGGAAACGGCTCCCGGGGCCACCCCGGAGGGGGCCTCGCCGTGGTTCCGGTCGTCGACGGTGCCGCAGGGGCAGACGCAGGGTCCGGGCGCGCAGGCAGTGGGGTACGGACAGCGGCCGTACGAGCCACTGCGGCAGCCGGGCCCGGCTGTGCCGGGACAGCACGCGGCCGGACAGCAGGTGCCCCGACAGGCCGCGCCTCAACAGGCCGCACCCGGGCAGCACGTGCCCCCACAGGCCGCGCCCCGACAACCCCCGCAGCACCTGCCGGGGCAGCCCGGAGCCGTGCGGCCCGCCCAGGAGGCCGTACAAGCGGCCCAGCAGCCTCTCCGGCGGCCTCAGGAGCCGTACGGCGGCCAGGGCCGTCCCGGGGCCGGGTACGGCGGCCGAACGCCCGCCCCGGCCCCCGCCCCGGCCCCCGAGCCGACACCCGCACCCGTGCCCGCGTCCGTACCCACTCCCGTGTACGACGACGAGACGTACGACGACGAGACCGTCGCCCTGCGGACGGACGACACCCGGCGAATAGCGGCCGCCGGCCCTCAGCAAGGCACGCGGTCCGGCCCGCCGCCCGTGACCGGCGGCCGCGCGGAGCGCCGCAGGGCCGCCAAGGGCAGGGGGAGCCGTGGCAAGGGCCCCGAGCGGAAGGCCGGGAGCGCGGCGGAGGCGGCCCCTGAAGCGCCGCTCTCCCGGGTGGAGGCCAGGCGCGCCGCCCGCGCCGCCAAGGACAGCCCGGCGGTCGTCGCCAGTCGCTTCTTCGGCGAGATGTTCATCTCGCTGGGCGTGCTGATGCTGCTGTTCGTGACGTACCAGCTGTGGTGGACGAACGTCCGCGCCGATCTGTTCGCCGGCAAGGAGGCGGACAAGATCCAGGAGGGCTGGGCGAACGGGCGGGGGCCCGGGGCGTTCGAACCGGGCCAGGGCTTCGCCATCATGCACATTCCCAAGCTGGACGTCGTCGTCCCGATCGCCGAGGGCATCGACAAGAAGCGGGTCCTCGACAACGGCATGGTGGGCCACTACGCGGAGGGCGAGCTCAAGACGGCGATGCCGTCGGACAAGCAGGGGAACTTCGCGGTCGCGGGCCACCGGAACACGCACGGTGAGCCGTTCCGGTACATCAACCAGCTGGAACCGGGCGATCCGATCGTCGTCGAGACGCAGGACACGTACTACACGTACGAGATGGCGAGCATCCTGCCGCAGACCGCGCCCTCCAACGTGAGCGTGATCCGTCCGGTGCCGCCGGGTTCCGGCTTCACGCGGCCCGGCAGGTACATCACGCTGACGACGTGCACGCCTGAATTCACGAGTACGTACCGAATGATCGTGTGGGGCAAGATGGTCGACGAACGGCCGCGCAGTAAGGGGCAACCCGACGCGCTCGTCGGCTGACAACGAGCCGGCCGGACGGCAGAGACTCAGGACGGGGACGGGTGCGGTGGCAGCCAGGACGACCGAGCAGGACGAGCAGACCGGCACGCCCGTGCCCGCGTCCGCACCCGCGGGCGGGGCGAGGAAGCGTGGGCGTGTCGCGGGCACGGTGAGCCTCTTCGGCGAGCTGTTGATCACGGCGGGCCTGATCCTCGGCCTGTTCGTCGTCTACTCGCTGTGGTGGACGAACGTGCTCGCCGACCGCGACGCGGACCAGCAGGGCAATGAGGTGCGCGACCGGTGGGCGGGCGGGCCCGGGGCCCTCGACACCAAGGACGGCATCGGCTTCCTTCACGTACCCGCGATGAAGAACGGCGAGGTGCTGGTCAGGAAGGGCACCAACGCCAAGGATCTGAACCGGGGTGTCGCCGGTTACTACACGGACCCGGTCAAGTCGGCGCTGCCGGCCGACAAGAAGGGCAACTTCTCGCTGGCGGCGCACCGGGACGGGCACGGCGCGAAGTTCCACAACATCGACAAGCTCAAGGACGGCGACGCGATCGTCTTCGAGACGAAGGACACCTGGTACGTGTACAAGGTGTACGCGAAGCTCCCCGAGACGTCGAAGTACAACGTGGACGTCCTGAAGCCGGTCCCGAAGGAGTCGGGCAAGAAGAAGCCGGGCCGCTACATCACGCTCACCACGTGCACGCCGGTCTACACGTCGAAGCACCGGTACGTCGTGTGGGGCGAGCTGGAGCGTACGGAGAAGGTGGACCGACACCGCACACCGCCGGCGGAACTCGGCTAGCGTTGTCCGCACACGAGCCGGGCCCGAAGCCGCAACTTCGACTTGCGACTTCGGGCCTTTCGTGGTCTTCCGACAGGGTTGGGCTTGGAACTCCGCCCGCGCGCTACAGCAGCCCTCGGGTGAACACGGGCGGATCCTTTCCGCCGATGTGTGCGGGGTCGAGGGCTCACGGTGCAGCCGACGCTTGGCCCTCTTCGAGCGGCTTTCCCGTCACTGCGTCGACAGCGAGGGTTGGTCCTTCCTTGTTTCCGACTCCGGTGGGAAAGAGCCAAACAACTTGCCATTCCTTGCCGGTGTCGCTGCGTGCGATCGCCAGACCGTCGCCGATCTGGGTGACCTCGCTGGGGAGTCCCGGGCTCTTCCGGAGATTAGATTTTGCCTGCGCCTCGGTGAGCTTCGGTTTGGGCAGTTCATCCGGGTCAGCCAGGTCACGGACCAGAAGATCGCTGACCTGGCCCTTCAAGTCGATGGCAATATCCAACCGCATGGGCATCAATATCCCGTTCACTACCTTGCGCCACGAGAAGGCCCAACCCAGTCGTCCATCGGCGATGGCGTAGCTTTCCACTTTCGATCCCTTCAAGGCGAACGGGTAGCGTTCAGCAACATAACGCCGAGCTATTCCTCGCGCATCCGTTTCTTTCGCAGGTGGCTTTACTTCGCCGCCCACAGGGAACGAGCCGACGTCGGCAGGTTGGATGCCTTTCTGGTACGAGACGAGGCTGACATTGAATTCGCGTTGCTTGGGCCAGGACAGATGGGCCATTCCTCCCTTCAAGCCGACGTACACGATGTGGGCAGTGGGATCGTAGGAGATCTTGCCAATCTTGTAGTGGTCACCGAAGGCCTGGCGTACATGGGTACGGGCAGCTTTCCGCATATCAGGCGTGACGTACTGGATGCTGCTGTCGTTGACCGCCGGGGTGACCCACAGGGCGACCGTGGTGGCGTTCAGGGCGAATGCCGCGCTGATGACCCAAACTACGGATCGCGGGTGGTGGCGGAAGCTGACCGGTGCCGACTGACTGATATGCACGGTTGCCCACGCCGCCAGCATCCCGAGAAGCGCACCAGCCGTGCTGGCTACGAAGTCGCTGGCCTCACATGTTTGTGCGAGGGGCGGCACCATTGCCTGTGCCACTTCGACGGTGGCGGAAAGCGCCGATGCCCCGGCGGTAACTGCCACTGGGCGCCGGCTTGCAAGTAGACCGAAAAACCCCACAGCAAGGAAGAGTACGGCGTTCAGAAGGCCCTGGTCGCTGAGGAACGCCCCGGTCGGCTGCCAATTGAAGGTGCAGGTGCGCAGGGCGGTTCTGCTAGAGCCGGAGAACGCCAAACACGGGACGCCGACGAGACTGGCCAAAAGGAGGGCGCTGGATCGGGGGTAGGGGAGGCGGCTGCGACCGAAGAAGTAAGTGATGCCCGCAGCCAGGAGACACAGTGCGACCGATACCGCAGCGAGCGTATGCTGGTCAACGAAGAAGGCTTTTAGCATGGCAACTTTCGAGCAGAAGCTGAAGCGCCTCTCCCCCTCGGTTCTGGGGGGGGGAGAGGCGTAGATCGAACGGCTCAGATCAACACTTGCCGGTGAATGGCGTTTTGTAGACAGTGCCGCCCGACTCCATCAGGCCCTGTGTGTTTCGGCAGTTAGCCAGGTTGTTGTTGAAGTTCTTGCTCCACTTGCTCGTCCCGGAAGACTGGTTGCCCCATGCGCCCCACTGCGTGCTCTGACCAGTGAAGGGTCCACTGGATCCGAGACGACGGGAAATCGAGCCACCGCCACTCTTGTAGTAGTCAGTAACGACGCGCATCGTGTAGTTGCTGCCGTTGAGGTAGATGTGGTGGCCAAGAATCCCGTTGGACAGCTTCGTGCAGGTGTTCTGCTTGTCGATGTAACCACTGTCGGGGCAGCTGGTGTAGGCCTGCGCCGGGGTAGCGGCGAGCAGGCTTCCGCCGACGACCAGCGTGGCGAGTGCGCCAACAGCACGTGTCTTACGCCCAGCAACTGAAAAGCTCACGATTCTCCCGTTTGGTTGAGACTCGAACTGCCTGCATTCGCAGAGACGTTCGATGATGTGAACCAAGGTATGACGGGGATAAATCAAGAAACAAGCTATTTGATCTTGTTGTCCGAAAATCGCAAATGGCTGACTTCCGACCACTGGGCCTGTGGTGATGTGCATGTCCGGCGTTCGCGTACTGCCTTCAGAATTGGCTCGTTCGGTAGGCTGTCGGTCGGGGTGGGGATCGTTGAGCGGCTGGTGCTGGATGAGTTGTGGGAGCTGTTCCAGAGGGTGGTGCCGGAGGCGCCGTCGCGGTCTCAGGGCGGTGGCCGGCGCCGACATGGTGACCGGGAGGTGTTGGCAGCGATCGTGTTCGTGGCAACGTCAGACTGCCCGGGGCGGCAATTGCCTTCCGCGTCGTTCGGGCCGTCGGGGGCGACGGCTCATCGGCGATTTGCCGATTGGACGAAGGCCAGGGTGTGGGCGAAGCTACACCGCTTAGTCCTCGATGAGCTTGGTCTCCGTGTGAGTTGGGCTGGTCCCGCTGTGCGATCGAGTCGGTGAACATGCGGGCCCTGAAAGGGGCGGATACGACCACGACATCTATCGGCGCCGCCTGCGCGAGCGCGGCATCACACCGAACATCGCCCGACGCGGCCAGCCACATGGCTCGGGCCTGGGCAAGGTCCGATGGGTCGCCGAATCCGCTATCGCCTGGCTCCACGGCCCCCGGCGCCTACGAATCCGTTGGGAAGTACGCGACGACACTTCCTCCAGCTCGCACATGGCATGAGCCTCGCCCGCGCAAAACCCAGCTTTCTGAAAGCACCCCTAAGAGCAATACCACTGACTTAACGTGACCCGCGAGTCGCTGACCTGCAACGATGTAGCGGTTGGCGTGCCTTGGTAGGCAGCAAAGTCACCGGCATTGCCCCTAAGAGACCTTCAGGCGTGCACCGATCAGGTGGGCTACGCTGAGGCACCTTATCGCCCCGGCGGAGTGTAACGTCGCAGCACCACTAGATCCGCTCTGCCACCACAAACATGTCAACGTCGGTAAAACCGACGGATGACGGAGTGATCAACTGCTGCACCGCCGACCGGACCCTGAGTTCAGTGTCCGACGGCGGCGCACCAGCGGTATGCCGGGGTCAGTCGCTCTCGCCGTTGCGGCCGAACGCGCCGCCGAAGAGGCCGCCGGCGTCGTTGCCGCCGTTGTTGCCGCCGTTGTTGCCTCCGTTGTCTCCGCCGCCGTCACCGCCGCCGCCGGCGGTGGTGAGGTTGACCGCGGTGCCCTTGGGGACCTGCTGGCCGACCGCGGGCTGGGGGAGGACGACGATGGCGTCGTCGTCCTGCGGGCCCGTGATCGTGCCGACGGTCAGTTCGGCGTCCTCGATCGCCTTGCGGGCGTCCTTGAGCTTCTGGCCGGTCACGGCCGGCACCGCGACCTGCTCCGGCTGGGCCGGGGCCTTCGCGACGGTCAGGGTGACGGTGCCGCCCTTGTCGGTCTGGCTGTTGCCCACCGGGTCCTGCTTGATGACCGTGCCCGGGGCCTCGGTCGATTCCTCTTCGGCGCGCGAGACCTGGAAGCCGAGGTCGGTGAGCTGCTTGCTGGCCGCCTCGAAGGGCTGGCCGACCACGGGCGGGACATCGGCCTTGGTGGACTTGGCGATGGACAGGGTGATCGTCTCGCCCTTCTCCGCCTTCGTGCCGCCCTCGGGGTCCTGGTCGATGACCGTGCCGACGGTCTTCTCGGACTCGACCTGCTTGGTGTCGACCTCGAAGCCCTTGGCCTCCAGGTTCTGCGTCGCCCGGTCCTTGGACTGCTCGGTCACGTCGGGGACCTCGACCTTCGGGGCGCCCGTGGAGACGACGACCGTGACGGTCGAGCCCTCCTTGACCTCCTGGCCGCTGTCCGGGGACTGGCTGCAGATCTTGCCCTGCGGCTGGTCCTCGCACTCCTTGCGGTCCCCGACCTTCACGGTGAGGTCGGCGTTCGTGCCGAGTTCCTTCGCTTCGGCGAGCGTCTCGCCGACCAGGGGCGGCACGGTGCGGTTGTCCTTGTCGGAGTCGCCGCCGAAGAGGGCTCTGCCGATCAGGATCGCGCCGACGAGGACGAGGACGCCCGCGAGGACGAGCAGGATCGTCGAGGTGTTCTTCTTCTGCTGCCTGCGGCGGTCCGGGCGGTCGTCGTAGCCGTAGCCGCCGTCGTCGGGGTTGACCGGCGGCAGCATTGACGTCGGTGCGCCGCCGCCGTCGGCCGAGCGCAGCGCCGTGGTGGGCTGGTCGTCGCCGTGGCCGCCGTAGCCGCCGTATCCGACCGAGCCGAGGGCCGAGGTGGCCGCGACGGGCTGGCCGTCGAGGCAGGCCTCGATGTCGGCGCGCATCTCGTCGGCGGACTGGTAGCGGTAGTCGGGGTCCTTGACCAGCGCCTTCAGGACGATGGCGTCCATCTCGGGCGTGATCTCGGGGTCGAAGTTCGACGGCGGCTGCGGCTCTTCCCGTACGTGCTGGTAGGCGACCGCGACCGGGGAGTCTCCGATGAACGGCGGCCGTACGGTGAGCAGCTCGTAGAGCAGGCAGCCGGTGGAGTAGAGGTCGGAGCGGGCGTCGACCTGCTCGCCCTTGGCCTGCTCCGGGGAGAGGTACTGGGCGGTGCCGATGACCGCGGCGGTCTGCGTCATGGTCATGCCGGAGTCGCCCATGGCGCGGGCGATGCCGAAGTCCATGACCTTGACCTGGCCGGTGCGCGTCAGCATGACGTTCGCCGGCTTGATGTCGCGGTGGACGATCTGGGCGCGGTGCGAGTACTCGAGCGCCTGGAGGATGCCCACGGTCATTTCCAGGGTGCGCTCGGGCAGCAGCTTGCGGCCGGAGTGCAGCAGCTCACGCAGGGTCGACCCGTCGACGTACTCCATCACGATGTACGGGATGGAGACGTTGTCGACGTAGTCCTCGCCGGTGTCGTAGACCGCGACGATCGCCGGATGGTTCAGCGAGGCCGCCGACTGGGCCTCGCGGCGGAACCGGGCCTGGAAGGACGGGTCGCGGGCGAGATCCACCCGCAGCGTCTTCACGGCGACGGTGCGGCCGAGCCGGGTGTCGTGCGCGATGTAGACCTCGGCCATGCCACCACGGCCGAGCACCGAGCCCAGCTCGTACCGGCCGCCGAGGCGACGCGGCTCTTCCATAGCTAATCCAGCCCTCTCCGTCTGTCCCGACCGCACCTGTGTGTGGTCCGGCGGTGTGCTGTCGCGCATACGGTACCGGGCGGGCCGTATCAGGTCCGCCCGTGACTGCCGGCCGAGACCCGACCGGTGCCGCGACGTGGGCGTACGCGGCCGTCAGGTGACCGGCGTCACTTCTGCCTGTCGAGCACCGCCCGCATCACGTCCTTCGCGATGGGGGCCGCGAGGCCGCCGCCGGAGATGTCCTCGCGGTTCGCGGCGTCGTCCTCGACGACGACGGCGACCGCGACGGGCGAGCCCTTGTCGGTCTTGGCGTACGAGATGAACCAGGCGTACGGCTTCTCGCTGTTGTCGACGCCGTGCTGGGCGGTGCCGGTCTTGCCGCCGACGGTGACGCCGGGGATCTTGGACCGGGTACCGGTGCCCTCGTTGACGACCGTCTCCATCATTTCCTGGAGCTTCTGGGCGTTCTCCGGGGAGAGCGGGGTGCTCATCTCCTCGGGGCTCGTCTTCTCGAGGACGTCCAGGTTGGGGTCGGTGAGCCGGTCGATCATGTACGGCTTCATCAGCTTGCCGTCATTGGCGATGGCGGCGGTCACCATGGCCATCTGGAGCGGGGTGGCGGCGGTGTTGAACTGGCCGATGGAGGAGAGGGCCGTCTGGGCCTTGTCCATGTCCTTGGCGAAGACGCTCGCGTTGGAGCGGACGGGCACGAACTGCTGCTCGTTGAAGCCGAACTTCTCCGCGGTCTCCAGCATCTTGTCGTTGTCGAGGTCGGCGCCGATCTTGCCGAAGACGGTGTTGCAGGACCACTGGAGGGCGACCCGGAGGCTGGCGTTCTTGCAGGGGTGGTCGCCGTCGTTCACCAGGTTCTTGGTGGACAGCGGCAGTCGCCACGGCAGCGGCGAGTCGGTCTTGTCGTCGATGTCCTCGTACAGGCCGTGCTCCAGGGCGGCGGCCGCGGTGATGACCTTGAAGGTGGAGCCGGGCGGGTACGTCTCGCGCAGGGCGCGGTTCGTCATCGGCTTGTCCGGGTCCTTCTCGTACTTCTGCCAGTTCTTGACATCTTCCTCGGTGTTGCCCGCGACCTTCGAGGGATCGTACGAGGGGGTGCTGGCCAGGGCGAGGATCGCGCCCGTCTGGGGGGCGATCGCCGCGACGGCGCCCTTTCGGCCGCCCAGCCCCTTGAAGGCGGCGCGCTGGGCGGCGCCGTTCAAGGTGGTGACGACGTTACCGCCTTGCTTCTTGTCACCGGTGAACATCGAGAGCGTGCGGTCGAAGAAGAGGCGGTCGTCGGTGCCAGTGAGGATGTCGTCCTCGAGGGACTCGATCTGGTTGGAGCCCATCCGCTGAGACGTGAAGCCGGTGACCGGCGCCCACATCGGGCCGTCCTTGTACGTCCGCTGGAACTTGAAGTCGCCGCTCTTGGACTCCTTGGACCCGGTGACCGCCTTGCCGTCGACGACGATGTCGCCCCGCTTGTGGGCATAGCGCTCGATCATCACGCGGCGGTTGTTCTCGTTCTTCGCGAGATCGTCGGCCTTGACGTACTGGATCCAGTTGACGCGTACGAGCAAAGCGAGAACGAGAAGGCCGCAGAAGATCGCGACGCGACGCAGGGGCTTGTTCACGGGCGGACCACCTGGGTCATTTCGGCATCAGGGGAGGGTGCGGGTACGGGGGCGGGCCGACGAGCCGTGTCGCTGATGCGCAGAAGAATGCCGATCAGCGCCCAGTTGGCGATGACGGAGGAACCGCCTGCCGCGATGAAGGGCATAGTCATACCGGTCAGTGGAATCAGCCCCATGACACCGCCGGCGACGACGAAGACCTGGATGGCGAAGGCCCCGGAAAGGCCGATCGCGAGTAGCTTCCCGAAAGGGTCGCGAGCGGCGAGTGCCGTGCGTACACCGCGCTCGATGACCAGGCCATAGAGGAGCAGCATCGCCATGAGGCCTGTGAGCCCCAGCTCTTCGCCGACCGTTGCGAGAATGAAGTCGGAGTTTGCGGCGAACCCGATCAGATCGGAGTCGCCCTGGCCGAGCCCTGTGCCGAACATTCCGCCGGAGCCGAAGGCCATCAGCGACTTGGCGATCTGTTCACTGGCTGCCAGCTTGCCGTAACCGGCGAAGGGGTCGAGCCAGGCATCGACGCGCTGCTGGACATGTGGTTCGAAGGTGGCGACACCGACCGCGCCGGCCGCAGACATCAGGAGGCCGAAGACGATCCAGCTCGTGCGCTCGGTGGCGACGTACAACATCACTACGAATAGGCCGAAAAACAGCAACGAGGTGCCGAGGTCGGTCTCGAAAACCAGGATCAGGATTGACAGAGCCCAAATGACGAGGATCGGTCCCAGGTCGCGACCGCGGGGCAAGTACATGCCCATGAAGCGGCGGCTGGCGAGTGCGAGCGCGTCACGCTTGACCATCAGGTAGCCGGAGAAGAACACCGCGATAATGATCTTGGCGAACTCGCCGGGCTGGAGGGTGCCGACGCCGGGAATGTTGATCCAGATCCTGGCGCCATTCACGGCGGGGAAAAACATGGGCAGAACGAGCAGGATCAGTGCCACGACCATGGAGATGTAGGTGTAGCGCTGGAGGATGCGGTGATCCTTCAACAGCATGAGTACGCCTACCAGCAGGGCGACGCCGACTGCCGAGAAGATCAACTGTTTCGTGGCTGCAGGGGCGAAGGTCTCCAGCGCCTGGAACCGCTTCGACTGGTCGAGCCGCCAGATCAGTGCGAGGCCGATCCCGTTGAGAAGGGTCGCGAGAGGCAGCAACAGCGGGTCGGCGTACGCGGCGAACTTGCGCACGGCCAAGTGTCCGACGCCTGCGAGCAGGGTCAGGCCGAGGCCGTACCCCAGCATGCCGGACGGCAGTTCGCCGTTGAGGGCCAAGCCTACATTGCCATACGCGAAGACGGCGATGACGACGGCGAAGATCAGTAGGAGCAGCTCGGTGTTGCGCCGGCTCGGCGCTTCGATCGCGCCGATGGTGGTCGTGTTGGTGACAACGCTCATGGTTGGTAAGGCCCCCTACGGCTTTACGGCTTACCGCACTGCGAGACCAGCTTCTGCTCTTCCTCGGAGAGGCTGGGGCCAGGAGTGGGCGTAGCTGTAGCCGTCGGAATCTTGTGGGTCTCGATGGTCTGGGTCGTGGCGCCGGAACCGGTCGTGCCGCCCGCCTCGCCCTCGCCCGTACGCGCGTCGTTCTCTCGCTCCGCCTTTTCGCGCTCCGCCTTCTCGCGCGCCGCGTTCTCGCGCTCGATCCTGCGGCGCTCCTCGTCCTTCTTGCACGCGGAGGCCTGGGTGCCGAGTTCGGTGACCTTCTCCCGCGCGTCGGCGAGGCTGCCCTCGGTGATGGTCGCCTCGACCTGCTTCTGCTGGTAGGGCGGGAGGTACTTGAGTTCGATCTCGGGGTGGTCCTTCTCGACCTTCGAGAGGGAGACCCAGGCGAGGTCCTGGCTGATGCCCCGGTAGAGCGCGACGTGCTTCTCGTTGGCGCCGACGTAGTACTGGGTCTGGGTCCAGCGGTATCCGCCGTACAGACCGCCGCCGACGACGGCGAGCGCGAGCACGATGTAGAACGATCTCTTCAGCCACTTGCGCCCGGTGCGCGGCTTGGTGAAGTCCTCGTCGCTGTACGCGCCGAAGGCTCCGTCGGGGGCCGCTCCGTAACCGCCGTTGTCACCGCTGCCGGGAGGGCCGAAGGCGCCGCCCGGTGCGGGCTGCGGAGGCACGGGCCGGCCGAGGCCCGCCGCGCGGCCCGCGGGGGTCTGCATGGCACCGCCGTCGTGCGCCTGGAGCTGGTTCTCGGCGACCGCGCCGACCACGACCGGGGTGTCGTTGAGCTGCCCGGCCAGGGTGTCGTTGCCGTCGACGTCCAGGACGTCCGCGACGATGCAGGTGATGTTGTCGGGGCCGCCGCCGCGCAGCGCGAGCTGGATGAGCTCCTGCACGGTCTCCTGGGGGCCGTGGTAGCTGGCGAGCGTCTCCTCCATCGTCTGGTGGGAGACGACGCCGGACAGTCCGTCGGAGCAGATCAGGTAGCGGTCGCCGGCCCGGACCTCGCGGATGGAGAGGTCGGGCTCCACGTGGTCGCCGCTGCCCAGCGCGCGCATCAGCAGGGAGCGCTGCGGGTGGGTGGTGGCCTCCTCCTCGGTGATGCGGCCCTCGTCGACGAGGCGCTGCACCCAGGTGTGGTCCTGCGTGATCTGGGTCAGGACGCCGTCGCGCAGGAGGTACGCCCGTGAGTCGCCCACGTGCACGAGGCCGAGGCGCTGACCGGTCCACAGCAGGGCGGTGAGCGTGGTGCCCATGCCCTCCAGCTGGGGGTCCTCCTCGACCATCATGCGCAGCTGGTCATTGGCACGCTGCACGGCGGTGCCGAGCGAGGTGAGGATGTCCGAGCCGGGTACGTCGTCGTCGAGGGTGACCAGGGTCGAGATGACCTCGGAGCTGGCCACCTCGCCGGCGGCCTGTCCTCCCATGCCGTCGGCGATGGCGAGAAGGCGGGGGCCGGCGTAACCGGAGTCCTCGTTGCCTTCCCGGATCATGCCTTTGTGCGATCCGGCGGCGAAGCGCAGTGACAGACTCATGCGCACCTCGCCCGTCGGCTCCGGGTACATCCGCACGGTGCCCACCCTCCGGTCGGGAGCCTTCGGTGATCCGCTGTCGGGACCGCCGCGGCTCGCTCGCTCCGCTCGCGCTCAATCATGACGTGGCACTACTTCCGCAGCTCGATGACGGTCTTGCCGATGCGGATCGGCGCGCCCAGCGGAATGGGGGTCGGGGTGGTGAGTCGGGTCCGGTCGAGATACGTGCCGTTGGTGGACCCGAGATCCTCGACGATCCACTGGCCGTCACGGTCCGGGTAGATCCTGGCATGACGGCTGGACGCGTAGTCGTCGTCCAGCACGATCGTCGAATCGTGCGCCCGTCCCAGCGTGACGGTCTGCCCCTGGAGGGCCACCGTCGTACCGGTGAGCGTGCCTTCGGACACCACCAGCTTGGTGGGGGCGCCGCGGCGCTGGCGCTGCTGCGGCGGCGCCGCAGCCTGTTGCTGGCGTCCGGTCTGCTGCGGCCTGGCGTCGGCGGACGCGGTGCGGCGTGAGCCGCGCTGCGTGACCCGCGTACCGAACAGATCGCTGCGGATGACCTGGACGGCCACAATCACAAACAGCCACAGAACAGCCAGGAAACCTAGCCGCATGACCGTCAGGGTCAGCTCTGACATTGCCCCCGCTTCACCCTTCGGCTTGCCGATAAACGATGGTCGTGCTGCCCACGACGATCCGCGAGCCGTCGCGGAGCGTAGCGCGGGTGGTGTGCTGTCCGTCTACCACGATGCCGTTGGTAGACCCGAGATCCTGGATCGTCGGGGGCGTTCCGGTCCGGATCTCACAGTGCCGGCGCGATACGCCGGGGTCGTCGATCCGCACGTCTGCTTCGGTGCTGCGGCCCAGCACCAGCGTCGGGCGGGACATCTGATGGCGTGTGCCATTGATCTCGATCCAGCGCCGCGTCTGCGCGCCCGGCATCGGGCCGGGTCCCGCGCCCGCCGGTCTGCCGGACACGGCGGCCGGTCCGCCGGGCCGTGCGCCGTGGGACGGCGACGACGGCGGCGGGGCCGCGGGCATGGGGGGCGCTCCGGGGGCGGCCGACGGCGGGTAGCCGTAGCCGCCGCCGCGGGGGGCGGCGGGTGCGGGGGCCTGGCGGCCGGACGCGGCGCTCTGCGGCGGGCCGGCCTGCGACGTGCTGGAGGCGAGGGTGCGGCTGCGTACGCGGTAGAGACCGGTGTCGAGGTCGTCGGCCTTCTCCAGGTGGACCTTGATGGGGCCCATGAAGGTGTAGCGCTGCTGCTTCGCGTAGTCGCGGACCAGGCCGGAGAGCTCGTCGCCGAGCTGGCCGGAGTACGGGCTGAGGCGCTCGTAGTCCGGGGTGGAGAGCTCGACGATGAAGTCGTTGGGGACGACGGTCCGCTCGCGGTTCCAGATCGTGGCGTTGTTGTCGCACTCGCGCTGGAGGGCGCCGGCGATCTCGACGGGCTGGACCTCGGACTTGAACACCTTGGCGAAGGTGCCGTTGACCAGACCTTCGAGACGCTGCTCGAAACGCTTCAGGACTCCCATGGGGCACCTCCTCCGTCGTTGTCGTCCTGGTACTGCTTACTGATCGTATCCACGCGTCGGGAAATCGGCTGGTTCCCCTTGTCTGCACAGTGGATGAGTGTCACCTCTCACAGGGATCGTAGAGGTGGCCTGCTGACAGTGTCCCGCACCCCGGGGACACTCTGGAGGAGTGGGTGAGGGGCGGCGGCGTTCCTTCGGCGTTCCCGTCGTCGTTCGCGTCCCGCGTCCTCCTCGTTCTGCCGCCTCGTTCTCCCTCTCGTTCCCCTCCTCGGGTCCCCCCGAACAACGGGTGTGAATCCACCCTGACCACCGTGCTAATCTTCTGCATGTCGTCAGGCGCTCGCACAAACCAGTGAGAGATTCGAACGGCACCACTCATGCGCGAGTGGCGGAACGGCAGACGCGCTGGCTTCAGGTGCCAGTGTCCTTAGGGACGTGGGGGTTCAAATCCCCCCTCGCGCACTTAGAGAAACCGACGAAACGGGTCTCGGCAGGTGACGGAAGTCGCCCGCGGAGGCCCGTTTCGCGTTGTCCGGGCCAGGTCCGCGCGACGGTGGCCGGCCCGCTCGCCATGGCCGCGTAGTGCGGGCCAGGAGAAGGGGGCGCGGGCGCTGAGGGGCGTGCCGGTTCTGGCGCTGGCCGCCTTCTGTCTGCGGTACGGGGTGGTGGGGAACCTGCTCGCGATCGGGCTCGCGGCCGTTCTGGCGTACGGGCCGCGCGCGTGGGCGGCCCGGGGGCGGCGGCTGTGGGGGCGGCCGCGGTGCTGGTGGCCGGGCTCGTACCGCATCTGGTGCACGCCGTACGCGAGACCGGGTCGCCGCTCGGGATGGTGCTGTCGGCGACTTCGCAGGCCAGCCGCGCGTACGTGGGGGACGGGCTCGTCCACTGCCTGGCGGTCTTTCCGTACCGGCCGGCGGGGGACCTCGGCGCGGTGGTGATGGCCGCCGGGCTGTGGGAGGCCGGGGCGGCGGCGCTTCGGGTCCGCCGGGCGCGGGGCGGTGGGCCGGGTGTGCGGGAGGCGGACCGGCGGCGGGCGATCCTGGGGATGGCCGCGGTGCTGGTTCTCGTGATCCTCGGTAGGGCGACGGACGGGGAGCCGCGGTTCGTCTACCTCGCGGTCGTCCTGCTCACCGTCCTCGGGGTGCGGGCGCCGGCGGAGCTGGCGGGCCCCGGTGTGGAGCGCGCCCGTACTGCCCTGACGGCAGCGCTGGCCGGTCTGACGGTGCTGGGGACGACGCAGGTGGTGGCGCACGGCGCGATGCCCGGGCCGACGCGGCTGGCCTGGTCGACGGTGCCGGTCGCCCGGGAGATCGGGGCGGCGGCGGGATGCGGGGTCGCGGGCGTGGGTCGCGGGCGTGCCTGGCTCGGTGGGGTGGTTCTCTCGGTGGGGTGGTGCTGTGGCGGGGTCCCCCGGGTTGTCCACAGGGGGAGACGGTTGTCGGGGGGCGGCGGTACGGTCGTGAGCAGTTGATGTTGGCGGCCGGAGGCCGGCGACGGTGTCGGCGAGGCGGGGAGGCGGCGCACCATGACCGAGAACGAGACGGTGCGGTCCGGACGGATCCCGGAGGTGCCCGGGTTCGCGCCGTGCGAGGCGGGCGTGTCCGGCGAGTCGCCGAAGGCCCAGGGCAAGGCGCTGCGGTCGCGGGTGCCCAGGGCGTCGCACGATTCGCTGGTCCTCGCCGTGCAGCGGCCCGACGCGGTGCGCGCGGTCGAGGAGTCGAGCCGCGGCCGGGTTCCCGAGCTGACACCGCTGCGGGTCGGGCGCATGGCCGCCTCCCCCTTCGCTTTCCTGCGCGGCTCGGCCGGGCTCATGGCGCACGACCTGGTGGGCACGCCGGTCACCGGGGTCGGCGCGCAGATCTGCGGAGACGCGCACGGGGCCAACTTCGGTCTGTACGGAGATGCGCGCGGCCGCCTGGTCATCGACCTGAACGACTTCGACGAGACCGTCGTCGGACCGTGGGAGTGGGACGTCAAGCGGCTGGCGACGTCACTGGTCCTGGCGGGGCGCCAGACCGGGGCCGACGAGGACGTATGCCACCAAGCGGCGTTCGACACGGTCGGGGCGTACCGGCGGACGATGCGGCTGCTGGCCAGGATGCCGGTGCTGGACGCGTGGAACGCGATCGCCGACGAGGAGCTCGTCTCGCACACCGACGCGCGGGATCTGCTCGGCACGCTGGAGCGGGTTTCGGAGAAGGCCCGTAACAACACCAGTGCGCGCTTCGCCGCGAAGGCCACGGCCGAGGGGCCCGGTGGGACGCGGCGCTTCGTGGACGCGCCGCCGGTGCTCCGGCGGGTGCCGGACCGGGAGGCTGCCGCGGTCGCCTCGGCGCTGGGCGGTTATCTCAAGACGCTGCCCGAGGACCGGCTGCCGCTGCTCGCCCGTTACGCGATCCACGACGTGGCGTTCCGGGTCGTCGGTACCGGCAGCGTGGGTACGCGGTCGTACGTGGTGCTGCTGCTCGACCACCTCGGTCAGCCGCTGGTGCTCCAGGTGAAGGAGGCGCGGGCCTCGGCGCTGACGCCGTACCTGCCGCTGGCCGGCTTCCAGGTGCCGGCGGTTGGGCACGAGGGGCGCCGGGTGGTGCTCGGGCAGAAGCGGATGCAGGTGGTCAGCGACAACCTGTTGGGCTGGGCGGAGGTGGACGGGCGGCCGTACCAGGTGCGTCAGTTCCGCAACCGCAAGGGCAGCGTGGATCCGGCGGCGCTCGGGCCCGGCGAGCTCGACGACTACGGGCGCATGACCGGGGCGCTGCTGGCGCGGGCGCACGCGCACAGCGTCGACCCCCGGCTGGTCGCCGGGTACTGCGGGAAGAACGAAGAGTTCGACGCGGCGGTGGCGCGTTTCGCGGTGGCGTACGCGGACCGTACGGAAGCGGATCACGGTGATCTGGTGGCGGCGGTCAAGGACGGGCGCATAGCCGCCGAGCCCGGGGTGTAGGGCGCGAGGTCGAGGTGCCCCTCGCGGGCTTCGTGCGGGGTCGGTGTGGCGTGGGGGTCTGCGGGGGTGTGAGCGCGGGTGCCCCGCTCGCCCGTACGCTGGTCGGGTGACTCAGGAAGCTCCCGGGGAGCCGACGACCCGGAACGACGACGCGCAGCACCCGCACGCGGCCGGTCAGGAGACCGGGCGCGCCACCGGGCCCACGGCCGACCATGACGCCGCCGGCCGGCAGGCCGCCGGTGGTGACCAGGAACCGGCCCGGGAGGCCGCCGCGGAGCGGCCGGAGGCGCGGCTGGAGAAGGCCGTGCGCGCCGCCGAGCAGGCGCTGATCGAGTTCGAGATCGCGGTGGAGACCTTCCGGGTCGAGGTGGAGAACTTTTCCCGGCTCCATCACCAGAAGCTCGGCCCGATGTACGCGCGCCTCGACGAACTGGACGCCTGCATCGCGGAGGCCAAGGCCGCCCGCACGGGCGATCCGGAGGACCGGCGCAAGGCGGACGAGGCGCGGGCGATCGTCATGCCGATGCCCGGCGTCGAAGAGCTGTTCCACGACTGGATGGACTCCGACGGCCTTTCGCCCGAGGCGTCGGCGATGCTCACCGGGCAGACCGTGCAGCCGCCGAAGCGGGTCAGGCCCACCGAGGAGGCCCGCAAGCTCTACCGCGAGCTGGCCCGCAAGGCGCACCCCGACCTCGCGCAGGACGAGACCGAGCGCAGCCGCAGGGACGAGTTCATCACGCGGGTCAACGCCGCGTACGGGCGCGGTGACGTGGACCAGCTGCGTGCGCTCGCGGAGGAGTGGGCGGCCGGGCCCGAGCCCAAGGAGCTGCAGCCGGAGCGTGACGAGCTCTACGCCCGGCTGGAGTGGCTCTCCCAGCGCAAGGAGCTGCTGTCGGTCATCGCCCAGGAGCTGGAGGAGAGCGCCATCGGGTCCATGCTGCGGATGGCGCCCGAGGATCCGGACCGGTTGCTGGAGGAGATCGCCGAGCAACTGCTCGCGCGGGTCTCCGAGCGCGAGGCCGAGCTGGCCAGACTGGTGCAGTAGGTTGCCGACGAGAGATCGCCGGACGAGGCCCCGCTGTGACGAGCACACTGAGTACACACACGGTGTTTGTACGAGAGAAGGCATGACCCATGAATTTCGCCCCACTCCCCTCCGTCGCCGCCGCCGCGGTCCCGGCCGACGGCTTCGTGCTGGACGTACGGGAGAACGACGAGTGGGCGGCCGGTCACGTCGAGGGGGCCCTGCACATCCCGATGAGCGACTTCGTGGCCCGCTTCGGTGAGCTGACCGAAGCGGCCGAGGACGGGCAGCGGGTCCACGTGATGTGCCGCGTCGGCGGCCGTTCCGCGCAGGTCACGCAGTACCTGGTGCAGCAGGGCCTGGACGCGGTCAACGTCGACGGCGGGATGCTCGCCTGGGACGGTGCGGGACGCCCCATGGTCACCGACAACGGCAGCCCGGCCTTCGTCCTCTGACCACCCCTCCGCCGGCGGTCCGCGCTCCGGTCTCCGGGGGGCCGGCCTCCCTGGGCGGGGCCGCGACCGTCGTCGGCGCCGGTTCAGCGGAGGGGGTGGGCGGCCAGCAGGTCGCCCAGTGCCTCTTCGTGCGCGGCGGCAGGGCCGAGTGACAGCTCGATCTGCTTGGCCCACGCGTGGTAGCGGTGCAGGGGATAGTCGGTGTCCGCGCCGAAGCCGCCGTGCAGATGCTGCGCGGTCTGCACGACACGGCGTACGCCGTCGGACGCCCAGATCTTCGCCACCGCCACGTCGCCCGACACCGGCAGCGCGCCCGGCGAGCGCGTGGCCAGCCGCCAGGCGGCCTGCCAGAGGGTCACTTCCATCGCGCGAAGATCGATGTAGCGGTCGGCGGCCTGTACGGCCACCGCCTGGAAGGTGGCGACGGGGAAGCCGAACTGCTCGCGCTTTCCCGTGTATTCGCTCGTCATGGCCAGTACGCGCTCACCCAGCCCCAGCGCCAGTGCGCACGTTCCGGTGGTGAGGAGATCGCGCAGCCACTCCCAGGCACCCTCGGCGTCGATCACCTCGTGGTCGCCGACCCGCACGGCGTCGAGGCGGACCTCGGCGAAGCGCTCGCCGTTGGTGGAGACCTGGTCGGCCAGGGTGACACCCGGGTGGTCGCGGGGGACCAGCGCGACCACGGCGCGGGCCGTCCCCGCCTGCTGGTCCGCGTGCGGGTCCGTGTGCGGGTCCGTGTGGGCGGGCACGGCGATCCGGTCCGCGCTCTGCGCCCACGGCACGCCCGTCTGGACCCCGTCGAGCAGCCAGGAACCGCCCTGCCGCCGCGCGGTGACGGCGAGCTCGGCCGGGTCGTGACCGGTGCGGCCGTTGGCGGCGGCCGTCAGCACCAGCTCGCCGCGGCCTGCCCGCGGCAGGATCTCCGCGGCCAACTCCGGGCTGCCGTAGGCCTGTACGGTCATCGCGACCGCGCTGTGCTCCAGAAGCGGCACCCGGGCGAGCACCTTCGCGGACTCGCGCAGCACGAGGCACAGCGCGATGGGGTCGAGGCCCGCCCCGCCGTGTTCGGCGGCCAGGACCAGGCTCAGCAGATCGGACCCGGCGAGCCCGGCCCACAGCGGCCGGTCGAAGTCGTCGGCCACCGCGCCCGGTGTCAGCGCGGGGCTCGGCACCCGGTCGGGCGCGACGCCCGAGAAGACCGCCTTCGCCGCTTCGACGGCCGCCTGCTGCTCCTCGGTGAAGGTGAAGTCCACGTCCTTGCCCTCCCGCGCCCCGGAAACCGCGCACATCCGACGTCCGTCATCTGACGGAGCGTCAAGATAGAACACGTTCCTGAAAAAGAACACAGCCCGGGAAGGAAGGGGCGCGGAAGCAGCCTGGCCCAGCACGCAGCCTGGCCCAGCACGGGGCGGCCGGCCCCGGAAAGCGGGCTCGGTGGAAGCCGGGCCTCAGCGGTCGAAGTCCAGCTCCACTTCCGCCGTCGCCGCGTGCGACTGGCAGGCCAGGACGTAGCCCGCTTCGGTCTCCTCCGGTTCCAGCGCGTAGTTGCGGTCCATCCGCACCTCGCCGGAGACCAGGAAGGCACGGCAGGTGCCGCAGACTCCGCCCTTGCAGGCGTAGGGGGCGTCCGCGCGGCTGCGCAGCACCGTCTCCAGCAGCGACTCGCCGTCCAGTACCGGCCAGTTGCCCGACCGGCCGTCGAGCGTGGCGGTGAGGGTGCTGCTCGCCGGGGCCGTCACCGGGCCGCTCGTCACCGTGGCCGTGCCGTCGTCGACGTGGAAGATCTCCTCGTGGATGCGCTTCCTCGCCACCCCGAGGGCGCGCAGCGCCCGCTCGGCCCCCTGCACGAGCCCGAAAGGCCCGCACAGGTACCAGCCGTCCACGTCCGCCACCGGCAGCAGCGCGGGCAGCAGTTCGGTCAGCCGCTCCTCGTCGAGCCGGCCGGACGGCAGACCCGCCTGCTGTTCCTCCCGCGACAGCGCGGTGACCAGCTGGAACCGGTCCGGGTAGCGGTCCTTGAGGTCGGCCACCTCTTCCAGGAACATCGTGGAGGCCGCCGTGCGGTCGCTGCGGACGAGACAGAAACTGGCGTCGGGCTCCCGCGCGAGCAGCGTGCCCGCCATCGAGAGCACCGGCGTGATGCCGCTGCCGCCGACCACGGCCGCGAAACGGCCCGGCCGTGGCTCCAGGACGAAGCGGCCCGCCGGCGCCATCGCCTCGACCGTGTCGCCGGCGCTCAGTTCCTTGAGGGCGTACGTCGAGAAGTCGCCGCCGTCGACGAGCCTGATGCCCACCCGCAGCACCGGCTCCAGCGGTGCTGCGGTGGCCGGGGCGCAGATCGAGTACGTACGGCGGATCTCCTCGCCGGCCACCACGCGGCGCAGCGCTATGTGCTGGCCGGGCGCGTGCCGGAAGGTCTCGCGGAGCTCGGGCGGCACGGTGAGGGTGACGGCCACGGAGTCGTCGGTGAGCCGCTCGACCTCGCGGACCCGGAGCGGATGGAACCCGGCCCGTCCGGCGTCTGAGGACAGCATCTACAACTCCTTGAAGTGGTCGAACGGTTCGCGGCAGGAGACGCAGCGGCGCAGCGCCTTGCACGCGGTGGAGGAGAACCGGCTGAGCAGTTCGGTGTCCGTGGAGCCGCAGTGCGGGCAGCGCACCGACAGTGTGAGGGGTACGGGGCCGCCGTCGGCGGGCTGCGGGCGCGGCGGGGCTATACCGAACTCCGCCAGCTTGCGGCGGCCCTCGGCGCTGATGTCGTCCGTCGACCAGGCCGGGGACAGCACGGTGCGCACCGAGACCTCCGGTACGCCGTGGTCGTGCAGCGCGCGTTCGATGTCCGAGGACATCGCCTCGATCGCCGGGCACCCGGTGTACGTCGGGGTCAGCTCGACCTCGACCCGGCCGGGCCCGAAGACGTGGACGGCGCGCAGGACGCCGAGCTCCTCCAGGGTCAGGACCGGCAGCTCGGGGTCGGGGACCGCGCCCGCGACCCTGCGCAGCTCGGCCTCCAGGTGCGTCTCGGTCACCATGTCGCCCCCGGGTGGCTGCGGTGCAGGTGCTGCATCTCGGCGATCATCCGCCCGAACGGTTCCGTGTGCAGGCCCTGGCGGCCGGCTCCGGCCGTCCAGGCGCCGCCGCGCGGCCCCTCGGGCACGATGAGCGTCGCCCGCTGAAGCACCGCGCCGACCGACTCCCGCCAGGCGTTCTCCAGCTTCTGCCAGTCGGCGTCGACGCCCTCGACGGGCTGGAACATCTCGCCGGTGAAGCGCCACAGCGCGTCGCAGCCCCGCTGCATCCGCTCGTGGCTCTCCGGCGTGCCGTCGCCGAGGCGCAGCGTCCAGTGCTCGGCGTGGTCCCGGTGGTAAGCGACCTCCTTGACCGCTTTCGCCGCCAGGGGCGCGAACTCGCCGTCCCCGGCCGCCAGCTGTCCGTACAGCAGCTCCTGGTAGGTGGAGAAGTAGAGCTGGCGCGCGATGGTCTGCGCGAAGTCGCCGTTCGGCTGCTCGACGAGCTGGAGGTTGCGAAAGGCCCGTTCCTCGCGGAGGTACGCCAGCTCGTCCTCGTCGCCGACGAGGGAGAGCAGGACGCGGGCCTGCCCCAGCAGGTCCAGTGCGATGTTCGCGAGGGCCACTTCCTCTTCCAGCACGGGGGCGTGGCCCGCCCACTCCCCCAGCCGGTGCGAGAGAACCAGCGCGTCGTCGCCGAGGGCGAGGGCCGCGGGTGCGGCGGTCGCCGGTACGCGGTTCACAGGTGCCGCACCCCTTCGGGGATCTCGTAGAACGTGGGGTGCCGGTAGGGCTTGTCGGCGGCCGGCTCGAAGAAGGGGTCCTTCTCGTCCGGTGAGGAGGCCGTGATCGCCGTGGACGGGACGACCCACAGCGAGACGCCCTCGGACCTGCGGGTGTAGAGGTCGCGGGCGTTGCGCAGGGCCATCTCGGCGTCCGGTGCGTGGAGGCTGCCGGCGTGGGTGTGGGACAGTCCGCGGCGCGAGCGCACGAACACCTCCCAGAGCGGCCAGTCGGAGTGGGTCATGCTGCTGCCTTCCCGTGCTTCGCGGCGTACGCGCTCGCCGCCTCCCGGACCCAGGCGCCTTCTTCGTGCGCCGTGCGCCGCTGTGAGATCCGCTGCTCGTTGCAGGGACCGTTGCCCTTCAGTACGTCCCAGAACTCGTCCCAGTCGATCGCGCCGAAGTCGTAGTGCCCGCGCACCTCGTTCCACCGCAGGTCCGGGTCGGGCAGGGTGAGCCCGAGCGCCTCGGCCTGCGGGACGGCGATGTCGACGAAGCGCTGGCGCAGCTCGTCGTTGGAGTGGCGCTTGATCTTCCAGGTCATGGACTGGGCCGAATGGGCCGACTCGTCGTCCGGCGGGCCGAACATCATCAGCGACGGCCACCACCAGCGGTCCACCGCGTCCTGCGCCATCGCGTGCTGCTCGGGTGTTCCGTTGCTGAGGTGGAGCAGCAGCTCGTACCCCTGGCGCTGGTGGAAGGACTCCTCCTTGCAGATCCGGACCATCGCGCGGGCGTACGGTCCGTAGGAGCAGCGGCACAGCGGCACCTGGTTGGTGATCGCGGCGCCGTCCACCAGCCAGCCGATGGCGCCGACGTCGGCCCAGGTCAGCGTGGGGTAGTTGAAGATCGACGAGTACTTCTGGCGGCCCGAGTGGAGCTTGTCGAGGAGCTCTTCGCGTCCGGTGCCCAGGGTCTCGGCGGCGCTGTAGAGGTACAGCCCGTGTCCCGCCTCGTCCTGCACCTTGGCCATCAGGATCGCCTTGCGGCGCAGCGAGGGCGCGCGCGTGATCCAGTTGGCCTCCGGCTGCATGCCGATGATCTCCGAGTGGGCGTGCTGGGCCATCTGGCGGACCAGCGAGGCCCGGTAGGCGTCCGGCATCCAGTCCCGGGGCTCGATGCGCTCGTCCGCCGCCACCGCGGCGTCGAACGCCGCCTCGTGGGCGGCCGTGCGCTCCGCCTCCGCGGCCTGCGCCTCAGCCGTCGTGCGGTGCGCAGCTGCTGTAGCCATCCGAGCCCCCTGCCGTCTCTGCCGGTGTCGTCCTTGCCGGCGTCCCGACCGACCGATCGTTCGGTCCGATGGCTTCAATGGTGAGTCGGTGGCCCGTAGGGTGTCAACCCTGTGGATAACTGTGCGGGCCGACGGTGATCGGGGCGGGATGGATTCGTACGAGGACAGGGGCGTGAGCGCCGGACGGGACGACGGTTCCGGACCGGGCGCCCCGCAGGCCCCGCGCGCACCCGGCATACCGGGGAGCGGCATCGCGGCCCTCTCCTTGCGGTACCAGGCGGTGGCGGCCCTCGCGCTCGCCGTCGTCGGGGTCGTCGCCTGCGTGCATCTCGGGATGGTCTTCCTGCACGTCGCGCCGTCCAACACCCTCACCAAGCAGAACGGTGAGGCGATCGACGACTGGGTGTACCCCGAGTTCGAGCAGAACTGGAAGCTCTTCGCTCCCAACCCGCTCCAGCAGAACATCGCCGTCCAGGTGCGGGCGCAGGTCCGCACCGCCGGCGGGCAGTGGAAGACCACCGGCTGGATCGATCTGTCCGCGCAGGACGGCGAGGCGATCCGCGGCAATCTCCTGCCGAGCCACACCGTGCAGAACGCGCTGCGGCGCGCCTGGGACTTCTACACCGCCTCCCACGACAACGCGGACAAGCCGAACGGCATGCGCGGCGCCCTCTCCGAGCGCTATGTCCGGCGCACGGTGATGCTGCGCCTCGCCCAGCAGGACCTGGGCGGCGAGATCGAGCGGATACAGGTCAGGTCCGAGACCAAGTGGGTGAAGGCGCCGTCGTGGAGCGACGAGAAGACGAACACCAGGCCGGCCCACCGGGTGCTGCCCTGGTGGACGGTGACCGAGGCGGATCTGCCGGAGGGCGCACGGAGCGCGTCGGAGGCGGCCCGGTGAGCGAGCCCGACCGTACGCCGCCCCCCACGCCGTCCCCCCGTACCTTCGTCCCCGCCCGGTCGGCGGGGGCGCGCAGGCTGGCGCGCGCCGTTCAGCGCGTCACCTCCACCGCCCTCGGGCCGTACCAGAGCGCTGTCGTGCGCATCGGGTTCTCGCTGACGTGGCTGCTCTTCCTGCTCTTCGAGTACCCGCACCGCCGTGAGCTGTACGGGCCGGACGGGCCGTGGGACTGGGACATGGCCCAGCAGCTCATAGGGAACAACCACGCCTTCACCGCGCTGATGTGGTCGCAGAGCACGGTGTGGTTCGAGATCGTCTACGGGCTCGCGGTCGTCTCCGCGGCGCTGCTGATGGTGGGCTGGCGCACCCGGACGATGTCCGTCCTCTTCATGATCGGCGTACTGTCGCTGCAGAACCGCAGCATCTTCATGGGCGACGGCGGCGACAACGTCATCCACCTCATGGCGATCTACCTCGTGCTGACCCGGTGCGGGCAGGTGTGGTCGCTGGACGCGCGGCGCGACGCCGGCCGCGCCGACCGGGTGGGGCCGGTCCTGTGGGTCGCGCTGGGGGCCTGCCTGGCCGCGGTGACGTTCACGGGCGAGATCGACGGGGGCTGGCTGCTGATCTTCTGGGGGCTGCTGGCCGTGCACGCCCTGTGGTGGGCGGCCGGGCGCTACGCCCCCGGGCAGCCGCGCATCCTGCTGGACGTCGTCACCAATGTCGTGCACAACGCCGGCCTCGTCGTGATCATGGCGGAGGTCTGCCTCGTCTATGCCACCGCGGGCTGGTACAAGATCCAGGGCTCGCGCTGGCAGGACGGCACGGCGCTCTACTACCCGCTGCACCTGGACTACTTCTCGCCCTGGCCCGGGCTGTCCGGACTGCTCGCGTCCAGCGGTGTGATCGTGATGCTGCTGACGTACGGGACGGTGGTCGTCCAGGTCGCCTTCCCCTTCACGCTGTTCAACCGGCGGGTCAAGAACGTCCTGCTCGCGGTCATGATCGCCGAGCACGCGGCGATCGCCGTCCTGCTCGGGCTGCCCTTCTTCTCGCTCGCGATGATCGCCGCCGACGCGGTCTTCCTGCCGACCGGCTTCCTGCGGCGCGTCGGTCACCGGGCGGCGCGGGTGCGGCCGCGTCGCGGTGATGTGGAGGCGGCCCCGGTGGAACGGGGACCGCGGGAGGAGCAGGTCCGTACGCTCGTCGAGTGAAAGCCCTGGCCACGGGCTCCCCGTAGGCTGAGGCCATGACTGAGGACGTGGCCGAGGACGTGACCGAGGCCGTGATGCGGCAATGGCGTGAGGCCGCTCCGAGCGCCGTTCTGCTGGACGGCTTCCATGCCCTGAAGCACGCCTTGCGCTTCGGCGCGGACGTGCGGCTGACCCTCGCGAGCGACCGGCGCGCGGTGCTGGCGCTCGCCCGGGAACTGGCCGACGACCTGTCGGGGGTGCTCGCGCGGTCCGTCGTCGAGATTCCGGCCGACGCCCTGCGCGAGCTGGTCCCCAGGATTCACACGACGGCGGTGGCCGCACTGGCGGTCCGGCGGGACGCCGACGCGAACGCGCAGACGCTTTCCCGGCTGCCGAGGCCGGCCCCGATCGTCGTGCTGGACAACCCCCGCAATCTCGGCAACGTCGGAGCGGTCGTCCGGCTGGCCGCCGGTTTCGGCGCCACGGGCGTCGTCACGACCGGAGACATGGACCCGTGGCACCCCAACGTCGTACGCGCGGGTGCCGGGCTCCACTACGCCACGGCCGTCGAGCGCAGGAGCATCGACGCGCTGCCGCCGGGCCCGCTGTACGTCCTGGACCCGGAGGGCGAGGACATCCGGTCGGTGGACATCCCCGACGACGCCCTCCTGGCCTTCGGCTCGGAGCGCCACGGCATCTCACCGGAGCTGCGCGCCCGCGCGACCAGGCTGGTCGCCCTGCCCATGCGGCCGCAGGTCTCCAGCTACAACCTGGCGACCAGTGTGGCCATGACGCTGTTCCACTGGGGCGGGCCGCCCGCCGCCGCCCCCGCGTGAGCGGGACGACGACGGGCCGGTGACCGGCCGGGGGCCGAGGTGGTTATGCCTGGCGGCGTACCTCGACCATCCGGAAGCGGTTGGCGACGAAGGCCGCGTCGCACAGCGCGGCGTTGGCCGCCGGGTTGCCGCCCGAGCCGTGGAAGTCGGAGAACGCCGCCGTCTGGTTGACGTAGACCCCGCCCGTGAGGTTCAGCGAGAGCTGCGCCGACTCCTCCAGGCAGACCTCCTCGACGGCGGCCTCCGTGACCTGCGAGGTCGTGTACGCGCCGACCGTCATGGCGCCCTTCTCCCGCACCGTACGGCGCAGCAGCTCCAGGCCGTCCTCGGTGGAGTTGACGGCGACCGCGAAGGAGACCGGGCCGAAGCACTCGGACATGTAGGCCGCTTCGGCGTCCGGCTTGGCACCGTCGAGCTTGACCATGACCGGCGTACGGACCACCGCCTCGGGGAAGTCCGGGTTGGTGATCTCCCTCGAAGGCAGAGCGACTTCGCCCAGCTCCGCCGCGGCTTCGAGGCGGGCCTTGACGTCGGGATTGACCAGGGCGCCCAGCAGCGCGTTCGCGCGGGCGTCGTCGCCCAGGAGTCCGGCGACCGAGGCCGCGAGGTCGGCGACCACCTCGTCGTAGGACTTCTCGCCCGCGTCGGTCGTGATCCCGTCCCTCGGGATCAGGAGGTTCTGCGGGGTGGTGCACATCTGCCCGCTGTAGAGCGACAGGGAGAACGCCAGGTTGGACAGCATCCCCTTGTAGTCGTCCGTGGAGTCGATGACGACCGTGTTGACGCCGGCCTTCTCCGTGTAGACCTGGGCCTGGCGGGCGTTGGCCTCCAGCCAGTCGCCGAAGGAGGTGGACCCGGTGTAGTCGATGATCCGGATCTCTGGGCGGGTCGCGAGGGTCTTCGCGATGCCCTCGCCGGGGCGCTCGGCCGCCAGGGCCACCAGGTTCGGGTCGAACCCGGCCTCGCCGAGGACCTCGCGGGCGACCTGGACCGTGAGGGCCAGCGGGAGCACCGCGCGGGGGTGCGGCTTGACCAGGACCGGGTTGCCGGTGGCCAGCGAGGCGAAGAGGCCGGGGTAGCCGTTCCAGGTGGGGAAGGTGTTGCAGCCGATCAGGAGCGCGATGCCGCGCGGCACGGCGGTGAAGGACTTGCTGAGGTTGAGCGGGTCGCGCTTGCCCTGCGGCTTGGACCACTCGGCCGCGCCGGGGGTGCGGGTCTGCTCGGCGTACGCGTACGCCACGGCCTCCAGGCCGCGGTCCTGCGCGTGCGGGCCGCCCGCCTGGAACGCCATCATGAACGCCTGGCCGCTGGTGTGCATGACCGCGTGCGCGAACTCGTGCGTACGGGCGCTGATGCGCGACAGGATCTCCAGGCAGACCAGGGCGCGGTTCTCGGGGCCGGCCGCCCGCCAGGCGCCCATGCCCGCCCGCATCGCCGGCAGCAGTACGTCGAGGTCGGCGTGCGGGTACTCGATGCCCAGGTCCGGGCCGTACGGCGAGACCTCTGTGCCCGTCCAGCCGTCGGTGCCGGGCTGGTCGAGTGCGAAGCGGCTGCCCTGAAGGGCCTGGAAGGCCGCGAGTCCTTCGGCGGCGCCGAGACTGCCGTTCTCGCCGTAGGCCTTGGGGTGCTCGGGGTGCGGGGACCAGTAGGCCCGCGTGCGGATCACGTCGAGCGCCTGGTCGAGCGTGGTCCGGTGCTTCTCGGACAGCTGGGAAGTGGTGAGTTCGGCGGCCACGGCGGACCAACTCCTCGTCGAGCTGGGCAGGGACAGGCGGACACGAGATACAGTAACCGAACGATCGGTCGGGACAAGAGGGCCCGGTAAAACCTGTGGACAACTCGTACGGGAGGATCGGGTCATGACAGCTATCGATCGAGCCCGCACCGTCGCCGTCGTCGGCACCGGCACCATGGGTCAGGGCATCGCCCAGGTCGCTCTTCTGGCCGGTCACCCGGTGCGGCTGTACGACGCGGGCCCCGGCAGGGCCGCCGAGGCCGCCGAGGCCGTGGGCGCCCGTCTGGACCGGCTGGTCGAGAAGGGCAGGCTCGACCGGCAGGGCGCGGACGCCGCGCGCGCCCGGCTGCACACCGCAGGGGACCTTGCCGAGCTCGCGGACGCCGCGCTCGTCGTCGAGGCGATCGTCGAGCACCTGCCGGTCAAGCAGCAGCTCTTCACCGCGCTCGAAGCGGTCGTCGCCGACGACTGCCTCCTGGCCACCAACACCTCCTCCCTCTCCGTCACGGCCATCGCGGGCCCCCTGAGGAACCCCGGCCGTTTCGTGGGCCTGCACTTCTTCAACCCCGCGCCGCTGCTGCCCCTCGTCGAGGTCGTCAGCGGCTTCGCGACGGACGAGAAGAGCGCCACGCGCGCGTGGGCGACGGCGGCCGCCTGGGGCAAGACCCCGGTCCGGTGCGCCGACACCCCCGGCTTCATCGTCAACCGCATCGCCCGCCCCTTCTACGCCGAGGCCTTCGCGGTGTACGAGGAGCAGGGCGCGGACCCGGCCACGATCGACGCCGTGCTGCGCGAGTCCGGCGGCTTCAGGATGGGTCCGTTCGAGCTGACCGACCTGATCGGGCAGGACGTCAACGAAGCCGTCAGCCGGTCGGTGTGGGAGTCGTTCTTCCAGAGCCCCAAGTTCGTGCCCTCCCTCGCCCAGCGCCGCCTCGTCGAGTCGGGGCGGCTGGGCCGCAAGTCGGGCCACGGCTGGTATCCGTACGGAACGGAAGGGGCGGCCCGGCCCGCTCCGCGCACCGCCGCCCCCGAGGAGGCTCCCGAAGCCGTCACCGTCGTCGGGGACCTGGGCCACGCCGACGTGCTCGTCGCGATGATGGAGGAGGCCGGCGTCGCGGTGGAGCGCGTCGAGGCGGGCGGCCCGTACATCGAGCTGCCGGGCGAGGGGCAGCTCGTGCCGGCCGACGGACGGACCTCTGTCGAGTACGCCGACGTCGTGTACTTCGACCTCGCGCTCGACTACCGGGGCGCCACCCGCATCGCGCTGTCCGCATCCGAGGACACGTCCGCGCGGGCGGTCGCCGAGGCCACCGGGCTCTTCCAGCGGCTGGGCAAGGACGTCAGCGTCATCGGTGACGTCCCCGGCATGATCGTCGCCCGTACGGTCGCGATGCTCGTCGACCTGGCGGCGGACGCCGTCGCGCGGGGCGTCGCCTCGGCGGAGGACATCGACACGGCGATGCGGCTCGGCGTGAACTACCCGCTGGGGCCGGTCGAGTGGAGCCGTGCGCTCGGCCGGGACTGGGCGTACGACCTGCTCAAGAACCTGCACGAGTGCTGCCCGACCGGGCGCTACGCCCCGTCCCTGGCGCTCCACCGGCAGGCGTTCGCCGCCAAGGAGGAGGGCGCCTGATGACCACCGCCAAGCGCGACACGTACACCCCCGAGACGCTCCTGTCGGTCGCCGTCCGGGTCTTCAACGAGCGCGGTTACGACGGCACGTCCATGGAGCACCTCTCCAAGGCCGCCGGCATCTCGAAGTCGTCGATCTACCACCACGTCGCGGGCAAGGAGGAGCTGCTGCGCCGGGCCGTCAGCCGCGCGCTCGACGGGCTCTTCGGCATCCTCGACGAGCCGGGGGCCTCGCGCGGCCGGGCGGTCGAGCAGGTCGAGTACGTCACCCGCCGCACCGTGGAGGTGCTGATGGCGGAGCTGCCGTACGTCACGCTGCTCCTTCGCGTACGCGGCAACACGAAGGCGGAGCGCTGGGCCCTGGAGCGGCGGCGCGAGTTCGACCAGCGGGTCGCGGATCTGATGAAGGCGGCGGCGGCCGACGGCGACCTGCGGGCCGATGTCGACATACGCATGGCGACGCGGCTGCTGTTCGGAATGATCAACTCGCTGGTGGAGTGGTACCGGCCGCAGGCGGCCGGGGGCGGTGGTACGGACGGGGAGCAGCTGGCCGAGACCGTGGTGCGCCTGGCCTTCGACGGGCTGCGGACCAGTCGCTGAGGTTCCTCACGACCCATGGGCGCACGGGGCCCCCGCTGCCTACGGCTCGTGGGGCGGTGGGGGCAGCTGGGGCGGCTGTGGTGAGGCGGCCGTGTCGAGGTCGGTCTCCTCGAAGACCAGCAGGGTGCGGGTGCTGAGCACCTCCGGGATCGACTGGATCTTCGTCAGTACGAGTTCGCGCAGCGCCCTGTTGTCCGCCGTGTGGACCAGCAGCAGTACGTCGAAATCCCCGCTGACCAGCGCGATGTGCGCGGCGCCCGGCAGCTCCTGAAGGCGTTCGCGGACCGTGCGCCAGGAGTTCTGCACGATCTTGAGCGTGATGTACGCCGATGCTCCCTGCCCCGCGCGTTCGTGGTCCACGCGCGCGCTGAAGCCGCGGATCACGCCGTCGTCGATGAGGCGGTTGATGCGCGCGTAGGCGTTGGCGCGCGACACGTGCACCCGCTCGGCCACGGACCGTATCGACGCGCGGCCGTCCGTCTGGAGCATCCGCAGGATGTCGCGGTCGATCGCGTCGAGCGGGCGCGCCGGCGGGCGCGCTCCCGCGTCGGCCATTTGTTCAGCTGCCATGTCCCCCCGCCTCCCTCTCATGGACGACCTGCCCCTATCCCAGGCTGTGGAGAACCGTTTGTCCACAGGCTGAAGGCGCCTGTAGCCAAATTGCGTCCACGACCGAACAATCGGTAGGTGAGGCACACCACATTGCTGTGCCCTCTCACCGCTCCCACGAGGAGGTGCACGCGATGAAGAAGAGCACCATGACGGTGCGGCCGGTCGAGCCGGCCCAGGACCTGCCCGGTGCCGCCGCCTACCGGCCGGTTCCTCCCCCGGCCTGGAAGCCCCGCACGGACCCCGCCCCGCTGCTCCCGGACAGCGAGCCGCACCGCGTGCTCGGCACGGCCGCCGCCGCCCGGCTCGACGCCGGGCTCATGCGCAGGCTCTACGCGGAGCTGGTCCGCGGCCGCAGGTACAACACGCAGGCGACCGCTCTCACCAAGCAGGGCCGCCTCGCCGTCTACCCCTCCAGCACGGGCCAGGAGGCCTGCGAGGTCGCGGCCGCGCTCGTCCTGGAGGAGCGGGACTGGCTCTTCCCGAGCTACCGGGACACCCTCGCCGCCGTGGTGCGCGGACTGGACCCCGTACAGGCGCTGACGCTGCTGCGGGGCGACTGGCACACCGGTTACGACCCGCGCGAGCACCGCATCGCACCGCTGTGCACCCCGCTGGCGACCCAGCTGCCGCACGCGGTGGGCCTGGCGCACGCGGCCCGCCTCAAGGGCGACGACGTCGTCGCGCTCGCCATGGTCGGTGACGGCGGCACCAGCGAGGGCGACTTCCACGAGGCGCTGAACTTCGCCGCCGTCTGGCGGGCGCCGGTCGTCTTCCTCGTGCAGAACAACGGCTTCGCCATCTCCGTGCCGCTCGCCAAGCAGACCGCCGCCCCGTCCCTGGCCCACAAGGCCGTCGGGTACGGCATGCCGGGTCGGCTGGTCGACGGCAACGACGCCGCCGCCGTGCACGAGGTGCTGGCCGAGGCGGTGGCGCGAGCCCGCCGCGGTGGCGGCCCGACGCTGGTCGAGGCCGTCACGTACCGGATGGACGCCCACACGAACGCCGACGACGCGACCCGCTACCGGGGCGACGCCGAGGTCGAGGCATGGCGCGCCCACGACCCGGTCCAGCTCATGGAGCGGGAACTCACGGAGCGCGGAATGCTGGACGAGGACGGCGTACGGGAAGCCCGGGAGGCCGCCGAGACGATGGCCGCCGAGCTGCGCGAGCGCATGAACGCGGATCCGGTGCTCGACCCCATGGACCTTTTCGCGCACGTCTACGCCGAGAAGACCGCGCACCTCAGGGAGCAGGAAGCCCTGCTGCGGGCCGAGCTCGATGCGGAGGACGAGCGATGACGACGGCAGCGACGACCACGGTCGACGCGAAGCCCGCCAAGCCGGCGACGATGGCGCAGGCCCTCGGCCGGGCGCTGCGCGACGCGATGGCCGAGGATCCGTCCGTCCACGTGATGGGCGAGGACGTCGGCGCGCTCGGCGGGGTCTTCCGGGTCACCGACGGGCTCGTGAAGGAGTTCGGCGAGGACCGGGTCACGGACACCCCGCTCGCCGAGGCGGGGATCCTGGGAACGGCCGTGGGCATGGCGATGTACGGGCTGCGGCCGGTCGTCGAGATGCAGTTCGACGCGTTCGCCTACCCGGCGTTCGAGCAGCTCATCAGCCATGTGGCACGGATGCGCAACCGCACGCGCGGCGCGATGCCGATGCCGATGGTGATCCGGGTGCCGTACGGCGGCGGGATCGGCGGCGTCGAGCACCACAGCGACTCGTCCGAGGCGTACTACATGGCGACTCCGGGGCTCCATGTCGTGACGCCGGCGACGGTCGAGGACGCGTACGGGCTGATGCGGGCGGCGATCGCCTCGGACGACCCGGTCGTCTTCCTGGAGCCGAAGCGGTTGTACTGGTCGAAGGCGGCGTGGTCGCCCGAGGCGCCGGCGGCCGTCGAGCCGATCGGTCGCGCGGTCGTGCGGCGCTCCGGGCGCAGCGCGACGCTCATCACGTACGGGCCGTCCCTGCCGGTGTGCATGGAGGCGGCGGAGGCGGCCGAGGCGGAGGGCTGGGACCTGGAGGTCGTCGATCTGCGCTCGCTCGTGCCGTTCGACGACGAGACGGTGGCCGCTTCGGTACGGCGTACCGGGCGCGCGGTCGTCGTCCACGAGTCCACCGGTTTCGGCGGGCCGGGCGGGGAGATCGCCGCCCGGGTGACGGAGCGCTGCTTCCATCATCTGGAGGCGCCGGTGCTGCGGGTCGCCGGGTTCGACATTCCGTATCCGCCACCGATGCTGGAGCGGCACCACCTGCCGGGAGTGGACCGGGTGCTCGACGCGGTCGCGCGGCTCCAGTGGGAGGCGGGCAGCTGATGCCGAAGGTGCTGGAGTTCAAGCTGCCCGACCTCGGTGAGGGGCTGACCGAGGCGGAGATCGTGCGCTGGCTGGTGGAGGTGGGCGATGTGGTCGCCGTCGACCAGCCGGTGGTCGAGGTGGAGACGGCCAAGGCGATGGTGGAGGTGCCGTGCCCGTACGGGGGCGTGGTGACCGCCCGCTTCGGTGAGGAGGGGACGGAACTGCCCGTCGGGTCGCCGCTGCTGACGGTCGCGGTGGGGTCGGCGGGGGCGTCGGATTCCGGTCCGGCTTCCGGTTCCGTCCCGGTTCCGGCTGCCGCTGCCGGTTCCGGGTCGGCTCCGGTGGTGGACGCGGCTGCCGCGGCCGGGTCCTCCGCTTCGGGTGAGGCGGAGTCGTCGGGGAACGTGCTGGTGGGATACGGCACGGGCGCCGCGGTGGCGCGGCGGCGGCGTATCCGGCCGGACGCGGCTCGTGGAGCCGTGGCGGTCGCCGAGGTGGCTGCCCCGGCGGTCGCCGAGGTCGTCGGGCACGACGGTCCGGTGCCGGTGATCTCGCCGCTGGTGCGGCGGCTGGCCAGGGAGAACAGCCTCGACCTGCGGGCGCTGAAGGGCTCGGGGCCCGACGGGCTGATCCTGCGGGCCGATGTGGAGGGCGCGATCCGCGGGGCGCGGGCGCCCGAGCGGGCGGCGCCCGCGCCGGTGGCCGTGGCTTCCCCCGCCGGGGCGGAGCGGGTGCCGCTGCGCGGGATGCGCGGCGCCGTGGCGGACAAGCTGTCGCGCAGCCGGAGCGAGATCCCGGACGCCACCTGCTGGGTGGACGCGGACGCGACCGAGCTCATGGCGGCCCGTGCGGCGATGAACCAGGCGGGCGGAACGCCGGTGTCGGTACTGGCGCTGCTGGCCCGGATCTGCACGGCGGCCCTGGCCCGTTTCCCGGAGCTCAACTCGACGGTCGACATGGCCTCCCGCGAGATCGTGCGCCTGCCCGGCGTGCACCTCGGGTTCGCGGCGCAGACGGAGCGGGGGCTGATGGTTCCCGTCGTGAAGGACGCGCACGCCCGCAATGTGGACGACTTGAGCGCGGAGTTCGCGCGGCTGACGGAAGCGGCCCGCAAGGGGGTGCTGACGCCGGCGGAGCTGACGGGCGGCACGTTCACGCTGAACAACTACGGGGTGTTCGGGGTCGACGGGTCCACGCCGATCATCAACCACCCGGAGGCGGCGATGCTCGGGGTCGGGCGGATCGTCCCCAAGCCCTGGGTGCACGACGGGGAGTTGGCGGTGCGCAAGGTGGTGCAGTTGTCGCTGACGTTCGACCACCGGGTGTGCGACGGGGGGACCGCGGGCGGGTTCCTGCGGTACGTGGCGGACTGTGTGGAGCACCCGGCGCTGCTGCTGCGCACGCTCTGACCGCCGCGCGGAGCGCTGCCCCGCCCCGTGCCGCACCGGGCTCGTGCCGCACCGGAGCCCCGCCCGTCACGCGACGGGCGGGGCTCCGGTGCGGTGGGCGGGGGCGGGGTGGGGCAGAGCGAGGCCCGCCCCGCATACTCGGGGCATGACCACGACCGCGTACGACGCCATCGTGCTTGCCGGAGGGGCCGCCAAGCGGCTCGGTGGGGTGGACAAGCCCGGTGTGCGCGTGGGCGGGCGGACACTGCTCGACCGGGTACTGGGCGTGTGCGGCGGAGCCGGTACGACCGTCGTCGTCGGCGGGCGCCGGGCGACCGTGCACGCCGTCGAGTGGGCGCGGGAGGAGCCGGCCGGGGCCGGGCCGCTGGCCGCGCTCGACGCGGGGGTGCGGCGCACCACCGCCGAGAGCGTGCTCGTACTCTCCGCCGATCTGCCGTTCGTCCGGCGTGCGACGGTGCGGCGCCTGCTCGACGCCCTGGCGGGCGATGGCGGGGAAGCGGCGCTGCTCGTGGACGCGGACGGGCGGGACCAGCCGTTGGTCGCCGCCTACCGCGCCGAGCCTCTGCGCCGTGAGCTGGCCCTCCTCGCCACCGAGCACGGAGGTCTCGCGGGACTGCCGCTGCGGCTGCTCACTCACGAACTCGCCCTGACGCGCGTGAGCGCCGGGCCGCTCGACTCCTTCGACTGCGACACCTGGGAAGACATTGCCGCCGCCCGGTCGAGGATCAGGGAGCATGGGCACGTGCTGGATGAATGGATGACCGCAGTCAAGGACGAACTCGGCATCGAGCTCGATGTCGACATCAACGTCCTGCTCGACCTCGCCCGCGACGCCGCGCACGGGGTCGCCAGGCCCGCAGCGCCGCTCACCACGTTTCTGGTCGGCTACGCGGCGGCGCGGGCGGGCGGCAACGGACCGGACGCCGTCGCCGAAGCGGCCCGCAAGGCCGCCGCTCTGGCCGCCCGTTGGGCCGCCGAGGCGGAGGAGGAGGCCAAGGGCGTGGCCACGGGCGAGGGCCCGGGGCCCCGCGCGGAAGACGGCGCCGGGTGAGCCAGGAGGACCGCGAGGTCGACGAGGCGCTCGCCCTCGTCAGCCGGGCGACAGAGGCGAGGGGACCGGCAGCGCAGGCGCACGCGCCCCACGCGGCGGGTCCCGGTGCCGAGCCGGATCGGGGCGGTGGCGAGACCGGCGGGACCGGACCGGCGGCCACTTCGTCCGCGCCCCCGGCCCGTACCCGGGCCACGCCGTGGCGCGAGGCGCGGGCGGTCGCCGCCCGGGCCGGTGGCGAGGGCGCGCCCCGCACGCGGCGGGTGGCGCTCGCGCAGGCTCTCGGGCAGGTGCTCGCGGAGCCCCTGCGCGCCCTCACCGACCTGCCGTCCTTCGACACGTCCGCCATGGACGGCTGGGCGGTCGCCGGGCCGGGGCCTTGGTGGAGCGTCGGCCAAGGCGGTCAGGTGCTGGCCGGGCACGCCGCTCCCGGAGCGCTGGCCGAAGGCGCGGCCGTACGCATCGCCACCGGTGCCCGTGTCCCGCCCGACGCCACCGCCGTGATCCGCAGTGAACACGCCCGGCTGGACGAGGCACAGGCGCGGCTGTACGCGCGCCGTGAGGTCGTCCAGGGGCAGGACATCCGCCCGCGCGGCCAGGAGTGCCGTACCGGCGACCAGTTGCTGCCGGCCGGGGCCCTCGTGTCGCCCGCCGTGCTCGGCCTCGCGGCGGCCGCCGGGTACGACGAGCTGGACGTCGTACCCCGGCCCCGCGTCGAGGTGCTCGTCCTGGGCGACGAGCTGCTGGACGAGGGGCTGCCGCACGACGGGATGGTCCGCGACGCCCTCGGCCCTCTCCTGGCCCCCTGGCTGCGCGCCCTGGGCGCCGAGGTGCTCGCCACCCGCCACCTCGGCGACGACGCCGACGCGCTCCACCGGGCCGTCACCGCCTCCGAGGCCGACCTCGTCGTCACCACGGGCGGCACGGCGGCCGGTCCTGTCGACCACGTCCACCCGATCCTGCGCAGGGCCGGCGCCGAACTGCTCGTCGACGGCGTCGCGGTGCGGCCGGGTCACCCGATGCTGCTGGCGCGCCTCGGCGGGGGCGCCGAGGGCCGGTACCTGGTCGGCCTGCCCGGCAATCCGCTCGCGGCGGTGTCCGGCCTGCTGACCCTCGCCGAGCCGCTGCTGCGGGCCCGTGCCCAGCGGCCGGCTCTCGCGCCGTACTCCTCGCCCGTACGGGACGCGGTGAACGGTCACCCGCACGACACCCGGCTCGTTCCCGTCGTCCACCGCGCGGGCGGTGCGGACGGGAACGGACCGGAACAGGCCGTGCCCCTGCACTACAACGGCCCGGCCATGCTCCGTGGCATCGCCGCCGCCGACGCTCTGGCCGTCGTCCCGCCCGGCGGCGCACGGGCCGGCCAGGACCTCGACATCCTCGAACTGCCCTGGACAGAAGGACGTTTCACGTGAAACTTCCCGGCCAAGACGCGATGGCCAGGCACGCCGACGAGCACCTCGTCACGGCTCGGATCAAACTGCCGCGCCGAGTCGTCGACCGCCCGCTGCGTCAGGTCGGCAAGCGGCTGCTGATGGCGCTGGCGGTCCTGGTGCTGACGGTGCTCATCGTCTACATCGACCGCTCCGGCTACCACGACAACGCCGACGAGAACCTTGACTTCCTCGACGCCGTCTACTACTCCACCGTGACGCTGTCCACGACCGGTTACGGCGACATCGTGCCGCACAGCGACAGCGCCAGGCTCACCAACGTGCTGCTGGTGACGCCGCTGCGCGTGCTCTTTCTCATCATCCTGGTCGGCACCACTCTCGAGGTCCTCACGGAGCGGACCCGGGAGGAGTGGCGGCTGAACCGCTGGAGGGCCCACTTGCGCGACCACACCGTCATCGTCGGATTCGGCACCAAGGGGCGTTCCGCGATCCAGACCCTGGCCGCCACGGGGCTCAGGAAAGAGCAGATCGTGATCGTCGACCCGAGCGCGGCGGTCGTCGAAGCGGCCAACGCCGACGGGTTCACGGGAGTCCTGGGCGACGCGACCCGCAGCGATGTGCTGCTGCGCGCGGAGGTCCACCGGGCCCGCCAGATCGTCATCGCGACCCAGCGCGACGACACGGCGGTCCTGGTCACGCTCACCGCACGGCAGCTCAACCGGGGCGCGAAGATCGTCGCCGCGGTCCGTGAGGAGGAGAACGCGCCGCTGCTGCGCCAGTCGGGCGCGGACGCCGTCATCACCAGCGCCAGCGCCGCCGGGCGCCTCCTCGGCCTGTCCGTGCTCAGCCCGAGCGCCGGCACGGTGATGGAGGACCTGATCCAGCAGGGCAGCGGCCTGGATCTCATCGAGCGGCCGGTGATAAAGGCCGAGGTGGGACTGAACGTGCGGGAGACCGAGGATCTGGTGGTCAGCGTGCTGCGCGGACACCGGCTGCTCGGGTACGACGACCCCGAGGCCAGCCCGCTCCAGCTGACGGACCGGGTGATCACCATCGTGCGGGCCTCGCCGGGCGCCACGAGCGCGGGGGACATGCGGGTGACGTCGCCGGAGTGAGCGCCGTCCGGCGCCGCCGGGGACCGCGGTGAGCGCCCTTCGGCGAGTCCGGGCCGGTGGCCTTGGCCCGGCCGCCGCCGCAGTACGCACCTTGCGGCGACGCCGGGCCGGTGACCGCCGCCCGGTGCTGCCGGGACCGATTCGGGCGGAGTGACCGGGCGGCCGGAGTGGTTCGCTCCGCTGCGGAGTAGCCTCGCGGCCATGTATGCGATCACGATCCCTGAACCCGGTGGCCCCGAGGCGCTCGTATGGGCGGAGGTCCCCGAGCCCGTACCCGGCGAGGGCGAGGTCCTCGTCGAGGTCGTCGCGAGCGCCGTCAACCGCGCCGACCTGCTGCAACGCCAGGGCTTCTACGACCCGCCGCCCGGCGCCTCCCCGTACCCCGGTCTCGAATGCGCGGGCCGGATCGCCGCGCTCGGGCCGGGGGTCTCGGGCTGGTCCGTGGGCGACGAGGTGTGCGCGCTGCTGACCGGCGGCGGGTACGCCGAGAAGGTCGCCGTACCGGCCGGGCAGCTGCTGCCCGTGCCCCCCGGCATGGACCTCGTCACGGCGGCGTCCCTGCCCGAGACCACCTCGACGGTCTGGTCGAACGTCTTCATGATCGCTCACCTGCGGCCGGGCGAGACGCTGCTGCTGCACGGCGGCGCGAGCGGCATCGGCACCATGGCGATCCAGCTCGCCAAGGCGGTCGGCGCGCGGGTCGCGGTCACGGCCGGCGGCCCGGAGAAGCTGGCGCGGTGCGCGGAGCTCGGCGCGGACATCCTCATCGACTACCGCGAGCAGGACTTCGTACAGGAGCTGCGCAAGGCCACCGACGGGGCCGGCGCGGACGTCATCCTGGACATCATCGGGGCCAAGTACCTGGACCGGAACGTGAAGGCGCTCGCCGTCAACGGCCGCCTCGCGATCATCGGTATGCAGGGGGGTGTGAAGGGCGAGGTGAACCTGAGCGCCCTGATGAAGAAGCGCGCCGCGATCACGGCGACGACGCTGCGGGCGCGTCCGCTCGGCGAGAAGGCGGCGATCGTCGCGGCGGTGCGGGAGCACGTGTGGCCGCTGATCACCGCCGGCCGGGTGCGCCCGGTCGTGGACCGCGTCGTGCCGATGGCGGAGGCGGCGGAGGCCCATCGGGCGCTGGAGGCGGGCGCGCACGTCGGCAAGATCCTGCTGACGACGGGCTGAGCGCCGGCTCGACGTACGCGGAGAAGGCCCGCACCGCCGTCCTGGCGGTGCGGGCCTCCCGCGTTACGGCGCTCGGCGCGATCCGGCGTCGGCGACCCGGTGACGCGCGGTCGGGATCCGCGGTCGATCCCCACCCGAGGCCGGTCGGAACCTAGAGGTACGGGCCCGAGCGCACCGGCCCGTGGCCGTCCTCCTGGCCGTCTTCGTCGTGCCCCGAGCCGGGCGGGAGCGCGCGCCGCATCTGCTCCAGCTGCGCACGTGCCGCCATCTGCTGGGCGAACAGGGCCGTCTGGATGCCGTGGAAGAGGCCTTCGAGCCACCCCACCAACTGGGCCTGCGCGATCCGCAGTTCCGCCTCGGAGGGGATCGCCTCGTCCGTGAACGGCAGGGAGAGCCGCTCCAGTTCCTCGACGAGCTCGGGCGCCAGCCCGTCTTCGAGCTCCTTGACCGAGCTGGCGTGGATGTCCTTCAGCCGTACCCGGCTCGCCTCGTCGAGAGGAGCCGCCCGTACTTCCTCCAGGAGTTGCTTGATCATGCTGCCGATGCGCATGACCTTTGCGGGCTGTTCGACCATCTCCGTCACCGGCACCTCGCGAGACTCGTCGTCCGCGCCGCCGAGAGCCATTCCGTCCTGTCCTACGACCAGGACGTGGGGGCTCTCCTGCGACCGTTCACTCCTCGGCATCTCCATGCGGCCATTCTCTCGTACACGTGCTTCACCACACGGTGTGCCCCCGTACAGGGGTGATCCACCCTGTACGGGGGCACGGGAAGCAACCGCCGTGCTCAGCCCGCCGCGCGCCGCGCCACGGCGGTGCGGGAACGGGTCACCAGCGCGGCCAGCAGCGCCGCGCCCACGGGTACGGCGACGAGCAGCGCCGCGAGGGTCTCCCACGGGACGACGATCGGGACGTACGGCACCTCGCTCATGCCGCCCATGCCGTCGGCCACGGCCTCCTCGTACCACTTGAGCTGCTGGCGTTCCTCGGTCAGCCGCAGCCCGATGGCGGGGAGGACGCCCGCCGCCGAGCCGAGCGCCACGCCCATCGCGGCGACCACCCCGCACTGGAAACCGCTCAGCGTCCTGCGCACCCGCGGGGGCGCGCCGACGGCGGCGAGGGTCTTCAGATCGGGCTCGGCGTCGGTCTGGGCGAGGCCCGTGGCGATGCCCGCCGCGCCGATGGTGACGAGCCCGGCGAAGACGGCCAGGGCCAGCAGCTCGATGCTGTTGTCGCTGGTGTACCCCTTCTCGACGTACAGGCCGCCGTCGGTGCCCAGGGTGTCGAGGGCCGCTTCGAGCTTCTGCTGCTGGGTGCTGTCCGGCAGGGCGTCGGTCGAGAAGTACGCGCCGACCGGGGCGGTGATGAGCCCCGCTTCCTTCGCGGCGCCGGCGGGCAGGACGACCTTGACTCCGTAGCCTTCGGCCGACTTCGCGACCTGGTGGACGGGGAAGGACTTGATCTCGCCGGGGGCGTCTTTGCCCTTCTGCGCCATCAGATCGGCCTTGTCGGTGTCGGTGATCAGCTTGATGCCGATCTTCCCGTTCTCGATGTTGCGCCGGTCGAAGGAGACCGCCTTGCCGTTCTTGAGGGCATCGACGGCGGCCGGGTCGTCGACCGCGAGGACCGACAGCAGCTTCTCGTCGGCCACGAGGACGTCGTACTCGGCGTACTGGCCGTCCTCCTCGCAGCGCCAGTCCTTGGACAGCTTGCGCCGCTCGGCGGGGGTGAGCTGCTCGACGCCGGGCCTGTCCTGCGTCCACAGGGCGCAGCGGTTCTTCTCGGGCGTGAAGATCTCGTACCGGCCGCAGCCCTTGGCATCGCTGTACGGCAGGCAGTTGGCGTTGCCCACGGCGACGCGGGCGACGTCGGCGCGCTCGTCCACGGGGAAGTGCTTCTGGACGGCCGCGCGGATGTCCGGCACGTCGCGGCCGCCGCCCTCGCCGTTCATCACCGACACCACGCCGTACGGGAGCCGCGCGCTGTACTCCGCGCGCTGCTGGACGTCGTCGCTGGCCGTGTACGTCGCCACCGCGACGGTGCCCGCGACGGCCGCGAGCACGGCGGCGACGGCGGGGGCCGTACGGCCCCGGTTGCGGACGGCGTCGCGCAGGGCGAGGCGCGGCGACAGCGGCAGCCACCTGCCGAGGCGGCCGAAGAGGCCGACCAGGGCGGGGGTGAGCGCGACGATGCCCAGTTCGGCGAGGGCGCTGCCGCCCGCGACGACGGTGACGTTGTCGCTGGCGCTCGCGCCGTACAGGGTGATGGTGATGCCCAGGCCGGCCGCGATCAGGCCGATGACGGGCAGGACGCGGCTGGAGCGGCGGACCCCGCGGCGGCCGGTCAGCGAGGCGAGCACGGACTGCCGGGACGAGGTGATGGCCGGAACGATCGCGGCGAGCAGGCCGGTGAGCACGGCGAGCGCGCCGATACCGAGCAGCTCCAGGGGCCGGATGTCGAAGCTGCCGAACCGCTTGCCCATGTAGTCCTCGAGCAGTGGCCGCAGCGCGAAGGTGAGGAGCAGGCCGAGCGCGGTGCCCACGACGGCCGCGGCGACGCCGATGACCAGGCCGCCGGAGAGCACGATGGCGCGGATGTGGCGGCGGTCGCCGCCGTTGGCGCCGACGAGGCCGAGCTGGCGGGCGGAGCGCCGGGCGCCGACCGCGAACGCGGGGCCGGCCAGCAGGCAGATCTCCAGCATGGCGAGACCGACCACGGTGGCGACGACGGCGAGCGCCGCAGCGTCGGACGCCGCGCTCTGCCCGTACTCGCCTCCCCAGCCGTCCTTCTGGTAGAGCGGCACCTCGGAGTCGGCGGGCGGGTCGAGGGCGACGGCGCGCGAGACGACGGCGACGCCCTGGCTGTTCGCCTTCTGGACCATGTTCCACGTGAAACCGTCTCCGCCGACGGAGACCAGGTAGGTGGCGCTGGTCTCCGTGCCGGGGAGGTCGTCGGCCTTCAGCGCCTTGTCGAGGGGCGCGAGGAACGTGCCGGGCGGGGCGAGGACCTCGTCGGCCTTGAGCGAGTCGGGGAGTTCGTACGAGCCGACGATCCGGTACTCGGTGGCGAGCCCCCGGGCGGCGACCGTCGAGCCGATCTCCAGGCCGCCGGACTCCAGGAAGTGCGTGGTGGCGGCGATCTCGCCGGCCTTCTCGGGGAACCGGCCCCGGTCCAGGGTCATCATGCCCCTGGTCATCGGGTCGGTCGCGTCGATCTCGTGGATCACGGTGTTGAGCAGGCCGTGCCCGGTACGGAGCTTGCCGCTGCCGCTCGCGTCCTTGAGCGTCCTGGCGCCCGCCGGGAAGGCGGCAGGGACGTCACCGGCGCCCTCGGGCCACGGGTCGTTCTCGCCGAAGTCCTTCGCCGGCGCGGTGCTGATGCCGTCGGGCGCCTGGTGGATCGGCACGCCGCCCATGCCCGGGTCGCTCATCCGGGCGTCGGCCGCGCCCAGGTCGCGGTCCATCTGCTGGCCGGTGGACAGCTCGGCGCTGCGCAGGGTCAGGTCGACGGCGCTCACGCCGAGGATCGGCAGGGCGATCATGGCGAGGACGAGGGCGCTGCGGCCCTTGAAGCGCCAGGCGTCGCGGCGGGCGATGCGCACCGCGGCCACCCATGAGTGGTACCAGCGGTTCACTGTGCGGCCGCCTGCCCGGAGAGCAGGGAGTCGGCCTGGCTGCGCAGGGTCTCGTCGACGACGGAACCGTCCCGCAGGAAGACGACCCGGTCGGCCCAGGCGGCGAAGCGCGGCTCGTGGGTGACGAGGATGCCGGCGGCGCCGGCGTCGCAGCGGGCGCGCAGCAGCGCGAGTACGGACTCGCCCGTCTCGGAGTCCAGGGCGCCGGTCGGCTCGTCGGCGAGGACGAGGCGGCGGTCGCCCACCAGGGCGCGGGCGATGGCCACGCGCTGCTGCTGGCCGCCGGACATCTCGTCGGGGAAGCGGTCGGCGAGCTGGCCGAGGCCCATCTCCTCCAGCGCGGCGACGGCGGTGACGCGGGCCTTGCGGGCCGATACGCCGTCCAGTTCGCGGGGCAGAGCGACGTTCTCGGCGGCGGTCAGGGCCGGTATGAGGTTGTAGTCCTGGAAGACGTAGCCGATGCTGCGGCGGCGCAGGGCGGCGAGTTCCTTGCGGCCGACGGTCGTGATGTCGGTGCCTTCGACGACGACGCGGCCCGAGGTGGGGCTGTCGAGGCCGCCCGCGATGGTCAGCAGGGTGGACTTGCCCGAGCCGGACGGTCCCATGACGGCGACGAGTTCGCCGGGGAAGACGGAGAGGTCGACGCCGCGCAGGGCGTGCACTTCGGTGGCGCCGCTGCCGTGGACGCGGGTCAGCTGTTCGAGCTGGAGCACCGGCTGCTGCGACGGTTGTGACTGGTGCGCCTCGTGTGACTCGTGAGGCATGGATCCGGGCATGGCTTCAGGCATGAAGAGGTCCCCCCTGGGACGGGATGGTCGTGCGACGCGGGCTTATCGCCGGGCGCTGCGAGCTGCGGAAGTGGTACGAGCGGTTCCGTGGTCGGTGGTGGTACGAGCGGTTCCGTGGTCTGTGGTGGTACGACCGGTTCCGTGGTCGGTGGTAGTGGTGCGGGCGGCGCGGGCGCCGGTGGCTTCGGTGACGGCCGGGCTCTGGGCGTCCGCCGTGCCGGGTGTGACGGCCGGCGTAGCGTTCTTGGCCCTGCGCGCGGCCGCCGCGGAGAGCCGGGCGAGCCGGGACTCGGAGTGGTCGAGCCAGCGCGCCTCGGCCTCGGTCTGGAAGATCAGCTGCTCCAGGACGAGCAGCCAGGCGACGTCGTCGCGCGCCTTCTCGCCGTCCGCGCCCTCGACCGCGACGAGGGCCTGGGCCTTCAGACGCGTGTAGTCCTGCATGGCCCGCAGGGTCGCGTGACGCTGGGCCTGGATGACGGCCCGGATGTCGACGCCCGGGGCGCCGACGGCCATGGCGAGCTTGATGGCCAGCTCGTCGCGGGGCGGACTGGCCCGGTCCACGGGGCGCCCGAACCAGCTCCGGAGTTCGCCCCGCCCGGCGTCCGTGATGGCGTAGAGCGCGTGGCCCGCACCGTCCTCGCCGTCCTGGACGACCATGCCGTCGCGCTCGAGGCGGCCCAGGGTCGTGTAGACCTGGCCGACGTTGAGGGGCCAGGTGGCGCCGGTGCGCGACTCGAACTCGGTGCGCAACTGGGAGCCGTACCGGGGCCCGTGCTCAAGGAGGGCCAGCAGCCCGTGACGGATCGACATACCGAGTATGTATACCGAGTATGCCGGTGCCTGGCCAACCGCCCTGAGAAGGACTTCACGCGTAGGTCCTGAGGGGGACGCCCCCGTACGACCGGTCAGCCGCGGCGCAGCCGGAGCCCGAGGAACCCGAGCCCCAGCCCCATCAACGTCAGCCCGGCGCCCAGTGGCAGCACATGGACGCCCAGCGGGTCGGACTGCGCCACGACCTGCTCGGACCCCTCGGGCGCGGCGCCCGGCGGCCGGTCGGAGGGCGGAGCGGCGGGTTCCTGGCCGGCCTCGTCGAGGGCCTCCTCGTGTACGTCCCACGACTCGGGCGCGTACGACTCGCGGGGGGCGGCCGAGGAACTCGCCGACGCGGAGGCGGAGCCGGACGCGGAAGCACTCGGCGAGACCCGCGGGCTGCCCGACGGACTCGCGTCGGCGCTCGGCGACGCCTTCTCGTGGCCCTCCTTGTCCCCGCCCGGATCAGCGCTCCGGGCCGGGGGCCGCCCCGGCCGCCTGCGTCCCTCCCCGGCCGGCCGGCCCGCGAGGCTCTCGGCGGGCGAGGCGGCGGAGGCGGCGGGCCGCTCGGGCCGCTCGGGCCGGTCCGGCGCCGCGACGCCCGGCAGCAGATCGCGCTCCGCGCCGTCACCCGGGGGAGTCGTCGCCGAGGGCGCGGACACGTCCGGCGGCCCCGGGGGGCGCTCGTCGGCGTACGCCCCCGAGGCCGGCAGTGCCGGCAGTGCCAGCAGTGCGGCCACCCCCACCGCCGCGAACCGGACAGCCATGGGCCTTGCCTCCTGAGCCGAACGCGCCGGACACGATGTGATCCGGACCACTGGGAACAACAGGCTCAGCGTCACATGCCGCAACATGTCCGGCACCCCAGGTCACACGAAAGGGGCCCGTGCGCCCTGCGGCGCACCGGGCCCCTTCGCGCGTCCGAACCGGCCCGCGCGGCCGTTCGGCCTAGTCCGTGGGCGGGTTGCCGGTCGAGATCTCGACCTCGATCGTGGCGTCGTCCTCGTCCACGTCCGAGCCGGCCTTGGGGAACTGGTTGACGACTAGATCCTTACCCCAGGTGGCGTTGTCGACCCTGCTCTCCTTGATCTTCCACCCGGCCGCCTGGAGGCACGCCTTGACCGAGAGGATGTCCTTGTAGAGGAAGCTCGGCACGGCGACCTTCTCCGGGTCCGTCAACGACTCCCTGCCGGGCGAGCAGTCGGTGGTCTTCATGGTCCGGGTACGGTCCGGGCCCCGGTAGCCGGGCTTCGCCGCCGCCTGGCTCTGCGAGGGGTCGTCGGTGCCGGTGTTCTCCGCCGGCGGGTCCTCCTTGAGCGAGAGGGCCGTCACCACCCCGCCGATCGCGAGCAGTACGACCACGATCGCGCCCACGAGCACCGGCATGTTCCGGCCGCCCCCGCCACCGGAGTTCGGCGCGCCCTGGGGCGACATCGTGTACGGCGGCGGCGTGTGCCCACCCTGGTGCTGACCGCCCGGGTACTGGCCACCCTGGTGCTGCCCGCCCTGATGCTGCATCCCGTGCGTCGCGTACGGCGCGGGCGTCGGGTAGCCGTAACCCGACTGACCGGGCCCGGGGCCCGGGCCGGGAGCGGGCGTGTACGGGCCCGGCGGCGGCGTGGAGGGCTGGTACGGCGTCTGGACGCTGCCGCTCTGCGGGTAGCCCGTCTGGTCGACCGGCGGGAAGACGGCGGAGCCGACCCCGGCCCCGCTCTGCGACGGACCGCCCGCGATGATCACCGGTGCGGCGCCCCCCTGGCCCGACCCCATGACCCGAGCGCACTCGTCGCGCATCGCCTCGGCGCTCGGGAAGCGCTCGTTCGGGTTCTTCTTCAGCGCCCGAGCCACCAGGGCGTCGACCGCCGGCGGCACGGACCGGTTGATCGAGGAAGGAGCCACCGGCTCCTCCTGGACGTGCGCGTACGCGATGGCGAGCGGTGAGTCCGCGTCGAACGGCAGCCGCCCCGTCACCAGTTGGAACAGCATGATCCCGACCGAGTAAAGGTCGGAGCGCGCGTCGACCCCGCGCCCGAGCGCCTGCTCGGGCGACAGGTACTGCGGAGTGCCGACGACCATGCCGGTCTGCGTCATGGACGTGACGCCGGACTGCATGGCCCGTGCGATGCCGAAGTCCATGACCTTGACGACGTCGCGCTTGCTCATCATCACGTTGCCGGGCTTGATGTCGCGGTGGACCAGGCCCATCTCGTGGCTGGTCTCCAGCGCCGCCAGCACATCCGATGTGATCTTCAGCGCTTTGTCGGTCGGCATCGCGCCGTACCGCGTGATGTCCGCCTGGAGTACGGAGCCGAGCGGCTGCCCCTCGACGTACTCCATGACGATGTACGGCATCAGGGCGCCGTCCAGCTCGTCCTCACCGGTGTCGAAGACCGAGACGATGTTGGTGTGGGACAGCTTGGCGACCGCCTGCGCCTCGCGCCGGAAGCGCTCGCGGAACGACTGTTCGCGGCCCAGCTCCGTGTGCAGCGTCTTGATGGCGACCCGGCGGTCGAGGGCGGTGTCGTACGCGAGGTACACCGACGCCATGCCGCCTTCTCCGAGCAGGTCGCGCAGCTGGTACCGCCCGCCCGCGACCGAGCCGCCCGCGTAGCGGCCCTGTCCGCCGTCCTGGCTCATGACTGTGCTTCCCCCTCGCGCAAGATTTACGGGCCAAGTCTGCCCGAGGCCACTGACACGTCAAGCGCGATGCCCGTTCCGTGACCGTACGCGCAAGAAGCGTCGCGGAAGCGTTACAGCCCGGCTGCGGCACGGGAACCGCACGCGTCCGGAATTGAGTCCGGAATTTGCACGGGTACATCGGCAACGGGTTTGATGGCCGGTCCATCTCGAACCGGAGCGTCGCGCGGAGGCTGTAGCGTGACGTGGCGGAGCACCTAGGGGCCCTGGCCTTGAGACCTTGAGGCCCATGAGGACGACCGCGGATGCGGCGCGGACAGAAACGACGGCGAGGACTGATGGCACCCGAACCCGAGGGAAGCGGCGGCGGAGTGTCGGACGCCCCGGAATCATGGGGTATGGGCGGATTGGTCGGCGATGGTCGCTACCGGCTGACGCACCGGCTCGGCCGCGGCGGCATGGCGGAAGTGTTCGCCGCCGAGGACGTACGGCTCGGCCGTACCGTCGCGGTGAAGCTGCTGCGTTCCGACCTCGCCGAGGATCCGACCTCCAAGGCCCGCTTCACCCGTGAGGCACAGTCGGTCGCCGGCCTGAACCACCACGCGGTGGTCGCCGTGTACGACTCCGGCGAGGACCAGGTCGGCGGCAGCGTCGTCCCCTACATCGTCATGGAGCTCGTCGAGGGCCGTACGATCCGCGAGCTGCTCCAGAACGCCGAGGCCCCGGGCCCCGAGCAGGCGCTGATCATCGTCTCCGGCGTACTCGAGGCGCTCGCCTACAGCCACCAGCACGGCATCGTGCACCGCGACATCAAGCCCGCGAACGTGATCATCACGCACAGCGGCGCGGTCAAGGTCATGGACTTCGGCATCGCGCGCGCCCTGCACGGCGCGCAGTCGACGATGACGCAGACCGGCATGGTCATGGGCACGCCCCAGTACCTCTCCCCCGAGCAGGCGCTGGGCAAGGCCGTCGACCACCGCAGCGACCTGTACGCGACGGGCTGCCTGCTGTACGAGCTGCTCGCGCTGCGGCCCCCCTTCACCGGTGAGACGCCTCTCTCGGTGGTCTACCAGCACGTCCAGGACATCCCCGTGCCGCCGTCCGAGATGTCGGACGTGGCCCCGCCCGAGCTCGACGGGCTCGTCATGCGCTCCCTCGCCAAGGACCCGGACGACCGGTTCCAGAGCGCGGAGGAGATGCGCGGGCTCGTCCAGTACGGCCTGTCCATGCTCCAGGAGCAGGGCAGCCACACCGGCATGTGGAACACCGGCCCGGTGGAGATGCACGACGGCGGCCACACCCCGGTCGGCGGCACCTACCCGACCACGGCGATGGGTCACCCGAACCACGGCGACACCTCGCAGATGCGGGCCGGCGGCGCGATCCTGCCGCCGATGAACCCGGACGACGGGGCGTACGACGGCGGGAACGGCGGCAGCCGGGGCGGCCGCGGCAAGATGTGGATCTTCGCGGTGCTCGCGATCATCGCGATCACGGCGGGTGTCGCCTTCGCGGTGAACAAGGCCGGCGGCAACGGCGCCGAGGAGAAGAAGACCCCGCCGAAGGTCTCCGAGTCCTCGCCGAAGCCGGAGAAGACGCCGTCCGAGAAGCCCTCGGACGACGAGGAGACCTCGCCGGGCACCGACCCGGGCACCTCCTCGACCGGTGGTCAGCAGCCGACCTGGAAGCCGTCGGACATCCCGTCGACGGCCCCGAGCACCCCCCCGTCGAACACCCCGAGCATCACGCCGTCGAGCCCCAGCCACACCGACCCGGGCACGACGACGGACGGTGGCACCACCGACGGTGGCACCACCGACGGCGGTACGGACGACGGCGGTACGGACGACGGTGGCACGACCGACGGCGGCACGGACGACGGCGGCACGACCGACGGCGGCGCCGACGCGGGTGGTACGGACGCCGGCGGGACGGACGCGGGCGGCACCGACGCCGGCGGCACCGACGCGGGCGGCACCACCCCCTGAGCCCCGCCGCTCACCCGGCGAAGGCCTCGCACACCGCCTCGTACTCCTTCGTCCACCACACCGCCAGGGCCGACGCCGCAGGAAACTGCGGGTCGGCCCTTCGGTCGTGCCGCTGGTAGCGCCAGCGCAGTATCCAGAAGTCGTTCAGCCGCTCCCACCACACCCGGTGCACGGCGGCCGCCACCTCGTCCGCCCCGGCCCCGGCCGCCCGCCGGTACGCCGCCGCGTACGCCCGTACCTTCGCCAGCTCCAGCGCGCCGTCCGGCCGTACGAAGAAGATCGCGGCGGCCCGTACCGCCTCCTCCGCGCGCGGCTGGACCGCGAGCCGGTCCCAGTCGACGATCGCGGCCGGCTCGGCGCCCCGGTAGAGCAGGTTCAGCGGATGGAAGTCGCCGTGCACCCAGCCGGTGGCGGGCTCGGCGACCGGCGGGGGCCGCCGGTGCGCGTGCCGCTCCAGGAGCGCGCGCCGCTCCACCAGGCGGTGCTCGGCCAGTACGTCGAAGGCGTCCCGGGGCCGTCGCCCGCGCGCGAGTGTCAGCAGCTCGTCGATCAGCGCGTAGGTGTCGGCGGGGTCGGCGCAGTCGTACGTACGCCGGTCCGCCTCCTCCATGACCCGGTCCAGGCAGGTGTGCACGAGCCCCAGCAGGGCGCCCAGGCGCCGTGACTCCACCGTCGTCAACTGGGCGCCGTCCCGGTGACGGCCCTCCACCCAGGGGTGCAGGGCGTAGCAGTGGCCGGCGATGACGGTGACGGTGCCGCCGTGGGAGTCCTCGACGGGCGGGGCGACGGGGACGCCGAACGCCTGGAGGTGGCGGGTGGCGCGGTGCTGGCGCCTGATGGTGTCGCGGTCGCCGTCGAGGTGGTGCTTGAGGAAGTAGTCACCGCGCGTGGTGACGAGGCGGTAGCCGTGGTTGAGCAGGCCCTGGGCCACGGGTTCACAGGAGAGCGGGTCGCCCGTGTCGCGGTAGCGGCGCAGCAGGTCGCCGACGGGCGGCGGAGGGGCGAGTACAGATGAGCGGGGCACCCGCCAGATGGTAGATCACCGCGTCACAGCGCGTGCTCGTACCGTCGCTCGGGGGCGCTGTTGAGGGTGTGCGCGGTGACGAGCTGCGGCTCTATGCGCATGTAGACGGGGTCGAAGGGCTCGCCGTCGACGGAGTGCGGGCCCCGGCCGAAGAGCTCCAGTTCGGCGGCGTCCGGCTCGAAGAGCTCGGCGGTGCCGGTGCACTGGACCGCCCACAGGGTGCCGTCGCCGGGCGCGCGCGGGTCGAAGTTGTCCGCACCGTACGCGACCACGCTGCCGTGGCAGGCCTGGTGGTGGTTGAACCCCGCGTGCATGCGCAACAGCACGCGGCCCTGTACGACGACGTGGCGGGCGACGGCCAGGAAGGGCAGGGCTCGCATGCTGGTGGCGACTCGGCCGTAGGGGACACGGCGGAGGAGTTCGATGGCGCGGAGGTCCTCGGTGGGCATGCGACTCACTGTCGGTCACCGGGTGGGGCCGCAAAAGGGACGGAAGTCCCGAAACGCGCGTGGTCAGCGTCTCTCTTCGGCCTGCTTGCGCGCCACGTACGCGGCGGCCTGCGAGCGGCGCTCCATGCCCAGCTTGGACAGCAGGCTGGAGACGTAGTTCTTGATGGTCTTCTCCGCGAGGTGCAGCCGCTCACCGATGGCCCGGTTGGTCAGGCCCTCGCCGATCAGGTCGAGGATCCTGCGCTCCTGCTCGGTGAGGTTCGCGAGCCGGTTGTCGCCGGCGCCGCCGTTGCCGCCGGCGCTTCCCGACCGCAGCCGCTCCAGGACGCGGGCGGTCGCCACCGGGTCGAGCAGCGACTTGCCCGCCGCCACGTCGCGTACGGCCGTCAGCAGCTCATTGCCCCGGATGGCCTTGAGGACGTATCCGGACGCACCGGCCATGATGGCGTCGAAAAGCGCCTCGTCGTCGGCGAACGAGGTGAGCATCAGGCATTTGATGTCCTCATTCAGCGAACGGACTTCCCGGCACACCTCGACGCCGCTCCCGTCGGGCAGCCGTACGTCGAGAACGGCCACGTCCGGACGGGTCGCAGGGATCCTGACCAGGGCATCTCCCGCGGTGCCGGCCTCGCCGACCACCTCGATGTCGTCCTCGACGGAGAGCAGTTCGTGGACGCCGCGCCGCACGACTTCGTGGTCGTCGACGAGAAATACGGTGATTTTTCCATCTTCGGGCACGCCGTCATCCTCACACAAGAACTCTTCCCGTGTCGTGGGTCGCCGGGATAACGTGCCCCTGTTCCGGCGGCCCGCAAGGCTGTGACCAGTGGTTGTTCCCGAATTCTTCGATTTACTTGGATTTCCAAGCAAAATCGCAGGTCAAATGGGGTTTCGCAGTTATGCGAAGCACTGGGTAACGTGCCTTTGGCAGGGCGTTTCGCCGGGGCACCTGTCACACCTGTTCCGGCCGAGTCGCACCCACCCCGTGCACGAGGACGCAGGCAGGTGAGCCGCACTGGTCACCGGCAGACCCCGGGGGCCGGACAGACGGAGGAGCACGCACGTGACCGTGGAGAGCACTGCCGCGCGTAAGCCGCGACGCAGCAGCACCAAGCGCGTCAGCGCCAAGAAACCCCAGCGATCCGAGCCGGAGCTCGTACAGCTGCTCACCCCCGAGGGCGAGCGGATCGAGCACCCGGACTACTCGATCGATCTCACCCCGGACGAACTGCTCGGCCTGTACCGGGACATGGTCCTGACCCGTCGCTTCGACGCCGAGGCCACCGCGCTCCAGCGCCAGGGCGAGCTGGGCCTGTGGGCCTCGCTGCTCGGCCAGGAGGCGGCCCAGATCGGCTCCGGACGGGCTCTGCGTGACGACGACTACGTCTTCCCGACGTACCGCGAGCACGGTGTCGCCTGGTGCCGGGGCGTCGACCCGACCAATCTGCTGGGAATGTTCCGTGGCGTGAACCACGGTGGCTGGGACCCCAACACCAACAATTTCCATCTGTACACGATCGTGATCGGCTCGCAGACGCTGCACGCGACCGGGTACGCGATGGGTGTCGCCAAGGACGGCGCGGACTCCGCGGTCGTCGCGTACTTCGGCGACGGCGCCTCCAGCCAGGGCGATGTCGCCGAATCGTTCACCTTCTCCGCGGTCTACAACGCCCCGGTCGTCTTCTTCTGCCAGAACAACCAGTGGGCGATCTCCGAGCCCACCGAGCGCCAGACCCGCGTCCCGCTCTACCAGCGCGCGCAGGGCTTCGGTTTCCCGGGCGTGCGGGTCGACGGCAACGACGTCCTGGCCTGCCTGGCCGTGACCCGCGACGCGCTGGAGCGCGCCCGCCGGGGCGAGGGGCCGACGCTGGTCGAGGCCTTCACGTACCGCATGGGCGCGCACACCACCTCCGACGACCCGACGAAGTACCGGGCCGACGAGGAGCGCGAGGCGTGGGAGGCGAAGGACCCGATCCTGCGCCTGCGCACGTACCTGGAGAAGCAGGGCCTCGCCGACGCCGCCTTCTTCGAGGAGCTGGAGGCGGAGTCGGAGTCGCTGGGCAAGCGGGTCCGCGAGGCGGTCCGGGCGATGCCCGACCCCGATCAGATGGCGATCTTCGAGAACGTGTACGCGGACGGTCACGCCCTGGTCGACGAGGAGCGGGCACAGTTCGCCGCGTACCAGGCGTCCTTCGCCGAGGAGGGCAAGTAAGTCATGGCCGTACAGAAGCTCCCCCTCGCGAAGGCGATCAACGAGTCGCTGCGCACCGCCCTCGACACCGACCCCAAGGTCCTGATCATGGGCGAGGACGTCGGCAAGCTCGGCGGCGTCTTCCGCGTCACCGACGGCCTGCAGAAGGACTTCGGCGAGGAGCGGGTCATCGACACCCCGCTCGCCGAGTCCGGCATCGTGGGCACCGCGATCGGCCTAGCCCTGCGCGGCTACCGCCCGGTCGTGGAGATCCAGTTCGACGGGTTCGTCTTCCCGGCGTACGACCAGATCGTCACGCAGCTCGCGAAGATGCACGCCCGCTCGCTCGGCAAGATCAAGATGCCGGTCGTCATCCGTATTCCGTACGGCGGCGGCATCGGCGCCGTCGAGCACCACAGCGAGTCGCCGGAGGCGCTGTTCGCGCACGTCGCCGGTCTGAAGATCGTCTCGCCGTCCAACTCCGCGGACGCCTACTGGATGATGCAGCAGGCCATCCAGAGCGACGACCCGGTGATCTTCTTCGAGCCGAAGCGGCGCTACTGGGACAAGAGCGAGGTCGACACCGAGGCCATCCCGGGCCCGCTCCACAAGGCGCGGGTCGTGCGTGAGGGCGCCGACCTGACGCTCGCGGCGTACGGCCCGATGGTGAAGGTCTGCGTCGAGGCGGCCGCCGCGGCGGCCGAGGAGGGCAAGTCCGTCGAGGTCGTCGACCTGCGGTCGATGTCCCCGATCGACTTCGACACCATCCAGACGTCGGTCGAGAAGACCCGCCACCTGGTCGTCGTCCACGAGGCCCCGGTCTTCTACGGCTCGGGCGCCGAGATCGCCGCTCGCATCACGGAGCGGTGCTTCTACCACCTGGAGGCGCCGGTGCTGAGGGTGGGCGGCTTCCACGCGCCGTACCCGCCGGCGCGCCTGGAGGAGGAGTACCTGCCGGGACTGGACCGGGTACTCGACGCCGTCGACCGCTCGCTTGCGTACTGAGGAGAGCCGTGACGATGACTGAGACATCCGCTCCCGCCGCCGACACGGCGCGCTTCCGCGAGTTCAAGATGCCCGATGTGGGCGAGGGTCTGACCGAGGCCGAGATCCTCAAGTGGTACGTCCAGCCGGGCGACACCGTCACCGACGGCCAGGTGGTGTGCGAGGTCGAGACGGCCAAGGCCGCCGTCGAGCTGCCCATCCCGTACGACGGCGTGGTGCACGAGCTGCGCTTCGGCGAGGGCGTGACGGTCGACGTCGGCCAGGTGATCATCACGGTCGACGTGGCGCCGGGCACGGCGGTCGCCGCACCCGAGGCCCCCGCGCAGGTCCCGGTGGCGGAGCCCGAGCCCGCCCCGGAGCCCGAGGAGGCCAAGCCCGCGGCCCGACAGCCGGTGCTCGTCGGGTACGGCGTCTCCGAGGCGTCCACCAAGCGCCGCGCCCGCAAGGGGACGGCGGCTCCCGCGGCGGCGGTGGCGGCCGTGCAGACCGAGCTCAACGGCCACGGACCCGCCGCCACGCAGGCGCCCGCATCGCGCCCGCTGGCCAAGCCGCCGGTCCGCAAGCTCGCCAAGGACCTGGGCCTCGACCTGGCCGGGATCACGCCGACCGGCCCCGACGGGATCATCACCCGCGAGGACGTCCACGCGGCGGCCGCGGTCTCGGTGAGCCCGCAGCCGGTGGCCGCCCGGCCCGCCCCGGAGCTTGAGGAGGCCTTGGCGCCCGCACCGGCCGAGGCCGTCGGCGGTGCGGCCCGTGAGACCCGTACCCCCGTCAAGGGCGTACGGAAGGCGATCGCGTCGGCCATGGTGAACAGCGCGTTCACCGCGCCGCACGTCACGGAGTTCATCACCTTCGACATCACCCGCACCATGAAGCTCGTCGAAGAGCTGAAGTCCGACAAGGACATGGCGGGCCTGCGCGTGAACCCGCTCCTCCTGATCGCCAAGGCGCTCCTGGTCGCGATCAAGCGCAACCCGGACGTCAACGCGTCCTGGGACGAGGAGAACCAGGAGATCGTGCACAAGGAGTACGTGAACCTGGGCATCGCGGCGGCCACCCCGCGCGGTCTGATCGTCCCGAACATCAAGGACGCCCAGGCCAAGACGCTGCCGCAGCTCGCGGAGGCGCTGGGCGAGCTGGTGACGACGGCCCGCGAGGGCAGGACGTCGCCGGCGGCGATGCAGGGCGGCACGGTGACCATCACCAACGTCGGCGTCTTCGGAGTCGACACCGGTACGCCGATCCTCAACCCGGGCGAGTCCGCGATCCTCGCGGTCGGGGCGATCAAGCTCCAGCCGTGGGTGCACAAGGGCAAGGTCAAGCCCCGCCAGGTCACCACGCTCGCGCTCTCCTTCGACCACCGCCTGGTCGACGGCGAGCTCGGCTCCCGGGTGCTGGCCGACGTGGCGGCGATCCTGGAACAGCCGAAGCGCCTGATCACCTGGGCCTGAGGGGTGTTCTTCCCGGGGCCCGGGTGCCGCCGTCGGCGGCACCCGGGCCCCGGGCGCTTGTCATAACTCACTGGCCCGGCCGTCACCCGGCAGGGACAGTGAGGACCATGACGTCTCTCGTACATCACGTGACCATCGACTGCGCCGACGCCTACAAGCTCGCCGGCTTCTGGGCCGACGTTCTCGGCGTCTCCGTATCCGACGACGACCAGCCCGGTGACCCCGAGGCGCTCGTCGAGACCCCCGGTGGCGCTGCTCTGCTCTTCATCGCGGTGCCCGAGGCCAAGAGCATCAAGAACCGCCTCCACCTCGATCTGATGCCGGACGACCGCACCCGCGACGAGGAGGTCGAGCGGCTGCTCGCCCTCGGCGCCACTCTGGTCGCCGACCACCGCAGGCCCAACGGGCGGGGCTGGGCGACGATGGCCGATCCCGAGGGCAACGAGTTCTGTGTGGAGTGCGGAGCCGCCGAGCGCGCGGCGCTGAGCGGGACCCGGCTGCCCGTCACCGCGGACGACGTGACCACCGCCGTACGCCTGGCGGTCGACGCGCTCGGCGCGTTCCCGGCCGACGACTGGACGACCCCGGCCGGATCCCTGGACTGGACCTGCTGGGAGACGGTCGAGCACATGAGCGACGACCTTTTCTCGTACGCGGTCCGGATGGGCCCGCGCGAGCCGTCGCTCGACGGCGGGGTGCCCTACCGGGTGTCCTCCGCACGCGCGGGTGGCCCGGCGAGCGCGATCTTCGCAGCCCGCGAGGCCGGCCCCTGCGGACTGCTCCGGACGCTGGAGGCGAGCGGCGCTCTGCTGGCGGCGATGGTTCGCGCGGCCTCCCCCGACCTGCGCTGCCACCACGCGTACGGGATCTCCGACCCGGAGGGCTTCGCCGCGATGGGCGTCGTGGAGACGCTCGTACACACCCATGACGTCGCCCAAGGGCTGTCCCGGTCGTGGACGCCACCGGCGGACCTGTGCGACCGGGCCCTGGCCCGGCTCTTCCCCGAGGCCCCCGCCGACGAAGACCGGTGGGCGGTCCTGCTGTGGGCCACCGGCCGCGCCGAGCTGCCGGGCCGCGACCGGGTCGCCCAGTGGAAGTGGCACAGCGCGCCGCTGTAGTGGCGGCGGGTGCCGCAGTAGCGGCGGCCGGTGGGAGAGCCGCCGGCCGCCGGGTGCGCCTGCCGGTCGCAGCCGTACGCATCGGCGTGGAATATCCCGGCGCATCGCACCGTTGGCGTGGTTGTTAAAGCTTCAACGACAGCCGCAGGACCGCCTCGGAGGTGAGCGCGTTGCAGTTCGGGATCTTCAGCGTCGGAGATGTGACGACCGACCCGACCACCGGCAGGACGCCGACGGAGCACGAGCGCATCAAGGCCATGACGGCCATCGCGCTCAAGGCCGAGGAGGTCGGCCTCGACGTCTTCGCGACCGGCGAGCACCACAACCGGCCGTTCGTCCCCTCCTCGCCCACCACCATGCTCGGCTGGATCGCCGCCCGCACCGAGAAGATCATCCTGTCCACGTCCACCACGCTGATCACCACCAACGACCCGGTGAAGATCGCCGAGGACTACGCGATGCTCCAGCACCTGGCAGACGGCCGGGTGGACCTGATGATGGGGCGCGGCAACACCGGACCGGTGTACCCCTGGTTCGGCCAGGACATCCGCCAGGGCATCCCGCTCGCCGTCGAGAACTACGCCCTGCTGCACCGGCTGTGGCGCGAGGACGTCGTGGACTGGGAGGGCAAGTTCCGTACGGCCCTCCAGGGCTTCACCTCGACCCCCCGCCCGCTGGACGGCGTGCCGCCGTTCGTCTGGCACGGCTCCATCCGCAGCCCGGAGATCGCCGAGCAGGCGGCGTACTACGGCGACGGCTTCTTCGCCAACAACATCTTCTGGCCCAAGGACCACTTCCGCCGGCTGATCAACCTCTACCGCGAGCGCTACGCCCACTACGGCCACGGCACCCCGGACCAGGCGGTCGTCGGGCTCGGCGGGCAGGTGTTCATGCGGAAGAACTCGCAGGACGCGGTGCGCGAGTTCCGTCCGTACTTCGACAACGCGCCGGTGTACGGGCACGGCCCGTCCCTGGAGGAGTTCACGGAGCAGACCCCCCTGACCGTCGGCTCGCCGCAGGAGGTCATCGAGAAGACCCTCACCTTCCGTGAGAGCTTCGGCGACTACCAGCGCCAGCTCTTCCTGATGGACCACGCCGGACTCCCCCTCAAGACCGTGCTGGAACAGCTCGACCTGCTCGGCGAGGAAGTCGTCCCGGTCCTTCGCGAGGAGTTCGCCAAGAACCGCCCGGCCCAGGTGCCGGACGGCCCCACCCACGCGGCGCGCGTCGCCGCCGCGCTCGCCCAGGGCAACCAGGAAGAGGTGACGGCATGAAGCTCGTGGTCGTCTCGGCGGGCCTGAGCGTGCCCTCCTCCACCCGGCTCCTCGCGGACCGGCTGGCGGAGGCGACACAGCACTCCCTGAGCGGAGCCGACATCCGGGTCGTCGAGGTTCGCGAGCTGGCCACCGCCATCGCGAACCACCTGGTCACGGGCTTCCCGGCCCCGGTCCTCTCCGACGCGATCGAGGCGGTCACGGAGGCGGACGGCCTGATCGCCGTCACCCCCGTGTTCTCCGCCTCGTACAGCGGCCTGTTCAAGTCGTTCTTCGACCTGATCGACAACACCGCCCTGGTCGGCAAGCCGGTCCTGATCGCCGCGACCGGCGGCACGGCCCGCCACTCCCTGGCGCTGGAGCACGCCATGCGTCCGCTCTTCGCCTACCTGCGGGCGCTGGTCGTGCCGACGGCGGTGTACGCCGCCTCGGAGGACTGGGGCTCGGAGGGAGACGCCCGTACGGACGACCTCCCGCGCCGGATCGAGCGGGCGGGCGGTGAGCTGGCGGAGCTGATGGAGTCGCGGGCGCGGACCCGCCGGCCCGCCGACGAAGCGGTGGTGCCGTTCGCGCAGCAGCTGGCGGCGCTGCGGACCGGCTGACCGGTTCACGTGACGGCCAGGCCGGGACCCGGCCGTGGTCCTGAAGGCCGTCACGCTCCATTCGGCGTCGCGCCGGACTGTCGTCGGCGTCGCGTCACGGCGTCGACGACGGCCGCGAAGGCGGCGGTCGCGGCGAGGCTCCCCACCATGACCAGCCCTGCACCGACTACGAAGAGGCCGCTGGAGTCGTCCGACCAGTCGTAGAAGGCCGCGGCGGTCAGGCCGAGCGGGACGCCGAGCATGGCCGCGGCGAAGTGGTGCCGGGACGCCGCCCAGTACACCGGCGCGAGCAGCGTCAGCACCAGTCCGATCACCTGCCACGCCTCGTACGGTCCGGTCGTCGTCCCGTCGGGATGCACATCGCGGTGTTGATCCCAGCCCAGCCAGGCGGCCCACGCCGCCATCGCCAGTACGGCGGGCGCAAGGGCGGCCAAGAGGTGGGCAGCGGGTTCCGGCAGTCGTTGTCGCATGGCCACAGCATTCCGTCCCACCGGGTGGCCGGGCAGGGCGCACGTACTCAGCCGTGGTGAGTACGCCGACCGAAGGCTCCGTCACCTGACGGGGCCATTTCCCTGGGCATATGCGGGAGTTGGGCGTAGTGCGGTACGGTGACCGCGTCATCACGCTTCGTGTCCGTCCGGACGCGGGGCGGTCCCCGGTGGTGCTGCGAACACCAATCCGAGGACCTTCACCTTCGAGGACGAACCAAGGAGTCCCGAGGATGCTTCGGCATGTTATCGCGCCCCTTCGGCGCTACACCAAGGCTTCGCACGACGTCGTGCAGCATCCGCGTCTGAACAGCGACGCGAAGATCTTGCTTCTGTACGTACAGGGACTCCCCGAGGGATCGACCGAGCGGCCGCTGAGCGCGCACGCGGAGCGGCTGGGGATCAAGGGCCGGGCGTACCAGAAGGTCAAGCAATCCCTCACCGCCTGCGGGTACTTGCACGAGTGGCGGCACCAGAACGAGCGCGGCCGGTGGGTGACGGACCAGCTCCTCGCCAACGTCCACCTCACCACCGAGGAGGCGGCGGCCGTCCGGGACGGCGACGTACCGAGTACGCACATGCGGACGGTCGGTGAACCGGAGCCTCAGGTGGCCGGTGACTACCCTCCGGTGGATAAGAACGAGGAGAAGAACACCCCCAACCCACCCCCCGACCCCCCGGACGACCCGGACGGCCCGGACGGCCCGGACGACCCGGAACAGGCTGTCGCCGAGGACGTGTTGCTGTCCTTGCGGCAGTCGCGCCGCGAACTGCACCTGGGGGTGAGTGAGGCCCGTACGCTGTCCGCCATCGCGGCCGACTGGTTGCGCAGAGGTATCAGCCCCGCTGACCTGCGGTACGCGCTGACCAGCACGCTGCCGCCGAACGGGGTCCGTTCCGCCGTCGGGTTCCTGCGCCACCGCCTGACGGTGAAGATGCCTCCGCAACGGGCCCTCGTACCCCGGACACCCGACAGCCCACCGCGCACGGACCGTCTGCCGAAGCCACTCATCACCTGCGAGGGGCCGGGCTCCGAGCACGTCTTCCGCCCCGTGGGCGACGAGACGCAGTGCGGCCACTGCCGCCAGGAAGCGGCCTGGAAGACCCACATCGCGAAGTACCCGCCCCTCGCTCCGGACACCGCGCTGGGCGCGAACTGAGGTCCTTCGTGCAGGCCGATGGGGAAGGATTTGGGCAACGGGGTCGGCGGAAGGGAGACGGTCGTGATCGACAGGTTCACGGACGGGCTCCTGACGCCTACGGAGACGTCGTCGTACCTGCAGATTCCGCAGTCCACGCTGGACAGCTGGCTGAGGGGCGAGATGGAGCCGGAGCAGGTGGACGCGCTGTTCCGGGCCGTGGTGCGTTTTGCCGCCCGAGTTCTTCCTCGACCGGAATCCGGGTCGGCGTCTCGCCGAAGAACTCAGGGCGCTCGGGTGGCGCGTCCACCGGATCGGTCAGGTGTTCCCCGCCGACGCGCAGGACGTCCCGGACGAGGAGTGGATCATCCACGGGCTGGCGGTTGCGCGAGGCGGCCCGGCTGCCTGCGCGGTGCGGTCCGACGGCCTCGATCGCACGTGGCCGTGATCGCTGAGCCGGGGCCGGCCGTCCGGAGGTCCTGGCTGCCACGGGACGGAGTGCCGGCGCGTACCGGCCACGCATCCGGTGCGGGTTCTGCGTGCACCCGCACCAGATCGTCGTGGTCCCGTACGCGCCGGGGGGTCACGCGCGGCCGTAGGTCACTTGCGGTTGTAGAGCCGCATCGTCACCGTGCCGAAGGCGGCCAGCAGGACCGCCGACCAGCCGAGCGACCAGGCGATGTCGGCGGCCGGCCAGTTGCCCGCCATCAGTTCGCGCACCGCCGTCGCCACGTGCGTCACCGGGCTGTTGTTCACGAACGCCTGCAGCCAGCCCGGCATCGTCCTCGGGTCGACGAAGACGTTGCTGAGGAACGTCAGCGGGAAGATCACCATCATGCTGACGCCCATCACCGACTTCTCGGTGCGCAGCAGCAGGCCGAACATCGTCCAGATCCACGAGAACGCGAACGAGAAGACCATCAGCAGCGCCACCCCGGCGAGCACGCCGAGCACGCCGCCGTGCGGGCGGTACCCGATGGCCATGCCGACGGCCAGCATCACGGCGGACGCGATCAGGTAGCGGATCACGTCGCCGAGCAGGTAGCCGACCATCGGCGCCGGACGCCAGATCGGCAGCGTGCGGAAGCGGTCGAAGACGCCCTTGGCGATGTCGGTGTTGACGGCCACGCCCGTGTACATCGTGATCATGACGATGCTCATGGTCAGGATGCCGGGCAGCAGGAACTGGATGTACTCCGAGACCGACCCGGCCAGCGCCCCGCCGAAGAGGTACGCGTACATCAGCACCATCATGATCGGGAAGGCCGTCACGTCGAAGAGCTGCTCCGGCACATGCTTGATCTTGAGCATGGCCCGCCAGCCGAACGTCAGCGACGCCGACAGCGCGCCGGGGCGCGGCGGCCGGTCCTTGCTCACGAGCAGTGCGGCCAGCTCCTCCGCCTTCGGAGCTTCGAAAGTGAGTTCGTCGGGGCCCGGGCCCTTGTCCTTGGTCGCGACGGTGCTCATGCCGGCACTCCTGTCGTGGATGCGTTGTGCGGTGCCCCGTCGCCCGGGGCGCTCCGCGCGTTCCGGTCGGTCAGCGCGAGGAAGACCTCGTCCAGGCTCGGCTGCCCCAGCGCGAAGTTGTCGACGGTGATGCCCGAGGCGGCGAGCGCGGACAGCGCCCGCGCCGCCTGTTCCGCCGCTCCGAGGTCGCTCGCGTGTCCGTTGACCGTCGCCGTCAGGGCGACGGGGTCCTGGTCCAGCTGTACGGCGACGTTCAGCGCACCGCGCAGCACCCGCTCGGCCTCCGGTCGCTGCGCCGGGTCCCGCAGCCGCAGATGCACGGAGCCGGAGCCGACCGACGCCTTGAGCTCGCCCTTCGTGCCCTCGGCGATGACCTTGCCGTGGTCGATCACGGCGATGCGCGACGCCAGGTGGTCGGCCTCGTCCAGGTACTGCGTGGTCAGCAGCACGGTCGTCCCCTGCGCCACCACCGCCCGCACGATGTCCCACACCTGGTTGCGGCTGCGCGGGTCGAGACCCGTCGTCGGCTCGTCGAGGAACAGCAGGTCGGGGGTGTTGAGGATGCTCGCGGCGATGTCGATACGGCGCCGCATGCCGCCCGAGTAGTTCTTGATCTGCCGCTCGGCCGCCTCCGCGAGCCCGAACGCCTCCAGCAGCTGGGCCGACCTGGTGCGCGCGGCCGCCTTGGAGTGGCCGAGCAGCCGCCCGAGGAGCACCAGGTTCTCCGTACCGGTCAGGTCCTCGTCGACCGACGCGTACTGCCCGGTGAGACTGACCCGGCCGCGTACCGCGTCGGCTTCCCGCACCACGTCCTTGCCGAAGACGTGCGCCGCGCCGCCGTCGGGGCGCAGCAGGGTCGCGAGCATCTTCACGGCGGTGGTCTTGCCGGCGCCGTTGGGCCCGAGGACGCCGTACACGGTGCCGGCGGGCACCGAGAGGTCGACGCCGTCGACGGCCCGGTTGTCTCCGAACACTTTGACCAGGCCCGCCGTCTCGATGGCGAGCTCCGGGCCGGGGTGTCCACTCATGTCTTCCGCCCCTCCGAGGGGTCGTCGGAACGTCTTTCCCAGTGTTGACCGCCCGGAGGGCCGGAAGTAATCGTTCTTTGGTCCTACGGCTTCAGCGCGGCCTCATTCCCGCGTGTAGAAGATGTAGAAGGTGGCGGCCGCCATCCCGGCCCCGACCGCCAGCCCGATGATCGTGGCGTCGAGAACGGTGTTGTCGGCCAGGCTGTGCAGGAAGCCCACGGCCACGCCGGTGAGCGCTCCGTACGCGGCGGCGCGCACCAGCGGGATCATCGCGCGCTGCGTGCGCCCCAGGAGGAAGCACAGGCCCGCCACGATGGCGGCGCACAGCATGCCGAAACCGAAGTTCAAGCCGGTCACGGCGCCGGCGTCACGGGCGAGGAAAGCCGCGTAGTAGCCGTACACCAGGCCCAGCACGACGGGCACGATCACCTGGCGGCGTCGTACGGCTCCGGCATGGCGCGGCCCGGCCCGCCCTGCCTGTCTTCCCGGTCCTGATGGCTCGGCCGGCCGGGGTGCCCGGCCGGGTGTCGCCGCGTGTCCAGCCATCGCGAGACTCCTTCCGCAGTGCGCACGCGCACGCGCACGCACACCCCACCCTCGCTACCAGGGCACACCCGCGCGCGGTGGTCGGCAAGTGGATCTACGCGCCGCGCGGCGGGCCCTCCCGCGCCACCCGCGCGAGCGTCTCCAGCGCGTACGACAGGACCTCGTACGGCGGTGACGCCAGGCCGATCCGCACCGCGTCCGGCGCGGTGAGCGGCGGTACGGCGAAGGCCCGGCCGGGGGTGAGCGCGACACCGCGCGCCGCCGCCGCCGCGACGAAGGTGTCCGTACGCCAGGGCGCGGGCAGCTCCCACCAGCAGAAGTACGCACGCGGGTCCGTGCGGACCCGGAACCCGTCGAGCCGGCTGCGGACGAGACGGTGGCGGGCCGCCGTGTCCTGGCGCTTGGCGGCGGCGACGGCGGCCACCGTGCCGTCCGTGATCCACCGGGTCGCGGCCTCCAGGTTGAAGCGGCCGGCGGTCCAGGCGCCCGAGCGCAGGGCGTCGGCCAGCGGGTCCCGGTGGGCCCCGGGAGCGACCAGGAAGCCGGTCGTCAGGCCGGGTGCGAGGCGCTTGGACAGGCTGTCGACGAGGACCGTGCGGGCGGGCGCGTGGGCCGCGAGCGGGGCCGGGGCCTCGGGGGCGAGGAAGGCCCACGTGGTGTCCTCCACCACCCCGATGCCCGACCGCGCGCACACCTCGGCCAGCCGCTCCCTGCGCTCCTCGCTCATCGTCACCGCTGTCGGGTTGTGCAGCGTCGGCTGGACGTACACCGCGCCGAGCGGCGCGCCGCGGTGCGCTGCGGCCAGCGCGTCGGGGCACAGGCCGTCGTCGTCCGCCGCGATCGCCACCAGCGTCACCCCGAGCCGTTCCGCGACCGCCTTGACCAGCGGGTACGTGAGCGCCTCGACGCCGAGCCTGCCCCCGGGGCGTACGAACGCGGCGATGGCCGCGGCGATCGCCTGGCGGCCGTTGCCCGCGAAGAGCACCTGCTCCCGCTCCGGTCGCCAGCCGCCCCTCGCCAGCAGCGACACGGCCGCCTCGCGCGCCGCCGGGGTGCCGTCGGCGGCGGCCGGGCGGGTGGCCGCTTCGAGTACGTCGGGGCGCAGCAGGCCGGCGAGAGACCGGGCCATGAGCTCCGACTGGCCCGCCGCCACGGGGTAGTTGAGCTGCAGGTTGATCGCGGGGCCGCCCGATGCCGCCGGCTCCTCCGCGAGCGCGTGGCCGGGCGACGGAGGCGCGGCCCGGACGAACGTGCCGCGCCCGACCTCGCCCACCGCCAGGCCCCGCCGCACCAGTTCGCCGTACACCCTGATCGCGGTGGAGTTGGCGATGCCGTGCCGGCGGGCGAAGGCGCGCTGGGTGGGCAGCCGGTCGCCGGGGCGCAGGCGGCCCGCGGCGATCTCGGCGGCGATGTGATCGGCCACCTGCCGGTAGTCCCTCGCCATGTCGGCCTCTCCCTGAACTCGGCGTCCGGTATTGCACCGAGAGCAAGGATCCTATTGCACCGAGGAGTTGGGCGCGCCTAGCGTCCTGGACATGGCACCCGCAACGCGCGCTGCAGACGTCAACGGCATCACCGTCCGCTACACCGACGAGGGCACCGGCCCGCCGCTCGTCCTCGTCCACGGACACCCCTTCGACCGCACGATGTGGGCCCCGCAGATCGGCGCCTTCGCCCCCACCCACCGGGTGATCGCCCCCGACCTGCGCGGTTACGGCCAGAGCGAGGTCGTCCCCGGTGTCACCTCGCTGTCCGTCTTCGCCGAGGACCTCGCGGGTCTGCTCGACCACCTCGGCGTCGAGCGCGCGGTGTTCGGCGGGCTCTCGATGGGCGGCCAGATCGTGATGGAGTGCTACCGCCTCTTTCCCGAGCGCGTCACCGGCCTGCTCCTGGCCGACACCTTCCCCGCCGCCGAGACGCCGGACGGGGTGCGGTCGCGCAACGCCCTCGCCGACCGGCTCCTCGCGGAGGGCCTGCGGGGGTACGCCGACGAGGTGCGGGACAAGATGGTCGCTCCGTACAACACCGAGGTGTCCGCCCTGGTGCACCGCATGATGGCCGCTGCACCCGCGTCGGGCGCGGCGGCGGCCCTGCGCGGGCGGGCGCAGCGGCCCGACTACCGCGAGCTGCTGACGCGCGTGCGGGTGCCGACGCTGGTCGTGGTGGGGCGGGACGACGCGTTCACGCCCGTCGCCGACGCGGAGGCGATGCACGCCGCGATCCCCGGCTCGGCGCTGGCGGTCGTCGAGGGGGCGGCGCACCTTCCGAACCTGGAGCGGCCCGACGCCTTCAACGCGGCGCTGCGGCGGTACCTCGCGGCCTGAGCTGCGGCGGCGGGGGAGGTGTGCTGGGGTGGGTGGAGGGCCACCGACCGACGGAGGCGAGTCGCCATGGCCGACACGGAAGACGCCAACCAGGAGATTCTCGACAACATCACCGGTCTGGTCGGCGAGGAACGCGAACTGCGCGAGCGCTCCACCCGCAAGCTGGGACTCGACAACGCGGAGCGGGCGCGGCTCAGGTCCGTGGAGATCCAGCTCGACCAGTGCTGGGACCTGCTGCGCCAGCGCCGGGCGAAGTCGGAGTTCGGCGAGGACCCGGGGAAGGCGCGGGTGCGGCCGGCGTCCGAGGTGGAGAACTACAAGAGCTGAAACTTGTCCACAGGCTGTGGACGGCGGGTCGGCACCCGCCACGGCGCCCGCTGCGCGGGGCTTTCCCCACCCCGCCCCTTCCTGAACCGGGGCTCTGTCCCGGACCCCGCCCCTCGAACGCCGGGACGGGCTGATGATCAGCCAAGAAGGCGGGGCGGTGAGCCACGAGTGCGGGCTTCGCGCCTGGCTCGCCCTCGAACGCCGGCACGGTTGACCCGGCGGGCCGGGTGTGACGGCGGGGCGCTTCTCGCGGTGGCCGGAGGAGACGCCCCGGCGCGGCACCGACCCCGAAGCCACGGAAGCCCACGCCCCCCCGCAGCAAGGCCCGCACCCGAAGCCCCCCGCGGGGATCACGCACCCGAAGGCCCCCGCCCCCTAGAACAGCGGCAACTGCCCCGGGAACGGCGGCAGCTCGTAGCCGTCCAGCGTCCGCTGGCCAGGGGCGGCCTGCGGCGCGCTCCGCTTCGAGCCGCCGCACAGCGTCAGTTCCGCGGAGGTGACCCGCACAGCGGGATCGTGGCGGACGAAGCGGCCCGCGACCACGGCGACCTCACGGCCACAGACGGGGCACGGGCGGCGTGGAGAAGTCGACGACATGCGCCCCACTCTGCCAGCAGGAACGGTCAGCCGGCCGTCGGCTTCGGCGGTCCCTGCAGGCGCTCCATCTCGCGCCGGTCACGCTTCGTCGGCCGCCCCGCCCCCCGGTCCCGCACCGCGACCGGTGCGACGAACTCGCGCGGCGGAGGCGGCGGGCTGTTGTCGACGTAGCACTCGGCCGCGGCCGGGGCCCCCACCCGCTTGCGGATGATCCGCGAGACGACGACGACCCGCTCGCGCCCCGCGTGGAACAGCCGCACCTCGTCCCCCGCCTTCAGCGCGTGCGCCGGCTTCACCCGCTCGCCGCCCACCCGCACATGGCCCGCCTTGCAGGCCGCGGCCGCCTGGGCGCGGGTCTTCGTGAGCCGTACGGACCAGATCCAGACGTCGATCCGTACGGTCCCGGTGCCAGTGCCGTGCGTCACGTCGTCCGAAGCCATGCCACCGAGGGTACGACCGTCGATCGCTCCGTGCGCGCCCTGCCCTCCGACCGCACTACTATGCGCACGATCTCCCGTCCGGAGGGGACACCTCCGGACCCGGACCACATCTCTGACTTGTCGCCACATGTCGTGCCAGACAAGGGGAACGGGGGATTCCTCTTGGCTCCGGCGCACTTCCGGAAGCAGTTGAGAACAGCATGAGCCACAACACCGGCAGGGGGCTCCAGCCCAACGCCCTCGGCACCTTCGAGACGATCGTGATGGCCGTCGCGGGCAGCGCCCCCGCCTACTCCCTCGCCGCCACCACCGCCGTCCTCGTCGGCGCTGTCGGCCTCGCCAGTCCGGCCGCGCTGCTCTACTGCGCGATACCCATGCTCGGCATCGTCCTGGCCTTCGGCCGGCTCGGCCGGATCGACGTGAACGCGGGCGCCACCTACTCCTGGGTCGGCCGCACCCTGCACCCGTTCCTCGGTTTCATCAGCGGCTGGGCGCTGGTCGTCGCCGCCACCATCTTCATGGTCGCCGGGTCGCTTCCCGCGGGTCAGATGACCCTCTCGCTGTTCGACCCGGCCCTGGCGTCGAACACCGCGCTCGCCACCGCCGCCGGCGCCGGATGGTTCCTGCTGATGCTGGCCGTCGTACTCGGCGGAGCGCGTCTGTCGGCCCGCGCCCAGCTGCTGGTCTCCGGTGTCGAGCTCGTGATCCTCGTGCTCTTCGCGGTCGGCGCACTGTTCCACCGGGGGGCGGCGACCGCCTTCGAGTGGTCCTGGCTCGGCTTCGGCCACTTCGACGGCTTCACCGGCTTCGCCGCCGGCACCCTGATCGCCGCCTTCTACTACTGGGGCTGGGACGTCACCAGCAACCTCAGCGAGGAGACCCGCGACAGCCGGCGCACGGCCGGGCTCGCCTCACTCGTCGGCGTGGGTGTCGTCTTCCTGCTGTTCGTCGTCTTCACGATCGCCGTCAACGTCATCCTGACGACCGAACAGATCTCGGCGCACGACACCAATGTCCTCGCCGTCCTCGGTGACGCGATCTGGCCGGGCGTCGGCGGCAAGCTCATGGTCCTGGCCGTGGTGCTCTCCACCATCGCCACCCTCGAAACCACCCTGATCCAGGTCACGCGCTCGCTCTTCGCGATGGGCCGCGACCGTACGATGCCGTCCGCGCTCGGCCTCGTGCACCGCCGCTGGAACACCCCGTGGGTCGCCGTCGCGGTCGTCGGCACGGTCGCGCTCGTCCTCTTCGTCGCCTCGAACGCGCTGGGCTCGACCGAGGAGATCATGTCGGACGCGCTCGCGGCGATCGGCCTCCAGACGACGCTGTACTACGGGCTCGCCGGGCTCGCCGCCGTCGTCGCGTACCGCAAGACGCTGCTCACCTCCCCCAAGGACTTCGTCCTGGGCGGCGCCTGGCCGTTCCTCGGCGCGGTGTTCATGTTCTGCGTCTTCGCCGCCTCGCTGACCGAACTCAGCGCGGCGGCCGTCGCGATCGGCCTCGGCGGTCTGGCCGCCGGTGTGATCCCGATGCTCTGGTACTGGCGGCAGGGCAGCGCGTACTACAGCCCGGCGCGGCTCGACGCCACCCGGGCCATCGAGATCGAGGCGGTGCACGTCAACTCGGGCACCGAACGCGGGGATTACGCCGACGCGGGCCTGCCGACCGACTTCTGAGCGCCGGCGGCCCGCGCGCCGTACCGATCACTGACCGACCGTTCTTCTTCTGCGCAGGAGGTGTTCCGATGGCCGCACTCCGCCGCCGCTTCTCTTCCGGTTCCGGTCCGGCCCCCGACTTCGACCCGGACTTCGGCGACCGGCCGCTGACCGCCGCCCGGCAGGACATCGTCATCGGCCGCTGGCAGGGCGTGCGTGACCTGCTCCGCGCCACCGGCGACGACTGGCCGCTGCGCACCCACCGGCTGCGGCTGCTCTCGTACGCCGCCGCGAGCAGCTCGGTGGTGGAGGCGTGGCGGGCCGCCGAACCGGACAGCCCCGACGCGGCCGTACTGCGGGCCGCCACCGAGGTCGTACGGGTCTTCAACCAGGCCATCGACGCCGGACGCGGCACCGAGGTCGACCGCACCCGCATCGACGTCGCCGTCATGGCCTGCCTGAGCGCCGCCGACGCACGGCCCGCCGACCCGATGCCGTGGGTGTCGCTGCTGACGGTGGCGCGGCTGTACGGCGACGGGGTCGGCCGGGCCGAGCTGCGCGAGTGGTGGGAGGAGCTGCGGCGCCGCGACCCGTACAACATCGAGGGCCATGTGCAACTGCTGCGCTACCACTCGGCGCGCTGGCACGGCACACACGGCCGGATGTACGACTTCGCCCGCGACGCGGCGGGAGCGGCGCCCGAGGGATCGCCGCTGCCGGTGCTGGTGCAGATCGCGCGCGTGGAGGAGTACCGGTACGTCGCCGCCGCCGCACAGGGCCGGCCGGTGCGCGGCTTCGACCAGCACTGGCACCACGAGCTGGCGGTGACGGAGGTACGCCGGACGAGGGAGCGGTGGCTGGGCGGCCGGCCGCCGGGCCCGGTGCGCCCGGAGGAGGTCGGCGAGCTCAACCACCTGGTCCACGCGGCCTGCCACGCCGGCCTGCCGGACATCGCACGAGAGGTGTTCGCCCTGCTGGAGGGACGCGCGGCGCGGGTGCCGTGGTCGTACACGGGGGACGCGTACGAGCAGTACGTGAGGTGGCGGGCGCAGACCGGGTAGGGGCGCCGCTTCGTACGGGCGGACGCCGAAGGGGCCGGACGGCCGCCGGGGCGCGGCACCGTCCAGCCCCTCGGGAGGCAGTCGTCCCTAGACGCCGATGTCGCGGCCGTCCTTGCGGTACACCGCCACCACAGACGGGCGGACGAGCTTGCCGGGGCCGTCGGGCCAGACCGACGCCGGCTTCTCGACGCTCGCGCCGTCGATCTCGCCCGGGTGCTGGACCGCGACGAGCACGCGGCGGTCCTGGATGATGGGGCCGCAGGTCTCGGCGCCCTTCGGGACCGTGAGGAACTGCTTCAGCTCGCCGCGCCGCTCACCGCGCGTCGCCACGCCGAACAGGCCGTCGTGGGAGCCGAGCTGGTTGCCGTCCGTGGACAGCCACAGGTTCCCGTGCGGGTCGAAGGCGACGTTGTCCGGGCAGGAGATCGGGCTGACCTTGTCCTTCGGGAAGCCCGCGAAGTACGTCGCCGGGTCCTCCGGGTCGCCTGCGACCAGGAACAGCCGCCAGGCGAAACCGTCCGACGCCGGGTCGTCCCAGTGCTCGGCCAGCTCCAGCACCTGGCCGTGCTTGTTGAGGTTGCGCGGGTTGGCCTCGTCCGCGCCCGCCTTGCCGGGCTTGCCCCGGTCCGTGTTGTTCGTCAGCGCGACGTACACGCGGCCCGTGCGCGGGCTCGGCTCGACGTCCTCCGGGCGGTCCATCTTGGTCGCGCCGACCTTGTCGCCCGCGAGGCGCGTGAAGACGTACACCTCTTCGGCGGTCATGCCGGGCACGTGGGAGACGTCGCCGGTGGCGAGCGGGATCCACTGGCCGCTGCCGTCGAACTCGCCGTCGTTCGGCAGCTTGCCCGTGCCGTCGATCTCGGCGGCCGGGCTGTCGCCGGTGATCTTGGCGACGTACAGCGTGCCCTCGTCGAGGAGGGTGAGGTTGTGCTCGCGGGCGGCCCGCGACGTGCCCTTCTTCATCCGCTTCGACGAGACGAACTTGTAGAAGTAGTCGAAGCGCTCGTCGTCGCCCATGTAGACGACCGGGCGGCCGTCAGCCGTCAGGCGCGGCTGCGCGGCCTCGTGCTTGAAGCGGCCGAGCGCGGTGTGCTTGCGGGGCGTAGAGTCGGGGTCGTACGGGTCCAGCTCGACGACCCAGCCCTGGCGGTGCGGCTCGTTCGGCTCCTGCTTGACGTCGAAGCGCTTGTCGAAGAGCTCCCACTTGCGCTCGGTGGCGCCGGTGGAGATGCCGTAGCGCTTGTCGGTGGCGCTGGAGCCGTTGGCGAAGTACTGGTTGAAGTTCTCCTCGCCGTGCAGCGTCGTGCCCCACGGGGTGGTGCCGCCGGCGCAGTTGTTGAGCGTGCCGAGGACCTTCGTGCCGGTCGGGTCGGCGGACGTCTTCAGCAGGTCGCTGCCGGCGGCCGGGCCGGTCAGCCGGAACTCGGACGTCGTGTGCAGGCGCCGGTTCAGGTGGTGGCGGGTGACCGGCGTGAGCTTGCCGGACTTGCGCTCCTCCTGGACGACGACGACGGACAGGCCGTGCGCGGCCCAGGCGGTCTCGACCTGCTCGCGGGTGGGCTTGGCCGGGTCGTACCCCTTGAACATCAGGATCTCGTCCGTGTACTCGTGGTTGGCGACGAGCACCTGGCGGCCGTGCTCGCCGGGCAGCGGGAGCAGGGAGAGGAAGTCGTTGTTGTAGCCGAACTGGCCGGCCTGCGCCTTGGCGGACTGCTTGTCCGGGTCGAAGGCGGGGGCGCCGCGCAGGATCGGCTCGCCCCAGCGGATCACGACGTTCTGGGCGTAGCCGGCGGGCACGGTGACGGCGTCGGTCGTGTTGGGCGCGACGGGCGCGAAGCGCAGACCGCGGGCGCCGTCGGTCCTGCCGAACGGGCCGGCCTGCGGCGTGGCGGCGCTCTCGGCGGCCTCGGCGCTCGGGGCGGCCGGGCCCGCGAGGGCCGAGGTTCCGGCGGCGGCGGCCACGGTCACCACCGCGGCGGCGCGCATCATCGACCGTCTCGACAGAGCGCCGGCTATGACGTCGCCGGCGTACTCGTTGTCGCTGGTGTTCGGGACGTCCTGGAAACAGGCGTCGCCGCAGCGGTAGCGACAGGTCAGCGCGGAGCGCCCACCCGAGTGCGGCGAGTTGAGCAGCGGCAGCAGATTGCGCACGGACCCCTCCGGAATGGCTCTACGGGATGTGGTTCGGCGCGACCTGCGCCGACAACGTGTCGGAATGTCTTCGGCCGTGACGTTAAGGGCGTACGCCCGCTCTTCGGCGGCCTTGGGGTGAACACGAGGTGAATGCGGAACGGCCGTGCGGAAGTTGGTTCGACGGGTGGCCGCGGGCTGCCCCGGGAGCCCGGCCGGTGCGCGTGGCATCCGGGAAGTGGGCGGGGTACGTGGGAGGTTGGTGGTACGCACCGGGCCGCCCGGAGGGGGCGCGTTCGGCATCCGCGCGGGCCCCCGCGAGCCGCGCGCGCCCGCAACCGGGACGGCACGGCTGACCCTCCCGAAGATCGACGGGCGGGGCCGCTAACCTTACGTGTCCGCCCTGGCCAGGGATCATCCGCCGGGTGCGGGCGTGCATCGCACCCAACTCATGCGAAAGGCCTCGCCCATGGGCATTCGGAGCTTGCTGCGCAAGGTGTTCGGACGCGATCGAGCGGAGAGCAACGAGCAGCCGCCGGCACGGGAGACCTCGGCGGCAGCTTCCGTTCCGTCCCAGGCCGAACGTAAGCCGGAGCCGGCCACCGCGCCGGAACCGGAATCCGCCGACCCCGAGGCCCGGGAGACGGTGGCGTCGGTACCGGCCCCGGCCCAGGCCCCGGCCACCGAGGACGAGACCCCGGCGGCGGACAAGCCGGCCAGGAAGCCGGCGCCGGGCATCGCGTCGGACCTGGTGGCGGCGGCCTTCGACAACCCGCCCTCGGCCGGTTCGTCGTCCTCCTCCCGTACGAAGACCTCCTCGCCGGGACCGAACGTCCCGGCCCAGTCCACCCCCGGCGCCCCGAAGCCCTCGGCCGCGGTCCCGCCCCAGTCGTCGGGCGATTCCCCCAAGCCGCCCGCCGCGGAGCCCGAGGACGCCCCTCGGCCCGTCGCCGCCGAGGCGGCGGCCCCGGCACCGGCGGACAAGGCCGCTGCCGAGACGCCGCAGGCCGCCGAGGCCCCGGCCGACGCGGAGGCGGTCACGTCCGGGACGCCCGCTGCCGCCGGGCCCGCCGAGGACACGACGGCTGCCACCCCCGCCGAGACGGCGACCGAGCCGGAGCCGGTGACCGCCGAGGCGGAGCCGCAGGCCGAAGCAGTGGCCCCCGCCTCCGCACCGGAGGAGCCGGCCGCCGCGACCGAGGCTGCCGCTGAGCCGCTCGCAGCCGACGCGGACGCCGACGCGACCGAGGCCGCACCGGCCACGGACACCGAGGCCACCACCGACGACGCCCCGGCCACGACCGAGCCGGTGACCGCCGACGCAGAGCTGGTGGCCGCCGACGCCGAGCCGCAGGCCGCCGAGGCCGACGCCGTCGTCACGGAGCCGGAGCCCGAGCCGGTCACGGAGCCCGCCCCGGCGGCGGAGGCCGAGCCGGCCGCCGAGGCCGAAGCCGAGCCCGAGGCCACCCCGGCCACGGAGTCCGAACCCGAAGCCGACGACGCCCGGCCCGAGCCGGTGGCGGCCGAGGCCGAGGCCGAGCCCGAGCCGGTGGCGGCCGAAGGCGGCGCCGCGCTGCCCCGGGCGGACGTGGCGTCGCGGGCGCCCGCGCTCGTCGCGCACTACGAGGCCGCCGGCGCGGCCCTCGACGAGGCACGGCTGGCAGGGGCGCGGGCGGACGTCTACCTCGTACTCGACCGGTCCGGCTCCATGCGCGGGTTCTACAAGGACGGCAGCGCCCAGGACCTCGCCGACCGCACGCTCGCCCTCGCCGCGCACCTCGACGAGAAGGCCGCCGTGCACGTCGTCTTCTTCTCGACCGACATCGACGGCACCGTCGACGTCGGCCTGGACGCGTACGACGGCCGCGTGGACGAGGCGCACGCCGCCATCGGCCACATGGGGCGTACGAGCTACCACCGCGCCGTCGAAGAGGTCGTCGCGCACCACGAGAAGTCCGGCAGCGGCCGCCCCGCGCTGGTCGTCTTCCAGACCGACGGCCCCCCGGACGCCAAGGGCCCGGCCAAGCAGGCCCTGGCGGACATGGCGGACAAGCCGCTGTTCTGGCAGTTCGTCGCGTTCGGCGAGCACGACGCCAAGGGCTTCGACTTCCTCCGGAAGCTCGACGTACCGAACGCCGCGTTCTTCCACGCCGGCCCCGCCCCGCGCGAGGTCCCGGACGCGGAGCTGTACGCACAGCTGGTCACCGGCCTCACGGCGTAGGCAGCAACAGGGCACAGGCGGCGCGGGCCCCGAGGGGGCCGGCGCCGCCTTCGCCGTCTCACCCCCCGGTTAAGCGTGTGAGTGGATCTCTTGTGGGCCGTTAGGATTTCGACCATGGCGGCCACTGGATCCGAGAAGCAGGGGACGAGCGAAGGCGTGAAGGCCTTTTACGTATCGACCCCCATTTACTACGTCAACGACGCTCCTCACCTGGGCCACGCCTACACGACCGTCGCAGGGGACGTGCTCACGCGCTGGCATCGTCAGCGCGGCGAGAAGGTGTGGTACCTCACCGGCACGGACGAGCACGGTCAGAAGATCATGCGCACGGCCGAGGCGAACAACGTCACGCCCCAGGCCTGGTGCGACAAGCTCGTCGAGGAGGCATGGAAGCCCCTCTGGGAGCACCTGAACATCGCCAACGACGACTTCATCCGCACGACGGAGAAGCGGCACACGGACCGTGTGCAGGAGTTCGTCCAGGACCTGTTCGACAAGGGCGAGATCTACAAGGGCGGGTACGAGGGCCCGTACTGCGTCGGCTGCGAGGAGTACAAGCTCCCCGGAGATCTCATCGAGGCGGAGGACGGCACGAAGCTGTGTCCGGTCCACAAGAAGCCGGTGGAGATCCTCAAGGAGGAGAACTACTTCTTCAAGCTCAGCGAGTACGGCCCGAAGCTCCTTGAGTTCTACGAGGCGAACCCGGACTTCATCCAGCCCGAGTCCGCCCGCAACGAGGTCCTGAACTTCGTCCGGCAGGGCCTGCAGGACCTGTCCATCTCGCGCTCCACCTTCGACTGGGGCATCCCGATCCCCTGGGACGACAAGCACGTCATCTACGTGTGGGTCGACGCGCTCCTGAACTACGCGACGGCTGTCGGCTACGGCGCGAACCAGGAGAAGTTCGACGCCACGTTCCCGGCCAACGTGCACCTGGTCGGTAAGGACATCCTGCGCTTCCACGCGGTGATCTGGCCGGCCATGCTGATGGCGCAGGGTCTGCCCGTACCGGGAAGGGTCGCGGCCAACGGCTGGCTGATGGTCGGCGGCGAGAAGATGTCGAAGTCGAACCTGACCGGCATCAAGCCGCAGGACCTGACCTCGCACTTCGGCGTGGACGCCTACCGCTGGTACTTCCTGCGGGCGATCGCGTTCGGCAGCGACGGCTCGTTCTCGTGGGAGGACTTCACCGCCCGCTACACCTCCGAGCTGGCCAACGACTACGGCAACCTCGCCTCGCGCGTGGCCGCGATGGTCGGCAAGTACTTCGACGGCAAGCTGCCGGAGGCGACGGCGGACGGGGACGCGGAGGCCGCCGTCCGGACCGGCCTGGCGAAGGCGCTCGCGGAGGCCGACCGGAAGATCGGCGAGGAGCTGGACTTCCAGGGCGGCATCCTGGCGATCTTCGACTTCGTGAAGCAGGTCAACGGCTACATCACGGAGCAGGAGCCGTGGAAGGTGGCCAAGGACGAGTCGCCGGAGGGCAGGGCCCGGCTCGCGACGATCCTCTACACGGCCGCGGAGTCGCTGCGTGCCATGGCCGTCCTGCTGAACCCGGTGATGCCCGAGACCTCGCAGAAGCTGTGGGACTCGCTGGGCGCCGAGGCGCCGCTCGGCGCCCTGGCCGACCAGCCGCTGCTGGAGGCCGCCGACTGGGGCCGGCTGCCGGCGGGTGTGACGGTGACCAAGGGCGCGGTGCTGTTCCCGCGCCTGGAGGAGCCGAAAAAGGTGTAAGCGGAACGCGATCTACCGCGCGGCGGGGCCGGTCTGGGACACTCTCCTTGACCGGCCCCGCCGCGTCGTCCGCTCGTCTGAACGGACAACGCGCTCCGGTGTGAGCAAATTTCACCGGCATATGCGACATCTGCGGTGATTGTTGTCACGGTGCGTTGCGACGACGGCCGTGGACGGCATACGGTCAGCCGCCGAGCCTCCTCGCCGCTGTCCCCTATACACGCGCGCGCGAAGAACCGGCACCCCCGGACGGCTCCCCCCGGCCGATCGCCTCTCCCCGCCAGGAGTTCATTCACCGTGCCCTCCGCCGGACTCATCCCCCGCCGCGTGAAGCAGCTCGCCGCGCTGCTCACGCTGTTCGCCGCGTTCACCGCGCAGCTCGTCGGCGCCCTGCTGGCCCAGGTGCCGGTGTTCGTCACCGCCGCCGCCGCAGGCCTCGCCCTCGACCTGTACCTGCGGCACCGCCAGCCCCGCCTGCTCTCGATGCTGAGCAGGGTCCGCTTCGACGTCACCGTCCGGCAACTGCTGCGCGACATGATCATCCTGCTCGGCCTGCTGCGCGTGGAGGGCGTCCACCCGCTGCGCGAGCAGGCCCCGCTCACCGTCGCGCTGCTCCTGGTCTACGCGCTGCACTTCCTGTGCCAGGCCATCGCCGTACTGGTCCGCCGCACCCGGACGCTGCCCGTCGTCACCCGCAACATCGACGCCTCGGCGCTGCGGCTCTGCGCCGCTCCGCCGCGCCTCCTGGCCCGCCGCCCGGGGCACCGGCTGCTGACCTTCTCGGTGCCCGCCACCACGGGCCTGCTGGTCACCGCCGCGACCGGGGACGTGCGCGCCGGCGCCGTCGGCACCGGTCTGTCCGTCCTGCTGATGGCGGCCGGCACGTTCCACCTGGCCACCTGGCTGCTGCCGGGCAAGCGCCCCGCGAGCCAGGAGCAGACCCTGGAGTGGCTGGACTCCTGGCTCGCGGAGTACCGGCCGACCGTGGCGATGTACTTCTCCGGCGGCACCTCGTCGGCGTACCAGGCGAACATGTGGCTCTCCACGCTCTCCGCGCTGGACGGCAAGCCGCTGATCGTGCTGCGGGAGCGTTTCATGGTGCAGAAGATCCAGGCCACCGACGTGCCGATCCTCTGCATCCCCCGGGTCGCGCACATGTTCGCGCTGGAGAGCTCGACGCTCAAGATGATGCTGCACCCGGCGAACTCCGGTAAGACCTCGCAGGTCCTGCGCATCCCCTCCATCAAGCACGCCTTCACCAACCACGGCGAGAGCGACAAGCTGTCCAGCTGCAACCCGTACGCGAAGGCGTACGACGAGGTGTGGGTGGCCGGACCGGCGGCCCGCGAGCGCTACCGGCAGGCCGAGATAGGCGTCGACGACAAGGACGTCGTCGAGGTGGGCCGCCCGCAGCTGGCCCCGATCCAGCCCTGGAAGGGCGCTCCCGAGGGCCCCTGCACCACCGTCCTGTACGCCCCCACCTGGGAGGGCTGGGACGGCAACCCCGGCAACACCTCGGTCGTCCTGGCCGGTGAGAACATCGTCCGCGCGCTCCTGGAGGACGAGGGCGTACGGCTGCTCTACAAGCCGCACCCGATGACCGGGTCCGTCGACCCGGAGGCGGGCGCGGCGGACCGGCGCATCCGCGCGATGATCACCGAGGCCGCCGCCCGGCGCTCCGGCCCCCGCCCCGGCCTGGAGGCCGTGGCCGAGGTCGCCCGCCGCAAGGCCGAGCTCGACCGGCTCACCAGCAGCGACTTCCGGCCCGGCGCGGACGAGCTGGAGCGGATGATGCTCCAGAGCACCCCCGAGGAGGGCCGCGCGGCGCTCGTCGCCGAGGCCCAGGAGGCCTGGGAGGAGGCGTACTGGGCGTCGTTCCCCGCGTGGGAGCACCAGATCGTCGTCACGCCCCGGCTGGGCATCTACAGCTGCTTCAACCAGGCCGACCTGCTGATCAGCGACGTGTCGAGCGTCGTCTCGGACTACCTGCACAGCGAGAAGCCGTACGCCGTGGCCAACACCAGCGGTCTGACGGAGGAGGACTTCCGCGCCACCTTCCCGACCGTGCGCGCCGCCGCCGTCCTCACCCCGGACGCGTCGGGCGTGCCGGAGCTGCTGGAGTCCGTACGCCACCCGGAGAAGGACCTTTACAAGGCGGCCCGCGCGGAACTGAAGGCGCACCTCCTCGGCCCCTCCGACCCGCCGTCCCTGGTGCGCTTCAACGCGGCGGCCGTCGCCCTGTGCGCCGAGGCCGACGAGCGCCGGGCGCTGATGACGGCCCACCTCACGCAGGGCATCCCGATCCAGCGCGGACCCGGCTCCCCGGCCGGGCGGCAGGAGGCACAGACCGGTACCGACGGCTCGCGGGAACCGGCCACGGCCTAGCGGCGGTCCGTCACCTCCGCAGGGATGCCTTGTCGCCCATCACCACCACCGGCTTCTTCGCCGGGTCCAGCGTGCGCAGCAGGTGTTTCATCACCGGCCGGGTGAACGAGACGCATCCCTGCGTCGGCCCGTCGTGGTCGACGTGCAGCCAGATCCCGCCGCCCCTGGACTCGCCCAGCGGGCGAGTCCAGTCGAGCGGGGTCGTGCCGGGGGTGCGGTTGTAGTTGATGGCGATGACGTAGTCGAAGGCCCCGGCCAGCGGTTCGCCCTCGACGCCTGTGCCGGGGGCGGTGAACTCCGGGCCCCTGTCGTACGGCAGCCTCGTCCCCGGGTCGGGCAGCAGACCGCCGGCGTCGGTGAGGGTGAAGACGCCGACGGGGGAGCGCAGATCGCCCTGGACGTGCCGGTCCGTCCAGCCGCGCACCGCGTTGTGGACGGGCCAGGTAGGTCCGGGCCGCCATGCGCCGCCGGGGCGCTCCCGCTCGTAGAGGACGGCGGTGCCCCGGTTCTCGTCGCGGCCGGCGCCCGTGACGACCAGCGCCTGGCGGGCGTCCGCCGGGACCTCGCGCAGGGTCGCGGGGCCGAGTCCCGGCAGCCGCAGGAGGGGCCCGGAGCGCCCCTGCGGCCCCGGTACGACCTTGCCGGCCGAGCCCCCGGGTACGGCTGTGCCGCCGGGCTCGCCGGGGGCGGAGGCGCCCGGTCCGGTGTGGGCGTGTGAGGTGGGGCCGGTGGCGCCGCAGCCGGTCGCCAGGAGCACGGTGGCCGTCAGCAGCGCGGTCAGCGGAGCCAGGCTTCGGTTCCGGCGCTTCATCTTCTCCCCTTCGTCTTCCTGCTGCCGAACGTAAGGAGTCCTGTCCCCGAAGGGCCCACCGACACGTCGTGAGCCGCCTCCGGCATGAAAGAAGGGGCCCGGAACCGATCGGTTCCGGGCCCCTTCCGACCGTTCTTACTTCTCCGACACCGGCTTGCGGAGCTGGATGTTGAGCTCCCGCAGACGGGCCTCTTCCAGCGTCGTCGGGGCACCCATCATCAGGTCCTGCGCGTTGCCGTTGAGCGGGAAGGCGATCGTCTCGCGGATGTTCGGCTCGTCGGCCAGCAGCATCACGATGCGGTCGATGCCCGGGGCGATGCCGCCGTGCGGCGGCGCGCCGAACTGGAACGCGCGGAGCATGCCGGCGAACTCGCGCTCGACGGTCTCCTTGGAGTAGCCCGCGATCTCGAACGCCTTGAACATCAGCTCGGGCTCGTGGTTGCGGATCGCGCCGGAGGACAGCTCGACGCCGTTGCAGACGATGTCGTACTGCCAGCCGAGGATGTCCAGCGGGTCCTGGGTCTCCAGGGCCTCCAGACCGCCCTGGGGCATCGAGAAGGGGTTGTGCGAGAAGTCGATCTTGCCGGTCTCCTCGTCCTTCTCGTACATCGGGAAGTCGACGATCCAGCAGAACCGGAACACGCCCTCCTCGAAGTGGCCGGCGCGCTTGGCGGCCTCGACCCGGACCGCCGACATGATCTTGGAGACCTCGTCGAACTCGCCCGCGCCGAAGAAGATCGCATGGCCGGGGGCCAGCGACAGGCGCTCGGTGAGGACCTTGACGTTCTCCTCGGTGAGGAACTTGGCGATCGGGCCGCTCAGCGAACCGTCCTCGCCGACCCGCACCCAGGCCAGGCCCTTCGCCCCGTGCTCGACGGCGTAGTCACCGAGCCCGTCGAAGAACTTGCGCGACTGGCCCGCCGTGTCCGGCACCGGCAGCGCGCGGACGTGCTTGCCGGCGAACGCCTTGAACTCCGAGCCGGCGAAGACGTCGGAGATGTCGACGAGCTCCAGCTTGGCGCGCAGGTCCGGCTTGTCGTTGCCGTACTTCAGCATCGACTCGCGGAACGGGATCCGCGGGAAGGGCGACGTGACGTGGCGGCCGCCGCCGAACTCCTCGAACAGCTCGGTCATGAGCTTCTCGATCGGCTGGAAGACGTCCTCCTGCTCGACGAAGGACATCTCCACGTCGAGCTGGTAGAACTCGCCCGGCGAGCGGTCGGCGCGGGCGTCCTCGTCGCGGAAGCACGGCGCGATCTGGAAGTACCGGTCGAAGCCCGAGATCATGAGCAGCTGCTTGAACTGCTGGGGCGCCTGCGGCAGCGCGTAGAACTTGCCGGGGTTCAGACGGGACGGGACGACGAAGTCCCGAGCGCCCTCCGGCGAGGTCGCCGTCAGGATCGGGGTCGCCATCTCGTTGAATCCCAGCGCCGTCATCTTGTGCCGGATGGCCGAGATGACGGCCGTACGCAGCATGATGTTGCGGTGCATGCGCTCGCGGCGCAGGTCCAGGAAGCGGTACTCCAGGCGGCGCTCCTCGCCGACCCCGTCGTCCGTGTTGATCTGGAACGGAAGCTGCTGCGACGCGCCCAGCAGCTCGACCTCCGCGACCTCCACCTCGATCTCGCCGGTCGGCAGCTCCGGGTTGATGTTGTCGGCGCCGCGCGAGACGACCCGGCCGTCGACGCGGACGACCGACTCCTTGCCCACCTTGTCGAGCGCCTCGTAGGCGGGGGTGCCGGGGCGGGCGACGAGCTGCGTGATGCCGTAGTGATCGCGCAGATCGATGAAGAGGATGCCGCCCAGGTCTCGACGATTGTGCAGCCAGCCGCTCAGCCGGACGTCGGTGTCGACGTCAGAGGCGCGGAGCTCGCCGCAGGTGTGGGACCTGTACCGATGCATCGTCGTTCATCCAGCCTTCGGGATTCGGGGTAGTCGGAGCACTCAAGGTTACCGCCCGGCGCATCCCCTTTTATTTGCCGTGCGGTCCCCGCCCCGACGGGCCTCGGACAGCCGGTCCGGCCGCGACCTGTAAAGATGAGGCAATGCGCACCGAGGACATCCTGGCCGCCATCGCGACCGGCCTGTGGCGCTGGGACAACGCGTCAGGGGTCGTCACCCTCGACGCGGAGGCCGCCCGGCTCCTCGGGCTGCCCGCCGAGCCCGTGACGCTCCCCGAGGCCGCCGTACGCTCCCGTTTTCACCCGGTCGACTGGAACGAGATCAACGGCGTCGTCAACCTCGCCGTCGCCGAGGGCACCCTGGCCGAGGCCCGGCTGCGGATCATGGACATGGACGGCCGGCTGCTGAGGACCGTACGCAGCCGCTCCAAGCCGGTGATCGACGGCGGCGACTACCACCTCTTCGGCACCCTCCAGGAAGTCGCCGAACCGCGTCCCGGCGACGCCGCCCACACCCCCGTCACCGGTGACTGGCGCCGCTCCCGCGAGGCGTTCCTGCTGGACGCGGGCCGGGCTCTCGCGGAGGCACGCTCCACGGCCGAGGTGCTGCGGGTCGCCGCCTCGCTGTCCATGCCCGGGTTCTCGCCGGACAGCCTCGCCGTCTTCGGGTCGTCGGGCGGCCGGATCACGGTCCTGGGCCACCACGGGTACGGGCCGCAGGACGACCTGCCCCTGACCGACATGCTGCTGGACACGGACCACCCGGCCTCCGAGGTCGTACGGACCGGGCGGGCCATCTACCTGTCCTCCCCCGAGGAGTACAGCCGCCGCTACCCCGCCGGCCGCCTCCTCGCCCCGCGCCCCGAGCGCCGCTCCTGGGCCTTCCTGCCACTGACGGTGGCAGGCCGCACCATGGGCGCCTGGATGGCCGGCTTCGCGCACCTCGTGGCGTTCACCCCCGACGAGCGCTCCGTGCTGACGACGGTGGCCAGGATGATCGCGCAGGCGCTGGAACGGGCCTCGGTGGCCGAGAACGAACGCGAGCTCTCCCTCGGCCTCCAGCGCTCGATGATGCCGACGCTGGGCCCCGAGATCCCCGGCATGACAGTGGCCGCGCGGTACGTGCCGACCGGCGGCGGACTCCAGGTCGGCGGCGACTGGTACGACATGATCCCGCTGCCCAGCGGGCGAATAGCGCTGGTCATCGGCGACGTACAGGGCCACGACGTGCGAGCGGCCGGCCTGATGGGCCAGCTCCGGATCGCCCTGCGCGCGTACGCCTCCGAGGGCCACCGCCCCGACGCGGTCCTCTCCCGCGCCTCCCGCTTCCTGCACGGGCTGCACGACTTCCCGGGGGCCGACGCCCACGGTCCCGACGACCACTCCAGCCCCCGCTTCGCGACCTGCCTCTACATCGAGGCCGACCCCGCCACCGGCACCCTCGACATCGCCCGCGCCGGCCACCCCGAACCGGCGGTGCGCCTCGGCGACGGCACGGTCATCGTCCGGTCGACGGCGGGCGGGCTGCCGCTGGGCATCGTCCCGGACACGGACTACCCGACGACGCGCCTCGTCCTCGAACCGGGCGAGACGATCATGATCTGTACGGACGGTCTCATCGAGACCGGCGGCCACGACCTGGACACCGGCTGGGCCAGGCTCCGCACGATCCTGGAGGAGCACAACGGCGACAGCCTGGAGAAGCTCGCCGACGCCCTGGTGTCGGCCGTCCACGGCCCCTCCTCGCACTACACGACCGGCCCGCTCGTCGACCGCCGCGAGGACGACATCGCCCTGCTCCTGCTGTGCCGCGAGGGCGCGGGCTGCGGCTGCGGCCCCGGTCCGACGGCGCAGCTGTCCCCGGTCCGGCGTACGGCGCTGACCGTGGCCCAGGCCGAACCGGAGCGCATCGCGGAGGCCCGCAGGCACCTGCGGGACCTGCTGCACGACTGGGCGGACGAGGAGCAGCTCGACGCGGCCGTGCTGATGGTCTCGGAGATGGTCACCAACGTCCTGGTGCACACGGACGGCGACGCCCTGCTGACCGCCGAGGCGAAGGGCGACCCGGGCGTACGGCGGCTGAGGGTCGAGGTGACGGACTCCAGCGACGAGCTGCCGCACAAGCGCCGCCCGGGGGAGATGGCGTCGAGCGGCCGCGGGTTGATCCTGATGGAGATGCTCTCGCACGCCTGGGGCGTGGACCCCAGGGGCGAGGGCAAGTCGATCTGGTTCGAACTCCAGGAGGACAAGGACGCGAACCCCCTCTAGATCCACCGACAGCGGGCCGCCGCCCTTCCCGAAGCGCCCCAACCGCCCCGCGGGCGCAAAATGGTCACAGGAGGCGGACGCCCCGTCAGGCCACCCGCAGGCGCCACCCGCCCCACCCGCTCATGCCGCCGGGGGGACCACGGAGAGCCGCCATGACCACTCGGAAGATCGGAAGCGACACCACCGTACTGGCGGACTGCCTGGAGGTGCCGGGCATCGGCTTCCTCCCGGTCAACGCCTTCGTCCTGACGGCCGACGAGCCGGTCGTCGTCGACACGGGCCTCAGCCTCCCCGACCGCGACTTCCTGAACACGCTCGGCTCCGTCATGGACCCGGCGGACGTGCGCTGGATCTGGCTGACCCACCCCGACCGCGACCACACCGGCGGCCTGTTCGACCTGCTGGTCGCCGCCCCGAAGGCGCGGGTCGTCACGACGTTCCTCGGCGCCGGCATCATGTCGACCGAGCGCCCCCTGCCGCTGGACCGCGTGTGCCTGGTCAACCCGGGACAGACGCTGGACGTGGGCGGCGGCCGTACGCTCCGGGCCTTCCGGCCACCGCTGTTCGACAACCCCGCCACCGTCGGTTTCTACGACGACCGGACGCGGACGTGCTTCAGTTCCGACTGCTTCGGCGGGGCCATGCCCAGCGCGGAGGCGGCCGTCGACGGTACGGCGGCCGAGCTCGCCCCGCAGGACCTGCGCGCGGCGCAGCTCCTGTGGGCCACCGTGGACAGCCCGTGGGTCCACACCGTGGACACGGACAAGTACCTCGCCACCGTGCAGCCGCTGCGCGCCATGGACGCCGAGACGGTGCTGTGCACGCACCTGCCGCCGGCGGTCGGCCTCGCGCCCCGGATGCTCGACACGCTCACCGAGGCCCCCGGCTCCGATCCCTTCGTCGGCCCGGACCAGCAGGCACTGGAACAGATGCTCGCCACCTTCGAACCGGCCCCGGGTGGCGCCGTACCTCCCCAGGCCATGTGAGCGGCCCGCACGGAACCGCCCCGCACCGGCCGATCCCCGCTCAGTGCCGCTCGTACTCGCCCCGTCGCATCTCCCCGATCACCCCGAAGACGGCCGCCGTCAGCGGCACCGCGAGGAGCATCCCGAGGACGCCGGCGACGGACGCCCCAGCGGTGATCGCGATCATCACCACGGCCGGATGCATCTGGACGGTCCGGCTCTGGATCACGGGCTGGAGCACGTGGCCCTCCAGCACCTGTACGGCCAGGACGACCCCGAGCGCCCACAGCGCGATCACGACCCCCCGGTCGGCGAGCGCGACGAGGACGGCGACCGCGCCGGAGATGAACGCGCCGAGGTAGGGGATGTACGCGCCGACGAAGACGAGCGCGCCGAGCCCGACCGCGCCGGGCACCCGCAGGACCAGCAGCCCGACGGTGATGAGGAGGGCGTCGATGAGCGCGATGAACGTCGTACCGCGCATGAACCCCTCGACGGCTTCGAACGCGCGGCGCGCCACCGCCTCGGCGGTGTCGCCCGTGGAACCCGGCGCGAGGGACCTGAGCGTGCCGGCGGCCTTGTCCGAGTCCCGGAGGAAGAAGAAGATCAGCAGCAGCGCCAGGACGGCGACCGCCGTCATCTCGCCGACCACGCTGAGCCCGGTGATCAGCCCGGAAGCGGCCGTACCGCCGAACTTCCCGAGCAGTTCCTTGGCGTTCTGGGCCATGTCGTCCAGCGAGGTGCCGGCCGCCCCGAGGTGCTCGGCCAGGTCCGTGGCGGCCAGCCGCAGCGAGGCGAGGATCTGGTCGCCGGTCTCGACGAGCGCGCTGACGACGATGTACGTCGCGCCGCCCACGACGGCGACGACCGCGACGCAGGTCAGCCCGGCGGCGAGGGACCGGTTCAGCCGCATCGCGACGAGCCGCCGGTGCAGGGGCCCGAGCAGAGCCGTGCCGAGGATGGCGAGCAGGACGGGCGTGACGGCGGTCTTGAAGGTGACGCACAGCCAGACCCCGACCGCGCCCACCCCGGTGACGAGCAGCACGACGACGCACCAGGCGGCGACCCGGCGGGCGGACTCGGGGAGGAGCGGCTGAGTCGGCTGCACCGCCCCAGCGGACCACGGGCGGCACCGACCGGCCCGCCGGAGGGACCCGCCCGGGTGACGGTCCGTCAACCGGGGGGTCCCGACGGGTCGCTTACTCGCCCATGCCGTGAACGGCCGGGATGGTCCCGAGGCGACCGCGCTGGAAGTCCTCGAAGGCGCGCTTCAGTTCTTCCTGCGTGTTCATCACGAACGGCCCGTAGTGAGCCATCGGCTCCCGGATCGGCCGGCCGCCGAGGAGGACGATCTCCAGGTCGGGGCTGTTGGAGTCCTGCTGCTCGTCCGCGCGGACGGTCAGCGAGCCGCCGGCGCCGAAGACCGCGGTCTGGCCCTTGCGGACGGGGCGCCGGTCCGTACCGACCGCGCCGCGGCCGGCCAGGACGTACGCCAGGCCGTTGAAGTCCTCCCGCCACGGCAGCGTGACCTGCGCACCCGGCCGCAGCGTCGCGTGGATCATCGTGATCGGGGTGTGGGTGATGCCGGGGCCGTCGTGCCCGTCCAGCTCGCCGGCGATGACGCGCAGCAGCGCGCCGCCGTCGGGGGAGGTCAGGAGCTGCACCTGGCCGCCGCGGATGTCCTGGTAGCGGGGGGCCATCATCTTGTCGGAGGCCGGCAGGTTGACCCACAGCTGGAGCCCGTGGAAGAGCCCGCCGGAGGTGACCAGCGACTCCGGCGGCGCCTCGATGTGGAGCAGGCCGGAGCCCGCCGTCATCCACTGGGTGTCGCCGTTCTGGATGGTGCCGCCGCCCCCGTTGCTGTCCTGGTGGACGAAGGTGCCGTCGAGCAGGTACGTGACCGTCTCGAAGCCGCGGTGGGGGTGCCAGGGGGTGCCCTTGGGCTCCCCGGGGGCGTACTCCACCTCACCCATCTGGTCCATCATGATGAACGGGTCGAGGTACGTGTAGTTGATGCCGGCGAAGGCCCGGCGTACCGGGAAGCCCTCACCCTCGAAACCGCTCGGAGCGGTCGTGACGGCCAGCACGGGACGCGCCGCGGCGTCGGCCGGTGCGGCCACCTTCGGCAGGGTCAGCGGGTTCTCAACGGTTACTGCGGGCATGGCGGGCCTCCTTGTACGTCCACTTTAGTTGAACGTAGAACTTTCTGCCACCCGTAACGAGAGACGCCCGGGAGGAATTCCCCCGGGCGTTCGCGTGTCGAGCCGTGCGCGTCTAGTGCGTTGGCCACGAAGGTTCGCCGGGGCTGATTAGGCGGCTTTGGGCCGTGGGC
>NZ_BMVO01000015.1 GCF_014650755.1 Streptomyces chryseus | reverse complement strand
GCCGATGGTACTGCAGGGGGGACCCTGTGGGAGAGTAGGACGCCGCCGAACAATCATTCAACGCTGGTCCCTGAACTTCGGTTCGGGGACCAGCGTTTTTTTGTGCCCGGTCACTTGGTGTTCACGTTGTAGGACGAGCATCCCAGGCATGGGGACGATCGGAATGCTGAAGTCCGCGGGTGTTGGCATCGGTGACGAGGTCATCGTGCCGGCCTACGGGAACGCCGAGGTGGCCGAGGCCGTGCTCGCCGTCGGGGCCATGCCGGTGTTCGCCGACATCGACGGCGCCACGTACTGCCTCGACGCCGCCGCTGTGGAAGCCGCCGTCACGACGCGTACGGCGGCGGTCGTCGCCGTATCGCGGTTCGGGTACCTGGCCGGCGTGCGGTCCGTGCGGGAGCTCGGACAGCGGCGGGGCCTTCTCGTGGTGGAGCACCGGGAGGAGGACGACTCCCGCGAGCCGAGCGTCCTCGCTCAACGGCAGGTCCACGCGGCCTACTTGAACCGGCGGCTCACCGGGGTGCGGACCCCGGAGGACTGTGTGGGGCACACGTACCAGCAGTACGTCGTGCGGGTGCCCGGGAATGGGCGGCCCGACCGTGACGCCTTCGCGCGTGCTGTGCGGCGCAAGGGGGTCGACTGCCAGGTACCGGTGAAGACGCCGGTGCACCGGCTGCCCGCGTTCCAGCGGGCGGTCTGTCTGCCCGAGACCGAGCGGGCCGCCGACGAGACGCTCGCCCTGCCTGTCGGCCACCCGCTGTCCCGTCGTGACCTGCAACGTGTCGTCGCCGCGTGCAACGCGCTCGGCGGGCTGCTGCAACCCGCCTTCTAGCGAGTTTGTTTGAAGGGTGACGTACGCGAGGGGAGCGGCGGGTTCGGAGCACGGCTGATGTTCGGGTAGGATCTACCTCGTTGCCGCAGCGCAGCGAAGGCCCCAATAGCTCAGTCGGTAGAGCGTCTCCATGGTAAGGAGAAGGTCTACGGTTCGATTCCGTATTGGGGCTCAACACACGAAAGGCCCCCGCCGGTTGGCGGGGGCCTTTCGCGTTTCTACGGGTGGTGGGGCATCGGTACGCGCATGGCGAGGATGGCCATGTCGTCGGAGGCCGGTTCGGCTGCGAAGCGTTCCACGGCGCGCAGGATGCGGGCGGCGACCGCGCCGGCCGTCAGGCCCGTGCAGGTGGCCAGGACGTCGGCCAGGCCGTCGTCGCCGAGCATGCGGGTGCCCTCGCGGCGCTCGGTGACGCCGTCGGTGACGCACAGGAGTACGTCGCCGGGGTCGAGGGTGACGGTCTGCTCGTACAGCTCCAGGTCCTCCATGACACCGAGCAACGGCTGCGGTTCGGCGGCCGGTTCGACCGAGCCGTCCGGGCGCAGGCGCAGCGGGAGGGGGTGACCGGCGCAGACGACCTTCAGGATGGCGCCGCCGTCCTCCTGGGGCCACAGCTCGCCGTACAGGAGCGTCAGGAAGCGGCTGCGGGCGCCCTCGTCGAGGATGGCCGCGTTGAGGCGCTCCAGGACTGCGGGGCCGCCGAAGCCTTCGCGGGCGAGGAGGCGCAGGGCGTGGCGGGCGAGACCGGTGACGGCGGCCGCCTCGGGGCCCGTACCGCAGACGTCGCCGATGGCGAAGCCGTACGCGCCGTCGCGGATGGGGAACAGGTCGTAGAAGTCGCCGCCGACCTCGTTGCCCTCTCCTGCGGCCCGGTAGATGACCTCCACCTCCACGTTGGGGACGTGGGGGAGTTCCGGGGGGAGGAGGCTGCGCTGGAGGGACTGGCTGATGGCCATGCGCTCGGAGTACAGCCGCGAATTGTCCAGGGCGAGGGCGGCGCGGCGGGAGAGGTCCTCGGCGAGTTCGAGGATCTCCTGGCGGAAGTGGTCGTCGGTGGGCTTGCCGAGCGTCAGCATGCCGATGACGCGGTTGCGGGCGACCAGGGGCAGGACGACGGTCTCGCCGCCGACCGCCGCGGCTGTGGCGAGCGTGGTGCCGATGCCCGAGCCGACGTGCGGGGTGGAGCCGAGGCCGAGGCTGCGCATGGAGGTGCGGAGCGCTGCCTGGTGGGCGGCTTCGGCGGGGGCGTTCCAGACGCGGGCTCCGGGGGCGGGGACGGGCTCCGGCGGGTCGATCTTGGAGAGGAGGGCCTTGAGGCCGTCGATGCGCTCCTCGTCCTCGTGGAGGACGAACGAGAGGTAGGGCTCGGAGGACTGGTCGGCGATCGTGTAGACGGCGCACCAGGTGGCCAGCGTGGGGACCGTCATCTGCGCCATGAGGGCCAGGGTCTGGTCGCGGTCGAGCGTACCGGCGAGGAGGTCGGAGGCTTCGACGAGGAAGGAGAGCGAGCCGCGGCGCAGGCGTTCCAGCTCGCCCAGACGGGCGGACTCGACGGCGAGTGCGATGCGGTCGGCGGCGAACTGCAGGCGCAGGGCCTCTTCGTTCGAGTAGCGGCCGGGGGCCTCGGCGGCGACGCCGAGGGAGCCGGTAAGGCGGCCCTCGACCTTGAGGGGGACGGTGACGACGGAGCGCATGCCGGTGCCGTTGAGGAGGGGGACTGCTCCCGGGACGGCTGTGAGGTCGTCGTGGACGGCGGGCATGCGGGCGGAGCCGTAGCGGCCCGTGCCGGCCTCGACGGGGACGCGGGCGAATCGCTGGCGGGCGGAGGGGAGGCCGGTGGTGGCCCGTACCTCCAGCTCGGTCTCGTCGTCGGTGGCGAGCAGCAGGAACGCGGAGTCGGCGTCCAGCATGTCGCGGGAGCGCTCGACGGTGCGCTGGAGGAGCCCGTCGAGGTCGTCGGGGGCGGGGGAGCCGATGAAGACCTCGAAGGGGTCCGTGGTGCGGCCCTCGGAGAGCGAGCCCTTGGCGGTGTCGCCGGGGGTGCGCTGGGGGGACTGCAGGACCGCGCGCTCGAAGTCGCGTACGAGGAGGCAGACGGTCGAGGGCTCGCCGGAGGTGTCCCGTACGCGCAGGTGGGAGGCGTAGACGGGGACCGTGCGGCCGTCGGCGGCGCGGACGCCGTAGCTGCCCTCCCAGCGGGAGAGCTGGAGCGCGTCCGCGATGCCGGTGGCGATGCCGGGGGTGTGCGGCCAGGCGGCGAAGTCGGTGAGCTGCTTGCCGGTGACCTGGTCGGCGTCGTACCCGAAGAGCTCCTCCGCGTCCTCGTTCCAGGCGTTGATGGCGCCGGAGCGGTCGATCTGGACGACGGCGACGCGGACGCGGCCGTCGGCGACCGGGAGGTGTTCGACGGGGAGGACGGGGCCGGCCGAGCGGATGCCGACCGGGCGTGCGGGGAGGTCGAGCTGGAACCAGACGTGCTTGTGGGTGGGCGCGTAGTCGACTCCCCAGCGGGAGGCGAGGGCCGCGCACAGCAGGAGGCCGCGTCCGCCTTCGCGGTCGGGGCTGCCGAAGGACTGGGCCGTTCCCTGGAGCGGGACGTCGCGCTCGGGGTAGCGGTCGCCGACCTCGACGCGGACGCCCTCGTCCGTACGCAGACAGAGCACGTCGGCGGTGGTGCCGGCGTGCACCACCGCGTTCGTCACGAGTTCGCTGGTGAGGACGACGGCGTCGTCCACGATGTCCGTGTAACCCCAGCCCTGGAGTGTGTCCCTGACAAAGGCGCGGGCGGTCGCGACCGACCGTCCCACAGGGTCGAAGCTGGCAGCCGCCCGCGCGGTGATCACAGAACTCCTCGTACGCGTCTCGACGCCCGGCTCTGCCATGATCGGCCCGCCCCTCCGGTGCCCGGTGATGGATCTCGCGTCACCGCCCCCGCCGGGCGGACCGGGGCGGCTGGACAGCCGTAAGCCAGGTTACTTACCTTCCATGTCCGAGCGGATGCCGGTCACCAGTGTTTCCGCCCCCGGAGTCCGGGGAGGGGTGTGCGAAGCTGCCGAACTGTTATGGCCTCGTTCGGCCATGGTGAAACACTGGGAAGGCTTCGGGCGAAGCCCGATGAGTACGGTCGACCCCTGCGGGAGGGACACGGTGGAGTCTGGCGCAGCCGCGCGGAGCACCAGCACGCGCGCAAAAGGCGGACGGTCCCGGAACAATGGGACAACCGAAGTGGACACAGCGGCCCTGAACAGGCTGCTGCAGGCCCTTGTGACGATGCGGGACGGCAATTTCCGTAAACGCCTGACGGTGTCGGGCGACGGGGTGATGGCCGAGATCGCCGCCGTCTTCAACGAGGTCGCCGACCGCAATCTGCATCTGACCGGTGAGATCGCCCGGGTGCGGCGCATGGTCGGACGTGAGGGGAAGCTGGCCGAGAGGCTGGAGACGGGGGCCTGCGAGGGCTCCTGGGCGACCGCGATCGACGCGTCGAACGCGCTGGTCGACGACTTGGCGCGGCCGGTTTCCGAGGTCGGCCGGGTGCTGTCCGCGGTGGCCGACGGCGACCTGGACCAGCGGATGGAACTGCGGTCGCTGAGCGCCGAGGGTGCGGAGGGCGCGGGGCATCCGCTGCGGGGCGAGTTCCTGAAGGTCGGTCGTACGGTCAACAACCTGGTCGACCAGTTGTCGGCGTTCACGGACGAGGTGACGCGGGTCGCCCTCGAAGTGGGTACCGAGGGCAAACTGGGTGGTCAGGCCCAGGTGCGCGGTATGTCCGGGTCCTGGAAGGATCTGACGGATTCCGTCAACACCATGGCGTACCGGCTCACCGCTCAGGTCCGTGACATTGCTCTCGTCACGACGGCGGTCGCCAAGGGTGATCTGTCACGCAAGGTCACCGTGCATGTGGCCGGCGAGATGCTCCAGCTGAAGAACACCGTCAACACGATGGTCGACCAGCTGTCGTCGTTCTCCTCCGAGGTGACCCGTGTGGCGCGCGAGGTCGGTACGGAGGGCGAGCTGGGCGGCCAGGCGCAGGTGCCCGGGGTGGCGGGCGTCTGGAAGGACCTGACGGACTCGGTCAACCTGATGGCGGGGAACCTGACCGCCCAGGTGCGGGGGATCGCGGAGGTGACCACGGCGGTCGCCAACGGTGATCTGTCGCGGAAGGTCACCGTGAGCGCGCGCGGCGAGGTCGCGCAGCTCGCCGAGACGATCAACCAGATGACCGAGACGCTGCGTACGTTCGCCGACGAGGTCACGCGGGTGGCGAGCGAGGTCGGTGGCGAGGGTCTGCTCGGCGGTCAGGCGCAGGTGCCGGGGGCGGCGGGCACGTGGAAGGACCTGACGGACTCCGTCAACACGGTCTTCCGGAACCTCACGACGCAGGTGCGGGACATCGCGCAGGTCACGACGGCGGTGGCCAACGGTGACATGACGCAGAAGGTCACCGTCGACGTCGCGGGCGAGATGCTGGAGCTGAAGAACACCGTCAACACGATGGTGGACCAGCTCCAGTCCTTCGGTTCCGAAGTGACACGCGTGGCGCGAGAGGTCGGCGTCGAGGGTCTGCTGGGCGGTCAGGCGCAGGTGCCGGGGGCGGCGGGCACGTGGAAGGACCTGACGGACTCCGTCAACACGGCCTTCCGCAACCTGACCGGACAGGTGCGCAACATCGCGCAGGTCACGACGGCGGTCGCCAACGGCGATCTGTCGCAGAAGGTCACGGTGGACGTCTCCGGCGAGATGCTGGAACTGAAGAACACCGTGAACACGATGGTCGACCAGCTGTCGTCGTTCGCCGACCAGGTGACGCGGATGGCGCGGGACGTGGGTACGGAGGGCCGCCTCGGCGGTCAGGCGCGGGTGGACGGCGTCAGCGGTACGTGGAAGGAACTCACCGACTCCGTCAACTTCATGGCGGGGAACCTGACGTCGCAGGTGCGGCAGATCGCCCAGGTGACGACGGCGGTGGCGCGCGGCGACCTGTCGCAGAAGATCGACGTGGACGCGCGCGGCGAGATCCTGGAGCTGAAGAACACCATCAACACGATGGTCGACCAGCTCTCCTCCTTCGCCGACCAGGTGACGCGGGTGGCCCGCGAGGTGGGTACGGACGGCCGGCTCGGAGGCCAGGCGCAGGTGCCGGGTGTGGCCGGTGTGTGGCGCGACCTGACCGACTCGGTGAACGGCATGGCCGGCAACCTCACCGCCCAGGTCCGCAACATCGCCCAGGTCGCGACGGCGGTGGCGCGCGGCGACCTGTCGCAGAAGATCGACGTGGACGCGCGCGGCGAGATCCTGGAGCTGAAGAACACCCTCAACACGATGGTGGACCAGCTGTCGAACTTCGCCGAGCAGGTGACCCGGGTGGCCCGCGAGGTGGGCACCGAGGGCATGCTGGGCGGCCAGGCCGAGGTGCAGGGCGTCAGCGGTACGTGGAAGGACCTCACCCAGTCCGTCAACTCCATGGCGAACAACCTGACGTCGCAGGTGCGCAACATCGCCGAGGTCACGACGGCGGTCGCCAAGGGCGACCTGTCGAAGAAGATCACGGTCGACGCCAAGGGCGAGATCCTGGAGCTGGTGACCACCGTCAACACGATGGTCGACCAGCTGTCGTCGTTCGCCGACGAGGTGACGAGGGTCGCGCGTGAGGTGGGCACCGAGGGCATCCTGGGCGGCCAGGCGCGCGTACGCGGCGTCACCGGCATCTGGAAGGACCTCAGCGACAACGTCAACCTGATGGCCAACAACCTGACGTCCCAGGTGCGGAACATCTCGCAGGTGTCGGCGGCGGTCGCCAACGGCGACCTGACGAAGAAGGTGACGGTCGAGGCGCGCGGCGAGGTCGCGCAGCTCGCCGACACCGTCAACACCATGGTGACGACGCTGTCGTCGTTCGCCGACGAGGTCACACGCGTGGCCCGCGAGGTGGGTACGGAAGGCGAACTGGGCGGCCAGGCGCGCGTCCCCGGCGTCTCCGGTACGTGGAAGGACCTCACCGAGTCGGTGAACTCGATGGCGTCCAACCTGACCGGCCAGGTCCGCCAGATCGCGATGGTCACCACGGCCATCGCCAAGGGCGACCTGACCAAGAAGATCGACATCGACGCGCGCGGCGAGATCCTGGAGCTCAAGACGACCATCAACACGATGGTCGACCAGCTCTCCTCGTTCGCCGACCAGGTGACGCGGGTGGCCCGCGAGGTGGGCACCGAGGGCATCCTGGGCGGCCAGGCGCGCGTACGCGACGTGGACGGCACCTGGCGCGACCTGACGGAGTCCGTGAACGAGATGGCCGGGAACCTGACCCGGCAGGTGCGCGCCATCGCGGCCGTGGCCACCGCGGTGACCCGCGGCGACCTCAACCTGAAGATCGACGTCGATGCCGCGGGCGAGATCCAGGTCCTCCAGGACAACATCAACACGATGATCGCCAACCTGCGCGACACCACCCTCGCCAACAAGGAACAGGACTGGCTCAAGGGCAACCTGGCCCGTATCTCGGGTCTGATGCAGGGCCGCCGCGATCTCGACGACGTGGCCTCGCTGATCATGAGCGAGCTGACCCCGGTCGTCTCGGCCCAGCACGGCGCGTTCTTCCTGGCGCTGACGACGCGCGGCACGAGCGAGGTGGGCGCGGACGAGGACAGCCCGTACGAGCTGCGCATGCGCGGCAGCTACGGATACTCGGCGGGCTCCATGCCGACGTCCTTCAAGCCCGGTGAGACGCTCATCGGCACGGCGGCGGAGGAGAAGCGCACGATCCTGGTGGACAACGTGCCGCCGGGCTATCTGAAGATCTCCTCCGGTCTCGGCGAGGCGCCGCCCGCGCATGTGATCGTGCTGCCGGTGCTCTTCGAGGGGAAGGTCCTCGGGGTGATCGAGCTGGCGTCGTTCCAGCCCTTCACCCAGATCCAGAAGGACTTCCTCAACCAGATCGCCGAGATGATCGCGACGAGCGTCAACACGATCAGCGTCAACACGAAGACCGAGGTGCTGCTGGAGCAGTCGCAGGAGCTGACCGAGCAGCTGCGGGAGCGGTCGGCGGAGCTGGAGAACCGGCAGAAGGCCCTCCAGGAGTCCAACGCCGAACTGGAGGAGAAGGCCGAGCTGCTGGCCCAGCAGAACCGGGACATCGAGGTGAAGAACACCGAGATCGAGGAGGCCCGGCAGGTCCTGGAGGAGCGCGCCGAGCAGCTCGCGGTCTCGATGCGCTACAAGTCCGAGTTCCTGGCGAACATGTCGCACGAGCTGCGTACGCCGCTCAACTCGCTGCTCATCCTCGCGAAGCTGCTCGCCGACAACGCGGACGCGAACCTCTCCCCGAAGCAGGTGGAGTTCGCGGAGACGATCCACGGGGCGGGCTCCGACCTGCTGCAGCTGATCAACGACATCCTCGACCTGTCGAAGGTCGAGGCGGGCAAGATGGACGTCAGCCCGACGCGGATCGCGCTGGTCCAGCTCGTCGACTACGTGGAGGCGACCTTCCGGCCGCTCACCGCGGAGAAGGGACTGGACTTCTCCGTACGGGTGTCCCCGGAGCTGCCCGCGACGCTGCACACGGACGAGCAGCGGCTGCTCCAGGTCCTGCGCAACCTGCTGTCCAACGCGGTCAAGTTCACCGACAGCGGGGCCGTGGAGCTGGTCATCCGGCCGGCGAAGACCGACGTGCCGAACGCCATCCGTGAGCAGCTGCTGGAGGCCGGTTCGCTGCGTGACGTGGACGCCGATCTGATCGCCTTCTCGGTGACCGACACCGGCATCGGGATCGCGGCCAGCAAGATGCGGGTGATCTTCGAGGCGTTCAAGCAGGCCGACGGGACGACCAGCAGGAAGTACGGAGGCACCGGCCTCGGTCTTTCCATCAGCCGGGAGATCGCCAGGCTGCTGGGCGGCGAGATCCACGCGGCGAGCGAGCCGGGCCGCGGTTCGACGTTCACGCTCTACCTGCCGCTGCACCCGAGTGAACTGCCGCCGCAGGGCTACCCGCAGCTCACGCCGGGCGCGATGGAGCCGCTGCGCGGGAGCGCCCCGGACGACGACCGGTCGGCCGATGCCGCGCCGCCGGCCGACTACGGGCCGGCCAGGCTGCCCTCGGACCCGCAGGGCGGCCCCGCCGGGCTGTTCCGGCGCCGGCGCAGGGCGGTGGCCGGCGGGGAGCAGTGGACGGCGCTGCCGGGGCAGGCGGCGGATCAGCCGGGGGCGCCCGACCAGGCTGGTCATCCCCGGTCCGGTCAGGCCGGCGAGCCGTCGGGAGCGGCGCAGGAGTCGTGGGCCTCGGGCGGTCAGGAGGCGGCGACGCCGCAGCCGCGCCGCGGGATCATGTTCTCCCAGGAGAAGGTGCTGATCGTCGACGACGACATCCGTAACGTCTTCGCGCTCACCAGCGTCCTGGAGCAGCACGGACTGTCCGTGCTGTACGCGGAGAACGGCCGGGAGGGCATCGAAGTCCTGGAGCAGCACGACGATGTGACGGTCGTACTGATGGACATCATGATGCCGGAGATGGACGGCTACGCGACGACGACGGCGATCCGCAGGATGCCGCAGTTCTCGGGGCTGCCGATCATCGCGCTGACGGCGAAGGCCATGAAGGGCGACCGGGAGAAGGCCATCGAGTCCGGAGCTTCCGACTATGTGACGAAGCCGGTCGATCCCGACCATCTGCTCTCGGTGATGGATCAATGGATGCGTGGGGAGTGACCGTAGGCTGGAGGAAAGCGGCGGGTTGCTGACCGACTGTGGCCGAAGGCGTGTGAGGGCGCGGTATCCGGGGAACCTTCTGGTCTCCCACCGCGTTTCTCCTACGTGCACAGTGACATCGCGGTGACAGGGTGTGGCGACAGGCGGGGTGCGGCTACCATGACCGGCACAAGGACGGGCGACGCAAGAGAGTCGTCCCCTGGGGCGGCGCCCGGTGCACTGCCGGGGCGAGGAGGGCGGGCCATGGTGCAGAAGGCCAAGATCCTCCTGGTCGATGACCGGCCGGAGAATCTGTTGGCGCTGGAGGCCATCCTCTCTGCGCTCGATCAGACACTGGTACGGGCATCGTCAGGGGAGGAAGCGCTCAAAGCGCTGCTGACGGACGATTTCGCGGTCATCCTGCTGGACGTCCAGATGCCGGGGATGGACGGTTTCGAGACCGCCGCGCACATCAAGCGGCGAGAGCGGACCCGGGACATCCCGATCATCTTTCTCACCGCCATCAACCACGGCCCGCACCACACCTTCCGGGGTTACGCGGCCGGCGCGGTGGACTACATCTCCAAGCCGTTCGACCCGTGGGTGCTGCGCGCCAAGGTCTCGGTCTTCGTCGAGCTGTACATGAAGAACTGCCAACTGCGTGAGCAGGCGGCGCTGCTGCGCCTCCAGCTGGAGGGCGGCGGCCAGGCGGGTGCCGTGGGCGACGCGAAGGAGCCCGCTGGTCTTCTCGCCGAACTCTCCGCGCGGCTCGCCGCCGTTGAGGAGCAGGCCGAGGCGCTGTCCAAGCAGCTGGACGACGAGTCCGTGGACGCCGCGGCCGTGGCCACGGCCGCGCACCTGGAGCGCAAGCTCACCGGTCTGCGCCGGGCACTCGACGCGCTCGAACCGGGAACCACCGGCGCGGCGCCCCCGTTCCCGTCACAGCACTGAACGAGGGCACCGGGCGGTCGCTGCGGGCCCGGTGAGGTGGCGTCAGTTCTCTGCCTCCCGAGGCGCGACACGAACGGGTGAAGCGGTGGGCACACGTGTCCGTCGCGTCCCGCACCGGTAACCTCACCACCATGGCCTCACGTACGTCCGGCAAGGGTTCCCAGGGCACGGCGGGCACCGCGAAGGCGCGCGCCGGGCGTACCACCGGCGCCGCGAAGAAAGCGGCACCCGTCAAGAAGTCCGCCGTCGCGGCGAAGAAGGCCGCGCCCGTGAAGAGGGCGCCGGTGAAGAAGGCGCCCGCGAAGAGGGCGGCGGCCAGGCCCGCCGCCAAGACGGCGCCGTCGCCCACCAGCGGTGTGTTCCGGCTGGTGTGCGCCCTGTGGCTCGGCCTCGCGCACGGTGTGGGCGCGATGTTCCGCGGCATAGGGCGGGGCGCGAAGGGCCTCGACCCGGCCCACCGCAAGGACGGTGTCGCGCTGCTCCTGCTCGGTCTCGCGCTGATCGTCGCCGCCGGTACGTGGGCGCAGCTGCGCGGGCCGGTCGGCGACCTCGTCGAGATGCTGGTGACCGGCGCCTTCGGGCGGCTCGACCTGCTGGTGCCGATACTGCTGGGCGTCGTCGCCGTACGGCTGATCCTGCATCCGGAGAAGCCGGAGGCCAACGGCCGGATCGTCATCGGGCTCTCCGCCCTCGTCGTCGGCGTCCTCGGGCAGGTCCACGTCGCCTGCGGAGCGCCCTCCCGCGGCGACGGCATCGAGGGCCTTCAGGACGCCGGCGGGCTGATCGGCTGGGCCGCCTCCACGCCGCTGATCTTCACCATGGGCAGCGTCCTCGCCGTACCGCTCCTGCTCCTGCTCACCGTCTTCGGGCTGCTCGTCGTCACCGCCACACCGGTCAACGCGGTCCCCGAACGGCTGCGGCAGCTCGGCATCATGCTGGGCATCCTCGCCGCGCCGCCGGGATACTACGTGGACTCCGAGGAATCCGAGGACGACGAGCGGTACGACGAGCAGTGGCGCGAGGCGCTTCCCGCCGGCGCGCGCCGCTCGCCCGCACGCCGGGCCCCGGCTCCCGCCGCGTACGACGAGGACCTCGCGGAGGATGAGGCGCTCACCCGGCGCCGCCGGCCCCGCAGGGCCGCCGCGCAGCCCGCGTCCGGGGCACGGGCCCTGGACGCCGTGGACGTGGCCGCGGCCGCCGCCGCCGCGCTGGACGGCGCCGTACTGAACGGGCTGCCGCCGTCGGCGCTCGTGGCCGATCTGACGCAGGGGGTCTCCACCGAGCGCCCTGCCGCCGTGCCGCCGGCGCGCGAGGGGGCCGGGAAGCCGGAACGCACACCGGTGCCCGCGCCCCTGTCCGGATCGGGTTCCGGGGCCGGTTCCGGCTCGGGATCCGCGTCCGGGGCGAAGGTGGCGGATCTGACCAAGGCGCCGCCCGAGGCGTCCCAGCCGCTGCCGCCGCGCGCCGAGCAGCTCCAGCTCGCCGGGGACATCACCTACTCCCTGCCCTCGCTGGACCTGCTGGAGCGCGGCGGGCCGGGCAAGACGCGCAGCGCCGCCAACGACGCCGTAGTCGCCTCGCTGACGACCGTCTTCACGGAGTTCAAGGTCGACGCGGCCGTCACCGGCTTCACCCGGGGCCCGACGGTGACCCGGTACGAGGTGGAACTGGGGCCGGCCGTCAAGGTCGAGCGGATCACCGCGCTCGCGAAGAACATCGCGTACGCCGTCGCCAGTCCCGACGTGCGCATCATCAGCCCCATCCCCGGCAAGTCCGCCGTGGGCATCGAGATTCCCAACACCGACCGCGAGATGGTCAACCTCGGTGACGTGCTGCGCCTCGCGGACGCGGCCGAGGACGACCATCCGATGCTCGTCGCGCTCGGCAAGGACGTCGAGGGCGGCTACGTGATGGCCAACCTGGCGAAGATGCCCCACGTCCTGGTCGCGGGCGCCACCGGATCAGGAAAGTCGTCCTGCATCAACTGCCTGATCACCTCGGTCATGGTCCGGGCGACCCCCGAGGACGTGCGGATGGTCCTGGTCGACCCGAAGCGCGTCGAGCTGACGGCGTACGAGGGCATCCCGCACCTGATCACCCCGATCATCACCAACCCCAAGCGAGCCGCCGAGGCGCTCCAGTGGGTCGTGCGGGAGATGGACCTGCGGTACGACGACCTGGCGGCGTACGGCTACCGGCACATCGACGACTTCAACCAGGCCGTGCGGACCGGGAAGATCAAGCCGCCCGAGGGCAGCGAGCGGGAGCTCTCGCCGTACCCGTACCTGCTGGTCATCGTCGACGAGCTGGCGGACCTGATGATGGTGGCGCCGCGTGACGTGGAGGACTCCATCGTCCGCATCACCCAGCTGGCCCGCGCCGCCGGGATTCATCTGGTGCTCGCGACCCAGCGGCCCTCCGTGGACGTCGTCACCGGTCTCATCAAGGCGAACGTGCCCTCACGGCTCGCGTTCGCGACCTCCTCGCTCGCGGACAGCCGGGTCATCCTCGACCAGCCGGGCGCCGAGAAGCTGATCGGCAAGGGCGACGGCCTCTTCCTGCCGATGGGGGCGAACAAGCCGACCCGTATGCAGGGCGCCTTCGTCACCGAGGACGAGGTCACGGCGATCGTCCAGCACTGCAAGGACCAGATGGCGCCGGTCTTCCGGGAGGACGTGGTCGTCGGGTCGGCGAAGAAGAAGGAGATCGACGAGGATATCGGTGACGACCTGGATCTGCTGTGCCAGGCGGCCGAGCTCGTGGTGTCCACGCAGTTCGGATCGACCTCGATGCTCCAGCGGAAACTGCGTGTCGGCTTCGCGAAGGCGGGCAGGCTGATGGATCTGATGGAGTCGCGGAACATCGTGGGGCCGAGTGAGGGATCGAAGGCGCGCGATGTACTCGTCAAACCGGACGAATTGGATGAAATGCTCGCTATGATCCGAGGAGATTCTCACCCGTAAGAGAGTGGTGAGCAACCGTTTCCCCGGTTCGTACGTCCAGTTGAGGGGAGGGGGAGACAGATGGTGTCACCATCAGCCTGTCAGGCAGTCCTGATGGCGTACAAAGTCCGCCCTCCCGGTTGCCTCACGCTTTCGTACCCCCCCTAGACTGAACACCCAGCAGGTGGCTCACGCTCGAAAGGCGCCCCCGTGTCCATCGGCAACTCTCCCGAAGACGACCGGCCTTCAGTCGAAGACGACCGGCCCTCGATCGGACGCGCTCTCCAGCAGGCCCGTGTGGACGCGGGTCTGACGGTCGACGAGGTCAGCGGTTCGACCCGGGTGCGCATCCCCATCGTGCACGCGATCGAGCAGGACGACTTCAGCCGCTGCGGAGGCGACGTCTACGCACGCGGCCACATCCGTACGCTCGCGCGCGCCGTGGGCCTCGATCCGGACGCCCTGGTCGCTCAGTACGACGACGAGCACGGCGGACGGCCCGCACCCACGCCCGCGGCGCCGCTCTTCGAGGCGGAACGCATCCGCCCGGAGGCCCGCCGCCCCAACTGGACCGCGGCCATGGTCGCCGCGATCGTCGCCGTCGTCGGCTTCGTCGGTTTCACGCTCTTCAACGGCACCGACGGCAGCGGCGGCTCCCGGGACGTCGCGGGCTCCACGCCCGCCACGACCAAGCCGGCCAAGCCCACCCCGACCAAGCCCGCCGACCCCAAGCCCGACCCGTCGGACAGCGCCATCGCGGCCGTCCCGCAGGACCAGGTGACGGTCGCCCTCACCGCCAAGGACCGCAAGAGCTGGATCTCGGCGAAGGACCACAACGGCCGCCTGCTCTTCGACGGACTGCTGCTCAAGGGCGAGTCCAAGACCTTCACCGACAAGGAGAAGATCGACCTCGTGCTGGGTGACGCCGGCGCGATGCAGCTCTTCGTGAACGGCAAGGAGGTCGGCGACGAGTTCCAGGCCGGCCAGGTCCAGCGGCTGACGTACACCAAGGGCGACCCGGAGGTCGGCTGACCTGGTGACTTCCGGCCCCGGGGCAGGGCCGGACAGGCCCGGGGCCGGACCGTCATCCACGGCCACCGGCCCCCCTCAACCCTCGCGGCGGGGGCGCGCGCCGGGACAAAGTAGTCTTGAGTCCATGCCCGAACGCCGCACCGTCGCCCTTGTCACTCTTGGCTGCGCCCGTAACGAGGTGGACTCGGAGGAGCTGGCAGGCCGCTTGGCAGCGGACGGCTGGCAGCTCGTCGAGGACGCCTCGGACGCGGACGTCGCCGTCGTCAACACCTGCGGATTCGTCGAAGCCGCCAAGAAGGACTCCGTCGACGCCCTGCTCGAAGCCAACGATCTGAAGGATCACGGCAAGACCCAGGCCGTCGTCGCCGTGGGCTGCATGGCCGAGCGGTACGGCAAGGAACTCCAGGAAGCGCTGCCCGAGGCCGACGGCGTACTCGGATTCGACGACTACGCCGACATCTCCGACCGCCTCCAGACCATCCTCAACGGCGGCATCCACGCCTCGCACACCCCGCGTGACCGGCGCAAACTGCTGCCCATCAGCCCCGCCGAGCGCCAGGACGCCCCCGACGTCGCGCTTCCCGGGCACGCCCAGGACACGCCGCCCGAGGACCTTCCCGGCGGCCTCGCGCCGGCCTCGGGACCGCGCGCGCCGCTGCGCCAGCGGCTGGGGACCAGCCCCGTCGCCTCCGTGAAGCTCGCCTCCGGGTGCGACCGCAGGTGCTCCTTCTGCGCCATCCCGTCGTTCCGAGGCTCGTTCATCTCGCGGCGCCCGTCCGACGTACTGGGCGAGACGCGCTGGCTGGCCGAGCAGGGCGTGAAGGAGATCATGCTGGTCTCCGAGAACAACACGTCGTACGGCAAGGACCTCGGCGACATCCGGCTGCTGGAGACGCTGCTGCCCGAGCTGGCCGAGGTCGACGGCATCGAGCGCGTACGGGTCAGCTACCTGCAGCCCGCCGAGATGCGGCCGGGGCTGATCGACGTACTGACGTCCACGCCGAAGGTCGCGCCGTACTTCGACCTGTCCTTCCAGCACTCGGCGGCCGGTGTGCTGCGCTCGATGCGGCGGTTCGGCGACACCGACCGCTTCCTCGAACTGCTGGAGACGATCCGCACCAAGGCGCCGCAGGCCGGTGTGCGGTCCAACTTCATCGTCGGGTTCCCCGGCGAGAGCGAGGCGGACCTCGGCGAGCTGGAGCGTTTCCTCACGGGTGCGAGACTGGATGCGATCGGCGTATTCGGATACTCCGACGAGGAGGGCACCGAGGCCGTCACGTACGACAACAAGCTGGACGCCGAGGTCATCGCCGAGCGGCTCGAGCACATCTCGCGGCTCGCGGACGAGCTCACCAGCCAGCGGGCCGAGGAGCGGCTCGGGGAGACGGTCGAGGTGCTCGTCGAGTCGGTGGACGGTGAGGACGGCGCGGTCGGGCGCGCGGCGCACCAGGCGCCCGAGACGGACGGCCAGGTGCTGTTCACCTCGGCCGAGGGGCTGTCCGTGGGGCGTATGGTCGCCGCGAAGGTGATCGCCACCGAGGGTGTGGATCTGGTGGCGGAGTACAGCGAACTGCTGGGAGGCGACCCCCAGACCCCCGACGAGGAGGCAGGCAGATGACCGGAGTCCCGGCATCCGCTGCCGGTGGAACCGGCGCGAAGCCGGCGCCCGGCGGCAAGCTGGGCGCTGCGGCCGTCAATCAGGCCAGCCTGTGGAACGTCGCCAACCTCCTGACCATGATGCGGCTGGTGCTGGTGCCCGGCTTCGTGGTGCTGATGCTCCAGGACGGCGGGTACGACCCGGCCTGGCGCGCCTGGGCCTGGGCGGCGTTCGCCGTCGCGATGATCACCGACATCTTCGACGGGCACCTCGCCCGTACGTACAATCTGGTCACCGACTTCGGGAAGATCGCCGACCCCATCGCCGACAAGGCGATCATGGGCGCGGCGCTGCTGTGTCTGTCGGCGCTCGGGGATCTGCCCTGGTGGGTCACGGGCGTCATTCTGTTCCGGGAGCTGGGCATCACCGTGCTGCGCTTCTGGGTGATCAGGCACGGAGTCATTCCGGCCAGCCGCGGCGGCAAGATGAAGACGCTCATGCAGGGCGTGGCGGTCGGGATGTACGTGCTGGCGCTCACCGGGCCGCTCGCGACACTGCGGTTCTGGGTGATGGCGGCGGCGGTCGTGCTGACGGTGGTGACCGGGCTGGACTACGTGCGCCAGGCGATCGTGCTGCGGCGGGCCGGCATCGCGGCGGAGTCGTCGCGGTGACGGGCGGGACGGTGGAGGACGCCAGGGGCGCCGGAGGCGCCAGGTGCCCCGCTGAGGCTCTGGGGACTGTGCGAGGCGTGAGTGATGCGGCTGAGGCGCAGGAGGCGGCGCAGGTCGCCGGTGGCGCCGCTGAGGTGCTGGAGCTGCTGGCCGGGCGGGGGGAGACGCTCGCCGTCGCCGAATCCCTCACCGGAGGACTGGTGGCCGCGGAGCTGACCGCCGTGCCCGGGGCGTCGCGAGCCTTCCGCGGAGCCGTCACGGCGTACGCGACGGAGCTGAAGCGGGACGTGCTCGGGGTAGACGCGGCGCTTCTGGAGCAGCGCGGGGCCGTGGACGCCGAGGTCGCGCGGCAGATGGCGGCAGGCGTGCGGCGGGTGCTCAATGCGGGCTGGGGCATCGCGACCACCGGGGTCGCGGGGCCCGACGCCCAGGACGGGCAGCCCGTCGGGACGGTGTTCGTGGCGGTGGCGGGGCCGGACGGAGCCGGGAAAGTGACCCGGTTGAGGTTGAACGGGGACCGGGCGGTAATCCGTATGGAGAGTGTGCGGAGCGTACTGACCCTGCTCTCCGGCGAACTGAACGAGAATGCGCGGGCACAGGATACGGAACAGAACGGGGGGAATTGATGTTTGCAGCCCTGAGTGAACACGACATCGCTCCCCGCACGGCCGCAGCGCGAGGCGGTACGGTGGGGCGTGAAGGATGCGGCTACGCGGTCCGAGGAGGGAGCCACCGATGATTCTGCTCCGTCGCCTGCTTGGTGACGTGCTGCGTCGGCAGCGCCAGCGCCAGGGCCGTACTCTGCGCGAAGTCTCCTCGTCCGCCCGAGTCTCACTCGGCTATCTATCCGAGGTGGAGCGGGGGCAGAAGGAGGCTTCCTCCGAACTGCTCTCCGCTATCTGCGACGCGCTCGATGTACGGATGTCCGAGCTCATGCGCGAAGTGAGTGATGAGTTGTCGCTGGCTGAGCTGGCGGTGTCGGCTGCGAGCGAGCCGGTGCGTCCACCGGTACGCCCGATGCTCAATTCCGTTTCGGTGACGTCGGTGGCAGGTGTGCCACCGGAGCGGGTGACGATCAAGGCACCCGCGGAAGCGGTGGACGTGGTCGCCGCCTGACCGCGGTGGCTGCCGCGACCGCGGTGACAGCGGTCTGATGCTTGTGGGAGAGCCCCGGTGGGTCCTGGAGACCCCCGGGGCTCCCGCATGCCCTCACGTGACCGTTTTGGGGCATTTGTGCCATGGTGGTGGGACGGCGAGGGGCTGAACCGTGCTGGTTCCCCGCGCGAGCCGGTTCCCCGAGGAGGAAAACGGATGTCTGTAGTGAAGAGCACCCTGCCCGAGGCGGATCTCAAGGTGGTGGGCGAGGCCCTGCAGGGCGCGCTCGTGGACCTCGTGGACCTGTCGCTGGTGGCCAAGCAGGTTCACTGGAACGTGATCGGACCGCGCTTCCGGTCGGTACACCTGCAACTCGACGAGGTCGTCGGCACGGCGAGGCTGCACTCCGACTCGGTCGCGGAGCGGGCGTCGGCGCTGGGCGTCAATCCGGACGGGCGGTCCGCGAGCGTGGCGCGGGCGACGGCGATCCGGGAGGTGCCGTCGGGGTGGATCAAGGACGTGGACGCCGTACGGATCCTGGTGGACGCGCTCGGTGTCGTGGTCGGGCGTATGCGGGAGCGGATCCAGGCGACCGCCGATCCGGATCCGGTGAGCCAGGACATCATCATCGGGCTGACGGCGGATCTCGAGAAGCACGCGTGGATGTTCCAGGCCGAGAGCGAGTAGGCGCGGCGAGCGGGGGCGCAGAGCGCGGGCGCGTGCGGTGTCTGGTGCGGGCGGGTGCGCCGGGGTGTGCATCCGGTGCGCCCTCCCGGCGTGTACGGGGGCCCGTCTAGCGTCGGTCGGAGGAGGCAGCCATGGCATGGCGTGACTTCTGGCGACGCCGGCCGGTCCTGGTGCCGGTGCTGATTCCGGTGCTGGTGCTCAGTGCGGTGTGGTGGTGCGCCGTGCTGCGGCTCGTGCTGGTGCCGGAGCGGGCGGGCGTCGTGGAGGGTGCGGTGGCGGCGGGCGGTTGGGGGCTGAGCCTGCTGCCGGTCCACGCGGTGTCGGCGGCTGCGGCCGGGGTGGACGGGGGGCGCCGGCGCGGGGCTCCTCGTGCGCGGGGGGCGGGGGATGGCGCCGCTGCCCGGCTCGCGCGGGCGCTCGGACGTGGGGGCGTCCGGGCGCTGCGGCGGGGGGCGGCCGGGGTGCGGCGCAGGGGTGGTCCGGGGAGAGGGCGGGGCGAGTAGGGGGAGTGGTTGCGCGGGTGGCTGGGGCGAGGGGACCGAGGGGGTGGATGCGGGACGGGGGCGAGTTCCGGGGTGCGGGTTCGGAGCGCGGGTGGGCCTGTGGTGGGGGGTGGGCTGTGCCGGGGGCCGGGGGCCGGGGGCCGGGGGTCGGGGGCCGGGGGGCGTGGGGGCGTGGGGGCTACCAGGGCATCAGGACGCCGCCGTTGGGGCGGAGGATCTGGCCTGTCGTGAAGGCGGAGGCGTCGGACGCCAGGTGCAGTACGGCGTGTGCGATGTCCTCGGGCTCGCCCACGCGCCCCAGCGGTGACGCCCCGGCCATGGCGGCCTCGGTCCGGTGCTGGAGCGTCGCGTCGTGGCGGTCGGTCATGGGGGTGCGGACCCAGCCGGGCGCCACGGCGTTCACGCGGATGCGGTGGGGGCCCAGTTCCGTGGCGAGCGTCCTGGTGAGCTGTACGACGGCGGCCTTGGCCGTGCTGTAGCAGAGCAGGCCGGCATGGGCCGCGTCCACCGCGCCCGACGCCATGGTGACGATGCTGCCGGGGGTCCCGGCGGCGATCATGGCGCGGGCCGCCTCCTGGCAGGCGTACAGCACCCCCTTGAAATTGACCGCGAGGACGCGGTCGAGATCCTCGTCGCGGGTCTCCAGGACTGTGCTGTGGTGCATGATCCCGGCGACGGCCGCGAGGATGTCGACACGGCCGGCTGCCGCCACCGCCTCCGCGAGACGGGGGCGGTCGGTGACGTCCAGGGTGTGCGGGCGAGCGGTGCCGCCCGCCTTGGTGATCAGGGTGGTGGTCTCATGGAGGCCCGGCTCGTCGCGGTCCGCGCAGTGGACCGTGGCGCCGGCTTCGGCGAGCAGGAGCGCGCTCGCCCGGCCGATGCCGCTCGCGGCGCCGGTGACGAGCGCGGTGCGGCCGGTGAGGTCGTACGCCGTGAGAGCCATGCGGGGACGGTACGACCGGATCTGACGGGGCGTCAACTATCATGCGGGTGGCGGTATGCCGGTCAGGGAGTCGGGCCCGACTGGCAGTGGGGGCACCAGTAGGTGGGGCGGAGGCGGCCGGGGTCGCCCTGTTCGGCGTGGCGGATCGTGGTGCCGCAGCGCAGGCAGGGGCGGCCGGCGCGGCCGTACACGTACGCGAGAGGTGTGGGGGCGCGTTCGCGCAGGGTGGTGCGGCGGCGGGGGCGGTCGCGGTTGGCTTCCAGGACGCGCTTGGCCGCGGCGACCAGGCGTTCGGGGGCGGGCAGTTCGCCAATGGGCAGCCAGGGGGTCACCCGGGCGTAGAAGCACAGCTCGCACTTGTAGACGTTCCCGATACCGGCGAGATTGCGCTGGTCGAGGAGGGCCTCGCCGAGGGGGCGCTCGGGGGTGGCGAGGAGCCGGCGGAGCGCCTCGTCGGGGTCCCAGTCGGGGCCGAGGAGGTCGGGGCCGAGGTGGCCGACGGCCTCGGCCTCGTCCTGGGTGCGCAGGAGTTCGAGTACGGGAAGGCGGTAGCCCACCGCGGTGCGCTCCTCGGTGCCGAGGATGGCGCGGATCTGGTGGGTGGGGCCGCCGCGCCACCGTTCGGTGGGGGCGTAGATCTTCCAGGCGCCTTCCATGCCGAGGTGGGAGTGGAGCGTGAGGCCGCCCTCGACGCGGGTGAGGAGGTGTTTGCCGCGCGGGGTCACGTCCAGGACGGTGCGGCCGGTCAGGTCGGAGGTGGCGAAACGGGGGACGCGGAGGTCGGCGCGGGTGAGGGTGTGCCCGGCCAGGGCGGTGTGCAGGCGCTGGGCGGCCTGCCAGACGGTGTCTCCTTCGGGCATGGGTCCATGATGCGGTGGGTCGGGTGGGGGCGGGTTGTCTGGGCGGCGCGGTCGATCGTGTGGTGGGTGGGTGGGTGGGTGGGGGCTTGGGGGACCCGTCTCGGTCGGGGCGCGTTCGCGTCGCACCAGCGGTGCGAGTGGTGAGGCAGGGTCGTCGGGGCGGGTGCGGGCCCCTTTCGGCCCTGGGGTCGCGGGGCGTCCTCGACCGCCGGCCCGGGGCCGGGGGCGATCCCGGTCGGCGGACGGCAGGGGGGTGGGGACGCGGGCCCGTCATGGGCGCAGGCGGAGGCCTCGGGGGGTGGGGTGGAAACCCGCTGCCTCCAGGGTCTTGCCCAGGGGAGAGGTCAGGGCTGGCGTGCCGTTGGTGCGCTCCACCGTGACCGTGCCGAGGGCGCCCTGCCTGGCCGCCGTCGCCAGGGCTTCCGCCGCGGCGGTGAGGCGGGGGTCGGACGCCGACGGATCGTCCGGGCTGGTGGGCCAGCCCAGCAGGGTCTTGCCCCCGCGCTCCATGTAGAGCGCCAGCTCCCCGTCGACGAGGACGACCAGGGCCCCGGCTTTGCGGCCCGGCTTGTGGCCCGCGTCGGAGGGCGGCTCCGGCCAGGGCAGGGCCGCGCCGTACGCGTTGGCCGGATCGGCGGCGGCCAGGACCACCGCGCGGTTCGGGGAGTCGGATTCCGCGCGCTCGCGTGCGGTGGCGGCGGCGCGCAGGCGGTCGACCGCGCCGTCCATCGCGAACTGGGCGGCGCCCAGCCCCTCCACGACGTAACCGCGCCGCGCCTGCCCGCTGTCCTCGAACGCGGCGAGGATGCGGTACGTCGCCGAGAAGCCGCCCTCGACCCCTTCGGCCGCGACCGCGCCGCGCGTCACCACGCCGTGCCGGTCGAGCAGGGTGCGGGCGAGCGCGTGGGCGCGGTGGGTCGGGTCGGGTTCGTGGCCGGGGAGCAACGACCAGCGGCCGGAGACCGTGGGCGGCCCGGTGCGGGAGACGGGGCGGGCGGCCGCGCTGAGGGCGCCGTACCGGCCGCGCGGGACCGTGCGCTTGGCGCGGTGGGCGGTGGAGCCCGCCGTACGGCCCGAGCCGAGCAGGGAGCGCAGCGGTGCCAGGGTGTCGTTGGTGAGACGGCCGGACCAGGCCAGGTCCCACAGGGCGTCGGCCAGTTGCGGGTCGGTGCAGTCGGGGTGGGTCGTGGCGCGGACCTGGTCGGCGATCTGGCGGAAGAAGAGGCCGTATCCACCGGAGAGCGTGGTGAGGACCGACTCGTGGAGCGCGGTGAGCTCCAGGGGGTGCGGCTGGGGGAGCAGCAGGGGCGCCGCGTCGGCGAGGTAGAGGGACACCCAGCCGTCCTTGCCCGGCAGGGCGCCCGAGCCCGCCCACAGGATCTCGCCGGTCGTGGTGAGCTCGTCGAGCATGGCGGGGGAGTACCCCACGACGCGGGACGGGAGGACCAGCTTCTCCAGCGCGGACGCGGGGACGGACGCGCCCTGCAGCTGCTCGACGGCGCGCACCAGGCCGTCGATGCCGCGCAGACTGCTGCTGCCCAGGTGCTGCCACTGGGGAAGGAACGTGGCGAGCGCGGCCGGCGGGACCGGCTCCAGCTCCTGGCGCAGGGCCGCCAGGGACCGGCGGCGCAGGCGGCGCAGCACCGTGGTGTCGCACCACTCCTGGCCGATCCCGGCGGGGTGGAACTCGCCCTGCACGATCCGGCCGCTCGCGGTGAGGCGTTGCAGCGCGCCGTCGGTGACCGCCGCGCCCAGACCGAACCGGGCGGCGGCCGCGGCCGACGTGAACGGCCCGTGGGTACGGGCGAAGCGGGCCAGCAGGTCGCCGAGCGGGTCCTTGACGGGCTCGGTGAACGCCTCGGGCACACCGACGGGCAGCGCCGTGCCCAGCGCGTCGCGCAGCCTGCCGGCGTCCTCGACCGCCGCCCAGTGGTCGGCGCCCCCGATGCGGACCCGGATGGCCCGGCGGGCCGTCGACAGCGCCTCGGCCCACCCGGGTTCCGCGCCGCGCGCCGCGAGTTCCGCGTCGGTGAGCGGGCCCAGCATCCGCAGGAGGTCGGCGACGCCCTCCGTGTCCTTGACACGGCGGTCCTCAGTGAGCCACTGGAGCTCCTGCTCCAGCTCGGTCAGGACGTCCGCGTCGAGCAGTTCGCGCAGCTCCGCCTGACCGAGCAGCTCGGCCAGGAGCCGGGAGTCCAGGGAGAGCGCGGCGGCGCGCCGCTCGGCGAGGGGCGAGTCGCCCTCGTACAGGAACTGGGCGACGTAACCGAAGAGGAGCGAGCGGGCGAACGGGGACGGCTCGGGGGTGGTGACCTCGACCAGCCGGACGCGGCGGGATTCGATGTCGCCCATGAGCTCGGTGAGGCCCGGTACGTCGAACACGTCCTGGAGGCACTCCCGCACGGCCTCCAGGACGATCGGGAACGAGCCGAACTCGGAGGCCACCTGGAGCAACTGGGAGGCGCGCTGGCGCTGCTGCCACAGCGGGGTGCGCTTGCCCGGGCTGCGGCGCGGCAGCAGCAGCGCGCGGGCGGCGCACTCGCGGAAACGGGCGGCGAACAGCGCCGAGCCGCCGACCTGGTCGGTGACGATCTGGTTGACCTCGCCCTTGTCGAACGCGACGTCGGCCGCGCCGAGCGGCGCCTGGTCGCTGTCGAACTCGGTGCCCCGGCGGGCCGGTTCGTCGTCGAGGAGGTCGAAGCCCATCAGGTCGGCGTCGGGCAGGCGCAGCACGATGCCGTCGTCGGCGTGCATGACCTGGGCGTCCATGCCGTACCGCTCGGCAAGGCGGGTGCCGAGCGCCAGCGCCCAGGGGGCGTGCACCTGGGCGCCGAACGGGGAGTGGATGACGACCCGCCAGTCGCCCAGCTCGTCGCGGAACCGCTCCACGACGATGGTCCGGTCGTCCGGGACGTGACCGGCGGCGCGGCGCTGTTCGTCCAGGTACGACAGGACGTTCTCGGCGGCCCAGGCGTCCAGGCCGGCGGCGGTCAGCCGCAGCCGGGCGTCCTCCGGGGTGAGGGAGCCGACCTCGCGGACGAACGCGCCCAGGGCCCGGCCCAGTTCGAGGGGGCGGCCGAGCTGGTCGCCCTTCCAGAAGGGGAGCCGGCCCGGCACACCGGGTGCGGGGGAGACCAGCACGCGGTCGCGCGTGATGTCCTCGATGCGCCACGAGGTGGTGCCGAGGGTGAAGACGTCGCCCACCCGGGACTCGTAGACCATCTCCTCGTCGAGCTCGCCCACCCGGCCACCGCCCCGCTTGGGGTCGGATCCCGCCAGGAAGACCCCGAAGAGGCCGCGGTCGGGGATGGTGCCGCCGGAGGTGACGGCGAGACGCTGCGCCCCCGGCCGGCCCGTGACCGTACCGGCGATGCGGTCCCACACGACGCGGGGGCGGAGCTCGGCGAAGGCGTCCGAGGGGTAGCGGCCGGCCAGCATGTCGAGGACCGCCGTGAAGGCGGACTCCGGGAGTGAGGCGAAGGGGGCCGCGCGGCGGACGACGGCGAGCAGATCGTCGGCCTGCCACGTGTCGAGCGCGACCATCGCCACGAGCTGCTGCGCCAGCACGTCGAGCGGGTTCGCCGGGACGCGCAGGGCCTCGATGGAACCGCTGCGCATGCGCTCGGTGACGACGGCCGACTGGACGAGGTCGCCCCGGTACTTCGGGAAGACGACACCGGTGGAGACCGCGCCGACCTGGTGGCCCGCGCGGCCGACGCGCTGGAGACCGGAGGCGACGGACGGCGGCGACTCGACCTGGACGACGAGGTCCACCGCGCCCATGTCGATGCCGAGCTCCAGGCTGGAGGTGGCGACGACGGCGGGCAGCCGCCCCGCCTTGAGGTCCTCCTCGACCTGGGCGCGCTGCTCCTTGGACACGGAGCCGTGATGTGCCCGGGCCAGCACGGCGGGGGCCCCCTTGGCGGCCCCGGCCTGTGCCATGAGCTCGGCGGGGGAGTGGTCGTCGGGGAGCGCTTCGCCGGTGGCCCGTTCGTACGCGATCTCGTTGAGCCGGTTGCACAGGCGCTCGGCGAGGCGGCGGGAGTTCACGAACACGATCGTCGAGCGGTGGGCCTGCACGAGGTCGGCGATGCGCTCCTCCACGTGCGGCCAGATCGACGGCTTGCCGCCCGCGTCGTCGCCCTTGGCGGGGGCGCCGCCCAGCTCCCCGAGGTCCTCCACGGGCACGACCACCGACAGGTCGAACTCCTTGCCCGAGGGCGGCTGGACGATCACGGCCTGGCGCTGCGGGGAGAGGAAACGGGCGACCTCGTCCACCGGCCGCACCGTCGCCGAGAGCCCGATCCGGCGCGCGGGCCGGGGCAGCAACTCGTCGAGCCGCTCCAGCGACACGGCCAGGTGCGCGCCGCGCTTGGTCCCCGCGACCGCGTGCACCTCGTCGAGGATCACCGTCTCGATGCCGGCCAGGGCGTCCCGGGCGGCGGACGTGAGCATCAGGAACAGCGACTCGGGGGTGGTGATGAGGATGTCCGGCGGCTTCGTCGCCAGCGACCGCCGTTCATTGGCCGGGGTGTCGCCCGAGCGGATGCCGACGCGCACGTCGGGCTCGGTCAGCCCCAGCCGCACGGCCTCCTGGCGGATGCCCGTGAGCGGGCTGCGGAGGTTGCGCTCGACGTCGACCGCGAGGGCCTTGAGCGGCGACACGTACAGCACGCGGCAGCGCTTCCTCGGGTCGGCGGGCGGCGGTTCGGACGCCAGTCCGTCGAGCGCGGCGAGAAACGCGGCCAGGGTCTTGCCGGAGCCGGTCGGGGCCACGACCAGGACGTCCGACCCCTCGGAGATCGCCCGCCAGGCGCCCTCCTGCGCCGCGGTGGGCGCGCTGAAGGCCCCCGTGAACCAGCCGCGGGTCGCGGGAGAGAAGGAGTCGAGCGCAGTCCTGGACATGTCCCCCATCGTGCACCCGACCACTGACAACGGGCGTCCGGGACATGGACGCCCAGGTCAGCGGGGCGCGGCACGGCGCAGAATGGAAGGTATGGCGACGACGGAGGCGCGGAACGCGGGCGAGTGGGCACGGCACTGGCAGTACCCGGGCGTCCCCGGCCTCGACCTGCTGCGGGCCCGCTACGTACGCCACTCCTTCGCGCGGCACAGCCACGAGGGGTACGTCTTCGGCGCGGTGTTCCGCGGCATCGAGGACGTGGTCATGCCGGAGGGCACGATCAGGGCCCGCCCCGGCACCGTCGTCATGATCAACCCTGAGGTGCCGCACTCCGCCCACGCCGGCGTGCCCGAAGGCTGGTCGTACGCCACCCTCTACCCCTCGGCGGACGTGGTCGCCGGCATCGCCGACGAGACGACGAGCCTGCGCGGAACGGCCGGTTTCGCCGAGACCATCGTCGAGGACGCCGACACCGCCCGGCTCATCCGCGCGGTGCACCAGGCGGCCGAGGAGGGCAACGCCCTCGCCGCCGACAGTCTGCTCCGTGTCGCCGTCGCCAGACTCCTGCGCCGGCACGGCCGGGCACTGCCCCCACGGGCGCCGACCGCCGCCGGAGCGCGCACGGCGGCCCTCGCCAAGAGCCTCCTCGAAGAACGCATGGCGCAGCCCCCTTCCCTGGAACAGCTCGCGAACGAACTCGGGACCGGTCCGTTCGCGCTCCTGCGCGCGTTCAAGTCGGCGTACGGCATGCCGCCCCACACCTGGCTCACCAACGCGCGCGTGCGCAGCGCCCGGCGGCTCCTGGAGGCCGGCACCGCCCCCGTGGACGCGGCCGCAGCGGTCGGGTTCAGCGACCAGCCGCATCTGAACCGGCACTTCACCCGGATCGTCGGAGTGCCGCCCGGCGCCTACCAGCGGGAGCGCGCAAGAACGTACAAGACCGGGCCCGGCGATCCGTCGTAACGTCCCTGACGTGGCAGAACAGACCTCACCCCCAGCGATACGCACACCACCGACCGCGTCCACCGCACCGACCGCACCGACCGCACCGACCGCACCGGCCGAGGACAAGGCGGACAGCGCCGTCGTCCGTGACGCGCTCGCCGTGGGCGTCGCCGTCGGTCTGTCCGGCTTCGCCTTCGGGGTGACCTCGGCGGGATCGGGCCTCAGCCTGCTCCAGACGTGCGCGCTCAGCCTCCTCGTGTTCACGGGGGCCTCCCAGTTCGCACTCGTCGGAGCGCTCGCGGCGGGCGGCAATCCGTTCACCGCCGCCGCCGGCGCCTTCTTCCTCGGCGTACGCAACGCCTTCTACGGGCTGCGGCTTTCCCAGCTCTTGGCCCTGCCCCGCTTCGTACGTCCCTTCGCCGCGCACTGGGTGATCGACGAGACCACGGCCGTGACGCTCGCGCAGCCCTCGCGCCGCAGTGCCCGGCTGGGCTTCACCGTCACCGGGCTGAGCCTGTACGTGCTGTGGAACCTCACCACCCTCGTCGGAGCCCTGGGCGCCGAGGCCATCGGCGACACCGACGCGTGGGGCCTGGACGCCGCGAGCCCCGCCGTCTTCCTCGCCCTGCTCGCCCCCATGCTCCGTACCGGCACGGAACGCGCCGTCGCGGGCCTCGCGGTGCTCCTGGCCCTCGGCCTCCTGCCCGTCCTGCCGGCCGGCGTGCCGGTGCTCGTCGCCGCACTCGCCGCCCCGGCGCTGCTCTACGCCCAGGGCCGCAAGGCCCGCCGTACCGCGAAGGAGGACGCGCGATGACCGTGTGGATCGCGATCGGCGCAACCGCCGTCGGCTGCTACCTCGTCAAGCTGCTCGGCCTGCTGGTGCCCGCGGGCGCCCTGGAACGCCCGCTCGTCAAGCGCCTGGCCGCCCTGCTGCCGGTGGCCCTGCTGGCCGCGCTCACCGCCCAGCAGACCTTCAGCACGGGGCAGCACCTGGTCCTGGACGCACGGGGCGCGGGACTCGCGGCGGCTGCGCTCGCGCTCGTCCTGCGCGCCCCCTTCCTCGTCGTGATCGGAGCCGCGGTGGCCGTCACGGCCGGAGTACGGGCGGTCGGCGGCTGAAGACAGTCCGTCCCACGGCGGCGAGCATCGTCGCCGCCCCGCCGCCGTGGGAGACCGCACCCGCGCTCAGCCGATGGCGCGCCCGTACGCCCGCAGCGTCAGCAGCGCGTCGATCGTCACGGCCGGACGCGCCTCCAGGGCCGTTCCCGGAGCCCACTGCCGCCAGCGGACCGGCCAGCCCCCGTCCTCCTCCTGCGCCGCGGCGAGGAAGTCCAGCGAGCGGCCCATCTCCTCGTCGGTGAACCAGCCACGGGCGAGCGACCCCGGCGTACGGGCGTAGTCGTACGCGAAGTGGTGCTCGCCCGGGGCGTACCCCTCGGCGACCGGCTCCTCCCCGGCCCGCGCCGGATCCAGCACCACGAGCCGCTGCTCGCGCACCAGCCGGCCGAGCCGGTCCGCGGCGGCGCGCGCCCGCGTCCGGTCGGGCACGCCGTCCAGGAAGACGAGCGCCGCCTGGATCTCGTACGGATGCGACTTCTCCAGCGCCTCGACGGCGGCCCAGCAGAAGTCGGTGGCCCTGAAGAGCCACGCGTGCCACACCTCGTTGCGGTGCAGCACCCCCACCACCGGGCCCGTCGCCAGGAGATCACTCGGAGGGTCGTCGACCACCGGAATGAAGGGCGCGGCCGGATAACCGCGCAGCGAAGGGTGCACCGCCGGAAGGGCCCCCTCCTTCGTCGACACCTCGGACAGATAGCGGCACAACCGCTCCACCCGGGGGCCCTCGCAACGGCCGATGGAATCGAGGACGCGCAGCGCGTGCGCGACGTGCAACGGCTGGCTCACGGGACCGCGCAGATCAGGTTCCAGGGCGTAGCCGTAACCACCGTCCTCACCCTGGAACGGGGCGAGCGCCGCTTCGACCGCGTCGCCACCGCCGTCCAGGAAGTGGTAGGCGAACCGCCGCTGTTCGAGGACGCGGGCGGTCAGCCAGACGAAGTACTCGGCGCGTACAAGGGGGGATGCCCCGGCTCCAACCATGGAAAGACCGTAGGGCGGAAAGCGCTCTCTGGAAGCTTCGAGGACAGGGCTGCACTCTCAGGGGCGCGATACTGGAGTCATGCGGTTGACGATTTTCTGGGAGCGGATGGCGGACCACTTCGGCGAGGCGTACGCCGACTCCTTCGCGCGCGACCATGTGATGGCCGGACTCGGCGGCCGTACGGTGCACCAGGCGCTCGACGCCGGCTGGGAAGCGAAGACCGTCTGGCGCGCGGTCTGCGCCGCGATGGACGTTCCCGCGGACAAGCGCTGACGTGCGGGGCGCGAAGGGGGAGCGGCCGGATGTCGCAGGCATGGGCGACACTGGCCCCGTGGCATCCACTGACGAGCCCGCCGGGCAAGAAGACTCGCCGACCGCACCGCCGCCCACGCCCCCGGGGACGGGCGGCGGCGTTCCGGCCCGGATGCCCCGGTGGCTGCCGCGCGCCATGGTGCTCGCGCTCGCGCTCTACGCCTGCTTCCAGTTGGGCAGCTGGGCGTTCCACCAACTCGTCGGGCTGCTGCTCAACATCCTGATCGCGTTCTTCCTCGCACTGGCCATCGAACCCGCCGTCGGCCGGATGGCGGCCCGCGGCATGCGGCGCGGCCTCGCCACCTTCATCGTCTTCATCGGAGTACTGGCCTTCGGCGTCGGCTTCGTCATACTGCTCGGCTCGATGCTCGCCGGCCAGATCATTGAAATGGTCGAGGACTTCCCCAAGTACCTCGACCAGGTGATCAACTGGATCAACCAGACGTTCCACACGGAACTCTCCCGCGTCGAGGTCCAGGACAGCGTCCTGAACTCCGACTGGCTGCGCAGGTACGTGCAGAACAGCGCGACCGGCGTGCTGGACGTGTCGGCCACCGTCCTCGGCGGTCTGTTCAAGCTGCTGACGATCTTCCTGTTCTCCTTCTACTTCGCCGCGGACGGGCCCCGGCTGCGCCGCGCGCTGTGCTCCGTACTGCCCCCCGCCCGCCAGGCCGAGGTGCTGCGCGCCTGGGAGATCGCGGTCGACAAGACCGGCGGCTACATCTACTCGCGCGGCCTGATGGCGCTCATCTCCGGCCTCGCGCACTACGTCCTGCTGCTGATCCTCGACGTGCCGTACGCGCCCGCGCTCGCGGTGTGGGTGGGGCTCATCTCGCAGTTCATCCCGACGATCGGCACGTATCTGGCGGGCGCGCTGCCGATGCTGATCGCCTTCACGGTCAACCCCTGGTACGCGCTGTGGGTGCTCGGATTCGTGGTGGTCTACCAGCAGTTCGAGAACTATGTGCTGCAGCCCAAGCTGACCTCGAAGACCGTCGACATCCACCCGGCGGTCGCCTTCGGGTCGGTCGTCGCCGGCACGGCGCTGATGGGAGCCGTCGGCGCGCTGATCGCGATCCCGGCGATCGCGACCCTCCAGGCCTTCCTCGGCGCGTACGTGAAGCGGTACGCCGTGACGGACGACCCGCGCGTGCACGGCAGGCACCCGCGGCGCCGGGGCACCTCCGCCCTCGTGCGCCTGCGGCGGACCCTGCGCCGCGAGCCCCGGCAGGCGGCGCGCACGGACCGGACGCCGCCGCGCTCGGACGACGACGCCTGACCGCCCGCCGGTGGGCGTAGCGCGCTTGACAGTAAAATCGAACATCCGTTCAGATGGGGTTCTGGCCGTGATGCTGCGAGGGTTATCCACAGGTCAGGGCGACGCCGGGGCGCGTTGTCAGTGGCAGGAGATAGCGTCTTTGACGTGAAGCGATCGACTCAAGCAAATCGGGTGGAACCCATGGCAGCAGGCACCGACCGCGAGAAGGCGCTCGACGCCGCGCTCGCGCAGATTGAACGACAATTCGGCAAGGGCGCGGTCATGCGCCTCGGCGACCGGCCGAACGACCCCATCGAGGTCATCTCCACCGGGTCGACCGCCCTGGACATCGCCCTCGGCGTCGGCGGCCTGCCGCGCGGCCGTGTGGTGGAGGTCTACGGACCGGAGTCCTCCGGCAAGACGACCCTGACGCTGCACGCGGTGGCCAACGCGCAGAAGGCCGGCGGCACCGTCGCGTTCGTGGACGCCGAGCACGCGCTCGACCCCGAGTACGCCAAGGCGCTCGGCGTGGACACGGACAACCTGATCCTGTCGCAGCCGGACACCGGCGAGCAGGCACTCGAGATCGTGGACATGCTGGTCCGCTCCGGCGCCATCGACCTGATCGTCATCGACTCCGTCGCGGCCCTCGTGCCGCGCGCGGAGATCGAGGGTGAGATGGGCGACTCGCACGTCGGCCTCCAGGCCCGGCTCATGAGCCAGGCGCTGCGCAAGATCACTGGTGCCCTGCACCAGTCCGGCACCACGGCGATCTTCATCAACCAGCTCCGCGAGAAGATCGGTGTGATGTTCGGCTCGCCCGAGACCACGACCGGTGGCCGGGCGCTGAAGTTCTACGCCTCGGTGCGGCTCGACATCCGTCGTATCGAGACCCTCAAGGACGGCACGGACGCGGTCGGCAACCGCACCCGCGTGAAGGTCGTCAAGAACAAGGTCGCGCCGCCCTTCAAGCAGGCCGAGTTCGACATCCTCTACGGCCAGGGCATCAGTCGCGAGGGCGGTCTGATCGACATGGGCGTGGAGCACGGCTTCGTCCGCAAGGCGGGCGCCTGGTACACGTACGAGGGCGACCAGCTCGGGCAGGGCAAGGAGAACGCCCGCAACTTCCTGAAGGACAACCCCGATCTCGCCGACGAGATCGAGAAGAAGATCAAGGAGAAGCTGGGCGTCGGTGTCAAGCCGGTAGCGCCCGGGGCCGAGCCCGGTGCGGACGCGGCGGGCAGCACTCCGGCGGCCGCTGAGGCGAAGTCGGTACCGGCTCCGGCGACCAAGGCCAAGACGGCCAAGCCCGCGGCAGCCAAGAGCTAGACCGTGACCCGGAGGACGGACTGGCCGGGGGACGCGAGCGAAGGCACGGACGCCGAGGACCGCGGCAGCCCCGCCCCGTCGAGGGCCGGGAAGGGGCTGCCGCCTCAGGATCCGGGTGAGCAGGCGCGGGCGATCTGCCTGCGCCTGCTCACCGGGACCGCCCGTACCCGCAAGCAGCTCGCCGACGCCCTCCAGAAGCGGGGCATCCCCGACGACGTGTCGGACGAGGTGCTGTCCCGCTTCGAGGAGGTCGGGCTCATCGACGACGCGGCCTTCGCGGACGCCTGGGTGGAGTCTCGCCACCACGGCCGGGGCCTGGCCCGGCGGGCGCTCGCCCGGGAACTGCGCAACAAGGGAGTCGCACCCACCCTCATCGACGACGCCATGGGGCAGCTCGACTCCGACCAGGAGGAGGAGCGGGCCCGTGAGCTGGTGGACCGCAAGCTCCGTTCCACCCGCGGCCTGGAGCGCGACCGACGGCTGCGGCGCCTGGCCGGAATGCTGGCCCGCAAGGGCTACCCGGAGGGCATGGCGCTGCGGGTCGTCAGACGCGCCCTCGAAGAAGAGGGTGAGACGACCGACGGTCTGGACTACGACCCGTTCTGAGCCGTAGCGGCGGATCTGCTCCTGCCGCAGCGACGTGTGCGCGCGGGAGAGTGCCGGCGCTACGGCTCGGGAACCGGGCTCAGGGACCGGGACCGGCGGCCGGGCACAGGCAAGGGGCTCAAGGCGCCGGGCTCAGACCGGACCCAGTGACCGGGCTCGGGGAACCGGGCCCAAGCGCCGGCGGCAGGAGCTCGCCGGGCGCCCGCGCCCGACGGCTCCCCACCCGACGGCTCCCCCCCCGGTGGCCCCTACGGATTCACCGGCAGTCCCGACGCGCGCCACGCCTGGAATCCGCCGTCCAGGTCCGTCGCCCGGTGCAGCCCCAACTGCCGCAGCGACGCGGCCGCGAGACTCGACGCGTACCCCTCGTTGCAGATCACCACGACCCGCAGGTCATGACCCGTGGCCTCCGGAGCCCGGTGGCTGCCCCGGGGATCGAGCCGCCACTCCAGCTCGTTGCGTTCGACGACGAGCGCTCCGGGGATCAGCCCGTCCCGCTCACGCAGGGCGGCGTACCGGATGTCCACCAGGAGTGCGCCGGCCGAGGCGGCGTCGTACGCCTCCTGCGGCCCGAGCCGGTCGAGCCCCTCGCGCACCCGCTCCAGCAGTTCGTCGATGCCGACAGGTCCGCCGCTCACAGCCACTCCTCGGGACGCTCGACCTGCTCCAGACGCAGCACCGCGCCCGTGCGGCTGTAGCGCCGCATCATCGGCAGCGGAGGGTAGTACGCGTGCACCGAGACGGCGTGCTCGTCGGCCGACTGATTCAGCACCTGGTGCACGTGGTGCGCGCCGAAGGCGCGGCCCCGGCCCGCTGTCAGCTCGCGCGCCCGGTCGACCCCGTCGGCCAGTTCGAGGGTCTTCCAGCCCTCGGTGGGGATGCGCGCCGCGAGAGACTCCTCGCGCAGCGTGCCCGCCGCGGCGGCGAAGGCGCCGTGCGAGCCGCCGTGGTCGTGCCAGCCGGTGCCCGTACCGGGCGGCCAGCCGATCAGCCACGCCTCACTGCCGCCGGGCCCGTCGAGCCGTACCCACGTACGCCCTTCGGGATCGAGCTGAAGAGAGGCCACCAGGGAAGCGTCCGCGGCGGTGCGGCGCACGAATTCGAGCAGTTCCGAGGAAGAAGGGGCGGCGTTCCGGGGAGCGCTTTCGGGCGCGCCCGGGGAACGTACGGAAAGAGACACAGGAGACCGTCCTGGGGATGTTCGCGAGAACGCGCGGCCGGAAGCACGGCACGGCACAGCGCGCAGGGAAGAGGCGAATCAGCAGGACGGGCGACACACGCAGCCCGCGTAGCGGACGAGGTCCATATGGACCCTCCGCCACAGGCGCACATCGGTGTCGGTCACGCTCCGGAGTACACCACGCACGCCCGCAGGGGTCAATTGATGTCCGCTGTACGGTCGCTGAGGTCGGCCGGAGTGGTCTCCTCCGGCTCGTCGGAGCCGTCGGAGGGCGAGGACTCCACCGGACTGTCGGCTTCTCCGGAACGCTGCGGACCGGGCCCCGCCTGCGCCGACACCGGCGGGCCGCCGCGTGCCGCGTCCGCCGCCGTGTACAGCTCGGCCGGCCGCACCCCCTGGAACGCCGCGACCAGATGCCCGTCCGGCCGCACCAGCAGCACGGTGTGCGCCGACGCCCCCGGGTAGCCCTCCGTGACCAGCAGCTCGGCCCGTACCGGCAGCGCCGTCACCGCCGCCGCCAGCCGCGGCATCACTCCGGCGGTCATCCAGTGCCGCCGGTCCCACACACCGGTTCCCGGCGCGACCAGCACCACCAGCTGTCGCCCCCGCCCCAGCCGGTCCCGCAGCCGTACCGTGGCGCCGTCGGGCGCTGTCACCAGCACGTCGGCGACCGGCCCGCCCATCGGCGTACCGACCAGCGTCTGCGCCTCAGTGCCCGGGGGCGCGAGCGGGGAGCCCGTGTACGCCGGAGGCGCCCCCAGGGCACCGCGCCCCAGGTGCCCGTCCGTGAGCAGCGTGTCGTGCCCGCGCGCGGTGCCGGGCAGGTACGTCCGCAGCCCGCTGCCCCGCAGGATCGGCAGTGCCTGGTCGGCGGCGCGCAGGCGCGCGGCGACGGCCGTGCGCCGCTCGGCCTGGTAGCTGTCCAGCAGCGTCTGGGAAGCGCCCAGATGCCAGGCCTGCGCCAGCTTCCAGGCGAGGTTGTCGACGTCCCGCAGCCCCTCGTCGAGGTTCTGCGTCCCGAGTGCCCCCAGCAGATGGGCGGCGTCACCGGCGAGGAACGCCCGTCCCACCCGCCACTTGCGGGCCAGCCGGTGGTGCAGCGTGTAGACGCCGGTGTCGAGCAGTTCGTACGGAGGTGTCTCGCCGCACCACCCGGCCAGCGTGTCGCGCACGCGCGCCACCAGCGCCTCGGGCGTGACGAGCTCACCGCGCGCGGGCAGCAGCCAGTCGAGCCGCCACACCCCGTCCCGCAGCGGCCGGGCGGTCACTTCCTGCCCGCCGGTCCGCCACGGCGGCATGCGGTGCAGCAGCGCCTCACCCTCCCAGGGGAGTTCCGTGCGCAGCGCGGCGACGGCGTGGCGTTCGACCGCCGTACGGCCCGGGAAGCGGATGTCGAGGAGCTTGCGCACCGTGGACCGCGCCCCGTCGCACCCGACCAGGAAACTGCCCCGCCACCAGGTGGCCCCCGGCTCACGGGTGTGCGCGGTGACCCCGCTGTCGTCCTGTTCGACGGTGTCGAGGCGGCTGTGGGACTCGATCCGCACGAGTTCGTGCGCGGCGACGGTGTCCCGCAGCCCGCGCGTCAGGTCGTGCTGCGGCAGGTGCACGGGGGACGGCAGGTCGCCGTCGTCCCCGAAACGGACCTCCCTGACTTCCTGATGCCGCCGCATGGACCGCCATCCGGTCCAGCGCGTGCCTTCGTCACGGACCGTGGCGCAGCCGAGCCGCTCGGCCAGCTCGGCCGTGTCGGGCCGCAGGAGGGCTGTACGCGCCGTGCGGGGCTCGTCCTTGCCCGCCCCCTCGTCGAGTACGACGGAGGGCACCCCGTGGCCGGCGAGAGCCAGCGAGAGGGCCAGCCCGACGGGACCGGCCCCCACGACGATCACCGGGTCCACGGCGCGTTCCCTCCAGTCCGTACGGACATGCGGGAAGTGGCAGGTGGAACCCGGTGCACGATCACAGAACGTATGCAACCCACTGCGGGTGCTTGCGTCAAGTGACAGAGGCAGCGGCGCGGTGGCCGCTGCCTCACATTTCGTCAGTTCTGCTTGTCGGCAGGCCCTTCGGTACCTTCGGGCCCGCCCGGAGCCTGCGGTCCCACCGGTCCGGCGGCGGTCTCCAGGACACCGGGCGCCTCCAGCGGCTCACCGGCCGCGGCCGGCACGATGCCGGTCTTCGCCCGGCGCCCGCGCTTCTCGATCCACGTGGCGACCGAGGACAGCGCCAGACACATGGCGACGTAGATGGCGCCCACGACGATGACGACGGGGACGTACGGATTGTCGTCATTGACGATGATGTTGTTGGCCATCGTCCGGGCCGCGTACAGCAGCTCCGCGTACGTGATGATGTAGCCGAGCGAGGTGTCCTTCAGGGTCACCACGAGCTGGCTGATGATCGTCGGCATCATCGAGCGGACGGCCTGCGGGATCAGCAGCATCGTCATGACCTGCGACTTGCGCAGACCCAGTGCGTACGCCGCCTCCACCTGGCCCTTGGGTACGGCGTTGACGCCCGCCCGCAGGACCTCGGCCTGGACGCAGGCGTTGTAGACGGTCAGCCCGATGACCAGGGCCCAGTACGCGGAACTCTCGCCGATGAAGCCGAGGTTCTCCTTGTACGTGAGGAACAGGACCCACATGGCGTAGATGGTGATCAGGAGGGGCACGGCCCGGAACAGCTCGATGAACCCGGTCGCCACCGCGCTCACGGCACGGTGGTCGGAAAGCCGTGCCACCGCCAGCCCCACACCCAGGACGAGTGACAGCACGGCCGCCACCACGAAGACCTGCAGGGTGGAGAGGATGCCGTCGCGGATGTTCGCCCGGACGCCGGCGTTGTTGAAGATGTTCCACATCTCGGGGGCGAAGTGGCCCCGGTCCGCCAGCTGGAGGACCGCGTAGCCGATCAGCGCCAGGATCAGCAGGGAGCCGACCACGCTGTAGATGCGGTTGCGTACCAGGGCCTTGGGACCCGGGGCGTCGTACAGGACGCTCGAACTCATCGTGCGACCTCCAGGCGCCGCTCGAGCAGCCGGAAGAGACCGCTGATGGTGAACGTGATGACCAGGTAGGCGAGTGCCACCCAGAGGAAGATCGGGGCGATGGCGAAGCCCTTGTCGCTCAGGAGCTTCTGCACACCGAAGAGCTCGGTGACGCTGAACGCTCCCGCGATCGCCGAGTTCTTGGTGAGCGCGATGAAGATGCTGCTCAGGGGCGGGACCACGGTCCGCGTGGCCTGCGGAAGGACGATCAGGCGCAGCGTCTGGAAGAAGGTCATGCCCAGCGAGCGGGCGGCCTCGGCCTGGCCGAGCGGCACCGTGCTGACGCCGGACCGGACGGCCTCGCAGACGAACGCGGAGGTGTAGAAGCCGAGCGCCAGCAGGGCCTTCGTCCACGGGCTCATGCCGGTGCCGAAGACGGCCGGCACCACGAACCAGGCGACGAGGAACAGCAGCGTCAGCGGAGTGTTGCGGAAGAGCGTGACCCAGGCGGTGCCGAAGAACCGCAGGGGCGGTACGGGCGAGACACGGAAACCGGCCATCACGAGGCCCAGCACCATCGCGAGCAGCGCACTGGCGGCGGTGAGCAGCACGGTTCCTATGAAACCGTCACGGAACTCCGGCAAGTGGTCGAGCAATACATTCACGGGGAAGTCCTCGTGGGCGGCAGCAGCGGACGGGCAGGGGACACCGCGCCCCGTACGCTCCCCTCAAGCGCGTACGGGGCCCGGAAAGTCACCACCGAAGACAGACGGCGGTTGTCAGTAACGCTCGAGCGCCGGCGGCTCGGTGAACTCGGAGCCGGACAGGCCGAGCGTCGCGTCGTACGCCTTCTTGTAGTCGCCGTTCTTGATGTGCGCCTCGAGGGCGTCGCTGACCGCGTCGCGCAGCGCCTTGTCGCCCTTGCTCATGCCGATGCCGTACGGCTCCTTGGTGAACGGCTTGCCGAGCACCTTGAGCTTCGTCGGACGCTGGGCCGCGTAGCCCTTGAGGATCGCGTCGTCGGTGGTGACGGCGTCGACCTCGTTGTTGATGAGCTGCTGCACGCACTCGGAGTACTTCGAGAGCTCGACGGTCTCCGCGCCGTACTTCGGCTTCTTGATCTCCTGGAGCGGCGTGGAGCCGACGATCGAGCAGACCTTCTTGCCCTTGAGGGAGTCCGCTCCGGTGATCGCCTTCTCGTCCTTGCGGACCAGGAGGTCGGCTCCGGCCATGAAGTACGGACCGGCGAAGCCGACCTGCTTCTTGCGCTCGTCGTTGATCGTGTACGTGCCGACGTACAGGTCGATGTCGCCCTTCGAGATGGTCGTCTCGCGGACGCCGGAGTCGACCGTCTTGAAGGTGATCTGGTCGGCCGAGAAGCCGAGGTCGGCGGCGACCATCTTGGCGATCTCGATGTCGAAACCGGAACGCTTGCCGTCGGTGTCCTCGAAGCCGAGGTACGGCTGGTCGTTCTTGGCGCCGAAGGTGATCTTGCCGGCCTTCTGGGCCTTCTTCAGGGCCGGCGAGTCGATCTTGACGTCCTTGGCGACCGTGTACGTGGGAAGCTTGGGGGCTTCCTTGCCGCCGGTCGGGTCCTTCGGCTTGTCACCCGCGGTGCCGGACTCGCCACCACAGGCGGTCGCGGTCAGGGCGAGCACGGCAATGGCGACGGCGGCCGTCTTGCGGAGCTTCATCGTGAACATCCCTTGAGTCGTGGTCGTCATACGTCGTACGGCGTGCGTCGTACGACGTCGTTGGTCGTCGGTCGTCAGTGGTGAAGGATCTTCGACAGGAAGTCCTTGGCCCGGTCGCTGCGCGGGTTGCTGAAGAACTGGTCGGGCGTGGCCTGCTCGACGATCTTGCCGTCCGCCATGAAGACGACGCGGTTGGCGGCCGAGCGCGCGAAGCCCATCTCGTGGGTGACGACCACCATCGTCATTCCGTCGCGCGCCAGCTGCTGCATGGCCTCCAGGACCTCGTTGATCATCTCGGGGTCGAGCGCCGAAGTGGGCTCGTCGAAGAGCATGACCTTGGGGTCCATGGCCAACGCCCGCGCGATCGCGACACGTTGCTGCTGGCCACCGGAGAGCTGGGCCGGGTACTTGTCGGCCTGCGAGCCGACGCCCACGCGGTCGAGCAGCTCCCGGCCCTTCTTCTCGGCCGCGGCCTTGTCCGCCTTGCGGACCTTGATCTGGCCCAGCGTGACGTTCTCCAGCACCGTCTTGTGTGCGAAGAGGTTGAACGACTGGAAGACCATGCCGACATCGGCACGCAGCCGTGCGAGCTCCTTGCCCTCCTGGGGCAGCGGCTTGCCGTCGATGGCTATCGCGCCGGAGTCGATCGTCTCCAGGCGGTTGATGGTGCGGCACAGCGTGGACTTTCCGGACCCCGAGGGTCCGATGACGACCACGACCTCGCCACGGGCGATGGTCAGATCGATGTCCTGGAGCACATGCAGCGCGCCGAAGTGCTTGTTGACGTTGCTCAGCACGACCAGGTCGTCGGCTGCGGGGGCAGCGTCATCGGCGGCCTTGGTCACTGAAACTCCGCTCATCGGCTTCTTGCTCCGTCCTCCTCGGTTGGGGAGGACCCTAGCCAGCCGTTACGACCAGCGTCATCACATCTGAGCGGAAATTGAGCATAACGATACGGCTTCGAGCGGACACGCCGCGTGAACAGGATTCGGGCCGGTGTACCGGCTCCGTAACGGAACATGCCCGTAACGGGAAGTCCCTTGACTGGAACGTGACCCATCGGCGTTTATGCCCTGAGGCGTATTGCGCCGGACCTGTTCACTGAGATTTCACCGGAGGGGGAGGTGCCATGAGGCTGCTGCTCGTCGAGGACGACGACCACGTCGCCGCCGCCCTCTCCGCCATCCTCGTCCGCCACGGCTTCCAGGTCGTCCACGCCCGCAGTGGCGAGGAGGCGATCCAGGCGCTCCTGCCGGCCGAGAAGGAGCCCTTCGGTGTCGTCCTGCTCGACCTCGGACTGCCCGACCAGGACGGCTACGAGGTGTGCGGCAAGATCCGCAAGCGCGGCAACACCCCGGTGATCATGGTGACCGCGCGCTCCGACGTGCGCTCGCGCATCCACGGCCTCAACCTCGGCGCCGACGACTACGTCGTCAAGCCGTACGACACCGGCGAACTGCTCGCCCGTATCCACGCCGTCGCCCGGCGCAAGGCCACCGGCGACCCGTCGCCCGCCCCCGGCGACGACGCCGCGCTGCGGCTGGGCGGCGTACGCATCGAGCTGCCCACCCGCCGCGTGAGCGTCGCCGGCGTCGAAGTGCAGCTGACCCGCAAGGAGTTCGACCTGCTCGCGCTCCTCGCGCAGCGGCCCGGCGTGGTCTTCCGCCGCGAGCAGATCATCAGCGAGGTCTGGCGTACGAGCTGGGAGGGCACCGGGCGCACCCTGGAGGTGCACGTGGCCTCCCTGCGCTCCAAGCTGCGGATGCCCGCGCTCATCGAGACCGTGCGCGGGGTCGGCTACCGGCTCGTCGCACCGGCCGCGTCGGTACAGGCCCCGTAACCCCACGTGCGCACCCGCCTCCTCCCGCTCCTCATCGTCCTGCTCGCGGGCATCCTGCTCGCGCTGGGCTTCCCCCTCGCGGTGAGCGTCGCAGCGGCACAGCAGCAGCGAGTGGTCGTCGACCGGATCGACGACACGGCGCGTTTCGCGGCGCTCGCCCAGTTCGTCACCGAACGCACGGAGAGCGGCCAGGACGAACGCCGCAGGACGCTGGAGGCCGAACTCGCCAGCTACTACGCCGTGTACGGGATCAAGGCGGGCGTCTTCTACCGCGACAAGTGGGCGATGGCGAGCGCGCCGGAGGGCTGGGCCGTTCCCGAGAGCGGCGAGGGCCTCGACGCCTTCGAGGAAGCGCTCTACAAGCGCCGCAGTCACGACCCGCCCCAGGTGTGGCCGTGGCAGGAGGGCCGTCTCGTGGTCGCCTCCCCGGTCGTACGGGACGGCGACGTGGTCGCGGTCGTCGTCACCGATTCGCCGACCGGACCGATGCGCTCACGGATCCTGCAGGGCTGGCTGGTCATCGCGGCGGGCGAGTTCGCGGCGATGCTGGTGGCGGTGGGCGCCGCGTTCCGGCTGACCGGGTGGGTGCTCAGGCCCGTACGTGTCCTGGACGCGGTCACGCACGACATCGCGACGGGTCTGATGAACTCGCGGGTGGCGGTGGCCGGCGGTCCGCCCGAACTCAGGCGGCTCGCCCGCTCGTTCAACGAGATGGCGGACAACGTCGAGGAAGTGCTGGAGCAGCAGCGCGCCTTCGTCGCCGACGCCTCCCACCAACTGCGCAACCCCCTTGCGGCCCTTCTGCTGCGGATCGAGCTCCTCTCGCTCGAACTGCCCGAGGGCAACGAGGAGATCGCCTCCGTGCGGACCGAGGGCAAGCGCCTCGCCCAGGTCCTCGACAGCCTCCTCGGCCTGGCGCTGGCCGAGCAGGCCACCACGCACCTCCAGCTCATCGACATCGGCGACCTGGTCACCGAGCGGGTCGCCGCCTGGCGCCCCCTGGCGGACGACAAGGGCGTGCACCTCACCCGGGAGGGCCCGGCGGCCGTCACCGCCTGGGGCGACCCGGTGGCGCTCTCCAGCGCCCTGGACGCGGTGGTCGACAACGCCCTGAAGTTCACGCCGGGCGGAGAGGACGTCACGGTCGAGGTCGTGCCGAACGGCGAGACCTGCACGATCACGGTCGCCGACGGCGGCCCGGGCCTGACCGACGACGAACTGGAACGCGTCGGTGACCGGTTCTGGCGCAGCAACCGCCATCAGAACGTCAGCGGCTCGGGCCTCGGCCTGTCCATCTCGCGCGCCCTGCTCCTGCCGGGCGGCGGCACCATGTCGTACGCCCGCAACGAGCCCCGGGGACTGCGCGTGACCCTCAGGGTCCCGCGCACCGGCCCTACGGCTTGACCGACCGGTAGTAGCGCTGCGCGCCCTCGTGCAGCTCCAGCGGATCGGTGTAGATGGCGGTCCGCAGATCCACCAGCTGCGCCGCGTGCACCTGCTTGCCGATGCTGTCCCGGCTCCCTATCACCGTACGGGTGAGCCCTTCGGTCAGCCGCGCGTCCACGGTGTCCGTCGTCACGAGCAGGTTGGCCACCGCCACCGTCGGCACGGCCTTCCCGTCCTGCGCCTCCCGGTACGCGTCGGCGGGCATCACGGCGGACCGGTAGTAGCGGGAGGGGCCGGGCTCGGCGTGCAGCTCGTCGACCAGATCACCCAGGGGCACGAGCCGGATGTCGAAGCGCTTCGAGAGGTCCCTGACCGCGGCCGTGGGCAGGCCGCCGGACCAGAAGAAGGCGTCGATCGTGCCGTTCTCCAGGCGCTGGGGCATGGTGTCGATGCCGATGGACACCGGAGTGATGTCCTGCTCGGGATCGAGCCCCGCGGCCTCGAGCAGCTGGTTCGACACCAGTCGTACACCCGAGCCGTCCTGGCCGACCGCCACCCGCTTGTTCCGGAGATCGGCCGCGGAGCGCACCGTGGAACGCTTCGGCACGACGAGCTGCACGTAGTCGTCGTACAGCCGGGCGCAACCACGCAGCCGGTACCCCTCGGGCAGACCGTCGCGGAAGTACTGCGCCACCGCGTCGGCCGTGGCGATCGTGAAATCGGCCTCCCCGTTCACCAGACGCGCCAGGTTCTGCCGGGAGCCCTCGCTGGACCGCAGCTCCATGGCGACGTCGGGGAGGTCGCGGGCGACCTCCTTGTCCAGGAGCTCGCCGTAGCGCTGGTAGACGCCGGTGGTCACGCCCGTACTGAACGTGACCTTCCCGCGCGGTGGGGCCTCCCCGATCGGCAGGAGCCACCACAGCAGCAGTCCGGTCACCACGAGTGCGGCGACGGACCCCTGGAGGGCGCGGCGGCGGCTGAAGCGGGGGAGGGCGTGGAGCATGCGCGCGATCCTGCCAGTTCACTCCCCTCGGAGACCAGGGGGTGCCGGGGCCCGTACCCTGGTGTACGAGATGAGCGAGAAGACATACGAGGTGCGCACTTACGGGTGCCAGATGAACGTCCACGACTCCGAACGGCTCTCGGGCCTCCTGGAGGGCGCGGGATACGTGCGTGCGCCGGAGGGCGCCGACGGGGACGCCGACGTCGTCGTCTTCAACACCTGCGCGGTGCGGGAGAACGCCGACAACAAGCTGTACGGCAACCTCGGCAGGCTCGCCCCCATGAAGACCAAGCGGCCGGGCATGCAGATCGCCGTCGGCGGCTGCCTCGCGCAGAAGGACCGCGACACCATCGTCAAGAAGGCCCCCTGGGTCGACGTGGTCTTCGGCACGCACAACATCGGCAAGCTGCCGGTGCTGCTGGAGCGCGCCCGCGTCCAGGAAGAGGCGCAGGTCGAGATCGCGGAGTCGCTGGAGGCGTTCCCGAGCACGCTGCCGACCCGGCGCGAGAGCGCGTACGCCGCCTGGGTGTCCATCTCCGTCGGGTGCAACAACACCTGCACCTTCTGCATCGTCCCGGCGCTGCGCGGCAAGGAGAAGGACCGCAGGACCGGCGACATCCTCGCCGAGATCGAGGCACTGGTCGCCGAGGGCGTCTCCGAGATCACCCTGCTCGGCCAGAACGTCAACGCGTACGGCTCCGACATCGGCGACCGCGAGGCGTTCTCCAAGCTGCTGCGCGCATGCGGCACGATCGAGGGCCTGGAGCGCGTGCGGTTCACCTCGCCGCACCCGCGCGACTTCACGGACGACGTGATCGCCGCGATGGCCGAGACGCCGAACGTCATGCCGCAGCTGCACATGCCGCTCCAGTCCGGTTCGGACACCGTCCTCAAGGCGATGCGCCGCTCGTACCGCCAGGAGCGCTTCCTCGGCATCATCGAGAAGGTGCGCGCCGCCATGCCGCACGCCGCCATCTCCACCGACATCATCGTGGGCTTCCCCGGCGAGACGGAGGAGGACTTCGAGCAGACCATGCACACGGTCCGCGAGGCGCGCTTCGCGCAGGCCTTCACCTTCCAGTACTCCAAGCGCCCCGGTACGCCGGCCGCCACCATGGAGAACCAGATCCCCAAGGAGGTCGTCCAGGAGCGGTACGTGCGCCTGGTCGCCCTGCAGGAGGAGATCTCCTGGGAGGAGAACAAGAAGCAGGTCGGCCGCACCGTGGACGTCATGGTCGCCGAGGGCGAGGGCCGCAAGGACGGCGCCACGCACCGCCTCTCCGGACGCGCCCCCGACAATCGCCTCGTCCACTTCACGAAGCCGGACCAGGACGTGCGTCCCGGCGACGTCGTGACGGTCGAGATCACGTACGCCGCGCCGCACCACCTGCTGGCCGAGGGCCCCTCCAAGGCTGTACGCCGCACCCGCGCGGGCGATGCCTGGGAGCAGCGCACCGCGCAGCCGCAGCAGGGCGCCGGTGTGCTCCTGGGGCTGCCGAAGATCGGCGTACCGGAGCCGCTTCCGGCAGTCACGGGCGGCTGCTCCGTCCAGTAACGGCCACCCGCGCCACGGGTGTCGCCCGGCAACGGCCCCGGAGTCCGATTCCGCCGGGGTACTAGGCTGCCGGGCATGCTTGTCGCCGCCGCCGTGTGCCCCTGTCCGCCGCTCCTGGTCCCCGAGGTCGCCTCGGGGGCCGCACCGGAACTCGCCGCCGCGCGGGACGCGTGCGCGGACGCGGTGGGCGTACTCGCGGCCTCCCGTCCCGACCTGCTCGTCGTGGTCGGTTCCGCGGAACAGGAAGGCACGGCGACGTACCCCCAGGGCGCCAGGGGGAGCTTCGAGGGCTTCGGTGCGGATTTCGCGACGTTCCTCGGAACGGACGCGACGCCCCGACCGGGCGTCCCGGGAAGCGCCGCAGAACGCGAGCTTCCCCCGTCGCTCGCCGTGGGGGCCTGGCTGCTCTCGCGCGCGCGGTGGGCCGACGCCCGTGTCGAGGGCCTGCGCGTCGGGGAACAGCTGGCCGGTGAGCAGTGCGCGCGGGAGGGCGGAAAGCTCGCCGCACGGGCGGAGCGCGTCGCCCTCCTCGTACTCGGCGACGGCAGCGCCTGCCGGACGCTCAAGGCGCCCGGCTACCTGGACGAACGGGCCGAGGGGTTCGACGCCGCCGCGGCGCGGGCCCTGGGCGCGGCCGACACGGCCGCTCTGGCGGCCCTGGACGGCCGTCTGGCGTACGAACTCAAGGCAGCGGGGCGAGCGCCCTGGCAGGTCCTCGCGGGCGCCGCCGAGGGCGCCGGCCTCGGCGGCCGGCTGCTGTACGAGGACGCCCCCTACGGCGTCGGCTACTTCGTCGCGGTCTGGTCCTGAGGCGACCGGCCCAGCCCTCACGCGCACGCACGGGGACGGCCGTGGAGCGGGAAGCGCTCCACGGCCGTCCACCGTCGCCGCTGATCAGAAGGCCGGGCGTCAGACCGCCGGAGGGGGAGGCGGCGGCGTGGTGCCGGTGCCTCCGGTTCCGCCGGGCCCGTCGTCCTTGTGCGCGATGCGATCCAGGGCATGCTTGGCCTTGCCCGTGCCCGACTCGATCCGACTGCTGTACTTGCCCTTGGTCTTGCTGTCGACCGCCTTGGCGGCCTTGTTCAGACCCTGCTCGATCTTGCCCTCGTGCTGCTGCGCGAGGTCCGAGACCTTGTCCTTCGCAGGAGCAAGCTTGGCCTTCAACGAATCCAGGAAGCCCATGGAACACCTTCGCTTCTTCGGGGGACTACTGACGGGCGCTCTCTCCGGCCCCATTGTCCGCCGCTTCGTCCGCGGACTGCTGCTTGGGGATCTCCACGTTGTCCGCGCCGGCGTCGGAAGCCTCGGCGGCCTTCTGGGCCCCGCCTTCCGGCTCCTCCGCGGCGGTCTCCTCCGGAGTGTCGGCCGTCCCGGTGGCGGCCTTCGCCTCCTCGGTTGACGCCTCAGCGGCTCCCTTGGACTTGCGGCTAAACCGTGCAAAAACGCCCATATCTGCTCCATACCTTACTCGTGTGGGCGAAATCCCGCGCCCGACCGGAGCGTCTCCTCGCACCGCCCGGGGGCGCCGGTCCGTAAACCGGCGGCCGGAACCTCGCAACAGGCAACGAACCCGGCCGCGTGCCGTCACGTAACTCGTTCGGGGAGGGGGCGTGGGGTTTGCGAGACTGTGCGAGTGAGAACTGCAGCTCCCGCACCGCGGGTCATCGCCGTTGTCGGCCCCACGGCAGCCGGAAAGTCCGATCTGGGCGTCGCCCTCGCCCGGCATTTCGGCGGGGAAGTCGTCAACGCCGACTCCATGCAGCTCTACCGGGGGATGGACATCGGCACCGCCAAGCTGACGCCCGAGGAGCGCGGCGGCATCCCGCACCACCTCCTCGACATCTGGGACGTGACCGAGGCGGCGAGCGTCGCGGAGTACCAGCGGCTCGCCCGCGCGGAGATCGACCGGCTGCTCGCCGAGGGCCGTACGCCCGTCCTCGTCGGCGGCTCCGGGCTGTACGTGCGCGGCGCCATCGACGCGCTCGAGTTCCCCGGCACGGACCCGGCCGTACGGGCCCGCCTGGAGGAGGAACTGGAACTACGGGGCCCCGGCGCCCTGCACGCCCGGCTCGCCGCCGCCGACCCCGACGCGGGGCGCGCGATCCTGCCGAGCAACGGCCGGCGCATCGTCCGCGCCCTCGAAGTGATCGAAATCACCGGGAAGCCGTTCACGGCCAATCTGCCCGGTCCCGACTCCGTCTACGACACCGTCCAGATCGGCGTCGACGTGGCCCGCCCGGAGCTGGACGAGCGCATCGCCGTACGGGTCGACCGGATGTGGGCAGCGGGCCTTGTGGACGAGGTGCGCGCCCTGGAGGCGCGGGGGCTCAGGGAGGGGCGCACGGCGGCCCGCGCCCTGGGGTACCAGCAGGTGCTGGCCGCGCTGGCGGGGGAGTGCACCGAGGAAGAGGCGCGCGCCGAGACCGTGCGCGCCACCAAACGCTTCGCGCGCCGCCAGGACTCCTGGTTCCGCCGGGACCCCCGGGTGCACTGGCTGAGCGGCGCGGCCGACGACCGGGCGGAACTCCCGCGTCGGGCTCTGGCGTTGGTCGAACGAGCGGTCACAGCCTGATCACGTGATGGCATCGGGACGCTCCGCCCGTCATTCCGGTGCCCGGACGCGTGCCATCATCAAGCTTCGATCGACCAGTGAGTCCAAGTTGGGAGGGCGCGTGGCGATGGAAGCCGGCCCTCGTGACACAACGCAGGACGAACCGGACCGATTGAGCCCCGACGGGCCCGACGAGCAGGACGGGGGGCCCGGGAGTGTCGCGGGCCCCGAGGTCGAGGTCGAGCTGCGCCCGCAGCCACGCCTGCGGATCTGGCAGCTCGCGCCGATCGTGGGGCTCGCCGCCATGGGTTCCCTGATGTTCGCCTTCCCCCTGGCCTTCGAGTTCGGCGACGGCGGAGCGGTCGTCGCCATGCTGGGACTGCTGATCAGCTGCTGCGCCGCCGGCTGGGGCATGATGGCCGCCCGCCGCGTGGGACACACCTGGCCCGGCCTGCCGTCCAGGGAGTCGGGCAAGCGCTCCGACTGGCGGATGATCGCGCTCTACGTCGTCGTGGGCGCCGGCCTCGTCGCCCTCGCCGTCTGGCGCGTGGCCCGCCTCCGCTGACCGGCTGTCGTACCCGGCCCGTACGATTGACGCCGTGAGCACCTCGCAGACCGCCTTCCTCAAGGGGCACGGGACCGAGAACGACTTCGTGATCGTCCCGGACCCGGACAACGCCGTCGACCTGCCCGCCTCCCTCGTCGCGAGACTCTGCGACCGCAGGGCCGGGATCGGCGGCGACGGCGTGCTGCACGTCGTACGGTCCGCCGCGCATCCCGACGCCCGGTCGATGGCCGACGCGGCCGAATGGTTCATGGACTACCGCAACGCGGACGGTTCGATCGCCGAGATGTGCGGCAACGGCGTGCGCGTCTTCGCCCGCTACCTCCAGCACGCCGGCCTCGTCGGCGAGGGCGACCTGGCCGTCGCCACGCGCGGCGGCGTCAAGCAGGTGCACATCGCCAAGGCCGGAGCCGCCGGCGACGCCGGCGACATCACCGTCTCCATGGGCCGGGCCGTCCTGCCCGAGGGCGACGTGACGGTCTCGGTGGGCGCCCGTGAATGGCCCGCCCGCAACGTGAGCATGGGCAACCCGCACGCCGTCGCCTTCGTCGACGACCTGGACCACGCCGGCGACCTGTTCACCGCCCCGCCCTTCAGCCCCGCCGCCGCGTACCCCGACGGCGTCAACGTCGAGTTCGTCGTCGACCGCGGCCCGCGCCACGTCGCCATGCGCGTGCACGAGCGCGGTTCGGGCGAGACCCGCTCCTGCGGCACGGGAGCCTGCGCCGTGGCCGTCGCCGCGGCCCGCAGGGACGGCGCCGACCCCGCCGTCACCGGCGAGCCCGTGGCGTACGCCGTGGACCTCCCCGGCGGCCGTCTGGTGATCACCGAGCGGCCCGACGGCGCCGTCGAGATGACCGGGCCCGCGGTGATCGTCGCCGAGGGAGTCCTCGACGCCGACTGGCTGGCCGGGCACTCGTAGGCACCGGCCCCACGGCCGTACGACCAGCGGGAAACGGGCACCATCCCCAGCTTCGCTCGAATGGGTGATCCGGTTCACGCAGAGCGAGAGCGGGACTGCGGGGCGTGGTGGGCTCGGTAGCATCAAGCACCGGCCGGGACGCGGGTCCACCCGTCCACCGCCGGTCGACGCTGCCGGAGGTGCCCATGAGTGCAGAGGCCGCCAATCCAGGCGCCACCAGTCGCAGGCGTGGCCGCACCAGGCTCGATCTCCGCAGGATCGGCCGGGTCGCCCTGCTCGGTCCCACGTCGCGCGACCGGCTGCCCGACGCGATCGGCCACGTCGCGGACGCCCACCGCGCCCACCATCCCGACGCGGACCTGAGCATCCTGCACAGGGCGTACGTACTGGCCGAGTCGTCGCACCGCGGGCAGATGCGCAAGAGCGGCGAGCCGTACATCACGCATCCGCTGGCCGTGACGCTGATCCTCGCCGAACTCGGCGCCGAGACCACCACGTTGACGGCGGCGCTGCTGCACGACACCGTCGAGGACACCGACGTGACGCTCGACCAGGTCCGGTCGGAGTTCGGCGAAGAGGTCTGCTTCCTCGTCGACGGCGTGACCAAGCTGGAGAAGGTCGACTACGGCGCGGCCGCCGAGCCCGAGACGTTCCGCAAGATGCTCGTCGCCACCGGAAACGACGTGCGGGTCATGTCGATCAAGCTCGCCGACCGGCTGCACAACATGCGCACCCTCACCGTGATGCGCCCCGAGAAGCAGGCCCGGATCGCCCGCGTCACCCGCGACGTGCTGATCCCGCTCGCCGAACGGCTCGGCGTACAGGCCCTCAAGACCGAGCTGGAGGACCTGGTCTTCGCGATCCTCCACCCCGAGGAGTACGAGCGCACCCGCGCGCTCATCGCGGCGGACGCCGGCACGGGCGATCCCCTGAACGTCATCGCCGAAGAGGTCAGGAGGGTGCTGCGGGACGCGGGCCTGTCCGCCGAAGTCCTGGTCCGGCAGCGCCACTTCGTCTCCGTCCACCGGGTCAGGCTGAAACGCGGCGAACTGCGCGGCACGGACTTCGGACGGCTCCTGGTCCTCGTCGCGGAGGATGCCGACTGCTACGGCGTACTCGGCGAACTGCACACCTGCTTCACGCCGGTCGTCTCCGAGTTCAAGGACTTCATCGCGGCGCCCAAGTTCAACCTCTACCAGTCGCTGCACACGGCCGTCGTCAGCCCGGACGGCGAGGTGGCCGAAATCCTCATCCGTACGCACCAGATGCACAAGGTGGCGGAGGCGGGCGTCGTCGCCCTGGGCAACCCGTACGCACCGACCGACGACGCCGAGACGGCCGACGACGGGGTGCGCGCCGACCCCACCCGGCCCGGCTGGCTCTCGCGGCTGCTGGAGTGGCAGCAGTCCACGCCCGACCCCGACACCTTCTGGACGTCCCTGCGCGCGGACCTCGCCGAGGACCGTGAAATCACCGTCTTCCGCCCGGGCGGCGGCACGCTGGGGCTGCCGGCCGGCGCCAGCTGTGTGGACGCCGCGTACGCGCAGTACGGCGAAGCGGCGCACCGGTGCATCGGCGCACGGGTCAACGGCCGCCTGGCGACGCTCAGTACGGTGCTGAGCGACGGTGACACGGTGCAGCCCCTCCTCGCCCTCGACATCGGCTCCGGCCCCCTGCCCGAGTGGCTCGACCACGCCCGCACGCCCGCGGCGCGCATCGCCATCACCGGCTGGCTCTCCGCCCATCCGCAGACCGAGGTGCCCGCCCCGGCGGGAGCCACCGGCCGGCCGCCGGGGCCCAGGCCCCAGGAGAGCGCGGACGGCCGGGCCCCCGGCGTCGGCACGCTGGTGCGCCGGATCGCCGGCAACGCCGTCGTGGACCTGCCGGACGCGACCGTACGGCTCGCCGGCTGCTGTACGCCCGTACCGCCCGACGCCGTCACGGGCTTCGCGGTGCGCGGCGGCGCGGTCACCGTGCACCGCGAGGAGTGCCCCGCCGTGGGGCGGATGCGGGCGCGCGGGAGAGAGCCGGTGAGCGTGCGCTGGCTGAACACCGGCGGCTGCCGGGTCACGCTGGTCGCCGAGTCGTTCGGCCGCCCGCGGCTCCTCGCGGACCTGACGGAGGCCATCGCCACCGCGGGCGCGGCGGTCGTCTCGGCCACCGTCGAACCGCCGAGCGAGCAGCGCGTACGGCACACGTACACGCTCCGGCTCCCCGACGCCGCGCAGCTGCCCGCGCTGATGCGCGCGATGCGCGCGGTGCCCGGCGTGTACGACGTGAGCCGCGCCCAGCGCCCCGCCACCGCCTGACGGAACCCGTGCCGCCGGGCGGGCGTGGCCGCGCCCGGCACGGCCGGGCCTCCGCCTGATCGAACGCGCCGCTCTTTCGAGTGGGAACCACGCGTGCCGTCACGGAGGCCCCGTCCGGCGCTGATAGCGGTAGGCCATGCTGATCACCTCCAGGCGCCTGCGTGCCGCCCTGCTGGCCGCCGCGGCGGCCACCCTCGTCGCCGCGACCGTGCCCGCCCCCGCACCACCGGTGGCGCTCGGCATCGGCGATCCGCTGTTCCCGCACCTGGGGAACCCCGGATACGACGTGCGCGCGTACGACATCTCCTTCACGTACTCCGGAAGCAACAGCAAGCCCCTGGACGCCGTCACGAAGATCGACGCGGTGGCCACCGAGCGGCTCGACCGCGTGAACCTGGACTTCTCGCGCGGCGCCGTCGCGTCGGTCGAGGTGAACGGCGAACGCGCGGCGTTCGAGACGGCGGGGGAGGACCTGATCGTCACCCCCGGCGCACCGGTCTACGAGGGGTGGCCGCTGCGCGTCACCGTCCGGCACACCAGCGACCCCCAGCCCAAGGAGGGCCCGGACGGAGGCTGGGTGCGCACGCGCGACGGACTGGCCATGGCGAACCAGGCCGACGCGGCGCACCGGGTGTTCCCGTGCAACGACCACCCCGCCGACAAGGCGCTCTTCACGTTCCGCGTCACCGCTCCGCGGGGCGTCACGGCAGTCGCCAACGGGCTGCCCGTGGGAGGGGCCGAGAAGGCCGCGGGCGGAGCCACCTGGACGTACCGGACCAGCCACCCCATGGCGACCGAGCTCGCACAGGTGTCGCTCGGCCGGTCGACCGTCGTGCGCAGGAACGGGCCGAACGGCCTTCCCGTACGCGACGTCGTGCCCACCGCCGACCGGGCGCGGCTCGAACCGTGGCTGAAGAAGACGCCGGGGCAGCTGGAGTGGATGGAGCGGCAGATCGGCCGCTACCCGCTGGAGGCGTACGGGCTGCTCGTCGCCGACGCCGAGACGGGCTTCGAGCTGGAGACCCAGACGCTGTCGCTCTTCGAGCGGTCGCTGTTCACCCGTTCCGACCTGCCCGCCTGGTACGTCGACTCGATCATGGTCCACGAGCTGGCGCACCAGTGGTTCGGCAACAGCGTCTCGCCGCGCTCCTGGTCCGACCTGTGGCTCAACGAAGGGCACGCCACCTGGTACGAGGCGCGGTACGCCGAGGACCACGCCAAGCGTCCGCTGGAGGCGAGGATGCGCCAGGCGTACGCGCAGTCGGACGCCATGCGGGCCCAGGGCGGCCCGCCCGCCGCTCCCCGCGGTCCCGCGCCGGGCAAGAAGATCAGCATCTTCAGGCCGGTCGTCTACGACGGCAGCGCCCTGGTGCTGTACGCGCTGCGCCAGGAGATCGGCAAGGAGGCCTTCGGACAGCTGGAGCGCCGCTGGGTCGGTGACCACCGCGACGCCAGCGCGACGACCGCCGACTTCACCGGCCTCGCGTCGGAGGTCGCGGGCCGGGACCTCACCGCCTTCTTCAAGGAGTGGCTGTACGGGAAGAAGACGCCGGCGATGCCCGGGCACCCTGACTGGCGCACCGAGGCGGCCACGACGTCGGCCAAGGCCGGCCCGGCCCGGGGATAGGGCCGGCGGCGCCCGGGCGGCAGAGACTGGGCGGCGGCAGGTGCGAGGGGACGGGAAGCGGGCATAAACCGGAGTGACGGCCCGGTGCGCGGCGTGCCACTATCAACGGGCCCACGGCGCTGCCGGGCCGGGGATCTCCGCACCCGCGGGAATCTTCCGGCCACGTCACGCGTTGTGACCGGCGTAACCTGATTCCTATCGACGTAAGGATCCAATGACCTCCTCTTCTTCCGCTTCCAAGGACGCACAGAGCTTCACGGAGAACGTGACCGAGAGCCTTCGGGCCGATGCCCTGATGGAAGAGGACGTCGCCTGGAGCTACGAAGTCGACGGAGAGCGGGACGGCGACCAGTTCGAGCGCTCCGACCGCGCCGCGCTGCGACGTGTGGCCGGCCTCTCCACCGAGCTCGAAGACGTAACCGAAGTCGAGTACCGGCAGCTGCGCCTGGAGCGTGTGGTGCTGGTCGGTGTCTGGACCTCAGGCACCGTGCTCGACGCCGAGAACTCGCTGGCGGAGCTGGCGGCCCTCGCGGAGACCGCGGGAGCCCTCGTGCTCGACGGCGTCGTCCAGCGCCGTGACAAGCCCGACCCGGCCACGTACATCGGCTCGGGCAAGGCGATCGAGCTGCGTGACATCGTGATCGAGACCGGTGCCGACACCGTCGTCTGCGACGGTGAGCTCAGCCCCGGCCAGCTCATCCACCTCGAGGACGTCGTCAAGGTCAAGGTGGTCGACCGCACCGCCCTGATCCTCGACATCTTCGCCCAGCACGCCAAGTCCCGGGAGGGCAAGGCGCAGGTCGCGCTCGCGCAGATGCAGTACATGCTGCCCCGGCTGCGCGGCTGGGGTCAGTCGCTGTCCCGGCAGATGGGCGGCGCCGGTGCCGGTGGTGGCGGCGGTATGGCCACCCGTGGTCCCGGTGAGACCAAGATCGAGACCGACCGGCGACGGATCCGCGAGAAGATGGCGAAGATGCGCCGGGAGATCGCGGAGATGAAGACCGGCCGCGACATCAAGCGCCAGGAGCGCAAGCGCAACAAGGTGCCCTCGGTCGCGATCGCCGGATACACCAACGCCGGAAAGTCCTCGCTGCTCAACCGCCTCACGGGCGCGGGTGTGCTGGTGGAGAACGCGCTGTTCGCCACCCTCGACCCGACCGTGCGCCGGGCGGAGACGCCGACCGGGCGGGTCTACACCCTCGCCGACACGGTCGGGTTCGTGCGGCACCTGCCGCATCACCTGGTCGAGGCGTTCCGCTCCACCATGGAGGAGGTCGGCGACTCCGACCTGATCCTGCACGTGGTGGACGGCGCGCACCCGGCGCCGGAGGAGCAGCTGGCGGCCGTACGCGAAGTGATCCGCGATGTCGGCGCGGTGGACGTGCCCGAGATCGTGGTGATCAACAAGGCGGACGCCGCGGACCCGGTCGTCCTCCAGCGGCTCCTGCGCATCGAGCGTCACGCGATCGCCGTGTCGGCCCGTACGGGCGCGGGCATGGCGGAGCTGCTGGCGCTGATCGACTCCGAGCTGCCCCGGCCCGCCGTCGAGATCGAGGCGCTCGTGCCGTACACGCACGGCGGGCTGATCTCGCGGGCGCACGCCGACGGCGAGGTGCTCTCCGAGGAGCACACCGGTGACGGCACGCTGATCAAGGTGCGGGTGCACGAGGAGCTGGCGGCGGACCTGGCGCCGTACGTACCGGCGGCTCACTGACCGCAGCCCGCTCCGGAGCCGTTCGTACCGGAACCGAGCAGACCCGAAGGCCGCCCCCTCACCACGAGGGGGCGGCCTTCGGGCCTTCGGCCCGGTGAACGGCGAACAGGGAAGGGCCCCCGGCGCATACGCCGAGGGCCCTGACCTGCGGTCACCTGCCGCACTACGACTTGTCGGCGAACTTCCCGCTCACCGTGTCGAAGATGTCCTTGGCCTCCCTGCCCAGGCGCGGACCGGCCAGCCAGCCGGCCGTCACCGGGCCGATCGAGGTGTTGGAGACCAGCGCCGGCTTTCCGTCCTGGCCGATGGCAGCCCAGCCGCCGCCGGAGGAACCACCGGTCATGGTGCAGCCGATGCGGTACATCGTCGGCTCGCCGGCCCTGATGGACAGGCGCCCCGGCTTGTCCGCGCACTGGAACTGCTTCTGACCGTCGAACGGCGGAGCGGCCGGGTAACCGGTCGCCGTCATGCTCGCGATGCCGGGCGCGGCGGGCGCGTCGAACTCCACCGGAAGGGCCGAACCGACCGTCTCCTCCAGGGACTTGCGGTTGCCCTTCTCCGGGGTGACGTGCAGCACCGCGAAGTCGTACGGAGCGCCTTCGCCGCCGGTCGGGCCGCCCTGGGCGATCCACTGCGAGGACGTCTGCGCCCAGTCGCCCCACCACACACCGTGCGGAGCGATCTCCTTCTCGTTCTTGGGCGCGCCGTCGAGCTCCGCCGCCGACCTGCCGGTGTCGTTGTACGACGGCACGAAGGCGATGTTGCGGTACCAGCCGCCCTTCTTGCCGGCGTGCACGCAGTGGCCGGCCGTCCACACCATGTTGGACTTGCCGGGGTGCGCCGGGTCCTTGACGACGGTCGCTGAGCAGACCATCGCCCCCTCGGGCCCGTCGAAGAAGAGCTTGCCCGCCTCGGGGGTGCCGGCGGTGTACGGCGACTTCACGGGCTGCGCCTGGACCGGCGCGGGCGTCGGGTCGGTGACACCCTCGTCACCGGAGATGTCGTTGTCCACCGGCCTGTCGGGCTCCTCGGCGTCCCGCATGCGGTCCGCGTCCCAGAGGTCCTCGATGATCGGGTTGATGTAGTCCTCGGCCTCGCGGAGCCAGTCGTCCCTGCTCCAGTCCTTCCACGCGCCGCCCTTCCACTTGTCCAGGTCGACGCCGTGCTCCTTCAGACGGTCCTTCAGATCGTCGGGGATGACGATCTTGCCGTCGGTCCCACCGGTGACCTGGCCCGCGGGAGCGCTCGGCTCGCCGCCCGCGTTGTCCTCGCTCGGACCGCAGGCGGTGGCGGTCAGGGCGAGGGCCGCGGCGAGGCCGACAGCCGCGAGGACGGGGGAGGTTCGGCGACGCGCGCTCCTCCCGCCACGTGCTGCGCTGGTCGGGCGAATGGGTCGCATGTCGTGATCCCCCTGGGACTTCGAAATCTTCTTCAGCGAACTGATGTGAACTCTGCGAACTGCGCGCGCATCGCGCACCCCGGCGACGGAGCGCCGGGCCGGAGCGCGGTCCCCACTATGCCGGTGCCGATGGGGACGGCGCGCGGCAGGGGCACGGTTCCCCCGACGTAAGGATCTTCTTATTGCCCGTGATCCTCCGGCGCCACCGTCGTTGGTACGTACGGGGGACGCAGGGTCGACGTCCGGCCCGGACGGGCACGGACATACAGACCAGTGCGCGCGACGCAGGCTTCACCGCGGGAGGACCAACAGACGTGGCCGTGACCGAACCAGCCGCTGCGGTGCTGACCGCTGCTCACGAGGGAATCCTGCGGCGTCAGTCGCTGCGCGAGTCCTCCGCCCGTACGTACGCGCGGTCCCTTCCCATCGTGCCCGTACGCGCGCGGGGGCTGACGATCGAGGGGGCGGACGGGCGCCGCTATCTCGACTGCCTCTCGGGCGCCGGGACGCTGGCGCTCGGTCACAACCACCCGGTGGTCCTGGAAGCGGTCAAGAAGGTTCTCGACTCGGGTGCGCCGCTCCACGTGCTGGACCTCGCGACCCCCGTCAAGGACGCCTTCACCACCGAGCTGTTCGAGACGCTGCCCCGCGAGCTCGCCGACCACGCCCGGGTGCAGTTCTGCGGCCCGGCGGGCACGGACGCGGTCGAAGCCGCGCTCAAGCTCGTCCGCACCGCCACCGGCCGCAGCGGACTGCTGGCCTTCACCGGGGCGTACCACGGCATGACGGCCGGGGCCCTCGACGCCTCCGGCGGCGCGCAGGACGTACGGGTGACGCGCCTGCCCTACCCGTACGACTACCGGTGTCCCTTCGGCGCGGGCGGCGAACGCGGCGCGGAACTCTCCGCCCGCTGGACGGAGAACCTCCTCGACGACCCGAAGAGCGGCGTGACGTCCCCGGCCGGGATGATCCTCGAACCGGTGCAGGGCGAGGGAGGGGTGATTCCCGCTCCGGACGACTGGATGCGCCGGATGCGCCGGATCACGGCGGACCGCTCCATTCCACTGATCGCCGACGAGGTGCAGACCGGAGTCGGCAGAACCGGCACCTTCTGGGCGGTCGAGCACAGCGGCATCGTGCCCGACGTGATGGTCATGTCCAAGGCGATCGGCGGCAGTCTTCCCCTGGCCGTGGTGGTCTACCGGGACGACCTCGACGCCTGGGAGCCGGGCTCGCACGCCGGAACGTTCCGAGGCAACCAGCTCGCCATGGCGGCAGGCGCCGCCACCTTGGCGTACGTGCGCGAGAACCGGCTCGCGGAGCGGGCCGCCGTGCTCGGCGCACGCATGACGGGCCGGTTGCAGGGGCTCGCGGCCGACCATCCTTGCATCGGGGACGTACGCGGCCGGGGCTTGATGATCGGCGTCGAACTCGTCGACCCCGAGGCCGACCCCGACGGCGCGGGCCGCCGGACGGGCCGGGAGGACGGCGTCCGTACGTCCACCGGTGTCCCCCCGGCGGCGCCCGCACTGGCCGCCGCCGTCCAGCAGGAGTGCCTGGAGCGCGGACTGATCGTCGAGCTCGGCGGGCGCCATTCGAGCGTCGTCCGTCTGCTGCCTCCCCTCACTCTCACCGATGAACAGGCCACAGCGGTCCTCGACCGTCTGGCCGACGCCCTGTCGGCCGCCGAACGCTCCCCGTACCGCCGGCAACAGACCGGGCTTTCGAACTGACCCCGGACCTCGTCCCAAGGAAGACCCCGTGAACCCCACCCCCGCATCCGACGCGTCCGAGGCCGACGACCGTCCCAGCGCCCACGACCGAGGACAGGGCCCCGCGCACCGCCCCCTCGCGCTCGACGAGGCCAAGGTGCCCCGGCAGAAGGGCAGCCCCCACGAGGAGCAGCGCGCGTCCGGGCGCCCGCAGACAGCGGGTCCGGATCCGGCCGCCGCGGAGGATCTGCTGGACCACCCCGATCCGCACACGGCCGCGGAGGCGGCGGCCGTGGAGAACCTGCTGAGGTGCTGGATCCGGGAGAAGGACTTCCCCCGGCCCCAGGGGCCGACCCTCCGCGTCCCGCTCGACGCCAGCGGAACCGCCCTGCTGGTCCCCGTCCGCTACTGGTCGGCCGGCGGATGGCACCGCTTCGGCATGCCGTCACTGGAGGGCGGCCCGAAGGGGGCGCCGCCCGCCGACGCCGTCACGGTCGCGGCACTCCTCGGCCGCGAGGCGGGGCAGCGCGAAGGCGCGGACCTGGTCGGCAGGGTCGCCGACTCCGTCCGGCGCACCACCCGGTTCATCGCCGAGCGGCGCGCGCACCCCGGTCCCGCCGAAGAGGCGGACCTGTTTCTCAGCGCCGAACAGTCACTCCTTCTCGGACATCCGCTGCACCCCACCCCCAAGAGCCGCGAGGGGCTCTCCGACGCCGAAGCGCAGCTCTACTCGCCGGAGCTGCACGGCTCCTTCCCGCTCCACTGGATGGCTGTCGACCGGTCCGTACTGGCCGAGGACTCCGCCTGGACCGAGCGCGGCCGCACCGTACCCGTCGAGCAACTCGCCGTCCGCCTCGCCGAGGGTCTGCGCCTGCCCGACGGCACGGTCCCGCTGCCCCTCCACCCGTGGCAGGCCCGCGAGCTCCGGCACCGGCCCGCCGTCGCGGCACTCCTGGAGCAGGGACTCCTCCACGACCTCGGCCCGCACGGCGCCCGGTGGCACCCCACCTCCTCCGTCCGGACCGTGCACCGCCCCGGCGCCCCCGTCATGCTCAAGCTCTCCCTCGGCGTACGCATCACCAACTCCCGCCGTGAGAACCTCCGCAAGGAACTCCACCGCGGCGTCGAGGTCCACCGCCTCCTGCGCGCCGGGCTGGCCGAGGAATGGCAGTCCGCCCACCCCGGCTTCGACATCGTCCGGGACCCGGCGTGGCTCGCCGTCGACACCGTGGACGGCGAACCGGTGCCCGGACTCGACGCTCTGCTGCGCCACAACCCGTTCGGCCCCTCCGACGACGCCGTCTGCATCGCCGGACTCACCGCCCCGCGCCCCTGGCCGGGCCGCACCGGCATGCACTCCCGGCTCGCCGACGTCGTCGCCCGGCTCGCCGCCCGGACCGGCCGGCCCACCGGAGCCGTCGCCGCCGAGTGGTTCCTGCGCTACCTCGACCACGTCGTACGCCCGGTGCTCTGGCTGGACGGCACGGCGGGGGTCGCACTGGAGGCGCACCAGCAGAACACCCTGGTGCTGCTCGACCCCGACGGCTGGCCCGTCGGCGGCCGCTACCGCGACAACCAGGGCTACTACTTCCGCGAGTCGCACCGGGACCGGCTCGAACGCCGCCTCCCCGGCATCGGCGCCATCAGCGACACCTTCGTCCCCGACGCCGTCACCGACGAACGCTTCGCGTACTACCTCGGCATCAACAACGTCCTCGGCCTCATCGGAGCGTTCGGCGCCGAACGGCTCGCCGACGAACGCGTGCTGATCGCCGCCTTCCGCCAGTTCCTCGGCAAGAGCACCGCACTCGGCTCCCCGCTGCCCGCACAGCTCCTGGAGACCCCCAGCCTCCGCTGCAAGGCCAACCTGCTCACCCGTCTGCACGGTCTCGACGAGCTCGAAGGCCCCGTCGACACCCAGTCCGTGTACGTCACCATCGCCAACCCCCTTCGCACCTGAAGGAACGTGCCCCGACCGAACTGCTGAGAGGAGCGTCGCCGTGCCTCCCACCGATGCGAGCACCGACGCAGGAACCAACTCCGCTCCCCGCGCCGGATCCAGCACCGAGGACACCCTCGACCTGCGGCTGACCGACGAGCTCATCGCGCTGTTCGGTGACGACACGCCGGCGGCAGCCCCCGGGCCCGCCGCCGGCCGCCTCCTCGACGCCCCCGCCGACTGGGGCCCCGTCCCCACCGAAGCGGGCCCGTTCCAGCTCGTGCCCGTACGCATCGAACGGGACCTGCCGCTCATCAGCCGGTGGATGAACGATCCGGCCGTCGCCGCGTTCTGGGAACTGGCGGGTCCGGAAGACGTCACCGCCGCCCACCTGCGCCCCCAGCTCGACGGTGACGGCCGCAGCGCACCCTGTCTCGGCGTACTGGCCGGCGTGCCCATGAGCTACTGGGAGATCTACCGCGCCGACCTCGACCCGCTGGCCCGCCACTATCCGGCCCGCCCGAACGACACCGGTGTCCACCTCCTCGTCGGCGGCGTCGCCGACCGCGGCCGCGGTCTCGGCACGACCCTCCTCAGAGCCGTCGCCGACCTCGTACTCGACCACCGCCCCGCCTGCGCACGTGTCGTCGCCGAACCGGACATCCGCAACGCCCCCTCCGTCTCCGCCTTCCTCGGGGCCGGCTTCCGCTTCTCAGCGGAACTCGACCTCCCCGACAAACGGGCCGCGCTCATGGTCCGCGACCGCGCCCTGCGAAACCTGCTGTGATCAACCCGCTCCTTCTCATACACCGCTCGCCCCGACTGGGTTCCACCCCGAGGAGTCCCCGTGCCGAAGCCCGCCGTCGCCCATGACTTCGAGGACTCGCTCCCGCTGCTCGCCCCGCCCGAGCTGAAACCGGGCACCTGGAACCGGGCAGCGCGTCGCCTCCTCGCCAAGATGCTCGGCGAGTTCGCGTACGAGGAGATCATCGAACCGGTCCCGCAGCCACCCGGCGACCGTCACACCCTCCTGCTCGACGACGGCGCGACCCTCGCGTTCCGGGCGGCGCGCGGGGCGTACGGCAGCTGGCGGGTGCACCCCGACACGATCGAGATCCGCGAGCGCGACGCCGGAACCCGCGAGGGCGCAGCCGAGGACGAGGCCGCCGACGCGGACCCCGGGAGCCTGCCGTTCGGGGACCCGCTCCGCTTCCTGGTCCGCGCCCACCGCCTGCTCGCACTCGACGGCGCCACCCTCGGCCACCTCATCCGCGAGCTGAGCGGCACCCTGGCCGCCGACGCCCGCCTCGACCACACCGCCGTGTCCGCCGCGCACCTCGCCGACCTCGGCTACGCGGAACTCGAAGGGCACCAGACCGGACACCCCTGGCTCGTCCTGAACAAGGGCCGCCTCGGCTTCTCCGCCACCGACACCGCCCGCTGGGCCCCCGAGGCCCGTACCCCGGCCACGCTTCCCTGGATCGCCGTCAGCACGGAGATCGCCGGCTATCGCGGCGTCCCGTTACTCGCCACGCCCGAACATCTCTACGCGCGTGAGCTCGACGCCCCCACCCGCGAGTCCTTCGCCGCCGCACTGCGCGCCCGCGACCTGGACCCGGCGCGGTACCTCTACCTGCCCGTGCACCCGTGGCAGTGGGACGAAGTGGTGCTGCCGCTCTTCGGGCCCGCCGTCGCCCAGGGCGCCATCGTGCCGCTGCCCACCGACGGCGACGTACGTCTGCCTCAGCAGTCGATCCGCACCTTCCTCAACACGAGCCGTCCCGACCGGCACACGGTCAAACTGCCGCTCGCCGTCCTGAACACACTGGTCTGGCGCGGACTGCCCACCGAGCGCACCCTGGCGGCGCCGGCCGTCACCGCCTGGGTGCACGGCCTGCGGGACGGCGACCCCTTCCTGCGCGACGAGTGCGGAGTGATCCTCCTCGGGGAAGTCGCCTCCGTCGCCGTCGAGCACCCCCTGTACGACGGCCTCCCCGAGGTGCCCTACCAGTACAAGGAACTGCTCGGCGCGATCTGGCGCGAGCCGCTCACCGGGCGGCTGGCCCCCGGGGAGCGCGCCCGTACGCTCGCGTCCCTCCTCCACACGGACCCCGAGGGGCGTGCCTTCACCGCGGAGCTCGTCGACCGCTCGGGCCTTGGGCCGGCCGTGTGGCTCCAGCGGCTGTTCGCCGCGATGCTGCCGCCGCTGCTGCACTTCCTGTACCGCTACGGCACGGTCTTCTCCCCGCACGGCGAGAACGCCATCGTCGTGTTCGACGATCACGACATCCCGGTGCGGCTCGCGATCAAGGACTTCGTCGACGACGTGAACGTGAGCGCGCGGCCCCTTCCCGAGCACGACTCCATGCCCGACGACGTGCGCGAGGTGCTGCTGACCGAGCCTCCCGCCTTCCTGACGCAGTTCATCCATTCCGGTCTGTTCGTCGGCGTATTCCGCTATCTGGCTCCTCTGTGCGAGGAACAACTGGGCGTTCCCGAGAACGACTTCTGGTCACTCGTACGGGCAGAAATCCTCCGGCACCAGGCACGCTTTCCCGAGCTCAAGGAGCGGTACGAGATCTTCGACCTGCTCACTCCGCGGATCGAGCGGCTGTGCCTCAACCGCAACCGCCTGCACCTCGACGGCTACCGGGACCGGCCCAACCGCCCGCACGCCGCCGTGCACGGAACCGTCCCCAACCCGCTCCACCCGTCCTGACGCCGTCACCGGTGCGACCCGGGTTGTCAGTGGTGCCCCGTAGGCTGGACGGGCTATGACGAAGCCCTCACTCCCCGAGCTCCTCCATGCCGCCGTCACCGCCGTCGGCGGCACGGAGCGGCCCGGCCAGGTCGCCATGACCGAGGCCGTGGCCGGAGCCATCGACGACAATTCCCACCTGCTCGTCCAGGCCGGCACCGGCACCGGAAAGTCCCTCGGCTACCTGGTGCCGGCCCTGGCCCACGGCGAGCGCGTCGTCGTGGCGACGGCGACCCTGGCCCTCCAGCGCCAGCTCGTGGAGCGTGATCTCCCTCGTACGGTCGAGGCGCTGCATCCGCTGCTGCGCCGGCGCCCCGAGTTCGCCATGCTCAAGGGGCGGTCGAACTACCTCTGCCTGCACCGGCTGCACGAGGGCGTGCCGCAGGAAGAAGACGACGGTCTCTTCGACCAGTTCGAAGCCGCCGCGCCGACCAGCAAGCTCGGCCAGGACCTCCTGCGCATGCGGGACTGGGCGGACGAGACCGAGACGGGCGACCGCGACGACCTCACCCCCGGCGTCTCCGACCGCGCCTGGGGGCAGGTCTCCGTCTCCTCCCGCGAGTGCCTCGGCGCCTCGAAGTGCGCGTACGGCGCGGAGTGCTTCGCGGAGGCGGCCCGCGAGCGCGCCAAGCTCGCCGACGTGGTCGTGACCAACCACGCCCTGCTGGCCATCGACGCCATCGAGGGCGCCCCGGTGCTCCCGCAGCACGAGGTGCTGATCGTCGACGAGGCGCACGAGCTGGTCTCGCGGGTGACCGGGGTCGCGACCGGCGAGCTCAGCCCCGGCCAGGTCAACCGGGCGGTCCGTCGCGCGGCCAAGCTGGTGAACGAGAAGGCCGCCGACGCCCTCCAGACGGCCGCCGAGTCCTTCGAGCGAATCATGGAGCTCGCGCTCCCCGGGCGTCTCGTGGAGATCCCCGAGGACCTCGGGTACGCCCTCATGGCGCTGCGGGACGCCGCCCGTAACGTCATCTCCGCCATCGGCTCGACCCGCGACAAGTCCGTCCAGGACGAGGACGCCGTACGCAAGCAGGCGCTCGCGGCCGTCGAGAGCGTCCACGGCGTCGCCGAGCGGATCGCCAACGGTTCCGAGTACGACGTCGTCTGGTTCGAGCGGCACGACCGGTACGGCGCCTCCCTGCGCGTCGCCCCGCTGTCGGTGTCCGGGCTGCTGCGCGAGAAGCTCTTCAGCGAGAGGTCCGTCGTCCTGACCTCCGCCACGCTCAAGCTCGGCGGCGACTTCAACGGCGTGGGCGCCTCCCTCGGGCTGTCCCCGGAGGGGACCGAGGGGGAGGACGTCCCGGTCTGGAAGGGACTCGACGTCGGCTCGCCCTTCGACTACCCGAAGCAGGGGATCCTGTACGTCGCCCGCCAGCTGGCCACCCCGGGCCGTGAGGGTTCACGGGGCGACATGATGGACGAGCTGTCCGAGCTCGTCGAGGCGGCCGGGGGCCGGACGCTGGGACTCTTCTCGTCCATGCGGGCGGCGAAGGCGGCGGCCGAGGAGCTGCGCGGCCGGCTCGACATGCCGATCCTGCTCCAGGGCGAGGAAACGGTCGGCGAGCTGATCAAGAACTTCGCGGCGGACCCGAAGACGTGCCTGTTCGGCACGCTGTCGCTCTGGCAGGGCGTGGATGTGCCGGGGCCGAGCTGCCAGCTCGTGGTCATGGACCGGATTCCGTTCCCCCGCCCGGACGATCCGCTGATGAGCGCCCGCCAGAAGGCGGTCGAGGAGGCCGGGGGCAACGGCTTCATGGCCGTCGCGGCCACGCATGCGGCGCTCCTGATGGCCCAGGGCGCGGGACGGCTCGTACGGGCCTCGGGGGACCGCGGTGTCGTCGCCGTGCTCGACCCGAGGCTGGCGAACGCACGGTACGGCAGCTACCTGCGGGCGTCACTGCCGGACTTCTGGTACACCACGGACCGTAACCAGGTGCGGCGCTCGCTGTCCGCGATCAACGCGGCGGCCGAGGCCGAGGGGAAGTAGGCGGCGGGGGCGCCGACGGCTCGGCGGCGCACCGCCCTCCTAGGGCAAGCCACGAACACAAACGGGCCCCCGGAACCGGCGCAGTGGGTTCCAGGGGCCCGGTCCTTGACCGGCGAGGTGTCACACCCGTCGCAGCACTGCCACGACCTTGCCGAGAATCGTCGCCTCGTCGCCGGGGATCGGCTGGTAGGCGGCGTTGTGCGGAAGCAGCCACACGTGGCCGTCCTCGCGCTTGAACCGCTTCACCGTGGCCTCGCCGTCCAGCATCGCGGCCACGATGTCGCCGTTCTCGGCGACCGGCTGGCGGCGGACCGTCACCCAGTCACCGTCACAGATCGCCGCCTCGATCATGGAGTCACCCACGACCTTGAGGACGAAGAGCTCTCCGTCGCCCACCAGCTGTCGGGGGAGCGGGAAGACGTCCTCCACCGACTCCTCGGCGAGGATCGGCCCGCCCGCCGCGATCCGGCCGATGAGCGGGACATACGACGCGGCGGGCTTGCCGGCCGTGTCGGTGGGCTGGGTGCTCGGCTGGTCCGAACCCCGCACCTCGTACGCCCGGGGGCGGTGCGGGTCGCGGCGCAGGAAGCCCTTGCGTTCGAGAGCCATCAGCTGATGGGCCACGGAAGAGGTGCTGGAGAGGCCCACCGCCTGACCGATCTCGCGCATCGACGGCGGATATCCTCGTCGTTGCACGGAGTCCCTGATGACCTCGATGACCCGTCGTTGCCGATCGGTGAGGCCGGAACTGTCCGCCCGGATTCCTGGAGGTCGGCCGGGCAGCGAGCGTGAGGGCTTGGGGCCCTCCGGATTCTTGGCTGCTTCGTTCATGGCATGCACCGGCTCGAGTCGGCTCTGGGATCGGTCCTGGGCAGTGATAGTTGCACTGTCGGCGGTGGTGGTCACGTCGGCCCCTCTCGAGATGTTCTCTCTCCCTGGTGTGGACAACGGTAGTTGCTTTCGAAAGGTTGCGCCAAACACACGTTCGAGTGAAAAAGCGCAGAATGGCTTTCTCGAACGCGCGACGGGGTGTATGAGAGGCCTTTGCGTCGAATAGCAATTCGGGCCATTACGGTAACCTTCGCGGCTGGGCCGAGCACCGGTGGGGGTGCCGTCAGCGTGTCGGTGGCGCGGGCGGTACCGCGGCGGACCGCCGTGGGCGCCGCGACACGCGCGAAGTGCAGAAAATGCACCCAGACCCTAGATCTAGTAGTCGCATGGCTACAGCCGCCCACAAGTTGTGGTCCAAGTGGGTCCCCGGTGCGCCGAGACCCCTCCCATCACCTATGCTGGTGACCGCTTCGAAGGGCCCCTGGTGGGGCTGCCGAGGCTATTCAGTCGTGCTGTGAAGGAGGGTTGGGATCCATGCACTGTCCCTTCTGCAGGCACCCCGACAGCCGCGTCGTCGACAGTCGCACCACCGACGACGGAACGTCGATCCGCAGGCGCCGTCAGTGTCCCGACTGCTCCCGCCGTTTCACCACGGTGGAGACCGCCTCACTGATGGTGATCAAGCGCAGCGGTGTCACGGAACCCTTCAGTCGTACCAAGGTCATCTCCGGTGTGCGCAAGGCGTGCCAGGGGCGGCCGGTCACCGAGGACGCCCTCGCCAAGCTCGGCCAGCGGGTCGAGGAAGCGGTGCGCGCCACCGGAAGCGCCGAGCTGACCACCCACGACGTGGGGCTGGCCATACTCGGCCCATTGCGGGAACTCGATCTTGTCGCGTACCTGCGCTTCGCGTCCGTGTACCGGGCGTTCGACTCACTCGAGGACTTCGAGGCCGCCATCGCGGAGCTCCGTGAAGAGCGGCCACCTGTGAACGATTGCGATTGCGGGCCCGGCGCGACCCCCGAGGTCCCCGTGCCCGCCACTGCCGCCGACTGACCGACCGGCGGCGGACCAGACCTGTTCCGGTCGCCCCTTCGCGGCGTCCGGAACATCAGACACACCACGTGCCCCGGGAAGAAATGGGCACGTCAGAGCGTTTTTGTACGTATATGGGAGGCGGCATGACAGAGACGGCGAGCGGCCCGGCACGGGGTTCCCGTACCAAGGGTTCCAAAGCGGCTGCGGCCCGGCAGGGCCTGCGCATCGAGCGCATCCACACCACGCCCGGCGTGCATCCGTACGACGAGGTGGTCTGGGAGCGTCGTGACGTCGTCATGACCAACTGGCGCGACGGCTCGGTCAATTTCGAGCAGCGTGGCGTCGAGTTCCCCGACTTCTGGTCGGTGAACGCGGTCAACATCGTCACCAGCAAGTATTTCCGCGGGGCTGTCGGTACGCCTCAGCGCGAGACCGGTCTGCGGCAGCTGATCGACCGGATCGTGAACACGTACCGGAAGGCCGGCGAGGAGTACGACTACTTCGCCTCTCCCGCCGACGCCGAGATCTTCGAGCACGAGCTGGCGTACGCCCTCCTGCACCAGATCTTCAGCTTCAACTCGCCGGTCTGGTTCAACGTCGGCACGCCCCAGCCGCAGCAGGTCTCCGCCTGCTTCATCCTCGCCGTCGACGACTCCATGGAGTCGATCCTCGACTGGTACAAGGAAGAGGGCATGATCTTCAAGGGCGGCTCCGGCGCCGGCCTGAACCTCTCCCGCATCCGTTCCTCCAAGGAACTGCTCTCGTCCGGCGGCAACGCCTCCGGTCCGGTCTCCTTCATGCGGGGCGCCGACGCCTCCGCCGGAACGATCAAGTCGGGCGGTGCCACGCGCCGCGCGGCCAAGATGGTCGTGCTCGACGTCGACCACCCCGACATCGAGGACTTCATCGAGACCAAGGTCAAGGAGGAGGAGAAGATCCGCGCCCTGCGCGACGCGGGCTTCGACATGGACCTGGGCGGCGACGACATCACGTCCGTCCAGTACCAGAACGCCAACAACTCGGTCCGCGTGAACGACGAGTTCATGAAGGCGGTCGAGACGGGCGGCACGTTCGGCCTCCGCGCCCGGATGACGGGCGAGGTCATCGAGGAGGTCGACGCGAAGTCGCTCTTCCGCAAGATGGCCGAGGCCGCGTGGGCCTGCGCCGACCCCGGCATCCAGTACGACGACACCATCAACAACTGGCACACCTGCCCCGAGTCCGGCCGGATCACCGCGTCGAACCCGTGCAGTGAGTACATGCACCTGGACAACACCTCGTGCAACCTGGCCTCGCTGAACCTGATGAAGTTCCTCAAGGACGACGGCAAGGGCAACCAGTCCTTCGAGTCCGAGCGCTTCGCCAAGGTCGTCGAGCTGGTCATCACCGCGATGGACATCTCCATCTGCTTCGCGGACTTCCCGACGCAGAAGATCGGCGAGAACACCCGCGCCTTCCGTCAGCTGGGCATCGGCTACGCCAACCTCGGCGCGCTGCTCATGGCGACCGGCCACGCGTACGACAGCGACGGCGGCCGTTCCCTCGCCGGCGCCATCACCTCGCTGATGACGGGTACGTCGTACCGGCGCTCCGCCGAGCTGGCCGCGGTCGTCGGCCCGTACGACGGCTACGCCCGCAACGCCGAGCCCCACAAGCGCGTCATGAAGCAGCACTCCGACGCCAACGCCGTCGCCCCGCGCGTGGACGACCTGGACTCGCCGATCTGGGCCGCGGCCACGGAGGCCTGGCAGGACGTCCTGCGCCTCGGTGAGAAGAACGGCTTCCGCAACGCGCAGGCCTCGGTCATCGCGCCCACCGGCACCATCGGTCTCGCGATGTCCTGCGACACGACCGGTCTTGAGCCCGACCTCGCGCTGGTCAAGTTCAAGAAGCTGGTCGGCGGCGGCTCGATGCAGATCGTCAACGGCACGGTGCCGCAGGCGCTGCGTCGTATGGGCTACCAGGAGGAGCAGATCGAGGCGATCGTCGCCCACATCGCCGAGAACGGCAACGTGATCGACGCCCCCGGTCTGAAGCAGGAGCACTACGAGGTGTTCGACTGCGCGATGGGCGAGCGTTCCATCTCCGCGATGGGCCACGTCCGCATGATGGCGGCCATCCAGCCGTGGATCTCCGGCGCGCTCTCCAAGACGGTGAACCTGCCGGAGACGGCCACCGTCGAGGACGTCGAAGAGGTCTACTTCGAGGCGTGGAAGATGGGCGTCAAGGCGCTCGCGATCTACCGCGACAACTGCAAGGTCGGCCAGCCGCTCTCCGCCAAGACGAAGGACGTCAAGGCCGAGGTCACGGAGAAGACCGAGGAGACGATCCGCGCCGCGGTCGAGAAGGTCGTCGAGTACCGCCCGGTGCGCAAGCGCCTCCCCAAGGGCCGCCCGGGGATCACCACCTCCTTCACGGTGGGTGGGGCCGAGGGGTACATGACCGCCAACTCCTACCCGGACGACGGTCTCGGTGAGGTCTTCCTGAAGATGTCCAAGCAGGGTTCGACCCTCGCGGGCATGATGGACGCCTTCTCGATCGCCGTCTCGGTCGGTCTGCAGTACGGCGTCCCGCTGGAGACGTACGTCTCGAAGTTCACCAACATGCGCTTCGAGCCGGCCGGCATGACGGACGACCCGGACGTGCGGATGGCGCAGTCGATCGTCGACTACATCTTCCGTCGCCTGGCGCTCGACTTCCTGCCCTTCGAGACCCGCTCCGCGCTCGGCATCCACTCCGCCGAGGAGCGTCAGCGTCACCTGGAGACGGGCTCGTACGAGCCGTCGATGGACGACGACGACGTCGACGTCGAGGGTCTGGCCCAGTCCGCCCCACGTCAGACGGAGACGCTGAAGCCGGTCGCCGCCGCCCCCAAGGCGGAGGCAGTGCCGGAGCAGAAGCAGGCGCACACCTCGGCGGAACTCGTCGAGATGCAGCTCGGCATCAGCGCGGACGCGCCGCTGTGCTTCTCCTGCGGTACGAAGATGCAGCGTGCGGGCAGCTGCTACATCTGCGAGGGCTGCGGCTCGACCAGCGGCTGCAGCTGATACGGGGCGCGATCACGTCGGACACACGACATCCGACCTGACGTGCACAGGTAGCTGATCAACAGCACCCGAAGGGGACCGGCCGACGGCCGGTCCCCTTCGTCGTGCCGGAGCCGTACGCCCGCTTGAACCCGCGAGTCCGCCCGTACGAAGGCCGGGACGACGGCCGCAGCTTTGTGGCTTTCGCCAGTACGACGGTCTGCCGGGCTGCGGGAAGACTGCCTCGCAGCGGCCGCGGCGTGTCCCGGGGGTGGGAGGCCGAGGCCGAGGACCTGACGAAGCACAGGGGAGGACATCACGATGAGCGTGCAGCAGTACGACGAGATCGGTGAGGCGTTCGAGGGCTTCAAGGCGCTGCCGCTGGTGCGGTACGGGGAGGTGCCCAGCTTCCTGGCCATGGTCGGGGACGTGCGCGGCAAGTCGGTCCTCGACCTGGCCTCCGGCACCGGCTTCTACAGCAGGGAGTTCAGGCGACGCGGCGCCACGGAGGTGCTCGGGGTCGACATCTCCAGTGAGATGGTCGCCGTGGCACGACATCTGGAGGAGCGCGATCCGCTGGGTGTGCGCTACGAGGTGAGCGACGTGGCCGAATTCCGGCCGCACGGGCAGCGCTTCGATGTCGCCGTGGCGGTCCAGCTGCTCAACTACGCGCAGGATGTCGCCGCCATGGAGCGGATGTGCCGCAACGCGCACCAGAGCCTGGCGCCCGGCGCCGAGTTCTTCCTGTTCAACCAGTCGCCCGACTACGACTTCGCCGGTCCCTCCCTGGCCAAGTACGGCTTCGTCACCGAGCTGACCGGCGAGGAGGCCGAGGCCGGACCGCGAGTCCGCACCACGGCGCTGCTCGATCCGCCGATCACGATCGTCAGCACCCTGCCGCGCCGCGAGGTCTTCGAGAAGTGCCTGAGGGCGGCCGGCTTCAGCGAGGTCACCTGGGTCCCGCTGGAGGTGTCGGACGCCGGCGTGCGCGAGTTCGGTGCGGACTTCTGGGCGGACTGTCTCGCCAATCCCCCACTGGAGATGGCGCGCTGCCGCGCCTGACGGCCGACCGGACATCCGGCCGCCACTGAGCAGCGGAGGGCGGCGGGCCTGCGGGCTCGCCGCCCTCCGCGTCTCCCGGTGTACGCGCGCGGCCGTCAGGTCAGGCTGCTCCCATGGAACTGACGAAGGAGCTCGGGTCGGTGTCGAAACCCCGGACGACGTGGCGGAAGTCCCAGACCCCCGAGGCGTTGCGCGTGAACTCGGCGATGGTCGCGGCGGTCGACGCGGACACGTCGGTGAAGCCGTCCTCCGCGAGCACGGTGTAGCCCTCGCGAATACGGAAGCCCCCATTCCCTATGGCGCCGAACGTCGTCCTGCCGCCGCGCTGCTGGATCGCTATTCCCACGACCACCCGGGTGTACGCGGGCGCCAGCCGGTCGAGCTCCAGGGTCATGGCCTCGTCGAAGCCGAAGCCCTGGCCGTCCCGGCTGTCCCTGTTGAGGGTGATGGTGCCGTCCGGCGAGCGGCTGTCGAAGTGCACGATGTACGCGGGGCTGCCGTGCGGGTCCTCGACGGTGTACGTCGCGGCGACTATGTCGAGGTCGTGCGCCGGTTCGCCCAGGGGACTGGGGTCCCACCTGAGCGTCACTTCGACCTTGCCGACCCCTTTGTTGAGACTGCCCACCGGTCTTCCCCTCCTCGAAATCCTGCCGGAGATCACCGGCGCGAGCGGTGCGACCGTGCACCTGGGGACCAGGCTAGCCCCGGCCACCGACAACTCGCCTCGCGTCGTGGCCCGTTCGGCGCGTGTCGGTCAGGGGTGAAGTGCGCCGCAGGCGTGACGGGGTGCGCGTTCCTGGCCGTACGATGGCGCGGTGCTGGTCAAGTGGATGCGCTGCACGGTGATCGACCGTCGAGGTTTCGAGCGGGGGCAGCGCAAGTGGGCGGGGCTGCCGGGGGAACCGGGTTTCCGGGGCCAGGGCGGTGGCTGGAGCCGTGAGCGGCCGGGGGTGGCACACATCTTCTCCTTCTGGGAGAGCCGTGCGTTCTACGACTCGTTCATGGCGCGCTCGCACGACCGGCTCGCCGCTGCCCAGGCCGGTACGTACAAGAACATCCAAGTCGGTCTCTTCGACTACCGGTTCGACGTCAAGACGGGCTTCGAACCGCGGTTCACGGACGCCGACGTGGTGCGGGTTGCGCACTGCAAGGTGCGTGAGGGCCGGGTCGAGCACTTCTCGCTGATGCAGGAGAAGGTCTGGAATCCGGCGATGGCGGGATCGCCCGGGATGCTGCGAGGAGTGTTCGGCGAGGCGCCCGGCAACGAGTTCCTGGTGCTGTCGATGTGGCAGTCCGCCGCCGAGCACGGGAAGTACCGGGCCGAGCGGGTGGAGCGCCTGTCGCTGCGCGCGCAGACCGACGCCGACGTGGCGGGGCTGTCGGGCGCGGTCGTACAGCTGGACCCGTCCTGGACGGTGTGATCAGGCGGTCCGCTCCCCTGATCAGGCGGTCCGTCGCCTCGTGCGGGCGGGCCCCGTGCCCGCCTGCTGCGCCGACGATTCGACGGGCGGATACGCTGGATGGAGGCTGGGCGGCTGCCCGGCGAGCCGCATCCGATCTCACGTTCTGGGGTGTGGGCATGGCACGACCGCGGCGCATCGTTCTCGTCCGGCACGGGCAGTCGGAGGGCAACGCCGACGACTCGGTGTACGAGCGTGAGCCGGACCACGCGCTCAGGCTCACCGAAGCCGGTCTGCGCCAGGCGCGGGAGACCGGCGAGCGGTTGCGGGGGCTGTTCGGCGACGAGCGGGTCAGCGCCTACGTCTCGCCGTACCGCCGCACGCACGAGACCTTCGCCGCCTTCGGGCTCGACCCGGAGCGGGTGCGCGTGCGGGAGGAGCCCCGGCTGCGCGAGCAGGACTGGGGAAACTGGCAGGACAGGGACGACGTACGGCTGCAGAAGGCGTACCGGGACGCGTACGGGCACTTCTTCTACCGCTTCGCGCAGGGCGAGTCCGGGGCCGACGTGTACGACCGTGTCGGCGCCTTCCTGGAGAGCCTGTTCCGCAGCTTCGAGGCGCCCGACCATCCGCCGAACGTGCTCCTCGTCACCCATGGCCTGACCATGCGGCTCTTCTGCATGCGCTGGTTCCACTGGACGGTGGCGGATTTCGAGTCGCTGCGCAATCCGCGCAACGGCGAAACACGGTCGCTGGTGCTGGGGGAGGACGGGCGGTACGCCCTTGACCGGCCCTTCGAGCGCTGGAGGGCTCCCGAGCCGTACGGCTGTCCGGATAGAGTGGCGGAGCGATGACCGCTGACTCCTCCACCGTCCGGCGCTTCGAACGCGCCCTGGCCAGCCTGCGTGGGCTGTGCCTGGGAGACGCCCTGGGCTCCCAGTTCTTTGTCCCCGTGAACTACCCGCTGCTCAAAAGGCGTGAGCTGCCGCCCGCGCCGTGGCAGTGGACCGACGACACCGAGATGGCCTGCTCGGTCCTGGCCGTGCTCGCCGAGCACGGCCGTATCGACCAGGACGCGCTCGCCCGCTCCTTCGCCGACCACCACGACTTCGACCGCGGCTACGGCCCTGCCGTGAACCGGATGCTCCGGCTGATCCGGGAGGGCGGTGACTGGCGCGAGCTCGCGGCCGCGCTCTTCAAGGGGCAGGGCTCCTGGGGCAACGGCGCCGCGATGCGCATCGCGCCGCTCGGGGCCTGGTACGCGGACGACCCCGAGCAGGCCACCCACCAGGCCGAGATCTCGGCGTACGTCACGCATCAGCACCGTGAGGCGGTGGTCGGGGCGATGGCCGTGGCCGCTGCCGCCGCGCTCGCCGCCGCTCCCGGAGGGCCGCCGACGCCGGCCGAACTGCTCGACGGCGTGATCGCGCTGGTGCCGCGCAGCGCGGTCGGGGCCGGTCTGCGCCGCGCCCGGGACATGCTCGACTACGGCGACGCCGTGACCGTGGCCGCGGTGCTGGGATGCGGACGGCGTACGAGCGCGCACGACACGGTGCCGTTCGCCCTCTGGTCGGCCGCCCGGTCCCTGGGCGACTTCGAGCAGGGCTTCTGGGGCACCGCGCAGGTGGGCGGCGACGTGGACACGACCTGCGCCATCTTCGGCGGCGTGGTCGCCGCGGGGAAGGCCGGAGCCCCGCCGGCGGCCTGGTTGGAACGGACCGAGGAACTGCCCGGATGGGTCCCCGCCCAGGCGGTCTGACGCCGCGCTCGCGCGGCGAGGTGCCGCGACGCCGGGTGGCGTCGGCCGCACCGCGACAGGCCGGGCGCGGCGTACCCGGGCGGTGGCCGCCCTCGGCAGGCAGCGCTGTCCGATGACCACGCTGCCGTGGCGCCGTGCGTTCTCCGGATGCGCGGGTTCCGTGTCTGTCACGGTCCTGCCACAGCCCGGTCCGGGCAGCGCCGGGGTCGCGGGCTCCGGAGCTAGTCTGACGGGCCACGCCGCCCTGTTGATCATGTCGGGCGTGCGCTGACAAGACACCGGGCACGGCCGCGGCACCCTGCCGTCCCCTGCCCGGTCGGGAGGGGGTCCCGTGTCCGACACGCCGTCCACGCCATCCGTACCGCCGTCCAGACCGTCCGAGCCGTCGCCGCCGTCCACGCAGTCCGCACCGTCCGAGCCGTCGTCGCCGCCGTCCACGCAGTCCGCCCCGTCCGAGACCTCCGCGCCGCCCCGGCAGTCCGAGGCCGCCGACAGCCCGGGGCCCTCGCCGCAGGCCGCCGCTGCGGCGCCGGCGGCCACCATGTCGTACCGGGAGCAGCACAGCAGGGCCACCCAGCCCCAGCGCTACCAGCCCTGGCCGCCGCCCCCCGGCGCGCCGAGGCAGCCGCCCGGCCCGCCGAAATGGCTGACCGACGTACGGCCCGAGCCGCCGGCCGGTATCCGGCCCGCCACGTTCGGGGCGGCCCTGGCCACCGCCCTGCTGAGCGCCCTGCTGCTCGGCGAGGGGCTCGGCCCCAATCTGCTGGTCGTAGCCGTCCCGGCCGCGCTCGCCGCGTACTTCGCCGCCCGGGCGGCCGGCCGCCGCCTTCGGCCCTGGACGCTCGTGTGGGCGGCCGGCGGCCTGGCCCTGCTGGCGATTCCGGCGCTGCGCGACGCGGGCTGGCCCACGTTCCTCGCCGTCAGTTCCGCGCTGGCGCTCGGATCGCTGGCGCTGCACGGCAACCGCACGTGGGCCGGCATCCTCGTCGGTTCGCTGGGGATCTTCGGCTCGCTGGGCTCCGGTCCGGCGTGGGCCTGGCGCGGACTGCGCGAACGGGCGGAGGTGTCCCGCGGCCGCTGGGCGCCCATGGTGCGTACCACCCTCGTCGCCGTCGTCCTGCTGATCGTCTTCGGCGCGCTCTTCGCCTCCGCGGACGCCGCCTTCGCCGATCTGCTCGGCGGACTCACGCCCGACGTCTCCGTGGCGGACGGCCCGTGGCGGACGTTCCTCTTCGCGCTCGGCCTTCTCGGGGCGCTCGCCGCTGCCCGCACCGCCGCCGCGCCGATGCGGTGGGACCGGCTGGAGATACGTCCGGGGCGTGCGCGCGGCCGATCGGAGTGGGCGCTTCCGCTGGTCGTGCTGAACCTCCTCTTCGCCGCCTTCATCGCGGTCCAGCTGGCCGTCCTGTTCGGCGGTTACGACAAAGTGCTCAGCGCGACCGGGCTGACGTACGCCCAGTACGCCCGGCAGGGCTTCTGGCAGCTGCTTTGGGCCACCCTGCTGGTCCTCCTGGTCATCGCCCTCGCTCTGCGCTGGGCCCCGCGCGGCGGAGCCCGCGACCGCACCCTGGTGCGTTCGGTGCTCGGCACCCTGTGCGTGCTCACGCTGGTCGTCGTCGCGTCCGCGCTGCGCCGCATGGACCTGTACGTCGACGCGTACGGCCTGACCAGGCTGCGCGTCTCGGTGGCGGCGGTCGAACTGTGGCTGGGCGTGGTGATCGTACTGATCATGGCGGCCGGGGTGCTCGGGTCCCGGCTGCTGCCCCGTGCGGTCGCCGCGAGCGCGGCAGTGGCAGTACTGGCCTTCGGCCTGGTCTCGCCGGACGGGCTGGTCGCGGAGCAGAACGTGGCGCGCTTCCACGACACGCGGAAACTCGACGTCCACTACTTCCAGGACCTGTCGGCCGACGCCGTGCCCGCCCTGGACACGCTGCCGGAGCCGCAGCGGTCCTGTGCGCTGGTGGGCATCGCGGGACGTCTGGACGGCGGGGACGAGCCCTGGTACGCCACGAGTCTCGGCGCGGTGCGGGCGCGGGAGATCCTCGCGGAGCGCCCGCTGGACGTCGACGAGGCGCAGTGCCGCGAGCTCGGCACGTACGGGACCGGACGCGGTCTGTACGACGAGTACTGAGCGGCCGGCCGATGACGACGGGCCGGGGGCGGAGCCGAACCGCGGCTCCGCCCCCGGCCCTTTGCCGTTCGTACGGGGCAGGTTCGTCTCAGACCGCCCCGGGTCCCGCCGCGCCCGCCGTCCCGCTCAGCGCCTCCAGGTCGCTCTTGCGCACCCGGATGACGAACAGCGCGATGACCACGGCGAGTGCGACCAGGCCGACACCGGCCCAGAACGCCGTCGATATGCCCTCGGCGAGGACGTGGTGGCCCCACGGGGCCGGCAGCTCGTGAGACTTGGCGAAAGCTTCCTGCTGCGCCGGTGTCGCCTCCTTCAGGAACGACGGAAGCTGCCGCTCGGCCTCGTCCCGGCTCGCGGAGCCGAAGACCGTCATGAGAATCGACAGGCCCAGGGAACCACCCACCATCTGTGTGGCGTTGAGCAGACTGGAGGCCGCGCCCGACTCGTGCTGAGCCACGCCGGACACCGCCGTCAGCGTGGCCGTGACGAAGACCAGACCCATGCCGAAGCCGAAGAGCAGCATCGGACCGAGCACGGCGCCCAGATACGACCCCGCGGGATCCAGCAAGGTCAGCCAGGCCATGCCCGATCCGGTGAACACCGCCCCCGCGACCAGGAACGGCTTCGGACCGAGCACCGGAAGCAGTTTGGAGGACAGCCCGGCCGCGACCACGATCATCACGGTCACCGGCAGGAACGCCAGACCCGCCGTGATCGGGCTGTACCCCAGGACGTTCTGCACGAAGAGGACGATGAAGAAGAACATGCCGAACATCGCCGCCGCGAGGCTCATCATGATCGCGTACGTTCCCGAGCGGTTGCGGTCGGCGAACATCCGCAGGGGCGTGATCGGGTCGGGCGCCCGCCGCTCGTTGAACACGAACGCGATCAGCAGGACGACGGCGACGGCGAACGATCCCAGGGTGAGAGCGTCCCGCCACCCGTCGTCGGCGGCGCGGATGAACCCGTACACCAGAGCCGCCATGCCCACGGTCGACGTGAGCGCGCCCATGAGGTCGAAGCGGCCGGCGTGGCGTTCCGACTCGTTGATGAACACCGGCGACAGGACGGCGATGAGGATGCCGATCGGCAGGTTGACGTAGAACACCCAGCGCCAGTCGAGCCACTCCGTGAGCATGCCGCCCGCCAGCAGCCCGATCGCCGCGCCGCTGGCCGAGACGGCGGCGAAGATGCCGAACGCCCGGTTGCGCTCGGGGCCTTCGCGGAACGTCGTCGTGATCAGCGCCAGCGCGGTAGGCGAGGCGATGGCGCCGCCCACGCCCTGCAGCGCCCGCGCGGCGAGCATCTGCCACGGCTCCTGCGCGATGCCGCACAGCAGAGAGGCGAAGGTGAAGAGCAGCACGCCGAAGACGAACACGCGCCTGCGGCCGAGGATGTCGCCCGCTCGTCCGCCGAGCAGCAGCAGCCCGCCGAACGTCAGGGTGTAGGCGTTGACCACCCAGGACAAGTCGGTCGTACTGAAGGAGAGAGCGGTCTGGATGTCCGGGAGCGCGATGTTCACAATCGTGCTGTCGAGCACCACCATGAGCTGAAGGGCGGCTATGACGGTGAGGGCGATCCCGGGTCGCCCCTGCCGGCGGGCCGCGCCCGGCCGGTGCGGTGCAGCCAACTGAGAGGTGGTCACATGGTCCCCCCGCAAGTGAATTAGTGAACGGGTGCGTTCACTGTCGTGTCAACGGTAGGGATTCCCCCTCAGTGAACGCAAGCGTTCACTGAAGCCCTTGTCCCCAACGGAGAGAAAAAGATGGTCACTTCGCGCTGGACCACCGCGGCTGCCAAGGTGCAGCCGGTCGCGCTGCGGCGCCGCGGACCCGTACTGGAGCGGGCGATCCTGGAATCCGCCCTGGAGCAGCTGAGTACGGTCGGCTGGAACGCACTCACCATGGAGGGCGTCGCGGCGGGCGCGCAGACGGGCAAGGCCGCGGTCTACCGCCGCTGGCCGTCGAAGGAGGACCTCGTCGCCGACGCCCTGCGGGCCGGGATGCCGGTCCTCGACGAGGCTCCGGACCGGGGCTGCATCCGCGAAGATCTTTACCAGCTCTGCCGGCAGATGCGCGGAGCGATGTACTCCAAGCCCGGCTTCGCCCTGCGCTCGGTGCTTTACGAATGCGACAGCGAGGTGGCCGAGCGGTTTCACGCGATGATCGTCCAGCGCGTGATCGAGCCGTCGAACCGGCTCTTCCGTGAGGTCGTACGCCGGGGGATCGACCGGGGGGACGTCCGCCCCGATGCCACGAGCGACCTGGTCTTCGACGTCATCCCGGGCCTGATGATGTACCGCTCGAAGGTGTGCGGCAGCGAATGGCCGGACGAGGAGATCGCCGAGATGGTCGACCGGATCATGGTGCCGCTGCTGCGTCCGACAGGCGGCTGAACGCCGGGGACGGGCCCGGGGTGTCGCGCGCGGCCCCCGGCGGCGTAACCTGGCAGGCGCCATGCCGTACGAACCACCCACTCACACCGTCGAGCGCTCACTGCGCGCCACCACCGGGGCGAAGGTCATCGCTGGTGTCGACGAAGTCGGGCGCGGAGCGTGGGCCGGACCCGTCACTGTGTGCGCGGCTGTCACCGGTCTGCGCCGTCCGCCCGACGGGCTCACCGACTCCAAACTGATCAGTCCGAAGCGCCGTACCGAGCTGGCCGCGGTCCTGGAGAAGTGGGTCACCGCGCACGCCGTCGGCCATTCCTCGCCCGAGGAGATCGACGCGCTCGGCATGACCGCCGCCCTGCGGCTCGCCGCCGTACGCGCCCTGGAGGCGCTGCCGGTGCGGCCGGACGCGGTGATCCTCGACGGGAAGCACGACTATCTCGGGCAGCCCTGGAAGGTCCGTACGGTGATCAAGGGCGACCAGTCCTGCATCGCGGTCGCGGCCGCCTCGGTGATCGCCAAGGTGCGGCGGGACGCGATGATGGCCGAACTGGAGCACGGGTCCGAGGAGTTGGCCGCCTATGCCTTCTCGGCCAACGCGGGCTATCCCTCGCCCGTGCACAAGGCGGCGCTGGCGGAGCGGGGGCCCTCTCCGTACCACCGGCTGTCCTGGATCTATCTCGACGCGCTGCCCCAGTGGGCACACCTCAAGAAGACCCGGATCTCGGCGGAGGCCGCTGCTCTGCAAAGCGGGGGCCAGCTCGGCTTCGATTTCTGATCGCACGCATGTGCCCACCCGCCGCTGCGTTCAGCGGTGACATTTGATAGACATTCCACTCATGCCTCTCTCCCCCGAGGAGCCTCAGATTCACGAGAGCGCCCAGGGTCCCCGCGTCACTCCGGCCACCGGCCGTCCCGCGACGACCCCCCGTCCCGTACCCGGTCCGCGCACCGCGGCCACGCCGCGTCCCGGACGTCCCGTACCCGGCCCCGCCCCGGTCAGGCCCGCGCCCGCCGCGCAGCGGTCGCACACGCCCGGTGGCCGGACCCCGTCCCCGCGGCAGGAGAACCGTTCCGCGCCGCAGATCCAGCTGATCCCCGCTCCGGCGGGCGGTGCGCTCGACGCCGCCGACGAGGCGGTCGACGTACTGCTCGACGCGGGCCGCGCGCCGGGCGACGTCCTGGTGCTCACCACCGGTGAGCAGCACCCTTGGGCCGCCCACGAGCTGACGTTCGGCGAAGCCGCCTACTGGGCGCAGCACGATGCCCGTGACGACGTCTTCTACGCGAACACCGCCGTCGCGGAGCGGGCCGCCGCCCGGCCCGTGGTCGTCGTCGCGGTCAACGGCGGGGCCGACGAAGCCGTGCACCGTGCGCTGCCGTTCGCCAAGTCGCGCGCGGGCGCGCTGCTGATCGTGTGCGGAGACCCGCAGCGGGTCAACTCCGTGCTCGGCGCGGGAGTCTGAGTCGTACGGCTTCGCGGCTTCCGCTCCGGCCGTACGCTCCGTGCTCCCCTCGCGTTCCGTGCGGGGCGCGAGGAGCGTGGCGTACGGAAGACACGGGCAGGCAGGTGGGCCGCTTCAGCGGGCTGCCACCCGCCGCAGCGGCTCCGCCGCCCCGCCACCTGAGCGTGGCGGGGGCGGCTCGGCCTCGGCGGCGGCCTCGGCCAGGCCGGACGGACGCGAACCGGTGCTCGGGCGGCGGCCGCCACGGCCTTCGCCCAGCACCTGCCAGCCGCCGCGCGTCAGCGTGATGTACGCGCCGCAGCGCAGACCGTGCAGGGTGCAGGCGTCCCGCAGGCCCCACATCCAGGCCCCGTCCTCCTCGGTCCACCGTTCGTCCCCGTCCCGGCAGTAGAGCAGCACCGCGGTCCGCACGGGCGTGCGCCGGCGCAGGTCGTGCGGAACGACGCGGCGCAGGTGGGCGAGCAGGGCATTGCGGAACTCCCACCCGTCGGCCGGGACGGAGCGCCGCGCGAACGAGGCGCTGGCGGTGAGCCGTTCCTCGGCGTCGAGGACGGCGACCACCGCCGTGGCCGGTTCCGGGTGGTGCCGGGCGTGCAGTCCGCTGACGACTTCGCGCGGATTGCGCAGCAGCGGAATGCCGGCGGCTGCCCACTCGGACGGTTCGAGTGTCCGCCCCAGACGGCTGGCGGTGTCGGCCGAGGCCGGATGCAACGAGCCGGTGGACGGAGCGAATCCGAAGGTCACGGTCCTCCCTTCGCATACGCGCCCACAATGCGGGCAGAGTCGGTTTGGGCGCACCGCGGCACAGCTCTTCCGGTCCCCGGGGGGCCGTGCGGGGAGCGTTCCAATTCTCGCTGCCCCGTGGGGTGTGCGGCAACGAGCATTTGGCGCCGCCGACTGAAATCCGCTGGTATGACGTGGATATCCCTGCCCAGTCCGGCCTCCGGCGATGCCTCCTGTCACGCGTGAACGGCGAGGACCAGCGGTAACACCGCGTCAACCGCGGCGAGTACGCCGGGCCGGCCCTCGCGTCCATGAGACGGGTCAGCTCTGCACGGCCAGCACGAGGGGCAGCACCTCCTGCGCCCCCGCCCGGCGCAGAAGCCGCGCCGCCACCGCCAACGTCCAGCCCGTCTCCGTGAAGTCGTCCACCACGAGCACCGGGCCCCCGGCATCGGCCAGTGCGGAAGCCAGCTGCGGCGGCACGGTGAAGGCGCCCTCCAGTGCGCGCAGGCGCTGCGCGCTGTTGCTGCGGTGCGGCGCGGTCACCTCGGCCTCCGCGGTGTACGCCACCGAGCCGAGCAGCGGCATCCTCCCGATCTCGGCGATCCTGGCGCCCAGCGTGCCGATCAGCTCCGGCCTGGTACGCGACGCCACGGTCACCACGCCCACCGGGCGGGCGGGAGCGTCCGGATCGCCCGACGCCCAGCCGCCCGGCCCCTTCGCCCAGTCGGCCAGCACACCCACCACCGCCTGTGCCACCGCTTCCGGTACGGGCCCGTCGGCGGCGCCCGGCGACAGCATCGGGCGGAGCCGATTGCCCCAGCCGATGTCCGACAGCCTTCCGAGAGCCCGCCCGGGCAACGCCTGTTCGCCCACGGGAATACGGCCCTTGCGGTCGATGCCGACCGCTCCGAGCCCGGTCGGCCACATCTTGCGCGGTTCCACCTCGACGCCCGCGCGGCTCAGTTCACCGCGCGCCGTGTCGAGCGCCTGCGGGGACAGTTCGGCGGTGAACCGGGGCTGCGCGCAGTTGTCGCAGCGGCCGCAGGGCGCCGCGCCCTCGTCGTCCAGCTGGCGTTGCAGGAACTCCATCCGGCAGCCCGCCGTCGTGGCGTAGTCACGCATGGCCTGCTGCTCGGCCGCCCGCTGCCGCGCCACCCACGCGTACCGCTCGGCGTCGTACGTCCAGGGCCGTCCCGTGGCGGTCCAGCCGCCCTTGACCCGCCTGACCGCGCCGTCCACGTCGAGAACCTTCAGCATCATCTCCAGGCGTGAGCGGCGCAGCTCCACCTGCGGCTCCAGTGCGGGCAGCGACAGCGGCTTCTGCGCCCGGGCGAGCACGTCGAGGGTGCGTCGGACCAGTGCCTCGGGCGGGAACGCCACCGAGGCGAAGTACTGCCAGATCGCCTCGTCCTCCTTGCCCGGCAGCAGCAGCACCTCCGCGTGATCCACGGCGCGTCCCGCGCGTCCGACCTGCTGGTAGTAGGCGATGGGAGACGAGGGGGAGCCGAGATGGACGACGAAGCCGAGGTCGGGCTTGTCGAAGCCCATGCCGAGCGCGGAGGTGGCGACGAGGGCCTTGACCCGGTTGGCGAGCAGGTCCTCCTCGGCCTGCTGCCGCTCGGCGTTCTCGGTCTTGCCCGTGTACGAGGCGACGGCGTGCCCGCGCTGGCGCAGGAAGGCGGTGACCTCCTCTGCCGCCGCCACGGTCAGCGTGTAGATGATCCCGGAACCGGGAAGCTCGCCGAGGTGGTCGGCGAGCCAGGCCAGCCGGTGTGCGGCGTCGGGCAGGCGCAGCACACCGAGGCTGAGACTGTCCCGGTTGAGCGGCCCGCGCAGCACCAGGGCGTCGGAGCCGCCGCCCGTGCCCAGCTGCTCCGCCACGTCGGCGGTGACCCGCGCGTTGGCCGTGGCCGTGGTGGCGAGGACCGGCACGTCGGGCGGCAGGTCGGCGAGCATGGTGCGCAGCCGGCGGTAGTCGGGGCGGAAGTCGTGCCCCCAGTCGGAGATGCAGTGGGCCTCGTCCACCACGAGCAGACCGGTGGCGGCGGACAGCTTGGGCAGCACCTCGTCGCGGAAGTCCGGGTTGTTGAGCCGCTCGGGGCTGACCAGGAGCACATCCACCTCGCCGGCGGCGACCTCGGCCTGGACCGTCTCCCACTCCTCGGTGTTGGACGAGTTGATGGTGCGGGCGCGGATGCCGGCGCGGGCGGCGGCCTCGACCTGGTTGCGCATGAGTGCGAGGAGCGGGGAGACGATCACGGTGGGGCCCGCGCCCCGGCCGCGCAGCAGCGCGGTGGCCACGAAGTAGACCGCGGACTTCCCCCAGCCGGTGCGCTGGACGACCAGCGCCCGGCGCCTGTCGGCGACGAGCGCCTCGATGGCCAGCCACTGGTCCTCGCGCAGCCGGGCGCCGCCGGTGGTGTCTCCGACGAGGCGGGCGAGTACGGAATCGGCTGAGGCCCTGAGGTCTGCGTTGGTCATGCCCCCATGCAACCTGATGGCTCGGACATTGAGCGAATACGGCCTCCGGCCTGTGGATAAAGTTATCCACAGGGTTGGCGGAGCCGGCGGTGTCTGCGGGACCGTCGAGCCATGAACAAGCACCACGAACCCACAGGCCCTTCGGACGGCGACCAGATCACCCTCCGCGGCCCCGCCGAGCTCGCCGACGCCCTCCCGTACCTCATGGGCTTCCATCCGACCGACAGCGTGGTGATGGTCGCGCTGCACGGCAACCGGGGCCGGTTCGGCGGGCGGCTCAGGCTCGGCATCCCCCGCTCGCCCAGGGAATGGCCGTTCGTCTCCGACCAGCTCGCCGACTGCCTCGTGAACGGCAGCGAGCGCCGGGGCGGGCGCCCCGACGGCATCGTCGTCTTCCTCTGCCAGGACCCCGCCGACGGGGAGTCCGGCCGCCAGGTCATGGAGCGGCTGCGCCCCTTCGCGCAGCGGCTGCGCACCGCGTGCGGCGCGCTCGACGTACCCGTCTTCGAGGCGCTGTGCATCACGGACGGGAGGTACTGGTCCTACTGCTGTCCCGACGAGCGCTGCTGCCCGCCCGAGGGCAACGTACTCGCCCTGCCCGGCACCTCGGTGATGGCGGCGGCCGCCGCCTACGCGGGGATCCAAGTGCGCGGTTCACTGCGGGAGATGGAGGCGAGGCTCACACCGCGACAGCCGGCCGACCACGAGCAGGTACGGGCGCTCGACGCGGCCGGGCTCGCCCTGGTGCCAAGGATCCTCGGCGGGGCCGAGCGCGAGGAGGTCGGTGCCGAGACGCTCGCGCTGGCCAGGCGGCTCATGAAGCGCCTCGGCGAGAACCGTCCGCTGCCGGCGAGCCGGCCCGACGCGGACGCCGGGGACGACGCGCTCATCTCCCACGACGAGGCCGCCGCCGTCATCCTCGGACTGCAGGACCGGGAGACCAGGGACCGGGCGGCGGAATGGATGGAAGGGCCCGACGCCGAGCCCGCCCTGCGACTCTGGCGCGCCCTGGCCCGCAGGTGCGCCGGAGCGTACGAGACCCACGCCGCCGCACCGCTCACCCTCGCGGGATGGGTGGCGTGGTCGTCCGGCGACGAACCGGAGGCCAGGGTCGCCCTCGGTCGCGCCCTGCGGTCCGACCCGGAGTACACCTTCGCGCAGCTCCTCCATCAGGCGTGCAACGAGGGCATGGACCCCGAAGCACTGCGGCGCTGCCTCCGTGAGGAGCGCGCCGGGCGCAAAGGTGCCCGTTCCCGCGTGGTGCGCACCCGGCAGGCCACGCGTTCCGTGCGGCCTCAGGCCGCCGCCAGGCCGAGCGCGCCGCCCGCCAAGGCGCGGCCCGGGGCGGCCGCCGCGCGCGGCCGCTCGCGGCGGCAGGAGGAGCAGCGGGGGAGGAGCGAGCACGGTCGGCCGTGACCCGGGTGCCGACGCGGACGTTCACACGTGTGGCGGTACCGCGTACGCCCCGCGCCCTGACGACCGGTGCGACCGATACGAGCGCAGAGGAGGCACCGTATGACTCTCACTGCCCCGTCCCCCGCCGCCGCGGGAAGGGAGCCGGCGGCTCGCGGCCGGCTCCCCGGTGAGCTGCCGTCGATCCATGCCCTGCTGATCTGCGCCGACCTGCCGGGGCTCGCCCTGTCCGCCGAGAACGGGCAGCTCACCGGTGACGGACTGGAGGGTTTCTACCAGTCGGGGCGCCGTCTGCTCTCCCGCTGTCACGTGCGGGTCGCCGGACGCGAACCGGTCGCCGTCCAGGGCAGACTTGTCTCGGCGGGCCGCGCCCGGTTCATGGGCGTGGTGCGGACGCCGGGCGGTGCGGGACCGGACCCCGAGGTCGTCGTGGAGCGGCTGCGGGACGCGGACGGGACGGAACGGATCACCCTGCGCAGCTCGGCGCGCCGCACCCTGCGGCTGCGGATGGAGATCGGACTCGGCACCGATCTCGCCGACCTCGGCGCCGTCGCGGCGGGGCGGCCGGGGCCCGAACTGTCCGCGAGCGTCCATGCCTCGGGCCTGCGCTGGTCCGCGGGGGGAGCCCAGGCCGTCGTCACCTCCGATCCGCCGCCCGTCGACGCGATCGCCTCCGCCGGTCTGCTCCGCTGGGAGATCGAGCTGCTGCCCGGCGCCTCGCGCACCGTCGAACTGCGTGTCCGGACCGACCGGCGGGCCCGGCCACCGGTCAGGGCCGGTGGCGGTCCGCTCTCCGAGGCGGCGGCGGAGGGTGACGATCCGCGGGTACGGGAGCTGATGCGGACCAGCCTCGACGACCTGCGGGCCCTGCTGATGCGCGACCCCCGCAACCCGGCGGACACGTATCTGGCGGCCGGAGTGCCCTGGCGCTGCGGGCTGGCACCCGCGGAGGCGCTCTGGGCGGCCCGGATGACGCTGCCGCTGGGCACCCGGCTCGCCGCGTCCACGCTGCGCGCCCTCGCCCGTACCCAGCGGACGGGCGGCGGGCCCGAGCACGGGAGGATTCCCGGCCCCTTCAGGGACGCCGGTCCGCATCTGCCACCGAGCTGCACGGGGATCGAGGCGACGCTGGCCTTCCCCGTCGTACTCGCGGAGGCGCGGCGGTGGGGGCTCGCGGAGCAGGACGTGGAGGAGCTGCTCCCTGCCGCCGAACGCTGTCTGATGTGGCTGCGCGGAGCGGCGGGCGACGACGGTTGCCTGCCCGAACCGGGACCCGGCGGCCCCCGGCGCGTCGAGACCTGGGCCCACGCCCACCGCGCTGCCGTGCTCGGAGCCGACCTGCTGGCCGCGTGCGGCAGGCCGGGCGCCGAGGGGTGGCGCGAGTGGGCGGCCGTGACGCGCCGCAGGTTCCGGGAGGACTTCTGGATCGACGACCGCGCGGGCGGCCGGCCGGCGGCGGCACGCATCGCCGGCGGCCGGCTCGTCCCGCACCTCGGCGGCGCCACCGCTCACCTCCTGGACACCGGCCTGCTCGGCGGGGGCGGGCAGGCGCCGGGCCTGCTGGACAAGGTGCAGACGGAACAGGTGGCGAGGCTGCTGAGCGGCCCCGCCATGGACTCGGGCTGGGGACTGCGCAGCCTCGGCTCCAGGGAGCCCGGCCACAACCCCTTCGGCCACCGTGGCGGCGCGGTGCGTGTGCACGAGACGGCCGTCGCCGTCGCGGGACTCGCGGCGGCCGGGTACGAGAGGGAGGCGGCCGCACTGCTGCGCGGGGTGCTCGACGCCGCCGCGGTGTTCGGCAACCGGCTGCCGGAGATGTACGCGGGCGAGCAGCGCACCACCGGGAGCCTGCCCGTACCGCACCCGGCCGCCTGCCGGCCGGCGGCGGTGTCCGCGGCGGCCGGTGTCCACCTCCTGACCGCCCTCGCGGGCATCCGGCCCGACGCCCCGGCGGGGACGGTGGCGCTGTTCCCGATGCGCGGCGCGCCGCTCGGGGCCGTGCAGTTCTCGGGGCTGCGCGTGGCGGGGGAACCCTTCGGCGTACGGATCAGCAGGCTCGGTCTCGGCATGATCGAGGAAGCGGCCGGCGCACTCCAGTTGGGGGGCTGAGGCGTGGCCGGCGAAGAGGGGCGCGACGAGTCCGGTCCGCCGAGCGGCTTCCCCGCCGGAAGGACTGTTTATCGTCAGGAAGACGACTATGATCACGGCATGTCGCCCTACGACCCATCGGCTTTTCCTCCCTTCGCCGTCACCGTGGATCTGGTCGTACTCACCGTGCGCCGGCACGCGCTGTGCGCGCTGGTGGTACGCCGGGGCGAGCAGCCCTATCAGGGCCGTTGGGCGCTTCCCGGCGGCTTCGTGCGGCCGGAGGAGGACCTCGGTGCGGCGGCGGCACGCGAACTCGCCGAGGAGACGGGCCTGTGCGCCCACGAGCCGGGCACACCCTCGATCGGGAACGGAGCCCACCTCGAACAGCTCGCGACGTACGGAGACCCCGAACGGGATCCCCGCATGCGCGTGGTGAGCGTGGCCCACCTGGTGCTCGCGCCGGACCTTCCCGCCCCACGGGCCGGCGGCGACGCGCACAGCGCGCGCTGGGCGACGGTGGAGGCTCTGCTCGGCCAGGAGGGCGAGTACAGCCGGGAGGACGAGCCGCCGGCGCCGCTCGCCTTCGACCACGCCCAGATCCTCGCGGACGGCGTCGAACGCGCCCGTTCCAAGATCGAGTACTCGTCGCTGGCCACCGCGTTCTGCCCCCCGGAGTTCACGGTCGGGGAGCTGCGCCGCGTCTACGAAGCCGTCTGGGGCGTCGCCCTCGACCCCCGGAACTTCCACCGCAAGGTCACCGGCACCCCGGGCTTCCTCGTCCCCTCGGGCGGGACCACGACCCGGCAGGGCGGCAGGCCCGCGCAGTTGTTCCGGGCGGGCGGGGCGACGCTGCTCAACCCGCCGATGCTGCGCCCCGAGGTCTGACCCCCAGGGGGCCGAACGAACGTACGGAGCCGGCCGGAAACGGTCCGTCACAGAGCCTCTGACACTCGCCCTGACACCCACACGCCCCGCATTGCACAAAAAGTCGGATATGTCGCGTTATCGTGCTGCGATACCGCCATGCCGCCGAGCGGTCACCCCTTCCGCGAGAGAAGCGATGCTCCAGGCCATCGGACTCACCAGCGCCCCCCGCCGGGAACTCCCGCCCGCCGTCGACGACCTCACCTTCGAGGCGCGTCCGGGGCAGGTCACGGCCCTCCTCGGCGCCGCCGCGTCCGGCAAGACCACCGCGCTCAGACTGATGCTCGACCTCGCGCCGGGCCGGGGCGTCACCTACTTCCGCGGCCGCCCCCTGTACCGGATCGCCCACCCGGCCCGCGAGGTCGGAGCGCTCCTCGGCGACGTACCCGGACACCCCGCACGCACCGCCCGCGGTCAGCTCCGCATGCTCTGCGCCGCGGCCGGCGTGCCCGCCTCCCGCGCGGACGACATGCTCGACCTCGTCGGCCTGGCCGCCCTCGCAGACGAGCGCCTCAGCATGCTCTCCCTCGGCATGGACCGCCGACTCGGCCTCGCCTCCGCCCTGTTGGGAGACCCGCACACGCTCCTCCTCGACCAGCCCGCCAAGGGCCTGTCGCCACGCGAGCACAGCTGGCTGTTCGGACTGCTGCGCGGCCACGCGGCCCAGGGCGGCACGGTGCTGTACACGACGAGCGACCCCAGGGAGGCCGCCCGTACCGCCGACCGGGTCGTCACCATCGAGGGCGGCCGGCTCGTCGCGGACCAGGGGGCGGCCGAGTTCGCCAGAACCAGGCTGCGCCCGCGCGTCGTCGTCACCACACCGCACGCCGCCCGGCTCGGCGCCCTCGTCACCCGCGAGGCCCGCGCCGCCAGGCGTTCCGTCGAGGTCGTCGCCGAGGGCGGCGCCCGCCTGTCCGTCTACGGCAGCGACTGCGCACAGGTCGGGGAGACCGCCTTCCGGCACGGGATCCCGGTGCACCGGCTGGCCGACGAGGTCCGCGACACGGGGCCGCCGCCCGTCCCGGAACGGCAGCCCGCCCCGGCCGCCCCCCGGGGCGCGGGAGGCTCCGGAACCGGTACCCGGGTGACGGTCCCGCCGCCCCTGCCGCTGCGTCCGTCCCGCAGCCCGCTGCGCCCCGTGCGCTACGAACTGCACCGCCTCCTCGGCACGCGGACGACGCTCCTCGTCGCCGCCGCCGTGCTGGCCGCCTCCGTGACGATCTCCGTACTGCTGGCCCGCGTCGGCAGCACCCCCCTGTCCGCCCTCCTCGCGGCCTGGCCGGACATCCTGCCCCTGCCGCCCGCCGCGTTGGGCGCGGGCCTGCTCGGCGCCATCGCCTTCGGCGAGGAGTTCCGGTATCCCGCGCTCGCCGCCGCACGCGGCACCGTTCCCCGCCGCGTCGGACTGCTCCTCGCGAAACTGGCGGTCTCCGCCACCGCCGCGCTGTTGCTCGGCCTGCTCGTCGTGGTGGCCGACGCGCAAGCCCTGAGACTGGTGTACGGCGAGGACTTACTGCGCGTACCGGAGAAATGGGCTGCACTGGGGCTCAGTTGGTCCGGCCTCACCGTCGGCTGCGCGTGGGCCGGGCTGCTCGGCGCGGGAGTCTTCCGCGCGACGGCCGCCGGGGTGGCCGCGGTGCTCGCCGTACCGGTTCTGGTGGCGCCGGTGGCGCAACGGATGGTCGTGGGGCCGTCGGTGCGTTCGGTGGCCGGGCTGCCGGGCCGGCTGCGCGAAGTGGCCTGGCTGCGATGGCCGTACGAGATCGACGCGTGGGTGGTGGCCGGGATGAGAGTGGCGGCCCAACCGGTCGGAGCGGCGCTGTCGTTGTCGCTTTGTGCACTGCTTTGCGCATATCTGTTCACTGGCCTTCGCCGTAGGCCCCATTGGTGACCAGGTTCGACCGAGGAGACCGACGGCCGCTCGCAACTCCCCTGTGTACGCCCGTTTCTTTCCGATAAGTCGTCAATTGCAGGGCGAGCGGCGATCACCCTTTCGTGTGCTTTTCACCAAAGACCTCAAGGGTCGCGGAAGTCCCGCCGACAAAGGATCCGTGAGTACCCTTGCGCACACCATGATGACCGCCTCCCGCCCCGCCGACTCCGGCCTCGCCGGGCCGGGTGAACTCGACCGCTACCCCTACGCAGAGGCGCCGGGCGCCGACCGCGTCGGCGTGCCTTCCTGGGAAGGGGCCGACACGGACCTGGGCCGGATGGGCCGCCGCTCGGCGGGCAGCCGGGGCCGCGGGCTCCACGGCCAACTCGTCCAGCAGCTCGGCCAGATGATCGTCTCCGGCGATCTCGGCGCCGACCGTCCGCTCGTCCCGGAGGAGATCGGCCAGCGCTTCGAGGTCTCCCGCACCGTCGTCCGTGAATCCCTGCGCGTGCTGGAGGCGAAGGGCCTGGTCAGCGCCCGCCCCAACGTCGGCACCCGGGTCCGCCCCGTCAGTGACTGGAACCTGCTGGACCCCGACATCATCGAATGGCGGGCCTTCGGTCCGCAGCGCGACGACCAGCGTCGCGAACTGGGCGAACTGCGGTGGATGATCGAGCCGCTCGCGGCCCGTCTCGCCGCCGGCCACGGGCGTGAGGACCTCCAGCAGCGGCTCGGCGACATGGTCGAGATCATGGGCCATGCCCTCACGCAGGGCGACTCCCTGACGTTCTCCCGCGCCGACGCGGAGTTCCACGCCCTGCTCATCCAGCTCGCCGGCAACCGCATGCTGGAGCACCTCTCCGGCATCGTCTCCGCCGCCCTCCAGGTGTCCGGCGGCCCCGTCACCGGCTGTGACCGCCCCACCGAGGCCGCTCTCGTCCACCACTCGCGTACCGTCGACGCCCTCGCGGCGGGCGACGCTCCGGCGGCCGAGGCCGCCATGCGCCAACTGCTCACGGTTCACCCGGAAGTGGAGCGTGTGGTGCCGGCGCCGCGCGAGCACTGACCGCGGACCACGGCCAGGGTGTGTGCCTTGCGGCCCGGCTGCGCTGACGAATCTCGTGTCGCCGGATCCCCTGGGGTCCGGCGACACGATTGTGGGCCGATGCCCCTTCTGTTCTTCCTCATTCGGACGGGGTGTGACTCGGGCCACGCAGATTGGGCGTAACACTCCGCGGAACTGTGCGATGACCTAAGAGGTGACAGCCGAAGAGGGAATGCAGCTGCTGAGAGTGGCGCTGTAACCAGTCCGAGGTTCAACCTGCGCCGTCGGTACATCCCCAGCCGATGTCGTCGGCCGCGGCCCGCACTCAGGGCGAGGCCGGAAGTCGTTTCCATCGTTCCGAGAGGTTGTTCGTGTCGGCCAGCACATCCCGTACGCTCCCGCCGGAGATCGCCGAGTCCGAGTCTGTGATGGCGCTCATCGAGCGGGGAAAGGCTGATGGGCAGATCGCGGGCGATGACGTGCGCCAGGCATTCTTGGCCGACCAGATTCCGGCGGCCCAGTGGAAGAACGTTCTGCGCAGCCTGAACCAGATCCTCGAGGAAGAGGGTGTGACGCTGATGGTCACTGCCGCGGAGTCGCCCAAGCGTCCCCGCAAGAGCGTCGCAGCGAAGAGTCCGGCCAAGCGCACCGCGACCAAGTCGGTCGCGGCCACCGCGGCCCAGCCGGCTTCCGCCAAGACCGTCGCGGCCACCGTGGCACCGGCACCGGCAGCGGAATCCGTGGACGCCGTGGCCGACGACGACGCGTCCGCCGGCCCCGAGCCGGTGAAGAAGGCCGCCGCGAAGAAGACGGCCGCCAAGAAGACCACCGCGAAGAAGACCGCGGCCAAGAAGACGGCCGCGAAGAAGACCTCCGCCAAGAAGGGCGCCGACGAGGCCGCCGACGGTGAGGACTCCGCCGAGGAGACGCCGGTCAAGGCGGGCGCCGACGAGGAGGAGGAAGGCGGCGAGAAGGGGTTCGTCCTTTCCGACGAGGACGAGGACGACGCGCCCGCACAGCAGGTCGCTGTCGCCGGCGCCACCGCCGACCCCGTCAAGGACTACCTCAAGCAGATCGGCAAGGTCCCCCTCCTCAACGCCGAGCAGGAGGTGGAGCTCGCCAAGCGCATCGAGGCGGGCCTCTTCGCCGAGGACAAGCTGGCCAACAGCGACAAGCTGGCGCCGAAGCTCAAGCGCGAGCTGGAGATCATCGCGGAGGACGGCCGCCGCGCCAAGAACCACCTGCTGGAGGCCAACCTCCGTCTGGTGGTCTCGCTGGCCAAGCGCTACACCGGCCGCGGCATGCTCTTCCTGGACCTGATCCAGGAGGGCAATCTGGGTCTGATCCGCGCGGTCGAGAAGTTCGACTACACCAAGGGCTACAAGTTCTCGACTTACGCCACCTGGTGGATCCGTCAGGCGATCACCCGCGCGATGGCCGACCAGGCCCGCACCATCCGCATCCCGGTGCACATGGTCGAGGTCATCAACAAGCTGGCCCGCGTGCAGCGCCAGATGCTCCAGGACCTGGGCCGCGAGCCCACCCCGGAGGAGCTGGCCAAGGAACTCGACATGACCCCGGAGAAGGTCATCGAGGTCCAGAAGTACGGCCGCGAGCCCATCTCGCTGCACACCCCGCTCGGCGAGGACGGCGACAGCGAGTTCGGTGACCTCATCGAGGACTCCGAGGCGGTCGTGCCGGCCGACGCCGTCTCCTTCACCCTCCTCCAGGAGCAGCTGCACTCGGTGCTGGACACCCTGTCCGAGCGCGAGGCGGGTGTCGTGTCCATGCGCTTCGGCCTCACGGACGGGCAGCCGAAGACGCTGGACGAGATCGGCAAGGTCTACGGCGTGACGCGTGAGCGCATCCGCCAGATCGAGTCGAAGACGATGTCCAAGCTGCGCCACCCGTCGCGCTCGCAGGTGCTGCGCGACTACCTCGACTAGGACCTGTCCCGGCCGGGACGTCCCTGGCCGCCCACCGCTCGGGCCGGGGGCCCGGAGTCCCGTACGTGAGACTCCGGGCCCCCGGCCTTTCGCGGGTGCGGCGCGCAGGCGTCCGCCCGAGGCTGGTGGTGCCATTGCTGCACCGAGCCAGGAGGCCGTATGCGTCGCTCTTTCGCCGGATCACTGACAGGGGCGCTGGCCCTGACGGCCATGGCCGTCGCGGCGCCACAGGCATCGGGAGGCACCGCCGCCCCGGACGGTGTGGTGATCGGGGGCCAGCCGGTACAGATCTCGCAGTCGCCGTGGGTGGTGGCCCTCTCCAGCCGTGACCGGTTCGGAGGTACGCGAGCGGGGCAATTCTGCGGGGGAGTGCTGGTGGGGCCCGCCAGAGTGCTGACCGCGGCACACTGCGTGAGTTCGGATGTACTGGGCGTGCCGCTCGGCCAGGTGCGCGACCTGCGGGTGATCGCGGGCCGCAGCACGCTGAAGGGGACGGGCGGCCGGGAGATCGCCGTGAGCGGCGTAGAGCTCAATCCGGCGTACGACGCCAAGACGAACGAGGGAGATTTCGCCCTGCTGACGCTGCTCGACCCGCTCCCCGCGTCCGACACCATCAGGGCCGCCGGGCCGGGCAGCACCGCGTACACGGCGGGCACCGGCGCCATGGTCTACGGCTGGGGCGATACGACGGGCAGCGGGGCGTACGCCGGTGAGCTGCGGGCGGCCCCGGTGAAGGTGTTGCCCGACAGTGCCTGCGAGCGCGCCTACCCGGGCCGCGCGGAGGGCACGTACCGCTCGGAGACGATGCTGTGCGCCGGGGACGAGAACGGGGGGCACGACGCCTGCCAGGGGGACAGCGGTGGGCCCCTGGTGGCCGGTGGCCTGCTGATCGGGCTCGTCTCCTGGGGGAGCGGCTGCGGTCAGGCGGAGAGCCCCGGGGTGTACGCACGCCTTTCAGCGGCGCCGGACATCTGGGCAGCGAGAAGCTGATTACGCTTGCAGCGTACGAGTACGGGCGGCCTTCCCCGATCCCGCGGGGAAGACCGCCCGTCGGCCGGTCGGAGACCGGCCCTTGGCTCGTCGTGGGTGCGAGGTGCCTGCGTTCTCAGCGGTCCTCGTCTTCCGGGGACGGCGGCACGGGGGTCAGCCGGTCGGTCTCGTCCTGTATTTCAGCGGCGATCTTCTTGAGTTCCGGCTCGAACTTACGTCCGTGGTGGGCGCAAAAGAGCAGTTCGCCGCCGCTGGCCAGGACAACGCGCAGGTAAGCCTGGGCGCCGCAGCGGTCGCATCGGTCAGCGGCCGTCAGGGGGCTCGCGGGGGTCAGAACAGTAGTCACGTCGCCTCTTCTCTAGCTCGACGAGCTGTCGTACCAGGGTCAACATCCAACCAGGCCGAAAACGTTCCCGCTCGTGGCTTTTCCTTGAAAATTCTTCCGAGGTGGCTGTCTGTTGCCGGTTAGCGGCGAAGGAGCCGTATTGCGTCGCTCTACGGTTTCGCGTCGATGGGTGGGTGTTCGCCCTCCCGGCTGGCTTGCCGGTTGTTCATGAGGACGTGCCCGGAGCCTAAATGGTTCATGCCTCGAAGGGAACGTGATGTCCACGTCACTCCAACGAGGGATCGAACGCGCATACGACTCTGGACTAGCATGAGTTTTCCTGAGGGTGGCGTCACATCGGCTCTACCAGGCCTCGGTACCCTCTGACCGGCGACCCACGCCGGGCCCGTACCCCATCGGGACACATTTGAAATTCAGCGAGGAGCGAACCGCGTGACCGCCGAAACGTCCGTGCCGTCCACTGCGCTTCTGACCGGTGCAGACCGTGACGGTTCCAACTACACCGCGCGGCACCTTCTCGTACTCGAGGGGCTCGAGGCCGTCCGCAAACGACCCGGCATGTACATCGGGTCCACCGACAGCCGCGGTCTCATGCACTGCCTGTGGGAGATCATCGACAACTCCGTCGACGAAGCCCTCGGCGGATACTGCGACCACATCGAGGTCATCCTCCACGAGGACGGCTCCGTCGAGGTCAGGGACAACGGCCGCGGCATCCCGGTCGACGTCGAGCCCAAGACCGGCCTGTCCGGCGTCGAGGTCGTGATGACCAAGCTGCACGCCGGCGGAAAGTTCGGCGGCGGCTCGTACGCGGCCTCCGGCGGCCTGCACGGCGTCGGCGCCTCCGTCGTCAACGCCCTCTCCGCCCGCCTGGACGTCGAGGTCGACCGCAACAGCGCGACGCACGCCATCAGCTTCCGGCGCGGCGTCCCCGGGATGTTCACCGAATCCGGCCCCGACGCCCCCTTCGACCCGGCGAACGGGCTGCGCAAGGGCAAGCGGGTCCCCAAGACGCGCACCGGCACCCGCGTGCGGTACTGGGCCGACCACCAGATCTTCCTCAAGGACGCCAAGCTCGGCCTGGAGACGCTGTACCAGCGCGCCCGCCAGACGGCCTTCCTGGTGCCCGGCCTGACCATCGTCGTCCGCGACGAGCGCGCCCTGGAGGGAGAGGGCAAGACCGAGGAGACGTTCCGCTTCGACGGCGGCATCAGCGAGTTCTGCGAGTACCTCGCGCAGGACAAGGCCGTCTGCGACGTCCTGCGCCTCAGCGGGCAGGGCACCTTCAAGGAGACCGTGCCGGTCCTCGACGACCGCGGCCACATGACGGCCACCGAGGTCACCCGCGAGCTGGGCGTCGACATCGCGCTGCGCTGGGGCACGGGCTACGACACCACCGTCAGGTCCTTCGTCAACATCATCGCCACCCCCAAGGGCGGCACCCACATCTCCGGCTTCGAGCGCTCCCTCACCAGGACGGTGAACGAGGCGCTGCGCTCGGCCAAGCTGCTGCGCGTCGCCGAGGACGACGTCGTCAAGGACGACGCCATGGAGGGCCTGACCGCGGTCGTCACGGTGCGGCTGGCCGAGCCGCAGTTCGAGGGCCAGACGAAGGAAGTGCTCGGTACGTCGGCGGCCGCGCGGATCGTCGGCAACGTCGTGGCCAAGGAGCTGAAGACCTTCCTGACCTCCACCAAGCGCGACGCCAAGCAGCAGGCACGCTCGGTGATGGAGAAGGTCGTCGCCGCCGCCCGGACGCGCATCGCGGCCCGCCAGCACAAGGAGGCGCAGCGCCGCAAGACCGCGCTGGAGTCCTCCTCGCTGCCGGCGAAGCTCGCCGACTGCCGCAGCGACGACGTGGAGCGCAGCGAGCTCTTCATCGTCGAGGGAGACTCCGCGCTCGGTACGGCGAAGCTCGCCCGGAACTCCGAGTTCCAGGCGCTGCTGCCCATCCGCGGCAAGATCCTCAACGTCCAGAAGTCGTCCGTCTCGGACATGCTGAAGAACGCCGAGTGCGGCGCCATCATCCAGGTCATAGGAGCGGGTTCGGGGCGGACCTTCGACCTCGACGCCGCTCGCTACGGCAAGATCGTCCTCCTCGTGGACGCCGACGTCGACGGCGCCCACATCCGCTGCCTGCTGCTGACGCTCTTCCAGCGCTACATGCGGCCGATGGTGGAGGCGGGGCGCGTCTTCGCCGCCGTACCGCCGCTGCACCGGATCGAGCTCGTCCAGCCGAAGAAGGGCCAGGACAAGTACGTCTACACGTACTCGGACAACGAGTTGCGGCAGACGCTGCTGGAGTACCAGCGCAAGAACGTGCGCTACAAGGACTCCATCCAGCGCTACAAGGGCCTCGGCGAGATGGACGCCGATCAGCTGGCGGAGACGACGATGGACCCCCGCCACCGGACGCTGCGCCGTATCAACATCGGTGACCTGGAGTCCTCCGAGCAGGTCTTCGATCTCCTGATGGGCAACGAGGTCGCGCCCCGCAAGGAGTTCATCACCAGCTCGGCGGCCACCCTGGACCGCTCGCGCATCGACGCCTGAGGCCCGGCCGCCGACGCCGCACCGCACCACGCTCCACGCGGTCCACCCCCACGGGCGGACCGCGTGGAGCTTTTTCACCTTCACCTGAAGGGGTGAAGTGCGCCGATTGAAGAGTCCGGGATCTTCCCACTCTGTCCATCCTTGGGCACGCGGACCATTTGTTCGCGGACAAGGAGAGTTGTTCGGTGGAGAAGCAGGAAGGGCGCGACGCCGCAGCAGTGCGGTTCGACGATCCCTGGTACGACGCGCTCGCCTCCGGCTGGGGCGAGCTCGACGGCACCGGCGCACCCGCACCGGTCCCGTCACAGCCCGAGCCCGCGGGCTGTGACGGGACCGGTCCCAGTGCCGCCGAGATCTATCTGGAGGTGCAGCGCAGCGCCGCCTTCCAGGAAGTGCGCGGCCGCTACCGGCGGTTCGTCGTCCCCGCCACCCTCGCCTTCTTCACCTGGTACGTGGTCTACGTCGTCGCGGCGACCACCGCGCACGACCTGATGGCCCGCCCGGTCGCCGGCGCGGTGAACGTGGCGATGGTCGCCGGGCTCGGGCAGTTCCTCACCACCTTCGTACTCACCTGGGCCTACGCGCGTCACGCCCGGCTCCGCAGGGACCGTGCGGCGCTCGATCTCCGCTGGGACACGCAGGAACTCACCCGGGGGATCAAGGGGACCGCGCGGTGACCGACGACCACCAGACACTCGCGCTGCTGCTGTTCTGCGCGTTCGTCGCGGCGACGCTGGCGATCACGACGTGGGTGAGCCGTAACCGGCGTGGTTCCGCGGAGGAGTTCTACGCGGGGGGACGGCTGTTCTCCCCGATGGAGAACGGTTTCGCCATCGCGGGCGACTACATGTCCGCCGCCTCCTTCCTCGGCATCTCCGGCCTCATCGCCCTCTACGGCTACGACGGCATGCTCTACTCCGTCGGCTTCCTCGTCGCCTGGCTCGTCGTCCTGCTGCTCGTCGCCGAACTCGTCCGCAACTGCGGCCGGTTCACCCTCGCCGACGTCGTCGCCGCCCGGATGCGGGAGCGGCCCGTGCGCATCGCGGCGGGAACTTCCTCGGTCACCGTGTCCGTTCTCTATCTGGTGGCGCAGATGGTGGGGGCGGGCAGCCTGGTCGCGCTGCTGCTGGGCGGGAGCAGTGAGGCGGCGCGCTCCTGGACGGTCATCGGCGTGGGCGCGCTGATGGTGATCTACGTATCGCTGGGAGGGATGAGGGCCACCACCTGGATCCAGATCGTCAAGGCGGTGCTGCTGATGGCGGGCACGGTCGCGCTCACGGTGCTCGTCCTGGTGCGCTTCCACGGCGACTTCAACCAGTTGCTGCTGTCCGCCGCCGAACGCAGCGGCCACGGCGCGGACTTCCTCTCGCCCGGTCTGCGGTACGGCGGCGACTGGACGGCCCGCTTCGACTTCATCAGCCTCGGCCTCGCGCTCGTCCTCGGCACGGCCGGTCTGCCGCACATCCTGTCCCGCTTCTACACCGTGCCGACCGCGCGCGCCGCCCGCCGCTCGGTCGTCTGGTCGATCGGCCTGATCGGCAGCTTCTACCTGATGACGATCGTGCTCGGCTTCGGCGCGGCGGCGGTGGTCGGCACCGACGAGGTACGGGCGTCGAACGCGGCGGGCAACACGGCGGTTCCGCTGCTCGCCCTCGACCTCGGCGGCGGCGCGGGCTCCACCGGAGGAACGGTTCTGTTCGCCATCGTCGCGGCTGTCGCCTTCGCCACCATCCTCGCGGTCGTCGCCGGCATCACCCTGGCCTCCTCCGCCTCCGTCGCCCACGATCTGTACGCCTCCCTCAGGCGGCGCCACGCCAAGCAGTACAGCGAGGTCGCGGTGGCGCGGTTCGCGGCGGCCGGGATCGGAGCCGTGGCCATCGGCCTCGGCCTGCTCGCCCGCGACCTGAACGTCGCGTTCCTCGTCGGCCTGGCCTTCGCGGTCGCCGCCTCCGCCAACCTGCCGGTGCTCCTCTACTCGCTGTTCTGGCGGAACTTCACCACGCGCGGCGCGGTCTGGTCGGTGTACGGCGGCCTGATCCCGGCCGTGCTGCTCGTGCTGCTCTCGCCGGTCGTCTCGGGCAGCCCCGAAGCGCTGTTCCCCGGCGTCGACTTCCAGCTCTTCCCGCTCCAGAACCCGGGCCTGGTGTCGATCCCGCTGGGCTTCCTCGCTGGGTGGGCCGGCACGGCGCTGTCACCCGAACCGCCGGACGAGGCCAGGCACGCCGAGACGGAGGTGCGCTCGCTGACGGGCGCGGGCGCGGTCTGACGCCCGGCCGGGCCCAGGCCCCCCGCATCGCCGAGGGGGCCTGGCGCCCACTGCGACACGAAACGGGCCGTCGACGGGGCACGGCGCCCCCTGGCCGACCGCGACCCCGCTCCCGACGACCCCGCTCCCGACGACCGCGACCGCCCGACCGCGCAGCGCCGTCTCAGCCGCCGCTGCCGGCCGTCCACGCGTACCGGTGCTCCGGGCGGCCCGTCTCGCCGTACTTGAGACTGAGCCGAACCCGCCCCGACCGTTCCAGCAGCTTCAGATAGCGCTGCGCGGTCTGCCGGCTGATGCCCGCGCGCTCCGCGATCTCCTGCGCGGAGATCGGCCCGTCGGCGGCCAGCAGCACCTGCCGCACCAGCTCGGCGGTCGTCGGCGAGTGCCCCTTCGGGAGCTCGGGCGAGCCGGACACGGAGAGCGCGCCGAAGATCCGGTCCACCTCGGCCTGTTCCGCCTCGCCGCCGCCGTCGAGGGTCCGGCGCAGCGTGGCGTACGCCTCCAGCTTGGTGCGCAGCCCGGCGAAGTTGAAGGGTTTGACGAGGTATTGGAGAGCCCCCTGGCGCATGGCCGCCTGTACGGTCCCGATGTCACGCGCCGCCGTCACCATGATCACGTCGGTCTGGAGGCCGAGCGCGCGCAGCTCCTGGACGAGCGCGAGCCCGTTCCCGTCCGGCAGGTAGTGGTCCAGGAGCACCAGGTCGACGTGGTCCGCGCGGAGCCGGGCCAGGGCGTCGGCGACCGAGTGCGCCCGGCCGACGACACGGAATCCGGCGACCTTGGCCACGTACGCCGCGTTGATCTCCGCCACGCGCACGTCGTCGTCCACCACCAGTACGTCGATCATCGCGCCTCTCCCGCCGGGTCGAGCGCCGCGTCCGTGGGCGCGGCGGCGGGCCCCGCACCGCCGGCCCCGGGCTCGCCGGACTCCCTGCCGTCGCCGTCCCTGCCGGCGCCGTCCGGGCCGTCCAGCCCGGCGTCCGTCAGGGCTTCCGGCAGTACGACGGTGAACTCCGCGCCGCCCTCCGCCCCTTCGCCGACCCGGGCGCTGCCGCCCTGCCGCTCCGCGAGCCGGCGCACCATGGCGAGCCCCAGGCCGCGCTTGCCGTGGGCCGGCAGCTCCTTGGTCGACCACCCCTCCGTGAAGATCAGCTCGCGCTGCTCCGCCGGGACACCCGGCCCGCCGTCCGCCACGCGCAGTACGGCCGTACGCCCCCGTGCCCGCAGCTCGACCTCGATCACGGCGTCCGGGGACCCGGCCGACGCGTCCAGCGCGTTGTCCACCAGGTTGCCGACGACGGTGACCAGGCCGCGCGGGTCCACCAGCCGGTCGGGCAGGAGCGTCGCGTCGGACAGCCGGAGCGCGACGCCGCGCTCGGCGGCGACCGTGGCCTTCCCGACCAGCAGGGCCGCCAGCATCGGGTCGTGGATCTTCTCGGTGATCTGCTCGGCGGTGGCCCGGCGGACCCCCGCCACCTCCGTCACGAACCGCACCGCCTCCTCGTGCATGCCAAGCTCCAGCAGCCCCAGGAGCGTGTGCATCCGGTTGGCGTGCTCGTGGTCCTGGGCGCGCAGGGCGTCGATCAGGCCGCGCGTCGAGTCCAGCTCGCGGCCGAGCCGCTCCAGCTCGGTACGGTCGCGCAGGGTCGCCACCGCGCCCCCGTCGTCCGTCGGCATCCGGTTGGTGACCAGGACACGGTGACCGCGCACGGTCAGCAGGTCGTCGCCGGTCACCCGGCCCGCCAGCACGTCCGCCGTACGGCCCTCGCCCAGCACCTCGTCCAGCGGGCGGCCCGTGGCCTGTGCGCCGAGGCCGAGCAGCCGCTGGGCCTCGTCGTTCATCAGCCGGATCCTGCCCTGGGAGTCCAGGGCGACGACGCCTTCGCGGATGCCGTGCAGCATCGCCTCGCGCTCGGCCAGCAGCGCGGAGATGTCGGAGAAGGCCAGGTCGTGGGTCTGCCGCTGGAGCCTTCGGGAAATGAGGTACGCCGCCACCGCGCCGACGGCCAGAGCGCCGCCCGCGTACGCCAGCAGCCCCGGGATCGCCGCGAGCAGCCGGGCACGGACGCTGTCGTACTCGATGCCGACCGACACCGCGCCGACGATCTCGCCGGCCGTGTCGCGCAGCGGGACCTTGCCCCGGGCGGAGCGGCCGAGCGTCCCCTCGTCGATCTCCATCACCTCGCGGCCGGCGAGCGCCTCGCTCGGGTCGGTGGAGACGATCCGGCCGATCTGACGGGGGTCGGTGTGGGACCAGCGGACGCCCCGGTCGTCCATGACCACCACGTACTCGGCGCCGGTGGAGCGCCGGACGCGGTCAGCCTCGGCCTGCACGGGCCCCGAGACGGCGGGCCGCGAGCCGGTCACGGCGTCGGCGAGCTGCGGCTGGACAGCGGTGGTCTGCGCGATCGCGAGGGCGCGCCGCATCGCCTCCTGGTCGAGCTGAGCGCTGAGCGGGGCCAGGAAGAGCCCGGTGGCGAGCACGGTGACGCCGGTGGCGATGGCCAGCTGCATGAGGAGGACCTGCGAGAAGACCCGCTGGGGCCAGCCCAGACGCAGGCGTCTGCCGGGGGTGGTCGGTGCGGCGCTCATGTCTCGAACGGTAGAGCGCCGGGCACGGCTTTCCGAAATCCCGGCCTCCGGCCGTGCGGCTGCCGTGATCCGCGGGGGCGCCGAGGCCGCCCCTATCCTGGGGCGGCCCGTTCTTGCGTCATGAGAAAGGTCCCACGGTGAGCAAGAAGCAGATCCCGGTCGTCGTCCTCGCGGGCTTCCTGGGCTCCGGCAAGACCACCGTGCTCAACCACCTGCTCGCCCGCAGCCGGGGCACCAGGATCGGTGCGATCGTCAACGACTTCGGGGCCATCGAGATCGATGCCATGGCGGTCGCCGGGCAGCTCGGGGACTCCACCGTCTCGCTCGGCAACGGGTGCCTGTGCTGCGCCGTCGACGCGAGCGAGCTGGACGAGTACCTGGAGCGGCTGACCCGTCCGGCCGCCCGGCTCGACGTGATCGTCATCGAGGCGAGCGGGCTCGCCGAACCGCAGGAACTGGTGCGGATGATCCTCGCCAGTGAGAACGAGCGGATCGTGTACGGAGGGCTCGCCGAGGTCGTCGACGCGGTCGAGTTCGACGCCACGCGCACGCGCCATCCCGAGCTGGACCGCCACCTCGCCGTCGCCGACCTCGTCGTGCTGAACAAGACGGACCGGGTGGGGGAGGAGCGGCTCGGCCGCGTCCTCGACACCGTACGGAGCCTCAGCGGGGGGACGGCCGTCGTCCGCGCGGAGTACGGGCGGATCGATCCGGCACTGCTCTTCGACCCGGCGGCGCGGCCCGACGCCGAGGAGAAGGCACGGCAGCTGTCCTTCGACGACCTGCGGGCCGAGCAGGACGCGCACGACGGCCACGACGATCACCTGCACGCGGCGTACGAGAGCGTCTCCTTCACCTCCGACGTGCCGGTGGACCCGCGCCGGCTCATGGAGTTCCTCGACACCAGGCCCCAGGGCCTGTACCGGATCAAGGGGTACGTCGACTTCGGCGCGGCCGACCCCCGCAACCGGTACGGGGTGCACGCCGTCGGCCGGTTCCTGCGCTTCTACCCACAGCCGTGGGGGCGCGACGAGCCGAGGACGACGCAGCTCGTCCTCATCGGCTCCGGGACCGACGGGCGGGCCCTGGGCAAGGAACTGGAGGCATGCCGGACCGGCGGCCCGGGAGAGGAAGCGCTCGACGTACCGCAGGACGCCTCCGCCGCTGCCTACGAGCACAGCATGTGGGGCGTCCTGCGGTACGTACAGGGCGAGGGCTAGGCCGGGCCGGCCAGAGCCGCCACCGGCGTCGCCAGCGGAGTGCCCGAGCCGTCGCGGCGCGGGTCGGGCACCGGCAGCTCCACCGGTGCGCCGTTGCTCGCCGCCGCGCGCGCCGGGGCGGCGCCCGCCCAGGCCAGGACGAGGACGTCCTCGCCCTTGAGGAACCGCTGGCAGCGCACGCCGCCCGTGGCCCGGCCCTTGCGCGGGTACTGGTCGAACGGCGTCAGCTTGGCGGACGTCTCCGTGTCGCCGAGCAGCGTCCCCGCCGTACCGGCCACCGTGAAGACCGCGGCGTCCGCCGCCGGGTCGACCGCGGTGAAGGAGATCACCTTGGCGCCCTCGGCGAGCTTGATGCCCGCCATGCCGCCCGCGGCCCGGCCCTGCGGCCTGACCTGCCCCGCCGGATAGCGCAGCAGCTGGGCGTCGTCCGTGATGAAGACCAGATCCTCCTCGCCGGTGCGCAGCTCGGCCCCGCCGACGATCCGGTCACCCTCCTTGAGGGTGATGACCTCCAGCTCGTCCTTGTTGGCGGGATAGTCCGGGACCACCCGCTTGACCACGCCCTGCTCGGTGCCGAGCGCGAGCCCGGGAGAGGACTCGTCGAGCGTGGTGAGGCAGATCAGCGACTCGTCCGGCTCCAGGGAGAGGAACTCCGTGACCGGCGCCCCGCCCGAGAGGTTGGGCGCGGAGGCCGTGTCCGGGAGCTGGGGTAGGTCGATCACCGCGAGCCGCAGCAGGCGGCCGGACGACGTCACCGCGCCCACGTCGCCGCGTGCCGTGGCGGGCACGGCCGAGACGATCACGTCGTGCTTGGCGCGCCGGGCGTCGTCCACGGCGAGGGGCTCGCCGTTGGCCGTACGGGCCAGCAGACCGGTCGAGGACAGCAGAACCCGGCACGGGTCGTCCGCGACCTCCAGCGGCACCGCGGCCACCGGAGAACTCCCCGACTCCAGCAGCACGGTGCGCCGGTCGGTGCCGAACTTCTTCGCCACCGCCGCCAGTTCCGCCGAGACGAGCTTGCGCAGCTCGGTGTCCGACTCCAGGATCGCGGTCAGCTCGTCGATCTCGGCGTTCAGCCGGTCACGCTCGGCCTCCAGCTCGATCTTGTCGAACCGGGTGAGCCGGCGCAGCGGCGTGTCCAGGATGTACTGCGTCTGGATCTCGCTCAGGGAGAAGTGCTCGATGAGCCGCTCCTTGGCCTGCGCCGAGTTGTCACTGGAACGGATGAGGCGGATGACCTCGTCGATGTCGAGCAGCGCGACCAGCAGGCCGAGGACCAGGTGCAGCCGGTCGCGCCGCTTGGTGCGGCGGAACTCGCTGCGGCGGCGTACGACCTCGAAGCGGTGGTCGAGATAGACCTCCAGCAGCTCCTTGAGGCCGAGCGTCAGGGGCTGGCCGTCGACCAGCGCCACGTTGTTGATGCCGAAGGTCTCCTCCATCGGCGTCAGCTTGTAGAGCTGCTCCAGGACGGCCTCGGGGACGAAGCCGTTCTTGATCTCGATGACCAGACGCAGGCCGTGCGCGCGGTCCGTGAGGTCCTTGACGTCCGCGATGCCCTGGAGCTTCTTCGCGGAGACCAGGTCCTTGATCTTCGCGATCACCTTCTCCGGGCCGACGGTGAAGGGCAGTTCGGTGACGACCAGGCCCTTGCGGCGCGCCGTCACGTTCTCCACGGTGGCCGTCGAGCGGATCTTGAAGGTGCCGCGGCCGTTCTCGTACGCGTCCTTGATCCCGCCGAGGCCGACGATCCGGCCGCCGGTCGGCAGGTCGGGCCCGGGGACGAAACGCATCAGCGTCTCGAGATCGGCCCCCGGGTGCCTGATCAAGTGCCGGGCGGCGGCGACGACCTCGCCCAGGTTGTGCGGCGGCATGTTCGTCGCCATGCCGACGGCGATCCCGGACGCGCCGTTGACCAGCAGGTTCGGGTACGCCGCGGGCAGCGCGACGGGCTCGCGCTCCTGACCGTCGTAGTTCGGGTTGAAGTCGACCGTGTCCTCGTCGATCGACTCGGTCATCAGCGACGTGGCGTCGGCCATCCGGCATTCCGTGTACCGCATGGCGGCCGGCGGGTCGTCGTTGCCCAGCGAGCCGAAGTTGCCGTGCCCGTCGACGAGCGGCAGGCGCATCGAGAAGGGCTGCGCCATGCGCACGAGCGCGTCGTAGATCGACGCGTCGCCGTGGGGGTGCAGCTTGCCCATCACCTCGCCGACGACGCGGGCGCACTTCACATAGCCGCGGTCGGGCCGCAGCCCCATCTCGTTCATCTGGTAGACGATGCGGCGGTGCACCGGCTTCATGCCGTCGCGGGCGTCGGGCAGCGCTCGCGAGTAGATCACCGAGTACGCGTACTCGAGGAAGGAGCCCTGCATCTCGTCGACGACGTCGACATCGAGGATCTTCTCCTCGAACGCATCGTCCGGCGGCGGGGTCTTCGTGCTGCGGCGGGCCATCGCGGCTGCGGCTCCTTCGCGGTTCTGTAGGGCGAGTTCTTGCGTGTGATGCCGACCATTGTGGACCGGCGCACTGACAACGCCGACCTCGACCCGTCCGTAGCGCCTACTCGGGCGTTCCCTGAGGGCGTACACCGGCCGGGAACTTCGCCAGGTGTCCGTGAGCTTGCATACAGTGGCAGGACTTCTCCATATCGCGATCGAAGGGACGTACATGCCCATGGGTCACACGGCCACAGCGCAGGCCGGTTCCGGCGGCCTGACAGCGACTGAGCACCGGCTGGCCAACGGCCTGCGCGTGGTGCTCTCCGAGGACCACCTGACCCCGGTCGCCGCGGTCTGCCTCTGGTACGACGTCGGTTCGCGCCACGAGGTCAAGGGCCGTACCGGCCTTGCTCACCTTTTCGAGCACCTGATGTTCCAGGGATCGGCGCAGGTCAAGGGCAACGGCCACTTCGAGCTGGTGCAGGGTGCGGGCGGCTCGCTCAACGGCACGACCAGCTTCGAGCGCACCAACTACTTCGAGACCATGCCGGCCCACCAGCTGGAGCTGGCCCTGTGGCTCGAGGCCGACCGGATGGGCTCCCTGCTCTCCGCGCTCGACGAGGAGTCGATGGAGAACCAGCGCGACGTCGTCAAGAACGAGCGCCGGCAGCGGTACGACAATGTCCCGTACGGCACCGCCTTCGAGCGGCTGACCGCGCTCTCGTACCCCGAGGGCCACCCGTACCACCACACGCCGATCGGCTCGATGGCCGACCTGGACGCGGCGACCCTCGAGGACGCGCGGGCGTTCTTCCGTACGTACTACGCGCCCAACAACGCGGTGATCTCGGTCGTCGGCGACATCGACCCGGAGCAGACGCTCGCCTGGATCGAGAAGTACTTCGGCTCCATCCCCTCCCACGACGGCAAGCAGCCGCCGCGCGACGGCTCGCTGCCCGACATCATCGGCGAGGAGCTGCGCGAGGAGATCCGCGAAGAGGTCCCGGCGCGCGCCCTGATGGCCGCCTACCGGCTGCCGCACGACGGCACCCGCGAGGCCGACGCCGCCGACCTGGCGCTCACCGTCCTCGGCGGCGGCGAGTCCTCCCGGCTGCACAACCGCCTGGTCCGCCGCGACCGTACGGCCGTCGCCGCCGGCTTCGGGCTGCTGCGCCTGTCCGGCGCGCCCTCCCTCGGCTGGCTGGACGTCAAGACGTCGGCCGGCGTCGACGTGCCCGACATCGAGCGCGCCGTCGACGAGGAGCTGGCCCGTTTCGCCGCCGAGGGCCCCACGCCCGAGGAGATGGAGCGCGCGCAGGCCCAGTTGGAGCGCGAGTGGCTCGACCGGCTGGGCACGGTCGCGGGCCGCGCCGACGAACTGTGCCGGTACGCCGTCCTGTTCGGCGACCCGCAGCTCGCCCTGACGGCCGTCCAGCGCGTCCTGGACATCACGGCGGAGGAGGTCCGGGCCGCGGCCGCGGCCCGCCTGCGCCCGGACAACCGCGCTGTCCTGGTGTACGAGCCGACCCACGCGGCCGACGCGGCCGACGACACCACCGCCGCCGGTGAGAACGCGACGCAGGAAGGGACGGACAAGTGAGCGACACCGCAGCCGTGAGCATGGAGTTCCACCCGCAGCCGCAGGCCGGCACGCCCACGCCGTGGGCCTTCCCCGCCCCCGAGCGCGGCAGCCTGCCCAACGGTCTGACCGTACTGCGCTGCCACCGCCCCGGACAGCAGGTCGTGGCCGTCGAGGTCTTCCTCGCCGCCCCCCTGGAGGCCGAGCCGGAGGGCCTCGACGGCGTCTCGACGATCATGGCGCGGGCCCTGTCGGAGGGCACCGACAAGCACTCCGCCGAGGAGTTCGCCGCCGAGCTGGAGCGCTGCGGCGCCACGCTCGACGCGTTCGCCGACCATCCGGGCGTCCGGGTCTCCCTCGAGGTCCCCGTCTCCCGGCTGCACAAGGCGCTCGGCCTGCTCGCCGACGCGCTGCGGGCACCCGCCTTCGCGGACGGCGAGATCGAGCGCCTGGTCGCCAACCGGCTCGACGAGATCCCGCACGAGACGGCCAACCCGTCCCGCCGTGCCGCCAAACAGCTCTCCAAGGAGCTCTTCCCCGCCACCTCGCGCATGTCCCGTCCGCGCCAGGGCACCGAGGAGACGGTGGGGCGCATCGACGCCGCCGCCGTGAAGGGCTTCTACGCGGCGCACGTGCGCCCCGCGACCGCCACCGCCGTGGTCGTCGGCGACCTGGAGGGCACCGACCTGGACGCCGTCCTGGCCGACACCCTGGGCGCGTGGAAGGGCGACAGCGCCGAGCCCCGCCCCGTCCCGCCGGTCGTCGCCGACGACACCGGCCGTGTGGTCATCGTCGACCGCCCCGGAGCGGTCCAGACGCAGCTGCTCATCGGCCGGATCGGCCCCGACCGGCACGACCGCGTCTGGTCGGCGCAGGTCCTCGGCACGTACTGCCTGGGCGGCACGCTCACGTCCCGCCTGGACCGCGTCCTGCGCGAGGAGAAGGGCTACACGTACGGCGTACGCGCCTTCGGGCAGGTGCTGCGCTCCGCTCCCGACGGGACGGGCGCCTCCATGCTGGCGATCAGCGGCTCGGTGGACACGGAGTCCACCGGCCCGGCGCTCGAAGACCTCTGGAAGGTCCTGCGCACGCTCGCGGCCGAGGGCCTCACCGACGCCGAGCGTGATGTCGCCGTACAGAACCTGGTGGGCGTCGCGCCGCTCAAGTACGAGACGGCGGCGGCAGTCGCCGGCACGCTCGCCGACCAGGTCGAGCAGCACCTGCCGGACGACTTCCAGGCCCAGCTGTACGCCCGTCTCGCCGAGACGGGCACCGTGGAGGCCACCGCCGCGGTCGTCAGCGCATTCCCGGAGGACCGCCTGGTCACGGTCCTCGTCGGTGACGCGTCGCAGATCGAGGAACCCGTCAGGGCGCTGGGCATCGGAGAGGTCAAGGTGGTGAGCGGCTGACCGAGCCGCTTGCGCGACTCCCCACGAATGGGGAGACAACAGGACCCCGGCAGCCGAGAGGCTGCCGGGGTCCTTCTCGTATGTCCGTTTTGTTGCGGAGGTTGCCTGTCTGGTCTGTGGGGTGCGTTACAAAACGCCGTGCCTGTTTGGTGATTAAAAGATGTCCCGTTTAGCGTCTGTCCGGCTGTCCGTCAGCAGTGAGCCGCATCCGCGGCACCGGGCAGCCATCGCCGAGTCCCCGTCAGGCGCGAGCCTGGGGAGCCGGGGACCCACTCAGTCCCTGGGGTGAATCGGATGTCCTCCGCGCGCGAGCACGGAGGGGTCCGTAGGAGACCTTCCTGCTCCGAACCCGTCAGCTAACCCGGTAGGCGAGAAGGAAGGAAAGGATCAGCCACTCCATGGCGTTCACCCGTGCCACCGGGAAGCACCGTCGCCCGAGCCGCCTGACGCGCAAGAGCGCGAGCATGGCCGGCGTCGCCGCCCTCGCGACCACCGGCGTCATCGGAGGCCTGGCCTCTCCGGCCCTCGCCGCCGACGCGGCCCACGCCGTCCAGGACACCGGTCTGACCGAGGCCATCGTCATCGGCGACTCCCTCGCGGACGAGATCGCGGCCCAGGCCGACCAGCAGAAGCGCGCCGCCGCCAAGGCGGAGGCCGCACGCAAGGCCGAGGCCGAGCGGAAGGCCGAGGCCAAGCGCAAGGCGCAGGCCAAGGCCGAGGCCGAAGCGCGGGCCAAGAAGGAGCGCGAAGAGCGCGCGGCCAAGGAGCGCGCCGCCCGTGCGGCGGAGCGCAAGCGCCTGAACAGCTACACCCTCCCGGTCGCCGGCTCCGTCGTGACCACCGGTTACAAGACCGGCGGCAATCTCTGGTCCTCCGGCAGCCACTCCGGCGTCGACTTCCGCGCAGCCTCCGGCAGTTCCGTGGTCTCCGTCGGCGCGGGCACCGTCGTCGAGGCCGGCTGGGGCGGGGCGTACGGCAACAACATCGTCATCCGGATGAACGACGGCACGTACACGCAGTACGGCCACCTCTCGTCCATCGGCGTCTCCGTCGGCCAGGCCGTGACCTCCGGCCAGCAGATCGGCGTCTCGGGCTCGACCGGCAACTCGACCGGCCCGCACCTGCACTTCGAGGCCCGTACGTCCCCCGAGTACGGCTCCGACATGGACCCGGTCGCGTATCTCCGCGCCCACGGTGTGAACGTCTGACCGGCCGGTTCCGCTCGGTTCGTGCGCAAGGCCCCGGCTTCCCGCCGGGGCCTTGCGCATGTCCAAAAGCCGTCCATGGATTCCGGCTTCCGTCGGAAATCGAGGAATGCTGCAATAGAGTCACCGAAAAGGCGTCGGTCGACCGCGTTTCGCGGGGATCAAGGCGGAGGTTCGGTCATGCGCATTCCCGCGCAATCGGTATGCACGGCAATCCGTGACGACATCGTTTCGGGTGTGTTCCCGCGCGGCGGCAGGCTCACGGAAGAGCTCCTCGCGCGGCGCTACGGGGTCTCGCGCGTCCCGGTGCGCGAGGCGCTGCGCACGCTGGAGTCCGAGGGATTCGTCACCACCCGCCGGCACGCGGGCGCCTGCGTGGCCGAGCCCACCGCGCTGGAGGCCGCCGACCTCCTGGAGGTACGGACGCTCCTCGAACCCCTGGGCGCGGCCCGGGCCGCTCAGCGGCGTACGGAGGCCCACCTCAAGGTCCTTCGCGGCCTGGTCAGGCTCGGCCAGGAGCGGGCGCGCCGGGGCGAGGGCGAGGATCTGCGCTCGCTGGGGACCTGGTTCCACGAGACGCTCGCCCAGGCGTCGGGCAGCCCGGGCCTGACGGCGCTGCTCACCCAGCTCCGGCACAAGATCGCCTGGATGTACGCCGTGGAGCGGCCCGCCCGTCCCGCCGAGTCCTGGGCCGAACACGGCGCGATCGTCGACGCCGTGGCCCGCGGCGACGCGGAACGCGCCCGCGCGCTGACGGCCCTGCACGCCGAACGCGCGGTGGCGGCGCACCGGTTGCGGCGTACCGGTCCGGAGTCCGGGCCGGACGGCGTGAGGACTTCGCAACATGCCGTAAACACCCTGAGCGGCCGTCTTTAACAGCCGCGCCGTATACAAAGAGAGTGAATCGCGGGGGTGTATTTCTGCTGTCCGAATGCGGCGGAGTACGGCAGCGCAAAGGAAAGTCTGCGGGGGCCGCGGACAAAGAAAAGGAGCCGCGGCCCCGGAATTCCGGGGCCGCGGCTCCTTCGCGAGAATGCGCCCGTCCGAGTGGTCAGACGGTCTCGGGAAGCTCGTCCAGACCCTCGGAGACCAGCTTCGCCAGGCGGTCGAGGGCGGCGTCGGAGTCGTCGGCCTCGGAGGCCAGCACGATCTCCTCGCCGCCCTGCGCGCCCAGGCCGAGCACCGCGAGCATGGAGGCGGCGTTGACCGGGTTGCCGTCGGCCTTGGCGATCGTCACGGGGACGCCCGAGGCGGTCGCTGCGCGAACGAAGATGGAGGCGGGCCGGGCGTGCAGGCCTTCGGCCCAGCCGACGGTGACACGGCGCTCAACCATGGTGTTGCCCTTCATGTTCTAACGGTTGTCCAGACCAGCCTATCGGTTGTCTAGACCAGTCTCTCACGTCGTACGCGGCGGCTGTGCCCCAGCCCGGGCCGGCCCCGCGCCGCGGCCTCAGCCTGCCTTGCCCCGGGCGGGCCCGCGACCCGTAGGCTTTCGTCATGCAGCCCTCGCCGCAGCGGCCCTCGCAGGACCACGACGTGCACCACACGTACCCGGCCCACTGGGAAGCCGACGTGGTGCTCCGTGACGGAGGCACGGCGCGGATCCGCCCCATCACCGCCGACGACGCGCAGCGCCTGGTCAGCTTCTACGAGCAGGTGTCGGACGAGTCGAAGTACTACCGCTTCTTCGCGCCGTACCCCCGCCTCTCCGCCAAGGACGTGCACCGCTTCACCCACCACGACTACGTGGACCGGGTGGGTCTGGCCGCCACGGTCGGCGGTGAGTTCATCGCCACCGTCCGGTACGACCGGATCAACGCCCAGGGCCGCCCCTCGTCCGGCTCCGACGCCGACCTCGCCGAGGTCGCCTTCCTCGTCCAGGACGCCCACCAGGGGCGCGGCGTCGCCTCCGCCCTGCTCGAACACATCGGCGCGGTCGCGCGCGAGCGCGGCATCCGGCGCTTCGTGGCGGAGGTGCTGCCCGCCAACACCAAGATGATCAAGGTGTTCACAGACGCGGGCTACACCCAGAAGCGCAGCTTCGAGGACGGCGTCGTCCACCTCGAATTCGACCTGGAGCCGACCGACCGCTCCGTCGCCGTGCAGCGCGCCCGCGAACACCGCGCGGAGTCCCGCTCCGTCCAGCGCCTGCTCGGCCCCGGCTCGGTCGCGGTCGTGGGGGCGGGGCGCGCGCCGGGCGGGGTGGGGCGTACGGTCCTGCGCAACCTGCTCGCCGCCGGATTCACCGGGCGCGCGTACGCCGTGAACCGGGCCTTCCCCGAGGACCTCACCGAGCTGGACGGCGTGCCCGCGCACCGCTCGGTCGCCGGGATCGGCGAGGCCGTCGACCTCGCGGTGGTGGCCGTACCGGCCGAACGGGTGCCGGAGGTCGTCGCGGACTGCGGCGAGAGCGGCGTCCAGGGCCTGGTCGTCCTGTCCGCCGGGTACGCCGAGAGCGGCGCCGAGGGGCGGGCGCGCCAGCGCGAACTGGTGCGGCAGGCCCGTTCGTACGGCATGCGCATCATCGGCCCGAACGCCTTCGGGATCATCAACACCTCGGATGCGGTACGCCTCAACGCCTCCCTCGCGCCGGAACCGCCCGCGCGCGGCCGCATCGGTCTTTTCACCCAGTCCGGCGCGATCGGCATCGCGCTGCTGTCGGGGCTCTACCGCCGGGGCGCGGGCCTCTCGTCCTTCATCTCGTCCGGAAACCGCGCGGACGTCTCCGGCAACGACTTCCTCCAGTACTGGTACGACGACCCCGACACCGACGTCGTCCTCCTCTACCTGGAGTCGATCGGCAACCCGCGCAAGTTCACGCGCCTCGCCCGGCGCACGGCGGCGGAGAAGCCGGTCGTCGTGGTGAAGGGCGCGCGCCACAGCGGGAGCACGCCGCCGGGGCACGCGGTGCCGGCCACGCGCATCCCGGACGCCACGGTGTCCGCGCTGCTGCGCCAGGCGGGGGTGATCCGCGTCGACACCGTCACCGAGCTCGTCGACGCGGGGTTGCTGCTGGCGGGCCAGCCCCTGCCGGCGGGGCCGCGGGTCGGGATCCTCGGCAACTCGGAGTCCCTCGGCCTCCTGACGTACGACGCCTGCCTGGCGGAGGGCCTTCGTCCGCTTCCCCCGCTCGACCTCACCACGGCCGCGACGCCGGAGGACTTCCGCGCGGCGCTGGCCGGGGCGCTGGCGGACGACGCGTGCGACGCGGTCGTGGTCACGGCCATTCCGTGGGTCGGCGAGAACGGTGCGACGGAGTCCGGCGACGGCGAGGTGCTGGCGGCGGCGCTGCGGGAGGGGGCGGCGACGGGACCGGCGAAGCCGGTGGCGGTCGTCCATGTGGAGATGGGCGCCCTGGCCGACGCCCTCGCCGCCGCGACGAGCACGGCACGCCGGCCGCAGGCCCCGGCAGCGGGGGCCGGCCCGGTTCCGCCACCGGGCGCGGGAGCCGCTGCGCGCAGCTCTTCCCCTGCCCGCCCCTTTCCGCAGGGACACTCCGCGGCGCCGCCGCGCGGCGGCGCCGCGGCCCCCGGTCCTCAGAAGCCGGACGGGCCGAACCCGGACGCGGCCGCGCGCGAGGAGGCCCCCGCACCCGGCGCAGCCGCGGAGGTGACAGCCGGGAACGCGCCGGGTGCGGAACACGCCGCCGCCCCGCCCACCGGGGACGTCGACCGGCGGCGCATCCCCGCCTACCCCGCCGCCGAGCGGGCCGTCCGCGCGCTCGCCGAGGCGGTCAAGTACGCGCAGTGGCGGCGCCAGGCCGCCGATCCCGGGCGGGTGCCCCAGTACGACGACATCGACGAGGCCGGGGCCGCCGCCCAGATCGGCGCGCTGCTCGGGCAGGACGCCCCCGCCGCCACCCCCCGGGCCGTCCCCCTCACCGACGACGCCGCCCGCGAACTCCTCGGGCGGTACGGGATCGACGTACGGCCGACCCTGCCCGCACCCGGGCCCGACGCCGCCGTAGCCGCGGCCGCCCGGCTCGGTTACCCCGTCGCGCTCAAGACCACCGCCCCGCACCTGCGCCACCGCCCCGACCTCGGCGCCGTACGCCTCGACCTGGCCGACGAGCAGGAACTGCGGCGGTCCTACCGCGAGTTGACCGAGGCCCTGGGCAAGCCCGAGGAGCTCCAGCTCGTCGTCCAGGCCATGGCCCCCCGCGGCGTCGACACCGTGGTCAGGGCGTCCATCGACGCCGCCGCCGGGGCCGTGCTCTCCTTCGGGCTGGCCGGAGCGGCCTCCGAACTGCTCGGGGACGTCGCCCACCGGCTGGTCCCGGCCACCGACCGGGACGCCGCCGAGCTCATCAGATCGATCCGGACCGCACCGCTCCTCTTCGGCTGGCGCGGCTCGGACCCGGTCGACACCGCCGCGCTCGAACAGCTCCTGCTGCGGGTGTCCCGGCTCGTCGACGACCATCCGGAAGTGGTCGGGATCGCCCTGGAACCCGTGGTCGTCGCCCCGCAGGGCCTGTCCGTCCTCGGCGCGACCGTACGCCTCGCGCCCCCGCCGGCCCGCGACGACCTCGGCCCCCGCCGCCTGCCGAGCTACTGACCCCGGCATGACGGCCCCCAGCGCCCCGTAGGATGGAGGACATGGCGAAGACCGGTACGACGACCCAGGGGCTGCGCGCGGCTATCGAGCGCAGCGGCTACTACCCGGCCCTCGTGGCCGAAGCGGTGGAGGCCGCTGTAGGCGGCGAACCGGTCGCCTCCTACCTCGTGCACCAGGAGACGACGTTCGACTCCAACGAGGTCCGCCGGCACGTCACGGTCCTCGTCCTGACCGGCAACCGCTTCATCGTCAGCCACACCGACGAGCAGGCCGCCGACACCACCTCCCCGGCGCCGTACGCCACCACCTCCACCGAGTCGGTCAAGCTCGACCGGATCTCCTCCGTCGTGGTCAGCCGCGTCGTGGCCAATCCGGAGAAGTACGTTCCGGGCACCCTGCCCCGCGAGGTCGTCCTGACCATCGGCTGGGGCGCCGTGTCCCGCATCGACCTGGAGCCCGCCGCCTGCGGCGACCCCAACTGCGAGGCGGACCACGGGTACACCGGCAACACCACCGCCGACGACCTGAGCCTGCGCGTCAGCGAGGCCGGCGACGGTCCGGACACCGTGCGCCAGACGCTCGCCTTCGCCCAGGCGCTCTCCGAAGCGACCGCCGCGGCCGACCGCTGATGGCGCAGCCCGCCTGGTCCGACCCGGTCCCGCTCGCCCTGGACACCGCGCCCGTCCCCGAGTACGGCACCGGCTCGCTCGCCGACCTCCTGCCGACTCTGGCGGCAGGCATGGACGTACCCGGCATGACGGCCGCGATCCCCGAGCTGACCCCCGCCGACCGGAACTGCGTGTTCCTGATCGACGGCCTCGGCTGGGAGCAGATCAAGGCGCATCCTGAGGAGGCCCCGTACCTCCACTCCCTCCTCGGCAGCTCGCGCGGCGGCACCGGCCGCCCGCTCACGGCGGGCTTCCCCGCCACCACCGCGACCTCGCTCGCCTCCGTCGGCACCGGCCTGCCGCCCGGCGCGCACGGCCTGCCCGGCTACACCGTCCGCGACCCGGAGACCGGCGCGCTGATGAACCAGCTGCGCTGGAAGCCGTGGACCGACCCGCACGTCTGGCAGCCGTACCCCACCGTCTTCCAGCTCGCGGACGCCGCGGGCGTGCGCACCGCGCAGGTGTCCTCGCCCGACTTCCAGCACACCCCGCTGACCAAGATCGCCCTGAGCGGCGGCACCTTCCGCGGCAAGCTCACCGGCGAGGACCGGATGGACCTGGCCGCCGCCGAACTGGCCGCCGGGGACCGCTCGCTCGTCTACACGTACTACAGCGAGGTCGACGGCAAGGGCCACCGCTTCGGCATCGACTCCGACGCCTGGCGCGGCCAGCTGATGTACGTCGACCGGCTCGCCCAGCGCCTCGCCGAGCAGCTCCCGCCCCGCTCGGCCCTCTACGTCACCGCCGACCACGGCATGATCGACATCCCTTTCGACGAGGAGTCGCGCATCGACTTCGACGAGGACTGGGAGCTGGGCGCCGGTGTCGCCCTGCTGGGCGGCGAGGGCCGGGCCCGTCACGTGTACGCCGTCCCGGGCGCCGAGAGCGACGTGCTCACCGTATGGCGCGAGGTGCTGGGGGAGCAGTTCTGGGTGGCGAGCCGGGACGAGGCGATCGCGGCCGGCTGGTTCGGCCCGGACGTCGACGAGCGGGTGCGGGGGCGCATCGGTGACGTCGTCGCCGCGGCCCGTGACGACGTCGTGGTCACCGCGTCGCGCCGCGAGCCGCACGAGTCCGCGATGGTGGGCATGCACGGTTCCATGACCGCCACCGAGCAGCTCGTCCCGCTCCTCGAAGTCCGCCCGTAACTCCCGCCTCCGCCCGTACAGACCCGAAAGGTCCTCAACCCCTCATGCCCGAGCTGGTGTTCTTCTCCGGAACGATGGACTGCGGAAAGAGCACCCTCGCTCTTCAGATCGAGCACAACCGGTCGACCCGCGGCCTCCAGGGCATGATCTTCACGCGCGACGACCGGGCGGGCGAGGGCAAGCTCTCCTCCCGCCTCGGCCTGGTCACCGACGCCGTCGAGGCGGCCGACGGCTTCGACTTCTACGCGTACCTCGTCGCCCATCTCTCCCAGGGCAACCGCGCCGACTACGTGATCGTCGACGAGGCGCAGTTCCTCGCCGGCGAGCAGATCGACCAGCTCGCCCGCGTCGTCGACGACCTGGAGCTCGACGTCTTCGCCTTCGGTATCACCACCGACTTCCGCTCCAAGCTCTTCCCCGGCTCGCAGCGCCTGGTCGAACTCGCCGACCGGGTCGAGGTGCTCCAGGTCGAGGCGCTGTGCTGGTGCGGCGCGCGGGCCACGCACAACGCCCGCACCATAGGGGGCGAGATGGTCGTCGAAGGCGCCCAGGTCGTCGTCGGCGACGTCAACCAGCCACCGGGCGAGATCGGTTACGAGGTGCTGTGCCGCCGCCACCACCGGCGCCGGATGACGGCCGCCGCCGCGCACGCCGGGGCCCTGTCGCCCGACGTGCTGCCCGTCGACCCGTCCTCCCTCACCGACCAGGTCAGCCGCCCGGCGTCGTCACGATCGTGAACACCGCGCCCTCGGGGTCCGAGACGGCCGCCGCGCGCCCGGTGGCCGTCGCGTGGGGCGGCCGCAGCACATGCCCGCCCAGCTCGATCAGCAGGCGGGCCGACTCGTCGGTGTCCGCGACCTCGAAGTACGTCATCCAGTGCGCGCCGCGATCCCGTGGCAGGTCCTGGCCCACGCCCCGCACCGACGCCACCGGGCGGCCGTCGAGACGCAGTGTCAGCCGGTCCGGGTCGGCCGGCTCCACCTCGTAGCCGAAGACGGCGGCGTAGAACTTGCCGACTGTGGACGCCTCGCGCGTCATCAGCTCGTTCCAGACCGGGGTGCCGTGGCTGCCGGCGACCGCCGTGCCGAGATGGGCCGCGGCCTGCCAGACGCCGAAGACCGCGCCCGCCGGGTCGGAGGCGATCGCCATCCGGCCGGCGGCGCCCGCGTCCAGCGGCCCGACACCAACGGTGCCGCCGTGGCTGCGGATCGACTCGGCCGTGAGATCGGCGTCGTCGGTCGCGAGGTACGGCGTCCAGGCGATGGGCAGGTGCCGGTCGGGCGGCAGTTGTCCGATGCCCGCGATCTCCTTGCCGTCGAGCATCGCCCGTACGTACGGGCCGAGCTGCTGCGGCCCCGGCTGGAACTCCCAGCCGAACAGGGCCGCGTAGAACTCCTGGGTAGTGGTCAGGCCGTGCACCATCAGACTCACCCAGCAGGGCGCACCGGGCGTCCGCCGCCGGGTCGCTGCCTCGGTCATCGTCACTCTCTCCTCGGACCATCGTGGTGGTCGTGCGGGAACGGGCGCTCCGTCGTGAAGCCGCGAAGCCGTCGAGCCGTCGAGCCGTGAAGCCGTGTGACATCGGGCCGTGACGGGGCGCGCCCGTGCAGATGCTTGCACCACCTGTCGTGCCGCGCGTCCCGGCCGCGCCGCTTTCTGAGGGTTCCCGCAGGAGAATGCCCGATTTGGCATTTCTCATCCCGTGCCGGCCCGATGGCCGCACGGTGCCGGTCGCAGGGAAGGCTGCGCAAGGATGGCAGGTATGAATGCCATCATCACCGCAGCCGAACTCGTCGGCGAGTTGTCCGCCGACCGGCCGCCGGTTCTCCTGGACGTCCGCTACCAGATGGGCGGTCCGCACGGCCGTGCCGCGTACGAGGCGGGCCACCTTCCCGGAGCCGTCTTCGTCGACCTCGAAGCGGAACTTGCCGATCCGCCCGGTCCCGGCGGCCGTCACCCGCTCCCCGACGTCGAGGAGTTCGGCGCGGTCATGCGCCGCGCGGGCGTCCGCCACGACACCCCCGTCGTCGTGTACGACGGCGGGCAGGGCTGGGCGGCGGCGCGGGCCTGGTGGATGCTGCGCTGGACGGGCCACCCCGACGTACGGGTCCTGGACGGCGGCCTCGCGGTGTGGGCCGGCCCGGTCGAGACCGGGATCCCGGCCCCGGCGACCGGCGATTTCCGGCCAGTCCCCGGTGCCGTACCGCTCCTCGACGCCGACCAGGCCGCCGAACTGGCCCGCACCGGACTGCTGCTCGACGCCCGGGCGGGCGAGCGGTACCGGGGTGAGGTGGAGCCGATCGACCGCGTCGCCGGCCACATCCCGGGCGCGGTCTCCGCCCCGACCATGGAGAACGTCGGCGCCGACGGCCGCCTGCTCCCGGCGTCCGAACTGGCCGCCCGCTTCACGTCCCTCGGCGCCGGCGGGGACCGACCGGTCGGCGTCTACTGCGGTTCGGGCGTGTCCGCCGCGCAGCAGGTGCTGGCCCTGGAGGTCGCGGGCATCCCGGCGGCGCTGTACGTGGGGTCGTGGTCGCAGTGGTCCGCCGACGGCTCCCGTCCGGTGGCCACCGGAGCCGAACCCGGCTGATTCGCGCGGGCAGGGTAACTCCGCATGCGGAAGGGCCCGTACGCCGGACGTACGGGCCCTTCCGCTCAAAGCGTCTAGTCCTGCTTCTTGCGACGCGTACCGAACACGATCTCGTCCCAGCTCGGTACGGCGGCCCGCCGCCCGGGACGCACCCCGTCGGCCTCCGCCTGGCGGTCCGTCGTACCGGTGAGCCGGTCGCGGTGACCGGCGACGGCCCGCGGCATGAGCACATCGGCGTACGCCGCACCGGCTCCGGAAGCGGCGGACGCGGCGGGCTCCTCGGCCTCCGGCTCCTCGGCCGACTCGGGTTCGGTCGGCGGCGGTTCGGACGCCGGGGCCGGCCGCTCGGGCACCACCATGTCGCCGCGGAAGCTCGGCACCGCCTCCAGCAGGCTGGTCAGCGAGTCCCGTTCGCCTCCGCCGGCTTCGTCCACGTCGGACGAGGGCGCGGCGGGCCGCTCCAGCTGTCGGTCGAGCGATCGGTCCAACGGCCGGTCCCTGGGCAGCCGGGCGATCCGCGGCACGAACGGGAAGCTCGGCTCGGGCGCGGCGGCCGTGTCGTCCGTCTCGCCGATCAGCGCGCGCGCCTCGTCGTCCACCGCCTGTACGAGCCGCCGGGGCGGGTCGTACGTCCAGCTCGCGGAGTGGGGCTCGCCCGCGACGCGGTAGACCAGCAGCACTTCCCACGTGCCGTCGTCGCGCCGCCACGAGTCCCACAGGACCGTTTCCTTGTCGGCGCCGCGCAGCAGCAGTCGCTCCTGCACCGCCTCACCGAGCTGCGGCCCGGTCCCGGTGTTCTCACCGGGGCGGCGTACGGGGGTCTTCCTCGCGCGCTCGGCCATGAAGGCGCGCTCGGCGAGCACGGGTCCTTCGAAGCGGCGTACACGGTCGACAGGGATGCCGGCGTGCTGGGCGACCTCCTCCGCGGAGGCACCGGCCCGTATACGCGCCTGGATGTCCCGAGGGCGGAGGTGGCTCTCCACCTCGATCTCGATCTGGCCGAGACGGGCGCGGTCGTTGCGCACCGCGGCACGCAGCCGCTCATCGATCGGAAGCGTGTACTCCGTGCTGTCAGCAGCCTTCAGCACCAGTCGTGTGCCGTCATTGGAGACGGCCACGACACGCAGTTCGGGCATGGGAACCTCCCGGGTGGTGCCTGCCGACGTCACGTGCGTCGCTGCTTCCGCTAGTCGAGTGTGGCCTGCCCGGGTGCAGCCTGCCACAACCTTGCCCCGTTGCCCGGCGTGTCGGGCATCAGCCCGGGATCGCCGTTATGGCACGGTTACCGTTTCGCCACTCATAGTGACCCCTTCGTCACTGTGAGCAGCGGGCGCCCGCGATGGAGGCCGGACCCAGGGCTCGCCACAGTACTCCATTCGGGCCATGGGGGTGGACCGGCGCGCCACCGAAGTTCTCGTGGGGTACGGGAGTTGGACTCGCTCCCTTGCCTCCACAGCCCCTCTCAAGTGGCCTGCTTCACAGAATCGCCGGAAACGGAACTATCCACTTCGCCCAAATGTCCCTACCTGTTGCGGGGTGGAACAGATGGGCCAGATGGGTGAGATGGGTATTCAGAGGCTGAGTACGGACGGGAAGCCCGACGCCGACAGGGAGGAGCCGAGGAATCCGCGACTCGACCTGAGCGTGGCTCAGGTGGCGGGCAGCGCGGTGGCCGCGGTCGTGGCGGCGGTGCTGGCGTCCCAGCTCGGTGTGTACGGGACGATCATCGGCGCGGGAGTCGTCAGCGTCGTCGCGACCAGTGGCGGCACGATCTTCCAGCACCTGTTCCGGCGCACCGGGGAGCAGATCCGCGAGGTCACGGTCCACGCGAAGCCGAAGGCCCGTCAGGGGCCGGCGCGGGTAACGGCCGCCGAGGACGTGCCGCGGACCAGGGTGCTGCGTACCGTCGCGCTGCCGGCGGACCTGCCGGACGGGCGGTTCAACGAGGCCACCACGCACGGGACCCGCGTCCGGGGCTGGAAGCGGTCCCTTCTCGCGGCCCTCGTCGTCTTCGTCGTGGCGATGGCAGGCATCACGGCGTACGAGCTGCTCTCGGGCGGCGACCTCAGCGGCGGCAGGGGCAGCACGGTCGGCAACGTCCTGCGCGGCGGCGACCAGCACCGGGAGAAGACCCCGCCCTCGCGGGCGCCGGACCCGCGGACCCCGGACAGCGGCTCGTCGTCGCCCGGCGCCGGGACGACGACGCCCGACGGCCGGAGCCCCGGCCCCGGGAGGGGCGCCGGGGAAGCCGGCACCACGCCCGCCCCGGGCCGGACGCCGCCGAAGACGCCGGACGACGCGGAGACGACCGGCGGGACGACCGGGCCGGCGACTCCCGCCCCCACCCCGACGCCGTCCGCCGGCGGCGGCGCCGCCGCGGGCGATTCCGGACAGGCGCCGGAAACGGGCGGTCCCGACGACGCACCGCCGGCCACCACCGCCCCGGACACCACCCCCGCGCCGTAGGAGGCGGGCGGCGGGACCTACTCGCCCAGGACGCGGCGCAGGTAGTCGTTGGCGAAGCGGCGCTCGGGGTCCAGGCGGTCGCGCAGCGCCGTGAACTCGGCGAAGCGCGGGTACACCCCGGCCAGGTACTCCGCGTCGCGCGTGTGCACCTTGCCCCAGTGGGGACGCCCGCCGTGCGCGGTCATGATCCGCTCCACGGCCGTGAAGTACGCCTGGTACGGCGTCCCCCGGTACAGGTGCACCGCGATGTACGCCGTGTCCCTCCCCGACGCCGTGGAGAGCGCGATGTCGTCCGCCGGCGCCGTGCGGACCTCCACCGGGAAGCCGACCCGCAGCGGCGAGCGTTCGATCAGCGCCTTCACCTCGCGCAGCGCCGCCACCGCCGCCTCGCGCGGAACGGCGTACTCCATCTCCATGAAGCGCACCCGGCGCGGGCTTGTGAAGACCTTGTAAGGGATGTCCGTGTACGTACGGGCCGACAGCGCCCGGCTGGAGACCTGGGCGATCGCGGGGACCGCCGCGGGAAACGCGCGGCCCACCGAACAGGCCACCTGGAAGACGCCGTTCGAGAGCAGCTCGTCCTCGACCCAGGCGCTGACCCGGCCGGGCGGGGCGGCGGGGCCCGCGCTGCGGTTGTTGCGCTTGGTGTTGCAGTTGCCCGTGTGGGGGAACCAGTAGAACTCGAAGTGCTCGTTCTCGGCGTACAGCTCCTCGAAGTCGGCCGTGACCCGGTCGAACGGCATCGGCTCCTCGCGCGCCGTCAGCAGGAAGACCGGCTCGACGGCGAAGGTGATCGCCGTGACGACGCCCAGCGCACCGAGCCCCACCCTGGCCGCCGCGAAGACCTCCGCGTTCTCCTTCTCGGAACAGCTGAGCAGCGACCCGTCCGCCAGTACCAGTTCCATCGCGCGGATCTGCGCGGCCGTCGCGGCCGAGTCGCGGCCCGTGCCGTGCGTGCCGGTGCTGGTCGCGCCGGCCACCGTCTGCTCCATGATGTCGCCCATGTTGGTGAGCGACAGGCCCTCCCTGGCGAGCGCCACGTTCAGGCGCTTGAGCGGAGTACCGGCCTCCACGGTCACGGTCCCGGCCTCGCGGTCGATCGCGCGGATGCCGGTCAGCAGGTCGGGGCGGATCAGCACGCCGTCGGTCACGGCGGCCGCCGTGAAGGAGTGGCCCGTGCCGACCGGCTTCACCTTCAGCCCGTCCGCCGCCGCCGCGCGCACGGCGTCGGCGAGCTCCTCGGCCGAAGCGGGGGTCACCTCCCGGACCGGCCGGGCGGTGATGTTCCCCGCCCAGTTACGCCACGTGCTCGCTGTCCTGGACGCCGTCCTCGATGTGCCGGCCATCAGTCCCGTGCCCTCCCCGCGTCGGTGCCGGCGTGCGAAGCCGGCGATACCCCAGGAACGCCACCAGGGCCGCGAGAACTCCCGACGCGACGGGCACCGCGTACCCCGCGTCCGCCCCCGCCGCGTCGACCACCCAGCCTGCGGCCGAGGAACCGAGAGCGACTCCGACGGCGAGCCCGGTCCCTGTCCAGGTCATGCCCTCGGTCAGTTTGGTGCGCGGTACGTGCTGCTCGATCAGGGCCATGGTGGTCACCATCGTCGGTGCGATGGACAGGCCCGCGACAAAGAGCGCCACGGCCAGCAACGGCAGGTTCCCGGCCAGTAGGAGGGGGATCATACTCACGGCCATCGCGCAGACGCCCACCAGCCACCTGGTGGAAGCCTGGCCCTTGAGATGCAGCAGTCCGAAGACCGCTCCCGCGAGGCAGGACCCGAGCGCGTACACGGCGAGGACAAGACTGGCCGCCGCCTTGTGGCCCTGCTCCTCCGCGAACGCCACCGTCACCACGTCGATCGACCCGAAGATCGCGCCGACGGCGACGAAGGTGGCCACCAGTACCTGGAGGCCGGGGGAGCGCAGCGCGGAGCCGCCGGTGTGCTCGTCGCGCGGGTGCGGAACGGGCTCGGTGGCGCGCTGGGCGGTCAGCCAGAAGACCCCGACGACCAGGAAGACGGCCGCGAGCAGCGGGCCCGCCTCCGGGAACCAGGCGGTCGAGAGCCCGATGGAGATGATCGGGCCGAAGATGAAGCAGACCTCGTCGGCGATCGACTCCCAGGAGTACGCCGTGTGCAGCTCGCGCGGTGAGCCCCGGTAGATCTCGGCCCAGCGCGCCCTGACCATCGAGCCGACGCTCGGTACGCAGCCGGCGCCCGCCGCGAACACGAACAGCGTCCACTCGGGGGCGCCCTGCTGGGCACAGATCAGCAGCCCCGCGACCGCCCCGACCGCGACCAGGGTGGCGGGGCGCAGGACACGGCGCTGCCCGTACCGGTCGACGTATCGCGATATCTGGGGGCCCATCACGGCGGCCGCCGTCGCGAGGGTGGCGGAGAGCGCGCCCGCGAGCCCGTACCGGCCGGTGAGCTCGGAGATCATGGTGACGATGCCGATGCCCATCATGGAGATCGGTATCCGGCCGAAGAATCCGGCGACGGAGAACGCCTTGGTGCCGGGGGTGGCGAAGATCGCGCGGTACGGACTGGGCAAGGTGCGCTCCGGTAAGGCGTATAGGTGGAGCTTGCATCTTACGGTCGCCGCGCGGCTTGCCGCACGGCGGTTTCACCGGCGCCGCGCACGGGTGGCAGGATCGTTCCCATGCCCGATCAGCGCGATCCAGCCCCTTACGACGCCCTGCTGCTTCTCTCCTTCGGCGGCCCCGAAGGCCCGGACGACGTGGTCCCGTTCCTGGAGAACGTCACCCGTGGCCGCGGCATCCCCAAGGAGCGGCTCAAGGAGGTGGGGCAGCACTACTTCCTCTTCGGCGGAGTCAGCCCGATCAACGAGCAGAACCGCGCGCTCCTCGACGCCCTGCGCGAGGACTTCGCGGAGCACGGTCTGGACGGCCTGCCGGTCTACTGGGGCAACCGCAACTGGGCGCCCTACCTGGTCGACACCCTGCGCGAGATGGCCGCGGACGGCCGCCGCCGCGTCGCCGTGCTCGCCACGAGCGCGTACGCCTCGTACTCCGGCTGCCGCCAGTACCGCGAGAACCTCGCCGAGGCGCTCGCGACCCTGGAGGCCGAGGGGACCGCGCCGCCGCGCGTCGACAAACTGCGGCACTACTTCAACCACCCGGGTTTCGTACGCCCGATGGTCGACGGGGTCCTCAAGTCCCTGGCCGAGCTGGACGAGAGCGTACGGGCGGGGGCGCACCTCGCCTTCACGACGCACTCGATCCCCACGGCGTCGGCGGACACGTCCGGGCCGGCGGGGGAGCACGGCGACGGCGGCGCGTACGTCGCCGAGCACCTGGACGTCGCCCGGCTGATCGCCGAGGCGGTACGGGAGGAGACCGGCGTCGCGCACCCCTGGCAGCTCGTCTACCAGTCGCGCAGCGGAGCCCCGCACACCCCCTGGCTGGAACCGGACATCTGCGACCACCTGGAGGAGCGGCACGCGGCGGGCGTGCCGGCCGTGGTGATGGTTCCGATCGGCTTCGTGTCGGACCACATGGAGGTCCTGTACGACCTGGACACCGAGGCCACCGCCAGGGCCGCCGAACTCGGTCTGCCGGTGCGGAGGTCAGCGACCGTCGGCGCCGACCCGCGCTTCGCCGCCGCCGTGCGCGGGCTGCTGCTGGAGCGGGCCGCCACCGAGCGCGGGTTCGTCGTGGAGCGGTGCGCGCTGGGGGCGCTGGGCCCGAGCCACGACCTGTGCCCGGTCGGGTGCTGCCCGGCCCGGTCCCCCAAGCCCGCGGCGGCGGGCGCCGACAGCCCGTACGCCTGATCCTCCGTACGCCTGATCCAGGGAGAGCCCGTGACCGATCCCCTCTCGACCGAGCTGCTCGAAGTCGCCCTGGAGGCGGCGCGGCGGGCCGGAGCGCTGCTGCGGGACGGGCGGCCGGCCGATCTCGGCGTGGCCGCCACCAAGTCCAGCCCCATCGACGTGGTCACCGAGATGGACATCGCCGCCGAGCAGCTGATCACCGGCTTCCTCGCCGAACACCGCCCCGACGACGGGGTCCTGGGCGAGGAGGGCGCCAGCAGCACGGGCACGACCGGCGTCCGGTGGGTGATCGACCCGCTCGACGGCACGGTGAACTACCTCTACGGGCTGCCCACTTGGGCGGTGTCCGTCGCGGCCGAGCGGGACGGCGAGACCCTGGTGGGGGTCGTCGCGGCGCCGATGCGCGGGGAGACGTACCAGGCGGTGCGGGGCGGCGGCGCGTACTGCGGCGGTACGGCGCTGCGGGTGCGGCCCGCGCCGCCGCTCGACCAGGCGCTGGTCTCCACCGGCTTCAACTACGTCGCGGCGGTGCGCGGCCACCAGGCGGACGTGGCGCAGCGGCTGATCCCGAGGCTGCGGGACATCCGGCGCGGCGGGTCGGCGGCGATCGACCTGTGCGACGTGGCCGCCGGGCGGCTGGACGGGTACTACGAGCGGGGGCTCAGCCCGTGGGACTACGCCGCGGGCGGCCTGATCGCCCGGGAAGCGGGCGCGGTGACCGGCGGGCGGCCCGGTGAGCGGCTGTCGGGCGAACTGACGATCGCGGCGTCACCCGGGGTCTTCGACCCGCTCCAGGCCCTCCTGGAGGAGTTCGGCGCCTGGCACGACTAGGCCGTCGGGCCGACGGGCTCACTGGCCGGCCAGGACGGCCGGTGGGACCCGCCGGCGGCACGACAAGGGCCCCGGCGCCTTCCACGGCATCGGGGCCCTCGTGCGTGCTCAGGGTGCTCTACGTGCTCCGTACGGTCGACGGGGCAGGTCACACGCTCGCGGCGGTCACCTGCACGCCGTGCTCCGCGGCGAGACGGTGCAGGTCCTCCAGCTCCGCCTGCTCCACCTCCGCCAGGAAGTCGTCGCCCGTTTCGCGAGCCATCGTGAGGTCGGATTCCGTGGCCTTTATGCGCTGCAGCAGGCCTGCGGTGAAAGCGTCCATGGGTTGCGCCCCCTCGTCATGGGTCGGTGGCACGGGGGTGTGCCGGGGGTGGGGTGGTCGATCACGTGGCGTGCCGAATACAGGGCGTGATCGCGGGGTGTGCAGTCGTCCTCCCCACAGCCCGCCTCAGGAAAACCTCAACTCGCCCGGGAATCATGGAAATCCCCCTCACGGCTGTCCTTCTGCTCTTTCCGGCCCTACCGCCTTACCGCCGGTTTATGGCCGAAAGGGGCAGGATGGCAGCACACAGCGACTGGACACACCTGCCCGCATGGGCAGTCAGCGGAAGGAATTACGACGTGCGCGTACTCGTCGTCGAGGACGAGCAGCTGCTCGCCGATGCGGTGGCCACCGGACTGCGCCGGGAGGCCATGGCCGTCGACGTCGTGTACGACGGAGCGGCCGCCCTGGAACGCATCGGGGTGAACGACTACGACGTCGTCGTGCTGGACCGGGACCTCCCGCTGGTTCACGGAGACGACGTCTGCCGGAAGATCGTCGAGCTGGGCATGCCCACCCGCGTCCTGATGCTCACCGCCTCCGGTGACGTCAGCGACCGCGTGGAGGGCCTGGAGATCGGCGCCGACGACTACCTGCCGAAGCCCTTCGCCTTCAGCGAGCTGACCGCGCGGGTACGGGCCCTCGGGCGCCGTACGACCGTCGCGCTGCCGCCCGTCCTGGAGCGCGCCGGCATCAAGCTCGACCCGAACCGCCGCGAGGTCTTCCGCGACGGCCAGGAGATCCAGCTGGCGCCGAAGGAGTTCGCGGTGCTTGAGGTGCTGATGCGCAGCGAGGGCGCCGTCGTGTCGGCCGAGCAGCTGCTGGAGAAGGCCTGGGACGAGAACACCGACCCGTTCACCAACGTCGTCCGCGTCACCGTCATGACGCTGCGCCGCAAGCTCGGGGAGCCGCCGGTGATCGTCACCGTGCCCGGTTCCGGCTACCGGATCTGACGCGCGTGGCCGCGACCCCGGCGCCCCCTCTCGCGCCGCCGAAACCCACCTGGGACCCGAGGGAGCAGGAACCCTCGTTCCCCTGGCTCCGCCCGACCATCCGGATACGGCTCACCCTGCTGTACGGCGGGATGTTCCTGATCGCGGGCATCCTGCTGCTCTCGATCATCTACCTGCTCGCCGCCCAGGCTCTGGCGGTCGGCAGCGACCTGCCGTTCAAGATCGTGAGCGGCGAGGTCAAGAGCACGGTGTGCGATCTGCCCGGCAACGCGACGCCCGACCAGTTCAACGCGGCCGTGAACGCCTGCGTCAACCACCAGCGGCAGCAGGCGCTCGACGAGCTGCTCAGCCGCTCGCTGCTTGCCCTGCTCGGCCTCAGCGTCATCGCCTTCGCCTTCGGTTACGCGATGGCCGGACGCGTCCTGTCGCCGCTCGGCAGGATCACGCGTACGGCCCGCCGGGTGGCCGGCACCGACCTGACCCGGCGGATCGAGCTGGACGGGCCGGACGACGAGCTGAAGGAGCTCGCCGACACCTTCGACGAGATGCTCGACCGGCTGGAACGGGCGTTCACCGCCCAGCAGCGGTTCGTGGGCAACGCGTCGCACGAGCTGCGCACGCCGCTGGCGATCAACAGGACGCTCCTGGAGGTGCACCTGTCGGACCCCGCGGCGCCCCCGGAGCTCCAGCAGCTGGGCAAGACCCTGCTGGCCACCAACGAGCGCAGCGAGCAGCTCGTGGAGGGTCTGCTGCTCCTCGCCAGCAGCGAGAACCAGATCACCGAGCGCAAGCCCGTGGACCTGGCCGAGGTCGCCTCGCGCGCCATCGACCAGGCGCACGGCGAGGCGGCGGCGAAGGGTGTGGAGATACGGGGCGAGCGGGCGCCCGCCGTCGTGCAGGGCAACGGCGTACTGCTGGAGCGGATCGCGCTCAACCTGGTGCAGAATGCCGTGCGCTACAACGTGCCGGAGGGCGGCTGGGTCGAGGTCACCACCGAGGTCGGCCACGGCCAGGCCCTCCTGGTCGTCTCGAACACGGGTCCCGTGGTTCCCGCGTACGAGGTCGACAACCTCTTCGAGCCGTTCAGGCGCCTGCGGACCGAGCGCACCGGCAGCGACAAGGGCGTCGGTCTCGGCCTCTCCATCGCTCGCAGCGTCGCGAGGGCTCACGGAGGCCGTATCATCGCGGAGCCCCGCGAGGGCGGCGGCCTTGTGATGCGCGTCACGCTTCCGGTCTGAGACGTTTCGCGCAGCCACGCGGCTGTTCGCTTTAAGCGGAATTTTCGGGACCTTGCCAGGGTCGGTCGGTGTGTGATCGATCACAGGTTCCGAATTCCCGCCATCTACGCTCCGTGATCGCGAACTTCCCCGGAAAACCGGGAAAAGTCCGGGTTTCCTGGGGGTGAGATAACGGGAAGTACACGAGGTGGCGCTCGTGAGGTGCGACATTCGGACCGTGTACGGTCCCGATCGCCATCAAAACCGATCACCCCTCAGGAGATCGGTTGGGTGTCGATTGAGTAACAGACCTTGATGTGAGGCAAAATCTCCGCCTCAGGTCGGGCACAAGTCCGGCCTCTCACGCGTTACGTGCGCTGAGACACCGCAACTACCCAGAGGGGGAGAGCGACAGTGGCAACGGATTACGACACCCCACGCAAGACCGATGACGACGTCGATTCGGACAGCCTTGAAGAGCTCAAGGCACGTCGGAGCGACAAGACGGCATCGGCCGTTGACGTGGACGAATTCGAGGCGGCGGAAGGGCTTGAACTGCCCGGCGCCGACCTGTCCAACGAAGAGCTCGCCGTACGTGTCCTGCCCAAGCAGGCCGACGAGTTCACCTGCATGAGCTGCTTCCTGGTGCACCACCGCAGCCAGCTGGCCAGGGAGAAGAACGGTCAGCCGATCTGCCGCGACTGCGACTAGGACGGGCCGGCCGTGGCAGGCGCGACACCGTCCCGGAAGAAGCGCTTCCGGCGCAAGGATTCGCCGGAGGCGCCGCAAGACGTGAGCGCGGCCGTCGGCGCACGTGACGACGAGCGGGGCCTGCCGGCCTCGCTCGAAACGGCGGAAGGGCCCACCGCGGGGGCCCGGCGCCTGGCGGCTGTCAGGCAGGGCGTACGGAAGGGCGGCCAGAGCGCGATGGCCGGTATCGGCCATCTCGCCGACCGGGTCGTCGAGCTGGCGCCGCGCCTCCCCGTGCGTGACCTGCCGACCCTGCGCAAGCAGTTCCCGGGCCTCGGCCCGGAGCAGCTCGCGGACAAGCTGGTGGCCGGTGCGGCCCATGGCACCTCCACCGTGGGGGCGGGCATCGGCGCTGCGGCCATGCTGCCCGTACCCCCCGCGATGCCCGCGGAACTGGCCGCGGAGATCACCGGCGTGGCCGCGATCGAGCTGAAGCTCATCGCCGAACTCCACGAGGTCTACGGAAGACGGCCCCCCGGCGGGCTGGCCCAGCGCAGCACCGCCTACCTCACCTCCTGGACCCAGGAGCGGGGGATCGACGTGACCAAACCGGCCACGTACAACACGGCGCTCGGCACGCAGATGAAGCGCCAGCTCCGGCAGCAGATCATGAAACGCATGGTCCGCGACCTGCCGAACCTCATGCCGTTCATGGTCGGCGCCGCCGTCGGCGCCGTGATGAACCGCCGCGACACCCGAAGGCTCGCCGAACGCATCCGCCGGGACCTGCGCAGCACGCAGATCCCCTGGGACGCGCTGCCCGAGCTGCCGCCCCTGGCGAAGCCCGACGAGCCCGTGCTGCCCGAGGACTTCCGGGCCGGGCTGGAGCGCGGCCGCGAGGAGCCGGGGAGCTAGCCCGCCCGTACGGCCGCGAGAGCCGCGGCCAGGCCCTCGGGATCACGCGTCGAGAGGTACAGGTACGGCGTCGGGTCGGCCGGATCGGTGACCTCGACCCGCAGCGCCCCCGGGATGTAGCTGCGCAGCAGCATGTGGGCGCGGGTGTCGGCCTTGTGCGACCGCCAGGCGCGGGCCTGCTCGGCGTCCAGTACCTCGGCCTCGCCCAGCGCGGAGACCGGGATGCGGGCGTCACCGGCGATCAGCGCGTCCCCGACCACCCGGATGCGCTGCGAACCGTACGTACTGACGCCCGCCGCGGCGAGCGCTCCGGCGCCGACGATCCCGCCCAGCATCGGCAGGAGGCCCAGGGGCAGCAGCATCAGCCCGCCCGCGACACCGATGAGTCCGGCGATGACCCACCAGGAGCGCGGTGCGGTCAGACGTTCTGTGTACTGCGGGGCGGAAGGCTGCATGAAACCAAGCTTGGCACGGCGCGACCTGCGAGGACCCGCGCGGGTAAGGTCTGCGCCTGTGAGCAATGAGAACTCCCGGGAGACGGCCCCCGGGTCCGCGGCCCTCAAGCCCCCGGCCGACGCCATAGCCCCGGTCCGGCACCCCGACGCACCGCCGCCGGGAGAGCTGCTCGGAGCGCACTACGCGCACTGCTTCGGCTGCGGCGGGGAACAGCCCCACGGGCTGCACCTCCAGGCCCGCGCCGGCGAAGGCGTGCGCGTCTCGGCCGAATTCACCGTCAGGCCCGCCCACCAGGGCGCTCCCGGCCTCGCGCACGGCGGCGTACTGGCCACGGCGCTCGACGAGACGCTCGGTTCCCTGAACTGGCTGCTGCGGGTGATCGCGGTGACCGGCCGGCTGGAGACCGATTTCGTGCGTCCCGTACCGGTGGACACCGTGCTGCACCTCGACGCCGAGGTGACCGCGGTGCACGGCCGCAAGATCTACTCCACGGCGACCGGACGCATCGGAGGCCCCGAGGGGCCCGTGGCCGTCCGCGCCGACGCCCTCTTCATCGAAGTCAAGGTCGACCACTTCATCGACAACGGACGCCCGGAGGAGATCCGGGCGGCGATGGCCGACCCCGATCAGGCCAGGCGCGCCCGCGCCTTCGAGGTGAACCCGTGACCCGTACCCCCGTAGACGTGCTGATCCGCCGGGTCGACCCCGACGTACCCCTTCCTTCGTACGGACATCCGGGTGACGCCGGGGCGGACCTCGTCACCACCGAGGCCGCCGAACTGGCCCCCGGCGAGCGTGCGGTGCTTCCCACCGGGGTGTCTGTCGCGCTGCCCGACGGGTACGCGGCCTTCGTGCACCCGCGATCCGGTCTCGCCGCCCGCTGTGGAGTCGCCCTCGTGAATGCCCCGGGGACGGTGGATGCCGGGTACCGTGGGGAAATCAAGGTGATCGTGGTCAATCTCGACCCGCGCGAGAGCGTGCGGTTCGAGCGCTTCGACCGGATTGCCCAACTGGTCGTCCAGCAGGTCGAGAAGGTGCGCTTCCACGAGGTCGCGGAGCTTCCCGGCTCGGCGCGGGCCGAGGGGGGCTTCGGTTCCACCGGCGGGCATGCCGCTGTGGACGGCCGGGCGGGTGGGAATCGATACGCATCGGTCGTATCCGACCGGGAAGGACAGTGACGTGTTCGGACGTCGCAAGAAGAGCGAATCCGCCGCGGATGTGGCGGGCGAGGCCGAGCAGGTCGTCGACGATGTCGAGCCTGACGCGGCCGCGGACGGCGACGGGTCGGTACGCAGGGTGAACCTGCCGCCGGCACCCCGCCCGGACGGTCCGTGGGACGTGTCCGAGGTGATGGAGCCCGGCGAGGGCCGGGTCGACCTGGGCGGCATGTTCGTGCCCGGGGTCGAGGGCATGGAACTGCGGGTCGAGGTCGCGGGCGACGCGATCGTCGCGGCGACGGTCGTGCTGCGTGACAGCGCCGTACAGCTCCAGGCCTTCGCGGCTCCGAAGAAGGAAGGCATCTGGGGCGAGGTCCGCGAGGAGATCGCGTCGGGCATCACCCAGCAGGGCGGCGTCATCGACGAGATCGAGGGCCCGCTCGGCTGGGAGCTGCGCGCGCAGGTTCCCGTACAGCTGCCGGACGGCACGGGCGGCGTGCAGATGGTGCGCTTCGTCGGCGTCGACGGGCCGCGCTGGTTCCTGCGCGGAGTGATCTCCGGTCAGGGCGCGGTGCAGCCGCAGGCCGCGGGCGTGCTGGAGCACGTCTTCAAGGACACCGTGGTCGTACGGGGCGAGGGCCCGATGGCGCCGCGCGACCCGATCGTCCTCAAGCTGCCGGACGACGCGCAGATGGTGCCCGAGGGCGTTCAGCAGGAGGAGCAGGAGGGCTCGCGCTTCTCCGGCGGCATGGGACAGCTCCAGCGCGGTCCGGAGATCACGGAAGTGCGCTGACACGCGACGACGCGGCCGGTGGGCCGCACTCCCCGGGGCCGGGGGGTGCGGCCCACCGGCGTGCGTGGCCGGGGGCCGGGGACTCGGCGGCAGGGCCGGGCGTTGCCGGTCGGGAGGCTCGTCGAGCACCGCTGAGCGCCGAGGGGCGTCAGAGTCGCGTCAATACGGCCCCTCGACGCGCCACCCGTCCGTTTTGCCGGGAATCGGGGCTGTAGCTTCACCAGAGCTGCCCCGTCGGGCCGCAGCATTCGCCTGGAAGACAATGGGGCCATGGGACGCGGCAAGCTACGCATATACCTGGGTGCGGCGCCGGGTGTGGGCAAGACGTACGCGATGCTCTCCGAGGCCCACCGCCGTGTGGAGCGCGGCACCGACTGCGTCGTCGCCTTCGTCGAGCACCACGACCGGCCGCGCACCGAAGTGATGCTGCGCGGTCTGGAGCAGATCCGGCGCCGCGAGATCACCTACCGCGGCGCCGCGTTCACCGAGATGGACGTCGACGCGGTCCTCGAACGCCGCCCCGCCGTGGCCCTCGTCGACGAGCTCGCCCACACCAACGTCCCCGGCTCGCGCAACGCGAAGCGCTGGCAGGACGTCGAAGAGCTCCTCCAGGCCGGCGTCGACGTCATATCGACCGTCAACATCCAGCACCTGGAGTCCCTGGGGGACGTCGTCGAGTCGATCACCGGCGTACGGCAGCGGGAGACCGTGCCGGACGAGGTCGTGCGGCGCGCCGACCAGATCGAGCTGGTCGACATGTCGCCCCAGGCGCTGCGCCGCCGCATGGCCCACGGCAACATATACAAGCCGGACAAACTCGACGCCGCACTGTCCCACTACTTCCGCCCCGGCAACCTCACCGCCCTGCGCGAGCTGGCGCTCCTGTGGGTCGCCGACCGGGTCGACGAGTACCTCCAGCAGTACCGGGGCGAGCACAACATCCGCTCCACCTGGCAGGCGCGCGAGCGCATCGTCGTCGGCCTCACCGGCGGACCCGAGGGCCGAACGCTCATCCGACGCGCCTCGCGCATGGCGGCCAAGGGCTCGGGCAGTGAGATCCTCGCCGTCTACATCGCCCGCAGCGACGGCCTCACCTCGGCCTCGCCCAAGGAACTCGCCGTACAGCGCACCCTCGTCGAGGACCTCGGCGGCACCTTCCACCACGTCATAGGCGACGACGTGCCGTCCGCGCTGCTGGAGTTCGCGCGGGGGGTCAACGCCACCCAGATCGTGCTCGGCTCCAGCCGCCGCAAGGCCTGGCAGTACGTCTTCGGGCCGGGCGTCGGCGCCACCGTCGCCCGCGACTCCGGGCCGGACCTGGACGTCCACATCGTCACGCACGACCACGTCGCCAGGGGCCGCGGCCTGCCGGTCGCCCGCGGCGCCCGCCTCGGGCGAGCCCGGATCGTCTCCGGCTGGCTGGTCGGCGTCGCCGCGCCGGTCCTGCTCTCGCTGCTGCTCACCAGCTTGGAGAACGGCCCGGGGCTCGCCAACGACGTCCTGCTCTTCCTCTTCCTGACCGTGCTCGCCGCCCTGGTCGGCGGGCTGCTTCCGGCGCTGGCCTCGGCCGCCGTGGGCTCGCTCCTGCTGAACTACTACTTCACTCCGCCCACCCACACCCTGACGGTCGCCGATCCGGAGAACCTCGTCGCCATCGTGATCTTCTTCGCGGTGGCCGTGTCGGTCGCCTCCGTGGTGGACCTGGCCGCCCGCCGCACCCACCAGGCCGCGCGTCTGCGCGCCGAGTCCGAGATCCTCTCGTTCCTCGCCGGCAGTGTCCTGCGCGGCGAGACGGCCCTGGACGCCCTGCTGGAACGGGTCCGGGAGACCTTCGCGATGGAATCCGTCGCGCTGCTCGAACGGAAGAGTGACGTCGACCCGTGGACCTGCGCCGGCAGCGTCGGCCCCCGGCCGCTGACCCGCCCCGAGGACGCCGACGTGGACATGCCCGTCGGCGACCACATGGCACTGGCCCTGGCCGGCCGTGTCCTGCCCGCCGAGGACCGCCGGGTGCTCGGCGCGTTCGCCGCGCAGGCCGCCGTCGTACTGGACCGGCAGCGGCTGGTCGGCGAGGCGGAGGGGGCGCGCAAGCTGGCCGAGGGCAACCGCATCCGCACCGCCCTGCTCGCCGCCGTCAGCCACGACCTGCGTACACCGCTGGCCGCCATCAAGGCCGCCGTCTCCTCCCTGCGCTCCGACGACGTGGCCTGGTCGGACGCCGACGAGGCCGAGCTGCTCGCCGCCATCGAGGACGGCGCGGACCGCCTCGACCACCTCGTCGGCAACCTCCTCGACATGTCCCGGCTCCAGACCGGCACCGTCACCCCGCTGATCCGCGAGACGGACCTCGACGAGGTCGTCCCCATGGCGCTCGTCGGCGTACCCGACGGGAGCGTCGGCCTCGACATCCCGGAGACCCTGCCGATGGTGGCCGTCGACCGGGGACTCCTGGAGCGCGCCGTCGCCAACATCGTCGAGAACGCCGTCAAGTACAGCCCCGACGGCACCCCCGTCTCCGTCGCCGCGAGCGCCCTCGGCGCGCGCGTCGAGCTGCGCGTCGCGGACCGCGGGACCGGGGTCCCCGACGACGAGAAGGACCGGATCTTCGAGCCGTTCCAGCGCTACGGCGACGCCCCGCGCGGCGCCGGCGTGGGCCTGGGCCTCGCCGTCGCCCGCGGCTTCGCCGAGGCCATGGGCGGCACTCTCACCGCCGAGGACACGCCGGGGGGCGGCATGACCATGGTCCTGACCCTCAGGGCGGCCCCGGGACACCCGCCCGTACGACAGGACCTCCCCGCCCGGATCACCTCGTGAGCCGGCCCCGCCGGCTGTTCCCCACCTCCCGCAGAAAGGCAGGCACTCCATGACCCGGGTGCTCGTGGTCGACGACGAGCCGCAGATCGTACGCGCCCTCGTGATCAACCTGAAGGCGCGCAAGTACGAGGTGGACGCCGCGTCCGACGGCGCCACCGCGCTCCGGCTCGCCGCCGCACGCCACCCCGACGTGGTCGTCCTCGACCTCGGTCTGCCCGACATGGACGGCGTGGAGGTGATCAAGGGCCTGCGCGGCTGGACCCGCGTGCCGATCCTGGTGCTCTCCGCCCGCCACACCTCCGACGAGAAGGTCGAGGCGCTGGACGCCGGGGCCGACGACTACGTCACCAAGCCCTTCGGCATGGACGAGCTGCTCGCCAGGCTCCGGGCAGCGGTCCGCAGGGCCGAGCCGGCCGCAGGCGCCGAGGACGACGTGCTCGTCGACGCGGGCGACTTCACCGTCGACCTGGCCGCGAAGAAGGTCCACCGCGACGGCAGGGACGTACGGCTGACACCCACCGAATGGCACCTCCTGGAAGTGCTCGTACGGAACACCGGCCGCCTGGTCAGCCAGAAGCAGCTCCTCCAGGAGGTCTGGGGGCCCTCGTACGGCACCGAGACGAACTACCTGCGGGTCTACATGGCCCAGCTGCGCCGCAAGCTGGAGGCGGACCCCTCGCACCCCAGGCACTTCGTCACCGAACCCGGCATGGGCTACCGCTTCGAGCGGTAGGCCGCTCCGGCCGGGCGCCGTGACCGCTTCCGGGTGACCGGATTCCGCGGTGCCGCGAGGTGATCCGGGCGGGGCCGGTGCCCGGTACGCTTCGTGTATGAGTGCCGTACCACGTTCGGAGAAGCCAGCGGGCCGGTTCCGCCGGATGCTCGACCGGCTGTCCACCTCGCAGGAGGACCTGCACTCCGCGGAGCTGCAGGAGGACTCGCAGGCCGCGGGGTGCTCCCGCATCTGCGACTGCGACGACCGCCAGGTGGTGAAGGTGACTGGTACCTTGCGGACGGTCACCCTGCGTCCGCGTGCCGGTGTGCCCGCCCTCGAGGCGGAGCTGTTCGACGGCACCGCGCCGCTGGACGTCGTGTGGCTGGGCCGCCGTTCCATCGTGGGCATAGAACCGGGCCGCAGGCTCATCGCCTCGGGCCGGATCTCCATGAGCCACGGCCGCCGGGTGCTGTTCAATCCCAAATACGAGCTCCGACCGCTCGGACAGGAGTAGCCGGTGACGTCTCTCGACAAGCCGACCGCGACAGATCACGACAGCGCGGGCCCCGACGGCGCCCGAGCCGCTGAGGCACAGGACGCGAAGGCCGTGACGGAGGCCGCGCTGTTCGAGGCCTTCGGCGGCCTGCGGGGCATGGTGGAGACCGTGCTCCCCGGCCTGCTGTTCGTGACGATCTTCACGATCAACAAGGACCTGCACGTCTCGGCCATCGCCGCGCTCGCGGTGTCCTTGCTGCTCGTCGCCGTACGGCTGATCCGCCGGGACACGGTCAAGCACGCCTTCAGCGGTGTCTTCGGCGTCGCCTTCGGCGTCGTCTTCGCGATGATGACCGGCAACGCCAAGGACTTCTACCTGCCGGGCATGATCTACACGCTGGGCCTCGCCTTCGCGTACATCGTGACCACGCTCGCGGGCGTCCCGCTGATCGGCCTGATCCTCGGCCCGATCTTCAAGGAGAACCTCTCCTGGCGGACCCGGAACCCGGGCCGCAAGAAGGCGTACGCCAAGGCCAGCTGGGCCTGGGGCCTGATCCTGCTTGCCAAGTGCGCGATCCTCTTCCCGCTGTACTGGTGGGCCGACACCACCCAGCTCGGCTGGGTGCTGGTCGCCCTCAAGATCCCGCCGTTCCTGCTCGCCGTCTACCTGACGTGGGTCTTCCTCGCGAAGGCTCCGCCGCCCATCGACGTGTTCGCCGAGATGGACGCGCAGGAGAAGGCCGAGAAGGAGCGCAAGGCTGCCGCCGCAGCACAGCGCGACGCCTGATTCGTCGTACCCACGTGAGCGGGGCCCGGAACCGTCATGGTTCCGGGCCCCGCTCACACGCTCGTGCGTACGCCGGGACGTCAGCCCGCCGCCTCCTCCTTGCGGACCGACAGCAGGTCCTCCAGCTGCTCCTCGCGCGCCTGCGCGGCCACGAACAGCAGCTCGTCGCCTGCCTCCAGGGTCTCCTCCTGGTTCGGCGTGAGGACGCGCGTACCGCGGATGATCGTGACCAGCGAGGTGTCCTCGGGCCAGTCCACGTCCCCGACCTGCGTGCCCGCCAGCGCCGACTCGGGCGGCAGCGTCAGCTCGACGAGGTTGGCGTCGCCGTGGCTGAAGCGGAGCAGCCGTACGAGATCGCCCACGCTCACCGCCTCCTCGACCAGCGCCGACATCAGACGCGGGGTGGAGACCGCGACGTCGACGCCCCAGGCCTCGGTGAACAGCCACTCGTTCTTGGGATTGTTGACGCGGGCGACCACCCGCGGCACGCCGTACTCGGTCTTCGCGAGCAGCGAGACGACCAGGTTGACCTTGTCGTCGCCGGTCGCCGCGATCACCACGTTGCAGCGCTGGAGCGCCGCCTCGTCGAGCGAGGTGATCTCGCAGGCGTCGGCCAGCAGCCACTCGGCGAGCGGCACGCGCTCCACCGAGATGGCGGTCGGCGCCTTGTCGATGAGCAGGACCTCGTGCCCGTTCTCCAGCAGCTCGCCCGCGATGGAACGCCCCACCGCGCCGGCTCCGGCAATAGCGACCCTCATGCGTGACCGCCTTCCTCGGGGCCGTGCGAGCAGGCCGCCTCGACCTTCGCGATCTCGTCCGTACGCATCATCACGTGCACGAGGTCGCCTTCCTGGAGCACGGTCTGGGAGGTCGGCAGCACCGCCTCGCCCAGCCGGGTGAGGAACGCGACGCGTACGCCGGTCTCCTCCTGGAGCCGGCTGATCTTGTGGCCGATCCAGGCGGGGGAGGTGTGCACCTCCGCGAGCTGCACGACGCCGCTCGGGTCGCGCCACAGCGGCTCGGCGCCCGACGGCAGCAGCCGGCGCAGCATCTGGTCGGCGGTCCAGCGGACCGTGGCCACGGTCGGGATGCCGAGGCGCTGGTAGACCTCGGCGCGGCGCGGGTCGTAGATGCGGGCCGCGACGTTCTCGATGGCGAACATCTCGCGGGCCACCCGGGCCGCGATGATGTTGGAGTTGTCGCCGCTGCTCACCGCCGCGAAAGCGCCGGCGTCCTCGATGCCCGCCTCGCGGAGGGTGTCCTGGTCGAAGCCGACCCCGGTGACCCTGCGGCCGCCGAAACCGGAACCCAGGCGGCGGAAGGCCGTGGGGTCCCGGTCGATCACGGCGACCGTGTGCCCCTGTTGTTCCAGGTTCTGCGCGAGAGCGGCTCCCACTCGCCCGCAGCCCATGATGACGACGTGCATCGTCCCGTTACCCCGCACTCCTGGTCGCCCCGCTGACCTGCACAAACACCCTGCTCACATCGTCCTTCCCGGCTCACCGGGGGAGGCATGGGCACTCGTGCCCACTGCTGCCTCGCCCCTGTCTTCGTCCACCGTAGCGGCAACGCCGAACGCGTCATCGATCACGTAGGACGTCTCGGGGTCCATTCCGGGTTGCTCCGGAGTGATCCGGGTCGCCCAGGAGTGTCGGGAAGGCAGGGAGACGGACGCACCAGCAGGAGATTCGGTGACGGTGGGGGGTGGTGGGTGGGCGATGCCCTTTTCGAACGCTTACGATCCTCTGCGTGTCCAAACTGACCGACGTGCCCAAACGGATCCTGATCGGCCGGGCGCTGCGCAGCGACAAGCTGGGAGAGACCCTTCTCCCCAAGCGCATCGCACTTCCCGTCTTCGCCTCCGACCCGCTCTCCTCCGTGGCGTACGCACCGGGCGAAGTGCTCCTGGTGCTCTCCATCGCGGGTGTGTCGGCGTACCACTTCAGCCCGTGGATCGCGGTCGCCGTCGTGGTGCTGATGTTCACCGTGGTGGCCTCGTACCGCCAGAACGTGCACGCCTACCCGAGCGGTGGCGGTGACTACGAGGTCGCCAACACCAACCTCGGCCCCAAGGCGGGCCTCACCGTCGCCAGCGCCCTGCTCGTCGACTACGTCCTCACGGTCGCCGTGTCGATCTCGTCGGGCGTCGAGAACCTCGGCTCGGCCATCCCCTTCGTCGTCGAGCACAAGGTGCTGTGCGCGATCGGCATCATCGTGCTGCTGACGCTCATGAACCTGCGCGGCGTGAAGGAGTCCGGCAAGCTCTTCGCCATCCCGACGTACGTCTTCGTGGCCGGCGTCTTCCTCATGATCGCCTGGGGCGCCTACCGCTCCGTCGTCATGGGCGACACCATGCACGCGCCGACCTCGGACTTCGAGATCAAGCCCGAGCACCAGGGCCTGGCCGGCTTCGCCCTCGTCTTCCTCCTGCTGCGCGCCTTCTCCTCCGGCTGCGCGGCGCTCACGGGCGTCGAGGCGATCAGCAACGGTGTACCTGCCTTCCGCAAGCCCAAGAGCAGGAACGCCGCCTCGACGCTCGCCCTGATGGGCGCCCTGGCCGTCACGATGTTCTGCGGCATCATCGGTCTCGCCATGGCCACCGACGTCAAGATGGCCGAGAACCCCGCGAAGGACCTGCTGCTCAACGGCACCGCCGTCGGCGAGGACTACGTGCAGGACCCGGTGATCTCGCAGGTCGCGGCCGCCGTGTTCGGCGACGGAACGTTCTTCTTCGTCCTGCTCGCGGCGGCCACCGCGCTCGTGCTCTTCCTGGCCGCCAACACGGCGTACAACGGCTTCCCGCTGCTCGGCTCGATCCTCGCGCAGGACCGCTACCTGCCGCGCCAGCTGCACACCCGCGGCGACCGCCTCGCCTTCTCGAACGGCATCGTCCTGCTCGCCGGCGCGGCCATCCTGCTGGTGTGGCTGTACGGCGCCGACTCGACCCGGCTGATCCAGCTCTACATCGTCGGCGTCTTCGTCTCCTTCACGCTCAGCCAGATCGGCATGGTCCGGCACTGGAACCGCTACCTGCGCACCGAGAAGGACCAGGCCGCCCGCCGCCGCATGGTCCGCTCGCGGGCGATCAACACCTTCGGCGCCTTCTTCACGGGCCTGGTGCTCGTCGTCGTACTGGCCACCAAGTTCACGCACGGCGCGTGGGTCGCGCTGCTCGGCATGGTGATCTTCTACGGGACGATGAGCGCGATCCGTAAGCACTACGACCGGGTCGCCGAGGAGATCGCCGCCGACGAGGGCCCCTCGGACGACAGCGTCCGGCCGTCCCGCGTGCACTCCATCGTCCTGGTCTCCAAGGTCCACAAGCCGACGCTGCGGGCGCTCGCCTTCGCCAAGCTGACGCGCTCGGACAAGCTGGAGGCGCTGAGCATCAGCGTCGACCCGGCCGAGACGAAGGCGCTCAAGGAGGAGTGGGAGCGGCGCGGCATCAACGTGCCGTTGAAGATCCTCGACTCGCCCTACCGCGAGATCACGCGGCCGATCATCGACTACGTGAAGGGGCTGCGGCGGGAGAGCCCGCGGGACGCGATCAGCGTCTACATCCCGGAGTACGTGGTCGGCCACTGGTACGAGCACCTGCTGCACAACCAGAGCGCGCTGCGGCTGAAGGGCCGGCTGCTGTTCACACCGGGGGTGATGGTCACCTCGGTGCCGTACCAGCTGCAGTCCTCGGAGCTCGCGAAGGAGCGGGCGAAGAAGCGCCAGGAGTGGAACGCGCCCGGCGCCGTACGGCGCGGTCCGGTGGACCGCCGCCCGAAGGAGAACAGCGGCGGCAAGCGCTGACCTCGCTCCCGACTTCGCTGTGGTGAACGGCCGGACGACACCCACGTAGACTGGTGGGCTGAAGTCCGGCCGTACCCCTTTGATCCCTGGAGTCACCCCGTCATGCAGTCAGTACCCAAGGACTCGAAGGAAGCGGCGCAGCCGGCCGAGCCGGCCGATTCCCTGGTCGGAACCGAGTACGAGGTCGAGGTCGGCCCGGTCGCCCACGGCGGCCACTGCATCGCCCGCACCGACGAGGGCCGGGTGCTGTTCGTACGGCACACGCTGCCCGGCGAGAAGGTCCGCGCCCGCGTGACGGACGGCGGCGAGACCTCCCGCTACCTGCGCGCGGACGCGGTCGAGGTCATCGAGGCGTCGAAGGACCGCGTCGAGGCCCCGTGCCCGTTCGCCGGACCCGGCAAGTGCGGCGGCTGCGACTGGCAGCACGCCAAGCCCGGCGCGCAGCGGCGGCTCAAGGGCGAGGTCGTCGCGGAGCAGCTCCTGCGCCTCGCGGGCCTCACGCCGGAGGAGGCGGGCTGGGACGGCACGGTCATGCCGGCGCCCGGCGACAAGCTCCCGCAGGGCGAGGTGCCGGCGTGGCGCACGCGCGTGCAGTACGCCGTGGACGCCGAGGGCCGGGCGGGGCTGCGCAAGCACCGCTCGCACGACGTACAGCCCATCGACCACTGCATGATCGCCGCACCGGGCGTCAGCGAACTCGGCATCGAGAAGCAGGACTGGCCGCAGATGGCGTCGGTCGAGGCGATCGCGGCCACCGGCTCGAACGACCGCCAGGTCGTCCTCACGCCGCGACCGGGCGGCCGCCTGCCGCTGGTGGAGCTCGACAAGCCGGTGTCGGTCCTGCGCGTGGAGGAGAAGGACGGCGGAGTGCACCGGGTGCACGGCCGCGCCTTCGTGCGCGAGCGGGCGGACGGGCGCACGTACCGCGTCGGCATGGGCGGCTTCTGGCAGGTCCATCCGCAGGCCGCGGACACCCTGATGCGCGCCGTCATGCAGGGCCTGCTGCCCCGCAAGGGCGACTCGGCTCTCGACCTCTACTGCGGGGTCGGCCTGTTCGCGGGCGCGATCGCGGACCGGGTGGGCGACCAGGGCGCGGTGCTCGGCATCGAGACGAGCAAGCGAGCGGTGGAGGACGCCCGGCACAACCTCCAGGGGTTCGAGCGGGTCCGCATCGAGCAGGGCAAGGTCGAGCAGGTCCTGCCGCGCACCGGCATCACGGACGTCGACCTGATCGTCCTGGACCCGCCCCGCGCGGGAGCCGGCAAGCAGACGGTCAAGCACCTGACCACCCTGGGCGCCCGCCGCATCGCGTACGTGGCCTGCGACCCGGCGGCGCTGGCGCGCGACCTGGCGTACTTCGCGGACAACGGCTACAAGGTGCGGACGCTGCGGGCGTTCGACCTCTTCCCGATGACGCACCATGTGGAGTGCGTGGCGATCCTTGAACCCATCGCAAAGTCCTCCTGACCTGGGGTTTTGTGAGTGCGCATTTATGTGCATTGTGGGCGTTACGGGCGATATCACGGCGCTCGTGACGCTCATTTGACGCTCGTTCTGATGGGGTATCAGGTGCTTCTCGATGCAGGTAGGGGGCTGTCTGTCGCGGCGCCGACATAGAGAGACCCCTTCTTGAAGTCCTCTACCTTGCGCCCCTCAGCCCGTGGTTCTGTGACCAAAAGGGCCTCTTCTCTGCGAAGACGCCCAAGGACAGTCACGCACGCGCCCACCACTGACGACACCACGCTTACAAGCTCAGTAACAAGTGCGTCGGCAATGGTACGAAGCCCTCAGGCCGCGCCCAGCACCTCGTGCACGGCCGCGATCACCTTGTCCTGTACATCAGGGGCGAGTGCCGGGTACATCGGCAGCGAGAAGATCTCGTCCGCCAGCCGCTCCGTGACCGGCAGCGAGCCCTTGGCGTACCCCAGGTGTGCGAAGCCCGTCATGGTGTGCACCGGCCACGGATAACTGATGTTGAGGAAGACCCCGTACGACTTCAGCGCCTCGATGATCTCGTCACGGCGCGGATGGCGGACGACGTACACGTAATACACGTGGTCGTTGCCCTCCCTGACGGACGGCAGCACCAGCCCGCCGGGCCCCGTCAGGTCCGCGAGCCCCTCGGCGTACCGCCTGGCGACCGCGCGCCGGCCCTCGATGTAGCGGTCGAGGCGGGTGAGCTTGCGGCGCAGGATCTCCGCCTGCACCTCGTCGAGCCGGCTGTTGTGGCCCGGCGTCCGCACGACGTAGTACACGTCCTCCATTCCGTAGTAGCGCAGACTGCGCAGCGCACGGTCCACGTCCGCGTCGTCAGTCACCACCGCCCCGCCGTCGCCGTACGCGCCGAGGACCTTCGTCGGGTAGAACGAGAAGGCGGCGGCGTCGCCCAGCGTGCCCGCCAGTTCGCCGTGGTGGCGGGCGCCGTGCGCCTGGGCGCAGTCCTCCAGCACCACCAGGCCGTGCTCTGCGGCCAGGGCGCGCAAGGGCCCCATGTCGACGCACTGCCCGTACAGGTGCACCGGCAGGAGTGCCTTGGTGCGCGGAGTGATGGCTTCCGCGACCTGGTCGGTGTCCATGAGGTAGTCGTCGGCTCGGACGTCGACGAAGACGGGTGTGGCACCGGCCCCGTCGATGGCCACCACCGTGGGGGCGGCCGTGTTGGAGACGGTGATGACCTCGTCCCCAGGGCCGACCCCCAGTGCCTGCAGACCCAGCTTCACGGCATTGGTGCCGTTGTCGACGCCGACGCAGTGGCGCAGGCCGTGATAGTCCGCGAACTCCTTCTCGAACCCGTCCACGCTGGGGCCGAGAACCAACTGCCCGGAGCCGAAGACGGTCTCGACTGCGTCGAGGAGATCCGCGCGTTCATTCTGGTATTCCGCCAGGTAGTCCCAGACGTAGGTATTCACGGAGAGCTCAACCTCCAGAGGGTTTCGAAGGGGTGGTGGGAAGCCGGTGCGCGCGGGCCAGGGCTTTCCAGCAGTCGCGGACCGACTCCTGCAGCGAACGGCGCGGCTCCCAGCCCAGCAGGGTGCGTGCCGCGCCGATGTCGACCCGTAGCCAGTCGTCCCGGTGACCGGACGCCCGGTCGGCGGCCGGGCGCTCCACCACCCGCGCCGGGGTGCCGCTCGCCTCGATGAACAGGTCGACCAGATCGCGGACGGCGACCGCCTCGCCCCGCCCGATGCCGACGGCGACCGGGACGGCCGGTGCGTAAGCGGCGGCAACCACGGCGTCGGCCACGTCCCGGACATCGACGTAGTCCCGGTGCGCGCGGAGCCGGGACAGCTCTACCACGGCCTCCGTGCTCCGTCCGGCGGCCGCCAGCAGTCGCTCGGCGACCTGGCCCAGCAGGCTGATCCGCGGTGTGCCGGGTCCCGAGACGTTGGACACCCGCAGCACCACGCCGTCGACCCACCCGCCGGCCGTGCCCCGCAGCACTGCCTCGCTGGCGGCGAGCTTGCTCCTGCCGTACGCCGTGTCCGGGCGCGGTACGGCGTCGGCGCCCACCGAGCTGCCGGGCCTCACCGGGCCGTACTCCAGCACCGAGCCGAGGTGCACCAGCCGCGGCCGCGTGGTCATCAGCGCCAGCGTCTCCAGCAGCCGCAGTGTGGGTACGGCGGTGGCGGACCACATCTGCTCGTCGGTACGGCCCCAGATGCTCCCGACGGCGTTGACGATCGTGCCCGGACGCGCCGCGTCCAGCGCCGCGGCCAGCGCCGCGGGATCAGCACCGGCCAGGTCCAGGGTGACGCAGCGGTACGGCATGGGCTCCTCGGGCGGGCGACGGCCCACCACCACCACGTCACGGTTCCGTGAGGCGAACGCCGCGCATACGTGACGACCGATGTACCCGGCGCCGCCGAGGACGAGGACGCTGCCGCGCCGCCCCGCCTCCGCCGTACCGCCGGGCCCCCGTGCTCCGGGACGGGGCCCACGCTTCGGCATCGGGTCGTTCACCATGTGACGGGCAGCCGCTCCGGCACCCGCAACAGCAGGCCCGGCTGCCACCGCACGTCCGCCGCGGGGACGCTCAGGCGCAGCCCGGGCAGCCGTCGGGTGAGGACCTCCAGCACCACCTGGATCTCCAGCCGGGCCAGCGGGGCGCCCATGCAGTAGTGGATGCCATGACCGAAGCCCAGGTGGGCGTTGCGCTCCCGGGTGAAGTCGAGGCGCTCGGGATCGGGGAAGACCTCCGGATCCAGATTGGCGGCGGCCACGGAAGTGAACACGGCCTCCCCGGTGCGGATGAGAGTGCCGCCGACCATGACGTCCTCCAGCGCGATCCGCGCGTAACCGTCCACCGTGGTCAGCGGCGTGAAACGGAGCAGTTCCTCCACCGCCCCCCGGATCAGCCCCGGGTCCTCGACCAGTGACGCGTAGAGCCGGCGGTCGCGCAGCAGCAGGTACGCAAAGTTCCCGATTTGCGTCGCGGTCGTCTCGTACCCGCCGACCAGCAGGCCGGCGCCCAGCATGTACAGCTCGTTCTCGGACAGCCGGTCCTCGTCGTCACGCGCCTGGACCATCGCCCCCAGCAGGTCGTCGGTCGGCGACTCGCGCCGCTCCGCGACCAACTGCGCCAGATAGGCGACGAATTCCTCACCCGCCCGCCTGACCTCCTCGGGCGGCAGCGCGGTCGACAGCAGGGCGTCGGAGAACTGCTGGAAGATGTGCCGGTCCTCGTAGTCCACCCCGAGCAGCTCGCAGATCACGCCGATCGACGCCGGCAGCGCGATCGCCTCCTGCAGGTCGGCGGTCGGGCCCGCGGCGACCATCTCGTCCACGAGCCGGTGCGCGAGCGCGGTGACCGAGGGACGCAGGCCCTCCACCCGCCGGTGCGTGAACGCACCGCCCGCGAGCCGGCGCAGCCGAGTGTGCTCGGGCGGGTCCATCGCGACCAGCCCGCCCGGCTCCAGCAATTGCTCCGTGGGGCGGGGGATGTCTCTGCCCGCGCCCGCCGCCATGCTGAACCGCGGGTCGCTGAGCACCAGTTTGGCGTCGGCGTGCCGGGTCACCATCCAGCCTTCGCCGCCGTACGGCATGAGGACCCGCGCCACCGGTTCGCGCTCGCGCAGATACCCGTACAGGGGGTCCAGCCCCAGCCCCGTGGCGGTGCTGAACGGATACGGCCGCACGGCTGCGTCGGCCTGGGCCGGGGCAGCGGCCCCGGAGGCCGCCTCGGAGATGGAACTGTCGGACGTCATGAGCCTTTCCTGCCGTCGGCGGTACGGATGCCCTGCGCGTGCCCGGGCGCCACCCTCATCCCTGCCCTGGTGCGCTGCCCGCACCGCACAGCCGCGCGTGGTGGTCCCGGTAGGAGTCGTAGGAGGGGAGATGGCCGAGCCGCTCCGCCTCGGTGAGGGTCGGCGCGTCGGCGTCCTGGGCGGAGAGCACCGGTTCGATCCCGTCCGGCCAGGTGATGGCCAGGCCGGGGTCCAGCGGACTGATCGCGCGGTCGAACTGCGGGGCGTACCCGCTCGAACACAGGTAGATGAGCGTGGTGCGGTCGGTCAACGCGAAGAACGCCCTCCCCAGACCCGCGGCCACGTACACGGCGGTGCGGTTGTGCTCGTCCACGGGCACCGCTTCCCACCGCCCGAACGTGGGGGAGCCAGTCCGGATGTCGACGACCACTTCGATCCCTGCCCCCTGGACGCACGCGCTGTACTTCGCCTGCCCCGGCGGCAGTTGCGTGAAGTGGATCCCGCGCAGCGCACCACGCCGGTTCACCGCGACGTTCGCCTGCACCAGCGGCATCGTGTACCCGGTGGCACGGCGGAACCTCTCGCTCTGGAACCACTCGTGGAACTCGCCGCGCCGGTCGGGGTGCACCGCGGGCTCCACCACCCAGGCACCCTCGATGCCGAGCGGGCGCGGAACGCCCTGCTCCTCAGCCACCGTTGCGCCAGTAGGCACCCTGCCGGTCCACCTGGTGGATCTCGTCGTGGATGCCCATGCGGTCACGGAAGTCGTGGACGGCCTGCTGGCAGGCCGGGATGCAGTAGTCGTCGACGATGACGTACCCTCCCGGCGACAGTTTTCCGTACAGGTGGGTCAGGACATCCATCGTGGCGCCGTAGGAGTCGCCGTCCAGGCGCATGACGGCGAGCCGCTCGACCGGCGCCGTCGGCATGGTGTCCTTGAACCACCCCGGCAGGAAGCGGACTTGCTCGTCCAGCAGGCCGTAGCGGGCGAAGTTCGCCTGGACGGTCTCCAGGCCGGTGGGCAGGCTCACCGCCTCGTTGTACTGGTGGAGGTCCATCTCGACGTCCATGGGATGGTCGTCGGCCTCAGTCTTGGGGAACCCCTGGAAGGAGTCGGCGACCCAGACCCTACGGTCCGTCACGCCGTGCGCCTTCAGCACCCCGCGGGCGAAGATGCACGCACCGCCGCGCCACACACCCGTCTCGATGATGTCACCTGGCACACCGTCCCGCAGCACGTCCTCGACGCACCGGTGCAGGTTGTCCAACCGCTTCATGCCGATCATGGTGTGCGCAACCACCGGGTAGTCCTCACCGCTCTCGCGGGCCTCCCGGTCGAAACGGGGTTCCTCGATGAGGCCCGCGGCGTGCGTCGGGTCCTCGTAGATCATGTTGGTGACGACCTTCTTCAGCAGGCCGAGGTACAGATCTCGGCCGTCCGCGGTGGCGACTGTCAAGAGGATCCTCCAGTGAGGCGGGAGCAACCGGTGCCTGATGGGTGCCCATGAGGCCTTCGACGCTAGGGACAGTGGAAGGCGGAACGCCACTCCCGCAGGGAGCCGTATGTCAGGTCGGCCGTCGGCCCTGACCAAGCCCGCCGAGATGGCCCGCGCCGGCTGAACCGCCTGGCGTCCCCCTGGTGTTCGGCCGGCGCCCGTGCCCGCTTCCGCTGCCCGGACCGCCGTCGCGCCGACCTGACGAAGATCGGCGGACCTTCCTTGCCGGTCTTCACGGCACCGTGCTTCGTTGACGGGACGCGGCGGGCTGTGCACGCCGTACCCGGTTGCCGAAGACCTAAGGGGAATCCGTTGCCCACAGCACGTGCTGCCGACGCCGAGTCGCAAGGGGACGTCGCGTGGCCGATGGCCCGCACCTGCCCCTTCCAGCCCCCCGGCCGGTACGCCGAGCTGCGCGCCACCACCCCCATAGCCCCCGCCCGCGTCTGGGACGGCTCACGGACCTGGCTCATCACCAAGCAGGAGCACACGCGGGCCCTGCTCGCCGACTCCAGGGTCCGGATCAACCCCGCCAGACTGCCCCGGCTCTCCCCGGCCGACGGCGAGGCCGAGGCGACCCGCTCGCTGCTGACCCTCGACGCCCCCGACCACGGCACCCTGCGCCGCGTCTTCATCCCCGAGTTCACCGTACGGCGGGTTCGCACGATGCGGCCCGGCGTCGAACGGATCGTGGACGGGCTGCTGGACCGGTTCGGCACGCTCGACCGTCCCGCGGACCTGGTCGCCGAGCTGGCCCTGCCCATGTCCACCCTGGTCATCTGCGATCTGCTCGGAGTGCCCTACGAGGACCACGCCTTCTTCCAGAGCCGCAGCGAGCGAGCCACCAGGCTCATGGGGGACGACGAGTCGGTGACCGCGCTCCTCGAACTGCGCGACTACCTGGACCGCCTGATCACCACTAAGTCCGAGGCCACCACACCCGATGAGGGCGTCATCGGCACGCTCGCCACCCAGGGCCTGCGCACCGGCGGGCTGACGCACGCGGACGTCCTCGACAACGCCGTGCTGCTGCTCGCCGCCGGACACGAGACGAGCGCCGCGATGACCGCGCTCAGTGTACTGACGCTCCTCCAGCACCCCGACGCGTGGCAGGAACTCGCCGAGGACCCCGCCCTGATGCCCAACGCCGTCGAGGAACTGTTGCGCTACCTCAGCGTCGCCGATGGCCTGCGCCGCTCCGCCGCCGCCGACATCGAGCTCGACGGCCATACCATCCGGGCCGGTGACGGGCTGATCTTCCTGCTGGCCTCGGGCAACCGCGACGAGGACGTCTTTCCCTCGCCGGACGCCTTCGACATCCACCGCCCGGCCCGGCAACACGTCGCCTTCGGATACGGGCCCCACCAGTGCCTCGGCCAGAACCTGGCCCGCCTCGAACTGGAGGTCACCCTGAGCGCGGTGCTCCGCCGGCTGCCCGGGCTGCGCCTCGCCGCGGACGTCGACGCGCTCCGGGTGAAGGAGGACTCCGCCATCTTCGGGCTCCACGAGCTGCCCGTCACCTGGTGACGGAGCCACGGAAGCCACAGCGAACGAAGGACGCATGACATGCGTGTACGTATCGCCAGGGAACTGTGCGTCGGCGCGGGCCAGTGCGAACGCTCCGCCCCGGAGGTATTCGCCCAGGACGACAGCGGCTTGAGCCGGGCCCTCGTCCAGGCGCCCGGCGCCGAACAATGGCCGGCCGTCCACGAGGCCGCCGACCTCTGCCCGGTCGGCGCGGTCCTGGTGGCCGCGGGCCGGGCCGCTGCGGACGACCGGCGGGAGACGTCATGACGAGCGGGCACTGGGCCGGACGGACCGTGATGGTCACCGGCGCGCTGGGCTTCATCGGCTCCCATTTCGTCGAACGGCTCGCCGCCGAGGGCGCCACCGTGCTCGGCCTCCACCGCACCGACCGGCCCGGCATCAGGGAGGAACTCACCGCCCGGGTCGGGGACCGGCTCCGGCTCGCCCGCGTCGACCTCGGCGACGGGCAGGAGACACGCGCCGCCTTCCGCTACCTGGCCCCGCACATCGACGCCGTAGTCCACTGCGCCGCTCTGGACGGCAACGCCCAGTACAAACGGGAGCACTCGGCCGAGATCCTCGACGCCAACGTGCGCACCACGGCCCATCTCCTCAACTGCGCCCGCGAGTTCGAGGTGGACAACGTCCTCCTGCTGAGCTCCTCCGAGGTCTACTGCGTACCGCGGTCCGCCCCGGCGTCCGAGGACGAGGACGTCCGCCGCAGCCCCCAGTACACCGAGAACGGCTACGTACTGTCCAAGATCTTCGGGGAGATCCTCGCCGACCACCACCAGCGGCAATTCGCCACCCGGGTCTTCCGCATCCGGCCGGGCAACGTCTACGGCCCCCGGGACGGCGCGGCCGGCCCGCGCAACCGGGTCATCCCCAGCATGATCGCCCGCGCCGCCTCGGGCGAGGAGATCGAGATCTGGGGCGACGGCAGCGGGACACGGTCCTTCATCCACGTGGCCGACCTGGTGCGCTGCGCGCTCCGGGTGGTCGAGACCGGCAAGTACGACGTCGTGAACGTCGGTTCCGCGGAGGAGGTGTCGATCCTGGAACTGGCCCGTCTGGTGGCCGCGGCCCTGGACGTGCCCTCCCACGTCAGGACCGACCCGGCCAGGCCCGCCGGCGCGGCGGTCCGCAAGCTGGACCTCACCCGGATGTGCGAAGTGATCGACTTCGAGCTCCGCTCGCTGCGCGAGGGGCTGCGGGACACCGTGCGCTGGTACCGCGACCAAGCGCGCACGCCGCTTTAGTCCGCTGATTCCGTCACTCATCGCCTCACCGATCCCTTGACCGATCCCCTCACCGAATCACGACCTGGAAGGCTCTCCGTGGCCGAGAACACCGACCTCTCCCTCGTGCAGGACATCATCCGGGCAGCCGGTGGACACGCCTCCTCCCTCAGTGGATTGACGGAGCGCCACCGCGCGGACGACGTCACAAGGGTGCTCATCGACGAGATCTGCTCGCGCTGCCCGGCCCCCGTGAACGACGAACCGGTTCTCGTCGAGTTCGTCGTGCGTACGGAAGGCGAGCGACTGTCCCACTGGCTCCGCGCCGTCCAGGGCGCACCCGTCCGTTCCGCCCCTCGGGGCGAGGAGTTCGTGGCCATGCGGATCGAGTACAGCCTGGCCGACCTGGTCCGCGAGCTGTTCGGCCCCTCTCGCGAGCAGTCCTCCGGCACCCGCGGGACCACGCTGTTCCCCTACGCCGGTTCCGACGCCGCCGAAATGATCGGCCCCTACTTCCTGGCCGCCCAGCAGGCAACCGCCACGGTATTGGCCGGCTGCACCTCCGCCAAGCCCGACCTCAACGACCTGACCTCCCGCTACCTCACCCCCAAGTGGGGATCGCTGCATTGGTTCACCCCGCACTACGACCGCCACTTCCGGCCCTACCGCAACGAAGAGGTACGGGTTCTGGAGATCGGCATCGGCGGCTACAAGCACCCCGAGTGGGGCGGCGGCTCCCTGCGCATGTGGAAGCACTACTTCCACCGCGGGCTGATCCACGGCCTCGACATCGTCGACAAGTCGCATGCCGACGAGCAGCGCATCACCACGGTCATCGGCAACCAGAACGACCCGGACTGCCTCGCGGAGATCGCCGCGAAGTACGGCCCCTTCGACATCGTGATCGACGACGGCAGCCACATCAACGAGCACGTCCGCACCTCGTTCCACGCCCTGTTCCCGCACGTGCGCAGCGGCGGTCTGTACGTCATCGAGGACCTGTGGACCGCTTACTGGCCCGGCTTCGGCGGCAACGAGGACCCCGAGCGGAGCGGCGCGACCAGCCTCGGCCTGGTGAAGTCCCTCATCGACAGCCTCCAGCACGAGGAACTGCCGCCTGAACAGGGCCGCACAGTCGGCTACGCGGACCGGCACGTGACGGGTCTGCACGTCTACCACAACCTCGCCTTCATCGAGAAGGGCACCAACGCCGAGGGGGGCATCCCTCCCTGGATCCCCCGCGACTTCGACTCCCTGGTGGCGGCCTCCTCCGGGGGCGCCGCATGACTCCGCGGACCGCCCCGGACCCGTACTCGTCCCTGGTCCCGCCCCACGTCCTCCGTACCGCCCCCGGGCATCGCACCGGACGCACGCCCGGGAGGGCCGTATGCGCATAGCACTGCTCACCATGGGCTCGCGCGGCGACGTCCAACCCTTCGTCGCCCTGGGCAGCGGTCTGCGCGACCGAGGGCACCAGGTGGTGCTCGGCGCGCCCGAGGCCCTGCGTCCCCTCGTCCAGCGGGCGGACCTGGAGCACCGCACCACCCCGGGCGACCCGGACGGCTTCTTCACGATGCCGGAGGTGGTGGAGGCCCTGCGCCGGGAACCGTCGATGAGGAACCTGATCAAGGCCCTCCCGAAGGCACCCGAGGGCTACGACCAGCAGGTGCTCGACGACATCGAGACCGCCGCGGAGGGTGTGGACCTCGTCGTGCACTCGCCGCTGACCGTCGCGGCGGCGTTCGGCACCTCGCGAACACCGTGGCTTTCCGCTTGCTGGTGGCCCGACACGCAGACCACCGCGTTCCCCGCGATCGAGTCCGGTCAGCGCGCGATGGGCCCCCTCGCCCCGCTCTACCATCACTTCACCCACGTACGGGCCGCCACAGAGGACTGGAGGTGGCGGGGCCCCGAGATCGACGAGTACCGTACGCGACGCGGCCTGCCGCCGTTCGGCGCTGAATCACCCCTGCGCCGCCTGGGCCACGACCAGCCCCACCTCTATCCGTTCAGCCCGAGCGTACTGCCGAAGCCGGCCGACTGGCCCGCGGACTGCCATGTCACCGGATACTGGTTCTGGGACGAGCCGGGCTGGGAGCCGCCCGCAGGGCTGGAGGCCTTCCTGGCCGACGGCGCGCCGCCGGTGGCCCTCACACTCGGCAGTACCTGGCCGGTCCACCGGCAGGAGGCCACCCTGGAATATGCGATAACCGCGGCACGCGGCGTCCGCCGCCGCCTCGTCGTGGTCGGCGGCCCGGACGGGATGCTGCCCGACGACGTCTTCCGGCTCGACGGTGCGGACTACTCCTGGCTGTTCCCCAGGACCGCCGCGGTGATCCACCACGGCGGGTTCGGCACCACGGCCGAGGTCCTGCGCGCGGGTGTGCCCCACGTCGTCGTGCCGGTGTTCGCGGACCACCCCTTCTGGGCGGCCCGGCTGCACCGGGCGGGACTGGCCGGCCCGCCGGTGCCCATGCGCCGGATGAACCGCCGGGAACTCGTCGCGAGCGTGCGGGAGGCGGTGGCCGACCCGGCCGTGGCAGCACGGGCCCGACGGCTTGGAGAGGCGGTGGCGGCCGAACGTGGGGTCGACACCGCGTGCGACGCCATCGAAGCGTGGGCCACGGCCAAGGGGGTCGCGGCAGCCACCGGCTGAGCCCCTGCCAAGGGTCGAGGCGGTCGCGGGCCGAGCCCCCGGCCGCCTCTCCCGTTCCCGGCAAGGGCCGGCCCGCCGGGAACGCGGGAGCCGGATCAGGCCAGCGGCCGGTACGCGGTCAGGGTGACCGCCAGCGTCACGTCGCAGGGCTCCGGCAGCCGGGCGATGCGCTGCTCCAGCTGGTCACCTTCCTGGTGCCAGGCGTTCGGACCCATTCCCACCAGCTGCGACAGCGCCTTGTGGTCCAGCGCCATGGTGCACCGCACCCGCTCCCTGGCGACCTCCGTGAAGTGCGCGGCGAACCGGTCGGCCAGCCGCTCCTCCTTCTGCTCGCCCACCCGCAGCAGCCCCAGCGCGTCCACCAGCTCGCCCAGGTGGTCGGACTGCGGCGTGACCACCAGGAGTACGCCCTCCGGGCGCAGGATCCGCCGCAGTTCGGCCGGGTTGCGCGGGGCGAAGACGTTGAGGACCACCGAGGCGGCCCGGTCGCCGAACGGCAGGCCGTCCCAGGCGTCGGCCACCACCGCGCTGATACGAAGGTGCGCCCGCGCGGCGCGACGGGTGGCGAACTTGGAGATGTCGAGCAGGACACCCTCGGCGTCCGCGAACTCCGACATCACGCGCGCGTGGTAGTAGCCCGTACCGCCACCGATGTCGACGACGCAGCCGGCGCCCCCGTCCTCGGGCGCGGTCTCGCGGGCCAGCGCGGCCAGGGACCCGGCGATCGGCGCGTAGTGGCCTGCGGCGAGGAAGTCGTCGCGGGCCGCGACCATCTCCGCGGTGTCCGCGTGGAACTTGGCCGCCCCGCGCAGCAGGTTCACGTACCCCTGCCTGGCCACGTCGAAGCTGTGCCCCGAGCCGCAGCGCAGTGCGCTGCCGTCCCTGGTCATGGTGTCGGAACAGTGGGGACAACGAAGGTGCCGCACCGCCTCATCTCGCATGGTGTCCCCTGGTGCCGCTCCGGTCCTGACAAGGACCCAGCTTATGCAACGCGGCGCGGGAGGCCGCCCCGGCCCGTGCGGCGGGCGGGCCGGTCAGTACCACGTGTGCGCACACGCCACCAGGGTGCGCAGTTCGATGTTGAGGTAATTGCCGTGCGCCAGCAGGCCGGTGAGCTGGGCGAGCGACAGCCAGGCGAAGTCCTCCGGGGCGTCTTCGGGAAAGTCCGGCGGGACCTCCACGATCACGTAGCGGTTCTGTGCGTGGAAGAAGCGCCCGCCCTCCTCGGACTGGACGCTGTCGTGGCGCAGCTGCCCGGCCGGCGCGGACAGCACCTGATCCAGGTACGGCGGCCGGGGCGGCCCCTCCGGGCCGGTGTGCTCCGCCGGCCGGCACTGGACCGTCGGGGCCAGCTCGGCGACGTTCAGGTGCCCGACGTCCACCCGTGCCTGTACGAGCGCGTGCAGCACGCCGTCGACGGGCTTGACCAGCAGGGCCATCAGCCCCGGCACCTGCGGCTCGATGAGCGGTTGCGTCCAGGAGGTGACCTCCCGGCTGCTCGCGCCGACCTCGGCGGCCATGACGCGGAAGTGCCGCCCGCTCTCGTGCGCGATCTCGTGCGGCGTGCGGTACCAGCCGTCCGCCTGCACCGAGACGAGCGGCACCCGGTTCTGCACCAGTTCCCGGAGGGCGCGCACACCGCTCAACCACGAGAGGATCTCGGCGGCACCGTGCCGTGCCTCGCCCGGCGTACCGAAGATGGAGCGCAGCACGGGTGACGTGGCGCCCGTGTCGGCCCCCGCCGTGGGCAGGCAGGCCAGGATGGACCGTGCGTCCATGTTGACCACGTTGTCCCGCGTCAGCAGCCTGCGGATCTGCCCCAGGGTCAGCCAGCGGAAGTCCTCGCCGATGTCGAGGCGGTCGTCGGCCGCCAGCTCGACGATCATGTTCCGGTTGCGCTTGGCCAGGAACCAGTCCGCCTGCTCCGACTGGACCGAGTCCACCAGGACCCGCCCCCGCCCCGCCCCCATGAACAGTTCCAGGAACCGGATGTCGCGCCCCCGGTGCACTCCGGTGAAGTTGCTGCGGGTCGCCTGCACGGTCGGCGACACCTGAAGGACGTTGACGTTGCCAGGCTCCATCTTGGCCTGCATCAGAAAGTGCAGCACCCCGTCGATCTCCCGCGCCACGATGCCGAGCAGCCCCACCTCCGGCTGCACGATGATGGGCTGCGTCCAGCCCCGTTCGGGCAGCCGGTCGGTGCGGACGTGCAGCCCCTCCACGGAGAAGAAGCGACCCGACTCGTGCCGCAGGTTCCCCGTACCGGGTTGGAAGCTCCAGCCGCGCAGCGCGTCGAAGGGGATGCGGGACACCTCGAAGCGCCCGGCCCGGAGGCGCTCGGCCAGCCAGCCGGAGATGCCGTCGTACGGCGTGACCGGGCTGTCGGGGGTCCGCGCGGAGATCAGCACCCGGCGCGCCGTGTTCACCGGGTCACCGAGTGGCGCGGCACTCGTACGGCGTGGTGCGGGCGCGGGAGGGGCCGGGGAGGTGCGTGGCGTGGCGCGGGCGGGTGCCGCCCCGGTGGCCGGGCCGGCCAGCGCGCGCCCGATGGTGCGGCACACCTCGTCGGTGCGGTCGTTCAGATAGAAGTGGCCGCCGGGGAAGCTGTGCAGGGCGAAGGGGCCCGTGGTCAGGTCCCGCCAGGCGTTCGCCTCCTCCGGCGGGACGTTGGGGTCCTGGGCGCCGGTGAGCACCGTGACGGGACAGTCCAGCGCGGGACCGGGCACGTACTGGTAGGTGCCCGCCGCACGGTAGTCGTTGCGGATCGCCGGCAGGGCCAGCCGCAGCAGCTCCTCGTCCTGGAGGATGGCGTCGTCGGTGCCCTGCAGCTTGGCGATCTCCGCTATCAGATCGTCGTCGTCCAGGAGGTGCGCGACGTCCCGCCGGTTCACCGTCGGCGCGCGGCGGCCCGACACCAGCAGGTGGACGGGGGACGCCCGGCCCGCGCCGCGGAGCCTGCGCGCGACCTCGTACGCCACGGTCGCCCCCATGCTGTGCCCGAACAGGGCGAGCGGACGGTCGGCCCGGCGCAGGAGGTACGGGACGATCTGGTCCACCAACTCCGGTACGGACGGGACGAACGGTTCGTGGCGGCGTTCCTGGCGGCCCGGGTACTGCACCGCCAGTGCCTCCACCGTCCCGCCCAGGCCACGGGCCAGGGAGACGAAGGAGGTCGCGGCCCCGCCGGCGTGCGGGAAGCACACCAGACGCAGTTCCGGATCCGCCACCGGGCGGTACCGGCGGAGCCACAGATCCTCGTCCTGGTCTGCGGCCGGCAACCGGCCTCCGGGTACGGGCGGTACGGAACGGGTACTCACGGCGGATGCAGCTCCTCGCGGTCGGTGGACCGCAGTTCGGGACGGCGCGTCGGGTTCTGGCCCGCAGCGCAGCGGGGCGGTGCGGGAGGCGGGGCGGCCCGGGGCCGGGTCGGGGAACCGGGGGCCGGCGGTGTTCCGGGCCGACGGGTGCGGTCAGTCGGGGCGCCGGGCTTCCTGCGAGGCCTTCTTCAGCGGCTCCCACCAGGAGCGGTTCTCCTCGTACCAGCGCACCGTGTCCGCAAGCCCCGTCGTGAAGTCCGCGCGTGGGGCGTAGCCCAGCTCGTCCGCGATCTTGCGGGTGTCCAGCGCGTACCGCAGGTCGTGTCCCGGCCGGTCGGTGACATGGCGCACGGACGAGGCGTCGGCGCCGCACAGCCGGAGCAGCCGTTCGGTCAGCTCCCGGTTGGTCAGCTCCGTACCGCCGCCGATGTGGTACACCTCGCCCGGCCGCCCGAGGGCCGCCGCCAGGCTGATCCCGCGGCAGTGGTCGTCCACGTGCAGCCAGTCCCGGCGGTTGCCGCCGTTGCTGTACAGCGGCACCGTCAGGCCGTCCAGCAGGTTCGTGGCGAAGAGCGGTACGACCTTCTCGGGGTGTTGGTAGGGACCGTAGTTGTTGGAGCAGCGGGTGACGACGACCGGCAGCCCGTACGTGCGGTGGTAGGCCAGTGCCAGGAGGTCCGAGGCGGCCTTCGAGGCGGCGTAGGGGGAGTTCGGCGCCAGCGGCTGGTCCTCGCGCCACGACCCCTCGGCGATCGAGCCGTACACCTCGTCCGTGGACACGTGCACGAACCGCCCGACCCGCGCCTCCAGCGCGGTCTGCAGGAGGACCTGCGTCCCCTGGACGTTCGTCTCGACGAACGCCGACGCGTCGGCGATGGAGCGGTCCACGTGTGACTCCGCCGCGAAGTGGACCACGACGTCCGCCCCGCGCACGACCCGGGCCATCGCCTGGGCGTCCCTGATGTCGGCGTGCACGAACTCCAGCGACGGGTGCTCCGCGACTGATTCCAGGTTGGCCAGGTTGCCGGCGTAGGTCAGCTTGTCGACCACCACCGTGTGCGCCCCGGCCAGCTCCGGATACGCACCGGTCAGCAGTTGTCTGACGAAGTGCGAGCCGATGAAGCCGGCACCTCCGGTGACCAGCACGCGCATGGGAACAGACCTTTCTGCCACGGGTTTCTGTCACGGATTTCCTGGGACGGCTACGCGGCCGGGCCGGACATGAGGGTCTTCGCCACGTTCAGCAGGTACCCGCCGTAGCTGGAGCTCTCCAGCTCGCGGCCGAGTTCGAGGCACTGCTGGGGGCTGATGTATCCCATCCGCAGGGCGATCTCCTCGATGCAGGAGATCCGCACGCCCTGCCGCTGCTCCAGGAGTTCTACGTACTGCCCCGCCTGGAGCAGCGAGCTGTGCGTGCCCATGTCCAGCCAGGCGAAGCCGCGTCCCAGTTCCGTCATGCGGGCGCGGCCCTGCGCCAGGTACACCTTGTTGACGTCGGTGATCTCCAGCTCGCCCCGCGCGGACGGGGTGAGCCGCCGGGCGATGTCCACCACGCCGTTGTCGTAGAAGTACAGCCCTGTCACCGCCAGATGAGAGCGGGGCTTCTCCGGCTTCTCCTCCAGGGAGACCAGCCGGCCCTCGGCGTCGATCTCCCCGACGCCGTAGCGCCGGGGGTCCTTCACCGGGTAGCCGAACAGCTCGCAGCCGTCCAGCCGCGCCGCCGTGTCGGCGAGCACGGACGAGAACCCCGGCCCGTGGAAGACGTTGTCGCCCAGGATGAGCGCCACCGGACTGTCACCGATGTGCTCCTCACCGATGAGGAACGCCTCGGCGATGCCCCGGGGCTCCTCCTGCTCGGCGTAGTCGACGCGGATCCCGATGCGGCTGCCGTCGCCCAGCAGCGAGCGGAACATCTCCAGATGCATCTTCGAGGTGATGATCTGGATGTCCCGGATCCCCGCCAGCATGAGGACCGAGAGCGGGTAGTAGATCATGGGCTTGTCGTAGACCGGCAGCAACTGCTTGGACAGCGCTCCGGTCAGGGGGCGCAGGCGCGTGCCGTTGCCGCCTGCCAGGATGATGCCCTTCAAGGGCCGGCGGTCCGCAAGAGTCTTCGTCATGGAGGAGCCGCCCGGGTCAGGAGCGCGTTATCCGAACGGGAAGGTGACGCGCGGTGAGCTGATCCGCGTCGTAGAACTCCACCCGGTCGTGGTCGATGTGGTAACTGGTGAATTCGTCCAGGGCGAGGTCGAGGAACACCTTGGCCTCCTGCCGGGCGAGGAAAGCCCCCAGGCAGTGGTGGATGCCGTGCCCGAACGCCATGTGTTTGTTGGCGCTCCGGCGTATGTCGAACCGGTCCGGGTCCGGAAAGTGGTCCGCGTCCCGGTTGGCCGAGGCACTCCAGGCAATCACCATCTGATGGGCTTTCATGGGGTGCCCGAGGATATCCGTGTCCTCCGTCAGCAACCGGAAGATGTTGTTGAAAGGACTGCGGTAACGCAGTGTCTCCTCAATTGCTCCGGGAATCAGCGAACGGTCGGCCCGCAATTCCCTCAGAGCTTCCGGATGCTCGTCCAGCACCAGGAAAAGGTTCCCGAGCAGAGTGGCGCTCGAAATGTGGCCCGCGGTGAGCAGCAACGCCACGATGTTGACGATCTGTTCGTCCGTCAGCCGCTGCCCGTCGGCCTCCGCCTCGACGAGCCCGCTCATCAGGTCGTCGGCCGGTGCGGCCCGCTTCTTCGCGATGTGCGCGTACAGGTACTCCGACCACTCCTTGATGGCCGGCCCCATCGTCTCCGCGAAGTCGTCGGGCAGATTGGGGTACTGCAGCCCCTCGTTGTTGAGGATGACGTCCACCCACTCGCGGAACAGGTCCCGGTCCTCGGCGGGGATGCCCAGCAGTTCCGCGATGACGATCACCGGCAGCGGATACGCGAGGTCGGCCACCACGTCCACCCGGTCCCGGTCCCGCAGACCGGCCAGCAACTCGCGCCCGATGGCCGAGGTACGCGACTCCAGCCGGGCGATGCGCCGCGGCGTGAACGCCTGCGAGACCAGCTTGCGCAGCGGCCCGTGCCGGGGCGGGTCGATGCCGCCGAAGGTACCGGGGCCCATGAGGAGAGCCAGCTCCTCGGGCACGGGGAACACTGGTGAGAAGTCCGACGAAAACAGCTGGGGGTGGGTGGAAACGGTGAGGTAGTCCTCGTAGCGGAAGACCTGCCACGCCTGCCGGGACTCGTCCCAGAACACCGGTGCTTCCGACCGGCCGCGGGCGAACCACTCCAGTAGTTGCCGCGCGTCGGCGTCCGCCGGCTGGGCCAGCGGATGGACGGGCGGCTCCGGTTCCGTACCGGTTGAGGTGTCCCTGGTCTGCGTCGTCATCTCGACTCTCTCGTGGGGCGGTATCCGTTCCACTGGTCCCGGAAACCGGTTCAGTACCCTTTGTCGTGTCGCCAGCCGTTCGGTCATTGCTGAATTGAGGCTTTGCTGCGTGAATGCCGTGCGTCGCGTGAATGTTTGCGTCGCATGAATGTCCTGCGCTGCGTGAATGCCTTGCAATGCCGGGCGATGCCGTGCAATGTCGAGAAAGCTAGACTGCGGCCTTCCGTGACCGCAAGACGGGACCTGACATAGTGCCCGGGTCGCTTTCCGGGCAGGTGGATACGGCCGGATACGGGGCCGCCGCGGCGACGCGGGTGACCTGACACAGTTGCCCGACAGATTCCGTACAGCGTTCCGGACGAGGGTTGACTGACAGAACTGACAGTCAGCAACGACAGCAGGCCCGGTGCCTCGCGCTCTTTTCCCCGCTCCTTGTCTGCTGCCCCTCCTTCGATCCTTCGAGCGGACTCCGGCACATCGCGCCCCTCGCTATGACTTTGGCTACGGAGATTTGATGAACGCGGAATTCGGTGTAAAGCGCAACGGCGACGACAGCGACGAAACGGGCCGGCGCGACTCGGGTTCTGCCCCCAGGGGATCGGCCCTCGGGTCGGCCAAGGGTGACGCGGACGCGGGTTCCGGGTCGGCCAAGGGTGACGCGGGTGCGGGCGGTGGCACCGACATCGCCGTCGTCGGGATGTCGTGCCGTCTGCCCGGTGCCGGCACGGTGGACGAGTTCTGGGACCTGCTGCGCGCCGGACGCAATCAGGTCACCCGCCGTCCGGACGGCACCCGGCGGGCGGCCCTGGCCGACCACGCGGGCTTCGACGCCGCGTTCTTCGACATGTCTCCCCACCAGGCCGCCGCCACGGACCCGCAGCACCGTCTTCTGCTCGAACTCGGCTGGGAGGCATTGGAGAGCGCGGGCGTCGCCCCCGGACGGCTCGCCGGGTCCGACACCGGCGTCTTCGTCGGTATCGCGTCCGACGACTACGCGGACCTCGTGCGCCGCGCCGGCACGGACTCCGGCGCGCACACCGCGACCGGCCTGCACCGGGCCCTCGCACCCAACCGGCTGTCCTACTTTCTTGGCCTGCGCGGTCCCAGCATCGCGGTGGACACCGCCCAGTCGTCCTCGCTCGTGGCCGTGCACCTCGCCTGCGAAGGCCTGCGCCGGGGGGAGAGTTCGCTCGCCGTCGTCGCCGGTGTGCACCTCGTCATGGCGGACGGGAGCACCGCAGCCATGGAGAAGATGGGCGCGCTCTCCCCGGACGGGCAGTGCCACACCTTCGACGCCCGGGCCAACGGGTACGTCAGGGGCGAGGGAGGGGCCGCCCTCGTACTGAAGCCGCTGCACAGGGCTCTAGCGGACGGCGACCGCGTCCACTGCGTCATCAAGGGCGGCGCGGTCAACAACGACGGTGGCGGCGACAGCCTCACCTCACCGCACCGCCAGGCCCAGGAGGAACTGCTCCACGCCGCGTACACCCGCAGCGGGACGAGCCCCGAGCGCGTCCGGTACGTCGAGCTGCACGGAACCGGCACCCGGGCCGGCGACCCGGTGGAAGCCGCAGCCCTGGGCTCCGTCCTGGGCGCGGCCCGTGCCGAGGCCGGTGCCGCCCCGCTCGCGGTGGGATCGGTCAAGACGAACGTGGGACATCTGGAGGGCGCCGCCGGCATCGTCGGCCTGCTCAAGGCCGCCCTGTGCGTACGGGAGGGAATGCTGCCCCCCAGCCTCAACTACCGCACGCCCCACCCGGACATCCCCCTGGATCAGCTGCACTTGGACGTGCAGACGGCCCTGGAGCCCTGGGCCGAAGAGCCCGGCAGGCGCCGCGCGGCCGGCGTGTCGGCCTTCGGCATGGGTGGAACGAACGCGCATGTGGTGCTGGAGCAGGCGCCGGTGCCGGAGTCGGGGTCGATGCCGGAGTCGGGATCGGTGTCGGGGCCGATGCCTGAGTCCGTCAGGGCCCCTGTTCCGGTGGTGGTGTCGGGTGTGTCGGCGGGTGCGGTGGACGCGGGTCTGGCGCGTCTGGCCGAACGGGTTCGGTCCGATGCTGGGCTGGGCGTGGGGGAGGTGGGCTGGTCTTCGGTGCACCGGTCTGTTTTCGGGCATCGTGCGGTGGTGGTGGCTTCCGGGCGTGAGGAGCTGCTGGCGGGATTGGCGGCCCCGGTGGTGTCCGGGGTTGCGGGGGACGTGGGTCGGAAGGTGTTCGTGTTTCCCGGGCAGGGGGCGCAGTGGGCCGGGATGGGTGCTGAACTGTTGGATTCCTCCGCGGTGTTCGCGGCGCGGATGGAGGAGT
>NZ_BMVO01000014.1 GCF_014650755.1 Streptomyces chryseus | reverse complement strand
GCCGCCCCCCTGAAGCAATGCGTCGGAGGTTCGGCGGTCAAGGGTCAAAGCGAAGCGCGATCGCCGAAGGCGACGCGACGCAGGAGCGCCCTTGAGGGCCGGGCCTCCGACGCCACACTCCGGAAAAGGCGGCCCCCACACCAGAAACAACCACCGCCCCCGCCACACCAACGCCCCCGCACCTACGCGCCGCGCCGCCACCGCTCAACACATCTCGCGGTGCCTCGCCGCGCAACGCAGCAGGGCCCCGACCTCAGCCGGGGCCCTGCTCTCTACCACCAATCACCAACCACCAACCGTCAACCACCGGCCGCCAGTAGCCAACCCACCGACCACCGGTAGTCCGTCGGCCGTCAGCCGTCAGCCGTCAGTCGTCAGCCGTCAGTCGTCAGCCGTCAGTCGTCAGCCGTCAGTCGTCAGCCGTTAGCGGCAGCCAGCAGCCAGCAGCCAGCAGCCAGCAGCCAGCAGCCAGCAGCCAGCAGCCAGCAGCCAGCAGCCAGCAGCCAGCAGCGGCAGCCATCAGTCGCTCGGTGTCAGTCGCTCGGTGTCAGACGTTGACGCCGAAGTCCGATGCGATGCCCGTCAGGCCCGAGGCGTAGCCCTGGCCCACTGCGCGGAACTTCCACTCCGCGCCGTTGCGGTAGAGCTCGCCGAAGACCATCGCGGTCTCGGTGGCGGCGTCCTCGCTCAGGTCGTAGCGGGCGATCTCGGTGCCGCCGGCCTGGTTGACGATGCGGATGTACGCGTTGCGCACCTGGCCGAAGTTCTGGCTGCGGGCGACCGCGTCGTAGATCGAGACCGGGAAGACGATCTTGTCGACGTCAGCCGGCAGGGCCGCCAGGTTGACGTTGATCGCCTCGTCGTCGCCCGCGCCCTCGCCACTGCGGTTGTCACCGGTGTGGACGATGGTCTGGTCGGGCGTCGACTTGTTGTTGAAGAAGACGAAGTGCGCGTCGGAGTAGACCTTGCCGGTCGGGTTGACCGCGATCGCGGACGCGTCGAGGTCGAAGTCCGTACCGGTGGTCGTACGGACGTCCCAGCCGAGACCCACGGTGACTGCGGTCAGGCCGGGGGCCTCCTTCGTAAGCGAGACGTTGCCGCCCTTGGACAGACTTACAGCCATCGGGATGTCCTCTTCCTTGAAGTCGTGCGGGCCGGTCGGACCCGTGGGGTCCGAAGCTACCGTCACCCCTTCTAACGCCGACAGGCCGCCGTCAGGTTCCAGGCCGGCGGGAAAAGTGGGTGACGCGACCGCCGCGTACACGGGATCATTGGACTCATGTCCGGGCCTCATGTCATTCGCGGTGCTGTCTCCCTGCCGGAGGCAGAGCTCACGTGGCGGTTCTCCAGGTCCTCCGGACCGGGGGGCCAGCACGTCAACACCACCGACTCCCAGGTGGAACTCCGCTTCGACCTCGCCGGGACCGAAGCGCTCCCGCCCGTCTGGAAGGAGCGCGCCCTGGAGCGGCTCTCCTCCCGGCTGGTGGGCGGCGTCATCTCCGTACGGTCGTCCGAGCACCGCTCGCAGTGGCGCAACCGGGAGACCGCGCTCGTACGCATGGCGGCCCTGCTCGCCGAGGCGACCGCCCCGCCTCCCAAGCCGCGCCGGCCCAAGAAGATCCCCCGGGGCATCAACGAGCGCCGGTTGCGCAACAAGAAGGCGCGCGGTGAGACGAAGCGCGGCCGTTCGGGTGGGTGGGACTGACCCCGCCGCCAGCCCCTTCGAACAGCCCGCCGCCCGGCGTCCTACGACAAGTGCCGGTAGCGGCCCTTGAAGTACGTCAGCGGGCCGCCGTCCGCGTCCGGCAGGGAGACTTCGAGCACCCGGCCGATCACCAGCGTGTGGTCCCCCGCCTCGACCCGCTGCTCGGTCCGGCACTCCACGGCCGCCAGCGCGCCGTCGATCAGCGGGGCGCCGGACGTCGTGCCGCGCGTGTGGGACAGGTCTTCGAACAGCAGGCGGTCGCTCAGCCGGCCCTTCATCGCGAACCGTCCCGCGATGTGCCGCTGGTTCTCCGACAGGAGCGAGACCGCCCACAGCGGCTGCTCCGCCAGCAGGTCGTCCATGCGCGAGCCGTTGCGTACGCTCACCATCACCAGCGGCGGGTCCAGCGACACCGACATGAAGGCCGTCGCCGTCATGCCGACGTCCTCGCCGCGCGCACCGCTGTCCGGGTCGTGCGCGGTCACGAGGGTCACGCCCGCCGTGAACCGGGACATCGCGGCACGGAACTCTTCGCTGCTCACCCCCTCAGGATGGGGGATCGATGCGCTGGGCCGGGGGGAAGTCGTCTGGAACACACAGAGAACGCTATGCCCGGCCCTTGTGCCGCCACCATCGGGCATGGGGACGAGTACGCTCGGCTCCCGGTCCTAGGACCGCCACGGCCCTCCGTGAGGGTCCACGCCCGTCCGCAGGCGTTCCGTATTTGCGTTTTTGCGTTCAAAAAACCTATGGAGCGCTCCCACTCATCCCACCCGGCCGTTCACCCTCTGACGTGACTTGAGTCACAGAGCCGAGTATTTGCTGACCCTGTGTACCGGGTGGGCAGCTCGCTGTGATTCAGTGGCCGTGATACTGCAACAAGTGCGGCGATTGAGAATCCTGGAGTTGCTGTCGAGGTCTCGGGGAGAGCGAACACATGGAGGCCGAGTCCGAGCCCTACGTCCGCCTGGCGACGCTGCGGCAGCTGCACCAGGTGGTCGCGGACCTGAACCGGGCCACCAGCCTGGCCGACACCCTTCAGGCCGTCGCCGACGGTGTCGTCGCCGGTCTCGGATACGAGCTGGCCTGCGTGAACCTCGTCCAGCCCGACGGTGACCTCGTCATAGCGGCCTTCGCGGGCAACCCGGCGGCCGAGGCCCTGATCACCGGCCGCGTCGGCTCCCGAGGCTCCTGGGAGCGCCGTCTTTCCATGGGCGAGGCCTGGGGCGACCTGCGCTTCATCCCGCACACCGAGGGCTGGGTCCTCCTCGACGACGACGTGCCCCAGTGGCACACCGACGGCCCCCAGCCCCGCTTCGCCGACGAGTGGCACCCGCACGACCGCCTCTACGCCCCGATGTACGCGTCCGGCGGCGGCCAGGAGCTCCTCGGCGTCATTTCCGTCGACCGGCCCCGCAACGGCCGGCACCCCGGCGCCTGGGGCCAGGAGGCGCTCCAGATGTACGCGTCCCAGGCCGCCATTGCGATCAGTAACGCCCGGCTTCGCGCAAACATGCAGCGCGCCCTGGTCCGCCTGGAGCGTGAGCAGCAGGCCCTGCGCGCCAGTGAGGAATCCTTCCGCCAGGCCTTCGAGTACGCCCCCAGCGGCATGGCCATCGCGGAGATGGGCGGCGACCAGCACGGCCGCCTGCTGCGGACGAACGACGCGCTGTGCCGGCTCCTGGGCCGTCCCGCCTCCGCGATGCGCCGCTACTCCTTCGCCGACCTCGTCCACCCCGAGGACATCGGCACCCTGCTGCGTACGTCGGCCGAGGGCGGCCGCGCCGAGCTGCGGCTGGCGCGCCGCGACGGGACGTACGTCTGGGTGTCGTTGCGCAACTCCGTCGTCGCGGACACGACCGACGGGCCGCGTTTCCTGCTCACGCACGTCGAGGACATCGAGGAGCGCAAGCGCCACGAGCTGCACCTGGCCCACCGCGCCTCGCACGACTCGCTGACCGGCCTGCCCAACAGCGCCGAGCTGCGCTCGCGCCTCGCAGCCCGGCTGTGCCGCCGGCCGCACTCCGTGCGCGCCACGGCGGTGGAGGCCCTGGACGCGGCGTACGGCGAACCGTCCGCGGCGGCGGTGCCCGAGCACGACTTCGACTACAACCCGCACACCGACGCGGGCTCCTTCGACCACCACGTCCACATGGTCGCGCCCACCTCGGAGGGCGCGGGCCAGGGCGCGGGCGTCGACGACGGCACGAAGGGGCTCGCCGTCCTCTTCTGCGACCTGGACGGCTTCAAGTCGATCAACGACCGCTTCGGGCACCACACCGGGGACGCCGTCCTGATCGAGGTCGCCCGCCGTCTGACGACGTGCGTGCGGGACGGGGACACGGTCGCCCGGCTCGGAGGTGACGAATTCGTCGTTCTCGCCGACGGTCTCGGCAGCGCGGACGCCGCCGACCTCGCCGTACGCTTGCGAAACGCCATCATTCCGCCCATCCGGGTCGACGGCCGGGCGGTCCGCGTCGGCGCGAGCTTCGGCATCGGCTGGGCGAGCTGCGGGATGTCGGCGGACGAGGTGTTGCAGTCCGCTGACCAGCGGATGTACGTGGAGAAGCGCTCCCGCGCCAAGGTTCACAGGCGTGCGGGCTGAGAGACCCCTCACTACCGCACTGTGGTCCACGCCAAACCTTCGGGTTGCCCGTTCGGGGTAGGCTCGCCGGGTCGGCGACGGCTGGCGAACATGGTGAGGAGTGACCAGGGATGACTGCCGCGAACAACGGCACGAGCACGCCTGAGGACGACGATCCGTTCGGCTACCTCTACGAGGACGGGCAGGCGGCGGGCGCTGTTCCGCCCCGCTCGGGCGGCTACGGCTACCCGGGTCCGGCCTCGCAGCCCGGGGTGCCCAGAACGTCGTACAACCAGGTGCGTACGGTCGGTGAGCGGCAGTACGGGCAGCAGCAGCACGGCCAGTACCAGCAGCAGTACGGCCAGCAGGTGCCCCAGCAGCAGGCGCACGGCCAGCAGAACCACAACCGGCCCAACGCCCACTACGCGGCCCCCGAGACGCAGCCCGGCGGCGCGCCCACCCGCCCGGTGGCGCACTCGCACTCCGGCGGCGTCGGCGGACGCGGTGGCGGCCCCAACACCAAGGGTCTGCTGATCGGCGCGGTCGCCGTGGTGGCAGTCGTCGTCATAGGCATCGGCATCGCCCTGCTGACCAGCAACAACGACGACGACAAGGGCGCCCAGGCCGGTGACACGGGCGGCGGCGGTTCCAGCGTCGGCCAGACGGGCAAGCCGAGCGAGGACCCGACCAAGAAGCCCGAGAAGCCTGAGGTCAGGCTGCCCAAGCAGGACGCCGCGACGCTTCAGCTCGGCGGCACGGCGACCACCGACAAGACGATCAAGGGAGCCGAGGGGCCAGACGGCCTGTACATCAACGGCTTCAACGCGGTCGGCTCGTCCATCACCTGGCAGGCGAACATCGACAAGCCCGGCGATTACCGCTTCTACATGCGGTACTCGATCCCGGCCAAGGACGCGAACGCCACCCTGACGGTCAACGGCAAGCCGAACAGCCAGCCTGTCGGACTGAAGAACTTCATCCACTCGTCCGACCCGAACTTCGCGAAGAACTGGCAGACCACCTGGGCGCCGGTGACTCTGACCCAGGGGCAGAACACGATCAAGCTCTCCTGCGAGGAGGGCAACCAGTGCGATGCGCTGCTCGACTGGGTCGAGATCCGGAAAGCGGGGCGCTGATTCTATAGGAGCAGAGTGGGCTATACCGGACCCATGGTGCCGGTATAGCCCATCCTCGGGCCGGTTAGACCCAGTCCGTGCACGAGTTCAGCATCGAATTGCCTTCGAAGCGGCCGACCTGGATTCCCCAGCCGAAGATTCCTGAGTCGTTGATTGCGTACGACGAGTAAGTCTTGTTGCCATTATTGGCGCCGTCCGTGTCGCTATGCCAAGACCAATTCTTTCTTGTGCCGTTGACGTCGGTCGTGACGAGGCGTACTCGCATGTGATGCCCATCGGCCAACGTATCGCCGTAGGTCATCTTGAAGTCGATCCGGTCGTCAGCTCCCCACCAGTCAGCGACCACTTGCCCCCACGCGCCGGTCGTGCTGCACGCGGCCATCTCATCTACGTCGGCTTGGGCGGAGTTCGATGTCGTCAGCACAAGGGCAATGCTTGCTGTGCTAATTCCGGCCATCCGGATTATGCGGGCCATTGGAGAATGTGTCATGTGCATGATTCTACGCTAGTTTGATCTTTTGTAAGCCACTTTCCAGACTCCCGGCCAACATGCACCTCAGCCCATCAGCCCCAGGAAGTGCGCCACCGTCCCGGTCATCGCCTCGCGAGCCGGGACGATGTACTTCCTGGGGTCGACCGCTCGCGGGTTCGCGGTCAGGTACGCGCGCACCGCGCCCGTGAAGGCGGTGTTCAGGGCCGTGCCGACGTTGATCTTGACCATGCCGGCCGTGAGGGCCCGCCGGATCTCCTCGTCCGGTACGCCCGACGAGCCGTGCAGCACCAGCGGCACCGGTACGGACTCGCGCAGCGTGGCGATCAGGCCGTGGTCCAGGGCCGCCGTGCGGTCCGTCATCGCGTGCGAGGAGCCGACGGCCACGGCGAGGGCGTCCACACCGGTGTCCGCCACGTAGGCCGCCGCCTCGGCGGGGTCGGTCCGTACGCCGGGGGCGTGGGCGTCGAGCGGGGGCTCGCCCTCCTTGCCGCCGACCTTGCCGAGCTCCGCCTCGATCCAGATGCCGCGCTCGTGGCCCCAGCGGACCGCTTCGGCGGTGGCCTTCACGTTGTCGCCGTACGACAGCTTCGAGGCGTCGAACATCGCCGAGCTGAAGCCCGCCGGGTGCGCCGCGCGCAGCAGTTCCACCGACTCGACGTGGTCGAGGTGGAGCGAGAGCGGGGCGGACGAGGCGCGGGCGACGGCCGTGGCCGCCGCCGCGACGGCGGTGAGATCGCCGCCGTGGAATTTCACCGCGTTCTCGGAGATCTGGAGGACGGCGGGTGCTCCGGCCCGTTCCGCGCCGGCCGCGATGGCCTCCGCGTGCTCCAGCGTGATGACGTTGAAGGCGGCCAGGCCGTGGCCCGATTCCCGGGCGGTGGTGACGAGTTCGCCGGTGCTGACGAGTGGCATGCGATCCCCTGGTGCTGGTGGTGGGAGTGCTCGGTTACGCCGCCGTGGCCTGCGCGGTGACTTCGACCCGTGACAGCAGGTCTTCGTACGTCGCCGCGTCGAACTCGCCCGCCGCCGGGGCCAGTACGGTCGCCGCCGACAGCGCCACCGCCCGCGCCAGGCGCTGCGGCCAGGGGAGCCCCTCGACCAGCCCGGAGAGCAGCCCGGCCACGGCCGAGTCGCCCGCGCCCGTCGGGTTGCCCCGCACCTTGGCGGGCGGGGCGGCCCGCCACAGGCCGTCGGGGGTGGCGGCGAGCATGCCGTCCGGGCCGAGCGAGGCGACCACGGTGTGCGCGCCCCGGCGGCGGGCGTCGTACGCGGCGCGCAGCGGGTCGCGGGAGCCGGTGAGCCGGGCGAGTTCGTCGGCGTTGGGCTTGACCAGATCCGGGCGGGCGGCGATGCCCCGGCGCAGGGGTTCGCCGCTGGTGTCGAGCAGCACGGGGACGCCGGCGGTGCGCGCGCGGCGGATCAGTTCCGCGTACGCGCCGACGTGGATGCCGGGGGGCAGGCTGCCGCAGAGGGCCACCGCGTCGGCGTCGCCGAGGAGTTCGGCGTACGTGGTGAGGAAGGCGGCCCACTCCTCGGGGGTGACCGCCGGTCCGGGTTCGTTGAGCTGGGTCGTGTCGCCGGTGGCGGCGTCGACGACGGCGACGGTGCGCCGGGTGCGGCCGGCGACGGGGACGAGCGCGTCGACGGGGGGCAGGGGGGCGAGCAGGTCGCGCAGGACCGCGCCGCAGGGGCCGCCGGCGAAGCCTGTCACCACGGTTTCGTGACCGAGGGCCGCCAGCACGCGGGCGACGTTCAGGCCCTTGCCGCCGGGGCGTTCGGCGACGTCGGTCACCCGGTGGGAGGCGTGCGGGGCGAGGGCCGGGACGCGGTAGGTGATGTCGAGTGCGGTGTTCAGCGTGACCGTCAGGATCACCTGTGCCACCCCCGGGGAAAGGCGCCTTGGGAAAGCGCCTACCGTCTGCCGTCTGTCGTCTGTCGGGGCGATCATGCCAAAAAGAAAGCGGTTGGCCCAGGGCTCCGGGCCAACCGCTCCGTGTCGCTTTGATATCAACTGATGGTGAAATCACCCCACTTGGGGCTACTTAGGGTTCAATCACCCAGGCCCCCTTGCGCATCACGCCCTTGAGGGTGAAGTCCGCGTCCAGTACCACCAGGTCCGCGTCCTTGCCCGGCTCCAGCGAGCCGACTCGGTCGTCGACGCCGAGGAGGCGGGCGGGGTTGGCGGAGACGGACCGTACGACGTCCTCGACCGGGAGGCGGTCGATCGTCACCGCGCGCTTGAAGGCCGTGTCGAGCGTGAGTGTGGAGCCCGCGATGGAGCCGCCGTCGACGAGGCGCGCGACGCCGTCCCTGACCTCGACGGCGAGCGGTCCGAGGTCGTACATGCCGTCGCCGAAGCCCGCCGCGTCCATCGCGTCCGTGATGAAGGCGACCCGGTCCGCGCCCGCCCGGTGGTACGCCAGCTCCAGCGCGGCCGGGTGCAGGTGGGTGCCGTCGTTGATCAGCTCGACGGTGATCCGCTCGTCCTCCAGGAGCGCGGCGATCGGGCCGGGCGTGCGGTGGCCGAGGGCGGGCATCGCGTTGTAGAGGTGCGTGGCGACGGTCGCGCCCGCGTCGATGGCCTCGACCGTCTGCTCGTACGTCGCGTCCGTGTGGCCGATCGCGGCGATCACGCCGTGCTCGGCGAGCAGCCGCACCGAGTCGATGCCGCCGGGCAGCTCGGTCGCCAGCGTGACCATCCTCGCCGTGCCGTGCGCGGCGTCGATCAGCTTGCGGACCTCCGCCGGGTCGGGGTCGCGCAGCAGGTCCTCGCTGTGCGCGCCCTTGCGGCACGGCGAGATGAAGGGGCCCTCGAAGTGGATGCCGGCCAGGTCGCCCTGCTGGACCAGTTCGGAGAGCAGCGCGGCCTGCCGGGCGAGCACGTCCATCTCGCCGGTGACGGTGGAGGCGGCGATGGTGGTCGTGCCGTGCTCGCGGTGCGTCCGTACGCCCCGGAGCACGTCCTCGGCGGTGCCGGAGGTGAAGGAGGCGCCGCCGCCGCCGTGCACGTGCATGTCGACGAAGCCGGGCACGATCCAGTGGCCGGACAGGTCCACGGACGGGGCGTCCGCCGGGGCGGCGCCGGCGATGCGGCCGCCCTCGACGATGACCCGGCCGTTGTCCACGGTCCCGGTCGGCAGCACCACCCGGGCGCCGGAGAGAACCTTGCTTGCAGCGCGTCCGGCCATCAGGCGGGTACCTCCGTGGCTTCTTCTGTGGCGTGCGGGGGGTCCGCGGCGTTGGTGGCGAGAAGGTCCCAGGCGAGGAGCCCCGCGCCCAGGCATCCGGCGGTGTCCCCGAGGGCCGCCGGAACGATGAGGGGCAGCTTCTGGAACGTGACGCGCTCCGCGACGGCCGCCCGCAGGGGTGTGAACAAGGTTTCCCCGGCCTCGGCCAGTCCGCCACCGATGATCAGCGTGCGGGGGTCCAGGAGGGTGAGCGCGGTGACGAGCCCGTCGGCGAGCGCGCCGATGGCGTCCAGCCACACCGCGCGGGCCCGGGGGTCGCCCGACTCGACGGCCTTCGCGCAGGCGGCGGCGTCGGCGTCCGGGTCGCCGCAGGCGGCGGCCCAGGCGGCGGACACGGCGGAGGCGGAGGCCAGGCGCTCCAGGCAGCCGCGCTGGCCGCAGCCGCACGGGATGCCGCCGGGGCGTACGACGATGTGGCCGATCTCGCCGGCGTAGCCGTGGGCGCCGGACTCGATGACGCCGTTGATGCCGATGGCGCCGGCGATCCCGGTGCCGAGCGGTACGAACAGGAACCGGTCCGCGCCCCTGCCCGCCCCGATCCGGCCCTCGGCGAGGCCGCCGGTGCGTACGTCGTGGCCGAGGGCGACCGGCACGCCGTGCAGCCGCTCGCCGAGCAGGGCACGCAGGGGTACGTCGCGCCAGCCGAGGTTGGCGGCGTACACCGCGATGCCGTTCTCGGCGTCGACGATGCCGGGCACGGCCACACCGGCGGCCGAGGCGCTCTCGCCGTACCGCTCCTCGCCGTACGCCCGCAGCTCGGCGGCGAAGCCGGTGATCGTCTCGACGACGGCCTCGGGCCCCCGCTCCCTGCCGGTGGCCCGGCGGGCCTCGTGCAGCAGTGCGCCGTCCGCGCCGACCAGCGCGGCCTTCATCCCGGTGCCGCCCACATCGAGGGCGATGACGTGTTTCACGGGAACAGTCTCGCGCGTCGACCCTGGAAAGGTCTAGTCCACTCGCGGGTCCTGTCGCGTCCGTGTCGTCACCCCGCCGTCGCGCGGGCGTTGAACGGCGTTGCACAAGTGAGACCGCACTGGTGTAGACCGCTCACCGCGGCCTGGGGGAAAATCACAGCTCATACGTATGTAGGACAACGAATCGGGTGGGAAAGAGCTGTGCACCGGCGTTTCTTGGGTTTGACCGCGACAGTGGTAGCACTGGGCATGACAGTGGCCCTGGCGGGTTGCTCGAGCTCGGACGGCGGTGACGTCACACTCAAGTTCGTCGCGGCGGACTACGACCCCGAGGGCGGCGACAGCACCCAGCGGCACTGGGACGGTGTCGCCGAGGCTTTCGAGGCCGAGAACAAGGGCATCAAGGTCGACGTCACCATCCACGACTGGAAGGACGTCGACCGCGAGGTCGCCGAGATGGTCGAGGCCGGCCAGGCCCCCGACATCGCCCAGATCGGTGCGTACGCCGACTACGCGGCCGACGGCAAGCTGTACTCGGTCGACGAGATGCTCTCCATCCCCGTCCAGGCCAACATGCTCGCCCCGCTGGCCGAGGCGGGCGAGGTCGGCCGGGTCCAGTACGGCATACCGTTCGTCGCCAGCACCCGCCTGCTCTTCTACAACGAGAAGCTCTTCACCCAGGCCGGCCTCGAACCCCCCAAGACGTGGGACGGGATCGAGAACGCCGCCAAGGCGCTCAAGGAGCGCGGCGTGAAGTACCCGTTCGCGCTGCCCCTCGGCAACGAGGAGGCGCAGGCCGAGACCATGATGTGGATGCTCAGCAACGGCGGCGGCTACACCGACTCGGTCGGTACGTACACGATCGACTCCGAGCAGAACGTCGAGGCCTTCAGCTGGCTGAAGGACACCCTCGTGGGGGAGGGGCTGACCGGCCCCGTCGCCCCCGCGAAGCTCGACCGCAAGCCCGCCTTCACCGCGTTCGCCAACGGCGAGGTCGGCATGCTCAACGGCCACCCCTCGCTCCTCCAGCAGGCCGGGAAGAAGGGCGTGGAGGTCGGGATGGTGCCGCTGCCCGGACCCAAGGGCAAGGCGCGGTCGAGCATGGGCGTCGCCGACTGGATGATGGGCTTCAAGCAGAACGGCCACGCCGGTCAGATCGGCAAGTTCCTCGACTTCGCGTACAGCGACGAGAACGTGCTGAAGTTCGCCGACGAGTACGACCTGCTGCCCGTCACCGTCTCCGCCTCCGAGGCGATGAGCGCGGACCCCGCGCACAAGAACCTGTGGCCGTTCCTGGACGCGCTGCCCGAGTCGACCCTCTACCCGGTCGGCAAGACGTCATGGGCGAAGGTCAGCGAGAGCGTCAAGAAGCAGATCGGCACGGCCGTCGGCCCCGACGGCGACCCGACCGGGACGCTGACGGCGATCGGCCGCGAGGCGTCGGCGCTGGAGAACGCCGAGTAGGGCGTTCCGGCGCCGCTCTAGACTGCTGATATGTCTTACGCCCCGGACGAGCCCACCGACACCCCCGCCGGCGGGCTCGGCGAGCGGGATCGTGCCGTGCTCGCCGTGGAGCGGCGGTCGTGGCCGGGGCCCGGGGCCAAGGAGCGGGCGGTACGCGAACAGCTCGGCATCTCGCCCACCCGCTACTACCAGCTCCTCAACGCCCTGCTCGACGATCCCCGCGCCCTGGCCCACGACCCCGTCACGGTCAACCGCCTGCGCCGGGTCCGCGACGCCCGCCGCGAGCGCCGCTGAGCGGTGGCCGGCGGGCGCGCGGCCGGTGGTCGCGGGGCCCGGTGCCGAGCGGAGCCGCCGCAGGTAGGGTCAGGGGGCATGGGCAGCCAACCGCAACCGCAACCGCACCCCCTGCCGACCGCGTTCACGCCCGCGACCCCCGCCGGCCGTGAGGGCCTCGCCGCGCTGCTGGCCGCGCCGGACCGGGCACTGATCGCCCTCGACTTCGACGGCACGCTGGCCGACATCGTCCCCGACCCGGAGCAGTCCCGCGCCCATCCCGGCGCGGTGGAGGCGCTCGCCGCCCTCGCTCCCCGGGTGGCCTCCGTCGCCGTCATCACCGGCCGGCCGGCCGGTGTGGCGGTCCGCTACGGCGGCTTCGCCGGAGTCCCGGGGCTCGAACACCTCGTCGTACTCGGCCATTACGGCGCCGAGCGCTGGGACGCCGTCAGCGGGACGGTCCGCGCGCCCGCCGCGCACCCCGGCGTGCAGGCCGCACGCGCCGAACTCCCCGGATTCCTCGACGGCATCGGCGCGTGGCGCGGCTCGTGGATCGAGGAGAAGGGGCAGGCCGTCGCCGTGCACACGCGCCGCGCGGAGGACCCGGTGCGGGCGTTCGAGTCGCTTCGCCTGCCGCTCGGGGAACTGGCGGCCCGCCACGGCCTGATCGTGGAACCCGGCCGTCTGGTACTGGAGTTGCGCCCGCCCGGCGTCGACAAGGGTGTGGCGCTCGCGGAGTACGTACGGGAGGTGGGGGCGGGCTCGGTCCTGTACGCGGGGGACGACCTGGGGGACGTCGCCGCCTTCTCGGCGGTCGAGAAGCTGCGTACCGAGGGGATCCCGGGCCTGCTGGTGTGCAGCGGGAACGAGGTCCCGGCGCTGGCGGACCGCGCGGACCTGGTGGTGGACGGCCCGGCGGGAGTCGTCGCGCTCCTGTCGGCACTGGCGTCGCCCCCGGCCGGCGGCTGACGGCGGGGGCGCCGGACGGCTGGGAGGGGGTCGCTCACCGGATGAAGCGGCCCCCGCGCCTACGCCTGCCTCAGCGCCGCGAGCTGGTCCAGGAACCACGCCGTCGGAGGCAGCGCCGTGGACGCCGCGGCCAGGCGCTTCGTGCGCTGTGAGCGTTCGGCGGGGTCCATCGTCAGCGCCTCGTGCAGCGCCGCCGCCGTCGCCGTCACGTCGTACGGGTTCACGACGAGCGCGTCGGCGCCGAGCTCCTCGTACGCCCCCGCCTCCCGCGACAGCACCAGCGCGCACCCCGCGTCCGAGACGACCGGCACTTCCTTGGCCACCAGGTTCATGCCGTCCCGGATCGGGTTGACCAGCGCCACGTCGGCCATCCGGTACGCCGCGAGCGAGCGCCCGAAGTCGTCGTCGAGCTCCATCAGCACCGGCAGCCAGTCGTCCGTCCCGTACTCCGCGTTGATCTCGTCGGCGAGCCGCCGCACCGCGGCCGTGTACGCGCGGTACACCTCCAGGTCCTGCCGCGAGGGGTAGGCGAAGGCGATGTGCACGACCTGCCCGCGCCACTCGGGCCGGTCCGCCAGCAGCTGCCGGTACGCGAGCAGGCCGCGGACGATGTTCTTGGACAGTTCCGTACGGTCCACCCGCACCACGGTCCTGCGCCCGTCACCGACCCGCTCCCGCAGCCGGACCATCCACTCGTTCACGTCCTCCTGGTGCGCCCGCTCCCGCAGGAAGTCCGCGTCCGCGCCCAGGCCGTGCACCCCCACCGCCGTACCGTCCAGCGCGTCCGCGCCCAGCACGTCCACCGCGCACGCGGCGAACGCGTCCGCCCAGCGGCGGGTCAGGAACGCCACCCGGTCCGCGCCGAGCAGCCCCCGCAGGAGCTGTCGCGCGATGTCGTCCGGCAGCAGGCGGAAGTAGTCGACCGGCGCCCACGGCGTGTGCGTGAAGTGGCCGATCCGCAGGTCGGGGCGCAGCTCGCGCAGCATGCCCGGCACCAGGCACAGGTGGTAGTCCTGCACCAGCACCGCCGCGCCCGGCGCCGCCTCGGCGGCCAGCGCGTCGGCGAAGGCGCGGTTGTACGTCTCGTACGCCGCCCACTGCCGCCGGAACTCCGCGTCGAAGGCCGGCTCCAGCGGCGTCTGGTACAGCATGTGGTGGACGAACCACAGCACGGAGTTCGCGATGCCGTTGTACGCGTCGGCGTGCACCCCGGCGTCGATGTCGAGCATCCGTACGCCCGCGGTGCCCGTCCCGCGCCGCACCGCCTCCCGGTCGCCGTCGCCGAGCGCCGCGCACACCCACAGCGAGTCGGCGTCCGACCCGATCGCCGAGAGGCCCGAGACGAGCCCGCCGCCGCCGCGCTTGGCGGCCAGCGTGCCGTCCTCCTGGAGCGTGTACGAAACCGGGCCGCGATTGGAAGCGACGAGAACCTGTGCAGCGCGCTCGGAGACCATGTGGCGAACCTAGCCCGTCCGGGAAGCCCTCAAACGTGCGTACGGCTCACACCGGCCACAGCGGCGCTCACGCCACCCGCCGTGTCGCGTACTCGTCGATCTCGCACATCGGCGGCCGCTCCTCCGTGTCGACCGCGTGCGTCCGCGGTACGAAGCCGAGCCCGTCCGAGCTCCGCTCGAACTGCGTCAGCGCCGGCCGCACCAGGTTGCCGCGCGAAAGGCGCAGGTGGGCCGTCCGGTAGATGGTGGCGGCCATCCGCCCCAGGGCCTGCCCGTCCTGGTGGCGGTGTTTGCGTACGCCGACGTCGACCTGGGCCAGCGCGTCGAGGCCGACCGTGTGGAGGGAGTCGACGAGCAGCCCCAGTTCCACTCCGTAACCGACCGGGAAGGGCAGGCGTTCGAGCAGCGAGCGGCGTACGGCGTACTCGCCGCCCAGCGGCTGGACGAAGCCGGCCAGCTGTGGCCAGTGCAGGTTGAGGATCGGGCGCGCCACCAGTTCCGTCACCCGCCCGCCCTGACCTGTGGCCTCGCCCAGCGGCCGGTCGTACATCGCCTTCACGAAGTGCACGTCGGGCTCGGTCAGGAGCGGTCCGACGATGCCCGAGACGAAGGAGGCGGAGAAGTCCTTCAGGTCCGAGTCGATGAAGCACACGATGTCACCGTCCGTGACGAACAGTGACCGCCACAGCACCTCGCCCTTGCCGGGCAGGGCCGGTATCCGGGTCAGTACGGCGTCCCGGTGCACGACCCGCGCCCCCGCGGCCGTCGCGACCTGCGCCGTGCGGTCCTTCGAGCCGGAGTCGAGGACGACCAGCTCGTCCACCAGGGGCACGGCCTCCATCAGCTCGTGGCGTATCGCCGCGACGATGTCGCCGACCGTCTCCTCCTCGTCGAGGGCGGGCAGCACCACGCTGACGGTGAGGCCACGCCGCGCCTTGGCCGCGACCAGCCGGTCCAGCGGCCGGTCGGCCGTGGACCAGGACCGCAGGTCCAGCCAGCGTTCCACCTCTTCCAGCACGAGCTTTCTCCCTCGTCCGGCGAGCCGTGGCACGACCCGTCTGTGATCCATCTCGCGGTGCGGACGACTGTCTCAACCGTCCGGGGGTTCGGTTACAGTCTTGAACAACGCGGAGGACCCTCGCATCTCGGGGGGCCCGCGGGACAAACGCGCCGGGTCCAGATCCGGTGCCACAGCGCTCATCCAGAGGGACAGAGGGAACGGCCCGTTGAAGTCCCGGCAACCATTCCGCCGACCGCGAGGTAACGGTGGGGACGGTGCCAATTCCGTCTCACGGCGAAACGCGCCGTGGGGAAGATGAGGAGAAAGGGCCTCGCCACCATGGCTGTGCAGTCTGCTGAAGCCGATGCAAGCACCACTAATTCTCTGCCCGTAGACCTGGGTCCCGCCACCGCGCTGTCCTGTCGCGAGTGCGGAGAACGATTCGAACTCGGCCCGATCTTCGCGTGTTCTTCCTGTTTCGGCCCTCTTGAGGTGGCCTACGAGCTGCCCCTCGGCGACGCCGAGCGCCTGCGCAAGCAGATCGAGGCCGGACCGGACAACATCTGGCGCTACGCGCCGCTGCTGCCCGTGCCCGCCGACGTGGCCTCCAAGCCGAGCCTGAACCCGGGCTTCACCAAGCTCGTCAAGGCCGACAACCTGGCCCGCGAGCTGGGCGTCACCGGTGCTCTGTACGTCAAGGACGACTCCGGCAACCCGACGCACTCCTTCAAGGACCGTGTCGTCGCGATCGCCGTCGAGGCCGCCCGCGCGTTCGGCTTCACGACGCTCTCCTGCTCCTCCACCGGCAACCTGGCGGGCGCGGTCGGCGCCGCCGCCGCGCGCGCCGGTTTCCGCTCGTGCGTGTTCATCCCGCACGACCTGGAGCAGGGCAAGGTCGTCATGGCCTCCGTCTACGGTGGCGACCTGGTCGGCATCGAGGGCAACTACGACGACGTCAACCGCTTCTGCTCGGAGCTCATCGGCGACCCGCTGGGCGAGGGCTGGGGCTTCGTCAACGTCAACCTGCGCCCGTACTACGGCGAGGGCTCCAAGACCCTGGCGTACGAGATCTGCGAGCAGCTCGGCTGGGAGATCCCGGACCAGCTCGTCATCCCGATCGCCTCGGGCTCGCAGCTCACGAAGATCGACAAGGGTCTGAAGGAGCTCATCGCCCTGGGCCTCGTCGAGGACAAGCCGTACAAGATCTTCGGCGCCCAGGCCGAGGGCTGCTCGCCGGTGTCGGCGGCCTTCAAGGCCGGGCACGACGTCGTACGGCCGCAGAAGCCGAACACGATCGCCAAGTCGCTCGCGATCGGCAACCCGGCCGACGGCCCGTACGTCCTGGACATCGCCCGCCGCACCGGTGGCGCGGTCGAGGACGTCGACGACGTGCAGGTCGTGGAGTCGATCAAGCTGCTGGCCGAGACGGAGGGCATCTTCGCGGAGACCGCGGGCGGTGTGACCGTCGGCGTGACGAGGAAGCTCATCGAGGCCGGGCTGCTCGACCCCTCCCTGACCACCGTCGTGCTCAACACGGGCGACGGTCTGAAGACCCTTGAGGCGGTCGCCCCGACCACGGGCCAGTCCGCCGTCATCCGCCCCAACCTGGAGTCTTTCCGAGAGGCTGGCCTCGCATGAGCGTCAACGTCCGCATCCCGACGATTCTCCGTACGTACACGGAGGGCAAGGCCGAGGTCGCGGCCGAGGGCGCGACCCTCGCCGAGGTCATCGCCGATCTGGAGAAGAACCACGCGGGCATCGCGGCCCGTGTCCTGGACGACCAGGGCAAGCTGCGCCGCTTCGTCAACGTCTACGTGAACGACGACGACGTGCGCTTCGAGCAGGGCCTGGAGACCGCCACGCCGGACGGCGCCGGCGTCTCCATCATCCCGGCCGTCGCCGGAGGCTGACCGCGCGTCACGCCGATTGCCCCCTCCGCCATAGAAGCGGAGGGGGCAATTCTGCATGGTTGAGCGCGGTACAGTTGGGGAAGCCCCCTCCACTGCCTGTGCCGCGCGCATATGAGAATGCGGCGCCGCGCGACGAGAAGCAGTCAAAGTACCGGACCGAATTGCCCGCCCATGTGTGGCTTGTCCGGACCGACTTGCCCGGGAAAGCTGAGAGTTATTCGCTTTCGCGCCTTCCTCCACGCCCAGATTTCTCGTCGGATTGACCTGTTGCAGAGGGCAGTTGGGCAGATACATTCAGCGGCGGTCGACGCGTTCCGGCGCACGCCCTCTCCTGTCGGAGGGCGGAGGAGTCTGACCCAGGACCTGCGAAGTGCGGTTCTGTGCAAGGGCCAGTAATAGGGGAGTTAGGCATGGCTCAGGGCACCGTCAAGTGGTTCAACGCGGAGAAGGGGTACGGCTTCATCGCGGTCGACGGTGGTGCGGATGTTTTCGTCCACTACAGCGCGATCCAGATGGACGGGTACCGCACCCTTGAAGAAGGTCAGCGAGTCGAATTCGAGATCTCGCAGGGCCAGAAGGGTCCGCAGGCGGACATGGTCAAGCTCGCCGTCTGATCTCGGCGCGACCGGCCACCGACGCACTCACGCATGAAGGGTCTGTACCCCGCACCGGGTACAGGCCCTTCGTGCGTGCCCCGGGCGGGCAGCGGTCTTGTGTCCACATCCGAGGGGGACGCTTGCACTCGAAGGGGTCGAGTGCTAATCATTGGCGGTAGCACTGTTAGCACTCTCCCAGTGAGAGTGACAGAAGGACCGGGCCGGTGAGGCCCGCAGGCCGGGTGGGACAAGGAAAACCACCAGGCAGGCAGGCCGTCCGTCGCGGGCGCCACTCGGTCCGGAGAATCCACCCCAGTCCGGGAGGACCACTTCACATGGCCAAGATCATCGCGTTCGACGAGGAGGCACGGCGCGGTCTCGAGCGCGGGATGAACCAGCTCGCCGACGCCGTCAAGGTCACCCTCGGCCCGAAGGGCCGTAACGTCGTCCTCGAGAAGAAGTGGGGCGCCCCCACGATCACCAACGATGGTGTTTCCATCGCCAAGGAGATCGAGCTCGAGGACCCGTACGAGAAGATCGGCGCCGAGCTGGTCAAGGAAGTCGCGAAGAAGACCGACGACGTAGCCGGTGACGGCACGACGACCGCGACTGTCCTCGCCCAGGCTCTGGTCCGCGAGGGCCTGCGCAACGTCGCCGCCGGCGCCAACCCGATGGCCCTCAAGCGCGGCATCGAGAAGGCCGTCGAGGCCGTCTCCGCCGCTCTCCTCGAGCAGGCCAAGGACGTGGAGACCAAGGAGCAGATCGCTTCGACGGCCTCCATCTCCGCCGCCGACACCCAGATCGGCGAGCTCATCGCCGAGGCGATGGACAAGGTCGGCAAGGAAGGCGTCATCACCGTCGAGGAGTCGCAGACCTTCGGTCTGGAGCTTGAGCTCACCGAGGGCATGCGCTTCGACAAGGGCTACATCTCGGCGTACTTCGCCACCGACATGGAGCGCATGGAGTCGTCGCTCGACGACCCGTACATCCTGATCGTCAACTCCAAGATCTCCAACGTGAAGGACCTCCTTCCGCTGCTGGAGAAGGTCATGCAGTCGGGCAAGCCGCTGCTGATCATCGCGGAGGACGTCGAGGGCGAGGCGCTGTCCACGCTCGTCGTCAACAAGATCCGTGGCACCTTCAAGTCCGTCGCCGTCAAGGCTCCGGGCTTCGGTGACCGCCGCAAGGCCATGCTCGGCGACATCGCCATCCTCACCGGTGGCACCGTCATCTCCGAGGAGGTCGGCCTCAAGCTGGAGAACGCCGGTCTCGACCTGCTCGGCCGCGCCCGCAAGGTCGTCATCACCAAGGACGAGACCACGATCGTCGACGGCGCCGGTGAGAGCGACCAGGTCCAGGGTCGCGTCAACCAGATCCGTGCCGAGATCGAGAACTCCGACTCGGACTACGACCGCGAGAAGCTCCAGGAGCGTCTGGCGAAGCTGGCCGGCGGCGTGGCCGTCATCAAGGCCGGTGCCGCCACGGAGGTCGAGCTCAAGGAGCGCAAGCACCGCATCGAGGACGCCGTTCGCAACGCGAAGGCGGCCGTCGAAGAGGGCATCGTCGCCGGTGGTGGCGTGGCGCTGCTGCAGGCCACGGCCGTCTTCGAGAAGCTCGAGCTCCAGGGCGACGAGGCGACCGGCGCCAACGCCGTGAAGCTCGCGCTGGAGGCCCCGCTCAAGCAGATCGCCGTCAACGGTGGTCTCGAGGGTGGCGTCATCGTCGAGAAGGTGCGCAACCTGCCGCTCGGCCACGGTCTGAACGCCGCGACCGGCGAGTACGTCGACATGATCGCCGAAGGCATCATCGACCCGGCGAAGGTCACGCGCTCCGCTCTGCAGAACGCCGCGTCCATCGCCGCGCTGTTCCTCACCACCGAGGCCGTCATCGCCGACAAGCCGGAGAAGGCGTCCGCGCCTGCCGGTGGCGGCATGCCGGGCGGTGACATGGACTTCTGATCCGTCAACAGGATCAGCGGTTCCATCGCCGTACTGACGTACGGACCGAGGGCGGCACTCCCACTGCGGGGGTGCCGCCCTCGGGCGTTCGCGTTCGCCCACTTCGGTGCAATTGCTCAAGGTGCTCAAACCACCACACCGAGTGATTGCGCTTGATCGTTTCTGCGTGGTGCCATCAGGACCATGCCACATCCCATGAGGATCGCCCTCGCGGCCGCCGTCACGGCCGTCCTGGCGACCGTAGGCCCCTTGTCCGCCTCGGCAGCGCCGTCCGCCCCGGCGGAGCGTTCCGACATCGCCCCCCTGCACCTCTCGGATCAACCCGTACCCGGCCAGTACCTCGTGTCCGTGAAACCGGCGGCGGACGTCGCCAGTGCGGCGAGCCAGGTCGGCGTCACCCCGCTCTACAGCTTCAAGAAAGTGATGAACGGCTTCGTCGCCAAGCTCAGCGAGGCCCAGCTCGCCAAGGTCCGCGCGGACCCGAACGTCGCGGCGGTGGAGCAGGACGCCAAGGTCACGGTGTCCGGGCCGGCCGCGTCCTGGGGCCTGGATCGCATCGACCAGGAAGACCTGCCGCTCGACGGCCGGTTCAACGTCACCGCGACCGGTGCCGGAGGCGTCGCGTACATCCTCGACACCGGTGTCGACTACGCCCACAGCGAGTTCGTGGGGCGGGCCAGGTTCGGGTTCGACGCGTTCCCGGAGGAAGGGCTCTTCGGCAGGGACTGCCAGGGCCACGGCACCCACGTGGCGGGCACCGTCGGCGGCCGGACGTACGGCGTGGCACGCCAGGCCGAGCTCTACAGCGTCCGGGTCCTCAACTGCGAGGGCACGGGCAGCAACGCCACGATGGTGGCCGGGCTCGAATGGGCCGCCTCGCACGCCGCGCGCGACCCCGCGAAGCCGGCCGTGCTCAACGGATCCCTCGGCGGCCCCAAGTCGCCCATGGTGAACGCCGCCGCCAACACGCTCGCGGCCAGTGGCGTACTCCCCGTCATGGCGGCGGGCAACGACTCGAAGGACGCGTGCGACGTCTCCCCGGCGTCGGCGGAGCGCGTGGTCACGGTCGCCGCTTCGGACCAGTCGGACGTGGAGGCGCCCTTCTCCAACCACGGCTCCTGCGTCGAGCTGTACGCCCCGGGGACGGCCATCGTCTCGGCGCGGTTCGGCGGCGGCAGCGTCGCCCTGAACGGCACGTCCATGGCCGCTCCCCACGTGGCCGGCACCGCCCTGCTCTACAACACCACCAACCCCGCGGCCACGTCGGAGGAGCTCGCGGCCTGGCTCGACACCACGTCCACCAAGAACACGCTGTCGGGCGTCACCCCGGGCACGCCCAACAAGCTCCTGTTCACGGGCGGTCTCTGACCCCCCGGACGGCGCTCTGCCCCTTCACCCCGGTCCGGGGGTGGAGGGGCAGACGTTCTCGTGTGCGTGCCGCTACCGCTGGAGATCCGTGACGAATACGGCCCATGCGGCGGTCGGGAAGACCAGGACCGGGCCGGTGGGGTTCTTGGAGTCACGGACGGGGACGATGCCGGGGTGGTCGTCGGAGACTTCGAGGCAGTTGCCGCCCTCGCCGCCGCTGTGCGTGGACTTGCGCCAGGTGGCGACCTCCAGGCAGTTGCCGCCGCTGCCGTCGCTGTAGCTGGACTTGTGCCAGGTTGCCGCGCTCAGGTCGTACTCAGGGCTGCTCTTCATACGCGTAATCCTCCGCCACTGATTCGATCAAGGCCAGGGATTCCTTGGGTGACAGTGCCATGGCCCTGACCAGATCGTAGGACAGTTCGTAGCGTGCGACCGTGGCTGGATCGTCCTCCAATCGCCCAGCCCCCAGGACTTCCAGGTAGGCGAGCGCGGGTGCGTCCTCGAAGGCCATCAGTTTGAGGGCGCCGTTCATGGCTGCGTGAGCGCCCGCCCCGAACGGCAGCACCTGAACGATGACTCTGTGGCAGCGGACCATCGCCGCCACATGGTGCAGCGCCCCCGCCATCTCCACCCGCTCACCCACCGTCCGGCGCAGTACCGCCTCGTCCAGAACCACCCACAACAACGGCTTTGTTGGGTCGTCCAGCAGGTGCGCCCGCTCCAGCCTCGCCGCCACCAGCCCGTCGATCACCTCATCCGTCGCGGTCGGCTGGTACGCGCGGAAGATCGACCGCGCGTACGGTTCCGTCTGCAGCAGGCCCGGGATCAACAGCGGCGCGTACTCCTTGATGGCCGTCGCGATCGCTTCGGCCTCGGCCGCTTCCGCGAAGTGGTCCGGGTACTTCGACTTCGTCGACGCCTGGCAGTTCCGCGCGAAGAATCCGCCCGTCTCCAGGATCTCGTCTATCTTCACGGCGTACTCCGGCATCATCCGCCGCGTACCCGCCTCCAGCTGGCCGATGAACGAGCCGCTCACGAAGAGCGGCTGGCCGAGTTCCTCCTGGGTGAGACCCACCTTCTCGCGCGCGTGGCGCAGTTCCGCGCCCAGCAGCGCGCGGGGAGAGGACGAGGGATCGAGATCCTTTGGACCGGGCATGGCAACTCCCTGTCGTACATATGGGGTTGTTGGGCCGTCTTCGCCCCCAGATTAGTGCGCGATCGGACACTCTGTGTGAGGGAAGTGAACACTCAGCGTGTGGAGGTGCCTGGACATGGTGGTGCGATCGCCGGAGCGGCTGCGGGCTGCGGAAGAAGTGGTGGCCCAGTTGCGCAAGGGCCTCGGAGTGGTCGACGTGACGCTGCCGTCGCTGCGGGTGGACGTGGTGTCGCTGGCGAGCGAGGCCCCGTATCCGCTGGTTGACCTGGGGCGTTGCAACCTGGACACCGCGATGCGGCTGGCCGCCCTCCTCCAGGCGTTGAAGCCGTGAGCCGGGAGGAGCCGCCGGAGCCGGGGGCATACGCCGTGGACGTCCGGGACGGGCGCGTGGGCCGGGTCATGGGCCGGGTGGGCACTTACGTACAGCTACGACCGCCCGGCGGCGGCAAGGAGTGGGACTGTCCGCCGGACGACGTGCGGCCGGTCGCGCTCGGGGAGGTGCTGAGAGCGCGGGTGAGAGAGATCAACGCGGAGGGGCGACTGCCGTGAGACGCGACGCACAAGAGCGGCACCCCCTGGTCCGGGGTGCCGCCCTCGACGCGGTGCGGTGCGGTGCGCGATGCGGTGGACGGGTCAGCGCACGTCGACGTAGTCGGTGCCCGACGTGCTGTTGAAGTGCTTGCTGTCGCCGACGTGACGGAAGGTCCAGGTGCCGTCCTTGACGGCCTTGGTCTTCAGGGTGATCTTGCCGTTCGACGCCGGCCTGCCCCACGTGACGTACGACCACTTCGTGGAGCCCTTGGCCTGGAAGTACAGGTCGACGGCCTTCCCCCGGTACGCCTTCCACCCGCTCCCGGACTTCTCCTGGAGCACGCCCGTCACCGTGACCGTCTTGCCCTTCGTCACCGGCTCCGGACCGGCGTTGACCGAGGTGACCCGGGTCGCGGTGCGGGTGAGGTGGTGGGCCGGGCCGAAGCTCTCGGCGTACGCGTCGGTGACCGGGTGGTGCACGCGGTAGTAGCCGCCGTCGCTGCCCTTGGCCGACAGGGAGAACTCCCCGCTGTAGTACGCCGTCTTCGCCGAGGCGACCTTCGTCCAGCCGGTCCGGCCGTCCTTGGAGTGCTGCAGTTGTACGGGCTCCTCGGCGAAGCGGGCCTCGCGGTCGTAGACGGCCGCGACCGATCCGGTGACGGTCACCTTGTGGTCGGCCGCGAGGGTGGAACGGACACCGCGCAGCGCGGACTCGACCGGTACGGCGAGCGCCCCGGTCGCCTCCCCGCTGACGTAGAACTCGGCGGGCTGTGCGCTCCAGCCGCTGAGGCTGAGGCCGGTGGCGCCGGTGAGCGTGGCGGTGAAGCGGCCGTCGGCGTCGGTCCTGACCGTCTTGGGGGCGGTGGGGCCGCTGCCGCCGCCGTACCGGAAGCCGACGGAGATGTCGGTGCCCTCGACCGGGGTGTTCGCGGCGCCGTGCGTCACGCGGCCGGTGACGGTGGCCGCGTCTCCGGGCAGCAGGCGCGCCCGGTCGGCCCTGGCGGTCACCTTCACGGTGTACGGCGTGATGCTCAGACCCGCGTGGACCGCCGCGGAGCCGTGGGCCGTGGCGGTGTTCGCGGTGTGCGCGGCCCTGAGGTTCGCCCAGCCCCGGATTTCGATCTCGGGGCTGGTGACCGCGCCCGAGGCGTCCGTCACGGCGGTCACCGAGGCGGCGGGCTCCGGCTTGTCCCCGGTGTACGTACGGAAGAAGGTGACCGTGGCGTTGTCGAGGGGCACCAGATCGCCGCTGCCGGGCTGCTCGCCCATGAGGGTCGTCCGCAGCCGCAGCCGGGGGTTCTCGCGGTTCGGGTTGTTCTCCTGCTTCAGCTCGCCGAACCTCGGGGTGAGAGTGAAGTCGAGTACGCCCGCGTCCTGCCGGGTGGTGGTGTTGCCCTTGCTGTCCTTCGCGGTCACGTCGATCGCGTACCGGCCGAGGGCGGGAATGGCGCCCCGGTCCTCGGTCAGCTTGAGCATCGCGCTCTCGGGGACCCGGAAGCGGCCCTTGTCCCAGGACTGTTCGGTCAGGGCGGGGACCTCGGTGACGACGTCGGCGCCGCTGCGGATGCGCGCGGAGACGGAGACGATGTCGGCCCCGGTGGCGTCGGTCCAGGCGCTGACCGAGAACAGGCCGCGCCGGTCGCTGTCGGTGACGGCGCGGCCGATGCCGACCGGTGCGGCGTCGGCGGCGTGGGCGGTGCCCGGGCCGAGGGTGACCGTGCCCAGGGCGAGCAGCGCGGTGGTGGTGAGCAGCGTGAGGCCGCGGGTGGCTGTGCGCTCAGCGGACATTGACGTACACCTTCTTGGACTCGGTGTAGAAGTGCTTGGCGTCGGGTTCGAGGACGACGACCCAGTCGCCGTCCGCGTAACCGGCGCCCTTGAGGCTGTACTTGCCGCCGCTGGTGGTCTTGCCCTTGGAGACCCAGTACCACTGGTTCTCGCTCTTGGGCTTGAAGACCAGGGTGACCTTGGCTCCGCCGTATCCCCGCCACTTGCCGTCGGTGTACCGCTGGAGCGTGCCGGAGGCGGTGAAGGAGGCGTTCTTGGCCGGGCGGGTGTTGCTGATCTTGAACGACGCGAACTTGGTGGCGGTACGGCAGACCCGCACGGGCGTGGAGGTGCCGCCGACGAAGCGGTCGGTCTCGGCGTGCGCGACGCGGTAGTGCGCGTTGACGAAGCCGCCGGTCTCCAGCGTGAAGGAGCAGCCGCTGCCGTTGCCGTCGTACTGGGTCGTGCCCTTCTTGAGTTCGGCCCAGCCGTCGCGGCCGTTCGCGGAGGACTGGAGGACGACCTTCTCGTTCTCGCAGTACGCCGCGGCGAACTTGCCGGTGGCCTTGAGGGCGCCGTACGCGTCGATGGAGATCTTGACGCCGGTGAACTTGAACTTCTGGGGCACGGCGACCGAGCCGAGGGCCGACGGGGCCTCCTGGAGGAAGGCGCTCGGCTTCAGGAAGGTGTGCACCTCGGTCGTGCGGGTCGCCTTCGCTCCGTAGCCGAAGGTGCCGTCGGCGGCGGTCTTCGCGCTGCCCATGAGGCCGGGGACGGTGGGCGTGTAGTGGTCCGGGGCCTGGGAGGCGGACACCACGGTCTCGCCCGCGAAGGGCTTCCAGCCGTCGGCGGTCAGCCGCTCGGCGCGCCCGGTGACCCGGACGGAGTCGCCGGACTGGACGCGCTTGCTGCCGAGCTTGGCGGTGATGCGGTACTTGGTCCGCTCGATCGGGAGCGCGTCGATGTCGAGGGCGTTGTCCGGGTCGGTGTCGGCGGCCGGCTGCACGACGGTCGCTTCGACGCCGGTCATGGGTGCGACCGGGGTGGCGGTCAGCGAGAACGCGCCGGCGGCGTCGGTCATGACGATCGACGTGACCGTCTTGTAGACGCCGTTGCCGTTCAGCGCGTACTGGATCGCCACCCTGGTGCCGGCGCGGGCCGGGGTGCGCTCACCGGTGCGCGGGTCGTAGGTGGTGGCCGTGCCGCTGAGCACGGCGGTGCGGTGGTCGTAGTCGAGCGACGCGCGGTCGAAGGCGGCCTTCTCGACTCCGGTGCGGAGCTTGTAGCTGTACGTACCGTCCGGGGCCTGCCAGCGCTGGACCTTGCCGCCGGGCAGTCGGTAGGTGACGGCCACCGGGTAGTCGCCGAGGGCGGTTCCCTCGGGCAGGGCGGGCGCGTCGGTGGTGGCCCAGCCGTAGGTGGAGCCGGTCGATTCCCAGGTGAGGTCGTCGGTCGAGGCGAGCACCTCGGCGCCGGGCTGCTCCGACGCCAGGATGTCGACCTTGACCCACAACGCCTGGGCGGCCAGGGCGACGTTGAGCCGTCCGTCGTCGAAGGTGGTGACGCCGGCGACGTCCGCAGCGGGTGCGGCATGGGCGGCTGGAGCCGTCACCAGGGCGGGAACGGTCAGGCCCGCCGCGAGGGTGAAGACCGCTGCCGCGCGTACGGCGGCATGCGAAAGAGGGCGCACTGGGCGCATGTACGGGACCCCCCACAGGTCACATGGCGGCGTCGGAAGCCGGAAGAAGTGGCGACGGCCGCGAAGACGATCGAGTGATCGTGTCAGCGCAGAATAACGGGCCACTCCCCAAAAGGGGAGCGACCCGTGTGAATTGTGGTGAGGAAGTGATCAGAGCGATGCGGGTGTCTTCTCCGGGGCGCCCGGAGCGGGCGGGGTGGGGCCGCCGGAGGCGGCGATCAGGCCGGTGCCGGTGTCGTCGTCCGCGTTCAGGTCGGTCAGCATCTGCCTGCTGAAGCCGAAGAAGTACGTGGCGAGGAACCCGGCGGCGTAACCGACGGCCAGCCCGGCGGCGTACACCGCGACCATCACGCCCATGCCCTGGTTGCCGGCCAGGAGGGGGAACAGGGCCCAGCCGGACGGGCCGATGGCGGTGGAGCCGACCGAGTCCCCGAGCTGGTTGAACAGGCCGACGAAGCCGCCGCCGAACGCGCCGCCGACGCACGCGGTGACGAACGGGCGCCCGAGGGGCAGCGAGACGCCGTAGATGAGGGGCTCGCCCACGCCGAGGAAACCGGCGGGGAGCGCGGACTTGATGGTGCGTCGGACCGAACCGTTGCGGGGGAGGCGGACGTACACGGCGGCGGCCGCGCCGACCTGGCCCGCGCCGGCCATGGCGAGGATCGGCAGGAGGACCGTGAAGCCCTGCTGCTCGATGAGGGTGGTGTGGATCGGGATGAGGGCCTGGTGCAGGCCGAGCATGACCAGGGGCAGGAACAGGCCGCCGAGCACGAAGCCGGCCGCCGCGCCGCCGGTCGCCAGCAACCAGTCCGCGAAGTCGCCGATGGCGGTGGAGATCTCACCGGCCACGAACATCAGGCCGAAGACGGTGACGAGGCCGGAGACCAGGACGGTGAGGGTCGGCGTGACGAGGACGTCGAGGGCCTCCGGGACCCACCGGCGGCACCACTTCTCGACGTACACCGCGAGGACCGCCGCGCCGAGCGCGCCGAGGACGCCGCCCTGGCCGGGCGAGAGCGACTGGCCGAACGCGTCGATCTTGGTGACGCCCGGGAAGACGATGATGGCGGCGACCGCGCCGCCCAGGATCGGCGTACCGCCGAACTCCTTCGCGGTGTTGAGGCCGACGAAGACGGCGATCAGGGCCATGAAGCCGGTGGCGATGGCGGCGAGGGCGGGGGTGACGGCGGGGAGCCATCCGAGGTTGACCATCAGGCCGTTGAAACCGGCGATGATGCCGCAGCCGATGAGGGCGGGGATCAGCGGGACGAAGATGTTCGCGATCCTGCGCAGGAAGAGCTTGAAGGGGGTGGCGTTCCTGGCCTTCCGCTCGGCCCTGATCGCCGCCCCCTGCGCGGCGAGCCCGTCGGCGGTGAGTCCGTCGGCGGTGAGGGGGGCGGGTGGCGCGGCCGGGGCCGCCGCGCGTTCCTCCGCGACCAGGGCCTCGAACTCCGGGGTGACCCGGGCGACCGTGCCGGGGCCGAGGACGATCTGGTACGTGGTGTCCTCGACCACGCCCAGGACGGCGGGGAGGGCCGCCAGCCGCTCGTCCTGGACCAGGGAGCGGTCGCGCAGGCCGAGACGCAGGCGGGTCATGCAGTGGGCGATGGAGGTGACGTTCCCCGCGCCTCCGACGAGCGGAAGGATCGCGGCGGCGGTGGCGCGGTTCTTGTTCTCTGTCATGGTGCGTGGTGCCTTGCTGTGCGGGGGTGGTACGTCCCAGTTCAGGGCGTACGGGCCGCCGCGGCGCGGAGCGCCACGCGCAAGTGGCCGCGCGCTTCGTCGAGGAGTGTGGCGGCGGTGGGGCCGTCGACCGCCCCGAGGATCACCAGGATGGCGTTCTTCACCTCTCCGCCGGTGGCGGCGAGCGCGGCCTCGATCTCCGGGTCGGGCGCGCCCGTGGCGAGCGCGACGATGCGGCGGGAGCGGGCGCGCAGCTTCTCGTTGGAGGCGCGTACGTCGACCATGAGGTTTCCGTACGTCTTGCCGAGCCGGATCATCGTGATCGTCGAGATCATGTTCAGGACGAGCTTCTGGGCCGTGCCGGCCTTGAGGCGGGTGGAGCCGGTGAGCAGTTCGGGGCCGACGACGATCTCCAGGCCGTGCTCGGCGGCGGCCCCCAGCGCGCTGTCCTCGTTGCACGACAGGCCGATGGTGAGGGCGCCGGCGCGACGGGCGTGCTCGACGGCGCCGATCGCGTACGGGGTGCGGCCGGAGGCCGAGATGCCGACGACGGTGTCGTCGGCGGTCAGGCCGAGTGCGTCCAGGTCGGCCGCCGCGAGCTCCTTGGAGTCCTCCGCGCCTTCCACCGCCTTGATCATCGCGGAGGGTCCGCCGGCGATCAGGCCGACGACCTCGGCGGGGTCGGTGTTGAAGGTCGGCGGGCACTCGCTCGCGTCCAGCACGCCGAGCCGTCCCGCCGTTCCGGCGCCCAGGTAGATCAGCCGGCCGCCGCGGGCCATCCGCGCGGCGGTGGCGTCGATGGCGGCGGCGATCTGCGGGAGCCGGGCGGCGACGGCCTCGGGGACGGAGCGGTCCTCGCCGTTCATGATGCGGGCGATCTCGGCGGTCGGAAGCCGGTCGATGTCGGCGAGCTCGGGACGGAAGGCCTCGGTGGTGAGGGTGGCGAGCTGGGCGCGCAGTGCGCCGTACGTCGGAGAGGTGGAGGTCATGAGGAGTGCGGCTCTTTCTCGTCTACTGCGGATCGCGGGTCCGTACTGCTTCGCGTGCCCGAGGACGCTGGGCTAGCGGCTGGTGCCGCGGGGCGTGTGGCGGTGGGCCAGCGCCTCGTAGGAGGCGGCGAGGGCGGGGGCCGCCGTCTCGTACGTGCGCTGGGCCACGCCTATGAACAGGCAGTCCACGACGAGCAGTTGGCTCGTACGGCTGGACATGGCCGCCGGGCGCAATTCGCTCTCGCGGGCGGTCGACGTGGTGAGGACGTGGTCGGCGTACTGCGACACGGGCCCGTCCGGGCGGCCCGTGATCGCGACCGTGGTGGCGCCCCGGTCGAAGGCGACGCGCAGCGGCTCGATGGCGTCGCCGGTCGAACCGGAGTGCGTGATGGCTATCGCCACGTCGCCGGAGCGGAGCTGGACGGCGTTGGTGACGGCGAGGTGCGGGTCGGTGTGGGCGTGTGCGATCAGGCCGATGCGCAGCAGCTTCTGGGCGAGGTCCATGCCGACGAGGGAGGAGGCGCCGACGCCGTAGATGTCGATGCGGCGGGCTGCGGCCAGGGCGGTGACGGCCGCGCCGAGCTGGACGGTGTCGAGGCCGGCGGCGGTGTCGGCGAGGGTCTGCTGCTCGTCGTACGCCAGCTTCGCCACGACGTCCGCGATCGGGTCGTCGACGGCGATGTCGGCGGTCACGGCGGGCGCGCGGCCGGACTGCTGCTGGGCGGCGAGTCCGGCGAGCGCCAGGCGCAGGTCACGGTAGCCGGGGTAGCCGAGGAGGCGGGCGGTGCGGACGACGGTGGCCTCGCTGGTGCCGGTGAGCTCCGCGAGGCCGGTGACCGTGAGGGCGGCGCAGCCGGCCGGGTCGGCGGCGACGGCTTCCGCGACGCGCTGCATGGAGCGGGTCATGGAGGGGGCCAGGGTCCGGACCTTGGCCGCGAGGGCGGCGGGGGCGGGCGGGGCGGAGGCGCTGGTGAAACTTTCCTTCACGGGGTTGGTCACAGGTGAAAGATATTTTCGGCTGGCGCGGGCAGTCAACCCCGTGTTCCGTGCGGTACGGGCCGAGGGCGCCCGGGTGCGGCGCGCGACAATGGCTGTATGGACCCGATTCCCTCCCCCACGGAGCAGGCGCTGCACGTCGCCCGAGCCCTGGTCATGGCCGACCTCACGGCCCGTGACGTGGCCCGGGCGGACGTCGTGTCGCTGGTCGAGGACGCGATAGTGCACCGCCGCTGGTGGGTGGAGCAGTGGCCCGCGGGGGTCGCGTTCGTCACGGGCCTGATCGCCCAGGACGTACAGGACGCCCTGCTGGAGAAGTACGGCCGCTGGCCGATCTGCCCCGTGTGCACCGACGCGGAGCCGCACGCGCTCGCGGTCGAGCCGGAGCTGGGGCCCGATCCGCACTGGGTGTGCTCGAAGGCGGCCGTGATCGTGGCGCCGGTCGGCAGCCTGCGGTGACGGTCTACATCGACCCGCCGACGTGGCCGGGACACGGCCGGATGTGGTCGCATCTGGTGAGTGACGTCTCGTTCGAGGAGCTGCACGCGTTCGCGGCCGCCATCGGGTGCCCGCCGCGCGCCTTCGAACGCGACCACTACGACGTGCCCGACGTGCGGTACGCCGACGCGGTGGCCGCCGGTGCGGTGGAGGTGGGCTCGAAGGAACTCGTACGCCGGATCACGGCGGCGGGACTGCGACGGCCGAAGGGACGGCCGGCGTAGGGCGGCCGCACCCGGAACGGACGGTCTGTCTCAGACGACGAAGCCTGCGGTGTCCAGCTCGCTACCGAAGGGCTCGGGCAGGGCGACGGGTTCCCCGAACGGCTTGCGCAGGCCGGTCCGGTACATGCCGTTGCGTGGATCGGAGAAGAGGGTGACCGCCGGACCGCCTTCGTCGTAGCGATCGATCAGCAGGTACAGCGGGACATCCCCCTTGGCGTACGCCTTCTGCTTGGCCGACCGGTCGTGCGAGGCGTTGCCCTTCGAGGTGATCTGCACCGCCAGTGCCGCCTCTGCCGAGGCCAGCGGGGGCCTTCTCCTTCTTCTTCGCGCGTTCCACGATCAGTTTTGTCGGGACTACGACGAGGTCCGGGATGTAGAGCCGCTCCTGGCGGTAGATGAACAGACCGAGGGTCTGGAAGACCTCCCAGTCGTCGGGCAAGGTGCTGCGCAGCGCCCAGTGCACCCGCGCCGCGATGAGATTGTGTCCGTCGTCCGGCGGCGGCACCAAGGTGATCAGCCCCTCGTCGATCTCGGCACGCCACCCCTCCGGCACGTCCAACTCCTGCCACGTTTCCAGCAGGTAGTCCCACGACGGCGTGTCATCCGACGGCATGTCATCCTCCGACAGCTCGGGCTCGACCAGTGCGGCGGTCATCGTGAGGTCCCCCTTCTGTGGCCCTGTCAGGGCGAACGCAGGGCGCGGGGACCACGCGCGCGGCCGGCTTGCCTCAGCGTCCCACGATCGGGTGAGCGACGCACCGGTCTCAGAGCCGTTCGGCGCGTGCCGTCTCCGGGGCGTGCGCCTCCGAGCCCGTCACCACGCGCGAGCCGGCGCCCACCCTGCGGTGCAGCCGCAGCGAGAACGCCACCGCCACCAGCGCCAGTACCGTCATCGCCGCGCCCGCCCACGCCGTCGCGGCGAAACCGAAGCCCGCGTCGATCACCGTGCCGCCGAGCCACGGGCCGCCCGTGTTGCCCAGGTTGAACGCCGCCGTGGTCGTCGCCCCGGCCAGGGTCGGCGCCACGCCCGCGACGTTGAACATCCGGGCGTTGAGCGCCGGCGCCGTGTAGAACGCCGAGAGGCCGAGCAGGAACGACAGGGCGACCGCCACCACCGCGCTGGAGGCGAAGAGGGCCAGTACGACGAGGAAGACGGTCGACGCCGCGATACCGCTGATCAGTACGCCGAAGAGGTGCGCGTCCGCGACCCGGCCGCCCAGCGTCGTCCCCACCAGCGCACCGATGCCGAACAGCGCCAGAACCGTCGGCACCCAGCCCGCGTCGAGGCCCGCCACGTCCGTCAGCAGCGGCGCGAGGTAGCTGAACGCGCAGAAGACGCCGCCCGCCGCCAGCGCCGTGATCGTGATCGCCAGCCAGACCTGGCCGTCGCGGTAGATCGCCAGCTCCCGCTTGAGCCGCGGCTTCTCCGCGGGGAGCGGGATGCGCGGGATCATCGTCATGACGCCCACCAGCGCGAGCGCCGAGGCCGCGCCGACCGCCCAGAACGCCGACCGCCAGCCGAGGTGCTCGCCGAGGAACGCCCCGGCCGGCACGCCCAGCACGTTCGCGATGCTCAGCCCGCCGATCATGACGGCCATCGCCCGCGCCCGCGCGTCCACCGGCACCATCGCGATGGCGACCGCCGCCCCCACCGCCCAGAACCCGGCGCACGCGAACGCGCTCACGACGCGCGAGGCGAACAGCAGCTCGTACGAGGGGGCCAGCGCGCCGACGACCTGCCCGAGGCCGAAGACCGTGATCAGGGTGATCAGGGTCGTACGGCGGGGCAGGCGCAGCGTCGCGACGGCCAGCAGGGGCGCGCCGATCACCATGCCGATGGCGAAGGCCGAGATCAGGAGCCCGGCCTGCGGGATCGAGACGTCCATGTCGGCGGCGATCGGCGGCAGCAGCCCGGACAGCATGAATTCGCTGGTGCCGAGGGCGAAGACCGCCAGGCCGAGGATGTAGACGGCCAGGGGCATACGGGTGCGTCGGTCGGCGGAGTCAGGCATGACAGGCAAGAACACCGCCGCCGGCGCTCGCATTCCCCCCCTGTCTCAGACGGTGAGCAGGTCCAGTTCCGCCGCCAGGTTCTGCCGCGCCCGCGCCTCCCACTCGGCCTGCCCATGCGGCGTACGGAACAGGGCCGGCAGCTCCAGGAGCTGGCGCAGCACCGCCGCACGGCCTTCGCGGAACGCGTCGTCGGGCACGAAGCCGTACTCCTCGCGGACCGCCGCCGCGTAGGCGGCGTACGACGCCGGGGCCGAGGCCAGGATCGCGAGGTCCGCGTCGCACAGGGCCTCGCCGTTGGCGTCGTGCGGGGCGGGGTCGTGGCCGGCGGTGAGGCGGACCAGGCGGGCGACCTCGGCCGTACGGGCCTCGTCGAGACCCAGCTCGGCCAGCGCGCGCTCGGCGAGGAGGGCGCTGCGCTCCTCGTTCTCGGAGCGGTCGGGGCGGTAGACCGCGTCGTGGAACCAGGCGGCGAGGCGGACGGCCGCCGGGTCGTCGGCGTGCCCGGCCAGCGTGTCGAGGTGGCCGAGGACCGCGACCAGGTGGTCGGTCGAGTGGTAGCGGCGCTGCGGCTCGGCCCAGCGGGCGAGGAGGTTCTCGGCGTACGGGCGGGGGTCGGCGGACAGCTCGCCGGCGGCCGGGAGCGTGTCCAGCCAGCGGCGGACCAGGTCGTCGTGCCCGGGGTGCGGCGGGGTTGCGGCCGTGGCGTTCATGGACGTCATTGTGCCGCGTGGCGCGGCCGGGCCGGTGGGGTCCGGGCATCCCGTGGCCCGCGCACGCGCCGAACCGCCCCGGTGCGAAGGCCGGTGGCATGCCGGGGCTTCGTACGGGGGCGGTGCGGGGGCCCGGGTCCTCAGCCGGTGGCGGCCTTGAAACCGCGCAGGCGCAGCGAGTTGCCGACGACGAAGACCGACGAGAAGGCCATGGCCGCTCCGGCGATCATCGGGTTGAGGAGGCCGGCCGCGGCCAGGGGGAGGGCGGCGACGTTGTAGGCGAACGCCCAGAAGAGGTTGGACCTGATGGTGCCCAGCGTCCTGCGGGACAGGCGGATCGCGTCGGCCGCGGCGAGCAGGTCGCCCCGTACCAGCGTCAGGTCGCCCGCTTCGATCGCGGCGTCGGTACCGGTCCCCATGGCCAGCCCGAGATCGGCCTGGGCGAGTGCGGCGGCGTCGTTGACGCCGTCGCCGACCATGGCCACGCTCCGCCCCTCGGCCTGGAGCCTCTTCACGACGTCCACCTTGTCCTCGGGCATGACCTCCGCGAAGACCTCGTCGATGCCCACCTCGCGGGCCACCGACTCGGCGACGGCCCGGTTGTCGCCGGTCAGCAGGATGGGCGTCAGGCCGAGCGCGCGCAGCCTGCGGACCGCCTCGGCGCTGGTGTCCTTGACCGCGTCCGCGACCTCCAGCACCGCGCGGGCCTCGCCGTCCCAGGCCACCGCGATCGCGGTACGGCCCGCCGCCTCCGCGTCGGCCCTGGCCCGCTCCAGCGCCACGGGCAGCTCCATCGCCCACTCGGCGAGCAGCCTGGTGCGGCCGACCAGGACCGCGTGGCCCTCGACGACGCCCTGGACGCCGAGTCCCGGCACGTTCGCGAAGTCCTCGGGGGTGGGCAGGGGGCCGCCCGTCCGCTCGACGGCGCCCGCCGCCACGGCCCGGGCGATCGGGTGCTCGGAGGCGTGCTCCAGGGCGCCCGCCAGGCGCAGTACCTCCGTCTCGGTGGTGGTGGGGGCCGTGTGGACGGCGAGGAGGGTCATCCGGCCGGTGGTGACGGTCCCGGTCTTGTCGAGGACGATCGTGTCGGCCCTGCGGGTGCTCTCCAGTACTTCGGGGCCCTTGATCAGGATGCCGAGCTGTGCGCCGCGACCGGTGCCGACCATGAGGGCGGTCGGGGTGGCCAGGCCCAGTGCGCACGGGCAGGCGATGATCAGCACCGCCACGGCGGCGGTGAACGCGGCGGTCAGTCCGGCTCCGGTGCCGAGCCAGAAGCCGAGGGTGCCGAGCGCCAGGGCGATGACGACGGGGACGAAGACGGCGGAGATCCTGTCGGCCAGGCGCTGGGCGGCGGCCTTGCCGTTCTGGGCGTCCTCCACGAGCTTGGCGATGCGGGCGAGCTGGGTGTCGGCGCCGACCCGGGTCGCCTCGACGACCAGGCGGCCGCCGGCGTTGAGGGTGGCGCCGGTGACGGTGTCGCCGGGGGCGACCTCGACCGGCACGGACTCGCCGGTGAGCAGGGCGGCGTCGACGGCGGAGGTGCCTTCGACGACCGTGCCGTCGGTGGCGATCTTCTCGCCCGGGCGGACCAGGAAGCGGTCGCCGACGGCCAGCCGGTCGGTGGGGATCGTCTCCTGCCGGTTGCCGCCGTCGCGCAGTACGGTCACGCTCTTGGCGCCCAGCTCCAGCAGCGCCTTCAGGGCCGCGCCGGCCTTGCGCTTGGAGCGCGCCTCGAAGTAGCGCCCGGCCAGGATGAACGCGGTGACGCCGGCCGCCGCCTCCAGGTAGATGTTCCCTGCCCCGTCACCGCGCGAGACGGTCAGCTCGAAGGGGTGCGTCATGCCGGGGGTGCCGGCGGTCCCGAAGAACAGGGCCCACACGGACCACAGGAAGGCGGCCGACGTGCCGACCGAGATCAGGGTGTCCATCGTGGCCGCGCCGTGCTTGGCGTTGGTCCACGCGGCGCGGTGGAAGGGCCAGGCCGCGTACGTCACGACAGGGGCGGCCAGCGTCAGGGACAGCCACTGCCAGTACTCGATCTGGAGGGCGGGGACCATCGCCATCGCGACCACCGGGACGGCGAGAAGGGTCGCGGTGAGCAGCCGCCGGCGGAGGGGCAGGAGTTCGTCGTCGGCGGCCGGTTCCCGTGCGGGGCCGCCGGGCGGGGGATCCGTGCGTACGGGGGGCGGCTCCTTGGCGGTGTAGCCGGTGGCTTCCACTGCCGCGACCAGGTCCGCCACGGTGACGTCCGTGCCCCGGTAGGTGACCTTGGCCTTCTCGGTGGCGTAGTTGACGGTGGCTTCCACGCCGTCCATCCGGTTCAGCTTCTTCTCGACGCGCGCGGCGCAGGAGGCGCAGGTCATGCCGCCGATGGCGAGTTCCACCTCGGTTTCGGGGCTGGTGCGGGCGGCGGGGGCGGCTGGCGTGGTGGGCATGTGCGCTCCTCGGACTGTGGGCTACTTATACCCCCCGGGGGTATCTGTTCATCCTATGTATACCTCCGGCGCCGGGTCCGCGCAAGGCGTCCGGTGGGGTGGTTGCCGCGCCGTGTTGATGCGCCGGCGGGGTCCGGGCCCTAGGGTGGGAGATTGGACTAGACCTGTAGTCGCCGCTTCTCGAGGAATGGGGTCCTATGAACAACCGTGCGGTCCTGGAGGTGATCGCCCTCGACGCGGAGGACGCGATCGCGGCCCGGTCGGGAGGGGCGGACCGGCTGGAGCTGGTCACCGACATGGCTGCGGACGGCCTGACTCCGTCCCGCGAGACCTTCGGGCGGATCCGTGCGGCGGTGGACATCCCGCTGCGCGTGATGCTGAGGCTGGCGGACGGATTCCTCGCGGGGGACATCGAGGAGCTGGTGCTGGCGGCCCAGGGGATGCGCGCGGAGGGGGCCGACGAGTTCGTACTCGGGTTCCTCGACGCGGAGGGGAACCCCGATCTCGTCGCCGTCGAGCGCGTGGTGGCGGAGATCGAGGGCTGCCGGTGGACGTTCCACCGGGCGATCGACCGGGCGGCGGACCGCGACGCGCTCCGCAAGCGGCTCGCGGAGCTGCCGGGGCTGGACACGTACCTGACCGCCGGCGCGCCTCAGGGCGTGGACGCGGGGCTGCCGGTGCTGGTGGCCGAGGCGGCGGCTGGGAGGCGGGGGGCGCCGGGGTACCTGCCGCAGCTGCTGGTCGGCGGCGGGCTCCGCCTGGACCACCTTCCGGCGCTGCGGGCCGCCGGGATCGACGCGTTCCACATCGGTGGCGCGGCTCGGCCGGGAGGCTGGGCGACGCCGGTTTCCGCCGACGCGGTACGGGAGTGGCGGACGACGCTGGACGGGTAGGGGGGCGGGGGTGGGGCGGGCTGGGTGGGGTGAGGTGCGGGTGGCGCGACGCCGCTGCGCGGGGCCTTTCCCCACCCCGCCCCTTCCCGAACCGGGGCAAGCCCCGGCCCCCGAACGCCCTACGGGCGTGTCCTCAAACGCCGGACGGGCTGGCTCCGGTGCCGATCGGTGGCCCCGTTCGGTCCTCGGGCGGCGCTGAGCGATACGGAGGTGGGTGTCAGGTCAGGGCCGTGGGCAACGGGGCCGCGTGGACGACCGCGAGGCCCGAGACCGCACGGGTCAGCGCCACGTACAGGCGGCGCAACCCGGTCCGCTCGTCCGGCTCGCCCGACACCACCGCCGCCGGTTCGTCCAGTACCACGTAGTCGTACTCCAGGCCCTTCGCCAGCGACGCCGGCACCAGCGTCAGGCGGGACTCCGCGGTCGTCTCCTCGCCGGGCGAGAGGTACGCGTGGCCCGCCGCCGTCAGGGCCGCCGCCAGTTCCCCGATGCGCGCGTCCGCCGCGATCAGGCCCGTCGACCCCTCGTTGCGCAGCGCCTCGGCGCACGCCTCCACCACCGCGCCGGGCAGGTCGGCGGCAGTCACCTGACGTACCGCCAGCGCCCCCGCGCTCTCCCGTACCGACGACACCGGCGCCAGCCCCGGCGAGATCACCGGCAGCAGCCGTGACGCGTACGCGATGACGTCGCGCGGCACGCGGAAGCCCGCCGTCAGCTCCTCGACCGCCGCCTCCGGCTTGCCCAGGTGCCGCAGCGCCTCCGCCCAGCTCGCCGTGGCCCACGGCGTCGTCCCCTGGGCCAGGTCGCCCAGTACCGTCGCCGAACCCGTCGTGCAGCGGCGGCCCACCGCCCGGTACTGCATCGGTGACAGGTCCTGGGCCTCGTCGAGCACGACATGCCCGAGCGAGTGCGTACGAGAGATCAGGTCCGCCGCCTCGTCCAGCAGCACCACGTCCGCCGCCGACCACTTCGCCGACTTCACCGACCGGGCCGGCTTCGCCCACAGGATCCGCTTCTGCTCCTCCGCCGACAGCACCCCCTGCGCGTGCTCCGCCAGGAAGTCCGCGTCGGACAGCAGCCGCAGCACCAGCTTCGCCGGGTCCACCGCCGGCCAGATCGCCTTGACGGCCGCCTTCACCGCCGGATTCCGCGCCACCGCGTCCTGCACGCGGTCGTCCGGCGCCTCGCCGGCCTGCTCCATCCGGACGAGCACCGCGTGCGCGATGCGCTGCGGCAGGGCGTCGCGGGCGGCCCCGTAGCGGATGTCGCGGGCCAGCAACTCGCCGACCATCTCCTCCAGTTCGTACGCCGGGACCCGCCACCTGCGCGACCCGCGCACCACCATCACGGGCTCGGTGAGCACGGCCGTGACGTGCGAGCGCAGCGCCCTGCGCAGCACCTCCGCCATCCGCGCGTCGCCCTTGATGACGGCCGCGTCCGCCTCGTCCGCGCCGCGCACCTCGCCGTGCACCGCCACCAGGTCGTCGACCGTCGCCTGCCTGACCTCCAGCTCGCCGAGCGCGGGCAGGACCTGCTCGATGTAGTGGAGGAAGGACTTGTTGGGGCCGATGACCAGCGTTCCGGTACGGGCCAGCCGGTCCCGGTGCGCGTAGAGGAGGTACGCGACGCGGTGCAGGCCCACCGCCGTCTTCCCGGTGCCGGGACCCCCCTGAACGCAGACGCTGCCGGACAGGCCCGACCGTACGATCTCGTCCTGCTCGGGCTGGATCGTCGCCACGATGTCCCGCATCGGGCCGACGCGCGGGCGCTCGATCTCCGCCTGGAGCAGCTTGCTGGTCCGCTCCGCCTCCGCCGGGTCGGACAGGTGCTCGTCCTCGTACGCCGTGAGCTCGCCGCCCGTGTAGCCGAAGCGGCGGCGCAGGCCGACGCCCAGCGGGTCCTTCTTGGACGCGCGGTAGAACGGCTGGGAGACGGGGGCGCGCCAGTCGATGACCATGGGGTCGCCGTCGGCGTCGTGGACGTGGCGGCGGCCGATGTAGAAGCGCTCGCCCTCCGCGCCCTCGGCCTCTTCGGCGCCGACGACGTGCAGGTAGTCGAGGCGGCCGAAGAAGAGCGGCGTGTGGGAGAGGTCGGCGAGCGACTTGATGCGGTCCTCGATCTGGGCGCCGAGGACGACGGCGTTCACCCAGTTCGCGGTGACGTCGCGGATGTCGAGGGCCTCCGCGTCCTCGCGCATGGCGCGCAGCGCGGCGCGCGAGGCGGTGAGGTGGGCGCGTTCGCGGCCGAGGGGGCCGGTGGAGTCGGCGGGGGCGTCGCTGGGGGACGTGGCGGGGTCGGGCGCGGGCACGGTCTTGCCTCCGGAGGGGTTCACGTGGGTGTCGCGCGGGATCACGTACGGGATCACGGCGTGGCCGGCCGGTTTCCGTCCGGGCGGCGGCGCTCCGAAGAGGGAGGCGGGAAGACCGGGGATTGTAGTCGCGGGGGCGGGGAGGGGGCCAATGGTTTTCTCGCGGCCGACGGTTCCCAGCGCCGAGGCGGATGCGGACGGCAGCAGGGCCGGACGCGTCCGCCACCGGTGGCCCGTCCCCCGAGATCGTCTCGGGGTTCCGGGTAGGTCCCCGGGAGGAGACCGGCGGCCGGAAGTTCAGACCGCAGGCCGTTGTGTGTGGAATGCCCGGAATTCATCATGGAGGTATGACTTCACTGACGTTCACCCCAGGCCCGTCCGCCCCCCGCCCCTCCCCACCCGTCGCCGGCGCCACCGCCATGGAGGGGCGGCCCCGCCCCCGGCTCGGAGAAGCCCTGCGCGCCGCCAAGGTGTTCGTGGGCGCCGCGTTCCGCGTGGCCGTCCTCGGGGAGTACGCACAGGAGGCGGGCGTGAAGCGCCGCTGACCCACGCGCCCTGATCCACTAGGGTCGCGGCCGTGGAACAACGGAGCGTGACCCCTCGATCACCGGCCGTACCGGCCCGGATGCCCGCCGGCGTCCTGCTCGCCGTATCGCTGGCCGCGCTGGCCACGCTGTGCGTACTCCAGCACATCCCCATGGCCGACACCCTCGTCTACCGGGCGGAAGGTGCGGCCGTCGCGAACGGCACCGACCTGTACGGGTTCACCGTCACCCAGTGGCAACTGCCCGCCACCTACCCGCCGTTCGCCGCGATCCTGTTCGTGCCGACGACCTGGCTGCCGCTCGGCGCGCTCAAGGTCGCCTTCGCCGTCGGCAACACCGCGCTCCTCGCGCTCCTCGTGCATCTCTCCTGCCGTTTCGCCCGGCTGCCGGCCGGACCCGCCCTCGTCGTCGCGGCCACGGCGCTCGGCGTGTGGCTCGAACCCGTCTTCCAGACGATCGTTTTCGGTCAGATCAACCTGGCTCTCGCCTGCCTCGTCCTGTGGGACCTGACCCGTACGGACGACGCGCTCGGCAAGGGTTTCGCGCTCGGGGTCGCGGCGGGCGTCAAGCTCACGCCCGCGATCTTCATCGTCTACCTGCTGCTGACGGGCCGGGTGCGCGCCGGGCTCACCGCCGTCGCCTCGCTGACCGGCACGGTGCTGCTCGGCGCGCTCGTACTGCCGCATGCCAGCGTGGACTTCTGGACCCGGCGGATCTTCGAGACGGGACGGGTCGGCAAGCCGTGGATCGTCGACAACCAGTCGCTGCAAGGGCTGTTGGCCCGCCTCCTGCACCGGCCCGAGCCGGGCGCGGTGTGGCTCGCGGTGGCGGCGCTCGTCGCGGCGGCCGGGCTGTGGGCCGCGCGCCGGGCGGCGGGCGAGGGGCGCGAGACGTGGGGCGTGCTCGCCGTGGCGGCGACCGCGCTGCTGGTGTCGCCGATCAGCTGGTCCCACCACTGGGTGTGGTGCGTGCCGCTGCTCGCGGTGCTGGTCGCGGAGGGGCGGGGGAGGGCGGCCGCGGCGGTGGCGGTCGTCTTCCTCGCGCGGCCCCTGTGGCTGGTGCCGCACGAGGGGCCGCTGGACCTTCGACTCCCCTGGTGGCAGCAGCCTCTGGCGTCCCCGTACCCGCTCCTGGCCCTCGGCCTGCTGGGGTACCTGCTGTGGCCCCGGCCGGGCCGGCGGCGGGCCCTCCTGACCGGCCCGGCCCCCGCCCGCGAGGACAACGGCGACCGCGACGGCCGCCGCAGCCGCGACGGCAGCCGCAGCGGCCTGGGAGCGCGGTCCGGTCGCTGACGAGGGGCGGGGCGGGAGGAGCGCCCCCGTCCGGCCCCGCCGGCGCCTACGCGGTGTCGGCGTCGCCCGCCATCAGTTCGTCCGCGTCCACGATCCGGTACGCGTAGCCCTGTTCGGCCAGGAAGCGCTGGCGGTGCGCCGCGAAGTCCTGGTCGATCGTGTCGCGCGCGACCACCGAGTAGAAGTGCGCCTGGTGGCCGTCCGCCTTCGGCCGCAGGACGCGGCCGAGGCGCTGCGCCTCCTCCTGTCGGGAGCCGAACGTGCCCGACACCTGGATCGCGACCGTCGCCTCGGGCAGGTCGATCGAGAAGTTCGCGACCTTCGAGACGACCAGCACGCTGATCTCGCCCTGCCGGAACGCCTCGAACAGCTTCTCGCGCTGCGCGTTCGACGTCTCGCCCTTGATGACCGGGGCGTCCAGGTGCTCACCCAGCTCGTCGAGCTGGTCGATGTACTGGCCGATGACGAGGATCTGCTGGCCCGCGAACTTCCGTACCAGCGCCTCCGTCACCTTCCGCTTCGTCGCCGTGGTCGCGCAGAAGCGGTACTTCTCCTCGGTCTCCGCCGTGGCGTACGCCAGCCGCTCGCTCTCGGTGAGGTTGACGCGTACCTCGACGCAGTCGGCGGGCGCGATGTAGCCCTGCGCCTCGATCTCCTTCCACGGCGCGTCGAAACGCTTCGGGCCGATGAGGGAGAAGACGTCCGACTCGCGGCCGTCCTCGCGCACGAGCGTCGCCGTCAGGCCGAGCCGCCGGCGCGCCTGGAGGTCGGCGGTGAACTTGAAGACGGGCGCGGGCAGCAGGTGCACCTCGTCGTACACGATCAGGCCCCAGTCCCGGGAGTCGAACAGCTCCAGGTGCGGGTAGATGCCCTTCCGCTTCGTCGTCAGGACCTGGTACGTCGCGATGGTGACCGGGCGGATCTCCTTGCGCGTACCGCTGTACTCGCCGATCTCGTCCTCGGTCAGCGACGTCCGCTTCACCAGCTCGTGCTTCCACTGGCGGGCCGAGACGGTGTTCGTGACGAGGATCAGCGTGGTGGCCTTCGCCTGCGCCATCGCGCCCGCGCCGACCAGCGTCTTGCCCGCGCCGCAGGGCAGGACCACGACGCCCGAGCCGCCGTGCCAGAAGCCCTCGACAGCCTGCTTCTGGTACGGGCGCAGCGCCCAGCCGTCCTCCGCGAGGTCGATCGCGTGGGCCTCGCCGTCGACGTACCCCGCGAGATCCTCGGCCGGCCAGCCCAGCTTGAGCAGCGTCTGCTTGATCTGGCCGCGCTCGGAGGGGTGGACGGCGACCGTGTCCGCGTCGATCCGGGTGCCGACCAGCGGCTGGACCTTCTTCGAGCGCAGGATCTCCTCCAGCACCGGGCGGTCCGTGGTCGTCAGGACGAGACCGTGGACGGGGTGCTTGGAGAGCGTGAGGCGGCCGTAGCGGGCCATCGTCTCGGCGACGTCGACGAGGAGCGCGTGCGGGACCGGGTACCGGGAGAACTCGACGAGCGCGTCGACGACCTGCTCGGCGTCATGTCCGGCGGCCCGCGCGTTCCACAGGCCGAGCGGCGTCACCCGGTACGTGTGGATGTGCTCGGGGGCGCGCTCCAGCTCGGCGAAGGGCGCGATGGCGCGACGGCAGTCGTCGGCGCGCTCGTGGTCGACTTCGAGGAGCAGCGTCTTGTCGCTCTGGACGATGAGGGGTCCGTTCACGCGGGTTTCGGCCCTTTCTGCGGCAGGTCGGCCGGTACGGCCAAACGTCCAGTGTGCAGCATCGCGTGCGGTACGGGTCGGGACTCGGGGTAAGCGGGTGTTCATGACAGTTGAAGCGGATGCAGTGGATACGGCGCCACCACCTCGACGCTCCTGGGGGCGGGCGGTGCTGCGCGCCCTCGCGGTCGCCCTGGCCTTTGTGGGCCTCGTGCTCTTCTCGGCCGTACTGGCGCGGCTGACCCTCGCCCCGTCGCACGCGTCGGAAGCGCTGGTCACGACCAACCTGCGGCCGGGCGCGTCGCTGCGCCAGTACGCCGAGGACTACACCTTCCTCGCCGCGTGCAAGCAGATCGGCGGCAACCTGCTGCTGGGCATGCCCTTCGGGCTGCTGCTGCCGGTGCTGGTGCCGCGCTCGCTGCGGCTGCTGCGGGTGGTGGCGCTCACGGTGGTGGTGATGGTCCTGGTGGAGCTGGCGCAGGGCGCGATCGTGGAGGGCCGGGCGTTCGACGTGGACGACGTGATCCTCAACACGACGGGCGCGCTCATCGGCTACTTCCTCCTCGGCCGCCGGATCGGCCGCGCGGTGCACGCCAAGCGCGTGCCGCGCGCGAAGGGGGATACGGTGCCTTCCGGCAAGTGAGACCCGGGGGGCTCGATGACGCGTGTGCGCGGTGCGGGAACCGGCGGCCGGGCGGCGACGCCCGTGCCTGCACGATGAGGGCCGCCGTGCAGGGGATCGGCGTGGCCTTCGAACCGCCCGGCGACGGGGCGGCGGACCCGGCGGGGCCCGTCGTCCTGCGGCTGTGCGTGGACGGGAAGTGCGAGGAGCGCACGGAGCCGTCCCCGGGGGACGGCACGCCCCTGACCATGAGTACGGGTACGTCCGACGACGTACAGGGTGGGGAGCTCGACGTGCGGTTCTCGGTCGTCTCGGCGCAGGACGACCGCGTGACCATGAAGGACACCGCGAAGGTCCGGATGACGAAGCACTGGCCCAACGGCAAGGAGTGCGACGGCGAGGGCACCTGGGCGGCGTGGCTGACGGCGTCCCCGGACCAGGGGCTCGTGGTCCGCCGCTGAGGCCCGGCGCGGGGGCAGGCCCCCTGCGGCCTACGCGCTGTCCGCCAGTTCCGCCACGCCCGTGATCCGGTGCAGGGGGTACGTCCTGACCTCGTCCGCCGTGTGGTCGTACGCCGTGACGAAACCGCCCTCCACCCGCACCGGCGCGATCACGCGCTGGCTCGCCGCCCCGTCCGCGTTGACGTACCCGATCCACACCGCCGACCCGGTGAGGGCCGCGGCCTGGACCGTGGCCAGGGTCTCGGCGGCAGTGGTGCGGGGCAGCTCGCCGGGGGAGGGGGCCGCCGCCGGGGCCTCCTTGCGTACCGCCGTGGACGCCATGTCGCCCGCCCGGATCGCCCGCAGCGCCGCCCCCAGCAGCGTCTCGTCCGGCGTCGGCGGCCCCTCCGGCACCGGTACGGGCGCGGTGCGCGGCGGCGTCCGGTAGGCGTGGGCCCGGGTGATCAGCACGTCCCCGGCCGCCGACTCGGCGGCGGGCGCGAAGCCCATGCCGCGCAGCCCTTCGAGCAGCGCCGCCGGGTCGGCCTGCGCCGCCAGCACGGTCGGGGCCAGGCGTCTGAGCCCGAGGCCCTGTGACCGCTTGTCGGCGAGGATCTCGCCGAGCATCGCGTCGTCGTCGCACCGCACGTACGCCGACGCCGCCCCGACCCGCAGATGCCCGTGCTTCCTCGCCACGTCGTCGATGAGGTAGCTCAGCGGCTGAGGTACGGGCGTACGGCTGTGTTCGGCGAGGAAGGTGTGCAGGTCGGACGCGGCCCGGCCGGCGTCCAGGGCGCGCCGTACGGACGCGGGCGTGAAGCGGTACACCGTCGCCCCGCCCTTCGACTCCACGTCCGCGAGGACGTCGAGCGTGTCGGCCAGCGGACGCCGCAGCGGCCCCGGGGCGACGGCCGTGAGGTCGGCCTGCAGGAGTACGTGGTCCAGCGGCTCCGGGATCAGCGGAGCCAGCAGCGCGGCGGCGCTCGCGGCCGCCGCGGCCTCCTCGGCGCCGCTCGCCCGCGGGTGCGCGGGGCCGGCCGCCAGCAGCGCGCGGCCGTGGGAGGAGAGCGCCCCCCGGCCGGTCACGCCCAGGAGTTCCGCCTCGGTGAGCGTCCACAGGGCGATCCGGGAGCGCAGGTCGCCCGGGGTGCCGGAGGTGCCGGACGCGGACGCCGCAGCGGAGCCGGGCGCTGCCGCGCCCCGCAGCGGCCGTTCCCACCGCAGCCGCGTCAGCACCTGTTCCGGCGCCGGCGCCGCGCCCTGGGGCAGCCCGGCCAGGAGCGCGAGCACCCGGTGGCGTACCTCCGGGGCCGCCGAGCGGTCCAGGTCCGGGCCGAGCGCGGCCAGCACCCGGCCCTTGGCGTCCTGGCCGCCGACCAGGCCGGCCGTGCGGGTGGCGTGCAGCCAGGCGGTGGCGAGACGGGTCCACTGGTCCTGCGGCGGGAGGTCGAGCCACTCGTCGTACGCGGGCGTGGCGGCGTACCGCTCGGCGGCCTCGCCGTCGGACGCCAGCAGCCCCGCCGCGTAGGCGAGTTCGACCCAGAAGGCGGCCGTGTGCTCGGGCACGTCGAGCGCGGCGGCGGTCCGCTTGAGGTCGCGGACGCTCAGGCCGCCGGAGCGCAGGACGGCCGGGCCGCCCTCGTTCCAGTCCTTGAGCAGTTCCTCGACGGTGGACAGGGCCGTGTAGGCCTGGCCCGCCGCCGTGCCGTCCACAACCTGTGGACGGTACTCGTGGGCCGGCGCGACCACGGGCGGCACCGGCTCCGGCACCCGGTGGGCCCGTCCGGCCCGCAGATGCAGCGCGGCCTCGCGGGGCAGCACGACCGTACGCAGACTCGTCGGCAGCAGCAGCCCCCGGTCGCGCAGCCACCGCACGGGCGGGGCGGGGTCCGGTGTGACCTCGCCGTACGGCGGCCCCCACACCAGCCGCTCCAGCACCATCAGCGCCTCGGGCGGTGCGGTGTCGAGCAGCGCGGACATCCGCGTCCGGTCGCTGAACAGCGCCGCCAGCGCCGTGACCGCCGACACCGGGTCGTGGGTCGGCGGCAGCCCGGCGGCGGCCAGCGTCTCCTGCCAGCGCCCCGGCGACATCCCGGCGGTCGCCTCGGCCACGGTCGGGCCCAGGCCGGTGGGGGACGGGTGCGTGGGGGAGGGGGCGAGCAACTCGCGGGCGGTGCGCACCAGCCGCAGCCGGTCGTCGGCTCCCCACAGCAGCGCCTGGTCGCGCAGGGCGGCGACGGCCGCCGGCAGCGCCGCCTCGACCGCCGGGTCGCCGTCGTCGCCGGTCATCAGCGCGCGCAGCGCCTCGTACGGAGCCGGGTCGGGCGCCACGGCCAGGGCCTCGGCGGTCTGGAGCGTGAACCGGTCGAGGTGTTCCAGCGCGCGTACGACGGAGGCCCGCGTCGCCGCCCGCGTGGCGAGCTGCGACACGTCGTTCGGCACCGGCGAGAGCAGGTCGGGCCGGGCGCGCAACAGCGCGGCCAGGGACACGTCGTCGCGGCCGCGCAGGGCTTCCGCGAGCGTGCGTGGTGGCGTCGGGCCTGATCCTTCGGACACGTGCGCCTCCTGGTTGCGCTCGCCGGTCCCCATCCGCCCCACGGTAGCCGGTGTGGCGCTACCGTCGGTGCAGGCAGTTGGAGGGCAAGGGACGGACCGTCGCGTGGGGATCGAGAGCGATCAGCTCGTCTACGACTATCTGAGCCGGGTCGGCGACCTCGCTCAGCAGCACAAGTTGCCGTCGGCGGCGCGGATGCGGCTGGTGGCCGGCCTGCGCGACGAGATCGACCGGCAGCGCGCCGCGTTCGGTACGCCGGACTCCCCCGCCGCGGTACGCCGCATCCTCGGCCGGATCGGATCCCCCGACGAGTTGGTGGCGCGGGCGGCTTCGGGCGGTTCGGTGCCCGCGGGCGGGTCGGGGGCCGGGCCGGCGCCGGAGAAGGAAGCCGCCCCCGCCCGGCGGGTCGTCCTGCCGGAGCAGCGCGACACGTCGAAGAAGCGGGGCGGGTGGATTCCCCGGCCCCGGGCCCGCGACAGTGAGGCGGGCGTGCTGGAACGGCCCGCCGCCTCGCCGCCGCACCTCGCCGGCACCGACGAACTCGGGCCCCAGGGCAGCGAACCCGACTGGTGGCGCGTCGAACCGGGGCCCTTCGGACTGGGCGTCGACGTACCGGGGTTCGTCGGCGGCGTCGAGATTCCCGAAATACTCCAGCCACCTCCGGCGAAGGAGGACGAGGCGTCGGACGGCCGGGCCGGCGCGGCCGGTGCGGCCGGCGGGCAGACGCCCGCCGAGGCGGACGCGCCCCCGCGCCGCCGCCTCGCGCGGCTGGTGCGGCGTACCGCCCCGGCCGTCGTCGCCGCGCCGGCCGAGCCGGCCCGGCCGCCCGCCGACGTCCTGCTGCTGGCCGCCGCCGCGCTGCTCGTGGTGGGCGCCGCACTCGGCAACTGGCTCGCCCTGGGCGGCGGTTGGCTCCTCGCGTACGCCTCGCGGCGCATGAGCCGCGCCGAGGCGAAGTGGGCGGTGCTCGGCCTGCCGGGGCTGGTCGCCGCGGGCGGGCTCGTGTGGCTGTGGGGACGCACCGAGGGGCGGTGGGGCGAGCCGATCGCGCGCGGCGCGACGGGCGAGGCGGTGACGGACCTGTGGCCGGTGGTCGTACGGACGGCCGCCGTCGCCTCCGCGCTCTACCTGGCGTGGCGGGCGCGCAGGCGGTAGCGCCGCCTGCGCGGGTGCCGTGTCGGCGCCTTCGGCGGTGGTGCGCTCGGGCCATCGCCGTCGGTACGGTGCGGGGTGGGCCCGGAAGGCCCCGCGGGCACAATGGCCCCTATGCCTTCGCACTCCGAGAACGCCCCGACGCCTCCGCTGACGGTCGGATTCGACCTCGACATGACGCTCATCGACTCCCGGCCCGGGATCAAGGCCGCTTACGAGGCGCTCTCCGCCGAGACCGGTGCGTACATCGACGCGGACCTGGCGGTCACCCGGCTGGGGCCCCCGCTGGAGCGGGAACTGGCGTTCTGGTTCCCCGAGGACCGCGTCGAGGAGATGGGCGACCGCTACCGCGCGATCTATCCGACCTATGCGATCACGCCAACTCCCGCGATGCCCGGAGCCCGCGAGGCGGTGGCGGCGGTACGGGCGGCGGGCGGCCGGGCGATCGTCGTCACGGCCAAGCACGAGCCGAACGCCAAGCTGCACCTCGCGCACCTCGGCATCGAGCCGGACGCGGTCATCGGCTGGCTGTGGGCGGAGGCCAAGGCGGAGGCGCTGCGCGAGTACGGCGCGTCGGTGTACGTCGGCGACCACCTCGGCGACGTACGCGGAGCCCGGGCGGCGAGCGCCCTGTCCGTGGCCGTGCCGACGGGACCCTGCGACGCCGCTGAGCTGCGGGAAGCCGGCGCGGATGTCGTCCTGGACGACCTCACCGCCTTCCCGGCCTGGCTGGCGTCCTACCGCGAGGGGGCCGCGCCGCGCGCCTGACGGCGCTGTGCGGCGATCGACCTGAGCACGCCGGCGGCGGCGATCACGAAGCCCGCGCCCATCAGCATGCACACCGCGTAGGCGACCGGCGGGAAGGGCTCCGTGCCGAGGAAGAGCGGGGCCACGGTGACCAGAGTGGCCAGTGCTCCGACGAAGAAGACGATCGCGCCGGCCCGTACCAGCCGGTCACCTGCGCCGGCCTCGGCCGATTGGGTTTCAGTCATCACCGGGCCAGGGTAGTTCCCTGCCCGGAGGAACCGCCCGGCGACGTCTTGTCACCGGGCCCTGGACCATTAGCCTTGGTGGTGGCGGGTCCAATGACCCGCTGTAGTGCTATCCAGAGCCGTTTTCCCCGGGCCGAACGCATGAGCGGGACATGCCGGGGATCCGACGAGTACGAGGACGAGGACAGACGGTGCCTACCGGCAAGGTCAAGTGGTTCAACAGTGAGAAGGGCTTCGGCTTCCTCTCCCGCGACGACGGCGGCGACGTCTTCGTTCACTCGTCGGTGCTCCCTGCCGGAGTCGACGCCCTGAAGCCCGGCCAGCGCGTCGAATTCGGCGTCGTGGCCGGCCAGCGCGGCGACCAGGCGCTCTCCGTGACGATCCTCGACCCGACCCCCTCCGTCGCCGCCGCGCAGCGCCGCAAGCCCGACGAACTGGCGTCCATCGTCCAGGACCTGACGACGCTCCTGGAGAACATCACCCCGGCCCTTGAGCGCGGCCGCTACCCCGACAAGGCGGCGGGCGCGAAGATCGCCGGCCTGCTGCGCGCGGTGGCCGACCAGCTGGACGTGTGAGCGCCGGCTAGACGAAGTCCAGCGCGCGGCTGCCGAGGGGCGGAACCAGCCCCTCGGCAGCCGCGCGTGTGAGCAGCCCCCGCACCGCCGCGTAGCCGCTCTCGCCGAGGTCGGCGGTGAACTCGTTCACGTACAGCCCGATGTGCTGGTCCGCCACCGCCGGGTCCATCTCCTGCGCGTGCTCCAGCACGTACGGCCGCGACACCAGCGGGTCGTCCCAGGCCATCCGCACCGAGGTCCGGGCCGCGTCCGCGAGCTGCCGCAGCCGCTCCGCGCCCAGCGAGCGCTTGGCGATGATCGCGCCCAGCGGGATCGGCAGGCCGGTCGTGTCCTCCCAGTGCTCGCCCATGTCGGCGAGGGAGTGCAGCCCGTAGTCCTGATAGGTGAAGCGCGCCTCGTGGATGACGAGCCCCGCGTCGACCTTCCCGTCACGCACCGCCGGCATGATCTCGTGGAACGGCATGACGACGATCTCGCCGACCCCGTCCGGTACGACGTCCGCCGCCCACAGCCGGAACAGCAGGTACGCCGTCGAGCGCTCGCTGGGCACGGCCACCCGCTTGCCGGTGAGGTCCACCCCCGGCTCGCGCGTGAGCACCAGCGGCCCGCAGCCCCGCCCGAGGGCGCCGCCGCACGGCAGCAGCGCGTACTCCTCCAAGACCCACGGCAGCACGGCGTACGACACCTTGAGCACGTCGAGCTCCCCGCGCTCGGCCATCGCGTTGGTGATGTCGATGTCCGCGAACGTCACGTCGAGCGCGGGCGCCCCCGGCACCCGGCCGTGCGCCCAGGCGTCGAAGACGAACGTGTCGTTGGGGCAGGGCGAGTAAGCGATCTTCAGCGTCTCAGCGGTCATTTCCGTCCCAGCCTCTCAGTACGGGCACGAGCTTCCCGAACGCCCCGGTGAGCGCCTCCAGCGCCTGGCCGATGCGCCAGGCCGCCCGGTCGCGCGGTCCGACGGCGTTCGACACCGCACGGATCTCCAGCACCGGCACCCCGTGCCGGGCGGCGGCCTCGGCGACGCCGAACCCCTCCATCGCCTCGGCAGCGGCGTACGCGTGCCGGGCGCGCAGCTCGGCGGCGCGGGCGGCGGAGCCGGTCACGGTGGAGACGGTCAGCACGGTGCCGGTGACCGCGCCGGTCGCGTCGGCCACGGCCCGTACGAGAGCGGCGGGCGGCACGTGCTCCACCGTGCCGAAGCCGAGTGCGGTCACCGGGAGGTAGCCGTCCGGGGTCTCCGCGCCCAGATCGGCGGCGACGATCGCGTCCGCCACGACGAGCGAGGCGAGCGGGGCGACCTGTGCGAAGCCGCCGCCGATGCCGGTGGAGATCACCAGCCCGTACGGGCGTGTCGCGGACGCCAGCGCCAGCGCGGTGGCCGTCCCGGCGGCGGCAGCGGCGGGACCGACCCCGGCGGCGACGACGTCGACGTCCCGCACATCGGGCCCGAACGCGCGCGTGACCGCGTCCCGCTCTGCGGGAACCGCGGTCACGACCAGGACACGCATCGTCAGGAGGTCTTCTCCAGCTTGAAGTGCCAGATGCCGGTGAGCTTCTTGCCCTTGGTCTCGACGACGCTGACCTGCGCCTCGTCGGGGCTCGGCGCACCCGGCTGCGCTTGCTGCTGCTGGGCGAAGAAGGCGCTGCCCGGGATGGTCCGGTACGTCTTCTTGAACGGCTCCTGCTCAGCCTGCTGACCGTTGATGAAGAGCGTCCAGCCCTTGTCCGCGATTTCGGGATCGACGCCGAAGCGGACCTTGTCGTCCATGGAGACCTTGACGGTCTTCTCGGCCTTCTTGTTCAGGCAGCCCTGGAGCAGGGATTCCTTGATCGCGGCGCCGTCGTTGTAGCACGAGGCCTCGGTGTGCACCGAGTCCGTGCCGACCGTCACGGTCGCGAGCGGCGTCGGCTTGTCGCAGGCGGACAGGACGAGGAGTCCGGCCGACACGGCACCGATCACGGTGGCGGTGCGGCGGGCCTTACCAGAGAGGAGCGCAACGGTCATGGGGCGAAGGCTATCGCCCGCTCCACCTCACGCCACGCGGGGGTGCGGCGTGCCGCGCCGGGCCGCCCCCAGCAGACCCCGTACGGACAGGGCCGCGCCCGTCGCGAGAAGTCCCGCGGCGACCGCCATGCCGAGCGTGCCGTTCAGCGGCAGGGCGATCCCGATCGCGCCGCCCACCACCCAGGCCATCTGGAGCAGCGTCTCCGACCGCGCGAACGCCGACGTCCGCACCTCCTCGGGCACGTCCCGCTGGATCAGCGCGTCCAGCGACAGCTTGGCCAGGGCCTGGCACAGCCCGGCCGTCGCGCCGAGCACCGCCACCATCAGGCCGCCGAAGAACACCGCGGCGGTGACGGCCACGCCGAGCGTCAGCAGCAGCACCATGGCGATGATCATCTCCGGCCCGCGCGACTTGAGCAGGGCCCCGATCGCCGTCCCGCAGGCGTTGCCCACACCGGCCGAGACGCCGACCACCGCGAGCGACACGGCCGCGCTCTGCCCGGAGAGCGGGTGCTCGCGGATCAGGAACGCCAGGAAGAAGATCAGGAAGCCGGAGAGGGCGCGGTGCGCGGCGTTGGCCTGAAGGCCGTGCAGTACGGACGGGCCGACCGTCCGCAGACCGGGGCGGCGCGGGGCCGCCGCCGTGCTCTCGGCGCGCCCGCGCCCGCGTTCGCGCCCACGCCCCCCGGTTCCGGTTCGCTGCCCGCCGTGCCCGATCCCGTGACCGTGGTCGTGCTCCAGGAGCATGGCCTTCCGCTCGCCCTTCGCGGAGTCGACCTTGTGCGGCATGGACAGGGCCAGCGCCGTACCGGCCACGAACAGCGCGAACGCCCCGTACAGCGGCCAGGCGGGGCCGAGCTGCTGGAGCCCCACCCCGACGGGCGCGGCGATGCCCGTCGCGAGCAGCCCGGCCAGGGTCACCCGCGAATTGGCCTTCACGAGGGAGAAGCGCGGTGGCAGGAGGCGCGGGACGACGGCGCTCCGTACGACGCCGTACGCCTTCGAGGACACCAGTACGCCAAGTGCCGCCGGATAGAGCTCCAGACCGCCCGTGGCCACCGCCCCCGACATGGCGAGCGCGAGCACCGCGCGGGCCAGCATCGCGCCGGCCATCGCGGCCCGGCGGCCGTGCGGGAGTCGGTCCAGAAGGGGGCCGATCACCGGGGCGAGGAGGGTGAAGGGCGCCATGGTGACGGCGAGGTACAGGGCCACCCGGCCGCGTGCCTCGTCCGTGGGGACGGAGAAGAAGACGGTGGAGGCGAGCGCGACCGTGACCATGACGTCGCCCGCACCGTTCACGGCATGCAGCTCGATCAGCTTGCCCAGGCCCGACTCGCCCGCGCCGTGCGCGTGCGTGGCGCGGCGAATTCCCTTCGCCGTACCGGTGAAGGGCAGGTGGAGGGCGCGGCCGACCGCCCGGCCCCTCCTGCTGAGTGGACCGGATCCGTCGGACGACTGTGCGGCTGCCACCCCGCCATAGTGCCCCAACCCTCCCCGGGTCGAACGTGAAACATGGCGGGCGGCGCAGGCGAACCACCACTCCGGGCATTTGCGGACGCATCGCCGTTCCGTACCCGGATTCGCGGCGCGTTTGTGTCGCGTCTTCGCCGGATCTCTCCGTCCTTCCCGCCGCAAAGACGGGCGTGCAGGTGGGCCGGGGGCGGTGAAGGGGGTAGCGTGCGTAGCGCGCCACCGGCGGTTGTCCTCGGCCGCGCGCCTCTCCGTCATCCCGCAGAATGGGTGGTGGAAAGTGCGCCCGAGACCGAGACGGGTCGGGCGAGGCGCGGACGTCGACGCGGCCCTTCGGTCCGCTCCGCCCGCAGCTCGCACCTCGTATCTCGTACCTCGTACGGGCATCCGTTGGCGCACCCGTGAGACGGCGTAGGAGAGAAGCGAGACCTGTGAGTGCTGCGACGACGCGAAGCCGAACCCCTGACCGCCTGTGCGCCGAGGCGGTAGACCTTGCCCGGGCGGCGGCCGAGGAGGCCGCCTTCCCCGGGGTGGTCGGCGAGCATGTCTCCCTCTTCGCCGAGGGTGACCGGGTCGTCACCCACCTCTTCGAATGCAAGGAACCCGGTTACCGGGGCTGGCGCTGGGCGGTGACGGTCACCCGCGCCTCGCGGGCGAAGCTCGTCACCCTCGACGAGACGGTGCTCCTGCCGGGCCCGGACTCGCTGCTGGCACCGGAATGGGTGCCGTGGAGCGAGCGGCTGCGGCCGGGGGACATGGGTCCCGGCGACCTGCTGCCCACCGAGGCGGAGGATCTGCGTCTGGAGCCGGGCTACTCAGGCGAGGACGGGCCGCCGCCGGACTCGGCGGTCTCGGAGGAGATGGCGGAGCTCGTCGAGGCGGAGGACGCGGAGGTCGCGGGCGGAGCGCCGGCGACGCTGCCGCTGGTTCCCTCGCGCGGGTCGATCGCGGCGGTCGCCGAAGAGCTGGGCATGCGGCGGGCGCGTGTCCTGTCGCGGTACGGGCTGCACATCGCGGCGGACCGCTGGGACGAGGCGTACGGCGCGAAGACCCCGATGGCGCAGGCGGCGCCGGCGACGTGTGTGTCGTGTGCCTTCCTGGTGCCGCTGGCCGGGTCGTTGCGGCAGGCGTTCGGTGTCTGCGCGAACGAGTACGCGCCGGCGGACGGGCGGGTCGTGTCGCTCGCCTACGGCTGCGGGGGGCACTCGGAGGCGGCGGTCATGCCGAAGCCGATGCGGCCCGCGCCGCCGGTGCTGGATTCGATGGCCACGGACGCGTTCCCGCTCCGGCCGGACCCCGAGGGCGGTTCGGTCCCGGCGACCCCGGACCCCACCGAGGACTTGGGCCACTCCTGACCCTGGGCCCGGCCTGGGATCCGTTGCGCGGAGCTTTACCCCTGCCCGCCCCCGGTCAGGGAAGAGGCGGGCAGGGGAACGCGCCGCGCAGCGGCCACCCACCGCCGCCGCACCCGCGTCCGCACCGCACCGACGGGCAGGTGGCCGGCGGCGGGCCGTCGGCGCGGGATACTTGCGCCCCGTAGACACGGGTAGGCGTCAGTAGCAGGAGCCACCCGTACCCCAGGACGAGCGGAGACAAGCGTGAGCGTCAGGGCCACCGACGAGGCCGACCCCTTCGGCACGGCGCGCCTGCGGCGTGGGGTGCTCGACGCGTGGAGCGCGAGTCCCGCCCGCTTCCGCGAGGACGCCAACGCCGAGGAGGACCTCGCCCTCGGCGGCTACCGCGACCGCCTCGTGGTCGAGCTGGCCCAGAACGCCGCCGACGCCGCCGCCCGCGCCGGCGTGACCGGCCGTCTGCGCCTCACCCTGCACTCCGCCACCGCCGACGCCCCCGCGATCCTCGCCGCCGCCAACACCGGCGCCCCCCTCGACGCCGCCGGTGTCGAATCGCTCAGCACCCTGCGGGCCTCCGCCAAGCGCGAGGACACGGACGGCGCCGTCGGCCGCTTCGGCGTCGGGTTCGCCGCCGTCCTCGCCGTCAGCGACGAGCCCGCCGTACTCGGCCGGCACGGCGGCGTCCGCTGGTCCCTGGCCGAGGCCAGGGAACTGGCCGTGGACGCCGCCCAGACCGCCCCCGGGCTCGGCGAGGAGCTGCGGCGCCGCGACGGCCACGTACCGCTGCTGCGCCTGCCGCTGCCCGCCGAGGGCTCCGCCCCCGCCGGTTACGACACCGTCGTGGTCCTCCCGCTGCGCGACGGCGGCGCCGTCGATCTCGCCCAGCACCTCCTCGAAGCCATCGACGACGCGCTGCTGCTGACGCTTCCCGGCCTCGCCGAGGTCGTCGTCGAGACCCCGGACGGCGTCACCCGTACGCTCACGCGCGCCGAGCAGGACGCGTACGTGCACATCGACGACACCGCGCGCGGCGCCACCCGCACCACCCGCTGGCGCACCGTCACCCGCTCCGGCGCCCTGGCTCCCGCCCTGCTCGCCGACCGGCCCGTCGAAGAGCGGCTGCGCCCCCACTGGGCCGTCACGTGGGCCGTTCCGGTGGACAGCGAGGGCGCTCCGCAGCGGCCCCGGACCGCGCCCGTCGTGCACGCCCCGACCCCGACCGACGAACCGCTCGGCGTACCGGCGCTCCTCATCGCGTCGCTGCCGCTCGACACGACCCGCCGCCACCCCGCGCCGGGCCCGCTCACCGACTTCCTCGTGGAGCGCGCGGCCGACGCGTACGCCGAACTGCTCGGTGACTGGGAGCCGGTGTCCACCGGTACGGTCGACCTCGTCCCGGGCCCGCTCGGCAAGGGCGAGCTGGACGGCGCCCTGCGCGCCGCCGTCATCGGGCGGTTGCCCCGCGTCGCGTTCCTGGCGCCGGCCGCCCCGTCCGAGGAACTGCCCGCGCTGCGCCCGTTCGAGGCGGAGGTCGTCGAGGGCGCGGGCGCCGACACCGTGCGCGTCATGGCCGACGTCCTGCCGACCCTGCTGCCCGCCGGTCTCGAACGCCGCGCCGAGCTGCGCACCCTGGGCGTGGGCCGGCTGCCGCTGGGCGACGCCATCGAGCGCCTCGCGGGCGTCGAGCGCGACCCGTCGTGGTGGCGGCGGCTGTACGAGTCGCTGGCCGGCATCGACCCGGACCGCCTGTCCGGGCTGCCGGTGCCCCTGGCCGGCGGCCGCACCGTCATCGGCCCGCGCCAGGTCCTGCTCCCGCTGCCCGGCGCCGACTCCGGGACCGCCGCCCCCGAGCAACTCGGGCGCCTCGGCCTGAAGGTCGCGCACCCCGACGCCGCCCACCCCCTCCTCGAAAAGCTCGGCGCGCTGCCCGCGACGCCCCGCGCCGTCCTGACCACCCCGCAGGTGCGGGCCGCCGTCGCCGCCTCCCTCGACGAGGGCGGCCAGATCTGGGACGAGGACGCCCCGGACGCCGAGGAGCTCGCTGAGACCGTCCTGGCCCTCGTACGGGACGCCGACCTGTCGCCCGGCGACGAGCCGTGGCTCGGCGCGCTGGCGCTGCCCGACGAGGACGGCGAGCTGTCGCCCGCCGGTGAACTCGTCCTCCCCGGCAGCCCGTTCGCGCAGATCATGCGCGAGGGCGAACTGGCCCTGTGCGACGGCGAACTGGCCGACCGCTGGGGCGAGCAGCCGCTGACCGCCTGCGGCGTCCTGGCGACCTTCGCGCTCGTGCGCACCACCGACGTCGTGCTCGACCCGGACGAGCTCGAGCCGCGCGACGGCGACTTCGCCGAACCGGACGACGCGGGACTGCTCGACGCCGTGGACGTGTGGTGCGAGGACATCCTCGACCAGCTGCCGGAGACCTCCGTGCCGCCGGTCGCCACCGAGATCGTCGCCGTACGGGACCTGGACCTGGTGGACGACGACAAGTGGCCGCAGGCCCTCGCGCTGCTCGCCCAGCCGCCGTTGCGGGACGCCCTGACCCAGCCGGTGCGGGTCCTGCTGCCGGACGGGACGACGCAGTCCGTACGTCCGTACACCGCGTGGTGGCTGCGCGACCACCCCGTGCTCGACGGCCGCCGGCCGGCCGGTCTGCGGTCCGCGGGCGGCGACCCGCTCCTCGACGGGCTCTACACCTCGGCGGACGCCACCGGCTTCGACGACGAGCAGGTGCTGAGGGCGCTCGGCGTACGGACCTCCGTGGCGGCGCTGCTGGACGAGCCCGGCGGCGCGGCCGAACTCCTCGGCCGCCTCGCGGACCCGGACCGTACCGTCACCGCGCGCCAACTCCACGCCCTGTACGGCGCCCTGGCCGACCTCGACCCCGAACAGGTGACGCTGCCCGACGAGCTGCGCGCGGTCGTCGACGGCGAGGTGCGGGTGGTCGACGCGGCGGACGCGGTGGTCGCGGACGCCCCCGACCTGCTGCCGCTCACCTCGGGGCTGGCCCTGCTGCCGGTGGCGCCGTCCCGGGCCGCCGACCTGGCCGAACTCCTCCAGGTGCGCCGCCTCAGCGAGTCGGCGCAGGCCGAGGTGACGTCGGAGGGTGTGGAGCGCGAGGTGCCTCAAGCGGTACGGGTCCTGCTCGGCGCCGGCACCCCGCGGACGTATACCGAACATGACGAACTGCTGGCGGGCGGGGTCGAACTGGATTGGCGCCGTACGCCGGACGGAGTCGTCCACGCGGCCACACTGGAGGGCGTCGCGGCAGGTCTTGCCTGGTCAGCCGGTCAGTGGCCGCGCCGATTCGAGGTGGCGGCGCTGATCGAGGACGCGTCGCGGACGGAAGAACTTGAGCGCGACCGCTGGTTCGACTGATTTCTTGTTTACGAACTCTGTTCGAGTTCCCTACACTTCGTTCGACACTCAAAGACCCGGCCGGGGGGAAACGCGGCGGGGTCGCATACCTGTGGGGACTCACATACATGCGCATTCGTGCCACTGTGGCCGCCGTTTCCGGCGCCCTGGCCCTGTCCGCCTTCGCTGTCCCGGCCGCTCAGGCCGAGGACGCCCCCAAGGCGGGCGCTCTGTCGGCCTTCGCGGGTCAGGCTCCCGCTGACGATGTCGTCGGCGACACCCAGATCACCAACGTCGTCGTCAACGGCGGCAAGGACATCGTCCTGGGCACCACGAACCCCAAGACGATCACCGTCTCCGTGACGGCGACCGACCCGTCCGGCATCCAGGACGCGTACGTCGCGCTCTGGCACGGCGCGTCCGCCGACGACGTCGACGGCTACGTCGTCCCGAACGAGGAAGCGGCCACCTGCACCGAGAGCAGCGCCACGACCGCGACGTGCAAGCTCACGATCACGATCGACCCGCAGCTCGACCTCTACATGAACTCCCTCGCCGGCACCTGGAAGGTCGAGGCCGCCGCGCAGGGCAAGGACGAGGACTTCGTCTGGAAGGACGCGTACAAGACGCACCGCGTCCAGCGCTTCTCCAAGCTGACGGTCGACGCCTCGCCGGAGCCGGTCGTCAAGGGCAAGACCATCACGGTCACGGGCAAGCTGTCCCGCGCCAACTGGGAGACCTCCACCTACGCGGGCTACACCGCCCAGCCGGTGAAGCTCCAGTTCCGCAAGGCCGGCACCAGCACGTACACCACCGTCAAGACGGTGACGTCCAGCAGCACCGGCACCCTGAAGGCGACCGTCACGGCGGCCTCCGACGGTTACTTCCGCTACTCGTTCGCGGGTACGTCGACCACCCCCGCGGTCTCCGCGGCCGGTGACTACGTCGACGTGCGCTGAGTACGCGCACAGCACCGGGCACTGAGCGGCCCGGGCACCTGATCCACTGACCGTCGCCCCGGAGCCGCACCGGTTCCGGGGCGGCGGTGGCATCGCGGTACCCAGCACCACATCGCAGCACTTCGCTCGACACCTCACGCTCCCGGCCGGGGGGGGGGAAACGCGGCGGGAATCGTGACAACCATGGGGAAATACATGCGCCTTCGTGCCACTGTGGTCGCCGTTTCCGGTGCCCTGGCCCTGTCCGCCCTCGCCGTCCCGGCCGCCCAGGCGGACGGTGGCCACGGTGACACCGCTCTGACCGAGGTGGTCGTCAACGGCGGCAAGAACGTCGTGGTCGGCACCACCGAGGTCAGGACGTTCACCGTGGCGGTCACCGCCGCGGACGACTCCGGCATCATCGGAGCCGATCTCACCCTGAACGGCCCGGGTTTCGGCTCGCTGGAGCCCACCGACGTCGACTGCCTCGACAACACCTGCACCGGCACCTTCTCGGTCGACCCCCGTGCCGACCTGGCGTACTCCAACGAGAAGGCCGGCACCTGGTACGTCGACGCCTGGGTGGACGCGGCGGACGGCGACTACGTCTGGAAGCAGAAGTCGGCTTCCTTCAAGCTCCAGCGCCAGTCCACCCTGTCCGTCAACGCCGCGCCCGAGCCCGTCGTGAAGGGCAAGACCATCACGGTCACGGGCAAGCTGGCCCGCGCCAACTGGGAGACGTACACGTACGCCGGCTACACCAGCCAGCCCGTGAAGCTCCAGTTCCGCAAGGCCGGCACCACCACGTACACCACCGTCAGGACGGTGGCCTCCAACGGCACCGGCCAGCTGAAGGCGACCGCCACGGCGGCCTCCGACGGTTACTGGCGCTACGCCTTCGCCGGTACGACGACCACCCCCGCGGCCACCGCGGCCGGCGACTACGTCGACGTGCGCTAGGCAGCGCCCGCTCCACCCGCACCACCACATTGCGGGCCCCGCCGGGGGGAAACGCGGCGGGGCACGTATCGACTCTCAACCAATGGGGACATCAACACATGCGTATTCGTGCCACTGTGGCCGCCGTTTCGGGCGCCCTGGCCCTGTCCGCCCTCGCCGTGCCGGCCGCCCAGGCCGACCACGCCCCGAGGCCGTCCGGTCTGTCGGCGGCCCTCGCCGCCGCGCCGGACGTGAAGGCGGCGGAAGGCGACACCGAGATCACCAAGGCCGTCGTCAACGGCGGCAAGAGCCTGACCGTCGGCACCACCGCGGTGAAGACCGTCACCGCCGAGGTCACCGCGACCGACCCCGAGGGCATCTACGAGATCCACGCCGCGCTGTGGAACGGCGCGGGCAGCGACTTCGAGAACGCCAAGGGCTTCATCGGCGCCAACAGCCAGACGGGCACCTGCACCGAGGTCAACGCGACCACCACCACGTGCAAGTACACCTTCGAGGTCGACCCGCTGCTCCTGGCGAACGACACAGCCGGCACGTGGAAGCTCTGGTCCGTGGGCATCGGCGCCGACGGCGACTCCGTCACCAACGCCACCGCCGCCACCTTCAAGATCCTGCGCGCCGGCAAGCTGACGACCGACGCCTCCCCGGAGCCGGTCCGCACGGGCAAGACCGTCACCGTCAAGGGCAAGCTGTCGCGCGCCAACTGGGACGAGCTGAAGTACGCCGGCTACTCGGGCCAGAAGGTCAAGCTCCAGTTCCGCAAGAAGACCAGCACCACGTACACCACCGTCAAGACGGTGACGTCGAACAGCACCGGCAACCTGTCGGCCACCACCACGGCGACGGTCGACGGCTACTTCCGCTACACCTTCGCGGGTTCGTCCACCACCGCGACGGTCACCGCGACCGGCGACTACGTCGACGTGCGCTGAGCACCGTAGGCAACACCTCCCGCTAGGCGGGAAAGCGGCGGCCGACCCAGCGCCACACCAGCTCCAGGGCGGCCGCCGCCACCGCCGAGACGCCCACGGCCAGCCACGGCATCGTCGTGCCGACCAGGCGCAGCGCGAAGAAGTCCTGGAGCCACGGCACCACGAGCACCAGCACGAAGCCCAGGCTCATCGCGGCCACCAGGCCGACCCGCCACCAGGTGTACGGGCGGGCGATGATCGCCAGCACCCAGATCGACACCAGGAAGAGCGTCAGCGTCGCCACGCTCGTCTCGGCGGACAGGGCGTCCGGCCCGGAGTAGTGGGTGCGGGCGAGCAGGTACGTGCAGAAGGTCGCGGACGCGGCGATGATGCCGCCGGGGATCGAGTACCGCATCACCCGGCGGACGAAGTTCGGCCTGGCCCGCTCCTTGTTCGGCGCCAGCGCCAGGAAGAACGCCGGGACGCCGATCGTGAGCGTCGACAGCAGCGTCAGGTGGCGGGGCAGGAACGGGTACTCGACCTGTGAGCAGACCACCAGGATCGCCAGCAGCACCGAGTAGACCGTCTTCGTCAGGAAGAGCGTCGCGACCCGCGTGATGTTGCCGATGACCCGGCGCCCCTCGGCGACCACCGAGGGCAGCGTCGCGAAGCTGTTGTTCAGCAGCACGATCTGCGCGACCGCGCGCGTCGCCTCCGAGCCGGAGCCCATCGCCACCCCGATGTCGGCGTCCTTGAGCGCCAGTACGTCGTTGACGCCGTCGCCCGTCATCGCGACCGTGTGCCCCTTCGACTGGAGCGCGGCCACCATCTCGCGCTTCTGCTGCGGGGTGACCCGGCCGAAGACCGCGTTCTCGTCCAGCGCCTGGGCCATCCGAGGCCGCTCGGCGGGCAGCGTACGGGCGTCGACGGCGTTCGCCGCACCCGGCATGTCGAGCTTGCCGGCCACCGCGCCCACCGACACCGCGTTGTCCCCGGAGATGACCTTCGTGGCGACGTCCTGGTCGGCGAAGTACCGGAGGGTGTCGGCGGCGTCGGGGCGCAGCCGCTGCTCCAGGACGACCAGGGCGGTCGCGCGCGAGCCGTCCTTGACCCCGGGGTCGTCGAGCGCCCCGGTGACGCGGGTGAGCAGCAGCACCCGCAGGCCCTGCTGGTTGAGCAGGTCGATCTCGTCCAGGTACGGGTCCCCCTGCGGCAGCAGCACGTCGGGGGCGCCGAGCAGCCACGAGCTGCTGCCGCCGTCGCCGTCGGTGAAGCTCGCCCCGCTGTACTTGCGGGCCGACGAGAAGGGCAGCGACTGGGTGCAGCGCCAGGAGTCGGTGTCCGGGTAGGCGTTCCTGATCGCCAGAAGGCTGGCGTTCGGGCGGGGGTCGGACTCGCCCAGGGCGCCGAGCACCGTGTGCACGTACGCCTCGTCGGATCCGGAACCGTTCAGCGTCCGGACCTCGGTGACGTCCATGCCGCCCTCGGTGAGCGTGCCCGTCTTGTCCAGGCAGACGACGTCGACGCGCGCCAGGCCCTCGATCGCGGGCAGTTCCTGCACGAGGCACTGCTTGCGGCCGAGCCTGATCACACCGACCGCGAAGGCGACCGAGGTGAGCAGCACCAGGCCCTCGGGGATCATCGGGACGATGCCGCCGACCGTGCGCGCGATCGAGTTCCTGAGCTCGTTCTCCTTGACGACCAGCTGGCTGACGACGAGGCCGATCGAGGTCGGGATCATCAGCCAGGTCACGAACTTGAGGATCTGGTTGATGCCGTTGCGCAGCTCCGAGTGGACGAGCGTGAAGCGGGACGCCTCCTCCGCGAGCTGGGTGGCGTACGCCTCCCGGCCCACCTTGGTGGCGGTGAAGGCGCCGCCGCCCGCGACGACGAAGCTGCCGGACATCACCTGGTCGCCGGGCTGCTTGAGGACCGGGTCGGCCTCGCCGGTCAGCAGCGACTCGTCGACCTCCAGGCCGTCCGCCTCGACGACCTCGCCGTCGACGACGGCCTTGTCCCCGGGCCCGAGTTCCACCAGGTCGCCGAGGACGATCTCGGCGGTGGTCACCTCGGCGGACACCCCGTCACGGCGGACCTTGGGTCTCGCCTCACCGATGACGGCGAGGCTGTCGAGGGTCTTCTTGGCGCGCAGCTCCTGGACGATGCCGATCGCGGTGTTGGCGACGATCACGAAGCCGAAGAGGCTGTCCTGGATCGGCGCGACGAAGAGCATGATCACCCACAGCACGCCGATGATCGCGTTGAAGCGGGTGAAGACGTTGGACCGGACGATCTCGAGCGCGGAGCGCGAACTGCGCACCGGTACGTCGTTGACCTCGCCCCGGGCGACCCGTTCGGCCACCTGGGCCGTGGTGAGCCCGGTGGGCCGTCTCGCTACGGCCCCGTCCGCGTCGATCTCTGCCCGCTGCGTCATGGTTTCGACGGTACGACCGGATGTGCCGATCGACCCGTCGGGTGGCGGAAGATCGGACCGGAGTGTGACGGCGGGGCGGGCGGACGGGCCCTGGGGCGTAGGGGAGCCCCCCGCCTTCCGGGGGGCGGGGCCTCAGGGGGTGGCGGTCGCCGGGGGTGCGGGCGTCAGGCGGGCGGGTGTCCGGTGTGCGGGCGTCAGGGGGTGTCGCGGTGGGCGTCGGTCGGCTCGGCCGCCTGCGCGGCCTGCGCGCGCTTGATCGCCACGTCGCGTCCGCGCACGTACCAGATGCCGATCAGCCCGAGTCCGGCGCCGGCCAGGCAGGTCCACACCCACCCCGCCCAGCCCCGGTCGTCGAACCAGCCGTAGAAGGGGAGCTGCACCAGGAAGAGGACGAACCAGAGAATCGTGCCGCCGACGACGGTGGCGACGACGGGCCCCTCAAGGGGCTCGGGTGCCTCGTGCTGGGGGGTCCACTTCGCCATGGGGACAGTGTAGGCGGGCCGCCCCCCGCGCTCGCCCGGCCCGGGGGGAGCTCTGCCGAGCCCTGCCGGGACAAGGGTCTACGCGCGGAGATAGCGATCTTTCTCTTATGTATTCATACTGAAACGGCTTTGGGCTGACTGATTTTGTTCGTCCGAACGTCCAAGGTCGACCACTTCCGATTCACTCCTTTGGCTTCTGGCTTCCCTTCTTCCGCATGAGGACACGCATGTCTCCCTCGGTCACGGCTCCGGTCGACGACAAGCAGCCGCCGCCCCCCTCGGAGCCGCAGAACGGTCTCGACCGTTTCTTCAAGATCTCCGAGCGGGGCTCCACCGTCGCGCGCGAGATCCGGGGCGGTCTCGCCACCTTCTTCGCGATGGCCTACATCATCGTGCTGAACCCGATCATCCTCGGCAGCGCGAAGGACATGTACGGGCACCAGCTCGACGGCGGCCAGCTGGTCACCGCCACCGTGCTGACGGCCGCGTTCTCCACGCTGCTCATGGGTGTCATCGGCAACGTGCCGATCGCCCTCGCGGCCGGCCTCGGCGTCAACACCGTCGTCGCGCTCCAGCTCGCGCCCCGCATGAGCTGGGCCGACGCGATGGGCATGGTCGTACTCGCCGGATTCGTCGTGATGCTGCTCGTGGCGACCGGGCTGCGGGAGCGCGTGATGAGCGCGGTGCCGCTCAGCCTGCGCAAGGGCATCGCCATCGGCATCGGCCTGTTCATCATGCTGATCGGCCTGGTCGACTCGGGCTTCGTCTCCCGCATCCCGGACGCCGCGCACACCACCGTCCCGCTCCAGCTCGGCGCCGTCGGACACCTCAACGGCTGGCCGGTGCTGGTCTTCGTCCTCGGCGTACTGCTGACGCTCGCGCTGATCGTCCGCAAGGTGCCGGGCGCGATCCTCATCTCCATCGTCGTGATGACCGTGGTCGCCCTCGTCGTCAACGCCGTCGCCGACATCCCGGCCGGCGGCTGGGGGCTGACCACACCCGAGTGGCCCGGCAACCCGGTGGCCTCGCCCGACTTCGGCCTGGTCGGCCAGGTCAGCCTGTTCGGCGGCTTCGAGAAGGTCGGCCTGCTGACCGGCGTCCTCTTCGTCTTCACCGTGCTGCTGTCCTGCTTCTTCGACGCGATGGGCACCATCCTCGGTGTCAGCGACGAGGCCAAGCTGCTGGACGAGAAGGGCAACCTGCCGGGCGTCAACAAGGTGCTGCTCATCGACGGCATCGCGGTCGCCGCCGGCGGCGCCAGCTCCAGCTCCGCCACCACCTGCTTCGTGGAGTCCACCGCCGGAGTGGGCGAGGGCGCGCGCACGGGCCTGGCGAACGTCGTCACGGGCGGCCTCTTCGCCGTGGGCCTGTTCCTGACGCCGCTGGTCACGATGGTGCCGTCGCAGGCCGCCACGCCGGCTCTGGTCGCGGTCGGCTTCCTGATCCTGTCGGGCTCGGTCAAGGACATCGACTGGAGCGACCACACGCTCGCGATTCCGGCGTTCCTGACCATGGTGATGATGCCGTTCACGTACTCCATCACGAACGGCATCGGCATCGGCTTCGTCGCCTTCTGCGTACTGCGGCTGGCGGCGGGACGCGGGCGCGAGGTGCCGGCGGCGATGTACGCGGTGTCGGCGGTCTTCGCCTTCTACTACCTGATGCCGGCGCTCCAGCTCACGTAGGGCGCGCCCGTGGGGCGTGCGCCCGTGGAGTGTGGGGCGGCCTCACGCGAGGCCGTAGAACTTCTCCGTCTCGTCGACCGCCGTCTTGAAGCGTTCGTCGAAGTCGTCGCGAATGAGCGTCCGGACCACATAGTCCTGGACGCTCATTCCGCGTTTCGCGGCATGGTCCCGGAGGCGGTCGTGCAGTTCGCCGTCTATCCGCAGGCTGAGCACTGTCGATCCCATGGGGGACAGGGTGACGTTCCCGTCCCGGGCGGCGCGTCACTTTCCGGAGCTGACTCACTCGTACGGGTGAGGTTGCGAAACGGCTGGTCTTTAGTGTGGGTAATGAGTTAGGCTAAATACATGCCTGACCTGTCGCACGACGGCAACGCTGCCGCTGTGAACTCCCTGCGCTCGGCCGTCATGCGGCTGGGCCGGCGCCTGAAGCATCAGCGCGTCGACGAATCGTTGAGCCCCACCGAGATGTCGGTGCTCGGCACTCTCGCCCGCTGCGGCTCGGCCACCCCCGGTGAGCTGGCCCGCAAGGAGCACGTGCAGCCGCCCTCGATGACCCGCATCGTGGCGCTGCTGGAAGCCAAGGGACTGGTCAGGCTGGAGCCGCATCCTGACGACCGCCGGCAGAAGGTGGTCAGCCAGACCGAGACCGCCGAGGCGATGCTCGAAGAGAGCCGCCGCAAGCGGAACGCCTGGCTGGCCGGTCTCGCCGAAGGTCTGGACGAGGACGAATGGGCGAAGCTGCGCGCTGCCGCCCCCGTCCTGGAGAAGCTCGCCCACCTCTGACCCCGCGCGCCGCCAAGGAGGCGAACCCACTTTGAGTACGGGATCCGGAGCAGACTCCGCCCCCGCACCGAACACCCACCACGAGACTCTCACCAAGGAACACCGCGGGACGACGGGCATGTTCTCGTCCCTGAAGATCCGGAACTACCGGCTCTTCGCCACCGGCGCCGTCGTGTCGAACACCGGCACCTGGATGTCCCGCATCACCCAGGACTGGCTGGTGCTCGACCTGACCGGGTCGGCCGCGGCCGTCGGCATCACGACGGCCCTGCAGTTCCTGCCGATGCTGCTCTTCGGCCTGTACGGCGGCGTCATCGCCGACCGGTACTCGAAGCGCACTCTTCTGCTCTTCAGCCAGGCCGCCCTGGGCCTGTGCGGCGTGGCGCTCGCCGCCCTCACGCTGTCCGGCCACGTACAGGTCTGGCACGTGTACCTGATCGCGTTCCTGCTCGGCATGGTCACGGTCGTCGACAACCCGGCACGGCAGTCGTTCGTGTCCGAGATGGTCGGCCCCGGCCAGCTGCGCAACGCCGTCAGCCTCAACTCGGCGAACTTCCAGTCCGCCCGCCTGATCGGCCCCGCCGTCGCGGGTGTGCTGATCACGACCGTCGGCAGCGGCTGGGCCTTCCTGCTCAACGGCCTGTCCTTCCTCGCCCCGCTCGCCGGCCTGCTGCTCATGCGCACCAGCGAGATGCACAAGGTGGAGAGGGTGCCGCGCGGCAAGGGCCAGCTCCGGGAGGGCCTGCGGTACGTCTCAAGCCGCCCCGAGCTGATCTGGCCGATCGTCCTGGTCGGCTTCGTCGGCACGTTCGGCTTCAACTTCCCGATCTGGCTGAGCGCCTTCGCCGACGGCGTCTTCGACGGCGGCGCCGGGCTGTACTCCTTCTTCAACATCCTGATGGCGGCCGGCTCCCTGGCCGGCGCGCTGCTCTCCGCCCGCCGCCGCTCCTCGCGGCTGCGGATGCTGGTGGCCGCGGCGATGGCCTTCGGTCTGCTCCAGATCACGGCGTCGTTCTCGCCGTCCCTGTGGCTGTTCGCGGTGCTGCTGGTGCCGATCGGCATGCTGGGCCTGACGGTCAACGTCACCGCCAACACGACCGTGCAGATGGCCACCGACCCCGTGATGCGGGGCCGCGTGATGAGCCTCTACATGATGGTCTTCGCCGGCGGTACGCCGCTGGGCGCGCCCCTCCTCGGCTGGGTGACCGACACGTACGGCGCCCGCGTCGGCTTCGCGACGGGCGGCACGATCTCGCTGCTGGCGGGCGCGGGAGTGGCGCTCGTACTGGCGCGCCTCGGGGGCCTGCGCCTGAAGCTGGACCTGCGGCGGGGGCACCAGCACGTGGCGTTCGTCCCCAAGGTCCCGCTCCGGCAGAAGGACGACGGCGTACGCGCGAAGGAACTCACGACGGTGGCGTGACGGGGCGGTGACGCCCGCTCCTGGAGCCCCACGACGTAGCCCCGGACACTCGTGGTGTCCGGGGCGCGGGTGTGTCCGGGGCGCGAGTGTGTGAGGGGCACGGGTGTGTGAGGGGCACGGCTCTGTGCGAGGTGGCTATGGCTGAGCCCAGCGGTGCAGATGCTCACTCAGGGCCCGAACGCCGGCGGCGCCCGGCGCGAGGGAAGCCAGTACCTTCCGCAGTTCGTCTGGGGGCGGCTGGATCCGCAAGCCGTTCGCCCGCATGAACGCGCGGGCCGCGGCGAAGGCGAACGCCTTGTTGCCGCGCTCCAAGGGGGCGAGCAGGGCCAGCGTCTGCATGAGCGCGGCCGCTTTGAGCGGAACCGAGCCGTAGACCTCGTGGTTGAAGGCCCTGGCCTGAGTGCGGGCCGACCCGGCGATCAGGACGCCGAGGTCGTCCGCCTGAGGGTCGCCGGGGACTTGTTCCGCGGTCCACAACAGCTGGCTCAGGTCGAGGTGATGGGTCATGCGGCATCGGCTTGTGTACGGGGCGCAGTGTCGTCCGCGAGATCTGCCTCGGCGAGCACGTCACCGTACAACTCGAATGTCTCCAGCACCGCCGCCTTGTACCGCTCGGCGAACTCGTCTCGCTGGAGCGTTGTGACGACGTACTCCTGGACCGTCATGTCGCGGGCCGCGGCCCGCTCCTTGATCGATTCAAGGGAGGCACTGTCTATGCGCACGCTGAGCATCCTGGTAGCCATGCCGCCATGCTGGCATGGTGTCTGCGCAGGTGAAAGTGGAGGTGCATAGGTGAGTGGGCGACGGCCGCAGTCGATCACCAGTCGATCACCTGAGGATCACCGTGTGCCGGAAACTGTTCGTATGAGACTCTTCGCCGCCGTACTGCCACCCGCCGACGCCGTCGACGAACTCGCCGTCGCCGTGCGGCGCCTGCACGCCCTTCCCGGCCACGACGGCCTGCGCTGGACCGGGCACAGCGGCTGGCACTTCACGCTCGCCTTCCTCGGTGAGGTGGACGACGACCTCCTGCCCGCCGTCGAGGGACGCTTCGGCCGCGCCGCCGCCCGCCAGAACCCCTTCCCGCTGCGCATCCACGGCGGTGGCCACTTCGGCAACCGCGCCCTGTGGGCCGGGGCGGCCGGCGGCCTCGACGCGATGCGGATGCTCGCCGACCGCGCGCACGCGGCGGCCCGGCGGGCGGGGGTGCCGATGGAGGAGCACCGGGCGTACAAGGCCCACCTGACGATCGCCCGGAGCCGCACCGGCTCCGACACCGACCTGCGGCCGTACGCCGACGTCCTCGCCGACTTCGAGGGCACGGCCTGGATGGTGGGTGAGCTTGCTCTCGTACGCAGCAACCCTCCGACCCCCGGTGTGCGGGGCGCACAACCGAGGTACGAGGTGCTGCGGCGCTGGGGGCTGGGGCACTGACGGGCTTGCGGGCGGCTCGCGGCCGGGCGGCGGGCGGGCGGCGGCGAGGGGTGTGCGAGAGGGTGTGCGAGGGGGTGGGCGAGGGGTGTGCCGGGGGGCGGTTACGCTCGATGCGTGGACCCGAAGAGCAGAAACCGGATCATGGCCGGTGTACTTGTGCTGATGTTCGTCGTCGTCGCCGTTGCGGCGGCGTTCGGCGGGTGAGGGGTTGGCGGCGGCCGGGTGTGAGGTCGGTGCCGTTGCGAGCTTGAGCGGCCGAGAGCATGGCTGGGTGACCGGCTGACCGGTGGACCGGCTGACCGGCTGGCTGACCGGTGGACCGGTGGGCCGTGACCGGTGGGCCGTCCGGAGGCCGCCGGGAGGCCGCCGCGGCGGGTGACGCCTGTGGCGGCCGTCCGTACAGCTCTGGTACCTACCAGGCGAAGGCCTCGGGAGACGGTCCCGGCCCCGGGAAGATCTCGTCCAGCGACGCCAGCACCTCCTCCGACAGCTCCAGCTCGACCGCTCGCAGCGCCGACTCCAGCTGCTCCGCCGTACGCGGCCCGACGATCGGTCCGGTGACCCCCGGCCGCGTGAGCAGCCAGGCCAGGGCCGCCTCACCGGGTTCGATCCCGTGCTTGCCGAGCAGATCCTCGTACGCCTGGACCTGCGCCCGTACCGTCGTGTTCGCGAGCGCGTCGGCCGACCGTCCGGCCGTGGAACGCGCCGCCCCGCCCTCGCGCTCCTTGCGCAGTACGCCGCCGAGGAGCCCGCCGTGCAGCGGCGACCACGGGACGACCCCGAGCCCGTACTCCCGCGCGGCCGGAATGACCTCCATCTCGGCGCGACGCTCGGCGAGGTTGTAGAGACACTGCTCGCTCACCAGCCCGTACGACCCGACCCGCCGCGCGGTCTCGTTGGCCTGCGCGATGTGCCAGCCTGCGAAGTTCGACGATCCGGCGTACAGGATCTTGCCCTGCTGGACGAGTACGTCGACGGCCTGCCAGATCTCCTCGAACGGCGTGTGCCGGTCGACGTGGTGGAACTGGTAGATGTCGAGGTGGTCGGTCCGCAGCCGCCTGAGGCTGGCCTCGACGGACCGGCGGATGTTGAGGGCGGAGAGACGGTCGTGGTTGGGCCAGGGCGGGCCGTCGTCGAGCGACATGTTGGCGTACACCTTGGTGGCGAGGACGGTCTTGTCCCGCCGGTCGCCGCCCTTCGCGAACCAGGAGCCGATGATCTCCTCGGTACGGCCCTTGTTGGCGCCCCAACCGTAGGCGTTGGCGGTGTCGAAGTAGTTGACGCCGGCCCCGAGAGCGGCGTCCATGATGCTGTGGCTGTCCGCCTCGCTCGTCTGCGGCCCGAAGTTCATCGTGCCGAGGACGAGGCGGCTGACCTTGAGACCCGTGCGTCCGAGTTGCGTGTACTTCATGGTTGCCAAGCCAACGCCTTCGAGCGCGCTCGAAGCAAGGGGGCGTACCGGGGGCGGGTGGCCCGGAAACACCGGAGAAGACTTGTCCCGGAGCGGCCGCCGCCGGCCCTGTGACGGCCTTGGGCGGGGTCGGTGGCGGGGGAGCGGAGGGGGGTACGGGTGGACTGTTCGCCGTGTGCGGGGGAGTCCGTCAGGCGGCTGTCGGTGGGATCCTGAGGTGGGGTGGGTGAGGCGTCTGACCTGGGCTTTTGTGTCCCTGCGGACCTAGAATCTCCGTACGGGGACGCCCTGTTGGGAGCCTGCCGGGAAAGGGGACCGGATGGATCGCACGGACCGGAACATACGCACGGTGGACGATGTGCTGAAGCTCCTGGACGGCCTGTTCGAGCGGGACGCCGACCGTTGGACGACCGACGCCGCGTCCTGGTGGGACGGCTTCTACGCCGACCGGGACAAGGCGGTGCCGTTCTTCGTTGCGAAGCCGGACGAGAACCTCGTCTCGTACGTCGAGCAGGGCCTGATCATCCCGGGCCGCGCACTGGACCTGGGTTGCGGGCCGGGCCGCAACGCCCTCCATCTGGCGTCGCTGGGCTGGGAGGTGGACGCGGTCGACTTGTCCCCACGGGCCATCGCTTGGGCGGAGGAGCGGGCCCGGGAGGTGGGAGCCGACGTTCGGGTTGATGCCAGGGCTGCTGTCCGGGCTGATGTCCGGTTCCTTTGTGGGGACGCCTTCGCCCTCACGGAGGCCGAACTGGCCGAACAGGGCGGCCCGTACGACCTCATCTACGATTCCGGCTGCTTCCACCACCTGCCGCCGCACCGCCGCATCAGCTACCTCGCGCTGCTGGACCGAGCGCTGGCACCGGGCGGCCATTTCGCTTTGACGTGCTTCGCAGCGGCGGGTGAGGCGGGGGAGGCCGGTGAGGTGGGCGAGGCCAGTGGGGTGGGCAAGTTGGGCATGGGGTCGGAGGTGCCCGACGCGGAGCTCTACCGCGACTCCCGGCTCCATGGCGGCCTCGCGTACACACCGGAGTCACTGCGGTGGATCTTCTCGGACCTTCACGACTTCCGCGGGGCCGGGGGGCGTGGCGGCCTGCGAGAGGTGGAACTGCGCCGCATGCACGACGAACCGGCGGAGTCCCCGACCTTCGGCGAACCCTTCCTGTGGACGGCGCTGTTCCGCCGCGAGGACGGGTAAGGCGCGCTGGGCCGAGCTGCGGGCCCCTGGTGGGGCGGGCGGGCGGGCGGCGGCGGGCGGTGGTGAGGTACGTCGCTACAGCGGCCGGCCCGCCCCAGGCCGCCAGCCGCCGCGCACAGTCGGTGCGTGCCCTACCCCCGGCTACCCAGAGCAGCCACTTCCGCTCCCGGGCCCGCTCCCACTCCCGCCGTCACCGGTGCGGAAGGTGCGGCATCCTCACCGTCCGCCGAGGCGTACGGTGCGCCCAAACCCCAGCTCGCGTGCATCGCGTCCGCGAATGCCGCCGCCAGTTTGTGTTCGCCCGTCGGGCCCGGGTGCGTGCCGTCGTACGTGTCCTCGTGGATGTCGTACGTCGCATGGCGCGCTGCCAGCACCAGCGGGGACGCGCCGGGAGCGTCGAGGTTCGCCACCGCCTTCGCCAGCAGCTCGTTGAAGCGGTCGCACTCGGCGGCGAAGGGCGCGTCCGACTCCGCCCGCACGTTCGGGATGACCGGATGGATCACCATGCGTACGCGTGGATTCGCCGCGCGGGCCTCCGCGATGAAGCGTTCCGCGTTCTCGGCGGTCTGGCCGGCGTCCGTGTAGAAGCCGAGGTCGATCAGGCCCAGCGAAATCAGCAGCACGTCCGCCTTCGTCGACGCGACCGTCTCCCCGATCACAGGCGCCATGTGCAGCCACCCCTCGCCCCACCCCGACAGGTGGCGTCGGGCGTGTTCCGGGAAGGCCGGGTCGGCGTACTGGTACGACAGCGGGGCGTTGGCGCCGGTGTCGTACAGCTCGGTGCGGGGGCCGACGATCCGGAACGGTTCGCCGTACGACGCCACAAGGTGCTGCCACATGCGATAACGCCACGTGAAGTCGCCGGCGCGCCCGATGGTCATGGAGTCGCCGACGAACAGGAAGCGCATGGCGTCATCATCCCGGATCACTGCCGTGGCCTGCGACGTGATGATGAACACTTGGGCCATGCGCCCGCTCTCATACGTCGTCGCCCCCAGTGCCGCAGCCGTCCTGCTCCTGCTCGCGTCCGGTGGCACCGCCGTCGCCGACGACGGCTTCACCATCAAGGACCCGCGGATCACCGAGTCCAGCGGCCTGGCCGCCAGTCGCCTTCACCCCGGCATCTACTGGACGCACAACGACAGTGACGACGGGGCGTTCGTCTACGCCGTCGACTCCAGAAGCGGCGAGACCGTCGCGACCCTCACTCTGCGCGGGATCGGCTCCCCCCGCGACGTCGAAGGCATCTCCGTCGGGCCGGACGGGAACGTGTACGTCGGCGACATCGGCGACAACCTCGACGGCAGTTGGAGCCATGTGTGGATCTACCGCTTCCCCGAGCCCAAGCAGCTCGGGAACACCACGGTCGACGCCGCCCAGTTCACCGTGAAGTACGCCGACGGCCCCCGCAACGCCGAGGCGCTAATGGTGCATCCGAAGACCGGCCGCGTCTACATCGCCAGCAAGAACGAGGACGGCGGCGGCCTCTACGAAGGGCCGGCCCGGCTGTCGGCCGGCGGTACGAACGTCTTCCGGCGGGTGGGCGAGGTGCCGTGGGTGACGGACGGGGCGTTCTCGCCCGACGGGAAGGAACTCGTACTGCGCTCCTACTTCAGCGCCCGCGCGTACGAGTGGAAGGACAACGGGCGGCTGGGTGCCGACCGAGCGGTGAGCGCGCCGTTCCAGGGGCAGGCCGAGTCCGTTACGTTCACGGCTGACGGCACGGCCATGCTGTTCGGCTCGGAGGGCGTCGGCAGCGACGTCCAGCGGGTTGCTGTGGAGGGGCGGCGTGGTGACGCAGGGGGCTCCGGCAAGTCGCCGTCTTCCGGTGGCGGTTCGGGAGAGGGCGGCAAGGGGAGCGACGGAAGCGGTGGCGACGGTGACGGCGCCGGGGGTGGTGACGGGAAGGTCACCCTCGGGCTCGTGGTGATCGGAGGCGTCCTCGCCGCGTACCTGGGGCTGAAGCGGCTGATGCGGCGGTCATAGGCGTGTGCGTTACGGAGAGTGATCGTTCGGCGTGCGAGGGTGACGAAGCCCTGGTTCGCTGAAGGGGACCGCTCTCCCTAGCGTCAAGGAGTGACGATGAGCGTTGCAGGCGAATCCAGTGGCCGTGTGCAGCAGATGCGCGAGAAGGCCGAGCAGCTGAAGCAGGCGGCGGAACGTGCGACCGATCCGCAGGAGCGTCAGAAGCTGCAGGAGAAGGCACAGCGGCTGCAGGAGCAGAGCCGGCAGGAAGGCTCGATGGGTAACCAGCAGGGGTTCCTGCCCGAGTAGTCGGACCGACCGTCCGACCTCGGCACGACCTCGGCACCATCACGAGCCGATGGCCCTCCGTACCGCGTGAGCGAACGGAGGGCCATCGGCCCGTTCCGTTCCGGGGAGCGCCTATCGGCCGTTCCGGGGAACGCTCGTCGGCCGTTCCCGGGAAGGCTCACTTGCTGGTCCCTGGAACGCCCGTCGGCTGTTCTCAGGAGGGCTCCCAACCGTTCCCTGGAGCGCGTGCTGACGGCTCTCGGGAACGCTGGTCGGCTGTTCGCGGGAACGTGCCCCAACGTCACCGGGGAACGCCCGTCGGCCGTTTCCCGGAACCGACCGCCGATCTTCTCGGGTACGCGCTTCGGCTGTTCCCGAGAACGCACCCCCGCACTTCCCCAGAGCACCCCGCACCCCCACCCACCCCGCACCCCCGCAACCGACGGATCGGCCGACTTCGCCTCGCGCTTTGTGCACCGTGGCGCAGGACCCGTCGCACCGGCGCCCCTAGCCTCACCGGAACAGCACCAGCACCTACGAGGGGCGGTATCGGTGAACTGGCTCATCCACGACTACCGCGAGAGCGATCTCGCGGCAGTGGTCCACCTGATCGACACCACGGCCGAGCTCGGGCAGGAGTCGGTGTTCTCGCTCGCCGAGTGCATCGGTGCGCTCACGTCGCGGCAGCCCGCCGTCGTGGCCGTGCACCAGGGCGTCCCCATCGGCGCGGCGCTCGCCTGCGTCGCCGGGGAGCGCGCCTGGGTGATGCGCATCGCGATCTCCTCGGCGTGGCGCGGACGCGGCCTGGCCAGTGCGCTGCTCGTGGAGCTGGAGCGGCGGCTCGTCGCCGCCCGCGTGGGGCGTATCGCGTACGTGCTGCCCGAGGAGGACCTGCTCGGCGAGGGCCTGCTCAACGCGGGGTACACGCGCCAGCCCGCCGTGGCGTACTTCGAGAAGGTGGAGCCGCTCCACGGCCCGTCCGCCAACCTCCTGGAGGACCTCGGCGGCCGCTTCCTGCCCAGCGACCTCTGGGCGAAGGTGGCCGGCATGGAGGCGGAGAAGGATCTGATCGAGCGGCGCGTCGTACTGCCGCTCGCGCAGCCGGAACGGGCCGCCCGGCACGGTGTGCGTCCGCCGCGCGCTGTCGCGCTCTTCGGGCCTCCCGGGACCGGCAAGACGACGTTCGCGAGAGGCATCGCGTCGAAGCTCGGCTGGCCGTTCGTCGAGCTGCTGCCGTCGCGGCTGGCCGACGAGGGCAACCTCGCGGCAGCGCTGCGGGACGCGTTCGCCCGTATCGCGGAACTGGAGCGGGTGCTGGTCTTCATCGACGAGGTCGAGGAGATCGCTCCCGTACGGACCGAGCCCGCGCAGCCCGGCGGCATGCACGGAGTGACCAATGAGCTGCTCAAGCTCATACCGGGCTTCCGGGAGGGTGACGAGCGTCTGCTGGTGTGCGCGACCAACTCGATCCGGTCGCTCGACCCGGCGTTCCTGCGGCCCGGCAGGTTCGACTACCTGATCCCGATCGGTACGCCGGACACGGCGGCCCGGGCAGCGATCTGGGCCCGCTACACGGACGGCAGGGCGGACGTGGACGTGGCGCGGCTGGTGGAGGCGAGCGAGCTGTTCACGCCGGCCGACATCGAGCACGCGGCCCGTATCGCGGCCCAGGCCGCGTTCGAGCGGGACCTGGAGGAGATCGGAGCCGGTACGGGCGATCCGCGCGCGCTCGGCGCGAGCACGGAGGACTACCTGGCGGCCATCGGGCAGTGCCGGCCGACGGTGACGCCCGCGATGATCGACCAGTTCGACGCCGACATCACGGCGCACGCCCGCTTCTGAGACGGCGCGCGGCAGCCCCCGCCGGCAACAACGCGGCAGCGACCCTCCGGGGGCACAGCGGCAGCGGCCCCCCGGGTGGCGCAACGGCAGCGGCCCCCGGTGGCACAGCCGCAGCGGACCCCGGGTGGTACACCGTCGGCGCCCCCCGCCCCCTCGGCGCGCCGTTCAGCGCCTGGGCCGCGCCGGTAATGCCGGGCGCGGGGATCATGCGGCGAGCACGGGGGTCATGGCGGCGAGCGTGGTGTTCATCCTGAACGCACGGGTGGCGCGGCGGGACGAGGGGCCGGAGCCGGCCGTGGCGGCCGGCACGCCCTGAGGCCGTGCCGCCCGGTCACTGCCTCCCCGCGCGCTCCGCGACCAGGACCTCGAACCCCGCGATCAACCGGCGGAGCCCGAACGCGAAGTGGTCGAAGCCGGTGTCGAACGCGTCCTCGTCCAGCCCCGCGACCAGTGGGAACTCCCCACTGGCCATGGCCCGCTCCAGGTACGGCATCTGGTTCCCCCAGAACTCCTCGTGGCTCAGCCCCGTCTCCTTGGCCGCCTCGTCGGCCTCGGCCTCCATCCGGGCGATGCCGACGACGAAGCTCTGGACCGCGATGATCGAGGAGATCAACTCCTGGTCGCGGAGCCCCATGCCCCGGAGCCCGGCCACTGACACTTCGAGGCTGCGCACCGCGCTCGGCCCGAGGACCGTGCGCGCCTGGTTGATCTTCAGCAGCCAGGGATGGTGCCGCAGCAGAGCGAGATGCGTACGGGCCATGGACTCCATGGCCGTCCGCCAGTCCACCGGCTCCCGGGCGTCGACGGCGTCGAGCGGCTCGCCCTGTACGCGGTCGAGCATGAGGTCGAGCAGTTCGGCCTTGCCCGGTACGTAGCGGTACAGCGACATGGTGCCCGTGCCGAGGTCGGTCGACAGGCGGCGCATCGACACCGCGTCGATGCCCTCGGCGTCCGCGATCGCGATCGCGGCGGCGACGATGCGGTCGAGCGTGAGGCCGGGCTTGGGGCCACGGCTGGGGCGTTCGCCCGTACCCCAGAGCAGTTCCAGGCTGCGGCCGATGTCGCCGCTGCCACTGGTGGTGCTGGTGTCGCCCGGCCCGGTCGTCTTCTTCATGGGCTCACTCTAAATCCGTTCCGCGCGAACTGAGTACGGTGTACTCTCAATCGGGTACGCCGTACTCAGTTACTCGATCGTCAGTGTGCCGTGAGCGAAGGGATCCCTGGGTGAGTGCCACCGATTACGCCGTGCGGGCGGAAGGCCTGCGGAAGCGGTACGCCGAGAAGAAGACGGCCGGGGGTGGCAGGGGCGGTGCGTACAAGCTCGCCCTCGACGGCTTCGACCTCGCCGTCCGCGCCGGTACCGTCCACGGCCTGCTCGGCCCCAACGGCGCCGGCAAGACGACCGCCGTACGCGCCCTGGCCACGCTCCTGAGGTTCGACGGCGGCCGGGCGGAGGTCGCGGGCGTGGACGTGGCCCGCGATCCCCGGCTCGTACGCCGCCGGATCGGCCTCACCGGCCAGTACGCGGCGGTCGACGAGGTCATGACCGGGCGGCAGAACCTCGAGATGTTCGGCCGCCTCTTCCACCTGGGCGGGAAGCGCGCGAAGGTGCGGGCGGGCGAACTCCTGGAGCGGTTCGACCTGGTGGACGCGGCCGACAAGAGCGTGGGCGCGTACAGCGGCGGGATGCGGCGCCGCCTGGACCTCGCCGCGTCGATGATCCTCGCCCCGCGCGTGCTCTTCCTCGACGAGCCGACCACCGGGCTCGATCCGCGCGGTCGGGGCGAAGTGTGGGACGCGGTACGGGCTCTGGTGGCGGGCGGGACGACCGTACTGCTGACGACCCAGTACCTGGAGGAGGCCGACAAGCTGGCCTCGCGCATCACCGTCATCGACCGGGGGCGGGCCATCGCAGACGACACCCCGGACGGCCTGAAGAACCGGGTCGGCGGCGACCGCGTCGAAGTCGTCGTCGCCCGGGCGGCGGACCTGGCCGCGGCCGCCAAGGTGATCGCTCGCGTCTCGGTCACCGAACCGGAGACGGACGAGGTGACACTGCGGGCGCACGCGCAGGTCGACGACCGGGTGGCGGCGCTGACGGAGGTGGCGCGGACCCTCCAGGACGAGGGGATCGCGGTGGAGGACATCGGGCTGCGCAGGCCGAGCCTCGACGACGTGTTCCTGCGCCTGACCGGACACCGTGCGGAACTGGAGGCAGCGGCGTGAGCACCGTGAAGACCGAGAACCACCCGGGCGCCGCGGAGCCGAACGCCGCCGACGCGTACGCGGAGGATGGGAACCCCTCCGGGCCCGAACGGCGGCTCTACTGGGCCCTGGCGGACTGCTGGAACGTCACCCGGCGCACCCTCACCCACTATCAGCGCCAGCCCGTCACCATCGTCTGGCAGCTCGGCTTCCCGATCGTCTCCGTGCTGCTGTACGGATTCGTCTTCGGCGAGGCGATGGCGGTGCCCGGCGACGGGGACTACCGGGAGTTCCTGATGCCCGGGATGTTCGCCTCGACCATGGCCTTCGGGTTCATGGGCACGACGATGGCCGTGGTCACCGACTCCACGAAGGGCGTCATCGACCGCTTCCGCTCGATGCCCATGGCGCCGTCGGCGGTGGCGGCCGGGCGCGGTGTGTCCGATCTGCTGGTGGCCTGCGCCGAGTTGACGATCCTGGGGGCGACGGCCCTGCTCATCGGCTGGGAGGCCGAGGGAGGAGCGCCCGCCGCCGTGGGGGCCTTCGGGCTGCTTCTGCTGCTGCGCTTCAGCCTGATCTGGGTGGGCGTCTGGCTGGGGCTGCTCGTCCCCAACGCGGAGGCGGCCGGCGGGCTCTACGCGGTGGCCTTCCCGCTGACGATGATCTCCAGCATCTTCGTGGCGCCGTCCCTGATGCCGAGCTGGCTGGGGCCGGTCGCGGCCTGGAACCCCGTGTCGTCGACGGTCACCGCGACCCGTGAGCTGTTCGGGCAGCCGGTGAGCGGCGGCTCGTGGATCGAGGAGAACGCGGTGCTGATGGCGGTGGTCTGGCCGCTGGTGATCACAGCGGTGTTCCTGCCGCTGGCGGTACGCCGGTTCCAGGCACTGAGTCGCTGAATCGCGGTGGCTGAGCGGTCTCCGGTTGAGTCGCAGAGCCGCTGACGCGGAACCGGAGGGGTGGGCCCGGGAGGGGGGCGGACCCACCCCGGTCGCGACTAGGCCGGGCACTCCTTCCAGGCCAGCCGGTAGATGGTCTTGATGTCGCCGTCCGTCGAGTCCATGGCGATGAAGCTGTTCGTGCGGGTCGGGTCGGACGTGCCGGCGTTGACCCGCAGCTCGGTGTTGATGTTGAAGTTCCGCTTCACCCCGCAGGGTGCCCAGACCAGCTGTCCCCAGTCGGTCTCGTCGGTGGCCTGCCAGTTGTTGTCGTACGGCCCGGCGTACGGGTGGCTCCTCGACGCGGTGTCGGGCGAGCCCTGGAAGTAGTACGACGCCTTCTGTACGGCGGTGGCGCCCGGCTGGAGGCGGGCGTAGCCGCGGTAGTCGGCGCTGGCGACGGCGTACGTGAAGCCGTGCGGGACGTGCACGATCAGGTTGAGCTGGCAGTTCTTGCGGAAGTCGGTCGGCTTCGCGCCGAGACCCACTTGGGCGAGGTAGTCGCTGTACGTGACGGTGAAGGCCGTGTTGTCCGGGGAGACCGCGATGGCGGCCGTTCCCTGGCGACAGCCCGAACCGTTGACGGTCGCTATCTCGATGACGATCTTGTCGGGCGGCGCGACGATCCCTTGCTCCGTCGTCGCCGAGGCGCTCTGTGCGGTCAGGGTGGAAGCGAGCATCGCGGCGGCCGCACCGCCGACGAGTAACGCTCGCTGCCGTCTTGTGCGTCTGGGCATGGTGCTCCGATCGGTCGTCGGGCGAACTTGGGGGGTCCAACCGAAGGAACTGTGACGTGGCGCGTGTCCTTGATCGCCGGCACTACTGGCGTGTGCATGTCAAACATTCAAGCGGTTCGTCCGGCCGTTGGCCGAGGCGCCGGAACCCTTGGGACTGTAGGCAGCGGGGCCCGGCCTGGGTAGAGCGGATATCGGCCGCGAACGGAACGGGGTGTCCGATACCCGGGGTTCGGCCGGTGTGGGGCGTCCGGGCCGGTGCGCGCGGCGCGGTGGGGCGTACGGGCGGGGGGCGGTACGGCGAGAGGCCCGGCGACAGTGTCGTCCGGGCCCCTCGCCGACTGCTCGTCGGCGTACCGCTACAGCTTCTCGATCACGTAGTCGACGCAGGCGGTCAGCGCCTGGACGTCGGCCGGGTCGATCGCCGGGAACATCGCCACACGCAGCTGGTTGCGGCCCAGCTTGCGGTACGGCTCGGTGTCGACGATGCCGTTGGCGCGCAGCGCCTTGGCGACCGCCGTGGCGTCGATCTCGTCGGAGAAGTCGATCGTGCCGATGACCTGCGAACGCTTCGCCGGGTCGGTGACGAACGGCGTCGCGTACTTCGACTCGTCGGCCCAGCCGTACAGGTTGGCCGCGGAGGTCGCGGTGCGGCGGGTCGACCAGTCGAGACCGCCCTGCGTGTTGATCCACTTCAGCTGGTCGTCCAGCAGGAAGAGGGTCGCGAGCGCGGGGGTGTTGTACGTCTGGTTCTTGAGGGAGTTGTCGATCGCCGTGGGGAGGCTGAAGAACTCCGGGACGTGGCGGCCGGACGCGTGGACGCGCGCGGCGCGCTCCAGGGCGGCGGGGGAGAAGACCGCGATCCACAGGCCGCCGTCTGAGGCGAAGGACTTCTGCGGGGCGAAGTAGTAGACGTCGGTCTCGGCGATGTCGACCGGCAGGCCGCCCGCGCCGGAGGTGGCGTCGACCAGGACGAGGGAGCCGGCGTCGGCGCCCTCGACGCGCTTGATCGGGGCCGCGACGCCGGTCGAGGTCTCGTTGTGGGTGAAGGCGTAGACGTCGACACCCGCCTCGGCCCGCGGGTCCGGGTGCGTGCCGGGGTCGGAGGCGATCACGGTCGGGTCGTCCAGCCAGGGCGCCAGCTTGGCGGCCTTCGCGAACTTCGACGAGAACTCGCCGAAGTTCAGGTGCTGGGACTTGCGCTCGATCAGGCCGTGGGTCGCGATGTCCCAGAAGGCGGTGGAACCGCCGTTGCCCAGGATCACCTCGTAACCCTCGGGGAGCTGGAAGAGGTCGCGTACGCCGTCACGCACCGAGCCGACCAGGTTCTTGACCGGGGCCTGGCGGTGGGACGTACCGAGGAGGGAGGTGCCGGTGGCGGCCAGGGCGTCCAGCGCCTCCGTACGCACCTTGGAGGGGCCCGCGCCGAAACGGCCGTCGGCGGGCTTCATGTCAGCGGGAATCTGGATCTCAGCCACGAGCCGGAGCGTAGCCGGTCGCGGGAGGTGCCGGAGACGGACGTCCGGCGAGTGAGACGCGGGCTCCGGCCCGTGAGATGCAAGACCTCCCCTGCTTTTCAGCCCCTCCGGCGTTTGAGGAGCGGGGTCTGGGGCGGAGCCCCAGTTCGGGAAGGGGCGGGGAGGGAAAATGCGCCGCAGGCACCCCGGGCCCCGTTGCTCCTGCGCCGAGCTTCACCCCTTCGGCGTACCGAGCCCGAGCGCGCGTCTGCGGTCTCGCGGGGAGTAGTGAGTCATCGGCATCCTTGAGCGCATGGCTGAGCAGCGGAACGGGCGGGACAGGCAAGGCAAAACGCGGCCCAGGAACGACACGGCGGCGCTGGCGCGCGAGTTGCGCGGTGCCATGCGCGGGGAGGTCGCCTTCGACGCCGCGGCGCGCGCCCTGATGACGATGGACGCCTCCAACTACCGGCGCGTGCCGCTCGGTGTCGTCGCCCCGTACGACGCCGCCGACGTGGCCGCCGCGCTCGCCGTCTGCCGGGCGCACGGCGTGCCCGTCGTGCCGCGCGGCGGCGGCACGTCGATCGCCGGCCAGGCGACCGGCACGGGCGTCGTCCTCGACCTCACCCGCCACATGCGCGCCATCACGGACCTGGACCCCGAGGCCCGTACCGCCGTGGTGCAGCCCGGTGTCGTGCTCGACGACCTGCGCGTCGCCGCCGGCGTGTACGGACTGACCTTCGGACCCGACCCGTCCACGCACAGCCGCTGCACGCTCGGCGGCATGATCGGCAACAACTCCTGCGGCTCGCACTCGGTGGCGTGGGGAACGACGGCCGACAACATCGCTCGCCTGACGGTCGTCGGTTACGGCGGCGACGTGCTGCGCCTGGAGCGGGGCTGGGCGGGAGCACCTGAAGGACTGAGCGTTCTCGTGAACGACAACTTGACGCTCCTGCGCACCGGCTTCCCGGCACTGCCGCGCCGTATCTCCGGCTACGCGCTGGACGCGCTGCTTCCCGAGAACGGCGTGAACCTCGCGCGAGCGTTCTGCGGAAGCGAGGGAACGCTCGGGGTGGTGAGCGAGGCGACCGTTCGCCTGGTGGAAGCACCCCGTGCGCGCGTACTCGCCGTTCTCGGGTACGTCGGTGAGAGCGCCGCCGCCGAGGCCGCGCCCGCGCTCCTTCCGTACGGCCCGCTCACCGTGGAAGGGATGGCCGAAGACCTCGTTCCCGAGAACGAGCGGACGCTGCTCCCGCGCGGCTCCGCGTGGCTCTTCGTGGAGATGGGCGGGGACACGCCCGCCGAAGCGCTCTCGCGCGCCGAGCGGCTGGTGAAGGCCGCCGAGGCGCTTGACGGAACGGTCGTCACGGACGCGGCCGCACAGCGCGCCCTGTGGCGCGTCCGGGAGGACGCCAGCGGCACGGCGACACGGATGCCCGACGGCAGCGAGGCGTGGCCCGGCTGGGAGGACTGCGCCGTACCGCCCGCACGACTCGGCGCGTACCTGCGGGACTTCAGGTCGCTGCTCGCCGGGCACGGCCTGCGCGGCACGCCGTACGGCCACTTCGGCGACGGCTGCATCCACGTCCGCATCGACTTCGACCTGCTCAGCGAAACCGGGGTGCGGCGCTTTCGCGCCTTCTCCGAGGAACAGGCGGAACTCGTCGTCGCGCACGGCGGCTCCCTCTCCGGCGAACACGGCGACGGACAGGCACGCGCGGAACTGCTTCCGAGGATGTACGGGAACGAACTCGTCGCCCTCTTCGGCCGCTTCAAGGACGTGTGGGACCCGGCCGGCGGAATGAACCCGGGCATGCTCGCACGCCCCGCCCGGCTGGACGAGAACCTGCGCTTCGCTGTGCTTCCCCGGGAGCGCGTCGACGTCGCCTTCGCGTACCCGCACGACGACGGGGACTTCTCGGCCGCCGTACGGCGCTGTGTGGGCGTCGCGAAGTGCCGTACCGAGTCGGCGGCGGGGGCGGGCGTCATGTGCCCCTCCTTCCGGGCCACCGGCGAGGAACAGCACTCCACGCGCGGGCGCGCGCGTCTGCTGCACGAAATGCTCGCGGGGGAGGTCGTCACGGACGGCTGGCGGTCGGAGGAAGTACGGGACGCGCTCGACCTGTGCCTGTCGTGCAAGGGGTGCAGGAGCGACTGTCCGGTGGGCGTCGACATGGCGACGTACAAGGCGGAGTTCCTGCACCACCACTACAAGGGCCGGCCGCGCCCCGCGGCGCACTACGCGATGGGGTGGCTTCCCGTGTGGCTGCGTGCGGCGGCTCCGTTCGCGGGTGCGCTGCGGGCCGCTTCCCGGGTACGCCCGTTGACCGCTCTCGTGAAGCGGCTGGGAGGCATCGCCCCGGAACGCGACCTGCCCGTTCCGGCGGTGCGCACGTTCAGGAGCTGGTGGCGGCGGAACAGCCCGGCGGCCGGGGGCGCGGCGAAGCCCGGGGCCGTCACGGTCGTGCTGTGGCCCGACACGTTCACCAACCACCTGTCCCCGGACGTCGGCCGGGCCGCCGCACGCGTGCTGGAAGCGGCCGGTCTGCGGGTCGCGATGCCGCCGCGGCAGCTGTGCTGCGGCCTGACGTATGTGTCGACCGGCCAGCTCGACCGGGCCCGCGCGGTCATGCGCCGCACCCTGGACGGCACGGCAGGCGCCGGGCTGCCCGTCGTCGTCCTGGAACCGAGCTGCGCGGCCGCCCTCAAGGCGGACCTCCCCGAACTGCTGCCGGACGACCCGAGAGCGGCCGCCCTCGCTTCCTCGGTACGCACGTTCGCGCAGGTGCTGGAGGAGTACGCCCCGCACTGGCGGCCTCCCCGGATCGACCGCCCCGTGGCCGGCCAGACGCACTGCCACCAGCACGCCGTACTGGGCGACGCGGCGGAGCGGCGGCTGCGCGAGCGCGCGGGCCTCACCGGCGCCCTGAGCGGCGGCTGCTGCGGCCTGGCGGGGAACTTCGGCTTCGAGCGCGGGCACTACGACGTGTCGGTCGCCTGCGCCGAGGAACAACTGCTCCCGTCGGTGCGCGAGGCCCCCGAGGGGGCACAACTCCTGGCCGACGGCTTCTCCTGCCGTACGCAACTGGACCACCTGGCGGGGCGCAGGGCGCGGCACCTGGCGCAGGTGCTGGCAGACGGTTTGCCGGACCTACGGGACCGCCGCCGCTGATCCGAGGGGGGAGCGTCCGCCGCGGCGTCCCGGGCAGGGCGACCCCCGCAGGGCCGGGGAGGGGTGGCCCCGCCCCGGCCCTGGGGGCCAGGGTCACCACGGCAGAGCTTCGGCTCCCACCTCGACCACGGCCGCCAGGAAGTGCTGCGCGCCGGTGCCGAAGGCCGCGGCCAGGGCGTACCCGACGCTGATGTCGACGGGCCCGGGCTCGACGCCCTCGGACCACTCCGCGAGCACCTGGGCGTCACCGTCCGCCTGGAAGACGGCGAGCCGCGTGCCGTCGCGCAGGAGCCGGCTCTCGGCGAGGGTGTGCGGCACGAGCCGGTAGGTGACGCCGCCGACCGTGGCGTCGACGCGGTAGGACCGTCGGCTGAGGCGGCCCGGCGCCGGCGCGAGCACGGCGGCGGTCCCGCCGACCGTCAGGGACAGGCGGCTCGCGGAGCGGGTGCCCACGGGCGTCACCTCGTCCGTCCGGCGGTCTTCCGGGACGCCGTCGTCGTTCCGCAGGAGGACCGCGTCCGGGACGCCGGGTCCGGAGACCTCCACCCTCCCCCGCCCGGCGTCGAGCGTGACGCTCACGGGGCCCGAACGGCCTTCCTCGGTGACATGGTGCGCGGAGCTCATCGAGCGTGCCTTCTTCGGGGTGGTCGGCCGGGCTTTGCGTTGATCGCAAGATTATGTAGTACGACGGTCGTACAGGGCTGTGAACGGTGGACGATGCTGTTCCGCTTACCGTGGAACGTATGGATCAGCCCACCTCCGCAGCGCCCGCCACCGCCCCCGCGACATCCGACGCCGGATCCGCCGGGGGCGGCGCAGTGCCCGACGGCGGGCGGCTCGGAGCGCGGCTCGGGCCCGTGGCGATGGTGGTGGCCGGCGGGCTGTCGGTGCAGTTCGGGTCCGCCGTGGCAGTGACGATCATGCCGAGCGCGGGAGCGGCCGGTGTGGTGGCCCTGCGGCTCGCCGCCGCAGCCGTGATCCTGCTCGCCGTGTGCCGCCCGCGGGTGCGCGGGTACACGCGCGCCGACTGGTGGACCGTCGTCGCCTTCGGGCTCGCCATGGCCGGCATGAATGGTCTCTTCTACCAGTCGCTGGACCGCATCCCGCTGGGCGTCGCGGTGACTCTCGAGGTACTCGGCCCGCTCGCGCTCTCCGTGATCGCCTCCCGCCGCGCCATGAGCCTCGTATGGGCCGCGCTCGCGCTCGGCGGCGTCGCGCTGCTCAGTGGCGGCGGCTTCGACCGGCTGGATCCGGTCGGCGCGGCGTACGCGCTCGCCGCGGGCGGCTGCTGGGCGGCGTACATCCTCTTCAGCGCCCGGACGGGGCGCAGGTTCCCGCAGGCGGACGGGCTGGCGCTCGCGATGGCGGTCGCCGCACTGCTCAGCCTGCCGTTCGGGGCCGTGGGAGCGGGTGGCGCTCTGCTGGAGCCGCGCACGCTGGCGCTGGGCGTGGCGGTCGCCCTGATGTCGTCCGTGCTGCCGTACACGCTGGAGCTGTTGGCGCTGCGCCGGCTGCCGGCCGCGACCTTCGCCGTGCTGATGAGCCTGGAGCCGGCCATCGCGGCGGTCGCCGGTTTCCTGGTGCTGCACCAGGCGCTGTCGACGACCGACGCCCTGGCGATCGCGCTGGTCATCGGCGCGAGCATGGGAGCGGTACGAAGCCAGGCGCGCCGGCGGCGCCGAGCGCGGTCCTAGCGCGCTGAGGGCGGTCCTGGCGGGGCGAGGGCGGTCCTGGCGGGGCGAGGGCGGTCCGGCCGGGGTGGGTCAGGGGCGGCGGTCGTATCGGGCGGCGAGGGGTACGGCGAGAAAATAATGCAAGCACGCTTGCTTGTTTCCTGGCGGGCTGCCATGCTCCGGACACACCGCCCTACCCCGAGGGGAGCGCACCGTGTCCGATCCGGCAGCCGTGCTCGACGATCTCCGTGCCGAAGGGGACGAACTCGACCAGCTGGTCGGAGGCCTGAGTGAGAAGCAGTGGTCGCTCGCCACGCCCGCGCCGCGCTGGACCGTCGCCCACCAGATCGCGCATCTCGCCTGGACGGACACGGCGGCGCTGCTGTCCGTCACCGACCCCGAGGGCTTCGCGGCGGAGGCGCGGGAGGCACTGGCCGCGCCCGAGCGGTTCGTCGACGACGGCGCCGAGGCGGGAGCCGAACTGCCGGTCGGCGAACTGCTGGCGTGGTGGAGGGACGGGCGCGAGCAGCTCCAGCGGGCACTGCGTGCGGCGCCGGACGGGGTGAGGTTCCCCTGGTACGGGCCGCCGATGAGCGCCGCTTCGATGGCGACCGGGCGGCTCATGGAGACCTGGGCCCACGGCCAGGACGTCGCGGACGCGGTGGGCGTACGCAGGGAGCCGACGGCACGGCTGCGGCATGTGGCCCGGATCGGTGTGCGGGCGCGCGGGTACGCCTTCGCGGTGCGGGGACTCACGCCGCCCGGCGAGGAGTTCCGGGTCGAGCTGACCGCGCCGGACGGGTCCGGGCTGTGGACGTACGGTCCCGAGGACGCCCGGCAGCGGGTGACCGGGCCGGCGCTCGACTTCTGCCTCCTGGTGACCCAGCGGGCCCACCGCGACGACGTGGCGGTACGGGCCGAGGGCGCCGACGCCGACCGGTGGCTGGACATCGCCCAGGCGTTCGCCGGGCCGGCGGGCGCGGGACGGGAGCCGAAGCGGGACGGGGGAGGCGCGTGAGCGCCGGGGGCGAACGGGGCGGGGAACGCGGCCGGCGACCCCTGCGGATCGGCAACGCCTCGGGCTTCTACGGCGACCGTTTCGACGCCATGAGGGAGATGCTCACCGGCGGCGAACTCGACGTGCTCACCGGGGACTACCTCGCCGAGCTCACTTTGCTCATCCTCGGGCGCGACCGGCTCAAGGACGCCCGCCTCGGATACGCAAAGACCTTCCTGCGGCAGCTGGAGGAGAACCTCGCCCTGGCGCACGAGCGCGGGGTACGGATCGTGGCGAACGCCGGCGGACTGAACCCGGGAGCGCTCGCCGACGCCGTACGGGAACTCGCCGAGCGGGTCGGCGTTCCCGTGCGCGTCGCTCACGTGGAGGGCGACAGCCTGCCGCTGCCCGAGCGGGCGCTGACCGCCAACGCCTACCTGGGCGGCGGCGGCATCGCGCGGTGCCTGGGCGCGGACGCGGACGTGGTGGTGACCGGGCGCGTCACGGACGCGGCTCTGGTCACGGGACCGGCCGCGTGGTGGTTCGGGTGGGGCCCGCAGGAGTACGACCGGCTCGCGGGGGCGGTGGTCGCCGGGCATGTGCTGGAATGCGGGACGCAGGCGACGGGCGGCAACTACGCGTTCTTCGCCGATGTTTTCGGCCGTTCCCGGGAACGGCCGAAAACGCGCCTCGGTTTCCCGCTCGCGGAGCTGCACGCCGACGGGACGGCGGTCATCACGAAGCACCCGGGAACGGCCGGCCGCGTCGACACGGGAACGGTCACCGCGCAACTGCTGTACGAAACGGGCCCGCCCCGGTACGCCGGCCCCGACGTCACCGCGCGGCTCGACACCGTACGGCTGACCGGGGAAGGCCCCGACAGGGTGCGGATATCGGGCGTACGCGGAGAAGCCCCGCCGCCCACCCTCAAGGCCGGAGTGACACGGGTCGGCGGGTGGCGCAACGAGGTCGTGTTCGTCCTGACGGGCCTGGACGTCGAAGCGAAGGCCGCGCTCGTACGGGAACAGCTGGAGGACGCGCTGTCGGCCGCCAGGAGTCGTCCCGCCGAGGTCCGCTGGGAACTGGTGCGCACCGACCGCCCGGACGCCGACACACAGGAACGCGCGAGCGCACTGCTGCGGCTGGTCGTACGGGACCCGGACCCGGCGAACGTCGGCCGCGTCGTCAGCGGAGCGGCGATCGAGGGGGCGCTCGGCAGCATTCCGGGCTTCCACGTGACGGCTCCGCCGGGAAAGGGGGCGCCGTACGGGGTCTTCGAGGCGGTGTACGTGAACGCGTCGGAGGTCGAGCACGTGGCGGTGCTTCCCGACGGCGAGCGCGTACGGGTGCCGCATCCCGCCGTGACGCGCCCCCTGGAGCCGGTCCGTGAGGTTGCCGTCCCGCCACCCGCACCGGACGGCCCGACGCGCAGGGCCCCGCTCGGCACGGTCGCGGGAGCACGCAGTGGGGACAAAGGCGGGGACGCGAACGTCGGCGTATGGGTGCGTTCCGACGAGGCGTGGCGGTGGCTGGCGCACACACTGACCGTGGAGCGCCTGCGGGAACTGCTCCCCGAGACGGCCGCCCTTCCCGTGACGCGGCACGTCCTGCCGAACCTGCGGGCGGTGAACTTCGTGATCGAAGGGCTGCTCGGTGAGGGAGTCGCCTCCCAGGCCCGCTTCGACCCCCAGGCGAAAGCGCTGGGCGAATGGCTGCGCTCCCGCCACATCGACATACCGGAGGTACTCCTGTGACCCGCGCAGCCCCTCTCACCCCGGCGGTGAACCCATGACCGTCCTCCCCACCGCCCTCGACCCGCGCAGCCCCGAGTACGCCGCCAACCGAGCCGCCATGCTCGCCAAACTCGCCGATCTCGACGCCGAGCACGCCAAGGCACTCGGGGGCGGCGGCGAGAAGTACGTCGCCCGCCACCGCGGACGCGGCAAACTGCTCGCCCGCGAACGCGTCGAGCTGCTGCTCGACCCGGACACCCCGTTCCTCGAACTGTCCCCCCTCGCCGCCTGGGGCAGCGACTACGCCGTGGGCGCGTCGATGGTCACCGGCATCGGCGTCGTCGAGGGCGTCGAATGCCTGATCACCGCCACCGACCCCACCGTGCGCGGCGGCGCGTCCAACCCCTGGACCCTGAAGAAGGCGCTGCGGGCCAACGAGATCGCGTACGCGAACCGCCTCCCCTGCATCAGCCTCGTCGAGTCCGGCGGCGCGGATCTCCCGTCCCAGAAGGAGATCTTCATCCCGGGCGGTGCGCTCTTCCGCGACATCACCCGCCTGTCCGCCGCCGGGATCCCCACCATCGCGGTCGTCTTCGGCAACTCCACGGCCGGCGGGGCGTACATCCCCGGGATGTCCGACCACACCGTCATGATCAAGGACCGTTCGAAGGTCTTCCTCGGCGGCCCGCCCCTGGTCAAGATGGCCACCGGCGAGGAGTCGGACGACGAGTCCCTCGGCGGCGCCGAGATGCACGCCCGTACCTCCGGCCTCGCCGACCACTTCGCCGTGGACGAGTACGACGCCCTGCGCCAGGCCCGGCGGATCGTCGCCCGTCTCAACTGGCGCAAGGCACACGCCGACCCGCCCCCGGCCGAGCCGCCGAAGTACGACGAAGAGGAACTCGCCGGCATCGTCCCGGGCGACCTCAAGGTCCCCTTCGACCCGCGCGAGGTGATCGCCCGTGTCGTCGACGCCTCGGACTTCGACGAGTTCAAGCCGCTGTACGGGCCCAGCCTCGTCACCGGCTGGGCGCGCCTGCACGGCCGTCCCGTGGGCATCCTCGCCAACGCGCAGGGCGTCCTGTTCAGCGCAGAGTCCCAGAAGGCCGCCCAGTTCATCCAGTTGGCCAACCAGCGCGACACGCCCCTCGTCTTCCTCCACAACACCACCGGTTACATGGTCGGCAAGGAGTACGAGCAGGGCGGCATCATCAAGCACGGGGCGATGATGATCAACGCGGTGTCGAACTCCAAGGTCCCGCACCTGTCCGTCCTCATGGGCGCGTCGTACGGAGCCGGTCACTACGGCATGTGCGGGCGCGCCTACGACCCCCGCTTCCTCTTCGCCTGGCCGAGCTCCAAGTCCGCGGTCATGGGACCGCAGCAGCTCGCCGGCGTTCTGTCGATCGTCGCAAGGGCGTCGGCCGCCGCGAAGGGCCGACCGTACGACGACGAGGCCGACGCGGGTCTGCGCGCCATGGTGGAGCAGCAGATCGAGTCGGAGTCCCTGCCGATGTTCCTTTCGGGGCGGCTGTACGACGACGGGGTCATCGACCCGCGCGACACCAGGACCGTGCTGGGGCTGTGTCTGTCCGCGATCCACACGGCACCGGTCGAGGGCGCGCGCGGCGGCTTCGGCGTCTTCCGGATGTGAAGGGCCTTGCGATGAGTTCGACGATTTCCTCCGTCCTGGTGGCGAACCGGGGCGAGATCGCGTGCCGGATCTTCCGTACGTGCGCGGACCTGGGCATCACCACGGTCGCCGTGTACTCCGACGCGGACGCCGGAGCGCTCCACGTGCGTTCCGCGGACGCTGCCGTACGCCTCCCGGGAACGTCCCCGGCCGACACGTACCTGCGCGGCGATCTCGTCGTGAAGGCCGCCCTGGCGGCCGGAGCGGACGCGGTGCATCCCGGGTACGGCTTCCTCTCCGAGAACGCCGGGTTCGCCCGCGCCGTCCTGGACGCCGGTCTGGTGTGGATCGGTCCACCGCCCGGCGCGATCGACGCCATGGCCTCCAAGACCCGCGCCAAGGAACTCATGGCGGCCTCCGGAGTGCCCCTCCTGGTCCCCGTGGCCCCTGACAAGGCCACCGACGAGGACCTGCCGCTCCTCCTCAAGGCCGCGGCGGGCGGCGGCGGCAGGGGCATGCGTGTCGTACGGGACCTGGCGGCGCTCCCGGGAGAGCTCACGGCGGCCACCGCGGAAGCGCGCTCGGCGTTCGGCGACGGCGAGGTCTTCGCCGAGCCGTACGTCGAACGCGGCCGCCACGTCGAGGTCCAGGTGATGGCCGACGCGCACGGCACGGTGTGGGCGCTCGGCACCCGCGACTGCTCGCTCCAGCGCCGGCACCAGAAAGTCGTCGAAGAGGCCCCCGCCCCCGGCCTGGACGACGCCCTGCGCACCACGCTGCACGACGCCGCCGTGGCGGCGGCGAGGGCGGTGGACTACCGGGGCGCGGGAACGGTCGAGTTCCTGCTCTCCGCCGAGGGCCGCCCGTACTTCCTGGAGATGAACACGCGCCTCCAGGTCGAGCATCCGGTGACGGAGGCGGTGTTCGGCGTCGACCTGGTGGCTCTCCAGGTACGCGTCGCCGAGGGCGAGGCCCTTCCCGCCGAACCGCCCGTCCCCTCGGGCCACGCCGTGGAGGCCCGCCTCTACGCGGAGGACCCCTCCCGCGCCTGGCAGCCCCAGACGGGCCCCCTGCACGCCCTGCGCGTACCCGAGGCGCCCGGCCTGCGGCTCGACAGCGGGTACGAGGGCGGGGACCTCGTCGGGGTGCACTACGACCCGATGCTGGCCAAGGTGATCGCCCACGCCCCGACCCGCGCCGAGGCCGTACGCAAACTGGCCCGCGCTCTGGAGCGGTCCCGCGTCCACGGCCCGGTGACCAACAGGGACCTGCTCGTACGCTCCCTGCGGCACCCCGACTTCACCGCGGGGCGGCTCGACACCGGCTTCTACGACCGGAACCTGGACGCGCTCACCGAGCCGTCCGCGCACGCTCCGCAGGGCGCGCTCGCCGCGCTCGCCGCCGCCCTGGCCGACGCCGCCGCACGGGGCACGGCCGGAACGCCCGGCGCCCGGCTCGGCGGCTGGCGGAACGTACCGTCCCAGGCGCAGGTGAAGCGCTACCGCACCGAGCCCGACGGCACCGAACACGAGATCCGCTACCGGACCACCCGTGACGGCCGCACCGCGGAAGGCTTTTCGGGCGTTCGCGTGCACGGCGTACGGCGCGATCGAGTGACGCTCGAAACGGACGGCGTGCTCCAGCACTTCCAGGTGCGCGCGTACCCGGGAGGGCGGGTGTACGTCGACGTCTCCACCGGCGGTTCGCACACCCTCACCGCCCTGCCCCGCTTCCCCGACCCCACGGTCCGCGCCGAGCCCGGCTCCCTGCTCGCGCCCATGCCCGGCACCGTAGTCCGCGTCGCCGAAGGGCTCCGCGAAGGCGCGCACGTCACCGCCGGGCAGCCTTTGCTCTGGCTGGAGGCCATGAAGATGGAGCACCGCGTCAGCGCTCCCGCCTCCGGCACGCTCACCGCGCTCCACGCCGTTCCCGGCCGCCAGGTCGAGGTCGGCGCCCTGCTCGCCGTCGTACAGGCCGAAGGGTCTGGCGAAGAGTCCCAGGAGGAACAGCCGTCATGAGCACCGCCGTCGTAGAGACCGAAGAACACACCGCGCTGCGCTCGGCCGTCGCCGCTCTCGGGAAGCGCTACGGACGCGACTACATGACCACCGTCGTACGCGAAGGACGGCACCCCGACACGCTCTGGGCCGAGGCCGCCAAGCTCGGTTACCTCGGTGTGAACCTTCCCGAGGAGTACGGCGGAGGAGGCGGCGGCATAGCGGAGCTGTCCATCGTCCTGGAAGAGCTGGGCGCGGCCGGGTGCCCGCTCCTCATGATGGTCGTCTCGCCCGCCATCTGCGGCACCGTCATCGCCCGCTTCGGAACGGACGCGCAGAAGGCAGCCTGGCTGCCGGGCCTCGCCGACGGAAGCCTCACCATGGCGTTCGGCATCACCGAACCCGACGCCGGGTCGAACTCCCACCGCATCACCACCACCGCCCGCCGCGACGGCGACGACTGGCTGCTCACCGGCCGCAAGGTCTTCATCTCCGGCGTCGACATCGCGGACGCCACCCTCGTCGTCGGCCGCACCGAGGACGCGAGGACGGGCCGCCTCAAGCCGTGTCTGTTCATCGTCCCCCGCGACGCCCCGGGCTTCCAGCGCTCACAGATCGACATGGAACTCCAGGCGCCGGAGAAGCAGTTCGAGCTGGTCCTCGACGACGTGCGCCTGCCCTCCGAAGCCCTCGTCGGAGACGAGGACGCGGGCCTCCTCCAGCTCTTCGCCGGCCTCAACCCCGAGCGCGTCATGACCGCCGCCTTCGCCGTCGGCATGGGGCGTTACGCCGTGAACAGGGCCGTGGAGTACGCCAAGGAACGCACCGTCTGGAAGACGCCCGTCGGCGCCCACCAGGCCGTCGCCCACCCCCTCGCGCAGGCCCACATCGAACTCGAACTGGCCCGCCTGATGATGCAGAAGGCGGCCCGCCTCTACGACGAGGGTGACGACCTCGGCGCGGGCGAGGCCGCCAACATGGCGAAGTACGCCGCCGCCGAAGCGTGCGTGAAGGCGGTCGACCAGGCCGTCCACACCCTGGGCGGCAACGGGCTCACCCGCGAGTACGGCCTCGCCTCGCTCATCACGGCCGCACGGGTGGCCCGTATCGCTCCTGTCAGCAGGGAGATGATCCTGAATTTCGTCTCTCACCAGTCCCTGGGTCTCCCCAAGTCGTACTAGCAGGCGCGATTCTGGCCACCACCCATACCGCGGAGGGGACCGTCATGGCGTTCCAGAGCGAGTACGCGTCCGTAGAGCCCGTCGAGCTGCCCATCCACGAGGCGGTGCTGGGGAGGGCCGCCGAGTACGGCGAAACGCCCGCCCTGATCGACGGGACGAACGGCGACACGATCACCTACGCCCAGCTGGACGTCTTCCACCGGCGGATCGCCGCCGCCCTGGCGGAGGCCGGTCTGCGGCAGGGCGACGTACTGGCCCTGCACAGCCCCAACACCATCGCCTACCCGGTGGTGTTCTACGCCGCGACCCGCGCCGGGGCCTCCGTCACGACCATTCATCCGCTGTCCACGGCGGAGGAGTTCGCCAAGCAGCTCGCCGACTCCTCCGCCCGCTGGATCGTCACCGTCTCACCGCTCCTCGGCGTCGCGCGCAGGGCCGCCGAACTCGTCGGCGGGATCAAGGAGATCTTCGTCTGCGACAGCGCGGAGGGGCACCGGTCGGTCCTCGACATGCTCGCCTCGACCGCACCGGAACCGGCGCTCACCATCGACCCGTCCGAGGACATCGCGGCGCTCCCGTACTCGTCGGGCACCACGGGCGTTCCCAAGGGCGTGATGCTGACGCACCGGAGCATCGCCACCAACCTGGCGCAGCTCGACCCGTTCATCCCGATGGGCCCCGGCGACCGCATCCTCGCCGTACTGCCCTTCTTCCACATATACGGTCTCACCGCACTCATGAACGCGCCGCTGCGCAATGGTGCGACGGTCGTCGTACTTCCGCGCTTCGAACTCGACCAGTTCCTCGGCGCGATACAGAAGCACCGCATCAACGGCCTGTACGTCGCACCGCCGATCGTCCTGGCCCTCGCCAAGCACCCCGCCGTCGCGAAGTACGACCTGTCCTGCCTGGAGTACATCGTCAGCGCCGCCGCCCCGCTCGACGCCGCACTCGCGCAGGCCTGCTCCAGCCGTCTGGGGCTGCCGCCCGTCCTCCAGGCGTACGGCATGACGGAACTGTCGCCCGGTACCCACGTCGTTCCCCGGAACGCTCCCCACCCGCCCCCGGGAACGGTCGGAAAGCTGCTCCCGGGAACGGAGATGCGCATCCTCTCCCTCGACGATCCCGGCAAGGACGTGCCCGTCGGTGAGGAGGGCGAGATCGCGATCCGCGGCCCCCAGGTGATGAAGGGCTACCTCGGCCGCCCCGACGCCACCGCCGCGATGATCGACGCCGACGGGTGGGTGCACACCGGCGACGTCGGGAGGGTCGACGCGGACGGCTGGCTGTTCGTCGTCGACCGCGTCAAGGAACTCATCAAGTACAAGGGCTTCCAGGTGGCGCCGGCCGAACTGGAAGCACTCCTGCTCACCCACGAGGCGATCGCAGACGCGGCCGTCATCGGCGTCCTGGACGCGGACGGAAACGAGGTGCCCATGGCGTACGTCGTCCCGCAGCCGTCCGCCCGCCTCACCGAGGACGAGGTGATGGCGTACGTCGCCGAGCGCGTCGCACCGTACAAGAAGGTCCGCCGCGTGGCGTTCCTCGGAAGCGTCCCCAGGGCGGCCTCCGGAAAGATCCTCAGGCGCGAACTGCGGGACCGGCGCGGCGAGCGAGAGTCGCGCGAAAGGGAGGGCGCATGACCCTGGTACCGGCCGCGCACGAACGCGGGATCACCACCCTGACCCTCGATTCACCGGCGAACCGCAACGCGCTGTCCGCCAGGCTCGTCGCCGAACTCGGCGACGCCCTGTCGGCGTGCGCGAAGGACCCCTCCGTACGGGCCGTGCTGCTCAGCCACACAGGGGGCACGTTCTGCGCGGGCGCCGACCTCAGGTCGCCGCCCGACCCGGCGGCCTTCGTCGCCCTCCTGCGGAGCGTCGTCGCACTGCCCAAGCCGGTCGTGGCGCGGGTGAGCGGGCACGTGCGGGCCGGCGGCCTCGGGCTGCTGGGCGCCTGCGACATCTCCGCGGCGGGGTCGGGCGCGAGCTTCGCGTTCACGGAGTCCCGGCTCGGGCTCGCCCCCGCCGTGATCTCGATGCCGCTGCTGCCCCGCCTGGACCCGCGCGGCGCCGCCCGCTACTACCTGACGGGGGAGCGGTTCGACGCGGCCGAGGCGGCCCGTACGGGACTGATCACCGTCGCCTCCGAGGACGTGGACGAGGCCCTCGCACCCGTCCTCGACGGGCTGCGCAGGGCCTCCCCGCAGGGGCTGGCCGAGTCCAAGCGCCTGGTCACGGCTACAGTGCTCGCAGCCTTCGACCGGGACACGGACACACTCGTCGAGCAGTCCGCGCGCCTGTTCGCCTCACGGGAGGCGGCCGAGGGCGTGACGGCATTCCTCGAACGACGGGACCCCGCATGGGTGCTGTGACCCCGACACCGAGCCAGAACCCGACACCGAGTCGGACCCCGGCGCCGAGCCAGACCCCGGCGCCGGCGTACGGCCCGTCGGCGGCGGCCACCGGCAAGGCCCCCAAGCAGGACCGCTCCCGGGCCACCCGGCAGCGCCTGCTGGAAGCCGCCGTGTCCTGCCTGGCCGAGCGCGGCTGGGCGGGTTCCACGGTGTCGGTCGTCGCGGAACGGGCGGGCGTCTCACGGGGCGCCGCCCAGCACCACTTCCCGACCCGGGAGGACCTCTTCACGGCGGCCGTCGAGTACGTCGCCGAGGAGCGTTCCACGGCGCTGCGCGCCCTGTTCCCGCACGGCGCCACCAACCGCGCCGCTGTCGTCGGCGGCCTGGTCGACCTCTACACGGGACCGCTCTTCCGCGCCGCCCTGCACCTGTGGGTCGCCGCCTCCAACGAGGACCAGCTGGGCGCCCGCGTCACCGAGCTCGAGGCACGCGTGGGCCGCGAGACCCACCGCATCGCCGTGGAACTGCTGGGCGTCGACGAGTCGGTGCCCGGCGTACGCGAGACCGTCCAGGGCCTGCTCGACATGGCACGCGGCCTGGGCCTGGCCAACCTGCTCACCGACGACGCGGCGCGGCGCGACCGCGTGGTGAACCAGTGGGCGGCGCTCCTCGACGGCGCACTGGGCGGCGAACAGGACTGAGGGGCCGGACCCGTGCCCGACCCCTCAACCGACATTCACCACACCCCGGCGTCCACCACCGACCGGCCGACGGTCCGGCGCCGACGACCGGCGTTCACAGGACGCACGGGATCCGCGACGCTCAGCGCGCGATGTCGTCGAAGCCCGTGACGTCGTGCGGGTTGCGCGAGGGAGGACCGACGTACCGCGCGGAAGGCCGCACCAGCCGTCCCGTGCGCTTCTGCTCCAGGATGTGCGCCGACCAGCCGGCCGTGCGCGCACACGTGAACATCGACGTGAACATGTGCGCCGGGACCTCCGCGAAGTCCAGCACGATCGCCGCCCAGAACTCGACGTTCGTCGCCAGCACCCGGTCGGGGCGCCGCGCGTGCAGCTCCTCCAGAGCGGCCTTCTCCAGCGCCTCGGCGACCTCGAAGCGCGGCGCCGCGAGCTCCTTCGCCGTACGCCGCAGAACGCGCGCACGCGGGTCCTCCGCGCGGTACACGCGGTGACCGAAGCCCATCAGGCGCTCGCCCTTGTCGAGGGCCTGCTTCACGTACGCCGTCGCATCACCGGTGCGCTCGATCTCCTCGATCATGCCGAGGACGCGCGAAGGCGCGCCGCCGTGGAGCGGCCCGGACATCGCACCGACCGCGCCGGAGAGCGCCGCGGCCACGTCGGCGCCGGTCGACGCGATGACGCGCGCCGTGAAGGTCGAGGCGTTCATGCCGTGCTCGGCGGCCGACGTCCAGTAGGCATCGACGGCCTTGACGTGCTTGGGGTCGGGCTCGCCGCGCCAGCGCTTCATGAAGCGCTCCACGACGGTGTCCGCCTTGTCGATCTCCCGCTGCGGGACCATCGGCAGCCCCTGCCCGCGCGCGGACTGGGCGACGTACGAAAGCGCCATCACGGCGGCCCGCGCGAGGTCGTCGCGTGCGGTCTGCTCGTCGATGTCCAGCAGCGGTTTCAGGCCCCACACGGGCGCGAGCATCGCGAGCGCGGACTGCACGTCCACGCGGATGTCACCGGAGTGGACGGGGATCGGGAACGGTTCGGCGGCCGGAAGACCGGGGTTGAACGCGCCGTCGACCAGCAGGCCCCACACGTTCCCGAAGGACACGTGCCCGACGAGGTCTTCGATGTCGACACCCCGGTAACGGAGCGCACCGCCCTCCTTGTCCGGTTCTGCGATCTCCGTTTCGAACGCGACGACTCCTTCGAGTCCGGGTACGAAGTCGGACATCAGGCGGCTCCTCATGATGTGTTCGACAGGCGTCGACAAGTGGCAAGCGGCTCATGACCAGCGGTCAGATCCGGTCAGTTCCGGTCAGGTTCCAGGGGCCATCGGTCACCCCGGTGATTCCCCGCACGGCGGGTGGTCACCCCACCGCTCCGGAAGCAGGCACGATATCCCCTGCTGTATGGAGGTCACAGTGCCCGGCGCCCATATTTTGGCGGGTTCCGCCGATGCGGGGAAGCGTGATTACCGGCACACTGCCCCATTTTCCGGCCGAGGATTGATGGCACCGGGTGCCGGGCAGACTGGGACCCTGCGGCAGGATGGCACCGTGCCGAACCGAGATTTCGATCCCGCCGCCATGCGCGAGCACTATCGCAGCGAAGCCTTCACGGAGGCGGAACTCGCAGCCGAGCCCATGGGCCAGTTCGACCACTGGTTCAGGGAGGTGGCCACCGGCGGCCTCCACGAGCCGAACGCCATGATCCTCTCCACGGCCACGTCCGACGGCCGCCCCTCGTCGCGCACGGTCCTGCTCAAGAAGTTCGATCACCAGGGCTTCGTGTTCTTCACGAACTACGCCTCCCGCAAGGCGCGGGAGATCACGTCCAATCCGTACGTCTCCCTGCTCTTCCCGTGGCATCAGGTCGCACGCCAGGTCATAGTCACCGGCACGGCCGTGAGGATCGGCCGCGACGAGACGGCGGCGTACTTCCGGACGCGCCCGCACGGCTCACAGCTGGGGGCCTGGGCGAGTGCGCAGTCGTCCGTGATCGCGTCCCGCGAGGAGCTGCTCGCGCGCTACGACGAACTGGCGACGCGCTACCCGCAGACCGAACGCGTACCGGTGCCGCCGGACTGGGGCGGCTACCGGGTCGTTCCCGAGACGGTCGAGTTCTGGCAGGGGCACGCGAACCGCCTGCACGACCGCCTGCGATACGTCGCCGGGGACGACGGCGCATGGCGCGTGGAGCGCCTCTGCCCGTAGGCGCGCGTGCAGCGCCTTAGGCCGCGTGACCTGCCGGCCGAACGCAGAAACCCGCGGGCTCTGGTTCCTCCGAGGAGGAGCCGGCCGGACTTACCGGCGAGCCCGCGGGTCGGTGACTGCTGGGATTTCGGCCGGCGACCTGCCGACCAGCACTGGCTGCGACGACGGGCGTCAGCCCGCAGTCACCTCACGAGTCCGAAATGACATCACTTCCGAACCACCTCCCTTCACGTGTACTGCAAGCCTAGGAACCCCCCCCGCCCACCACAACCGAATTAAGGGGGAGCATTTTTTCTCCGAACCAGGTGTGGGCTGCATCACGTTCCAGTTGAATGATCCCGGGTTCAGCAGTGCAGCAAAGGCGAACACCTGCAGGGGGTGCCAGGTGAGTGCTTCCCGGATTGGCGAGACCACCGACGCGTTCGGTCCCGACGAGCCAGGGCCCGGGTCCGACGATCTTCTCGCCGCGCTTCTCGACGGCATGGACGCGGCGCTCTGCGCCTTCGACGCGGACGGGGTGGTCACCCACTGGAACCGCGAGGCCGAGCGGATCCTCGGGTGGACCGCCGACGAGGCGGTCGGGCGGACCGGTCTCGCGGGATGGGCGGCGCGGCCGGAGGACGCGGACGACGTGCAGGGCCGCCTGATGTCGGCGATGCACGCGCCGGGCCGGCAGGTGCACGAATTCGCGCTTCTGCGGAAGGACGGCGGGCGCGTTCTCGTACGCACGCAGTCGGCGGGCGTTCCCGGTGCGGAGGGCAAACCCGCGGGGGTGTACTGCGCGTTCAGTGAGGTGCACGCCCAGATCGACCTGGAACGGGCGATCGCGCTGAGCGAGGCGCTGTTCGACGACGCGTCCTGGGGCGTCGTCCTGGTGGACGTGGACCTGCGGCCGACGGTCGTCAACACGCACGCCGCGCGGGCGCTCGGCGTGGGGCGTACGACGCTGCTGGGGCGCCCCCTGGGGGAGCTGATCGTCCAGGGCGTGGAGGAGCTGGAGGGCTCCCTGCAGCACGTACTGGCGGAAGGGACGCCCCCGGCCCCCGCCGAGCTGTGGGTGACGCTGCGCAAGGCGGAGCCGGGCGGGAAGGGGGAGCGGCGGCGGTGCTGGCGCAGCGGCTTCCTGCGACTGGCGTCACCGCTCGCCGAGGAGCCCGTTCCGCTGGGGGTCGGCTGGCTCTTCCAGGACATCACCGAGGCGAAGACCGCGGAACAGGAAGCCGCGCAGTTACGGTTCCGCGGCAACCAGCTGCACCGTGCCGGGCGCGCGGCCGCCGAGTGCGAGGACCCGATGGAGGCCGCGTTGTCGTACCTCGACTTCGCCCTCGCGGGCTTCGCCGACCACGCGCTGGTCGACCTGACCGTGGGGGACCACCCGGCACGTCTGGTGCGGGCCGCGGCCACGCCGTCGGGCGGCTACGGGCCGTGCCTGCCGGTGACCGGGGGCGCCGGCATCCCGGTGCCGTACCCGGCCGGCCATCCGGCGTTCCAGTGCATGGACCGCCTCGGCTCGGTACGGGCGAGCGGCGGCCCGCAGGACTGGGCGGCGCGGCGCCAGTGGCCGCAGGACACCGTGCACGCCCTGTGCACGGTCCTGCGCAGCCGGGGCAGGACGCTGGGGGTGGCCACGTTCCTGCGCGGCCCGAGCCGCGCCGCCTTCGAGCGGCCGGACGCGACGTACGCGGAGAACATCGCGGTGCGGGTGGCGGCGGCGATCGATCTGGCGCAGACGCTCAAGCCGTGACGGGAAGCGGATCGGCGGCAGGCGCGAGAGCGTGTCGTTCCCGGGCACGTGGGGGGAGCGTTCCCGGGAACCGTGGGCGTGCGCTCCCGGGGACGTGCGGGGGCCGTTCCCCGGAACGGCGAGAGAGCGTTCCCCGGGAACGGTGAGAGAGCGTTCCCCGGAACGGAAAGCGGGCGTTCCCGGGAACACCCGCCCGGCGAAATCAGTGCCGGTAGAAGATGCGGTCCCTGTACTCCGTCATCACGCGGCCGTTCCACTCGTGGCCGCCGTCGACATTGCCCGAGCGCAGCAGCGGCGGTTCGATGCCGCGCTCCGCGAGTTCGCCCGCCGCGCTCGCCATGACGGCCTGCATGAGCGCGCTGGTGACGACCGTCGAGGCGGGCGCGAAGGGAGCCTCGATTCCCTCGGCCGTCAGCTCCGCGTCGCCGACCGCGATCTTGCTGTCGAGGACGATGTCGCAGTGGTCCTTGAGGTACGTGCCCGAGGCGTGCCGGGACTTCGTCTCGTTCGTGTACGCCACCGATGTCACCCCGATGACCTTGAGGCCGAGCGCCCGCGCGTTCATCGCCATCTCCACCGGCAGCGCGTTGCGCCCGGACAGCGAGATGATCACCAGTACGTCGCCGGGCTTGGCGGGGCTGCTGTCCAGGACGGCCGCCGCGAGCCCGTCGACGCGTTCCAGGGCGGAGCCCAGGGTGGCCGGCATGACGTCCACGCCGACGGTCCCGGGAACGGCGAGCAGGTTCATCAGCGCGAGGCCGCCGGCCCGGTAGACGACGTCCTGGGCGGCGAGCGAGGAGTGGCCCGCGCCGAAGGCGAACAGCCGCCCCCCGGAAGCCACCGCGTCGGCGACGGCAGTCCCGGCGGCCGCGACGTTCCCGGCCTCCTCGTCGCGGACACGGTGCAGCAGCCCGATCGCGGCGTCGAAGAACTGACCGGCCAGTTTGCTCTCGCTCATCGCGCAGGGCCCCTTCAAGCGGTACGGCGTGCGAACGTCGTGCGACGGTGGCGCGGATCACGTTGCGGTCTGGACCAGTGCCCTGTCAATACGCCTTCCCGTCGGCACGACACGGTTGTCGGCGCTATGCGTCAGAATTGGGGCAGGGCCAGCGCACGAGTAATCGAGGGGCACGTATGTCCGGACTGATCGACACCACGGAGATGTATCTCCGCACCATCCTCGAGCTCGAGGAAGAAGGCGTGGTCCCCATGCGCGCCCGTATCGCCGAGCGGCTCGACCAGAGCGGGCCGACGGTGAGCCAGACAGTGGCGCGCATGGAGCGGGACGGACTGGTGACAGTGGCGGGCGACCGCCACCTGGAGCTGACCGACGAGGGCCGCAAGCTCGCCACCCGCGTGATGCGCAAGCACCGGCTCGCCGAGTGTCTGCTCGTCGACGTGATCGGCTTGGAGTGGGAGCAGGTCCACGCGGAGGCGTGCCGCTGGGAGCACGTGATGAGTGAGGCGGTGGAGAGGCGCGTCCTCGAACTGCTGCGGCACCCGACGGAGTCTCCGTACGGGAACCCGATCCCCGGCCTGGAGGAGCTTGGCGAGAAGGCTGAGGCGGAGTCGTTCCTGGACGACAACATGGTCAGTCTGAACGACCTGGCGCCCGGCCCGGAGGGCAAGACCGTCGTCGTACGCCGGATCGGGGAGCCGATCCAGACGGACGCCCAGCTGATGTACACGCTGCGCCGCGCGGGCGTGCAGCCCGGGTCGGTCGTGAGCGTGACGGAGTCGCCCGGCGGGGTACTTGTCGGCAGCAGCGGCGAGGCCGCGGAGCTCGGCGCCGAGGTGGCCTCCCACGTTTTCGTCGCCAAGCGCTGACGGGGGCGCCCCGGGCGGCACGGTTCGCCGGTCCCACGGTGGTGGGGCCGGTCCGGCGATCCTCCGGAATCCCAGCGACCGGACGAATCGCGTGCCAGTCTGTGACCGAGGCACATGACGTGAGGGCCGCCGACCGGTCCGACGATCGTCGGGGAGGGGCAGGAAATGCGCCCGTCGCGCTGGTATCGCCCGGAGTTTCGGTCTGTTCGATGTGAAAGGGATGGCTCCGGCGCCCTGAGGCGCCGGAGCCCGTCCTCCCCTGTGCCGACCCGGAGCCCCGAGCTCCCAGGGTCGGCCCCCGCGGACCGTTTTCCCCGAGCGGCCCGCCTCCCGCTGAAGATCTCCCCTCGGCGGCGCGAGTCAATCCTTGAGCGTGGTCACTCGAACGAGGGGTGTTGCTCACGGAAACCGAGTTTTCGAATGCGGGTTCGATAGTCTGGCTGGACTCGACCACTCACTCACTGGACGGACCACCGGGGGACGAAGGGGGTGCCAGGACATATGGTGCGGCGCATCGACGTGACCGGAGCCGACGGCGTACGCCTGGCGGCCTGGGAGTTCGCCGACCCTCCCAAGGGGAGCGGGGAAACCGACCGGCCGCCCGGGGTCTTATTGCTCCACGGCCTCATGGGCCGCGCCTCGCACTGGGCGAGCACCGCGCGCTGGCTCTCCGAGCGATACCGGGCGGTGGCCCTCGACCAGCGCGGACACGGCCGCAGCGACAAGCCGTCCGACGGCCCGTACACCCGCGAGGCGTATGTCGCCGACGCCGAAGCCGCGGTCGAGCAGCTGGGCCTCGCGCCCGTCACGCTCATCGGCCACTCCATGGGCGCCCTGACGGCCTGGCAGCTCGCCGCCAAGCGCCCCGATCTCGTCCGTGCCGTCGTCATCTGCGACATGAGGGCGGGCGCGCTCGGCGCGGCGTCCCAGCGCGAGTGGGACGACTGGTTCAAGTCCTGGCCCGTCCCGTTCGCCACGCTCGCGGACGTGCGCAAGTGGTTCGGCGAGGACGACCCCTGGGTTGAACGGCCGAGCCCGGCCCGCGGTGAGTTCTTCGCCGAGGTCATGGCCGAACGGGCCGACGGCTGGCGCCCGCTCTTCTCCCGCCAGCAGATGCTCACGTCCCGCGCGACCTGGGTGTACGACGCCCACTGGGAGGAGCTGGCGCTGGTCCAGTGCCCGACGCTCGTGGTCCGCGGCCTCGACGGCGAACTGGGGCGGGCGGAGGCCCAGGAGATGGTGCGGGTGCTGCCTCGCGGTCAGTACGCCGAGGTGGTCGACGCGGGCCATCTCGTGCACTACGACCAGCCGGAGGGCTGGCGCAGCGCGATCGAGCCGTTCATGGAGGAAACGGCCGAGGAGCAGGTCGAGCCGCCCCTGAGCCGGCCCTGACCCGCACCCGGCCCGCACCGGGCCGGCCCTGAGCCCTACGTTCCGTTCGCCGGACCGGCACCCGTCACGGGAGCCGGCCCGGCGAACTCCGGGCCCCACTCAGCCCTTGCTGACCGCCGAGAGGATCTCCGGAAGCCGCTCCGCAGCCTGCGGCGCGGACCAGCGCACGCCTGCCCAGGTGATCAGCGCGCCGTACGCCGTGCCCAGCGGCAGCACCAGCCACAACCAGCCGTCGGCGTCCGCCACATGGAGCCAGATCGTCAGCGTGATCAACGGAGCGCACAGCAGCGCCGCCGCGATCATGCCGCCGAGGATCGAGATCCAGGCGAGGCCCGCCTGCCCCGGCGCCACGTTCTTGTGGGTGCTGCCCTGCGGGATCGAGTACGGGAAGCGCACGGACGCGACCGCTCCCGTCGCCAGCATCGCGCCGAGCAGCCCGAAGGACAGCCCGAGCGCTTCGGGCAGGGCCTGCCAGTCGCCCACCAGCGCCGCCGTGAGCACGGTGACCAGCACCGAGTACGGCAGGGTGATCACCAGCAGCGCCAGGGCGCGCGCTCGCAGTTCCTCGTACGCGTCGCGCGGCGTCGAAATGGTCATGGCCACCATCCAGAAGGCGGAGGTGTCCTGGCCGAACTGGTTGTACATCTGGATGCCGAGCATCCCTGCCGCGAAGCACGCGAAGTAGATCGTGCCCGTTCCCTGGAGCGCGTTGAACACGGGCACGATCAGCCCGATCACCAGGGAAGTCACCCACGCGGCCTTCGTCTTGGGGTCGCGCCACACGTACCGCAGGCTGCGCTCGATCACGGTGCCCGTACGGCCGCCGGGCAGGTGCCGCCCGCCGAACCCGCGCGACGACTCCTTGCGGGCCGGCTCCGCGGCCTGGAGCGTCGAGCCGTCCGGGGAAGTCATCAGCTTCACCAGGCTGCGTTCCCAGGACCACAGCAGTGCGGCCAGCGCCGCCGCGGCCAGCAGCAGTTGGGCCGCGCCCCGCCCGTACGCCCCGTCGCTCACCGCGTCGACCGCGCCGATCGCCGACGCGGGCGGCACCCAGCTCAGTACGTCAGCGACCGGGTCGAGCTTCGCCAGGCCGCCCGCGTTGCTGAGCCGCTGGGCGCCGAAGTTGACCACCTGGATGCCGACGGCGATCACCAGACCGCTCAGCACGGCCAGGTCGCGTCCCTTGCGGCTGCTCAGCAGCCGGATGTTCGCGGCGGCCACGGCCCGCGCGAGCGCCACGCACAGCAGCAGCGTCAGCGCCACGGCGACGACGCCGACGGCGGCCGCCGCCGCGCCGTGCGCCACGCTGATCACCGATCCCAGCGCCAGGCAGAACGTGAACAGCGGCCCGATGCCGACCAGGGACGCCGTCAGGAGCGCCCGGACCAGCGGGCGGGGTCGCAGCGGCAGCATGACCAGCCGGGTCGGGTCGAGCGTCTCGTCGCCGCTGGGGAAGAACAGCGGCATCACCGCCCAGCCGAGCCCGAGAAGGGCCGTCAGCAGCACCACGACGGTCGTCGCGTGCTCGTTCCCGCGCAGCACGATCAGACCGATCAGCTGAAGCGCCGCGAAGAGCAGCGCGAGCACACCGGAGAGGATGAACGCCGCCCTGCGGCCGGACGACTGGCGCATCCCGTTGCGCAGCAGCGACAGCTTGAGCCGTACGAGGACGGGCGTGATCCCGGGAACGTCCGGCGTGCCGTTCCCGGGAACGCCCGTTGTGCCGTTCCCGGGAACGCCCGTTGTGCCGTTCCCGGGAACGCCCGGTACGCCGTTCCCGGGAACGGTCGTCTCGCCCGCGCTCATCCGGCGCCGCCGCCCAGCCAGTCCAGGCTCTCCCCGGTGTCCCGGCCGTTCGCGCCGACCAGTTCGAGGAACGCGTTCTGCAGGGAGGGTGCGTCGCCGCGCACCTCCGCGAGCGTTCCCTGCGCGCGGATACGGCCCCCGGCCATCACGGCGACCCAGTCGCACAGCGACTCGACGAGCTCCATCACATGGCTGGAGAACACGACGGTCGCGCCCGACAGCGTGTACCGCTCCAGGACGCCGCGAATCGTCTGCGCCGACACGGGGTCGACGCCCTCGAAGGGCTCGTCAAGGAAGAGCACCTGCGGGTTGTGCAGCAGGGCGGCGGCGAGCCCGATCTTCTTCCGCATGCCGGTCGAGTAGTCGACGACCAGCTTGTGCTGCGCGCCCGCCAGGTCCAGCACGTCGAGCAGCTGCGTCGCCCGCTTGTCGACCTCGTCACCGGGCAGCCCCCGCAGCCGGCCGGAGTACGCCAGGAGCTCACGCCCCGAGAGCCGCTCGAAGAGCCGCAGCCCCTCCGGCAGTACGCCGATCCTGGCCTTGACCGCCACCGGGTCGCGCCACACGTCGTGCCCGCCGACGAGGACCGTCCCCGCGTCGGGACGCAGCAGCCCCGTGACCATCGACAGGGTGGTGGTCTTGCCTGCGCCGTTCGGCCCGACGAGGCCGACGAACTTCCCGGCCGGCAGCTCCAGATCGATGCCCCCGACGGCGATCTGCTCGCCGAAGCGCTTCCACAGGCCCTCGATACGTACGGCGGCGGGCGGCGCATTCCGCGCTCCGCCCGCCTGTTCTGGTCCCGCTGTCTCCTCGGGCATGTCGCACAGCCTCCTGGTGTCCCCGTCCCGAATACGGGGCCCACCCTACGGTCGGCGGGTGCGCGCCGCCGCTGCCTCCCGCCCGCAGGAGTAGGCGAGCGGGCTGATCAGCTCCTCAACGTCGGGAAGCCACCGGTTCGCCGGAGTGGGGCGGCGGGCCCACTGGACCGCGCCCATTGCGCCGAGCCGGGTCGGCGGCCCCGCGACGTAGTCGCCCTCGCCGCGTGTGACCAGGTCGATGGCGGTCGGCGTCCAGCCCAACTTGCGTACCAGGTCCGGCACCTTGGCGCCCGCGCCCGGCAGCACGAAGAACAGCATGCGGCGGTCGGGAGTGCAGGTCACCGGGCCGAGCGTCAGCTCCATGCGCTCCATCCGGGCCAGCGCCAGGAAACCGGCGGACTCGGGAACGTCCAGAGCGTCGAAGGAACGGCCCGTCGGCAGCAGGATCGAGGCCCTCGGCTGTTTCGACCACATGCGGCGCGCGGCGGTGGCGCTGCCCGTCGCCTGCGACGCCCAGTCGGCGGTGGCGGGGTGCGCACCGGGCGAGGCGCAGGAGGGGACGCCGCACGAGCAGCGCTCGACGCCCTCGTCCGCCTCCAGCCAGGTGCCCGGGAACACGTCCCAGTGCCGTTCTTCCGCGTACCGCACGGCGCAGTCCAGCAGTTGATCGCCGCGCTGCTTGGGGATCTGGGCGGCATCCGTGACTCCGATGGTCTCTTCCACGATGAACACAACTCCCGCCGTCACCTTGGGTTACGGGCGTGCGGTCCGCTTGCGGAGGAACATCGATCCTGCACGCGGGGCGCACCGGTGCATGGGCGGGGGCGCGCACGGGACCTCGGCACGGGGGTGGGGTAGCCACATGTGTGGAAGCCCGGGAATGGCAGTCAAAAGACCGCCAATACCGTCTCTTCCGGCATGTTCCGCATTCTCTGTATATCTGCCGGGCAGTGATCAGCGGGACCGGCGTGATCAGTTCACGAATCACGGACCACGACCAATGGACCAGGACTCACGGACCATCACCGACCACTGCGGCACCAGGGGGTAGTCAATGGCAGCCAGGCCTCTCGTCGCCCGCCAGCCGAACGAACGGTTGCAGGCGCTCATTCAGGAAGCCGGGTGCTCCAACGCCGGGCTCGCCCGCCGTGTGAACATGTGCGGCGCCGAACACGGTCTCGACCTGCGGTACGACAAGACATCGGTGGCCCGCTGGCTGCGCGGCCAGCAGCCGCGCGGCCGGGCGCCCGGCATCATCGCGGAAGCGATCGGGCGCAAACTCGGCCGGACGGTCACGATCGACGAGATCGGCATGGCCAACGGCAAGAACCTGGCCTCCGGGATCGGCCTCCAGTTCTCGCCGACCGTGCCGGGCGCGATCGAGCAGGTCTGCGAGCTGTGGCGCAGTGACGTGGGGCGCCGCGACTTCCTTTCGGGCTCGACGGTGGCCGCCTCGGCCCTCGTCGAACCGAGCCGCGACTGGCTCATCACGGGTACGGACACCCAGGTCGCCAGGACGGCGGGCGGCGGGCGGGTCGGCGCGTCGGACGTGGAGGCGGTACGGGCGACGACGAACGCCCTCGTGGACCTGGACCACCGCTTCGGCAGCGGGCACGTCAGGCCGATCGTCGTCCACTACCTCAACAGCGTCGTGTCCGGGCTGCTGTCCGGCTCGTACCGCGAATCGGTCGGCCGGGACCTCTTCGCGGCCGTGGCACGCCTGACGGAACTGGCCGGCTACATGGCCGTGGACACGGGGCAGCCGGGGCTCGCCCAGCGCTACTACATCCAGGCGCTGCGGCTCGCCCAGGCGGCGGGTGACCGGGGCTACGGAGGGTACGTACTGGCCGCGTCCATGAGCCACCTCGCGGCGCAGCTGGGCAACCCCCGCGAGATCGCGCAGCTGGCGCGGGCCGCGCAGGAGGGGGCGCGGGGGCAGGTGACGCCCCGCGCGGAGGCGATGTTCTGCGCGGCGGAGGCGCGCGGGCACGCGCTGATGGGCGACGCGCGCGCCTGCAACCAGGTGGCGGGCAAGGCCCTGGCCGCGCTGGAACGCACCGAGGAGGACTCGGGCGACGACCCGGTGTGGATCGCGCACTTCGACCACGCGTACCTCGCCGACGAGCTCGCGCACTGCCACCGCGACCTGGGACAGGGGCAGGCGGCGGCCCGGCGCGCCCAGGACGCGCTGGACGGGCACCCGGAGGGGCGGGCGCGGCGCCGGGCGATCGGGCTCGTCCTGCTGGCCACCGCGCAGGTCCAGCAGCGCGAGATCGAGCAGGCCTGCCACACGGGCACGCGCGCGGTGGAACTGCTGGGCACCTTGCGGTCGAACCGGGGAGCGGAGTATCTGGAGGACTTCCAGCAACGCCTCGCGCCGTTCCGCGACGAGCCCGCCGTACGGGAATTCGGGGCGCGGCTGGAGATGCAGGCGGCGTAGGAGGGGGCGGGGTACGGACCGGCCCTGTAACAGCGCCAGGAGAGCGCATTGTGTTACAGGGCCGCCCGCCGGGGCTCCGGCGGTTTGTGTGGGGACCGTGGGCGCGTGGCAGAGGCCCGTTGTCACCCGGTAGCGTGAACCGACGGTTCCGTAGGTCCACACATACGTCCACACGTAGGAGTCCCGGTGACGCAGAGCGGACAGGGTGACGAGTCGCGGCTTCCCGCCGCGCGGCCGCCCGCGCACGAAGGTGTCGTGCTGCCTGCGGACGGCAGCGGTCCCTGGATACCCGGGGCGCCCGAGGAGCAGGTCGCTCCGGCGGGTGGACAGCCGTGGGGCCAGCCGTGGGGGCCGCAGCAGGCCGCCGACGGGCAGCCGCCGCAGCAGCCGTACGGCTCCCAGCAGCCGCAGCAGCAGCCCCACCCGCAGCAGCCGCAGCAGTACGGTGCGCAGCAGTACGGGGCCCAGCCGCAGCCGCAGCAGTACGGCGCCCCGCAGCCGGGGGCGCCACTGCCGCGACAGCAGCAGCCGGGCGCTCTGCCGCAGCCCGGCGCGCAGCCGCAACAGCAGTACGGCGGGCCTCAGCAGCCCCAGCAGCAGTACGGCGCCCAGCCGCCCGCACCGCAGCAGGCGCAGCCGCAGTACGGCTCCCAGCCCGCACACCAGCAGCCCGGCCAGCAGCAGTACGGGGCTCCCCAGGGCCCCGCGCAGCCGTTGCCGCTGCCTGCGGAGGCCCCGGCCGGAGCCCCCGCCGGCGACGCGGACGCGACGCAGTACCTCCCGTACGTGCCGCCCGTCGGACCCGGCGCGCTGCCGCCCGAGAACCCGGCGGAATCCACGCAGTTCCTCGGCCGGCACCCCGGCGGACCGGCGGCCGCCTCCGCCGGTGACGCCACCCAGTACCTTCCGCCGGTCACGAACGCGCAGGGCGCCCCCGAGGCGCCCGCCGGCGCGCCCTTCGGCATCCGCCCCGGCGCGCCCGAGGACCGGCAGCCGCCGGCGGAGTTCGACAACCTCTTCCGGGCCGACGCCGCCCCGGCGGACCCCACGCAGCAGATGCCGCCCGTCGGCGCGCAGCCGCCGTACCAGCAGCCGCAGTTCGGCGCCGGGACGCAGGGCCGGTCCGCGCGGCACAACGCCGCCTCTCCCGGCGGGCCCGTGGCGCCCGCGTCCTCGGCCGGGGCCGCTCCGCGCAAGCGCAACTCGCCGCTCGTGCTGATCGCCGTCGTGGTCGTCGGCTGTTCCGTGCTGGGCCTCGGCGCGGGCGCGCTCCTGAGTGGTGGCGACGAGGACAAGCCGGAAAGCAGGAAGCCGGTCGCCGCGCACAGTTCGACGGGAGCCGACGCCTCGCCGCAGGCCGCCGCCGACCCCGCCAAGCCGCAGGCCGAGTCGCTCGACGCGCTGCTCGCCGACAGCAACGACAGCCGCGCCTCCGTGATCAGCGCGGTCCAGGCCATCGGCAGCTGCAAGAACCTGCCGAAGGCGGCGAGCGACCTGCGCGCCGCCGCCAAGCAGCGCAACGAGCTGGTGACGCGCCTCGACGGTCTGGCCGTCGACAAGCTGCCGAAGCACGAGGAGCTCTCGGCTTCCCTCACCACCGCGTGGAAGGCGTCGGCGGCGGCCGACAACCACTACGCCGCGTGGGCCGACCAGGTGGGCGGCAAGAAGGGCTGCAAGAAGGGCCAGGCGAGGTCGACGCCGCAGCAGCAGGCGGGCAACCGCGAGAGCGGCAAGGCGTCGCAGGCGAAGAAGGAAGCCGTCGGCATGTGGAACGGCATCGCGAAGCGCTACGGACTGACGGAGCGCGACGCCACGCAGCTCTGACGGCCCCCGCCGACGGACAGCGGACAGCGGGACAAGAAGAGGGGCGGCCGCCCGTACGGCGCCCGCCCCTCTTCCGTAAGTCCCGTGCACTCCAAGCGGTCAGACACCTGAAGGCGCCCGTACCAGCGTGTCGCCCACGTCCACGAAGCCCTCCTTCGCGGACACCAGCTGTCCCTGCCGCACCACTTGGAACGTCACGTCCCTGTTGACGATGCGCGGCAGGTCGCGCGTCGCCAGCATGTGTTCAAGGCGCCAGCTGAGCGACGGGGTGAGGCCCCCCGTCTCCACTCCCTCCAGACGGTTGAGTTCCCCGATCACGTCGGCCGCGGAGACGCTGTCCTTGTCGCCGTCCCCGCCGCCCTGGGCGAGCGACTCCAGCGTCGCCTTGAGGACCGTGTACGCGATCCACGTCGTCTGCACGCCGGGATCGGCCGGATCGATGCGGTTGTCCGCGAAGGCGTGCTCGCGGATCACCTCGCGCATCGGGTTCCAGCGTGTGTCGCTCGCCACCGGGTACCAGCCCGTGACGTACGCACCCTCGAACGGTCCGCTCTTGCCGCCCGTCCGGTCGACGAGCGGCTGGCCGACGCTTCCCAGGACCGACGCGACCCCGACCTTCCGCTCGGCCTCCTCCTCCAGCCTGCGGAACGAGTCGAAGAAGGTCTCCGTACGGTCGCCCAGCACGGCCGTGACGCAGCCCTTCCCGGTCCCGTACGCGTCGAAGGCGCCCGCGCCGGTGAGCGCGTCCCGGGCCCGCGCGGTGTAGTCGCTCGCGTCCTCCGCCGCCCGGATGTCGGTGGGCGCCTTGCGCTCGCCCTCCGCCAGACCGGCGCCGAGGAGCATCGGCAGCGCGTCACCGGCGACGGTGTCGGGACGCACCAGGGAGACCCAGTCGCAGTCGCGGGCGAGCTGCTTGCCGTTGCCCGCGAGGAGGGCCGCCTGGCCGCCGTTCACGGGGTACGAGAGCGGGCTGGCGAACTCGTCGTCGGAGGCGCCGTAACCGCCGATGAACGGGATGCCGGCGACCTCCAGCGGCGCCATGAAGGCGCGGCCGTGCTGGCTGTACGAGCCGACGACCGCGATCGCGCCCTCCCTTACGGCCTGCTTGGCGCACTTGGAGGCGCCGACGGTGCTGTTGTGCTCGTTGCAGGTGATGATCCTGAGTTCGTGACCGGCGAGTCCGCCGTTCGCGTTGGCCCACCGGGCGTAGGCCTGTGCCATCGCGGGCATACCGGGCATGTTCGTGGCCGAGGTGCCCTCCGGCGCCCACGTCATGACGGTCACGGGCTCCCTGGAGCCCCCCGTGGCACCAGGGAGCACTCCGCACCCGACGAGCGACGACGCCCCCACCGCCGTTGCCGTCGCGCATGCGACCGAGGTCGCGATCTTCGAAAGGAAGGGGCGGGTGGTGAAGAGGCTTCGCCGTCCGGTCATGTGCATGCACGATTCCGCCCCATGGGTAACGGGCGAGTGAGCATGTCTCAACACACGGTGACATCGAGGTGAATTACGGGGGGCCGTACGCCCGTGCTGTCAGGGAACGTACGATCTGCAACCGTGCAAGGTTCGGTGAACTCTTCCCGTCGCGGCCGTCGCTCCCCCACCATGGGCGGCATGCCGCTCAATGACATGCCGTGGTGGCGCTGGCGCACGAACGTGCGATCGGCGCTGCACATGCTCTCCGACCCCGTCTTCCAGCAGGAGTGCTGGCTGGCGGGCCTCGAGGGCTACGGAGACGTGACAGACGCCGTGTACCGGCTGGTGGAGGACACCTGGCTGGACAACTGGTCGGCCGAGAAGTACGTCGGCACGATATTCCGGGACGCCCAGGAGGCGTCGCTCGTGGACGTCGCCGTGCTGCGCGTCCTCAAGATCATGCATCAGGTGGGCGCCGACGCGCCGGTATCGGCGTACCTGGAGCACCACGCCTGGCCGGAGGCGGTGCGGGCGGCGCGGGAGGCGCACGTACGGCTCGCGGTGAACGACGGGGAGGACCCGGACAGCGCGCCGCGCACCCTTGAGGTCATCCGGATCCTGACCAGGTCCGCCTGACGCGTGCGGGATGTGGAATCCTCGGGGGCATGAGCGCCCCGCAGCCCGCCCCTTCGGCAGACCGGCCCGTCCCGGACCAGTACGTCCTCACTCTCTCGTGCCCTGACAAAAAGGGCATCGTGCACGCCGTGTCGAGCTACCTGTTCATGACCGGTTGCAACATCGAGGACAGTCAGCAGTTCGGCGACCACGACACGGGCCTGTTCTTCATGCGGGTCCACTTCTCGGCGGACGCTCCGGTGACCGTGGAGAAGCTGCGGGCCAGCTTCGCCGCCATCGGCGACTCGTTCCGGATGGACTGGCAGATCCACCGTCCCGAGGAGCGGATGCGGATCGTCCTCATGGTGAGCAGGTTCGGCCACTGCCTGAACGACCTGCTCTTCCGGTCGCGGATCGGCGCCCTGCCGGTGGAGATCGCGGCGGTCGTCTCGAACCACACGGACTTCGCCGAGCTGGTCGGCTCGTACGACATCCCCTTCCACCACATTCCGGTGACGCGGGACAACAAGCCGGAGGCCGAGGCTCAGCTTCTTGAGCTCGTACGCTCCGAGAACGTCGAGCTGGTCGTCCTCGCCCGGTACATGCAGGTCCTCTCGGACGATCTGTGCAAGCAGCTGAGCGGCCGCATCATCAACATCCACCACTCCTTCCTGCCGAGCTTCAAGGGCGCCAAGCCGTACCACCAGGCGCACGCGCGCGGAGTGAAGCTCATCGGGGCGACGGCGCACTACGTGACGGCCGACCTCGACGAGGGGCCGATCATCGAGCAGGAGGTCGAGCGGGTGGGCCACGACGTGACGCCGGAACAGCTGGTGGCGATCGGGCGCGACGTGGAATGCCAGGCGCTGGCCCGGGCCGTGAAGTGGCACAGCGAGCACCGCGTCCTGCTCAACGGCCGCCGCACGGTGGTCTTCGCGTAGGACGGCGGTACCGGAGGGCGGCTTCCGGGGCGGCAGTACGGCGGGCGGCGGCGCTATGGGCGGCTCACCGGTGCGGCAGCGCTACAGGCGGCTCAGGGACGCCGCCGCGAAGAGTACGTCGCGGATGGCCTCGCGGTCGCCGGTCTGGCCGGCCGCCGCTTCCTCCGGCGGCACATGGCCGGAGGCGAGCTGGCAGAACTCGACCCCGTCCAGCGCCACGTGCGCCACCTGGTGGTCGGGGGAGCCGACCGCCGCCGGGGAGTCCAGCGCGATGTACCAGTCGCCGCCGCCCGCGCCCTCGATCTCCAGGTGCAGCGAGCGGCCGGGCGAACCGGCGGCGACCAGGCTCTTGGACGGGGCCGCGAGCCCGGCCCTGCGACGGGCCGCGAGGGTCGCCGGGATCAGCCGCGCGGCCAGGTCGATCATGCTGTTGAGGTGCGCCGCGGCAGGCGGTTCGTACGGATAGTCCACCGCGTCCGCGATGTCGCCCGCGTGCACCCAGCACTCGAACGCCCGGTCCAGCAGCGCGTCGCGCAGGGGCAGCGCGAAGTCGCCGTACGAGACGGACAGCTCGGCCGCGCCGCGGCCCGCGAACGACGCCGTGCGGATCAGGGCGTGGCTCTGCTCGCGCCAGGGTCCGCGGACCGTGCGGGTGGGCGGGAAGCGGGACCCGCGCCAGTACGACTCGGTGCGGTCCGACGGCGACACGGGCCCTGCGGCGCCCAGCGGATCGTCGAGGCCGAGCGCCTTCGCGACCAGGCCGTCGACGGTCATGAGGTGACCGATGACACCGGCCACCGTCGTCTTGCGGGTGGTCGCCTCCCGGCCCGCGAACCACTTCAGGCGCACCGGCGCGTGCCACTCCGAGTCGCCGATGTCCCGCAGCAGGGCGTCCAGGCGCGCCGTCTCCGCGTCGTACGGAGTGGCCCAGCCCGGGACGGGGATGCGCGCCGGCCTGCGGCCCAGGCAGCCGTCGAGCACGCGGTTGCGCAGCAGCGGGTCGAGGTCCAGGCTGCGCTCGGCGTGCAGGAGGCCGACGGCGTCCCGCAGCCGCAGGGCCTCTTCCGCGCAGGGGGCGCACGCCGTGAGGTGGTCCTCGACGGCCTCCGTCTCGGCGGCGGAGCACGCCGACAGGGCCCAGGCGCCGAGCAACGACTTGAGCACGCCGTGGGACAGGGCCGGCGAGGGCTGCCGCGGGGGCGGCGGCGGAGGAGGGGGTGGCGGCGGTGGCAGGGGCGGCGGCGCCGGCTCCAGGACCTCGCGGTTGTCCGCTGCCGCTCTGGGGGCCGGTATGCGCGGAGCCCTGCCCTCCGGCCGGTCCCGCCCGCCGCTTCCGCCCGGACCACCGCCTTCCGGGCCGCGCGGGCCGTGGGGTCCCTGAGGCCCATGGGGCCCGTGAGGTCCGTGGGGCCCGTTCGCGCCGTGTTCCGCGTTCATCGGCGACGCTCCCCGAAGCCGGGCGGGGACGACAGGCCGTCCTGGTGGGGCGGGTTCGCCGTGGACAGCAGCTGAAGCCCGAGCCGCAGCCGGCGGCGCGCCTCGTCCTCCGTGACCCCCAGGTCGGCCACCGTCTGCCGGTAGTCCCTGCGCTGGAAGTACGCGAGCTCCAGAGCGGCCCGCAGCGGCGCCGGCATCGACGTCACGATGTAGTCCGCGCGGGCGGCGGCCGAGGCCCTGCGGACCTTCTGCTCCAGCTCCTCCGAGGCGCGGCCGCCGTCGCCGCCGTCCGTCAGCTCCGCCGAACCGCTCTGCCGCAGCCGGTGCACGGCCTGTCGGTGCGTGAGTCCGGCCACCCAGGACCTCAAAGATCCCTGCTTCGGGTCGTACGCGTGCGGATCCTCCCAGACCTGGCCGAACACCTCGCGCGTGATCTGGTCGGCCGCCGCGTCGTCGTCGAGCACCCGGTGGGCCAGGCTGTACACGAGCGACGCGAACCGGTCGTACAGCTCTCCGAGCGCCGCCGCCTCGCCGCGCGCCAGCCGCTGCTGCATCCTGCGGTCCCAGCGAGGTGGTGCGTCCTTCGCCATGCGGCCCCCAACCCTGTGCGCCTGCCCACCGTGTGCCCCTCGTCACTTCCTTCGAATGTAGTGCGAGCCGCTGACAACGCATGCCCCTTTACGGTAAGTGCGTCTGGGTTCCGGACCGGGATGATAATGATCCGGTCCCTCGGGGGCGGTGTCTTTCGTTGCGTCGCGTTTGACGGGGGTGCGGTGGGGCAGCCGCGACGTGGAAGGGCAACTTCCGCATCAGCAGAACGAAAGGTCCAGACGCGTGACGCTGAAGGTGATCGAGGCAGAGCACAACGCCTGGGCCGTACTGCACGTCTCCGGGGAGCTGGACCTGGTGACTTCCCCCGCGGTCCGCCAGCACGTCCACGACGCCGTCGCGCACGGCCGCCACCGCGTGGTGCTCGACCTGTCCGAAGTGCTCTTCTGCGACTCCAGCGGGGTCGGCGTCATGATCGCCGCCCGCCGTCTGATGCATTCCTGCGGCGGTGACCTCCGGCTGATCCTGCCCGCGCGCGGCGCCGTCGACGGTTCGCACGTGAACAAGGTGCTCGCCGCCCTCGGCGTACGCCGCCTCTTCGAGGTCTTCCCCGACGTCGCCACGGCCGCCGACGACGAGGCGCAGGCCCTCTCCGCCTGAGGCCCTTCGCGGGAAGGTTCCCGGGAAGGTTCCCGGGAAGGTCGGCGAGAAGGCCCCTGAGAAAACCGGAGAATTCCCCGGTCCGGCCGCCCACGTCGTACCCTCCCCCCTATGGACAGCGCAGAGTACGAGCGCAAGACAGCGGCCCGGTTCGCGAGCTTCGACCAGGACGGCAACGGCTACATCGACCGCGAGGACTTCAGTGCCGCGGCGGCCGCCCTGCTGGCCGAGTTCGACACGACGGCTCGTTGCGACAAGGGGCAGGCGCTCTACATGGGGGCCGAGGCCTTCTGGCAGGGCATGGCGGGCATCGCCGACGTGGACGGAGACCAGCGGGTCAGCCGCGAGGAGTTCGTCACGGGCGCGGTGAAGCGGCTGCGGGACAATCCGCGGCGGTTCGCCGAGATCGCCCGCCCGTTCCTGCACGCGGCGTTCGCCGTCGCGGCCGAGGACGACGGCACGGGAGTCACCCGGGAGGCCGCGGGGCGTGTCCTGCGGGTGCTGGGCGTGGCCGAGGACAGGGCGCAGGAGGCAGCGGCCGCGCTCGACGCGGACGGTGACGGCCTGATCAGCGAGGAAGAGATCCTGACCGCCTTCGCCGCGTACTACACGACGCCCGGCCCCGACACCCCCGACACCCCCGACAGCCCGGACGCCTGAGCCGTCGGACCGGGCGGCCTAGGCCCGGTCCGCCGTGAAGCGCTCGCGCAGCTTGTACTTGAGGACCTTGTGCAACGTCTCGTTGCGCGGCAGCGCGTCCACGAGTTCGAGCTGCTCGGGCAGTTTGTGCACGGACAGCCCCTGCGCCCGCAGATACGCCGTGACCTCCTCCAGGGTCAGCGGCGCGGCCCCGGGGGGCTGTTCGACGACGGCGCACACCCGCTCGCCGCGCGCCGGGTCCGGCAGGCCCACCACGGCCGCGTCGCCCACGCCCGGGTGCCGGTGCAGGAGGTCCTCGATCTCCTTGGCCGAGATGTTCTCGCCCTTGCGGATGATGATGTCCTTCAGCCGCCCGGTGAGCACGAGATGGCCGCTCGCGGTGAGGTGCCCGACGTCTCCGGTGATCAGGAAGCCGTCCCGGTCGAACGCCGCCGCGTTCTGCGACGGGTCCAGGTAGCCCCGGCACACGGCCTCGCCGCGCAGCCGCACTTCCCCGTCGACACCCGTGGGCAGGGGCGTGCCGTCCTCGGCGGTCACGCGTATCTCCATGCCCTCGGGCGGCCGTCCCTCCGTCGTCGCCAGGTTCTCGGCCGTGTCGTCCGGTGAGCCCATGGTGATCATCGGCACCTCGGTCATGCCGTAGCCGTGGGTCAGCCCGCAGCCCATCTCCCGTACGACGGCGTGGTAGATCTCCGGAGGCTTGGGCGCCCCGCCGCCCGCGAGCAGCCGCAGGCTGGGAACGACCTTGCGGGCGGGGTCCTTGCGCTGTTCGGCGAGGAACATCGAGTAGAAGGCGGTGGACCCGCCCGCGACCGTCACACCGTGCCGGCGGTAGCCGTCCAGGGCGGCCGGCATCGCGAAGTGCTCGAAGAGGACGGCGGGAAAGCCGTACAGGAGCAGCATCACCAGGTAGTCGGGGCCGCCGATGTGCGCGTACGGGAACGCGATCGAGCCGACGTCGTCCGGGGACAGCCGCAGGGCGTGCGCCAGACAGGAGCCGCCCGCGATCAGCGAACGGTCGGTGTGCAGGACGCCCTTGGGGTCGGACGTCGTACCCGAGGTCCAGTAGATCCAGCGCACCGCGGTGCCGTCGGAAGGGGGTGGGGGGAGCGTTCCCGGGTCGCCTTCCGGAACGTTCCCGTACGCCTCGAAAACGCCGTGCGCGCCGAGCCGGTGCGCCATCGCCGTGTGGTCGAAGTCGCGCCACCGCCCCGGTACGGCGAAGAAGTCCGCCTTCGACTCCCGCAGCGCGAAACCGACCTCCCGCTCCCGGTAGAAGGGGATGACCGGCGTCTGTACGGCGCCGAGCCGGGCCAGCGCCACCGACAGGAGCACCGTCTCGATCCTGGTCGGCAGCTGCCACGCGACGACGCTCCCGGGGCGCACCCCCTGTCCGTACAGACCGGCCGCGACACGCTCGGCGCGGTCCCTGAGCCCGCCGAAGGTGAGCACGCGGGCGGCGCCGCCGTCCTGGTCCTGGAGCAGTACGGGCTGCCGGGGGGTGAGCGCGGCGCGGCGGTCGACGAGCTCCCAGAGGGTCCGGGAGGCGCCCAGCGCACAAGCGGTGTCGGTCGCGGTGTCGGTCACGGCGGTTCCCCTCACAGCTGACGGACAGTCAGATCGTTGGGAGAGCGTAGGGCGCTGCGCCTTGTCGGTCCAGGGGTGCGGGGCTAGCCTGATATCTGACGGGTCATCAGAAAGTCGGGATCGTGAACGCCGGAGGACACACCCATGGAACTGCCTCGGATCGTCAGCGTCGACGACCATGTGATCGAACCGGCGCACCTCTTCGAGACCTGGCTTCCGGCGAAGTACCGCGACCGCGGCCCCAGGCCGCTGACCGCCGGAATCGGTGAGCTCGCCTACGTGGCGGGCAAGTACCAGATCACGATGGACCCCGACGGCCCGCCCACGGACTGGTGGATCTACGAGGACCTCAGGTTCCCGTACAAGCGCAACATCGCCGCCGTCGGCTTCGACCGCGACGACATGACCCTGGAGGGCATCACCCGCGCGGAGATGCGGCGCGGCTGCTGGGACCCCGTGGCCAGGCTCGCGGACATGGACCTCAACCACGTCGAGGCGTCCCTGTGCTTCCCGACCTTCCCGCGCTTCTGCGGCCAGACCTTCGCGGAGGCGCACGACAAGGAAGTGGCCCTCGCGTGCGTGCGCGCGTACAACGACTGGATGGTCGAGGAGTGGTGCGGCGACAGCGGCGGCCGGCTGATCCCGCTGTGCATCATCCCGCTGTGGGACATCGGCCTGGCCGTCGCCGAGATCAGGCGGAACGCGGCACGCGGCGTACGGGCGGTCACCTTCTCGGAGATCCCGACCCATCTCGGACTGCCGTCGATCCACTCCGGGTACTGGGACCCCTTCTTCGCCGTCTGCCAGGAGACCGGCACGGTCGTCAACATGCACATCGGGTCCAGCTCCCAGATGCCCGCAGCCTCCCCGGACGCCCCGCCCGCCGTGCAGGCCGCCCTCAGCTTCAACAACGCCATGGCCTCGATGATGGACTTCCTCTTCAGCGGCGTCCTGGTGAAGTTCCCCCGCCTCAAGCTGGCCTACAGCGAAGGCCAGATGGGGTGGATCCCGTACGCCCTGGAGCGCGCCGACGACGTGTGGGAGGAGCACCGCGCGTGGGGCGGCGTAAGGGACCTGATCCCGGAGCCCCCTTCGACGTACTACTACCGGCAGATCTTCTGCTGCTTCTTCCGCGACAAGCACGGCGTCGCTTCCCTGGACGTCGTCGGGCGCGACAACGCCACCTTCGAGACCGACTACCCGCACGTCGACTCGACGTTCCCGCACACGAAGGAAGTCGCCCTCGACCACGTGAAGGGCCTCGACGACGAGACCGTCTACAAACTGATGCGCGGCAACGCCATCCGCATGCTCGGCCTCGACCTGGACCGCGACCGCGTCCCGGCCGCAGGACCCGTCGCCGCCGCCGACCGCGCCCGCTGATGGACCTCACGTGCACCGAGGAGGAAGAGGAGTTCAGGGCGCGCCTGCGCGCGTGGCTGGCCGCCACCCTGCCCGGTCTGCCGCCCCGTCCCGACCCGCGGGACTGGCCCGGCAGGCGCGCGTACGACACGGCGTGGCAGCGCCGGCTGTACGACGCCGGGTACGCGGGGCTGCACTGGCCCGCCGACGCGGGCGGGCACGGCGCCACACCCACCCAGCACCTGATCTTCCTGGAGGAGACCGAGCTGGCCGGGGCGCCCTACGTCGGCGCGAACTTCGTGGGCCTGCTGCACGCGGGACCGACGATCGCCGCCGAGGGGACCTTGGCGCAGCGCTCCCGCTGGCTGCCGCCGATCCTGCGCGGCGACGAGATCTGGTGCCAGGGCTTCAGCGAACCGGACGCCGGCTCGGACCTCGCCTCGCTGCGCACCAGGGCGGTGCGGGACGGGGACGCGTACGTCGTCACCGGGTCGAAGATCTGGACCTCGCACGCGGAGGTCGCGGACTGGTGCGAGCTGCTCGTCCGCACGCGGCCCGTGAGCGCGGACGTTCCCGGGCACCGGGGCATCACCTGGCTCGCCCTGCCGATGAACGCTCCCGGGGTGACCGTGCGGCCGCTGCGCACGCTCGCGGGAACGACCGAATTCGCGGAGATGTTCCTCGACGAGGTGCGCGTGCCGGCCGCCCATCGCGTGGGGGAAGAGAACGACGGCTGGCGCGTCACCATGGTCACCCTGTCCTTCGAGCGCGGCACCGCCTTCGTCGGCGAGGTCGTCGCCTGCCGCCGCACCCTGCGCGCGCTCGCCGAGGCCGCTCGCGGGAACGGCCGCTGGGACGACCAGGAAGTGCGCCGCGCCCTGGGACGCCTCAACGCCGAGTTCACCGCTCTGTGGCGGCTCACCCAGTGGAACGTCAGCGAGGCGCAGCGCGCGGGGGGCGTTCCCGGGAACGGCGGTTCGGTCTTCAAGCTGCGCTACTCGCACGCCCGTCAGGAGCTGTACGACACCGCCGCGCGGGTGCTCGGCCCCGGCTGCCTGGACCTGGCACACGACTGGACCACGGACCGGTTGTCGTCGCTGTCGTACACGATCGCCGCCGGTACGTCGCAGATCCAGCGGAACATCGTCGCCGATCGCGTCCTCGGCCTTCCCAAGGGGCGCTGATGGACTTCCGGCTCACCGACGACCAGCGCGCGCTCCAGGAGGGCGTGCGCAAGCTCCTCGAAGGCCGCTTCGGACGGGAGCGGCTGCGGGCCGCCGTCGACGGGCCCGGCGCGGAACCGGTCCCGTCCCTGGACCGCGCGCTGTGGCGGGAGCTGGGCGACGCCGGGTTCTTCGGGCTGCGGCTGCCCGAGCGGGACGGAGGAGTGGGCCTGGGCCTGCCCGAGGCCGTCCTCGCCTTCGAGGAGGCCGGCCGCGCGCTGCTGCCGGGCCCCCTGGTGGCCACGCACCTCGCCGCCGGCACGGTCCCGGGAGCGGCCACCGGCAAGACCGTGGTGGCGCGGGTGGACGGCGAACTGGTGGAGTGGCTGGACGCGGCCGACCACGTGCTCGGGAACGCCGCCGGCGCCGTGCCCGTGCGTTCCGTGGACCCGTTGACGCCGCTGCACCGCGTTCCCGGGGCGGCGGGCGAGCGCGGGGCGGTGACCGGTTCCGGCGTGGTGACCGGCTCGGGGGCGGAGTCCGGTTCTGGGGCGGCTGGTGGGTTCGGGGCGGCCGACGCCGTTCTCGCGGCCCTGCTGACCGCCGCCGAACAGCTCGGCAGCGCCGGGCGGACGACCGAGGCGGCCGTCCGGTACGCGCGTGAACGCGAACAGTTCGGCCGGCCCATCGGCTCCTTCCAGGCGGTCAAGCACCTGTGCGCGCAAATGCTGGTCCGCACCGAGACGGCTCGCGCCGCCGTGTACGGGGCGGCGGTGACCGGGGACGCGGTGGAGATCGCCGGGGCCAAGCTGCTCGCCGACGACGCGGCGGTCCGCAACGCGCGCGACTGCCTGCAGGTGCACGGAGGCATGGGCTTCACCTGGGAGGCCGACGTACACCTGCACCTGAAGCGCGCCTGGACACGGGCCGAGCGGTGGCCCGCGGAGAGGGAGGCGGCCGAGCTGCTGGCGGCGGCGTTGCGGTGAGTGAGCGCTTGTACGGCGCGCGATGCCGTGACCGAGTGTGACGGTAAAGGCCACGTTCCGTGCGTTCCGTGGCCCTTGGTGATCCGCCGGTCACTCCAGCCTGCGACTGGTGAACGATTACGGTCCGTCGATATCGGGTTGTGTCCTACGCGTGACTCGTCACGGGCCGGAGTCGGGGGTGTGCTCCGGTACGCTCCGTGGGATGCGAGTGGTTGTGATGCGCAGCTGTCCCGGCGTTGCCTCGGTGGTGACTCCGGGCCGCGAGATGTGCGCCGCTCGCGCAGTGCGGAGGCGCCGTACGCGCCCCTGTTCGACTCCCCGCAGCGCGCGTCGCACAGTATGCACCACGCGTACTCCTTCGCGTTGGAATATGCCCGAAGCGCTTGTTGCGGTGACTGTACGTCAACCATGCTGTCCCACAAGGGAATCACGTTCCGTGACCCTGTGGAGACGCGAGGCGATGTGTCCGCCGGTTCGGATGGTGTGAGCGGTGCAGGTGCTTCAGGTGCAGTTGGAGGTAGGGGCCGACCCCGCCGAGGTGGGGCGTGCCCGGCGGTGGGCCCGCTCGCGGCTCGCCGGCTCGGGGATAAGGGTCGACGAGCCGCTGGCCGAGACCCTGATCCTGCTCATCTCGGAGCTGGTCACCAACGCGGTGGTGCATACGGGCTGTCCGGCCGTACTGCGCATGCTCTTCGGCACCGCCGACGACGGCACGGTCCGGGTCGAGGTCGCCGACACCAGCGCCCGGCCCCCCAAGCCCCGGCACGCCGAGGGTGACGACACCAACGGGCGTGGCCTGGAGCTGGTCGACGGGCTGGCCGACCGCTGGGGCTGGCAGTCCGAGGGCGCGGGCAAGCGCATCTGGTGCGAGGTGGACCGGGGGGCGCCCGTGGTGGCATCAGGGGCGTACGAGGCGACGGTGTATGAGCCGTCGTGCGCTGTCAGAAATAGCGCGTAAAGGGTAAATAGCCGATCAGGTGTTGACGGTTGGTGAAGGCCTGATGACCCTGGGCTGAGGCGATTCGCTGCGAGGGGACGCCGAGGAACCGAGCCGCGCCGAGGCGGCCCCGCCTCGGCGAACGCGGGTCGTGGTTCGGCGTCGGCTCCTCCGGGGGAAGCGAGAGGGGCAGGGCCTGTACGCCGGAGCCGGGTGGTGGCCCTTGTGCCGCGCTCGGGGCGTGCGGGAGTGCGTCGCCACCCGGCTCGTCCCTGCCTTCAGAGAACTGCCACCGGAGCGACCGGGGTGCCCGTTCCCCCGACGAACGGCTCCGGCATCGCGGAGAGCAGGAAGGCGTACCGCTCCTCCTGCGCACAGGCCGTGGACAGCTCCTCCAGATTCCAGTTCTGGCCCTGGAGCATGCCCATCTCGACCAGATCGAGCGCGTGCACGGGCAGCCACAGGTTCTCGATCTCCGGCGGGAAGATCTCGAAGGTGAGCGTGTCGTTCGCGACCGCCGCGACGTCGCGCGCGTGGAACCACTCGGGCGTGCGGATCGACAGGCCGGGTGACGGATAGCCGTAGGCGTGCTTGTCGCCCGCCAGGCAGGTCTGGATCTGCCCGGTCCGTACGAGAACGATGTCGCCGGCCCGGACCGTCGTACGCGCCAGCTCCTCGGCGGCTTCGAGGTCCTCGGGCGTCACCGCGTGGTCCGCGGCCAGCCGGTCCACCCCGCGCGCACGGGCCACGTCCAGCAGCACCCCGCGCGAGACGACGTGCCGCGCCTTGTCGATGCCGCTGTAACGGGCGCGGGTGTGGGGCGTGATGCTGTCGGCCGGGCGGCCGTTGTAGATCCTGCCCGAGTGCGAGACGTGGGTGAGGGCGTCCCAGTGCGTGGCCGCCTGGAGGCCCATGGTCACTGCGTCGTCGCTGGTGGCGACCGTGCCGGGGCCGAAGAGCTCCTGGTTGATCTGGACCATCGTGTGGAGCGGGTTGACCCGGCCGGGGATCAGCCCTGTCTGTACGCCGTCCTCCTGGAGGGGGAGCGCCAGGGGCACGCGGCGGCCGGTGCGGACGGTTGCGGCCGCGGCGCGCACGACGTCATCGGTGATCAGGTTCAGCGTGCCGATCTCGTCCTCGGCGCCCCAGCGGCCCCAGTTGTTCACGCGCTTGGCGATGTCGTGGAACTCGGCCGGCAGTGACATGGGGGCCTCCTTGGGCTTGTGTCCGGGCGACTGGGTGCGCGTAATATCTAACGGTCCGTCAGAAACCGCGGGAAGGGGCCGGGCGTGGGGAACTTCTTGGCAGGCAAGGTCGTCGCCGTGACGGGAGCGGGGCGCGGCATCGGCCGGGCCGTGGCCCTGGCCTGCGCGGCGGAAGGAGCGCGGGTCGTCGTCAACGACTACGGGGTCTCGATGGAGGGCTCCGCGCCGACGAGCGAGGTCGCCGAGGCGGTGGTGAAGGAGATCGCGGCAGCGGGCGGTGAGGCGGTCGCCGTGGCCGACGACATCTCGACCATGGCGGGCGGCCAGCGGATCGTCGACGTGGCCTTGGCGCGGTACGGGCGGGTCGACGGGGTCGTGTGCGTCGCCGGGATCCTGCGCGAACGGATGCTCTTCAACATGGCCGAGGAGGAGTGGGATCCGGTCGTCGCGACGCACCTGAAGGGGACGTTCACCGTGTTCCGGGCGGCGTCGGCGGTGATGCGGAAGCAGGGGGGCGGGACGCTGATCGGATTCACGAGCGGCAACCATCAGGGGAGCGTCGCCCAGGCCAACTACAGCGCCGCCAAGGGCGGGATCATCTCGCTGGTGCGCAGCGCGGCGCTCGGGCTGCACAAGTACGGGGTGACGGCCAACGCGGTGGCTCCGGTGGCGCGTACGCGGATGTCCGCGAACGTACCGATGGAACTGGCGGAGATCGGCGAGCCGGAGGATGTGGCGGCGCTGGTCGTCTACCTGCTGTCCGAGCGGGCCCGGGACGAGGGGATCACGGGGCAGGTCTACACGGTGGCCGGTCCGAAGATCGCGGTGTGGGCGCAGCCGAGGGAACTTCGGGCGGCGTACGCGCAGGGCGGGGCGTGGACGCCGGAACGGATCGCGCAGTGCCTGCCGGGGACGGTCGGCACCGATCCGATGCCGATGCTGGCGCGGCTGGAGGCGATGGCGGAGGCGGCTGCGCGGGGGGCACGGCCGAATGCGTGACGGGGGCGTTCGGTCGCTGCTGGGCGCCCTTGTTGCCGGGGGCGTTGGGGTCGGTGCCGCGCCGGGGCGTCTCCTCGGGTGTCGAACGTTCGGGTCGGGCTGCGGTTGTGCTGGCTCGTTGCGTTTGTCGCTGGTCGGTCGTCTTCGGTGTGCGCCCTCCCACTTCCGGGGTCGGGCTGTCTGCGTGAGGGAAGGGGCGTCGTGGATTTCGGATTCGGGGCTGGTGACGACGTGTTCAGGGGTGAGGCGCGGGCCTGGCTCGGGGCGCGGGACGGGGGGGACGGGGGGCGGGCGTGGGAGCGGGAGCTCGGGGGTGGGGGGTGGATCGGGCTCGGCTGGCGGGACGGTGGGGCGTACGGCGGGCGGCGGGCCTCGCTGACCCGGCAGGTCGTCTGGGCCGAGGAGTACGCCCGGGCCCGCGCACCCGGCAGAGCCGGCCACATCGGGGAGAACCTGCTGGCGCCGACGCTCGTCGCCCACGGGAGCGAGGAGCAGAAGCAGCGGTATCTGCCCGCCGTCGCCCGTGGGGAGGAGCTCTGGTGCCAGGGGTACAGCGAGCCCGGCGCCGGGTCCGATCTGGCCTCGGTGCGTACCGCCGCCGTACGGGACGGGCGCACGTACCGCGTCACCGGGCAGAAGATCTGGACCTCCCTCGCGCAGGACGCCGACTGGTGCTTCGTCCTGGCCAGGTCCGGCGCGGGCACCGTGCGCCACCACGGCCTTTCGTTCCTGCTGGTGCCGATGGACCAGCCGGGGCGTGTCGACGTACGGCCGATCCGGCAGATGACCGGGACCAGCGAGTTCAACGAGGTGTTCTTCGACGGGGCCGTCGCCCGGGACGTCGTCGGGGGCGAGGGCAACGGCTGGCGCGTCGCCGTGGGGCTGCTCGCGCTGGAGCGCGGGGTGTCCACGCTCGTGCAGCAGATCGGCTTCGCGCGGGAGTTGAAGGAGGTCGTGCGCGTCGCTCTCGCGGAAGGGGGCGCAGGGGACCCCGTCGTACGCGGTCGTCTGGTGCGGCTGTGGGCCGAGCTGCACGTGATGCGGGCGAACGCGCTGCGGACACTGGGGACTTCCGGTGCCGACCCCGGGGGGCCCAGCGTCGCCAAGCTGCTGTGGGGCGGCTGGCACCGGCGCCTCGGTGAACTGGCCGTGCAGGTGCGGGGCGCGGCCGCCACGGTCGGGCCGTACGACTGGGACGAGGAGCGGCCGTACGCACTCGACCCCCTGCAGCGGCTGTTCTTGTCCAGCCGGGCCGACACCATCTACGGCGGCTCCGACGAGATCCAGCGGAACATCATCGCCGAGCGCGTGCTCGGCCTACCGAGGGAGCCCCGATGAAAGGTGTGGTGTTCGACGGCACACAGGCGCAGGTCGTCGACGACCTGGAGATACGTGACCCGGGGCCCGGCGAGGTGCTGGTCGCGATCGCCGCGGCCGGGCTCTGCCACAGCGACCTGTCGGTGATCGACGGGACGATCCCCTTCCCCGTGCCCGTGGTGCTCGGGCACGAGGGTGCCGGGGTCGTGGAGGCGGTCGGCGCGGGCGTCGGCCACGTCGCGCCCGGCGACCACGTCTCGCTGTCCACCCTCGCCAGTTGCGGGGCGTGCCCCGACTGCGGCCGGGGGCGGCCGACGATGTGCCGCAAGGCGATCGGGATGCCGGGGCGGCCCTTCGCGCGCGGCGGGCGGCCGCTCCACCAGTTCGCCTCCAACTCGGCCTTCGCGGAACGGACCCTGGTCAAGGCCGTCCAGGCGGTGAAGATCCCCCGGGACATCCCGCTGACGTCCGCCGCGCTCATCGGCTGCGGGGTCCTCACCGGTGTCGGAGCCGTGCTCAACCGGGCGAAGGTGGCCCTCGGGGACACCGTCGTCGTCATCGGGACGGGCGGGATCGGGCTCAACGTCATCCAGGGCGCCCGGATCGCCGGCGCCTCGGTCGTCGTCGCCGTCGATTCCAATCCGGCCAAGGAGGCGGCCGCGCGGCTGTTCGGCGCGACGCACTTCCTCGGCTCGGCCGAGGGGGACGCCGTACGGGAGATCCTGCCGTCCGGCGCGGACCACGCGTTCGAGTGCGTCGGCAGCACGGCGCTGATCCGCCAGGCGATCGACCTGCTCGACCGGCACGGGCAGGCGGTGCTGCTCGGTGTGCCGGCCGCCACGGCGGAGGCGTCGTTCCTCGTCTCCTCGATGTACCTGGACAAGTCGATCCTCGGCTGCCGGTACGGCTCCTCACGCCCGCAGCAGGACATCGCCCTGTACGCCCGGCTGTACGCGCAGGGCCGGCTGCTGCTGGACGAGCTGGTGACCGAGACGTACCCCGTGGAGGACTTCGCCAAGGCGGTGGACGACGCGCACCACGGGCGGGTGGCCAGGGGCGTGCTGACGTTCTGAGCCGGCCGTCACCCGCTCGGGGCGGTCGTCGCGCGGAACGTGCGGCGGTAGACGCTCGGGGGCACGCCGAGCGCCGCCTGGAGGTGCTGGCGCAGGGAGGTCGCGGTGCCGAAGCCGGCGTCGCGGGCCACCTGGTCGATGGAGAGATCGGTCGATTCGAGCAGGTGGCGGGCCCGTTCGACGCGTTGCTGGGTCAGCCACTGGCCGGGGCTGATCCCGGCCTCCTCGCGGAACCGGCGCGTGAACGTCCGTACCGACATCGACTCCTGCTCGGCCATGTCCCGCAACTGGATCGGCTCGTGGAGGCGGCCCAGTGCCCACGCGCGAGCCGCGGTCGTGGTAGCCAGCTGGGGCTCCGGAACGGGGCGGTGGACGTACTGGGACTGGCCGCCCTCCCGGTGCGGCGGTACGACGGTGCCCCGGGCCACCGCGTTGGCCACACCGCTGCCGTGGTCGCGCCGCACGATGTGCAGGCACAGGTCGAGGCCGGCCGCGACCCCGGCCGAGGTCAGGACGTCGCCGTCGTCGATGAACAGCACGTCCGGGTCGACCCTGACCGACGGGAACAGCCGCTGGAAGTGCTCGGCGGAAGCCCAGTGCGTGGTCGCGGGCCGGTCGTCGAGGTATCCCGCCGCGGCCAGGACGTAGCCGCCGGTGCAGATGGAGACCATGCGGGTGCCGGGGCGGACGAGGGCGAAGGCGGCCCGCAGTTCCTCGGTCAGTACGCCCTGTTCGTGGACGGGGCCGAGCTCGTACGACGCGGGGATCACGACCGTGTCGGCGGTGGCCAGCGCCTCGGGTCCGTGCTCGACGGCGATGGCGAAGTCGGCGTCCGTACGGACCGGGCCCGGCGGGCGCACGGAGCACGTCACGGTCTCGTAGAGCGGGCGGCCGGCTGCGTCCTTCGCGAGGCCGAAGATGCGGTGCGGGATGCCCAGTTCGAAGGGGAGCAGTCCGTCGAGCGCGAGGACGGCGACGCGGTGGGGCATGGCGGGACACTCCTTCGGCACGGGTCGGCTCCCCGTCGTCTTATTCACTGGCTGGTATAGACCTCAAGCTGGTACATGTCTGCGCTGTGACGGAGAAGCGCGCAGCAGCCCAGGACATTCCCGAGACGGCCGGAGCGTCGCGTGAACCCTCCGCGGGCCGATGGAACCGTAACTTCCGGCTCTTCTTCGTGGCCCGTACGGTCGCCGTCTTCGGCGACGGCATGGTCCCCGTGGCCCTGGCGGCCGGTCTGCTCGGCGCGGGCCGCCCCGGCTCCTCGGTCGGTTACGCCCTGGCCGCGTGGATCGGCCCCTTCGCGGTGCTGGTCCTCTTCGGCGGCGTACTCGCGGACCGCTTCACGCCCCGCCGGATGATGATCCTCGCGGACGGTCTGCGCCTGGTCGGCGCCTCGGTGCTCGCCGTGTCCTTCGCGGCCGGCGATCCGTCGGTGTGGGTGGTGTACGGGCTGAGCGCGGTCAGCGGTGTCGGTGCGGCGTTGTTCCAGCCCGGGGTCGCTTCGACCGTCCCGCGCATCGCGCACGACGTACAGCGGGCGAACGCGGTCCTGCGCGTCTGCGAGGCGCTCATGACCATGGCGGGCCCGGCGTTCGCGGGGCTCGTGGTGGGGCTCTCGGGCGGCGCCGGCGCGGTCTTCGCCGCCAACGCCGCGACGTTCGCGGTCAGCGGGATCTGCCTGTTCCTGCTGCGGCTGCCGCCGGCCGGGGAGCCGGTGGAGCGCGGCTCGCTGCTGGCGGAACTGGTCGACGGCTGGCGCGAGTTCACCTCGCGCAGCTGGCTGTGGGGCGTCATCGCGATCTGGACGGTGTACGGGCTGACCGTGGCCGGCCCGATGCTGCCGCTCACCGCCGTCCTGGTGACCGAGACGCACGGCTCGGGCACGTACGGCGTGCTCATGGCGGTCAACGGCGCGGGCAGCGCGGCGGGCGGGCTGCTGGCGATGCGGCTGCGGCCGACGCGTCCGCTGGCGGCGGGCGCCGTGGCGCTGCTCGGGGTCGTGGTCAACCTGCTGGTGCTGGGTCTGGACCTGTCCGTACCGGCCCTGGGGGCGGGCCAGTTCGCCGGCGGCGCGGCCTTCGCGTTCTGGCTGGTGATGTGGTCGACGACGGTCCAGACGCACGTGCCGCCCGACGCGCTGAACCGGCTGCACGCGTACGACGTGTCCGGGTCGCTGCTGATGATGGCGGCGGGCCGCGCGCTGGCGGGCCCGGTGGCGGAGGCGGTGGGCGCGGGACGGGTCCTGCTGGCGGGGGTGGTCGTGATGCTGGGGGTGGTCGGAGTGATGCTGGGGGTGCGGCCGATTCGCGAGCTGCGGCGGGTGGGGTGAGGGCATCGGGGCGCTCGAAGCACGTGTCCCGATCCTTGCGAACCGTGGCTGTCCGGCCACTCGTCCGACGCCTCGACGGGCCCGAAGCTGAGTGACGTGACCCAGACAACCGACGCCGCACCGCAGACGAACCCCCGGGCCACCGGCCCGCGCCGCACCCGCCGGATGCCCCACCGCGCGTGGTTCGTGGCCGCCGTGGCCTTCGTGACGATCACCGGCGGCGCCGCCTTCAACTCCCTCCCCGGCCTGCTGATCGACCCGCTGCACGACCGATTCGGCTGGTCGCGTGGCGAGATCGGCTTCGCCGTCTCCATCGACATGGCGCTGTACGGTCTGACCGCGCCGTTCGCCGCCGCGCTCATGGACCGCTTCGGCATGCGCAAGGTGGTGGTCGCGGCGCTGAGCATGGTCGCCGCCGGCGCCCTGCTCAGCGTCTGGATGACCGCGAGCTGGCAGCTGATGCTCTACTGGGGCCTGCTCGTCGGCCTCGGAACCGGATCGATGGCGATGGCCTTCGCCGCGACGGTCACCAACCGCTGGTTCGTCGAGCGCCGGGGCCTGGTCACCGGCGTACTGACCGCCGCCGGGGCGTCCGGCCAGCTGATCTTCCTGCCGCTGTGCGCCTGGATCGTGGACAACCACGGCTGGCGGCCCGCCTCCGTCACGGTCGCCCTGGCCGCGCTGGTCGTGGTCCCGTTCGTCTGGCTGCTGCTGCGCGACCATCCGGCCGACGTGGGACTCGCCCCGTACGGAGGGGAGTTCGTGCCGAAGCCGGCGCCCCGGAGGGGCGCGGCGAAGCGGACGGTGACCGTGCTTCTCGCGGCGGTGAAGACGGGGCCCTTCTGGCTGCTCGCGGGCACCTTCGCGATCTGCGGCGCGTCGACGAACGGACTCATGCGGACGTACTTCGTCCCCTCCGCCCACGACCACGGCATGCCGATCACCGCCGCCGCCTCGCTGCTCGCCGTCATCGGGGTCTTCGACGTCATCGGCACGATCGCCTCCGGCTGGCTCACCGACCGCTTCGAGGCCCGCCGCCTGCTCGCCGTGTACTACGCCCTGCGCGGTGTCTCGCTGCTCTTCCTGCCGATGCTGATGGCCCCGGACGTCCACCCGCCGATGATCTTCTTCATCGTCTTCTACGGCCTCGACTGGGTGGCGACCGTACCGCCGACCCTCGCCCTGTGCCGTGAGCAGTACGGCGAGGACTCCGCGATCGTCTTCGGGTGGGTGCTCGCCTCGCACCAGGTGGGCGCGGCGGTGGTCGCCTTCGCGGGCGGTGTGGCGCGTGACGTGTTCGGCTCGTACGACGTCGTCTGGTACGCGGCGGGGGCGCTGTGCGCGGCCGCCGCGCTGATGTCCCTGGTCATCCGCAGGAAGCCGGTGCCCCTCGCGGGTCTCACGCGCTGAAGCGGCCGAACCTGCCCCGGTGGAACAGCAGCGGCTCCCCGTCGTCGGACCCGCCCAGCGCCTCGACCCGGCCGACCACGATCAGGTGGTCGCCGCCGGTGTGGACGGCCTGGACGCGGCAGTCGATCCAGGCCGGTACGGAGTCGAGCAGCGGCGACCCGGTGACGGGCGCCGGCGCGTACCCGACGCCCGCGAACTTGTCCGCCCCGCTCAGCGCGAAGCCGCGGCACAGGTCGCCCTGGTCCGCGCCGAGGACGTTGACGCAGAAGACGCCGGCGCGGGCGATGCGGGGCCAGGTCGTGGACGTGCGGGCGACCATGAAGGTGACCAGGGGCGGGTCGAGGGAGAGCGAGGCGAAGGACTGGCAGGCGAAGCCGGCGGGGCCGGCGGGGGTATCGGAACTCGGTGGCGCCGTGACGACCGTGACGCCCGTCGCGAAGTGGCCGAGTACGGCGCGGAACTCGGCCGGGTCGACCGGCAGCCGCTCGTCCGCGCCGACGGCCCGCAGGTCGGGGCGCGGGAGCGGGTCGTAGGGTTCGGCGGCCGTGGGGGCGCCGACCGACCTGAGGTATCGGACGACGGTGGCCGCCATCCCTGCGTGTCCCATCACACCCCCATTGAAACTGACGGGCCGTCAGATGGGAAGCCTCCGACCGGCCCCGCCGGGCCCGGACGACGTCTGCCGCCGGTCCTACAGGCCCCGGTACTTGGGCGTGCGCCGCTCCACGAAGCTCGCCACGCCCTCGTTCGCGTCCGCCGTCGTCATGTTGATCTCCTGTGCGGTCGCCTCGGCGGCGAACGCGGTCGCCCGGTCGACGTCGAGGGAGGCGTTGACCAGCTGCTTGGCGAGGACGATCGAGCGGGTCGGACCGGCCGCCAGGCGCTCGGCCCAGGCCCGCGCGGTCCCGGCCAGTTCCGCGTCCGGCACGACACGGTTGACCAGGCCCAGTCGCTCCGCCTCGGCGGCCGGTACGGTGTCGCCGAAGAACATCAGCTCCTTCGCGCGCTGCGGGCCGACCAGGCGGGGCAGCAGGTACGCGCCGCCGCCGTCCGGGACCAGGCCGCGCCGTACGAAGACCTCGATGAACTGCGCGGATTCGGCGGCCAGCACCAGGTCGCAGGCGAACGCGAGGTGGGCGCCGATGCCGGCGGCGGTGCCGTTGACGGCGGCGATCACCGGCTTCTCGCAGTCCAGTACGGCGCTGATGAGCCGCTGCGCGCCGAGCCGGATCGTACGGGCGACGTCCCCCGCGACCCGGTCGCCGGCGCTCGCCGGCGCCCCGCGCAGGTCCGCGCCCGCGCAGAAGCCCTTGCCGGTGGCGGTGACGACCACGGCGCGGGTGGCGGGGTCGGCGGAGGCGGCGTTGAGCAGCGCGACGACGCGCTCCCGCTGGGGCCAGGTGAGGGCGTTCAGGGCGGCGGGGCGGTTGAGGGTGAGGTAGGCGACGCCGTTGTCGTAGGCGTGCAGCACTGAGGACTCGACGGGCTCGTCGGCCGCGTCGAGGGGGGAGTCGGTCGTCACGTGGCTCGCTCCTGGGGATGGTCGGGGAAGTCCGGTGGGGTGGCGGGGCATGGGGGACGGTGGGGTGGCGGGGTGCGGAGGCCGGTCGGGAGTCCGGTGGGGCGGCCGGGCGCGGAGGCCCGGTCGGTGCGGCTCCGCTACGGGGAGCGGTTCACCGGCACACCGCCAGCGCGTCCAGTGCCACCGCCCCCTGGCCGCGCGGGAGGATCATCAGGGGGTTGATGTCCAGCTCCGAGAGGGTGTCGCCCAGTTCCAGGGCCATGCGCTGGACCCGCAGGACCACTTCCACCAGTGCGTCCACGTCGGCCGGTGGCGCCCCCCGTACGCCCTCCAGCAGGGCGTGGCCGCGCAGTTCGGTGAGCATGGTCCGGGCCTGGTCCTCGCCGAACGGGGGCACCCGTACCGTCGCGTCGCGGAGCACCTCCACCAGGACGCCGCCGAGCCCGACCGTCACCGTCGGACCGAACAGCGCGTCCTGCGTGACGCCGACCATCATCTCGACACCCCGCTCCACCATCTGGCACACCAGGACGCCGTCCAGCTCGATCCCCTCGTACCGCGCGATGTCCGTCAGTTCGCGGTACGCGTCGCGGATCTGACTGGCGGAGGTCAGGCCGACCTTGACCAGGCCCAGCTCGCTCTTGTGCGCGAGGCGGGGCCCGGACGCCTTCATCACCACCGGGTAGCCGACGAGGCCCGCCGCCCGGACGGCCGCCGCCGCGCTGGTCACCAGTTGTTCGCGCGGTACGCGGATGCCGTACGCCCGCAGCAGTTGCTTCGCCGCGTGCTCGCTCAGCTGCTCGCCGGGACGCATCAGCGCCTGTGCCTTGCGGAAGGAGGGGGACGGGGTGCGGGGCGCCTCGTCGAAGGGGGAGCGGTAGGAGGAGGTGAAGCGGTGGTGGGCCAGGTAGGCGCGTACGGCGGAGATGCAGTTGCCGAACGTGCGGAAGGTGGCGACGTGCGACGAGCCGAGCAGGGTCTCGCGGTACGCCGCCTCCGTGCCCACCGGTGAGCCCCACACCACGCACACCAGCTTGTCCGTCGCCTCGGCCGCGTCGGCCAGGTCCTGCGCGAGCCTGTCGCTCATCGGGGGGAAGGGGCCGGTGATCGGGCAGACGAGGACGCCCACCGCCGGGTCGGCCAGGATCGCGTCGATGATCTTGCGGCCGCGCCAGTCGCCGACCGGATGGCCGCCGTTGTCGACGGGGTTGGCGACGCTCAGGTACTCCGGTATCCAGGTGTGCAGCTCGGCCTGCCGGGCCGCCGAGAGCTCCGGCAGCCGGAGCCCCGCCGCCGTCGCCAGGTCCGCGAAGTGGGCGCCCGTACCGCCCGAGATCGAATAGACGACGACGCCGTCGGACACCGGCTTGCGCGCCCTCGCCAGCAGGGCCGCCGTGTCCTGGAGTTCGTCGAGGCCGTCCACCCGGATCACGCCGAACTGCCGCATCGCCGCGTCCACCACCTCGTCCGCGCCGGTCAGCTTGCCGGTGTGCGAGGCGGCGGTACGGGCGCCCCGTTCGGTGCGGCCCACCTTGACCGCGACGACCGGCACGCCCGCCCGTGCGGCCCGGTCGGCGGCGAGCAGGAAGGAGCGGCCGTCCTTGAGTCCCTCGACGTAACAGGCGATCGCGCCGACCTCGGGCCGCTGGGCGAAGTACGAGATGAAGTCGGCGGTCTCCAGGTCGGCCTCGTTGCCGGTGGGCGCCCAGTGGGAGAGGCGGATGCCGAGGTCCTGGAGGGCGTGGACGGGGCGGCCCTGGTGGCCGGACTGGGTGATCAGGGCGATGGCGGGCCCGTCGAGGTCGTCGCGGAACCGCTCGAAGGCGTTGAGGTTGGTGTTCGGCCCGAGCAGCCGTACGCCGGACCGCTCGACCGCGGCGGCCAGCCGCGTCTGGGCGACGGCGCCCGCCTCGCCCGTCTCGGCGAAGCCGGAGGCGAAGGCGACGGCGAACCTGACCTTGGCCTCACCCAGCTCCGCGATCACCGGGACGGGATCGGCGACCAGCAGCACGGCCAGGTCGACCTGTTCGGCCAGGTCGCGGACGGAGGGCACGCAGGGCAGCCCGAAGACGGACGCGCGGGTGGGATGGACGGGGTGCAGCCGGGCGCCGACCCGCTCGGCCCAGGCGATCAGCTGCCGGGTGATCCCGGTGTTGGGCCTGCCCTCCGCGTCGGACGCGCCGACGACGGCCACCGACTCGGGCCGGAAGAACCGGTCGAGGTCGGGGACGTCCGCGTACAGGGGCCGGCCGCTGACGTCGAGGTCGCCGGCCGAGGTGGCGGTGGCAGTCGCCGTGTCGTGGACGGCGGCGTGCGGAACCTCGCCGCAGGCCACGACGCGGGCGCGGAGATCGGTGGTCAGGGTGCCGTGGGTAGATCCAAGCATGTCTCAGCCCGCTCCTGCTCGTCGGCCAACGTAACTGACGCGTAGTCAGATTACTGAACTGACGGCTCGTCAGGAACAGTCCGGCGGGCAAAGCCTCGGGGAAGGGCGCGGGCGGGGGTACGGGCGGGAGCGGAGGGCGGGTACGGACGCCGTGCCCGCCCTTCCCTCTCCCTACCCGGGCCTCGGCCCCGCCAAGACCTGATGTCAGCCGTCGAGGGCGGGCAGTTCCAGCCGGTTCAGGCGGTCGGTGTCGGCGAGGATGTTGATTTCGGCGATCCTCCCGTCCCTGAGGGTGAAGTGCATGACGGAGAACGTCTTCCCGTCCACCGCCGTGACGAGCCCCATCGCCCCGTTGACGAGCGCCGGCCGCGCGTACGGGGAGAACCGGGAGAACGTGAGCGCCTGCTCGACCACGTTCCGCGCGCCCCGCACGATCCTGGAGGCGTGGAGCGGCTTCACCGCCCCGGCGGTCACGAAACCGGTGTCGGCCCGCAGGACGACGTCCGGGTCCAGCAGCGCGAGGAGCGCGTCGAAGTCGCCCCCGCGCGAGGCGGCGAGGAAGGCGTCGACGACCTGGCGCTGCCGGCCGAGGTCGGGTTCCGGCGGCGGAGACGCCTGGACCCGGCGCCGGGCCCGGCTGGCGAGCTGCCGGGTCGCGGCCGGGGTGCGCTCGACGACGGGGGCGATGTCGTCGAACGGCACGGCGAACATGTCGTGCAGGACGAACGCCAGCCGCTCCGCGGGCGGCAGCGTCTCCAGTACGACGAGGAGCGCGAGCCCCACCGAGTCGGCGAGCACGGCCTGGTGCTCGGGGTCGGCCCGGTCGGCCCGGCTGACGACGGGGTCGGGCACCTGTGCGTACTCGTGCACGTCCAACGGGTCCTCGCGCCGTGACGTACGGGAACGCAGCATGTCCAGGCACACCCGCCCCACGACGGTCGTCAGCCAGCCGCCCAGGTTGGCGACCTCGGTGGTGTCGGAGCGGCTGAGCTTCAGCCACGCCTCCTGTACGGCGTCCTCCGCCTCGCTCAGCGAGCCCAGCATCCGGTACGCGACGGCGCGCAGATGCCCTCGGTGGGCCTCGAAGCGCTCCGCCAGAAGTTCGGGGTCGTCCATCGGTCACATTCCTCGGGAGTTCCGTCAATGGAGCAACGAACGGAAAAGCGGACAGACTTGAAGGAGCTCCATCATGCAGGCGCGGTTGCGGGAACCCACCATGGTCAGGTGGCGGGCACGGTCCGGTGGCCGGCGGGCGCAGGGGGCGCGCCGCGCGGATCAGCGGCCGGACCCGCGCCCCTTCGCGATCCGCTTGGCGATCTTCCGGGCGTCGAGGGCCATCTCACGGAACATGCCGCTGATCGGGTTGGTGAACCCCGTGAAGTACAGGCCCGGCGCCTTCGGCGGGGTGCGCGCCCCGTGCACCACGGGCCGGCCCCGCCCGTCCAGCACGCCGAGGTCGCCCACCAGGCCGTCCAGGGCGCGCTGGTATCCGGTGGCCGCGATCACCGCCCGCGGTGAGATCCGGGTGCCGTCCGCCAGGACGACCTTGTCCTGCTCGAAGGACTCGACGGCTGCCACCGGCTCGACGGCCCCGCGCTTCACGGCGGCGATCAGCCCGGCGTCCTGCACCGGGATCGCGCCCTCCCGCACCCGGGAGTAGAGGCCGGTGGACGGACGCGGCAGGCCGTGCGCCGAGAGGTCGGGGACCGCGAGCCGGCCCATCAGGGCGCCGGCCCGGTCCACCAGCCGGACCGGCAGGCGGCGTACGAGGATGCCGGTGGCCTGCGCGGGCCAGCCCGCCGTCGAGCGGCGGACGATGTGCGGGACGGTGCGCACGGCCAGGCGCACGCGCGCCGCGCCACCCTGCGCGAGGTCCACGGCGATCTCGGCGCCCGTGTTGCCCGTGCCGACGACCAGGACGTCCATGCCCTCGTACGGGCGCGGGTTGCGGTAGTGCGCGGCGTGCGTCAGTTCACCGGTGTACGTGTCGCGGCCGGGCCACTCGGGGACGTACGGCGTGTGGTTGTAGCCGGTGGCGACCACCACCGCCGAGCCGGTCAGTTCGCGGCCGCCGGTGGCGTGCAGCAGCCAGCCGCCGTCCTCGCCCGGGGCGGGCTCGACGCGCTCGACACGGGAGACCTCGACGCCGGTGACGATCTCCAGCCCGTGGTGCTCGGCGTACTTCTCCAGGTACCGCACCACGTCGTCCCGCGCCACCCACCGCCCGAACGCGCGCGGCATCGGCAGTCCGGGCAGGCCGGACAGGCGCCGCGTGGTGTGCAGGCGCAGCCGGTCGTAGTGGGCCCGCCAGGATGCTCCGACCGCGTCGGACTTCTCCAGGACGACGGCGCGTACGCCCCGTTCGCGCAGTGCCGCCGCGGCGGCCAGTCCGCCCGGTCCGCCGCCTATGACGTAGACGGGGTGGTCGTGGGTGGTATTGGTCATGATTCGTGAGCCTAACCGCGCACACCGTTGATGGGTCTCGGTCAAGACCGAAATCGGTTGCGAATCGGTCACGGACAGTCGCCGGCCCCTGCCTCTTGCGCGAAGCCCGCCCGATCCGCTGAACTGACGTACCGTCAGATCGGTGGCGCGGGGGCGGACGAAGGGGTGGTGGAACGGGATGCGGACCCTCTGGCTCGACGGCGCGCAATGGCTCGCGGTACTGCGCGTCGGCCTCGGCCTGTGGTGGCTGGAGAGCTGGCGCCACAAGGACAAGAAGGGCTGGTTCGAGCGCGGTACGGGCATCGCCTGGGCGGCGGACGTCGCCGGGAAGCACCGCTGGCCCGCGGTGAAGCGCGGCTTCGACACCGTGGTCGCGCCCCGGCCCCGCACGATGGCGTACGTCGTCGTGTACGCCGAACTCGCCCTCGGACTCGGCCTGGTCTTCGGGGTCCTGACGCCCGTCGCCCTGGTCGGCGGGCTGCTCCTGAACCTCCTCTACCTCGTCCTGATGATCCACGACTGGGCCGAGCAGGGGCAGAACGCCATGATGGCGCTCATCTCGCTCGTCGCCCTCTTCGCCCTGTCCTGGCAGACCTGGTCCCTCGATCACGCGATCGGATGGCTCGGGGCATGAGCGCCGCCGTGCCCGACATCGACGCGTTCACCCGCCCCTACTGGGACGCCGCCGCCGACGGCCGCCTGCTGCTGCGCCGCTGCCGCGCCTGCGGCCGGCCGCACCACTATCCGCGCGAGTTCTGCCCGTACTGCTGGAGCGAGGACGTCGGGTGGGAGCGGGCGAGCGGCCGCGCGACGCTCTACACCTGGTCGGTGGTCCACCGCAACGACCTGCCGCCCTTCGGCGCCCGCGTCCCGTACACGGCCGCCGTCGTGGACCTGGCGGAGGGGCCGCGCATGATGACGGAGATCGTCGGCTGCGCGGAGTCGGAGCTGCGGATCGGGATGCCGCTGACGGTGACCTTCCGGCAGGAGGGCGAAGGGCCGGCGGTTCCCGTCTTCCGGACGGCTCAGCTCTCCGGGGACAGGCAGAGCTGAGCGGCGACCACCTCGTTCAGCGGCCGTTCGCGAAGGCGGCGGGCTGATTGCCGGTCACGGCCAGAGCAGCTCCCGTACCCACGTGTCCCCCTCCCGCCGATAGCGCAGCCGTACGTGCCGTCGCCGCTCGTCGCCCTGGAAGAACTCGACCTCGCGCGGCTCCAGCACGTACACCGTCCAGGTCGCCGATTCGCTGTCCGGTTCGGCCTCTGCCCGTGCCCAGGCCGCCTCGCTCGCCCGCGCCAGCTCCTCCCGCGAGCGCAGCACCTCGCTCTGCCGCCCCACCAGTGCCGACGCCAGCGCCCCCGTCGAGCGGGCGTGCAGGTCGGCGGCGGCCTCCTCGGGCGTGCCCGTCACGACCTGCCCCCGTACCCGGACCTGGCGGCCCTGGACCGGCCAGTAGAAGCCGAGCGCCGCGTGCGGGTCGGCGGCGAGCTGGCGGCCCTTGGCGCTGGTGGCGTGCGAGGCGAAGTGCCAGCCCCGCTCGTCGGCGTCGTGCAGCATCAGCGTCCGCACGTCGGGCAGCCCGTCCGGGTCGACGGTGGCCAGTGACATGGTGTGCGGCTCGCTCTGCCCGGCCTCCGCCGCCGCCACGAACCACTGCCGGAAGAGGGGCAGCGGATCGGCGGGCGCGGTGTCCGGGTCGAAGGCGGGGAGGGCGGTGTCCCATACGCGCAGCGAGCGGAGAGTCTGGTGGAAGGTGGTCACCGAGCCATCATGCGCTCTCCGGTGGCAGCGCCACTCGAAGGGGTGGAGGCGGGCGAGCGACCTGATGCGCACCACTCACGGCGACAGCGTCTTGGGCAGATGCGTATCCAGAGGGGGTATGGCCATGGCGCCCACCGTGATCGACCTGGATGACGAGGCTCTGGAAGAAGCCGCACGCCTTCTGGGCACGACGCCCAAGAGGGACACGGTCAACACCGCCCTCCGGGAGATCGTGGGCCGGCTCACCCGTCCCGCCCCAGCACCACCGTCCCCGACGAGCAGAACCAGCCGCCCGTCCCCGACGCCACCGCCAGCTCCGGCAGGCTGCCGTCCGCCCGGCGGACCTGGCCCTCGCCCGCCTCTCCGCGCAGTTGCCGTACTGCCTCCACCAACAGGAACAGTCCCCGCATCCCCGGATGGCAGGCGGACAGGCCGCCGCCGTCGGTGTTCACCGGCAGCGCGCCGTCGCGCAGCAGCCGGCCCTTCTCGACGAACGCGCCGCCCTCGCCCTTCGCGCAGAACCCGAGGTCCTCCAGCGTCACCAGGGTCATGTAGGTGAAGGCGTCGTAGATCTCGGCGAGGTCGATGTCCGAGGGGCGCACGCCCGCCCGCTCGAAGGCCAGGCGTCCGGAGACGGCGGCCGGGGAGACGGTGAAGTCGTCCCACTCGGACATGGTGGTGTGCGAGACGGCGGTTCCGGAGCCCAGCACCCACACCGGGGCCTTGGCCGCGTCGGGCACGTACTCCTGCGCCACCATCAGCACCGCGCAGCCGCCGTCGCTGCGGACGCAGCAGTGCAGCTTGGTGAACGGGTCGGCGATCACCGGGCCGGACAGTACGTCGTCCACCGTCACCGGGTCGCGGAACATCGCGTCGGGGTTGGTCGCCGCGTTCGCCCGGGCCTGGACGGCGACCTCGGCGAGCTGCTCCAGGGTGGTGCCGTACTCGTGCATGTGGCGGCGGGCGGCCATCGCGTACTTGGCGACGAGCGTGTGCCCGTACGGGACCTCGAACTGGAGGGGGCCGCGCCCGCCGAACGACAGGTTCGAGGTGCGGCGCCCCGCCTTGATGTCGGCGCGGGCCGTCGAGCCGTACACGAGCAGTACGGCGTTGGCGTGGCCGGCGGCGATCGCGTCGGCGGCGTGCGCGGCCATGACCTCCCAGGTGGAGCCGCCGACGCCGGTCGAGTCGACCCAGGTGGGGCGCAGCCCCAGGTACTCGGCGACCTCGACCGGTGCGAGCGTGCCGAGGCCGGCGGAGGCGAAGCCGTCGACGACGGACCGGTCGAGACCGGAGTCGGCGAGGGCGCGGCGGGCGGCCTGGGCGTGGAGGGCGTAGGGAGTGGCCTCGTCGACGCGTCCGCAGTCGGAGAGGGCCGCGCCGACGACGGCCACCTTGCGGGGGGAGCGGGGAGCCAGCATGCATCTGACGGTACATCAGATAACTGTCCCCGCACGGGCTTCGATGTGACGCGAGGGGGAGAGCCGTCGCCCCGCGCCTCTGTGCATCTCGCCTCCCCGCCCCTAACATGACGGCCCGTCAGGCGAGGAGGGAGTTCCATGGACGCCGCCTTCACCGTGGAGCAGGAAGAGATCCGGCGCACGCTGCGCGAGCTGCTGGCCAAGCGGAGCGGTCCCGAGGAGGTGAAGTCGGCCGTACGGACCACCGCCGGGTACGACGACGGCCTCTGGCGGCAGCTCGCCGAGCAGGTCGGGCTGCCGGGCCTCGCCCTGCCCGCCGTGTACGGCGGAGTCGGCTGCGGGACCGTCGAGCTGGCCCTCGCCTGCGAGGAGACGGGCCGGGTCCTCCTGCCCTCACCGCTGCTGGCCACCGCCGTCCTCGCCGCCCCGCTGATCGCCGCCCTCGGCACGATGGCCCAGCGCGAGGCCCTGCTCCCGCCGGTCGCCGACGGCACGCTGACCGCCACCCTCGCCGTACCCGGCGGCGGCCTGTCCGCCGCGCTCGCCCTCACCGGCGACAACACCGGCGGCGAGTGGGCGGGCGGCGGCCGGTCCGGCGGCGTACAGGCCCGGCGTACCGGCTCGGGAGGACGGGACGGCACGTGGACCCTGTACGGGGAGGCCGCGCAGGTGCTCGACGGGCACAGCGCCGGCCTGCTGGTCGTCGCCGCCCACACCGGGGGCTTCGCGCGCGGCCGGACCCTGCTGTTCCTCGTACGGGCCGGGGCGGCGGGGCTGGTCCGCGTACGCCAGACCACCCTGGACGAGACCCGCACCCAGGCCCGCGTACAACTGCGCGAGGTCGAAGCGGAGTTGCTGGGCGCGGACGACGCCGCCGACGTGCCCGGCGCCCTGGCGGACGCCGGGCGCACCGCCGCCGTCGTGCTCGCCGCCGAAGCGGTCGGCGCCGCCTCGTACGCGCTGGAGCGCACCGTCGACCACGTCAAGGCCCGCGAGCAGTTCGGGCGGGCGATCGGCTCCTTCCAGGCGGTCAAGCACCGGCTGGCCGACCTCTACGTACAGGTGCGGGCCGCGCGTTCGGCGGCCTACTACGCGGCCTGGGACCCGGCCACCGGCGGCCTGGCGCTCGCGCAGGCCGTGGAGGCGCTGCGCACGACCACGGCGGAGGCCGTCCAGCTGCACGGCGGGATCGGGTTCACGTGGGAGCACGACGCGCACCTGTACTTCAAGCGGGCGGCGTCGGACGAGCTGCTGTTCGGCCCCGTCCACCGGCTGCGCGACCGCGCGGCACGGGTCGCGGGTCTCTTCGGCGGTACCCGGGAGGAGGACGCGATGGCAGTCGCCGGTCCCGGGGTGGAACGAGAGGTGACGTCCTGATGCGGCCGGGAACGCGCCTCGTGCAGAAGCTGTCCTCGACCCGCGCCTTCGCCCGGATCGCCCCGCACGTCGTCCCCGCCATGGACCGCGCCGTCCACCGTCTGACGCGGGGCAGGGTGCTGCCCAGCGCGCGGATGCTGCCCGGCCTGGTCCTCACGGCGAAGGGCGCCAGGAGCGGCGAGCCGCGCACCACGCCGTTGGCGTGCGTGCCGCTGGGGCCGGGCGGCGGCTGGATCCTCGTCGGCAGCAACTTCGGCAGGCCGGGGCATCCCGCCTGGACCGCCAACCTCATCAAGCACCCGGACGCCCGGATCAGCTGGCGCGGCAAGGACGTCGAGGTGCGGGCACGGCTGCTGGAGGGCGCGGAGCGGGAAGCGGTGTGGGAGGAGGCGCTGAGGTTCTGGCCGCCCTACGCGACGTACCAGGCGAGGGTGGAGCGGCAGATCCGGCTCTTCCGGCTGGAGGAACGGGCGGACGCCGGGCCGGGGGACTCCTGACGACACCGGACCGCTGACGGCGCCCGGACGGCCGAGCGCGCCTGATTCCTCGGGCCGGTGCTCCTGCAGGCGCCGGACGCCGCGCGCGCCGGACGTCTGCCGCTGGAAACGCCGCAGCGGCGGACCGGTGCGGGGCCGCCGCTGCGCAGACAGGACTGGGGGCGACGCCGGCTCCCTCGGAGGGCCGGATCGAGGAGTGGGGTTACTTCGTCGGCTTCTTGCCCGTGATGCCCAGGTGGACCAACAGGGCCAGGTTGGGACGGAGTTCGGTCTGCTTCACACCCCAGGTCTGGAAGCCCTTCTGGTGCGAGGCGACCGCCGCGAGCATCGCGACGAGAGAGCCGGCCATCGCGGCGGGGCTGACGTCCTTGTCCACCTTGCCCTTGGCCTGGAGCTCTTTCACCGTGTCCGTAAGGGAGTTGGTGACCGAGTTCAGGATCTTCATGCGGATCTTGTAGAACCGCTTGTCGCCCTCGGCGGCGCCGAGGTCGACGACACGCAGGATGGCGTCGTTTTTGCGCCAGAAGTCGAGGAAGCCCTCGACAAGTTCCTCGGAGGTCGCCCAGCCCGCCTTGCCGACCCAGGAGCGGCCGGAGACGAGTTCGGTCAACCCGGCGCCCTCCTTGGCCATTTCTTCCGCGATTTCGAGGACGGCGCCCTCCACATCAGGGAAGTACTGGTAGAAAGTCGCGGGTGAAGTGCCCGCCTTCCGGGCCACATCGATGACTTTGACGTCGCGGTAGGGCGAGGAGCTGAGCATCTCGCTGAGGCAGTCGAGCAGCTTCTGCCGCGTCGCCTGACCGCGTCGTCCGGCCACGCGGCCGTCGACGGTGCGTACTTGTCCTGTCATGCCGTCAGCTTACCGAGGGGTGATCGGAGCGCGATTCGGCCGACTGCAAATGGGGAACCGGCCAGCCGCCCCGGCCCGGGCGGCCCCCGCTGCCGCCCCCGTCGGCCCCCTCTGCCACCCCCGTCGACCCCCTTCCGACCGACGCGGACCCGAATAGTCTTATCAACAGCCTGTGGACAACTTTGGTGGACAACCCGGGTCCGGCCTGGCGTGATGCCCCGACATGCGAGCGTTTGTTCGATTCATTTCCCTGCGTGGAGCGCGGGCGGCCGTTAGCTTGAGATGACGGGCGCCACACATCGCCCCGCCCTGCGCGACGGAAGGATCCGGGCCATGGCCGTATACGCGGAAGGCATGCCGTGCTGGGTCGATGTGACGCTGGACGACGTCGAAGCGGGCAAGCGGTTCTACGGCGGGCTGTTCGGCTGGACCTTCGCGGACCCCGGCATCGACGACCGGGCGCGCACGGGCTGGTCGGGCAGGGCGGGTCGGACGGCGTTCGTCAACGCCCTCAGCGGCGGCAAGAAGGTCGCGGCCCTCGCGCCCAAGCGTGACGGCCGCATGCCCACCGCCTGGGGGATCTACTTCGCCGCCGACGACGTCACGGCGCTCGCCGCGCGGATCAGGGAGGCGGGCGGCCAGATGGTGACCGACCCGCTGCCCGTGCCCCCGCTGGGCACGACGGCCGCGGCCGCCGATCCCGGCGGTGCGGTCTTCGGCCTGTGGCAGGCCGGCAGCCATGCCGGGTTCGAGGTGCGGGACCGGCCGGGCTCCTTCTGCTGGACCGAGGTCTACGCGCGGGACAAGACCCGTACCGACCCCTTCTACGAGACGGTCTTCGGCTTCCGGGGCTTCGACCTGGACGAGGCGGGCGAGGACTTCAGGACCTGGTCCCCGGCGGGCGCCGATCCCGGCCCCGACACGGCCATCGGGGGCCGCAGCGTCATGGGGAACGCGTTCCCGGCCGAGATGCCCGACCACTTCCTGGTCTATTTCGTGGTCGGTGACTGCGACGAGGCCGCCGCGCGGGCCGCCGAGCTCGGCGGGCGGGTCCAGGCGGAGCCCTTCGACACCCCGCACGGGCGGATCGCGGTGCTCACCGACGACCAGGGCGCCACGTTCGCCGTACTGGCGGAACTGACGGCGTCGGCGGACGCGGCGGTGCCGACGGACGCTGCAGCCCCTGCGGACGAGGCGTCGTCCGCGGACGCGAGCGAGCCGGCCGCACAGGCGGAGCCGGCCGATGCGGCCGATTCGAACGACTCCTCCGAACGCGCCGATGTGGCCGAAAGTGACGAGACCGGCGAGCGCCCCACCCCCGACGAGCCCCGCGAAACCGCGACGTAGCAGCGCATCACCGACATTTTACGTCTGCTTGACCTGTCCGAATACGGGTGAGACACCCCGGTCCGCCCCCGGGTTCGCCACCATCGCCTCAGACAGGAAGAATCAGGGTGCGCACCGCTGGGTGGTGCCCAGTGGTGAGACGCTTCACGGGGCTGTGTTTGCGGCCTCGTACGGGGAGGTGGCAGGCAAGTTATGGAGCAGCTGACGCAGCACGACCCGCGGCGGATCGGCCCGTTCGAGGTGCTGGCACGGCTCGGGGCCGGCGGCATGGGGCTGGTCTATCTCGCGCGGTCGGCGTCGGGCCGGCGCGTGGCGATCAAGACGGTACGGACCGAACTCGCCGAGGACCAGCTGTTCCGCGTCCGTTTCACGCGCGAGGTGGAGGCCGCCCGGGCGGTCAGCGGGTTCTACACGGCAGCCGTCGTGGACGCAGATCCGCGGGCGGCGGTGCCGTGGCTGGCCACGGCGTACGTCCCCGCGCCCTCCCTCGAAGAAATAGTGAATGAATGCGGGCCGATGCCGGCCCAGGCGGTGCGCTGGCTGGCGGCGGGCATCGCCGAGGCGCTCCAGTCCATCCACGGCGCCGGACTGGTCCACCGCGACCTCAAGCCGTCGAACGTCCTGGTGGTCGAGGACGGGCCGCGCGTCATCGACTTCGGTATCGCCTCGGGCGTCTCCAACACCCGGCTGACCATGACCAACGTCGCCGTCGGAACGCCCGCCTACATGTCGCCCGAGCAGGCGCGCGACTCGCGCAGCGTGACGGGCGCCAGCGACATCTTCTCGCTCGGCTCGACCCTGGTCTTCGCGGCGACGGGGCACGCGCCCTTCCACGGCGCGAACCCGGTCGAGACGGTCTTCATGCTGCTGCGGGAGGGCCCGGACACCGAGGGGCTGCCCGACGAGCTGCGTCCGCTGATCGAGTCGTGCATGCAGAGGGAAGCGGTACGGCGGCCCAGCCCGGCCGACCTCCAGGCGCAGCTCTCGCCGCACCTCTTCGCCTCGGGCGAGGACGACAGCGGTACGGCGTCCGCGTGGCTGCCCGCACGGGCCACCGCGATGATCGAGCAGCGCCGTGGCGGGCGCCCCGCGCTGCCCAGTGCGCCGCAGTCGCGGGCGCACTCCACGCCGCCGAGGCCGCAGGACCCGCCGCCGTTCGCCCCGGTGGCGTCCCGGTCGGAGGGGCCCGCTTCCCCGTCCCCGGCCGCCGCGTACGCGGACGGCCACGCGCCGCAGGGTGCGCACGCCGGCCACCCGGCGCAGGGCGGGCACGGTGGGCAGGCTGCGCACACCGCCCAGCAGGGCGCCCTCAGGCTGCCCGGCTCCAAGGTCCCGATCGGGCCGGGCCCGCGCGTGGCCGACGGCCGTACCGCCGCCGCCGTCGCCGTACCGGGGGAGCAGGCCACCGGGTGGATCAGGCCGCCGGCCGGTCTGGGCGCCGCCGCGAACGGGGCCGACGCCGGTTCCGCGTCCGTGCCCGCCCCGCCGCCCCCGGCCGTTCCGCCGCCCGCCCCGTCGGCGGACGGGGCGGGGCCGTCCGGGGGATGGCGCCCGTGGCGGTTCCGCATGTCGAACGACGTGTGGGGCACCCCGGCCGTCGCCGGCGATCTGGTCTACGTCACCTCCTTCGAGGTGCACGCCCTGGACGTGGCCAGCGGCCGGCGTCAGTTCAAGACGCGTGACGTCGCCTGGGCCATGGCGGTCGCGGGCGGCCGTATCCACGCCTCCGACGGGCCGACGCTGTACGCCCTGGACGCCTCCGACGGCCAGGAGCGCTGGCGGCTGCAGACCGACGCGTGGGTGTACTCCCTCAAGGCCGAACGCGGCACCGTGGTGACCGGCACGCGCGGTGGCGGCGTCCAGGCGTGGGAGGCGTCCAACGGTCAGAAGCTGTGGGAACTCACCGGCGCCCAGAGCGACTTCGAGACCCCGGAGGCGGGTCCGGCCGTACACGACGACACCGTGTACGTGTGGCAGGACGCGCGGCTGCGGGCCCTGGACGCCCGTACCGGCACGGAGCGCTGGTCGTACCCGATCGGCGACGCGGCGTCCTGCGGCGGCGTGCCGCTGCGGCTGACGCCGGCAGCGGACGGCTACGTGTACATCGCCGCCGGTACGCGGGTCCTGGCCGTCGACGCCGTCAGCGGCCGGGTGCGGTGGCACTTCGAGGCCCCGGCGGTCTTCCTGAGTCCGCCCTCCTTCGCGCCGGGCCCGGCCGTCGCGGGCGGTGGCGTCTACCTGGCCGACTACCTCGGCACGGTGTACGCCCTGGACGCCGCCACCGGCAAGGACCGGTGGCGCATCGCCACGGAGTCCCGCCAGTCCATCGAGCCGGTGCTCGTCGTCGCGGGCAACGTCCACGTGGGCAGCGGCAGCGCGCTCTACACCCTGGACGCGGTGACCGGCACCCCGAAGTGGCGCTTCGCGGCGGGCGGCGAGGTCGTGGGCGCACCCGTGGTCTCGGACGGCCGCGTCCACTTCGGGTCGGCGGACCACTGCCTCTACACGCTGGACGCGAGCGGCGGGCAGCTGCGCTGGAAGCTGGCGACGGGCGGCGAGATCACCGGCTCGCCGGTGGCGCAGGGCGGTGTGGTGTACGCGTGCAGCAAGGACCGGTGCGTGTACGCGCTGGACGCGGTCAAGGGCACGGCGACGGGCCGGCAGTCGGGGACGCGCGCCTGACGGGGGGCGGCCGGGGGACGGTGGCGGTAGCGGTGTTCCGCTAGCGGTAGCGGTGGTCCTCCGGCGGCGGCCGGTCGTCCGGCCCGTACGGACCCCCGCGCCCGTTCCCGTGCGGATCGTCGCGCCCGTCGCCGTACGGTCCTCCCCGCCCGTCCGGGCCCTCCGGTCCGCCCTGGCCGGGGCTCCACGGGTAGGGCTGGTCCGGCCCCTCCCGCTGTGCGGGCTCGTACGGGTGGTGGTGGTCGCCGTCCACGCGCCTGCGCCGCCGCGCGCGTCCGGGCAGCAGGACGGCGGCGAGCAGGAGGAGTACGCCGCCGCCGAGGGCCAGCGCGACGCCCACGTCGAGCCCGGTGCCGTCGGTGTCCACCGTCAGGCCGTCCTGCGCTTGGCCCACGCGGACCATCCACAGCATGGTGAACCCGAGCACGACGACGCCGGCGAGAGCGACCGCCGCACGGGAGCGCAGCAGAAGACCGGCCAGGGTCAGCAGGGCGGCGAAGGCGAACGGCAGCAGGAGCGAACCCATGATCGCCGCCCCGCTGTCCGTGATGCCGCCGAAAAGGTCGCCGATGCGGTAGTCGCGCCCGAGACGGCCGTCGTACCAGGTGCGGAAGGGGCTCAGCACGGCGGCCGTCGCTCCGACGAGGGCAAGGATCCAGCCGAGTACGTTGCGGATCATCGCCGCCTCCTTGGGGTGGCTCTCTGTGACGACGCTACGCCCGTGATGCGGCGGTCGCCAGTCGCGGACGGGCCGCCGGGCCCCGGCCCGCCGCCCTCGCACACGCGTTTTTGCGGGCGTGTCGGCGTCCCACTAGGGTGACGTGCGCTCGTCAATCAAGAGCGCACATTCAACGATTCAACGGGGGTTGAAGCGTGAAGCTTCGCCATGTCCGCGCCATTGCCGTCTTCGGTATCGCCGTCCTCGCCCTGACCGGAGCACGGGGCCGTGGCGGAAGCTGCGACGACAGCAGCGGCAGCAGCGGTGGCAGCAGCTTCGGCGGTTCGAGCAGCAGTAGCAGCACCAGCGGCGGTTCGAGCTACGACAGTTCCACGTCCGGCGGTTACACCAGCGGCGACACGTCCAGCGGCAGCACCAGCGGTTACACGACGTCCAGCGGTTACACCAGCGGCGACACCACGTCCACCACCAGCAGCAGCACCAGTGGTTACACCACCGGCTCGTCCACCACCACGGGCTCGACCTCCGGCACCCGCGGCGACACGAACATCACGGACGTCCGCATCGACTCCTGCCAGTACGACCCCTCCCGGGGCATCGTCGCCGCCGTCAGCGCGACCAACACCAGCACGACCGAGAACTACACCTACACCTACACGATCGAGTTCAGCGACCCGAGCGGCGCGACCATCGCGACGCGTCACCCCAGCATGTACATGGTGCTGGCGGGCCGTACCGAGCGGCAGGACGTCGCCACCCCGTACATCGCCAAGCCGGGCGAGACCTCCGGCGGCAAGTGCACGCTCAGCAACGTGCGGCGCATCGCCGGCTGACGCGACGCCGCACGCCTAGCGCGTACGGAAGCCGGGCCGGCGGGCGGTGAAGAGCTCCGCCTGCCGGCCCGGCGGCAGATTGCCGAGCGCCACCAGGTGCGGCGCCTGTGCGAGCGCCCGGCCGCGCGCGGCCTCCGTCGCCGCCCACACCGCCCGCACCGTGCCCTGCACGGCGTCCGTCGGGTACGACGCGATCACCTCGGCCGCCCGCACGGCCGCCGCTACTTCCTCCCCGTCCGGGACGACCTCCGACACCAGCCCCGTCTCGTACGCGCGCCGGGCGGACATCCGTTCCGCAGTCCCCATCAAGGCCATCCGGGCGACCTCGCCGGACGGCATCCGCTGCGCCATGTGGATCGTCTCGTAGGCGCTGACCATCCCGTACGCCGTGTGCGGGTCGAAGAAGGTCGCGTCCTCGGCGGCCACCACGAACTCGGCCTCGCCCAGCAGGTAGAACGCCCCGCCGCAGGCCATCCCCCGTACCGCCGCGATCACCGGCTTCCACAGGTCGTTCGCCTTGGGGCCGACGGTCAGCAGCGGATCGTCGAGCGAGTAGGGCGACGGGGGCTGCGGCACGTCCACCCCCCGGTCGACGCCGCTGCAGAACGCCTTGCCGCCGGCCCCGGTGAGGACGACGGCCCGTACGCTCTCGTCGAACCGGAAATCCCGCCAGACCGAAGCCAGTTGTGCGGCCGCCGCGAGGTCGATGGCGTTGTGCCGCTCGGGCCGGTCGAGGGTGACGACCGCGACGCCGGTCTCCTTGTCCCGCGCGACGCGGACGCCGCCGTCCTCGGTGCTCACGACCGCTCCAGCAGCCACCGGGGCACCGCCCGCCCGTCCGCGTCCTCGGTGAACGCGACCTGCACCTTCGCGCCGATGCGCAGCCGGGCCGGATCGACGGAGTCGAGCGCCGCGTCGGGGCGGGCGACGACATTGCCCACGAGCCGGATGTGCGGGGCGTCGGCCAGTTCCACGACGACCGCGTTGTACGGGGCCTGCACGGCGTACGCGGGCAGGAGGGGCGGGTGGGGCAGGACGTACGACCAGATCCGCCCCTTGCCGCTCATCCGCCGCCACGCGCTGTCGAAGGAGTGGCAGTGCGGGCAGCACGGCCGGGGCGGGAAGCGCAGGGCGCCGCAGCCCGGGGCCGCGCAGGCCTGCACGCGCAGTTCCCCCTGGGCGGCGTACTCCCAGAAGGGGGCGCCGTCGTCGTCGACGACGGGAGAGAGCAGGCCGCCGCTCGTGTTCTCGCTCATCTCTCAGCTCCTCAGCAGCAGGGCCGACGTCGGTACGCCCTCGCCCGCCGTCACCAGGCAGGTGGCGGCTGCGGGCACTTGGGCGGTGCTGGTGCCGCGCAGTTGCCTGACGCCTTCGGTGATCAGGTTGAAGCCGTGGACGTACGCCTCGCTGAGCCCGCCGCCCCCGGTGTTGATCGGCAGCCGCCCGCCGCTCTCCAGGGCGCCGCCCTCGGTGAACGCCGCGCCCTCGCCCCGACCGCAGAAGCCGTAGCCCTCCAAAGACAGCGGGATGAGCGGGGTGAACGCGTCGTAGATCTGGGCGACGTCGACGTCGTCCGGGCCGAAGTCGGCCTGTTTCCAGAGCTGGCGGGCGGCGGTCCAGGCGGGGCCGGTGAGCGGGTCGTCGTTCCAGTAGTTGACCATGCCGTGGTGCTGGGCGGGCAGGCCCTGGGCGACGGAGTGGACGTACACCGGCTTCTGCCGGCAGTCGCGGGCCCGCTCGGCCGAGACGATGACGCACGCCAGGGCGCCGTCCGTCTCCAGGCAGTTGTCGAACAGGCACAGGGGATCGCTGATCCAGCGCGCGTTCATGTACATGTCGCGGGTCAGGGGCCGGTCGTACATCATCGCGGCCGGGTTCTGGTTGGCCCGGTTGCGGCAGGCGAGGGCGACGTTGAACAGGTGGTCGCGGGTGGCGCCGTACTCGTGCATGTACCGGCGGGCCAGCATGCCGATCTCGTCGGCCGGGCGCAGCAGGCCGAAGGGGCGGGTCCACTGGGCGGGGGTGGGGAGTTGCGCGGTGGTGTTCTTCCAGGGCCGGGGCCCCGATCCGCGTTTGCGTGAGCGCCACGCGACGCCGACGCTCGCCTGGCCGGTGGCTATGGCGGCGGCGAGGTGGGCGACGGTGGCGCAGGAACCGCCGCCGCCGAAGCCGACCTTGGAGAAGAAGGTGAGGTCGCCGGCGCCGATGGACTTCGCCACCTCGACCTCGTCGGTCTCCTCCATGGTGTACGAGGCGAGGGCGTCGACCTCGGACGGGGCGATGCCGGCGTCGTCGAGGGCGGCCAGGACGGCCCGGCAGGCCAGGGTCTTCTCGGACTCGGGCAGGCGCTTGGCGAACGGCGTCTGGCCCGTGCCGACTATCGCTGTCGCGTCCTTGAGCGTCGCCACGTCGGGGCACCTCCGCGAGGGTCGTGACTGCTGACAGCGCGTCAGGCTACAGCTAATCTGACGGTTAGTCAGCTAGCAGCGTGGGAGGGCTTGCCATGAGCGACGCAGCGGACAGTGGCGCGGCGGACAGCGGGGACGCGGGTTGGGGCAGCATCCCGGAACTGGTGCGCGGCGCGGCCGAGCGGTACGGCGAGCGGGAGGCCGTGGTCGAGGGCCGCACCCGTGTCTCGTACGCCGAACTGGGCGAGCGCGTCGAACGGGCGGCGGCGGCCTGCATGGCCTGCGGCATCGGGCCCGGCGACCGGGTCGCCGTCTGGGCGCCCAACACGCTCGACTGGATCGTGTCCGCCCTCGGCGCGGTGACGGCCGGCGCGGTCCTCGTGCCGCTGAACACCCGCTTCAAGGGCACGGAAGCGGCGGACGTCCTCGCCCGCAGCCGGGCCAGGCTCCTGTTCATCACCGGCACGTTCCTCGGCACGTCGTACGTCGCGTCCCTGCGCCGCGCGGACATCGAGCTGCCGCACCTGGAACAGGTGGTGGTGCTCGCGGACGGGGCGCCCGACGAGTACCGCACCTGGAAGGACTTCCTGGCGTCCGGCGAGGGCGTCTCCTCGGCGGAGGTGCGGGCACGAGCGGCGTCGGTCGCGGGAAGCGACCCGTCGGACATCATCTTCACCTCCGGCACCACCGGCCGCCCCAAGGGCGCGGTGATCACCCACGCGCAGACGCTGCGGAGCTATGCCATCTGGTCCGACCTGGCCGGCCTGCGCGAGGGCGACCGCTACCTGATCGTGAACCCCTTCTTCCACACCTTCGGCTACAAGGCGGGCATCATCGCCTGCCTGATGCGCGGGGCGACGATGGTCCCGCAACCGGTCTTCAACGTGGACACGGTCCTGGCGAACATCGCGGCGGAGCGCATCTCCGTCCTCCCGGGCCCGCCCACCCTGCACCAGTCGCTCCTGGACCACCCGTCCCGGGACGCGCACGACCTCTCGGCGCTGCGCCTGGTCGTGACGGGCGCCGCGGTGGTCCCGCTGCGCCTGGTCGAGCGCCTGCGCTCGGAGCTGCACATCCCCACGGTCCTCACGGCGTACGGCCTCTCCGAGGCGTCGGGCATCGTGACGATGTGCCGCCGGGGGGACGCCCCGGAGACGATCGCTTCGACCTCGGGCCGGGCGATCCCCGGCACCGAGGTCCGCGTCCGGGCGGAACCCGGCACTCCGGGAGAGGTCCTGGTCCGGGGCTTCAACGTCATGCGCGGCTACTTCGAGGACCCGGCCGGGACGGCCGCCGCGATCACGCCGGACGGCTGGCTGCGTACGGGCGATGTGGGCGTCCTGGACGAGGCCGGCAACCTGCGCATCACCGACCGGATCAAGGACATGTTCATCGTCGGCGGCTTCAACGCGTACCCGGCGGAGATCGAGCAACTGCTGGGCCTGCACCCGGACGTGGCGGACATCGCGGTCATCGGCATACCGGACGCGCGCCTGGGCGAGGTCGGCAAGGCGTACGCCGTCCGCCGCCCCGCGTCCACCCTGACGGCGGACGACCTGATCGCCTGGTCACGGCGGGAGATGGCGAACTACAAGGTCCCCAGGGAGGTCGAGTTCGTCACCGAACTCCCGCGCAACGCCGGCGGCAAGGTCCTGAAGACGGAGCTACGGGCGCGGGGCCGCTGAAGTGGCGGGCTTTGTTCCAGCGGCGGTATGGTCTGAGGTATGGCAACCAAGAAGTACACGGTCACCCTGCCGGAGGAGCTGGCCGAGGAGATCCGTCGCGAGGTGGGTCCCGGAAGCTTCAGCGCCTACGTCACGCAGGCCATAGAGCGTCAGCGCGAGCGGGACCGACTGGGCGAGCTGGTCGAGGACCTGGAGAAGGAGCAGGGCCCCGTCACCGAGGAGGAGCTGGCGGCCGCCGAGGCGGAGCGACGCGACAACGAGCGCTGGTTCGCCGAGCGCAGGGCCGCGTCCGGAAAGCCCTCGCCGGCTGCCTGATGGCCGACTCGTACTACGTGCTCGATTGCGAGGGGTTGTCGCGGGCTGTCCTCGGCGAGCGGGCGATGTCGGCCAGGCTCAAGGACGCGCACCGGGTGGGCATCACGGTGGTGACCAGCTCCATGACCTTGATCGAGGCCTGGCACAGCGAGATCCGACGTCCCGTGTGGGACTGGCGGATGTCTCGCATCGTCGTGGAGCCCGTCACGAGGGAGGTCGCCGACGCGGCGATCGCCCTCCTCGACGACACGGGGCTCCACGGGCACAAGTACGCCCTCGATGCCGCGCTCGCGGTGATCGCGGGACGGCAGCCGGGCGATGTGGTGCTCTACACCTCGGACGAGGACGACTTGAACAAGCTCTGCCATCCGCGGGTGCGGGTCCGGCCGCTGTAGCACCGCGTCAGCCCCGGTGAAACTGTGCAGGCGCCGCTCGCGTGGCAGCCGGTTCCCCCGCGCCCCGGCAGCCGCTCCATGACCTCCACCCCATGCCCCCGGACACGACAGCGGCCGCGGTGGCTCCCCCTCCGGGCCACCGCGGCCGTCCCCCGTCAGTAAGGTCTCAGTTGACCGGCTCGCTCGACATGTGATCGTCCAGCGGCTTCGCGACGCCCTTGTCGGCACCGGACATGTGGTCGTCCAGCGGCTTCAGGATGTCCTCTTCGGTACCGGACATGTGGTCGTCCAGTGGCTTGGGGCTGCCGGTCGGCTGCTTCGTGTCGCTCATCGTCGCTCCAAGGTGTGTCGGCGAAAACGGTCGAGTAAGCCCGCCCGGCAACTCCCCCGAGGGCCGCCGGACGGGCTGGGACCGTACAACCTAGTTGGCCGGTCCTGCGCCGATCCGTCTGCCCCCCGACGCGGCGGATCGATAAGTAAGAGAGTGGCGGGTCGCGATAAACGAACGATGAACGCCTTGGTGGGGGCCGTCCGGCGCCTCCCCGGGACGGCTACGCCGCGTTCACCGTCGACAGCAGCGACCGGACTTCACCGGCCTCCGGGGAACCCAGCCCTTCGAAGATGGCCAGCGCCTCGCCCCAGCAGGCCCGGCTCCGGTCCACCTGCCCCAAGTGGTCGAGCGCCTTGCCGAGCACGGTCAGGACCGTGCCGCGACGCCACTCGCCGCCGATGCCGCGCAGCGCGATCGCCTGCTCGGCATGGGCTGCCGCCAGGGTCGGCCGATGTGCGGCGAGGTGTACTTCGGCGAGCCTGAAGTGGGTCACCCCTTCCCACAGGGGCTGCCGGTTCTCGTGGAAGATCCCCAGGGCGTAGGTGAGCTGATCGAGCGCTTCACCGAACTGGCCCGCCTGCGTAAGGGCGAGCCCCAGCGCGTAACGCCCGTTCGCCAGTCGCAGTGTGAGGCCCTGCTGGTCGTAGATCTCGACGCCCTGCTTGGCCAGCTCCACCGCGCTGGTGGTGCGGCCCATCGCCAGGTGGGCACGCGACAGGTTGCAGAGCGCGCTGGCCTCGCTCGGCCGGTTCCCGTCGGCGCGGAAGTTGTCTATGGCCAGGCCGAGGTACCTCTCCGCCTCGCTGTAGCGCTTCTGGTAGATCGCGATGAATCCCCTGATGTTGGGCGCGTAACCGCCCGGGATGGGGTCGTTGTCCGCCAGGGCCATCGCGGCCTCCGCCTCGGCCTCCGCCTGGTCGAATCGGCCGGCGATGTGGAACACGTGCGTCAGGGCGGTGCGCACCCGGCCCTCCGCCCGGAGGTTCCCCGTCCGCCGGGCCGCGTCGAGGACCAGGTGCGCGGCGTGTTCGTACCGCCGGAAGTTCGCACCGGACTCGGAGAGGTCCTTGGCCGCCAGCAGAAGGTCCACGGCCCGCTGCACGGACGCGGCGTCCGTGGACTGCTGGGCGCAGGCGAGGATGCACTCGGCCTCGGTATGGAGCCAGTCGAGCGCCTCACCGCGGTCGCCGAACGGCAGGCCCGCTCGCCCCGTCGGCTCCAAGTGGTCCACCAGCCGGTCCCCCGGCCGCTCCAGCGCGTACACCGCCGCCGCCGTCGCCAGGTAGAAGTCCAGGAGGCGGGACAGCGCCCGGTCCCGTTCCACCGGGGGTTCCTCGTCGCGTTCCGCGCACGCACGCGCGTAGAGGCGGACCAGGTCGTGGTAGCGGTAGCGGCCGGGGGCCGCCGACTCCAGGAGGGACGTGTCGACCAGGGACTCCAGGAGGTCCTCGGTCTCGCGCAGCGGCTGGTCCAGTACGGCCGCCGCCGCCGCGAGGGAGATGTCCGGGCCGTCCGCGAGGCCCAGGAGGCGAAAGGCGCGGGCCTGCGGCGGCTCCAGCTGGCCGTAGCCGAGCTCGAACGTGGCCTTGACCGCCAGGTCGCCCGCCTGGAGCTCGTCCAGCCGGCGGCGTTCGTCCGCCAGCTTCGCCGCCAGCACCGAGACCGTCCAGGTCCGGCGGGCGGCCAGCCGGGAGGCCGCGATACGGATGGCCAGGGGCAGGAAGCCGCAGGCGCCCACGACGTCCAGGGCCGCCTCGCGCTCGGACGCGACCCGCTCCTCGCCCACGATCTTCGTGAAGAGCCGCAGCGCCTCCTCGGGGGACATCACGTCCAGGTCGACCAGGTGCGCCCCCGCCAGGTCCACCATGCGCACCCGGCTCGTCACCAGCGCCGCGCAGCCCGTCGTGCCGGGCAGCAGCGGGCGGATCTGGGAGGCGTCCCGGGCGTTGTCGAGCAGGATCAGGATGCGGCGGCCGTCGAGGGTCGAGCGGTAGAGGGCCGCGCGTTCGTCCAGGGTGTCGGGGATGGCGGTGTCCGGGGTGCCGAGGGCCCGCAGGAACGCCCCCAGGACCGTTTCCGGCTCCGCCGCCCGCGAGCCCGCGCCCTGGAGGTCCACGTACAGCTGGCCGTCGGGGAAGTGGGAGCGGGCCGCGTGCGCCACGTGCACCGCGAGCGTCGTCTTGCCCACGCCGCCGATGCCGGCCAGGGCCGAGACGGCCATGACGCCGGACTCCGCCCGGGCCAGGCGGTCTCCCAGCTCCCGTACGAACGCCGCCCGGCCCGTGAAGTCCGGCACGGTGGCCGGGAGCTGCGCCGGGCGGACGAGTGCCGGGGCGGCCGACGGCGCCGGTTCCACCGGGCGGGCCAGGTCCGCGTCCGCCTCCAGGATGCGCTGCTGGAGGTGGGTGAGCTCCGGGCGCGGGTCCACGCCCAGCTCGTCGGCGAGCAGGCGGCGCGTGTCGGCGTACACCGCGAGGGCCTCCGCCTGCCGCCCGCTGCGGTAGAGGGCGAGCATCAGCAGCTCGCGCAGCCGCTCCCGCAGGGGGTGGGCCGCCGTCAGCGCCGTGAGCTCCGCGATCGCCTCCGCGTGGCAGCCGACCTCCAGGTCCAGGTCGAGGCGGGTCTCGGTGAGCTGCAGCCGCCACTCCTCCAGGCGCGCCCGCTGGTTCTCGGCGTACGGACCGGGCACCGACGCCAGCGGTTCGCCGTCCCACAGGCCGAGCGCCTTGTTGATCAGCGTGCGGGCCTGGCAGCGGTCGCCGGACGCGCGGGACTTCTCCGCGTCGGCGGCCAGGTCCTGGGCGACGGTCAGGTCGAGGGTGTCCGCGCCCGCCCGGATCGCGTACCCGCCGGACTCGCTGACCAGCACCCCCGGGTCCAGCGCCTTGCGCAGCCGGGAGGCGTACGTCCGTACCGCGGCCAGTGCCTGGGACGGCGGCTCCTCACCCCAGATGCCGTCGATCAGCTCGGCCGCGGTCGCGGTGCGGCCGTCGCGCAGCAGGAGGGCGGCGAGCAGGGCGCGTTGCTGCGGCGAGCCGGTGTTGAGCGATTCGCCGCCGCGCCAGGCGCGGACCGGGCCGAGCACGCTGAAACGCACGGCGTCGAGGGTCTGGTGCCCGCCCCGCTCGTCGTCTCGCCGCTCCCGCGGCTGTTCCTTCGGGCCTGGCTGCTCCTGCCGCCCCCGCTGTTCCTGCCGTCCCCCGTGCCGGGTGCCTTCGTCGGGCCGCGGACCGGAAACCGGAGTCCGCTGCTCCGGTACCCGAGGTACGCCGTCCATCGCACTCCCCCTGCCGTCACTGCTGCCTGCGGTCTGCCCTACCGCCCAGTCGCAACAGCCAGTTTGCCTTGTCCATGCCGAATGCGTCAGCACCGGAAGGTGCCTACCCATTACCCACCCACCGCCCACTAGCTGACGGATCGTCAGATCGGCGCTACCGTGGATCGCATGGAGACCTTCCCGAAGATCATCTCGGTGGACGACCACACGGTGGAGCCCCCTCACGTCTGGCGGGACCGGCTCCCGTCCAAGTACCGGGACTCCGGCCCCCGCATCGTCCGCGCCCCGCTGAAGGAAATGACCTTCCTGGGCGGCAGGTTCGCCCCCGTGATGGGCGCGAAGGGCGACGACGGCCCGATCGGCGACTGGTGGGTGTACGAGGACCTGCACCGCCCCCTGACGCGGCTCGACACGGCCGTCGGCTACGACAGGGACGAGATCAAACTGGAAGTCATCACGTACGAGCAGATGCGGCCCGGGTCCTTCTCCGTCCCCGACCGCCTCGCCGACATGGACGTCAACCACGTCCAGTCGGCCCTCTGCTTCCCCACCTTCCCGCGCTTCTGCGGCCAGACGTTCACCGAGGCCAAGGACCGCGAACTGGGGCTGCTCGGCGTCCGGGCGTACAACGACTGGATGGTGGAGGAGTGGTGCGGTCCGGACGCCGGCGGCCGCCTGATCCCGCTCACCCTCATCCCGCTCTGGGACGCCGAACTCGCCGCCGCCGAGGTCCGCAGGAACGCGGCACGCGGTGTCCGCGCGGTCGCGTTCTCCGAGATACCCCCGCACCTGGGCCTGCCGTCCGTCCACACCGACGCGTGGGACCCCTTCCTGCGCGCGTGCGACGAGACGGGCACGGTCGTCGCGATGCACATCGGCTCCTCCAGCCGGATGCCGTCGACCTCCGCCGACGCCCCGCCGGCCGTCGGCTCGACGATCACCTTCGCCAACTGCTGCTTCTCGATGGTCGACTGGCTGATGAGCGGCAAGTTCGAACGCTTCCCGAACCTCAAGGTCATGTACGCCGAGGGGCAGATCGGCTGGATCCCGTACATCCTGGAGCGCGCCGACGTGGTGTGGGAGGAGAACCGGGGCTGGGGCGGCGTCGCCGAGAAGGTGCTGCGCCCGCCGTCCGAGCTCTTCGCCGAGCACGTCTACGGCTGCTTCTTCGACGACGCGTTCGGCCTGCGCAACCTCGACGCGATCGGGGTGGGCAACGTCCTGTACGAGACCGACTACCCGCACTCCGACTCCACCTGGCCCAGGTCCCGCGAGGTCGGCGAGGAGCAGATGGGCCACCTCGACCCGGACGTGGTGGACCGGATCGTACGGCGCAACGCGATCGAACTGCTCGGCCTGACGGACGAGGGGCTGTGGGCCGGGCCGTGAGCCGGTGACGGGCCGTCCGTCCCCGCGCCGCCTCCGGTCGGCCTCTGGTGGCGGGCGCGGCCGCGCGGGATCATCTCCCGCATGACGCTGACGCTCGCCGAAGCCGAGAAGATCCTCGCCGACCACTTCGCCCCCTGGGTGCTCGACCTGGGGCTCGCCGTCGTCGAGACCGGTGAGCGCCACGCCCTACTGCGGCTGCCCTGGTCGGGCCGGCTGGCCCGGGAGGGCGGGGGCCTGTCCGGGCAGGCGCTGATGGCCGCCGCCGACACCGCGACCGTCATCGCCGTGTCCGCGGCCCGGGGTGCGTTCGTTCCCATGACCACCGTGCAGCAGTCGACGTCCTTCCAGCGCGCGGTCGTCGGCGCGGACGTCCTGCTCGACGCGCGCGTCACCAAGCTGGGCAAACGCATGGCGTTCGCCGACATCACCATGGCGGCGACCGGCTCCGAGGATCCCGCCGCCCGCGCCTCGGCGGTCTACGCCTTGCTGGGCTGACCGCCCCGCGGCCGCCGTCAGTGGCCGTCCAGGGCGCGCCGGGCGCGACCGATCACCGCGTGCGCGTCGGCGCCGTACACGGCGGATGCGCTCAGGGTGGACCACACCTTGGAGTAGACGGCGATGCTCGCGGCGTCATCGATCCAGAGCTCGGCGTGCCAGTCCTCGACGATGGCCAGGCGTTCGTCGAAGATCCAGAATCCGTTGGCGGGTGGGATCCGCAAAGGTGCGGCGAAGGGGACGATGCCGAGCTCGACGGTGTCCAGTCCGATGACCCCTGCCAGCCTGTCGAGCTGTGCGGCCAGTACGGAGGGCGGGCAGACCTGGGCGTGCAGCGCCGCTTCCCACATGACGATGTGGTACTTCGTGCCGGGGCGGTACAAGCTTTCCTGCCACCGCAGCCGCGCTCGTACGGCGTCCTCGGTGTCGCGGGGCGACTGCTGCAGTTCGGAGTACCGGCTGAAGATGTTCCGGGCGTAGTCGGCGGTCTGCAGGGCGCCGACGATCATGGAGTTCTCCCAGGCGCGGAACGTCGTGGACCGCGCGAACTCGGTACTGATCGCGTCCTGCACGGCGCGGTGGCCTGAAGCCAGTTGCCGCCGCCACGAGCGGATGTGGGATTCGAGGCCGGCCAGCCGGGCGAGCAGCTCTTCGGCCGCCTCCGGGTGGCCCGTTCCCTCGGCCCACGCGCGCAGATCCTCGACGGTGGCGGTCTGCCGCCCGTTCTCCAGTTTGCTGACCTTGGAATGCGGCCACCCGAGGGCCTGCGCCAGCCGGGCCCCGGTGAGCCGACCTCCAGAGGAAGATTCGCGCAGTTCCCGAAGGCGCACTCCGAGCGCGGCGCGAGCTTGTTGGAAGTCGGTACTCACCAGGTCTCTCTCGCTACTTCGAGGCGGTCACTGTGGCCGCGAACCTTTCGTACGGTACGGCGTAGTGCCGGGCGGCATCGCGTACTTGAGCGTACCGATTGACCGCTGCGGGCTCAGTGATCAGTTCGACGTCGACCAGGTTGTCGGAATCGTCGAAGCGGAGCAGGGCGACGATCCGGGAGTCGATGAGCCAGAAGTCCTCTTCCGGCAGGTCCAGCCGATCCGCGTCAGCGCGCCGCAGATTGCGGATGTCCTCGCCCACGGAGGAATTCCGCTTGGCGTTGTCGAGCAGGTACAGCTGGCCGGGTGTCGGTGGGTCGTCGACCACGCGGACCCGCTCGAACCGCTTGCCCAGAGCCGTCTGCTCGCGGCGCTCGGCGCACCACTCGGCGTTGGCTCCGTCCCACTCCACGGGTTCGCCGCGCAGGAACTGCGCGTACGTGTCCGAGACTTCGTCGGATGCGTACCTGCGCCGTGTCTCAAGCCGCCATGCGGTGTGCTTGAACGAGGTGAAGAGCTTGTCGAACTCGTCAAGGCCGATGATGTCTGGCACTCGGTCCGCCTCCTTGGGGCCGAAATCGATCAGAAGCTCTCGGGGTACGACGATCGCCGTCTCCCCTTCGGACAAATGCCGCAGCTGAGCTGTGTCGTCGGGATCCGTGAGCGGTGGTCCGTGGACGACGATGTCCCCCGTGTCGAGGTCCTCGTGGATCGACGGACATCCGTTCACGCCGCTGCCTGTTCCGTTGAAGCGCAACCGCCTCATAGGGGTGTCCTTTCGCTCGGGAGTCGGCCCGCTGCTCAGCATCGCGGGGTGTCGGGCGTCGCGCTGCGGCTTGTCGCGGACCTTGTGGGAAAGATCGAGAAAGCGTGCGCACCTTTCGAGAAACCCCGAGAAACTTTCGCGCAGGCGCAAGTGGCTGTCCGTAACGTCCCGTCTCGACCGGCGTAAGCAGCGCGCCGCCCCCCGTTGCCGGCTGAGACGGAACGGGCCCGGCGCGCGTATGAGTCGTATCGGGGTTGCCGAGTGGAACAACCGTGTGAGGCCGTGATGACGGATCCGGGGCAGGGCGTGTACGCGCCCGTCGTGCGCGAGCGCTCCGCCGGATATCCGATGGCGACCGGCGCCGTGCGTCTGACCCGCATACACACCCGTCGGCAGCTCACGCTGTGGGCGTGGCCGGGTGATGTGCAGGACGCCGTGCTGATCGTCTCCGAGCTGGTCACCAACGCCGTCCACCACGGCCGCAAGGCCGGCCACGAGCTGTGGCTGCGACTCGCCGTGCTGGAGGACGCGTCGCTGCTGATCGACGTGTCCGATCCGGTGGAGGCGTTCGCCGGGTTCGGCGCGCACCCGGAGCCGGCGGAGGGCGGGGAACGCGGGCGGGGCCTGCGGCTCGTGCGGGACCTCGGTGGGGAGATCACCTGGTTCCTCCGTCGGCATCGCGGCAAGACCGTCCGCGTACGGCTGGCGCCCGGCGGGCCGGTGCCGCCGCCGGGGCGGGGCGGCGGCGCGTTCCGGCCCCTTGTCTGATGGAACGTCAGGTATGACGATGGCCTTGCCGTCCGACAGTGACGGGTCGTCAGCTCCGGAGGGGTTCTCATGGCACGGGTTCTGCCCGAAGGGCGGCTGTCGTACGGGATGCAGCTGCCGGTCCAGTCGCAGAGCACCCTCTACGCGGAGACGTGGGAGGCGGAGGCCGGGCCCCGGGACCTCGCCGAGGTGGCCCGGGCCGCGGACCGGTCGGGTTTCGCCTACATCGCGAGCTGCGACCACGTGGCGATTCCGCAGCGGCTGGCGGGGGCCATGAGCACCGTCTGGTACGACCCGGTCGCCACGCTCGCGTTCCTCGCCGCCGTCACCGAGCGCGTACGGCTGCTGAGCCACGTGGCCGTCGTCGGGCTGCGGCACCCGCTGGTCACGGCCAAGCAGTACGCGACGCTGGACCACCTGAGCGGCGGCCGGCTGGTCCTCGGGGTGGGCGCCGGGCACGTGCGGGAGGAGTTCGACGCGGTCGGGGCGGACTTCGCCGGGCGGGGCGGCGTACTGGACGAGACGATCGACGCGCTGCGGGCGGCGCTGGGGGAGGAGGAGTACCCGGAGTTCGCCGGCGAGCGGTTCTCGTTCAGCGGGCTCGGACAGCGGCCCCGGCCCGCGCAGCGGCAGGTGCCGGTGTGGGTCGGCGGCTCGTCGCCGGCGGCCGTTCGCCGGGCGGCGGTGCGGGGCGACGGGTGGCTGCCCCAGGGCGACCCGCGCGACCGCCTGCCGGCGCAGATCGCGAAGCTGAGGCGCACCCGGGCGGAGGCGGGGGTCACCGCGCCGATCGAGATCGGCGCGATCACCGAGCCGCTGTACGTCGGCGAGCCGTCCTGGGACGTCGGGCGGCGCACGCTGTCCGGGAAGCCCGCCCGCCTCGCCGAGTCGCTGCGGGCCTACCGGGCGATGGGCGTCGACCAGATCCAGGTGCGCTTCCGCAACAGGAGCCTGGGCGAACTGACCGATCAGATGGCGGCCTTCGGCGGCGAGGTCGCCCCGCACCTCAACGACTGAAGGAGTGGGGACCCCATGGGGAAGCTGGACGGGCGTGTCGTTCTCATCACCGGCGCGGCGCGCGGGCAGGGCGAGCAGGAGGCGCGGCTCTTCGTCGCGGAGGGCGCGAAGGTGGTCCTCACCGACGTACTGGACGACCGGGGCGAGGCGCTCGCGAAGGAGCTGGGGGAGGGCGTGGCGTCGTACGTCCATCTCGACGTGAGCCAGGAGGCCGACTGGATCGCGGCCGTGGCCGCCGCGAAGAGGGCCTTCGGCAAGATCGACGGGCTGGTCAACAACGCGGGGATCCTGCGGTTCAACGAGCTGGTGAACACGCCGCTGGAGGAGTTCCAGCAGGTGGTGCAGGTGAACCAGGTCGGCGCGTTCCTGGGGATCAGGCACACGGCGCCGGAGATCGAGGCGGCGGGCGGCGGGACGATCGTCAACACGGCGTCGTACACGGCTCTCACCGGCATGGCCTTCGTCGGCGCGTACGCCGCCACCAAGCACGCCGTCCTCGGGCTGACCCGGGTCGCGGCCGTGGAACTGGCGGCGAAGAGGATCCGCGTCAACGCCGTGTGCCCGGGGGCGGTGGACACCCCCATGACGAACCCGGCGGCGCTGGACCCGGCGGCCGACCCGGTGGAGTCCGGGGCGGCGGTGGACGGGCTCTACCGCAAGCTCGTGCCGATGGGACGCATCGGGCAGCCGCAGGAGGTGGCGGCGCTGGCGCTGTTCCTGACGGGCGACGACTCGTCGTACATCACGGGGCAGCCGTTCGTCATCGACGGCGGATGGCTGGCGGGCGTCAGCCTTTTCTGACGATGCATCAGCTATTGACGACCCCCAGGGGCAGTGGAACAGTCGTGGGCATCCTCAACTGACGGTGTGTCAGTTTCTCCGAAGGAGAAGTACCGTGGAATTCGGGCTCTTTGTACAGGGGTACGTGCCGGCCGCGCGTGCCAAGGCGGACCCCGAGGCGGAGCACAAGGCGCTGATCGAGGAGACCGAGTACGTCATTCAGGCGGACAAGTCCGGCTTCAAGTACGCCTGGGCCTCCGAGCACCACTTCCTGGAGGAGTACTCGCACCTCTCCGCGAACGACGTCTTCCTCGGATACCTCGCGCACGCGACGGACCGCATCCACCTCGGCTCGGGCATCTTCAACCCGCTGGCGCCGGTGAACCACCCGGTCAAGGTCGCGGAGAAGGTCGCGATGCTGGACCACCTGTCGCAGGGACGCTTCGAGTTCGGCTCGGGGCGCGGGGCGGGCAGCCACGAGATCCTCGGCTTCATGCCGGGCATCACCGACATGAACCACACCAAGGAGATCTGGGAGGAGACGATCTGCGAGTTCCCGAAGATGTGGCTCCAGGACGAGTACGTGGGCTTCCAGGGCAAACACTGGTCGCTGCCCCCGCGCAAGATCCTCCCCAAGCCGTACGGGAAGGCGCACCCGGCGATGTGGTACGCCGCCGGATCGCCCTCGTCGTACGCCATGGCCGGGAAGAAGGGGCTCGGGGTGCTGGGCTTCAGCGTCCAGAAGGTCTCCGACATGGAGTGGGTCGTCGAGTCGTACAAGAACGCGGTGAAGGAGGCGGAGCCGATCGGCGGCTTCGTCAACGATAACGTCATGGTGACGTCGACCGCGATCTGCGCGGAGACCCACGAGAAGGCGGTCGAGATCGCGGTGGGCGGCGGGCTGAACTACCTCCAGTCGCTGCTCTTCCGCTACCACGACACGTTCCCCCGGCCGGAGGGGATCCCGGAGTGGCCGGAGCTGCTGCCGGAGTACACGGCGGAGATCGTCGAGCTGCTCATCGCCGAGGAGCTGATGATCTGCGGGGACCCGGACGAGGTGTTCCGCCAGTGCAAGCGGTGGGAGCAGGCGGGGGCGGACCAGCTGTCGTTCGGGTTGCCGATCGGGGTGTCGCCCGAGGACACGATGACGACGATCAAGCTGATCGGCGAGCACGTGATCCCGAAGATCGACACGGACCCGGTCCACCGGACGACGAGGTTCCGCGACGCTGCGGGGGGCTGAGCGGCTGCCGCCGCGCAGGGTCGCAACGCCGTACGGGCTGGACTTCGCCCTGGGCAGGCGTTCGCGGAGCGGGCCGGCACGGAGCCCCGGTCCGGCCCGCGCCCGCCACCGCCGCCCACGCGCTCCCTCCCCCACTCTCCCGAAGGGACCGCCATGCTCGACCACCTCATCCGCGGAGCCACCGTCGTGGACGGCACCGGCGCCCCCGCGTACGTCGCCGACGTGGGCATCCGCGCAGGCCGTATCGCCGTCGTCGCCGCACCCGGGACCGTCGACGAGCCCGCCCGTTCCACCGAGAACGCCGAGGGTCTCGTCCTCGCCCCCGGCTTCGTCGACCCCCACACCCACTACGACGCCCAGCTCTTCTGGGACCCGTACGCCACCCCGTCCCTCAACCACGGCGTCACCACCGTCGCCGGCGGCAACTGCGGCTTCACCCTCGCGCCGCTGCACCCCGACCGCCCGGAGGACGCCGACTACACGCGCCGCATGATGTCCAAGGTCGAGGGCATGTCCCTGGTCGCCCTCGAAGAGGGCGCCCCCTGGAACTGGCACACCTTCGGCGAGTACCTCGACGCCCTCGAAGGCCGCATCGCCGTGAACGCCGGCTTCATGGTCGGCCACTGCGCCCTGCGCCGCCACGTCATGGGCGCGGACGCCGTCGGCGGGCAGCCGACCGAGCGGCAGATGGAACGCATGGTCCAGCTCCTCCACGACGCGATGGACGCCGGAGCGTGGGGGCTGTCCACCACCCAGTCGTCCACCCACTCCGACGGCGACGGGCAGCCCGTCGCCTCCCGGCACGCCACGCCCGCCGAGCTCATCGCGCTCTCCCGCGCGGTGGGCGAGCACGAGGGCACCCAGCTGGAGGCGATCGTCGCCGGCTGCCTCGACCAGTTCACCGACGCCGAGATCGACCTGTTCGTCGAGATGACCACCGCCGCCGGCCGTCCCCTCAACTGGAACGTGCTGACCATCGACGCGGCCGTCCCCGAGCGCGTCCCGCGCCAGTTGCGGGCGAGCGAACGGGCCCGGCAGGCCGGCGGCCGGATCGTCGCCCTCACCATGCCGATCCTGACCCCGATGAACATGTCCCTCGGCACGTTCTGCGCCCTCAACCTCATCCCCGGCTGGGGCGACATCCTCGCCCTGCCCGTCCCCGCGCGTATCGAGAAGCTGCGCGACCCGGACGTACGCGCCGACATGCTCCGCCGCGCCGACAGCAAGGAGGCCGGCGTCTTCCGCCGCCTCGCCGACTTCGAGCGGTACGTCATCGGCGACACGTACTCCGCCGCCAACGAGGGCCTGAGCGGGCGCGTCGTGCGCGACATCGCCGCCGAACGCGGGCAGGACCCCTTCCACTGCCTCGTCGAGATCTGCGCCAACGACGGACTGCGGACCGTCCTGTGGCCGATGCCGTCCGACAACGACCCCGCCAGCTGGGAACTGCGGCAGCGCACCTGGCAGCACGAGGACGTCCTGCTCGGCGGCTCCGACGCCGGGGCGCACCTGGACCGGATGTGCGGGGCGCCGTACACGACGCGCTTCATCGGCGACTGCCTGCGCGGCCGCAAGCTCGTGTCGCTGGAGCGTGCCGTGCGGATGCTCACCGACGACCCCGCCCAGCTCTTCGGGCTGCGCGAGCGCGGACGTATAGAGGAGGGCTTCCACGCGGACCTGGTCCTCTTCGACCCGGAACGGATCGCGGCGGGGCCGGCCACGCTGGTGCACGACCTGCCGGGCGACAGCCCCCGGCTCGACGCGAAGGCGATCGGAGTGGTGTCGGTACGCGTCAACGGCGTCGAGACGATACGGGACGACCAGGTCACCGGGGCGGTGCCGGGCACGGTGCTGCGCTCGGGCCGGGACACCAGGACGGTGGCGACCAAGTGAGCCCGCACCGGGAGCCGCCCGGCCGGCTGTTCATCGGCGGCGAGTGGACCGAGCCCGACGACGGGCACTACGAGGTGATCGACCCGGCCACCGAGGAGGTGGTGGGGCAGGCCCCCGAGGCGAGCCGCGCGCAGGTGTACGCCGCCGCCTCCGCGGCCTCGGCCGCCTTCCCCGCCTGGTCCCGCACCGCCCCCGGGGAGCGCGCCGCGATCTTCGACCGGGCCGCGGACCTGATCCAGCGCGACGCGGCCGCGCACGCGGGCGTCGCCCGCGCCGAGACCGGCGCCACGGCCGCGACGGCGCTCGGCATGCAGGTCGCCGTCGCCGCCGCCCGCTTCCGGCGGTACGCGCGCGGGGCGCTGGAACCCGTGGAGACCGGGCTGCCGCCGCAGGTCAACCCGGCGGGGCCGATGGGCGGGGCCGGGGTCATCGGGGCGTTGGCGGTGCGCCAGCCGGTGGGCGTCGTCACCTGCGTCACGTCGTACAACAACCCGTGGGCCAACGCGGCGGGCAAGGTCGCGCCCGCGCTCGCCATGGGCAACACCGTCGTCGTGAAGCCGGCGCCCCAGGACCCCCTGTCCGTGTACCGGATGGCGGCGGCGCTGGCGGAGGCCGGAGTGCCGCCGGGGGTCGTGAACGTCGTGACCGGGTCGTCGCCCGCCGCGGGCGAGGCCGCCGTCGACGCGCCGGAGGTCGACATGGTCAGCTTCACCGGGTCGACAGCGGTCGGGCAGCGCATCGCGGAGGTCTGCGGGCGCGGCATGAAGCGCCAGCTCATGGAGCTGGGCGGGAAGGGCGCGGCGGTCGTGTTCGACGACGCCGACCTCGACTCGGCGGTGCGGGGCATCGGCACGACCTTCTCGTTCTACAGCGGGCAGATCTGCACGGCGCCGACGCGCGTGATCGTCCAGCGGGCGGTCCACGACCGGCTCGTCGAGAAGCTGAGGGCGTACGCCGGTTTCCTTAAGGTCGGCCATCCCGGCGCGCCGGACACGGTGGTCGGCCCGGTGATCTCCGCCGCCCACCGCGACCGCGTCGAGGCGTACGTCGAGCTGGGCCGCAAGGAGGGCGCCCGGCTGGTCGCGGGCGGCGACAGGCCGTCGTACGACAAGGGCTTCTACGTCGCCCCCACCCTCTTCGCGGACTGCACGAACGACATGCGGGTGGTCCGCGAGGAGATCTTCGGCCCCGTTGTCGTGGTCGTGCCCTTCGACGGCGACGAGGAGGAGGCCGTCGCGCTCGCCAACGACAGCGACTACGGACTCATCGACTACGTCTGGTCAGGAGACGTCGCCCGGGCCTTCCGGGTCGCGCGGCGGCTGCGCGCGGGCGGGGTCGGGGTGAACACCGTGGGGCGGAACATGGAGGCGCCGTTCGGCGGCTTCAAGAAGAGCGGAGTGGGGCGGGACGTGGGCTCGTACGCGCTGCACGCGTACAGCGAGACGCAGGCGATCGTCTGGACCGGATGAGCCCTTCCGAAAGACGTACGGGAAACTTTGGAATCCGGCAAAACGGACAGCGTTGCGGTTTCCGCAGCTCGGAAGTTTCCTTCCCCGCCTGCAAATGATCGCGCCGACGGCGCAGAGAACCTTCAATCCTCAACCGGTGGGTGGCGTGACCCCATCGATTGCAAGGATCTTTGAGGCGGAGTCCAGTGCTCCGGATGTGGAAAACGCACCGGTTAACGTCCCGTTCATGACTCAGGTGGATACGCGGCCCCAGGCCGGAGACACGGTAAGGGGCGTCCACGCCCCGGACGGCGCAGGCGTACGTGACAAGGGCCTCAGCAGCAAGTCTGTCGGCCTCGTGGGCAGCGCCGTCATCGGCATCTCCACGGTCGCCCCCGTCTACTGCCTCACGTCGACCCTCGGCTCGACCGCCGGCGAGGTCGGCCTCCAGATGCCCGCCGTCTTCCTGGCCGGGTTCCTGCCGATGCTGCTGGTCGCGTTCGCGTACCGGGAGCTCAACCGCGTCATGCCGGACTGCGGCACCTCCTTCACCTGGACGGTGAAGGCGTTCGGGCCGCGCGTCGGCTGGATGTGCGGCTGGGGCCTGGTGATCGCGACGATCATCGTGCTCTCGAACCTCGCGGGCGTCGCCACCTCGTACTTCTGGCTGCTCGCCGGTCAGCTCACGGGCAACGACGCGATCAGCGCCCTGGACGACAACAAGGCCGTCCACATCCTCACGTGCCTCGTCCTCATCGCCATCGCGACGGCGATCAGCTACCGGGGCATGACCGCCACCAAGGGCGTGCAGTACGCCCTGGTCGGCCTGCAGCTCGTGGTGCTCGCCATCTTCGTGACGATGGCCTTCCAGAAGGCCGGCAGCGGCTCCTTCGACACGGGCCTGGACTTCTCCTGGTCCTGGATGAACCCGTTCGCCGTCCAGTCCTTCGCCGCCTTCACGGCCGGCCTCTCCCTGTCGATCTTCATGTACTGGGGATGGGACGCCTGTCTGACCGCGAACGAGGAGACCGCCGGCAGCGAGAAGACCCCCGGCCGCGCCGCCCTCATCGCCATGCTCGTCCTGGTCGCCGCCTACCTGGCCACCGGCATCGCCGCCCAGATGGCCGTCGGTTCCGGCGACAAGGGCCTCGGCCTCGCCAACCCGGACAACTCCGACAACGTCTTCGCGGTGCTCGGTGAGCCCGTCATGGGCCTGATCCTCGGCATCTTCCTGTCCCTCGCGGTGTTCGCCTCCGCGGCGGCCAGCCTCCAGACCACGTTCATCCCCGTCGCCCGCACGGTCCTGGCCATGTCCGCGTACGAGGCCCTCCCGGCGTCCTTCCGCAAGGTCCACCCGCGCTTCAAGTCCCCGGGCCGCGCGACGGTCATCGCGGGCATCAGCACCGGCGTCTTCTACTCGGTCATGACGCTCCTCAGCGAGAACGTCCTGATCGACACGATCTACGCCCTCGGCCTGATGATCTGCTTCTACTACTCGATCACCGCGTTCGCCTGTGCCTGGTACTTCCGCCACGAGCTGCTGCGCTCGGCGCGTGACTTCGTCTACAAGGGCCTGTGCCCGGTCCTCGGTGGCGTCCTGCTGACGGCGGTCTTCGGCAAGACGCTGTACGACATGTGGGACCCGGCGTACGGCAGCGGCTCCGCCGTCGGCGGCGTCGGCTCGGTCTTCGTCATCGCCGTCGGACTGCTGCTGCTCGGCGTGGTCCTGATGCTGGCGATGCAGCGCCGCAGCCCGGCGTTCTTCCGGGGCGAGGTGCTGACGAAGGAGACGCCGGCGCTGGTCGTCGAGGACTGACCGACGGCGTACTGCTGACCAACCGCGTACCGACGACGATCGACCTGAGTCTGAGAGGGCCGGGGAAGCCGAACAGGCTTTCCCGGCCCTCTTGTCCTTTCGCGTGCGTTCAGCCACTCGCCTTTCGCCCGCGCGTTCAGCCTCGGCCGGTTCAGCGCCGGCCGGTCCCCAGGAACACGGGGTTGGTCAGGGCGGCCAGTGCCCCAGGCAGGCTTGGGACCTGCGGGGCGTGGCGGACCTCGGCGCGTACGTACGTCGCGTACCGGGGCGTCGTACGCCACTCCACCGCACCCGCGCCGGACTCCGGCAGCGGCGCGGTGTGGAGCGTGCCCTGGTCGGTGACGAAGTGCGCCGTGCACCCCGGGGCGCCGGTGACCTCCAGCCTTACGGCGACCGGGGTCTCGTCCCCGACGTCCAGCCGCTCCCCGATGCCGGCGTGGCGGCCACGGCCGCCGGTGGCGCCGAACACGAGCGACACGGCGGAGGACTCGGCGACGTACGAGCGGCCGGCGCGGATCCCGTCGAGGACGGCGTCACGGGTCAGGTCCTCGGCCAGCACCACCGTCTGCGGCGTGCCGACGAGCTGCGGCTCGCGGTGGGCGTCGCTGCTGCCCATGGCCGGGGTCCAGCCGCGCCCGGCGGTGGCCAGGGTGCTGTCCCAGGACGCGAGGGCGATCTCGTCGTCGGGGGTGTACGGCCCGTTCCAGACCTCCACGGCGTCGGCGTCCCCGAACCCGAACTTCCAGTTGCACCCGATGCAGGTGGCGTGCGGGTGCGCGGGGACGACCAGCCCGCCCGCGCGCCGGATCTCGCGGGCGAAGTGCCCGAAGCGGTTGTCGCGGGCGCGGTAGCGCCAGTCGACGAAGGTGCCGGGGTCGGTGCCGACGGCGACGACGTGACCGTTGCGGGTGGTGACCTCCTCACCGGTGAGGATCAGCAGCTCGCCGCCGGGGTGGGGACCCCACAGGCCCTCCCAGGCGCTGTGCGCCGCGTGGGTGTTGTGCTCGCTCGTGTTGATGAAGTCGAGCCCCGCCGCACGGGCGGCCGCGGCGATCTCGGCCGGGGTGCGCTTCCCGTCGGAGTACACGGAATGGAGGTGGCAGTCGCCCCGGTACCAGGCACGGCCCCGCCCCCTGGCGCGCTCGGGAGGATAGACGGGGGCGGGAGTCCGGCCGGACGCGCCGTACCGGAGCGTGACGGTCACCGTGTACGGCAGCCCACCGGGGGCGGTCGTGTACGGCCCCAGCGCGATGTTCCAGGTGCCCGCACGGACGGGGCCCGCGAGGTAGCCGGGCGTCGCGGCGTCGGCGCGGATGAAGAACTCCGACCGCGCCCCGCCGGACCAGCCCCGGAAGCCGCGCCCGCCGAGGGCGGTGCCGCGCTCGTCGAAGATGCCGATGTCGAGGGCGTTGCCCTGGGTGCCGGGGGGAACGGGAGGCTTCTCGTACGTGTACGAGACGGCCAGCTCGCGTACCCCGCGCGGTACTTCGACCGGCAGGTAGACGTAGTCGGGCGACCCCGGCGGAAGGGTGCCTCGTACGGTCCTGCTCTCCTCGCCACCGGGAGGCGCGGCATTCGCGAAGCTCACGCCGCCCAAGGTAAACGCGGCGGCGGCGCCGGTCACGAACAGCCCGCGCCGGCCGAGAGGCCTGTCGGATCCGCTGGTGGTCGGTTCACTGGCCGGTCGTCCAGTCATGTCGGCATCTCCGGGGGAGAGGGAGGGGGTGGGAGAGGGGAGGGGGCGGGAGAGGGGAGAGGAGGAGAAGGGGCTCCCCAGGGGAGGCGTACTGAGACCCTGGTATTGAGCCGTGAACTCTCCCGCAACGGAAGGGGAGCGGCAGCGGTTCGGCAGCCAACTTCCGCGCCACGACGACGAGGAGCTCCCGTATGCGGATCGCCACCACGATCTTTCTCACCGACGAGACGATCACGCCGGTACGGCTCGCCCGCGAGCTGGAGCAGCGCGGCTTCGCCGGCCTGTACCTGCCCGAGCACACCCACATCCCGGTGTCGCGCGAGTCGACGTACCCGGCGGGGGGCGAACTGCCGCGCGAGTACGGCCGTACGCTCGACCCCTTCGTAGCTCTGGGGCAGGCCGCGGCGGTCACCGAACGGCTCGGTCTCGGCACGGGCATCACGCTCGTGGCGCAGCACGACCCGATCGATCTGGCGAAGCAGATCGCGACCCTGGACCACCTGTCCGGCGGCCGTTTCACGCTCGGCGTGGGCTACGGCTGGAACAAGGAGGAGGCCGCCGACCACGGCGTGGAGTGGGCGACGCGTCGGGAACGGACGCGGGACCGCCTGGCGCTGATGCGGGCGCTGTGGGCGGAGGAACCGACGGCGTACGAGGGGGAGTTCGGCGCGGTGCGGGCGTCGGACGCCCATCCGAAGCCGGTGCAGAAGCCGCGCGGCCCGGTGAGCGGGCCGCGCACGCTGGTGGGCGGGGCGGCCGGCCCGAAGCTGTTCGCGCACATCGCGGAGTACGCGGACGGCTGGCTTCCGATCGGCGGCCGGGGCCTGACGGAGTCGGTGCCGGTGCTGCGTACGGCATGGCAGGAGGCGGGCCGCGACCCGGAGGCGCTGCAGGTGGTCCCGTACGCGGTGCGGCCCAGCGCGGGGAAGGTGGCGCACTACGCGGACCTGGGAATCAAGGAGCTGGTGCTGCAACTTCCGCCGGCGGGGGAGGCGGAGGTGCTGCGCGTGCTGGATGAGTACGCGATGTTTATCTGACCAGTTGTGACCAGTACGGTCCTGACCTCTGTGCCGGGCGGCCGGGCACCGCTACCTTTGCCATTCGGCATGGTGAGCGCCCGGCCGTTCGGCCGGCACCTCGGGGGAGAGGAACGCACGTGCAGAAAAGCCCGTTCAGTATCGTCGCGATCGTTTTCGGCGTGGTAGCACTCTTCTTCTGCCCGCCTCTGTTCGGCGTCCTCGGCCTGGTCTTCGGCGGGATCGCCAAGTCGAAGGACGAGCCGCTCGCGGTAACGGCCCTGATCGTCGCGGCAGTCGGCCTGGCCGTCGGCATGCTGCTGGGGTTCGTGGTGTTCAGCTCGATGTCGACGCCGTGACGCGTCGGGTGTGATGTAACGGGGGGGTGTGCGGGGGGCGGGTCTTGGGGCGTACCGCTTGTTGCTTCTGGGGGGTGTGACTGGGGGCGTAGCACTGGTTGTTCGGCGGGGTGGTTCTCGTCCGTACCACTGGTTGTTCGGCGGGGTGGTTCTTGGGCCGTCCCTGGCGCTTCAGGGTCGGTGGGCCGGGGTGGTGCGTCAAGGGCGCTCCTGCGTCGCGTCGCCTTCGGCGATTGCGCTTCGCTCCACCCTTGACCCACCACCCCGGCCCACCGCTGACGCTCAACAGGGGACGGCCCAAGAAGAAACGCCCAGCACGCCATGTCGCATGCGATGCGGGCCGGCTCAGTGGCTGTCGGGTGTGTGGGTGGGGCGCGGCAGCTTCCGGGGGTGGTGCGGCCCCAGTCTCAGCGGGTGCGGCGACGGTTGTTGGTGCGACACCACCATTCCCACGCACACATGCACCCAGGCCGGTGGGCGGCCGGGCTATCGGGGCGACCTGTGGATCGTGCTGTCTGCGGGTGGGGCGCGGTAGTGGAATGGGGTGACTCGGGTGGTGTGGCGTCCACCCCCACCGGAGACCGCCCGGAGCGCAGGCACGGTGCTGGGGTGAGTGGGCGGAAGGGCACCCGGGGAGTGGAAGTTGGGAGGGGCCTGCCGACGGCCAAAGGGGCGAGTCGGCCGAGGGCCGCCGGTCGAGCAGCGCCAGCGGGGCGGTTAGCCGCCCCCTGCGCGGGTGTGATGAACCGAAACCAGCAGAAGACGAACCCCGACGCCCACTATGCCCGACTTACCCCCATCATGGATGGGTGGGTGTGCGGCGACTGTCGGGCTAGCTCCACACGAGCCCCTCAACACGGCTCGACACTCCTCGACAGGGCGTGAGCCGCCCCGCCCGACAGGACGGGCGGGCATTCCGGCCGCCACATCCACCACACCCGCCCCACCGGACGCCCGGGTGTCGAAGATGACCGCTGTCCGTCCTGCCGTCGCACCGCGCGACGGCAGGGCAGGTGGTCGTGGTCGCTTCAACGGTTGTCGCAGAGAGCCGAAATGGACTCAACCCGACAGTTGATGAAAGCCGACGCCTCTCCCACCCCGTCAGTCACACCCGTACTGCTTCCGTTCGTCATCTGTGGGTTTTGGTTCATCACGGCACAACGGCACAACGGCACAACGGCTCCACGGCTCCACGGGGCGGCGGTTTGATGACCCTCCGCGCCGCCGTGCGACCACGCCCCGTCACTGCCCGCCGCCCCCAAGCGCTGCCCACTACTCCGATGCCGCCGGTGCGGGTGGCGGTGGCTCTCCACCCACTCACCCCAGCAACCAGCCTGTGGTCCGGGCGGTCTCCGGTGGGGGTGGACGCCGAACCAGCCCGAGTCACCCCATTCCACTCTCGCGCCCCACCCGCAGACAGCACGATCCGCAGGTCGCCCGGCAAGACCGGCCGCCCACCGGCCGGGGTGTCGGTGTGCGTGGGAATGGTGGTGTCGCACCAACAACCGTCGCCGCAAGTCGCTGAGACTGGGGCCGCACCACCCCTAGGCCGACCGCGCCCCCACCCCACACCCGCCGCCCGGCGACGGCGCGCGACCACTCCCCGA
>NZ_BMVO01000013.1 GCF_014650755.1 Streptomyces chryseus | reverse complement strand
CTTGAAGTCCATCGCATCCCCTGAACTGGGGTGTTGCGACGACCACTAGAACTCAAGGTTCGCGGCGGGGGGCTTCGGCGTGCAGGGGCGTCTCAGCCGGTCCTGATGCGCATGAAGGTGACCGAGTGGGCGGGGAAGGTGTACGTGAAGGTGTTGTCCACCCCGCCGAGAGTGGAGCGGCGGGGCCTGATCGGCTGGTCGGTGGGGGTGTTGACCGCGTCGGGCGCTCCCTGGAGCGTCGTCAGCCGCGCCCTGGAGGACGCGATGTCGGTGTCCTCGCCGAGGTCGATCGTCGTACGGGCGGCCGCGTCCTGGGCGTTGACGACCTTGACGACGAGTTCGTCCGTCGCCTTGTCGCGGGTGACGACCTGGCGGAAGGGCTCGGCGGCCTTGTCGTCGGTGAAACTCCCCCATTCCTGACCGTCGAGGAAGAGGGTGACCTGCCGGCCGCGCACCTGGACCTTCACGTCGTACGTACGGCCGCTCTCGATCGTCGTACCGCGCTCGATCAGGGTCTGCTTGGCGCCGCCCACGGCCTTCTCGACGACGGAACGGGTGTTGTTCCAGCCGCCGAGGTTCCACCAGTAGTAGGTGCCGGTGTCCTTGACCCCGAAGGCGATCAGGAAGCCCTCCTTGCCGGACTGCTTCGTGGCCTTGAGCTTCAGGTCGTAGTCGTGCCAGGTGGGGTCGCCCGCCGTGACGAGGGTGTTCTCGGCGGCCGCGTCGGACTGGACGTACGCGCCGTCCCGCACGGACCAGGAGCCCGTGCCCGCCGCCCTGGTCCAGCGGCTGTCGTCACCGGAGAAGTCGTCGGCGAAGAGGTTCGCGCCGTCCGCCGAGGTGACGCTCACGTCGTCGTACGCCGCCGCGGTCGCCCAGGTGGAGAGGCCGACGGCGCCGGTGACGGGGCCGGAGGCGGCGGGGGTGCCGGAGGCCCGGCTGGGAACCACCTCGTCCCCCACGTTGTTCATGAAGAGCTTCTGCGTCTCGTAGCTGGCGCTGCCCCAGGAGGTGGCGTTGTCGAACCAGATCATGTTCGGCCGCCACTGCGCGTCGTTGGTGTCGGCGAGGAGCGGGGCGTAGGAGGCGAGCTTGACGACGTCCGCGTTGCGTTCGAGACCGGTCATGTACGCGGCTTCGGCGAGGGCGTTGGAGAAGCGGTTGTCGAGGGAGGCGTACTCGCCGAGGAAGACCTTGGGGCCCTGGCGGTCGTAGGCGTCGTACCGCTCGTTGTTCTCCAGGAACCACTGAGGGCTGTTGTAGTAGTGCTCGTCGACCATGGCCACCTTGGCGTCGCGGTTCAGCTGCCAGGCGCGGTCGAAGGTGGCGCCGCTGTCGTCCGGGCCGGAGTTGCTGATGACGGTGATGTCCGGGTGCTTCGCCTCGATGGCCTCCCGGAACTCGGTGAAGCGCGCGAAGAACTGGTCGGGGAGGTTCTCCTCGTTGCCGACCTCCAGGTGGGTGAGCCCGAAGGGCCTGGGGTGGCCCATCCGCGCCCGCTTCCTGCCCCAGGTGGAGGTCACGGGCCCGTTGGCGAACTCGATGAGGTCGAGCGTGTCCTGGATGTGGCGGCGCAGCAGTTCGGGGTCGTCGGTCGCCCTGTTCTGGCCGCAGCCGGTGACGAGGGCGGGGACGACCGGCAGGGCCATGGCACCGATGTCCTCGGCGTACTGGAAGTACTCGTAGTAGCCGAGTCCGTACGTCTGGTTGTAGCCCCAGAAGTTGGCGTTCACCGGGCGCTGCTCGACCGGGCCGATGGTGTCCTTCCACTGGTACGAGCGCTTGCGCTCGAAGTCCGGTGCCTCGTACGCCTCGTGGCTGCCGGTGTTGACCAGGCAGCCGCCGGGGAAGCGCAGGAAGCCCGGCTGGAGGGCGGCGATCTTCTCGGCGAGGTCCTCGCGCAGGCCGTTCGGCCGGCCCTTGTACGTGTCGCGGGGGAACAGCGAGACCATGTCGAGCCGTACGGTGCCGCTGCCGCCGGCGGTGACGGCGAGCCGGCCGGCGTCGCTGGAGGTGCGGGCGGTGAGCGTTCCCGTGTACTTCGTCCAGCGGTCGCCGCGTGCGGTGACGCGCAGGGCCGTGCCCAGCGGGGTGGTTCCGTCGCGCAGTTCGACGCCCAGCGGCGTCCCTGCCGGCCGGTCGGTGCGCGCCCACACGGAGAAGTCGTACGTGCGTCCCGCGCGGACGGCGATCCCCGCGTTGTAGCCGGAGTTCGCCACCCCGAAACGGCCGTCTCCGCCGTCGAGGTCAAGCCGCAGATAGCGGCGGTTGCGCTCGTTCAGCCGCCCGTCGTCGTCCATGACGCGTGCCGTGCCGCTCGCCGCGCCGCTCGCCGTCTCCTGCCAGGCGGTCAGCGGGGTGTACGCCCGGTTGTCGGCGGGGTCGTACTCGAAGGAACGATTCTGCACGAGCTCGGCGTACAGGCCGCCGTCGGCCGCGTGGTTGATGTCCTCGTAGAACACCCCGTACATCGAGTCGTCGATCGCCGGACCCTCGCCGGCCGGGTCGACGCTGATCGAGTAGTCGGCGGCCTGCGCCCGCGCGGCGGCCGGTGGTTCGGTGGGTGCGACGACGAGGGCCGCCGTCAGGGCGGCGAGGGCGGCGGAGGCGAGGGCGAGCCGGCCTCCGGACCTTCTGTGACTGCGCATGTGGGCTCCTGGTGTGCGTTCGAAATATCGGACATTGACCACAATCCCGAACGAGAACATAGACAGGCGCCCATGGCAGGTCAACTCCCCTGCCGGAAGAGGTTCTTGACGGACGTACTGCGCGTGCCGACTTTCGCGGGCGGACTACGCGCGTCGGCGCAGGGCGATCCCGGCGTCCGCCGCGTACGTCTGGTTCCACTGGCGCCCGGCCTCCGACGCCCAGGTGACGTGCACGGTGTCACCGTCGGACCGGACGCGCTCCACAGTGATCGTCCGCTCGCCCGTCCGCACGTCTCCGCGCCGCAGCTCGTCCGCCCTGACGGTCGGGTACGTGTCCTCGGCCTGCGCCTCGGCCGCGTCGGCGGCCCGTACCAGCGCCGCCGCCAGCTCGCGCGCCTGCGCGGGCGTGGCGACCAGGGCGACGTACGCGGTGCTCCGCGCGCCGATGTGGACCTGCCCCGCCTTCGCGTTCCCCGCCGGTCCGGTGGCGACCTCCACCAGGGCCGCCGGCGCGTCGGGGGTGTGCATACGGATGTCGGGCACGGTTCTTCTCCTCAGGCGTGCGCGCCCACCGTGATGGTGCCGATGGACGCCTCGGGAACAGCCTCCATGATCTCCCCGACGCGTCGCACCTCGGCGTCGAGGGCTCCGCACTGCTTCGCGGCGAGGGTGCCGAGCGGCTCGACGGTGATGCGGAGCCTGCGTCCGGCGCGGCGCCGGTGCCGGGCGTCGCCGGCGGGCGACGCCGTCGACGAGCAGGACGGGGAAGTCGCCCGCCTGCCCGCCGGACAGCGCGCGCTCGGCGGCGTGTCCCGGGAACAGCGGCGGGCGCGGCCGGCACGCGATGACGTACGCGTCGAAGTACGGCTCCCGGCGGGTGTTCCGCCGGGAGCCGGAGCCGTACGTCCTACCAGTCGCCGTCCGCCACCGGCTTCCCCGGCGCGTCGCCGAGCGGCTTCACCTGGTGGGGCGACGGCTGCTGCCACGGCGCGTGGTCGTCGCCCAGCCACTCACCGACCGGCCGCACGCCGCCCAGCGTGCCGGTGGGCGCGAGGTCTTCCGCGTCGGCGTCGTAGTAGTCGAACCAGGGCAGGCCCGCCCGGGTGTACGCGGCCCGGTCGACGGGGGACGGCGGGGGCTCCTCCCCGGTGATGCGCCGCCACTCCGGCGGAGTCACCAGGTGCACGAAGACCCGGCCCGACGGCTCGGCGGCCCAGTCGGAGGCGGGCCGGTCGTCCTTGTAGACCTCCTGGCGCATCGAACCGCCGACGCCCAGTCCCATCGCCGCGGCGGCCCGCGGCGCGGGCGCGCCGCCCCATCCGGCTCCGGACGCGGACATCATGGCCGGGGCGGCCGGCGCCCCCGGGGCGGGTGCGCCGTACGCCGCCGCCGGCGGGGGCGGCATCGCGGCCCTGCGCTCCGCCGCCCGTCGCTGCTCCTCCCGCCACGCCTCCAGGGGCCCGTCCGCGAGCGGCCACGACTGGAGCTGCAGTCCGCCCCACTTCTCCTCGCCGGTGACCTGGCCCTCCACGGTCGCGCCCATCCCGAGGGGCACCGCGACGAACTGCCGCACCGTGCCCGTACCGGAATTGATGCCGTCGAGCCACGGCTGGCGCGGCAGCACCAGGTAGTTCTGCGGGCCCCGCGACAGCCGGCTGTTCCACGGCTTGCCCGACACCGCGCACACCTTCCCGACCCCCACCTGGAGGGCGCCCGGTTCCACGGTGCCGGCGAAGCTCAGCCACATCGCCTCGCGCAGGTAGACGGGCAGCATCACGCCGCCTCTGGCCAGCCACTCCTGCGGGACCGTGGCGGCGTAGTCCTCGACCCTGCGCAGCGGGAAGTTACCCAGGCCCGGGGGCAGTGCGTGCGTCCCCTTCTCGGGCAGTCGCAGCGTACGTACGAAACGCACCCGTACGCCGCCCGGCAGCAGCAGACTGTCCCCGTCGATCCGTACCGCACCGTTGGTCACCGGCGCACTCCCCTCGTTCGGTACCTCTGATCGCTCCCGCTGTCATAAACGATCGTTCCGGGGCGTGCGGTTCCACGCGAAGGGTGTGGTCGTTCCCGTGAACGGTCCGTACGCCGTGTCGCCGAAGTAGCGGATCCGGTACGCACCGGGAGGCGTCTCCGGGGGAACGTCCCAGGTGATCGTCACGGTGGACGCACGGGCGGCTCCCGTGCCGACTGCCTTCCAGCGGAACGTGGTCGACCAGTCCCCGTCGTCGGCGACCCTCGTCCACCCGCCGCCCTCCTCGCGTTCCACCGCCAGGTAGGTGTCTCCCCTGCGCAGGTCGTTCCCGGGATGCGCTCCGACGAAGCGGGCCGTGACCCGGGTGTCCGTGCGGGCGACGGACAGGACATCGCCGAAGTCCCGTCCCGGGTGGGGCGCGTCGGTGCCCCGCCGCCGGTGACGCGCGCGTGGCGGGCGCAGGCGTTCCGGTGTGCCCCGTTCGACGGGCGTGCCGTCGCGCATGGCGCGCGCGAGGCCGGCGGCGCTCTGGCAGAGGGCGGGCAGTTCCCAGCGTCCGAAGAGCGTGCTGCCGCCCTCGTACTCCTGGGCGTCGTACTCCTCGGGTGTCGTCACGTAGTGCGCGTACGCGTTGCTGTAGCCGACGGCCAGGACGTTCGCCGGTTGGGCGCCGACGATCGAGGCGACGGTACGCCGCAGCCGCAGCCCCGCCACGATCGTGATCTCGGCGGGGAGGCCGATCAGGTACAGCGGTCCGATGCGCAGCAGTTGCACCGGGAGCCGTTCCTGGACCACGGGGTGCAGGCGGTTCACGGGTCCAGCGGGCAGGCAGAGTCCCTTGGGCGCCTGCGCGTCGCGCAGACGGGGTGCGAGCGGGTAGACGACCCGGTGCGACAGGGCGTCCCAGAGCGGGTTGCGCCCCGGCCGAAAGCCCCTGAAGCCCGGGCCGTCGACCCAGGCTCCGGCGAAGGCCGCCGCGCCGGCGACGGGGGCCGAGGTGCGGTGCGTACGGCCGTCTCCGGTGAACTCGGGCCGCACCGTCGTGCGGGACAGGTCGACGTGGGTCAGACGTGCGTCCAGGACGCCGGGGATCTCGTCGCCGTACAGCGCGGCGGCGGCCTCGTACTGGCGGGTGCCGATGAGGCGGGTGTTCTCGAACTCGTCGTCGGTGGGGCCCCTGCCCGGCGCCAGACGGAGGTTGGGCGACATGTCGCCGGCGTTGGTCTGCGCGAAGGCGGTGACGACGCCCGGGTCGGCGGCCTCCCAGCGGGAGGCGGCGTAGCCCTTGTTGTCGGGGCTGATGAGCGTGTTCGTGTTCGTCATACTGGTGTTGTGCGTGGCGAACCAGTTGACCGCTCCCGTGAGCCGTCCCTCGCGCTCGATGCGCAGCAGGGTGGTCCGGGGGTCGACGGCGTCCGGGAAGTGCGCCCTGTCGGCCGCCGGATTGCGGTCGAAGGCACGCTTCGAACGGTTGACGCTGGCGTTGCGAAGCTCTCCGTGGGCGAGCCGGAGCACGGCGGGGGCGAGGTCCGCGTGTGCCGCTTCGGCGGCTTCCACGATGCCGTCGACGATCGCACCGTACGTGCGCTCCCTGAAGCCTCCCGTGTTGCTGTTGTAGAGCGCGTGGTGGAAGTAGCCTCCGGGTCCGCAGTGGGTGTGGGTGGCGGTGATCATGACGTGGGACTCGGTGTAGCCGCCGGGCAGCCGGCCGAGCACGTCGCGTACGACTCCCGCCGACATCAGCGGGAGTTCACACACCACGAGCAGAAGCCGCCGTTCACCGTCCGCGAAGGCGAACGCCCGCGCTTGCAGGCGGGTGTGGATCCCGGACGTCTGCTGCTGCGCCTTGCCGTACCCGAGCATGCCGCACTCGGCGGCCTCCCCCGTGATGTCGGCGACGCCGCAGCCGGCGAGGAGCCCCATCAGTCGAACAGGTCGGGGTCGGACGCGGTGATCTGCTCCCACAGGGGCTGTGCCTGGAACCAGCCCGCGAAGTGGCCGCCGATCTGGGAGCGGGTGTGCAGCGCGGTGTCCCGGTCGATGAGCCTGGGTGTACCGGCGGCCATCGCCAGGAGTTGGGCCTGGCAGGACCGTTCCATGGTGACGAACCACCAGACGGCCTCGGCGACGGACCTGCCGACCGTCAGGAGGCCGTGGTTCTGGAGGATGACGGCCTTGTACGAGGCGAGGGCGGCCCCGATGCGCTTGCCCTCCTCGGCGTCGTCGACCACGCCCTGGTAGTCGCTGTAGAGCCCGTGGTCCTCGAAGAAGGCGCAGGCGTCCTGGGTGATCGGGTCGAGGGGTATGCCGAGGCTGGAGAACGCCTTGCCGTGCAGCGAGTGGGAGTGCGCGGCGGCCAGCACGTCGGGGCGCGCCTTGTGCACCTCGGAGTGGATGACGAAAGCGGCCCGGTTCACCGGGCGTTCGCCGTGCAGCAGGTTGCCCGCGTGGTCGACGAGGATCAGGTCGGAGGCTCTGATCCGGCTGAAGCTCATGCCGAAGGGGTTGACCCAGAACGCGTCGGGGGTCTCCGGGTCGCGCACGGTGATGTGGCCCGCCACCCCCTCCGAGAACCCGAACTTCCCGAACAGCCGGAATCCGGCGGCCAGTTGTGCCTTGCGGTAGCGCCGTTCCTCTTCGGCCGAGTCGAAGGACGGCGGCGTCGGGAGCGACACCCCTTCGGGCACGGGGCCGACGGCCGCGGAGATGACCTGGGACATGGTGGGGGGCGTCGCTTCGGACATGGTGTGCCTCCTCGTCCATCGGATACATTCGCGTATCCGATACGGGTCGGGATGCTTTCCGAGGCCGTACGCGCTGTCAAGGGCCCAGGGCAAGCCCCGGAGGCCGGGAGTGAGGTGGCGGATGCCGAAGGGGACGACCAAGCGGCGGCCGCAGACGCTGGCCCGGCTGCTCGACGCGGCGCGGGAGGTGTTCGCCGAGTCGGGCTTCGAGGGCGCCAGGATCGAGGACATCTGCCGGCGGGCCGGTTACACGCGGGGCGCCTTCTACTCCAACTTCCGGACCAAGGACGAGTTGTTCTTCGCGCTCTTCGACGCGCACGCCGACCGCGAGCTCGGCCGCATCGCGCGCACGGCGGCGGAGATCGGCGACGACGAGCTGACCGTCGGCCGGATCGCCGAACTGCTGGCGTACGTCGATCCGGACGAGCGCACCTGGTTCCTGGTGACCACGGAGTTCACCCTGTACGCGATCCGCGACCCGGCGGCCGCGCGGCTGCTCGCCGATCACGACGCGCGGCTGCGCGCGGAAGCGGTGCGGCTGCTGCGGGACCTCTTCGAGCGGGCCGGGCTGCGGCCCACCGTCGACCTCGACGACCTGGTCAGGGTCCTCGTCGCGATGCGGGAGGGGGCGCTCGGCCAGAGCTACGTCGAACCGGAGCGGCTCGCGCCGGGCGCGCTCGCCCGCCGGTTCCTGCCGCTGCTGCTGGCCGCGGCGACGACCCCGGCGCAGGCCGCGCGCACGGCGCGGGGCGGGCGGCCGAAGGGGGCCGGGCCGCCCTCCCGGCATGCCGTCTGACCTGCGCGGACACCGGCGCTGGAGGCCGCTGTCAGTGGTCGGGTGCACACTGGCCCGTGTCTGCGACAACGGCGTCCTGGAGGTGTCGGCCATGACCGACGTACTGCTCACCGTAGGAACCCGCAAAGGGCTTTTCATCGGCCGCCGGCGCGGTGGCGAGTGGGAGATCGACGGCCCCCACTTCAACGCCCAGGCCGTGTACTCGATCGGCATCGACACCCGTGGCGCGGTGCCCCGGCTACTGGTGGGCGGGGACAGCATGCACTGGGGCCCCTCGGTCTTCCACTCCGACGACCTTGGCGCGACCTGGGTCGAGCCGAAGCGGCCGGCCGTCAAGTTCCCCGAGTTCACGGACGCTTCGCTGGAGCGGGTGTGGCAGCTGCGTCCGGCCGGGGCCGAGGCGCCCGACGTGGTGTACGCGGGGACGGAGCCGGCCGCGCTCTTCCGGTCCGAGGACCGCGGCGAGTCGTTCGAGCTGGTACGGCCGCTGTGGGAGCACCCCACGCGCTCGCGGTGGGTGCCCGGCGGAGGCGGCGAGGGGCTGCACACGATCATCACCGACCCGAGGGACGCCCGGGCGGTGACGGTGGCGGTGTCCACGGCCGGAGTGTTCCGCTCCATGGACGGCGGGGCGAGCTGGGCGCCGTCCAACAAGGGCGTGTCGGCGGTCTTCCTGCCCGATCCCGACCCGGAGTTCGGCCAGTGCGTACACAAGATCGCGCAGGACGCGGCCGATCCGGACCGGCTGTACCTCCAGAACCACTGGGGCGTGTTCCGCAGTGACGACGCCGGCGCCAGCTGGTCGGACATCGGGGCGGGGCTGCCCTCGACGTTCGGCTTCGCCGCCGCCGCGCATCCGCACCGCGCGGACACGGCGTACGTCTTCCCGATCACGGCGGACTCCGACCGGGTGCCCGCCGGCAACAAGTGCCGGGTCTACCGCACCGAGGACGCGGGCCGCAGCTGGGAGCCGCTGTCGGCGGGACTGCCCCAGGAGGCCCACTACGGCACGGTGCTGCGCGACGCGCTCTGCACGGACGACGCCGACCCGGCGGGGGTGTACTTCGGCAATCGCAACGGCGAGCTCTTCGCGAGCGCGGACGACGGGGACAGCTGGCGGATGCTCGCGTCCCATCTGCCGGACGTGCTCTGCGTCCGGGCCGCCGTCATCGGCTGAGCCACCCCGGTACCGCGGTTTCCGGCAGCGGTCTAGGGAAGCTGCCAGTCCACCGGCTGGGCGCCCTGGCGGACCAGCAGGTCATTGGTGCGGCTGAACGGCCGCGAGCCGAAGAAACCTCGGTCCGCCGACATCGGTGACGGGTGCGCGGACTCGACGGCCGGAAGGTCGCCGAGCAGGGGGCGCAGGTTGCGGGCGTCGCGTCCCCACAGCACGGACACCAGCGGCTTTCCGCGCGCCACCAGGGCGCGGATGGCCTGCTCCGTCACTTCCTCCCAGCCCTTGCCGCGATGGGCCGCGGGGGTGCGGGGCGCCGTCGTCAGCGCCCTGTTGAGCAACAGCACGCCCTGCCGGGTCCAAGGGGTCAGATCGCCGTTGGCGGGGCGGGGCAGTCCGAGGTCGGTGTGCAGCTCCCGGAAGATGTTCTCCAGGCTTCCGGGCAGCCGGCGCACGTCCGGCGCGACCGAGAAGCTGTGCCCAATGGCCATTCCCGGTGTCGGGTAGGGGTCCTGGCCCACGATCAGCACCCGTACCTCGTCGAAGGGCTGCTGGAACGCGCGCAGGACATGCGGCCCGGCGGGCAGGTAGGTGCGGCCTGCCGCGATCTCCGCGCGCAGGAAATCGCCCATCGCCGCGATGCGCCCGGCCACGGGGCGCAGGGCGTCCGCCCAGCCGGGCTCGACCAGTTCGTTCAACGGTAGTGCTGCCACGGCGCGTCACTCTACTGGTGGTCCACGCGCACCCTCCAACCCGGCCGCCCCGGTCACGGCCCGCCGAACCCGGCACGCCCCTCCGCTGCCCGGCGGCGCGGCGGCCCGCTCGCCCACCCGTCCGGGCCGGCCAACCCCGGGATAGGGTGCCGTCGTTGCTGCTCCTCCTCCCCTGGAGTCGGTCCATGAGGCCAAGCCCCCGCACCACCGGCCCCGCCGCGACGCCGTGGGTGCTCGGCGTCGACTCCGGCGGCTCGGGACTGCGGGTCGCGCTCGCGGACGCCTCGGACCCGCGGCGCGTCACGGCCACCGCGTCGCGTGAGCCGGTCCGCACGGGCCCGGCCGGAATCGACGCGGCGCATCTGCTGGACCAGCTGCTGCCCATGGCGCGGACGCTGCTCGACGAAGCCGCCGGCCCCGACGCGGCCTTCCCCGCCACGATCGGCGCCGTCGCGATCGGCGCGGCCGGCATGGCGACCCTCGGCGACGACCTGCGCGCCCGGCTGCCCGAGGCGCTGAGGAGCGCCCTCGGCGTACGGCGTCTCGCGCTGGCCGCCGACGCCGTCACCGCGTACGCGGGCGCGCTCGGCCTGCGGCCGGGGGCCGTGGTGGCGGCGGGCACCGGCATGATCGCGCTCGGTACGGACCTGGCCGGCTGGCGCAGGGCGGACGGCTGGGGCCATCTGCTCGGCGACTGCGGCGGCGGCGCCTGGATCGGCCGCGCCGGGCTGGAAGCGGCGCTGCGCGCCCATGACGGGCGCGGCGGGGGCTCGCCCGCGCTGCTGGCCCGCGTGGAGGCGGTGTTCGGTCCCGCGCCCGAGCTGCCCGGCCTGCTCTACCCGCGCACCGACCGCCCCGCCGTGCTCGCCTCGTTCGCTCCGGAGGTGGCCCGCTGTGCGACGGCCGCGCCGGGCGATCCGGTGGCGGCGGCGATCCTGCGGGAGGCGGCCGGGCACATCGCCGACGCCGCCGCCGCCGTCTGCCCGCCGTCCGGGGAGTGCGAGGTCGCCCTGACCGGTGGCCTGTTCACGATGGGGGACCCGCTGCTCGTCCCACTGCGGGCCGCGCTCGACGAGCGGCTGCCGCACGCGCGCGCCGTCCCGGCCGCGGGAGACCCGCTGGCCGGAGCCGTGCGCATCGCCGCCGCCCTCGCCACGGACGGCCTTCGGCTGCCCGCCGACGGCCGGCTGTTGCACGTACCGACAGAGCAGGGCAGTTGAACGCATAGCGACTCACGGGATAAATACGGACAGACACCGCTGCAATGCCCCCTCCCCGAACAGCCGAGCACACAAACCCAGTAGCATGCGGCGCCATGAGCTCCCCCACTGGGCCCGCATCCGGCCTGCCTGTACGAATGCCGCGACCACGACAGTCCGGACGGCACCGCCGGCCGGAGCCCGTGGTGGCTCCCGAGGGCGCGCCCGCGCTTGTCCTCGCCGTCCCCGGCACCCCGGGCAGCGCGTCGCGCAGCCTGGCGGAGGAAGTCGTCAGCATCGCCCGTTCCGAGCTGCCCGGCCTGGACGCCAGGATCGGGTACCTGGACGGCGACAACGACGCGTACCCCGCGCTGGAGAGCGTGCTGGCGCACACCGCCGCCGAGCGCACCGCCCGCTACGAGCAGGCGCTCGCCACGGGCCGCGAGGCCGCCGAGCCGCAGGGCCCGGCGGCGGTCGTGGTGCCGCTGCTCGCCGGCCCGGAGAACGCCCTGATGCGCCGGATACGGCAGGCGGTCATGGACAGCCGCGCCGCCGTCGAGCTGACCGACGTCCTCGGTCCGCACCCGCTGCTCGCCGAGGCGCTGCACGTGCGCCTGTCCGAGGCCGGCCTGTCCCGCGCCGACCGCGCCAGGCTGTTCACGGTCGCCACCGCGGCCGACGGCATCATCCTGGCCACCGTGGGCGGCGACGAGGCCGTGCAGGCCGCCGGCATCACCGGCATGCTGCTGGCCGCGCGGCTCGCCGTACCGGTGATCGCCGCCGCGCTCGACGAGGAGGGTTCGGTCGCCGCCGTGGCGGAGCAGCTGCGCGGTTCCGGCTCGACACAGCTCGCGCTCGCGCCGTACGTGATCGGCCCCGAGGTGCCCGACAGCCTGCTGGACGCGGCCGTCAAGGAGGCGGACTGCGCGACCGCCGAGCCGCTGGGCGCCTACCCGGCGATCGGCAAGCTCGCCCTGTCGCACTACACGACGGCGCTGGGCATCGCCCCGCAGCCGGCTCAGGGCATGCCCGCCCACTGAGCGGCCCCGAGCGACGCCCGAGGGCCCGCACCGGACGTCCGGTGCGGGCCCTCGGGCGCTTTCCGTGCGTCCGCCGCCCGGCCGGGTCTCAGCCGAAGACGACGCAGGACGCCGCCGGGGCCTCGAAGGCGCCCGCGCGGCGCGGTATGCCCGTCTCCGCGCCGATGTCGAACCACGTGACGTCCCCGGAGCGCTCGTTGGCGGCGTAGAGCCTGCGCCCCGACGGGTCGAGGGTGAGGTCGCGCGGCCAGTGACCGCCGCAGTCCACCGTCGTCACGAACTCCGCCTTCGCCCCGCTCTCGTCCAGCGCGAGCACGGCGATGCTGTCGTGCCCCCGGTTGGCCACCCACAGGAAGCGCCCGTCGGGGGAGACAACGGGCTCGGAGGGGTACGTCGCCGTGTCCGTCCCGGGCTCCACCACAGGCGCCTCACCGAGCGGTACGAGCACCCCCGACTCGGCGTCCCAGCGGCAGACGGTGACGGTGGGCTCCAGCTCGCCCAGTACGTACGCGTGCCCGCCCCGGGGGTGGAAGGCCAGGTGGCGCGGTCCGGTGCCGGGCCGCAGCGCGGTCTCGGTGTGCACCCGCAGGGTCCCGGTGGGCACGGCGAGGGCGCAGACCCGTACGGAATCGGTCCCGAGGTCGACGCTGAGCACCCACTGTCCCGTGGGGTCGGGCAGCACCTGGTGCGCGTGCGGCCCCGCCTGACGGTCCTGGTCGGGGCCGTTGCCCCGGTGGTGGAGTACGCCGGTGGCCGCCTCCAGGGCCCCGTCGGCGCCGACCGGGAGCACGGTGACGCTGCCCGAGCCGTAGTTGGCGGTGACCAGGTGCCCGGCGGCGAGCGCGAGGTGCGTGGGCGCGGCGCCGCCCACCGGGACCGGCTCGCCCGCCGGGAGCGGGGCGCCGTCGCCGGACACGTCGAAGGCCGCGGCGGCGCCGTCCTCGGTCTCGCTCACGGCGTACAGCACCGTCGCGCCGGGTGCGAGCGCGAGGAACGACGGGTCGGCGACGTCGTCGGCCGAGCCGAGCGCGGTGAGCGCGCCGGTCCGCGGGTCCACGGCGGCGGCGGTGATCCCGCGGCCGCCCGCCGAGGTGAACGAGCCGATGAACGCCCGGTGCGGCCGGCTGGACCTCCGCGCCCGTGGCACAACCGGTTCGGCCTCGTTGCTGCTGCTCACCGTGGAGCCCCTTTCCGCCATGCGATCGCGTACAGCCGTGCGAGCTGCGACAGCCTCGGTCACATTGTCCCGGGCGGCCTCGCGGCGTCGTGGGTCAGGACCGGACCAGCGGTGCGTCCGGGGCACTGTGCAGGGGCGTCGCCAGCTCGGTGAGCACCCGCTCCAGGCCGTGGAGGTGGCGCAGCGCGGCCTCCGCGGTCGGGTGGTGGTGCTGGGCGGACGCCGCCTGCGCTCCGGGGGCGGGGGCAGCGTCCGGCCGGCCGCCGGGCGAGACCAGGGCCTCGACCGCGGCCTCCACGCGCCAGCAGGCGGCCGCGAGACGCGCGTCGTGGGACGCCTGGGGGTCGGCCGCGACGGAGGCGAGTCCGCGCACCTCGCGGGCGCAGTCGTCCAGCAGGGCGAGGACCTGGCGGGCGCGGGCCTTGCGGGCCCGCAGCGGGTTCAGGGGATGCACCAGGGGGGCCAGGGAGAGCCGCGCCCGGCCGATCACCACCTCGAGCTGGGCGGCGAGCGGCGCCGGGTCGGCGTCCGGGTCGCCCGCCAGACGGCGCGCGGCCGTGGTGGTGCAGCCGTGCACGCAGTGCACGGCGCGCTCGATCCAGGCGTGGGTGGCGGAGTGCGTCGTGACCGGGAGGACGAAGGCGACGGCCAGCGCCGCGCCCAGGGCGCCGACGCCGGTCTCGGCGAGGCGCAGCGCGAGCAGGCTCGGCTCCAGGGCGCCCAGCAGCCCGTACAGCAGGGACACCATCAGGGTGACCGCGAGCATCATCCAGCTGTACGACACCGGGGCCGTGTAGAAGATCGCGAAGACGCACACCGCCACGAGCGCGGCCGTCGGGGCGAGCGCGCCGTGCAGCGGCACGGCGAGGAGCAGCCCGGCGACGATGCCGACGACCGTTCCCAGGACCCGGCGGAAGCCGCGGAGCAGGGTCTCACCGCGCGAGGCGGTGTTCACGAAGATCCACCAGGCGGCGCCGACGGCCCAGTACCAACGCCCCTCGGACAACACCTGGCCCACGACGAGGGCGAACGCGCCGGCGACGGCGACCTGGACCGCCTGGCGCGTCGTGATGCGCGCGAGGCCGGTGCCGCCGGGGAGCGCGGGGGCGGCGGGCGGTGGAAGGCGCCGCTCGTAGCACCACAGGCCGAAGCGGACCCCGGAGGAGGCGACCAGGGCCAGGGCGACAGCCGTGCAGAGGCCCGGCAGCTGTCCGGGGACGGTGTGCAGGAACTGCGCGACGAAGAACATCATGAAGGCGAACACGCCCAGGGCGTGGCCCCGGGGCCCCCAGCGCCTGGCGTACACCCCGAGCCCGGCGACGGCGAGGAACGCCACGTCACGCAGGACCGGGGTGTCGTGCAGCCCGGCCGCCAGAGCGAGGACCGGGAAGCCGACGGCGGGGAGCAGGGCGGTGCTGACCGCCTGGGCGCGGACGGTCGCGTCGGTGACGGTGAACAGGGCGAGGAGTGCCGCGAGGCCACCGGTGATGACCGCGGGGAGGGTGTGACCGGTGAGGCCGCAGACGGCCACGGCCAGGCCGACGCCGAAGACGGACCGGGTGGCGCTGCGCAGCCGCAGCCGGCCCGGGTCCGGCACCACGAACATCCTCTTCAGCACTGCTTTCCGCCCCGCCTTCGCCCTGACATCGTTCCGACATGAAAAAGGCGCCACGGAAGTCCGCGGCGCCATCGACCCACCCATCAGAACATCTGATGGGTGGGTGGCTCAAGTCGAGAGCCAGGTGCTGTGCCATTGGCACACTCGAGGCCGCCGATCTGCGTCCTGACCGGGGCCAACGGACCATGCCTCGGAAAGCACCCAGGGTGGCCGGGCCGACGCCTCCGCCGTCAGCCGGGCGGGTCGGCGGGCGGGAGGAGGGGGCCGAGGGGCCGAGGTCCAGGTTGAGGTCCCGCATGGTCAGGCCGTAGCGGGCGCAGAGGTCCGTCATCCGGTCGTGGAGGAGCATCAGCGTCACGCCCAGGCGTTCCTCCTCCCCGGTGAGGTCGCCGGCGTCCACGCGGTGCATGGCCTGGCGCTCCATGAGCTGGCGGAGGAGCTCGACGAGCGTGAGCACCAGCTTCATCAGGTCGCGCTCGACGGTGTCGGGGTCGGTGTTGATCCTGGCGCCCGGCCTCGGCGCGCGGTCGTGCCCCGGCCGGGGGAGGTCCTGCGGGGCCGCGGGAAGAGGCGGAAGGCGCGGCCGGCCGCGTCCGCCACTTCGTCGTAGCGGCTCCGGGGGTCCGGCGGTGTGGCGTCCGGTGTCATGACGGGGGGAGCCGGTCGCCGGGCGGCAGTACGGAGGCCGGACCGCCGCGCGGCCATGGAGCCGGCACCTCCGCGCTGATGGAGGTGATGAGCGCGCGCAGGGAGATCCGGACGAGGTCGATGTCGGCGATCGACAGGGTCGATCAGTTCGAGGACGTCGTACAACGATCCGGAACCGCCTCCGCCACCTTGGGCCACGCCGCCTCCGCCACCTTGCGGCACCACGGTCATGGCGCCTCCCTTCGCGGGCGACACCGCTGGTGCGCCCCGTCCCACCGTGTTCACCTGCACGGCACGGACACCGTCGGGCGCGATGGCCGGGCCGTCAGGCTCGTCGGTCGGTCTGACCGCGCGTGTACCGGCGGACCCGCTCGTACGACATGAGTTCACCCTCGGCGTCGAGCGTGACCCGGTAGCCGGCCATCACGCTCGTCGTCTCGGGAATGCGCTCGATCTCCAGTACTTCGACCTCGGCCTCCCACCCGTCGCCGATGGGCCGCACCGCCGATACGGACTCGGGGGCCCTGCCCAGCAGACCTTCCAGCTGATCCGTCGCCGACCGCATGACCCGGGGCGCCGAGAGCCGCTTCGGGCGCCTTTCGCGAGCGCCCTCGCGCGGGCGTTCCACGCCCTCGCCCCGTTCGTCCCGATCCCGCGCCACGCCCTACCCAAATCGGACATATGGGATCACCTGCTCGGCGGGAGCCGCTGCCGCTCTGTAGGGTCTACGGCCGGACGGCAGGGCCGGAAGGAGACCGACGGACATGGCAGTGGACGAGCTCGACACCCGCATCCTGCGGCTGCTCATCGAGCAGCCGCGCACGAGTGTGCGCGAGTACGCCCGTCTCCTCGGCATCGCGCGCGGGACGCTCCAGGCCCGCCTCGACCGGATGGAGCGCGACGGCGTGATCACGGGTACGGGCCCCACCCTCTCCCCCGCCGCCCTCGACCACCCCGTACTCGCCTTCGTCCACGTGGAAGTCACGCAGGGGCATCTGGACGCGGTGGGCGACGCGCTCGCGGCCGTACCCGAGATCATCGAGGCGTTCTCCATCACCGGCGGCGGCGACCTGATGACCCGGGTGGCGGCGCGCGACGCCGGGCACCTGGAGGACGTCATCCAGCGGCTGATCCAGATTCCCGGCGTCGTACGGACACGGACCGAGGTGGCCCTGCGCGAGCGGGTCCCGCACCGGCTGCTCCCGCTGGTGGAGTCGGTCGGCCGGTCGGCCGCGGCGCAGCGGTGACCCACCCCCTATTCCCGTGCGGCGGGGGCGAGTTCAGGACGCGGGCCGCACAGACCTGACTCCGGCCGGAACCGGGACGTGGGCGCGCCGCGTCCTTCCGCAGGCACCCGGCGGGGCGGGAACCGGTCACCACATGTTCACGCACACCCCACCGTTCCCGCACCGGGTACCTGATGCGAACATGCCGTTCGACAGTATTTGCGCGGTTGAGGGAATGGAGACACATACGTGAGACCTGGGGGCATAGCAGTCCGCCGATGGGGGATGACGCTGGTGGCGTCCACGGCGGCATTCGCGGTGGTCACACCGACGACGGTCGCGCAGGCGGCCACCGGTCCCACCGTCAGCGCCAAGGGCGCCTTCCTGCTCGACAGCAAGCCCAACAAGACGCTGTGGAGCAAGTCCGCCGACACCAAGCGGCAGATGGCCAGCACGACGAAGGTCATGACGGCCGTCGTGGTGCTGGAGACGAGCGGGGTCAACCTCAACAAGCTGGTCACCGTCAAGCAGAGTTACCGCGACTACGTCGCCCGTAACGGTGCGAGCACGGCCGACCTCAAGCGGGGCGACAAGCTCACGGTGCGTCAGTTGCTGTACGGGCTGATGCTGCCGTCGGGCTGCGACGCCGCGTACGCCCTCGCCGACACCTTCGGCACGGGCACCACCGAGACGGCCCGCAAGAAGTCGTTCATCTCCAAGATGAACAAGAAGGCCGCCTCGCTGGGCATGACGAACACCAAGTACGACTCCTTCGACGGCATCTCGGCGGCGGGCAACAACCTCACCACGCCCCGCGACTCGGCCAAGCTGGCCCGTCGTGCGCTCGGGAACTCGACCTTCGGGGCGGTCGTCAAGGCGAAGAGCACCAAGCAGACGGCCACCAACGGCCGGGTCTACACCTGGTACAACACGAACCAGCTCCTCGGTTCGTACAGCGGCGCCATCGGCATCAAGACCGGCACGGGTTCCGTCGCGGGTCCCTGCCTGGTGTTCGCCGCCAAGCGGGGCGACCGGACGGTCGTGGGGGTCGTCCTCAACGACGCGAACCGCTACACGGACGCCAAGAAGATGCTCGACTGGGCGTTCAACACCAGCACCACGATGAAGCTGCGTACGCTCCCCTCGGGCGCACAGCAGGACTAGTTCCAGGCGGTACCGACGCCCCGGCCGGGCACTTCCCGGCCGGGGCGTCGCGGTGTCATGGTCGGTGTCGGCGCACTGACCACGAGGGAAGGAAGCCCCGGCTCATGACATCGTTCCGACCCGCCCCGGCCTGGTTGGCCGACGCCGTCTTCTACCAGATCTACCCGCAGTCCTTCGCCGACTCCGACGGGGACGGCATCGGCGACTTCAACGGCATCACGCGGCACCTCGACCACCTCGCCTGGCTGGGCGTCAACACCGTCTGGCTGAACCCGTGCTTCGCCTCGCCGTTCCGGGACGCCGGCTACGACATCAGCGACTACTTCTCCGTAGCCCCCCGTTACGGCACCGAGGACGACCTCGCCGCGCTCGTCGAGGAGGCGCGCCGGCACGGCATCCGCGTCCTCCTCGACCTCGTCGCGGGGCACACCTCCGACCAGCACCCGTGGTTCACCGCCTCCGCCGACGATCCCGAAGACGACCGGTACATCTGGACCGACGGCACGCGGCCTGCCCCGGCGGGCTTCGTCGCGTCGCCCGGCGCCCGTCCCGGCGCGTACCTGCCGAACTTCTTCGACTCCCAGCCGGCACTCAACTTCGGATACGCCCGCACGCATCCGGCCGAGCCCTGGCGCCGGCCCGTCGACGCCGAGGGCCCCCGCGCGAACCGCGCCGCCCTGCGCGCCGTCATGGACCACTGGCTCGGGCTCGGCCTGTCCGGCTTCCGCGTCGACATGGCCGCCTCCCTCGTCAAGGACGACCCGGGCACGATGGAGACGTCCAGGATCTGGACCGAGACGCGCCACTGGCTGGACGCCGCCCATCCCGAAGCGGTCCTGCTTTCGGAGTGGGGCGACCCGGCGGTGTCCGTACCGGCGGGCTTCCACGGCGACTTCTTCCTGCAGTTCGGCGGCCCCACCGTGGGCCGCCCCCTGCGCTCCCTGTGGAACAACCGGGAGGGGACCGACGCCGACGAGTGGGACCCCGTCGACTGCTTCTTCGATCCCTCGGGCAAGGGCTCGCCCCGCCCGTTCCTCGCGGCGTGGCAGGAGGCGTCCGCCGTCGTCGCCGGGCGCGGTTTCGCCGCCCTGCCCACCGCCAACCACGACTTCGCCCGCCTCAACTGCGGCCCCCGCACCCGGCGGCAGCTCCCCGCCGCGTTCGCCTTCCAGCTGACCTGGCCGACGCTTCCCGCCATCTACTACGGCGACGAGATCGGCATGCGCTTCGTCCCCGGCCTCCCCGACAAGGAGGGCAGCGTCCTGGGCCCGCGCTACAACCGCGCCGGCTCCCGTACCCCCATGCAGTGGGACACCGGCCCGGGGGCCGGGTTCTCCACCGCCCCGGCCGACCGCTTCTACCTGCCGCTGGACCCCGACCCGGACCGGCCCACCGTGGCCGCCCAGCGGCGCGACGAGGACTCGCTGCTGCACCTGGTCCGCCGCCTGATCGCCCTGCGCCACGCCACTCCGGAGCTGGGCAGCGCGGGCACGGTGGCCGTCCTGCACGACGGCCACCCCCTCGTCCACCTCCGGGGCGGGCGCTATCTGGTCGTCGTCAATCCGCGGCGCGACACGGCCACCGTCGCCGCGCCCGCCGCCGTGCGCGGCGGTCCGCTCCGGCCCCTGGAGGTCTCGGGCGTACGCGTCGACGAGCACGTCGTCACGGCCGACGGATTCGGGTACGGCGTCTTCGACCTGGGCCCGCTCGCCTGAGAGACCGACGGCCGGCCCTCAGGGCTTGAGCAGCGTCTTCACCATGCCGTCCTGCTTGGCCTGGAACGTCTCGTACGCCTTCGGGGCGTCCTCCAGCGGCACGGAGTGGGTCGCGAACCCCTCGACGCCCAGCGGGTCGGTGTCGTCGAGGAGCGGCAGGATGTCGTCCACCCAGCGCTTGACGTTGGCCTGGCCCATCCGCAGCTGGATCTGCTTGTCGAAGAGGGTCAGCATCGGCATCGGGTCCGCCATGCCGCCGTAGACGCCGGACAGGGAGATGGTGCCGCCCCGGCGCACCACGTCGATCGCGGTGTAGAGGGCGTGCAGGCGATCGATTCCGGCGTTCTCCATCAGCCGTTGCGCGACGGCGTCGGGGAGCAGGCCGGTCACCCACTGGGCGGCCTTGGCGACGGGCGCTCCGTGGGCCTCCATGCCGACGGCGTCGATCACGGAGTCGGTGCCCCGGCCGTCGGTCAGGTCCCGAATGGCGTCGGGGAGGTTCTTTCCGTAGCTGCTCAGGTCGAGCGCCTTGACCCCGCGGGCCGCCGCGCGGCTCAGCCGCTCCGGCACCAGGTCGACACCGATGACCAGGCTCGCGCCCCGGTGCAGGGCGATGCGGGCCGCCATGTCGCCGATGGGGCCGAGGCCGAGTACGGTCACGGTGCCGCCGGGCGGGATCGCGGCGTACTCGACGGCCTGCCAGGCGGTGGGGAGCACGTCGGACAGGTAGACGAAACGCTCGTCGGGCGGTCCCTGCGGCACCTTGATCGGCAGGCTGTCGCCGAACGGGACGCGGAGGAACTCGGCCTGCCCGCCGGGGACCTGGCCGTACAGCTTGGTGTATCCGAAGAGCGACGCGCCCATGCCGCGTTCCCGGACCTGGGTGGTCTCGCACTGCGAGTGCAGGCCCTGTTCGCACATGAAGCAGTGCTGGCAGGAGACGTTGAAGGGGATCACCACCCGGTCGCCGGGCGCGAGTGCGGAGACGCCCGCGCCGACTTCCTCGACGATGCCCATGGGCTCGTGGCCGAGGATGTCGCCCGCGTCGAGATAGGGCCCGAGCACCTCGTACAGATGCAGGTCGGAACCGCAGATGCCGGTCGAGGTGATGCGTACGATCACGTCGGTCGGCTCTTTGATCTGCGGGTCGGGAACCGTGTCCACCCGTACGTCCCGTCGTCCGTGCCAGGTCAGTGCGCGCATCGTCGTCTCCTCCCAGCCGGGTCCCTACGACGCTCCGGGTCCCCCCTGCGGGGGCGGCCATTCCGATGTGGTCCCACAAACCACGATCACACGGAGACGCGCCCGCTGCGCGATGTGCCGGAACCGGGGGGATGCCGGGGAGGCCGGTTTGACCCCGGGCGGCCCGGGCACCCGGCGGCCCATGGATGTGCTCCCGTTGGACGAGAGGTGGTTGAGCAGGGCGGCCTGCGCGGACACCGACCCGGAACTGTTCTTCCCCGTCGGGGCCAAGGGCCCCGCCCTGGACGAGCAGGCCGCGGCGAAGGAGGTGTGCGGGCGCTGCCCCGTCACCCGGCAGTGTCTCGCGTACGCCCTGCGCTCCGGGCAGCGCTCGGGGGTCTGGGGCGGCCTGAGCGAGGAGGAGCGCTCGCCGCTGCACCGGGCCAGAGCCCGGTCCCTCCGCAAGGCGGGCTGAAGCCGGGGCCGCACCTTCGTCGGACCGCCGTCACGCCGCCCGACGGGCTCGGAGGGACGCCTTGCGGGCACGGTGCGAGGAGCGCCACCGGGTCGCGACCCGGGTCGCCAGGGCGGCGTACGCGATGCCGACCAGGAGCGAGGCGAGCGTGGCGAGCAGCTTCGACCGGTCTTCCAGGTAGGGGAAGACCTGCCAGTGCGTCACGTAGATGTAGAGCGAACTGCCCGCGAGTACGCCCGCGACGCGGTTGACGGAGGCGAGGCTCGGCAGGTTACGGACCCAGATCAGCAGGGTCAGGCCGGCCATGACGACCGCCTCACGGGCCGGCTCCCCGCTGAAGAAGCCGGGCACAGCGGCCAGGACCACGGCGTTCACCAGCAGCCGCTGCCGCACGGTGGCGGCCCTGGCGGCGGTCCAGCCCAGGGCGAAGAGCCAGAAGACCGTGGCGACCAGCGGGACGTGCATGCGGTCGTCGAGGCCGAAGAGGGCGTAGCGGCCGACGAGTCCCAGGGCCAGCAGGCCGGCGGGCAGGGCGAACGGGAAGCGGCGCTCGGCGCGGTCCATCCGGGGCACGGCGAGCAGCGCGGCGACGGCGAGCAGCATGTAGAGGAGGACTTCGATGAACCAGAAGCCGTCGTTGGGGCCGAGGAGGCTGGTGAGCAGCAGGACGCCGGTGAGGTCGTAGTCGTCGGTGACGAGCAGCATGAGCGCGAGCCACGCCGTGCTCGGCACGGCGATCCTCGCGGCGCTGCGGCCGACGTTGCGCAGGCGCTCGCGGCGGTCGGCGGAAGTGAGGTGGAAGCGGGCGAAGTTGTAGCCCGCGACACCGAGCAGGACATGGGCGCCGCCCTTGACCCAGAAGAGGTGGATGTGCGAGCCGACGATGAGCACGATGGCCACGGCGCGCAGCGCGACGCTCATCTCCAGCGTGCGGCGGCGAAGTCCGTTCCGGCGCCGGGCGGGTGGGGCGGAAGGTTGCCGGAGTTCACGTATGGGGAGGGTGTGCCAGTGGTCGGGCAGGCGCCCCAGCGCGTCTTCGAGGTGCAGTGACATCTCGACGTACGACAGGGAGTCGCCGCCGAGGCCGACGAAGCTGCTGTCCTCGGTGACGTCGTCCCGGTCGAGGAGCCGCGCGTACAGCCCGCACAGGTCGACGGCGGCGGGCACGGATGCCGCCGCGCCTGGGCCGGGGACGGGGGCCTCGGGCACGGGCCGGGTGAGTTCACGTATCGCCCGGTAGTCGGGCTTTCCCGTGGCGAGCCTGGGGAGTTCGGCCAGGACGCACACGCGTACGGCGCGCGCCGGCAGCCCGCATTCGGCGGTCACCAGCCGCCGCACCTCGGTGCGGCCGACGGCGTCCGGGGCGCCCGTGACCGCCACGACCAGTTCGTCGTCGTCACCGGCGCAGCAGGAGGTGACGCCGTGCTTCTCCAGCATCGCCTCCACCCGCTGCGGGTCGATCCGCAAACCGAGTATCTTCGCGAACCGGCTGCGACGGCCGATGAGTTCGTACAGGCCGTCGGGGGCGCGCCGGGCGACGTCGCCGGTGTGCAGCTCGTCGACGGTACGGCCGAGCCCGAGGTCCGCCGGGCATTCGGCGTAGCCGAGCATGACGTTGGGCCCCGTGTACACCAGCTCGCCGGTGGCCTCGCCGGGCCAGTCCGCGAGCGGCTGGATCCGGAAGGAGCCGCCGGGGACGGCGACTCCGGCCGCCTGGGGGCGGGTGGCGGCGAGTTCCGGCGGCAGGTAGGCCATGCGGGCGGTGGCCTCGGTCTGGCCGTACATGACGAACAGGTCCCAGCCGGCGGCCCGTCCCATGGCGGCGTACCGCTTGACCCGGTCGGGCGCCAGCCGTCCTCCGGCCTGGGTGACGTAGCGCAGGTGGGGCAGGTCCATCGCCTCGAAGCCGACCCGGTCGAGCAGGTCGAAGGTGTACGGGACGCCGGACAGGCTCGTCCCGCGGGCGGTGCGGAACAGCTCCCAGAAGCAGGCGTCGGTGACCGAGAGGCCGGTGAGGATCACGGCGGCGCCGCGCAGCAGGTGGCTGTGGACGACGGAGAGGCCGTAGCAGTAGTGCATCGGCAGGGTGGCCGCGGCGCGGTCGGTGTCCCGGATGTCGAGGTACGCGGCGATGGACTCCGCGTTGGCCTGGAGATTCTCGTGCGAGAGCCGGACGAGCTTCGGCGATCCGGTGGAGCCGGAGGTGCTCAGCAGCAGCGCGAGGTCCGGGTGCAGGGTGTGGGCGGAGGCGGGCCGCCGCTCGTCGAGCACCCACCGGCCGCCGTCGGCGTGCGCCACGATGTCGGGGTCGTACGCGCGGGTCAGCGACCGCACGGCCTCGGGGTGGTCGCCCGGCACCAGCAGCACGGGGTGGCCCGCCGCGAGGGCCGCGAGGTGGACCACGAGCGCGTCGACGGTGTTGGACGCGACGAGCAGGATCAGGCGCCGCTCCCTGCCGAGGCGGCGGGCGGTGGCGTCGACCCGTACGGCGAGCTCGCGGTAGGACACCGGGCCGTCGGCGGTGATGACGGCCGTACGGTCGCCGTGGGCCGCGAGGCCGACGGCGAACGGGACGCTCTTGGTGCCTGGGAGCAGGCCGGAAGGGGCTTTCACGAGCGCATCGTAGGAAAGCCTTACCTTCTTGGGTAGTCACAGGCACATCACAGGTGATCCACTGTGCGTGCACGGATAAGGGCCGGGTAAGGTCGGCTCCGCCGCACTCCCGGCAGGGCTGAAATGTTACGTACATCACCCTTGACGTTTAGGTAAGCTTTACCTTATTCATTGGGCGTCCCCAGGTCTCCCCGCGGCCCCGCTACGCCGCTCGCTCCCTGACGACGCGACACGCGGCGCAGGTGAGCCATGCAGAAAGGCTTCGCATGCGACGCCCCCTGATCCGACGTCTGACCGCGCTCGGCGCGGCAGCGGCCCTCCTCGCCACGGTCGCCGGCTGCGGCAACCCCGAGGACGACGCCGGTCTCGTGATCTACTCCGGTCGCAACGAGAACCTGGTCAAGCCGCTCCTGGAGGACATGGAGAAGGCCATCGGCACCACGATCGCCGTCCGCTACGGCGACAGCGCCGAGATGGCCGCCCAGATCCAGGAGGAGGGCGACCGGACCAAGGCCGGACTGTTCTTCTCCCAGGACGCCGGGGCCCTCGGGGCGCTGTCGAAGAAGGGGCTGCTGAAGAAGCTCCCCCAGTCCTCCCTCGACCGGGTGGACCCCTCCTTCCGCGGCGGCGCGGGCGACTGGGTCGGCACCTCGGGACGCGTGCGCGTCCTGGCGTACGACCCCGACCAGGTCACCAAGGCGCCGGACAGCGTGCACGAGCTGACGAAGCCCGCATGGAAGGGCAAGGTCGGGTACGTACCGACCAACGCCTCCTTCCAGGCCTTCGTCACCGGCATGCGCGTCCTGGAGGGCGACGACGCCACCCGCGACTGGCTCAAGGGTTTGAAGGCCAACGAGCCGAAGGTGTACGAGAACAACCTCAAGGTGCTGGAAGCGGTCGGCGCCGGCGAGGTCGCCCTCGGCCTCGTGAACCACTACTACTGGTACGAGCAGGTCGCCGAGAAGGGCGAGGACAAGGTCGGCGCGAAGATCCACTTCCTGCCCGGCGGCGACCCCGGCTCGCTTGTCAACGCGGCCGGAGTCGGCATCCTCAAGGGCAGCGACCAGGCCCCCGCGGCGCAGAAGGCCGTCGACTTCCTGCTGTCCGAGAAGGCGCAGAAGTACTTCGCCGACGACACCAAGGAGTACCCGCTGGCCGCCGGCGTGACCAGCACCGTCGAGGACCTGCCGCCGCTGGACTCGCTCGACGCCCCCAAGATCGACCTCGGCAGGCTGGAATCGCTTCAGGAGACCCTGAAGATGCTCCAGGACGTCGGGATGGTCTAGCCGTCATGACTGCCCCGGATCCCGTCGCACCGGCGGGACCGGGCGCCCTCCCGCCCCGCCCGTCCGGCCCGCACGCGCCGGCCGGGCGGCTGCGCGCCGAGCGCCGCCCGCCCGCCGTCCTCCTCGTTCCCGCCGTCGTCGCGGCGGTGTTCGCGCTGCTGCCGCTCGGCTACCTCGCGGTCCGCTCCCTGGAGCGCGGCCCCGCCTTCGCCTGGCAGGTCGTCGCGAACGAGCGCACGGCGCAGCTCCTCGGCCGCAGCCTCACGCTCGCCGCCGTCGTCGTCACGGCCAGCCTGCTGCTGGGCGTCTCGCTGGCCTGGCTGACCGTACGGACCGCCCTGCCCGCCGCCCGGGCCTGGTCCGTACTGGTGACCCTGCCGCTCGCGGTGCCCAGTTATGTGGCGGCGTTCGCGTGGCTGTCCGCCTTCCCGGGCCTCGCGGGCTTCACCGGGTCGGCTCTCGCACTGACCCTGGTGAGCTTCCCGTACGTCTACCTGCCCGTCACGGCCTCGCTGCGCGGCGCGGACCCGGCGCAGGAGGAGGTCGCCCGGTCGCTGGGCACCGGGCCGTTGCGGACCTTCTGGCGCGTGACGCTGCCCCAGGTGCGGCCCGCGGCGGCCGGGGGCGCGGTGCTGGTGGCCCTGTACGTGCTGTCCGACTTCGGCGCGGTGTCCCTGATGCGGTACGACACCTTCACGCGTGGCATCTACACCTCGTACCGGGCCAGTTTCGACCGCACTCCCGCCGCCGCGCTCAGCGTGGTCCTGGTCGTCATGACCGTCGCGCTGGTCGCCGCCGAGGCGCGGACGCGCGGACGCGCGGGGCACGCCAGGACGGGCGGCGGGACGGCGCGGCCGGCCGTCCCCGTCCCCCTCGGCCGGTGGCGCGTACCCGCGCTTGCCTGGTGTGCGGCGGTCACGGCCGTCGCCGTCGTCACTCCGCTGGGCACGCTCGGGTACTGGCTCGCCGTCGGCAACTCCGCGACCTGGGACCCGGCCCGGCTGCTCGACACCGCCGCCGCGACCCTGGGCGTCGCCGCGGCCGGCGCGCTGCTGACCAGCCTGCTCGCCCTGCCCGTGGGGGTGATCGCCGCGCGGCACCGGGGGCGGGCCGCGCACCTGCTGGAGCAGTCGGCGTACGCGGGCCACGCGCTGCCCGGCATCACCGTCGCCCTGTCGCTCGTCTTCTTCGCGGTCCGTTACGCCGAACCGCTGTACCAGGCCTACCCGTTGCTGGTCTGCGCGTACGCCGTGCTCTTCCTGCCCGTCGCGGTGGCCGCCACGCGGGCCGCCGTGCTGCAGTCCCCGCCGGTGCTGGAGGACGTCGCCCGCTCGCTCGGCCGTGGTCCGCTGCGCGTGCTGCGCGAGGTCACCGTGCCGCTGGCCGCGCCGGGGGTCGCCGCCGGGGCGGCGCTGACCTTCGTCGTCTGCATGAAGGAACTGCCGGCGACCCTGCTCCTGCGCCCCACCGGCATGGACACCCTCGCCACCCGGCTGTGGACGGAGACCGGAACCGGGTCGTTCGCCGCCGCCGCGCCGTACGCGGCGGCGCTGATCCTGCTCGCCGCCGTCCCCTCCTACCTCCTCGGGAGGCACCGCACATGAACGATCTGCGGATCACCGGAGTGTCCAAGGGCTACGGCCCGGACGCGAAGGTCCTCGACGGACTCGACCTGCACGTCCCCGGCGGCGCGCTGGCCGCCGTGCTCGGCCCTTCCGGCTGCGGCAAGACCACCCTGCTGCGCGTGATCGCCGGCTTCCTGCGGGCGGACGCGGGCACCGTCGCGGTCGGCGGGCGCGTCCTGTCCGCCCCCGGCGCGCACCTGCCTCCGGAGAGCCGCCGGGTCGGGATCGTGCCCCAGGAGGGCGCGTTGTTCCCGCACTTGAGCGTCGCGCGCAACGTGGCCTTCGGCCTGACCGGCCTCCCCCGCGCCGAACGTCGCGCCCGTACGGAGGAGATGCTCGGACTCGTCGGCCTCGGCGGGTACGGCGACCGCATGCCGCACGAGCTGTCGGGCGGCCAGCAGCAACGCGTCGCCCTGGCCCGCGCCCTGGCGCCCCGGCCCGCGCTGGTCCTGCTCGACGAGCCGTTCAACGCCCTCGACAGCGCCCTGCGCACGGGGGTGCGGGCCGACGTACGGGCAGCCCTGCGGGCCACCGGCGCCACCGGCGTCCTGGTCACCCACGACCAGCAGGAGGCGCTGTCCATGGCGGACCTGGTCGCGGTCGTTCGGGACGGCAGGGTCGCCCAGTGCGACACGCCCCAGGAGGTCTACCGACGCCCCGCCGACACCTGGGTGGCCCGCTTCGTCGGCGACGCGGTGCTGCTGCCCGGCACGGCCGGCGCCACCGGCGACGACACCGCCACGACCGCCCTGGGCCGCCTCCCGCTGGCCGCACCGGCCGGGGGCCCGAGCGACGGCACCGTCCTGCTGCGCCCCGAGCAGCTGCGGCTGCGGCCCGCCGCGAACGCGCCGGCCCGGGGCACCGTGACGGACGTGGCGTACTACGGGCACGACGCCATGGTCACCGTCACGGTCGACGGCCTGCCGGCCCCGGTCGGCGTCCGCGTCACCGGCCCGGTGGCCGTGCGTCCGGGCCAGCGGACCGGCATCGAGGTCACGGGCGACGCGACGCTGCACCCCTAGCCGGGCGGGGCGCCGCACGGTCGCCGCCCCGTACCTCCCGGCCCGCGCGGGCCGCCACGTCCCTGTCAGCCGACGGGAAGCCGGTCCCGTACGGAGCCGGCCGCCGACTGGACACTGTGCGCGGCGTCGGAGACTGCCGACCCCACGTCGCGCCCGGCGCGACGGGCCCGCCGGCGGCCGGACGACGCCGCGGTGCGCGAGCGGTAGGCGAGCGACGGCTTCCCGTGGGTGTCGGCGGCGGCGAGCAGCAGCCCGCCCAGGAGAGAGACGTTCTTGACGAACTGGACGCGCTGACGGGCTCGTTCGTCGGGGTCCTCGCTCTTCCACCAGGCGTGACCGGCCAGGGTCGTCGGCACGAGCGAGGCGGCCAGCGCGAGGGCGGAGGTGCGCGGGAACCGGCCGATCGACAGCAGCAGGCCGGCCCCCAGCTGGACGGCGCTGTTGATCTGGACAAGTCGCGCCGTCTCGTCCGGGAGCTGCGGTACCCGTTCCGTCACGGGCTGGGCCACGGGGTCGGCGGCGGGAGCCACGGACCGCGGGTCGCGCAAGGTACGGAGTCCGCCCGAGACGAAGACGGAGGCGAGCAGGGGGCGAGCGGCTTTCCTCAGAATAGGCATGCCGTCCGCGTGCCCCGAGTCGGGGCGCTCACGCCTGCCGCGTCGCGCGACGAAGCGGCCGGACGGGGCCCGGTGGGGCCGGCACGCGCAGACCGCCTGCCGGAGTACGGCCGCCCCGGCCGCCCGGGACCGGATGCGACGCAGGCCCTTCGCAGCGCCCCCAGGAGCGGTCGGGGCGCGAGGATGGGCGTATGACCGACAACTTCAGGACGCGAATCATCAGCGTGACGACCGGCTCCGACGAGACCGTGTGCGATGTGACCGACATGTGCGCGACGTTCCTCCAGGAGGAGGCTCAGGGCCGCGACGGCCTGCTCAACGTCTTCACACCGCACGCGACCGCCGGTCTCGCCGTCATCGAGACAGGGGCGGGAAGCGACGCCGACCTCCTGGCAGCCCTTCACCAGCTGCTCCCCGCGGACAACCGCTGGCAGCACCGGCACGGCTCCACCGGTCACGGCCGGGACCACGTGCTCCCCGCCATCGTCCCGCCGCACGTGACGCTTCCCGTGATCGGCGGAGCCCTGGAGCTGGGGACGTGGCAGTCCGTGGTCCTGGTCGACACCAACAAGGACAACCCCCGGCGCCAGATCCGCCTGTCGTTCCTGGGGTGACTGCCGGCGGCGCGGCCACCTGCCCCGCCGGGGCGATCAGTGCGGCCGCGTTCCCGCGTCACGCAGCCGCCGGGCGGCTGGTCCGTACGGGTGGGGCGTTGGGCCGGACGGGCACCGGCGGCAGACCGGGGCCCGGCCCGCTCCCTGCCGGGTCTACGCGCCCGGCAGGGTGTCCAGGTCCGGCTGGACCTCCACCGTGCATTCGGCGTCCTCGGGACCCAGGCCCTCCGCGTCGCGCCACACGCAGATCCGCACGTGGTGGACGCCGGAACCCTCGTGATCCCACTGGGTCGCAAGGTCACGCACCACCACCGCCGCCACGAACTCGGCGTCCTCGGGCTGGGTGGCGGTGGTGATCGTGCCTCGGTAGCGGGAGCCGAGGGGGCGCCATCCGGCGCTCCCGGCGGGGGCGTCCACGCGGTACACGTATGCGACGGGCGTCATTCCGGCACCGTACCCACATCCCCGGGAATTACGTGGGGCGGGAAGATCCGCACCTGCGCCCCTGTTGGTAGAACCATGAACAACACTGCGGTGCGGGACGTGGACGTCGTCGTCATCGGTGCGGGCCAGGCAGGGCTGTCCAGCGCCTACCACCTGCGGCGCGCGGGCCTGGAGCCCGGGCGCGACTTCGTCGTCCTCGACCACGCGCCCCGGCCGGGCGGCGCGTGGCAGTTCCGGTGGCCGACCCTGACGTACGGCAAGGTCCACGGCATGCACGCGCTGCCGGGCATGGAGCTGACCGGCGCCGACGGGAGCCGCCCGTCCTCCGAGGTCGTCGGGGAGTACTTCGCGTCGTACGAGCGGACCTTCGGCCTGCGGGTACGGCGCCCCGTCGACGTGCGGGCGGTCCGCGAGGGGGAGCACGGCCGGCTGCGCGTCGAGACGTCGGAGGGCGTCTGGTCGACGCGCGCGCTGATCAACGCGACAGGCACCTGGGACCGCCCCTTCTGGCCGCGCTACCCCGGGCAGGAGAGCTTCCGCGGGCGGCAGCTGCACACCGCGCACTATCCGGGACCGCGGGAGTTCGCCGGGCGGCGGGTGGTGGTCGTGGGCGGCGGGACCTCCGGCGTACAGCACCTGATGGAGATCGCCTCCGTCGCGGCCGCCACGACGTGGGTGACGCGGCGCCCGCCGGTGTTCCGCGACGGACCGTTCGGCGAGGAGCAGGGGCGGGCGGCGGTCGCGCTCGTCGACGAGCGGGTACGGCGCGGGCTGCCGCCGCAGAGCGTCGTGTCGGTGACCGGACTGGCCGTGACGGAGGCCGTCGCACGGGCCCGCGCGGAGGGAGCGCTGGACCGGCTGCCGATGTTCGACAGGGTGACGCCGGGCGGGGTGGCCTGGGCCGACGGACGCACGGTCGACGCGGACGTGATCCTGTGGGCCACCGGGTTCCGTGCCGTGATCGACCACCTCGCGCCGCTCAGGCTGCGTGAAGCGGGTGGCGGCATCCGCGTGGACGGCACGCGCGCCGCGCGCGACGAGCGGATCCATCTGGTCGGGTACGGGCCTTCGGCCAGCACCATCGGGGCCAACCGTGCGGGGCGCGCGGCCGTACGGGGGGTCGTGCGGCTGCTGGAGCGGACGCCGGCGGGTGCGGATCCAGCAGCGGCGACGGCGGGAAGCGGGGCAGCGGTGGCGGCGCTCCCGGTCACATCGGTGACAGAGCCGGTTCCGGTCGCGGGCTGAGGGCGCCGTACCGGGCGCGTCCAGCAGTGCGCCGCCCGGCGGTCAGCCGCCGTTCTTGCTCGTGCCCCGGCGGTTCGCGTTGAACTCCGCGACGTTCTCGCGTTGTTCGGCGTAAGTGTCGGTGAAACGGGTGTCCCCGGGCGCGACGGTGACGAAGTACAGCCACTTCCCGGGCGGCGGGGTGAGCGTCGCGTTCATCGCCTGGCGGCCGGGGTTGCCGATCGGCGTCGGCGGCAGGCCGGCCCGTTCGTACGTGTTGTACGGGGTGTTGATCCGCGTGTCCGCGTGCGTGGTGTCGAGCGTCGAGCGCTTGAGGGCGTAGTTGATCGTCGAGTCCATCTGGAGCGGCATGCCCCGCGCCAGCCGGTTGTCGATGACGCGCGCGACCTTCCCCATGTCCTCGGCCGTGTCGGCCTCGGCCTGCACGATGCTGGCGATGACGACGCTGCGGTAGTCCGCGCGGGTGATCCCGAAGTTCTTGCCGGCCGTGTCGACCATGTACGAGAGCAGGCTCGCCGGTGTCGCCCTCTCGTCGACGGGATAGGTCGCGGGGAAGAGGAAGCCCTCCGGGTTGCCCCGGGCCGCGGGCGGCAGCTTCAGTCGCGCCGTGCTCGCCGCCTTCTCGGTGGTCCGCGGTGCGACGCCGAGCGCCTTGTCGACCGCGGCGTACACCTGGGAGGCCCGCCAGCCTTCCGGGATCAGCAGGCTGCGCGGCTCGCGCCGCTCCTGTCGGAGCAGCAGCAGCGGCACCAGGACCGCGGCGGTCGCCACGGTGGCGGCCATGGCGACGATCAGCAGCAGCCGGCCACGGCGCGTCAGGCGGGGACCGTGCGCGGGCCGCTTCGGTGCGGGCTCGTTCTCCATGCGGGCACGCTAACCCGCTCCGGCCGCCGTTCCCGGGATGTCGTGGAGCGGCGATGGTCCATCCAGGGCGACGCGAACACGCGAACAGGGGCCCGCTCGAACGCGTAGCCGATCGACGTTCGTCGCCCCTTCGCCGCGCGGCGCACGATGCTTACGGTGCGCGAGCGACGGGCTGCAGACCGCCACCGCGCTGTCCCGAAGGCACAAGCACGCAGCACAAGGAGACCCACGCTCATGAACCTCATCACCGACCTTCTCGCCGGCGCCTTCCACTTCCTGGGCCGGCTGGTCTGACCGAGGTCCCGCCGGCGCCGCTTCTCCCCCGTCCCAGGGGAGGGACGGCGCTGTCGTGTCCGGACGGCCTGACGCTCAGGTCGCGGCGGAGGAGACCCGCTCGTCCCTGCGCACGAGCGCCGCGTACCGGCCCTCCCGGGCGAGCAGTTCCTCGTGCGTGCCGCGCTCGACGGTTCTTCCGCCGTCGAGAACGACGATCTGGCCGGCGTCCCTGACCGTGGAGAGCCGGTGCGCGATGGTGATGGTCGTACGGCCCGCCGAGAGCGCGTCGATGGCCTGCTGCACGGCGTGCTCGGTACGGGTGTCGAGCGCGCTCGTCGCCTCGTCGAGGATGAGGACGGGCGGGTCGCGCAGGATGGTGCGGGCGATCGCCAGGCGCTGCTTCTCGCCGCCGGAGAAGCGGTACCCCCGCTCGCCGACGAGGGTGTCGTACCCGTCGGGGAGTGAGGCGATGTGGTCGTGGATCTGTGCCGCCTCGGCGGCGGCACGCAGCTCCTCGTCGGTCGCGTCCGGCTTCGCGAAGCGCAGGTTCTCGGCGACGGAGGCGTGGAAGAGGTACGTCTCCTGGGAGACCACGCCGACCGCGCGGGCCAGCGTGTCGAAGTCCAGGTCGCGCACGTCGACGCCGTCGAGGGTGACGCTGCCGTCCGTCACGTCGTACAGCCGGGGCACCAGGTAGCTGAGGGTGCTCTTGCCGGAGCCGGTGGGGCCGACGATCGCCAGACTGCCGCCCGCCGGGACGGTGATGTCGATTCCGGTGAGCGTGGGCCCGTTCTTCTCGTCGTACGTGAAGTGGACGTCGTCGAAGCGCACTTCGCCGCGGATCTTCTCCAGCCGGACCGGCTTCCGGGGCTCGGTGATGTCCACCGGCAGGTCGAGGTACTCGAAGATCCGCTGGAAGAGGGCGAGCGAGGTCTGCATCTGCACACCGGTCGACAGGAGGCTCACGGCCGGGCGGAAGAGGCCCTGCTGGAGCGAGACGAAGGCGACGAGCGTACCCAGCGACACGGCCGCCCCGCCCGTGCTCATGGTCAGGCCGGCGGCCCAGTAGATGACGGCCGGCATGGCGGCCATCACGATGCCGATGGTGGACATGCGCCAGCGTCCGGCCATGTTGGAGCGCACTTCGAGGTCGACGAGGCGCTCGGACTCGTCGGCGAAGGACTTGGTCAGGGAGTCGGCCCGGCCCATGGTGCGGCCGAGGAGGATGCCGCTGACCGACAGCGACTCCGTGACGGTGGCGGCCATCGAGGCCATCTGCTTCTGCCGCTGCGTGGTGATCTTCTTGCGCTCGCGGCCGACCCGGCGGCTGATCCACACGAAGACCGGCAGCAGGAGCAGGGACACGACGGTCAGCCGCCAGTCGAGGGCCAGCATGGCGACGACCGTGGCCACCACGGAGGTGAGGTTCGAGACCAGCGAGGTGGCGGTGGAGGTGACCGTCGCCTGCATGCCGCCGATGTCGTTGGCGATGCGGGACTGCACCTCGCCGGTGCGGGTCCGGGTGAAGAAGGCCAGCGGCATGCGCTGGAGCTGGGCGTAGACGGCGGTGCGCAGGTCGTGCATGACGCGCTGGCCGACCGTCGTGGAGATCAGGGTCTGGAGCACGCCGAAGACGCTCGTCACCACGGCGGTCAGGATCATGCCGAGGGCGAGCAGGCTCAGCAGCCCCGTGCGTCCCTGCGGGATCGCGGTGTCGAGGATCTCCCTGAGCATGAACGGGGAGGCGACGGCGACCAGGGAGGAGGCCGCGACGAGCAGGCCGACGACGGCCAGCCGGCCCCGGTAGGGCCGGAAGAGCCGGAGGATGCGGCGCACCTGCGCGGGCTCCTCCGGCTGGGCGGGATCGCGGGCCGGTGGTGTCCACGTGGGCCGATCGGGGTGCATGGGCTCCTTCGCGGGGGTGAGACGACGATTCTGCGAGCCTAGCTCATTGTTACCTGTGCTCACAATGACCCTGTTCACAATGAGCGTGGTCCTGATAATGTTCCCGCTATGAGCACCTCAGACGCCGACGGCCTGCTCGCCGAGCAGCTTCTCCGGCTGACGCGCCGGCTTCACCGGATCCAGCGTCAGCAGATGGAGCCGATCGGCATCACGCCCGCCCAGTCGCGCCTGCTGCGCACCGTCTCGCACTACGACCTGCACGACCGGCCACCGCGGATGGCGGACCTCGCCCAGCGCCTGGACGTGGTCCCCCGCGCCGTGACCACCCTGGTCGACGGCCTGGAGGCGAGCGGCCGGGTGCGCCGGGTGCCGGATCCCACGAACCGGCGTGTCATCAGGATCGAGCTCACCGACACCGGCCGCGCGACGCTCCGCGCGCTGCGCAGCGCGCGCCGGGACGCCGCGGAGGACATCCTGGCCCCATTGACCGCCGGGCAGCGCGAGGTGCTCGGGGGCCTGCTGTCCGCTCTGGTCGACGGGATGCCGGAGCGCCGCTGCTGAACCGAGGGGGACCGGATGCCTCTGCTGGAGCCCGAGCCGGGATCGCTGCGCCCCGCGGCCCCGCCGCCGCCCGCGCCCGACCGGGTGCCGGACGCGCTGGCCGGCGGCACGCCGGAACCGCTGCGCGGTGAGCTGACCGCGCTCCTCGGGGCGGGCAAAGTGCTGTGGAAGGTCTCCGACCTCGTGCGGTACGCGTCGGACGCCAGCCCGTACCGCTTCGTCCCCCGGGTCGTCGTGGTGGCCGAGGACGTCGACGACGTCTCGGCGGTCCTCGCGTACGCGCGGGCCAAGGGCCGCGAGGTCGTCTTCCGGGCGGCGGGCACCTCGCTCAACGGCCAGGCCCAGGGCGAGGACATCCTGGTCGACGTACGCCGGCACTGGGCGGGCGTCGAGGTCCTGGACGGCGGCGCGCGCGCCCGGATCCGGCCGGGCACCACGGTCGTACGGGCCAACGCCGCCCTCGCCCGCCACGGCCGCGTCCTCGGCCCCGACCCGGCGAGCGCCATCGCCTGCACGGTCGGCGGTGTCGTCGCGAACAACGCGTCCGGCATGACGGCGGGCACCACCCGCAACTCCTACCGCACCCTGGCCTCCCTCACCTTCGTCCTGCCGAGCGGCACGGTCGTCGACACGGCGGACCCGGCGGCGGACGAGAAACTGGCCCGCGCGGAGCCCGGTCTGTGCGCGGGGCTCATGGCGATCAAGGCGGAGATCGAGGCGGACGCGGAGCTCACCGCCCGTGTCCGCGCGAAGTACGCGATCAAGAACACCAACGGCTACCGGCTCGACGCCTTCCTCGACGGTTCGACGCCCGTGGCGGTCCTGCGCGGTCTGATGGTCGGCTCCGAAGGCACCCTCGGTTTCCTCTCCGAGGTCGTCTTCGACACCCTGCCGCTCGACCGCGTGCTCACGACGGCGCTGCTCTTCTTCCCCACGCTGTCCGCCGCTGCCGCCGCCGTTCCCCGCTTCAACGACGCGGGGGCCGTCGCGGTCGAGCTGATGGACGGCAACACGCTGCGCGCCTCGGTGAGCGTCGAGGGCGTCCCGGCGGACTGGGCGCGGCTGCCGCAGGAGACGGCGGCGCTGCTGGTGGAGTTCCGGGCGCCCGACGAGGCGGCTCTGGAGCGCTGCGAACGAGCGGCGGACGAGGCACTGAGCGGGCTCGAAGTCGTCGCCCCGGTCGCGTCGGTGACCAATCGGTTCACCCGGGACGCCCGGACGATCACGGGGTACTGGAAGGCGCGCAAGGCGTTCGTCACGGCGGTGGGCGGCGCCCGTCCCGCCGGCACGACCCTGATCACCGAGGACTTCGCCGTGCCCCCGTCGCGGCTCGCCGAGGCGTGCGAGGCGCTCCTGGAGCTCCAGCGGGAGCACGGGTTCGACGCGGCGGTGGCCGGTCACGCGGCGCACGGCAACCTGCACTTCCTGCTGGCCTTCGACGCCGCCGACCCCGCGGACGTCGCGCGCTACGCCGCCTTCATGGACGCGTTCTGCCGGCTGACGGTCGGGCGTTTCGACGGGTCGCTCAAGGCTGAGCACGCCACCGGGCGCAACATCGCGCCCTTCCTGGAGCTGGAGTGGGGCCCGAGGGCGACGGAACTGATGTGGCGTACGAAGCGGCTCGTCGACCCCGGTGGCGTGCTCGCCCCGCGCGTCGTCCTGGACCGCGACCCGAAGGCGCATCTGCGCGGCCTCAAGACCATCCCCGGGATCGAGCCGGTCGCCGACCCGTGCATCGAGTGCGGCTTCTGCGAACCGACGTGCCCGAGCTCGGACCTGACGACCACTCCGCGCCAGCGCATCGTGCTGCGCCGGGAGATGATGCGCCAGGCCACCGGTTCGCCGGTCCAGGACGGGCTGCTCGACGCGTACGGGTACGACGCGGTCGACACGTGCGCCGGGGACTCGACGTGCTCGCTCGCCTGTCCCGTCGGTATCGACACCGGCGCGCTGATGAAGGACTTCAGGCACCGCCGGCACGCGCCGCGCGAGGAGCGGATCGCCGCGCTGACCGCCGAGCACTTCGGCGCGGTCGAGGCGGCGGCACGCCTCGCGGTGGCCGCTGCGGACCGCGCCGGGGACCGGCTGGTCCGGGCGGTCACGGGCCTCGCCCGCAGGGCCGTACGTCCCGACCTGGTGCCGCAGTGGCTGCCGGAGATCCCCGGCGCGGCCGCCCGGCCCCTCCCCCGCACCGCGCGCACCGGAGCGCACGCCGTCTACTACCCGGCGTGCGTCAACCGGATCTTCGGTGAGCCGGAGCGTTACCGGGGCCCGTCCCTGCCGCAGGCGGTCGTCGCCGTGTCGGAGCGGGCGGGGAGGCCGGTGTGGATTCCCGCCGACGTGGCGGGCACCTGCTGCGCGACGATCTGGCACTCGAAGGGGTACGAGGCGGCCACCGCCGTCATGGCGAACCGCGTGGTGGAGGCCGCCTGGGGGTGGACGGCGGGCGGCACGCTGCCCCTGGTCGTCGACGCGTCCTCCTGCGCGCTGGGCCTCGCGCGCGAGGTGGTGCCGTACCTCACCGACGCGAACCGCGAGTTGCACGGCGAGCTGACCGTGGTCGACTCGGTCGTCTGGGCCGCCGACGAGCTGCTCCCCCGCCTCCGGGTTCTGCGCAGGGCCGGGTCCGCCGTCCTGCACCCGACCTGTTCGATGCGGCACCTGGGCGACGCGGCGGCGCTGATCGCCGTCGCCGAGGCGTGCGCCGAGGAGGTCGTCGTACCGGACGACGTGCGGTGCTGCGCGTTCGCCGGGGACCGGGGCATGCTGCACAGGGAGCTGACGGAATCGGCCACGGCGCGCGAGGCCGCGGAGGTCCGGGCGCGCGAGTACGACGTGTACCTCTCGGCAAACCGGATGTGCGAGGTGGGCATGGAGCATGCCACGGGTCGCGGCTACCGGTCCGCGCTGCTGGAGCTGGAGCGTGCGACCCGCCCGGTAACCTGACACTGCGTCAGATCGTGTGCCGGGACCGGCATTTGCTGCGGTCACATCTCTGGGAAGTGACAGGCCCGGGCGCTACCCTCCGCCGCATGATTTCCACGGTTGTCTGGGGAACCGGCAACGTCGGCCGTGCGGCCGTCCGTGCCGTCGACGCCCATCCGGCACTGCGCCTGTCGGCCGTTCTGGTGCACGACCCGGCCAAGGCCGGCCGCGACGCGGGCGAGCTCTGCGGGCTCGACCGCGACCTGGGGGTCGCGGCGACCGACGACATCGCGTCGGTACTGGCCGCCGGCCCCCGCGCCGTGGTGTACGCGGCGTCGGGCGACATCCGCCCCGACGACGCGCTCGCCGACATCGTCCGGGCGATCCGGGCCGGGGCCGTGGTCGTCACCCCCTCGCTGTACGCGCTGTACGACCAGCGCAATGCCCCGCCGGAGCTGCGCGAGCCGGTGCTGGCCGCCGTGGCCGAGGGCGGCGGCTCGCTGTTCGTCTCCGGGGTGGACCCGGGCTGGGGCAACGACGTACTGCCCCTGCTGATCAGCGGACTGGCCACGACGGTGGACATGATCCGCTGCCAGGAGATCTTCGACTACTCCACGTACGACCAGCCCGACTCCGTCCGGTACCTGGTCGGCATGGGGCAGCCGATGGACTACGAGCCTCTGATGCTCGCACCGACGGTCCCGACGATGGTGTGGGGCGGTCAGATACGGCTGATGGCCAGGGCCCTGGGCGTCGAACTCGACGACATCCGCGAGACGCTGGACCGGCGCCCGCTCGACGCCACGGTGACCACACGGACCATGGGCGAGTTCGAGGCGGGCACCCAGGGTGCGGTGTGTTTCGAGGTGCAGGGCATCGTCGCGGGCGAACCGCGCATCGTCATCGAGCACATCACCCGGATCCACCCGTCCTGCGCCCCGGACTGGCCCACCCCGCCCGACGGCGCCGGGGCCCACCGGGTCGTCATCGAGGGCCGCCCGCGCATCGAGGTCACGGTGGAGGCCACCGACGAGGGCGAGAACCGGTCGGCGGGCGGGAACGCCACCGCCGTGGGCCGCCTGGTGGGCGCGGTCGACTGGCTCGTGGAAGCGAAGCCGGGTCTCTACGACGCGCTGGACGTCCCCCTGCGCCCGGCGGTCGGCAAGCTCGGAAGGAGCCAGTGGTGAACATCGACATCCCCGAGGGCAAGAACCCCATCGAGTACGTGTGGGGTGAGATGGTCCCGGGTATCGGGGTCGCCGCCTCGGAGTTCTCCCTCGCGGTGTACGCCCACACCACCCTGGGCCTGCGGGAGTTCGAGGCCGCGCGGCTGCGGATCGCGCAGATCAACGGGTGCGCCTTCTGCCTCGACTGGCGGACCGAGCGGGACGGGCAGAAGGTCGAGGAGGAGTTCGCCGAGGCGGTGGCCCGGTGGCGCACGACCGACGCCTTCGACGACCGCACCCGCCTGGCCGCCGAGTACGCCGAGCGGTACACCCTGGACCACCACGGCCTCGACGACGCGTTCTGGACGCGGATGACGGCGCACTACAGCCAGCTCCAGATCGTGGAACTGACCATGAGCATCGGGTCCTGGCTGGCGTTCGGCCGGCTCAACCGCGTACTGGGGCTCGACACCGTGTGCGTGCTGCCGGGGCACTGACGGAGCCGGGGCCTGCCGGTGGTCCCGGCCGGCCCCGGCGCGGGGGTCCCTACAGGTCAGTGGCGATGATCCTCTCGATGTTCCGTTCGGCGAGCGCCGTGATGGTGACGAACGGGTTGACGCTGGCGTTGCCGGGGATCAGCGAGCCGTCGATGACGTACAGGCCGGGGTGGCCGTGCAGGCGCCCGTAGTTGTCGGTCGCCCGGTCCAGCACGACGCCGCCGAGCGGGTGGTACGTGAGGTGGTCGCCCCAGATCTTCGAGCCGCCGAAGAAGTCGCTCCGGTAGATCGTCCCCTCCTTCGCGTTGATCTTGTCGAAGATGGTCCTGGCGGCGTCGATGGACGGCTGCTTCCAAGCGGTCTGCCAGCTGAGGTCCGTCCTGCCGGCCGCGGCGTTCCAGGAGAACTCGGCGCGGTGCGGGTTCTTGGTGATCGACAGGTAGAGCGAGGCGTAGGTCTCGATCCCGGTGGGCAGCGGCGCCACCTCGGCGAACGCGCCGCCGGCCGCCCAGTTGTCGATGCCGGCGGTGGGCATGGACGACTGGACCTTGCCCGTCGCGTCCCACATGTGGTTGGCGCGGCCGCACATGACGTTGCCGTTGTCGCCCCAGCCCTTGCCGACCTCGTTGTTCAGGCGGGGCAGCGCGCCAGTGGCCTTCAGCCTGGTCAGCAGCTTGCTGGTGCCGACACTGCCGGCCGCGAAGAACACCTTGTCCGCCGTGACGGTCTTGGTGGCCGTGGTGTCACCGGTGGTGTTGATCTGCTCGATGACCACCGTGTATCCGCCGCCGGCCGCCGGCGCGACCGACGTGACCCTGTGCAGAGGGGAGATGGTGACCTTGCCGGTCGCCCCGGCCCGCGCGAGGTAGGTCTTCTGGAGCGACTTCTTCCCGTAGTTGTTGCCGTAGAGGACCTCGCCGTCCAGCGCCGACTTGGGCACGGCTCCGGCCGCCTCCTGCTTCATGTAGTCCCAGTCGTACACGTTGGGCACGAAGACGAACGGGAAGCCGGAACGCTGGGCGTGCTTGCGGCCGACCCTGGCGTACTGGTAGCAGGCGGCGCTCTCCCACCAGGCCGGGTCGACGTCGCTCACGCCGAGACCGGCGTTGGCGCGCGGGTAGTAGACGTCGTACATCTCGGCGGCGTTCACCGACGGCAGGACGCCGCCGAAGTTCTCCCGTCTGGGCGTGACCGCCATGCCGCCGTTGACGAGCGACCCGCCGCCGACGCCCCGGCCCTGGTAGACGGTGATGCCGCTGAACTCCTCGGCGTCCAGGATCCCGGTGTGGCGGGGGATGTCCTTGTCGAGCGGGAAGCCGAGGAAGTTGCTGAGGGGCTGTTTGGTCTTCGTACGGAGCCAGAAGGAACGGTGGTCGGGTTTGGTGGTGTTGGCGAAGATCTTGCCGTCCGGGCCGGGGGTGTCCCAGGACATCCCCATCTCGATCATGTGTACGTCGACGCCCGCCTGGGCGAGTCGCAGGGCGGCGACGGAGCCGCCGTACCCGGTGCCGACCACCAGAACCGGGACGCGGGCGCCGGGGGCGATCGCGGCGGCGGGCGCGGCGCCCGGGCGGACGGCGGCGGTGGCGCGGCTCCCGAGGGCGGCGACTCCAAGAATAGAACCGGTTCCAGCGATGAACCCTCGGCGTGAGAAGCCCCTGGAACCGGGGCCCGACGTGGAGTTGTTGCTCATGTGACATTCCTCACTCAGAGGCGAACGGGAACAGGTTCTACTGCCGTCGGCATGCGAAGTCACTACATACCTCCAGGTAATTTCCGGCCGCAGCGCAGCCGGTCCCGCGTCACCGTCCCCTGCGCGGTCTCGACGGTGCGGTCGTGGCAGCCCGCCGTCCCGTACAGCCGGTAGCGCTCGCTCGACGTGCCGACCGCGTGCCGCTGGTCGCGCGGCACGTTCGCGGTGTACGTCGCGTCCCCCTCGTACGTGTCGTCGAGACGCGACCAGGACAGCCGCTTCCCGGCCCGCTCCACGGCGGTGCCGGCGCGGTCGCCGAGGGCGAGCACGGTGCGCAGCCGGTCGTCGGCGCCGAGCGTCGTCGTACCGTCCATGGTGTACGTGCGGTGGGCGCGCACGGCGGTGGCCGGGCCGCGCCCGTCGGTGGTGACGCGCTCGCGGTCCGTCCAGGTGCCCTTGAGCGCGTCGGTGTTGACGGTCCCGCCGTCGGTCCAGCGGTGCACGGAGGTGTGGGCGAGCGTGCGGTCGACGGTGGTGACGACGCGGCCGCGCGAGGTGTTCAGATGGCCGGAGACGGTGAGCCGGTGCCCGCCCCGGGTGTCGACGCGGTGCTCGGAACCGGGCGTGTAAGCGGACGAGTTGGCCGGGACCCCGTTGTCGTGCCGGGTCAGCGCGCCGGTGACGACCTCGCTCCCCCGGTCCTGCCACACGAGCACGTTGACGGGCGTGCTCCAGCCGGTCTGCCCCTCGGGCACACCGACGACGGAGACCTCCACGCGGTGCGGGCGGCCGTCGTTGAGCCGGCCGGCGAAGGGCGTCAGGTCGTACTGGACGGGCTTGACGTCGAAGGCCCGGGGGCCGGGGATCACGTACCAGAGGAAGGGGTTGGACCAGCCGCCCGTCCACACCGTGGGGAACGGCGCGGCGATGCCGGCGAGCTGCCCGTCGACCTTGATCTGCACCTCGCGGTAGGGGCCGTCCGGCGTCCGGCAGGAGTACGGCGCCCCTTCGGGGACGGACAGGTACCAGTACTCCTCGCAGCCGCCGCCCGAGCCCGTCGCGTACACCTCGGCGACGACGCGCTCGGAGTTGCGCGGGGTGGTGAGCCACTGGCCGTCGAGGGTCAGGACGCGGTCAGGGGTGGCGGCCGGCCGGGTGCGGCCCTCGGCGGCGTAGAACGTCAGCGTCGCCTCGACGTCGATGACCCCGGTGTACGTCTCGTCGACCACGTTGCCGATGAGCATCTCGACCGGCTGGGCGCGGCGCAGGATGTCGCTGTAGCGGGTGACGTCCTTCTCCACGGACCAGGTGATGCCTTCGGGCGAGGGCTGCGGGGTGGAGGTGCGCAGTACTTCCACCCCGCCGATGTGCAGGTGGCCGAGCCGGTCGTACTGCCGCCCGGCGACCTCGCCCTCAAGGCGCAGGACCACCTTGCTCCAGCGGTCGCCGCAGCCCTTCGGGGGCGCGTATCCGCCCTTGTACGGCGTGAAGTCGCGGAACCGGGCGTGGGCGACCTTCACCTCGCAGGACCGGGTGCCGGGGGTCGCGACGGGCGGGGCCGCGGTGACGGGATCGTGCCAGTCGTTGCCGAACTCCCGGGGCGGCTCGGCGGCGGCCGCCCCGGCCCCGTGGGTCGCCGCGGCCGCTTCCGCCGCCGGGGTAGCCGCGCCGGCCCGACCGGCCCCGGTCACCGGCAAGGCGGCCAGGACCAGTGCGAGGAGCGTGCCCATGACGTGTGGTCGTCTCATGCGTCAGGAGTGAAGCCCGGGGTGGCCGCATACGCCACCGGAATGTGCGATCTTGGCGCGTTCTGTGCCTCGTAGCCCATAAATCGATTGCCATGGCCGGTGGAAAAAAGCGAACCTTGCACGGTTTCAGCCAGTACACCGAGCCGTGGGACGTCATGCAGATTCGCGATCTTCCGTATCCCGATCCGGGCGTCCCCGACGTCCGGTCCGGGCCCCGATTCCTCTACTGGCTCGGGCGGAACCAGCTGGGCGGGCAGCTGAAGTCGCTCTCCTGGGGGCTGCTCCACCAGTGCGGCGTCGCCGGCCTGCCGCTGGGCGTGGGCCTCGCCGTACAGGCCGTGGTCGACAGATCCGGCCGGTCGCTGGCGCTCGCCGCCGGACTGATCGCCCTGCTGGGTGCGGCCGTGGCGCTCGGGGACACCATGCTGCACCGGACCGCCGTCACCAACTGGATCACCGCCGCCGCGCGCGTGCAGCAGCTGCTGGCCCGCAAGACGGCGGAGCTGGGTTCGGCGCTCACGCGCAGGGTCGCGGCGGGCGAGGTCGTCGCGGTCTCCACCGGAGACGTCGAGAAGATCGGCTGGTTCGTCGAGGCGCTGTCGCGCTTCGCGGCGGCGGCCCTGACCCTCGTCGTGGTGTGCGTGGGGCTGCTGGTCTATCAGCCCGCCCTCGGCGTCGTCGTGGCGATCGGGGTGCCCGTGCTGGCCCTGGCCGTACTGCCGTTGCTGCCGAAGGCGACCCGGCGTGCCGACGCCCAGCGTGAACTGGCGGGCAAGGCCACCGAGCTGGCGTCCGACACCGTCGCGGGTCTGCGTGTCCTGCGCGGCATCGGCGGCGAGGACCTGTTCCTCGGCCGCTACCGCGACGCCTCGCAGCAGGTCCGCAGGGCCGCCGTGCGCAGCGCGCGCATGTGGGCGCTCATCTCGGCCGTCCAGGTCCTGCTGCCGGGCCTGCTGCTGATCACGATCGTGGTGTACGGCGCGAAGCTCACCCTCGACGGGCGCGTCACGGTCGGCGAACTGGTCACCGTCTACAGCGCGGTGACGCTGCTGCTGTATCCCTTGCGGCACTTCGAGGAGATCGCCATGGCGTACTCCTTCTCGCGACCCTCGGCCCAGCGCGCGGCGCGGGTGCTGTCGCTGGAGCGCACGGCGCCCGCGCCCGGCGACGAGGCACCGGCACGGACACCGGCGCTCGTTCCCGACGAGCCGCCGTCCGGTGACCTGTACGACCCGGCCACCGGGCTGCTCGCGCCGGCGGGCCTGTTCACCGCCGTGGTGTGCGGCGACCCCGACCTGGCGGGCCGGCTCGCGGAGCGTCTCGGCGGCCACGCCACGTCGGACACCGCCGCCCCGGACACCGCCGCCCCGGACACCGCCACGCCGGACGCCGCCACCGATGCCGACGCCCCCGGCGGGACGCCGCCTTCCGCGCTGCTCGGCGGGGTCGCGCTCGACGACGTGGCGCTGATCACCGCGCGGGGCGCCGTCCTGGTCCAGGACAAGGACCCGGTGCTGCTCTCCGGCACGCTCGCCGAGCTGCTCGACGTACCGGCGTCGGGGCACGTGTCGGCGGCGGACGCGCTGGACGCGGCGCAGTGCGAGGACGTACTGGCGGCGCTCGCGCAGACATCCGCCGACCGCGCCGACGACCCGATGCGCACCCGGATCACGGAGCGCGGGCGCTCGCTCTCCGGCGGCCAGCGCCAGCGCCTCGCGCTGGCCCGCTCGCTGGTGACCGACCCGGAGGTGCTCGTCCTGGACGAGCCGACCTCCGCCGTCGACTCGCACACCGAGGCGCGGGTCGCCGCGGGCGTGAAGCGGCTGCGTTCAGGGCGGACGACGGTCGTCTTCGCCTCGTCGCCGCTGGTGCTCGACCAGGCCGACCAGGTGGTGCTCGTGCACGAGGGCGAGGTCGCGGCGGCCGGCACGCACCGCGAACTGCTGCACACCGACCCGCGCTACCGCGCGGTCGTCACCCGCGAGACAGCCGCCGAGGACGCCGCGAAAGCCGCGATCCCCGGGGCCATGGAACACGGCGTACGGGAAGAAATCGAGGAATCGGCATGATCGGCGTGGCACCACCGTCCTACGATCCGGCGGCACCGGAGTCGGCGACGACCCTGCCCGTCGGGAGCCCCGCCACCGTACGGACCTACGTGCGCGAGCTGATGAGCCGGCACCGCCGGGCGTTCGCCGTGCTCGTGTCGTTCAACGCGGTCGCCGTCATCGCCTCGATGGCCGGCCCTTACCTGCTCGGCTCGCTCGTCGAGGATCTGGCGGACGGGGCGCGCGAGCTGCACCTGGAGCGCACGGCGGCGGTATTCGCGCTCGCTCTGCTCGTCCAGACCGTCTTCACCCACCGGATGCGGCTGCGGGCCGCGATGCTCGGCGAGGAGATGCTGGCCGACCTGCGCGAGGACTTCCTCGTACGGTCGGTCGGCCTGCCACCGGGCGTGCTGGAGCGGGCGGGCACCGGCGACCTGCTGTCGCGCATCACCACCGACATCGACCGGCTGGCGAACGCGATGCGCGAGGCCGTGCCGCAGCTCGCCATCGGCGTGGTGTGGGCGGGGCTGCTGATCGGCGGCCTCACCGTCACCGCGCCGCCGCTGGCGCTGGCCGTCCTGGTGGCCGTTCCGGTGCTGGTCACCGGGTGTCGCTGGTACTTCAAACGGGCGCCGTCGGCGTACCGCTCGGAGTCGGCGGGCTACGCGGCGGTCGCCGCGATGCTCGCGGAGACCGTGGACGCCGGGCGGACCATCGAGGCGCACCGCCTGGGCGAGCGCCGGGTGGCCCTCTCGGAGCAGCGCGTGCGGGAGTGGACGGCGTGGGAGCGGTACACGCTGTGGCTGCGGTCGGTGCTCTTCCCCGTCATCAGCGTCACGCACATCACCGTCCTGTGCTCGGTGGTGCTGATCGGCGGCGTCTTCGTCCTGGAGGGCTGGATCGACGTCGGCCAGCTGACGACGGGCGCGTTGCTCGCGCAGATGCTCGTCGACCCGGTCAACCTCATCCTGCGCTGGTACGACGAACTCCAGGTGGCGCAGGTGTCGCTGGCCCGGCTCGTCGGCGTACGGGAGATCGAGCCGGACGCCGGCGACCGGCTGCTCGCACCGGACGGGCGTGCCGTGCGGGCGGACGCGGTGCGTTTCGGCTACCGGGAGGGCGTCGACGTCCTGCACCGGGTGACGCTGGACGTGGCGCCGGGGACGCGGATGGCCCTGGTCGGCCCCTCGGGCGCCGGGAAGTCCACCCTGGGCCGGCTGCTGGCCGGGATCTACGCACCACGCACGGGCGAAGTGTCTCTGGGCGGAGCGCAGTTGTCCCGGATGCCGGCCGAGCGGGTGCGCGAGCACGTGGCGCTGGTCAACCAGGAGCACCACGTCTTCGTGGGCTCGCTGCGCGACAACCTGCTGCTGGCCCGTACGGGCGCCGACGACGCGGAGCTGTGGGCGGCGCTCGGCGCGGTCGACGCGGACGGCTGGGCCCGGGCGCTGGAGGGCGGCCTCGACACCGGGGTCGGCTCGGGCGGCCATGTGCTGACCCCGGCGCAGGCCCAGCAGATCGCGCTGGCCCGCCTGGTGCTCGCCGATCCGCACACGCTGGTACTGGACGAGGCGACCTCGCTCCTGGACCCGCGCGCGGCGCGCCACCTGGAGCGGTCGCTGGCCCGGGTCCTCGACGGCCGTACGGTCGTGGCGATCGCGCACCGGCTGAACACGGCGCACGACGCGGACGTGATCGCGGTCGTCGAGGAGGGCCGGATCAGCGAACTCGGCAGCCACGACGAGCTCGTGGCGGCGGACGGGGCGTACGCGGCGCTCTGGCGCTCCTGGCACGGGTAGCCGGGAACGACCGGGGCCCCCGCCTGCCCCTTCGGTGCGCGAGCGCCCCGCAGGAGGCTCCTGGCCTCCTGCGGGGCTACGCGTGCGGCGGACGGGCGGAGGTCAGGCCGCCACTTGTACGGGTTTGACGCCCGTCTCGTTGTGCCGGTCGGTCCAGTTCCGCAGGGCCGCTGCGCACGCGTGGTCCATGTGGCGCAGGCCCGTCAGGTCGAGCTCGATCGGACGGTCGCGGGGCAGCGCCTCCAGTTCGTCGAGGAGCTTCGGCAGGCGCAGGAAGGTGGCGTTGCCCAGCACCCGCACGCGCACCGGCGCCGAATCGGGCGCGTCCGCTTCGGCGGGGGCGACCTCCACGTGGACGTGGGAGGTCTCCCACGCGGTCTTCGCGACCGCCAGCAGCAGACCGATCAGTACCCCTTCGAACATGTTGGTCACCACGATCGCGAGCGCCGTGGCCATCAGCACCACTGCCTCGCCCCGGTGTTCGCGCCACAGCGGAGCCAGTTCCCTGACCGGGATCAGCTTCCCGCCCGCGTGCACCAGCACACCGGCCAGTGCCGCCACGGGGATCACGCCCAGCGCCGCCGGGAACAGCACGGCGAAGACGAGCAGCCACCCCCCGTGCAGCACGCGGGACGCCTTCGTGCGCGCCCCCGCCCGCACGTTGGCGGCGCTGCGTACGATCACCGCCGTCATCGGCAGCGCGCCGAGCATCCCGCACACCGCGTTGCCCGCGCCCTGGGCGACGAGCTCCTTGTCGTAGTCGGTCCTCGGCCCGTCGTGCAGCCGGTCCACCGCGGCCGCGCTGAACAGGCTCTCGGCCGAGGCGATCAGGGTGAACGCGATCACCGTGCCCAGCAGGCCGACCTCGGCCAGCCGTCCGAAGTCGGCCCCGCCGGGCGGCTGTACGGCGTCGAGCAGGCCCCGCACCTCGACCCGGGCGACCGGCGGGTCGAGAACCACCGCGGCCAGGGTCGCCAGCGCCACCGCGGCCAACGGGGCGGGCAGGACGCGCGCCGCCGCCGGGATCCTCGGCCACAGCACCAGCACCGCCACGGTGCCGGCCCCGATGCCGAGCGCCGCGAGAGCCGGCCCCGACGCGAGGGTGCCGGCCACCAGGCCCGGCAGGCCGGCGATCTTGTCGAGCCCGCCGGCCGGAGCCTGGGCGTCGACCAGCGCGTACAGCTGGCCCGCGATGAGCACCAGGCCGATGCCCGCGAGCATGCCCTGCACGACCGCGATCGAGATCGCCCGGAACCAGCGGCCCAGCCGCAGGGCTCCCATGGCGAGCTGCAGCAGTCCGGCGCCCAGCACGATGACGCCGAGCGCGCTGAGGCCGTACGCCCGCACGGCCTCGTACACGAGCACCGTCAGGCCGGCCGCCGGGCCGCTGACCTGGAGGCTGCTGCCGGGCAGCAGTCCGGTGACGAGGCCGCCCACGATGCCGGTGACCAGGCCGAGTTCGGCGGGTACGCCGGAGGCGACGGCCACCCCCACGCACAGCGGCACCGCCACCAGGAAGACGACGAGCGAGGCGGTGAAGTCGGCGCGGAGGTCGCCGGAGCCGCGTCGCCCGAGGAGTTTCGCCACGGTCCTGGTCACGGGGTTCACGCCGGCGCTCACAGCGGGAGGAAGGTGTCGGCGGCGGGGTCGTGGGCGAGGACCCGGCCGGTGTCCACGGCGTAGAACCAGCCGTGCAGCCTCAGTTGCCCGGCGGCCGTCCGCTCGGCCACGCCAGGGTGGGCGCGCAGCCGTTCCAGTTGGTCGCGGACGTTGCGCTGGACGGCGGCCGCCACCTCCGTGTCGGCGTCGGCGTGGAGTCCGTTCAGGTCGTCGGGCAGCTGGCTGTCCAGCCATCCCGCGACCGCCGGTACGGCCCGCAGGTCCTCGCCCCGTACCCGGGCGCCGATCGCCCCGCAGTGGGAGTGCCCGCAGACCACGATGTCGGGGACCCGCAGCACGCTCACGGCGTACTCGATGGTCGCGGCCTCACCGCTGGGCCGGTCCGGGTGGTAGCCGGGCACCGCGTTGCCGGCCGTGCGCAGTTCGAACAGTTCGCCGGGACGCGCGCCGGTGATCAGGGAGGGGACGACGCGGGAGTCGGAGCAGGTGATGAAGAGCGCCTGCGGCGACTGGCCGGCCGCCGGCCGTCCGAACCAGGCGCGGTGCTCGTCGTGCGCGGCTATGCGTTCGCCCAGCGAGCGGGCATGGTCGATGAAGGTCTGCATGGGGGGATCGCCTCCAGGAGCGAGGGCAGGGCCGTGATGACGTATCGGTGCGTAGTACGGGAATTCATCCCGTACCGCTCAGCGTGTACGGATCTTGGGTCCGTACGGCCGTGTCAGCAGCGGAAGACCTGGAGGGCGACGGGGAGGTCCCCGGATCTGGACGGCGCGTGGCTGTGCGGCGCGCCGCCGTCGGTCGCGACGGCGTGCCGCGGCGGTTCCACGGGCGGGGGGACCGGGGCGTGGGCCGCGCGAACGACGGCGTGGGGGGCGCCCGTCTGCGGCCGCTGGGCGCGACGCGCCTGACCGGGGTGGGCGGTGACGTCGGAGCCGGGGGGCGAGCAGGAGCCCTGCCCGGCCACGGGGGGCGCCGCCTCGGGCTCGGTGACGGACACGGGTCCGGCGGCGGGCGCGGCGGCGGAACCGCCGGTCGCGACCGCGAGGGACAGCAGGGCGAACACCGCCAGCAGCAGCGCCTTGGCGGCGGCGGTGATCCGCAGCACGTCTCCCCCTCCCCCGGACGTCGTGGCGGCACGGTGCCGGTGCGATGCGCGACGGGTGTCGCGGCACCCTGTCGAGCACCGGCACCATTGTGTTCAGGAGTAGGCGCCGAACAGCAACTCGGCCCATTACAACGGCGTTAACTCTCCCCGAACAGGGACACATCGCGCCCACGGTGAGGCCGGCCGGGTGACCCGCCGGCCGGTCTCACCGCGAGGTGCGGCCGTCAGCGACCGCCCCCGTGCACCTCCAGTGCCGCGCGGACCGCCGACTCCAGCGCCCCCTCGATCCAGGCGGGCTTCAGCGAGGTGTGACACCCCGCGAAGTGCAGCGGGCCTTCCGCGGTGCGCATGTCCGGGAAGATCTCCGTGTGCTGCCCCGGCAGGAGTACGGACGCCTCGCCGTACGCGTACGGGTCGCGCTGCCAGCTCTGGGTACGGCCGGCGCCCGTGAAGAAGACCTCCAGCCGCTGCCCGTACACCTCCTGCATGCCGCGCAGCGCCAGCGCGTACCGGGCCTCGTCGTCGTAGGAGTCCCAGCGACGGGCGTCGTCCGCCCAGCTGTACGAGGCGAGTACGACGCCCCCGTCGCTGCCCGGCACGGGGTGCGACGGGTTGAACATGAAGCGGTTCGGGTTGTCGGTCACCGACCCGCCGCCGATCACCTCCGCCGCCTCCGGCTGGTCGCGGGAGACCCAGCAGTGGGCCGCGTAGTGCGTGCGCTGCTCGTCCGACAGGTGACCGGGGGGTACGGAGGGGTGGGCGCCGAGCAGCCGCCCGTCGTCCGGGACCCGGCCCTTGCGGTAGGCGTCGTACAGCCCGGGGTCCATGGCGTTCAGCTCGCGCTTCCAGTCGTCCTCGCTCATCTCCCACCAGCGGCGGCTGAATTCGAGGAGGACCTTGGTGGCGCTGTCGTAGTGGACCTCGCACACGGCTCGGCGCTTCTCGTACGAGAGCTGGGGCGAGACCTGTACGTGCCGCAGACCCGAGAAGGGGATGGTGACGATGGCGGTGTCGCCGGAGAACTCCTCGCGCACCACGCGCCCGTCGCGCCCCTCGGAGACGGTGTGCAGCCGCACGCGGGGGCCCGGGGCTCCTTCGCCGCGCGTCTCGATGCGGGTGACGCGCCGGTCGAAGCGCACCTCGTCGCGCACGTCGTCGAGGAGGGCGTCCGCGAGGACCGCCGTCCCGCCGGTCAGCTCGTAGAACTTGGTGCCGGGGCTGATCAGGGACGCGCCCATGAAGCTGTGCATGAACGACAGCGGCAGCCGGGACGTCATGTTCTCCAGCGTCCCGACGAGGTCGATCGTGCGGGTGTCGAGCTTGGCGTGCTCGGTGAGGAAGCGGTACATCGACCAGTCGCCGAAGCGCTGGATGATCCGGGCCCAGCCTTCGACCAGCTCGGGCATCGGCTTGTTGACACGGGTGCCGTCGGGACGCCGGGTGCTGTACTCGTCGCGTACCGGGTCCAGGGCCTGCCGGACGATCTCGGAGGCCGGGACGTCGACGTATTCCCGCGGCACCCCGAAGGACCGGTTGATCGCCTGCGGGTTCTTCGCGTAGTCGGCGCGCCGCGCCCTGATCCCGTTGACGCGGATCCAGGTGCGGTACGCCGGCTTCCCGTCGGGGTCGGTGTCGATGTAGTGGAAGGGCCGGCGCTCGATCCCCAGGTGGTCGATGAGCCCGATGACCAGCGGGTGGCTGCCGGGGATGCGCATGGCGCCCGCCTCGGCGTACTGCTTCGGGTCGGCGAACGGCGGCTGCGCGTTCTCGTGGCCGCCGGTGCGGAACGTCTTGATGCGGCCGCCGGCGCGGTTTCCGTTGGCCTCGACGATCGTGACGCGGTGGCCCGCGCGCTTGAGCAGGGACGCGGCGACCATGCCGGAGGGTCCGGCACCGATGACCAGTACCTTCTTCGGCGTGCCGGCTCTCGGCAGCCCGTCGCCGAGAAGGACCTTCTCGTAGCGCGGCACCAGGGGCTTGTTGTCCTCGTCGACCACCAGCAGGGCGCGGGCGACGGCGAGGCAGGTCTGCCAGTCGGCGGTGGAACGGGGAGCGGCGGGCGCCGAGGGCGCGGCGGCGGCCGCGTCGAGGGGGGCTGCCGTCCCCGCGACGGTGGTGACGGCAGCGGCGGCGGCCACCGTCCCGGTACGGGCAGTGAACTGACGGCGCGTCAACTTTAAGGGTTCCATGGCCTGAGGAACCGGATCTTGGTGCGCCGGGCAGCGGGTCCGGGCCTCAATTCACCCGAACGGAAAGTGTCAGATGAAGTTGAGCGCCGCCGCGCCGCCCACTCCCCCGAGCAGCATGAACGCCGGCATCAGCACCTTCAGCTCGACCCAGCTGCCCGCGCGGAACCGCAGCGCCTTCGGCGGCCCGACCGGGTACCAGCGCTTGCGGCCGATCGGGATGGGCCACAGGATCGGGCAGCCGGAGACCGTGAGCGCGTCACCGATGTCGTGGACCAGCGCGCCGAGCACGATCGGCAGCCCGAGCCAGAGGTACTCCTGGCCGTCGCCGGTGAACAGCCAGTCGGCGCCGTTGCCCGGTTGGTCCAGTACGCCCGCCAGGATCCACGCGCTCGTGGCGCCGAGCAGCCACACCAGTATGTCGCTGGACACCCGGGCGGCCCGCCACAGCAGGCCCTCCACCGCCAGCACCAGGTGCACGAAGAGGAGGACGAGCACCGCCCAGCGGCCACCCGTGTACGCCGCGAGCGACGCGCCGCCGCCGGTCATGACCGCCCAGAGCCAGGTGTGGGTGAGCGTGCGGTGGCCGCCGGACCTGCGCGGGTCGCCCTGCTTCTTCGTGGCCTTGTAGACGGCGTACGACAGCTTGTCGACGATCTCGCACATGCCCCTCGACACGGGACCGAAGGCGCGCGAGATGGTCGCGGACTTGTGGTCGAGGTCGGGGGCCAGAGCCGCGCCCGCGCAGATCAGGGCGCCGACGACGAGCACGGGCCAGGGCATCGGATGTCCGGCCGCGGCCGCCGCCGCCCCCACCCCCAGCCAGGCCGCTGCCCCTGACAGTGAGTGCGCCGGTCCCATCATGGTCGTTCCCCGCCCGTTTGCTCTTGTGGTGTGCCCCCGCCGACACGGCAGCGTATCGCTCGTGATCTTCGAACGGCCGACCGGTTCCGTGTTCAGGGGGGAAGCCAGGCAAGATGGGGGCGTGACCCTTATCGATCAGATGCCCCCGACCGCCGACCCCGATGCCCTCTTCGAGGCTTTCACCTCTTGGGCCGAGGGCCAGGGCATCACTCTCTATCCCGCTCAGGAGGAGGCGCTGATCGAGGTGGTGTCCGGTGCGAACGTGATCCTCTCCACGCCCACCGGCTCCGGCAAGAGCCTGGTCGCGGCGGGCGCGCACTTCGCCGCCCTCGCCCAGGACAAGGTCACCTTCTACACCGCGCCGATCAAGGCGCTGGTGTCGGAGAAGTTCTTCGACCTGTGCAAGCTCTTCGGCACCGAGAACGTCGGCATGCTGACGGGCGACGCGTCCGTCAACGCCGACGCCCCGGTGATCGCCTGCACGGCGGAGGTGCTCGCCTCCATCGCGCTGCGCGACGGCAAGCACGCCGACATCGGCCAGGTCGTGATGGACGAGTTCCACTTCTACGCCGAGCCGGACCGCGGCTGGGCGTGGCAGATCCCGCTGCTTGAACTGCCGCAGGCGCAGTTCGTCCTCATGTCGGCGACCCTCGGCGACGTCGCCATGTTCGAGAAGGACCTGACCCGCCGCACCGGCCGCCCGACGTCCGTCGTGCGCTCCGCGACCCGGCCGGTCCCGCTGTCGTACGAGTACCGCCTCACGCCGATCACCGAGACGCTGACCGAGCTGCTGGAGACCAAGCAGGCACCGGTCTACATCGTGCACTTCACGCAGGCGGCGGCCGTCGAGCGGGCGCAGTCGCTGATGAGCATCAACATGTGCTCGCGCGAGGAGAAGGACCAGATCGCGGAGCTGATCGGCAACTTCCGCTTCACCACCAAGTTCGGCAAGAACCTCTCGCGGTACGTGCGGCACGGCATCGGCGTCCACCACGCGGGCATGCTGCCGAAGTACCGCAGGCTCGTGGAGAAGCTCGCGCAGGCGGGCCTGCTGAAGGTCATCTGCGGTACGGACACCCTCGGCGTCGGCGTCAACGTGCCCATCCGCACGGTGCTGTTCACGGCGCTCACGAAGTACGACGGCACGCGCGTGCGCACGCTCCGCGCCCGTGAGTTCCACCAGATCGCGGGCCGCGCGGGCCGGGCCGGCTTCGACACGGCGGGTCTGGTCGTCGCGCAGGCGCCGGAGCACGTCGTGGAGAACGAGAAGGCGCTCGCCAAGGCCGGCGACGACCCGAAGAAGCGCCGCAAGGTGGTCCGCAAGAAGGCTCCCGAGGGCTTCGTCGCCTGGTCCGAGACGACCTTCGACAAGCTCATCGGTTCCGACCCCGAGCCGCTGACCAGCCGCTTCCGCGTCACGCACACCATGCTGCTGTCGGTCATCGCCCGTCCCGGCAACCCCTTCGCCGCGATGCGCCACCTCCTGGAGGACAACCACGAGCCGCGCAAGGCGCAGCTGCGGCACATCCGCCGGGCGATCGCCATCTTCCGCTCGCTGCTCGACGGCGGTGTGGTGGAGATGCTGGAGACCCCGGAGGCGGACGGCCGTACCGTACGGCTGACCGTCGATCTCCAGCAGGACTTCGCGCTCAACCAGCCGCTGTCCACGTTCGCGCTGGCCGCCTACGAGCTGCTGGACCCGGACTCCCCTTCGTACGCCCTGGACATGGTGTCCGTCGTCGAGTCGACCCTCGACGACCCGCGCCAGATCCTCGCCGCCCAGCAGAACAAGGCGCGCGGCGAGGCGGTCGGCCAGATGAAGGCGGACCGTGTCGAGTACGAGGAGCGCATGGAGCGGCTCCAGGAGATCAGCTACCCGAAGCCGCTGGAGGAGCTGCTGTGGCACGGGTACAACGTCTACCGCAAGAGCCACCCGTGGGTCGGTGACCACCCGGTGTCCCCGAAGTCCGTGGTGCGCGACATGTACGAGCGGGCCATGACCTTCGCCGAGTTCACCTCGCACTACGAGCTCGCCCGTACCGAGGGCATCGTGCTGCGCTACCTCGCCGGCGCGTACAAGGCGCTCGAGCACACGATCCCGGACGACATCAAGTCCGAGGACCTGGAGGACCTGATCGCCTGGCTCGGCGAGCTGGTGCGCCAGGTCGACTCCAGCCTCCTCGACGAGTGGGAACAGCTCGCCAACCCCGAGGTGGAGACCGCGGAGCAGGCGCAGGAGCGCGCCGACCAGGTCAAGCCGGTCACGGCCAACGCGCGGGCCTTCCGGGTGCTCGTGCGCAACGCCATGTTCCGCCGGGTCGAGCTGGCCGCCCTGGACAACGTCCGCGAGCTGGGCGAGATGGACGGCGAGTCCGGCTGGGACGAGGACAAGTGGGGCGAGGCCATGGACGCGTACTGGGACGAGTACGAGGACCTGGGCACCGGGCCGGACGCGCGCGGTCCCAAGCTGCTGATGATCGAGGAGGACGCCGAGCACGGCCTGTGGCGCGTCCGCCAGGCGTTCGCCGACCCCAACGGCGACCACGACTGGGGCATCAGCGCGGAGGTCGACCTCGCCGCCTCCGACGAGGAGGGGCGGGCGGTCGTCCGCGTCACCTCGGTCGGCCAGCTGTAGCAGACGGCCCCGGCCGGTGCCGAGAAGAAACCCAAGGAGAAACGTCCCGTGACGACGAACCCCGCCGAACGGCTCGTCGACCTGCTCGACCTGGAGCAGATCGAGGTCAACATCTTCCGCGGCCGCAGCCCGCAGGAGTCGCTGCAACGCGTCTTCGGCGGGCAGGTGGCCGGCCAGGCGCTGGTCGCGGCCGGGCGTACGACCGAGGGCGACCGGCCCGTGCACTCGCTGCACGCCTACTTCCTGCGCCCCGGCCGTCCCGGGGTGCCGATCGTCTACCAGGTGGAGCGGGTGCGGGACGGCCGTTCCTTCACCACGCGGCGGGTCACGGCGGTCCAGCAGGGCCGGACGATCTTCAACCTGACCGCGTCGTTCCACCAGCCGGAGGAGGCCGCCTTCGAGCACCAGCTGCCGCCCCGCCTGGACTTCCCGGACCCGGACGCGCTGCCGACGGTGGTGGACGAGATCCGCGAGCACCTCGGGGAACTGCCGGAGGCGCTGGAGCGGATGGCCCGCCGCCAGCCGTTCGACATCCGGTACGTCGACCGGCTGCGCTGGACCGCCGAGGAGATCAAGGAGGCGGACCCGCGCAGCGCGGTGTGGATGCGCGCGGTCGGCCCGCTGGGCGACGACCAGCTCGTGCACACGTGCGCGCTGGCGTACGCGTCCGACATGACCCTGCTCGACGCGGTCCGGATCCCGGTGGAGCCGTTGTGGGGGCCGCGCACGTTCGACATCGCGTCGTTGGACCACGCCATGTGGTTCCACCGGCCGTTCCGCGCCGACGAGTGGTTCCTGTACGACCAGGAGTCCCCGGTGGCGACGGGCGCGCGAGGGCTGGCGCGGGGGCGCATCTACGACCGGGCGGGCAACCTGCTGGTGTCGGTGGTGCAGGAAGGGCTGTTCCGCCGGCTGCCGTCCGCCTGACCTTCCCGCCCCTCCCCCGCGCGGGGGGCGCGGGACGCATTGGCGACAATCGCACCATGACCTCTTCTCCGGGCGCCCCGCCCGCCACCTGGCCCGAGCATCTCGACGTGGGGGCGGTGCGGTTCGCCCGCCCCACGGCGCGCTACGACGACGTCCTCGCCTTCTACCGGGACGACCTGGGGCTGCCGGTCCTGGGTCAGTGGCGCGGCCACGAGGGGTACGACGGGGTCCTGTTCGGCCTGCCGGGGACGCCGGTGCACATGGAGATCACCCAGCACGGCGCGCCGCCCCGGATCCCCGAGCCCCATCCGGAGAACCAACTGGTGCTGTACGTACGGGGTGCGGCGGCCGTGGACGCGGCGGTACGACGACTGCGGGAGCGCGGCCACCAGCCCGTTGAGGCGGCGAATCCGTACTGGCCGGACCGGGGCGCGGTGCTGTTCGCCGACCCGGACGGCTGGATCGTGGTGCTGGCGCCGTGGGTCTTCGGGGAGGACCCGGTGCCGGTGCCGGGCGGGTAGGCGCCGCGCGGTGGCGGGCGGCGCCGGGCCTCAGGCGATGCGGGGCAGGTCTTCCGCCCGTACCTCTCCCAGCAGCCGCTCGCCCGCCGCGAACCGCTCGGCCTCCGCCACCGCGAACTCCCCAAGGAGTCGCACCTCCGTGCCCATGGCCCCCGCGACATGCGGTGTGACCAGCACGTTGGGCAGGCGCAGCAGCGGGTGCCCCGGTGGCAGCGGCTCCGGGTCGGTGACGTCCAGTACGGCGTCGATCCGTCCCCGCGCGCAGTGCTCCGTCAGCGCCTCCGTGTCGACGAGGCCGCCGCGCGCGGTGTTGATGAGCACCGCGCCGTCCCGCAGCAGCCCCAGCGCCCGCGCGTCGACGAGGTGGCGGGTGGCGGGCAGCAGCGGCGCGTGCAGCGAGACGATGTCCGAGGCTGCCAACAGGGCGTCCAGGCCGACCTGTTCGGCGGCCGGCGCGGCCGCCTCCGGCGCCGCCAGGTACGGATCGTGCACCAGCAGCCGCACCCCCGTGCCGGCCAGCCGCTCCAGCACCAGCCGCCCGGTCCTCGACGCGCCGACGATGCCCACCGTACGGTCGAGGAAGCCGGTCTCCTGGGACACGGTCAGGTCGCGGGACCGGCCCTCCCGGTACTCCCCCGCCGCCCGGAACGCCCGCTTGGCCGACAGGTGGATCGCGGCGACCGTGTAGTCGGCGACCGGCCCGGCGTTGGCGGGCGCCGCCGACGAGACGGTGATGCCCCGCTGCCAGACCTCGGGGGCCAGGACGTGCTTGACGGAGCCGGCCGCGTGCATGACCGCCCGCAGGCGCGGGGCGCCGGCGAGCACCCCCGCGTCGACCGGCGGGCACCCCCACCCCGTGATGAGCACCTCCGTACGGGACAGGGCCTCGCGCGCGCCGGGACGGCCGAAGTCGTCGGCCACCAGGTCCGGTACGTCGAAGCGCGCGGCCAGCCGCGCCCGTACACCGGGGAGCAGGGCCAGGGCGGCCACGTCACGGCGCATGGCGACGAGCGCGGTGAGCGGGGGTGGCGTCGGGGGTGACACGGTGCGGTCCGCCTTTCCTTGGACCGGCGGGGGCCGCCGGCCGGGTCCGGGCGTCATGCCCGCGAACGGCCGGCCCCACTCGCCTCGTCGTACCGGATCCGGTGCTTGTCCGTCAGCCGCTCGCTCGTCGCGGGGCGGCGCGGACCGGGTCAGGTCATGAGCCCGTCGAGGTCCTTGAAGACGACGCCGTCCTTCATGACGAGCACGACATGGTCCGGCCTGCCGAGGGCCGTGATGTCGGTCAGCGGATTGCCCCGGGCGACGACGAGGTCGGCCCGCTTCCCGGCTTCGAGGGTGCCGATCTCGTGGGCGAGGCCGAGGAGTTCGGCTGCCTCGGCGGTCCCGGCGCGGATCGCGCCCATCGGTGTCATCCCGCAGGCGACGAGGTGCTCCAGCTCCCGCAGGTTGGTGCCGTGCTCCGCGATGCCGCAGTCGGTGCCCATGGCGACCCGCACGCCGCGCGCGACGGCGTGCGGAACGTGCCGTCGGGCGACGGCCTGCCAGTGCTTCTTCTTCGCGTACGCCCAGCCGGCCGCCTTCTGGGGGTCGGGATCGGTGTTCGCGGTGGTGAGCGTCGGCACCAGGAACGTGCCGCGCTCCAGCATCAGGTCGATGGCCTCGTCGTCGATCTCGTAGCCGTGCTCGACGCTGGCGACCCCGCCGCGCACGGCGTTGAGGATGCCGCGGCGCCCCTGGGCGTGGGCGGCCACCTTGCGGCCCCCGTGCCCGGCCGCGATCTCGGTGATCGTCCGGATCTCGTCCTCCAGGAAGCCCTCGTCGCCCGGCTGGTCCGTCGGGCTCCACACCCCGCCGGTGGCCGCGATCTTGACGCAGTCCGCGCCCTGGCGGAGCACCTCGCGCACGGCCCTGCGACACCCCGTGACGCCGTCGGCGAGCTGCCCCATGACGGGGTCGTTCGCGCCGTCGTCGTGGGCCGCCCGGAAGTCGCCGTGGCCGCCGGTGGGGCTGAGCATGGCGACCGCCACGAGCAGGCGGGGCCCCGGGAGCAGCCCCGACTCGACCGCCTCGCGGTGGCCGGCGTCCGCGCCGCCGAGGTCGCGGGCGGTGGTGACGCCGGCGTCGAGGGTGAGTTTCATGCGCGGCGCGGCGAGGAAGACCCGCAGGGAGGCGGGCATCGCGGCGATCTCGGCGTGGCTGAGGGCGCCACCGGGCGCCGCCATGTGGACGTGGCAGTCGATGAAGCCCGGCAGGATCGTCCGGCCGCGTACGTCGACGCGCCGGACCGGCCCGGCGGCCTGCGGCCGCGCGTCCAGCTCGTCCGAGGGGCCGGCCCAGCGGACGAGCCCGTCCTCGACGAGCACCGCCCCGTCCGCGACCGGCTCGCCCCCGGTGCCGTCGATGAGGAGTCCGTTGTGAAGGAGTACGGGGGTGCTGCGGCCGGTCATGGCGCGGTTCCTTCCCAGGAGGCGAGAATGGCCGCCGCGACGGCGCTCAGAACCGGGAGAGCCGCGCGGCGCCACCACACGGTGGTACAAGCGTCCTCGGCCGATCCGGCGGCGCCCTTGAGGGCCCGCGGACACGGAAGGCAGGGCCGTCGGCCGCGCCGCGCCCGGGCTCTGGAACAGTACGGAGCAGTGACCGACGGCCGGCCGTGACCGGCCGCCCCCATCCCGAGGAGACGGCGATGAGCCTGTACGACATCCCCCTGCGCACCCTGACCGGCGAGCCCACCACGCTGGCGGCCTACGAGGGCAAGGCGGTGCTCGTGGTCAACGTGGCGTCCAAGTGCGGACTGACGCCGCAGTACGCGGGCCTGGAGCGGCTGCAGAAGACGTACGAGGACCGGGGCTTCACGGTCCTCGGTGTACCGTGCAACCAGTTCGCGGGCCAGGAGCCGGGCAGCGCGGAGGAGATCGGGACCTTCTGCTCGGCGACCTACGGCGTGACCTTCCCGCTGCTGGAGAAGGTCGAGGTGAACGGGGAGCACCGCCACCCGCTGTTCGTCGAGCTGACCGCCGCGAAGGACGAGGCCGGCGAGGCCGGGGACGTCCAGTGGAACTTCGAGAAGTTCCTGGTCAGCGCCAAGGGTGAGGTCGTCGGCCGGTTCCGTCCGCGGGTCGAGCCGGAGGCCGCCGAGGTCGTCGCGGCCATCGAGGCGCAGCTCCCCTCCGCCTGACGACGCACGCGGGCGCCGTCCCCCGTCGTACGGGGAACGGCGCCCGCGGCGCGTCGCGCGGCTAGCGGATCGGCATGCCCGACAGGGTGCGGGCGATGACCAGGCGCTGGATCTCGCTGGTGCCTTCGAAGATCGTGTAGATCGCGGCGTCGCGGTGCATGCGCTCCACCGGGTATTCGCGCGTGTAGCCGTTGCCGCCGAGGACCTGCACGGCCTGCGCGGTGACCTCCTTGGCCGTCTCGCTGGCGAAGAGCTTGGACATCGAGCCCTCCGCCGAGTCGAACGGCTTGCCCGTCGTCGCCATCCACGAGGCCCGCCACACCAGCAGCCGCGCCGCGTCGATCCGGGTGCGCATGTCGGCGAGCTGGAACGCCACGCCCTGGTTGTCGATGATCGGGCGGCCGAACTGCTCGCGGGTCTTGGCATAGTCCAGGGCCACCTCGTACGCCGCGCGGGCGGTGCCCACCGCCATCGCGCCGACGGCCGGGCGGGACGCCTCGAAGGTGGCCATCGCGGCGTTCTTCACGCGCTCGCCGCCCTTGCGCGCGCGCTCACGGGCCCGCGCGAGGCGCTCGTCGAGCTTCTCCTTTCCGCCGAGCAGGCAGTGACCGGGGACGCGGACGTCTTCCAGTACGACCTCTGCGGTGTGCGAGGCGCGAATGCCGTGCTTCTTGAACTTCTGGCCCTGGGACAGGCCGGGCGTGGCCGGCGGCACGATGAACGAGGCGTGTCCCTTGGAGCCGAGCTCCGGGTCGACGAGGGCGACGACGACGTGGACGTTGGCGATGCCGCCGTTGGTCGCCCAGGTCTTGGTGCCGTTCAGGACCCACTCGTCCTTGGCCTCGTCGTAGACGGCGCGGGTGCGCATCGCGGAGACGTCGGACCCGGCGTCCGGCTCGGAGGAGCAGAAGGCGGCGACCTTGACGTCGTCGGGGTCGCCGTACATCTGCGGGATCCAGGTGCCGATCTGCTCCTCGGTGCCGTTGGCGAGGACGCCGACGGCGGCGAGGCCCGTACCGACGATGGACAGGCCGATGCCCGCGTCGCCCCAGAAGAGCTCCTCCATCGCCATGGGGATGCCGAGGCCCGTGGGGTCGAAGAACTGCTGGGCGTAGAAGTCGAGCGAGTAGATGCCGACCTTGGCCGCTTCCTGGATGACGGGCCAGGGGGTCTCCTCACGCTCGTCCCACTCGGCGGCGGCCGGGCGCATCACATCGGCGGCGAACCCGTGGATCCAGTCGCGGACCTGCTTCTGGTCATCGTTGAGTTCGAGCGTGAACTCGGCCATGTCCCCTCCAGCACTGCGTACGAACTGCTCAGGCGTTACTTGCGGTAACAGGAGTCTGTTACCGGCGCGTAGGCCATGTCAACCGCGGCAGCGCGGCACCCGGCCTTGGTGTTACGTTTCCCAGGCGTCACGCAATCGCATTGGGCGGGGAGAAACACCATGGACACCACACACACGGACGAGCAGCAGAGATCCGCTGCCGCACGGCGCCGGCGGGACCTGCTCGAAGCGGCGGACCGCGTGGTGCTCCGGGACGGTCCGCAGGCTTCCATGAACGCGATAGCCGCCGAGGCCGGAATCACCAAGCCGATCCTCTACCGGCACTTCGGCGACAAGGGCGGCCTCTACCGCGCGCTGGCCAAGCGCCACACCGACGCGCTGCTGTCGGCCCTGCGGACGGCGCTGGACGCGCCCGCCGAGCGGCGCGAGCGGGTCGAGGCGACGCTCGACACGTACCTCGCCGCGATCGAGGCGCTGCCGGAGGTGTACCGGTTCCTGATGCACCCCTCGGAGGACGCCCACCAGCCCGAGCAGGGCTTCGACGTCGGCCGCCACTCGGCGCCGCTGCTGCGCCGGCTCGGGGAGGAACTCGCCACGGTGATAGCGGAGCGCATCGATCTGGGACCGGGCAGCGAGCAGCTGGCGCGGGTGTGGGGTCACGGCATCGTCGGGATGATGCACGCGGCCGGCGACTGGTGGCTGGGCGAACGCCCCTGCTCGCGGCAGCAGTTGGTGTCCAGCCTCGCGGACCTGCTGTGGGGCCGGCTGGCCGCCGCGGACGACCGCGCGGACGGCCCCGGCTTCTAGCCCCGGCCGCACGGGCCGCGCGCGGCCCGGACGGGGCGGGCAGGAGAGCTCGCCCTACTCCCGGCCGTGCCACGGCGCGCGCCGCGCCGCCCGCAGGACCCTGGCCCGGCGCCAGCCGGTCAGCCGGTCCGTGTAGACCAGGCCGGACAGGTGGTCGCACTCGTGCTGGAGGCACCGGGCGAAGAATCCGGTGCCCTCCACGCGCACCGGCTCGCCCGTCAGCGACACACCCTCCACCACCGCCCGGTCGAACCGTTCGGTACCCGCCTCGACACCCGGCAGCGACAGGCACCCCTCGGGACCGCGTACGGTGATGCCGTCGGCCTCGACCAGGCGTGGGTTGACGATGTGACCGACATGCCGGACATCCTCGTCGTCCGGACAGTCGTAGACGAAGACGCTCAGCGGTACGCCGACTTGGTTGGCCGCGAGGCCGACTCCCTCGGCGGCGTACATCGTCGCGAACATGTCCTCGACGAGGCGGACGAGCGAGGGACCGAAGTCGCTCACCGTCCCACAGGGCGCGTGCAGCGCCGGGTCACCGAGCAGTGTCATGGGTCGTACGAGCCCGGAACTGCCGGGAATCGGGCGGTGTCGCATGGCGGCAAGCGTACGTTCCGACGGGGGCCGCGGCGCCCCCGGCGGTGCCGGGGTGCGGGGGCCCGGCTTGTTCTCGATAGGCTGAGCCCCGACGTTGACCGGTGGACCTGGGGCAAATGCGGCGCCGGATGCAAGGAGGATCAGTGACGATGGCAGGCAACACGGAGCCGTTGTCGCCGCGGGCCAAGCTGGCCGTGACGGCAGGCAAGGCCGCGGCGGCGGTGTCCCGCGCCGCGGGACGCGGCAGCGGATCCGTGATCGGCGGCAAGGTGGCGCTCAAGCTCGACCCCGACCTGCTCGGGCGGCTCGCCCAGCATCTCGACGTCGTGCTCGTGTCCGCGACGAACGGCAAGACGACGACCACCCGGCTCATCGCCGAGGCGCTGCGGGCCAGCGGCCCCGTCGTCTCCAACGCACTCGGCGCCAACATGCCGGCGGGCATCACCTCCGCCCTGGCGGGCGGCTCGGACGCGAAGTACGGCGTGATCGAGGTCGACGAGAAGTACCTCGCCGGGGTCGCACGCGATGTGACGCCCAAGGCGATCGCCCTGCTCAACCTCTCGCGCGACCAGCTCGACCGGGCCGCCGAGACCCGGATGCTCGCGGAGAAGTGGCGTGAGGGCCTCTCCGGCACGAAGGCCGTCGTCATCGCGAACGCCGACGACCCGCTGATCGTCTGGGCCGCGTCCTCCTCCCCCAACGTGGTGTGGGTGGCGGCGGGCCAGGAGTGGAAGGACGACGCCTGGTCCTGCCCGTCCTGCGGCGGTGTCATGCAGCGCCCCGGCGACGACTGGTTCTGCGGCGAGTGCGGCTTCCGCCGCCCCGCCCCGAGCTGGGTGCTGAGCGGCGACCACGTCGTCGACCCGCACGGATCGGCCTGGCCGATCCACCTCCAGCTGCCCGGCCGCGCCAACAAGGCGAACGCCGCCACCTCCGCCGCGGTCGCGGCCGTGTTCGGTGTGCCGCCGCAGGTGGCGCTGGAGCGGATGTACGAAGTCCAGGCTGTCGCAGGCCGGTACGACGTCGTCCAGTTCCAGGAGCGCGAGCTGCGGCTGCTGCTCGCGAAGAACCCGGCGGGCTGGCTCGAAACGTTTTCCCTCATCAACCCGCCGCCCACACCGGTCATCCTGGCCGTCAACGCGCGCGGCGCGGACGGCACGGACACCTCCTGGCTGTGGGACGTCGACTACACCCGGCTGGCGGGCCACCCGATCTTCGTGCTCGGCGACCGCAAGCTGGACCTCGCCGTGCGCCTGGAGGTCGCGAACCTGGAGTTCCGGGTCTGCGAGACGCTCGACGAGGCCGTGCAGCTGGCGCCGCCCGGGCTGATCGAGACGATCGCCAACTACACCGCGTTCCAGGACCTGCGCCGCCGCGTCGGCAACTAGGCCCGCGTACACCGGAAAAGGACAAGCAAGCATGAGCGACAACAGCCTGCGCCTGGTGTGGATCTACCCGGACCTGCTGAGCACGTACGGCGACCAGGGCAACGCCCTCGTCGTGGAGCGCCGGGCCCGTCAGCGCGGCCTCGACGTCCACCGTGTGGACGTACGCAGCGACCAGCAGATCCCCACTTCGGGCGACATCTACCTGATCGGCGGCGGTGAGGACCGCCCGCAGCGCCTCGCGGCGGAGCGGCTGCGCCGCGACGGCGGTCTGGAACGCGCGGTCTCCAACGGGGCGATCGTCTTCTCGGTCTGCGCCGGGTACCAGATCCTCGGCCACGAGTTCATCAACGACCTCGGCGAGCGCGAGCAGGGCCTCGGGCTGCTCGACGTGGTCAGCACGCGCGGCGAGGGCGAGCGGTGCGTCGGCGACGTCCTCGGGGACATCGACGAGCGCCTCGGCCTGCCGCCGCTGACGGGCTTCGAGAACCACCAGGGCATCACCCATCTGGGCCCGACGGCCCGGCCGTTCGCCCGGACGCGCATCGGCAGGGGCAACGGGACCGGCGACGGCACGGAGGGCGCGTACAACGACACCGTCTTCGGTACGTACATGCACGGCCCCGTGCTGGCCCGCAACCCGCTCATCGCGGACCTGCTGCTGAAGCTGGCCCTCGACGTCAACGCGCTGCCGCCGACCGACGACCGCTGGTACGAGGCGCTGCGCGCCGAGCGCATCGCCTCGGCGACGCAGCCGGCCTGACGCGGTTCGTACACCTTTGTGGTGTCCAGCTGACGGACTGCCGGTTCGGCCCCGTCACCCCGCGCGAGTAGGGTGACGGGGATCCAACCGGACGACGTGGTCCGGTCTCCGGCCCACGTTGCAAAGGTATTCCGGGCATGCGTATTGGTGTACTCACTTCCGGCGGCGACTGCCCCGGTCTGAACGCTGTCATCCGTTCCGTCGTGCACCGCGCCGTCGTCGACCACGGCGACGAGGTCATCGGCTTCCACGACGGCTGGCGGGGCCTTCTGGAATGCGACTACCGCAAGCTCGACCTCGACGCGGTGGGCGGCATTCTGGCCCGTGGCGGCACGATTCTCGGCTCTTCCAGGGTCCAGCCCGCGCATCTGCGCGACGGCGTCGAGCGGGCCCGCGGCCATGTGGCCGACCTCGGACTCGACGCGATCATCCCGATCGGCGGCGAGGGCACGCTGAAGGCGGCGAACCTGCTGTCCGAGGCGGGGCTGCCGATCGTCGGCGTACCGAAGACCATCGACAACGACATCGCGTCGACCGATGTCACTTTCGGGTTCGACACGGCCGTCGGGGTCGCGACCGAGGCCCTCGACCGGCTGAAGACCACCGCCGAGTCGCACCAGCGGGTGCTGATCGTCGAGGTCATGGGGCGGCACACCGGCTGGATCGCGCTGCACTCCGGCATGGCGGCCGGCGCGCACGCCATCGTGGTGCCGGAGCGGCCCTTCGACATCGGTGAGCTGACCGAGCTGGTCGGCAAGCGGTTCTCGGCCGGCAAGCGGTTCGCGATCGTCGTGGTCGCCGAGGGCGCCAAGCCGCGCGAGGGCTCCATGGAGTTCGACATCGGCGGCAAGGACATGTACGGGCACGAGCGCTTCGCGGGCGTGGCCAGGCAGCTGTCCGTCGAGCTGGAGGAGCGCCTCGGCAAGGAGGCGCGGCCGGTCATCCTCGGCCACGTCCAGCGCGGCGGCACCCCGACGGCGTACGACCGCGTCCTCGCCACCCGCTTCGGCTGGCACGCGGTGGAGGCGGCGCACCGGGGCGAGTTCGGGATGATGACGGCGCTGCGTGGCACCGACATCGTGATGGTGCCGCTGGCCGAGGCCGTGGAGACCCTGAAGACCGTTCCCGGTGAGCGGTACGCCGAGGCCGAGTGCGTGCTGTGATCCTGTCGCCCGTGTGACGGACTGCCCCCGGCCGCGAGCGCGGCCGGGGGCAGTTCTACTCTGTACCGGACAACCGTTACGAATGGGCAGTCCTCGGGAGTACACAGATGGATCACAGCGGGCACGGCAGCGGCATGAACATGGATCTGCCGCCGTTCACGCTGGGACGGGGGCTGGAGTTCTCCCCCGACCTCTTCTTCCTGGTGGGCTGCCTGGCGGGGCTCGCCCTCTACGGGTGGGGCGTGGTGCGGCTGCGGCGGCGCGGCGACGGCTGGCCGGTGGGGCGGACGGTCTTCTTCGTCGTCGGCGTGCTGAGCGTGGCGCTGGTGATGTGCACCAAGCTGAACGACTACGGCATGGTCATGTTCAGCGTGCACATGGTGCAGCACATGGTCATCAGCATGCTCTCGCCGATCCTGCTGCTGCTCGGCGCCCCGGTGACCCTCGCGCTGCGCGCCCTGCCGGTGGCGGGACGCGGGAACCGCAAGGGGCCGCGCGAGGTGCTGCTGATGCTGCTGCACAGTCGGTACATGAAGATCGTCACGCACCCGGCGTTCACGATCCCGTTGTTCATCGCGAGCCTGTACGCGCTCTACTTCACGCCGGTCTTCGACTTCCTGATGGGGAGCAAGCCGGGTCACATCGGCATGATGGTCCACTTCCTCGCCGTCGGCCTGGTCTTCTTCTGGCCGATCATGGGCGTCGACCCGGGGCCGCACCGGCCGGGCTACGTGATGCGGATGCTGGAGCTTTTCGCCGGCATGCCGTTCCACGCGTTCTTCGGCATCGCGCTGATGATGGCGACCCAGCCGATGATCGGCACGTACGCGAACCCGCCCGCGTCGCTGGGCATCGACGCGCTGAGTGACCAGAACGCGGCGGGCGGCATCGCCTGGGCGTTCTCGGAGATCCCCTCGGTGCTGGTGCTGATCGCGCTGGTCTTCCAGTGGTACCGGTCCGAGCAGCGGGTCGCGCGGCGCGCGGACCGGGCGGCGGACCGCGACGGCGACAAGGAGCTGGTGGCGTACAACGCGTACCTCGCGTCGCTCCAGGCGCGCGGGCGCTAGATCGCCGGTAACGTCGGCACGGTAGCGCGGGAGCTCCGCAGGGGTGACGATGGCCCTCCATCAGAAGGAGGGGGCGCGCATGCCCGGTTCTACGAAGTCGATGGGGGTGCTCACCGTCAGTACGCTGGTCGTCATATCGGCGTACACGGCGGCACTCGGCAGCAACGGCTGGCTGTGGTTCGGCTGGGTCGTGCTGGGGCTGGTCACCGTGGGGATGGCCGCGTCGCGCAGCCGGTGAGCGTCCGGCGGGCGCCTGCGCAAACGTATCCGCACGACGGCGGTACGGCACCCGGCGCCCGGGGTCAGAAGCGGAAGACGGGGCCCGTGGCGGTGTCGAGCACGCACGCGTTCGGGTAGGTCTTGCGCCAGGCCGTCGGGACTCCGCCCCAGGTGCCGGCGGCGCTGACAGTGACCGGTTCGTACTGCTTGGTGCACGCGCGCGGGTTCCCCGGCAGCTTGTCGAAGTCGCCGTTCGCCACGCCGAGCGCGGCGCACGCGCCGGCGGCGTCCGGGTGGGGCCCCGAGGGGCCCGGAGCGCAGCTCAGGAGCACGCCCCTCATCCAGGTGCTCGACGAGCCCGAAACCGTCAGGAAGAGCCCCTTGGACGGCTTCGGCTCCCCGGGCGCGCCCGCCGCCCGGGCGGGCAGGGCCGCACCCGCGAGGGCGAGCAGGACGACTGCGGTGACGGTGGCTGGGGAGCGCATCCGGGGCCTCCTGGGCTGGCTGGGGTGCCTGGCGACGGGGTGTCGGCGAGAGCCAGGCCACCGCCTGCCCGGGCCCGTCGGCAAGCGGCCGCGCCGCCGTGTCCCGCGCACGGGCGCGCCCGCTGCTCCGTACGGCGGACACGCGGGGGCACCGGGGATCTCGCCCCAGCAGCGGTTCAGTCGCGCCCCAGCAGGGCGTCCAGGCCCGCCACCAGCCCCTCGGGGCCGCCACGGCCCGGCCATGGCCACGGCGGTGGCGCGCAGGCGCGGCAGTTCCGCGGCCGGCACGCGGTGCAGGCCGAGGCGGAACGCCGGGTCGGGTTCGTCCGGGTCGTCGTCCATGGCCCGCAGTTCGACCAGGAGGTAGTCGAGCAGCCACGCGGTGAAGCACCGGTGGGCCTCCACCACCTCGCGCGCTCGTCCCGTCCCGCCCCGCCCCGTGCAGCAGCGCCAGGACGCGCTCGTCGACGCGCAGGACGGGAAGGGGCCGGCGGGCCATCGGCGTGGACAGCAGGCGGGTGGCGAGCAGCGGGACGACGTGCGGGTGGCGCAGGGCGACCCGGTAGGTCGCGAGGGCGACGCTGCGCAGTTCGCCGCGCCAGTCGGCCGGGCCCGACTCGGGCGCGGGGTCGCGCTCCAGGTCCTGGTGGAGTTCCTGGCAGAACGCCTCGACCAGCCCGTCCAGCAACGCGTCCTTGCTCGGGACGTACCGGTACAGGGCCATCGCCTCGACGCCCAGTTCGGCGCCCAGCTTGCGCATGCTGAGGCCGGACAGGCCGTGGCGGTCGACCACTTCAAGGGCCGTCGCCAGCACGCGTTCCCTGCTCAGCCGTCCGTCGCGCCCCCGGTCGCCGGCGCGTCTGCCGCGGCCGTCGCCCGACTCTTTCGGCATGTCCGCCTCCGGGGCTCGTCGCTCGCTGCACCGGTCCGGCGGGCCCTTGACTCCGCAGGACAACCGTAGCAAGTCGACATATACGCCGTAAATGAACACCAGCAGCGTACAGCGCAGATCCCTCAGGAGCGTCGACCATGACGCACAGCGAGCCCCGAACCGGCCGCCCAGATGGTCATGTCGGCGAACGTCGGCGTGGCTCTCATGCTCGTCTCGCGCCCGTCGACCTTCACGGACAGCGGCACCTCGGCCCGTGTGCGCGACGCCGTGCACGCGGCCGTCCTCGTGCCCGGCGCGACCGCCGTGCCGGCTCCCTCCCACGACACCGGTGAGGCCGGTGAGGCGCGGGTGCCGGCGGCGGCCCGGCTGAACGCCCTGCTGCGCCGCTCACCCCGGTCGCCGCTGAGCCGCGCCGAGACCGGCCTGCTGTCGGAGTGGCTCGACCGGCTGTCCACGACGCGCACCGGCTGACCCACCCCGCGCCGGATCATGGCCTCGTTCCGGCCCGCGCCTGACGACGACGCGGGGCAGCGGGGGCGGCCGGGCGGCCGCCCCCGCTTCGCGGCTCGTACGGTCAGTTCGCGCCGAGGAGTGCGTTCATGCGCCTGATCTCGGCGCTCTGTGAGGTCACGATGTCACCGGCCATGTCCTTCGCCGGCCGGTGGGCCCCGTCGGACCGCTCGGTCCCGGCCATCGCGACCGCCCCCTCGTGGTGCTCGACCATCATGGTCAGGAACGCGGTGTCGAACGCCTCGCCGGACGACTTCTCCAGCTCGTCCATCTCCTCGGACGCCATCATCCCGGCCGCCGAGTGCCCGGCGTGCTCGCCGGTGGCGCCCTCCTCGGGAACGTCCTCGCCCCAGGCCGTGGCCATGGCCTGCCGGTGGTGCGGGGTCATCCCCTTCGCGAAGGAGACGTCGGCGGCGTTCCACGCGCGCCCGGACGGGGACGCGGAGGGCGAGGCGGCTGCGGTGTGACCGGTGTGGGCGGCCGGGCTGTCTTCTCCCCCGCCGCAGGCCGCCAGTACGACGGCGGCGGCGCGGCGGACAGGGAAACGGTAGGTGGTCATGGTGGTGCGACTCCTGTGTTCGCGCACGCAATTTCAGGCGTGACTGTCGAAGGCGTGACAGCCGGCCGCAGCGGCCGGGCACGCCGGAGCCGCCTCTTTGCGCAGGAGTTGCAGTTCGCTCAGTGAGGGCGGGGCCCGCCCGCCGGGCGCCGCCGCGACGAGGAACCCCGTACCGTCCGCCAGCTCGGAGGCGGCGGCCCCGGCCGGAGCCGGCGCGGGCAGTGCGGGCGCTCCGCTCGTACCGCCGGCGGCGCAGGTGGAGTCGGCGTGCTCGACATGGCCGCCGGCGCCGCCCTCGTCGTGCTCCGCGTGGGCGCGGACCTCGCCGGCGGGCGGGCGCGGGTGCGCGGGGGCCGCGTGGCGGACGTCCGGCACGGCGTGGGCCGGCCGCGGCGGGGCGGCGGGCCCCAGCCCGTGCATGGCCAGGAGGCCCCCGAGTACGACCGGCAGGAGCAGGACGTACAGCCGTGCCCCGAGGGGCCGTGCCGGGCGCGCCTGCTGACTCATGCCCGCATCCTGGTCGGCGTCCGGGAACCGACGCCCAGTGCCGTGCCTGATGCCAAGTCAGTAAAGTCGGAACGGGCCGGCACCGGCCCGAGTCCTGGAGCCGATCCGGCAGAACTAGGAGCCGCCCCGTGTTCTATTACGTGCTCAAGTACGTCCTTCTCGGGCCACTGCTGAGACTGCTCTTCCGGCCCAGGATCGAGGGGCTCGAGCACATCCCCGACGACGGCGCCGCGATCGTCGCGGGCAACCACCTGTCGTTCTCCGACCACTTCCTGATGCCCGCGATCATCAAGCGGCGCATCACCTTCCTCGCCAAGGCCGAGTACTTCACGGGTCCGGGCCTCAAGGGCCGGCTGACCGCCGCGTTCTTCCGCAGCGCCGGTCAGATCCCGGTCGACCGGTCCGGCAAGGAGGCCGGGAAGGCCGCGATCCGTGAGGGCCTCGGCGTCCTGGGCAAGGGCGAGCTGCTGGGCATCTACCCCGAGGGCACCCGCTCGCACGACGGCCGGCTCTACAAGGGCAAGGTCGGGGTCGCCGCGATGGCGCTCCAGGCGCGCGTGCCCGTCGTGCCGTGCGCGATGGTCGGTACGTTCGAGATCCAGCCGCCGGGCCAGGTCGTACCGCGCATCAAGCGGGTGACCATCCGGTTCGGCGAGCCGCTGGACTTCTCGCGGTACGAGGGGATGGAGAACGAGAAGGCGGCGCTGCGCGCGGTCACCGACGAGATCATGTACGCGATCCTCGAACTCTCCGGGCAGGAGTACGTCGACCGGTACGCCGCCGAGGTCAAGGCGGAGCAGGCGAAGAAGTTCCCCCGGCTCCTGCGCTGACGGCGAATCAGCGGACGGCGAACGGCGCTCCGCGAGTGCTCCCCGGGCGCATAGCGTCCACGGCATGACCAAGGGAAACGCGTTCGTCATCGGAGCTACGGGACAGATCGGGCGGGCGGCCGTACGGGCGCTCGCCGAGGACGGCTGGGACGTGACGGCGGCGTCGCGCGGCGGTGGCCGCGACGGGACGTGGCCGCGGGACGTGCGGTCCGTGGCGCTCGACCGGGACGACGACGCGGCGCTCGCCGCCGCGCTCGGCGCGGGCTGTGACGTCGTGGTGGACATGGTCGCGATGGAGGAGCGGCACGCGGCGCAGCTGACCGGGGTCGCGGACCGGATCGGCTCCGCCGTCGTCATCTCCAGTGGCGCCGTGTACGAGGACGACAAGGGGCGGGGGTTCGACACCCAGGCCGAGCCCGACGGGTTTCCGCGGTACCCGGTGCCGATCCATGAGACGCAGCCGGTCGTCGCGCCGGGTGACGCGACGTACGGGACCAGGAAGGTCGCGATCGAACAGCGTCTCCTGGCGGCCGCCGACCGGCTGCCGACGACCGTCCTGCGGGCGGGCGCGGTCCACGGGCCGTACTGCCGGACTCCGCGCGAGATCCACTTCGTCAAGCGGGTGCTGGACGGCCGGCCGGTGCGGGTCCTGGCGCACGGCGGGCGCAGCCAGTTCCACCCGGTGCACGTCTCGAACGTCGGGGAGCTGATCCGGCTGGCGGCGGCGCGGCCCGGTGCGCGGGTGCTGAACGCGGGCGATCCCGACGTTCCGACGGTCGCGGAGATCAGTACGGCGATCGACGCCGTCATGGGCGTACGGAGCGAGCTGGTGCTGGTGGACGGGCCCCCTCCGGTGGGCACGGTCGGGGAGACTCCCTGGACCGGCAACGGCCACCCCGTCGTCTACGACATGTCCGCCGCCGAGCGGGAGCTGGGCTACCGGGCTGTCACCGGGTACGCCGAGTCCCTGCCCGCCACCGTGGAATGGCTGGCGGAGGTGCTCCGCCGCCAGGACTGGCGGGAGGCGTTCCCCAAGCTGTCGCAGCGGTACGCCCCCGACGGCGACGGGCCGTTCGACTACGCCCAGGAGGATGCCTGGCTCGCCGGACGGTAGACGCGAGGAGGGGGCGGCCGGAACCCCGGCCGCCCCCTCCCGCGTTTCAGGCCGCTACGGCTTCGGCGTGGCGTGCGGGGCGCACGTCACGTCGCGGCTGTCCGTCTTCCCGGTCAGCAGGTAGGTGTCGACCCGGTCGTTCACGCAGGGGTTCGCGATCCCGGTGACGCCGTGCGAGCCGGCGTCCTTCTCGGTGATCAGGCGCGAGCCCTTGAACCGCTTGTGCAGCTCGACTGCGCCCTCGTACGGAGTGGCGGCGTCACGCTCGGCCTGCACGATCAGGACCGGCGGCAGTCCCTTGCCGGACTTGACGTTCAGCGGGGTCTGCTGCTTCGACGACCAGGTGGCGCAGGGCAGGTTCATCCAGGCGTTGGCCCACGTCATGAACGGGTGGTCCTTGTGCAGCCTGGTGTTGTCCCGGTCCCACGTCTTCCAGCTGGTGGGCCACTTGGCGTCGGCGCACTCGACGGCCGTGTAGACGGCGTTGCCGTTCTCCGAGGACGCGTTGCCGGCCGTGTCCGTCAGGTCGGGCGCGATCTCGTCGACGAGCGCCTGCGTGTCGCCCGCGACGTACTTGCTCCAGATCTCGGCGGTGTGCGCCCAGGCGGAGTCGTAGTACGGCGCGCTCTGGAAGAAGCCGACGAGTTCGGCGGGGCCGACGACGCCGCCGAGGGGGCTCTTCTTGGCGGTGGCGCGCAGCTTCACCCACTGCTGCTCGATCTTCTCGGGGGTGTCCCCGAGGTGGTAGGTGGCGTCGTTCTTGGCCACCCACTGCTTCCAGTCGTCCCAGCGCGTCTGGAAGGCGACGTCCTGGTCCAGGTTGGCCTGGTACCAGATCTTCTCCTTCGACGGGTTGACCACACTGTCGACGACCATGCGGCGGACGTGGCCCGGGAACAGCGTTCCGTAGACCGCGCCGAGGTAGGTGCCGTAGGAGACGCCGAGGAAGTTCAGCTTCCGCTCACCGAGCGCGGCGCGGACGACGTCCAGGTCGCGAGCGGTGTTCGGGGTGGTCATGTGCGGCAGCAGCCAGCCGCTGCGCTCCTGGCAGCCGTCCGCGTACTCGGCGGCGAGCTTGCGCTGGGCGCGCTTGTCGGCCTCGCTGTCGGGCACCGGGTCGAGCTTCGGCGCCTTGACGAACTCCTGCGGGTCGACGCACGAGATGGGCGAGGAGTGGCCGACACCGCGGGGGTCGAAGCCCACGAAGTCGTACGCCTTGGCCAGCTTCGTGTAGATCGGGTTCTTCTTGGTGACGCGGGTGGGGAAGCGCATGCCCGAGCCGCCGGGGCCGCCGGGGTTGTAGAGGAGCGCGCCCTGGCGGTCCGCCTCGGAGCCGGTGTTGCCGACGCGGTCGACGGCGATCTCGATCTTCCGGCCGTTGGGCTTGGCGTAGTCGACCGGGACGGTGACCCAGCCGCACTGGATGGGCTTGTCGAGGCCCCAGTCGGCCGGGCAGTCGCGCCAGCCGATGCCCGCCTTCGCGGCCCGCTGGGCGGCGATCTGGACGCCGCGCGCCTCGGACGTGCTGGTGACGCTGGTGCTGCGGCCCTCGGCGCCGGCGGCCGGCGCGGATATCGCGCCGGCCATCAAGGTGCCCGCTATGAGAGTGCCGGCGGAGCCGAGCGCTGCTGAACGTCGCAAGTGGTGCCTCCCCCTGTGAGTGTTGTGGCGTACGTGACGAAAGTGGTCATGAGTCCGTACGGGTACGGGCGCATCCTGTCGTCTGAACGGGCCCGGGCAACAGGCTGTACTGGCGTTTCTTTACCAATCCCATAACCGGAGACCCGTGTCCCGCTGAGCGGTGCACTTGGCGGTCACCCAAATGTCCGAAGTGCCCGGTCCAGTACGCGGCGCAGCCCCAGCGCGTCGGCCGCCACCGCCGTGACCAGCACGGCGGGCCCGGCGAGCGGGGTGAGCACCCCGTTGTCACCCAGAAGGGCCGTTTCGGGCGGACTGTGCTCGAACTCCGGACGCACGACCAGGAGTTGCCCGGCCGCCCTGTTCCCGCCCAGCACCGCCGCCCCGTCCCAGCCGCCGGGCGCCCCCGGACCGTACGCCAGCTCCTGGTCGAGCAGCGGGCGGCCGGCCCGGTGGACGGTGAGGCGGGTGGTCAGCGTGCCGGTCTCCTCGCCGTACCGGCCGAGGACCTGCTCCTCGCGCAGGACCAGACGGGCGCAGGCGGCGAGCTCCACGCGGGTGGTCATGCGCAGGTCGCTGCCGCGCGCCGAGATGAGCGGCTCGGGCAACCAGCGCAGGCACGCGCCGGCTCCGGCCGTCAGCCGTACGTCGTAGCGGGCCGGCCGGCCGCCCCGGCCGGGCAGGGCGACCGTGGCCGCCGCCGAGTCCACGGTGAGCGCCGCACCGTCCCGCACACCGGCCTCGATGGCCAGCCGGTCCCCGCCCAGCGGCGCGCTCATCGCCCCGACGACGGTGACACGGGCGTACGCGCCCGCGCCGCGTGTACGGCGCAGAGCGAGCGGGCCGTCGCTCTCCAGCACGGGCAGCCGGGTGCCGCCGAGGCCGTCGGGCACGGCGGTGATCCTGGCCGTCGCCTCGACGCCCGCCGGCGCGAGGGCGGTCACGCGGACCAGGCGGCGAGTCGGGCGCGGACCCAGTCGGCCACCGGCTTCACGCCCTCGCCCGAGGTCAGCGACGTGAAGGCGACCGGCAGTTCACCACGCTGGTCCTGGGCGTCGCGCGCCATGCGGCCGAGGTCGGAGCCGACGTACGGCGCGAGGTCGGTCTTGTTCACGACCAGCAGGTCGGCCGTCGTGACGCCCGGGCCGCCCTTGCGCGGGATGTCGTCGCCGCCGGCCACGTCGATGACGAAGACCTGCGCGTCGACGAGGCCTTTGGAGAAGGTGGCGGTCAGGTTGTCGCCGCCCGACTCAACGAGGATCAGGTCGAGCGGTCCCACCGCGTCCTCCAGGTCCTCGACCGCTTCGAGGTTGGCGGAGATGTCGTCCCGGATGGCGGTGTGCGGACAGGCGCCCGTCTCGACGGCCTGGATGCGCTCGGGCGGCAGAACGGCGTTGCGCAGGAGGAACTCCGCGTCCTCGCGCGTGTAGATGTCGTTGGTGACGACGGCGATGGAGAACGTGTCGCGCAGCGCGCGGCACAGAGCCGCGACGGTCGCGGTCTTGCCCGAGCCGACCGGTCCGCCGAGCCCGATGCGCAGGGCGCGCCTGGTGCCGTCGGGGCGGGCGGCGTCGGCGCTGACCGCCGTGGTGGTGTCGTGGCTGTGGTCGAGGTGCATGGTGTGCGGCTCCTATGCGGTGTTACGAGGCGAAGAGGCGTACGGGCCATGCCGCGTGCGCCTGCGCCGTGATGTCGAGCAGCGGCGCGGAGGCCGCCGGCAGCGTGCCGGGGCCTTCGGTCAGGGCCCGGCGGCCGGCCTCGGCCGCGCGCCGCGCGACCTGGTCGAGTTCGGGGGCGAGGCGGGCGAGGACGGCGGTGGCCTCGAAGGGGTCGAGTCCCAGGAGGCGCACGACGGCGGTGGCGGGACCGCCGACGCTCTCGTACGCGACGCAGTGTGCGGCGTCCTCGGGCCCGAGGCCCGCGGCGCGGGCGGTGACGCCGAGCACGACGGGCTGGTGCGCGCCGCGCGGACGCGCGGCGGCGAGCGCGTCGAGCGCGTCGCACGGCCAGGCGGCGCGGGCGGCGCGCATCAGCTGGCGGCCGAGCTTGCGCGCCGTCGCCCGCAGAGCGGGTGACGGTGTGCGGGCGTCGGCGGCCTCGTCGAGGGCGAGCGGGTCCGCGCCGGCGGCCGCGGCGGCTGCCAGCGCCGCCGAGGTGAGCCCGCTCGTGTGCAGACGGCCCCGGCAGAAGGCCGCCAGGTCGGTGGCCTCACGGATGCGTCCCGCCTTGACGGCGGCCTCGGCGCCGCCGGAGTGGGCGTGACCCCCGGCCGGGAACCGGCCGTCGGCGAGGACGAGGAGGGCGGCCCGCGCCGCTCCCGGGGACGCGCCGTGCGTGGAGGTGGTGTCCATGGTCAGAAGAGGAAGTACCGCTGGGCCATGGGCAGTTCCGGGGCGGGCGCGGGCTCGACCGGGTCACCGTCGATCGTCACCGTGAAGGTGTCCGGGTCGACCTCGACGCGCGGCAGGGCGTCGTTCTCGCGCATGTCGGCCTTGGTGACCCGCCGCGTGTTCGTGATGGGGACGAACCGTTTGCCGAGGCCGAGGCGTTCGGGCAGTCCGTCCTCGACCGCCGCCGGGGCGACGAAGTTGAACGAGTTGGCGGCGGGAGCCCTGCCGAGCGCGCCGAACATCGGGCGGGGCAGCACCGGCTGCGGGGTGGGGATGGAGGCGTTGGCGTCGCCCATCTGCGCGTACGCGATCTGCCCGCCCTTGATGACGAGCTGTGGTTTGACCCCGAAGAAGGCCGGGTCCCACAGCACGAGGTCGGCGAGTTTCCCGCTCTCGACCGAACCGATCTCGTGGTCGAGGCCCTGCGCGACGGCCGGGTTGATCGTGTACTTGGCGACATAGCGACGGGCGCGGTGGTTGTCGGCGCGTCCGTCGCCCGGCAGGGCGCCCCGGCGCTTCTTCATGACGTGTGCGGTCTGCCAGGTGCGCAGCGCGACCTCGCCGACGCGGCCCATCGCCTGCGAGTCGGAGGAGATGATCGAGATGGCGCCGAGGTCGTGCAGGATGTCCTCGGCCGCGATGGTGGAGGGCCGGATCCGGGACTCGGCGAAGGCGAGGTCCTCCGGTACGGCCGGGTTGAGGTGATGGCAGACCATCAGCATGTCGAGGTGTTCCTCGATGGTGTTGACGGTGTGCGGCCGGGTCGGGTTGGTGGAGCTGGGCAGGACGTACGGCTCGGAGACGACCGTGATGATGTCCGGCGCGTGCCCGCCGCCCGCCCCCTCGGTGTGGTACGCGTGGATGGTGCGCCCGGCGATCGCGGCGAGGGTGTCGCCGACGAACCCGGCCTCGTTGAGTGTGTCGGTGTGGATGGCGAGCTGCGCGCCGGTCTCCTCGCACACGCCGAGACAGGCGTCGATGACGGCGGGGGTCGCCCCCCAGTCCTCGTGGATCTTGAATCCCAGTGCGCCGCCGCGCAGTTGGGCGTGCAGCGCGTCGCGGGACATGGTGTTGCCCTTGCCCAGCAGACCGATGTTGACCGGGTAGTGCTCCAGCGCCTCGAACATCCGGGCGAGGTGCCATCCGCCGGGCGTGACGGTGGTCGCCTTGGTGCCCTCGGCGGGACCGGTGCCACCGCCGACGAGCGTGGTGATCCCGGAGGAGAGCGCCTGCTCGACGACGGTCGGCGAGATGAAGTGGACGTGCGCGTCGATGGTTCCGGCGGTGAGGATCTTCCCGTTGCCGGCGATGATCTCGGTCTCGGGGCCGATGACCAGGTCGGGGTGTACGCCGTCCATGGTGTCGGGGTTGCCGGCCTTGCCGATGCCGGTGACGCGCCCGTCCCGCAGTCCGACGTCGGCCTTGACGATGCCCCAGTGGTCGAGGATCACAGCGCCGGTGATGACGGTGTCGGGTGCCCCCTCGGCCCGGGTGGTGCGGGCCTGGCCCATGGACTCGCGGATGACCTTCCCACCGCCGAACACCGCCTCGTCACCGGCGCGTCCGGGTCCGCCGCAACGGTCCTCCTCGATCTCGATGAGCAGGTCGGTGTCGGCGAGGCGGATGCGGTCGCCGGTGGTGGGGCCGAACAGGTCGGCGTACACAGGGCGCGAGAGCTCAGGCATCGAGGGCACCTCCGGTCTCCCCGCGCAGACCGGCGACGACACGCCGGCCGGCGACGGGGACGAGTTCGACGTCGACGGGAATGCCGGGCTCGAAGCGCACGGCGGTGCCCGCGGCGATGTTCAGCCGCAGGCCGCGGGCGGCGGCACGGTCGAAGTCGAGGCCCGGGTTGGCCTCGGCGAAGTGGTAGTGGGAGCCGACCTGGACGGGCCGGTCGGCCGCGTTCAGGACGGTGAGGCGGGTGACGGGCAGGCCGTCGTTGAGCGCGACGGGGGCGTCGCCGTACAGGATTTCACCCGGGATCATCGGCCGTGTCTCCCGTCAGGCGATCGGTTCGTGGACGGTGACGAGCTTGGTGCCGTCCGGGAAGGTCGCCTCGACCTGCACGTCGTGGATCATCTCGGGGATGCCCTCCATGACCTCGTCACGGGTGAGCACCTTGCGGCCGGAGGACATGAGTTCGGCGACGCTCCGCCCGTCGCGGGCGCCTTCGAGGATGTGCGAGGTGATGAGGGCGATCGACTCGGGGTGATTGAGCCTCACGCCGCGCGCGCGGCGCTTCTCCGCCACGTCCGCCGCCACATGGATGAGCAGTCGTTCCTGCTCGTGCGGGGTCAGTTGCACGCGTGCTACCTCCAGTCCAGCCGCCAGGCCGCCCGGACGGGGGCAGGCGGATCCAACGCGTCCCTGAGGGCGAGGACGGTAACGGAACCGCAGCATCCGCCTTGGGCGCAGCGGGACCATATCCGACTTCAACACTCTGTTGACCTGCGTTTTCTGACCGTGCGGCCAGGCATTGCACGTTAGAGCGGAAGTTTTTCCAACGCGTTAACTGGGCCTTTGCGCGTCCATGGTCATCAACGCGCGCGGCCCGCCCCCAGAACGGGAGACGGGCGATTTGGTATACGGCGCGCCGGGCGTCCTCGCGTGGGCGTCAGCTCTCGGGCGCCTCGCCCCGGTGCTCGGCGGCGATGCCGAAGCGGCGCCGTTCGCCGGGAGCGGACGCGGCCGAGCCGATCCTGGAGACCGAACTGATCACCTGCTCCTCGACGGCTTCCTGCTCACCCTCGAGTCGTTGCAGGTCAGCCGCGGAAACCAGCGCCACCAACGGCTTCCCGTGCCGGGTCACGACCACGCGTTCGCCGCCGTAGACGACGCGGTTGATCAGCTCCGCCAGTTCTGCCCGGGCTTGCGTCACCGGAATCTCGTAGGCCATGCTCCCCATAGTACGAGCTGTACGTCCTGTACATTTTTTACAGAGACTCCGGAGGCACGGCCATGAACTGGCACCCGAACCGCCCCAGCAGCCCCACCGGCCGCTACGTCCTGCCCGAGTTCACCGAGCGGACCAGCACGGGGAGCCGCACGGTCGACCCGTACTCGAAGCTGCTCGACGAGCGGATCGTCTTCCTGGGGACGGTCGTGGACGACACCGCCGCGAACGACGTGATGGCCCAGTTCATGCATCTCGAACACGCCGCCCCCGACCGGGACATCTCGCTCTACATCAACTCCCCCGGCGGCTCGCACACCGCCATGTCCGCGATCTACGACACGATCCAGTTCGTCACCTGCGACGTCGAGACGATCTGCCTGGGCCAGGCCGCGTCCTCCGCGGCCCTGCTGCTCGCGGCCGGCACCCCCGGCAAGCGCCTGGCGCTGCCGGGCGCCCGGGTGCTGCTCAGTCAGCCCTCCATCGAGGAGCCGGTGCACGGCCAGCCCTCGGACCTGGAGATCGAGGCGCGGGAGATGGCCCGCATGCGGGAGCTGCTCAGCCAACTCCTGGCCCGGCACACCGGTCAGAGCGTCGAGCGCGTCGACGACGACATCGAGCGGGACAAGGTGTTCACCGCCGAAGCGGCGGCGGCGTACGGCCTGGTGGACCACGTCGTGCCGAGCCGCAAGGCCTCACTCGCCTCCTCCGCCCCGAGGTGAGTCGTCGCATGCTGCCGCCCGAACTGCCGCCGCTGCCCGCGCTGACGCGCGCCGAGTGCGAGTTCGTCGACCGCTACCTGGAGATCGTCGATCTGATGGGCCGTATCAATCCGGCGCACGGCGCGGACACCTACGGCGCCCTGCGGGCCGCCCAGGCACTCGCCGGGAAGGCCGCCGGGCTGCGGGACGCCCTCGCCCTGATGCACGAGCGCGGCGAGAGCCGGGTGCACGCCGCCACGCTCACGCGGGCCCTGCGCGTGCTCGACGGAGAGCGGCGGGCGGGCCGTGTCACCCTCCCGCCGGTGTCCGCGAGTTGAGGCACGCCCGAGCTCCTACCCCATTGGCGTACGAGAAAGGCTCAGCCAAACGGGGCAGGAAATACCTGATCAGCGGTACGACCCAACTTGCGCAACCCGCCTGCCCCTCGGGCGGAATGAGGCGTTCCGCCGCTGGTACGAGGGTCGTCGGGCACCCGTGCCGCGCGCCGCGAAGACACCTGTCCACCCGAACGGGTCATCGGTGAGGAGCCTCACAAAACGTCGTTTCGGCTCGGAAATTCGGCGGTTCATGAGTCAAGATCCCTGGGACGACAAGCCCCCGCCACCGCGGCGGGGCGGTCCGGGCGGACGCCGAGTCCTGCCGCTGTCCCGGATGACTGGTCGACAGGAGTGCATCGGCAGGAGTGGAGGACCCAAGCAGTACGGGGTGGCCGGAGACGGTCGTCCCTCGGGGTGAAGCCGCATCACGTGGCCGGGCATCTTCGCCTGTCCGAACCCGACAGGTCATCCTTCACAGGCGGCTGACGAAGGGTTGCGCATGACCGCGTACAAGAATGTTCCGTCCGTGCTGTCCCGGGCCGGAGCCGCTTCGGCTCTCACCCTCGCCGCCATCGGCGGCACGATGCTGGCGCCGGGGGCCGTCCCCGAGGCACACGCCGCGTCGCACCTGACGAAGGCGCTCGATGTCGCCGCGTCGAAGAAGGGCGCCCCGTACAAGTACGGGTCGGCGGGTCCGAGCCGGTTCGACTGCTCGGGGCTGACGCTCTATTCGTACAAGAAGGCCGGCAAGAGCCTGCCGCGCACCGCCCAGTCCCAGTACAACAAGACCCGCCACATCTCCGCCTCCAGCCGCAAGCGCGGGGACCTGGTCTTCTTCCACTCCGGGCGGAGCGTCTACCACGTGGGCATCTACGCGGGCAAGGGCAAGATCTGGCACTCCCCCAAGTCCGGCTCGGTGGTCAAGCTGGAGAAGATCTGGTCCAAGAGCGTCTGGTACGGCCGGGTGCGCTGACCGATTCCTGGCGGAGGCCGGACGCAGGAAGGACCGCCCGGGGCAACCGGGCCTGCCGGGCCTCCTGTTCGGCGCGGTGCCTGACTGCTGGACCTCAAGACCCGCGTCCGCCTCGACATCCGCCGCACGGCATGCGGGATGCCGAGGTGGCGCGGCTCGCCGCACCGGATGCTGGAGCGCCGGCCGGTCCCGCGGCCGGCGCCTCCGGCCCGGCCGGCGCTACGGGCCGACGGGCTGCTGCACGGGAACGGTCCACGGCAGCTCGATCCACACGGTCTTGCCGCCCTCCCGGGTGGGCTGGACCGAGACCTTGCCCCCGCATTCGGCGGTGAGACATCGGATGATCACTATGCCGCGTCCGTTGTCCTGCTGGACGGCCGCGGGAAGCCGCCTGGGCCAGCGGGGGTGACTGTCGGTGACGCCGATGCGCAGGTGCTCGTACCGGTCGAGCCGTACGTCGACGGTGAAGGTCGGCGACTGGCCGAAGGTGTGCTGCACGGCGTTGGTGGCCAGCTCCGAAACGATCAACCGTACGGTTTCGGCGGTGTCGGATCCCGGGGTCATGCCCCACTCGCCGAGAATCTCCGCGACGTATCTCCTCGCGGCGGAGACCGAGGCTGGCTCGCTCGGCAGAGTGACGGAGGCTTCCTGGTGGTCTGCCATGGCGACGCTGTCCCTTTCCCACCGGGGCCGGACTCCGACTCGTAGCGGATGAACTTCGAGGACGGCCTCGGACTGTGCTCCGCGCCAGAGTGCCACTCATGGTGCCGCGCCCGGGCGTGATCCCCCGAGATGTGCATATATCTGTAGCTCGAAGCGGTGAACTCTGCCGCGCGAGGCCCTGTCCGGGCTCCGAACGGCGCATCCTGGCCCGTTGGAACGAACGGGAAGGAGACGGACATGCGGCACAGTCCCGCGGTGCGTCGGCGCAAGCTCGGCGACGAGCTGCGGAGACTGCGCGACAGGGCGGGGCTCACCAGCCCCCAGGCGGCCCGCCTGGTCGGGTGGCACCAGTCGAAGGTGAGCAGGATCGAGACGGGGCGCAGCACGGTGAAGCCGTCCGACGTGACCCGGCTGCTGGACGTGTACGGAGTGACGGACCCGAGGCTGCGGGAACTGGTCGACGCGCTGACCGGCCCGGCGGCCGGCGAGGGCGGCAAGCACTGGTGGCACGCGTACCGGGGGCTGCTGCCGCCCCAGTACCGCGACCTGATCAGTCTGGAGTCGCAGGCGAGTGCGGCCCGCACGCTGGAGACCACGGTGGTGCCGGGGCTGCTGCAGACCGCGGACTACGCGCGGGCGGTGACGCGCGCGGCGCTGGCGGGGCTGCCGGCGGCGAAGGTGGACGCGCTGGTCGAGGTGCGGATCGCCCGCCAGGAGGTGCTGGGGGCCGCGAGACCGCTGGAGCTGAGCGCGGTGCTGGACGAGGCGGTGCTGCGCCGGCCGGTGGGCGGCCAGGGAGTCATGAAACAGCAGTTGCAGCAGTTACTGGAGGTGGGAGAACTGCCTCATGTCCGTCTCCAGGTCCTGCCGTTCGCGTCCGGAGCCCACATCGGGCTCACGGGATCTTTCATTATCTTCTCCTTTCCGAACATGGCTGATCTGAATGTGGTCGTTATCGACCACTTGACGAGTAGCCTCTACCTCGAACGGAAAGAAGACCTCACGGCGTACGACACCGCGTTCAACGCACTGCAGGCACAGGCCCTTTCACCCGAGGAATCATCCGCTCTCATCGCCCGTATCGGTGATGCCCGGTAGGGAGGCACCATGTCCGGACCCCTCGCGCCCGTCCCGTCCAGCACCCTCCTGCGCGGCGCCCGGTGGCGGCGCAGCAGTCGCAGCACCGGTATGAACAACTGCGTGGAGGCGGCCCGTCTCGACGACGGCCTGCTGGCCGTGCGCGACTCCAAGCACGTCGCGCGGCCAGCCCTGCTCTTCGCGGCGGACACGTGGACGTCCTTCCTGTCCGCCGTACGCGACGAGGCGCTCGGCGGGGGACAGCGCCTGCCGTGACCCGGCGGGCCGTCAGAAGGCGGCGGTGGGAGCGGTGCGTACGATCGTGGCCACCGCTTCCCCGACCTGCGCGTCCGTCAGGTCCGCGCGGGCGGTGAGCCGGAGCCGCGAGACGCCGTCCGGCACCGAGGGCGGGCGGAAGCAGCCCACGACGAGGCCGGCCTCCCGGCAGTCGGCGGCCCAGCGCACCGCCTCCCCCGGCGAGGGCGAAAGGACCGACACCACGGCGGCGTCCGGGCGTACGGCCGTCAGCCCCGCGTCCGTCAGCCCCCGGTGCAGCGAGGCGGCGACCGTACGGGCCCGCGCCGCCAGTTCCGGCTCGCGGCGCAGCAGCCGGGCGCTCGCCAGCGCGGCGCCCGCGGCGGCCGGCGCCAGACCGGTGTCGAAGATGAACGTACGGGCCGTGTTGACCAGGTGGTCGATGACCCGGGCGGGGCCGAGCACCGCTCCGCCCTGACTGCCCAGCGACTTCGACAGGGTGAGCGTGGCGACGACGCCGTCCGCTCCCGCGAGGCCCGCCGCGTTCAGCGCCCCTCTGCCTCCCTCGCCGAGAACGCCGAGGCCGTGGGCGTCGTCGACCAGGAGCGCCGCCCCGTAGGCACGGCAGGCGGCGGCGAGTTCGGGCAGGGGCGCCGCGTCGCCGTCCACCGAGAACACCGAGTCGGTGACCGCGAGGGCGCGCCCGTCGTGCGCGTCGAGGGCCTTGCGCACGGCGTCGGGGTCCGCGTGCGGGACCACGGCGGTGGTGGCGCGCGAGAGCCGGCAGCCGTCGACGATCGAGGCGTGGTTGAGGGCGTCGGAGACGATCACCGAGCCGTGGCCGCTGAGGGCGGTGAGCGCGGCGAGGTTGGCGGCGTAACCGGAGGAGAGGACCAGCGCCGCCTCGAAACCGCAGAAATCGGCCAATTCCCGCTCAAGGTCGGCGTGCAGGCGAGTGCTGCCCGTGACGAGTCGCGACCCGGTCGCACCGGCGCCCCAGCGGCGGGCGGCCTCCGCGGCTGCGGCGGTGACCTCCGGGCGGTGCGTGAGGCCGAGGTAGTCGTTGCTCGCGAGGTCGAGCCGGGCGGACTCGGCGGGGCGCGGGCGCAGGGTCCTGACGAGCCCGGCCTTCGCGCGCACCGCCGCCTGCTCGTCGATCCAGTCGAACGGGTCGAACGATCCCTGGGGCATGGCAGAGTCCCTTTTGTAGGCAGCCCACAGACACTAGCCGGGCACGGGCGAGGTCAGGGTGTGGCAATACCCACACCTCGTGAGGCCGCTCTTGTGCGGTTCCTCCTTGGCCGCAGGCGGTGCCGTAGGCCAGGATCGGCATCATGGACCTGCTGAACACGCTGGTGGAGAAGGGGCTGCGGCGCGAGCTGCCGACCCGCGAAGAAGCGCTCGCCGTGCTGGCGACCTCCGACGACGAGCTGCTCGATGTGGTGGCCGCGGCCGGAAAGGTCCGCCGCCAGTGGTTCGGGCGGCGGGTGAAACTCAACTATCTGGTCAACCTCAAGTCGGGGCTGTGCCCCGAGGACTGTTCGTACTGCTCGCAGCGGCTCGGCTCGAAGGCCGAGATCCTGAAGTACACCTGGCTGAAGCCCGACGAGGCGTCCAAGGCGGCGGCCGCCGGGGTCGCGGGCGGGGCGAAGCGGGTGTGCCTGGTCGCGAGCGGGCGCGGGCCGACGGACAAGGACGTCGACCGCGTCTCGAAGACGATCGAGGCGATCAAGGACCAGAACGAAGACGTCGAGGTCTGTGCCTGCCTCGGGCTGCTCTCGGACGGACAGGCCGAGCGGCTGCGGGCGGCGGGCGCCGACGCGTACAACCACAACCTGAACACCTCCGAGGCGACGTACGGCGGCATCACCACGACGCACACCTACGCCGACCGTGTGGAGACGGTCCAGCAGGCGCAGGCGGCGGGCATGTCGGCGTGCTCGGGTCTCATCGCGGGCATGGGCGAGACGGACGCCGACCTCGTGGACGTGGTCTTCTCGCTGCGCGAACTCGATCCCGACTCGGTGCCCGTGAACTTCCTGATCCCGTTCGAGGGCACGCCGCTCGCCAAGGAGTGGAACCTGACGCCGCAGCGGGCGCTGCGGATCCTCGCGATGGTGCGGTTCGTCTGCCCGGACGTGGAGGTACGGCTCGCGGGCGGGCGCGAGGTGCACCTGCGGACCATGCAGCCGCTGGCTCTGCACCTGGTCAACTCGATCTTCCTCGGCGACTACCTGACCAGTGAGGGCCAGGCCGGCCAGGCGGATCTGGAGATGATCGCGGACGCCGGTTTCGAGGTGGAGGGGGCGGAGACGACGACGCTTCCGGAGCACCGCGCCGGTGGCGGCTGCGCGTCGGCGTGCGGTGAGCCGGCCGCCCCGGAGCCGGAGGGAGAGACCCCGGAGATTCCGGCCGCCCGTACGGACCTCGTGTCGGTACGGCGGCGAGGCGCGGGAACGGACCTCGCCCCCAATGCCTGAGCCGTTGGCCCCCGGGGATTTGCTGCGGCTCGACCGGGAGCACGTGTGGCATCCGTACGGTCCGATGCCGGGCCGTGCGAAGCCACTGCTGGTGGAGTCCGCGTCCGGTGTTCGGCTGCGGCTGGCTCGGCCGGCCCACGGCCAGGACGAGTTGATCGACGGCATGTCGTCCTGGTGGTCGGCGGTGCACGGCTACAACCACCCGGTCCTGAACGAGGCGGCACGCGGCCAGCTCGACAGGATGAGCCATGTGATGTTCGGCGGGCTCACCCACGAGCCCGCCGTGCGGCTGGCCGCGAAGCTGGTGGAGATCACCCCCGAGCCGCTGCGGCACGTGTTCCTGTCCGACTCCGGTTCGGTGTCGGTCGAGGTCGCGGTGAAGATGTGCCTCCAGTACTGGCGCTCGGTGGGCCGTCCGGGCAAGCAGCGGCTGCTGACCTGGCGCGGCGGCTACCACGGCGACACGTGGCAGCCGATGGCGGTGTGCGACCCGCAGGGCGGGATGCACGAGCTGTGGCAGGGCGCGCTGCCGCGCCAGGTCTTCGCGGACGCGCCGCCGGCGGAGTACGACGCGGCGTACGCCGATCACCTGCGCGCGATGATCGCCCGCCACGCGCACGAAGTGGCCGCCGTGATCGTGGAGCCGGTGGTGCAGGGCGCCGGCGGGATGCGCTTCCACTCGCCCGCGTATCTGCGGGTGCTGCGGGAGGCGTGCGACGAGAACGGCGTGCTGCTGATCTTCGACGAGATCGCGACGGGATTCGGCCGTACGGGGACGCTCTTCGCCTCGGAGCAGGCGTCGGTCTCACCGGACGTCCTGTGCCTGGGCAAGGCGATGACCGGCGGTTACCTGTCGATGGCGGCGACCCTGTGCACGGCGGAGGTGGCCGACGGCATCTCGCGCGGCGAGCTGCCGGTCCTGGCCCACGGCCCGACCTTCATGGGCAATCCGCTGGCTTCGGCCGTGGCCTGTGCCTCGATCGAGCTGCTGCTCGGCCAGGACTGGCAGGGCGAGGTCAAGCGCATCGAAGCGGGGCTGAGCGACGGTCTTGCGGAGGTGGCCCGGCTTCCGGGGGTCCGGGACGTCCGGGTGCTGGGGGCGATCGGCGTCGTACAGCTGGACCGTCCCCTCGACGAGGCCGCCATGGCGGCGGCGACGGCGGCGACGGTCCGGGAGGGCGTGTGGCTGCGGCCGTTCCGCGACCTGATCTACACGATGCCGCCGTACGTCACGAACGACGCGGACCTGGCCCGGATCTGCCGGGCGGTAGCGGCGGCCGCGTCGGCCGGTGCGTGAGGGGGCGTTCCCTCGCGGCCCTCGCGGGCATGCCCCGGAACACCGGTGGGGCCGGGTGCCGCCCCCGGGCGGTCCCGGCCCCACCGGTGTCCGAGGGGCGCCGGCCGGTCCGGGCCCGGGAAGGCCCCGGACCGGACATGAACCACTACCAGGAGGACAGCAGCGCATGGCCGTCATCGTCGTCAGCGGCACCGGTACCGAGATCGGCAAGACCGTCGTCACGGCGGCGCTCGCCGCCGTCGCCCGGGCCCGGGGCCGTACCGTCGCCGTGCTCAAGCCCGCCCAGACCGGGCTCGCCCAGGGAGAGCCGGGTGACGCGCACGAGGTCGTGCGGCTGGCGGGCGACGAGGTCGCCGGGCTCGAACTCGCCCGGTTCCCCGAGCCCCTGGCGCCCGCCACCGCCGCCCGGCGCGCCGGCCTGGCCCCCGTACGGCCGCAGGACGTGGCCACGGCGGCGGCGAAGCTGGCCGCGACGTACGACCTCGTACTCGTCGAAGGCGCCGGCGGCCTGCTCGTCCGCTTCGACGACGAGGGCGGGACCCTCGCCGACGCCGCCCGTCTGCTCGGCGCACCGGTCCTGGTCGTCACCCCCGCCGGCCTCGGCACGCTCAACTCGACGACGCTGACCGCCGAGGCCCTGCGCGCCCGCGGGATCGACATGCTCGGTGTCGTCATCGGCAGCTGGCCCGACGCCCCCGGTCTCGCCGAGCGCTGCAACCTCACCGACCTGCCCGACGCGGCCGAAGGAGCTCCGTTGCTCGGAGCCGTCCCGCAGGGCGCGGGAGCCCTGGCGCCCGCCGACTTCCGGGAGCGCGCCGGGAGTTGGCTCGCGCCCGCGCTCGGCGGCACCTGGCAGCCGTAACACCGGCATCGCCGGCGGCACCCGTATCGTCGTCGTCATGCGAGTACGTATCGACGAAGTCGTCTTCGACTGCGCGGAGCCTGCCGTACTGGTCCGCTTCTGGGCCGCCCTGCTGGGCGGCGACCCGGTCGACCGGAGCCCGGACTGGTCGTACGTGGACCCGCCGGACTGGACCCGGGTCGCCTTCCAGCGCGTACCGGAGGGGAAGAGTGTCAAGAACCGGCTGCATCTGGACCTGCACGCGGACGACATCGGCGCGGCGACCGTGTGGGCGGAGGGCCTCGGCGCGACCAGGACCGGCGGGATCGTCGTCGACACGCAGGGGTCGTTCCAGGTGCTGCTGGACCCGGAAGGCAACGAGTTCTGCTTCGTGAGCGGCGTGAGCCGCCCGACGGGGTAAGTATCGCGGTGTCCGTACGCCACCGGAGGAGGGTCCGCGATGCCCAAGCGCCGCAGCAAGGTTCCCCGGGACGCCGTGCACCACCCGCTCTTCGCACGCTTCTACGCCCGCTGCAGCGTGGCGGCCGACCTGAGGGGCGGGGTGGCCGCGCACCGCGACGAGCTGCTGTCCGGGCTGTCGGGCCGGGTCATCGAGATCGGCGCGGGCAACGGGCTGAACTTCGCGCACTACCCGCCCGCCGTCTCGGAGGTCGTGGCGATCGAACCGGAACGCAGCCTTCGCCGGCTGGCGGTGAAAGCGGCGCTGGACGCCGGTGTCCCGGTGGACGTGGTGCCGGGGGCCGCGGAGGCGCTGCCGGTGAAGAGCGAGGCGTTCGACGCGGCGGTGGTGTCGCTGGTGCTGTGCAGCGTACGGGACGTGCCGCGCGCGCTCTCGGAGATCAGGCGTGTCCTGCGACCCGGGGGCGAGCTGCGCTTCTTCGAGCACGGCCGGGGCGGGGGCCGGGCCATGGTGACGGCTCAGCGGGTGCTGGACCGGACCGTCTGGCCGGTGCTCTTCGGCGGGTGCCACACCGCGCGCGACCCGCTCGCGGGCATCACGGCGGCGGGGTTCGACCTCGGCGCGTACCGGCGGCTGTCCGTACCGGAGAACGGTCCGAGGCTGCCGTCGTCGCCGTGTGTGCTGGGCGTGGCGCGCCGGCCGGGGGAGGCGCCGGAAGGGCCGGCGGCCGACGCGTAGCAGGCGGAGGCGCGCGCCCGGGCTCGGGCCGGGCGGCGGGTCACCTGGTCCCCGGTCAGCTGCTCAGCTGCTCAGCTGCTCAGGCTCCACTGGCGCAGCTCCTCCGCGATCGCGTGGACGTCCGCCTTGCCCTCCTTGACGAGCCTCGCCAGGTCCCGCACCTGCTCGGGCGAGGTCACGACCTTGAGCCCGCAGGCAACGAGATAGCCGTAGGCCACGGCCGAGGCGAACATCGCGTTCGAGCGCTCCAGCGCCGGCACGTGCAGCAGCAGCTGGAGCAGGGCGGCCGCGCGGGCGGCCGGATCGCTGTAGACGGGGATGGCGAATATCTCGGCCTCGTGCCGGGCGACGGCGGCCACGAGCGCGCCCCAGTCGACGACCTGGGGGTCGCCCGGGGTCTTGTGCTCGGCGATCATGAGGAGCCAGGCGAGGTCGATCCGGAGACTCAACGCTTGCCTTCGCGCTCCGCGCCGAACTCCTCCACGAACACCGATTCGTACTGCTTCATGAAGTCGGACGCGGCCTCGACGAAGGTGCGTCCCACCTCCCCGGCGTCCTGGAGGACCAGCTCCTCGATGTAGCGGTTCACACTCATGCCCCGCTGGAGGGCGCGCTGCCGCGCGGCCTCGGCGGTGGCCTCGTCCACGCGTACGTTCAGCTGAGTCTTTGCCACACCACCAAGCTAGCGCGACGGCGCTAGCACCGGCAAGGGGAGAGCGGGAGGAGACCAGGAGGAGGCACCGGAAACGCGGTCGACACGCCGGCGCGGACGGTGGTGGGATGCCGGACATGAATGATCTTCGGATACGGGCCGCGACGCCCGACGACCTCGACACGGTCCTGGCCTTCTGGAAGGTCGCCGCCGAGGGCACGAGCATCAGCGACGACCGCGCGGGCGTGGAGCGGCTCGTCGCCCGCGACCCCGGCGCGCTGCTCCTGGCCGGGCTCTCCGCCGCCGGCGGTGAGCGCCCCGGGCTCGTCGGCACGGTCGTCGCGGGCTTCGACGGCTGGCGCTGTCATCTGTACCGCCTGGCCGTGCACCCGAAGCGGCGGCGGCGCGGCATCGGCTCCGCGCTGCTCGCCGCGGCGGAGGAGCGGTTCGTCGCCCTGGGCGGGCGGCGCGGCGACGCGATGGTCCTGCAGGAGAACGAGCGGGCGCACCACGCCTGGCGCGCGGCCGGGTACGCCCCCGAGCCGCAGTGGCGGCGATGGGTCAAGCCGCTCGTGGAGTGACGGTGGACGGACCTCGGCCGCGGGGCGCCCGCCCCTTACCATGGGCGGATCATTCACCTCCTCTGAAAGGTGTGAGCGTCCGCCCATGGGCGAGCCTCCCCGTAGCCGACATCGCGCGCCCCACTTCGCCCTGCCCGATCATGGGACGGTGGTGAACCGATGACCGAAGTGCTTCTGCTCGCCGTGGCGGTCCTGCTCTCGCTCGCCTGCGGAGCCTTTGTCGCGGCGGAGTTCTCGCTGACCACGGTCGAGCGCGGAGACCTCGAACGCGCCGTGGAGCGCGGCGAGCGGGGGGCGGCGAGCGCCCTCAAGGCCGTACGCAGCCTCACGTTCCAGCTCTCCGGAGCCCAGCTCGGCATCACCGTGACCAACCTCCTGGTCGGCATGCTCGCCGAGCCGTCGATCGGCAAACTGATCCGCGGCCCGCTCCAGGACCTCGGCCTGTCCCCCGCGACCTCGTCGTCGGTGGCGCTGGTCATCGGCACGGCGCTGTCGACCGTCGTGCTGATGGTCGTGGGCGAGCTGGTGCCCAAGAACTGGGCCATCTCCTCGCCGCTGGGCGTGGCGAAGGTCGTCGCCGCCCCGCAGCGGATCTTCAGTCTCGCCTTCCGCCCGCTGATCAGCCACCTCAACGGCTCGGCGAACCGGATCGTACGGCGCTTCGGCATGGAGCCGGCGGAGGAACTCGCGTCGGCCCGCAGCCCGCAGGAGCTGGTCGCCCTGGCGCGCCACTCCGCGCGGGAGGGCGCGCTGGAGGCCGACACGGCCGAGCTGTTCGTACGGACACTCAACCTGGCGGAGCTGAGCGCGCAGAACGTGATGACTCCGCGCGTGCAGGTCACCGCCGTCGACGTCCAGGCCACCGCGGAGGACGTCGCGAACGCGACGCGCGCCACCGGCCTGTCCCGCTTCCCCGTCTACCGGGGCAGCCTCGACTCGGTCGTCGGCATCGCCCACATCAAGGACGTACTGACCGTGCCCGCGGAGCGCCGACCGTCGTATCCCGTCTCGTCCCTGCTGCGCGAGCCCCTGCTCGTGCCGGAGTCGCTGACGGTGGACCGGCTCCTCGACCGGCTGTCGGGCAAGCAGACGATGGCCGTCGTCATCGACGAGTACGGCGGCACGGCGGGCGTCGTGACGCTGGAGGACATCGTCGAGGAGGTCGTGGGCGAGGTGCGCGACGAGCACGATCCGCACGAGACGCCGGACCTCGCCCCCGCGGGTGAGGACGCCGACGGCCGGGCGCTGTGGTCGGCGGACGGCGCTGCCCGGACGGACCAGCTGGAGCGGTTGGGGCTGCGGGTGCACGAGGGCCCGTACGAGACGCTCGCCGGACTGGTCGCGCACGAGCTGGGCCGGATTCCGGCCGTCGGGGACCGCATCGAACTGGCCGGGTGGCAGCTGGACGTCGTGGACGCGGCGGGGAGGCGCGCGGCACGCGTGCTGCTGCACGCGCCGCCGCCTGACGCGTCCGGTGGCTCGGACGGGTCCGACGCTTCTAACGCCTCCGGCGGCTCGGGCCACGCTTCCAGGCAAGGGGAGGGCGGGCGATGACCGCGATCCAGCTGCTCGTCGGCCTGCTCACGCTGGTCGTCAACGCCTTCTTCGTCGGCGCGGAGTTCGCACTGATCTCCGTACGCCGCAGCCAGATCGAACCGGAGGCGGACGAGGGGAACCGGCGGGCGCGCAGTGTCCTGTGGGGACTCGAACACGTCGCGGCGCTGCTCGCGGCGGCCCAGTTGGGCATCACGCTGTGCACCCTGGTGCTCGGCGTGGTCGCCGAGCCGGCCATCGCGCACCTGCTGGAGCCGCTGTTCCACGCGGTCGGGGTGCCGGACGGGCTGACGCACCCGATCTCGTTCGTCATCGCGCTCGCCGCGGCCACGTATCTGCACATGCTGTTCGGCGAGATGGTGCCGAAGAACTTCGCGCTGGCCGAGCCGGTCAGGACCGCGCTACTGCTCGGACCGCCGCTGGTGACGCTGGCCCGGGCGCTGCGACCGGTGATCTTCGCGATCAACGCGTTCGCCAACGGCCTGCTCAAGCTGCTGCGGGTGGAGGCCAAGAGCGAGGTGTCCGCGACCTTCACGGACGACGAACTGGCGCGGCTCGTCACCGACGCGGGTCACGCCGGTCTGCTCGACGACCGGGCGGCCGAGCGGCTGCACGACGCCCTGGAGCTGGGCCGACGCCCGGTCCAGGACGTGGTCATGCCGGTGGAGCGCGTCGTGTTCGCGCAGATGGGTACGACGCCGGAGGACCTGGAACGGCTGTCGGCCGAATCGGGGTTCTCCCGCTTCCCGGTGCTGGAGGGTCTGCGGATCCTGGGCTACCTGCACGTCAAGGACGCCCTGGACGCCGCGCCGCGCACCGTGGCGTTCCCGGTCTCCGCGCTCCGGCCGATCGCCCGGGTGCGGGCGGCCACGCCGCTCGACGACGTACTGACGGCGATGCGGCGCAGCCGCACGCACCTCGCGGCGGTGCTGGGCGACGACGGCAGTCCGGCCGGGCTCGTCACCATGGAGGACGTGCTGCGCGAGCTGGTGGGGCGGCCGGACCAGAGGCAGTCCTAGCTTCTGGTCCGGCCACCGGCCGGGATACGATCGCCCCGCCATGGAACTGAATGCCACATACACCAGTCTCGTCGCGGTCGGCGACTCGTTCACCGAGGGCATGTCGGACGCCCTGCCCGACGGCACGTACCGGGGCTGGGCGGATCTGCTCGCCGCACGCCTCGCCGCGAACACGCCCCGTTTCCAGTACGCGAACCTCGCCGTACGCGGCAAGCTGATCGGGCAGATCGTCGCCGAGCAGGTGGATGTCGCGGCCGCCATGCGAGCCGATGTGGTGACGCTGGTGGGCGGGCTGAACGACACGCTCCGGCCGAAGGTCGACATGGGCAGGGTGTGCGGGCTCCTCGAAGAGGCGGCCGGAAAGCTGGCTCCCTCCTGCAAGCAGCTGGTACTGATGCGCAGTCCCGGCCGCAACGGTCCGGTGATGCAGCGCGTCCGGCCGCGCATGGAGATGCTGTTCGAGTTCATCGACGGGCTGGCGGCACGGCACGGCGCGCTGGTGGTCGACCTGTACGGCGCTCCCGCGCTCGCCGACCCCCGGCTGTGGCACGTCGACCGGCTGCACCTGACGGCGGAGGGGCACCGGCGGGTAGCCGAGGCGGTGTGGCAGGCGCTGGGGCACGCGGCCGAGGAGGACTGGCGGGCGCCGCTCGCAGCGGGCGTGCTGCCGGGCTGGGTGGCGCGGCGCGGGAGCGACCTGCGGTTCGCGCGCGAGCACCTGGTCCCGTGGATCGGGCGGCGCGTCACGGGGCGCTCCTCGGGCGACGGCCGACCGGCCAAACGCCCCGAACTGCTGCCGTACGACCTTCCTCGGCCGTAACGCCTCTCGTAGCAAGCCACAAAGGGGACCGCGGCGCCGGCCTGCACAAACCACCGGCGGAATCTGGTCACGGTTTTACGCGCGAACGGATAGATCGAGGTCAGAAGTGCTTTCAGTAGATCAACCACTGATCATCTCTCACCGATTCATCATTGCCGCTCGGTTCCCTCCATTCCCGGTGGCAGCGGGCGGTGTGGCGTGCGTTTCGCCCTACGTGCGCCATACCCCTCCTTGCCCCGCCCCGTCGACCGCGCCGCTCCGTCGAAGCCCGTACCGACCTCATGCCGGCTGACCTGCGTGTACGACGCCTCTGAGGCTCCGGTGCGTCGGCGGAGGGGCGTCTGCGCGACGGCAGATTGTTTGAATCCGACCTGTGTCCCTGATCAGAGACATTCGTGCCATGGCCGCCTTTGGCCGGAGCACAGTCCTCGATGGAAGGAACTGACCATGCAGGCAATTCAGACGGACATCACGAACCTGGAAGCTCTCTTCGGTGACATGGAGGAGCAGCTCGACGGGATGACTGAACCGGTCAGCATCAACGACAACGACGGCATGGTCATGACGACCCTCCCGTGCGCGGGCACCGCGACCCGTATATCCGTCGTCCGCAAGTGCTGACCACCGGCTGGTAGCAGGTAGCAGGTAGCAGGTAGCAGGTAGCAGGTAGCGAACGGTTGGCCGGACCCGTTGGACCGGGTCCGGCCAACTCTTCAACTACGACTCGCAGCCGGTGACGCACGCCCGTGGGCGGGGTGGCCGATGTGGGAAGGGAAATCGGTCCGTGTCAGTTGAGGCGAACAGCGACCAGCTGTTGAAGATGGCAGATCTCATCACCCCCATGGCCTTGCGTGTCGCCGCCACACTCCATCTGGCCGACCATGTCGCCGCGGGGGTCGATACGGTCCCTGCCCTGGCCCGTGCCACGGGGTGCCTTGGACGGCCGTTGGGGAAGGTGATGGACCACCTGGCCGCTCTCGGCGTCATGCGTAGCGACCGGGGCCGCTACGCGCTCAACGACCTCGCCACCCCGCTGCTGAGTGAGTGGGACGAACTCGGCATCCGGCCCATGCTCGACCTCGGCGACATCGCCGGGCGTACGGAGATGACGATCACGCACCTTCTGCACACCGTGCGGACGGGGCAGGCAGCATATGAGGGGGCTTGGGGCAGGACCCTGTGGGACGACGTCAACGAGACGTCCGTCCCCGTGGCCGGGCTTGAGGCGTTCGAAAGGAACACCGCGAGCTTCGGTTCCGAACTCGTCGTCGAGGGCTACGAGTGGTCCGCGGTGAACAGCGTGGTGGATGTGGGGGGAAACAGCGGCGCGCTCCTTCAAGCCCTGCTCGCAGCCCATCCGCATCTCCACGGCACTCTGCTCGACCTCCCCAAATTCGCGGACATGGCCGCCCACAACCTGCGTGAGGCGGGGCTCGGCGAGCGGTCAACGGTGGTGGGCGCCAGCTTCTTCGAGCCTCTGCCGACAGGGAAGGACGTCTACCTCCTGTCCGCCATCCTCGCCGACTGGAGTGATGAGCAGGCGGTCGACATCCTGCGGAACTGCGCCACCGCGGCCGGCCCCGTCGGACGCGTCCTTCTGGCCGAGATCCATCTGGCGCCAGCGGTGGAGGGGGATGCAGTGGAGCGGTCCATGGCGGCCCTGTGGATCGAGGCGAGTATGGGTCATCCGGATCGCACCGTCGACGATCTCAAGGCCCTCGGCAGGACCGCCGGGCTCGACGTGGTCGGACAGGCGCGGGTGTCGGAGGTGCGTTCGGTGATCGAGTTCAAGGCAGTTCGTTGACCGGTGACATCCTCGGCAACCGGCCTCATGTGCGGCGCCGGGTCGAGGCGGGGATGGAGGTGGTGGTAAAGAACCACCGCGGGGGCGGGGAGCGGGCGCGGCGCGGTCTGTTCGTCGAGGCAGCCCTCCAGTCCGCGGCCGCCGCCTGCTACCCGGCGGAGGCGAACGCGCCGGTGGCAGCCCCGTTGTCGTGTACCAGTGACTGCCTCACTACGACCTTCTACGCCGAACGCACGCTGGACGCGCTTCTCGACTCCCCCGGCACCCTCAACGTGGCCGCGGCGGCGGCGGGAAGGGCCGTCGGGGAGTTGCACGGGCAGGATGTGTCGGGGGACGAGTGGGCGTGGCTGCCGAAGGTGGCAGGCGAACATCCCCCGCTGGATCCGATCCCCGCAGGCTCCCTTGGTGAACTCTCGGCCGGAACAGTCGATCTGGCGGCGCGCATCCACCACCTCGGCTTCGGCGCCCTTCTCGCTGACACGCTCAACGCGGTGGAGGACCGGCAGGTCTTCCTCCACGGCGACTTGAAGTTCGACAACATCCTGGCCACCGCTGACGGGACGGTCGTACGTCTCATCGACTGGGAGTGCGCCGGACGGGGCATGCCCGAACGCGATCTGGGCGCCCTGGCCGGGTCCCTCCTCACCGAGACGATCCGGCGCGCCACTGTCCGTGAGGCGGGTGGCGAGGCGCGGGAGTTGCTGGAGCGCGTGGACGAGGGGACGCAGAAGGCGTGGTCGGCGATTGCCGGCTTCCTCACCGCCTACCGCACCGTTTCGTCCGCCCCAGGTCTTGACTCGCGCCGCATGGTCCATATGACCGCCTACGCCCTCCTGTGCCGCGCCCTGTCGTATACGCAGACGACCTACGAGTTCGACCGGCTGCCCAAACTGCTGGTGAGGGTCGCCTCCAACATGGCTGCACAGCCGCACACATTCGTTGGGAGGTTCACATGACAGCCGCGGTCATCTCACGGATCCTGAACACGCCTGACGTGCTGGACGACCTCGCCGCCAGGGAGGAAGCGGAGGCGAGGGGAGAGATATACCGGCGCTTCCACCTCGCCGGCACCGTACCCGCGGACGCCGGCCAAGGCGACGACGCAACCCTGCTGGCCACGGCCCGTGCCCGCTTGGCCGATCGTTACCGGTCCTCCACCGGCTGGACGTACGACGCCGCCCTAGGCGACGGGCGGTGGGTGTTGCGGCGCGATGACGGCCTGACGGTGACCGCCGCGTTCGGCGACATCGAGGGGGTGGACGCCGGGCGGGTGACGCTGCGGCTGCCCGGCCTGGAGCCTGGGGTCATGAACGGCTGGCTTTGGTTTCATGGCCGTAACCGGCCCGGAGACGACGAGGACCTGACCCTTCGCATCTACCTGTCGCTGCCCGGACAGGAGCGGGGGCGGTGGTGGAGCACCTTGGTGGCCCACCTCGACGCCCTGGATCACGTGTTCTCCTCCAAGATCATCCGCCGTGCGGGGGAACGCGGCCGGCCCGACGGCGTCGTGCTGTACTGCCGTCCCCATGACCTCCCCGGCCTGCTCACGGAGACCGCGCGAGTGCTGCCGGCCGCCGAGTTGGGTGCCCACACTGCCGGATTCGCCGTCGCCGTGTCCGAGGGGGTCAGTGTGGCGGTGCCCCAGGAGGGCGAGGACCCGCAGGCGAGTATGGGCATGCGCCGCGCCGAGATGATCGTGAAGGCCCTGGCCGACGGCAGACGTGGCGAAGAGGCGGTAGCCGAGGTGGCGCGCGTCCTGGAACTGCAGGACGCACAGGTCGCCTGCCTGCTGAGGGATGCCGGAATATGACCGGCACCGACCGGCCCCGCCGCCTGCTCTACATCGTCACCGGTGGCATCGCCGCGGCGGACAGCCCGATGTGGACGACCATTCTCCGTGAACACTTCCGGGCCGAGGTGCGCATCGTCCTCACCCGGCAGGCGTCCACGATGGTGTCCGCCCGCGCCCTTTCGGCCATTGGCGGACAACGGGTCCACGGCCCGGACTGGGACGATGACCAGAGTGGTGGAGCAGAGCACGTCCGACTGGCGGGCTGGGCCGACACCCTCCTTGTCTTCCCCGCCACTCTCAACTTCTGCGCCAAACTCGCCGCCGGGATCTGCGACGACCTCGCCACCTCCATCATCCTGTCAGCAGGTGCCCCCGTCGTCCTGGCGCCGTCGATACCGACCGGCGCGGTGAACAAGCCGGCTACGCGCCGGATCCTGCAGACCCTCCACTCCGACGGATACGTCGTCGCGTCGTCCGGCAAGGCGCTCAGCGTCACCAGTGGGCGGGTGGAGGAGGGAGGGCCGGCGTCGATGGAGGACCTGGTCAAGCTCCTCAGCCTCCACGGCCTGGGAAGCCCGGCACCACAGAACAGCAGCACCAAGGGATCGGAAGAGCGTAAATGACGTACAGCAACGCCGAGTTGATCCATGACTACGCCGACACCATCTGGAACAAGGGGCAGGTCGACCAGCTCGGCCGGTTCATGGCCGCCGATGTCCGCATGTACGGGCTCGGCGGGGAACCTCCCATCATCGGGCTGGACAAGCTGCGGCAGGAGACCGCGCGCTGGCGCGGCATGTACGCCGACGCGACGATGACGGTCATGAGCACGGTGTCGGAGGACGACCGTGTCGCCTGGCACTGGACGCTCAGCGGAACCATTGCCGACACCGGAATGCTGATGCCGAACATGCGGCAGTTGGCGCGGGAGATACCGCAGTTGGCACAGATATCGGTAGTCGGCATGACGATCAGTACCGTCCAGGACGGGAAGATCACAGAAGAGACGACACAGAGTGACGTTGCGGAGTTCTTGAAGCAGATCGGCTACCCCACCCCGCAGCTGCCGCAGGACGGGGGCCACGCATGAACCACACCGCCGACGAGGTGCGGCGCATCGTTCACGACTACGCCCAGCGGGTGTGGAATGATCACGACACGTCCGCCGTCGCCGAATACGCGCCGGACGTGACGGAGTTCGGCGGGGACGAGAACGTCACCCATGCCACCCGTGTCGAACTGGTGGAGCGCGTCGCCGACGTACTGACCCGCATTCCCGACCACCACCTCACCGTCGGACAGGTGATCGTTCAGGGTGAGCAGGTCGTGTGGGAATGGCGTCTGACAGGCACCTTCCACGACGACCGGGGCAGCTTCCCCGTCGATGCCAAAGGCTTCACCTACTGGCGGGTCCGGGACGGGAGGATTGTGTTCCGTGACGGCGTCATGGATCTCATGGCCTGGGTCTGGCAGATCAAGGTGACCAACCGCCGCATACGGCTCCTCATGCCCGTATGACGGTGTTGGCCGCGGAGGAGGGGACTGTGGAAGAGGCTGGGAACGACGTGGACACGAACAATGCCGAGGAACAGGACATCGGGCTGAAAGTCCTGCTGCGACTGGCCCGCCCGCACCGGAAGCCCATCGTCCTCGGCCTCTTCCTCGGCCTGGCCGGCTCCCTCGGCGCCCTTGCCCAACCCATGGCCGCTCGCACAATCCTCGACGCAGTCACCGACAAAAGCGGCCTGCTGGGGCCGCTGTTGACCCTCATAGCCCTCGTTCTGGCCGGCGCTGTCATGTCGGGCCTTCAGCTCTTCATCCTCGAACGCGCCGGGGAACGCATGGTTCTCGGCCTCCGCCTGCGCCTCATCCAGCGTCTCCTGCACCTCAAGGTGGCGGAGTACGACCGCAGGCAGACCGGTGACCTGCTGTCCAAAGCCGGCTCGGACACCACGCTGTTGCGCTCGGTCCTCACCGCCAATGTCCTCGACGCCCTGCCCGGCGTCGTGACCATCGTCGGGGCGATCGCCCTCATGGTCTACCTCGACTGGATCCTCCTGGTCGTGGTACTCGCCGTCATCGCCGTCGTCACCCTTGTCGTCGCGCCCGCCCTGAGCCGTATCAGGGATTCGACCCACACGGCGCAGGAACATGTCGGCCACATGACCTCCTCCCTCGAACGCGCCCTCAGTGCCATTCGTACGGTGAAGGCAGGGGTGATGCAGGACACCGAGGCGGGCCGCATCGGAGGCCACGCCCGGAGCGCCTACACCGCCGGGGTCCGCACCGTGAAACTCGACGCGTTCATCAGCGTCGGCACCGCGCTGGCCATGCAGCTCTCCTTCCTCGTCGTCCTCGGCGTCGGCGGCTACCGTGTCGCCAGCGGCACTCTGCCTGCCGCCGACCTCATCGCCTTCCTCCTCTATGTCATGTATCTCGGCTCCCCCCTCATGGTGATCACCGCCGCGGTGTCTCAGTTGCAGAAGGCGTTCGCGGCTGCCGCTCGCATCATGGAGGCGGACACGATGGACACCGAGTTTCCGGACGTCGTCACCGTCACCAGCCCCGAGAGCGTGACCGAACGCTCACCCCGGCGAGAGACAGGCCGCGAGGGGACACCGCCGACTGTGGAGTTCGACCGGGTCACCTTCACCTACCGCACCGACGAGCCGGTGTTGTCCGAGGTGTCGTTCCGCATCGACGCGGGAATGAAGACGGCGATCGTCGGCCCCTCCGGTGTCGGCAAGACCACCGTTCTCAACCTGCTGGAACGCTTCTACGACCCCACCGCCGGCCGCATACTTTTCGACGGCCGAGACCTCGCCACCCTCCCCCTCAACTCGCTTCGCGCCCGCATCGGGTATGTGGAACAGACTGCCCCCGTCCTCGCCGGAACCCTCCGCGAGAACCTGCTGTACGGCACCCACCGGGACGTACCGGCGAAGGAGTTGGCGGAGGTCGTCCGCGCTGTGCGTCTCGACCACATCGTGCGCGGTCTTCCCGATGGCCTCGATTCCCCCGTAGGGGAACGCGGTTCACAACTCTCCGGCGGGGAACGCCAGCGTGTCGCCGCCGCCCGTCTCCTCCTGCGCCGCCCGGGCCTCATCCTCCTCGACGAAGCCACCTCGCAACTCGACTCCCCCAACGAGCAGGCTTTGCAGGAGGCGTTCGACGCCGTGGCCGACCGGGCGACGACAATTGTGGTCGCCCACCGGCTGTCCACCGTTGTAGCGTCGGACCGGATCATCGTCCTTGCCGGTGGAGGCGTACGGTCCGTCGGGACCCACGCCGAACTCATGGACACAGACGAGTTCTACCGGGAGCTGGCCCGCGGGCAGCTTCTGGCGCGGGGCTGAACCACACCATCAACGTGGAGGGCCAGGAAGGCTGACCACCCTGCCGGCCTTCCACGCCGGGGAGTGACCACCCCCGGTATGCACAACACATGGGGGCCGCGTGATCGACATACAGCTCATGCCAAGTTTTCAGTTCACCCACGATCAGAGACCTCAACCCGTACCCGACCTGCCACGCACCGCGATCGTCCTCGTCGCTCTGGAACGGCATCCCATGCCGCGTGCCACACTCGCCGCCCGCTTATGGCCCGATGTTCCGGAGGTGCCGCGCCTGAAACGACTGCGGAACCTGCTGTGGCGAATCAACCACATGTTCCCCCACGAAACCGTACTGACCGTCTCTCAGGGCCGCGTCGGCCTCTCCGGGGAGGCAGGGGGCGTGGACCTGTACACCGCCTGGGACGTTGCCGACTCCGTCCTCCGTCAAACCCTGTCGAAGCAGGAGATCGCAGATTCGCCGCCCGAGCGGTGGCAGCCATTGAAGACACCCGTCCTCGTCGGTGAATCGTCGGACCAGGTTCACACACTGCAGACGGAATGGAACCACACCCGCCTCCTCGCCCTCGACGCCCTCGCGGCGGTCCTTCTCGCCGCTGACAACACGCTCCTGTCGATCGAGATGGCAGTCGCTGCGACCAAGATCGACCACCTCCACGAGTCCCCCTACCGGACCGTGACAGCCGCCTTCCTCGAACGCAACGACAACGCCACCGCATGGCGCGTGTATCAGGAGTACGCGCGGTTCATCGGCACAGAACTGGACCTCACTCCGAGCGACGAATACCAGGCACTGGCAGCCCGCATCAAAGTCTGATCACACCTCCGGGCACCCGCCTGAACCGCGCAGGCGCGTGCGTACGTCTGCCCTGCTTGAGCCGCCCACCCCACCCTGCCTACGCCGGCCGGGTCGCGCCCGCGAACGGCCTCTGGTCGATCGGGGCTACCCGGACCGGGGCGGCGGGGCGGATCAACGGGGTACGGGGCACCCAGTACAGTCCCGCGCGCTTCCGCCCCACCTGGGACGGAACAGGGAGCGTGGAGGAAGCCTCCAGGGCGTCGCCCACACCGGACACTGCACACCGTCGTAGAACGCCGCGCGACGAAGCCCCGCTGGATTCGGCGGGGCTTCGTCGTCTCACGCGCTCTTCCAGTGTGAGGCGCACCCGGGCTCCTCGACGTATACGCCCACGTGCCGACGGACGCTCCGGCCGCACGGGTACTGCAACCGACTGGCGACGTGGAGCGGTCCGTCGTCATGGATCATGACGGCCTCGGCGCCGGCGTGGGCGCCGAAGGTCGGCACCGTAAACAGTGCGCGGCGGGCTCATCGGCCTGCCTCCGTTCCTGCGGCGCCGCAGGGGGTGGTAGCCAGAGGAGAGCGCTCGGCGAGACAGGCCGCAGGTAGTCCGCGGCCAAACAAGGTCGTCGCCCTGCTGGCCCCTCCAGGGCAACCCGGGCGTGCACGACGCGGTCGCGACGCGGTCGGGCTCGCAGGGGTTCGGCTCCCTCCTTGATCGGAACGGTTTCGGATCAAGGACCCGGCAGGGCTGGAATCAGCAGCCCGGGGCCGTTCCGTCTCACGCGCGTCTCACGCGCTGTGCGCGACACGGTATTGGGAGCCTCTGACCTGGACCTTATGGACTGTGTGGGCGCTCACGAGCCGCTGAAGACGGCAGGTAAGCTCTGGTCACGTGACTGCTGCTCCTGCGAAGCCTCGCATCCCCAACGTCCTGGCCGGCCGCTATGCCTCCGCGCAACTCGCCGTCCTGTGGTCCCCCGAGCAGAAGGTGAAGCTCGAGCGCCAGCTGTGGCTCGCGGTGCTCCGCGCCCAGAAGGATCTCGGCATCGAGGTGCCCGACGCGGCCATCTCCGACTACGAGCGCGTGCTCGACCAGGTCGACCTGGCGTCGATCGCCGAGCGCGAGAAGGTCACGCGCCACGACGTGAAGGCCCGGATCGAGGAGTTCAACTCGCTCGCCGGGCACGAGCAGGTCCACAAGGGCATGACCTCCCGCGACCTGACCGAGAACGTCGAGCAGCTGCAGATCCGGCTCTCGCTGGAGCTGATGCGCGACCGCACGGTCGCCGTGCTGGCCCGGCTGGGCAAGCTGTCCGGTGAGTACGCGGAGCTCGTCATGGCGGGCCGCTCCCACAACGTGGCGGCCCAGGCGACGACTCTCGGCAAGCGCTTCGCGACGGCGGCCGACGAGCTGCTGGTGGCGTACGGACGCCTTGAGGAACTGCTCGGCCGCTACCCGCTGCGCGGGATCAAGGGCCCGGTCGGCACCGCCCAGGACATGCTGGACCTGCTGGGCGGAGACGCCGGGAAGCTGGCGGACCTGGAGCAGCGGATCGCCGTCCACCTCGGCTTCTCGCAGGCCTTCACCTCGGTGGGCCAGGTCTACCCGCGCTCGCTGGACTACGAGGTCGTCACGGCGCTCGTGCAGCTGGCGGGCGCCCCCTCCTCCCTGGCCAAGACCATCCGGCTGATGGCCGGGCACGAGCTGGTGACGGAGGGCTTCAAGCCCGGCCAGGTCGGCTCGTCCGCGATGCCGCACAAGATGAACACCCGCTCCTGCGAGCGTGTGAACGGCCTCATGGTGATCCTGCGCGGCTACGCCTCGATGACGGGCGAGCTGGCGGGCGACCAGTGGAACGAGGGCGACGTGTCCTGCTCGGTGGTGCGCCGTGTCGCGCTGCCCGACGCGTTCTTCGCCTTCGACGGTCTCCTGGAGACCTTCCTCACCGTGCTTGACGAGTTCGGCGCGTTCCCGGCGGTCGTGGCCCGCGAGCTCGACCGCTATCTCCCCTTCCTCGCCACGACGAAGGTGCTCATGGCTTCGGTACGCGCCGGGGTCGGCCGCGAGGTGGCGCACGAGGCCATCAAGGAGAACGCCGTCGCCTCGGCGCTGGCGATGCGTGAGCAGGGCGCCGAGCGCAACGAACTCCTCGACAAGCTGGCGGCCGACGAGCGGATCCCGCTCGACCGCGCCCAGCTGGACGAGCTGATGGCCGACAAGCTGTCCTTCACCGGGGCGGCCGCTCAGCAGGTCGGCTCGGTGATCTCCCGTATCGAGGAGATCGCCAAGCAGCACCCCGACGCCGCCGGGTACACCCCCGGATCGATCCTCTGATCCGCGCGGCATGACACCCGAAGAGCTCCTGGCCGCCCGCGACCGCCTCGTCCCCGATGTGGTCGCGGGCGGCCTGCGGGTGCTCTTCTGCGGTATCAACCCCGGGCTGATGTCGGCCGCGACGGGCCACCACTTCGCCCGCCCCGGCAACCGCTTCTGGCCCGTGCTCCACCTCTCGGGCTTCACACCCCGGCAGCTGAGGCCGGCGGAGCAGGACGAACTCCTTTCCTACGGTCTGGGCATCACCAATGTGGTGGCCAGGGCGAGCGCGCGGGCCGACGAGATAAGCGACGAGGAGTTCCGCGAGGGCGGGCGCGTCCTGACGGAGAAGGTCGAGCTGCTGCGGCCCCGGTGGCTCGCGGTGGTGGGCATCACGGCCTACCGCACGGCCTTCGGGGAGCGGAAGGCGACGGTCGGGCCCCAGGAGCGGACGATCGGCGCGACCCAGATCTGGGTCCTGCCCAACCCGAGCGGGCTCAACGCCCACTGGACCGCACAGACCATGGCCGAGGAGTTCGCCCGGCTGCGGGCCGCGTCACTGGACGAGGGCGAGGACCTGCCGGCCGGCCGCTAGCGGCGGGCAGATGCGCCGCCTGGCTGTTTCCGGCGTCGCTGCTACGGCGGATCGATGCCGGTGACGACCGCCGCCAGCGCGTACGACGGCCCCTCGGCCTCCAGCGCCAGCCCGACCGCTATCCACCGGCCGTCGGCCCGCCAGAGGTGCAGGCTGTCGAACCCGGCGCTCAGCTCGTCCCAGGGCGCCGGTACGGCCTCTCCCCCGATGCTCCGTTCCAGCAAACTCCAGAGGCTGAATACCTGGGCCTCGCCCCACCGCCCGTCGAGTACGGCCACCAGCGCGTCGTGCTCGGCCACGCACTGCTCCCGCGCTTCCACTCGCTCCGCAGCGTCTTCGCCGCCCGGCTCCCCGGCTCCGCTCAGCTCCGCCGTGTGATAGCCGGGTCCGCTGAAGCCGGTTGCCGTCCTGCGGCGCTGAGCCGGGAACTCCCGGGTGCGCAACAGGTCGTCTATGAGGGCGAGATACCGTGCGGTGCTCATGACGTCAGTAAACCTGCCGGCACTGACAACTGGTTGTCCGTCAGGCGTCGCGGACGCGGCAGCACCCGCCGTCGCCAAGCTGGGAGCGCGGGACCGGACGCAGGCCGTGATCGCGGCGTACGAGTCGGGCTTCATCACGCCCCGGTGAGGTCCACCGGCGCGGCGTGTCGGCGGCGCGCAGGACGGACGCGGCGGGACCGCTCTCGCCGCCCTACCGACCAGCGAGTACGATCCGGCAGAACAAGCGCGCGAGCTGGGAGGACACACCGTGGGGCGGTTGACCGGCGGGGACCCCTCTCTGTTGCGGCGCATCAACTCCGCGGTGGTGCTGCACGCACTGCGCGGCGCGGACGCGCCGACTCTCACCGACCTGACCCGCGTCACGGGGCTGTCCCGGCCGACGGTCGAGGGCGTCGTCGAAGGGCTCATGGAGACGGGGCTCGTCGTCGAGGCCCCGCCCGAGGAGGGCGAGGCGCGGCGGCAGGGACGCCCGGCGCGCAGGTTCCGGTTCCGCGCCGAGGCGGGGCACCTGATGGGCGTCGAGATCGGTCCGCACCGCATCGCCGCCCTGCTCTCCGGCCTCGACGGCCGGGTCATCGGCGCCGGCTCGCGCGAGGTGTCCGAGACCGCGTCGGCGGACGAGCGGCTCGACCGGGTGCGCGCCATGGTCGCCGACGTACTGCGCCGCGCCGGTGTCCCGCGCAGCTCGCTGCGGGCCGTCGGGGTCGGAGCCCCCGGCATCGTGGAGGCCGACGGCACCGTGCGGCTGGGCACGGCGCTGCCCGACTGGACGGGGCTGCCGCTCGGTGAGCGGCTCCGCCGGTCCTTCCGGTGTCCCGTGCTGGTGGAGAACGACGCCAACGCGGCGGCGGTCGCCGAGCACTGGAAGGGCGCCGCCGTCGACTCCGACGACATCGTGTTCGTACTGGCCGGGCTCAGCCCCGGAGCGGGTTCGCTGATCGGCGGGCGCCTGCACCGCGGGTTCGGCGGCGCGGCCGGCGAGATCGGGGCGCTGCATCTGCTGGGCCGCGAGGTCACGCCGGAGATGCTGCTGTCGACGACGGACGAGCCGGTGCTCCCGCTGGACGAGCAGGCCGTGGCCACCGTCTTCCGGCGCGCGAGGGAGGGGGACGCCGCCGCGCAGGAGGCCGTCCAGCGGTTCATCCAGCGGCTGGTGCACGACGTGGCGGCGCTGGTCCTGGCGCTCGACCCGGAGCTGGTCGTGATCGGCGGCTGGGCGGCCGGGATCGACGGCGTACTGGAGCCGCTGCGCGGCGAGTTGGCGCGCTACTGCCTGCGTCCGCCGCAGGTGGCGCTGTCGCTGCTCGGTGAGGCGGCCGTGGCGACCGGTGCGCTGCGCCTCGCCCTCGACCACGTCGAGGAGCAGCTCTTCGCCGTCGAGGGAACGGTGACGGCCCGCCGCTGAGTGCGACGGGCCGCGTGGTCCGGTGCTGTGCCGTGCAGTGCCCGCCGCGTCGCGCAGCGCCCTGCCGTGTCGTACGACGGGCGGATCAGGAGGCCTGGCGCTCCTGGGTGTGGTGGCTGATCTCCAGGTCGCCGGAGTCGCCGAAGGTGAGCCGGCAGGTGTCCGCCCGGTAGGTGGCCACCGAGACGGCGGCGGTCCCGCCCTCGGCGAAGTAACGCGTGGTGACGACGAGGACGGGGGCGCCCGGCAGGCGGTCGAGTTCCCGCGCGTCGTCGGCCCGGGCCGAGCCGAGCTCCACCGCGCGGTCCTGGCCGTCCATCTGGAGGCGCTGGAGTTCCCGCAGCACACCGCGCGCACGGGCCGCGCCCGAGGGCGCTTCGATGGCCGCGAGGTCCGGTACGGACGCCACCGGTACGTACAGCAGCTCGGCGGCGACCGGCTGGCCGTGCGTCACCCGGATGCGGCGCACCGTGTGCACCTCGTCCCCGGCCCCGCCGTCGAGCATGCGGGCCACCGCCGCGGGCGCGGGCGCGCTGACGCAGTCGACGGGCTGCCAGGAGTCGCCGGCCGCACCGGGCCAGCCGTGCTGCGAGGCCCCGACGTCCACGCCGACGCGCGGCGGGGCGACCGTGGTGCCGACACCGCGACGGCGCTGCAGCCGGCCTTCGAGCTCCAGCTGTTCGAGCGCCTGGCGCAGTGTCGCGCGCGCGACGCCGAAACGAGCGGCGAGTGCACGCTCGTTGGGCAGGATCTCACCGACCGCGAAATCGGAGTCGAGTGCCTCGCTGAGCACGGTCTTGAGGTGCCAGTACTTCGGCTCCGGCACCGTATCGAGCTGCGTGGTCCCCACCCTGATCCCTCCGCAATCGGCCTGGTCCCGGGCGAGTTTCCGCGCCCTTGTTTATTAAAGGTTCCTGCACTAACTCTGCGACCATAAGTCCGGGGTCTGCCTTGGTCAAGACCAATCGACGCAGAGCGGGCGCTGCCCCTATCCGGCGAGCGCGGCGAGTTTGTCGGGGTTTCGCACGATGTAGACGCACTGGATGAGGCCGTCCGCGATGTCCAGCTGCAGGACGGCGTCCGGTTTTCCGCCGGAGAGGACGAGCAGGGCGGGACCGCCGTTGAGTTCCAGGAAGCGGAACTCGCCGCCGGGGACGCCCTGCTTGGCCACGCCGAACAGGAAACGGCCCACCTTGTCCGCGCTCTCGATGACGCGCACCGGCGCCTTGGCCTTGCCGCCGCTGTCGCCGACGAGCCTGACGTCCGGCGCGAGCAGGCGGAGCAGTGCGTCGAGGTCCCCTCCCGAAGCGGCGGCGAGGAACCGCTCGGTCAGGTCCCGCCGTTCGGCGGGGTCCACGTCGAAGCGCGGCCTGCGTTCCCCGACGTGGCGCCGGGCGCGTCCCGCGAGCTGCCGTACGGCCGCTTCCGACCGTTCCAGGGTGGCCGCGATCTCGCCGTACGGGAATCCGAAGGCCTCCCGCAGCACGAACACCGCGCGCTCCAGCGGGGAGAGCGACTCGAGAACGACGAGGACGGCGAGCGAGACGGAGTCCACGAGCACCGCGCGTTCCGCGGTGTCCTCGGCGGTCGTGCCGAAGTCCGTCTCGAGCGGCTCGGGGAGCCACGGTCCGACGTACGCCTCGCGCCGCGCCTGGACGTGCCGCAGCCGGTCGATGGCGAGCCTCGTCGTGATCCGGACCAGGTACGGACGTGGTTCCCGTACGTCGTCGCGCGCCTGGGCCGACCAGCGCAGCCACGCGTCCTGCACGACATCCTCGGCGTCGGCGACCCGGCCGAGCATCCGGTACGCCACTCCGGTCAGAAACGGACGGTGCTCTTCGAAGACCTCGGTCACGCTGTCGCCAGTCACCGCTCCATCCCAGCACATCGGGGGAAACCGGAGAACGCCGGAGCCGCCCCGGCTCTTGAACTCCAAGCTACTGGACGGTAATTGTTGCTGACGCGATGGATAGCGCCGACCCCCACCCAGGGAGCAGCAGCATGGCCGGACAGGTCTCCTTCAGCGTCGAGTCCCCCACGGGCAGCCACACGCTCTCCGTCGCGTACGAGCGCGCGGGCGCGGGCGAACCACTCCTGCTCCTCCATGGGATCGGCCACCACTGGCAGGCGTGGCAGCCGGTGATGTCGGCGCTGGCCGCCGAACGCGACGTGATCGCCGTGGACCTGCCGGGCTTCGGCCGGTCGTCCGGCCTCCCGGACGGCTTCGCCTACGACCTGTCCACCGTCGTTCCCGTACTCGGTTCGCTGTGCGAGGCGCTGGGTGTCGAACGCCCGCACGTCGCGGGGAACTCCCTGGGCGGCCTGCTGGCGCTGAAGCTCGGCCGGGAGAAGCTCGTACGGTCGGTCACGGCCCTGTCCCCGGCCGGTTTCTGGACGCAGAGCGAGCGCCGCTACGCCTTCGGGACGCTGCGCGGGATGCGGTACGGGGCGCGGACGCTCCCGCTGCCGGTCATCGAGCGCCTGGCAGGCACGTCCGCCGGCCGGGCCGCACTCACCAGCACCATCTACGCGCGGCCGGGATGGCGTTCGCCCGAGTCCGTCGTCGCGGAGACGCTGGCCCTGCGCGAGGCGACGGGCTTCGCCGCGACGCTGTCGGCGGGCCGCTCCGTCCTGTTCACCGACGACGTGCCGGACATCCCTGTCACGATCGCCTGGGGCAGCCGCGACCGGTTGCTGCTGCGCCGCCAGGGCATCAGGGCCAAGCAGGCGATACCAGGCGCCCGGCTGGTCAGGCTGCCCGGCTGCGGTCATGTCCCGATGAACGACGACCCCGCGCTGGTGGCCCGGGTCATCCTCGACACGAGCAGCTGACACGACCGTGGAGGCGCCCCCCGAGCGCCCGGGAGCGGGGGGCGCTCCTCTTACGACGCGCCGGCGGGGTGGGCGGGACGGAGGCGCCGGGCCGGTTCCCGGGAACGGGGGGCCGGTTGTTCACTTGTGGTTCGTGTGGTCGCCGTGGCCGGGCGTTAGGCATGGCGTCGCACACCTGAACACACCGCCACTGGAGGCGCATCGATGCCGTACCGCCGACCGCAGAGCCAGCCGGAGAGCCGCCCGCAGAGCCCGTCCCCCGACCGACGCGCCGTCCTGCGCGGCTCGCTGGCCGCCTCGGCCGCGCTCGCGCTGCCGGCCACCGCCGTCGGCGCGGCGCCCGCCCAGGCGCTCTCCGGGCGCCCGCGCGCCCCCTGGGGCGTGCAGACGGGTGATGTCACCTCGTCGTCGGGTCTGGTGTGGGTACGGTCCGACCGTCCCGCCCGGATGATCGTGGAGACGTCCGCGACGGAGTCCTTCCGCCGCGCGCGCAGATGGCACGGCCCTCTGCTCGGCCCCGGAACGGACTTCACGGGAACGACGGCGCTGCGCGGACTGCCCGCCGGCGAGCAGGTGCACTACCGGGTGACTCTCGCCGATCCGGACGATCCCCGGCGCACCGGGGAGGCGTTCCGGGGAACGTTCCGTACCGCGTCCGCGAAGCGCCGCGACGGAGTGCGCTTCCTGTGGTCCGGCGACATCGCGGGACAGGGCTGGGGCATCAATCCGGACATCGGCGGCTACCGCGTGTACGAGGAGATGCGCCGCCTGGACCCGGACTTCTTCCTGTGCAGCGGCGACACCGTCTACGCGGACGGCGTCATCCAGCCGTCCGTGACGCTGCCCGACGGACGGACCTGGCGGAACATCACCACGCCGGAGAAGTCGAAGGTCGCCGAGACACTGGACGAGTTCCGCGGGAACTTCCGCTACAACCTGCTGGACGCGAACGTGCGCCGGTTCAACGCGCAGGTGCCCTCGATCGTGCAGTGGGACGATCACGAGGTGCGCAACAACTGGTACCCGGGCCAGATCCTGGACGACGCCCGCTACACGGAGAAGAACGTCGACGTCCTGGCGGCCCGCTCGATGCGGGCGTTCAGCGAGTACTTCCCCGTATCGACGCTTCCCGCGCGCGGCCGCGCGGACGGCGGCGAGGACGACGGCCGGATCTACCGGGTGGTCAGGCAGGGCCCCCTGCTCGATGTCTTCGTGCTCGACATGCGCACGTACCGCAACGCCAACTCGCCCGGACGGCAGCCCGACGACGCCACCGGCATCCTCGGCGCCGAGCAGCTGGCCTGGCTCAAGCGCGAGTTGTCGCGCTCCCGCGCCGTGTGGAAGGTCATCGCCAGCGACATGCCGCTGGGGATCGTCGTCCCGGACGGCGCGGCCGACTTCGAAGCCGTCGCGCAGGGCGATCCCGGTGCGCCGCTGGGCAGGGAGCTGCAGATCGCGGAGCTGCTGCGTCACATCAAGCACGCCCGTATCACCGGCACGGTGTGGCTCACCGCCGACGTGCACTACACGTCGGCGCAGCACTACGACCCGTCCCGTGCGGCGTTCAAGGACTTCGCGCCCTTCTGGGAGTTCGTCTCCGGGCCGTTGGCGGCGGGCGGCTTCCCGGCGGGCCGGCTGGACGCCACGTTCGGCCCGGACCAGGTCTTCGTGAAGGCGCCGACGCGCGCCAATGTGTCGCCGATGGAGTCGCCGCAGTACTTCGGCGAGGTCGAGATCGACGGCGCGAGCGGTGAACTGACGGTGCGGCTGCGCGCCGAGGGAGGCGTGGTGCTGTTCAGCAAGGTGCTTCAGCCGGGCCGGGTGGGCGCCTGAGACGCCTCTGAAGTGGGACTCTGCGAGAGACCCTGCGGAGAGACGTCGAAGTGGGGCCTCTATGTGATTGAAAATGGTCCTTAAATGCCCAGAAGCACACTTAACCCATCAGTCACAAAGCGTTCGTGATCAGGCAACACCGCTCGGTCACAGTGGTGCCATGACCGACATGACTGAAGTGACCAAGACGGCGTCCGCGGCACGGGCGACGAGGACCCGCCGCACGCACCACTGGCGGCGGGACCTCGTCGAACTCGCGGCGCTGTTCACGGCGGTGGCCGTCGCCGACGCCGTCGCGAACACGATCGTGCACGGGCCCGACGGACCGTACCTCCTCGTCATCTCGGCCGTGGCGCTGGCCGCCACGGCCGGGTTCCACACCTGGTGGGCCCGCAGGCACAGTCATGCCCCGCCCCCGCCCTTCCCCCGTGAGAGCGCGGGCGCGGCGCACGGTGACGCGGCGGCGCCGGCCGAGGAGACCGCCCTGTGGCGGATGCGGACCACCGTCAAGGACGAGCCAGGCAGCCTCGCGGTGCTGTGCACCGCTCTCGCCCGCCACGGCGTCGACATCCTGACCCTGCAGACCCACCCCCTCGCCGACGGCACCGTCGACGAGCTGCTGGTGCGCGCCCCGGCCGGCTTCCAGGCCGCCGAGCTGGCCCGGGAGACCGCCGCGGCGGGCGGCAGCGACACCTGGCTGGAGCGGGCCGACGCCCACGACCTGGTCGACGCGCCCACCCGGGTGCTCGGGCTCGCCACCCGCACCGCGCTCGACGCCGCCGAACTGCCGCTGGCCCTGCGCCAGTTGCTCGGCCGCTGCACGATCCACTCGCTGCCCGCGACCACCCTCACCGGCCGGCCCACCGGCGAGAGCGCCCCGGTCGAAGGCGTACTGGACGGCACGGTCATGAAGCTGCGCGACCCGTCCGGCGGGGCGATCACCATCGAGCGCCACTACCTGCCTTTCACCCCCACGGAGTTCGCCCGCGCCCGCGCCCTCGTCGAGCTCGACGCCCGGCTCGGCCCACGCATCCCCCGCAGCCAGGACGTCCTGACGCTCCCCGAGGGCAACGAGATCACCGTCCGCAGGGCCGGACTCGACGACCTCGAAGCCGCCCGCGCCATGCACGACCGCTGCGGCGACCGCACCCTGAGCCTGCGCTACCACGGCCCGGTGGGCGACGCCGGCCGCTACCTCGCCCACCTCCTCAGCCCGCGTTACGGCCGCACCCTCGCCGTGCAGACGGCGTCCGGACGCCTCGTCGCCCTCGGCCACCTCCTGTGGGACGGCGACGAGACCGAGGTGGCGCTGCTCGTGGAGGACGCGTGGCAGCGCCGCGGCATCGGATCGGAGCTGCTGGAACGCCTGGTGGCGCTCGCCGTCGAGGCGGGGTGCGAGAGCGTGTACGCCGTCACCCAGTCGTCCAACACCGGCATGGTGGCGGCCATGCGCGGGCTCGGCCTGCCCCTCGACTACCAGATCGAAGAGGGCACGCTGGTGGTCACCGCGCGGCTGTCCGCTGCGGACGCGCGGCCGCGTCCCGCACGTGCGCAGGAAGCGGAAGAGGCGCGGGCAGTGACACGGGCCGGGCGGCCCCGGCGGCACTGAGCGCCTCGCACAGGTCCCGCCACAGGTCCTCCACGTCCTCCAGCCCGGCCGACATCCGCAGCAGCCGGTCGCCGACCCCGGAGGACCGCCGGTCTCCCTCGGCCACGATCCGGTGGCTGATGGAGGCCGGATGCTGGATGAGCGAGTCGACGCTGCCGAGGCTGACGGCAGGCGTGATCAGCCGTACGCCCGCGATCACCGCGTGCGGATCGCCGTACACCTCGAAGGCCACCATCGCGCCGCCGAGCTTCGGGTAGTGCACCCGCGCGATCCGGGGATCGGCGGCCAGCCGCCGGGCCAGCTCGGCGGCGGTCGCCGACTGGGCCCGCATCCGCACGGGCAGCGTGGAGAGCCCGCGCAGCAGCAGGTATCCGGCCAGCGGGTGCAGTACGCCGCCGGTCGCGAACCGCACCTGGCGCAGCGTGCGCGCGAACTCCTCGTCGCACGCCACCACTCCGCCGAGCACGTCGCCGTGCCCGCCGAGGTACTTCGTCGCGCTGTGCAGGACGATCGCGGCGCCCTGCTCCAGGGGCCGCTGGAGCACGGGCGTCGCGAACGTGTTGTCGACGAGCAGCGGCACCTGCCCGCAGGACCGCGCGACCGCCCGGATGTCGACCTCGGCGAGCGTCGGGTTGGCGGGGGTCTCGACCATCACCAGGCCGGTGTCGGGGCGTATCGCGTCCGCGATGCCGTCCGGCTCGACGAAGGTCACCTCGGTGCCGAGCAGTCCGGCGTTCAGGAGGTGGTCGCTGCACCCGTACAGCGGCCGTACGGCGACGACGTGGCGCAGCCCCGCGCTCGCCCGGGCCAGGAGCACCGCGCTCAGCGCGGCCATGCCGCTGGCGAACGCGACGGCGCTCTCGGCGCCCTCCAGGCGTGCCAGTCCGTCCTCGAAGCGGGCGGTGGTCGGGTTGTCGAGGCGGGCGTATACGGGCGGGCCCTCCGGCCGCGCGCCGGTGGCGGCGAACGCGTCGATTCTCGCTGCCTCCGCCCGGCTGTCGTAGGACGGATAGGTCGTCGACAGGTCGAGCGGGACGGAGTGCACGCCCAGCGCGGCGAGGTCTTCGCGGCCGGCGTGCACGGCTTCGGTGGCCAGGGCCCGGGGTGTGGTCGAGGCGTCGGTGTTCATGACATGACTCTGAACAACTACCGGGAAGTAGTGTCAGTACTCCGTGTTACGTTCGGGCCATGGCCGAATCCGTCGTACTCGACCCGGTCGATCTGCATATATTGCGCCTCCTGCAGAACGACGCGCGGACCACCTACCGCGACCTGGCCGCCGAAGTCGGAGTCGCGGCCTCCACCTGCCTGGACCGGGTGGCGCGGCTGCGTCGCTCGGGGGTGATTCTCGGCCATCAGCTGCGTCTGGACCCGGCGAAGCTCGGCCGCGGACTCGAAGCCCTGCTGCTGGTCCAGGTGCGCCCGCACCGGCGCGAGCTCATCGGCCCCTTCGTGGACCGCATCCGGGCCCTGCCCGAAACGCGCGCGCTCTTCCACCTGACCGGCCCCGACGACTACCTCGTGCACGTCGCGGTGACCGACCCGGCGGACCTGCAGCGGCTGGTCCTGGACGAGTTCACCTCGCAGCGCGAGGTCGCCCGCGTCGAGACCCGGCTGATCTTCCAGGCCTGGGACTGCGGGCCGCTGCTGCCGCCTCCCGCGGGGCACTGATCCCGCACCGCCGATGTCAGCCACCGACGCCCGACCGTAGTGACGAGGGACCCTTCGCCGTACGAGGATGTCCGCATGTCAGTCATCCCGAGCAGCCGGCTCGCCCTCCCCCGCCAGGTCGCCGACGCGTACGTCGACGCCCTCATCGCCCTCGACCCGATCACCGGTACGTACCTGGGAGTGAAAGAGAGCGCCGGCAGTCTGCCGGACTTCTCTCCCGAGGGGCAGAAGGCGTTCGCCGAGCTGGCCCGCACCACGCTCGCCCTGCTCGACGAGGCCGAGGGGCGCCCCGGTGCGGACAGCGACGCCGAGCGCCGCTGCGGCCGGCTGCTGCGGGAGCGGCTGACCGCCGAACTCGCCGTGCACGAGGCCGACGAGCACCTGCGGACCGTCAGCAACATCCACTCCCCCGCGCACAGTGTGCGCGGCGTCTTCACCGTGATGCCCACCGGGACCGACGAGGACTGGGCGGCCGTGGCGCGGCGGCTGCGCGCGGTGCCGGCCGCCCTGGAGGGGTACCGCGCGTCGCTCGCACTCGGTCTCGAGCGCGGACTGCCGGGCGGCCCGCGCGCCACCGAGACGTTCACCGGCCAGCTGACCGAGTGGGCGGGCGACGGGCGCGGCTGGTTCGAGGACTTCGCGGCCGCCGGGCCCGAGCCGCTGCGTGCCGAGCTGGACGAGGCGGCCCGCGCGGCAACCGGCGCCATCGCCGCGCTCCGTGACTGGATGCGGGACGTGTACGCCCCGGCCGTCAAGGGCGCGCCCGACACGGTGGGCCGCGAGCGGTACGCCCGCTGGTCGCGCTACTTCAACGGCACCTACCTCGACCTGGACGAGGCGTACGCGTACGGCTGGTCCGAGTACCACCGCCTGCTCGGCGAAATGCGCACCGAGGCCGAGAAGATCCTGCCGGGCGCGGCCACCCCGTGGGAGGCGCTGTCCTGGCTCGACGAGAACGGCACGCACATCGAAGGGGTCGAGGAGACCCGCGCCTGGCTGCAGAGCCTGATGGACGAGGCCATCGGGGCGCTCGACGGCACGCACTTCGAACTCGCCGAGCGGGTACGGAAGGTGGAGTCCCGCATCGCGCCCCCCGGCGGCGCGGCGGCGCCGTACTACACCACTCCCTCGGAGGACTTCTCACGGCCGGGCATCACCTGGCTGCCCACGATGGGCGAGACCCGCTTCCCGGTGTACGACCTGACCTCCACCTGGTACCACGAGGGCGTTCCGGGGCACCACCTGCAGCTCGCGCAGTGGGTGCACGTCGCCGACCAGCTGTCCCGCTACCAGGCGTCGGTCGGCATGGTCAGCGCGAACGCGGAAGGCTGGGCCCTGTACGCGGAGCGGCTGATGGACGAGCTGGGCTTCCTCGGCGACCCCGAGCGCCGGATCGGCTACCTGGACGCCCAGATGATGCGCTCCACGCGGATCATCGTCGACATCGGCATGCACCTGCGGCTGGAGATTCCGGCGGACTCCCCGTTCCACCCGGGTGAGCGCTGGACTCCGGAGCTCGCCCAGGAGTTCTTCGGGGCGCACAGTGGCCGTCCCGCCGACTTCGTGGAGAGCGAGCTGACCCGTTATCTGTCCATGCCGGGCCAGGCGATCGGCTACAAGCTGGGCGAACGCGCGTGGCTCCTGGGCCGCGAGAACGCCCGCAAGGCGCACGGCGACGCGTTCGACGCGAAGGCGTGGCACATGGCGGCGCTGTCGCAGGGCTCGCTGGGCCTGGACGACCTGGTGGAAGAGCTGTCGAAGCTCTGACCGGCGCACGCGCGCGGTGAGTACGGCGGCCGGGCCCGGGCCGTGCGACGGGCCCGGCCGCCCTTCGGGGCGGTTGCGACAGGAAGTCTTCGTGTGATGGGTACCGGCTATCTCTTCTGCTCCGACCCGCTCGGCGCGCGACGCCCCGACCCGGTCTTCGCCGCGGAGGTGGTGTGCGCGCGGGCCACGGGCGGCGGGATCGCGCTCGTCGACCACGACGCCCTGCTCGCCGGGGACGCCGGGGCGGCGCTCGCGCGCGTGCCGCGCGCGTCCGGCCCGTACTGGTACCGGGGCTGGATGGTCCCGGTGGCACGGTACGCGGATCTGGCGCGCGCCCTGCGCGCGCGGGGCTGCGACCTGCTGACCCCGGCCCGCGACTTCGGCCGCGCGCACGAACTCCCCGGCTGGTACGACGTGTTCGCGGACCTCACGCCGCGCAGTGTCTGGCGGGCCGCGCCGCCGGGGGAGCCGCCGTCCGCTCCGGAACTCGCCGCGCTCACCGCCCCGCTCGGTCCGGGCGCCGCCGTCGTCAAGGACTTCGTGAAGTCGCGCAAGCACGAGTGGGACGAGGCGTGCTTCGTCCCCGCGCTCGCCGACACGCGGCGGCTGTCCGCCGTCGTGCGCCGCTTCTTCGCGCTCCAGGAGGACTCGCTCGCGGGCGGCCTCGTGGTGCGGGAGTACGAGCCGTTCGTGCCGGGCGGCGAGGCGCGCGTGTGGTGGGTCGACGGCGAGCCGGTTCTCACGACGGCGCACCCCGACTCCCCCGCCGAACTTCCGGCGCCCGATCTCAGCTCCGTACGCCCCGCCGTGCGGGCACTCGGCTGCCGCTGGGTCACGACCGACCTGGCGTTGCGCGAGGACGGGGTGTGGCGGGTGGTGGAGGTCGGCGACGGCCAGGTCAGCGGTTTGCCGACGGGCGCGGACCCGTCCGCGCTGTTCGACGCGCTGACCCGGGCCGGCAGCCGCGGGCGCAGCGACGGCCGCGAGAGAACCGATGGGCGTGCCTCCTGCGGATGAGGCACCCTCTGCCCCCTGCGTACGCGCGCGCTCGGCCGCCGCCCGCCGGCGCGGCCTGGGGTGCGAGACGCCGCGCGAGTGGCGCGCCCGGCGGGCACGGTGGGGCCGCGGGACGCGCGGTTCCTGCGGCCCGTGCCACACGTCGTACGGTGAACCCGGGCTCAGCAGCCGCAGTCGTCGGTGCCGAGGGGCGCGGTCAGCGGGTCGGCGTCGCGCCGCTCACGGCCCTCCCAGGTCTCGACCTCGAAGCCCTCGCGGATCCAGTACTCGATGCCGCCGAGCATCTCCTTGACCTGGTAGCCGAGTTCGGCGAGCGCGAGGGCGGCGCGGGTGGCGCCGTTGCAGCCGGGACCCCAGCAGTACGTGACGACCGGCACGGCCTTGTCCAGGAGCCGCTCGGCCTGGGCGGGGATCAACGCCGTCGGGAGGTGCAGGGCGCCCGGGACGTGGCCCTGGTCCCAGGATTCGGTGGAGCGGGAGTCCACCACGACGAAGCCCGGGTCCTCGCCGGACGCGAGGACCGAGGCGACGTCGGACACGTCGGCGTGGAAGGCGAGGCTCGCGCCGAAGTGGGCGGCGGCAGCGGCAGGAGCGGCCGGCGGGACGCGGAGAACGGCGTTCGCGCTGGTGGCGGGCGTCTGGGCGGTGGCAGTGCGTGTCACGGTCATGAGTAAGAATCTACGGCGGGTGATCATCGAGCTGAAGTGGGATTCCCCGGCTCTTCTCTTGATCTGCCGGTGGATCCCCTGTTGTCTCGGGGCATGACCGGATATTCACCGGACGCCACCGACTGGCGCATCCTGGAAGCCCTGCAACGCGAGGGCCGGGCGACCTTCGCCGAGCTGGCCCGCACCGTGTCCATGTCCGCGAGCGCCGTGACCGAGCGGGTGCGGCGGCTGGAGGAGGCGGGGGTGATCTCGGGCTACACGGCCGTCGTCGAGCAGGAGCCACTGGGGATGCCCATTCTCGCCTTCGTACGGCTGCGCTATCCGCACGGCAACTACAAGCCGTTCCACGACCTGCTCCAGGTGACGACCGAGGTGCTCGAAGCGCATCACGTCACGGGCGACGACTGCTTCGTCATGAAGGTCGCGGCCCGCTCGATGAAGCACCTGGAAGAGGTCTCGGGCCGCTTCGGCACGCTCGGCTCGGTCACCACCAGCGTCGTCTACTCCTCGCCGCTGCCCCGGCGCGCGCTCAGCCGCTGATCCCGGCGGTGCGGTGGCGCACCACGGAGCCGTGCCGGTCCTTGACGACCTCCAGCTGGGTGGTGACGCGGCGCCGCAGGTCGGCCACGTGGCTGACGATGCCGACGCTGCGGTCGCGTTCGCGCAGGGAGTCGAGTACGTCGAGGACCTCGTCCAGGGTCTGGTCGTCGAGGCTGCCGAAGCCCTCGTCGATGAAGAGCGTGTCGAGCCGTACGCCGCCGGCCTCGTCGGTGACCACGTCGGCGAGGCCGAGCGCGAGGGCGAGCGAGGCGAAGAACGTCTCGCCGCCGGAGAGGGTCGCCGTGTCGCGCTCCACGCCCGTCCAGGCGTCGACGACGTGCAGGCCGAGTCCCGAACGGCCGCGCCCGCCGGACCTGGCGTCGGAGTGGACGAGGGTGTAGCGGCCTGACGACATGCGCTGGAGACGGGCGGTGGCGGCGGCCGCGACCTGCTCCAGGCGGGCCGCCAGTACGTACGACTCCAGACGCATCTTGCGTTCGTTGTCGGCGGAGGTGCCGGCGGCGAGGGAGGCGAGGCGTGCCACGCGCTCGTACTCCTCGCGCAGCGGGCCGAGGCGCCGCGTCTCCTCGGCGGCCTGCCGCGACAGCGCGGCGAGCGCGGCGCGGCGCTCACGGGCGGCGTCGAGAGCGGACGTGGCGTCGAGCAGGGCGCGCTCGGCGGCGTCGAACGCCTCCTCGGCCCGCCGCGGCGCGGCCTCGGGCCGGGTGGCGGCCGCGGCGGTCTGCGGCTCGGCCAACCGGTCGGTAACGGCCGCCTCTTCACGCTGCCACTCGTCGATCCCGCGCTGGAGGTCGCGCTGTTCGGCGTCCCCGAGCAGGGCCCGGGCGGCCGCCTGCGGGGTGTCGAACCCGGCGTCGAACGCGGCGTCGGCGAGCCGGTCGTCGGCCTCCTTGAGACGCTGGGCGGTGGTCTCGACCGCGCGCACCGCCTCGGCGGCCTCGCCGAGCACCCGGACCCGGCGCTCCAGCAGCGCGGCGTGCTCGGCGACACTGGGCGCGGCGCCCCGGGCCACCGACAGCTCCGCCTCCAGCGAGGCCAGTTCGCGGTCGAGGGCTTCGCGCTGCGAGGTCCTGGCGGCGGTCCGCCGCTCCGCCTGCTGCTGGGCGTCGACGCGGCGCGCGTACTCCCGCTCGGCACGGTCCAGCGCCTCACGCGCCGCGTGCAGGCCGGCGGCCGTGGCGCGCGCCTCGGTGTGCTGCCGGGTCAACTCCTCGACCAGGGAGGCCAGCTCGGCGACGGTGACGTCCCGGGCTCCCCCGGCGGCGTGGCCGAAGCCGCCGGACGGCGTGGTCGCGGCAGCGGGCCCCGCGTACTGGGCCGGGACACCCGTGCCCGCCGCCCGGGAGACGTGAGCGTCGTCGCCGGCCCCGCCGTCGGACACGAGGGGAGCATCCGTCGCTCCGCCGGGGTCCTGCGATCCGGGGGCGGCCCGCTGCGGTGGCACCGCGTCCGCCGTGGTGCCACCGCAGCCGTCCACGGCGGCCGGCGTCGAGCCCACGGCGGTCATGACACCGTCGGCGGCGGCGCCCCGCACCTCGCGTCCGCCGTGCGCCCGCGCCTCGGACGGATCGCCCACGAAGCCGGCGACCGGCCGTGCGGCGGGCGCGTCCGGTGACGCCGGGCCGTCGACGGTGCCCGCCTCGGCTCGTGCCGCCGCGTGGTCCTCGCGTACCGCCGCCAGCGCGCGCTCCGCGTCGGCGCGCGTCGCCTCGGCCCGTCCATGGGCCTCGTACGCCGCTTCCTCGGCCGTACGGTCCACCTGGTCCGCCGCCGCGCGCGCCGGCTTCGGGTGCGCGGTCGAGCCGCAGACCGCGCACTCCTCGCCCTCGCGCAGACCCGCCGCCAGCTCCGCGGCGATGCCGAGCAGGCGGCGTTCCTTCAGGTCCAGCCACGTCTCGTGCGCGGCGACCGCCCTGTCGCGAGCCGCCCGCAGCCGGTCCTCGGCGGCCGTCACCTGCCCGGCGAGTACGTCGCGCCGGCGCGCGGCGTCGAGCCGGCGGCGGGCCGGTTCGAGCCGGCCGGCCAGGTGCTCCGCGCGGGCCACGGCGTCCTGCGCCTGCTCGATGCGTTCCTGGCAGCGGCGGCGGGTCGTGTCCCAGCCGCCCAGCCAGTCGGCGGCGTCCCGCAGCAGTTCGTCGTCGGCGCGGGCCTGGCGCTCCAGCGCGGTGCGCTCCCGGCCGATCTCGTCGGCGCGCCGCTCCGCCCTGCGCGCGGCTTCGAGGCCGCCGAGTTCCTGCCGCAGCTGTCGCTCCAGCACGGCGAGCCGCTCGGCTCCGGCGTCGACGAGGTCCGGCGGCAGTTCGGCGCGCGAGCGCTCCCGGGTCCCGCTCGCCGCGCGGTGCTCCCGCTCGGCGTCGTCGCGCAGCGACAGGGCCGGGGCGACGCGCTCGGCCCGTCGGGCGCGGTCGTGCCGCTCGCGCAGCCGCTCGTACTCGGGGCGACGCGCCTCCAGGACGTCGGCGCGCCGCCGCGCGTCGGCGTACCGCTGCTGGAGGGCGGCCAGTTCGCGCTCGGCGTCCAGCGTGCGGCGGGCCGCGACCCGCCTGCTCCCGGCCGCCGTCACCGCCGACTCCGCGATGTCCCGGCGCTCGTACGCGCCGCCGCGCGCGATCGCGGCCCACTCCCGTACGGCTTCGGCGAGTCCGGGCTCGCCCGGCTGCGCGGCGGGCAGCGGCCAGGCGCGCGCGTCGGCGCTGTCGCCGGCCGCCTGCGCCATCCGCTGCGCGACGGCGAGCAGCCGCTCGTCGCCCGCCCGCACCGCCTGCTCCGCCGAGCGCCGCAGTTCGGCGAGCCGGTCCTCGACGGCGGCGAAGCGGCGGGTGTCGAAGAGCCGGCCGAGGAGCTTGCCGCGCGCTTCGGCGTCGGCGCGCAGGAAGCGCGCGAAGTCGCCCTGCGGCAGCAGCACCACCTGGCAGAACTGCTCCCGGCTCATGCCGACGAGCTGCGTGATCTCCTCGCCGATCTCCTGGTGGGAGCGGCTGAGCGCCTTCCACCCGGTGCCGGGTACGTGCTCGCGCAGCCAGCTCTGCGCCTTCTCCGTCGTATACCCGTCGCCCCTTTTCTTGGGGCGCGGCTGTGCGGGCCGCCGGGTGACCTCCAGCCGCCGTCCGCCCACGGTGAGTTCGAGGCGTACCTCGGTCGGCAGGTCGTGCGGGGCGTGGTCGCTGCGCAGCGAGGCTCCGGGGCTCTGCCGTGCGCCGGGCACGGCCCCGTACAGGGCGTAGCAGACGGCGTCCAGGACGGACGTCTTGCCCGCGCCGGTCGGTCCGTGCAGCAGGAAGATCCCAGCGGCGCTGAGCGCGTCGAAGTCGACTTGCTGGGTGGCGCCGAACGGTCCGAAGGCCGTGATGTCCAGGGCGTGCAGCCTCACCGGGCGACCTCGCGCGTCGTGTCGTCCACGCGGACGTCGTCGAACGCGGCGTGCAGCACCGTGCGCTCCCGTTCGTCGGGTCCGCTGCCGCCGCGCACGTGGGCGACGAAGTCCTCGGCGATCTGCTGGTCGTCGCGCCCCTGGAGGCGCTGGGCGTACGACGCCCCGGGGTCCTCGGGGGCCCGCTCGGGATCGAAGACCAGGCTGATGGTGTGCGGGAACCGGGCGCAGAGCCGCGCCATGGGTTCGGTGGGGCGTACCGGGTCGGTGAGCGTCGCCTCGATCCAGGACTCCGTGTGGCGTTCCAGCGCGGGGTCCTCGATCAGCTCCTCCAGGCGTCCCCGGATGCGGGCCACCCGCCTCGGCACGGGGCAGTCGATCCGCTCCGCCTCGATCTCGCCGCCCGGTCCGAGGTCGACGAGCCACATCGTCTTGCGGTGGTCCGCCTCCGAGAAGGAGTACGCGAGCGGGGAGCCCGAGTACCGCACCCGCGCGGTGATCGCCTGGGCGCCGTGGAGGTGGCCGAGCGCCACGTAGTCGACGCCGTCGAAGACACCGGCGGGGACGGACGCGACGCCGCCGACGGTGATGTCGCGCTCGCTGTCGCTGGGCTCGCCGCCGGCGACGAAGGCGTGCGCGAGGACGACCGACCGGGTGCCGGCGGGCCGCCCGGCGAGGTCGTCCCGTACGCGCTCCATCGCCGCTCCTACGACCGCCTCGTGTCCCACCCGGGACACCTTGAACTCGTCGCGTACGAGAGCGGGCTCCAGGTACGGCAGCCCGTAGAGGGCGACGTCGCCGTGCGCGTCACGAAGTACGACGGGTGTCGCACAACCGGCGGGGTCGGTCCGCAGGTGGATTCCGGCCCGGTCGATGAGCCCCGCGCCGACACCGAGCCGGCGGGCCGAGTCGTGGTTGCCGGAGACCATGACCGTCGGCACGCCGGCGGCGGCGAGCCGGTGCAGGGCCCGGTCGAAGAGCTCGACGGCGGCCAGGGGCGGCACCGCCCTGTCGTACACGTCGCCCGCCACCAGGACGGCTTCGACGTCCCGCTCGCGCACCGTCGTCACCAGGTGGTCGAGGAACGCGGCCTGGGCGTCGAGCAGGCCCACCCGGTGGAAGGACCGCCCCAGGTGCCAGTCCGACGTGTGCAGAATTCTCAAGTGACGGCTCCGCCCCGCATGTTCACTTCCTCCGCCCCCTGAGCCCGCGCCGGACCGGCGCGGACCTCACTGACCGCTTCGACCACGTTAGCGCCGCCCGGCACCCCGCCCGCCACGGACCTCGGTTTTGCCCGGCCGTCTCAGGCGTCGCCGTACGCCTCTCCGCCGGTTTCGAAGCCGGCCGTGCCCGCGGTGGTGTCGGCGAGCCACGCGCGGAAGGGCTCGACGTCCGCCTCCGGCAGGCCGACCTCGATCGTGACCGCCTCGGCGTACCGGACCTCGCGCACCGCCCGGCCGGTCGCCCGCAGGTCGTTCTCCAGCTTTCCCGCGCGCTGGTGGTCGACCGTGACGGTGACGAGCCGGAAACGCTGCCGGGTGATCGTGCCGACGGCGTCCAGAGCTTCGCCCACCACTCCCCCGTACGCCCTGATCAGCCCGCCGGCGCCGAGCTTCACGCCACCGTAGTAGCGGGTGACGACGGCGACGGTGTACCGGACCTCGCGGCGCATCAGCATCTGGAGCATCGGGACCCCCGCCGTACCGCCCGGCTCGCCGTCGTCGCTCGCCTTCTGCACGGAGGCGTCCGCGCCGATCACGTACGCGAAGCAGTGGTGCGACGCCGTCGGGTGTTCCTTGCGGACGTGCGCGACGAAGTCCTGCGCCTCCCGTTCGGTCGCCGCGGGCGCGAGCGCGCACAGGAAGCGGGATCTGCTGATCTCCGCTTCGTGCACGCCCGCGCGGGCGACGGTCCGGTACTGCTCCTGCATTCGGCCCACCCTATGCGCAGGCCGCGGGGGTGCTACTTCCGGAGCAGCAGGACCACGGCCGCGACGACCAGGCCGACGGCCACGGCGGCGACGCCGTACGCGAGACGGTGGGTGCGCAGACCGGGCAGGAAGCGGTCGGCGGCGTACCGGCCGGGGCCGGTCAGCGTGAGCGCCGCCGCGGCCGCTGTGAGAAGCACCTCGTACTCCACGCCCTCGGGGGCGAAGAAGCCGCCGCCCCACTTCACCGCGAGCACGTTGACCAGGGTGCCGAGGACGGCCGCGCCGGCCAGCGGGGTCAGCAGTCCGAGAGCGAGTCCGAGACCGCCCAGGGTCTCGGTGAGACCGGCCACGACGGCCATCGCCCCGCCGGCCGGGTAGCCGCTCGCGGTGAAGAACTGCCCGGTTCCTTCGAGTCCGCCGCCGCCGAACCAGCCGAAGAGTTTCTGCGCGCCGTGGGCGGCCATGGTGAGGCCGAGGGCGATACGGAGCACGAGGAGGCCCGCGTCGTAGCCGTGGAGCGAGGAGGTGCGGCCGACCGCGGTGCCGCTGATGACGGGTACGCCGAGGGTGCTGGTGGGGGGAGTCATGTGAGGGGCTCTCTCCTGTTGCCGTGGGGGGAACGGATCACGTTACTTGAAACTTCAAGTCACAGGTCGCGACGATACACATCGGTACAACGTTGAACAACAACGCGCCCATGAACAGCTCGCGCGTCGTCGGGGAATGTCCGCACGGCACCGCCTGTTGGCCCCGTGCAGTGACCTTTCGACTCCTGGAGGCAGGGCGTGTACGGCGACCCGGCAACGATCCGCAAGATCCTCACCCAGTCCGGTGACACGTGGGCGGTGGTGGGCCTGTCCACCAACCGGACGCGGGCGGCGTACGGCGTCGCCGAGGTGCTCCAGCGCTACGGCAAGCGCGTCGTCCCGGTGCACCCGAAAGCGGAGGTCGTCCACGGCGAGCAGGGGTACGCCTCACTGGCCGACATCCCGTTCCCCGTCGACGTCGTGGACGTGTTCGTCAACAGCGACCTCGCGGGTGGCGTCGCGGACGAGGCGGCGGCGGTCGGCGCGAAGGCGGTGTGGTTCCAGCTCGGTGTGATCGACGAAGCGGCGTACGACCGCACCCGTGCGGCGGGCCTGGACATGGTCATGGACCGCTGCCCGGCGATCGAGATCCCCCGGCTGGGCTGACGGGCGACCCAGGGCGCGCAGGACGCGCGCGCTCCCGGGAGGGCCGACGGACCAGGCCGCGCCCGGCGGACCTCAGACGCCGAGCCCCTCGATCACGACGGCGCCCGGCAGACCCGCGAAAGCCTTGCCGGGCACGATGAGCTTTCCCCTGCGGCGCCCGCTGCCGACCAGCACCCACGGGACGCCGGTGACGGCGGCGTCCACGAGCAGCGGCCAGCCGGCGGGCAGCCCGATCGGGGTGATGCCCCCGTACTCCATGCCGGTCTCGCCGACGGCCGTGTCCATGGGGGCGAACGACGCCTTGCGCGCGCCGAGCTGCTTGCGGACCGCGCCGTTCACGTCGACCCGCGTACGGGAGAGGACCAGGCAGCCGGCCAGGGTGCTCTCACCGCCCCGCTTGCCCGCGACGACCACGCAGTTCGCCGACGCGTCGAGGAGACCCGCGCCGTAGTGCTCGACGAAGGCCGCCGTGTCGGCGATCTCCGGGTCGGTGTCGACGTAGAGGATCTGGTCGGCGGGTACGTCGTTGCTCCAGGCGCGCACCGCGTCCGCGACCGGCGCGGTCAGCAGGCCGAGGCAGTCGGGGGCCGGGGTGGCGTCGTCGAAGTCTCCGAGGGGTGCGCGCATGAGAGCGACGCTAACAGCCCTCACCTGCGGACGGGTTGACCGTCTCGCTGTGCGGGCGGGGCCGGGACGAGCCACGCTCCCGCTCGCCGCCGCGGGCGTACGGGCGGCTCACTCGGCGGTCTCCGCCTCCAGCTCGGCCAGCGCCAGCAGCTGCTCCGGGGTGACGCCCTCCGGGATCGGTACGGGCGCGGGCGTCCGCAGCGGCGGCTGCCAGCCCTTCACCGCGTCCCAGCTGCGCACGACGCGGGCCGGCGCTCCGGCGACCACCGCGTGGTCGGGCACCTCGCCCCGCACGACGGCGCCCGCGGCGACGACGACGTTACGGCCGAGACGGGCGCCCGGGAGTATCACCGCGCCCGTGCCGATCCAGCAGCCGGGCCCTATCTCCACCGGTTCGGTGCGGGGCCACTGCTTGCCGACGGGGACGTCCGGGTCGTCGTAACTGTGGTTGGTGGACGTGACGTACACATAGGGGCCGAAGTAGCAGTCGTCCGCGACGGTCACGGTCGTGTCGGCGATGACGTGGCTGCCCCGGCCGAGGACCACACCGTTGCCGAGCCGCAGGATCGGGTCGGGGCCGAGGTCGAGGCCGGGCATCATGCCGGCCGTCAGCGTGACCTGTTCGCCGATGATGCAGTGCTCGCCCAGGTGGATCCACTCCTCGCCGAACACGGTCCCCTGCGGGAAGGCGAGCTTGGTTCCGGCACCGATCGAACCGAACCGCAGCCGTCCCGGATTCTCGGCGCTGACCGCGCCGGTCCGCTGGACCCATCGCCAGCCCGCGTGCACGGCGCCGGTCACCAGGCGGCGTCGCCAGGCGGTCACCGCGGAGAACGATGAGAACGTGTTTCTGTTCTTCGGCACCCGCTCACGGTAGTCGGCCGGACCCGGGCCGCCCGTCGCCGCCTGCTGTGATGTTCGCCCCACCCGGCATCGCGGGGGCCGGGGCCGTCGCTTACGGTTCCCCCTGGCGCGACCGACCAGCACACAGGCACCGAAGCACCGAGGAGCACGCGATGGCGGAGCAGGCTTTGATCACCGGCGTGGGCGGCAAGGAGCCGCGCGTCGACCCGTCGGCCTTCGCCGCGCCCACGTCCGTCGTCATCGGGGACGTCACCCTCGGCCCGGGCGCCAGCGTCTGGTACCACACCGTGCTGCGCGCCGACTGCGGCCCGATCGTCCTCGGCACGGACAGCAACATCCAGGACAACTGCACGGTGCACGTCGACCCGGGCTTCCCCGTCACGGTCGGCGACCGCGTCTCGGTCGGGCACAACGCCGTACTGCACGGATGCACGGTCGAGGACGACGTGCTGGTCGGCATGGGCGCCACGGTGCTCAACGGCGCGCACATCGGAGCCGGTTCGCTGATCGCCGCGCAGGCGCTCGTTCCGCAGGGCATGCGGGTGCCCCCGGGCTCGCTCGTCGCCGGCGTACCCGCCAAGGTGAAGCGGGAGCTGACGGACGAGGAGCGCGAGGGCATCAAGCTGAACGCCGCGATGTACCTGGAGCTGGCGCAGGGCCACCGCGAGGCGCACGCCGACTAGCGACGGCGGGCGGCCGTCAGTCGGCGGCCGCCGCGACCTTCTCGGGTGCGGCGGCCTCGGCGTCGGCCACCTCGGCCCGCGCCTCGGCCTGGGCGGCGGCCTTCTTCGCGCGGTTCTTGAGTACGAGCATCGACGTGACGCCGAAGAGCACCGCGACCACCAGGCCCAGCCAGGAGAAGCGCTTCAGCCACGCCTCCGCGACCACGCCCACCGAGTAGATGACGGCGGTGGTGCCGCCCGCCCACAGGATGCCGCCGAAGACGTTGGCGATCAGGAACTTCCAGTACGGCATGCGCAGAACGCCCGCGAGCGGTCCGGCGAAGATCCGCAGCAGCGCCACGAAGCGGCCGAAGAAGACCGCCCACATGCCCCACTTCTCGAACGAGCGCTCCGCCATGGCGATGTTGGACTCGCTGAAGTGCTTGGGGAACTTGCGGCCCAGTCTCGCCAGCAGCGGCCGGCCGCCCCTGCGCCCGATCGCGTAGCCGATCGAGTCGCCGATGATCGCGCCGGCCGTGGCGCAGGCGCCGAGCACGTACGGGTCGATGTCGCCGTGCTGCGAGGCGAGCAGGGCCGAACTGACGAGAACGATCTCCCCCGGCAGCGGAATGCCCAGGCTCTCCAGCCCGATGACGACCCCCACCAGGAGGTAAATGCTGACCGCGGGGATGGTCTCCAGCCACTCCGTGATGTGCAACGCCGGTTCCTGTCGTCGAGAAGGTGCGGCTGACCGCCGTGCGCCCCCGTGGCACACGGCGGGCAGCCTACCCGCACCTCGTCGCGCCGTGACGGCGTCCGGGAGGTCGCACCCGTCACACGGGGCAGTGGATCAGCTGTTGGGGCGCAGGGTCCAGACGACGGTCATCTCCCCCGTCACGGCGCCGTCCTCGCGCTGGATGGAGATCTCGACGGGGAACTCGGGGCGCTGTCCGGCATCGAGCTCCGCGACGACGTCGGCCACCGGGCGGCCCAGGGTGGCGGTCGCGGTGACCACGCCCATGGCGAGCTTCTTGTAGCCGATCTCGGCCTTCACGGCGAGCGGCACGGCGCGCTGGAGCTGGTCGCCGAAGGCGGCGATGACGATGGCGCCGCTCGCCGACTCGGCGAGCGTGAACATGGCGCCGGCGTGCGGGCCGCCCACGTGGTTGTGGTACGCGGCCTGGTCCGGCAGGCGGACCACGGCACGCTCGGGGGTGGTCTCCAGGAACTCGAGGTCGAGGGTACGGGCCATGGGAACCGTGGCGACGAGCATCTCGCCGACGGACATCTGATCTGCGCTCATGAAGCGCGATGTTACCCACGAGTAGGCAGCCTTGGCCATCCCTCCGGGGGCGGACGTCCCCCCAGCGGCCGGACACCTCTATCGTTACGGGCCATGTGGCCAGGACAGCAGCCGCCCGGGGGCGAGCAGAACCCGCAGGACGCGAACCAGAATCCGTACCAGCAGCCCGGCTCTCATCAGCCGTACCAGCAGCCGGGGTACCCGCAGGCCGGCCAGCACCCCGGTCACCAGCAGCCCAACCCCTTCCAGCAGCCCCAGCAGCATGCGGGCGCGCCGCAGTACCCGCCCGCGATGCCGCCGGGCGGCGGCGGGAACGGGAACCGGACCACCGTCATCGCGGTCGTGGCCGCCGTCGCGGTCGTCGCCGCGGCGGTGGTCACCGGCGTGGTGCTCCTGGGCGAGGACGACGAGGGCGGCCCGACCCGGGCCGCCGGCAAGGAGACCTCGGCGCCGCCGTCCCCCACGCCCGAGGAGCCGTCCGCTTCCGCCTCGCCCACCGAGAACCCGCGTGGCGGCTCGGTCGACGGAGCCGAGCCGACGATCCCCGGCTGGAAGGTCGTCACCAACCCGAAGTACGGCACGGCCTTCGACGTACCGCCGGAGTGGGAGGTGAAGTCGCCCGGCCTGAGCATCAGCTTCACGGACGACAAGGACAAGCCCCTCATCTCCATGTCGGGCCCCGCCTACTTCAAGAGCGGCTGGTGCGGCAAGAACAGCATCCTCGGCGCGGCCGGAACCCGCGGTGCGAACGGGGCGAGCAAGACGGGCCCCGAGGCCGAGAACGTGGCCGCCGCCTGGGTCTTCGGCGGGTACGACCAGAAGGAGACCGGCACCTTCAAGGTGTCCGAGGCAGCGCCCTTCACCGCGACGTCCGGACTCAAGGGCAGTGTCTCCGTCGCCACCGTCACGGGCGTCAAGAAGGAGGACAAGTGCGACACCGACGGCAAGTCGATCGCCTTCGCCTTCAAGAACGCGAACGGTGACTTCGCCGTCTGGAGCCTGTTCACCTCGAAGGGCGTCAAGGACGAACTCCCCGAGGCGACCGTCAAGCGGATCCTCGGCACGGTCCGGCTGGCCGGCTGATCATGGCCGGTCCGCCGCCCGACCGGTTTGGCAAGGGCGGGCGACGCCAGCGATAGTCCCGGGGTGACATCTCCCGCCGCCGTTCCCCGCCGAGTCCGCCGCCCCGACTGGGCCGGCCGCAACTACGTACTGCTGACCGCCGCCGCGATCGTGACGAACTTGGGCACCCATGGTGCGCTGATCGCGTCGGCGTTCGCCGTGCTCCAGTCGGGCGGCGACGGCGGGGACGTGGGGATGGTGGCCGCCGCCCGTACGCTGCCGCTCGTCCTGTTCCTCCTCATAGGCGGAGCGGTGGCCGACCGGATACCCCGGCACCACGTGATGGTCGCCGCCAACGCGCTCAACTGCGTCTCCCAGGGCGCCTTCGCCGTCCTGGTCCTGACGGGCGACCCCAAGCTGTGGCAGATGATGCTCCTGACCGGCCTGTGCGGCGCGGGTCAGGCGTTCTTCAACCCGGCGGCCGAGGGCATGCTCCTGTCGAGCGTCAGCGGCGAGCAGGCCAACCGCGCCTTCGCCCTCTTCCGGATGGCCATGCACGGCGCGTCCATCGGCGGCGCCGCGCTCGGCGGCGCGCTGATCGCCGCGGTCGGCCCCGGCTGGGTCCTCGCCGTCGACGCGGTCGCGTTCGCGTTCGCCGGCGCGCTGCGCGCGTTCCTCGACGTGAGCCACATCCGGCCGCGCCAGCCCGGCGGCGGGATGCTGGCCGACCTGCGCGAGGGGTGGCGGGAGGTCGTCGGACGGCCCTGGCTGTGGAGCATCGTGGCCCAGTTCTCGGTGGTCGTCGCCGTCGTCGGAGCGGCCGAAGCGGTGTACGGGCCGCTGGTCGCCCAGGACGAACTGGGCGGCGCCGCGCCCTGGGGCCTCGCCCTGGCCGCCTTCGGCGCGGGCACGGTCGTCGGCGCGTTCGTGATGATGCGGTGGCGGCCCCGGCGGCTGCTGCTCGCCGGAACGCTGTGCGTCTTCCCGCTCGCCCTGCCGTCGGCGGCGCTCGCGGTGCCGCTGCCGGTGGCCGGTCTCGCCGCGGTGATGTTCGTCAGCGGCGTCGCGATCGAGGTGTTCGGCGTCTCCTGGATGACGGCGCTCCACCAGGAGATCCCGGAGGAGAAGTTCTCCCGGGTGTCGGCGTACGACTGGTTCGGCTCGGTCGCGATGCTGCCGCTGGCGACGGCGGTGGCGGGGCCCGTCGAGAGCCTGGTCGGGCGGCACGAGGCGTTGTGGGGGTGCGCGGCGCTGGTGGTTCTCGTGACGGCCGCGGTGCTGTTCGTGCCCGACGTACGGAACCTGACGCGCCGTACCCGCGAAGTGGCGAAGACGGACGGGGCCCTGGCGGTGTCAACCGACGCGGAAGGCGCCCCCGGGCGGCTCGGGTGACTCCACCGCGTCCTCGTCGCGCACGGTGCGCGCTTCACCGGTGAAGCGCCGCAGGGAAGGGCCGCTCTCCACGCGCGCGGGGAACACGTCGGCGGCGGTCCTGCGGGCGAGGGCCGCCGTGTCGATCGGCGCGTGCGAGGCGACGAGTACCGCGTTGCCGAAGCGGCGGCCGCGCAGGACGCCCGGTTCCGCGATCAGCGCGACCTCCGCGAAGACGGCCGCGAAATTGGCCAGTTGGGAACGCAGGAAGGCGAACGGCGCGCCGTCCGCGAGGTTGGCGGCGTAAATCCCGCCGGGGCGCAGGACGCGTCCGGCCAGGCGCGCGTACTCGACGGACGTGAGATGCGCGGGCACCCGGGAGCCGCCGAATACGTCGGCGACGAGTACGTCGGCGGACGCGGCGGGGGCGCTTTCGAGCCAGGCGCGCGCGTCGACGCCGTGCACGTGCACGCCGCAGTCGCCGGGCAGCGGCAGGTGTTCGGCGACCAGCGCCAGCAGGCCCCGGTCGGCCTCCACCACGTCCTGGCGCGAACCCGGCCGGGTGGCGGCGGTGTAGCGCGGCAGGGAGAGGCCGCCGCCTCCGAGGTGCAGTACGTCGAGGGGGGTGCCCGGGCCGGCCGTGCAGTCGACGACGTGGGCGAGGCGGCGCGCGTACTCGAACTCCAGGTGGGTGGGATCGTCGAGGTCGACGTACGACTGGGGCGCGCCGTCGACCGTGAGCAGCCAGGCGCGCGGCCGGTCCACGTCGGGCATCAGCTTGGCAACGCCCCAGTCCACGTCCCGGATCACGGGTATCGGCTCGTCCACGCCACCATTGTGCGCTGCCGCGCCGCCGCCCGGTTACGGGTGGGCGCCGGGCCGGCGCGCGGCAGGGAACGCCGGAGGCTTAGGGCGACCGGGGGCAGAAGCCGCCCCCGGTCGCCGGGGGCGGCATCCGTCAGGTCAGCAGGGACGTCACCGTGCCCGCGCCCACCGTGCGGCCGCCTTCACGGATCGCGAAGCCGAGACCCGGCTCCAGCGGTACCTCGCGGCCCAGTTCGACGGTCAGCGTGAGCGTGTCACCGGGGCGGGCGACAGCGGTCTCCCCGAGGTCGATGTCCCCGACGACGTCCGCCGTCCGGATGTAGAACTGCGGCCGGTAGCCCGTCGTGACAGGCGTCGTACGACCGCCCTCCCGCGCCGACAGCACGTACACCTGCGCGGTGAAGCGCCGGGTGGGCGTCACGCTGTCCGGCGCCGCCACCACGTGGCCCCGGCGCACCGCGTCGCGCGGCATGCCGCGCAGCAGCAGCGCGACGTTGTCGCCCGCCTCGGCGGACTCCATGGGCTTGCCGAAGGTCTCCACTCCGGTGACGGTGCTGGTCTGCGGACCCCCGTCCGCGCCCAGCACCTCCACCCGGTCGCCGACCCTGATCGTGCCGCGCTCGACGGCGCCGGTGACGACCGTGCCGCGCCCGGTGATGGTGAGGACGTTCTCCACCGGCATGAGGAACGGCGCGTCCGTGTAGCGCTCCGGAATCGGTACGTACGTGTCCACCGCGTCCAGCAGCGCCTCGATGGCCGCCGTCCAGCGCGGGTCGCCCTCCAGCGCCCTGAGCCCCGAGACCCGTACGACGGGCACCGAGTCGCCGCCGTAGCCGTGCTCGGACAGCAGGTCGCGCACCTCCAGCTCGACCAGATCGGTCAGCACGGCGTCCTCGCCGTCGTCGACGGCGTCCGCCTTGTTGAGCGCGACGACGATGTGGTCGACGCCGACCTGGCGGGCGAGCAGGACGTGCTCGGCGGTCTGCGGCATGATCCCGTCGAGCGCGGACACGACGAGGATCGCCCCGTCGACCTGCGCGGCTCCGGTGACCATGTTCTTGACGTAGTCGGCGTGGCCGGGCATGTCGACGTGCGCGTAGTGGCGGGTGCTGGTCTCGTACTCGACGTGCGCGATGTTGATGGTGATGCCGCGCTGCGCCTCCTCGGGGGCCCGGTCGATGCGGTCGAACGGCACGAAGGCGCCCGTCCCGCGCTCGCTGAGGACCTTGGTGATGGCGGCGGTCAGGGTGGTCTTGCCGTGGTCGACGTGGCCCATGGTGCCGATGTTGAGGTGCGGCTTGGTGCGCACGTATGCCGTCTTGGGCATGGTGATCTTCCTCGGAAGTTCGAAGCGGAGGGGACCCCTGGGCCTTGCCGACCCTCCCCCTGTGGGGTCCGCCGGACGATCCGGGAAGGGTCAGCTTCGGGCGCCGTCGAGGGGCGCTGCGGCAGGCACGGCCGCGGCGGACGCCGTGCCTGCGGCCGCTGCTGCGGCGACTGCGGCGAGGGTGGACATGGCAGCCTTCGGCGCGGCCGCGACTGCGGTCCGTGCTGCGAGGAAGGCGTGCGTGAACATGCGTTGATCCTCGCCGACGCCCGCCCGCGCGTCGAACGAATTATCCGTGCGACGGGTGCGACGGGTGCGACGTGCCCCCGCCGTACGGCGCGTCCGCGCGACCGGCACGTGCGACGCGCGTTGCGGCGATCACATGCGCTTGTCGGTTAGTCTCCCCGGATGCTCGACACCGCCGCCCCGCCCGTGGGGTTCGCCGTCCGCTGTACCAGAACGCTGCTCTCCCCGTGGTCCCGGCTGTCGTTCCTCGTGCTGATGCTCGCGGCCGCGGTCACGGCCGTGCTGGCCTTCGAGCCGCAGCGGCTCCTGAGCGGGGGCTGGCCCCCGCAGTTGAGCGGTGCGGCGGCCGTGGTGCTCTTCGGCGTCGCGTACGGGCTGTGCACCGCGGCGTTCGTACCGCGCCCGATCCTCAACCTGGCCGCGGGTGCCCTCTTCGGTTCGCAGGCGGGACTCGTCGCCGCCGTCGCGGGAACGGTCGTCGGCGCCGGGATCGCCTTCGGCCTCGGCCGCGTCCTCGGGCAGGACGCGCTGCGCCCGCTGCTGCGCGGGCGGGCGCTGCTCGCGGCGGACGGCCAGCTGAGCCGGCACGGGTTTCGCACGATGCTCGCGATCCGGCTGTTCCCGGGGGTGCCCTTCGCGGCCGCCAACTACTGCGCCGCGATCTCCCGCATGGGATGGCTGCCGTTCCTCCTGGCCACCGGGATCGGCTCGATCCCGAACACGGCGGCGTACGTCATCGCGGGGAGCAGCGCCTCGTCCCCCACCTCGCCGGCGTTCCTGATCGCGATGGGCTTCATCGCCCTGTCGGGCCTCGCCGCCGCGGTGGTCGCCTGGCGCAGGCGCCACCGCCTGCGCGGCGAACGGCCCGCTGCCTGAGCCGCGCGAGAGGCCGGCGGGCGTCGCACCCGACGCCCCCGCCCCGCGCGTCCGCGCGCCCGGCCGGATGCCCGCGGGGCCCGTTCCCGCCTGATCGGTTGCGCAGTCGGGGGCTTCCCGCAGCGCCGACATCTTCGGGCGATACGCTGCGCACCAACTGACCTTGACTGCACCTGCACGCTGCACGCCGCTGCACAAATACATCGGGACGGCCTTAGCCCCATGAGTTGGTTCGAATCATTCATCCTCGGACTCGTCCAGGGGCTCACAGAGTTTCTGCCGATCTCGTCGAGCGCCCATCTGCGTCTGACAGCGGCCTTCGCCGGCTGGCACGACCCGGGCGCGGCCTTCACCGCGATCACCCAGATCGGCACCGAGGCGGCCGTCCTCATCTACTTCCGCAAGGACATCGCCCGGATCGTCTCCGCGTGGTGCAGGTCGCTCGTCGACCGGTCGATGCGCGGCGACCACGACGCCCAGATGGGCTGGCTCGTCATCGTGGGCTCCATCCCGATCGGCGTGCTCGGCGTCACCCTCAAGGACCACATCGAGGGCCCTTTCCGCGACCTGCGGCTGATCGCCACCACCCTGATCGTCATGGGCATCGTCCTCGGCATCGCCGACCGCCTCGCCGCGCGCGACGAGGTCGGCGGCAAGCACCGCGCGATCCGGGAGCGCAAGACGCTCAGGGAACTGGGCGTGAAGGACGGCCTGATCTTCGGCATCTGTCAGGCCATGGCCCTGATCCCCGGCGTTTCCCGCTCCGGCGCGACGATCAGCGGCGGCCTGCTGATGGGCTACACCCGCGAGGCGGCGGCCCGCTACTCGTTCCTGCTCGCCATCCCCGCCGTGCTGGCGTCCGGGGCCTTCGAGCTCAAGGACGCGAGCGAGGGCGGTCATGTGTCGTGGGGCCCGACGATCTTCGCGACGATCATCGCCTTCGTGGTCGGATACGCCGTGATCGCGTGGTTCATGAAGTTCATCACGACCAAGAGCTTCATGCCGTTCGTGATCTACCGCGTCCTGCTCGGCATCCTGCTGTTCATCCTGGTCGGTACGGACACGCTCAGCCCCCACGCGGGCGAGTCGGCGGGCTGATCCGCGCGCCTCACCAGTGCGAAGGGCGGGTCAGCGCGGGCGGGAGCCCGGTGCCGGCGTCGCCCTTCGCCGCGTTGAGCTGGGCCTGCGTGAGGAAGAAGCTGCCCGTGAGGTCGGCGCCCGAGAGGTCGGCGTCGCGGAGGTCCGCGCCGATCAGGTCGGCCACCCTCAGGTCGGCGCCCCGCAGGTCGGCGCCGATCAGGTACGCCCCTCGCAGGTCGGCGCCGTGCAGGTCGGCGCCCTTGAGGTTCGCGCCGATGAGGTCGGCGCCCCTGCGGTTCTTCTTCGCCCCGCCCTTGCTGCCGCCGCGGCCCTTCGCGGCCCGCGCGCCCCGGCCGGCGGTCCCGCCGGCCGCGCCCGTGGCACCGGCGCGCACGAGTTCGCTCGTACGCAGCAGGAGCACGTTGACCTCCTGGCGGTGCGCCGCCACGTCGAGGGCGAGGATCTCGTCGGGGCTGCCCTGCGAGAGGCGCTCGATCCTGGTCAGCGCCCCGCGCAGGTCGGCGTGGAGCGAGCGGGCCGGCTCCAGCGCCAGCGCCTCGGTGAGGTACCAGAGCAGCTCGTGGAGCTGCCGCACGACGGGAAGCAGCGCGAACATCTGCCGCGCTGTCTGCGGGGCGCTGCGCCAGTCCTGGCCGGCATAGGTGACCTGGGAGATCCGCTGCCCCGCGCCGAAGCAGTCGTACACGGTGCAGCCCTGGTAGCCCACGGGCCGCAGGCGCTCGTGGACACCGCAGCGGAAGTCCGGGAGCAGGTTGCGGCAGGGCCTCCCGGCGTCCTTGTCGACCGCGAAGTCGGCGGAGGCCGTGAAGGCGAGTGCGACACAACACAGTGCGAAGCAGTTCGCGCAGTCGGCACGCAGATCGAGGCCGCCTCGGCCGGGGTCGGATTCGGCGTGAACGCGCTGCTCGGACAAGGTGTGCGATCTCCTGGTGCGGGAACAGGACGCCGTCGGCCGGCGTCGGCGATCAATGCTAGTGCGAGGAAAACCACTGCCGTTCTGGTGCTCACTGTCAGTGCCTGGCCGTAGTCTTGTCGCATGTACCGCACACCCCCGCCGGTTGGTTCCGTGCGACCCCTGACCGAGGCGAATGAGGCAATTCGCGCTCTGGTGGAGTCCCGCGCCGACGAGGCATGGCCTGCGGACGAGTACGAGACGCTGCTCCTCCAGTGGGCCGCGGCCGTGCGCGGGGAGATCGCCGAAGCGGCCTAACCGGCCCCGCCCGCCGTCTCGCCGCCCGCACCGACCCGTTCTCCACGGCTGCCGCCTCCCCGGATGCCGCCCGGCGCCACCGCGCGCCGCCCCCGGATGTCCCACATGCGGACTTCACCCGCGTGCGTTCTACTGGCCGAGGGCCTGTGGCACGGCGCAGCCCCATGCCCACGCCCCGCCACGGCCAGGCCGGCCCGTGGCCACAGGACCGCTCCAGCACGCCATCGTCCGGAACAGCTCCACGGAGGCACCCGCATGGCCACGCTCCCCGTCTGGAAGTTCGACGCCCCCGACTCGGCGGAACGGGTCGAGACGACCCTGCTGTCCCTGCGGAAGGAGGGGCTGATCACCGTCGACGACGCGGCGGTGGTGAGCTGGGCCGACGGCGACAACAAGCCGAGGACCAAGCAGCTCCACAGCCTCGTCGGCACCGGCGCTCTCTCCGGCACCTTCTGGGGGATGCTCTTCGGCCTGATCTTCTTCGTGCCGCTGCTGGGCGCCGCGATCGGCGCCGCGGCCGGGGCCCTGGGCGGCAGGCTCACCGACGTCGGCATCGACGACGACTTCATCGAGCAGGTCAAGGCGAAGGTGACGCCGGGCACTTCGGCGCTCTTCCTGCTGTCCCGGGACGCGGTGACCGACCGGGTCCGTGACGCGTTCCCCGTCGGCCACGCGGAGCTGGTGCACAGCAACCTCGACCACGAGGCCGAGGCGAGGCTCCGCGAGGTCTTCGCGCACTGACCGGCCGTCGCGCCCAGGGGTGATCCGGTGCCGGGGTCCCCCGCGCACGGCCCTTGGCCCGGGGCGCCGGCTGCCGGAGACTGGCCCGATGACGCAGCGTGAAGAGCTCGCGACCGTACTGGACCGCCTGGCCGTCGACGCGGTCGTCACCGGCTACGCGGTGGCCGTGGACGACGCCGACTGGGCCGGCTACCGCGCCCTGTTCACCCCGGGCGGCCGGGCCGACTATCGCACCGCAGGCGGCATCGAGGGCCCGGCCGCCGAGGTCGCGGACTGGCTGGCGGAGACGATGCGGCTCTTCCCCGTACGCCAGCACCTCATCGTCAACCGGCGGCTGCGGCTCGAACATCACGGCGGCGTCCCCGGGGACCGAGCGGCGCTCCGGGCCGACTACGTGAACCCGATGATGTTCGACACCCCGCCCGAGGGGACCACGGCCGACGACGGTCCGCGGCGCCCGGCCGAGCCCAACGTCATGACCGGCGGGCGGTACGCGTTCGGCCTCGTCCGCACGGAGGACGGCTGGCGGATCAGCTCGGTGGTCGTCCAGGAGAAGTGGCGGCGCACCACGCTCTGACGTGCGGGGATCCTGTTACTCCCGTCCCGTCGCGGGCACACTGTCCGCGATCGCCGCGCTGCCACACACTGGTGGCAGGGACTGCTCCCGGACTCCTCGCGGGGCAGAGCGGCAGGACGAGGAGGCGCGCGCATGCGGATTCCGGCCGGCCGGTGGGACGGGCTGTCGTCGCCCTGGTGGCGCGGCCTCGCCGCGGTGGTGCTCGGCGCTCTGCCCGCGCTCTCCTTCCCCGCGCCGTCCCTCTGGTGGTTCGCGTACGTCGCCCTCGTGCCGTGGATGCTGCTGATCCGCTCGGCGCCGACGGGCAGGCGGGCGGCTCTGGACGGCTGGCTCGGCGCCACCGGGTTCATGATCGCCGTGCATCACTGGCTGATGCCGAGCCTGCATGTGTTCATCGTGGTCCTGGCGGCGCTGCTGGCCCTCCTGTGGCTGCCGTGGGGGTGGCTGGTCGGGTCGATGCTCCGCGGGACGCCCTCGGTCCGCCGCGCGACGGCCGCCCTCGCCGTCGTGCCCTCCGGGTGGCTGATGGCGGAACTGGTCAGGTCCTGGCAGGGGTTGGGCGGACCGTGGGGGCTGCTCGGTTCGAGCCAGTGGGAGGTCGCCCCGGCGCTGCGGCTCGCGTCGGTCGGCGGTGTGTGGCTGGTGAGCCTGCTGGTGGTCGCGGTCAACACCGGCGTCGTGGTCCTGGTGGCCGTGCCGTCGGCCCGCAGGCCGGTGGTCGCCGCTCTGGTGGCCTGCGCCGTCGCGGCGGGCGCCGTGTGGGCGTGGGCGCCGCGCCCCGAGGAGGCCGGCCGGGCGCGCGTGGCCGTCGTACAACCGGGCGTCGTGAGCGGGCCCGAGCGGCGCTTCGCGCTCAGCGAGGCGCTCACCCGTGATCTCGCGGGGCGGGACCTGGACCTGGTGGTGTGGGGCGAGAGCAGCGTCGGGGCGGACCTGAGCGAGAGCCCCGACCTCGCGGCCCGGCTCGTCACCCTGTCCCGCCTGGTGGGCGCCGACGTCCTGGTCAACGTGGACGCGCGGCGCGCCGACCGGCCCGGCATCTTCAAGAGCTCGGTGCTGGTGGACCCGCAGGGCGTCACCGGCCGCCGGTACGACAAGATGCGCCTCGTCCCCTTCGGTGAGTACGTCCCCGCGCGGTCGGTGCTCGGCTGGGCGACCTCGGTGGGCAAGGCCGCGGGCGAGGACCGCAGGCGCGGCACGAGCCCCGTGGTGATGCCGCTGTCCGGCGGGCTGCGCGTCGGGCCTCTGGTGTGCTTCGAGTCGGCGTTCCCCGACATGAGCCGTGAACTGACCCGGCGGGGAGCCCAGGTGCTGGTCACGCAGTCGGCGACGTCGACGTTCCAGAACAGCTGGGCGCCCGAGCAGCACGCCTCGCTCGCGGCGCTGCGGGCCGCCGAGACCGGCCGGCCGGTGGTGCACGCGACGCTCACCGGGGTCAGCGCGGTGTTCGGCCCCGGCGGCGAGCGCGTCGGGGCGCCCCTGGGGACGGACGAGAGTGCGTCCGCGGTGTACGACGTACCGCTGGCCGGAGGCACGACGGTGTATGCGCGGGCCGGCGACTGGGCCGTCCACGGCGCGCTCGCCGTACTGGTCCTGCTGGGCGCGGCGGCGGGCGTACGGGCCCTCAGGCGGCCCGCTGCCCCTCGGCCGCCAGGACGATCCGCTCGCACAGCTCGTGCGTCAGCAGCGCGTCCCGGGCGCTGAGCGGCGTTCTGGCCCGTACGGCGTCGAGGAAGGCGTCGACGGACTGCTCGATGCCCCGCTGGCGCGCCACCGGCACCCAGTCGCCGCGACGGCGGACGGTCGGCTGCCCCTTGTGGTCGACGACCTCGGCGAGGTTGAGGACCTGGCGCTTGGCGTCCTGGCCGGAGACTTCGAGGATCTCCTCGGTGGAGCCGTTCATCCGGTTCATGGTGCCGATCGCGGTGAACCCGTCGCCGGACAGCTGGAGGACGACGTGGTGCACCAGTCCCTCCACGACCTTCGCCCGTACGTCGATGTGCTCGACGGTGCCCGGGACGAGGAAGCGCAGGGTGTCGACGACGTGGATGAAGTCGTCGAGGACGAGCGTGCGCGGGTCCTCGGGAAGGCCGACACGGTTCTTCTGCATGATGATCAGATCGCGCGGGTGCTCGGCGCACTGCGCGTACCCGGGGGCGAGCCGGCGGTTGAAGCCGACGGCGAGGCTCACGCCGCGCTCCTCGGCGAGCCGCACGAGCCGCTCGGACTCGGCCAGTTCGTACGCGAGCGGCTTGTCGACGTACGTCGGCACGCCCGCCTCCAGGAGCCGGGTCACGATCTGCGGATGCACGGTGGTGGGCGCGTGCACGAAGGCGGCGTCCAGGCCCTGGCCGAGCAGCGCGTCGAGGTCCGAGTGGCACTGCGCGTCGGGGATCCGGTGGGTCGCGGCGACCTGCGCGAGGGTGGCGGGCGTGCGGGTCTGCAGGTGCGGTTCGAGCCCCGGTCGGGTGGTCAGTACGGGCAGGTATGCCTTCTGAGCGATGTCTCCGAGCCCGATGACGCCGACCTTCACGGAGGGTCTCCCTAACGCTGTGCCTGGTGATCGCGGACCTGGCGGTCCCGCGCTCCGGCAGCATACGTGCGCTGCGGCGGCAGCCAGTCGGCGATGCCGTCGAAGGTGCGCAGGGCGAGACCCGGGCCGAAGCCGGCGAGGCGCATCGCGGTGTCGCGCACGGCGACGCCCGGGGCGCTGCGCAGCGACACCAGCCGCGCGATGGTCGCGGACTTGCGGACGATGCCGGTGGTGCGCGGCAGCCGGTCGGCGGAGTACGCCGCGAGGCCGCTCCCGAGGTCGGTCGCGTCCGGCAGGTGGTGGGCCAGGACGACGCCGTCCTCGATGGCCTGGTTGCCGCCCTGGCCCAGGGTGGGGCACATGGCGTGCGCGGCGTCGCCGAGCAGCACGGTCCTGCCGCGGTGGAAGGCGGGCAGCGGGTCGATCAGGTGGTGCACGTCGTGGCGCAGCACCTCGGCGGGGTCGGCCGCTTCGATGATCCGGGGCACGGGGCTGTGCCAGTCGCCGAACCTGCGCAGGAGTTCGGCCTTCTCGCCGTCCGGGGCGCGCTCGCCGGCGGGGGCGACGGCGGCGGCGTACGCGTAGACCCGGCCGTCCTTGAGCGGCTGGCTGCCCCACAGGGCGCCGCGTCCCCAGGTCTCGTGCGGCGCGAAGGAGGGGACGGCGCCGGCGGGAACGACCACGCGCCAGGTGGTGAGGCCGGAGTAGGCGGGGCCGGGGTGGTCCGGGAACAGGGCGCGGCGCGTCGCGGAGTTGATGCCGTCCGCGCCGACGACGAGGTCCGCCTCGATGCTCCCGTCCGGGGTGGTGACCACGGCGGGACGGCCGCCCGCCACGCCGGGGTCGGCCGACGTCGCGGCGGACCCCGTGCGTACCGCGCCGCCGGGGAGCCGCGCGGCGAGGCGCTCGACGAGGGTGGCGCGGTGGACGAGGACAAGGGGGCCGCCGAAGCGCTCGGCCGCGGCGGAGCTGTTCGTACGGGAGAGCCAGCGGCCGGCGGGGGTTCGCATGCCGCCGTCGCCCTGCCACGCGGCCAGGGCGCGGATCTCCTCGCCGATTCCGACGACGTCCAGGGCGTGATGCCCGTTGGGGGCGAGGGCGATGCCGGCGCCGACCGCCTCGATCGACTGCGCGCGCTCCAGGACCGTGACGCGCCAGCCGTTCTGGTGGAGGGCGACGGCGGCGGTCAGTCCGCCGATGCCGCTTCCCACCACGACGGCGTGGGGCTGGGGCCGGGCCGGTGCGGGGGGTTGTGTGCGGGGCTTTGGGCTGATGGCCATGACGCCTCCTCGGCAACTACACCTGTAGTGACACGACGAGCGTACTACAGGTGTAGTCGACGCGGTAGGTTGGTCCCATGACCGCACGTGCCACGACGGGCCGCTCCCGTCCCGAACTGATCACCGACGCCGCGCTGGCCCTGCTCGTCGAGCGCGGGATGCGCGGGCTCACCCACCGGGCCGTCGACGAACGCGCCGGCCTGCCGCAGGGCTCCACGTCCAACTACGCCCGCACGCGCCAGGCGCTCCTCGAGGCGACCGTGCGCCGGCTGGCCGAACGCGAGGCCCGGGTGCTCGCCCTGGACGAGATGCCCGCGCCGACGGGCGGGCTCGACGACATCGTCGGCGCGCTCGCGGGCGTCCTGCACCGCCATCTGACGCACCACCGTGAGCTTCTGGTCGCGCGGTACGAACTGGGTTTGGAGGCGACGCGCCGGCCCGAACTGCGCGCGTTCTACGACGCGGCCGGACGCCACCATTTCCGCGAGCCGCTCAACGCGCTCATGTCGGCGGCCGGTTCGCGGGAACCCGAGCGCCATGCCCTGTCTGTGGTGGCCTGGTGCGAGGGGCTGATGTTCTCCTGCGCGGCGGGTTCGTACCACGCGGCGGTCCCCAGCGAGGAGGAACTGCGCAAGGGGTTCGGCGAGTTGCTGCGCGGGATGCTCGGCGTGCCGGGAGGCGGCGCCGAAGGGCCGGCCGGGACATGAGGGCGGCCGGTGAGCCCTGGCGGTGAGTGGATCAGTGAGTGACGATGAGCGTCATGACACACCCCGACGCGCGCATCGATCCCTCCACCACCGCCGGCGAGCGCGACATGCTCGAAGGCTGGCTGGACTTCCACCGCGAGACACTGGCGCTCAAGTGCGCGGGCCTGAGCGAGGAGCAGCTGCGGGAGACGGCCGTGCCGCCGTCGGACCTGTCGCTGCTCGGACTCGTACGGCACATGACGGACGTCGAACGGGGCTGGTTCCACCGGGTGCTGGCCGACGAGGACGCCCCCGCGCTCTACTGCTCCGGCGAGGACCCGGACGGGGACTTCCACTTCACGGACAAGGACACCTGGGCCGACGCCGACACCGCCTGGCGCGAGGCGGTCGGCCGGGCGCGCGAGCTCGCGGCGGGACGCTCCCTCGACGACCTCGGCGCGGGCGAGCACCGCAGCGGGAAGCAGTACAGCCTCCGCTGGATCTACGTCCACATGATTGAGGAGTACGCCCGCCACAACGGCCACGCGGACCTGCTGCGCGAGCGCGTCGACGGCACCACGGGCGACTAGCGCATCACTCGTGCGGGCCAATCTCCCGCTCCGAACTCCCGGAAACCACCCCGCGCCCCCCAGAGTTGCGCGGGTGCACCGAACGAGAACCACAGTGAAGATCCTCATGGGAGTGGCGGTCACGGCCGTCTCCGCCACCGTCACCGGCTGCGTGGCGGTGGAGCCCCCGCCCTCCCCCGCCGCCGTTCCCTCGCCGGACTCCGAGCCGGTCTCGCGGGACCAGGAGGTGAAGCCGCAGATCGTCCAGGCACCCGCCCGTGAGGCGCTGGACGCCGCGCTCCAGCCGTCGGAGGAGGCAGCACCCAGGGCCGAGCGGCGCCGGGCCCCGGTGGTGCGCCGGACGGCCCTGCCCGCGCCGCCCCGCCGCCCGGCCCGGCTGCCGGCCGCCGACCCGGCCCCCGCGCCGCCCGTACCGGCCGCCCCCGGGCCCCCCGAAGCCGCCGGGCCGGTGCCGCGCGTACTGCCTTCCCTGCCCGTGCCCGCCCCGGGCGCGGACGTGTGCGCCCTGGGCGAGGGGTACGGGGGCTGGCAGCACGACAGCGCCCAGGCCCGGATCTGCCGCGAGACCTACGGGCGCTGACGTACCCGGAGCGGTCATCCCGCGTCGGTGAGTCTGCGCTCGAGCCGGTCGATGGCCGCCCGCACCCCGTCCCCGTACCCGTCGTCGCCGAGCGCGTCCGACGCCGCCCGCGCCCGCCCCAGGTGAGTGCGGGCGGCGTCCGGGCGGTGCAGCTTCAGGTAGTCGGCGGCGAGGTTGAGGTGCAGCGAGGGGTAGAACCCGCGCACCGCGACCGAGGAGTCGTGCCGGGCCACCCGCGCGTCGGTCAGCCCGTCGGCGGCCGCCAGCGCCCTCAGATCCCACACCAGTTCGTCATGGGCGTCGTCCTGGGTGTCCGCCATGTAGTGCGCGAGCGTGCAGCGGTGGAACGCGTCACCGTCCTCGCCGATCTCCTCCCACAGCTCCGCGAGGCGGTTGCCCGCCTCCTCGCGGTCGCCTGCGTGGAGAAGCATGATCGCCTGTCCGATCCGCGTCATCGTGACGTCCTCGGACGTCTCCCGCTGCTCCATCGCCGTTTCTCCTCGCCCGCCGTACGTGCGCGTGAAAGCCAATACCGACGATCACGACGCTAGACCCCGCCACTGACAATCGGGCTCAGGCTCGGGCGGCCGCCCGGCGCCGCTGCGCCAGGCCGGTGACCGTACGCGGATCTGTGCCCGCGCTCGCGGAGAGCAGCGGGCCGCGGCGAAGGGCGGGCCGGCCCGGCCGCGCGACACGGCGGGCCGGTCCGTCCCCTCCACCTTCGGGCACGAAGTGGGCCGGTCAGCCCAGGTTCGGGACGGTCCAGTCGACGGGCTGGTGCCCCTGCGCCGCGACCGCCTCGTTGATCTGCGTGAACGGCCGGGACCCGAAGAACTTCTTCGCCGACAGCGGGGAGGGGTGCGCGCCCTTCACGACCACGTGCCGCTCCTGGTCGATCAGCGGGAGCTTCTTCTGCGCGTAGTTGCCCCAGAGCACGAAGACGGCCGGGTCGGGCCGCGAGGCCACGGCGCGGATCACCGCGTCCGTGAACGTCTCCCACCCCTTGCCCTTGTGGGAGTTCGCCTCACCGGCCCGCACCGTCAGTACGGCGTTGAGCAGCAGGACACCCTGCTCGGCCCACGGCATCAGATAGCCGTTGTCCGGGATCGGGGTGCCCAGCTCCGCGTTCATCTCCTTGTAGATGTTCCGCAGGGACGGAGGCACCTTGACGCCCGGCCGCACCGAGAAGCAGAGCCCGTGGCCCTGCCCCTCGCCGTGGTAGGGGTCCTGGCCGAGGACCAGGACCTTCACACGGTCGTACGGCGTCGCGTCGAGGGCGGCGAAGACCTCTTCGCGCGGCGGGTAGACCGGCCCGTTGGCCCGCTCCTTCTCGACGAATTCGGTGAGCTGCTGGAAATAGGGCTTCTGCAGCTCGTCCCCGAGGACGCCGCGCCAGGACTCGGGCAGCATGTCGGTGTCGGTCACGTCAACAACCTCCGGTAAACGATCAGTTCTTCAGCAAAGAACCTACCCGCGGCCACTGACAACCGGCTCCTACCAGCTGGTCTTCTTGTGCAGCTGCCAGACCTGCATGATCGTCTGCGGGTCCAGCGCCCGTTCGGCACCGGCGATCTCGTCCGAGGCGGCGACGTACAGCTTGCCCTGCCACAGCGGCAGCAGACGCACGTCCTCCAGCAGGATCTCCTGGGCGCGCCCGAACTGGTCGCCCACCGCCGCGCGGTCGCTCTCCTGTCGCGTCTTCGGCAGCAGGCTGGCCGTGATCTCCGGGGTGTTGTACGGCGTACCGACGGCGTTGTTCTCACCGACGAAGGGGGCGACGAAGTTGTCCGGGTCCGGGAAGTCGGGAGACCAGCCTCGGCCGAAGACCGGGTACTCGCCCTTCTGGTAGCCCTTGGCGAAGGCGTTCCAGGGGCGGTGCTTCAGCGTGATCTTGAACAGCCCGGACGCGTCCAGCTGCCGCTTGAGCTCGGCGAACTCCAGCGCGGTGGACGATCCGTACCGGTCGGAGGTGTACCAGAAGGTCAGCGGCACCGGCTCGGTGATGCCCGCCTCGGCGAGGATGTTCTTCGCCTTCGGCACGCTCGGCTCGCCGTACGTGTCGAAGAAGCTGGTCGCGTGGCCGGCGACGCCGCTCGGGATCATCGAGTACAGCGGCTCGGCGGTGCCCTTGTAGACCTTGTCGACGAGGGCGCCCCGGTCGACCAGCTGGGCGATCGCCCGGCGGACGGCGGGCTTGCGCGCGTTCGGGTCCTTGGGGTTGAAGACCAGGTAGCGGATCTCGGCTCCCGTCGCCTCGACGACCTGGAGCTCCTTCTCCTTCGGCTGGTCCTCGAGGTCGATGACCTGCTCGGCGGTCAGACCGCGGAACGTCGCGTCGATCTCCTTCTTCTTCAGGGCCGCCACCATCACGGCGGAGTCCTGGTAGTAGTGGATCGTGACGGCGTCGTTCTTGAGGTCGGCGAACCCGTCGTACTTCGGGTTCTTCACGAGTTCAGCCATTTTGTCCGGCTGGTACGACGCGAGCGTGTACGGTCCCGAACCCGTCAGCTGGTTGCCCGCACGGAGCTCGTCCTTCGGGTAGTCCGCCGGGCTCACCATCGACATCGCCGGCGTCGCGAGCACGAACGGAAAGGTGGCGTCCGGCTTGTTCAGACGGAAGGTGATCTTTCGGTCGCCGCTCGTCTCCACCTCGTCGAGGCTGGTCAGCAGCCCGCTCGGACCTCCCTTCTGGTTGATCGTGACGATCCGGTCGATCGAGTGCTTGGCCGCCTTCGCGTCCAGCGCCGTCCCGTCGGAGAAGGTGAGCCCCTCGCGGAGGGTGCAGGTGTAGACCTTGTTCGAGCTGTCCGTGAAGGCGCACTCCTCGGCTGCGTCGGGCTCGGGCGTGGTGCTGCCCGTCGGGTAGCTCACCAACGTCTGGAAGACGTTTCTGTACAGCTCCCAGGAACCGTCCCACGCACCGGCCGGGTCGAGTGTGCTGGGCGTGCTCGTCGTACCGACGGAGAGCTTCTGCTCGGTGTCGGACTGATCACTGGACAGCATCCCGCATCCGCTCAGCAGGGATATGGACGCAAGGGCTGCAGCGGACTGCAGACATCTGGTCCGGTTGAACACGTGCACGCTCCTCGATCAGCCATGGGTCGGCAGACCATACCGCAGCGCCCCGACGGGTCAACGGGCAGTCCCGGCAGGGCGCTTGGGCATAATCCACGGCAAAAACGGGTAAAGCGACTCAGCCGACGCCAGCGTTCAGGAAGATACCGCCGTCCACGACCAATGTCTGCCCCGTGATCCAGTCCGACTGGTCCGAGGTGAGGAAGGCGGCCGCTCCCCCGATGTCCTCGGGGACGCCGAGCCGTCCCAGAGGGTACGCCGCGGCCGCCTCGGCCTCGCGGCCCTCGTACAGCGCCTGGGCGAACTTGGTCTTCACCACGGCGGGCGCGATCGCGTTGACCCGTACCGCCGGCGCGAACTCGTGCGCCAGCTGCAGGGTCAGGTTGACCATGGCCGCCTTGCTCATGCCGTACGCGCCGATGAAGGGCGAGGCGGAGATGCCGGCGACGGAGGCGATGTTCACGATCGCCCCGCCGTTCTCCTTCTGCCACGCCTTCCAGGTCTGCTGCGCGAACCCGAGCGCGGAGATCACGTTGGTCTCGTACGTCTTTCGGGCGACGGCGAGATCCAGCTCCGCGATCGGACCGAAGACCGGATTCGTGCCGGCGTTGTTGATCAGGAAGTCGACGCGGCCGAACGCCTCCATGGCGCGCTCGACGGCGATAGCCTGGTGCGCCTCGTCGTGGGCCTTGCCCGCGACGCCGATCACCCGGTCCGAGCCGAGCGCCTCGACGGCCTCCTTGAGCGCGTCCTCGTTGCGCCCGGTGATGCATACGCGGTCGCCGCGGGCGACGAGCGCCTCCGCGACGCCGTAACCGATTCCGCGGCTCGCGCCCGTGATGAGCGCGACCTTCCCGCTGTCCCGTACCTCTGCCTCAGCAGCCATGTCCCTCAGTCCCTCGTGAATGGTGCGGCGTCAGTTGAGCGGGCCGCCGGCGACGTACATGACCTGGCCGGAGACAAAACCGGCGTCCTCGCCCGTGAAGAAGGCGATGGCGTTGGCGATGTCGTCCGGCGTGCCGACGCGCTGCACGGGGATCTGGGTGGCGGCGGCGGCCTGGAACTCCTCGAAGCCCATGCCGACGCGGGCGGCGGTCTGGGCCGTCATCTCCGTGACGATGAAGCCGGGGGCGACGGCGTTGGCCGTGATGCCGAACTTGCCGAGCTCCTTGGCGAGGGTCTTGGTGAAGCCCTGGAGGCCGGCCTTGACGGCGGAGTAGTTCGCCTGTCCGCGGTTGCCGAGCGCCGAGCTGCTGGAGAGGCTGACGATGCGGCCGAACTTGGCGTCCACCATGTGCTTCTGGCACGCCTTGGCCATCAGGAACGCGCCCTTGAGGTGCACGTTCATCACGGTGTCCCAGTCGGACTCGCTCATCTTGAAGAGCAGGTTGTCGCGCAGGACGCCCGCGTTGTTCACGAGGATCGTCGGCGCACCGAGCTCCGCGGCGACGCGCGCCACGGCGGCCTCGACCTGACCGCTGCCGGAGACGTCGCAGCCGACGGCGAGGGCGGTGCCGCCCGCCGCGGTGATCTTCTCGACGGTGTCCTTGCACGCGGCCTCGTCGAGGTCGAGTACGGCGACGGCGCGGCCCTCGGCCGCCAGACGGACGGCGGTGGCGGCGCCAATGCCGCGCGCCGCCCCGGTCACGATCGCGACACGCTGCTCGGTGGTGGACATGCTGGTTCTCCTCGCCCTTGGATGCGGCCGCCGGGTCACCGGGAGTGAGTTCCCGATCACTGAGCAACCGCTTAGTAGCTTCAGCAGACGTGACGCTAGAAGCCATGGCACCCGGTGTCAACGGCCCGAGGATCCGCCCGGGGAATCAGTAGCGGAGATCACCGCACCAGCAGGTCGAGCAGACGCTCGACCTCGGCCTGCGGATCCGCCGTGAGGCCGGTGTGCACCGGCCCGGGCTGTACGACGGTGCTGCGCGGCGCGATCAGCCAGCGAAAGCGCCGCCCGGGGTCGTCGCCCGCCGCCTGACCGGCCGCCTGCCCGCCGCCGCAGACGCCCTCCACGGCGCGCAGGGCGGCCCGTACGCCCGCCACGTCGGCGCCGGGGTCCAGCGCCCTCAGCTTGGCCTCGTCGAGGTGCGTCCTGGCGGCGACGAACGACTTGGCGCGGCAGTAGACGAGCACGCCGGCATTGAACATCTCACCGCGCTCCACCCGCGGCACGACGCGCACCAGCGCGTATTCGAAGACGTCCCGCTGGGTGCTCACTTGCCGCCGTCCTCGTCGTGCTGCGGGCGCCGGTCGACCTGCGCGGCGTCGGCGGGGGCCTGGGCCGTCCGGCCTGTCGTTCGGGGCTGCGGCGTCAGGCGGTCCGCCAGCCAGCCGGGGGCCTGCGACGGCCTGTCCCTCGTCGGCGCGCCGAGCGTGATCCGCTCATGGATCGTCGCGGCACGCGGGAGCAGGGCCTCGACGTAGGCCCGGCGCAGCGCGTCGGCACTCTCGAAGCCGGGCTCGTCGACCAGCCACTCGGCGGGGACCTGCGCGGCGACCTCGGTCAGCAGCTCCTCGGTGACCAGCGGCGCCAGGTCGGCCGCCGCGGCCGCGATGTCGGGGCCGAACGGCGCGAGGACGTGGTCCGAGGCGTTGTACGGCTTGGCCGCCGCGCTCGCGGCGGTCGGCCAGTTGTGCTGCCAGATCATGGTGGCGCCGTGGTCGATCAGCCACAGGTCGCCGTGCCAGACGAGCAGGTTGGGGTTGCGCCAGGACCGGTCGACGTTGTTGATCAGCGCGTCGAACCACACCACGCGGCCCGCCTCGGCCGGGTCCACCTCGTAGGCGAGCGGGTCGAAGCCGATCGATCCGGGGAGGTAGTCCATGCCCAGGTTCAGGCCGCCGCTCGCCTTGAGCAGCTCCTGCACCTCCTGGTCCGGTTCGCCCAGGCCGATCACCGGGTCGAGCTCGATGGTGACCAGCTCGGGGACGCGGAGCCCCAGCCCGCGGGCCAACTCGCCGCAGATCACCTCGGCGACCAGGGTCTTGCGGCCCTGTCCCGCGCCGGTGAATTTCATGACGTACGTACCGAGATCGTCGGCCTCGACGATCCCCGGGAGCGAGCCGCCCTCACGCAGGGGCGTGACGTAGCGGGTCGCTGTGACTTCGGAGAGCATTTCCCCAGATTACTGCCGCCTGACGGGCTTTCGATCAGTTGTCCGCGTGCCTGGGCGCCCCTCCGTTGATCTGCTGCTGGAAGAAATCCCTCGGCGGGTGAACACCGGCGTCCGGCGCCCCGTACAACACGGCACAGCAGGTCGCCGAAGGGGAGTACGAGGATGACGGGCATGACAGGGTCTCAGGAGACAGGGCGGCTGTTCGGCCGCCGTACGGTCGTCGCCGCAGTGGGCGCCGCCGGAGTCGCCGCCGCGCTCACGGCGTGCGGCGGTTCGGACAGCGACAGCCCGTACGGCACCGCTGCCGAGAAGCCCGCGGGTGGCGAGGCCGAAGCGGGCGGCGGCGAGGCGGGAGCGGGCGGCGGCGAGGCGGGAGCGGGCGGCGGCGAGGCGGGAGCGGGCGGCGGCGCGGTGCTCGCGAAGACCGCCGACATCCCGGAGGGCGGCGGGAAGGTATTCGCCGACCAGGGTGTGGTCGTCACCCAGCCCGCGGCGGGCCAGTTCAAGGCGTTCTCGTCGAAGTGCACCCACCAGGGCTGCGCGGTCAAGGAGGTCGCCAACGGGATGATCAACTGTCCCTGTCACGGGAGCATGTTCGACGCCACGGACGGCACGGTGAAGGGCGGCCCGGCGAAGCAGCCGCTGCCCGCCGCCGCCATCAAGGTCGAGGGCGACTCGATCACCCTTGCCTGACCGTCCCCCCGCCACCGGCTCGTCGCGGGTGCCTCCAGCACGCCAGCACCTCGTCGGTCGTGGTGATCGTCGCGACGAGGGCGAGCGTGTTGCGGATCATCGCGGGGGTGTACTCGGAAGGCACGCCCGCGACGGCGTCCGAGGGGACGACGGCGGTGTAGCCGAGATTGACCGCGTCGAAGACGGCGTTGGGAATCGCCACGTTGGCCGACACTCCCGTGACGAGCAGGCTCCGGCAGCCGAGATTGCGCAGGAGCGCGTCGACGTCCGTTCCCGAGAGCGGCGAGAGGCCGTGCAGCCGCCGTACGACGAGGTCCTCGTCCGCGACTTCGATCGGCTCCGCGACGCGCACCGCGGCCGTTCCCGGGAGCTGCCGCACGGGCAGCCGCCGCGCGGCGCGGAACAGCCGCGCGTTGGCGCTGGAGCCGCGCCCGTCCGGACGCCGTTCCGCCACCGCGTGCAGGACCTGGACGCCGGTCTCATGGGCGGCCGCGACCAGCCGTGCGATGCGCGCGAGGGCGCCCGAGGAGCGGGCTTCCTCGGCGAGTTCGGGAAGCGCGCTGTCCGGGCCGACGACGCCGCGCTGGCATTCCACGGTGAGCAGCACGGTGGTCGCCGGATCGAGCTGCTCCGCAAGCTGTTCGTACGACGGCAAGGCTCCCCCTCGGGTCTCGGCGCGCGAGGCTAACGGGCATTGCGTGACGAGGGAAGAGACCCCATGCTTTCTGACACTCAGTCAGGAGCCATGGAGGGAAGCCGATGACCGCGACACAGCGCAGAGGCCGCCGCATCATGATGACGGACGCCGAACGGGACGCGTTCCTCACCGAACAGCGCACGTGCCGGGTGGCGACCGTCTCGGCGGACGGCAGCCCGCACGTGGGCGCCCTGTGGTTCGTCTGGGACGGGGAGTCCCTGTGGCTGTACTCGATCACGCGCAGCCTCCGCTGGGCGCAGCTGCGCGAGGACGCCCGGCTGGCGGTGGTCGTCGACGACGGCGTGGAGTACGGCGAACTGCGTGGCATCGAGCTGTCGGGCACCGCCGTCTTCGTCGGCGAGTCGCCGCGCACGGGAGAGCCCTGCCCCGAACTCGACGTACCGGAGTGCCTGTTCCCGCGGAAGTACTTCGGCATGCCGCGGATGCCCCACGACGGCCGGCACGCCTGGCTGCGCCTCACGCCGGACGCGGTGACGTCATGGGACTTCCGCAAGCTGGGCGGCGCCTGAGCCCCGGAAGCGCCCGCACCCGCTCACCCGGGCCGGGACTCAGCCGACGACGGCCTCGCCCGCCGCACACAGCGCGTCGACCGCCGCGCGGATCGACGGCCTCCGGTCGGCGTCGGCACGCCAGACGGCGTACACGTGCCGCCGCATCGCGTGCCGCACCGGTACGACGCGGACCCGGTCCGGCACCGGACCGCGTCCCAGCCGGGGCGCCACGCACACCCCCAGGCCCTCGGCGATCAGCGCGAGTTGCGTGGCGTGCTCCTCGGCGACGTGCGCGATCCGGGGCTCGACCCCCTTGCCGCGCAGGGTGAACATCAGCCACTCGTGGCAGAACTCGCCCTCGGCCCAGGTGACCCAGTCGTCGTCGGCGAACTCCTCCAGGTCCACGGCGTCCCGGCCGGCGAGCGGGTGGTCGACGTGCATCGCGACATCGGCGGGGTCGTGCAGCAGCTCCTGTTTGGCGAGCCCCTCGGGCATGGAGAGCGGCCTGTTGTACCAGTCGAGCACGACGGCGAGGTCGTAGTCGCCGCGCATGACCCCGCGTACCGCCTCGTCCGGCTCCATCTCCCGCATCTGCACGCGCAGTTGCGGGTGCTCCACGCGGAGCGCGGAGAGCGCGGCCGGCAGCAGCCCGCGGGCGGCGGTGGGGAAGGCGACGACGGTGAGGTCGCCGACGACGCGCCCGCGCTGCGCCTCGATGTCGGACTGCGCCAGCTCGACCTGGGAGAGGATGCGCGCGGCATGATCGGCGAGCAGCCGGCCGGCGTCGGTGAGGCGCACCCCGCGGCCGTTCTTGGCGAGCAGGGGCTGACCGACCTCGCGCTCCAGCTTGGCCAGCTGCTGGGAGACGGCGGATGTCGTCACATGCAGGCCGTCGGCCGCCCCGCTGACGGAACCGTGCCGGGCGAGGGCGTCGAGCGTACGCAGGCGCTCCAGATTCAACATGTAAGCGATGCTAAGCGATCGTCTCCACGATATCTCGCTTGTGCTAAGAGGTCATGGCGGGCCAGGGTACACACCATGAGCTTCGTCGCCCTACGCCGCCGCGCCGCACAGCCCGCCGCCTCCGCGCAGCCCCTCGCCTCCGCCGCCGCCCCTGCCCCGCTCGAGGACGGGCCGCTCGACAGCGCCAACACGCCGGGCCGGCGCCCGGCCCTGGACTGGCGCATCCGCTTCGGGGTGCTCGCGCTCATCTGGGGCTTCAGCTTCCTGTTCATCAAGGTCGGCACGCAGGCGTACGCACCGTTCCAAGTGACCCTCGGACGACTGCTCTTCGGTACGGCCGTGCTCGCCGCCGCGATGGCCGTGAAGCGGGTCGGGCTGCCGCGCGGCGCCCGGACGTGGGGCCATCTCGCCGTCGCCGCGTTCTTCCTCAACGCCCTGCCGTTCTCGCTCTTCGCCTACTCCGAGCTGACGATCCCCTCGACTCTGGCCGGCATCTGCAACGCCACGTCGCCGCTGTGGGGCATGGTGCTCTCCCTGGTGGCCTTCTCCGAGGACCGCCCGACCCGCCGCCGCGTCGCGGGGCTTGGTATGGGCTTCATCGGCGTACTGACCGTGCTCGGCGCCTGGCAGGGCTTCTCGGGCCTCGACTTCGGCGGTACGGCGATGGCGCTGCTGGCCTCGCTCAGCTATCCCGTGGGCTGGATCTACCTGCGCCGCACGCTCGCCGGCACCAGCAACTCGGCGCTCTCCATGACCGGCGCCCAGCTCCTGCTCGGCACGGTCCAGCTCGCCGTGGTGACTCCCCTCTTCACGAGCATGCCGACCTCGTTCCCCGTTGTCCCCCTGCTCGCGGTGGTGGCGCTCGGCGCGCTCGGCACGGGGTTCGCGATGCTGCTCCAGTACGACCTGGTGGCCGAGGTGGGCCCGACGACCGCCCAGATGGTCACGTACTTCGTCCCGGTCATCGCCACCGTCGCGGGCGTCACCCTGCTCGGTGAGCACCTGAGCTGGAACACCCCCGTGGGCGCGCTCATCGTCCTGGCCGGCGCGGCCCTGACCCAGAGCCGCCCCCGGCGCCGGGCCCCGGCCCCGAGCCGACACTGAGCCGTGCCGGGGTCGGAGAAGGGCCGTCGGGCCCGAGCGACGTCAGGCCCGCCCGGGCCGGTCCGGCCGTTCTCGTCACCCGTGACGCCGGCCGCCCGACGGCGGCCCGGCCGCGGCGGCGACGGCGTCGGCGAGCGGGCCGACGTCGGCCGGTGCCATCGCCGCCACCGTCAGCCGCACCCCGGGGGGCGCGGCCATCCGGAATCGCGCCCCCGGTGCGACGGCCCACCCCGAGTGCAGCAGCCGCGCCACCACGCCGGTCTCGTCCGCCACGGGCACCCACACGTTCAGCCCGCTGCGCCCGTGCGCCTCGACCCCCCGTTCCTCCAAGGCCCGTATCAACGCGTCACGGCGCCGGCCGTACTCGCGCGAGACGGCCCGCACGTCCACGGCGCCCGCCTCCCACAGCTCGACGACCGCCCGCTGCACCAGCCGGCTGACCCAGCCGGGACCGAGCCGCTGGCGCCCCACGACCCGGTCCACCGTGACCGCGTCGCCGGTCATCATCGCGAGCCGCAGATCGGGCCCGTACGCCTTGGCGACCGATCGCACGAACACCCAGTGGTCCGTCGCGCCCCCGAGCGGGCGCACCGGGAGGTCGACGATGGCGTGCCCGTGGTCGTCCTCGATGAGCAGGACGCCCGGAAACATCATCAGGACGCCCCGCAGTTCCTGGGCCCGCGCGACGCTCACCGCTGCGCCGGTGGGGTTCTGCGCCCGGTCGGTGATCACGAGCGCCCGGGCTCCGCCCCGCAGCGCCCGTTCGACCTCGCCGGGCAGCGGCCCCTTGTCGTCGAGCCCGACCGGTACGGCCGTCAGTCCGAGCGCCGGCACGAGGTCGAGCAGGCTGCTCCACCCCGGGTCCTCGACCGCCACCGCGTCGCCCGGCTTCAGATGGGCGGCCAGCACCCGCTCGATCGCGTCCAGCGACCCGGACGTGACGGCTATGGGCCCGCCCGGCACCCCGTCGGCGTCGAAGGCGGCCCGCGCGAGCCTCGCGAACTCCGGGTCGACGGGGTCCTGCCCGTACAGCACGGGCCGCTCCGCGTTGCGCCGCACCGCGGCCGCGAACGCGTCGTGCAGCGGCGGCAGCAGCGCGGGATCGGGATTCCCCTGGCTCAGGTCCCGCACCCCGGGCGGTACGTCGACTCTGATCGAGTCCCGCGCCGTACTGGCCGGCCGGGAACGCACCCGGCTGCCCCGGCGGCCCGAGGTCTCGATCACCCCGCGCTCGCGCAGCGTCCGGTACGCGGCGGCGACCGTATTCGGATTCACCCCCAAGTCCCCCGCCAACTCACGCATGGGCGGCAGCAGTTGGCCGGGCTCCAGCTCCCCGGAGCCCACCGCGCGCTCCACACTCGCCGCAATCTCCGAGGCACGCCGCCCACTGATCCGATACTCTCGCCCTAGCACAAACCAAAGTATGCACTAGTGCAATGGAGAACGCAATGCCGGACACCACCTCCTACGCGCCGTCCGAGCGCACCGTCCCGACCCGCTCCCGGGAACGCGCGTCGTACAACCGCGCCCTGGTGCACGCGATACTCGACGAGGGGTACGTGTGCCATCTCGGGTTCGTCCGGGACGGCGCACCCGTGGTCCTGCCGACGCTCTACGCCCGCGTCGGCGACCGCCTCTACGTCCACGGCTCGACGGGCTCCCGCCCCCTGCGCATGGCAGGCCAGAGCGACCCGGGCCTCGCCGTCTGCCTGACCGTCACCCACGTGGACGGTCTCGTCCTGGCGCGGTCGGCGTTCCACCACTCCATCAACTACCGCTCCGTGGTGGTGCACGGCGTCGCGCACGAAGTCGTCGACGAGGAGGAGGAGCGCCGTACCGCGCTCGACGCGCTGGTCGACCACGTCGTCCCCGGCCGCTCCCACGACTCGCGCCCGGCCAACGCCAAGGAGCTCGCGGCGACCGCCGTGATCCGTCTCGACCTGGAGGAGGTCTCCGCGAAGGTACGCACCGGCGGCCCCAACGACGACCCCGAGGACGCCTCGCTCCCCCACTGGACGGGAGTCGTCCCGCTGACCCGCGGCTACGGCGCCCCGATCCCGGCATCGGACCTCGACCCGGCCGTCGCACTGCCCGACTACCTCACGACGCTCTGAGCGCCGCGCCCCGTCGAACGTCGAGGAAAACCACGGTCCCCCCGCCCCTTCCAGCCCGTCCGGCACGTACGGACGGAAGCCCGGGCCGGAGTCCGGGTTCGCGGAGGGGCGGGGCGGGGCGGGGCGGAAACAGCGACCGGGCCACGCCCCGCCCGAGCCGCTACCGGAACACCGACGTGGCGCGTACGCGGGCGCCGTCGGTAGCGCCGCCACCCACGCCGACAGCCGTGACCGCACGCCCCGCAACGCGCCGGCGGGAGTCGGAAGCACCGTCACATGCCTGCTCGTCGCCCTAGGCGCGGTCGGCCCCCGCGGACAACTCCGCGTCCACGGAACGCGCATCGGCCGCCCCCGCCCCCTCCGCCACCACCGGCGGCCCGCCCGCCACCGGCCCGCCGGGAGCCTTCGGCGCCGACGACTGCGCGATGAACGCACCGATCAGCACGACAGCCCCGCCGACGATCTGCGGCGCGGACAGGTGCTCACGCAGCAGCACCCATGCCAGGACGGTCGCGATGACCGCCTCCAGGCAGGCCACCACACCGGCCACCTGCGGGGAGAGCCGGCGCACCGACACCACACCGGTGACGTACGCGACGACGGTCGCGATCAGCACGATCCAGCCGAGCAGCAGCGCGGCGGGCACATCCGTCCCGCCCATGTCGGCGTTCCCCGCGAGCAGCGACCACTCCATGCCCCAGGGCCGGGCCACGACGGTCAACACGGCGGCGCCGACGAGGAGTCCGTACGCGATGACACCGAGCGGATCGGCGGCGTCCGCGTCCGCACTGCCCTGGTCGGACAGCACGAAGTAGCCGACCTGACAGCACGCGGCGCCGAGCGCGAACAGCAGCCCCAGCGCGTCGAAGCTCAGCCCCGCCCAGACCTCGACCACGCACGCCAGCCCCCCGACGGCCAGCACCACACCGACCGCCGCGGCACGCGTCACCGGCCTGCGCTGCACGAACCGGACCCACCCGAGCACCAGCGCCGGGGCCAGATACTCGATGAGCAGGGCCACGCCGACCGGGATCCGGGACAGGGAGGCGAAGTAGAAGGCCTGCACACCGGCGACCGCGAGCAGGCCGAAGCCGGCCAGCAGGGCGGGTTTGCGCCGCAGCAGATCACGATGACGCCAGGCCACGGGCAGCATGACAAGAGCCGCACCCGTCACCCGGAGCCACACCACGTGCAGCGGGTCGAGCCCGGCTTCGATCAGCGGCTTCGCCGCGACACCTGAACCACCGAATGCGAACGCCGACGCCAGGGCGAGTCCCAGGCCGGCGCTCCTTCCCTGAGACGCTTGCATCGGCACATCATGCCAGCCGGGGTCAGGAGCTTCATCCCTGTGACACCTGTCGAGACGGTACGTGCAGACGCCCGGCCAACAGCTCCGTGTCCACGCCGCCGCGCCGCAGCACTTCGACCGCCCGGCAGGCGGGATCCGAGGCCAGTACGGCGAGCAGATCGAGCCCGCCGGCCCGCTCGTCGCCGCGCGCGGAGGCCCGCCCCAGGGCGCCCTCCATGGCGGTGACAGCAGCGCGCGACCAGCCCGGAAGGGCCGCCGTACTCCTCACAGCGGACCCACCGTCCGCAGCCGGCACCACGGGCCCTGCCGGAATCACCGGCGTTCCCGGTGAGGCCGGCGCCCCGGCCCCACCCCCGGAAGCCTCCTCCGCGCCCTGCCAGCGCAGCCCGTAGCCGATGCTGCGCTGCACGAGGTAGCCGAGCACCCTGGCGACCTGCGCCGGACCGCCGTCGAACGCGGCCCTGACCTCGGGCTCCGCCTCCAGCACCGAATGCAGCAGATGCGCGGTGTCGATCTGCCGGTCGCCGTCCCGCAGCGCGCGCCTGCGCGCACCCGCGACCACGGAGGCGAGTTCCGCGGTGAGCCGTAGTTCGATGTCGGCACGCTGTGGCGCGGGTTGGTGGGGAACCCACGGAGTAGGGCTTTGCACACCACCCACCTCATCAGCCGCGGCAGGCGGGAGCATCCCCGCCGGGGAGCATTTGCACATCCCACCGAAGGTGGGCAACCCCGCCCAGGCTCTCCTCCTTACGGATGAGACCAGGGATACCGGTACAACCACGAGATCTGACGGCCCATCAGTATTGAATGTTGCGCCCTCCCCGACTACGTTCCGCGCACACAGCCGAGCACAGCCCAGGGCATCCGAGCACAGCCCGGCACAGCGCAGTGACGGTCGAGCACAGCCGATACGAATGAGGTGGTCGCATGGCGGAGGCCAGCGCGGAGGCGCACATCGGGGCACCGGCCGAGAAGATCTGGGCGCGGCTCACGGACTTCACCTCGTACGCCGAGTGGAACGCGACCCACACCAGCTTCCCCAACGGCGGCCCGGCGGAACTGGCGGTCTCGGCGACGTACGACGAGAACATGAAGCTCATGGGTTTCCCCGCCGAGGTGACGTGGACGGTGGAGGAACTGGAGCCGGCCCGGCTGCTCACCACCAGGGGCAAGGGCCCGATGGGCGTCAACCTGGCCATGCGCTACGCGCTCACGCCCGACGGCGACGGCACCCGGGTACGGATCGAGGGGGAGTTCACCGGCGCCGCCGTGTCCCTGATGGCCGGCAAACTCAAGGATTCGGCGGGCGCCGCCCTGACCGAGTCACTGCGCAGGCTCGACGGCCTGGTCACCTGAGACCCCGCACGCGCCCCGCGGACCCCGTACGCGACCCGGCCGTCCTCACCCGCGTGCGACGGCGCCCCGCGGAAATCCGCGACCCGCCGTCCCCTCGGCCATCGGCCGTCAGTCCTCGTCGGCAAGGATCAGATAGAGCTTCTTGCGGGACTCGTTGATGACGGCGAGGGCCTTCTGCCGCTGCTCGGCCGACCCGGTCTTCCAGACCTGACCGAACGCCTCCATCAGGCCGAACCCGGCCTGACGGACCTCGTTCATCGACTCCCAGTCGACACCGCGCCCCGCCTCCTCCCACGGAGCCCGCGGCCCCGCCTCGGCCTCGGTGCGCCCGGCGTCGGTGAGCGTGAACAGCTTCTTGCCGCCCTCACTCTCACTGACGATCAGACCCTCGTCCTCCAGCAGTTGGAGCGTCGGGTAGACCGAGCCGGGGCTGGGCCGCCAGGCCCCGCCGCTGCGCTCGGCGATCTCCTGGATCATCTCGTAGCCGTGCATGGGCCGGTCGGCCAGCAGCGCCAGGATCGACGCGCGTACGTCGCCGCGCCGCGCCCTGCCCCTGGGTCCGCCCCTGCCCCGGCCGCCGCCACCCCACGGCCCGCCGAACGGCGGCCCGAACGGCCCGAAGGCGGCGCGTCGCCCCTCGAACTCACCCCGACCGCGATGGCCGGGCCCGCAGTCCCCATGTCCATGTGAACGCATCGCTACGCTCCTTCCATCGTTGATCTGTCGCGATACCCCAACGATATATCGGAACAGCTCGCCCGGCAAGCATGCTCGCACACCAAAGGGGGCCAGAGACCCACGATTGGCCTTGGCCTGCGGCTTTGTCCTGCCCATACGTTCATGTCCATGCGGATTCGAATCGTCGACGCCTTCACCGACCGGCCCTTCGCCGGCAACCCGGCCGGAGTGCTGCTGCTGGACTCCGATGCCTTCCCCGACGACGCCTGGCTCCAGCGGGTGGCGACCGAGATGAACCTCTCGGAGACCGCCTTCGCGCACCCGCTCCCCCCGGGCGGCGACGCGGACTGGGCCCTGCGCTGGTTCACCCCCGCGGCCGAGGTCGCCATGTGCGGCCACGCCACCCTGGCCGCGGCGCACGTCCTGCGCTCCACCGGCGCCGCCACGGGCACGGTGCGCTTCGCCGCGCTGTGCGGGATCCTCACCACCACCGCACGGGACGACGGCACGTTCACCCTCGACTTCCCGACCGCGCCGCTCACCGAGGTCCCGGTCCCGGACGGCGTCGCCGACGCCCTGGGCGCCGATGTCCTGTCGGCCCACGACACGGGGCCGCACATCGGCGACCTGCTGGTGGAGCTGGCAGACGAGCGGACCGTCCGCGCGCTGACACCCGACTGCCCCGCCCTGGTGGCCCACTCCCGGCGCGGCATCATCGCCACGGCCGCCGCCGAGGACCCCTCGTCGAGCGGCTACGACTTCGTCTCGCGCTGCTTCTTCCCGCAGCTCGGCATCGACGAGGACCCGGTGACCGGCAGCGCGCACACGGCCCTCGCCCCGTTCTGGTCGGCGCGCCTGCGCCGCGACGAGCTGACCGGCCTCCAGGCGTCCGCCCGCTCCGGCCTCGTCGCCACCTCGCTGCGCGGCGACCGCACCCTGCTGACCGGCGGCGCCGTCACCGTCGTCGACGGCGAGCTGCTCGCCTGACCCTGCGCTCGGGTGTTCAACCGAAAGGGGGCGTACGGATGATCCGTACGCCCCCTCCCCGCCACTGCGGCCCCGGGCTACTTCACCGTCGGCAGCCAGGTCACCTTGCCCGCGAGCAGCGCGTACCCCACGAAGGCCCCCACGTCGAGCAGCGTGTGGGCCACCACCAGCGGCCCGATGCGCCCCCACCGCCGGTACAGCAGCACGAACACGGCGCCCATCACCATGTTCCCGATGAAACCGCCGATCCCCTGGTACAGGTGGTACGAGCCGCGCAGCACCGAACTCGCCGCCAGCGAGGCCTTCGGTGACCATCCCAGCTGGTCCAGCCTGCGCAGCAGGTACCCGACGACGATGACCTCCTCCAGTACGGAGTTCTGCGTCGCGGAGAGGATCAGCACCGGAAACTTCCACCACACCGGTGGCAGCGACTCCGGCACCACCGTGAGGTTGAACCCCGTCTCGACGGCGACCAGGTAGAACGCCAGCCCCGCGCTGCCGATGCCCGCCGCGATCACCGTGCCCCGTCCCAGATCCGGCCACGGCCTCGTACGGTCGAACCCGATCGCGCGCAGCCCCGTCCCCTCCCGCATCAGCAGGTACGCGACGAGCGCCACGGGTGCCAGCGCCGTGGTGATGCCGAACAGCTGCCAGACGAGATCCAGCCACGGCCGCTCGGGCGTGGCCGACGTGTTGAGCCTCGCCGCCTGGTCCCTGAGCCCGCCCGGTCTGGTGACGGCACCGACGAACCTGATCAGGGACGCCACCGCGCTCGCACCCAGCGACAGCGCCAGGACGATCAGTATCTCCAGCCGCAGGATCCGGCGTGTCACCCCCTCGTCAGAGGGAAATTCAGCCACCCGCCCCGCCTCTGCCCGCACACCAGCCTCCAGTTCAGCAGTCGCGCCTCGTCCACGGGCCCCGCCCCGCCAGGGTCTCGAACGCGGGTACGGGGATCGCGCGCGACAAGCCGCGGGCGGGCGCCTTTCCAGTAGTGGTCCCGCCCTCGCTGCTCAGAACGCGAGGAGGGCTCCACTGCCGTGGGAGGTCACAGCTTGCCCGACGCGCACGCGAACGACGGCACCAGGGCCGGTCCACACGGCCGTCCGATGCCGTCGGTACAGCTGGGCGGGGACGCCCGGCCGGGCTGTCACCCCGCCCCCGGCCGCCGCTTCAGGCGCGTCCCGGGAACCCCACCGGCCAGGTGTGCACCGGATCGCCCTGGTGCATCAGCTCGCTGTAGCGGCGGGTGGTGGCGGCCAGCGCGGCCTCGCGCTCCAGGCCGGCCTCCAGGGCGCGGTGGTACGTGTCCACCTGCCAGGAGGCCCCGTTCACACGCCGCCTGCACCGCTGCTCGATGACCCCGAGGTAGTAGTCGCGGTCGGCCGGCTCGATGCCCCAGGCGTCCAGCCCGGCGGCGGCCAGCGGCAGCAGTTCGTCCCGTACGAGCTTGACGGCCGGCACGCGTGCCGTCCCGCCGGCCCGGCCCGCCTTCGGCCAGATGATCTCCGCGTCGATCCCGTGCCTGCACGCGGTGTCGAAGTTCTCCTCCGCGGCCTCGAAGGACATCCGCTTCCACACCGGCCGGGAGTCCTCCGCGAGCGCGCGCACCAGCCCGTAGTAGAACGCGGCGTTGGCGATCACGTCCGTCACGGTCGGCCCCGCCGGCAGCACCCTGTTCTCCACCCGCAGATGCGGTACGCCGTCGGCCAGCCCGTACACGGGCCTGTTCCAGCGGTAGACGGTCCCGTTGTGCAGCACGAGCTCCTGGAGCCGCGGCACCCCACCGTCGTCGAGCACCAGCAGCGGGTCCTCGTCGTCGCAGATCGGCAGCAGCGCAGGGAAGTACCGCAGGTTCTCCTCGAAGAGCTCGTACGCCGAGTCCACCCACCGCTCGCCGAACCACGTCCTGGGCCGCACGCCCTGGGCCTGAAGCTCCGGCGGACGGGTGTCGGTGGCCTGGAGGAACAGCGGCGGCCGCGACTCGCGCCAGAGCTCGCGGCCGAAGAGGAACGGCGAGTTGGCGCCCAGGGCGATCTGCACGCCCGCGACCGCCTGCGCCGCGTTCCACACGTCCGCGAACCGGTCCGGTGTCACCTGGAGGTGCAACTGCACGGACGTACAGGCCGCTTCAGGCGCGATGGACGCGAAATTGCAGGTCAGGCGCTCCACACCGGAGATGTCAACGGTGAAGTCCTCACCCCGGGCGGTGACGATCTGATCGTTGAGCAGCTGGTAGCGGTCGACGTCCGAGAGATTCGCCGAGACCAGGTCGTGGCGTCCGAGGGTCGGCAGGATCCCGATCATCACGATGCCGGCGTCGACCTCTTTCGCTTTTCGGTGCGCGTATCCCAGTCCGGTGCGGAGCTCTTCGGCGAGCTGATCGAAAACACGCCCGCCCAGCCGGTGCGGAACAATATTTACTTCCAGGTTGAACATGCCGAGTTCGGTCTGGAAATCCCGGCTCGCGATCCGTTCCAGGACCTCCGCGTTCATCATCTTCGGCATACCGTCGGCACCGGCCAGATTGAGCTCGATCTCCAGCCCCATGAAGTTCTTGGGACGGTCGAAACCCTTCTCCGCCAGCAGCCGCCCCAGTCCCTCCAGGCACTGCTGGAGTTTCTTCCGGTACCTCTGCCGGTCCGACAGGTCGAACCCGCCTGCCACGACCTTCTCCCCCATCGAAGCATCCCTCCTCGAGTGGGCGGCTCACAGCATCGGGCACCCATGTCACGGTCGATGATGCCCAGGCGGGCTGATCAGTAACGCCCCACGGCCATCAATGACCGGGTACCCTCATTCTGGAACTTCATCGGGCACATTCACGCGGCATGCGGCAGTGAGCAGATACCGGCCCGTGGCGGCTGGTGAAAAAAGCCGACGAGTTTCGGCCTACCGCACGCGGCGGGGCTTTGCAGGCCACAGGTCTGGCCCTCCAGCTGAATGGGTACATTCTCCGCAGTAAAGGGTCCTGATACCGCCTTGCCCGCAATGCCCGCGACGGCTAGCCGAAACATCATGTGAACACGGCTCGTATAAACTCCGCAGACGAGGCAGAGAGTTGGCGCCCGGCCCATCGCCCCACGGCCCCCCTCTGACCCCGGAACGCAGACAGCGCCGTCCGCACCGCCCACGCACACCCACGCGTCACCGTGTCTCCCAGTGAGAGGCGACCCACCATGCCGCTGCTTGTCCCCCCGGCTCCCGCGCCCGCCCTGCGCAGCGTCCTCGCGGCACTCGGTTCCCCCACCGCCGTTCGCGAGGCCCGTCCCCCGGCCCTCCGCGCGGCTCAGGGACCCCTCAGCCCCGAGTTCCCGCTTCCCTTCCACGTACTGGACGGAATCGTCCCGTCAGGCAGGCCGCCGCGCACCCGGCTGACCGGCTGGCGGTTCCTCATCCGCAGCGGCGACCGTACGGTGGCTGCCGCCGACACCGTGCTCACCGCCGACGGCTGGGCCTTCTCCCACTTCTGCGAGGGCCCGTACATCGCCTCCAGCCAGCTCGCCATGCGCCAGGCCGAGGCGATGACAGCGCGCTACCAGCCACGCCTGCTGTCCGTCCCGGAGCTCTACATGCTCACCCTGTGGCTGCACGACGGCCCGGTGGCCGACGCCGACGAGCCCGAGGCGATGCCGCTGCCGACCGATCTGCTCGTCCCGCTGGCGCCGGCGCCGCCGGGCATCGCCTCCCACCGCCCGCACCGGGCCGCCGACCTCCTTCCGCTGCTCACCCACCGCCTGACGCCGCCCACCGTTCCGCTGCTCAGCCAGCCGGCCTGACGTCGGCGTCCAGCCACCTCGGGGGGCCGCCGGTGCCTCCGCGCTGTCGGCGTTCCCTGCGCCCCGTGACCGCCCGGGTCACGGGGCGCGGTCCGTCCCGGCCCCCTCACCCCCCATCCGGACTAGCCCGTATCGGCCACCCCGAACCACCCGAAGGGACACCCCGGTTGGGCTGAACCGTCCGCACGAGTGACGCGTCATTAATCAGTAAGGAGAGCTGCCGTGAAATCCCTGCGGAAAGACGCCCGTGGGGCAACACTGGGACCGGACCGACTGATACGGGGGGCGGCCATGAACACCGCATCGAGCCGCAGGACACTCACCACAACGCAGCGAAAGAACCCTTCCATGTGCCAGCACCAGCCACCCTGCCCGACCGCCGACTCCGCCGACCGGGAGGCCGCCCTGCTTGTGGCGCACCACCCGGAACAGGGCTGGAGCCTGCTGTGCAACGGAGTGCTCGTCTTCGAGGACACCGGTGAGCTGTTGCCGGACGGGCAGATCATCGCTCCGCACCGCCCACTCGACGTGGTCAAGGCCGCCTGACCGGCCCGTAGACCCGCGTCACCGGCACGCGAAGGGGCCGGCCCGGAGGAATCCTCCGAACCGGCCCCGACCCCTGTCCGCGCCCTCTGCGGTGCGCCGGTGTCCGTCAGTTGTCGTACTCGTCCAGCGGCGGGCACGAGCACACGAGGTTGCGGTCACCGAACGCGCCGTCGATCCGGCGCACCGGCGGCCAGTACTTGTCGGCGGCCGAGACCCCGGCCGGGAAGACCGCCACCTCGCGGCTGTACGCGTGCTCCCACTCGCCGCCCAGCGCGGCCGCCGTGTGCGGCGCGTTGCGCAGCGGGTTGTCGTCCGCAGGCCACTCGCCCGACGCCACCTTCTCGATCTCCGCACGAATGGCGATCATGGTGTCGCAGAACCTGTCGATCTCCGCCAGGTCCTCGCTCTCGGTCGGCTCGATCATCAGCGTCCCGGCGACCGGGAACGACATGGTGGGCGCGTGGAAGCCGTAGTCGATCAGGCGCTTGGCGATGTCGTCCACGCTGACGCCGGTCGCCTTCGACAGCGGCCGCAGGTCGACGATGGCCTCGTGCGCCACCAGGCCGTTGGGGCCGGTGTAGAGCACGGGGTAGTGCGGCTCCAGGCGCTTGGCGATGTAGTTCGCCGCCAGCACGGCGACCTGCGTCGCCCTCTTGAGGCCCTCCCCGCCCATCAGCCGGACGTACGCCCACGAGATCGGCAGAATGCCCGCCGAGCCCCACGGAGCGGCCGAAATGGGCCCGACGCCGGTCTGCGGACCGGCCGTCGGCTGGAGCGGGTGGTTGGGCAGGTACGGCGCGAGGTGGGCGCGTACGCCGACCGGGCCGACGCCGGGGCCGCCACCGCCGTGCGGGATGCAGAAGGTCTTGTGCAGGTTCAGGTGCGAGACGTCGCCGCCGAACTTGCCCGGCTTCGCGAGGCCGACCAGCGCGTTGAGGTTGGCGCCGTCGACGTACACCTGCCCGCCGGCCTCGTGCACGGTCGCGCAGATGTCGGCGACGTGCTCCTCGAACACGCCGTGCGTGGACGGGTAGGTGATCATCAGCACCGACAGCTCGTCACGGTACTGCTCGATCTTGGCGTGCAGGTCCTCGACGTCGACCTCGCCGTCCTCGCGGGTCTTGACGACGACGACCTTCATGCCGGCCATGACCGCGCTGGCCGCGTTCGTACCGTGCGCGGACGACGGGATCAGGCACACCGTGCGCTGGTCGTCGCCGTTGGCCCGGTGGTACGCCCGTACCGCCAGCAGGCCCGCGAGCTCGCCCTGCGAACCGGCGTTGGGCTGGATCGACACCGCGTCGTAGCCGGTGACCTCCGCGAGGCGCTCCTCCAGCTCGTGGATCAGCGTCAGGTAGCCCTCGGCCTGCTCGACGGGCGCGAAGGGGTGCACCGCGCCGAACTCCGGCCAGGTGACCGGCTCCATCTCGGTGGTCGCGTTCAGCTTCATCGTGCACGAGCCGAGCGGGATCATGCCCCGATCGAGCGCGTAGTCACGGTCGGCCAGCTTGCGCAGGTAGCGCAGCATCGCGGTCTCGGAGCGGTGCTGGTGGAAGACGGGGTGCGTCAGCACCGCGTCGGTGCGCAGCAGCCCCTCGGGCAGCGCGTCGGCCACCTCGGCGTCGAGCGCCTCGATGTCGGCGTCGACGCCGAAGGCCGCCCAGACCGCGGCGATCTGCGCGCGGCCCGTCGTCTCGTCGCAGGCCATGGAGACGTGGTCCGCGTCGGCCAGGTACAGGTTGACCCCGCCCTCGCGGGCCGCGGCGACGACGTCGGCCGCCTTGCCGGGAACGCGCGCGGTCAGCGTGTCGAAGTACGCGCCGTGCACGACCTCGACGCCGCCGGCGCGCAGGCCCTCGGCGAGGAGCGTCGCGTACCGGTGCGTGCGGTGCGCGATGCCGCGCAGGCCGTCGGGGCCGTGGTAGACGGCGTACATGCCGGCCATGACCGCGAGGAGGACCTGCGCGGTGCAGATGTTGCTGGTCGCCTTCTCGCGGCGGATGTGCTGCTCACGCGTCTGGAGCGCGAGCCGGTACGCCTTGTTGCCGTCCGCGTCGACGGAGACGCCGACGAGCCGCCCGGGCAGGCTGCGCGCGAACTTCTCCCGCACGGCCATGAACCCGGCGTGCGGACCGCCGAAGCCCATCGGCACGCCGAAACGCTGCGTGGTGCCCACCGCGATGTCCGCGCCGAGCTCGCCGGGCGAGGTCAGCAGCGTCAGCGCCAGCAGGTCGGCGGCGACGGTCACGATCGCCCCGAGCTCGTGCGCCTGCTCGATGACGGGCTTGATGTCCCGTACGGCGCCGGACGCGCCCGGGTACTGGAGCAGCACGCCGAAGACACCACGCTCGGCCACCTCGGCCGGAATGCCCTCGGACAGATCGGCTACGACGACCTCGACACCGGTCGGCTCCGCGCGCGTCTGAATGACGGCGACGGTCTGCGGCAGCGTGTCGGCGTCGATGAGGAAGACGCCGTTCTTGACCTTGCCGACGCGGCGCGCGAGCGACATGGCCTCGGCGGCGGCGGTGCCCTCGTCGAGCAGCGACGCGCCCGAGGTCGGCAGTCCGGTCAGGTCCGCGACCATCGTCTGGAAGTTGAGCAGCGCTTCGAGCCGGCCCTGCGAGATCTCCGGCTGGTAGGGCGTGTACGCCGTGTACCAGGCCGGGTTCTCCATGACGTTGCGCAGGATCACCGGCGGCGTGAAGGTGCCGTAGTAGCCGAGCCCGATCATCGGGGCGAGCACCTGGTTGCGGTCGGCGAGCGTGCGCAGCTCGGCCAGTACCTCGGCCTCGGTCCGCGCGTCGGGCAGCCCGAGCGCCTCGGCGCTCTTGATGACGTCCGGCACCGCGGCCGCGGTCAGCTCGTCGAGCGAGCCGTAACCGACCTGGGCGAGCATCTTGGCCTGAGCTTCGGCATCGGGCCCGATGTGGCGCTGCTCGAAGGGGATGCCACGCTCAAGCTGGGAGAGCGGAATGCGGTTTGCGGTCATCTGCGGAAGGCCTCCTGGTCTGACGCGACCTGCGAGGGGCACCACGGCACGGGTACCCGGACGGCCTCCCCCTCTGTCATCTCAACCTGAGAGCTTCACCGGAAGACCGTACGGACGCCGCTGACGTCGAGGATCGTTCCGGCTTTCACCGTCGGTGAGGACGGGACCGTGACAGGTGCTGTGCCTTGTTTCCGGCACGTGCCCGTCCGGCGCCCGTCCTGCTTTCCAGAGTGACCTCGTCCGTGCGGTACGTGGGCCTGAGAGATTCCGGGGAGGATTTGCTCCTTCGGCGCCTCCGGCACGTTCACCGGAGACTCTCCCGCACGGGGTCAGCAGCCACTGGCCAGCCTACCAGCGAGGCCCGTCGTGGATCCCTCGAGTGGCCGAGTCCACAGTTGTGCCCTTTCGTAGCCTTTACGGGGTTACGGAGCAGCTGCGAGCAGTTGGAGGGACCGTGCAGACCGACATCGATCCGCGCAGCCTGATCGGCCGCAAGGCGTTCGACCGCAACGGCGACAAGATCGGAACGGTGGACGAGGTGTACCTCGACGACGCCACGGGGGTGCCCGAATGGGCCGCCGTACGCACCGGTCTCTTCAGCCGGGACGCCTTCGTCCCCCTGGAGCCCAGCAAGGTGGTCGACGACTCGCTGCGCGTGCCGTACGACCGCTCCCTGATCAAGGAGGCGCCCGACTTCGGCGTCGGCCGCCACCTCTCCCCCGAGCAGGAACTGCAGCTCTACCACCACTACGGGCTCGACATCTCCTCGCCGGCCCCCGACCGGGACTTCGGACGGCTGGCCGGCGAGGACCCCGCCTGATCCCCGGCCGCCCGGACCAGCGGGAGCGGATCCGACGGCGCCAGGTCCGGATCGTCCACCGGGAAGGTCCGCACCCGTCCGGGCGGCGACGTCGGCTCCTCGAACCGCACGGTCACCCGCCCGACGCCACTGCCCTGCACCCATCCCACGCCGTACTCCGTGTGCCGCACGTCCTGCCCGGCCAGCCACCGTCGATGCGGCTCCGGCTCCGGTACGGGCGGCACCACCGGATCCCCGGCCCCGCCCCCGCCCTCAGCCGTCTCGACGGCTTCCCGCGCCGCTCCAGCCTCCGCCTCCGCCTCCGCCAGCTCACCCGCCGCCTGGGCGAACAGATCCTCCTGGGTGAAGTCGGCGAGCCCGGTGACCCCCACCCCCAGCAGCCGCACCCCGCCCGTGGTGTCCACCGACTCCAGCAGCCGCCCCGCGGCCTCGCGCACCACCGCCGGGTCGTCCGTGGGCCCGCGCAGCGTCTCGGAGCGCGTCAGCGTCGAGAAGTCGTACCTGCGCACCTTCAGCACCACGGTCCGGCCCGAGCGCCCGGCCGCCCGCAACCGCTGCACGCACCGGTCGGACAGCCGCACCACCTCGTTCCTGACCCGGACCCGGTCGTGCAGATCGACCTCGAAGGTGTCTTCGACCGACACCGACTTCGCGTCCCTCTCGGCCACCACGGGCCGCTCGTCGTGCCCAACGGCCATCCGGTACAGCGAGACGCCGTGCGCCTTCCCCAGCAGCCGTACGAGCTCGTCCTCGCCCGCTTCGGCCAGGTCGGCCACGGTCGTCATCCCCGCCCGTCGCAGATGCTCCCCGGTGGCCGGCCCGACCCCCGGCAGCACCCGCACCGGCATGGGTCCCAGGAGCTCCCGCTCGGTGCCCGGCTCGATGAGCACCAGGCCGTCCGGCTTGGCCTGCTCCGACGCGATCTTCGCGAGCATCTTGGACCCGGCGAGCCCCACCGATCCCGTCAGCCCCGTGACGGACTTGATGTCCGCCCGCAGCAGCTCGCCGGCCCTGCGGGCCGAGGCCGAATCGTCCGCCACCCCGCCCGCCTCCAGGTCGACGAAGGCCTCGTCCAGGCTGAGCGGCTCCACCAGCGGGGAGAGCCGGCCGAGCAGCTCCATGACCTGCTCGCTCACCGACCGGTAGAGGGCGAAGCGCGGCATCAGGTACGCGGCGTTCGGACACAGCCGCCGCGCCTGCGCCACCGGCATCGCGGAGTGCACCCCGAAGCGCCTGGCTTCGTACGAGGCGGTGGCGACGACTCCGCGGGTACCGGTCCCGCCGACCACCACCGGCTTTCCGCGCAGGCTCGGCTTCGCCGCCTGCTCTGCGGCGGCGTAGAAGGCATCCATGTCCAGATGCAGGATGGTCGGCGCGGCTCTCACACCACCGATGCTGCCGTACGGCACTGACAACCGGCGGCCGGCGGCGCGACGGGGAGGCCCGTCCCCGCCCGGTCAGCCGGCCTTGTTGCGGCGCCGGGCCAGCTCGTCGGTGGGGTTGTGCCCGACCAGCGTCTCGCCCGTGTCGACGCGCTCGCCGTGCAGCTGGGAGAGCGCGCTCTCCACATCACGCCAGACCACGCCCACGGCGATCCCGAAGACGCCCTGGCCCCCTTGGAGCAGCTCGACGACCTCGTCGGGCGAGGAGCACTCGTACACGGTGGCGCCGTCGCTCATCAGCGTCATGCGCTCCAGGTCCTGGAATCCTCGGGCGCGCAGATGCTGGACGGCGGCGCGGATGTTCTGCAGCGCGACACCCGTGTCCAGGAAGCGCTTGACGATCTTGAGGACGACGACGTCGCGAAAGCTGTAGAGGCGCTGCGTGCCGGACCCGTACGCGGGCCTGACGCTCGGCTCCACCAGTCCCGTACGCGCCCAGTAGTCGAGCTGCCGGTACGTGATCCCGGCTGCCGCACACGCGGTCGGCCCCCGGTACCCGATGCTCTCCGTGCTGTCGGCCTCCGTCGTCCGGCCCATGGCCGAAGACACGCCCTGCCGCCCCGCCAGAGGGTCGACCGCACTGCCGTGAAGCGGATACGGCCCGCCCGCCACCGTACCGTCGCCGCTGCTTCTCACGCCGACCTCCGTCCTTGACCTGCCCTGTCGACGGTAGGCAGTCACCCGGGGTGCGTCAACGATCGCCACACTCGGCACGCCGAGTGATAATCACCCTGAGAGTGGTTTCCCGTGCCTCGGTTCGGGGAAAGGCTACTCGAATGCGCGGACAGTGCCGGGTGCGCGGCTCACTGACTGTTGGTCCCGAAATCCTCGGGAGAGATCTGGTCGAGGAACTCGCGGAACTTCTCCACCTCGTCCTCCTGCTCGTCGGGAATCGCGATACCCGCGTCGTCCAGCACCCCGTCGCTGCCGTAGATCGGCGTTCCGGTGCGCAGCGCCAGCGCTATGGCGTCGGACGGCCTGGCACTCACTTCGACTCCGCTGGCGAAGACCAGCTCGGCGTAGAAGACCCCTTCCCGCAGGTCGGTGATGCGGACTTCGGTGAGCTCCTGGCCGACCGCTTCCAGTACATCCTTGAAGAGGTCGTGGGTCAGCGGCCTGGCAGGGGCCATCCCCTGCTGGGCGAAGGCGATCGCGGTCGCCTCTCCCGGCCCGATCCAGATGGGGAGGTACCGATCGCCCCCCACTTCACGCAGGAGCACGATCGGCTGGTTCGAGGGCATTTCTACCCGGACACCTACGACGTCGAGCTCGTTCACACAGCAACCCTAGGACGTGCCTGGCAGGTTTGGGTAGTCGGGATCCCCCGAGCTCAGTGCAGCCGCACGCCGAGTGCTGCCTGAATGAGGGCCGAATGGAGTCTGACGGACAGCTCCGCGAGCTCTTTGGCCGTGGCCTCCGCATGGGCTCTGGTCTGCGGGTTCCGGTGCCGGCGCAGGGGCGCGACGACCTGTTCGACGAGGTCGGCCTCGCGGTCGGCCGCCGCTTTCACGGCGCGCAGATGCCGCGGTTCCAGACCGAACCGCCCGAATTCGGCGACGAGCTTGGCCACCGTGACAACCTCGGCGTCGTAGCCGCCGCCCGGCAGGGGCGAGATCAGTCCGTACGACTCCCAGAGCTCGAGCTCCTCCTCGCCCGCCTCGGCGGCCGCCAGGAGCTCCTCCCGCCCGATCCTGGCCGCGGTCGGGCGGTCCGCACCGCTGTCCGGCGCACCGTCCTGCGGTTCGCCGGAACCGCCGGCCGCGGGCAGCCGTACCTGCTCACCGCGCTCCAGAGCGTCGAGGTGCTCGCGGATGACCTTGAGCGGCAGATAGTGGTCGCGCTGCATGCGCAGCACCTGGGCCAGCCGCTCGACATGGCCGGGGCTGAACTTGCGGTACCCGGAAGCGGTCCGCTGCGGTTCGACGAGCCCCTCGGTCTCCAGGAACCGGATCTTGGAGATGGTGACCTCGGGAAACTCGTCACGCAGCAGGTTCAGCACGGTGCCAATACTCACCAGCCGGTCGCCCGCGGTGGCGGTGCCGTTTCCGGCACCGCCCGTCGGTGTTCGCTGCATGGACCTTCCCGTACGGGTCAGATGGCCCGCTGGCTCGCGTAGAAGACCAGCCGGTACTTACCGATCTGCACCTCGTCGCCGTTCGCCAGCGGGACCGAGTCGATCCGCTCGCGGTTGACGTAGGTGCCGTTGAGACTGCCGACGTCCGAGACGGTGAAACCGCCGTCCGCACCCCTGCGGAACTCCACATGGCGACGCGAGACGGTCACGTCGTCGAGGAAGATGTCGCTCTGCGGGTGCCTGCCGGCCGTGGTCAGCTCGCCGTCCAGAAGGAAGCGGCTGCCCGAGTTCGGACCGCGTCGCACCACCAGCAGCGCCGCTCCCAGCGGAAGGGCGTCGACGGCCGCCTGGGCCTCCGGGGAGAGCGAGGGAGCGGCGGTCTGTCCCGTCACCTCTGCCTCGTACGCCTCGAGACCGGAGATGGAGATCGTCGAGGTCGTCTCCGAGGGACGCTCCGCGGCCGCCCCGGCCCGCAGCGGCGCTCCACAGTTGGAACAGAAGCGGCTGGCCTCGGCATTGCGGTGCCCGCACCTCGTACAAACCGGCAAGGCCGACATGGACGGATCCTCCTGCCGCGGCTGCCCCTGCGGGGCATGGGCTGATTCCCCGAAACCTATGCGGCCGGGACCAGCGGGGTCAACAGACGACGCGCCCGGTCCGCCCGAAATGTCACCGCCCGGACCAGTGATCTCGTCCCGGAAGAGCGGACGCTCGCCACCCTGCTCCTCCGCTTCTCCACCACGCGGCGCGCGGTGACGGGCGGTGCCGTTCGTACCGTCCTCGCGTGCACTCTTGCCGAACAACTTCGCAAACAACTTCACGGGCGATTCCCCTTGACTGAAACAGACCCGCCCGTGGGGCAGGACGAACCCTGAATGAACACACCTGCCGAACCGGACATCTTCACAACGTCCGTATCCGCCAAACAGTTTCCACCACGCACCACGCCTTCGGTGCGCCGACCCCCCGCAACCTCATGCCCTTGTCCCCGTGCCCCCATGCGCCCCCGCCTCACCGCGGTGACGACTGAGCGTAGTCAGGCTGCTTCGCCGGTCGCAAGGCGTCCACAACGATCTTCTGCGAGCGCGTCACGGTCACGACGGCCCGCTCCTCCTCCAGCGTCTGGACGACGCCGCCGGGGATGTTGAGCGCCGGCTCCAGATCCTGCGGCTTCCCGATCACCTCGAAGCGGTACGGCGCGGTGACCTTCTTCCCGTCCACCTGCACACCGCCGCCGCTGTCGAGGAAGTAGGTGTCCGCGACCACCCGGACGTCGTTGATCTGGATCGCCTCAGCACCCGCCGCGCGCAGTTCCTGGATCGCGTCCAGCAGCATGTCCGCCTCCACCGTGGAGTGCGGATCCGTGATCGTCAACGTGATTCCCGGCCCCTGCGCCGCCACCGTGCCCGCCAGCACACCCAACTGACGTTCCTTCTCCAGCGTCTGCTTGCGCGCCTCTTCCGCCTGGTCCGAGCTGTTCTCCAGCTCGGTCTTCTGGTCGTCGAGCTCCTGCTTCTCGTCCTCGAGCCGCTGCGTACGGTCGTCCAGCTCGTCGAGGATGCGCACGAGGTCCTCCTGCCGGGCTCCCCGCAGCGCGCTGTCGTCACTGTTCGACCGGACCTGGATGGCCAGCCCGAGCCCGAGCACGAAGAGCAGCAGCGCCACGATCAGCTGCGCCCGTGTGACCCGCGGCGGCCAGAGCCCCGCGCGCAGTCTCTGACGCCCCGTCGCCGGCCGCTGCGCGACCCACTCCTGAGCCGGAACCTGGGCCTCTTCCTCGTCGCGGTCGGGCCGAGGGGTGGGGTTGTCCTCTGTACTCATCTGCCTCACGCCCGGAAAACGTGACGGCGAATCGCCGCCGCGTTGGAGAAGATCCGGATGCCGAACACCACGACCACACCCGTGGAGAGCTGTGCGCCGACGCCCAACTTGTCACCCAGGAACACGATCAGGGCCGCCACCACGACATTGGAGAGGAAAGAGACCACGAAGACCTTGTCGACGAAGATGCCGTCGAGCATGGCCCGCAGGCCACCGAAGACCGCGTCGAGCGCCGCGACGACAGCGATCGGCAGATACGGCTCGACCACCGCCGGCACCTCGGGCCGGACCAACAGTCCGACCACGACTCCCACGACGAGGCCCAGTACGGCGATCACGATGTGCCCTTCCCTGAATTGGCCGCGGCCTGCCCGGAACCCGCGACCAGCGGCTCTGCTGTACGTACGATCAGGCTCGGCGCGGCGGGCAGCCGGACCCGTTCCTGAGCGGAAATGCTGGTCCTGATGCCGTAGCTCTCCTGCAGGACATGCAGGTACTGGCCGTCGGCGCTGTCCTGAAAAGCGGTGCTCAGCCGCTGCCCGTCCCCCACCGCCAGCACCGTGTACGGCGGCACCAGCGGCCTGTTGTCGACCAGTATGGCGTCGCCCGCCGCCCGGATCGCCGACAGGGACGTCAGCCGCTGCCCGTTGATGGCCACCGCTTCGGCGCCCGAGGACCACAGCCCGTTGACGATCCGCTGCATGTCCCGGTCCCGCAGCCGGCCGGTGTCGGAGAAACTGGTGCTCTCCCGCGGCCCGCCACCGCCCTCTTCGGTGTCCTTGGCGTCGTCAACGACGAGCTTCACACCCCGCCCCTGCACCGCCGTGGCACCGGACAGCAGCGCCACGAGCCCGCCCTGGTCCCCGCCGTGCTCCTGCAGCGCCTTGCGCTGCCGCTCTCCCACTTCCGCCCGGAGCCGGTCGACGCCGCGCTCCAGTTCGTCCGCCGCGGAGGTCTCCGCCTCCACCCGGTCGATGAGCTCCTCGCGCTCCTTGGCGATCACCGGCGCCTCTATACGCGCCTGCGCCGCACCCACCGTCACGACCAGGGCGGCCAGCACCAGGCCGGCCGCCAGTCCGAGCTTCGCGCGCAGCGTGCGCGGCATCCCCGCGCTGCCGTCGGCCTGCCTGCGAGCGGTCGCTTCCGCGTACCCGTCGTCGAGGCTGTGGTCCATGACATTGGTCAGCAGCGACATGGACGCGTCGGGGCGCCGGGGTGGCGGAGACGTACTCCGATCAGGGGACTGCTGCGACATGCCGCACATCGTCGCACGCCGTGGCGGCTACCGCCGAATGGCCCCACCGGTGTGCCGGACGGCGTTCTCCATCGCCGTCCGGCACACCGCTCACGCGTCAGTGACCTGCGCTGTCCACGACCGCCGACCACTCGTCGAGGAGCGCCTGGGCCGAATCGTCGTCGGGCCCTTCCGCCCACAAATGGGTGACGGCCTCCGCGGGGTCGGGCAGCACCATCACCCATCGCCCGTCCGCCTCGACCACGCGCACACCGTCCGTGGTGTCCACGAACCGGTCTCCTGCGGCCTCGACCACGCGGCGCATCACGAGTCCCTTCACGGCCCACGGCGTGGCCAGATCCCGCTTGAGGACATGGGCTCGCGGTATCCGCGCGTCGATCTGGCTCAAAGTGAGCTGTGTCCTGGCCACCAGCCCGATCAACCGCACGAAGGCGGCGGCGCCGTCGAAGACGCTGCTGAACTCCGGAATGATGAAGCCGCCGCGCCCGTCGCCACCGAAGATCGTGGACTCCTCGCGGCCGACCCGCGTCAGGTCGTCCGGCGAGGTGGTCGTCCACTCCACCTGCGTTCCGTGGTACGCGGCGACCTGCTCGGCGATCCTGGTCGTGGTCACCGGCAGCGCGACCCGGCCACTGCGACGTTCGGCCGCCACGAGGTCGAGCATCACCAGCAGCGCCCGGTCGTCCTCGATGATCCGTCCGCGCTCGTCCACGAGCGACAGCCGCTCACCGACCGGGTCGAACCGCACGCCGAAGGCCGCCCGCGCCGAGGCGACGATCTCCCCCAGCCGCACCAGACCGGATCGCCGGGAGTCGCTCGTCTCGGTGGGCCTGGACTCGTCAAGACCCGGATTGATCGTCAGTGCGTCGACACCCAGCCGCCCGAGCAGGCTGGGCAGCACGAGACCGGCGCTTCCGTTCGACGCGTCGACGACGACCTTGAGCCCGGCGTCGGCGATCCCCGTGACATCCAGGTTCCGCAACAGCGACCCCGTGTAGGAGTCGAAGACGCTGGCCGGGAAGTGCAGATCTCCGATCTCGCCCGGGAAGGCCCGCCGGTACTCCTGTCGCGCGAACACCCGGTCCAGCTTGCGCTGCCCGGCCTGCGACAGGTCGGCGCCCCGCTCGTCGAAGAACATGATGTCGACCGAGTCCGGCACACCGGGAGTCGTACGGATCATGATGCCGCCGGCGCTGCCTCGCGCCGTCTGCTGACGTGCCACGGGAAGCGGCACGTTCTCCAGGTCGCGTACGTCGATGGCGCTCGTCTGGAGCGCCGAGATGACGGCCCGCTTCAGCGCTCGCGCACCACGCGAGTGGTCACGGGCGGTGGTGACCGTCGCCCCCTTCTTGAGCGTGGTGGCATACGCGCCGGCGAGGCGTACCGCCAGCTCGGGAGTGATCTCCACGTTCAGGATCCCGGAGACCCCGCGGGCCCCGAAGAGGTGCGCCTGCCCCCGTGACTCCCAGATCACGGACGTATTGACGAACGCTCCGGCCTCGACGGTCTTGAACGGGTAGACCCGCACATTGCCCTGAACAATCGATTCCTCACCGACGAGGCACTCGTCGCCGATGACGGCGCCGTCCTCGATCCGCGCGGCCCGCATGATGTCGGTGTTCTTGCCGATCACGCAGCCACGCAGATTGCTGTGCTGGCCGATGTAGACGTTGTCGTGCACGACAGCGCGGTGGAGGAACGCCCCGCTCTTGACGACGACGTTCGACCCCACGACGGTGTGCTCGCGGAGCTCCACACCGGCCTCGATCTTGGCGTAGTCGCCGATGTAGAGCGGCCCGCGGAGCACCGCGTCCGGATGCACCTCCGCGCCCTCGGCCACCCACACACCGGGAGAGATCTCGAAGCCGTCCAGATCGACGTCGACCTTGCCCTCGAGTACGTCGGCCTGCGCCTTGACGTAACTCTCGTGGGTGCCGACGTCCTCCCAGTAGCCCTCGGCGATGTAGCCGTAGATGGGCTTGCCTTCCTTCATCAGCTGAGGGAAGACGTCACCGGACCAGTCGACGGATACGTCCGCCTCGACGTAGTCGAAGACCTCGGGCTCCATGACGTAGATGCCCGTGTTCACGGTGTCCGAGAAGACCTGCCCCCACGTGGGCTTCTCCAGGAACCGCTCGACCTTTCCCGCCTCGTCCACGATCGTGATGCCGAACTCCAGAGGGTTCGGCACCCGGGTCAGGCACACCGTGACCAGTGCGCCCTTCTCCTTGTGGAATCTGATCAGGTCGGTGAGGTCGAAGTCGGTGAGGGCATCGCCGGAGATGACGAGGAAGGCATCGTCCTTCAGCGCTTCCTCGGCGTTCTTCACGCTGCCCGCAGTGCCGAGTGGCTTCTCCTCATTGGCATAGGTGAGCTCCATTCCGAGCTCTTCGCCGTCACCGAAGTAGTTCTTGACGAGCGAGGCCAGAAACTGCACGGTTACGACGGTTTCACTGAGCCCATGCCGCTTGAGCAGCCGCAGCACATGCTCCATGATCGGCCGATTCGCGACCGGCAGGAGCGGCTTGGGCATGCTCGAGGTCATGGGGCGAAGGCGCGTGCCTTCGCCACCAGCCATCACGACGGCCTTCATGTCGGGAAAGTCCTCCTCGAAGAGACGACGGTCTAGCCGACTTCACCCGTCCGGGACAGAGGCATTGTGCGCAGACAATCCGGCGCTGACAGCGCCGCAATCGAACAGGCTCAATCGGCCGTGGTCTCCGCCTTCACCAGCCGGCGGACCTGGACCACGTAAAGGATTCCTGCCCACCAATACAGAGTTGTACCCCATCCGGCGAACGCCCATCCGAAAATAGCAGCCAGTGACGGCAGCCAGCCGTTTCCGTCACTGAGAAGCAGCAACGGGAAGGCGTACATCAGGTTGAAGGTGGCGGCCTTCCCGAGGAAGTTCACCTGCGGCGGCGGATAGCCGTGCTTACGGAGGATGCCCACCATGACCAGCAGCATCAGCTCGCGTGCCAACAGTGCGGCGGTGAGCCACAGAGGCAGGATCTCGCGCCAGGTGAGGCCGAGCAGCGTGGAAAGGATGTACAGCCGGTCGGCAGCGGGGTCGAGCAGCCGCCCGAGCTTGCTGATCTGATTCCAGCGGCGGGCGAGCTTACCGTCGAGATAGTCGCTGATGCCACTGAGCATCAGCACCAGCAATGCCCAGCCGTCGCTCTTGGGCCCACCGAACACGGGCAGGAGAATCAGCCACAGGAACAGTGGCACGCCGGCGAGGCGAGCCATGCTGAGGATGTTCGGGATGGTGAGTACCCGGTCCGTCTGAACGCGGGTCTCCTGAACCTCCACCCGGGGGCCTCCTGAGGGAACGTGCCGATGATGCGCCCCCGACCCTACCCTCAGCCAAGGCCACTGGGCACACAGGGGTCCAGGGCCGGCCCGGGAACGCAGAAAAGCCCCGCACCATAAGGTGCGGGGCTTTCCCACAATGA
>NZ_BMVO01000012.1 GCF_014650755.1 Streptomyces chryseus | reverse complement strand
CGGCACCCGCACCAGCCACTTCGCAGCACTTTGCCCCGCCGAGCTGACGCTCGACGGGCAAAGCAGGGCCCGAATTAACCAACAATGTCCCGGAATTCCGGTGCCGGGCCCTTCGCCGTTCGTCCGCGCACGCGTGTCCGTATACAACGGGATACAACGGGTCCGGGTACGACGAAGGCCCGGATCTCTTTCGAGATCCGGGCCTTCGGCTACTTCATCAGTAGCGGGGACAGGATTTGAACCTGCGACCTCTGGGTTATGAGCCCAGCGAGCTACCGAGCTGCTCCACCCCGCGTCGGTAAACACGACTGTACGTCGCCCTGCCGACCGGCGCAAATCCGTTCCCCTGTCTCCGCGGTGACCGGTGGCGAACCAGGGGGTGGCCAGTGGCGAAACGATCCGCCAGCAGCCGTGGCCACACCGGCCTACGCGGTGAGTTCCTGGTGCAGGGCCTCACGCAGGCGCGCCGCCCGCTCGGCGACCTCCGCGGGGCCGAGCTCGACGGCCCGCGCGCACCACCGCTCGCCCTCGTCCAGCTCGCCGTGGCGGGCCGCGAGCAGCGCGAGGCGCAGCGCGGCGCGGCCGTGGCCCGCGTGCGCGGCCCGGGACCACCACAGGGCGGCCTCCGGCTCGCTCCCCTCGCGGGCCAGCAGCAGCCCGAGGTTGAAGGCGCCGTTGCGGCTGCCCGCCTCGGCGGCCTCCCGGTACCAGCGCGCGGCGCCCTCCAGGTCGCCCCGCCCCGCGGCGAGCATGCCCACCCGTACCTGGGCGCGGCGGTGCCCCTGCTCGGCGGCCCGCTCGTACCACTCCTCGCACTCGGTCTTCTCGTTCAGCGTCTCGCCGAGCCCGGGCGGCCCCGCCGGGGGCTGCCGGCTGTCGAGCAGCGTGGCGAGCCGGAACGCCGCCTCGGCGCTGCCGCTGCCCGCCGCGCAGCGCAGGTGCCGCTCGGCGTCCTGCTCCTCGCCGTCGCGCAGCAGGGCGATGCCGACCTGGAGCGCGGCCTCGGTGTGCCCGGCGGCGGCGGCGCGCTCGTACCAGACGAAGGCCGTACGGTCGTCGCCGCGCCCGGCGTGGAGGATGCCGAGGTTGAAGGCGGCGTCGACGCTGCCGGCCTCGGCGGCCTTGGAGAACCAGGGCTCGGCGCCGGCCGCGTCCCCGCCCTGGAGCAGCAGGATGGCGAGCGCGTTGGCGGCCTCGCGGTGGCCGGCGTAGGCCGCGCGGCGGTACCACTGGTCGGCCTGGGCGGTACGCCCCTGGGCGGCGCAGAGCAGCCCGAGGTTGTACGCCCCGTTGACGTCACCGGCGTCGAGAGCCGCGCGGTACCAGCGCTCGGCGGTCTGCTGCTCGCCGCGCGCGGCGTGCAGGGCGCCCAGCGCGTTGGCCGCGTTGCCGTCGCCGTCCTGGGCGGCGCGCAGCCACCACACGGCGGCGCTCTCCTCGTCCCCGGCGTCGCGCAGCAGGAAGCCCAGCGCGCAGGCCGCCCGGGGCTCGCCGTCCTTGGCCGAGGTGAGGTACCAGCGCCCGGCCTCCTTGAGCTCGCCCCGCTCCTCCAGGATGGCGCCGAGGTGCAGGGCGGCGCGCCGGTGACCGCGCGCGGCGGCCTGGCGGTACCACTGCTCGGCCTCGACGGCCGGGGGCAGCTCCCCGGCCCCGGTCCCGGTGTGCCGGGTCCCGGTGCCGGGGCCCGCGCCGGTACGGCCGCTCCCCACGGCGTGGCGCGTACCGGTGCCGGGGCCCCCGGCCGTGCCGGCGGCCCGGCCCTGGGCCTTCACGGCCGGCGGGTCGGCGTCCGTACCCTCCCGGCGCACACCGGTGACCGGGCCCTCGAGCTCCCCGGCGACCGCGCCGGAACCGTCCTCGGCCTCCGCGTAGCCGAAGCCGGGGTAGCGCGTGCCCGAAGGGCCGAGCCCGGAGCCCGTACGCGCGGCCGCGGCCGCGCCGGGGTGCCGGGTGCCCGTGTCGAAGTCCAGGTGGCCGCGGCCCCTGACGGCGCCGGAGCGGCCGTCCCGGCGGCCGCCGGGCGTGCCCGCGTCACCCGGGAGGATCCCGGCGGCGCCCACGCCGGTCCGCGCCTCCGCCGCCGCGCGGCGGTCCAGTGTGCGGGCCAGGCGGTACGCCGCTTCCCGGTGCCCCTGCTCGGCGGCAGCGCGCAGCCACCGCTCGGCGCCCACGTCGCTGCGGTGCTCCAGGAGGTCGGCGAGGGCGTAGGCGCCCAGCGCGTGCCCCTGCTCGGCGGACTGGCGCAGCCAGTACTCGGCGGCGGGCTCGTCGCCGCGCTCGCGGTAGTGCCGGCCGAGCGCGTGCGCGGCGGCGGCGGACCCGGCCACGGCGGCGATGCGCCACCAGCCGGCCGCCTCGTCGGCGTATCCGCGCTGGTGCAGGAGTACGCCCAGGTTGTTCGCGGCGGCGCGGTCGCCGTCGGCGGTCGCGGCGCGCAGGTACGGCTCGGCGCCGTCGAGGTCCCCCCGGCGCAGCAGCAGCGAGCCGAGCACGCTCATGGACTCGGTGTCGCCGTTCTCGGCGGCGCGGCGGTGCCTCGCCTCGGACTCGTCCTCAGCGGTCTCCACGGTGTCCACAGCGTGCTCCTGATGTCGCTGCACAAACCGCCCTGTCTCCAACAGAGTTGTCCTGTCCCCCATAAAAACCATCGTCGCACCACCCGCAACCCGCGTACACCTGGTATACCGCAGCCAGTAAGGTCACTTCGGCGTTTTGTCGACATGCCCACAGAGAGACACTCCAAACGCCTGATCCCCAACTCCCCCCGCATGAAGGACGCTTCGCACGGGCGCACGGACGGTCCGGGCGCACAACAAAGGCCCGGATCTCTTTCGAGATCCGGGCCCTCGTCTTCTTCTGAGTAGCGGGGACAGGATTTGAACCTGCGACCTCTGGGTTATGAGCCCAGCGAGCTACCGAGCTGCTCCACCCCGCGCCGTTGTGTTCAAACAGTACCACGGCGCGGGGATGTCCCAGCTCAGCTGCCCTTCTGGTCGCCCTTCTCGTCCTGCCCGGCGGCCTTGTCGGGCTTCTCGCCCTCGGCGCCCGGGCTGGCCGGCGCCTCGGTCTCGGCACCCGCGTCCGCGGCCCGCTGCAGCGCGTCCTGGAGCTTCTCCTGGGCCTCGCCGTAGGCGGTCCAGTCCTGCTCCTTCAATGCGGCCTCGCCCTCGTCGTACGCCTTCTGGGCGTCCTCGATGGCCTTCTGCAGCGACTCGTCGCCCTCGGACGGCGGCGTGGTGGTGTCACCGTCGCCCGGCGGAGGCGGCGTCTCACCCTCCTCGCCGAAGACGGCGTTCAACGCCTCACCGAGCGTGTTCTTGAAGACGGTCTCCCTGCCGTACGACACGGCGACCTTCTTCAGGAGCGGATAGGCGTTGTTGCCCTGCGCGTACACCGGCTCGACGTACAGGAAGCCGTCGTTCAGCGGGATCGTCAGCAGGTTGCCGTACTCGATGTCCGAGTTGGCACCCTTCATGTTCCTGACGAACTCCGCGACTTCGGCGTTGCTGTTGAGCCGGTTCTGCACCTGCTGCGGACCCGGCACGTCGCCCGTGACTCTCAACAGCCTTATCGTGCCGTAGTCCTTGCTCGACGCGTCGGCGTCGACCGCCATGAACGCACCGAGGTTCGGGCGCCCGTTGGGGGTGAACGTCGTCGTGAGCGAGAACTTGCGGTCCTGCTCCTGCGGCATCTTCAGGCTCAGGTAGTACGGCGGTACGGAGCTCTTCTCACCCGTCGTCGGGTCGTCCGGCACCTGCCACGCGTCACTGCCGCTGTAGAACTGCGACGGGCTCTCGACGTGGTAGCGGGTGAGCAGCTCGCGCTGCACCTTGAAGAGGTCCTGCGGGTAGCGCAGGTGCTCCATCAGGGCGGGCGCGATGTCGCCCTTCGGCTTCACCGTGTCCGGGAACGCCTTCATCCAGGTCTTGAGGACCGGGTCCTCGGTGTCCCACTGGTACAGCTTGACCGTGCCGTCGTACGCGTCGACGGTGGCCTTCACCGAGTTGCGGATGTAGTTGACCTGGTTCTGCTGGGCGATCACCGCGCGCTGGCTGTCGGTCTGCGACAGCGAGTCCGCCGTGGTGTCCCCGAGCGTCGTGCGCGACGCGTAGGGGTAGCCGTTCGTGGTGGTGTACGCGTCGACGATCCACTGGACGCGTCCGTTGACGACCGCCGGGTAGGCGTCGCCGTCGAGGGACAGCCACGGCGCGACCGCCTCGACGCGCTCCTTGGGCGTGCGGTTGTACAGGATCCGCGAGCCCTCGCCGATGGCTCCCGAGTAGAGGATCTGCGGCTCGCTGAAGGACACCGCGTACGCGGCGCGGTTCAGCGGGTTCGACAGGTTGACCCCGGACTTGCCCTTGTAGCTCGTGGTCTTGGTGGGCTCGCCGTTCTTCTCGTAGTCGAGCTCCTTCTGCGGGCCGCCCACGATCGAGTACTGCTGGGTCTTCTCGCCGTAGTAGATCCGCTGCTCGTACGTGCCGAGCGTGCCCTCGGTCGGCAGACCGGACTCGGTGAAGTCCGGGGCACCCTCGGTGTCCGGCTTGACCGCCGTGCCCTTGGCCGCGACCACGCCGTAACCGTGGGTGTACGTGAAGTGGTCGTTGATCCAGTTGCGCTTGGGGATGCCCTGGAGGTCCAGCTCGCGCAGACCGACGACCGTGTCCTGGCCCTTGTAGCGGTCCACGTCCAGGGTCGTGGGGAACTGGTAGTACTTACGTTCCTGCTGGAGCTGGTCGAAGGTCGGCGGGACGACGTTCGGATCGATCAGCCGGTAGTTGGCCGCCGAGTCGGCGTCCTTGCGCAGCTGCGAGTTGTCCTTGCTGTCGCCGACGCCCTGGTAGTCGTCCACCTTGGCGTCGTCGATGCCGTACGCCTTGCGCGTCGCGTCGATGTTCTTCTTGATGTACGGCGATTCCTTGGCCTGCTCGTTCGGCTGGACCTGGAACTTCTGCACGATCGCCGGGTAGAGCCCGCCGATGAGGATCGCCGAGAGCACCATCAGGCCGAAGCCGATGACGGGAAGCTGCCAGGTGCGGCGCCACAGCGTCGCGAAGAACAGCAGCGCGCAGATGACGGCGATGCAGAAGAGGATCGTCTTCGCCGGGAGGTAGGCGTTCGCGTCGACGTAGCGCAGGCCGGCCCAGTTGCCCGTGGCCTTGAAGTCGCTCGACTTCACCGCGAGCCCGTACCGGTCGAGCCAGTACGCGACGGCCTTCAGCGCCACGAAGATGCCGAGCAGCACCGACAGGTGGCCGGTGGCCGCTGCGGTGGCCCTGGCGCCCGGGCTGGTGATCCGCAGCCCGCCGTACAGGTAGTGCACGAGCGCGGCGGCGATCAGGGAGAGCACGGCGGCCGCGAAGCCGAAACCGAGCAGGAAGCGGTACCAGGGCAGGTCGAACGCGAAGAACGACACGTCCAGCTGGAACTGCGGGTCCTTCTGACCGAAGGACACACCGTTGACCCACATGAGCCAGGTGCGCCACTGCCCGGACGCGGAGGCCCCGGCGATCAGCCCGACCAGAGCGGTGACCCCGAGGAGCACCCACTTCTTGTACGGGGCGATGCCCATCCGGTAGCGGTCCAGGTTCTGCTGCTCCAGGGACATCGCGCTCAGCGGCGGCCGGAGCCGGTGCGCGAGCCAGATGTTCACACCGACGGCGAGCGCCATCAGCAGCCCGAAGACGGCGAAGAGCCCGATCTTGGTCCACAGGGTGGTGGTGAAAACGGACGAATAGTTGACCGAGCGGTACCAGAGCCAGTCCGTCCAGAACCCGGCGAACATGACAAACGCCATGGCCAGGACGGCCAGGACGCCCAAAGTCATGAGCAGGGTCCGGACACGCCGGGACGGGCGGCCGACTCTGATCCGTGGCCCTGTCGGGCCTCCGCCGCGGTCCGGCATCTGGAAAGCCAAGGTGCGCACCTCGAAAGTTCGCTGTCGTAGAAGCAGGCTCCGCGATCGTAGAGCCCACTCATGCAACTTACTGAAGCTTTACTCAGTTCCCGCTTTGGGGTCCGAAGGAGGCAGGATGTCGACCATGTCCAACGTTTCCCCCTCCGGGCCCCCCATGGCCACGAGCCCGCTCACCCGAGCCGTGCTCGAAATCGACGAATACACCTCCGGCCTCGGCTGGGACCAGCCGGCGAGGCTGTTCGCCCTCGTCGACACCGCCCAGCTGCGCGCCCAGGAGCCGGGCCTCGCCGCCCAGCTCGGCCTTGCCGAGGGCGAGCCGGCGGCCACGCTGACGCCTGTCGAGCAGGAAGAGATCCCGTCGGGCACCCCGCTCGACGAGTTCCTCGCGACGATCGCCTGGCCCGACGCGGTGGCCGGCTGCGCGCTCACGGTGGAGCGGCTGATGCTCCCGCCGTCCGCCGAGGCGTCCGTGCCCGAGGGACTGAACGAGGCCCAGCTGGCGAAGTGGGTCGCGGAGCACCCCGACCGCCAGGAGGTCCGCATGACGGTGGCCGTGCTGCGCAACGGCGTGCGCGAGTCGGCGCTGCGGCTGCGGGAGAAGGACTCCCCCACCGAGGTGCTCACCGGAGCCATGCTCGTCCCGGGGCTGGCCGAGGCCCTGGCCGCGACCTTCGAGGCGTAGCGGCCCGGGGGCTGACCGCCGGTCGCCGGCGGTCAGCCCGTCGTGCACCGCGGCAGGCCGGTCGTGTCCCCGCCACGGATCTTCTCCAGCGACTTCCTCGCGTCGTCGATCGCCTTGACCTTCACCAGGGTGAGGCCGTCGGGGATGTCGGCGGCCGCCGCCGCGCAGTTGTCCTCGGGCGTGAGGAAGTACTGGGCGCCCGCTTGACGCGCGCCGACCGTCTTCATCTCGATGCCGCCGATCGGACCGACCTTGCCGACGTCGTCGATCGTGCCGGTGCCCGCGACGAACTTCCCGCCGGTCAGCGGGCCGGGCGTGAGCTTGTCGACGATGCCGAGCGAGAACATCAGGCCGGCGCTGGGACCGCCGACGTCCACCAGCTTGATGTCGATGCTGAACGGGAAAGTGTGGTCGGGCCCGGCCTGGATGCCGACGACGGCACGGTCGTCGTCGTCGGCCTTCTTCGTCGTGACGACGACGTCCTTGCTGCCGACCGGCTCCTTGCCCGCCTTCTCCGCCGCGGCGGCGTCCTGCGCGGGGACGATCGTGAAGACGGCCTTCTCGGTGGGCTTGTGCCGGGTGACGAGCTTGGCCACGTCCTTGGGGTCCTTGACGGCCGTACCGTCCACGGCCTTGATGACGTCGCCCGCGTGCAGCCTGCCCTCGGCGGGGCTGTCCTTGAGGACGGTCGACACCACGACCCGGGTCTTCACCGGGATGCCCAGCTCCCGCAGCGCGGCGGTCTTGGCGCTCTCCTGGGACTGGCTGAACTCCTCGGCGTTCTCCTGCGTCGACTGCTCTTCCGTCTTGCCGTCCGGGTAGAGCGTGTCGTGCGGAACCACCACGCTGTCGTGCGCCAGCCAGCCGTAGACCGCCTCGACCAGGTTCATCCTGTAGTCCGCGCCGGTGACTCTGACCGTCGTCATATTGAGATGGCCGCTCGTGGGGTACGTCTTGCGACCGGAGACCTGGAGCACCGGCTCGCCCTTGGCCTCGCCGAGCGTGTCGAACGTGGGCCCGGGGGACATCTCCGAGTAGGGGACCTTGATGAAGACGCCCGCGCACAGCAGCGCGATCAGGATGAGGGTGGAGGCGAGCATCGTCACTGTGCGGCGTGGCATGGAACGACAGTACGGGACGGGTCTGTCAGTACACCGCTGGGGCCGGTCCGTACGGGACCACGGGGCCCGGACGTACGGTCGGGTCGGCTTCACGCTTCGTCAGACGACGCCGGAACCGGAATGGGACTTCTCCATCGCCTCCCGGAACCGCGCGTAGCCGGCGAGTTCGGAGACGTCGCCGGCCGTCCGGTTTCTGGCTGTCCAGCTCGCCCATATCGCAGCACCGAGTGCAGCGAAAAGCGGAATCAGCAACCACGCGAGTGCCGCCATCCCGACCTCCCGACCCCTAGGGACCGACCGCGTTGGGCCGATCAGCAGATTAGCCACCGGTGCGTCCAACGCTCACGGCAGGGGCCCGGTTACGCAAATCGGGGCGCTTGCGCGCCGCCCAGGTTTCGACGGAGATCCTTTCAGCAGGCTCCGACCCATTCGTCCGTGCCGTCGGAGAACGTCTGGTGCTTCCAGATCGGCACTTCGTGCTTCAGATCGTCGATCAGCCTGCGGCAGGCCTCGAAAGCCTCGCCCCGGTGGGGACAGGAGACCGCCACGACCACGGCGAGGTCACCGACCTCCAGGTCACCCACACGGTGGACGGCCGCCAGGGCGCGCACGGGGAAATCCGCGGCGACCTTTTCGGCCACCCGGCGTAGTTCGTCCTCGGCGGACGGGTGACAGGAGTAGCCCAGTCTGTCCACGTCGGCGCCGCCGTCGTGGTTGCGCACGGTGCCGACGAACAGCGCGGTGCCGCCCGCGGCGTCGTCCCCCACGGCTCTGAAGATCTCGTCGACCGAGAGCGGGGTGTCGCGAATCGCCAGCAGCCGGATGGGGTCCTGCGCCGCCTGCTCGCCCGGGTGGGAATGCGTTCCTGCCATGCTGCCCATCGTGCCGTACCGCACTGACATTGCGGAATAGCGCTTTCGACCGGCTGTACGGGCCCTTGGTATGGAGAGTCCTACATGCGGCCCCGCGCCTTGCGCACGCGGCGTACCAGCGCGGCCGTGCCCAGCAGTGCGACGGTGGCGCCCGCGGCGCCGGCGGCTGTGGCGTCCTTGCGGCCCAGGCGGCGGCCCGCGACGGTGTGCCGGCCCGCGACCTCCTCCAGCAGTTCGGTCAGTACCTCCTCGTTGGTCCACCGCGGCCGCCAGCCCGCCGCGTGGAGCCGGCTCACGCTCACCACCCACGGGTGCATCGTGTACGCGAGGTCGCCGGCCGGGGACGGCGTGAGGCCGATCCGGTGCAGGCGGGCGGCGGCGCCCAGGGCGACCGCGGAGGGCAGCTCCATGCGGCGGATGCCGCTGAGCTCCTCGACCTCCTCCTGTTCCAGCCAGCCGTCGCAGCCGACCGCCAGTTCGCCGTCGACCTTCTCCAGCGCGGCGTACTCGAGCGCCGCGACCAGGTCCTCGACGTGGCAGAACTGCCAGGTGGGACGGGACCCGGCGACGACCAGGAGGCGGGGCGACTCGAAGTACCGGGTGAGGGCGGTGTCCGTACCGCCGACCAGGACCGCGGGGCGCACCATGGTCACGTTCAGGCCGGGGTGCGCGCGGGGCGCGCGGCGGCCGAGGCGTTCGATCTCCAGCAGGTCGCCGACGCCGGCGGCCTCCGCGGTGGCGCGCAGCTCCGCGTCCTCGGACAGCGGGATGTCGTTGTCGGGCAGGGCGCCGTAGACCATGGCCGAGGTGCACAGCACGACCCGGTGGACGCCGGCGGCCGCGGCGGCGGTGAGCACCGTCTGGGTGCCCCGCACGTTGTACGCCGTACGGGCGGCGGGGTCCGACTCCAGGTCGAGGTCGAGTGCGAGGTGCACCACGACGTCGGCGCCCCTGAGCTTCTCCGCGATGGCCGGGTCGCGTACGTCCAGGATGTGCCAGTGCGCCTCGGCCACGTCGCCGCGGCGCTCGTCGATCGCCACGACCTGTTTGATCTCGTCGGACGCGGCAAGGCGCCGGGTCAGCAGCGCGCCGATGCCCGAGGCGGCGCCCGTGACCGCGACGACGGGGCCACGGCCGGCCCGGGCCGAGTCGTTTCGCCTCTGGCGAACTTCGGCGCTCTGCGATGCGCGAACCTGCGGATCTGGGGAACTCACCAGGCGTCTCCAGCGGTTGTCTTCAGTACGTACACGCGTTGGCGCGTACGGACCAGGTGGCGTCCATCCTGCCGCAGGCGGAGTCCTGGCGGAGCACCGAGCCCTTCTCGGGCTCCGGTGTCTACGCTGGGTGGTGATGTCGGGCAGCTGCCGCCGGCCTGAGCCGGCGGCCTTACGAGCCGAGGAAACCCGTGAGTGACACCCCATTCGGATTCGGCCTTCCGCCGGAGGAGCCGGAGGACGGCGACGATGGCAAGAAGAAGGGCAGCGAGGGCGGTGGCCAGGGTGGCCAGGGTCCGGCGAACCCGTTCGGCGGGTTCGGTCTGCCGGGCGGCGCGGGCGGCCCGGGCGGCGGCGACAATCCGTTCGCCGCGATGTTCGGCTCGCTGAACCCGAACGACCTGGGCGCGGCCTTCCAGCAGCTCGGGCAGATGCTCAGCTACGAGGGCGGTCCGGTGAACTGGGGCATGGCCAAGGACATCGCCCGCCAGACGGTCGCGCAGGGCACGGCTGACGGCTCCAAGGACTCCAGCGTGAGCCCCGGCGAGCGGTCCGCCGTCGAGGAGGCGGTGCGTCTGGCCGATCTGTGGCTGGACGGCGTGACCTCACTGCCCTCCGGCGCCGCCACGTCGGTGGCGTGGAGCCGCGCGGAATGGGTCGAGGCGACCCTGCCCGCGTGGCAGCAGCTGGTGGACCCGGTCGCCGAGCGCGTCGGAGCGGCCATGGGCGACGTACTGCCCGAGGAGATGCAGGCCATGGCGGGCCCGCTGCTCGGGATGATGCGGTCCATGGGCGGCGCGATGTTCGGCCAGCAGATCGGGCAGGCCGTGGGCGTACTGGCGGGCGAGGTGGTCGGCTCCACCGACGTCGGGCTGCCGCTGGGCCCGGCGGGCAAGGCCGCGCTGCTGCCGCTGAACATCGAGGCGTTCGGCAAGGACCTGGGCGTCGACAAGAACGAGGTGCGGTTGTACCTGGCGCTGCGCGAGGCCGCTCACCAGCGGCTCTTCGCCCACGTGCCGTGGCTGCGCTCGCACCTGTTCGGCGCGGTCGAGGGATACGCGCGCGGCATCCAGGTCGACACCTCGAAGCTGGAGGACGTGGTCGGCCAGCTCGATCCGTCGCACCCGGAGCAGCTGCAGGAAGCACTCCAGCAGGGCATGTTCCAGCCGGAGGACACCCCCGCGCAGAAGGCGGCGCTGGCCCGTCTGGAGACGGCGCTCGCGCTGGTCGAGGGCTGGGTGGACGCCGTGGTGCACGAGGCGGCCAAGCCGCGGCTCGCGTCGGCGGACGCGCTGCGGGAGACGCTGCGCAGGCGCCGCGCCTCCGGTGGTCCCGCCGAGCAGACCTTCGCGACGCTCATCGGCCTCGAGCTGCGTCCGCGGCGGCTGCGGGACGCGGCGCGGCTGTGGGCCTCGCTCACGGACGCGCGCGGCCTGGACGGGCGCGACGCGCTGTGGGAGCACCCGGACATGCTGCCGACGGCCGAGGACCTGGACGACCCGGACGGGTTCGTGCACCGCGAGCAGATGGACTTCTCCGAGATCGACAAGATGCTCGGCGAGGCGGCCGGAGGCAGCCCGCGCAAGCCGGACCTGAAGAAGGACACGGACGGCGAGGACAAGAACGACGCAGAGGGCGACAGCGACAAGTGAGCCTGCACGACGACGCGGTCCTCGTACTGAAGAGCTACGAGGACCAGGACGAACTGCGCCGTACGTACCTCGATCATCTGTCGGCGCACCCCGACGGGATGTGGAAGGCCTGCGAGGCGGGGCACCTCACTGCGAGCGCGCTGGTCGTCGATCCGGAGCGCGGGCAAGTGCTGCTGACGCTGCACCGCAAGCTGAACATGTGGCTCCAGATGGGCGGCCACTGCGAGCCCGGGGACGCGACGCTGAGCGACGCCGCGCTGCGCGAGGCCACGGAGGAGTCCGGCATCGCGGGGCTCACGCTGCTGCCCGGCGGCCCGGTGCGGCTGGACCGGCATCCGATCCCGGCGCCCTGCAACTGGCACCTGGACGTGCAGTACGCCGCGCTGGCGCCGGGCGGGGCGGTCGAGGCGATCAGCGAGGAGTCGCTGGATCTGCGCTGGTTCCCGTACGACGAGGTGGCGGGCGTGGCCGACGCGTCGGTCGTGCGGCTGGTGGAACGTACCCGGGCGGCGCTGTAGACGGCGTACATCCGCAGATGGGTAAGGGGCGGGCTCTTGGAAGCCCGCCCCTTACCTGTGTCCCGAGGGGGTCAGTTCCAGGCGTTGTTCTGGTTCTGGCCGCGGGCGCCCTGCTGTCCGACGCCGAACTGCGCGGCGACGCCCTGGCCCAGCTGGGCGTCCTGCGGCGGCATCACCTCGCTGGGCTGCACCAGGGCGAATCCCTGGCCGAGGAAGCTGAGTTCCCAGCCCTCACCGGTGGTGCCGCGCCGGCGGCGCACGTTCGACGAGTGCGTCTGGGCCTGCATCTGCACGCGCAGGGAGCTGGACCAGGCGACGATCGCGTCGGCGTCGGCGTTGACGTACTTGTCCGGCGTGACCTGGAGCATCAAAGGCTGGCCCGAGGTCATCAGCGCGACCTTGCCCTGCCCGGTGATGTTGAGCTGGTACTTGCCCGTTCCGGAGATGCCGTACTGGCTGTCCACGGCGATGACTTCGGTGTGCAGCGAGGAGTCCAGCGCCAGGACGTAGGCGCTGTCCACGGTCATGCCCTCGCGGTCGACGTCCACGAGGTGGACGTACTGCGCGAGGTTGGCGAGGTAGACGGTGCCCTGCCCGGAGCAGCGCATCAGGTCGAGGCCCTCACCGGTGTTGGCACGGGCGCGGCGCTGACCGCTCGACTGGTACTCGCCGTCGAAGTCGATCAGCCCCTGGTACGCGACCATGGCGCCCTTGCGGGCGAGCACGTCGTCGTGGCCGGTCAGCGAGACCCGCAGGAGCTGCGGGTTCTGCACGGCGTACCGGTCCTGGGACTGCTGCTCGGTGTGACTGAAAAGCGGGCTCTGCATGGTGTGTTCTCGCTCCCCCTCAGCCCCGGACCCGCAGGCGGTCGGTGCTGTCCTCGCTCGGCTGTACGACGACGATTCCCTCGCCGGAGAAAGCCATCTGGTAGGCCTCTCCGCTGCCGCGCCCGACCAGGGCGGACGCCTTGAAGCTGCGCTTGCCCTTGACCTTGAGGTTCGGGGACCAGGCGACGAGGGCGTCGGGGTCGACGTACGTCTCGTCCTCGCCGCGACCGCACTCGACGACGATCGGAGTGCCGCGCGAGGTCAGGGCGACCCAGCCGGTGCCGACGATCTCGACGTTCCACAGGCCCTGTCCGGCGAACTTCGCCATGCCCTTGACCTTTTCCACGCCCCACTGGAGGTGCGCGTCGAAGGCGAGGAGGTTGCTGCCGTTGACCGAGAGCGAGTCGTTGTCGAGGTTGATGACGACGACGTCCGCGCCGTAGTCGGCGAGGTAGAGCAGACCGTCGCCGCTGCACTTCATGACGGGCGCACCCTCGCCGGTGACCCACTGGGACGCGATCTGGCGGACGGCGGGCGGGTTCGGCTCGTACTGGATGAAGCCCTCGTACGCCACCATCGAGCCGGTGCGCGCGTAGAGGTCCTGGCCGGTGGCCATGGCGACCTTGAGCATCGCGCGCCCGTGGTTCTCCATACGGGCCGCGATCGGGGTCGGGGCGAAGCCCGCGAGTTGCTGATTCATGACGGGCTCCCTCAGACCTCGTAGGGCTGGACGACGATGAAGTTCCCGGGCGCTCCCCGGAACTGGAGGTTCACGGTCTCTCCGCTGTGACCCGGGTACGCGTTGCGACGCAGGCGCACCTGGCTGGAGAGGATGACCTGGGAGGCCGAGGACCACGCGACGACCGCGTTGGCGTCGGCGAACGTGGTCGGCGTGACCGGCAGGACCACCGGGACGCCGTTCGTCTTCACGACGACCGTGCCCGTTCCCTGGAACTGCATGGTGAACAGGGCGCCGCCGGGGATGCCGTGGCCCTCGATGCGGCGGACCTCGTACTGGAGCGACTCGTCGAACGCGAGCACGTTCTCGGCGGAGACGCAGATGCCGTCGCCCTGGAGCTCGATCGGGTGCAGGTGCGCGCCGTTCTCGGCGAGGAAGACCTGGCCGCGCCCGGAGCAGCGCATCAGCTGCATCTCCTGGCCGGTCGCATTGCCGACGATGCGGCCGGTGAAGCCCGCGCCCTTGTGGCTGAAGTCCACCTTGCCCTGGTACATCACCATGCTGCCCTGGCGGGCGAGGATCGGCGTACCGCCCATGCCGAGTTCCACGCGCATGAGCTGCTGGTTCTGCGGTGTCCAGCGCTGTCCGGTGGGCGCCTCGCGGTACGGCTGGAGGGCCGCCTTGAGCCCGGCGCCGCCCTGCGGGGCGCCCTGGGGGACGCCTTGGGGCATGCCCTGGGGCTGGCCGTACGGGGCGGGCTGGCCGTAGCCGCCGGGCGGCTGGACCTGGCCGGGCGGCTGCCCGGGGACCTGGCCGAACTGCGGCTGCTGGGGCGGCTGTCCGTACGGCGCCGGGGCGGGCGGCGCGACCGGGCCGGCCTGCGGCGGCGGAGCCATCGGCGCCGCGACGGTCGGCGCCGCGTACATCTGCGGGGCCGGCTGCTGGGGCGCGGCCTGCTGCGGGGCCGGCTGCGGCGGGGCGAAGCCCTGCGCGGGGGCCGGGACGGGCGCCGGGGCCGGCGGGGCGGCGGGTGCGCCGAAGGCCGGGGCGGGCTGGGAAGCCTGGGCCGGCGGGGCGAAGGAAGGCGCCGCGGCCTGCGGCTGCGCGGCCGGCTGCTCCTCGGCCACCTCACCGCCGAAGTTCTTCAGCAGGGCTTCGAGCCCGCCGTCGAAGCCCTGGCCGATCGCGGCGAACCGCCACACGTCCTTGAGGTAGAAGTCACCCAGCATCACCGCGCGTTCGGTGGTGAACTCCGAGCCGGTGAAGGCGTACCTGACGACCTCTTCACCACCCGCGACGATGCGGATGTAACCGGGGCCCACCTGCGACATCTGTCCCGCGCCGTCGATCGTCGCGGTGAAGGAGAGCCGGTGGATGTTCGCCGGGATGCGGTCCAGCGTGACGCGGAACGACTCGGTGTCGCCCGACTGCGGGCCGAGTTGCTGAATCGACTCCTCGGGCGACTTCGGCTGGTTGAAGAAAATGAAATACCGGTCGTCCGAGAGCTGCTCGTTGACGTCGAGCCCGAAACAGCTGATGTCGAAGGTGAGTCCGGGTGCCGCGATCTGCACACCTACGTACAGATCGGTACCCGCTGTGAGGTCACTGATTTTGGCCTTGTGGCCACGTTGGAATTCCCTGGTCATGCGTAACGACCGTCCCCCATCCCGAGGTGAATGCGTCGCGTCAGGCTAACCCGCGAATGGGGACATCCGGCCAGGCCGGTACACACTCGGTACAGAATCACCCAGCGTCACTCGGTGCGTGCGCCCGGCAGGTACGGAAGCCGCTCGGCGGCGACCACTCCTTCGAGGTACCCGCGAGCGCGCTCGGTGCGCGGGTACGCCTCCAGGAGCTGCCAGAAGCGCGGGCCGTGACCGGGGACGAGCAGGTGGGCGAGCTCGTGGAGGAGCACGTAGTCGACGACGTACTCGGGCATGCCCTGGAGGCGGTGCGAAAGCCTGATGCTGCCCTCGGCCGGAGTGCAGGAGCCCCAGCGGGTGTTCTGGTTCGTCACCCAGCGCACGGACGCCGGGCGCGCCCGGCCTTCGAAGAACTGGGCGGACAGCTGCTGGGCGCGCTCGGCGAGTTCGGCGTCGCCGAAGACGCGCTTGCTCTCCTGGGCGGCGAGCTTGTCGAGCATCACGCTCACCCAGCGCTGCTCCTCGGCCTCCGACATGCGGTCGGGGATGAGCACGATCGTGCGGTCGCCCTCGCGGTACGCGGACACCGTCCTGCTGCGGCGGGCGCTTCGGCGGACCTCGACAGCGCTCGGCCGCGAGCCGCGGGGCGGCTGGTTCTTCGCGCGGTGCAGGGGGTCGACGGGCACGCCACGACGTTACCCGCTGTCAGTGGCGGAAGTCCCACCTCCGGATGGTTCGAACGCGTTCCACTCCCCGGCGCGGCATTGGAACGACTCGTACGACTAATACCCGGCACCTGTGGACAACTTTCGTCCCCCTCGGACCGCGCCGGGCATTCTGAGGGCGGAGAGCGGATCTTGCGAGAACGGATCTTGCGAGAGCGCGTCTTGTGGCAAGGAACGGGGCGGCGATATGCATCCGATGGTGAAGCCCGCGCTGCGGCGCGCATGGCGGGACCGGCAGACCGTGCAATTCGGCATGACGTCCGCGCACGCGGTGACGGTGGGTCCGGTGGATACGGCGACGGGCAGTTTCCTCGCGCTGCTCGACGGGACGCGCGGCCTTCCGCTGCTGCGGGAGGAGGGCCGGGTGATGGGGCTGCCCGAGGGGCGGGTGGACGAGCTGGTGGCGAGGCTCACATCGGCGGGGCTGATCGACGACGCGACGGCGGGCGGCGCGCAGGCGGACGCGCTGCGGGGGCGCGCCGAGGCGTTCGACCGGCTCCGCCCCGATCTGGCGGCCCTCTCCGTCGTCCACTGCGAACCGGGCGGCGCGGCACGGAGGCTGGCGGCACGGCGCGCGATGCGGGTTCAGGTGCGGGGCGCCGGTCGGGTCGGCGCGACGATCGCGTCGGTGCTGGCCGCGGGGGGCGTGGGGCAGGTCGAGGTGCTGGACGGCGGGTGCACGGAGCCGTGGGACATCACGCCGGGCGGGCTGGGCCCGGAGTCGGTGGGCGCTCGGCGGGACGTGGCGGCGCGGCAGCTGGTGCGGCGGGCGACTCCCGGCCGGCCACCGCGGGCGGCGGAGGCGGCGGGGACCTCGGGCGCGGGTGAGCCGGGGCTCTCGCTGGTGATCGTGGCGCCCCGGGACGGGGCCGCCGCCTACGCGCCCGATCCCGTCGCGGCTGAGCGGTGGCTGCGTTCGGGGACGCCCCATCTCTACGCGGGGGTCGTCGAGGCGACGGGGGTGGTGGGGCCGCTGGTGCTGCCGGGCGGGAGCGCGTGCGCGGGCTGCATGGCGCTGGCGCGGGCGGAGCGCGATCCGGCGTGGCTGCGGATGCTGGCGCAGTGGCGCTCCGGCCGGGCCGGGCGCGTACCGGCGTGCGACATCGGGCTCGCGACCACGGTGGCGGGACTGGCGGCGGCGCATGCCCTGGCCTTCCTGGACGGCGAGCTGCCCGCCACGACGGGGGTCCGCTGGGAGGTCTCGCTGCCGCTCCTGGACTGGCGGCAGGAGCCGATGCCGCCGCACCGCGACTGTTCCTGCGGTGCGGGTGGGCAGGCTCACGGGGAGTGCGCCTCGGGCGTCGGGGAGCCACAGGACACAATGGCCGGGTGACCGTCACCGGCGGCCACGGGTGTCTGGGATTTGGAGGGGCGCATGTCTGATCTTCCCCGGAAGGCGGTCACCCGGACCGCAAAGCTGGCAGCACTGCCGCTGGGCTTCGCCGGCCGAGCCACCTGGGGCCTGGGCAAGCGAATCGGCGGCAAGTCGGCCGAGATCGTGAGCCGCGAGCTGCAACAGCGCACGGCGGACCAGCTGTTCAAGGTCCTCGGAGAGCTGAAGGGGGGCGCGATGAAGTTGGGGCAGGCCCTGTCGGTCTTCGAGTCCGCGCTCCCGGAGGAGGTCGCCGGGCCGTACCGTGCGGCCCTGACGAAGCTGCAGGAGGCCGCGCCGCCGATGCCGACGCGCACGGTGCACGCGGTGCTGGAGGAGCGGCTCGGGGCCGAATGGCGCGATCTGTTCATGGAGTTCGACGACAAGCCGGCGGCCGCGGCCTCGATCGGCCAGGTGCACCGGGCCGTGTGGCACGACGGTCGCGAGGTGGCCGTCAAGGTGCAGTACCCGGGGGCCGGACAGGCGCTGCTCTCCGACTTGAACCAACTGAGCCGGTTCGCCCGGCTGCTCGGTCCGCTGGTTCCGGGGATGGACATCAAGCCGCTCATCACCGAGCTGCGGGACCGGGTCTCGGAGGAGCTGGACTACGAACTGGAGGCGGCGGCGCAGCGGCAGCACGCGGAGCAGTTCGCGGACGACCCCGACGTGGTGGTACCGGAGGTGGTGCACCAGAGCGATCAGGTTCTGGTGACCGAGTGGATCGACGGCATACCGATGGCCGATGTGATCACCGACGGGACGCCGGAGCAGCGGGACAGGGCGGGGCAGCTGCTGGCCCGGTTCCTCTTCTCGGGGCCGGCCCGCACCGGCCTGCTCCACGCGGACCCTCACCCGGGCAACTTCCGGCTGCTGCCGGTGGCGGCGACGGAGGCCGGGGACGGTGCGGGGGGTGAGGACGGTGCTGGGGGTGAAGACGGTCAGGACGGCTCGGTCGGGCAATGGCGGCTCGGCGTGCTGGACTTCGGCACCGTGGACCGGCTGCCCGGCGGACTGCCCGCGACGATCGGCACCTCACTGCGGATGACGATCGACGGCGAGGCCGAAGCGGTGTACGAGCTGCTCCGCGAGGAGGGTTTCGTGAAGGACTCCATCGACCTCGACCCGGAGGCGGTGCTGGAGTACCTGCTGCCGATCATCGAGCCTGCACAGGTCGACGAGTTCACGTTCACCCGGAGCTGGATACGCCAGCAGGCGGCGCGGATCGCCGATGTGCGCTCCCCCGCCCACCAGTTGGGCAAGCAGCTCAACCTGCCGCCGGCCTATCTGTTGATCCACCGCGTGACCTTGAGCACCATCGGCGTCCTCTGCCAGTTGGGGGCGACCGTGCGGCTGCGGCAGGAGCTGGAGGACTGGCTGCCCGGGTTCGTCGCCGAAGAGGCCGAAGAGGCTGCCGAGGGCGATGAGATCGGGGCGGCCGAAGAGGACGGGGTCGTGGCTGGCGCGTGAAGGGGGCCCGAGCGGGGTGTGGGCCGGGCCCGAGCCGGCCCGTTCACCACCAGGGCGAGTCGAGCCTGCCCTCGATCGCCCTGAGGTTGGCGCGCGCGCAGTCGTCGCAGAAGTAGTGGCGGCGGCCGTTCTCCACGGAGCAGGTCCAGGTGGGTGGCGTGTTCTCGGCGGGCTTGCCGCAGCGGGAGCACACGACGGTCTCGTCACCCGGCTCTGCGGGCTCAGGAGGCTGCTCGGGGTTCCGGGGGTCCTCCCCGGGAGAACTCAGCACTCCGTGACGATATCCCCGACGCGTCGCGGTGGTCGGTGCAACGCACCGCGGGGGCCGGTCCGTTCGGACCGGCCCCCGCGGTGGAGTTCCGTCTGCTGTGGCCTGCTGTGTGCCTGCGTGTTACTGCATGACCGCCATGGCCAGAGCGCGGCGGGCGCGCAGTGCGCCGCGCTCGGCGCGGCGCTGCATCCGCCGGGCGGCGACCAGGCGCACGGCCTGGTGTTCCGCCTCGGCTTCCCGTCGGCGTTCCTGCATATGGGCACGGGCCAGGGCTTCTGGGATGAGTTGCATCTCGCGGGTCCTGTTCTGACGCGAGTCGTTCGCGCCGGTGATGGTGACGTCATGGGTGGCGGAGCCGAAGGGCTCGCTGGGGGAAGAGGTCATCGGGGCCTGCTTCTTGGGATCGTGCGTATGCGGTCGGTCGATGGTTCCGGTGACGTTCATGCCGCGACCGGGTTCTTGCGCGGGCGGCCACGCGGCCGCTTGCGGGCGACGACGACACCCTGGACGAACAGCTCGCCGCCCCAGACGCCCCAAGGCTCGCGGCGCTCCTTGGCACCGGCGAGGCATGCCTCGACCAGCGGGCAGGTGCGGCAGAGCGACTTGGCGTACTCGACATCGGCCGGGGACTCGGCGAAGAAGACTTCCGGGTCGTACGAGCGGCAGGGGACGGGCACGCCGAGGTTCTCGATGGCGTCGTCGAGCGCGGTGAGCGCGGTGAGCGGGGCGGGGGCAGTCAAGGCGGAGTCCTCCGTGAGACCGGGCGGGGTGATCGTTTGGGAAGGCGGTACGGACGGGGCGTGCGTATCGAGTTGCACGGTGGTTTGTTCCTCGTCGAGTCGTTCCGGCCGGTCGGCCGGGAGGCGGTTGCTGTCCCGAGGCCCCTCCGCTCTGTTTTTCCCGTTCGGGCAAAACAGAAGGGCCGCGGATCCCTGGTGGGGTTCCGCGGCCCTGGAGGCGCCTGCCTGATCCTGGATCAGGCTGGATCACTCCAGGGTTCGAGCCCACGGAAGGCCCACATCGTGTGGTGCTGCGTCGTCTGCTTCTTGAATCCGGCACCGGCCGCCGCAAAGGCGTAGGCCTTCGCCTGTGCCGCTGCTACTGCTGCTTCCGGTGCCTCGGTCGGTCGCTCATTGCGGGCCAGGACAGGCAGGCTCGCGAGAGACGCGGGACGGACGGCGGAGACGCCGGACATACCGGTGCCACGGAGCGAGGAGCCGAGCGAGCAGGGGGCGGCGACCGAGCGATCGGTCATTTTGGTGAAGGTGATGAAGCTGGTCACTGGGCTCGCCTCCTCTCGGCGTCTCGGGGACCTGGTGGCACGAGGCCGGTCCCTACGTATTCGGATAAGTACAGCACGGAGTCAGGGCTTCAGAGAAGTCGCTGTTCCCGTGGTTAAGAACCTATGGGGATTCCCGGGGCATGCGCAAACTATTTTTCCGACGAGTTTGAATCAGTCCTCCTCGTCGGCCCCGTCAAGGTCCTGACCTGCGCAGAGAGCCAGCACATCGGCTCCAAAACGCTCCAGCTTCCGCGCGCCGACCCCCGCGATGACGGCCAGTTCCCCTGCCTCGCCCGGCGCGGCCTCGGCGATGGCCATCAGCGTCTTGTCGGTGAAGACGCAGTACGCCGGCTGGCCGAGAAGCTGGGCCTGGCCGGCCCGCCAGTCGCGCAGCCGTTCGTACAGCGCCTCGTCCATGTCGGACGGGCAGTCCTCGCAGCGCATCAGTTTCACCTCGCCGGCGTCGGTGAGGGTCTTGCCGCACACGCGGCACAGGGCCGAGCTGCGGCGCCTGCGCTTGGCGGCGCCGCCCGCGCCCACACCGGTGCCGCCGGTGCGCGGGGCGCCCGTGCCACGGCCGCCGGAGGCGGAGGAGCCGGGGCGCAGCCCGTTCAGGAAGCGGCTCGGGCGGCGGGAGGCGCGACCGCCCGGTGAGCGGGACAGTGCCCAGGACAGGCCCAGGTGGTGGCGCGCGCGGGTGACTCCGACATACAGCAGGCGCCGTTCCTCCTCGACCTGCTCGTCGGTCTTGGCGTAGGTGATGGGCATCATGCCCTCGGTGAGGCCGACGAGGAACACGGCGTCCCACTCCAGGCCCTTCGCCGAGTGCAGGGAGGCGAGGGTCACGCCCTGGACGGTCGGCGCGTGCTGGGCGGCCGCGCGCTCGTCGAGTTCGGCCACGAGGTCGGAGAGCGTCGCGGTGGGCTTCGTCTTGGCGAAGTCCTCGGCGAGACGGACCAGCGCGGCCAGTGACTCCCACTGGTCGCGGACCGCGCCGGAGCCGGCGGGCGGTTGCGTGGTCCAGCCGTTGCCGCTGAGGACGGCGCGGGTCTGCGAGGGCAGGTCGACCACGTCGTCGAGCAGCGGGTCGTTGTTGCCGAAGCGGGCGGCGCTGCGCAGACCGTTGATCGCCTTGCGCACCTCCTGGCGCTCGAAGAACCGCTCCGCGCCCCGCAACTGGTAAGGCACTCCGGCGTCGGCCAGTGCCTGCTCGTAGACCTCGGACTGGGCGTTGATGCGGTACAGCACGGCGATCTCGCCGGCCGGGACGCCGGCGGCGACGAGGTCGCGGATGCGGCGGGCCGTGCCCTCGGCCTCGGCGGGCTCGTCGGCGTACTCCGCGTAGACGGGCTCGGGGCCCGGCTCCCGCTGTGAGATCAGCTCCAGGCGGTGCTCGGCGGCGCGGCCGCGCGCCTGGCTCAGCAGGCCGTTGGCCAGGTGGACGACCTGCGGCGTCGACCGGTAGTCGCGGACCAGCTTCACGACGGTGGCGTCCGGGTGCTTGGTGCGGAAGTTCAGCAGGTGGTCGGGGGTGGCGCCGGTGAAGGAGTAGATCGTCTGGCTGGCGTCGCCGACGACGCACAGGTTCGGCCGGTCGCCCAGCCACAGTTCGAGCAGGCGCTGCTGGAGCGGGCTGACGTCCTGGTACTCGTCCACCACGAAGTGCTGGTACTGGCTGCGCACGTGGTCGGCGATGTCGTGGCGGTCCTGGAGGATGCCGACGGTGAGCAGCAGCACGTCCTCGAAGTCGATCATGGACCGGTCGCGCTTGAGCTGCTCGTACATCGCGTAGATCTGGGAGATCTCCGCCGCGTCCCGGGGTGTGTCGCGGCCCGACTTCGCGGCCGCGGCCGGGTAGTCGCCGGGGACGGTCTGGGTGACCTTCGCCCATTCGATCTCGCCCGTCACGTCCCGCAGCTCGTTGCGGTCGAGGCGGACGCGGCAGCGGGCCGCCGCCTCGGCGACCAGCTGGATCTTGCGCTCGACGAGCCGGGGCAGGTCGCCACCGACCGCTTTCGGCCAGAAGTACTGGAGCTGGCGGAGCGCGGCGGAGTGGAAGGTCCGCGCCTGCACGCCGCCCGCGCCGAGCTGGCGGAGCCGTCCGCGCATCTCCCCCGCCGCCCGGTTGGTGAAGGTGACGGCCAGCACACTGGCGGGCTGGAGAATCCCGGCGCGCACGCCGTACGCGATGCGGTGCGTGATGGCGCGCGTCTTGCCGGTGCCGGCCCCCGCCAGGACGCACACCGGACCGTGCAGGGCCTCCGCGACCTGGCGCTGCTCGGGGTCGAGCCCTTCGAGCACCGCGTCCGCCGAGTCGGGGACCTGCGGGAAGAGAGAGGAGTGCGTTGCTGCTGTCACACAGCCATGCTGCCAGGTCGGGAGAGACGGGCGTTCCCGTTGTCCACAGGGAGGGGCATTCGTCGTACCGGTACGGGAATGGGCGCCCGGTCGCGTACGTTCGATGCTCTGGGACTACGGACCCCCCAGCCGAGCAAAGGAGCGCCGAGGACATGCAGGGCACTGTGACGATGTACAGCACCACGTGGTGCGGCTACTGCCGTCGGCTCAAGAGCCAGATGGACCGCGAAGGCATCGCGTACAACGAGATCAACATCGAGCAGGACCCCGAATCCGCGGCGTTCGTCGAGAAGGCCAATGGCGGAAACCAGACGGTCCCGACCGTGCTCGTGATCCCTCACCAGGGCGAGCAGTCGGTCATGACGAACCCCAGCCTCGCGCAGGTCAAGCAGGCGCTGGGCGTCTGAGGTCCCGCCGCCCGCGGGACCGGACCCGTACGCCGGCGAGGCCGTGCGGCCGTACGGACACGTCGAGGGCCCCCGCGCACCGCGCGGGGGCCCTCGACGTGTGCCGGCCTACGGGTTCAGCGGCTGCGGCAGGGGCTCGCCGTACCAGAGCTCCACCAGGCGGGCGGCGATCGAGATGCCCGACGGGGGCAGGATCTCGCCGGTCTCGATGGCGCCGCGCAGGTCGTCCCTGGAGAACCAGCGCGCCTCCTCGATCTCCTCGCCGTCCACGTTGATCTCCGACGACGTGGCGCGCGCCATGAAGCCCAGCATCAGGCTGGACGGGAAGGGCCACGGCTGGCTGGCGACGTAGTCGACCCGGCCGACGGTGACGCCCGCCTCCTCGAAGACCTCACGCGCCACCGACTCCTCGATGGTCTCGCCGGGCTCCACGAAGCCCGCGAGTGTCGAGAACCGGCCTTCCGGCCAGTGCACCTGACGGCCGAGGAGCGCCCGGTCCTCCTCGTCGGTCACCAGCATGATCACGGCGGGGTCGGTACGCGGGTAGTGCTCGGCGCCGCACGCCTGGCAGCGGCGGATGTGCCCGGCCGCCGCGATGACGGTGCGCTCGCCGCAGCGCGAACAGAAGCGGTGCAGCCTCTGCCAGTTCTCCAGGGCCACCGCGTGGACCATCAGGCCCGCGTCGCGGGGGCCGAGCAGCAGCCCGGCCTCGCGCAGTCCGGCGGCGCGCGCGGACTGGTCCATGCGCCCCGGGAGGGAGTCCTTCTGGAGCGCGAAGTAGCTGACGCCCTCCTCGTCCGTACCGAGGAAGTACCGGTGCGTCTCGGTGACGGGGGCCTCGAAGGCCGGGGTCATCACGAGTTCGGTGCGCCCGTCGGGGGTGTCGTCGATGAGCGCCTGTCCGCCGGAGACGACGAAGACGCGGGTCGTGGGGTGGCTCCAGGCGGCGGCCAGCCATGCCTCGTCGAGGCGGTGGTGGGCGGCGCGGTCGATGCCGCTCGGGGCGGTGAGCCCGATCGGCCGCTGCGTGATGCCCGCCGGGCCGGTGGTCCGGGAGCCGCCCGCGTCGTCCGTGCTGACCATGTCCGCCGCGCCGTCCGTGCTCGCCGGGGCGTCCGTGCCCGCCCGGCGGCTGTCCGTGTCCGCCGCGCTGTGGGTGTCCGCCCCGCTGCTCGCGGTCGGTGCCGTGTGGTCGGTCGAGGTGCTCACAGGTACTTCCAACTCCCCCTGGTGGATTCGGACGGTCTTGAGGTTCAGGAGGCACGCCAGTGCGCCGCGAGGTCGCCCCACAGGTACGCGGTGGTCTCGACCCCCTTGAGGAGCAGGTCGAGCTCGACCTTCTCGTTGGGCGCGTGCCAGCCGTCGGACGGTACGGAGATCCCCAGGAAGAGCACGGGGGCGCCGAGCACGTCCTGGAGGTCGGCGGCGGGCCCCGAGCCTCCCTCGCGCGTGAACAGGATCTTCCGGCCGAAGGCGCGGCCCATGGCCCGTACGACGGACTGCAGGGCGGGGTGGTCGAGCGGCGTCAGGCACGGGCGGGTGGCCGCGCCGAACGTGATCTCGTGGCGGATCCCGGCCGGGACGCGGGAGGCGACCCAGTCGCGTACGGCCGACTCGATCTTGTCCGGGTCCTGCCCGGCGACCAGGCGGAACGACAGCTTCAGGTGTGCGGACGACGGCACGACGGTCTTGCCGCCGGGGCCCTGGTAGCCGCCGCCGATGCCGTTGACCTCGGCGGTCGGGCGGGCCCAGACGCGCTCGAGCGTGGTGTGGCCCGCCTCGCCGAGGGTGGCCCGCGACTTGGCCGTACGCAGCCACTCGGCCTCGTCGAAGGGCAGCTCCGCGAAGAGCTCCCGTTCGCGGTCGGTGAGCTCGACGATGCCGTCGTAGAAACCGGGGACCGTGACCCGCTCGTCCTCGTCGTGCAGGGCCGCGACCAGGCGTGCGGCGACGGTGGCCGGGTTGGGGACGGCACCGCCGAAGGATCCCGAGTGGATGTCCTGGTCGGGGCCGTACAGCTCGATCTCGCAGTCGGCCACGCCGCGCATGCCGGTGCAGACGGTCGGGGTGTCCTCGGACCACATGCCGGTGTCGGAGACGATCACGGCGTCGGCGGTCAGGCGCGGTGCGCGCTCCTCGACGAGCGCGCGGAAGTGCGGGGAGCCGGACTCCTCCTCGCCCTCGACGAGCAGCTTGAGGTTGACGGCGGGGGCGGTGCGGCCGGTGGCGGCGAGGTGGGCGCGCACGCCGAGGGTGTGGAAGAAGACCTGGCCCTTGTCGTCGGCGGCGCCGCGGGCGTAGAGCCGGCCGTCGACGATCTCCGGCTCGAACGGGTCGGTGTGCCAGCCGTCCTCGCGGGCGGCGGGCTGTACGTCGTGGTGCCCGTAGACCAGCACGGTGGGGGCCGTCGGGTCGCCGCTGGGCCACTCGGCGAAGACCGCCGGGGCGCCCGCTGTCGGCCAGATCTCGACGACCGGGAAGCCGGTCTCCCGGAGCTTCGCGGACAGCCATTCGGCGCTGCGCCGGACGTCGGTGGCACGGTCCGGCCGCGCCGACACGGACGGGATGCGCAGCCACTCGGCGAGGTCGCCGAGGAAGGCCGCACGGTGCGTGTCTATGTACGTGCGGACGACGCTGTCCGGGGTGTCGCTCATGGCCCCGAGCCTATCCGGCCCTCGGACCGGGCTCGTCCAGCAGGATCCGTTCCAGCTCGGCACGGCCGGGGAGACGGGCGGGACGTGCGATCTCACCCGTGCGGACGTAGAGGAAGGCGGCGCCCACCGATTCGAGGGGAAGGTCGTACTGCTCCGCCCAGGCGAGCCGGTAGACGGCGAGCTGGAGGGGGTCGGCGGCGCGGGTGCGGCTGGTCTTCCAGTCGACGATCTCGTACGCGCCGGTCTCCTCGTCGCGGTACACGGCGTCTATGCGGCCACGGACGACCCGGCCCGCGAGGGTGAGGTGGAAGGGCGCCTCGACGCGGTACGGGGTGCGGCGCGCGTACGGCGTGCGCTCGAACGCCTCCTTGAGCGCGGCCAGGTCGCGCTCGTCCGCGATCTCGATCTCGGTCTCGTCACCGCCGGGCAGCTCGTCCGGGCCGAGCATGGGCAGCGGCAGCTCCTCGAAGCGGGACTCCACCCACGCGTGGAACCGCGTCCCGCGCCGGGCGGCGGGCTGGGGCGGGCGCGGCATGGGGCGGGCGAGCTCCTGGGCGAAGCCGTCGGGGTCGGCGGCGAGCCGCAGGAGCTGGGAGGCGGTGAGGGAGGGCGGTACGGGAACGTCGCGGGTGGTGGCCCGGGCCCGGCGGAGCTCACCGGCGAGGGCGTCGAGATCCCGGTCCCAGGAGGCGACCGCGCGTGCCTCTTCGGGGGTGAGAGGGGCCTGCGGGGGGCTCTCCCGGAAGGGAGAGGCGGGCCCTCCGGTGTGTGCCGCGCCGCGGACACCGGAGGGCGGGGCGCCGGTCGGCCCCGCCGACGGCGTGCCGGGGGGGTCGGTGGGGTGGGGGCGGGCGGGCGCGGCGTCGTGGTGCGGCGGGGACGGCGCGACCCTCGCGTACTCGCCGCCGAGCGTTTCCGCGCGCGAGTGCGTCCGGGCGGCGGGGACGGCGCCGGGAGGGAGGGAGGACCGCGACCAGGTTTCGCGGTCGGCAGGGTTCACGTCGTCGTCGGCCGTGCCGGTCGCGGGCTCGGCGCGGGCGTGGGCCTCCTCGGCCTCGTCGCTGCGGCTCGTCGCGGTGGCGTGGTCCGACGCGACACGGGCGTCGGCCGGCCCGTCCTCCGTGTCCGCTGCGGCCCCGGCTGCCGCATCGGCATCGGGCTGCGGGTGGTCCTTCACCTCGGCCGGCGCACCGGCGGCGGCCGGCGCGGGGTCGGGGGTCCGCGTCGGGCGTTCGGTGAGCAGGGTGTCCCAGTCGGCCGGCTCCGCGGCGTACTCCGGCGCGAAGCCGTCCTCGAACTCCGGCTCCACGGGCTCGTCGAAGGCGGCCGGGGGCTCCGCCGCTGCCCCCGGGGCGTCGTCCGCCGCCGCCGCCAGGCTCCGCAGGTGTTCCATGACCGTCTCCGCCGCCCGGCGGCGGCGGGCCAGCGACGTCGGGTCCAGCGGCAGCGGCCAGGCCCGGTCCGCCGCCGACTCGCTCAGGGCCGGGTTCTCCTCACCCTCCGCCGGCTCGTCCGCCCACGCCTCGATCTCGCCGAATCCGGCCGCGCAGTGGTCGTACAGCGCCCGCAGGAAGCCGGAGGGGCCGCGCGGCTTCTTCTGCGTCGGGCCCCACCAGTGGCCCGAGCCGAGCAGCAGCGAACGCGGGCGCGTGAAGGTGACGTACCCGAGGCGCAGCTCCTCCGTGTGCTGGTGGGCCTTCATCGCGTCCTTGAAGGACTTGAGGCCCTTCGCGTCCCAGTCGACGACGTCGGGGAGCGTCTTCGCGTCGCCGCGCAGCGCGTGCGGGAGGACCTTCGCCTGGGACGTCCACGCGTCGCGGGACTGCTCGCTCGGGAAGTGGCCCGTGACCAGGCCCGGCACCGCGACGACGTCCCACTCCAGGCCCTTGGACTTGTGGGCGGTGAGGACCTTGACCGTGTTCTCGCCGCCGGGCAGGGCGTTGTCCAGGCCCTTCTCGTACTGGACGGCGGTCCGCAGGAAGCCGAGGAAGGCCAGCAGGTTCGCCTCGCCGTCGAGCGCCGCGAACCCAGCCGCGGTGTCCAGGAAGTTGCTCAGCGTCTCGCGGCGGCGGGCGGCCAGGGCGTGCGGGGACGCGGACAGTTCCACTTCGAGGCCGGTCGTGGCGAGCACCCGGTGCAGTACGTCCATGAGCGGGTCCGCGAGCGAACGCCGCAGGTCGCGCAGCTCGGCCGCCAGGCGGGCGAAACGGACCCGGGCGTCGGCGGAGAAGGGCAGGCCGTCGTCCGGACCGCCGCCCGACTCCAGGAACGTGTCGAGCGCGTCCGCGAGGGAGACGACCTCCGCCGGGTCCACCCCCTCGACCGCCTCCGCCAGCCTCCCGTCGGGGTCGGCGTCCGCGTCAGCACCCGGCGCCCGGTGCACGAGCAGGCGCGCCCGGCGCCCGAGCAGCGCCAGGTCGCGCGGGCCGATGCGCCAGCGCGGGCCGGTGAGGACGCGTACGAGCGAGGCATTGGCGCCCGGATCCTGGAGCACCTCGCACACCGCGACGAGGTCCGCGACCTCCGGGAGGTGGAGCAGCCCGGAGAGGCCGACCACCTCGACGGGGACGTCGCGGGCCACGAGCGCGCCCTGGATCTGAGCGAAGTCGCCCGCCGTACGGCACAGGACGGCGATCTCGCCCGGCTCCTTCCCCGTACGGACGAGGTGGGCTATCGAGTCGGCCAGCCATGCGATCTCGTCCGCGTGGGTGGGGAGCAGGGCGCAGCGGACGGAGCCGTCGCGCTCCGCACCCGGGGCCGGACGCAGGGCCTCCACGCCCTCGTGCATGGCGCGCAGGGGGACGGCGAGGCCGTTGGCGAGGTCGAGGAGGCGGCCGCCGCTGCGGCGGTTCTCGCTGAGCGAGAAGCGGGCGGCGGGGCTCCCGTCGGCGTACGGGAAGTGCGCGGGGAAGTCGTCGAGGTTGGCCACGGACGCGCCACGCCAGCCGTAGATCGCCTGGCAGGGGTCGCCGACCGCCGTCACCGCGTGCCCGGTGCCGCCGCCGAACAGCCCCGAGAGGAGCAGGCGCTGGGCGACGGACGTGTCCTGGTACTCGTCGAGCAGGACCACCCGGAACTCGTCGCGCAGGATCCGGCCGGCTTCCTCGCTGGTGAGCGCCAGCTCCGCGGAGAGCGCGATCTGGTCGCCGAAGTCGAGGAGGTCGCGGCTGCGCTTGGCCTCGCGGTAGCGGGCGGTGAGGTCGAGCAGTTCGAGACGGGCGGCGGCTGCCTCGGGGACCTTGCGCAGGTCGGCGTTGGAGAGCTTGACGGACGCCAGGGTGTTCAGCAGCCCGGTGTCGTACGCGGCGAGCCGGCCCGGCTTCACAAGGTGCTCGGCCAGCTCGGCGTCCAGCGCCAGCAGGTCGCTGACCAGCGCCGGGAACGACTTCGTGAGCGCCGGGTACGGTCCGGGCGCCTCCCGCAGGACCCGCGCGGCGAGCTGGTAGCGGGTCGCGTCGGCGAGGAGGCGGGCCGTCGGTTCGAGGCCGATGCGCAGGCCGTGCTCGGCGAGGAGCTGCCCGGCGAACGCGTGGTACGTCGAGATGCGGGGCTCGCCGGGAGGGTTGTCGGGGTCGATGACGTCGGGGTCGGTCACCCCGGCCCGCATCAGCGCCTTTCGCACGCGCTCGGCGAGCTCACCGGCCGCCTTGTTGGTGAAGGTGAGCCCCAGCACCTGCTCGGGCGCGACCTGCCCCGTGCCGACGAGCCACACCACGCGCGCGGCCATGACGGTCGTCTTGCCCGAACCGGCTCCGGCCACGATGACCTGCGGAGCGGGCGGTGCGACGATGCACGCCATCTGCTCCGGGGTGAACGGGATGCCGAGGAGCTCTTTGAGCTCTTCGGGGTCGGTGATTCGGGCTGACACCCCAGAGAGGCTATCCGCCCCCACTGACAACGACGGACCGTGAGCGGGGCGCTACGCGGGCGCCGGTGCTACTCGACGACGTGGCGGCCCTCGGGCTGCGCGCTGCACGAGGCGCGGAACGCGCAGTGCGTGCAGTGCTGGCCGGTCGCCGGGCCGAAGCGCTCGTCGAGTACGCGCCCGGCGGCGGTGGCGAGGAGGTCGCCGACCCACTCCCCCGCGAGGGGCTCCTGTGCCTGGATCCTGGGGAGCGCGTCCCCGCCGTCCTTCTTCGCGGCCGCCTGGCGCAGTTGTACGAGTTCGGCTCCGCCCGGCTCGGGGCGCGTTTCCGCGAACGCCTCGTCCACGGCTCCTTCCCGTACGGCGAGCTGGTAGACCGCGAGCTGCGGGTGGCGGGCCACCTCCTCGCGCGTGGGGGCCGCCTTGCCCGTCTTGAAGTCGACGACGTACGCGCGTCCCTCGGCGTCCGTCTCCACGCGGTCCATGGAACCGCGGATGCGGACCTCGTACGCGCCGCCCGCCTCCAGGGTCACGTCGAAGTCGTGCTCGGTGGCGACCGGGGTGCGGCCGCCACGGTCCATGACGTGCCACTGGAGGAAGCGTTCGAGCGCCACGCGCGCGTGCTCCTTCTCCTGCTGCGACTTCCAGGGGGCGTCGAAGGCGAGGGCGTCCCAGACGGAGTCGAGGCGTTCCATGAGTACGGCGAGGTCGGCGGGCGTACGGCCGGAGGCGACCTCGTCGGCCAGGACGTGCACGACGTTGCCGAAGCCCTGGGCCGCGGTCGCGGGAGCGTCCGCCTTCACCTCGCGTCCCAGGAACCACTGGAGGGAGCACGTGTTCGCGAGCTGGTCCAGAGCGCTTCCCGAGAGCGCCACGGGCTGGTCGCGGTCGCGCAGCGGGACGACGCTGTGCGTCGGGTCGTACAGGCCCCACCAGCGGTACGGGTGCGCCGAGGGCACCAGCGGCTGGCCGTCCTCGTCCGCGAGCGCCGCCAGCCTGGCCAGCCGGCGGGCGGCGGCGTCCCGCAGGGCGGGCGTCGCCTCGGGGTCGACCGTGGTGGCGCGCAGTTCGGCCACCAGGGCCGCTACGGCGAGGGGGCGGCGGGGCCGGCCCGTGACGTCCTTCGGTTCGACGCCGAGTTCGGTGAGGAAGCGGGAAGGCTGGTCGCCGTCGTCGGCGGGGGCCTTGACGGCGGTGACGACGAGGCGGTCGCGGGCGCGGGTGGCGGCGACGTAGAAGAGGCGGCGTTCCTCGGCGAGGAGGGCGCCCGGGGTGAGGGGCTCCGCGAGGCCGTCGCGGCCGATCCGGTCCGCTTCGAGCAGGGAACCCCGGCGGCGCAGGTCCGGCCACAGGCCCTCCTGTACGCCCGCCACGACGACCAGGCGCCACTCCAGCCCCTTCGACCGGTGGGCGGTCATCAGGCGTACGGCGTCGGGGCGTGCGGCGCGCTTGCTGAGGGTGTCGGCGGCGATGTCCTGGGCGTCGAGCTCCTCCAGGAAGTTGAGGGCGCCGCGGCCGCCGGAGCGTTCCTCGGCGCGGGCCGCCGTGTCGAAGAGCGCGCAGACGGCGTCGAGGTCGCGGTCGGCGTTGCGGCCGGCCGCGCCGCCGCGCAGGGCGGCGCGTTCGAGGCGCCCCGGCCAGGAGGTGCCGTTCCACAGCTCCCAGAGCGCCTCTTCGGCGGTGCCGCCGGCTTCCAGGAGGGTGCGGGCCCTGCGCAGGAGCGCGCCGAGACGCTGGGCACCGCGCGCGTACGCCGGGTCGTGGGCGGCCAGGCGCTCGGGTTCGGCGACGGCGCGGGCGAGCAGTTCGTCGGAGGGCGGCGGGAGCCGGTTCCCGGCGGCGCGCTCCTCGTCGCGCAGGGCGCGGCCCAGACGGCGGAGGTCGGCGGTGTCCATCCCGGCGAGCGGCGAGGCGAGCAGCTCGGCGGCGACCTCGGTGCTGAGCCACGTGGTGACCGCCGGGGTGCGGCTTCCAGCGGCTTGGCCACCGGCCTCGGGCTGGACCCCGGGCTCGGACTGGACCCCGGCGTCGGTCCCGGGCTCGATCGCGGAGCCGGACTCGGCCTCGGAGCCGAACTCGGTGTCGGTCTCGGAGCCGGACTCGGCCTCGATCTCGGTCGCTGACTCGGATTCGGACTCGGCCCCGGAGCCGGTCTCGATCTCGGAGCCGGAGCCGGTCCCGGTCTCGCCCTCGGCCTCGGCCCCGGACGCGCCCCCGGAGCCGTCCAGTTCACTGCCCTCGGCCCCGGGCAGGGTCCCGGGCGGGGCCGGCGCGTCGGCCTCGCGGGGGCCGGCTGCCGCGGGGTCCGCTTCGTCGGTGAGGCGCTCCGGTGCCGTGAGCGCCGCCTCGGCCACTGCCCGCAGGGCCGTCAGCAGAGGGGTCACGGCCGGCTCGTGGCGCAGGGCCAGGTCGTCGCCGTCGATCTCCAGCGGGACGCCCGCAGAGGTCAGGGCGCGTCGTACGGCGGGGATCGTACGACCGCCGGCCCGCACCAGGACCGCCATCTCGCTCCACGGCACGCCCTCCTCCAGGTGGGCACGGCGCAGGATGTCCGCGATGTTGTCGAGCTCGGTGCCCGCCGTCGGGTACGTGTAGACCTCCGTGCGGCCCCCCTCGCGGACCGGAGCGAGGTCCCTGTGCGCCCGTACCTTCTCGGCCGGCAGGCGCGTCAGGGGCATCCGGCGGGTGAGCAGACGAGTGGCCGCCAGGAGACCGGCGCCCGAGCGGCGGGAGGTCGTCAGCACCTCCACCGGGGAAGGGTTTCCGTTCGTTCCCCGGAACGTGTCGGGAAAGTCGAGGATGCCGCCGACGTCCGCTCCCCGGAACGCGTAGATCGACTGGTCCGGGTCGCCGAAAGCCACCAGGGTGCGGCCCGACCCGGCCAGCGCTCGCAGGAGGCGTACCTGCGCGGGGTCGGTGTCCTGGTACTCGTCCACGAAGACGGCGTCGTACCGCGCGCTGAGCCGGCCGGTCAGTTCCGCCCGCTCGGCGAGCAGCACCGCGCGGTGGACCAGCTCGGCGTAGTCGAGGACGCCCTGCATGTCGAGTACGTCCAGGTACTCGGCGAGGAAGGCCGCCGCGGCCTTCCAGTCGGGCCGTCCGGTGCGCGCCGCGAAGGCCCCCAGGGAGTCGGGGCCGAGCCCCAGCTCGCGGCTGCGCGCCAGTACCGCGCGGACCTCGTCGGCGAAGCCGCGCGTCGTGAGGCAGGCCCGCAGCTCGTCCGGCCAGTGGACGGGGGCGGTCCGGCCGTCCCGCTCCAGCTCGACGTGGCCCGCCAGCAGCTCGCGTACGACGACGTCCTGCTCGGGGCCGGAGAGCAGCCGCAGGGGCTCGCTGAAGAGGTCGCTGTCCTGGTGCGCGCGGACCAGGGCGTAGCAGAACGAGTGGAAGGTGGTCGCCTGCGGCCCGTACGCGCCGCCGAGGCGCAGCGCCATCCGGTCGCGCAGTTCCACCGCCGCCTTGCGGCTGAAGGTGAGCACCAGGACGCGCTCCGGGTCGGCTCCCTTGGCGATGCGCGCGGCGACCGCCTCCACCAGCGTCGTGGTCTTGCCGGTGCCCGGTCCGGCGAGGACCAGCAGCGGTCCGCCGGCATGGTCAACCGCGGCACGCTGTCGTGCGTCCAGAAGGGGGGGGTCCACCGGGCCCGGCCTGGTACGCACCAGCCGGTACGCGCCCGGAGTCCGCTGCCGCGCCTGGAGGTGCGGCGGATGCCAGGCGGAGCCCGCGGTACCGGAGGCACCTGCGGTACCTGGGGTACCCGGGGGAAGGGAGGAGCTCACGTGGATCGCCGGTCCTGGTGGGTGTACGGGGTGACGTGCCGTCCCGCGCGTGGCGCGGTGCCCGCGGGACGGACGGTGGGCGTGTGCCGCGTTCCGACGACGCTACGCCAGTCGGCGCCCGGGACGCAGCGAGTCCGCCTCCCGTCCCGCCCGGTGCCTCTTCCGGAGGCCCGCCCCGCGCCCTGTCCCGTAACGGATTCACCCGTAGCGGCTCCGAATGCAGGAAGCTGTCAGGTGTGAGTCGTGTGAGGTTGTGCACTTCCGCCGGAGTGAGCCGTTCCGCCGGAGTCGGCCGTTCCGCCGTCCCACCGCGCCCGCTTCATGTCCAGCCGCGGTACGTGGGTCCCGGACTGCCGGGAGGCTGTCCGCAGCGGCGTTCCCTCCGCGCGGTAGTGCCCCAGGGCCCGCGGTTCGTGTCCGGGCAGCAGTACGCCGTCGGAACGCACCACCCGCCACCAGGGCGCGGCACCGCCGTAGAGCGCCATGACCCGCCCCACCTGGCGCGGGCCGCCCTCCTCCAGCCACTCGGCGACGTCCCCGTACGTCATCACACGGCCGGGTGGAATCATCTCCGCGACCTCCAGCACGCGTTCGGCGTACTCGGGGAGTTCGGGGGCTTCCGGCTCGTCGCTCATCCGGTCCATCCTGCACCACGGCACCGACAGCGGACGCTGCTCCATGGGGCGTACTCAAATCACCGCACGCCCCCGCAATGCACCCTGATGCCCCCCTCTGTCATCCGGTCATGCCACCATCATCCGGGCGGTGACAGGTGATACGAGATCAAGAAGAAGCGACGAAGGAGCAGGGCGTGCAGCCTCCCCCGGTGGCGAGCACCCCTGGCGCACCGTCGCACCCTGACGCTCCCGAAAGGCCCACCGAGACCATGGACAACGGGCCCGAAGGCAACCACATCGACCGCGTCTCCGGCGACGAGCCGCTGCTCTCCGCCCGCGTGCACCGCCCCTCCGACCTGGTACGACTGCTCGCCGGCGTGCTCGGCATCATCTGCGTGCTCGCCATCGCGGCCTTCGCGCACGGCACCGCGTCCGGGCTCGAGGAGGACATCAGCAAGGGCACGGGCCAGACCCCGGACGTCTTCATCAAACTGGCCGGTCTGATCTCCAGCATCGCCGTGCTGATCCTCCCGGTCGCCTTCGCGATCGAGCGGCTCGTCAAGCGCGACGGACTGCGGATCGCGGACGGCGTGCTCGCGGCCGTGCTCGCGCACGGTGTGGCACTCGCCACCGACCTATGGGTGTCCGACAGCGCTCCCGCGACGATCAGGGAAGCGCTCACCCAGGCGACGGCGAGTGGGGAACTCACCGATCCCGTGCACGGTTACCTCGCCCCCGTCATCGCCTACATGACGGCGGTGGGCATGGCCCGCAGGCCGCGCTGGCGCGTGGCGCTGTGGGCGGTGCTGCTGCTCAACTCGTTCGCGGTGCTGGTCGGCCGCCAGACCACACCGTTCTCGATCATCGTGACCGTGCTGATCGGCTGGACGGTCGCGTACGGGACGCTCTACGCCGTCGGATCACCGAACGTACGGCCCACCGGGCAGACGCTCCTCGCGGGCCTGCGGCACGTCGGCTTCCGCCCGGTGACCGCCATGCGCGCCGAGGACGTGCCCGACTCGGCGGAGCAGGGCGACCGCGGCCGCCGCTATCTCGTCACCCTGGAGGACGGGCCGCCGCTCGACGTCACCGTCGTCGACCGTGAGCAGCAGGCGCAGGGGTTCTTCTACCGCGTGTGGCGCCAGGTGACGCTGCGCGGCATCACCCAGCGCCGCTCGATCCAGTCGCTGCGCCAGGCCCTGGAGCAGGAGGCGCTGCTCGCGTACGCCGCCATCGCCGCCGGGGCCAACGCGCCGAAGCTGATCGCCACGTCCGAGCTCGGCCCGGACGCCGTGATGCTGGTGTACCAGCACCTGGGCGGCCGCTCGCTGGACTCGCTGCCCGACGAGGAGATCACCGACGAGCTGCTGCGCGGGGCCTGGCGGCAGGTCAAGGCCCTCCAGTCGCGCCGTATCGCCCACCGCAGACTGGTCGGCGACGCGATCCTGGTGGATCGTTCCGGCAGGGTGATCCTGACCGATCTGCGCGGTGGTGAGATCGCCGCGGGCGATGTCGTCCTGCGGATGGATGTCGCCCAGCTCCTGACCACGCTCGGGCTGCGCGCCGGCGCCGAGCGGGCGGTGGCCGCCGCCGTGGAGGTCCTGGGCCCCGACGCGGTCGCCGACAGCCTGCCGCTGCTCCAGCCGATCGCGCTGAGCCGCTCCACGCGCGCGACGCTGCGCAGGCTGGCGCGCGAGCGGTCGCAGCGGGAGCGCGAAGCGGTGATCGAGGCCTCGCACGCCGCCAAGGCCGAGCGGGGCGCCGACGAGCCGGTGCCGTCCGCCGGGCGCAAGGACGTACGGGCGGAGAAGAAGGCCGAGAAGGACGCCATAGAGGAGGCGTTGGAGCAGGCGCGGGAAGAGGACCTGCTGTCGCAGATCCGCCATCAGGTGCTGCTCATCCGCCCGCAGGCGCTCGTCGAGCCGGCCCGCCTCGAACGCATCAGGCCGCGCACCCTTGTCAGCATCATCGCGGGCGCGTTCGTCGCGTACTTCCTGATCTCCACGCTGATGGCCAACGACGTCAGCGACGCGATCGCGACGGCGGACTGGCGGTGGGCCGCGGTGGCCGTGCTGTTCTCCGTGCTGAGCTATCCGGCCGCTGCGATGAGCCTGCTGGGCTTCGTACCCGAGAAGGTGCCCTTCTGGCGCACCGTCGGGGCGCAGGTGGCCGGCTCCTTCGTGAAGCTGGTCGCGCCCGCGGCCATCGGCGGCGTGGCGCTCAACACGCGCTTCCTCCAGCGCGCCGGGGTACGCCCCGGGCTCGCGGTGGCGAGTGTCGGCGCGTCGCAGCTCTTCGGTCTCGCCAGCCACATCTCGCTGCTGATGGTCTTCGGCTACGTGACGGGCACCCAGCACACCCCCACGCTCTCGCCGTCCAGGACGGTGATCGCCGGGCTGCTGACGGCGGCCGTGCTGGCGCTGGTGGTGACAGCCGTACCGTTCCTGCGCAGGTTCGTGGTCACCCGGGTGCGTTCGCTGTTCGCGGGTGTGGTGCCGCGCATGCTCGACGTACTCCAGCGGCCGCAGAAGCTGGTCACGGGCATCGGCGGGATGCTGCTGCTGACGGCGGCCTTCGTGATGTGCCTGGACGCCTCGGTCCGCGCCTTCGACAGCGACGTCCAGCTCAGTTACGCCACCATCGCCGTCGTCTTCCTGACCGCCAACGCCCTGGGTTCCGCCGTGCCGACGCCCGGCGGTGTCGGCGCGGTCGAGGGCGCGCTCATCGCGGCCCTGACGCTCGCGGGGCTCGGGGGCGGGGTCGCGACGTCGGCCGTGCTGCTGTACCGGCTGCTGACGTTCTGGCTGCCGGTGCTGCCGGGCTGGCTGTTCTTCAACCACCTGACCCGCAAGGGCCAGCTCTAGGGACGGCGGCGCTCACGTACGCCGCCCGAGCCCGCGCGTACCTACGCCGCACGCGCGCGTGCGGGCGCCGTCCGAATGGCGCTCCCGGGGCGCACGCTCCCGCACCCCGTCGCACGATGGACGCATGCCGACTTCCGCCGCCCTGCGTGCCACGGCCGTCCTCGCCGCCACCGCTGTTCTCGTGTCCCTCGCCGGCTGTTCCGACGACGGTGACCAGGGGAAGGACACAAGCGGCGAGACCGGTCTCGCGACCCAGCGGCTGGACTGGACGGACTGCCCCGCCCCGTCGGCGGCGGAGGGCGGCGGCACCTCCCCCTCGCCCCTGCCCGGCGGCGGCACCTGGCAGTGCGCCTTCATGGACGTCCCGCGCGACTACGCCAAGCCCGACGGCGACACGATCGAGCTGGCGCTGATCCGCGCGAAGGCCCGCGACCCGCGGAACCGCATCGGCTCCCTCGTCTTCAACTTCGGCGGCCCCGGCGGCTCGGGCGTGACCGGCCTGCCCTCCTTGGCGGCGGACTACGAGCGGCTGCGTTCCCGCTACGACCTGGTCAGCTTCGACCCGCGCGGCGTCGGCCGCAGCGTGGGCGTCCAGTGCCAGGACGACAAGGAGCTCGACGAGTACTACGCCCAGGACAGCACCCCGGACGACGCCGCCGAGGAGAAGACGTTCACCGAGGGCCTGGCGACGTACGCCGCCGCCTGCGAGGAGAACTCGGGCGAGGACCTCCCATACGTCGGCACCACCAACGCCGCCCGTGACCTGGACCGCGTGCGCCAGGCCCTCGGCGACGACAAGCTGCACTACTTCGGCATCTCGTACGGCACCGAACTGGGCGGCGTCTACGCCCACTTGTTCCCGGAGAAGGTCGGCAGGGCGGTCTTCGACGCCGTGGTCGACCCCACCCAGAACTCCGAACAGGGGTCGCTCGGCCAGACCAAGGGCTTCCAGCTCGCCCTGGACAACTTCGCCAAGGACTGCGTCGAGCGCGGGGACGAGTGCACGCTGCCCGGCAACAGCGTGAAGGAGATCGAGGACTTCGTCATCGGCCTGCTCAAGCGGCTCGACGAGAAGCCCGTCAAGGGCATCGGTGACCGCAAGCTGACCCAGACGCACGCCACCAACGGCATCGTCCAGACGCTCTACTCCAAGGAGTACTGGCAGTACCTGGAGCAGGGCCTCAACGACGCGGACGGCGGCAACGGCGAGCTGCTGCTGACTCTCTCCGACTCCCTGAACGGCCGGAACCCCGACGGTACGTACAGCAACATCGGCGCCGCGAACGCCGCCATCAACTGCGTGGACGACAAGGCGCGTTTCGACCTGGAAGAGACCACGGCGCGGCTCCCCCGGTTCCGCGAGGCGTCGCCCGTATTCGGCGATTTCATGGGCTGGGGGCTGCTGGGCTGCTCCGCCTGGCCGGTGGAGGGCCAGGCGGAGACCCCCGATGTGAGCGCGCCGGGCTCGGCGCCCATCCTCGTCATCGGGACCACCGGCGATCCGGCGACGCCCTACGCGGGCGCCAAGAAGATGGCCGACGAGCTCGGCAAGGGCGTCGGCGTCGAGCTGACGTACAAGGGCGAGGGCCACGGGGCGTACAACGGCGGCGACGCGTGTGTGCAGCGGGCGGTGGACGCGTACCTGCTGAGGGGCGAGGTGCCGGCCGACGGGACGGTGTGTCCGTAGGCGTGCGGACGGGAACTTCCGTGGGACCTGGACTGTCAGTGGGGCCGCCTAGGATGGCGAATCTGCTGTCGAATCTGTTCTCCAGTCCTGGGATCCGGTGGGGGCCACCATGGCGCATCTCGTACGGGCGGCCGCCCTGGCAGCCGCCGCGCTCCTCCTGGCGGGCACGGCCACCGGATGTGGCAGCGGCGGCTCCGCCGGCGCGGCCGATCCCACCCCCACGCCTGCGGCCCCACGCCCCACGTCGGCCGCTCCCACCGCCCGGGCCACCGGCGACGAGGCCGACGAGCGCCTGCCCGCTCCGCCCGCCCGGCTCACCGGCCAGCGGCTCGACTGGAAGCCGTGCTCCGCACCTCGCGGGGCCGGCAGCGGCGCCCGGCCGCCCGGCGGCGCGTGGCGGTGCGCGACCCTCACCGCGCCCCTGGACCACCGCGCGCCGGACGGGGCGACGATCGGCATCGCGCTGATCCGCTCGAAGGCCACCGACAGCGACCGGCGCCTCGGCTCCCTCCTGTTCAACTTCGGCGGGCCCGGCGGCTCGGGGGTGGCGGACATGCCCGGCCACGCGCCGAGCTTCACCCCCCTGCACACCCGCTACGACCTGGTCGGCTTCGACCCGCGCGGCGTGGCCGCGAGTTCCGCCGTCGTCTGCCGGGACGACCGGCAGACCGAGGCGTCGTTCCGGCTGGACTCCACCCCCGACACACCGGCCGAGGAGCGGGCCTACCTCGACGACTCGGCCGCGTTCGGGGCGGGCTGCGCCGAGCGCTCCGGAAAGGTCCTGCCGTACGTCGGAACGAGCAACGCCGCCCGCGACATGGACCTCATCCGCCAGGTCCTCGGTGACAGGAAGCTGAACTACTTCGGCTTCTCCTACGGCACGGAGCTGGGCGGCACGTACGCCCACCTCTTCCCGGGCCGCGTCGGGCGCATGGTGCTGGACGCGGTCGTCGACCCGTCCGCCGACTTCGTCCGCCACTCGCGCAACCAGGCCCTGGGCTTCCAGCGCGCCCTGGACAGCTACTTCCGCAGCACCGGCACCAGCGCAGGGGCCGGCACCGAGCGCGTGGTGCGCCTGCTCGACCGGCTCGACGAGAGACCGCTGCCGGCCGCCGCGGGCCGTCCGCTCACGCAGAGCCTCGCCCTCACCGGCATCATGTCCCAGCTCTACAGCGAGGACAGCCGGCCGACGCTCACCCGCGCCCTGCGCGAGGCGGAGAACGGCGACGGCAGGACCCTGCTGCGGCTCGCCGACGCGTACAACAACCGTGACACGGCCGGGCGGTACGGCACGGACCAGCACGCCCAGCGCGCCATTCACTGCGCCGACGCCAAGGGCCGGGTGAGCGGCGCCGAGGTCCGGGCGACCCACCTCGCGGACTTCCGGAAGGTCTCCCCCGTCTTCGGCCCCTACCTGGCGTGGGACCTGGCCGGCTGGTGCGCCTCATGGCCGGTCGTGGGCGAGCACGTGACCCCCGAGGTCGGCGCGCCGGGCGCGCCCCCGCTGCTGGTGATCGGCGGCAAGGGCGACGCGGCCACCCCGTACGAGGGTTCACTGCGGATGGTCGAGGAGCTGGGCGACGGCGTGGGCGTGCAGCTCACGTACGAGGGCGAGGGCCACGGCGCGTACCTGACGGGCAACCGCTGCATAGGGCGCGCCGTGGACGCCTACTTCCTGAACGGCAGGGTCCCGGCGAACGACACCACCTGCTCGTAGCGCGAACGGACCGCGCTCCGGCGTGTACGCGGCCCCTGTCAGCGCACCACTGCCACAGTGACCGTACATCCCGAATGTCGGATTTGCGCGAAACAGGGAGAGTGGTCGTGGCCCACGTACACGTGATTCTCAATCAGAAGGGCGGCGTCGGTAAATCCACGCTCGCCGTCAACCTCGCCGCCGTCACCGCCGACGTGCTCGGGGCCGGGACCAAGGGCGGGCAGCCGCCCGTCGTCGCGGTCTCGATCGACCCGCAGGGGTCCGCCGTCTGGTGGTCGGAGCGGGTCGGCGACGGCCTGCCGTTCGACTTCGTCCAGGCGCACGACGACCTCCCCGGCCTCGCCGCGCTCGCGCGCATCCCCTCCGCCCAGCACGTCTTCGTGGACACGCCCGGCTGGCTCGACCTCGCGGAGACCGACGGCGACGACCCCCTCGGGAAAGGGCCCGCCGCCGACGCGCTGCGCGCCGTCCTCGACAGCGCGCACGACGTCATCGTGCCCATCGAGCCGGAGCCGCTGGGCTTCCAGCCCACGCAGCGGACCATCGAGCGCGTCGTGAAGCCGCGCGGGCTGCCGTTCCGCGTGGTCATCAACAACTGGGACCCTCGCGACGGCAAGGCGGACCTCGACCAGACCCGCGCGTTCGTCGAGGCGCAGGACTGGCCGCTCGCGCGCACCGTCGTACGCCACTACAAGCTGCACACCCGCGCCTCCGCCGACGGCCTGGTCGTCACCCAGTACGGAGCCAACCGCGTCGCACTCCAGGCCCGCGAGGACTTCTTCCGGCTCGCCCTGGAGGTCGGCCTCGCGGTGATCCCCGCCCCGGCCGGGCCGAAGCGCCGCACCCGCGCCGCCAAGAGGGCGGTGGTGCGCTGATGGGCCGCCGCACCGACCTCGCCACCCTGCTCACACCGGGCGACGCTCCCGTGCCGTCGGCCGGGCGGGACACGTACCCGCTGACCGTCCCCGTCACGGACCTCGCCGAGAACCCCGACAACCCGCGCCACGAGCTGCGCGACCTGGACGGCCTGGCCCAGACGCTGCGCGAGCGGGGCGTGCTCCAGGCCCTCGGCGTCGTCTCCCGGGGCGCGTTCCTCGCCGTGCACCCGCAGCACGAGGCGGCCGTCGGCGACGCCCCGTACGTCGTCCTGCACGGCCACCGCAGGCTCGCCGCCGCCCGGCTCGCCGGGCTGCGCGAGGTGCCGGTGCTCGTACGGGAGGACGCGACGCGCACCGACGAGGACGCGCTGATCGAGAACGTGCAGCGCGACGACCTCACCGAGCTGGAGCAGGCGCAGGCCATCCAGGGCCTGATCACCGCGTACGGCTACTCGCAGCGGGAGGTGGCCGCCCGGATCGGCAAGACCCAGGGGTTCGTCTCGCAGCGGCTGTCGTTGATGCGGCTGCGGGAGGACCTGCAGGAGGCACTGGCCGATGGCCGGGTGTCGGTCGAGGACGCCCGGCGGATCGCACGCCTGCCGCGCGACGAGCAGCAGCTGCCGGGCAGCACGCAGGACGCGCCCGTACCGGTGCCGAAGGCGCGGCGGCGACGCGATTACGGCGTAATCACCCTCGACACCCGGAGCACCCCGGAAGAACTGGTCGAGGCACTGCGCCGCAACCTGGCGCCCGCCGCCCTCGAAAGGGTGGCCGAGCTGCTGGCCACCGGACACTGAGGTCGAACGCCGAGGGGCCGCCCCGCACGTGGTGTGCGGGGCGGCCCCTCGGCGTTCGACAGGCGGGCGCGGCAGGCCCGGAGCCAGGCAGGCGCGGAGCCGGGCAGGCGCGCGTGGGCGCCCGGCCGGCCGGGCGGCCTAGTAGATCGGCTTCTCCGGCTCGATCTGGTTGACCCAGCCGATGACGCCGCCACCGACGTGCACCGCGTCGGCGAAGCCCGCGGACTTCAGCACCGCGAGGACCTCCGCACTGCGGACACCCGTCTTGCAGTGCAGGACGATCTTCCGGTCCTGCGGGAGGTCCTGGAGGGCGCTGCCCATCAGGAACTCGTTCTTCGGGATCAGCCGCGCGCCGGGGATCGAGACGATCTCGTACTCGTTGACCTCGCGGACGTCGATGATGTCGATCTTCTCGTCGGCGTCGATCCACTCCTTGAGCTGCCGGGGAGTGATCGTGGAGCCGAGCGCCGCCTCCTGCGCCTCCTCGGACACGACGCCGCAGAAGGCCTCGTAGTCGATGAGCTCGGTGACGGTCGGGTTCGCGCCGCAGACCGCGCAGTCGGGGTCCTTGCGGACCTTGACCTGGCGGTACTGCATCTCCAGGGCGTCGTAGATCATCAGTCGGCCGACCAGCGGCTCGCCGATGCCGGCGAGGAGCTTGATGGCCTCGTTGACCTGGATCGACCCGATGGACGCGCAGAGCACGCCCAGCACGCCGCCCTCGGCGCAGGACGGGACCATGCCCGGCGGCGGGGGCTCGGGGTAGAGGCAGCGGTAGCACGGGCCGTGCTCGGACCAGAACACCGACGCCTGGCCGTCGAAGCGGTAGATCGAGCCCCAGACGTACGGCTTGTTGAGCAGCACGCACGCGTCGTTGACCAGGTAGCGGGTCGCGAAGTTGTCGGTGCCGTCGACGATCAGGTCGTACTGGGAGAAGATCTCCATCACGTTGTCGGCTTCGAGCCGCTCTTCGTGCAGGACGACGTTCACGTAGGGGTTGATGCCGAGGACCGAGTCGCGGGCGGACTCGGCCTTCGAGCGGCCGATGTCGGCCTGGCTGTGGATGATCTGGCGCTGCAGGTTCGACTCGTCGACCTCGTCGAACTCCACGATGCCGAGCGTGCCGACGCCGGCCGCGGCGAGGTACATCAGCGCGGGCGAACCCAGACCGCCGGCGCCCACGGCGAGGACCTTGGCGTTCTTCAGCCGCTTCTGCCCGTCCATCCCGACGTCCGGGATGATCAGGTGGCGGGAGTACCTGCGAACCTCATCAACAGTGAGCTCGGCAGCGGGCTCGACCAGGGGTGGCAGCGACACGGGGACTCCGTAGGTCGGTCAATCAGTACGGTTGTTCTCCGCGTAACACTGCCACGCCCCTTCTCATTCCGAGACACCCGGTCCGATCCGCGAGACGATTTCGTCCCAGTAGCCGGGCAGTGTCTCGAATGCGGCGTTCTGTCCGTCGAGGTCGCCGGTGACGGTCCGGTCCGTCAGGAAGACCGTTCCGGCGCCCTGCCAGCGGGCGATGCGGACGGCCTCCTCCAGGTGCGTGCGCGGCAGCCCGTGAACCAGGTGGCAGAAGCGCTCCGGCGGGTAGTCCGCCGTCCACTCCGCCACCTGTGACCAGCGGTAGTCCGTCCACGGCCCGGAGAACGTCACCAGCTGGTCGGCCGTCTCCGCATAGCCGGGGTACGGGTGCGTGCCGTGGCCGAGGACCAGGCGGCAGCCGCCCTCGGCCAGCCCGGACAGCATGGCGGTCAGGCGCCGGACGCCCGGCAGGTCCGTCCGGTCGGTGGGACAGCGGTCCAGATAGAAGCCGTCGACCCGGTACCAGTCGCGGAACCGGTGCCCGTCGGAGACGAGCTCGCCGAAGGAGCGCGCCCCGTACGCCACGTCGAGCCGCCCGAGCAGGGGGACACCGGCATTGCGCAGGCGGCCCGCCGCCTCCAGGCAGTGCGGGTCGGGGCGCTGCCCCGGGCCGTTGGCCACGTTGAGCGCCACCCAGTCCAACGGCGCCCCCGGCCGGCTGAGTTCACCCCACTCGACGGGGGCGACGAGCGGGTGGGCGTATCCGGGGACCCCGACGCCCATCCGGTCGGCCGCGGTCGCCGCCGACTGCCGCCGGGGCGTGGTCAGATGCGGCATGCCGCCTCCATCCAGATGTCCGCGAGCGACTCCTCCAGGTTGATGCGGGGCCGCCAGCCGAGGCGGTCGCGCGCGGTGCGCACATCGGCCTGCTGCCAGCTGCCGCAGCCGTCCGGGTACGGGTACGGGGCACCCACGTGCTCCGGGGCCATCTCGCCGCGCTGGGGGCCGACGGAGGCGAGCACGCCGCCCACTCCCCCGTTGCGCGCAGCCGCGGCGGCGCTCCCCGGCACGTAGCCGGACGGCGCGTCCAGTTCGTGCAGCGCGCCGCCGTAGCCCGCGACCCGGGCCAGGACGGCGGCGGCGTCCCGCAGCCGGACCGCGCGCCCGGTGCCGATGTTGATCGCGCCCTGCGCGGCGGAGAGCGAGGCGGCGTGCACGGCGCGCGCCACGTCGCGCACGTCGACGAAGTCGCGCTGGACACCGAGTCCGCTGAGCTTCAGCTCGCCGTCCCCCGCCTGCATCGCGCGCCGCATCGCCTCGGCGAGCCGCCCGAGCGGCGAACCCGCGGGGGTGCCGGGTCCGACCGGTGAGAAGACCCGGAGCACGACGGCGTCGAGTCCGGAGCCGAGCACCAGCTCGGTGGCGGCGAGCTTGCTGACGCCGTACGGGCCGCCGGGGCGGGGTACGGCGTCCTCGGCGGTGGAGGACCCCGGCTGCGAGGGCCCGTACTCGGCGGCGCACCCCAGCTGCACGAGCCGCGCCCCGCAGCCGCTGCGGCGCAGGGCCTCGCAGACGGTCGCGACGGCGACGGTGTTGTGCCGGGTCAGGTCGCGGGCGCCGCCACGGGTCGCGCCCGCGCAGTTGATGACGACACCGGGGTGCACGGCGTCCAGGAACCGGGTCAGCGCGCCGGGACTCCCGGTGGCGAGGTCGAAGCGTACGTCGGCGTCGTCACCGCGCCCGAGGGCGGTGAGCTGCACCGCCGGGTCGGCGAGCAGCCGGTCGGCGACGAAGCGGCCGAGATATCCGTTGGCACCCAGCAGCAGCACCCTCATCGCGCGTCCCCTCGGTGCCGACCGGCTGAAGATGGGGGTTGGGGGGTCATGGTCACGTTCTCCTTCGGGGTGGGGCGGGGTGAGTGCTGCGGTGTACGCCCGCGGCGTCGGCTCCGCGGGAGACCTCGGGGCGGATCGGTACGGTCAGTGCGGCCCGTGGCGCAGGCCGGCGCGGGGGCGGCCGTCCGATCCGTGGCGGCCGTCCGGTCCCTGCGGTCCGGGTCCGTGGCGGTCGTCCGCTCCGGGCCGGCCCTCCGGCCGCCGCGCGGGGGCGGCGGCGCTCGTGCGGGCACGGTCGGCGTGGGCCGAGGCGCGGGAGAGGGCCACCGTGGCGTGGACGAGGAGGGCGAGCGCGGCGACGGCGCAGGCGACGGCCGGGACGGCCGCCGCTCCCCCGGCGGCGACGAGGCGCTCGACGGGCCCGGCGAGGAACCCGCAGCCGGGCAGACGGGCCGCGAGTACGGCGCACACCGCGCCGATCTGCACCGCGGCGGCGGCCGCGAGCCCGGCGGAGGCGGGCCGGGGGAAGCCGTGGACGGTGAGCAGCCGGGCGAGGAGGAGCAGCGTGCCCAGGGCCGCACCGGCCGCCAGGACGGCCCCGCCGCTTCCGCCGCCGGTCGCCCCGGCTCCCGCGACCGCGCCGACCGCGAGGTGGAGAGCGCCGAGCACGCACACGAAGAGGCCGGTGAGACCGAGGACGAGCGGACGTACCGACGCCCCGAAGTCCTCGGTGCCGCGGCTGGCGGCGAGCTTGCGCCGTGCCTGCGCGGCGAGGCGGTGCGCGCACCAGGCGGCGGGCGCGAGAGCGACGGCCAGGGCGACGAGCGTGGTCGTCCGCACCGGCCACGGTCCGCCGGGGCCGCCCGCGAGGAGCCGCGTGAGCAGCCCGTCGCCGAGGACGGCGTACCCCAGCAGCCAGCACACCCACAGGCGTGCGGCGGGCGCCGTGCGCCCCTCGGCCCGCAGGGGCCCCCGGCGCAGGCACAGCGCGAGGGTCACGGCCACGACCAGTACGCCGGTCGCGCCGACCGCCAACCAGGCCCGCCCCTCGGTGAGTTCGAGCCCCGCGGCGGTCAGCGCGCACACGACGCCGGGCAGCAGCGCGTACCCGATCCACCCGGCGTGCGCGGGGGCCTCGTGCGCGGGGGCCGTTCCCGCGCCGTCACCGGCGCGCGGCACGCGGGCGTACAGCTCCTCCGCGAGGGCGAAGACGTCCCGGTGGCGGAAGCGCGCGGCGGTCCTGTCGGTCACCCCGTGCGCTTCGAGCCCCGCGGCGATCTCCAGCGGATCGACGGCGCGTTCGCACAGCTCCCGGTGCCGGTGCATGAGCGCCCGGACCGGGTCGGCCGGCCCACGGCGGGGCGGTGCCGCTGCCCCGGCGCGACCGGGAGCGGCGGCCGCGGGCGCCGGGAGCGGCGCGTCGTGGCCCCACGCGCCGGGGCTCACGGGCGTACGGGGCGTGTCGCACGCGCCCCCGCCGGGAAGGGCCGGGATACGGGTCGCGCTCATCGGCGGGCCTCCTGCGGTGACGGTCGTGGTGACGGGTCTCGCCGGGTCCTGCCGGCCGCTTCGCTCAGACATCGCGCTCCCCGGGCCCCGACCCGGCGCCCACCCGGTGCGCCGGCTCAGCGGCGTCCGCCCAGCTCGGGGCGGCGGTCCCGACGCTCGCCCAGCGGACCGGCACGTGTGCTTCCGCCGGGTTGGCGAAGAGCGCGGGTTCGCCGTCCGCTCCCACCACTTCGCGGCGTACCGGGCAGTGCGAGATCAGCTCCAGGTAGATGCCGCGAAATGCCGCGAGATTCTGCTCGACGGTGAAGAGTTCGAGGGCGCGTGCGCGCGCCGCCGCTCCCAGCCGTTCGCGCCGCTGCGGGTCGCGCATCAGCGCCACGCACGCCTCGGCCAGAGCGCGGGGGTTGCGCGGCGGGACCACCAGGCCCGTACCGCCGATGACTTCGACGACCGCGCCGACGTCCGTGGAGACCGTGGCCCGGCCGCAGAACATCGCCTCGACCAGGCTGACCGGGAAGCCCTCGACGACGCTGGAGAGCACGACCACGCCGCCCGCCGCGTAGGCGTCGGCCAGGTCGGGCACCTCGGGGCCGCCGATCTCCTCGAAGGAGACCGGGTTGTCGCCGACGGCGTGCGCGTCGGCGGCCTCGTCGGGGAAGAGCTGGGCGGCGAGCGCCTCGCAGTGCGCGAGGTACGCGGCGGCCTCGGCGCCCTGGGCGTGCCGGCTGTGGACGACGCGCAGCCGGGCCTGCGGCTCGGCCCTGCGCACCTCGGCGAAGGCGTGCAGCAGCGAGACGAGGTCCTTGGCCGGCTCGACGCGGCCGACCCAGACCAGGGTGCGGGGGTCGCCTCCGTCGGCGCCCTCCCCCACCGCCGCGAAGCGGTCCGACTCCATGCCGGGGTAGACCGTGCGCAGCTTCGCGCGGTCGGCGCCGCACCGCTCCTGCCACCGCCTGGCGTGCGTGTTGCCGGGCGTGACCAGGGTCGCCTTCTCGTACACCTCGGCGGCGAGCTTGCCATGGAAGGACGCGAGCAGGGCCCGTACGGGGGCGCTGCGGGCCGCGTCGCCGGCGGCGAGGTAGTGCGCGCGCAGCTGTACGCCGTACTCGGTGACCAGCAGCGGTACGCCGAAGAAGCGTTTGCCCAGCAGGCCCGGCAGGGCGGCGGACCCGCCCGAGGCCGCATGGCACAGATCGACGGCGCCGAGGCTCCGTTCGTCGTACCAGTCGAGGGACAGCGGGCGCAGGGCGCGCTCCAGCAGATCGACGCACTCCAGGTAGTCCGGCACCTTCGCGGCGTGGACGGCGCTGTTCGCGCCGGGCGCGCGGCAGGCGGCCTCCAGGACGCGTACGGCGACCTCGGAGCGCAGGGCGGCGTGCAGGCCGCCCTGCTCCCCCGCCAGCTCGGCGAGGCCGTAGAGACCGGCGGCGAACCGGTCGCCGGCGTCCGCGTCGTCCGGCGAGCAGATCGCGTCGGCCAGCTCGCGGAAGTGCCCGGCGAAGCGGCGCCGTTCGCGTCGGCCGTACGTCGCGGCGTCGTCCTCGGGCGCCCACAGCGGCGCGGTCCGCACGCGCTGCACCTGGGGCGGCAGCGGCATCCAGCCGAGCGCCTCCTGGCGGGCGCTGCGGCTCAGGGCGTACAGGTCGAATTCGTGCTGCGCGAGCCCGCGCACGAGCCGGTCGCACCAGAGCCTGGACTCACCCGTCGCGTACGGGTAGCCACCCTCCGTCAGCAGTCCGATCCGCACGAGCGCACCCCCGATCTCCCTTGTGGGCGGCCGCCGTTGGTCCGGCGACTCGCAGCGGGACCGACCGTATGCGGACAGGGCGGTGACGCGACGGACGGTTGTCCATCGCACCACCAAAAGGGGTGAACGCGCGTAACTTTCGCCTCGCCGTCGCGTTCTGTCGCGCTAGAGGGCTCTTCGGTTACGCGGTGTCAGGTTGCGGCCTGCGCACAGAGGCCTCTCAACTGCCGGGAAACACCCAGGGGTTGGGCTTGCATTCGATGCCGCCGATGTCGAGCGACTTCGTCTGCTGCTGCATGATCGGTGCGAGTTCGCCGGGCGTCTCGCAGTTCTTGTGGCCGTGCCCGAGCCGGTGGCCGACCTCGTGGTTGATGAGCATCTGCCGGTACGCGAACATCTTGTCCTTGCCGAAGGTGTCGGCCCCCTGCGCCCACCGGAACGCGTTGATCATGACGCGCTCCGTCGCCGCCGAGTCGCACGACACGTTGCCGGACAGCGTGTCGAGGCCGGACTTGGCGCACCACTCTCCCGTGGTGCCGGGACTCGCGAGCGTGACCACGAAGTCGGGCCGCCCGGAGGAGATCCGTTCGAACGTCATGGCGCCGTCGTGCGCCCAGCTCCGGTCGTCGTTGAGGGTCTCCTGCACGGCACGGGCGAAGACCGCGCCGTCAAGTCCGAGCCCCTTCTCGACGTCCACCCGATAGGAGTACTTCTGCCCCTTGCCCGGTGCCTTGTCGAAGCCGCCGATGGCCTGAAAGTCACCCTTGCCCTTCAGCTTCGGGTCGATCGGGTACGTCCGGGCCATCTGCTGCGCGTACGTCGCCGGAGCGCCCGCCACTGCCCGCGAGGGCGTCGGCCGGGGCTCCGAACGCGAGGCGTCGCTCTCGCGGGTGCTCCGGTCGCCGGCGGCCGGGGACGCGACGGGCTCCTGCTCGCCCTGGGCGACCTGTCCGGCCACGACGACGGCGAGGACGGTCGTGACGGCGGCCGCCGCGATCCCGGTGAAGGTCCGGCCCTTGCCGCCCTTGGCCGGTGCGGCGTCCTGGAGGTCGCCGCCGTCGCGCCCGTCGTCACCGGCACCGGCGGCCTCGTCCCGCTCCCGGCCGTCGGCCGGGCCGGACGGGCCGGCCTGCGACGGAACCCGGGGCGGGGCGTCGAACGCCTCGACGAACTCCTGCCGCGGTCCGGGGATCCGCGCCCCGGCCGCCGCGTACCGCGCCTGAGCGGTGCCCTGCGCCGGTGTGTGCGCCGGTGCCTGTGATCGCGCGAAAGCCTGCGCTTGCGTCGGCGCCTGCGCGGCGGGCGGTCCCTGCGGCCCCCGCGGCGCCCCCTGCCAGTCGCCGTACCGGCCGCCGGGCGCGGCGCCCCAGCCGCCGCCGGCCTCCCGCTGCTCGGGATGGCCGCCGCGCACCTGCGGCACCCCGTGAGCCGGAGTGCCGCCGTACCGCTGCTGCCGCGCCTGCGGCTTTGGTCCGGGGGCCGGCGCGACGTCGTACCCCGCCGTGTCCGGTCCTGCTTCGGCCGGCAGGCCGCGGCCCGGTATGGCGGGCTTCTCGGCGGCCCCCTTGGGTGCGGGGCCTCGGCGACTATGACGTCCCACGCGCCGGATCAGCTCCTGCCGCTGTCATTGATCAGTTCCCGGACGGCGTTCGCGACCGTCTCCGGATATTCCATCATCGCCACGTGCCCCGCGTCGGGCAGGGTCAGCAGCCGCGAGTCGCGGAACGCCGCGGCGGCCCTGCGCGCCATACGGTACGACACGAGCTGGTCCCGTCCTCCGTACACGAGCAGCGTCGGCGCGAGCACCCGCTCCGCCTGCCGCCACAGACTGTGCTGTCCGCCCAGGGTGTACGCGTCGACGATGCCCCGCGCCGAACGCGTCATCGCGTCCCAGAAGTACGGCAGTTCCAGCCGTCGCTTCATCTCTTCCACGGCGTGCTCGAACGCCTCGGGCGTGACCGCCTGGGGATCGCCGTAACAGAGCGCCATCACCCCGCGTGTGCGCTGCTCGGCGGTCCAGTCCTTGCTGAGCCGGGCGAACAGCGAGGCGATGCCCGGCACCGCGAGCAGCCCCGTCGGCACCGCCGTGCGCTGCACCCGCAACTCCGGCAGGGCGGGCGAGACGAGTGTGAGCGTGCGGACCAGGTCGGGCCGGACGGCGGCGACGCGGGTGGCGACCGCGCCGCCCAGCGAGTTGCCGAAGAGGTGGACCGGTCCGCGTCCGCCCGCGTCGAGCAGACGGATGCAGGCGCGCGCCAGCCCGCTGACCGAGTAGTTGCCGTCGTCGGGCGGCGGGGAGTCCCCGAAGCCGGGCAGGTCGACCGCCTCGCCGTCCACGGCGTCGGCGAGCAGCGGCATCAGCGCCGACCAGTTCTGGGAGGACCCGCCGAGCCCGTGCACGTACAGCGCGGGCGACAGTCCGGTGCGCGCCGGGGGCCGGGAGCGCACGTTCAGCGTCAGCCCCGGCAGGGTGACGGAGCGCAGCTTCTCCCCCTCGGCGACCCGCACGGCGCTGACCCGCGGCACCGCGGTGGCGGCGGCGAGGCTGGTCCCGGGCAGCTCGGTCGAAGACATGCGGCAATGTTACGAGACGATCACGCACTGAATCGTGTGTTCGCCGTCACAGATCTACCCTCGGAGCAAAGGGGGTACGCGACCGCCCCCGCTTCCTCTCGAAAGGCGGCCCCGCATGTCCGTCGATCCGACCGACCCCGAGACCTTCGCCGAGGAGGAGACCCCCGACGAACCCGCCGTGCTCGACAACGACGCCTCCGAGGCGGACGCCGCGGAGCAGCGCACGGAGTGGCAGCAGGCGTACGACGACCGTCCGACCGGCATCGACACCGGGGAGGCGGCCGACGCGGACGCCGCCGAGCAGGCCCGTGTGGTCGCCGTGGACGAGGACGACTACCGCTGACGGGGCCGTGCGAAGCCCCGTCCGGCGACCGATCGGCACGTGATCGGCCTTCCCCGGCCGTCCGGTCCGTGAAATTCTCCGTCCGCACCGCGCGCTCCCGCATGACCCAAAAGTACGATGGCGGGCGCGGCGCACACGGCGCACGGAACGGCCGTGCTGTTGAAAGGCCGCGACACTGAAAGACATGGGAGGCGGCGTGACAGCCACCGAGCAGACAGAGGCGGCACGCCCACGCGGCACACGCCTGCCCCGCCGAGCCCGACGCAATCAACTTCTGGGCGCGGCGCAGGAGGTCTTTGTCGCGCAGGGGTACCACTCGGCGGCGATGGACGACATCGCCGAGCGCGCCGGTGTGAGCAAGCCGGTCCTGTACCAGCACTTCCCGGGAAAGCTCGAGCTGTACCTTGCCCTCCTGGACCAGCACTGCGAGTCGCTGCTCCAGGCGGTGCGCACCGCCCTCGCCTCGACCACGGACAACAAGCTGCGCGTGGCCGCGACGATGGACGCCTATTTCGCGTACGTCCAGGACGAGGGCGGGGCGTTCCGCCTGGTCTTCGAGTCGGACCTGACCAACGAGCCGGCGGTGCGCGAGCGGGTCGACCGGGTCTCGCTCCAGTGCGCCGAGGCGATCAGCGAGGTCATCGCCGAGGACACCGGTCTGTCCAAGGACGAGTCGATGCTGCTCGCCGTCGGACTCGGCGGGGTGTCGCAGGTGGTCGCCCGCTACTGGCTCTCCAGCGGCAGCACGATCCCGCGCGACACCGCGGTGCAGCTCCTGACGTCGCTCGCCTGGCGCGGCATCGCGGGCTTCCCGCTGCACGGCAGCGAGCACTGAGGCGGCCTGCGCGGGCCTGAAACGGTCCGTCGCGGGACGCGGCCGGGGCCTGTTCCCGATCCGTGTTCGCTTCTGGCGTGCGACGTCGGAGCGTTCCGTGTCCCCTCACCGGGCTAATGTGTGCTGCGTACGGCGCGACGACCGCGCACCACAGCACTGACCGTCGGAGGGACATAGCCGTGGAGGTCAAGATCGGCGTGCAGCACGCGCCCCGGGAGATCGTTCTGGAGAGCGGGCAGTCCGCCGAGGAGGTCGAGCGCGCGGTGTCCGACGCGCTGGCCGGCAAGGCGCAGCTGCTCAGCCTCAAGGACGACAAGGGCCGTACGGTCCTCGTTCCCGCCGACCGGATCGCCTACGTGGAGATCGGCGAGCCGGCGACGCGCAGGGTGGGCTTCGGCGCGCTGTAGGCGTCGGACGCGGGCCGGCATCAGCGGCTCCGCACAGCATCACCGCAGACGGAACCGGCCCGGTGGGACATCCCACCGGGCCGGTTCCGTCTGTGCGTGCGGGGGTGCCGCGAACGCCCGCGTCCCGCGCGTCCCCGTCGTTCGACGTGCGCGCTCGACGTGCGCTCGACGTGAGCGGACGTCATGCCCGGACGTCGTGCGCGGACCTGTTCGGCGGGCCTGTGGAGGGTTGCCTTCCGCGAGGCGGGGGTAGTACGGGCTACGACCCATTCGCACCCTGGCCGCACGGGAGGAACCCACATGATCCTGCTGGAAGCTCTCGGCTCCCTAGCCCTCGGCTTCGCCCTGGCCTGGGCGGCTGTCCACCGGCTCGCCGACCGGCTGCCCTCGCGGCGCGTCGTGCTGGCCGCGGGGCCGCTCGGTGCCCTGTTCGGTGCGTACGTCACCCACTCCGCACTCGGCCCGGGTCATGTCGTGGCGACGCTGATCGGCGCGGTGGCGGTGGGCGCGGTTCTGCTCTCGCTCCTCATCCGCCCCAGGGGCCGCATCCGCCGTTCGGCGGCGGCGTAGCGTCCGCTCGTCGGCGCTACGCCGCCAGGCCGAGCGCGGCCATGCGCTTGGTGTGGGCCTCGGTGATCCGCGAGAACATCCGGCCGACCTCGGCCAGGTCGAAGCCGTCGGCGACGCCGCCCACGAGCATCGTGGAGAGCGCGTCACGGTCGGCCACCACCCGCTGGGCCTGCGAGAGCGCCTCGCCCATCAGTCTGCGTGCCCACAGCGCGAGCCGGCCGCCGCAGCGCGGGTCGGCCTCGATCGCGGCGCGCACCTTCTCCACCGCGAAGTTCCCGTGGCCCGTGTCGTCGAGCACGGCGAGCACCAGGGCCCGGGTGTCCGAGTCGAGCCGCTCCGCGACCTCGCGGTAGAAGTCGCTGGCGATCGAGTCGCCGACGTACGCCTTGACCAGGCCCTCCAGCCAGTCGGACGGCGCGGTCTGGCGGTGGAAGTCGTCGAGCGCCTTGGCGAAGGGCTCCATGGCCGCCGTCGGCTCCTCGTCGATCGCGGTCAGCCGGTCCCGCAGCCGCTCGAAGTGGTGGAACTCCGCCGACGCCATCTTCGCCAGCTCGGCCTTGTCGGCCAGCGTCGGGGCCAGCTTGGCGTCCTCGGCGAGGCGCTCGAAGGCGGCCAGCTCCCCGTACGCGAGCGCGCCCAGCAGGTCCACGACCGCGGCGTGGTAGTTCGGCTCGGTGGACGCCGTCGCCCAGTCCTGGGCGGCGATACCGGTCCGGGGAGTCTCTTCGGGTGCAGTGGCGTTGTCAGGCGTCTCCATGAACGGCACAATAGCCCGCCCTTCCGGGGGCGTAAGGGTCTGGTCAGCCACCGGTCTCCCCCCGATCCGGTAAATCGTACCGACACACCTGCGCGATTTCGGGGTACAGTGGTAAAGCGCTAGCAGAGTGCCCAGGGCACTTCGCGGCGCAATTGAATGAGGATGCCCGGTCGGTGGCCCGATCGGCTCCGACCCGACAGCCCTCCACGCGGGGCGTACCAAGGCGTACGACCGCAAGATGAGGGGCCCCCTCAGCGACATGAGCGCTTGAGCGACGGCATGTGGTCCCGCGCCCCCGGCCCGTAATTCCGGCCGGAAGAGAACCAGGCACGGTACGACCCCCATCGTTCGCCTCGCGTCGCGTCTCACAGAAGAGGCAGCACCCTGACTACGTTCCGAGACCTCGGGATCCTTTCCGAGACCGCCGAGGCCCTTGAGGCCGTCGGCATCACGTCCCCCTTTCCCATCCAGGAGATGACGCTCCCCGTCGCGCTTTCCGGCAGCGACGTCATCGGCCAGGCGAAGACCGGCACCGGCAAGACGCTCGGTTTCGGCCTGCCGCTGCTGGAGCGCGTGACCGTCCCCGCGGACGTCGAGGCCGGCCGGGCAACGCCCGAGAAGCTGACCGAGGCCCCGCAGGCACTCGTCGTCGTCCCCACCCGCGAGCTGTGCCAGCAGGTCACCAACGACCTGCTGACCGCCGGCAAGGTGCGCAACGTCCGCGTGCTCGCCATCTACGGCGGCCGTGCGTACGAGCCGCAGGTCGAGGCGCTCAAGAAGGGCGTCGACATCGTCGTCGGCACGCCCGGACGCCTGCTCGACCTGGCGGGCCAGAAGAAGCTCGACCTCTCCCACGTGCGTTCGCTCGTGCTCGACGAGGCCGACGAGATGCTCGACCTGGGCTTCCTGCCCGACGTCGAGAAGATCATGAAGATGCTGCCGCCGAAGCGCCAGACGATGCTGTTCTCGGCGACCATGCCGGGCGCCGTCATCGGCCTGGCCCGCAAGTACATGGCGCAGCCGACGCACATCAGCGCCACGTCGCCCGACGACGAGGGCGCGACCGTCGCGAACATCACGCAGCACGTCTTCCGCGCGCACAACATGGACAAGCCGGAGCTCGTCTCCCGCATCCTCCAGGCCGACGGCCGCGGACTCGCGATGATCTTCTGCCGTACGAAGCGCACCGCCGCCGACATCGCCGAGCAGCTCGAGAAGCGCGGCTTCGCCTCCGGCGCGGTCCACGGCGACCTCGGCCAGGGCGCGCGCGAGCAGGCGCTGCGGGCGTTCCGCAACGGAAAGGTCGACGTGCTGGTCTGCACCGACGTCGCCGCGCGCGGCATCGACGTCGAAGGTGTGACGCACGTCATCAACTACCAGTCGCCCGAGGACGAGAAGACGTACCTGCACCGCGTCGGCCGCACCGGCCGCGCGGGCGCGAAGGGCATCGCCGTCACGCTGGTCGACTGGGACGACATCCCGCGCTGGAAGCTCATCAACAAGGCGCTGGACCTGCCGTTCGACGAGCCGGAGGAGACGTACTCCACGTCGGCTCACCTGTACGAGATCCTGAGCATCCCGGCCGGCACCAAGGGCATACTGCCCCGGGCCGACCGGACCCGCGCCGGGCTGCGCGCGGAAGAGGTCGAGGACCTCGGCGAGACGGGTGGCCGCGGACGCAGGTCCGCGCCGGCCGCCGCCGCGCCCGCGGTCGTCGAGGAGCGTGCCCCGCGTACGCCGCGTCAACGTCGCCGCACGCGGGGCGGCGCGTCGGTGTCGGCCGACGAGGCGACAGCGGTGTCGCAGGCTCCCGCGGACACGGCGACCGCCGAGGCTCCCGCCGAGCCGCGCACGCCGCGCCGTCGTCGTCGCACCCGCTCGGCCGAGGCCGTCGTGGAGACGGTGGAGGCCCCGGTCCCCGCGCCTGCCGCGGAGCCCGAGGCCCCGAAGGCTCCCCGCCGTCGTACGCGTGCCGCCAAGACGGCCGAGGCCGTCACGGAGGCGCCCGCGACCGCCGAGGCGGAGGCCGCACCGGCCAAGGCACCGCGCCGCCGCACCCGCGCCGCTGCGGCCGTCGACACCGCCGAGGTCCAGGTCCCCGCGCCCGCCACGGAGGCCGACGCCCCCAAGGCTCCCCGCCGCCGTACGCGCACCGCCAAGACGGCCGAGGCCGTCACCGAGGCGCCCGCGACCGCCGAGGCCGAGGCCGTCACGGAGGCGCCCGCGACCGCCGAGGCGGAGGCCGCACCGGCCAAGGCACCGCGCCGCCGCACCCGCGCCGCCGCGGCCGTCGACACCGCCGAGGTCCAGGTCCCCGCGCCCGCCACGGAGCCCGACGCCCCCAAGGCTCCCCGCCGCCGTACGCGCACCGCCAAGACGGCCGAGGCCGTCACGGAGGCGCCCGCCACCGCCGAGGCCGCACCGGCCAAGGCACCGCGCCGCCGCACCCGCGCCGCCGCCGCCCAGCCGGAGAGCTGAGCGACGCAGCACGGTTGAGCAAACCTCCGATGGCCCGGTCCCCGTTCGCGGGGCCGGGCCATCGGCGCGTTAGCCTCGTCGCATGAGCAGGCCGCCCACCTTCACCCCGCCCCCCGGCACCCGCGCGCTCCCGCTGCGCACCTCGCGCGGCGTGTTCGCCGCGCTCGAAGCCGGGCCCCGGCACGCCGAGCCCAGAGGAACCGCGCTGCTGCTGCCCGGATACACCGGCAGCAAGGAAGACTTCATCGCGATGCTGGTGCCCCTCGCGGAGGCGGGCTACCGGGCCGTCGCGGTCGACGGGCGCGGCCAGTACGAGTCCGAGGGACCCGCTGACGAAGTGGGCTACGCCCAGGCCGAGTTGGGGCTGGACGTGCTCGCCCAGGCGGAGGCTGCCGGCCGGCCCGTACATCTCGTCGGGCACTCGCTCGGCGGCCAGATCGCCCGCGCCGCCGTGCTGTTCGACGCCTCGCCGTTCGCGTCGCTGACCCTCGTGTCCTCGGGGCCGGCCGAGGTTTCGGCGGCCCAGCGGCAGAAGATCGCACTGCTGACGCAGGCGCTGGAAACCATGACGATGGATCAGGTCTGGGAAGCCATGCGGGCGCTGGACCCGCCGGAGGACGCCGACCTCGACGGCGCGGCCCTGCGCGCCCGCTGGCTGCGGCACAACCCCGCTCAGCTCATCGCGACGGGACGGCAGTTGACCGGTGAGCCGGACCGGGTGGCCGCACTCGCGGCCGTGGGGCTCCCGGTGCACGTGCTGTCGGGGACCTCGGACGACACCTGGCCGGTGCCGCTGATCGACGACATGGCCGAGCGGCTCGGCGCGTACCGGTCGGTGATCGAGGGGGCCGAGCACTCGCCCAACACCGACCGGCCGGAGGAGACCGCGAAGGCGCTCGCGGGGTTCTGGGACTCGCTCTAGCGCCGGGCGTGGGCACCGGGAGGGGCCGGGCGCGGACTAGTACTGGGCCTGAAGGTGCTGCCAGAAGCCGTCCCGCAGCGCCCGCCGCAGGTCCGCGTGCCCGCGCAGGGAGCGCTGGAGCAGCCGCTCCGCCTCCACCAGGAGTTCCTGGTCCACGGACCCGGGCAGGTACGGATGGCCCGGCAGCAGGTCGGCCAGTGACTCACGGCCGCGCGCCCCGATCCAGGCCGCCGCGATCTGCGCGCCGATGAACCGGACGTCCTCGCGGGTCGGCCTCGGCGCGCCCTCGTTCTCGTACGTCGTCACCGGGCGGCGCGTGACGTACGGCTTGCAGAAGTCGAGGTCGAACGTGCGCTGGCTGTCGACCTCCCACAGGAGCGGTTCCGCCTGGTTGCGCCCCTCTCCCGCCTCGATGCCCCACAGGTGGACCCGCGCGCCGTACCCCTGGGCCGCCTCGACCGCCGAGACGAGGTCCTCGTCGCCGCCCACCAGGGCCGCGTCGCTGATCGCGCGGTGCCGCGCGAGCGATTCGAGGTCCGTACGGATCAGGGAGTCGACGCCCTTCTGCTGATTGTTGGCGTTGAGGTTGCCCAGGCGCACCTTGACGTCGGGCAGCTCGGCGATCGACTGCTGCTCGGTGGTGTGGATGCGTCGCCTGGCTCCGTCGTACCAGTACACCCGCAGCAGCCTGCTGTCCGCGAAGATCGTGCGGGCCTTGTCGATGAAGGCTTCGATGATCCCTTCCGCGTCGAGGTCGAAGGACCTGCGGTCCTCGGTCCCGGTCACGAGCAGCCCGGCCGCCGCGTAGACGTATCCGGCGTCGACGAAGATCGCGTGCGTGGAAGGGGTCTTCGCCACCTCGACCAGCATGCGCTGGAGCAGCTCGTTGGTGCGCTCCAGGCGGGCGGTGACCCTGGCGAGTTCGGTGGGGCCCGAAGGCTGTGCGTCGTCCATACGGCTCTCATTGTCCGTGGCGTGAGCGAGCGGGCACAACCGGTGGGCCTACCGGTCGGTATTTAGAGTGTCGAAAATTTTCTTTAGCGTAGGGAATGACTGGAGTGGGCAGACAGTTGTCATCAGGAGAGAACGCGAGGCGCCCGGCCCCGCGTTCCCACACACAGTTCTCCAGCAGGAGGATCAGACGAAGGGAGAAGCCTTGCGCTTCGAAATCATGCGCCTGGACGACGTCGACGGTTCGGCCGTCGACAGCAACGTCGTGGACGCCGCCTCCGTCAACCGGATCGTGCAGCAGGCCGCCTCCGTCGGCCAGCGCATCTATATCCGCCCGGCCGAGACCTCGGCTTCATAACACTCTGTAGTGGTTTGTTTTGAGGTGAAAGCGCCCCCGTACAGCGTGTACGGGGGCGCTCGTGCGTCCGGGGCGGGCCGGCCGTCCGGGATCCGGGGTCAGCTGCCCCGGATCACCTGCGTGACGCCGTTGATGATCTGCTGCACCGCGATCGCGGACAGCATCATGCCCGCGAGACGCGTCACCAGCACCACGCCGCCGTCCTTGATCACGCGGATGATCACCAGCGAGTAGCGCATGGTCAGCCACAGGACCACGTGCATCGCGACGATCGCCGCCCAGACCGAGATTTGGCTCTTGACGCTCCCGGCGTGCTGGACGGCCAGGATGACGGAGACGATCGCACCGGGGCCGGCGAGCAGCGGCATGCCCAGCGGCACGAGGGCGACGTTGACGTCCTTGGTCTGCGTCGGCTCGTCGGTCTTGCCGGTCAGGAGGTCGAGCGCGATCAGGAGCAGCAGCAGGCCGCCCGCGATCATCAGCGCGGGCACGGACACGTGCAGGTAGTCGAGGATCTGCTGGCCGAGCACTCCGAAGACGGCGATCACGCCGAAGGCGACAGCGACGGCCTGCCAGGCCATCCTGCGCTGCACCTTGGCAGGCCGGCCCGAGGTCAGGGCAAGGAAGATCGGGGTGATCCCAGGGGGGTCCATAATCACGAAAAGCGTGAGAAAGAGGGATCCGAAGACAGCGAAGTCGAGCACAGTGAGGCCTTGCGAGAAGAGGGGTCTTACGAGGGAGACGAAGGGGCCGCGAAGGGAAGCGCGGTTACGGGCGGCGGCTTCCGCCCGCGCCCGGCACGGGGAACGCGCCGGTCGCGCGCCGCGTGATCTCGCCGTAGATCTCGGGGTCCGTGGTGTACTCCCCGAGCCGTACGGTCTTGCGGCTGCCGTGGTAGTCGCTGGACCCGGTGACCAGCAGCCGGAGGTCGGCGGCGAGGCCGCGCAGGCGCGCGCGGGCCGGCTCGTCGTGGTCCATGTGGTCGACCTCGATGCCGTCGAGACCCGCGGCGGCGAGCGCCGCTATCGCGCTCTCGGGGACGGTGTCGCCGCGCTGGACGGCGCCGGGGTGGGCGAAGACGGTGACGCCGCCGGCCGCCTTGACGAGGCGGATCGCGTCGAACGGGTCGAGCTCGTGCTTGTCGACGTACGCGCGCCCGCCGTTGGCCAGCCACTCGGGAGTGAAGGCGTCGGAGACGGTCTCGACAACGCCGATCTCCACCAGGGCGGACGCGATGTGCGGGCGGCCGACGGAGCCGTCCCCGGCGATACGGGCCACCTGGTCCCACTCGACCGGAACGCCCAGCTCCCGCAGCTTGCCGACCATGGCCCGCGCGCGGGGCACCCGGTCGTCGCGCACCAGCTCGCGCTCGCGCGCCAGCTCGGGTTCGTCGGGGTCGAAGAGGTACGCCAGCATGTGCAGCCCGATGCCGTCGAGACGGCAGGAGAGTTCGGCGCCGGTGACGAGGGTCAGCCCGTCCGGGAGCGCGGCGATCGCCTCGGCGTGGCCGCGCGTGGAGTCGTGATCGGTGAGCGCCACGACGTCCAGTCCGGCCGCCGCCGCGTTGCGCATCAGCTCGGCGGGGGTGTCCGTGCCGTCCGAAGCCGTGGAGTGGGTGTGCAGGTCGATGCGCACGACGCGGGACTCCGGGGCTCGGCGGGACGGGGGACCGGTCCAGGATAGCCGGGAATCGAACACCCCCGGGTCCGCCCGCGCCGGCCCCCGCAGCCCTGGTCAGGCCAGCAGCCTGGGCGACAGCGCCCCGCACGGTACGAGGTCCACCTCCGCGCCCGCGTCGCGCAGATCGGTCAGTATCAGCTCGTCGTACATCATCAGCCCCGACTGCTCCGGCCAGACGACGGCCCACAGCCACAGGCCGCACGCCTCGCCCGCGAAGACCGCGCGATCGTCGGGTACGCCGGACAGATGCCACAGCGGGGTGGGCCGGCCGGCCGCCATCAGCTTGGCCTGCGGCGGCTTGTCCATGCTCATGTACGTCCCGGGGTCCGGGCCCTCCACACCGGCGTAACGCGCGCCGAGACCGACACCCAGCTCCTCCGCGACGAGCAGCATCTCGCCGAGGCCGCCGAGCGGCCCGGGTCCCGAGCAGGCGACCACGGTGGCCCGCGAGCCGCCGCGGTCGTCACCCGCGCAGGTCACCCCCGTGAACAGCCAGCCGACCGGAAGCGGCCAGGGCATCCACACCGGGACCTTGGCGCGTTTCACGGCCACCGTGAGCGCCTCGACGCTGGGTGGCACCACGGGCTGCAGCGGGTGCACCGTCCCGTGCACATCGCACTGCCAGGAGTCGGCAAAGAGACCGGGCGCCCTGACCCGGCCACCGCACTTCGGGCAACTGGGTTCGCCCCTCATAGGCCCCAACGGTCCTCCCCGGCCGTCCCCGCGTCAAGGACGATCACCCGTCCGGAGCGTGCCCTTGTCCGGGGAGATTTAGATGTAGCTTGCATTCATTAGAGAATCTAACTTATTCTGCGCACAGGGCAACGAGCTAGCGGAGAGTGGAGGCGTCATGCACGGAGAGGATCCCTTCGACGAGGGAGCCGGCAGCATCCTGCGCCAGCCCAGGGCCGTATGGGCGACGGCGGGCGCGTCCGTGGTCGCGTTCATGGGCATCGGCCTGGTGGACCCGATCCTGCCGTCCATCGCCAAGGGGCTGGACGCGACGGCGAGCCAGGTGTCGCTGCTCTTCACCTCGTACTTCCTGATCACGGCGGTGGCGATGCTGGTCACCGGCTTCGTCTCCAGCCGCATCGGCGGCCGCAGGACGCTGCTCGCGGGCCTCGCCCTGGTCGTCGTGTTCGCCGCCCTGTCGGGGACCTCCGGCTCCGTCGGCGAACTCGTGGGCTTCCGCGCGGGCTGGGGCCTGGGCAACGCGCTCTTCGTGTCGACCGCGCTCGCCGTGATCGTCGGAGCGGCGGCCGGCGGCAGCGCGGCGGCCATCCTGCTGTACGAGTCGGCGCTCGGCCTCGGCATGGCCTGCGGCCCGCTGCTCGGCGCCGCGCTCGGCAACGCGAGCTGGCGCTACCCCTTCTTCGGTACGGCCGCCCTCATGGCCATCGGCTTCGTCGCCATCACCGCGTTCCTCGCGGAGCAGCCGAAGCCGGCCCTCGGGACCTCGCTGCTCGACCCGGTCAGGGCGCTCGGCCACGGCGGGCTCGCGTCCGTCGCCGCCTCGGCGTTCTTCTACAACTACGCGTTCTTCACGGTGCTGGCCTTCACGCCCTTCGTGCTGGACATGACGCCGTACCGGTCGGGCGCGGTCTTCTTCGCCTGGGGCCTGCTGCTCGCCGTCTTCTCGGTGCTCGTCGCGCCGCGCCTGCAACGGCGCTTCGGCTCGCTCAGGGTGCTCGGCGGCTCCCTGCTGCTGCTCGCCGCCGACCTGCTGGTCCTCGGGTACGGCGACCACACCGTGGCGGTCGTCTGCACGGTCGTCTCCGGCGCGTTCATCGGCATGAACAACACCGTCTACACCGAACTGGCCCTGGGCGTGTCGGACGCGCCCCGGCCGGTCGCCAGCGCCGGATACAACTTCGTCCGCTGGTTCGCGGCGGCTGCGGCGCCCTTCCTCGCCCCCAAGATCGAGGAGTGGACCGACCCGCACATCCCGTTCGTGGTCGCCGCCGTGGCGGCGGTCGCCGGGGCCGTCGTCATGTGGGCACGGCGTACGTCGCTGGTCCGCCGCGCCGGGGAAACGGCCCCGGCGCACGCCACCGAGGACGGGGGCTCAACCTTCGCCAACTGACCGGCCGTGGAGGTCAGTCGAGCGGCACGGAGGCGCGCAGCGGGTCGCGCAGGTCCGTGCCGTGCGACAGCCAGCGTTCCTGGAGCTCCTGCGCTCCCTTGACCCGCTTCCACGCCGCCTCGTTCGGCGTCATCGGCAGCAGCGGCAGGAAGCGCACCGGGTCCATCGGGGCGTCCAGCTCCAGGTCCTCGACCAGGCCGCCGGACTCCGCGACCAGTACGGAGCTGAAGGGCGCCCCCGGCCACAACGGCTCCCCGAGGTCCAGCGACGCCCCGGGGGCCACGATCACGCCCTCGACCTGCGGAGACGCCGCAAGGACCGCGAGCGGGCGCAGCGCCTTGTCGGTGTCGGCGAGCCCGGCCCGTACCGACAGGACCAGCTCGGCGCGCGGGCCCTTGACCGGATCGGCCAGGACGGCGGTCGGGTCGGCCATCGGCTGGGCCGACATGCCGAGCGTGGCGTAGCGGATGACGTCGCCGTCGACGAAACGCAGTACCTCCATCCGGTCCGTACCGAGGAACGTGACAGCGGCGCGCGCGTCCGGTTCGCCCAGCGTCGTACGCAAACGGGCTTCGACCAGCGCAAGAACATCTCCCATGCCGCGAGCATAAGTCGCGTGGGGAGGGGGCAAGGGAGGGACTTGACACAACAGTGGGCTGATAGTCTTGGCCGCTGGTCAGGGCAGCACGCAGAAGCGTGGCTTTCGAGCCCCGACATCACGTCATCCCCCACGGGGGACCGGCCGGAGGAGGTGGGGCTGCGGTGGATCGAAGTCGTCCCGGCAGTACCAACCGCTCTTCCGCACCGTCAGTGTTCCCCGGGGCCTGAGCCCCTTCGTACCCGGTCGCCAGCCGGTGAAACCCATGGGGCTCACGGCATTTCGCACGACGGAAGAGCACTTCGTTTTTGCCTGATCCGTGTCTGAGCGAACGCCGTCACCGCGTCCTTGCGGTGCCGCCCGCTTTGCCGACGTACGGCCGCCCCGACGCCGTGGCCCGCACGTCTCCATTCCGGGCAGTGCCATGCCTCGCAGACGGCTTCTCCGTGAAGGAGCCCCGCCATGTCGATGATCCGTGACCTGCGCGCAGCGGTCCGTCCGTCCCTGCGCAAGAGCAGCGCCGTGTACAGCGGTTACGACGCCACCCGAGACCCGTCCGCGAGCAGCGCGGTCGTGGACTGCGCCGTCTACCGCGACGGGCGCCGGGTGAAGGACGCCGAATGCCTCACCCCGCACGAGGCGATGATCCGCGTCCGGGAGGGCGGCGGCTTCGCCTGGATCGGTCTGCACGAGCCGACCGAGGAGGAATTCGCCGGTATCGCGGCCGAGTTCGGGCTGCACCCGCTGGCCGTGGAGGACGCCGTACACGCACACCAGCGGCCCAAGCTGGAGCGGTACGACGACACCCTGTTCACCGTCTTCAAGACGATCCACTACGTCGAGCACACCGAACTGACCGCGACCAGCGAGGTCGTGGAGACCGGTGAGGTGATGTGCTTCACCGGCAAGGACTTCGTCATCACCGTGCGGCACGGCGGCAAGGGCTCGCTGCGCGCGCTGCGCCACCGGCTGCAGGACGATCCGGAGCTGCTGGCCAAGGGGCCCTCGGCGGTGCTGCACTCGATCGCCGACCATGTCGTCGACGGGTACATCGCGGTGGCGGCGGCCGTGCAGGACGACATCGACGAGGTCGAGATCGATGTCTTCTCGGCACCGGCCAAAGGCAGTCCGCGCGGCTCGGACGCGGGCCGGATCTACCAGCTCAAGCGGGAGGTCCTGGAGTTCAAGCGGGCCGTCGCACCGCTGCTGCGGCCGATGCAGCAGCTCAGCGAGCGGCCGATGCGGCTGGTCGACCCGGACATCCAGAAGTACTTCCGTGACGTCGCCGACCACCTCGCGCGCGTGCACGAGGAGGTCGTCGGCTTCGACGAGCTGCTGAACTCGATCCTCCAGGCCAACCTGGCGCAGGCGACCGTCGCCCAGAACGAGGACATGCGCAAGATCACGTCCTGGGCGGCGATCGTGGCCGTACCGACGATGATCTGCGGGGTCTACGGCATGAACTTCGACCACATGCCGGAGCTGCACTGGCGCTACGGCTATCCGCTCGTCCTCGGCTCCATCGTCGTCGTCTGTGTCAGCATCCACCGCACACTCAAGCGGAACGGCTGGCTCTGACCACGAGCGCGAGACCGGCCAGGATCACCGCCAGCGCCGGGTAGGCGGCCGTCGGCGGCTGCTGACCGAGCCAGAGCGCGGCGATCAGGGCGGCGCCCGGGGTCTCCAGGAGGATCGCCGTCGAGGTGACGGAGGGGCCCAGGGTGCTCACGACACGGTTGAGCAGGGAGTGGCCGAGGAGCTGGGCGGCGGCGGTGAGCGCGGCCAGCTGGAGCCAGGTGGTGGCGCTGTACCCGCCGAGGTCGGCGCCCGCCACCAGACAGGTGACCAGCAGGATCAGGGCGGTCGTGGAGTAGCAGACGTAGGTGTACGCCGTGGTGCTCACCGTCCGCCGCACCTCGGCCCCGAGCAGGACGTACCCGGCGGCCGCGATGCCGCCCCCCAGGGCGAGGGCGTCGCCCGCGAGCGCGCGCGGGGACAGCGTCATGTCGACGCCGGTCAGGATGACGACGCCGACGACGGCGAGCACGGTGCCGGCCCACACCATGCGCGGCGGCCGGTGGCCGCGCATCCGCAGCACGATCGTCGTCCAGATCGGGGTGGTGGTGCACAGCGCGGTCGAGGACGCCACGGAGGTCATCCGCAGGCTGGGCAGCCAGAGCCCGAAGTGCAGGGCGAGCAGCGCGCCGGCGGCGACGGCGAGCAGCAGCGGCCTGCGGCCGATGCGGCGCAGTTCGGCGCGGTGCTTGAGCAGCACGAGCGGGCTCAGGACGCCGACCGCCATGGCGTTGCGCCAGAACGCGATGGCCAGCGCGGGGGCGGCGGTCGCCGCGATGAGCGGCGCGGAGAACGACACGCTCGCGACGGCGACGCCGAGCAGGACGAGGTCGACGCGGGGAGCGGCGGGGAGGCCGGGGGGCGGCGGGGCGAGCGCGGGGGACGTGACGCCGTCGGTGCGGCGGGCTGTTGCGGGCACGGGGATCACCGTAAGGGGCTTGGACGGGTTACGGAACTGTCCGGGCAGCCCACTTCGCCGCCGGGGGCGGGACGAATCGGGCAGGGCCGGGGCCGGCCGTGCCGGAGGGGCCGTGCCGTCCGGGAAGGGCGGGGTGGGGAAGGGCCGCGCGGGACACGGGGCCTAGGCTGAGCCGCATGACGCAGACCTTGCTCGACCAGGCCCTCGTCGAGGAGGCCACCAAGAAGTCCGGCCTCATCTGGGTACGAGGCACCGGCCCCGCCCGCTCGCTCTGGCACGTCTGGCACGACGGCGCCGCCTACGTCGTGGGAGACGGCCCCGGCGAGCAGCCGTTCCCCGGGCTGGCCGACGGCGCGAGCGCCGAAGTCACCGTACGCAGCAAGGACAAGGGCGGCCGGCTCGTCACCTGGACCGCCGCCGTCACCGAGCACCCGGCCGGCTCCGAGCTCTGGAAGGCGGCCGTCGCCGAGCTCAAGGGCAAGCGCCTGAACGCACCCGACGCCGAGCAGATGACCGAGCGCTGGGCCCGCGAGTGCCGCGTACTGCGCCTGGAGCCGCAGGGCGCGACCACCGGCCTGCCCGACGGATCGCTCGCCGCCGTGCCCCTGCCGACCGGTGCGACGACCCGGCTTCCCGTACCGGCCGCGCTTCCCCGCCTCCTGCTGAAGCGGAAGACGAAGAAGAGGAGCTAGGACGCGTCCGAACTCTTGGGGAGCTGGCCGCCGTAGTCGACCGTCTCCCCCTTGCCCGGCGCCTCCAGCGCGAACTCCTTGTCCCAGTCGGCGAGCCGCACCACGCCCGCCCCGCCCGCCCGCTCCAGCTTCAGCGGATACGGGGTGCCGAGCAGCGACACGGCGAGCGTTCCGCCGGTTCCCTTGCCGCCGGTGACCTCGATCGTACGGACGCCGCCGACCTTCGGCCGCTCGCCCTTGCCGAGCTTGCCGTGCAGTCCGAGCAGGCCGTCGAGCAGGACGTCCTTGTCCGTGAAGCCGCGCAGCTGGTCGTAGACCGGGTCGTCGTCGGGGACCTTGACGTACTTGTCCTCCAGCTTTCCGGCGGCCTCGTCGGACCCGGAGGGCTGCCCGCCGTTGTCCCAGAAGTCCGCGCCGGCCTTCATGAACAGCTCGTCGTCGATGCGCAGCAGCTCGAACGTGCTGCCCTTCGACGTCACCGACCCCGTGCCGCCGTCCTCCTTCAGGCGCATGTCCAGCTTGTACGAGCGCCCCTTGCTGACGACGGTGCCCGAGAGCCGTACCGACTCCGCCTCCCGCGCCGCGTTCCGCGCCTTGGCCTCGATGGCCGGCGCCGAGAGTCTCCCCACCCCGTTGGTCCCCTTGTCCGGGTCCACCGGTTCCTCACCGCAGGCGGTGAGCACCGCGGTCAGCCCGGCGCACACGACGCCGATCAGGGCGGCCCGGCGGGCTCGGGCGGCCGGGGGAAATGCAGTCACAAGCGCACTGCCTCTCATGCGGGTGTCCGGGGTGGCAGCAGGCAGCGTACCCGTGCCGTCTACGCCGTCCGGCAGAGAGCCGTCCGGACGCCCCGTTGGAGCGGCACCGACGGGCACGGGCTAGCCTGAACCCGTTACGGCCCCTACTTGTGCACAAAGGGAGGCGCACCCTCATGGCATCAGGCGCCCCCCGGGTCTTCGTCTCGCATCTCGCGGGCATCGCCGTCTTCGACCCGAACGGCGACCAGGTCGGCCGCGTGCGCGACCTGGTCGCGATGCTGCGCGTCGGCAGCAGGCCGCCGCGGCTGCTCGGCATGGTCGTCGAGGTGGTGAGCCGGCGCCGGATCTTCCTCCCCATGACCCGCGTGACGGGCGTTGAGTCCGGACAGGTCATCACGACGGGCGTGGTCAACATGCGCCGCTTCGAGCAGCGCCCGACCGAGCGGCTCGTCCTCGGCGAACTCCTCGACCGCCGGGTGCGGCTCGTGGAGACCGGCGAGGAGGTCACGGTCCTCGACGTGTCGATCGTCCAGCTGCCCGCCCGCCGCGACTGGGAGATCGACAAGGTCTTCGTCCGCAAGGGCAAGGGCGGCGCGCTGCGGCGGCGCGGGGAGACGCTGACCGTCGAGTGGTCCGGCGTCACCGGCTTCTCCTTGGAGGAGCACGGGCAGGGGGCCGAGAGCCTCCTGGCCACCTTCGAGCAGCTGCGCCCCGCCGACCTGGCCAACGCCCTGCACCACCTGACGCCCAAGCGCCGCGCCGAGGTGGCCGCGGCGCTGGACGACGACCGGCTCGCCGACGTACTGGAGGAGCTGCCCGACGACGACCAGGTGGAGATCCTCGGCAAGCTCAAGGAGGAGCGGGCGGCCGACGTCCTGGAGGCGATGGACCCGGACGACGCCGCCGACCTGCTGTCCGAGCTGCCCGAGGAGGACAAGGAGCGGCTGCTGATGCTGATGCGACCGGACGACGCGGCCGACGTACGGCGCCTCCTGGCGTACGAGGAGCGCACGGCCGGCGGTCTGATGACGACCGAACCGATCGTGCTGCGGCCCGACGCCACCATCGCGGACGCCCTGGCCCGCGTACGGCAGCAGGACCTCTCCCCCGCGCTGGCCGCGCAGGTGTACGTCTGCCGGCCGCCGGACGAGACGCCGACGGGCAAGTACCTGGGGACGGTGCACTTCCAGCGGATGCTGCGCGAGCCGCCCGGGACGCTGGTCGGCTCGGTGGTGGAGTCCGACCTGCCGCCGCTGTCGCCCGGCACGCCGCTGCCCGCGGTGACGAGCTACTTGGCGGCGTACAACATGGTCTCCGCCCCGGTCGTGGACGAGAGCGGCTCGCTGCTCGGCGCGGTCACGGTCGACGACGTGCTCGACCACCTGCTGCCCGACGACTGGCGCGAGACGGAGTTCCACGACCCGCCGCAGACGCCGGGGACCGTGCCGGGCGGGGAGGCCGTCCGTGGGTACTGACCGGGGCGCCGAGCCGAGGGAGCGCGGGCGCAGCGCGACGGGCGCGAGCGCGCTGCCGCGCGCCTCCCGGGTGCGCCTCGACCAGCCGAGGCCGGCGCGCAAGCGGCTGCTGCCGGAGTACGACCCGGAGGCGTTCGGCCGGTTCTCGGAGCGGATCGCGCGCTTCCTGGGCACGGGGCGCTTCCTGGTCTGGATGACCCTGACCATCGCCCTGTGGGTGGTCTGGAACATCTTCGCGCCGCCCGCCCTGCGCTGGGACGAGTACCCGTTCATCTTCCTGACGCTGATGCTGTCCCTCCAGGCGTCGTACGCCGCCCCGCTGATCCTCCTGGCGCAGAACCGCCAGGACGACCGCGACCGGGTCACCCACGAGCAGGACCGCAAGCAGAACGAGCGGTCCATCGCGGACACCGAGTACCTCACGCGGGAGATCGCGGCGCTGCGGATGGGGCTCGGCGAGGTCGCCACCCGCGACTGGATCCGCTCCGAGTTCGCGGACCTGGTCAAGGAGCTGGAGGAGCGGCGCTCCCTATTCCCGCCGGAAGCCCCTTACGAGAGTGACGAATCCGACCGCTGACAGGGCTTTCCCGGGGCGGCGGTACGCGCCGTACCATCACGGTATGGCTATGGAAGACGCGGTGCGCGAAGCACTGGCGACGGTGAACGACCCCGAGATCCACAAACCGATCACTGAACTCGGCATGGTCAAATCGGTTGAGATCGGGGCAGATGGCGCAGTTGCCGTCACGGTCTATCTCACCGTCTCCGGCTGTCCGATGCGCGAAACGATCACCACCAACGTACGGGAGGCGGTCGAGCGCGTCGAGGGTGTGACCAGCGTCTCCGTCGAGCTCGACGTGATGAGCGACGAGCAGCGCAAGGAACTGGCGGGCGCGCTGCGCGGCGGCACCGCCGAGCGCGAGGTGCCCTTCGCCCAGCCCGGTTCGCTGACGCGGGTGTACGCGGTGGCGTCCGGCAAGGGCGGCGTCGGCAAGTCCTCGGTCACCGTCAACCTGGCCGCGGCGATGGCCGCCGACGGGCTGAAGGTCGGCGTCGTCGACGCGGACATCTACGGACACAGCGTGCCGCGCATGCTGGGCGTGGACGGCAGGCCCACCCAGGTCGAGAACATGATCATGCCGCCGTCGGCGCACGGCGTGAAGGTCATCTCCATCGGGATGTTCACCCCGGGCAACGCGCCCGTGGTGTGGCGAGGTCCGATGCTGCACCGGGCCCTCCAGCAGTTCCTCGCGGACGTGTACTGGGGCGACCTGGACGTCCTGCTGCTCGACCTGCCGCCGGGCACCGGCGACATCGCCATCTCGGTGGCGCAGCTCGTGCCGAACGCCGAGATCCTGGTCGTGACGACGCCTCAGCAGGCCGCCGCCGAGGTCGCCGAGCGGGCCGGCTCCATCGCCGTGCAGACCCACCAGAAGATCGTCGGCGTCGTCGAGAACATGTCGGGCCTGCCCTGCCCGCACTGCGACGAGATGGTCGACGTCTTCGGCACCGGCGGTGGCCAGAAGGTCGCCGAGGGCCTCACGAAGACGACCGGCGCCAACGTGCCGGTGCTGGGCTCCATCCCGATCGACGTACGGCTGCGGGAGGGCGGCGACGAGGGCAAGCCCGTCGTGCTGACCGACCCGGACTCGCCGGCCGGTGCCGCGCTGCGCACGATCGCGGGCAAGCTGGGCGGCCGCGCGCGCGGCCTGTCGGGCATGTCGCTGGGCATCACCCCGCGCAACAAGTTCTGATGTGACGCGGTCCGCCTCGGCCCTTGAGGCGGACGGCACGGGCACCCGGGAGGGGGCGCCGCTCCGAGTGAGCGGCGCCCCCTTCGCCGTGCGTCGTGCGACGGGTGGTCAGCCCTGGTCGTACGCCGTGATGTCCTTGATCACCGAGAAGCCGAGGCCGTACGCGCTCATGCCGCGCCCGTACGCCCCGAGAATCACGCCGCCCTCTCCGGCGCCCGCGAGCACCCAGCCGTACTCCGACTCGCGGTAGTGGAAGGACGCCGGTACGCCGTCCACCGGCAGCGACAGCGTCGTCCAGGCCGGTCCCGACAGGTCGTCGGCCAGCTCGAAGGCCGTCTCGGTCTGCTGGTCCAGCCAGTCGTCGCGCAGCGAGTGGTCGAGCTGGGCGGGCCAGGTCGACGACAGCAGGCCCGAACCGGCCAGCCAGGCGGCGGAGGAGACCGACGTGGCCTCCAGGACGCCCGTACCGTCACCGCTGCGCCGCACGGGGCTGCTGGCGACGGTCACGACGACCGCGAAGCGCTCCTTCTCCTGGGCCTCGTCGGTGGTCGGCCGTATCGTCGGCTCCTCTCCGTGCCCCGTGGAACCGTGCTGCACCGTGCCGTCCGCCGCCGTGCCGACCTGCATCAGCCAGCGGGGTCCGGTGAACGCGTCGTCCAGTCCGTACCAGGGGAAGGGGGCGCGCAGATAGCCGTCGACCGTACGCCGGGCTGCTGGCACCCCCTCCGCTGTGGACGTGCTGGGCGCGAGGGATGCTCCCTGCGCTCCGACCCGACTCGTGGTCTCCATCTGTCCGGCCGCCTCCTTGATCCGTGGCGTCCGGATACGGCCCGCCCCCCTCGGGCGTCCTCACATCCGGACAGATGGAGGATAGCCACCTTGGTGCGGCTCGTCGGGAAGGGCGGGGTTCAGGTGGCGTCGGCGTCGAACGGCGGGCGCTCGCTCTGAGCGGGCGTTTCGCTCTTCTTGAGCAGGTCGGGGGTGCCGGTGGAGTCCTTCGACAGGTTCGCCTTGCCGACGGAACCGGCCGTGCCGTTCGCCGCGCCGGACGGCGTGGGGCGCTCGCGCCCGTTCACGGCGTCCGCGACCTCCGCCATCTCGCTCTTGAGGTCGAAGCTGCTGCGGATCTCCTTGAGACCGAGGTCGTCGTTCTCCATCAGCTGCTTGCGGACGAACGTCTTCGGATTCAGGTCCTCGAAGTCGAAGTCCTTGAACTCGGGGCCCAGCTCGGAGCGGATGTCCTGCTTGGCGCTCTCGGAGAACTCGCGGATCTTACGGATCATCGCCGAGGCGTCCTGGACGAGCTTCGGCAGCTTGTCCGGCCCGAACACGAGCACGGCGAGAACCACGAGCGTCACCAGCTCGAGTGCGCCTATGTCACTGAACACCTTGTTGCTCCTTGGGTTCTCCGCGCCCGCAGGTCGGGTGGGTCTCCCCCGCCGCAGGCAGAGGACCGGTCCGGGCCCGGTCCACGGTACCCGCCCAATCTGTCCGGACGGTACCTTCACGTAACACTCGTGTGGATGCCCGGCCCCGTACTCAGTCGCTGTCGGCCGATCCGAGGGTCACGCCGACCTTCCGTGCCTTGCCCGAGCGCACCACGGTCAGTTCCAGCCGGTCGCCGGGGCGGTGGGCGCGGATCTTGACGATCAGCTCCTGGCCGTTGTGCACCTTCTGGCCGTTGACCTCGGTGATGACGTCGCGGGGCCGGATCCCGGCGCGGGCGCCGGGGCCGCCGGGTGTCACCGCGGGACCGTCGGCGCCCTTGGTGCCGACGCGGGCACCGTCGCCGGTGAACTTCATGTCGAGGGTGACGCCGATGACCGGGTGGGTCGCCCTGCCGGTGTTGATGAGCTCCTCGGCGACGCGCTTGCCCTGGTTGATGGGGATCGCGAAGCCCAGGCCGATGCTGCCGCCCTGGCTGCCTTCCAGGCCGGCGGTGCTGTCCGCCGCGCGTATGGCGCTGTTGATGCCGATGACGCGGGCCTGGGCGTCCACCAGGGGGCCGCCCGAGTTGCCCGGGTTTATAGGGGCGTCGGTCTGGAGCGCGTTGACATAGCTGACGTCGCTGCCGTCGCCCTTCTCGCCGCCCGCGGTGATGGGGCGCTCCTTGGCGCTGATGATGCCGGAGGTGACCGTGTTCTGGAGGTCGAACGGCGCGCCGATGGCCACCACCGGGTCGCCCACCTGGACGTTCTCGGAGTTGCCCAGGGGCAGCGGCTTGAGCCCGTCGACCCCGAGGACCCGGACGACCGCGAGGTCGTAGCCGCTGTCCTTGCCGACGAGCTTCGCCTTCGCGGTCTGGCCGCCGCTGAAGGTGATGTTGATGGTGCCGTCGGCTCCGGCGGGCTCCACGACGTGGTCGTTGGTCAGGATGTGACCCTTGGCGTCGAGTACGAATCCGGTGCCCGTGCCCTGTTCGCCGACGCCATTGACGTGCAGGGTCACGACGCTGGGCAGGGCGCTGGCCGCGATGCCCGCGACGCTGTCGGGCGCGCGGCCCTTGCCGTCCTGCGGCCCGGCCTGGGGCAGTTCGACGCGGGTGATGCCGCCGTTGCGTTCGACGTAGGCCCCGACGCCGCCGCCGACGCCGCCCGCGACCAGGGCGACCAGCAGGGCCCCGACGAGCAGGGTGCCCCGGCGGGTCTTCTTCGGCCGGGCGGGGCCCGCCGGGTCACCGGGATGGGTCAGCGGCTGCTGGGGGGCGCCCCAGGGGTCGTACTGGAGCCACTGCGAGGGCTGGTGGGGGTGCGGCTGCGGCTGGCGATGGGGCTCGTGCTGGTGGTGCTGAGGTGACGGTGCCGTGGGGACACCGGCGCCGTTCGTCGTGGACCCGGCGGGGGTGCCCGGTGCTCCCGGCGGTACGAACGTGCCCTGGGGCGGGGTCGGGACCGGCCGCTGCACGGGCGGCGCGGGAGCCCAGGGACCCGGGCCCCCGTACGGCGGGGTGGCGTACGGATCGGGCGCGTGCAACGGCTGCGGACGCTGCTGCCGGTCGACGGGCCCGGCGCCGGCGGGCCGCGCAACGGCGGCCCCGGCCGACGCGGGCACGTCCTCGGCGGACGACGGCGCGGGCACGGCCCCTGCGGGCATGTGCTCGGCGGGCGACTGCGCGGACCCGGCCGCTGCGGGGACGTCCCCGGCGGACGAAGGCGCGGGCACCGCCGCAGCGGGCTCGCGCCCGGCGGACGACGGCTCGGGCACGGCCTCCTTGGGGGCGCGCTCGGCGGCTTCGGCCGCTCGGGGCTCCTCGTCGGGAGGCGTCGACGACGCAGCCTCGGCCCGCTCCGGTGCCCCCTGGACCGGCTCGGGACGGCTCCACCACTTCGCCTTCGGACCGGTGGGCGTGCCCTCGTTCATGCTCTCCCCGCAACCCCACGAGCACGCCCGCAGGGCTGTGCCACTTCGTTGTCCGTGCCCCTCGCGGGGCACCCCTCCCGAGATTCAACCAGCCTCAGGGGGAAACGGGCAGCCCGGGAGCCAACGGAGTCGCCGGGCGAAGCGGCGACGGCGCCGCTCTCAACGCCGGGCGGTGGCCCGGGTCGTACGCGAGCGACAGCGCGGAGCCCGAGCGCCGTATCAGCGGCAACGGGACCTCACCGGTGAGCGGGGGCGCCGGGAAGGGCTGCGCCAGGGAAAGCCCCTGCGCGCCGCCCCGCCCCGGTCCCGCTCCGAAGAGCCGGGCCGGCACGGCGTCGTTCGCACCGACATCGGCGCCGGCCGTGGCGCTCGCGGCCACGAGACCGTGACTCTTGCCCGTCGTACGGCGTCGGGTGTTCTCGGTGGCGGCGCCGCTCGGGCCCGCCACGCGCAGCGGCGTGACGCTGTTGCCGGAGCCGCCCCGCGCGGTGGTCTCGCCCGCGGAGCCGACCGGCATGGCGCCGCCGAGCGCGAACGCGGCGAGCGATACGGCGCTCGCGGCCGCGAAGGCCAGCCGTCTGCCGCGCCCGCCCGAACGCTCCGCCTCCGCGCGGCCCACGTCATGGATCCGGAAGCCACGGCCGGGGGCGGCGCCGGGAAGCACGCCGGTGTGTCCGGGGGCCGGGGCGTAGCCGAAGTCGAAGGTGCTGCCGGGCCGGCCGGGTCTCCCTCTCGAGGTGTCCGCGCCGAAGACTCCGTGCCCGAAGCCTCCCGGACCGAACGGCCTCGGGTCGTCGCCGTCGTCGCCCCCAGGGCCGCCGCCGGGCAGCCCCTGGAGCCGGGCGAGCAGGCCCTCGGACGGAGGCGGCGGTGCGGCGGTGGAGAAGACGCTCTTCAGGCGGCGCTGTGCGTCGGCCTCGGCCTTGCACTTGGCGCAGGTCGCCAGGTGCGACAGGACACGCTCGCGGACGTCGTGGCTCAGCTCGCCGTCCACCAGGGCGGCCAGCCGGTCCCCGAGGTGCTGCTCGGCGGAGGTCGGTCGGGTGCCACTCACTCGGCTCCACCCTCTCCGCCCACCGCGGACACGCCCGTACCGACGCTCGCGAACGAGCGCTGTTCGGCACGCGCCTCGGGAGACCGGTGCTGGAGAGCCTTGCGCAGGTGGGAGCGGCCGCGGTGGATCCGGCTGCGGACGGTCCCGAGCTTGACCCCGAGCGTCGCGGCGATCTCCTCGTACGACAGGCCCTCGATGTCACAGAGCACGACCGCCGCACGGAACTCGGGCGCGAGCGTGTCCAGCGCCTGCTGCACGTCCGCGTCGAAGTGGGTGTCGTTGAAGACCTGCTGCGGGGACGGCTCTCTGCTCGGCAGGCGCTCGGCCGCGTCGTCGCCGAGCGCGTCGAAGCGGATGCGCTGCTTGCGGCGGACCATGTCCAGGAACAGGTTCGTCGTGATGCGGTGCAGCCAGCCCTCGAACGTGCCGGGCGTGTACGTCGACAGCGAGCGGAAGACGCGGACGAAGACCTCCTGGGTGAGGTCCTCGGCGTCGTGCTGATTACCGGTCAGGCGGTAGGCGAGGCGGTAGACGCGACCACTGTGCGTGCTGACGATCTCCTCCCAGGTGGGAGGAGTCCACGCCTGAGATTCCGCATCTGAGGCGAAGGTCGCGGTCTGCGCGGAATGCGTGGAAGGTGTGCGGTCAGCAATGTCGGTCACGGATTTCGGCTCACCCGCCGACCTGAGAAAGCGCCGCAGCACTCCTCCCCGATCCACAGGCGCAGCCGCACCTCCCCTATCGGCTCTGGTGGTGTCCAGTGGAGCCCCTACCATAGCCACCTCGCCCGTTAGCTCCGGATAAGCGTCTTTACGTGAATTTGGAACCTTGCGGTCCTGGTCCATGTCTCCCCCTGCTCCCTTTCAACGCCCGGTCCCATCTGCGGGTTCCCGACGCCAGCGGATACAGTCACGGTTGCGCCAACTACGGGGACAGGAGAGGGCCATTACCGCCAACCGGCAGACGAACTGGGCGTTCGCCGACGCCTATGTCGCCGAGGACGAAGCCCTGCACTGGGCGCGCGATCGGGCCCGGGAGGCAGGACTGCGCGCGGTGTCGCCCGGAACAGGGGCCGCGCTGCGGCTCCTCGCCGCGACCGCCGACGCCAAGGCGGTGGCCGAGATCGGTACCGGCACCGGCGTCTCGGGCATCTATCTGCTCAACGGGATGCGGCCCGACGGCGTACTCACCACCGTCGACCCGGAGCCGGAGTGGCAGCAGTTCGCCCGTGAGGCGTTCCGTGCGGCCGGCTACGCGGCGAACCGCTCGCGGTTCATCCCCGGGCCCGCCCTCGACGTGCTTCCCCGTCTCGCCGACGGCGGCTACGACCTGGTCTTCTGCGACGGTGACCGTCTTGAGTGCATGGACTATCTCGCTGAATCGTTGCGCCTGTTGCGACCCGGCGGAATCGTCGTGTTCGAGGGCGTTTTCGCCGGCGGCCGCACCGTCGATTCGGCGGCGCAGCCCGCGGAGGTGCTGCGCCTGCGGGAACTGCTGCGCGAGGTGCGCGAGAGCCACCGGCTGGTCCCCACGCTGCTCCCGGTGGGCGACGGACTGCTCTGCGCGGTACGCCGCGGCTGATCCGCCGCGCCCGGCGTGCGGCGGCGCCCGGCCCGCCCCACACGCAGCACTGCCCCGGCACGCTTGCGGCGTACCGGGGCAGTGAAAAGTTCGGGCGCTTCCGCGTCAGCCGACGACCTTCTTCAGAGCGTCGCCGAGCGCATCGGCCTCATCCGGAGTGAGCTCGACGACAAGTCGTCCGCCGCCTTCGAGCGGAACGCGCATGACGATGCCCCGCCCCTCCTTGGTCACCTCGAGCGGGCCGTCGCCCGTTCGCGGCTTCATGGCCGCCATGCTCGTTCCCCTTCCTGAAACCAGCTCATCGCAGCCGGCGGCCCCGTGTCGGGCAGCTGTGTCACCGGCATCGAACACATTGCTTCCAGGTCATTATCCCGCATGGCGGGACCCAATGACCAACATCGCTCGGCATCGCTTGTGCAACGCGCTCTCTCAAAACCACTCAATTCGGGGGTCCGCCTGCGATACTTCGCCGCCGCGGGGCTCCCAGCGACCTCACATTGTTAGACGCAGGTCACATGTGCAGCCCCCGTGATCTCCGCCATGCTGATCTGGACATGCCTGCCCGAGCCGCAAAAGGGGACACACCGATGGCCGACACCGTGCTCTACGAGGTGACCGACGGACTCGCGACGATCACGATCAATCGTCCCGACGCCATGAACGCCATGAACACCGAGGCCAAGGTCGCCCTGAGGGACGCGGTGCAGGCCGCGGCGGCCGACGGGGCGGTACGGGCGGTCCTGCTCACCGCCGCCGGCCGGGCGTTCTGCGTGGGCCAGGACCTCAAGGAGCACATCGCCTCGCTCGCCGCCGACCGCGAGACGGGCTCCGGCCAGACCATGAGCACGGTGCGCGAGCACTACAACCCCATCGTTCGGGCCCTGACGGAGATGCCGAAGCCGGTCGTCGCCGGGGTCAACGGCGTCGCCGCCGGAGCGGGCGCGGGCTTCGCTTTCGCCGCCGACTACCGGGTCGTCGCCGACACGGCCGCCTTCAACACCTCCTTCGCGGGGGTCGCCCTGGCCGCCGACTCGGGCGTCTCGTGGACGCTGCCGCGCCTGATCGGTCAGAGCCGCGCCTCGGACCTGCTGCTCTTCCCCCGCTCGATCTCCGCGCAGGAGGCCTACGACCTGGGCATCGCGAACAAGCTGGTGCCGGCGGCCGACCTGGCCGCCGAGGCCGAGGCCGTCGCCCGCACCCTGGCCGCCGGCCCCACGCTCGCCTACGCCGCGCTGAAGGAGTCCATGGCGTACGGCGCGGGCCACACCCTGGGCGAGACCCTGGAGAAGGAGGACGAACTCCAGGCGCGGGCGGGCGCGTCGGAGGACCACTCCATCGCGGTCCAGGCGTTCATCGCCAAGGAGAAGCCGCGCTACCTGGGGCGCTGAGGCCCCGGGGAGCCCCCGCCGCGCGCCACGCACCGGTCGAGGTGGTCGTCGACCAGACCGCACGCCTGCATCAGGGCGTACGCGGTCGTCGGGCCGACGAAGCGGATGCCGCGCTTCTTGAGCGCCTTGGACAGGGCGACGGACTCCGCGGTGGTCGCGGGAACGTCCGAGATCGTCCGCGGGGCCGGGCGCGTCGCGGGGTCCGGCGCGTACGACCAGATGAGGGCGTCCAGCTCGCCGGCCTGCCAGCCGGCGAGCGTCCTGGCGTTCGCGAGGGTCGCCTCGATCTTGGCGCGGTTGCGGATGATCCCGGGGTCCGCGAGCAGGCGTGCGGCGTCCTCGTCGGTGAAGGCGGCCACCGACGCGATCCGGAAACCGGCGAAGGCGGCCCGGAATCCCTCGCGGCGGCGCAGGATCGTCAGCCAGGAGAGCCCGGACTGGAACGCCTCCAGGCACAGCCGTTCGTACAGGGCGTCGTCGCCGTGCACCGGGCGGCCCCACTCACCGTCGTGGTAGGCGGCGTACTCCTCGGTCGCCATGCCCCACGGGCAGCGCAGGCCGCCGTCCGGGCCCGGCTCGACTCCGCCGATCACGACCGCGGCTCCTCTCCCGGCGCGTCGCGGGGCGGCGCGTCCTTGAAGAGGTCCGCACCGCCGACGGCTCTGGCCTGGACGCCGGCCAGCGCGGCCTCCAGCTCCGCGATCCGCGCGTCCCGCTCGGCCAGCTCGGCGCCGAGCCGGCCGAGCACGTCGTCCACCTCGCTCATCCGGTAACCGCGCGGGGCCAGCGGCAGGCGCAGCGCCTCGACGTCGGCACGGCCCACCGGGCGAGTCGCGGGCAGTGGGTCCACCAGCTGGTCGGGCGCGGCTTCGGGCAGCATGCCGCCGCTGTCGTCGCCGCCTCCGCCGATCACGGCGAGGGTGACCGCGGCGACCACGACGACCATCGCCACCACCAAGAACAAGAACACGAGCGTCTCCCCGGGCCACGCGCGAAGCGGAATCTGTCCGGTCCCGATCGTGCCATGCGGCACCGACAGTTAAGGTCGCAGGCGACCGACGCAAGGAGGAAACACGGTGCTCAGGCTGGGACGGCGCGAGTTCGCAGCGCACGAGCCGGTGATCATGGCGATCGTGAACCGGACCCCTGATTCGTTCTACGACCAGGGTGCGACGTTCCACGACGAGCCCGCGCTCGCCCGCGTCGAGCAGGCGGTCGCGGAGGGCGCCGCCGTCATCGACATCGGCGGGGTGAAGGCCGGTCCCGGCGAAGAGGTGAGCGCGGCCGAGGAGGCGCGGCGCACCGTCGGGTTCGTGGCCGAGGTCCGCCGGCGCCACCCGGACGTGGTGATCAGCGTCGACACGTGGCGGCACGAGGTGGGCGAGGCGGTCTGCGAGGCGGGGGCGGACCTGCTGAACGACGCGTGGGGCGGCGTCGATCCGCGGCTGGCCGAGGTGGCGGCCCGTCACGACGTGGGCCTGGTGTGTACGCACGCGGGCGGCGCGGAGCCCCGGACGCGGCCGCACCGGATCACGTACGACGACGTGATGGCGGACATCCTCGACGTGACCGTCGGACTGGCGGAGCGCGCGCGGAAGCTGGGCGTACGGCGCGACGCCATCCTGATCGACCCGGGACACGACTTCGGGAAGAACACCCGGCACAGCCTGGAGGCGACGCGGCGGCTCGGCGAGATGGTCGAGACCGGGTGGCCGGTGCTGGTCTCGCTGTCCAACAAGGACTTCGTGGGCGAGACGCTCGACCGGCCGGTGAAGGACCGGCTCGTCGGCACGCTCGCCACGACGGCGGTGTCGGCGTGGCTGGGGGCCCAGGTCTACCGGGTGCACGAGGTCGCGGAGACGCGGCAGGTGCTGGACATGGTGGCGTCGATCGCGGGCCACCGGCCGCCGGCGGTCGCCCGGCGCGGGCTGGCCTGACGGACCCGGGGGGCGGTCGGGGACGCGGGGGGCCTCGTCTCGGCGGCGCTGCGGCGGGGCCCTTCACCCGCCCCTCGGGTGGGTGAAGGGCCCCGCGCAGCCGCTACGGGCTTATCGCTCCGACTCCTTCGACACCAGGGCCACCGCTTCCTCCACGCTGTCCGTCACGTGGAACAGCAGCAGGTCCTTCTCCGACGCCTTCCCCTGCGCGATCACGGTGTCGCGCAGCCAGTCGACCAGGCCACCCCAGTACGCCGTACCGAAGAGCACGATCGGGAAGCGCGTGACCTTGCTGGTCTGGACCAGCGTCAGGGCCTCGAAGAGCTCGTCCAGGGTGCCGAGACCGCCCGGCAGGACCACGAAGCCGTGCGCGTACTTCACGAACATGATCTTGCGGACGAAGAAGTAGCGGAAGTTGACGCCGATGTCGACGTGCGGGTTGATGCCCTGCTCGTAGGGCAGCTCGATGCCGAGGCCGACCGAGATGCCCCCGGCGTCCCGCGCGCCCTTGTTCGCCGCCTCCATCGCGCCCGGACCGCCGCCCGTGATCACCGCGAACCCGGCTTCCGCCAGCGCCCGGCCGAGCTCCACTCCCGCCGCGTAGTCCGGCGTACCGGCCGGTGTGCGGGCCGAGCCGAAGACGCTGATGGCGGGCGGCAGTTCGGCGAGGGCGCCGAAGCCGTCCACCAGCTCGGCCTGCATCCGCATGACCCGCCACGGGTCGGTGTGCACCCACCCGGTGTCACCGTCCGAGTCCAGCAGTCGCTGGTCGGTCGTGCCCGGCTGGATCTGGTCGCCGCGGCGCACCACTGGTCCCAGACGCTGCTCTTCCGGGACCCGCTCCCCTTCAGGAATCGCCATGCCGTACTCCCTCCACTGCCGAACATTGTCCGGTCAGCGTAGGTCCACACACGTGACGAACAGTGAAATTCAGGCAGTCAGCCAGGCGCGAAGTCGCTCCTCGCAGTGCGTGATCCGCTCGACGGCCACGTGCTCGTCGCGCTTGTGCGCGACAAGGGCGTCACCAGGCCCGTAGTTGACCGCGGGCACACCGAGCGCGCTGAAGCGCGAGACGTCCGTCCAGCCGAACTTGGGCCGCGCCGTGCCGCCCACCGCCGCCATGAACGCCGCGGCGGCCGGGTGCGAGAGGCCGGGCAGGGCCGCCCCGGAGTGGTCGTCCACGACGAACTCCGCGATGTCGCAGTCCGCGAAGACCTCGCGCACGTGCGCGAGCGCCTCCTGCTCGGTGCGGTCGGGCGCGTAACGGAAGTTGACCGTCACCGTGCACACGTCGGGGATCACGTTGCCGGCGACGCCGCCCTCGATCGCGACGGCGTTGAGCCCCTCGTGGTACTCGAGACCGTCGATCATGGGCCGCCTCGGCTCGTACGACGCCAGCCTGGCCAGGATCGGCGCCGCCGAGTGGATCGCGTTGGACCCCATCCAGCCGCGCGCCGAGTGGGCCCGCTCCCCCGCCGTGCGCAGCAGCACCCGCAGCGTGCCCTGGCAGCCGCCCTCGACCTGCGCGTCGGACGGTTCGAGGAGTACGGCGAAGTCGCCCGCCAGCCAGTCGGGATGCGCGTCGGCGACGTGCCCGAGGCCGTTCAGGTGCGCGGCGACCTCTTCGTTGTCGTAGAAGACGAAGGTCAGGTCCCGGTTGGGTGCCGGAACGGTCGCGGCGATGCGCAACTGGACGGCGACCCCGGACTTCATGTCGCTCGTACCGCAGCCCCACAGGACACCGTTGTCGTCGAGCCGGGAGGGCACGTTGTCGGCGATCGGCACGGTGTCGATGTGCCCGGCCAGGACGACCCGCTCGGCGCGCCCCAGGTGCGTACGGGCCACCACGTTGTTGCCGTACCGGTCGACGGTCAGGTGCGGCAGGGCGCGCAGCGCCTCCTCGATGGCGTCGGCGAGGGCTTTCTCGTCGCCGCTCACCGACGGGAAGTCGACCAGCCGGGCGGTCAGCGCGGGGGCGTCCAGGGAGAGGTCAAGCGGTGTTTCGGCCATGGACCCGAGCCTAGCGGGCACTGGCCGGAGCACACCGGGTCGTCCCCCGGGAAGGGCGAAATCCGCCTCCAGTACCTTAGGCAGCGTGCCTGAGTCCACGACTTCCACCACGCGCGGCCGCGTCCTGCGCACAGCGGCGGGCCTCGCCGTGCTGCTCGCGCTGGCCGGGTACCTGGTGGCGCAGTACGTGACCGGCGGCGCCGGGGCGCCGCGCTGCACCGTGCGCTCCGCCGAGGGCGACGGGGCGACGTACGAGCTCAGTCCGGAGCAGGCCGTGAACGCCGCGACGATCTCCGCCGTGGGCACCTCGCGCGGGCTGCCGGAGCGGGCGGTGACGATCGCGCTCGCGACCGCGCTCCAGGAGTCGGCGCTGCGCAACATCAAGTACGGCGACCGCGACTCGCTCGGCCTCTTCCAGCAGCGCCCCTCGCAGGGGTGGGGCACCCCGCGGCAGATCCTCGACCCCGGTTACTCGTCCGAGAGGTTCTACGAGCACCTGGAGAAGGTCCCCGGCTACTCACGCCTGCCGCTGACCGTCGCCGCCCAGCGCGTCCAGCGCAGCGGTTTCCCGCAGGCGTACGCGAAGCACGAGCCGGACGCGGCGCTGCTGGCCGCCGCGCTCACCGGGCGCGCGCCCGCGTCACTGACCTGCTCGGGGCCGCGCGACGCCCAGCCGGGCAAGCCGGCCGACGTACGGGCCGCGCTGGTACGGGACTTCGGGCCCGACGTACTCCCCAAGGCGCAGGCGGGCGGATCCCGGGACAAGGCGGACATCGCGGGCGCGGCGGGCGCGAGCGCGAAGCTCGGCGGCACTCCCGCGGCGGCCACCGTGGCCGTCCCCGTACCGGCGCAGGCGGCCGGCGCGCCCGGGGCCGCCGGCGACCGGCGCGGCTGGGAGCTCGCGCACTGGGCCGTCGCCCACGCCGCCGAGCTCCGCATCGAACGGGTCGCGTACGCCGGCCGCGCCTGGACCACCGGGGACGCCCGGAGGACGTGGCACTCCGGCGACACGCCCAACGGCTCCGGAGAGGTCCGGATCACCACCGCGCAGTAGTGCGGGCGATCACTCGAAAGCGGTAAGCGGGCCCCTTCCCGGCGGGGGTGCGCACGCGCCTGCGGGCCGTCACCCCCGGATTCCCCGATTCCCCGGAAAACAAAGGGCAGCCGCGCTCGGACGCCCCGGCGCGGCACGGGATGTTTGCCCGGGTTCATCCGGAGCCGATAATGCGACGCATTGCAAACTCTTTACCTTGGTGCACCGCAACCTCTCCCGCCCTCCGAGCGGTTGTCACGGCGTCTGATCGTCGGACAGACCGTCTCGTCTCTCCCGTCTAAGGAGCACCATGTCTCTCCCCCTGACCCGTCGGATCGCCCGCGCCGCTCTGCTCATCGCGGCCGGCGCAGCCCCCGTGGTCGGTGCGGCCGGCTCCGCGAGCGCCGCTGACCTCCCCGCCGCCCCCAACCTGGGCGGCCTGACCGCCCTGGACGGCGCCGGTCTCGGCGACTCCGTCGACAGCGCGGCGCAGAAGGGCTCCAAGACTGCGGGCGACACCGGCAGCAAGGCCGTCAAGACGGCCGTCCCGGCCGCCGGCAAGACCGTCGGCAAGGCCGGCAAGACCGCCACCCCCGCCGCGCAGAAGGCCGCCGGTGACGTCGCCGGCAGCGCCGGTGAGGTCCTCGGCGACACCACCAAGACGGCGGGCGGCGGCCTGCCCGCCGCCGACGCGCTGCCCACCAGCGGCCTGCCGACCAGCTCCCTGCCCAGCACGGGCCTGCCGCTCGGCTAGTCCGTACGCACGCGAAGAGGGGCCCCGGGGAGTGCGAACTCCCCGGGGCCCCTCTCACGTACAGGAAGGAGTCAGCCGCCCAGGCGCTTGACCGCCGCCGCGACGCGCTCGTCGGTGGCCGTGAACGCCACGCGCACGAAACGGTCTCCGGCGGGCCCGTAGAAGTCGCCCGGAGCCGCCAGGATGCCCAGCTCCGCCAGGTGGGCCACCGTCTCCCAGCACGGCTCGTCGCGCGTCGCCCACAGGTACAGGCTCGCCTCGCTGTGCTCGATGCGGAACCCGTGCGCCTCCAGCGCGCCGCGCAGCGCCGCCCGGCGGGCCGCGTACCGCTCCCGCTGCTCCGCCACGTGCGCGTCGTCTCCGAGCGCCGCGACCGTCGCCGCCTGGACGGGCGCCGGCGTCATCATGCCGCCGTGCTTGCGGATCTGCAGCAGGTCGCCGAGGACGCCGGCGTCGCCCGCCAGGAACGCGGCGCGGTAGCCCGCCAGGTTGGACCGCTTCGAGAGGGAGTGGACGGCGACCAGACCCTCGTACGTACCGCCGCAGACGTCCGGGTGCAGTACGGACACGGGCTCGGCCTCCCAGCCCAGCTCCAGGTAGCACTCGTCGCTGAAGACCAGCACCCCGTGCTCACGCGCCCAGGCGACGGTCCGGATCAGCTCGTCCTTGGCCAGCACGCGGCCGGTCGGATTGGAGGGCGAGTTGAGCCAGAGCAGCTTGACGCGGGCCGGGTCGAGGTCCGCGACCGGGTCGTCGTAGACGACCGGCTCGGCGCGTGCCAGCCGCGCGCCCACCTCGTACGTCGGGTACGCGAGCCGGGGGTACGCCACCTGGTCGCCGGGGCCGAGCCCCAGCTGCGTCGGCAGCCAGGCCACCAGCTCCTTCGAGCCGACGACGGGCAGCACGTTGGTGTGCGCCACGCCGCGCGCGCCGAGGCGCCGCTCGACCCACCCGGTGAGCGCGTCCCGCAGCGCGACCGTGCCCCACACCGTCGGATAACCCGGGGAGTCCGCCGCCGCGACGAGGGCCCGCCGGATCAGCTCGGGAACCGGGTCGACGGGGGTGCCGACGGACAGGTCCACGATGCCGTCCGGGTGGGCGGCCGCCGTCGCCTTGTACGGCTCCAGCTTGTCCCAGGGGAAGGTGGGCAGGCGGTCAGTGACTGCGGACACGGTGGGTCGCTTTCTCGTGCTCGTACGGGCGCGGGCTCTGGAAACGCCTCGGTCCCGTACGGCGACAGGCCGTACGGGACCGGGGCGGCGCACTTGCCTCGCCGCTTACTGGTTCTGCGGCGGGAGCGCTGCGATGAAGGGGTGGTCGCGCTCGATCAGACCGAGCTTGGAAGCACCACCGGGCGAGCCGAGCTCGTCGAAGAACTCGACGTTCGCCTTGTAGTAGTCCTTCCACTCCTCCGGGGTGTCGTCCTCGTAGAAGATGGCCTCGACCGGGCAGACCGGCTCACAGGCACCACAGTCGACGCATTCGTCCGGGTGGATGTACAAGGACCTGGAGCCCTCGTAGATGCAGTCGACCGGGCACTCCTCGATGCACGCCTTGTCCTTGACGTCGACACAAGGCTGCGCGATGACGTAGGTCACGCTGTCGTTCCTCCTCGATAGGGCGCGGCGGGCCGATCTGCGGCTCCGTCCACGTGGCGCGCGGGAGCGCGGCGTCGTCGATGCCCGCCTCTAGTATCTCCGTTCCCGGGCACGATCCGAACAGGAGGGGCGGACACAGCTGTGGAATTCACTACCGGCGGACGACTCGAGGTCCGTATTTCGCCTGCTGACGTGGGCAAACGTGTATCAGTCAGGCGGGTCGGCGGGACCGGAGCGCCGGGGGCGAAGTTCACCGACACGGTTGGCGTTCTCACATCCTGGGACAGCGGCGTGCTGTCGATCACACGCCGGGACGGCGAGTCGGTCCGGATCGCGGAATCCACGCTGGTCGCGGGCAAGGTCGTGCCCTCGGCGCCGGCCCGGCGGCGCGGTCCCGCGGCGACCTTCGAGGAGCTGGCGCGGGTCTGCGCGCGCGCCTGGCAGCCGGTCGAGAGCGAGCCGCTCGGCCAGTGGCTGCTGCGCGCCGCCGGCGGCTTCACCCGGCGTGCCAACTCGGCGCTGCCGCTCGGAGATCCGGGGATGCCGGTCGGCGCTGCGCTGGAGCGCGTACGCGGGTGGTACGCCGCCCGGGGGCTTCCCGCGTACGTCCAGGTCTCCACCGGCGCCGAGGGCACGCAGGAGCGTCTCGCCGCCGAACTGGAGCGCCTCGGGTGGTCCCTGGAGGTCACCGCGCAGGTACGGGTCGCCGCGCTCGCCCCGATCGGGGATCTGGACGCGGACGTGTCGCGGGTCCGGCTCACCCGGGCGTGCGACGCGGACTGGCTCGCCCGGTACCAGCGGTTCGAGGAGCCGGGGCCGCACGTGGTGCGGGTGCTGGAGAGCGGACCGTCGGTGTGGTTCGCGTCCGTCCCCGGCGAGGGCCGGACGCCGGCGGCGATCGGGCGGTGCGTCGTGGACGGGCGGTGGGCCGGGTTCATGGCGGTCGAGGTCGACCCGGCGTACCGGCGCCAGGGGCTGGGGAGCGCGGTGATGACGGCGTTGGCGCGGCGGGCGCTGGACGAGGGCGCGTCGGCCGCCTGGCTCCAGGTCGAGGCCGGCAACGAGGGCGCGCGGGCGCTGTACGACGGCATGGGCTTCGCGACCCATCACAGCTACCACCACTTCCGACCGGCGTAGGGCGGTACGAGACGCGTATGCGACGACCCACCGGAGCCGAACGCCGTCAGCGGTTCGCCGAGGAGGCCCGGTCCGAGCGCCCGGACCTCGCGCTGCTGTGCCTGCTGGTGGGCGCGGAGGCGGACTCCTCGCTGGACGAGGCGGGGATGGACGCGGCCGAGATCGAGCTCGACCGGCTGGCGGGTCTCCTGCCGTACCGCCCCGGCGGGGCCCGGGAGTGGGCGTCGGCCCTGGCCGGCGTCCTGGGGACGCGCTGCGGGTTCGGGGGGACGCCCGGGGACTACCAGCGGCTGGAGTCCTCGCTCCTGCACGAGGTGCTGCGGCGGCGGCGCGGGCTGCCGATCCTCCTGTCGGTGGTGTGGATCGAGGTGGCGCGGCGGGCGGGCGCGCCGGTGTACGGGGTCGCGCTGCCGGGGCACTTCGTCGTCGGCTTCGGCTCCCGGGACGAGCAGGTGCTGGCCGACCCGTTCGACGGGGGGCGGCTGCTGACGGGGGCGGACGCGGAGCTGCTGGTGGCGGGGGCCACCGGGGAGCCGCTGGGCCCCGCGATGCTGGTGCCGGCGGATCCGCTGGAGATCGTGCTGCGGATCCTGAACAACATCCGGGCGTGGGCGTCGGCCCGCCCGGAGCGCACGGACGTCCAGCTGTGGGCGGTGGAGCTGTCCCTGCTGCTGCCGTCGCACGCGGCGCGCCTGCGGTACGAGCGGGCGCAGCTTCTGGTGCAGCGCGGCGACTTCCTGGGCGGCGCGGCGGAGCTGGAGGCGTACGCGGACGTCGTGGAGACGGTGGACCCCGCGTCGGCGGAGACGGTCCGGCGCCGGGCGAAAGCGGCACGGGCCCGGCTGAACTGAGCACCGTCCCTGTGTCCATGGGGTGAGCGGCACTGTGCCTTTCGAGGCAGTGGGAGCCGCGGTGGTGTGCGGGGGCTTGTAGGCGGGGCCGCGGCCTGCATAGGGTCCCGGCAACCCCGACCAGATCCAGAAGGTGGTGAGGTGTGCCGCTTTCAGAGCTGAGCCGCCAGACAGGCGTCCCCGTCCGGGCGCTCCAGATGTACGTCCACATGGAGCTGTTCCGTGCCGAGCCCGCGTACGACGAGCGGCACGTCCGCCGGATCGCGCTGATCAAGACCCTGCTGGACGTCGGTGGCGTCCCGTACTCCGTGGTCCGGGACATCCTGCGCCGCATCGACGCCTCGCCGCACTCGTTGCACGACATCCTGGAAACCGTGCAGTACGCCCTGCCCGTGCGCGGTACGGCCTCCGAGGAGGGCGAGTGGACCCGGGCGCGGGAACGCGCGGAGCGGTTCGCCGAGGCGCGCAACTGGCGGGTGAACGCCGAGAATCCGGCGTGGCACACCCTCACCCAGGTGCTGGTCGCGTGCGAATGGCTGGAACAGGACGACCTCGTGCGGCTGCTCGACACCTACGCCGACGCACTGGAGCGCGTCGGTGAGGCGGAGGTGGCGCTGCAACGGCGGCAGCCGGACCCCGACAGCGCCACCGCCAGCATGGTGACCTGCGCCGTACTGGGGGATGTCGCGCTGTCCGCGCTGCACAGGCTCGTACATGAACATTATTCATCTCTTGCCGAACAGGAGGAGACGCAACCCAATTGACAAGAAGTCAGTGCAGCCGAGGGGTCGGCGAAGCCGTCCGGACCATTAACCCGAAAGCCCTTTCCCCCAGATCGGCCCGGGGCTCAGAACCATTGCGTGCAGGCCGAGTTGACATCTCGCGGCGAACTTATTCAACTTGACAACCACTGACGCAAGAGGCATGATCAAACTGATCTTCGAAGCCCTTTCCCCTTGACGAAGAAGTCGAGTTGCGCAAAGTGCGACTTCGGAAATCAGCCCGGGGGGGGTTAGCGTGAGCAGCGTGTCGTGCCAGGACGCATTGGATGATCGGGCCGGGTCTCAAGGGTCGAGACTCGCGGCGGAGTTACTGGCGCTCGAACCCGAACTTCTCGACGCCTACCGGCAGCTTCTGATCGAACAGAAGAATCCCCTGGGGATGAACGCGGAGGCCTGGCTCACCTGCCGTGAGCAAGGACGGCACATCCTGGCGGAATGCGTCCATACGCTGCGCCACGGGACCTCCGCCCCTCTCAATCCCCTGTTGACCAGCAAGACCCGCAAGCTGGGCGGGGCCCGGATCTCCCAGGGAATCCCGCCGGTGTACTCGGTGCGCGCGGGGTCGCTGTTCTTCAAGCTCACGCTGGACTTCCTGGGGCGCGTCTTCGAGGGCAGCCCCGGCTCCGAGCACTACCTGATGAAGATCCTTCCCACCCTCCAGGCCGCCATCACCCGGCGACTGGAGGAGGGCTCCACCGGCCAGGAGCTGTTCCTGCTCGACGTCGTGCGCGACGCCGCCCAGCAGGGCCGCCACGGCATGGCGCGCGAGATCCACGACCGGATCGGCAGCTCGGCCAGCCTGGCGCTGCGGCAGCTGGAGCTGTTCGAGCTCACCCAGAACTCCTCGTCGCCGACGGACGTGCGGCTCAGCAGCCTCAAGCAGGCCATCCTGGAGACGCTCTACACGACCCGGGACATCGTCACCGAGCTCCGCACCCGCAGCGACACCACCCGCTCCCTCCAGGTCGCACTGTGCGCCTTCGTGACGGCCATGGCGGTCGAGGTGCCCGCCGTGGAGGTCAAGGTGGGCGACCCCGAGGACCGGCTGCCGTCCGCGCTCTGCGACGACCTGTTCCTCATGCTGCGCGAGTGCCTGCGCAACTCCCTGGCCCACGCCTCGGCCAGCCGCGTCACGATCGACGTACAGGTCGACGCCCGCCACGTGCGGGCGACCGTGCTGGACGACGGCGTGGGTTTCTCGCCCGCGACCCAACAGGGCAACGGCCTCTCCTCCCTGTACGAGCGGGCGCAGCTGCTCGGCGGAGAGGTCTCCATCACCAGCACCCCGGGGGCCGGTACAGCCGTCGAGCTCTCGGTCCCCGTCACTGAGGAGGATCATGCAGACGACGGGCCACGACACCCGGCCGGCGACTGAGCCCATCCGCATCATCGCCGTCGACGACCACTCGCTGCTGCGCAGCGCCCTGTGCGAACTGATCAACACCGAACCGGATCTCCACGTGGTGGCGGACGTGGACACCTCCAAGGGGCTCGGTGACCTGATCGAGCGGACGCGCGCCCAGGTGATCCTGCTCGACGTCGAAATGCCGGACCACGACGCGCCCGCCGTCGTGAGTGAACTGACGGAACGTTTTCCCGATCTGCACGTCCTGATGCTGACGATGTATCACGAGCCCCAGCTGGTACAGGAACTCATCGCCCGGGGCGCACGCGGTTATCTGCACAAGAGCGTGCCCCGGGAGTCACTTCTTCTGGCGATCCGCAACGCGGCCGCACAGGCGCTCAACATCACCATTGCCGTGCCACGGAGCGGAATTTCGGAATCCGTGTTCAGCGAGACGAAACAGACGCTCTCACCCCGGGAACGGGAAGTCCTCGTCCACGCGGCGGCGGCTCTGAGCAACCGTCAGATTTCCAGCAAGTTGCGCATTACCGAGGGAACTGTCAAGCGTCACCTTCGGAACATCTTCGAAAAACTCGGCGCCGTCTCCCGTATCGACGCCGTGAACAAAGCAGTCGACGCCCAGCTGATCAGAAGACCCTGACGCACCGGCCGGGGCAGGAAAGGGGCGCCGCCGTGAATACCCCTTAGGGGGTATGCCCTCTAACCCCATGGTTGTCTGTGCCGCCGTCGGCACACGACATAGCGTGAATGCCATGCCGATAGCGATGCCCGCGAAGTCTCGCCCTCCTATTACCCCCCGCGAAGCGACCTATCCGCGTACGACGGAATCCACGCGCGCCCGCGGCGCGCGCTTTCTGCTGCTCTGTGCGCAGGAGACCCGGCCCGCCGTACTGATCATTTTCCTAGCACGATTCCTGGTGGCGGGAACGGCCGGCCTGACCTCGGTCACGGCGGCCCCCTCCACCCTGATCCTCGGCTCACTGGTGTGGATCGCATCGGTCGCCTTCTCCTACCTCTACAACGGGGTGACGGACGTCCGGGAGGACCGCGCCAACGGCTCGCGCCGCCCGATCGCGCACGGGAACCTGTCCGTCGTCCACGCCCGGCGCGCCGCGTGGGCGCTGGCCGCCTTCGCCCTGACCGGCGCGGCCACCCTCGGCCCCGTCATGTTCGTGGTCACCCTCGGCATGATCGCGCTGGGGTACGCGTACTCCTCCCCCCGCCTGTCCCTCAAGAGCCGCACTCCGGACACCATCGCGGTGGTCGCCGCCGCCGGCGGCCTCACCTACTTCGCCGGATGGCTCGCGGGAGCCGCGCCGCTCACGGCCGACCTGGTCGTCCTCGCCGTCGCGATGACGCTGTGGATGGGCCTGGTCGGCGCCGTGGCGAAGGACTTCTCCGACACGCGGGGCGATGCCAAGCACGGCCGGCGCAACTGGACCGTGCTGTGGGGCGGCCGCGTCACCGCGTTCATCGTCTCGGTCAGCGCGGTCGCCATCGGCGCAGCCCTGCTGGCGTCCGCCGTCGCGTTCGGGCTGCCGGACCTGCTGGCCCCCGCCGGCGTGGTGCTGGCCGGTGCGGTGGCCCTGGCCGCCGCCGCGCTCACCGCCCGCCCCGGCGACTCCCGCTCCCGCAGGCGTCTGCCGTACCGAATCTTCATGATCACGCAACATGTGGCGCATCTCGTCACACTCGCTCAGCCGGCTGTCTGACCCGCCCCACCAGGGCGTGGACCGGACCGGAGCCGATGGGGAACACAACGCAGAACGGGGATGCACGATGAGCGACATCAGAGGTTTCACAGCCGGTTTCCGCATACTGGGGCCCTTGGAGGGCCACTACGGCCCGACGGTGCACCGGCCCCGCGGGCCCAAGGTGCGCAACCTGCTCGCCCTGCTCGCGGTGCGCGCGCACGACATCGTCGAAGTGGACACGCTGGTCGAGGAGTTGTGGGACGGCTCACCGCCGTCCACCGCCGTCAGCACCGTACGGACGCACGTCTACCACCTGCGCCAGGAGCTGGAGCGCGCCCTGGGCGCCGAGGCGATGCGCGGGGTCATCAGCACCGAGGCCACCGGCTACTCCCTGCGGCCGGCACCCGGCCAGCTCGACCTCGACGTGTTCACCCGGCTGTACGGGCAGGGGCGCGCCGAGATGCGGGCGGGCAACCGGGAGAGCGCCCTCCAGCGGTTCGACGCGGCGCTCGGGCTGTGGCGCGGGCGCACGCTCGCCGACGTGGCGCAGGGGCGGGTGCTCGCCGGGCACGCGGCCCGGATCGAGGACCTGCGGGTGCGCGCCCAGGAGTTGCGCATCGAAGCGGCGATGGGGCTCGGCCGGCACCGGGAGCTGGTGCCGGAACTGCGCCGGCTGGTCGCGACGCATCCGCTCAACGAGTGGATGCACGCCCGGCTGATCGACGCCCTGCACCGCTCGGGCCGCCGGGGCGACGCGCTGCGCGCCTTCCACGACGTACGGACGGTCCTGGCGCAGGAGCTGGGCCTGGAGCCCTCCGAGGACCTGCGCCAGCTGCAGCACCACATCCTGGCGGGCGGTTCAGCGGCGTGAGCGCGGTCGGCATCCACATCTGGACGGTGCGCAGCCGGCCGGGGGCGACGCCCCCGCAGGAGGCGTACGCCGTCCTCGACGCGGCGGAGCGCGAGCGGATGGCGCGGCTGCGGCGCGAGCGGGACCAGGTGCGGTACCGCACCGTCCACCACGCGTACCGCGTGATCCTCGGGCAGCGGCTCGGGGTCGCCCCGCAGGAGGTGGCCTTCCGGCGGCACTGCGCGCGCTGCGGCGACGACCGGCACGGCAAGCCGGTCCCGTACGGGCCGGACGGCACGGTGCTCTCGGCGAGCCTGTCCCACTCCGGGGGCTACGCGCTGGTCGCGGTCTGCGACGACCCCGGGGTGCCGGTGGGCGTCGACATCGAGCGCATCAGGCCGCACATGGACTGGTCCGCGGTCCCGTGCGTGTCGGGCGGGCGCGGCACCCACGGATTCGAGCAGTGGACGCGCGCCGAGGCCCTGGTCAAGGCGGCCGGTACGGGCCTCAGCCGCACTCCCCCTCGCTACACCGGCCAGGCCTTCGGCTCGTGGCGCGCGGCGGTGGTCCCGGGCTCGGGACACGACTGGTTCGTGCGGAGCGTGCGCAGCCCCGCGGGGTACGCGGCGTCGGTGGCCGGCGCCAGCCCCGACGCCCGGGTGCGCGTGGCGGACTGGCGGTGGCCGGCCCGGTGCGCGGCGACGAGCGGGTGACGGCGGCAGGGTACGGACACGACAGCGGCCCCGGGTCCGGACCCGGGGCCGCTGTCGTGTTCCCTGCCGCGCCGCCTCACAGGAGCAGGACGCAGGAAGGGCTGGCCACCCGGAGCGGCGGGCCGATCGGGCGCAGCCGCCCGTCGGACGGGTCGAGGCGGAACGCGGTGACCGACTGGCCCGCCTGGTTGGCGGCGTACACGAAGCGGTCCGAGCGGTCCAGGGCGATGTCGCGGGGCCAGCGGGTGCCGGGGGCCTTGGCCGTGACCGGCTGCGATTCGAGCAGGGTGAGGGTGCGGCCGCCGCCGCCGACACGGAAGGTCTCGACGGTGTCCAGGCCCCGGTCGGTGGTGACGAGCAGCCCGCCGTCGCGGGTGAGGTGCAGCGCGGAGGGCGCGTTGCGCGGGTCGAGACCGGGCGGGGCGACCGAGGCGTGCGAGACGGGGCGCAGCGTTCCGTCGTCCGGGTCGTAGGTCAGGACGGTGACCGAGTGGCCCAGTTCGTTGGTGACGTACGCGATCCGCCCCGAGGGGTGGAAGACGAGGTGGCGGGGGCCGGTGCGGCGGCCGATCGGGGTCCGTTGGGCGAGCGTCAGCCGACCGGTGCGGGTGTCGAAGTCGTAGACGTGGATGTGGTCGTCGCCCTTGTCGGGTACGAGCACCCGGCGGCCGGCCGGGTCGAAGGCGATCATGTGCGGATGGGGCCCGCGCTGTTCCACGGGGTGGGGGCCCCGGCCGCGGTGGGCCACCACGTCGACGGCCTCGCCGAGCGCGCCGGCGGCGTCCAGCGCGAGGACCGCGAGGTGCCCGGAGTCGTAGTTGGCGGTGAGCAGGAACCGCCCGGCCGGGTGGACGGCGAGGTGGACCGGGGCCGCGCCGTGGCTGGACCGGGGCCGGCCGAGCGGAACGAGCCGGTCACCGGCGATCCGGAAGGCGTGGAGGGCGCCGGTGGCGCCGCCGGGGAGCTGGCTGACGGCGTACAGGACGCGGCGGTCCGGGGAGAGGGTGAGGAAGGAGGGGTTCTCGATTCCCTCGCGCCAGCCGGTGAGTTCGAGCCGGCCGTCCCGGCGCACGGCCGCGATCCCGATGCCGGGCAGACCCGGCAGGCCGTACTCGCCGAGGGTGAACCCGCCGATGTACGCCCGCCGGGCGCGCGGTCGCGGGCCGCCGCCGGTGGTGGCGCTCCCGCCGGTCCAGCCGACGGCGGCCAGGGCGCCGGCCGCCCCGAGGGAGAGGACGCGGCGCCGGTCGTACGACAGGTTCATACGGATGCTCCGAAGACGAGGCCCGGGGAGAGGAGGACGGCGATTCCGCCGGCGGCCGTCGCGAGCAGCACCTGCCACCCGCCGCGCAGCCGCCGGACCCGGTCGGCGCGCCGGGCCAGGGCCAGTACCGCGACGCCCGCGGCCCAGGCGGGCAGGGCGAGGCGCAGTGAGAGCTCGCCGGTGAACAGCAGTCGCGCCCGGGGGCTGACGCACTCGGTGGCCGTGCACAGGGCGCTGTGGACGGGGGAGGCCGCGGCCAGCCCCGCCGTCAGGGCCAGCAGGGGCAGGACCGCGCCGACGAGGGTGAACCAGACGTACGGTGCCAGGCCCGTACGGCGCCGGGGCCGGCGGCCGGTGACGGCGAGTGCGGCGAGCGCCGGGACCCAGCCGAGTGCGACCCCGAAGAGGCCGGCGTGGGCGGCCTCGGCGAGCGCGTCCCAGGCGGTCTGCGGACCGAGGGGTTCCAGTACGAGCACCAGGAGGCCGGTGGCCGCGGCGAGTCCGGCGGCCGTATGGGCCCAGGTACGGGCGAACGAGGGGGCGCCGGCCCGCGCGATCAGGACGCCGGCGATCGTGACCAGCAGCACGGGCGGTCCCGTGGTGACCCCCCAGGGCATCGGGAACCACGAGGAGCCGGCCCCGAACGGGCTGGACCAGGCCCCCCAGTCCCCGAACAGCGCGGCCAGCACGGCGGTGACGCCGGCCGCGACGACTCCGGCCGCCCCGAAGTCCTGCGCCGCGGTGGTTTCGGGCCCGCCGCCGGCCCCGGTACGGGCGGACACCGGGCCGGCCTCTCGGGGGCCGGGACGCGCACCCGCCGTCCCCTCCCCCGCCGCGGCGGGCCGGCTCAGGGCCGGGTCCGGCCCGGTGGGGGCCTCGGTGGTGGCCGCGGGCCCGTTCGCCCGGGGCCCGGAGCGGGCCGCGGTCATCGCAGGGCACCCGCCTTGGGGTCGGCGGGCACGGCGCTCCGCCGGGGCAGGGGGTCGGAATCCGACTCGCGGATGCCGTACTTGGACCACCAGCGGGCCAGCGGCGCGGGGGCCCACCAGGCCCACTTGCCCATCAGGGCCATCGTGGCCGGCACCAGCAGGGCCCGTACGATCGTGGCGTCGACGATCACCGCGATCACCAGGCCCACGCCGATCATCTTCATGAAGAGGATCGACGAGGTCATGAAGCCGCCGACCACCACGACCAGCAGCAGCGCGGCACTCGTGATGATCTTCGCGGTGCGCTGGACGCCGAGGGCGACCGACTCGACCGGGTCGCCGCTGAACTCCCACTCCTCACGGACCCGGGAGAGCAGGAACACCTCGTAGTCCATGGCCAGGCCGAACGCGATCGCCACGACGAGCACGGGGAAGTTGGCGTCCACCGCGCCGATCGCCTCGAACCCGAGAAGCCCGGACAGGTGCCCGTCCTGGAAGATCCACTTGATCGCGCCGAAGGCGGCCAGGAGCGACAACAGGTTCAGTACGACGGACTTGAGCGGCAGCAGCAGGGAGCCGAAGGCCAGGAAGAGCACCAGGAACGAGACGACGGCCACGAACAGGGCCATCCAGGGCAGCCGTTCGCCGATCATGGCGACGATGTCGACGCGGGAGGCCGGCATGCCGGTGACCTGCGTCGTGGAGGCGCCGGCGGGCGGTGCGACCGCCCGGACGTCGTGCACCATGTCGTTCGACCGCGCCGACATGGGGTCGGGCGTGTAGCGCAGGGTCACCCGGGCGTCGTTGCCCTCGATCGCGGTGGTCCGCGCCTCCGAGATGCCGTCGACGGCGGCCAGTTCCTTGGCGTAGGCGTCGATGCCGGAGCGCCGCGGCGCGGCAGGGGCGTCGAAGCGTACGACGGCGGTCATGATCTGGGCCGGGTTGACGTCGAAGTCCTGGCTCAGCTGCTTGCTGACGATCTTCGCGTCGGCGTCGGACGGCAGCACCCACTCGCCCGGCCGGGCCCAGTTGACGCCGAGCAGCGGGGCGCCGAGACCCACCAGGACGGCGACGATCGCGAGCGTCGACAGCAGCGGCTTGCGCATCACGGCGTGGGCGGTGCGGTACCAGCGGCCGTTCGTCTCGGCCACGGGAGCCCGGCGACGGCCGCCGGGCAGCGGGATGCGCCACTTGTCGATGCGGTGGCCGGTGTAGCGCAGCAGGGCGGGCAGCAGGGTCAGCGAGCCGACGACGGCGAAGGCGACCACGGCCACGGCCGCGTACCCCATGGAGCTGAGGAAGCGGGAGGGGAACAGGGTCAGGCCCGCGAAGGAGATGGCGACGGCGAGGCCGGAGAAGGCGACGGTGCGCCCGGCGGTGGCGGTGGCGCGGTGGACGGCGGTGTCCACGTCGGCGCCCGCGTGCAGTTCCTCGCGGTAGCGGTTGACCAGGAAGAGCGCGTAGTCGATCGCCAGGCCGAGGCCGAGGATGGTGATGACGTTGATGACGGTGCTGGAGATCTCGGTGAACATCGTCAGGACGCGCAGCACGACGAAGGAGCCGAGGGCGACGAAGGTTCCGACGGCGAGCGGCAGCAGCGCCGCGACCGCGCTGCGGAAGATGAGGACCAGCAGCACCAGCAGGATCGGTACGGAGAGCATCTCGGCCCGGGCGATGTCGGAGCCGGTGAGCGTGTTGACCTGCTCGGTCATGGCCGCGACCCCGCCGTAACGGACCGTCAGTCCCGGAACCTCGAAGGACTCCTTGAGCTTGCCGAGCGCCTCGACCTGCTCCTGGTCCACGTCGGAGGTGAACTGCACGGTGGCGTACATCGCGTGCCGGTCCTTGGAGACGTAGGCCGCCTTGTCCTGCGAGCCGGGTTCCCAGAACGAACTCAGCCGCTCGACGTCCTCACGCGGCACGCCGGCGAGCGCCTTGCTCACCCCGTCGGAGAACGCGGGGTCGTCGACGGTGCGGTCCTTGTCCTCGTACAGGACGATCAGGTCGTTCGACTCGCGTCCGAGCGGTCCGTCGAGCACCTTGTCGGCGGCGACGGATTCACTGGCCGGATCGTCGAATCCGGCGCCTCCGGTGAAGGACCCGAACACCCCGGTGCCCCAGACGCCGGCGAACAGCGTGAAGGCCACTGCCGCGACGACCACCCATTTCCGGCGCCGTGCGGTGAATTTCCCGATGGCGGCAAACATTTTTCCTCCGTTGATACGAGACGCTGGCGCCCGGGGGCGTAACTCATTCGGTCATTCGGCGGCCGCGAACTCGGTGCTCCGAGGACGCGGCTGCGGGTGCGGCCCTCCTGCCGCGGGCCCGCGCCGGGGGTGGCGGATCAGCAGCGCGGCGACCGCGCCCAGCGCGACGACGCCGGCGCCGAGCCACAGCGCCGACTGCAGCCCGGCGGTGAACTCCGCCGCCGCGGCCTGCCGGCCGCCCACGGCGTGCCCGGCGGAGTGGGTGAACACCGTGGTGAGCACGGCGATGCCCAGGGCCCCGCCGAACTCCCGGACGGTGTTGTTCACGCCGGACGCCGTGTTGTGCTCGCTCTCGTCGACGGAGGCGATCACGGTGGCGGGGTTGGCGGCGAACACCAGGCCCATGCCCACGCCGGCCAGCGCCATGGGGGCCACCATCGCCGCGTACGACAGTCCGGGGCCCAGAATCAGCGCGAACCAGGCGAGCGCCGCGGCCTGCAGGGCGCAGCCCACCGCCTGGAGCACGCCGCCGCCGATCCGGTCCACCAGCAGGCTCGCCGCCGGGACCACGGCCATGGGGGCGGCGGTCCAGGGCAGGGTGCGAAGACCCGCCTCGAAGGGCGAGTAACCCATGGGTCCCTGCATGAACTGCGCGAGGAAGAAGATGGAGCCGAAGACTCCGAAGTACATGGTCAGGGACACGACGTTGCTGAGCAGGAAGGCCGGGAGCCGGTACATGCGCAGCGGCACGAGCGGGCGGCTCGTGCGGCGTTCCCAGACGACGAAGGCGGCCAGCAGCACGGCGGCGGCCCCCAGGCCCAGCACCGCGCCCCGGTGGCTCCAGCCGTACTCCGCCGCCTGTACGACGCCCCAGACGGCGGCGACCACGGCTGCGGCGACGAGTGTCATGCCGGTGACGTCGAGGTGGCGCTGGACGCCCTTGCTCTCCCTGATCGCCCAGAGCGTCAGCGGCACGGCGACCGCGCCGACCGGTACGTTGAGCCAGAAGATCCACGTCCAGTCCAGGCCCTGGGTCACGAGACCGCCGGCCAGCGGGCCGAACGCGATGCCGAGGCCGTTGACCCCGCCCCAGACGCCGACCGCCAGGTTGCGCCGCTTCTCGGTGACGGCGGCGACCGCCAGGGTCAGGGAGACCGGCAGGATCATCGCGGCGCCGGCGCCCTGCGCGACGCGTGCGGCGACCAGTTCGCCGATGGAGCCGGCCAGCGCGCAGGCGGCGGAGGCGACCGTGAACAGCGCGATGCCCCAGGCGAACATCTTGCGGCGGCCGATGCGGTCGCCGAGCGCGGCGCCGGCCAGCAACAGGCCCGCGAACGGCAGCACATAGCCGTTCACGACCCACTGGAGCTCGGGCTGCGTCGTACGGAAGTCACGGGCGATGTCCGCGAGGGCGTTGGTGACCACGAGATTGTCGAGCGACACCATGAACATCGGAACCGATGTGGCCAGCAGTGCCCACGGCACCGCTGCATTCTTTTGCGACACATCAGCCTCCGGATTCTTTGTCGGCGCGGCAATTCGGCAGAGCGACAACGCGAGCATTTCAAGGGCGGGGAAAGAGAGACATTCGCGTTAGGAGGAACAGGTCATGCCTCTTTCGAGGCACTCGCTTCCGTGACGACGGGCACCGCGGTACGGCGCTGGGCGCACCAGGCGACGCCGCCCACCGCGAGCGAGAGCCCGAGCCCGATGGCGACCGACACCACCGGGTCGTCGCTCAGCGCGCCGCCGAAGTAGCCGACGCCGACCGAGTACGCGGCCCACACCGCCTCGGCCAGGGCCGCGCCGATCGCGAACTCGCGGGCGGGGTAGCCGGCGGCGCCCGCCGCCAGGCCGCCGAGCAGCCGTCCGCTGGGCAGGAAGCGCACGCCGACCACGAAGGGGATGCCGCCGCGCTGGATGCGCCCCGAGGCCCAGTCGAAGAGTTCACCCTGGCGCTTGCGGGCGGACACCCGGCGGCGCACCGTCTCCCCCGCGGACCAGCCGAACCGGTGGATCAGCAGGTCCCCGAGCAGGGCGCTGCCGGCCACCGACAGCAGGACGAGGGTCAGGGACATCTCGCCCCGGGCGGCGAGCATGCCGCCGGTGATGAGCAGCGCCGCGTTGGGCAGCAGCGGCGGGAGGGTCGTGATCGCGAGGATCGCGTAGGCCCAGCACGCCGCTCCCGCCAGGCGGTTCGTCAGGCCGGAAGTGATGTCGACCCATGAGACGAGCGTTGCGAAGTCCATGGTGTGCCCCTCGTGCCGCCGCGTGCGGAGGCGCTCAAGTCGGGTGGCGCAATGCTCCTTTGGAGGCATCCGCCGGATCGTTGGTGAGCCATGACCGCTGGTCACAGCCCCACTAGCGTCGGTGTCACGGCGCGGAGGCCACGACCTCCCGGCCACTCCCCACAACCATAACCCACACTATCGATAGTTGCACTATCATCTCTGGTTGTCAGCGACACCGCGGTGTCGCACCAGGGGCGCGGCCCAGGACACAGGAGAGGCCATGACGGACGTGACGCTGTTCTTCCGGGAGTTCGCCCGGACCCGCCGGGACACGGGAGCCATCGCCCCCAGCAGCCCGCAGCTCGCCAGAGCGCTGACCCGCCACGTGGTGTCCTCCCCCGACCGGCCGCGCGCGGTGCTGGAGGTCGGGCCGGGGACGGGCGCCGTCACCCGGCACATCACCGCCGCGCTCGGCCGGCTGGACACCCTCGACCTCGTCGAGGCGAACCCCCGGTTCGCCGCCATGCTGGCCCGCGCCTACGGGCACGAGCGGCGGCTGCGCCTGCTGACCGGCCTCGTGCAGGAGCACGAACTCGGCTCGTACGACACGATCGTGTGCGGTCTGCCGTTCGCGAACTTCGACGCCGGGACCGCGCAGGACATCTTCGACCGGCTCCTCGGCGCGCTGCGCCCCGGCGGCACGCTGTCGTTCTTCGCGTACGCCGGAGTCCCGCGCTTACGCCGGGCGTTCACCACCGGCGCGGCGCGCGAACGCACGCTCGCGGTCCAGTCCGTCGTGGGCCGGACCCTGCGCGGTCACTCCTTCGCCACCGAGACGGTCCTGGGCAACCTGCCGCCGGCCCGGGTGCACCACCTGGCGCCGGTGGCCCGCACGGCGTACATCGGCTGAGCCCGCCGGTCCCGGAGCGGGCGGGCCGAGCGGCGTGCGGCCGGCCCGCTAGGCGGAGTGCGGCCGGCGCTGGATCCGGTGCGAGGCGTCCTCCTGGGCGATCCGGCGCAGCGCCGCCATCGCGGTGTCCCCCAGGACCGTACCGAGCACCGCGCTCTCCACCTTGCCGTCGACGCTGGGCACCTTCGCCAGGGCGGCCAGTTCGGCGGTGGCCAGACCGCCGGCGGCCTCGGCGTACCCGTCGAGCAGGTCGAGCAGGTCGCCGCGCTCCAGGTCCCGGTACGTCATGACGATCTGGACCAGCGCCCGCCATCCCGGGTTCTCCGGCTTGGCCGACCAGCCGTGCCGCCGCACCAGTTCGGACACCTCGCGCTCCGCCTTCTGCCGCTCCTCGTCGGTGCCGCGGACCGTCGCGATCCTGGTGACCGCCGACTGGGCGGCGCCGAGCATGCCGTGGACCGAACGGGCCGGGGAGTCGACCTCGGCGAGCACGTCGCGGGCGGCCACGATGGACAGCCCGCCGACCTCCAGCATGGCGCGGATGAGCTTCAGCCTGCGTACGTGCGCGTCCGCGTACTGCACCTGGTTCGGGCTGGTGCGCTCACCTGCCGGCAGCAGGCCCTCCCGCAGGTAGTACTTGATGGTCGGAACCGGAACTCCGGTACGCCGCGCCAGCTCTCCAATACGCATCCCCCGAGCATAACCGGCCGCAACAACCCTCCCGGCCCTCCTGCCAATTCCCTTCTTTTATCGCGCTTGAATTCGCGCTCGACCACGGCTTCATCCGTAGCTGCGAGGGTCTTCGTACCGGTACCCGATTCCAAAGGAACAGGTATGACAACACAAACGGCCCCGGAGATTCCTTCGGCAACCGTCGAGCTCAGTTACGGCCGCACCGTCGACCGCTCGCTGGTGCACCGGGCCGCGGTGTCCGAGGTCTTCGTCACGGACATCCTCCCGCTGGCCCTCAAGAAGGTGCGCGCGGCGGTGCAGCTGCCGCTGATCCACGGCTACTACAGCGACCACCTCCAGCGGCCCGCCCTGTACGACGCCCTGCTGCTGCTGGAATCGGGACGGCAGGCGGCGATCGCCGGTTCGCACACGCACATCGGACTGTCCGAGGGCACCATGATGATCGTCGACTCCTTCCGGCTGTCCCTGTCGGGGCTCGGGGAGCTGCTGGTCGGCGCCGAGCCCGGGCGACTGCGCATCGACACCGACTACATCGGGAAGCCCACCCGGCGCGGGCGCTACCGCAAGGGCAAGGTCGCCCAGCGCTTCTGGATCGGGGACACCGAGGTGGGCGAGCACGAGATGGACGTGCTCTTCATCAACCGGCACGAGAACGAGGTGCTGCGGCACAGCCAGCGCGGCACACCGGCCCCCCTCACCTCCGACTTCCCCGACCAGGACCCCGCCGCCGGCGACGGCGCCCGGGTGGAGCCCGCCCGGGTGGGCCGCGGCAACCCGCTCAACGTCGTGCTGTCCCACGCCGAGACCTCACCGTCGGGCGTGGCCGCCGAGGTCACCCCGAGGTTCGCCAACCGGGCGCTGTTCGACCACGTCTACGACCACCTGCCGGCCATGACCCTGGTGGAAGCTGCCCGGCAGCTGGCCCTCCTGACCGTGGACGACCCCCTGGCGACGTACGCCGTCGGCTTCGAGGCCCGCTTCTCGCGCTTCGCCGAACTGGACGAGCCGGTACGGGCCGCCGCGCCCCGGCCCGCGCCGGCCGGCGGCCGCGGCGAGGTGCCGGTGCGCTTCCACCAGGGCGACGCCGAGATCGCCCGGGTCACCGTGACCCTTGCCTCCGGGAGTGAGCTGTGAGCCCTGAACGCCTCGCCGTCTGGACCGACTTCGGCGGGGTACTGACCCCGCCCATCTCCCACACCATGGGGACCTTCTGCGCCGGGCAGGGCATCGAGCCCGCGGCGCTGCAGGAGGCGCTGGTGAAGGTGACGGCCCGCTACGGCACCGCCGACATCATGGAACCGATCGACACCCCGCTGGTGAGCGAGGAGGAGTGGCTCGACCAGGTCTCCGAGGTGCTCGCCGCCGACCACGGCGTGCGCGGCCTGCGGCTGACGACGCTCGCCGACGCGTGGTTCGACGGCCGCGAGACGAACCTCGCCTGGGTCTCGGCGCTGCGCCTGGCCCGCGCCCGCGGCGCCTTCGTCGGGATGCTCTCCAACATGGTGCCGACCTGGGACGCGCACTGGCGCCGGATGGTCGACCCGGACGAGCTCTTCGACGACGTACTCCTGTCCTTCGAGGCCGGCCACCGCAAGCCCTCGCCCGCCATGTTCGCGCTCGCCGCCGAGCGGGCGGGAGTGCCGGCCGGGCGGTGCGTGCTCGTCGACGACCTCGCGCACAACTGCGCGGGGGCCGAGGCGGCCGGCTGGACCGCGATCCACTTCACCGGGACCGCCGAAGCGGTCGAGCGGCTGGACGCCCTGCTGACCGCCGCCGGCGACTCGCCCGCCCTGGAAGCCGTACCTGCCACACACGCCGCAGAAGGGAACTGATTCCGTGAGCCGTTCCGTGTTCATCACCGGCGGGAACCGGGGCATCGGCCTCGCCACCGCCCGGGTGTTCGCCGCCCAGGGCGACAAGGTCACCGTCACCTACCGCTCGGGCGAACCGCCCGAGGGGCTGTTCGGTGTCCGCTGCGACGTGACGGACCCCGCTTCCGTACGCCGCGCCGCCGACGAGGCCAGAAGCCAGTTCGGACCCATCCAGGTGCTGGTCTCCAACGCCGGGATCACGCGTGACCAGCTGCTGGTCGGCATGGAGGACGACGACTTCCGCAGCGTGATCGAGACCAACCTGATGTCCGGCGTCACGGTGGCCAAGGAGGTCGTACCGGACATGCTCAAGGCCCGCTGGGGCCGCGTCGTGTTCATGACCTCGATGAGCGCGCTGGCCGGCGCGCCGGGCCAGACCAACTACGCCGCCTCCAAGGCCGGCCTGATCGGTTTCGGCCGCTCGCTCGCCCGTGAGGTCGGCAAGCGGAACGTCACGGTCAACATGGTCTCCCCCGGCCTGATCGAGACCGACATGGTCAAGGACGTCACCGACGCGCGCCGGGAGCACGTCCTCGGCCAGACCTCCCTGTTCCGGGCCGGCCGGCCCGACGAGGTCGCCCACGTGGTGCGGTTCCTCGCCAGCGAGGAGGCGTCGTACGTCACGGCAGGGATCATCCCGGTCACCGGCGGCCTCGGCGTCGGCCACTGAACCCCCCGCACCGTCCCCACCGCCCCTCCCAAGGAAGGAAACCCATGTCCAACGCCACCGTGCTGGAGATCGCCCAGCAGATGGGCAAGATCTTCAACGACCTGGACGAGAAGGTCGCCCTGGAGCTCGTCGCCCCGGACTTCGTCGACTACGAGGCCCCGCCCGGCACCCCCGGCGGCCCCCGCGGCTACCTCGGCACCGCGCGCTGGATGAACAGCGTGTTCTCCGAGGCCGCGTGGGACCACATCGACAGCTTCGCGGACGGCGACAAGGCCGTCATCCGGGTGCGGTTCACCGGCATCCACACCGGCAACTTCCTCGGCTTCGAGGCCACCGGCAACAAGGTGGACGTCGAGCACATCCACATCTACCGCGTCGGTGACGACGGTCTCGTCCACGAGCACTGGGCGTGCCGCCAGGACCTGTTCCTGCTCGCCCAGATAGGCGCCGTCGAGCTGAAGCTGCCGGCCGCCGGCACCCAGGCCTGACCGCCCCCGCTCCGCACACGGACCGCCGGCCCCCTCGGGGACCGGCGGTCCGTTCGTGCCGTACGGGCCCCTCTCAGGTCCCCGCCACGGCGCCCGGCACCAGCAGGGCCCGGGTCCGCGCCAGCACCTTCGCGCCGCCGCAGCTCACCGTCAGATCGACCCGCATCGTGCCGTCCGGCCGCAGCTCGGCGACCTTGCCGTCGACGGTGAGCGTCACTCCCTCGTCGGTGTCCGGCACCAGCACGGGGCGGCTGAACCGGGTGCTGTACTCACGGACCGACGCGCCCTCGCCCGCCCAGTCGGTGACGGCCGTGGCCACCAGGCCCATGCTCAGCATCCCGTGCGCGATGACGCCGGGCAGCCCGACGGCCGCGGCCCGGGAGTCCGACCAGTGGATCGGGTTGTGGTCGCCGGACGCGGCGGCGTACCGCACCAGATCGCCGCGCGTGACGCGGAAGGTGCGGCGGGGAAGCGTCTCGCCGGTGGCCGTCATCGCTCGCCCCGCGAGACCAGCGTCGAGGTCGTGGTGCACACGGGGGCTCCGCCGTCCGCCTCGCGGATGTGACCGCGCAGGGTCACGACGTCGTTCCCGTCGACCGTGTCCGCGGCGACCACCTCGACGGTGACGGTCAGCCGGTCGCCGGACCGCACCGGGCGCACCGACTCGAACCGCTGGTCGCGGTGGACGACGCGGGAGAAGTCGAAGCCGAAGTCCGGGTCGTCGACGACCTGCTTCTCGGCGTGCATCGACAGCACGATGGGGAAGGTGGGGGGCGCGGTGCGCCCGTCGCCGGGCTCCGATCCGACCGCGAGGGCGAACTCACGGATCTTCTCCCGGCCGACCTCGTAGGGCTCGGTGGGCGGGTAACTCCGCCCGGCGTAGGACAGGTTCATGACGCGGTGTTCCTTTCGTGGGTGGAGAGGGGCAAACAAACGTGCAGCGGCGCCCGTGGGGGGAATCACGGGCGCCGCTGCTGTCCTGGGGGTGGTCACCGCAGCGGGCTGCGCACCACCATCGCGGCCGCGTTGCCGTCCCGGCCGACCGAGGTGACCAGGGCGGTCGTCCGCCCGGCCGGCGGCTCGGCCTGCCACAGGGCGAGCAGGGCGGCGAGCTGCATCGCACCGCTCGCGCTGTACGTCTCGCCGAGCACGTCGGCGACCCGTACGGTGCGCGGCAGCCCGCCGCCCCCGAGCGCGGTCCGCACACCGCGCTCCTCGATCCGCTCCAGACCGCGGTGGTGGGCGGCGCCGAGGGAGACGACGGCCACCTCCTGCGGGCGGATTCCACTGCGGTCCAGGGCGCGGGTGACGACGTGCGCGAGGCCGTCGGCGTAGTCCCGCGCGTCGGGCGTGAAGCGCACCTCGCAGGCGAGCAGTTCGGCCAGTACGTCCGAGTCGTCCGCCGGTGCCCCCTGCTGCACCGTGAACACCGCGCAGCCCTCGCCGAGCGCGGCCTCGCCCTTCAGCACTCCGGTACGGTGCCAGGCCCACGCCGCCGGGGCACTGAGCTCCTCGGCGCCCCCCACCAGCAGCCGGTCGGCGCGGTCCAGGGTGAGAGCGAGACGCGCGTGCCGGAAGGCGAGCAGCGAGGCGCTCTGACCGCCGGCCACGGTGGCGTTGAGCCCCCGCAGACCGTTGCGGATGGCGACCTGCCCGGCGGCGCAGTTCATGACCGTATTGGGGAACTGGCCGGGGTTGACCAGGTACGGCTTGTCCAGCGTCAGCGTGTCGTACAGCAGGCCGCTGTGGCTGGAGACGGAGCCGGTGTTGGTCGCCAGGACCACGCCGGTACGGTCCCCCGCGACCTCGGCGGGGTTCATGCCCTCGATGGCCTCCTTGCACGCCACCAGGCCGAAGGAGGTGAGCCGGTCCAGGTACTTGGTGCCCTTGCGCCCCAGGTGCGCCTTCACGTCGAAGCCTTCGACGGCGCGTACCGGCCGGGGCGGGTACGCCGCCGCGCCCTCGCCGGACGGCTCCTCGGCCGGCCCGGCGCCCCGGCGCAGCAGCCCGGCGAGGGCGGCGAGGCCGTGACCGGCCGAGGAGACGACGCCTGCACTGGTGACGTACAGCGGCCGGGTGGCCGCAGGCGTCAGGGGCGCGTCCGCTGTGGCGGTCGCCGTGGTCACGAGACCCTCCCGAGAATGGTGATGACGTTGTTGCCGCCGAACGCGAACCCGTGGTTCTGCACGATGTCCAGACGGGCCTCGCGGCCGGTGCCCGGTACGCAGTCCACGCCCTCGCCGAGCACGGGGTCCGCCTCGGTGACGTTCGCGGTGGGCGGCAGGAAGTCCTGCTCCAGTGCCTTGCAGCAGGCGATGGCGCCGAACCCGCTGGCCGCGCCCATGGTGTGGCCCAGCATCGACTTGATGGAGCTGATCGGCGGGATGCGCGTGCCGAACACCTCGCGGGCCGCCGCCACCTCGGTGGTGTCGTTGGTCGGGGTGCCGGTGCCGTGGGCGCAGATGTAGTCGATCTGCTCCGGCTCGACGCCGGCGTTGCGGTGGGCCGCCCGGATGCACGCGGCGATGCTGGTCGCGTCGGGGTGCACCATGTGGGCGGCGTCGCAGTTCGCGGCGTAACCGAGGATCTCGGCGTAGACGCGGGCCCCGCGCGCCCGCGCGCCCTCCAGTGTCTCCAGGAGGAGTACGGCGCCGCCCTCACCGGTGAGGATGCCGGTGCGGTCGGCGGCGAACGGGCGGGGCAGGTCCTCGGCCATGGCGCCGAGGGCGTAGAACCCGGCGTGGGTGAGCCGGTTGACGGCGTCGGCGCCGCCCGCCAGCATCACGTCCGCCTCGCCGCTGCGCACCAGGTCGTAGGCGTACCCGAGCGCGTAGTTGCTGGCCGAGCACGCTGTCGGGATGGTCTGGGTCTCGCCGTGCAGCCGCAGTTCGGCGCTGACCGCGTTGGCGATCCGGGCGGCCGGGGTCTGTCCGGCCAGGCCGCCGTCGAGGGATTCCAGCCCGCCGGCGACCCACTGCTCGGCGAGCTCCTGGACGACGGCGGACTCACCGCTGGTGGTGCCCATGATCGCCCCGGCCCGGCCCCGCTCCAGCTGCTCCTCGTCGATCTCGGCGTCCGCCACGGCGAGCCGGGCGGCCGCGGCGGCCAGCAGGCCGCTGCGGCCCCATGCCGCGGGGTCGAGGCGCTTGAGGTGGTCGGTGGGCTCGAAGTCGGTGACCTCGCCCGCCCGCCGGCGCGGGAAGCCGCTCGCGTCGAAGCTCTGTATGGGCGCGGTGCCGTCGACACCGGCCCGGACGGCGGCCGCGAAGACGTCCGCGCCGATCCCCACCGGTGACACGGCGCCGAGTCCGGTGATGACCACCCGGCGCCGTGGCGCTGCGGAAAGCTCAGCCATTGACGCTCTCCGCGGCGTGCTGAGCGACGGCGTCGACGAGAAGGAACAGGTTCACCAGCTCGCCGAGTTCGGTCTTGGGAATGACGACTCCCAATTCCTTCTCAATTCGGGAGACGACGGTGATGAGCGACAGCGAGTCGCTGTCGTAGTCGTCGATGAAATGGCCGTTGTCGGTGAGTTCGCCCTCCTCGAGCTCCAGCTCCTCGATGACGATCTGGCTCACCTGCTCGTGGAAGTCGGCCGCTGTTGCCACAGTCTGCTGGGTCATGGTCTACCTCTCGTTTTTCCGCCGTCGCGGGCCGTTTCCGCTGTCGCGGGGCAAGACGAGAGGAACGTAAGCGGCCCGGACCGGGGACAGCAAGAGCCGTCGCACGAAGGAAACACCGCATTCCCCGAAAGTGATAGCGGGGCGTTTCAAGATCTGCCGCGGATCCGCCTCGGGGCTTTTATCTGCCCTCCATGCGCCTTTCAAATCCCGCTGGCACCATTTCCGTTGCTCGGATCTCAGGAGATTCGGCTGGAGACGGGAGAAGCCACGATGAGCGGTCCACGTTTGGCATTGATATTCCCCGGCCAGGGCGCGCAGCAGCCCGGGATGGGGCGCCCCTGGGCGGGCCGGCCCGGCTGGTTCCTGGCGGAGCGCGCGGCCGAGGTGTCCGGGCGTGACGTCGTCCACCTGCTGCTGCACGCGGACGAGGAGGAACTGCGCCGTACGGACAACGCGCAGCTGGCCACCTTCGTCCTGGAAATGGTGATCCTGCACGAGGTCCGGCACGCGCTGCCCGCCGCCAGGCGGCCGCTCGTGTGCGCCGGCCACAGCCTGGGCGAGTACGCGGCCCTGGTGGCCGCCGGGATCACCGGCTTCGACGACGGCGTGAAGCTGGTCGCCGCGCGGGGCGAGGCGATGCGCGAGGCGTGCGCGTCCGAACCCGGCACCATGGCCGTGGTCCTCGGCCTGGCCCCGGAAGACGTGGAGAAGGCCGCGGCGGGTGTCCGTGACGAGGGCGGACAGGTGTGGGTGGCCAACCTGAACTCCCCGCAGCAGAGCGTCGTCTCCGGTGAGGCCGGGGCGGTCTCCCGGTGCGTGGAGTCGGCCCAGGAACTGGGCGCGCTGCGGATCCTGTCGATCCCGGTGGGCGGCGCCTTCCACACGCCCCTGATGCGGCTCGCGGCGCGCGCGTTCGCGCGGACGGTGCAGGACGCCGAGTTCCGGCCGGGCCGCGCGCCGGTGGTGTCGAACGTGGACGCGCGCCCGCACCGGGGCGCCGGCGCCTGGCCGCAGCGGCTCGGCCGGCAGATCACCGAACCGGTGCGCTGGGCGGACTCGGTCCGCACGATGGCCGACGAGCTGTACTGCGACATGTTCGTGGAGATCGGCCCCGGCCGTACGCTCACCGGGCTCGCCCGCAAGATCACCCCGCAGGTGTCGCGCCTGTCGATCGCCGAGCCGGGTCAGCTGGTGGCCGTGCCCGCGCCGTCCCCCCTGACGTCCTCGGTGACGGCTTCGCCGCGCTCCTCCGTGCGGGGCGCCGCGTGAGCGCCGCCGAACGCTGGGACGCGATCGTCGTGGGCTCGGGCATCGGCGGCCTCGTGTGCGCCGCCTACCTCGCGGTCGCCGGCAAGCGGGTGCTCGTCGCCGAACAGGGCGGCGTCGCGGGCGGCAACAGCCACGTGTTCCGCAGGCGCCGGGCGTACGAGTTCGACGTCGGGGTGCACTATCTCGGCGACTGCGGCTCCGACGGCCTGCTCCCCGCGATCCTGAACGGCCTCGGCCTGCGCGGGCGGCTGCGCTACCGGGAGATGGACCCGGACGGCTTCGACCGCATCGTGATCCCGGGAGCCACGCTGGACATGCCGGCCGACTGGGAGACGTACCGCAAGCGGCTGCACGAGGCGTGCCCCGGGGACGCGGCGGGCATCGACACCTTCCTGGCCGTCGTGTCCGCCCTGGGCGCGGAGCGACGGGACGCGATCGTCGCCGCCGAGGACGTCCCGATGGCCGATCTGGCCCAACACGCACCGCAGTCGGTGGCCTGGGGGCGGCGTACGCTCGCGGAGCTCTTCACGCACTGCGCGCTGTCCACCCGCGCCCGGACGCTGCTGGCCGCCCAGTCCCCCAACTACGGCATGGCCCCCGACGAGGCGACCGTCGCCCTGCACGCGACGGTGACCGACCACTACGTGCGGGGCGCGTACTACCCGGAGGGCGGCGGCCAGACCCTGGCCGCCGGGCTGCTGGAGGTCATCCGGGCGCACGGCGGCGCCCTGCGCACCTACAGCACGGTCAGCCGGATCACGGTCGAGGGCGGGCGGGCCCAGGGCGTCGAACTCGCCGACGGAAGCCGCGCGGTGGCGCCGGTGGTGGTGTCCAACGCCGACTACCGGCGGACGATGCTCGGGCTCGTCGGTGAGGAGCGGCTGCCGCGCCGGCTCGCCGCGAAGACCCGCGACGCGCGGATGGCCCTGCCCTGGGCGGCCGTGTACGTCGCGCTGGACGTCGACATCGAGCAGCACGCCAATGTGTGGTGGTACCGGGGCGACGACATCGAACGGTTCTACCGGGACCTGCGCGCCGCCGGGGACGGCGCTTCCGTGCCCCGCGGCGAAGCCGACTTCCTCTTCGCCTCGTTCGCCTCCGGCAAGGACCCCGTCACGCGCCGGATCTGCCCGCCGGGCCACTCCAACTTCCAGCTGATGACCCTGTGTCCCCCCGGTTTCGAACGGTGGGGGTTCACCGCGGGGCCGGCCGACGGTGAGAAGTACCGCCGCAATCCCGCGTACCAGGCCGAGAAGGCCCGGCTCACCGAGGCGGTGCTGGACGCGGCCGAGGAGGCCCTCGGCCCGTTCCGCGGCCACATCACGCATCTGGAGACCGCGACGCCGCTCACCCACGAGCGGTACACGCACTCCACCGGCGGCACCCCGTTCGGCATGGCGCACTGGGGCAGCGCCGGGGCCCGCCCGGACACCGCGACCTTCGTCGAAGGGCTGTACGTCGCCGGCGCCAACACCCGCTACGGGAACGGGATCACCGGGTCCGCCGTCAGCGGCATCGCCTGCGCCGGCCAGATCCTCGGCCGCCGGCTGATGCACGAGGTGCACGGCGGAGCCACCCTGGGCGACGCCGCGCTGCTCCCGGAACGCCGCCCCGGCTGGGACCCGCTGGACGCCTCGCGCGGCGACGACAGGCCCCTCGCCTCCTAGCTCGGGTTGAGGCTGATCTCCGTGACCCGCTCCGCCGGGGTCTTGCCCAGCAGCGCGGTGCGCATGGCGAAGGCCACGTCGTCCGCGGTGACCGGGTGCTTCTTGCCGTCGCCCTTGGTGATCTGTACGCCGTCGAACACGCCCTCCAGGAGCTGCTCGATCGCCGGCTTGTTGTAGACCTCCACCAGTCGGCCGTCGATCGGCTTCATGGAGAGGATCTTCGGCAGCGACTTGGCCGGTCCGAACTGGATCTGCTTGCCGCCCGCCTTGATCGTGATCAGGTCGGACATCGCGGGCTGGGCGAACTCCTTCATCGCCCGGTCCAGTTCGTCCTTGCCGATCGTCGGGTTCTTCGTGGCGACGGGCAGCTCCACCGTGTTCGGCCTGCCGGTCTCCACCTGGGCGCGGTAGGCGTCCCTGACCCGGACCATGGAGCGGCCGACGTCGAGCTGCTTGCCCGCCTTGCCCGGTACGGCGACCGCCTTGCCGGGTACGAACTTGATCGTGCCCTCGCTGGCCGAGCCCGAGGTGCCCGCCAGGTCGGCCAGCGCGACGCTCAGCTTCTCCTCGTCGACCGGGATCACCGGCTCGGCGACGCGCTCGCCGCCGAAGAGGGAACCGATCACGGAGACGGGGTTGTAGTCGCTGCCCGCGGCGCCGCGCACGGTCGCCTGGCTGTCCAGGGTGAGGCCCGCGTTGGACGGCGGGAGCTGGGTCGCCTTCCCGTCCACGGTGAGCCGCAGCGGGGTGGCGGCGCGCTTGCCGAGGGCGGCTTCGAGCTTGCCGACCGCTTCCTCCTTCGTCCCGCCGCCGATGTCGACGCCGAGGACCGTGGTGCCCTTCGGTACGTCGGAGTGGTTCATCAGGAGCCCCGCGCCGTACGCCACCGCGCCCGCCGCCGCGACGCCCACGGCCACCAGGACCAGCTTGGAGCGGCCCTTCTTGGCGGGGGCGGAGGGAGTGGGGGGCGGTGTGGCACGCACGTGCTCGGGCGCGGCCACCGGGTCGCCGGGGAGGGGCGCCGTCAGGTCCGGACCGAAGCGGGCGTCGCCCTGCGGCGGTGCGAACGGCGAGTGCCGGTTTGCCGGCTGGACCACGGGGATGCCGCTGGTCAGCGTGTCACCGGAGACGTTGCCGCCCGCCGGGGGGCCCGCTGCCGGGTTCTGCGGGGTCAGGACCGCCGTGTCGTCGCTCATGCGCGGCGGGCCCGACACAGGGGGGCCCGCCGGGCCCTGCGGACGTACGCCCGCGCCAGAAGCGGAACCGGGGCCGTCGAACGGCGAGCCGCCCACCGTGGGGCCGCCGATGGACGGGCCGGGGAACGTCGCGCTGCCGGTGGCCGGACCGGTGGTCGGGCCCGACGGGCCCACGGGGCCCAGGGGGCCGACCGGGCCGGCGCCGGCGGCCGGGGCGCCCGCCGAACCGCCGGGGCTGCGGCGCGGCAGGGGCGCCGGGGCGCTCTGCCGCTGCGGCTCCTCCGGCGTGAAGTACGGGAGGTCGGAACGCTGCCCGCCGCCCTGTTCCGGCGCGGGTGCGGCGGGGGCGGGGGCGGCCGACGACTTGCGCGGCGCGAACCAGTCGCTGGCCGGCGGCTTGTCCTCGCCGGAACCGGAACCGGAACCGGCACCAGAGCCGGCGGCCGGGCCGGAAACCGGCTCGTCGCGCGGCGCGGTGTCCCGCCCGGGCTCGGGCGGGCGCGGCGTGCTGCCGGTGCGCTCGCCGTTCGCGGGCGAGGACGGCGGCTCCACGTCGCCCATGGGCGTGCGCATGACGACCGGAGGGATCGGCCGCGACCCGGGGATGTTGATCCGGATGCGCGTGGTCAGCGTGGTCTCGGTCCTGGGCTCGTCCGGTTCCGCCTGTCCGGCGGCCTCGGGGCCCTCCGGACCGTCCTGCCCGGGGTGCGACGACGGATACTGGCGGGATCCGTACGGCGGCGTACCCGAGGGGTACGCGGCTCCGCCACGCCCCTGGGGGCCGGAGGACGAACTGTCAGTTTCACGACTCAAGGCAGGTTCTCCCGGTTAGCTCCGCTCGCCCGCTCTTACCTGGTACTGCGGGCGGCTCGGCGGCGCGCACCACCATACTGGCCGCCGCCGACACGTGCCCCGCCCCCTTGGCGACGGGCTGGTGGCGGCCACGCGTGGACGACGGGCTCACCGACTCAAGTGGTACGTCATTTGCCAAGTCGGGCGCTCACCGCGCCCCCTGACGGCGCCCGCAGCATCGTGGCGCAGATCACAGCCACGGCCATGCCGCCCAGCATGAAGGCGTACGACACGGAGCTGCCGCCGATGAGCAGGTCGCCCTCGGGGCGGCTGACGGTCAGCAGGACGATGGCCAGGAGCCATCCGGCGGCCGCCGCGCCGACGCCGGACCGGGTTCCCGTGGCGTACAGGCCGCCGCAGAAGAGTCCCGCCGCGGCGAGCAGGGCCAGCAGCAGGCCGCCGGGGAACCACGCCGCGTGGACGAGGACGCCCGCCGCGCCGGTGAGCGCGCCCAGCACGAGGAGCAGGACGTAGGCGCCGATGCGCGCCGGGGTCGTGGTCATGACGTCACTCCCGCGAAGAGGTCGCTCTCGCGGCCGCCGACGGGCCGTTCACCGCGTACCAGTTGGTAGTACTCCGTGATCAGGACGGGCTGGCCGAGGTTGTTGGAGAGGGCGAAGAAGTCGCCCTCCACGGTGATCTGGGTGGCGTGGGCGCGCATCGCGGCGGTCTTCGCGGCGGCGTACGCGGTGCCGTCGATCTCGGTGGTGATCACCGCGTCGTCGACCACGCCCGGGATGTCGTCCACGGCGCCGGTGCCGGGGAAGCTCACGGTGGCCGCGCGCAGGCGGGCGAAGCCGTCCTGTGCGTAGGCGCGCGGCACCCGGTTCCAGTAGATCTTGGCGATCGCGTGGGGGGTTCCGAGGTCCGGACGGAAGTCCGGCTCGGCCGCGAGGTCGGCGGCGCGCATGGCGACGCGGTGCGCCTGGATGTGGTCCGGGTGGCCGTAGCCGCCGTCCGGGTCGTAGGTGACGAGGACCTGCGGGCACACGGAACGGATCACCTCGACCAGGTACGCGGCCGCCTCGTCCACCGGCGCGGCCCAGAAGGCGCCCTCGCGGTGGTTCTGCGGGGCGCCCGTCATCCCGGAGTCGCGGAACCGGCCGGGGCCGCCGAGGAAGCGGTGGTCGGTGACCCCCAGTTCCTTCATCGCGGCGGCCAGTTCGGCGACGCGGTGGGCGCCGAGGGTGTCGTCGCGGTCGGCGGCCAGGTGCGCGAGGGCGGGCGGGATGACCTCGCCCTCCTCGCCGAGGGTGCAGGTCACCAGGGTGACCCCGGCGCCCTCGGCGGCGTACCTGGCCATGGTGGCGCCGTTGTTGATCGACTCGTCGTCGGGGTGCGCGTGCACCAGAAGCAGACGACGGGCTGGGTGGTCCGTCATGGGGACCACCCTACGAGGCCGCGCTCAGAACTTGATGCCGCCGATCATCCCGGCCACGTTCGTGGTCAGTTCGTTGATCGTGGGTGCGATGGACGAGCTGGCGAGGTAGAAGCCGAGGAGTACGCAGACCACCGCGTGTCCGGCTTTGAGACCCGATTTCCGGACCATCAGGATGACGATGATCGCCAACAGCACTACCGCCGAAATCGAGAGTGCCACGGCGGTTCACCTCCACTTAATCGGGTCGAAACGGGCATGCGGACATTCGCCAGCAGGTTCATACCCACCAAGCGCTACGGATCATAACTATCCGTGCGTACGCATTGATCGGTGCACGGCAGCACGAGGGGCGCATGGAGTTGCCATCGGACGGTAGCTTCGGGCATATGACGTCGAATCAGCTCTCCTTCCCCCGCCAGCACGCGAGGACGCAGCGCTTCACCCTGGGGGCGCCACGGGCGTTCACCGTGTCGCCGGACGGGGCTCGTGTGGTGTTCCTGCGGTCCTCGTCCGGCACCGACCGGGCGAACCGGCTCTGGGTGCTCGACCTGGAGGGGGGCGCGCGGGAGCGCATCGCGGCCGACCCCGGAGAGCTTCTCGGCGGCGCCGCCGAGAAGCTGTCGGCGCGGGAGAAGGCGCGGCGCGAGCGCAGCCGGGAGGGCTCCGCCGGGATCGTCGGCTACGCCGTGGACGCGGCGGTCGAGCTGGCGGCGTTCGGGCTGTCCGGGCGGCTGTTCGCGGCGGAGCTGCGGGCCGGGACCGCGCGCGAGCTGCCGGCGGCGGGTCCGGTGCTCGACCCCCGGCCCTCGCCGGACGGCCTGCACGTCGCGTACGTCGCCGGGGGCGCCCTGCGGGTGATCGGGGCCGAGGGCGACGGCGACCGGGCGCTCGCCGAGCCGGAGGACGAGGGCACGACGTACGGCCTGGCGGAGTTCGTGGCGGCCGAGGAGATGGGCCGCTCGCGCGGCTTCTGGTGGTCGCCGGAGTCGGACCGGCTGCTGGTCGCCCGCGCGGACGACGCGGCCGTGGAGCGCTGGTGGATCTCGGATCCGGCCAACCCGCACAGTGAGCCCGCGCGGGTCGCGTACCCGGCGGCGGGGACGCCCAACGCGCAGGTGCGGCTGTTCCTGTACGGCCTGGACGAGGGGGCGGAGCGCACCGAGGTGGTGTGGGACCGCGCCCGGTTCCCCTACCTGGCGCGGGTCCACTGGTCGGAAGCGGGGGCTCCGCTGCTGCTCGTGCAGTCGCGCGACCAGCGCGGCCAGTTGTATCTGGCGGTGGATCCCGCGACCGGTGCGACGCGGACCGTGCATGTGGACGAGGACGCGGTGTGGCTGGAACTTTTCGACGGCGTACCGGTCTGGGCGCCGGACGGGCGGCTCGTGCGGATCGCGGACGAGGGCGGGGCGCGGGTGCTGACCGTCGGCGACCGGGCGCTGACCGGGCCGCAGTTGCAGGTGCGGGCGGTCCTGGACGTCTCGGGCGACGACGTGCTGGTCTCCGCCTCGGCCGGGGCGGAGGCCGCCGGTCCGGAAACGGGTGAGGTGCACGTCTACCGGGTGAACGAGCTGGGCGTGGAGCGGCTTTCGCAGGGCCCGGGAGTGCACTCCGCGGTGCGGTCGGGCGGGGTGACCGTACTGGCTTCGGCGCGGCCGGAACGCAGCGGCACGGTGGTGCGGGTGCTGCGCGACGGCAGGCGTGAGGTGGTGGTGGCGTCGTACGCCGAGGAGCCCGTCCTGACGGCGCGCGTGCGGCTCCTGGAGGGGGGCGCGCGGCGGATTCCGTGCGCCGTTCTGCTCCCCACGGGCCATACGGAGGCAGACGGGCCGCTTCCGGTGCTGATGGACCCGTACGGAGGACCGCACGCGCGGCGCGTCGTTGCCGCGCACAACGCGTACCTCACGTCCCAGTGGTTCGCCGACCAGGGCTTCGCGGTGATCGTCGCCGACGGACGGGGGACGCCCGGGCACTCCCCCGGCTGGGAGAAGGAGATCAGGGACGCGTTCACGCTCACGCTCGACGACCAGGTCGAGGCGCTGCACGCGCTGGCCGGTGACTTCCCGCTGGATCTCGGCCGGGTCGCGATCCGGGGCTGGTCGTACGGCGGATACCTGGCGGCGCTCGCGGTACTGCGCCGCCCCGACGTCTTCCACGCGGGGATCGCGGGGGCGCCCGTCACCGACTGGCGGCTGTACGACACGCACTACACCGAGCGCTACCTCGGGGATCCGGGCGACCAGCCGCAGGTGTACGCCGCCAACTCGCTCGTCACCGACGACGGATTGTCGCAGCCGGCCGACGTGCACCGGCCGCTGATGATCGTCCACGGCCTCGCGGACGACAACGTGGTGATGGCACACACGCTGCGCTTGTCGTCGGCGCTGCTGGCCGCCGGGCGGCCGCACGAGGTGCTGCCGCTGTCCGGGGTGACGCACATGACGCCGCAGGAGCAGGTGGCGGAGAACCTGCTGCTGCTCCAGGTGGACTTCCTGCGACGGTCGCTGGGGGTGAAGTAGGCCCCTGGGGCCTCCGCCCGTCCGCAGGGGAGCCCGGGAAGCCCCCGGAAGGGGGCACCCGGCCGGGGGCGACATGGTGGCGCCCCCGGCCGGGCAACGGCACCCGCACGGCCGTACGCTGTACAGCATGGCGCGTCCGCATATCGGAGATGATTCGCTCAAGTTGCCCGTGTGTTAACGGGCTTGACGGTCACTCACGTCACCGGCCCCGGCTCCAGCGGCACCACGTGCTTCTCCTCCGCGAAGTGGCACGCCGAGTCGTGCGCCGCCGGCGACCTGTCGTCCCGGAACACCGCCGGCACCGCAAGCAGCGGCACCTCCTGAGCGCACCGCTGCCGCGCCTTCCAGCACCGGGTGCGAAACCGGCAGCCGGAGGGGATGTTCGCGGGCGACGGGACGTCGCCGGTCAGCAGGATCCGCTCGCGGTGCTCGCGCGCCGTCGGGTCCGGCACCGGTACGGCGGACAGCAGCGCCTGCGTGTAGGGGTGCGTGGGGTGGTCGTAGATCTCGGCGTCCTTGCCGATCTCGACGATCCGCCCCAGGTACATCACCCCCACCCGGTCGGAGATGTGCCGCACGATCGACAGGTCGTGGGCGATGAAGACGTAACTCAGACCGAACTCGTTCTGCAGCTTGTCCAGCAGGTTGACGACCTGCGCCTGGACCGACACGTCCAGCGCGGAGACCGGCTCGTCCGCCACGATGATCTCCGGCTGGAGCGCCAGCCCGCGCGCGATGCCGATGCGCTGGCGCTGACCGCCGCTGAACTGGTGCGGATAGCGGTTGATGTACTCCGGGTTCAGCCCGACGACATCGAGCAGGTCCTGGACCTTCTGCCGCCGGTCGCCCTTGGGCGCCACCTCGGGATGGATCTCGTACGGCTCACCGATGATGTCGCCCACGGTCATCCGGGGGTTGAGCGAGGTGTACGGGTCCTGGAACACCATCTGGATGTTGCGCCGCACCGCCTTCAGCGCCCGCCCCGACAGCTTCGTGATGTCCTCGCCCTTGTAGCGGATCACCCCGGCCGTCGGCCGCTCCAGGTGGACGAGCAGCCTGGCGAGCGTCGACTTGCCGCAGCCCGACTCCCCCACGATGCCGAGCGTCTCGCCCGCCGCCAGGTCGAGGTCGACGCCGTCGACCGCCCTGACCGCCCCGACCTGCTTCTTGAAGACGATGCCCTGGGTGAGCGGGTAGTGCTTGTGCAGCCCGCGTACTTCGAGGATCGCCTCGGTCTGCCGGGCCGGCTCAGCCATGGTGCGCCTCCTGCCAGAAGTGGCAGGCGCTGCCGCGCCCGTCCGGTACGTCGTACAGCGGCGGCTCGTCGGTCCGGCACATGTCACGGCCCAGCGGGCAGCGCGGGTGGAAGGCGCAGCCGGGCGGGATGTGCAGGAGGTTCGGCGGCAGGCCCTTGATGGCGTACAGCTCCTGGCCCTTCTGGTCGAGGCGCGGGATGGATTCGAGCAGGCCCTTGGTGTACGGGTGGGCCGGCGCCTTGTAGATGTCGTGCACCGGCGCGGTCTCCACGATCCGCCCCGCGTACATGACGGCGATCCTGTCGGCGACGTCCGCGACGACGCCCAGGTCGTGGGTGATGAGGATGAGCCCCATGGCGAGTTCGCGCTGCAACTCCGCGAGCAGGTCCATGACCTGGGCCTGCACGGTCACGTCCAGCGCGGTCGTCGGTTCGTCCGCGATGATCAGCGCGGGTTCGAGGGCCAGCGCCATCGCGATCATGATGCGCTGGCGCATGCCGCCGGAGAACTGGTGCGGGTACTGCCCGACCCGCTCCCGGGCCGCCGGGATGCGGACCCGGTCCATCAGCTCGACGGCCTTGTTCCTCGCGTCCTTCCGGGACATCCCCCGGTGGACGACGAACATCTCGCCCAGTTGCTCGCCCACGCTGAGCACGGGGTTGAGGGAGGACAGCGCGTCCTGGAAGATCATGGCCATCTCCCGGCCCCTGACCTCGCGCCGCTCGTCCTCCTTGAGTTTGAGCAGGTCACGGCCCTGGAAGAGGATCTCGCCGCCCGTGATCCTCCCCGGCGGCATGTCGAGGATGCCCATGACGGCCTGCGCGGTGACGGACTTGCCCGAGCCGGACTCGCCCAGCACGGCGAGCGTCTCGCCCTCGGCGACGGAGTAGGTGACGCCGTTGACGGCTCTGGCGACCCCGTCGCGCGTACGGAACTCCACGTGCAGGTCGCGCACTTCGAGCAGCGCGGGGGACGGTTCGAAGGAGGCGGGTGCGGCGGTCATGGGCGGGCTCCTCAGCGCAGCTTCGGATCGAGGGCGTCGCGCACCGCGTCGCCGAGCATGATGAACGCGAGCACGGTGACCGCGAGCGCGCCCGCCGGCCAGAGCAGCATGTGCGGGGCGTTGCGGACGTACGGCGAGGCGGCGGAGAGGTCGATGCCCCAGGACACCGTCGGTGGCTTCAGGCCGACGCCGAGGTACGAGAGGGTCGCCTCCAGCGAGATGTACGTACCGAGGGCGATGGTCGCCACGACGATGACCGGGGCGACGGCGTTGGGGGTGACGTGCCGCAGCAGCATCCGCGCGTTGCTCGCGCCGAGCGCCCGCGCCGCCTGCACGTAGTCGTTCTGTTTGGCGGTGATGACCGAGCCGCGGGCGATGCGGGCGATCTGCGGCCACCCGAGCAGCACGATGAAGCCGATCACCGGCCAGACGGTGGTGCTGGTGACGACGGACAGGAAGACGAGGCCGCCGAGGACGACCGGGATGCCGAAGAAGACGTCGGTGATGCGGGACAGCAGGGCGTCCCAGCCGCCGCCGAAGAAGCCGGCGAGCCCGCCGAGGACGCTGCCGAGCAGGGCGACGCCGAGGGTGGCGCAGACGCCGACGGTGACCGAGGTCCTGGCTCCGTAGACCGTGCGCGTGTAGACGTCGCAGCCCTGGCCGTCGAAGCCGAAGGGATGGCCGGGCTGGGAGCCCTCCTGGGCCCTGGCCAGGTCGCACTGGAGCGGGTTGCCGCTCGCGATGAGGGACGGCCAGAGCGAGATGACGACGAGGAAGGCGATGACGAGCCCGGAGACGATGAAGACCGGGTTGCGGCGCAGATCGCGCCAGGCGTCGGACCACAGACTGCGCGGCTTGCCGGGGCCGGCGCCCTGCGGCCCGCCGTCGGGCCTCTTCTCCAGCGTCTCGCCCTCGTCCACGGCGAAGTCCGTCGCTCCCCCGGCTCCGCCCGCCGAGATCGCCGTGTCGGGCTCGTAGAGGGGCTCAGGCATACCGGATCCTCGGGTCGAGTACGGCGTACAGGATGTCGACGAGCAGGTTCGCCAGCAGGAAGACGAGCACCAGGACGGTGACGAACCCGACGACGGTCTGGGAGCTCTGGCGCAGGATGCCCTGGTAGAGCTGGTAGCCGACGCCGTGGATGTTGAAGATCCGCTCGGTGACGATCGCGCCGCCCATCAGGGCGCCCACGTCCGTGCCGATGAAGGTGACGACGGGGATCAGCGAGTTGCGCAGCAGATGGCGCGAGACGACCCGCCGCCTGGGCAGTCCCTTGGCGACGGCGGTGCGGACGTAGTCGGCGCGGGAGTTCTCGGCGACGGACGTCCTGGTGAGCCGGGTGACGTACGCCAGGGACACGGAGGCCAGCACCAGGCCGGGGACCAGGAGTTCGTCGACCGTGGCCGCGGACGACACGGCCGGCTTCACGAGGCCCCACTTCACGCCGAGCAGCAGCTGGAGCAGCAGCCCGGTGACGAAGGTCGGGATCGAGATGACGACGAGGGTCATCAGCAGTACGCCGGTGTCGACGGGGCGGCCGCGGCGCAGGCCGGTGAGCACGCCGAGGCTGATGCCGATGACGATCTCGAAGACGATCGCGACGAGGGTCAGCCGGATGGTGACGGGGAACGCGCCGGCCATCAGCTCGGTGACCCTCTGCCCGTTGAAGGCGGTCCCGAAGTCGCCGCTGAAGACGTTGCCCATGTACGTCGCGTACTGCTGCCACACGGGCTGGTCGAGGCCGAACTCCGCTCGCAGCCGGGCGGCGGTCGCGGGGTCGCACTCGCGGTCGCCGCAGAGGCCCGCGACGGGGTCGCCCATGACGTTGACCATCAGGAAGATGAGCAGGGTGGCGCCGAAGAAGACCGGGATCATCTGCAGCAGACGCCGGATCACATAACGTCCCATTGGCGGGCTCCTCAGAAGGGGGCGCCTACTCCTGGCCCGGTGTCAGTTGACCGTGATCTCGTTGTAGACGGGGACGCTGAAGGGGTTGAGGGCCACGTTGGAGATCCGGTCGGAGTAGCCGGCGCTGCCGTTCTGGTACCAGAGCGGGATGGCGGCCATCTGGTCGCGTGCGACCTTCTCCGCCGCCTTGAACTTCTCGACTGCCTTCACCGGGTCGGACTCGGCGTTGGCCTCGTCGATGAGCCCGTCGAACTCCTCGTTGGTCCACTTGCCGTCGTTGGACGAGGCGTTCGTGTAGTACAGCGGCTGGAGGAAGTTCTGGACCAGCGGGTAGTCCATCTGCCAGCCGGCCCGGAAGGGGCCCGTCATCTTGCGGTCGGTGATCTGGCTGCGGAAGTCGGCGAAGGTGCCGACCGGATTGCCCGTGCACGCCCTGTCGTTGCCCAGCGCGTTGTTGATGCTGTTGCAGACGGCGTCGACCCACTCGCGGTGGGACCCGGTGTCCGCGTTGAAGGTGATCTTGAGCGTGCCGCCGGGGATGCCGCCGCCCTCGGCGACCAGCTTCTTCGCCTCGGCCGGTTTGAACTCGCACGCCTCGCCGCACAGCGCGTCGTCGAAGCCGCCCTCCGCCGCGAGGACCGGTGACGTCCAGTCCTTGGCGGGGGTACGGGTCCTCTGGAAGATCGTTTCGGTGATCTGCTGCCGGTTGATCGCCATGGACAGGCCCTTGCGGACCTTCTCCATCCCGTCGGCGTTCCACCGGTCGTCGTAGTAGGGGAAGGCGAGGGTCTGGATGATGCCGGCCGGGGAGTTGATGTACCGGTCGCCGAGGTCGGCCCGGACGTTCTTCAGCTGGGAGGCCGGTACGTCGTCGACGAGGTCCAGGTTGCCCGCGGTGAGGGCGGTGTAGGCGGTGTTGTTGTCGGTGAAGACCTGGAGGTCCACGCCGCCGTTGCGCGCCTTGTCGGGGCCCGGGTACTCCCCCCACTTGCGCATGGTCATCTGCGAACCCCTGGCGTACGACTCGACGGTGTACGGGCCGTTGCCGACGGGCTTGGCGAGCCAGGCGTCGTGGTCGTCGAAGAACGCCCTGGGGAGCGGGGCGAAGGCGGCGTAACCGAGCGTCTCGGGCCAGGTGGAGAACTTCTGGGTCAGCCGGACGGTGAACGTCCGCGCGTCCTTGACCCGCAGGCCGGAGAGGGTGTCGGCGGTGGCCCTGCCCTTCTCGGGGTGGACCTTGTCGTACCCCTCGATGTAGCCGAAGAAGTAGGCGTTGCGCTGGTTGTTCTCCAGGTGCGCGCCGTAGTTCCAGGCGTCGACGAAGGACTTGGCGGTGACCTTCTCGCCGTTGCTGAACGTCCAGCCGTCCTTCACGGTGACCGTGAAGTCGCGCGAGTCCGTGGTGACGATCTTCTCGGCGAGCATGTCCTTGGCCTCGCCGGTCTTCGGGTCGTACCGCTTGAGACCGCGGAAGAGCATGTCGAGGACCTTGCCGCCCTGCACCTCGTTGGTGTTCGCGGGCTCCAGCGGGTTCGCCGGATCGCCCCAGGACGAACGGACCACCCCCGACGCGCCGCCGCCGTTGTCACCACCGCCGCAGGCCGTCGCCGCGAGGGCTACGGCCACGGCGCAGGCCGTCCACTGGGCGAGCGCGGCTCCGCGCATGGAGTCCCTCCTAGGGTCTTCAGGTCTCACGTAGCACCCATACCACCCCAGAGGCCCCCATACCGCACTTCAACGGGACCCGTTCGCGCGCCGGGCCCGACCAGGTGTTCCCGCCCACCCGGACAGCCGAAGGCGCCCCGGACCGAGTCGGTCCGGGGCGCCCCGTGTACGTACCGCCTGGAGCACTACGCCGCGTGCACGACGTCCTTCTCCTCCGCGAAGTGGCAGGCCGACTCGTGGGCCGCCGGGGTGGCCGAGGACTTGAAGCGCTCGGGCACCGCGAGCAGCGGCACCTCCTCGGCGCACTTGTCCTGCGCCTTCCAGCAGCGGGTACGGAAACGGCAGCCGGACGGCGGGTTCGCCGGCGACGGGACGTCACCGGTGAGAATGATCCGCTCGCGGCCCTCGCGGGCCTCCGGGTCGGGGACCGGGACCGCCGACAGCAGCGCCTGGGTGTAGGGGTGCGTCGGGTGGTCGTAGATCTGCGTGTCCGTACCGATCTCGGCCATCTTGCCGAGGTACATGACGCCGACCCGGTCCGAGATGTGCCGGACGATCGACAGGTCGTGCGCGATGAAGAGGTAGGACAGGTTGAACTCGTCCTGGAGCTTCTCCATCAGGTTGATGACCTGCGCCTGGACGGACACGTCCAGCGCCGACACCGGCTCGTCGCAGATGATGATCTCCGGCTGGAGCGCGAGGCCGCGGGCGATGCCGATGCGCTGGCGCTGGCCGCCGGAGAACTGGTGCGGGTACCGGTTGATGTACTCCGGGTTCAGGCCCACCACGTCCAGGAGCTCCTGGACCTTGCGGCGCCGGTCGCCCTTGGGTGCGACCTCCGGGTGGATGTCGTACGGCTCACCGATGATGTCGCCCACCGTCATGCGGGGGTTGAGCGACGTGTACGGGTCCTGGAACACCATCTGGATGTTGCGGCGGACCGCCTTCAGCGCGCGCCCGGACAGCTTGGTGATGTCCTGGCCCTTGAAGAAGACCTCGCCGGCCGTCGCCGTCTCCAGCGTCATCAGGAGCTTGGCGACCGTGGACTTGCCACAGCCGGACTCGCCCACGATGCCGAGGGTCTCGCCCTGGTACAGGTCGAAGGAGATCCCGTCGACGGCCTTGACCGCGCCGATCTGCTTCTTGAACAGGATGCCCTGGGTCAGCGGGAAGTGCTTGACCAGGTTGCGCACCTGGAGGATCGGCTCCCCGCGCTCGACCGGGGCCTCGATCGCGGCGACGGCCTCCTGGGTGGTGGAGGCGTCGACGGTCTCGACCGGCATGACGTTGGGGGTCGCGTCCACGGCAGCCTCGTCGTTCTTCTTCAGCTCAGCCATGGATCTGCTCCTTCCAGAAATGGCACGCACTGTGGCGCCCCGGCAGCTCGCCGCCGTCCCGCTCGGTCACCGACAGCAGCGGCGGCACGTCGGTGCGGCAGATGTCCTGCGCCTTGGGGCAGCGCGGGTTGAACGCGCAACCGGTCGGGATCTTCAGCAGGTTGGGCGGCAGGCCCTTGATCGCGTAGAGCTCCTGGCCCTTCTGGTCCAGGCGCGGGATCGAGTCCAGCAGACCACGCGTGTACGGGTGCGCGGGGCGCTTGTACAGCTCGTGGACCGGTGCGGTCTCGACGATCCGGCCCGCGTACATGACCGCGATCTTGTCCGCGACGTCGGCGACGACGCCGAGGTCGTGGGTGATCAGGATCAGGCCCATGTTGTACTCGCGCTGAAGCTCCGCGAGCAGGTCCATGACCTGGGCCTGGACGGTCACGTCGAGCGCCGTGGTGGGCTCGTCCGCGATGATCAGGTCCGGCTCCAGGGCCAGCGCCATCGCGATCATGATGCGCTGGCGCATGCCGCCGGAGAACTGGTGCGGGTAGTCGTTGACCCGCTCCTTCGCCGCCGGGATGCGCACGCGGTCCATCAGATCGATGGCCTTGGCCTTGGCGTCCTTCTTGGACAGGCCCTGGTGCACGCGGAACATCTCGGCGAGCTGGTAGCCCACGGTCAGCACGGGGTTCAGCGACGACAGCGCGTCCTGGAAGATCATCGCGATCTTCTGACCACGGATCTTGCGCCGCTCCTCGTACCCCATGGTCAGCATGTCCTCGCCGCGGAAGAGGATCTCTCCCTGCGGGATGCGGCCGGGCGGCATGTCGAGGATGCCCATGATGGCCTGCGCCGTCACGGACTTGCCGGAGCCGGACTCGCCGAGCACGGCGAGCGTCTCACCGGCGCTGACGCTGTAGTTGACGCCGTTGACGGCCTTGACGACGCCGTCGCGGGTCTTGAACTCCACGTGCAGGTCACGGACGTCGAGCAGCGGTCCGCTGTTCTCCGTCGAACCTCGGGGGGCGGGAACATCCGCCGTCTTGTCGATGATGGTCATGTACGTACGCCTCCCTCAGCGCAGCTTGGGGTCGAGGGCGTTGCGTACCGCATCGCCGAGCATGATGAAGGCCAGGACAGTGATCGACACCATGATCGACGGGATGATCAGGACGAAGGCCGCGTTGCGCAGCTGCTCCTGGCCCGACGAGATGTCGACACCCCACGAGACGGTCGGCTCGGCGAGACCGATGCCCAGGAAGGACAGCGTGGCCTCGGCCGAGATGTAGCCACCGAGCGCGATGGTGGCGACCACGATCACCGGGGCTATCGCGTTGGGCAGGATGTGCCGGAGCAGGATGCGCGTGGTGGAGGCGCCGAGCGCCTTCGCCGCCATCACGTAGTCGGCCTGCTTGATGGTGATGACCGAGCCGCGGGCGACCCGCGCGATCTGGGTCCAGCCGAGGAACGCGAGCGCCAGGATCACGACGTACACGTGACGCTCCTCGAAGGAGGTGAGGACCACCATCGCGCCGAGGATGAACGGGATACCGAAGAAGATGTCCGTGACGCGGGACAGCAACGTGTCGATCCAGCCGCCGAAGTAACCGGCGAGCATGCCCGTCACCGTACCGACGACGGTGACGAGGAGGGTCACGAGGACGCCCACGGCGATCGAGGCGCGGGCGCCGTAGATGACGCGGGCGTAGATCGAGCGGCCCTGGACGTCGTAGCCGAACCAGTCCGGGGCGAAGAAGTTGCCCCACTTCGGCTTCTGCAGGTAGTGGTTGGCGAGGTCCGCGTGCCGGGGGTCGGCGCTGGTGAACAGGCCCGGGAACACGGCGATCGTCAGCAGGACGACGATGAGGACCGCGGAGACCACGAACAGCGGGTTGCGCCGCAGGTCGTGCCAGGCGTCCGACCACAGACTGCGGGCCTTCTCCGGCTTGCTCTCGGCAGCCGGCACGCTGCCCGGCTGGGTCGCGTCCTTGACGGGGGTTTCGAGCGCCTCAGGCATAACGGATCCTCGGGTCCAGGACCGCGTAGAGCAGGTCGACGATCAGGCTGCTGACGAGATAGACGACCACGATGAGAGTGACGATGCCCACCACCGTGGAACCCTCGCGCGACTTCAGCGCCTGGAAGACGTTGTAACCGACGCCCTGGACGTTGAAGATGCCCTCCGTCACGACCGCGCCGCCCATCAGGGTGCCGATGTCGGTGCCGAGGAAGGTGACCACGGGGATCATGGAGTTGCGCATCAGGTGGACGCCGATGATGCGGCGCTTGGGCAGGCCCTTGGCGACCGCCGTGCGCATGTAGTCCGAGCGCAGGTTCTCCGCGACCGAGGTACGGGTGAGCCTGGCGACGTACGCGAGGGACAGCGAACCGAGAACCACTGCGGGCAGGATCAGCTCCTGCGAATCCGCGGCGGCGCTCACCACGGGTTCGACCCAGCCCAGCTCGTGGGCGAAGAAGTACTGGGCGAGGAAGGCGAGTACGAAGGACGGCACGGAGATCAGCAGGAGCGTCAGCACCAGCAGTCCCCGGTCCCTGAAGGTGTCGGCCTTCAGACCGGCGAACACTCCCATGGAGATGCCGGCGATCACCGTGAAGGCGAAGGCGAACAGGGTCAGCCGGACGGTGATCGGGAACGCGTCCGCGATCACGTCGGCGACCGGACGCTGGGTGGCGATCTGGGTGCCGAAGTCACCCTGGAACAGGCCGGCCAGGTAGTTCCAGTACTGCTGCCAGATCGGCAGATCGAGCCCGAGGTCCTTCTTGACCTGGGCGATCTGCGCTTGATCCACGGCCTGCTCGCCGGCGAGCGCGCGCACGGGGTCGCCGGGCAGGGCGTACATCATCAAAAAGACCAGCAAGGTTGACCCGATGAAGACCGGGATCATCTGGAGCAGTCGCCGCGCGACATAACGCCCCATGTTTGCCTCCGTGTGGATAACTGCGGCACGGGGGCCGCTCCCTGATCGAGGGAACGGCCCCCGTGCCTACCGCCGGTGCGGTGGCGGGTACTGACCGAGTGGGGGGTGGCCCGCAGGCTGCGAACTACTTGACGGTGACGCCGGTGACTTCGTAGTCACCGTGGAAGTCGACCTTCACGTTGTCGACAGCCTTCGAGTGTCCACCGTTGGTGCGGTACTGCCACAGCGGGATGGCGGGCATCTCCGCGAGCACCATCTTCTCGGCGTCCTGGTAGAGCTTGATCGACTCTTCCAGGGACTTGGCGTTGTCGCCCTTCTTGAACGCGGCGTCGATCTTCTTGTCGGAGAAGCGGCCGTTGTTCGCCTCGGCGGTCGTGCCGTACAGCTCCCGCATGAAGTTGACGTTCAGCGGGTAGTCGGCCACCCAGCCACCGCGGTAGAAGGACTTGACCTCGTCGTTGTCACGCGCCTCGAGGTCTGTCTGGAAGTCCGGCTTCGCGTCCGGGAGGCACTCGACCCCGGTGGAGTTGCGGATGGACTCGCAGACCGCGGTCACCCACTCCTTGTGGCCACCGTCGGCGTTGTACTGGATCCAGATCTTGTTGCCCGGAACGCCGCCGCCCTCGGTGACGAGCTTCTTCGCCTTGTCCTTGTCGAACTTGAACACGTCGGTGTCGAGGACCTGGTTGCCCTCGACGCCCTTCGGCGTGAAGCTCGTGGCCGGCGTACGCGAACCGTTGAGCACCGTCTTGGTGATCGTCTCGCGGTCGATGCCCATCGACAGACCCTGCAGGACCTTCGGGTCGATGTTCTTGAAGGTCTTGCTGTAGAAGGTCGGGACGATGGACTGCATCGCCGCGTACTCCTGGTCGATCGCGCGGTCGCCCAGGTCCTGCTTGTACTTCGGCAGGTCCTTCGGGCCGATCTGGCGGATCATGTCCAGGTTGCCGGACAGGAGGTCCTGGTACGCGGCCTCGACGGTCGCGTAGTTCTTGAAGAGGACACCCTTGTTCTGGGCCTTGTTCGGACCCTGGTAGTCCGGGTTGGCCTTGACCTGGATGAGCTTCTTGTGGTCCCACTTCTCGAAGACGTAGGGGCCGTTGCCGATGGGCTTCTGGCCGAACGCCTTCGGGTCGGCGTAGAACTTCTCGGGCAGCGGGGCCCAAGTCGTGTAGCCGAGCTTGTAGTTGAAGTACGGGACCGGCTTCGACAGCTCGATCGTGAACGTGGTGTCGTCCACGGCCTTCAGGCCGGACATCGCGTCGGCCTTCGGCTCGCCCTTGGCCGGGTGGACGTCGTCGTAGCCCTTGATGTCCTCGAACCAGAACGCGTTCTGCTGCTTGTTCTTGATGTTGGCGTACCAGTTCCAGGCCTTGATGTAGGACTCGGAAGTGACAGCCTCGCCGTTGTGGAACTTCCAGCCCTTCTTGAGCTTGACGGTCCACGTCTTCGAGTCCTTGGTCTCGACCGACTCGGCGTTCGTGTAGACGATCTCGCCGTTGGCGTCGAAGTCGAGCAGCTGCGTGAACAGCGACTGGATGACGTAGCTGCCGAGCGACTCGTTCGTGTCGGCCGGAATCAGCGGCTTCTGCGGCTCGCCGACGTCGATCGAGACGTAGCCGGCCGGCTTGCCCTTTTCCTTGGCATCCGTGTCGCCGCTGTCCGAGCCACCGCACGCCGTTGCCGACAGAGCCACGACTATCGCACCTGCGACCCACTTGGCGCTCTTGGCACCGCGCATGGGTTCCTCCTCATGAGTCCACTGATCACTACAAGAGGGGTACGCAGACGTCGCCGACACCCCTGACGGCGATGAGTCGCATGTACCCCGAGTGTGCTCGTGAGTCGGCACTCCCCACAGTGCGTGACCCATTGACCCGAGCTCAATGGAGCCAACTATTAAGTAACCCCGACCGGTAAACCACACTTAAAGGGTCTCGTTTTGACAACATCGACTGGGCGCACCTGCCCGAAATCCGGACAAAGCGATCACAGACAGACACGTGCGAAACGGACTGTTGACGCAGCTTCCGGAGAGTGGTGACCGGTATCCGGACACCCGTCTCACGAAATGCGGTTGACAGGGCGTCGGGTGGTGTCCTGCCCCGCCGAAGATCCCGATACACCGGAAGGCCGGTTCCCGTCACCCCGCAGAGGGACGAGAACCGGCCTTCAGGCACGCTCGGTCGGCCGTGAGGCCCCCGGGTCAGCGCTTGGCGCGCGAAGCCGTACGGCCGCGCTCCTTCTGGTCCAGGACGACCTTGCGGATACGCACGGTCTCCGGGGTGACCTCGATGCACTCGTCGTCGCGGCAGAACTCCAGCGACTGCTCCAGCGAGAGCTTGCGCGGCGGCACCACGTTCTCCGTGTTGTCCGCGGAAGCCGCACGCATGTTGGTGAGCTTCTTCTCCTTGGTGATGTTCACGTCCATGTCGTCGGAACGCGAGTTCTCACCAATGATCATGCCCTCGTAGACCTCGGTGCCGGCGTCGAGGAAGATGACACCGCGCTCCTGGAGGTTGATCATCGCGAAGGGGGTCACCGTACCGGCGCGGTCGGCCACCAGCGAGCCGTTGTTACGGGTGCGCAGCTCGCCGAACCACGGCTCGTGGCCCTCGAAGATGGAGTGCGCGATGCCCGTACCGCGGGTCTGCGTCAGGAACTCCGTACGGAAGCCGATGAGGCCGCGCGACGGGACGATCCACTCCATGCGGATCCAGCCCGAACCGTGGTTCGTCATGGTCTCCATACGGCCCTTGCGGGTCGCCATGAGCTGCGTGATGGCGCCGAGGTGCTCCTCGGGCGAGTCGATCGTCATGCGCTCGATCGGCTCGTACTTCTTGCCGTCGACCATCTTGACGACGACCTCGGGCTTGCCGACGGTCAGCTCGAAGCCCTCGCGGCGCATCTGCTCGACCAGGATGGCCAGCGCGAGCTCACCGCGGCCCTGGACCTCCCAGGCGTCGGGGCGCTCGGTGTCCAGGACGCGGAGCGAGACGTTGCCGATGAGCTCCTTGTCCAGGCGGTCCTTCACCTGGCGGGCGGTGACCTTGTGGCCCTTGCCGCCCTTGCCGACCAGCGGCGAGGTGTTCGTACCGATGGTCATGGAGATCGCCGGCTCGTCGACCGTGATGAGCGGCAGCGCGATCGGGTTCTCGGGGTCGGCGAGGGTCTCACCGATCATGATGTCCGGGATACCGGCGATGGCGCAGATGTCGCCCGGACCGGCCTTCTCGGCCGGCTTGCGGGTGAGCGCCTCGGTCATCAGCAGCTCGGTGATGCGGACGTTGGACATCGTGCCGTCGCGCTTGATCCACGTGACGGTCTGGCCCTTGCGCAGCTCGCCCTGCTCGACACGGCACAGCGCGATACGGCCGAGGAAGTTGTCGGCGTCGAGGTTGGTGACGTGCGCCTGGAGCGGGGCGGCGTCGTCGTACTCGGGGGCCGGCACGTGCGACAGGATCGTGTCGAAGAACGGCTGGAGGTTCTCGCTGTCGGCCGGGACGGTGCCGTCCTCCGGCTTGGTCAGCGAGGCGACGCCGTCACGGGCGCAGGCGTAGACGATCGGGAACTCGATCTGGTCCTCGTCCGCGTCCAGGTCCAGGAACAGGTCGTAGGTCTCGTTGACGACCTCGTCGATCCGGGAGTCGGGACGGTCCGTCTTGTTGATGCAGAGGATGACGGGCATCCGGGCCTGGAGCGCCTTGCGGAGCACGAAGCGCGTCTGCGGCAGCGGGCCCTCGGAGGCGTCGACCAGCAGGACGACCGCGTCGACCATCGACAGGCCGCGCTCGACCTCACCACCGAAGTCGGCGTGGCCGGGGGTGTCGATGATGTTGATGGTGATGACGTCGCCGCCATCCTTGGGGTGGTACTTGACGGCCGTGTTCTTGGCCAGGATCGTGATGCCCTTCTCACGCTCCAGGTCGTTCGAGTCCATCATGCGGTCGTCGAGGCTCTCGGCGGCGTGCGCGGCGAAGGCGCCCGCCTGCTTGAGCATGGCGTCGACCAGCGTGGTCTTGCCGTGGTCGACGTGGGCGACGATGGCTACGTTACGGATGTCGTGGCGCGTGGGCATGGGTGAGTTGCGCTTCTCTCGATCGTGGGATCGGGCGTCGTATTCGGTTCGTTTCCTCATACGCCCGCCGGGCGGTCGCGCCACGGCTACCCCCCATGGTACGGGGAGCGAGCCGCGCGGGCTTCCCGGGCGATCGTTACCGGCCCCGCCGCGGGGCTCCGAGGGGCGGGCGGAGCTGTGGCGGGGAAGGTTTTTTCTGCTGTGCACGTGGGGGTGAGGATGTGGAGCGGCGCCGGGTCAAGGGGCACACAGCACCTTGCCCGCCGGGGCACCGGCGGGCAAGGGACTTGAGCCAATCCTGAGGGTTCTGACCAGCTAGTTCTTCCCCCGCCCGGCGGTTTCTGCCTTCTTGAAGCCGATGTCCTGATACCGGGGGGCGGCGAAGCCGAAGGCGCCGGCGTTGGCGAGGCCCGGCTTGACCGCCACCAGCTCGGGACGCTGGAAGAGCGGGATGGACCCGGCCGCCGCCCAGATCCGGGCGTCCGCCCGTTTCACCAGGTCGCGGGCGGCCTTCTCGTCCAGTTCCGTCATGGCCTGGTCGAAGAGCTGGTCGATGTGGTCCGTGCCGACGCGCGTGTAGTTCTGCTCGACCACCAGCGTCCCGTCGGCGGCCGGCTCCGGCTTCGCGAAGATGGGGCGGGCGTCGGTGGCCGGGTAGGCGGTGGCCGGCCAGGAGTAGAGGGCCAGGTCGTAGTCGCCCGAGGCGATGTGGTCCTTGAAGTAGCTGTCGTCGGAGACCTTGACCATCTCGGTGCGTACGCCGACGCGCTCCAGCATCCCGGAGATCTTCTCGCCGACGGTACGCAGCGACTCCGATCCGGGTCCGGACGGAAGCACGAAACGCAAGGTCAGCGCCTTGCCGTCCTTGCCGAGCGGGCCCTTGGCGGCGTCCTTGGCCCGGGGGGCGGCCGTGCCCTGCGGGGCGTAGGCGCCGGCGACGCCGCCCCTCTTCTTGCCGTCGGCGTTCTCCTCGGTGCGCCTGCCGTCCGCGCTGCCCTTGGCGCTGCCCTTGGCGCTGATGAAACGTGCCTGCATGCGCAGGGCCCGTCCCTGGAGGGCCGCGGCCGGGGCCGGGGTGAGGACGTACGCACCGGACTCCGTGCCGTAGGAGCGGCCGCGGGGCTTGGAGTCGCCGTCGCCCTCGTCGCCGACGATGTACATGCCGTCGTCGGCTTCGCTCTGCTTTTTCTTCTCCTTCTTTTCCGCCGCGCTGCCCGCCTTCGCGCCGTCTGGCTCGCGTCCGGTCGCCGCCCCGCCCGGCTTCCAGCCCGCGTCCGCGAGCAGCGCCTGGGCGGCCTGGGTGTCCTGGTCGCCCAGCGCGCCGCTGCTGTCGGCGTACGCGTCCTGGCCGGCCAGCGCCAAGTGGCTGCCGAGCGGGTGCGCGGGCAGCCCGAGCGGCTTCAGTACGGCCTCGGCGAGCGCGCGGCGGTCGATGGCGCGGGCCACCGCGCGGCGTACCCGGTCGTCGGTGAGGGGGCCGGACGTGCCGTTCAGCGCGAGCTGCGTGTAGGCCGGTTCGAGGGACTTGCGGATGACGAAGCCGCGCAGCGCGCTCTGCTCACCTGCGTACCGTTCGATCGCCTCACGCGACTTCCCGCGGGCCTGGATCTCGGCCTCGGCGAGCTCCTCGGACGAGCCGTGCGCCACCGCCCATGATCGGAGCGCGGAGGCGGGGGTGACGGCGGCGCCCGGGCCGTGGTTCAGCTGCTGCCCCTTGGCTCCGGCGTCGCGTGCGGCCAGGGCGAGGCGGTCGGCGGTGCCGCGGCCGATGTCGGCGATGTCGAGCTCTCCGGCGGCGAGCGCGGCGGTGCGCTTGTCGCGCGTCACCGTGCGGAAGACGAGCGTGTCGAGCTTCGAGGGCTGTCCCCACCAGCGGGGGTTGCGCACGAGGGTGGTCCGGCCTGCCGCGCGGTCCAGCTCCTTGAGCATGAAGGGGCCCGCCGTCTGCTTGAGCTTGGCGCGGGCCCCGTCGTTGAAGGAGTCGGGGCGGCCCATCACGTCCTTCGGGTAGAGCGGCGTGAAGAGCGAGCGCCAGTCCGCGTACGGCTTGGCGAAGGTGACCCGGACCTCCAGGTCGCTGGCGCCGCGCTCGATCCGCTCGATGCGCTCGTAGCCGGCGTTGCGGGCGGTCCAGTACGCCGTGTCCCGGCCGTTGAGCGCGCGCCACTGCGCCACGAAGTCGGGCGCCCCGATCTCCCGGCCGTCGCTCCACACCGCCTGCTGGTTCAGCTTGTAGAGCACGACCTGCTTGGGTTCGCGCTCGACGATCTCCGCGGACTCCAGGTAGTCGGGGTTGCGCTGCGGGCGCCCGCGCTCGTCGAGGGTGAAGAGCGAGGGCAGTACGGCGCCGGCTACGCGCGTGGTGGAGGCGTCGGCGTCGGCCTGGAAGGTGTTGAGGGTCGCGGGCGTCGTGTCGACGGCCCAGCGCACCGTGCCCCCGTCGGCCACCTGCTCCCGCCCGGCCGGGGCGATGTCCTGGGGCACGGTGACCCCCCGCGTCTCCTCGTCGCCGGAGGAGCAGCCCGCCAGGGCAGGCAGCCCGAGCACACCGGCGGTGACGAGCGCGAGGCAGCGGGCCGCTCGCGACCGCTCGGGCCTGCGGGGGCTTGCCGGGGCTGCCTCCCCGCGTGGGACGCCGACGTGGGACATGGCTGGTACCTCCAGGGCCGGCCCGGCCCACTCCCTGTCGGAATGGGCCCGGTTTTTCACATTTGGCGGCTTATGATGGTGATCACATCAACTACCGCTCCACTGAAAAGGACCCCGCGCGTGCGCCGTCGCAGACACGGCGGCGAAGCGCTCGAACCCACCCGTGCGGCCCAACAGAAGGGGGCGCACGGAGGGTCGCGCGCCGAGAATCGCTGCACATCCCTTCACAAACGGGGATGTGACGCGCGACACTCGCAGGCGCATGAGCGTCACCACGCGCCACCGTGGAAATGAGGGCACCACATGTCCCTGCAAGACGACCTGGCAGCGGTACAGCGCTGCCTCGACAACCTGGTCCAGTCGGTCGAGCGGCTGGAGCAACAGGTCGGCGGCGGCAGCCTGGAGATCCGGCGGGTGCGCACGGACGCCGGCCATCTCCGCGAGAGCCTGGCCCTGCTGAGTGCGGCAGCTCCCACCCTGCGCCGGCCCGACGCCCGTCCCGATCTGGTGTCGATCTCCGACGCTCCGTACAACAGCGCGCTGTGGACCGACTCGGACGACGAGGGCCTCGGCGCACGCGACCGGCACGCGCCCTAGCCGTACCCGTCGCCCCCGGCCCGTCCTGTCCCGACAGCCCGCTCCATACGGAGTCTTCGTTGGCCACTGGCACAGAACCCCAGCCCCGTACGGGCGCCCAGGGCGTCCACGACGCCTCACGCGCCGCGATCGCGCCCCGCCATCTGCGGACGGACCGCTGGTGGCTGGCGCCCGCGGCGACCGCCGCCGGGCTGCTCGCCTTCATCGTCTACTCGACCTGGCGGGCCTTCGCGAACGCCGACTACTACGCGGCGCCCTACGTCTCGCCGTTCTACTCGCCGTGCCTGGCGGAGAACTGCGTACCGATGAAGGGCGGACCCAACTGGGAGATCTTCGGCAGCTGGTGGGGCCTGTCCCCCGCCCTGCTGATCCTGATCTTCCCGCTCGGCTTCCGGCTGACCTGTTACTACTACCGCAAGGCCTACTACCGGGGCTTCTGGGCCTCGCCGCCGGCCTGCGCGGTCGCCGAGCCGCACCGGACGTACAGCGGCGAGACCCGCTTCCCGCTGATCCTCCAGAACATCCACCGGTACTTCTTCTACGCCGCCGTCCCCGTCGCCGGGATCCTCACGTACGACACCGTGCTCGCCTTCCGCGACGAGACCTATGCGTGGGGCCACATGGGTCTGGGCACGATCGTCTTCCTGGTCAACATCGTGCTGATCTGGGCCTACACCTTCTCCTGCCACTCCTGCCGGCACATCGTCGGCGGCCGGCTCCGGCACTTCTCCAAGCACCCGGTGCGCTACCGGCTGTGGGGCTGGGTCGGCCGGCTCAACGCCCGCCACATGCAGCTCGCCTGGGCCTCGCTGATCAGCGTCGCCCTCGCCGACTTCTACGTCTACCTGGTGGCGTCCGGCGCCTTCGACGACCCGCGGCTGTTCTAGACGACTGATGAAGGGTGTTTGATGACGCAGCTCGAACGGCAGGGGTGGGACGTCGTCGTGGTCGGCGCGGGCGGCGCCGGACTGCGCGCCGCCATCGAGGCGCGGGAGCAGGGGGCCCGTACCGCGGTCATCTGCAAGTCCCTGTTCGGCAAGGCGCACACGGTGATGGCCGAGGGCGGCATCGCCGCGTCCATGGGCAACGTGAACTCCGGCGACAACTGGCAGGTCCACTTCCGCGACACCCTGCGCGGCGGCAAGTTCCTCAACCAGTGGCGGATGGCGGAGCTGCACGCGCGCGAGGCGCCGGACCGGGTGTGGGAGCTGGAGACCTGGGGCGCGCTGTTCGACCGCACGCCGGACGGGAAGATCTCGCAGCGCAACTTCGGCGGGCACGAGTACCCGCGCCTGGCGCACGTCGGCGACCGGACCGGCCTGGAGCTGATCCGCACGCTCCAGCAGAAGATCGTCTCGCTCCAGCAGGAGGACTTCCACGAGTTCGGCGACTACGAGGCCCGGCTCAAGGTCTTCCAGGAATGCACGGTGACACGCGTCCTGAAGACTGTGTCCGACAGCGGCTCCGCCGCGGGCGAGGACCGGGTCGCGGGGACCTTCTGCTACGAGCGCGAGTCCGGCCGCTTCTTCGTGCTGGAGGCCCCGGCCGTGGTGCTGGCCACCGGCGGCATCGGCAAGTCCTTCAAGGTGACGTCGAACTCGTGGGAGTACACGGGCGACGGCCACGCGCTGGCGCTGCTCGCGGGCGCGCCGCTGCTCAACATGGAGTTCGTGCAGTTCCATCCGACCGGCATGGTCTGGCCGCCGTCGGTGAAGGGCATCCTCGTCACCGAGTCGGTGCGCGGCGACGGCGGCGTCCTGCGCAACTCCGACGGCAAGCGGTTCATGTTCGACTACATCCCCGACATCTTCAAGGAGAAGTACGCGCAGACCGAGGAGGAGGGCGACCGCTGGTACGAGGACCCGGACAACAACCGGCGTCCCCCCGAGCTGCTCCCCCGCGACGAGGTCGCGCGCGCCATCAACTCCGAGGTCAAGGCCGGGCGCGGCTCCCCGCACGGCGGCGTCTTCCTCGACGTGTCGACGCGCATGCCGGCCGAGACGATCCGGCGCCGGCTGCCGTCGATGTACCACCAGTTCAAGGAGCTGGCGGACGTCGACATCACCGCCGAGGCGATGGAGGTCGGTCCGACCTGCCACTACGTGATGGGCGGCGTCGCCGTCGACTCCGACACCGCCGCCACCCGGGACGTCCCGGGCCTGTACGCGGCGGGCGAGGTGGCCGGCGGCATGCACGGCTCCAACCGGCTCGGTGGCAACTCGCTCTCCGACCTGCTGGTCTTCGGGCGCCGGGCGGGGCTGCACGCCGCGCAGTACGCCATCGCGGCCGGCGAGGGGACCGCGCGTCCGCGGCCGGACTCCGCCCAGGTGGACGCGGCGGCCGCCGAGGCGCTGCGCCCCTTCAGCGCGGAGGGCCCCGAGCCGGGCGAGCCGGACGGACGCCCGCCGGAGAACCCGTACACGCTCCACCAGGAACTCCAGCAGACGATGAACGACCTGGTCGGCATCATCAGGCGCGCGCCGGAGATGGAGCAGGCCCTGGAGAAGCTGGCCGGCCTGCGGGTACGGGCCCAGCGGGCCGGGGTCGAGGGCCACCGGCAGTTCAACCCGGGCTGGCACCTGGCCCTGGACCTGCGGAACATGCTGCTGGTCAGCGAGTGCGTGGCGCGGGCGGCCCTGGAGCGTACCGAGAGCCGGGGCGGTCACACCCGCGAGGACTGCCCGGCGATGGAGCGGGAGTGGCGGCGGGTCAACCTGCTGTGCCGGCTGACGGACGTGTCGGGCGGCCTGGCGCCGGCCGGCCCGCCGCAGGGGCTGATCGCTCTCGCCCGGGAGACCACCGAACCCATCCGCCCCGATCTGCTCGGCCTGTTCGAGAAGGAAGAGCTGGTCAAGTACCTCGCCGAAGAGGAGCTCCACGGATGAGCAGCTACACGGCGGCCTTCAGGGTCTGGCGCGGCGACGCGGACGGCGGGGCCCTGGAGGACTTCGCGGTCGAGGTCAACGAGGGCGAGGTCGTCCTCGACATCATCCACCGCCTCCAGGCCACGCAGGCGTCGGACCTCGCGGTGCGCTGGAACTGCAAGGCGGGCAAGTGCGGTTCGTGCAGCGCGGAGATCAACGGACGGCCCCGGCTGCTGTGCATGACGCGGATGTCGGTCTTCTCGCCCGAGGAGACGATCACCGTCACACCGCTGCGGGCGTTTCCCGTCGTACGCGATCTGGTGACGGACGTGTCCTTCAACTACACCAAGGCGCGGGAGGTGCCCGCCTTCGTACCGCCTCCGGGGGTCGCGGCGGGCGACTACCGGATGCAGCAGATCGACGTGGAGCGCCCGCAGGAGTTCCGCAAGTGCATCGAGTGCTTCCTGTGCCAGGACACCTGCCACGTGGTGCGCGACCACGAGGAGAACAAGGCGGCCTTCGCGGGCCCCAGGTTCCTGATGCGGATCGCCGAACTCGACATGCATCCGCTGGACGCGGCCGCCGGGGCCGGCCTCGACCGCAGGAAGACCGCGCAGGACGAGCACGGGCTCGGGTACTGCAACATCACCAAGTGCTGCACGGAGGTCTGCCCCGAGAACATCAAGATCACCGACAACGCGCTGATCCCCTTGAAGGAGCGGGCGGCCGACCGCAAGTACGACCCGCTGGTCTGGCTGGGTGACAAGATCTTCCGGCGTTCGGAATAGAGGTCCCGCGCCCCACGCTTCATCTGTCGCACGCGCCGGAAGGCGGCGCGCGCGACGGACGAGACGACGGGGAACGTACGCATGTGGAACGGTGACGCACTCGATCTGGACGCCTACCTGGCACACCTGGGGTACGAGGGGGACCGCTCCCCCACGCTGGAGACGCTGCGCGCGCTGCACCGCGCGCACGTGCTGAACGTGCGCTGGGAGAACCTCGACGCGGTGCTGCGCGGGGACGTCCCGCTCGACCTCGGCGCACTGCGGCGCAAGATGATCGGCAACGCGCGCGGCGGCTACTGCTTCGAGCACGCCTCGCTGTACGCCGCGGCCCTGGAGCGGCTCGGCTTCACGTTCTTCGCGGTGCTGGGCCGGATCCGGATGGGCGCGCCGAAGATGCTGCCCACCACGCACGCCATGCTGGTCGTCGACATCGACGGGCGGCGGTGGCTCTGCGACGTCGGCTTCGGCGCGAGCCCGCTGGAGCCGATCGAGATGACGGCCGAGGGGGCCGAGGCGACCGACGGCGTGTGGACGTACCGGCTGCGCAGGGGGGAGGTCACGCCGGGCGCGCAGGGGTGGACGCTCTACCAGCCGGCGGACGAGGGCCAGAAGGACGAGACGGGCGACGGGTGGATGGCGCGGCACACCTTCACGCTCGACCCGCAGTACCCGGTGGACTTCGCGATGGCCAACCACTTCATCGCGACGAGCTCGCACTCTCCCTTCAGCTACCGGCCGTTCGTCCAGCGCGTGCACCCCGACCGCCTGCACCTCCTGGACAACCGCACGCTGATCACGTCCAGGCCCGGCGAGAAGCCGGAGGTGCGGGAGCTGGAGCCGCGGGAGGTGCCGAAGGTCCTGTCGGACGTGTTCGGCGTCGACCTGACGCCGGACGACGCGGCCCTGCTCGTGACGAAGCTGGCCTGAGCCACCGGCACCTCGCGGGCGCGCCCCCGGACGGGGCGCGCCCGCCGTCCGGTCGCGAGCGACGCAATGCGGACATAACCTCGCAAGCGTGACGCGAACCGCCGCCGCAGGACTCCTGCTCAGCACCCTGATGACCGCGTCCTGCCTGGCCCTGTCCGTCGCCCTGCCCGGCGCTGTCGCCCGCGCCGAGGACCCCATCGGCCTCTCCCGCCAGGGCCAGGTCACGGACCGCGTGGACGCGCTCGGCGAGCGTACGAACGACGTCGTAGAAGCACTGGACCGGCTCTACGACACCCGCCGCGTCCAGCTCTTCGTCGCGTACGTCCGTGACTTCTCCGGCAGGTCCCCGCAGAGCTGGGCCGACGACACCGCCGAACGCAACGGCCTGGGCCGCGACGACGCGCTGCTCGCCGTCGCCACCCACGACCGGCAGTACGCCTACTCCGTCGACCAGGACTCGCGTCTGACCGACTCCGAGCTCGACGACGTCGCGCGGACCGCCATCGAGCCCGCCCTGCGGCAGAACGACTGGGCCGGCGCGGCGATCGGCGCCGCCGACGGGTACGCCGCCGTGCTCGCCGGGCGGCCCGTCCCGGTGCCGGACATCACCCCGGGCCCGGCCGACCCCGGGGGCGGCCCGGACGACGGTGCGGGCGGCGCCGGCGACCTGGTGCTGCCCGTGGTCGTGGTCGGCGCGGCCGGCGCACTGGCGGCGTACACGTACGCCCGGCGCAGAAGGCGCGCGACCACCCGCACCACACCCGCCCAGCACGCCCCGCCGGCGCCGGAGCCGCAGACTCCGCTGCCCGAGCTCGACGCGCGGGCCAAGCGGGAACTGGTCGGGGCCGACGACGCGATCCACACCAGTGACGAGGAACTGGGCTTCGCCGCCGCGCAGTTCGGCGAGGAGGCGGCCCGCCCCTTCGGCGAGGCGCTCGCGTACGCGAGGAGCGAACTCGCCGTCGCCTTCCGGCTGCGCCAGCAGCTCGACGACGCCCATCCCGAGGACGACGCGACCCGCCGCCGCATGCTCGACGAGATCATCGCCCGCTGCGCCGAGGCCAACCGCCGGCTCGACGCGGAGTCCGACTCCTTCGACCGGTTGCGGGCGCTGGAACGCAACGCCCCGCAGGCGCTCGCCGCCGCCGAGGCGGCCTTCCGCGACCTCGTCGGCCGTACGGGCACGGCCGAGGCCATGCTGAGCGCCATGCGGCAGCGGTACGCCGACTCCGCCGCCGCGCCGGTCACCGGCCACGCCGGGCAGGCCAAGGACCGGCTCGCCTTCGCGACCACCAGCCTCACCGAGGCCCGGCAGGCCGTCGACGCGGGCGACACCGGGAAGGCCGCCGTGTTCGTACGGGCGGCCGAGGGCGCCGTCGGCCAGGCCGCCACGCTCGTCGACGCCGTCGACCGCCGGGCGCGCGAGCTGGCCGAGGCTGCCGGCAAGCTGCCCGGAGCACTGACCGAGACCGGGACCGATCTGGCCGACGCGCGCGGCCTGCTGGAGGGCGGGGGCGCGACGGCGGACCTGCGGGGGCGGATCGCCCGCGCCGAGTCGGTCGTCGCCGACGTACAGCGGGAGAAGCAGTCGGGGCGCTACGACCCGATCGACGCCCTGCGCCGCGTCGAGGAGGCCGACGCGGTACTGGACGAGGCCCTGGCGGGGGCGCGCGAGCGCGAGACGACGGCGCGCCGGGCCCGCGCGCTGCTCGACCAGGCCGCGCTCGCCGCCCGCTCCACGATCGGCGCGGCCGCCGACTACATCACGACGAACCGGGGCGCGGTCGGCAGTCAGGCCCGCACCCGCCTCGCGGAGGCGCGCCGGCACCTCGAACGTTCGGCGGCGCTCGCGGAGTCCGACGCGCCGGGCGCGCTCGCCGAGGTCCAGCAGGCGGACGCGCTGGCCCGGCAGGCGCAGAGCCTGGCCGAACAGGACGTACGGGGCTACGCCGACGAACTGGGCGGCGGCTTCGCGGACTTCGGCGGCGGGATCACGGGCGGGCGCCCGGGCGGCGGGGGCCTGGACGGGGCCGTACTCGGCGGCATCCTGCTCGGCGGCCTGCTGGGCGGCGGCCGTGGCGGCGGCGGCTGGAGCGGGGGCGGCGGCTTCGGCGGAGGCGGCGGGGGCTTCGGCCGCGGGCCCGGCAGTTTCGGCGGCGGCGGCACGCGGGGGCGCCGGGGCGGCGGCGGCCGGTTCTGACGTACGCGCCGACCGCCCGGCAGCCGGGGCCGTCCAGCGGCACCCACAGGCACCCGACGACAACCAGGGACGTCAAGGAGACGCGCATGACGAAGCAGACCATCCTCGGCCGCGTGACCCAGCTGGCGCGGGCCAACATCCACGGCCTCCTCGACCAGGCCGAGGACCCGCAGAAGATGCTGGACCAGCTGATCCGCGACTACACGGCCAACATCGCGGAGGCGGAGGAGGCCGTCGCGACCACCATCGGCAATCTGCGGCTGCTGGAACTGGACCACCAGGAGGACGTCGACGCGGCCAGGGAGTGGGGGGTCAAGGCACTCGCCGCCAGCAGGAAGGCCGACGAACTGCGCGGCTCGGGACCGGCGGCGGAGGCGGACAGGTTCGACAACCTGGCCAAGGTCGCGCTCCAGCGCCAGCTCCAGTCGGAGAAGGAGGCGAAGGCGGCCGAGCCGGTCATCACGATGCAGACCGAGGTCGTCGACAAGCTCAAGGCCGGTCTGGTCCAGATGAAGACGAAGCTCACGGAGCTGACCTCCAAGCGCGACGAGCTGGTGGCCCGGGCGAAGTCCGCGCAGGCGCAGAACCGCATGATGGACGCCGTGAAGAGCGTCGACGTCCTGGACCCGACGAGCGAGCTGGGCCGCTTCGAGGAGAAGGTGCGCCGCGAGGAGGCGCGGGCCATGGGCAAGCAGGAGCTGGCCGCGTCGTCCCTGGACGCCCAGTTCGAACAGCTGGACAGCCTGGGCGACGACGCCGAGATCGAGGCCAGGCTGGCCGCCATGAAGGCCCGCTGACCGGCGTCCTCAGCAGAGGCCGGCGGCCGGCCCGGGCCCGGCGGCCGCCGTCAGAACAGGCTCAGCAGCTGGTCGACACTGAGTTCGCCCTTGTCCGCCTCCCCCGTCGGCAGCGCGAGTTCGAACCAGACCGTCTTCCCGCGCGGGGTGCGCCGTGAACCCCACGCGGCGCTGAGCAGCCCCACCAGCTGGAGCCCGCGCCCGCCCTCGTCGGTGTCGCGGGCCCGGCGCCGGCGCGGCTGCACGAGCCCGGCGTCCCAGACCTCGCAGACGAGCGTACGGTCGAGGAGCAGCCGGAGCCTGATGTCGCCCTCGCCGTACCGCAGCGCGTTGGTGACGAGCTCGCTGACCAGCAACTCCGTGGTGTCCACCAGATCTTCGAGGCCCCAGGTGACGAGTTGCGCCCGTGCCAGCTCCCTGGCCCGGCCGACCGAGCGCGGCTCGCGCGGCAGCGACCAGTCGCCGACGGACTCGGCCGGCATCCCCTGGATGCGGGCCATCAGCAGGGCGATGTCGTCCTCGCCGTGCCGGGTGTCGAGGGTGTTCAGTACGTGGTCGCAGACGTCCTCCAGCGGGTGCGCCGGATCGGTGAGGGCCGCGCGGAACGCCATCAGGCCCTCGTCCAGCGGGTGGTCCCGCGACTCGACGAGCCCGTCGGTGTAGAGCGCGAGCAGCGCGCCTTCCGGCACCTCGACCTCGACCTCCTCGAACGGCTCGCCGCCGACCCCGAGCGGCATCCCCGGCGGCACGTCGAGCAGCAGCGCCTCCTCGCCCGGTTCGACGAGCACGGGCGGCAGGTGACCGGCGTTGGCGAACGTGCAGCGGCGGGTGACCGGGTCGTAGACGGCGTACACGCAGGTCGCCAGGTAGACCTCGGACAGGTCGGCCTCCCGCGCCTTGTGGGAGGCGCGCGAGGCGTGCTGCGCGCCGCTGGGCGTGCCGAGGCCCCGGGCGATCTCGTCGAGGGCGGAGAGCACTTCGGCGGGTTCGAGGTCCAGCAGCGCCAGGGTCCGTACCGCCGTGCGCAGCTCGCCCATCGCGACGGCCGCGCGCAGGCCGCGTCCCATGACGTCGCCGACGACCAGGGCCGTGCGGTGGCCCGGCAGTTCGATGACGTCGAACCAGTCGCCGCCCACTTCGGTGGCGGTGTTGCCGGGCAGGTAGCGGCAGGCGATGTCGAGGCCGGCCGCCTCCGGGTCGCCGGGCGGCAGCAGGCTGCGCTGGAGGATCAGGGCGCGTTCGTGCTCGCGCCGGTAGAGGCGGGCGTTGTCGATGCAGACGGCGGCGCGGGCGGCGAGCTCGGTGGCGAGGGCCAGGTCGCGTTCGCCGAAGGGCTCGCTGCCCTTCGTACGGGAGAACTGCGCGAGGCCGACGACGGTGTCGTGGGCGACCATCGGCACGGCGAGCGTCGTGTGGACGAGACTGCCGTCCTCGCCCGGCACGGTCTGGACGCGAGCGGTGCGCAGGGCGCTCCCGCAGGGCGAGTTGAACGGGTACCGGTGCACGTCGCCGACCTCGGTGGGCCCCGGCGCGTCGTCGTCCGCGACGCAGTCGGGGGCGGCCAGCGGGCCTTCGGAGACCGCGCTGGCGAAGGCGACACGGCGCAGCTCGGCGCTGCCGTCGGCCCGGCCCGGCGGGGTTTCGTCGCCGGCCAGGAGACCTTGGTAGAGGTCGACGGACGCGAGGTCGCAGAAGCCGGGTACGGCCACGTCGAGGAGTTCGCGGGCGGTGGTCTCCAGGTCGAGGGAGTTGCCTATGCGGGCGCCGGCCTCGTTCAGCAGGGCGAGGTTGCGGCGGGCGTCGGCGGCCTCGCGGGCGGCGACGTGACGACGGGTCACGTCGGTGGCGAGCCCGGCCACCCCGACGGGCCGGCCGGCTCCGCTGTGCACCCGGTAGAGGTTGACGGACCAGTGCCGGCGCTCGGCCTCGCCCGGGGCGGTGCCGACGAGCTGCATGTCGGTGACGGCCTCGCCGGTCTCCAGGACCCGCTCCAGGGCGGCGGTCATGCGGCCGGCCTCGGCGGGGGCCAGGTAGTCGTGGACGGTGCGGCCTCGGTGGTCCTCGACGGCGCCGCCGAAGACGGTGGCGAAACGCTTGTTGGCGCGCTGCACGGTGAAGTCCGTACCGAACAGCAGGAAGCCGAAGGGAGATTGGCCGAATATGGCCTGCGAGGCGGCGAGATCGGTCTCGATCCGGCGTACGGCGCGTACGTCGACGACGAGACAGAGCGCGGCCTGCTCGCCGTCGGCCGTGGCGCTGGGCATCACATAGATCTCCGCCATGCCGTGCGCTGGCGCCCCGGCGCCTTCCCCGTCGGGCATCCGGAACGGGACGAAGCCCGTCCACTCCTTGCCGTCGAGGATCTCGGCGAGCCGGCGGCGGCCCCGTGTCCGCAGCTCGGGGGGCATGAAGGCATCGACCGGATCCCTGCCGACGACATCGGACGCGGGCAGGCCGAACAGCTCCTCGGCCCGCTTGCTCCACTGCTCGACCAGCCCTCCCGGGCCGATCGAGAACGACGCGACTCTTATGTAGTCGTAGATGGAGCCGGGCGGGCTGTTCTGCCACATCACTTCGCCCGCTGCCGCTGATATCTCGTTCACGCGACCGTCCCCTCCAGCTCAACGCACCGGACCGGTCCTTCCCGCAGTATTCAGCACTACGGTCACAACCTGCACGGCGTTCACGATCACAGCACGGTCTCGTTCCTTTTCAGCCGGGGAAGAGAGGCGCCGAGTGATCGTTGTCCCTTCAGTCTTCTAACCAGGGAGAGCCAGCTCGAACCACACCGTCTTGCCCGTTCTGCCACGTCTGGTGCCCCAGCGCCGCGTGGAGCAGGCCACCAGCTGCAAACCGCGTCCTCCCTCGTCATCGGCGTTCGCGACCCGCTCCAGGGGCAGATCCGGAAGGGGGTCCGAGACCTCGACCACCAGTACGGGGCGTACGCCCGGCGCGCGGCCGTCGGCGTCGGGCCGCAGGAGGCGGACGCCGATCGGACCGGAGGTGTACCGCAAGGAATTGGTCACCAGCTCACTGACCAGCAGGACGGTGATGTCGCCGACGGTGTCGGGCAGGCCCCAGGCGCGCAGCGCGTCGCGGACGGCGTGGCGGGCGTGGCGGACGGCGTCGGGCTCAGCAGGGAACGTCCAATCGGCGCATTCGCCGTCGGTGTCGATCACGCCGACCACATCCCAGATCCGCCGCAGGCCCGCGTCCCATTTCGGGGGGTTAATCAGCACATACCCGATATACGGTCGCGGCTATCCCCGACCCGGACGCACTGTGGCACGAACGGCGTACGGACGTTCCTCGCACGCCCCGGGCAGCGGGGCCCGGCGACGCGGCGTCAGGCCTGCGCGGCGGACCCCGGCAGCGCGCTCAGACGGCGCACCGCCTCGGCGACGGCGGGGCGGTCCTGGGGGAGCCAGTCCACGCTGTCCGCCTCGTGCGGACCGAGCCAGCGCAGGTCGTCGTGGTCCTGGAGGGGGCGGGGCGTGCCGGACAGCAGCCGGGCGGTCCACACGTGCAGGACGTAGCCGGGCTTGAGCGGCCACTCGCCGGGGATGCGCTCCACGGCGTCCGCCTCGACGCCCAGCTCTTCGCGCAGTTCCCGTACGAGCGCCTGCGGCGGGGTCTCACCGGGCTCCACCTTGCCGCCGGGCAGCTCCCAGCGGCCGGCCAGCTCGGGCGGGGCGCTGCGACGCGCGGCCAGCAGCCGGCCCTCGTCGAACAGGGCGGCGCCCACCACCACGACACGATCAGTCATGGCCGGAGCCTACGGCGTCCACAGCGCCCGGCGCATGGTGGTCCTACTGGACGCTCTGCCCTATCCGCTCGACCCAGTAGAGCTGCTTGTGGCCGCGGGCGTCGAGGCTGTCGGCCATCTTCTGCGCCTCGGCCCTCGTCGCGTACCGGCCGACGCGGTAACGGTTGCCGTTGTCGTCCTGCCGTATGACCAGCCAGGGGAGCACAGCGCCGCTGTCGTTCACTTCGCGCTCCTGTCCGCCGGTGCACTCGCCTCTAAGGATCTCCAGGAAACCGCAATCCGCATATGCCCGAGCGTACGCCTGACCTTTACTCAGCGGATACGCATTTACACAAAGAGGTACGCATCCAGCCATGCCGAAGGGGGCGCACCCCGAAAAGTGCGCCCCTCCCCCCACGCCTCGGCGCGCCCCCGGACGCCGGCCCACCGCTACCGCGGAGTCAGCCGCCGGCCGCCCGCCACCCCGAACTCCCTTCCGCCCGGGGCCCGTTGCCCGTTGCCCGCCCATCCGGCCGCCACCGCACCCGGCCCGCCCCCGGTCACTTCACGGGCAGGTGGTAGGCGATCCGGTAGCGGTCGGCCGGGACCACCACGTCGGCCGTCTCCACCGCCATCCCGGACGCGTAGTACGTCCGCTCGATGACCAGCACCGCGTGCCCCGGGACGCCGCCGAGCCGCAGCAGCTCCTCGGCGAGCCCGGGGCGCGTGCCGACCTCCTCCACCACGTTGTCCACGACGATGTCGATGGCCGCCATCCGCTCGACGACGCCGCAGCCGGCCAGCGGCCCCTCCTCCGGCAGCATCACGGGCGTACGCCCCGTCACCGCCAGGGGCTCCCAGGAGGTGGAGAGCATCATCGCCTCGCCCGCGTCCCTGAAGACGTACCGCGTGCGCATCACCCGGTCGCCCTCCTGGACGCCGAGCCGCTTGGCGATGGACGCGGCGGCCTCCTCCTGCTCGCTGCTGGATTCCCAGGTGCCGCGCGCGCCGGCCTCCGACTGCTCCTGCCGGAAGGGCGTGGGCGGCACCGTCCCGCGATAGCCCCCTCGGGAGACGCGGCGCGGGACGGGCTGCTCCCGTACGTACGTACCGGAGCCGGAACGGCCTTCCACCAGGCCTTCCGCCATCAGGACCTTCCGGGCCTCCAGCGCCACGGTGTCGGAGACGCCGTACTCCTGGCGGATGCGGGCCTGCGACGGGAGCCGAGTGTGAGGTGGCAGGGAACCGTCGACGATCTTCTGCCGCAGATCGCCGGCGACGCGCAGATAGGCCGGCTGCTCACCGAATGTCACTGGCCACTCCCATCAGGTTGACAGACAGCAACAGCCTGGCAACCGTGGGTTGTTGACCGCAAGCGCAGGCCAAAGTTTCACCCGAAGTGATGACTTGTCTTTACGCAGGGGCTTACGGGGGTATAGCGGACGGAACCCCGCCCCGCGACCCGAGTCGGCCTCCGCGTGGCTTCGCCCCCTTCTCCGCCCGCCGCACCCCAGTCCGACGACGCAGCGTCAGGGCCCGGGCGTACGCGGCGCGTCGGCTCGCGGACGGGCGGGGGCAGGGGCAGGCCGGTGTACGGGCGCGCGCAAGGGGCGGCCGCCCCGGCGACCGCCCCCGCTCATCCGTTCAGCGCGTCAGAACTGCAGCGCCCACGAGTCGATCTTGCCCGTGTCGTACGCCGCGTTGTCGCTGACCCGCAGCTTCCACGTGCCGTTGGCCACCTCGGACGAGGCGTTGACCGTGTACGTGGTGATCAGGTTGTCGCTGCTGCCACCGGTGCCGTAGCCCTTGAGGGGGTACGCCGTGCCGTCGGGGGCGATCAGGTCGACCTTGAGGTCACCGATGTACGTGTGCTTGATGTCGACCGGCACGCTCAGCGTCGCGGGCGCGTTGCCCGTGATGCCGCTGACGGTGACCGGGGACTCGGCGGTGGCGTTGTCGCTGATCGCGTAGTCGGTGAGGTTCTCGAACTTCTTGCCGGGCGGCGGGGTCGTGCCGGTGCCGACGTACAGCAGACGGTTCGGCGAACCGGTTCCCGGGCTCGTCACGACGCCCGTGGTGGCGGCCGAGGTCAGCGCGCCGGAGACCTGGGCCGGGGTGGCGGTCTTGTTGGCCGCGAGGTACAGGGCGGCCGCGCCGGCGACGTGCGGGGAGGCCATCGACGTACCGGAGATGGAGTTCGTCGCCGAGTCGCTGGTGTTCCAGGCCGAGGTGATCGACGAGCCCGGCGCGAAGATGTCGAGGATGCTGCCGTAGTTGGAGTAGCTGGCCTTGGCGTCCGTGTTGGTGGTGGCGCCGACCGTGATCGCCTCGGCCACCCGGGCGGGCGACTTGGTGGAGGCGTCGGTGCTCTCGTTGCCGGCGGCGACCGCGTAGGTGACGCCGGAGGCTATGGAGTTGCGTACGGCCGTGTCGAGGGCGGCGTCGGCGCCGCCGCCGAGGCTCATGTTCGCGACGGCCGGCTTCACGGCGTTCTTCGTCACCCAGTCGATGCCCGCGACGACCTGGGCGGTCGTACCCGAGCCCTGGTTGTTGAGGACGCGGACGCCGACGACCTTGGCCTTCTTGGCGACGCCGTACGCGCCGCCCGCGACCGTGCCGGCGACGTGGGTGCCGTGGCCGTGGCCGTCCTGCGCGGTGTTGTCGTTGTCGATGGCGTCGTAGCCGTAGGAGGCACGGCCGCCGAAGTCGCTGTGGGTGATGCGTACGCCGGTGTCGATGACGTACGCCGTGACGCCCTCACCGGCGGTGTCCGGGTAGGTGTAGCTCTGGTTCAGCGGGAGGGCCTTCTGGTCGATGCGGTCCAGGCCCCAGGACGGCGGGTTGGGCTGGGTCGCGCTGACGGTGAAGGTGCGGTTCTGCACGACGGCGTCGACGGCCGGGTCGGCGGCGAACTTCTTCGCCTGCGCCTCGGACAGCTCGACGGCGTACCCGTTGAGAGCCGCGGTGTACGTCTTCTTGATCTTGGCGCCGTACTCCTTGGCCAGCGCCCTGCCCTCCGCCGAACCGGCGTCGGCCGCCGCCTCGTCGAGGGTCACGATGTAGCTGCCCGCGATGGTGCCGGGGGCTCCGGCGTTCAGGATCCGCCCTTCGGCGGCGTCGGCCGCACTGGCGGGGAGGGCGGAGGCCGCGCCGAGCGCGAGGGCTGCGACGGCGGTGGCACTGACTGCGACAACTCTTCGCCGGGAACTACGCATCACGGACATGTGAGGGGTCCTCCTCATTGGCGGTGCGCTGGTGGGGGGTGGTGCGGCGGTGCGGCGGTACGCGGTACGGCGGCACGACAGGAGCATGACAAACAAACGCTGCGGAGTCCGCGTCGTTTCCCACGCCTTGCCGACAGGCGAAAGATTGACGCATCCATAGGAATCCCACAAGAGTCAAATCGGTCCCGCAATACGCCTGCCACACAGCCGACACGAGCCCGCGCGGATCACCGCGCCGCCTAGGCTTCCGCCATGAGGACCCCGACAGCTTCGGCCCCTTCGGCGGCTCGGCCCGCGCCCCTGGCGTACCGCTGCCCGGCCGACGGCTCACACGCTCCGGTCGAATCCCCGGCCTGGCGCTGTCCCACCTGCGGCGGCACCTGGGATCTCGACTTCGCGCCCTCCTCCCCGGTACCGCTGAAGTCCCTCGCGGGCCGGGTGAATTCACTCTGGCGTTACGAAGAGGCGCTGCCGCTCGCCGGACCGGCGGGCGGCCTGACGCTCGGGGAAGGCCGCACTCCGCTCGTCCCCCTCACCGACCACGTTTCGGCCAAACTCGACTTCCTGATGCCGACGCTGTCCTTCAAGGACCGTGGCGCGGTCATGCTCGTGGAACTCGCCCGCCGCCTCGGCCCCGGCCGGGTGGCCCGCGTCGTCGCGGACAGCAGCGGCAACGCGGGGACGGCCGTCGCGGCGTACTGCGCGCGGGCCGCACTGCCCTGCGCGGTGTACGTCCCCGAGGCGACCTCGCCCAAGAAGACCGAGCAGATCCGGGCACACGGCGCCCACGTCGTCCTGGTCCCCGGCGACCGCGAGGCGGCGGCGGTCGCCGGCCGGGCGGCGGCCGACGAGCCCGGCACCTTCTACGCGAGCCACGTCCACAACCCGTTCTTCCTGCACGGCACCAAGACGTACGTCTACGAACTGTGGGAGGACCTCGGCGGCCGGCTCCCCGACACCCTCGTCGTCCCCGTGGGCAACGGCACGCTGCTGCTCGGCGCCTGGCTCGCGGTCAACGAGCTGCACGCCCACGGGCTCGTCGACCGCCGCCCGGCACTGGTCGCCGTACAGGCCGAGGCGGTGTCGCCCCTGGCGGCGGCCTTCCACGCGGGCGCGCAGGACCTCGCCGTCAGCGCGTCGCCCGCGCCCGCGCGGCCGACCCTCGCCGAGGGCATCGCCATCCCGCGGCCCCCGCGCGCCGCGCAGATCCTGCGCGCCGTACGGGAGTCGGGCGGCACCTTCCTGACCGTGACCGAGCCGCGGATCCGAGCCGCCCAGCTGGACCTCGCGGCCCGGGGGCTGTTCGTCGAGTCGACCGCGGCGGCCTGCTGGGCCGCGGTCACCGCGGACCCGGGCCGGGTGGCCGGCGCCACGGTGGTCCCCCTGTGCGGCGCGGGCGCGAAGACGGGCCTGGCCGCCGGATAGCCGCGAAGCCTCGCCCGGCGGGGCTTCGTCCGGACAGCGGCGCGCCCTGCCCGGCGGGGCTTCGAGGGGCGGACCGGGGGCGTTGCCCCGCCCCTAGCCGATCGACGTGTCCCCGAGGGACACCAGCAGCGCGCGCAGCGAACCGGCGAGGCGCTCGCTCTCCTCGCGGCCCAGCGGGCCGAGCATGCGCGCCTCGTTGGCCAGGTGGTCCGCCATGTACGCGCGGGTGACCTCGTGCCCGTGCTCGGTGAGCCGGATCCGCACCGTGCGCCGGTCGCCGCCGCTCTCCTCGCGGACGCGCTCCACCAGCCCCTTGGCCTCCATGCGGTCGATGCGGTTGGTGATGGCGCCGGAGGTCACCATGGCGGCCTTGAGGAGCGCCCCGGCCGGCAGCGCGTACGGCGGGCCCGAGCGCTGGAGCGTGGTGAGGACGTCGACCTCCCCCAGTTCGAGGCCGCGCTGGGCGGCGAACGTCCTGAACTCCTTGTCCAGGACGCGGCCGAGGCGCTGGAGCCGCCCGAGGACCTGTACGGGCCACAGGTCGTCCTCCAGGTCCGGCCGCTCGGCGACCCACTGGCCGATGATCGCGTCCACCGCGTCGCTCATGCCTCATTCCCTTCAACGTACGGAATCTCAACGTTAAGACACTTGACGTTGAGAGGAGCAGCCTGTTTTATCTCAACGTTGAGATTATCAAGCCTGAACCAACGGGAGTCCCCATGCCCGAACGCGCCCCCGCCCAGTCCCCCGCGCACCCTGCCGTCGCACCCACCGCCGCCACCGCCCCGACCGGCCCCGCACCGGCGCGGCAGATCCCGGCCCTCTGGCTCGCGCTCCTCGCCACGCCCGTGGCCGCCGGCGCCAACAGCCCGGTCCTGATCCTTCCCGACATGGCCGACGCGTTCGGGATCCGGACGGCGTCGGTCACGTGGCTCGTCACGGTGTTCGCGTGGGCCATGGCGGTCGGCACCCCGCTGATGGCAAGCCTGCTGCGCCGCCGCGGTCTGCGCGCCACCCTGCGCGTGAGTACGGTCCTGGTCCTGTCCGGCACCCTGCTCGTGGCGCTCACGCCCTGGATGGCGCTCGCCCTGCCGGGCCGGGCGGCGCAGGCGGTGGGCGGCGCGGGTCTCGTCACCTCGGCCATGAGCCTGGCGGGGTCGGTGCGCCGGATGGGCGTCATCACCGCCGGGTTCGGCGTGCTGGGCGCGGCCGGACCCCTGCTCGGGTCCCTGCTGGCCGACGCGTTCTCCTGGCGCGTGTCACTCACCGTCTCCGTACTGGCGCTCGCGGCCCTTCCGGCCGTGACCCGGGGAGCTCCCCGTACGACGCCGCCCCCGGCCACCCCCTTCGACGCGCGCGGCGCATCACTGCTGGTGGCGCTGGCGACCGCACTGGTCCTCCTGCCGCACCACCCGCTGCCGGCGGCCGGCGCGGCGCTCGCGGCGGGTGCGGCCCTGGCGGCCCACGTCCGCACCCGCCCCGACGGCTTCGTGCCGGCCGCGCTGCTGCGCACGCCGGCCTTCCTGCTGGCCGCGCTGCCCGCGTGCGCCCTGGCGACGTCGTACTTCACGCTGCTCTTCGCGGTCCCCCAGCTCCTCGCCGCCCGGACCGACTGGTCCACCGCCACCATCGGCACCGGCCAGCTCGTCGCCCTGCTGACCGGCTCCTTCGTCTCCCTCGCCCTCGCCGCGGTCTCCGCCCGGCTCGGCCGGCGCAGGGTCCTGGCCCTCCTGTTCACCCTGGGCGCGCTGGCGCCGGTGACGGCCGCCGTGAGCACCTGGGCGCCGCTGCTCCTCCTCGCGGCGGCCGCGGCCGTGCTCACGACCACGTTGGGCAACGCGAACCTCGCGGTGTACGCGACCCAGGCCGCCCCGGAGTCCCAACGCCCCACGGTGATCGGGCTGTTCAACCTGTGCTACCAGCTCGGTGGCGCCTTCGGCCCGGCGATCGCCGCCCTGCTCACCCTCACCTGACCGCCCCCGCCGCCGCCTCGCCGACCGTCGAGCACTCCGGCTCCGGCCCGGGCCCGCCAGGTCTTCGCACGCGTCGCTTCCCTATGGGAAAATGGGACGAACACGCCATATGCACCACACCGAATCTGGAGGTGGATCATGGGGCAGGCACGGGAAGTCATGGACCGGCTGACGGAGGCGCTCACCTCGGGCACGGATCTGAAAGCCGTCATGGAGTGTTTCGCGGAGGACGCGGTCGCCATCACCCCCGACGGGGAGGTCCGGGGGCGGGAGAACATCGGTGAGTACTGGCGTCAGATGACGGACGCACTGCCGGACAGTGTGTACGAGTCGGTGTACGAGCACGAGTCGGGCGACACGGCGATCGACGAGGGCTTCTTCACCGGCAGGAACACCGGCCCGCTGGTGCTGCCTTCCGGCGAGAGCCTGGAGCCGACGCACCGGGACGTCAGGGTGCGCGGGTGCGACATCGCGACGGTCCGGGACGGCAAGATCGTCAGCTACCGGCTCTACTTCGACCAGCTCGACTTCCTCGGCCAGCTCGGGCTCCTGCCGAACGCCCCGGTCTGACGTCACCCCGCCAGGGGCCGGGGCCGCTCCGGCGGGCCCGGAGGCCGGGCGCCGGCTCAGCGGCGGGACGTGCGGGCCACGTAGTAGACATTCAGGATGTCGCCCTCCACCTCACGCACCCGCACATCGTCGAACCCGGCCTCGCCGAGCATCTGCAGCGCCCGCTGCCTGCCCCAGACCGTGCCGAGCCCGGCGCCGCCCTCGCCGAGCGAGACGGTCATGCAGTAGAAGACCGAGAACGTGTAGAGGGTCGGGCCGAGCGGGTGGCCGAGGTTCTCCTCCAGCCTGCTGGAGGCGGCGATGTCGCCCATCAGGAACACCCCGTCCTCCCGCAGCGCGCCGGCCACGGCCGACAGTGCGCGCTCCGGGCGAGCCAGGTCGTGGATCACGTCGAAGGCCGTGATCAGGTCGTACGACCCGGCCAGTTCGGCGGTGTCGGACACCACGAACCTGGCGTTGTCGAGCGCCAGCAGCTCCGCCTCCTCGCGCGCCGCCGCGATCCCGGTGTCGGAGATGTCGACGCCGAGGAACCGACTCGCCGGGAACGCCCGGGCCAGCACGTTCACGGCGTGGCCCTGCCCGGTGCCGATGTCGAGCGCGTCGATGCCCTCGCTCAGCCGCTCCGGGAGGCCGGGCACCAGCGGGATGATCGCGTCGACGAGCGCCGCGTCGTACACCCGCGCCGTCTCCTCGGCCTGGAGCTCCTGGAAGCGGGGGTACGCCGAGTACGGGACGCCGCCGCCCCGGCGGAAGGAGTCGAGCACCTTGTCCTCGACATTGCCCAGCAGCGCCAAATCCTGCATGAAGGAGGCGAGGTTGTCGGGTCCCGCGGCGCGGACGAGGGATGCGGCGTGCTCGGGCGGCAGCCGGTAGGTGGCGTGCGCCGGGTCGTACTCGACGAAGCCGCCGACGGTCATGCCGCCGAGCCACTCGCGTACGTACCGCTCGTCGAGACGCGTGGCCTCGGCGATCTGCGCGCTCGTCGACGGCGGCAGACCGGCCATGACGTCGAAGAGCCCCGTGCGGTGGCCGAGACTGCAGAGGTACCCCAGGCAGGAGTCGTTGAGCAGGTGAAGCATCCGCTCCGCGAACTGCTCCTGCCGTACCGGGTCGAGCGTCTGCTCCGTCATCTGACTGTCCTCCTGCCGCCCGCCAGGTCACCACCGACGGTCCGCGGGCCGGAGCGGGCTCCGTCTTCCATGCTCCGCCGGTTGGACCAGGCCCTCCACTCCACAGCGCGCGCGGTCACCCGAACGCCCTCGCCGCCTTGATTCCCGCGGCCTCCACCCGTCGCATGGAGCACAGCGGGCGGCTCGTCAGGGGCTCCCGCGCCGAGCGGGGCGTGTCGCAGACAGGCCGCCGGACCACAGGAGAGGGCGCCATGTACGTTCGCACCACTTACGCGACAGGTGATCCGGCCCGGCTCGACAGCGTGGCCGAAGCCATCAGCACCGAGGGCCGCAGGCTGCTGTCGGAGGAGCCGGGCTACCGCGGGATGGGCCTGTTCGTGGACCGCGAGCTCGGGAAGCTCCTGGTGGGGTCGTGGTGGGAGGACGAGGAGAGCCTGCGGGCCAGCGACGACCACCTGCGCGAGCGCCGCGCCGAGCTGCTCGCGCCGTTCGCGGGGACGGTGGCCACCGACAGCTGGGAGGCGGCGGTCGTCAGCCCTCCGGAGTCGCTGGGGCCGCGTGCGGGGTTCCGGCTGGTCCGCCTGGAGTTCGATCCGGCCGACACGGACCGGCTGGTGGAGACGTTCCGCGAGGCCGCCCTGCCCGGACTGCGGAAGATCCCGGGCTTCGCCGGGGTGTCGCTGCTGGTGGACCGCGCCGGAGGCCGGGCCTCCGTGGGCGCGTTCTACACCGACCGCGAGGCGCTGGCGGCTTCGCGCGGGGCGGTGGCGGCGGTACGGGAGAAGGCCACGGCGCAGGCACGGGTGATCACGCGCAGCATCGAGGAGTTCGAGGTGCTCGTCGCCCGGGTGGCCGGACGCTCCTGACGCCTTGTCGCGCGTACGAGGGGGTCGCGCACGCCACCGCCGGCACGACCCTCCTGCACCACATGGGCAGGTTTGGGCTGTTACGGAGTGCTCTCTCCGTATTGCGGTCCCTCTTCTCGTCACAGTGCGGGCATGACACGCACCTCCCCCTCCCCGCGCACGCGCCCCCGTGCGCGCGCCCGCAGGACCCTGTGCGCCGCCGTCCTCGCCGTCGCCCTGCAGACCGCCGTGGCACCCACGTTCGCCGGGCCGCAGGACAACCGTGACGGCCGCGACGGCCGCGCATGCGTCCGGACCGAGGGGCCCCTCGGCGGCGAGGCCCGCCGCATCCGGGACATCGCCCGCAAGACCAAGGCCGACCTCCGCCTGAAGTCCGTGGAGCTACGGGTCACCGTCGACGGGAACGAGGTCCTCACCGACGCGCTCGGCGAGTCCATGGCCGACGTCCCGGCTCAGCCGGACATGCACTTCCGGGCCGGCTCGGTGGCCTTCTCCTCCATCGGCACGACCTTGCTGCAGCTGGTCGAGGAGGGGAGGGTCGGTCTCGACGACACCGTGGAGCGCTGGCTGCCCCGTCTGCCCCAGGCCGACAAGATCACCCTGCGCATGCTGGCCGGCAACACCACCGGCCTCCACGACTACGTCACCGACCCGGCGTTCCTGGCGGCGCTGGAGGTGCACCCGTTCCGCCAGTGGACCCCGAAGGAGCTCGTCACCTACCCCCTCAGCCACCCGTTCTGGTACAAGCCGGGCACCAACTGAAGCTACTCGCACGCCAACTACGTACTCCTGATCGCCGCGCTGGAGAAAATCACCGACACCCCGATCGACGAGCTGCTGCGGCAGCGGGTCATCGGTCCGCTGGACCTGCGCGACACGCGGAACAACTCCACCCCCGACATCCCGCGCCCGGTCCTGCACGCCTTCACGTCCGATCGCGGCATCTACGAGGAGTCCACCTTCTGGAACCCGTCGTGGACCACCGCGCCCGGCGCGGTCATCACCACCCACATCTGCGACCTGGCCCGTTCGGCGCACGCCATCGGCAGCGGCGAACTCCTCCCGCCCCACGCCCACCGCACCTTCCTCGACCCGGGGACGGTCGGCCTCGGCCACGCGACCGCCAAGTGCCCGGCCACGATCTGCCTGAAGCAGACGAAGGCCAAGCACTTCGGTCTCGGTGTCATCGTGGTCAACGACTGGGTGCTCCAGAACCCGTCGTTCGCGGGCTACGGGGCGATCCAGGCGTATCGCCCGTCCGAGCGCCTCGCCATCGCGGTCTCCGCCACCAAGACGGCGAAGACACCCGAGGGCAGCGTGGCCGAACAGGTGGCCGAGCGCATCGCGGCGGCCCTCGCCCCGAAAGCCCCGCTGGCCATCTGACCTCCCGCATCCACACGCCGGGGCCGGCCCCTGACGGGTCCGGCCCCGAAGTGACCGCCCCGTCGCCACCCGAGCGGAGGAAGTACCGAGTGCGACCGGTGGCCACCCCTTCGGGCACCAGCGGCGCGGCGGCCTCCGGGCGATGTCCGGCTCAGCCGCTCCGCCGTCCCTCCGGTTGCCGATGTCCCCCATCGGCCGCAGCACCCCGGCTCCCGGGATCGGCGTACGACGCACCGGGCGAGCCGGGTACGAGTGCGGCCCGGATGACGCCCACCCGCGTCTCGGCGCCCCGCCACCAGCACCCCTCCCGGCTCCGTTCGAGCCCCAGCATCTCCGCCGCGCGCCCACCTCCTCCCAGTAGCCGGGCGGCACCCCTCGCGGCGGCTGCAATCGCTAGGGTTGGCTCATGACCGAACTGCCCGACTGGATGCGCCCGCCGCGTGCGGAAGGCTGGTTCGCGGAGGACCTCGACCGCCTCCCGGAAGCACCGCGCCACACCGAGCTGATCGACGGAGCACTCGTATTCATGATGTCGCCCCAGCGCTGGTGGCACGGAGAGATCGTCACCGACCTGACGTTGGCCCTCAGAACACAGGCCCCGGCCGGTTGCAGAGTCGGCCGAGAGATGACCATCCGCCTCGATGCCCGCAACCGCCCCGAACCGGACCTCGTGGTGACCACGGCCCCGTACGACCCCGACTGCACCTGGTTCGCTCCGGAAGACGTCCAGCTCGTCGTCGAGGTCGTCTCGCCGGAATCCGCCCACCGCGACCGGACCGTCAAGCTTCGCAAGTACGCCGAGGCCGGCATCCGGCATTACTGGTGCATCGAAGATGAGGACACTGTCCCCGCTGTGCACGTCTACGAGCTCGACGAGCCGACCGGCGTCTACGCGCCCGCCGGCATCTTCCGCGGAACCCTCCAGCGCCCGGTCCCCTTCGAGATCAGCTTGGACCTCGACAAGCTCACACCGCCCCGAAGCAGCTGACCCTGGACCGTTCGCCCGGCGCGCCGAGCCACGCTCGCGCTGCGACATGGGCGTCCGGCCAGGTCACCGGAGCGGGAGTTCCACCCTGTGTGCCATGTCACCCGCTACACGTTGAAGCGGGAACTCCACCACGAGCCTTTGACCTGCAGGAATTCGGCGTCATCCCAGCACCATCCCAGCACGGGATCCGCGACGAAGTACGAGAAGGCTCAGGATCGCCAACGCTACACAACAGCGCCGGCAAGGGGCCGAGGTCTGTGGGACTTCTCCGCCACGTCTCCGGCCGGATCGTGCTGCCCAACTCCCTTGCCTCGCCCGCCATCCGCCACTCACCGCGGCCAGGCGGTCAGCAAATCGCCAGGGCCGTAGGCGGCATCGAGCCCCGGACAGTCGACTCCGCTGCGCGAGACCGCCACGACTGGAACAGGTTCGCCAGTGAGGGCGGCCCGATGTCGATGGAGAGCTGCCAGGTCGTGCCGATCGAAGGGCGACTGCTCCAGCCACTTGATGGAGCCGACGAAGAGCAGTTCCTTGGCAATGGGGGCGCGGTCCGCCCCGACGATATCGATCTCGACGTCGTTGGTACGGGTCCAATAGCCGCCCACTGCGGAGGCCGCGGGCAGCCTGTCATCGGGCAGTATCCGCGCCAGGGCCTCGCGGACAAGGGGCTCGACGGCTCGGCCGCGCCAGCTGGTCCAGTTCTCCCGGATGCGCGCCAAGGTCAGATCGCCACGCCCCCGCTCGATCTCCTCCATGGACGGGCCGAGCAGGTGCAGCCAAAACCGCAGGTAGGGATCTGTCACCCGGTAGCGGCGATCCTTCGACGGACGCAGCGATACGGGCAGCTCCGCAGCGACGATCCGCTTGTCCGTAAGCAGCTCCAGCGCTCGCTGCAGGGGCGTAGCCCCGATTCCGCCGGCTGCACGGGCGATGTTGGTGAAGGTCCGCTCGCCACTGCCGATAGCCGCCAGCACCGTACGCGCCTGAGCCTGCGGAGGGAATTCGGCAGCCAGCGAGCGCTCGGCCGATACCAGTAGGGCCGAGACCGGGTCGCTCAGCGCCTCGCCGAGGAAGTCCCACAGCCCTGCACCTAGCGGCCACTCCGCGCAGATCAGCGGCAGCCCGCCGGTGACCAGCGCGGCGTCGAAGGCTTCCGCCGGTTCCAACCCGAGCATCTGCCCCACCTCGGCGGGGTTCAGTGGTCCTAGCACCATCTCCCGGCCGCGTTGATGGAAGGGGCGTCCGTAGCTGTTCAGGGCCTCCATCATCGACAGATCGGAGCCGATGAGGACCAGCAGCACTGGCTTGGTCTCCAGCACCCGGTCCCAGGCCCGTTGCAGCATCCCCTCAAAGGCGCCATCGGCATCCATCAGGTATGGCACCTCGTCGATGATCAGCACGCTCGGCCGGTCGGCGGGCAGCGCCGCAACCAGCACGTCGAACGCGGCGTCCCAGCTCTCCGGCCGTGCGGCGGCCACGAGCCGCGCCATCGGCAGCGTCGATGCCTGGGCGTCCCGGGCGAGCCGTGCAAGATCATCTCTAGGGGACGCACCGGTCGCCGCGTAGAACAAGAATGGGACCCCGGAGCGCTCCGCAAACCGCTCGACCAGCCGCGACTTACCCACCCGGCGCCGCCCACACAACATCACGCACCGACCGGGTCGCTCCCCGCCAACCCCTGCCGCCACTTTCTGCAGCTCTCGCTCCAGTGTCGCCAGCTCCTGCCGACGACCTACAAAGTCCACCATGTCCGCCGACCTCCACGCATGTTACTAACGTCAACGTTAGTAACATAGACGTTAGTAGATGGCTTCGCCGGTTGTCGCCCACGATCACGAGTCATTGACCTGCGTTTCGAGGGCCGTGCGACATCGGGCCGGTCGCGCAAAGCAGGGGCCAAAACCGGCATCCCATACGGCGCCTCCCCGGCCCTCGCCGTGTCCTCGGTCGTCAGCCGAGCCCTGGAGGTCGTCCGCCACGAGGAGCCCGGCCGGGCGAGCTTCGCGCGGTATCTCCTATCCAGTCGGTGTGGCCGGTGGGGTCGACCGGACGATGCTTGCACGGGCGACCGCGCGCTTGTGTCACCGGACCATCGCCTGGTCCGACCGCTCCCGCTGCCCCGTCCCCTTGTACGCAGCCAAACAGTGCAGGTGCGGATTTTGTTTTCGCGAAAGCCTTCGGAGCCGTGAAGAAAGTGTGAGCGCAGGCTGCTCGACTGCCCCGCAACCCCTCCTACGGGGCTGTGGCCCACGAACCAGCACGGGAGCCTCACTGGCATCCCAGCACTATCCCAGCACGGTAGGGCCGACCAGGGGTGATGACAGGTGACGACGGGTCAGGCATCCCAGCACCATCCCAGCACGGAAATTAACCAGGGGCCCAACCCCGAAAGGCTGGACCCCTTCTGACCTGCATGTTTGCCAGATCATCGACGTGGTGGCAAGTCACCCGCTACACGTTGAAGCGGAACTCCACCACGTCGCCGTCCTGCATGACGTACTCCTTGCCCTCCATGCGGGCCTTGCCCTTCGCGCGGGCCTCGGCCACCGAGCCGGTTTCGACCAGGTCGGCGAAGGAGATGACCTCGGCCTTGATGAAGCCCTTCTGGAAGTCGGTGTGGATCACACCGGCCGCCTCGGGGGCCGTCGCGCCCTTCTTGATGGTCCAGGCGCGGGTCTCCTTGGGGCCTGCCGTCAGGTAGGTCTGGAGGCCCAGGGTGTCGAAGCCGACGCGGCCCAGGGTGGCGAGGCCGGGCTCCTCCTGGCCCATGGACTGCAGGAGCTCCAGGGCCTCGTCGTCGTCGAGCTCGATCAGCTCGGACTCGATCTTCGCGTTGAGGAAGATCGCCTCGGCGGGGGCGACCAGGGCGCGCTGCTCGTTCTTGAAGTCCTCGTCGACCAGCTCGTCCTCGTCGACGTTGAAGACGTAGAGGAAGGGCTTGGTGGTGAGGAGGTGGAGCTCGTGGAGGAGCTGCCCCTTCTCCGTGCCGGCGGTGATGCCGGCGGCGAAGAGGGTGGTGCCCGCTTCGAGGATCTTCTGGGCCTCCTCGACCGCCGCCAGGACCGCGACCTTCTCCTTCTGGAGGCGCGACTCCTTCGTCAGGCGGGGGACCGCCTTCTCGACCGACTGGAGGTCCGCGAGGATCAGCTCGGTGTTGATCGTCTCGATGTCGTCCTTCGGCGAGACCTTGCCGTCGACGTGTACGACGTTCTCGTCCTTGAAGGCACGGATGACCTGGCAGATCGCGTCCGACTCGCGGATGTTCGCCAGGAACTTGTTGCCCAGGCCCTCACCCTCCGAGGCGCCCCGGACGATGCCGGCGATGTCGACGAAGTCGACCGTGGCCGGGAGGATCTTCTGCGAGTTGAAGATCTCGGCGAGCTTCGCCAGGCGGGGGTCGGGGACCCCGACCACGCCGACGTTCGGCTCGATGGTGGCGAACGGGTAGTTGGCCGCCAGCACGTCGTTCTTGGTCAGGGCGTTGAACAGGGTCGACTTGCCGACATTCGGCAGGCCGACGATTCCGATCGTGAGCGACACGTTGGCGACTTCCTGAAGTGAGGACTGGCCCGGGAGTGGACCGATCCCCCAGTTTACGGGCGAGCGGCGCGAGGCCGACGACGGGAACCCGGCGGGGGCCCGAAGTGGGCCGGCGGGCGCGCGCAAGGGGCCCCGATCGGCCACGTGCGCATCGAACGCACGGCCAAGGTCGGCCAAAGGGCGTGTCCTGCGCCTGATTCCTCCCTCCCCGCGACCTACGTTGTCCGGGTGGAGCAACACAGGGCACGTCCCCCTCGTCCCCAGCAGCGGTCGCAGACCCCCCTGCTCCCCCCGGGCGGGTCCGCCGACGGTGCCGCCGTCTACCGGGTGGCGGCGAGACCGGCGCGTCCGGTCCCGCCCGTCGTGCTGGCCCTGCGACGGCTGCCGAACCCGCGGCTGACCGGGCTGGGCAGCGGGCTGTTCGCCGCAGCCGTGATGCTGGTGCTAGGCGGTCTCGACCAGCTGCTGTTCGACGGTTCGCCGATCGTGTACGGGCTGCTGTTCCTGCCGGTCAGCGCCCTGACCGCACTGTGGGTGCGGCCCGCCGACCTGGTCACCGCGCCGATCGCCGTACCCATCGCCTTCGCCGTCGGCCTGGTGCCGATCGCCGGCGGGGCCGGCGGGTTCGGCAGCCGGCTCATGGCGGTGGTCACGGCGCTCGCCGTGCACGCGGGCTGGCTGTACGGCGGCACGCTCGTCGCCGGGGTCATCGCGACCGTACGCAAGGTGCGGCTGATGGCGCGGCGGCGGGCGGCCCAGGCGGCCGCTCACGCCGCCGCCCGGCGCGCCGCCCGCCGCGGAACCCCGGACCCGGTGGAGTAGCGGAGCCCCGGGGCAGCCGGCCTGGCGGAGCAGGGGCCCGGTGGATCAGCCGAACCAGCCAGGCCGGTGGAGCAGCCGAGCCGGTGGACCGGCTGCGGCGCGGCGCTAGCTGCTCGCGCCCGCCGCCATGGCCGCGCCGACGATCCCCGCGTTGTTCTGCAGCTGCGCCGGGACGATCTCGGCGCGGACGCCCTCGATCAGCGGCAGGAACTTCTCGGCCTTGCGGCTGACCCCGCCGCCGATGATGAACAGCTCCGGCGAGAACAGCATCTCGACGTGCGCCAGGTACTTCTGCACCCGGTGCGCCCAGTGCTGCCAGCTCAGGTCCTCGTCCTCCTTGGCCTTCGTGGAGGCGTGCTTCTCCGCGTCGTGGCCGTTCAGCTCAAGGTGGCCGAGCTCGGTGTTGGGGACGAGCTTGCCGTCGATGAACAGCGCGCTGCCGATGCCCGTACCGAACGTCAGCAGGAAGACCACGCCCTTGCGGCCCGCGCCCGCGCCGAACGTCATCTCGGCCACACCGGCCGCGTCGGCGTCGTTGAGGACGGTGACGGGCAGCCCCAGGCGGTCCCCGAGCAGGGCCCGCGCGTCGACGTCGATCCAGCCCTTGTCGACGTTCGCCGCGGTACGGGTCACCCCGTCCGTGACCACACCGGGGAAGGTGATGCCGACCGGCCCGTTCCAGCCGAAGTTCCCGACGACCTCCCGCACACACCCGGCCACGTCGTCCGGTGTGGCCGGGTGCGGGGTCAGTACCTTGTGCCGCGGTTCCGCCAGGTCGCCGCGCTCCAGGTTCACGGGAGCGCCCTTGATGCCGGATCCGCCGATGTCCACTCCGAACACGTTCATGGACACAACGTTACGGTGTGGCACCGGCCGGGGCGGCGGAGATCGTGCCGGACGTCGCTTTCCGAGGGCCTGGCGTCGCTACTCGGAGCCGGACGTCACGTGCCGGCGAGGCGCGCAGCTTCCGCGCGCAGATCCCGGCGCAGCTCCTTCGGCAGCGAGAAGGTGATCGACTCGTCGGCTGTCTTCACGGTCTCCACGTCGCCGTACCCGCGCTCGGCCAGCCACTCCAGTACGCCGTCGACGAGCACGTCGGGAACCGACGCGCCGGAGGTCAGGCCGACCGTCGTGACGCCTTCCAGCCATGCCTCGTCGATCTCGTCCGCGAAGTCGACCAGGTGCGCCGCGGGGGCGCCCGCGTCGAGGGCGACCTCGACCATGCGGATCGAGTTGGAGGAGTTCTTCGAGCCCACGACAATGACGAGCTGCGCGTCCTCGGCCAGCTTCTTCACCGCGATCTGGCGGTTCTGCGTGGCGTAGCAGATGTCGTCACTCGGGGGCGAGAGCAGGTTGGGGAACTTCTGCTTCAGCGCGTCGACCGTCTCCATCGTCTCGTCGACGGAGAGCGTGGTCTGGGACAGCCAGACGACCTTCGACTCGTCCCGTACGGAGACGTTGGCGACGTCCTCGGGGCCGTCGACCAGCGTGATGTGGTCGGGGGCCTCGCCGGAGGTGCCGATGACCTCTTCGTGGCCCTCGTGGCCGATCAGGAGGATGTCGTAGTCCTCCTTGGCGAAGCGGACCGCTTCCTTGTGGACCTTGGTGACCAGCGGGCAGGTCGCGTCGATCGTCGCGAGCTTGCGCTCCGCGGCCTCCGCGTGCACGGTCGGCGCGACGCCGTGCGCCGAGAACATGACGATCGAGCCCTCGGGGACCTCCGCCGTCACGTCGACGAAGATCGCGCCCTTCTTCTCCAGGGTCTGCACGACGTACTTGTTGTGGACGATCTCGTGCCGCACGTAGATCGGCGCCCCGTACTGCTCCAGGGCCTTCTCCACGGCGATCACGGCACGGTCCACGCCCGCGCAGTAGCCACGGGGAGCGGCGAGAAGGACACGACGGGCGGCGGTAGCAGTCATGTTCCCCATCGTAAGGCCGCGCCACGGACGCCAAAGGTCGCCTCCGTGATCAAGACTGATCGCCTGGCCCTACGTATCCCGACGTGCGGAGGCGCGATGGCTCAGACCCTGACGGAGACGACGGGACTGCGGCGGAGCCTCGGATTCCGGGATCTCGTCGTCTACGGGCTGCTGTTCATCGCCCCGATGGCGCCCGTCGGCGTCTTCGGCACGCTCGACGCCAAGTCGCACGGCGCGGTGGCGCTGGTCTACGTCGTCGCCACGGTCGCCATGGCGTTCACCGCGTTCAGTTACGCCCAGATGGTCCGGGTGGTCCCCCAGGCGGGCTCGGTCTTCGCGTACGCCCGCAAGGCGCTCGGATAGGGCCCGGGGTTCGTCGCCGGGTGGATGGCGGTGCTGGACTACGTGCTGATCCCGGCCGTCGCGTACCTCTTCTCCGGCATCGCGATGCACGCGCTCGTGCCGTCCGTCTCCCCCGTGGGTGTGGACGGCGCTCGCGGTGGTGGTGACGACCGGGCTGAACATGTACGGCGTACGGGCGGCCGCGCGCGTGGGCTTCGCGGTGCTGGCCATGGAGATCGTGGTGCTGCTGGTGTTCGTGGTGGCCGCGGTCGTGGTGCTCGCGCAGGACGGCGCGCGGCGAGGCTGGCTGTCGCCGCTGTCCGCGGACGGCTCCCTGGGCGGCTTCTCGCTCGCGGCGGCGCTGGGCGCGGTGTCGGTGGCGGTGCTGTCGTACCTCGGGTTCGACGCGATCGCGTCGTTCGCGGAGGAGGTGACGGGGGGCTCCGCGAAGGTGGCGCGGGCGGTGCTCTGCTGTCTGGCCCTGGCCGGATTCCTCTTCGTGGCGCAGACCTATCTGGCGGCGCTGCTCCAGCCGGTGACCGCCGCGGAGCTGGCCGCGGCGCCGGGGAAGCGGGGGACGGCGTTCTACGACGCGGTCGACGCCTCGGTCGGGACCTGGCTGGGCGATCTGGTCGCGGTGAGCAAGGCGGTCGGCGCGGCGTTCGCGGCGCTGGCGGGGCAGGCGGCGGCCGGGCGGTTGCTGTTCGCGATGACCAGGGAGCGGCGGCTGCCGCGCGTCCTGGCGAACGTCGACGCCGCTTCGGGGGTGCCGCGCCTCGCGTTGGGGCTCGCGGCCGTGGTGACGCTGATGGCGGCGGTGTGGGCGTCGCGGCGCGACGACGGTCTCGACCACCTGGTGTCGGTGGTCGACATCGGGGCGCTGACGGCGTTCGTGCTGCTGCACGCGTCGGTGGTGAGCTGGTTCGCCGTACGGCGCATGGAAGGGCTGCCGGTGTGGTGGCGGCACGTGCTGCTGCCGGTGCTGGGCGCTGCGGTGGCGGTCGCGGTGATCGTGGAGGCGTCCGGGACGGCGCAGGTCGTGGGGGCGGCGTGGCTGGGGGTGGGCCTGGTCGTGGTGGCCGTGCAGCGCGGGCGTCGGACCGGCCACGGTGTCAGTGCCGACGGCTAGCCTTCGTACATGGCTCTGAATACGTCCGCGGACGCCCCGCTGCCGGTCGGTCAGGTCTCGCGCCTGATCGGCGGGTGGATCGACCGGCTCGGCGCGGTGTGGGTGGAGGGACAGATCACGCAGATCTCGCGCAGGCCCGGCGCCGGGGTCGTCTTCCTGACGCTGCGCGACCCCTCGCACGACATCTCGGTGGGCGTGACGTGCTTCCGGCAGGTCTTCGACCCGATCGCGGACGTGGTGGCGGAGGGCGCGCGGGTCGTGGTGCACGCGAAGCCCGAGTGGTACGCGCCGCGCGGGCAGCTGTCGCTGCGGGCGACGGAGATGAAGCCCGTGGGCATCGGCGAACTGCTCGCGCGGCTGGAGCAGTTGAAGAAGGCGCTGGCGGGCGAGGGGCTGTTCGCGCTCGACCGCAAGAGGCCGCTGCCGTTCCTGCCGCAGCGGATCGGCCTGGTCACGGGCCGGGCCTCGGCGGCCGAGCGCGACGTCCTGGAGAACGCGCGCCGGCGCTGGCCGGCCGTCCGCTTCGAGGTGCGCAACGTGGCGGTGCAGGGGGTGAGCGCCGTCGCGCAGGTCGTCCAGGCCGTCAAGGAGCTGGACGACCTGCCGGAGGTCGACGTGATCATCGTGGCGCGGGGCGGCGGCAGCGTCGAGGACCTGCTGCCGTTCTCCGACGAGCAGCTCGTACGGACGGTGTCCGGCTGCCGTACGCCGGTGGTCTCCGCGATCGGGCACGAGCCGGACTCGCCGCTGCTCGATCTGGTGGCGGACCTGCGGGCGTCGACGCCGACGGACGCGGCGAAGAAGGTCGTGCCGGACGTCGGCGAGGAGCTGGACCGCGTGCAGTTGCTGCGCGACCGGGCGCTGCGGACCGTGCGGGGGCTGCTGGACCGCGAGGAGCGGGGGCTGGCGCACGCGCTCGCCAGGCCGGTGATGGAGCGGCCGCAGCGGATGGTGGACGACCGCGCGGCGGAGCTCGACGCCCTGGTGGCGCGCAGCCGGCGCACGCTGGGCCACCTGCTGGACCGCGCCGACTCCGAGCTGTCCCACACCCGGGCCCGGGTGGTGGCTCTGTCCCCGGCGGCGACTTTGGAGCGGGGGTACGCGGTGCTCCAGAGGGCGGACGGCGGGGTGGTCCGCTCCCCCGACGAGGTCGCGGCCGGTGACGGGCTGCGGGCGCGGGTGGCCGAGGGCGAGTTCGCGGTGCGCGTCGCGGAGTGACACCGCCACCGGCCGGGGTCGCCCGGCCGCAGTCTTTTCCCGCTCCTACCTAAGGTGGATCACATGGCAGAAACGGACGAAGCAGCGACGACGCTCGGGTACGAGCAGGCCCGGGACGAGCTGATCGACGTCGTACGACGGCTGGAAGCGGGCGGTACGACGCTGGAGGAGTCGCTGGCGCTCTGGGAGCGCGGCGAGGAGCTGGCGAAGGTCTGCCGGCGCTGGCTCGACGGGGCCAGGGCCCGCCTGGACGCGTCGCTCGCCGAGGGGAGTTGAGGAGCTCTCTGGCGGCGCGCGGGAATACGCGGGGGCACTCGGTCGCTGTGAGGCGAGACACCATAGTCCCGCTTTAGTTGAAAGTTAACCTACTTTCGCCTACGGTGAGGTCATAGCTTGATCCCCCGCCGCCGCCCGGAAGGCAAACCGCATGTCTCTCGTACTTGACCCCGCCGCCCAGGACCTCCTCTTCCGCGAGGCCCGCACCGCGAACACGTTCACGGACGAGCCGGTGACCGACGAGCAGGTCCAGGCGATCTACGACCTGGTCAAGTTCGGCCCGACCGCGTTCAACCAGACGCCGCTGCGCATCGTCCTGGTCCGCACCCCCGAGGCCCGCGAGCGCCTCGTCCCGCACCTGGCCGAGGGCAACCAGGCGAAGACCGCCGCCGCCCCGCTGGTCGCGATCCTCGCCGCCGACAACGAGTTCCACCACGAGCTGCCGGACCTCTTCCCGCACTTCCCGCAGGCGCGCGACATCTTCTTCTCGACGCGTCCGGCCCGTGAGTCCGCCGCCGGCCTCAACGCCGCCCTGCAGGCCGCGTACTTCATCGTCGGCGTCCGCGCCGCCGGCCTGGCCGCGGGCCCGATGACCGGCTTCGACCACGCCGGCGTCCAGAAGGAGTTCCTGGACGACGACCACACCCCGCTGATGATCGTCAACATCGGCAAGCCGGGCGACGACGCGTGGTTCCCGCGCTCCCCTCGCCTGTCCTACGACGACGTCATCACCACCGTCTGATCGAGCCGGTCGTACGTACGACGAAGCCGCCGCACCCTCGGGGTGCGGCGGCTTCGTCGTACGTACGAGCGCCGATGTCGCACAAGCGTCGATCAGGACTTCTTCGCTTCCAGCGCCCCGGCCATCTCGGCCAGCCGCTTCTGCGACGCCGTCCCCGTGACCACGGTCGTCGCGCCCTTCTCCTCGCGCACCAGCGCGTCGTACTTCGGGCCCTCCCAGCGCTGCCAGGTCTCGTCGCCCACCCGCAGGGTCTTCTCGGTCTTCGTCGCCTTCTGGCTGACCTCGTGGACGAACTTCTCCACCGGCCCGCTCGACTGCTCGACCGCGATGTACTCCCGGTCCGGGTCGAGGAACCCGAGGTGCCAGGCGTCGGACTCCTGCCGGTCGTACGAGACCGACGTCGGCTTCCACGTCTCGGGGAGCCCCACCGGGGCGGCCACCGGGTACGGCGCCGCGCGCCGGGCCGTGATGAGCTCGACCCGGTAGTCGACCGGCTTCACCGGGTCCGCCGAGTCGTCGTGCGGGACGAGGGTGTACACACCGGCGACGACGACGCCGATCGCCGCCATCGACAGCACCATGTCCCGGACCGTCTGCTTGCCTTTCATACCTGCCACGCCCCCATGGTCCCCCATGCCGGTCGACGCCCCGCGCGAGGGGCATCTCGTCCCGATATGCCGCTCATACGTGCCCCCCTCTGCTCATTTTGTCGACGTACCGATAGAGTCGGCACCACCCTCTCCACTCCGGCCGTCGCCGTACAGAAAGGTGCGCTCCGATGACCGAGCACCATCTTCCGTCTCAGCTCGAGGTCTCGCCCGAGGCCCCCGACCGCAACCTGGCCCTGGAGCTCGTCCGGGTCACCGAGGCCGCCGCCATGGCCGCCGGGCGGTGGGTCGGCCGCGGTGACAAGATCGGCGCGGACGGCGCAGCGGTGAAGGCCATGCGGACGCTCGTCTCGACCGTATCGATGAACGGCATCGTCGTCATCGGTGAGGGCGAGAAGGACGAAGCCCCGATGCTCTTCAACGGGGAGCGCGTGGGCGACGGCACCGGGGCCGAGGTCGACATCGCCGTCGACCCGATCGACGGCACCACCCTCAACGCCAAGGGCATGCCCAACGCCATCGCCGTGCTGGCCGCCGCCGACCGCGGCACCATGTTCGACCCGTCCGCGGTCTTCTACATGGAGAAGCTCGTCACGGGCCCGGAGGCCGCCGACTTCGTCGACATCAACGCCCCCGTCTCCGTCAACATCCGCCGGGTCGCCAAGGCCAAGCACTCGGCGCCCGAGGACGTCACCGTGATGATCCTCGACCGCCCCCGCCACGAGGGCATCGTCAAGGAGATCCGCGAGACGGGCGCGCGCATCAAGTTCATCTCGGACGGCGACGTCGCGGGGTCGGTCATGGCCGTGCGCGAGGGCACCGGCGTCGACCTGCTCATGGGCATCGGCGGCACCCCCGAGGGCATCATCTCGGCCTGCGCCATCAAGTGCCTCGGCGGCACGATCCAGGGCAAGCTGTGGCCCAAGGACGAGGCCGAGCGTCAGAAGGCGCTCGACGCGGGCCACGACCTGGACCGCGTACTGCACACGAACGACCTGGTCAGCGGCGACAACGTGTTCTTCGTCGCCACCGGCATCACGGACGGCGAGCTGCTGCGCGGCGTCCGCTACCGCTCCGAGACCGCCACCACGCAGTCCCTGGTGATGCGCTCCAAGTCGGGCACGATCCGCCAGATCGACTCGACCCACCGCCTGTCGAAGCTGCGCGCCTACAGCGCCATCGACTTCGACCGCGCGAAGTAGGCGGGACCGTAGCGGAACGAGAAAGGGGCGGCCCGGCCGTGCGGCGGGGGCGCCCCTTTTCTTTCTCGCTTCCTGTCTCGCTCGCGTCAGCCGGCGGCGGCGATCCGGCCGCCGGGCGAGGATGCCTTCAGTTCCATCTCGCGCCGCCTGCGCCGTGCCAGCACCACCCGCCGTTCGGCGGCGGTCAGGCCGCCCCAGACGCCGTACGGCTCGGGCTGGAGCAGGGCGTGCTCCCGGCACTCGACCATGACCGGGCACCTCGCGCACACCCGCTTCGCGGCTTCCTCCCGGGCCAGCCGCGCGGCCGTCGGCTCCTTCGACGGTGCGAAGAAGAGCCCGGCTTCGTCGCGGCGGCACACCGCCTCCGAGTGCCAGGGGCCGGCCTGTTCCCGGGCCGGCGCGCGCTGCGACGGAACGGCGGCGACCTGCAGGGACTGATGCGGCGGATGCAGCACGGTCTACTCCTGACGACGGCTTCGGGAGCGAGCAGCGATGCAGCAGTCCCTACCCGCTGTGCGCGCGCCTATGCACAGGGTTTCGAACGCGTCAGTGCCCGAGGTGTTTGCGCACGCGACCGTGGAGGTCCGCGACGCGCTTCCCGCGCTTGGGCTTGGCCTCGATGTTGCCGAACACCGAGTAGCCGTTGATGACCACGACCGGAGCCTCCGGGTCGTGCGCTTCGAGGGTGTCGACCTCGAAGTTGCCGAAGATCCCCGTACCGCCGCCGCGCAGCGTGATGTTCTCGGGGACGCGCACCTCGACGTTGCCGAACAGCGAGGTCGCGTTGATCACGGTGAGCCGCTGGCCGAAAAGCGCCTCCGTCAGGTCGATCTCGACGCTGCCGAAGAGCGCGAAGGCGTTCGTCCTGCGGCCGATCCGCCAGCGCCCCTTGCGCGTCGAGCTGCTGAAGACGGCGACCAGGTTCTCCGCCGCGGCCGGCGCCGAGGGATCGACCGGGTCGTACGCCGCCGGGGCCGGCGCGGGCCGGGCGCCGCCGCCGGGCGCGGGCAGGTCCTGGACCAGCGGCTCCAGTTCGGCCACGGTCTTGGCGCGGTAGACCGATTCGACGCGCTCGGCGTGCTCCTCGGCGGTCAGCCTGCCCTCGGCCACGGCGTCGCGCAGGATGTCCGCGATCCGGTCGCGGTCCGCGTCGGACGCGCGGAGGGCCGGCTCGGCCGGCAACGGCGGGGCGGGCGGCTGCTGCTGGGCGTGCTTCTCGAGGTCCACCGCCCCAGCGTACCCAAACGCGATAGATCGCGACTAGTGCGCGCGTGCGCCAACTGAGCCTTACCTCACAGACCCGGCGCCCGGCGGGAGTCTTACGCTGGTGGACGGGCTGCGCCAATGGAGGCCAGTTGCCGTCTGCCGAGTTGAGGAATGGCCGAAATGCCAGAGTTTGCGTACTCCGATCTGCTCCCCCTGGGAGAGGACACCACGCCCTATCGCCTGGTGACCGCCGAGGGTGTCTCCACCTTCGAGGCCGACGGCCGTACGTTCCTCAAGGTCGCCCCCGAGGCGCTGCGCACCCTGGCCGCCGAGGCGATGCACGACATCTCGCACTACCTGCGGCCCGCGCACCTGGCCCAGCTGCGCCGGATCGTCGACGACCCCGAGGCGTCCTCGAACGACAAGTTCGTGGCCCTGGACCTGCTGAAGAACGCGAACATCGCTGCGGCGGGCGTCCTGCCGATGTGCCAGGACACCGGCACCGCGATCGTCATGGGCAAGCGCGGCCAGAACGTCCTCACCGAGGGCGGCGACGAGGAAGCCCTCTCGCACGGCGTCTTCGACGCCTACACCAAGCTCAACCTGCGGTACTCGCAGATGGCCCCGCTGAACATGTGGGAGGAGAAGAACACCGGCTCGAACCTGCCCGCGCAGATCGAGCTGTACGCGACCGACGGCGGCGCGTACAAGTTCCTCTTCATGGCGAAGGGCGGCGGCTCCGCCAACAAGTCCTTCCTCTACCAGGAGACGAAGGCGGTCCTCAACGAGACCTCCATGATGAAGTTCCTGGAGGAGAAGATCCGCTCGCTCGGTACGGCCGCGTGCCCGCCGTACCACCTGGCGATCGTCGTCGGCGGCACGTCCGCCGAGTTCGCGCTCAAGACCGCGAAGTACGCCTCCGCGCACTACCTGGACGAGCTGCCCACCGAGGGCTCCCCGACCGGCCACGGCTTCCGCGACAAGGAGCTGGAGGAGAAGGTCTTCGAGCTGACGCAGCGGATCGGCATCGGCGCGCAGTTCGGCGGCAAGTACTTCTGCCACGACGTGCGCGTGGTGCGCCTGCCGCGCCACGGCGCCTCGCTGCCCGTCGCGATCGCCGTGTCCTGCTCGGCGGACCGCCAGGCCGTCGCGAAGATCACCGCCGAGGGCGTCTTCCTGGAGCAGCTGGAGAAGGACCCGGCGCGCTTCCTGCCGGACACCACCGACGAGCAGCTCTCCGAGGAGGGCGATGTCGTCGAGATCGACCTGAACCGGCCGATGGACGAGGTGCTCGCCGAGCTCACCAAGTACCCCGTCAAGACCCGCCTCTCCCTCACCGGACCGCTCGTCGTCGCCCGTGACATCGCGCACGCGAAGATCAAGGAGCGGCTGGACGCGGGCGAGGAGATGCCGCAGTACCTGAAGGACCACCCGGTGTACTACGCCGGTCCGGCCAAGACCCCCGAGGGGTACGCGTCCGGGTCCTTCGGCCCGACGACGGCCGGCCGCATGGACTCCTACGTCGAGCAGTTCCAGGCGGCGGGCGGCTCCAAGGTCATGCTCGCCAAGGGCAACCGCTCGAAGCAGGTGACGGACGCGTGCGGGACGCACGGCGGCTTCTACCTGGGCTCGATCGGCGGCCCCGCTGCGCGGCTCGCGCAGGACTGCATCAAGAAGGTCGAGGTCGTCGAGTACGAGGAGCTCGGCATGGAGGCGGTCTGGCGGATCGAGGTCGAGGACTTCCCCGCGTTCATCGTGGTCGACGACAAGGGCAACGACTTCTTCACCGAGCCGGCCCCGGCCCCGACGTTCACCTCGATCCCGGTCCGGGGTCCCGGCCTGGCCTGAGCCGCGGCACGACGGCGCCTGTCCCCGTGCGCGGCGCGCGTACGGGGACAGGCGCCGTCCGGTTTCAGGCGAACCGCTGGTTCGCCGCTCCCGTGCAGGGCTGGAGCCGCAGCGGGTCCTTGGCCGCCGCGAGCGTCACGCACAGGCCCGTGGAGGCCGCCGGGCGGATCGTGGACCCGTCACGCACGAACTGCTGGTTCGCCGCGCCCGAGCAGTTCCACAGGACCAGGCCCGCGCCTGCCTGGTACTTGGCGCCGGGCACGTCCAGGCACCGGTCGTGGGTCAGTTCCGTACGGACCGACTTCTGCGCGGTGTCGTACCACCAGCCCTGGTTGCGGCCGCCGTGGCAGTCCCAGCCGCCGACCGCCGTGCCGTTGCGGGTCGCCGCCCCGGGCACGTCGGCGCAGGTCCCCGTCCCCTCGTTCCTCAGCGGCTTGTACGCGTCGTCCCACGCCCCGGCGAAGAGCACCGGCTTTCCGGTGCTCGCCGGGTCCGCGCAGCTCGCTTCCCGCACAGTGGAGCCGTAGAGCTGGGTGAGGCAGGACGCGAAGGCCGCGTGGCCGCGGATGTTCGGGTGGAAGGACTGGCGGACCGAGTTCGAGTCCGGCAGGCCGGGCTTGGAGAGGTCGATGTAGAGGCCGCGCGCCCAGGGGTCGTCCATGCAGACCTCGTGGCCGTGGAAGAGGCGGGAGTTGTCGAGGTAGACGGAGGCCGTGTTCGCCGCCGCCCTGCGCATCCCGCGTTCGAACGTGGAGACCGCGGTGTCGCGGCCCCAGGCCGCGTCGGAGTCGTACCCCGCGCAGCCGCCCGGGATCTTGCCGGGGAAGTTCGGGTTGTCGTAGACGTCGGGGCCGATGGGGCTCGGGTAGCCCATCACGACCATCTTGTAGTCGCCGTCGGCGTACCCGGCGTCGCGCATGACCGTCCGCAGGTCGCGGACCGTCTGCTCGACCTTGGGCACGAGCGCGTCGACGCGGGCCTGCCAGCCGGGCGCGTACTTGGGCGCGCAGGCACCCTGGAACGTCAGCCAGCGCGTGACGCAGTCGGTCATCACCGGCCCGAACTGGAGGTCGTCGTTCGCGCCGGCGACCAGCAGCACCATCTTGATGCGGGTGTTGCGGGCCTTCACGGCCAGGTTGTCGCTCTGGACCAGCTCGTCGGCGTACTGCTTGCTCCCGCCGATCCGGATGTTTCCGGTGTACGCGCCCGAGCAGGAGACGTTGTACGTGACGTCGGCCGGGATGCCGGTGCGGTGGATCGCGGCGTCCGGCGAGCGGTGGCACCAGTTGTCGGGCCCGTTGGTGCCGGGTTCGTACGTGCCGACTCCCTCACCGGAGATCTCGCTGTCGCCGAGCGAGATGAGCCCGGTCTTGCGCTGGTCCATCGGCCGCTCGGCCGGACTGCCGTACAGCTTCACGGCCTCGGCGGCCCGTACGGCCTCCAGTTCGGCCGGAAGCGGTGCGGAAGCCGACGCGGCCCTGTCGGCGGCGGTGGCGGGGGCCGTCGCCACCAGGCCGCCCCCCATGGCCGCCGCCAGTGCGGCGGCGGCCGCGACCGCAGAGCGAAGTCTGAGCCGTGTGCGCTGCATTGCGCCTCCCCGGTTTGTTGTTACCCCCGGTATTTACTGGCCGGTAGGCGACTTGGGAATACGCAGAACAAGACAAGTGCTCAACTTCTCCAGGAGGTACGTGATCATGACGAGCGACGAACAGCAGGGCGAGTACCGGGTCGAGCACGACTCGATGGGCGAGGTACGGGTGCCGGCGCACGCCAAGTGGCGCGCCCAGACCCAGCGGGCCGTGCAGAACTTCCCCCTCTCCGGACAACGTCTGGAGCGCGCCCACATCGAGGCCCTGGCCCGCATCAAGGCGGCTGCCGCCCTGGTCAACGCCGAACTGGGCGTACTGGACAAGGACATCGCGCAGGCGGTCCGCGACGCGGCCGAGGAGGTCGCGCGGGGGCGCTGGGACGAGCACTTCCCCGTCGACGTCTTCCAGACCGGTTCCGGCACGTCCTCCAACATGAACATGAACGAGGTCGTCGCCACGCTCGCCACCGAGCGCCTCGGCCGCCCGGTCCACCCCAACGACCATGTCAACGCCTCGCAGTCGTCCAACGACGTGTTCCCGTCGTCCATCCACATCGCGGCGACCGCCGCCGTGACGGGCGACCTGATCCCCGCCCTCGACCACCTCGGGGCCGCACTGGAGCGCAAGGCGGCGGAGTTCGCGGACGTGGTCAAGTCCGGTCGTACGCACCTGATGGACGCCACGCCGGTCACCCTCGGCCAGGAGTTCGGCGGATACGCCGCAGCCGTGCGGTACGGCGTCGAGCGCCTGCGGGCCTCCCTCCCCCGCCTGGCGGAACTCCCCCTGGGCGGTACGGCCGTGGGCACCGGGATCAACACCCCGCCCGGCTTCTCGGCCGCCGTCATCGCCGAGGTCGCCCGCACCACGGGACTGCCGCTCACCGAGGCCCGCGACCACTTCGAGGCGCAGGGCGCGCGGGACGGACTCGTCGAGACGTCCGGCCAGCTCCGTACGATCGCGGTCTCCCTCACCAAGATCTCCAACGACCTGCGCTGGATGGCGTCGGGTCCGCGCACCGGATTGGCCGAGATCAGCCTTCCCGACCTCCAGCCGGGCTCGTCGATCATGCCAGGCAAGGTGAATCCGGTCGTTCCCGAGGCCGTGCTGATGGTCGCGGCCCAGGTGACGGGCAACGACACGACGGTCGCCGTGGCCGGCGCGGCGGGCAACTTCGAGCTGAACGTCATGCTCCCGGTGATGGCGAAGAACCTGCTGGAGTCGGTGCGGCTGCTCGCCAACGCCTCGCGGCTGCTGGCCGACCGCACGATCGACGGGATCACCGCGCACGTCGAACGCGCGCGTGAGTACGCCGAGTCGTCGCCGTCGGTCGTCACCCCGCTCAACCAGTACATCGGCTACGAGGAGGCCGCGAAGGTCGTCAAGAAGTCCCTCGCCGAGCGCAAGACCATCCGCGAAGTGGTCCTGGAGTCCGGGTACGTCGAGCGGGGCGACCTGACCGAGCAGCAGCTCGACGAAGCGCTGGACGTGCTGCGCATGACCCGGCCGTGAGCTGGGCATGACCCGGCTGTGACCAGGTGGTGGTCCGGCGACGGCGCACCCGTGACCTCGGCCGCAGCAGTCCGTGGCCGGTACTCCTAAGATCTGCTCATGACAGATACGGCGGGCGGTGCGGGCAGGGCGCGTTGGGCGCCGGGGGACCACATCCTCTGGCGCTATCGCGGCAATGCCGACGACCGGATCCACATCTGCCGCCCCGTCACGGTCGTGCGCGACACCGACGAACTGCTGGCGGTGTGGATGGCGCCGGGCACCCAGTGCGTCCGGCCGGTGCTCGCGGACGGCAAGCCCGTGCACGAGGAGCCTCTCGCCACCCGGTACACGGCGCCCCGGACCACCACCACCTCGCGGTGGTGGGGCACCGGCGTGCTGAAGCTGGCGCGGCCGGGCGACCCCTGGTCGGTGTGGCTGTTCTGGGAGCCCGGCTGGCGGTTCAAGAACTGGTACGTGAACCTGGAGGAGCCGCGCACCCGCTGGACGGGCGGCGTCGACTCCGAGGACCACTTCCTGGACATCTCCGTGCACCCGGACCGCGCCTGGAACTGGCTCGACGAGGACGAGTTCGAGCAGGCGCGCCGGGTGGGGCTGCTGAGCGAGGAACAGGCCGGGCGGGTACGTGAGGCGGGGCGCGCGGCGGTCGGCCTGATCACCGCGTGGGGCGCGCCGTTCCGCGACGGCTGGGAGAACTGGCGGCCCGATCCGCGATGGGCCGTTCCCCGGCTGCCGGATGACTGGGACCGCACTCCTGTTCACACGGCTCCGTGAGACCCTTGATAGGCCCCCATGGGTCAAACGTAGGATCGCCTTCCGCAACACTGAGCGCACTGAGCGCACCGGTACCGCAGGCAACTGGCGGTCCGGGCGCTGAACCTGACCGTATGTCATCACAGGGGGGTGGAGCCGTGCCGGAGAGCAAGTCCGCCGGGTTCGGGGGCCACCGCCCTGTCGAGGCCGCCCGCAGAGCGGGTATATCGCCACACAAAGCGATTGCATCGCACAAGCTCCCCGGACGGACGGAACCCCACGCGTGACGGAGCACCAGTCCACCTCGCACGAAGGCCGGCAGCCCCTGGTCGCCAGGCCGCACGAGCGCACCCGGCCGCGGCAGGAGGAGGTTCCGCCGTCGGTGCCGAGCCCCATGCCCGCTCCCGTGCCGGCCGCGGGTGACGGGACCCCGGAGCCGGCCGCGACGGCCAGGAGCGAGGGCGACCGGCTGCGGTTCGTCGGCGCGGCGACGCGGCGGATCGCTCGTGGGATCGACCTCGACGAGATCGTGCTCGGCCTGTGCCGGGCGTCCGTGCCGACCTTCACCGACGCGATCCTGGTCTATCTGCGCGACCCGCTGCCGGTCGGCGACGAGCGCCCCGCCGTACCGTTCATGCTGCGCCTGCGCCGCACCGACCGGCTGCGTTTAGCGGACGAGGGGGCCGAGGAGATCGACCTCCAGGTCGAGCCGCTGCCCGCGCCGCAGCTGTGCGAGGTGCGCAGCGGCGGCGCGCTGGCCGAGGTGCTCAGGGGCGTACGTCCGGTGTTCGGCGACACGTCGTCCGCGCGGGTGGCCCTGTCCGAGCTGCTCGGCGAGGCCATGAGCCTGCCGTCCGGGCGCCGGGCGATCCTCGCGCCGCTGCGCGGCCGGCGCCGCGTGATCGGCGCGGCCGTGTTCCTGCGCCGGCCGGAGCGTCCCGCGTTCGAGGCGAACGACCTGCTGGTCGCCGCCCAGCTCGCCACGCACACGGCCCTCGGCATCGACAAGGCCGTGCTGTACGGGCGCGAGGCGTACATCGCCGACGAGCTCCAGCGCACCATGCTGCCCGACTCACTGCCGCAGCCGACCGGCGTCAAGTTGGCCTCCCGCTACCTGCCGGCCGCCGAGACGGCGCGCGTCGGCGGTGACTGGTACGACGCGATCCCGCTGCCGGGCAGCCGCGTCGCGCTGGTCGTCGGCGACGTCATGGGCCACTCCATGACCTCGGCCGCGATCATGGGCCAGCTGCGGACGACGGCGCAGACCCTGGCCGGCCTCGACCTGCCGCCGCAGGAGGTGCTGCACCACCTCGACGAGCAGGCGCAGCGGCTCGGCCAGGACCGCATGGCGACCTGCCTGTACGCGGTGTACGACCCGGTCGCGCACCGGATCACCATCGCCAACGCGGGCCATCCGCCGCCCATCCTGCTCCACCTCGGCGGTCGCGCCGAGGTGCTGCGGGTGCCGCCGGGCGCGCCCATCGGGGTCGGCGGGGTCGACTTCGAGGCCGTCGAGCTGGACGCCCCGGCGGGCGCCACGCTGCTGCTCTACACCGACGGGCTCGTCGAGTCCCGGCTGCGGGACGTGTGGACGGGCATAGAGCAGCTGCGCGAACGTCTCGCGGCCACGGCGCAGTTGACGGGACCGGATCACTCCCCGCCCCTTGAGGCCCTGTGCGACGACGTACTCGACATGCTCGGGCCCGGTGACCGGGACGACGACATCGCGCTGCTCGCGGCCCGCTTCGACGGCATCGCGCCCAGCGACGTCGCGTACTGGTTCCTGGAGCCGGAGGAGCAGGCGCCCGGCCGGGCCCGCAGGCTGGCGCGGCGCGCGCTGGCGCGCTGGGACCTGGAGGAGCTGAGCGACTCGGTGGAACTGCTGGTCAGCGAGGTGGTGACGAACGCGGTGCGGTACGCCGAGCGGCCCGTGACCCTGCGGCTGCTGCGCACGGACGTACTGCGCTGCGAGGTCGGCGACGACGCCCCGCAGCTGCCGAGACAGCGGCGGGCGCGGGACACGGACGAGGGCGGGCGCGGCCTGTTCCTGGTGAACCGGCTGGCGAGACGGTGGGGCGCCACGCGCCTGTCGTCCGGCAAGGTGGTCTGGTTCGAGCTGGCGACGCGCCCGTAGCTTCCGCAGGCACCTTCAGCCGGTCTGTACGCACCGCGGCGGGCACCCTCTCCGAGGGGGTGCCCGCCGCGGTCGTGTGCCGTACCGGTCAGGGGCGGGGCGGCCCGAGGTCGCTGTCGAGGCCGCCGTCCGCACCCCCGTCCGCGCCGCCGTCGGCCCCTCCGTCGGCTCCCCCGTCGGCGCCGCCGTCCGCTCCGCCGTCGGAGCCCTCGGTGTCACCGCCGGGGTCCGGCGGGCCGATCGTGATCGGCGGCGGGGACGACGAAGGCGTCGTGGGCGGCGTCGTCGGCGGGGTGGTGGACGGCGTCGTCGGCGGCGTGCTCGGCGTCGTCGGGGTCTTGCTCGGGGTGGTCGGGGTCTTGCTCGGCGTGGGGGTCGGGTCCGGGGTGTCGCTCGGCGGGGGCACGTAGGCGTCGTCCGGGTCGATCTCCAGGTCGAAGTCGGCGTCGGAGCCGCCGCCGAGGGCGCCGAGGGTGTAGTCCGACCAGATCATGGCGGGGAAGCCGCCGCCGCTGGCGCGGCCGGCGTTGGCCGTACCGGTGAGGGAGACCTGCCTGCCGCCGTCCGGGGACTCACCGAACAGGGCCACGGCGGTGGACAGTTCGGGGGTGTAGCCCACGAACCAGGCGGACCGGTTCTTCTCCGACGTGCCGGTCTTGCCGGCCGCGTTGTAGTTCGGGTTGCTCGCCCGGGTGCCCGTACCGCTCTTGACCACTCCGGTGAGCACCTTGGTCACGCTGTCCGCCGTCGAGCGGTCGATGACCTGCTCCTCGGTCGGCTCGGGCAGGTCGACCCGGCCGCCCTCGCGGTCCTTGTGCTCGGCCGACTTCACGATGCTCGGCGTGACCTTCTTGCCGTGGTTGTCGAGCGTGGCGTAGACGCTCGCCATGTCCATCGTGCTGGCGCCCATGACACCGAGCGACATGGCGGGACGCTCGTCGAAGCCGCCCTTGTCCTCCATGCCCATGTCGAGCGCGGTCTCCTTCACGCGCGGCGCGCCGACGTCCACGAGCATCTGCGCGAAGACGGAGTTGACCGAGTTCTGCATGGCCTGCTGGACCGAGATGGGGCCGAAGCTCCTGCCCAGGTCGTTCTGCGGGGCGAAGGGGGTGGTGCTGCCCTTCACGGGGCGCTTGCTGGTGCCGTCGTAGATGGTGCTGGGGGTGATCGGCTTGCCGTCCTGCGTCTTGGAGTTGTTCTCCAGGGCGGCGGCGAGGACGACGGGCTTGAACGTCGAGGCGGGCTGGTAGTCGGAGCGGGTGGCGTTCGATGTCCAGTGCTTCGTGGCGTCCTGGCCGCCGTACATCGCGACCACCTTGCCGGTCTTCGGGTCGACCGAGGTCGCGCCGGCCTGGAGCGTCGCGTCGACCTTGTTCTTCTTGCGGTCGAGCTTGGACTCCAGCTGCCGCTCGACCGCCTTCTCCAGGGCCTTCTGGCGCTTCTTGTCGATGTTGAGCGTGATCGTCCAGCCGCCCGCGTCGAAGTCGGCCTCGCTGACACCCTGCTTCCTCAGCTCGGCCTTCGCGGCGTCGACCATGTAACCGGTCTGGCCCTCCATGCCGGCGGCGCCCTTGGGAGCCCTCGGCTTCTTGAACGTCATGCCGTCGCGTTCGGCCTGGTCCAGCTCGTTCATCTCGATCATGTTGTCGAGTACGTAGTTCCAGCGCTCCGTGACCAGCTTCTTGCTGGTGTCGCTGGCCACTGCCCAGTCGTACTGACTCGGCGCCTGGAGGAGTGCCGCGAGGTACGCGCCCTGCTCGACGCTCAGCTTCTCGGCGTCGACGCGGTAGTACGCCTGGGCCGCGGCCTGGATGCCGTACGCGCCGCGTCCGAAGTAGCTGGTGTTCAGATACCCGGCCAGGATGTCCTGCTTCTTGTACTTCCGGTCCACCTTGATGGAGATCACAAGCTCCCTGAGCTTGCGGGTGACCGTCTGGTCCTGGGTCAGGTAGTAGTTCTTGACGTACTGCTGGGTGATCGTCGAGCCACCCTGCTTGCCCTTGCCCGTGACGGTGTTGAGCAGACCGCGGGCGGTGCCCTTGAAGTCGACGCCTGAGTCCTTGTAGAAGTTCTGGTTCTCGGCGGCGACGAAGGCGGTCTGGACGTCCTTGGGGATCTTGGCGAGCGGAAGGATCTCACGGTTGACGTGGCCGGACCGGGCCATGATCGTGCCGTCGCTGTACCTGTAGACGTTGCTCTGCAGCTTCGCCTCGGCGTTGGCGGCCGGCACCGGGACCCATATGTACAGGGCCACGAAGACGCCCATCATGAGCAGGCAGAGCCCGAAGAAGGTGCCCAGCACCTTCTTCCACGTGAAGAAGCGGCGTATGCCTCCTGCCTTCTTCGCCCGGCGCGCACCGCGCTTCCGGTCCTTTCGCGCTTCTGCTCGGCCCATTACTCCGTAACTCCGCTCATCGAGCCCCCGGATGTCAGCTCAGAAAGCTAACACCGCACCTGCGGACAAAGGACTGCTGATCCGGTTTTTTCCGTACGTGACAATCAGCACCCGTCTCTCTGGAACCGACTCACGAGAGGGCTCCAGGGTTGCCAGAGGGCTCGCACGGGTTTACGGACGCCGAAAAAGTGATATCACTTTGCTAGAGCGGTCGAACCACGATCGCACCGCACGAAACCGGGGGACCCATGTCCATGACCAGCACATCCGCACCGGCCGACCTGCCCGAGATGCCCTCTCCACGCGTACGCGAAAGGGCCGCCCACAGCATCGGGGGCGGCCTGGCGCTGCTGCTGGGACTGCTGGGACTGCTCGCGGGGGCGGGCCTCGTCGCCACCGGCGCCACCATGGCGACGACCGGCCCGAAGGTCGCACTGATCGTCACGGGGGTCGTGGTCGCCTTCGCCGCGTTCCTCGCGATGTGCGGTCTCAACATGGTGGCGCCGGGTGAGGCCCGCGTCGTCCAGCTCTTCGGGCGCTACCGCGGCACCATCCGCACCGACGGGCTGCGCTGGGTCAACCCGCTCACCACCCGCTCGAAGATCTCGACCCGGATCAGGAATCACGAGACGGCGATCCTCAAGGTCAACGACGCGTACGGCAACCCGATCGAGCTGGCGGCGGTCGTGGTCTGGAAGGTCGAGGACACGGCGCAGGCGACGTTCGAGGTCGACGACTTCCTGGAGTTCGTCTCCACCCAGACGGAGGCCGCCGTGCGCCACATCGCGATCGAGTACCCGTACGACGCCCACGACGAGGAGGGCCTGTCGCTGCGCGGCAACGCCGAGGAGATCACCGAGAAGCTCGCGGTCGAGCTGCACGCGCGGGTCGAGGCGGCCGGCGTCCACATCATCGAGTCCCGCTTCACCCACCTCGCGTACGCGCCGGAGATCGCCTCGGCGATGCTTCAGCGGCAGCAGGCAGGGGCGGTCGTCGCGGCGCGCAAGCTGATCGTCGAGGGCGCGGTGGGGATGGTCGAGATGGCCCTCAACCGGATCACCGAGCAGGACATCGTCGAGATGGACTCCGAGCGCCGGGCGGCGATGGTGAGCAACCTGATGGTGGTGCTGTGCGGCGACCGGGCCGCGCAGCCGGTGCTCAACACCGGCACGCTCTACCAGTGACGGACGAGGCCCCGCAGCGGAAGCGGCCGCCGCAGCAGCGCAAGCAGGTGCTGCTGCGGCTGGATCCGGCGGTGTACGACGCGCTGGCCCGGTGGGCGTCGGACGAGCTGCGCAGCGCGAACGCGCAGATCGAGTTCGTACTGCGCCGGGCACTGTCGGAGTCCGGCCGGCTCCCGGGCGGCGCCGGTCCGATCGCCCGGCGCGGACGCCCCCCCAAGGCGCCGCCCGGTCCCCCGGAGCCCGGGGAGGAGTAGGGCGTATGCGGCGGGCCGGTACCCGCCTGGGCGGCGGCCCGCCGCATACGCTCACGCGGTCCCGCGCTCCTGGCCTTCGAAGCCGACCGGTCGCACGCAACGCGGTCCCCCACCGGCCGGCTATGCACCGCATGTATACCTCTTGTATACTGTGCGCCACATGTCAATCGGCCACACCCTCCTCGGGCTGCTGGAATCCGGCCCCCGCCACGGCTACGACCTCAAGCGCGCCTTCGACGACAGGTTCGGCCACGACCGCCCCCTCCACTACGGCCAGGTCTACGCGACCATGTCCCGCCTCCTGAAGAACGGCCTCGTCGAAGTCGACAGCGTGGAATCCGGCGGCGGCCCCGAGCGCAAGCGGTACGCCATCACCGAAGCCGGCGTCACCGACGTCGAGCAGTGGCTCGCGCGACCGGAGAAGCCCGAGCCGTACCTCCAGTCGACGCTCTACACGAAGGTCGTCCTCGCGCTCCTGACCGGGCGCAGCGCCACCGGCCTCCTCGACGCGCAGCGCGCCGAGCACATGCGCCTGATGCGCGCCCTCACCGAGCGCAAGCGCCGGGGCGATCTCGCCGACCAGCTCCTGTGCGAACACGCCCTCTTCCACCTGGAAGCCGACGTGCGCTGGCTGGAACTCGCCGCCGGGCGCCTCGACAGGCTCGCCTCGGAGGTACGCGCATGACGGCCGCCGGTCGCCACGCCGGCCAAGCCGACGCCGCCCCGCTGCCGGGCCGGGATCGTCACGCCGCGCTCCGGGAGCATCCCGTACGACGGGCGTGACCCCGGCCGCTCACCTGCCGCCCGCCACCACCCGCACGGGCAACCGCCGCATCGCCTCCCGCAGCGCCTGCGCGAACGTCTCGAACTCGCTCTGACGCGCCGCCCCCGTCCGCATCGCCAGCGCCACGCGACGCGACGGCGCCGGGTCGGCGAAGTACCCCGTCACCAGCCGGTCGTTGCGTTCCGTCTCCACCGTCACCGCCGTGCGCGGCAGCAGCGTCACACCGAGCCCGCCCGCCACCAGCTGCACCAGCGTGGACAGGCCCGCCGCCGTCGTCGTGACCGGCGCACCCTCCGTACGGCCCGCCTCCCGGCAGATGTCGAGGGCCTGGTCCCGCAGGCAGTGCCCCTCGTCGAGCAGCAGCAGATGCAGCTCTTTGAGCGCGTCGCGCGGGATGTCCTCCCGGCCGCCGAGCCAGTGATCCCGCGGCGTCACCAGGACGAAGTCCTCGTCGAACAGGGGCAGTTCGGCCACCCCCGGCACCCCCAGCGGCACCGCGAGCAGCAGCAGGTCGAGCCGTCCCACCGCCAGCCCCTCCAGCAGCGACGACGTCTGCTCCTCGTGCACCTGGAGATCCAGTTCCGGATACCGCTCGTGCACGAGCGTGAGCACCGTCGGCAGCAGGTACGGCGCCACGGTCGGGATCACCCCGATCCTGAGCACCCCGGTGAAGGGCGCCCGTACCGCCTCCGCCTCCTCCATCAGCTCGCCCACCGCGTCCAGCACGGCCCGCGCCCGCACCGCGAGCCGCTCCCCCGCCGGAGACAGCAGCACCTTGCGCGTCGTACGCTCGACGAGTTGCACCCCCAGCGCGTCCTCCAGCGCGGAGACCGCCCCCGACAGAGCCGGCTGGCTCATGCCGATCGCGGCGGCCGCGTCCCTGAAGTGCAGGTACTCCGCCACGGCGGCGAACGCGCGCAGCTGCGACAGACTGGGCTGCTTGCCCCTGGTGCCGCCGACGCCGACGACGGGGCTGACGCCGTTCCCCTTCACACTGGCCACTGATAACCACCTCCGATCGGATCAAGCCAGTCTAGCTATTTCTGCGATCAATGCTTCCTGTGTCACTGTGGGGATCCGTCCAACCCCCAGGAAACCCCTGAATCGGGATTTCCCTCTCTGCAAGGAGCGCGCGTGCTCACTGTTGGTGACCAGTTCCCCACGTACGACCTCACCGCCTGTGTCTCCCTCGAGGCCGGCAAGGAGTTCGAGCAGATCAACCACAAGTCCTACGAGGGCAAGTGGCGCGTCGTCTTCGCGTGGCCCAAGGACTTCACCTTCGTCTGCCCCACCGAGATCGCCGCCTTCGGCAAGCTGAACGACGAGTTCGCCGACCGCGACGCGCAGGTCCTCGGCTTCTCCGGTGACTCCGAGTTCGTGCACCACGCCTGGCGCAAGGACCACCCGGACCTGACCGACCTGCCGTTCCCGATGCTGGCCGACTCGAAGCACGAGCTCATGCGTGACCTCGGCATCGAGGGCGAGGACGGCTTCGCGCAGCGCGCCGTCTTCATCGTCGACCCGAACAACGAGATCCAGTTCACGATGGTGACCGCCGGTTCCGTGGGCCGTAACCCCAAGGAGGTCCTCCGGGTCCTCGACGCGCTCCAGACGGACGAGCTGTGCCCGTGCAACTGGACCAAGGGCGAGAACACCCTCGACCCCGTCGCCCTGCTGTCGGGTGAGTGACTGACATGGCACTCGACGAACTGAAGTCCGCCGTACCGGACTACGCCAAGGACCTGCGCCTGAACCTCGGCTCGGTCATCGGCAACAGCGACCTCCCGCAGCAGCAGCTGTGGGGCACCGTCCTGGCCTGTGCGATCGCCTCGCGCTCGCCCAGGGTGCTGCGTGAGCTGGAGCCGGAGGCGAAGGCCAACCTCAAGCCCGAGGCGTACCAGGCCGCCAAGTCCGCCGCCGCGATCATGGCGATGAACAACGTCTTCTACCGCACGCGCCACCTGCTCTCCGACCCGGAGTACGGGACGCTGCGCGCCGGTCTGCGGATGAACGTCATCGGCAACCCGGGCGTCGAGAAGGTCGACTTCGAGCTGTGGTCGCTCGCGGTCTCCGCGATCAACGGCTGCGGCCAGTGCCTCGACTCGCACGAGCAGGTCCTGCGCAAGGCGGGCGTCGAGCGCGAGACCATCCAGGAAGCGGTCAAGATCGCATCGGTGATCCAGGCCGTCGGCGTCACCATCGACTCCGAAGCCCTCATGGCCGAGTAGCAGGCAGTACGCAGACAAGGGGCCCCGCGGACATCGCGTCCGCGGGGCCCCTCGCGCGTGCGTCAGGACGTGCCCTTGAAGACGGACATGAGCTCCCGCATGTCCTCCACCATGAGCGGCGGCATCGCCGACAGGTCGGGAGTGATGTCCTCCATGTCCGCCCCCTGCTCCTCGTAGTAGTCCTCGTCGTAACCGACCTCGGCGCCGACCTCCAGGGAGAGCACCGCTCCGCCGTCCAGGACCCGCAGCCGCGGGTCCTCGTCCTCGCCCATGCCGGTCAGGAACGCCTTCTCACCGAGGGCGGGCACCTCCTCGGGCCGGGGCGGCAGCCCGTCCAACCAGCTGGGCTGGTTGACCAGCGCCTCGAACTCGGGCTCCGGGTCGGTCTTCTTGTGCGTCTCCAGGACGACCTCGACTTTGTACTGCACCGAGACCCCCGGTGGCTGCTTCGCCGTCGATTCGAAGTGGTAGCCGCACATGATCTTGTCCAGGGCGCTGTGCTCGTCGACCATCTCCGCCGGATCCTCTGCCCGCTTTCCGAGGTCCGCCGACAGGGCGCTCAGCTTCACCTTCGCGCACAGGCCCTCGGCCACCCGGTAGCCGCGCGTGTCGACGCCGGCGCCCGGTCCGTACGCGTACAGCCCGCCCGCCCACACCGCCGAGGCCGTCACCGCGCCGCCCACGGCCCACAGCCACGGCCTGCGCCCGCGCGGCGAGGGCGAGCGGTCCTCGCTCGTCGCGGTCTCGGACTGCGGCCACGCCGCGGAGTCGCCCACCATTTCCGGCTCGGAGATCACTCCTGTACCGCCACCGTCTCACCCTGGGCCGCGGCCGGTTGCGGCACCACCTCGGGCCCCGGCTCGGGAGCCGCGCGCAGAGCGGTCTCCATGCTGTACGCCCGCAGGTAGCCGACCACCGTATTGGTCACCGCCACCAGCGGCACCGCGACCACCGCGCCGCCGATGCCGGCGACGAGGCCGCCCGCCGCGACCGCGAGGACGACGGCCAGCGGGTGCACCCGCACCGCGCGGCCGAGGATGAACGGCTGGAGCACATGGCCCTCGATCTGCTGGACGGCCAGCACGACGGCCAGCACCATCAGCGCCGTGAACACCCCCTGCGTCACCAGCGCCACGACGACCGCCAGCGCGCCCGACATGACCGCGCCGACGAGCGGGATGAAGGCGAACAGGAAGATGAAGACGGCGAGCGGCACGGCCATCGGTACGTCGAGGAACCAGATGCCGAGGCCGATGAAGATCGCGTCGATCAGCGCGACGATCACTGTGCCCCGCACGTACGCGGTGAGCGTGCGCCAGGCGCGCGGCCCCGCGCCCGCGACGCCGGGCCGGGCCTGCGCGGGCACCAGCCGCAGCGTCCACTGCCAGATGCGCTTCCCGTCGTACAGCAGGAAGAGCGTCGAGAACATCGCGAGCAGAATCCCGGTGAGGAACTCGACCATCACCGTGACGCCCTGCAGGCCCGCCGAGGTGATCTCCTCGGTGTTGGTGCCGACCGCGTCGCTCAGGTTCTTCGCGACGTCGTTGATCTGGTCCTCGGTGACATGGAACGGGCTGTTGAGCAGCCAGCGCTTGAGCTCCTCGATGCCGTCCTTGAGGCGGTCGGAGAGGTTGTCGAGGTTCTCCATGACCTGCCACACCACGAACCAGCCGACCAGCCCCATGACGACGAAGCCGAGGACCGCGGTGACGGCAGTGGCGAGCCCGCGCGGCAGCCCGACCCGCCGCAGACGGGCGACGGTGGGCTGGAGCATCGCGGTGACGAGCAGGGCCGCGACGAAGGCGAGGACCACCAGCTGTACGGCGCTGATGACCTTCATCAGGACCCAGAGCGTGCCCGCCAGGACGAGCAACCGCCAGCCGGCCTCGGCCGCGACGCGCATCCCCCACGGAACGGCGTCGACGGGCTCGGGTCGCGCGGCCACGGCGGGAGCGTAGGAGGGCGGTGCGGGGACGTGGTCGATGCCGCCGCCGTCGGCGCCCGGTCCGTACGACGCCACGCCCCGGACGCCCACTCCGTCGGCGGACTCCGCCTCGGCCGCGGCACGGCGCTCGTTCAGCAGCTCTCCCATGCGGGTGAGTTTCGCGCCCGTACGGCTGAGCCATCCCGGCCCCGGCTGCGGCCCCGGCTGCTGTGTAGACATGTCGCTCTCTCTTCTCCCCGTCGCACTCTCGCTCCCCCCGGGGAGACACCCTCCCCCGACGGTACACGCGCGGAGCCCCTCACCGTAGGACGGTGAGGGGCTCCGCGAAGTCGAACGACCGCTGGGACCTAGTACCAGTTGTTGGCCTGCCAGAACGACCACGCGCCGCAGGGGCTGCCGTAGCGCTCGTCCATGTAGTTCAGACCCCACTTGATCTGGGTGGCCGGGTTGGTCTGCCAGTCGGCGCCCGCGGACGACATCTTGGAGCCGGGCAGCGCCTGCACGAGGCCGTAGGCACCGGACGAAGGGTTCTGTGCCTGGTAGTTCCACGTGGACTCGTGGTTCACGATGTTGCTGAAGCACTGGAACTGGTCGCCGGGGACCATCTGCCGCGCCATGGCCTGGACCTCGGCGACGGTGTACGAGCCCTTGGCGGCGAAGCTGGAGGCGTCACGCGTGGCGGAGCGGCTGGCCGTGGCCTGCTTCTCCTCCTCGCGCTCCTTCGCCTCGGCTTCGGCCTTCGCCTTCGCCTTCGCCTTGGCCTCGGCGGCGGCCTCGGCCTTCGCCTCGGCGGCCTCCTTCTTGGACTTGGCGTCCTTGGCGGCCTGGAGACGGGCCGATTCCTCCGCGGACTTCTTCGCGGTCACGTCGGCGGCGTAGGCCTGCGCGTCGGCCTGCTGCGTCAGGGACGCGGTCTGCACCTGGGCCTGCTGGCCGGCAGGGATGTCTGCGAGGAGCGTCGTGTCGGCTGCGGTCGCCTCGAAGTTGTCGTTCGAGGGCTGAGTGTCGCCCGAGGCGACGCCCACAACGGCGCCGACAGTGGTGACCGCGGTAGCCGAAGCCACGGCGAATCCCCGGACCGAAATCCGGCTCACACGGTTTCCTTCCAGCAGTGCCCGCTCGGGTGACCTCGCGGACGCAATCGTGCCCCTGGCACTGGCCTCCCCCTAACGCTAGGTCACGGGAGGCGCGGACCCGGTGGGCAACTCCTTTGCGGGAGCGCCGCGTGGTAACTCGGGCGGCATACGGCGACGGCTGTTGAGTTGTGTGGTGCTGCATCCCTGAAGATGCGGGTGTGCCGTATGCGGGGCCTGACGGAAGCAAGACTCTGCCCGAAGCAGACGCCACGAAGCAATTCTTCGTTGCGTGGGAAAGCTCACACGCCGTCTACACCAGAAGTTTTACGGAAGCATGAGCGCAGCAGGACGCCGCCCGGCTAGGATTCTGCGTCCTGCCGGACGGCGCCAACTCCCTTGTCCCCTTATGGGATCAGATGGGAGACCGCTATGGGGTCAGAGGTGCACGTCCTCCAGCATTTCGGTCACCAGCGCGGCGATCTGCGACCGCTCCGAGCGGGTGAGGGTGACATGGGCGAAGAGCGGATGGCCCTTCAACTTCTCGACGACGGCGACCACACCGTCGTACCGGCCGACCCGCAGGTTGTCGCGCTGCGCGACGTCATGGGTCAGCACCACACGCGAATTCGCCCCGATCCGGGACAGAACGGTCAATAGGACGTTCCGTTCCAGCGACTGGGCCTCGTCCACGATCACGAACGCGTCGTGCAGCGAGCGGCCCCGGATGTGCGTGAGCGGCAGTACTTCGAGCATGCCGCGCCCCAGCACTTCCTCGATCACCTCGCGGCCCGCCACGGCCGACAGCGTGTCGAAGACCGCCTGCGCCCAGGGGCTCATCTTCTCGGACTCGGACCCCGGCAGGTAGCCGAGCTCCTGGCCGCCGACCGCGTACAGCGGCCGGAAGACCATCACCTTCTTGTGCTGCCGGCGCTCCAGCACGGCCTCCAGACCCGCGCAGAGCGCCAGCGCCGACTTGCCGGTGCCGGCCCGGCCGCCCATCGAGACGATCCCGACGTCCGGGTCCAGGAGCAGGTCCAGCGCTATCCGCTGCTCGGCGCTGCGCCCGTGGATGCCGAAGGCCTCCCGGTCGCCGCGTACGAGCCTGATCGTCCCCTCGGCGGTGACCCGGCCCAGCGCCTTGCCGCGCTCGGACTGGATCACCAGGCCCGTATGTACGGGAAGGTCGGCGGCGGCCGGTTCGTACACCGTCTCCTCGGTGAAGAGCAGATCCACCTGCTCGGCCGTGAGCGACAGTTCCGCCATCCCGGTCCAGCCGGAGTCGGTGATGGCGAGCTCGGCGCGGTACTCCTCGGCGAGCAGGCCGACCGAGGACGCCTTGATCCTCAGCGGCAGGTCTTTCGACACGACAGTGACGTCGAACCCTTCGGCCTGGAGGCTGCGCGCCACCGCCAGGATCCTTGAGTCGTTGTCCCCCAATCGATAGCCGGCCGGAAGCACGCCGGGATCGGAGTGGTTGAGCTCGACACGTACCGTTCCGCCCAGGTCGCCCACGGGAATGGGGGCATCGAGACGTCCGTACCGCACGCGGCAGTCGTCGAGCAGGCGCAGGGCCTGCCGGGCGAAGTAGCCGAGTTCCGGATGGTGCCTCTTGGCCTCCAACTCCGTGACCACGACGATCGGGAGCACGACCTCGTGCTCGTCGAACCGGGTCATGGCGTTCGGGTCGGCCAGCAGGACGCTGGTGTCGAGAACGTAAGTGCGCCTGTCGGGCATGCGGCGCTTTGTACTGGTCACCACGGAAGGACGTACCCCCTCGGCTGAGGTCGGGTGCGACGGCGTCGCGAGCGGTGGAACCGGACTCGGCCACGATGCGCGGGCCGAACTCCGGCCCTCCGCTTCGTCCACACTCAGCGCGTGGTCGTCCTGGTGCAACGGGCCTCCCGGGCGAGCGGACTTGCCGCTCACTGAGATACGGCGTCCGTGGACCGGACGTCGACCTGGAAGGGGTATTCCCTCGAACACCCGCTGCCATGCCATGGCATATGACACGTCGTGAGGCGGAACTTCTCCCGGCCCGTCAGCGGCCCCGAGAGCGGCCCCCGTCAGGACCCGTAACGCCGGTGGCGGGCCGCGTAGTCGCGCAGGGCACGCAGGAAGTCGACCTTGCGGAAGGCGGGCCAGAAGACTTCGCAGAAGTAGTACTCCGAGTGGGCGCTCTGCCAGAGCATGAAGCCCGAGAGCCGCTGCTCGCCACTCGTACGGATCACCAGGTCCGGGTCGGGCTGGCCGCGCGTGTAGAGGTGCTCCGAGATGCGCTCGACGTCGACGATCTCGGCGACCTCCTCCAGGGAGGTGCCCTTCTGCGCGTGCTCCAGCAGGAGCGAACGCACGGCGTCGGCGATCTCCTGGCGGCCGCCGTAGCCCACGGCGACGTTGACGAGTATCCCCTCGTTGCCGACCGTGGCCTGCTCGGCCTCCTTGAGCACCGCCTGCGTACGGGCGGGCAGGACGTCCAGCGTCCCGACGTGGTGCACCCGCCAGCGGCCGTCGGCGGCGAGGTCGCGGACCGCGCCCTCGATGATGCCGAGCAGCGGCGTCAGCTCCGCCTCCGCGCGGTCCAGGTTCTCGGTGGAGAGCATCCAGAGCGTGACGACCTCGACGTCGGTCTCGGCACACCAGCCGAGGAGCTCCTGGATCTTGCTCGCACCCGCCTTGTGGCCCTGCTCGGTGGTGCCGCCGGAAGCCTTGGCCCAGCGCCGGTTGCCGTCGAGGATCACGCCGATGTGCTTGGGCACCTGGTCGTGATCGAGGCGGCCTTCCACCCGGCGTGCGTAGAGCCTGTACACCAGGTCGCGCAGGTTCACTGGGTCTCACCTCGTGGCGTCGTGCGGGTTCGGTACGTCCCTGGGACCAATACGCGGCACGCGCGGCTCCCCCAGCCGGACACGTGCGGTCCCGAAGCGGCCACACTACTGCGCGGGCGTCTCGGCGGCCCAACCCGGTCGGTCACAAGTCCGTGATAAGGAGAGGAATGTGACTGATTCCCCTTCGTACCTCGCCGCCGGTGACCGTTACGACTCCATGGAGTACCGGCGCACCGGCCGCAGCGGGCTCAAGCTGCCCGCCGTCTCGCTCGGCCTCTGGCACAACTTCGGCGACGACCGCCCGCTGGACACCCAGCGCGCGATCCTGCGCCGCGCGTTCGACCTCGGCGTGACGCACTTCGACCTGGCCAACAACTACGGCCCGCCGGCCGGCTCCGCCGAGCTGAACTTCGGAAAGATCTTCGCGCAGGACTTCGCGCCGTACCGCGACGAGCTGATCATCTCCACGAAGGCCGGCTACCTGATGCACCCCGGCCCGTACGGCGAGTGGGGGTCCCGCAAGTACCTGCTGTCCTCGCTCGACGCCTCGCTCGCCCGGATGGGCGTGGAGTACGTCGACATCTTCTACTCGCACCGCTTCGACCCGGAGACCCCGCTCGAGGAGACGATGGGAGCGCTGGCCACCGCGGTGCGCCAGGGCAAGGCGCTGTACGCCGGCGTCTCGTCGTACAGCGCCGAGCAGACGGCCCAGGCAGCCGGGCTGCTGCGGGACATGGGCGTACCGGCGCTGATCCATCAGCCGTCGTACTCGATGATCAACCGCTGGACGGAGGACGACGGCCTGCTGGACACGCTGGAGGAGGCCGGCATGGGGTGCATCTCCTTCGTGCCGCTGGCCCAGGGCCTGCTCACCGGCAAGTACCTGAACGGCATCCCGGAGGGCTCGCGTGCCACGCAGGGCAAGTCGCTCGACCCCGGCCTGCTGTCCGACGAGGTCGTACGCCGCCTCAACGGCCTGAACGACATCGCGCGGCGGCGCGGCCAGTCGCTGGCCCAGCTGGCGCTGTCCTGGGTGCTGCGCGACCCGCGGATGACGTCGGCGCTGATCGGCGCGTCGAGCGTGAAGCAGCTGGAGGAGAACGTGGCGGCGCTGGGCGGGCCCGCGCTGTCCGACGAGGAGCTGAAGGAGATCGACACCTTCGCGATCGACACGGCCGGAACGAACATCTGGGCCGGGCGGGGCTGAGGGGTCGGGGGCCTGGCTCGGGGCCTGGCTTGAGGCCTGCACAAGGGCCGGGGTTGGCTCGGGGGCCGGGCTCGGCCTGGCTTGAGGGCCGGGCTCGGGGGCCTGGCTCGGGTGTGACGGCACAAAAAACGGGCCGGTCCGTGGGGGGGATACGGACCGGCCCGAGGGGGGGTTTCCACCATAACCCTTCGTAAAGGGTGCTGGCGCCCACGCCGCTCCGAAAGTCGTCCGTGATTTTTCCAAGGGTCCTGCATGCACCCCCTGAGCCCAGTCGGCACTAGGGAAAATACGCTTCTGCGGACCGCCCCCGGTCCCCCCGAAGAGCTAACCCGGCGAGGGGACCGGACTTGACGCTCCGCTTACGCGACGTCGCGCTGCTTGGCCGCCAGGATCTGATCCATGTACTGATGGGCCCAGGCGCCGAGCGGGCCGAGAGCGGTGTTGAGTGCCTCCCCCATCTCGGTGAGCGAGTACTCGACGCGCGGCGGGACCTCCCGGTACACCTCGCGGTGGACGATGCCGTCCGCCTCCAGCTCCCGCAGGTGCTGAATCAGCATCTTCTCGCTGACACCGGGCACCTGGCGCTTGAGCTGCCCGAAGCGGAGGGTGCCCCCGTCGTGCAGCGCCCAGAGGATCAGGGCCTTCCACTTGCCGCCGACCACGTCCATCGCGGCGTCGAGACCGCAGACGTAAGGCCCGGTGTCCTTGCTCACTGCCAACTCCTCTGGTCCGTACCGGCTGTCGCCAAGGGGCATCGACTGTACGGGAGCGGCTGTCGGCGCAGCCGGGTCGTGGTCGGCCCCGTGGGCCGGCCCGGCACGTCGTCAGGCCGCCGTGGGGTGAGGGCTGGGGTGATGGGGGCAGGGGAAGCCGCGCGGGGCCGGGGTGTTCCCCGGCCCCGCGCGGCTGTCTCTGCCCGCCGAAGGGTCAGTAGCGGAGTGCCGCCGCGATGCCGTGCGCGTCCGCCAGGGACTCGTCCGGTACGAAGATGACCTCGCCGTCCGCCGACAGCACCGTTTCCACCACCGAGTCGATGATGTCGTCCTCCATACCCGGCGAGCTCTCCTCCCCCGGCGCCTGGAGGGTGAGCGTCGCCCGTTCGGCGCCCTCCACCGTCTCCGGCCGGGCGGTCACCCGCAGCCCCTCCTCGACGACGAGCAGCGCCACGCGCCCCTCCCACGCCGCCTGCCACACGTCCTGCACGCCCGCCGAGTACCGCTTGCCGCTGCGCGCCTCGTCGAGGCCGCGCATCGCCCGGGCCGTGTCGGCCTCGGCGAGGGCCTGGCGGACCGGCGCCAGCTGGGCGGACATCTCCGCGGGCGTGGTGTTCAGCAGTCCGCCCGACTCCAGCTCGGCGGCGAGCGCCTGACCGTGGTGGCTGACCTCGCGGTACGCCGCGACCTGCTGCGGCAGCCCGACCAGGACGACCGGCAGCCGGTTTCCCTGGAGCACGGCGGTGAGCTTCCGGTCCGCCTTTGCGAGCATGTTGCGGAAGTCCTGGCTCGCCCACTGGCCGCCGTCACGGCTGGGCGCTCCGTCGCGCTCGGCGCCCGAGGTGATGACCGGGTAGCCCGAGTCGACGTCCTCGGTCACCTCCTCGCCGCGTCCGCGCCACAGCCGCACCTCGCCCGTACTGAGCACGAGGACCAGGTACTCCCGCTCGCGCGCGGCCAGGGCGACCAGGTTGCGGGTGAGGTACGTCGTGTTGATGACGATGCGCTCGGGCACGGACCCGCCCACGAGGAAGCTCCGGTGCTCCTCGGGCGAGGCGTAGACGACGAGCCCGTCACCGAAGTACTCCGGGTCGAGCGCGTCCGCCGCGGCGGCGAGTTGCTGCGACACGGCGGACGCCGTGGCCTTCGACACCTCGGGGTCCTCACCGAGGCGCTTCTCGGCCTCGGTGAGGAGGTTGCGCAGGCGGATGTGGTCCTGCTGACTCTCCGGCCAGTGCCGGTGTGTGGGCAGCGTGACCGACACCGCCGGATACGGGCGGGGCTTGCGCAGTTCGGCGAGCAGTTCCGGGGTGGGGCGGGTCGGCTGCGTCATTCGTGCACTCCTGGCTGCGACTGCGGCTGTGGATCGCGGGCAGGCGGCTTGCTGTGGCGCCTGCCCGTGCGTGCTTGCGTGGCTGCTTAGGTGTATGCGGGTGTGCGTGCTTGCCTGTGTACGTACGTGCGTTCACTGCGAGCATTGCCTGCATTGCGCGCGTTACACACGTCTCATGGCAACTTCTCACGATTGCGTGGTCGGCGCGCGCGCTCAGACGGCTGAAGTGGCGAGTGCGCCCAGCACCAGCCCCGCCAGAGTCCCCGCGATCATGAAGGGGCCGAACGGGATCGCGGTCCTGCGCCCGGCGCGTCGCAGGACGACGAGCCCGAAGCCGTACGCCGCGCCGAACAGGAAGCCTGCGAAAGCCCCGGCGAAGAACACCGGCCATCCGTACCAACCCAGCGCGGTCCCCAGGGCGACGGCCAGTTTCACGTCGCCGAAGCCCATGCCGTTGGGGTTGATGAGGAAGAGGAGGAAGTAACCGCCGCCGAGGGCGACGCCGCCGAGCAGGGCGGTCGGCCACGACCCGCCGTCCCCGGGCAGCAGCTCGGCCAGGCCGAGCAGGGCGGCGGTCGCGCCGGCGAGCGGCAGGGTCAGTACGTCGGGCAGCCGGTGGACGCGCCGGTCCACGACCGCCAGAAGCACCCCGAACGGCGCAAGCAGCAGCCACACCCCCAGCTCGGGCCGCACCCCGGTCGCGGCGGCGAGCAGCACGCACACGACGGCGGTGACGGCAGCCGGGCGCACGGTGGGCGCGTACGGCGCCGGGGCGGACCGGTGGTGCGATGCGCCGTCCGGAGTACGTACCGACGCGGTCACCCCCACCACCGCCGCGCACCGCGCGCAGCGCGCCGTGCCGAGCCAGCCGCGCGCCGGCCCGGCGAACGGATGCCCGGCCGGGCACGCCGCACGCCACGCCTCCTCCGGCTCGACGGCGAGCCGGTAGGCGGCGCGGGGCACGAGCAGTCCGGTGGCGGCGCCCCAGAGGGCGGCAGCCGCGATCAGCGTGACGTACACGTGAGGGAGCCTAGGCGGGGGCGGGGGCGGGGGCATGGGTCCGTGGGCCTATGGAGGGCCCAGGGGGAGCCCACCGAGGGGGCCGGGGGGTGGGTGGGAACGCCGATGGGGTGGGGGACACCGATGGGGGTGGGGCTGGGGCAGGGCTACCGTCGAGGGATGGGGCGATGGGTGGACGAAACCGGCACGTTGACGGTGGAGGTCGGTCGGGGTGGTGAGGGTGGCGCGGCTGGTCGGGTGGGCGGAGGTGGTGAGGCGGCTCGGGGCCGCGCGCCGTTGGCCGTACCGGTCGAGATCGCGGCGTCCAGGCGAGCCCGTACACGAGGGCTGCTGGGGCGGGACGGAATCACGGGCACGATGCTGCTGACCCCGGCGAGCAGCGTGCACACGTTCGGGATGCGCTTCGCGCTGGATGTGGCGTACCTGGACCGTGACTTCCGGGTCGTCGCGGTACGGAGGATGCCCCCGGGCCGCCTGGGCCTGCCCCGCCTCCGGGCACGCCACGTGCTGGAGGCGGAGGCGGGGGCGCTGGAGAAGTGGGGCGTGCGGCGGGGCGTGCGGGTCGGGGTACGCGTGGCGGCACGTGGGCAGGCGGGCGTGGCGGCACGTGGGCAGGCGCGTGTGGGGGACGCGGGTGAGGTCCGCGGGGACGACGGGGACGGCGGGGAGCCGTGACGGGTGACGCCGGGCCGCTCTCGCTTCCCGGGCGCGCCCGCAGTCCGTCACGGCGTTCACCCGAGCGGACGCCTTCCCCGCACGCCCCTGCTACTCCGGCCCGTACGGCACGTCCTCCGAGAGCCTCGGGTCGTAGTACGTGACCCGCCAGGCCGCCCCCAGTTGCCGCGCCAGCTCGCGCGCGAGCGTCGCGCCACGTTCGGCGAACGCCGCCTCGTCCTGCGGGGTCGGGAAGCCGGACGTCACGGGGTCGTCGCGGTTCAGTGTCGCGTCGTACGCGTCCCCCCAGCGCTCCAGGTCCTCCGCGAGGCCCTGATCCACCGGCAGGTCACCGGGTGCGACGTTGTCGCTGATGCCGTCGCTGCCGCGCACCCACACCGGGTGACAGTCGTAGTCGGCCGCCAGCCGCACCTGACGTACGACCTCCGGTCCTGATGCTCGTGCTGATTCGGTCGCTGCTCGCACTTCCGCACTCATACCCGTCGCCCATTCGTCCGACCCGCCGGCCCGTTGACCTGTTGCCCCGTCGACCGTTGACCTGTCGACCGTCGACCCGTCGACCCGTCGACCCGTCGACCCGTCGACCGTTGACCCGTCGACCCGTCGACCCGTCGACCCGTCGACCGTTGACCCGTCGACCGTCAGCCCGCGCTCTTCGGGTTGGCGCCGACGACGAATCCGTTGTTCCCCACCGTCACCGCCACCCTTCGCTTCTGTCCCTTGAACTCGACCTCGTAGATCGGCCGACCGTCCCCCTTGCCCTGCGTACCGACCTTCTTCCCCTTGGTGGCAGCCTGCATCACGAGATCGGGAATGTCCTCCCGGGCGATTCCGCTCCGCTCGAAATCATCGGCGTGCTCTTCGAGGATGTGCTTGAGGCCGGCCCGCGAGTTGCCCTCCTCCAGGAACACGATCTTCCCATCGGCGTTGCGCTCGGCCCTGATGACCTTCTCCGGGTCGAACTTGACGCCCGTCTCCTTCATCTCGTCGAGGAGTTCCTTGTCCACGCAGTCGTTGTTGTGGACGAGGGCGTTCCGGCTCCCGACACCGACGTAGTACGTGTGGATCCCGGCGACGGTGAGGTCGTGCGTCGTCTGCCGGCGGGTGTGGTGCGCGACCGTCGTGACGGGCAGGGCACTGCCGTCGGAGGCACGCAGACTCGCCCCGGGCCTGATGTCGCCGGCGTCGGCCCAACGGTGTGCACCGGCGCCGGTCAGCCAGAACGGGTGCGTGTCCGTGGCCGTGACGGACCGGAGCCCCGCGGGGGTCCGGACGGTCAGACGGGTGAAGTGCTTGTCGTCGTACGTCGTGATGGTGTGCGTGACCCGGCGGCTGGTCGTCACCCCGCTGACGGGATCGGTCACGGTGACGCGGTCGCCGACGCGCACGGTCTCGATGGGCGCGCGGGAGCCGTCGGCGAGGAGCACCGGGGTGCCGGGCAGGAAGCTGTGGGCGCCGGCACACGTGATGGGCTTCTTGTCGGGCTGGTCGGGTTTTGGTTCATCGGGTTTCGCTTGGTCGGGTTTCTTCTCGTCGAGCTTCCGTTGGGCGTCGGCGAGTTTGTCCTGGGCCTCCTTGACGCGCTTGCGGTTCTTCACCATGCCGGTGAGGCCGTCGTACAGATCGTCGCCGTGCTTCTTCAGCTTCCGGATGAGCTCGGCGGCCTTCTTCCACTTCCACGGCGCCCCGTACTTCGCCGCCAGCTTGCCGACGGCTCCGCCGATCAGGCTGGTCAGGACGTTGATGAGGGTGTCCGTGCACGCCCCGGCGTCGCCCTTGGTGACACAGTCGACGGCGTCGGTGATGCCGAGCTCCTCGGCGAGGATCTTGCCGAGTTCCTTTGCGGCTTGTTCGGCTTGTTCGGCTTTCTCGGCGTCGCTCTGCTCGGCGTTCTTGGCGTCCTGGAGCTCTTTGAGGGCCTTCTCGTACGCGATCTGCTCGGGGGACTTTGTTGCGTCGCCGTCGCCGTCGGCGTCGGCGTCGGCGTCGGCGTCGGCGTCGGCGTCGGCGTCGGCGTCCGTGGCGTTGTCCCCGTCGCTGTCGCCCGCTCCGTCGGTGTCCCCGTCGCCGGAACCCTGGCCGTCGCGGTCTCCCGCCTGTGGATCGCCGCCCTCGCAGTCGCCGGCCCCCGTGACCCGGCACACCGCCGCACCCACCTGCTGGGCGATCGTCTGCCCGAGGCCGGTGGCGACGAGCGCACCGACGATGGCGGCGACGACCAGCACCAGAGCCGCGTACTCCAGCGTCGTCTGCCCCGACTGCGCCTTGCGCAGCCCCAACAAGCGCGCCTCGGTGCGTGGTTGGCGACGTCGCCTGCGGGGTCGGCCGAAGTGGGGTGCCATGCCCGCGACCGTACGGAACGGGTGGTTGACGAGCATGGGCCCACGGGCCCAACCCGGGCTCAAATACCGGGCGTCAAGGGAGTTTGGCCGCCTGGGCCGTGGCGATCAGGGCGGGGATCTCGGGTGTCTTCCCGTCGATGTAGTTGGCGGCGTAAAGGATGACGACCGTCGACCCGGTCTGTACGAGCTGGAAGACGAGCGGCACGTCGGGGCCATCGAAAGCCCCGGTCACTTGGTAGGCCAGGGCCTCCTGCCCGGCCTTGGGCGCGGGCAGCGGCTTGACCTCGGTGTAGGTGGAGGGACCGTCGCCGCCGCCTGTGGTCCTGAAGCCGTCGGCGCATGCGCGGATTGCTTTGCTGACGCCCTGGAGGACTTGAGCGGCTCTGCCCTTGGGGTACGAGGTGAGGATCTCGGTGACGACCGTCTGGTCGTCCCTGTTCTCTTCCTTCTTGCTCATGAGCGTGCGGTGTACGGCGGCGGAGGGGGCCGGCTCGGGGGCACCGTTGATGACGGCGGCGAGCGGCTGGCACTCGGGCTGCTCGGCGCGCTCGGTGCCTGTTGCGTGGGAGCCCTGCGTCGGTGTGGGCATCGGCAGCGGCATCGGCGTGACGGAGAAGTCGGGTACGTCGCGGCTCGTGAGGGCGACCTTCTTCAACTCGCCCTCGGTCAAGGTGACTCCGGTGCTGATGACGGGCTTGTTGGTGGGGGTGGGGGTGGGGGTGGGGGAGGTGGAGGTGGAGGTGGTGGAGGTGGTCGAGGCAGGGGCGGGTGTGGATGTGCGTGGATTCGCTCGGCTGCCCTTGCCGTCACTGCTGGCGGGTTCACCACCGCACGCGGTGGTGAGACACAGAACTGCCGCTGCTGCGGCGGCGGCAGCCGTTCGACGTGCCGAAGGGATTGAACGTACCGAACGTGCCTTCACGCCTCACCGCTCCTGTGCGTATGACCGCTGACCAACGAGTACGGGTACGGGTACGAGTACGGGTACGACTACTGATCGCACGGTAACAACGACCGGGGCGCCCTGGCCTGGGCCCACGGACCCAATTGGCGCCGCAGCGTGACTTATCCACAGGGGTCGCGGACCTGGGAGGTGCCTGGGACGCTCGACGACATGACACGCACAACCGGGGAGATGGCCGCACTGACCGCGCTGGCGCACCGCCAGGGCGGCGTGCTGCTGACACGCCAAGCCGTACGGCTGGGGTGGTCACCGTCCCGCATTCGCCGCGCGCTGAGAGGGCAGGGGTGGACGCAGGTGCGTCGGGGATGCTGGACGGAGCCGGCAGTGGTGGTGGACCGGATGGTGTGGTTACGGGCGATTCTGCTGGCGCACCCACGATGGGCCGCTAGCCACCGGACTGCCGCGTGGCTGCACGAGATCGAGTTGCCGTGGACGACGGCGAACGATCAGGCGGGTGGCCGACTGGAGTTCACGGCCCCTGCGGAGAAGTCGGCCGTGCCGCTGCCCCATGCGCGCGTGCACCGGTCGTTGTTGCCCGAGGAATCCACGACGTACGTCTCGGACGTCCGCGTCACGAAGGTCACTCGCACGCTCGCGGACCTGCTGCGGTCGAGCCCCAGGGAGGAGGCGCTGGTCGCTGTCGAGTCCGCGGTGTCCATCCGCCCGTCGGCGGCCGACCCGCAGGCGAACCGCCCCGCGTTCACGCACCTCGGCGCGGTGGCCGCCGCCTTGGAGGCAGGCCCACAGCGGGGCGTGCGCAGAGGACGTGCGTTGCTCGCGCTGGCGGACCGCAGGAGCGGTTCGCCCGCCGAGACCGTCGCCCGCCTGCACATGCACGACGCGGGGTTGCACCCTGAGCTTCAGGCGCAGGTGAGGCCGCTGGGTGGGAGACGCCGATCGGTCGACTTCCTGTTCCGGGCTGAGGGCGTGGCAGTGGAGATCGAGGGTTACGCGTACCACGGCGACCGAGCGGCCCACGATCGAGACGTACGCCGCTACAACGAACTCATCCTGTGCCGACTCATCCGCCGGTCTCTGCGGTTCACGGCGATGGACGTCTACCTGCGCCCGGACACGATGATCGAGCACATCCGCCACGCGCTGACACTGGCGAGGAGCGGGGACGAACTTGCCGGGTGAACGGCGGGTTGCTTCTGGGGGGGGTGGGTGGGGGCGTACCACTGGTTGTTCGGCGGGGTGGTTCTCGGGCCGTCCCTGGCGCTTCA
>NZ_BMVO01000011.1 GCF_014650755.1 Streptomyces chryseus | reverse complement strand
TCGTTCGGCATTTCGTGTTCCCGACTCTATCAGACTCTTTCGTGTCCGACTTCCTCGGCGCTTTCCAGTTCTTCGCTTTCGCGTTTCCCTTTCCGGCGGTTCCGACTCTATCAGGTCCTTTCGGGCCCGAGTGCCAGTCGGCGGCCACCCGGCAGCACCGGATGTTCAAGCAGTGTCTATACGGCTGTTGGGCCGTTTCGACGAGTGAGACATTAGCGGAATCCCGGCCCCCGAGCTAATCGGGGTCGTTCCTTCGAACATAGATTCCTCATTTCGCAAATGCGCACAAGAACGGGACGACAACAGTCGTTCGTTCAGTGGTTACCGCGGAATGGTTGTCCGGGGCCGGCCGGGGCCGGTGCTCACGTCGGACAACTCGGAGAACAGTACGTAGGCGTCAATCCCCTGTCAACCGGCGGTCCGCCACTAGGATGGGGGCCATGACTTCGCGTACGTACACCCAGGGGTGGCGGGCCGCCTGACGGCGGCCGGCATGCACGTATGCGCTCAACGGCCGCCGCTACGGCGGCCGTTCGCGTTTCCCCTCCCCGGGAGCCCGGCCGTCGGTGGCGGCGGCTCCTACCAGGAGGTATGAGAGATGACGCGGATCTTCAGCGGGGTCAAGCCGACCGGGCATCTGACGCTGGGCAACTACCTCGGGGCCGTGCGACGGTGGGCCCAGGCCGATCAGCACCGGGCCGACGCGCTGTTCTGCGTGGTGGACCTGCACGCGCTGACAGTGGAGCACGATCCCGCGCGGGTACGGCGACTCAGCCGGCAGGCGGCGACGCTGCTGCTGGCGGCGGGTCTCGATCCGGCGCTGTGCACGGTGTTCGTACAGAGCCATGTGGATGAACACGCGCGCCTGTCGTACGTACTGGAATGCACGGCCACGGACGGCGAGCTGCGGCGGATGATCCAGTACAAGGAGAAGAGCATGCGGGCGCGGGCGGCCGGGGAGAGCGTACGGCTGTCGTTGTTGACGTATCCGGTGCTGATGGCCGCCGACATCCTGGCGTACGGGACCGATGAGGTGCCTGTGGGGGACGACCAGACGCAGCATGTCGAGCTGACCCGTGATCTGGCGGTGCGGTTCAACCAGCGGTACGGGCACACCTTCACCGTGCCGAGGGCCACGCGGCCCGAGGTCGCCGCTCGGATCATGGACCTTCAGGACCCCACGTCCAAGATGGGGAAGTCGCACGCGGCCACCGCCGGGATCGTCTATCTGCTCGACGAGCCCGAGGTGGTGCGAAAGAAGATCATGCGGGCCGTGGCGGACAGCGGGGTCGAGGTCGAGTACGACCGGGTGGAGAAGCCCGGGGTCGCGAACCTCCTCGACGTGCTCGCGGCGTGCGAGGGAGGGGACCCCGTGGAGCTGGCCGGGGCGTACGACTCGTACGGGGCCTTGAAGAAGGACACGGCGGAAGCTGTCGTCGAGCTGCTGCGGCCGGTGCGGGAACGGCATGCGGAGCTGGCGGCCGACCCCGGTCATGTGGATCAGGTGTTGCGGGAGGGGGCCGAGCGGGCTCGGGGGCTGGCGCGGCCCACGGTGGACGCGGCTTATCGGGCCATTGGGTTGCTGCCTCCTGGGTGAGGTGGGCAGTGGGGGGAGGGAGACGGGTGCGGGCGGAGCCGGGCCGGGTGGGGCCGTCGGCTCTCACCCGGGGTCGGCTCCGGCCCTGGGCGTCAGCCGTTGCCTGAGGCGAGCTCGCGGCTGCGGTCGCGGGCTGCCTCCAGGGCGGCGATGAGGGCTGCTCGCACACCGTGGTTCTCGAGCTCGCGGATCGCGTTGATGGTGGTGCCGGCTGGGGACGTCACGGCTTCCCGGAGCTTCACCGGGTGTTCGCCGCTGTCGCGGAGCATCACGGCCGCGCCGATGGCCGCTTGGACGATCAGGTCGTGGGCCTGGGCGCGGGGCAGGCCCAGGAGGATGCCGGCGTCGGTCATCGCCTCGACGAGGTAGTAGAAGTACGCCGGGCCCGAGCCGGAGAGGGCGGTGGCCGCGTCCTGCTGGCTCTCCGGGACGCGGAGCGTCTTTCCTACGCCGCCGAAGATCTCCTCGGTGTGCAGGAGGTGCTCGGCGGTGGCGTGCGTACCGGCCGAGATGACGGACATCGCCTCGTCCACCAGGGCGGGGGTGTTCGTCATGACGCGCACGACGGGGGTGTTGGGGGCCAGGCGCTCTTCGAAGAAGCCGGTCGGGATGCCGGCTGCGCCGCTGATGACGAGGCGGTCGGCGGGGACGTGCGGGGCGAGTTCGTCGAGGAGCTTGCCCATGTCCTGGGGCTTGACCGTGAGGATGAGGGTGTCGGCGCGCTTGGCGGCTTCGGCGTTGCTCACGGACTCCACGCCGTAGCGGGTGCGGAGTTCTTCCGCGCGCTCGGGGCGGCGGGCTGTGACCAGGAGGTCGGCGGGGCGCCAGCCGGCGCGGATCATTCCGCTGAGCAGGGCCTCGCCGATCTTTCCGGTGCCGAGGACTGCGACTGTCTGGGTCATGCGGTTCACCTCGCCGGTGGGGCTGCGTGCGCGTCGGTTCGTGGGGGTGCGCCTGGTTCTGCGCGCCCCGGGGACATCTTCGCACCGGGGGGTGGGAGGTGGGGGGTGGTGTCCGGTGGGCGGGACGTTGCGGGGGTGGTGGGTTGGTGGGCCCGTGCGCTGGTGGGTGCGCCGGTGGGGGTGGGCGGGGCCGGCACGTTCGGTGGGGGTGGTCGACGGGGGCGGGGGTTATGCGGTGCGGCGGCGGAGGGTGGCTGCTCCCAGGGTCAGGACCAGGAGGGCGCAGGCTGCGACGATCGTGGCGTCGCGGATGAAGGTGGCCGTGATGTCCGTGTGGCGCAGGACCTCGTTCATGCCGTCCACGGCGTACGACATCGGAAGCACGTTCGAGATCGCTTCCAGGACCGGCTGCATCGTGTCGCGCGGGGTGAACAGGCCGCACAGGAGCAGTTGCGGGAAGATCACCGCCGGCATGAACTGGACGGCCTGGAATTCCGACGCCGCGAAGGCGGAGACGAACAGGCCCAGTGCCGTTCCCAGCAGGGCGTCCAGGAGGGCGATGAGCAGGAGCAGCCAGGGGGAGCCGACCACGTCGAGGTCCAGGAGCCAGAGGGAGATTCCGGTGGCCAGGGCCGACTGGACGACGGCCAGAGCGCCGAAGGCCAGGGCGTAGCCCGCGATCAGGTCGGCCTTGGCCAGCGGCATGGCGAGCAGGCGTTCGAGGGTGCCGGAGGTGCGTTCGCGCAGCGTGGCGATCGACGTCACCAGGAACATGGTGATGAGCGGGAAGATCCCGAGCAGTGACGCGCCGATGGAGTCGAAGGTCTGCGGTGAGGCGTCGAAGACGAAGCGCAGCAGCGTGATCATCACGACCGGGATGAGGAGCAGGAGCGCGATCGTGCGGCGGTCGTGGCGCAGCTGGGCCAGGACGCGGGCGGCGGTGGCGAGCGTGCGGGATGCGTTCATCGGAGCGTCTCCTGGCGGGAGTCGGCCTCGTCGACCAGGTGGAGGAAGGCCTCTTCGGCGGTGGCGGTGGCGGTACGGGCGCGGAGTGCGTCGGGGGTGTCCTCGGCGAGGATCCGGCCGGCGCGCATGAGGAGCAGGCGGTGGCAGCGCTCGGCCTCGTCCATGACGTGCGAGGAGATGAGGAGGGTGGTGCCGCGGTCCGCGAGGGTGTGGAAGAGGTTCCACAGGTCGCGGCGCAGGACCGGGTCGAGGCCGACGGTCGGCTCGTCGAGTACGAGGAGTTCGGGCGTACCGAGGAGGGCCACGGCGAGGGACACGCGGCTGCTCTGGCCGCCGGAGAGGTTTCCGGCCAGGGCGTTCTCGTGCGAGGTGAGGTCGACGTCGGCGATGGCGCGGGTGACGGCGTCGTGGCGGGCTTCGCGGTGGTCGCGGCCGGGGCGGAGGACGTGCGCGAAGTAGTCCAGGTTCTGGCGGACGGTCAGGTCCGTGTAGACGGAGGGGGCCTGGGTGACGTAGCCGATGCGAGGGCGCAGGGCGGCGTCGCCCGCGGGGCGGCCCAGGACTTCGAGGGTGCCCGTGACGTTGGCCTGGGTGCCGACGACGGCGCGCATCAGGGTCGTCTTGCCGCAGCCGGAGGGGCCGAGGAGGCCGGTGATCCGGCCGCGGGGGACGGCGAAGCGCAGGCCGCGCAGGACGGTGCGGGGGCCGCGGACGACGGTGAGGTCGCGGGCGGTCACCGCGGGCCCGTGCGGGGGTGGGGCCGCCTGCTCGGCGGAATAATTCATCATGCGTTGAATAATCCTCACGGAGGGTCCTCGCGTCAAGAAGGCGGGGGGTGGGCGCGGGGCGCGCTCAGGGGGCGCCCGTCGGCGTGCGGGGTGCGGGGGCGGCGCAGGCGGGCGGCGGCGCGATCGGAAGCGGAGCGTCCACCTCCTTCGCGCTTCGGTGGGCACGGGTGGGACGCGGAAAGTCATGGGATGTCCAACTCCCGTACGGGACCATGAGGTTTAGCGTATTTCGCCACCAGGCGGAGGTGCCTTTTGCGTTGCCTGTCGTTGCACCGGACCGACCTCACCGCCTCACTCGTCGTCTTCCTCGTCGCCCTGCTCCTGTGCGTGGGGGTCGCCGTCGCCTCCGGCGTACCGGCCGAACTTGGTCTGATCACCGGCATCGTCGGCGGGCTCGCGGCAGCAGCGCTTCCCGGCAGCAGCCTGCACGTCAGCGGTCCGGCGGCCGGGCTCACCGTGCTCGTGCACGAAGCCGTGCGGCGGTACGGCGTCGGGGCTCTGGGGGTCCTGGTGCTGGCGGCCGGGTTGGTGCAGGGCGATGCGGGGCTGGTCGGCGCGGTCGGCGGGGGCGGGCTCGCGGTTGTCGCGGTGGGGGTGGGGACCGTGGCGGTGCTCGTCGGGTGGCCCCGGTGGCGGGCCGCGGCCCGGGTCGCGCCTGCGCCGCTGGTGGCGGTGGCACTGGCGGCGGTCGTGACGGCGGTGCTCGATCTGCCGGTGCGGCGGGTGGAGGTGCATGGGCTGCTGGACGCCGTACGCCGCCGGAGGCTGCATTCCTTCGCGCGGCCGGCGGAGGTGGGGGTCGTCGGGACGGTGCTGGCGTTCGCGCTGATCGCGTCGGCGGAGTCGCTGTTCAGCGCGACGGCCGTGGACCGGCTGCACGACGGTCCCCGGACCGACTACGACAAGGAACTGATCGCGCAGGGGGCGGGCAACGTGGTGTGCGGGGCGCTCGGGGCGCTGCCGATGACCGCCGTCATCGTGCGCAGCGCCGCCAATGTGCGGGCGTGGGCGCGTACGAAGGCCTCACGGGTGCTGCACGGGGTGTGGCTGCTGGTCTTCGTGGCCGCCGTGCCCGCGGCGCTCTCGGGGTGATTCCGGTGGCGGCCCTGGCCGGGGTGCTGGTGCACGCGGGTGGAAGCTCATTCCCGTACGGGATTCGGTGCCGTTGTGGCGGGAGCATCGCCGTGAGGCGGTTGTGCTCGTCGTGACCACCGGGGCGATCGTGGTGACCAATCTGTTCGAGGGCGTGCTGGTGGGGCTGGTGCTCGCCGTCGCGAAGAGCGCGTGGGACACCAGTCAGGTGCAGGTGGAGACGGAGGACCTGGGCGCGGTGGACGGGCTGCGGGTGCGGGTGCGGGTGCGGGTGCGAGGCAACGCGACGTTCCTGCGGCTGCCGAAGCTGCTGGACGCGCTGGAGGCGCTGCCGTCCGACCGGCCCGTACAGCTGGACCCGGGCGGGCTGCGGCACGTCGGCCACGCGTGCGCGGCGGCCCTGGAGGGGCGGGCGGTGCGGAGCGGGGCGGTGGCCTGGGGCCGGTTGTAGCGGCGGCGGACCGGCCCCGGCTCAGCGGGAGCGGCGCCCGGGGGCCTTCTTGCGGGCCGCGGGGTTGCCCGTGCGGGAGGTGCGGCGGCGTTCGTACTGGGTGACGGCCTGCTCGTACTCGCCTCGGAGCAGCTTCTCGCCGGGGGCCTCGGTGAGCGAGCGGAAGAAGTACGCGAGCAGTGAACCCACGAAGCCGATGGCCTTCAAGCTGCGCAACTGGGCCTCGGTCGTGGGGTCGGGGCGGCGTGCGTACCCCTCCCACGTGCGGCGGAAGGCGATCGCGCTGCAGATCGCGAACATGGCGACGACCAGGATGTTCACGAAACCGCCGACGTCGGCGATCGCCAGGCCCTGGTAGGCGAAGCGCAGGACGAGGCACCCGGCGGCAGCGGCGGCCAGCGAGCCCACGGCTACGCCGGCCCGGCGCAGCCCGTACCCGTTGTCGTGGCTCACCCAGGTGGTGCCGAAGAAGCGGATGGGCTCGGGCTGCGGGCCGCCGCCGGCGGGCGCGGCGGAGGGCGGGGGGACGTCGGTGTTCTCGCTCACGGGGTCGATTATCCCCGGGCCGGCGGCCGGGCGGCGGATCCGTGCGTCAGGCGCAGCGCACGGCGACGTACCCGTCGCTGCCGGTCCTGATGTACGCGTCCGAGACGAACTGGCCGTTCCCGATGTTGGACCAGAGGTTCGTCGTGCCGTACGGACCGGACACGGTCGTGCCGGGGCACTGGCAGTTGATCGGCACGCGTGCGTCGTACGGCAGGACCTTGACGATCCGGTACTGGGTGCCCGGGCCGCTGCGCACGTTCACCCGGTAGCCCGGGGCGACGGGATAGCGCACGCCCGTCGTCTCCATGGTGACGGCGGCGCCCTCGGCGGCGCTCGCCACGTCGTCCTCGACTTCTCCTACGGCCATGACAGGCCCCTCCCCCGTTGATGTCCTTCTGGCGAAAGCTCCGTACGCCGCGCAGGCTAGCAAGCCCCACCGACATCGCACGCATCATCGACTAGGCTCCGTGCGTCTCGCTTGCGGACGATTCACACGGGGGTGGACGATGCCGCCGCTGCGCAGCACCGGGAGGGGACCGGAAGCGGAGCATCCGGAGTATGCCGGGCAGTACCGGCTCGAAGCCGTGCTCGGCTCCGGAGGCATGGGAGTGGTCCATCTGGCCACGTCGGGCTCCGGGTTGCGCCTCGCTGTCAAGGTGGTGCACGCCGACTTCGCCGCGGACCCCGAGTTCAGGGCCCGGTTCCGGCAGGAGGTCTCCGCCGCCCGACGGGTGAGCGGCGCGTTCACCGCGCCCGTCGTGGACGCCGACACGGACGCGGAACGCCCGTGGATGGCCACCCTGTTCATCGAGGGCCCGACCCTCGCCGAACGCGTCAAGCGGAACGGTCCGCTGGACACAGAGGAGTTGCTCCGGCTCGGCGCGGGACTGGCCGAGTCGCTGCGCGACATCCACCGGGCCGGCGTGGTGCACCGCGATCTCAAGCCGAGCAACGTACTGCTGGCGGCCGACGGGCCCAAGGTCATCGACTTCGGCATCTCCCGGCCGACGGACAGCGACCTGCGGACGGAAACCGGCAAGCTGATCGGTACGCCGCCGTTCATGGCGCCCGAGCAGTTCCAGCGCCCGCGCGAGGTGGGGCCGGCGGCGGACGTGTTCGCTATGGGGTCCGTGCTGGTGCACGCGGCCACCGGGCGCGGGCCCTTCGACTCCGACAGCCCGTACATCGTCGCGTACCAGGTGGTGCACGACGAGCCGGATCTGACGGGCGTGCCGGACGCGCTGGTCCCGCTGTTCGCACGCTGCCTCGCGAAGGAGCCCGCCGACCGGCCGACGCCGGACGCGCTGATGGCGGCGCTGCGGTCGGCGGCGTACCCGACCGCCGACGACACGCAGCCGTTCATACCGGCGCAGCGGATCGCGGAGCCACGGGGGGAGCGCGGTCCGGGGCGGGAGGCGGAGCGTGAGGAGGCGGGGGGCGACGCGGCAGGCGGCGGGGCGGTCGGCTCCCGCGACGGTGACGCGGCCGGTTCAGGCGGGGCGGTCGGCTCCCACGGCGGTGACGCGGCCGGCTCCGGTGGGGGCGTGGTCGGGGCCCGGCGGACGGGGCGTGTACGGCGTGCTCGGCGGGCCGGGATCGTCGTGGCCGTGGCCTCGGTGGCCGTCGGCGCGGTGTTCGGCGTGCGGGGGCTGGTGGGCGACGGCCCGTCCGGTGCGGCGCCCGCCGTGCGGGACAAGCGCGGCGCGGTCGCGCAGACCCGTCCCTGGGACGTGTCGCTGCGGGCCGGCGCCGGGGGCAGTGCGCCGGTCTGTTCGTACGCGAGCGGCTCCCTGTACTGCAGCGCCCGCGGCGTCCAGGCCGCCCGGCTGAACCCGGCGGACGGCCGGGTCGGCTGGTCGAAGAAAGCGGCCGGCGCCTCCCGTACCTCCTTCGACGACAGCGCTCCCGTCCTCGCCGGCGGGCTCCTGCATGTCGTGCCGCCCGGCGGGGACCGGCTGGAGGCCCTGGATCCGCGCACCGGCGCCCGGCGCTGGAGCGTGGACGTCTCCGGTGGCCCCTTCGTCCTCCACACGGCGCGATCGGTGCTTCTGGCCCGCCCGGACGGAACCGTCCGGGCCGTCGACAACACTTCCGGCAGGACACGCTGGACCCGCCGCCACGGCGGCACCGGCTCCCTGTGGGTCGCCTCGCCCGGCCGCGGCGGGACCCTGTACGCGGCCACCCCGTCGCAGGACGGTACGTCCACCACGGTCGCCGCGGTCGACCCCGGCAGCGGCGAAGCGCTGTGGGAGCAGCGGCTGGAGGGGATGCTGAGCCCGGTCGCCGCCTCGGACGGCGCTCTGTTCCTGCTGGCCGACGACACCGACGGCCTGACCCGGGCGGTCGTCCGCCTCGACACCCGGGCCCGCACGGCCCGCCGCGTCCCGCTCGTCACGCCGCTCGACCAGGCGCAGGCCACGGTGCGCGGGAACACGGCGTACCTCTTCGGCGTCAACGGCTCTCTGGTCGCGGTCGACACGGACCGTACGGACAGCCCCGCGCGGGCGCAGCGCTGGCGGCTGGAGACCTCGGTCAGCCGGGCCTCACGGCCGGTGGCGACAGCGGAGCGTGTCTACCTGTCCGCGGCGGACGGGCGGCTGCTGGCGGTCGACGCCGCCGACGGCAGGCTGCTGGGCCAGACCGCGCCCCGCATGGGCTCGGGGCGGTACACCTTCGCGGCGACGCTTCCCGCTCCCGTGGCCGCCGGGGGCCAGGTGTTCGCGACGGCGCCCGACGGGTCGGTGTTCGCGGTGGCGGACGAGGATCCGGCGGGCTGGTGAAACGACGGCGGGCGGGACCGGGCTCGTGCCCCCGTCCCGCCCGCCGCCAAGACCGGCCGCGCTCAGCCCAGCTTGCTGACGTCGCGCACCGCGCCCTTGTCCGCGCTGGTCGCCATCGCGGCGTACGCGCGCAGGGCCTGCGAGACCTTGCGTTCGCGGTTCTTCGGGGCGTACACGCCGCCGAGGGCCGCGCGGCGGGCCGCCAGGTCCTCGTCCGCGACGAGGAGTTCGATCGTGCGGTTCGGGATGTCGATGCGGATGCGGTCGCCGTCCTCGACGAGCGCGATCGTGCCGCCGGACGCCGCCTCCGGGGAGGCGTGGCCGATGGACAGGCCCGACGTACCGCCCGAGAAGCGGCCGTCCGTGACGAGCGCGCAGGTCTTGCCGAGGCCGCGGCCCTTGAGGAACGACGTCGGGTAGAGCATCTCCTGCATGCCGGGGCCACCGCGCGGGCCCTCGTAGCGGATGACGACGACGTCGCCCGGCTTGATCTCCTTGCGGAGGATCTTGTCCACGGCCTCGTCCTGCGACTCGCAGACGACCGCCGGGCCCTCGAAGGTCCAGATCGATTCGTCGACACCGGCCGTCTTCACGACGCAGCCGTCGACGGCCAGGTTGCCCTTGAGGACGGCCAGGCCGCCGTCCTTGGAGTACGCGTGCTCGACCGAGCGGATGCAGCCGCCCTCGGCGTCCGTGTCCAGGGTGTCCCAGCGCTCGGACTGCGAGAAGGCGGTCGCGGAGCGGACGCAGCCCGGCGCCGCGTGCCACAGCTCGACAGCCTCGTCGGACGGCGAGCCGCCGCGCACGTCCCACGTCTTCAGCCACTCGGAGATGGTCGCGGAGTGGACGGTGTGCACGTCCTCGTTGAGGAGGCCGCCACGGTAGAGCTCGCCGAGGATGGCGGGGATTCCGCCCGCCCGGTGGACGTCTTCCATGTAGTACGTGCCGCCGGGGGCGACGTTCGGCGCGACCTTGGCCAGGCACGGGACGCGGCGCGAGACCTCGTCCATGTCGTCGAGGCCGAAGTCCAGCTCCGCCTCCTGGGCGGCGGCCAGCAGGTGCAGGATCGTGTTGGTGGAGCCGCCCATCGCGATGTCGAGCGCCATGGCGTTCTCGAAGGCGGCGCGGGTGGCGATGTTGCGCGGCAGGACGGTGTGGTCGTCCTGCTCGTAGTGGCGCTTGGTGATGTCGACGATGGTGCGGCCGGCGTTCTCGTACAGCGCCTTGCGGGCGGTGTGCGTGGCGAGGACCGAGCCGTTGCCGGGCAGGGCCAGGCCGATGGCCTCGGCGAGGCAGTTCATCGAGTTGGCGGTGAACATGCCGGAACAGGAGCCGCAGGTCGGACAGGCGTTCTCCTCGATACGGAGGATGTCCTCGTCCGAGATCTTGTCGTTGACCGCGTCGGAGATCGCGTCGACCAGGTCGAGCTTGCGGACGGTGCCGTCGACCAGGGTGGCCTTGCCGGCCTCCATCGGGCCGCCGGAGACGAAGATCGTGGGGATGTTGAGGCGCAGCGCGGCCATCAGCATGCCCGGCGTGATCTTGTCGCAGTTCGAGATGCAGATCAGCGCGTCCGCGCAGTGCGCCTCGACCATGTACTCGACCGAGTCGGCGATCAGGTCGCGGGAGGGCAGGGAGTAGAGCATTCCGCCGTGGCCCATCGCGATGCCGTCGTCGACCGCGATCGTGTTGAACTCACGCGGGACGGCGCCCGCCGCCAGGATGGCGTCGGAGACGATCCGGCCGACCGGAGCGAGGTGCGTGTGCCCCGGAACGAACTCGGTGAAGGAGTTCGCGACCGCGATGATCGGCTTGCCGATGTCCGCGCTCGCTACTCCCGACGCCCGCATAAGGGCGCGCGCGCCCGCCATGTTGCGGCCGTGGGTGACTGTGCGGGACCTCAGCTCGGGCATCGTCGCTCGCTCCTTAGGCAGTGGGACGCAGATGGGACGTACGAGACTTACTCACGAGAGTAACTTCGAGCGTACGCCTCGGATCCACGATCTGGACAAACAGTCCGATATGCGGGACGGGCCGCTCGATCCCCGGTCACGCGTCCCACGGCCCTTGGGCAGGGCACCGGTCCGTGCCGCGTCCGCGTGCCCCGGGTCACGCCTCCGTCAGGTACCGCTGGAGCGTCGGGGCGACCATCGCGACGATCCGCTCGGGGTCGGCCGAGGCCAGTGGCTCCGTCTTGACGACGTAGCGCAGGATCGCGATGCCCACCATGTGCGAGGCCGCCAGCTCCGCCCGGAACGTCGGGTCAGGTACGTCGAGCTCCGCCGCCACCCGCTCCAGCAGCCGCCGCAGCACGAAGGTCCGCAGCACCTTCGCCGCCGTCTCGTTCGTCAGCGCCGAGCGGACGATCGCCAGGAGCGGGGCCCTGGTCGCCGGGTTCTCCCACACGCCGATGAAATACCGGGCCAGCCGCTCGCCGATGCCGTCCGTGCCGCCCTGGCCGAGGACCGCGGGCACCACCAGGGCCGGCTCGAAGGAGATCTCGATGGCGGCCGCGAAGACGTCGTCCTTCGTACCGAAGTAGTGGTGGACGAGCGCCGCGTCGACGCCCGCCGCCTTCGCGATGCCGCGCATCGACGTCTTGTCGTAGCCGCGCTCCGCGAACTCGTCGCGGGCCGCCTGGAGGATCCGCTCGCGGGCGCCGGGGCCCGCGTCCTGGGGCGAGTGGCGCGGGCGGCCGCGGCGGCGGGGCCCGGGCGTCGTACCGCCGTGCTCCGCGCCGTCCGTACCGCTCACTGCTGCGACACCCGGGACGCCAGGTGCAGCCGGGTGAAGGCCAGGGCCTCCGCCAGGTCGGCCTCGCGTTCGGCGGACGACATGGCGCGGCGCGTATTGACCTCGATGACCACATGGCCGTCGAAGCCGTTCAGGGCGAGGCGCTCCAGGAGTTCGGCGCAGGGCTGGTTGCCGCGCCCCGGCACCAGGTGCTCGTCCTTCGCCGACCCCTTGCCGTCCGCGAGGTGGACATGCCCGAGCCGGTCGCCCATCCGGTCGACCATGGCCATGGTGTCGGTGCGGGCGGTCGCGGTGTGCGACAGGTCGACGGTGAAGTGCCGGTAGTCGTCCTTGGTCACGTCCCACTCGGGGGCGTACGCCAGCATCTCGCGGTCCTTGTACCGCCACGGGTACATGTTCTCGACGGCGAACCGGACGTCCGTCTCGTCCGCCATCCGCCAGATCCCGTCGACGAAGTCGCGGGCGTACTGCCGCTGCCAGCGAAAGGGCGGGTGTACGACCACGGCCGAGGCGCCGAGCTTCTCGGCGGCCGCCTGCGCCCGCCGCAGCTTCGTCCACGGGTCGGTGGTCCAGACCCGCTGGGTGATCAGCAGGCAGGGTGCGTGGACGGCCAGGACCGGGACGCCGTGGTAGTCGGAGAGTCTGCGCAGCGCCTCGATGTCCTGGCTGACGGGGTCCGTCCACACCATGACCTCGACACCGTCGTAGCCGAGGCGTGCGGCGATCTCGAAGGCCGTCGCCGTCGACTCCGGGTACACCGACGCCGTGGACAGCGCGACCTTCGCATCAGGGATGCGCACCACTGGTTCTGCCACGAGGGACAGCGTACGGGCCGTCACCGGGTGGCTGTCAGGCGGTCGGCAGATGATCCAGTCGGCGCAGGATCACGCCCTCGCGCAGCGCCCAGGGGCAGATCTCCAGCGCGGCCACGCCGAAAAGGTCCATCGCCCCCTCCGCCACCAGGGCTCCTGCCAGCACTTGCGCGGCGCGGCCCTCCGAGACTCCCGGGAGCCCGGCGCGCTGCGACATCGGCATCGCGGCGAGCTTGGGCACCCACTCCTCCAGCGAACTGCGACTCAGCTCACGCTGGACGTACGGCCCGTCGGCGGAGCGGGCCGCGCCCGCGATCCTGGCCAGCTGCCGGAATGTCTTGGACGTCGCCACCACGTGGTCGGGGGCCCCGAAGCGGGCGAATTCCCCGACCGTACGGGCGATCTCGGCCCGTACATGGCGACGCAGCGCCTTCACGTCCTGCTGGTCCGGCGGGTCGCCCGGGAGCCAGCCGGCGGTGAGCCGGCCCGCGCCCAGGGGCAGGGAGACCGCGGCGTCGGGCTCCTCGTCCATGCCGTACGCGATCTCCAGGGAGCCGCCGCCGATGTCGAGGACCAGCAGCTTCCCGGCCGACCAGCCGTACCAGCGGCGGGCGGCCAGGAAGGTCAGCCGCGCCTCCTCCGCTCCGCTCAGCACCTGGAGGTCGACGCCGGTCTCGGCGCGGACCCGGGCCAGCACCTCATCGGCGTTGGTGGCCTCGCGCACGGCGGAGGTCGCGAACGGCAGGACGTCCTCGCAGCCCTTGTCCTCGGCGGCCTGGAGCGCGTCCGCGATCGTCGCCACGAGGCGGTCGACGCCGTGGGCGCCTATCGCCCCGTCCGCGTCGAGGAGCTCGGCGAGGCGGAGCTCGGCCTTGTGCGAGTGGGCGGGCAGGGGGCAGGCGCCGGGGTGCGCGTCGACCACCAGCAGATGAACCGTGTTCGAACCCACGTCGAGGACTCCGAGTCTCATAGGCGGAACGCTACTGCGGCGGCGCGCTTACCCTTGGCCCCGTGTCGAAGACGAAAAAGGCGAAGCCGGGCAAAGCCACAACGCTGAAGCAGCCCAAGCAGCCCAAGACGATCCCCCCTGTCGTGCCGGCCGAGGACGAGAAGGGCGGGCTGGACTTCGCCCGCGCCTGGGTGGAGTTCCCCGATCCCGCCGACGACGAGCAGGTCTTCCGCTGCGACCTGACGTGGCTGACATCACGCTGGAGCTGCATCTTCGGCAGCGGCTGCCAGGGGATCCAGGCGGGCCGCGCGGACGACGGCTGCTGCACGCTGGGGGCGCACTTCTCCGACGAGGACGACGAGAAGCGGGTCGCGGGGCACGTCGCGCGCCTCACCCCCGACGTGTGGCAGTTCCACGACGTCGGTACGGAGTCGGGCTGGACCCAGACCGACGAGGACGGCGAACGCCAGACGCGGCGCTGGGAGGGCTCGTGCATCTTCCAGAACCGGCCCGGGTTCGCGGGCGGCATGGGGTGCTCGCTGCACATCCTGGCGCTGAAGGAGGGCAAGGAGCCGCTGGAGACGAAGCCGGACGTGTGCTGGCAGCTGCCGGTGCGGCGTACGTACGACTGGATCGACCGGCCCGACGACACGCGTGTCCTGCAGATCTCGATCGGTGAGTACGACCGGCGCGGGTGGGGGCCGGGAGGGCACGACCTGCACTGGTGGTGCACGTCGGCGACGTCCGCGCACGGGGCGGGGGAACCGGTGTACGTGACGTACCGGCCGGAGCTGACGGAGCTGATGGGGAAGGCGGCGTACGAGCGGCTGGTGGCGCTGTGCGAGCAACGGCTGGCGTCGCTGCTGCCGATGGCTCCGCACCCGGCGGATCCGGTGTCCTTGCCGGGGCGGTCCGGCTGAGGAGTGCCGGGCGGGTGCGGTGTCGTGCGGGTGCGTTGCGGTGCGGGTTGCCTGCGGCCGAGACCGGGGGCACTCCCCCAGGCCCCCGGACGCCCTGCGGTTGTGTCCTCAAACGCCGGACGGGCTGATTGCCGCACCCCTCAGGGCGTAGGTGACGTCGTGTCCGGCGGCGGTGGGTCCGAAGGGGGTGGTGGGGGTGTCGACTCCGTCGGGGGTGGGTCCGTCGGGGTCGGTGGGGGCGTCGACTCCGTGGGGGTCGGGTCCGGGTCCGGGGGCGTGGGTGGCGGGGTCGGGTCCGGGGACGCGGGCGTGGACGGGCGCGGGTCCGGGTTCGCCGGGGGCGGTGTGGTGCGGCCGTGGCCCCGCACCGCGATCACCGCACCGGTCGGATCGATCCCGATGCGCGCGCGCCACGGCCCGGCCGGTTCCCGCTCGTGGTCGACGGAGACGTACAGCGTGACCGACCGGCCGGGGTGGACCGTGCCGGAGGTCTGGCTCAGGTAGAGCCAGGGCGCGTTCGTCCACGCCGACCAGGACACCGGCGCGTCGCCCGTCGCGGTGAGGGTGACGACCGTCGTACTGCCGGCCGGCCGCGCCTCCACGCTCAGCCGTCCCGCTCCGGCCTCCCCCGGCCGGCCCGGCATCGACGTACCGCCGCTGACGACCTCGACCGAGACGTCCGGCGTCCGGCCGCCCTCCGTGAAGTCGGGGTCGGGGGTCGTGCGGGCGTTGCCCGTGTTCTCGTACGCGGGTCCGCCGGGGCCGCCCGGGCCGCCGAACGCCCCGCCGTCGAGCCCGTCGGGATCATCCGCCTCGCTCGCGGTGACCGACGCGCCGCCGTGGCTCTCGCCGGTGAGCGGGGCGCCCCGGTACGCCGCCCAGAGCGCGAACACGGGGGCCGCGACGACGGTCGCCACGACCGTCGTCGTGACCGCCCTGGTGCGCAGCCGGTCGCGGCGCGCCGCGTGGTCCTTGGGGTCCAGGGGGAAGCCGTCGCGGTCGAAACGGGGGGCGACCGCCCGTGCGCGCGGGACGTTCGTCATCGCCGCGTACGCCGCCGCGCGCGGCGCCTCGACCACCGGCAGCGCGGCGGGCGTCGCCGCGACCGTGCCGGGCCAGGGACCGCCGGCCCCGGCCCGCTCGGCGGAGCGACGGCAGCGCGGGCAGTCGTCGACGTGGCGTACGAGCTCGTGGCGCAGGGCCGCGCCGAGCAGCACCTGGTTGTCGCCGGTCAGGCGGGCGACGATCGGGCAGCTGCCGCTCTCCACGACGGCGAGCGCGGCGCGGGTCCGCTCCACCTCGCACGCGGCGGCGGCCAGCAGTTCGCGGGCGGCGGGGTAGTCCATGCCCAGGACGGCGGCCACCTCGCGCGGGCCGAGCCCGTGGCGCACCGCCAGCTCCAGCGCCTCGCGCTGCTCCGGGGTGGTGCCCGCGGCCTCGGGCCACGCCAGGAGCGCCAGCTCGCGCTGCCGGCGCGCGGCGGTCGCCTCCGGCACGGCGGGGGGGCTCGCCGAGGCCGGGGCGGCGTGGGCGCGGTGGCCGCCGTGCGCCCCCTGGCGCCGCCGCTTCTGCTCGGCGACCCGGCGCCGGCACGCCCACCGCGCCAGCGCGTACAGCCAGGCCCTGCGCTCCGGCTCGCGGGACGGGCAACGGGCCTGCTGCCGCTCGGAGATGGCCAGGACGTCGCCGAGCACGGCGGTGGCCGCGTCGTGGTCGCAGAGCACCGACAGGCAGTACGTGAACAGGCCGTCGAGGTACGGCTCGTACCGTGCCGGCGGGGCCTGCGCGGGCGCCGGCCGCGGCGCACGGCTCCGCGCCCGGTGTGCGCCGGTGGTGTGCGTAGGGGGCTCCAGCCTGCTGCTCGTCACCCGGCGACCGTAGGCAAAGGAGACAGGTCCCTTCGCACCCCTTGAGCAGTTTTAACCCGTACGGGTGAACACATCCCTCAAAAGGGGACAGGAATGCGGAATTCCGGCCGGGGCGGACGTACGACGGGCACCGGGTGGGCGTACGGCGGACGAGTGTCGGAGCCGACCTGTACGGTCACCACCATGGCTGCCCGCACCTCTCGTTCATCCGCCAAGGACCGGCCGTCCTACCGCTGCTCCGAATGCGGGTACACGACCGCCAAATGGCTCGGCCGCTGCCCCGAATGCCAGGCGTGGGGGACGATCGAGGAGACCGGCACGCCCGCCGTACGGACGACGGCCGCCGGCCGGGTGAGCACCGCGGCGCTCCCCATCGGCCAGGTCGACGGCCGTACCGCCACCGCCCGCTCGACCGGCGTCGAGGAGCTGGACCGCGTCCTCGGCGGCGGTCTGGTCCCCGGCGCCGTCGTCCTGCTCGCGGGCGAGCCCGGTGTCGGCAAGTCGACGCTTCTCCTGGACGTGGCCGCGAAGGCGGCGAGCGACGACCATCGCACGCTGTACGTCACGGCCGAGGAGTCCGCCAGCCAGGTGCGCCTGCGCGCCGACCGGATCGGCGCGCTCAACGATCACCTCTATCTCACCGCCGAGACCGACCTGTCGGCCGTCCTCGGGCACCTCGACGCGGTCAAGCCGTCCCTGCTGGTGCTCGACTCCGTCCAGACGGTCGCCTCGCCGGAGATCGACGGCGCGCCGGGAGGCATGGCCCAGGTCCGCGAGGTCGCGGGCGCGCTCATCCGGGCGTCCAAGGAGCGCGCGATGTCGACGCTCCTGGTCGGGCACGTCACGAAGGACGGCGCCATCGCCGGTCCGCGCCTGCTGGAGCACCTCGTCGACGTCGTGCTGTCCTTCGAGGGCGACCGGCACGCGCGACTGCGGCTCGTGCGCGGAGTCAAGAACCGGTACGGCGCGACCGACGAGGTCGGCTGCTTCGAGCTGCACGACGAGGGCATCACCGGTCTCGCGGACCCCTCGGGTCTCTTCCTGACCCGGCGCGCCGAGGCCGTCCCGGGGACGTGCCTGACCGTCACGCTCGAAGGGCGCCGCCCGCTCGTCGCCGAAGTACAGGCGCTGACCGTCGACTCGCAGATCCCCTCGCCCCGGCGCACCACCTCGGGTCTGGAGACCTCGCGCGTGTCGATGATGCTCGCCGTGCTGGAGCAGCGCGGCCGCATCACCGCCCTCGGCAAGCGCGACATCTACAGCGCGACGGTGGGCGGCGTGAAGCTCACCGAGCCGGCCGCCGACCTCGCGATCGCCCTCGCCCTGGCGAGCGCCGCCAGCGACACCCCGCTGCCGAAGAACCTCGTCGCGATCGGCGAAGTCGGTCTCGCGGGCGAGGTCAGACGGGTCACCGGCGTCCAGCGCAGACTCGCCGAGGCCCACCGCCTCGGGTTCACGCACGCCCTGGTCCCGGCCGACCCGGGGAAGGTTCCGGCGGGCATGAAGGTCACCGAGGTGGCCGACATGGGAGACGCTCTGAGGGTCCTTCCCCGGCGCTCTCGCGCACAGGCCCCACAAGGCGAGGAACAGCGCCGGTAGACTTTGCCCTGGTCTCGCCCACCCGTACGAGTACGCGAGGCGAAGTTCAGTGCCTCAAGGGCACCGCAACCGTGTGACCGGAGGAGTGCAGTGGCAGCCATCGACCGGGCAGCAGCATCCGGGAAGTCCGGCGGAGGCTCGGGCACCGAAGCGCTGATGCGCGCCTCGCTGAGCGCCGTCGCGCCCGGCAAGGCGCTGCGTGACGGCCTGGAGCGCATCCTTCGCGGCAACACCGGCGGCCTCATCGTCCTCGGTATGGACAAAACCGTCGAATCCATGTGTACCGGCGGATTCGTGCTGGACGTGGAGTTCACCGCGACCAGGCTCCGCGAGCTGTGCAAGCTCGACGGCGCACTGATCCTCGACAAGGACATCACCAAGATCCTGCGGGCCGGCGTCCAGCTCGTACCGGACGCGTCGATCCCCACCGAGGAGACCGGCACCCGGCACCGCACGGCGGACCGTGTGTCGAAGCAGTGCAACTTCCCCGTGGTGTCCGTCTCCCAGTCGATGCGCCTGATCGCGCTGTACGTCGACGGGGAGCGCCGCGTCCTGGAGGAGTCGGCGACGATCCTGTCCCGCGCCAACCAGGCGCTGGCCACCCTGGAGCGCTACAAGCTCCGCCTCGACGAGGTCGCGGGCACGCTGTCCGCGCTGGAGATCGAGGACCTGGTGACGGTCCGCGACGTGACGGCTGTGGCGCAGCGCCTGGAGATGGTGCGGCGCATCGCCACCGAGATCGCCGAGTACGTCGTGGAGCTGGGCACCGACGGGCGGCTGCTCTCCCTCCAGCTCGACGAGTTGATCGCGGGCGTCGAGCCGGAGCGCGAACTGGTCGTCCGGGACTACGTCCCGGAGCCGACGGCGAAGCGTTCGCGCACGGTCGACGAGGCGCTGACCGAGCTGGACGCGCTGCCCCACTCCGAGCTGCTCGAACTGCCCGTCGTGGCCCGGGCGCTGGGATACAGCGGCTCGCCGGAGACGCTGGACGCGGCGGTCTCGCCGCGCGGGTACCGGCTGCTGGCCAAGGTGCCGCGGCTGCCGGGCGCGATCATCGAACGGCTCGTCGAGCACTTCGGCGGGCTGCAGAAGCTGCTCGCCGCCAGCGTCGACGACCTGCAGACGGTCGACGGCGTCGGGGAGGCGCGGGCGCGGTCGGTCCGCGAGGGGCTGTCCCGCCTGGCGGAGTCGTCGATCCTGGAACGTTACGTCTGAGCCGGCCGGTCCCCGCCGGGGCCGCCGGCACGGCTGACGCGCCGCGGTACGCCCCGCCCGGGGCGTACCGCCGCTGTCGGTTCTTCAGTCCTTCTTCAGGGTGAACGTCGCCGGGGACTTGGCGCCCGGCAGCTCCAGCAGGTAGGTCCCGTCGTCGACCGTGGCGGCGGACGGCGTCGCGCAGCGCGGCGCGCTCTTCCTGAGGTCCCAGTCGACGGTGTGCGTGACGGTGCTGTGCGCGGGGACGCGGAGCAGCAGGTTGCCGGGGCCGTCGGGGCAGTCCTTGGAGGACCAGACGGTCTTGTTGTCGTCGTCGGTGATGGTGAGCACGGCGGCCTTGGGACCGAAGTCCATCTTGCAGGCGGCGCCCGAGGTGTTCTCCGCGATCAGCTCGAACGTGGGCTTCTCGCCCGCCTCGTACTCGTTCTTGACGCTGCGCAGGGACAACTCCACGGTGGACGCGTTGCAGTTGGGGAGGCTGGAGCCGGCCGGTACGCGCTGACCGCCGCCGCCACCTCCGCCCCCGGCACCGCTGCCGCCGGACCCGGCGCCGCCGTCCTCCCCGGAACCCGAACCGGAGCCGTCGCCCGCACCGGAACCCGAGCCGTCGCCCCCGCCGCTGCCCGCGTCCGTACCGGAACCGCCGTCACCACCGCCGTCCCCACCGCCACCGCCGTCCCCACCGCCGCTGCCGCTGCCGCCGTTGTCGGCGCCCGAGCCGCCCGGGTCGTCACGGCCTCCCGGGTCCTCGCTGATGGCCGGACCCGACGAGCCCGGTCCGGGCGTGATGGTGGACGGGGCGGGAGTGGCGCCGCCACGGGCGCCGTCGTACTTGTCGTCCTTGCCGCCCGCGGACATGACGACCCATAGGATCACCAGTGCGAGCAGCACCAGCAGGGACAGCGCGACTGCCCTCCGGCGCCAGTAAATGGAGGAGGGAAGCGGCCCGACTGGATTGCGCATAGATCCCACGGCGCAAACTGTACGAGAGATCACGGCCAACTCCTGCCCCACCCGCCGCCCGCACCACAACTTTTCACGATCATCATTCCGGGCTGCCGCGATCACTCCTGTCCGTCGTCGGGGTACGGCACCTGACGATCGCTCAATGTGACGGCCGGGGCCCCGTCCGTACGGTCCGTGGTCAGGGACAGCACACAGCTCTACCGGGACATCACCGGCTTCGCGCGCACCACCCCTTCCTGGGTGCGGCACCTCGCCGAGCTCTGGACGGAGGCGGTGATCCGCCCTCTGCCGATCGTCAGGTCCCTGTGGCCCGAGCCTCGTCCGGCCGGGCGGGGAAACGTGTCAGGATCGGTGGTGCCATGACTGCGACAAGCGAAATCAACCCGACCGCCGCCACCCTCCACTCCCCCGTCATCGCGTGGTTCGACGCGAACGCCCGGGACCTGCCCTGGCGCCGCCCCGAGGCCGGCGCCTGGGCCGTGATGGTCAGCGAGTTCATGCTCCAGCAGACCCCGGTGAGCCGGGTGCTGCCGGTGTACGAGCAGTGGATGGAACGCTGGCCCCGCCCCACCGACCTGGCCGCCGACGCCCCCGGCGAAGCGGTCCGCGCCTGGGGCCGGCTCGGCTACCCGCGCCGGGCCCTGCGCCTGCACGGCGCGGCCGTGGCGATACGGGACCGGCACCACGGCGACGTACCGAGCGACCACGCCCAGCTCCTGGCGCTGCCCGGGATCGGCGAGTACACGGCCGCGGCCGTCGCCTCCTTCGCGTACGGGCAGCGGCACCCGGTCCTCGACACGAACGTCCGCCGCGTCTTCGCCCGTACGGTCACCGGCATCCAGTACCCGCCGAACGCCACCACCGCCGCCGAGCGCCGGCTGGCGCGGTCGCTGCTGCCCGACGAGGAGTCGCGGGCCGCCCGCTGGGCCGCCGCCTCGATGGAGCTCGGCGCGCTCGTGTGCACCGCGAAGAGCCCGGAGTGCGGGGCCTGCCCGGTCGCGGAGCAGTGCGCGTGGCGGCTGGCGGGCAAGCCGGCGCACGTCGGGCCGCCGCGGCGCGGGCAGACATACGCCGGTACGGACCGCCAGGTGCGGGGCAAGCTCCTCGCCGTACTGCGGGAAGCGGCCGAACCGGTTCCGCAGGCCGCGCTCGACGCGGTGTGGCACGAGCCGGTGCAGCGGGCCCGGGCGCTGGACGGCCTGGTCGCCGACGGGCTCGTGGAGCCCCTGGCGGACGGCGTCTACCGGCTCCCCGCCGGGTGAACATCCCCGTTACACAACCGATGGACAGCCGTGCGTCCCCCGAGGGCTGGCCCGCACAGTGCCGTGACAACGCCTCCGTAGCGTCATCGCCGTAAGCAAGCAGGTCACGGGGTCTGTTTGTCAGTGGGACGGAGGCGGTTCAGACATGGCGCACGGCGAGGTGCTCGAATTCGAAGAGTACGTACGCACTCGGCAGGACGCTCTGCTGCGGAGCGCCAGGCGTCTGGTCCCCGACCCGGTGGACGCCCAGGACCTTCTCCAGACCGCGCTGGTGCGCACGTACGGCCGCTGGGACGGCATAGCGGACAAGTCGCTCGCCGACGCGTACCTGCGCCGCGTCATGATCAACACGCGGACCGAGTGGTGGCGCGCCCGCAAGCTCGAAGAGGTGCCGACCGAGCAGCTGCCGGACGCGAGCGTCGAGGACGGCACGGAACAGCGCGCGGACCGCGCCCTGCTGATGGACATACTCGGCGTACTGGCTCCCAAGCAGCGCAGCGTGGTCGTGCTGCGACACTGGGAGCAGATGAGCACCGAGGAGACGGCCGCGGCCCTGGGCATGTCGGCCGGTACGGTCAAGAGCACGCTGCACCGGGCGCTGGCCCGCCTTCGGCAGGAGCTGGAGAGCCGCGAACTGGACGCGCACGCCCTGGAGCGTGCGGAGCAGGGCGACGAACGGGGGATGGAGCGTTGCGCGGCCTAGGCAGGGGCGGCAGGTTCACAGTGGCGGCGAGCGGCACGGCGGTGGCCGGCGTCGCCGCCGTCGGCCTGTTCGTGGTGGCGTGCAACGCCGGGGGGACGGGGGCGCGGGACGCCGGTCCGGCGCGTACGGACCCGGTCGCCAGGGCGACTCCCTCGGTGGGCGAGGCGGCTCCGCCCGCCGCGAAGCGCGTGGACCCGGTGGCGCTGCTGCGGCGTGACCCCAAGGTCAGCGAGACGGTGAAGCAGGACCTGAAGCCCTGCGTCAGGGACGAGTACCCGGTCGACACGTCGTACGGGAAGCTCACCGGCGGGCCGGCCAACGACGTCGTGGTGAATGTGATGACGTGTGGGGACGCTGTGGGCGTCGGGACGTATGTGTACCGCGAGAACGGGGACGCGTACCAGAATGTCTTCGCGGCGGAGGCCCCCGCGGTCTACGCGGAGATCGACCGCGGCGACCTGGTCCTGACGAAGCCGGTGTACGCGGCGGACGACCCGATGGCGTACCCGTCCGGCGAGGAAGTGATCACGTACCGGTGGACGGGGAGCAGGTTCACCGTGCGCGACCAGGTGCACAACGACTTCAGCCGCGCGGTCGGCGGGGACGGCGACGTGGACGGGTCGCAGCCCGCCACGACCGTCCCGTCCGGCGACTGAGCGGCCGGGCCCCGGCAGTACGACCGCGACACCCGGGCGCGCGGTCCCGGAACGAGAAGCCCGAGAACGAGCAGCCCGCGACCCGAGACCGGGCACCGGAGAGGACAGAGAGCAGCGGATGGCCGAGACCCATGTCCTGTTCGTGGAGGACGACGACGTCATTCGCGAGGCGACCCAGCTCGCGCTGGAGCGCGACGGCTTCACTGTCACCGCCATGCCCGACGGGCTCTCCGGTCTGGAGGCGTTCCGCAGGGACCGGCCGGACATCGCGCTGCTCGACGTGATGGTGCCGGGCCTGGACGGGGTGAGCCTGTGCCGGCGCATCCGGGACGAGTCGACCGTGCCGGTGATCATGCTGTCGGCGCGCGCCGACTCGATCGACGTCGTGCTCGGCCTGGAGGCCGGGGCCGACGACTATGTGACGAAACCCTTCGACGGCGCGGTGCTGGTGGCCCGCATCCGGGCGGTGCTGCGCCGCTTCGGGCACGCGGGCGGGCCGGCGGGCGGGTCGTACGACGACGGGGCGTCGCCGGACGGCGGGCTGCTCGTCTTCGGCGACCTGGAGGTCGACACCGAGGGCATGGAGGTCCGCAGGGGCGGCCGGCCGGTCGGGCTGACGCCGACCGAGATGCGGCTGCTGCTGGAGTTCTCGTCCGCGCCGGGCACGGTCCTGTCGCGCGACAAGCTGCTGGAGCGGGTCTGGGACTACGGGTGGGGCGGGGACACCCGGGTCGTGGACGTCCATGTGCAGCGCCTGCGCACCAAGATCGGCCAGGACCGGATCGAGACGGTCCGGGGCTTCGGCTACAAGTTGAAGGCATGACGGTGCCGCCCGTCCCGGCCCCGGCCGTCGGCTGCGTTCCCGGCGGTGCCGCCGGCCGCGTCACCGGCCGTGCCGACGCCTCGCTTCCCGGTCGTGGCCGCCCACAGAACGGGACCCCCGCACCATGCGCCTAGCCCTGCGCACCGGCGTCCGCTGGAAGATCAGCATCGCCATCGCGGCCGTCGGCGCGCTCATCGCCGTGGCGCTCAGTCTCGTCGTGCACAACGCCGCCCGCGTCTCGATGCTGGACAACGCCCGCGACGTACAGATCGAGCGCCTCCAGTTCGCCCAGCGGTGGTACGAGTCGTCGCGCGAACCCCGCTTCGGCACCAAGCTCAACGACCCGGCCCTGCCCGAGGAGCTCAAGGCGAGCGTGGCGAACGGCCGCCGCGCCACCTTCGTCTCGGACCGGCCGGGCGGCGTGCCCGACGTGTGGGCCGCCGCGCCCCTCGGCAACGGCGACGTGCTGTCGCTGCACACCCGGTTCACCGACCGCAGCGCCGCGATCATGGACGAGGTCGACCGGGCCCTGGTCATCGGGTCGGTGTCGGTCGTCTTCGGCGGCTGCGCGCTCGGCGTCCTGATCGGCGGCCAGCTCTCGCGCCGCCTGCGCAAGGCGGCCGCGGCGGCGGGCAAGGTCGCCCAGGGCAACACCGAGGTGCGGGTACGGGACGCCGTCGGCGGCGTCGTACGGGACGAGACGGACGAGCTGGCGCGCGCCGTCGACGCCATGACCGACGCCCTCCAGGAGCGGCTCGAAGCGGAGCGGCGCGTCACGGCGGACATCGCCCACGAGCTGCGCACGCCGGTCACCGGCCTGCTCACGGCGGCCGAGCTGCTGCCGCCGGGCCGCCCCTCCGAGCTGGTACGGGACCGGGCGCAGGCGATGCGCACGCTCGTCGAGGACGTACTGGAGGTGGCGCGGCTCGACAGCGCGGCGGAGCGGGCGGAGCTCCAGGAGATCGCGCTCGGGGAGTTCGTCAGCCGGCGGGTGGCGCTCCTGCACCCGGACGCCGTGGTGCGTGTGGTGCACGAGTCGTGGGTGAACACCGATCCGCGCCGCCTGGAGCGCATCCTCGGCAACCTGCTGGGCAACGCCGCCAAGCACGGCAGAGCGCCCTTCGAGGTCACGGTCGAGGGGCGGGTCGTACGGGTCCGGGACCACGGGCCGGGGTTCCCCGAGGCGCTGCTGAAGGAGGGGCCGAGCCGGTTCCGTACGGGCAGCAGCGACCGGGCGGGGCGCGGGCACGGCCTGGGGCTGACGATCGCCACCGGCCAGGCGCGGGTCCTGGGGGCGCGGCTCACGTTCCGCAACGCCCACCAGGACGGCGGCGCCATCGCGGTGCTGTGGCTGCCGGAGCACGCGCCGACCGCCACCGGCAGCTTCCCGGTCGTCCAGCTGCCCGGCATCGGGCCCCGGTCGGGGCCGCGGCCGCGCTCACGCCGCTAGCGGCTGCACCACCGCCGCCGAGGGTGGACCGCCCGTACGGCGGCTCCGGGCGGCAGTAGGCACAAGGCCCCAGCACGCGTCACGGCCCCCGGCGCGGACGCCGGGGGCCGTGACGCGTGTCAGGTTGGCCGACCGGCTCAGGCGGTTTCCCTCACCCTCGACCGCGCGGAGTCCGCGCCGTCGGCACCGGCCTCCGGCCCCGGCTGCGGTCCCGCTTCAAGACCAAGGAAGACATCATCATCAGCCTCTTCCAGGACCTCACGAGGCCCATGGACGAGCTGATCGCCTGGGGGCAGGAGCAGCCGCGCACCCTGGAGACGAAGAAGGAGATCCTGACCCGTTACAGCCTGGCCCTCTCCGCCGCCGCCCCCCTCTTCCGCTTCATGCACGAGAACCAGGCCACGATGCGCGACCTGAGTATCGGCGAGACGTTCAAGGAGCGCATGTTCGTCCTGCTGGACTTGGTCAAGGACCCGCAGGCGGTACTGACCGACCAGGTCCGCTGCGTCAGCGCGCTTTTCACGATGCACGCGGGGATGTTCGTCCTCAGGGACGCCGAAGGCGACCCCGAGGAGAAGCGCAAGGCCGCTCTCGAGGTCGCCATCGATCTGGTGAGCCAGGCACACGGCCAGGCTCCGGGGGTCACGCGCTGACGCGGATCAGCGGATCACGCGTCGGCGCGGCCGGCCGCTGAGGGAGGTCAGACGCTGACGCCCTCGGCACGGAGGAACGAGACCGGGTTGATCGCCGTGCCGTAGTTCGGCGTCGTACGGATCTCGAAGTGCAGGTGCGGGCCGCTGGAGTTTCCAGTGTTGCCGGAGAGGGCTATGCGCTCGCCGGTCTTGACCGTCTCGCCGGGGGTCACCTGGATCTTGGACAGGTGTGCGTACTGCGAGTACGTGCCGTTGGAGTGCTTGATCACGATCGCGTTGCCGTACGCCGGCCCGTCGCCGCCACCGTTCGGGCCCGCCTTCACGACGGTGCCGCCGTGCACGGCGTCGACCGGGGTGCCGACCGGAACCGCGAAGTCCTGGCCGGAGTGCTTGCTGGCCCACATGCCGCCGCCCTTGCCGTACGTCGCGCTCAGCGAGTAGCGCTTGACGGGCTTCTGCCAGGAGGAGGCCTTCTTGGCCTTCGCCTTCTTCGCGTCCGCTGCCTTCGCCTTGGCGGCGGCCTTCTTCAGGTCGGCCGCCTTCTTGGCGTCGGCAGCGGCCTTCTTCGCGCTCGCGGCGGCCTTGGCCTGAACCTGGGCCTGCTTCTCGACGCCCGATGCGGCGGTCCCCTCGGCGGCGAACGCCACGCCCGCCGTGCCGAGCATCATCGACGCGCCGAGCCCGGCGGCCACGACGGCGTTGCGGCGGGTACGGACGGACGAGGAGCGGGCGCGGGAGAACATGTCGAACTTCGTCATGCGGGGGGAACCTCCGGGAGTGAGTGAACCCGGCAGTCCGCCGGGCTGGCTTCACATTGGTAACCCGCGCTCCCCCGGCACCCAAAATGGCCTATCTACTACCAATGGTCGTATAAACGCTATCAACTATTCGACTCTTGACTTCAACTACCGAAGCCTGCGGAAGTAGCGAAATAACCCCACTTCGTGCGGTTTAATCCCACGCCAGAGCGGCTGGATCCGGCCACCCGCACCGGCCCCCGCCCCCTGCTCCCCCCACCCCCGAAGGTCCCGTCCCCCATGGCCCGAAGGTCCCTCGCGGGGAGGGGCCCAGGAGCACTAGGCCCCCTCGTAGACCCCAAAACGCGTGTGCGCCTTGTCACCGCCAGACCCCCCGATACGCTGATCCACTGGACTGCACAGGCCCCGGGGGGACGGCGCGTGGATGCCGCAGCAATCGGTACGCGACTCGCATCGAGCGTGGTCGGACCGCTGGTCAGGAAGCTGTTCGTGGCGGAGGGACCGGGCGCCGGCCTGGTCGACAAGCCGGTCCGCCTGGCGGGGTACGTGTCCTTCACGGGCGAAAAGCGCACCCTGACCCGCGCCGACCTGCGCAAACTCGCCGCCGATCTGGTGCGCCAGGCCCTGCGCACGGGCGAGCGGCCGCTCCCCGCCGACGAGGAAGAGGCCGTCGTCGAGGCGCTGACCACCACGCTGTACGCCCTCGGAGACCTCACCCTGAGCGACGTGGAGGCCGTGGAGCTGGGCCACATCGCCCTGGCCCGCCGGCTGCGCCGGGAGAGCGGCGGCCCCGAGCGCCACCTGTCGGCCGACGCGACGTACTTCTACGAGCGCCTCCTCGACACCACCTGCCTGCACATCCTGCACTTCTTCACCCAGCGCTCGACCTTCGTCGCGGCGACCCTGGTCGCACAGAGCCGCCAGCAGGGCGAGCTCGTCGCGAAGATGGACGAGCTGGTCGCCCGGCACCCGCTGCCGGGCGCGCAGGACGCGGCGTTCGAGCGCCGCTACCTGGCGTACGTGGCAAAGCGGCACAGCAAGCTGACGATCTTCGGCATCGACCTGAGCAACTCGCCGGGGAGGTGGCCGCTGGACGCGGCGTACCTGAGCCTGGAGGCGACCGGGCGCTCGGAGACCACCACCATGTCCTACGCCGCGGCGCAGGAAGGGGGCGGCTGGGTCCCGCCCTCGTCCATCGCCGCGGAAGACGCCCTGCGGGCCGCGGTCGATCAGCTGAACACCGTCGCCCCGGCCCCCCGCCCCGCCGACCAGGCCCTCGCCGCCCACGCCCGCGTCCTGCTGCGCGGCGAGGCCGGCTCCGGCAAGACCACACTGGTCCAGTGGCTGGCGGTGTCGGCCGCCCGCCAGGACCTGGACGAGCGGATGGCGTACCTCCGCGACCGCGTCCCCTTCGTCCTCCCGCTGCGCACGCTCACCCGCCACGGTGAGCGCCTCCCGGCCCCCAAGGACTTCCTGGGCGCGGTCGGCTCCCCGCTGGCCGGGGAACAGCCGGCCGGCTGGGAGGCGCGCGTCCTGGCGGCGGGCCGCGGACTGGTGCTCGTCGACGGCATCGACGAGATCCCGGACACCGAGCGCGCCCGCACCCGCGCCTGGCTCACCGACCTCATCGACGCCTACCCGGGCAACCGCTGGCTCGTCACGTCCCGCCCCTCGGCCGTACGGGAGGACTGGCTGGCCGACGAGGACTTCACCGAACTGACCCTCTCCTCGATGCGCCCCGCCGACGTGGCGGCGTTCATCAGGCGCTGGCACGCGGCGGCGCGAACCGGCTCGCCGGACGAGGACACGGCCCTGAGCGGGTACGAGCACCAGCTCCTGGCGGCGGTACGCACGAAGGCCGACCTGGGCCGCCTGGCCACCAACCCCCTGCTGTGCGGCCTGATCTGCGCCCTGCACCGCGACCGCCGCGGTTTCCTGCCGCTCGGCCGCAAGGACCTCTACACGGCCGCTCTGTCGATGCTGCTGGTGCGCCGCGACCGCGAGCGGGACATGGGCGTACCGGAACTGCGCGAAGAGCCGCAGATCCAGCTGCTCCAGCGCCTCGCGTACTGGCTGATCCGCAACGGCCGTACGGAGATGGACCGTTCGCGGGCGGAGAGCGTCATCGCCGACAGCCTCCCCGCCGTCCCGGAGATGGCAGCGGTCGGCGACGCGCGCGCGGTCTTCGACCACTTCCTGCACCGCAGCGGACTGCTCCGGGAACCGGGCCCGGGGACGGTCGAGTTCGTCCACCGCACCTTCCAGGACTTCCTCGGCGCACGGGCCGCCGTGGACGCGGGCGACTTCGGGGTGCTCGTGGAGCACGCGGCGGACGACCAGTGGGAGGACGTCGTCCGCATGTCGGTGGCCCATGCGCGGCCACGCGAGCGCGCGGAGCTCTTCACCGATCTCCTCGCGTACGGCGACTGCCGCACGGACGCGACAGGCCGGGCCCGCGTCCACCTCCTGGCCGCGGCCTGCCTGGAACACGCCGCCGAACTCGACCCCGCCGTACGCCGGCAGGTCGAGAGCCGCGCGGCGGCGCTGATCCCCCCTGCCGACGCCCCGTCGGCGCGCGAACTCGCCGCCGCCGGGCCGATGATCCTCGACCTGCTGCCGGGACCCGATGGCGTGGACGACGACGAGGCGGCGCTCGTCGTCATCGCCGCCTCCCACGTCGGCTCGGATGCCGCGATCCCGTTCCTGGCCCGCTTCCGCGCGCACCCGGCGAACGCGGTCCGCTCCCAACTGGTCTGGTCCTGGGGCCGGTTCGACACGGAGCAGTACGCGGACGAGGTCATCGCCCACCTCGACCCGCGCGGTCTGTTCTTCACGGTCACCTCGGAAGCACAGCTGACGGCCCTGACCTGGCTCGGCGGCCGCCCGTGGCTCGAAGCCAGGGGCGGCCTCGCGGCGGACGGGCTCCGTGCGTACGCGCGTACGACCGCCCTGGAGAGCGTCAGGATCCGGGAGAACGACAACCTCACGTCCCTCGCGTTTCTCCGGGGTCAGGAGGGCCTCGGCCACCTGGACGTCTCCGACTGTCCGGCGCTCGCGGACCTATCGGCGCTGGAGGGCACCCGGCTGACCTCCCTCTACCTGGACGACGTCCGCCGAGGGGACCTCGGCGTCCTGTCGTCGCTGAGGGAGCTCACCACCGTGCGCCTCGGCGGCGCCGGCCTCCCACCGGTGTCCGGCCTGCCCGCCGCCGCGCCGCTGACCGATGTGAGCCTGAAGCCGGCGAGCACGCTGCCCGGCGGCCTGGAGGGGCTCGGGAGGCTCCAGCGGCTCCAGGTGCTGACCCTCGGACAGCACGGCGGCCCGCACAGCGCGGCGGACTGGCGGGAGATCGCGCTCCTGCCCGACCTGCGGCTCCTGCACCTGTACGCCGCGTCCCTGGCGTCGGCTCCGGGCTCCCTCACGGCGCCGTCGGTCCGCCAGCTCATCCTGCGCGGGGACCTCCCCCCTGGGGTCGTGCGGACCGTCACCCGGCTCTTTCCCGCGCTCCACACGCTGACCGTCACCTCGCCGGACGAGCACCTGGACGTGCCGGCCCTGGCCGCGCTGCCCGGCCTGCGGCGGCTCTCCGTCCCGTTCGGGAACCGCGGCGGCCGGCTCCGGGGCCTGGACGTACTCGGCCCAGCGGTCGAGGTGACCGGTCTCGGCGCCGTCACCGTCGACTGACCACGCCCGGCACGCGCCTCCTTCCCCCCGCCGCGCCCGTCCGGGATGCTCCTGTGCCATGAGCAGACCCGTGATCCGCGCCCCGCGCCGCATGCTCCGTTCGCACAGCGCCTCCGCCCCCACGGCCACCCGCACGCCCGCCCGCCCCCGCACCCGACCCCGCACGTGGCCGCTGGCCGTCGTGGTGGCCTGTGCGCTGGCCTGGAGTTCGTCCGGCGCGACCGTCGCCGGGCCCTCCGACTCCGGGATCAAGGGCGCGATCGACACCATCCTCACCGACGCCCGCCTCGACGGCGCGGCCGCGAGCGTCGTCGTGGCCGACGCCGCCACCGGCGAGACGCTCTACCAGCGCGACGGCTCCGACCGCCTCATGCCCGCCTCCAACACCAAGCTGCCGACCTCCGCCGCCGCGATGGCCGTCCTCGGGCCCGACTACCGCTACCGCACGGACGCCCTCGCCACCGGCACCCGCCGGGGCTCCGTCCTGCGCGGCGACCTCTATCTGCGCGGCACCGGCGACCCCACCGCCCTCGCCGCGGACTACGACGCACTCGCCCGCCAGGTCGCCGCCTCCGGCATCAGGCGCGTCACCGGCCGCCTCGTCGCCGACGACACCCGCTTCGACACCCAGCGCCTGGGCCGCTCCTGGGCCGCCGACGACGAATCGTCGTACTACTCCGCTCCCATCTCGGCGCTGACCGTCGCCCCGGACACCGACTACGACGCCGGCTCGGTCATCGTCGAGGCGTCCCCCGGCGCCGAGCCCGGGGCCGAGCCCACGCTCCGGCTCACCCCGCGCACGGACTACGTCGACCTCGACGTCCGCGCGACGACCGTCCCCGCCGGCCGGCCCCGGACGCTCACCGTCGAACGCGAGCACGGCTCGAACACGGTCGTCGTCACCGGTGAGATCCCGGTCGGCGCCGCCCCCGCCAAGGAGTGGGTCAGCGTCTGGGAGCCGACCGGTTACGCCGCGGCCGTCTTCGCCGACGCGCTGAACAGCCACGGCGTACGCGTCACCGGACCCACCCGCCTGGGCCGCCCCACCCCCAAGGACGCCAAGCCCCTGGCCACCCACACCTCCATGCCGCTGAAGGAACTGGTGCGCCCCTTCATGAAGCTGTCCAACAACATGCACGCCGAGGCCCTCACCAAGACCATCGGCTACGAGACGACCGGCGACGGCACCTGGAGCGCGGGCCTGGCCGGCATCTCGGCGTACCTCAAGAAGGAAGGCGTCGACACGGCCACGCTCCGGCAGGTCGACGGTTCGGGCCTGTCCCGCATGAACACCATTCCGGCCGCCCAGCTCGCCAAGCTCCTCCTCGCCGTGCGCACCGCGCCCTGGTACGCCGACTGGTACGCGTCCCTCCCCGTCGCCTGCGACCCGGACCGCGCGATCGGCGGCACCCTCCGCTCCCGGATGTGCAAGACCCCCGCCGCCCTGAACGCCCGCGCCAAGACGGGCACCCTGACGGGCGCCTCCGGGCTCTCCGGATACGTCACGGACGCGGGCGGTCGCGAGCTGGTCTTCAGCATCGTCCTCAACAACCACCTGGCGGCGTCCGTGAAGAGCGTCGAGGACGCGATCGTGACCACCCTCGCCTCCTCCACCGAGACCCGCACGACCCTCGTACGCCCCACCTCTCCCCGCGCCGTCGCTCCGCCCGCCGGGGCGGCCGACGCGTCCCTCGAATGCTCCTGGCGCAAGCCCGCCCCCTGCTGAGCAACGCGAGAAAGGGGTGGCCCCGGAACTTTCGTTCCGGGGCCACCCCTTCAGATGCTCAGGTCGCGGTTACGCGTCCTTCGACATGTTCGGGCCGGCGCTGCCGCCCGTGGCCTGCTCGATCGGGGGGACGTCGGGCAGAGCCGACTTCTCCTCGCCACGGAAGGTGAACTTCTTCGCCTCACCCTCGCCCTCCACGTCGACGACCACGATGTGGCCGGGACGCAGCTCACCGAAGAGGATCTTCTCGGACAGGATGTCCTCGATCTCCCGCTGGATCGTCCGGCGCAGCGGCCGGGCGCCCATGACGGGGTCGTAGCCCTTCTTCGCGAGCAGCGACTTGGCTTCCGAGCTCAGCTCGATGCCCATGTCGCGGTCCTTCAGGCGCTCGTCGACCTTGGCCAGCATGAGGTCGACGATCTGGATGATGTCTTCCTCGGTCAGCTGGTGGAAGACGACCGTGTCGTCCACACGGTTGAGGAACTCGGGGCGGAAGTGCTGCTTCAGCTCTTCGTTGACCTTGTTCTTCATCCGCTCGTAGCCGGTCTTGACGTCGCCCTGGGCGGCGAAGCCCAGGTTGAAGCCCTTGGAGATGTCCCGGGTCCCGAGGTTGGTCGTCATGATGATGACCGTGTTCTTGAAGTCCACGACCCGGCCCTGGGAGTCGGTCAGGCGACCGTCTTCCAGAATCTGGAGCAGGGAATTGAAGATATCGGGGTGGGCCTTCTCGACCTCGTCGAAGAGAACGACGGAGAACGGCTTGCGGCGCACCTTCTCGGTGAGCTGTCCGCCCTCTTCGTATCCCACGTAACCGGGGGGAGAACCGAAGAGACGGGAAACCGTGTGCTTCTCACTGAACTCCGACATGTCGAGGGAGATCAGCGCGTCCTCGTCGCCGAAGAGGAATTCGGCGAGCGTCTTGGAGAGCTCGGTCTTACCGACACCGGACGGGCCGGCGAAGATGAACGAGCCACCGGGGCGCTTCGGGTCCTTCAGACCGGCCCGCGTACGGCGGATCGCCTGCGAGAGGGCCTTGATGGCGTCCTTCTGACCGATGACGCGCTTGTGGAGCTCGTCCTCCATACGCAGAAGGCGGGACGACTCCTCCTCGGTGAGCTTGAAGACCGGGATGCCCGTGGCCGTGGCCAGGACCTCCGCGATCAGCTCCTCGTCCACCTCGGCGACGACGTCCATGTCGCCGGCCTTCCACTCCTTCTCGCGCTTGGCCTTGGCCGCGAGGAGCTGCTTCTCCTTGTCGCGCAGGGAAGCCGCCTTCTCGAAGTCCTGCGAGTCGATCGCGGACTCCTTGTCCCTGCGGACACCGGCGATCTTCTCGTCGAACTCGCGGAGGTCCGGCGGCGCGGTCATCCGGCGGATGCGCATCCGGGAGCCGGCCTCGTCGATCAGGTCGATCGCCTTGTCCGGAAGGAAGCGGTCCGAGATGTAGCGGTCGGCCAGGGTGGCGGCCGCGACCAGCGCCGAGTCCGTGATGGACACGCGGTGGTGCGCCTCGTAACGGTCACGCAGGCCCTTGAGGATCTCGATCGTGTGGGGGAGGGAAGGCTCCGCCACCTGGATCGGCTGGAAGCGGCGCTCGAGGGCCGCGTCCTTCTCGAGGTGCTTGCGGTACTCGTCGAGCGTCGTGGCGCCGATGGTCTGGAGCTCACCACGGGCCAGCATCGGCTTCAGGATCGAAGCCGCGTCGATCGCGCCCTCGGCGGCGCCCGCACCCACCAGGGTGTGGAGCTCGTCGATGAACAGGATGATGTCGCCGCGGGTGCGGATCTCCTTCAGGACCTTCTTCAGGCGCTCCTCGAAGTCACCGCGGTAGCGGGAACCGGCGACGAGCGCGCCGAGGTCGAGGGTGTAGAGGTGCTTGTCCTTGAGGGTCTCGGGCACCTCGCCCTTGACGATGGCCTGCGCCAGGCCCTCGACGACCGCCGTCTTGCCGACGCCGGGCTCGCCGATGAGGACCGGGTTGTTCTTGGTACGACGGGACAGCACCTGCATGACCCGCTCGATCTCCTTCTCGCGCCCGATGACCGGGTCGAGCTTGGATTCGCGGGCGGCCTGCGTCAGGTTGCGGCCGAACTGGTCCAGGACGAGCGAGGTCGAGGGCGTGCCCTCGGCCGGGCCGCCGGCAGCGGCGGTCTCCTTGCCCTGGTAGCCGGAGAGCAGCTGGATGACCTGCTGCCGCACCCGGTTCAGGTCGGCGCCCAGCTTCACGAGGACCTGGGCGGCGACGCCCTCGCCCTCGCGGATCAGGCCGAGCAGGATGTGCTCCGTACCGATGTAGTTGTGGCCGAGCTGGAGGGCCTCGCGGAGCGACAGCTCCAGGACCTTCTTGGCACGAGGGGTGAAGGGAATGTGACCGGACGGAGCCTGCTGGCCCTGACCGATGATCTCCTCCACCTGCTGGCGGACCGCCTCGAGCGAAATCCCGAGGCTCTCCAGGGCCTTAGCGGCGACACCCTCACCCTCGTGGATAAGGCCCAGGAGGATGTGCTCGGTGCCGATGTAGTTGTGGTTGAGCATCCGGGCTTCTTCCTGAGCCAGGACGACAACCCGCCGCGCGCGGTCGGTGAACCTCTCGAACATCGTTAATCGCTCCTCAGAGCGGTCAGGCAGTTAGGGGTCGGTCCCCTCCCTGTCCTTCCGCATGCTAGTCCCGCTGGGCAGGACAGCTCATTCCAACTGCCGACACCCGTCCTTGGCCTCCTGCCCCGAACAGCCGACACCTGCTCCAACCTGATGGTGGGAGACGATGTTCCCGCAGGCCAAGCAGATACCCGTACAGCCACTACGCCGATGGCGAACGTGAGACGGTCCGGCAGGCGTGTCGACCCTTTCCCACTAGGAATGTCTTACCCGTAAGCACTGACACTCCATGCGGCGCGCGCCAGTTCCCTCAGCTACGGGCGAACATCCTTGCGCCGCCGAATGCCTCCGCACGCCCCCGCGTCGGCCACGCAGCGCGGTCGGTCGCCCACGCAGCGTAACTCCGGAGCGTTTCAGGAGTTGGTCCGGACATGACGCCCACGGTTCCGCCCCCGCGCACGCCGCTGTCGCAGCCCTCGCTCGAAGACCGTATCGCGCAGTGGTACGAGACCGAGCTGGGCTGGGCCACCGCGGCGGGCGCCCGGGGTCTTCCGGTGCGGCTGCTGACCGGCCTGCGCTTCGACGTCCTGGAGCTGCCCGCGGACGCGGGTCTCGCCGTACTGCGGCGTCACGCGGGGCTCACGGGTCCCGCGGCGCTCATGGGGCGGCGAATGCGGCTGCTGGTGGCAGCCGGGAGCGCCGAGGAGCTGCCCGGCCTGCTCGACTGGCTGGAGTGGGGCGGCGTGGCCCTCGATCTGCGGGCCCTGGGCGCGGGCGGGCGGATGACCGCGCCCTCACCGCCGGGCTGGGCCGGCGCGCAGGGGGCCGCCGTATGGCTGCGGCCCCCCGAGCCGCGGCACGAGGTGGAACCGACCCTGCCGGCCTTCGCCGGACTCGGGTGCCGTGGGGAAACACCCGATCTCGTACGTCTTGTGGGCACGGCGGCGACGGAATGCCACCGGGCCCGGTTGTCGCGTACGAATTCCGCTCACGCGAATGCTCAGCCGTTGGCCTTCTCGTAGGCCTCGCGGATGTCGGCCGGGACGCGGCCGCGGTCATTCACGTTGTAGCCGTTCGCCTTGGCCCACTTACGGATCTCGGCGGTGTTCTGGTTGCCGCCCGTGGCGGCGCGCGTCTTGCCGCGACCGGAAGCCGCACGGCCACCGGTGCGCCGGCCGCTCTTGGTGTACGGGTCGAGCAGGCCACGGAGCTTGTCCGCGTTCGCGGTGGTGAGGTCGATCTCGTAGGTCTTGCCGTCCAGAGCGAACGTCACGGTCTCGTCCGCCTCGCCGCCGTCGAGGTCATCGACAAGAAGGACCTGAACCTTCTGCGCCACCGGATTTCCTTTCATCGAAAATGCAGTACGCGGAAAGGAAACCGCTTTTCCCTGGAAAACACAAACCCCCGGCGGAGGTTCAGTACCGCGAGAAGACGGGAAACGTGCGCGTTTCGGACATAGGGCTCTGGCGGCTTCCGGCGATCACAGGTGCAGAAGCATCCGGCTGTTGCCCAAGGTGTTCGGCTTCACCCGTTCGAGACCGAGGAACTCCGCAACGCCCTCGTCATAGGAACGCAGCAGCTCGCTGTACACATCTGTGTCGACCGGCGCCTCTCCGATCTCCACGAAGCCGTGCTTCATGAAGAAGTCGACTTCGAAGGTGAGGCAGAAAACCTTGCGCACGCCGAGCCAGCGCGCGGTCTGGAGCAGCTTGCCCAGCACCTGGTGCCCCACTCCGGCGCCCTTGAAGGAGGGATCGACGGCGAGAGTGCGCACTTCGGCGAGGTCTTCCCACATGACGTGCAGCGCGCCGCAGCCGATCACGGCGGCGTCCTCGTCGCGTTCGGCGACCCAGAACTCCTGGATGTCCTCGTAAAGCGTCACGTTCGCTTTGTCGAGCAGGATGCGGTTCTGCGCGTACGTGTCGACGAGACGGCGTACGGAAGGCACATCACTGGTCCTCGCCCGCCGGACGGTGATGGCTTTTTGCTCTGACGGCATACGTCGACGCTATCGCCCCGGGCCCTCGGGACCCCCGGCACCCTCCGCGGGGCCGGCGGCGGGTTCCGCGGCCGGTTCTCCCACGACTTCTCCGGCGGCTTCTCCCGCTGGTTCCGGGGCGGGTTCCGCTTCTGCCGCCGGTTCCGCCACGGGATCGGTGCGCTGAACGACGCGCATCGCGTCTTCCAGTGCATCCCGCTGCTCCGCCGACATCATGCCGAAGAAGGCGACAAGGGCCGCCGCGGGGTTGTCACTCGTCGACCAGGCTTCGTTCATCAGTGCGGCCGAGTAGGCGGCGCGGGTGGAGACAGCCGTATATCTATAGGCGCGGCCCTCGACTTCCCTGCGGACCCAGCCCTTCTGATGGAGATTGTCCATTACGGTCATGACGGTGGTGTAGGCGATGGACCGTTCCTTCTGAAGGTCTTCCAGGACTTCCCTGACGGTGACCGGTCGGTTCCACTGCCACACGCGCGTCATGACGACGTCTTCCAGCTCTCCCAATTGGCGAGGCACAGCGCCACCATAGTAGGAGAAATCGGTGATGGCTGGTTATTTGCGCAGCGAAAAGGGCGTACGGCTCGAAATGAGCCGTACGCCCTCGTGCAGCGCGGTGCCTGTCAGGCGTCGCCGGGGTTGGGCCGGCCCGCCTGGCGGGCGCTCTCGGCCCGGGCGAGCGTGGCGTCCACGGCCGCGTCTTCCTTGGCCTTGTTGGAGCCGCCCTGCGTCTTGACGATCGTCGTGACCAGAGCGATGAAGAACGCGGCCATCACCACGGGGGGCAGGAGCGCGGAAACGTAGTCCATGCCGTCCAGGGTAGCTACCCCGCCGCCCTCTGCTCGCGCGGGGGCTCGGGGCGTCTGCGCGGCGGGAAGACCTCGGAGGGCTTCGGCATAGGGCGCTCCAAAGGATCGCGGGAGGGCTCCGGTTGCTTGGGCTTGGGCGGTTCGTCGGAGGCCGGGGCGCGGCCGCCCGCGATGGCCAGCAGCCGGGTGCGTGGCAGGGGCGCGGCGCTGCGGCCGGCCAGGCGCGCCCGTACGGACTGCTCCGCCACGGCCCGGCAGCGGTCGAGGAGCGCGGCGCCCGTCGGCGTGCCGCGCAGCCCGCGCAGGGCCACGAGGTCCTCGGGGACGGGCTGATAGCCGGCGGCCAGGGCGTCCTGGAGCAGCCCCAGATAGCCGCCGGCGGCCGCGGGGAGCGCGTCGCGGTAGCGGGCGAGGTCGGCGAGGAGGAACGCGCGCAGCCGGTCCGCCTCGCGGACCGCCTCGTCCAGGGCGCCGGCGAGGCGCAGGCAGTCCTGGACGTCTTCGTCGGAAAGTGACGCGGGATGGAGGGCGATGGCGAGGGCGCGTCGGAGCACACGCAGCTCGTTCGCGCCGAACGCCATTCCGCCACGGGATCCGTAGGGCGTGGGCATGTGGTGACAATACGCGCTAAACGGACAAAATCTGCTTAATTGATCTATGGCGGCGCGGCGAGCGCCCGACCGTGAGCGGAGTGGGGCGAGGCCGGGGCCGGGGCGGGCGGCCCACCGCACTCACCGCGGCGGACGGCCCGCCGGGGTCACATCCGGGCGACGTTGCGCTCGTACACCAGCCGCAGGCCGATCAGGGTCAGCCACGGCTCGTGCTCGTCGATCTCCGAGGACTCGCCGAGCACCATCGGCGCCAGGCCGCCCGTGGCGATGACCGTCACGTCGTCCGGGTCGCCGTCGGGGCCCACGAGTTCACGGGCCATGCGCTGCGCGACGCCGTCGACCTGGCCCGCGAAGCCGTAGACGATGCCCGACTGCATGGCCTCGACGGTGTTCTTGCCGATCACGCTGCGCGGCCGGGCCAGCTCGATCTTGCGGAGCTGGGCGCCCTTGACACCGAGCGCCTCGACCGAGATCTCGATGCCCGGGGCGATCACACCGCCCGTGTACTCACCGCGCGCCGACACCGCGTCGAAGGTCGTCGCCGTGCCGAAGTCCACGACGATCGCCGGGCCGCCGTAGAGCTCGACCGCCGCGACCGCGTTGATGATGCGGTCGGCGCCGACCTCCTTCGGGTTGTCCATCAGGATCGGCACGCCCGTCTTGATGCCCGGCTCGACGAGCACGGCGGGGACGTCGCCGTAGTACCGGCGGGTCACCTCGCGCAGCTCGTGCAGCACGGACGGCACGGTCGAGCAGATCGCGATGCCCTCGATCCCGTCGCCCAGTTCGTCGCCCAGGAGCGGGTGCATGCCCATGAGGCCCTGGAGGAGTACGGCGAGCTCGTCCGCCGTGCGGCGGGCGTCGGTGGAGATGCGCCAGTGCTCGACGATCTCCTCCCCGTCGAACAGGCCGAGGACGGTGTGGGTGTTGCCGACGTCGATGGTGAGCAGCATGGGTTACTTCGCCTCGCGCAGGTCGAGGCCGATGTCGAGGATCGGGGAGGAGTGCGTGAGCGCCCCGACGGCGAGGAAGTCGACGCCCGTGTCCGCGTACGCGCGGGCGTTGTCCAGGGTCAGCCGGCCGGAGGATTCGAGGATCGCGCGGCCGCCCACGAGAGCGACCGCCTCGCGGGTCTGCTCCGGGGTGAAGTTGTCCAGGAGGATCAGGTCGGCGCCCGCCTCCAAAACCTCGGTCACCTGGGCCAGCGTGTCGACCTCGACCTCGATCGGGACCTCGGGGAACGCCTTGCGCACCAGCGTGAACGCCTCGGCCACGCCGCCCGCCGCGACCACGTGGTTGTCCTTGACGAGCGCCGCGTCCGAGAGGGACATCCGGTGGTTGACGCCACCGCCGCAGCGGACCGCGAACTTCTCCAGGGCGCGCAGCCCGGGAGTCGTCTTGCGGGTGTCGCGGACCTTGGCGCCGGTGCCTTCGAGGGCGTCCGCCCACGCGCGTGTGGCCGTCGCGATGCCCGACAGGCGGCACAGCAGGTTGAGCGCGCTGCGCTCGCCGGTGAGCAGGTCACGGGTGCGGGTGGTGACGCTGATGAGCTTCTGCCCGGCCTCGACGCGGTCGCCGTCCTCGACGTGCCGCTCGACTTCGAACTCGTCCGTGCAGATGACGGAGAGGATCGCCTCGGCGACGCGCAGGCCCGCGACGGTGCCGGCCTCGCGGGCCGTGAAGTCGCCGGTCGCGACGGCCTCCTCGGGGACGGTCGCCACGCTCGTGACGTCCACGCCGTGGGCGAGGTCCTCGGCCAGCGCGACGTTCGCGATGTCCTCGACCTCCAGCGGGTCGAGGCCCGACGCGACGAGGAGCTGCACCAGGTCGGGGTCGAGGCCGCACTCGGCGGTGTCGAGTTCGTACGTCTCCTCACCGCCGCAGCCGCAGGCGTCGCCGCACCCGCCGGAGGCGGTCGGCAGGAGCTGGGGGTTGTCGGGCGTACTCACGGTTACTGCTCCCTCTGAGCTGGTACGGGGCCGGGTCCTACGGGCGGGAACGATGCGGTCGCGGTGCGGTGCACGGCGAGGGTGCGGTCCGGGGTGAGCCGTACGACGAGGTGGCGGCGCCAGTCGTCGTCGCGGTCGGGGCGGTCCTCGCGCCAGTGGCAGCCCCGGGTCTCCTCGCGGGCGCGGGCCGCGGCGACCAGGACGCGCGAGACGAGGAGGAGGTTGGTGGCCTCCCAGGCGTCCACACCGGGCTCGGCGTCCTTGGCGCCGTCGCCGTCACCCGTGTCGCCGCCGTCGCGGTGGTCCGCTTCGGCGGCCGCGCTGCGGTACAGGGCCTCCAGGGCCGTCGCCGCGTGGTCGAGGCTCTCGGCGGAACGCAGCACTCCGGCGCCGGCCGTCATGATCCGCTGGATCTCGATGCGGGTGGCCGGGTCGAGGAGCGGCCCGGGGGCCTCCTCGCCGCGTACCGCCGGGCCGGGAGAGGCGGGGTGGGCCGCGATGTCCTCGGCGATGCGCTCCGCGAAGACGAGGCCCTCCAGGAGCGAGTTGGAGGCGAGCCGGTTCGCGCCGTGCACGCCCGTGCAGGCCACCTCACCGCAGGCGTAGAGCCCCGGGACGGTCGTACGGCCGTGGAGGTCCGTCCGTACGCCGCCGGACGCGTAGTGGGCCGCGGGGGCCACCGGGATCGGGTCCGTGACCGGGTCGATGCCGTGCGAGCGGCAGGCCGCCAGGATGGTGGGGAAGCGGGACTCCCACATGGCGGCGCCGAAGTGCCGCGCGTCGAGGTACATGTGCTCGGCGCCCTGCTCGCGCATCCGGCGCATGATCCCCTTGGCGACGATGTCGCGCGGGGCCAGCTCCGCCAGCTCGTGCTGGCCGAGCATGAAGCGCACGCCGTCCGCGTCGACGAGGTGGGCGCCCTCGCCCCGTACCGCCTCCGACACCAGGGGCTGCTGGCCCTCCGCGTCGGCGCCCAGGAAGAGCACCGTCGGGTGGAACTGGACGAATTCGAGGTCCGAGACCTCGGCGCCCGCGCGCAGGGCGAGGGCCACGCCGTCGCCGGTGGAGACGGACGGGTTGGTGGTGGCCGAGAAGACCTGCCCCATGCCGCCCGTCGCGAGGACGACGGCCGGAGCGAGGACGGCGCCGACGCCGTCGTGCTGGCCCTCGCCCATGACGTGCAGGGTGACACCGGCCGTACGTCCGTCGGCGTCCGTCAGCAGGTCCAGTACCAGGGCGTTCTCGATCGTACGGACAGACGCGAGCCGTACGGCCTCGACGAGCGCCCGGGAGATCTCCGCGCCCGTGGCGTCACCGCCGGCGTGCGCGATGCGGCGGCGGTGGTGGCCGCCCTCGCGGGTGAGCTGGATGACGCCCGACTCGGGGTCGGTGTCGAAGAGCGCGCCGGTGTCGATCAGTCGGCGCACGGCGTCGGGGCCCTCGGTGACCAGGGCCCGTACGGCCTCCTCGTCGCACAGGCCCGCGCCCGCGACGAGTGTGTCGTCGAGGTGCTGTTCGGGCGTGTCCCCGTCGCCGAGGGCGGCGGCTATGCCGCCCTGCGCCCAGCGGGTGGAGCCGTCGTCCAGGCGGGCCTTGGTGACGACGACCGTGCGCAGGCCGGCGGCGGTGCAGCGCAGCGCGGCGGTCAGGCCGGCGACGCCGGAGCCGACGACCACGACGTCGGCGTCGACGGTCCAGCCGGGGGCGGGGGCCTTCAGCCGTATACCGGTGCGGGTCATGCCGGGGCTCCCTGCTCGCGGACTTCGCCTGCGTCGCCGCTCTGGTGGACGAAGGTCAGCGGGATGTTGTCGATGAGGCGTGTGGCGCCGACCCGGGCGGCCACGGCGAGGATCGCGTCGCCGCTGTAGGCGTCGGGCACCTCGGTGAAGTCGGACGGGTCGACGAGGGCGACGTAGTCGAGGGCGAGCGGCGGTTCCAGGCGCGCCGCCTCGTCCAGGACGGTGGCCGCGGCCGCGCGGACGGCGGCCGGGCCGCTGAGGTCGGCGTGGCCGGCCTGCTCCACGGCGTGCGCGTCGGCCGCCGCGCGCGCCTCGCCGAGGCCGGCGAGGGCCGCCACCCGCGCGGGGGTCGTCGGCGCGCCCTGGGCGAGCGCGCGGGCGTGCAGGGCCTCCAGCGCGATGAGCCGGTCGCGGGCGGCGAACAACGCGCGCGAGAGGGCGAGCGCGGTGCGGCGCTCGCCGGGGGCGAGGTAGCGGTTGCGGCTGGACAGGGCCAGGCCGTCCTCCTCGCGGACCGTCGGCACGCCGACGATCTCGACGGGGAAGTTCAGGTCGCGCGCCATGCGGCGGATCAGGGCGAGCTGCTGGGCGTCCTTCTGCCCGAAGAACGCGACGTCGGGCCCGGTCAGGTGCAGCAGCTTGGCGACGACGGTCAGCATGCCGTCGAAGTGGCCGGGGCGGGACGCCCCTTCGAGCCGCTCGCCCATCGGTCCCGCGGTGATACGGACCTGCGGTGCGCCGCCCGGGTACACCTCGTCGGCGGAGGGGGCGAACACGGCGTTCGCACCGGCGCGTTCGGCGAGGGCCAGGTCGGCGTCGAGGGTGCGCGGATAGCGGTCGAGGTCCTCGCCCGCTCCGAACTGGAGCGGGTTGACGAACACGGTGACGACGACGAAGCCCCGGGGCCCCACGTGCGAGCGCGCGGCGCGGATCAGCGTCGCGTGGCCCTCGTGCAGGGCGCCCATGGTCATGACGACGGCGGTGCGGCCGGGGGCGGCAAAGTGCGCGAGGACGTACTGGAGGTCCTCACGGGTGGGGACCAGCTCGAAGGCGGCGCTCATCGGTCGTCTCTCCCGGCCCCGTCGGGCGCGTCGTCGTCGGGCCTGCCCGTCTCCGGCCTGCCCGAGTCGGGCCTGCCCCCGTCGGCCAGTACGTCCAGCAGGTCCTCGGCCAGCTCCGGCTTGAGCAGCCCGTGGGCGAGGGCGCGGTCGGCGGTCGTACGGGCCATGGCGAGGTATCCCGCGACGGCCTGCGGCGCGTGCTCGCGCAACTGCGCGACGTGCGCGGCGACCGTTCCCGCGTCCCCGCGCGCGACCGGGCCCGTGAGGGCCGCGTCGCCGGAGCGCAGGGCGTTGTCGAGGGCGGCGCCGAGGAGCGGTCCGAGCATCCGGTCGGGGGCCTCGACACCCGCCGTGCGCAGCAGCTCCATGGACTGGGCGACCAGCGTGACCAGGTGGTTCGCGCCGAGGGCGAGGGCCGCGTGGTAGAGCGGGCGCGCCTCTTCGGCGACCCACTCGGGCTCGCCGCCCATCTCGATGACCAGGGCCTCGGCCGCGAGGCGCAGCTCCTCGGGGGCGGTGACGCCGAAGGAGCAGCCCGCGAGCCGCTGCACGTCGACGGACGTTCCGGTGAACGTCATGGCGGGGTGCAGGGCGAGGGGCAGCGCGCCGGCGCGCAGGGCGGGCTCAAGGACGCGGGTTCCGTACCGCCCGGACGTGTGCACGATGAGCTGCCCCGGCCGTACGGCGCCGGTCTCCGCGAGCCCCTCGACGAGCCCCGGCAGGGCGTCGTCGGGAACGGTCAGCAGGACCAGTTCGGCGCGGGCCAGCACCTCGGCGGGGGTGACGAGCGGGACGTCGGGCAGGAGCGTCGCCGCCCGGCGCACGGACGCGTCCGAGACGCCGGAGACGGCTACCGGGCGGTGGCCCGCCAGCCGCAGCGCGGCGGCGAGCGCGGGGCCGACGCGGCCCGCTCCGACCACGCCCACGGTGAGGCGGGCGGGGCGGTCCCTGGGGTCCAGGGACTCGTGTGCTGCGTGTGGTGCGTTCACGTTCACGCGGGGACGGCCTTCCGTTCCAGTCCGCGGGGGGTACCGGACGATTTCTGGTCATGCTACGCCAGCGTTTCGTGCGATCGCCTCGCTGTCCACAGGCTGTGGGCAGAGGCCGCACGGTACGCGATGATCGTCCGATGACGGACGGCAGCGAACAGGACGGGCGCCGGCGCAGGCTCGCCGCGTGGAGGAAGGCGGAGCGCACCCTGTGGCGCGCCCCGGTGGAGTCGACCGTGGGTGAGCGGCTGGCGGCGCTCGCGGCGGCGGCGGACGCCGGTTCGGCGACCGGGGTGTACGACCTGGACGAGTGGACCGACGTGTACGGCGACGGGATCGTCGCCGAGCTGGAGCGGCGCGTCGCACGGACGCTGGGCACGGAGGCTGCGGCGTTCTTCCCCACCGGGACGATGGCGCAGCAGGTGGCGCTGCGGTGCTGGGCGGGGCGTACGGGCAACGCGACGGTGGCGCTGCATCCGCTGTCGCACCCGGAGGTGCACGAGGGCGGCGCGCTGTCGGTGGTGAGCGGGCTGCGCACGACGCATCCGACGGCCGCGCACCGGCTTCCCACGGCGGACGAAGTGCGCGCCTGCGACGAGCCGTTCGGCACGCTGATGCTGGAACTGCCGCTGCGGGACGCCGGCTTCGTCCTGCCGTCGTGGGACGAGCTGACGGCGGTCGTCGACGCCGCGCGGGAACGGGACGCGGTGGTGCACTTCGACGGCGCCCGGCTGTGGGAGTGCGCCCCTCATCTCGGCCGTACGCTCCCGGAGATCGCGGAGCTCGCTGACAGCGTGTACGTGTCGTTCTACAAGTCCCTGGGCGCGATGTCCGGGGCGGCGCTCGCGGGACCGGCTTCGCTGGTCGCTGAGGCGCGGGTGTGGCGGCACCGGTACGGCGGGCAGCTCTTCCAGCAGTACCCGGCGGCCCTCTCCGCCCTGCTGGGCCTGGAGCGGGAGCTGCCCCGGCTGCCGGAGTACGTCGCCCACGCCAAGGTGGTCGCGGCGGCGCTCGCGGACGGCTTCCGCGCGGCGGGCGTGCCGTGGTTCCGGGTGCGTCCGGAGCCGCCGCACACGCACCAGTTCCAGGTCTGGCTGCCGTACGGCGCGGAGCTCCTGACGGAGGCGGCGGTGCGGCAGGCGGAGGAGACGGGGGTGGCGCTGTTCCGCAGGTGGTTCGAGGACGCGCCGCCGGGGGTGGCGGTCACGGAGGTGACGGTGGCGGCCGCCGGTCTGGAGTGGACGCGGCGGGACGTGTTGTACGCGGTGGCCGACTTCGCGGGGCGGTTGCAGGGGCAGGAGGCAGGAGCGGGGCCCACGGCGGGCGGCCCGCGCCCGTCTCCCTAGCCGCACGCCCCGGACCCGGAGCCGGCCACGGCCCGGGTGCGCCCGGCCCGTGCGCCCCGGCTACGGGTGGCGGAGGCGAACAGGCCGGCCAGGGTGGCGCGGAGGCGGCCGAGCCGGGGCGGCCGGCCCGCGGCCGTCGCCCCGAGGCGCTGGTAGTCGCGTACCTCCCGGACCACCTGCCAGTCGCCCTGGCCGGGCGCCGGCGGTGCGGGGTGCCCCAACTGAGCGGCGCGGTAGACATCGAGCATGTGCTGCTGAGTGGCGTTCATGTCACCCACCCTGCGCGCCGGGCGCCCCGCGACGCGCTTCGTTTGACGAGCCCCGTCAATCGGCGGTCCGGCTGTCGGCGGCACCGGGCACGATGGGGCCATGAGCGTGTCCATCGACATCACCGGCCTGCCGTCCGAGCGCGTCGTCTTCGAGACCTCCCCGCTGGCGGAGCTCGGCATGGCCCTGCACGCCCTGTCCGAGCCCGGCCACCACCCGGGGCTGCACGGCTGGGCGACGGCGGCCGCCGCGTCGCTGAAGCCGGACCTCGCGGACCGGATGAGCGAGGCGGAGTTCCTGTGGCGCAGCACGTTCTCGGACGTCTTCATGCCGTTCGCCGGCGTGCGCGGCGGCGACGGCAGGACGGGCGCGACGCTCGCCGAGGACCTGGACGCGCTGGACCGGCTGGACGACGAGCGGTTCGTCTCGGCCGCGCTGGAGTTCACCTGCTCCAGTACGTACGGCAGCGTCAGCCCGTCCCCGCTCGTCGACGCGGCGATGCGCGACCGGGCGCTGGACCTGGCCGCCGCGCGCGGGCCCAAGCAGACGGACTTCGCCCGCCGGCTGCTGGCCGATCCCGGGTCCGTACGGGCCTGGCTGCGGCGCCTGTTCGAGGACTGCGACCAGGCGTTCTTCGCGGACACCTGGCGCCGCGCCCGGGTCCAACTGGCCTCCGCCGCGCGGCACCACGGCGAGGTGCTGCGCCGCAAGGGCCTCGCGGAGGCCCTGCACGCGGTCTCCCCCGCGCTGACGCTGGAGACGAGCGGCGGCCCGGGCGGGGCGAGGACCCGTATCCACGCCGACAAGCTGGCCGACGGCCGGACCAGCGCCGTCGAGCCGGACGTCGGGGCAGGGCTGACCTTCGTGCCGTCGAGTTTCGGCTGGCCGCATCTGTCGATCCTGCACGCGCCCGGCTGGCGGCCGGTGATCCACTACCCGGTCGGCGCGCCCGAACTGCCCGGCCCCGCGTCGGTCGAGCTGCTGAAACTGCGGATGGAGGCGCTGGCCCACCCGATGCGCATGCGCCTGTGCCGCAACCTCGCCCGCTCCCCGTACACGACCGGCGAGCTGGCCGAGTCGCACGGCATCACCGCGCCCGAGGTCTCACGCCATCTGACCGTCCTGCGCAAGGCCGGCCTGCTGACCACCCAGCGCCGCGGCCGCTACGTCCTGCACGGCCTGGACCTCCAGGTGGTGTCCCGGCTCGGCAGCGACTTCCTAGAGGGCGTGCTGCGCTAGCCGGTCACTTGTCGATGTCGCCGACGACGAAGAAGAGCGACCCGAGGATCGCCACCATGTCGGCGACGAGCGTTCCGGGGAGCAGTTCCACCAGCGCCTGGATGTTGTTGAACGAGGCCGAGCGCAGCTTCAGGCGGTACGGCGTCTTCTCGCCCTTCGAGACCAGGTAGTAGCCGTTGATCCCGAGCGGGTTCTCGGTCCAGGCGTACGTGTGGCCCTCCGGGGCCTTCAGCACCTTCGGCAGCCGCTGGTTGATCGGGCCGGGCGCGAGGCCGGCCATCCGGTCCAGGCAGGCGTCCGCCAGGTCCAGCGCGTTGTGGGTCTGCTCCAGGAGGACCTCGAAGCGGGCGAGGCAGTCGCCCTCGGCCCTGGTGGCGACCTTCAGGGTGTCCTGGAGTTCGCCGTACGCGAGGTACGGCTCGTCGCGGCGGAGGTCGAAGTCGACGCCGGAGGCGCGGGCGATGGGGCCGCTCACGCCGTACGCGTGCACGGCCTCGCGCGACAGTACGCCGACGCCGCGCGTGCGGCCGCGGAAGATCTCGTTGCCGGTGACCAGGTCGTCGTACACGTCCATCCGGGACCGGACGTCCGCGACGGCCGCGCGGGCCCGGCCGAGCCAGCCTGCGGGGAGGTCCTCCTTGAGGCCGCCGACCCGGTTGAACATGTAGTGCATGCGGCCGCCGGAAACCTCCTCCATGACGGCCTGGAGCTCCTCGCGCTCACGGAACGCGTAGAAGACCGGGGTGATTCCGCCCAGTTCGAGGGGGTACGAACCGAGGAACATCAGGTGGTTCAGGACCCGGTTCAGCTCGGCGAGGAGCGTACGGGTCCAGACGGCGCGCTCCGGGACCTCCATGCCGAGCATGCGCTCGACGGCCATGACGACGCCGAGTTCGTTGGAGAACGCGGACAGCCAGTCGTGGCGGTTCGCGAGCATGACGATCTGGCGGTAGTCACGGGCCTCGAACAGCTTCTCCGCGCCGCGGTGCATGTAGCCGATGACCGGCTCCGCGTGCTGGATCCGTTCGCCGTCGAGCACCAGCCTGAGGCGGAGGACGCCGTGCGTGGAGGGATGCTGGGGGCCGATGTTGAGCACCATGTCGGTGCTCTCCGCCGCGCCGCCGATGCCGACCGTGGTCTCCGTCATGCGGCCAGTATCCCCCCGCCGGGGTCGCCGCCGGTGAGCGGGTGCGGAGCGCGGTTCGCGCGGGAGCGGGGGGCGCGGGGGCGCGGGGGCGGGGGCGCTGTGCGCGGGGGCTGCGGGGTCGGGCGCGGGGGTGGGGGCCACGGGGACTGCGGGGTCGGGGCTGGGCCCGGGCGTCTCCTCGGGTGCCGAGCCCTCGGGCACCGCTGCGGTCAGTACGGGCCCGTCGCGTTCGACACCCTGCGGGGAGCGCCCCGGCACGTCCCCTCCCGCCACTCCCGGGGGCTGCGGAAGGGGGTCAGGCGAGCGGGACGGGTTGACTCAGCCAGGTGAAGTCGCCCAGGCCGCCGCGGGCCGTCAGCTCCGCCGCCTCGCCCGCCCCCGACAGCGCCCGTACGTACGCCGCCGGGTCCGTGCTCGCCAGGGCCAGCGGCGGGCGGGCGGCCGTCACGCCCAGGCGGTGCAGTGCCTCCCGCTGCGAGCGGAGTTCCGCGCCGGGCAGGGCGCACGCGTCCAGCGCGACGTGGGAGGTGATGTCGCAGCTGCCGTCGGGGACCGGGCGTACCTCCCGGCCCGCCCGGAAGCCCGTCAGCGTGCCGAAGGGGGGTCGCGCCGCCCGCTCGTGGGCGTAGTCCACCGCGACCGCCAGACCCGCGTCCAGCGTCGCCACCGCCGCCGCCCACGCCGCGTCGCGGGGGCGGCCGATCTCGGCCCGCAGCCCGGGCCCGGCGTCCGGCGGCAACGGCCACCAGCGCGCGAGCCAGTCCGCGTCGAGGCCGGTCACCGGGTCGCCCAGGCGCTCCTCGCCGTCCCGGCGGACGAGGACGTACCGCGCGACACCCGCCGCGTCGGTCTCGGCCACGTCCACCGGGACGTTGTCCAGCCACTCGTTCGCGAACAGCAGTCCGGTGACCCCCGACGGCGGCTCGGCCGCCCACTCGACGCGGTGATCGAGACCCGGCGGCCGGGGCGCGCGCTCCACGCCGTACGCCCTCACTCGCGCCGCCGCTTCCACCGGCAGCGCCGCCAGCACCGCCGACAGCAGCTCGCCCCGCCCGGCCCCCACGTCGACCAGCGCCAGCTCCGCCGGCCGCCCCAGCGACTCGTCCACGTCCGCGAGCAGCCGCGCGACCGCCCCCGCGTACAGCGCCGACGCGTGCACCGACGTGCGGAAGTGGCCGGACGGGCCGGGGCCGCCGGGCCGTACGTAGAAACCGTCGGGGCCGTAGAGCGCCTGCTCCGCGGCCTCCCGCCACCGCTGCCAGTCATCCGTCACGGCACCAAGTCTCCACCTTGGGGAGTAGGCTCCGGCCCACCGGATCGCTCCTCCGGTTGACCCCTGCACCTATTCGATTTCCCTACGCTGGGTTACGTGCAACGCCTCTACGATTTCCTCCGCAGGCACCCGACGACGGTCGACAGCTTCTGGGCTGTGACGCTCCTCGGGTTCTCCCTGCTGTGGGCCGTCCAGGCGCCGATGGGCACCCAGTCGCGGATCGCGGCCGTCCCTGTCATCGCGCTGCTCTGCCTCGTGGTGGCCCTGCGCCGCCGCGCTCCGGAGAAGATGCTGCTGCTGGCCGTCCTGATGGGCGTGGCGCAGCTGGTGTTCGACGTGGAGGTCAATCCGGCCGACTGGGCCATGCTCGTCGTCATCTACACCGTCGCCGCGAGCGACGGACCACGCTGGATATCGCGCGTGGCCCTCTTCGGCGGGCTGACGGCCGCCCCGCTGGCGGCACTGCGCTGGCCCGCCGAGACCGGCGGCAGCTCGGTCCTCGCGTCGGTCTTCTTCGTGATCGTCATGGCCCTGCCCTTCGCGCTGGCGTGGGTCCTCGGCGACTCGATGCACACCCGGCGGGCGTACTTCGCCGAGCTGGAGGAGCGCGCCGCCCGCCTGGAGAAGGAGCGCGAGGCGCAGTCGAAGGTCGCCGTCGCCGCCGAGCGGGCCCGTATCGCCCGTGAGCTGCACGACGTCGTCGCGCACAACGTCTCCGTGATGGTGGTGCAGGCCGACGGCGCGGCGTACGTCATGGACGCCTCGCCCGCACAGGCCAGGCAGGCACTGGAGACGATCTCCACGACCGGCCGCCAGGCGCTCGCCGAGATGCGGCGGCTGCTGGGCGTACTGCGGACCGGCGAGCACCAGGAGAGCGGCGAGTACGTGCCCCAGCCCGACGTGGAGCAGATCGAGGACCTCGTCGAGCAGGTCCGCACCGCCGGCCTGACCGTCGACTTCAAGGTCGAGGGCACCCCGCGCCCGCTGCCCAGCGGGGTGGAGCTGACGGCGTACCGCATCGTGCAGGAGGCCCTCACCAACACGCGCAAGCACGGCGGGCCCGAAGCGGGCGCGAGCGTGCGGCTCGTGTACTTCGACGACGGGCTCGGTCTGCTCGTCGAGGACGACGGGCGGGGCGCGGCGCACGAGCTGTACGAGGACGGCGGCGCGGACGGACGGGGGCACGGCCTGATCGGCATGCGCGAGCGCGTCGGTATGGTCGGCGGCACGCTCGACGCGGGGCCGCGACCGGGCGGCGGCTTCCGGATCAGCGCGCTGCTGCCGCTCAAACCGGCTCACTGAACGCCACCCCGGCCACCCCCATCCCTGGTTACGCCGACGAAAGGCACCCCACCCCATGTCCATCCGCGTGATGCTCGTAGACGACCAGGTGCTGCTGCGCACCGGCTTCCGGATGGTGCTGGCGGCGCAGCCGGACATGGAGGTCGTGGCGGAGGCCGGTGACGGGGCGGAGGCGATCGAGGTCCTGCGCTCCACGGCGGTGGACGTGGTGCTGATGGACGTACGGATGCCCAGGCTGGACGGGGTGGAGGCCACGCGGCGCATCTGCGCGGATCCCGACGCCCCGAAGGTGCTCATCCTGACCACGTTCGACCTGGACGAGTACGCCTTCTCCGGGCTGAAGGCGGGGGCCAGCGGCTTCATGCTGAAGGACGTGCCGCCGGGTGAACTGCTGGCCGCCATCCGGTCGGTGCACAGCGGTGACGCGGTCGTCGCGCCGTCCACGACGCGGCGTCTGCTGGACCGCTTCTCGCCGATGCTGCCGAGCACGGGCAAGGAGACCAAGGCCGTCGACTCCGCGCTGGCCCGGCTCACCGAGCGGGAGCGCGAGGTGATGCTGCTGGTGGCGCAGGGGCTGTCGAACGGCGAGATCGCGGCGCGGCTCGTGCTGTCGGAGGCCACGGTCAAGACGCACGTGGGCCGCATCCTGACCAAGCTCGGCCTGCGCGACCGGGTCCAGGTGGTCGTGCTGGCGTACGAGTCGGGACTGGTGCGCGCGGGCGGCGGCGGCTCGGCCCTGTCCTAGGGCACGTCCCCGCGTGCGGGCGGAAGGGGTGCGGACGAAACCCGCCCCGGGGAAGCGCCCCCTCCCGCCCCCGCCCGGCGGCCGGTTACGAGATCGCGCTGCGCAGGACCGCCACGTCGAGCTGTTCCGTTTCGTCATGGGCCGTCAGATCGATGACCTGGCCCACCGGCCGGCTCTCCGCCGGCCCGTCCGCTCCACGGCGCGCGTCGGCCAGTGCCTCCTCGCCCACCACGTCCGCGAGGTCCTCGTTCTGCACCGCCTCGATCGCCGCGGCGGCGGACTTCTGGTTGCCGAAGAAGTCGAAGCCACCCTGGATGCGCGAGGCGCGGCGACGCCCGGCGGCGTACGGGACGACGGCGGACGACGGGCGAGCGCGTTCCGGGGTGGACGCGACGTCGCTACCGGCGGCCGCCTCGTGCTTCCCCTCCGGCTCGGCCACCCCGTGGTCCCGCGCCTCGCGCGACGCGCGGGACGCCTGCTCCGCCGCGTTGCGCGACAGCTTGTCCAGCGCCATGTTCGCGCGCAGGTAGGCGGACGGCGTCAGCGAACTGCCCGCGGCGGGCAGCGCCTTCGCGGGGGCCGCGGCCTCGATCGCCAGCAGGCGCCGGCCTTCCAGCGCGCTGGCACGCTCGGTCTCCGCCGTCGCGTACCGCCGCAGCAGCGCGGCGTGTTCGCCGCGCAGCGCGGCCAGCTCGACCCGCTTGGCGCGCAGCTTCGCGTCGAGCTTGGCGCGCAGTTCGCGCGACTCCTCGATGTCCGACTCGAGATCCGCGATGCGCTCCTCGGTCTTCCACTCGTCGTTCGCGCGCGCCCTCGTCAGCTCCGCGACCCGACGGCCCGCCGCACGGTCCCAGCCGCGCATGAGGACCGCGCCGGTGACCGCCGCGGCCGCGGCCGCCGCGACCAGACCGCGCAACACCACCGGTTCCGTGAACAACCAGGCACCGGCGGCGCAGAGTATTGAAGCGCCGGCGACCGCGGAAGGCGGAAGCAGCCTGTGCAGGGGTGGCGAATGGCGGTGACGTCCACGTGGCATGGCCTGAAATTTACCGTGCGTAGACGGCGGATGGGGACCCGCCCGGCAAAGTGTTCCCGGGCGGTTACCCAATTCCCGCGCGGGCTACTTCTTGATCAGCCCCTTCGACTCCAGATACTCCTTCGCCGCGTCCACGGGCTTCACCCGTTCCGCGTCGATCCTGCGGTTCAGCTCCACCAGATCCTCGGTCGTCAGCGCCTTGGTGAGCTTGCCGAGCGCGTCGGCTATCTCCGGCGTTCCGGCGTCCTTCGCATTGACCACCGGCAGGATGTTGTCGGCGTTCTGCAGCTTCTTGTCGTCCTCCAGGAGTACGAGTCCGAAGCCCTCCAGCGTCGCGTCGGTCGTCGTGGTCAGCACGAGCTGGTCCGCGCCGTCCTTCACCGCCTGCTTGGCCTGCGGGGTGCCCACGCCCTTGGGGTCGACGCCGGTGACGTCGATCCCGTACTCCTTCTTCAGGCCGGGTGCGCAGAAGGGCCGGATCTCGCACTCGTCGCCCGCCGCGATCTTCACCTTGAGCTTGGACTCACCCAGGTCGGAAAGGGTCTTCAGGTCGTTCTTCTCGGCGTATTCCCTGCTCACCGCGAAGGCGTTCTGGTCGACCGCCTCACCGGCCGGCAGCGCCTTCAGTCCGCGCGGCTCCGCGAGCTTCTCCAGTGCTTTGAAGGTGGCGGCCACATCGCTGGACGCGACCGGATTCTTCTCCGGAGCCTTGGGGCCGTTCACCTTCGCGTTGAGGAATTCGGCAAGCGTAGCGGCGTATTCCGGTACGACGTCGATCTCGCCCTTCTCCAGGGCGGGTTCGTACAGTTCGCGGTTCTCCACCGTCTTGATGGTGGTGGCGTATCCGGCGTCCCTGAGGACCTGCGCGTACAGCTCGGCCAGCACCTTGGACTCGGTGAATCCGGCCGAACCGATCACCAGCGACGTCTTCTGCCCGCCCGCGCCGGCCTGGTCGGAGCCGCCGTCCTTGCCCTTCTCCAGGCTGTCGCCGCCGCATGCCGCCAGCCCGCCGGCCAGTGCGATCACGGCCACTACCGCACCCGCTGTGCGCGAGGTCCTGCTCATGAGGTTCACCATCCAAGAGGAAGAAAACAGAAGAACGAAACAGACATCGTCAGGCCGTGCGCCGCCCGGAGTCCCGCCCGCGCATCGGGTCGAGCAGCCGGTCCGCCGCCACCAGCGCGCCCTCCACCAGCAGCGCCAGGACGGCGACGAGCAGTGCGCCCGCCACCACCTGTGGCGTGTTGTACGTGTTGAAGCCGGCCGTGATGATCCGCCCCAGCCCGCCCTCGCCCGCCATGGCGGCGAGCGTGGCCGTGGCGACCACCTGGACGGACGCCGACCTGAGCCCGGTCATCACCAGCGGGTACGCGAGGGGCAGTTCGACCCGTACGAACACCTGCCACCCCGACATGCCCATCCCGCGCGCGGCCTCCACCACCGCCCGGTCGACCTCCCGCATGCCGATGTACGCGTTGGTGAGCAGCGGCGGCACGGCGAACAGCACGAGCGCGATGATCGTCGGCAGGTCGCCCTGCCTCCCCAGGGGGGTGAGCGTCAGCAGGACCAGCACCGCGAGAGTGGGGATCGCCCGCCCCACGTTGGAGAGGTTGACCGCCAGCGCGCCGCCCCGGCCCAGGTGGCCGAGCCACAGCGCCACGGGCAGCGCGATCAGACAGGACAGCAGCAGGCACACGCCGCTGAAGTACAGGTGCTCGGCCAGCCGGTTCCAGACGCCGCTCTCGCCCTGCCAGTTGGCACCCGTCGCCAGCCAGGTGAAGGCGTCCCCGATCGCTCCCACGGCTCAGCCGGCTTTCGCGACACGGGTCGTACGGACAGGGGCGCCGCCGGTGCGTATGCGGGGTTCACGGCGCTTCGGCGCCCTGGTCCACGGAGTGAGCGCCCGCTGCACGCCGAGCAGGAGCAGGTCGGCCGCCACCGCGAGCAGCACGCAGATCACGGACGCCGTCAGCACCTGTGCCTTGAAGAGGGAGTCGAGGCCGTCCACGATCAGGGTCCCCAGGCCGCCGTACCCCACGATCGCGCCGACCGTCGTCAGGGCCACCGTCGACACCGTCGCTATCCGCACCCCGGCCAGCAGCGCGGGCAGCGCGAGCGGCAGTTCGACCTCCCAGAGCAGCCGCCCCCGGCCGTACCCCATCCCGAGCGCGGCCTCCCGCGCCTCCGCCGGCACCGCTTCGAGCCCGGCCAGGATGTTGCGCACGAGGACGGTCAGCGAATAGAGGACGAGCCCCGTGACCACCACGGCCGCCGAGAGCCCGAACACCGGCAGCAGCAACGAGAACATCGCCAGCGACGGGACCGTGTAGAGCACGGTCGTCAGGCCGAGGACCGGCCCCGCGAACCGCGACCGGCGGCCGTCCGCGCCCCGCGCGAGCAGCGCCAGCGGGAAGGCGATCAGCAGACCGATCACCACCGAGACCACCGTGATCCACACATGCTGGACGGTCGCGTCGGTCAACTCCTGGCCCCGGGAGCGGACGTACTCCGCGCAGATCCAGTCGTTCGCCGTCAGGCAGCTCCGGCCGCTCATGCCGCCCCACCTCCCCCGAGAACCCGAACTTATGTCTGACGACCCTATCCCCGGCCACTGACAGCCACCGGAATCCGCCACGTTCCCGCAACATGGTCGTGACACCGGACCGGCCACAATGGGGACTCATGATCCGATTCGAGCACGTCACCAAGCGGTACGCCGACGGCACCACCGCCGTCGACGACCTCTCCTTCGAAGTCGCCGAGGGCGAACTGGTCACGCTCGTCGGGCCGTCCGGGTGCGGCAAGACCACCACCATGAAGATGGTGAACCGGCTGATCGAGCCGAGCGACGGCCGGATTCTCCTGGACGGGGACGACATATCCACCGTCGACCCCGTCCAGCTCCGCCGCCGTATCGGCTATGTCATCCAGCAGGTCGGCCTCTTCCCCCACAGGACGGTCCTGGACAACACCGCGACCGTCCCGCACCTCCTCGGCGTCAAGCGCGCCAAGGCCCGCGAGCGCGCCGCCGAACTCCTCGACCTGGTCGGTCTCGACCCGTCCGTCCACGGCGACCGCTACCCCGACCAGCTCTCCGGCGGCCAGCGCCAGCGCGTCGGCGTGGCCAGGGCGCTGGCCGCCGACCCGCCCGTACTGCTCATGGACGAGCCCTTCGGCGCGGTCGATCCGGTGGTCCGCGAGCACCTCCAGAACGAGTTCCTGCGGCTCCAGTCCCAGGTGCGCAAGACCGTGCTGTTCGTGACCCACGACATCGAGGAGGCCGTGCGCCTCGGCGACCGCATCGCCGTCTACGGGCAGGGCAGGATCGAGCAGTTCGACGCCCCGGCCGCCGTCCTCGGCGCGCCCGCCACGCCGTACGTCGCCGATTTCGTCGGCGCCGACCGGGGCCTGAAGCGGCTGTCCGTCACCCCCATCGAACCCGGCGACCTGGAACAGCCGCCCGTCGTCCACCTCGACGACCCGGTCGAGCGGGCCGCCGCCGCGCTGACCGCCGAGGGAGCCCGCTGGGCCGTCGTGCTCGACAGCGCCGACGACCTGCACGGCTGGATCTCCGCCGAGCAGGTCCGCGGGGCCGGCGGGACCGTACGGGAGCACGCGCGCCGGATGGAGGCGTGGCTGCCCGTCGGCGCCTCCCTCAAGCAGGCGTTCTCCACGATGCTCCAGCACGACGCCGGGTGGATCGCGGTCATCGACGAGAAGAGCGCGGGCCGCTTCCTGGGCGTGCTCACACCGGCCCGCCTCCACGAGGCGCTGCGCCGGTCCATCGACGCCGACGCGCAGGAACTTCCCCGTACCGCCGTCGCGGTGGAGTCCGTCAGTTCGCCCTGAGCCTGCCGCCGAGCCACTCCATGGCGGCCGGTATCTCACGCCGCCAGGTGCCGAAGTTGTGGCCCCCGCTGTCCAGGGTGATCGAGGAGACCCGGGCGGGCGGCCGCACCTTCGCCACGAACCGCTCCGTCTCCTTCAGGTTGTCCTCGCCGTGCCGGGAACTGGTCACGAGGAACGAGGTGTTCGACGGCTTGACGTGGTCCAGGCTCCACAGCAGGTCGGCCCGCTTGCGCGCGCGGTCGTCCCCGTGGAAGAGGTCGCCGGTCGTCGGGTCCTCGGCAGCCCGGTAGTACGCGGAGAGGCCGGCGCCCGCGCCGAACGTCCCCGGGTGGTGGAGGGCGAACTTCAGGGCGCAGTAACCACCGGTCGAGTTCCCGATGACGCCCCAGCTCCGCGCCCTGGTGCCGACGCGGTAGGTCTCCGACACCGCCTTGGGGATGTCCTGGGCGAGGAAGGTCTCGGTCTGCGGTCCGCGCGGCACGTCCACGCACTCGGTGTCCCTCGGGGGCGCCACCGTGGGCCGCAGCATCACCAGGATCATCGGCTGCGTCCGGCCCGCCTGCGCCTGGGTGTGCGCGGTGCGCGGGTAGCGCAGCCCCTTGAGCAGGTTCTCGGCCGTGCCGGGGTACCCGGTGAGCACGAGCGCCGCCGGGAAGTTCTGGTCGGCGTACCGGGGTTTGAAGTACTCGGGCGGCAGGTACACGTACGCCTGCCCGGCGATCTTCGACTTCTCCCCCGCTATGACGATCTTCTGTATCTGGCCGCCCACCCTCGGCTTCGAACCCCCCGGCACGTCCATGCCCTGCTTACCGACGACCGTGATGTCCCTGGCGGCGGCCGAGTGGTCGACCACCACTCCCAGTTCGGTCTCCTGGCCGAACAGGTCGGTCCACGAACCGTAGAAGAGGAAGGACTTGTTGGCGGCGAGCCCCAGCGTGGCGAAGAGCAGCAGCTGGGTCACGAGGAGCAGAGCGACACGGCCCAGTACGGAGCGCCAGGTGCGGCCTGCCAGGCGAGGCCAGAGCAAGACTGTGGCGACGAACAGCAGCGCGGCCAGGAGCGCGGCCAGTGCCAGAACTGTGTTGCTGGTGAGGCCCATGATGAGGAGGAAGCTTTCTGCCTGAATATTTCCCGAGAGCGAGTGAACCCGCTCCCCGGATGCGCCGTCCTAGAGGGCGCAAATTGTCCGGATGCTTCGGCCCAAGGACAGAAAATCTCTCGCGGAGCCACGGGAAGCGATGTCTATCAGGCTAGATGGGGATAAAACCGGAGCGGTTCCCGGCCGGGTACGGCGGATCCTCCGGGGTCCGAGGCCCGAGCGCGTGCCCTCCCTGGTCGGTACGGCCTGCACCCTCGTGGGCCTCCTCGACATCGCCGCCGGTGTCTTCCCGCGCTTCCGGCACAGCAGCGTGCACGCCGCCGCCGAGGTGCTGCCCGGCGCGCTCGGCCCGTTCGCGGCCGCGCTGGCGATCAGCGCGGGCGTACTGCTGCTGCTCCTGGCGCACGGCCTCAAGCGCCGCAAGCGCCGCGCGTGGCGGGCGGCCGTGGTCCTGCTGCCCGCCGGGGCGGCGGCGCAGTTCACGTACCGGCCCTCGGTCGTCGGCGTACTGATCTCGTTGTCACTGCTCGCGCTCCTGCTGTGCCACCGGGGCGAGTTCGCGGCCCTGCCCGACCCGCGCAGCCGCTGGAAGGCGCTCGCGAACTTCTTCCTCGTCGGCTCGGGCTCCCTGGGGCTCGGCCTCGTCATCGTCAGCTCGCACCCGGCGAAGGTCGTCGGCAACCCGAGCGTCGCGGAGCGCCTGGAGCACGTCCTGTACGGGCTCTTCGGCTTCGAGGGCCCCGTCGCCTACGCGGGCCGGGTCTCCTGGACCGTCGGCTACTCGCTCGGGGCCCTCGGCCTGCTCACCGCGGTCACCACCGTCTACCTCGCCCTGCGGCCCGAGCACCCGGCCGCCCGCCTCACCCCCGACGACGAACGGCGGCTGCGCGACCTGCTGGCCCGGCACGGCGGCCGCGACTCGCTCGGCCACTTCGCGCTGCGCCACGACAAGGCCGTCGTCTTCTCGCCCAGCGGCAAGGCGGCCGTCACCTACCGCGTCGTCTCCGGCGTCATGCTCGCCAGCGGCGACCCGATCGGCGACGTTGAGGCCTGGCCCGGCGCCATCGAACGCTTCATGGACGAGGCCAAGGCCCACTCCTGGACCCCGGCCGTCGTGGGGTGCAGCGAGACGGGCGGCGAGGTCTGGACCCGGGAGACCGGTCTCGACGCCCTGGAGCTCGGGGACGAAGCGGTGGTGCGCGTGCCGGATTTCTCCCTCGCCGGGCGCGCCATGCGCAACGTACGCCAGATGGTCAAGCGCATTGAGCGCGGCGGCTACGAGACCCGGGTACGCCGCGTCCGCGACCTCGCCGACACGGAACTGGACCGCGTCCGGCGCGCGGCCGCCGACTGGCGCGGCACCGACACCGAGCGCGGCTTCTCCATGGCGCTCGGCCGCATCGGGGAGCCCGGCGACGGGGACTGCGTGATCGCCACCGCCCACAAGGCGGGCGGGCCGGGCGACGCGGACTCGCCGTACGGCGACCTGAAGGCCGTACTCCACTTCGTCCCGTGGGGTACGGACGGCCTGTCCCTCGACCTGATGCGCCGCGACCGCTCCGCCGACCCCGGCATGAACGAACTGCTGATCGTCGCCGCGCTCCAGGCCGCTCCCCGGCTCGGCGTCGAGCGCGTGTCGCTCAACTTCGCGATGTTCCGCTCGGCGCTCGCGCGCGGCGAGAAGATCGGCGCGGGGCCGGTGCTGCGCGTGTGGCGCGGCCTGCTGGTCTTCCTCTCCCGCTGGTTCCAGATCGAGTCGCTGTACAAGTTCAACGCCAAGTTCCGGCCGGAGTGGGAGCCGCGCTTCGTGGTCTTCCGCACGACCCGCGACCTGCCGCGCATCGGCTTCGCCGCGATGCAGGCGGAGGGCTTCGTCACCCTGGCCCTGCCCCGCCCGTTCGCCCGCCGGGCCCCGGCCGCCCGGCGGCGGCCGTGCGCCCACCTCGAACAGCTGCGGTTGCGCCGCGAGGCCGAGCAGCCGGCCGCCTGACCACGGGCTTCGTCAGCCGACGCTGATGGCGATCTTGCCGCGCGTGTGGCCCTCCATGCTCAGCCGCATGGCGTCGGCGGCCTGCTCCAGCGGGAAGACCGCGGCGACCTCCACGGCCAGCGCGCCGCGCTCGGCCAGCTCCGCGAGCGCCGTCAGATCGGCGGCGTCGGGCCGTACGAAGACGTACGTACCGCCGAGGCCCACGACCGCGCCGTCCGCGATGGACGCCAGCCGGCCGCCCGGGGCGAGCAGCTCCGGCGAGATCTTGAGCGCGTCGCCGCCGACGAGGTCGAGCACGGCGTCGACGCCTCCGGGCGCGAGCGCCCGCACGCGGTCGGCCAGCCCGTCGCCGTACGTCACCGGTTCGGCGCCCAGGGACCGCAGGAAGTCGTGGTTGCGCTCGCTCGCCGTACCGATGACCCGGACGCCGAGGGCGCGGGCGATCTGCACCGCGAGGGATCCGACGCCGCCCGCCGCCGCGTGCACCAGCAGCGTGTCGCCCTCGCCGACGTTCAGGGGACCGGTGAGCGCCTGGTACGCGGTGAGGCCGGCCAGCGGCAGTCCGGCGGCCTGCTCGAAGGTGAGCGCGGCGGGCTTGCGGGCCAGCGTGCGGACGGGGGCGGCGACGTACTCGGCGAAGGTGCCGCGGGAGACGAAGTCCTCGCGTACGTACCCCATCACCTCGTCGCCCGGCGCGAACTCGGTCACACCGACGCCCACCTGCTCCACGACGCCGGCGACGTCCCAGCCGGGCACGACGGGGAAGACGGCGTCGAGGGCGGAGTCGAGGTACCCGGCCTGGATCTTCCAGTCGACGGGGTTGACGGCGGCGGCCCGGACGCGGACGAGCACGGCGTCGGGGCCGAGCTTGGGGTTCGGGACGTCGGCGTACTCGAGGACGTCCGGGGCGCCGTACGTGCGGTAGATGATCGCCTTCATGGGAGTGCTCCTTCGTGCCTGCGGGAATGGGGCGTGGACCGCCCGGCGTTGCTTGAGCATCTCAAGCAATAGAAGTACGGTAAACGTCGAACTTTGAGATAGTCAAGTTTCGCGGGGTAAACTGGTCCCATGGCTGAGACGATCAGGACGATCCCCACGAAGGCCCAGCTCATGGAGCGGCTCGCCGACTCCTTCAGCGGCTACTACGGCGACTTCTCCCTCGCCGCCGCCGACGCGGGCCTCAGCGCCAGCCAGGCCAAGACCCTCGGCGTACTGCGGACCGCCCCCGCCTCCATGCGCGCCCTGGCGACCACCCTCGCCTGCGACGCCTCGAACATCACCGGCATCGTCGACCGGCTGGAGAAGCGCGAGCTCGTACGCCGCGAGGTCAGCCCCACCGACCGCCGCGTCAAGAACGTGGTCCTCACCACGGCGGGCGAGGAGACCGTGGACGCCATCCGGGCCCGCATGCACACCACCCACGCGGCCCTCGACGCCCTCGACGACGCCGACCGCGCCGTCCTCCACGACCTCCTCGGCCGCGTCTTCTGCGGTGCGCGCGGTCCGCGCAGCGCCACCTGACGCCTACGCTGGACGCATGAGTACGTTGCGCGAGCGTGGCCGGGTCGAGGGTCTGCCGGAGTGGGACCGCTGTGCGGTGATGGGCGTCGTCAACGTGACTCCCGACTCCTTCTCCGACGGCGGACGCTGGTTCGACACGACCGCCGCGGTCAAGCGCGGCCTGGACCTCGTCGCCCAGGGCGCCGACCTCATCGACGTCGGGGGCGAGTCGACCCGCCCCGGCGCCTCCCGCGTCGACGCCGACGAGGAGCTGAAGCGGGTGATCCCCGTGGTGCGCGGCCTCGCCTCCGAAGGCGTCACCGTCTCCGTGGACACCATGCGAGCGGCGGTCGCCGAGCAGGCGGTCGCGGCCGGCGCCGTCCTGGTCAACGACGTCAGCGGCGGCCTCGCCGACCCCGCCATGATCCCGGCCGTCGCGGCGGCCGGAGCACCCTTCGTGGTCATGCACTGGCGCGGCTTCAGCGAGCAGATGAACAGCCGCGCGGTGTACGCCGACGTCGTCGGCGAGGTAGTGGCGGAACTGCGCGCCCGCATGGACGCCGTCGTCGCCGGCGGCATCGCCCCCGAGCGCATCGTCATCGACCCCGGCCTCGGCTTCGCGAAGCAGGCCGCCCACGACCTCACCCTGGTCGCCCACCTCACGGAGCTGCGTGCCCTCGGCCGCCCCCTCCTGGTGGCCGCCTCGCGCAAGAGGTTCCTCGGCCACGTCCTCGCCGCCGACGCCGGCGAGGACGCCGCCCCGCCGCCCGCGCGCGAGCGCGACGCCGCCACGGCCGCCGTCTCGGCCATAGCCGCCCACGAGGGCGCCTGGGCGGTGCGCGTCCACGAGGTACGGGCGACCGCCGACGCCGTACGGGTCGCCAGGGCCGTAGAGGGAGCCCTGTGAGCCGCGCGCGGACGGACGTCGAACAGGTCGAGCAGGCCAACACGGCGTTCTACGAGGCCGTGGAGCGCGGCGACTTCGAAGAGCTGTCGGTGATCTGGCTGGACGACGAGATCTCCTGCGTGCACCCGGGCTGGCCGGTGCTGTCGGGGCGGGGCGAGGTACTGCGCTCGTACGCCCTGATCATGGCGAACACGGAGTACATCCAGTTTTTCCTCACCGACGTGAAGGTGACGGTCCTGGGCGACACCGCCCTGGTGGTCTGCACCGAGAACACGCTCAGCGGCGGCCCGGCCGAGGAGGCGGGCGAACTCGGCCCGCTGGTGGGGCAACTGATCGTCGCCACGAATGTGTTCCGCCGCACCGAGGACGGCTGGAGACTGTGGTCTCATCACGGGTCCCCCGTTCTGACCGAAAACGGTGAAGAAGAGGACGACGAGACACCCGCCTGAGTGGGTAGGGGCTTGTGGAAGGTTGGCGTCCGGGGCCATGGGGTAGGGGCGGCTACCAGTCCCAAGGCCTTCTGTCCATAGCCCCCGTGGGCGTCCGGTGTCCGTGCTCGCAGGTAGATTCGAGCGAGGGTGACGCGCCGACCGCACTCGGCGGGCGCCCTCTTTCTACGACAGCAGGAGTGATTCGCGTGGATCGTGTCGCGCTGCGCGGCCTCAAGGCCCGCGGGCACCACGGCGTGTTCCCCCGGGAGCGCGAAGAAGGCCAGACCTTCATCGTGGACCTGGTTCTCGGCCTCGACACCCGCCCGGCGGCCGCCGACGACGACCTGGCGAAGACCGTGCACTACGGGGTCGTGGCGGAGGAGGTCGTGGACGTCGTCCAGGGCGAGCCGGTCGACCTGATCGAGACCCTCGCCGAGCGGATCGCCGAGCAGTGCCTCAAGCACCAGGGGGTCAAGGAGGTCGAGGTCTGCGTCCACAAGCCGGACGCCCCGATCACGGTCCCCTTCGACGACGTCACCATCACCATCACCCGGAGCCGAGTATGAATCCCACACAGAGCGACCCGACCGTGCAGCCGGTGCCCGCCTCCGTGGTGGAACAGGTCGACGCCGCCGACAGCACGCTGTCCAACCCCAAATGGGCCGTGATCTCCCTCGGCTCGAACCTGGGCAACCGCCTGGAGACCCTCCAGGGCGCGATCGACGCCCTGGAGGACACGCCCGGCCTGCGCGTCAAGGGCGTCTCCCCCGTGTACGAGACGGAGCCCTGGGGGGTCGACCCCGGCTCCCAGCCGTCGTACTTCAACGCCGTCGTCGTCATCAGGACCACCCTCCCGCCGGCCTCCCTCCTGGAGCGCGGCCAGGCCATCGAGGAGGCGTTCGACCGGGTCCGCGAGGAGCGCTGGGGCCCGCGCACGATCGACGTGGACATCGTGGCGTACGCCGACGTGGTGTCCCAGGACCCGCTCCTCACCCTCCCGCACCCCCGTGCCCACGAGCGCGCCTTCGTGCTCGCCCCGTGGCACGACGTGGACCCCCAGGCGCAGCTGCCGGGGCGCGGCCCCGTGGCGGACCTGCTGACCGGCGTCGGCGCCACCGGTGTACTCGCGCGCCCCGACTTGGAACTCCGACTGCCCGAGTAGTCGTTAGGCTGGCGGACGGCATCGACCGGACGAACGATCGTGACCGGCTGTGACATGAACCGATGTGAGGGGCGCTCTCGGTGAAGCAACTTCGGCTCGGGGTACTGGCCGGTCTCTTCGCCGTGGCAGGCGTCCTGTCCTGGGGCGGCGCCCGGCTCTGGGACACGTTCGGCACGCTGCCCAGCGTGCCGCTGGCGGCCCCCGTCGTCCTGGCCGTGATCGCCGTCGTCCTCCTGGCCACCGCGCTCTCGATCCGCTCCCGGCTGCGCGCCCAGCGCGAGCGCCGGCCGGACGCGAAGGGCGTGGAGCCCCTGATGGCGGCCCGCGCGGTGGTTTTCGGCCAGGCGAGCGCGCTCGTCGCGTCGCTGGTCTGCGGCATGTACGGCGGCGTGGGCGTCCACCTGCTGATGAACAGCCTCGACGTCCCCGCCCGCCGCGACCAGGCCATCTACGCGGGCCTGGCGGTGCTGGCGGGCGCGGGCGTCGTCGCGGCGGCGTTCTTCCTGGAGCGCGTCTGCAAACTCCCCGACGCCGAGGACAACGGCGCGACGCCCACCCTCTGAGCCACCCGGGCGGCCCGTTCCGAGCCGTCCGAACAGCACGCCGCGCACCACCCGACCGCCTCGCAGGGGCCCTCGTCGGCCCCGCGAGGGTCAGCGGGCCATGATGAGGCTCATCGCCTCGTTGCGCGTGGCCGAGTCGCGGAGCTGGCCGCGCACCGCCGACGTGATGGTCTTCGCTCCCGGCTTGCGGATGCCGCGCATCGACATGCACATGTGCTCGCACTCGATGACCACGATCACGCCGCGCGGCTCCAGGATCTCCATCAAGGAGTCGGCGACCTGCGTGGTGAGCCGTTCCTGCACCTGCGGCCGGCGGGCGTAGACGTCGACCAGCCGCGCCAGCTTGGACAGGCCGGTGATCTTGCCGGTGGTCGCCGGGATGTAGCCCACGTGGGCCACCCCGCGGAACGGGACCAGATGATGCTCACACGTGCTGAACACCTCGATGTCCTTGACCAGGATCATCTCGTCGTGGCCCAGGTCGAACGTCGTCGTCAGCACGTCTTCGGGGTCCTGCCACAGCCCGGCGAATATTTCCTTGTAGGCCCGTGCCACACGCCCCGGAGTCGCCCGGAGCCCCTCGCGGTCCGGGTCTTCCCCGATGGCGAGGAGGAGCTCGCGCACGGCGTTCTCGGCTCGCTTCTCGTCGAACTCGCCGATCGAGCCTTCGCCGTCCAGCGTCACCGGGTCCGTCATCTGTGCCTCGTTCCTGTGCTTTCACATGCCGCAAAAGAGCGGCATCGAGAAAACGCCGCGTCCCCCAGGCTAAAACCTGGGGAACACGGCGTTCATTCCGGCCCCGAGGGGGCCGGAAACGATCAGCTCTCGGGGCGCTCCTCCGGGACCGCCTCGGTGGCCGGGGTGTCCACAGGGCCGGCCGTCACCGCGGGAGTCGCACCGTTGGCAGTGGCGCCGTTGGTGAGGGAGAGCTCCTTCGGGGAGAGCACCGGCGGCCGCGTGGACGGCATACGGCGGGAAGAACCGGTCCACGCGGGGCGGGCCGGACGCTTCACGATCGGGCTGAAGATCTCGGCGATCTCCTCCTTGTTCAGCGTCTCCTTCTCCAGGAGGGCCAGAACCAGGTTGTCGAGGACGTCGCGGTTCTCGACGAGGATCTCCCACGCCTCGTTGTGCGCGGTCTCGATGAGCTTCTTGACCTCTTCGTCGACCAGCGCGGCGACCTCTTCCGAGTAGTCGCGCTGGTGACCCATGTCACGGCCGAGGAACGGCTCGGAGCCGTCCTGGCCGAACTTGATTGCGCCGAGGCGCTCGGTCATGCCGTACTGCGTGACCATCGCGCGGGCCGTGGCGGTGGCCTTCTCGATGTCGTTCGAGGCGCCCGTGGTCGGGTCGTGGAACACCAGTTCCTCGGCCGCACGGCCGCCCATCATGTAGGCGAGCTGGTCCAGCATCTCGTTGCGCGTGGTCGAGTACTTGTCCTCGTCCGGGAGCACCATCGTGTAACCGAGGGCGCGCCCGCGGGACAGGATGGTGACCTTGTGCACCGGGTCGCTGTTCGGGGAGGCCGCCGCGACCAGGGCGTGTCCGCCCTCGTGGTACGCGGTGATCTTCTTTTCCTTCTCGCTCATGATCCGGGTCCGCTTCTGCGGTCCGGCCACGACGCGGTCGATCGCCTCGTCCAAGGAGTGGTTGTCGACCAGCTTCTTGTCCGTACGGGCGGTCAGCAGCGCGGCCTCGTTCAGCACGTTCGCCAGGTCGGCGCCGGTGAAGCCGGGGGTACGGCGGGCGACGGCCCGCAGGTCGACCTCCGGCGTGACCGGCTTGCCCTTGGCGTGCACCTTGAGGATCTCGAGGCGGCCCAGCAGGTCCGGACGGTCGACCGCGATCTGCCGGTCGAAGCGGCCCGGGCGCAGCAGCGCCGGGTCGAGGATGTCCGGCCGGTTGGTGGCGGCGATCAGGATGACGCCGCCCTTCACGTCGAAGCCGTCCATCTCGACGAGCAGCTGGTTCAGGGTCTGCTCGCGCTCGTCGTGACCGCCGCCCATTCCGGCGCCGCGGTGGCGGCCGACGGCGTCGATCTCGTCGACGAAGACGATCGCCGGAGCGTTCGCCTTGGCCTGCTCGAAGAGGTCACGCACACGGGAGGCGCCGACACCGACGAACATCTCGACGAAGTCGGAACCGGAGATCGAGTAGAACGGGACACCGGCCTCACCCGCGACGGCGCGCGCCAGCAGCGTCTTGCCCGTACCGGGCGGGCCGTACAGCAGCACGCCCTTGGGGATCTTGGCGCCGACGGCCTGGAACTTCGCCGGCTCCTGGAGGAACTCCTTGATCTCGTGGAGCTCCTCGACCGCCTCGTCGGCGCCCGCCACGTCGGCGAACGTCGTCTTGGGGGTGTCCTTGGTGATGAGCTTGGCCTTGGACTTCCCGAACTGCATGACCCGGGAGCCGCCGCCCTGCATCTGATTCATCAGGAACAGGAAGACGACCACGATCAGGACGAAGGGGAGCAGGGAAAGCAGGATCCCGACGAACGGATTCTGCTTGGAGGGGGAGACCGTGTAGCCCTTGTCGATGTCCCCGCTGTCGAACTTCGACTGCAGCTTGTTGGCGAGCGCGACGCCCTGGTCGCCGATGTAGCTCGCCTGGATCTTGCTGCTGTCCTTGACCTTCTGGCCGTCCTTCAGCTCGACCTTGATGACTTGTTCGTCACCGGTCGTCAGCTTGGCCTGCTTGACCTGGTTCTTGTCGATCGCCTGGACGACCTCGGCAGTGTCCACCGTCTTGTAGCCGCCGGACGAGCCGACAACCTGCATCAACACGACCACGGCGAGGACGGCCAGCACGATCCACATGACCGGCCCACGGAAGTATCGCTTCACGTCCATCCATACGGGGCGGTAGTCGCCCCGTCCCTCCTGCCCGTAGGTAAATGCTGCTGTTTAAAAAGACTGTTCTTCGGACGGTACCCCAGCATTGTCACCCGTGACTGCCGGGGACGGCTGACGAACCTGCCTTCCCATGCTCCAACGGCGGGGCGGGGGTGGAGGTTCCCGGCGGGTTCCCGGTGGCCTCCGGCAGGTTCCCGGTGGCCTCCGGCAGGTTCCCGGCGGCTTCCCGGCAGGTGCCGGGCTCAGCCGCCGTATACGTGCGGGGCCAGCGTGCCGACGAACGGCAGGTTCCGGTACTTCTCGGCGTAGTCGAGGCCGTAACCCACGACGAACTCGTTCGGAATGTCGAAGCCGACCCACTTCACGTCGAGCTGGACCTTGGCCGCCTCCGGCTTGCGCAGCAGCGTGCAGACGTTCAGGGACGCCGGCTCACGCGATCCGAGGTTCGACAGCAGCCAGGAGAGCGTCAGACCCGAGTCGATGATGTCCTCGACGATCAGGACGTGCTTGCCCTTGATGTCGGTGTCGAGGTCCTTGAGGATGCGGACCACGCCGGAGGACTGGGTGCCCGCGCCGTACGACGAGACCGCCATCCAGTCCATCGTGACGGGGGTGGAGAGCGCGCGTGCCAGGTCCGCCATCACCATGACGGCGCCCTTGAGGACACCCACGATGAGCAGGTCCTTGCCCGCGTACTCCGCATCGATCTTCGCGGCCAGATCGGCCAGCTTCGCGTCGATTTCTTCCTTGGTGATGAGCACCGACTTGAGGTCGGTGCCCATGTCCTTCTCGTTCACCGGGGTCACTTTCGTAGTGCTTCAGCGCATCAGCCCTGCCGGATGACCAGTCTGCCACCCTGCCGCCGCGCCTCTACCCGGCCGGGGAGGTTGATGACCCCCTGGCCGCGCCACCCGGTGATCAGGCGGTCGACCTCTTCGACGTGCCGCGCGAAGAGCGACCCGGGCGGAGAGCCCGCCGAGATGGCCGCCCGGCGCAGGACGCGGCGGCGTACCGCCGGGGGCAGGGCGTAGAGCTTGGCGCACTCCAGCTCGCCGGTCGCGTCGCGTACGGACGCGTCCGCCTCGGCGGCCCAGTCGTCCAGGGCGTCGGCGTCGTCGCGGGAGAGCTGGGCCGTCCGCGCCAGGGCCTCGACGACTCCTTTGCCGAGCGCCTTCTCCAGGGCCGGCAGGCCGTCGTGGCGCAGTCGTGAGCGGGTGTAGGCGGGGTCGGTGTTGTGCGGGTCGTCCCAGACGGCCAGCGACTGCACCATGCAGGCTTTGCGGGCGGTCTGCCGGTCGATCTGGAGGAAGGGCCTGCGGTAGCGGCCCGCGCCGGTCACGGCGGCCATGCCGGACAGCGAACGGATGCCGGAGCCGCGGGCGAGGCCGAGCAGGACCGTCTCCGCCTGGTCGTCGCGCGTGTGGCCGAGCAGGACGGCGGCGGCGCCGTGGCGCTCGGCTGCGGCGTCCAGGGCGGCGTAGCGGGCGTCGCGGGCGGCCGCTTCGGGGCCGCCGTCACGGCCGACGGTCACCGCGACGGCCTCGACGGGGTCGAGCCGCAGCGCGGTGAGGCGGTTGACGACCTCGGCGGCCCGGAGATCGGAGCCGGCCTGGAGGCCGTGGTCGACGGTGACGCCGCCGGCACGGATGCCGAGCTTGGGCGCTTCGAAGGCGAGGGCGGAGGCGAGCGCCATGGAGTCGGCGCCGCCGGAGCAGGCGACCAGCACGAGCGGCGCCGGCGGCATGGGCGGGGCCGTGCCCGGCCCGGCGTTCGCCGTGGCGCGGGGGGTGACGCCGGCGTTGTCGGTGAGATCGGTGAGTACGTCGTGGAGTACGCGGCGGACCGCCAGGCGTATCGCTGCGACCGCAGGATGGGGACCCATGTCCGGTGCCCTTCGGTGAAGTTGGGGGTGCCTCGGGAGGAAAGGCCAGTCACTCAGAGTGCGTCGATGGTGACAGAGACGGGCCATTCCCCGAGCATTGCACGCCTACCCAGCGCTCACGGTCCCTCGGATGGGTGATTGGAGGGGCGTTGTCCTGCCGTCGGCCGCACCCGTTCTAGGACTCGGCCCTGCGGTGCACCCGTGCGACCCAGTCCGCCGGTTTGGCGATCTCCGCTTTGGTGGGGAGCGTGTTCGGGGAGGTCCAGACCCGGTTGAAGCCGTCCATTCCGGCCTCCTCCACCACGGCCCGTACGAACCGCTCACCGTCACGGTACTGCCGGAGCTTGGCGTCCAGGCCCAGCAGTTTGCGCAGGGCCAGGTCCAGGCGGCCGGCGCCGCGCGCCCTGCGCTGCTGGAACTTCTCGCGGATCTCGGCGACGGACGGCACGACCTCGGGCCCGACGCCGTCCATGACGAAGTCGGCGTGGCCTTCCAGCAGCGACATGACGGCGGTCAGCCGGCCCAGGATCTCGCGCTGGGCAGGGGTCTGGACGATCTCGACGAGGCTGCGCCCGCCGTCCTCGCCCGCCTCGCCCTCGGGGCGGCCGCCGGCCAGTGACTGGGCGGCCTCGCGCAGGCGTTCCAGGACGGTCATCGGGTCGACCTCGGTCTCGCTGAGGAACGACTGGATTTCGCCCTCCATGTGGTCGCGCAGCCAGGGCACCGCCGTGAACTGCGTGCGGTGCGTCTCCTCGTGCAGGCACACCCAGAGCCGGAAGTCGTGCGGGTCCACTTCGAGCTCCCGCTCGACGTGGACGATGTTCGGGGCGACGAGCAGGAGGCGGCCGCCGCCGGTGCCGGCGGGGAGTTCGCGCGAGGGCGGGGCGAAGGTCTCGTACTGGCCGAGGACGCGTGAGGCGAGGAAGGACAGCAGCATGCCCACCTCGACGCCGGTCACCTTGCCGCCCACCGCGCCGAGTACGGCGCCGCCGGGGGCGGAGCCCCTGCGCTCCTGCATCTTGTCGAGGAGCGGCCGCAGGACTTCCCGGAACCCGGCGACGTTCGCCCTGATCCAGCCGGCCCGGTCGACGACGAGGACCGGGGTGTCCTGTGGCTCGTGTCCTTCGGGGATCATCCGGGTGAAGCCGCGGACGTGCTCCTCCGACGCCTTGGCGTGGCGGCGGAGCTCGGCGACGACGGCGCGCGCCTCGTCCCGGCTCACGTCGGGACCCGGCCTCACCAGTCGGGTCGCGGTCGCCACCGCGAGGTTCCAGTCGACCATCTCCGCACCACCGATGCTCGTCATGCGTCAACCGTACGTTGTCGAAGCGGCGCGCGGTGAGGTGTTGTCCGCCACCCGTACCCCTGAACTTCCTCGGGGTTCAGCTGCGGCCGGGCCGCCCGGTGGAGGGTTCGCAGCCGCAGTTGGCGATCGTGGAGGCCAGCCGGTCGAGGGCCGACTGGGCGGCGTCGGGGCCGGGGGCGCCGGAGGTGAGGAAGGCGAACGACAGGAGCCGGCCGTCGGCGTCGACGACGGTTCCGGCCAGCGTGTTCACGCCCCTGAGGGTGCCGGTCTTGGCCCGGACCATGCCGGTGCCGGCCGAGTCCTCGGCGTACCGGGTCTTCAGGGTGCCGCTGAATCCGGCCACCGGCAGGCCGGTCAGGACGGGCCGCAGTGCGGGGCGGGCGGGGTCGGCGGCGCGGGCGAGGAGGCCGGAGAGCAGGGCGGCGGACATGCGGTCGTCGCGGTCGAGGCCGCTGCCGTCGGCGAAGCGGGCGCCGGACAGCGGCAGGTCGAGTTCCTTCAGCCGGGACGCGACGGCCTTGCCCGCGCCCTCGAAGCCGGCCGGTTCGCCGGAGGCGAGCGCGGTCTGGCGGGCGAGCGCCTCGGCGATGTCGTTGTCGCTGTGGGTGAGGGTGCGCTCGACGAGGGCGGACAGCGGCGCGGACAGGACTCTGGCGACCGGTTCGGCGTTGCCGGGGCCCTTGCCGGGCGCGGGGTCGCCCTTCCCCTTGATGCCGCGCTCGCGCAGCATCTCGGCGAAGGCGCGGGCGGCGTCGCCCGCGGGGTCGGTGCTGCGGGGCGCGGTGCCGTTGCGGGAGCCGTCGAGGCGGCCCTCCTCGATCATCAGCGGGGTGACGGGGCTGATGTTCTCATTGGGGCTGATGGGATGGAGCTCGGGTCCCGAGTACAGCGTGTCGTCGTACCTCAGCTCCGCCTCGTCCACGCCGCGGTCCCGCAGCGTCCGGGCGGTGTCGTCGGCCAGGGAGGCCAGACCGTCCCGGTCCAGCGTCGGGTCGCCGCCGCCGACGAGGACGACCTGCCCGCCGTCGGGGGACGCGGTGACGGTGGTGGGGATGCGGTGGTCGGGGCCGAGGGCCGAGAGCGCGGCGACGGACGTCGCGATCTTGATGGTGGAGGCCGGAATCATCCCTTCCGTTTCCCCCTTCCCGTAGACCTGCGCGCCGGTGGCGGTGTCGATCACGGACGCGGCGCGCACCGGACCCAGCGCGGGGTCGCGCAGCAGCGGATCGAGGGCGTCCGCCAGGGCGCTCCCGGCGGGCGGCGGTACGGGCACGCCGAGCGCGGCGAGCACGCCGGGCGCGCTGGGGGCGGGCGCGGGGACGCCGCGCGCCGGTGTCTCGTGATGTGCGCCACCCGTACGGTCCTGGGAGGCGGCCCAGGCCCGCTCGGCCTTACGCTGACCGGAGTCCCAGGGGCCTGCCGCGGCCACCGCCCCGGCGGAGAGGGCGAGACCGGCGACAGCCGCGATCGTCGCGAGCTGCCACGTTTTGCGCTCCGGCACCTCGGACCAGCCCCTTTCGCGATCACACACCTGCGTGAGGGACACTTAACCACTGCGTGTTGCCGGGAGCATGACGCCCCGGCTCGTCCGGCCTACCGAACCGGCCGACGGTCCGGGCTCGCCCCCGGAAGGACGCAGCGCCACCCGGAGTATGTGCTGATCATGGAGGAACCACCCGTGGAGTTCGACGTCACCATCGAGATTCCGAAGGGTTCGCGGAACAAGTACGAGGTGGACCACGAGACCGGCCGGATCCGCCTGGACCGTCGACTCTTCACTTCCACGAGCTACCCGGCGGACTACGGCTTCGTCGAGAACACCCTCGGCGAGGACGGCGACCCGCTGGACGCGCTCGTACTGCTCGACGAGCCCACCTTCCCCGGCTGTGTCATCAAGTGCCGCGCGATCGGCATGTTCCGGATGACCGACGAGGCCGGCGGCGACGACAAGCTGCTGTGCGTCCCGGCTTCGGACCCGCGCGTGGAGCACCTGCGCGACATCCACCACGTGTCGGAGTTCGACCGCCTGGAGATCCAGCACTTCTTCGAGGTCTACAAGGACCTGGAGCCCGGCAAGTCCGTCGAGGGCGCCGACTGGGTCGGCCGCACCGAGGCCGAGGCCGAGGTCGAGGCCTCGTACAAGCGCCTCCAGGCGCAGGGCGGCAGCCACTGACGAGCCCCCTCGGCTCCGTTCTGACATCACGGCGGGCGGTGCACCCCAATGGGGGTGCGCCGCCCGCCGCGTGTTGGGCGGCGCGCAAGGGGAAGGTGTCCGTCCGCATACTGGGCATGTCTGGCCACGGCTTGGGCATACGGACGTACTGGATCAAGGAAGCGAAGCGAGGCAGGCAGTGGCGGAGCCGAAGCGCGGCGGCAGCGGGGCCGACAGTGAGGGCCCCGAGGACCGCAAGCCGCAGTCGGACGAGGCGCGCAGCGCCTTCACCCCGCCGGCCGGCGTGGAGCAGCCGGAACCGCCCGAGGAGGACAGCCCGACCTCGGAGTTCGCCGTTCCGGAGGGGCTGACCACCGGCGAGTACCCCATTCCGCCGGAGGTGTCGGGCTTCGACACCCCCAGCACCTACAGCGCCCGCAACGCGCCGCCCGCCTTCACCCCGGCCCAGGGGATGCCCATGGTCCGGCTGACGAAGGAGGCGCCCTGGCAGGACCGGATGCGCACGCTGCTGCGGATGCCGGTGGGCGACCGGCCGGTGCCGGAGCCGGTGCAGCGCCACGACGAGGCGGGGCCCGCCGTGCCGCGCGTGCTGGACCTGACGCTGCGCATCGGCGAGCTGCTGCTCGCGGGCGGCGAGGGGGCCGAGGACGTCGAGGCGGCGATGTTCGGCGTGAGCCGGGCGTACGGGCTCGACCGGTGCGAGCCGAACGTCACCTTCACGCTGCTGTCGATCTCGTACCAGCCCTCGCTGGTGGAGGACCCGGTCACGGCGAGCAGGACCGTACGCCGCCGGGGCACCGACTACACCCGCCTGGCGGCGGTCTACCACCTCATCGACGACATCACCTCGCCGGACACCGACGTCACGCTGGAGGAGGCGTACCGCACCCTCGCCGAGATACGCCGCAACCGCCACCCGTACCCCGGCTGGGCGCTGACGGCGTCCAGCGGGCTGCTGGCCGGTGCGGCCTCCGTGCTGGTCGGCGGTGGGCCGGTGGTGTTCCTGGCGGCCGCCGTCGGCGCGATGCTCGGCGACCGGCTGGCCTGGCTGTGCGCGGGGCGCGGGCTGCCGGAGTTCTACCAGTTCCTGGTGGCGGCGATGCCGCCCGCCGCGATGGGCGTCGCGCTCACGCTGGCGCCCACGACGACGATGTGGGACGTGCGGCCATCCGCCGTGATCACCGGTGGACTGTTCGCCCTGCTGCCGGGGCGGGCCCTGGTCGCGGGCGTGCAGGACGGGCTGACCGGTTACTACATCACCGCGTCGGCGCGGCTGCTCGAAGTCATGTACTTCTTCATCGCCATCGTCATCGGCGTGCTGGTCGTGCTCTATCTCGGGGTGCAGCTGGACGCCGAGCTGCACGCGGCCACCGCGCTGGAGACCGTCGAGCGGCCGGTGACGCAGATCCTCGCGTCGATGCTGCTGTGTTTCGCGTTCGCGATCCTGCTCCAGCAGCAGCGCAACACCGTGCTGATGGTGACGCTGAACGGCGGGGTGGCGTGGATCGTGTACGGCGCCATGCACGACGTCGGCGAGATCTCCGCGGTGGCCTCCACGGCTGTCGCGGCCGGTCTGGTGGGCCTCTTCGGGCAGCTGTTCTCGCGCTACCAGTACGCGTCGGCGCTGCCGTACGTCACGGCGGCGATCGGGCCGCTGCTGCCCGGTTCCTCGACGTACTTCGGACTGCTCGGCATCGCGCAGAACGACCTGAACCAGGGGCTCGCCTCGCTGTCGACGGCGGCGGCGCTGTCGCTGGCCATCGCCATCGGGGTGAACCTGGGGGGCGAGATCTCCCGGCTGTTCCTCAAGACGCCGGGGGCGGGCCGTGGCGCGAGCCGCCGCGCGGCCAAACGGACGCGCGGCTTCTAGGCTCTCGGCCCCGGCGGGTCGGCGCTTGGCGGGTCAGCGCTTGGCGTGGCGGCCGCGCGAGGACGGGGGCGTGCCGTCGGACGGGTCCCCGGCGGCGGCCGCGGCCTTCTTGTTCTTGCTCCGGGCGCGCAGGTACTCGATGACGATCGGGAGGACCGAGATCAGGACGATCAGGATCAGGATCGCTTCGATGTTCTTGTGGACGAATTCGACCTTGCCGAGCGAGGCGCCGAGCAGCGTCACGCCCGCGCCCCAGAGCACACCGCCGATGATGTTGTACGTGATGAACGAGCGGTAGTTCATCCGGCTCACGCCCGCGATGATCGGCGTGAAGGTACGGACGATCGGCACGAAGCGGGCCAGGACCAGCGACTTGGGGCCGTACTTCTCGAAGAAGTCGTGGGCCTTCTCGACGTTCTCCTGTTTGAAGAGCTTGGAGTCGGGGCGCTTGAACAGGGCCGGTCCGACCTTGCGGCCGAAGAGATAGCCGACCTGGTCCCCGATGATCGCCGCGAGGCAGACCAGGGTGCAGACCAGCCACAGCGGGGTGTCCAGTACGCCCGTGGTCACCAGCAGGCCGGTGGTGAACAGCAGCGAGTCGCCCGGCAGGAAGAAGCCGATGAGCAGGCCGGACTCGGCGAACACGATGACCAGCAGGCCGATCAGGCCGAACTGCTCCAGGAGATAGTCCGGATCCAGCCAGGAGGGTCCGAGCGCAAGCGTATTCACGGGTACCGGGCTCCAGGGTGGGGTCGTCGTCTGCGGGTGTGCGCCCAAAGCTATCAACGCCACCGGTGTGCTCCTGGTTCCAGTAGGCACTCACGGGGATGCGAAGGAGCCGGACTGCGGCCAAGCTGTCCGGCAGGAGGTGGATGCGGATGGGCATCGAGGATTACGGCGGCGGGCAGGGCACCCAGTCCGATGTGCTGGTGGTCACCACGAACGACGCTCCCGGCTACCGGGTGGAGCGCGTGATCGGTGAGGTCTTCGGTCTGACGGTGCGCTCACGGCACTTGGGCAGCCAGATCGGCGCGGGGCTGAAGTCGATGATCGGCGGTGAGCTCAAGGGGCTCACCAAGACGCTGGTGGAGACCCGCAACCAGGCGATGGAACGGCTCGTCGAACAGGCCAGGGCGCGCGGCGCCAACGGCGTGCTGATGATGCGTTTCGACGTGACCGACGCGGCCGACGTGGGCACCGAGGTGTGCGCGTACGGCACGGCGGTCGTCCTCGCCAAGGAGTGACGGCGGCCCGTACGGCTCCCGAGGCGCGCCTCGCGGGCGCCTCCGGAGCCGTACGGGCCCCTGTTCCGTGTGCGGCGCGGCTCACTTCGTCCGCGGCGCGGTGCGGCGCCGGGCGCCGCGCTACGCGTGGCGGGCCGCGTTGGCCAGGATCGCCTCACGCAAGTAGGCCGCCAGGCCCGGCTTCGCGGCGTCGATGGACGTCGTGAAGCGCTCGTCGGCCACGTACATCTCGGCGAGGCAGACGTGCATCCCGTAGTCGCAGTCGTAGTGATTGCGGCTGATCAGCAAGCGGTGCTCCTCCGCCAGGTCCATGGCCCGCACCGAGTCGGGCGCGGCTCCGTCCTCCATCGCGGCGACCAGGCCGGCGGTGTTCCCGGCGTTCTCCTCCTTGATCCGCTGCCAGTCGTCCTTGGTGTACGACGCGGCCCTGCGCTGCGACTGCTCGTACGCCTCGCTGCTGCCCCAGCGCTGCTCGACCTCCTCGGCGTACTGGTCGGGATCGTGGTCGCCGAAGACCTCGAACTTCTCTTCCGGGGTGAGGTTGATGCCCATCTTCCGTGCCTCCAAGGCGGTTTCGACGGCGGCGGCCATCTCCTGCAGTTTCGCGATCCGGCCGGACAGCAACTCGTGCTGGCGCCGCAGGTGCTCCCGCGGGTCCACCCGCGGGTCGTCGAGGAGAGCCGCCACCTCGTCGAGCGGGAACCCGAGCTCCCGGTAGAACAGGATCTGCTGCAACCGGTCGAGGTCGGCGTCGTCGTAGCGCCGGTGACCCGCGTGGCTGCGGGCGCTCGGGGAGAGCAGTCCGATCCCGTCGTAGTGGTGCAGGGTGCGCACCGTCACTCCGGCGAACCCGGCGACCTGTCCCACGGAGTAGCTCATGGCTTTCCGCTCCTTCTTCTTCCTGGTACGCACCTCAGCCTGATCCCTCACGCCACGTGAGGTGCAACCCCCGCTCGGTGGAGTGTTACGTCCACTTATCCACCCTTATGGTGAGCCCATGGCACTTCACCAAGGCGGTACGGACGGGGACGGCGAGCGACACCGCAAGCTGGCCCTGAACCCCTTCTACGGCGTGGCCGACCCGGTCGGCGACATGGAGGCCGCCCCGCCCCGGCACCGGCTGCCCGACGGGCCCATGGCGCCCACGACGGCGTATCAGCTCGTGCACGACGAACTGATGCTCGACGGCAACTCCCGGCTCAATCTCGCCACCTTCGTCACCACCTGGATGGAACCGCAGGCGGCCGCGCTGATGGGTGAGTGCCGGGACAAGAACATGATCGACAAGGACGAGTACCCCCGGACCGCCGAGCTGGAGCGGCGCTGCGTCGCCATGCTCGCCGACCTGTGGAACGCGCCGGAGCCCACGGCGACGGTGGGCTGCTCGACGACCGGGTCCAGCGAGGCGTGCATGCTCGCCGGACTGGCCCTCAAGCGCCGCTGGGCCCTCAGGAACGCCGACCGGTACCCGGGCACGGCCCGGCCCAACCTGGTGATGGGCGCGAACGTCCAGGTCTGCTGGGACAAGTTCTGCACCTTCTGGGAGATCGAGGCGCGCCAAGTCCCGATGGAGGGCGAGCGCTTCCACCTCGACCCGCAGTCAGCGGCGGCGCTCTGCGACGAGAACACCATCGGTGTGGTCGCCGTCCTCGGCTCCACCTTCGACGGCTCGTACGAACCCGTCGCCGAGATCTGCGCGGCCCTGGACGGACTCCAGGAGCGCACGGGGCTCGACGTACCGGTGCATGTGGACGGGGCGTCCGGCGCGATGATCGCTCCCTTCCTCGACGAGGACCTGGTGTGGGACTTCCGGCTGCCGAGGGTCGCCTCCATCAACACCTCCGGGCACAAGTACGGCCTGGTCTATCCGGGGGTCGGCTGGGCGCTGTGGCGCTCGCCCGCCGAGCTCCCGGAGGAACTGGTCTTCCGGGTCAACTACCTGGGCGGCGACATGCCGACCTTCGCCCTCAACTTCTCCCGGCCCGGTGCCCAGGTGGTCGCGCAGTACTACTCCTTCCTGCGGCTCGGCCGGGACGGGTACCGGGCCGTGCAGCAGGCGTCGCGGGACGTGGCGCGGGGGCTCGCGTCCCGGATCGAGGCGACGGGCGACTTCCGCCTCCTCTCGCGCGGGGACGAGTTGCCGGTGTTCGCCTTCACCACCGCGCCCGGCGTACGGAACTTCGACGTCTTCGACGTGTCGCGGCGGCTGCGGGAGCGGGGGTGGCTGGTGCCGGCGTACACCTTCCCCGCGAACCGGGAGGACCTCGCCGTGCTGCGGATCGTGTGCCGCAACGGCTTCTCCGCGGATCTGGCCGAGCTGCTGGTGGAGAGCTTCGAGCAGGTGCTCCCCGAGCTGCGCGCCCAGTCCGGCCCGGCGACCCGGGACACGTCCGCCGCGACCTCGTTCCACCACTGAAGGCCGGGCGCGGTGGGGCCCGCCCCCGGCCCGGAGCCCGCGGTCGTGGGCCGTGGGCCTTGGGCCGGGGCGTCAGTCCTCGCAGCTGCCCACGGTGAAGGCGGCCCACCGCACCCCGTCGGCGGACAGGCGGAAGTCGCACCCGCCCTCGCTCACCAGCCGGCCCGGGGCGATCGTCGACGCGTGGCCGAAGTAGGGGCCCGTGATCCGGGTGAAGGTGCGGCCCCCGTCCGCGCTGGTGCAGTGGCCGCGCTCCGCGTACAGCCGCAGGGCGTCGCCCGCCCCCGGTATCAGCACGCCCAGCAGCGAGCGCGGTTCGCCCGTCGCGCGCGTCGTCCAGGTCCGCTCCCAGGTGCGGCCGCCGTCCCGGCTGCGGTGGACGGCCCGTACGTTCACCGGTTCGCCGGACGGCAGTTCGCCCTTCTCCGCCGCGTAGACCACACCGTCGCCCACCGAGACCCGCACGCCCCCGCCCGGCTGCCTGAGCGGCCGGTCCAGCCTGCTCGCCGTCCAGGTCCGGCCCGCGTCGCGGGACACGGCGACCGCCGGCTCGCCGCTCTTCGGGTCCTGCCCGGAGACCCACCACGATCCGTCGGGCTCGGCGTGCCGCGCCGGCACCAGACGCCCCGTCAGCGGCGGCAGGGTCCGCAGGGAGCGCAGCCTGCCGTCGTCGGGGGACAGCACCAGGAGCCGGTCCTGCGCGCAGCGGTGACCGTCCGGGGCGGTCGGGTACCCGCACAGCGTCGACAGCGCGGCGCCCGCAGGGAGCGAGCGCACCGACCCGGCGCGCCGTACGTCGCGCGCCTGCCAGGAGCGCCCGCCGTCCGCCGTGAACCACGAACGGTGCCGGTCGTCCTCCACCCCTTCGTGCAGCCACACCCGCCCGGAGCCGGGCACCCTCCTATCGGCCGACACGCCGTCCGTGCCGGACGGATCGAGCGGTGACGTGCCCAGCCGCCACCGCCGCGCGCCCTTGTCCAGCACCGCCACGTACTGCCGGCAGAACCCGTTCTCGGGCCGCCGCACGTCCTGCGCGCACATGGCGAGCAGCGCGAAGCCGCTGGCGTCCGCGGCGAGCCCCACCAGGTGCGCCGCGCCGGGCAGTTCGCGGCCGGAGGGCACCACCGGCACCGGACGCGCCGTCCGCGTCGCCCCCGGCGCGTCCCGGCGCCCCGGATCACGCTCCGGCGCCGCGCACCCCGCCGGCCACACCGGCGACGCGACGAGCACCACGCCCGCCAGCGCCCCCACCGAAGTGAACCGCTTGCTCATGACAGCCCCCGGTCTCGCGGTCCACGGCCCCAGTGGACCGCTTCTCCTTCTGGTACACCGCGGACCGCGACCGGGTTCCCCTTTCAGCCGGTCGGCTTCCTCACTGGTTCAGCCGTCCGAACCGCCGTACCGCCAGCGGAAAGAACACCGCCACCAGCACCACCGGCCACACCACCGCCAGCAGCCCCGCGTGTTCCGCGGGCCAGGAGGAGGCGGCCGCCGCCGGGCTGCCGAAGAGGTCCCGTACCGCCGTGGCGGTCGCCGACAGCGGGTTCCACTGGACGACCCTGCCGAGCCAGTCCGGCATCGACGCCGGCGCCGCGAAGACGCTGGAGAGGAAGCCCACCGGCCACACCAGGATCTGCACCGCCTGGACCATCTCCGGCCTGCCCGCCACCATCGCCAGGTGGATGCCGACCCACAGCATCGCGAAACGCAGCAGCAGCAACAGCCCCAGCGCCCCCAGGAACGCGAGCGGCCCGCCGTGCCAGCGCCACCCGACCGCCCACCCCACGCCGACCAGGATCACCAGGCCGGCCGCCGACTGGAGCATGTCCGCGACCGCGCGCCCCACGAGCACCGCCCCCGAGGTCATCGGCATGGAGCGGAACCGGTCGATGACGCCCTTGTTGAGGTCCTGGGTGACCGCGAGCATCGTCGCCTCCAGGCCGAAGGCCATGGTCAGCGCCAGCATGCCGGGCACCAGGAAGTCGACGTAGTCCCCCTGGACGCCCTTGCCGCCGCCGATCAGGAAGCCGAACATGAGCAGCAGCATCACCGGGAAGACCAGGCCGACGACGACCTGGACCGGCTGCCGCCCCCAGTGGGCGAGTTCCCGCCGCGTCATCGTCCAGGAGTCGGCGACCGCCCATCCGACCGCGTTCGCGCTCATGCCACGACCTCCTCGTCCGCGAAGTCCCCGGGTTCCGTCTCCTTCGTGAGGTGCAGGAACACCTCGTCGAGCGTCGGCCGGCGCAGCGCGATGTCCTCCGCCTCGATCCCGGCCGCCTCCAGCGCCCGTACGGTCCTGGCCAGCGCGGCCATCCGGTCCGCCACCGGCGCGCTGATCCGCCGCCGGTACGCGTCGGTCTCCGCGTCCGGGCCGACCAGGGCGGCCGCCGCGTCCAGGTGCCGCGCATCGCGCAGCACCACATCGATGCGGTCGCCGCCGACCGTGCGCTTCAGGTCGTCCGGCGTGCCCTCCGCGACGGCCCTGCCCCGGTCGACGACCGTGATCCGGTCCGCCAGTTGGTCGGCCTCCTCCAGGTACTGCGTGGTGAGCAGTACGGTCGTGCCGCCTCCGACCAGCGACCGCACCGCGCCCCACACCTCCGCGCGCCCGCGCGGATCGAGCCCGGTCGTCGGCTCGTCCAGGAACAACACCTGCGGGTCCGTGATCAGCGAGGCCGCCAGGTCGAGCCGCCGCCGCATGCCCCCGCTGTACTTGCCGACCGCCTTGCTCCCGGTGTCCGCGAGCCCGAACCGTGCGAGGAGTTCGTCCGCCCGCTCGCCCGCCCGGCGTGCCCCCAGGTGGTACAGCCGGCCGAACATCTCCAGGTTCTGCCGCCCGCCCAGTTCCTCGTCCACCGCCGCGTGCTGCCCGAGCAGCCCGATCCGCCGCCGCACCTCAGCGGGCCGCGACCGCACGTCGTACCCGGCCACCTCCACCCGTCCCGCGTCGTGCCGCAGCAGCGTGGCCAGGATCCGGACGATCGTGGTCTTCCCCGCGCCGTTGGGCCCCAGTACGCCGTGCACCGTGCCGCGCCGCACCACCAGGTCGAGACCGTCCAGGGCCCGCTTCTGCCCGTACCGCTTCTGTGCTCCTTCGACGACGATCGCCGCGTCGTCGGCGTGAGCGCCGGTCAATGACATCCCTCTCCTCCGGACAGGTGTAGTCAAACTTGACTACGGCCTCAAAGTAATCCGACCCTGCGGTGTTAGTCAAGCTTGATTAGTTGGCGTACGGGTTCTCCTGGCCGTCGGCCAGCCCCCCGACGAAGGGGTCGCCGCCCTCCCCCGCGAAGGTGTACGCCCCCGCCTCGATCCGGGCGATGAGCCCGCGCGTCCACTGGGCGCCGGCGTCCGCCGAGTGGACCCACATGTTCATGATCTCGCCGATGTGGCCGAGCGACTCGGGCCCGTCCTCCGGCGTGTAGTACTCGGTGACGGACGACCGCCACGCCTCCAGGCCCTCCACCCGCCGATTGAGCAGCTCGACCACCTCGGCCCGCTCCAGGTCGACGATGAAGCCGATCCCGGCCGACAGCACGTCCATCTTCTGGTCGTACGTCGTCAGCGCCTCGCGGAGCAGCGCGAAGTACTCCTCGGTGCCCTTGTCCGTGACCTCGTACTCGGTCCTCGGCGGCCCGCCGGCCGTGCTCGGCGCGATCTCGTGGGCCAGTAGCAGTCCCTGCTTGGCCATCTGCTTCAGCGCGTGGTAGATGGAGCCGGGCTTGGCGTTGGACCACTCATGGGCGCCCCAGTACTCCAGGTCGTTGCGGACCTGGTAACCGTGCGCGCGCCCGTGCTGGCGGACGGCCCCGAGGACCAGCAGCCTGATCGCTGACATCGCCGCACCCTTCTACTCAACTTTGATCAGAGGGTATCGGGTGCGGCCGGCGCGAAAGCGGCAGGTTCAGACCCAGGACTCGCCGCGTTCCAGGGCCACCAGCTCGAACGCCGTCCTGCCGTCCAGGCTCTCGCTGACGATGTCGGCGTGGCCGGAGTGCCGGGAGATCTCGGTGATCAGCCGCAGCAGCAGCCAGCGCATCGACACACGCTCGTCGTCCGGGAACGCCGGATCTCTGGCGCGACCTGCCGGGCCCGGGCGAGCCAGCTCTCCTCGACCTCCGAGACGTGCTTGAGGAGCCCGGCCAGCGACAGCTCGCCGGCGCTGGCCGGTCAGAACGGGAAGTCGGTCCGTCCGTGCTGTACGGAGATCCACTTCTGGGTGGTGAATGCCTCCACCGCCGACTCCCCGTTGAGCCGCCCGAGCCCCGAGAACTTCTCGCCGCCGAAGGCGACCTGCGGATCGTCCTGGACGGTCGAGTCGTTGACGTGGATCATGCCGGTCTCGACGCGCTTGGCGAACCGCACGCCCCGCTCCAGGTTCCCCGTGTGCACCGCCCCGCTCAGCCCGTACGGGCTGTCGTTGGCCATCCGTACGGCCTCCTCCTCGCCGTCGAAGGGGATCAGCAGCACCACGGGGCCGAAGATCTCCTGCGCCAGCACCGGGGAGTCCGCCGCCAGCCCGCTCAGCACCGTCGGCTCGACGAGGTTGCCGCGCGTAGATCCCTGGACGAGAGCGGTGGCGCCCTCCGCGAGGGCCTGCTCGACGAGCGCCGTCAGGGAGTCCGCCTGGAAGGTGTTGATGACGGGGCCTATGTGCGTTCTGGAGTCGGCCGGGTCACCGGTGACCAGGGACCGTACCTTCGCGACGAATTTCTCCGTGAACTCCGCCTCCACCGACCGGTCCACCAGGATGCGGTTGGCGGCCATGCAGACCTGGCCCTGGTACACGAAGCGGCTGAAGACGGCGGCGTCCACGGCGTAGTCGAGGTCCGCGTCGTCGAGGACGACCAGCGCGCTGTTGCCGCTCAGCTCCAGCACCGCGCGCTTGAAGTGGCTCGCGGCGACGGCGGCGACGTGCCGGCCCACCTTGTCCGAGCCGGCGAAGGAGATCACCTTCGGCACCCGGTGCTCTATCAGCGCGTCGCCGATCTCCGCGATGTCGGTGATCAGCACGTTCAGCAGTCCGGCGGGCAGCCCGGCGTCCTCGAAGATCTTGGCTATGAGGCCGCCGCCGACGACGGGCGTGTTCTGGTTCGGCTTGATCACGACCGCGTTGCCCAGCGCCAGCGCGGGGGCGACGGACTTGAGCGTCACCAGGAACGGGAAGTTGAACGGGCTGATGACGCCGACGACGCCGACCGGCAGCCGGTAGACCCGGTTCTCCTTGCCCTCCACCGGCGACGGCAGGATGCGCCCCTCGGGACGCACGGCGGTCTGCATCGCCTCGCGCAGGAACTCCTTGGCGAGATGGACCTCGTACGCCGCCTTCAGCCGGGTGCCGCCGAGCTCGTCGATGATCGCCTCGACGATCTCGTCCTCGCGGTCCTGCGTGATCCGCAGGGCGCGTTCGAGGACGTCCCTCCTGCGGTACGCGCTGGACGCCGCCCAGGCCGGCTGCGCGCGCTCCGCCGCGAGGTACGCCTCGTCGACCTCGTCCACCGAGGCGACGGTGATCGCGGCGAGCTTCTCCCCGTTGTACGGGTTGAAGTCGATGATGTCCCACGAGCCGCTGCCGGTCCGCCACTCGCCGTCGATGTACTGGTGGGCCAGGTCGGTGAAGAAGGACATGCGATCCCTTACTGCAAGGTGTGCAGGTGCGGACTCCTGATAAAACGTCATCGTACTGGCCGGTTATGTGAGTTGGAGCAGACCGCGGAGCACATCCCGCGTCTCGGCCGCACTCGGACTGTCCTTCTGCAGCCGCTCCATCACCCTCTGGTACTGCGCGACCTCCTCGCGCTTGTCCAGATAGAGCGCGCTGGTGAGCTGCTCCAGGTAGACGAGGTCCGAGAGATCCGACTCGGGGAACTGGAGCATGGTGAAGGCGCCGCTCTCGCCCGCGTGCCCGCCGAAACTGAACGGCATCACCTGAAGCGTGATGTTCGGCTGCTCGGACACCTCTATGAGGTGCCGCAACTGCCCCCGCATCACCCTCCGGTCGCCGTACGGACGGCGCAGCGCGGCCTCGTCCAGTACGGCGTGGAAGTGCGGCGCGCGCTCGGACACGAGCACCTTCTGGCGCTCCAGGCGCAGGGCCACCCTGCGGTCGATCTCGGCCGCGCTCGCGTGCGGCATGCCGCGCGAGACGACGGCGTGGGCGTAGCTCTCCGTCTGCAACAGCCCGTGCACGAACTGGACTTCATAGATCCGGATGAGGGAGGCGGCGCCTTCGAGTCCGATGTACGTCTGGAACCAGCCGGGCAGCACGTCGCCGTAACTGTGCCACCAGCCCGCCACGTTGGCCTCCCGGGCCAGGCTCAGCAGCGACTCGCGCTCCGCCTGGTCCGTGACGCCGTACAGCGTGAGGAGGTCCTCGACGTCTCTCGCCTTGAAGCTCACCCGTCCCAACTCCATGCGGCTGATCTTCGATTCGGATGCGCGGATCGAGTAGCCGGCCGCCTCGCGGGTGACTCCACGCGACTCACGCAGCTTCCTGAGCTGGGATCCCAGCAGGATGCGCCGCACCACGGAGCCGCTCGACTCGCCTGCGGTCACTTCTCCAGCCCTCCCCAGTCCGACAGTTCACTCGCGGAGCGACCTCCCCCAGGTGCCCGAGAGCCGCAGTCTGCCATTAAAACGCTTCAGCCCGTACTCATCCGATTACGGAAATGGCAAGAGCTGTACAAGTCATCGAAAGAGACCCCGGGAAGAAATGAGTCAGAAACGGCACGGGTTCGGACACGTCCGGCGCGTGCACGTGCATCTGCCCTTGCATCTGCCGTACGCATTCGGAACCATGGTCCGCGCGCACCTGCATGCTTTTTCGTGCTGTCGCCGTACCACCGCCGCATCGCTACCGCTGTATCGCAACGACCGCGAATCCCGGGAGTGCCTCGCATGGGGACGAATGGATCGACCATGCTCGAGCCGTTAAGGCAGGGCCTTCCACCCATCGACCCCGCAGCGGTCTCCAGCTCGGCATCCTGCGCCCTGCCGCCCCGGTACGAGGCCGTGCGCGGCGCCCGCCAGTTCACCCAGTCGACGCTGGCCCGGTGGGAACTCGGCGAGTGCTTCGACGACGTGGCGCTGGTCGTCTCCGAGCTCGTCACCAACGCGCTGCGGCACGCGCTGCCGGCCGACACCCCGCGCGGGGGCGAGCAGGACCCTCCCGTACGGCTGCATCTGATGCACTGGACCTCGCGCCTGGTGTGCGCGGTGCGCGATCCCAGCCACGAGAGCCCGGAGGCGCGGGAGACGGACGACTGCTCCGCCGAGTCCGGACGTGGCTTGTTTCTGGTGGATTCGTTCAGCGACAGCTGGGGATGGCACCCGCTCGCGGGGACGCTGAGCGGCAAGGTCGTGTGGGCGCTGTTCCGGCTCGGGGGCGAGCAGCGGTAACCGGCGGGGGCCGGACGCGCCGGGGGAGGCGCGGCAGGGGAAGGCCAGGAGGGAGCGGGGCGGCGGACCGGATGGTTCCGGTCAGCCGCCGGCCGTCAGGTGGTCGAACTCGCCGTCCTTGATCCCCAACAGCATCGCCTCGATCTCGGCGGGCGTGTAGACCAGGGCGGGCCCGTCCGGGTGCCGCGAATTGCGGACTGCCACATTCCCGCCGGGCAATTTGGCGAACTCCACGCAGGAGCCCTGCGAGTTGCTGTGCCTGCTCTTCTGCCAGACCACCCCGTGGAGCTCTGTGGCGGCCATGCCGTTGTACGCGTGGTGCACAGATCGCTCCCGGAAAGTGCAGATGTCAACTGCCCCGGATCATAGCTTTGTTCACTTGCTGATGCATGGGCAGATGCACGTGCACGCGGGGTGCCCCCTCGGTTACAGGTCCCCGGGGTCAGCGCGAGGAGTACGGCAGCAGGGCCATCTCCCTCGCGTTCTTGACGGCCCGGGTGAGCTGCCGCTGCTGCTGGGCCGAGACCCTTGTCACACGGCGGCTGCGGATCTTCCCGCGGTCCGAAATGAATTTCCGCAGGAGATCGGTGTCCTTGTAGTCAATGTACGTAATCCCCGCCTCGTCCAGCGGATTGGGGCGGGACTTGAGGGGCTTACGGGGGTCTTTACCTCGGGACGGGCGGGACATCATGCCTCCAGAAGGGAATCAAAAGAGGACGGCAGGCGCTTCCACGCATCGCGTCCCGCCGCGTATTCGGCGTCGGTCAACAAGCACGATTCGAGGAGCTCTTCGAGCCCGCCCCGGTCGAGTCCGGGTGACGTGAAGACCAGGTGCTGACAGCAGTCCCCGTGCTCGGGATGCCAGTCGAGCGCGGCCGCCGCCCTGCGGACGGGCGGCACCATCTCCCACGCGGCGTCCGGCAGCGACGCCAGCCACGGCCCCGCGCTCTCCACGCACAGCGCTCCGCCCGCCGCGTCCCACGCCATCAGCGTGTCCGGACGGTCCGCGAGCCAGAAACGGCCCCGGCTGCGGGCCGCCGCACAGGTCAGGTCCTCCAGCGCCGCGTACAGGCGCTCCGGGTGGAAGGGCCGCTTCCGATGCCACACCAGGGTGCCGACGCCCTGGTCGTCCGCGTCCTGCGGAAGCAGCGCGCAGGCGGGATGCTGGCGGGCCGCCGCCGCCTCGATGTCGAAGCCGGCGAAGGCCGCCTCGGCGAGCTCGCCGGACGCCGCCGCCACCCTGCGGGCCGTGGGATGCAGCTGCGCGAGCAGTGCCTCGTCCTGCTCGTCCGCCTCCTCGCTCTCCACCACGGCGAGGACCGGGGCGTACTCCAGCTGGCGCGCCCAGGTGTCGGCGACGGTCCGCTGGTCGGTCGCCGCCGCGGCCAGTCCGGCCTCCGCCAGGTCGTCGCCGCAGCCGAGGTACGGCAGGAGCAGCGCCGGGTCGACCGCCGTCATGACGGCGGTCAGGGCGAGCACGTCCCCGCCGTGCGCGACGACGACCTCGGCCATCGCCTTCGGCTCGACCGAGTCCCACAGCTCGACGATCGCGAGGCCGGTGAGACCGCTGCCGGCAAGCCGCTCCAGCTCCGGTACGAGGTCTTCGCGCAGCGCGCAGCACGCGCAGTCGTTGACCAGCGGAGCGTCGCCGGACGCGCTCTCACCGAGGCTGTCGCGGACCGTGCGGCGCACCGTCCCCTCGGCCGCGGTCGAGAGGTCGTGGTGCAGCGCGACGCTCCCGGGGACCCGGCGCAGGAGCTGTTCCACGACCTCCTTGCGGGCGTCGGAGTGCAGTCCGCCGACGATGACGACGGGCAGCCTGCCCTTCTCGCCCACTACTTCGCTCCGTAGCGGCGCTCGAAGCGCTCCACGCGCCCCGCCGTGTCCAGCACACGCGCCGTGCCGGTGTAGAAGGGGTGGCTCCGCGAGGAGATCTCGACATCGACGACGGGGTACGTACGGCCGTCCTCCCACTCCACCGTCTTGTCGCTGGTCATGGTGGAACGGGTGAGGAAAGCGAAGCCGCCGGCCTTGTCGCGGAAGACGACAGGGCCGTACGGCGGGTGGATTCCGGGCTTCATGTGCTGATGCCCCCTTCTGGTCTGGCTTCTGGTCCGGTCAGCGCTCTTCGCGGAAGTCGACGTGCCGGCGGACGACCGGGTCGAACTTGCGCAGCGTCATGCGGTCGGGGTCGTTGCGGCGGTTCTTACGGGTCACGTACGTGTAGCCGGTCCCCGCCGTGGACCTGAGCTTGATGATCGGGCGGACTTCGTTGCGTGCCATGTGGTTAGTATATGGAAATGGTTCCCATTTTCAAAGAGGAGTGATCGCACCTTGTCCGCCCACTGCCAGCTGACCGGCGCCCAGCCGGGATTCGGCAACAACATCTCCCACTCGCACCGGCGCACATCCCGTCGCTTCGACCCGAACATCCAGCGCAAGCGCTACTGGCTGGCGAGCGAGGGCCGCCATGTGCGGCTCGTGCTCAGCGCCCGGGCGATCAAGACCGTCGACGTGATCGGCGTCGAGGCGGCCGTGGCCCGCATCCGCGCCCGAGGGGTGAAGGTCTGATGGCGAAGAAGAGCAAGATCGCGCGCAACGAACGGCGCAAGGCCGTCGTCGAGCGGTACGCCGAGCGGCGGGCGGAGCTGAAGGAGATCCTCCGCAGGCCCGGAACGCCGGAGACCGACCGCGCCGCCGCCCTGGAGGAGTTGCGCCGCCAGCCGCGCGACGCGAGCGCCACACGCGTGCGCAACCGGGACAGCGTGGACGGCCGGCCGCGGGGCCACCTCCGGAGGTTCGGACTCTCCCGGGTCCGGATGCGGGAGCAGGCGCATGCCGGTTTCCTCCCCGGCGTACGCAAGTCCTCCTGGTAGCTTGGCGCGTCCCGACCTACCGAACATGGGGAGTCCGGAGTGCGTGAGTACGTACGTACCACCGTCGCGGCGGCGGCCGTAGCCGCTGCCCTCGTCCTGACCGGCTGCAGCGGCGACAACGGCGCGGACGCCGGCGGCGACAAGGGCAAGGACACGGGCGCGAACGGCACGAGCGGCGGCAGCGCCGGGCAGAGCAGCACCCCGCCCGGCGCGGATCAGGGGACGTCGGCGGACGTCGCCGGATCCTGGCTCGCCACGACCGACGGGAAGATCATCGCGCTGATCATCCAGGGTTCCGACGCGGCGGTCGCCGGTGAGCACGTCTGCTCCGGCACGGTCGCCGAGGGCGACAAGGTGACGCTGAGGCTGAAGTGCGCCGACGGCGACGCCGACCGTACGACCGGGGTGGTCACCCCGGGCGCCGGCGGCGACTCGATCACCGTGAAGTGGGGCAGCGGGATCAAGGACACCTTCAGGAAGTCCGCCGCCGGCGACAAGCTGCCGGAGGGGATCCCCTCGGACCTGCCGAAGCTGCCGGGTTCCTGACGACGGGTCGGTGACCACGTACGGGCCGCGGTCCCCTCCGGGGGCCGCGGCCCTTCGTCGTCCAGGGCCCGGGACAGGTCTTCCAGGGCGTCCAGGAGCATGCCCGCGCCCTTGCGCACGACCCGGCCGGGAACGCCCTCGCCAGCCGGTACGGGCGTCGTCGTGCGCCCCGGCAGATGGGCCTCCATCAGCATCGCCACCCGGCCCAGCTCTTGAGGCCGGAGCGAGCGGTCTCCTGCAGCGCCCGGAGCCAGCTCATGGGGCGAGCTTACGGCTGGGGCGGGTGCGGCGCGGGGTACGACGGGGGCGCGCCGTGCGGGGCGGGAGGCTCAGCGGACGGGGACCGCAACGGTCAGCGAGCCACGCCGGGGTGGCTGCGGGAGGGTCAGCGGGTTACGCCCGGGCGGGGGCCCATGCTGGCGCGGTCGGCCGCCGCGGTGCCGTGTTCCCAGCCCGCGTGGTCGCTGACGCCGCGCACCCGCGTGGACGTCGTCGCCGGGAACATCCGCTCCGTCCGGTCCTCCACCGCCAGGTCCCGCGCCGCGAGCACCGGCAGCAGCGAGCCGTCCGTCTCCTGCGTCACGTGGCCCGTCGCGTCCGACAGGCGCTGGCCGAGCCGGCTCGCGTACGCCGTCAGGAACGCCTGGCGGAACGCCTTCGTGCGCTTGCGGCCGCCCGCCCGTTGCGCCGCCTCCGCCCGCGTCATCGCCGCCGTGCCCTGCACGAGGAGGGAGGTGTAGAGCAACTCGACGGACTCCAGGTCGGGTTCGAAGCCGACGACCGTGGAGAAGTTGAAGCCGCTGTTCCACACCGCGCGGCAGCGGTTCGCGCCGGCGACCGCGTCGAGCAGGATCGCCTTGGCCGTCTCGTACGGGGCGTCCACGCCGATCCGGCAGGCCGTCGGCACGTCGCCGGTGTGCCCCTGCGCGGCCAGCAGCGCGGCGTCGATGCTGTGGCGCGCCATCAGCTCCTGTGCCTTCGCGGTGAGGGCCTCCGCCTCGTCCGGGAAGTCGGTCGCCTCCGCCTTGGCCAGCAGCGCGCGGATACGGCTGAGCATGCGCGGCTCGTCGGGGGTGGCCGCGTGCGGGCGTACGTGCGGGGACTCGCCCGGCGGCGGCCCCACCGGCTCGATCGCGGGGAGGCGGACGAGGAGGCGGAACAGTTCGAGGTGCGCCGTGGCGAGCGAGAAGCGGTCCGTCCGCTCGCGCGCGGCCAGTGCGTCGGCGTACCGCTCGTCGTCGTGCCACCAGGGCCGCGCCGCTTCGAGTTCGCGGAGCTGTGCCTCCCAGCGGGGGGCCGTCCGCGCGTACCTGCGGTTCTCGGCGGCGATCAGGTCGGTGGTCAGGCGCACGTGGCGGTCGTCGAGGTCGCGGCGGACGAGGCGTACGACGTCGGCGGGCTGCCAGCCCCGCTCCCAGGCGCGGCGTACCAGCTCCTCACCGCGCCGGAGGATCTCACGCCCCGCCGCGGACCAGGGCGCGGCGGCGATCAGCGAGGCGCCGAGGTCGAGGCCCGCGTCGCCTTCGGCGTACACCGCCGCGGATATCGCCTTCTCCACCTGCTCCATGCCCCCGATGGTGCCACGCGGGGACGTGGGGGTAGGGCCAGGCATACCCCGGGAGTCGGCTCAGCGGTCGTGTCCGGCGGGCGTCCGCCCGGAAGGCCGGCCGCATGATCGCACCGGCCGGCCGCAGCGCGGGCCTCCCGCTCGAAGCGGGGGCCGAGTCCACTCCCGCCCCGGCTCCGCGCTCCGACCTGCCAGGAGGGGACGTGCCGGGGCGCTCCCCGCAGGGCGTCGAACGCGACTACGCCGAAGGGCCGTGAGCAGTACCCGGACGTTCGGCGCCCGAGGAGACGCCCCGGCGCGGCACCGACCCCGAAGCCGCCGCACCAGCACCACCCGCGCACCCGCACCACACCACCCGCCGCCCACCCGCGCAGCCGCACCACCCGCACCCACCTGCGCCGCCGAGAAGCCCGTTGTCAGTGCCGGGTGCCAGACTCGCACCCATGAGCGAGCGCTGGGCCGTCGCCGCGACGGACGGGGGTGGGGCGCTGCTCGTGCCGCTGGGGCGGGACGGGCGGCCGGCCGGCGACGTGCTCAAGGAGCCCGACCTCGTGACGGCGGTCGGCTCCAGGCCCGGGGTCGGGCGGTGGGTGTGGCGGTCCACCGCCGAGATCTACCCCCGGCTGCTCGACGCGGGCGTGCGCGTGGAGCGGTGCTACGACGTGGAGGACGCGGAGTCGCTGCTACTGGGCCACGAGGGGCGCCACGGCGAACCGCGCTCCGCGGCGGCGGCCTGGGCGCGGCTGCACGACCGCCCCGTGCCGCCCGACCCCCCGCAGCGCGCCGCCGAGCCCGGATCGCAGTCGTCGCTGTTCGAACCGCAGCCCGTACCGGTGCCGTTCGAGGACCTGCTGGAGGTGTACGCCGACCAGCAGCGCAGGCACGGTGCGGCGGAGCACCCCGACCGGATGCGGCTGCTGACGGCCGCCGAGTCGGCGGGGATGCTCGTGGCCGCCGAGATGAACGGGGCGGGGCTCCCGTGGCGGGCGGACGTGCACCGGGCGGTGCTGGAGGAGCTGCTCGGCGAGCGGTACGCGGGCGGCGGCGACCCGCGCCGCATGGCCGAGCTGACGGACGAGATCTCGGCGGCGTTCGGGCGGCGGGTGCGGCCGGAACTGCCCGCCGACGTGATCAGGGCCTTCGCCCAGGCCGGGATCAAGGTCCGGTCCACCCGGCGGTGGGAGCTGGCGGAGGTCGACCATCCGGCGGTGGAGCCGCTCATCGCGTACAAGAAGCTGTACCGCATCCACACCGCGCACGGCTGGGGCTGGCTCCAGGACTGGGTGCGCGCGGGCCGGTTCAGACCCCAGTACCTGCCCGGTGGGACCATCACCGGCCGGTGGGTCACCAACGGCGGCGGCGCCCTCCAGATCCCGAAGGTGATCCGGCGCGCGGTGATCGCGGACGAGGGCTGGCGGCTCGTGGTCGCCGACGCGGACCAGATGGAGCCGCGCGTCCTGGCCGCGATCTCGCGCGACCCGGGGCTGATGGAGGTGGCGGGGCAGCCCGGCGACCTCTACAAGGCGGTGTCGGACCGAGCGTTCTCCGGTGACCGTGAGAAGGCGAAGCTCGCCGTGCTCGGCGCGGTGTACGGGCAGACCTCCGGGGACGGCCTGAAGAACCTCGCGGCGCTGCGAAGACGTTTCCCGCGCGCCGTCGCGTACGTGGACGACGCGGCGCGCGCGGGCGAGGAGATGCGGCTCGTACGGACATGGCTGGGGCGGACCTGCCCGCCGGCCGCCGGGGCCGGCGAGGACGGGGAGGCCGGCATCCCCCAGGAAGACGGTCCGTCCCGGCAGCAGGAGGTCGACGGGGAGTTCACCCCCGGGTACGCGTCGACGAACGCCCGCGCCCGGGGCCGTTTCACCCGCAATTTCGTGGTGCAGGGCAGCGCCGCCGACTGGGCGCTGCTGATGATGGCGGCGCTGCGGCAGAGCCTGCGGGCGGCGGGGCTGCGGGCGGAGCTGGTGTTCTTCCAGCACGACGAGGTCATCGTGCACTGCCCCGCCGAGGAGGCGCCGGCCGTGGCGGAGGCGATCCGCGCCGCCGGTGAACTGGCCGGGCGGATCGCCTTCGGCGAGACGCCGGTGCGCTTCCCCTTCACGACGGCCGTCGTGGAGTGCTACGCCGACGCGAAATGACGGCGCGGGGGGCTCTGCGCGCGTGGTCCGGCGTACTCGGCAGGACAGGGTGTCGTCGCAGGTCGGCGGGGGTGCGGTGAACGTGCGGAAATGTTTCACCTGGACGGCCGCTCATGACTCGGGCACCGGTGGGTACCCGCCGCGCATGAGCGCAATCCAGAGCACAAGCCCGAGCGAATTCGCCGGCCTCGTGTACCCCCTGGCCGCGAACGACCATCTCGTCGGCATCGCGCCGTTCGTCGCCGGGCTCGCGATCGCGGCTGCTCTGATCGCCGCCGTGTGGTGGGGCATCCGCATCAGGAACCGCGAACCGTCGCCGCCCACGCCCCAGGAGCAACCGCACCGCCCGGACGGCTCCGGCCCGCCCGAGGTCACGGAACGCCGGGAGCCCGACGAGGTGGTTCCCCCCGAAGGCGGACGCGGACGGCTCCTTCCGCACGAGCTGCGGAACACCGGCAACGCTTCCGGCCGGCCCAGCACCGGCGATCCCCAGGACACGCCCCGGTGGGACGAGAAGTCCGGAGGTTCGTTCGGCAGCGGAGGCCCAGGCGCCTGACCCCCGGCAGGCGCGGCGACGCCCTGCGGACCTGGAACGAACCCGGACCGCACCAGAACCGGACGGAGACCGACCACAGACGTGACGGGAGTGTCGACAAGGAGCACCTGCATGACCGCCCTCACGAGCACCCTGCCCGAAGCCGCGCGCAAGACCACCGCACAGGCCCGGCCCTCCAGGGCACGCTGGTGGACCTGCTCGGCCTGTCACTGCTGGCGAAGCAGGTCCACTGGACGATCGTGGGACCGCGCTTCCGCTCCATCCACCTCCAGCTCGACGAGGTGGTGACCTTCGCCCGTTCGTACGCCGATGTGGTCGCGGAGCGCTCGTCGGCCATCGGCGTCGCGCCGGACGGGCGGGTCGAGACGGTCGCCAAGACCGCCGAACTGCCCACGCCCGTCGACGGCTGGACGCAGGACAGCGAGGTCGTGGCCCTGGTCGTCGAGGCGCTCGGCGTGATCGCCACCAGGATGCGGGAGCGGATCGGGGCGACCGAGAAGCCGGACCCGGTGACGCAGGACATCTTCATCGGGCTCACCGCGGAGCTGGAGAAGCAGCGCTGGATGTTCCAGGCCGAGAACCAGCACTGAGGCCCGCCCGGCGCCGCCGGCCCGCCAGCACCGAGGGAGCCCCACGATGGCCGGGACACACCGAGTCACCGGAAGGACCGGCGGCGCGCACCCGGGTGAGCCGGGCGCCGGCGGCGAACAGGACGAGCGCGCCGCGCGCCGCCCCTCCACCCCCGCCCGCGCGTCCGCACGGGACACCGCCCGTGTCGCCGTACGGGTGGCGCTTCCGACGCTCGCCGGGGGTGTCGTCGTCCGCCGCAGGCGGGGCATGGCGCTCGCCGCCCGCCTCGACGCGGACCGCCACGCGGTGGAGCTCCTGAACGAGCTGCGCCGGCGGTACGGTCCCGGCCCGCTCCACCTGCGCCTGGCGGGCCGGGACGTCGCCCTGCCGCTCTCGGCGGAGGACGCCCGGCGGGTACTGGACGAGACGCCGGAGCCCTTCACCCCGGCGGCGCGCGAGAAACGTGCCGCGCTCGGCCACTTCCAGCCGAACGGCGTGCTGATCTCCACCGGCCAGGACCGCGAGGAACGACGGGCCTTCAACGAGGACGTCCTGGAAACCGGCCGCCATCTGCACCACCTCGCCCCGCGGTTCGTGCACACGGTCCGCGAGGAGGCCGCCGAGCTGCTCGGGAGCACCGGCCCGCTGGACTGGGACGCCTTCAACACGGCTTGGTGGCGGATCGTACGGCGGGTGGTGCTCGGTGACGCGGCGCGCGACGACACCACGCTCACCGACCGTCTCCAACGGCTGCGCGCCTTCGGCAACTGGGCGCCCGTGGTGCCGCAGCGCGTCACCGCCGCCTCCCGCGAGCGCTTCCTGCGCGACCTGCGCGCGTGCCTGGACCGGGCGGAGCCGGGCAGCCTCGCCGAGGCGCTCGGCCGCACGCCCGCCAAGCCGGGCGTCGACCCCGCGGGCCAGGTGCCGCACTGGCTGTTCGCGTTCGACGCGGCGGGCATCGCGGCCGCGCGCACGCTCGCGCTGCTGGCCACCCATCCGGCGCAGGAGCAGCAGGTGCGCAACGAGCTGGTCATACCGGACCTGGCCCGGCCGCAGGTGCTGCCGTACACCCGGGCGAGCGTCATGGAGTCCGTACGGCTGTGGCCGACCACGCCGTTCCTGCTGCGGGAGAGCACCCGGGAAACCCGGTGGGGCGAGGGAACCCTGCCCGAGGGCACGGCGGTCCTCCTGTACACCCCGTACTTCCACCGGGACGGCTCCGCGCCGTACGCCGACCGCTTCGTGCCGGAGATCTGGCTGGACGGCACGGCGTACACCGGCCCCGAGCTCGTGCCCTTCAGCGCGGGGCCCGGCGTGTGCCCGGGCGAGGACGTCGTCCTGCTGGTCACCTCGACCCTCGTGGCCGCGCTGCTGGAGCGGCACGACATCCGGCTGCGCGGGCCCGGCGGGCCGCGCTCCGGCCGGTCGCTGCCGTACACCCTCGACCACTTCGCCCTGCGCTTCTCCGTCGCCGCGCGGCCCTGAGGGGCACTCCCGCGTGCCGGGGCGCCGAGCGGCGCTTGTCAGTGGTGGGTGCCAGGCTGGATCTACGAGGATCTGCGCGACGAAAGGCAAGGTCATGATCACCACCGACTTCGTGCCCGGCTCTCCTTGCTGGATCGACCTCGGCGCTCCCGACGTCCCCGCCGCGGCCGGGTTCTACAGCGCCGTGCTCGGCTGGCAGTTCCAGGGCATGGGCCCGCAGGACGCACCGGACGCGGGCGACTACGGCATGTTCCAGCGGGACGGGAAGACGGTCGCCGGAATCGGGAAGCTCACCGAGGAAGGGGCCCGCTCGGCCTGGATGATCTACTTCTGTACGCCGGACGCCGACGCGACCACCGAGGCCGTGGAGCGGTCGGGCGGCACGGTCAGGGTCACCCCGATGGACGCCGACGGCGAGGGGCGGATGGCTCAGTTCACCGACCCGCAGGGCGGCCAGTTCGCCGTCTGGGAGCCGGGCTCCACCAAGGGGATGGAGGCCGCGGACCAGCCGGGCACCCTGTGCTGGACCGAGCTCTACACCACCGACTCGGCGGCCGCGAAGCAGTTCTACGGCGGGCTGTTCGGCTGGACCACCGACGACATGGAGATGCCGGGGGGCGGCGGGACGTATTCGATGATCACCCCGGCCGGCCAGCCCGCGGAACGGATGCACGGCGGCCTCCTGGAGGTCCCGTCGGAGGCACTGGCGCTGAACAGCGGCCGGCCGTACTGGCACCCGGTGTTCGCCGTCGAGGACTGCGACGCCACGGTCGCCAAGGTCACCGCGAACGGCGGCAGCTTGCTGATGGGCCCGGACGACGCCGAGGACGTCGGCCGGATGGCCCTGTGCGTCGACCCGCACGGCGCGGACTTCGTGGTGCTCACCCCTGCCACACCGGCCCCGGCCTGAGGCGGCCGCCGGCCCCACCGGCATCGCGGCCACCGGTACTCCGGTACTCCGGTACTCCGGTACTCCGGCAGGAGCCGCGCTCCTGCGCGCGGGAGCCCGACCGGCGCGGCGCCGGCCCGGACCCCCGCGTGCGCTGCCGCGCGTCGCCACCTGCGCTCCCTCCGCGCTCCCTCCGCGCTCCCTCCGTGCTCAGGCCGCGGCGACTGCCACGATGCCGAGCCAGATGCCGAGCCCCTGGCCGGGCGGGTCCCGTCAGTTCGGGCGTAGGTGAAGGGCGAGCCCCGCGATCGTGCCGCAGGGTCGACTTCCCGGACCCCGAGGGGCCCATGACGGCGGTGAAGGTGCCGGTCCCCAGGCTGAGCGTCACCCCGTCGAGCGCGGTCACGGCGCTCTCCGCCGTTCCGTAGACCTTGCCGACCGATACGAGCCGCAGGGCGGTGGCCGTCCGTCGGCTGCGCTCCGTGCGGCGGAACATCCTTGCACCTGGGTACACCGTCGGCCGGGCGCCCCCGCACCCCTGAATGCTTGATTCTGTTCGTAAGACGCATCCTGCGAGCACCTATTGACATGCAACTGGCAATCCCGCGAGAGTCGACCCCGCCAGTGAAGTGATGCCGGTCACGTATCGAGGAGCGTCTCGTATGCCCGAAATCCCCGCAGTCTCACGTCGCTTGCTCCTGGGAGGGACGCTGGCCACCGGAGCGTCGCTCGCCGCCGGGATCGGATCGGCCCCGAGCGCGGCGGCGGCGCCCACGGCCGCCGAGAGCGCCGCTGCCGTCGGCTCCGCCGAGACGCCGCGCCGCAGGCCGGGCCAGAAGTCGATGATCAACGTGCCCTTCACGCCCTACAAGACGGTCCGCGTCGGCGTGATCGGACTCGGCAACCGCGGCTCCGGCATGACCACCGGCTGGTCCGTCGTCCCCGGCTGCGTCGTGACCGCCGTCTGCGACATCCGCGCCGACCGGGCCAAGCGCACCGCCGACCAGCTGGTCGCGAAGGGCAAGCCGCGCCCGGCGGAGTTCGGCGGCTCGGCGGACGCGTACGAGGAGATGCTCAAGCGCGACGACATCGACCTCGTGTACATCGCGACGCCGTGGGAGTTCCACTACGAGCAGGGCAAGGCCGCGCTGCTGGCGGACAAGCACGTCGTCGTCGAGCTGCCCATCGCTACGGAACTGCGCGAGCTGTGGGACCTCGTGGACACCTCGGAGCGCACCCGCAAGAACCTGATGCTGTCCGAGAACTGCAACTACGGCCGCAACGAACTGGCCATGCTCAAGGCCGCGCACGAGGGCCTGTTCGGCGACATCACCAACGGCCACGGCGGCTACCTGCACGATCTGCGCGCCCTGCTCTTCTCCCCCACGTACTACACCGACTCCTGGCGCCGCCTCTGGCACACCCGCAGCACCGCGTCCTTCTACGCCATGCACGGCCTGGCCCCGATCGCGGCGGCCATGGACATCAACCGCGGCGACCGCATGACGACGCTGAAGGCGACCGCGACCGCGCCGAAGGGCCTCGCCGACTACCGGGAGCGTTTCGTCCCCCGGTCGCACCCGTCGTGGAACGAGACGTACGTCAACGGCGACCTGGTGACCTGCTCGATCGAGACGGCGAAGGGCCGGACCATCAGGGCGGAGCACGACGTGAGTTCGCCCCGCCCGTACAGCCGCATCAACTCCATCGCCGGGACGCGCGGGATCTTCGAGGACTACGCGGGTACGTCGACGACCGGCGGCCGCATCTACGTCGAGCCGGACCACGGCGGCCACTCCTGGCGGGACTTCGACACGTACCGCAAGGAGTTCGACCACTGGCTGTGGAAGAAGATCGGCGACGACGCCGCGAACAACGGCGGCCACGGCGGCATGGACTACGTACTCCAGTGGCGCACGGTGCAGACGATGCGAGCGGGGCTGGTGCCGGACATCGACGTGTACGACTCGGCGGCCTGGTGCTCGCCGGTACCGCTGAGCGTCATGTCGCTGGCCGCCAAGGGACGGCCGGTCGCGATACCCGACTTCACGCGCGGCGGCTGGGTCAACCTGCGCTCCGGCCTGGACTCGCGCATGACCGAGATGCCCCCCGTTTCCTGAGCTGCCGGACGCACCGTCGAAGGAGCAGGCCATGAGATCAGCCTCTGTCCCAGCCTCAGCCCCCGCACGACTGATCACCCCTCTGCGCGCACTGGCCGCCGCGGTGGCGGGCGCGGTGCTGCTCGTCCCGGCCCAGACGGCGACCGCGGCCGGGCCGCGGGCCACGACGGCGGCGGCCGGGACGGAGGTGACCGTCTCGCCCGTGGACCTGGACGGTCCGGCCGTCTCGACGGTGAAGGTGACCGTCAAGAACGCCGGTCCGCAGCGCATGCGCGCGTTGCGGGTGGCGTTCGCCGGACCGGTCGGATGGGCGGTCCAGCCGTCCGTACGGGCCGTCGACGGCTCGCTCGCGGCCGGCGCCACGGCCGCTGCGACCTTCCGGATCCAGGTGCCGGAGAAGCGGCCCGGTTTCGTGATCCGTACGTTCCGGGCGACGGCGACGTACACGGGCGGCGACGGCGAGGGCACGGCCACCGGCACCCGGACGGAGCGGTCCGGGACGCCGCAGCCGAACCTGGCGGCGGCGTACAACAACGTCGCGATCACCGACGAGTCCGCGACGAGGGCGGGCGACTACGACGGCGAGGGCAACAGCTTCTCCGCGCAGAGGCTCGCGGCGGTGGGCCTGACGCCGGGAGCCTCCGTCGAGGCCCTCGGGGCCAGGCTGACCTGGCCGGACGTGCCGGCCGGGACGAAGGACAACGTGGCGAGCGGCGGGCAGGCGATCGCCCTGGGCGGCAAGGGCGCCAGGCTGGTGTTCCTCGGCTCGGGCGTCACCAGCGCGGCGACGGGCAGCGCGACCGTCCACTACACCGACGGGACCTCCAGTACGGGCGCCTTCGGCTTCCCCAACTGGTCCTTCGACCCCGTGACGGCGCACGGCGCGACGCTGGTCAAGTCGACCGACGGCCGCAACCGCCAGGACGGGTACGGCAACGCCACGGTGAAGTACAGCGTCTTCGCGCACGCGGTGCCGCTGGACCAGGAGAAGACGGTGGAGTTCGTGGTCCTGCCGGCGAACGCCAACATCCACCTCTTCGCCATGGCGATAGCCGGGCCGTAACCCCGTGCCCGGACCGCCCCTCCGGACCGGCCCCGAGCCGACCCGGAGGGGCGGGAGGCCGTGGCGAGGGGCCGGGCCCCCTTCTCACACGGCGATCACCTTGATCCCCGCAGCGGTGAGCCGCTCCACCGCCTCCGCCGAGATCCCCGCGTCCGTGACCACCACGTCGATCCGGTCCAGCCCGCAGATCCGGGCGAACGCCCGCTTCCCCATCTTCGACGAGTCCGTCACCACGATCACCCGGTGCGCCCGCTCCGCGAACAGCCGGCTGACGCTCGCCTCGTCCTCCTGATGCGCCATCACCCCCAGGTCCGGGTCCACCCCGTCGACGCCCAGCACCACGACGTCCAGCACGACCTCGTGCAGTACGCCCGTGGTCAGCGGCCCGACCAGCTCGAACGTCTGGGGCCGCGCCACCCCGCCCGTGACCACGATCTTGATCTGCGGCCGTACGGCCAGCTCCCCCGCGATGTTGAGCGCGTTGGTGACCACCGTCAGCGCCGGCCCCGCGCCCCCGGTGCCCGGGCCGGCCGCGGACGCCCGCAGCGCCAGCGCCCGCGCCACCTCCGTGGTCGTCGTGCCGCCGTTGAGCCCGACCACGTCCCCGTCGGCGACCAGCTCCGCCGCGGCCGCCGCGATCCGCTGCTTCTCCGACGCGTGGCGCGAGGACTTGTAGCGCAGGGGCAGTTCGTACGAGACACCGTGTGCGATCGCCCCGCCCCGCGTCCGTACGAGCATCTGCTGCTCCGCCAGCTCGTCCAGGTCCCGGCGGATGGTCGCGGCCGAGACCTCCAGGGTGCTCGCGGCCTCCTCGACCTCCAGCCTGCCCTCGGCGGCCAGCAGTTCCAGCAGTGCGCTCCACCGCTCGTGTTTCGACATGCGGTCGGACTCCTTCACGACATGGACTGCGGGTTCGGCTTGGTGGATACTCGCCCCACGGCGGGCAACGCTCGAATCTGCTTGGAAAGCCCGCCCTTCGAGCAGCTTCAATCATATGGGAGCCACTACATGCCCACCGCCGGTCCTTCCACCTCCCGCACCACCGCCGAGATCACCTCTCAACCTGCCACATGGGCCCAGGCCGCCAGGACGCTTTCCGCCCACACGGACGCCCTGCCCCGCCGCGGCGAGCGCGTCGCCGTCGTCGGCTGCGGCACCTCCTGGTTCATGGCCCAGGCGTACGCCGTACTGCGCGAGAGCGGCGGCCACGGCGAGACGGACGCCTTCGCCGCCTCGGAGTTCCCGTACCGCGCCGGCTACGACCGCGTCCTGGCGATCACCCGCTCCGGCACCACGACCGAGGTGCTTGAGGTCCTGCGGCGCCTGCGGGGCGCGGTGCCCACCGGCGCGATCACCGCCGACCCCGGCACACCCGTCATGGACGCGGCGGACGCCGTCGCCGTACTGGACTTCGCCGACGAGGAATCGGTGGTGCAGACCCGCTTCGCCACCACCGTCCTCGCGCTGCTGCGCGCCCACCTGGAGACGGAGGGTGCGCTTCCGCCCGGGGTGCGCCCTCTCTCCGAGGCCATCGAGGACGCCGCGCGGGCGATCGCCGTACCGCTGCCCGCCGAGGTGCTCGGTGCCGAGCAGTTCACCTTCCTCGGCACCGGCTGGACGTACGGACTCGCCCTGGAGGCCGGGCTCAAGATGCGCGAGGCGGCGGGCGCCTGGACCGAGGCGTACCCGGCGATGGAGTACCGGCACGGGCCCATCAGCATCACCGGCCCCGGCCGCGTGGCGTGGATCTTCGGCACGCCGCCGGACGGCCTCACCGACGACATCGCGCGCGTCGGCGGCACGACGACCGCCGCGTCCCGGAGCGGCACCGCCGGCGCCCTGGACCCGCTGGCCGACCTGATCCGCGCGCAGCGCCTGGCGGTCGCGCTCGCCGAGTCCCGGGGCCACGACCCCGACAGGCCCCGCAACCTCACCCGGTCCGTGGTGCTGGAACAGAGCGCGTCGTAACCCTCAGCCCGTCTCCCCCAGCCGGTACGCCGTACGGTCCCGCCAGCGGTCGCCCTCCCGGACGATCAGGTGCACCGCCTCGATCCGCGAGGTCACGGGCAGGGCGGGAGCGCACTGAGCCTCCAGGACGTCGTACGCGCGCTCCCAGGTCCCGGGACCCTCGTGGTTGGCCACCGTCAGATGCGGGTCGAGGCCCTCGCCGAACAGGCCCCGGTACGGAACCACTTCGGGCCAGCGCGCGGTGAGTTCCTTGGTGAGCGCCCGTACCGGATCGGCCGGCGTCGGGTCGAGGTAGAGGACGCCCGGGTACCGCCCGAACCCGGTGAACGTCAGCTCGAAGGCGTCGTGCGAGCGGAACAGGCCGAGGAGTTCGCGGTGGACCGCGCCGTCCATCCGGCTCTCGTGCAGGAAGGGGTAGAGGACGGTCACATGGGCCGCGATCCCGGTCCTGACGAGCGGATCGGCCTCCGGCACCTTGATCGTCAACGCCGTGTCCCCGGCGACGTCCGGCCACCCCAGCGCCCCGCCCCCGTCCGTCACCCGCCGCCCCATCACCCGTCACCCGTCACCCGCCGGCCGCTCCCCGCGAGGGGCCAAGGGAACCACACGCCCCGCACGCGGCCCCCACCGCACACCCCCGGCGCGCCCGGAGAGGGTCGCGCCGGGGGTGTGCGGCCACAGAGGCAGCAGTGGCTGAAGCGCCGGCAGCGTCAGACGGAGGTGGGGAAACGCTCCCACACCCGGTGCTGCCCCAGGAGCCGCGTGACCTGCTCCAGCACGTCCGTACCGCTGCCGGCCGTCACCACGCCCGGCGCCCCGACGGGAACCCCCGCGGACTCCAGCACCCGCTCGGCGCCCGCCCAGCCCCCGATGGCCTTGCCGTGCCGGAACGCCTCCAGCAGCATCAGCTGCACCCGGGGATCGGTCGCCGCCCCGGCCGGTGCCACCGCCTCGGCGGACTTGGCGTCCCGCACGCCGGAAGCGTCACTTCCGACCCGGGGCACCCCCGCCACCAGCAGGGCGTCGTACTCGACCGACCGCGCGGTGACATACGTGCGCTGGACGGCGAGCGGCTCACCGCCGCCCTCCAGCTTGCCGCCCTCCGGGGCGATCAGCAGCGGGACCATCCCGGCGTCCAGCACCGCCTGCCGTACGGACCGCACCCCGTCGAGATCGCCGTCGGAGTCGGCGACGATCCCGATGATCCGTCCGTCCAGCGGCCAGCTCTGCCCGAGCTGGGACAGGGCCGGGCTGGGCTCCGGGGTCGTCAGGGTCACGGTGGCCGCCGGCGCCGGCAGGCCGAGGCCCGTCGCGACCTGCTCGCACAGTTCCGGGTCGATGTTGGCGAGCACCTTCAGCGCGCGCTCCTTGACGGACTGCTCGTAGCACTTGTTCAGCTCGAAGGTGTACGCCGCGATGATGTGCTCGCGCTCGACGGGCGTCATGCTGAGCCAGAACAGCCGGGGCTGGCTGAAGTGGTCCGCGAAGGAGGCGGGCGCCTCGCGCACCTTCCTCGCGGCCGGCACCTCCCGGGGCACCTCGATGTACGCGCCGGTGTCCGCACCCGCCAGGAACGGGCAGCCGCCGTCGAGGGAGTTGGGCCGGTAGGGTGCCGCTCCGCTGTGCACGGCCGTCTGGTGCATGCCGTCGCGCAGCATGTCGTTGACCGGCGCGTGGGTGCGATTGATCGGGATCTGGGCGAAGTTGGGCCCGCCCAGACGGCTGATCTGGGTATCGAGGTACGAGAAGAGCCGGCCGCTGAGCAGCGGGTCGTCGGTGATGTCGATGCCGGGCACGAGGTGCCCGGGGTGGAAGGCGACCTGCTCGGTCTCGGCGAAGAAGTTCGTCGGGTTGGCGTTGAGCGTCAGCAGACCGATCGGCTGTACGGGCGCCAGCTCCTCCGGGACGATGTTCGTCGGGTCGAGCAGGTCGATGCCCTCGAAGACCTGCTCGGGCGTGTCGGGGAAGGTCTGGATGCCGAGCTCCCACTGCGGGTACGCGCCCGCCTCGATCGCGTCGGCGAGGTCCCGGCGGTGGAAGTCGGGGTCCATGCCGTTGACGAGCTGCGCCTCCTCCCAGACCAGCGAGTGCACCCCCAGCTTGGGCTTCCAGTGGAACTTCACCAGCGTCGTCGCGCCTTCGAGGTTGACCAGCCGGAAGGTGTGGACGCCGAAGCCCTCCATCATCCGGTACGAGCGCGGGATGCCCCGGTCCGACATGTTCCACAGGGTGTGGTGGGTCGCCTCGGTGTGCAGGGTGACGAAGTCCCAGAACGTGTCGTGGGCGCTCTGAGCCTGCGGGATCTCCCGGTCCGGGTGGGGCTTTCCCGCGTGGATGATGTCCGGGAACTTGATCGCGTCCTGGATGAAGAAGACCGGGATGTTGTTGCCGACGAGGTCGAAGGTGCCTTCCTCCGTGTAGAACTTCGTCGCGAAGCCCCGGGTGTCCCGCACGGTGTCCGAGGAGCCGCGTGACCCGAGGACGGTAGAGAACCGTACGAACACCGGCGTCTCGACGTCCTTCCCCAGGAAGGCCGCCTTGGTGACCTTCGAGGCGGTGCCGTACCCCTGGAAGATCCCGTGCGCGGCGGCGCCGCGCGCGTGCACGACCCGCTCCGGGATGCGCTCGTGGTCGAAGTGGGTGATCTTCTCGCGCAGGTGGTGGTCCTGGAGCAGGACCGGCCCGCGCGCGCCGGCCTTGAGGGAGTGATCGGTGTCGTACAGCCGCGCCCCCTGAGCCGTGGTCAGGTACGCGCCCCCCTGGGCCACGTCGGTCCGCGCGGCGCCGGTGGGCTTGCCGGTCGGGCCGACCGTCGCGGGGCCGTTCTGGTCGGGCTTGGGCGGCAGGGGGTCCCGGACCTCTGTCGGCTCGTCGACCGGCGGCGTCTCGGTGCCGGGCTTCCCCGGAATGCCGTCCTGCGGGCCGTGGTCACCGCTGACCATGTCGACGGCCTTCGCCGCCGCCGCTTTGACCGGGTTCTTCTCGCTCATCTGTTCTCCAACCGTGTGGGGGGCAACGTGACAGCTATGACCCGCACCGCAGAAGAGGAAACTGCGCTGAGGGCCCACGCGACCGCACAGACCAGGGCCTGTGGTCGGCGCCCGCGCGGGTACCCCGCCCCCGGCCCCCGAACCGGCCGTCTTCAGCCGACCGCCGCCACTGCATCGCGCCATCCGAATTCCGCGGGGCACCGGGGCGGTCAGCACGTCCGGGCTGTTGGAAGCGACCGGAATGGCCGCCACATCCCCTTTCCGCACGCCACTGTCGCGCAGCGCATGGAATAATCCGTGGAGAATCATTTCGCGACCGGAGAGCGCCCCCACCTCTCCGCGCATATCCCTAGCGAATTCCGATCCGCCGAACCGGGTGAATTCCGATTCTCTATTCGGAAGATGCGCGGGAAAGAGTGGGCCGCCGGTACGGGAGCCCGGAGCGAGGTGCCACATGCTCGGCGGGGGCACGAAATACTCGCGAGGTCAAACACCGGGACCGAAATTGACAGGGCGCTGGCGGCATGCCCTCGAGGGCCTGCTCGACCGGCAGTCCGTCACGCGCTCAAGAATTGACACAGAACGTGGCGGCGTGCCCTCGGCAGCGCCCGGAAATCGGCAACTGTTTCCGGGCTCCCGGGAATTGACACATGCCTGACGGTTGCCTACGGTCCGCTCGTCAGGTTCTCCCGATCGCACCCGAAGGCATTCATGACTACCACTGCTGTGCCGAAGTTCAGGCGGCAGCTGATTCTTTCCGTTCTCATGGTGTGCTCACTGCTGATCTGGCTGGACAACACCGTCCTGAGTACCACCCCGGAAACCCTCGCGGACCCGGCCCGCAGGCTGAATGCCGTCCCGTCCGAGCCGCAATGGGCCACCGGCCCGTATACGCCGGCCTTCGCCACCCTGATGTTCGCCGCGGGCGCCCTGGGCGATCGCTTCGGCCACCGGGCCGTGCTCGTGAGCGGTCTGGTGGTCTTCGCCGGGGCCTCGGTGTGGGCGGCGTACGCGGGCGACGCGGGGCAGCTGATCGCCGCGCGGGCCGCGATGGGCGTCGGCAGCGCGCTGATCACGCCGGCCAACCCGGCCATCGTCGTCGGACTGGTCCTGCTCGCCGTGTTCGTGCTGGTCGAACTGCTCATCGCGATCGGCGCGGTCGCGGGGGCGCCCGTCGGCGCGCGCCTGGTCCAGCGCTGGTCGCCTGCGCTGGTCACCGTCCCGGCCCTCACCGTCGCGGCGCTGACCACGGGCGCGTACGGGCTCTTCGGCCTTCAGACCCCGCTCCTGTGGATCGAGCTCCTGCTGCTGGCCCAGGGCCTCACCATCGGCATGGTGATCGGCCCGGTGACCGCCGCGCTGGTCAGCACACTGCCGCTGGAGCGGGCCGGCGCCGGGTCGGCCGTCACCAACACCGGGCGGCAGACCGGCACCGTCATCGGGATCGCCGTCGGCGGCACGATCATGTCGATCGTCCACCGGCGTGCGATCGAGCCCGCCCTGGACGGCGTACCCGGAGCCGTACAGGTCCAGGCGCGGATCTCCGCCGAACAGGCCCGGCACATCGCCGAGGCCACCGACCGACCGGCCCTCGGGCGCGCGGGCGACGACGTGGGCGGCCACTGACCATGGCAACCAGGCAGAAACTTCCCGCCGCGCCGTCGGACAGCCAGGCCACGTACCTGCCGGACCGTCACATGTTCGCCCTGTGGACCTGGTCCGGCGGCACCGTGGGGGCGGCCCCGCCGGTCGGGGACATCGAGACCCTTCCCCTGGCCGTCCCGACGCCGGACCTCGGCAGGCTCAAGGTCTCCGACGTCGACTGCGCGCTGATCGAGCCCGACCGGCTCACGGACACCCCCCTCGACGCGCCCGGCCGGTCCGTGGACGTCTGGCGGTCGTGGATCGCGGGCGGCACATCGGCCCTGCCGGTCGCGGCACACGCCGTGCCCGACGCCACGGGTGTCGCCGTGACGACCGCGGAGCACGCCGCCGCCGTCTTCCGGCACACCACCGCCGTGGCGGCCGAGCTCCGCACCACGCTCACCGCCACGCTCCGGCCGTACCAGGTACGGGGGGTGAGCTGGCTGCGCGAGACCATCGCCGCCCACGGCGGCGCGGTGCTGGCCGACGAGATGGGGCTCGGCAAGACGCTCCAGACCATCGGCTGCCTCGTCGGGCGCGCCGAGGAGGGGCCGCAGATGGTGGTCGGCCCCACGTCGCTGGTCGGGAACTGGGCGCACGAGATCGCCCGGTTCGCACCGGACCTGCGGTCCGAGATCTGGCGCGGCGGCCCGCTGAAGGCGATGGAGCGCGGGACGGTGGTGCTCACCGGCTACCCGACCCTGCGCACGCACGGCCCGGCCCTGGCGGGGCACCGGTGGACCACCGCGGTCTTCGACGAGGCGCAGGTGCTGAAGAACCCCCGTACGCAGGTGTCGAAGGCCGCGCGCACCGTCGCTGCCGAGGCGCGGATCGCCCTGACCGGAACGCCCGTGGAGAATCATCTCGACGAGCTCTGGGCCCTGCTCAATCTGGTCGCCCCGCATCTCTTCGGGAACCGGACGCAGTTCCATCGCCGCTTCGTCCGGCCGATCACGGACGGCTCCCTCGCCGCCTCCGCCCGGCTGCGCGGGGCCATCGAGCCGGTCGTGCTGATGCGGAAGAAGTCCCAGGTCGCGAGCTCGCTCCCGTCCAAGATCCACGCCGACCTCATCTGCGAACTCACCGAGGAACAGCAGCGGCTGTACGACCGGTTGCTGGAGCAGGTCATCGACGACGGGTTCGGCAGCGGCGCCCGGCGCCAGACCAAGGTGCTGGCCGTCCTGACCTCGCTCAAGCAGGTCTGCAACCACCCGGGCCTGGTCACGGACGACCTCGATGAGCTGGCGGGGAGGTCGGGAAAGCTCGACCTGTGCACCGACATCGTGGCCAACAACCTGGAGAACGGCGCTCCGACCATCGTCTTCACCCAGTACCGGCAGACGGGTGAGCTGCTGATCCGGCACTTCGCCGAACAGTTCGGCGTGCGCGCGCCGTTCTTCCACGGCGGCCTGAACCAGGAGCAACGGGCCGACATCGTCCGCCGGTTCCAGGCCGACGACGGTCCGAAGGTGCTCGTCCTCAGCCTGAAGGCAGGCGGCACCGGGCTCACACTCACCCGGGCGGCCGACGTCATCCACTTCGACCGCTGGTGGAACCCCGCCGTGGAGGCGCAGGCGTCCGACCGGGTCCACCGGATCGGCCAGACCCGCACCGTCACCGTCACCACCCTCACCACGGCAGCCACCGTCGAGGAGCACATCGCGGCCATGCACTCCCGGAAATCCGCCCTCTCGGACATCGCCGACCTGTCCAGCGTGGCCGAGCTGACCCGCCTGGACGACGACCGCCTCATCGAGGTCCTGCGACGGAATCGGGGCAACTGACCCATGGCCGACAACGACTTCGGTTACACGAAATGGGGGAAGGACTGGGTCCGGTTCGCCGAGTCCCTGCGCCAGACCCGCCCGAATCCTCAACTGCCGAGCGCGCGCCGGATGGTGCGCGACGGGAAGGTGCAGATCACGTTCGACGGCCGGACCGTTCGCGCCGTCGTGCACCGCGGCCGCGGCACCACGGCCATCACGATCGAGGTGGCGCCGATGTCCCCGGGGGCGACGGCCGAGGTCTGCCGTCAGCTGAGCGGCGCCCAGCCCGTCCTCACCGACGATCTGTACGTCGCGATCACCGACGCGGGCCACCCGCCCCGACCGGAGCTCGTCTCCGTCGACTGCTCCTGCCCGGCGGCTGGCCTCCGGTGCATCCATGAGCTGGCCGTCTACTACGACATGGCGCGGCGCATCGACGACGACCCGCGCATCGCTCTCCATGTGCAGGGTTTCTTCCGCGCCTCGGCGGACAACTCCGAGGCGCCCACGCCGGCGACACCGCGGCGATGGATCGCACTCAACGCCCTGGACCCCGCCGCCTACTTCATCGTGGCGGAGTGACCCGGGCCAACCGGAAGCCCGTCGAGGAAACGAGCTGGGCGTGGACATGCCCACGATCATGGAGATCCTTCGGACACCCAGATCAGTCAGACCCGGCGATACGTGAAGGGAGCTCCCACCTGCCGAAGGACGCCGTGCGTCGGATGGGCGAGTTCTTCGTTCCCGCGTCCCCGGAGCCGGAGCCTGGCCCCACTGAGACCAGAACTGAGACCGCCGACACTCGCGCGGCCCGCGCTCGACGGCGCCGCCGCATCCGGTAATAGCAAAAGCCCCAGGTCACGGCGAGTGAGTCCTGAGGCTTCCACAGAGCCGCCTTCGGGATTCGAACCCGAGACCTACGCATTACGAGTGCGTTGCTCTGGCCAACTGAGCTAAGGCGGCGCCGCTGCCGACACCATGGTGCGATCAGCAGCGGGCACAAGTCTACACAGTTTCGAGGGGTGCTCCGCACAACCCTCCCCGGCGCACATCCGCGCAGGTCAGGAGCACTTCTTGCCGGTCTGCGGGGCCGTTCCCTCCAGGAGGTAGGTGTTGATCGCGGTGTCGATGCAGTCGCTGCCCCGGCCGTACGCCGTGTGGCCGTCGCCGTCGTACGTCAGCAGGGTGCCGGAGGCCAGCTGGCCGGCCAGGGACCGGGCCCACTTGTACGGGGTCGCCGGGTCGCGGGTGGTGCCGACCACGACGATCGGGGCGGCGCCCTTCGCCTCGATGCGGTGCGGGGTGCCGGTCGCCTTCGCCGGCCAGTAACCGCAGTTCAGGGAGGCCCAGGCGAGGCCGCCGCCGAAGACCGGGGACGCCTTCTCGAAAGCGGGGAGCGAGGTGCGGACCTCGGCGGGGGCGGTGAAGGCGGGCGGGAGGTCCAGGCAGTTCACGGCCGCGTTGGCGTACATGAGGTTCTGGTAGGTGCCGTCGTCGGCCCGCTCGTAGTAGCTGTCGGCGAGCGCGAGCAGGGCCGCGCCGTCACCGCCCGTCGCCCGGGTGAGGGCGGTCCGCAGCTCCGCCCAGGCGGACTCGTCGTACATCGCGGCGATGACTCCGGTGGTCGCGAGGGACTCGCCGAGCGGGCGGCTCTGGCCGGTGCGGACGGGCTCGGCGTCGAGCTTGCCGAAGAAGGACTTCAGACGCTTGCCCGCCTCGGCCGGCGTACCGGTGCCCAGCGGGCAGTCCTTGCGCTTGACGCAGTCCGCGGCGAACGACCGGAACGCGGTGTCGAAGCCCGCCGTCTGGTCGCGGCTCATGTCCCGGGCGGACAGCGACGGGTCCATCGCGCCGTCGAGGACGAGGCGGCCCGCGCGGGCGGGGAAGAGTTCGGCGTACGTCGCGCCCAGGAACGTCCCGTACGACGCCCCGATGTAGTTCAGCTTCCGGTCGCCCAGGACCGCGCGCAGGATGTCCATGTCGCGGGCTGCCTCGACGGTGGACACGTGCGGCAGGATCGCGGCCGAGCGCTTCTCGCAGCCGACCGCGAACTTCTTGTACGACGTGACCAGCTTGTTGGTCTCCCCCTGGTCGTCGGGGGTCTGGTCCACCTGTGTGTACGCGTCCATCTCCTTGCCCGTCAGGCACTCGACGGGCTCACTGCGGGCCACGCCGCGCGGATCGACGGCCACCACGTCGTACCGCGCGCGGACCGGCGCCGGGTATCCGATCGCGGCGTACGCCTGGAGGTAGGCGATCGCGGAGCCACCGGGCCCGCCCGGATTGACCAGCAGGGAACCGAGGCGCCGGCCGGGGCCGGTGGCCTTCTTGCGGGACACCGCGAGCTTGATGTCGGCCCGCTCCGGCTTCCGGTAGTCCAGCGGGGCCTTCATCGTGGCGCACTGGAAGCCGGAGGCACCGCACTCGCGCCAGGTCAGCTTCTGGGCGTAGTAGGTCTTCAGGGCGGCCGGGACCGGTGACTGCGGCGCGGACGCCGAGGCACTGGGCGACGATCCTCCCGGGGAGCAGCCGGAGATGAGCAGCCCGGCTGTCGCGAGGGCGGTGGCAGAGATCCGGATCAGATGCCTGGTGTCCATCCTCGGAGCGTAGTGCGGTGGTGACGGATTGTGCGCCGCATGGCTCGTACGAGTGATCCGGTCCCCGCGCAGTGGTGTGCGGGCCGGCGGCTCAGCCGGCGCGCAGGGCCACCGTCATGGCCTCGACCGCGAGCAGCGGCGCGACGTTGCGGTCCAGGGCCTGGCGGCAGGCGATGATCGCCTCTATCCGCCGCAGGGTGCGCTCGGGCGTCGAGCTCTGCGCGACGCGGTCCAGGGAGTCCCGCACGTCCTCGTTCGCGAGGGCGACCCGGGAGCCGAGCTGAAGCGCGAGGACGTCGCGGTAGAAGCCGGTGAGGTCACTCAGCGCCAGGTCGAGGCTGTCGCGCTGGGTACGGGTCGAGCGGCGCTTCTGGCGGTCGGCCAGCTCCTTCATCGCGCCCGCCGTGCCGCGCGGCATCCGGCCGCCCGCCGCCGCCCCGAGCGCCGCCTTCAGGTCGTCCGTCTCCTTGACGTCCATCTCTTCGGCGACCTGCTTGGCGTCCTCGCCCGCCGCGTCGACCAGCTCCTGGGCCGCTTTGAGGCAGCCGCCGATGTCCGCGACGCGCAGCGGAACCTTGAGGACGACGGCGCGCCGCGCCCGCGCGCGCTCGTCGGTGGCGAGCCTGCGGGCCCGCCCGATGTGGCCCTGGGTGGCGCGGGCGGCGCTCGCGGCGGTCGCGGGGTCGATTCCGTCACGCCGTACGAGCACATCCGCGACGGCGTCGACGGACGGCGTGCTGAGGACGAGGTGGCGGCAGCGGGAGCGGATGGTCGGCAGGACGTCTTCCAGGGACGGTGCGCACAGCAACCAGACCGTACGGGGAGCGGGCTCCTCGATGGCCTTGAGCAGCACGTTTCCGGCGCCCTCGGTGAGCCGGTCCGCGTCCTCCAGGACGATGACCTGCCAGCGGCCGCCCGCCGGGGAGAGCTGGGCCCGCCGGACGAGCTCGCGGGTGTCCTTCACGCCGATGGACAGCTGGTCGGTACGGACGATCTCCACGTCGGCGTGGGTGCCGACCAGGGTCGTGTGGCACCCGTCGCAGAAGCCGCAGCCCGGTTCCCCGCCGAGGGCCCGGTCCGGGCTGACGCACTGCAGCGCGGCGGCGAACGCGCGGGCGGCGGTGGACCGCCCTGAGCCCGGCGGCCCGGTGAACAGCCAGGCGTGCGTCATCCGGGACGCGGCGGGCGCCGGCGTGGCCCCGGACCGGTCCGCGACAGCGGTGACAAGCCCGTCGGCATCCCGCGCGGCGTCGGCCAACTGCGCCTGAACCCGCGCCTGCCCGACCAGGTCGTCCCATACGGCCATGGTGCTACCGCCTCCGCCGCGCTCTCGCGCTGCTGCCTACGTGCTTACGTTCTCGAACCCCGACCACCCCTATTGTGGTCGACCCCACTGACATCACGGCCCACGAGCCACATCCCGCCGTGCGCCCACGGTCTTCCGGCGTGCGCGCACGGGTCCTGCGGCGCGGCCCGGCCTCGTCGCGCGGCGGTGCCGACCGTTCCCCCCGGGGCCTGTGGAGCCCACCGGTTCAAGCCCCCCACCGCAGGCCCGTCGGCCCGTACGGCGTGCGAAGTACGGGAGCCCCGTCCGGTCCTCCGGCGCGCTCGGCCCCGCCGTACAGCGGCGCGCCGATGATCCCGCCGGCCCCCGCAAGCCCCTCGCTTCAGGCCCACGGTCGGGGCCGATCTGCCCGTACGGCGTGCGAGGGACGGGAGCCCCCGCCTAATCTTCCGGCGGCCCCGCCCCGTCGTGCGGCAAGGCCGACCGTCCAGCCGCGGCCGGTGCCCGCCGCACAAACGCCTCGGGCGGTACGGGCCGAGGAAGCGCCCGTACCGCCCGTGCTGCGTACCGGCGTCCGCCTACCGGCGTCCGCCGCGTCCGCGACCGCCCGTGTCGTCCTCGTCGGTGTCCCGGCCACCGAGCAGTTCGTCCGCCAGCGACGGCAGATCGTCGAGCGGGGTCTCCTCCGCCCAGTCGGAGCGCCGGCGGGCCGCGCGCGTGTTCTGACCGGTGGTCGGATGCGCCGCTTCCGGGTCCAGCCACGGCAGCTCACGCGTGCGCTCATTGCCGCCGTCGCCCTCGGCATCGGCGGCCGCGGCCCGCTCGTCGCGGAAGAAGCCCGGCGGGACCCGGTCCGAAGGCTCGTCCCGCACGGAGGGCAGTACGGCCGTCTCGTCCGCCGGCGCCGTGTCCCGCACCTGCGGCAGCACCGTCGTCTCCTCGGCCGGGGCCGCGTCGCGCACGGGCGGCAGTACGGCCGTCTCCTCCGCCGGCGTCACGTCCCGCACCGGCCTCAGCACCGCCGTGTCTTCCGCGGTGCGCGCCGGGGCGGCGGGCTCCTCCTTGCGCATGTCGACGCGCGGCTTCTCCACCGCCTGCGTCACCTCGTCCGGACGCACGACCGGCGTCGGCACCGTCAGCTCGGCGTCGGACGGAGACGGGGACGGGGACGGGGACGGAGACGAGGACTCGGACGCCGACCGGGAGTCGGACGCCGGCCGAGGCCCGGAAGCCGACGGCGATCCGAGGTCCTCCCCCGGCCCGGACCCCGACGGGGACGCGGACGGGGACGCGGACGTCGAAGGGGTTCCGGACGAAGGCCGGGGCCCGGACGGCTCCGCCGCGCCCTGCGCCAGCGCCGCCGCCGCTGAGGCCGCCGCAGCAGACTCCGCGAGCCGGCGCGCCTCCTCCGCCCGCAGCAACGCCTCCTCGGCCCTGCGCTGCTTCTCGCGGCGGCGTTCCTCCGCCTCCGCCCGCAGCCGGGCCTCCTCCGCGGCCTGCCGGCGCAGCCGCTCCTGCTCGGCGGCCCGCGCCTTCTCCTCGGCCTCGCGACGCTGCCGCTCCTCCTCGGCCAGCCTGCGGGCCTCCTCGGCCCTGCGCCGGGCCTCCTCCGCCTGCCGCTCGGCCTCGCGCTGCCGCGCCTCTTCGATCTCCCGGCGCTTGCGCTCCTCCTCCTCGGCGCGGAGCTTCGCGAGCTGCGCCTGCCGCTCGCGCTCCAGCCGCTCCTCCTCCGCCTTGCGGGCGGCTTCCTCCTCGGCCTTGCGCCGCGCCTCCTCCTCGGCGGCCTTCCGCGCCTCCTCCCGCGCCTTGATCTCGGCGTCGGAGAGGGGCAGCATCCGGTCCAGCCGGTGGCGTACGACGGTGGTGACCGCTTCCGGGTCCTGCCCGGCGTCCACCACCAGGTACCGGCCCGGGTCGCCGGCGGCCAGCGTCAGGAAACCGTGCCGCACGCGCGCGTGGAACTCCGGCGGCTCCGACTCCAGCCGGTCCGGCGCCTCCGTGAACCGCTCGCGCGCGGTCTCCGGGGAGACGTCGAGCAGCACCGTCAGATGCGGTACGAGCCCGTCCGTCGCCCACCGCGAGATGCGGGCGATCTCGGTCGGCGAGAGATCGCGGCCCGCGCCCTGGTACGCCACGGACGAGTCGACGTACCGGTCGGTGATCACGACGGCGCCGCGCTCCAGCGCCGGACGTACGACCGAGTCGACGTGCTCCGCGCGGTCGGCGGCGTACAGCAGCGCCTCCGCGCGGTTCGACAGGCCCGCGCTGGACACGTCGAGCAGGATCGAACGCAGCCGCTTGCCGATCGGCGTCGCGCCGGGTTCGCGGGTGACGACGACCTCGTGGCCCTTGTTGCGGATCCACTCGGCGAGCGCCTCGACCTGGGTGGACTTGCCCGCCCCGTCGCCGCCCTCCATCGCGATGAAGAACCCGGTCGCGGCGGGCGCCTGGTCGGGCTCGCCGCCGCGCAGCGCCTCGCGCAGGTCGCGGCGGAGCGGGACGCCCTGCCGGTCGTCGGCCTTGGCGAGTACGAGCGCGGCCACCGGCAGCAGCAGCGCGCCGACGAGCATCAGCGTGAAGGCCGCGCCGCCGTGGGCGAAGACGAAGCTTCCGTTGGCCAGGCGGTGCGGGCCGATCGCGGCCGCGAGCACCGGGGCCACGACCGCGCCGAGGGCGATGCAGACCCGCGCGACGGCCTGCAGGTGCTCCGTGGTGCGCGCCCGCCGGAAGTCCTCGGTCTCCTGGTCGAGCAGCGTGTGCCCGGTGTTCGCGGAGACTCCGGCGCAGAAGCCGGCGAGCAGCGTGATCATGATGACGGTCGCCGTGTCGGGCACCAGGCCCATGGCGAGCAGCGCGACGCCGGTGACGGCGATCGCGAGCGACAGGAGGCGGCGCCGCGACAGCGTGGGCAGCACCTTCCGCGCGCTGCGGATGCCTAGGGCCGTGCCACCGGTCAGGCCGAGGAAGAGCAGGGCGAAGGTGACGGGCCCGCCGCCGAGGTCCTTCGCGTGCAGTACGGCGACGGCCGCCGCGGCGGCGATCGCTCCGGCGACCGCGGCGCAGGCCACGACGATGAGGCGCATAGCGCCGGTACGGCCCTTGTCGACGCCCGAGCCGGTCTTGGGCCGGCGCAGGCCCTCCAGCGGGGAGCGCGCGCGAGGCGTCTGCCCGTCGGGCAGCTCCAGGAAGTACAGCGTGGACACGGACGCGGCGAACAGTCCCGCGGCGACGTACGACCCGAGGGCCGCCTGGTGGTGCGTGAACCAGTCGATGCCGGAGCCGAGCAGATTGCCGACCAGCGTCGCCGCCAGCAGCACGGCGCCGGCCGCGGGCAGCGCGACGAAGCTCGTACGCAGGGACAGCCGGCGCAGCGCGTCCAGGTGGTCCGGCAGCGGCCGCACCGTCGCGCCCTCGGGCGGCGGGGCCGGCAGCAGCGCGGGTGCGGCGCCCTCCTTGGCGACCGTCCAGAACCGCTCGGCGACGCCGGAGACGAAGACGGTGCTCAGGAGTACGGCCTGGGCCTTGTCCGGGGTCCAGTCGATCCACAGCGGGGCGACGACGAGGAGGGCGAGCCGCAGCCCGTCCGCACCGATCATCGTCCAGCGGCGGTCGAGGGGGCCCGACGGCCCGGTCAGCGTGGAGACCGGGCCCAGGAGCAGGGCTCCGAAGATGAAGGTGGCAAGGATCCGAGCCCCGAACACCGCGGCGACCGCGAAGGCCGCACCGCGATAACCACCGCCGAACGACCCTTCCGAGATCGCCGCCTGAAGCGACAGCAACAGCAGCACGAGAAGGGCGAGGGCGTCGCCGGTATTGCCGACGAGCTGTGCGCTCCACAACCGCCGGAGCGGAGGAAGGCGCAGCAGGGCTCGTACGGCTCGCTCGCGTGAGTCTGCGGCTAGTGCGTCGGAGGTGGGGCTCACGACCGTTGGCTGCTCGGCTCGCGTCATCCGCCCAGCCTATCCGGACGCCGCCAGTCGCCGGAGGCCCGCCCGAACAAACGTCTGCTCCCGGGTCGTACGGGCGCCCGCACAGGACGGCCCCCGGCGCCCACCAGGGCGTCGGGGGCCGCTTGACGCGCCTGCTGCCTACTCCTTTGAGGCGGCAGCGGAGGCCGCCGAGGCGTTGGAGGCCGTCGCCTTCTTCGCCGGAGCCTTCTTTGCGGCCGTCTTCTTGGCGGCGGTCGTCTTGGCCGTCGTCGTCTTGGCCGTCGTCGTCTTCTTGGCAGCCGTCTTCTTCGCCGCGGCGGTCTTCGCCGTGGTCGCCTTCTTGGCGGCTGTCTTCTTCGCCGGGGCCTTCTTGGCGGTCTTCTTCTTCGCCGGGCCCTTGGCGCGCTTCTCCGCGAGGAGCTCGTAACCCCGCTCCGGGGTGATGTCCTCCACGCTGTCGTCGGTCCGCAGCGTCGCGTTCGTCTCGCCGTCCGTGACGTACGGCCCGAAGCGGCCGTCCTTCACGACCACCGGACGCTCGCTGACCGGGTCGGTGCCCAGTTCCCTGAGCGGCGGCTTGGCGGCCGCGCGGCCCCGCTGCTTGGGCTGGGCGTAGATCGCCAGCGCCTCGTCGAGGGTGATCGAGAAGAGCTGGTCCTCGGTCTCCAGCGAGCGTGAGTCCGTGCCCTTCTTGAGGTACGGGCCGTACCGGCCGTTCTGCGCGGTGATCTCGACGCCCTCGGCGTCCGTGCCGACGACGCGCGGCAGCGACATCAGCTTGAGCGCGTCCGCCAGCGTCACGGTGTCCAGCGACATCGACTTGAACAGCGAGGCCGTGCGCGGCTTGACCGCGTTCTTGCCGGTCTTCGGAGTGCCCTCGGGAAGGATCTCCGTGACGTACGGGCCGTAGCGGCCGTCCTTCGCCACGATCTGGCGGCCCGTCTCCGGGTCGGCGCCCAGCTCGAAGTCGCCGCTCGGCTTGGCCAGCAGCTCCTCGGCGTACTCGACGGTCAGCTCGTCCGGAGCCATGTCCTCCGGCACGTCGGCGCGCTGGTGGTTCTCGTCGTCCTTCTCGCCGCGCTCGATGTACGGGCCGTAGCGGCCCACCCGCAGCACGATGCCTTCGCCGACCGGGAAGGACGAGATCTCGCGGGCGTCGATCGCGCCGAGGTCGGTGACGAGCTCCTTGAGGCCGCCGAGGTGGTCCCCGTCACCGTTGCCCGCGTCCGCCGCGCCGCCCGGGGCGACACCCGCGTCGGCGTCGCCCTCACCGAAGTAGAAGCGCCGCAGCCACGGCACGGCCTGGGCCTCGCCGCGCGCGATGCGGTCGAGGTCGTCCTCCATCTTCGCCGTGAAGTCGTAGTCGACGAGACGGCCGAAGTGCTTCTCCAGCAGGTTGACCACGGCGAAGCTCAGGAAGGACGGCACGAGCGCCGTGCCCTTCTTGAACACGTACCCGCGGTCGAGGATCGTGCCGATGATCGAGGCGTACGTCGACGGGCGGCCGATCTCGCGCTCTTCGAGCTCCTTGACCAGCGAAGCCTCGGTGTAGCGGGCCGGCGGCTTGGTCGCGTGCCCGTCGACCGAGATCTCCTCGGAGGTGAGCGCGTCGCCCTGGGCGACCTGCGGCAGCCGGCGCTCGCGGTCGTCGAGCTCGGCGTTCGGGTCGTCGGCGCCTTCCACGTACGCCTTCATGAAGCCGTGGAAAGTGATCGTCTTGCCGGAGGCGGAGAACTCGGCGTCGCGGCCGTCGCTCGCCCGGCCGCCGATCTTGACCGTCACGCTGTTCCCGACGGCGTCCTTCATCTGGGAGGCGACGGTGCGCTTCCAGATCAGCTCGTACAGCCGGAACTGGTCGCCGCTCAGACCCGTCTCGGCGGGGGTGCGGAAGCGGTCACCGGAGGGGCGGATCGCCTCGTGCGCCTCCTGCGCGTTCTTGACCTTGCCGGCGTACGTGCGGGGCTTGTCCGGCAGGTAGTCGGCGCCGTACAGCTGCGTCACCTGGGCGCGGGCGGCCTGGACGGCGGTGTCGGAGAGCGTCGTGGAATCCGTACGCATGTAGGTGATGAAGCCGTTCTCGTACAGCTTCTGCGCGACCTGCATCGTGGACTTCGCACCGAAGCCCAGCTTGCGCGAAGCCTCCTGCTGGAGGGTCGTCGTACGGAACGGGGCGTACGGCGAGCGCCGGTACGGCTTGGACTCGACCGAGCGGACGGCGAACGGCGAGTCGGCGAGGGCGGCGGCCAGGGCGCGGGCGTTCGCCTCGTCGAGGTGAAGGACGTCACTCTTGAGTTGTCCCACGGAGTTGAAATCGCGGCCCTGGGCGATGCGCTGGCCGTCGACCGTCGTCAGGCGGGCGACCAGAGAGGACGGGTCGGAGGCGTCACCGGTGCGTCCCGTGGAGAACGTACCGGTCAGGTCCCAGTACTCAGCAGAACGAAAAGCGATGCGCTCGCGTTCCCGGGCGACGACGAGCCGGGTGGCGACGGACTGCACACGGCCGGCGGACAGCCGCGGCATGACCTTCTTCCACAGGACCGGCGAGACCTCGTAGCCGTAGAGGCGGTCGAGGATGCGGCGGGTCTCCTGGGCGTCGACCATGGGCTTGTTGAGGTCGCGCGGATTGGACACGGCCTCGCGGATCGCGTCCTTGGTGATCTCGTGGAAGACCATCCGGTGGACCGGGACCTTGGGCTTCAGCACTTCCAGGAGGTGCCACGCGATGGCTTCGCCCTCGCGGTCCTCATCGGTGGCGAGGAAGAGTTCGTCGGACTCCGCGAGGAGGTCCTTCAGCTTCCTGACCTGCGACTTCTTGTCGGCATTGACGACATAGATCGGCTGGAAGTCGTTCTGTACGTCGACGCCGAGGCGGCGCACCTCGCCCGTGTACTTGTCGGGCACCTCGGCGGCGCCGTTCGGGAGGTCGCGGATGTGCCCGACGCTCGCCTCGACGACATAACCAGGGCCGAGGTAGCCCTTGATCGTCTTCGCCTTGGCGGGCGACTCGACGATGACGAGTCGGCGGCCGCCGTGTGCGGTCTCGCTGGTCGGGGACAACTTGGCTCTTCTCTCCGGTCGACACTCAGTGGTCCGTACGTGACGCTGCGGAGTGTGACGGTACAACCCGTCCCCGTGTCAAACGGCAAAAGCCCGCAACGGCCACTCGAACGGTAACCCGACTCCCGGCATTCCTGCCGCCCGGACCGCCCGACCGCCTCTGCGGGACCCCTCTGGAGACCTCGTGCAGATGCCGTGTGGATCTCTTCCGATCAGATCCGGCCGAAACACCACACTCCGAGAACGACGAAGGCCGCTCCGAACGCGGTGGCCAGCGCGAAGGAGGTCACGGGACTCGCCCCGTGCGCCACCGGCGCACGACGCAGAGCGCGCGCCCCCGTCCACCACAGCAGGGCGGCCCCGAACACCGAGAACGCCGTTCCGGCGAAGACCGCAGGCCCGCTTTCCATCCCCGTACCCCCCACCCTCGCCCCGGCCCGCCCGGATCTCCCGGACGGTGAGGCTGGCATTCCGGGGACACCACCCGGCGACGCGGACGCGAACCGGCGGTGAACGCCGCGTGGGCGTCCGGGGCCCGCCGGGGCGGCCGGGGGCCTGAGCCGGGCCGAGGGGCGGGCCCAGCAGCCCCGGAGCCGGCGCGGGGCGGCGGGCCCCCAGGCGGGGCGCGGGGCGGCGGGTGGTGGGAGAGCGCGCCCCCGCCCGCCGCCGCTCAGTCCAGCGGCTCCAGGAAGCCCTGCTCGACCAGCAGCCGGATCGCCTCGGGCGTCCGGTCGCGCAGCAGCACCGGATCCTCGCCCAGGAGCTGCGCGATGGCGTCGAGGATGCGGCCCGCGCTGAGCGACCCGTCGGACACGCCCGCGAAGCCCGCACCGACCGTGTCGACCTTCGTCGCCCGCCGCATGCCCCGGTTCTGACGGAGTACGACGTACTCCGGGTCCTCGGCGCCCGGCAGTCCGATCTGCTCCTGCACCACCTCGTCCGCGAGCTTGAAGTGACCGGCGAGCAGCGCCGCGTCGTCGTGCGCCCGCAGGTAGTCCTGGCGCTCGAAGTGGGCCCGTACGACTGGACCGAGCGGCTGTTCGACGGGGTGCGGCCATTCCTCGATGGTGATCGAGGGGTCCTCGGCGCCGGACTTGCGCAGCGAGATCCAGCCGAAGCCGACGCCCTTGGTCTTGCGGGCCTCGAACTCGTCGAGCCAGGCGTCGTAGCGCGCGGCGTACTGCGCGGGGTCGGTGCGGTGGTCGCCGCTGTCGCGCAGCCACAGTTCGGCGTACTGCGTGATGTCCTGCACCTCGCGCTGCACGATCCAGGCGTCGCACCCGCGCGGCACCCACGATCGCAGCCGCTCCTGCCACTCCTCGCCCTCGACGTGCTGCCAGTTGGCGAGGAACTGCGCGTAACCCCCGTCGTTCAGGCGCTCCCCCGCCCCCTGAACGAGCGTGCGGCACAGATCGTCCCCGCCCATCCCGCCGTCGCGGTACGTCAGCCGCGCACCCGGCGAGATGACGAAGGGCGGGTTGGACACGATCAGGTCGTACGTGTCCTCGCCGACCGGCTCGTAGAGCGAGCCCTCGCGCAGGTCCGCTTCGGGCGCGCCGGAGAGTCCGAGCGTCAGCCGCGTGAAGCGCAGGGCGCGCGGGTTGAGGTCGGTGGCGGTGACGTGCACGGCGTGCTGCGCGGCGTGCAGCGCCTGGATCCCGGACCCGGTGCCGAGATCGAGGGCCCGGGTGACCGGCGCCCGGACGGTGATCCCGGCGAGCGTGGTGGACGCGCCGCCGACGCCGAGGACCACGCCCTCCTCGCGGGTGCCCGCACCGCCGGCGCCGCCGACCGCGCGGCCGAGGTCGGAGACGATGAACCAGTCCTGGCCCTCCTCGCCGCCGTACGGCCGGACGTCCACGGTGGCCCGTACGCCCGCGGATCCGCCGCCGTACGCGTCCTCGCGGACCAGCCAGCCGTCGGCCAGGCACTGGTCCAGGGGCAGGGCCGCCCCGACGCGGTCGTCCGGGACGGCCTGCTGGAGCAGGAACAGCCGCACGAGCGTCTCGAGCGGGCTGTCGCCGCGCGTGGCTCGCAGCGCGGGCACGGTCTCGCTGCGGGCGAGCGCGGCGTACGCGGGCGCGCCGAGCAGCTCCAGGAGGCCGTCGGCGGTGAAGTCGGCGGCGAGGAGCGCGTCGCGCAGTCGGGCTGAGCTTTCGGGCGCGGGAAGGCTCACGGGGAGGCTGGTCGTACTCACCCGGCCATTGTCACCGCTGGCACTGACAAAAGCCGCGCGGCCCGGCCCCTGTTCGGGACACCGGGCCGCGCGGCAGGGCCGTTCGCGCCGCAACCGGGCCGTCGCCGCGGCGGCATGGGCCCGCGGCGGCGTACCACGCCACCTCGGCCGTACTACGCCTTCGCGTCGGGCGAGGCGGAGGTCGCGCCCGGCTTCTGGCAGCCGGGCTGCTTGGACATCGCCGTGCCGACCTCGCCGGACTGGAGCTTCTTGAGCGCCTGGTCACCGCTCTTGCTGATCTTGCTCAGCTCGTCGGCGACGCCCTTGAGGCCGTCGGCGAACTTCGCCTGGTCCTTGGTGTCGAGTCCCTCGACCTGCTTCTTCAGGTCGGCGTACGCCACCGAGGAGGCGTTGAGCTCCTTGACCGCTTCCTTCTGGGTGGTCTCACCGTCGTCGACCGGCGGGGCGCCCGCCTTGTCCACAGCCGTTCCCATCGCCTTGTAGGCGTCGGAGATCTGCTGGAAGGCCTGGGCGTCCGTCTTCTGGACGTCGGCGGGCTTGCTGTTGTCCGCGGTCTGTTCCTGGATGGAGGTGTTGGCGTCCGAGATCTTCTTCAACTGGGGCTGCACCTGGTCGCAGACCGTCTTCGCCCAGTCGTTGACCTTGTCGTCGCTGTCGTCGCTGCTGCAGCCGGACAGCGCCATTACCAGTACCGCGCCGCCGGACAGCGCGGCCGCAAACTTCTTGTTCACCGGATTGGTCCCTTCCAAGGCTCTCGGCCCCGGAACATACACGCCAAGTGGGCGACATCCGCATGCCGTACGTCCGGTCCATGGGCTATTGAAGCCATTTGCACCAAGGGAGAGACACCTCACGAAACCCCCGGGAAATCAACGCGGACGGGCGGACGCGGCGTCAGCACGCCCCGTCCACCCGCCTTCTGCGCCGGTGTGACGAGTACTACGAGACGACCTTGGACGGCACCCCCGGATCGGCCGGCCTGGGCACCCGCCCCGAGGCGTCCCCGGAGTCGTCCGCGTCACCCACGGCGATCCCGCGCCGCTTCGAGACGTACACCGCGCCGACGATGACGACGATGGCGAGCGTCGCCACCACCGCCCGTGCCCCGGCGTTGGCGTCCTCGCCGTAGCTGAACTGCACCACCGCCGGGGCGATGAGCAGCGCCACCAGGTTCATGACCTTCAGCAGCGGGTTGATCGCCGGGCCGGCGGTGTCCTTGAACGGGTCTCCGACCGTGTCACCGATGACGGTCGCGGCGTGGGCCTCGCTGCCCTTGCCGCCGTGGTGGCCGTCCTCGACGAGCTTCTTGGCGTTGTCCCACGCGCCGCCGGAGTTGGCGAGGAACACGGCCATCAGCGTGCCCGTGCCGATGGCGCCCGCGAGGAACGCGCCGAGCGCGCCGACCCCGAGGGAGAATCCGACCGCGATCGGGGTCAGCACCGCGAGCAGGCCCGGTGTGGTCAGTTCGCGCAGCGCGTCCTTGGTGCAGATGTCGACCACCCGGCCGTACTCCGGCTTCTCCGTGTAGTCCATGATCCCGGGGTGCTCGCGGAACTGCCGCCGCACCTCGAAGACCACCGCGCCCGCCGACCTGGACACCGCGTTGATCGCCAGTCCCGAGAACAGGAAGACGACTGCGGCGCCGAGCATCAGGCCGACCAGGTTGTTGGGCTGCGAGATGTCCATCTGGAGGCCCAGCTCGCTCACCTTCGCCCCGACGTCGTCGCGGGCCGTCGCGATGGCGTCCTTGTACGAGCCGAAGAGTGCCGCCGCCGCGAGGACCGCCGTGGCGATGGCGATGCCCTTGGTGATGGCCTTGGTGGTGTTGCCGACGGCGTCCAGGTCGGTGAGGACCTGGGCCCCCGCGCCCGTGACGTCGCCCGACATCTCGGCGATGCCCTGGGCGTTGTCGGAGACGGGGCCGAACGTGTCCATGGCGACGATGACGCCGACGGTGGTGAGCAGCCCGGTGCCGGCCAGGGCGACCGCGAAGAGGGCGAGCATGACCGACGTACCGCCGAGCAGGAACGCGCCGTACACGCCCAGACCGATGAGCAGCGCGGTGTAGACGGCGGATTCCAGGCCGATGGCGATGCCGGCCAGGACCACGGTGGCGGGGCCCGTCAGCGAGGACTTGCCGATGTCCCTCACGGGGCGCCGGTTCGTCTCGGTGAAGTAGCCCGTCAGCTGCTGGATGAGGGCGGCCAGCACGATGCCGATGGCGACGGCGACGAGCGCCAGCACGCGCGGATCGCCGCCGTGGCCCCTGACGACGCTGTCGCTCACGCCGTCCAGGTCGGCGTACGAGGACGGCAGGTAGGTGAAGACGGCCACCGCCACCAGGACGAGGGAGACCGCCGCGGAGATGAAGAAGCCGCGGTTGATGGCGGTCATTCCGCTGCGGTCGGCGCGCCGCGGGGCTACCGCGAAGATGCCGATCATCGCGGTGACCACGCCGATCGCCGGAACGATCAGCGGGAAGGCCAGTCCGGCGTCCCCGAAGGCGGCCTTGCCGAGGATCAGCGCCGCGACGAGCGTCACGGCGTACGACTCGAAGAGGTCGGCCGCCATGCCGGCGCAGTCGCCGACGTTGTCGCCCACGTTGTCGGCGATGGTCGCCGCGTTGCGCGGATCGTCCTCCGGGATGCCCTGTTCGACCTTGCCGACCAGGTCGGCGCCCACGTCGGCGGCCTTGGTGAAGATACCGCCGCCGACGCGCATGAACATCGCGATCAGCGCGGCGCCGAGGCCGAAGCCCTCCAGCACCTTGGGCGCGTCGGCCGCGTACACGAGGACGACGCAGGAGGCGCCGAGCAGGCCGAGGCCCACCGTGAACATGCCGACCACGCCGCCCGTACGGAAAGCGATCTTCATCGCCTTGTGCGAGACGGCCGTCAGATCCTTTTCCGGCTCACCCGCGGCCGGTGTGGCTTCCCGCGCCGCGGCCGCCACACGCACATTGCTGCGTACGGCCAGCCTCATCCCGATGTAACCGGTCGCCGCCGAGAAAAGCGCACCCACCAGGAAGAATACGGATCGTCCGGCGCGCTGCGACCAGTTGTCGGCCGGAAGCAGCATGAGCAGGAAGAACACCACGACGGCGAATACGCCGAGCGTGCGCAACTGGCGTGCGAGATAGGCGTTCGCGCCTTCCTGCACCGCCGCCGCGATCTCTTTCATCTTGTCGGTGCCTTCGCCGGCCGCCAGTACCTGACGTACCAGCAGCTGGGCGACGACCAGGGCCGCCAGTGCCACTACGGCGACGACGATCACGATGATCCGGTTCTCGTCGGTCAGTACTGCCGCCGCGAGAGTAGAGGGGTGATCCAGCTGATCCGTTGTGAAGTGCCCCGCCATTCGTCCTCCTTGACGCTCAGCGCTCAAGATGTGGACGGATTGTAGGGAGCGGAACCTGATCAAAACAGAGCGCCGCAAACCGAATTGACCTTCGCTTGCCACTCTGCAAATGATCGCGTCGCCTTGATCCCCGGAAAACAGTAACGGGACAAAGGCATTCACGATTTCGGAATGATCTCCGAAAAGATCTAGAGAAATACGAAAGGCCCTGCTCAGCAGGGCCTCACGTAAGTGATCCGGTCCGTCCGGTCCGCTGGAACCGGCGGAAGATCAGGAAGAAACGGGCGCCGGTGTCGTCGGCCAGCTCATGCGGATGGTGCCACCGGACGCGCCGGTGACGACTTCGACATCGTCGACAAGTCCGCTGATGACCGCCAGCCCCATCTCGTCCTCACCGTCCGCTTCGGTGTCCGTCTCGGCTTGCGCCGGGCCGGCTCCGGGCCCCGTGGTGCTGCGCACCCCGGGGACCGATCCGGCCGCACCGCCACCCGAACCGGGCACCTCGTCCCCGACCTCGATGGAGAACGACTTCTCCTCCTCGGTCAGCGCGACCCGGACCGGAGCCGAGATGCCATTGCTGCGGTGGAGCCCCACCGCACGGGTGCACGCTTCGCCGACCGCGAGGCGGACTTCGTCCAGCACCGCCTCGTCCACCCCGGCCCTGCGCGCCACGGCGGCCGCCACCAGGCGGGCCGTCCTGACGTGCTCGGGCTGGGCGCTGAAGCGGAGTTCAACGGTGGCCATCTGCGGTCCCCCTCGGACGTACGGGCGTGCTTCTCAGGGGCCCAGGCTTTCGGCCCGGTGCCCCTGTTCCTGCTTCCGGTGTCCCGGAAGCCGTCAGTCGGTGGCGTTGACGGCTTCGTCGACCGAGGTGTGAATGGGGAACACCTTGGTCAGACCGGTGATTCGGAAAATCTTCAGAATGCGCTCCTGGTTGCAGACCAGGCGCAGCGAGCCCTCATGGGCCCGGACACGCTTGAGTCCGCCCACGAGCACGCCGAGCCCGGTGGAGTCGAGGAAGTCCACGCCCTCCATGTCGACAACCAGGTGGTAGCTGCCGTCGTTCACCAACTCGACCAACTGCTCGCGCAGCTTGGGCGCGGTATACACATCAATCTCGCCACCGACCTCGACGACCGTACGGTCGCCACCAGGTCCAGACACGTTGCGAGTCGACAGGGACAGGTCCACGGATCCTCCAGCACCTTGCTATCGAGCGGCCGCCCCCCTGAGGTCTCCCCGGCGGAGCCAGAGGACGGAACGCCAGCCGCGATGGCATTCAATCACTTACCTGCAGGCATGCACGATGCCTTGGAACCATTGTCCGCCACGCCAGTGACACACTCGGTGCCGATGGCCAAGAATCACCGTCCCAGCAGACCTGGGGAGAACGCGGGCGCGCGCCCCTCTCCCCGTACGGTCCTCGACCGGCTCACGGCAGGCGAGAGCCGGTCCTCGCGCATCACTCATACGGAGCACCTGCCCCCACGTGCGGGGTCTCATGCAGTGTGGCCCGACCGCATCCGCCCGGAAGTGATCGCGGCGATCCGGGACGCCGGGATCGAGCACCCCTGGACCCATCAGGCCGTGGCCGCGGAGCACGCCCTGGACGGCGAGTCCGTGGTCATCGCCACCGGTACCGCGTCCGGCAAGTCGCTGGCCTACCTGGCCCCCGTCCTCAGCACCCTGCTCGACGGGTCCGAGGCGCCGAACGGTCGCGGCGCGACGGCCCTGTACCTCGCCCCCACCAAGGCACTCGCCGCCGACCAGCGCCGTGCGGTGAAGGCCCTGGCCGCGCCCCTGGGCAACGCCGTGCGGCCCGCGGTGTACGACGGCGACACGCCGGTCGAGGAACGCGAATGGGTACGCCAGTACGCCAACTACGTCCTCACCAATCCGGACATGCTGCACCTCGGCGTACTGCCCTCGCACCCGCGCTGGGCCGCCTTCCTGCGCGCCCTGCGCTACGTCGTCATCGACGAGTGCCACACCTACCGGGGTGTCTTCGGCTCCCACGTGGCCCAGGTGATCCGCCGCCTTCGCCGCCTGTGCGCCCGCTACGGCGCGAACCCCGTCTTCCTGCTCGCCTCCGCCACGTCGGCGGAACCCGCCGTGTCCGCGGGCCGCCTCACCGGCGTTCCCGTCCGGCAGGTCGCGGACGACGCCTCACCGCGCGGTGAACTGGTGTTCGCCCTGTGGGAACCGCCGCTGACCGAACTGCGGGGCGAGAAGGGCGCGCCCGTACGACGGACCGCCACCGCCGAGACCGCCGACCTCCTCACGGACCTGACCGTGCAGGGAGTCCGCTCGGTCGCATTCGTACGCTCCCGGCGCGGCGCGGAGCTGATCGCCCTCATCGCCCAGGAACGCCTGGCCGCCGTCGACCGCTCCCTGCCGGCCCGGGTCGCGGCCTATCGCGGCGGTTACCTGCCGGAGGAACGCCGGGCCCTCGAACGCGCCCTGCACTCCGGCGAGCTCCTGGGCCTCGCCGCGACGACGGCGCTGGAGCTCGGCGTCGACGTGTCGGGCCTGGACGCCGTCGTCATCGCCGGATACCCCGGCACCCGCGCCTCGCTCTGGCAGCAGGCCGGGCGGGCCGGCCGGTCGGGCGAGGGCGCCCTGGCGGTCCTCGTGGCCCGTGACGATCCGCTGGACACGTACCTCGTCCACCATCCCGACGCCCTGTTCCGCCAGCCGGTGGAGTCGACCGTCCTCGACCCCGCCAATCCGTACGTCCTCGCCCCGCATCTGTGCGCCGCCGCCGCCGAGGTCCCCCTGACCGACGCCGACCTGGAGCTCTTCGGTCCTGCCGCCGCCGAGCTGATGCCGCAGCTGGAGGCCGCCAACCTGCTCCGCCGCCGGGGCAGGTCCTGGTACTGGACCCGCCGCGAGCGGGCCGCCGACCTCGCCGACATCCGGGGCGAGGGCGGCCGGCCCGTGCAGATCGTCGAGGCGGAGACCGGCCGGCTGCTCGGCACGGTCGACGCGTCGGCCGCCCACACCTCCGTCCACGACGGCGCGGTCCACCTCCACCAGGGCCGTACCTACCTGGTCCGGCACCTGGACCTGGAGGACCCGCACGGCGCCGTCGCCCTGGTCGAGGAGGCGAACCCGCCGTACTCCACCACCGCCCGCGACACCACCGCCATCTCCGTCCTGGAGACCGACACCGAGATCCCCTGGGGCGAGGGCCGCCTCTGCTTCGGCTCCGTGGAAGTCACCAACCAGGTCGTCTCCTTCCTCCGTCGAAAGCTGATCACCGGCGAGGTGCTCGGCGAGACCAAGCTCGACCTGCCGCCCCGTACGCTGCGCACCCGCGCGGTGTGGTGGACCGTCACCGAGGACCAGCTCGACGCGGCCCGCGTCGCCCCGGAGCAGCTCGGCGGCGCCCTGCACGCCGCCGAGCACGCCTCGATCGGCATGCTGCCGCTCTTCGCCACCTGCGACCGCTGGGACATCGGCGGCGTCTCGATCCCACTCCATCCGGACACGCTGCTGCCCACGGTCTTCGTGTACGACGGCCACCCGGGCGGCGCGGGCTTCGCCGAGCGGGCCTTCCACACGGCGCGGGAGTGGCTGACAGCGACCCGGGAGGCCATCGCCTCCTGCGAGTGCGAGGCGGGGTGCCCCTCCTGCATCCAGTCGCCGAAGTGCGGCAACGGCAACGACCCGTTGCACAAACGCGCCGCCGTCCGCCTTCTGACGGTCCTCCTCAGGGGAGCCCCGCCGGCCCCGGTCTCTCCTGACGCACCGGACCTCCCTTCGGATGCACCGAAGCCCCCTGAGGCCGCTGAGAGCCCCTCGGAGTAGTTCCCTCGACACCTGGCCCGGCCGGCCCCGCCCGGGCCCGCACAGCGACGCTGAACGGGCCTGTGCCCGCCTCTGCCGTGACGTCGGAGACCTCGCCGCGCACGGAGCACCGCACCAGGCGCGCGTCCTGCGCCGCAGCCACCTCGGCCGCCTTGCCGCAGGCGGCCGTCTCACCCCGTATCCACACCCCCGCCGCCGCGAGCGCCGCCAGATCGGCGGCGCCCCCGGCCCGATGCCGAGCCACGACCGCCTGCCCCATCGCCAGCACCCCGGCCCACACCACCCCCAGCACCACCACCACGGCGACGGCCCACACGGTCGCCGCACCCCGCTCACCCCGCGCCCGGGGCCCCGGCAGCCGGGCGAACCGTCCGAGACAGCCACGGAGACGGCCCCCCAGCAGGCCGGCCCGGACACCGCCGCCGCCAGGCCCGCGCTCCGCTCCCGCCGGCCGCCCCGGCCCGGCGCCACGGCCCGGCGTGCCGCTCACACCGCCACCGGTGCCGCTCACGCCGCCACCCCCACGCTCTCCTCGGCCAGCGCGACCGCTTCCGCCCGCAGCGTCAGCGGCAGGGCGCCGAGGCCCGGGGCGGGGGCCTCGACGCTCACGCGGACCAAGTCGCCCTCGCGGGTGATCCCGACGCGCGCGCCGTGCGGGGCCGCGCGCCGCGCCGCGGCGATCGACGCGTCCTGCGGCTCCTGCCGCGCGGCGGCCCTGGCGCCCGTTCTGGCCGCGTCCACGCACTGGATCTGCGCGGCAGCCGCCATCAGCGCCCACACCAGGGCCATGGTGAAGAGCACCAGTGCCGGCACCACCACGGCCGCCTCCGCCGTGACGTAACCCCGGTCGCCCCGCCCACCGGTCTCAGAACGGCACATCGAGCGCCCTCCCCACGACCGCAGCCAGCGCCGACGAGACCATGTCGCTCGTCACCACCTTGTAGAGCACCGCCGCGAAGCCGCAGGCCGCGATCGTGCCCATCGCGTACTCCGATGTCGTCATCCCCGCGTCCCCGCCGCCGGCTCCCGCCGCCCCGCGCACAGGACCTCGCGCCCGTACCCGCATCCACATCCACATCTCGACCCCCGAGGCCAGTTGTCGTTCAGGTCAGTTGCTGTGCATCAGTCCGCTCGCCAGCCCGATCACCACGGGCACCACTCCGACGACCAGGAAGGCCGGCAGAAAGCAGAGCCCGACCGGCCCGACCATCAGCACGCCCGCCCGCTGCGCACGGGCCGACGCCTCCCGCGCCCGTGCGGCTCTGAGGCTCTCCGCCACCCGGGTGACGGGTTCGGCCGCCGGGGCTCCCGAGGCACTCGCCCGTTCCAGAGCGCGCGCCAGCCCCGCGGCGCCCGGTATCGCGCCCAGCCGGCCCCACGCGTCCGCCGGCTCGCCTCCGAGCCGAAGCTCGGCGGCGGCCCGGGCCAGCCGCTCGCCCACCGGGCCCCCGAGCGAATCCCCGACCGCCTCCGAGGCCTCGCGCGGCCCGGCCCCCGCCGAGACGCAGGCCGCCAGAAGATCGGCGGCCAGTGGCAGCCGCCGGGCGTCGACCGGGCTTTCCGACGGCTCGCGCCCGCGCTGCCACCACGCGATCCCGATCGCCGCGACCACGCCGACCGCACAGCCGGCCGGCCCTCCGACCAGCGCGTACGCCACCGCGACGGCCCCGAGCGGCGGCCCCCAGCGCAGCACCCGGGCCCCGTACTCGGCCCGCATCCGTCGGCCGTGCCACGGGCCCTGCCCGGCGCCCCCCGCCACGTCGGCGGCCAGCAGCGCCGCCAGCCGTCTGCGCAGCGACCGCTCCCGGCGCCACCCGGCCCACACGAACGCCATCCACACCACGACGGCCGCGAGCGACACCGCCGTCCCCAGCTTGTGGACAAGTTCACCGCTCACGAGCCCTCCCCCCTTCGTACGATGCGCCGGGCCCACAGGAGACCCGCGCCTTCCAACAACCCGCCCACCAGCAGGCACCCGAGTCCGGCCGGCGTGTGCAGCAGCACCCGGAGCGGTCCGGCCCCCAGCGCACTGCCGATCAACAGCCCGGCCACCGGAAGCAGCGCGAGCAGCGCCACCGTCGCCCAGGCCCCCGCCAACTGGGCCCGCAGGTTCTCCCGCTGGTCCCGCTCGGCCCGCAGCGCCCCCTCCAGCCGGTCGAGTCCGGCCGCGAGACCGGCACCGCCGTCCACCGCCACCCGCCAGCACGCGGCGACGCCCGCGAGCCCGTCCGCTCCCGGCTCCCGAGCCGCCCTGCGCAGTGCCTCCGGCACGTCCCCGCCGAACCGCGCCGCGGCCATCACCTCGGCCTCCGCACCACCCAGCCCACCGGTGCCCGCAGCGGCGAACAGCGCCTGCCCCGGCTGTCTCCCGGCCCGCAGCTCACCCGCCACCGCGCCGCACAGCGCCACGACCGCGTCCGTCCGGCGGTCCCGCTCCCTGCGCCGCTCGCCGGCCCGCAGCCGGCGTCGCACGAGCGGCACCGCGACCGCCCCCGCGGCCAACGGCAGCACCGACTCGCCCAGTACGGCCAGGAGCACCGCGACCGGCGCGCACAGCCACTCGCGCCCCAGCCGTCCCCGCACCGCCGCCGCCACCCGTTCCCACAGCGCTTCCGGCCCGCCGGGGTCCACCACCCCGCCCGCCAGCAGCAGCCGTGCCCGCCGCAGGTCCGCGTCCCGCCCGGCCAGCAGCCAGGCCGCCGCCCCCGCGCACACGGCCGCCGCGTACACCGGCGCCGCGCCCGCCCCCGTCACGCCCCACCGCCGAGCAGCGCGCGCAGCCGGGGCCAGCCGCGTTCGTACGAGAAGGCCCGCGCACCCCACCGCAGCGCCGGCACCGTCACCACCAGCCCCGCCGGATCCCGCTCCAGCACATGCACCTCCGCGACCCGCCGGGACCCGCCCGGGCCTCGCGCGAGATGCACGACCACCCCGAGAGCGGCGGCCAACTGGCTGTGCAGCGCCGCCCGGTCCAGTCCCGCCGCCGCACCGAGCGCCTCCAGCCGGGCCGGGACGTCCGCCGCCGCGTTGGCGTGCACGGTGCCGCACCCGCCCTCGTGCCCGGTGTTGAGCGCGGCCAGGAGCTCCGTGACCTCGGCGCCGCGCACCTCACCGACCACCAGCCGGTCGGGCCGCATCCGCAGTGCCTGCCGCACCAGGTCCCGCAGCGTGACCTGCCCGGCGCCCTCCTGATTCGGGGGCCGCGACTCCAGGCGCACCACATGCGGGTGATCGGGCCTCAGCTCCGCCGAGTCCTCGGCCAGCACGATCCGCTCCCGCTCTCCGACCAGCCCCAGGAGCATCGACAGGAGCGTGGTCTTCCCCGTGCCCGTGCCGCCGCTGACCAGGTACGACAGCCGGGCTTCGACGAGCGCCCGCAGCACCGCCTCCCCACCGGGCGGCACCGTCCCGGCGGCGACCAGCTCGGCCGGTGAGAACGCCTTCGGACGAACCACCCGCAGTGACAGGCACGTGCAGCCGACGGCGACCGGCGGCAGCACCGCGTGCATCCGTGTCCCGTCGGGCAACCGGGCGTCCACCCACGGCCTCGCGTCGTCCAGTCGCCGCCCCGCCGCGGCCGCGAGCCGCTGAGCGAGCCGGCGCACCGCAGCCGCGTCGGCGAAGCCGACCGGGGTGAGTTCGAGGCCGTTGCCCCGGTCCACCCAGACGCGGTCGGGTGCGGACACCAGCACATCGGTCACCGAAGGGTCGGCGAGCAGCGGTTCCAGCGTTCCCGTGCCCACCAGCTCGCAGCGCAGCTCCTCGGCCGCCCCCAGTACCTCCGTGTCGCCCAGCAGCCGGCCCTGCGCCCGCAGCGCGGCGGCCACGCGCGCCGGGGTCGGCTCGGCCCCGCTCTCCGCGAGCCGCCGCCGCACGGCGTCCAGCATTCCCGCGCTCATGACACACCGCCCCCGGTCAGCGCCCGCTCCCAGAACGCCGTGCAGAACCGGGCCAGCGGTCCGCGCGCACTGCCGCCCGGTGGCGTTCCTCCGGCCTGCGCTTCCAGCAGTCCCGCTTCCACCGGCAGCTCACCGGCCAGCGGGAGCCCCAGCAGTCTCGCCACCGTCTCCTCGTCCAGGCCCGCCGCGAAGGGCCCGCGCACCACGGCCCGCAGGTCCCGCAGCACCATGCCGACGGTCGACGCGACCCGTCCTGCCGCCGCGACGGCACGCAGCTCCGCCGGCACCACCAGCAGGCCGAGGTCGAGCTGGGCCAGCGCCTCGGCCACCGCTTCGTCGACCCGCCTCGGCAGATCGACGACCACCACCCCGCCACGCCTTCGGGCGGCGGCAAGCACCGCCCGCATCGCCTCCGGCGGGATCACCACACGGTCGCCGCGGTCCCAGCTCAGGACACGCAGCGCATGCAGCTCGGGGAGCGACTCCTCCAGCGCGCCGCTGCCGACCCGCCCCCGGGATTCGGCGAAATCCGGCCAGCGCATGCCTTCAACGGCTTCCCCGCCGAGCAGGACGTCGAGCCCGCCGCCCAGCGGATCTCCGTCGACGAGCATGGTGCGCTGCCCCGAACGGGCAGCCGCGACCGCCAGGGCGCACGCCAGCGTGGAGGCCCCTGCCCCGCCCCGGCCGCCGACCACTCCCACGGTCACCGCCTGGCGCCCCACGCCCTCCGCCACATCGGCGATGCGCTCGACGAGCCAGCTCTCCGCGTCGGGCAGCCGCAGCACGTGATCGGCGCCGATCTCGACGGCCCGCCGCCACACATGGGGGTCGTCCTGGTCCTTGCCGACGAGCAGCACGCCGCTTCTGCGCGCTCCCCCGCGCCCGACAACCGCCCCGCGCACGCGCTCGGCGGCGTCGTCGCCAACGAGGATCAGCGGCGCGCTCTCCCAGCTGCCCCTGCGCTCGGGCACCGCGTGATGAACCTCCGGCTCGGCGCCGGCCGCGGCGCACAGCCGCAGCAGATCGTCGAGCAGGTCGACGTCCTCGGTGACGATCAGCGGTCCGCCCTGCCGCGCCTCGGCCACCTGCGGTCGGTCGGGTGTGATGGATCCGGCCACGATCTCCGCCCCCTCTCCCAGCGATTCCTGCTGCCCACGAACTTCGCGGACGGAATCACCGTGACGGGACTTGCAAAATCGTGTGGATCTTGCTGAAAAACTGTGGACAAGTCATCGGTTGTGAATATCCCGCTCACCTATACCAGTGACTTCCGGAGAGCGGCGAAACGACTACACAGCGTGACGCGTCTCAGGAGGGGGAAGGCATAGAGGGCCACAGGCCAAGAGGGGGAGAAATGATCAGTACCGGAAGGCGGAAAAGCATCCGGACATGCGACGACCCCCGTCGGGGGGGAGAACGGGGGTCGTCTCCACGGCCGACTCGGGGGGGGAGGAGTCGGACCGGGGTAGCACGGTCGCGAACGATCCGTGACTTCCATGGTGTACCCGAGAGCCTTCTCAGGCAAACCCACGCGCCACAGCGTACGCCGAATGGTGGGCGCCTATGCTCGCCTCGTGGAAAAACGCTCCTTGCCGCGAACAGCCGCCTTCTTCGACCTCGACAAGACCGTCATTGCGAAGTCGAGCACGCTGACCTTCAGCAAGTCCTTCTATCAAGGCGGACTGATCAGCCGCAGAGCCGCTCTGCGCACCGCGTACATCCAGTTCGTCTTCCTCGCCGGCGGCGCGGACCACGACCAGATGGAACGCATGCGCGAGTACCTCTCCGCGCTGTGCAAGGGGTGGAATGTGCAGCAGGTCAAGGAGATCGTCGCCGAGACCCTGCACGACCTGATCGACCCGATCATCTACGACGAGGCGGCCTCCCTCATCGAGGAGCACCACACCGCCGGCCGCGACGTGGTGATCGTCTCCACGTCCGGCGCGGAGGTGGTCGAGCCGATCGGTGAGCTCCTGGGAGCCGACCGCGTCGTGGCGACCCGGATGGTCGTCGGCGAGGACGGCTGCTTCACGGGCGAAGTGGAGTACTACGCGTACGGCCCGACGAAGGCCGAGGCGATCAAGGAGCTGGCGGTGTCCGAGGGGTACGACCTTTCGCGCTGCTACGCGTACAGCGATTCGGCCACCGACGTGCCCATGCTCGAATCGGTCGGCCACCCCTACGCCGTCAATCCGGGCCGGGCGCTGCGCCGCGAAGCGCTCGCCCGCGAATGGCCGGTTCTCACCTTCAACCGGCCGGTCCGCCTCAAGCAGCGGCTGCCCGCCTTCTCCATGCCGCCCCGGCCCGCGCTCGTCGCCGCCGCCGCGGTCGGAGCGGCCGCGGCCACCGCGGGTCTCGTGTGGTACGTCAGCCGACGGCCGGGCCGCAGGGCGCGCCGCGCGCAGGAAAGTTTTGCCCGTATTTGAACCGATAAGCAAAGAAGCGCGTCCAGGGCTTTCGCTTCCCCCATTTCAGGAGTACAAAGGACTTAACGGCCCGCGAGACCAGGGACATCCGAGAGGATGACCTATAACGCAGTAAGGCCCCACGGACCGAGCATGGAAGCCGAGCACCCACGCGACGTCGACCCGTCGATTACGGGCCAGCCGCACCAGGTGACGGGCAAAGCACCCGACCTGATGGGCATATTTCGAGGACGCTTGGTAACTGGGCGGACATGCCAGCGGCGGTACCGGTGACCGGTACCGCCGCAACCCTGTGCGGACGATCCCGCCGGGACCGACCGCCGCGTTCGCGCGGCCGGACCTGGCCGGAAAGGCCAGAAGTCGGCCCCTCAGGCGGCGCCGCGCTGAAGCGCCTCGCACACTGCCGTCGACTCCCTGGCTCCCAGCTCCACCGCGCGCCCGCAGTGGGCGATCCACGCCGCCATCCCCTCCGGCGTTCCCGAGGCGTAGCCGTCCAGCGCCGCCACGTACGCCGCGCGCCCGAGTTCCCCGTGCCCCACCTCCGCCGGGCAGACCGACTTCGGGTCCAGCCCGCTGCCGATCAGCACGATGCGCTCGGCGGTGCGCGCCACCAGGCCGTTGTGGGAGCCGAAGGGGCGCAGCGCCATCAGTTCGCCGTGCACCACGGCCGCCGTCACCAGCGCCGGCGCGGAACCGCCAGCGATGATCAGCTCCGACAGCCCTTCGAGCCGGCCCGCCACCTCACCGGCGGACGGCAGCCGCAGCTCGACCAGGGACTCGTCCACCGGCTCTCCCGCGAGCCGCGGCCGGCCCACCAGCTCGTCCGACACGCCGGCGCCGCCCGCCGCCACCAGATGCAGCCGGGCCAGCACGCGAAGCGGCGACTGGCGCCAGATGGACAGGAGTTGCCCAGCCTCGGCCGTCAGCCGCAGCGCCGCGCCGACCGTGCGGGACTCCGCGTCGATGCTGAAGTCGGTACGCCGTCGCACCTCCTCCAGCGCCCAGTCCGCACCCGAGAGGGCCGCAGACCCGCGCGCGCCGCGCAGCGCGGCCTCGGCGGTGATCTCGTTGCTGCGGCGCCGCATGACGCGGTGTCCGTAGACCCGGTCGACGGCCTTGCGTACGGAGTCCACGGCCTCGGGCACGCCGGGCAGCGCGCCCAGCGCCGCGAGTGGATCAGCAGTCGTACTCATAAGTAAGGAGCCTACGCACCCATGGCACGCACCCCACCTTGGAGTGGTCTTCTTCACTTCAGGTGGGCACGGCAAGCAATCATGCGATTACCCTTGGTGAACATGAAGATCGCTTTCGTAGGGAAGGGCGGCAGCGGCAAGACGACGCTGTCCTCGCTCTTCATCCGCCACCTCACCGCCAACGAGGCCCCGGTCGTCGCCGTGGACGCCGACATCAACCAGCACCTGGGCGCCGCCCTCGGCCTGGACGAGGCACAGGCCGAGGCGCTGCCCGCGATGGGCGCGCACCTGCCGCTCATCAAGGACTACCTGCGCGGCACCAACCCGCGCATCACCTCCGCCGAGACGATGATCAAAACCACGCCGCCGGGAGAGGGCTCGCGCCTGCTCCGGGTGCGTGAGGACAACCCGGTGTACGACGCGTGCGCCCGTACCGTCCGGCTCGACGACGGCGAGATCCGGCTGATGGCCACGGGCCCCTTCACCGAGTCGGACCTGGGCGTCTCCTGCTACCACTCCAAGGTGGGAGCGGTGGAGCTGTGCCTGAACCACCTCGTCGACGGCCCCGAGGAGTACGTCGTCGTCGACATGACGGCCGGCTCGGACTCCTTCGCCTCCGGCTTGTTCACCCGCTTCGACATGACCTTCCTGGTCGCGGAACCGACCCGCAAGGGCGTGTCCGTGTACCGCCAGTACAAGGAGTACGCACGGGACTTCGGGGTGTCCCTCAAGGTGGTGGGCAACAAGGTGCAGGGGCAGGACGACATCGACTTCCTGCGCGAGCAGGTGGGTGACGACCTCCTGGTCACCGTCCGCGCGTCCGACTGGGTGCGGTCCATGGAGAAGGGCCGCCCGTCCCGCTTCGAGCTGCTGGAGGCGGACAACCGCCTGGCCCTGCAGACCCTGCAGAACGCCGCGGAGGACTCGTACGCGGAGCGCGACTGGGAGCGCTACACGCGCCAGATGGTGCACTTCCACCTGCGGAACGCCGAGAGCTGGGGCAACGCGAAGACGGGCGCCGACCTGGCTGCCCAGGTCGACCCCGCCTTCGTCCTCGGGGAGCGTTTCGCGGAGGCTAGTGCCGCTCAGCCCGCTTGACCTGCGAGGCCGCCCCGGCGCTCGGGGCGGCCGTGGCCCGCTTGGTGAGGAACGAAGCCCAGCCCTCCTTCGGCGCCTCTCCGACCTCCAGGGTGCGCATCTTCGCCAGGACCTCCGGGTCCTGCGCGTCCAGCCAGTCGGCGACCTGCTTGAACGAGACGCAGCGCACGTCCCGCTTCACGCAGACCGTCTTGATCGTCTCCTCGATGGCGCGCATGTACGTGCCGCCGTTCCAGGACTCGAAGTGGTTGCCGATGATCAGCGGGGCGCGGTTGCCGTTGTACGAGCGGTCGAAGGCCTGGAGCAGACCGTCGCGCATCTGATTGCCCCAGAACCTGTGCCGGGACGGGTCGCCCTTGACCGTTCCCGACTGGTTGACCATGAAGTTGTAGTCCATCGAGAGCGTCTCGAAGGCCCGCCCCGGCACCGGGACCAGTTGGAGCGGCATGTCCCACAGGCCCTCGGTCTTCTTCGGCCACACCTGCTTGCCGACACCGCTGGAGTCGTAGCGGAAGCCCAGCTCCTTCGCCGCAAGCATCATGTTCTTCTGCCCCTCGAGGCAGGGGGTGCGGGCGCCGACGAGTTCCTTGTCGTAGTCGAAGGGCAGGGGCTTGGCGTTCTTGAGGCCCGAGTTGGTCTTCCAGCGCTTCACGAACGCCTTGGCCTGCGCGATCTCGCTCTTCCACTCCTCCGTCGACCACGTGCCGACGCCACCGTCCTTGCCGCAGAAGTGGCCGTTGAAGTGCGTCCCGATCTCGTTGCCGTCGAGCCACGCGCCGCGTAGCTGGTCGACGGTGTCGCTGATTCCCGCGACGTCGTTGAAGCCGATGTCGGAGCGCCCCTGGGAGTGCTGCGGCGGGTCGTAGAGGTGCCGCTTGTCCTCCGGCAGCAGGTACACGCCACTGAGGAAGTACGTCATCGTCGCGTTGTACTTCTTGCCGACCTCGCGGAAGTGCGAGAAGAGCCGCTGGCTGTCCTCACCCGCCCCGTCCCACGAGAACACGACGAACTGCGGCGGCGTCTGACCGGGCTTCAGCCGCTCGGGCCGGGACACGTGCGGCTGCTTGCCGGTGTACGCCGTCGAGCCGTCGCCGATCAGGCGCACCGCGCTCTTGGGCGCCGCCTTGGGCGCCTGCTTCTTCGCTCCGTGCGCGCCTTCCTTGGCTCCGGAAGCGCCCCCGGGTGGCCCCGAGCAGGCGGCGAGCGCGCCGGCCAGGGCCGCGGCGGCGACGCCGAAGGCCATCCTCTTCGTAGCGGCCATCATCCGCCCACCTCTTCCTGTCGGATTTATCTGCTTATCCGCTGAAATGCCTACACAGCGGTGCAAACTTCGCACGTCCCGACAGGGGTATTGATATGACAAGCCGCTTAGATTTTCACGTCACCACAAAGGGTGAAAACTTGCGCCGTTTGGCCCTATTCGCACCCTTCGTTCTTTACTCAGCATTACGATTCATTTACCGAGAGTTGAAAGATCCCGCCGCTGCACGCCGTGACCCACGGCCGCGTCCCCACGTTCCGCGACCGCGCTGCCCCGGAGGAGACGGGAACCATGACTGCTTGCGTCCCGACCAGCACCGACCACTCTTCGTCCACCACGGACGCGTCCCAGTTCCAGCGTCCGCACAGCCCCCCGACCGGCGGTGGCCCCCGCCGCCGCTTCCGTATCGCGGGAGCGGACCTGTCCGCCTCGATCGCCGTCTTCCTCATCGCGCTGCCGCTCTCCCTGGGCATCGCGCTGGCCACCGGCGCACCCCTCCAGGCCGGACTGGTCGCCGCCGCCGTCGGCGGACTGGTCGCCGGCCGGTTCGGCGGAGCCCCGCTTCAGGTCAGCGGGCCGGCCGCGGGCCTCACCGTCGTCACGGCCGAGCTGATCCAGCGGTACGGCTGGCGCACGACCTGCGCCATCACCGCGCTGGCCGGCCTCTCCCAACTCGTACTGGCCACCGTGCGCGTGGCCCGGTCCGCCCTCGCCGTGAGCCCCGCGATCGTGCACGGGATGCTCGCCGGCATCGGCGTCACCATCGCGCTCTCCCAACTGCACATCGTCCTCGGCGGCAGCCCGGAGAGCTCAGCTGTCGACAACGTCCGGGTGCTGCCAGCCCAGTTGGCGAACCTGCACGGACCCGCCGTCCTGGTGAGCGCCCTCACCGTCGCCGTGCTGCTCTCCTGGCCGCACCTCCCGGGGCGTACGGGCCGGATCGCCCGGAAGGTCCCCGGAGCGCTCGTCGCCGTGACCGCCGCCGCCGTGCTCACCGTGCTGACCGGGATGAACGTGCCGCGGGTCGACCTGCCCTCCTGGAGCAGTCACGCGCTGCCGGGGCTGCCGGAAGGCCCCGTGCTCGGGATCGCCGCGGCCGTCCTGACCGTCACTCTGGTCACCAGCGTCCAGTCCCTGCTCTCGGCCGTCGCCGTGGACAAGCTGGTGGCCGCCCGCAAGGAACCGCCGACCGACGGACAGCGCTCGAACCTCGACCGCGAGCTGGCCGGGCAGGGCGCCGCGAACATCGTGTCGGGCGCACTCGGCGGTCTGCCGGTCGCGGGCGTCGCCGTCCGGAGCGTCGCCAACGTCTCGGCGGGCGCCGTCAGCCGGCACTCCACGATGCTGCACGGCCTGTGGATCGTCCTCGCCGCGCTGTTCCTCGTACCGGCCATCGACCTGATCCCGCTGCCCGCGCTCGCCGCGTTGGTGATGGTCGTCGGCTTCCAGATGCTGAGCATCACGCACATCCGCAGCGCCTCCCGACACCGGGAGATGCTGGTCTACGCGGTGACGGTGGCCGGTGTCGCCCTCCTCGGCGTACTGGAGGGAGTGGCCATCGGCATCGCCATGGCGGTCGCCGTGGCACTCCACCGGCTGGCCAAGACGCACATCACCACCGCCACCACGACGGACGGCGCCCATCACATCCAGGTGCGCGGCCAGTTGACGTTCCTCGCGGTGCCCCGGCTCAGCCGGGCTCTGAACCAGGTGCCCGAAAGAACGGCCGTCGTGGTCGAACTGGACGGGTCGTTCATGGACCACGCGGCGTACGAGACGCTCCAGTACTGGCAGGACGCGCACACCGCGCGCGGCGGCCAGGTCGAGATCACCGGCCGGTCGGGCAACCGGTTCACCGGTCCGGTCACCGGCGCCAGCGCCGGCGAATCCACCGGCACCGGATCCCACGGCGCGCACTCCACCCACACCTGCTGCCGTCCGTGGACCCCCTGGCGCAACCACCACTGCGACCACCGCGCCGACGCCCCGTCGCCGGCCGCACCGGGCCGGAGCGGCCGCAGCGCGGGCCAACTCGCCACCGGGCTCAGCGCGTTCCAGCGCAACACGGCGCCGCTGGTGCGCGAGGAGCTGGCCCGGCTGGCGCGGGAGGGGCAGACGCCGTCGCAGCTGTTCATCACCTGCGCCGACTCCCGGCTCGTCACGAGCATGATCACGTCCAGCGGTCCCGGCGACCTCTTCACCGTGCGCAACGTGGGCAATCTCGTGCCGCCGCCCGGCGCGGAGAGCGCGGACGACTCGGTGGGGGCGGCCATCGAGTACGCCGTGGACGTACTGAAGGTGCAGTCCATCACCATCTGCGGGCACTCCGGCTGCGGTGCGATGCAGGCCCTGCTGAACTCGCCGGCCGACACCCCGCCGGACGAGGACCGGACGCCGCTGCGGCGCTGGTTGCGGCACGCCGCGCCCAGCCTGGACCGGATGCGCAGCAAGAAGCACTCCTGGGCGAGGATCTCGGGGAGGCTGCCGGCCGACGCGGTCGAGCAGCTCTGCCTGACCAACGTGGTGCAGCAGTTGGAGCACCTGCACGCGCACGAGGCGGTGCGCCGGCGGCTCGACGAGGGCACGCTCGAACTGCACGGCATGTACTTCCATGTCGGCGAGGCCCAGGCGTACCTGCTCCAGGACGGCATCCGGATCGGTGAGACCGACGCGGTCTTCGACCGGGTCGGCCCCGTCGAGGACCCGGAGGCGGAAGGCTCCCTCGAAGAGTCGCGCGCCTGAACCGCGTGCCGGAGCCGTGTGCCCGAGCCGAGCCCCTGAACCGACGCGCCAGAACCGCGACCCGAACCGGACCGCTTGAATCGGACCGCCTGAATCGGATCGCCGAACCGACGCGCCTGTGCCGACGCGTCTGAACCAACCGGCCGCCGCGTCCGTGAGACCGTATGGCCCCTTCTCGCGCCGCCCTGCGAGGAGGGGCCGTACGCCACCACCAACACCGGCACGGATGCACCCCACCTCGGCTCACAGGTCTAAACCAATTTCCGGAAGGCTCTTGTCACCCGGGCACGGGACTGATGAGCTAGGGCACGGGACACATCGGACGCCCTGGGAATGGGAGATGTCGTGAGCAACGAAAGCCTGGCCAACCTCATGAAGGAGGAGCGCCGCTTCTCGCCGCCTGCTGAGCTGGCCGCCAACGCCAACGTCACGGCGGAGGCGTACGAACAGGCCGAGGCAGACAGGCTCGGGTTCTGGGCCGAGCAGGCCCGGCGGCTCACCTGGGCCACCGAACCGACGGAGACGCTCGACTGGTCGAACCCGCCGTTCGCGAAGTGGTTCGCCGACGGCAAACTCAACGTGGCGTACAACTGCGTGGACCGCCACGTCGAGGCCGGCAACGGCGACCGGGTCGCCATCCACTTCGAGGGCGAGCCCGGCGACACCCGCGCCATCACCTACGCGGAGCTCCAGGACGAGGTCGCGCGCGCCGCCAACGCCCTGACGGAACTGGGCGTACGCAAGGGCGACCGGGTCGCCGTCTACCTGCCGATGATCCCCGAGGCCGCTGTCGCGATGCTGGCCTGCGCCCGCATCGGAGCCGCCCACTCCGTGGTCTTCGGCGGCTTCTCGGCCGACGCCGTCGCCTCCCGCATCCAGGACGCCGACGCCAAGATCGTCATCACCTCGGACGGCGGCTACCGGCGCGGCAAGCCCTCGGCCCTCAAGCCCGCCATCGACGAGGCCGTCGCCAAGTGCCCGCAGGTGGAGCACGTCCTGGTCGTACGCCGCACGGGTCAGGACACCGCGTGGAACGCCAGCAAGGACGTCTGGTGGCACGAGATCGTCGCCCGCCAGTCCGCCGACCACTCCCCCGAGGCGTTCGACGCCGAGCACCCGCTCTTCATCCTCTACACGTCCGGTACGACGGGTAAGCCGAAGGGCATCCTGCACACCTCCGGCGGCTACCTCACCCAGGCCGCGTACACCCACCACGCCGTCTTCGACCTCAAGCCGGAGACCGACGTCTACTGGTGCACGGCCGACATCGGCTGGGTGACCGGGCATTCGTACATCGTGTACGGGCCGCTGGCCAACGGCGCGACGCAGGTCATGTACGAGGGCACGCCCGACACCCCGCACCAGGGGCGCTTCTGGGAGATCGTGCAGAAGTACGGCGTCACGATCCTCTACACCGCGCCGACCGCGATCCGCACGTTCATGAAGTGGGGCGACGACATCCCCGCCAAGTTCGACCTGAGCAGCCTGCGCGTGCTCGGGTCGGTCGGCGAGCCGATCAACCCCGAGGCGTGGATCTGGTACCGGGAGAACATCGGCGCGGGCAAGACCCCGATCGTGGACACCTGGTGGCAGACCGAGACCGGCGCGATGATGATCTCGCCGCTGCCCGGCGTCACCGCCACCAAGCCCGGCTCCGCCCAGCGCGCGCTGCCCGGCATCAGCGCGACCGTCGTCGACGACGAGGCGAACGAGGTGCCCGACGGGGGCGGCGGCTACCTCGTCCTCACCGAGCCGTGGCCGTCCATGCTCCGTACGATCTGGGGCGACGACCAGCGCTTCCTCGACACCTACTGGTCGCGCTTCCCCGGCAAGTACTTCGCGGGCGACGGCGCGAAGAAGGACGACGACGGCGACATCTGGCTGCTCGGCCGGGTGGACGACGTGATGCTGGTGTCCGGCCACAACATCTCGACCACCGAGGTCGAGTCGGCGCTCGTGTCGCACCCGTCCGTCGCCGAGGCGGCGGTCGTCGGCGCGGCCGACGAGACGACCGGCCAGGCCATCGTCGCGTTCGTCATCCTGCGCGGTACGGCTTCCGAGACCGACACCCTCGTCGGCGAGCTGCGCGACCACGTCGGCGCCACCCTCGGTCCCATCGCGAAGCCCAAGCGGATCCTGCCGGTGGCCGAGCTGCCCAAGACCCGCTCCGGCAAGATCATGCGGCGGCTGCTGCGGGACGTCGCCGAGAACCGGCAGCTGGGCGATGTCACCACCCTCACCGATTCCTCGGTGATGGACCTCATCCAGACGAAGCTGCCGAGCGCGTCCAGCGAGGACTGACGGCCCTCCACCCCGGCGGCCTCCGCCCCGAGGGCCGCCCGCCGCACCGGTACACGGAAGCGGTGCGCGGCAGCGATACGCGGCAGTGACGCGGCAAGCAATCCACGTCAGCAGCTCCGCGAGCGTCCAGAACGGGCACCCGGCCCCCGCGCCGGGTGCCCGTTCGTACGCGTACCTCCTACTCTGGCAGTTAAAGGACATCAGGCGCGTTCCACTCGTAAGGTAAAGATCTCCGGATTACGCCCTTGCGCCCTCCGGGTAGAGTGGTCGACCGCGTCAGGAACGCGTCAAAATTCCAGAGGTGCGCCGGGAAGTCTGGTCGGCAATGTGCTCCATGCTGCCCACCGACCGGAGGTTCCCCCCGTGACCGCGCCCCGTCCGACCGCCCCGCCCGGCCCCTCGACACCACCGGCACCGCCCGGCGGCCGGAAGTTCCTCGGACGCCTCTCGCTCCCCGAGCGCACCTTCGTCACCAACGCGCTGCGCACCGAGACGGTCGGCGGCGTACTGCTCCTCGTGGCGGCCATCGCCGCGCTGGTCTGGGCGAACACCCCTCTCAGCGACAGCTACGCGTCCGTACGCGACTTCCACTTCGGACCCGCCTCCCTCGGCCTCGACCTCTCCGTCCAGCACTGGGCCGCCGACGGCCTCCTCGCCGTCTTCTTCTTCGTCGCGGGCATCGAGCTCAAGCGCGAACTGGTGGCGGGCGAACTGCGCGACCCCAGGGCCGCCGCACTCCCCGTCATCGCCGCCCTCAGCGGCATGCTGGCGCCGGCCCTCGTGTACGTCGTGGTCAACGCCGCCGGGGGCGGAAGCATGAACGGCTGGGCCGTCCCGACCGCCACCGACATCGCCTTCGCGCTCGCCGTCCTCGCGGTCATCGGCACCTCGCTGCCGTCGGCGCTGCGCGCGTTCCTGCTCACCCTGGCCGTCGTCGACGACCTGTTCGCGATCCTGATCATCGCCGTCTTCTTCACCAGCGACCTCAACTTCGCCGCGCTCGGCGGAGCGGTGGCCGCGCTGGCCGTCTTCTGGCTGCTGCTGCGCAAGCGGGTGCGCGGCTGGTACCTCTACGTACCGCTCGCCCTGGTGATCTGGGGCCTGATGTACAACAGCGGCGTGCACGCCACCGTCGCCGGTGTGGCGATGGGCCTGATGCTGCGCTGCACCCGCGAGGAGGACGAGGCGCACTCCCCCGGCGAGCACATCGAGCACCTCGTACGGCCGGTCTCCGCGGGCGTCGCCGTACCGCTGTTCGCCCTCTTCTCCGCCGGGGTCTCCGTGTCCGGGGCGGCGATCGGCGACGTGTTCACCCGGCCCGAGACGCTCGGCGTCGTCCTCGGCCTGGTCGTCGGCAAGGCCGTCGGCATCTTCGGCGGCACGTGGCTCGCGGCCCGCTTCACCAGGGCCGAGCTCAACGACGACCTCGCCTGGCCGGACGTCTTCGCCGTGGCCTCGCTGGCCGGCATCGGCTTCACCGTGTCCCTGCTCATCGGCGAACTCGCCTTCACCGGTGACGCCGCACTCACCGGCCGGATCAAAGCCGCCGTGCTCGCCGGTTCGCTGATCGCCGCCGTGCTGTCCGGGATCCTGCTCAAGCTTCGGGTACGCAAGTACCGCGCGATGGTAGAGGAGGAGGAGCGCGACGAGGACCAGGACGGCATTCCGGACATCTACGAGCAAGGCCAGCGCGAGTACCACCTGAGAATGGCCGCGATCCACGACGCGAAGGCCGCCGAGCACCGCAAGCTCGCGGAACTCGCGGGGGCATCCAGCGGCAAGGACGACAGTCCGGCATGATTCGACATCAGATACAGACAGACGGAGAAGAGGGAGAGAGCGATGAGCGACCCCGCCCGCACAGCGACGGCTGACAGCGTCGACCGCAGCCTCGGCCAGTTGGTCGCGTCGGCGACCGCCGAGATGTCCGCACTCATGCACGACGAGATCGCACTGGCCAAGGCCGAGCTGCGGCAGGACGCCAAGCGCGTCGGCATGGGCGGCACGGCGATCGGTGTCGCGGGGGTGTTCGCGCTCTTCTCCCTGCCGGTGCTGAGCTTCGCCGCGGCGTACGGCATCCACAACCTGGGACTCGGGCTCGCCTGGTCCTTCCTGATCGTCGGCGGAGCGTTTCTGCTGCTGGCGGGTCTGCTCGCGCTGATCGCCGTCACCAAGTTCAAGAAGGTCAAGCCGCCGGAGAAGAGCATCGCCTCGGCCAAGCAGACGGCGGCCGTACTGCAGGGCGTCAAGCCTCACCCGCGCCAGGTCGGTGACAAGGCGGTGGCTGTGGCACGCTCATCCACATGACCGCCCCAGATTCCGGCTCCGCCACCCCTCTGTCCGTCGTACGCCCCGACGGCCCATGGACCCATCGCGACGTCGCGGCCAACGGCGCGCGCTTCCACATCGCGGAGGTCGGGGACGGCCCGCTCGTGCTGCTGCTGCACGGTTTCCCGCAGTTCTGGTGGACGTGGCGGCATCAGATGACCGCGCTCGCGGACGCCGGGTTCCGGGCCGTGGCGATGGATCTGCGGGGCGTCGGCGGCAGCGACCGTACGCCCCGGGGATACGACCCGGCGAACCTCGCGCTCGACATCACCGGCGTGGTGCGCTCGCTCGGCGAGCCGGACGCGGCGCTCGTCGGGCACGACCTGGGCGGGTACCTGGCGTGGACGGCGGCCGTGATGCGGCCCAAGCTGGTGCGCCGCCTGGTGGTCTCCTCGATGCCGCACCCCCGGCGCTGGCGCTCGGCGATGCTCTCCGACCTGTCGCAGACGCGGGCCGGATCGCACGTCTGGGGCTTTCAGCGGCCGTGGCTGCCGGAGCGTCAGCTGACGGCGGACGACTCGGCGTTGGTGGGCCGGCTGATCCGCGACTGGTCCGGGCCCCGGCTGCCGGACGACGAGGACGTCGACGTGTACCGGCGGGCGATGTCGATTCCGTCGACGGCGCACTGCTCGGTCGAGCCGTACCGGTGGATGGTGCGGTCTCTGGCGCGCCCGGACGGCGTCCAGTTCAACCGGCGCATGAAGCGGCCCGTACGGGTGCCCACACTGCATCTGCACGGATCGCTGGACCCGGTGATGCGCACGCGCAGCGCGGCCGGCTCCGGCGAGTACGTCGAAGCCCCCTACCGGTGGCGGCTGTTCGACGGTCTGGGCCATTTCCCGCACGAGGAGGACCCGGTGGCCTTCTCGACCGAGCTGGTCAACTGGCTGAAGGACCCCGAGCCCGACCGCTGACCCACCGCCCGGCGAGCCGGCGGCCGGTCACCGTCCGCCCGACGCCCCGCCGGAACGCTTGTCCTACGAACAGCCAATTGCCTCGCGCATAGGCCAATTGGCTGCCCCCAACGCGATTACGGACCATGGGGCCCGGGCAAACGTCGGGGTATGGGCTGGACGCACGACTACGGTGACGCAGCACGCAACCGCCGCTCCGCCACAGCGCTGAGCACCCACGAAGGGGGCGGTCCTCGGGACCAGGGCCACGGCCCGCCCTCCCGCGCGATCGGGATTCCGCGCATCCTCCGCCGCCGGGCCCGCTGGGTCTCGGCGCGACTGCGCCATCCCCGCGACTGAGGCAGTTCGAGATCCGTACTACTCCGCTTCGAACCTGAGGTATCCGAGTCCGGGGTGCGCGCCGCGGTAGCCGTCGAGCAGCCGCCGCGCCACCCCGACCGAGTCGACGAGCGGGTGCAGGGCGAACGCCTTCACCGCCGCCCGCGCCGATCCGCTCTCCCCCGCTTCCAGTACGCACCGCTCCACCGCCTTGACCGCGGCCACCAGGCCCGCCTCATGGCCGGTCAGCGGTGATACGGCGACGGGGCGCGCGCCGGTCGCGTCGACCAGGCACGGGACTTCGACGACGGCTGCCTCGTCGAGCAGCGACAACGGCACCGTGCCGTCGTCCCCGCCGAGGCCGTTGCGGACGTTGAGGATGAGCGTGGCGCGCTCGTCGCGGGCGATCGCCCGCATCAGGGCGAGCGCGACGTACTCGTAGCCACCGGACTCCAGGTCGTCGGCGGCGCGCTCTCCCGCGCCCGCCGCCTCCCGGTTCTCCGCCATGTACGTGGCTTCGCGCTCGGCGCGCGTACGGTCCCACGCGGCGAGGGCGCCCGACGTACGGTCCGTCATGCCGTCGTAGAACCGCGCCTGCTGGTCGCGGAGGAAGGCCCCCCGGGTCTGCTTCGCCTCGCGGTAGGCGGTGACCGTCTCACGGTTGAAGTAGTAGTAGTGCAGGTACTCGTTGGGGACGGAGCCGAGCGAGCGCAGCCAGGCGGCGCCGAACAGCCTGCCCTCCTCGAACGATGTCAGCGCCCGCTCGTCGTCGAACAGGGCCGGGAGCAGGTTCCCGCGACCGGGGGCCTCGTCGTCGTACACGCCGCGCAGCCAGCCGAGGTGGTTGAGGCCGACGTAGTCGAGCCGGGCCCGCGCCGGGTCCGTGACGCCGAGCACCCGGGCGACGCGGCGGCCGAGGCCCACCGGCGAGTCGCAGATGCCGATGACGCGGTCGCCGAGGTGGCGGGACATGGCCTCGGTGACGAGTCCGGCCGGGTTGGTGAAGTTGATGACCCACGCCTCGGGGGCGATCCGCGCCACCCGGCGCGCGATGTCGGCGGCGACCGGGACCGTACGCAGCCCGTACGCGATGCCGCCCGCGCCGACCGTCTCCTGGCCCAGGACGCCCTCGGCCAGCGCGACGCGCTCGTCGGCGGCCCTGCCCTCCAGTCCGCCGACCCGGATGGCGGAGAAGACGAAGTGGGCGCCGCGCAGCGCCTCGTCGAGGTCGGTGGTCACGGTCACGGACGGCGCGTCCGCGACCCCGTCGGCCTGGTCGGCCAGGACCCGGGCGATCGCGGTGAGCCGCGCCCGGTCGAGATCGTGCAGGGTGACATGCGTGACGCGGCCCTCGGCGCGGTCGCGCAGGAGCGCGCCGTACACGAGGGGGACGCGGAAGCCGCCACCGCCGAGAATCGTCAGACGCATGTGCTTCTCCCCGCCGCCTCTTCGGAGCGCTCCGCTCAGAGCGCGCATCCCTCGCTGTCGACCTGCTGGTTGGCGGCGCGGCCGAGGCGGACGTCCTCCTGGACCTCGTCGGCCGTCAGGGCGTACCCCGTGTCGGCGTCGTCGAGGGACTTGGCGAAGACGACGCCGAAGACCTTGCCGTCGGGCGTCAGCAGCGGGCCGCCCGAGTTGCCCTGACGGACGGTCGCGAACAGCGAGTAGACGTCACGCTGGACCGTGCCGCGGTGGTAGATGTCCGGGCCGTTGGCGTTGATCCGGCCGCGGACGCGGGCGGACCGGACGTCGTACGCGCCGTTCTCCGGGAAGCCCGCGACGATGGCGCCGTCGCCGGTGCGGGCGTCGGTGTCCGTGAACTCCAGCGCCGGGGCGTCCAGGTCGGGGACGTCCAGCACGGCGATGTCGCGCTCCCAGTCGTAGAGCACCACGGTGGCGTCGTACCGGCGGCCCTCACCGCCTATCTGCACGGTCGGCTCGTCCACGCCGCCGACGACGTGCGCGTTGGTCATGACCCGGCGCTCGTCGAAGACGAAGCCGGTGCCTTCGAGGACCTTGCCGCAGCTCTGCGCCGTGCCGACGACCTTCACGATCGACTTCTTGGCGCGGGCGGCGACGGGGCTGCCGGCGAGCGCCGGGTCGGGGGCCTTGACCTCGGTGATCGGCTCGTTGGAGAAGGGACTGAAGACCTGCGGGAAGCCGTTCTGGGTGAGGACCGACCTGAAGTCCGTGAACCACATGTCCGCCTGCTCGGGCAGCACCCGCGAGACTCCGAGGAGCACCTTGGAGCTACGGACCTCCTTGCCCAGCGTGGGCAGCGAGGTCTGCGCGAGCATGGAGCCGACCAGCCAGGCGACGAGCAGCATCGCGACGACGTTGACCAGCGCGCCGCCCGAGGCGTCCAGGACGCGGGCGGGCGACCAGGTGATGTATCTGCGGAGCTTGTTCCCGAGGTGGGTGGTGAAGGCCTGCCCCACCGAGGCGCACACGATCACGACGATGACCGCGACGACGGCGGCCGTCGAGCTGACTTCCGAGCCGTCGGTCAGCTGGTCCCACAGGAGCGGCAGCAGGTAGACCGCGACGAGGCCGCCGCCCAGAAAGCCGATCACCGACAGAATGCCGACGACGAATCCCTGTCGGTACCCGACGATCGCGAACCACACCGCCGCGACCAGCAACAAGATGTCCAGGACGTTCACATGGCCACCCTGTCACGCGTGCCAGTCGAGCGGGACCTGCCGTGAGCGGTCCCAAGGCCGCTCCCATCCCGCGTAATGAAGAATCTTGTCGATCACGCCGGCCGTGAAACCCCAGACCAGAGCGGGTCCGACCAGGAACGCGGGGCCGCTGTGGCCGCGCGGGTGCACGCTCGTCACGCGGTTGGCCGGATCCGTGAGATCCGCCACGGGAACGGTGAAGACGCGCGCCGTCTCGGCGGAGTCGACGACGCCGACGGGGCTCGGCTCGCGCCACCAGCCGAGGACCGGCGTCACGACGAAGTTGCTGACGGGGATGTAGAGGCGGGGCAGTACGCCGAAGATCTGGACACCGGAGGGATCGAGCCCGGTCTCCTCCTCGGCCTCGCGCAGCGCGGCGCGCAGGGGGCCCGTCGTCTGCGGATCACCGTCGGCGGGGTCGAGGGCGCCGCCGGGGAAGCTGAGCTGGCCCGCGTGCGAACGCAGGCTCCCGGCCCGCTCCATGAGCAGCAGTTCGGGACCCTTCTCCCCCTCGCCGAAGAGGATCAGTACGGCCGACTGGCGCCCGGCGCCGCTCTCCGGCGGCAGGAAGCGGCTGAGCTGCTCGGGGCGTACGGACCGGGCGACTTCGGCCACCGGTTCGAGCCAGGCGGGCAGCCCCCGGCTCGTCACGGCGACTTCGGCCGGACCGGCCGCCTCGGTCGTGCGGGCCGCCCCGGACGGCGCGGCCGCCCGGCCGCCGTCATATGTCTCGCTCCCACGCGTCATAGGCACCCCCGTCGTCACAACGCCCGAACCGGGCCCGTTCGTTCCGCGCGGTCGCGCGCACCCGCCGTGCGGCCCGCCACTCCTGTCGCCGCCCGGCCCGTCACCCGATCCGCCGCCCAGCCCGTCACCCGGCCCGTCACTCGGCGGCTCCCAGCGGCGGCGCGGGCTTGCCGGGATAGTCCGGCGGGGGCTTCAGGCGCTGCCCCGGGTGGCCGCCCATCTCGTACCTCAGCAGCTTCTTCGCCTTCTCCGGATCCGTCTCGCCCTCGCCGTACGACGGACACAGATCCGCGATCGGGCAGGCGCCGCAGGCCGGCTTGCGGGAGTGGCAGACGCGGCGGCCGTGGAAGATGATCCGGTGCGAGAGCATCGTCCACTCGCTCTTGGGGAAGATCGCGGCGATGTCCGCCTCGACCTTCTCCGGGTCCTCGTGCGCGGTCCACTTCCAGCGCCGTACGAGCCTGCCGAAGTGCGTGTCGACGGTCAGACCGGGGACGCCGAAGGCATTGCCGAGGACCACGTTGGCCGTCTTGCGGCCGACGCCGGGCAGCGAGACGAGGTCCTTGAGACGGCCGGGCACCTCGCCGCCGAAATCGTCCCTGAGCACGGCGGAGAGGCCGAGCAGGGACCGCGCCTTGGCGCGGAAGAACCCGGTCGGCCGGATCAGCTGCTCCAGCTCCTCGGGGTCGGCGGCGGCCATGTCCTCGGGCGTCGGGTACGCGGCGAAGAGGGCCGGGGTGGTCTGGTTGACCCGCAGGTCCGTGGTCTGGGCCGAGAGGACCGTGGCCACCAGCAGCTCGAAGGGGTTCTCGAAGTCGAGCTCCGGATGGGCGTACGGATAGACCTCGGCCAGCTCACGGTTCATCCGCCGTGCACGGCGGACCATGGCCAGTCTCGACTCGGGCTTGCCCGGCTTCGCCCCCGCCCCGGACTTGGACCTTTTCACCCCATTTGCGGCATTCTTGACTTGAGACGGGAGCTGTTCGCCCACAGCGGAATTACGGCCTTCAGTCACCTGTCCGGCCCCCTCGGGCTCCACTCTCACCGGCGTTTTGGACACCCGGCCAGCCTAAAGCCCGGCACTGACATCCGCCCCGGTCACAGGCAATTGCCACCCCAATCGGCCCCCTGCCGCACGGTCGGGCACGCCGGTACGTCAAACTTGTGATTGATCGCACTGTTTTACCGTCCGGCATCATGGAGACCACGGTTCCCGTGATGAGCAGGTCGACAAGGAGAGAACTCGTGGACGACGTTCTGCGGCGCGCCCCGCTCTTCGCGGCGCTCGATGACGAGCAGGCCGCGGAGCTCCGCGCCTCGATGAGTGAGGTGACGCTCGCTCGCGGCGACGCCCTCTTCCACGAGGGCGACCCCGGCGACCGCCTGTACGTGGTCACCGAGGGCAAGGTGAAGCTGCACCGCACCTCCCCCGACGGCCGCGAGAACATGCTGGCCGTCCTCGGACCCGGCGAGCTGATCGGTGAGCTGTCGCTCTTCGACCCGGGCCCGCGCACCGCCACCGCGACCGCCCTGACGGAGGTCAAGCTGCTCGGCCTCGGCCACGGCGACCTCCAGCCCTGGCTGAACGCCCGCCCGGAGGTGGCCACGGCCCTCCTCCGCGCGGTCGCCCGCCGGCTGCGCAAGACCAACGACCAGATGTCCGACCTGGTCTTCTCCGACGTGCCGGGCCGTGTCGCCCGCGCGCTCCTCGACCTGTCGCGCCGGTTCGGCGTGCAGTCCGAGGAGGGCATCCACGTCGTGCACGACCTGACGCAGGAAGAACTGGCCCAGCTGGTCGGCGCGTCCCGCGAGACGGTCAACAAGGCCCTCGCGGACTTCGCGGGCCGCGGCTGGCTGCGCCTGGAGGCGCGGGCCGTGATCCTGCTGGACGTGGAGCGCCTCGCGAAGCGCTCCCGCTAGTACGAGCCTGCTACGACGCCGGAAGGGCCGCCCCTCGCTTGGGGGCGGCCCTTCCGCGTTCCCCCGGCCGGGTGTCAGAGGCCGGGGCTATTCTGCGCATACGGTCGGTGACGAGCGAGGAGGCAGCGATGAGCGTCATGGACGATGTGCTGCGGCACGTGGCCGAGCGGGCCGCCAAGGAGTACGAGGGCTTCAAGGTCGAGGTCGTGGGGGGGCGCGTCGTGATGACACCGCAGAGCAATGTGCAGAGCTGGACGATCTTCGATGTGCAGGCAGCAGCGCGCACAGCCGGTATCGCACCATCCCGGATCGTCTCCGACGTGCTGATCCAGTTTCCCGGCGACCCCGACCGCGTGCCGGACGTGACGATCCTGACCGAGGGCGCGACGGAGCCCTACTCGTACGGGGACATACTGGCCGCCGTCGAAATCGTGTCGACCAAGGACGATCCGAACGACTACGACTTCAAGGTCCATCAGTACGCCCGCTACAACGTGCCGATCTACCTGATCATCGACCCGTTCCGGGGCGAGTGCACCCTGCTCACCCGCCCCCGGGGAAACGACTACGCGACGCGCGAGGCCTACACGTACGGCGAGACCGTCACCCTCCACCTCGAAGACGGGTCCACCGTCCCCATCCCCACGGATGAGTTCAAGCGCAAGGACGCCTGACGGCCGCGCCCGAGGCTCCGTACTAGATCAGGCCGTGGTCCCGCAGGTACTCCAGCTGCGCCCGCACCGACAGCTCGGCCGCCGGCCACAGGGAGCGGTCCACGTCCACGTACACGTGGGCGACGACCTCCGACGCGCGCGCGTACCCGTTCTCGACGGCCGTCTCGACCTGCGCGAGGCGGTTCGCCCGGTGCGCCAGGTAGTACTCGACCACACCCTGCGCGTCCTCCAGGACGGGCCCGTGACCGGGCAGCACGGTGTGCACTCCGTCGTCGACCGTCAACGAACGCAGCCGCCGCAGTGAGTCGAGGTAGTCGCCGAGCCGTCCGTCCGGGTGCGCCACGACCGTCGTACCCCGCCCCAGTACGGTGTCCCCCGTCAGTACGGCCCGGTCGGCGGGCAGGTGGAAGCAGAGCGAGTCGGCGGTGTGCCCGGGCGTCGGCACCACGCGCAGCTCCAGGCCCCCGGTGGTGATGACGTCCCCCGCCGCGAGTCCCTCGTCCCCGAGCCGCAGCGCCGGGTCGAGGGCCCGTACGGGCGTACGCGTCAGCTCGGCGAAGCGCCCCGCGCCCTCCGCGTGGTCGGGGTGCCCGTGCGTCAGGAGGGTCAGCGCGACGCGCTTGCCCGCCTTCTCCGCCGTGTCGATCACCGCCCGCAGATGTACGTCGTCGAGCGGCCCGGGATCGATGACGACCGCCAGGTCCGAGTCCGGCTCACCGACGATCCAGGTGTTGGTGCCGTCCAGGGTCATCGCGGAGGCGTTCGGGGCGAGCACGTTCACGGCGCGGTCGGTGGCCGGCCCGGAGAGCACCCCGCCGCGGGGCTGCCCGGGAAGCGCTGCGGCGTCGGTCATCGGGTGCCTCCTGGGTGCTCGGTACTCGCCGTACCCCCCACGCGCTTCGTGAACTCGTCGTGGCCCGGCCAGCTCAGGACCACCTCGTCGCCCTCCAGGCGCGCCTGCGCCAGGACAGGGTCCATGTCCTGCTCCGCCGCGCCCGCGAGCGCCTCGGCGGCCGTGGCGTACGGCTGGAGCGTACGCAGCGTGGCGATCGTCGGCGGCATCATCAGCAGCTCGCCCTTGTCGTAGCCGGCGGCGGCCTCCGAGGGGCTGATCCACACCGTGCGGTCCGCCTCCGTCGAGGCGTTGCGAGTCCGCTGGCCGGCCGGCAGCGCGGCGACGAAGAACCACGTGTCGTACCGCTTCGGCTCGAACTCGGGGGTGATCCAGCGCGCCCACGCGCCCAGCAGGTCGGAGCGCAGCACCAGCGAACGCCGCTGGAGGAAGTCCGCGAAGGACAGTTCGCGGGCGACCAGGGCCCGCCGGTCCGCCTCCCAGTCGTCCCCGGTGGTGTCCCCGACCACCGTGCCGGCCGTCGGGCCGGCGAGCAGCACACCGGCCTCCTCGTACGTCTCGCGCACCGCCGCGCACACGATGGCCTGCGCCGACGCCGGGTCCACGCCCAGCCGCAGAGCCCAGTCGCCGAGGGACGGGCCCGCCCAGCCCACCTGGTGGTCGTCGTCGCGCGGATCGACTCCGCCGCCCGGATACGCGTACGCGCCCCCGGCGAAGGCCATGGAGGCGCGTCTGCGCAGCATGTGCACGGCGGGACCGCCGGCCGTGTCCCGCAGGAGCATGACGGTGGCGGCCCGCTTGGGGGGCGCGACCGTGAGCTCGCCACGGGCGAGAGCACGGATCCGGTCCGGCCACTCGGGCGGGTACCACTGACCATTGGACATGGCCGGAGGCTATCCGCTCCCGGTCGGATGTTCGAGAGCACCAGGTCCAGAGCCCGGGGCCCGACTCCGGGCCGACGAGCCCGGCGGACGAGGCGGCCGACGAGCCGGGCGGACGAGCCGGGCGCACAGGACAGGCCGGCGAGGCCGGCTCGACGGCGTCAGGCGGAGGTGAGCTCGACCTGGATCTCGACCTCGACCGGCGCGTCCAGCGGCAGCACGGTCACGCCGACCGCGCTGCGCGCGTGCACGCCCTTGTCGCCGAGGACCGCGCCCAGCAGCTCGCTCGCGCCGTTGATCACGGCCGGCTGGCCGGTGAAGTCCGCGGCGGAGGCGACGAAGCCGACGACCTTCACGACACGCGCGATGCGGTCCAGGTCTCCGGTGACCGACTTGACGGCGGCCAGCGCGTTCAGCGCGCACGTGCGCGCCAGGTTCTTCGCCTCTTCCGGCGTGACCTCGGCACCGACCTTGCCGGTGCACGGCAGCTTGCCCTCCACCATCGGGAGCTGGCCCGAGGTGAAGACGTACACGCCGGACTGCACGGCCGGCTGGTACGCGGCGAGCGGAGGAACAACCTCCGGAAGCGTCAGGCCGAGCTCGGCGAGCTTCGCCTCGACCACACCGGTCATGCCTGCTTCTCCCGCTTCAGGTAGGCCACCAGCTGCTCGGGGTTGTTCGGCCCGGGCACGACCTGGACGAGCTCCCAGCCGTCCTCGCCCCAGGTGTCCAGGATCTGCTTGGTCGCGTGCACGAGAAGGGGCACGGTCGAGTATTCCCACTTGGTCATACGGCGACTGTAGTGCCTGCCACAGACACCTCCTGCGTAGCCCGGGCGCCGACTGGTTAGGCTCAGGACGTGAGCAGGCTCCAGGTCGTCAGTGGCAAGGGCGGTACCGGCAAGACCACGGTGGCCGCGGCACTCGCGCTCGCCCTCGCGACGGAGGGCAAGCGCGCCCTTCTCGTGGAGGTCGAGGGCAGGCAGGGCATCGCGCAGCTCTTCGAGACGGAAGCGCTTCCGTACGAAGAGCGCAAGATCGCTGTCGCACCGGGCGGCGGGGAGGTGTACGCCCTCGCGATAGACGCCGAACGCGCCCTTCTCGACTACCTCCAGATGTTCTACAAGCTCGGAGGGGCCGGCAGGGCGCTCAAGAAGCTGGGCGCGATCGACTTCGCGACCACCATCGCGCCGGGTCTCAGAGACGTGCTGCTGACCGGCAAGGCGTGCGAGGCGGTGCGCCGCCGGGACAAGCAGAACCGTTACGCGTACGACTACGTCGTGATGGACGCACCGCCCACCGGCCGCATCACGCGCTTCTTGAACGTGAACGACGAGGTGGCCGGGCTGGCCAAGTTCGGGCCGATACACAATCAGGCCCAGGCCGTCATGCGGGTGCTCAAGTCACCCGAGACGGCGGTCCACCTGGTGACGCTGCTGGAAGAGATGCCGGTCCAGGAGACCGCCGACGGCATCGCCGAACTGCGCGCCGCCGAACTGCCCGTCGGCAACGTCATCGTGAACATGGTCCGCCCGCACCTCCTCGACGAGGACGCCCTGCGCACCGCCGCCGGTGGGCGGCGCACCGCCGTCGCCAAGGCGCTCTCCCAGGCCGGACTGGGCGGCGCCCGCCGCGGCGGTCTGGCCGAGCGCCTCGTGGACCCGCTCCTCGAACAGGCCGCCGAGCACGCGCAGCGCGTCGAGCTGGAGCGCGAGCAGCGCGCCGTACTCGCCCGGCTGGACCTGGCGACGTACGAACTGCCGCTGCTCGGCGAGGGCATGGACCTCGCCGGGCTCTACCGGCTGGCGAAGGAACTGCGGACCCGTCTCGCCCCTGGGGGAACTTCATGACCGTGAGTGGCACGGACACCAACACGGACATCAGCACCACCGGCACCGGCACCACCACCACCACCAGCGACGACGCCATGGGCGCCACACCCGCCCTGGACATCGACCCGCTCCTGGACGACCCGGCCACCCGCATCATCGTGTGCTGCGGCGCGGGCGGTGTCGGCAAGACGACGACCGCCGCGGCGCTGGGTGTACGGGCGGCCGAGCGCGGCCGCAAGGTCGTCGTCCTCACCATCGACCCGGCCCGCAGGCTGGCCCAGTCCATGGGCATCGACGAACTCGACAACACCCCGCGGCGCGTGAAGGGCATAGACGAGACGGCCGGCGGCGAGCTGTCCGCCATGATGCTCGACATGAAGCGGACCTTCGACGAGATCGTCGAGGCGCACGCCGACGCCGAGCGGTCCCGCGCGATCCTGGAGAACCCCTTCTACCAGTCCCTGTCGGCCGGCTTCGCGGGCACGCAGGAGTACATGGCGATGGAGAAGCTGGGCCAGCTGCGGGCCCGCGACGAATGGGACCTGATCGTCGTCGACACCCCGCCGAGCCGGTCCGCGCTCGACTTCCTCGACGCGCCGAAGCGGCTCGGATCGTTCCTGGACGGCAAGTTCATCCGGGTGCTCATGGCACCCGCGAAGGTGGGCGGCCGGGCGGGGATGAAGTTCCTGAACGTCGGCATGTCGATGATGACGGGCACCCTCAGCAAGCTGATGGGGGGCCAGCTGCTGCGCGACGTGCAGACGTTCGTGGCGGCCATGGACACCATGTTCGGCGGCTTCCGGACGCGCGCGGACGCGACGTACCGGCTGCTTCAGGCGCCCGGTACGGCGTTCCTGGTGGTCGCCGCACCGGAGCGGGACGCCCTGCGCGAGGCCGCGTACTTCGTCGAGCGGCTGGCGGCGGAGGAGATGCCGTTCGCCGGGCTCGTACTCAACCGGGTCCACGGCAGCGGCGCCCCTCAGCTCTCGGCCGAGCGTGCGCTTGCCGCCGCGGAAAATCTTGACGAGGGCGGCATTGTGGATCAGGGGGCCGGGAATGCTGGAGTTCGTGACTCCTCGGCGCCCTCTCCCCCAGCCGAACCCACACCGGACGAGACCCCCGAGAGCCGAGGCGGCTCGGAGGGCCGGAGCGGCACCCGCTCCGTCGAGCAGCTGACCGCGGGTCTGCTGCGCCTGCACGCCGAACGCATGCACGTACTCGCGCGTGAACAGCGAACGCGCGACCGTTTCACCGCGCTCCACCCCGAGGTGGCGGTGACCGAAGTCGCCGCCCTGCCGGGCGACGTGCACGACCTCGCGGGGCTCCGGGCCATCGCTGACCGGCTCGCCGCCCGTGAGGCCGTCGAGCCTGTCGAGTCCGCCCGGTCGGACCATCCCATGGGCTGACCGGCCCCCGGACCGGCCCGTGGGCTAGCCGACAGCGGCGTACTCGATGAACGCCCCGCTCTCGTCGTCCTCGGGCAGAATGCCCGTGCTCCGCTCGTACTCAGTACGGGCGGTCTCGAGGAGCCGGCGCCAAGAGGTCACGGTGGGGCGCCTGCGCAGCAGCGCGCGCCTCTCCCGCTCTGTCATGCCGCCCCACACGCCGAACTCGACGCGGTTGTCCAGCGCGTCGGCCAGGCACTCGGTCCGCACCGGACATCCGGTGCACACCGCCTTGGCCCTGTTCTGCGCTGCTCCTTGTACGAACAGTTCATCCGGATCGGTAGTGCGGCAGGCTGCCTGCGCACTCCAGTCGGTTACCCAGCCCATACCGGCGCCGTCCTCTCCCGAATCGAGGCTCCCCCACGGCGGCAGCGGCATATTCACCGCTGCCAGTTGAGGACGTTACGGAAGGTGGACACAGCGCAACACCCCCTTCGGGCCCAATCTTGAATGGCCCGAACGGACTATGCGTAAGCGACAGATCACCCGACGGAGTGATGCGGGGGCATACGTGACCAACCCGGCGATGCGGGGCAGTTCGGCAAGGTCACAACGGAAACCCGGTGACGCATGAGGCGCAATCGGACATGCCTCTGCCAGATTTTCTTGGAACGGGAGGATGTGACGCCGGCGGTTTCAGGGGGCTTGATGCGAAACCGCACCGCTGTGACAGGTGAGAGCAGCTTAGGCCAAGGCATATACGCGTGTCCGGCGAATGAGAACGTAGGCTGCCCCCATGCCAAAGAAGCGCTCGGGCGGGGGTCTCACCAAGGCCCAGCAGGCCGCCAAATTCCTCGGTGTCGCCGCGCTCTCCGGAGCTGTGCTGGCGGGCATCGCACTGCCGGCAGCAGGAGCGCTGGGGCTCGCGGCCAAGGGAACGGTCGAGGGATTCGACGAGATCCCCGCGAACCTCAAGACACCGCCGCTGAGTCAGCGCACCACCATCCTCGACGCGCGCAGCGAACCGATCGCCACGGTCTACTCGCGTGACCGCACCGTCGTGGACCTGAAGGACATCTCCCCGTACATGCAGAAGGCGATCGTCGCGATCGAGGACGCGCGCTTCTACGAGCACGGGGCGATCGACCTGAAGGGTGTCCTGCGCGCGGCGAACCGCAACGCCCAGTCGGGCGGCGTGTCCCAGGGCGCGTCGACCCTCACGCAGCAGTACGTCAAGAACGTCTTCGTGGAAGAGGCCGGCGACGACCCCACCAAGGTCGCCCAGGCCACCCAGCAGACGCTCGGCCGCAAGGTGCGCGAACTCAAGTACGCCATCCAGGTCGAGGAGGAGCTGGGCAAGAAGAAGATCCTCGAGAACTACCTCAACATCACCTTCTTCGGGCAGCAGGCGTACGGCATCGAGTCCGCGTCCAAGCGCTACTTCAGCAAGTCCGCCAAGGACCTCAAGCTGGAGGAGGCCGCGCTGCTGGCCGGCATCGTGCAGTCGCCGAGCCGCTACGACCCGGTCAACGACGCCGAAGAGGCGACCAAGCGGCGCAACATCGTGCTCCAGCGCATGGCCGACGTCCGCGACGTCTCGCAGGCGGAGGCCGACCGCGCGAAGGCCACCCCGATCAAGCTGAACGTCAGCCGGCCGAAGAACGGCTGCATCACCGCCGTCACCGGCGCGGGCTTCTTCTGCGACTACGTGCGCGAGGTCTTCCTGTCCGACCCGGTCTTCGGAAAGACGAAGGAGGACCGGGCCAAGGTCTGGAACCAGGGCGGCCTGAAGATCCGTACGACGCTGGACCCGCAGGCACAGGAGTCGGTGCAGGCGTCGATCAAGGACCACGTCTACCAGTCGGACAAGATCGCCACGGCGGTCACGCTGGTCGAGCCGGGTACCGGCAAGGTCGTCGCGATGGGCCAGTCACGGCCGTACGGCTTCAAGAGCAACGAGACGACGATCAACTTCTCCGCCAACAAGAGCATGGGCGGATCGGCGTACGGCTTCCCGACCGGCTCGACCTTCAAGCCGTTCGTGGCCGCCGCGGCCATAGAGCAGGGCATTCCGGCGACGAAGACCTACTCGGCGCCGTACGACATGCCGTACCCGAGCCCCGTGCAGACCTGCGACAAGCCGTGGGTCAACACCGGGGACACGGTGGAGAACGAGAACGAGGCCGAGGTCGGGCCGTACGCCATGAAGGAGGCCATGGCGAAGTCGGTCAACACCTACTTCGTCCAGATGATCTCCGAGATCGGCATCTGCCCGGTGACGCAGATGGCGAGCAAGCTCGGCGTCATCCAGGCCGACGGGCAGAAGCTGAAGGAAGTGCCCGCGATCTCGCTGGGCACGGAGGGCATGTCGCCGCTGACGATGGCGAACGCGTACGCGACCTTCGCCAACCGCGGCACGTACTGCACGCCGGTCTTCATCGAGTCGGTCAGGACGGCGCAGGGCAGGAGCCTGCCGGTGCCGAAGTCGACCTGCTCGCGGGCCATGTCCGAGAGGACCGCCGACACGATCAACACGCTGCTCAAGGGCGTGGTCGACTCGGGTACGGGCCAGCAGGCGGGGCTCACCAGCCGGGACAACGCCGGAAAGACGGGTACGACGGACGGGCGGCACAACGCCTGGTTCGTCGGCTACACCCCGAACATGGCGGGCGCGGTGTGGGTCGGCGCGGCGGGCGCCAAGCAGGTCCCGATGGAGAACATCACCATCGGCGGGGTCTACCACGACAAGGTCTTCGGTGGTCAGGTCCCGGGTCCGATCTGGAAGGACGCGATGAGCGGCGCGCTGGACGGCAAGCCGGCGCCCGGCTTCAACACCGTCCACATCCCGGAGCACGACAAGGACAAGGACAGGGACAAGGGCGACCGCGACCGGGGCGAGGACGGGGACGGCGGTGACGGGGACGGCGACCACGAGGACGGCAAGCCCGGCGACGGCGGCGGCGACGGCAACCCCTGGCCGGACATCTCCCTCCCGCCGGACCTCATCGGCGGCGGCAACGGCAACGGCAACGGCGGCGGGCGCGGCAGGAACGGGCCGTAGGCGAGGCGGCCCGCCGGGCACGACGGGTTGGTAGACGACGTCCCCGGTACGGCCGGCCCGGTGCGACGGGCCGGTACGGCCGGCCGGAACGCCGAAGGGGCGCCGGGTGGATCTCCCACCGGGCGCCCCTTCGGCGTACTGGCTGCTCCGTCTGCCGGACCGGACCGGCCCCGTACCGGGTAGTACGCGCCCCGGCACCGACCGGCAGCCGCGGCCCTTCGGGCTCAGCCCGCCAGGAGCCGCTTCACCGTCGCGGCGACGCGGCCGCCCTCGGCGCGGCCCGCCACCTTCGGGTTCACGATCTTCATGACGGCGCCCATCGCGCGCGGCCCCTCGGCGCCGGCGGCCTTCGCCTCTTCGACGGCCTGCCCGACGACGGCGTTCAGCTCGCCGTCGCTCAGCTGCTGGGGCAGGTACGCGTCGAGAATCGCGCCCTCCGCCTTCTCGCGCTCGGCCGACTCGGTCCGGCCGCCCTGGGCGAAGGCCTCGGCCGCCTCACGGCGCTTCTTCGCCTCCTTGGCGATCACCTTCTGCACCTCGTCGTCGGAGAGCTCGCGCGCCGTCTTGCCGCCGACCTCCTCCTTGGTGATCGCGGTGAGGGTCAGCCGGAGCGTGGACGAGGTGAGCTCGTCACGCGCCCGGATGGCGGTGGTGAGGTCTTCCTGGAGCCTGGACTTGAGCGTGGTCATGGGGCAAGTGTGGCAGGTACGCACCCACTGACGCCCACGGATTTCGTGCGCGGTCGCTGTCTGCGACGATGGGCGCATGCGCGCACGTTACGGGGTACCCCTGAAAGTCACCGCGGGAATCACGGCTGTTGGCGCGGCCGGCATCGCCTATGCCGCCGGCTTCGAGGCCCGGTCGTTCCGGCTGCGCCGGGTGACCGTGCCCGTGCTGCCACCGGGGGCGGGCCCCCTGCGCGTACTCCAGGTCTCGGACATCCACATGGTCGGCGGTCAGCGCAAGAAGCAGCGCTGGCTGCGGTCGCTCGCCGGACTGCGGCCCGACTTCGTGGTCAACACGGGCGACAACCTCTCCGACCCGGAGGCCGTGCCCGAGGTGCTGGACGCGCTCGGTCCGCTGATGGAGTTCCCGGGCGTCTACGTCTTCGGCTCGAACGACTACTACGGCCCCAAGCTGCGCAACCCCGCCCGCTACCTCCTGGAGAAGGCGCAGGGCAGATACGGCCTGAACGGCAACCCGCCGGCCGTCGGCGCCGTGCACAACCCGTGGGAGCGGCTGCGCGACGGTTTCGACGCGGCGGGCTGGGTCAACCTCACCAACACCCGGGGCCGGATCAAGCTGGGCGGGCTGGACGGCATGGAGATCGCCTTCACCGGCGTCGACGACCCGCACATCAAGCGGGACCGGTACGCCGAGGTCGCGGGCGGCCCGGAGCCCTCGGCCGACTTCTCGATCGGCGTGGTGCACGCCCCGTACCTGCGCTCGCTCGACGCGTTCACCAGCGACGGCTACCCGCTGATCCTGGCGGGCCACACGCACGGCGGGCAGCTCTGCGTTCCCTTCTACGGGGCGCTGGTCACCAACTGCGACATCGACAAGGACCGGGCGAAGGGCCTGTCGGCGCACACCGCCGACGGCCGGCGCGCGTACCTCCACGTCTCGGCGGGCTGCGGCACCAACCGCTACACCCCGGTCCGCTTCGCGTGCCCGCCGGAAGCGACGCTGCTGACCCTCGTCGAGCGCCGCTGAGGCGCCGGACCTACCGTGGGCTGGTGATCGCGTCAGTACCCACGGGTGTCCCCGCGTCCGCAGTCGTCCCGCCGCGCCGGCGGCGTACTGCTGCTCGTCTCGATCACCGGGCTCGTCTACCACCTGGTGCTGGCCAACAGCTCCAGCGGCTTCTCGATGACGGGCGACGCCACCCACGCGCTCACCGGCCGGCGCTCCGTCTCGAACCAGTTCCTGCACACCGTCACCCCGCTGGCCGCCGCCCTGGACTGGCTCGTCCTCACCGCCCCCGGCGGCCTCCTCGTACGCCACGCGGCCCAGTGGATGCTCTGCCCACCGGTCTACCTCCTGTTCGCCCTGGCCTGCGGGGCGCTGCTCTCCCCGGGCTCGGAGGCGCGCTACCCGTACCCCTTCGTCGACGTCGAGGCACACGGGTACGCGGGGGTGGTCGGCGACGCCGTCTTCTTCGGCGCGGCCTTCTACGCCCTGGGCCTGGCGATCGTCGGCCTTGACCGGATCCGCCCGAGCCTCGGCCCCGACCTGCGGCACCGCTCAAACCGGATTTCGCCTCCGGCCGTGAGTCCGCTAAAGTAATCGATGTCGCCGCGACGCGCGCGACAATCGGGGTGTAGCGCAGCTTGGCAGCGCGCTTCGTTCGGGACGAAGAGGTCGTGGGTTCAAATCCCGCCACCCCGACAGAGAAGTACCAGGTCAGGGGCCTGATCCACACACGGATCAGGCCCCTGATTCGTTCCCGAAGATCGTTTGGGAGAAATCTGGGAGAAGATCTTGGTCGGCTTCTCCCGAGGGGCCTGCCCGGCCTACGCATCCCGGCCGCCCCTCGCAGCCATCGCTGCGTGCGCGTTCGCAAAAAGCGCCCATGGCGACGGGGGCCACACAGGCTCAGGGAGAGATAGGCCAGTGCCTGGGCGGCGTCGAGGCTGGATCCGTGATCCGAAGCCTGCTGTTGCGCGACGGGTCGACCGAGGTGAGAAAGACCAACCTCTGACCGTCCGCCTCGGCCAGATCGTCCAGTGCATGCGGCAGCGCCGCGCACACCGTAGCGATCGCGGTGCCCAGAGCGACAAGGCCCCCGTGCTTGTGGTTCGTCCGGTACTCGATACGGTGCAGACGGGACTCAGCTATCGCCCGCACTTCCAGTGGTCGGCTGAGCTGCTTGCCGTCGTTCGTGATGATGGCCTGGAAACCCTCGACCTTGGCCTTGGCGTACAGCTCGACGTCTTTGGTGCCGGCCCAACCGTCCAGGTCATGGACGTGTACCACTTCGTGCGCTGCCAGGAGAGTCCGCACGATCCCTGCCATGGGACGCGGCACATTCTCGTCAAGCAGCAGCTTCAAGCGGCGACCTGCCGCGGTGCACTGTCGCCATAGCTGTCGACGTAGTCGCTGAAGTCGACCGCGTCTCGGGCCGCCTCAGCACTCACGCCGGGATAGAAGTCCACGATCCGCTCGGGCTGAATGCCGTCGCGAACCAGGGCCGCCACCTCGGTAGCGGGAATCCGGGTCCCGTGAATCACCGGCTCGCCCCCGCGCACGGCAGGTTCCACGGTCAGATGCTCGCGAGGGGACAGCAGGGCCGGGATGCGCCGACCATCCTGATAGAAGGGCGCCAGCACGTCGACCAGTTGATGGATGACGACGTTGCCGCCCCTGATGAGGTCAACGGCCTGGTCGGGCTCGGCGAGATAGATACTGCCCCCGTCCGTGACGAGCGCGTAGGAGGACAGATGCTCCCTCTCGCCGAGGTCCTCCCGGAGCGTGTTCAGAGCCCGCCGGATCTTCTGAAGCGATGTCTCCTGCCTCAGCCGCACACAGGCACGCAAGGCCACGACGTCGCGAAACGAGTACAGTATGGGGCGCCTGTCGGAGACTTCAGGCACGAGCACCGCACCACTTTTGCCCGCTCGGCGCCAGTGAGAGAGCTGGCGCATGGTCGCCCCGGAGAGCGCGGCGGCGAGCTTCGGTTCGTACGACACAGCGCCTCCTTCCACCCCTCGGATACGAGCCGAACGTATCCCATTCTCCCGACGCCCCGCTAGAAATGAAGCCTCCGGCCCGCTGGAGCGCTTGGCCGGGCGGCCGATGCGGGCTGGCGGCAACCATGCGGCACCTTCAGGCGGCCGCGCACACCTTTCCAGTGCAGTGACTGCGCGTAGTTCCATGGCGCAGGAAGCAGCCTTCCTCCTCAGCTTGCAGCGCGCCAACCACGACGTAGCGAACGAGTACTTCAGCCCTCGGGCGGGATAGCCACCGTGACGCATGCCTGGCCGAGGAGTTCGACGGCGTGATTCAGGCGGGCAGTCATCCTGGACCCGGGGATCAACAAGAGGGGGCGCCTGGCCACTGCTGGCCGCGTCGCTTGTTCGGCCGTTTGCCGCATTTCGTGGCCCTGGGGAGGGATATCGTTGGCGAGTCGCCCGCACAGGGAAATGACGCCGCGCGCGCGTTGACCCGGTAGAACAGACTCGGCGTGCACATGTCGGGCGCGCCCGAAATTGGGCGACCAGCAGGAAGACAACGGCCTTCGGGTCGCCGCCCTTTGACGAGCAAGGACACCCCCGACTGATGGCAGTGACGCAGCAGGAGATCGAGAGCCGGTTGTGGGACGCCGCCGACGAGCTGCGCGTGGCGATGCCCGAAGCGCAATACTCCTCGGTCGTCTTCCCGCTGATGTTCTGGAAGTACCTGTCGGATACCTGGGAGCACCACCACCAGGAGTTCCTGGATGAGAACGACTTGGACGACCTCTCCCCGGAGGAAGCCCGCGAGATCGAGTACCGCGACTACCAGTCGTTCGAGATTCCGTTCATCCACCCCGGCACCGTCCAGGAGCGTCGGGCCTCCTGGACGTCCATCCTCGCCACCATCACCCAGCCCGGCCTCGGCCAGCGGGTCCGCGCTTCCCTGCAAGCCATCGAGACGGCAAACCCTGACAAGTTCTCCCGCCTGTTCGGCTCGATGACCTGGACCTCCGAAGAGGTGCTGTCAGGGGAGGTACTGGCGGCGGTCATGCAGGCGATGGACCGCACCCCGAAGATGCACGAGGGCAACATGTCCCACGACGTGCTCGGTGGGGCGTACGAGTACCTGCTGAAGCGGTTCTCCGACGGGTCCGGCACCCGCGCAGGCCAGTTCTTCACCCCGCGAGAGGTCGTCGAGCTGATCGTCGAGGTCCTGGACCCCAAGGGATACGAGTCGGTGTACGACCCCACCTGCGGGTCAGGCGGCATGCTCATCGCCTCCGCGAACCTCCTGAAGACCCATGGTGGCCGTGGCTACACACTCAAGCTGCACGGGCAGGAGGCCGTACCGGACACCGCGGGTGTGGCCCGCATGAACCTCTTCATGCACAACCTCACCCAGTTCCAGGTCGAGGTCGGCGACACCCTGAAGGACCCGCGCTTCAAGAAGCCGGACGGGTCCGTCGTGCAGTTCGATGTGATCCTCGCTAACCCGCCCTACAGCCTGAAGTGGAAGCCCTGGAAGAACGACCCGCGTGCCATCGGTGGGGTCGCCCCGCAGTCTTCGGCGGACTGGGCGTTCGTCCAGCACATGATCGCCAGTATGGACCCGAAGAAGGGCCGCGCCGGCGTCGTCCTGCCCCACGGCGTCCTCTTCCGCGGCGGCCAGGAAGCAGCGATCCGCCAGCGCGTCCTGGACAACGACCTCCTGGAAGCCGTCATCGGGCTGCCGGCGAACCTCTTCTACAACACCACCATCCCCACGGCGATCCTGGTGTTCCGAGCGCCCGGCACCAAGTCCCCGGAACGCCAGGATGGGGTGGTGTTCGTAGACGCCTCCAAGCGGTTCACCAAGGCCAAGAATCGAAACATCCTCACCGACTCCGACATCGCAGACACGGTGACCGCCTACCACTCCAAGTTCGATGCCGACGGCAACCCGGTGGACCCCGACGGTGATGGCGGGCTGGCAGCACGCTTCGTGCCCACCACGGAGATCGTGGCGAACGGGTACGACCTGAATATCGGCAGGTACATCAAGCAGGCCGCCGCCGAGCAGGAAGACCTCGGCACCCTCATCGACGCCTACAACATTGCCCGTGTCGAACGGCAGAAGACCGAGGCCCGCATGCACGCGGCGCTCACCGCCGCCGGGATTGAGGGTTTCGATGAGTGAACCGAGGAGCAACGCCACCCAGCAGCAGGAGAGTTGGGTACGGGCGCCACTGGCGCGGTTCCTCACGCCGAATGTGGATACCGTGGACGTGGATCCGGAACAGACGTACCCAACCGTGGGGGTGTTGAACAGGGGGCGAGGGTTGCTCTATCGCGATCCCGTCGCCGGGAGCTCGACCTCCTACAAGAAGCTCAACCGGATCAGCCCGAGAGTGCTCGTCTACAGTCGGCTCAAGGCGTTTGAGGGTGCGATCACAGTCACGCCCGACGACCTCCCGGAATCGTTCGCTTCACAAGAGTTCCCCACCTTCGCCTTCACGTCCGGCATGGACGCCGACTTCTTTCGCATCCTCACCACGACGCAGCGCATGTGGAATGCCCTTCAGGGAGCCTCGAAGGGAATGGGTGGCAGGCGTGAGCGGGTGAAGCCCGTTGACTTTCTCAACATCAGCATGGACATTCCGCCATTGCCGGTGCAGAAGCGGATTGTCGAGGTCATCGGCGCCATCGACGACCAGATCACCGCACTCGGTGGTGAGGCTGAGACCGCGACGCGGGTCCGGGATGGGCTGCTGGATGCGTTCACAGGTGCCGCTGCCAGCGACACGAAGCCGCTCGGGGAACTCTGCCCGGTGATCGGCTCGGGGCCCTCTTGGGCGGCCAAGGATGAGTCTTCGGTCCCGTCTGAAGAAGCGTGGACGGTCCTGAAGATCACCAACACAAAGCCCGACGGGTCCATCGACCTGAGCGAACTGGCTTATGTGGTGGGGCTACCGGTGCGCACAAAGGTCATCGGCCCAACGAGTCTGGTCATGATCCGCACGAACGGAAACCGGAAGCGGATCGGCAACGTCTACCTCCCGCCGGAGGAAGTTCACGGTGCGGCGGTTTCCGCCTTTCAGTTCACCCTGGAGGCTACCGATGTAGAGACGAGGGACTACGTCTACCTCGCGCTCCGCAGCCCGAGAATCCAGCACCAGATGAGCGAATCAGCTAGCGGCAGCACTGGGCTTGGAAATCTCGCAGTCCGGCGGCTGAGCACGCTTGAGATCCCCTGGCCCGACGCTGAGGTGCGCGAGGTCCAGGTCGAATCCGCGCGGGCCATCGACGCCAAGATCGCGGCGATCCGCGCCGAGGCTGATCGACTCCGAAGCGTCCGAACCGGGCTGTTGGCGGGATTGCTGGACCGCACCATCGAGATTGAGTCCGCCAGACTGGAGGTCTGACAGGTGGCTAAAGGCGTCCGGGAGCGTGAGTTCCAGAACCTGGTGATCCGGTGGTCCCTCCCGATGGGCTGGGGCTTCACAGCGGGCCGGTCGCTGCCGCGTGAGACGACGCAGACGGTGGTCGCCGGGCATCTGCGGGACGCCATCGTCCGGCTCAACCCTGGAGTGATCGACGGGTTCGACGTGCACGCGGTGGTCGAGGAGATCGTCGCCACGGTCAACGCCGTCGAAGGCGGGCTGGTGCGGGCCAACGAGCAGGTGCTACACCTGCTGCGAGGGCGTAAGGAATTCCGGGACTCCGACGGCGCGTGGCATGCCCTGAAGATCATTGACTTCGAGCACCCGACTGCCAACACGCTGATCGTGTCGGACGAGGTGACCATAACCGTCCCCGGCAAGACCTCCCGCCGGTTCGACCTTGTGTATTGGGTCAACGGCTTGCCGCTGGTAGTAGTCGAGGTGAAGTCACCGACCTCGAAGTCCGGGTGGGCCGACGCCGCCCGCGAGATCAACGACGTGTACGCCACCGAGTACCCGTGGTTCTTCACCCCCAACGTCTTCGCCATCGCCTCCGACGGGCTCAAGCTGCGATTCGGTGCCGTTGGCGCCCCCACGAACCTGTGGCAGCCGTTCCGGTCCACCGCCGATGACGAAAACCTGTCCGGACAGGCCGACGTGCAGCGCTCCGTCGAGCTGCTGATGAACCCGGCGACCGTCCTAGACATGCTCGCCAACTTCGTCCTCTTCGACACCGCCGGAGGCGGCGCGGACAGGAAGTACCTCCCCCGCTACCCGCAGATGGAGGCCGCACACCTCATCCATGAGCGGGTCCTGGAGGGCGGGAGGAAGGGCCTGGTCTGGCACCACCAGGGGTCCGGGAAGACACTGCTGATGGTGTTCGCCGCCTCGCTGCTGCTGACCGACACCCGTACCGAGTCGCCCACGATCATCCTCCTCTCGGACCGGACCCATCTCGTCCGGCACACCTCTGGGGTGTTCACCTCCGCGATGGGGGACGCCTACTTCCACCAGCCAGCCACGAGCCAGAAGTTGCGTTCCCTGCTGGCCGATGACGTGCGCGGCGTCATCTCCACGACCGTCCACAAGTTCGCCGACGCCGGCAAGAACCTGTCGACCCGGGACAACATCATCGTGCTGGTCGACGAAGCACACCGCACCCAGTCCGCCAAGACGAAGTCGCTGGCCGGGCAGATGCGCGCAGCGCTGCCGCATGCGAAGTTCTTCGGCATGACCGGCACCCCTGTCAGGAGCCTCGCCACCGATACCTTCGCCCTCTTCGGCGAGGAGACCGACCCGGGCAAGGTGCTGCACCGGTACTCAGTGTCCCGGTCTCTGCTGGACGAGGCGACCGTCCCCGTCATGCTGGACCCGCACCCGATCACCTTCGAGATAGACGACCAGGCGTTGCAGGCCGAGTTCGACCAGTTCGCCGACGACTTCGACCTCGACGATCCCGACCGTGAGGCCCTGTCCCGCAAGTTTGGGCGCCTCACTTCGGTGTTCGCCAACCCGGAACGCATCCACACGGTCTGCCAGGACATCGTGGACCACTACCTGGCCAGCGCCTACCGCAACGGTCTCAAGGCCCAGGTCGTCGCCTTCAACCGTGAGCTGGCCGTGGCGTACACAGACAAGATCAACGAGCTGCTAACCGGCTTCGAGGCGTCACAGGTGCTCGCCGAGGTCGGGAAGCATGACCGGATCACCGCCGAGGTGAACATCTCCGTCTCGGACTCCAAGGACGAAGACCCCGCCATGCGGCCCTACCAGCTCTCGGAGACCGATGAGGAGGACCAGAAGCGGCGGTTCCTCACCCCGGACGATCCGCTGTGCTTCCTGGTGGTGACCGCGAAACTGATGACGGGGTTCGATGCCCCCAACGAGGGCGTCCTCTACCTGGACAAGCCGCTGAAGGCCCACACCTTGTTTCAGACGATTACCCGCCCGAACCGCACGTGGGTGTCCCCGAGCGGGTTCGTGAAGACCTCCGGCGTGGTCGTGGACTACATCAGCCTGGGTGAAGAAGTGCAGCGGGCCGTCGTCGACCCCACATCGGAGGGGGCCGGCAAGGGTGGCGGGTTCGTTACCGACCTGTCCGAGCTGGTCGCCGAGTTCCGCACCGCCTTCGCCCGTATCGAAGACCTCTTCGTGGACGTGGACGGCTTGGACCTCACGGTCCACGGATACGAGTCCGTGCGAGCCATCAACGTCTTCCTGGATGCCAGCCCCGGCGCCGCCGAGGTGTTCTCCAAGGACTACCGGCTGCTGGCCCGCCTCTACCCGCTCATCAACACCGACAAGCGGGTCGCCAAGTACCGTGACGGCTTCGGGCTGTTCGGGTCCGTCTACACGACGCTATTCAAGAAGTCCTCCGACGAGGAGAGGAAGGAACGACTGGCCGAGCTCGGGCCGATGGTCTTGGAGATCATTAACTCCCACGTCCACTCCTTCTCCGCTGTCGCCTCCCAGGAGGAAGCCCTCGTCCTGGACGCCCAGGGCATCGCCGTCCTCAAAGAGCTCTTGGCCCTCGTCCGGCCCAAGGCCGGCAAGGGCGACGGTGAGGACACGACACCGCCGTCCGCAGCGGAGATCCTCGACCGCATCAAGGCCGCCCTCGATAAGGGCGTCGAACCCGGCTCCGCGAAGTACACCGCCCTCGCGGAGCGGATCAAGCAACTACGGGACCGGATTATCCAGAACGCCCAGGACGCCCTGGAGTTCCTTTCCGAAGCACTCCGGGTCGCCCGCGCCATCGTGAACGCCGAGAAGCACCCCGACGAAGCCGTCGTCGTGCTGGACGACGACCACGTGGGTGTCCTGTCACGCATAATCCACGACCACGCACCCTCCGGCCTCACAGTCACGGAGAGGAACCTGGCCGAGGAGATCGACCACGTGGTTACCCGCACCCTCGCCCGGTCATGGGACAACGCCGACGCTCGCAACCGAGGCGCCCGTCGCGCCACCGCCGCGGTCTTCCGTCGGTACCAGTTGAAGCCGGTGGGAGAGCCGTATGACTCCACCGTCGCCTACATCGAAGCCCACTACCTCGTCGACTGACGAACGCGACGTGGCCCGGCAACCTGTGGTGGTTGCCGGGCCACGTCGCGCTGACCGGACCCCGTACCGCAGTCAGGCGGCCAAGGCCAACAGCAACCGGTCGAGCACAGCGACTGGTGACCTCGGATGCATCGCCAGGCGGGCGTCGAGGGCCTCCTCCCACTGCTCGGTGAGACCGAGCAAGAGGCGCCGGCGCATGCCGGGGGTGACGTGGGCGTAGCGCGCGGAGACCGAAGCGTCGAGGTGGCCCATGCGCTCGTCCATGAGCACCTTCTCCGTACCCAGGTCCTCCATCATCGTCCGGTGGGTGTGACGGAGGCCGTGGGGTGTGAGGCCCTTGGCGATCGGGAGCCAGCAGGCATCGGCGCGATCGGTAGCGCCCCGCCCTCGGGCCGGGACGCCGGGCCATGGCTCGCCGAGGATGGGCACGGGTCGCGCCTCCTGCGGGGCCTTCTTCGGGTACCAGCCGGAGGCTGCTGGGGTGAACAGCCAGGTCGCAAAACCGTTCCTGCGCCAGTGGGCCGCGTGCCCCGACACCGCACCGCCCCGCACGAACCCGAGATCGGCGATCGCCTTCTCAACCCGCATCCGCGTGGCTTCCGCGACGCGGTCGGGGTGGTTGAGGACGTTGGACACCGTCCCCGTGGAGAGCCCGGCCAGCCGAGCGACGTCGACGAGCTTGGCGCCCTGGTGGCCCCCGGTCCGCGCTGCCCCCTGGCCTCGGAAGACGTATGTCCGCCTGTGGCAAGGGCAGGGGGTCGGCTTCGTGCGGGCAATGTGGTCGAAGACCAGGGCCGACAGCCAGTCCATCGCGTCGATGGTCCGGTAGCTGTCGTCCTTGGGCGGGCAGCGCACCAGCTCGCCGGTGTCCAGCTCGTACAGCTGCCACTCGACGCGGAACGCGCCAGGCCGGACGAACTCTGACTCCAGGCCGACGATTTCGCCCCAGCGCTTGCCCGTGTAGCCCTTGAGGACCACGGCGACGAACTCGTCGTCACGGCCGGAGAGCAGAGCGGCCCGCTCGGCGGTCAGCAGGATGCCGAGCGCGTCGGTGACGACCTTCTCAGGCCCGCGGTTGCGGGAGCGGCCGGCTCGTTTGCCGCGCCCGCGCCGCCGGGCGGCCGGGTTGGACGTGATCAGGCCCTCGTCGATCGCGTCCTCGAAGATCAGGTGGAGCGTCGAGCGCCAGGTCTTGACGCTGGAGGCCGCGTACACGGCCTTCTCCTTCTTCTCCCAGGAGTCGACGTCCGTGCGCAGGATGCCGGCGAGCGCCTTGTCCTCGAAGTCGGGGAGCAGATGCTCCTCGATGTGGCGCTTGTAGTTCTGCATGGTCGAGGCGGCCAGGTCCTGGGCCTCGTACCAGCGGCTTGCGTACTCGCCGAAGGTTTCCTGGCCAAGCCCCGGGTCGCGCCACTGGCCACGCCGAACGGTCACCTCTTCTGCGTCTGCGGCCTGCTTGGCCTCGCGCTTGGTGGCGAACTTGACCACAGCACCCGTGGAATCGGCGACTGTGCCGTACTTGCCGTCCTCGATCTTGTACCGGCCGCGCCAGTAGCCGCCGCGCTTCTCTGCGTACCCCACCGAGTTCCCTCCCTTCTGTCGTGTGGGGTGCGTTAAGCAGCGGTCCCGTACTGGGACTTGACCAAGCGGCGAGGGGGCCGGGCCTTGAGACGGACCGTGGGCAGGGCTGTCTCGGTGCGCTGTCGCGTCGCAGGCTTCCGAGCGGGCACAGCAATGCCGCTGGGGCGCTGCGGATTCCGGGCCGGGCGCTCTTCGTGCATGCGAACGATCTCGGCAAGGTGATCGTCCGAGAAGCGGTACGCGCGGCCGACGCGGGTGAACGGGATGAGCCGTCGGCGGGCGCGGTCTTTGACCCACCAGGCGGAGCAGCCGAGGACGGCCGCGACCTCCTCGGGAAGGTAGAGGCGTGGCAGGGCGGCGTCGGGGCGCGGAGTCGGCGTGGAGGCAGGGGGTATTGCGGGTCGGTTCAAGGGGTAAGCCCTCCTTTTGCGGGCGTGGGTGCGGCAACACCGGCCCGCCGGTCGATCGCTAGGGATGAGGGTGAAAGGTGTCCCGTGCTGGGGGTTCGCGGGCCCAGGACGGGAGGGAGAGCCGAGCTACGTCTCGTTGGCGGAACTGGCGTCGCGGCTCTCGCCGGGTGGCGGCCCGTACGTCTCCAGCAGGTGCTTGGTGGACGCCTCGGCGATGGCGTTGGAGACCATGACGTCGGCTTCCTCGCGGAGGTCGGGGTGCTCGGCGAGGTAGGCGTCGAGTTCGTCGCGCGCCTGGGTGTAGGCGGCGCTGGCGCGCTGGGTTCCGCGGAACGTGTCGACGACAGCGTCGATGAGCTCCATGGCGCGGGCCTGGGCGGCGAGCTGCGGGGGGCCCACGAGGTTGCGCAGGTCAAGGCCGAAGACCTCGGCGAAGCCGATGGCCTCGTCGAGGTTGATGCGGCGCTTGCGGTTCTCGATGCGCCAGACCGCGGACGGGTTCATCTCGAAGCCAGCCTCGTTGAGCCGGTCGGACAGGGCTGTGGTGCTCCAGCCACGCGCCTCGCGCTCCAGCCTGATCCGGACCGCGACGTTCTCCTCGCCGCTGAGCAGGATCCCCTGCGGGGAGTCGTCATCGACCACGGGCACCTCCTTCCGTTCGTAGCAAGCCTCTGCGCGATGCAGCGACTGGTAAACAGTAGCATCCACTCTGCGAGATGCAAAACACTTCTGCGATCGGCAATTCGTGTGGCATAGTGGTACTGCCAACCGCAGAGACCCGAGGAGCCGCACGACCGACCGCCGCATGAGAAAAGCCCCCCGGCACAGCCGGGGGGCCTAAGCGCAAACCTCTCAACCGCCATCCCTAGCGATCAACCTGTGAGGCCGGGATTGCCGTCCCATATGGCCCGCGAGCAGAGGAGCTGATGCCCAGTATGACCGACCCTCGGCCGGACGCGCCACACCTCGCCGCAAACGGCCACCCTCTTGCGCCCTCCGACATCACCGCCGTACCGCCGCACGACCTCGATGCCGAAGCCGCTGTGCTGGGCGCCTGCATGCACGACGCGGCGATGATTGACGAAGTACGTCAGCTGCTCGATGGGGATGAGTTCTACCGTCCGGCCCACGAGACGGTCTGGCGTGCGATTCTCGCCCTACGCAGTGAGGACAAGCCGACCGACCCCGTTGTCCTGTGCGACCGATTGCGCGCGCAGGACGATCTGGAGCGGGTCGGCGGCGTAGGGTACGTCCATCAGCTCGCCGACGCCATGCCCTCGGTCAGCGGCGCCGTCCACTACGCCGACATCGTGCGCAAGATGGCCGACCTGCGCCGCCTGCGCACCTCCGGTATACGCACCGTGCAGCGCACGATGGGGCCGGGCGCTGACCCTGATGCCATCCGCAGCGAGGTCGAATCTGAGGTCCGTGCCGAACGTGAACGCGCCCTGGCATCGGGACAGGGGCGGCTCTCCCGGTTCATCACCGACGGGTGGCGGTTCGTCACCGAGACCGGCGCTGACACCGAGCCGCTGTGGGGGACCCGCGAGCAGACGGCGTGGTCATCGGGGGAGAGCCTGATGATCGTCGGGGCTCCGGGCGTCGGCAAGACGACACTCGCCCACCAGGTGGTCTTCGCTCGCCTGGGCATCGGTGACAGCGTCCTGGATATGCCGGTCGCGCCGGGCAAGCGGGTGCTGTACCTGGCGCTAGACCGGTACAAGCAGATCGCCCGCGCCATGGCCCGCCGCGTCCAGCCCGAGCACGAGCAGCGCCTGCGCGACGGGCTCAGCGTCTGGCAGGGACCGCTGCCCGCGACTTTGGACAAGGAGCCCGACCTCCTCGCCGACCTCGCCGCAGCCCACCAGGCCGACACGATCGTGATCGACAGCCTCAAGGACGCGATGAGCACCCTGGTCGACGATGCCCTGGCCAACGCCTACAACAACGCTCGTCAGAGAGCCATACGCGCCGAGGTCGAGATCATCGAGCTGCACCACCAGCGCAAGGCCACCGAGGGCGCCCCGCGCGCCCAGAAGCCCACCCTGGACCGTGTGTACGGCTCCACGTGGCTCACCTCCGGTGCGGGCAGTGTCCTGTTCGTCTCCGGCGAGGCCGGCGACCTCGCAGTCACCTTGCACCACCTCAAGAACCCCACCGGCGAGATCGGCCCCCTCCAGCTCATTCACGACCACGAGCGCGGCATCACCACGGTCGACCCCAAATGCGACCCGGCGCAGATCCTGCGCCAGCGCCCCGACGGTCTGACCGTCCGCGAACTCGCCGTCCTCCAGAGCGGTGAGACCAGCCCTGACCGAGCCGCCACCGAGAAGGCCAGGCGCATCCTGGACCGCCTCGTCAAGGCCGGACTCGCCGTCAAAGCCGAAGGCGCCGCAGGCGGCACCGGCGGCGGCCAGCAGGCCCGCTACCGCGCCTCGGTCCGCCACATCGGCGCCGTCTCCTAGGCCCTCCCGCCGGACGCCGGGACCGTACACGGGGGCGTACACGCACCCCCTCCGCGCACACGGGCCCACGCCGCCCCTCACGCGTACACGCTCGCCGCAAAACCGCAGGTCAGACGTTCACGCGACCGTACACGCCGTACACGCGCCCGAGCGTTCACGCGCGAGCCCCCCTTTAGAAGGGGGCTCGCGTGTACGCCCCCTGCGTGAACGCCGTGAACGCCCCCCTCCGCACCCGCCCGCCAAGGTCCCCACGACCCCCCGGAGTAGCCCCGTACATGCCCCCTGCGATAACCGATCCGCTCGCCACCGCCTCCCTCCCCTACGGCGACAGCATGTCCCTGGCCTTCGCCGTCCTGGCCTTCGCGATCTGCGCCCTGCTGGTGGGCCTGCTTGCCCGGCGACGCGGCCAACCCCGCATCCATGACCGCAAGCGGCGCGGCTCGGCCGCAGTCGTCACAGCGGCCGTGGCGGCGCTGGTGTGCACCGCCTACAGCGCGGACACCAGCTGGCGGTTCGCCGCCCACTACCTCGACATGCGCAACACGACCGAGCGCACCGCGATGTTTGCCGCCGCCGAACTGGCCCTGTTCGCCATGGCCCTGATGGCACGCCAGAACCTGCATGGCCCCAGGCGGGCAGCCGGCCTGCCCGGAGTCCTGGTCTGGGTGATCACCGCCATGCAGGCCATCCCCGCCTACGCCGAGGCCGGCCCGGTCGGCGGCACCATGCGCGCCTTCACCGGCCCGGTGATGGCGGCGGTGCTGTGGCACCTGGCCATGGGCATCGAACTGCGCCAGCGCACCCCCGACGCCGCCTCCCGCGGACTGGCCGCCGTCCTCACACGGCAGGCCCGCGAGCGGCTGCTGGCCCGCCTGGGGATCGTCGAGCAAGACCAGGGCGCGGCCCAGATCATCCGTGAGCGGGCCATGCACCGGGCCGTGGCTCTGGCTGCCCGCCTCGCCGAGATGTCGCCCGAGCAGCGCACCGGGCGGGCAGGGCAGCGCACCGTGCGCCGCCTGTCCAAGGCACTCGCCCGCTCCGGCGTCGACGCCGACCCCCGCCTCGACGAGCGGCTGCTGCGCCAGCTCGCCACCCGCCGCCAAGCAGCCGCCCTGGCCACCATCGACCTGGCCCCGCGCTGGACCGCACCCGCCCCACAGATGGCCAGCCCGCCCGCAGCACGGCCCGACCACAGCCGGGCGGACGCCGACAAGCGGGCGGAAGACGCACCCCGCCCGCACCCATCGGCTCCGGGCAACGACGAACCCCACCGGGCCGCCCGCCCGAATCCCAACGCCCGAACCGGCCCGGAACCGGCAGCCCGCCCGCAGCACGAGGCTCCGCCGCTCACGGGCAGCGGGCCGCCGCCGGGCGACGGCTCAGGCGCCAAACCGGGCAAGAGCGCTGCGCCGAAGCCGGAGCAGCCGAACCGCAAACCCCGCGCCTCCGACAAGGTCCTTCGCGACTACGCCCACCGCATCCACGGCGAGACCGGCCGCCTGTCCCGCGACCTCCTGGAACAAGCCGTGCGCGGCGACGGCTACAGCGTCGCCAGCGACCACGCCGGCGCCATCGTCCGCGAGGTCAAGGCCGAACTGAACGCCGCCGCCCCTCGCTGAGCCCCGCAGCGCCTGTAAAGGTCGCCCCGCCCCCGCGACCATCCGGCTCAGCCCCTCTTTCCCCGAACTGATAGGGAGACCCATGCACGACCCGCGCACCGAACACCCCACCGGCCAGCAGGAGATGACCACCCCAGCCACCAGCGCAGCAAGGTATGGCATTGGACCGTCCAACGGCCGGTCCAACGCAGAGCCCTCCGCCCCGGGGGTGGCGGAGGACCTCGGGCACCAGGGGGTGCCCGAGCAGGAGAAGCCCACCTACGACGCCGTGCCGCTGCCGCGTGCCGCCGACGCCGCCGCCCTGCGTCGTGCCGCCCGTCGCCGCAAGCGAAAAGACGAGCAGCGCAAAGAGCGTGTCGACGTGCGCTACAGCGTCGACGAGAAGACCGACATCCTCGCCAAGGCCCAGTCGCTGAACATCGCTGGCGCTCACTACGTCGGCGCTGTCGTCATGGCCCACGTCCACGGCGACCTCACCCTGCCCGGCCAGCGCACGCAGCTCGACGACTACATCGACGAGCTGACCGCCCTGCGCCAGCAGGTCGCCAAGATCGGCCACCTCGTCAACCAGGTCGCCAAGAAGCTGAACTCCGGCGGCCATCCACACCCTGTGGATACCACCGTCCTGGCCCAGGCCGAGCGCACCCTGAGCGCGGTCGGCACGGCCGTCAACCACATCAGGGAAGCCGCCAACCAGGCCGTCTCCACCAAGGCAGCCTGGTGATCGCCAAAATCAGCAGCGGCAAGGACACCGCCGGCCTCATCCGCTACCTCTACGGACCCGGCCGGGCCAACGAGCACACCGACCCGCACCTGGTCGCCTCCTTCGACGGCTTCGCCCCCGACCCCGGCCGCGCCGACGACCCCGCCGCCACAAAGAAGCTTCTCGTGGCGGACCTCGACCTGCACGTGAAGCAGGCCCGGCGCCTCGGCCAGGCGCCCGAGCGGCACGTGTGGCACTGCTCCATCCGCGCCGCCGAGACTGACCGCCACCTCAGCGACGCCGAGTGGGCCGACATCGCCCGCCGGGTTGTGGCGGCCACCGGCATCGCCCCCGACGGTGATCCGGACGGGTGCCGCTGGGTGGCCGTGCGGCACGCCGACGACCACATCCACATCGCCGCCACAAAGGTCCGAGGCGACGTCCGGCCAGCCCGCCACTGGAACGACTACCTGACCGCCGACAAGGAACTGGTCGCCATCGAGAAGGAGTACGGCCTGCGGCAAGTCGTACGCGGCGACCGCACCGCCGCCAAGCGCCCCACCCGCGCTGAGACCGAAAAGGCACGCCGGGCCGGCCACGAGATGACCGCCCGCGAGCGCCTGCGCTTCACCGTCCGCACCGCGGTCTCGGTGGCCACCAGCCCCGAGGAGTTCCTCGGCATCCTTGCCGCCACCGACAGCGTGCTGGTCGAGATCCAGCGCTTCCCCTCCGGCGGCATCCGCGGATTCAAGATCGCCATTGAAGGGGACACCAACGCCGTCGGCGAGCCCGTCTGGTACTCCGGCTCCAAGCTCGCCCCCGACCTGTCCTTCCCCCAGATCCGCGACCGCCTGAATGCCACCGACCAGCCCGCCCAGACGACGGGGCAGCACCGACCCGATCCGTGGTACCAAGCGACCGCTGTCGCCGAGCACATCCCCGACCGCCTTGACCGGGGCGACGACGCAGCCGCCCAGGCCCACATCGCCGCCTTCGGCGAAGCCCTCGACGCCCTGCCCCTCCTCGCCCCCAACGAAATCCGGCCGCACCTCCGTCAAGCCGCTGCCACGTTCGAACGTGCCACCCGCTCTCGCATCCGTGCCGAGCACGAGCATGCCCGTGCCCTGCGCGGTGCCATCCGGGCCATGCGTAGCCAGCCGGCGCCGCGCGACGGAGCCCTGCTGGCCATGTTCCTCGACGTGGCCATCCTGGCGGTCATTGCCGCCGGACGCTGGCACCAGCTCCGCCAGCACGACCAGCAGGTCATCGCCGCCCGCCAAGCGCTCGTGCACCTGCAGGCCGCCTACGACCAAGCCGCCGCGGTCCCGCTGGCCACCCTCGCCCACCGCAAGCCGCCCGCCCCCGCAGTCGAACGGCTCGTCGCCCTCGTCTATGAGGCCGTACCCACGCACGCCCAGCAGGTCCTCGACGACCACGCCTGGCCGGCCCTCGCCACCGCCCTCGCCGACGCCGAAGCGGCTGGGCACGAACCCGCCGCACTGCTGAAGCAGGCAGTCGACCAGCGACCACTGGACGACGCCCGCTCCCCGGCACGCGCCCTCACCTGGCGCATCCAGCGCCTCAGCCCCGCCGACCGAGCACGAGCCGCCCAATCCCGGAAGGTCACGGGCGCCCGAACGGACCTCGCTGTCCAGGGTCAGCCGCTCCCTGCGCCGCAGCCAGCCACGACACGCGGACACGGCCGTCGCTGACCGCTGCACGCGAACGTTGCCAGCCCACTGCAGGCTCTGACCTCCGGCAGGAGAGGCACTGTTGGCGAATTGTTGGCCGCTTGCTACGTCGGCGGCGACGTCCGGGGCGGCGCCGTGGTGTCCGGTGTGCTCATCGGTGCGTCAGCCCTGCGGCGGCACGGCGTTGGGGTCCTCGTCGGTCCATTCGATTTCGCCGTCGCTGTGGTACGTATCGGCGTGGCCGGGTTCCTCCTCGCACTGCACCCACATGCCTTCGTCGTCCGGGAAGAGCGCGGTGCACGTGCCGGGCTCCGGAGCCGGGGGCGGAGTGAGGAGACCGGCGCTCAGCAGGAGGGTCGCCGTGATGTCGTCCGTCGCGGCGCGGCTGAGACGGGGCCCGGATCGACCGGCGGCCTCACGAACGCACTTGGCCGCGTCCTGGTATTCGTCCTCGGTGATGACGCGCCGTGCGGTGTTGGTGTCGTCCATCGGCTCTCCCTGGGGTGGTCTCGCCATTCACGAGGCCCGTCCATCACCGTAGACCCGCGGTGCTGCCGATGGCATCACCCGTTCCGGGGCGATGAGACGGGTCAGTTCGGCCTCGACCTGGTGCGGAGGGTGAGGCTCAGCGGCCCGAAGCGGGCGGAACATAGCCGACGATCGCCGGTTGGGCAAACCGGCGATCCTCCGGACCATTGATGTCTCCACCCACCCGACTCCTGTGAGGAGCACCCGTATGCCCAAGACCACAGCACGCCCCGAGATCGTCGCCCTGCTCTGCGACGCGGACTTCAAGCGCCGGCCTGACACCAACACCTGGACCCATCGCGACGGACGCCCGTTCAGCAAGGAGGAACAGGCCCTCGCCTTCAGGGCCACCCGCGTCGAACTGGAAGAGGTGAGCGAACAGTTCGCGCGGTACCAGGAGTACCTGCGCACGATTGACGAAGTGCCGGAGGCTATGCAGCGCTTCCTCGCCCCGTTCATGGACCAGCTCACCGAGAAGAACCTCGGCAACGCCGTCCAGCTCATGAGCAAGGACGAACGGACCGAGTTCGATCGACTGCTCGGCCTCATCATCGAACCGGTCCGTCCCTTCACCCCGTACACCTTCTGACGAAGGCCCGCGTCACTCACTGACAGGGGTGACCCGTGGAAGACGCCAGAGCACAGCAACGCTGAAGCCGGGCCTCCCAATTGGGAGGCCCGGCTTCATAGTGCGGGCAGGTCTCAGCTGGCCGGGGCGCGCATCAGCCGGTCCCGCGTGCTCTCCGGTAGAACCCGGCGCAGCACCGGTGCGGTGGAGCTGAGAGAGGAGGCGAATGCCGCGACCAGGTCATGCGGCACGCTGGCTGCGAACGACGCAGCCCACACGTACGGGGCGCCCATCGCGGGCTCAGCCCACGCCTGCCACCCGAACGGCCCTGTCTCATCCGGCTCGGTGGTCAGGGCGCGCGGGTTGGCGTCCTGGATGAGGGGCGGTACCTCGCTGAGGCTGAGGCGGGCGGTGAAGGTGGGATGCATCGCCGTCGTATGGGGCTCGTCGGCATCGGGGAGCCAGCCGTGCGCGGTGACCGCGTCCAAGACCACCTCGGGCCCGGTCGACGCGGCCGTGGGACGGTCGCATCGGTCGAGCGCGAAGAGGAAGTCGGTGAGGACCTCACCCGGGACACCGGGGGTGAAGTAGGCGGACCATTCCGCGACCGGGCTGGTCGCGTCCGAGCGGGCGGAGACCTGCCAGGCGACCGGCAGCGCACCGAGGTGAAACGGCTCGTCGGGCAGCACCCACTGTGCCCAGCGGAGGGTGTCGGGGCTGATATGGAGGACGGTGCTGCGCAGCACCTGACGGTCCTCCAGCGGCTCGTCGAGTTCACGCCGCCCGCGGGCGATCGTCAGGCTCATCCAGCCAAGGCCGGCGAGTGTGTCGGCCACCGCGTCGTAGAGACAGGCGTCGTCGCCAGCCAGGTGCCGGGGACCGACCCAGTACGCGGGCGGGGCGCCGATGGGGAGGGACGGGTCGAACGGGAAGTGCGAGTTCAGGAGCGCCTCCAAGAGCGGGGGTATCTTTGCTAGTCGCCGACGGAGCGAGCGGAGTACCAGGGGCGAGGCGGCAGAGTCGCCGCCGGTGGGAATTTAGGGCTCACCGGAGCAATCGTCGTCGTGCTCCGAAACCGCGTTGCCTTGCCCTGGAGATCTCCGGGAAGGTCGTCTACGTTGACATGCCCTGCCCACCGTGGCCAGCCCTTCTACGAGCTTTCCTGTCTGCCCCCGGCGAACTGCTGTCCGTTGACATCGAACGCAGTCGTTTTGCCATCGAACCGAGTCGTGCCGCATCCGGCGTGCCCAGAACCACGAAACGAAAGAGGGCCGTCGGCAAACCGTCGGCCCTCTGGTCAGCTACCCCACAGCACAGCACGCCTTGCAGATCATCAGCCGCCGAGAGTCCCCATGCACGTCATGCACCGGCTCGTCGCCCGCAGCTGCGCGTTCCCCCCAGTGGCGATGGCTGGGCTGCCTTCGCTGATACGGCCCCAATCTCCGGGGGACGGATCGAGAATCCAACCCCACTTCGGGGGCCGCACCTCGTCTTCTGTCATGTGATCGCAGGCGCCTGGAACGTGCGCCTTACCATTCTGTTTGATCAAGATGGCGTTGCCGGGGAACCGCCGCCACTCCTGTCGAACACGCCTCTCCTCCGGGTGTGCCTTGGGCACGCTGCCATCAGGAGGGCAGGCGCACCCCATGCCAATGATGTTGTCGCATCGCTCGCAGCGCACCTCTTTCATGTGAACCAGTGTCCCATCCGAGAGAGCTCACGCGTAACGGCATGGCCTCGGCGTCCATTGCAGGGACACCGAGGGATCACCGCTATTCGACTGGGTTGGATGGCAAAGCGGCTGGCTACGCTGACAACGGACACCGGCGAACTGCGCAGCCAGGGAAAGGTGTCGGTTCTCAAGGTGAACGCCACATTTTTGGAGCTGATCGCATATCGCGGCCATTTATGGCGTCCTGCTGAGATTCGCAGTTCAGCGGCCAGGTCCGGGCGCCCGGCGTCGAGCCAGGCAATGACGGCCTCGGTGGTCATCGCGGTGATCACCTGGGCCGCCCGTCTGCTGGCACCGTCGCCGTACGGGCGACTGCCCGCTGTCAGTGCCTGCTGGCACCCTCGCCGTATGCCCTCCGACTCGCTCCGCTTCGCTCAGGCGACCACCACACGTGACGTCAACCCGGATCGGCGACAGGCCCTCATCGACTGCTGGATCGACGTCTCCAACGCAGGTGGCGCGGCCGGCTTTCCCTTCCCGCCCATCGACCAACGGGACGCCGCCCCCGCCCTCGACGCCATCCTCGGAAATCTCGCCCCTCAAACCTGCCGCATCCTCATGGCCCTTGACGGCGACGACCTGGTGGGCTGGCTCAACATACGCCGAGACGCCTTCGCGCTCATCGCCCACTGGGGAACGCTCCACCACGTTCAGACCCGCACCGACAGGCGCGGCCAGGGCATCGGCGTCGCCCTGATGAAGAAGGCCCACGCCGTCGCTCGTGACCAGATGGAGCTTGAGCAGCTGCACCTGGCAGCACGCGCCGGCGTTGGACTGGAGACCCTCTATGAACGGCTCGGCTGGAAAGAAATCGGGCGCTGGCCGGGAGCTCTGCGGCTCGGGCCTGGTGACGATCGCGATGAAGTCCTCATGCTCCTCGAACTCGGGGCTGAGGAACACACGGGGCGACGGCAGGAGCATGCGTAGCGCGAAGGCGTCGTTATGCCAGGTCGACACGTACTTTGGCCGGAAGAGCATTGCTGCTGCAACCAGCGGGCTGATACTCATGAAGATCCTGTTGTCAGAGCTCTGAGCGATACTGAGCCCGGCCGCAGGAATGTATCTGCCAAGACATGCACGGGGGTTGCTGTGACGGGGTGGGACATCGCGCCTGCGGGGGTGCAGTCGGTGATCTCTCAGGTGAGAGAGGCTGCGGATGGTATGAGCGCCGGGATTCGGCTGTACGGGGCAAGTGTTCAGGGGGCGATGGAGTCGGCGGGCACGCTTGCGTTCGGTGCAGAGGGCGCCGGAGGCGGTGGCCGGGCGACCGGGCTGGTGGGGGTGGCGTTGGGGCAGTTCGTCGAGGGGACGGAGACGGACGTGGCGTTCTTGCCGCTGCGTGCCAGTAACTCGGCGAACGGCGCCATCGAGGCGACCAATGCGTACCTCGCCGGGAGTCTGGAGCAGGCGTGGAACGCCCAGCGGCAGGCGACGCTGGCGCCTGACGTGACGGCGTTTCTGGAGGCGGCCCGCAGGCGGGCGGGCGAGAGGTGATCAGTCCGGAGAAGATACCCACCTTCACCGGTGACCTGGTCGAGCTGCAGCGGCAGGTCACCGCTCTGCGGCGGGCTGCGAATGCGATCAGCGAGGGCGGCAGCGATGTCCACACTCGCTTCCAGCACCTGAACGCCTCGTACAAGGCTCCTGAGGCGGGACAGCTGCTTGCCACCACGCAGGCGGTGCAGGAGACGTCCGGCACCTTCGCCGGCCGGCTGGAGACGGTGGCCGGGGCGCTGGAGACGTACGCGGTCGAAGTCGCCGGGCTCATCAAGCAGCTGGAGACGCTGCGCTGGCGGGCGGCGGCGTTCGTGGAGTCGGTCAAGGACGACGAGGGCCCGTTCGAGAGCTGGCGGAAGGACGAGGACAAGGTTGCCGAGCACCAGGCGATCTGGGACGGGGTGAACGCGGCAACCGCAGCGTTCCAGCAGGCAGAGGTAACCTGCGCCGACAAGATCACCGCGTTGGTGGACGGCACCCAGTGGCACATCAACGACGGCAGCCCCAAGCAGAACAACCCTTACGGCTTCAGCGCCGAGCAGCTGGCCCAGGCAGATTCCCTTCCGTGGGGCAGTCCGGAGCACCACGAGATGCTGCCGTTCGGGATCGACTACCACCTGGAGCAGGTGGGGATCAGCGTGTGGGACAACGCTGCCGGCTCGGTCGAGGGACTGATCGATCTCTTCAGTACCGGCGAGGAGGGAGGCGCCGCCCGCGAGGGACTGTTCCGGGTGATCGTCGGCGCTGAGGGCTACCTCCTCGACCCGCACGGCGATCGCAAGGACCTCTCGCCGTTCATGAAAAAGCTCATGGACGACAGCAAGCCGCACGCCAAGGAGTTCGGCAAGTCGTTCGTCGCCTGGGACGACTGGGGCACCAACTCCGGCAAGGCAGTGGGCACGATCATCTTCAACGGTCTCACCCTGGGCGCCGGACCATTGGGGGCGGCCTCGAAGGTCGGCTCGGCGGCCGGCAAGGCGGGCGCGGCTTCCCGCGTGGCCGGCACTTTGGCCAAGGTGGGCGAGGTCCTGGACCCGATCGGCGCGGCAGCCAAGACGGTCGGCGTCGCCGCTCGCACCCTGCCCAGGGTCGCCGACCTCACCGCAGGGGTCCGCGCCGCCACCGCAACCGCGGGCAGGACGCACAGTTTCATCGAGTTCCCTGACGGCTCGCAGCTCCGCGTCGAAGACGGCCAGTTCACGCCCGGCAGGAAGGGTGTGCCCGACACCACGCCGGCTCCCCGCGAACCGGCCGCCGCTGCCCGCACGCCTTCGAGTGAGGCTCCCCGTCGGCACGAACTGGTCGGCGCGGGCGCGCGTGCACCCGAAGCCACCGGGCATACGGGCGACAACCTGCCACCCAACGCTAGCCATGATGTGTCCAGCGGGGCTGGTTCTCACGACAGCCCCTCGACCCACAGCGGTCACGCGGGCGTAGGTGACCAGCACGGGCGCCGCGAAACCGGGGCAGGGTCACCTTCCGGTGGCGGGCACGGGGCCGATACCCCGAGTTCCGGCTCTTCGGCGCATGCAGACGCCACACCCTCTGCGGATGGCGGCGATGGCACCGGGCATGCCGATGACGGCCACGGCGGCGGTGAGAAGCCTGGCCCTACGCCCTCAGGCCCCATGGAGCGAGGGGGCGATGCCGAGCACCAGCTACGTGAGGGAATCCGTAGCATTCCCAAAAACACTATGAAGCCCAAAGTGATCGAGAAGATCGTTGAAAGGCTGGGGGAGTCCACTTCGGGGCGTGAAATCGCTGACATTATTAGTTCCGGCCATCTGTCCCAGTCCCCCGGATTTAGGGACACCGTCTCCATGTTGGGTTCCGGTCGCCCAGATCAATTTCCTCGGGCCGTGGACCAGCTCCGGCTCGGCGACCAGTTCTATAGAAGCGGCCTGCGCCACATCGAGTTCGAAGTCAAGAATCCTGCGATCAAGGCGGACATCGATGTGCGGGTGACAGATGATGCAGGAAGCAGCTTCGGCTACCAGATGAAGCGGCTCAACAATCCCAAGAACCCATTCGACTCGATCGCCAAGCCGGACAACCTCGGGCAATTGTCAAAGTCCGTTGCCGACCATAAAGTCATGCTCATCGACGGCCAGGGATCAGTCGCCGAGTGGGAAGCCCGAGGGATTCCGGAAGAACTCCTGCAAGTACATAGAGGAGAGCACCCGTTCAAGAGTGAGAAGGGGCGTGGCATCCTGTTCGTACTCCGGCTCGACGACGGTACGATCATTATCCCGCCGGGCTCCAAGGTCGACCCAGGAGGTGTTCTGTGATTACGACGACCCCTGTCGGAAGCTGGTCCTGGGAGACCAAGACGCAGATCTCCGACGATGACCTTGCGAAACGGTGCACACAAGGAGTTCTCAATGTCTGGATGGTCCTGCGCGCGCGCGGCCTCGCCGAAGGCAACGCGCGCGCCGACCTCACCGTCCGAGCCAAGGATGATGACACCGTCCTGCTCAGCCTGAAGAGAGTGCACGTAGACCTACAGAGCGCTCTCTCCGGGGATCAGTTCTTCAGCAACCTGCCGACTCTCGACTGGGATCGTGTTGGCGTGGTGACGATCGACCTCTCAACGCCTGGCGCCTGCCTCCGAGCGGGCCAGCCGCGTCACGTCGAAAAGCTCTTCACGATCTCTGTTGACGCGTGGGCGAGCGGTGCGAGAACTCTGACACTTCACACGTTTTCCGATGCCTGGATGTCCCACGACCTACGCGGCCACAAGCAACCCGAGGTGCAGGAGGAAAATGCCCCACGCCTTAAGTCCGCTCTCGCTGCGATCGAGCAGCTGACCGAGGCTGAGACCATTCCCTCGGACCCCACGTCGTACGGAATCCCAACCGAGGACGGTTTCGAAGACCTTCCAGACGAAGACCCGGACCTGCTGGATTCCTGGTACATGTTTGAGGTCCCTCGCCGAACTGAGCAGATGCAGGCGAAGCTTCCACGGAGCGCGGCGTCATTCGGAATGGAGACCGACTCGCCCGTCGAGTTTCTTGAAGTGGCTGTCAGCGGTCGCGTTGTCGGTTACCTGTGGGCAGCTGACAGCGACGACGCCGCAGGATACGAGCCGCGTACCCCTGCTGGCGATGAGGCGCTCGACACCGGACCCTCATGGCTGGCACGCCTGAGCGAGGCAAAGAAGCGCGGACTTTCTCCGTCCCAGGCGTTGCGTGACCTGTCAGCGTGGCCCGGCGACTCACACGCCGGGACCATCGTGTCCGCCTCACTGCGAGAAGCCTCCTCACTGGAGGATCTGCAGGAACTCTCGGGACGCGAGTGACCACCCGCCGGATGGCCAAAGCAGTGAGCGCGATGCTCGGCGTACCCCCGAACCGGGCGAGCCACCTACTTCGGCACCGCCACGCCTGAAGGGCTGGCAACGCCGGATGCGTACGACGACGGCTTGGGGCCCGATCTCACAAGCAGGCTCTGATTCGACCAAAGCCGACTCCCTCTGACGCTGACGGCAGTCGACCACCGCTGAAGGATTTTCGTGACTCAGGACGTCATTGCTCTCACCCCGGAGATGCCGGATGCCCGCAGCGTGCTTGCCGGACTGTACGCCGGTGGTCCCGATCTTCGGGTGAGCAGCAGCGCCGAGGGGGCTGTCGTCCATCTGCGTACGCAGGACGGGCGTTCCGTCGTGACGGTCGAGGTTCCGTTGTTCGTGCAAGTGCCGGGTGAGATATGCCGGTTGCTCGGTGCGGGGGCGGGAGCCGAGGCGCCGGTGTGGTGGACCGAGGTGAGGGCGACCACGGCGGTCGCGGAAGCCGAGCGGCTGGCCGGATCGGTAGCCGGGCGGCTGACCGCGTTGCTGGGCGGGTCCACCTGGCCCGCCGACGCCGCGCACACCAACATCATTGCCGTGCCCTCCGCGGACGGTGGCAGCCCCGTCGACAGCCCGCTTGCCGTCGACGTGCTCACGCCCCAGGCTGCCGTGATCCTCCAGGACCGTCCTGTTGTCGCCGCAACCACCTGGCTCACCGATTTGATACAAACCTGCATCCCGTCTGGACGCGAAGTGCAGATCGTCACCCCGCCCGGCACACGGCTGACCCTGCCCGTCCGCACCCTGCTGACCAAGGTCCCGGCCCGCTGGATCGTCCGGGGCCCCGACTGCGGCTACTACGACGGTCTCACCGGTGCCGTACTCCACTGGCACGAAGGCCGCTTCACCCCAGCCCTCACGTCGGACGGCCGCACTCCGATCGCGGACACGTTCCACTCCGGCGCCGGCGGCCAAGACGAACAGCAGCTTCACCTCTCCATCCGCACCACCCACCCCGCCGTCGAACACCTCCTCCTCGGCGGCGCTCTGGAAGCCGCCTGGCAGACCCTCACCGGCACCCCACCCGCCGGATGGTCGACCGCCGAGCCCGTCAACCAGCCCTGGTCACCGAGACAGCTCACCGAACTGGCCCGCACCCGTGCCAAGAAGGCCGCCCCCACCTGGCTGGTCGCCGTCGGAACCCCCGACAACCCGGCGATCGCCACCTGCCGCATCATCCACACCCCGGCCGGAGTTGAGGAACACATCACCCTCGCCGTCGGACACACCCCCAACCGGCCCCCGCCCCTCGACACCCTTCCCGTGCTGGCCGAGACCCTCGCCACCCGGCACAACCTCACCTCAATGCTCACGCACCTGCGCCCCGCCCGCGCCGACCTGACCACCCCGCCCCACCACGAGCCGCCCCCGGTCCCGCTCTCCTTCACCCTCGGCGCCGACGCCGTACACACCGTCGGCCGCACCCACGCCGAAACCTTCCACCACCCGCGCCCGACGCGCCTCGGCCCCGCGACGCGCTCCGCCCTGCACTACACCCTCGGCAACGGCACCGACCCCACCGCCTGGCAACGCCTCCAGGACCTCAACAACCACCTGAAAAGCCACCAGTGAAATTCCGGCTCAGCCCGCCCGGCACGGACAGGTGTCGCAAAAACCGGGCCGATTGCCCAGGGCTTCGGCGTAGTCAACGGGCGTCCGGTTTATGATCACTTGAGACCGAGCAGGGCGAGCGGGCGGTCCGCGTTGCGGGCGTTGTGTCGCAGAGCGGCGGCGATGTTGGTCGCGCCGGCCAGCCGCAGGGCGCCGATGGCGAGGTTGCGCCAGGTGGCCATCGCCCGGGGTGCGTTGCCGGTTCGCAGCTGCGAGACGTCTTCGGCGAACGTTGTGTCTCTGACGTGGTGCAGGGCCTCGATCTGCCAGTGATCACGGACCAGGGTCGCCAGCTGAGTGGGGTCGGCTTGCTCAGCGGTGAGGCTGGTGACGGCGTGGACGGTCTTGATAGTGGTCTTGCCGGTCTTACGGTCGGTGCGGCGGCGCTTGATCTGGACGGCCTGCCGGGCTCCGGGGAAGAGCAGACTGTTGACCGTGGCCACCTTGATCCGTCGGATCTCCGCGCGTCCGTGGCCGGTGCCCCTCACGCGGCCCTGCAGCGGGATCTCTGTCCACGGAAGGGATTTGAGCTGCTTCCGGAGTTTCTTCTGGTTGCCTTTCACGATCACGATGTAGTGGGCTTCGCGGCCGAGGAGGTAGTCGGCGTACTCGCGTTGGGTGTGCATGGCGTCGCTGGTGACGACCACCCCGGCCAGGTCGGCCATGGTCTCCAGCAACGGCTGGAAGCAGGTGATTTCGTTCGTCTTTCCCTGCACGTCCAGCTGGGCCTGGACCAGGCCGGTGGTGTGGTCCAGGGCTGCGAGCAGGTGGATCTTGCGGCCGTTTGCCCTGGCCGCTCCTCGAAGGCTCTTGCCGTCGACCGCCAAGCCACGCAGTCGGCCCTCGGCTCGGTTGCGGCGGTCGGCGAGCCAGCGGCCGACCGCCAAGTGCGTCGCCGTCGATCCGGGCCAGCAGTCGTCGAACCGTCGTTTCCTCAGGTAGGGGCCGTTTGGGGAACTGGGGGTCGAGCCGCACGCCGACGTGTTCCAGCACGTGGGGCGGAGCGTCGGCGATCCATTCGCCGACCGCCAGCAGCGACGTTGCCCCGCCAGCACCGCGCAGGCGGCCAGGGCAAGGACGCCGACCAGAGCGTGGCGCACTCCACGGGGATCACGAGGATCAGGCACCTGGGCGAGGCGGTCCAGCAGCCCGGGCACTTCTTCCGGCGCGACCTCTGGATGCTCGCGGAGTTGGTCAAGGGCAGACGGGACCAGCGATGATGCTTCGGCAGGCACGGTCTTCCAGGCAGGTCACGGGGCGTCGAGAACTCCATGATCTTGGAAGCCGTGCCTGTTCCGCTCTCCCTGGCCGATCAACCTGGCAGACCGTCATGAATCGGATGCCCGGCGACTACGCCGAAGCCCTGGGCTCCTCGCCCTCATAGCTGGCCATGGTGAGGGTGAAACCGTGCACGGCCCTGTGGGCCAGACTCACGTGCCTCCGGAGGGCATCGCGTTTGCCCCCAGGGGATGGCTTCTGAACAGTAGAAACCGGCGCATTGAGTGGGAGGCGGAGAGGGAACACGCGCCTCTCACATGCGAACAGTGGCGGCCAGCCGGCCCTGCGGGGTACGACCAGGACTGCGGTCGCTTCTTACGACGTCATGAGATTGGTGGCACCAGGTCACCAAAGAGGCTGCGAGCCATCTGTGCATGACGTCGGCGTGTGCCATGTTCCGCGGATGATTCGTCCTGGGGCCCCATAGGCGTCAGCCTCCCGACTGTTTGATCCTCAGTGGCATCTGCCTGCATGGCTGCCGCTAGGGCCCTCCCCTTATTTGCCTCGTCACGGTTCTGGTCTGCCACCTGTTCCGCCGATTGCGCTCGCTTCTCTGCCTGCGCTACATGGCTACGCTGCACAGCAGTGCCAAATAGAGCGCCTGCAGCCGCGAACGCGATCGCCTCTACGGAGGCGAACACCCATACGGTGCGAGTCCATTCAAGCTCCGCCGACCCGGCTCGTGTCAGCAGATAGATGGACAGAGCGAGCCATGCAACAACGGCGGATATGGCTACCCATAGCGCTGGACCTTGGAGCGAGCTCGTAGACACGCTCTCGCTTCCTCCCTGTTCCGGTGTCGTCGTTGACGCAGCCATAGTTCCTCCCAGTTGGAAATGGTGGTCGGCTCCTGTACGTGTAGATCTCAGGACATAGTCATAGCTCCAGCGTGAAATGCCGTAGGTGAGGCGCCAGAGCCCTCGGCGGAATACAGAAACTCCGGACAGGTCGGGACTGGTGATGGAAGTTTGAGGTAGTGAGATCGTCGCGGAATCGGCGTCAGCATGAGTGAGTATGGTCAGGCAGTCGTTTCGAAGTCGGATGAGGGTGTCATGCGCAGGTACTGCAGCATCACGACATTCCTCTCCAGCGAGTACTTCACTAAGTTGGATGGATGCCAGCCGAAGTCCCAGTTCGACACTGAACGTGATGGTTGCAGGCGGAAGATTTGCGGCCCTCGTTAGATACTTCAAAGATGCCCGCCTATCAGACATCTTCCAAGCCGCCTCTGCCGCCAAAATGAGTCCATCGGTACCCAGAAGCCGAGCAGCCGCAGTGCGGCGACACCATGCCATTAGTCGGCGACTGTCCCCTCCCAGCGCGTAGGCGTGGCCAATTAGTAGTTGCGTGTAGGACTCTGCAGACCAACTAAGACACGAGCGTGCGCCTCTGGAGAGCTCCACAGCACGAGCCGCAGCAGCTGCTGCTGCGTACTTTCCAGAGAGGAGGTATTCCATGAGTAGCCAGCCTTCTGGGTCTTCTGGTTCCAGACGGGGCCGCGCGACAGAAGCGTGTGACTGATACCAGTTGATCCTGTAGCTGGCCGAATTGACGGCCGGAGGAACTGCGAGCTGACGGCGAGGGGTAGATTTACTGGCGACACTGAGGCTGAGAGGTATTATCTCCCCAGCTGTGCGGCAAATTGTGAAGACGCAGCCTACAGCCTTTGCCAAACGAATATCCGCAGATCCTTGAGGGATCGTAGCTGCTAGCGGATTCCACGGCCGGACGTCGATTGCCACGCTGCTATCCCCTTCGTTTTCCTTTCCTGGAGTTTGGGCGCGCTGGGGCCGAGGGGCGAGGTCTGCGATATTCAGAGATACCGTCATGGGCCGCTCGTCGAGGATTTGCACTTCCTGCTCGGATCTTTCATAGCCTGGAACTTCCGCAACGATCTTGGCGCCCTTGGCTATCTCAATTCTTTCTCCTGGGGCAAGCAGTAGCTCGGCCTCGTCCGACATGATCCATACTGGAGCGCAGGAGAATCGCGCAAGGAGGTCTTTTGGCCCGAGCCATTGGAAACTCAGCGTAGTCATTGGACTTCCCCCGCCAACACGTCGACCGAGCTCGGGCGGTCCAGACTGAGAGGGAATCTAAATCGCTCTATAGTGGTGCCGCTGTGAATTCTTGCGTCCACCTTGTAACTGCCGGCCGGTAGGTTAATTTCTTTCTCGCCCTGAGTGTTCATGCTATCTTCCAGTATCGCCACACCAGTCTTTTCCTCGTATATGGTGAACTCTACTGCGCAGGGTTCCTTCAGCTTGAACAGTGCAGGAAATGTGGGTGGCGGCTTGGGGCGGTTGATACCGGAAGGTTTTTCCCCCCGTATGCGTGGCTCTTGTCCACCCATCGGAGGGGCGAACGGATGGGATTGCATCGCAGGCAGGAGTCGATCATCCAAGCGATCGCGAGTGATTGTGAAGAATCCGTCGAGTAGATCTCCTGCCGTCCGCAACAAAGGTAGAAGGGCCCAAGAGAGCAGCGTTCCATCCACTGCGTCAATCGCGAAGGCAGATGTTCCAACCTTGGCCGCCATGATTTCGAGAGTGTATTTACGAAATTCCTCACCCCCTGCGTTAGGTAGCGGCAACGTCAAGCCGTGACCTCGCGAGCACTCTGCAGGGAACTCATCTCCTGCGCAGCAGTCAAAGATGTAGATGTTAGCGTGCGCCTTGTTGTATAGCATCGCCTCAGAGATCACCGTCAAATTTATCGTTTGGCGGCATGGGTCAAATTCCTCATTTACGCCACCGAGGAATGCGAATGGTACGTGACCAGTTGTAACAATACCGTGACCGGCAACGTACATTAGTGCGACATTATCGGTGTTGTTGTCGCAATCGAAGTACCAGCTATCGAGTGCATTTTTGATATTGTCGTAGGTGGCCTCCTGCCAAAGCGCTCTGGGTACCTCGATACGATCCAACTCTGCTTGTGTCGGCGACAGGAACAGGCGGACAGTCCGTATTGGGATTCCAGTGGGTTCATGAAATCCACCGTCGAGGAGCTGTGCGAAATGAGAGGCGCCTGCAGCGGCCCCTTCGATGTTCTTGAACTTGGCGGGATACGGAATGTGCAATCTGCTGCGCCGAAGTGGGGGGTAGCTGCTTACGCCGATCACCAGGGCATGGATTCCTGCACGGTTCCCCTCCTCGCGGGTCGGGCACTTGTGGACGAACAGCACGTCATCCTCGTGTTCGCACACGGTTGATCACCTCTTGGTCCCTAGCGCAGGGTTCACGAGATAGGGGGACCGGGGAGCGTCGGATGATGCGAGACGCACAAACTCCTACTGGAGGTAAAATAGGTACATCGTCCGCCCTGGCAGGGCTCCATACCAGAGTGCGTCGGAAGTTAACGAAGTGCATCTCGGGACAGGGCTTCGGCGTAGTCGCCGGGCATCCGATTCATGACGGTCTGCCAGGTTGATCGGCCAGGGAGAGCGGAACAGGCACGGCTTCCAAGATCATGGAGTTCTCGACGCCCCGTGACCTGCCTGGAAGACCGCCCTGCACCACGTCAGAGACACAACGTTCGCCGAAGACGTCTCGCAGCTGCGAACCGGCAACGCACCCCGGGCGATGGCCACCTGGCGCAACCTCGCCATCGGCGCCCTGCGGCTGGCCGGCGCGACCAACATCGCCGCCGCTCTGCGACACAACGCCCGCAACGCGGACCGCCCGCTCGCCCTGCTCGGGCTCAAGTGATCATAAACCGGACGCCCGTTGACTACGCCGAAGCCCTGGCCGATTGCCAACGGCGAAACTGGGACAGCACTCGCCCGTCTCACACCGTCGGTCGCAGTCATGCCCGGTTTCATAAGCGCATTCTGCGCTCCTCGGCGGCCCTGAGCCGACCGGTCACCCACAGCCGTATACCAGGCAGATCCTTCAGCGGCTGCCCGTAGCAACGGTGAGAAGAACCGATACTGCCCGCCGCTCAGGCGCCCTGCCTCCGCAGATGGGCCAGGACGTCAGCGACCTCCAGGTCGGACTGGTCCTTGTCCCCCTCCCAGCGGGACATGACCGCGACCGCAGCGTCGGCCATGTCCGCCGGGAGCCCGGCCGCACGCAACGTCTCGGCGATGTCCTGCATCTCGGGGGCCCAGCGCCAGGCCCGTGCCGCCACGCTGGGCAGGTAGGCGGGGTCGGACAGGATGTTGGACGCCATGATCTCGGCCTCCGCGGTGAGCTGGTCGCCGACGCCATGCGCGTCAGCGAGTGCGTGAGCGACTCCGGCGAGCGTTCGGGCAGCCTTTTGGTAGCTGGCGAAGGCCATTTTCAAGGCGGAGGCGGATCCAATGTTGCCGCTCGCACGGCGGACGTGCAGGCAAGTGTCCTTGAACAGGCTGCCCACCAAGTCGGCGGAGTGGCTGTCGCCGGCGAGGTAGAGACGCGCACTCCGCTGACCGCCGGGTGGCGGCCCGAAGATCGCTCCGTCGAGGATGGTGCCCCCGGGCCGAATCTGCTCGGCGATGTGCTGCATCCGCTGCGGGTTGATCGCGTTGGCATCGACGTACACCCCGCTGAAGGCACGCTCGGCGACGCTCTCCGCCACGTCCTCCGCGGCCTGCGGCGGGCAGACCGACAGGACGACGTCACTTCTCTCCAGCGCCTCGCCGAGAGAGTCGCATGCGGTAGCGCCGGCTTCCATCGCCCGGCGCCGCGTCGCCTCGCTGCGGCCATCCGACACGCAAAGCACCTCGTGGCCTGCCTCGACCGCCTGGGCCGCGACGGCGGCTCCCATGGAGCCGGGGTGCAAGAGGGTAACGGTGGTCACTGGCTGCCTCCGGGAGGGAGCTGGGCGGGTATGCGTTCCTGATGAGCAATGATCGACTCACGGAGTCCGATCGCGGAAGGCGACCCCGCTCCTGGGTGCAGCGCGAGCTGACGACTGAAGTGACCGATCCGGCGGTCCACGCTTTCGGTACGGCGTCGAGCGTTGACGCCGAGGACGGCGTGGATCTGCGCCGCGGCGCCGTCAATGTCGCCTCGGCCCAGCCGGGCCATGGCCAGGTCCATGCGGGCCAGGGACATCTCCCCCAGCCGTTGCTGTCCCGGCGGTGCCGCCTGGAACATCTCCACCGCTTCGTCGGCACGGGACTCGGCGTCGCTGAGATGCTGGCTACCAGCGAGCCAGAGGTGGGTACTGCTGGCGTAGAAGAGCTGCTTCTCGACGGGGAAGGCCATCATCCCGCCGGGTAGTTCGTCACCTTCGGCAAGACGTTCACGCAGACGGTCAGCGGCGCTGAGGGCGGCCAGGGCGTCGCTGCCCCGGTTCAGCTGGCCGTACGCGCGTGCCTTGATGCTCTCCAGCCGGACCTGAGCCGTGCCGGACTCCGGTGTAAAAACGCTTCCGGCTTCGGCCAGGCGGACAGCGTCGGCCGGACGACCGTCCCAGTACGAGATCAGGGCCTGAAGCCCGCGCACCCACGAACGCAGGCCGTTATGCCCGGCCAGTTCGCCGAACAGGAAAGCCGTGCGGGCCTGCGTCTCGGCTGCCCCGTAGCGGCCCAGGTCGAAGCTGGCGTTCGCCAGTACGCCGCACAGGACGCCGGCGCCTACGTAGAGGTCACAGGTGTACTGCGGTGGCTGCCGCCCTTCGAGGAGTTCAAAAGCGTGGTCACGCAGGGTGCGTACTTCGCGGAAGAGGGGCCCGACGGGCCGGTTGGGGTACGAAACGACGATGCGGCGGATGTCAGCTTCCAGCTGCTCCAGCGTGTGCGGTCCCACATTGCTGCTCTCTGCCTTGGCCGCGAACTGCGCCGACTCGTTGGCCGCCGCCATGACCACGTCTTCAAGGCCGTACTCGGACGGATCCCCTGCTTGGCCCCCGTCAGCCGCTGGATGAAGCGGCGAAGGCCCTGGTCCGGTCGACGCAGGCCCGAGGAGACGGACGGCCGGGATGCCCGGGAACATGAACTCCAGGACGCGACGAGCGACCGTCTGCGGGGTGCGCACCTCCCCATGCGCGTATCGGAAGAACTGCCGCTTCTCGATCGTCGCGGTCGAGATCGAGCGAGGGCCTTCCAACTCCGCTAACTGCTTGGCCGCTTGTTCGTAGCGCGTCTTGAAGATTTGGTAGTCCTGCCAGCCCCGCTGATTGATCAGGGTCTGGAAGAGGGTCGGTCCCGATTGCTCCACAGCCGCTCCCTCGCGCCGGCGCCTTCCTCTGACTACCACGCTAGACAGCAACTGCGCTCCCGTGCAGATCCGTTGGGAAGAAATCGCGGACGCACGGCGAATAGACATCGGTTAGGCACGAAGGGACCACGTTAGTCATTGCTTAGGGCCTCGTTCAGGCGCGAACGCTGGAGCACACTGCGGGTCTTCGCCACGGCAACACGCAGACCCTTCGAGATCACGTCCCCAGCCGTGGGCACGCAAAGCCAGGCAGCTCAGGAGGCCCGCTCATGGCAGCGCACCACCAGCTCGCATTCCCCGTCGCCCAAACGGCAGCCGCCGCCCAGGAGGCACGACACCGCGTCGTGGCCGCCGTTCGTGCCTGGGACATACAGCTCGGCGAGGACGAACTGGACGGAATCGAGCTGGTCGCCGCTGAACTGGTCGCCAATGCCGTGCTGCATGCCACGTCGGGCCCGATCACGGTCGGCGTCCACCGAAAGGGTGCTGCGCTGGTCGTCGAAGTGCACGACACCGCGAAGGCTCAGCCGGAGGCCGGCCCTGTGGATGTGAATGCCGAGTCCGGGCGGGGGCTGCAGCTCGTTTCGGCACTCGCCGACCGCCATGGAACCGATCTCACCCGGACTGGCAAACGCTGCTGGGCCGAGTTCGACGTGCCGAGCGGTGCCGTGGAGCAGAGGGCGGACCGGGACAGCCGCAGAGGACTGCACCTGATCTCCTGCTCGCCGAGGAGACCGGAGACCAAGGCGGCACGGAGGTCTCGTTCACCGTCGGTGCGGCAGCCCTCCCCGCGCACGCAGGCAACGGAGGGGTATCGGGCAGTAACCGAGTGGCGGGCCGGGCGGCACAAGGAACGCCAACAAGCCAACTCATCGACTGAATAGTGCCGATTTGACACGCAGTTGGGGGCCTAGACTCGTGCGCTTCCCCGAGGCCCCACACCCAGCACGATCGGCCTCGGACATGCCCGCACAGGGCGAGGGCCACGGCTCTGCCCATTCCCAACCAAGTGGAGGTTGTTGTGCCTGAAAAGGTCACGAAGGAAAAGGTGCTCGTCTACGTCGTACGCGACGGGCGGCTGCTGGTGTTCCGCCATACCGACTACACCTACGAGGAGGTCGGCATCCAGGTGCCGGCGGGCAGCATTCGCCCCGCCGAGACGCCGGAGGCAGCCGCTCTGCGCGAGGCCCGCGAGGAAACGGGCCTGTCGGACTTCAAGATCGTGCGCAAGCTCGGCGAGACCGAGTACGACATCAGCCCGTACCGGTTCGAGATCCAGCACCGGCACGTCTTCCATCTCGAGCTGACCGAGCCGACTCCCGAGCGGTGGATGAGCCAGGAGGACCACGACGGCGAGCAGGAGCCCACTCATTTCGAGTGCTTCTGGATCCCGCTGGAGGCCGCGCACATTCTCCAGTCTGGACAGGGCGCCCTGCTGGGGCGCCTGTCCGACTAGCCACCTGTCCGGTCACGGCAGCATAGGAGAGGCAGCCGATGTACCTCAGCACAGAACAGCGCCATCCGATTGAGGGGCTCTACCGGGGCCTGGACGTCGACGACACCGGCACCGCGGTGTCGGTCATCGTCAAGACACGCGGCGAGACGTGCGACATCGACTGCCTCTACTGCTACGAGAAGCGCAAAGAGGCTCCCGGAGGGGCACGGGTGGGCGCCGACCAGATCAGGCGCCTGGCCAACCTCTTCAGGGGCCGGCCGCTCGCCGTCGAACTCCATGGTGGCGAGCCGCTGACCGCAGGCCGCGACCACATCGCCGAGATCCTCACGGAGCTGGCCGACCTGCCCAAGGTCATCCGCGTCACCCTGCAGACCAATGGTGTCCTGCTCGACGCGAACTGGCTCGACATGTTCGACGACCTCTGCCCGGACCTCCACATTGGCATCTCCCTTGACGGAGACGCCCAGGGCAACGCCTGGCGGGTCGGCTACGACGGAAAACCCGTCTACCCGCGCGTCGCCGCGTCCCTGAGTCTCCTGGCCGAACGGGGCCGCAGCGTTGGCGTAATCGCCGCGGTGACCCCGGCGGTGCTGGGCCGCGCCGAGGAAGTCCTGGACCATCTCGCCGGCTTCGGTTCCGTCAACGCGATCAGCTTCGTTCCCTGCTTCGACTCCACGATCCGCCGCTCCACCGCCCTGCCAGGACGACGCAAGACAGCCAGCCGCTTACTCCAGCAGACCGCCGTGAACGGCACCGACGGCCCCGCCTGGGCGGTCCACCCCGACGAGTACGCACAGTTCGTCCTCGCCGCCACCGCCCACTGGATCACCGCCGGACACTTCGCCCGCATCAAGCTCGAACCAGCCGTCTCCACGATCCGGCGGTTACAGGGACTGCAGACGAGCTTCTGCCACTTCTCCGATCTCAAGTGCGACCACGTCTTCACCCTTTACCCCGATGGCCGCCTCGGCAGTTGCGACGAACTGCCCTGGCCCCAGGCCCGCCTGACCCAGCTCGAAACAGCCAACGACCAGCGCGAGGTGATCGCCGCCCAGCAGGGCTCCCTCCTGCTGAACCAGGGCAAGGCGCTGATGGACAAGTGCACGACCTGCGGCTATCGCGACACGTGCAACGGTGGCTGCATTGCCACCCGCTGGCGCATGGACCCAGCCGACGATCACGACGCCTACTGCGACTACCGGATGCGGATGATCGACGGCATCGCGGCTCTCCTCGCCCAGCCCGCGCACCCCGCCGGTGCCTGGTGTCAAAGTCTGCGCTGGCGCCCGCGGACCCCCAACAGCATGCGTGACCTGAACGCCTTCGTCACCCGCTGGGACAGCCCGGCCGCCGGGCGCAGGGAGGTGCGGCTGCACACCAGCGAGCACGGCAACATCAACACCGTCGGCCTCGCCGGCGTCCACGAGGCCGACGACCTCGACCCCGCCCACCCCATGTGGCGGTCAGCTATCGAGCCGGGCGTCTGGCCGCTGGTCGACACCCTCACCCGCGCCTGGGGGCTGATCACCTACGACAGCTGCCAGGGCCACCAGTACACCGGCTTGGACTTGCCCCCTGCTGGCCTGCGTGTCGGCCTCCTCGCCCGCGACCGCGAGGAGTACGCCCGCACGGCCGCAGCTCTGTGCCGGGCTGCCACTGCCGCGAGCCCCTTCCTGCCCGTTGGTATCGAGGTCAGGGTCGGCCGCTCGGAACTCACCTGCGAGCGCTCCGGCGCCAGGTTCCCGGTACTCGACCTGACCCTGGATCCTGCCCCGGGCCAGGGATGGGACACCTACTTCACCAACCTGGCCACGGCCACGGCCACCCTGACCGCAGCCCTTACCGCCGAGCACCCAGACACGGGCACCACGTGCGCCTGCCCGCTTCCGACACCGGCCACAGTGGCAGAAACGGTACTGCTGTGAAGCCCGGCGACGAGGTCACCGTCCACCAGTTACTGGGACGCATCGCCTATTTCCATGCGCTATTCATCGAACCCGCCCTCGCCGCGACCGAACCGCCCGGCACGGGCAAGCCATGCTGCAACCACGAGAACACCACAGGGCCCGGGCAGCCGAACGTCGGCACGATGCTGCACGGCACCGCGTGGACAGTCCTCGATGAAATCGCCCGCACGCTCGGCGGACACCTGCTGCCCTGCCCCAAGTCCGACCGCCACTGCTGCGCGACCTGTCGGGTCGCCGACTCGGGCGCAGCCATCTCCCATGCGTGGACGATCACCGAGCACCGCGCCTACCACCGGCCCCCGCCCACCGACCGGCTCAGGCATGCAAGCCGCACCACGGCCGCCACACGCCTCGCCCGCGTCTTCGCCCGGCAGTACGACACCTACTGCCCCGCCCTGTCCAAAACCGAGGCAGCTGACACCGGCCCGCTGCCCGCCAGCGACGAACTGCCGCTAACAGGAGAACTCCTCGCGCTGTGGCAGAACCCGCTGGCCGCGACCAGCAGGCCGGTCGTCAGCTGGCTCAACCACTGCACGGACCTGAACGACATCCACCGCGTGCTCCAGCAAAGGGGGACCACGAAGTGATCCACATAGCCGAGACCGTCGGCGTCGGCAGCATAGAAAATTTCCTCAGCACCGATGAGCGGTCGCAACTCGCATCCCTCATGAACGAGTTCCTCGTTACCGAGGACACCGCCCGTTTCGGCGGTGATCGCCGCACCTCCATCCACGAGGTCCCCGGCCACTCCTGCGAGCAGGCCATGGCCATCTACGAGCCCGCCGGACGCATCGAGATTCCCGCCATCCCTGAGGCCGCCGAAAAGCTCCTGGGCGACGCCTTCGAGCGCGCCCGCCCGGCCCTGTCCCGCGTCATGCCCTCCATCACCCTGTGCCGCCCCTGGACCTACGTGGAATACGGGGTGGGCCAGCACATCACCAGCCACCTCGACGGCATCGCCCCCGACCCACTCGCCTGGCCCCGCCAGATCGCCGGCATCAGCGTCGTCATCACCCAGGCCAACACCGGAGGCGACTTCTATGTCGAGACCTCCTCCAGCGACCGCCTGTGGAACGGCCAGACACCAAACCCCGCCGTGAACGGCTACGCGGAGGGCATGTGGCTGGCCCACGACGGAGCCGACAACTCAGCGCCCTGGTTCCAGCAGATGCCCCGCACCCGCTGGAGCGTCGCCCCGGCTCCCGGGACCGCCCTGCTGTACGGCTCCCAGCTCGCCCACGGCACCCTTCCAGTCACGACCGGGAGGGTTGCCAAGTTCATCAGCTGGTTGGTCGCCGAACCCACCGTAGAGGCGTGACCCCCATGCTGCTGGCTCTGGAAGGTATAGCCGGCGCTGGAAAGAGCACCCTCCGAGACCGGCTTCTGGCAGATGCCCAGGCCGAAGGCATCCCCCTCAGCCACATCGGCCAGTTCTCCTGGCTCTCCCACCCCGCCACCCGCACCCTGGTCCGCCTGCGGGCCGGACATGCGGGCGACCCCGACGAGGCCATAGAGGCCGCCTGCCAGGACCTGGCCCTCCACTCCCGCTTCAACCTCGCGCCCGCCCTCTCTCAAGGACCCGTCCTCGCCGACCGGCTCACTCTCTCCACCGCGTGCCTGCTCGCTCTGCTCCACCAGCAGCCCGTCGACGAGTACGTCAAACGCCTTGCCGAAGACGAGCGGGCCCGCCCGCAGCTGACCGTCCTGCTGACCACCGAGCCCGACATCTGTCACGCCCGCATCACCAGACGGGCGACCGCCCGACGCTTCACCGAGCACCCCAAGGCCGCCACCCGACTGGCCGATCTCTACCGCCAGGCCGCCGACGCCTGGACCAAGACCACCGGCCTGCCGGTGCTGCACCACCCCTGCACAACCCGCAAGGACCTCGACACCTTGGCCACTGCCTGCATGGACCACCTCCGCCCGGCCAGTGGCCCCGCGTACCCGACCACAGAAGTGAGCCGATGAGCCTGCACCCGATGCATCCAGCAGCATGGGTCCTCGACCAGCTCCGCACGGATGGCTGGCACGTCAGTGCCCTCCTCGCCTTCACCCGCGCCAGCACCCTCATCAAGGCCAGCCGCCCAGGCCAAGACGACGTCGTCCTGAAGGCCGGCTTCGGCAGCAATCACGTCCTGAGCGAACTGGATCCCACCGAGCGGTCCGCCGCGTACGGCTTCTACTGGTACGCGCAGATGACCGAGGCGGAACGGGCCCTCACCCGCGAAGACTTCCGCCACGAAGCGGACCTCACCGCCGCCGCCGGCGGATCCGACCACGTCGTCCCCTTACTGGAACAAGGCAGCTCAGAGCGGTTCGACTGGTACACCATGCCGCACTGCGACGGCGGAAACTTTCGCTCCTTCATGGCCTCTTCGAAGGACACCAGCAAGGGCCTGAACATCCTCGCCGACGTCGCAGACGGCTTGGGAAGCCTCCACCAGCGCGGCATCGTCCACCGCGACGTCTACCAGGAGAACATCCTCATCGACCAGGGCCGGGGCCTGATCACCGACCTGGGGGCCGCCCGTCGACTCACCACCCCACGCGGGCCCGACCACCGTGAGCCTGAGGTCCACTGGCCGCCCGAGTACCTGACCGGCTACAACGAAGCCACTCCGGCCGCCGACGTCTTCAGCCTCGGCGTCCTGATCTACCGCTATCTGTGCGCGGACATCCCGCGCCTCGGCGGTCACAAGAACCTCACTGTGATTCCCGATCCGTTGCGGACACTCGTCGCCAGCGCGCTCTCCGGCCAGGCTGCCGACCGCCCCCGTATGGACGACCTACGCGACGCCCTCCGTACCGCCGCCAGCGCTGGTTAGCGCCCACTGACCCGAGAGAGGTTCATACATGGCCAGGGCGAGATCACCGCCCCAACCTCAGAACCAAGCACCAGAGCGCAGAGCAACAGCCGAAGCCATCGAGTCCGAAAGGCGGAACCACTTATGACCAGCGACCGCATCGCTGACTTCCTCGCCGACGTCGAGGACCTGCGCGGCGAGGACGAGTCCGTCCGTACCACCGCCCACACCTCCAGCGTCTCGGCCGAGGGCTGGCCGGCCGCCGAGGCGGAGACCACCACCGTCGCCTGAACACCCACAGCCGCCCGGCGCTCTGATCGCCGCCGGTGAACACACCTGGGGCCGGGCCGCGAGCACCCGCGACCCGGCCCCAGGCTCAACGCGAACAGGAGCCCTTTCATGGACACCCTCGGCGCCCTCTTCGACTTCCCGCCGATCACCCGCCTCCACCACGACCGCACTCGTCGCCTCCTCGCGGTCATCCGCCCCGACACACGGCCGCCTCACACCGGCATGAACCCGGCCGCTCACTATTGCCTGGCCCATCACGCCCTCGAAGGAGCCGAAGCCGCCGCCCGCGCCAACAACAACACCGCCTTCGACTGGTACACCGACCACCCCGACGCGGACGCCGCCACCAACTTCACGCCTACCGCCGTCGGAGCTCGGGTCGTCATCAGCCCCGACCTCACCGCCTTGCCCCGATCTCCGATCTCCGAGACCCCCTATTACGTGCTCGGTCCTAGCACCGAGCCCGCCCCGCCAGCCCTGCGCGACCTCGCGGCCGTCGCGTATACCGCCGCCACGGACGCGGGCTTCGGCGATCTGCTCGCCGCGCACGCCGTTGTCCTGTGTCTGCTGCGCACCAAGAGCCTCGCCGACACCCTCGACAGCTGGACCATCACGCGCCTGCCCGGCACCGTCTTCATGGACCACGTCGGGGACCCGGTTGTCCTGGCCCGTGACCTCATCCACGAGGCCGGCCACAACTGGCTCAACGACGCCCTCGCCGCCACCGGCTGCAAGATCGACGACCAGGCGCACTTCCACTCCCCGTGGAAGAAGACGATGAGGCCCGCCTTCGGCTTCCTCCACGCCTGCTGGGCCTTCCCCCTCACCATGCTGTACGCCGCCCAAGCGCTGAAAGGCGCCACCGGTGACCTGCACCGATTCCTCGCCGCCTACCTCGACCAGCAGCGGAGCCACCTCGCCCAAACCGCCGACGCCCACACCCATGCCCTTGAGCTGATCAGCGACCAGGGCCTCCGCCTCCGCCTGGCCGCGGTGCACCAGCAGGCGCTCGCCCTGTGAACGCCGACCGCCACCACACGCCGGGCTGGACCCTGCTGGTGCACCGGCCCGGAGAAGACCCCGCCCTCCGGCACACCGGCCTGGCTAACCTCGAACACGGCCTAGCCATCGGACCGGACACGGCCTTCAACACCGGATCCGTCGCCAAACAGATCACTGCCCACCTGGTCCTGCTCGCCACCCGAGCCAACCTCTTGCAACTCAGCCAGAAGGCCGCGGACCTGCTGCCCAGGTTGAAGATCAGCGACGTCACCGTCGCGGACCTCGTCACCCATCAATCGGGCATCCGCGACGCCGAGTCCCTGCTCTCGCTCACCGGCTTCCGCGACCTCGACCACTACACCGCCGACGACCTGCGAACCCTCGCCTACCGCCAACACCAGCGCGCCGTTCCCAAGGGCGACTTCCTCTACAGCAACACCAACTACCTCCTCCTCGCGGAGATCCTTGAAACGGTCCACCCCACCACACTGGCCGACCTCGCCCGGCGCCACCTGTTCGACCCGCTCGGCATGAACAACACCCACTTCAAGGCCGACCCCCGCCACGTCATCCCCGGCGCCGCAGCCGCCTACCAAGCCACCCCTCACGACTGGCAGCACACCGAAACGCCGGTCACCCTGCCCGGGCCCGGAACCCTGTGGACCACCGCCGACGACCTTGACCGCTGGCTCCTGCACCTCCACAAAGAGTGGCAGCACGAACATCAACTCCCCGGACAAAAAACCCTCGCCTACCAGCCCAGCGACCACCCGCCCTACCTCTACGGGCCCGGCCTTTACGCCGACAGCCGCCCGGGACGAACTGCCGTCTTCCACTTCGGCCACGAACAGGGCTTCTCCGCAGCGACCCACCTGGACGCCACGGGACTGCGAGTGATCTGCCTATCCAACAACGCCGACATCGCTGCCGACCAGATCACCGCCGCACTCCTGCGGGAACTGCAGGAAGACCCCGACTTGGAGCCGAGGGACCTCGTCCCTCGTGTAGCGGCCATACGACGAGAGCCCAAGGCTGTCGTCCGTACCCAGGACGCATCCAGCGCCCAGAGCCCGCACATCGAGCTCGGCACCTACACCTGCGAGCAAGCGCCCGGAAGCCTGCGGCTCACCCGCAGCGCCGGCACCCTCCACCTGTGGCGCCGAGGTACCAGGGACCAGCTCACCCAAGTAGGCCCGACTGCGTACACGGGCAGCGGCTACACGCTCACTCTGACCAGCGCCACGGGCATAGCGGACCGCTTCACCCTCGACCTCGACCGGGCCCCCGGTCTCACATACGTCCGCCGGTAATTAGCGACCACGAGGCCGCATCCAGCGCAGAGCGCCGTCCGGGGCCAAAGCGCGGTGCACATAGGTGCTGGCCTACCTCGACGACCTGACCACCTTCGACCGGTCGGAATCGAACTGGAGAAACTCTCGGTGCTTGATCGAATGGTGATTCCTGGGATCGCTGAGTTCGCGCGTGGGGGCCTACCCGCGCCCGCCCAGACCGATGACCGGAACCCGTGGGTAGACGGCATCTGCTGGCTGTACTGCGGCCAACGCTGGACACGCGTCTTATGGATAGGACCGGCGAGCGTCGCGGGCATGCAGGCCCCAATGTTCGCGTGCAGCCCCTGCATCGCCGAACTCCACGAGCGGGTATGGCGATCTGTCCACCTCAGCGACGCACCGCACCGCACCGGCCCGTACTCGACTCACACTGCAAAGGACGAATACGGGCGACCCCGCAGAGGCCGCCACCGAGCCCGCAGCCGATTCCTGCGTGCCCGAACCGGTTAGGGCTCAGTGCCGCGCAGAGCCGGGTGCTGACCGCTCCGTGCCCTGTGTGTGCCGTGCCAGTCAATCCGCACAACGCAGAATCCGACCAGAGATCGCCAGCATACGGTGATCCTTCTGGCACACCCATTCGTGGGCTCTACCTGTTGCAAGGAGACGAGGAAGCTCAGTGCGCCCGACGTTGCGCTTGTTCTCAGAAGCTGTTGTCTTTCCGAGAGTGACGGGTGCGTTTCCGCTGTTCAGGTGTAGTGGG
>NZ_BMVO01000010.1 GCF_014650755.1 Streptomyces chryseus | reverse complement strand
GACGCCTCCCACAGCGCGGACTCGACGAGCGCCTCCGGCGTCGCCTTCCCGTACTTCTCCAGGAGTCGCCGGTCCAGGGACCCGGCGTTCACACCGATCCGGATCGGGACCCCTGCGTCGGAGGCCGCTTTCGCGATCTCCTTCACCTTGTCGTCGAACTGCTTGATGTTGCCCGGGTTGACCCGCACCGCCGCGCAGCCGGCGTCGATCGCCGCGAAGACGTACTTCGGCTGGAAGTGGATGTCCGCGATCACCGGGATCTGCGACTTGCGCGCGATTGTCGCCAGCGCGTCCGCGTCGTCCTGGGTCGGACAGGCCACCCGGACGATCTGACAGCCCGAGGCCGTCAGCTCCGCGATCTGCTGGAGCGTCGCGCCGACGTCGGACGTCCTCGTGGTCGTCATCGACTGCACCGAGACAGGCGCGTCCCCGCCGACCGCCACCGACCCGACCTGGATACGCCGCGAGAGGCGACGTACCGCCAACGGCCGGGCCGACAGCCCGGGAAGACCCAGTGCCACCGGCTCACCACCACTCATGACGTCACCCGTGGTTTCCCGAGACCGTCTCGCGGACCGCGCGCAGGGACTCCTTGAGCGAGCCCATGGTCGCGAGGACGGCCGTCGGCTCGTAGCCGCAGTGCGCCATGCAGTTGGCGCACCTCGGGTCCTTGCCCCGGCCGTACTTGCTCCAGTCGGTGTCCTCGATGAGCTCCCGGTACGTCGGGACGTACCCGTCGCTCATCAGGTAGCAGGGGCGCTGCCAGCCGAAGAGCGAGTAGTTGGGGATCGCCCACGCCGTGCACGGGAAGTCCGCCTTGCCCTCCAGGAAGTCCAGGAAGAGCGGCGAGTGGTTCAGCCGCCAGCGTCGCCGGTTGCCGCCCGAGAAGGCCTTCTTGAACAGCTCGCGGGTCTGTTCGACGCCGAGGAAGTGCTCCTGGTCGGGAGCCTTCTCGTACGCGTAGGCGGGCGAGATCATCATCTCGTCCACCTCCAGGTCGTCATTGAGGTAGTTGAGCACCTCGATGATCTTCTGGGGGGTGTCGGTGTTGAAGAACGTGGAATTGGTGGTGACCCGGAAGCCGCGCTTCTTGGCCTCCTTGATCGCCTCCACCGCCTCGTCGAAGACGCCTTCCTTCGCCACCGACTCGTCGTGCCGCTCCCGCAGCCCGTCGATGTGCACGGCGAAGGCGAAGTACCGCGACGGCGTGAACTTCTCGATCTTCTTGCGCAACAGCATGGCGTTGGTGCAGAGGAACACGTACTTTCTCTTCGCCACCAACTGCCGGACGATCTCATCGATCTGAGGATGCATCAGGGGCTCGCCGCCGGCGATGGAGACCATCGGGGCGCCGGACTCCATGACCGCGCCCACGGCCTGCGCCACGGGCATGCGCTGCTTCAGGACTCCCGCCGGGTGCTGGATCTTGCCGCAGCCCTCGCACGCGAGGTTGCAGGCGTAGAGCGGTTCCAGCTCGACGATGAGCGGGAACTTCTCACGCTTGCGGAGCTTCTGTTCGAAGAGATACGTCCCGACCCTGATGGTCTGGCGGAGCGGCATGGCCATCTGGCTCACCTCCTGGGGAGCAGCAAAGAACGGTGCCATTCAAAAAGTGCCGGTAGGACGGCACGGAGAACACGAAAGGCCGATATTCCCCCGCGAAGCGTCCCGATACGGACCAGCTCGTGCTCCGGAGCGTCCACTACCACCCGTACGGCCGCAACGGGACGCGGTCCCACCCGCAGTGCACTGCCGAGCGTCGCGGCGGACTCCATGTCCACCGCGATCGCCCCGGTGGTCCGCAGCTCGGCCCGCTCGGGGCCGCGTACGACGTGGTCGGAGCCCAGCAGGGTGCCGGTGTGGACGGTGCGCCCCGGCGCGGCCCTGCTCAGCGCCTTCGCGAGCAGCTCCACGCTCGTACAGGCCGAACTGCCGTGCGGCCCGCGTGTCTCGTCGGCGACGATCAGGTCCCCGGGGTGCATCCCGGGGACGAGCCCCGCGCAGAATCCGGACGCGATGACGGCCGCGTCCGGGATGGGACTTCCCTCGCCGAGCGCCCCCCTGACGGCAGCGGCCGCCGCCTTGGGCCCCATGCCCGTACGCAGTACGGTCACGGACTCCGGCGCGTCCTTGCCGTGCCCGCTGCGCAGCGCGAACTGCTCGATGCCGAGCGCGCAGGCGATCAGCAGCGGTGCGGGCCGCGCCGACGGCGGCCCGGTGGCGGCATCCGTCGGATCCGGCGGGCCCATCAGGTCTCTTCCCGGGTGGCGCCCAGGTCGGGGAAGACGGGCTCCCCGTGGACGTACCGCCCGAGCGCGGTGAGGGGGAAGACCTGCCGGTAGAGGTGGTAGTTGATGGAGAAGTCCCACGGGAACCCGGTGCCCGTGAACTGCGGCTCGTCCCAGGAGCCGTCCTCCCGCTGGGTCGCCGCCAGCCAGGTGACCGCGCGCTCGACGGACCTGGCGTCCCGTTCCCCGGCCGCGAGCAGGGCGAGCAGCGCCCAAGCGGTCTGCGAAGCGGTCGAGACCCCGCGCCCGGCCCAGCCGGCCTCACGGTACGAACGCAGGTCCTCGCCCCAGCCCCCGTCGTCGTTCTGGACGGATTCCAGCCACGTCACGGCACTGCGGACGGCGGGATGGGAGGTGGGCAGCCCGGCCGCCGTCAGCGCCGGTACAACCGCCCCCGTCCCGTACACGTAGTTGACGCCCCAACGCCCGAACCAGGAGCCGTTGGGCTCCTGTCCGGCCAGCAGCCACTCGATGCCGCGCCGGGCACGCGGGTGGTGCGCCATGCCTTCGACGGCCAGCATCTCCACCACGTGGGCGGTGACGTCGGCGGACGGCGGGTCGATGACCTCGCCGAAGTCACAGAAGGGCAGCCGGTTGGGGAAGGCGCTGGTGTTGTCGGCGTCGAAGGCCGCCCAGCCGCCGTCCTTCGACTGCATGCCCAGGGTCCAGCGGACGGCACGGTCGACGGTGGCCTTCGTCCGGGCCCGGTCCGGGTGCGCGACGCGCCGCAGGGCCAGGACGACCTCGGCGGTGTCGTCGATGTCCGGGTAGTTGTCGTTGTGGAACTCGAACGCCCAGCCGCCCGGCTCCAGTCCGGGACGGCGTACGGACCAGTCTCCGGGCCGTACGATCTGCTCGCTCATCATCCAGTCGGCGGCCTTGACCAGCGCCGGGTCGTCGGGCCGTACCCCCGCGTCGGCGAGCGCCACGGTGGCGAGGCAGGTGTCCCAGACCGGCGACTGACACGCCTCGATCATGCGGGCGCCGTCGTCGCGCCACACCGCGAACCGGTCGAGCGACTCCAGGCCGGCGCGCATCACCGGGTGGTCCAGGTCGTATCCGAGCAGGTGCAGCGCGATCAGGGAGTACACGGCCGGGGGCTGGATGCCGCCCCAGCAGCCGTCGTTCTCCTGCCGCTCCACGATCCAGCGGGCCGCGCTCCTCATCGCCGCGCCCCGCAGCCTGGCCGGCGCGACCTTGCGGTAGACGTGCAGGGCCTTGTCGACCAACTCGAAGGCGCCCTCCCAGCCAATCGGCGTCGCACGGCGGGACCGCGGGTTCGGCAGACGGGGGCTGGTGTGCAGCTCGTCGAGCGCGAACGGCGCCGGGCGCACGGGCCGCTTCGCCGAGACCACGGTCAACGGCACGATGGTCTGCCGGGCCCAGCAGCCGAACGCGTAGATGTTGAGCGGGAACCAGGACGGCAGGAAGATCAGCTCGGGCGGCAGCTCGGGCAGGTCGTCCCACTTCCACCAGCCGAACAGCGCCAGCCAGATCCGGGTGAAGACGCGGCTCGCGGCGATGCCGCCGCGCGCCCTGATCCAGGCCGCGGCGCGTTCCATGTGCGGATCGTCCGGACGGTCCCCGGCAAGCCGCAGGGCGACGTACGCCTCGATGGTGGTGGAGAGGTCGCCGGGGCCGCCGTGGAAGGTGGCCCAGGTGCCGTCGCCGCGCTGCTCCCCGCGGATGTGGAGGGCGGCGGCCGTGAAGGTCTTCTCGTCCTGGAGACCGAGGAACTGACGGAGCAGCAGGTCCTCGGCGTCCATGGTCACATTGGTCTCGAGGTCGCCCTTCCACCAGCCCTGTTCGTCCTGCCGTGCGAGCAGGTACGCGACCGCGCGGTCCGTGGCCCGTCGCGCCGCGCCCATGACGTCGGCGGTGACATCGGCGGGTACGTCGGCGGTGACCGGAGCGCTGTCGGCACTCCCCGCTCTGCCGCCGGTGTGCTGGTCGGTGGGGGAGTGCAGGCGGGTATGGGTGTCGGTAAATTCGCTGGCCGCGGCGGCGCGGGGCTTCATGGCCCCGGGGCTCCCGTCGGTCGTCGCTGTCATGGTTTCCCCTTCGTGGCAGTTGGTCATCTGCTGTGCTGGGGTCCGACGTCGTCCGGTGCGGGGTTTACGGCGGGTCCCGGCACCGGACGGCGACATGCGAGTTATATGAGGCGGATGCTGATCATCTCTTTCGTACGACGACGAAGTCCGCGAGCGCGGTGAGCTGCGCTCGGACCTGCGGGGGCATGTCGACGCCGTCCAGCGCCTCGATGGCGACGGCGTGCTGCCTGCGGGCTTCCTGCGCCGTCCAGTCGCGGCCGCCCGCCTCCTCGATGAGAGCCGCCCTGGCGGCGAACTCCTGCTCGGAGAAGCTGTCGAAGTCGTTGCTCTTGGCGTCGGCGGCGAGCAGCTCGGCGAGCCGCTCCGACGCCGGTCCGCCGGCCGCCAGCGCCGCGACGACGGGCAGGGACTTCTTGCGCTGGCGCAGGTCGCTCCAGGTCTGCTTGCCGGTGGCGTCCGGGTCGCCCCAGATGCCGAGCAGGTCGTCGACGGCCTGGAAGGCGAGACCGAGGTGGTAGCCGTACGCCTCCAGTGTGTCGGCCGTACGGTCGTCCGCGCCGCCGAGCACCGCGCCGATGGACACGGCGCAGGCGAGCAGCGCGCCCGTCTTGTTGCCCTCCATCTCCAGGCACTCGTCGACGGTGACCCGCTCGCGGTGCTCGAAGGAGATGTCCTGCGCCTGGCCGTCGATCAGTTTGCGCGTCGCGGTGGTGAGGCGGCGCGTGGCGCGTCCCGCCTCGACGGTGCCGATCTCCAGCAGGAGTTCGTTGGCCAGCGCGAACAGCGCGTCGCCGACGAGGATCGCCTGGGCCGGCCCGTGCACCTTCCACACGGTGTCGCGGTGCCTGCGCTGCTCGTCGCCGTCCATCAGGTCGTCGTGGAGCAGGGAGAAGTTGTGTACGAGTTCGACGGCGACGGCGCCGGGCACGCCGACCTCGGGCGCCGCGCCGGCCGCCTCGGCCGACAGCAGGGCGAGCGCCGGCCGCACGGCCTTGCCGCCGTCGCCGTCGGCGGGCCGCCCCTGGGCGTCGATCCACCCGAAGTGGTACGCCGCGACGGTGTCCATGGGCGGCGCGAGCCGTTCCACGGCGGCCTTCAGCACCGGAGTGGACAGGGTGCGGCCGCGCTCCAGAAGGGCGGCGATGTCCACCGTGGTGTCGTCGACCGTGTTCGCCGGGGTCACAGGCTCTCCTCTTGTTTCCATGCCAGTGCTCATACCGCCTCCTGCAACGGATGTTCGTGGGCGCGGCCGAGTTCGGAGAGTGCCGCGTCGGCGGCGGTGATGCCGCTGCGCACAGCTCCCTCCATGGTCGCGGGCCATCCGGTGGCGGTCCACGCGCCGGCCAGGTACAGGCCGGGTGCGTGCGTACGGGCGCCGGGGCGCAGCCGTCCGACGCCGGGGGTGGGGGCGAACGTCGCTGTCCGCTCCCGGGTGACGAAGAAGTCGCGCACGCCCGCGCCGCGCGCGGCGGGCAACAGGCGCTCCAGCTCGGGCAGATAGCGCTCGCGCAGCTCGGCCACGGGCGTGTCGATCTCGTCGTGGGCCGCCGACTGCGAGACGGCGAGGTACTGGCCGCCGCCCCGCAGTCCGGAGGACTCCGTACGGTCGAAGACCCACTGGACGGGGCTGCCGAGTGCGGCGAAGAAGGGGCGGCGCAGCACCTTGCGGTCGTACACGACGTGGACGTTGAGGATCGGTGCGGTGCCGATGTCCAGGAGCCGGTCGGCGTCGTCGATGACGCCTTCGGGCAGCAGCGCGTGCGTCTCGCCCTGGGGTACGGCGAGCACGACGGCGTCGGCCGCGATCAACTCGCCCGGCGTCGTGACCTCCCAGCCGCCGTTCGCGGCACGGAAGACGGAGGCGGCCCGGGTCCGCAGTTCCGTGCGTACGCCCGCCGCGTCCAGCGCCTCGCGGGCGCGCGTGTCGTGCAGTTCGCCGAGCGGTACGTGGGCCCAGCCGATGTCGGCGGCGCCGGGCTCGGACAGCAGGCCCGTCTTGAAGACCATCGCGGCGAGGCCGAGGGAGGCGTGGGGCGCGGTCGCGTTGAGGGTCGCGACGCCGACGAGGTCCCACAGCGCCTCGATGGTGCGCGGCGACTGCCCGTGGCGGCCGAGCCAGGTCGCGAAGTCCACGCCGTCCAGGGCGGGATCGGCCGGGTCCAGCTTCTTGAGGGCGAGCGCGGCGCGCCCCACGCTCGCGCGTTCGGCGAGGGACAGGTGCGGATACGTCGCCAGGCTCGCGGCCAGGTGCAGCGGTACGGGCAGCTCCGTGCGGCGCAGCCGGCCGAGCCGGGGCCCCGCGGGCCGGCCGGCGTCGAGCACGGGGACGTCGAGCCGGCTCTGCAGCGGTGCGAGCGCGGAGCCCCGCACCCGGTCGAGGAACCACCGGTAGGCGGTGCAGCACCGCAGGTAGACGTGCTGGCCGTTGTCGACGGTGAGGTCGCCGCGGCGGAAGGAGAAGGCGAGGCCGCCCAGGCGCGGGCGCCCTTCGAGCAGCGTGACCCGCATTCCGGCGTCGGCCAGCTGGAGGGCGGACGTGACACCGGCCAGTCCGCCGCCGACGACGACCGCGTGACCTGCCGCGTGGCCCGCGGGCCGCGGCACGCCCGGCCGTGCGTCTGTGGTGCCGCGTGTCATACGCCCTCCCCTCGGGCCTCACCGGCGGTGTACGGACGGCGGGCCGTCGGAGTCGGGGACGCGTCGCGCCGCCGGAGGGTTGCCCCGCTGGTGTGCGTGGGCGTCCTGCCGGCCGTGGCGGGCCCCATCAGATCCGCCTCCTGAGCTGCGTGCGGGAGATGGTGCGGGCGTCGAGACCCGAGAGGCCGCGCACGGCGACGTACGCCTTCTCGTGTCCGGGCAGCGAGACCCGGCCGCGCAGCACGGCCAGGGGGTCGCGCTCGATGCGGTCGAGGAGCCGCCGGTAGATGCCGGCCATGGCGGCGACACAGGCGCCGGAACGCCGGTCGAGCAGCGGCAGCAGCCGGTAGCCCTCGGCGAACAGGGCGCGGGCGCGGCGCACTTCGAAGTGGACGAGGCCGGTGAAGTCGGACCCTTCGGGGGGCGTCGCGCCCCGGAAGCCGGCCGAGCAGCCGAACTTGGCGAGGTCGTCGGAGGGCAGGTACGTCCGCCCGTTCGCGGCGTCCTCGCGGACGTCACGGAGGATGTTGGTGAGCTGGAGCGCGAGACCGAGCGTATCGGCGTAGTCACCGGCGCGTTCGGTGGAGCGCGCGCCCGCCTGGGTGCCGAACACGCCCAGCGAGAGCCGTCCGATGGCGCCCGCGACGCACCGGCAGTACACCTTCAGGTCGTCCCAGGTTTCGTAGGTCTCGCCACGTACGTCCATGAGGACGCCGTCGATGAGCTCGTCGAGCCCCTCCAGCGGGATCGGGAAGCGGCGCGCGGTGTCGGAGAGCGCCACGGCGACCGGGTCGGTGTCGTCGTCGTCGACGGTGCCGGCCCGGACGCGGTCGAGCAGCGCGCGGGTCTCTTCGAGCCGCGCCTGCTTGACGCCGGGGTCCAGCATGCCGTCGCCGATGTCGTCCACGCGTCGCGAGAACGCGTAGAGCGCGGACATGGCGTTGCGCTTGTCGGTCGGCAGCAGCCTGATGCCGTACGCGAAGTTGCGCGCCTGCTGTCCGGTCACCGCCTCGCAGTAGCTGTACGCGGCGAGTACCGGTGCGGACATCTGTACGAGTCCTTCCACGGGCCGGCTCACCCCTCTCTTCGGTCTCATCGCAAGACAGCTCCCGCTGCGCGCAGCAGGCTGAGCTTGGTGGGCTTGGGCGGTCCGGGGAGCACGTCGTAGCCCGCGGCCGCGATCGCGGCGAGAGCGGCGCGCCCGCCGCCGACGAAACCGGCGAGCAGCAGCTTGAGCCTGCCGTCGACACTGGCCACGAGGGCCTTGCCGTCGTCGAGCAGGAGCCCGGCGCGTTCGGCTTCGTACGCGATCAGGGAGCGCACCGACGCGTTCGCGGACGGGGCGGCGAGGTCGGTCTCGTCGACGTGGAAGCGCGCCATGGAGTCGGCGGGCAGGTAGATCCGGTCGCGGCCGAGGTCCTCGGCGACGTCCTGGAGGTGTTCGACGATCTGCAGGGCGGTGCAGACCGCGTCGGAGCGGCGGATCCGCTCGGGGCTCGCGGTGCCGGTGATGCCGAGGACCAGCCGCCCCACGGGGTTCGCCGACAGCTCGCAGTACGCGAGGAGCTCGTCGTACGTCCTGTAGCGGCGTACGAGCTGGTCCTGCCGGTTGGCCTCGATGAGCCCGAGGAACGGCTGCGGGGTGAGCGAGCGGCGGCGCACGGTCGCCGCGAGGGCGCGCAGGAGCGGGTGGCGGGGGCCGTCGCCCGTGGCGGCGAAGACCCGGCGCAGGTCGGCCTCGAAGGCGTCCAGCATCACCAGACGGTCGTCGGCCAGGGCGGGGTCGAGGCCGAGCAGGCGGGCGTCGGCGCCGCCGGGGGCGAGGTCGCCGTCGCCGATGTCGTCGACGAGGCGGGCGTATCCGTAGACGGCCATCAGGTCGTCGCGCCAGGCGCGCGGCAGAAAGAAGGGAGCCACCGGGAAGTTCTCGTCGGCGGCCTTGTCCAGGGTCGAGCGCGTGGGTGCGCCGGTGCGCACCTGCCGGGTCCGGGTCATCGCGGGCTGCCCGGTGCGGGGACGGCGCAAGCGTCTTCGAACTGGAGAGGTTCCATAGCCATTGCCGTCACATCTCCCGTTCTACACTGTCGACCTAATACATCCTATTTCGGACACGCCGCCCGCCGCTACAGCTTACGTTGTACAACGCCCGACACCGCGCCGGGGTGCCGGGCGCATCACAACAAGGCTGCGAAATGCCTCAACCTTCCCGAACGCGACGGGAGTTGACGATTCCGGCATGGTACGGCGCGCCGGACCGCTCGCACGGCGCGGACACGCGGAACCCCCGCCGGGTTGGTTCGACCGGCGGGGGCACCGAACCGGGACCTAGCGCCCGGTCTCCTTCTCGTACGCCTTGAGGACCTCGTCCGTGGGCCCGTCCATCAGCAGCTCGCCCTTCTCCAGCCACAGGACGCGGTCGCAGGTGTCCCTGATCGACTTGTTGCTGTGGCTGACGAGGAAGACGGTGCCGGCTTCCTTGCGGAGCTCGCGGATGCGCTGCTCGGAGCGGATCTGGAACTTCCGGTCACCGGTGGCCAGCGCCTCGTCGATCATCAAGACGTCGTGGTCCTTGGCGGCGGCGATCGAGAAGCGCAGGCGCGCGGCCATGCCGGAGGAGTACGTGCGCATCGGCAGCGTGATGAAGTCGCCCTTCTCGTTGATGCCCGAGAAGTCGACGATCGACTGGTAGCGGTCGCGGATCTGCTCGCGCGTCATGCCCATGGCGAGACCGCCGAGGATGACGTTGCGCTCGCCGGTCAGGTCGTTCATCAGCGCGGCGTTCACGCCGAGGAGCGAGGGCTGGCCGTCCGTGTAGACCTTGCCCTGCTCGGTCGGCAGGAGGCCCGCGATGGCGCGCAGCAGGGTCGACTTGCCCGACCCGTTCGTACCGATCAGGCCGATCGCCTCGCCCCGGTACGACGTGAAGGACACCCCGCGCACCGCGTGCACCTTGCGTACGCCGGGCGCGTCGCCCTTGCCGCGCTTCATGATGCGGCTCAGGGCCGCGGTGGCGCTGCCGCGCCCGCCCGCGCCGCCGTTGACGCGGTAGACGATGTGCACGTCGTCGGCGATGACCGTGGGGATACGCCCCTGCGTGTTGTCGTCAGCCACGGCCGTACCGCTCCTCAGCCTTCCAGAAGTACACGAAGCCCGCGGCGCCCACCAGCAGCGCCCAGCCCAGGCCGACGGCCCAGACGTGCGGGGGCAGGTTCCCGGAGCCGTACCCGTCGATCAGACCGAACCGGATGAGGTCCATGTAGACCGCCGCCGGGTTCCACTGGAGCACGTCCGTGACCCAGCCGGGCAGGTCCTTGTCGGCGAGCATCGCCGGGATGCTGAACATCACTCCGGAGGCGTACATCCACGTACGCATCACGAAGGGCATCAGCTGCGCGAGGTCGGGGGTCTTGCTGCCGAGCCTGGCCATGATCAGCGCCAGGCCGATGTTGAAGACGAACTGGAGCGCCAGCGCGGGCAGGACCAGCAGCCAGGACAGCGAGGGGTAGCTGCCGAAGGCGACCGCGACGACCAAGAGCACGATCATCGAGAACAGCAGCTGCTGGAGCTGCTGGAGCGCGAAGGAGATCGGCAGCGAGGCGCGCGGGAAGTGCAGCGCTCTGACCAGGCCGAGGTTGCCCGAGATCGACCGGACGCCGGCCATCACGGAGCTCTGGGTGAAGGTGAAGACGAACACACCCGTGACCAGGAAGGGGACGTAGACCTCCCGTGCCATGCCCCGGTCGGCCTCCAGGATCAGACCGAAGATCAGGAAGTACACGAGGGCGTTCAGCAGCGGAGTCGCCACCTGCCACAGCTGGCCGAGCTTGGCCTGGCTGTACTGGGCGGTGAGCTTCGCCTGGGAGAACGCGAGGATGAAGTGGCGTCGGCCCCACAGCTGCCGGACATACTCGATCAGCCCCGGCCGGGCACCGCTCACCGACAGGCCGTACTTGGCGGCGAGCTCCGCCGGGGTAAGTCCGTCGTCGGGAGATGGCGGGGCGCTCGTCGCGACCGCACCGTCATGGGTTGTGTCACTCACAAGTTGAAACTTTCGTGTTCAAGATGCGCAGGCGTTAGGCGCAGGATCGGGCTCCAGGTCCCGCGTGCACCCGATGCTTTCAGACCCGAGCTTGTCAGACGACAGGAGGTCGGCCGAGCCGGGTCAGGCGCCAGACGGTACGCCATCTCATCGGACGGCGCGGTCCCGGCGAGGTTGTCCACCCCTCCTTGAAGCCGCCGAACCACGCCTTGAGAGCCGGTACGGAGGGCCGCCGCGCCAGCGTGAGCAGCAGCCACACGCCGAGGTAGACGGGCACCAGCGGGGCCGGCAGATTGCGCCGGGCCAGCCAGACCCGGTTCCTGGCGACCATGCGGTGGTAGACGGCGTGCCGGGAGGGAGCGGTCGTCGGGTGGTACAGGACCATGTCCGAGCGGTAGTCGATCATCCAGCCGGCGTCGAGGGCCCGCCAGGCCAGATCGGTCTCCTCGTGGGCGTAGAAGAACTCGTCGGGCAGCCCGCCGACCTCGGCGAAGACCTTGGTCCGTACGGCGTTCGCGCCGCCGAGGAAGGTCGTCACGCGCGAGGAGCGCATCGGGTCGGCCGCGCGCAGCCGCGGGACGTGGCGGCGCGCGGTCTCTCCCGTGTCGGGGTCCGCGATCCGGAAGCTGATGATGCCGAGCTTCGGGTCGGCGGCGAAGGCCCGGCGGCACAGCTCGGCCGTGTCGTGCTGTGCCAGCAGGCCGTCGTCGTCGAGGAAGAGCAGGATGTCCATCTCGGCGCCGCTGGGGCCGAACGCCTCGATACCGGCGTTGCGGCCGCCGGGGATGCCGAGGTTCTCCGGCAGCTCGACGGTCCGTACGCCCTCGGGGACACCGGTGACCGGGGAGCCGTTGCCGACGACGACCACCTCGACGCGGTCGCCGTCCTGCTTGGCGACCGAGTCGAGGAGTGCGCGCAGCTCGTCCGGGCGGTTGCCCATCGTGATGACGACCGCCCCGACCTTCAGGTCCGCGCCCGGGCCCGCGCCCTTGTCCGCGCCCGTCACTTCAGCCTGCTCGAAGCGAGGATGGACACGAGGTGCAGGAAGGTCTGCAGGATCGCGATTCCGGCCAGTACGGCGATCCCCAGGCGGCTGAAGAACAGGTCGCCCTGGACGAGGTCGGCGATCGCGACGACCAGGATGAACAGGCTCGCCTCGATCCCGCCGACCAGCCGGTGGAACTTCAGCGCGGCGGCCAGCCGGCGCGCCAGCGCCAGGCCGGAGGAGCGCGGCACGGAGGCCTCGTCCTTCACCGCGGGCAGTCCGCTGCGGGTACGGGCCACGTCGACCAGGTCGGTCTCGGCCTTGATCAGGATCGCGCCGAGCGCGGCCAGTGTTCCCAGGAACGCCCACAGCCACTCCGGCCGGCCGGCGCCGAACAGGTCCGCGCCGCGCAGGCCGAAGCCCACCAGCAGGGCCGCCTCGCAGAGGTAGTGGCCGATGCGGTCCAGGTAGACGCCGGTGATCGAGGTCTGCTTGCGCCAGCGGGCCACCTCGCCGTCGACGCAGTCGAGCAGCAGATAGATCTGGAACAGCACCACCGCGAGGATCGCACCGGTCAGCCCGGGGATCAGCAGGGCCGCGCCGCCGAGGACGCCCACGACGACCATGAGGTACGTGAGCTGGTTCGGCGTGATCTTGGTGTTCACCAGGTACGGGTCGATGTGCAGCGAGATCTCCCGCATGTACATGCGCCCGGCCCAGTGTTCACCGCTGCGCCGGTCCTTCACACCCTCGGGGTGAACGACCGGACGGAGTTCAGCTACTGATGGCCTTGACATAGTCGGCGTAAGCGTCCTTGATCTGGTCTGCGGACAGGTCGAGGTGCTCCAGGATCGTGAAGCGTCCCGGGCGGGTCTGGGGGGCGTATTCGACGGCCTTGACGAACTCGTCGACGCTGAAGCCGATCTCCTGTGGCAGCACCGGCAGGCCGTGCCGGTGCAGTACCTCGGCGAAGAGCCCGGACTGCTCGGTCGCGCCCCGCAGGTGCATGGCGAAGGCGGCGCCGATGCCGACCTGCTCGCCGTGGCTGGCGGCCCGCTTGGGGTACAGCAGGTCGAAGGCGTGGCTGATCTCGTGGCAGGCGCCGGACGACGGGCGGCTGTCACCGCTGATCGACATGGCGATGCCGGAGAGCACCAGGGACTCGGCGAGGACCGTGAGGAACTCGTCGGTGCCGACCCCGCCGGGGTGGCGCAGTACCGCTTCTCCCGCCGTACGGGCCATGGCGGCGGCCAGTCCGTCGACCGGCTCGCCGTTGACCCGGTGGGACAGCTCCCAGTCCGCGATCGCCGAGATGTTGGAGATCGCGTCGCCGATGCCGGACCGGATGAAGCGGACCGGGGCGTCCCGGATCACATCGAGGTCGATGACCATGGCGATGGGGGTCGGGACGCCGTAGGAACCGCGGCCGTTGTCGTTGTCCAGGATGGACACCGGCGAGCACAGACCGTCGTGCGACAGGTTCGTCGCCACGGCGACCATCGGCAGGCCGACCCGCGCCGCCGCGTACTTCGTGACGTCGATGATCTTGCCGCCGCCGAGGCCGACCACGGCGTCGTACCGCTTGCCCTTGATGTCGTCGGCGAGCTTCACGGCGGAGTCGATCGTGCCGTCGGCGACCGCGTACCAGTCGGCGCCGGGCAGCACCGGCGCGAGCTTGTCGCGCAGGGCCAGCCCGGAGCCGGGGCTGGTCGCGATCGCCAGCTTGCCCGAGGCGGAGATCCGCTGGTCGGCCAGGAGGCCGGCCAGGTCGTCCATGGCGCCGCAACTGATGTCGACGACGACCGGGGACGGGATGAGCCGGGTCAGTACTGGCACGCGATCTCACGGCCCTTCGCGAGGTCGTCGTGGTTGTCGATCTCGACCCACGTCACTTCCCCGATGGGAGCCACGTCGACGGTGAAGCCGCGGTTGACCAGCTCCTGGTAGCCGTCCTCGTAGTAGAGGTCGGGGTCGCGCTCGAACGTCGTCTTCAGCGCGTCGGCCAGCTCTTCGGCGGCCTCCGGCTCGATGAGCGTGACACCGATGTACTCGCCGGTGGCGGTGGCCGGGTCCATCAGCTTGGTGATCCGCTGGACGCCCTTGCCGTCCTGCGTGATGACCTTCATCTCCTCGTCGGCGAGGTTCTTCACCGTGTCGAGGGCGAGGATTATCTTCTGGCCCTTGCCGCGGGCGGCGAGCAGCGTCTTCTCGACGGAGACCGGGTGGACGGTGTCGCCGTTGGCGAGGATCACGCCCTGCTTGAGGACGTCACGGGCGCACCACAGGGAGTAGGCGTTGTTCCACTCCTCGGCCTTGTCGTTGTCGACCAGGGTGATCTTGAGGCCGTACTTCGCCTCAAGAGCCTCCTTGCGCGCGTAGACGGCCTCCTTGCGGTAGCCGACGACGATGGCGACCTCGGTCAGGCCGACCTCGGCGAAGTTGCCCAGGGTCAGGTCGAGGACGGTCGTCTCACCGTCCACGGGCACCAGGGCCTTCGGGAGGGTGTCCGTGTAGGGACGCAGACGCCGGCCGGCGCCGGCAGCCAGTACGAGGCCGATCATGCGGGTTCTCCTTCGTCATGTACTGCGGGTGCTCCGGAGGACACCCAGAAGCGGATGGACTCCGTGAGCACCACGAGCGCCACGGTCACAGCGAGTGCCGTGAGCGCCAAGGTGAGGTCTGTGTTTCGCGTAGCCAGGAGGGTGGCGAGGATCACCACCGCAAGCGTCCGGCCTTCGTGCCCGCCGATCGTCCGCACCAGCCACTGGGGCGGCGCGCCCGTGCCGCCCCGGATGCGGTACACCGTGTCGTAGTGATGGTAGGCGACCGCCGACACCAGCCCGAAGGCGGCAGGCAATGCCCCGTTCACCTCGCAGCGGGCGGCGATGATCAGGATCGTTCCGTACTCGGCCGCCCGGAAGACGGGCGGGACCAGCCAGTCGAGCGCGCCCTTGAGGGGACGGGCGACCGCGATGCCGGAGAGCACGGCGTAGAAGACCGCCGCGACGATCACCTGGCGGCTGCCGACGGGCTGGGTGAGCGCCGCGACCACCAGGGCGACCGCGCCGACGGCGGCGACGACCGGGGCGGTCCAGGCGCCGCCGAGCCGGGGGCCTCGGGCGGCCACGAACTGGGCGACGGGTCCGCTGTCCGCGAGGTCGGCGAGCGCCTGCGCGGCCCGGTCGGTACGCCGCGCCCTGCGGGTCAGCGAGCGCAGGACGCGGCCGGCCGTGGTGTAGAGGGCGGCGAGCGCGCAGCCGACGAGCAGGGCGTAGAAGACGATCCGCGGGGTGGTGACGGCGGTCAGGACCGCGATCATCGCCCAGCGTTCGCCGATCGGCAGGACGATCATCCGGCGCACCCAGACCGTCCAGCCGGCGCTGTCCAGCCGGTCGGAGAGCGCGGCGGTGGGGCTGGTGTTGGACTCCGCGTCGTGGTTCGCCTCGTTGAAGGAGAAGTCCACGACGTGGCGGCAGGTCTGGAGCACCATCGCGCCGAGCGCCAGCGCCCATACGTCGTCGCCGCCCCGGGCGGCGCCGAGCGCGAGGCCCGCGTAGTACGCGTACTCCTTGGCGCGGTCGAAGGTCGCGTCGAGCCAGGCGCCCATCGTCGAGTACTGGAGCGAGTAGCGGGCGAGCTGCCCGTCGGTGCAGTCCAGGACGAAGGACAGGAGCAGCAGCACGCCGGCCGCGACGTAGCCGCCGCGGGTGCCGGTCGCCGCGCAGCCGGCCGCGATCAGCGCGGTGATCAGCGAGGCGGTGGTGACCTGGTTCGGGGTGAGGCCCCGGCGGGCGCACCAGCGCGCGAGGTAGCGGGAGTACGGGCTGACGCAGAAGGTGGTGAAGAAGCCGTCGCGGGACTTCACGGCCGTACGCAGCCGTACGGCCTCCTCGTCCACGGCGGCGACGGCGGCGCGGGCCTGCTCGCGCTCCGCCTCGCCGGTGGCGACGACCGCGACCAGCGAGCCGAGCTCCGGCCGCCGCACGGCGGTGCCGTCCGCGTCGAGCGCCGCCGCGACGGCGTCGGGCCCGCCGGGGGCGCCGCGCACGGCGCGCACCAGCGCGGCACGGGCCTCGGGCTGCGCGGTGAGCGCGCCGGGGGCCGCGGCGGCCGGGAAGCGGGGGTCGGTCAGCGCGAGGCGCAGCGCGTGGACGTGGCCGACGAAGCGCGGGTCGACGAGGGCGACCCGCTCACCGGCGGGCACGGCGTCGAGGAGCTCGGCGGTCCCGGCGGCACCGGCGGACCGTACGTCGAATCCCAGCGACCGCAGATCGCCCTCGAGCGACGATCCGGGTACCGGCGGACCGGTGAGGATGGCGGTCGACAGACGAACTCACTCCTTGGCGCTGGGCAGGGGCTGGCCTTGCGTGGCATGCGGCATTCCGGCCCGGCACGGGCGCGGAGGCATGTCGGCAGAGGCTATCGGATGTACGGAAGCAGGAGTTCACGGCCCGTTCACGCCCCGATAAGACCGGTCCGGGACAGCGGGCGGCCCACCGAGATCATCTTGGTGGATCAGTGCCCCGCCCCACAAACCGCGGGCACCGGGGGGTCCCGGGACGCCCTAGGGTGGCCGTTATGACATGGCTGATCACGGGTGGGGCGGGTTACATCGGTGCGCATGTGGCGCTGACCATGGCGGCGGCGGGTGAACGGGTGGCCGTCCTGGACGACGTCTCGTCCGGGATCCCGCACCGGCTGCCCGCGGACATCGCGCTGGTACGCGGCTCCGTGCTGGACCGGGAGCTGCTCGACCGCACGCTCGCCGAGCACGACGTCACCGGTGTGGTGCATCTCGCGGCGCGCAAGCAGGTCGGGGAGTCGGTCGAGAAGCCGCTGCTCTACTACCGGGAGAACGTGTACGGACTCACAGTGCTCCTGGAGGCCGTCGCGGCGGCCGGGGTGCGGCGGTTCCTCTTCTCCTCCTCCGCCGCCGTGTACGGCATGCCCACGGCGGAGCTGATCCCCGAGGACACCCCCTGCGCGCCGATCAATCCGTACGGCGAGACCAAGCTGGCCGGCGAGTGGCTGGTGCGGGCCGCGGGCCGGGCGCACGGCTTCTCGACGGCGTCCCTGCGCTACTTCAACGTGGCGGGTGCGGCGCGGCCGGAGCTGGCCGACACCGGGGTGTTCAACATCATCCCGATGTTCTTCGACCGGATCACGCGCGGCGAGGCCCCCCGGATCTTCGGGGCGGACTACCCGACGCCCGACGGCACCTGCGTCCGTGACTACATTCACGTCGCGGATCTCGCCGAAGCGCACCTGTCCGTCGCACGGGCCCTCACCGCCCGCGACGAGCAGACGGACCTGACGTACAACATCGGCCGCGGCGAGGGCGTCTCGGTGCGCGAGCTGGCCGACCTGGTGGGCGAGATCACCGGTTCCGCCCTTGCCCCGGTGATCGAGCCGCGCCGCCCCGGCGACGCGGCGAAGGCGGTCGCCTCGTCCGATCTGATCGCCAAGGAGCTGGGCTGGACGGCCGGCCGCGGCGTACGGGAGATGGTCGCCTCGGCGTGGGAGGGCTGGCTCCTGCGGCACCCCGAGGCCGCCGGGAACTGATCTGGCCGCCGCTCTGACCTGCGGTCATTTCCGCAGGTCAGAGCATATGACAACGGTGTTCAGCCCCGTGTTGCACATACCCCCCGCCCGTAGTTCACTGGCACCTCGGACCGATCATTCGCACCATCGGGGAGGCGTCTTTCATGGGGGCTGGGCACGATCACGGGCATACGCACGGCGGGCCGCCACCCACCGGTACGGCCGCCGCCGCGTACAAGGGGCGGCTGCGCATCGCGCTCGGTATCACGCTGACCGTCATGACGGCCGAGATCGTCGGTGGTCTGCTCGCCAACTCGCTGGCGCTGATCGCCGACGCGGCGCACATGGCGACGGACGCGCTCGGCCTCGCGATGGCGCTCCTGGCGATCCACTTCGCCAACCGCCCGGCCACCACCAAGGCCACCTTCGGTTACGCCAGGGCGGAGATCCTCGCCGCCCTCGCCAACTGCCTGCTGCTGCTCGGCGTCGGCGGCTTCCTGCTCTTCGAGGCCGTCGACCGCTTCATCACCCCGGCCGAGACCAAGAGCGGGACGGCGATCGTCTTCGCGCTGGTCGGTCTCGTCGCGAACATGATCTCGCTGTCGCTGCTGATGAGGGGCCAGAAGGACAGCCTCAATGTGCGGGGCGCCTTCCTGGAGGTGGTCGCGGACACGTTGGGCTCGGTCACCGTGCTGGTCTCGGCCGGCGTCATCATGGCGACCGGCTGGCAGGCCGCCGACCCCATCGCCTCGCTCGTGATCGGGCTCATGATCGTGCCGCGCACCTGGAAGCTGCTGCGGGAGACCCTGAGCGTGCTGTTGGAGATCGCGCCCAAGGGCGTGGACATGACCGAGGTGCGGGAGCACATACTCGATCTGCCGGGCGTCGACGACGTACACGACCTGCACGCCTGGACGATCACCTCGGGCATGCCGGTCCTGTCCGCGCACGTCGTGGTCAGTCAGGACTTCCTCGACTCGGTCGGACACGAGAAGATGCTGCACGCCCTGCAGGGCTGCCTCGGCGACCACTTCGACGTCGAGCACTGCACGTTCCAGCTGGAACCGAGCGGTCACGCGGAGCACGAGGCGCGGCTCTGCCACTGACGCGGATGAGCTGTTAGGGTTTTCCCGGGACATGCGGGTCCCGGGGACACGACGAGGGGAGCTGAGGTTGATGACCGTCACGGTCGATGCTGCTGCGAGCAGTGTCCGGTTCATCCTCGACTCCCGGGCTCTCGGCTGACCCTTCGTCGCGACCGTGCGCACGTGTGCGCACGTCACTTCGCGCGCCTCGGCCGGAGCCCTCACATCAAAGGGTTCCCACGTTGACCGACAACGCCATGTTCGAAGCATTCATGACCCTGCACCGCGGGCTGCCCCGCCAGGGCCCCGGCTCGGACGCCACCACCCGCCACCTCCTCTCCCTCGCCGGACCTCTGCCGCGCCGTCCGCGCGTGCTCGACCTGGGCTGCGGCCCCGGCCGGGCCTCGCTGCTGCTGGCGGCCGAGTGCGGCGCGCAGGTGACGGCCGTCGACCTGTACGAGCCGTTCCTGGCCGAGCTGCGCAGCGCCGCCGGGGCGCGCGGGCTCGACGGTTCGATCCGTACCGTCGAGGGCGACATGGGCGAACTCCCCTTCCCCGACGGGTCGTTCGACCTGGTCTGGGCGGAGAGCTCCGCCTACAGCATCGGTTTCGACACCGCGCTGGACAGGTGGCGCCGTCTCCTCGCACCCGGCGGCGCGCTCGTCGTCACCGAGTGCGAGTGGACGACCGAGGAGCCGTCACTCGGCGGACGCGCGTTCTGGGACCGGCACTACGCGCTGCGCGGCCGGGCCGAGAACACCGCCGCGGCGGTCTCGGCCGGCTACGCGGTCCTCGGGGTGTACGAGCAGCCGGCGAGCGACTGGGACGAGTACTACGGCCCGCTCGCCGCCCGCGCCGACGCCGCCGACCCCGCCACGCCCGGAATGGAGCAGGCGCTCGCCGCGACCCGTGAGGAGATCGCGGTGCGCGCGGAGCACGGGACGGAGTACGGCTACACCGGCTATGTACTGCGGCCGACCGCCGTCCTGAGCTGACGGACCGTCCGCCCCCGGCGCCGTGCGCGGCGGGGGCGGACATGCGGTGGGGTCCGCGAAGTACGGACAAGACGCTTTTGTACGGCAGACTTGGACGCCGGGAACCGATGCGAAGGATGGTCATGCCGAGCACACCAGTCACCGCGGCGAACAGCTCGTCGAACGGCACAGCGCAAGAGATCCTGCTTGAGCTGGTCGACGAGGACGGCAACACCATCGGCACCGCGGAGAAGCTCTCCGCGCATCAGGCTCCCGGCCGCCTGCACCGCGCCTTCTCGGTCTTCCTCTTCGACGAGACCGGGCGGCTGCTGCTCCAGCGCCGGGCGCTCGGCAAGTACCACTCCCCCGGCGTCTGGTCCAACACCTGCTGCGGACACCCCTACCCCGGCGAGTCGCCGTTCGCCGCGGCGGCGCGTCGTACGCACGAGGAGCTCGGCATCTCCCCGTCGCTGCTCGCCGAGGCCGGCACGGTCCGCTACAACCACCCGGACCCCGATTCCGGTCTGGTGGAGCAGGAGTACAACCACCTCTTCGTCGGGCTGGCGCAGAGCGCGCCGCGGCCGGACCCCGGGGAGGTCGGCGAGACGTCGTTCGTGACGCCGGACGAGCTGGCCGAGCGGCACGCGCGGGCCCCGTTCTCGGCGTGGTTCATGACCGTGCTGGACGCGGCGCGTCCGGCGATCAGAGAGCTGACGGGCCCGGCCGCGGGCTGGTGACGGCCGCCCCGGCCAGCGGCAGGGCGACCCAGATGACCTTGCCGCCGCCCGCGGTGTGCTCGACGTCGCACATCCCTCCGGCCTCGGCGGTGATCTCCCGCACGAGCAGCAGGCCGCGGCCGCCGGTCTGCGCGTAGTCCCGTTCCAGCGCCTTGGGCCGGTAGGGATGGTTGTCCTCGACGGACACCTTGATCCACTCGGCGCCGATGGCCACCTCGACGGCCAGCTGCGGCGAGAGCAGCGCGGCGTGCCGTACGGCGTTGGTGACCAGCTCGGAGACGATCAGCAGGAGTCCCTGCGCCACGTCGTCGTGGACCGGTACGCCCTGCCGGTCGAGCAGATCACGGACGGCGTGCCTGGCTTCCGGTACGGAGGCGTCCGCCGCCGGGGCGGTGAAGCGCCATACTCCCTCGTACCCTGCCGGTGCGTCTTCTCTCGTCACCACGCGTCGAGTGTTGGGAACGGGCTGGTCCGGACCGGGCTTCTGAACAGAAGTCAGCCGAATTCGACCGCTTCCGACCGTTGCGGCTATGCCTGTGTCAGTCGCGCGTCTCTTCCTGATCCTCCGGTGTCGCTGCCGCGACCATACTGACCATCTGACGACCGCCCGTCCCGATCGCGATCAGGCCGAGGCCGTCGAAGAGCAGGGCGAGGGAGAAGAAGCAGCCGAGTACGTACAGGCTGCTGTGCGGCCAGTCGAAGAGCACGAGCAGGCCGAGCAGTACGCCGAAGGCGCCCTGCACCAGCGTCCAGCCGAACTGCGGGCCGCGCACCACCACACTGCCGGCCAGCCGGAAGACGCCGCCGGTCAGGAAGAGCAGCGCGGCGAACATCGTCAGCGCCTCGGCGGTGCCTTCCGGGTGGCGCAGGACGACGATCCCGGCCGCCAGGTTCAGCGCCGCGACCACCACGCCCAGCCAGAAGAAGTTCGATCCGCGCGACTGCACCGCCTGGAGCAGCCCCACGAGACCGCCGACGAGCAGCAGCCAGCCGAAGAGGATCATCGACGTGAGGGTGGCCAGGCCCGTGTAGACGAGGCCGACGATTCCGCCGAGCACGAGAATCGCGCCCAGGACCGTCAGCCAGCCGAAGCGGCGGCTGAGTTTCCTGCCCTCAGGCGTGCCCGTACGTCCGGCCATGAGCGACTCCTCACCACGACGGTGTCCGCTTGTCGGCCCCTTCCCGATCATAGGTTCGCACCGTCCGGATAGCATCCGGCGCATGGAGCCGCAGCTCGACCACACCGTCGCGGACGGGGTCGCCACCGTCGTCATCAGCAATCCGGCCAAGCGCAACGCCATGACCGCCGGGATGTGGGCGGCGCTGCCCGGGCTGCTGGAGCGGCTGGCCGGGGACCGGGAGGTGCGGGCGCTCGTGCTGACCGGCGCGGGCGACACGTTCTGCGCGGGGGCGGACATCTCCTCGCTGCGCGAGCGGGGCGAGCGGGACGGCGAGCCGGGTGACGCGCCGCAGGGACTGGCCGTGCGGGCCGAGGACGCGCTGGCGGCCTTTCCCAAGCCGACGCTGGCCGCCGTACGCGGCTACTGCGTGGGCGGGGGCGGTCAGCTGGCCGGCGCCTGCGACCTGCGGTTCGCGGAGGAAGGCGCGTCCTTCGGGATCACGCCCGCGAAGCTCGGCATCGTCTACCCCGCGTCGTCGACCCGGCGGCTGGTCTCCCTGGTGGGGCCTTCGACGGCCAAGTACCTGCTGTTCTCCGGCGAGTTGATCGACGCGGAGCGGGCGCTGCGCACCGGTCTCGTGGACGAGGTGCTGCCGCGCGGTGAACTGGACAAGCGGGTGGCCGAGTTCACGCGCGTGCTGGTGTCGCGCTCGCAGCTGACGCAGGCCGCGGCGAAGGAGTTCGCCGACGGCCGGGACGACCGGGACGCGCACTGGGCGGCGCAGGCACGCGGCAGCGGCGACACCGCCGAGGGGGTCGCCGCCTTCCTGGAGCGCCGTACGCCCCGCTTCACGTGGACGCCCGGGCCTACTGGAGGATGAACCGGCTCTTGCCGCGGAACTCCTCGACGAGCGCGGCAGGCGCCTTCTGCGGAGATCCGGCGTCGTACGGCGGCTGGGGGTCGTACTCCGTCAGCAACTGCACGGCCCGCGCGTGCTCGTCGCCCGCGATCCTGCCGATCAGGGTGAGCCCCATGTCGATGCCGGACGAGACGCCGGCGGCCGTGACGTACTTGCCGTCGGTGACCACGCGCTCTCCGGTGGGCTGGGCGCCGAAGGTCTCCAGATGGTCCAGAGCCAACCAGTGCGAGGTGGCCCGGCGGCCTTCGAGGAGCCCGGCGGCGGCGAGGAGGAGCGAGCCGGTGCAGACGGACGTGGTCCAGGCGGTGGTGGCCTCGACGGTACGGAGCCAGCCGAGCAGCGCCTCGTTCTCCATCTGGCCGGACTGACCGGGGCCGCCCGGCACGAGCACGATGTCGGGGCTCGTGACGTCGGCGAACGTCCTGTCGGCGACCAGCGCGAGCTCGCCCCGGTCGTTGCGCACGGGTCCGGTGCGCTCGGCGACGAAGACGGTCTCGGCGTCCGGCAGGCGGCAGAGCATCTCGTAGGGGCCGACCGCGTCGAGTGCGGTGAAGCGGTCGAAGAGCGCTATGGCGATCTGCGTCATGGCGTGGTGTCCCTTTCGTGGGCGGGTGTGATCGTGGGCCATCGCGTGCGGAGTGGTGGTTTGTGGACGGTGCTCAGCCGGCGGTGTGGGGCCGGAAGCGGCGGCGGTACTCGGCGGGCGCGGTGCCCAGGCTCTTCACGAAGGCGCGGCGCATCGCCTCGGGAGTGCCGTAGCCGCAGGCCCGGGAGATCTCCTCGACGCCTTCTGCCGAGTCCTCCAGGAGCCGCCGCGCGTGTTCGAGGCGTACGCGTTCGACGTACTTGCCCGGGGTCGTGCCCGTCTCGGACTGGAAGGCGCGGGCGAAGTGGCGCGGCGAGAGGCGGGCGCGCCCGGCCAGCGCCTCGACCGACAGGTCGTCCGCCGGGTGCTCCGTGATCCACTGCTGGACCTCCCGGAGCGGATCGCGCCGGGCGGTCTGGGCGGCGAGCTGGGCGCTGAACTGCGCCTGGTTGCCGGGGCGGCGCAGGAAGACGACGAGGTGGCGGGCGACGGTGAGCGCGATGTCCCGGCCCAGGTCCTCCTCGACGAGCGCCAGCGCCAGGTCGATGCCCGCGGTGACGCCGGCCGAGGTCGCCACGTTGCCGTCGCGTACGTAGATGGGGTCCGGGTCGACGTCGACGGCCGGATAGAGGCGGGCCAGGTGGTCGCTCACCCCCCAGTGCGTGGTGGCCCTGCGGCCGTCGAGCAGTCCGGCGCCGGCGAGCAGCAGCGCTCCCGTACAGACGCTGACCAGGCGCTCGGCGTGCGGGGCGGTCTCGCGGAGCCAGTCGGTCAGGCGCGGGTCAGGGTCGCGGGTGCCGGGACCGCCGGGGACGAGGAGGGTGTGCGGCGCGGGCTCGTCGGCGAGGGCGGCGTCGGGGACGAGTGTCAGGCCGCTGGACGTGCGGACCGCGCCGCCGTCGAGGGAGGCGGTGCGGATGCGGTAGGCGGCGTCCGCGTCCCCGCGTCCGCCGTCGGGGCGGCCCTCGGCGTGACCGGCTTGCAGCGCGGCGCCCGCGAAGACCTCGACGGGGCCGGTCACGTCCAGGCTCTGGACGCCGTCGAAGAGGACGACGAGCACGCTGCGTACGGATCGCTGGGTCATGGGTCCATCCTTCGGCGGCCCACGGATGTCCGCAATGACGAGGACCCCACCTTTCCTGCCACGGGGGCCCCGGCACTTCCCGGCGTACTGACCAGTCGGTAGCGTTGTGGCCATGACCTCTCTGCCCGCGCGCGCCGGCCGCCGCTGCCACAACGCCCTCAATCCGCTGCACTCGACCGTGTACTTCTCCCCCGACTTCACCAAGGAGCTGGCGGAGGTGGGCGTCACGGACAGCAACGCCGCCTACTTCGCGGGCCGGGGCGCCGCCATGGGCGCGGTCGGTCCCGGTGTGATCACCGCCGCGTTCTACAACTTCAACCACGCTCTCGTCGCCCGCCACGTCCCCGAGGTGTGGCGTACGGCGTCCCCCGAGGTCGTACTGGAGGCGCGGCTGCGCGCGGTCGACACCACGTTGCGCCGGCTGCTCGGCGAGGAGGCCCTCGCCTCCGCCGAGATGGCCGAGGCCGCCGGGCTCGCCCTGCGCGCCGCCGAGGCGTGCACCCGGCACGCGCGCCCCCTGTACGCCGCCCACGCCGACCTGCCCGTGCCCGAGCAGCCCCACCTCGCCTACTGGCACGCCGCGACGCTGCTGCGCGAGCACCGGGGCGACGGCCACCTCGCCGCGCTGCTCGCCGCCGGGCTCGACCCGCTGGAGGCGCTGGTCAGCCACACGGCGACCGGCAAGGGCATGTCGCCGCGCTGGACCCTGGCGACGCGGGGCTGGAACCGTACGGACTGGGAGGCGGCCTCGGCGCGGCTGCGGGAGCGCGGGCTCCTGGACGCCGACGGCGAGTTGACCGAGGCGGGCACGGCCCTGCGCGCCGACCTGGAGGAGACCACGGACCGGCTCGACGCGGCGCCGTACGAGCACCTGGGCGCGGCGGGCACCGAACGGCTCACGGAACTCGGGCGGGGCTTCCTGGGGGCCGCGCTGGGGAACGGCGCGTTCCCTGCGGATCTCACCGGCAAGTGACATCGCCCCCGCCCCGGGGCGTTTGCGCCGCGCGATGACGGACACCCGTGCTGTGCCGGACAACGAAATGCGTGTCGGGCACCGAGACAGCAGGAGGTACAACGTGTTGCGTGCGATTGCAGATGGACTCCGGATGATCGGCTCGGCCATCGCGACGGTAGTGACCTTGCCCTTCCGGCTGGTCGCCAAGCTCTTCGGAGGCGCGTCCAGCACCGCGTCCCGGGGTGGCGGACGAGCGCGCCGCGCCTGACGGCCCGGCCGGGGCGCGCGCGACACGGGACCCGACGACCCTGCACAATGCAGGCTCAAGCACAGCCCGCAGGAGAAGGCGAGTCGGGAACATCGTGACGACGTCCATCGAAGGCAGGATCGCCGAGGAACTCGGCGTACATGAGCGGCAGGTCCGAGCCGCCGTCGATTTGCTCGACGGCGGCTCGACCGTGCCGTTCATCGCTCGTTACCGCAAGGAAGCGACCGAGATGCTCGACGACGCGCAGCTGCGCACGCTCGAGGAGCGGCTCCGGTATCTGCGGGAGCTGGAGGAACGGCGTACCGCCGTCCTGGAGTCCGTACGGGAGCAGGGCAAGCTCGACGAGGCGCTCGAAGCGCGGATCCGGGCCGCCGACACCAAGGCCCGGCTGGAAGACATCTACCTGCCGTTCAAGCCCAAGCGCCGTACGAAGGCGCAGATCGCGCGCGAGGCGGGGCTCGAACCGCTGGCCCAGGGGCTGCTGGCCGACCCCTCGGTGGAACCGCTCGCGGCCGCCGCCGCGTTCGTGGACGCGGACAAGGGCGTCGCCGACGCGCAGGCCGCGCTCGACGGGGCCCGTTCGATCCTCACCGAGAACTTCTCCGAGGACGCCGACCTGATCGGTGAGCTGCGTGAGCGCATGTGGTCCCGCGGGCGGCTGGTCGCGAAGGTGCGGGAAGGGAAGGAGGAGGCCGGCGCGAAGTTCGCCGACTACTTCGACTTCTCGGAGCCCTTCACCGCGCTGCCGTCGCACCGGGTGCTCGCCATGCTGCGGGGCGAGAAGGAGGACGTACTCGATCTGGTGCTGGAGCCCGAGGAGCCTTCCGCGTCGTCGTCGGATGCGGCCGTGCCGTCCGCGTACGAGAACATGATCGCCCGGCGCTTCGGGATCTCCCACCAGGGCCGCCCCGGCGACAAGTGGCTCGCCGACACCGTGCGCTGGGCCTGGCGCACCCGGGTGCTCGTGCACCTCGGGATCGACCTGCGGCTGCGGCTGCGCACCGCGGCGGAGGACGAGGCGGTGCGTGTCTTCGCGGCCAACCTGCGGGACCTGCTGCTGGCGGCGCCGGCCGGGACGCGGGCCACGCTCGGGCTCGACCCCGGTTTCCGTACGGGCGTGAAGGTCGCCGTGGTGGACGGCACCGGCAAGGTCCTGGCGACCGACGTGATCTACCCGCACGTGCCGCGCAACAAGTGGGACGAGTCGCTGGCGACCCTGGCGCGGCTCGCCAAGGAGCACGACGTCGAACTCGTCGCCATCGGCAACGGAACGGCGTCCCGCGAGACCGACAAGCTCGCCGGGGAACTGTGCGCCAAGCACCCCGAGCTGAAGCTGACGAAGGTGATGGTCTCGGAGGCGGGCGCGTCCGTGTACTCGGCGTCCGCCTTCGCCTCGCAGGAACTCCCGGACATGGACGTGTCGCTGCGCGGCGCCGTGTCCATCGCACGGCGGCTGCAGGACCCGCTCGCCGAGCTGGTGAAGATCGACCCGAAGTCGATCGGGGTCGGGCAGTACCAGCACGACCTGTCCGAGGTGAAGCTCTCGCGCTCGCTCGACGCGGTGGTCGAGGACTGCGTCAACGGCGTGGGCGTCGACGTCAACACCGCTTCCGCGCCGCTGCTTTCGCGTGTCTCCGGCATCAGCTCCGGGCTCGCCGAGAACATCGTGGCGCACCGTGACGCGAACGGCCCGTTCCGGTCGCGCAAGGGGCTCAAGGAGGTGGCGCGGCTCGGCCCGAAGGCGTACGAGCAGTGCGCGGGCTTCCTGCGCATCCAGGGCGGCGAGGACCCACTGGACGCGTCCAGCGTGCACCCGGAGGCGTATCCGGTGGTGCGGGCGATGGTGAAGACGGCGGGCAGCGGGGTCGGGACGCTCATCGGGAACACGGCGGTGCTGCGGTCGCTGCGGGCCGGTGACTTCGTGAACGAGAAGTTCGGGCTGCCGACCGTCTCCGACATCCTGAAGGAGCTGGAGAAGCCGGGGCGCGACCCGCGGCCGGCCTTCAGGACGGCGACCTTCAAGGAAGGCGTCGAGAAGATCGGTGATCTGGCGGCCGGGATGATCCTGGAGGGCGTGGTGACGAACGTCGCCGCCTTCGGGGCGTTCGTGGACGTGGGGGTCCACCAGGACGGGCTCGTGCACGTGTCGGCGCTGTCCAAGACGTTCGTCAAGGATCCGCGGGACGTGGTGAAGCCGGGCGACGTGGTGCGGGTCAAGGTCATGGACGTCGACATCCCGCGCAAGCGGATCTCGTTGACGCTGCGGCTGGAGGACGAGGCCGGGGCGGGCTCCTCCGGCGAGGGCAGGCGGGAGCGGGGCGGCGGCTCGGGCGGCCGTCCTCCGGCGCAGCGGCAGGGCGGCCGGGAGCGGCGCGGTGGCGGCGGTGCGCAGGCCGCTGGGCGCGGTGGTGGCGGTACGGGCGCTGCTGGGCGCGGGGGTGGCGCTGCCCGGCAGGCGCCCGCGCCGGCCAACAGTGCGATGGCCGACGCGTTGCGGCGGGCGGGGCTCACGGACCCGAAGCGGGGCTGACGGGGCGGTCCGGTGGGTGGGGGCCGGGTTCCGCTGCGCGGGGCTCTCCCCCACCGGCCCGTGCGGCCCCGGGGCTCCGGTGCCCAGAGACACCGACGGGCCGAGTCCGTCCGGAGCGGCGGCCCGACCGTACGCCGCAGGTCGCCGCTCCTCGGGGTGCCCGGTGGCTCGCGGCCCCCGGTCGGGCCGCGCCGGCGTCAGAGTTCGGTCACCTTGCCTGCCGCCACCTCGATGCGGCGGGTCGTACGGACCGCGTCCAGCATGCGGCGGTCGTGGGTCACCAGCAGGAGTGTGCCCTCGTACGTGTCGAGCGCGGACTCCAGCTGCTCGATCGCCGTCAGGTCCAGGTGGTTCGTCGGCTCGTCGAGGACGAGCAGGTTCACGCCCCGGCCCTGGAGCAGTGCGAGCGCGGCGCGGGTCCGCTCCCCCGGCGAGAGCGTGGTGGCGGGGCGCAGTACGTGGGCGGCGCGCAGGCCGAACTTGGCCAGCAGGGTCCGTACTTCCGCCGGTTCCGTGTCGGGCACCGCGGCGCAGAAGGCGTCCAGAAGCGACTCGGAGCCGTAGAACAGGCCGCGCGCCTGGTCGACCTCGCCGACGACCACGCCGGGGCCGAGTGACGCGTGGCCCCCGTCCAGCAGCAGGCGGCCGAGCAGGGCGGCCAGCAGCGTGGACTTGCCCGCACCGTTGGCCCCGGTGATCGCCACGCGGTCGGCCCAGTCGATCTGCAGTGACGCGGGGCCGAACGAGAAGTCGCCGCGCCGGACAGTCGCGTCGCGCAGCGTGGCCACCACCGCGCCCGAGCGCGGGGCCGCCGCGATCTCCATGCGCAGCTCCCACTCCTTGCGGGGCTCCTCGACGACGTCGAGACGTTCGATCATGCGCTGCGTCTGGCGCGCCTTGGCGGCCTGCTTCTCGCTCGCCTCGCTGCGGAGGTTGCGCCCCAGCTTGTCGCTGTCGGTGGCCTTGCGGCGGGCGTTCCTGACGCCCTTGTCCATCCAGCCGCGCTGCATCTGGGCCCGGCCTTCGAGCGCGGACTTCTTGTCGGCGTACTCGTCGAATTCCTCGCGGGCGTGCCGGCGGGCGGTCTCGCGCTCCTCCAGGTACGCCTCGTAACCGCCGCCGTACAGCTTGATCTGCTGCTGGGCGAGGTCGAGCTCCAGGACCTTGGTGACGGTGCGGGTGAGGAACTCCCGGTCGTGGCTGATGACGACCGTGCCGGCCCGCAGACCCGAGACGAAGCGTTCCAGGCGCTCCAGGCCGTCCAGGTCCAGGTCGTTCGTGGGTTCGTCCAGGAGGAATACGTCGTACCGGGACAGCAGCAGCGAGGCCAGGCCCGCGCGGGCGGCCTGGCCGCCGGACAGGGCCGTCATCGGCTGGTCGAGGCCGACCGTCAGGCCGAGGCTCGCGGCGACCTCCTCGGCGCGCTCGTCGAGGTCCGCGCCGCCCAGGTCGAGCCAGCGGTCGAGGCTGTCGGAGTACGCGTCGTCCGCACCCGGGGTCTCGTCGACGAGTGCCTGGGTGGCCTCGTCGAGGGCGTTCTGGGCCGCGGCCACTCCGGTACGCCGGGCCAGGAAGGCCCGTACCGTCTCGCCCTCCCGGCGCTCCGGCTCCTGCGGGAGGTGCCCGACGGTGGCGGTGGGGGGCGAGAGGCGCAGCTCGCCCGCCTCGGGGGTGTCCAGCCCGGCGAGCAGGCGCAGCAGCGTGGACTTGCCCGCGCCGTTCACGCCGACGAGGCCGATCACGTCGCCGGGGGCGACCACCAGGTCGAGACCGGAGAACAGGGAGCGGTCGCCGTGGCCGGCGGCGAGATCTTTGGCGACGAGAGTTGCAGTCATGAGGCCACGATCCTACCGAGGGGACGGGGCGGGACGGCGGGCAGCCGTGGGAGGGGGTGGAGGGAGCGGGTGCCGGGGGTGGAGGGTCCGGTCGAGGAGGGGGTGCCGGTGGGGTGGGTGCCGGAAGGGTGGCGGAGTGCGGCCGAGGGGTGGTCAGCGGATCATGGGGGCCACCAGGACCGCTCCCGTCGTGCGGGCCACGACGTACGACCGTCCCTTCGTCGCCCGGCCGTCCAGCGCGATCCGGTGCTTCCCCGGTTCCAGCACGTCGTCGAAGACCTCATGGGCGTGCGTCCGGTGCAACCGGTCCAGGCGGTACGCGATCAGCTGCACGTGGCAGGTGGACGTCACCTCCACTCCCGCCTCGCCCTCCGCCGCCACGAGCCGCGTCAGGCGGCGCTGCTCCAGGGGGCTGCGGTCCAGGGCGGCCTCGATCTGGGCCACCAGCAGCGGGACGATCGGCGCCAGGCCGTCCACGTAGGCGACGTCGGCGCCCGCCCGCTCGAACGCCGCCCGGGTGCCGGCCCGCACCCGCTCGTCCACCGCCCTGCCGAAGGCCACCGCTCCGTACGCCCGCAGCTCGTCGGGCGGTACGTCCGCCGCGTCGGCGGTGATGTCCGCGCCGATGTTGATCGTCCGCAGCGCCGCGGCCAGCTTGGCCAGTACGTCGACGCGCGCGCCGATCAGCAGCACGCGGCGGCGGGGCGGGGGCTCCTCGTCGCCGGCCGCGAGCAGTTGCTCCAGCGCCGCGCGGTACTCCCGGCCGCGGAAGCGGAACGGGCCTATCCCGTGATAGCCGTTCAGGTCCAGGTCCGCGGTCGCGGTGGTCTGCCAGGCGAAGTCCCGCCAGACGAAGTCGTCCCCGGCCCGCTCGATCACGGCGGTCACCGCGCCGCACTCCAAGCTCTCGCACTCGGGACAGCCGTAGATGACGTACCGGCCCTCGGGCAGCGGTGCTTGCGCTTCGAGGAGCAGGCTGCGGACCTGCGCGGTGAAGATGGCAGGTGGTACGTCGGCGGCCAGTGGGGACACCGCGTCGAGGCCCGACAGCTGGTAAAGCAGCGGACGGCCGTCGACGACGAAGTCCATGAAGTCGCGGTGCACTTGGTAGTCCCCGTTGACGAGGACACCGCCGGCCCGGATTGCCGGAGCCAGCCCGAAAGTCGCGTAGTCGGCAGACATGTCCTGAGTATCCCCAGCTATGACGTGATGTGAGCACGGCATCGCGGATTCCGTTGGCGTCCGGACGGGGACGGCGCGGTGGTCGTGCGCGGCGTCGGGGGTGCGGGTGGCCCTGGCTGCGGGGGGGTGCCGCGCCGGGGCGTCTCCTCCCGGCACCTCGGCGCCGGGAGGCGGTGATGTGGGTCAGGGGTTCTTCTTGTCGTCGGGGGGTGACGTGGTGTCGGTTTCCGGGGTGCCGGGGCCGATGCGGATCTCGAACTCGCCGGCGTACTTCTCGTGGCCCGCGATCACCGCGCTCTCCACGGCCTCCTCCGCGATCTCGCCGCGGACGATCAGCGGGTCCAGGCGCAGGTCGCGCATCAGGGCCAGGCACATGCCGATCATGACGAGTACGAAGGGCGCCGCGACCAGGATCGTGAGGTTCTGCAGGCCGGCCAGGGCGTCCCCCTTGCCGTCTCCCACCAGCAGCATCACCGCCGCCACGGCGCCGGTCACCACGCCCCAGAAGATGACGACGAACCGCGCCGGTTCGAAGGTGCCCCGCTGGGAGAGGGTGCCCATCACGATCGACGCGGCGTCGGCACCCGAGATGAAGAAGATGCCGACCAGGATCATGACCAGGAGGCTCATCACGCCTGAGATGGGGAACTCCTGGAGCACGCTGAAGAGCTGGCCCTCCGGTGTCGACTCCTCACCGAGCTGCCGACGCTCCTGGAGCTTCATCGCCGTACCGCCGAAGACGGCGAACCAGACCAGGCTGACGGTGCTGGGGACGAGGATGACGCCGCCCACGAACTGACGGATCGTACGGCCGCGGCTGATGCGGGCGATGAACATGCCGACGAACGGCGTCCAGGAGATCCACCACGCCCAGTAGAAGACCGTCCAGCTGCTCAGCCATTCGGAGACCTCGCCGCCACCGGTCGCCGCCTCGGTACGGCCTGCCAGTTGCGGGATCTGGTCGATGTACGCCGCGAGGGAGGTGGGGAGGAGGTCGAGGATCAGGATGGTCGGGCCGGCGATGAAGACGAAGACCGCGAGGATCACGGCCAGGACCATGTTGGTGTTGGACAGCCATTGGATGCCCTTCTCGACGCCGGAGACGGCCGAGAAGACGAACGCGGCGGTGAGGACTCCGATGATGGAGATCAGGAGTCCGGTGCCCGCTTTCTCCATCCAGCCCAGCTCGCGGAAGCCGCTGCCGATCTGCAGGGCGCCGAGGCCGAGAGAGGTGGCGGAGCCGAAGAGGGTGGCGAAGATCGCGAGGATGTCGATCACCCGGCCGGGGGTGCCGTCAGCGCGCTTCTTGCCGATCAGCGGGACGAAGACGGCGCTGATGGTCTGCCGCCTGCGGCGCCGGAAGGTGCTGTACGCGATGGCGAGGCCCACCACCGCGTAGATCGCCCACGGGTGGAGTGTCCAGTGGAAGAGGGTGGTGGCCAGGGCCGTCTGCATGGCGTCCGCCGAGTCGGCGGGGTCGGTCCCCGGTGGCGGGGTGGTGTAGTGCGCGAGCGGCTCGCTGACGCCGTAGAACATCAGGCCGATGCCCATGCCGGCGCTGAACATCATCGCGACCCAGGAGACGGTCCGGAACTCCGGGCCCTCGTGCTCCTGGCCGAGGGGGATCCTGCCGTAACGGCTGACGGCCAGCCAGAGGGCGAAGACCACGAAGCCGGAGGCGGCCAGGACGAAGGCCCAGCCGCCGTTGTGCATCAGGCCGCTCAGCATCGAGTCGGAGACGCTCTCCAGCGTGTCCGTGAAGACGGAGCCCCAGAGCACGAAGGCCAGGGTGAGAACGGCCGTCACGCCGAACACCACCCGGTCGGTCCGGGGCGTCTCGTCCTCGTGCGGGTGGCGGCCCGGGAGAGCCGCCCTCACCGGCAGCCGAAGCCGTTGAGCCGGTTTCTGTTCGTGCGACACAAGCGGCACCTTTCGGGAAGCACTGAGCTGATCTCGCTCCCGTACCCCCTACCACATGTGTCGCACATCACAAGTGCCTAACAGGCGGTGTCGGGCCTCCCTGCTGTGAGGGGGTAGGCCGCGCGGTCGTCGAGCAGGAGCGCCGCGAGGGCCCGGCGCGATTGACGCAGGGGTACGTACGCGCCCTCGCCCCGGGGGCGGGAGGTGACCCCGTGCAGGGCCAGTTCGTCCTTCACCTGCGCGTACTGGGCCGGCGAAAGGTGGTAGCCGCAGGGGGGATCCTGGATGGTCTCGGCGGGGTCGGGCGGGTCGTTGTCGGCGCCGCCCAGGTGGATCGGGCCCCGGTCCGCGAAGCCTTCGAGGCGGGCGCGGGCCGTGGCGGCCCCGATGCGGGCGCGTCGCTCGTCCACGAAGGCGAAGGCTCCGGTCAGGGCGGCCAGTTGGGTGTTCACCCGGCGCCTGTTGTTCAGGGCGGGGCTGTTCTTCTCGGCCTCGGTCAGCGGGTCCACCCGGGTCTCCACCAGGAGGCCCACCGCGTGCTTGATGCCTGCCGTGTTGCGCAGGATGCGCTCCTGGCCGTCGCCCGCCACCTGTTTGACCGGCTCGCCGGTGACCGGGTCCGTCCAGATGCCGTAGATGCCGCTGGTGAATCCGGCCTCCCGGGCGTGCGGGCGCACATAGGACTCGGAGAGGGTGTGGGCCTCCGCGTGCACCCGGTGGTCCGTGTTGGGGTTGCGGGGCCAGAGGGCCAGCAGGTCCTTGTCGTAGTACGGCGGGGTGGCGCCGTACTCGTGCAGGTCATGGACGAGGTCGGGTTTGTGGTCGCGCGTCACGGCGGCCATCGCCCGGGCCTCGGCCGTCTTGAGGGCGATGTGGTCGCGGTTGATGTCGATGCCGTCGGCGTTGGTGCGGGTGTTCGCCGCGCGGCCGTCGGGGTTCGCGGTGGGGATGACGAGGACCGTGGTGCGGGCGAGGAAGTCGAGAGTCTTCCTGTCCTTGGCGTACGCGAGGTCCCTGATGGTGGTCAGGCAGGCTTCGCGCCCGGACGGTTCGTCACCGTGCTGGGAGCAGATCAGCAGCACGGTGGCCGAGGTGTGCCGCTGAGCCGCGATGCGTACGAGGTTGAGCGGGCGCTGGCGGCCGGTCGTGCCGATCGTGGACAGCGTGACCCGGGTACTGGCGCGGTCGACGGCGCGCAGGAAGGTCTGCTCGTCGGGCTGGGTGGTCCAGCTCGCGCCGTCGGTCCGTTCGAAACCGGTGCGGGGCGGGGGCGCGGACGCCTGGGCCGTGGTGGTGGTCAGGGGTGCGGCCAGGGCCGTCGCCGTGGCGGCGACGACGAGGGCGCGGACACGGGGGTGCATCAGCGGGTGGCTCCCGGGATCGGGCGCTGGGCGCGGGGTGCGGTCACGCCGTCGAGGCGGGCTGCCGACGGTGCGGAGAAGTGTGAGCCTGCGGTGGCGCGGGCGAACGCCTTGGCGCCGCCCACGACGGGCAGGTCCGCGGCCGTGCGGGAGAGCGCCACTTCGAGCGTCGGAGTCGTCGACGGAGGGTCGATGAGGCCGGCGTCGGTGCCGCCGACGATCAGGGCGAGACGGTGTCCGGCGGGCACGACGTGGTCGCTCGCGTGGAGGTCGAGGGTGATCGTGTACCGCTTGCCCGGGGTGAGCGGGCGGCCCTCGGCGGGGTCGGCGTGGGTGCCGAGGTCGGCCCAGCCCCGGCTGAACACCGTGTGGTCGACGTCGGCGGTACGGGCCTTCGTCTCCTTGAAGCAGGAGCTGTCACCCGTGGTGCTCGGACCCCAGCAGGTGCGCCCGGGCAGGGTGGTGATGCCTTCACCCGGGGCGGTGTAGTCGCGGATCGTGTCCGGCCCGAGGTCGACGAGGACGGCGGACAGGTGCGCGGTGGAGGTGGAGGGCGTCGCCGTGACGGTCACCCGCGAGGAGCCGGACAGCCGGAGATCGCGGGTGAGCGGCTTGGTGGTGAAGCCCGCCTTGGAGGGGGTGGAGGTGTCGATCGCGGCCGCCCAGTCGCTCTCGGAGAGCTTCGGGTCGTCGGTGAAGGTCTCCGTGGCGCCGTACGCGGCGCGCTTCAGCGACAGGGTGCCGACGCCGGGCGCCGCGCCCTTGCCGGGGCGCAGGGTGGTGGCGTCCGTGGCGCGCGGCGGCCAGACCTTGTCGGTGGACCACTGGTCGGGGGCGCGCTCGATGTCGGCCATCGGCTCGCGGTCGATGCCGTTGTCGTAGCCGAGGAGTTCGTGGTCGAACCAGCGGTGCAGCGTCCTCACCCATCCCCCAGCTCTCGGCTCCGCTCGAGCAGGGGAGACCCCATTGGAGCGGCGGAAGTCGAACGGGTCGACGTGGCCGGTCTGTGACAGCCAGATCTTGCGGTCGACGCCCGCGTCGGCGAGGGCGTCCCACCACTGGCCGAAGTGCTTGGCGCGGACGTTGAGGTCCTGCATGCCGTGGACGACGAAGACGCTGGCGTCGACGTTCTCCGCGTCCGGTACGTAGTCGCGCTCCCCCCACAGCGGCGTGAAGTCGCCGTTGCGCGGGGCCTCGTCGACCAGGCGCTGCTGCACCGCCTGGCAGCGGGCGCGGGCCGCGGGGCTCTCGACGTAATCGGAGAGCCACTCGGGGCCGCTGTCGTAGAGGGGGGCGCCCTGGGCGAAGTAGTAGTCGTACCAGGAGGAGATGGCGCCGATCGGGACGATGGTCTTCAGGCCCTCGACGCCGGTCGCCGCGACTCCGTTGGCGATGGTGCCGTCGTAACTCTTGCCGATCATTCCGGTGTTCCCGGTCGACCAGCCGGCCCGGGCGCGCTCGCCGCCGGTGCGGCTGGTGTACGCCTTGCCCCGGCCGTTCAGCCAGTCGACGACCGCTTTGGCGGACTGGATGTCGGAGTGTCCGCCGACGTCCACACAGCCGTCGGAGCGGTTGGTTCCGGCGAGGTCGACGGCGACGAAGGCATAGCCGCGGGGCACGAAGTAGTTGTCGTAGTAGAGGGGGAACTGGACCGGGTTCCCGTGCGCGTCGTACGTCTTCTTCTGGCTCTCGTTGCCGCGCCCGCAGCAGGAGTAGTACGGGCTGGCGTCCATGATGACGGGGATCTTCCGGCCACGTTCGGCCGGTTCCCGGGGACGGACGATGTCGACGGCGACCCGGTCGGACTTCCCGTCCGCGTCACCGTCCATGCGCGTGTCGACCCATACGGCTTCGCGGATCGCGTCGTCGTAGGAGTAGACCGGTCTGCTCTCCTCGGGCGCGGCGCCCTGGGCGCTCGCCGGGGTCAGCATGACCGCCATCAGGGCGGCGGTGGCCGCCGGGACGAGCCTTCGCCATTTCGAGCGGGATCCCCACGCAGGTATCGGCATGGGCCTGGAAGTTACTCCGGTCAACTGCCGTGCAAAAGAGGGCAGGAGGGGGACTCGTGTCGGCCGGATGGCAGTCGTGTGACAGGAGCGACCATGGACATGACTGGTGGCGTGTGAGCTGAATATGGTGCGAACAGATTCTTCCAACTGACCACTTGGAGCATCCGTGCACCGCAGACTCATCGCCCCGGGCGCCCTGGCGGCCTCTCTTGTGCTGGCGATCCCGGCATCGGCCGCAGATTTCACCCCCGGCGCTCCGGGTATCGGCGACACCTACTACCCGGCGAGCGGCAACGGCGGATACGACGTCTCCCACTACGACCTGCGGCTGAAGTACCAGCCCAGGACGGACCTGCTGGAGGGCACGGCGACGATCCTCGCCACCGCCACGCAGAACCTGTCGCGCTTCAACCTCGACTTCGGTCTGGGGGTGAGTGAGGTGCGGGTGAACGGGAAGAAGGCGAAGTTCGTCAAGGAGGGGGACCAGGAACTCGTCGTCACCCCCGCCGCCCCGCTGGAGAAGGGCCGGGCCGTCCCGGTCGTCGTCCGGTACGCCGGGAAGCCCTCCGAGCTCAAGATCGGCGGCTACACCGCCTGGCACCGCACCCCCGACGGCGGCGTCGCCGCCCAGGAGCCGGACTCCGCCGTCTGGTGGTTCCCGAGCAACGACCACCCGCTGGACAAGGCGACGTACGACGTATCGGTGTCGGTTCCGGACGGCACGCAGGCCATCAGTAACGGCGTGCTCCAGTCGCAGAGCTCTAAGCTCGGCTGGACCCGCTACAACTGGCGCTCGAACAAGCCCCAGGCCAGCTATCTCGCCACCCTCGCGGTCGGCAGGTTCGACATCACCACGGACCGGACCGCGAACGGGCTGCCCGTGCTGAACGCCTACAGCAAGGACCTCGGTGACAACGCCGGGGCCGCGCGCGCCAGCGTCGAGCGGACCACCGAGGTGGCGGAGTACCTGACCGAGGTCTTCGGCCCGTACCCCTTCAACGCGCTCGGCGGTTACGTCCCGAACGTCACCAGCGGGTACGCCCTGGAGACGCAGACCCGGCCGTTCTACAGCCCCCGCCAGTTCGCGAACGGTGCGAACGTCTCGGTCGTCGTCCACGAGCTGGCCCACCAGTGGTACGGCGACAGCGTCGCTGTGAAGGGCTGGAAGGACATCTGGATCAACGAGGGGTTCGCCCGGTACAGCCAGTGGCTGTGGTCCGAGAAGGAGGGCGAGGGCACGGCGCAGGAGCTCGCCGACTACGTCTACGCGACGCGCGCCGCCGACGACCCGTTCTGGACGGTGGAGCCGGGCGACCCGGGGCCCGACAACCAGTTCCACATCGCCGTGTACGACCGGGGCGCGCTGGCCGTCCAGGCGCTCCGCAACGAGGTCGGGGACGTGGACTTCTTCACCATCCTGAAGGGGTGGCCGACGAAGTTCGCGCACGGCAACGCGAGCGTGGCGGACTTCGTGAAGTACGCCGAGAAGGTGTCGGGCAAGCCGCTCGCCGAGCTCTTCGACACCTGGCTGTACCAGCCGTCGAAGCCCGGAGCCCCGGAGGCGGCCGAGTCCCGGATCGCGCGCTCGTACGCCGGTGAGCGGGCGAAGCCCGCGCAGCCCGCGTCGTGGAAGAAGATCGCCGCGACGAACACGATCCACGCGCACGACCACCACTGACCGGCGGTACGCCGACGCCGCCGCCCCGCGCGAGGGGGCGGCGGCGTCTCGGCGCGCGGGGGCGGCGGCGTCGCGGCGGGAGTGGGTGGAAGCGCTCTCACGGCGTACCGGCCACGGATATCCTCGGTGCCCAGCAGCCCCGCCCCGCACCGCCGAGGAGCACCCGCCTTGCCCGAGCAGCCCGCTGGTTCCCGCCCCACCCTGGAAGCCGTCGCGGCCCGTGCCGGAGTCTCCAGGGCCACCGCCTCACGGGTCGTCAACGGCGGTGCGGGCGTGCGGCGGCCGCTGGCCGACAAGGTGCGGGAAGCCGTGGAGGAGCTGGGGTACGTACCGAATCACGCGGCCAGGTCCCTCGTCACGCGGCAGAGCGGCGCGGTCGCCGTGATCATCGCGGAGCCCGAGTTCAGGATCTTCTCGGACCCCTTCTTCGAGCAGCAGGTGCGCGGCATCAGCCGGGAACTGACGGCGCACGACTCGCAGTTGGTGCTGCTGTGGGTGGAGGGGCCCGGTGACTACGAGCGGATCGCCCGCTACCTCGGGGGCGGCCACGTCGACGGAGCGCTCGCCTTCTCGCTGCACGACGACGACGGGCTGCCCGCGCTCGTCCACCGCTCCAAGGTGCCGACCGTCTACGGCGGCCGTCCCGGCGCCGGGGCGGCGGCGGTTCCGTACGTCGACTGCGACAACCGGGGCGGGGCCCGTACCGCCGTGCGCCATCTCGTGGGCCTGGGCCGCGAACGCGTCGCGCACATCGCGGGCCCCCGCGACCAGACCTCCGCCATCGACCGCGCCGACGGCTACCACGACGTCCTGTTCGACGCCGATCCCGCCCTCACCGCGCGGGGCGACTTCACGGTGGACAGCGGTGCGCGCGCGATGGCACAACTGCTGGAGCGCGCGCCGGACCTGGACGCCGTGTTCGCGGCGAACGACCTGATGGCCGCCGGCGCCCTGCGGGTCCTGCGGGAGCGAGGGCGGCGGGTGCCCCAGGACGTGGCGGTCGTCGGGTTCGACGACATGGTGACGGTGGCGGCCGCCGCCGATCCCCCGCTGACCACGGTCCGCCAGGACGTCGAGGGCATGGGCCGGCTGATGGTCAGGCTGCTGATGCGGGTCCTGAACGACGGCGGCGACCGGGGGCCGGGGGCGCCGGCCTCGGTGATCATGCCGACCGAGCTGGTGCGGCGGGCCTCGGCCTGACGGCCGGGGCCCGCCGCGTGGGGGGGTGCGCCCCGGTCACTGGAAGGGGATCACCAGCACCGAGTCGCCCGTTCCGGTACGGAGTCTCGCCGTGTTGTTGCCGATGGCGCTCCACACTTCGAGGCGTACGGTGCCGCCCTTGAGGTCGCCGAGCGTGCCGGTCGCCGACCTGAGGCCGCGCGCCTGCGTGTAGTCCTCCCAGCCCGTCACCGGATCGGTGGCGAAGTACTGGTAGGTCTCCGTCCGGTCGTACGTGCCGTCGCCCGTCAGGTCGTAGCTGACGCGCGCCTGCTGGCCGAGCCCGACCGCCGTGCCGGCGTCGACCTGGAGGCGGAAGGCCGTCGGCGTACCGGACTTGAGCGTGCCGTTTACCCCCTTGGCGGTGTACGTCAGCGGCTGGTGCGGGGTGCCGTCGTGGTTGGCGCCGCCCGCCGACGCGAGGGTGTCGGACACCGAGGTGGTGCCCGTCGCGGTGGTCAGGGCGCCGCCGGTGCGCAGCTGGAAGGTGTTGCCGGTGGGCGGTTCGGGGTCCGGGCCCGGGTCGGTGCCTCCGGTGCCGGTGCCGGTCGCGGTCGAGCGGGCGGGGACGGTGAGCTTCCCGCCGTCCGAGAAGGTCACGGTGCGGGCGGTGGAGGTGTGGTTGTGGGCGGCGTACGTCCGTACCGTGCCCTTGGTGAAGACGGCGGACGTCGGGATGTCGCCGCTGATCGTCGCGTCGGGGGCGCCGAGCGTGTCGAGGGTGCTGATCCAGTGGTAGGTGTGCGCCTTCGACTCGCCCTGCTCGGGGGTGTAGCCGGCGTGGCCCGCGTCCCACTTGGCCTTGGCGGCGCCCGGGTCGGCCAGCGACTGGAACTCCCAGAGGATGTCGCGCCATTCGACGGCCGGTCCCCCGTTCTCGCGTTCCATCTCGGCGAGGTTGCGCCGGATGGCGGCCTTCTCACCGCCGAGGTGCAGGGAACCGCCGGTCACCGGGAGGACGTTGATGCCGTGGATCTCCTCCGGGTTGGCCGTCCACCAGGTGGCGTACGCCCCGCCGCTCCCCCACACCATGCCGACCGTGTCGTGGCCGAAGGGGGACGGGAAGACCTGCTCGTCGGCGTCGAACCAGTACTGCGCGATCGCCTCCGACTCGGTGGTCAGGAGGTACGTGCCGAGGTCGCGCAGGGCCGTGTCACCGGTCGCCGCGCCCCACAGGACGAGCCCGGCGCTGAGGTTGGTGGACTCCGACGACGACTCCTGGTTGTTGCCCGCGGCGAAGCCCTGGTGGCCGGAGGCCCAGCTGTGGCCCGCGTACACGTCGAAGCCGCGCAGGAAGGGGAAGGCGGTGTCGGTGCGGCTGGGGTTGGCGGCGTCCCGTACGAGGGTCTTGACCATGCCGCCCCAGGCGGAGTCGGCGGCCCAGGCCTGGTCGTACTGGGCGACGATCGCGGCGGCGTAGACGTAGTAGCTGTAGTGGAAGTGGTGGTCGTTGAGCTCGGTGTCGCTGCCGTACGACGCCGGGTAGCCGGTCAGGGTCTTCCAAATCCTGTCGTACGAGAACTCGTTGGCTCCGCCGGCCGTGAACCAGTCCTGGAGACGGCCCTTCATCAGGCCGAGGAGCTTGTCGCGTACAGCGCTCTCCCCGATCTGGTCGGCGACGGGCACGAGCTGGGCGAGGCGGCCCAGCGCCTTGCCGCTCCAGTAGGTGTCGGTGGCGCCGGAGAAGGGGTCGGCGGCGTTCGCGACCTCGTTGAGGTAGCCCCGGAGCCTGGCCTTGTCGACGCCGCTCGACTGCGGCAGCGCGGGCAGCACGCCGGAGGCCCGCTGGCTCGTGGTGAAGGAGGCGCTCTCGCGGACCTTCATCGTGCCGCGCGGCGAGACGTACGTGTACGGGGTGAGCGGGTCGGAGGTGTGCAACCACTGGTGGCGGTAGAGGGCCTGGAGCGTGCCCGTCTCGCTGCCCTCCTTCGCCTCGGTGGTGAGGGTGTACGTCGCCTTCACGGTGCCGCCGGTGGAGCTCCAGGTCGCCTTCGATCCGGTGACGAAGCTGTACGCGTACTTCTTGTACGTCGCGAGGGCGTCGGTGGAGGGCAGTACGGCGAGCGAGAAGTAGTCCTTGGCGCCGAGGCCGGCGGTGAGGGTGGAGCCGGCGATGGTCCAGTCGCTGCCGGTCGGTGCGAAGAGGGCGTAGTGGTGGCCGGCGACGGTGATGCCGACGACGTTGCCCTGGTCGGCGAAGACGGTGGGGGCCGCGGCGGTGGTGATCTGGGCGCCGGCCCCCGAGCCCTTGGCGTATACGAAGGGCATGCCGTGGCCGATGGTGGTGCGCAGGGTGCGGGCGCCGTCGGACCAGTAGGGCGTGACGGTCCAGTCGGACCAGTCGTCGGCCTTGGTGTCGGGTGAGTTCAGACCGGTCAGGCCGAGCGTGAGGTCGCGCTTGTGGGCGTACTCGTACTGGCGGCCGTCCCCGACGACGGCGGGAGTCGTCGGGTAGCCGACCTCCAGGCCGGCGGCGGTGGCCTGGTAGGTGAGCGGGTGCCCGTACATGGGTGTGGAGTGCGGATTGTCGCCGTACCGCTGGAAGGCGAGGGAGGACCACCAGTCGTTGGTGGGAAGCGGCTTGTCCTTCGCGGCGGCGGTGAGCTTGGGGGTCACGGGCGTGCCGGTGTTGGTGGTGGGGCCGGAGGTTCCGGCGGGGCGTACGTCGGAGTAACTGCCCGAGCCTACGGGGATGGTGGCGGCGGCCGCGGGCGTGGCGGTGGAGCCGAGGCCGAGGGCGGTCAGGGCGGACACGAGGATCAGCGCGGACGCGGATCTGAAGGGCGGAGCTGGCATGGACGGCACCTCTGGGTGGTGGGGGAAGGGCGTCCGAGAGCGCTCTCAGATGTCAGGAACGTAAAACTCCTGAAACAGAAGTGTCAATACATGTGACACAGACGGGAGTTGCCGACGCGCTGAGCCATCGCCTGTTCAAGTGTTGACGGATCGGCGGGTGCGGGAGCATGCTCCGAGTGGATTACTGAGAGCGCTCTCGGTCGAGGCGGGCGGCCTCGTTCCGGCGCCGCGCCCTGGCTTCGCGCGCCAGGGCCAGGTAGCGCAGCCGCTCCGGCAGCAGCGGCACCAGGGTGCGTACGACGCGGCTGAAGCGGCGCAGCCTGCGCTCCCGCGCGTCGCTCCACTCCAAGCCCAGCGCCTCGCGCGCGTCCGGCGGCAGGTAGCCGACGGCGACGAACGCCCGGAAGCGGGCCAGCGGCGGCAGCAGCACCGGCCACAGGGCCCGCAGGACCAGGCGCACCGGCAGCGGTCCCCGGTCGGGGGCGGGCACCGGGGCGTCGGTGGCGATCAGTTCGCGCACGACGACGGTCGCCTCCACCTCCTCGGCCAGCATCCTGCGGTAGTACGGCCAGAACTCCTCGACGGTCTGCGGCATGTCCCGGTCGCTGATCCCGAGGATCCGGCCGACCTGGAGCCACTCGGCGTACAGCTGCCGCTCCTGCGCCTCGGTGAGCGGCCGCCAGAGATGGCGCAGCGCGTGCCGGTAGCAGGGGAACCCGGTGGCGTGGACCCAGGAGTAGTGGGCCGGGTCGAGCGCGTGGTACGGGCGGCCGTGCGCGTCGGAGCCCTGGATCGTCCGGTGCAGCCGCCGGAGCCGGCGGCCCTCCTCGGCGCCCGCCTCTCCCCCGTACACCCACAACTGGAGGGAGCGCAGGGACCGCTCGCCGCGCCCCCACGGGTCCGTTCGGAAGACCGAGTGCTGGTCGACGCCCGCGCCGACGGCCGGGCGCGCGACCTGAAGGGTCAGCGCGGCGGGCAGCATGAGCAGCGCGCGCACGTCACCGGCGACGGACCACAGGACACCGCCGGGGGGAGGCGGCGCGGGGTCCCGCTCGCTGATCTTCATGCCTCCAGTATGCGTTCGCGCGGGGCGCGGCCGGGGATGCCCGGCCCCGGCTCAGGGGCGGCCGTCGGCCGGGGCGGGCACGGGCTCACCGAGGATCCGGCCGGCCAGGTCTCGCGCGAGGCCCTCCGCGTACGGGCGCAGTACGGCTTCGGCCGCGGCCCGCTCGGCCGCTATGACCACGGCCCCGTCGGCGAGGATCTGCTCGCGCAGGCGCATGCCGTCCGCACGGGCGGCGGCTATCAGGGCCGCGCCCTCCTCGTGCGCCTCCTGGCGGGCCCTGGCGGCGACGCGCCGGGCGTCGGCCATGGCGGAGTCGTACAGGGCGCGGACGCGGGCGGCCTCGGCGCGCAGCTCCTCGGCCTCCTTCTCGCGTCCGCCGGTCATCGCCTCGCGCTGCGCCAGGACGCGTTCGAGACGGGGCAGGAGGACACGGGAGAGCGCCCACACCACGGCGCCGAAGGTGACGAAGGCGACGACGAGCTCCGACAAGCGGGGGTTGAGGGGACCCAGGTCCATAGGAATCAACGGAGTGTTCATGCCCGGGATCTACCCCGTCGCACAAGTGCACCAATCCCGTGGGAAACGGGAGTTGGGGAGATCGTGTGCGGAGCGCCGCGCGTTCGCCATCCAATGGCTACCGGAAGGTAACTCAGGCTGATTTGATGTGCCGCGCCGATCATTGCCCCCACTCACCACGGGAGTCCCAGTGCCGCACTCCGCGCTCCGCCGCACCCCTGGCGCAGCCCTCGCCACCGTACTGGCGGCCGCCGCGCTCGCCGCGACGGCCCCGCAGGTCTCCGCGGCACCGGTCGCCCCGGCCGCCGCTTCCGCCTCGGCCGCGGTGCCTTCGCTGAAGGTGCTGTCGTACAACACCTTCCTCTTCAGCAAGAACCTCTACCCGAACTGGGGCCAGGACCACCGCGCGAAGGCGATACCGGCGGCCCCGTTCTTCCGCGGCAACGACGTCGTCGTGGTCCAGGAGGCCTTCGACAACGGTGCCTCCGACGCGCTGAAGAGCAACGCCGCCGCGCAGTACCCGCACCAGACGCCGGTGATGGGCCGCAGCAGGACGGGCTGGGACGCGACCGGCGGCTCGTACTCCGCCACGACTCCGGAGGACGGCGGGGTCGCGATCCTCAGCAAGTGGCCGGTCGTCCGCAAGGAGCAGTACGTCTACAAGGACGCGTGCGGCGCCGACTGGTACTCCAACAAGGGCTTCGTGTACGCCGTACTGGACGTGAACGGCACCCGGGTCCACGTCGTCGGCACGCACGCCCAGTCCACCGACCCGGGCTGCGGCGCCGGCGAGGCCGCGCAGACGCGCAGCCGGCAGTTCAAGGCGATCGACGCCTTCCTCGACGGCAAGAACATCCCCGCCTCCGAGCAGGTGATCGTCGCGGGTGACCTCAACGTCGACTCGCACAGCCCGGAGTACGCCACGACGCTCGCCGACGGCGGCCTGACCGGCGACGACGCGCGCACCGGCCACCCGTACTCCTTCGACACCGCCGACAACTCGATCGCCTCCGAGCGCTACCCCGACGACCCGCGCGAGGACCTGGACTATGTCCTGCACCGGGCCGGGCACGTGAAGCCGGCGGGCTGGACGAACGAGGTGATCAAGGAACAGAGCGCGCCCTGGACCGTCTCCAGCTGGGGCAAGCAGTACACGTACACGAACCTGTCCGACCACTACCCGGTCGTGGCGAGCGCCCGCTGACCGTACGGGCGGGGCATCGCGTCGGCTGAGGAGTCGTCGTGTCCGGCTCGTCCGGTCCGGCCCGTCCCTCCGGTGTGGGCAGAGCGCTGGAAGGGACGGGCCGGAGGGGGCGCGCGGGGCGTAAACGCGAGCGGTTCGCACCTGGTCACAGGCCGTTCTTCGGCAGTGGCCGCAGGGGTGTCGGTGTGTCACGGTGGTGGACATGACGGGTCACGGACAGGGCAGCGGCCACCGGCACGGTCAGGGACACGACCACGCGGAGGGACGCCGGCGAGGCCGCGGACACGGACACGGACACCACCACCATCACTCCCACGACCGGATCGACTCCGCGCTGGAGGGGTCGGCGGCCGGACTGCGGACCCTGTGGGTCTCCTTCGCCGTTCTGGCGGCTACCACCGTCGCCCAGGCCGTCGTCGTCGCGCTGTCCGGTTCGGTGGCGCTGCTCGGCGACACCGTCCACAACGCCACCGACGCCCTGACCGCGCTGCCCCTCGCCGTCGCCTTCCTGCTGGGGCGGCGGGCGGCGACGCGCCGCTACACCTACGGCTTCGGGCGCGCCGAGGATCTGGCGGGGGTGTTCGTGGTGCTGGTGATCGCCGCCTCCGCGGTGTTCGCCGGGTACGAGGCCGTGCGGCGGATGCTCGACCCGCAGGAGGTCAGCCACCTCCCGGCCGTCGCCGCGGCGGGCCTGATCGGCTTCGCGGGGAACGAGTGGGTGGCGCGGGCCCGTATCCGCACCGGCAGGAGGATCGGCTCCGCCGCGCTGGTCGCCGACGGGCTGCACGCCCGCACCGACGGCTTCACGTCCCTCGCGGTGCTCCTCGGCGCTGGCGGCTCGGCGCTCGGCTGGCGTTACGCCGACCCGCTGATCGGGCTGCTGATCACGGCCGCGATCACGCTGGTGCTGCGCGGCGCGGCGCGCGAGGTGTGGCACCGGCTGATGGACGCGGTGGATCCGGCGCTGGTGGACGAGGCCGAGCACGCGCTGGCGCACGTCGAGGGGGTACGGGCGGTGGGCGCCGTGCGGATGCGGTGGATCGGGCACAGTCTGCGCGCCGAGACCTCGGTGGTGGTCGACCCCGGGCTGACGGTGGTGCAGGCGCACGCGGTCGCGGTCGCGGCGGAGCACGCGCTGTTGCACACGGTGCACCGGCTGGCGGGCGCCACGGTCCACGTGGACCACGCCCCTCAGCCGTCCGCACCGGACCCCCACGAGCCGCTGGCCCACCACGCCGTCCAGTGACGCACATTCACCCGAACGAGATCGTAACTCTAGGGTTCACCGAGCACCGGATCGACGCGATCCACCGCCACCTCACCGATCCGGACTACAGCAACCCCGACGCCCTGGTCCAGGTCGACTCCTACGGTGGGGCGATCAACACGGTGGGAGCGGAGGACACCGCGGTGCCGCAGCGCTCCTCGGTCCTGAAGCTCCAGTACCAGGCGTACTGGACCTGGGACACCGACGCCGACAGGAACGGGGTCCTCGACTACCGCGACGCCGAGAAGGACTCCGGGATCGCCGCACCGCATCTGCGCTGGATCAGGAACTTCTACCAGGACGTGTACGGGCCGACCGGCGGGGTCCCGGCCGTGGCCGATCCGGCGTTCCCCGCGACGAAGAACGCGAACACCGACGGTTGCTACATCAACTACCCGGACGTCGACCTCCTCGACGTCCAGCGCCTGAACACGTCGGGCCAGTCGTAATACCAGCTGTACTACAAGGGCAGCTACAAGCGTCTGCAGCGGGCCAAGAAGCTGTGGGACCCGCACAACATCTTCCGCCACGCGCAGTCCGTGACCGTGCTGGCGGCGCCCTAGCGTCCGGGGACCATCACTCCCTTCGAGCCCCTGCCCCGGCCGCCCAGGTCGTTGCAGACATGCGCGATGATCTTGACGCCCGTGCCCTGCGGCGCGGTGTCGTCTCCCCGTACGTACGTGGTCGCGGACATGGCACGTCCGTACGGGCCACCACTGACGGCGGGAGAAGCCGGGCACTTTCACAACAATGGTGAGACAGCAATACTGTTGCACTGTGGACAAGCACGGCGGCGGGAAGCGAGGGGCGGACATGACGACGGACACCGAGGAGCCGACGCTCACGGTAGACGAGCTGGCCGCACGGGCCGGGGTCACGGTGCGCACGGTTCGCTTCTACAGCACGCGCGGTCTGCTCCCGCCGCCGGTGATCGGCCCGCGCCGGGTCGGCCACTACGGGCCCGCCCACCTGTCGCGGCTGGCCCTCATCGAGGAGCTCCAGCACCACGGCATGACGCTCGCCGCGATCGAGCGCTACCTGGAGCAGCTGCCGGCCGATCTGAGTGCGCACGATCTGGCGATACACCGTGGGCTGGTGGCGAGTTGGGCGCCGGATTCGGCGGAGGACGCGACACGTGCGGAGCTGGAGCGCAGGGCGGGCCGGGCACTGTCGGAGGAGGACATCGACCGGCTCGCCGCGATGAACGTCCTGGAACGGGCGGACTCCCCCGACGCCTTCCGGGTCGACCCCGGGCTGCTGGCCCTCGGCGTACAGCTGCTCGGCGTTCCGATAGCCCACGAGACGATCCTCGCGGCCCGCACGGTCCTGCTGGAGCACACGCGGTCGGCGGCGCACGCGCTCACCACGCTCTTCAAGGACGAGGTGTGGGGGCCCTATCGCGAGCGGGAGTCGGACCCCGAGCACGTGAAGGCGATGAAGTCGCTGTCGGCCCATATGCAGCCGATGGTGGTGCAGGCCCTGGTGACAGCGTTCCAGCGGTCGCTGAAGGAAGAACTGCGCGCGGCGTTCACCGCGCAGTGAGAGGCCGGCCGCCTCGTTGGGCCGGATGGCCCGCCGCCCGGCACACGGGGCCCCGGCGGGGACCCCGGCGCCGGCAGCGGGAGCGCGTTACGCGTCGCTGAACTTCTCGCCCCGCTCGGCCTTCTCCACCAGCAGCGCGGGCGGCGTGAAGCGCTCGCCGTACGTCGCGGCCAGTTCGCGCGCGCGGGCCAGGAAGCCGGGCAGGCCGCCCTCGTACCCGTTGATGTACTGGATCGCGCCGCCCGTCCAGGCCGGGAAGCCGATGCCCATGATGGAGCCGATGTTGGCGTCGGCGACCGACGTCAGCACGCCCTCCTCGAAGCAGCGCACGGTGTCCAGCGCCTCGGAGAAGAGCATCCGCTCCTTCATGTCGGCGAAGGGGATCTCCGCGCCGGGCTTCGCGAAGTGCTCGCGCAGGCCCGGCCACAGGCGCGTGCGCTTCCCGTCCTCGCCGTACTCGTAGAAGCCGGCCCCGCCGCTGCGGCCCGTACGCCCGAACTCGTCGACCATGCGGTCGATGACCGCGTCCGACGGGTGGCCCGGCCAGGTGCCGCCCGCTTCCTCGACCGCCCGCTTCGTCTCGTTGCGAATCTTGCGCGGGAGGGTGAGCGTCAGCTCGTCCATCAGGGACAGGACCTTCGCCGGGTAGCCGGCCTGAGCCGCCGCCTGTTCGATGGACGCGGGCTCGATGCCCTCGCCGACCATGGCGACGCCCTCGTTGATGAACTGGCCGATGACGCGCGAGGTGAAGAAGCCGCGCGAGTCGTTGACGACGATCGGGGTCTTCTTGATCTGGCGTACGAGGTCGAAGGCGCGTGCCAGCGCCTCGTCGCCGGTCCGCTCACCCTTGATGATCTCGACCAGCGGCATTTTGTCGACCGGCGAGAAGAAGTGCAGGCCGATGAAGTCGACGGGGCGCGCGACGCCCTCGGCCAGGCCGGTGATGGGCAGTGTGGAGGTGTTGGAGCACAGCAGCGCGTCCGGTGCGACGATGTCCTGGATCTCCTGGAACACCTTGTGCTTGAGCGAGGTGTCCTCGAACACCGCCTCGATCACCGCGTCGCAGCCCGCCAGGTCGGCGGGGTCGGCGGTCGGCGTGATGAGGGCGAGCAGCGCGTCCCGCTTCGCCTCGGTCGTACGGCCGCGCGACAGGGCCTTCGCCAGCAGCTTCTCGGAGTACGCCTTGCCCCGGGCCGCGGCTTCGGCCGTCATGTCCTTCAGGACGACCTCGATTCCGGCGCGGGCGCAGGAGTACGCGATGCCCGCGCCCATCATCCCGGCGCCGAGGACGGCGACCTTGCGGACGGGCCGGGGGTCGATGCCCTGGGGGCGGTTCGCACCGGAGTTGACGGCCTGGAGGTCGAAGAAGAACGCCTGGATCATGTTCTTGGCGATCTGCCCGGTGACCAGCTCGGTGAAGTACCGGGCCTCGATGGTCAGCGCGGTCTCGAAGTCGACCTGCGAGCCCTCGACGGCCGCCGCGAGGATGTTGCGCGGGGCCGGGTAGGGGGCGCCTGCCGTCTGCTTCTTGAGGTTGGCCGGGAAGGCGGGCAGGTTCGCGGCGAAGCGGGGGCTGGCGGGGGTGCCGCCGGGGATCTTGTAGCCCTTGACGTCCCAGGGCTGGTGCGATTCGGGGTTCGTGTCGATGAACGCGCGGGCCTTGGCCAGCATCTCCTCGGGCGTGGCGGCGACTTCGTGCACCAGGCCGTTGTCCAGGGCCCGCTGCGGGCTGTACTGGGTGCCCTGGAGCAGGACCTTGAGGAGCGCGTCGGCGATGCCCATGAGGCGTACCGTGCGGGTGACGCCGCCGCCCGCCGGGAGCAGGCCGAGCGTGACCTCGGGCAGGCCGATCTTGGAGCCGGGCGCGTCGAGGGCGACGCGGTGGTGGCAGGCGAGCGCGATCTCGTAGCCGCCGCCGAGGGCCGCGCCGTTGATGGCGGCGACGACGGGCTTGCCGAGCGTCTCGATGCGGCGCAGGGAGCGCTTGATCGCCGTACCGGTGTCGAAGGCCTGCTGGGCGTTCTCCGGACCGACCTTGATCATGTCCTTGAGGTCGCCGCCGGCGAAGAAGGTCTTCTTGGCGGAGGTGAAGACGATCCCGCGGATCGAGTCCTTCTCGGCCTCCGCGCGGTCGGCGATGGCCGCGATGGAGTCCTTGAACGCCTGGTTCATGGTGTTGGCGGACTGGTCGGGGTCGTCGAGGACGAGGGTGACGACACCGGTCTCGTCCTGTTCCCAGCGGATGGTGGTGCTCTCGCTCATGAGTTTTCTTCTCCGTGAGGGTGGGACGGGACGGTCAGAGACGCTCGATGACGGTGGCGATGCCCATGCCGCCGCCGACGCACAGCGTGGCCAGGCCGTACCGCTGGTCGCGGCGCTCCAGCTCGTCGATGAGCGTGCCGAGGATCATCGCGCCGGTGGCGCCCAGGGGGTGGCCCATGGCGATGGCGCCGCCGTTGACGTTGACCTTGTCGAGGGAGATGCCCATGTCCTTGACGAAGCGCAGTACGACGCCCGCGAACGCCTCGTTGATCTCGACCAGGTCGATGTCGTCGATGGTCAGGTTCGCCTTGGCGAGTGCCTTGCGGGTCGCGGGCGCGGGGCCGGTCAGCATGATCGTCGGTTCGGAGCCGGAGACCGCCACCGAGACGATCCGGGCGCGCGGGGTGAGGCCGTAACGCTCGCCGACCGCCTGCGAGCCGATGGCGACGAGAGCGGCGCCGTCGACGATGCCGGAGGAGTTGCCCGCGTGGTGGACGTGGTCGATCTTCTCGACCCAGTGGTACTTCTGGAGCGCCACGGCGTCGAAGCCGCCGTGCTCCCCGATCATCTCGAACGACGGCTTCAGCCCGGCGAGGGAGTCCGCGGTGGTGCCCGGCCGCATGTGCTCGTCGTGGTCGAGGACGGTCAGCCCGTTGCGGTCCTTGACGGGGACGACGGAGCGCGCGAAACGGCCGTCCTTCCACGCCTCGGCGGCCCGCTCCTGGGAGAGCGCCGCGTACTCGTCGACGTCGCGGCGCGAGTAGCCCTCAAGGGTGGCGATGAGGTCGGCGCCGATGCCCTGCGGGACGAATCCGGTCTCGTAGTTGGTCATCGGGTCCGCGAACCAGGCGCCGCCGTCCGAGGCCATGGGGACGCGTGACATGGACTCGACGCCACCGGCGAGGACCAGGTCCTCCCAGCCGGAGCGGACCTTCATGGCCGCCATGTTGACGGCTTCGAGGCCGGAGGCACAGAAGCGGTTCTCCTGTACGCCGGCCACGGTGTCGGGCAGCCCGGCCGCGATGGCCGCGATCCGGGCGATGTCGGAGCCCTGGTCGCCGACGGGGCCGACGACGCCGAGCACGATGTCGTCGATGGCGGCCGGGTCGAGCCCGGGGAAGCGGGCCCGGAGTTCGTGGATGAGGCCGACGACCAGGTCGATCGGCTTGGTGCCGTGCAGGGCGCCGTTGGCCTTGCCGCGTCCGCGCGGGGTGCGGATCGCGTCGTACACAAACGCTTCGGTACTCAAGACAGCAGCCTTTCGGGGGATACGTGACAGCGAGGGGGTCCGGCGGATCAGGCGAGGAGCGAACGGCCGATGATCTCCTTCATGATCTCGGTCGTGCCGCCGTAGATCGTCTGGATGCGGCCGTCGGTGAAGGCCTTGGCGACGCGGTACTCGCTCATGTAGCCGTAGCCGCCGTGCAGTTGCAGGCAGCGGTCGGCGACGCGCTTTTGGAGTTCGGTGGCCCACCACTTGGCCATCGACGCGTGGACCGCGTCGAGTTCCCCGTTCGAGTGATCGACGATGCAGCGGTCGAGGAACGTACGGGTGACGGCGCACTCGGTGGCCATCTCCGCGATCTCGAAGCGGATGTGCTGCAGCTTGGACAGCGGCCGTCCGAACGCCTCGCGCTCCTTGACGTACGCCGTGGTGATCTCCAGCAGGTGCTCGGCGGCGGCGATCCCGGCGACCGCGATGCCCATGCGCTCCTGGGCGAGGTTGGTCATCAGATGGACGAAGGCGCCGTTCAGCTCCCCGAGCAGGTTCTCCTTGGGGACGCGTACGTCGTCGAAGAACAGTTCGGCGGTGTCCTGGGACTTCTGGCCGATCTTGTCGAGGTTGCGCCCGCGCTCGAACCCTTCGGCGCCGCGCTCCACGACGAGCAGGGACAGGCCCTTGGCGCCGCCCTCGGGCGACGTCTTGGCGACGACGATCACCAGGTCGGCGAGGATGCCGTTGGAGATGAAGGTCTTCGAGCCGTTGAGCAGCCAGTGGTCGCCCCGGTCCTCGGCCGTCGTACGGATGCCCTGGAGGTCGGAGCCGGCGCCGGGCTCGGTCATCGCGATGGCGGTGACCGTCTCACCGGTGCAGAAGCCGGGCAGCCAGCGCCGCTTCTGCTCGTCGGTGGCGAGCCCGGTGAGGTACGGGCCGATGATGTCGTTGTGCAGGCCGAGGGCGAGCCCGGCGGCGCCCGCCCGGGTGAACTCCTCGGCCAGTACGGCGCTGTAGCGGAAGTCGTCGTTGCCGCCGCCCCCGTACTCCTCCGGCACGGCGAGGCCGAGCAGCCCCTGCCTGCCCGCCGCCAGCCAGGCGTCCCGGCTGACGATGCCGTCCCGCTCCCACTGCTCGTAGTACGGCGTCACCTCCTTGGCCAGGAAGGTGCGCACGGTCTCCCGGAACGCCTCGTGCTCCGGGGTGAAGATCCGACGTTTCAACTCTGCCTCCTGCGGGCGGCCTTCTCGATGCTCGGTACGTCCCAGTCGCGCGCCACCTCGGCCGTGTGCGCACCGGGGAGGGCCGGTGGGCTGTGCACGGCTCCCGGGGTGGCCGAGAAGCGCGGGGCGGGCGCGGGCTGGGTGAGGCCGCCGTGGGTGACGAAGGTGGAACGGGCGGCGAGGTGCGGGTGGGCGGGAGCCTCGCGCAGGGAGAGGACGGGGGCGACGCAGGCGTCCGAGCCCTCGAAGACGGCCGTCCACTCGTCGCGGGTCCGCTCCCTGAAGCGGGCGGCGATCCGGTCGCGCAGCTCGTCCCAGCGGGCCATGTCGGCGCGGGCGCCCGCCTGGGCGTCGTCGAGCCCGAGGAGGGCGGTGAACCGGTCGTAGAACTGCGGCTCCAGCGCGCCGACCGCCATGTACTGGCCGTCGGACGTCTCGTAGGTGCCGTAGAAGGGGCAGCCGCCGTCGAGCAGGTTGGCGCCCCGGCGGTCCTGCCAGCCGCCGGCGGCCAGCATGCCGTGGATCATCGTGGCGAGGTGGGCCGCGCCGTCCACGATCGCGGCGTCGACGACCTGGCCGCGGCCGCCCTCGGTGCGGGCGTGCTGGAGGGCGGCGAGGACGCCGACGACGAGGTAGAGGGAGCCGCCGGCGTAGTCGCCGACGAGGTTCGCGGGGACGGTGGGCGGTTCGCCGGCGGCGCCGATCATGCCGAGGGTGCCGGTGAGGGCGATGTACGCGATGTCGTGTCCGGCGCGCTGGGCGAGCGGCCCCTCCTGGCCCCAGCCCGTCATCCGCCCGTAGACGAGCCGCGGATTGCGGGCCAGGCAGGCGTCGGGCCCGACGCCGAGGCGCTCGGCGACGCCGGGGCGGTAGCCCTCGATCAGCACGTGCGCGCGCTCGACGAGGTCCAGGACCCGGGCCGGGCCGTCGGCCGCCTTGAGGTCGACGATCACCGAGCGCTTGTTGCGGTTGGTGAGGTCGTACGCCGGGTCGATGCCCAGTCCCGCGCCGTCGGGCCGGTCCAGGCGCACCACGTCGGCGCCGAGGTCGGCGAGGAGCATGGCGGCGAACGGGCCGGGGCCGATGCCCGCCAGTTCCACCACGCGCACTCCGTGGAGCGGGCCGCTTCCTGTCCCTGCCATCAAGCCCCCAGCGCTGTGACACTACTGATGTAACATCAATGATGCTAAGAACGTGTTCCACTCCGCACAAGCCCTTCGGGCGAGCAAGCGCTTAGTTCTTTTTGCCGGGGATCACCGCTACCCTCTGCCCCCATGAGCGAGACGGTTCCACGCAGGGGCGACACCGATCGCCCGTACGACATCGTGCTCTTCGGGGCCACAGGCTTCGTCGGAGAGCTGACCGCGGAGTACCTCGCCGCGCACGCACCCGCCGACTGCCGCTGGGCGATAGCGGGACGTACCGTCGCGAAGCTGGAGAAGCTGCGCGAACAGCTCGTCGCGGTCAATCCGGCCTGCGCGACGCTTCCCGTCCTGTACGCCGACGCGTCCGACCCGGCGTCGCTGCGCGAACTCGCCGCCCGTACGCGCGTGGTGGCGACGACCGTCGGCCCCTACGTCTGGTACGGCGAGGAGCTCGTCGCGGCCTGCGCCGACGCGGGCACGGACTACGCGGACCTGTCGGGCGAGCCGGAGTTCGCCGACCGGATGTACCTGGCGTACGACGCGCGGGCCCGGGAGACCGGGGCGCGGATCCTGCACGCGTGCGGCTTCGACTCGATCCCCCACGACCTCGGCGTGTACTTCACCGTCCAGCAGCTGCCGGAGGGCGTACCGCTGCGTATCGACGGCTTCGTCCGCTCCAACGCGATGTTCTCCGGCGGCACCTTCGCGTCCGCCATGACCGCTCTGGGGCGCGGGCGGCAGACGCTGCGGGCCGCGCGGGAGCGCCGGACGGCCGAACCGAGGCTCGTGGGGCGGCGCGCGCGGGCCCCGATCGGCGCGGTGCGGCGCAGTCGCGAGACGGGGACCTGGGCGCTGCCGCTGCCGACCATCGACCCGCAGATGGTGGCCCGCTCGGCGGCCGCGCTGGAGCGGTACGGTCCGGACTTCCGCTATCGGCACTACGCGTCGGTGAAGTGGCTGCCGGTCGCGGTGGGCGGGGTGGCGGCGGTGGGGGCCGCCGCGGCGCTGGCCCAGGTTCCGGCGGCGCGGTCGTGGCTCATGGACCGGTATGCGGCGGGGTCGGGTCCCGACGCGGAGCGCAGGGGCCGGAGCTGGTTCACGGTGCGCTTCGTGGGCGAGGGCGGCGGGCGCCGGGTCTTCACCGAGGTGTCGGGCGGGGACCCGGGCTACGGCGAGACGGCGAAGATGCTGGCCGAGTCGGTGCTGTGCCTGGCCTTCGACGAACTGCCCGCGACCTCGGGGCAGGTGACGACGGCGGTGGCGATGGGCGACGCGCTGCTGGAGCGGCTGACGGCGGCCGGGCTGAGGTTCCGGGTCGCGGCCGTCCGGGGGTGACGGCGGGCGGGATCACGGGAGCTCGACGGCAGTGGCTGTCGGCGGGGCAGCCCGGAAGGCGGGGGGCGACGCGTCCGGGGGTGACGCGTGCGGCCCCCGTCAGTGGCCGGTGAACCAGCCCGCGAGCGTGTAGATGATCCCCCCGGTCCAGCCCAGCGCGGCCAGGCCGCCGACCAGGATGACCAGGTTCGTGCGCCGGCCGGCCCGGTGGACCGTCACCGACTCGGCCGCCCGGGGCGGCGTGGGGTGCGTGGGGTAATCGGGGTGCGTATACATCGTCATACGATCACTCTGTCCGATTACGGCAGTTCAAACATCCGTACACCTACTCAGTTACGTGCTTGTTCCGAAACCGGCACCGAGTGCCTCGCCCAGTGCCCGCCGGCACAGGGTGTCCGCCGCGCGCGTCGACTCCGGGAGCCGGAAGGCCGAGGCCAGACGCAGGGTGTGCGCGCAGGCGTTGTCGAGGCTCACCCGGTGGCCGACGGAGACGAACACCGGCTTCACGCCGTCCTGAGTACGCAGCGCGCGACCCACTTCCTCGCCGTCCTCGGCGAGGAGGGGCGACTGGGCGCCGCGGCGCGGGCCCGGCTGTTCGTAGGTGAACGTGAAGGGGTTCTTGGCCACGCCGATGGTCGCGAGGCCCGTCACGACGCCGAGGTGACTGGCCAGGCCGAACCGGCGCGGGTGCGCCAGGCCGTACCCGTCGCAGACCACGAGCCCCGGGTCCGCCGACAGGGATTCGAGCGCCGCGACCACCGTCGGCAGCTCCCGGAACGCGAGCAGGCCGGGAACGTACGGGAAGGCGACGCGGCCGACCGCCGTGGCCTCCTCGACTACGGCGAGCGTCGCGGCGTCGAGTACGACCGCCGCCGCGGCGACGACGTCACGCTCGTCGTCGTACGCCACGTCCACACCCGTGACCAGGCCGGCGCCGGGGGGTGGGCCGGGCTCGTCGAGCACCACGCGGCCGCGCAGTTCGTCCTGGACGGCTCGGGCTTCGGCTTCGTCGGCGGGGGAACGCAGGCTCTTCATAGTGGTCAGAGCGTACGGGGTAGCCTGGCGATCATGTTCGTACTGGAGTTGACCTACACCGCGCCCGTCGAGCGCGTCGACGAGCTGCTGGCGGCGCACGTGGAGTGGCTGGACGCGCAGTACGAGGCGGGGGTCTTCATCGCCTCGGGGCGCAAGCAGCCGCGTGACGGCGGGGTGATCCTGGCCGTCGCGGACGACCGGGCGCGGATCGAGGAGATCGCGGCGGCGGACCCGTTCACGGTGGCGGGCGTGTGCGCGTACCGGATCACCGAGTTCGTGGCGACGAAGACCGCGCCCGCCCTCGCCCCGTACCGGCAGCAGTTGCCCTCGGCGTAGACCCGGCGGGGGCGCCGCGGAGCTGTGCACCGCGCCGCCCCGCCGGGCCCGGCCCTCAGCGCTCCAGCCGGGCGACCCGCCCCTTCTCGCCCGACGCCCAGCAGGCGGAGTCCCGGGCGCAGTCGACCGTGTCGTACGAGCCCGTGTCGATCGTCCGCCACGTGCGGCCGCCGTCCCGCGTGAGGTCCGTACCCGTGGGGCCGACCGCCAGTGCGCCGGAGCGGGTGCGCGGCAGCCAGCTCACGCCCGAGCGGTACGCCGGGGGCGGGGCGGCCGACTGCCGCCAGGTCCCGCCGCCGTCGCCGGTGCGCGCCGCCGCGTGGGGCGACGGCTCGCCCGTCCGGTAGTCGCCGCCGACCGCGATCCCGTGGCGACGGTCGCGGAAGGCGAGAGCGAAGACGCCCCGCGCCGGGTCGCCCGCCGGAATGCCTGTCTCGGTGGCGGTCCAGGTCAGACCGCGGTCGGCGGAGTGCAGCACCCGGCCCGTCGCCCCGCCGCCGGTCGCCAGCCACACGTCCTGCGGCCCGGCGCTGACCAGGCACTGGCCGCTCGCGGCGAAGCCCGCCTCGCCCGGCTGGGCGGCCGGCATGCCCGCGTCCGGCAGGACCCTCCAGGACCTGCCCCCGTCACGGGTGGACAGGATGCGGTACTTGCCGTCGACCGGGTCGCTCATCGCCAGCCCGTTGCGGCTGTCGAAGAAGGTGACGCAGTCGTAGAACGCCCTCGGGTCGTCGTTGCGGAAGCTCTCGGTCCAGGTCGCGCCCCCGTCGTCCGTGCGCAGGATCCGGGACGCCTCGCCCTCGCCGATCGCCAGCACCACCGCACGCTGGCCGTCGAAGGCCTCGATGTCGCGGAACTCCAGGCCCTGCGCGCCCGGAGGCGATACGTTCCGCCAGCTCCGGCCGCCGTTCTTGGTGCGCAGGACCGTGCCCCGGGAGCCCGCCACCCACGCGGCCTGCCGGCTGACGGCCGCCAGGCCGCGGAACCGTACGTCGCTCCTGCCGGTGTCCTTCAGGCGCCAGGCGGCAGCCGCCCGCGGTGCTTCCGCACGGGTGGGTGCGTCCGCCCGCGCCGGCGCGGCCAGGGCGGCGGCCAGCGCCGCCGCGCACAGTCCGAGCGACACCATTCGTCTCGTCTTCCCCATGCCCCTCATGGCGCTGGAAGCTAGCCCACGCCCGCGAGGCCGTCCAGGGTGCGTCGCCGCCCGGCGCCCCGACCGAGTGACGCAGGTCACATCACCAGTGCATGCACGGATTTCGTTGTTCTTACGTCTCACCCTGTGACAGGACGCATCAACCGAACCGTGAGAGGGAGCAGGCCTTGCCTCCCGTGATTGAGCAAGCCGTGCAGGCCCGTCTGGTCTCGTCGACACCCCGGGCGGAGACGGTCGCCGCGACCCTGCGGTACAACCGCTCGGACCCGTTCGCCGTACGCATGGCCTTCCCGCCCGCCGCCACCCTGGAGGGCGTCGAGGTGTCCTGGGCGTTCGCCCGCGAACTGCTGGAGGCGGGCATCGAGTCGCGGGCCGGCGTGGGCGACGTACGGGTCCGGCCGTACGGGTACGGCCGGACCGTGCTGGAGTTCCACGCCACGGAGGGGACCGCGATGGTCCACATCCGCACCGCCGACCTGCGCCGCTTCCTCAAGCGCACGCACGCGCTCGTCCCCGTCGGCGGCGAGCATCTGCACCTCGACGTCGACCAGGACCTGGCGGAACTGCTGCGCGACGCGCTGTGACGGACGGGACGCGGCCGGACCGCGAATAATCCGTTGGCGTCCCACGGGGCCGCGACGTACTTTGGTCGTGGCCCTGTTGTCGTCGATCGGAGTGGGACGTTGCTCGTCTGAGGTCCTGAGGCACCGTGTCGTACAGCTTCTGTCTGTGCGCGCCGCGTGCGACCTCGGCACTTGAGCCGCCCATCCCCCGACCGGGCTTCCCGCTGGTCCCCAGCCCGATCCCGGGCCGGTCTGATCCCGGCCCTCCGGATTCCCGGTCGAGGACTGTCACACTCTCCCGCCGTACGTCGTCCCGCGCCCCCGGTGTCTCCATCCGTTGCCCTTGCTCGTTTCCCGCAACAGGAGGCCCCTTGTCCACCTTCCCCACCCATCTCAGCTGTTCCGCGCTCTCCTTCAACTGGCCCGACGGAACGCCCGTCTTCGACGGGTTCCACCTGGCCGTCGGACCCGGCAGGACCGGGCTCATCGGACTCAACGGCTCCGGGAAGTCCACCCTGTTGCGCCTGGCCGCCGGTGAACTGACGCCTGTCGACGGCAGGATCCAGGTCGCCGGCGAGGTCGGCTACCTGCCGCAGGACCTGGTGCTCGACACCGCGACACGCGTGGACGAGGCCCTCGGCATCGCCGGCACGCGTGCCGCCCTGCACGCGATCGAGGCGGGCGAGACGACCGAGGAGAACTTCACCGCCGTCGGCGACGACTGGGACGTCGAGGAGCGCGCCCGCGCCACCCTCGACCAGCTCGGCCTCGGCCGGATCGGGCTCGACCGGACCATCGGCGAGGTGTCCGGCGGCGAGTCGGTGCTGCTGCGGCTGGCCGCGCTGCTGCTGCGCCGTCCCGGCGTCCTGCTCCTCGACGAGCCGACGAACAATCTGGACCGGCGCGCGCGGGAGCGTCTGTACGCCGCGGTCGAGGCGTGGTCGGGGGTCATGATCGTGGTCAGCCACGACCGTGAGCTCCTGGAGCGTGTCGACCAGATCGCCGAACTCAGGGACGGCGAAGTGCGCTGGTACGGCGGCAACTTCACAGCGTACGAGGAAGCACTCGCCGTCGAGCAGGAGGCGGCCGAGCGCATGGTGCGCGTCGCGGAGGCCGACGTGCACCGGCAGAAGAGGGAGCTGGCCGAGGCACACGTGAAGCTGGCCCGCCGCAAGCGGTACGGGCAGAAGATGTACGACAGCAAGCGCGAGCCGAAGATCGTCATGAACGCCCGCAAGCGCGCCGCGCAGGAGTCGGCGGGCAAGCACCGCATCATGCACACCGAGAAGCTGGCGGAGGCGAAGGAGCGGCTGAGCGGGGCGGTGGACGCGGTGCGCGACGACGACGAGATCAACGTCGTACTGCCGCACACGATCGTGCACCCGGGACGCGGGGTGTTGACGCTGCGTGACCTCGGGCTGCGGTACGGGGCCGGGGTCCCCGGGGAGTTCGAGGTGCGCGGCCCCGAGCGGATCGCGCTGACGGGACGCAACGGGGCGGGCAAGACGACGCTGCTGCGCACGATCACCGGGGAGCTGGAGCCGGTCTCCGGAGAGGCGGTGGCGCACGTGCCGCTGCGTTTCCTGCCACAGCGGCTCGACGTGCTGGACGACGGGCTGACGGTCGCCGAGAACGTGGCGCGGTTCGCGCCCTCGGCGACCAACAACGCCGTGCGGGCGGGGCTGGCGCGCTTCCTGTTCAAGGGGGCGCGGGCGGATCAGCCGGCCGGGACACTGTCGGGCGGCGAGCGGTTCCGGGCGACGCTCGCGGCACTGCTGCTCGCCGAGCCGGCGCCGCAGTTGCTGCTGCTGGACGAGCCGACGAACAACCTGGACATGGCGAGTGTGCGCCGGCTGACGCAGGCGCTGGGGTCGTACGAGGGGGCGCTGATCGTGGCGTCCCACGACGAGCCGTTCCTGGAGTCGCTCGGGATCACCCGGCGGCTGGAACTGGGGCGTGAGGAGGAAGCGACTGCGGCTATGGAGTGATGTGCGGGGATTCGGGCACAGGGTGGGCGTGAGATGTCTCGCGGCATACGGCCGCGACCTGCGCACATAACAGACGGTATCGGGACATTACCAGCGGGGACTTGGCTCAGCTCTTACGACCCGTTTAACCTACGGTCTCGTAACCTACGAGGCCGTAGGTAATTTCTGCCCACCGCCCCCGTCCCCAGGAGCACCCGTGACGATCACCTCTCCCCAACTCGGCAGTTCGGACGCGTGGACCGACGCGCGACTGCTGTACGCGCTGGAAGAGGTGGTGGAGAAGGAACTCAACCGCCATCTCAAGGTCGCCAAGGACTGGATGCCGCACGAGTACGTGCCGTTCTCCGACGGCCGGAACTTCCCGGGCCAGTTCGACGACGGACAGGCCTGGGAGCCCGAACAGTCGAAGGTCACCGACATCGGCAAGATCGCGCTCGTCGTGAACCTGCTGACCGAGGACAACCTCCCCAGCTACCACCACGAGATCGCCAGCCTGTTCGGCCGCGACGGCGCCTGGGGCACCTGGGTGCACCGCTGGACGGCCGAGGAGGGGCGCCACGGCATCGTGATGCGCGACTACCTGCTCACCTCGCGCGCCGTCGACCCGGACAAGCTGGAGCAGTTCCGCATGGCGCACATGGCGGAGGGCTTCGAGTCCGACAACCGCCACTCGATGCTGCACTCCGTGGCGTACGTCGCCTTCCAGGAGCTCGCCACGCGCGTCTCGCACCGCAACACCGGCCACCAGTCGGGCGACCCCGTCTGCGACCGCATGCTGGCACGCATCGCGACCGACGAGAACCTGCACATGGTCTTCTACCGCAACCTGCTGGGCGCGGCCTTCGAGATCGCTCCGGACCTGACCATGCAGTCCGTGCGCGACGTCGTGGTGAACTTCCGCATGCCGGGACACGGCATGCCGGGCTTCGAGCGCGCCGCCGCCCAGATGGCGATCGGCGAGATCTACAACATGCGCATCCACCACGACGACGTGCTCCAGCCCGTCCTGCGCTACCTGAAGGTCCTGGACATCGACGGGCTCGGCCCGGAGGGGCTCAAGGCACAGGAGGAGCTCGGCCTGTACATGAACGGGCTGGACGCCGAGGCGAGCAAGTTCGACGAGAAGCTGGCCGCGCGCAAGGCCCGGATGGCCGCCCGCGCCGCCTCCTGACCCCGCCGGCGCCCACCCGCCGTCCGCTGAGCCGCCACCCCGGCGCGGGCCGCGTCACCGACGCCCCGCGCCGGGGGGCGGCGCAGCCGTTTCGGCAGGCCGGGGCGGGGATCCGCCCCGTTCGCCGGGCTGCCGCCGGCGGAGGCGGGGAGCACCGGCGCCGCCCGGCGGGGTGACCCGTACGCTGTGCGGCGTGAAACCTCTGACCCGTCTCGCGCTCGTGGGCGCACCGCTGGCCATCGCCGTCTCCCTCGTCTTCGGCGGCAAGAGCTCGCAGGTCCCTGTCTCAGACGTGCCCGCCTCGGCCGGCGACCTGACGACGGGCGGGCCGACGAGCAAGCCCGAGAAGCGGACCGACCAGGAGATACGCGCGCAGAAGGAAGTGGACGAGCGGATCGCCCGGATGCCGGCCGGTCTCGCGGCTCCCGCCAAGAAGGAGATCGCCTCGCAGATCGTGGCGAGCGCGGAGAACTCCACCCTGGACTGGCGCGGTCAGTACGACACCATCGAGGACATCGGCGACGGCTGCGGCTACACCGCCGGTGTCATCGGTTTCTGCTCGGGCACCAACGACATGCTGCAGCTCGTCGAGGGCTACACGGAGGACCACCCGGACAACCCGCTCGCCCCGTACCTGCCCGCCCTGCGCGCGGTGGACGGCACCGCGTCCCACGAGGGCCTCGACCCCGGCTTCCGCACGGCCTGGGCACAGGCCGCCGAGAGCCCGGCGTTCCGCAGGGCGCAGGACGAGACCCGGGACAGGATCTACTTCCGGCCCGCGGTCCGCCAGGCGAAGATGGACGGTCTCGGCACACTCGGCCAGTTCGTCTACTACGACGCGATGGTGCTGCACGGCCCGGGCGTCGGCCCCAAGGGCTTCTACGGCATCCGCGAGGCGGCCATGAGGTCCGCGCGGACGGTCGCCGAGGGCGGCGGGGAGCAGGCGTACCTGAACGCCTTCCTGGACGCCGGACGCGCGGTGATGAAGGTGAAGAAGGCCCACAAGGACACCTCGCGCATCGACACCGCGCAGCGCGAGTTCCTGCGCGCCGGCAACCTGGACCTCGAACCGCCGCTGGTGTGGCGGATGTACGGCGAGACGTTCCGCGTCCCGGCGTCCTGAGCTACGCCCGCGCGTCCTGGCGGATCAGCTCCGCCGCCTTCTCGGCGACGGCCACCGTGGGGGCCTGCGTGTGGCCCCGGGTGATCCCGGGCATCACCGACGCGTCGACGACCCGCAGCCCCTCCACCCCCCTCACCCGCAGCCGGGGGTCGGTCACCGACCCCTCGTCGGCGCCCATCCGGCAGGTGCCGACGGGGTGGTAGAGCGTCTGGGCGGACCCCCGGACCGCCCGCGCCAGCGCCTCGTCGTCGACGACACCCGGATACGGTGCCATGGGCCCCGCCGTGTACGGCGCGAACGCGCGGTCCGCCAGCAGCGCCTCGGCCTGGCGTACACCGGCCACCAGACGCCGCAGGTCGGACGCGTCCGTCAGGTAGCCGGGGTCGATGCGGGGAGCCACGCCCACCCGGTCCCCGGCCAGGCTGACGCGCCCCTCGCTCGCGGGCTGGAGCAGGATCACGCCGATCGTGACGCCGTGCTCGGCCGGCGGCGTGAGGCCGTGGTCGACGAACGGCCCCGGGGCGTAGATCAACTCCAGGTCGGGCGCCGCGAGGTCCGGCGTACTGCGGACGAAGGCGACGGCCTCTCCCACGTTCGAGGTGAGCGGCCCGCGCCCGGCCAGCAGGAAGCGCGCGACGTTGGCGAGCGTGTCCGCGCCCGTCAGGGTGACCGGGAGCGGGCAGCGCACGGTGACCGCCGTGGACAGGTGGTCCCGCAGGTGCCGTCCGACGTCGGGAGAGGCCGCCCGCACCGGCACACCGGCCTCGCGAAGATGGTCCGGGTCCCCGATGCCCGAGAGCATCAGCAGGTGCGGCGACCCGACGGCCCCGGCGCTGAGGATCACCTCCCGCCGGGCGCGCAGCACCGTGCCGGCTTCCGTCACCACGCCCCGGACGCGCCCGCCCTCGAAGGCCAGTCGGCGTACCCGGGCGCCCGTGCGGATGTCCAGGTTCCGCCGCCGCGCGGCCGGCTTCAGGTAGCCGTCGGCCGTGCTCCACCGGCGCCCCGCGCGCTGGTTGACGGGGGTCAGCGAGAAGCCGTCGGGTTCGGGCACGTTGAGCTCCGCCAGCTCGGCCATCCCGGCATGGCGGCAGGCGTCGAGGAAGGCGGCGGTGGTGGGATTGGGGTCACGCGGCGGCGATATGACCATGGGCCCCCGTGTCCCGTACACGGAACGCCCCTCCCCGCCCCCCGTCCACCGCTCGGCGCGCCGGAAGTACGGCTCGATCCCGTCGTACGACCAGGCGTCCCCCGCGGCATCGCCCCACGCGTCGTAGTCGTCGCGGTGCCCCCGCACCCACATCATCGCGTTGACCGACGAGCAGCCGCCCACCACATGACCGCGCGGCCAGTACAGCTCGCGGCCCCCCAGCCCGTGCTGCTCGGCGGTGCGGAAGTTCCAGTCGTACGACGTCTTGAAGAGCTTGGGGAAGGCGGCGGGGATACGGATCTCGGGTCTGCGGTCCCGGCCCCCCGACTCGACGACCGCGACGCGCACCGCGGGGTCCTCGGAGAGGCGGGCGGCGAGGACACACCCCGCCGAACCCGCGCCCACCACCACGTAGTCGTACTCCCTCACGGCCTCTCCCCCCGCTCGCGGACGGTGCGGCCTTCAGCATGTACGGCGCGCCGTCCGCGTGCCAGGGGGCCCGGGCGGCCGCTCAGCGCGAGCCGCGCCGGAGCCGCAGTCTCTCCTGCTCGGAGAGTCCGCCCCAGACGCCGAACCGCTCGTCGTTGGTGAGTGCGTACTCCAGGCAGGCCACCCGCCCTTCACACGCGCCGCAGAGCTGCTTGGCCTCGCGGGTGGAGCTGCCTGGGGCCGGGAAGAAGAACTCGGGCCCGGCCTGGGCGCACAACGCGGTCTCCTGCCAGGAGATTTCGGTAGTGGTGAACATGCGCCACACCCTTCCCGGCGGAGATCAACGTCCGCTCAACGACCGCTCAACGACCGACCGTCGGCCGCTCGACGCCACCAGAAACCGCCACCGCGGCACCTAGTGCCCGTGCTCCTGCGGATGGTGCGGCTCGTACCCCGGGATGGTCCCGTCCGGCTTGGCCACCAGGAACAGACCGGCCATACCCATGTCGGAGTGGCTCTGCACATGGCAGTGGTACATCCAGGCGCCGGCCCCGACGTGCTCCCCGGCGATGATCTGGAAACCGAACGAGTCGGCCGGGCCTGTGATCTTGTTGTCGATCACCCGGCTCGGATCGTCGGGCCCGGTCAGCAGGCCGGTCCGGTTGTCCGCCCACCGGTGCCCGTGCATGTGGAACGTGTGGTAGAACTCGCCGTGCGTGATCATGACGATCTCCACCCGGTCCCCCACCGTCGCCTCGAAGTCGGGGCTCTGGTGCCCGGGCCTGTTGTTGATGGTCATGTCGTTGAAGACGATGGTGAAGGTCTTGTCCGGCAGGATGTCGCCCTTGCGCCGCACGATCACCCCGCCGTACAGGCCCTTGCGGATACCGCCGGTCCCGTGGTCCGTGCCCACCACGTGGTCGTGGTAGTGCCAGTAGCCGGCGCTGCCGGACCGCCAGGTGCCGTCCTTGCGCCGCCCCGGCAGGTGGGTGCGCCAGGTGTACGTCCGGGTCCCGCCCGGCTCCACATGACTTCTGCTCAGTTTCGTGCCGTCGCTCGCCACGTCGTAGTCGACGCCGTGCACGTGCAGACTGGCGGGCACGTCCAGCGTGTTCTCGAACTCGATGTGCACGGTGTCGCCCTCGACCAGCTCGATCAGCGGCCCCGGCACCGACGCCTTGCCCTTCTCGAACCCGTAACCCAGTTGCCCGTCGGGCAGCTTCTCGGCGTACATCTTCAGCCGGTGGACCTGCCCCCCGGCCGGCGCGGTTCTCGGCGGGGTCTCGGCGGCCGCCGCCGAGGGGGCGGATTCCGCGAGCGACAACGATGTCACACCGGCGGCGGCGACCGCGCCGCCCGCCAGCAACCGCCGGTTGAAGCTTCGTCTGTCCATGGCCCAACTCCCCACGCGCGGATCGGAGATTGACGGCCACACCGTAGCGGGAGCGTCCGCGTTCATCCACACCAAGGACAAAGTTCGCGGTATTCCGGTCATACCTCTTGGCGCGTCGCGAAAAGAGGTCTAGCTTCATCGGCTGTTCCTGTGACCACTGAGGGATGGGTGAACACATGCAGCGCGCACCACATCACCGGTCAAGAGGCCGACGCGGCCTGGCAGCCGTACTGACAGCCGGAGTTGTCGCATCCGGCCTGCTCGGCGGCACCTCGGCCTCCGCCAAGCCGTACCCGGAACCTCCGCCCACGACAACGTTGTCGCTCCCCGACCTGCCGTCTCCGCCCGGCGGCGCGAACGTCCGGGTGCTCGTGTTCCACGGCTCGGCGGGCGCCGACGAGTCACCGACCGTCAACGCCGGTATCCAGGCCATCGAGAAGATCGGCCAGAGCGGCCCAGCGGCCCAGCGGTTCCGCGTCGAGGCGACGGACGACGCGGCCGTCTTCACGACCGCCCGGCTCGGCAGGTTCAACGCGGTCGTGTTCCTGACGGGCGGCGGCGATGTCCTGGATCCGGAGCAGGAGGCGGGCCTGGAGGCGTACATGGAGGCCGGGGGCGGGTTCCTCGGCATCCACGACGCGGCGCGCACCGAGCCGTACTCCGACTGGTTCGGCGGCCTGATCGGGGCGCGGCCGGCCCCGGGCGGTCCCGCGAACGTACAGCGCGCGACCGTGGAGGTCGGCGACCGGCAGCACCCGGCGACCAAGAACCTGCCCCTGCAGTGGAAGCGCCCCGACACGTGGCTGAACTGGACGAAGAACCCGTCCGGCGACGTCCACACGGTGGCCCGGGTCCGGGAGGCGACGTACAAGCCCGGGACGAGCGCGAACGGCTGGGACCACCCGGTCTCCTGGTGCCGCGACTACGACGGCGGCCGCTCCTTCTACACCGGCATGGGCGGTACGGCCGAGTCCTTCCAGGAGGCGGACTTCCGCGACCATCTGCGCGGCGCCCTGCAGTGGACGACGCGCATCTCCCGGGCCGACTGCAAGGCGGGCATCAACGCCCACTACAAGGCCGAGCGCCTCACCGCGCCCAACCAGCCCGGCCGGTCGGACCAGATCGGCGAGCCGCACGGCCTGGTGACCGCGAAGGACGGCCGGGTGATCTACATCGGCCGGGGCGGCGGCGACGGCGACGCGCCGGTCGTCACCGACTGGAACAACCCCGACGTCGGCAAGGGCCAGGGCCAGGTCCACGTCTACGAACCGAAGACGAAGAAGGTGACCCTCGCGGGCGCCCTCACCGTCTTCGGGAACAAGGGCGGCGGCGACGAGCTGGTCAAGAACGAGGAGGGGCTGCTCGGCGTCGAGACGGACCCCGACTTCCTCACCAACGGCTGGGTGTACCTGCACTACACGCCCCACTCGCGGATCAACCGCGACACGCGCATGGCCGAGCGCCGCGTCTCCCGCTTCACGCTCGACCTCGCCACCAACCAGCTGGACCTCGCCTCCGAGAAGGTCCTGCTGAAGTGGCCGGTCCAGATCCACAGCTGCTGCCACGCGGGCGGCGGCATGGCGTGGGACTCGAAGCAGAACCTCTACATCGCCACGGGTGACAACAACTCCTCCCGCTTCAGCGACGGTTACTCCGGCAACAACCCGGAGCCGAACTTCAAGGGCGTGTCCTTCGCGGACGCCCGCCGTACCGCCGGCAACACGAACAACCTCAACGGCAAGATCCTGCGGATCCACCCCGAGGACGACGGTACGTACACGCTCCCCGAGGGCAATCTCTTCACCGGCAGGGAGCCGGACGAGGGCGGCGGCAAGACGCGCGGCGAGATCTACGTGATGGGCGTGCGCAACCCGGCCCGCATCGCCGTCGACCCGAAGACCGACGTCCTGTACGCCGGATGGGTCGGCCCGGACGCGGGGGCGCCCAGCACCACCTGGGGCCCGGCGAAGTACGACACCTTCGCCGCGATCACGAAGCCGGGCAACCACGGCTGGCCGTACTGCATGGGCAACAACCAGCCCTACCGGGACCGCAACCTGCCCGATCCCAGCAAGCCGCTCGGCTGGTACGACTGCGACAGGCCGAAGAACGAGTCCCCGAACAACGACGGTCTCGTCAACCTCCCGCCCGTCACGCCCAACACCATCTGGTACTCGCCCCAGGGCGGTGGCGTGGACTACCCGCGCGACGCCAACGGTGTGCCGAGCTACCAGCAGGAGGAGCAGAAGCTGCTGCTGCCGTGGCTCAAGGGCGGCGGCCAGGCGACGATGAACGGTCCCGTGTACCGGTACGACGCGGCGAGCGACAGCAAGGACAAGTGGCCTTCGTACTGGGACGGCAAGTGGTTCGTCGGGGACTTCTACGACGGCGACCAGCCGCGCCACGCGGTGCTGACCGACCCGAAGACCGTCGGCAACGGCGGGCTTCCCACGCACGCCGAATCCCTGAAGAAGATCGTCCCGGTGGGCGCGGACGGCGTCCGCAACCTCATGGACTGGAAGTTCGCGCCGGACGGCTCGCTCTACGTCCTCGACTACGGACGCGGGTTCTTCACCTCGGACGCCAAGTCGGCGCTGTGGCGCGTGACCTACAAGGGCGGTGAGCCGACACCGGCCGCCACGGACCTGGCCAGGAAGGCGGAGTAGGCAGTGCAGCGGAAACGGAGAACACCTCACCTGTGGACGGCGCTGGCGGCCGCCCTGCTGATGGTCCTCGGCCTGACGTCGACGGCGGCGTACGGCCGCGAGGACGACGGGGCGGCGACGAAGGCCGCCGCCGCTCAGACCCTCACCTGGACCGCAGGCGACCCGATCGACCGCTACCTGACCTTCCCGAGGACGGCGGTGGCGGGCGAGACGACGATCGTCTTCGAGAACAGCGCGGCGACCGGCAACACGACCGGGATGCCGCACACGCTGACGTTCGACGTCTCCGACCCGGAGTACAACGACGACGTACAGCTGAACATCCTCGCCAACCCGAGTGACGCCCAGGGCGGCCGGCACACCGCCACCGTCACCCTCACCCCCGGCCGGTACTTCTACCACTGCACCATTCCCGGCCACGGCTCGATGCAGGGGATCCTCACCGTCACCGAGGGCGGTGGCGAGGACACCACCGCGCCGGAGACCTCGGCGAAGGTGCAGGGCGAGAAGAACGCCGACGGGGCTTACGTCGGGCACGCCTCGGTGACGCTCGCGGCGACCGACGCGGGCTCGGGCGTGGACAAGGTGGAGTTCGCGGTCGGGGCGGACGGCGCGTGGCAGCCGTACACCGCCCCGGTCATGGTCCACCAGGTCGGTACGCACAAGATCCGCTACCGGGCCACCGACAAGGCGGGCAACACCGCCGCCGAGAAGGCCGTCGACTTCACCGTCGTCGCCCCGCCCACGGACGACAGGACGCCGCCGGAGACCTCGGCGACGGTCAGCGGTGAGAAGAACCCCGAGGGCCAGTACCTGGGGATGGCGACGGTCACGGTGACGGCGTCCGACACCGGGTCGGGCGTCAACACCATCGAGTACGCGCTCGGGGCGTCCGGCGCCTGGACGGCGTACAGCGGCCCGGTCATGGTGCACGAGACCGGCACGCACAAGGTCCGCTTCCGCGCGACGGACCGGGCGGGCAACGTGGCGGCCGAGAAGGCCGTCGACTTCACGGTCGTCGCACCGCCGACCGAGGACAGGACCCCGCCGGAGACCACCGCGACGGTGACCGGCGACAAGAACGCCGACGGGGCCTACATCACCAGCGCCAAGGTGACGCTCGCCGCGACGGACGCGGGAGGCTCCGGCGTCGACAAGGTCGAGTACTCGCTCGACGGCGGCCCGTACCTGGCGTACACCGTGCCGGTGATCGTCGACCGCGTCGGCCGGCACACGGTGGACCACCGCGCGACCGACAAGGCGGGCAACACGTCCGTCGCGAAGCAGGTGGCGTTCACCGTCGCGGAGGGCGGCGGCGTGCCCGCGCCGAACTGCCCCGAGCACGACGAGCGGCTGACGGTCGTCGTCGGCACGGTCGACACGGGCGTGCCGAACCGGATCACCCGCAGCCGGTGCACGATCAACGAGCTGATCGAGGACGAGCGGGAGTGGACCTCCCAGGCCCTGTTCCTCAAGCACGTGGACAAGGTCCTCGACAAGCTGCTGTACGACGGCGTCATCGACGAGCGGGAGCACCGGAAGATCTACCGCGCCGCCCGGCAGTCCGGCATCGGCAAGCCGGGCCAGACGGCCGGATACCGCGACCTGTTCGACGGTACGCGGTCCTCCTTCGCCAAGTGGCAGCAGGTGGGCGGCGGGTCGTTCGGCCTGAACGCGGACGGGTCGATGACCAGCAGCACGACGACACCCGGCATGGGCATGCTGTGGTTCCCGGAGCGCCATTACGAGGACTTCTCCCTCAAGCTGCGCTGGCGCGACGACGCACCGGGCGCGGGCAACGCCAACGCCGGTGTCTTCGTCCGCTTCCCGCAGGTCCACGACCACCCGGAGGAACCGCGTCCGGAGTGGGTCGCCATCAAGTACGGGCACGAGGTGCAGATCCTGGACCGCCCGGACGGTGACATGTACAAGACCGGCTCGGTGTACGGCTTCGACCGGGTGGGTCTGGGCGGTGCGGGCGTCACGCCCAAGGGCACCTGGAACGACTACGAGATCCGGGTGGAGGACCAGCACTACTCGGTCTTCAGGAACGGTGTCCTGATCAACGAGTTCGACAACACCGGCGGGCAGGACTTCTCCCCGCCGCGCGGCGACGACCCGGGGACGGACGGCCGGCGGTACGCCTCCGGCTACATCGGCCTCCAGGTCCACGGGACCACCGACGTGATCTCTTACCGCGACATCCGCGTCAAGCCGCTGTAGCCCTTCCGGCTCCGGACGGCCGTCACGCCCCGGCGGGCGCGGCCGCGTGCGCGGGCACGCGGTCGCGTCCGCCGGGGTGCCGGTGGCGGTACACGCCGAAGACCGTGCAGGCGACCAGCGCCCAGCCGGCCAGCACGAGGAAGGGGAAGAGGTGCTGGTGGCCCTCGAAGTACACGGCCGTGTGCTGCGCGTTGACGGAGGCGCCGGGCGGCAGCCACTGGCCGATGTGGCCGAGCACGGAGGGCAGCAGCGGCCAGGACACCGCGCCGCCCGACGAAGGGTTGCCGAGGAGCACCATCAGGCCCCAGGTGGGGAGCATCGCCCAGCGGCCGATCAGGGTGTTGAACATCGTGAAGACCATGCCCGAGGTGAACATCGTCAGCGCGAGGATCAGCCACGACTCGGTGAACGGCAGGTCGAGCGCGCCGAGCAGCCAGTCCACGACGGCGGCGATCGCGAACGCGCCGAGCAGTGAGTAGGCGACGGTGAAGGCGATCCGCTCCGCCGGGTTCAGGGCGCGGGCGTGCACGCTGAGCTGGATGGCGCCGACGAAGCCGACGATGACGGCGGCGAGCGAGACGTAGAACAGGGCGAGGCCGCGCGGGTCGCCTTCCTGCAAGGGCTTGACGTCCCTGATCACGACCGTCGCACCGGTCCGCCGGCCGACCTCCGCGCCCGTCTCGGCGAGCACCTGGGCGACGGAGGCGCCCGACGCGCCCGCCACGTCGAGCTCCACCGCGTCGCCCCCGGTCCGCAGGATCGCGAACTCCTCCTGCTCGTCGACGGCCTCGCGGGCCTCGGCGTACGTGGCGTAGCGGGTCAGCGCGAGCGAGGCGTTGAGCGCCTCCTCCATGCCGGCGGCGAACGCCCGCCCGTCGCCCGTGTCGACGTCCCCGACGACCGCGGTCGGGATCCGGCGCGGGGTGGGGTCGGCCATCGTGTACGTGTAGGAGCCGGCGAAGAGCCCGGCGGCGAGGGCGAGGATGAACACCAGGACGAGGGCGGGCAGGAACGGCGACTCCTTGAAGGCCGCCCACTTCTCGGCGCGCGTCGGCGGCCTTCCGTGGGCGCCGTGGGGGGACGCGGCGCCGTCTCCCGGCGCCTCGTTCATACGGCGCTCACGTGCCCTCGCGCTTCGCCCTGCTCGGCGACACCCGTTTCGGCTCGCCCGGCATCTTCGGGTAGTCCGGCGGGTACGGCATGTCGCCCAGCCCGTGGTCGTGTTCGTCGCGTGCGGCGAGCTCCAGCAGGCTCTCCAGGCCGAAGGCGTGGTCGTCCATGTCCGCGTGCACGTCGCCGAGTTCGGCGAACCGGACCGGCATGGTGGCGATGTCGAAGGCGCGCGGGTCGGCCTCGTCGAGTTCGTCCCAGGTCAGCGGCGCGGACACGGGGGCGTGCGGACGCGGCCGTACGGAGTACGCGGAGGCGATGGTACGGTCGCGCGCCGTCTGGTTGTAGTCGACGAAGATCTTCTCGCCGCGCTCCTCCTTCCACCACGCGGTGGTGACCCGGTCGGGCATGCGCCGCTGGAGCTCGCGGCCGACGGCGATGGCGCAGCGGCGTACCTCCGTGAACGTCCAGCGCGGCTCGATCGGCACGTACACGTGCAGGCCGCGGCCGCCCGAGGTCTTGGGCCAGCCGCGCAGGCCGTGTTCGTCGAGCAGGGCGTGGAGTTCGTGGGCGGTCCTGACCGCGTCCCCGAAGTCGGTGCCGGGCTGCGGGTCGAGGTCGATGCGCAGCTCGTCGGGGTGCTCGGGGCGGTCGCGGCGTACCGGCCAGGGGTGGAAGGTCAGGCAGCCCAGGTTCGCGGCCCACAGCACGGCGGCGGTCTCGGTGGGGCACATCTCGTCGGCCGTACGGCCGCTGGGGAAGGCGATCCGGGCGGTGGGGATCCAGTCGGGGAGGTTCTTGGGGACGCGCTTCTGGAAGAAGGACTCGCCGCCGACGCCCTCGGGGAAGCGTTCGAGCGTGGTCGGGCGGTCGCGCAGGGCGCGGGTGATCCCGTCGCCGACGGCCAGGTAGTACTGGGCCACGTCCCACTTGGTGTAGCCGGACTCGGGAAAGTAGATCTTGTCCGGACTCGACAGTCGTACGGTCCGCTCGCCGGCATGCAGCTCCACCGCTTCACCCATGCCCGCCACGCTAAGCCGGGCGGTCCCGGGCCGCACACCGGAGCGCTCCGGCCGCGCGCCCGTGCACCCATCGGTGAGACACCCGCGAGACACCCGTCCACACGCCCGGGCCATAGCGGGCGATTCGCTCCGAAAAGCCGCAGAATCGATCCATGGATCTGCCGGTGATGCCGCCCGTGAAACCGATGCTGGCCAAGGCCGTGGCCAGCATCCCGCCGGGGCCCGGCATGCAGTACGAGGCCAAGTGGGACGGGTTCCGGGCCATCGTGCACCGGGACGGCGACGAGATGGAGATCGGCAGCCGGACGGGGAAGTCCCTGACCCGCTACTTCCCCGAGCTGGTCGAGTCGCTGCGCGCCGCGCTGCCCGCCCGTTGCGTCGTCGACGGCGAGATCGTCGTGGTCCACGACGGCCGGCTGGACTTCGACCGGCTCAGCGAGCGCATCCATCCGGCGGCGTCCCGGGTGCGCACCCTCGCCGAGCGGACGCCCGCGAGCTTCATCGCGTTCGACCTGCTGGCCCTGGACGACGAGGCGCTGCTCGACGCCCCGTTCGTGTACCGGCGAAGCGCCCTGGCGGGGGCGCTGGAGGGGGCCCCGCCCCCCGTCTACCTGGCGCCCGCGACGAACGACATCGAGGTGGCCAGGGAGTGGTTCGAGCACTTCGAAGGCGCGGGCCTGGACGGGGTGCTGGCCAAGCCGGAGTCCATGCCGTACCGCCCCGACACCCGTCTGATGTACAAGATCAAGCACGAACGGACGGCGGACTGCGTGGTCGCCGGGTACCGGTTCCACAAGACCGGCGCCGTCGTCGGCTCGCTCCTGCTGGGTCTGTACGACGACGCGGGCGCCCTCCAGCACGTCGGGGTGTGCGCCGCGTTCCCGATGCGCCGCCGCCAGGAGCTGATCGACGAGCTGGGGCCGCTGCGGATGGAGTCGCCGGAGGCGGAGGGCCACCCGTGGGCGGCGTGGACGGACGACGCCGCCCACGAGAGCGCCCGGATGCCCGGTGCGCCGAGCCGCTGGTCCGGCAAGAAGGACCTGTCGTGGGTGGCCCTGCGCCCGGAGGCGGTGTGCGAGGTCGCGTACGACCACATGGAGGGCGACCGCTTCCGGCACACGGCCCGGTTCCGCCGCTGGCGCGAGGACCGTACGCCGGAGAGCTGCACGTACGCCCAGTTGGAGGAACCGGTGAGCTACGACCTCGCCGACGTGCTCAGGGCGCGGTGACGCGGAGCCCGGGCGCCCTCAGGGTGCGGTGATCTTGTCCCACTCGCGGCGGTCCGGTCCGACGGGGCGGGGTACGAATCCGGGGCGCGCCGCGAGCCAGGCCTCGACCCGCGTCCTGACCTCCGGGGCGCCGTACGCCTCGGTCGGCGGCGCCACCAGGTGCCGGACCCGGGCGCGGGCCCGCATCACCTCCGGGTCCTCCTGGGCGCACTCCAAGAGCGCCGCCATCTCCCGGGCGGGCCCGGCGCTGAACTCCCGTACGGCGAAACGCTCCCCGATCGCGCGGTCGGTGACGACCTGGAAGTCGAACCAGGGCTTGAGGGTGCGCAGCGCCCAGGCGTAGTGCTCGGTGACGAAGTCCGGGGAGCCGGGAGCCGGGCGCGGGCCCCGGCCGTGGCCCCGGTCGCGGCCCGCGCCGGGGTCGGTCTCCCGGGCGACCCGGCGGGCGGTCCACAGGGCGAGCGACATGCCCTGGCCGATGGTCGGGTTGGTGTGGGTGACGGCGTCGCCGACGCCGACCATGCCGGTGGCGACGGGTCCCCGGTCGTCGACGAGAGCGCTCCAGCGGTTGTCGAGACCGGCGGTCGCGAGCACCGGGGAGAGCGGCCGGGCGCCCAGTTCCAGCCAGGCCTCCCCCGGCGGGAAGGTGCGGGCCGCCGCCTCGAAGACGGCGGGGTCGCGCAGCGCGCCGCGCGTCGGGTCGCCGGTGTGGACGAAGAGCGTGACGGCGAACAGCCCGTTGTCGGCGGGGAAGACGGCGCAGCCGGCGAACGTTCCGCCGGCGACGGTCCAGGGGCGTACGGGGCCGTCCGCGCACCCTGCGGGCAGCCGGTACCAGCGGCAGAAGTACGCGATGCCGGTACGGTGGCGCTCCACCACCGGGGGCCGGCAGCCCGCCCCGGTCAGCCACTCCCCCGCGGCGCACCGGCGGCCGCCCGCGTCGATCACCAGGTCGGCCTCGTACGCGCCGAGGGGTGTGCGCACGCCGCGGACGCGCGGCGGGGCGGAGGACGGGTCGACGAGCAGTCCGGTGACGGGCTCGCCGTAGCGCACGGTGGCGCGCGGCTCGGCGCGCAGCGCGTCGGTGAGCGCCGTTTCGACGACGATGCGCCGGGCCTGGACCGTCACGAGGTGCTGGTCGCCGGGGCGGGCGGGGGGCCGTGCCTCGAACCAGTCCAGCTCGTGCCGTTCGCGGGCGCCGAGCCGCATGATCGCGTCGTACACGTCCGGGGCCTCTTCACGGAGCACCGAGCGGGCGGCGCCGAGCATCAGGTGCGGCTGGGCGGCCTGGGGCACGCCGGGGCGCAGCCAGCCGAAGAAGTCCTCGTCCAGGGTGACGGCGCCGGGGGCGCGGGCGTCGCGCTCGAAGACCGTCACGCGGTTTCCCCGTCGGGCGGCGAAGAGCGCTGCCGCCAGTCCGGCGATGCCGCCGCCGATCACCGCGAAGCCCGCCATGCCGTCCCCCTCCGCCCGGATTTCCCCTCGCTGCAGTCTGCCCACCCGCGACCCGCCCGACCCCGCCCGCGGCGCCGGGCCTGCGGCCCGCGGGCGCTCCGGGGACCGGGGTGACGGCCCGGAAGGACGCCGCCGTACGGCGTGCGGACGTCTGCGCGTGCGGGGCGGGCGTGCCGGTGTGAGGGTGCAGGGGTGACCACCACCCGCGCGTCCGGCCCGGCGAAGGCCCAGGTACCCGCACCGGCGGCGGGCTCCGCGCCGCCCGTGCTCGACCGGCGGCAGCGCAACATCGTCTTCGGGACGATCATGCTCGGGATGCTGCTGGCCGCTCTCGACCAGACAATCGTCGGCACCGCCCTGCCCACCATCGTCGCCGAACTCGGCGGCGCGGAGCACATGTCGTGGGTGGTCACCGCCTACCTGCTGGCGGAGACCGTCGCCACCGTCCTGGTCGGGAAGTTCGGCGACCTCTTCGGCCGCAAACTGGTCTTCCAGGTCTCGGCCGTCGTGTTCATCACCGGTTCGTTCCTGTGCGGCCTCGCCGGCGACATGACGCTCCTGATCGCCTGGCGCGCCCTCCAGGGCATCGGCGCCGGCGGGCTGATGGTCACCTCGATGGCGCTGATCGCCGACGTCATCCCGCTGCGCGAGCGCGGCAAGTACCAGGGCGCGATCGGCGCGGTGTTCGGCGTCGCCACCGTCATCGGCCCGCTGCTCGGCGGCCTGTTCACCGACCACCTGACCTGGCGCTGGGCGTTCTACGTCAACGTGCCGATCGCGATCGTCGTGGTCATCGCCGCCGCCCGCAACATCCCCGCCGTGCGCTCGGCGGCCCGCCCGGTCATCGACTACCTCGGCATCGCGCTCGTGGCGCTCGGCGCGAGCGCCCTGATCCTGGCGACCAGCTGGGGCGGCAACGAGTACGCCTGGGGCTCGGGCGTCATCATCGGCCTCTTCGCGGGCGGCCTGATCGCGCTCTCGCTGTTCTGCTACGCCGAGACGCGCGCCGTCGAGCCCATGCTGCCCATGCGGCTGTTCGCGAACCCTGTCTTCACCGTCTGCTCGATCCTCAGCTTCGTCGTCGGCTTCGCGATGCTCGGCGCGATGATCTTCCTGCCGACGTATCTCCAGTACGTCGACGGGGACTCGGCCACGGTCTCGGGCGTCCGTACGCTGCCCATGATCGTCGGCCTCCTCATCGCGTCCGTCTTCAGCGGCAACGTCGTCAGCAAGACGGGCACGTACCGGATCTTCCCCATCGTCGGCTCGCTCGTGATGGGCATCGGCCTGTTCCTGCTGTCCCTGATGGACACCGGCACCAGCGCCTGGCTGGAGTCGCTCTACATGTTCGTGCTGGGCATCGGGATCGGCCTGTGCATGCAGGTCCTGACGATCGCCGTGCAGAACACCGTCGAGTACTCCGACCTCGGGACGGCCACCTCCGGCGTCACCTTCTTCCGTACGCTCGGCATGTCGTTCGGCACCGCCGTCTTCGGCACCATCTACGCCAACTCCCTGCGCCCCAACCTGACCGCGGGCGTCACCGAGGCCGCCCGCGCCGACGGGGCGGACCCCGGGGACCTGCTGGGGGCGGCGCAGAGCCCGGAGGGCGTGCACGCGCTGCCGCCCGCGCAGGCGGAGCCGATCGTGCAGGCGTACGCCGACTCGCTGCACACGGTGTTCCTGTGGACGGTCCCCGTCGCGCTCGTCGGTTTCGTGGTGTCGCTGTTCCTCAGGCAGGTCAAGCTGCGCGACGCCGCCCGCGCCGGGTCCACCGACATGGGCGAGGGGTTCGCGTCGCCCATGTCGGGCGACTCGGCGAAGCTGCTGGAGCTGAACGTCGCGCAGGTCCTCCGCGCCAAGGGCCCGGACACCGCGCGCTGGATCGTCAGCGGCTCCGACACCCGGCTGGACATCGCGGGCGCCTGGGCGGTCATGCAGGTCACGCTGCTGACCCGCATCGTCGGGCACGCCAGCCTCGGCCTGGTCGCCGTCCGGCGCGGCCTCCCGCCGGAGGTGCTGCTGCCGGTCTTCGACCGGATGGTGGACGAGGGCTACCTCACCCGTGACGGCAATCTGTTCTCGCACACCCCGGCGGGCGAGCGCGAGGCCGAGGTCATCAGCGCGGCCTGGGGCCGGTGGCTCGGCGACCAGTTGGAGATGGACGGCGGGCGGCCTGGCAACGAGGAGCTGACCGCCGCCGTCGACGCGATCGCCAAGCGGCTGCTCGCCGAGGACCTGGAGCAGGGCGGGCTCCTGCCGGCCGCCCGCCGCTGAGCCGCCTCACCCCTGGCTCACGCCGACGAACCGACCCCGGCGTCCGCCGCCTCGCGGGCAGGCGGGACCGGCGCCCGCGGCTTCTCCTCCTCCGGCGCCGCCCGCACCGTGCGTACCAGGCGCGACGCGGCGAGCCAGAACGTGGTCGGCAGGAACACCAGGTCCCCGACGATCGTGATGGCCGAGAACATCGGCAGCGCCATCAGCAGACCGATGCCGATGTGCGTGGTGAGCATGACGACGAGGATGCAGTACTTCAGCCGCCGGTTGAACACCAGCGCCGGGAACAGCATCTGCGAGAAGACGGTGACGTACGCCATGAGCGCCGCGAACGTGCCGTGGCTCGCGATCCAGGCCGAGAGTTCGGGGAAGGTCGAGAAGTCGTCGTACATCATCGAGTAGTAGAGCGCCGTGCCGTTGCGCCACGACTCGCCCTGGATCTTGTACATGGCCGCGGAGCCGTAGATCACCATGACCTGGAGCGCGATCATCGCCATGCCGCCGTTGTGCAGGACGGTGACGAGGCGGCGGCGCAGTTCCTCCGTCTCCTCGCCCCAGAAGACGAACCGCGACCCGGCCGCCGCCTTCTCCCGTTGCGCCCGGCGGGCGCGGCGGCGCGCGTCGAGCGACCAGTGGCGGCCCGACGCGACGAAGACCAGGTAGTTGGCGAACAGCAGGCTCAGCAGCGCCCAGCCGCTGTTGGCCATGGATCCGCGGATGTAGAAGGCCACCACAAGGAACCAGAAGAGCACGGACACCGCCCGGGTGCGCCAGCCGAGCATCAGCAGCGCGCTGAGGACGACGGCCAGCCCGTACCAGGCCCAGAACACGAGGGCGCTGTCGGTGACGAGCAGCGAGTACCACCAGGAGAAGGGGCCGTCCCAGCCCCGGGCCTCCAGGGTCTGCGCGAAGAGGTCGGCCGTGAAGGGGGAACCCGGCCCCCACAGGCGGTCGGCGCGCACCGATTCGCGGAGCAGGTGGATCAGGTAGAGGCCGCCGAGACCGATGCGGATCGCGGCCGCGCTGTACGGCGCGAGCGGCTGGAGGGTCAGCTTCCGTGCGGTGGCGGCGACTTGACGGAGGGGACCGCCGGCGGCGTCGCGCCCCAGGGCGAGTGCTGCGCGTACGGTCATGGGCGGACCTTCCAGTATCCGAGGGCCTGATACCGCGGGCGCGTGACGGAGGCGTCGGGCCGGGTGCCGGGGGCCGGTATACGGGTGCTCTTCAGGCGCAGTTGGACGGCCTGACCCGGCTCCTCGCCGATGGCGTCGAGCCGCACCAGGACCACGTTGAGCAGATAGCGCGCCGAACGGCCGGTGGCCTGGCGGGCGTCGGGGCGGGCCGCGTTGCTCCGGTACTGGGACACGGCCCGGCGCAGTACGAGCTGGTCCTCGATGCTGGGGAGCAGTTCTCCGCGGTACGCCGCGTTGTCGTGCGCGGTGAGGTCGATCCAGGGGCCGAACCTCCCGTCGACGTTCGCGCGCACTTCGAGGTGCTGGTTGAACTTGGAGGGCTCCGGGGCGAAGATGCTCCAGTCCTGCGGGAAGAGCGGCCGCATCCACCCGTTGACCTGCTTCGCGTAGGTCCTGGAGAGCGGGAAGTCCGTGGCGACGTAGAGCAGCAGCATGCTGGAGTGGACCAGGGCGACGAACGCGACGAAAGCCGCGCACCACCGGAGGATCCCGCGCCGCGACGCCCCAAGAGGCGTACCTCTGGGGGCGAGTGGGTCGGGCGGCGGTATGACGGACTCGGCCACGCTGGTTCTCCTCATGGTGCCCACGCATCTCAACGGCGCCCAGAGTATCCATCCCCGCCGCCGCCCCCGTGGCGGTCCCCCGCGTCAGACCTCCTGGACGGGCCGTGCGAAAGGCCCGGACGGGCGCCGCCGTCGGTACGGCTCGTGCGCGGCGCTCATGCCGGTTTCAGGGGGGCGTGGCCCAGGGTCATCAGCCGGCGCCGCCAGGCGCTGTCCCCCGCCGCCGGTTCCAGGTCGGTGCGCCGCTTGCCCAGGATCGCCAGCACCTTCCGCCCGGTCTCGGTCCCGGCGCGCTCGGGCAGCGGCTCGCTGTTCTCACCGGCGCCACTGGTCCGCAGCCAGGTGCCCAGTTCCTGGGACGTCATGTTCACCACGCGGTGGAAGTCGTCCCAGAGCCAGTCGAGCTCCAGGGCTGTCGTGCGGTCCATCTGATACCTCCCGGCGGTTCGTGGTGCTGCGGGCGGTGGGGGCAGGTGCGATCGCGTCCGCAGTACCCCTGCGACGTCACCCGAAACACCACCAGAACGGGAGGAAAGGGTCCGACGACTACCGCGTGAAGACCGCGTCCAGGTAGACCCAGGCGCCCTCGTGACGTGCGAAACGGCTCTGCTCGTGCAGGGACCCGGACTCGCCCCGGTGCGCGTAGTGGGCGCGGAAGGTGACCGTTCCCGTGGTGTGGAAGGCACTGCCGTCCGTGGTGGCCAGGATGTCGAGGCCCTGCCAGCGCGTGTCCGGGTCGAGGTCGAGGGTCGCCGGCCTGGTGTCGGGGTGCCAGGAGCGCATCAGGTACGCCGCGTCCTGGGCGACGAAGGCGCTGTAGCGCGAGCGCATCAGCAGTTCGGCGGTCGGCGCTGCGGCCGAGCCGGAGTGAAAGCGCCCGCAGCACTCGCCGTACGGGGCGGGCAGCCCGCAGGGGCAGGGCGATGCGGCGGACAGGGGCGGAGGGACGGAGGGTTTCCGGGGGCTGCGGCTCGTACCGCGTGCACTGCTTCGGGACATGTCCCCATTGTGCCCGTGGCCGGTGGGGCCCTTTCGCGCCAATGTGCGAACGGGGCCCGCACGTGCCTTCCGGGCCCTGGGGGCCGCCCGTATTCTCCTGGGCCTGACGCGGTGGTTACCGCCGGTAAGGCGACAGGGGGACGAGGCATGGGAAGTTCCAGACGCACCTTCGTGGCGGGGGCCGCGGCGGCGGGCGGGGCGATGGCCCTGGGGGCGGCGCCCGCCGCCGCGTCCGCCGGGCCGGCGGCAGCGCCCGGGCGTGCGGCCCAGGAGTCCGTCGCCGTGCTGGGCGGCGGGGTCGCGGGTCTGACGGCCGCGCACGAGCTGGCCGAGCGCGGGTTCGCCGTGACGGTCTACGAGAGGCGGGCGCTCGGCGGCAAGGCCCGCAGCATGGACGTACCGAACAGCGCGAAGGGCGGCCGCAGGCCGCTGCCCGCCGAGCACGGCTTCCGCTTCATCCCCGGCATCTACCACAACCTGCCGGACACGATGCGCCGCATCCCGTTCCCCGGCAACGCCAACGGCGTGCACGACAACCTCGTCGCCCCGCGCGAGATGATGTTCGCGCGCACGGGCCGCGAGGACCTGCGGATCCCGATCCCCTGGCCCGGCCACCAGCCGGCCGAGCTCACCCTCGACGACCTGCGCCGCGCGCTGACCGGCCTGCTCGAAACGGCGGTGAACCTCCCCGCGCACGAGAGCGCCTACTTCGTGAACCGCGCGCTCGTCTTCCTGACCAGCTGCGACGAGCGGCGCGACGACACGTGGGAGCGCACGCCCTGGTGGGAGTTCACCCGGGCCGCCCGCATGTCCAAGGACTACCAGCGCATCCTCGCCATCGGCGTCACCCGCAACATCGTCGCGACGAAGGCCGAGGAGGCGAGTACGCGTACGGTCGGCACGCTCGGCGAGGCCTTCGTGCTCAACGCGCTGGGCCGGGGCGCCGACGGCCCGCCCGACCGCATCCTCGACGCCCCGACCAACGAGGCGTGGATCGACCCCTGGGTGGACCACCTGCGGGGCCTCGGCGTCGACTTCCGGATCGGCTGGACCGTACGGGAGATGAAGTACGCCGACGGCAGGATCGCGGCGGCGATGATCGAGGACCCGGACGGCGTACGCCGGACCGTGACCGCCGGGCACTACGTCTGCGCCCTCCCGGTGGAGCACGCCCGCCCCACCTGGAACGCAGCGATGCGCGCCGCCGACCCGCAACTGGCGCGGTGCGACCGGCTCAGGACGGACTGGATGACCGGCATCCAGTTCTATCTGACGGAGCGTACGCCGATCCTGCACGGCCACCTCAACTGCATCGACTCGCCCTGGTCCCTGACCGCCATCGCCCAGGCCCAGCACTGGCCGGGCCGGAACTTCCCGGCCGACTACGGCGACGGCACGGCGGCGGACTGCCTGTCGGTCGACATCTCCGAATGGGACAGAACCGGGATCCTGTACGGGAAGACGGCCAAGCAGTGCACCCGCGAGGAGGTCGCGCGCGAGGTGTGGGCGCAGCTCAAGGCCGCGCTGAACGACACCGGCCGGACGGTGCTGCGCGACAGCACGCTGCACTCGTGGTTCCTCGACCCGGGCGTGGACGGCATCGGGACGCCGAACCCGACGAACGAGGACGAGCTGCTGATCCACCCCGTGGGCACGCTGCACAACCGCCCGTCGGCGGCCACGAGGATCCCCAACTTCTTCCTGGCGGGCGACTACGTGTCCGTCGACATCGACCTGGCGACGATGGAGGGCGCGAACGCGTCGGCCCGCTCGGCGGTCAACGCCCTCCTCGACCGCACGGGTTCGACGGCGCCGCGCTGCACCGTCACCCCGCTGTTCCGGCCGCCCGAGATCGAGTTCCTGAAGCGCCACGACCGCACGCGCTACCGGCTGGGGCTGCGGAACGCACTCGATGTGGGGTGAGCGAAGGGTCAGTTCGCGGAGTCGTCGGCGCCCACGAAGGCGCGGGCCGCATCGAGGATGACCGGTGGAACTTCCGCGAGTTCGTCCGGAGGGGCGTCGCGGAGCACTCGGCGGACGTGACTGGCCAAGAGCCGGACCGACTTGCGGTGCCGCTGCTTCCACCACAGGTGGAGAACGGCCGTGTCCCGTGTGAGGGGGACGACCAGCCCGTGGAGGGTCGAGACGAGGTCGGCGACGTTCTCCTCGGGATCCGCTCCGTCCAGCCCCAGCAAAGCTGCCGCCAGCATGAGGAGGAGCGTGTCCGTCGAGTAGCGGACGGCGGCCCGTGGCCGCAGCATCCCAGCCACCGCGGCCGTCGGGAGCCGGTCCGCGTCGAGGCTCAACTGCCGGTAGAACAGCAGCATCGTGCGTCGCATCGACTCCTGCCCGAGGGCTCCGTCCTCCATGAACCCGGCGCACTGCTCGTACAGCCCCAGCAGTTCCTCGTCCGTTGTGCCGAGACCGCTCGCCAGCCAGAGCGACGTCAGGCTGTGCGCCAGCGACGTGGCCGCACCGTCCGGCCGCCCCACGAACGTGGTGACCGACGATCCCAGCCATTTGAACAGGGGATCGACGGCGTGCAGGACCACCGCGTCGTTGGTACCGCCCGACACCGACATCTTGTGCCGGATCTGGTCCGGATAGGGCCGTGACCAGGCCACGCGCCGGTTGCGGCCCTCGTGGCGCAGCGCCCAGCCGTACAGCCAGTAGGGGTCGACCGGTTGTGGCGCGTCCAGGAGGTCCGCGGCCGGGCGGATGTCGAGTTCTCTCCGGTCGCCGTTCCAGGTGTTGCGCATGCTGATCGCCAGGGCGAAGTCGGTCCACTCGGGTTCGCTGAGCGCCGACCTCCACAGCAGGACACGCCGGTGCCAGACACCGGCCGGGTTCGTGTCGAGGGGGAACAGCTCGCTCGCCTTGACTCCCCCCGTCACCAGAAGCGTCAGCATCAGCATGTTCGCGCCGTAGAGCCCGTGACGCGACGAGGTGCCCCGCGCCCTCGGCCGGTACTCCGGGAAACGGTGCTCGATGCGGTTGCGGTGATCGGCCATGACGGTGATCAGCAGCTCACCGAGCCGCTCCCGTTCCTCGGCGGGGATGCGCTGGATCCGCGCGCCGACGAAGCGGAGCATCTGCCGGGACGAGAGTGAGGCGAAGGACAGCAGTACGTACAGCAGGTCGTCATCCACTCCGGCGTGGCCCAGGGCCAGCGCGGGCCGCTGGCCGAGCAGCCCGTGGAGCAGCTGCACGGCGAGGCGCGCGGCGAGGTACTCGCCGAAGGTCGCGTGGAGGAACTCGTACGTCGTCAGCCGCTGGTCGTCACGCAGTGCCTGCGCCCGCTGCACGAAGAAGAACCGGCCGAGGGCGATGTCCGCCTGGTCGAGCTCCGCCCGGAAAGTGTCCTTGTTGCTCGCAGGCTCATGGCGGCCCAGCAGAGCGGCCAGGTCCTGCTCCAGTTCGGCCGTGGTGATCCACTGACGATGGCGGTTGAGCATGCCGAAGGAGATGAGGGACAGCCGTTGGAGCTCCTGCTCGACCCGCCGTTCACGCTCCCGCTCGGTCAGCCCCGAGGAGGACTTGGCGATCTCGCGGACGGCGAACGAGACCAGTAACTCCTCGTACAGTTCCGCCTCCCCCAGCGGCTCGTCACCTTCGGCGCCGAACTGCAGCGCGTTGCCGTCGGCGTCGTAGAGCGCGAGCATGAGAAGCAGCAGGGGCTGGGATGCGAGAGCCTGGTGGCGTACGGCGACGCCGGCGGGCAGCGCGCGAAGTCCCTCGGCCTGGAAGAAGGAGCCGTTGAGGCGGTTCCAGAGATCGAGCCAGCGCTCGATCTGCTGCTGCCGGAACGGTTCGAGACGCAGCGCCACCGCTCCGTGCGGATACCGCGCCCGGTCCGCGACAGCGGTCCTGCTGGTGACGACGGCGAGTACGGGACGCCCTTGATCGGCCTCCCTCTCCTGGAAGCGCGCGACGCGGATCAGGAAGTCCGACTGGCTGACGCCGGTGGCCTGGAGCAGCTCGTCGAAGCCGTCGAAGAGGAGGACGGGGACGGCCCCTTCGGCCGCCCGGACCAGGTCGGGCCAGGTCGTCCGCTCGCCGGTCGCTGACCGGACGGCGTACTCGATCTGGTCCTGTACGTCGGCGTCCGCCGGTACCTCGCGCAGGACGATGCGCACCGGCAGGAACCCGGCCGAAGGCAGCCTCGCGGCCAGGATCTTCGTCAGTACGGACTTTCCGGCACCGGGCTGGCCGAGCACCACCAGCGGCGCGGTCGTCGACGCGACCGAGGTGAGTGTCCCGGCCAGGTACTCGGTGAGGTCGGAACGCACGTCCACCCCCTCCCACCACTCCTCCTCGGCCGGGCCCTGCGTGCCCTCGAGTACGGCGCGGACACGGAAGTCGGGATCGACGTACCCCTCGCCGAGGGTGGGAAGGACGACTCCCGAACGGGCCTGGCCCTCGGCCAGGATCGCGCGTGCCAGTGCGGCCCGGTAGCCGGTGGCGAGACCCTGCGCCGCGTGGGTGAGCGGCCGCTGGGGGCTCAGCCCCGCCAGGGCGGTCTCGATGCCGGTGAGGGCCTGGCGCAGGCTCGTGCGGGTGGCCTGGTGCTCGATCTGGCCGGACCAGAAGCCGAACTCCGGTACTTCGAGGGCGAGTTGGGTGTACAGATCCTGGAAGCGCCCGACCGCCGTCTCGCACAGCTCGGTGCCCAGCGCGCTCTCGGCCGCGCCGCGCCGCGTCGCGTCCAGCCCGTCCCACACCGCCAGCCCGTGGAGGAAGGTCTTCAGCCGGACCGAGAGCTCCAGGTACCAGAAGCGGAGATCGACGAGGGTCTGCTCGTACGGCACGTGCGGGGCGGGTTGCGGCGCACCGGTCGCGACCAGACGCCGGACGAAGCTGTGCGCCGCGTCCGAACCGCCGGCCAGTGCGATCTGCTCGCGCCGCGTGAGCCGCGCCTCGGCCAGGTCGAAGGGGAGTTCCACCTCCCCGAGGGCCTCGAAGTACGCCGTCACCACCAGCACCGCGTGCGCCGCCGCGATCCGTTCCGTGCGCTCGGCCCGCTCCGAGGTGCCCAGCCGCTCCCGCAGCCCGGACGTGAGATCACGGCCGAGAGCCAGGACCCCTCCCCGCGCCGCGAACAGGTTGAGCACCGCGTCGCTCGCCCCGCCCGTAGCCATCGACAGCGCGCCGCCGAGCGCCTGGTCGGCCGCCGTCAGCGCCGCGCTGTCGCCGCCGAGGATCGCCACCGCGTCGCTGTAACTGAGAAGTCGTCGCCCCCGCACCGTTCTGGTTTATCACCGCAGGCGGTCACAGGCGTCCGGCTTCGACGATCCGCCGCAGGAACCGCCGGGTGCGTTCCTCCTGCGGGTCGCCGAAGACCTGCTCCGGCGTGCCGCGCTCCAGCACCACTCCGTCGTCCAGGAAGCACACCTGGTCGGCGACTTCGCGCGCGAAGCCCATCTCGTGCGTGGCGAGGACCATCGTCATGCCGTCGCCCTTGAGGTCCCGTACGACGTTGAGCACCTCGCCCACCAGCTCCGGGTCCAGCGCCGCCGTGATCTCGTCGAGCAGGAGAAGACGCGGGCGTACCGCGAGGGCGCGGGCGATGGCGACGCGTTGCTGCTGGCCGCCGCTGAGGCGGTCCGGGTAGGCCCCGGCCTTCTCCGCGAGGCCGAGCCGGTCGAGGAGTTCGCGCGCCCGCCGGGTGGCCTGCTCGCGCGGGACGCCGTGGACGCGGTGCGGGGCCAGGGTGATGTTCTCCAGCACCGTCATGTGCGGGAAGAGGTTGTACGCCTGGAAGACGACGCCGATACGGCGGCGTACGGCGTCCGCGTCGGCGCCGGGGTCCGTGATGTCCTCGCCGTCGAGGAAGATCACGCCGTCGTCGATCTCCTCCAGGAGGTTCGCGCAGCGCAGCAGCGTCGACTTGCCCGAGCCGGACGCGCCGATGAGGGCGGTCACGGTGTGCGGGGCGACGTCGAGGTTCACGTCGCGCAGCACGAGCGTGTCGCGTCCGAAGGCCTTGCGTACGTTCTCCAGCCGCAGGACCGGTGTCATGTGGTGCCTCCCTGGGCTCGCTGCCGGTCCATCCGGGCGGTGACCCAGTCGGTGAGGCGCGTCATCGGGATGGTCAGCGCCACGAAGACGAGGCCGGCGACGACGTACGGCGTGTAGTTGAACTCCTTGCTGGCGATGATCTGCGCCGCGTACACGGCGTCGACGGCGCCCGCGATCGACACGAGCCCGGTGTCCTTCTGGAGCGACACCAGGTCGTTGAGCAGCGGCGGCACCACCCGGCGCACCGCCTGCGGCAGTACCACGAAGCGCAGTGCCTGGCCGCTGGAGAGACCGAGCGAGCGTGCGGCCGCCCGCTGCGAGGGGTGGACGGACTCGATGCCGGCGCGGAAGACCTCGGCGACGTACGCCGAATAGGTCAGGGTGAGCGCCGCGCCGCCGAGCAGGACGGGGTCGGTGGTGACACCGGCCAGGCGCAGGGCGGGTACGCCGAAGACCACCAGCAGGAGGCAGATGATCAGCGGAAGGCCGCGGAAGAAGTCGGTGTACGCCGCCGCCAGGGCGCGCAGCGGGAAGAACACCGGTCCGCGCAGGGTGCGGGCGACGGCGAGGAGCATGCCGATGACGAGGACGGCGGCTCCGCAGACGACCAGCAGCCGCAGGTTGAGCCAGAGGCCGTCGACGACCTCGGGCAGTGCCTCGCGGGCGTACTCGGCGCTGAAGAAGGTCTCGCGGGTGCGCGGCCAGCCGGGCGAGCGCGTGACGACGAGGAAGAGGACCGCCCCGGTGACCAGGGTGCTGAGCGCGGCGACGGCGGTGGCGCGGCGGGTGCGGGCGCGCCGGTGGCGCTCGCGGGCGAGGCGCCGGGCGGAGGGGACGTACTCCCGCGTCCGCGTCGCCGTTTCGGCCTTCTCCACCGTCACTTGAGCACCGGTGCGTCGGCGGCGTCGGACAGCCACCGCTTCTCCAGCGCCGCGAGCGTCCCGTCCGCGCGCAGGGCGTCCACGGCGCCGCTCACGCAGGACGTGAGCCCGCTGTCCTTGTCGAGTACGAGCCCGAACTGCTCGGCCGCGCCCCCGGCGTTCTCCAGCTGGCCGACGATCCTCGCTTCGGGCACCTCGGCCGAGGTGATGTAGAACGCGGTGGGGAGGTCGAGGACGATCGCTTCGACCTGGCCGTTCTTGAGGGCGGTCTTGGCGAAGTCGTTCTTCTGGAAGACGGCCGGCCGCTGCTTGGGCCTGATGACGTCGCGGATGACGTCCAGGCTCGTCGAGCCGACCTGGGCGCCGAGCTTGACGTCCTTCAGGCCGGCCAGCGTGCCGGCCTCGGCGGCCTTGGACGACTTGAGGGCGATGACGGCCTGGCGGACGTCGTAGTAGCCGGAGGAGAAGGAGACGGCCTTCTTGCGGCTTTCGCTGATGGAGATCTGGTTGAGGTCGAAGTCGAACTTCTTCTCGCCGGGCGCGAAAGCGGTGTTGAACGGCACGGTCTGCCACACCACCTGGTCCTTGCCGTAGCCGAGCTGCTTCGCCACGGCGTGCGCGACGGCCGACTCGAAGCCCTTGCCGTTGGCCGGGTCGTCGTCCTCGAACCAGGGCGCGTACGCGGGCTTGTCGGTGCCGATGGTGAGCTTGCCCGGTACTTCGGTGGGCAGTTCGCCGGGCGCGCAGCTCGCCGTGGCGTCGGGCGCGGCGGCCGGGGACTCGGGCTGCGGGGCGCAGCCGGTGACGGCGGCGACGGCCGTGACGGTGAGCGCGGCGAAGGTCGCGAACGGCGCGAGGGCGGTCGTGCGGCGGCGGGGCCGGCTGGCAGGGCGCATGGCGGGAGCGTCGCAGTGGGCGAGGGCGTTTGTCCAGGTCACGGCGGGAAACGTCCGCATCCTGAAATGATGGCCGCGCAGTGTTGCGGGTGCGTGAACTCCAACCGGTTCAGGCGCCCGGGGCGAAGCGCTCGCGGTAGGCGCTGGGAGTCAGGCCGGTGCGGCGGCGCAGCTGGGCGCGGAGGTTGGCGGCCGTACCGAGTCCGCTGGCGCGGGCCACGGACTCGACGGCGGGGTCGCCGCGTTCCATCAGGCGGCAGGCCAGGGCGACCCGTTCGGCGGTGAGCCAGGCCAGGGGGGTGGTGCCGAGCTGGGCGCGGAACCTGCGGTGCAGGGTCGCCGGGCTGACGGCCGCGTGCGCGGCGAGGGCGGTGACGGTCAGGGGTGCGGCGAGCCGTTCCCTGGCCCAGGCGAGGAGCGGGCCGAGCGACAGGTCGGCGGAGGCGGCGGCCGAGGGGAGCGGGTGCTCGACGAACTGGCGCTGCCCGCCGTCACGGTGGGCGGCGAAGACGAGGCGCCGGCTCACGGAGACCGCGGCCTCCACGCCGTGGTCGCGGCGGACCAGGTGGAGGCCGAGGTCCAGGGCGGCGGCGCTGCCGGCGGCGGTGAGGATGTCGCCGTCGTCGACGAACAGCACGTCCGGTTCGAGCCGGACCGCGGGGAAGCGGGCCCGGAAGGAGTCCGCCCACTGCCAGTGCGCGGTGGCGCGGCGCCCGTCCAGTACCCCCGCTTCCGCGAGGGTGAAGGCGCCGCTGCAGAAGCCGACGAGGCGCGCGCCCCGTGCGTGGGCCCGCCGGACGGCGTCCAGTACGCGGGGGCGGCGCGGCACCTCGGTGTCCGGCCGGTTGGGGACGATCAGGGTGTCCGCGGTGTCGGCCGCCGCCAGCTCCGCGACCCCGGTGAGTGTGAAGAACCCGTCCCTCATGAGGGTGCGGGGCTCGGGGGAACAGAGCGCGAAGTCGTAGAGCTCCCGGCCGAGTTCGGGCCGGCGCAGGCCGAACACGTCGGTGACGCAGCCGAGTTCGAAGGGGTTGGAGTTCTCGTCGACGATCACGACGACCCGGTGGAGGCGGGGCCGGGACGCCGCCTGCGAGGATTCTTGCGCCATGTGCGATTCGTAGCACTCACGGCGGACGGACACCAGGGACGACGATGAGGCCATGGCAACGAACGCACCGCACACCCGGCAGGAATCCCCCGTCGCGCTCACCGACGCCCTCGGCTCCTTCGACGCGCTGTGGAGCCCGCGCATCGTGACCCGCGTCAACGACTACGACGTACGCGTCGCCAAGGTCCGCGGCGAGCACGTCTGGCACGTCCACGAGGACACGGACGAGTTCTTCCAGGTACTGGAGGGTGAGCTGACCATCGCGCTGCGCGAGGGGGGCGAGGACGGCGCGGAGCGGTCCGTGGTCCTGCCCGCCGGCTCGGTCCACGTCGTGCCGCGCGGCACGTGGCACAAGCCGTCGGCGGCGGCCGGCGCGTCGATCCTGCTGTTCGAGCCGACGGGCACGTCCACCGTGGGCGACCGCCACGATCCTGTCCCGGCGCACGTGGACGCGACCACCGGGCACGCGCTCTGACGGAACGGAGCCACGTTTGGGCGCCGGAGACGATCTTCAATAGGATCCGGCGATGATCACAAGAAAACGGCTGACGGCAAGGGCGTTCGGCCTGCTCGTCGCCCTGGCCGCCGGCCTGCTCCCGGCCGGCCCCGCCGCAGCCGCCGCTGCCGCCGACGAACCGGACGCGCGCGAGTCCCCCAAGGTCGAACTGGTCCTCGACGTCAGCGGCTCCATGCGGGCCAAGGACATCGACGGCCAGTCCCGGATGGCGGCCGCCAAGCAGGCGTTCAACGACGTACTGGACGCCGTGCCCGAGGAGGTGCTGCTGGGCATACGCACCCTCGGCGCCGACTATCCCGGCGACAACCGCAAGACAGGCTGCAAGGACACCCGGCAGCTGTACCCGGTCGGCCCGCTGGACAGGACCGAGGCCAAGACCGCCGTCGCCACCCTGGCGCCGACCGGCTGGACGCCGATCGGCCCCGCCCTCCTCGGCGCGGCCGACGACCTCGAAGGCGGCAACGGCACACGCAGGATCGTGCTCATCACCGACGGCGAGGACACCTGCGGTCCGCTCGACCCGTGCGAAGTGGCCCGTGAGATCGCCGCGAAGGGCACCCACCTGGTCGTCGACACCCTCGGCCTGGTCCCGAACGCGAAGATCCGCCGGCAGCTCACCTGCATCGCGGAGGCGACCGGCGGCACGTACACGGCCGTACAGCACACCGATGAACTGTCCAGCCGGGTCAAGCAGTTGGTGGACCGCGCGGCCGACCCGGTCGTCAAGCCGGTCGCGACCGACGGCGCGGACCGGTGCGCGGACGCGCCGCGGCTGACGGCGGGCCTCTACACCGACCGCGAGGAGTTCTCCGAGCACCGCTGGTACCGGGTCGACGTACTGCCCGGTCAGGAACTGCGGGCCGCGGTCAGCGTCGGCGCCGACCGCGCCGTGAACCGCGACTACGGCGTACTGCTGCGGGCGGTGACCACGCGCGGCCGCGAGATCGTGCGCGGCGAGGAGGCGGGGGACGGCCGTACGGACGTGATCTCGACCGGGCTGCGCTATCCGAAGGCCCCGCTGGACGACGACACCGCCGACGAGGTGAAACCGGCGGCGGAGACCGTGTGTCTCCAGGTCAGCAACTCCTTCTCCGCTCCCCCGTCCGTCAAGACGACGCCCGGTCTGCCGGTCGAGCTGGCCGTCGACCTGGTGGACGGCCCCGACGAGGCGTCGGACGTCGCCTCCTTCGGTCTCGGGCACGGCTGGTGGCTGCTCGGCGTGCTCGCTCTGACCGGCCTGCTCGCCGGTCTCGTGTGGGGCTGGCTCTCGCGCTGGCGCCTCGCCGTATGGAGGACGAACTGATGCGTACGACGACACGGATGCTGAGCGGGGTCCTGCTGGCGGGCGCGGCGCTCTTCCAGGCGGCCGCTCCCGTCCTCGCCGACCCGGCCCCCTCGCCGGGGGCCTCCGGGGACGGCGAGGAGCAGGCGGCGCCGACGGAGGCGGGCACCGCCTTCCGTACGGCGGTGAAGATCCGGCAGGACCAGCCGGCCACGGCCGAGGCGTCCACCGGTGACTACCTCTACTGGGTGTTCGACGCCGACGCGGGGCGCACCGCCACCGTGCGGGCCACGGTGAAGCTGCCGGAGGCGGCGGCCCGGCACGGCGCGGCCACGTGGCGGCTCGACGTGTACGACGGACTGCGCCGGCGTCAGGCCTGCGTGCACGGCGGCCAGACGAAGGCGGCGCCGGCCGGCGCGGCTTCCGTCACCGTTTCCTGCACGCTGCGGACGGTGCGGGCCTGGGCGGAGCCGTGGGCCGACGATCCACTGCCGGGGAGTTACTTCGTACGGCTGACGGTCGCCGATCTGCCGCAGGAGGACCTCGGCCTGCCGGTGCGCGCGGAGGTCCTCGCGACGGCGAAGGACGCGGGCGGGGCACGGGCGGTGGACGGCACGCTGGCGGTGCCGCTGGTGCCGGGCGCGTCGGACGCGGAGGTGGCCGAAGCGGCCGACGGGGCCTTCTCGTCGGGCTGGTGGTCCTCGCGCTGGATCTGGACGGTGGGCGGGGGCGTCCTCGGGGCGGCCGCGGCGATCGCCGGGTACACCGTGACGCGGGGCGCGGGGCGGCCCTCACGGGTGCCGCCGGGCGCCTGAGCGACGCCCGCGCGCCGGTCGACTCCGGGCAGCCCCCGCCCGGGTCACCGGGCGCGCCCGGCGTCATGGGGCAGGGGTGCGCGGGGCGCCCGGCGGCGTACGGCAGGTGGCGCACGGGGCTTGTGGAGCGGCTTCGCGGTCAGCACGCTGGCCCCATGACCACACCCGCCACCGGTCCGGTCCCGCCCCCTGTGACAGCCCGGCCGGCCCGCTCCCGCCGGGCGCTGGTCGCGGGGTCCGTCGGCAACTTCATCGAGTGGTACGAGTTCGGCGTCTACGGCTACTTCGCCACCGTCATCGCGGCGCACTTCTTCACCCCCGAGGGGGGCAGCGAGGTGGAGGCGCTCGTCAAGACCTACGCGTCGTTCGCCCTCGCGTTCTTCTTCCGGCCCGTCGGGGCGGCGCTGTTCGGGCGGCTCGGTGACCGGATCGGCCGCCGGCCGACGCTCATCCTGGTCATCTGCCTGATGACCGCCGCCACGACGCTGATCGGCGCGCTGCCGACGTACGCCTCCATCGGTGCGGCCGCGCCGTGGCTGCTGACGCTGCTGCGGATCCTGCAAGGGCTCTCGGCGGGCGGCGAGTTCGGCGGGGCGGTGTCGGTCATGACGGAGTTCGCCCCGCCGGGCCGCCGGGGCCTGTACGGGGCGTGGCAGTCGTTCACGGTGGCGCTCGGCCTGCTCGCGGGCGCCGGCGCGGCGGCGCTCCTCGCGACCGTGCTGACCACGTCGCAGCTGAACGGGTGGGGCTGGCGGGTGCCGTTCCTCCTGACGCTTCCGCTCGGGCTCGTCGCGCTGTGGCTGCGGCTGCGGCTGGACGAGACGCCGGCCTTCGCGTCGGCCGTCGTCGAGAAGAGCGCACCCGCGCGGCGGCCGCCCGCCGGGGAGACGGTCAGGGCCGTCGCGCTGGGCGCCGGGCGGCTGATGGGCTGGTCGGCGGCCGGCTACACCTTCCTGGTCGTCCTCCCCTCGTACCTCCAGAGCACGCTGAACGCGACGTTCCAGCAGGCGCTCGTCGCCACCGTCCTGGCCAACCTCGGGTTCGCGGCCTCGATCCTGCCCGCCGGCGCGGTCAGCGACCGGATCGGGCGGCGGACGGTGATGGTCGCCGGCGCGCTGCTGGTCGCGGTGCTCGCGCTGCCGCTGCTGAACCTGGTGCAGGACCCGGGGACGCCGACGTACGCGAAGGGGGCGGCGCTCTTCGGCGCGGGGGCCGCCGTCGGGCTGATGGCGGGGCCGGGGCCCGCGATGCTGGCCGAGATGTTCCCGACCACGGTGCGCTACACGGGGCTCGGGCTGGCGTACGCGCTGTCCAACGCGGTGTTCTCGGGCTGCGCGGGGCTGATCATCACCCAGGTCGTCGAGCGGACCGGGAATGCCGACATTCCCGCGTACTACGCGGCGGCGGCCTGCGCGGTGAGCCTCGCCGCGCTGCTGACGCTGCGCGGCGAGGCTCACCACCGGGCGCTGCGGTGAGCGCCCTGCGGGTGATCGGGCTGATGTCCGGCACGTCGTACGACGCCATCGACGCGGCCGCCGCCGAGCTCGTCCTCGACGGGGACACGCTGGTGCTCACGCCGCTGGGCCTGATCAGCACGGCGTACGACGACGACCTGCGGGCGGCGCTGGCCGGGGCGCTGCCGCCCGCCGCGACGGATCTGGCCACGGTGTGCCGGCTGGACACGCGCATCGGCCAGGCGTTCGCGGCGGCAGCGGTCCGGGCCGACCTGGAACTGTGCGACGGGCGGGCCGGCTTGATTGCCTCGCACGGGCAGACCGTCTACCACTGGACCGAGGCCGGCCGGGTGCACGGCACGCTCCAGATCGGCGAGCCCGCCTGGATCGCCGAGGCGACCGGCCGCCCCGTCGTCTCGGGCTTCCGTACGCGGGACGTGGCCGCCGGGGGCCAGGGCGCGCCGCTGGTGAGCGTCGTCGACGTCATGTGGCTGCGGGGGCGGCCGGGGGTGCCCGTGGCGCTCAACCTGGGCGGGATCGGGAACGTCACGGTGGCCTCCGACGGGGCGGGCGGCGGACCGCTGGCCTTCGACACCGGGCCGGGCAACGCGCTGATCGACGCGGCCGTCCAGGAGCCGGCGGCCCGTGAAGCCCTCGGTGGGGCGTACTCCATGGACGTGGACGGCGCGCTCGCCGCACGGGGCCGGGTGCGTCCGCCGTTGCTGCGACGGCTGCTGGACGAGCCGTACTACGCCCGGCCCGCGCCGAAGACGACGGGCAAGGAGCTGTTCCATCTGCCCTACCTGCGCGCGGCCCTCGGCGCGTTCGGGCCACTGCCCGTCGAGGACGTGGTGGCCACGCTGACCCGGCTCACGGCCCGGACCGTCGCCGACGCCGTCCGGCCCTTCGGGGCGACGGAGGTGATCGCGTCGGGCGGGGGGACCCGCAACCCGGTGCTGATGGAGTGGCTGCGGGAGGAGTTGGGCGGCGGAGGCGGCGTACCGCTGCGGACGTCGGACGAGCTGGGGCTGCCGTCGGACGCGAAGGAGGCGTACGCCTTCGCCGTGCTGGGCTGGCTGACCGCGCACGGCCTGCCGGGCACCGTGCCTTCGTGCACCGGCGCCCGGCGCGCGAGCGTCCTCGGCTCGGTGACGCCGGGCGGACCCGGCCTGCGGCTGCCGGAGCCGCTGACGTCGGCGCCCGGCCGCCTCACGATTCACGCCAACGGCAACTCCCGCCCCTTTACCGCGCGTTGACCGCACCCGTACGCTCCCCGCCACCGCTTGATCACCGGACGGCAGACGGAGGGCGCACCACCATGAGACTTCGGAACAGACCCGCGCTTCTCGCGGTGACGGGGGCGCTCCTCGTCGCCTGCGCCGTCGGCACCACACCGCCGGCCACGGCGGCGACAGGAGCGGCAGTGACGTCGGGGGCGGTGGCGGGAGCGCCGCACCCCGTGACGGAGCACGCCGAGGTGGTGCCGGTCCAGCGGACGGGGCCGGCCGGCCGGCGGTTCAACCTGGTCGTTCTCGGTGACGGGTACACGGCCGGTGACATGGCGGCCTTCCGCGCCGATGTCGACAAGCACCTCAACGTGCTGTGGAGCACGGAGCCGTTCGCCTCCTACCGTTCGTACATCAACGTCTGGGCGGTGCAGGTGCCGTCCGCCGAGTCGGGCGTCGACTGCGATCCTGGCCTCGACGCACCCCGCCGCGACACCCCGCTGGACATGGGCTTCTGGGGCGGCTGCAACCCGGCGAGTGTGCAGCGGCTGCTGTCGATCGACGCGGCGGCGGCGACCGCCCTGGCCGATCTGGTCCCCGGTTCGAACAGCTCCAACCGGCAGATCGTCGGTCTCGCCAACAGTGCGACGTACGGCGGCGCGGGCGGCACCTTCGCCACGGCGTCCGGCGGCAACGCGCTGTCGTCGCTCATCACGCCGCACGAGATCGGGCACTCGCTGGGCAAGCTCCAGGACGAGTACGACTACTACGCGCGCGGAGTGCCCGGCGGTACGTACCAGGGCGGGGAGCCGGACTCCGCCCACCACACACTCCTCACCGAGCGGCAGATGCGCGCCGAGCGGCGCAAGTGGTGGCGCTGGCTGGGCGAGCGCAGCGACGCCGGCGGTGTCATCGGACGTCATGAGGGCGGCATGTACCAGACGAAGGGGGTGTGGCGGCCGAGCAGGCACTCCCTGATGAAGACGCTCGGTTACTCCTTCGACCAGGTGGAGCGGGAGGTGATGACGCGGGCGATCTCCGCCAAGGTGAACCTGGTGCAGGGGCACACCCCGAACGGCGGACCGGTCGGCGACGACCGGACGGTGTGGGTCGACACACTGCATCCGGTGGGCGGCGAACTCGACACCGTGTGGCGGCTCGACGGCCGCCGGGTGGGCGGCACGGCGGGCGAGCGCAGCCTGGACCTGCGGCGCCTCGGGCTGCGCGAGGGCCGCCGGCACACCCTCACAGCGACGGTGTCCGACCCGACCCCGTTCGTGCGGGACCCCGGGATCCGCGCCTCGTCGGCGCTGACCCGCACCGTCACGTGGACGGTCGACCCGTCCCTCACGACGCGACCGTCGCCCGTCGCAGCCGCGTTCACGGGTCACACCGCGACCGCCGCCCCGGTGGGGGCCGAGTCGGTCGTGTACGCCGACACCACCCACCCCACGGACCGCGACCCGCGCGTGCGGTGGACACTCGACGGGCGGCCGGTCCGCAACCCCGGCAACGACCGCGACCTGGACCTCGGAGCGCTGGCGCCGGGCGGCGGCAGCCACGTCCTGACGGCGCGCATCGCCGGTACGGAGCGGACGCTGACCTGGACGGTCGACGCGACACCCGCGACAGCGGCGTACGCGCTGTCCGATCCGCTGCGCACGGTGCGGCGGCCGGGCAGGCCGGTGGAGTACGTCTATGACGGGCCGTTCACGATGAAGCTGACGGCGCGGGACGATCAGGACGGGTACGTGGTCACGCAGTTCCGGGTCGACGGCGACGGCTGGTACACGTACTTCGGCTGGCCGACGGACGCGGACGCCCCGTTCCTCTTCACGCCGGGCGGCACGGTCATCGACGACCTGGTGTACGGCAAGCTCGGCACGCCGCGCGTCGTGCCGTGGGACGACGCGACGCCGGAGTACGGCGCGCACACGATCGAGTACCGCACGATCGACTCGGCGGGCAACACGGGCCCGGCGAGGGCGTTCCGGGTCACGCTGGTTCCGCCGGGAGCGGGGGCGGGCGTCGGCCGGTAGCGGTACGGGCCGGGGGGTGGCGGGGGTGTTCCCCGCCACCCGCCGTTCCGAACCGGGGCGCCCCCGACCCCGCTTCTGGCCCCCTGCGGGCGCCGAGCCGCTGGTCCTCCGGTCCCGGCAGGTTCTCCGGTCGCCGGCCCTCCGCTCCGCTAGTCCTCCGGCAGCGCGTCGGCGACCATCACCGCGAACTCGTCCGGGGTCGCGATCCGTACGCCGAGGTCCTCCGCCTTCGCCCGTTTCGAGCCCGCGTTCTCGCCCGCCACCACCAGCGCCGTGCGCTTCGAGACGCTGGACGACGCCTTGCCGCCCGCACGCTCGATGACCTCGTTCATCTGGTTGCGGCTGAGCTTCTCCAGCGGCCCGGTCATCGCGCCGGTGACGACGACGGTCATGCCGGCCAGCGGCCCGGCGGGCAGCGCCGCCCCGTCTCCCGCCGTGGCTTCCTCTTCCGCCGGAGGCGTCGCCCCCGGCTCCGTCATGTTCACGCCCGCGGCGACGAGCTTGCTGATCAGCGGCCCCAGTTCGGCCAGTTCGGCCACGATCACCGGCGCCTTCTCCCCACCGATGCCCTCCACCCGCTGCACGGCCTCCGCGTCGGCCGCCCGCAGGTGGTCCATCGTCGCGAAGTGCCGGGCGATGCGGCGGGACATGGAGCGGCCGGTCCCGCGCACGCCGAGCGCCGCCAGGACGCGGGACAGCGGCCGGGTCCTGGCCCGGTCGATGGCGGCCAGCAGATTGTCCGCGCTGGTCTCGCCCATCCGGTCCAGCGGGAGGAGCTGCTCGCGCGTCAGCGTGAACAGGTCGGAGAAGTCGGTGACCAGGCCCGTGTCGACGAGCTGGACCACACGCGACGTCCCCAGGCCCTCGATGTCGAGCTGGTCGCGCCCGACGGCGTACGCGATGGACGCCACCACCCGGCAGTCGCGGCCGCGTACACACCGCCAGCGCTGCTCGCTGGCGTCGATCTCGGAACCGCACTGCGGGCAGGTCTCGGGGAAGACGATCGGCTGTTCGTCGCCGGTGCGCAGATGGGCGACGGGCGCCTCGATGCGCGGGATGATGTCGCCGGCCTTGTAGACCATCACCTGGTCACCGAGGCGCAGGTCGCGCCGTGTGATGTCGGCCGGGTTGTGCAGGGTGGCGTAGGTGACCGTGGACCCGTCGATCTCCACCGGTTCGAGCACGGCGCGCGGCGCGATGACTCCCGTGCGCCCGACGTTCCACTCCACGGCGATCAGCCGGGTGACCTTCTCGACCGCGGGCAGCTTGTACGCGATGGCCCACCGCGGCGCCCGCGATCCGGCCCCCGCCTGCCGCTGGTCCGCCGCCGCGTCGGCCTTGACGACGATCCCGTCGATGCCGAACGGCAGCTCGGGGCGCAGCGCCGCGATCTCCTCGATCCGGGCCTTCACCTCCTCGGCCGTGGCCGCTGTGCTCGGCGGCACGGCGGTGTCGGCCGCGGTGTGCACGCCGAGCGCGGCGACGCGCCGCAGGATCTCGCTGTGCGGCCACTCCGCCAGCCCCTCCCCGAGCTCCCCCGACCCGGCCAGCGGCAGGGCTCCGTACGCGAAGAACGTCATCTCCACCGTGTACGGACGGTCCTTGGCGCGCAGCGTGCCCGCCGCGCCGTTGCGCGGGTTGGCGAACGGCTCCCCGCCGTGCTCCGTGCGCACCGCGTTCGCCTTCTCGAACTGCTCGGTGGTCATGAGGACTTCGCCGCGCACCTCGAAGGTGGCCGGCTCGGTCAGCTCGCCGGGCAGCCCCACGACGCTGCCGAGCGCGTGCGAGACGTCCTCGCCCGCCGTGCCGTCCCCGCGCGTGACGAGCTGGACGAGTCTGCCGTGCCGGTAGCGGGCGGCGACGGCGAGGCCGTCGAGCTTCGGCTCGACGCTCCACCGCTCCACCGGCCGGCCGAGTCTGCGCTCCAGCGACGCCGTCCAGGTGACGAACTGCTCGGCGGAGAACACGTTGTCCAGCGACAGCATCGGCACGGTGTGCGGCACGTCCCCGACCGCGGCGCCACCGGCCACCTTCCCGGTCGGCGAGTCCAGCAGGACCTCGTCGGGGTGTGCCTGCTCGTACGCCTCGATCAGGCGCACCAGCCGGTCGTACGCGTCGTCGTCCAGCGCGCTGTCGCCCCGGGCGTAGTAGGCGGCGGCGGCGCGGGTCGCGGTCTGGACCGCCTCGGCGTACGCGGCGGAATGTGCGAGGGCGGCAGGTGTGTTCGTCATGCCGTTCATCCTGCCTCCCAGCACTGACAACGCCCCTGATCCACGCACCGGCGACCGTGCGGCTCCGCCTTCGTATCGAAGGCCAGTCGGGGGTTCGTACCACTGGACCTTCTGTTAATCTGCCCGCTCCTGGATGTTCGTCCACCCGTCCGTCTCCCCAAGCGCCCGCGGCCCACCGGGTGCAGCGAGGTGTCCCGTCCGTGTACAGCACTCCTTTCTCCCCCGCAGAAGCCAGAGCCGCGCGCGCCCGGATGGGACTGACCACGACTCAGGTCGCCCACGCGATGGCGGCGTGCGGCGCCCCCGCCCACCCGGACCTGATAGCCGGCTGGGAGCAGGGGTCCCATGTGCCCTCGGAGCCGCAGCTCTTCGCACTGGCCGATGTCCTGTGGTGCACGCCGACCACGCTGATGGGCGTCGAGCCGCGGACGCTCGCCGAGCACCGGCTCGCCAAGCTGCTGAGCGCGGAGCGGCTGGCGTACCGGATCGGCATGGACGCGGCCGCCTACCGGGCCGCCGAGGCGGCGCAGCGCTGGGACGGGGACCCGCGCCAGACCAGGGCCCTGTTGGACGCACTGGGGCTCTCCCTGCGGAAGTTGATCGGCATCATGGGCCGGGTCGACGAGCTGGCCGAGCACCTGCGGACGGCGATCGAGGGGCGGTGGAAGGCGCAGGTGGCTCCGGTGGCGGAGATCGTGTGCGTCGACGAGACCCTGGTGGGCGACGCGCTGCGGACGATGCACGCGCAGTTCGCGGAGTTCTCCGAGCGCTACATGGGTCATCTGGTGGCGCGCAACGACGACGCCCGGCTCAAGGAGATCGCCGCCGAGCGCGCCGCGTTCCTGCGCCGGCTGGTCGACCACTTCTGGGAGTTGATCGGCGAGCCGGGCGACGTGACGCCGTTCCCCGCGGTGGGCCGCTGACCCGACGCCGTTACGCCGCACCACCGCGAGGCGCCGGCCGGGGCCGGGAGGGCGTGTGCCCTCCCGGCCCGTGACCGGTGGCGCGGACGGCTCAGCGAGGGGTGGCGCCCCGGTAGGGCCGCGCCGGGCCGCCGGTGTCCACCGGTCCCCCCGTGTCCTCCGGGGCTTCCAGGTCGTCCCAGTCGATCTCCATCGTCTTGCGGCGCGTGAAGACGTTGAAGAACAGGTTGAGCGTGATGGCGGTGAGGCCGCCGAGCGTGATCCCGCTGTCCAGGACCGCCTGTACGTCGTCCGACATCCGGTCGAAGAACGACGGGACCGTGGTGGGCAGCAGGGCGGCGCCCAGACTGACCGCGAGGATCAGGGCGTTGCGTTCCTCCCGCAGGTCGGCCTTCCCCAGGATCTGGATGCCGACGGCGGCGACCATGCCGAACATGGAGATCGCCGCACCGCCCAGCACGGGCTGCGGAATCACGGCGACCAGGCTTCCGGCCTTCGGCAGCAGCCCCAGGATGATCATGAACACGCCGGCCGCGACCACGACGTACCGGCTCATCACCTTGGACATCCGCACGAGGCCGATGTTCTCGGCGAACGCCACGTACGGGAACGAGTTGAGAACGCCGCCGAGAACGGTCGCGACGCCGTCGGCCCGCAGCGCCCGGGCGACGGTGTCGCCGTCGACCTTCTTGCGGGTGATCTCCCCGATGGCGTACACGTCGCCGGTCGTCTCCACCATCGTGATCAGCATGACGACGGTCATGGCGACGATCGGGAGGAGTTCGAACCTCGGCATGCCGTAGTGGAACGGCGTGCTGACCCCGAACCAGTCGGCCTGCGCGACCGCGCCGAAGTGCACGTCGCCGAGGAGCCAGGCGACGGCCGTACCGCCGACGAGTCCGAGCAGCACGGCAAGGCTGCTGAGGAACGGCTTGCCGACGCGGACCAGCGCGAGGATGAACAGGAGCGTGCCGAGCGCGTACGCGAGGTTCTTCGGATCGCCGTACGCCGGGTCGTCCCCGCTCAGCTGCGAGCCGCCCGCCGCGTCCCGCAGGCCCACCGGTATGAGGGTGAGGCCGATGATGGTGAGGATCGTGCCGATGACGACGGGCGGGAAGTACTTCACCAGCCTGCTGAAGAACGGTGCGAGGAGGAACGTCGCCATGCCGGCCGTGATCACCGCCCCGTAGACGACGAGCAGCCCTGCGGTGCCGCCGCCCGCGCCCAGTCCGATGGCGATCATGGGAGAGACGGCGGTGAAGGTGACGCCCTGGACCAGGGGCAGTCTGGCGCCGATCCGCCAGACGCCGAGGGCCTGGATGATCGAGGCGACGCCGCAGGTCAGCAGGTCGGCGTTGATCAGGTAGACGAGTTCCTGGTGGGACAGGCCCAGGGCGTTGCCGAGGAGGATCGGGACGATCACCGCGGCCGCGTAGAACGCGAGGACGTGCTGGAAGCCGAAGAGGGTGAGCTTGGGGAGGGGCAGCCGGTGGTCGACGGGGTGGGTCTGCTGCCGGGAGAGGTCCCGGGCGGACTGCCGGCCGGAGCGGCGGGGGGACGGTGCGGCGGACTGTCGGGAGACTCGTGCCATCTCTGCCTTGCCTTCGCGAGGTAGGTGATTGAGAGAGGACCGCCGCCGTCGAGTCCCGGATGGCGGGAGGGAGGGCGGATCGGCTCGTACGGGAAGCCGACGTCTGGCGGAGTTGCCGACACCACGTCGCCCTGCGCTACACATTGCGTCCTGGATTGGCAGGACTTCCTTCGATTGGCACAGCAAAGCCCGCTTCACCCATGGGATCCGCAGGTGGCGCCGATCGGAGCGCTCACCTTAGAGCAACCTCGTCGTTCCTCGCGAGTAACCGGCGCCTCCACCGGAACGATCCTTTCCGGACGGCGTCGCCTAGGCTCTCGGTGCCATGAGGAGCAACCCCCCGCGCCTGGAGCCCAAGGCTGACAAGGACACCGTGCGCAGGCACAACCTGAGCCTGGTGCTGCGCGCCGTCCACGACGGTGGCGAGGCGACGCGCGCGGGGGTCGCCGCGCGGGTGGGCCTGACGCGGGCCGCCGTCTCCTCGCTGGTCGAGCAGTTGCTGGACAGCGGTTTCGTCACCGAGTCGGGCAAGACGTTCAGCGGGCAGGCGGGGCGGCCCGGCACCGTCCTGAAGGTGGCGCGCACGGGCGTCGCGGGCCTGGGGGTCGAGGTCAACATCGACTACGTGTCCGTGTGCGTGACCGATCTGTCCGGTGACGACCGGGTCCGCCTCGCCGAGCACACCGACAACCGCGCGGCCCCGCCCGCCGAGGTCCTGGCGCACGCCGCCGCGCTCGCCTCGCGGGCCCTGGGCTCGGCGGCCGAGCTGGATCTGCGCCCCGTCGGCGTGCGGCTGGCGCTCCCCGGCCTGGTGTCCGGCGGTACGGTCCGCCAGGCGCCCAACCTGGGCTGGAACGGCGTGGCGGCCGGGGAACTCTTCGCGCGGGCGCTCGCGCGACCACTGCCGGTCGGCTCGGACAACGAGGCGAACCTGGCGGCGCTGGCCGAGCTGTGGTTCGGCGGTGTGGGCCGGGAGCGCACGTTCCTCTACCTGAGCGGGGAGATCGGCGTGGGCGGCGCCCTCGTGCTGGGCGGCGAACTGCTGCGCGGGGCCCACGGTTTCGCCGGGGAGATCGGCCACGTCGTGGTGGACCCCGCCGGGCCCGCGTGCCGCTGCGGTTCGCGGGGCTGCCTGGAGCAGTACGCCGGCCAGCGGGCGGTGCTGCGGGCGGCGGGCATCGACGAGAACGCGGGGCTGCCGGGCATGGCGGAGCTCGAATCCCGGGCCCGCGCGGACGACACCCGGGCCGTCGAGGCGATCCGCCGGGCCGGGTCGACGCTGGGGCTCGTCCTGTCCGGCGCGGTGAACCTCCTCGATCCGGACGCGGTGGTGCTCGGCGGCATCTACCGGACCCTGATGCCGTGGCTGGCGCCCCCCGCCGCCCGGGAGCTTGACCGCAGGGTGGTGTCGGGTCTCTGGTCGGGCGACAGCGGCCGCCTGCGCGCCTCGTCCCTGACCGGCGACGCGTCACGCGGCGCGGCGGCCCTGGTGGTCCGCGACGCGCTGGCGGACCCGGCGGCGTACGCCTAGACGACCGGGCGGGCCGCGCGCCGGCCGCCGGCGCCGCTAGCCGCGTACGCCCAGCAGGTGGTCCAGGGCCAGTTGGTCGAGCACCTCGAAGGACATGCTCCGCTCCGCCGCCGCCGTCACGTCGAAGTCCTCGTACGCGCCCCGGTCGGCGAGCAGCGCCGTGAGACCGTCGGCGGCGGTCGGGCGGGCGAGGTCGTCGAGCCGGGAGGCGCGCAGGGCGTCCTGGACCTCCGGGTCGGCGCGGAAGGCGGCGGCGCGCTCCTTCAGGATCAGGTAGTTGCGCATGCAGCCGGCCGCCGAGGCCCACACGCCGTCCACGCCGTCGGTGCGCACCGGCTTGAAGTCGAAGTGCCGGGGGCCGTCATAGCCCGCCGTCTCCAGGAGGTCGACGAGCCAGAAGGCCTGGCGCAGGTCGCCGGCGCCGAAGCGGAAGTCCTGGTCGTACTTGATGCCGGTCTGGCCGTTGAGGTCGATGTGGAACAGCTTTCCCGCCCACAGGGCCTGCGCGATGCCGTGCGGGAAGTTGAGCCCGGCCATCTGCTCGTGGCCCGTCTCGGGGTTCACGCCGACCAGGCCGGGGCGCTCCAGGCGCTCGATGAACGCCAGCGCGTGGCCGATGGTGGGCAGCAGGATGTCGCCGCGCGGCTCGTTCGGCTTGGGTTCGATGGCGAAGCGCAGGTCGTACCCCTGCTCGGTGACGTACGCGCCGAGCAGGTCGAAGGCTTCCTTCATGCGGTCGAGGGCGACGCGGACGTCCTTCGCCGCCCCCGACTCGGCTCCCTCGCGGCCGCCCCAGGCGACGTAGGTGCTCGCTCCGAGCTCGACGGCGAGGTCGATGTTGCGGATGGTCTTGCGCAGGGCGTAGCGGCGGACGTCGCGGTCGTTGGCGGTGAACGCGCCGTCCTTGAACACCGGGTGGGTGAACAGGTTGGTGGTGGCCATCGGCACCTTCATGCCGGTGGCGTCCAGTGCCTGGCGGAACCGCTTGACGCACGCCTCGCGCTCGGCGTCCGAGGAGCCGAAGGGGATGAGGTCGTCGTCGTGGAAGGTGACGCCGTGCGCGCCGAGCCCGGCCAGCCGCCGGACGGTCTCGACCGGATCGAGGGCCGGGCGGGTGGCCGTGCCGAAGGGGTCGACGCCCTGCCAGCCGACGGTCCACAGGCCGAAGGTGAACTTGTCGTCCGGGGTGGGGGTGAAGCGCTCCGACATACGACCGTCCTCCATTTGTTTGTTGACATGACTAATACGCCACGACCAATCTGTTCCACAGAAGACAACCGAGGAAACGAGGGGTCCCATGACGCCGAGCACGGTCGTCGTCGGGGTGGACAGTTCGACGCAGTCCACCAAGGCCGCGTTCACCGACGCCGCGACCGGCCGGCTGCTGGCACTCGGGCGCGCGCCGCACCGGGTCACCGGCGGGGCGGGGGCCCGCGAGAGCGACCCCGAGGAGTGGTGGCGGGCGCTCGGCGAGGCCGTGGCCGCCGGGCTGCGGGAGGCGGGGGTGCCGGCCTCGGCGGTCGCCGGCATCGCGGTCGCGGGCCAGCAGCACGGCCTGGTGGTCCTCGACGGCCACGGGCGGCCGCTGCGCCCGGCCCTGTTGTGGAACGACACCCGTGCGGCTCCGCAGGCCGCCGCCCTCGCGGGGGCGCTCGGCGGCCCGGCCGCCTGGGCGGCGCGTACCGGATCCGTCCCCGTCGCCTCCATGACGGCCGCGAAGTGGCAGTGGCTGCGCGAGCACGAGCCGTACGCCGCCGAGTCGGCCGCCGCCGTGCGCCTCCCCCACGACTTCCTCACCGAGCGCCTCGCCGGGGTGGCCGCGACCGACCCGGGCGACGCCTCGGGCACCTGCTGGTACTCCACCGCCACCGGCGCGTACGACACCGAGATCCTGGGCCTGGTCGGACTGGACGAGAGTCTGCTGCCGCCCGTGGCACCCACCGGCGCCACCCGCGTCGGCTCCCTCACGCGTGCGGCGGCCGAACGGCTCGGCCTGCCCGCGGGGATCGCGGTGGCGGCGGGCACCGGCGACAACATGGCGGCGGCGGTCGGGCTGGGCCTCGGCGGCGCCGGCCTGCTGGACCACCCGGTGCTCGGCCTGGGCACCTCCGGCACCGTGTTCGCGGCGACCCGGACCCGCCCTGCCTCCGCTGCCCTCGCGGGCTTCGCGTCGGCCGACGGCGGCTACCTGCCGCTCGCCTGCACGCTGAACTGCACCCTCGCCGTCGACAAGGTGGCCGCCCTGCTGGGCCTGGACCGCGACGACGCCGCGCCGGGCGGCGAGGCGGTGCTCCTGCCCTACCTCGACGGCGAACGCACCCCCGACCTCCCCGCCGCCTCCGGCGTCCTGACCGGACTGCGCCACGACACCACACCGCGTCAGCTCCTGGGCGCCGCCTACGAGGGCGCGGCCGTCACCGTGCTGCGCGCCCTCGACGAGGTGGTGCGCGCCTGCGGCCTGGACCCCGCCGACCCCGCCGTCGCGTCGCGCCCGCTGCGGCTGGTCGGGGGCGGGGCGCGGGGCCGTACGTGGGTGGAGACGGTACGCCGCCTCTCCGGCCGGCCGCTCCTGATCCCGGCGGCAGGCGAACTGGTCGCCCTCGGCGCGGCGGCGCTCGCCGCGGGCGCGGCGAGCGGCCGGGACGCGGTGGAGGTGGCGGGCGAGTGGGGCACGGGGAACGGCAGGCTGGTGCCGCCGGTGGAGCGGGACCGGGCCACCTGGTACCGGGTCACGTCGGTAATCGACGGCCTCGTCGCCGGCGGGAGCCCCGGCTAGAGAGCGGGGCGCCGCCCCTCACCGCCGCCGCGATCCCGGCCGGCCCGGGGGCGTGCGCGCCGTCGCGACCGGCCCCCGCCCGCGACGGCGCGCACCCGCAGGACCGGCCGCCCCCAGCGGCGTACGACCCCGCGAGGGCGGCCGCCCGGGCCCCCTGAAACCGCCGGCCTCGTCAAACCTTGCGGGCCACGCCCGTGTACCCCGGGATCGGGTCGTCGCCGGCGACCGGGACCACTTCGCCCAGTTCCGGCCGCCATTCGGCGGCCAGCGAGACACCCGGTTCGACGAGCTCGTACCCGTCGAAGAACGCGCTGAACTCCGCGCGGGAGCGCGGCCGAAGCGTCAGCCCCTTCGCCGAGTACAGCGCCGACGCCTTCGCCGCGCCCTCCGGGTCGAAGTCCCCCGTGACGTGCGAGAGCACCAGGTAACTGCCGGGCGCCAGCCGGTCCATGAGCCGGTTCACCAGCGCGTGCGCGCCGTCCTCGTCGCCCACGAAGTGCAGCAGCGCGACCAGCGACAGGGCGACCGGCTGCGAGAAGTCGAGCGTCTTGCCGGCCCGCTCCAGGATCAGGTCGGGCTCCCGGGCGTCCGCCTGGATGTACTCCGTGGCGCCCTCGGGCGTGGACCGCAGCAACGCCTCCGCGTGGGCCAGCACGATCGGGTCGTTGTCGCAGTAGACGATGCGCGCGTCGGGGGCGGTCCGCTGGGCGACCTGGTGGAGGTTCGGCTCGGTCGGTATGCCCGTACCGATGTCGAGGAACTGCCGTACGCCGTTCTCGGCGAGCCAGCGCGTGGCCCGGTGCATGAACGCCCGGTTGACCCGCGCCATGTCGCGCCCCCGCGAGTCGAGGGTGAGGAGCTGGCGGGCCATCTCCTCGTCGACCGGGTAGTTGTCCTTGCCGCCCAGGAACCAGTCGTACATGCGCGCCGGGTGCGGCTTGCTGGTGTCGATCTCGACGGCGGTGCGGTCTTGCCCGGTCATACGGCGCTCCATGGGTGGGGGTGAACGGTGGACGGGCGGCCGGGTGGCGGCCCGGGAACGGGGTCGCGGGACAGTGGTCGTGGGCAGTGGCCGGGAACGGGCGTCCGGCGGGTCCGTGCGGGTCAGGTGAGCAGGAAGTCGGCCTGGCCCGCCTTCGCCCCCCGGATGAACGCGGCGATCTCGCCGGGGGTGTAGATCAGCGCGGGCCCCTCGGGGTCGGCGGACTGCCGGACGGCGACTCTGCCGTCGGACAGCTTCATGGCTTCGATGCAGTTGCCGCCGTTGCCGCCGCTCCACGGCTTGTACCAGCCCTCCGCGGGCAGGTCGTTGGCGGGCATGCCGTTGTATATGGGGTCCATCTCACAGCTCCTCGCGGAGATCCTTGAGGATCTCCTTCGTGCGTTGTGCAGTCGCGGCCTGAGCCGCCATGCGGTCCATGACCTCCAGGTGGGCCGCCACCTCGGGGCGCGCGTCGAGATAGACGGCGCCGGTCAGGTACTCGCTGTAGACCATGTCCGGGAGTTCCGGCACGGCGAAGCGGAAGAGGACGAACGGGCCGTAGGTGCCGGGGTGGTGGCCCGTCGCGAACTCGGCTATCTGCAGCGTGACGTTGGGTCTCTCGACGGCCTCCAGGAGCCGGTCGATCTGCTCCCCCAGCACGTTCGGGCTGCCCACCGGACGCCGCAGCACCGTCTCGTCCATGACGACCCACAGTCTCGGGGCGTCGGGGCGGGTGAGGAGGCTCTGGCGCTCCATGCGCAGGGCCACATGCCGCTCGATGGCCTCGGCGCTCCCGGCGCCGGACTGGCCGAGGGCTCCGCCGCGCATGATGGCGCGGGCGTAGCTCTCGGTCTGGAGGAGGCCCGGGACGAACTGCGGCTCGTACGCCCTGATGAGCGACGCGGCGCCCTCCAGGCTCACGTACATGCTGAACCAGTCCGGCAGGATGCCGTGGAACCGCTGCCACCAGCCCGGCTTGTTCGCCTCTTCGGCCAGCTCGACGAAGGACGCGATGTCCTCGGGGCCGTGGCCGTAGGCCTGGAGCAGGAGTTGTACGTAAGGGATCTTGAGCGCGACCTCGGCGGTCTCCATCCGCCGGATGGTCGCCGGGGTGACGCGAAGGACCTTGGCGGCCTCGTCGCGGCTCAGGCCGGCCCGTTCGCGCAGATCCAGCAGGCGCTTGCCGAGAACGACCTGACCGACCGTCGGGGCGGACCGCGGTTCACTCACTTCAGACCTCCCCATGGGCTGTTGCGAGCAGTGTGCCACGCGGTCGCGACCCAAGACACGACACTCTGCAATTTTCATTGTGACCCTTGCCAAGTGTCGCTTTCGGAGGGAGAGTTGCGCGGTGAACCAGAACACGCGGACGCCGTCGCTGCCCACCGGGGGGAAGCAGCAGTCGGCCCTGCCCCCCACACCGTGAGGAAACGCTCGTGGCACATGGCACCGCCCTCGTCCCCCCGCTCATGGACCACTGCCGGGGAACGGCCATACGCCGTTACGGGTTCGAACTGCCGGGCCGCGCCGAGTTCGTGGCGGCCGCCCGCCGCCTGACCAGGCAGCAGCTGACGCAGTGGGGCATCGGCGAGGACACCTGCGACGCGGCGGCGCTGATCGTCTCCGAGCTGTTCACCAATGCCGTGCTGCACACCGCGAGCGAGCGGGTCGTCTGCGAACTGCGCGACAGCGACGGCCGTCTGCGGGTCGCCGTCAAGGACCAGGGGCGGCGCCCCACGGGCCCGCGCCTGCGCCACGCCGGCGACGACGAGCACGGGCGGGGGCTTCAGCTCGTCGACACCCTGAGCAGCTTCTGGGGCACGCGCGACGCCGCGGACGGGCCCGGGCGCATCGTCTGGGCGGAGGTTCCTTGCTGAGGTCCGTGATGACCGGTCTGCCGGCCGGCCGCCTGTCGCGCGGGCTCCGTGAGCGGAGCGGTTACGACCTCGCCTCGTCGCGGAGCACCGCCCCCGACGGCGGCGCGAGCGGCGGGCCGGTCCGCCTGCCCCTGCCGCCCGGCTTCACCACACCGCTGGGCTGCGACGCGGTGGGGCTTCCCGCGCGGCACGGGTTCCGGACGATGGCGCACCTGTCCCGGCCCGGCTGCGTCTTCGCCGACACCGACTGGTGGTGGTGGATCGTGCCCGCCGAGTCGGACCTCGGACTCTCCTGGCCGCAGCCCGCCCGTTACGTTCCCGGGGCGTACGTGCCGACGCGTCCGCGCCTGATCCACCTGCCGGAGGCGAGCGCGCCGTACACGCCGCCGATTCCGCTGTACCTGATGGTCTGCCGGGTCGCGGGCACCGCTCCGGCGTGGTCCACTGTGCCGCATCAGGGGTCCTGACCTGCCGCACGCGATGGCCTGTTCCGGCGCCGCGCCCTGGACAGCGCATGCCGTCCGCGCGTCAATCCCCTGAGTGCCGGTACTGGCATGCCCATGCTCAGGGGAGGGATCTCCGCGCCATGAACAGACCCACGCCGCGCCGGCACGCCCCGCGCGCCCTGGCCGCCGCCGCCGTCGCGCTCACCACGGTAGTCCTGGCCTCCGGGCCGCCCGCCACCGCCCGGCCCGCCGCCCCGCCCGGCGCCGCCGAGCCGGGCAGAACGTCCGTCGTCACCTGGGCCGCGAGCGCGGACCGGCTGTCCACCGCGGGCGCCGCCCCCGAACGGACGTACCGGCTCGTCGTGCGCACCAGCGCGGGCGGCGACGGGCTGCGGATCCGGCTCTCCAACGCCTTCGGCACCCGGCCCGTGACCTTCGGCCGCGCCCACGCCGGACTGCGGGCCACCGGGGCCGCCCTGGTGCCGGGCACCAACCGGCCGCTGTCCTTCGCCGGTTCGCCCTCGGTGACCGTCCCGCCCGGCGGATCCGTCTCCAGCGACCCGCTGCCCGGCACGGTACGGCCCCGGTCCGACCTGGCCGTCAGCCTGTACGTACGCGACGCGGGCGGCGCCGCCACCGGGCACCGGATGGCACTCCAGACGTCGTACGTCGCACCCTCGGGCGACCACGCCTCCGACGACACCGCGACGGCGTACACCCAGCCGGTCACCTCGTGGTTCTACCTCGACGCCGTGACCGTGAACGCCCGGCGCGGCACGAGCGCGGTCGCCGCCCTCGGCGACTCGATCACCGACGGCGCCCTGTCCACCCGCGACACCAACCGCCGCTGGCCGGACTTCCTGGCCCGGAGGCTGGACGCCGACGCCGGTACGCGCGTCAAGGGTGTCGCGAACGAGGGGATCTCGGGCAACAAGGTCCTCAAGGACGGCTCCGGCGAGAGCGCGCTCAAACGGCTCGACCGGGACGTGCTCACGCAGGCCGGCGTGCGGACGGTGGTGCTGCTCGAAGGGGTCAACGACATCAAGTCCGTTCCCGCGCCGACGGCCGCCGAACTGATCGCCGGATACCGGCAGATCGTCGACCGGTCGCACGCGGCGGGCGTGTGCGTCGTGGGGGCGACGGTCATGCCGTACGAGGGCTGGCGGGAGTGGACGCCGGCGGGCGAGGCGGTGCGGCAGGAGGTCAACGCGTTCGTCCGGGAGAGCGGCGCGTTCGACGCCGTCGTCGACTTCGACCGGGCCGTCATGGACCCGGCCGCGCCGTCCCGCATCCTCCCGGCGTACAACAGCGGCGACCATCTCCACCCCAACGACCTGGGGATGCGCAGGATGGCCGACATCGTCGACCTGAAGAGCCTGCGCTGCCACCGGCGCTGACGGCCCGCGACCGGGGCCGCTCCGGCGGAGGGCCGTGTCCGCGACACGCTCCCCACCCCCGCGCGGCCCGGCAGGCGCTCCTCAGAGCGCGCGCAGCTCCTGCCTGGCCCGCCGCACCAGTCCGTCGGCGCTGCGCTTCTCGGCGAGGGCCAGGCCGCGGGACAGCTCGCCGGCCGACCGGGCCGCGATGCCGTACTCGACCCGGGCCAGGGCGTGCTCGTACGCGCACGGGGACCCTTCGAGGAACGCCACCGCCTTGGCGAGCAGTTCGACGGCACGTTCGCCCTCCTCCAGGGCCGCGGCGCAGCGCAGCGACTCCCCGATGGCGGTGTCCGTGCCGAAGCGCTCCGCGCGGTCCCGTACGTGCGCGGCGAGAGCGGCGGCGCGGTCCGGGTCGTCGGCGGCCACCGCCCGGGCGAGGTCGCTCGCCCAGGGGGCCATGACGCCGTTGTGCCGGCCGCGAGCGGTCAACGCCGCCCCCGCCGCCTCGAGTTCGGCGACGGCCTCCTTCGTCCGGCCCTGCGCGAGCAGCAGCCTCCCCCGTACGCACTGGGCGTCGGGGATGACGATCGACGACGGGTACGGAGGGGCGAACCCGTGACGCTCCGCGGCCTCCCACGCGGCGCCGATCCTGCCGCGCGCGAGCAGGGTGTCGATCAGCATGCACGCGGCGTCCCAGTGCATCGGCAGGCCGTTGCCGACGCGCTCGGCCAGCCGCAGGCTCTCGCGCAGGTACATCTCCGCCTGGGCGAGCTTTCCGCGCCTGCGGTTGAGGTAGCCGACGAGCGCGTGGGCGAAGGCCAGGTGCCCGCCGCTCCAGCCCGAGATCTCGAAGGCACGCAGGGCCTCGTCGAAGAGGCTCTCGGCCCGGTCGAGCCGGTCCGCGAAGGCGTACGTGAGACCGAGCAGCGCCGGGGGTTCGAAGCCCCACGCCGTGTTGGTCCAGCCGAGGCCCGGGGCGAGCATGCCGTCGACCAGTGCGCGGTCGCAGATCTGGACGATCTCCTCGGCGTTCTCGCCGCGTGCCGTCCCGTCGAAGGCCCTCAGTATGAGCAGGACCCGTTCGGAGTTGTCGCGGCCCTCCAGGCCCTCGGCCATCTCGGCGAGGCGCCGGGAGCGCCCGGGCCCGTCGTCCTCGGCCGCCTGTACGCCCTCCCACAGGAAGTGCACCGCCTGGAGCCGCATTCTGGTGGGGCCGGCGGCGGTCCGCGCGACCTCGTCGGCCACGACCTGCGCCGCCTCCCGTGTCTGGTTGTTGTGCGTGAGCGCCTGGGAGAGCCGGAAGACCGCGTCCACCCGCTGGCCGGCGTCGAGGCCCGGCATCCCGAGCGCGTCCCGCAGGTGGCCCACGGTCGTGGCGGGCGAGGTGAGGAGCGTGGCGCAGCCCAGTTCGTACAGCACCGGGGCGTACTCCTCCGGCAGCGGGGGCTCCTGGAGAGCGCGTTCGAGGCAGCGCCGGGCGGCGTCCGGCGCGCCGACGGCGAGGTGCTCGGAGGCGGCCTCGCGCAACTGGGCGACCAGCTCGGGGTCGTCGTCCGGGTGGACTTCCAGGAGGTGGCGGGCCGCGGCCGCCGCGCCCCGGCCCGCGCGGGTGACCGCCCAGGCGGCCCGGCCGTGCATGGCCGTGCGGGTGGCGGACGGAATGGCGCGGTAGACGGCGCCCGCGATGAGCGGGTGGACGAACTCCGTGGGGTCCGTACCGGCGAGGATGCGGGCCGCGCGCAGGCGTTCGGCGCAGTCGGCGGCCTCCGCGTCGCCCAGGCCGGCGAGCGACGCCGCGAGGTCGAGCGAGATCTCCGTGCCGAGGATGGCGGCCGCCCAGGCGAACCGGGTGGTGTCGGTGCCCAGTTCCTCGAGCCGGGCGATCAGGCCGGTGCCGCGCGCGGCGGCGCCGAGGGCGCGCAGGGCGCCCGCCGACGCCTCGACGGGGTCCAGGCGTTCGTCGCGCACCTTGGCGACGAGCTCGACGGTCTCGTAGAGGTTGCCGCCGGTGACCGCCCACACCTCCCGGCAGAACGGGTCGTCCGCGTGCTCGCCGAGGGCGGCCCGGGCGAGGCTCGCCACGGCGTCGGGGGTGAGCGCCCGCAGCGACACGCACTGCCCGGCGGCGGCCTCCATCGCCCGGATGAACTCCGCGGTCTCGTCGTCCGCCTCCTCGGTGCGGTACGCGATGACGACGAGCACGGGAAGGTCCTCGCGCTGGACGAAGGACGCCAGCCAGCCGAGGGTTTCCAGATCGCACCAGTGCGCGTCGTCGACGAGCAGCACCAGCGGCCGGTGCGTGTCGGCCAGGCGCAGCAGCAGCGTGTCCAGTCCGTCGCGGACGCCCTGGGGGTCGGCCCGGCCGTCGGGCGGGGCCACGCCGAGCGCGGGACCGATGATCTCGTAGCCGTCGCCGAGCAGTTCCCTGGTGTCCACCGTGCCGGGCAGGGCGACGGCGGGCTGCAGCAGTTGCCGTACGACGTGGAAGGGCACGGAGGTGACGGTCTCGCCACCGCGCGCCGACCACACGGTGCACCGTCCGGCGGCCAGCCGCCGGATCTCGGACAGCAGGGCCGTCTTGCCGATGCCGGCCTCGCCGCTGCAGACGAGGACTCCACCGGTCGGCACGTCCGCGCAGAGCGCTTCGACAGCGCCTGCGGCGGCCGCGAGTTCCGTCTCGCGCTCCAGCAGCGGGACGGTGACCGGGCGCTCCGGGCCGGACACCATCATCCCTCCCCAAACCATGGCGGACCTCGAGCGTAGCCCGGCGACGCGGTGGGTGGAATCGTTCCGCGCACTTTGGTCCGGTACGAGTGAACGAGCGTTACCCGCAGGCTCCGTCACTGGTCGGCCCGGCTTGCGGATTCGGGGGCTCCGGTCAACGCGCGTACACCTGCGGTCGTATACGACCGGCGCGCGGACGGGACGTCAGCTCCCGGAAGCCCCCGCTCCGTACCGGCGCCCGGCGCCCGGCCGGTCCGCCCCCAGGCCGCCCCTCCCGCCCGGGCCCGCAGGCCGGTCCGCCGTCACGGGGTGCCCGGCGTCCGCGTCACCCGCGCCTCCGGTACGGAGCCGAGGCCCGTCCGCAGCGCGACGGCGGCCGCGTATCCGTCGGGCGCGGCCACGTCGGCGACGCGCCACCCCGGCGGATGGTTCGCCGCCGCCGGGCCGGTGCCGAGGTAGTCCAGCGAGAGACCGCGGGCGAGGCCGACGCCGAGGCCCTTGAGGTACGCCTCCTTGCGCGCCCAGACGCGCGCGAACGCGGCGCTCCTCGCGGCCTCCGGCAGGGCCAGCAGCTCGGCCCTCTCGCGCGGATGCAGCTCCCCCGCGACCTCGTTCACGACACCCGGTCGCGGCGCCGCCTCCACGTCCACTCCCACGGGCACCGCCGCACAGGCGATCAGGGCCACGCTGCCGCTGTGCGACAGCGAGAAGTGCACCGGCCCGTCCGCCGTGGCGGGCCGCCCGTGCGGGCCGCCGCAGGACACGCACGGCTCCCGGTGCAGCCGGACCGCGCCGGGTGCCAGGCCCAGGCAGGCGCCCAGCATCGACCTGAGCGCCACGTGGGCCGTGACGTAGCACCTGCGGTCGGCCTCGCGGACGAAGGCCGCCGCGCGCTCCTTCTCCCCGTCGTCGAGTACGCCGCCGGCCAGCCGCATCGCGGCGTCTCCCTGCAGCTCGGCGTCCACGCTCCACAGCACGGGCGCCGCGTGGCCGCCCCGCCCGGACGGCTCCGGCCGGGCGAAGGCGGCGGGCTCCTCGAACACCGCGGGCGTGGGTTCGTACATCACGGTTGCGTTCACCGGCCGAGCATAGGCAGTTCGTGTGCGATCGCCGAAGCGGGCCGGCCCGCACGCGACCGCGCGACGTCGCGACGGGAGTGGCACCGCCCCGTGGTCACAGGCTGGTGAGCAGGTCGTCGAGCGGGGCCGGTGTGCTGCCGGGGTCGAGGGCCTCGACGAGGACGCGGCCGTATCGGATCTTGCGCCCCTTCTTCGTGCCGAGGAAGCGCCGCAACTGCCTCTGTGCGGTGCGGCCCTGTTGTGCGGGCTGGCGCAGGAAGGTATCCAGGGCGCGCAGATCGCCCTCCGCCCGGACCAGCTCCTCCACCCGGGCCACGCCGAGCGCGCGGATGAGCTCGTCCTCCAGATCCGCCGCGCAGACGAAGAACTGCCCCCGCGCGGCGCCGGCCCGGTCCAGGGCGCGGGCGTAGTAGCGGCGCTCCGCCTCGTCGCACAGCCCCGTGAGGCGCAGGCCGAGCCCGGGCGGCCCGAGGAGGCGGGCGAAGCGCCCGACGCTCATGGCACCGCCCATCGGCAGGACGCAGACCCCTTCGGCCGCCAGGTCACGGCCGCGGCTCGCGGCGAGCGCGCCGACCGCCGCGGCGTCGCTCGGCCCTTCGAGCAGGACGGCTGCCCGGACGTGCAGCCCCGCGGCCAGTTCGCGCGCGGGGCCGCCGGGGCCGCCGGCCGCCCACGCGGTGACCGCCTCGCGGAACGCCCCCATGTCAGCCATGGGACGAGTCTCCCCCTTCCCGGCTGCCCGGGGTAGGGATTTTCGCCGGGACGGTCAGTCGTCGGGGCGGGCGTAGAGGCGCCGGACACTGGTGCCGAGCCGCGACAGGTCCGCGCCGTACACATGGAGCGAGATCGCCACGTCCGTGCCCGCGTTCCGCACCTCGTGGATGTCTCCGGGCGGCGCGAAGCCGCACACCGTCCCGCGCGGGTTCACCACGTCCTCGGTGGCGGTCAGCCGGGCGGGGGCGCCGTCGCGGGACGGGACGAGCCGGTAGCGCCGCTCGTGTTCGGTGCCCGCGTGGACGCCGGTCGTGCACCACGCCACGTGGTCGTGCACGGGCGTGCGCTGCCCGGGCAGCCACACGAGCGCGACGACCGAGAAGCCGCCGTCGTCCTCCGCGTGCAGCAGGTGCTGGCGGTAGCGCGCGGGGTCACCGGCGCGCTGCCCGGCGGTGAGCAGGTCGTCGGCGCCGAGGTGCGGGGCGAGCCGCTCGCCGACGAGGTACGACGTGAGGTCCGGCGGCAGGCCGAGGGCGACAGCCTCGCGGACTTCGGAGACGAGTACGGCGAGACGCGTGGTCGTACGCCCTGACACGGGTGCGGTCGAAGAGGTCATACGGGCACCTTCGCGCCGCCCGGACCGGGACGTCCAAGGACAGTTCGTGCGACGTCGGCCAACCTCCGCTTATGGACCGGCGGTCAGGGGGGCGCTGCTCAGCAGCCGATCTTGTGGGCCGCGACCGTACGGAGTTCCCCGAGCACCGCCGCCGTGGCCGGGATCCGCAGATGCTCGCGCAGGACGTACGCCGAGATCTGCCGCCGGGACGCGGGCTGCGACGCGCGTCCGGCGACCTTGGGGTGGCGCAGGAAGTTGAGCACCAGGCCCGGCATCATGGCCACCCCGAGCCCCTCCGCGACGAGGCTCTGCACGACGAGGCTGTCGTCGGTGGTGAAGGCGATGTCCGGCGCGAAACCCTCGTCGGCGCAGGCGTGCAGGAAGTGCACGCGGCAGCGCGGGCAGCCCACGATCCAGCGCTCGCCGGCGAGGTCGGCGAGCCGCACGGCACGGCGCCGCGCGAGCGGATGCCCCGACGGCAGCAGGACCAGCGACTGGTCCTCCATCAGCGGTACTTCCCTCACCTCGTCGGGCACGTCCTCGCGCAGCCCGGGAAAGGCGAAGGCGAGCGTGATGTCGCACTCACCGCGCACCAGGCGCCGCAGCGACCCGGGCGGCTCGTCCTCCAGGAGTTCCACGGCGACCCCCGGGTGGGCGGCGGCGAGCAGCCCCATGGCCTCGGGGACGAGGGTGGCGTTGGCGCTGGGGAAGGCGCAGAGGCGCACCCGGCCCGCGTGGAGCCGGGTGAGGGAGTCCATCTGCTGCCGCGCGGCCGTCATGTCGTCGAGGATGACGGCCGCGTGCCGCGACAGCGTCTCCCCGGCCTCGGTGAGCCGCAGGCCACGGCCCGCGCGGGTGAACAGGGGGGTGCCGACGTCGCGTTCGAGCGCTTTCATCTGCTGGGTGATCGCGGGCTGTGTGTACCCGAGGGCGCGGGCGGCGGCGGAGTACGAGCCGGTCCTGACCACTTCGTGGAACGTCCTGATGTGCCGCGAGTCGAACACCCGTGAACCATAAGCGGAATTTGGGAGGTCCGGACACCGCCGCTTCGGACCCGTGGCCGAAGACCGCCCCTACGGTTTGCGCGCGACCCCGGCGTAGGCGTCGACCGGTGTGCCGGGTCCCTCCCCGTCGCCGGGCTCCGGCCGCCACCGCGTGACCTGGACGACCCCGGGCTCCAGGAGCTCCAGACCGTCGAAGAAGCCGGCGATCTCCTCGACACCGCGCACGTGGTACGGCACCGCCCCGCTGGCGTTGTACGCCTCCGACGCGGCGATCATGCCCTCGCTGGTGGCGGTGCTGTCGCTGATCACCAGGCAACTGCCGGACGGCAGCTCCGCGACCAGCCGGGACACCAGCGACCTGGCCTCCTGGTAGTCGGCGACGTGCCCGAGCACGTTGAGGAGCATCAGGGCCACGGGTTGTTCGAAGTCGAGCGTACGGGCCGCCTCGGCCAGCACCTTCTCGGGCTCGTACAGGTTCGCGTCGACGTAGGCCGTCGCGCCTTCGGGCGAGCCGACCAGCAGGGCGCGGGCGTGTGTGAGCACCAGGGGGTCGTTGTCGACGTACACGATCCGGGACTCGGGTGCGGCCCGCTGGGCGACCTCGTGCGTGTTGTCGGCGGTCGGCAGGCCCGTACCGATGTCGAGGAACTGCCGGATGCCGTGCTCGGCGACGAGGGTGCGGACGGCGCGGCCGAGGAAGCGGCGGCTGCTCAGGGCGACGTCGACCAGGCCGGGGAAGATCGACTTGATCTCGTCGCCGATCTGCCGGTCCACCTCGTAGTGGTCCTTGCCCCCGACGAAGTAGTTCCAGAAACGGGCGGAGTGGGGCTTCGAGGTGTCTATGGCGGCCACGGGCTTTGCCTCCTGGGGGCGTCGTCCGACGATCGGCCCCCAAGGTAACCTCTTCGCCACCGCGAAACGACCCTCAACCCGCCCGCGCGGGGGCCGACTTGTGCACCGCCGCAGGCGTCTGCTACCGGCGGCCCTGGAGGCGGGCGGCCGCGTTTCTGATGGCGGGCAGTTCCGCCGCCAGCGCGGCGCCCGGGCACTGCGTCGAGTAGCCGTCGCTGTGGCCCGGCACGGCGTTCAGCCGCACGCTCGTCCCCTTCGGGTACTTGCTCCGGCTGTTCGAGGACACCAGCCGCACCGTGGAGCGCGGGTCGACGTCCGCCATGCCGAGCTTCCAGGCGACGAGCGCCGCGATGGCGTCGCGCATGGGCTTGGGGACGTCCGCCCCTTCGGTGAAGACGCCGATGGCGGCTATGCCCACCGTGTGGTGGTTGAAGCCCTGGGCGTGCGCGCCCACGACGGGGCGGCCGGTGCCGCCCGCACGGCCTTCGTAGATCGTGCCGCAGCGGTCGACGAGGAAGTTGTACCCGATGTCGTCCCAGTGCCGGCCGCCGGCCTGGGCGGCGTAGACCTTGCGGATGATGCGCGGGACGTCGGCGCAGTCGTAGCCGTTGGGGGAGTTGGTGTGGTGGACGAAGGCGGCTTCGACCGGAGGGGCGTAACGCGCCCGCACCCGGCGCTGTCCGGTGTCCGGGAGCCACTTCTCCCGTGGCACCACGGACGGCGGCGGAGCGCGGTGCGCGGAGGACGCCCGGCGTACGGGGGCCTCGGCGGCCGGCGTCTCGGACCGGTGCGGGGGCGCCGGGTCGACGGCCGTGGCGCACAGCAGCAGGAGCCCGGTCACGAGGGCCCCGGGCATCCGGCGCCGCGCCACGCGGAGGTCACGCATGCTCCCACCGTCGGCCCGCCCGCCGCCGCACGCCACGCGCGTCGGCCGGACGGGTGAACGCGCCCGTCGGGCCGCTGGGTGCGCCCCTACCCGTCCAGCCGCCGAAGTGTCGGGGGACGGCCGGGGACAGCTCCGCCGCCGGTAGCGGGGCGCCTTCGATGACGAGTTCCGCCGCCGGGTGACGGTTCAGGGCCCCGGCCTCTTCACAGCGCCGCGACCTCCCCGGCGGTCGGGAACGACGCCTGCGCCCCCTCCTTGGTGACGGCGGCCGCGCCCACCCGCACCGCGAACGCGGCGGCTGTCGCCAAATCCTCGCCCAGGCCGAGCCGCCAGGCCAGGGCCGCGGTGAACGCGTCGCCGGCGCCCGTGGTGTCGACGGCGCCGACGCGGGGGCTCGGGACCCGTACGGCCGTACCGCCCTCGGCGACCAGCGCGCCCTCCGCGCCCAGGGTGACGACGACCGACCGCGCGCCGAGCGCGAGCAGCGCCCGTGCGCGGCCCTCGGGGTCCTTGCCGTCGCCCCCGTCACCACCGCCGTCGCCGAGCACGAACCGGGCCTCGTGCTCGTTGAGCACCAGCGGATCGCACGCGGCGAGCACTTCGGCGGGCAGCGGCCGGGGCGGCGAGGGGTTCAGTACGAACCGGCTCCCGGCCGCCCGGGCGCGTACCGCCTCGGTCACCGTCTCCAGCGGGATCTCCAGCTGCGCCGAGACGACCCGGGCCCGGGCGAACAGGCCGGCGGCGTCGCGGATGTCTTCGGGGGTCAGCCGGGCGTTGGCGCCGGGCGAGACGACGATGCTGTTGTCGCCCGACGGGTCCACGGTGATCAGCGCGACGCCGGTCGGCGCCCCGCCGACGCGTACCCCTCCGGTGTCGACACCGGCCGCGCGCTGCGAGTCCAGCAGCAGCCGGCCGTGGGCGTCGTCCCCGACGCGGGCCAGCAGGGCGGTCCGGGCGCCGAGGCGGGCGGCGGCGACGGCCTGGTTGGCGCCCTTGCCGCCCGGGTGGACGGCCAGGTCGGAGCCGAGGACGGTCTCGCCGGGCGCGGGGCGGCGCTCGACGCCGATCACCAGATCGGCGTTGGCCGACCCCACGACCAGCAGGTCGTAGTCGTTCATACCTGTCCTGCCTTCGCTGTCGACGGCTTGACCGGCACCTTTACCACGCTGGTCGCCCGGCGCCGCGCCGCCGCCCCGACGGGCTGTCACCCGAGCCCGCTCAGCCCGCCCACTTGTCCCTGACGTGGCCGAGGTGGCGGGTCATGATCGCGCGGGCCTGTTCGGCGTCGCGTGCCAGCAGGGCGTCGAGGAGTTCGAGGTGCTCCTGGGCCGACGCCTCCAGCAGCCCCCGCTCGACCAGGGCGGTGAGGCCGTACAGCCTGGAACGCTTGCGCAGGTCGCCGACCACCTCCACCAGGTGGGCGTTCCCTGCCAGGCCCAGCAGCCCGAGGTGGAACTGCCGGTCGGCTTCGACGTACGCGATGAGATCGCCGGCGGCGGCGGAGGTGACGATGGAGCGGGCGACCGGCCGGAGGGCTTCCAGGGCCGCCGGGTCCGCCGTCGTGGCCAGCCCCGCGACCGTCGGGATCTCGATGAGCGAGCGGATGTGGTTGTACTCGTCCAACTGCCGCTCGGAGACCTCGGTCACCCGGAACCCCTTGTTCGGGACCGTGTCGACCAGACCTTCCCGTACGAGGTCGAGCATCGCTTCGCGTACGGGCGTCGCAGAGACTCCGAAGCGGGACGCGAGGCTGGGCGCGGAGTAGACGTCACCGGGGCGCAGTTCACCGGCGATCAGGGCGGCGCGCAGGGCGTCGGCGACACGCTCGCGGTAGTGGTTGCGCCGGCCGCCGAGCGACGGCAGATCCGGCACCGCGGCAGCGGCCATGGGGTCCTCCTCGGTCTGGTACGCGTCGACCGATCCTAGTGCGAGCCCACGTACCGGCCGGCTACAGGAGGAACCCGGCGGGGAAGGGGTCGGTGGGGTCCAGGAGGTACTGGGCGGTTGCCGTGATCCAGGCGCGGCCGGTGACGGCGGGCAGGACGCCGGGCACCCCGCCCACTTCGGCCGTACCGAGGAGACGCCCGGTGAACGACGTACCGATGAAGGACTCGTTGACGAAGTCCTGGAACAGCGGCAGTTCACCGCGGGCGTGCAACTGCGCCATCCGCGCGCTGGTGCCCGTACCGCAGGGCGAGCGGTCGAACCAGCCGGGGTGGATGGCCATGGCGTGCCGGGAGCGCTCGGCCGTGGAGCCGGGGGCGAGCAGTTGGACATGGTGGCACCCGCGGATGGTGGGGTCCTGCGGATGGACCGGAGGGTCGGCGTTGATCGCCTCCATGAGCGAGAGAGCGGCGGCGAGGATGTCGTCCTTGCGTTCGCGGGCGAAGGGCAGACCGAACTGCTCCAACGGCAGGATGGCGTAGAAGTTCCCCCCGTACGCGAGGTCGTAGGTGACGGTCCGTCCGTCGGCGAGCGTCGCCTCACGGTCGACACCCGCGCAGAACGAGGGAACGTTGCGCAGGGTGACGGCGGTGGCGGCGCCTTCCTCGACCGCCACCTCGGCGGTGACGAGCCCTGCCGGTGTGTCGAGCCGGATCACGGTGACCGGCTCGGTGACGGCGACCATGCCGGTCTCGACGAGTACGGTCGCCACCCCGATCGTGCCGTGCCCGCACATCGGGAGACAGCCGGAGACCTCGATGAACAGCACGCCGAAGTCCGCGTCCGGCCGGGTGGGCGGCTGGAGGATCGCGCCGCTCATCGCCGCGTGACCGCGCGGCTCGTACATCAGCAGCGTACGCAGATGGTCGAGGTGCTCCATGAAGTACGCGCGCCGCTCGGACATGCTCGCACCGGGAAGGGTGCCCACACCGCCGGTGACGACCCGGGTGGGCATGCCCTCGGTGTGCGAGTCGACCGCGTGCAGAACCCGTCTGCTCCGCATGTCAGCGAAGCCCCGCCGCGACGGCCTTCTCGGTCGCGGCACGGACGGCCGTCTCCTGCTCGGGCGACAAGGCGACGCGCGGCGGCCGGCACGGACCCCCGTGGCGGCCGACGACGTCCATGGACAGCTTGATCGCCTGCACGAACTCGACCTTGGAGTCCCAGCGATGCAGTGAGTGGAGCTGCCGGTACAGCGGTACGGCGGTGTCCAGATCACCCGCGGCAGCCGACCGGTAGAGCTCCACAGCGGCCCGGGGCAGAGCGTTCGGGTACCCGGCCACCCAGCCCTTGGCCCCAGCCGCCACCAACTCCAGCACCACGTCGTCGGCCCCTGCCAGCACGTCGAGCTCCGGGGCGAGTTCACCGATCTCGTAGATCCGGCGGACATCCCCGGAGAACTCCTTGACCGCCTGGACGCACCCGTCGGCGTGCAGGGTCGCCAGCAGCTCGGGCAGCAGATCGACCCTCGTGTCGTGCGGATTGTTGTACGCGACGACGGGGATCCCGGCCTCGGCGACCTCCGCGTAGTGGGCCCGTACGGAACGCTCGTCGGCGCGGTAGGCGTTCGGCGGCAGCAGCATGACGGAGGCGCAGCCGGCGTCCCGTGCCTGTTCGGCCCACCGCCGGGCCTCGGCGGCGCCGTACGCCGCGACACCCGGCATCACGCGCTCCCCGCCGACGGCGGCGACGGCGGTCTCGACGACCCTGGCGCGTTCCTCCGCCGTGAGCACCTGGTACTCGCCCAGCGACCCGTTCGGCACGACGCCGTCGCAGCCGTTGTCGACGAGCCAGACGCAGTGCGCCGCGAAGGTGTCGTAATCGATGCTGAGATCGTGCCGCAGGGGCAACGCGGTGGCCACCAGGACACCGTGCCAGGGGCGGCGACTGTCGTACGCGTTCATGGACCCTCATCTCCTCTTCAGCGATGGCCAGTCGCCCCTGTGGCGCCGACCAAGCATCCCGGTGCCGAACTCCGGGACACCGCACAACAACGCGAACCCGGGACGCGCTGCGGTGCCCGCCCCACCACCGCCCAGCGATCACAGCTGCCGGGAGGGGACGTGCCGGGGCGCTCCCCACAGGGCGTTGAACGCGACCACCGTGACGCACCCCGACCTGCCCGAACGTCCGACGCCCGCGGAGACGCCCCGGCGCGGCACCGACCCCGACGCCCCCGAAACGGCCGCCGCCGCAGCCCCGCCGAACTCACGGCGCCGCCCCCTCCTCCCGGGCGAGCACCGCCAGGGGAACCGGCTGCGCGAGCACCCGCGACGCCGGACTCCACGCACACCCGGCCACCCCCGCGACCCCCGGGGCGCACACGCGCCCCTGGCACCACCCCATACCGGCCCGGGTCAGGAGCTTGACGCTGCGCAGGTCCGTGGCGCCCAGTCCCGCCACCGCCGACCGCACGGCCGACGCCGGGACCTCCTCGCAGCGGCAGACGACGGTGTCGTCCCCGACCCGCTCCGCCCATTGCGCGGGCGGCCCGTACACACCGTCGATCACCCGGGCGAACGCCCGCAGCCCCGCCCGGGTGCCGGCCGCCGCCGCGCACCCCCGCCGGTCCGGCTCACGCCCCCGCAGCCGCGCCGCGATCGAGCGCCCGGCGATCTCCCCCTCGGCGAGGGCCAGTTCCGCGCCCCCCACCCCGCTCGCCTCTCCCGCCGCCCAGACACCGGGCAGGTCCGTACGCTGCTCACCGTCCACGGCCACCCCCCAGCCCCCGTACGCCGTCTCCTCGATCCGGCAACCGAGGGCCCCGGCAAGGCCGGTGTGCGGCAGCAGCCCGTGCCCCACCGCCAGCGCGTCGCACGCGATCCGCCGCCCGGTGCCCGCCCGTACGCGCCCTTCGGCGTCCAGCGCCGCCACCGTCACCGCTTCCAACCGGACCGAGCCGTGCGCGGCGACCACAGCGTGCCCGGTCCGCACCGGCACCCCGCGCCACACCAGCGCCGCCGCGTACCGCGCGCCCTCCGCCAGCTTCGCCGGATGCCCGGCCACCTTCGCCGCGCCCCACGCCAGCCGCCCGGGACCGGCGGACTCGATCAGCGCGCCCACCCGCGCCCCCGCCGCCGCCAGCCCTGCGGCGACCGGCATGAGCAGCGGCCCCGTCCCGGCGACCACCACGGTACGACCGGGCGGCAGCACCAGCCCGCCCTTGAGCATGGCCTGCGCGCCCCCCGCCGTGACGACCCCCGGCAGCGTCCAGCCGGGGAACGGCAGCACCTTCTCGTACGCACCGGTCGCCAGGAGCACGGCGTCGCCCCGCACCGTCTCCGGTCGGTCCTGCCCGGAGCCCCCGAGAGCGTGCACGACGAACCCGTCCCCGCCGGCCCGCTCGACGAACCAGACGTGGCGTTCGGCGAGATGCGTGACCTGACCGTCGGCCAGGTGGGCGTCCAGCCGCGCGGTCAGCCGCTGCCACGTACGCCACCCGTGGTGCAGTACCTGGGGCCGCCGCGCACCCCACCGCGCGTCGGGCTGCCGGTAGAACTGCCCGCCGGCCCGCACGGCGGAGTCCACGAGAACGACCCGCACCCCCTGATCGGCGGCGCAGACGGCTGCAGCGACCCCGGCAGGCCCCGCACCCACCACCACAACCGCACCAGCACCCGCACGCCCCCCACGCTCCTGACGCCCCTCACTCCCCACCGGCTTCCGCATCCGCATCCGCACCCGAGCCACCCGCATCCCCCACCCCCTCCTGCGTCCGAATCGCGTCCCCGGCTGAAACCGTCACCAGACAAGCCCGCTGATTCGGCCGGTCGTTGACCGTCACCAGACAGTCGAAGCACACCCCGATGCCGCAGAACACCCCGCGCGGCCGCCCCCCGTCCCGCGTGGTGCGCCAGGCGACGACGCCCGCCTCCCACAGCACGGCGGCGACGGTCCGGCCGGGCAGCGCCGGAACGGGCCGCCCGTCCAGCGTGACCTCGAAGCCGGGCCCGGGCCGCGCCCGCACGAGCCCCTGCGGCGTAGTACGACGCAACCTCATCCACTCTCCTCCGCACCGAACCGGTCGGGCCGGAAGGCCGCGAGGTCCAGCTCCGGCACCTCGCCGATGAGCCCCTGGGCGACCAAGTGCCCCGTACCCGTGGCGAGTCCGATCCCCGCCCCCTCGTGTCCGCACGCGTGGTGCAGGCCCGGCACGCGCGCGTCGGGGCCGATCGCCGGCAGGTGGTCGGGCAGGTACGGCCGGAACCCGAGGTACCCGCGCACCACGCCGACCCTCCCCAGCACCGGGAAGAGCCCGACCGCCTGCGCCGCGAGCCGCCGTACGGCCGGCAGCGAGAACGTGCGGTCGAAGCCGACCCGCTCCCGGCTCGCGCCGATCAGTACGGGACCGGCGGCCGTCCCCTCGACCACCGCCGAGGTCTGGAGCGCGGCGGAGTCACTGGCGACGTCGGCGACGTAGTCCGCGGAGTACACCTTGTGCCGGACGGTCCGAGGCGGCAGCGGCTCGGTCACGAGCACGAAGCCGCGCCGCGGGAGCACCGGAAGGTGCGCGCCGGCCAGGGCGGCGATCTCACCGCCCCACGTCCCGGCCGCGTTGACGACGGCCGGCGCGTGGATGTCGCCCCGGCTGGTGCGCACGCCGAGCACGCGCCCGCCGTCGCCCGCCGCCCGTCGCACCGCGGTCACGACTTCCCCGGTACGCAACACAGCGCCCGCCCGTCGCGCCTCCCGTACGAGATGCGCGGCGGCGAGGGCGGGCATCACCTGGCAGTCCTGGGGGTAGAGCACGCCTCCCGCCAGTCCGCCGTCCAAGTTCGGCTCAAGGGAGCGGAGTTCACTCGCGTCAACCCCCACCGCCGCCACCCCGCCCGCACGCTGGCGCGCGGCGAACTCTTCGAGCGCGGCGAGCCCGGCGTACTCCGAACCCACCACGAGCCCGCCTTTGGCCTCGTACTCGACGGCCGTCCGCAGACCCGGGTCCTCCGCCACGAGCCGTCGCCACAACTCCAGCGACAACAGTGCCAGTTCCAGCTCCGGTCCCGGCTCCTTGTCGGACACCAGCAGGTTGCCCTCGCCCGCCCCGGTGGTGCCGCCGGCGACCGGCCCCCGGTCGACGAGTACGGTGCGCAAGCCCGCCCGGGCCGCGTAGAAGGCGCAGGCCGCGCCCACCATTCCGGCCCCAACTACCACAACGTCGCAGGTCAGTTGGTTGCTCACGGCAGTACAATGTCACATGTTCCCTTTCGCGCCAAGGGTCTCTACGCTGGTTCCTCGCCGGCAGCGAGCCGCAGGACGAGAGGGGCCCACCCATGTACAGGGACCGGAAGAACAGCCTCAGCCCGACTGTCTCCGCCGAGCTGGCGGAGCTCATGAGGCGCGGGTGGGCGGACACCGAGCGGCGCGACCTCGAACCGGCCGAGCAGAGCCCGTACGCGGCCAAGCGCCGCGCCGCGCTCTGCGCCCGCTTCCCCGGCGAGCGCCTGGTGGTCCCCGCCGGGAAGCTCAAGGTGCGCGCCAATGACAGCCACTACCCCTTCCGCCCCTCCAGCGAGTACGTCCACCTCACCGGCGACCAGAGCGAGGACGCGGTGCTGGTCCTGGAACCGCGCGCGGACGGCGGCCACGCGGCGACCGCCTACCTCCTCCCCCGGTCCGACCGGGACACCGGCGAGTTCTGGCAGGACGCGGCCAAGGGCGAGCTGTGGGTCGGCCGCAGGAACAGCCTGGCCGAGGCGGCGACGCTGCTGGGCCTGCCCTGCCGTGACGTACGCCTGGCCGCCGCGGAGCTGCGCGCCGCCGTGGCCGCGGCGCCGACGACGCCCACGCGGATGGTGCGGGGTTACGACGCGGGCCTGGAGGCGGCCCTGGAGACGGACGACGCGCGGGACAGCGAGCTGAAGACGGCCCTGTCCGAGATGCGCCTCGTCAAGGACGAGTGGGAGATCGGCGAACTGCGCAAGGCCTGCGACGCGACCGTGCGCGGCTTCACCGACGTCGTACGGGAGCTGGCGACCGCCGTCGCCACCTCCGAGCGGTGGATCGAGGGCACGTTCTTCCGCCGTGCCCGCCTGGAGGGCAATGACGTCGGCTACGGCTCGATCTGCGCGGCGGGCGAGCACGCCACGATCATGCACTGGGTGCGCAACGACGGCGAGGTGCGCCCCGGCGACCTGCTCCTCCTCGACGCGGGTGTGGAGGCCCGTACCCTCTACACCGCCGACGTCACCCGCACCCTCCCCGTCGACGGCACCTTCACGCCCCTCCAGCGCAGGATCTACGACGCGGTGTACGAGGCCCAGCAGGCCGGCATCGACGCCGTGCGGCCGGGCGCGCGCTACCGGGACTTCCACGAGGCGGCGCAGCGGCGCCTGGCGGAGAAGCTGGTCGAGTGGGGCCTGCTGGAGGGCCCTGCCGAGCGCGTCCACCGCCTCGGCCTGCAACGCCGCTTCACGATGGCCGGCACGGGCCACATGCTGGGCCTGGACGTGCACGACTGCGCGACCGCGCGCAGGCAGGCGTACGTCGACGGAACGCTGCGGCCGGGCATGGTGCTGACCGTCGAGCCGGGCCTGTACTTCCAGCCGGACGACCTGACCGTGCCGGCGGAGTACCGGGGCGTCGGCGTACGCATCGAGGACGACATCCTGGTCACCGCCGACGGGAACGAGAACCTGTCGGCGGGCCTGCCCCGCACCTCCACCGGGATCGAGACGTGGATGCGGTCCCTCACGACCCCGGAATGATCTCCACCGGCACCCGGCAGAGCACCCCGAACCCCACAGCAGGGACTACTCCCCCGCGTAAGCCCTCCGCAGTGCGGCGATGTCGAACTTGACCATGGAGAGCATCGCCTCGGTGGTCCGCTTCGCCTTCTCCGGGTCGGCGTCGCCGATCATGTCGACGAGGCCGTCAGGAACGACCTGCCAGGACACCCCGTACTTGTCCTTGAGCCAGCCGCAGGCGGTGCCCGAGCCCCCTTCGACGAGGCTGTTCCAGTAATAGTCCAGCTCGGGCTGGTCGGCGCAGAGGATCTGGAACGAGACGGCCTCGTTGAAGGTGAACTGCGGACCGCCGTTCAGCGCCACGAACCGCTGCCCGTTGGCTTCGAACTCGACGGCCATGATCTCACCGGCCGTCCCGGGCGACGCCTCGTTGTAGCGGGTGATCCTGCCGATCCTGGAGTCCTTGAAGATCGACACGTAGTGGTTCGCGGCCTCTTCGGCCTGCCCGTCGAACCACAGACAGGTGGTGAATCCCTTGGCGCCCATCGGTACCTCCAGCACGTGAGTGGGTGTACCCATGCAGACCGCCCGTCGGCCGAGAACTCATCGTTGACACGCTGGAACGCGAAAAAGACCCCAGATCGACTGGGGTCTCTTCCTGCTGGTGTCCGAGGGGGGACTTGAACCCCCACGCCCGATAAAGGGCACTAGCACCTCAAGCTAGCGCGTCTGCCATTCCGCCACCCGGACCAGGTGGTCGGCCCCGGTTTCCCGTGGCGACATGGAAAACAATACCAGGGGTTCGGTGTGGCTTTCACCTGCGTATCCCGTGGTCAGTGGCTTGCGGCGAGTCCGGGCGGCGTGATCTTGGGGGTGCCGCGCAGCCGATATCACGGGCTGTTGCCATGCGCTTACGCGCAGCGTTCGCACCCGTTCTCCGCGCCCTTGCCGCGCCCGGCGCCGGTGGCCCGCGGGAGCCGCTGGCGCGGCATCGTGCGCTCCTCGTCCGGGCCCTCGGTGACGGACCGGACGAGGAGGTCGCCGCCGACGAACGCGCCCCGCCACTCAGCCGCGACGCGGTCTGACCGCCGCCGCTCTCAGCAGTCCTTCTCGCGCAGGGAGTGCAGGTGCGCGCTGGACTTGCGGGCGAAGGCGAACGACTCGACGGGGTTGTCGTGTTCCGCCTGCCAGTGGTGGTCCCGGCGCCCGCCCCGGGTCTTCGACACCGCCGAGATGAACCGCTGGTAGTCGATGTCTCCGTCCCCGACGTCCACCATCCGGTAGCCGTCGCGGGCGGATGCGTCGTGTTCGCCGTCCTTGACGTGGAACAGCGGGTAGCGGTCGGGCTGCTTCAGTACGTAGTCGAGGGGGTCGAAGGGCGCCGGGGTGCCGTCGGCGCGCTTGCCGAAGCGGAACTGGGCGGCGTAGGCCCAGTAGATGTCCATCTCCAGGTAGACCAGGTCGGGGTCCGTCTCGGCGAGGAGTACGTCGTAGAGACGGACGTCGGGCCGGTCGGTCGCGAAGGAGAACTCCTCGGCGTGGTTGTGCTGGTAGAACTTCATGCCGCGCGCCCTGGCCGCCGCACCGTAGGTGTTGAAGTCCTCGGCGGCCCGCTTCCAGCCGTCGACGGTCGCGCCGTAGCGCCAGGGTCCGGACGCGGTGCCGATGTGCTGGAGGCCGAGGGCCTGGGCGTCGTCGAGGACCTTGGTGAGGTTCTGGGCGAAGGTGTACGCGCCGGGGTTGCCGTCGGAGTAGTACCCGACGTGGCTGCCTATGCCGCGCAGGCCGTGGTCGCGGGTGAGCTTGCGGAGCTGGGCCAGGGTGATGGCGCCGGCGGAGCCCTGGGTGTAGCCGGCGTACTCGACCTCGTCGTAACCGAAGCGCTCCAGCTCGGCGAAGACCTTCGCGAAGCCGAGGGTGGAGACCTTGTCGCGCAGGGAGTAGAGCTGGATGCCGAGGCGGCCGGGGGGCAGGACGGGCCGTCCCCGGCCGTTGCTCCGCGCCGTGGCGGTGGGCGCCGTGGCACCGAGGAGGGCCGCGGCGGTGGCCCCGGCGGCCACGCCGAGCATGCCTCGCCGGGAGAGCTTGTGGGTGAGTTCGGGGTCGGCGGTGGTGGTCTTGCGGCTCATGGGTCGCACGGGTGGAAACTCCTTCGTCAGGGCTCTTGTCAGTGCAGTCCGGCAAGCTGGAGGAGCAGGGCTTTCACATCGGTGGCCGCTACGCGGCCGTCGACGGCGCGGGGGGTGGAGCACAGGATGAGCGGACCTTCGCCGTCGCTCTCGGGGAGGCGGCCGTGGCTGCCGCGGACAGGTGAGGGGTCGAGGGGCACGACCGCCATGCGGTAGCGCATGCCGAGCTTCTTGCGGGCGAGTGCGGTGGCCGCTTTCACGCGTACGTACGGATCGAGGGGGTCCATGAAGAGTTCGACCGGGTCGTAGCCGGGTTTGCGGTGGATCTCGACGAGCTGGGCGAAGTCCGGGGCCTTCGCGTCGTCGAGCCAGTAGTAGTACGTGAACCAGGCGTCGGGCTCCGCCACCGCGACCAGCTCGCCGGAGCGTGGGTGGTCGAGGCCGTGGCTCTTCTTGCCCTCGTCGTCGAGGAGTTCGGCGACGCCTTCGAGGTCCGCGAGAGCGGCGCGGGCGGCTGCCATGTTCTCGGGGTTCTCGGGGTGTCGGACGTAGACGTGCGCGAGCTGGTGGTCGGCCACGGCGAACGCCCGTGAGGTCATGGGGTCCAGATACTCCATGCCGTCCTGGGTGTGGACCTCGACGAGGCCGGCGCGGCGCAGGGCCCGGTTGATGTCGACGGGTCGCGAGACGCGGGTGATGCCGTACTCGGAGAGCGCCACGACCGTACGGCCCTCGGCCCTCGCGTCGTCGAGCAGCGGTGCGAGGGCGGCGTCGAGGTCGGCCGCGGCGCGGTGCGCGCGGGGGTCGTCGGGGCCGTAGCGCTGGAGGTCGTAGTCGAGGTGCGGGAGGTAGCACAGGGCCAGGTCGGGGTGGCGGGTGCGCAGGATGTGGCGCGTGGCGTCGATGATCCATTGGGAGGAGACGAGGTCGGCGCCGGGGCCCCAGAAGTGGAAGAGGGGGAACGTGCCGAACCGGTCGGTGAGTTCGTCGTGGAGGGACGGGGGCCGGGTGTAGCAGTCGGGTTCCTTGCGGCCGTCGGCGTAGTAGACGGGGCGTGGGGTGACGGTGTAGTCGGTGTCGGCGCCCATCGCGTACCACCAGCAGATGTTGGCGACGGTGTAGCCGGGATGGGCGCGGCGGGCGGCGTCCCAGATCTTGTCGCCGGCGACGAGGCCGTTGTGCTGGCGCCACAGGAGTACTTCGCCGAGTTCGCGGAAGTACCAGCCGTTGCCGACGATGCCGTGCTCGGCGGGGGTGGTGCCGGTGAGGAAGGTCGACTGGGCGGCGCAGGTGACGGCGGGCAGGACGGTGCCGAGGGGGGCCTGGGAGCCGGATTGGGCGAGCCGCCCGAGGTGCGGCATGTGGGCGAGCAGCCGCGGGGTGAGGCCGACGACGTCCAGGACGAGCAGGGGCGTGGGGCCGCCGTTGGCGGGTGTCTCGGTCACGGCAGCTCCTTGAGGCCGAGGTCGACCAGGAGGTCGCGGGCGAGGACGAGTTCGGCGGCGATCCCCTCGGCGAGCTGGGTGCGGTTGCGGGGGCGCAGCTCGGGCGGGAGGGCCTGCCAGGTGTACGTCTCGACCTCCAGGTGCCGGGTGAGGGGCGCGGGGCCGCCGACGAGGCGGGCGAGGGCGTCCTGGAGCACCGGGAGGGTGGAGGTGAGCGGCGGGGCGGGCGGGGCGTGCAGGGGAACGTGGAAGTGGGCGCGCCAGGGGGCGCCGTCGGGGAGCACCGCCCCGGTGAGGGCCTCGTCGAGGTCGTCGGTGCCGCGCAGGCCGGCCGCGGTGCGGGTGCGGGTCTGGTGGAGGAAGCGGGGTTCGGCGAAGGCGGCGAGGGCTTCGCGCACCTCGGGGAGGTGGGGGTGCTCGGCGTGCAGGGCGGCGGAGAGCTGGGCTTTGGGGAGGGTGACGCCGGCCGCGGTGAGCGCGTCGAGGGCGGTCGCCGGATCCTCGAAGGAGGTGGCGAGGTGGCAGGTGTCGACGCAGACGCCGACGCGCGGGGAGGCCAGGTCGGTGAGGGGGCCGATGGCGTCGGCGGTGGTCTCGACGGTGCAGCCCGGCTCGGGTTCCAGACCGACGCGGACGGACTTGCCCGTCAGCTCCTCCAGTACGTCGAGGCGCTCCCCCAGGGTGGTGAGCGCCGTGCGGGCGGCCTGGGCGGCGGCCGCGCCGAAGGGGACGCGCCAGGCGAGCGGGAGGGTGGAGATCGTGCCCTCGGTGACGTCTTCGGGCAGCAGCGCGGCGAGGAGGTGGGCGAGGTCCGTGGTGTGGTCGAGCCGCGGGGCCTCGGTCCAGTCGGGCCGGTAGACGCGGTACTTGACCTCTTCGGCGCCGAACCCGGCGTACGGGAAGCCGTTGAGGGTGACGACTTCCAGTCCGCGTCTGTCCAGTTCGCCGCGCAGGCCGCGCAGGGCCGCCGGGTCGGTGATCAGGGCGCGCGCGGCGTCCCTCGCGAGCCACAGACCGATGCCGAGGCGGTCGCGGCCGAGGCGTCTGCGGACGGGCTCGCAGTGGTCGCGCAGCTGCGCGAGGACGCCGTCGAGGGTCTCGGCGGGGTGGACGTTGGTGCAGTACGCGAGGTGGACGGTGGAACCGTCGGGGTGGCGGAAGCGCATGGTGGCTGTCCTCCTTCTCATTCCCCGCCGCGGAGGATGGAGTTGCCCTCGTGGAGCGGCTCGGGGGCGTCGGTCACGTCGAGCCGCAGGCGGCCGCTGAGGCCGTAGAAGGCGACGGGGTTGCGCCACAGGACCTGGTCGACGTCGTCCTCGGTGAAGCCGGCGGCGAGCAGGGCGTCGCCGACCTTGCGGGTCTTGAGCGGGTCGCTCTTCCCCCAGTCGGCGGCGGAGTTGACCAGTACCTTCTCCGTGCCGTGGTCCTTGATGACGGCGACCATACGGTCCTCGTCCATCTTGGTGTCGGGGTAGACGGAGAAGCCGAGCCAGCAGCCGCTGTCAGTGGCGGCCTTTACGGTTGTCTCGTTGAGGTGATCGAGCAGGACGCGCTCCGGGGGGAGGTCCGATTCACGGATGACGGCGACGGTGCGGTGGAGACCGGCGAGCTTGTCGCGGTGCGGGGTGTGCACGAGGGCGGGCAGCCCGTGGTCGGCGGCGAGCTGGAGCTGGGCGGCGAGGGCGGTGTCCTCGGCGGGCGTCATGGAGTCGTAGCCGATCTCGCCGACGGCGACGACGGAGTCCTTGACGAGGTAGCGGGGAAGCGCGTCGAGAACGGGGGTGCAGCGGGGGTCGTTCGCCTCTTTGGGGTTGAGGGCGAGCGTGCAGTGGTGGGCGATGCCGTACTGGGAGGCGCGGAAGGGCTCCCAGCCGAGGAGCGTGTCGAAGTAGTCGAAGAAGCTGGCGGGCGAGGTACGGGGCTGGCCCAGCCAGAAGGACGGCTCGACGACGGCGCGCACTCCGGCGGCGTACATCGCCTCGTAGTCGTCCGTGGTGCGGGAGGTCATGTGGATGTGGGGGTCGAAGATGCGCATCAGGACTCCTCGGTGGGGGCGGCCGTGACGTGGGGGCGGTCCGCCGTGTCCGGGCGGGCGGTGGTGTCCCGGTCGCCGGGCGCGTCCGGGGCGGTTGCCGTGTCCGGGCCGGTTGCCGTGTCCGGGCCGGTTGCCGTGTCCGGGCCGGTTGCCGTGTCGCGGTCGGCCGTGAGGGCGAGGACGCGGTGGAGATCGTCCGGTACGGGGCGGCTCGCGGCGGTGCGTTCGGCGGCGTAGTCGCGGAGCATCCGGGCCAGTTCGGCGTCGGCCCGGGCGCGCGGGGCCAGGCCGTCGACGGCGTCCACCGGCACTCCGGTGAACAGGCACTTGAGAACGGCGTGCCGCCAGGCGTGCTGATCGAGGTGCTCGGCGGCGTACGGGCCGACGGCCGCGGCCACGAGGCGGGTGTCGTTGGTGCGCAGGGCGTCTTCGACGAGCGGAAGGGCGGAAGCCGGGGGGATGTGCGCGCTCAGGTGCGGCAGGGCGAGCAGAACGGCGCGGCGTTCGGCGGCGGTGCCGTGCGTGTAGAGGCGGGTGGTGGTGTCGTGGTCGGCTCGTACGGTGTGCAGGATCAGGACGCGGGCGGCGTCGGCGAGGTCCTGGGCGCTCGGGCCGGACGGGCCGCCCTGGGCGGGGCGGCAGTGACGCCCGGCTTCGGCGAACCGGATCTCCCAGGTGGGGAGGGCCCACGCGGACCGGCCCGCAGCCCCGGCCCCCGCCTCGGCTTCGTCCCCCGCTGCGGCCTCCGCCTCCGCCAGCGCCTCGTGGAGCCAGACGCGGTCCGCACCCGCCAGATGTCCTTCGAGTGCGGCTTGCAGGGCGGGGGCCGGTGCGCCGTTGGTCAGTTCGGTCAGTGCCGTCGGCATCGCGCGTCACCCCCCGCCGGAACGAGCGGTCCGGCGGGCAGCGCCCCACGCAGGAAGTCGAGGGACTGTGCGGCCAGGGCGGGCCCGGCGTGCGAGTGGCGGGGCAGTTCGACGACCGTCAGGCCCTGGTAGCCGCTGGTGGCGAGTGCCTCCAGTACCGGCGGGAAGTCGATCTCGCCGTCCCCGAACGGCAGATGCTCGTGCACACCCCGGCGCATGTCCTCGATCTGCACGTGCCGCAGCCACGGAGCGGCCTCGCGCACGCAGTCGGCGGGCGAGGACGGTTCCAGGCACTGGCAGTGGCCGATGTCCAGGGTCAGGCCGAGGGAGGAAGGGTCGCCGAGGGCACCGCGCAGGTGGTGGAAGTCGGCGAGAGTGGCGAGGAGGTGACCGGGTTCCGGCTCGACGGCGAGCGGTACGCCGGCGGTGGCGGCCGCGTCGGCCACGGGGGCGAGCGATGCCGTCAGCCGCTGCCAGGCGGTGTCGGGCGGGGTGCCGGCCGGGGTGACGCCGCTGAAGCAGTGGACGGCGTGGGCGCCCAGGTCCGCCGCCACGCCTACCGCCGTGACGAGCAGGCCGACGCGGGCGGCGCGGCCGGCCGGGTCCGGGTCGAGCAGGGACGGACCGTGCTTGCGGCGCGGGTCGAGCACGTACCGCGCGCCGGTCTCGACGGTCACGCCCAGGCCGAGCTGCGACAGCCTGCGGGCCACGCGGGCCGTTTCGGCGGCGAGTCCGGGGGCGAGGGGGTCCAGGTGCATGTGGTCGAGCGTCAGCCCGACGCCGTCGTACCCGAGGTCGGCGAGGAGGGCGAGGGCGTCGTCCAGCCGCAGGTCGGTGAGCCCGTTGGTCCCGTAGCCGAACCGGACGGGCCCGGGTGCGGAGCGGGGGCCGGGGCCGGAGTGACGTACGGGGTCGCCGGTCATGTGGGACTCACCTTTCGCGACAGTTTGCGGGCGACGGGCACGAGCCCGAGGAGCGCCGCCCCGGTCCCGGCCGCACCGCTACGGGCGGCGAGCGCGGCCTGCAGCGGGATCATGGCCCGGATCCCGCCGCCGACGGCCCGCTGGGTGAGGGCCGGCGAGGGGTTGAGCACGGCGTGCAGGAACGGCTTGGCGGCGGTGCGGAAGTAGGCGGCGGCCGCGAGGCCGGCGGGGGTCGCCAAGTGGGTGGCGACTCTGTGGCCTCGGTGGCGGGCGCGTGGTTGCCGGGTGGCCGGCGCGGGTGCGCCACCGGCTCCCCGGGGCGGCGCCACGGCGCCCGCGTCACCGGGGCGGGTGCGGGCGGTCAGGGTGGCCAGTACGGCGGTTGCCGCGAGGGCGGCGAGAGGCGCTGTGGTGGAGCCGCCCTGCGTTTCCCGGCGCGAGACCGCCGTGACGGCGTAGGTGTGCGCGCCGAGCACGGTCGCGGCGGTCAGTGCGTCGCGTCCTGGGGTGGGCCGTGTCCTGCGGCCCTCGTTCCTCGCCCCGCCGCCGGGCGCACCGAGGATTCCCTCCGGACCCCGCTCGACGGACGCCGGACGGGCCGGGTCCCGGCGCCGCGCATGGCCGGCCGCGTCGTGAGCGCCTGCCCCGGCCGCAGCGGGCCCGCCCGGCGGCCGAAAGCCTCGGGAAGCAGCGAGACGCGCGGGGAGAGTGTCCGACCGGGCCCGTGTCGCCGTCGCCGTCGCGCCCAGGAGCAGGTCCAGGGCCCGGGCCGCGGCCATCGCCGCGGGGGCCGCCGGGGTGTGCTTCAGGCGCAGGTCGTACGCCCAGATCGTGGCGGCCAGCCCCGAGGCCACCGCCAGCGCCGGCCGGCCCGCCCCGGCGGCCAGCGCGAGGCCCGCGGCCGTCAGCGCGCCCGACGCCGCCAGGGCGGCCCGAGGTGTGACGCGGCCCGAAGGGATGGGGCGGTGCGGACGGTCCACCGCGTCCTCGGCGCGATCCGCCCAGTCGTTGAGCGCCATGCCCGCCTCGTACAGGCACAGCGAGGCTCCCACGGCCAGCGCCGTTCCGCGGTTCGGCCGTACGCCGACGGACGCCGCGCCCGCCACCGCGTCGCCCGGGACGGTGAACAGGGCGGACACGCGCAGGAGTTGCGCCCACGCGGCCGCGCGCGCGGCCGGCCTCATCGGGCCGCCCGCAGCCGCGCCCCGAAGCCGAGCAGCGCCTCGTACTGCGCCGCGAGCGCCGCCGGGCCGCCGTCGTCCGGGTCCTTGAAGTAGAAGCCCAGCTCCGGCAGCGGGCCGGACACGCCCACCTCGTGGGCGCGGGCCACCAGCCGGGCGAGGTCCAGCACCAGCGGCGCCGCGAGCGCCGAGTCGCAGCCCTGCCACGTCGTCTGGAGCGTCATCCGCGAGCCGAGGAAGCCGTCGAAGGCGATGTGGTCCCACGCCGTCTTCCACTCGCCGAGCGCCGGTACGTCGTCGATGTGGACGTCGCCCTCGGGCAGCACGCCGAGCGTGTCGGCCAGTACCCGGTTCTTGCCCGCGTTCTTGGCCGCAGCCGCGGCCGGGTCGGCCAGCGCCGCCCCGTCCCCGCCGCCGAGCAGGTTCGTGCCGGACCACGCCCGTACGGACAGGGCGCGCTGGACGAACATCGGGGCGAGTACGGAACGGAGCAGCGTCTGGCCCGTCTTGCCGTCGCGTCCCGCGTGGGGAAGGCCACTGGCCGTGACGGCGTCCTGGAGGGCCGGTGCGCGCAGCCCGGTGGAGGGGGTGAAGTTGACGTACGGGCAGCCTGCCCGCAGCGCCGCGGCCGCGTAGAGGGAGCTGGGCGGCAGGGTGTCGGGGTCCGCGGGCGCGGGTTCGGTCGAGGCCACGTTGACGACCACGACCCGGTCCAGGCACTGGCGCCGGGCGAAGTCGCGCAGGTCCGCCGCGAACGTGCCGATGAGTTCCTCGTCGCCGCGCGTGTCCCCGGGCAGGGGGCCGCCGGTGCGGATCTCCCGGTCGGCGGCGGCCAGTTCGCTGCGTACGGCGGAGGCCAGACCGTACGGCAGGACACCGCCGGCCTCCAGTTCCTCGGCCCGTTTGGGCAGGGGGCAGCTCACCGTGTCGTGTCCGCCGAAGACGAGCGAGGCGAGCGGGGCCAGCCCGCTCCCGGCGAACGGCGGGGTCTCGGTGACGAGGCCGTCCGGGGCGTGCAGCCCCGCCGTGAGCGCCGCGCAGCCCGCGACGGCGGTGGTGGCGACGGAACCACGCGCTCCGACGAACCACACGCCGGTCCGTGCCGTTGCCGTGTGCGCCGTCGTGCCTTCGGATGGGGTGGTCACGGGCTGCCTCCCTGCCAGAGCGATGGAGAGATGGAGAGGTGGGGAAGTGGAGCGGGCGTGCGGAGGTGCGGTGAGGCGGGAAACGCGTGGACGAGGTGGGGGCGGCGGGCGGGGGCTCGGCGTGCTCCCGCCCGCCGCCGGTCCTGGGGGCGGCCGTCAGGAGCCGTTGCTCACCGCCGTCTCCTTGAGCTTGATGTTGCGGAAGGAGACCTGGTCGCCGGCGCCGTGGTTCTGGATGCCGATGTGCCCCTCGGCCAGGCTGCGCGCGGGATCGGTGTTCGTGAAGTCGTTGATCTTCACGCCGTTGAGGAAGAGCCGCAGCCGTTCTCCCCCGACCCTGATCTCGTACGTGTTCCACTCCCCCGGCGGGTTGAGCGCGGCGTCCCGGGCGGCGATGTTCGCCGCCTTGAAGCCGTACACGGACCCGGTGGTGCGGTCGGGGGCGTCGGTCGCGTCGATCTGGATCTCGTACCCCTTGTCGACGGCCGACCACGGGTCGTCGGAGGCCGGGAAGCCCACGAAGATCCCGGAGTTGTCGTCACCGGCCATCTTCCAGTCGAGCTTGAGCGAGTACGACTTCAGCTCCTTGGCCTGGTACCAGAGCATGCCCATGCCGCCGACGGAGTTCAGCGTGCGGTCGTCCTTGATCTCGAAGGAGCCGGGGCCGGCCTGCTTCCAGCCTTCGTGGGTCTCGCCGTTGAAGATCGGCCGGTAGCCCTTGGAGGGCTTGCAGTCGGCCTTGGCGATGCCGGTCGCGTAGAGCAGCCCGCCGAGCAGGTGCTTGCGGAAGGCCGGTTCGGCGTACGACTCCTTCGTGTGACCGCCGCCCGTGTAGAAGGAGCGCCCGCCCTCGTACGGCTGGCACCAGGCGATCGGGTGGTCGCCCTTCATGTTCCCGCCGGTGTAGCTCGTCTCGTCGAGGGTGGCCAGGACGCGGGCCTGGTCGCGGGGGTTGGTGCGGTAGTTGTACCACTCGTCGGTGCGCTGCCAGGTGCTGTCCAGGTGCGCGGTGGCGGGGTGGTCGTGGTCCTCGACGCGTACGGTCGCCGACTGGATCTGCGGGTGCGAGTCGAAGTGCGCGCCGACGAGTCCGCCGTAGAACTTCCAGTCGTACTCGGTGTCGGCGGCCGCGTGGATGCCGAGGTAGCCGCCGCCGTCGGCGACGTACTGCTCGAAGACCGTCTGCTGGTGGGCGTTCAGCACGTCGCCGGTCGTGGAGAGGAACGCGACCGCGTCGTAGCGGGCGAGGTTCTGCGGGGTGAACTGCCTGGCCTCCTCGGTCGCGTCGACGGCGAGGCCGCGCTGCGCGCCGAGTTCCTTGAGCGCGGTGATGCCCGTCGCGATGGAGTCGTGGCGGAATCCGGCGGTCTTGGAGAAGACCAGGACCCGCTTCTTGGGGGTGGCGTCGCCCCTCGCCGTCGAGAAGGTGAAGTCGTCGAGGTCGTAGAGCGCTCCCGCGCCGCCCTTGAAGACCAGGTAGAGCGTGGTGGTGCCGGCCGGGGGCCGCTTGATGGTGGTGGTGACGTCCTGGAAGACGTCCCAGCCGCCCGTGACGGGGACGACGGTGGAGCCGATGAGCCTGCCGTCGGGCGCTCCGGTACGGACTTCGAGGGTGCCGCCCGCTCCCCCGGAGGAGACGCGTGCGGTGAGGGAGGTGGCGTCTCCGACCCGGTAGGGCTTGAAGGCGATCCAGTCCCCGTCGTCGATGTCGCCGACGGTCTTGCCGCCGTGCGCGGCCGGCTTGCTCTGCGGTGCGACGCCGCTCTGGCTTGCGTAGTGCTCGGCCTGGCGCTGCTTGGGCTGGAGCACCTTCTGGTCGTGGGTCGTCAGCGGCTCCTGGCCGCCGCCTCCGCCGTCCGTGTACTCGGCGTCGAACACCGCGAAGATGTTGGCGTTGGGGTCGTGGCTGCTGTCGGCCGGGGTCTTGATGGTGCCGGTGCAGCCGTTGGCCGAGGTGATCGGGTGGCCGTGGCTGTCGTGGCCGAGGACGTACGTCACCTTGACCTTGGCGCAGTCGACCGTGCCGTCCTCGGGGTCGGTGACCTTCACCTTGAAGGGCACGTCGTCGCCGAAGGTGAAGAGCTGGCCGTCGCCGGGCAGTTCGAGCGTCACCTTGGGCGCGGTGTTGCCGACGACGATCCGCACGCTCGCCGAGCCGGTGCGCCCGGTGCTGTCCTTGGCGGTGACGGTGGCGGTGTAGGTGCCGTTCCTGCGGTACGTGTACGTGGGGTTGGCCGCCGTCGACGTGCCACCGTCGCCGAAGGTCCAGGAGTACTTCAGGGCGTCGCCGTCGGAGTCCGTCGTCCCCGCGGAGGAGAACCTCACGCGCAGCGGGGCCTGGCCCGAGGTCTTGTCGGCCGCGGCCTCCGCGACGGGCGAGTGGCCGCTGGTGGCGTTCTCGATGCGGTAGAGGCCGGAGTTCTCGTTGCCGCCGAACCAGGCGGTGCCGTAGTCGAGGACGTACAGCGCGCCGTCGGGGCCGAAGGCGGAGTCCATGACCTGGGTGCCGGTCCACGGGACGGGGTTGATGGACTGCACGGCGCCGTTCGCGTCCTGCTCCACGCGCTTGATCCAGCGCCGGCCGAACTCGCCCGCGAAGAAGTCGCCGTCGTAGGCCTCGGGGAACTTCACCGGGGAGTCGAGGTCCTTGTCGTACCGGTAGACGGGTCCGCCCATCGGGGACTCCGAGCCGGTGCCGAACTCGGGGACCGAGCCGCCGTCGTACGGGATCCACGCCTCCTGGGCGGGGGGCAGGTCGGTCAGGCCGGTGTTGTGCGGCGAGGTGTTCTTCGGCGCGGCGCAGTCGAACTTCGCGCCGGACTCCTTCGTCGCGAAGTCGTAGTCGACGTACGCGTCGTTCTTGCCGGTGCAGAAGGGCCAGCCGAAGTTGCCGGGCTCGGTGACGCGGGCGAACTCGACCTGTCCGGCCGGGCCGCGTTTCGGGTCGGCGGCGCCGGCGTCGGGCCCGTAGTCGCCGACGTACAGGACGCCGGTGGGCTTGTCGACGCTGAAGCGGAAGGGGTTGCGGAAGCCCATGGCGTAGATTTCGGGGCGCGTCTTGTCGGTGCCGGGCGCGAACAGGTTGCCCTCGGGAACCGCGTACGAGCCGTCGTCGTTCACCTTGATGCGCAGGATCTTGCCGCGCAGGTCGTTGGTGTTGCCGGAGGTGCGACGGGCGTCGTACGCCGGGTTGCGGTCCGGGCGTTCGTCGATGGGGGTGAAGCCGTCGGAGGCGAAGGGGTTGGAGTCGTCGCCGGTCGAGAGGTAGAGGTTGCCCTGCGCGTCGAAGTCGATGTCGCCGCCGACATGGCAGCAGATGCCGCGGGTCGCGGGTACGTCGAGGATCTTCTTCTCGCTGGCGTTGTCGAGCGTGCCGTCGGCCTTGAGTTCGAAGCGCGAGAGCCGGTTGACGCCGTCGAACTTGGCGAAGTCGGCGGCCGTGCCCTCGTTGGGGGCGTCGCCCGCCGGCGTGTCCATCGGGGGCGCGTAATAGAGGTAGATGCGCCGGTTCTCGCTGAACTCCGGGTCGATGCCGATGCCCTGGAGGCCCTCTTCGTCGTGCGAGTAGACCGGGATGGTGCCGACGACACGCGTGTTGCCGGCCGCGTCGGTCATGCGGAGCTCGCCGTCGCGCGAGGTGTGCAGGACGCTGCGGTCGGGAAGCACGGCGAGCGACATGGGCTCGCCCGTCTCGGGCTCGCCCTTGGCGAGGGTGACCTGCTGGAAGTCCTCGGCGGCGGGTTCGGCGGCGGGCGCCGAACCCGCGCCGCCGATCGGTTCGGGGTGCTCGGCGGCGGTGGACACGGTGGGGGTCAGGGCGAGCGACGTGGCGGCGAGGAGGCCGCCGGTGAGGAGTGCGAGGGTTTTTCGGGCCGATCCGGCTCTGAGCCGTTTCCTGTGCACGAGTGTCCTCCGGGAGTGGGCCGGGCGGTGCTCGTCCTGCACCGGTGCCGGGCGGGAAGCTCTCTCAATACGGAACCGGCACCGGAATGCGCCGTCATACCGGTACCGGAGTCATGTCCTGTACACCTCAGGGACGGTAGCCGCGTTCGTCCGGAACGGAAAGCCCTTGTGCGGCAAGGAAGTTGAACTTTCTCCCGCCGCAGGACAAAGCGGCCGGGGCTCAGCCCGGACCGGCCCGGCGGCACTGTGCCGCCGGGCTGCCGTGCGCTGCCCCGCCCGGGGCCCCTCGCGGGGGGACGCGCCCCGGTGGCGGGGCCTAGTCCGCGCCCCCGAACGCCGCGTCGAACGACGCGCTCGGCGGGTCGAAGTCGTACCGCTTCAGCGTGGCGAGGGCTTCCGGCGCCCCTGTGAGGCGGTCCATCCCCGCGTCCTCCCACTCCACCGAGACCGGCCCCTCGTATCCGATGGAGCGCAGCATCCGGAACACGTCCTCCCAGGGGACGTCACCGTGCCCGGCCGACACGAAGTCCCAGCCGCGCCGCGGGTCGCCCCACGGCAGGTGCGAGCCGAGGCGGCCGTTGCGCCCGTCGAGCCGCTTGCGCGCCTCCTTGCAGTCCACGTGGTAGATCCGGTCCCGGAAGTCGTACAGGAACCCGACCGGGTCCAGGTCCTGCCACACGAAGTGGCTCGGGTCGAAGTTCAGCCCGAACGCCGGCCGGTGCCCGACCGCCTCCAGGGCCCGCCGCGTCGTCCAGTAGTCGTACGCGATCTCGCTCGGGTGCACCTCGTGGGCGAAACGCACCCCCTCCGCGTCGAAGACGTCGAGGACGGGGTTCCACCGCTCGGCGAAGTCCTCGTACCCCCGCTCGATCATGCGCGGCGGTACGGGCGGGAACATCGCCACCAGGTGCCAGATCGAGGAGCCGGTGAAGCCGATGACCGTACGGACGCCGAAGGCGGCGGCGGCCCGGGCCGTGTCCGCCATCTCGGCCGCGGCCCGGCCCCGTACGCCCTCGGGTTCGCCGTCGCCCCAGATCCGCGCCGGCAGGATGGCCTGGTGGCGCTCGTCGATGGGCGCGTCGCAGACCGCCTGGCCGACCAGGTGGTTGGAGATCGCCCAGCATCCGAGGCCGTACTTGTCGAGGAGCTGGTGCCGTCCTGCCAGGTAGCCGGGTTCGTTCAGCGCCTTGTCGACTTCGAAGTGGTCGCCCCAGCAGGCGAGTTCGAGGCCGTCGTAGCCGAAGTCGCGGGCGAGTCGGCAGACCTCCTCCAGTGGCAGGTCGGCCCACTGGCCGGTGAAGAGGGTGAATGGTCGTGGCATGCGGGAACGGCCCTCCTACGGGAGTGCGGGGAGTACGGGCGTGTAGATAGCGTTCTTCTGGGCGCTCTCCTCCACCGCCGCCAGCACCCGCTGCACCCGCAGCCCGTCCGCGAAGGACGGCTCCGGGTCGGTGCCGGTGGCGATGGCGTGCAGCAGGTCGCGCGCCTGGTGGACGAAGGTGTGCTCGTACCCCAGGGCGTGGCCCGGCGGCCACCACGCCTCCAGGTACGGGTGCTGCGGCTCGGTCACCAGGATCCGGCGGAACCCGGAGGAGACGGCGGGCTCGGTGTGGTCGTGGAAGGACAGTTCGTTCAGCCGTTCCAGGTCGAAGGCCAACGAACCCCGCTCACCGTTGAGTTCGACGCTGAGCGCGTTCTTGCGGCCCGCCGCCGTGCGCGTCGCCTCGAACGAGGCCAGCGCCCCCGAGGCCAGCCGCGCCGTGAACAGGGCGGCGTCGTCGACCGTCACCGCACCGCGCCCGGCCCCCGTGGCCCCCGCCGCGAGCCCCGCCGAAGCGGCCGCCGGCAGCGGCCGCGACCGTACGAACGTCTCGGTCATCGCGGACACCCCCACCACCGGCTCGCCCGCCAGGTACTGCGCGAGGTCGACGATGTGCGCCCCCAGGTCGCCGAGCGCGCCCGAGCCCGCGTGCTCGCGCTGGAGCCGCCAGGTCAGGGGGAAGTCCGGGTCGACGAGCCAGTCCTGGAGATAGGTGACGCGTACGTGCCGGAGCGCCCCGAGCCGCCCCTGGGCGACCAGCCGCCGGGCGTACGTCATGGCGGGAACCCGGCGGTAGTTGAAGCCGACCATCGCCACCTGGCCCCGCGCCCGGGCGCGCTCGGCGGCGGCGGTCATCGCCTCCGCCTCGGCGACCGAGTTGGCCAGCGGCTTCTCGCACAGCACGTGCTTGCCCGCTTCGAGCGCGGCGACGGCGATCTCGGCGTGGCTGTCGCCCGGCGTGCAGATGTCGACGATCTGTACGTCGTCGCGGGCGATCAGGTCACGCCAGTCGGTCTCCGCCGCCGCCCATCCGTGCTGGTCCGCCGCGGCGCGCACGGCCACCGCGTCGCGTCCGCAGACGGCCGCCAGGACCGGCCGTACCGGCAGGTCGAACACGCGGCCCGCGGTGCGCCAGCCCTGCGAGTGGGCGGCTCCCATGAACGCGTACCCGACCATGCCGACGCCGAGCGCCGGCGACCGCACACCGGCCGGCGCGCCCGTTCCGGCGGCTGTCCCGGCCTCTGTCTCCGTCTGTGACTCTTCCCTGCGGGCCATACGGATTCCTCCTCGTCGAACTCGTCACTCGCACGGTGGGGGGCAGGCGGGCGCCGCGGCCCGGTCAGCTGAAGCCCGTCGGCAGGTACTCGTCGACGTTGTCCTTGGTGACGACGGCCGAGTAGAGGGTGATCGAGGCCGGGATCTCCAGTTCCGACATCCCGCCCACCCCCTTGCCCTGGCCCAGCGCGCGGGCCAGGTCGATGGCGGAGGCGGCCATGGTCGGCGGGTAGAGGACGGTGGCCTTCAGCACGCTGTTGTCGGCCTTGATGGCGTCCATCGCGGCCTTGGCCCCGGCCCCGCCGACCATCAGGAAGTCGTCGCGCCCGGCCTGCTCGATGGCACGCAGGGCGCCCACGCCCTGGTCGTCGTCGTGGTTCCACAGCGCGTCGAACTGCTTCTGCGCCTGGAGCAGCTGGGCCATCTTGGCCTGCCCGGACTCGACGGTGAAGTCGGCCGCCTGGCGGGCCACGCGCTTGATGTTGGGGTAGTTCTTGAGGGCGTCCGCGAAGCCCTGGCTGCGCTGCTTGGTCAGCTCCAGGTTGTCGAGCCCCGCGAGCTCCACCACCTTGGCGTTCTTCTTGTCCTTGAGCCGCTCGCCGATGTAGTTGCCCGCGTTGAGGCCCATGCCGTAGTTGTCGCCGCCGATCCAGCAGCGGTAGGCCTGCGGGGACGCGAAGACGCGGTCCAGGTTGATGACGGGGATGCCCGCCTTCATCGCCTGGAGGCCGACCTGGGTGAGGGCCTTGCCGTCGGCCGGCAGGATCACCAGTACGTCGACCTTCTTGTTGATCAGCGTCTGGACCTGGCCGATCTGCGCGGCCGTGTCGTTCGACCCCTCGGTGATCTCCAGGGTCACCTCGGAGTACTTCCCGGCGCGTGACTTCGCGTTCTCGTTGATGGCGTTGAGCCAGCCGTGGTCGGCCTGCGGGCCCGCGAAACCGATCGTGACCTTCTTGCCGGGCTTGTCGTCGGAGGCGGCCGGCTCGTTGTTCGCGGCCGGTTCCTTGGTCTTGGGCTCGTTGCTGGTGCAGGCGGTGAGCAGAGCGCCGGCGGACACGGCGGCGGTGCCGAAGAGCAGTCCTCTGCGACTGGTTTCTGGCATGGCGGTTCCAACCCTTCAGGTCAGGGCGTGCGGGACGGGGCGGGGGGAAGCGGGAGAAGGAGAAAGGGAGACGGGCGACAGCGGCCCGGATCAGATCGCGCCGTCGCGCGCGGTGCGGCGCTGGACCAGGACGGCGGCGACGATGATGGCGCCCTTGGCGATCTGCTGGACGTCGCTCTGGAGGTTGTTGAGGGCGAAGATGTTGGTGATGGTGGTGAAGACCAGGACGCCGAGCACGGAGCCGACGATGGTGCCCCGGCCGCCGCTGAGCAGCGTCCCGCCGATGATGGCCGCCGCGATGGCGTCGAGTTCGTACAGGTTCCCGTTGGTGTTCTGGCCCGAGCCGGACAGGACGACCAGGAGGAAGGCGGCGATTCCGCAGCACAGTCCGGACAGCAGGTAGAGGTAGAGGCGCTGGCGGCGTACGTCGATCCCGGCGAGCCTGGCCGCTTCCGCGTTGCCACCGACCGCGACGGTGCGCCGCCCGAAGGTGGTGCGGTTGAGCAGCAGCCAGCCGACGACGGTGACGACGGCGAAGACCAGCACGAGGGGCGGTATGCCGAGGACGTAGGAGTCGGGGACGCCGAGGTCCAGCACGGAGTCGACGGTGACGATCTGCGTCTTGCCGTCGGTGATCTGCAGGGCGAGGCCGCGGGCCGACGCCAGCATGGCGAGCGTCGCGATGAACGGCACCATCCCGCCGTACGCGATGAGCAGCCCGTTGACGAGCCCGCAGGCGAGACCCACGACGACCGCGGTGAAGAGGATGCCCGCGAAGCCGTACTCCTGCGTCGCGAGCGTCGTCGCCCACACCGAGGCGAGGGCCACGATCGCGCCGACCGACAGGTCGATGCCGCCGCTGGTGATGACGAAGGTCATGCCGACGGTGACGACGCCGATGACGGACGCCTGGGTGAGGACGAGCTGGAGGTTGCTGCTGTCCAGGAACTGCTCGGGTTTGGTGAAGCCGCCGACCGCGACCAGGACCGCGAGGACGCCGAGCAGCGACAGGTTGCGTACGTCCGGGCGCAGCCCGGCCGGCTGCCGCGCGGGCGTCTTGGCGGGGGTGGCGGCCGGTCCGTCCTGCTGGTGCCGCTGCGCCGGCGAGACTGGCTGCGTCATGGCGTGGGGCTCCCTTCCATCACGAGGTCGAGTACGCGGTGCTCGTCGAGCTCCCGGGCGGGCGCGGTGTGGACGACGCGGCCCTCCCTGAGCACCAGCACCCGGTCGGCGAGGCCCAGGACTTCGGGGACCTCGCTGGATACGAGAAGTACCGCGAGGCCTTCGTCGGCCAGCCGGCGGATCACGGCGTACAGCTCGGCCCGCGCGCCGACGTCGACGCCGCGCGTCGGCTCGTCGAGCAGCAGGACGCGGCAGCCGCGCAGCAGCCAGCGGGCGAGGACGGCCTTCTGCTGGTTGCCGCCGGAGAGGGTGCGGACGGGGGCGTCGGGGTTGTCCGGCCGCAGGGACAGTTCGCGGGTGGCGGCACGGGCGGCCTCGCGTTCGGCCGTACGGTCGAGCCAGCCGCCGCGCGAGAAGCGGGACAGGGTCGACACGGACACGTTGCGCGTGACGGATTCGAGCATCAGCAGGCCCTGGGCCTTGCGCTCCTCGGGGGCGAGTCCGATGCCGGCGCGGACGGCGGCGCGGACGCTGCCGGGGCGCAGGGGCCGGCCGTCGACGAGCACACGGCCGGTGCTGGGTTTGCGCGCGCCGTAGACCGTCTCCAGGACCTCGGAGCGCCCGGAGCCGACCAGTCCGGCGAGACCGACGATCTCGCCGGGGCGGACGTCGAGGTCGAGCGCCGCGAACTCCCCGTCCCTGGACAGTCCTTCGACGCGCAGAACCGGTTCCGCCCCGGCGGCCCGAGCACCGTCCCCGGGCCGCCGGGGGAAGACGTACTCGACGTCGCGGCCGGTCATCAGCGCGACGACGTCACGGGTCGGAGTGCTCCTGGCGGGCAGGCCGACCGCGACCGCGCGGCCGTCCTTGAGTACGGTCACGCGGTCGCCGATGCGCCGGATCTCCTCCAGCCGGTGGGAGATGTAGACGACGGCGACGCCGTCCGCCGTGAGTCCGGCGACGATGCGGAAGAGGTTGTCGACCTCGTCGGGGTCGAGGGCGGCGGAGGGCTCGTCCATCACGATGAGGCGTACGTCGTGGGAGAGGGCCCGCGCCATCGACACGATCTGCTGCTGGGCGGCGGAGAGCGAGCCGACGAGGCTGCCGGCGTCGATCTCGGCGTGGCCGAGGCGTTCGAGGAGGGCGGTGGCCGAGGCGCGGGCCTGTCTGCCGCGTACGACGAAGCCGGCGGTGGTGGGTTCGTGGCCGAGGAAGATGTTCTCGGCGACCGACAGGCCCTCCACCAGGTCGAGTTCCTGGTAGATGGTGGCGATGCCCAGGCGCATGGCGGCGATGGGCGACTTGAGCGTGACGGCGGCCCCCTGCCAGGTGATCTCGCCGCCGTCGGGCTGGTGCACGCCGGCGAGGACCTTGATGAGGGTGGATTTCCCGGCGCCGTTCTGGCCGAGCAGGCAGTGGACCTCGCCGGCCTGGACCTCCAGGTCGACGCCGTCGAGGGCCCGGACACCGGGGAAGGACTTGGTGATGCCGGACATGGTGAGAAGAAGGGGCGGGGCTGCTGGGGCTGCTTGCGGTGGTGCCATGACGGTTCCCCTCGGCTGGTGCGGCGGCCGGTGAGCGAGCAGGGCAGGACGGAGCAGGGGCAGTACGGGTACGGGTGGTGCGGGCGGTTCGGGAGGTACGGCTGGGACGAGCGGGACGGAAAGAAGCGGGCAGGCGGGCAGGACGGAGCTGGGCACGGCGGAGCCGGCGCTGTGAGGTGGTGCCGTTCGCGTTGCGTGTGGCGTACGGGTCGTACGGGCGCCGGCCGGGTCAGGCCGGCGAGAACAGGTGGTCGCTGATGAGCCTGGCCGCGCCGATCACGCCGGCGGCGGCCCCCAGCTCGCCCAGGACGATGGGCAGGTTGCCGGTCGCCAGCGGCAGCGACTGGCGGTAGACCTGGGTGCGGACGCTGGCGAGCAGGGTGTGGCCGAGGCCGGTCACCCCGCCGCCGATCACCACGAGCCCGGGGTTGAAGAAGCTGACGAGTCCCGCGATGACCTGGCCGACGCGGTTGCCGCCCTCGCGGATGAGATCGAGCGAGGTGGCGTCGCCGGCGGCCGCCGCGGCGGCCACGTCGGCGGCCGTGAGCCGTCCGGCCGCGTCGAGGCGCGCCGCCAGTTCGGGCGAGCGGCCGGAGCGGGCCGCGTCCTCGGCGTCGCGGGCGAGCGCGGCGCCGCTGAAATGGGCTTCCAGGCAGCCCTTGTTGCCGCAGGCGCAGGACCGGCCCTCCGGTTCGACCTGGATGTGGCCGATGTCGCCGGCGCTGCCGGTCGTGCCCCGGTAGACCTCGCCGCCGACGACGATGCCGCAGCCGATGCCGGTGCCGATCTTGACGCAGAGGAAGTCGCCCACCGAGCGTGCGACACCCGCGTGCTGCTCCCCCATCGCCATCAGGTTCACGTCGTTGTCGACCATGACGGGGCAGCCCAGCTCCTGGCTGAGTGCCTCGCGTACGGGAAAGCCGTCCCAGCCGGGCATGATCGGCGGCGCGACCGGCACGCCCTCCGGGAAGCGGACCGGGCCCGGCACGCCGATGCCCGCGCCGTCGAAGCCCTCGGCGAGGCCGGACGCCTTGAGCTTGGCCGCCAGGGCGAGGGCCTGCTCGAAGACCGCGACCGGGCCCTCCCGTACGTCCATGGGGTGGTTGAGGTGGCCGAGCACCTCCAGCTCGGCGTTGGTGACGGCCACGTCGATCGAGGTGGCGCCGATGTCGATGCCGAGGAAGCGCAGGGCGGGCGCGAGCCGGATGTTGTGCGAGCGGCGGCCGCCCCGGGAGGCGGCGAGGCCGTCGGCGACGACCAGGCCGGTGTCGAGGAGCCGGTCGACCTCGACGGCGAGTTTGGAACGGGAGAGATCGATCTGATCGCCCAGCTGGGCGCGGGAGTTGGGTCCGCCGTCACGCAGCAGACGGAGCAGCCGCGCCTGATGCGCGTTCGCCGGTCGAGCCGTCATCCGTCTCACGTGCCCCTCCCTGCCTCATCGGCCGTTCACTGCCGGGCTTTGGAGGGGAACGTAGCAGCGGCTGCCGGGAGTGGGAAGAAGTTGCGCGGGAATCCACCTCAACTTTCTCCACACCGAGGACAAAGACGGTTCCGTGCACAAACGGCCCCGCCGTGCGGCTGGTTGGCGGGGGGCGGGCAGGGCGCGCGGTGACGAAGTGCGGCCGGGCCACCCGCGTACAGGCCGCTCGTTCCCGGCCACCCGTGTGCAGGGGCGCTCGCTCAGGCGGCGCGCTCGTGGTACGTCGTGCGGGTGTGCTCCGTGTGGGCGCGCATGATCTCGGTGGCGCGCCGCTCGTCGCGGTCCGCGATGGCGGCGATCAGCTCGCGGTGCTCGATCCAGGACTGCATGCCGCGCTGCCGGGCGACGGGCGTGTAGTACCAGCGGACGCGCCGGCCGACCTGCGCCGCCAGCTCGGTGAGCACGACGTTGCCCGCCAGCTCCATGACCTTGGCGTGGAACTGGGCGTTGAGCGACACGGCGAGGTCCACGTCGTCGTCCGCGACCGCCCGCTCACCCTTCGCGCACACCTCTTCGAGCGCGGCGATCGCGGCCGGCCCGGCGCTCGCGGCGGCGAGCCTGGCCGCCTCCGCCTCCAGCAGCGTGCGGACGGACAGGAGCTGGTCGGCCTCTTCCTCGGTGGGTTCGTGCACGAACGCGCCCTGCGCGGGCCGCAGATCGACCCACCCCTCGGTGTTGAGCCGCTGCAACGCCTCACGGACGGGCTGCCTGGACACCCCGAGGTGCCCGGCGAGCTCGGACTCGATCAGGTGCTGGCCGGGCCGCAGGGTCCGGGTCGTGATGAGTTCGAGCAGCGCCTCGTACACGCGCTCGCGGAGTGGTCCCGGCCTCTCCAGCCTGGGTACGGTCCCTTGCGGCAGTCCTGCGGACAACATCGCGGTGTCCCCCTTCGGGCCAACATCGGCGAGCGCGGACGAATTGGCTATCGTCTACAGTCTACCGATCGCGATCGCCGATCGGGGGTATGCCGAGCTCCTCGTCACGCCGGGCGCCGTCCGGCGCGTCAGGGGCAGCGGATGACCTGGCCGGCGTACGAGAGGTTGCCGCCGAAGCCGAAGAGCAGGACCGGCGCGCCGGACTCGATCTCGCCGCGCTCGATCAGCTTGGACAGGGCCATGGGGATGCTGGCCGCCGAGGTGTTGCCGGAGTCGACCACATCGCGGGCGATCACCGCGTTCACGGCGCCGATCTTCTGCGCGACCGGCTCGATGATCCGCAGGTTCGCCTGGTGCAGTACGACCGCCGCCAGCTCCTGGGGCGTCACACCGGCCCGCTCGCAGACCTTGCGCGCGATGGGCGGCAGCTGGGTGGTGGCCCAGCGGTAGACGGACTGACCCTCCTGGGCGAAACGCGGGGGCGTGCCCTCGATCCGTACGGCGTGGCCCATCTCCGGCACCGAACCCCAGAGCACCGGGCCGATGCCCGGCTCCTCGTCGTCGGCGCACGCCTCGACGACCGCGGCGCCCGCGCCGTCGCCGACGAGCACGCAGGTGGTGCGGTCGGCCCAGTCGGCGATCTCGGCCATCTTGTCGGCGCCGATCACCAGGGCCCGGGTCGCGGATCCGGCCCGTACGGCGTGGTCGGCGGTGGCGAGGGCGTGCGTGAAGCCCGAGCAGACGACGTTGAGGTCCATGACCGCCGGCGACTTCATCCCGAGGCGGGCCGCCACCCGCGCCGCCATGTTGGGCGAACGGTTGATCGCGGTGGAGGTGGCGACCAGGACCAGGTCCACGTCGGCCGGGGTGAGCCCGGCGGCGGCCAGGGCCTTGGCCCCGGCGTGCGCGGCCAGCTCGTCGACGGGCTCGTCGGGGCCCGCGACGTGGCGGGTCTTGATGCCCACCCGGCTGGTGATCCACTCGTCGGTGGTGTCGACCATGGCCGCCAGATCGTCGTTCGTGAGCACCTTGGCAGGCTGATAGTGCCCGAGCGCGACGACTCGTGAGCCGGTCATTGGCGGTTCCACCCCTCTTTGCGGACAGTCGGAACGGTCCAGTCTTCTTTGTGACTCACCGGTACGAGGGCAGGTGAACCGACAGGATTCGCTCCCGACTCTTTGGAGCTTCCTGCTGACGGCAACCCTTGACCACCCACATACTGTAGACAATATTCTGTCGACCATACTCGCTCCCCCTCACTCGGTCCGTCAACCGATCGGAGAGCCCCGTGAAAGTCGCAGTTGTCGGCGCCGGAGCCATCGGCGCGTATGTCGGGGCCGCGCTGCACCGCGCCGGCGCCGAGGTCCATCTGATCGCCCGTGGCCCGCACCTCGCCGCCATGCGCCGGGACGGTGTCCGGGTGCTCAGCCCGCGCGGCGACTTCACCGCGCGGCCCGCCGCGACGGACGACCCGGCCGAGGTCGGGCCCGTCGACTACGTCTTCCTCGGCCTCAAGGCGAACTCCTACGCCGCGTCGGGCCCGCTCGTACACCCGCTGCTGCACGACCGGACGGCGGTCATCGCCGCCCAGAACGGCATCCCCTGGAGGGCCTTCCACGGCCTGCCGGGGCCGCACGCCGGCCGCCGCATCGAGAGCGTCGACCCGGCGGGCACGGTCAGCGCGACCCTGCCACCGGCACGCGCCATCGGGTGCGTCGTGTACGCCGCCACCGCACTGGAGGCCCCCGGTGTCGTACGGCATCTGGAAGGCACCCGCTTCTCCATCGGCGAGCCGGGCCGTGAGGTCTCCCGCCGCTGCCTCGACTTCAGCGAGGCCATACGGGCGGGCGGCCTGAAGTGCCCCGTGGAACCGGACCTCAGGAACGACATCTGGATCTGCCGCCATCCGGACACCCGCGCGCTCGTCGAGTCGATGATGCGCGAGACGCTGGCGGTCGCCACCGCGGTGGGCTGCCGCCCCGGGATCTCCGTGGAGCGGCGGATCACGGGCGCCGAGCGCGTCGGCGACCACAAGACGTCCACCCTCCAGGATCTGGAGAAGGGCAAACCGCTCGAACTCGACGTCCTGCTCGCCGCCGTCGTCGAACTCGCCGGCGTGACCGGCACCCCCGTACCGACGCTGCGCGCGATCCACGCGCTGGCGGACCTGCTGGCCCAGACCTCCTCCTCGTCCGGAAGCGCACCGTGAAAAGGAAAGACAGGCAGCCCACGCAGTACGCACGGCTGACCCACCCGCTCGTCCGCGACTCCGAGGTTGTCCTGCGCCGAGCGGGCTGGGACGAGATGAACTACGTCGCCCGGAAGTTCACCCGGGTGGTCATGGGCACCAGCAACGTCGACTCGTGCAACCGGACGTGCCACGCGCCGAGCGTGGCCGGGCTCTCGGCGGCGTTCGGCTCGGGCGGCGGCACCTCGTCGTACGAGGAGGTGGAGCACACCGACCTGATCCTGATGCGGACGGTACGGCGCGGGCGTGCAGCCGCTGCGCGGGCAGAACAACGTCCAGGGCGGCGGCGACATGGGCGCCATCCCGAACCGGCTGCCCGGCTTCCAGGACATCCTCGACCCGGTGGCGCGGGGCAAGTTCGAACGTACCTGGGAGACGGTCATCCAGCCCCGGTACGGCATGACGCTGACGGGGATGTTCGAGGCGATGGAGAGCCGCGAGCTGCGGGCGGTCTACTGCATCGGCGAGAACCCGGCCCAGTCGGAGGCCGACAGCGAGCAGGCGAGGATCGACAACGAGCTCTACGTCCGCGACGACGACAAGTGCATCCTCTGCCTCAAGTGCGTCGACGCGTGCGGGGAGCAGTGGCAGAACACCTTCGCCATCGCCGTCGCGGGCCGGGGCTTCGACGCCCGCATCTCGGTGGAGCAGGACGCCCCGCTGACGGACTCGGTGTGCGCGTACTGCGGCGTCGGCTGCAACCTCACCCTGCACGTGCAGGACAATGAGATCGTCAAGGTCACCTCGGCGCACGACAACCCGGTGACCCACGGCAACCTGTGCATCAAGGGCCGGTTCGGCTACCAGCACGTACAGCAGCGCTGACCGCGCGGATCACGAAGAACCCGAGGAAACGGACTGATCACCATGGGACGGGTCACCGAGCGCCGCCGCGTCATCCGCGTCCGGGACGGGGCGGTGAGCACCCGGCCGGACACGCTGGTCGCCGAGGAGCCGCTGGAGATCCGCCTGAACGGCAAGCCCCTCGCGATCACCATGCGCACGCCCGGCGACGACTTCGCGCTCGCGGCCGGGTTCCTGGTGAGCGAGGGAGTGCTGGGCGCCGCCGAGGAGGTGCGGTCGATCGTGTACTGCGCGGGGGCGACGGCGGACGGTTCCAACACGTACAACGTGGTGGACGTGCGGCTGGCCCCCGGCGTCCCGGTCCCCGACATCACCCTGGAGCGCAACGTCTACACGACGTCGTCGTGCGGCCTGTGCGGCAAGGCCAGCCTGGACGCGGTCCGCACCACGGCCCGCTTCCCGATCGCCGACACTCCCCCGGTCCGTCTGACGCCCGAACTGCTCGCCGGCCTCCCCGACCGGCTCCGCGCGGCGCAGCAGGTGTTCGACAGGACCGGGGGTCTGCACGCGGCGGCGCTCTTCTCGGAGGAGGGCGAACTGCTCGACGTGCGGGAGGACGTGGGCCGGCACAACGCGGTCGACAAGCTCGTGGGCCGGGCGCTCACGGACGGGCGCCTGCCGCTGTCGCGGGCGGTGCTGCTGGTCTCGGGGCGGGCCTCGTTCGAGTTGGCGCAGAAGGCGGTCATGGCCGGGATCCCGGTGCTGGCGGCGGTCTCGGCGCCTTCCTCGCTGGCCGTGGACCTGGCGGCCGAGACGGGTCTGACCCTGGTCGGCTTCCTGCGCGGACCCAACATGAACGTGTACGCGGGCGACGAGCGCATCGCCCTGCACTCCGGGGTCTGACGCGCCCCGCGACACGGGATACGGGCCCGGCCGGCGGGGAGCGCCCCCTGCGCGGCCGGGCCTCTCCGCTCGCCGGTCCTCTCCGCTCGCGGACCGGACCCGCGCTAGCGCTTGCCGCGGCGGGCGCGCTGCCTGGCCTCGGCCGGTGGCGGGATGAACTGGAGCGCGAGGGTGGCGGGGGGTTTCGCGACGCCGGGGCCGCCGGCCGCGACCCAGGCGAGGATGTCGTCCGTGCAGTCGTCGTCCAGCGCCCAGCCGACCCAGGCGGCGCGGCCGCCTCTGCGGCGGCCCTCCGTGGAGGGCTGGACGACCACGACGTTGGCCTGGCCGCACGGGCCGAGGCAGTCGCTGGTACGCACGAGCAGCCGCCCGCCGGACGCGGCGGCCGCGTCGCGCAGACGGCGCAGCTGGCCCTCGTGGTCCGTGCCGGGGTTCTTCCGGGCGTCGCCGCAGCAGCAGCCTCGGCACACGGTGAGGGCGCAGGGGCGGGGCCCGAAGGGACGTATCGCGGAAGTCACTTGACGATCTTGCCAGCCGGGCGCGGTGGGGCGTCGGCGCCCGGCGGGAGGGGTTGGTCACGTTTGTGGCCGGGGCCCTTCGCGGCGATCCGGGCCCCTTCACACGCCGGTCGGGCTCAGCGCTCCCCGGCCGCACACACCCGTCGGACCCACCCCGGCACTTCGGGCCCCCGGCTTACACGCCGGTCGGGCTCGATCTGCGCCACGCGGCGCCGGTGCCGGAGTCGGAACGCCCCGTTTCCCGGGTCCGCTGCTCGCCGTCGCGCGAGCGCCGCTTCGCGAGCACCGCGCACACCATCAGCTGCATCTGGTGGAACAGCATCAGCGGCAGTACGGCCAGGCTCGCCTCCGCGCCGAACAGCACGCTCGCCATCGGCAGCCCCGCCGCCAGCGACTTCTTCGATCCGGCGAACTGGATCGCGATCCGGTCGGCGCGGTCGAAGCCGAGCCGCCGCGCCCCGTACCAGCTCACCGCCAGCATCGTGGCGAGCAGCACGACCTCCACCCCGAGCAGCGCCCCGAGCCGGCCGGGGCTCACCCGCTGCCAGATGCCCTCGGTGACCCCGTGACCGAACGCGGTGTAGACGACGAGCAGGATCGATCCCCGGTCCACGTACCCCAGCGCCTTCTTGTGCCGCAGCAGGAAGCCGCCGACCCACCGGCGCAGCAGCTGGCCCGCGACGAACGGCGCCAGGAGCTGCAGGACGATCTTCAGCACCGAGTCCGCCGAGAAGCCGCCGGCCGCGCCGCCGATCAGCAGGGCCGCGAGCAGCGGGGTGGCGACGATCCCGACGAGGCTGGAGAAGGAGCCCGCGCAGATCGCCGCCGGAACGTTTCCGCGCGCGATCGAGGTGAAGGCGATCGAGGACTGGATGGTGGAGGGGACGAGGCAGAGGAAGAGGAGGCCGCCGTACAGCTCGGGGGTCAGGACGTACGGCACCAGGCCCCGCGCCGCGAGTCCCAGCAGCGGGAACAGCGCGAACGTGCAGACGAGGACCGTCAGGTGCAGCCGCCAGTGGCGCAGTCCGTCCAGCGCCTCGCGGGTGGAGAGCCGGGCGCCGTACAGGAAGAACAGCAGCGCGACGGCCCCGGTCGAGGCCCCGCCGACGGCCTGGGCGGCCTGGCCGGACGCCGGCAGCAGTGTGGCGAGGACGACCGTGCCGATCAGCAGGAGGATGTACGGGTCGAGGGGCAGCCAGGACGGCATCCGGATCTGCGACGGGCGGCGGCTCATGCTGGCGTGGTGCTCCACTTGCTCTCGGTCGGCGCGTGCGCGCGGTCGGCGGGTCCTCCCATGTTCCACGGGAACCGTGGCACGGGGAATTCCGCATTCCGTGCGCGGGCGTCCGCACGCAGGCGGCGCGCGGAATGGGAAGCGGGCGTACAGATTCCGTGGAGATTTCCGCGCACCGTGCTTACTCCACGGTCAGGAGACCGCCCGGGCCTTCCCCATGTGACCGCATATCGCCTGTTGAGCTGTGTATATGCACAGGAGTTCGTAATCCGTGCCCCCCTGCCGCGCGCGGAAGGCTTGGGGTAGCGTCACGGCGCTGTGCGGAGCGTCACAAGGAGCAGGTCATTGCGCGAGTTCACTGTCCCACCCATGGCGACGGCGCCTCAGGTCGGCGGGCTGGCGGACGTCGTCTTCGACCACGCCGAGCAGGACCCGCACCGCGTCGTACTCGCCCGCAAGGGCGACGACGGGGGGTGGCACGACGTGTCGGCCGTCCGCTTCCGCGACCAGGTGCTCGCCGTCGCGAAGGGACTGCTGGCGCACGGCGTACGGTTCGGCGACCGGGTCGCGATCATGTCCCGCACCCGGTACGAGTGGACGCTCTTCGACTTCGCGCTGTGGACGGTCGGGGCCCAGCCCGTCCCGATCTATCCCACCGCCTCCGCGGACCAGGTGTACTGGACCCTGCACGACGCCGGCGTCACGGCCTGCGTGGTCGAGCACGAGGACCACGCGATGACCATCGGCTCGGTGGTCGACCGGCTGCCGATGCTGGGGCGCCTGTGGCAGCTCGACGCGGGCGCGGAGGCGGAACTGGTCCGGGCGGGCGCGCATCTCGACGAGGACGTGGTGCACCGCCACCGGCGGGCGGTGACGCCCGACTCCGTGGCGACCGTGATCTATACGTCGGGGACCACGGGACGGTCCAAGGGCTGTGTGCTGACGCACGCGAACTTCATGTACGAGACCGACACCGTGCTGGCCCGCTGGGAGTCGCTGTTCCGTTCCACACCGGGCGACGAGCCCGCGACGCTGCTCTTCCTGCCGCTCGCCCACGTCTTCGGGCGCATGGTCGAGGTCGCGGCGGTCCGGGGGCGGGTCAAGCTGGGGCACCAGCCGGTGCTCGCGGCGCACGCCCTCATGCCCGACCTGGTGAGCTTTCGGCCGACGTTCATCCTGGCCGTGCCGTACATCTTCGAGAAGGTCTTCCACGGCGCCCGGCGCAAGGCCGAGGCCGACGGGAGGGCCGGGCCCTTCGACAAGGCCGTCGAGGTGGCGGTGCGGTACGCCGAGGCGCAGGAGCACCGTGCGTTCGGCACCGGGCCCGGGCCTTCCGCCGCGCTGCGGCTCCAGCACCAGTTCTTCGAGAAGGCCGTGTACGCGAAGGTGCGCGAGGCCATGGGCGGCCGCGTGCGGCACGCGATGTCCGGCGGATCGGGAATGGCCCGGCGGCTCGGCCTGTTCTTCGCCGGCGCCGGCGTGACGGTTTTCGAGGGGTACGGGCTGACCGAGACCACGGCCGCCGCGACCGCCAACCCGCCCGAGCGCACCCGTTACGGCACGGTGGGGCAGCCGCTCCCGGGCACCACCGTGCACATCGCCGAGGACGGCGAGATCCTGCTGCGCGGCGGCCAGGTCTTCTCCGGGTACCTCAACGACCCCAGGTCCACCGACGCCGTACTGCGGGACGGCTGGCTGGCCACGGGGGACATCGGCGCGCTGGACGAGGACGGCTATCTGACGATCACCGGGCGGAAGAAGGAGATCCTGGTGACGTCGGGCGGCAAGAGCGTGTCGCCGGCCGGGCTGGAGGAACGGGTGCGGGCGCATCCGCTGGTGGCCCAGTGCATCGTCGTCGGCAACGACAGGCCGTACATCGCCGCGCTCGTCACGCTCGACCAGGAGGCCGTGGACCACTGGCTGCAGATGCGCGACAAACCGCCGCTGCGCTCGGCCGACCTGGTGCGCGACCCGGACCTGGAGACGGAGGTGCGGCGCGCGGTGGTGGCGGCGAACACGCTGGTCTCGCAGGCGGAGTCGATCCGTACGTTCCGGATACTGGCCCACCAGTTCAGCGAGGAGCACGGGCTGCTCACGCCCTCGCTCAAGCTGAAGCGCAAGGCGATCGAGGCGGCGTACCGGGCGGAGGTCGACGCGCTGTACCGGTGATGCGCGCGGGGCCGGCGAGGACGACGGGCAACCGACCCTCCGTGCGCGCCACTTGGCCGCCGAGGAGGACCGCGCCGCCCGTCGCGCACGGCGTCGCCTCGCGGCACCGGGACCCGGCCGCCGGCGCGGGCACATCCCGGCCGGACCGCGGGAATGCGCGGGGCACCGTGATCGTTGACCCGGGGAGTACCAACCGACGACGTAAGGATCGATCGCTCGTGAGCAAGGCCCCTTCCCTCACCCTGAACAACGGCGTCGAGATGCCCCAGCTGGGGTTCGGCGTTTGGCAGGTGCCTGACGACGAGGCCGAGAAGGCCGTCGACACCGCCATCCAGGCCGGTTACCGATCCATCGACACGGCCGCGATCTACGAGAACGAGACCGGCACGGGCAAGGCCATCGCCGCCTCCGGCGTCGCCCGCGAAGAGCTGTTCGTCACGACGAAGCTCTGGAACTCCGAGCAGGGGTTCGACTCCACGCTGCGCGCCTTCGACGAGTCGCTGTCGAAGCTCGGCCTCGACTACGTCGACCTGTACCTGATCCACTGGCCGCTGCCGTCCAAGGACGCGTACGTGGACACGTACAAGGCGTTCGAGAAGATCTACGCGGACGGCCGCGCCAAGGCGATCGGTGTCTCCAACTTCCTTCCCGAGCACCTGGAGCGCCTGATCGGCGAGACCTCGGTGGTCCCGGCGGTCAACCAGATCGAGCTCCACCCGCAGCTCCAGCAGGCGGCGTCCCGCGCCTTCCACGCGCAGCACGGCATCGCGACCGAGGCGTGGTCGCCGCTGGGGCAGGGCAAGGGCCTGCTCGACGTGCCGACGGTCGTCGCCGTCGCACGCAAGCACGGCAAGACCCCGGCCCAGGCGGTGCTGCGCTGGCACCTGCAGACCGGCAACGTCGTGATTCCGAAGTCCGTGACGCCGTCGCGGATCGAGGAGAACATCGACGTGTTCGACTTCGAGCTGGACGCCGACGACCTGGCGGCGTTCGCCGCGCTGGACGAGGGCAAGCGTCTCGGGCCCGACCCGGCGACGTTCGACGCGGGCGCCTGACCCGCACACCACGAGCAACGGCGCGGCGGCGCCGGCCGGTTCGGTCCGGTCGGCGCCGTCCGCCATGTGCGGGCGGCGCGCGACCGCCCCGTACCCCCACCGGCCGCCGGTGCCACGACCGACCGACCGGAGGAGTGAAGGACCGACTCCCCCGGCCAGTGATGGCGGTTGGATCCGGTGGTCACCCCGTAGGCGGCCGTCAGGCGCGGTGCGCGAGGTGCAGGGTGCGCGCCCGCAGCAGGAAGACGTCGGGGCGCTGCGCGAGTCCGGCCGGGTCCCGCGCGTCCAGCAGCCGGTCCAGTGTCGCGACGTCCTCGGCCGCCAGCCTTTCGGCGTACACGCTCCGGTAGCGCGTGAAGACCTTCAGGACCATCTCGCGGCCGAGAGGCGCCAACGGCGCGGGCAGGTCGAGCAGGAAGGAGCGGCCGGGCTCCGGGGTCAGTCCGGCGGCGGTCAGCAGGGCCGGCCAGTCCTCCACCTCGGACTTGGCTCCGGGCAGTTCCTCACGCATCCGCGCGAACCACTCGCCCGCCACGACTTCCAGCCGCGCCTCCAGCCCCGGCATGCCGATCCCGAAGTCGCGGGGCAGGTGACGCTGCGGCAGGCCGCCTTCGAAGAGAGCCAGGGCGCCGCCCGGGCGCAGCAGCCCGGCGAGGCCGGTGAGGGCCGCGCGCTGGTCGCCGACGTGGTGCAGGGAGTTGGCGGCCCAGACCAGGTCGGCCTCGCCCAACGACCCGATGCCGTCCGGTACTTCGGCGACGACGGTACGCACCCGCTCCCCCGCGCCGGCCCGCTCCGCCCGTGCCCGGGTGCGCTCCAGCAGCGCCGGCGTACCGTCGACGGCCACGATCTCCGCGTCCGGGAAGGCCGCGGCGAGCATGCAGGTGATCACTCCGGGGCCGCTGCCGATGTCGAGGACGCGGCGTACGCCCCGCGCGCCCCGGAAGCGCTCCGCGATCCAGGCGGCGGCCTGCTCGTAGACGGGGCGGTTCACCTCGGCCTCGTGCTCCAGGTGCACGGCGAGCGCGTCCCAGTCGAAGTCGGTGGTGCTGTGGGTGTGGTCGTGGCCGTGGTGGTGGCCCTGACGGGGGGTGTCGCCGTGGCGTTGGCTGTCGCTGTTCGTCATGCGTCCACTGTCTCGCCGGACCGCTCCTTCGGCGAACCTTCTTGCCGGTCCGGCAAACCGCTGCCGCCGTTGCGGTACTGCTGCGGGCTCACCCCGCGCACCCGTTTGAAGGCCGCGCTCAGCGCGAAGGAACCGCTGTAGCCCACCTGGCGCGCCACCGCCCCCACCGTCGCCTCCGTCTCCCTCAGCAGGTCCGCCGCGAGCGCGAGCCGCCACGCGGTGAGGTACGCCATGGGCGGCTCGCCGACCAGCTCGGTGAAGCGCCGGGCGAGCCCCGCGCGTGACACCCCGGCCTTCGCGGCGAGCCCGGCGACCGTCCAGGGGTGGGCGGGGTCGTTCTGCATCAGCCGCAGCGCCCGGCCGACCACCGGGTCGCCCATCGCCCGGTACCAGGCGGGGGCAGCCGCCTCCGGGCGCGAGAACCACGACCGCAGGGTCGCGATCAGCAGCAGGTCGAGCAGCCGGTCGAGCATCACGCTCTGTCCGGGTTCGTCCCGGCTGATCTCGTCCTCCAGAGCCGGCATGAGCGGGCAGTCCCACAGCTCGGCGGGCAGGTGCAGGAGCGGCGGCAGCGCGTCGAGGAGGCGGCCGCTGACCTCCCCCGCCATCTGGTACGTGCCGATGAGCATCGCCGACTCGCCGTCCGGGCTGTCGCCCCACGTCCGTACTCCGAGATGCATCGTCTCGGCCAGCGGCTCCCCCTGGAGTGTGCGGCACTCGCCGCCGGGCCCGATCAGGGCGCGCGGCGGGCTCGCCGGGTCGTCGGCGCACGTGTACGGCTCGGGCCCGCGCGCGACGGCCACGTCGCCGGGGCGCAGCAGCACGGGGTCGCCGCCGTCGGGCATCACCCAGGCGTGGCCACGGGTCACGCACATCAGCGAGAGGGGCGCCCGGTCCTCGATCCGCACGGCCCAGGGCGGGTTCAGCACGGCCCGGAGGAGGAAGGCGCCCCGGGCGCGCGGCCCGTCGAGCAGACCCGCGAGTACGTCCATGGGGCCAGCGTAAGGCGGCATCGGCCCACCGTGGACGCAGACGTATGGAGTTGAGCCTCTGGAGCATGGCTCGTCCAGCCGTGGGCCGCGAACCTTGAGGCATGACAGAGAACACGCAGCGGGAAACGGTGTTGGTGACGAGCGGCACGGGCAAGACCGGCCGCCGGGTCGTCGAGCGGCTCGCGGCCCTCGGTGTGCCGGTGAGGTCCGGATCGCGCACGGGGGCGGTGCGGTTCGACTGGGGGGACGCGTCGACGTGGGGTCCGGCCCTGCGCGGCGCGGACGCCGCGTATGTGGCGTACTACCCGGACCTGGCCGCTCCGGGGGCGGCCGAGGCCGTGCGGACGTTCGGGCGGATCGCGCGGGAGAGCGGGGTCCGGCGGCTGGTGCTGCTGTCGGGGCGCGGCGAGCCGGAGGCGGTGGTCGCGGAGGAGGCGCTGCGCGAGTCGGGCCTGGGGCTCACCGTCGTACGGGCCGCCTTCTTCGCGCAGAACTTCAGCGAGGGCGTCCTGGCCGAAGGCGTCGTCGCCGGTGAAGTGGCCTTCCCGGCGGGCGGCACGGCGGAGCCGTGGGTGCACGCCGACGACCTGGCCGACGTCGTCGTCGCGGCGCTGACGCGGGAGGAGCACGCGGGTCTGGTGCACGAGCTGACGGGTCCCCGGCTGCTGACCTTCGACGAGGTGGCGACCGAGATCTCGAAGGCGACGGGCCACGAGGTGCGGTACGTCCCGCTGTCCGGTCCGCAGTACGCCGCGCTCCTTGAGGAGTACGGCATGCCCGCGCCGGAGGCGCGGTGGATCTCCGGGCTGTTCACCTCGCTGCTGGACGGCCACAACGCGTCGGTGACGGACGGGGTGCGGCGCGTCCTGGGCCGCGAGGCGAAGGACTTCACCGACTTCGTGCGGGAGGCGGCGGCGTCGGGGGCGTGGGACGGCCGGACGGCCGGCCAGGACGCCCCGACCGGTGAGGGCGCGCGGGCGTAGGGGCCGCGGACCGGCCCCGCCACGCGCGGCCGGTCGCGGTCGCCGGCGCGTCGCGGACGCGAACGTGTCGCGGGCGGGCGGGTGGACGTGCGGCTCAGCTCGCGCCGTGGCCCGGCGCGATGTCCTCCACCCGGCGTGCGAGCTCGAAGTCGAGGTCGGTGACGGCCCCGCCCGCGCTGTGCGTGTTCACCGTCAGGGCCACGGTGTTGTAGCCGAGGGTCAGGTCGGAGTGGTGGTCCAGCTCGTCCTGGATCCCGGCGACGTGGACGACCAGCGCGGCGGCCGCGAAGTGCGTGCCGAGCCGGTACGTACGGGCGATCCGGTTGTCGTCCAGCGACCAGCCGGGGAGTTCGCGCAGACGGTCCTCGATCTCCTTCTGCGACAGCGGCTCAGTGGCCATGGCGAAGCTCCCTCCGGAATGCGGTCTCGTCACCGGTCAGCCTCCCACCTTCCGACCGGATCCGGCGCTCGACGCCGCCGCGATTCGTCCCCGGCGGCGCGGGACGCGCGGGCGTGCTCCCCGCGCGGGGCCCGGGTCCGCCCGCCGCACCGGGCCCGTGGACGGCCAACACGGTCCGTGGGCCGGTCGGTTACCGTCTTGTCCCATGACAACTGTCGCGGTCGACAAGGGTGTGGGCACGCTGCTGCGGGGCTGGCGGGAGCAGCGCCGGCTGAGCCAGCTGGAGCTGGCGCTGCGCGCCGGGTCGTCCGCCCGGCACATCAGCTTCGTCGAGACCGGCAGGTCGCGTCCGAGCGAGGAGATGGTGCTGCGGCTGGCCGAGCACCTCGATGTGCCCGTGCGGGAGCGCAACGCCCTGCTGCTCGCGGCGGGGTACGCCCCCCAGTACGCCGAGACCCCGCTCGACGACCCGGCGCTCGGCGCCCTGCGCGAGGGCATCGACCGGCTGCTGGCGGGCTACGAGCCGTACCCCGCTCTTGTCGTCGACGGTTCGTACACCGTGGTCGCCGCGAACCGCGGCATCATGATGCTGCTCGACGGTGTGCCCGGGCATCTCCTGCGGCCTCCGCTGAACGCGATGCGCCTCACCCTCCACCCGGAGGGACTCGCGCCGCGGATCCGCAATCTCGCGGAGTGGCGCGGGCACCTGCGGGCGCAGATGGAGCGCCAGATCGCACTGGACCGCTCGCCTGCCCTGCGCGCGGTGTACGAGGAGGTGTCGGCCTATCCGGTCCCGGAGCCGGAGCCGGGAGAGGCGGCGCGCCCGGAGGACCCGCCGTACCCCTACTTCGCACTGCCGCTGCGGATCGAGCACGACGGGCAGATCCTGTCGTTCGTGTCGTCGATCTCGACTTTCAACACGCCGATGGACGTGACGGTCGCCGAGCTGGCCATCGAGACGTTCCTCCCGGCCGACCCGGCGACGGTCAAGTACCTCCGGTCGCTGACCCCCTGAGCGGGCGGGTGCTCAGCCCCGGGCGCGCGACGCGAGGTACTGGAGCCCGGCGAAGCCGGCGACGGTCGCGGCCTGCACCGGGATCCAGAACGAACCGGCCGTCGTCGGCGAGAACCAGAGCCAGAGCGCGGCGACACTGGCCACGGCCCACGCCAGGTTCACCTCGATGACGGCCGTGACGAGAAGCGCGGGGGGCTCCGGCCGGGACGCCAGGTGGCCGACACCGGCTCCGAACACCACCAGGAGCACGCCGAGTCCGAGCAGCAGCCCGGACCCGACGCCGAGCAGCCGTCCGACCGGGCCGGAGGCGACGACGTACACCAGCCCGTTGCCGGTGGTGACGACGGCGTCGAGCGCGAGGAAGCGGCGCAGCATCGTCCGCGGGTCGGTGGTCCTGGACAGGTGGGCGAGCAGGGCTGCGGACATGGCGGATCAGCCTCCGTCGAGGTCGTACGGACTGGAAGGGGCCCGGAGCCCGGGCGGAGTGCGCCGCCCGGCCCCCGGTGACCGCAACGATGCCGCGCCGGCGGAAGGGCGTCGATTACCTCCGGAGTCATGCGACCGGTGCGGGGCCGGCGCCGCCCCGTACGGCACCGGGCGGAATGCCGTCGTGGGGCGGGCGTGGTGTTCTGTTCCTGGCACGGGCCGACGGTGCGGCGGCGGGGAGGACACGGACCTGTTCACACGGAGGAGACCTCGATGGCGATTCTCATGCAGGTGGGGCTGGCGGGCGTGACGAGCGAGCAGTACGACAAGCTGAACGCCACTGCAGTCGCTGCCCGGCAACCCCTTCGAGGGGTGCCTGGCGCACGTCGCCGTCGCCACGGGCTCCGGCATGCGGATCTTCGATGTGTGGGAGTCCGAGGAAGCCCTGCGGCGGTTCAACGAGGTCGTCATGCCGGTCGCCTCGGAGGCCGGCATGCCGCAGGGTGGTGAGCCGACGACCTCGCAGGTGCACAACTACTGGGTGCCGGGGGCGTAGAACGGCCGAAGGAGGGGCCGGGCCTCCTGTGTCGCGGCCCGCACCACAAGATCGTTTCGTATAGAGTTACTGGCAGGTAATGACCGACCTACCAGGGGGAAGCTCTCATGCTTCGACGCATTTCCACGATCGCCGTGACCGCCGCGATGACCGGTGGCGTTCTCTTCGCGGCGCTGCCGGCGCACGCCGCTCCGGGCGCCGGCCAGCAGACGATGTCCGCTCGCGGTGGCGCCATCACCGTCAACATCGACGAGCTGCGCCGCCAGTCCGCCGAGCTGAAGTCCAAGGCCGCGCAGCTGGACCGGCTGGGCGAGCGCCAGGCGGCGCAGCGCGCCCGCGCCCAGGCCGCGGCGATCGACCAGCGTATCCAGCAGCTCATCGACGCCGAGAACAACATGTAGTCCGCACCGCCGCACACCGACGCCCGTCCCGGCCCGACCCGCCGGGGCGGGCGTCGCGTTGTGCGGCCGGGGCGCGCCGACCCGGCCCGGGGCGATTGACCTGCTTCGCCGGCGCGGGCAATAGTGACACGGCCGAAGCGATCGGTCCGTTCACCAGGGGTGGGGACACATGCAGGCCGACGATGAAGAGGGCGCACGCGCCCGTGCGGCGGCGCTGCTGAGCGCGGGAAGGCTCGGCGAAGCGCGGAGGGCCGCGAGCGCGGCCCTCACCGGGGGCGGGCCCGATGCCGGGATGTATCTCGTACTGGCGCGGGCGCACGCGGGTGAGGACGACGACGACCGCGCCGAGCAGGCGTACCGCGCGGGTCTCGACGCCTTCCCCGACGATCTCGATCTGCTCGTCGGCTACGCGGAACTCTGCCTGAACAGCGACCCGTTCGACCAGCCGGCCCGGCACCGGCGCGGGCCCGAGCTCGTCGGGCGGCTGCGCGCCCCGGCGCCCGGACCCCCGCAGGCGGGGGCGGCCAAGGACGCCGCCGGCACGCCAGGCCCCCGTCCGCAGGGGTGGGCGGCTGCCCGGGAGCAGCGGTACCTGGCGCGGCACGCGCTGGCCGGCGCCGACGCGCGGACGGCCGCGACCCTGGCCCGGGCGCGGGCGGACGCGCAGCCGTACGACGGCCGGCTCGCCGTACGGGCCGAGACGCTCGGGGCCCTGGCCCGGCCCGGGTACGCGGCGCTGCGGCCACTGGTGCGCGCACCGCTCGTCAGCCTTCTCGTGCTCGCCGTGGCCGCCGCGTCGTCGCACGTCGCCGAGCCCGCCTTCGGTCTGCCGGGGTGGGCGAGCACCGTTTCCCTCCTGTGCCTGCTGCCCCACCTCACCCTTCATCAGGTCCTGCGGCGCGCCCGCCGGCGGGCCGAGGGGCGCGAGCTGCCCGCGACCCCTCCGGCCGTGAGCGCGTACCCGCCGCTGCCGCCCGTCCCTCCGGTGTCGGGCCGGGAGAAGGCCGTGGCCGGCGCCGCCGCCGCGATCGTCGTCGCGGCCGCGGCCGGCGCGGGGGCGTGGTCGTACGTCCAGTACCGGGACTATCCGCGGTACGTGGCTTCCGCGCCGGCCACCTTCCGGGGAATGGAACGCGCCGACGGCGCCTTTGAGGACCACCTCGGCTCCTTCGTCTCCGCCGGCGCGGACGGCGGCGCGTTCGCACCGTTCCATTACGCGTACGCGCGTCCCGGCGGGGATGCGCTCCCGGTGGTGGTCATCGGCGCGCTCGGCGACAACCACGACGTCTCACCGGAGGCGGTCGAAGGCTTCCGGCGGGATCTGGAGACCTCGGGGGCGACGATCGTGGCCGACTGGAGCGCCGAGGCCGGCCCCCACGGGGGCTGGATGCGGTGCGTGGCGTACGAGTCGGCGGCCACGGAGGTCACCGGCGATCCCGAAGTGACGTGCGGCTGGGCCGACAAGGGCAGCGGCGGCTCCGTCACCTTCGGCGAGGACGGGATGGACCACGACGCCGCCGCCGGTCTGGCGCGGTCCCTGCGGCACGCGGTGGTGCACCGCGTGCACGACGCCCCGGCGGCCGGGACCGGCACGACGGCGTAGTCCAGCCATCGAGAAGAGTTCCGCGAACGGCGGCCGGCTGGCTTACGATCACCGCTGACGGTGCGCTCACCCCCGCCGCCGTCGCCCCCCGCCCCATGGAGGTCAACCGTGTCCAGGACGGCCAAGGGCCACCGCGCCCGCCGCATCCGTACGCTCGCCACCGCCGGCGCCACCGCGGCCGGACTGTTCCTCGCCGTCGGGTGTTCCTCCGGTGACGACGGGCCTTCCGAAGCGGCCGGCGGCGTACCCGTGGTCGAGAAGGGCAAGCTCACCACCTGCACGCACCTGCCCTACCCGCCGTTCCAGTCGGAGCAGGGCGGCAAGGTCGTCGGGTTCGACGTGGCGCTCATCGACCTGGTGGCCAAGAACCTCGAGGTCGAGCAGAAGATCCTCGACACGCCGTTCGAGAACTTCAAGACCGGCGCGTTCCTGAACTCCGGCGAGTGCGACCTCGCCGCCGCCGGCATGACCATCACCGACGAGCGCAAGAAGAACGTCGACTTCTCCGTCCCGTACTTCGACGCCACGCAGGCGCTGCTCGCGACGCAGAAGAGTGGCGTGACGACGCTGGACGAGGTCACGTCGCAGAAGAAGAAGCTCGGCGCGCAGGCGGAGACGACCGGCGAGAGCTACGCCACGAGCAAGGGCTTCGACCCGGTGGCGTTCGAGAGCTCCGACGCCGTGCTGAACGGGCTGCGCACCGGGCAGGTCGACGCCGTCGTCATCGACTACCCCGTCGTTCAGGGCTGGCTGAAGGACAAGGCGAACGCCGACGAGTTCGTGCTCGGCGAGAACATCGAGACCGGTGAGGAGTACGGGTTCTCGGTGAAGAAGGGCAACACCAAGCTGAAGGCCGCCATCGACAAGGCCATCACCGACGCCAAGGCCGACGGCACGTACAAGAAGCTCTACGAGAAGTGGATCGGCCCGATGCCCAAGGCACAGTCGTGACCTCTCGCCTCTCCAGGCGGCAGCGGCGCCGGATTTCCCAGGGCATCCAGTACGCCCTCTTCGTGGCCGCCCTGGTCCTGGTCGGCGTGCTGGCCGACTGGGACCGGCTGCAGAACCAGTTCGCGCAGAAGGACCTCGTAGCGGAACTGTTCCCGGAGATCATCACCACCGCTCTGCGCAACACGGTGGTCTACACGCTCTCCGGCTTCGTGTTCGGGCTCGTCCTCGGGCTGCTGATCGCGCTCATGCGGCTGTCGTCGGTGGCGCCGTACCGGTGGGTCGCGAGCGTCTACATCGAGTTCTTCCGGGGCCTGCCCGCCCTGCTGATCTTCATCTTCGTGGGTGTGGCGGTGCCGCTGGCGTTCCCGGGGACGGAGATTCCCGGCGGTACGTACGGGAAGGTCGCCCTGGGTCTGGGGCTGGTCGCCGCCGCCTACATGGCCGAGACGATCAGGGCCGGCATCCAGGCCGTGCCCAAAGGGCAGATGGAGGCCGCGCGTTCGCTGGGCTTCTCGCACGCCCGCGCGATGGTGTCGGTGATCATTCCGCAGGCGTTCCGGATCGTCATCCCGCCGCTCACCAACGAGCTCGTGCTGCTGTTCAAGGACTCGTCGCTGGTGCTGTTCCTCGGCGTGACCCTGGACGAGCGGGAGCTGACCAAGTTCGGCAGGGACCTGGCGAGCCAGACCGCCAACTCCACCCCGATCCTGGTCGCGGGGCTCTGCTACCTGATCGTGACGGTGCCGCTGAGCTTCGTGGTGCGCCGCCTCGAGGCCCGTGCCGACAAGGCCAAGTGAGGACGAGCAGATGCCACAGCCCGAGATCGAGATCCGCGGTCTGCACAAGTCGTTCGGGGACAACCACGTCCTGCGCGGCATCGACCTGGAGGTCGCCCGGGGCGACGTCGTGTGCGTCATCGGGCCCTCGGGGTCCGGCAAGTCGACGCTGCTGCGCTGCGTGAACCTGCTGGAGGAGCCCAGCGAGGGCCAGGTCTTCGTCGGCGGTACGGAAGTCACCGACATCGAGGTCGACATCGACGCGGTGCGCCGCCGCATCGGCATGGTCTTCCAGCAGTTCAACCTCTTCCCGCACGTCACCGTGACCGAGAACCTCGTCCTTCCCCAGCGGCGCGTACTGCGCCGGGGCAAGGCCGAGGCCACCAAGGTGGCCCGGGAGAACCTGGAGCGGGTCGGGCTGGCCGACAAGGCCGACGCCTACCCGGCGCAGCTGTCCGGCGGGCAGCAGCAGCGGGTGGCCATCGCGCGGGCGCTGTCCATGGGGCCCGAGGTGATGCTCTTCGACGAGCCGACGTCCGCGCTGGACCCGGAGCTGGTGGGTGACGTGCTCGCTGTCATGCGGGTGCTCGCCTCGGAGGGCATGACGATGATGGTCGTCACCCATGAGATGAGCTTCGCCCGGGAGGTCGCCGACCGCGTCGTGTTCATGGACGGCGGCGTGATCGTGGAGGAGGGCCCGGCGGCGCAGGTCGTGGGCGATCCCCGGCACCCCCGGACCCGGCACTTCCTGGACCGCATCCTGGACCCGTCCGCCGCCGAGGCGCCGGGCCCGGAGGCGGGCGGCCCCGCCGCGGGCTGACCGCCGGGAACGGCCCGGCCGCTCAGCGGGCGGTCGGATAGCGGTGTACGGGGGCGTCCGGGAGGTCCAGGTCCGGGCGCCAGGCGCGCAGTACGGCCGCCGAGGGTCCGAAGAGCTCCTTCGGTACGTCGTGCGGCCCGAACCACTCCCACCGGGCGATCTTGTCCGGCTCGGTGACGTGCGCCGTGCCCGTGGCGGCGTCCAGCACCGCCGCCGCGGTGACGCGGGTGAGGCCGCGTGCCCCGTCCACCAGCACGGCGACGATCCGGACCCCGGTGGCGTCGGCGCGCAGGGACGTCTCCTCCGCCAGCTCGCGCACCGCGGTCTCCTCGAAGCTCTCGCCCGCGTCGACCTTGCCGCCGGGCAGCTCCCAACGGCCGTCGTGGCCGAGTCCGAGCAGGACGCGGCCGCCGGGGCCGACGACGACCACGCCCACCCCGGTCAGGCTGTTCGGCGTGGGAAAGGCCCGTTCGGGGCGCTCGCGCGTGGCGGTCATGCGGCTTCCTCCTGGTCTCGGACCCGTGCGAACGGGCGGCGGGGCGACGGCCGCCGCGCCCCGAGTGGATCACGCGTGCGGGCACGGAAGCACACGGCGCCCGTCAGGCCGCCGATGCTGCGCGGGCCCTGCGGGCCGCGATCCACGCGTACACGAGCACGCCGGCGAACAGGAACAGCACGCCCTGGTACACCGCCGCGTAGCCCGAGCCCGCCACCAGCCACATCGAGAAGCCGCAGGCCAGGGCGGCGAGAACCGCGTCGCGGATCAGGCGGGGGCGGTCGACGCGGTCGGACCGGCCCGACGCGAGGAAGTAGATCTGGGCTGCGGTCGCCAGCAGGTAGGGGACGGTCGCCGTGAACGTCGTGATCAGGACCAGGGTCTCGAAGACGCCCTCGGAGCCCGCCGTGTAGTTGTAGACCGTCAGGAGCGAGGCGAGGACCGCCGTGACGAGGACGCCCACGGTCGGGACGCCGCGCCGCCTGGTGGCGAAGACGGCGGGGAACAGGCCGTCCTTGGCGGCCGCGTACGGCGTCTGCGCGCTCAGCAGCGTCCAGCCGTTCAGCGCGCCGGTCATGGAGACCAGGGCGGCGCAGGCGACGGCGGCGCCGCCCCACGAGCCGCCGAACATCGCGTTCACGGCGTCGGAGAAGGGCGCGGTCGAACCGACCAGGTCGTCGTGGGCGACGGTGCCGAAGACGGCGAGCGTGCCCAGGAGGTAGACGAAGGCGGCGCCGAGGGTGCCGAGGATCGTGGCGCGGCCGACGTTGCGCCGCGGGTCGCGGACCTCTCCCGCGCTGACGGCGGCGGACTCCACGCCCAGGTAGCTGAAGAGCAGGATGGCCGCGGAGGCGGAGAGCGCGCCGAGCGCGCCCTGGTCGCCCGCCTGGAACGGCCCGAGGTTGGACGCGTCGAAGAAGAAGAGCCCGCCGACGGCGACCAGCAGCAGCGGCGCGAACTTCAGCACCGTCGCGACGAGCTGGACCGCGCCCACGTACCGGGTGCCGGCCAGGTTGGCGAGGGCGGGCAGCCACTGGATGACCAGCGCGGCCGTGAGCGTGGCGGCGAGCGATCCGTTCACGGGCACGAGGACGTCGAGGTAGCCGACGGCGGCCACGGCGAGCGCCGCGTTGGAGACCCAGGCGGTGATCCAGTAGCTCCAGGCGGCGAGGAAGCCGGCGAAGTCGCCGAACGCCTCACGGGCGTACACGTACGGGCCGCCGGTCCTCGGGAGCCGCTCGGCGAGGCGGCCGAAGACGAGCGCCAGCGCGATCGCGCCGAGGGTCAGGACGCCGAAGGCGACGAGGCTGATGGTGCCGAAGGGGGCGACGGAGGCGGGCAGCAGGAAGATGCCGCCGCCGATGATGTTGCCCATGACCAGGGCGGTCGCCACGGGCAGGCCGAAGCGCCGGGCGTGCTTGCTCGGCGTACCGCCGTCGCCCGGCGTACCGGCGTCGCTGTGGGCCTCACCCGCCCGGGGGGCGGGCTCGGGGCGTGGGGTGGTCAGGGTGGTCATGGGGTGCTGGGCCTCTCTCCGTACCAAAACCTGACCATGTTCGGATACGGGGAACGGCCCGCCAAATCAGGGCGATTATTCCTGTCCGGCGCTCTCGCCGACCGGAATTTGTCCTTCCGTTTCGCCTTCCGGCTGGGAATCTTCCTCTCGCGTCAGCGGCACCTGCGGCCCCTGGCACTCCCGCAGCCACCGCCGCAGCACCCGGTGGACCTGCTCCGCGCCCACCAGCTCCCCGCCGTCGGCGACGGGGGCGGACAGGGTGTACGGCGACATCAGGAAGGGCCGCGCCTGCTCCCCGCCGAGGCCCCCGTGCGAGCCGATCTGCTCCTCGAAGGCGTGCACGCGGCCGGTGTCGGGGTCGTGCCAGGAGTTGACCATGATGTCCGCGACGTGCGGGAAGGAGGAGGTCCTGCGGACGGCGTCGGCGGCCCCGGCGCCGAACACCGCGAGCGGCCCCGCACCGGCCGTATCGTCGGCGTCGTCGGCGTCCAGCCGCAGTTCCGCCCCGCCGGTGCCGAGCACCAGCGCGCCGTGCTCCTCGCTGCGGACGAGCAGGAACCCGATCCCGGGGTGGTTCGCGAGCGTGGACAGCAGCGCGGGATGGTGGCGGTCTATCCGCTCGCGCGTGGCCCTTCCCGCCGCGTCCGGGAAGGAGATCAGCCCCAGATTGCCCGAGGCCAGCACGACCGGGTCCGTGCCGGGCTCCGGGTGCTCCGGCTCCTCCTCGTCGTCGGGCACCGGCCGGTGCAGCGCGGTCCGTACGGCGTCGCGCGCCTCCGACGCGCTGGTGGTGCGCGCCGCGCGGCGCGGGACGGGCAGCCCGCAGCCCGCCCGCACGAGGTTCGCGAGGGTGAGGCCGTACGCCGACTGGAACGTCTCCCCCGGGCTCTGCCCGTGGTCGGAGAGCAGCACGATCCGGTACGCGCGCGGGGCGTGCTCGGCCACCTTCACGATCAGCTCCAGCGACCGGTCGAGCCGCTCCAGGACCTTCAGCGCGTCCCTGCTGTGCGGTCCGGAGTGGTGCGCCACCTCGTCGTACGCGACCAGGTCGGCGTAGACGGCGGTGCGGCCGGCGAGCATGTCGCCGAGCACCGCGGCGACCACGATGTCCCGCTGGACGACCGTCGCGAAGGCCCGGATGAAGGGGTACAGGCCGCCGCGCTTGACGCGCGGGCTGTCGCCGCGCAGCCGCGCGCGGGTGGACTGGGCGATCTCCCGGACGACTTCGGCGACGAACGACAGGGCGGTGCGCACGGCGTTGGCCGGGTCGGAGAAGTAGGCGAAGTAGCCGGCCCGGGACCGGTTGGACCTGCCGCGCCGGGCGGCGATCGACAGGACCAGGGCGAGCTGGTCGGCGCCGCCGCTGAAGAGGTTGCCGCGGCTCGCGCCGTCGAAGGTGAGCAGTCCCCCGTCGGCGGTGCGGGAGATCGCGCGGCGCTGCATCAGGGCCGCGCTGGCCGGGCGGCTGGAGACGACGACCTCGCCGCTCTCCTTCTCGTACCAGCGGAAGGCGGGCACGTCGTGGTTGGAGCCGTGCAGTATGCCGAGCTGGCTGGCGCCGGTCTGGCTGGACCAGTCGGTGCGCCAGGGGGTCAGCCGGTGGGTGGGCTCCTCGCCGCCGAGCCGGCCGGCGACGGTCGGCATCAGGCCGTCGGCGACCGCCTGGAGCAGCACGTCGTGGCCGACGCCGTCGAGCTGCAGGAAGAGGGTGCCGGGCAGACCGTTGCGCCCGTCGTCGCCGCCCTGCCTGCCGCGGCGGTGGGCGAGCCGCGAGAGCCTGCGCCGGTACGCCTCGTCGTCGCGCACCGCGAGCGCTCCCGAGGTCGCGGACGCGACGGCGGACATGACGGCGGCGACGACCACGGCGGTCTCGGGGTCGGCCTCGCCCCGGCCGTCGGGGATGAGGCTGAGGGCGACGAGCAGCAGCGAGCCGTTGAGGAAGAAGGCGAGCAGGCCGAGTACGAGGGCGGGGACGAGCAGCAGCGCCCGTACGGCCAGGGGCCACACCAGGGCGCCCAGCAGCCCGAACGCGCCCGCGCCCCAGACGGCGGTGAGCGCGACCCGGGTGATGCTGTCGCCGTCGTCGGCCTTGAGCTGGAAGTCGGGCAGGGCTCCGGCGAGCACCAGCATCGTGAGCGTCGACACGGCCCACACCGTGACCACACGCAGCACGGCGCTGCCCGCGCTGCGCCATCGCCCTCGGACCACGCGTCCCCACCTCACGTCCCGGGCCCCGCCTGGGGGCCCGCCTCCCCTCCAGCGTGGCACAACGCGCGGTGGAGGATCAGGGGCGGTCGGCAGCGTCGCAGCCGGCCGTCGGCATCGGCACCGGCGTTCGCGTTCCGCCCGTAACCGCCGCACGGAGGTCACAGCCCGCGCCAGGACGCGCTCGTCGGGCAGGACGGGCACGAGGAGTGCGCGGCGCCTTCAGGGGGGAGACGAGTAGCCATACTGGAGACGTGCCTGGCGACGACCGGCGAGGAGGCCGTACGTGACGGTGGAGATCACCTGGTGGGGTCATGCCACCTGCACCGTCGCGGACTCGGGGGTCCGGGTGCTGACCGACCCCCTCTTCGCGCGGCGTCTCGCCCATCTGCGCCGCAGGCGGGGTGCGGTGCCGCCGCCCGAGGCCGCCGAGGCCGACGCGGTGCTCGTCTCGCACCTGCACAGCGACCACCTCCACCTGCCGTCGCTGGGCCGCCTCGCGCCCGGCACCCGGCTGATCGTGCCGCGCGGCGCCGCGCGCGCCGTGCCCGCGCTGCGCCGGCTGTCCGGGCAGGGGCTGTGCCTCACGGAGGTGGGGGCGGGCGACGAGGTGCGGGTGAAGGACCTGGTCGTACGGGCGGTTCCGGCGCTGCACGACGGGCGGCGGCTGCCGTTCGGGCCGCACCGTGCCCCCGCGCTCGGGTACGTCGTCACCGGTGAGGCGCGCACGTACTTCGCCGGGGACACCGGGCTGTTCGACGACATGGCCGACGCGGTGGGGGCGGTGGACGTGGCGCTGCTGCCGGTCGGCGGCTGGGGGCCCTTCCTCGGGCACGGGCACCTGGACGCGCGGCGGGCGGCGCAGGCGCTCGCCCGGATCGCGCCGGGCGCGGCCGTGCCGGTGCACTACGGGACGTACTGGCCGATCGGGATGGACGGGATCAGGCCGCACGAGTTCCACGCACCGGGCGACGAGTTCGTACGGCATGCGGCGCGGCTCGCGCCGGAGGTCGCGGTGCACCGGCTCGGGCACGGCGAGAGCGTCCGGCCCCAGGCCCGCCGGTGATACCGCCCGGCGTGGTCGAAACGGTGGGGGGCGCGGTGGGCCGGGTGGCCGAGCTCCCGCAGGAGTCGACCCAGCAGGCGGTCGGGTATCCGGCGCTCTTCCTGCTGGTGATGCTGGGGTCGCTGGTGCCGGTGGTGCCGACGGGGGCGCTGGTGAGTACCGCCGCCGTGGTGGCGTTCCACCACAGCGACCCGTTCGCGCTGCTGGTCGTGTTCGCGCTGGCGGCGTCGGCCGCGTTCCTGGGGGACATCGGGCTGTACTGGCTCGGCCTGCGCGGGGTCCGTTCGAAGAACGGCTCACGCCGGCTGGAGGCGCTGCGCGCCCGGGCGGACTCCGACCGGCTCGATCAGGCGCGGAGCAAGCTGCACACGCACGGGGCGCAGGTCCTGGTGCTGTCCCGGCTGGTTCCGGCCGGGCGCATTCCGGTGATGGTGGCGTGCCTGCTGTCGCGGATGCCGATGCGCCGGTTCGCCCGGGGCGACGTACCGGCCTGCTTCGCCTGGGCGGCGGCGTACCAGCTGATCGGGATCCTCGGCGGCTCGCTCTTCCCCGAGCCGTGGCAGGGCGTGGTCGCGGCGGTGGCGCTGACGCTGGTGATCGGCGCGGCGCCGGGGCTGTGGCGCAGGCTGCGGGGCAGCCGGCCGTAACGGGCCGCCCCGGCGCGGGGGTTACGGCTCCAGTACGCGCGAGCCGCCGATCGGCAGGTCCCACAGCCCGTCGCGGGCGCGGCCCGCCCCCTCCCAGGCCGCGCGCACCCGGGTCAGCGGTTCCAGTACCGGCTCGGCGGACAGGACGAACGTCCCCCAGTGCATCGGCGCCATGCGCTCCGCGCCGAGGTCCTCGCAGGCCTGCACGGCCTCTTCCGGGTCGGCGTGCACGTCGCTGAGCCACCAGCGGGGGTCGTACGCGCCGACGGGCAGCAGCGCGAGGTCGATGCCGGGGTGGCGGGAGCCGATCTCCTTGAACCAGTGGCCGTATCCGGTGTCGCCCGCGAAGTACACCCGCCGGCCCTCTCCCCGCTCCTCGCTGAGCACCCAACCGCCCCACAGGGAGCGGCAGGTGTCGGTGAGGGAGCGCTTGCTCCAGTGGTGGGCGGGGACGAAGTCGAAGCGGACACCGCCGAGTTCGGCACCCTCCCACCAGTCGAGCTCGGTGACCCGGGTGAAGCCGCGGCGCCGGCACCAGCGGGCGAGTCCGGCCGGGACGAAGAGCGGCGTGTCGTGCGGGAGCCGCTTGAGGGTGGGGGCGTCCAGGTGGTCGTAGTGGTTGTGGCTGATGACCACCGCGTCGATCTGCGGCAGGTCCTCCCAGCGGACGCCGACGGGCGTGACGCGGGTGGGCGTACCGAGGATCTTCTGCGACCAGACGGGGTCGGTGAGGATCGTGAGCCCGCCTATGCGGACGACCCAACTGGCGTGACCGGCCCAGGTGACGGCGACGGTGGAGACGTCGGCGGCGGGCAGCGGGCCCGGCTCGTACGGCACCAGGGCGACGTCGCGCAGGCCCTCGGGGCCGGGGCGGAACGCGCCCTCGCGGGCGAGTCTGGCGAAGGCCTTGACGCCGGGCAGCGGGGTGGTGAGGCGGTCGGCGAACGACCGGGGCCAGGTGCGGATCTCGCCCAGGGGGCGGGGCGGAGCGAGCGTGCCGGTTCCGGCTCCGGTGCGCGCGGGGTGCCGCTCGGTCTGCTGCTCGGTCTGCGCCTGCGTCTGGGTCATCGAGGGGGCTCCGTTCGTGGCGTAAGCCGGATGGGGGTCAGCGAAGTTCGTCGAAGGCCGTCGTGAAGGTGCTCAACGCGTCGGCCACGTGCGGCAGTTCCAGTGGCTGTCCCGACGAGAGGGACTCCAGACGCTCCTGTGGGGTTGCCCCGAGCAGCGGAGCGGTGGCGATCCGCACGCGCAGCCCGCCCATCTCGTCGCCGAACCGGTGACCCCCGGGAGCGGGGACGCCGAGGCGTTCGCTCAGGTAGTCCTCCAGGTCCATGGAGTCGGTGACCCGGCGGGCGGCGAGACCGGCGCGCAGGGGGCCGAGGTCGGCGTACAGGTGGCGGCCGGCCTGGGGCGGGCGGGCGAGCGCGCCGGAGGTGAGGACCGCGCGGTGCGCCGCGGCGGCCACGCGCGCGTGCAGCGCGGCGGCGCTCCTGAGCCTGACGGCGACCGGCTCGGGTTCACCGAGCGCGTACGTCGCCGCCTCGGCGACGGGTCCCGCGACGACGGCGCCGATCGCGGTCAGCAGGTCGAGGGTCCTGGCGTGCAGTGCGGCGCCGTACGCGGTGAGGGGGCAGCGGGCCACGGCGGCGGGCCAGCTCGCCGGGGTGTACGCGCCCGCCAGGTCGGCGAGCACGGTGACCTGGCCGGGGAACATCTCGGCGGGGCTGACGAACACCGTCTCCTGCGGCCGGTGGAGCGTGTCGAGCCACGTCTCGTCGCTGATGATGTGCAGTCCCTCGGAGACCGCCGCCTCGCAGACCTCGTGCACCACTTCGGGCGGGGCGACGGTGGCGGTCGGGTCGTCGGGGACGCTGAGCAGCAGCAGGCGCGGGTCGCCGCCCTCGTCACGGACCCGTCGTACGGTCTCAAGGAGCGCGAACGGGTCGGTCACGCCGCCGCACTCGGCCGGCGTGGGCACGTGGTACGCGGCCCGGCCGAGCATCGTGGCCTGCGGAACCCACCAGGCGGGGCAGGGCCGCGGCAGGAGGACGTCGCCCCCGACGGCGGCCATCAGCGCGAACAGCAGCGGCTGCGCGCCGGATGCGGCCGCGACGCTGCGCGCCTCGGTCTGCAGTCCCCGCCGCCACCAGTAGGCGGCGGCCGCCCCGCGCAGGGCGGGCCCGCCGCCGGGGGGTTCGGCGTGGGTGCGCCCGGCAGCCGCGGCGAGGACGGCGGAGAGCTCCGGCAGGACGGGCAGGCCGGGAGCAGGGGCGGGCGGCCCGTACCGGACGGGGCCGCGCCCTTCCTCGACCGTCCGCTGCATGCGGTCACCTCCACGCCGATCTGGCCCTGTATACGGTTATACGGGTGGTTCCGGTACGGCGCTTGCGGGCGAACCCGAGCCGATGGGCGCCGCGCCGGGCCGACGGGTGCCGGCCCCGGACGGACGTGATCACGCCGGCCAAGGCTCACTTTCCCCGCACAGCGACGCGCATGCACACGTCACCCCCCTGTCACCGCCCCCTGTGACCGCCCCCTGTTCCGGCGGAGGCCCGGGCCAGGGGGCCGGCCGCCGGGGCTGCGCTCACCCCACGGTGACCCGGTGGCGTACGACCGCGTCGAAGAGGTAGCCCTGGGTGTTGTGCACCGAGGTCAGGGGCTGGGTGTTGCCCCGCGCGTCCGTCGCGCGGGCCAGCAGCACGGCCGGCCCGTCGTGGCGCGGGCGCCAGTCCGCCGACCAGCGGACCCAGGTGTCCCGGTGCGGGGTGTCGCGCAGCCGCGCGCGCCGCCAGTGCGCGCCCCCGTCCGTGCTGACCTCCACCGTGCGTACGGCGGCCGCCGCCGACCAGGAGCGGCCGGTCAGGTGGTGGGTCCTGCCCGGGGCGAAGACCGCGCCCGGCGGGCACTCGAACATGCTCTTGATCGTCTGGCGGGTGAGCGGGGCGCTCCCCTCCGGCGGGTACGCCGCGCCGAACAGCCGGTAGGACTGCGTGGTCCACGGCGAGGACAGCGGCGTGGCGCTCACCTCGATGTCACCGAGCCACTTGATGGACGCGATGCCGACCCAGGCCGGCGCGACGACCCGCACCGGGAAGCCGTGGTCGTACGGCAGGGGCTCGCCGTTCATCTCGTACGCCAGGATGACGTCGTCCATCGCCTTGGCGACCGGCAGCGGCCTGCGCGGCCGGCCGAAGCTGACGCCGCCGGTGACGTACGCGTCGTCCAGGCCGCGCGGCATCACGTCGACCGCCTGCCCGCTGATGCCGGCGCGCCGCAGCACGTCGGCGAGCCGCACCCCGCGCCAGCGCGCCACGCCGATGGCGCCGAGCGTCCAGGGGGTGCCGGTGACGGACTGGCCCTGCTGGGTGGCGTAGTAGTCGCGGCCGTTGCCCGCGCACTCCAGGAAGGCCGTGCGGGTGACGGAGGGCATCGAGCGCAGCTGTCCGTACGTGAACCGGACCGGCCCGCCGCTCAGCCCGTCGCCCCACACGGTCAGCCGCCACTCGGACTCGCCGAGCCGGGGCGTGGAGGTGTGGTTGCGTACGAAGAACCGGTCGGCCGGGGTGAGTCCGCCGGTCCCGGCGAAGGCGCCAGGGGCGGTCTCGGCGTTGGTGCCGCGGATCGTGAACAGCTCGGGCGGCAGCGGCTTGGCGATGCCCGGCGCGGCAAGGGCCCCGGCCGGGTCCGCCGCCGCCGGTGCGGCGGCGGCCCACTGCGCGGCCACGGGAGCCACCGGGGTCACGGCCAGCAGTTTCAGCAGGTCGCGGCGGTCCACCCCGCCGGGCCGGGAGGGATGGGGTCCGGACGCCGTCGCAGCGCTCATCGCGGAACTCCTCGCACGTCGGAGAGGACAGGAGGGGTGATCCTAAAGGCACCGGGCGAGCCGGGCCAGAGTGCTTTCCAGGCCATGTCCCCTGCCCTCGACGACCGACTCCGCGACGTCCGCCAGCTTGCGGTTCGACTGCTGGGACATCTGCCGGAGCACGGCGAACGCCCGCGCGCTGTCGCACCGCAGGACGTGCATCACGATCCCGCTGGCCTGGTCGATGACGGCGCGCGAGTGCAGGGCCGTCTCCAGCTGGTCCACCTCGGCGAGGGCCGCCCGGTAGCGCCGGTCACGGACGAGACCGGCGGTCACCTGCTCGCCCAGGACGCCGACGGGGCCGTACGCCGCGCGCTCCAGGGAGCCGGGCCGGAAACCGTAGAGGCTGACGGTGACCTCGATGCCGTTGCGGCGGAACGGGAGGGTCACGCTGGCCCGTACGCCGGAGTCGAGCGCCAGGGCCCGGTACTCGGGCCAGCGCTCGTCGACCAGCAGGTCCCGCGCGTCCACGGGCTCCCCGCGGTCGAGCGCGGTGGGGATCGGCCCGTCCCCCACGGCGAGCTGGACGGAGGCGAGCGTGGCCAGATCCGGGTGGGTCGCCGTGGTGCGCCGTTCGGCGCCGCCGTCGGCGATCGTCGCCACGGCGCCGCAGCTGGCGGGGGCGCAGCGCGCGGACTGTTCCGCCAGCTCGGAGAGCGTACGCACCGAGGAGTCGGGTTCGGGCCCCTGGACTTCCTGCTGGGACAGCTCGGACAGCATGGTGGAGTTCTCCCTTCTCTGTGCGGCTTCCCACCGCCCTGTCCGCAAAACCGCCGGACCCGTTAGCTTTCTCGTATGACGCAGACGGACGACTTCGGCGCGGAGCTGGCAGATTTCGTCAGACGGGTCGGAGAGTTGAGGGCCGCGCGCGCCCTGCCGCCCGACGAGCACCTCGCCGTCCTGGACGCGGCTCTCTTCGAACTGCGGCACGCGGCGGACACCTTGTGGCCCCGTTACGAGCAACTGAAGGCCGTCGCCCCGAACGCCCCGTCCCCCGACCGGCAGGAGCGGCAGGAGCGGCAGCTGCTCAAGGCCCTGTTCCAGCGGCTTCCGGTACCCGTCGCGCTGGTGGACAGGGAGACCGTCGTACGGCGGATGAACTTCGCCGCGACAGGGCTCACCGGCGTACGGGCCGGGTACGCGACGGGGCGCCCGCTGGCGGCGCTGCTGAGCCCCGGGGACCGGGCCGCGTTCCGTTCGCAGGCCGCCGCCGTGGCGCGCGGCGAGGGCGACCGGAGTCTGGCCGTCCATCTCCAGCAGCGGCCCGACGAGCGGCTGCTGGCCACCCTGACCGCGCTGCGCCCGCCGGACGAGACGCATCCGGCGGTGCTGGTCGTCTTCCAGAACGGGGTCTCCGGGGGCTCGGCCGGCGCGTATCCGTCGACGGGGGCGGTCGCGACGGGCCGTCGGCGCACCGCGCTGCCCGATCTGCGGGAGACGACCCGGTACGCGGAGCGCCTGGACCTCGTCGACGCGATGACGACCGAGCTGCTGTCCGCCCCGCCCGGGGACCCCGAGGCCGCCCTGGAGGGTGCCGCACGGGTGCTGCACGAACGTTTCGCCAACTGGGTGGTCGCCGATCTCGTGGCCGGCGGGCAGATCAAGCGCACTCTCGTGCTCGGACCGGGCGGACCGGGCGACGAGGCCCTCGCGCAGGTGCTGGCCGGGCAGGAGCCGTCCGGCTGTCCGCTGGTGGTGGAGGCCGCCCGGGGCGGCTCCGCGACCCTCCAGGTGCGGCCGGAGGACACGGACGGCTTCGGTCACGACCCGGCGGGCGATCCGGTGCTCGTACGGGCGGACGTCACCTCGCTGCTGTGCGTGCCGCTGACGGCGCCGGGGGCCGACGGTGGCGGAGCCGGGTCCACGGGGCCCGTGCAGGGGGTGCTCACCCTGTTCCGTACGGGTGCCAGGCGGGCGTTCTCCATGGCGGAGGGCCAGGTCATGGACCTGATGTCCCGCCATGCGGCGCTCGCTATGCGGCGTCCCGCAGGGCCTCGTCGCGCAGACGGGTGCAGCAGCGGCTGATCAGCCGGGAGACGTGCATCTGGGAGAGTCCGAGGTCCTCGGCGATGCTGCTCTGCGTCATGTCGCGGAAGAAGCGCATGTAGAGGATCTTCTTCTCGCGCTCCGGGAGCCTGTTCAGGGCCGGCTTGACGGCCTCGCGGTCGACGATGACGTCGAGGGCGCCGTCGGGGCCGCCCAGCGCGTCGCTGAGCGAGTACCCGTCGCCCGTACCGGGCAGCTGGGCGTCGAGGGACAGCGCCGTGAAGGAGTCGAGCGCCTCGAGACCCGTGAGGGCCTCCTCCTCGGTCATGCCGGCCTTCTCGGCGATCTCCGCGACGGTGGGGGCGGGGCCCGACACGGTCGCGGACAGCTCCTGGCTGGCGGCGCGGACGCGGTTGCGCAGGTCCTGGACGCGGCGCGGCACGTGGAGGGTCCACATGTGGTCGCGGAAGTGGCGCTTGATCTCGCCGGTGATCGTCGGCACGGCGTAGCTCTCGAAGGCCGAGCCGTGGTCCGGATCGTACCGGTCCACCGCCTTGACCAGGCCGAGTGCGGCCACCTGGCGCAGGTCCTCGATGGCCTCGCCGCGGTTGCGGAACCGGCTCGCGAGCCGGTCGGCCATCGGCAGCCAGGCGTTCACGATCTCCTGGCGCAGGGCGTCCCGTTCCTCGCCCTCGGGCATGGCGCACAGACGGCGGAAGTCCTCGGAGGTGTCGGGGGCATCGTGGTGCGGGTGCGTCCTGCGGGCTGAGGTGGTACGCATCTTCGTTGCAACTCCCTGAACGGTGCAGACGGCGGACGGGTGTCACCGCGGGGGGAGTCTCGACCTCCGGACGTGACACGCCCGGAGCGCTTGACTGCCGCTCCCACGGACGTGCCTCCGGTCCGAAGCACATGGAGCACGTGCCCCCGCTTCGGAAGGGCAAACGGGTCGGGTTTCGCGACGGGCCGGTTTCCCTTCGCGTGTGCCTGGTACTCGGCAGAGTGCTGCTCTTTCCACCCGCACCGTCCCGTAGGAGGCCCTTCGTATGAGCACCGACGTTGCCGACCGGATCCTGTCGCGCCTGCGCGAGTGGGGAGTCGAGTGCGTCTTCGGCTATCCGGGTGACGGCATCAACGGCCTGCTGGCGGCCTGGGGGCGCGCCGACGACCAGCCCCGCTTCATCCAGTCCCGCCACGAGGAGATGTCCGCGTTCGAGGCGGTCGGGTACGCCAAGTTCGGCAACCGGCTCGGCGTGTGCGTCGCGACGTCGGGGCCCGGCGCGATCCATCTCCTGAACGGCCTGTACGACGCCAAGCTCGATCATGTGCCGGTGGTGGCCATCGTCGGGCAGACCGCGCGCAGCGCCATGGGCGGCTCGTACCAGCAGGAGGTCGACCTGCACACGCTGTTCAAGGACGTGGCCTCCGACTTCGTCGAGACGGTGACCGTGCCGGAGCAGCTGCCGAACGTCCTGGACCGGGCGATCCGCACGGCGTACGCCCGGCGCTGTCCGACGGCGGTCATCGTGCCGGCGGACGTGCAGGAGCTGGAGTACACGCCGCCGCCGCACGCCTTCAAGATGGTCCCCTCCAGCCTGGACCGCAGCAGCTGGACCGCGATGCCGTCGCCGGACGCGCTGCGGCGGGCGGCCGACGTGCTCAACGCCGGCGACAAGGTGGCGATCCTGGCCGGTCAGGGCGCCGCTGGGGCGCGGGCCGAGGTCGCGGAGGTCGCGGAGCTGCTGGGCGCGGGCGTCGCGAAGGCGCTGCTGGGCAAGGACGTGCTGTCCGACGAGCTGCCGTACGTCACGGGCTCCATCGGGCTGCTGGGCACCCGTCCGTCGTACGAGATGATGCGGGACTGCGACACGCTGCTGACGATCGGCTCCAGCTTCCCGTACTCCCAGTTCCTCCCGGAGTTCGGCAAGGCCCGCGCGGTGCAGATCGACATCGATCCGCACATGATCGGGATGCGCTACCCGTACGAGGTGAACCTGGTCGGCGACGCGCGGGCGACCCTGCGCGAGCTGATCCCGCTGCTGCGGCGCAACGAGGCGCGGGACTGGTTCGACGAGATCTGCGCGGGCGTCGAGCGGTGGACGGAGATCATGGAGCGGCGGGCCGCCCTGTCCGCCGACCCGGTCAACCCGGAACACGTGGCGGCGGCCCTGTCGCCGCTGCTTCCGGACCACGCGATGGTGACGGCCGACTCGGGGTCGGCCACCAACTGGTTCGCGCGCCATGTGCGCCTGCGCGGCGACATGCGGGCGTCGTTGTCGGGGACGCTGGCGACGATGGGGTGCGGTGTGCCGTACGCGATCGGGGCGAAGTTCGCGCACCCGAACCGTCCCGCGATCGCGCTCGTCGGCGACGGCGCGATGCAGATGAACGGCATGGCGGAGCTGATCTCGGTCGCGAAGTACCGGCACCTGTGGGACGACCCGCGGCTGGTGGTCGCCGTCTACAACAACCGGGACCTGAACCAGGTCACGTGGGAGCTGCGGGCGATGGGCGGCGCGCCGTCGTTCCTGCCGTCGCAGTCGCTCCCCGACGTGTCGTACGCGGCGTTCGCCGAGTCGATCGGCCTCACCGGGATCCGGGTCGAGAAGCCGGAGGAGGTCGAGGGCGCGTGGCGGGCCGCGCTGGAGGCGGACGGCCCGGTGGTGCTGGACTTCGTCACCGATCCGTCGGTGCCGCCGATCCCGCCGCACGCGACGTGGGAGCAGATCGAGGCGACGGCGTCGGCGCTGCTGAAGGGGGACGCCGACGGGGCGGCGGTGATGAAGCAGGGGCTGAAGTCGAAGCTCCAGGAGTTCCTGCCGGGGAGCCCCCGGCCGGGCGCGGACGACTGACGTCCACCGGGCCGGGGCCAGCCCCCCGGCCCGGTGCGCTCAGTCACCGCCGGACGGGTTCGCCGCCGGGCCCGTGCGGCGGTGGCGCGCCCTCTTGGCCCGCGCGGGCAGTATGAATTCCTCGTAGCGGCCGAGCGCGATGATCACGCCCAGCATGAACACCGGCACGAGTACCGGGATCAGCACGGCTAAGCCCACCATGGCCCTGTCCTTCCTGAGGGACGGCCTGGGGGCCGGGTCACCAGGACGGCGACGGGCAAACCCGTGGAAGTGAGACTTCCGGGTGAGCGGGACCCGGGCCGGACCCCGGGGCGCGGCAGAACTCCGGGCGCGTCCCGCGCCGCCGCCGTTCGAAGCGGTGCGGGAACGCGCCCGGAGGCCGTCCCTCTTCCCAAGTGGCCGCTCGGCCGCGCACCGGGTCCCCCGTGCGCCGGGGCTCAAACGCGGGGCCGGAGGGGAATCGGCGGATGGGCCCGACGGTGGGTTCGGCGGATGTTTGCCGCTCGCGCCACGGGTACCCGCGCCGGTAGCCGACAGCGAGCGAAGAGATGAGGCGGACAGCCATGGCCCGGTTCGTGAGGGAAGTCATGACGGCGGGGGTCGCGGCCGTACGGCCCGACGCCTCGCTCGTGGAGGCGGCGCAGCTGATGCGCGCGCAGGACGTCGGTGATGTGCTGGTGGCGCGGGACAACCAGCTGATCGGTGTGCTCACCGACCGGGACATCGCCCTGCGCGCGGTCGCGGACGGCTTCGATCCCCTCACGGTCAACGCCCAGTCCGTGTGCACGCCGGCGCCGGTGTGCGTCGGGCCGGACGACGAGGTGTCGACGGCCGTGACCCTGATGCGGCAGCACGCCATCAGGCGGCTACCCGTCGTCGAGGACGGCCGTCCGCTCGGCGTGGTGAGCATCGGCGACCTCGCGGAGTTCCAGGACCCGCGGTCGGCGCTCGCCGACATCAGCAGGTCCGCGCCCACCCCCGGTCCCGAGACCGGCTTCTGAGCCGCCCGGCGGGGAGCGGACACACCGGCAGAACCACACGTTCCAGGAAGGGAGCATGATGCGGATCGCGTTTCTCGTGGCGCCCGAGGGTGTCGAGCAGGTCGAACTCACCGACCCCTGGCAGGCGGTGACCGATACGGGCGACACGCCCCGGCTGGTCTCCACGAAGCCGGGCAGCGTCCAGGCGTTCCACCACCTCGACAAGGCGGACACCTTTCCCGTCGACCAGGTGGTCGGCGACGCCTCGGTGGAGGAGTACGGCGGCCTGGTGCTGCCGGGCGGTGTCGCCAACCCGGACTTCCTGCGGATGGACGAGAAGGCCGTGGCGTTCGTGCGCGCCTTCTTCGACGCGGGCAAGCCGGTCGCGTCCATCTGTCACGGTCCCTGGACGCTCGTCGAGGCGGACGTGCTGCGCGGCAGGACGCTGACCTCGTGGCCGAGTCTGCGTACGGACATCCGCAACGCGGGCGGCACCTGGGTCGACGAGCAGGTCAAGGTGTGCGAGGCGACGCCCGCCACGCTGATCACCAGTCGCAGGCCGGACGACCTGAAGGCGTTCTGCACCGCCTTCACCGAGGAGTTCGCACGGGCCGCCAAGGCCTGACCGAGCCTTCGCCCTCGGCCCGGGCCCGTGGGGGGCCGGGGCCGGGGGCGATCCGGCCCGCCGTCAGACGCGGCGGCCCAGCAGAGCAAGCAGCTTGGTCTGCACGTCGGCGCCCGGGGACGGTTCCACCGGCGCGGCGAACAGGCCGCTCTTCTCCAGTTCGGCGGAGTAGGGGCCCACTTCGCGCACCGCGAAGTCCACCAGGTCGGCCGGCAGCCGCTCGTCGGCGCCGATGCCCCGCGCCAGGTCCCACGCGTGCACGACCAGGTCGACCACCATCTGGGCGCAGTAGGCCGCGCACGGGGTCTCGCCGTACGACAGGTGCACCGTCCGGTCCAGCGCCCCCGGCGCCGCGAACGCCTCGCGGGCGGCGGTCGCCGCCCGGTCCCAGGCCGCCACCGGGTCGTCTCCCAGCACGTCGCCCTCGGGGTCGAAGCCGAAGCCGCCGTCGGCGCCCTCGTCGATGGCGCGTCGCTCGGTGACCAGCGGGGGCACCCACAGCTGTTCCACGGTCAGATGGTTGACGAGATCGCGCACCGACCAGTCGGTGCAGGGGGTCGACGCCTGCCACTGGTCCTCGCGCACGGCGTGCACATGGCCGCCGAAGAGGGCGAGGGCGTCGCTGTGGCGGCTGAGGAGCGGGTTCGAATCGGTGGTGTTCATGGTTCACCTTCGGGTACTCGCCGTGCACGTCCCGTCAGACATCCCGGAGGGGGAAACGGACCTTCCATTCCTCACCCCACTGTACGAACGCCCCGGCCCCCCGGGCATCCGTCCACGCCGCCGCCCCGGTCGTGCACACGGGTCCGGGGCGGCGGCGTGGACGGATGCCCGGGGGGGCGTTGATTCGGAAGGGCGCGGGCCGGGTACTCGCGTGCCATGTCTTCTGCGTATTCCGCACACGCGCACATCCCGCCCCGGCCGTCGGGACGGATCGCCTCCTGGCTGAGCGCCCGGGACCGGGCGCTGTTTCACGGCGTGGCGACCCATCACTGGCCGGGCGCGGACCGCGTCCTGCCCCGCCTCAGCCACGGGGCGAACCACGGCGTGCTGTGGTTCGGCACGGCCGCCGGGATAGCGGCCGTCGGCGGCAGCACCCGCGCCCGCCGGGCCGCCGTGCGCGGTCTCGCCTCCCTCGCGCTGGCCTCCCTCGCGGTCAACACCGTGGGGAAGCGCTCGGTGCGCCGGGTCAGGCCCGTCCTGGACTCCGTGCCGCTGATCCGCCGGCTCAAGCGCCAGCCCATCACCACCTCCTTCCCGTCCGGGCACTCCGCCTCCGCCGCGGCCTTCGCGACGGGCGTCGCGCTGGAGTCCAAGGGGTGGGGGGCGGTCGTCGCGCCGGTGGCGGCGTCGGTGGCCTTCTCCCGCATCTACACGGGCGCGCACTACCCCAGCGACGTACTGGTGGGCGCGGCCCTGGGCGTCGGGGCGGCGTTCGCGGTGCGCGGGCTCGTACCGACGCGGGCGCAGATCCCGGCGCCCGGCCGGCCGTACACCGAAGCGCCGGCGCTCCCCGGCGGCCAGGACCTGATCGTCGTCGTCAACAAGCGGTCGGGCTCGGCCGCCGCGAAGGCGGCGCTGGTGCGCGACGCGCTGCCGCGCGCCGAGGTCGTCGAGTGCGAACCCGACGCCCTGTCGGCCGAACTGGAGAAGGCGGCGCAGCAGGGCCGGGCGATCGGGGTCTGCGGTGGGGACGGCACGGTGAACCGGGCCGCGGTCGTCGCCGCCGGCCGCGGGGTGCCGCTCGCCGTTTTCCCCGGCGGCACGCTGAACCACTTCGCGTACGACCTGGGCATCGAGGAGGTCCAGGACACCTGCCGGGCCCTGGAGTCCGGCGACGCGGTCAAGGTCGACCTGGGCCGGTTCACACCGGGGCCCGGCCCCGACGGCGAACCGGGGCACTTCCTCAACACCTTCAGCCTGGGCGTCTATCCCGAGCTGGTCCGGATCAGGGAGCACTGGGGGCCGCGCATCGGCGGCTGGCCCGCCGGCATCCTGGCGGCGGCGGAGGTGCTGCGCGGCGAGCGGCCTCTGGAGGCCACCATCGGGGAGCACAAGGGGCGCCGGCGCGCACTGTGGATGCTGTTCGCCGGGAACGGCATGTATCAGCGCCTCGGCCCGACCCCCGGCCGCCGCCTGGACCTGGCCGACGGGCTGCTCGACGTGCGCGTGGTGCACGGCGGGCGGCTGCCGGGCCTGCGGCTGCTGGCGGCGGCCCTGGCCGGGCCGCTGAGCCGCTCCCCCGTGCACGCCGCGCAGCGGCTGCGCCGGGTGTGGATCTCGGGCCTGGCGCCGGGCACCCTGCTCGCGTACGACGGTGAAGTAGCCCCGGCGCCCGAGGAGTTCGTCATCGACAAGGCGCACGAGGCCCTCACCGTCTACCGTCCGCTTCCGCAGTAGCGGCCGCCGCGGCTCCGGCCGGGGCTCCACCCGAGTCCTCGGCGTCGGAGGGAGCCTCGGTCACGTCGAGGAAGACCTGGTCGGCCTGCGGCCAGGTCTTTTTCACGGACTTCTTGATGCGTACGCAGGCGAGCTCCACCTCCTCGCTGTCCAGTCCCGGCACCAGGTCGACGCGGGCGGCCACCAGGAGCGAGTCGAGCCCCATCTGCATGGTCAGCAGTTCGGCGACGTTGTCGATCTCGGGCTGCGCCTCGACGAGCCGGCGGATGTCGTCCCGCAGTTCGGGGGCAGCGGCCTCGCCGATGAGCTGGGCCCGGGCTTCCCGGCCGAGCCGGAAGGCGACGTACCCGAGCAGCAGGCCGATGGAGAAGGACGCGACGGCCTCGTAGACCGCGTCCCCGGTCACCAGGTGAAGTGCCATGCCGGCGGCGGCGAGGAGCACACCTACCACGGCCGTGCCGTCCTCGGCGACGACCGTGCGCAGCGCCGGGTCGTCGCCGATGCCGGCGCCCGGCTGACGGTGGGCCTGGTAGAGGGCGCGGGCGAGGGACGTGCCCTCGGCGAGCAGGGCGACACCGAGGACGGCGAGCCCGGCGACGTAACCGGTGTGCGACTCCTGGCCGCTCGCCGCGCCCAACGCCTCGAAGCCCTGGAAGACGGAGAAGCAGCCGCCCATGACGAAGATGCCGACGGCGGCGAGCAGGGACCAGAAGTAGCGCTCCTTGCCGTATCCGAAGGGGTGTTTCCGGTCGGCCGGGCGGCGGCTGCGGCGCAGGGCGGCGAGCAGGAAGACCTCGTTGACGCTGTCCGCCACGGAGTGCGCGGCCTCGGAGAGCAGCGCGGGCGAACCGGACACCAGCCCGCCGACTGTTTTCGCGACGGCGATGACGAGGTTGGCGGCGAGAGCCACCAGGACGGTGTTGCGGGTCTTGCGGTCGGACTTCTCGGTCACGTGGGCTCTCCGTGTGCGCGGTGTATGAGGAGGAGACAAGGGCACTCGGAGCTCAGGAGGTGCACAGAAATGGTTCCGGTTCTTCTGGTTCTTCTTCTCGCACTGATTCTCTTCGGTGCCGGTTTCGCGGTGAAGGTGCTCTGGTACATCGCCCTCGCGGTCCTGGTCATCTGGCTTCTCGGATTCCTGGTCCGCAGCACGTCGCCCTCGGGAGGCAGGTCGCGTTGGTACCGCTGGTAGGGAAATCGAGATGATCGGGGCGGCGGCCTTCGGGCCGCCGCCCCTTTCCGTTCCGTGGTGTTTCTCCGGCGTTCCTATTCGCCCCTGGGCAGCAGCGGTCCCAGAGGTCCCAGGTCGATGTTGAGGTCCTCGGGTTCGAGCCCGAACCGGGTGCGCAGGACGTCCATGCGGTCCTCCAGGAGCATCAGCGTCATGCCGATCCGCTCCTCCTGCTCCTCGCTGAGGTCGCCGATCTCCACCCGGCGCAGCGCCTGGCGTTCCATCAGCTGGCGCAGCAGCTCCACGACGGTCAGGACGAGCTTGACGAGGTCGCGTTCGACGGTGTCGGCGTCCAGCTCGACACGGCGGCGCCCTTCGGTGGTCTCGGCGGTCACAGGGACTCCTCCTCCTCGAACGGGGACGGCACGTCGACATTGACGGAGCTGATGAGGGCGTTGAGGTCGACCCGTACGAGGTCGACGTCGGCGATGCGCAGGGTGAGGTCGCCCGTGATCACGACCCCGCCGGCGAGCAGCCGGTCCAGGAGGTCGACAAGGGCGAGCTGGCGCTGGGCGAGGGGGCCGGCGTCGGTGGGCTGCGCCGTCATCGGCTCGCCCCCGCCTCGTCCGGCCCGGCCTGTCCGGCCTGTCCCGCGAAGGAGTACGGGGCCCAGGGGCCCGTCAGTTCCACCCGTACGCCCCGGTCCTGCGGCGTCAGCCGGCCGACCTCCGCGACGAACTCCTGGCTGCTCTCGCGCGGCACCAGGTAGGCCGCGTTGAGTACGTTCTGCCCGCGCGCCTCGGAGAGCCGGGAGTCCTGCGGGCGGTGCAGGGCGGCGGCCTGGGCGCGCTGCGAGAGTTCCGCGTGGAGCGTGCGCGACAGGGCCTCGGCGCGCTCCCACACCCCTTCGCGGGCCTGGCGGCTGCTGAGGCGCCGGCGCAGGTAGTCGCGGCCGGAGGCGGGCGCGGCGGAGGGCTCGGCGGGCGCGGCCGGCCCGGGGCGCGACTCCGCCGGGTCCGGCTGGGGGTCGGCGTACACCTTGACGCCCCACTCGACGCGCCCCTCCAGCCGCTCCAGCGTCGTCACGAAGCGGTCGTGGCCCGCGTCGAGCAGCCTGCGTACGCCGCTGTCGTCGACGCACACGGTGGCGAGGCGCAGTGGCACCGTGCAGGTCACGGTGGTCATGGCACCGATGACCGCCTCGTGGGCGCGGGCGGTGGCGGTGAGCCAGTCGAGGTCCTCCAGGCGCTTCTTGAGCGGCGCCTCGGCGAAGTCCTCGGCCGGCACCGCGCCGACCACGGCGACCAGGTCGCCGTGGTCCAGCAGCCGGGGCGGCTCACCGCCGAGGCCGCGCACGCCCTCGGGGAGTACGCCGTCGAAGGGGCGGGTCACCGCGTACACGTACCGCAGTTCGTTCATGCCTCGTCGTCCTTGCGTTCCACGCGGGCCGGCGCCGCCTCCAGGTCGGCGATGCGGCGCTGCAACCGCTCGTTCTCCTCGGCGAGTTCACGTCGCCGGGCGCCAGAGGAGAGCGACGGGTCGTCCTCCCACCAGTCGATGCCCATTTCCTTCGCCTTGTCGACGGAGGCGACGATGAGACGCAGTTTGATGGTGAGGAGTTCGATGTCCAGGAGATTGATCTTGATGTCTCCCGCGATGACGACGCCCTTGTCCAGCACGCGCTCCAGAATGTCGGCGAGATTCGCGCCGCCGCCCTGGGAGCCGTACGGGTCGGGAAGTCTGTTGGGCGTCGTCATCGGCGGACCCGGCCTTCGCCGGCCGCGCGCTCACGGTATGTCATGGTGCCGGGTTCCTCTTCTCCAGCCGGTCGAGGAGTTCGTCCTCACGGCGGTCGAATTCGGCCTCGTCGATCTCTCCGGCATCGAGCTGCCGCTCCAGGGCGGAGAGTTCACGCTGGATGGCCGACGGATCGTAGTACTGGCGCTCCGCCTCCGTGACCACCTGCCGCAGCACCCAGGAGGTGCCGCGGACAGGGGCCAGGGGCAGCAGGAGCAGCTCTCCCAGGAGGCCCATGCGGCGTCACTCCACGAAGCTGTAAGGAGGCAGCGGGCCGTTCACCTGGAGCACGAGGTGGGGGTGTTCCTTGCGCAGGGCGTCCACGGCCTCGACGAAGTCCGCCGTGCTGTCGCGGTCGACGAGGAACGAGATGTTCGCCAGCCAGCCGCTGCTGTCGGGGCCGGGGCTGGTGTCTCCCGCCGCCCCCTCCAGGGCCTGGCGCACCAGTTCGCCGTCGCGCTTCTCGCGCTGCTGCACCGCCTGCACGACGCGCTCGCCGAGCCGCAGCTTCTGCTCGTACGTGCCGCCGCCGGCGGCGCGGTTGGCCTCGTTGAGGGCACGCAGTTCGGGGTCGTCGGCCAGTACCTGGTGCAGGACGGCCTCCTCGTCGTGCGAGGCCTTCACGTTGTACTCGACCTTGTGGTCGAGCGCGTCGAGCCGCTCCAGGTAGTGCTTCTCGCGCTCGGCGAGCACCGTGCGCACCGACTCGTCGTCGGTCGACAGGCTGCCGAAGCGCATCGGCAGCACCGAGCCCACCGCGCCGGCCTCCGCCAGCACGGTCTGGTGCGCCAGCAGGTCGCGGCGCTTGGGCCTGAGGTCCTCGGGCGCGTCACTGACCAGGGCGGTCAGTTCGCCGGTCCGCAGGGCCCGTACGGGCATCGGCGGCTCGCCGACCCCGTTGGTCGGCTCGGGCAGTTCGGGGTGGTTTCCGCGGGCGATCCCGTAGACGTACGTACTCACTCCTGCTCCTCCTTCCGGCGGGACGTGCTGCTGCGCCGGCTGCTCGTCTTCGACTCGGCCTTCTCGTCGTCACCGCCGCGCACCTGCTGGAAGGCGCCCGAGAGGGTCTCGGCGGCGCCGGACAGCGCCCCCTTGGACTTGCCCCTCGCGCCGGACTCGGTGACGTCGCCCACGATCTCCGGGAGACCGGGGCTCTTGTTGGCGCCGGTTTCCAGATCGAGGCGGTTGCAGGCTTCGGCGAAGCGCAGGTACGTGTCGACGCTGGCCACCACGACGCGGATGTCGATCTTGAGGATCTCGATGCCGACCAGGGAGACACGGACGAACGCGTCGATCACGAGTCCCCGGTCGAGGACGAGCTCCAGGACGTCGTAGAGGCCGCTGGTACCGCCGCCGCCTCCACCTTGCTGTGCCGGTACTACGGTCATGCCGACCAGCCCTCCTTAATGTCGGGTGTCTATGAACGGTCCGCCCTGCCGCGCTCGTAGCGGCTGACGCGCCGGTAGCCGGTGAGCGCTCCGTGCGCGTCGAGCGTGACTTCGTACGACGCGAGGAGGCTCATGGTGTCGGGGACCCTGGCCAGTTCGAGGACCTCGACCCGCAACACCCAGCCGTCGTCCTCCGTGCGTTCGAAGGACGAGACCGACTCGGCCTCCATGCCGGTGAGCTCCGCCAGTTGTGCCCGCGCTCCGCGCAGCACCTCCATCGGGCCCGGCAGGCGTTCCGTCTTGTTGGGTGACGTGCTCTGTGAACTCTCTTTGGTGTTCTCTTCGTTGTCGGATGCATTGGACGTATCAGACTGTCCGGAAGTACCGGATGTATTTGCCATTGCAGCCTCCGTCATCGTGTATCCCGTGACTCCGGGCCCAAACTCCGCGGCGTCCGAGCTGTGTTCATTTCTGTCCGGGTACCCGCGTGTGATGACATCAACGGACACCGGGGTGATTCGCACCCGCATTCCGGCGAGGCTCGACCGCCTCCCGTGGTCACCGTGGCACTGGCGGATCGTCATCGGCCTGGGCACGGTGTGGGTCCTCGACGGTCTCGAAGTGACCATCGTCGGCAACATCGTGGGCCGCCTCGCCGAAGAAGGCAGCGGCATCGACATCACCACCGCTCAGGTGACCACGTGGGCTGCTGCCCTGTATGTCGCCGGAGCATGCGTGGGTGCGCTCTTTTTCGGCCGGCTCACCGACCTCTACGGCCGCAAGAAGCTGTTCATGATCACGCTGGCGGTCCATCTCGCGGCGACGGCGGCCACGGCGCTCGGCCTGTCGCTCTTCATCGGCCAGGCGTTCCTCTACAACTCGATCACCTTCGGTTACGCCGTCATCCTGACCGAGTTCTTCGACGTGCCGGTCGGCTCGACGGCGTACTACTTCGCGGTGATCGCGGTCGGCAACCTGCTCGGCCCCCTGGTCCTCGGCCACTTCTTCGACAGTGTCGGCCGCGCGCCCATGATCGCCGGTACGTACACCGTGTCCGGTCTGCTGCTGTTCGGTACGGCGTACCTCTTCCAGCAGGGCTCGCTGTCCGCCGTGACGCTCACCGCGTGCTGGTGCGCGGTGCTCTTCTTCGCCTCGGCCGGGGCGAGTTCGGCGTACCTGACGGTGAGCGAGATCTTTCCGCTGGAGACGCGCGCGATGTGCGTCTGCCCCGCCGCGCTTCAGCGCAGGGCGCGCAGCCGCCGGCGCGCCGGGCCGAGCGCGCGGCCCCTGGACGTCACGCCCGACCAGGGGTTCGCGCGGGCCTGCTCCAGTACGCCGTCGGGGTCGGTCAACGCCCAGGTGCGCGAGGTGAGTTCCTTGTCGTCGAGCTGCTCCCAGGAAATCGGAGCGGCGACCGGCGCGCCGTCCCCCGGGCGGAGCGACCAGGGGGCGACGGCGGTCTGCGCGTAGGCGTTGCGTCCGACGTCCAGGAAGAGCCGGCCGCCGCGGGCCTCCTTGCGTACGGCCGTCGTCAGCTCGTCGGGACGCCGCTCGGCCAGCGTCTCGGCGACGTCCCTGGCGAAGGCGCGGGAGTCGTCGAACGTGGTGTTCCCGTCGAGGGGCACGATCACGTGGAGGCCCTTGGAACCGGTGGTCATGAGCGTGGACGGCAGCCGCAGCTGGTCGAGGAGTTCACCGAGCCGGTACGCCGCCTCCCGTACGGCCGGGAAGTCGTCCCCCGCCGGGTCCAGGTCGAAGACCAGCCGGTCGGGCCACTCGACGCGGTCGGCCCGGGAGAGCCACCGGTGGAGGGTCAGGCACGCCTGGTCGGCCAGGAAGACGAGGGTGGCGCTGTTGTCGCACACGGTGTGCGTGACCGTGCCGCCCTCCTTGGCGACCCGGACCCGGCGCACCCAGTCCGGGTAGTGCTCCGGCGTCTCCTTCTGCATGAAGCGCGGTCCGCCGGTGCCGTCGGGCCGGCGTTCCAGCATCAGGGGCCGGTCGCGCAGCTGGGGCACCATGAACGCCGCCACCCGCCGGTAGTAGTCGGCGAGGTCGGCCTTGGTGAGGCCGCAGTCGGGGAAGAGGACCTTCCCGGGGCGGTGGACGGTCACCGTGCGGCGTCCGGCCCTGATGGTGGTGGTGTCGCTCATCGTCCCTCTCCTGGGCTCGCTCCGGCGTCGTGCGCACGCGGTCGCACGAGCGCGGGCCCGCTCCCGGCGGGCCCGCGCGGCGCGGGGAGGGTGGCGGGATGTTCAGGGCACCCCGGCCCCCACACCCCGCCGCGCTCTCACCGTACGAGCACCTTCTCGGCCAGGAGCTGTACGGCGGCCACGATCGAGTCGGCGTCGATCCCCGCGGCGCCGAGCTGCTCCTGCCCGGTGGCCGAACCCGGCATGTTCCCCACGGCCAGACGCACCAGCCTCGGCGCCGGGCGGCCGTCGGAGAACACCTCGGCGACCGCGTCGCCCAGGCCGCCCTCGGGGTGGTGGTCCTCCACCGTCACCAGGCAGCCGGTGCGTTCGGCCGCCTCCTGAACCGCCGGCTCGTCGACGGGCTTGACCGAGTACAGGTCGACGACCCGGACCGGCACGCCGTCCCGCGCGAGGAGGTCGGCGGCGCGCAGGGCCTCATGGACCGTCACCCCGGCGGCGATCAGCGTCAGCACGTCGTCGTCGCCGGAGCGCAGCAGCTTGCTGCCGCCGACGGGGAACTCCTCGTCGGGTCCGTAGATGACCGGCATGGCACTGCGGCTGGTGCGCAGGTAGCGCACGCCCCGGCTGCGCGCGTCACCCTCCGCCATCGCGGCGACGAGCCTGGCGGTCTGGTTGGCGTCGCAGGGGTACAGGACGGTGCTGCCGTGCACGGCGCGGAACAGCGCGAGGTCTTCGAGGCCCATCTGGGACGGGCCGTCCTCACCGATGGCGACTCCGGCGTGCGAGCCCGCCAGGTTGATGCCCGCCCGGCTGACCGCCGCCATGCGCACGAAGTCGTGCGCGCGGGAGAGGAACGCCGCGAAGGACGAGGCGTACGGGACGTACCCGCGGGTCTGCATCCCGACGGCCGCCGCGACCAGTTGCTGTTCCGCGATGTAGCACTCGAAGAACCGGTCGGGGTGCTCCTTGGCGAAGAACTGCGACCGGGTCGAGTCGCTCACCTCGCCGTCGAGGGCCACGACGTCGCCGCGCGCGGACCCGAGCGCGGCGAGCGCCTCGCCGTAGGCGTTGCGTGTGGCGACCTCGTCGCCGCCCTTCTCGTAACGCGGCAGCCTCAGTTCGCCGGGGCGTGCGGTCAGCAGGTCGGACGCCCGCACGGCGGCCGGCTTCGCCACCTCCACCTGGACGAACCGCGGCCCGCCGAGCTCCTGGATCGCGCTTTCGGCGTCCTTCAGCGGCTTGCCGTGCATGCCTTCCTTGTCCTCCACCGCCGCCACGCCGCGCCCCTTGCGGGTGCGGGCGATGACGGCGGTGGGCCGGCCGGTCGTCGACCGCGCCTCGTCGAAGGCGGTGTTGACGGCCTCGACGTCGTGGCCGTCGACCTCGATGGTGTGCCAGCCGAACGCGTGCAGCCGGCGGCTGTACGCTCCCAGGTCCCACTCGTGGCGGGTGGGACCGCGCTGGCCGAGCCGGTTGACGTCGATGACCAGGGTGAGGTTGTCGAGGTGTTCGTGTGCGGCGTGCTCGGCGGCCTCCCACACCGACCCCTCGGCCATCTCGCTGTCGCCGCTGAGCACCCAGACGCGGTACGGAGCCCGGTCCAGCCGCTTGCCCGCCAGCGCCACACCGACCCCGACCGGCAGGCCCTGCCCGAGCGACCCCGTCGCCACGTCCACCCACGGGAGCCTGGGCGTCGGGTGTCCTTCGAGGCGGCTGCCGCGCCGCCGGTAGGTCAGGAGTTCCTCGTCGTCGATGACGCCGGCCGCCCGGTACATCGCGTACAGCAGCGGGGAGGCGTGGCCCTTCGAGAGGATCAGCCGGTCGTTGCCCGGATGGCCGGGCTGGTCGAAGTCGTAGCGCAGGTGGCCGCCGAGGAGCACCGCCGCGAGGTCGGCCGCCGACATCGACGACGTCGGATGGCCCGACTGCGCGGCGTCGGCGGCCCGTACCGCGTCCACCCTGAGCTGCTGCCCGAGCTCACTGAGCTGTTCCCTGTCCATGTCGCTCCCTGTGGTCGCTCCCTGGCGGTCACCCGCCGGGTTCACTCTGCTCCGCCCGGCCGCGCCCGCCGGGGACCCTGGCCAGTTCCGGTGACGCCGTGTCGAGGGGCACCGACCAGGACCGGACCAGGCCCAGCTGCACGGCCTGGCGCGGCAGGACGGCGTCGAGCAGCCAGTCGGCGGCGACGCGGATCCGGTTCCCCGGCATGGCGGCGAGGTGGTATCCGCGGGTGACCGCGCCCGCGACCGGGCCGGACAGGGGCACACCGAGCGGGTTGGCCGCGGCCTTGACCCCGCCGAGGTCCACGACGAACCCGAGGTCGTTGTGCTTGTACCGCTGCTGCTCCCCGTACCCGAGGGAGGCGGCGACGTTGCGGCCGGCCAGCTTTCCCTGCCGGGCGGCGTGCTGAGCGGTCATCGGGGTGAACTCCCCCGGCCGGGTGAGGTCGGGCACAGCCGCCGCGTCGCCGCAGGCGAAGACCTCCGGGTGGCCGGGCACGTTGAGGGTCGGCTCGACGAGCAGCCGCCCGCGCTCGACGGGCAGACCGACCTCCGAGACGAGCGGATCGGGCCGTACGCCGACACACCAGACGACGGTCCTGGTGTCGACGAACTCCCCGTCGTCCAGCAGGACCCCTTCGTGGGTGGCCTCCTTGACGGACGTCCCGGTCCGTACGTCGACTCCGCGCCCGCGCAGTACCGTGTCGGCCGTCCGGGACAGCCGCCGGTCGAGTTCGGGCAGGACCCTCGGCGCGATGTCCAGCAGCAGCCAGCGCGGCTTGTGCCCGGCGTGCCGCCAGGCACGTTGCTTGCGCACGAGGGCGTCGGTGAACATCTGGCCCTGGGCGGCGACCTCGGTGCCGGTGTATCCGGCGCCGACGACGACGAAGGTGCAGCGCGCGGCGCGCTCGTCCGGGTCGCCGGTGGCGGCGGCCAGTTCGATCTGCCGGGTCACGTGATCGCGCAGGTAGAGGGCTTCGGGCAGGCCGCGGAAGCCGTGGGCGTGCTCGGCGACGCCGGGGACGGGCAGCAGCTTGTTGACGCTGCCGACGGCCAGTACGAGCCGGTCGTACTCCAGCTCTCCCTTGTCGTCCTCGGGCCCGGTGTAGTGCACGCGGCGGGCCGCGAGGTCGACACGGTCCGCCTCGCCGAGGACCAGCCGTACGCGCGGAAGCGTCCCCGGCAGCGAGACCGTCACCCGGCGCGGTTCGAGGATGCCGGCGGCGACCTGTGGCAGGAGCGGGAGGTAGAGGAAGTAGTCGGTGGGGTTGAGCAGGACGATCTCGGCGTTGTCCCTGAGCTGCCGGGAGAGGGTCTTCGCGGCCTGGTGGCCGGCGAATCCCGCTCCGACGACGACGATGCGGGGACGGTTTCGGATCACTGCGTTCACCTCGTGGGGCGGGGCGGGTGCGGTGGACCTTCCCGGTGCCCCCGCCACCCAGGGGCAAACACCAGGCGGCCCGTGTTTCCCGCGGACGCGTGTCCCCTGGCCGTTCGCGTACCCGCCCGGCACCCCACGCGTGTCTCATATCTCAAGATTCGTGTCTCACATAGCGGCGCGACGGCGTACCGTACGGCATACCGCGTCCGTACCGGACGCCGCCCGGAGGAGGAGTACGCCCATGCCGGAGGAGACCGCCGTCTACACCCACGGACACCACGAGTCGGTGCTGCGCTCGCACAGTTGGCGCACGGCCGCGAACTCCGCGGCGTACCTCCTGGGCGATCTGCGGCCGGGACTGGACGTCCTGGACGTGGGCTGCGGCCCCGGCACCATCACGGCGGACCTTGCCGCGCTGGTCGCCCCCGGCCGGGTGACGGCGGTCGACGCGGCCGGGGAGGTGCTCGGGCGGGCCCGCGAAGCGGCGGCCGAACGCGGTCTGGAGAACGTGGAGTTCGCGGTGGCCGACGTCCACGCGCTGGACTTCCCCGACGACTCCTTCGACGTCGTCCACGCGCACCAGGTGCTCCAGCACGTCGGCGATCCGGTGCGGGCGCTGCGCGAGATGCGCCGGGTGTGCCGCCCGGGTGGCGTCGTCGCGGCGCGCGACAGCGACTACGCCGCGATGACGTGGTTCCCGCAGGTGCCGCTGATGGACGACTGGCAGCGGCTGTACGGCCGGGTGGCCCGGGCGAACGGCGGCGAACCGGACGCCAGCCGCAGGCTCCTGTCGTGGACGCGCCGGGCCGGCTTCACCGACGTACGGCCGTCGGCGGGGGTGTGGTGCTTCGCGACACCGCGGGAGCGGGCGTGGTGGAGCGGCCTGTGGGCGGAGCGCACGACGGCGTCCGGGTACGCCGAACTGGCCGTGACCGGCGGCCACGCGACCCGCCAGGACCTGACGGCGATCGCGCGGGCGTGGCGGGAGTGGGGCGAGCGGGAGGACGCGTGGTTCATGGTGCCGCACGGTGAGGTGCTGTGCCGGGCGTGAGCCGGCGTACCCCCGCCGGGTGTGGGCGTGAGCAACTACGCTGGCACGTATGGAGATCCTCGGAACCACGCTGCGCATCTGCGTCGACGACCTGGAGCCCACGGTGGGCTTCTACGAACGCCTCACCGGAAGCCGCGCGCTGCGCTTCGAGCGCGGCGGGGTGTCCGTGGCGGCGGTCGGCTGCTTCCTCCTGATGAGCGGCCCCGAGTCCGAACTCGAAGTCCTGCGCAAGGTGTCGGCGACCATCGCCGTCGACGACGTGGACGAGGCCGGCGCCGCCCTGGCCGGGGCCGGCGCCCGCATCGTCGCGGGCCCCGTCCCCACCCCGGTCGGCCGCAACCTGATCGCCGCGCACCCGGACGGCTCGGTCTTCGAGTACGTCGACCGGCGCCCGGTCGCCTGAGCCCGCCCTACTCCGCCGCGGGCCGCATCCGGTAGTCGTACGCGTCGGGCAGCGGATCGTCGCCGGCCCGCGCCCACACCTCGCCGAGCACCTGCGCGCCCTCCCGCAGGTCCGGCACCTCGAAGCCGGCGTCGAAGAGGGCGCGGGCGCCCGCCCTGTCGCCCTCGGCGACCAGGAGTTGCGCCTCGACGAGCCGGAAGCGCCCGCTCCCCCGCAGGTCGTCGGGCAGCTCCGCCCAGACCGCGCGCGCCGCCCCGGCGCGCCCCGCCCCGAGCAGCGCGGCGATCGCCTCGCGCCCCAGCGCGGCTGTCGCCGCACTCCACGCCTCGCCGTCGCCCCGCTCCCGGCACAGGTCGTCGAACGCCTCGGCGTAGTGGTCGGCGGCGCGTCCCGCGTTGCCCGCGTCGAGGTCGGCGACCGCGAGGCAGCGCAGCAGCGGCCACCGGGAGGACGCCGCCTGCAGCCCGCGCTCCCAGCTGCGCACCGCCTGCGCCACGTCACCCGCGTGCCACTGGGCGACCCCGAGGTGGTACTCGGTGAGGGGGTCGGCCGGCGCCGTCTCCAGCATGTCCCGCCAGTGCTGCGCGACGAGGGAGGGACCGGGCGGGGAGGCCGCCCCGTCGGGTGACGGGAACGTGCCGCTGCGCAGCAACTCCCGCCACGGCTCCTGCTGTTCGCCCAGTGTCTCCTCACCGAAGGGCGTGCCCGGAAGCTTGAAGCCGGCGCGCAGGACCTCCAGCGCGCCCCACCCGGAGCCGGTGGCGAGCGGGTCGCCCGGCTCGTGGTCGGCGTACGGCCGCCACGCCTCGTACGCGGCGTCCACCCGCGCCCGGGGCAGCGCCTCCTCCAGCCGGGCCTCCGCCTCCGCGCGCGCCGCCGTCCAGTCCTCGCCGTGCACCGCCGCGGGGCCGGCGGCCAGCGGGCCGTACGCCTCCAGCCAGCTGAACTCGGCCCCGGCCTCCAGCGGCACGTGCTCCAGCTGCGTACGGGCGAGACCGGCCTGGATCTCGGCGTACCCCGGAGTGCCGGGCTCGGTCAGCCACTGCTGCCAGCGCCGCCCGCCCCGCCCGGAGCCCCACAGGAAGAGCTTGCGCCCGCTGAGCGTGTCGGTGGAGGTCTGGACGAGGCCCCGGCCCTCGGCGTCGAGCGAGGCGATCCACTTGCGGGACTCCTCGGCCACTTCGTAGAAGTAGTCGGCCGGGTACTCGCCGCGCAGCGGGTACGTACGGTCCACCCCGCCGGAGACCGGCACGGGTACGCGCCGCAGGCTGCGTTCGTACCCGAAGTGCCACGCCTCGTCCGCCGGGGCGAGCACCCTGGTCCGTTCGTCCTCGGGGACCGCGATGTTGGACCACCAGTAGGTGGGGACGGTCCGTTCGTGCGGATTGCGTATGCGGACGCCGACGTACAGGAAGTCGGAGTCGGCCGGCAGCCACAGGTCCACCTGGAACGGCAGGTCGCGCAGCCGCTCCCACTCCCAGAGGCGGACCATGTCCCCGCCGTCGGGGGCGGGCACGATCGCGGCGTGCAGCGGGGCGCAGGACAGCGTCGTGTGTCCGGTGGCGCCGATGTTCCACTCCAGGCCGCCGGAGAACCAGGCGCCGTTCAGGGCGAAGTCGGCGGGCTGGAGGACCGGGTTGCGGTAGAGGAGTTCGCGTCCGGTCGGCTTGTGGAACAGCGAGTGCACGCGCCCCCCGAGTCCCGGCAGCACGGTCGCCCGCAGCCGGTCGTTCTCGATGACGATCGTGTCCAGGTCCGCCGGCGCCCGCTCGCGCCCGTATCCGTCCAGGACCCGCACCGGCAGCAGCGTGCGCAGCGGCGCGTGGCCGACCTGGCGGGCCATGTCGCGCGGAAGCGCGGCGCGCGTGCGCTCGTCGACGACGTGCTGCTCGTCGAGCGGCCGGAGTCCGGGCAGCGGATTCTCCGGCCCCAAAGGGGCGGCGGGCAGGGTCAGTACGGCACGTCGCACGGTCGTGGCCAAGGCAGCCTCACTCCCTCACACGGACCGCCGTCCACCGGCGCCCGGACGACCATCCGAACATGCCGGGCGCCTCCCTGACCAGGGGGTCCTACGCTGGACCTCCACGTCGCACACAGAGCAGAGCGCGGAGGGACCTCATGACCACGGAGCACACGTACCGGGTGATCGTGCGCGGGACTTGGGACGGTCTGACGGACGAGTCGAGGGCGCGGCTGGCCGCCGGCGCGGACGACCACGGCCTGGCGCGGATGAAGTTCACCCCGGAGGGGTCGCTGGCGTACGACGCGGCACTGCGGCACTTCACGTACCGCTTCGAGGTGGTGTCCGACGCGGCGGACGGCGAGGAGATGGCGGCCGCGATCGCGGAGGACATGGCGCGGACGGCCCTGGACGATCTGGGGCACGGCTACCGCGACCTGCGGTCCACGGCGACCGACCAGGACACCATGAAGATCAACCGCAAGGGCCGCTGAGCGGCCGGGCCACGGGACTGAACGCCGGGCGGGTTCCCATCAGGGCCGCATCTCCGTGGTGACCGCCCACCGCTCGTGGTCGCGCCAGGCGCCGTCGACGTACACGAAGTCGGGCGAGTAGCCCTCCAGCCGGAAGCCGGCCCTGCGGACGAGCGCGAGGGACGCCTCGTTCGCGGGCTGGATGTTGGCCTCCAGCCGGTGCAGGCCGAGGGGGCCGAACGCCTGCTCCATGACCAGATCGAGGCCCTCGCTCATCAGGCCCCGGCCGGCCGCGTGCGCGAACGCGCCGTAGCCCAGGACGCCGCACAGGAAGCCGCCCCCGACGATGTTGTTGATGTTGATGAAGCCGGCGATGGCGCCGTCGGAGCGCTCGCACACCAGGTAGCCCACCCGGGCCGGGTTGTCGATGAGCGGCGCAGCGTAGGCAGCGTACGCCGCGGGCCGCTCCGGCGGGAAGAGCCACGGGTGGTGCAGGCTCCTGCTCTCGCGCGCCCGCGCGGTGAACTCCTCGGCGTCGGCCTGGCTGAAACGGCGCAGGACCACGCGGGGCCCCTCGGCTCCCTGGACGGCACTCTCGGACATGCGGCCAGGCTACGTCGGCAGCCGGCCGCCGGCGCCACCGCACGCGGCGACCGGCCCCGGGGCGCGCCTCACGGCGGGCCCTCAGCCGAGCGAGCCCCTGACCACGGGGAGCTCCAGTACGCCGGTGTCCCCGGGGGCGCTCGTGACGGTCACCGGCTTGATCCCGCGGTTGCCGTAGTACGCGTCGTCGCTCGCCGCGACGACGAACTCCAGCCGGTGCCCCTGCGCGTACCGGTGCACGATGCCGGGCAGCGACACCGTGAACGGGCGCCGCACGTCGGGCACCCGGACCGGCGCGACCAGCCGGTGCACCAGCGTCTTCGTGCCGTCGGGAGCGACGTCGTACAGCTTGGCGAAGAGGACGAGCCGGTCGGCGGCGTCGCCGGAGTCCTGCACGCGTTCGGTCGCCGGGGAGACGACCCTGAGCGTCGCCCTCGGCGCGCCGACGACCTCCACGGGGGCCTTGAGCGGCCCGGTCGACCAGCCCAGGTAGGTGCCCGGGGTGTCGCTCGGCGCGCGCTCCGGCAGGCCGGTGAGGCCGGCCAGCGAGTTCTCGGAGTGGCTGGTGGCCAGCAGGCGGTTGCGGTACTCGCGGGCGCCGCGCACGACCTTGGAGCGGTTGTCGACGAGCTTGCCGTCGCCGGAGAGGTAGAGCTTCCGGGAGAGGGCGGGCGGCGCGGCGGCCGTGCCGTAGCCGCTGCGCCAGTCGCGGTAGTACGCGAAGGCGGGGCCGGTGTCCGTGCCCTTCCTGCCGTGCAGGTGGCGGTCGAACCAGGCGAGGACGCGCCGGCCGACGTAACTCGTCTCCAGATTGCCCCGCCCGAGGTCGAGCTCGCCGGGCGCCGGGGCGGACATGCCGCCGCTGTGGCCCCAGGACTGCCAGATCATGCGGGTCTCGGTGCCCTGCGCCTTGAGCGCCTTGTACGTCGCCTCGGCCTCGTTGAGGTTGAACAGCGTGTCGGCCTGGCCCTGGACGATCAGGGTGGGCGCCTTGACCCTGTGGAGGTAGGTGGCCGGGGAGACGCCGCGCGCGTACGCCAGCATCCGGGCGGTGCGTTCGGCCGGATAGCTGCCGGTGGCGAGGAGCCGGGTGGTCTCGCAGGCCCGGGCGACGAAGTGGAGGCAGCCGCCGCCACCGATCCGGGACAGGTCGAGACCGGGGTTCAGCAGCCCCTGTGCCTCGCCCATGAGGAAGAAGCCGGACGTCCACTGGTACTTGTACGCGCCGGGGGTGGCCGGGTCGTTCGCGTTGTTCGGGTCGAGCGAGTAGGCGAGGTCGTTCCAGGTGATCAGGGGCACCAGGGCGTCCGGGCGGGGGTCGTTCGCGGCGGTGGCGAGCTGGATCGTGCCGCCGTAGGAGCCGCCGATCATGCCGACGCGCGGATCTCCGGGACCGTCCTTGGCGACGTAGTCGGCGCGGGTGCCGTCGTCGGCGGCGCGGGTGCCGCCGAGGAAGTCGATCAGGCCCGACGCGGCCCTGCCGTCGATCTCGGGGTCGTTGAGCGAGATGGGGCAGCCGGACCCGCCGAAGCCGAGGCCGGAGTAGGCGAGGGCGACGTAGCCACGGGCCGCGAAGGCCTTGGCGACGGCGTCGGTGGAGCCGTCGGCCTTGCTGCCGCCGAAGCCGTTCGTGGTGAGGACCGCGGGCGCGGGGCGGTCCTTGTCGACCCCGGCGGGGCGGTACAGGTCGGCGTCCACGGCGCAGTGCCGGTCGCCCGCCCGGACCGTGAACTTCAGCGGGGTGACGGTGAAGCCCGCCGGTTCCCCGGCGGTCGCGGGGGCGGCGAGGGCGAGGGGCGCCGCGAGGGCGGCGCCGAGGGCGAACACGAGGGGTCCGCGCGGTGCGGAGGCGGGGCGGCGGCCGGGAAGGCGGCGACGGCGACGGGGCATGAGGACCTCCACACTGAGGGCGCCTTACCGACGAGTAAGCAGCGGCGCCGATCATGCTGTGACACGTGTCATACCACTGTCAACCCGTTCCCGGACCCGGATTGACGGTCAGTCAGCCGTGCGAAGGACGACCCCGGGCGGGCGGCGGAGAGCAAGGGCGTTGTCAGACCCCCCTGTTAGGTTCCGCACATGACGACGAAGCGTGTGCCGTTCACCGGCGGCGAGAAGGAAAGTCTCCAGGTCAGCCTGGACCGGCACCGTGACGCCGTGCTGTGGAAGCTCGACGGCCTCGACGACGCGCAGGTGCGCCGCCCCATGACCCCGTCGGGGACCAGCCTGCTCGGACTGGTGAAGCACCTGGCGAGCGTCGAGTACGGATGGTTCTGCACCACGTTCGGGCGCGAGAGCGAGCCGCTGTGGTTCGACCCGTTCAAGGGCGAGGACATCGTGGTGGCCGAGGGCGAGTCCACCGCGGACATCGTGGCGTTCTACGGCCGCGCGCGGGCCGCCGCCGACCGGGCCGTCGCGGAACTGGACCTCGACACCCTGGGCACCTCGTGGTCGGGGAACACGGTGTCGATGCGCTGGGTGCTCATCCACATGCTGGAGGACACCGTGCGGCACGCGGGCCACATGGACATCCTGCGCGAGCTCATCGACGGCGCGACCGGCGACCACCCGCCGGCCTGACCGGCCGCCCGGTCTGCCGGTCTCAGCGCAGCGCGGGCACGTCGAGGGTGAGGGCGCGGGCGTCCGCGTCCAGTACGGCGGGAACGCCCAGCGGCACGGTCAGGGCACCCGCGCAGTGCCCGAAGCCCAGCTCCTCCACGACCGGCACCCCCAGCGGGGCCAGGCGGTCGCGCAGCAGCGTCCGCACCTCCTGCTCGTACGGGCCGCAGTCCTCCCACGAGCCGAGCGCGACGCCCGCCACGCCGTCCAGCCACCCGGAGCGCAGCAGTTGGGTGAGGATGCGGTCCAGGCGGTACGCCTCCTCGCCGATGTCCTCGACGAGGAGCAGACCGCCGCGCGCGCCGGCCCGTGCGTGCGGGGTGCCGAGACCGGCCGCGAGCAGGCTGACGCAGCCGCCGAGCGTCACCCCGCGCGCCCGGCCGGGGACCAGTACGCGCGCGGTCCGCGTGGTCAGCGTCATGGCGGACTCGGGCTCGAAGAGCGTGGCCCGCAGCGACTCCTGGGTGCGGGCGTCCGTGAGGAAGGAGACAGCGGCGGCCATCGGCCCGTGCAGGGTGGCCAGGCCCAGCCGTACGGCGAACGCCTCGTGCAGCGCCGTGATGTCGCTGTACCCGACGAAGACCTTGGGCCCGGCGGCCCGCATCGCCGCCCAGTCGACCAGGTCCACCATGCGCTGGGCGCCGTACCCGCCGCGCGCGCAGATCACCGCGTCCACCGACGGGTCGCACCAGGCCTCCTCCAGGTCCCGGGCCCGCGCCTCGTCCGCACCGGCGAGGTAGCCGAACTCCGGGTGGACGTCCAGCACATGGCGCCCCACGACCGGGTCGAGCCCCCAGCCCCGCAGGATGCCCAGACCCTCCTGCAGCCGTTCCCCGGGGACCGGCCCGCTGGGGGCCACGACGGCGACCCGGGCCCCCGCCCGCAGCCGCGCGGGCCGGGTCAGGGGCGCGACACTCACGTGGCCAGCTCCAGCCGCGGTACGTCGCCGCGCTCGATGCCGAACGTCTGCGCGTACAGGGAGAGTTCCGCCTCCAGCACCCGGGTCAGGGTCTCCGCCCTGCGGAAGCCGTGCCCCTCCCCCTCGAAGGTGAGGTACGCGTGCGGAACGCCGCGCCCCGCCATGCGCTCCAGGAACCGTTCGCACTGCGCGGGCGGACAGATCACGTCGTCGAGCCCCTGGAGCAGCAGGAAGGGCGCGGTGATCCGGTCGGCGTGCCGCACGGGCGACCGGTCGCGGTACCGGTCGGCGCAGGCCGCGAGCGGCCCGACGAGGCTCTCCAGGTACCGCGACTCGAAGTCGTGGGTCTCGCCCGTCCCCCAGGCCGTGAGGTCGAGGATCGGGTACATGACGGTGCCGCACGCGTACACGTCGGTGGCGGCCAGCGAGGCGGCGGCGGTCCAGCCGCCCGCGCTGCCGCCGCGGATCGCGAGCCGGCGCGGATCGGCGGTGCCCTCCTCGGCGAGCGCGACGGCGACGGCGGCGCAGTCCTCGACGTCCACGACGCCCCACTGCTCGCGCAGCCGGTTGCGGTACTCGCGCCCGTACCCGGCCGATCCGCCGTAGTTGACCTCGGCGACTCCGATGCCGCGCGAGGTGAAGTAGGCGATCTCCAGGTCGAGTACGAGCGGGGCGCGCCCGGTCGGCCCCCCGTGCGCCCACACGACGTACGGCGGCAGCTCGTCGGCGGGCGCGACGCGGCCGGGGTTGTGCGGCGGGTAGATGTGGGCGTGCGTCTCACGGCCGTCGGGTCCGGTGAAGACGCGGATCTGCGGCTCGGGGTAGAAGGACGGGTCGACCGGGTCGTCGTGCGCGGAGCCGATGACGCGGGTGCGCCCGGTGCGGGTGTCGAGTTCCATGACCTCGTACGCGCTGCGCGGGCTGGCGGCCACGCCGACGACCCGGCTGCCGTGCACGGCGAGCGTGGGGGCCCACTCGGTCCAGGGGCCCGCCGCGTCGACGACCTCGCAGCTCTCCGGGTCGAGTATCCCCAGAGCGGTGGCCCCGCTGCCGTGGATGACGGCGACCAGGCCGTTGTCCAGCGGGTGGAACCAGCGCAGGCCGATCTTCCAGAGCGGCCCGCCGAACTCCTCGTCCCGGGAGCACAGCGCCACCGTCCCCCCGTGCGGGTCCGCGCGGTACAGGTTCCACCACCCGCTGCGGTCGCTGGAGAACAGCAGCTGTCCGTCGGCGGTCCAGTCGATCTGGGCGACCGCCTCCTCGGGCCCGCCCAGCAGCGACCGCGGCTCCCGGAACACGCCGTCCCCGGCGATGTCCGCGAGGATCACCTCGGTGCCGTCCCAGGGCATCCGGGGGTGGTCCCAGGCGATCCAGGCGGCCCGGCGGCCGTCCGGCGAGACCCGCGGCCCGGTGACGAAGCGGTGCGCGCCGTCGGACAGCTCCCGTACGGCGGTCCGGTCGTCGGCGGCCGATCCGTCCAGCGGTACGGCGACGAGGACGCGCCGTACGTCGGTGGGCGCGTCGCCGGTGAACTCCTCCAGCACGCACCACACCTCGCCCGCCGCGCCCCGCTCCGGCCACAGCTGCGGGTCGACCCAGCGCAGCCCGGCGCCGACCCCCGACAGGGGGGTGAGCGGGCGGGGTCCGGCGCCGGGCACGTCCGGTTCGTACGCGTAGAGCCGCTGGTCGGGGAAGTGGACGAAGACGACGAGCGGCCCGCCCTCCGGGCGCCGCGCACCCGCCCAGGGGCGGCCGCCGTACTCGATGACCCTGCTGCGCACGTTCCAGGGCGCGGGCAGCACCGATTCCTCGCCGCCGTCGGCCCGCCGACGCATCAGCGCGCGCCGTCCGCCCTCGGTGGGGCGCGGCGCCGTCCACCACACCTCGTCGCCGATCACGCCGACGTACTCGGGGTGCCCGTCGTGCGAGGCGGCGAGCCCGGCGCCGATCGGCGACGGCCAGCTTCCGTACGTCCCTGTGGGCACCATGCCGTCCAACTCCCCCTGCTCGTCGCTGCTAGGCGGTCTTCAGGTAATGATCGAGCACGCGGACGCCGAAGTGGAGGGCCTCGACCGGTACACGTTCGTCCACGCCGTGGAACAGCGCCTGGTAGTCGAAGTCGGGCGGCAGCTTCAGCGGCGAGAAGCCGTAGCCCGTGATACCCAGCCGCGAGAACTGCTTGGCGTCCGTACCGCCCGACATGCAGTACGGCACGACGTGCCCGCCCGGTGCGAAGTGCTCCACCGCCGCACGCAGTTTCGCGTACGTCGGCGAGTCGGTCGGCGCCTCCAGGGCGGTCTCCCGGTGGTGGAACTCCCAGTCCACGCCGTCCCCGGTGAGCCGGTCCAGGGTCCGGCGGAACTCGTCCTCGCCGCCGGGCAGGAACCGTCCGTCGACGTAGGCGGTCGCCCGCCCCGGGATGACGTTGACCTTGTAACCGGCGTCCAGCATCGTCGGGTTGGCGCTGCCCCGTACCGTCGCCTCGACCAGCGCGGCGGCGGGCCCCAGCTTGTTGAGCAGCGCGTCCACGTCGAAGTCGGGCGACTCGAAGTCCGGTGCGTCGAGCTTGTGCAGGGCGGCGAGTTCGGTGAGGCTGGCCCGGACGGTCGGCGTGAGCCGCACCGGCCACTCGTACGCGCCGATCCGGGCGATGGCGGCGGCCAGCCTGCTGACCGCGTTGTCCCGGTTGACCTTGGAGCCGTGGCCGGCCGTGCCGACCCCGGTCAGCTTGAGCCAGCCGGTGCCCCGCTCGCCGGCCGCGATCGGGTAGATCTCCATGCCGGGACCGGCGTGGAAGGTGTAGGCCCCGGATTCGCTGATGCCCTCCGTACAGCCTTCGAAGAGCTCGGCGTGTTCGGCGGCGAGGAAGCCCGAGCCGTCGACGGCGCTGGCCTCCTCGTCGGCGGTGAAGGCGAGCACGATGTCGCGGCGCGGCCGGGTGCCGGTGCGGGCCCACGCCCGTACGACGGCGAGGACCATCGCGTCCATGTTCTTCATGTCGATCGCGCCCCGGCCCCAGACCACGCCGTCGCGGACCTCGCCGGAGAAGGGGTGCACGCTCCAGTCGGCGGGCTCGGCGGGTACGACGTCCAGGTGACCGTGGACCAGCAGCGCGTCGGCGGACGGGTCGGTGCCGGCGATCCTGGCGACGACGTTGGTCCGTCCGGGGGTGCGTTCGAGCAGGAGCGGCGCCAGGCCGGCGTCGGCCAGCCGCTCGGCGACGTACTCGGCGGCCGGGCGCTCGCGGCAGTCGCCGCCGCCGCGGTTGGTGGTGTCGATCCTGATGAGATCGGACGTGAATGCCACCACCTCGTCGAGCGCGAGCGCGTCGATCGTGGCCCCGTCGGCCGGTCTCCCGTCGATCGGCTGCTTGTCAGCCATACTGCTCCTCCACCGCGGCCGAGACGATCGTCGTAACGGCCTTGAAAGTACGAATGCCCTCATACATCGTCGCGCTGGTGTACGCGACACGCCGTTCTCCGGTCGCCTCCACCCCCGGTACCACGGTGGCGACACCCGAAAGGTGCTCCGCGTCGAATTCCAGCTCCACGGTGAACGAGCCGCCGCGCACCGGCTCGTGGCGCACGGCCAGAGCCGTCGCCTCCTTGGCGGCGGCCCTGATGTCCGCCGCGGTACGGGCCGGGGTACGGCACACCGCGGCATACCGCGAGACGTAGTCCTTGACCGCGACCTTACGCGCCCCGGGAGCGTACCCCTTCGCGTCCTCGCAGGTCAGGTCGTCGCCGGTGACAAGGACCACGGGCACGCCGTACTCCGCGACGACGTGGGAGTTGAGCAGCCCCTCACTGGCCCGCTCGCCGTTCACCCACACCCCGGTGATGGAGTTGGCCAGGTACGTGTGCGCCAGGACGCCCTCGGTGCCGGCGCCGGTGTGGTAGCCGACGAACGCGATGCCGTCCACGTCCCCGTGCTGCACGCCTTCGACCATGCTGAGGGATTTGTGCCGGCCTGTGAGCATCTGGGCGCGCTCGTCGAGCTGCTCCAGGAACAGATTGCGCATGGTCCAGTGCGCCTCGTTGATGAGCACCTCGTCGGCGCCCCCGTCGAAGAAACCGAGGACGGCCGCGTTGACGTCCGACGTGAACAGGGACCGGCAGCGCTCCCACTGCGGAGTCCCCGGCAGTACGTCGGCCGGCCAGGTGACGCCGGTCGCGCCCTCCATGTCCGCGCTGATCAGGATCTTCATGCGGCATCACGTTACGCGCCGCCGTACGCCCCGGCCAGGTCTGCCGGCGCCACGCGAGGCCCGGCCCCCGCGGCTCCCGCGCGCTCCACCGCTCACTCTCCTCCCGCGTCCGGGGCGGCGCCGCCCGGCAGTGTCTGGGTGATCCGCCACAGGCGGCGCGGCAGGTCGCCCTCCTCGAAGGCGTGGACCTCACGCAGCTCCCACCCCTCGGCCAGCGCGTCGACCAGCGCGCGGTCGAAGAAGTGCACCGCGAACCCGCCGTGCTCGAAGATGTCGTCCCCGTGGGCCGTGCCCGCGCCGTAGTGGGCGTCGCCGGTGTGCCGGACCGTGTAGACGAACGTGCCGCCGGGGCGCAGTACCCGCCGTACCTCGTCCGCCAGTTGACGGATCTCGGGCGTGGACAGCGCCATACACATCAGCATGTGGGCGAAGACCGCGTCCACGGAGCCGTCGGGAAGCGGCAGCGGGCGGCGCACGTCGTGGACCAGGACACTCACCGAGGAGCCGAGCCCCAACTCCGCCGCGTGTGCGACCAGTTGGCCGAGGCCGGCCGGGCTGAAGTCCGTCGCGCGCACGGTGAAGCCGCAGCCGGCGAAGTACAGGGCGTCGCGCCCGTGCCCCGCCCCCAGTTCCAGTACGTCCCCGGCGCCCGCCACGCAGAACACGGCGGCGGCGTGGACGGCGGCGGCCGAGGGAGCCTCGCCGTACATCCCCGGGTGCTCGGCGTACGTCCGCCGCCAGTGCTCGCGCTGCGCGTCGGCCACCTCCGGGCCCTGCTCCGGCATCGTCGCTCCCTGGGGTCCACCGGCGCCCCGCACCGGGGCCGGGCCCAGCGTAGGACCCGGCACCGGCCGCCGCCCCGCTCAGCGCGCCCGTACGGCCCGGGAACCTCCGGCGGCACTCCGAACGGCCCACGCCCGCCACGCCGCCGGGGTTCCGAAGGGTCAGTCCTCGTGGCCGAGTTGAAGATCGCGTTCGGTGCGCCCGCCGCCCGCGACCTGGAGCACGGTGGCGACCGGCGGATATCCGGCCGCGATCACCGTGTACTCCCCCGATGACAGGTCGACGAAGCGGAACGTGCCGTCCGGCCCGGTGGTGAGCGTGTCCACCACGTTCCCCCCGGCGTCGAGCAGCGTCACCCGGGCGTCCTCGACGGTCCGGCCGCCGGTCGCCCGTACGGTGCCGCGCAGCACCGCGCCGCCCGCCAGCTCGATGTCCTGCCGGGTCTCCCGGGCGGCCTGCACGCTCACCGGGAGGGCGGCGGGCCGGAACGCGGGCGCGCTGCCGGCCAGGGTGTACTCCCCCGCGACCAGCTCCGTGATGACGTACCCGCCCTCGCGGCCGCTGCGGGTGGAGGCGACGACCTCTCCCCGTACGTCGGTCAGCGTCACGGCGGCGTCGCGCACCGGCGTGCCGTCCGCGGTGCGTACGGTCCCGGCGAGGCGGCCGGCCCCGCCGAGCACCACGTCGAGTTCGACGGGGCGCTCGCCGACGGTGACGGTGACCGCCTGCGGCTGGTGCCCGCCTGCCGCCGCGATCATCACGTACGAACCGGTTGTGGCCACGCTCAGCGCGTACCGCCCGTCGTCGCCGCTCGCTCCGCGCCCGACCTGCCGCCCCGACACGTCGATGAGGGTGAGGGCGGCGCGCGGCACGACACTGCCGTCGTGGTGCCGGACGGTGCCGCAGACGGGCACCCCCGACAGGTGCGCCGTGCCGGCGCGGGCCGCGGGGATCGCGGAGGGGTCGACTGCGGGGGCGTTGTGGGACACCAGCGGTTTCTCCTTGAGGAAGCAGGCGATGAGCAGGCCGAGTACGAGCACCGGCACGAGGTAGAGGAAGATCCGCGGCATGGCCTCGGCGTACGCCGCGATGTAGGCGTCGCGCGGGGCGGGCGGCAGGGCGTGCACGAGTTGCGGGGTGATGGCGGCGGGATCGGGCAGGCCGGCGCCCCCGGGCAGGCGCTCGGCCAGCGCCTCGTCGAGGCGGTTCGCGAAGAGGGTGCCGAAGACGGCTGCGCCGACGCTGCCGCCGATCTGCCGGAAGTAGTTGCCGGCGCTGGTGGCGACGCCGAGGTCGGCGGGGGGCACGGAGTTCTGGACGGCGAGGACGAGGACCGGCATGACGAGTCCGATACCGACGCCGAGGACGGCCATCCAGATGCTGTAGTGCAGCTGTGAGGTGTCGGCCTCCAGCCGGGACAGCAGCCACATGCCGGCCACCGAGCACGCGCTGCCGACGACCGGGTAGACGCGGTAGCGGCCGGTGCGGCTGATGAGCTGCCCCGAGACGATCGAGGCGACGACCACACCGCCCATCATCGGCAGCATCAGCAGTCCGGACTCGGTCGCGCCGGCGCCGCCGACCATCTGGAGGAACGTCGGCAGACAACTGGCGGCGCCGAAGAGCGCGATGCCGACGACCGCGCCGACGAGGCTGGTGAGGGTGAAGACCGAGTCGCGGAACAGCCGCATCGGCATGAGCGGTTGCGGCACGCAGTGCTCGACGACGACGAACAGCAGAGCCGTTCCGGCCGCCCCGGCGGCGAGGCCGAGGATGACGCGCGAGCCCCAGGGGTACTCCGTACCGCCCCAGCTGGTCAGCAGCACCAGGCAGGTGGTGGCGGCCGCGAGCAGCAGCGCGCCCAGTACGTCGAGCCGCGGCCGTACGTCGGGCTTCGGGAGCTTCAGTACGACGGCGATGACGGCCATGGTGACCAGGCCGAACGGGACGTTGATGTAGAAGCACCAGCGCCAGGACGCGTGGTCGGTGAAGAAGCCGCCGAGCAGTGGTCCGGCCACCGACGCGAGACCGAACGCGGCGCCCACGAGACCCATGAAGCGGCCTCGGTCCCGGGGCGGCACGATGTCGGCGATGATCGCCTGGACGCCGATCACGAGGCCGCCGGCGCCGACGCCCTGGAGGGCGCGGAAGGCGATGAGCTGGTCCATGGTGCGGGACCAGCCGGCCAGCGCGGAACCGATGACGAAGACGGCGATCGCGAACTGGAAGAGGCCCTTGCGGCCGAAGAGGTCGCCGAGTTTGCCGTAGACCGGGAGACCGATCGTGGCGGTGAGCAGGTAGGCGGTGATCGCCCACGACATCCGGTCCAGGCCCTGGAGCTCACCGACGATCTTCGGCAGGGCGGTGGCGACGATCATCTGCTCCAGCGCCGCGAGGAGCAGCGCGAGCATCAGCCCGCAGAACACCAGCCGCACCCGCCCCGGAGTGAGGGGCCGGTCGGCGGTCGCCCGTTCGGCGGCGGGGAGCCGGGCCGGTGGCCGCGGCGGCTCGGCACAGCCGTCCGCCGCGCCCCTCTTCGCCAGAGTGGTCCCGCCCACGTACTGCTCCCCTCGTCGCACCGCGCCGCCCATTTCTCGCATTGCGCGACAACGGGGAGCAAGCGGGGCGATCGGGATGGGAGGCGTACGCGGGCGGCTTCACCGCCGGTGGGAGCGCCTGCGGCGCACCACCGGCGCGCCGGGAAGACCACTCGAACCGGTGACGGGCTACTTCTCCACGTGAGCGGCGAGGTTGGCGAGCAGGGCGTCGTAGATCCGGCCGAGGCCCTTGGGCGCGAAGGTCTTCTCGAAGAAGCCGCCGATGCCGCCCGCGCCGTTCCACACGGTGGTGACGACGGCCCTGGACCTGCCCTCGCCGGCCGGGGTGACGGTCCAGGTGGTGACCATGGACGAGTTGCGGTCCTTCTCGACGAGCTGCCCGTCGGTCGGCTCGGTCACCTCCAGGAGGCAGTCGCGGATGCGCTTGCTGGTGGCCTGGAGCTTCCAGTGGACGAGGGTGCCCTCGCCGTCGCCGCCCTCACGCACCTCGTACGCGGAGAAGTGCTCGGGCAGGAGCTTCTCGCGCGCGCCGCTGTAGTCGGCCAGCGTGTCGAACACCGTCTCCGCATCCGCCGCGATGATCCGCTCCGTGGTGGCCTCGACCTGCGCCATGCCTGTTCCTCCAGCACTTGGGTTTTCAAGGGTGCGGCTTACCCAACCACCTCGCACGCGGCCGCCCAAAATCGGGTTGCGCGACAGAAGGGGCTGCGACAATAAAGGGAACGCGTGTTCTATTCTGTGGTCAGTGCTACCGAGGAGGCGCACATGCGCTGGAACAATCTGGCCGAAAACCCCACCACCGGGGAGGCCGCGCTCTTCGGAACGGACGCGGTGACCACTCGCACCTTCGACACCCCCGAGTTCCGGGGGATCACCTTCCACGAGGTGCGCGCCCGCTCGATCCTGAACCGGGTGCCGGGTGCCTCCCGCATGCCGTTCGAGTGGACGGTCAATCCCTACCGGGGCTGCACGCACGCGTGCGTCTACTGCTTCGCCCGCAAGACCCACACCTATCTGGACCTCGACACCGGCCTGGACTTCGACTCCCAGATCGTCGTCAAGATCAACGCGCCCGAGCTGCTGCGCGGCCAGCTCGCCTCGGCCCGCTGGCAGGGCGCGCACATCGCCATGGGCACGAACGTCGACTGCTACCAGCGGGCCGAGGGCCGCTACCGCCTGATGCCCGGCATCATCGCCGCCCTGCGCGACCGCGCGAACCCCTTCTCGATCCTGACCAAGGGAACGCTGATCCTGCGCGACCTCGACCTGCTGGTGCAGGCCGCCGAGGTCACCGATGTCGGCATCTCCGTCTCCGTCGGCTTCACCGACCAGGAGCTGTGGCGCACGGTCGAGCCCGGCACTCCCTCCCCCGAGCGCCGCCTCGACGTCGTCCGCACACTCACGGACCACGGCATCGGCTGCGGCGTCCTGATGGCCCCGGTCGTCCCCTTCCTCGGGGACTCGCCCGACCAGTTGCGCGCCACGGTCCGGGCGATCGCCGCCTCGGGCGCGACCTCGGTCACCCCGCTCGTCCTGCATCTGCGGCCGGGCGCGCGGGAGTGGTTCATGGCGTGGCTCGCGAAGCACCACCCCCACCTCGTGCGGCGGTACGAGCGGCTGTACGCCGAAGGGGCGTACGCGCCCAAGTGGTACCAGCGGCGGATCACCCGTCAGGTGCACGAGCTCGCCACCGAGTTCGGGATAGGCCCGTCCGGGCCCGGCGCACGCCGGCGCGTTCCGGTGCCCGCCGAACCCGAGCCTCCTGGCCCCACTCAGCTCACTCTGCTCTGACGCCACGACAGACAAAAGTGGTAATAAGCCCATACTTCACATGACTTTCCGGCACGATGCGGCGAGGGCTGTGTCCCTCACAGCCGCGTTCCCCCAGCACGGGAGGCTCAGTGAAGAAACGCGCAGGAGTGCTGTTCGCCGTCGGGGCGACGGTGGCCGGGCTGGTCACGGCCGTACCGCCGGCGGTCTCGGCGGACACGGCGTCCGCAGCCGCCCGCGCCGCGACGCGCACCACGCTCACCTGGACCGCGTGCGGCACCAAGAGCTATCCGAAGCTCCAGTGCGCTTCGGTCCAGGTTCCCCTGAACCACGCCGATCCACAGGGGCGGCAGATCACCCTGGCCCTGTCACGCGTGCGGCACACCGCGCGGAACTTCCAGGGGCCCCTGCTCGTGAACCCGGGCGGCCCCGGCGGCAGCGGCCTGTCGCTGGCGGGCTTCGTCGCCGGTTCGCTGCCGGAGAAGGTGGCGGCGCGGTACGACGTCGTCGGCTTCGACCCGCGCGGTGTGGGCGCGAGCGAACCGGCCCTCAACTGCCGGCCCGGACACTTCTCGGCCGTGCGGCCCGATGCGGTGCCGGGCGGCGCGCGGGAGGAGCGGGACGGCGTCGGGCGGGCGCGGGCGTTCGCCCAGGCGTGCGGCGAGAAGTACGGCGATGTGCTGCCGTACATCGACACCGTGAGCGCCGCCAGGGACCTGGACGTCGTCCGCCGGGCGCTCGGCGCGCAGCGGATCAGCTACTTCGGCTACTCGTACGGCACGTACCTCGGCGCGGTGTACGCCCGGCTCTTCCCACAGCGGGTGCGGCGCCTGGCGCTCGACAGCGTCGTCGACCCGACGGGCGTCTGGTACGACAACAACATCGCGCAGAACCACGCGTTCGACGCCCGCCACAAGGCCTTCGCCGCGTGGGTGGCCCGGCACGACGCGGTCTACGGGCTCGGCGGCGACCCGGCGCGGGTCGAGGCCGCGTGGTACCGGATGCGCGAGGCGCTGCGCCGGAGCCCGGCGGGCGGGAAAGTGGGCCCGGCCGAGCTGGAGGACACGTACCTGCCCGGGGGGTACTTCAACGGCTACTGGCCGCACCTCGCCGAGGCGTTCGCGTCGTACGTGAACGACAAGGACCCGGCCCCGCTGGTGGCGGCGTACAAGAACTTCGGCGCGAACGACGCCTCCGACGACAACAGTTACAGCGTCTACACGGCGGTGCAGTGCCGGGACGCGTCGTGGCCCCGCGACTGGGGCACCTGGCACGAGGACAACTGGGACGTGCACGAGAAGGCGCCCTTCTCCACCTGGAACAACGCCTGGTACAACGCGCCGTGCGCCTTCTGGCCCACCGGACGGCTCGACCCGCCGGACGTCACGAACGACGAACTGCCGCCGGCGCTGCTGCTCCAGGCGACGGAGGACGCCGCCACGCCGTACGGCGGCGGGGCCGCGCTGCACCGGATGCTGTCCGGCTCGGCGCTGGTGGTCGAGAGCGGCGGCGGCAACCACGGCATCACCCTGAGCGGAAACGCTTGCCTGGACCGACACCTGGCGGACTATCTCGCGACCGGCGAGGTGCCGCGCGGCTCCGGTCTCGGCGAAGCGGACGCGGTCTGCGACGCGCTGCCCGATCCGAAGCCGCTGCCGCCGGAGCGGACGGCGGCCCCGTCGCGGGGCAGCGCCCTGCACGGGCTGCTGGGCTACCGGGGCTGAGGCGTCGGGGCGTGCGAGCGCTCGGTCCGCGCGGGGTGGCAGGCGCCCAGCTCGGCCCGCGAGGGCGGCGATCCGCCCGGCCCGCCGGAGGCCGTACGTGCGGCTGCTCCGCCGCCTCACGCCTGGCTAGAGTGCGGCCCATGAGCGCCGGCGAGCTGCGGATACGGGACATGGGCCTCGACGACTGCGAGGCCGTCGCCCGGGTGCGGGTGCGGGGGTGGCACACGACGTACGCCGGGATGATGCCGCAGGCGTACCTCGACGCGATGAGCGTCCAGAAGGACGCCGCCCGGCGCCGCGCGCACCTCGCCGGGCGCGACGGCACGACGAGCGACCTGGTCGCCGAGCGCGCCGGCGAGATCGTCGGCTGGGGCTGCTGCGGCCCGTACCGCGACGAGGCGGGCGAGCGGACCGGGGACGCCGAGCTGTACGCCCTGTACGTGCTGCCCGAACACCACCGCACCGGCGCCGGCCGCGCCCTGACCGCCGGGCTGCTGGCCCGCGCCGCCGCCGGCGGCCACCGGCGCATGCTGCTGTGGGTCCTCACCGAGAACGCCCGCGCCCGCCGCTTCTACGCGAGGGCCGGCTTCGCCCCGGACGGCGTCGAGGCCCCGTTCGACGTGCTCGGCGTCGCCGTCCCCGAGACGCGTTACGCGAGGCGGCTGAGCGCGGCGGACGCGGCGGCGCCCAGTTTCGGGTGACCCTGCGCCGCCTCCAGCACCGGCCGCGCCCGTGCGTCGCGCAGTTGCCCCAGGCCCTCGACGCAGGCCAGTGCCACCCGCCAGTGGGGGTTCGCCGGGGCGAGCAGCCCCCGCAGCGTGGTGATCAGCGCCGGTACGGTCTCGGGCGCCCGGAGGTCGGTGAGCAGCCGCACCGGCGTCAGCGCGTAGGCGGTGCGCAGCGAGTTCGTGGCGAGCGCGGCCGCCGCGCGCGCGGTACGCGGGTCGCCCAGGCGCGCCAGCGCGTACGCGGCGGTGACGCACCGGTCGGGGTCGCGGTGGTTCAGGAGCAGCACGAGGGTCTCGAAGGCCCGCCGGTCGCCGCGGCAACCGAGGCGGAAGGCGGCTATCTCGCGGGCCCACAGGGGGCGCTGCGTCTCGGTGAGCACTCCCGCCAGTTCGTCCGGGTCCTCGGTGGCGAGCAGCCGCTCGTACGCCGCGGAACCACCCGGCCCGGACCGCGCCTCACCCCGTACCCGGTCGGCGAGCGACCGCAGCTCCTCGTCCATGGCGCAAGCCTATGCAGCGCACAGGCGTCCCAGATCACATCCCGCCAGGTCTGGCGCGCTCGTTACTCGCCGGTTACTCTCAAGTGAGCGGGCCACCCCCCGCTGAACAACACCTCATGGCGGCCTGGTGACGCAGCCGCCCGAGTGTTCTGTCGGTTCGGTGTTCTTCCGCGACGTGACTCCGGGACAGAGTCCGTCGGCCCCGCAGCTCGACCCGCCCTGCGCACCGCGCAGTCTCCACAGAGCAGCCCTTCCGCACGCAACCTCCTTTCGCCGTGCGCCCCTTGGCGTACCTCCGGCGCGGTGCGTGTGCCCCTCAGCCGTCACTCATTCTCTGGAGTCCCGTGATGGACACCCCTCTCAGTACCGTCGCCGTCGTCGGTCTCGGCACCATGGGCACCGGCATCGCCGAGGTCCTGGCCCGCGCCGGCCGCGAAGTCATCGGCATCGACATCAGCGAGGAGGCCGCCCGGCTGGCCGTCTCGTCGCTGGAGGCCTCCACCGCCCGTGCGGTGGAGCGCGGGCGGATCACCGACGAGGAGCGCCGTGACGCCCTCGCCCGGTTCCGTACCTTCTCCGACCTCCAGGCGGCCTCGGACGCCGATCTCGTGATCGAGGTCGTGCACGAGTCGTACGAGGCCAAGCAGCAGGTCATCCACGCCCTCGACGCCATCGTGCGCCCCACCACGGTCCTGGCGACGGGCACGAACGCGCTGTCCGTGACCCGCCTCGCCGCCGACTCCGCGCACCCCGAGCGGGTGCTGGGCATGCACTTCTTCAACCCGGCGCCCGCGATGAAGCTGGTCGAGATCGTGTCCTCGGTGCTCACCGCGCCGCAGGCCGTCGACGCCGTCACCGCGCTCGCCCGCGAGCTGGGCAAGGAGCCCGTCGCGGTCGGCGACCGGCCCGGTTTCGTCGCCGACGGCCTGCTCTTCGGCTACCTCAACCAGGCCGCCTCGATGTACGAGGCGAAGTACGCCTCCCGCGAGGACATCGACGCCGCGATGCGGCTGGGCTGCGGCCTGCCGATGGGCCCGCTGGCCCTGCTGGACCTGATCGGCATCGACACCGCCCGCACCGTCCTGGACGCGATGTACGCCGAGTCGCACGATCGGCTGCACGCCCCCGCGCCCATCCTCAAGCAGCTGAGCGAGGCGGGGCTGAGCGGCCGCAAGTCGGGCCGGGGCTTCTACACCTACGAGGCGCCCGGCAGCCAGACGGTGGCGCGCGACGCCCTCACCCCGCTGGAGTCGGCGACGGCCACCCCGGGCCGGCCGGTGCGGTCGGTCGGCGTCGCCGGGTCCGGGACGATGGCGTCCGGCATCGCGGAGGTGTTCGCGAAGGCCGGGTACGACGTGGTGCTCGCGGCCCGGAGCCAGGAGAAGGCGGACAGGGCGAAGGCCCGTATCGCCAAGTCGCTCGCCCGCTCCGTGGACAAGGGGCGGATGACGTCCGAGGCGCGCGAGGAGACGCTGGGCCGGGTCACACCTGCGGGCTCGCTCGACGCGTTCTCCGACGTCGACCTGGCGGTGGAGGCGGTCGCCGAGGACCTGGCGGTCAAGCAGGAGCTCTTCGCGACGCTCGACAAGGTCTGCAAGCCGGGCGCGGTGCTCGCCACGACCACGTCCTCGCTGCCCGTCGTGGCCTGCGCCCGCGCGACCTCGCGCCCGCAGGACGTGATCGGGATGCACTTCTTCAACCCGGCGCCCGCGATGAAGCTGGTCGAGGTCGTCCGTACGGTCCTCACCTCGGACGCGGTCCACTCGACCGTCCGCGAGGTGTGCGTGAAGATCCGCAAGCACCCGGTGGACTGCGGCGACCGCGCCGGGTTCATCGTGAACGCGCTGCTCTTCCCGTACCTGAACAACGCGGTCAAGATGGTCGAGCAGCACTACGCGACGCTGGACGACATCGACGCCGCGATGAAGCTGGGCGGCGGCTACCCGATGGGGCCCTTCGAGCTCCTCGACGTGGTCGGCCTGGACGTCTCCCTCGCCATCCAGAAGGTTCTGCACGGCGAGTTCCGCGACCCGGGCCTGGCCCCCGCGCCGCTGCTCGAACACCTGGTGGCGGCGGGCTGCCTCGGCCGTAAGACGGGGCGCGGCTTCCGGGAGTATGCCGGGCGCTGAGCAGGAGGGTGTGACCGGATGGGGCGGGCTGCTGGAGCCGGACGGCAGCCCGCACCCACAGGCGCGCTCTCCTGCGCGGATGCAGTACGTTCGGGGCATGTCCCAGCCCGCTGACTCCCCCCGACGACCGTCCCGTACGAGCTCCCCCTCCGAGACCCCCGAGACCGCCGCGGGCAGCCGGGCCGCCGCCCAGCGGCTCAAGATGCGCCGCGAGCTCTCGGCCGCGGCGATGGAGCTGTTCGCGACGAAGGGGTACGAGGCGACGACGGTCGACGAGATCGCCGCCGCGGGCGGGGTCGCCCGGCGGACCTTCTTCCGGCACTTCCGTTCCAAGGAAGAGGCGATCTTCCCGGACCACGACGACACGCTCGTACGCGCGGAGGCGGTCCTGAACGCCGCGCCCCCGCACGAGCACCCGCTGGACACGGTCTGCCGGGGCATCAAGGAAGTCATGCGGATGTACGCGGCGTCCCCGGCGGTCTCCGTGGCCCGCTACAAGCTCACCCGCGAGGTCCCGACGCTCCGCGAGGCCGAGATCGCCTCGGTGGCCCGCTACGAGCGGCTGTTCACGCGCTACCTGCTGGGCCACTTCGACGAGCACGACCACCACGACGACAACGACGACCCGCTGCTCGCGGAGGTGGCGGCGTCGGCCGTCGTCACGGCGCACAACCACGTCCTGCGGCGCTGGCTGCGGGCGGGCGGTCAGGGTGACGTGGAGGCGCAGCTGGACCACGCCTTCTCGATCGTCCGCGACACCTTCGGCACGGGGATAGGGGCGGGCCGCTCAACCGCCCAGGACCGCCGGAAGCCGGACGAGCAGTCCTCGGCGCCGGCTTCCGCCTCGGTGAACGGTGACGTACTGGTGGCCGTGGCGCGTACGGACGCCCCGCTGGACGAGGTCATGCGCACCATCGAACGGGCGCTCAAGCAGACCTGACGGCCGCGTTCGCGCCGGCCCCGCAGACGCCGTCCGCCCCCGGATTTCCGGGAGGCGGGCGGCGTCTTCGCGTGCTCTGATGAATCCAAATCGATCGATCATCGCTCACATGTGACGGCGAGGTGACAAGTGAGAGAAATTGTTGGCACTCAGTGTCTTGTCACGTGGCACGGGGTGTCATACCTTGTCGTTGTCCGGGCGGCCGGCGTGCAGAGACCTCTCGTACGCCGGCTGTCCCCGCAAACCACGGTTTGCGCGCCCGGACGCCTGCGTCACAGGCAACCTCCCGCGCTACCCGCGCTGCCGAACACCCGCACCACCGCCGAACCGACGGCACACCTCCACAGCAGCACCCCGACGTTCCCCTCAAAGCGTTGTAGTCAGACAACGCATCCCCAAGCTCTCGACTGCGCTCGAGCAGGGGAGACCCCATTCGCCGGAGGCACCCCGTGAAGGAAATCCTGGACGCGATCCAGTCGCAGGACAGCACGGCCGCAGACATCGCGGCCCTGTCCATCCCCGAGTCGTACCGCGCGGTGACCGTGCACAAGGACGAGGCCGAGATGTTCGCCGGCGTCGCCAGCCGGGACAAGGACCCCCGCAAGTCGCTGCACGTCGAGGACGTGCCGGTGCCCGAGCTCGGGCCGGGCGAGGCCCTGGTCGCGGTCATGGCCAGCTCGGTCAACTACAACTCCGTCTGGACCTCGATCTTCGAGCCGGTCTCGACGTTCGGCTTCCTGGAGCGGTACGGCAAGCTCAGCGACCTCAGCAAGCGCCACGACCTCCCGTACCACGTCATCGGCTCCGACCTCGCGGGCGTCGTCCTGCGCACCGGCCCCGGCGTGAACGCCTGGAAGCCCGGTGACGAGGTCGTCGCGCACTGCCTGTCCGTCGAGCTGGAGTCGTCCGACGGCCACAACGACACGATGCTCGACCCCGAGCAGCGCATCTGGGGCTTCGAGACGAACTTCGGCGGTCTGGCGGAGATCGCACTGGTGAAGTCCAACCAGCTGATGCCCAAGCCCGACCACCTCAGCTGGGAGGAGGCGG
>NZ_BMVO01000009.1 GCF_014650755.1 Streptomyces chryseus | reverse complement strand
CCGACCCTGAAGCGCCAGGGACGGCCCAAGAACCACCCCGCCGAACAACCAGTGGTACACCCCCAGCCACACCCCCCAGAAGCAACAAGTGGTACCCCGCCAACAACCAACGCCCCCGGCAACCGATTGGACCGGCTGCCGAGGGCGTTGGCGTCGTACAGATGAGGCGGAGTGGGGCGGGGGCGGCTCAGATCAGGCCGAGCTCGCGGACCGCGTCGCGCTCTTCCTTGAGCTCCTGCACCGACGCGTCGATGCGCGCGCGGGAGAACTCGTTGATGTCCAGGCCCTGGACGATCTCGTACTTGCCGTCCTTGCAGGTGACCGGGAAGGAGGAGATGAGGCCCTCCGGCACGCCGTACGAGCCGTCCGACGGGATGCCCATCGACGTCCAGTCGCCGGCCGCCGTGCCGTTGACCCACGTGTGCACGTGGTCGATGGCCGCGTTGGCGGCCGAGGCCGCCGAGGACGCGCCGCGCGCCTCGATGATCGCCGCACCGCGCTTGGCGACGGTCGGGATGAAGGTGTCGGCCAGCCACTGCTCGTCGTTGACGACCTCGGCGGCGTTCTTGCCGGCGATCTCCGCGTGGAAGATGTCCGGGTACTGCGTCGCCGAGTGGTTGCCCCAAATGGTGAGGCGCTTGATGTCGGAGACCGTGGAGCCGGTCTTCTTCGCGAGCTGCGAAAGCGCGCGGTTGTGGTCCAGGCGCGTCATCGCCGTGAAGCGCTCGGCCGGTACGTCCGGGGCCGCCGCCTGCGCGATGAGCGCGTTGGTGTTGGCCGGGTTGCCGACGACGAGCACCTTGATGTCGTCTGCGGCGTTGTCGTTGATGGCCTTGCCCTGCGGCTTGAAGATGCCGCCGTTGGCGGACAGCAGGTCGCCGCGCTCCATGCCCTTCGTGCGCGGGCGGGCGCCGACGAGGAGGGCTACGTTCGCGCCGTCGAAGCCGACGTTCGGGTCGTCGGTGATCTCGATGCCCTGGAGCAGCGGGAAGGCGCAGTCGTCGAGCTCCATGGCGGTGCCCTCGGCGGCCTTCAGACCCTGCGGGATTTCCAGGAGACGCAGCTTGACCGGCACATCCGCGCCGAGCAGGTGGCCGGAGGCGATGCGGAAGAGGAGCGCGTAACCGATCTGGCCGGCCGCGCCGGTGACGGTGACATTCACGGGAGTGCGGGTCATGGCGATCTCCGTAAGACAGCTGGCGGTGGGGGTCCCTGCCCCTCGTTGCTGGATATCCCCGGCACGCCCAGGCGTCTGTTCGGCGTCTGAATCTTGACGTGAAGAGATATCCAGCGGTCAGGCTATCCGACCCCGGGAGCCCCGGTCTCCCGACCCCGTGTGGTGCGGCGCACATACCCCCCGAACGCCGGTCGGCCGCCTGCGCCAGGGGGGAGCGCAGGCGGCCGACCGACCGGGGGGATGTTCACCCGTGGGGGGATGACTTGCGCCTTCCCCGTCCGCTCGCGGGCATTCCCCCCTCTTCGCGCCTCTCCGCGCTCTTCACATGTCTTCACGACTTATGGCGGTTCTTCGCGACTCCTCGACGCACTTCACCGCGCCCTATCGCTCGGTGCCGCTCGGTGCCGCACCATGCCTCTTGCCCCGCAACACACCGCACCTCACCGCACCTCACCGCACCTCACCGCACCTCACCGCACCTCACCGCACCTCACCGCACCTCACCGCACCGCACCGCTACTGCGCAGTGGCGCAGCCCTTCACGCCCGAGGCGAGCGTCGCGCACGCCTTCGCGTCGGCGGCCTCGCCGACGGCGACCATCGGGGTGTACGCGTCCTTGTCGACGTCGACCAGGCCGTTCTGCGCCTTCGGCTTGGCGGCTCCACCTGCTCCACCGGCCGTCTCCGAGGCGATCTCCACCTTGTCGCCCACCGTGGCCTGCGTGATACGGGCCCACGCCGCCCCGCACGTCTTGCTGTACCGGACCTCGACGAAGGCGGTGCCCACCGTGGCGCTGGCCGTCGTCTTGGCGAACTCGCCGCCGCAGCCCATGGTCTCGGGGTCCTGGCCCGTGCAGTCGTCACCGCTGCACTTGACGCCGGCGGGCAACTCGGGGGCCGAAGTGGTCGGTTCGGCCGTCGGCTTGTCCTTCGCGACGGGGTCCTTGCCCGTACCGCCCAGGTCGGTCAGCAGTACGGCGGCGGCTATCACCAGCAGCGCGCCCACGACGCCCGCGAGGAACATCGTGACCTTCCGGCGCCTGCGCCGGCCGTCCGGCGAGCCTGCAGCCGAACCAGAACCAGGACCAGACCCCGAACCAGGCCCCGGACGGAGGCCCGAGCCCGATCCCGCGCCCGAGCCGGGACCCGACCCCACTCCCCTGCCGTTCTGCTGCGGGGGTACGGCGTAACCCTGCGGCGCGCCCGTCGACGTACGCCCCGCCCCACGCGAATCCGGCTCCAGACCCGCACCCGCGCCCGAGCCGAGGGAGTCCGCGCCGAGGGAGTCGGCGCCCGGGCCCATCCCCGTGCCGCCGTACCCGCCGCCCGCGCCCGCGCCTGCGCCCCGACCGTTCGGGTCCGTCGTGGCGCGTCGGCCCGGTCGGCCGGCCTTGGCGGGCGCCGGACTCTGGTCGAACTCGCCCAGCGCGGCGCGCGCCTGCGAGATGCGTATCGCTTCCATCGTCATGTCGTGGCGCATCTCGGATCGGCTCCAGGCACGCTCCGCGAGTTCCCACATGGTGGTCAGGTGGCCGGCGTTCGTCCCGGTCACCTCGGCGAGCGCGAGGACGGCGCCCTTGGGCGCGAGCAACCGCCCGTTCAGATAGCGCTCCCAGGACGTCTTGCTGTACCCGGTCCGGTCCGCCACCGCGGCGACGCTGAGTCCGCTGCGGTCGACCAGCCGGCGCAGCTGGCTGGCGAACTCCTTGACCTGCGGATCGAGATCCTCCGGTAGAGCTTTCCAACGAGGCATTGCTTCCCCCTTGTCCCCCCGTACGTGCCTGATGTGCCCCGTGCTCTCGTGTCCCCCTGCCACGCACCCTTCCGCGGCCCGCGTTCCGGACCAACAAGAGGGATGCGCGAAACCAGGATGTCAGTTCCTGGGGTAGGAGCGCACGGGAGCATTCGGGCGTCTGGCGCGCCCCTTGCGCGCCCCCGCCCGATTCCCCGGAACAGTGTCCCACCGCGGGGGCTCCGCGCGATCCCTCGCCCCTTCTGTCACACCGTGATCACGTGGTGGCGGAATGGTCACCTCCATGCCACAGGGACCCGACACCCCTTGATCGGAATTGGCGCGTCCGTGACGCTGGAAGCCGTGCCGTCGCCCGCCCTTCCTCGGGGGAGAGGGCGGGCGACGGACAGCACGGCTCAGCGCACCGTAAACGCGGCTCAGCGCACCGTGAAGCGGACCGCCTGCTCCAGCAGCGGGATCTCCAGCCATGGGCCGGGCTGCGCCATCAGCGCGAGCATGACGATCACGAAACCGAGCAGGCCGTACGTCGCCATGTCGGTGAAGCGCGAGCGCACGGCCAGCATGCCGACCGAGGGGAGCAGGCGGCGCAGTACGGCGCCGGAGATCAGGGCCAGGCCGATCAGCAGTGTGCCCAGCCGGAAGCCGATGCCGAACGCGTCGACGGCGACGAGCAGCAGCCCGAGCGCGGTCGTACCGAGCACCACCAGGAACGGCCACTGCCGGACCGGAGCCGCCGCGTCGCCCGAGGCGGCACGGCCACCGCCCTCGGGCCGGGCCGTGTCCCGGGTGAGCAGCGGGAAGCGCCGCGTGGTGCGGACAGGGCCGTCCGGCCCGGGGGCACTGACGACACCCTTCGCCACCGGCTCGGCCTCGGGCTCATCAGCACCGGCCCGGGGCTCATCGGCACCGGCCCGGGGCTCACCAGCACCGGCCCCACCCGTACCGGCCTCGGCCCCACCCGTACCGGCGGCCTCCGGCGCGGCCGCGTCCGTCCTGGGCGCGACATCGTGAACGCCGTCGGTCACGCCCTCGGCCACGCCGTCGGTCACGGCTGGTTCGTCCGGACTCGTAGCAGCACCCATCGGAGGCGCTTCCTTCCCGCTCAGCCCGCGGCCACGTCGGCGGAGTCGGCGGCCGCGCGCTCCGCCGCCTCGACGACGTTGACCAGCAGCTGGGCGCGGGTCATCGGGCCGACGCCGCCCGGGTTGGGGGCGACCCAGCCGGCGACCTCCGCGACGCCCGGGTGGACGTCGCCGACGATCTTGCCGTCCTCGTCGCGGCTGACGCCGACGTCGAGCACGGCCGCGCCCGGCTTGACGTCCTCGGGCTTGATGAGATGCGGCACACCGGCGGCGGCGATGATGATGTCCGCCTGCCGGAGGTGCGCGGACAGGTCACGCGTACCGGTGTGGCACTGCGTCACCGTGGCGTTCTCCGACTTGCGGGTCAGGACCAGCGGCATCGGACGGCCGATGGTGATGCCGCGGCCGACGACCACGACGTTCGCCCCCTTGATCTCGACGTCGTGGTGACGGAGGAGCTGGACGATGCCGTACGGCGTGCACGGCAGCGGGCCGGGCTCGCCGATCACGAGCCGGCCGAGGCTCATCGGGTGCAGGCCGTCGGCGTCCTTCGCCGGGTCCATCAGCTCCAGGACGCGGTTGGTGTCGATGCCCTTGGGGAGCGGCAGTTGGACGATGTAACCCGTGCACTCCGGGTTCTCGTTGAGCTCGCGCACCACCGCCTCGATCTCCTCCTGGGAGGCGGTCGCGGGCAGTTCGCGCTGGATCGACGCGATGCCGACCTGGGCGCAGTCGCGGTGCTTGCCCGCGACGTACCACTTGCTGCCCGGGTCGTCACCGACCAGCAGGGTGCCGAGCCCGGGGACGATGCCCTTGGACTTCAGCGCCGCCACGCGGGCGGTCAGGTCGGACTTGATCGCGGCTGCGGTGGCCTTGCCATCGAGAATCTGGGCAGTCATGACCCCATCCTCGCGGATGGACCCGCCCTGGTTCCAATCAGGCCGCCCTGGCCGAGGTTGCACTTGCACAACACAATGGGCCTCGACTGGACAAAGAGACGAGTGTCCTACAACGATGATCGGCGCAGTGCCGCGGACAGCGGCGGGGGGGCACCGCTGGTTTTCTTGTGACGTTCCTCCGCTCGGGCCGCGACGTCCCCAGCACTTCCAACGGAGGAACACCGCCATGAGTTTCGGCGACCCGAACAACCCGTACGGCCAGCAGCCCCAGCAGCCCCCGCAGGGCCAGCCCGGCTACGGCTACCCGCAGCAGGCCCCGCAGGGCGTGCCGCCGCAGCAGGGTTACGGCTACCCGCAGCAGGGCGCCCCGCAGCCGGGTCAGCCCTACGGCGCGTACCCGCAGCAGCAGCCGGGCATGATGCAGGCCAACAGCGGCTACATCAACGTGCCGGGCCTGGGCACCGTTCAGGTCGCTTCGATGGGTCGCCGCCTCGGCGCGCGTGCGCTCGACGGTGTCGTGATCGGCATCCTGTACTTCATCTTCAGCGCCATCGGCGTCGCGGGCGCCATGGGCGCGGCGGAGAGCGCCGAGGACTGCGGCAGCTACATGGACCCCGGCTACGATGCCTGTGTCAACGAAGCCAGCGCCGGCATCATCGCCATCGCCTTCGGCAGCCTCCTCGTCTTCGGCCTCATCACGCTGCTCTACGAGTGGCTGATGGTCGCCTTCGTCGGCGCCACCCTCGGCAAGATGGTGCTGGGCGTGAAGGTCATCAAGGAGAACACCGGCCAGAACCCGGGTCTCGGCGGCGGCTTCATCCGCTGGATCATCCCGATGGTCGGCGCGTTCGTCTGCATCGGCCAGCTCCTGGTCTACCTCTCCCCCTTCTTCGACAACTCCGGGAAGCTGCAGGGCTGGCACGACCGTGCCGCCGGCACCCTGGTGATCAAGAAGTAGCAAGCGCCCAGCACATGCGGAAGGCCGCAACCCACCCGGGTTGCGGCCTTCCGCGTGTCACAGGACGAGACGCGTCAGTGGAAGAAGTGGCGCGTACCGGTGAAGTACATCGTCGCGCCCGCCTGCTTCGCGGCCTCGACGACCTGCTCGTCGCGGACCGAACCGCCGGGCTGGACCACGGCCTTGACGCCGGCGTTCAGCAGGATCTCCAGTCCGTCGGGGAACGGGAAGAACGCGTCGGAGGCGGCGTACGCGCCCCTCGCGCGCTCCTCGCCCGCACGCTCCACCGCGAGCTTCGCGGAGTCGACGCGGTTGACCTGCCCCATGCCGACGCCCACCGACGCGCCGCCCTTGGCGAGCAGGATCGCGTTGGACTTCACGGCGCGGCAGGCGCGCCAGGCGAAGGCCAGCTCGGCGAGTTCGCCGTCGGACAGGGCCTCGCCGGTGGCGAGCGTCCAGGTCGACGGGTCGTCGCCCTCGGCCTGGAGCCGGTCGGTGACCTGCAGCAGCGCGCCGCCGTCGATCGCCTTGACCTCGACCTCGTCGGACGGGGCATCGGGGCAGACGAGCACGCGGATGTTCTTCTTGCGGGCCAGCACCTCGACCGCGCCGTCGTCGTAGCCCGGCGCGACGATGACCTCGGTGAAGATGTCGGCGACCTGTTCGGCCATCTCCACGGACACCGGGCGGTTGACGGCGATCACGCCGCCGAAGGCCGACAGCGGGTCGCAGGCGTGCGCCTTGCGGTGCGCCTCGGCGACGTCCGCGCCGACGGCGATGCCGCACGGGTTGGCGTGCTTGATGATCGCGACGCACGGCTCGGTCTGGTCGTACGCGGCGCGCCGCGCGGCCTCCGTGTCCGTGAAGTTGTTGTACGACATCTCCTTGCCGTGCAACTGCTCCGCCTCGGCGAGGCCGCCCGTGCCGGAGGTGTAGAGGGCCGCCGGCTGGTGCGGGTTCTCGCCGTACCGCAGCACGTTCTTGCGCGCGTACGTCGAACCGAGGAAGTCGGGGAGACCGCTGTCGTCGGCCGCCGCGTAGTCGGCGGCGAACCAGGAGGCGACCGCGACGTCGTACGCCGCCGTGTGCTGGAAGGCCTCGGCCGCGAGACGCTTGCGGGTCGTCAGGTCGAAGCCGCCGCCCTTGACGGCGTCGAGGACGTCGGCGTACCGCTCGGGGCTGGTGACGACCGCCACGGAGGGGTGGTTCTTGGCGGCGGCGCGGACCATCGAGGGGCCGCCGATGTCGATCTGCTCGACGCACTCGTCGGCGGTGGCGCCGGACGCGACGGTCTCCTTGAACGGGTAGAGGTTGACGACCACCAGGTCGAACGGCTCCACCCCCAGTTCCTCCAGCTGCGCGCGGTGCGCGTCGAGCCGCAGGTCGGCGAGGATGCCGGCGTGCACGCGCGGGTGCAGCGTCTTGACCCGGCCGTCGAGGCACTCGGGGAAGCCGGTGAGCTCCTCGACCTTGGTGACCGGGACGCCGGCCGCGGCGATCTTCCCGGCGGTGGAGCCGGTGGAGACGAGGGTGACGCCCGCCTCGTGCAGGCCGCGGGCCAGCTCTTCGAGGCCCGTCTTGTCGTAGACGCTGACCAACGCGCGGCGGATGGGCCGCTTCGTACCTTCGGCGGTCACTGGATAACTACCTTTCGTCCCTCGATGTGAAAGCCGTTACGGGCCAGGCGCCCCACGACATCGACGAGCAGCCGTCGCTCGACTTCCTTGATGCGCTCATGAAGAGCTGCACCACCGTCTTCGTAATCCTCGTCCCGGACCTCGACCACGCCCTGCGCGATGATCGGGCCGGTGTCGACACCGTCGTCGACGAAGTGGACCGTGCATCCGGTGACCTTCGCGCCGTACGCGAGAGCGTCGCGTACGCCGTGGGCCCCGGGAAAGCTGGGGAGCAGGGCGGGGTGGGTGTTCACGCAGCGGCCCCCGAAGCGCGCGAGGAACTCCCTCCCGACGATCTTCATGAAGCCGGCCGACACGACCAGGTCGGGCTCGTACGCCGCCGTGGCCGCGGCCAGCGCCGCGTCCCACTCCTCGCGGGTGCCGTAGTCCTTCACGCGGCACACGAAGGTCGGCAGCCCGGCGCGCTCGGCACGTTCGAGACCCGCGATGCCGTCCCGGTCGGCGCCGACGGCGACGACCTGCGCGCCGTACGCGGCCGGGTCGTCGCCGATGGCGTCGAGCAGGGCCTGGAGGTTCGTACCCGAACCGGAGACCAGCACGACGAGTCGGGCGGGAGCGGCGGGGGGAGGGGAGGAAGGGGGCGGGGAGGCCACAGCGGGTCTCTTTCTCGCGGATGGTGCGGTTTGTGTGGTCGTACGAACGAATCGTGTCCCCCGATACGGGGAACTCTACGAAGGCGCCAACCGTCGGCAACGATACCGGCACACCGAGCGGCCCCCACGGGACGGGTGCGTGGCCGGGAGGTAGCGTCAGGGGACAGGTTCGTACTGCGGACTGCGACAATCCGTCTCCGGACGGGAACAGATCGACACACAAGACCCGTGTGCACCGGGTCTGAGGGGAAGACGTTCACCAGATGACGGACCGACGCCGCCGCGCGGCTCTCCGCCTGCCGCTTTCCGCGACGCATGCCGGACAGCGGGGTTCTCAGTTGCTGCTGCGGGAACGCCAGTCCTCGTCGACCCCGCCTCCGTCGCCGCAGGGCGACGACAACCCCTTCGCGCCGCCGCCCGAGGGGCAGCCCGACCAGCCGTGGCAGCCGCGCAAGCCGGCGAACGACGGCGGTCAGGACGACGACGGCCGGGAGCAGCAGGACGGTCCGCCGACCGGCCAGTGGAGCCCCCGCCAGCCGGGCCGCCAGAGCGGCGGATTCGGCGGCCCCAAGCGCCCGTCCGACCCCGAGGGGTCCGGCGGAAGCGGCGGCAGCGGCCCCGGACTGCGCTGGGACCCCACGGACCCCGCACAGCGCCGGGCGCGTTACGCGCTGCTGTCCGGCATGTGGGCCTTCTTCTTCGCGCTGTTCGATCTCCCCGAGGTCGCGCTCCTGCTCGGCGCTCTGGCGTTGTACTGGGGCATCAGCGCGCTGCGCGCGAAGCCGGGCCGGGGCCAGGACACCGCCACGGGCAGCGCCGCGCCGGCATCCTCCGCACCCGCGCCGGGCACCGGCAGGCCGCTGACGACGGCGGCGGTGAGCGGCCTGGTCACGGCGGTGCTGGCGCTGGTGATCGTGGCGACGACGTTCACGGTCCAGCTGGTCTACCGCGACTACTACACGTGCGTACAGGACTCCCTTACGCAGTCCGCCCAGGCGTCCTGCAACGACCTGCTGCCCAAGCCCCTGCGGCCGGTCTTCGGCGTGAAGGAGTAGCCGGGGCTTCCCGCGCTTGCTGCCTCTTCTCGTAGCTCGGTCCGCCCGGTTCTCCTAGCTAGGTCCGTCCGGCGGGTCGTCGGGTGGGGCCGGGGTGACGGGCGGTGGCTGGGCGGGTGGGGCCGGAGGGGGTTGCGGCGGTTCCCGGTCCGGCGACCGCTCGGTCTGGGGGCCGGGGACGACGGCGGGAAAGTCGGCCATCAAACCGCCGGACGCCTTCTTCAGGGCCGCCCATCTGACCTCGCGCGATCCGCTCTCGTGCCAGTCGGCGCCGACCGTCGCGTCGGGGTCACCGACGGGCAGGAAGTCGGCTTCACCGTCGTACGGATCGTCGTCGCTCCCGGCGCCGCCGGGCCGCCACCACGACGCGGCGCCCACGCCGCTCTCCGCCGCACCGTCCCGCCCGCGCCGCTCACCCCGCCCCAGCCGCCACCACCGACGCCTCGCACCGCCGGCCGGCTTCCCGACCCCGTCGGCCGCTTCCCCGTCGGCCGCTTCCCCGTCGCCGCCGCCCGCTTCACCGCTCGCGCCCGCCGCTTCCTCGTCGCCGCGCGCCGCACCCTTCACGCCGACCGCCGCCCCGCTCACGTAGGCCGCTTCGCCGTTCCCGGACACGAAGCTCGCCTCCCCGCTGCCGGGGCGCCCCCAGCGCCACCACCGGCGCTTCGCCGGACCGGCGGCCCCCGCTGCGACCGTCTCCTCTCTCTCCTCCTTCACCACCCGGCGCCAGGACCAGGGGGTCCGGTCCCGCAGCCGCCACGCGCGCAGGACCAGCGCGGCCGGGACGCCCAGCACCACGGTCCACGCCGCCGCCGCGCCGCCCGTCAGCCACCACACCGGCCCGAACTCCGCCAGCGCCCCCACCCCCAGCGGTCCCCCGGCGAGCGCCGCCAGCACCGCGGCCCCCATCCCGCAGCCCATACCGGCGAGCGCCGCCGCGGCGGCCGTGTCCCGGGCGGACCAGGCTTCCTCCCGTACGGCGAAGGGCGGGGCGGCGGTGCGTACCGTGCACCAGGCGACCGCGCCCGCCGCCACGACCGGCACGGCCAGCGTCGCCCAGTGCGCCGGCGCGGCTCCACCGGCCGGCAGCACCGCGACCAGCGGGAAGTGCGGCAGCGCCGGGGTCCCCGCCACCCCCAGCGGTGCGGCGGTCGCGCCCGCCCCGAGGGCGAACCCGGGACCGAGGCCGTACGCGGCGCCCCACACGGCGGCGTTGGGCGCGAGCGCCAGGACCAGCAGCGCCAACGCGAAGCGCCCCGACCAGTCCCCCGCGAGCTGGAAGAACGTCGCCTGCGCCGCCCCCGCGTGCCACACGAGAGCCGCCAGGGCGACCACCGCGCCACCGCCCAGCAGCCCCGAAACGCCCGCCCCCGCAGCACGCACGGCCACCCGGAACCGGGGGCGCGCAACGGCCTCACGCACGCCGCCGGGCACCCAGCCCGGCAGCGCCCAGAGCCGCCCGCCGACCGTCCACACCCCGGCCAGGGCCGCCACGGCCACGAGAAGGGGCACGTGGAGCGCCGTGCTGACGAGCCCGGCCGGGAGCGGCCCACCGTAGGCGTACAGGAAGGCGGCAGCGCCCACCGCCACGTACCCGCCGGCGATGCCGCAGAAGGCCACCCGGCCCGACACCCGGTAGCCCCTGATTCCGCCTTCCTCACCTTCGCCTCCGTCCATGGCGTCGCGAGCGGCGCGGTGGACGAGCCAGACCGGCAGCACGACGAGGAGCATCGGAGTCAGCCCGACGGGCGCGGGAAGGCCGGACAGCGTGTCGTACCGGACGAGCTCCACGCCGTGGGCGAGCAGCCACAGCCCGGCGGCGACCCGCAGGGCCCCACCGGGCCCGCTGTCGGGGTGCGGCGAGCTGATCCACAGCACCGTCACCAGAACGGCGAAGGAACCGAGGCCGAGCCCCGCGGCGACCACCCCGCGCACGAAACAGGCGGCCTGCGCCGAGGAGCGGCTGGGGATGGACGGCACCCAGGTACCGCGGTGGGTCACTTGAGTCACCCGGCCATGCTGTCAACGACACGCGCTCAATCCGTGTAACAGGCGAATGACTGCCGTGTCGCTCAATATACGTTTATGTACTTGTTCGCTCGGAGTAGCGCCGCGGGGGGACTTTCGTGACGCAGAGCATGGAAACCGCCCCTGCCGCCACGCTGCCCTCCCCCAAGGAGCGGCGCAGGCTGCGCGAAGCGAAATCGCTGACCCAGGAGCAGGTGGCGGCGGCCCTGGGCATCACGCGCGAGACGCTCAAGGCCTGGGAGTCCGGCCGCGTGAACCCCACGCGCCGGAAGCGAGCGGCGTACGCCAAGCTGCTCGCCTCCTTCCGGGACGAGACCGCCGTCGGAGCACTGGACCCGGTGCCAGGAGGGGACGGGCCGGGGCGCTCCCCGCAGGGTGCCGAACGCGACGTCGCCGAACAGGCCGACGTACCCGAACGTTCGGCGCCCGAGGGGACGCCCCGGCACGGCACCCCACCCGAAGCCCCCGCCACCGCACCCCCGGTCACCGCCGAAGCCCCCGCCACCGCACCCCCGGTCACCGCGGAGGAACCCGCGCCCGCACCACGAACCCCCGCCCAGGCCTTCGACGCGCTCTACGGGCACTGCGCCACCGCCCTGCTGAGCCAGACGTTCCTCCTCACCGGAAACCGGACACTGGCCCGCGAGTCCGTCGAGTACGCCTTCCGCCTCGCCTGGGAGCGCTGGCCCGCCGTGGCCACCGACCGCGACCCGGCGGGCTGGGTCAGGGCGGCGGCGTACGAGTACGCGCTCTCCCCCTGGCACCGCCTGCGCCGGGTGCGCAGGCGCCAGGAGCGCCCCCCGGCCGACCGCGACCGCCGCGTTCTGCTCCAGGCCCTCCTCGCACTGCCGCCCGCCCACCGCCGCACCCTGCTCCTGTACGAGGGCCTCGGCCTCGACCTCCCCGACACGGCGGCCGAGACGGAGGCGAGCACCCCGGCCACGGCGAACCGCCTGCTCCACGCGCGCGCCGCGATCGCCCACCGCCTGCCCGAGTTCGCCGGCGCCGGCACGCCCGCCGAACAGTCCGCGCTGCTCAGGGACCGTCTCGGTCACCTCGCCGAGATGGTCACAGCGCCGCCCGTCAAGCTGCCGCCCGCCCGAGCGGTCCGCGCGGGAAGCGAGCGCCGGAACCGGTTCTGGACGCGCGCCGCGCTCTTCTTCACGGCGGTGATCGTCAGCGCGACGGGGTTCACCCTGGTCACGGCTCCCACGCGGTACGAGCCCCCGCAGGCACCCGGCGAACCGGTGCGCGGCGTTCCGATGCGCGCCGGCCCGCAGCCGCTCACTCCCCAGGACGAGGAGCTGCGCGGCCTGCTCCACGAAGCGCCCGTCACGGGCCCGCCCCGCCTGGTCCCGGAAACGCGCTGACCGCCGAACGCGGACGGGCCCGTACCCCCTGACCAGGGGATACGGGCCCGTACTGAGTCACCACCGCGCCGTACGGAACACCGACGGCGGCGGCGAACTAACCCGCCAGGATCGCGCGAGCCAGCTTGGCCGTCTCGGTGGGCGTCTTGCCGACCTTGACGCCGGCGGCCTCGAGGGCCTCCTTCTTGGCCTGTGCGGTGCCAGAAGAACCGGAGACGATGGCGCCGGCGTGGCCCATGGTCTTGCCCTCGGGCGCCGTGAAGCCCGCGACGTAACCGACGACCGGCTTCGACACGTTCTTCGCGATGTAGTCCGCGGCACGCTCCTCGGCGTCGCCACCGATCTCGCCGATCATGACGATCAGGTCGGTGTCGGGGTCGGCCTCGAACGCGGCGAGCGCGTCGATGTGCGTCGTACCGATGACCGGGTCGCCACCGATGCCGACGGCGGAGGAGAAGCCGATGTCACGGAGCTCGTACATCATCTGGTAGGTCAGCGTGCCGGACTTCGACACGAGACCGATGCGGCCGGGCTTGGTGATGTCGCCCGGGATGATGCCGGCGTTGGACTGGCCCGGGGTGATGAGACCGGGGCAGTTGGGGCCGATGATGCGGGTCTTGTTGCCCTTGGCACCGGCGTACGCCCAGAACGCGGCGGAGTCGTGGACCGCGATGCCCTCGGTGATCACGACGGCCAGCGGGATCTCGGCGTCGATCGCCTCGACGACGGCGGCCTTCGCGAAGGCCGGCGGCACGAAGAGGACCGACACGTCGGCGCCCGTCTTCTCCATCGCTTCCTTGACGGAGCCGAAGACCGGGACCTCGGTGCCGTCGAAGTCGACGGACGTGCCGGCCTTGCGCGGGTTCACGCCGCCGACGATGTTGGTGCCGTCGGCCAGCATGAGCTTGGTGTGCTTCATGCCCGTGGCGCCGGTCATCCCCTGGACGATGACCTTGCTGTCCTTGGTGAGGAAGATAGCCATGGTGTTGGAGTCCCTCGTCCTTTACTTCGCAGCCGCGGCGAGCTCGGCGGCCTTGTCGGCCGCGCCGTCCATGGTGTCCACGCGCTGAACGAGCGGGTGGTTCGCGTCGGAGAGGATCTTGCGACCCAGCTCCGCGTTGTTGCCGTCCAGTCGCACGACGAGCGGCTTGGTGACTTCCTCGCCCTTGCTCTTCAGCAGCGCGAGCGCCTGGACGATGCCGTTGGCGACCTCGTCACAGGCGGTGATGCCACCGAAGACGTTGACGAACACGGACTTGACGTCCGGGTCGCCGAGGATGATCTCCAGGCCGTTCGCCATGACCTCGGCGGAGGCGCCGCCACCGATGTCGAGGAAGTTGGCGGGCTTCACGTTGCCGTGGTTCTCACCGGCGTACGCGACGACGTCCAGGGTCGACATGACCAGACCGGCGCCGTTGCCGATGATGCCGACCTCGCCGTCCAGCTTGACGTAGTTGAGGTTCTTGGCCTTCGCGGCAGCCTCGAGCGGGTTGGCTGCGGCGTGGTCCACGAACTCCTCGTGGCCCGGCTGGCGGAACTCGGCGTTCTCGTCGAGAGACACCTTGCCGTCGAGGGCGATGATGCGGCCGTCGGCGACCTTCGCGAGGGGGTTGACCTCGACGAGGAGCGCGTCCTCGGCGACGAAGGTGTCCCACAGCGTCACCAGGACCTCGGCGACCTGCTCGGCGACCTCGGCCGGGAACTTCGCCTGGGCGACGATCTCTCGGGCCTTCTCGATCGTCACGCCGTCGTTGGCGTTGACCGGGACCTTCGCGAGGGCCTCGGGGGTCTTCTCCGCGACCTCCTCGATGTCCATGCCGCCCTGTACGGAGGCCATGGCGAGGAAGGTGCGGTTCGTACGGTCGAGGAGGTACGAAACGTAGTACTCCTCGGCGATCTCGGGTGCGGTCTCGGCGATCATCACCTTGTGGACCGTGTGGCCCTTGATGTCCATCCCGAGGATGTCCGTCGCCCGGGCGACGGCCTCGTCCGGCGTCGCGGCGAGCTTGACGCCGCCGGCCTTGCCGCGGCCGCCGACCTTCACCTGCGCCTTGACGACCGACTTGCCGCCCAGCCGCTCAGTGGCCTCGCGCGCCGCCTCAGGCGTTTCGATGACTTCACCGGCCAGCACCGGTACACCGTGCTTGGCGAAGAGGTCCCTCGCCTGGTACTCGAACAGGTCCACGCGCGTCCGTCCCTTTTCTGGTGATCGCGGTTCGTTGCGTTGTCTCCAATGGGCGTGCCGCGAAGGGCAACGTGACGGCGCTGTCACAAGGGAGGCGTAACGGTGTCCGGTACGCGGCATGTCCGTCTCGCAGGTTATCCCCGTGGGCCACAGGTCCCTAAATCGCAGATCACACCTGAGCGGTGATACCGGTCACAGCCGGTCACCGAGCGCGCGTGCTACCGCGCGGGGTGCCGGTGAGGCGCTGGTCGCGCGGCGCGGGAACGGGGCCGGGCGGCCTCCACCCCAATGGAGACCGCCCGGGGGACACCGGACCCGCCGGACGGGTGCCCTTGCCCTCTGTTGGATGCCGCGTCGGACGCGGTGGTGTGTCGCGTCCGGCGTGGTGGTGTGCGGCGTGTCGGACACGGTGCCTGGACGCGCCGGACACGGTGGTGTGCAGCGTCCGACGAAGCTGCGGCGCCGCGTCGGGCGCTCTGCCTCAGATGCCGTGGGTGAGGTACGCCGCGTAGCCCGGGGTGACCGAGTCGGCGGCGTCCTGGGTACCGGCGACCGCGTTGCCCGTGAGGGGGGTCGAGACGACGGTGCCGGAAAGGTCCCGCGCGAACGGCTGGACGTCGGACACGACGCCACCCGCGAACGGCGACACGTCACCCACGACGCCGTGCGCGAGGGTGTGGGCGCTGCCGCCGACGCCGTACGCGACGGGCTCGATGTGGTCGACGACGGTCCGGACGAGCGGCTGGACCGCGCCCTGGACGCCGCCCGCGAACGGGCCGACCTCGGACACGACGCCACCGGCGAACGGCGCGACACCGCTCACGACACCGCCCGCGAACGGCGTCACGTCACCGACCGCGCCGACGGCGAGGCCGCCGGCGTCACCGACCGCCTGCCCGGCGACCGGGAGCACGCCGTGGACGGCGCGGGCGGCGACGGGCGGCAGGGTGTCCTGGGCGACGGCGTGGGCGAGCGGGGTGGCGTCCGCGACGGTGCCGTGCACGGCGGCGGGGGCCTCGCTCCGGACCTCGCTCGGCGTCCGCTCCACGTCGGACGCGAAGGCGGACAGCGGGCCGAAGAGGTAGTCGATCTCGGCGTCGGCGTGGGCGTCGGCGTCGGTGGCGACGGCGGTGCCCGTGCCGGTGACATCGGCGGTGTCGTGACGCACGTCCTGGACGGCGGCCCGGGCGGTCTGCGTGGCGGTCTGCGTGGCGGTCGCGGGCGCCGTCTTCGGGGCGATCTTCGGCGCGATCTTCGAAGCGGCTGCAGAAGCGGCCTCCGAAACGGCTCCGGTCGAGGCGACCGCACCGGCGGCCTCACCCCGCGCGTCGGCCGCGATGTCCGTGACGTCTTCCACGGCGTCGGCCGCCTGGTCCGGGGAGGACAGCGGCACGGAGACGGGCAGCTCGGCCGCGCTCGCGGCGGCGGTGCCGAGGGCCCACATGCCACCGGCGGTTGCGGCGACGGCTATGGAACGGCGGATGTTCTTGTTCATGCTGGTGTCAGATCCTTCGAATTCGTTCGGCTGTCCGGGGTTCCGGACGGCGGGCAGACCTGTCCCGCCCCCGCGCGGCAGGTCATGGAGCGGGGACGGTCTGCCCTAGCCGGGGAATTCGAGAATTTCGTGCGGTCGGTCGTACGTCGGAGCGGCCGTCGCCGGCAGCGTGGCCCCGCGCACCGGACCGAACCGGGCGGCGCTCGTGAGCGCGGCCGCGTGCTTGTCGCCGGAACGTGCGGAGCTCCCGTCCCCGGCGGACTGCCGTACGCCGTCGCCGCAGGGCGCGGACGGCGTCGGTACGGGTGTCTCTCCGCACTTGGCGCGGCCCGGTCCGCCGTCCGCGTCGTGGCGCTGCGGAACGGGCAGTCGGTACGCGTACACGCTCTGCTCGGCCACCGCTGCCGGCGCCGTCGCCCCGGTCCCGGAATCCTGACCGGCCGCCTGCGAAGCCCGGTCGCCGGAACCCTGACGCACGGTCTGCTCCGGTTCCCCGGGCGAGTCGGCGCCGCCGCCGGCAGGCGGCGTCGGCACCTCTGGCATGGCGGGCGCTTGCGGTACGGGCAGGTCCGGTACGGGCAGCGCGGGTGGCGCCGGTATCCCGGGCAGGGTCGGCCGATGCTCGGCGACGCGGTCCGTCAGCTCGCCGACGGGCCGGGTGATGCCCCGTACGACACCGGCCGCCGGCTCCACGACCTCACGCACCGCGCCCTTCGGCGAGAGGTGTGCGTGAGCCGGGACTGCTGGGGCCGCCGGGACTGTCGGTACAGCCGGGGCTGTCGAGGCCGCCGGGGCGAGCGACGCCACCGCGTCCACGGTGGCGACGGCGGTGCGGTGGGGCGACGGTGCCTCGACGGCGTACGCCTGGCCACCCCACAGGAACCCCACCGCCAGCAGCCCTCCCAGAAAGAGCACCACCCGCAGCGCACGCCGCCGCCCCGCCCGGCGCAGTACGCGCAGGGCGACGAGGGGGTGAGCGGCCAGGGCGGTCAAGGGAGAACGGAGCCTTCGCACGAGGGGACGGAAAGAGGGGCGTCGGAACGCCCGACCATGATGACGGGTCGTACCGTCTGGGCGAACGACGGGGCGTGACGACGGGGTGATGCTCGCATGAGCCTCCTGGGGTCACGCAAGTCGGATGCTACTGATGAGTCGCCATGTCCGGTATGGGCAGGGGCCGTTTTTCGATCGCCGCGGCCATCACCTCCGGAAAGAGGTCCGGCGTACAGGCGAAGGCCGGTGCTCCGAGGGCCGCCAAAGCTGCCGCGTGCTCCCTGTCGTACGCCGGGGCGCCTTCGTCGGAGAGCGCGAGCAGGGCGACGAACTGCACGCCCGACGCCTTCATCGCCGCGACCCGCTTCAGCATCTCGTCGCGTATGCCGCCCTCGTAGAGGTCGCTGATCAGTACGACGACGGTGTCGGCGGGCCGGGTGATCTGCGACTGGCAGTACGCGAGGGCGCGGTTGATGTCCGTACCCCCGCCGAGCCGCGTGCCGAAGAGGACGTCGACCGGGTCGTCCAACTGGTCGGTGAGGTCGACGACGGCGGTGTCGAAGACGACGAGACGGGTGTCGACCGCGCGCATGGAGGCGAGGACGGCGCCGAAGACCGACGCGTAGACGACGGAGGCGGCCATCGACCCGGACTGGTCGATGCACAGGACGACGTCCTTCTTCACCGACTGCGACGCCCGTCCGTACCCGACGAGCCGCTCGGGGACGACCGTCCGGTACTCGGGGAGGTAGTTCTTCAGGTTGGCCCGGATGGTCCGGTCCCAGTCGATGTCGTGGTGGCGGGGCCGGCTGACCCGCGCGCTGCGGTCGAGGGCGCCGGTGAGGGTGGCCCTGGTGCGGGTGGCGAGTCGCTTCTCCAGGTCCGCGACGACCTTGCGGACGACGGTGCGCGCCGTTTCCCGCGTCGTCTCGGGCATGGCCTTGTTGAGCGACAGGAGCGTCCCGACGAGGTGGACGTCCGCTTCCACGGCCTCCAGCATCTCGGGTTCGAGGAGCAGCGCCGACAGCCCCAGGCGTTCGATGGCGTCGTGCTGCATGACCTGTACGACCGACGTCGGGAAGTACGTGCGGATGTCGCCGAGCCAGCGCGCGACGGACGGGGCGGATGCACCGAGTCCGGCTGAACGGCCGGCCGGACGGCCCGCATCGCGACCGCTGCCGTAGAGCGCGGCCAGCGCCGCGTCCATGGCGGCGTCCTGTCCGCCCAGCACACACCCGGTGCCGTCGGCGGCCTCGCCACCCAGCACGAGCCGCCACCGCCGCAGCCGCTCCGCACCGCCGTGCCCGCCGCCGCCTTGGCGGACGCCGCCCTGCTTGCCCTCGCCCAGCTCGTCGGAGCCCCGATCGCCGCAGCCCTGACCGCCGGCAGCGGCCTCGAAGGCGGTCGGCTGCGCCCGCAGGTCCGAGCCTCCCGGGCCCGTTCCGGGCGTCTCCTCGAACGCCGGGCCGGCAGCCGGCTGCAGCACCGCAGCGCCCTCCCCCGCCTCCGCACGCCGCTCGGGCGACGCCTCCGCCACCGCGGGGCCTCCCCCGGGCACGCTCGCGTCCACCGAACCGGACACGTCCCCCTCGACCCCGAGGAGCAGCCTCAGCACCGGCAGCACCGCGTCCGCGCGTTCCTCGTCGAAGCCGGTGCCGAAGCCGGGGGCACCGGCGGGGGGCCGGGCCGGGTCGGCGGTGGACGGGCCGCGGCGGAGCAGCTCCCCCAGAGTGCGCCGCACGCCCGGCTCGTACGCCGCGAACGTGCGGCGCAGCAGCGGCAGTACGCCGGTGAAGGCGTCGCCGGGCACGCCGGTGAGCCAGGCGTCGACGAGGCCGAGCAGCCTTTCGTCGTGCACGAGGAGCATTCCGCCGCCGGACGCCCCACCGACGAAGCCCTCGATCCAGGCCGCCGCTTCGGCCGGGGGTGTGCCGGGCGACAGCGCCAGCGCCATGAGGCGCGCCGCCTCGTCCTCCGGGAGCCGCCCGTCGTCCAGCAGCAGCCGCGCCGCCCGGCCGCGGATCACCCCCGCCACGCTGTCCCGCCCGGCGAGCCGGCCCAGTACCGCCGACCATCGCTCCCGCACGTCGCGACGGTTGCCCGGTTCGGTGCCGGCCAGGAGGCCGATCGCCGTGTGCACGGCGTCGAGGTGGCGGCGCATGTCCGCCGCGCCGTCCGCGTCGAGCGCGGTGCAGGCGGGCGGCAGGCCCACGCAGATCCGCTCGGCCAGTCCGGCCGCGACCTCGCCAAGTGCCACGGTGTCCGTGCCGCGCACGTCGCCGTACCGCAACGAGCGGGCGAGGGCGGGCAGGGCCTGGGCGAGGTGGCCGACGTCCGCGTCCAGCGCCGCGCGGTCGGCGAGGGCCCGCATGACGACCGGGAGGGCGTCGGGAAGGTCGGCCAGGAGGCACCGCTCGGCGAGCGCGGTGACCTCGGCGAGGACAGTGGCCGAGGCGGCCCGGGTCTCGGCCTTGGCGGTGGCCGCGGACAGCACGGTGGTGCCCCACACGCCCGCCTCCGCGACGCGCACCGACAGATCCGGCTCCCACCGCAGCCGCCAGGCCTCGCGGAACGTACCCGTGCTTCCCCGTGCCTCGGCCGGCTCGCCCCAGCCGATGGACAGCAGCCGCAGCCGGTGCAGCAACCGGCTGCGCGCCGCGTCGGTCTCCTTGCGCAGGTCGAGCTCCACCTCCCGCTCCCGGGGCTCGGGTTTGAGCCGCAGTCCGCGCTGCGTACGCGTCAGGTCGCGTTGCAGCGGCACCGCGGGCGCCGTGTCCGGGACCTCTCCGAGAACGTCGCCGACGACGAGCCGGTCGTGCACGAGCGCGAGCGGTACGTCGGAGCCCTCGCACATCACGGCCCGTACGGCGTCGGTGGTCTCGGTGAGGCCCGCGAGCGGCCGGCCCCGCATGACGGCGAGTGTCTCGGCGAGCCGTACGGCTTCGATGACGTGGGCGGGGGAGACCGTGCGGTCCTCATCGCGCAACAGCCCGGCGACCTTGGTCATCCAGCGCTCGACGGGCCGGTCCGGGGCGCCGAAGAGGTGTCCGTACCAGCCGGGCGACTCGATGCCCGCGCCGTACCCGCTGCGCCTGGCCAGCCTGCGGTGGGTCCAGGGCACCCACGTCATCTCGGCCTTGACCTTGGGGAGCCCCTTGAGCACCGCACGGTCGGCGGTCGCGGTCGCCACCTTCTCCCCGAGCGCCGGCAGGTGCCAGGCGCCGCAGACCACGGCGACGTCGTCGCCGAACTCCCGGCGCGCGGCGCGCAGCTGGAGCCGCATGTACGCCTCGCGGACGCCGTCGCGGCCGTGCCCTCCGTCCCCGTACGTCTCGCGCAGGGCGCCCATGGCTTCGGCGAGCGCCCGGAACGGCGCGAACGGATCCGCCGCCCCGCTCCCCCGGTGCTCGACCACGTCCTCCCACCACCGCTCCGGATCGTCGTACCCGGCGGCCTCCGCGAGGACCCCCACCGGATCCACGGCGAGGGCGGATGCCTGTGCCCCCTCGCCGTCGTCCTCCGCGTCCTCGGCGCCCTCCCGCTCGTCCTGCAACGCCAGTGAGTGAGCCGCCGGCAGATCGATGAAGCGGACCGGTACGCCGTGGCCGAGCGCCCAGCGGATCGCGACCCACTCCGGGGAGAACTCCGCCAGCGGCCAGAACGCCGCCCGGCGCGGGTCGTTCGTGACGTGCGCGAGGAGCGCCACGGGCGGGCGCATCGCCTCGTCCGCCGCGAGCGGCAGCAGCGCGTCCGCCTCCGGCGGCCCCTCGATCAGCACGGCGGGAGGCCGCGCCGCGTCGAGCGCGGCGAGCACCGCACGCGCAGAGCCGGGCCCGTGGTGACGCACGCCCAGCAGCAGGGGGCGGGGACTCATCCCGAGACCTCCCGGCAGGCGCGGTAGAAGTCCTTCCAGCCGTCCCGTTCGCGGACGACCGTCTCCAGGTACTCCTGCCAGACGACACGGTCCGCCGCCGGATCGCGCACGACCGCGCCGAGAACCCCGGCCGCCACGTCACCCGAGCGCAGCACCCCGTCGCCGAAGTGCGCGGCGAGGGCCAGGCCACCGGTGACCACGGAGATCGCCTCGGCCGTGGACAGTGTCCCGGAAGGGGACTTGACCTTCGTACGCCCGTCGGTCGTGACACCGTCCCGCAGTTCGCGGAAGACGGTGACGACGCGCCGGATCTCGTCGAACCCGTCGGGCGCGGCCGGCAGGTCGAGCGCGCGCCCGATCTGGTCGACGCGCCGGGCGACGATGTCCACCTCGGCCTCCGCCGTCTCGGGCAGCGGCAGCACGACCGTGTTGAACCGGCGGCGCAGCGCGGAGGACAGGTCGTTGACCCCGCGGTCGCGGTCGTTGGCGGTGGCGATGAGGTTGAAGCCGCGGACCGCCTGCTGCTCCTGCCCCAGCTCCGGGATGGGCAGCGTCTTCTCCGACAGGATCGTGATCAGGGTGTCCTGAACGTCCGCCGGGATGCGGGTGAGTTCCTCGACCCGCGCGGTCATGCCGTCGGCCATGGCGCGCATGACGGGACTGGGCACGAGTGCCTCGCGGCTCGGCCCGTGCGCGAGCAGCCGGGCGTAGTTCCAGCCGTACCGGATGGCTTCCTCGGGTGTCCCCGCGGTGCCCTGCACCAGCAGGGTCGAGTCGCCGCTGACGGCGGCCGCGAGATGCTCGGACACCCACGTCTTGGCGGTGCCCGGGACGCCGAGCAGCAGCAGTGCCCGGTCGGTGGCGAGCGTGGTGACGGCGACTTCGACGATCCGGCGCGGCCCCACGTACTTGGGCGTGATCACCGAGCCGTCGGGCAGGGTCCCGCCGAGCAGGTACGTCGCCACGGCCCACGGCGACAGCAGCCACTTGGCGGGCCGCGGCCGGTCGTCGGCCGCGGCCAGCGCCTTGAGCTCGTCGGCGAAGGCGTCCTCGGCGTGCGGCCGCAGGGCCTCGCCGTTGTTTTCGGACACGGACATGGATCCCCCTCCAGATTTCCCGGATGTGGGATCCACCGTGCACCACGCCACTGACAATCGGCCTTCGCCGCAGGTCAGAGGCCTGAGCTCAAGTGCGGTGGTGCCGCTGCTACTTCACGATCGGCGAGACCGCGATGCAGCCGAGCAGCGCCTTCTCGCCCTTCGCTTCCTTGATCGTCTCGCCCTTGTACACGACCTTGCAGGTCAGGTCGGCGGTGTCCTGGATGCTGATCGGGGAGACGGCGGGCGGCATGATGCCGCGGAGCGTGACCGTCTTCTTCCACGGCAGCGGCGGGTTCTTGACCGATTCCATCTTCGGGTCCATGGCGGTGCCCTTGCCGCCGGCGAACTCGATGGACTCGACGCCCTTGCCCGTGACCTCGTACGTGACCTCGTACTTCTCGTCCATGGACTTGTCGACCTGCTCGACTGCCTCGTCCTTCGCGGCTTCGGTCACGTCGCAGGCGCCCAGACCGAACGAGAGGCCGGTGACGGCGGCGGCACAGACAGCGGTACGGATGAAGCGGTTCATAGGGATCCCCCCGGATCTGAATGTGTGCAAGGAATCGCACCCAATCGCAAAGGCTTGGGGGAGTCAAGTCTTCAGGACCGGCAAAACCGCAGGTCGGAGCGATTGTCAGTGGCGGCCCGTAGCGTCTTTCCCATGAATCAGCAGGGGGTGCGCTGGACCGCGGAACAGGTGCTTGCTCTGGCTCCTGACGCCGCGTCACGCAAGGCGGGAAGCAGGCTCGGTACGGCCGGGCCGTGGTCGGAGGCGGGGAGCAGCGGCTCGGGGGCGGTGTGGGGTCTCTGCAAGGGAAGCGGTCGTACGCCGTACCGGACCGTGGTCGACACGGCGGGCGGCAGCCCCGCGTACAAGTGCAGTTGCCCGAGCCGCAAGTTCCCCTGCAAGCACGCCTTGGGGCTCCTGCTGCTCTGGGCGTCCGACGAACCGGTGGTGAAGGGCGGGGAGGCGCCGGACTGGGCCGAGGAGTGGCTGGCAGCCCGCAGAACGAAGGCAGCGGCGGCCACGGGAGACACGGCCCGCCCGGCCTCGAAGACGGCTGATCCGCAGGCCGCGAAACGTCGGGCCGAGCAGCGCGCCGAGCGGATCACCCTGGGCGTGGCGGAGCTGGAGCAGCGCCTGAGCGACCTGCTGCGCGGCGGCCTGGCCGCCGCCGAGCAGAGTGGCTACGGGCTGTGGGAGGAGACGGCCCGCCGCATGGTCGACGCCCAGGCGCCGGGGCTGGCGGCCCGGGTGCGGGAGCTGGGCGCCGTACCGGCGTCGGGGCCGGGCTGGCCGGCACGGCTGCTGGAGGAGTGCGCGCTGCTGCATCTGCTGGACGCGGCGTGGCACGCACGCGAGCGGTTGCCGGAGCCGCTGGCGGCGACCGTGCGCGGCCGCGTCGGGCTCACCACGTCCGCCGGCGGGCCGCCGGTCCGTGACCGCTGGCTGGTGCTCGCCCAGTACGACACCCCGGACGGCAAGCTCGTGACGCGCCGCGTCTGGCTGTACGGAAGGGAGTCGGGGCGTACGGCACTGATCCTGTCCTTCGGGGCGGTCGGCAGGGCGCCGCAGATCACCCTGCCCACCGGCCTGACGCTGGACGCGGAGCTCACCTTCCATCCGAACCGGCTCAGGGCCGAGATCGGCCACCAGTTCGCCCCTCCCGCCCCCCTCGACTCGCCGCCACCGGGAGTGGACACCACCGAGGCGCTCCACGCCTACGGCGACGCGCTGCGGGACGACCCGTGGCTCGACTCCTGGCCGGTGACGCTCCATCACGTGATCCCGGTCCCGTCCGGCACCGGGTGGCAACTCATGGACGCACAGGCTCCCTTCGCCCTGCCCGTCGCTCCGACAGCCTTGTCCCGTCCCGGGTGGTGGAAGCTCGCGGCCGTGTCCGCGGGCGCCCCCGTCACGGTCTTCGGCGAGTGCGGCCACCGCGGCTTCACTCCGCTGACGGCCTGGGCCGACGGCTCGACGGAAACCGTCCCGCTGACCGAAGCCTGACCGTACGGAGGGCCCCATGACCAGCACCCAGCGCACCAGGACACGCCCCGCCACGGCATCGGGAGCCGCCCTGCCGGGAGGGGACGTGCCGGGGCGCTCCCCGCAGGGCGTCGCACACGACCAGCAGCACGACCAGCAGCAGGACCAGCCGGAGAGGATGCCCGTGCCCGAACGTTCGGCCCCCGAGGAGACGTCCCGGCGCGGCACCGGCCCCCGCGCGCCCGAAGCCGCCGCTTCGGCCGCAGCCGCAGCTGCGGTCGCCTGGGAAGAGCTCGTCACCATCGCTCTGCTCGGCACCGACCGCCGCACGCTGCCGCCCGGTCTCGCCGGGCCGGCCAAGGACGCCCCGGCCGCCCTGCTCGACGCTGCCGCGCACCAGACCGTACGGCGCAGGGCTGCCCTGGTCCCCGCGCCCGCCGCACCGCGCCCCGCTCCCGCACCGCACGACCCGCGCCCCCCACTGCCCGCGGCCGCGCGGCGGCGGCTCGCGCACCTGCTGGCCGGCCGCTCCGCGTCCCCGTCTGCCACCGGGGGCAGACGCGGCACCGCGCCCGACCTCACCGAGCTGCTCCCGCAGTGGCTCGCCGCCGCGAACCGGCGCCGCTACCAGGCCCCGCCGGCCCTGCTCCCCGCCGTGCTGGACGCCGCCCGCGCCCGTACGGACCTGCGCCCCCAGGCGCTCGCCTTCGCCGGTGTGCGGGGGCGGTGGCTGGCGGGGCTGAACCCGGACTGGCGGTTCGCGCGGCGCGGCGCGTCCGGCGGCGGCGCCCTGCCCGATCCCGACGACACGGCGGCGGTGCGAAGCCTGTGGGACGAGGGCCTGTTCGCCGAACGCGTCGGTCTTCTCACCACCGTCCGCGCCAAGGACCCGGCAGCCGCGCTCGCCCTGCTCGCCACCACCTGGTCCACCGAGCGCGCCGAGGACCGCCTGATGTTCCTCGACTCCCTGCGCTCCGGCCTGTCCGACGCCGACGAGCCCTTCCTGGAACGCGCCCTGTCCGACCGCAGCCGCAATGTGCGGACCACCGCGGCCGAACTGCTCTCCGCGCTGCCGGGCTCCGCCCTCGCGGCGCGGATGGCGACCCGGGCCGCCACCTGCGTCAGCCTGGACCGCTCCGGCCGCACGGCGGGCGGCGAGCGCGTCACCGTGGAGGCCCCGCACGAATGCGACGCGGACATGCAGCGCGACGGCGTGTCGCCCACCCCGCCGGCCGGGCGCGGCGAGCGGTCCTGGTGGCTGGGTCAGCTGGTCGAGTCCGCCCCGCTGCACACCTGGCCGAGCCGAATGGGCGGCCGTACGCCGCAAGAGATCGTCGCCCTGCCCGTGAGCGACGACTGGAAGGAGGAGCTGCACGCCGCTTGGTGCCGCGCGGCCGTGCGCCAGCTGGACGCGCAGTGGTCCCGCGCGCTGCTGGGCGTTCCGTCCGCTCCACCGGCGGCCGGTCCCGGTACGTCGTCCTTCGCCGAGCGGGCGAAGTTGTTGGCGACGCTGCCGGACGGTGAACGGGCCGAGTGGGTGGCCGCGTTCGTCGCCGCGCACGGTCTGTCCGAGGCGTTCCAGCTGCTGGCGGTGTGCACGGTGCCCTGGTCGGAGCCGCTGGGCCGCGCGGTGGTCGACGCGCTGGACATCGCGCGGGACGCGGGGAGCTATCCGTGGAGTTTCAGCGGCGTCATGGGCCTGGCGGAACGCTGCCTGGATCCCGGCGAGGCAGACCGCCTTGAGATCCTCACGACGACGCCCGACGAGCAGGAGGACGCGTCGCCCGGCGCGGCCGGCTACTGGTCGGAAGCGTTCCAGCGCCTGGTCGGCACGCTGCGCCTCCGAGCGGCGATGCTCGCGGAGCTGTCGGAGGTGTCGGAGCCACCGGGCGGCCAGGAGCGCCCGGACCCCGTACAGCCCACCGACCCCGTACGGCCCTCTGACTCCGCATCGCCCCCGGAGCCCGCACCACGCCCAGTGCCCGCAGCGCACCCACATCCGGGCTAGCCGCCCACCCCGCTGGGGTATCCAGGCGGTACCCGGGCCGGCTGGGGCACCCGGGGCCGGTGCGGCCGGCCCCGGGCCCCGCGGAGGGGCGGCTCTACGCCTGCGCCGCCTGGCGGACGTGGGTGTTGACCCACGCGACGATCGACTGCGTCGTGGCGCCCGGCGTGAAGATCTCGGCGACGCCCTTCTCCTTCAGCGGCGCGATGTCCGCCTCGGGGATGATCCCGCCGCCGAAGACCTTGATGTCCTCCGCGTCGCGCTGCTTGAGCAGCTCGATGACCTTCACGAAGAGCGTGTTGTGCGCACCCGAGAGGATGGACAGCCCGATCGCGTCGGCATCCTCCTGGATGGCGGTGTCCACGATCTGCTCGGGCGTCTGGTGAAGTCCGGTGTAGATGACCTCCATACCGGCGTCGCGCAGGGCCCGTGCGATGACCTTCGCCCCGCGATCGTGTCCGTCGAGTCCCGGCTTGGCGACCACCACGCGGATCGGCCCGGTCACACCCATCACTGCCTCCATGTACCGACTGCGCCGTCTTTGGCACGCGCCCCGCACCGCTGCGGACGGGGAAGTGAACGAACGTTATCGACAGCATCCCGCACACGCTCGTTTCACGGTGGACAGGGAGGGGGAAATCACACATGGGACATGTTCGCTATGCGTCGTTCCTGCCACATCAGGCGCTACGGCGGCACCAGCCGCAGCAGCCGGGACGGCCGCAAGGGGAGCCGCGACGAGGCCGTCGTTCCACCGTGCCGTCAGCCGCACGGCACGGTGGAACGGCCGCCGAGTCCTCGGTACGGCACCCCATGAGGGCACACGGGGGCGGAGCCGCCTCCCCGCGTGCCGTTCGGGAGGTCCGCCATGAGGGTCCTGCCCTTCTCCATTCCGCCCTGCCCGGCCCGGCTGCGCCTGTCCGCCGCGCTCCTGCGAGCCACCGCCCTGGAGCTCGCGATCCTCGCCGGACACCTCGTCCTCTACCCGTCCGGCATCGCCCAGGAGCGCCGCCACGGCGGTGTGCCCGCCCCCGAGCCCGCGCCGCCCGAGGCCACCGCGCTTCCCACCGGCGTGCTTCCCGCCGCCGGCCGCGACCGCCCGCCCGTCGTGCTCCTCCACGGCTTCGTGGACAACCGCTCGGTCTTCGTCGTCCTGCGCCGTTCCCTGGCCCGGCACGGCTGGCGGCACCTGGAGTCCCTCAACTACTCCCCGCTCACCTGCGACATCCGTACGGCGGCCGAGCTGCTCGCCCGCCACGTGGAGGAGATCTGCGACCGTACGGGCCACAGCCGGGTGGACGTCGTCGGTCACAGCCTGGGCGGCCTGATCGCCCGCTACTACGTGCAACGGCTGGGCGGTGACGTGCGCGTCCGCACCCTCGTCACGCTCGGCACCCCCCACACGGGCACGAGCGTCGCCCCGCCGATGAGTGCCCACCCCCTCGTGCGGCAGATGCGGCCCGACTCCGACGTGATCGAGGAATTGCGCAGGCCGGCGCCTTCGTGCCGCACGCGGTTCGTCAGTTTCTGGAGCGACCTCGACCAGCTGATGCTCCCGGTGACCACCGCGTGCGTCAGTCACCCGGATCTCATCGCCCAAAACATCCGGGTGACGGGAATCGGCCATCTCGCGTTGCCCGTTCATCCGGCGGTCGCCGCCGGCATCCGTACGGCACTCGAGGAGCAGGACGCGGCGGCGGGCACCTCGGACGCGGTCTCGGTCGCCTGAAGCTCCCCGAACCGCAGTCGAACATCTGTCGAACGCAACATCAAAGCTATGCCCGGCGTCGGCCGAAAGGCGGCCGATTGCCCGTTTCCGGAACGCGAAAAATCTGGCGAAGATTGTCGCCGTCCCTTACCGCCGGGTACAGTCGCGCCACTGCTTTGCCTCTGGGGCCCCCTACCCGGGACCCCAGCCCCCACAGGTCCCGCATTGCCGAGGCGAGAGAGAAGTTGGTGGACGACCAGCACGCCCACGCCGGGTACGACGGCTACTCCACCGGCAGCTTTCAGACGGATCCCCTCTTCGGTGCGCTTCCCTCCCAGGACAGCCACTACGACGCCGGCCACAGCGGCCAGTACGACACCGCCCAGTGGAATGCCACGGGCGCCCAGCCCACGGTCGGTTACGACGCGTACGACGCGCACCAGCAGTACGACGGCACGGGAACGTGGCCCACGGCCGGCCACCAGACGGCGGCCGACATCCCCACGCAGTCCACCGGCCAGTGGGACTCCAACGCCTGGAACCAGACAGGCCAGTTCGACACCAGCCACTTCACGACCGGCCAGTTCACGGCAGGCCAGTTCGCGACCGGCGCGTACGAGACGGGTCAGTACGACACCACTCAGTACGGGACGGGCCAGTACGACGCGGCGCAGTTCGCCCAGGCCGCCGACACCACCGGCCAGTGGAGCACGACGCCGGCCTACGACACCGGCGCGTACGACGCCACGGCCTGGAACTCCGGCCACACGGACGGCGGCTCCGACGGCCACACCGGTGTGCACGAGACCGTCACCGCGCAGCAAGTCTTCTACGAGACGGCCGAGTTCGCCCAGGCCGACCTGGCCGAGGCCCTCGCGGCGTACGCCCCGGAAGCACCCGACGCGTCCGACCCGTCCGAGGCGCCCTATGAGGCGACGTCCGACGGACCCGGCAACACGCCCGGCGCGGAACACGAATACACGTCGGAGTACGCGTCCGCACACGAGCCCGAACCCGGCGCGGAAACCGAAACAGACCTCGAACAGGCCCCGGCCGCCGCGTCGGTCGCGTCAGCCGCCCCCGGCACCCGCTCGTCCCGCCGCACCGCCGGCAACTCCGGCCGAGGCCGCCGCCGTACTCCGGCCAAACGCTCCGCACTCCTGACCGTCGCCGTCCCCTCCGCCTGCGTGATGGGCGTGGCCGGCATCGCCGCCGCCTCGGTCGGCAACGTGGGCGGTGGCGCTCCCGCCGAGGAGAAGAAGGACACCACCACGACGGCGTCGGCGGCCGACCCCGGCTCGGTGAAACCCGTAGCGGTCAACAACAAGCTCGACACCCAGCTGGCCAACCTCAGTACGGACGCCGAGGACTTCGCCGACCGCGCCAGCCGCACGCAGGAACGTATCGACCTCCAGGCGCGCCAGGCCGCCGAGAAGAAGAAGAGGGCCGAGGAGGCCGCCCGCAAGGAGGCCGCCCGCCCGAAGTTCGCGCTCCCGGTGGCGCAGCACGGCCTCAGCGCGTACTACGGCCAGGCCGGCGTCAACTGGATGTCCGTGCACTCCGGCATCGACTTCCCCGTCGGGTACGGCACACCGGTGATGGCCGCGACGGACGGCACGGTCCGCACGCAGTTCAACACCGCCTACGGGAACATGGCGATAGTGACCGCGGCCGACGGCACAGAGACCTGGTACTGCCACCTCAGCAGCACCAAGGTCCGCTCCGGCTCGGTGCAGGCCGGCGACGTCATCGCGTACGCGGGCAACTCCGGCAACTCCACGGGCCCGCACCTGCACTTCGAAGTGCGCCCCGGCGGTGGCTCAGCCATCGACCCCCTGCCCTGGTTCCGCAGTCACGGCCTCAGCCCGACCTGATCCCAGGCTCCGAGTGCCCCCGGGCCCGGGCCTGAAACCAAGAAGCGGCGCCCCGGCCCCGGAATGCGACGCGGAAGCCGCCGCGCCCCGGAGCGACGGCCCCGGGGCGCGGCGGTGAAGGGCTCGCGCCCTGCCGGATCTTCTACAGCTTCTCGACCGGCGCGTACCGCAGGAGCAGCTTCTTCGGGCGCTCGTCGCCGAAGTCGATCGTCGCCTGCGCGTCCGACCCCGTCCCCGTCACCGTCATCACGGTGCCGAGCCCGAACTGGTCGTGCGTGACCCGGTCCCCGACGGACAGCGCGACCACCGGCTTGTCCGACGCCCGCCGGGTGGCAAACCCCGAAGCGCCGCCGCCCCCGCCCCGCGAGCGCGAGGCCAGCGAGGCCGACAGCGACGAGGCGACGCCCGACACCGGCCCGGCCGGCACCTGCGCGCCCTTGCGCTTCCACGTCAGGTAGGTGTCCGGGATCTCCTCCAGGAACCGCGACGGCGGGTTGTACGACGGCTGCCCCCACGCACTGCGCATCGACGCCCGCGTCAGGTAGAGCCGCTCGCGGGCGCGCGTGATGCCGACATACGCGAGCCGCCGCTCCTCCTCCAGCTCCTTCGTCTGGCCGAGCGCGCGCATGTGTGGGAAGACGCCGTCCTCCATGCCCGTCAGGAACACCACGGGGAACTCCAGCCCCTTCGCGGTGTGCAGCGTCATCAGCGTGATGACGCCCGACCCTTCCTCGTCCTCGTCGGGGATCTGGTCGGAGTCCGCGACGAGCGCGACCTTCTCCAGGAACTCGGCCAGCGTCCCGGGCTCGTCGCCCTCGCGCTCCTGCTCGAACTCCAGGGCCACGGCGGCGAGCTCCTGGAGGTTCTCGATGCGCGTCTCGTCCTGCGGGTCGGTCGAAGCCTGCAACTCGGCGAGGTACCCGGTCCGTTCGAAGACGGCTTCGAGGACCGTGGCGGGCCCGGCGCCGGACTCGACGATCGTACGGAGCTCCTCCATCAGCGTGTTGAAGCGCTTCACGGCGTTCGCCGAGCGGGCCGCCATGCCGTACGCCTCGTCCACGCGCCGCAGCGCCTGCGGGAAGCTGATCTTCTCGCGCAGCGACAGCGCGTCGATCATCGCCTCGGCCCGGTCGCCGATGCCCCGCTTGGGTACGTTCAGGATGCGGCGCAGCGGGACGGTGTCCTCGGGATTGGACAGGACGCGCAGGTAGGCGAGGACGTCCCGGACCTCCTTGCGCTCGTAGAAGCGGACGCCGCCGACGACCTTGTAGGGCAGCCCGACGCGGATGAAGATCTCTTCGAAGACGCGGGACTGGGCGTTCGTACGGTAGAAGACGGCGACGTCGCCGGCCTTGGCGTCGCCCGCGTCCGTCAGCCGGTCGATCTCCTCGGCGACGAACTGGGCCTCGTCGTGCTCGGTGTCCGCGACGTACCCGGTGATCAGGGAGCCGGCGCCGGCGTCGGTCCACAGGTTCTTCGGGCGGCGGTTCTCGTTGCGCTCGATGACGGCGTTGGCGGCGGTGAGGATGGTCTGCGTCGAGCGGTAGTTCTGCTCCAGCAGGATCGTCTTCGCGTCCGGGTAGTCCTCCTCGAACTGGAGGATGTTGCGGATCGTCGCGCCGCGGAAGGCGTAGATCGACTGGTCGGCGTCACCCACGACGCACAGCTCGCCGGGCGCCCGGCCCTCGCCCGAGGGGCCCACCAGCTCGCGTACGAGTGTGTACTGAGCGTGGTTGGTGTCCTGGTACTCGTCGACCATGACGTGCCGGAAGCGCATCCGGTAGTGCTCGGCGACGTCCGGGAACGCCTGGAGCAGGTGGACCGTGGTCATGATGATGTCGTCGAAGTCGAGGGCGTTGGCCTCGCGCAGCCGCGCCTGGTACATCGCGTACGCCTGCGCCAGCGTCTTCTCGAAGCCGTCGGCGGCCTGGCCCGCGAAGGTCTCCTCGTCTATCAGCTCGTTCTTCAGGTTCGAGACCTTGGCGCTGAAGGCCTTCGGCGGGAAGCGCTTCGGGTCGAGGTCCAGATCGCGGCAGACGAGCGCCATCAGGCGCTTCGAGTCGGCGGCGTCGTAGATCGAGAACGAGGACGTGAAGCCGAGCTTCTTCGACTCGCGGCGCAGGATCCGCACGCACGCACTGTGGAAGGTGGAGACCCACATGTGGCCCGCGCGGGGGCCCACCAGCTGCTCCACGCGCTCCTTCATCTCGCCGGCGGCCTTGTTCGTGAAGGTGATCGCGAGGATCTGGCCGGGGTGCACACCCCGCTTGGCCAGCAGGTAGGCGATGCGGTGGGTCAGGACGCGGGTCTTGCCCGAGCCGGCGCCGGCCACGATGAGCAGCGGGGACCCGGCGTGCACGACAGCGGCGCGCTGCTCCTCGTTCAGCCCTTCGAGCAGCGCGGCGGCGTCCACGACGGGGCGCGGCGCGCCGTCCCTGTAGTGCGCGTCCCTGGGCGCCGGGGGTGCGTCGAAGGCGCCCCCGAACAGGTCGTGCGGGACCGGCTCCGGGGCGTGGTCCTCGGGGGGCGGCGGGGCTGTGTCCTTTGCGTACTCCGCGTGCTGGAGGTCGGCCAGGAAGCTGTCGTCAAAGAGGCTGCTCATCGTCTACCAAGCTTAGGCGGCACCACCGACAGCCCGCCCCGGATTCTCCCGGGCCGGTCGGAACGGACCGGCCGGACCCGGTGCTCCGCACGTCCGCGCGCCCGCCACCGCGCCGTGTGACCTTGCGCACGCCCGGTGTCCGCTCCCGGGGCCGCACCCCTGGGCCGGGCGCCACCGGCCGGAGCGGCGCGCAACGGAATCGGCACGGCCAGGTCACGGAGATGTATCGGGCATATCGAACATCGGGCTTCCCAGTGGTCGTGCCTGTTGGCTAGCGTGCCGACTCGGGCTGCTCGTACCCCAGCCGGCGAACAGCGCCGGAGCGGGCGGTCCACGCCGAATCCGGCCTGCCGCAGGGCAGTTCGGAACCGGGGACCCACGCGCACCACCTGGGGTGAATCGGTCCGCAGTCCCACGGACCGTAGGGCACCTTCCGTTTCTCCCGCCCGAACCCGACAGCTAACCCGGTAGGCGGTCCACGGAAGGAGATGCCGGCCTTGGCGTCGCATCGCAAGCCGCGTACCCGGGTACGCACCACCGCACCCGCCCTGGGTGTCACCACGGCGGCTCTCGCCTCAGTCGGTCTGCTCGCCCAGTCCGCGGGAGCGGCGCCGGCCGACCCGTCGGCTCCCAAACCGTCCGTCGAAGAGGTGCAGAAGAAGGTCGACGACCTCTACCGGCAGGCCGGCACGGCCACGCAGAAGTACAACCTCGCCAAGGAGGCCACCGACAAGCAGCGGAAGTCGGTGGACGGCATGCTGGACTCGGTCGCCCGGAGCACCGAGAGACTGAACGACGCGCGGCGCAAGCTGGGCACGTACGCGGCCGCGCAGTACCGGTCGGGATCGGTCACGCCGACCGCCGCGCTGCTCCTCGCGGACAGCCCGCAGGCGTACTTCGACCAGAACCGGCTGATGGACCGGATGACGGAACGCCAGCGGGCGGACGTCACCGACTTCCAGAAGCAGCAGGAGACGGCGTCCGAGGAGCGCGCCGAGGCGACGCGGAGCCTGGAGAGCCTGACCGAGTCGCAGGCCTCCCTGAAGTCCTCGAAGCAGGACGTGCAGCGCAAGCTCGCGGAGGCGCGCGACCTGCTGTCGCGGCTGACCGCGCAGGAGAAGGCGCGGCTCGCGAAGCTGGAGAAGGAGCGCGAGGCCGAGGCGCGGCGCAAGGCCGAGGCGAAGGCCAGGGCGGAGGCGGAGGCCGCGGAGAAGGCGGACGCGGAGCGCGAGCGCGAGCGGCGGGAAGAGGCGCAGAGGGACGAGAGCGGCACGGGCGCCGGTACGGGCGCTGCCCCCGGCGCCGGTACGAGCCCCGGCACCGGCACCGGCTCCTCCTCCGACGCGTACGCCGCCAAGGCCGAGAAGGTGCTGGCCTTCGCCCGCGCCCAGATCGGCAAGCCGTACGTGTGGGGCGCGGCGGGCCCCAGTTCGTACGACTGCTCCGGTCTGACCCAGGGCGCCTGGAAGGCCGCCGGCGTCACTCTGCCCCGTACCACCTGGGACCAGGTGAACGTCGGCAACCGGGTGGCGACCGAGAACCTCAAGCCGGGCGACCTGGTCTTCTTCTACGACGACATCAGCCACGTCGGCGTCTACATCGGCGGCGGCAAGATGATCCACGCGCCCAAGCCCGGCGCGTACGTCCGCGAGGAGTCGATCTTCTACATGCCGATCCACGGCAGCGTCCGCCCCGCGTAGCCCCGAGCGGCCCCGCGCCCCCCGGGCGCGGGGCCGCGGGCAACGCGTCCGTGCGGCATCGGACTCAGGTCCAGAGGACCGCGATGAAGATGTTCGCGACGGTCAGCCCGCCGACGGCGCCGAAGAGCGCCTTGTCGGCCTTCTCCTCGTCCCGCTTCACGTAGACCAGGCCGAGGATCACCACCAGGATCGCGAGCTTGACGCCGATCTTGAGGTTGTTCACCGTCTGGTCGTCGGCCTGGTTGAGACCCACCAGCGCCACGCCCGTCACGAGCATGGTCAGCGCGCCGTGCAGCATCGCGGGGGTGAACCGGGCGGTGCCGGCGCTCATCGCCTTCATCTGGGTCAGGAAGCCGCCGAGGAGCGCGGCGATGCCGATGATGTGCAGGCCGACGAAGACATTGATGAGTACGTCCATGCAGCGGAGCCTAGACCCGGCCATAGCAGGCCCGGCGGCCGGGTTGCCGGGCCATCGCCGTATCGGTCGCGGAAGCGCGGAATGCTCGCTTCCGGCGGGAGCGGGGCTCTCAACCGTGTTCATACGACGCCCTGTTTCGACCACTGTCGGTCAATGCGCCGCAGCCCCGTGACCGCCACGTTTAGCGTCCTTCCCCAGGTGACCGACTCCCCACCGCCGTTTCTCCCCGGAACGGCAGTCGGCCGCCCCGCCGAGAGTCCGGCGGCGGTCCGTTCCCCTGTGCGGGGCGCCGCCGGATGCGAGCGGCTCGACGTACAGCGACGTACCGGACGGAAGGACGTGGACGCCCTCGTGGCCACGCACCGAAAGCCCAAGCAGCGCACGCTCAACGGCAGCACCGCCCGCACCGCCTTCACCTTCGTGCTGGCCGGGGCGGCGAGCGCCACCGCGTTCGACGGCATCGGGCACGCGGAGCCCGCCCTCACCCCCGCTCAGGTGAAGGCGAAGGTGGACCAGCTCTACCACGACGCCGAGGTCGCCACGGAGAAGTACAACGGCGCGAAGGAGAAGGCGGGCGCCGCCGTCGAGTCGCTGGACGCGCTGCGCGACGAGGCCGCCCGCGGGACCGAACGCCTCAACACCGCGCGCAACGCGCTCGGTTCGCTCGCCACCTCGCAGTACCGCACCGGCGCCGTCGACCCGGCCGTACAGGTCGCGCTGACGTCCGACCCGGACCAGTTCCTGCGCCGCGCCTCGATCGCCGACCGGGCGGGCGACCGGCACGCCGCGACCGTGAACGGGATACGGCAGCAGCTCGGGCGGATCACCCGACTGCGCGAGGAGGCGGACGACCGCCTGGCCGAACTCAAGTCCCACCAGCGGGACCTGCGCGAGCACAAGACGAGGATCCAGGACAAGATCGGCGCGGCCGAGAGCCTGCTGTCCCGCCTCACGGCGGAGCAGCGCGCGCGGTACGCCGAGGAGGACGGCCACGGCGTCTCGCCCGCCGCCGCCCGCGCGGACCGCGCCGCGCCGCGCGCCGTCCCGGCGGCCGAGGCGGCGCCCGGCTCCCGCGCCGGGCAGGCGGTCTCGTTCGCGTACGGGGCGATCGGCAAGCCGTACGTCTGGGGCGCCACGGGGCCGAACGCCTTCGACTGCTCGGGCCTGACCCAGGCGGCCTGGAAGGCGGCGGGCGTCTCGCTGCCCCGTACGACGTACACGCAGATCAACGCGGGGCGGCGGGTCTCGCGCGCGGAACTGGCCCCCGGAGACCTCGTCTTCTTCTACTCCGGCATCAGTCACGTGGGTCTCTACGTCGGCGACGGCCAGATGATCCACGCGCCACGACCGGGCGCGCCGGTCCGGCTGGCCCCGCTCGACCAGATGCCGTTCGCGGGGGCGACGAGACCGGCGTGACCGCGTCCGTCCGGCTTACAGACACGGGTCCCCGGGTCTGGAACCGCCCGGGCGGGGTACACGGCGTAGGAGAGCGTGCGGTACGCCGTACCGCACACCCCGTGCCACATGCCGCACGCCGTGTGGCGTGTCACCTGTCACGACCGTGAACGGAGGGCCGACCATGCCGGGCATCATCAACCGGATCAAGCAGTACGCGAGCAGCCCGCAGGGGCGCCGGACGATCGCACAGGCGCGCCGGGCGGCGTCCGACCCGAGGAAGCGCAGCCAGGCGAAGCAACTGCTGGGGCGCCTGCGGGGCCGAAGGCACTGAAGCCGCCGGGCGTACGGCACGGAGCGGGGCGGGACACCGGAGAGGTGTCCCGCCCCGTCCGCGTCCCCGGGTGTGGCCCACGTCACTCCCCAGAAGCGCTTCCTGACCGATGATTCGGGAGCGGGGCGGCGGTCTGCCCTGCCGTACACCCGAAATGAGCCGGAGGAGAGACCCCATGCGCATCGTGATCAGTGAGTTCATCAGCCTGGACGGCGTCGTGCAGGCCCCGGGCGGTCCCGAGGAGGACACCGACGGCGGCTTCGCCAACGGCGGCTGGTCGCACCCGTTCTTCGACCCGGAGGTGGTGGGCGGCGCGTTCGACGACGTGGTGTCCAAGGCGGAGGCGCTGCTGTTCGGACGCCGGACCTGGCAGACGATGGCGGGGGCGTGGCCCGGGCGGGCCGGCGACCCGTTCGCCGACCGGATGAACGCCCTGCCGAAGTACGTCGTGTCCCGGACCCTGAGCGACGACGAGCTGACGTGGGAGAACACCACGCGCATCCCCGGCGCGGAGGCCGTCGCCGGCATCCGGAAGGTCCGTGAGAGCGACGGCGGCGACCTGGTGGTCATGGGCAGCCCCACGCTGGTGCGCACCCTGCTGAGCGAGGGCCTGGTCGACGAGCTCCGGCTCATGATCATGCCGGTGCTCGTCGGCGGCGGTAAGACGATCTTCCCCGAGGACGGTGGGCTGCGCACGCTGGAACTGGTCTCTACGGTCACCAGCGACGCGGGCGTGCACGTGTGCACCTATCGGCCGGTCACCGGGCGGTAGGCCCACGGCGAAACAACGGACGGGGGCGGCGAGCGGCAACGGGACGGAGACGGGGGACGGGACCGACCCGGGTGGCAGAGGGAACGGGCGGCGGCAAGCCGGCACCGTGCGCGGACAATTGCCTTGAGGCGGCCGGCCGCCGTGTGCGACGGTGCGCCCATGCCGAACGACCGTCGCCGTACCCCTTTGCCCAAGTCCGTCCAGGAAGCCGTCACCGCGGAGCACACCGCCGACGCGCGCCTGCGCTATCTCTACTTCTGGGGTCACCGGCCCACTCCCGGCGCCGCGGCGGGTCCCGGCTGTCTCAGCCAGTGGTGGCCCGTGGAGTTCACCGAGGACGGTCACACCTACCGCTCCGCCGAGCACTACATGATGGCCCACAAGGCCTGGCTCTTCGACGACCCGGAGTCCGCCGCGAAGATCCTCGCCGTCGAGCATCCCGCCGAGGCCAAGTCGCTGGGCCGCCGGATCACCGGTTTCGACGAACGGACCTGGCGCGAGCACCGCTACGCAATCGTCGTACGGGGCAGCATCGCCAAGTTCGGACAGCACGACGCCCTCCTGCGGTACCTCCTCGCCACCGGCGACCGCGTCCTCGTCGAAGCCAGTCCGCTCGACCGGATCTGGGGCATCGGCCTCGCGGCCGACGACGCCCGCGCCGCCTCCCCCACCACGTGGCGCGGGCTCAACCTGCTCGGATTCGCCCTGATGGACGCCCGGGAGGCACTGGCCGAGGCAGCGTGAACCGCCGGGGGGTCACACCAGCCGGCGTGCCGTGGCCCATCGCGTCAGCTCGTGCCGGTTCGACAGCTGGAGCTTGCGGAGCACCGCCGAGACGTGCGACTCGACCGTCTTCACCGAGATGAAGAGCTGCTTGGCGATCTCCTTGTACGCGTAACCCCGCGCGATCAGCCGCAGCACCTCGCGCTCGCGCTGCGTGAGCCGGTCCAGGTCCTCGTCGACCGGCGGCGCGTCCGTCGACGCGAACGCGTCCAGGACGAAGCCGGCGAGCCGGGGCGAGAACACCGCGTCGCCGTCCTGCACCCGGAAGATCGAGTCGACCAGGTCGGTGCCCGTGATCGTCTTCGTGACGTATCCCCGGGCGCCGCCGCGGATCACGCCGATCACGTCCTCCGCCGCGTCCGACACGGACAGCGCCAGGAACCGCACCGGGTTCTCCACCGCCCCCATCATCGGCGCGCACCGGCGCAGGACCTCGACGCCGCCGCCGCCCGGCAGGTGCACGTCGAGCAGGACGACCTCGGGGCGCGTCGCCGTGATGACGGTGACCGCCTGGTCGACGTCGGCGGCCTCACCGACCACCTCGACCCCGGTCGAGTCGGTCTGGCCGATCTCGGCCTGAACTCCGGTACGGAACATCCGGTGGTCGTCCACCAGCACCACCCGTACCCGCCGGTCCCCGGTTCCCTCGGTCTCGGTCATGCGTCCGCCGCCCTCTCCATCTCAAGCTCGACCTCCGTGCCCCCGTCGGGCGCGGAACGCAGCCTCGCCGTACCGCCGTTGCGCTGCATACGGCCGATGATTGATTCTCGTACGCCCATGCGGTCTCCGGGCACCGCGTCCAGATCGAACCCCGGCCCCCGGTCCCGTACGGAAACGAAGACCCTACGGCCCTCGACCTCCGCGTACACCTGCACCGCCCCGCCCTCGCCACCGTACTTGGCGGCGTTCACCATCGCCTCGCGCGCGGCCTGCATCTGTGCGACGAGTTTGTCGTCGAGCGGGCAGTCGCCGACGACCACGACCTCCAGTGGTACGCCGTGCTTGTCCTCGACCTCCGCCGCCGCCCGCTTGACCGCCTCGGCGAGGGTGTCGGGCTCCTCCGCCTCGTCCTTGCCGGTGCCCTCCGGCCGGTAGAGCCAGTTGCGCAGTTCCCGCTCCTGGGCGCGGGCGAGGCGTCGTACCTCTGAGGCGTCCTCCGCGTTGCGCTGGATCAGCGTCAGCGTGTGCAGCACCGAGTCGTGCACGTGGGCGGCGACCTCGGCGCGCTCCTGGGCGCGGATGCGCATCAGCCGCTCCTCGGACAGGTCCTGGGTCATCCGGACCAGCCACGGGCCGGCGAGCAGCGCGATGCCGGTGACGACCGCGAGGGCCGCGGTGAGGACGTTGCCGAGCTGGGCCGCGGAGCCCCGGACCACCAGGAACGCGGTGAGCCCGACGCCGACCAGCGCCACGCCCGCCATGCCGCGTGCGAGCTGCAGCATCCGGCGGCGGCTGCCGGTCTCCGTCCAGTGGGCGCGGCGCGCGTTGTCGGCCTGCCTCCATACGAGGACGACGCCGAGACCGATCAGCAGGGCAGGCCAGACGTACCGCCCGGCCTGCCCGCCGACCTCGACGTTCATGACGAAGGTGACGGCGCCGACGAGCAGCGCGCAGAGCGCGAAGACCTGGCCCTTGTCGGGCTTGCGGAGCTTGCGGCGTCCGTCGGGTGTGGTCTCGAACGCCGAGCGCGGCGCGTCCACGCCGCCCACGCCGAGCGGCACGACGAACCAGAAGACGGCGTACAGCAGCGCGCCCAGGCCGTCCGAGAGGAAGAGCGCGAGGAAGACGATCCGCACCCAGACGACCGGCACCCCGAGGTGACCGGCGAGCCCCCGCGCGACGCCGCCGAGCATCCGGCCTTCGGCGCTGCGGTAGAGCTTGCGCGGCTGCGGCGGCTCCTCCGGTTCGGGGGCGCGGGGGTTCGCGGCTCGGCGGGGCGTGGCGACTGGCATGCTCCGATCGTCACACGTACGGGTGGGGCCGGGCATCAGGGTCGGTCCCCTACATGCCCCTGACGGGCCGGTCCCGGGCCTGCCGCCGGACGCGCCGCCCGACTCGGGGTCGAAATCAGGGATCGTCCAGGGTCGGTTCGGGTGCCCCGCCGCCGTACCGCACCTCACCATGGACGTATGACACAGCCGTACGACGCCGCCGCTCCCCCGGGGCCCCCGGACGACCCGTCGGAGCAGCCCGCATCCCAGCCGCCGCTGCGCCGCAGCAAGCGGCAGAAGCTGGTCGGCGGCGTCTGCGGCGGGCTCGGCCGGCACTACGACCTCGACCCGGTGATCTTCCGGGTCGGTCTCGGCGTACTGGCCGTCACCGGCGGTCTCGGCCTGATCTTCTACGGCTTCGCCTGGCTCTTCGTCCCGCTGGACGACGAGGACGAGAACGAGGCCCGCCGGCTGCTGACCGGCCGCGTCGACGGCGCCACCCTCAGCGCCGTGCTGTTCGCCCTTATCGGCTGCGGTCTCTTCCTCTCCATGCTGAGGAACGGCACCGTCCTCGGCTTCGCCGTGATGCTCTCGATCGCCCTCACCGGCGCCGCCTACTGGTCACAGCGCCGCCGCCTCGCCGACCCCGGGACCGGCCCGGTCGACCCGGTGGCCGCGCAGGTCGCCTCGGTCGCGCCGCCCGAGACGCAGGCGCCGCCCGTGCCGGGCGCGCCCTCCTGGTGGCGCGACCCCATCGTCAAGGACGGCACGACGGGCCCGGTCGGCACCGGCTACCTGTGGGGGCCCCAGAACGCGGTGGTGGAAGAGGCGCCGGAACGGGCCCGGAGCGCGGCCCCGGCCCCCCGCCCGCCGCGGCGGCCCGATCCGGCGTCGCGCGGGCCGCGCGGCATCGGCGGACGGGTGTTCCTGCTGGCGGTGCTCGCGGGCGGGCTGGGCACCGGCCTGTCGTGGGACGCGCGGCCGCTCGGCACGAGCCTGCAGATCGGCCTGTCCTGCGCGCTCGCCGTCTTCGGGCTCGGCATCGCGGTCAGCGCGTTCCGCGGCCGCACGGGCGTCGGCACGATCCTGCTCACCGTGATCACGGCGCTGCTGCTCACCGGAGCCTCCGCGCTGCCCAAGCAGATCTCCACCGACTGGATGCGTACGAACTGGCAGCCCGCCTCGGCCTCCGACGTGCGGCCCCGGTACGCGCTGGGCTCCGGGGTGGGCACCCTCGACCTCAGCGACGTACGCATCCCGGCGGACGGGTCGGTGGCGACCCGGGCCGAGGTCGGGGCCGGCCGCCTCAAGGTCGTCGTACCGAAGGACGCGACGGTGGAGCTGCGCATGAACGTGGGGCTCGGCGACGTCCGGCTGCCCGGCGAGCGGCGGCAGGACTTCGACCTCCGGACGGAACACTTCCGCGACGAGACGCTGAAGCCCCCGAAGCCGTCCGGGGCGGCGCGGAGCGACAAGCCCGCCGGAACGCTGCGGCTGGACCTCGAAGTCGGCGTCGGACAGGTGGAGGTGGCCCGTGCCGCGAAGTGACTGCCCGGACAGCCGGGTCCCCGGGACGCGCCCCTCGCGCTTCCGGCACGAGTTCCGGCCCGGCAAGCTGATCAGCGGCCTCGCGGTGCTGGCCACGGCGGCGGCGTACACCGCGGACGCCGCGGGCGCCTGGCGTGTCCCGGCCTACCTGGCGCTCCCGGTGATCTTCCTCGGGCTGCTGCTGGCGGGAGCGGCGAGCTGGGTCGCCTACAGTCTGCGCCGGCGGCGCGCCGCGAGGGCTGCGTCGACGGAGAAGTACGCGGCTCCGGCCAGCACCAGTGGCAACCAGGCCATCAAGTAGGCGAGGTCGTTCCCGTAGTAGTACGGATCGGACGCCCAGCTCACCGTCAGCCACAGGCTCAGCGAGATCAGCGCCCCGCCGAGTGCGGCGAGGCGGGCGAGCAGCCCGATCAGCGTGCCGATGCCGACGGCGAGTTCACCGAAGGCGATCGCGTGGCCGAAGCCCTCGGGGTTCTTGAGCGCGAGATCGACGAGGGCGGGGACGGCCGACGTGTCGCGCACGCCGCGCATCATCTCGCCGATCGACCCGGTGCCGCTCGCCGCCAGGAACTGGCTGTCCGTCAGCTTGTCGAGGGCGGCGTAGACGAAGGTGACGCCGAGGAAGATCCGCAGGGGCAGGAGCGCGTAGTGGCGGGCCGTGGCCCGCAGGCCACCGCCGTGCGGACCGTCGCCCGGGCCCGCGCCCGCTCCCCTGCCCGCCACGATGCCGTTGCCGCCGGCCCGATGCCCGTGACTCATGGTCTGGTCCCGCCTCTCCGAAGCGTCAGCGCCGTACGGCGCGGGCACGATGATGCCCGCGCCCCTCGAAGAGGGATACGTATGCAGCGGTGGTCCGGCTCAAACAGCAGGTCACGACTGGGTTTCAGTCGGTGACGTCGATCGTCACCCGGTCGGTCTCGACACCCGCCGCCGTCACCACCCGTACGTCGACGCGGCCCGGCTCGACCTCCACCGGCACCGGCACGGTCAGCACCGTGTCCGTCGGGTTGGCGAAGCCGCCGGGCACCGGGATCAGCGGCACGTGGACGTGCACCGTCCCGATCCGTACGACCATCCGGGCCAGCCGGTCGGGCGTCCCGGCACCCGGCGGCACGAACCCCGCGCCGCGGATCTCGATGTCGTCACCGGTACGGATCGGCGCGTCCAGGTCGCCCGCCTCCCTGGCCCGTACGACCGAGAGCACCACCGGGCGGCCGCCCTCGGCGAACTTGGCCGCGAAGTACGTCGCCGCCGAGACCACGACCAGCAGCGCCAGCCCCCACGGCAGGTCGGGCAGCTGCTCGGGCCGCCGGGCCAGCCGGACCGCCGCGAAGACCACCGCCACCGCGCTCACCAGGACGTACTGGACGTCGGCGAAGCTGCCCCGGCCCGCGTCGTCGGTGAGCAGGTCGGCGGCGCGGGGACGGTCGGCGCGGACCTTCTGCAGACGCTGGGAGAGGACGCGCACGGTCACCACATGACGGACGACCACGGCGACGGCGCAGGTCAGCGCGAGGACGGTCAGCATGCCGAGGCCGCGGGCGAGTTCGAGGCCGGCGATGAGCGCGTCGCGGTCGGCGTGGTCGGAGGCGGCGGCGAGCTGGATGGCGATGACCAGCACCGCGAAGACGACGAGCAGCACCCAGCCCGCCGCGACGGCGCGCGAGGTCGACAGCCGGTTGTCCTCGCCGATGAGAGGCGCGAGGAGACCGCCGCGCGCCCGGTGCGCACGCGCCGCGCCGGTCAGCAGGGCGGCGGTGACGAGTGCGGCGAGGAGGCCCGCCGTACGGGCCGTGGTCCAGCCGGCGCCGATGGCGGTGAACGCCTCGGCGAGCACCAGCACGATCACCGCGCCCCACACCACGCACAGCGTGGCGCGCCACACCATGGCGAGCCACGCCTCGCCCGCCGCACGGCTGCGCTCGGCGACCGCGCGGGCCGACTGGGTCAGCTCGTCCGACACCCACTGGCGCGAGGCCCCGGCGGAGTGCGCGACGGCAGCGGGCAGCCCCTGGCCGGCGGCCAGCCCGTCGCGCTTGGCGAGGAAGGCCGCCACCGCGCGGCGGTGGCCCTCGCGGGCGCCGTGCGGGCAGTCGCCGCACGTACAACCGCCACTGTGCGTGCTCTGTCGTGCCTCTTGCACAGCCACGGAAGTTGCCGCCCTCTCGAACTCATCGAAGTCACGGAAGGGAACTGCCCTCCGGTGTAGGGGAATTCTGCCGTACGAAGGGAGGTCCCCGCGTCACCCGAAGGGGGCTGAGGGCGGGCTACTCGAACAGCTCCGGTTCGGTGCGGCTGATCCGGCTCCACAACGGCTGGTGGTTGATCCACGCGACGAGGTCGCTCCCGAGCTGGTCACGCGTGGCGACGGCGTCCTCGTGGTCGATCAGTACGGGCCGTCCCGCCGCCTTCGCGGCGAGCTGGACCTGGCAGCAGCGCTCCATCGCGATGAACCACCAGGCCGCCGCGTCCACCGAGTCGCCGACGGTCAGCAGCCCGTGATTGCGCAGGATGACGGCCTTGTGCGGTCCGAGCGCGCCCGCGATCCACCGGCCCTCCTGCTCGTCGACGGAGACGCCGGTGTACGCGTCGTACAGGGCGTGGTCCTCGTAGAAGGCGCAGGCCTCCTGGGTGATCGGATCGAGCAGCTCGCCCAGCGCGGACAGCGCGCGGCCGTGGAGGGAGTGCGTGTGGGCGACGGCCACGACGTCCGGCCTGGCCCGGTGCACCTGCGCGTGGACGAGGAACGCCGCCTGGTTGACGTGGCGGCGGCCCTCGACGACCTGACCGTCACCGTTGACGAGGATCAGGTCGCTCACGGTCATGTCGGCGAAGGCGAGCCCGAAGGGGTTCACCCAGTAGCAGTCGGCGTACTGCGGGTCGCGGGCCGTGATGTGCCCCGAGACGCCTTCCTCGTACCCGTACCGCCCGAAGAGCCTGAGCGCCGCCGCCAGCCGTTCCTTGCGGTGCCGGCGCTCCTCGGCGGCGGTCGCGTGAGTGGGCGGCATCGCGAAGTGCAGCTGCTCGACGGGTACGGGCGCCGGGCCGGGCGCGGGTGTCTCGGACGTCATGGGGCGGAAGCTACCGTGCGGTACGGCCGAGGAACAGGGGGGTCTGCCGCTTATCGCGCAGGCGTCTACAGCTCGTCGATCGCGGCCAGGTCGATGTCGACGGTGAAGGGAACCGACAGCTTCAGGCGATCGTGGTGGATGCCGACAAGGCCGTACGCCTTGGTGGCGGGGTCGAGTTCGTAGACGTACACGGCCGGACGGCCGTCGTCGCCGCGTTCCACCCGCCAGAAGTGGGCGATGCCTCCCTGGGCGTAGATCTGCGGCTTGCGCTCACGGTCGCGCTTCTCGGAGTCGGGGGACACCACCTCCACGGCGAGGAGCACGTCCTTGGCCCGGTAGTGGGTCTCCTCCGAGTCGGTCACCGCCGCGGCGCGGATCACCGACACATCGGGCTCGGGGCCCTGCCTCTTGTCGACGACGACCGTCATCTCCCGCCGCACCCGAAGATCCTTCGGGACTGTCGCGCGCAGGCCTGTCTCCAGCAGGAACATCGCCAGAGAGTGGAAACTCCTCTGCGGGCTCACGAAAACCAGGCTCCCGTCGATCAGCTCGGTGTGCGGCGGGAGGTCGGGCAGCGTCAGCAGGTCGTCCACGGTGTAGCCGTCCTGCGGCGGCACCGGCCACGAGATCTCGGTGGGCAGCGGCTCAGCGGTCATGGTTCCTCCCATGGACGGGATTCTCGGGCCTGCGGCCAGCGTACCGAGCGGGTACGACGATGCCGCCGCCCAAACGAATGAGCGACGGCATCGGCGTTGACCATGGAAACTACTGAGCGGGGGTCACTCCCACTCGATCGTGCCCGGCGGCTTGCTCGTCACGTCGAGCACCACGCGGTTGACGTCCGCGACTTCGTTGGTGATGCGGGTCGAGATCTTCGCCAGTACGTCGTACGGCATCCGCGTCCAGTCCGCCGTCATCGCGTCCTCGGACGAGACGGGGCGCAGCACGATCGGGTGGCCGTACGTCCGGCCGTCACCCTGGACGCCCACGGACCTTACGTCCGCGAGCAGCACGACGGGGCACTGCCAGATGTCGCGGTCGAGACCGGCCGCCGTCAGCTCCTCGCGGGCGATCGCGTCGGCGTCGCGCAGCAGGTCGAGGCGCTCCTTGGTGACCTCGCCGACGATGCGGATGCCGAGGCCGGGGCCGGGGAACGGCTGGCGCTGGACGATCTCCTCGGGGAGGCCGAGCTCCTGGCCGACCATCCGGACCTCGTCCTTGAACAGCTGGCGCAGCGGCTCGACGAGCTCGAACTCGATGTCGTCGGGCAGGCCGCCCACGTTGTGGTGGGACTTGATGTTGGCGGTGCCGGTGCCGCCGCCGGACTCGACCACGTCCGGGTAGAGCGTGCCCTGCACGAGGAACGCGACGTCCTCGCCCTCCGCGCCGGCCTCGGCGACGATCTCCGCCTGGGCCTGCTCGAAGACGCGGATGAACTCGCGACCGATGATCTTCCGCTTCTCCTCGGGGTCGGAGACCCCGGCCAGCGCGTTCAGGAAGCGTTCCTGCGCGTCGACGACCTTCAGCTGGACGCCGGTGGCCGCGACGAAGTCCTTCTCGACCTGCTCGGTCTCGCCCTTGCGCATCAGACCGTGGTCGACGTACACGCAGGTCAGCTGGTCGCCGATGGCCTTCTGCACGAGCGCCGCCGCCACGGCGGAGTCCACGCCGCCGGACAGGCCGCAGATCGCGCGCTTGGTGCCCACCTGCGCGCGGATCGAGGCGATCTGCTCCTCGACGACGTTGTGCGTGGTCCAGTCGGGCTCGATGCCCGCGCCCCGGTAGAGGAAGTGCTCCAGGACCTGCTGGCCGTGCGTGGAGTGCATCACCTCGGGGTGGTACTGCACGCCGTACAGCTTCTTCTCGTCGTTCTCGAAGGCGGCGACCGGCACGACGTCCGTGGACGCGGTGACGGTGAAGCCCTCGGGCGCGGCGGAGCAGGCGTCGCCGTGCGACATCCAGACCGACTGATCGGTGGGGGTGCCCTCGAAGAGCGTGGAGCCGGCCTTGGAGACGGAGAGAGGAGTACGTCCGTACTCGCGCGCACCGTTGTCGTCGACGGCGCCGCCGAGCGTGGTGGCCATCAGCTGGAAGCCGTAGCACATGCCGAAGACCGGCACACCGGCCTCGAAGATCTCACGGTCGAGGGTCGGGGCACCCTCGGCGTACACGGAGGACGGGCCGCCGGAGAGGATGATCGCCTTGGGGTTCTTGGCCAGCATCTCCGCCACCGGCATGGTGCTGGGGACGATCTCGCTGTAGACCCGGGCCTCACGGACACGGCGGGCGATGAGCTGGGCGTACTGCGCGCCGAAGTCGACAACGAGGACGGCGTCGGGGGCGGCGGGGGGCACTGCTGGCACGGGGCGGCCTTCCGGCGGTGAAGGGTGTCGGGACTGTCAATTCTAACGGGGACGCGACATTCGCTTCGTCTCACCATACGAACCCCTGCGGCGACCGCCGGACGGCGGCGGGCATACTGGCCCCATGCACGAGCAGCTGAGCTTCCTCTTTACCTATGGCACCCGGTCCGACCGGTGCCGTGGTCGAGCTGCTTGAGCTACTGACAAGCGACTTCACAGGCGCCCCGGGCCGACAAGGCCCGGGGCGCTCTGTCGTTTCCGGGCCTCGCCGCCCCGGGGAGCCGTACCCCTTCACGCCAGGAGTTACGGACATGAGCACCCCCACCGCCACCACCCTCCCCCGCACCGAGCAGACCGGCGCCCGCACCGAAGAGGCCGCGGGCCTGATCGGCCACGCCCGGGAGCGCATCGACTCGCTCGACGACAGGATCATCGGGCTGATCCAGGAACGGATGGCGGTCTCGGCCGTCATCCAGGAAGCCCGCATCGGTTCGGGCGGGCGCCGCGTGAACCTGTCGCGCGAGATGGAGGTCCTGGCCCACTACAGGGACGCCCTGGGGAAGCCCGGCACGGCGCTCGCGATGACGATGCTGGAGCTGTGCCGGGGCCGTGTCTGAGCGGTGTGCGGGGCCGGCCGTACCCGAGTTCGGGCGCATCCTCACCCGTACGGCGCGTGACCGGGCCCGGTGGCCGTTCGTTGGTCCCGGTGTCCGCACCAGCCAGGGGCGGCGCGCAGGTAGAGAACCACGCGTGGCTCCGCCGGGGCGTGCGGCGTACTGCAAGTGCGTCGTGGGACCTCGCCCCGGCGCGCGTGACCGGTCGGCAGGGGACAGCAGCCCGGTCACCCAAGGCGGTCGGTTCCGGGGACGCCCGGAACCGGCCGGCCGTGTCCCCTCCTCACCCCCGGGATGTCGTCGAAACTGTTGCGCGGGTCGCGAGCCGTCCCCCACGATGCGAAGGCAGCCCCCGTCCCCCGGACGGCCGCCGCACGGTCGGCACCCCCGGAGCGCGCCCGCCTCGCGCGCTCCCTCGCACAAGCCAGCGGCGCACCCCCCGGCGCCGCCCCCCGCGGCACCGGCGCTGCCCTGACGCCGGTGCTGACGGCCTGGGGCCCCGCGGATCTCCCCCGTCCGCGGGGCCCTTCGCTCGTGCGCGGGCCCGCTCGCCGGCGCCCGCGACCTGCTGTGATGCAGACCACATGAGAAACGTGTGAGTTTCCGGGCAACCCTTTACGCCAGTCACAGGTCATCCATGCGAAACAAAGGCCACCTGTGCACCCCCAAGCCCGGCGGCCCTCACATCTCGTGCTGCTATCCATGCGGCACGCCAGACTTTCTGAGGTCTACATGAAGCTTCGCCGTGCCATGGCCGTCGCGGCCGCGACGGCCGTCATAGCTCCCGCCGCCTTCCTGGCCGCGCCGGCCGCGCACGCCGACGGTGACCCCACCTCCACCACGCAGACCGACCCGGGCCTCGCGACCGACCCGGCCCCGGAGACGGACCCGCAGACGGACCCGGCGGACACGACCGACCCGGCCGACGACACGGACCCGGCCGACGAGAACCCGGAGACGGACCCGGCGACGGACCCCGACGGCGAGACCGACCCGGCGGACGAGACGGACCCGGCGACCGACCCGGCCACCGACCCCGCGACGGACCCGGCGACCGACCCCGCCACCGACCCCGCGACCGACCCGGCCACGGACCCCGACGGCGAGACCGACCCGGCCACGGACCCGGCGACCGACCCCGACGGCGAGACCGACCCGGACGGCGAGCCGGAGGAGCCCGGCACCGACCCCGGCGAGGAAGACCCGGCGGACCCGACGGACGAGTACCAGCCGTGCGAGCCGGAGATCGACGAGAACGGCGACTACGTCGACCCCAAGTCCGACCTCCAGCTGAGCATCGACGGCCTGCCCGGCAAGATCGTCGCCGGCAGCGGCTGGCACAACTTCACGATGACCGCCGCCAACCCCACCGACGCCGCGCTCGGTGAGGTCCAGTGGATCGCGTTCGTCGACAACGAGTCGATGAGCGACGACGAGAACGACTGGCTGAGCAGCCACCTGCAGTTCGACTACTTCGACGAGGGCACGCAGTCCTGGGAGGAAGTGGGCGGTCCGGAGTTCCTCGGCCAGACCGAGCTCGGTGCCAAGGACGTCGTCGACATCGAGCTGCGTCTGAACATCAGCGCGAAGGCCCCCGCCGGCGCGAGCTTCGCCATCGGTTTCGGCGGCTACATCGACGCCGACGAGGAGTGCATCCGTACGTCGATGGCGTACTGGGAGTTCGACGTCCTCGCCGCGGGCAGCGACAACGAGAACCCGGGCAAGCCCAAGCCGGTCGACCCGCCGGCCGGCACCCCGGTGCCCACCCCGGAGCCGCAGGGCGGCGCCAAGGAGATCCCGGTGACCGGCAGCCTCGCCGAGACCGGATCCTCGTCCGCGATGCCGATGTTCGCCCTCGCGGGTGGCGCGGCCGTGGCGCTCGGCGTCGGTGCGATGTTCGTCGTACGCCGCCGCAAGGCCGGTTCGGAGGCGTGAAATCGCCGAACCTGGTGACCCGGTGACACACCGGTAGAGCCGGCACGAGGGGCTGCACTCGGAGGGGGGTGCAGCCCCTTTTGCCTGCCCGCTCAGCTCTTGGGCGGGACCGTCGGCATCCCGAGGAACGGCAGCCTCAGCGCGCCGAACGCCTCCTTCGGGACCGCGGGCGCCTTCGGCTCGACCGCCGCGAGGCGCTCGTACGCCGCGCCCTGCGCCGGGCGCACGTCCGGCTCGCCCTTGTTGGGCCAGTACGACATGGCACGCTCCGCCTGCGCGGTGATGGTCAGCGACGGGTTCACCCCCAGGTTGGCGGAGACCGCCGAGCCGTCGACCACCGAGATGCCCGGGTGCCCGTACAGCCGGTGGTACGGGTCGATGACGCCCTGCTCCGGCGTGGCCCCGATCGGGCAGCCGCCGAGGAAGTGCGCGGTCAGGGGCGTGCCCATGAGCTCACCGACGTTGCTGCCGGCGAAGCCGTTGATCTCCTCGGCGAGGAGCGTCGCCGCCCGCCCCGCCTCGCGGATCTGCTTCGGGTTCGGGGCGCCGTGGCCCTGGCGGGCGGTCAGCAGGCCCTTTCCGATGCCGCTCGGTTTGCGGTACGTCGTCAAGGAGTTGTCCAGCGACTGCATGACCAGGCCGATGATGGTCTTCTCCGACCAGCGGTAGTTGGACAGCGACCGCGCGGTCAGGACCGGGTGCCGGGCGACGTTGCCGAGCCAGCCCAGGGCGCGCGGGAACTTGTCGGCGTACGGCACCTGGAGGATCGACAGGGCGCCCATCGCGTTGGAGCCCCTGCCGTAACGGACCGGCTCGATGTGGGTGCTGTCGTTGGGGTGGATCGACGACGTGATGGCGACGCCCCGGGTGAAGTCCGCCTTTCGGCCCCCGTGCTTCCTGCGGTAGCGGCGGTCGGTGGTCTGCGAACCGACGAGGGCCTCGGAGTTGGTACGGGTCAGTTCGCCGAGCCTCGCCGAGACGCGGGGCAGGTCGCCGCGGTCCTTCATGGTGTGCAGGAGCGTCTGCGTGCCGTACGTACCGGCGGCGACGACGACCCGGCGGGCGCGCAGGGTGCGCGGCGTGGTCCTGCGGCGGGCGTCGGTCGGGACGGTGGCGACGCGGTAGCCGCCGTCGGGGTGCTCGGCGAGGCCGACGACGGAGGTCATGGGGTGGACGACGGCGCCGGCCTTCTCGGCCAGGTAGAGGTAGTTCTCGTTGAGGGTGTTCTTGGCGCCGTGCCGGCAGCCGGTCATGCACTCGCCGCACTCGGTGCAGGCGGTGCGGGACGGTCCGGCGCCGCCGAAGTAGGGGTCGGGAACTTCCCCGCCGGGCCGGGCCGTTGTGCTTCCGTCGGCGTCCTTGCCGTCGCCGTAGAAGACGCCGACCGGTGCCATGTGGAAGCTCCTCCCCACTCCCATGGCCTCGGCGGTCGCCTTCAGGTGCACGTCGGACGGCGTCATGGTCGGGTTCAGGCGCACCCCGAGCATGCGTTTGGCCTGGTCGTAGTACGGGGCGAGCTCGGCCTGCCAGTCGGTGATGTCCGCCCACTGCCGGTCCTGGAAGAAGGGAGCGGGGGGTACGTACAGCGTGTTGGCGTAGTTGAGGGAGCCGCCTCCCACGCCCGCGCCGGCCAGGACCATGACGTTGCCGAGCAGGTGCACGCGCTGGATGCCGAAGAGGCCGAGCGCGGGCGCCCACAGGTAGTTCTTGATGTCCCAGGAGGTCTTGGGCAGGGTCGCGCGGGTGAAGCGGCGGCCCGCTTCGAGCACGCCGACCCGGTAGCCCTTCTCCGTCAGGCGCAGCGCGGAGACGGACCCGCCGAAGCCGGACCCGACCACGATGACGTCGTAGTCGTACGCGGAATCGTCCGCAGCCTCCTGGCTGCGGACAGAGCTCTCCTGTGACATGGCGCTCCTCGTCGGAAAAGCTGGGATCAGCGGAAACGCAGGACCTTGAGTGCCTTCAGGCTGGTGCTCATGAACGCCGCGTACTTCTCGTCGTCCATGCCGAAGGACGGCGCCATCGGGATCAGCCGCTGGTGGGCGACGGTCTGGGCCTCGGTGTACTTGAGGATGCCCTCGGAGCCGTGCCGGCGGCCGAGGCCGGACTCCTTCATGCCGCCCATCGGCGCCTGGACGCTGCCGTAGGCGGGTGCGTAGCCCTCGTTGATGTTGACCGTGCCGGTGCGCAGCCGGGCGGCGACCGCGTGGCCGCGCTTGGCGTCCTTGGTCCACACGCTCGAATTGAGGCCGTACGGCGTGGCGTTGGCCTGCGCGACGACCTCGTCCTCGTCGGTGAACCGGTACAGGGAGACGACCGGGCCGAAGGTCTCCTCGGTGCACACCGCCATCGGCGCCTCGACGCCGTCCAGGATGGTGGGCTCGAAGAAGAGCGGGCCGATGTCGGGGCGGGCGACACCGCCGGCGACGAGCGTGGCGCCCTTGGCGACGGCCTCCTCGACGTGGCGCTTGACGTTCTCCAGCTGCCGCTCGCCGGCGAGCGAGCCCATGTCGGCGCCGTACGCGAGGGAGGCTCCGAGGCGCATCGCCTTCGTACGGGCGGCGAACCGGGCCACGAAGTCGTCGGCGATCGACGCGTGGACGTACAGCCGCTCGATGGAGATGCACAGCTGCCCCGCGGAGGAGAAGCAGGCGCGGACGGCGCCCGCCGCGGCCTTCTCGACGTCGGCGTCCTCCAGGACCAGCATGGCGTTCTTGCCGCCCAGTTCGAGGGACACGCCGATGAGGCGGGCGGCGGCGCCCTGGGCGACCTCGCGGCCGGTGCGGGTGGAGCCGGTGAACGACACGTAGTCGGCGTGCTTGACGATCTCGGGGCCGACGACCGGGCCTTCGCCGAGGACGACCTGGAAGACCTCGGCGGGCAGACCGGCCTCGACGAGGAGGTCGCGGGCCCACAGGGCGGTCAGCGCGGTCTCGGTGTCCGGCTTCATCACGACGGCGTTGCCCGAGACGAAGGCGGGGAGCGCGTCGCCGATCGACAGCTCGAAGGGGTAGTTCCAGGGGGCGATCTGGCCGACGACACCGCGCGGCTGGCGCAGTTCGGTGACCTTGGTCAGGGTCGGGATCGCGCCGGTGCGCCGCTTCGGCTTGAGGTACGACGCTGCCTTGCGCCCGTAGTGGCGGGCGGCTATCGCGACGGCCTGGATCTCCTCGTGAGCGTGCAGCCGGGCCTTGCCGGTCTCCAGCTGGATCAGGTCGAGCACCTCGGCCTGCCGCTCCAGGACGAGGTCGTGGAAGCGGAGCAGGATCGCGGCGCGCCGTCGCACGGGTACGGCCGCCCAGACGGGCTGCGCGGCGCGGGCGCGGTCGAACGCTGTGGCGACGTCCTCGGGGGTGGACTCGGGCAGGTCGGCCAGCTTCTCCCCGGTGAGGGGCGTGTGGTTGGCGGTGCGGCCGGAGCCGACCACGTCCCGCGTGAGCTGGGCGACCACCTCGGGGGTGACCACGTCGGCCGCGGTACGCGCGCCTGCGGGGGCGGCGGCGAGGGGGTTCGTGCCGAGGGCGGCTGCGAGGGCCTGCGAGTCCGTCATGAGGGCGAGAGTAAGCCTCCCGCGAGCCTTTTGGTACCCGTCGGTAATACCTTTTCACCGGCCCCTCCCCACCGCGCCAGTGTTCACTGGCAAATAACGCCTGATCAGGGCCTTGTGCCGACGCTCGCAGCCCGGCTGTGGCCGCCTCAGTCGCGGACGAAGGAGTCGAGGGCGGTGTCGAAGTGCCGCTTGGCGTCGTCCTGGAGGCGGACCGGCGCCGAGACCCACACGTCGTACATCAGACCGCCCTCCTCCCAGCACAGGTCGTACGTGTGCCGGTCCTCGTCGCCCGGCTCGAAACCGTCGCCGACGAACACCCACAGCGCGGCGGCCAGCCCGTTGTGCGTGGTCGGGGTGACCTTGCCGGCGCGGTAGCCGGGGTGGGTCTCGGGGCCCTTCTGGTGCGCCCGCCGCATCGCGCCGAGCGGCCCGCCGGGTACGGGGCTCTGCTGACGTACGCCGATCCTGATGCTCTTGTCCGGCGACAGGTACGCGACCCGGCTGTCGTCGGCCGAGCGGTCGTAGCCCTCGGGAACGGCGAGGGTGAAGCCCGCCGGGTCGCTCACCCTGCGGTAGCCGGGCGGCGGCGTGCGGGCCGCGTCGGACGTGCCGGTCGGGGGCCCTCCGCCGCCGGGCCGCGTCGACACGGTCGAGGTGACCGTGCGGGTGGGCGCGGCGTCCGTGCGGCCGCCCGCCCGGCCGTCGCCGTCGCTCTCGCCGTCCCGCAGGAACAGCGTCGCCGTCGCCGCGCCGGCCCCCGCCATCACGGCGACCAGCACACTGGCGACGAGCGCGCCCCGGACGCCGCCGAACCTGAGCCGCACCGCCCTGGGCACGAGGGGCACGTGGGACTGGGTGGCCGGACAGGGCGGCGCGGTCTCGGGGGCGAGGCCGGTCGCGAGGAACGCGAGCAGCAGCCGTTCGGCCTCGGCCGCGCCGAGTCTGCGCTCCGGATCGCGCTCCAGGAGGCGGCGTACGACGGGCAGCAGCGGGCCCGCGGCGGCCGGCGGCACGATCGGGTCGTGCATGACGGCGCACAGGACGCCGCCCAGGGAGTCGCGGTGGAAGGGCGATTCGCCGCTCACGGCCGTGCACAGCAGCACGCCGAGCGACCACAGGTCGGAGGCCGGGCCGGCGGCGCGGCCCTCCATCCGCTCGGGCGCGGTGTACTCGGGCGAGCCGACGAAGGACCCGGCGTCGGTGATCGTCGTACCGCCGTCGAGCCGGGCGATCCCGAAGTCGGTGAGGACGACCCGGCCGGTGCCCGCCTCCAGCAGCACGTTGTCGGGCTTGAGGTCGCGGTGCAGTACGCCGCGCTCGTGGGCCATGTGCAGCGCGCCGACCAGCGCGAGGCCGATCCGCGCGGCCTCGCGGACGTCGACCGGGCCCTCGGCGGCGATCCGGTCGGCGAGCGAGTCGCCGTCGATCAGCTCCATGATGATGTACGAGAGGCCGGTGCCGGCGTCCTCGACGATGTCGTGCACGACGATCACGTGCGGGTGCACCAGCTGGGCCACGGTCCTGGCCTCGCGCAGCGCGCGCTCGCGCCGCAACCGCGCGTCGGCGGTGGGGACGCCCGGTTCGTCGCCGCCGAAGTGCAGCACCTTGACGGCGACCTGCCGGCCGAGCAGTTCGTCGGTCGCCTGCCACACCGTCCCCATGCCGCCGCGCCCCACCCGGTCGCCCAGACGGTACCGCCCGGCGATCAGGCCGCTGTCGCCCCCTGTTCCGCCGGTCATCGCGTGTGAGTGGTCCACGTCATCTGTCCTGCCCCGCGTCGTGGAGGCCCATGGGCCTGGTCAGCCGCCTGGCACCCGGTAGGCCGCCGTGGCCTGTTCGTAGATCTCGGTGATCTCGTCGCGCTGGGCTTCCGGTCCGATCACCTGGACCACGTGGTACCGGTCGCCGACGATCATCGCGAGGTTGCGCACGTACACATCGCGTCCGCTGCTGTCCTGCCAGGTGAACTGGCCTTCCGCCATGGCCTGCCGGCCCACGTCGATGCGGCGCAGACCGTTCTGGGTCGACCAGGAGGAGTTCCGCACGGCCTGCAGTTCGCGCTCCTTCTTGAGCTGGTAGTCCATCGGGTCGCCGCCGTGCTCCTTGACCGTGTCGCGGCCGGGGACGACCAGCAGCTCGAAGCCGCTGCCCCGGTAACGGACCTGGCCGGCGTCGTTGATCGGCCGGCGCTCCCAGTCCTTGTCGACGGCGATCTGGAATCCCTCGGGGTCCTTGCGCAGCTCGTACCCCTTGGCGAGGTCGGCGGCCGGGCCGGAGGTCTGCGGCTGCTGGGAGCTCGGCGTCCGCCGCGGCGGCGGCTCGGACTCCTCCCCCGAGGAGGGGCCGGGTGTGGCGGGCGCGCCGGTGCTCCGGCCGGCGCCGGCCCGCACGGGGGCACCGCCCCGGCTGCTGTCCTGGCCGCCGTTCTCCTCGCCGGCCTTCGGCATGAAGACCATCGCGTAGACGAGCGCCGCGGTCAGGCCGAGGAGGATCAGGACGAGGAGCGTGCGCCCGAGCGAACGCGGGCCGCCGCGCTGCTTCTTCTGGATCCGCGGCTCCTTGATGCGCGGCTCGCGCGGCGGCCTCGGCTCGCGCGGCTCCCGCTGCTCCGCCTTGCCTCTGGCGGCCCTGGCCTTCTTGTGCCGGTGGCGGCCGTGCACGTCGGACGACGCGCCGCGGCGTCTGCGGACGAGCTCACCGCGACGGCGCACGATGGGCAGTCGCGTGGCGTCCACGGACGGCAGCGGCACGATGTCGGCACCGGCCTCCGGCTCGGGCGCGGACCGTACGAGCGAGCGCAGCCAGCCGCGCAGCTCCTCGAAGTCGGGCCGCTCGGTCGGGTCCTGGCGCAGCAGCGACTCGACGACCGGCCGCAGCGGACCGCACTCCTCGGCGAAGGCGGGCGGCTCGGCGCAGACGAGCTGCACCAGCTCGATGGCGCTCTCCTCCGGGTACGGGGCGTGGCCCTGCACGGTACGGAAGAGGAGCGCGCCGAGGGCCCAGAGGTCGGTCGAGGGGCCGATGGGCGGGGCGAGCTGCCAGTTGCCGTGCACGGACCCGGCCTGCTCGGGCGCCCAGCGTTCGGTGACGGGTCCGACGACGGCGATCCGCGCCTGCCGGGCGCGCTCGGCGGCGAGCGGCGTGGCGGGCCCCCGGAACGGCGGAACCGGCCCGCCCTGGCCTCCTTGCCCACCCGCCACGACCTCTTCCCAGCTCCGGGCGTGGGCCGGGGCGGGCGGCGCCTCCGCTGACGGGTGCGGTCCGCGGCGCAGGCCGTCCGCCCGCATGCCGTCCGCTCGCATCCCGTCGGCCCGCATGCCGTCGCCCGCCGGGGAGCGCGGGACCGCGCCGTGCCAGGTGCCGGCCGGCTCCTGGCGGCGGGGGCGCTCGGCGTGCGGGGGCTGGGCGCGCGGGGGCTCGGGCGCCGGCTCGGGGTCGAGGTCGACGTACGGGCTGATCGCGCGCGGGGCCCCGGCCGACGGGCACTGGGCCGGGACCGCGCCCGTGCCGTCCGGGCGCTGCTCCTCGGTGACCCGGGCCGCCGCGCGGGCTCCGGCACGGTACGCGGCGATGGCCCCGGCGCGCGCCGCGCGCACTTCGGCGGCGGGGTTCTGGCCGGCGGCGGGCAACGCGGTGCGCACGCCGGCGCCGGGAGCGGGCGCGGCGGGACCGCCGTACCGCGCGGGCGCCTCGTGGTCCGGCCCGGCGCCGGGGCTGCCCCAGCTTCCGCCGCTCTCCTCCTCGTCCTGGGCCGGCTCCGCCGGCACCGGCACGGGGGCGTATCCGCAGAGCGCCTCCTCCGCCGCGCCGGCCGCGAGGCCGGTCAGCACGATGCGGCCGTCGTCGCAGACGAGCACGGTGCGGACGGTGATGTTGCGGTGGGTCCAGCCGTGCGCGTGCAGCACCCGCAGGGCGGTCAGCACATCGGCGGCGATCTCCGCCGCCCGGTACGGGTTGAGCGGCTTCTCTGCGAGCAGCGCCGCGAGTGGCCGCGCGGCCACCAGTTCACTCACTATCCACAGCGAGCCGCCCTCGGCGAAGACGTCGAAGACCTGGTCGAGCCGGGGGTGGTCGGGGATCTGCGCGGCGGCCTGGGCCGCCTCGATGGCCCGGCGCACGGCGGGATCGGTCGGCCGCCGGGTCGTGCGCCCGGCCGCGCGCCGCTGCGCCGCCGTCCCGCCGCCCTCGCCGTCCAGGAACTCCGCGTCCACGACCTCGGGTAACGGGACCTGGCGGACCAGCACTTCCTGGCCGCTGTAGGTGTCGAACGCCCTGGTCTCCACCAGTTCGTACGCATCGGAAGGCGGCAGGGGAAGGCGGTAGCGGTCGGCAAGCACCCGACCCGCGTAGTCATCCACGACGCCTCCCCAGAGCGCGCTGTACCTCCGACCCGGTGACCGCACCAAGTCGTCAATTCCGGTCGCGTACGGTCAGTCCACGAGCTCTCACGATACGTGGCCGGACCCGGCCGTGCCGCCGGGTCTCGGCAACCCGGCGGATCCGTACGTCAGTCCTTCGGCTGGAACGTGTCGTGCGCGGTCTTCCGCAGCGTCCGGCACTCCTTGCCGTTCCACTCGTCCGCTTTGCAGGTCACCATGATCGCGTAGCCGCGCTTCGCGTCGACCTTGAAGCCCCTGTTGAGCACGTGAACCCGCATCCCCGCTTCGTCGCGCTCGAACTCCCAGTCGGCGGTGGTGGGGTAGCCGTTGTAGTCGACCGGCCGTATGCCCAGGTGCTTGTAGTTGTCGCTGGCCGCATCTACGCCCGCCATGGCCGCAGCCCAGGCCGCACGCGCGTCGCCACCGGGGCTGTCGGTGAAGTCGACCTGCACGCGCGGATATCCGCCGGCCTTGTTGTATTTGCCGCCGGAGTTCGAGCCCGCTATGCCGTTCCGCGCGAACCCCTTCGGCATCGCCATCGTGAAGTGGAACCGGTCGTCGGTGACCTTCACGTACCCCTCGGGCAGTCCGCCGTCCTTCGGCGGGTCGTCCGTCTTGGAGTCGTCCGCACCCTGGTCGTCGTCGCCGTCGCCGCCCTTGCCGGCGTCGTCGCCCTGGCCGTCGTCCGGCTTCTTGTCCTGTCCCGGGTCCTGGCTCTGGCTCTTCCCGCCGTCCGTGGCCTTGCCCTGGTCCGCGCCGCCCTTGGCGTCACCGCCGGCGGTCGCGCCGCTCGACGCGGACGTGTCGTCCTTCGGCTTGCCCTGGGTCCCCTCGTCGCCACCGGTCAGCGCGACGGCGAGCACGGTGCCGATCACCGCGAGTGCCGCGACCACCGCCACTATCACCAGCGTGCGGCGCGGTACGACGTCGGTGAGCGACGCCCGCTCCGGCGGCCTCGGGCCCACCGGGGGCTGCTGCGAACGCGCCGGGGAGGACTGCTTCTGCTTCGCCGCCTGGGCCGCCGCGGCGTTGCGTACGGACTTCAGCGCCCCGCGCACCCGTTCGCCGGCGGCCGGGCCGTCCGACGCGGCGCCCTTGGCCGGCCGTACCGTGCGGAGCACGTCGTCGGGGACGGGCGGCAGTGCCACCACCCGGGTCGCCTCCAGCGACGGCTCGGGCTCGTCCGTCGTCTCGGACAGGTGGATCACGTCGTTGAGGAGGGCTCGCGCGCCCGCCTCGTCGAGCCGCTGCCCGGGGTCCTTGGCCAGCAGGCCGTAGATGACCTCTTCCAGGGGGCCCGCGTTCTTCGGCGGGTCGAGCGGCTCGGTCATCACGGCCGTGAGGGTCGCGATCGCGGACCCCTTGTCGTACGGCGGTGTGCCCTCGACCGAGGCGTACAGCAGACCGCCCAGCGACCACAGGTCGGCGGCGGGGCCCGGCTTGTGACCACGGGCCCGCTCCGGCGAGATGTACGACGGCGCGCCCACCAGCATGCCGGTCGAGGTGATCGACGGGTCGCCCTCGACCTGCGCGATGCCGAAGTCGGTCAGCACGACCCGGCCGTCCTCGGAGATCAGGACGTTGGACGGCTTCACGTCGCGGTGCAGGATGCCCTGGCGGTGCGCGGCACGCAGTACGTCGAGGATCGCGAGGCCCACCTCGGCGGCCCGTCGCGGCGTCAGCAGGCCGTCCTGGCGCACCACATCGGCGAGCGACTTGCCCTCGATCAGCTCCATGACGATCCACGGCCGGTCGTCCTCGTCGACGACGTCGTAGACGGTCACGGCGCCGTTGCTGCGGATGCGGGCGATCGCCTTCGCCTCACGCAGTGTGCGCGTGATGAGCCGGCGCTTCTCCTCGTCGTCGATGCTCGTGGGGAAGCGCAGTTCCTTCACCGCGACCGTGCGGCCCAGCGTCTCGTCGACCGCGCGCCAGACCGTACCCATGCCGCCCCGGCCGAGCACCTCTCCGAGCCGGTACCGCCCAGCGAGAAGACGCCCCTCGGGGTCCTTGGACTGCTCCGCCTCCGACATGCGTCCCCTCTGCGATCCCTGATCTTCGCCCGCGATGGCTGCGTTCCAGGGTGATGCGGTAACGCGCCCTGGCAGAGCCTTCATTGTCCCTCACCGCGCGACCGATCGTGGTCCCGGGTCGCCGGGGCCTTTCCCCCGGGCGAACAAAACGGACCACGCGCAGGTCACAGCAGTGTCAAGGTGGCTCCACCGAACCTCCCCACCACCCGGCCGAGTTCGCCGCATCACGGCCAGTCACTGGATCGGCGCGATGTCCGGCGCCCCCAGCCGCGCCGCGTCGGCCGTCAGATCGTCCGGCTGGCGCTGCGACTCCCGCTCCGCCTCTACCCGCTTCTCGTAGTGCTCGACCTCCTTCTCGATCTGCCCCTTGTCCCACCCGAGCACCGGCGCCATCAGCTGCGCGCACTCCCGCGCACTGCGTGTACCCCGGTCGAACGTCTCGATGGAGATCCGCGTACGCCGGGTCAGCACGTCGTCCAGGTGCCGCGCCCCCTCGTGGGAGGCGGCGTACACGATCTCGGCGCGCAGGTAGTCGTCCGCCGCGCTCAGCGGGTCGCCGAGCCCCGGGTCGCGGGCGATCAGCTCCAGCAGCTCCTCGGCCAGCGAGCCGTACCGGTTCAACAGGTGCTCCACGCGCACGACATGAAGCCCCGCCCGCGCCGCGATCCGCGCCCGCGCGTTCCACAGGGCCCGGTACCCCTCGGCCCCCGCGAGCGGCACGTCTTCCGTCACGCACTCGGCGACCCGCTGGTCGAGCGCGTGCACGGCCTCGTCCACCGCGTCCTTCGCCATCACGCGGTACGTCGTGTACTTGCCGCCCGCGACCACGACGAGCCCCGGCACCGGGTGCGCCACCGTGTGCTCGCGCGAGAGCTTGCTCGTGGCGTCCGACTCCCCGGCCAGCAGCGGCCGCAGGCCGGCGTACACGCCCTGCACGTCGTCGCGCGTCAGGGGCACCGCCAGTACCGAGTTCACGTGCTCCAGGAGGTAGTCGATGTCCGCGCTGGAGGCCGCCGGGTGGGCCTTGTCGAGGTCCCAGTCGGTGTCGGTCGTGCCCACGATCCAGTGCCGCCCCCATGGGATGACGAACAGCACCGACTTCTCGGTCCGCAGGATCAGACCGGTCGACGAGTGGATCCGGTCCTTCGGGACCACCAGGTGGATGCCCTTGGACGCCCGTACGTGGAACTGCCCGCGCTCGCCGATGAGCGCCTGGGTGTCGTCCGTCCACACCCCGGTCGCGTTGACGACCTGCCTGGCCCTGACCTCGTACTCGCCGCCGCCCTCCAGGTCCCGCACCCGGGCCCCGACGACCCGCTCGCCCTCGCGCAGGAAGCCGACGACACGCGCCCGGTTGGCGACCTGGGCGCCGTACTGCGAGGCCGTGCGCACCAGCGTCGTCACGAAGCGCGCGTCGTCCATCTGGGCGTCGTAGTACTGCAACGCGCCGACCAGGGCGCCCTTCTTCAGCGCGGGCGCCACCCGCAGGGCGCGCTTGCGCGAGAGGTGACGGTGCATCGGCAGGCCGCGCCCGTGCCCGGACGACACCGACATCGCGTCGTACAGCGCGACACCCGACCCGGCGTACCACCGCTCCCATCCCTTGTGCTGGAGCGGGTAGAGGAACGGCACGGGCTTCACCAGGTGGGGCGCGAGGCGCTCCAGCAGCAGTCCGCGTTCCTTCAGCGCCTCGCGCACGAGCGCGAAGTCGAGCATCTCCAGATAGCGCAGCCCGCCGTGGATCAGCTTGCTCGACCGGCTCGACGTGCCCGAGGCCCAGTCGCGCGCCTCGACCAGTCCGGTCGAGAGCCCGCGCGTGACGGCGTCGAGAGCCGTCCCGGCACCGACCACTCCCGCGCCCACCACGAGCACGTCCAGTTCACGCTCGGCCATCGCCGCGAGCGCCTCGGCGCGCTCGGCGGGTCCCAGTGTCGCTGTCCTCACTGCTGCCTCCCGTAGTGGTCGGGTGGCCGGGATCACTCCCCGCCTCCTCGATTCTGTCTGTGCCGCCCGCCTCCGGCCACCGCCTGTGGACAACACTCCCGCACCCCGGCCTCACACAATGCCGCATAACGGTCATATTTACGCTTAGTCTGAAATTGCGCTCGCCCGAACTGTCCACAGGGCTTGCGTGTTGCCTCCCCTCCGGCTATTGGGAAGGACGGCCCACCGCCATGCCCGCAGATCTCGCCGTCATCGGACTCGGCCACCGCGGCCTGCCCCTCGCCCAGGCCGCGGTCGCCTCCGGCATCGACACCATCGGCTTCGACACCGATCCCCGCCGCCTCACGGAGCTCGCCGCCGGGCGCGCCCCGGCCGACGGCTCCCTCACCGCCGCCGACCTGCGCCGCATGCTGGCCGGCGGCTTCCGCACTGTCAGATCCCCGGCCGAACTGGGCCGGGTCCGTACCGCCGTCATCTGTGCCCCCACCCCGCTCGGCGCCGACCGCACGCTCGACCTGAGCCACGTCGGCGACGCCGCCAGGACCCTGGCGGCGCACCTGCGCCCGCACACCACCGTGCTGCTCGAATCGGCCGCATACCCCGGCACCACCGAAGAATTCCTGCGCCCCCTCCTCGAAGAGGGCTCCGGACTGCGCGCGGGACGCGACTTCCACCTCGCCTACTCCCCCAGTCGGGTGAATCCGGGCAGCAGGCTGCACGGTTACGCCAACACCCCGCAGGTCATCGGCGGCCTCACGCCCGCCTGCACCGAATCGGCCGCCGCCTTCTACGGGCGGCTCACCGACAAGGTGGTGCGGGCGCGCGGACCGCGCGAGGCCGAGACCGTCGGCGTACTCGAAACGAACTACCGGCACGTCAACATCGCCCTGGTCAACGAGATGGCCGTGCTCTGCCACGACCTGGGCGTCGATCTGTGGGACGTCATCCGCTGCGCCGAGACCAAGCCCTTCGGCTTCCAGGCGTTCCGCCCGGGCCCGGGCGTCGGCGGCCACGGCGTACCGGTCGACCCCAACTACATCCCGCACAGCAGTGGGACCCCCGGCCACCCCTTGCGCATGGTCGGGCTCGCCCAGGAGATCAACGACCGCATGCCGCAGTACGTGATCCAGCGTTGCGCCACGCTCCTCAACGAGCACGGGAAATCCGCGCGCGGCGCCCGCGTCCTGCTGCTCGGCGTCACCTACAAGCCGGACCTCGCCGACCAGCAGGGCTCCCCCGCCCCGGAGATCGCCACCCGGCTGATGGACCTGGGTGCCCAGGTCGGCTACCACGACCCGCACGTCCCCGACTGGCGCGTGCGCGACGTACCGGTCCCGCGCGTCGACTCCCTGTACGAGGCGGCGGCCAACGCGGACCTGACCGTGCTCCTGCAGAACCACCGGACGTACGACCTCCAGGCCCTCGCGGTGAAGGCCCAGCTCCTCCTCGACACGCGCGGGGCGTCCCCGACGGGGGCGACCCACCGGCTCTGAGCATCCCGGCGCCCGGAATCCACGGGTGCTCTCTCGTACGGCACTGCTAGCGTTCGGCGTCACTCGTCGCACGTCCGTGCGCATCCACGGTGCACCACATCCCTTGGGGGGGATCTTCACCATGAGCCAGTCCGTGCCGCCGCCTCCGCCCGGCAACCCGTTCGCCGACCACGCCTACCCGCAGGCCCCCGCCCCCGCCCCGGTGCGCGACAACGTCGGCCTCGGCGTCGCCGCCGCCTTCGCCGCCGCGCTCGTCACCGCCGGCATCTACGGCGGCATCATCGGCGCCACCGAGTACCAGATCGGCTACGCGGCGGTCGGCGTCGGCTACCTCATCGGCCTGGCGGCAGGGAAGGCCGGGGGCGCCAACCCCGCCCTGCCGGTGGTCGCCGCGATCCTCTCGCTGGGCGCGGTGTACTTCGGCCAGCTCCTGGGCCTCGCGATCGCCGCCTCGGACCTGCTCCACGTCACCGTGACGGAGCTGCTCTTCCAGCGGTTCGAGTTCCTGACCTCGCTGTGGAAGGAGGACGCCGGCCCGATGACCTTCCTCTTCCTCGCGATAGGCGCCTACGCCTCCTTCGCGGCCGCGAAGAAGTCCGCCGCCTGAGCGCCCTTTTCACCCGCTCCCACCCGTACGAGAAACAAGAAGAGAACCACACATCGTGTCCAGCACTCCGCCGCTGTCGCGGCCGGTGTTCGACCCGTTCGCACACCACCCGTCCCTCGCGACACTGCGCACCGCGTGCCACGCGAGGGACTGGGGAACGGTCTCGGACTTCTTCGCCGCCCTCGGTGACGAGGACGAACGCGCCTACGCCTCGTCCGTCGTCGCCGACCTCCCCGGCAGCGAGCACCTCCTGGAGCAGGCCTCGGCCGCCCACCCCGGCGACCCGCTGCCCAGGACCCTCCTCGCCGACCGTTACATCCGCATCGGCTGGTCCATCCGAAGCAACGCCCGCGCCAGCAAGGTCTCCGAGGCGCAGTTCGGCCAGTTCCACAGCTGGCTGCGCCGCGCGGAGGGCCTGCTGATCGAGGTCTGCGCCGAGCATCCGGCGTACGCCCTGGCCTGGTGCCACCGTGTGACCACCGCTCGCGGCCTCCAACTCGGCGCGAGCGAGGCGCGCCGCCGCTACGACCGCCTCGCCGAACACCACCCGCACCACTACGCCGCCCAGGCCAAGCTCCTCCAGCAGCTCTGCCCCAAGTGGGGCGGCTCCTGGGAGGCGGCCGAGGGCTTCGCCCGGGCGTGCGCCGCCGACGCGCCGCCCGGCGGCAACAACGGTGCGCTCGTCGCCGAAGTGCACATGGAGCGCTGGCTCGACCTCGACGAAGGTCCGGACGCCGCCCACATGTCCGCCCACGCCGTACGTGACGAGCTGCTCGCCGCGGCCCGACGGTCCGTACTCCATCCCGAGTACCGGCCGGGGTTCCACTGGGTCACCGCACACGGCCACTTCGCCGCCGCCCTCTCCCTCGGCCGCCACCACGCCGAGGCCGCCCCGCACTTCCGGGCCCTGGGCAACATGGCCGGCACGTTCCCCTGGACCTACCTCGGCGACCAGGAAGCCGCCTTCATCAAGCACCGCAAGACCGCACTGGCAAAGGGCTGACCCATGGCCGAAGGCATCATCGAAACCGAGGTCGACGGCATCCGCACGGTTCTCGCGCACCGTCCCGGACCCGTCACCGCCGGCCTCCTCTTCCGGGTCGGCCGCGCCGACGAGACCCTCGCCACCAGCGGCATCACCCATCTGGTCGAGCATCTGGCGCTGCACGGGCACGGCATGAGCGACCTGCACTACAACGGCGCCACCGCCGGAACCCACACCCACTTCCACGTCCAGGGTGGCGACGACGAGATCGTCGAGTACCTCAACGGGGTCTGCGCGTCCCTGCGCGATCTGCCGCTGCACCGGCTGGAGACGGAGAAGGAGATCCTGCGCACGGAGGCCGCCGGGCGCGGCGCGGGACCGCAGCACGACATGGCCCTGTGGCGTTACGGCGCCCAGGGACACGGCCTGACCAGCTACCAGGAGCTGGGCCTGCGGCGGGCCGACGCGACCGCTGTGAGCGACTGGGCCCGTACGCGCTTCACCCGCGAGAACGCCGTCCTGTGGATCACCAGCGGCACCCTCCCCGAAGGTCTGGATCTGCGGCTCCCGTCGGGTTCGTGGCAGCCGCTGCCGCCCGTCACCTCCGCGCTGCCGCGCACCCCCGCGTACATCAAGGGGGACGACGGAGTGGTCGTCCTCGACGCGGTGGTACGCCGCTCCACCGCCGCGAGCGTCTTCTCCGCCGTGCTCGGCAAGGCGCTCTTCCGCGATCTGCGGCAGAAGGGCGGCTACTCGTACACCGCCGAGAGCGACTACACCCCGCGCGACGCGGAGTTCGCGACCATCACCGCGGTGGCCGACTCCCTGCCCGCCAAGCAGGACGCGGTCGTCGGCGGATTCGTCGACGTTCTGGCGGCACTGCGGGTGGGACGTATCGAGCAGGCGGACCTCGACGCGGCGCGCACCGCCGTGCTGAAGCAGTACGAGATACCCGACCTGGCCGCCGCGAAGCTTCCCTCGTACGCGCTCGGGCTGCTCACCCGTCACCCCGTCCAGTCCGACGAGGAGCACATCGCCGAGCTGCGGGCGCTCACCGTCGCGGACCTGCATGCCGTCGCCCGCGAGGTCAGCGCGAACGCACTGCTCAAGGTGCCCGGCGGCGAGGCCGACTGGGCCGGGTACGTCGCCGCCCCCAGCGACTCCGCCGAGCTCCTGACCGGCAGCCGGCACGCGTACCTGGCCGACGACACGGCCGCTCTGCTGATCGCGCCCGAGGGCGTCAGCCTGACCTCGCCGGGCAACCGGGTCACGGTGCGGTACGCCGAGTGCGCGGTGATGCTCGCATACCCGGACGGTGGCCGGCATCTGATCGGCAACGACGGTTTCTCGCTGTCCGTCGAGCCGACGCTGTACCGGATGGACGCGGCGGACCTGGCCCGCATCGACGCGGGCGTGCCACCGCACGCGGTCGTCCCGATGCCGCCGCGCGATCCGCAGCGCATCCCGGGTCCGCCGCCGGAGCGGGACCGCGAGGGCCGGAAGGACAGGGCCCGGGTCCACGCCACACCCGCATCCCCTGGATCACCGGCGTCCATGTGGGTCTTCGGCGTCCTGGCGTTCCTGTGGGGCCTGGTCGCCCTGGTGGCGACGTCCGAGGAGTTCGACAGCACGCTCTACGCGGCGCCCGACTGGGCCTTCGTCGTGTTCCTGTGGCTCCTGGAGGCAGGACTGCTGTTCCCGGTGGTCACCGCCTTGCGACGGCGTCGCCGCGTCGCCTGAGCACGGTCGTGCGAAGGGGCCCGGACCACGCACGGTGGTCCGGGCCCCTTCACCCACGTACGCGAAAGCGTCAGCGCTTGTGCTCGGCCGGGGAGACCGTCACCTCGACGCGCTGGAACTCCTTGAGCTCGCTGTAGCCCGTGGTCGCCATCGAGCGGCGCAGCGCGCCGAAGAGGTTCATCGAACCGTCCGGGGTGTGCGACGGGCCGAGGAGGATCTCCTCCGTCGTGCCGACCGCGCCCAGGTCCATGCGCTTTCCGCGCGGTACGTCCTCGTGGACGGCCTCCATGCCCCAGTGGTGGCCGCGGCCGGGCGCGTCCGTCGCGCGGGCCAGCGGGGAGCCCATCATCACGGCGTCCGCGCCGCAGGCGATGGCCTTCGGCAGGTCGCCGGACCAGCCCACGCCGCCGTCGGCGATGACGTGCACGTACCGGCCGCCGGACTCGTCCATGTAGTCGCGGCGGGCCGCGGCCACGTCGGCGACGGCGGTGGCCATCGGGACCTGGATGCCCAGCACGTTGCGCGTGGTGTGCGCGGCGCCGCCGCCGAAGCCGACGAGGACACCGGCCGCGCCGGTGCGCATCAGGTGCAGCGCGGCGGTGTACGTCGCGCAGCCGCCCACGATGACCGGGACGTCGAGCTCGTAGATGAACTGCTTGAGGTTCAGCGGCTCGGCGGCGCCCGACACGTGCTCGGCGGAGACCGTGGTCCCGCGGATCACGAAGATGTCGACACCGGCGTCCACGACGGCCTTGGAGAACTCGGCCGTACGCTGCGGCGACAGGGCGGCGGCGGTGACGACGCCCGAGTCGCGCACCTCCTTGATGCGCTGCCCGATCAGGTCCGCCTTGATGGGGGCGGCGTAGATCTCCTGGAGGCGGCGGGTCGCGGTCTCGTCGTCGAGCTCCGCGATCTCCTGGAGCAGCGGCTCCGGGTCCTCGTACCGCGTCCACAGACCTTCGAGGTTCAGTACGCCCAGACCGCCCAGCTCGCCGATGCGGATGGCGGTCTGCGGCGAGACGACGGAGTCCATCGGAGCGGCCAGGAACGGCAGCTCGAAACGATAGGCGTCGATCTGCCAGGCGATCGAGACCTCCTTCGGGTCCCGGGTGCGCCGGCTCGGCACGATGGCGATGTCGTCGAACGCGTACGCCCTGCGGCCGCGCTTGCCGCGCCCGATCTCGATCTCAGTCACGTGTGTGGCCTTTCCCTCTTGGTATGCCGTTCCAGTATCGCCGACACACACGCGAGGGGCGGCCCCGGGAATCTCCGGGGCCGCCCCTCAGCGTGTACGTGGGAGGTTACTTCCTGCTGTAGTTCGGCGCCTCGACCGTCATCTGGATGTCGTGCGGGTGGCTCTCCTTGAGGCCCGCCGAGGTGATCCGTACGAACCGGCCGTTCTGCTGAAGCTCCGGAATCGTCCGGCCGCCGACATAGAACATCGACTGACGCAGGCCGCCCGCGAGCTGGTGCACGACGGCGGACAGCGGACCCCGGTAGGGCACCTGGCCCTCGATGCCCTCGGGCACGAGCTTGTCGTCGGCGCCGACGCCCTCCTGGAAGTACCGGTCCTTGGAGTACGACCTGGCCTGGCCGCGGGACTGCATGGCGCCGAGCGAGCCCATGCCGCGGTACGACTTGAACTGCTTGCCGTTGATGAAGAGGAGCTCGCCGGGCGACTCCTCGCAGCCCGCGAGCAGCGAGCCGAGCATCACGGTGTCGGCGCCCGCCACGATCGCCTTGGCGATGTCGCCGGAGTACTGGAGGCCGCCGTCGCCGATGACCGGCACGCCGGCCGCCTTCGCGGCGAGCGAGGCCTCGTAGATCGCGGTGACCTGCGGTACGCCGATGCCGGCGACGACGCGGGTCGTGCAGATGGAGCCGGGGCCGACGCCGACCTTGATGCCGTCGCAGCCGGCGTCGATGAGCGCCTGGGCGCCGTCGCGGGTGGCGACGTTGCCGCCGATGACGTCGACCGCGGAGTTGGACTTGATCTTGGCGACCATGTCGCCGACCAGGCGCGAGTGTCCGTGCGCGGTGTCGACGACGATGAAGTCGACACCCGCCTCGATGAGCGCCTGGGCACGGTCGTACGCGTCACCGGCGACACCCACGGCCGCGCCGACGAGCAGTCGGCCCTCGGCGTCCTTGGCGGCGTTCGGGTACTTCTCGGCCTTGACGAAGTCCTTGACCGTGATGAGGCCCTTGAGGATGCCCGCGTCGTCGACCAGCGGAAGCTTCTCGATCTTGTGGCGGCGCAGCAGCTGCACCGCGTCGACGCGGGAGATGCCGACCTTGCCCGTGACGAGCGGCATCGGCGTCATGATCTCGCGGACCTGGCGGGAGCGGTCCGTCTCGAAGGCCATGTCGCGGTTGGTGACGATGCCGAGCAGCTTGCCCGCCGGGTCGGTCACCGGCACGCCGCTGATGCGGAACTTGGCGCAGAGCTCGTCGGCCTCGCCGAGCGTGGTGTCCGGGCGCACGGTGATCGGGTCGGTCACCATGCCGGACTCGGAGCGCTTGACGAGGTCGACCTGGTTCGCCTGGTCGGCGATCGAGAGGTTCCGGTGCAGCACGCCGACGCCGCCCTGGCGGGCCATGGCGATGGCCATGCGCGACTCGGTGACCTTGTCCATCGCGGCGGAGAGCAGCGGGACGTTCACCCGGACGTTCTTGGAGATGTACGAGGAGGTGTCGATCTGGTCGGGCGCCATGTCCGACGCGCCGGGCAGCAGCAGCACGTCGTCGTAGGTCAGCCCGAGCATCGCGAACTTCTCGGGCACTCCATCGACGTTGGCAGTCATGCCTGACACCTTCCCAAATGGTCTTGCTCGGCGCGGATGTCCATGCTAACGGGATAGCGGGGTGTCTCATTCCACGAGCAAGATCACCTGGCGAGTTTGTACGTTCACACGGACACCGGGGGCTCCGTGCGGCGCGGCTACTGTCCGGCGAGGGCGCGCAGGCGGCTGAGCGCGCGGTGCTGCGCGACCCGCACGGCACCGGGCGACATGCCCAGCATCTGGCCGGTCTCCTCGGCGGTCAGCCCGACGGCGACCCGCAGCACGAGCAGCTCGCGCTGCGCCTGGGGAAGATTGGCCAGAAGTTTCTTCGCCCACTCGGCGTCGCTGCTCAGCAGCGCCCGCTCCTCGGGGCCCAGCGAGTCGTCGGGCCGCTCCGGCATCTCGTCGGACGGCACGGCGGTCGATCCGGGGTGGCGCATCGCGGCGCGCTGGAGGTCGGCGACCTTGTGGGCGGCGATGGCGAACACGAACGCCTCGAAGGGCCGGCCGGTGTCCTTGTAGCGGGGCAGCGCCATCAGCACCGCGACGCAGACCTCCTGCGCCAGGTCCTCGACGAAGTGACGGGCATCACCGGGCAGCCGGTTCAGCCGGGTGCGGCAGTAGCGCAGGGCCAGCGGGTGGACCCGGGCCAGCAGGTCGTGCGTCGCCTGCTCGTCGCCCTCGACAGCACGGCGGACGAGTGCACCGATCACCGTCGTCTCGTCGTCGCGCATCGGTCCATGGTGCCTTGGCGCCGAGGCATCCGCGGCACCACGCCCGTAGTTGTGCACCGAAGCGTTATGAGCAGGTACGCCGGAACTCATCCTCTGAGCCCTCCCCTCCCGCTCGACCGAATCGTCCCCGAGGAACTCCACCCCTCAAGGATGCGGCATCGGCGGCGGAAAGGGGCACGGGCGTCCGCCACCCCGCCCGCCGGAGGGCGGACGGGGATCGAGACACCCGCGCGGGAGCGCACCGGCCGGTCCTATCGGACCAGGCCCCAGCGGAACCCGAGCGCGACCGCGTGCGCCCGGTCCGAGGCGCCGAGTTTCTTGAAGAGCCGCCGGGCGTGTGTCTTGACCGTGTCCTCCGAGAGGAAGAGCTCCCGGCCGATCTCCGCGTTGGAGCGTCCGTGGCTCATGCCTTCGAGCACCTGGATCTCGCGCGCCGTGAGCGTCGGGGCCGCACCCATCTCCGCGGACCGGAGCCGGCGCGGGGCGAGCCGCCAGGTCGGGTCGGCGAGCGCCTGGGTGACGGTCGCCCGCAGTTCGGCGCGCGAGGCGTCCTTGTGCAGGTAGCCGCGGGCGCCGGCGGCGACCGCGAGCGCGACGCCGTCCAGGTCCTCGGCGACCGTGAGCATGATGATCCGGGCGCCGGGGTCCGCGGAGAGCAGCCGGCGCACGGTCTCGACGCCGCCCAGGCCGGGCATGCGTACGTCCATCAGAATCAGGTCCGAGCGGTCGGCACCCCAGCGGCGGAGGACTTCCTCGCCGTTGGCCGCCGTCGTCACGCGCTCGACACCGGGCACGGTCGCGACCGCGCGGCGGAGCGCCTCTCGGGCAAGCGGGGAGTCGTCGCAGACGAGGACCGATGTCATGACTGTCCTCCGCGGCTCTCACAGCTGCTGCGCGTCACCTTGAGCCTCCAGGCTGGTACATATTTCGTCACCTGTGCGATTGACGCTCTCGGACACTTGCCCGATCGCTTGTACTTTCAACCGCCTCGCACTCTCAACGACGGTCACTCGAAAGAGTTACGGGTCGGACGGGCGCCATCGGCACTCTACGTGAGGGCCTGGTCGCACAGAAGCGCATCGAGGGTCGCCATGCCAAGTAAGTAAAGGTATGCCCCATTTAGCGGCTTTTCTTCCGTTTTGCTGGTGTCTGTGGCTAGATTCGCAATGAGTCATATTTACATCTACTTCCACAAGTAGACGCCGCCTCACGGTCCAGACGCTCTCGATGCATCGACGCAAGGGGACAAGCAATGGCAGATTTCTCCCGCCTTCCCGGACCCAATGCCGACCTGTGGGACTGGCAGCTGCTCGCGGCGTGCCGCGGGGTGGACAGCTCGCTCTTCTTTCATCCGGAGGGAGAGCGGGGCGCGGCGCGAAGTGCGCGTGAGAACTCGGCTAAGGAGGTCTGCATGAGGTGCCCGGTACGCGCCGAGTGCGCGGCGCACGCCCTGGCGGTGCGTGAGCCCTACGGCGTGTGGGGCGGCCTGACCGAGGACGAGCGCGAGGAGCTGATGGGCCGCGCCCGCACCCGCCTCATCGCGGCGTCGTCGGGGCCCGCCGGGACGCCTGACCCCTGAACCTCTGAAGGAACGTTTCTGCATCACAGGGCGGGTCCATGTCACCCGGAGGGCCTGCCTCACACGGCGCACGGCCCCTCCGCGCAACGCCCCGCCGCTCAGCGAGCCGCGGCCAGTGCCAGCTGGTCGAGCGTGGCCGCGACCGCCGGCACCTGCGCGAGGTCCGGGAGCGTGAGCGCCACGATCTCGCGCCGCACGGCGGGCTCCACCGCCACGGTGCGCGCACCCTTCGGGCGTACCGACTCCATCGCCAGCTCGGGCAGGACCGCCACCCCCATCCCGGCGCCGACCAGGCCGATCACGGCGGGATAGTCGTCGGTCGCGAAGTCGATGCGGGGCGTGAAGCCCGCGCTCTCGCACACCTCCACCAACTGCCTGCGGCAGCGCGGGCAGCCGGCGATCCACGGTTCGTCGGCGAGTTCTCCGATGCCGACCTGACCGGCGTCCGCGAGCCGGTGCCCCTCGGGGACCAGGCCGACGAGGCGATCGGTCAGCAGCGGGCGTACGACCAGGTCGTCCCAGTCCTCGGCGGCCCCGCCCGGCCCGTACCGGAAGGCGAGCGCCACGTCGCAGTCGCCCTCGCGCAGCATCTCGACCGAGCGCGGGGGCTCCGCGTCGACCAGGGAGACCCGGGTGCCGGGGTGGGCGGCGCGGAGGGCGGCCAGCGCGGTGGGGACGAGGGTGGAGCTGCCGCTGGGGAACGACACCAGCCGGACGCGGCCGGCGCGCAGCCCCGCGATGGCGGCGACCTCCTCCTCGGCGGCGGTCAGCCCGGCGAGGATGCCTGCGGCGTGCCGGACGAGGACCTCGCCCGCCTGCGTGAGGCGCATCTCGCGGCCGGTACGGATGAGGAGGGGAGTGCCCGCGGACTGTTCGAGGGCCTTCATCTGCTGACTGACGGCGGGCTGGGTGCAGCCGAGTTCGCGCGCGGCGGCGGAGAAGGAGCCGGTGGCGGCGACTGCGCGCAGGACGCGGAGATGACGGGCTTCGATCACACTCCGAGCATAAGCGACGCTTGGATGTGATGCGGAATAATGGCGAGCGACTTTGATTCACGGCCGGTTAGCGTTCGGCCATGAAGCTTTTGACCGTGAATCTGGGCCGCGCCGAGGCGGTCGGCTGGACCGACGCCCCGAGCGGCACGACCGGCATCCACAAGCGTCCGGCCGACGGGCCCGTACGGGTGGTGGCGCCCGGTCCCAAGGGGGTCGGCGCGAGCGGTCTCGTGGGGGACGCGGTGTGCGACACGCGCCATCACGGAGGGGACGACCAGGCGGTGTACGCCTTCGCCCGCGAGGACCTCGACGGCTGGGAGCGCGAGCTCGGACGCACGCTGGCCAACGGGGCGTTCGGGGAGAACCTCACCACCCTCGGCCTCGACGTGAACGGCGCGCTGATCGGTGAACGCTGGCGGATCGGGGCCGACTTGGTCCTGGAGGTGACGTGCGGCCGCATTCCCTGCCGTACGTTCGCGGACTCCCTCGGTGAGAAGGGCTGGGTCCGGCGCTTCACGCGGCGGGCCGCGCCCGGGGCGTACCTGCGGGTGATCGAGCCCGGTGAGATACGGGCGGGCGACGCGGTCGAGATCGTGCACCGCCCCTCCCACGACGTGACGGTGAACGTGCAGTTCCGGTCGGAGACGACGGAGCGCGAGCTGCTGCCGCGGGTTCTCGCGGCCGGTGACGCGCTGCACCCGGAGGCGCTGGCGGCCGCGCGCAAGTACGTCACCCGACAGTCATCGGCCGCGAAGCCTGGCGGGCGCCCGGGATCCGCGGGGCACTAACGTGCCCCGCATGACGACTGCACTGATTACAGGAGCGACAGCGGGCATCGGCGCCGCCTTCGCCCGGCGCCTCGCCACCGACGGGCACAACCTGGTGCTGGTGGCCCGCGACACCAAGCGGCTCCAGGAGCAGGCGACAGAGCTGCACGACCTGCACGGCATCGAGGCGGAGGTGCTGACCGCCGACCTGTCGACGGAGGCCGGCATCGCGTCGGTCGAGGCGCGGCTCGCGGACCGCAGGCATCCGGTGGATCTGCTGGTCAACAACGCCGGCTTCGGCAACAAGGGGCGCTTCCTCGAAGTGTCCATGGCCGACGAGCTGACCATGCTGAAGGTGCACTGCGAGGCGGTCCTGCGGCTGACGGCCGCCGCCACGGCGGGGATGAAGGAGCGGGGGCGCGGCGGCGTCGTCAACGTCGCGTCGGTCGCGGCCTTCGTGCCGCGCGGGACGTACGGCGCCTCGAAGGCGTGGGTCGTGCAGTTCACGCAGGGCGCGGCGCGGGACCTGGCGGGGAGCGGAGTGCGGCTGATGGCGCTGTGCCCGGGCTTCGTGCGGACGGAGTTCCACGAGCGGGCCGGGATGGGGACGGACAACATCCCGGGCTGGATGTGGCTCGACGCGGACAAGCTGGTGGCCGCGGCGATGGGCGACCTGGCGCGCGGGAAGACGGTGTCGGTGCCGGACCCCCGGTACAAGGCGCTGATGGGCGCGGTGAAGCTGGCGCCGCGCGGGCTGCTGGGAGGGATCTCCTCGAAGACCGGCCGCAAGTACGGGCCTCAGTAGTCCAGGGACAGCCGGGTGGCCGGGCCGTCCGCCCAGGTGACGTGCACGGTGCGGCCGGTGACCCGGACGTCGGCGAGCGTGGCGACCGGCGCCGGGCCGGGTTCGGCGGTCAGCGAGGCGAGGGCGACGAAGAGCGAGTCGCCCGCCGTGGTGTGTCCGTCGAGCGCGGCGGTACGGGTGCGGGGCGCGGCCAGGGTCGAGCCGGTCGGCGCGTCGTGCGCGCCGGTGTAGCCGTGGACCGGGTGCAGTTGGGCGGTCAGCCGGCCCTCGGCCGGGTGGAGCGGGTCGGCCGGCTCGGCGTCGGTGGCCCAGCCGGTCTGGCGTACGGGCGTGCCCTCGGGCGCGCCGGTGACGAGGTGGGCGCGCAGTTCGGCGCGGCCGTGGGCGGCGGTGGCGGACACCACGCGGACGCCGGGCGCGGGCGTGTGCGCGGAGGCGGCCCGGCCGGGGCCGTTGTCCAGCGGCCGGGCGGGGCCGCGCCGGGTCCAGGCGCCGTCGATGAGCAGCGCGAAGTGGTTGTCGGCGCTGTCGTGGGTGGGTCCGGTGCGGGTGGAGTAGGCGAAGCGGGCGTAGCCGGGGTCGTCGTCCGGGCCGACGTGGTTGCTGCCGTGGTTGTGCAGGCGTACGAGACCGTCGGCCACCGTGGACTGGATCAGCAGGTTGGGCGGGCCGAGGGTGGTGACGGCGTCGCCCCTCTCCACCGGCAGCGGCTCTTCGGGGTCCGTCCAGACCGGGTGGCCGGCGGGGAGCAGCAGGCCGAGGAAGCCCTTGGACGCCCAGTAGGGGGAGGCGGGGCCCGAGTAGCTCTGGAGGACCGGGGCGTACGGGCCGTGCCAGCCCGGCGTCAGCAGCCCCCGGTCGTCGACGGCGCCGCGGTCGAGGAAGTACCGCAGGGTGCCGGTGGCCAGGCGGCGGGTGGCGCCGGGGGTGAGCGGGGTGTGGCCGGTGAGCGCGCCGAGCCAGGGGGCGGCCGCGGCGGCGAAGCGGTAGGTGAGGGAGCGGCCGTACGGCATGGGGGCGCCGTTGGCGTCGAACATCCGGGTGTGGGCTTCGAGTTGGGCGTGCAGGCGGGGGCCGTAGCGGTCGAGGAGGTCCCGGTCGCCGGCGAGGTGGGCGTGCAGGACCGGATAGAAGTGCAGGGCCCAGGGGTTGTAGTGGTCGAAGGCGCGGTTCGGGCCGTCGCTGTACCAGCCGTCGCCCAGGTGCCATTCCTCGACGCGGGCGAGGGAGCGGTCGATCGTGGCCCGGGCGCGGTCCGTCTCGATGCCGGCGTCCTGGAGGAATCCGGCGACGGTGAGGCCGAAGAGCCACCAGTTGTTGTCGACGGGGGACGGGCCGAGGGCGGGCAGCAGCCAGTCGACGGCGCGGGCGCGGGTGCGTTCGTCGAGGGTGTCCCACAGCCAGGGGCGGGTGAGGCGCAGGGCGAGGGCGAGGGAGGCGGATTCGACGACGGCCTGGCGCACGTCGGCCATCAGCGGCCATGACTCGGGCGCTTCGGTGGTCAACTCGCGGTCGGGGACCGGGTTCTCGGTGCCGGCGGCGAGCCCTTCCGCGTAGCGGGCGAGGTGGCCCAGCGGGTCGTGGCCGCCCGCGCCCGCTACCCGCAGGGCGGCGAGCAGGAACGTACGGGCGAAGCCTTCGAGGCCGTCGGAGCGCGGACCGGAGCGACTGGGGCGGGAGCCGGGCAGGTTGATCAGGGCGCGGCGCGGGGTCGCGTAGGGGCGTACGGCCAGCAGGAGCTGGTCGGCGGTCGCCGCCCAGTCGTCGCGGTTCCCGAACGGCATGATGCTCCCCTGGGTGCTGTCTGTGCGTCCCGGAATCTAGGACCCGGGCTGATCGAACGTCAATGGATTGCGGTTGGATGATCGAAACTTCTATCGTTCGATCGCACTGCTTCACTGAACGCCGTGCCACACACCGCGAGGGGACCGCCGCCGTGCGCGAGAGTGCTGCTGAACGTCACGACCGACTGCTGGGCCTGGTACGGGAACGGGGCTCGGCCCGGGTCTCCGACCTCGCCGGCCTGCTGGGCGTCTCGCCCGTCACGGTGCGCCGGGACGTGGAGGAACTGGCGGGGCGGGGGCTGCTCGACCGGGTCCACGGCTCGGTGTCGTGGCCCCGGGAGCGTGGCGGCCCGGCCGCCGCGCCGGCCGGGGGCTCCGGCGGTGTGGTGCTCGGCATGCTGGCCCCCTCCGCGACGTACTACTTCGCCGAGGTCGTCCGGGGCGCGCACGAGGCCGCCGCGCGGGCCGGGGCCCGGCTGGTCCTGCGGATCTCGGACTACCGCCCCGAGGAGGACCAGGCGCGCACCGAGGGCCTGCTGGCGGCGGGCGCCGAGGGGCTGCTGGTGGCACCGGGGTGGCGGCGGCCGGGCGACCCGGCGGCGTACGGCGACTGGATCGCCTCGCTGCCCGTGCCCACCGTGCTGCTGGAGCGGCGGCCCCCGGCGGGCTCGGCGCTGGACGGCATCGACCGGGTCTGCTCGGACCACCGGCACGGAGTACTGCTGGCCGTGCGCCATCTGAGGGAGCTGGGGCACGGGGCACCGCTGCTGATGGCCCGCGACGACTCCCCGACGGCTCTGGCGGTGCGCTCGGGGTACGCGCAGGCGCTCGGCGTGCTGGGGCTGCGGGCGCCGCGGGAGGTGATCGACTCCGTACCGGCGGAGGTGAGTCCGGACCGCTTCGAGGCGGCGGTGCAGGCCCTGCGCGCGGCCGTCGCCTCCGGGGCGGCGACGGCCGCGCTGGTCCACAACGACGTGGACGCGATCCAGGTGGCGCAGCGGCTCGCGGAGCTGGGGGTGCGGGTGCCGCGGGACCTGGCGCTCGTCGCGTACGACGACGAGGTGGCGGCGCTGGCGGACACCCCGCTCACGGCGGTGGCGCCGCCCAAGCGCGAGGTGGGGCGGCAGGCGGCCGGGCTGCTTCTGGAGCGGCTCGGGCAGGCGCGGGGCGGGGACGGGCCGGAGCCGCGGCGGCACCTGGCGCTGCTTCCTCAGCTGCGCGTGCGGGCGTCCTGCGGCGCGGCGGCGGTCTGATCTTTTTTCGATCAATCGAACTTTCGCTCTTGACTTCGCTCACCGCTGGCTCAAAACTCACGGCCAACGCAATGTCGCCGCCCGTTCAGGAGCCGTGCCGTGAGCCTCAGTTGGAACAGAACGTCCCATGTCATAGTCGGCGCCGCCACCGCACTCGCCGTTCTCACGGCCTGCGGCGGCAGCGGTACGGAGGACAAGAAGTCAGCCGCCCCCGGAAGTGACGGCAAGCCCGTCTCGATCACCTTCTGGGGCTGGGCCAAGGGCTCGAAGGAGGTGGTCGACGCCTTCAACGCCTCGCAGAAGAACATCCGGGTGAAGTACGAGGAGATCCCCTCGGGCAACGCCGGCGGCTACGCCAAGATCTCCAACGCCGTGAAGGCCGGCAACGCCCCCGACCTGGTCTCCATCGAGTACCCGATGCTCCCCGAGTTCGTCAGCCAGGGCTCGGTCCAGGACATCAGCGGCCACCTCACCGATGACGTGAAAAAGAAGTTCCTGCCGCAGGCGGTCGAGCTGACGACCCTCGGCGGCAAGAACTGGGCCGTCCCCTTCGATGCCTCGCCGCAGGCCTTCTACTACCGCAAGGACCTGTTCAAGAAGTACGGCGTCGAAGTCCCCAGGACGTGGGACGAGTTCCGCGAGGCCGCCGAGAAGGTCAAGAAGGCCGACAAGAAGGCCCGCATCGGCACCTTCTTCCCCGACGACCCGTCCACGTTCCAGGCGATGGCCTGGCAGGCCGGGGCGCGGTGGTTCAAGACCGAGGGCGACACCTGGAAGGTCGACACGACCGACCCCGCGACGACGAAGGTCTCGGCGTACTGGCAGGGGCTCCTCGACGAAGGCCTCGTCCACAACAACGCCTCCTTCAGCCCCGAGTGGACCAACTCCCTCAAGAGCGGCGGCACCATCGGCTACCTCGGCGCCTCCTGGGGCGCCGGCGTCCTGACGGGCACCCTGCCGGAGCAGAGCGGCAAGTGGGCCGTCGCCCCGATGCCGTCCTGGGACGGCAAGCCGGCCAGTGGCATGCTGGGCGGCTCCACCTTCGCCGTGACCAAGGACAGCGGGAAGACCGAGGCCGCCGTCGAGTTCGCGACGTGGATGACGACCACCGAGGACGGCGTCGAGGCGCGGATCGCCTCCGGCACGTCGAGCGCCTTCCCGGCCGCGGCCGAGCTGCGCCCGGCGGCCAAGGCCGCCTTCGACGCGGGGTACTTCGGCGGCCAGGACATCTACCAGGTCTTCGAGAACGCCGGCGCGTCCATTACGCCCGGCTGGGCGTGGGGCCCGAGCACCGGCACCACCAACACCGTCATGAAGGACCGGTTCGGCAAGGTGTCCGACGGCGGCGCGACCCTCGCGGACGCGGTGAAGGCCGGGCACGAGGCGACCGTCTCCGAGCTGAAGAAGCGCGGCCTGAAGGTGGAGGGCTGAGAAGCACGTGAAGGCCCGCACCCGCACCCATGCCGCCGCCGGCGTCCTGCTGACCCCGTTCTTCGTCCTCTTCACCCTGGTGATGGTGGTGCCGGTCGGATACGCGGTCTGGCTGAGCCTCTTCACCGAGAAGCAGTCGGGACTGGGCTTCGGGGGAACGCGGACCGTCTTCAGCGGCCTCGCCAACTACACGGCGGCGCTGGGTGACCCGGCCTTCCGCGAGGGCTTCGTCGTACTCCTCGGATACTGCGTCCTCTACATCCCGCTGATGATCGGCGGAGCCCTCGCGCTCGCCCTGCTCCTCGACTCCACGCTCGCCCGCGCACGCCGCTTCTTCCAGCTCGCGCTGTTCCTGCCGCATGCCGTCCCGGGCATCATCGCGGCGCTGATCTGGGTGTACCTCTACACGCCCCAGCTCAGCCCGGTCGTCGACGCCATGGAGGCCGGCGGCGTCGGCTTCGACTTCTTCGCACCCGAGGGCGCCCTGCCCTCCGTCATCAACATCGCCCTGTGGGAATGGCTCGGCTACAACATGGTGATCTTCTACGCCGCCCTCCAGGCCGTCGACCGCTCCGTGCTCGAAGCGGCCACGGTGGACGGGGCGGGCGCCTGGCGCACCGCGTTCAGCATCAAGGTGCCGCTGATCCGCGCCTCGGTCGTGATGGTCGCGCTGTTCACGGTCATCGGCTCGCTCCAGCTGTTCACCGAGCCGCTGATCATCAACAAGGGCACCGGATCCTCCGTCACCTCCACCTGGACGCCGAACATGTACGCGTACACCGCGGCCTTCGACCGGGGCGACTACGGGCTCGCGGCAGCCGCCTCCGTGCTCCTCGCGCTCACCGCCGCGCTGCTGTCCTTCGCGGTCACCCGCTTCACCGGCCGGAAGGGGAGGAAGGCATGAGCACTCCGGCCACGATCACCGGAAGAACCACGCGCACCGGAGGAACCACGAGCAGCGCAGGAGGCACGAGCACCGGCAGCACCACGAGCACCGGCCCCCGCCCCTGGCTGTCCAGGACAGCGGTCAACGGCGCCCTCGTCCTCGCCACGCTCTACATGCTGCTCCCCCTCGTCTGGCTGGTCACCGCCGCCACCAAGGACACCGGCGGCCTGCTCGCCGGGAACGCCTTCTCCTTCGAGGACTTCAACCTCGGCGCGAACCTCTCCGCCCTGGCGACGTACGGCGACGGCGTCTACTTCCGCTGGTACCTCAACAGCCTGCTGTACGCGGGCGGCGGCGCCGCGGTCAGCTCGCTGATCAGCGTCGCCGCGGGGTACGCCTTCGACAAGTACCGCTTCCGGGGCAAGGAGAAGCTGTTCGGCGTCGTCCTGCTCGGGGTGCTGGTGCCGACCACCGCGCTCGCGCTGCCCATGTACCTGCTCGCCAGCGAAGTGGGCATCGTCAACACCTACTGGGCCGTGCTCCTGCCCGTGCTGGTCCACCCCTTCGGCGTCTACCTCGCCCGGGTCTTCAGCGCCGGCTACATCCCCGACGAGGCCCTCGAAGCCGCCCGTATCGACGGGGCCGGCGAGCTGCGCACCTTCTGGTCCATCGGTATGCGCATGATCATGCCGGGCTTCGTGACCGTGTTCCTCTTCCAGTTCACCGCGATCTGGAACAACTTCTTCCTCCCCCTGGTGATGCTCTCGGACCAGCAGCTCTTCCCGCTGAGCCTCGGCCTGTACGTGTGGAACAGCAACGCCCACGGCGAGCCGGAGTTCTACCCCATGGTCGTCACCGGCTCGCTCCTCGCCGTCGTCCCCCTGATCGTCGCCTTCGTCTCCCTCCAGCGGCACTGGAAGGCCGGGCTCACCGCCGGAAGCGTCAAGTGACCGAGCGACGCACGCCGAGCGACCGTCAAGCGACCGAAGAGGAGCCCGAGTCCCACCATGCACCACGCCACTGACAATCAGCCGTCCCTGCTTCTCGCCATGGGCCCCGGCATCGCGCAGCGCCTGTTCACCGACCGCCACCGGACCCGGCTTGCCGCGCTCGCGCGCACCGACCCGTACCTGGTGGCGCACGACCTCGCCGCCCCCGACCCGCAGGTCGCCGCCGCCCTCGCCGAGGCCGAGGTCCTCCTCACCTGCTGGGGCGCCACCCCGCTCACCGCCGAGGTCCTCGACACCGCGCCGAACCTGCGCGCCGTCGTCCACGCGGCGGGCTCCGTCAAGCACCACGTCACCCAGGCGTGCTGGGACCGCGGCATCGCCGTGACCTCGGCGGCGGCCGCCAACGCCCTGCCCGTGGCCGAGTACACGCTCGCCGCGATCCTCTTCGCCGGCAAACGCGTCCTGCACGCCGCCGCCCGCTACCGCGCCCTGCGCGCCGACCACGACTGGCGCGAGGAACTGCACGGCGCCGGGAATCACCGCCGCACCGTGGGGATCGTCGGCGCCTCGCGCATCGGCCGCCGGGTCGTCGAGCTGCTCCACCCCTTCGACCTGGACGTCCTGCTGTACGACCCGTACGTCGCCCCGCGCGAAGCCGCCGCCCTCGGCGTCGAGCTCGCGCCCCTCGACGACCTGTGCGCCCGCAGCTCGGTCGTCTCCATCCACGCCCCGCAGCTCCCGGCAACCCGCCACATGATCGGTGCGCGGCAGCTGGCCGCGATGCCGGCCGGCGCGACCCTGATCAACACCGCCCGCGGCTCCCTGGTCGACGAGGCCGCGCTGCTCCCGGAGCTCGCCTCCGGCCGCCTGCACGCCGTACTCGACGTGACACACCCGGAACTGCCGCCACCGGACTCACCGCTGTACGACCTCCCGAACGTCCTGCTGACCCCCCACATCGCGGGATCGCTCGGCGACGAGCTGCACCGCATGGCGGACCAGTCCCTTGACGAGCTGGAGCGTTACGCCGCCGGCCGGCCCTTCGCCGACCCGGTCCGGCCCGCCTCCTTGCATCATTCGGCCTGAAGACCCACAAACCGGTCACATCACTAGACTGGACCTATCTCACGAGGGTCGGGAGGCGTCATGAAATTCGTACAGATCATCGATTACAAGACCGAGCGCTCCGACGACATGAACCAGCTCATGGACCGGTGGGTCGAGCAGACCAAGGGCAAGCGGACCGCCACGCACAACATCATCGGCAAGGACCGGGCCCGGGCGAACCACTACGTCGAGATCGTCGAATTCCCCTCGCACGAGGAGGCGATGAAGAACTCGCAGCTGCCCGAGACCGACCGGATCTTCCGGGAGATGGTGGAGCTGTGCGACGGGATGCCGTCCTTCACCGACCTCGACGTGGTCCGTGACGAGCAGCTGAACGCGACGGCCGCCCGCCGGTTCTTCCACGAGGTCGCGGTCGGAGGCAACCTCGACACCATCGACGAGCTGTTCGCGTCCGACTACCGGGACCACGACATCTTCAAGGAGGAGGAGAGCACCGTCGGCGCCGACGTCATCCGCAGCGACGTGACCGGCTGGCGCGCGGCCTTCGACTTCCGCTTCGACCTCGACCGGCAGATGTCCGAGGGCGACGACGTCTGCACGCTGTGGACGTGGACCGGCACGCACAAGGGCGACTTCATGGGCATGGCGCCCACCGGCAAGCAGTGCGTCATGACCGGCACGACGGTCTTCCGCTTCCACGACGGGAAGATCGTGGAGGGCTGGTGGCACATGGACGCCCTGGGCCTGATGCGGCAGCTCGGCGCGCTCGGCTGAGCCGCGCACCCGCCGGTCCCCGCGCGTCCCACGCGCCCGTACGCGAAAGGCCCCCGCCCCCACCGCCGAGCGGTGGGAACGGGGGCCTCACACGTCGTACGACGTCAGGGGCCTCAGTGGCTGTGGCCGTGACCGCCGTGACCGGCGTCCGCCTCGTCCTCGGCCGGCTTCTCGACGACCAGGGTCTCGGTCGTGAGCAGCAGCGACGCGATGGACGCGGCGTTCTCCAGCGCGGAGCGGGTGACCTTGACCGGGTCGATGACGCCGGCCTTGACCAGGTCGCCGTACTCGCCGGTGGCGGCGTTGAAGCCGTGGCCCTTGTCGAGCTCGCTCACCTTGGCGGTGATGACGTAGCCCTCAAGGCCGGCGTTCTCGGCGATCCAGCGCAGCGGCTCGACGACGGCGCGGCGGACGACCGCGACACCGGTGGCCTCGTCGCCGGTCTTGCCCAGGCCGCCCTCCAGCACCTTGGCGGCGTGGACCAGAGCGGAGCCACCACCGGAGACGATGCCCTCCTCGACCGCGGCGCGGGTCGCGGAGATGGCGTCCTCCAGACGGTGCTTCTTCTCCTTCAGCTCCACCTCGGTGGCGGCGCCGACCTTGATCACGCACACGCCGCCGGCCAGCTTCGCGAGGCGCTCCTGGAGCTTCTCGCGGTCCCAGTCGGAGTCCGTGGACTCGATCTCGGCCTTGATCTGGTTGACGCGGCCGACGACCTCGTCGCCGTTGCCGCCGCCGTCGACGATCGTCGTGTCGTCCTTGGTGACGGTCACGCGGCGGGCGGTGCCCAGCACGTCGAGACCTGCCTGGTCGAGCTTGAGGCCGACCTCTTCGGCGATGACGGTCGCACCGGTGAGGGTGGCGATGTCGCCGAGCATGGCCTTGCGGCGGTCACCGAAGCCGGGGGCCTTCACCGCGACGGCGTTGAAGGTGCCACGGATCTTGTTGACGACCAGGGTCGACAGGGCCTCGCCCTCGACGTCCTCGGCGATGATCAGCAGCGGCTTGGAGGCGCCGGCCTGGATGACCTTCTCCAGCAGCGGCAGCATGTCCTGGATCGAGCCGATCTTGCCCTGGTGGATCAGGATGTACGGGTCGTCGAGGACGGCCTCCATACGCTCCTGGTCGGTCACCATGTACGGCGACAGGTAGCCCTTGTCGAAGGCCATGCCCTCGGTGAAGTCGAGCTCCAGGCCGAAGGTGTTGGACTCCTCGACGGTGATGACACCGTCCTTGCCGACCTTGTCCATCGCCTCGGCGATGAGCTCGCCGACCTGCGAGTCCTGGGCGGAGAGCCCGGCCACGGCGGCGATGTCGGACTTGTCCTCGATCGGGCGGGCGTTCGCGAGGAGGTCCTCGGAGATCGCCTTGACCGCGGCGTCGATGCCCTTCTTCAGGGCGGCCGGGGATGCACCGGCGGCGACGTTGCGCAGGCCCTCGCGGACGAGCGCCTGGGCCAGCACGGTGGCGGTGGTGGTGCCGTCACCCGCGATGTCGTTGGTCTTGGTCGCCACCTCCTTCACGAGCTGGGCGCCGAGGTTCTCGTACGGGTCGTCGAGCTCGACCTCACGCGCGATCGTGACACCGTCGTTGGTGATGGTGGGGGCGCCGAACTTCTTGTCGATGACGACGTTGCGGCCCTTGGGGCCGATCGTCACCTTCACCGTGTCGGCAAGCTTGTTGACGCCGCGCTCGAGGGCACGACGGGCGTCCTCGTCGAACTTCAGAATCTTCGCCATGGAGCTTCTCTGTCCTCTCAAACGAAATGCGCCCCGGGCCGCCCGGCAATCGCTGGGGGCCAGGGGCGCAGATCAAAAGCAATCTTCGGGCGAACTACTTCTCGATGATCGCGAGCACGTCGCGAGCCGAGAGGACGAGGTACTCCTCGCCGTTGTACTTCACCTCGGTGCCGCCGTACTTGCTGTACAGCACGACGTCGCCGACGGCCACGTCGAGCGGAAGGCGCTTGCCGTCCTCGAAGCGGCCCGGGCCCACGGCCAGGACGACGCCCTCCTGGGGCTTCTCCTTGGCGGTGTCCGGAATGACCAGGCCAGAGGCCGTGGTCTGCTCGGCGTCGAGCGGCTGGACCACAATGCGGTCCTCAAGCGGCTTGATGGCAACCTTGGAGCTGGTGGTCGTCACGGTCCGGTCTCCCCCTTCGGAGATCTCACGGGGTTAACTGATGTGGGGTGGCGACCAGGTGGATCCGTCGTCGCGGGTGCCGGACCTGCCCGTCGCTACTGTTGGCACTCCCCAGTGGAGAGTGCCAACGCCGAGACTATGACGCGGTTAGCACTCGGTCAAGCGGAGTGCCAATCCAACGCGGCCGGACGTGTTGACGAGCGGGGCGCGCGGCGGGCGTGCGGGGGTCAGAGATAGTCCTCCAGGCGGGCCACGGCGAACCCCTGTTCCTGGATGCGCCGCAGCATCCGCGCCGTCATCTCGGTGATCGTCGCGCCCTTGAGTTCGCCGGGTCCCCGGAAGTGCGCGAGCACGATCTCGCCCGGCCGCAGCCGGTCACCGTGCGCGTACCGCAGGTCGTTGATCTGCATCGACGCCCCCCACAGCACCACCGCCCGCGCCCCGCAGTCGCCCGCCGCCCGCAGCGTCTGGTTGTTGTACGCGCCGTACGGCGGCCGGAAGAGCCGGGGCCTGGCCCCGAAGCGGGCCTCCAGGCGGTCCTGCTGTCCGCAGATCTGGGCGCGCTGGCCGGCGTACGGCAGGCCGGGCAGGTACGGATGGTCGACGGTGTGGTTCTGCACCGTGCTGAGACCGCCGCCCGCCCGCCTCAGCCGGTCGAAGTGGTCGTACCCGGGCGACGCGACGCTGTCGGTCAGGAACATGCTGATGGGCAGGTTCAGCTCGTCGACCATGCGCACGAAGGCGGGGTCCCGCTCGGCGCCGTCGTCGAAGGTGAGGAAGACGACCCTGTCGCGGGTCGGCACGCGGTCGACGACGAAGGGGCGGGCCGGTTTGCGGGCCGGGGGCGGCGGCGCGGCGGGGAGCGGCACCCGCAGCCCCCACCGCGCGTACGCCGCGGCCCTTGGGGCGGGCGGGGCGTGCGCCGCGAGCGCTTGGCCTCCCGCGTCGCGCACCTTGGGGGCGACGCTGCGGACGGCCTTCCTGCCCAGCCGCTCGATCGGGTCCACGGACTGGGCGCAGCCGGTGAGCGTCAGCGCACCGGCCGTCAGCAGCCCGGCCGCCAGCCGGTGCGCGCGCCTCACAGGTAGTCCTCCAGCCGGGCGACGGCGTACCCCTTGGCGGTGACCGTCTTCATGACCCGGCGGATCATGTCCGGCATGGTGCCCTTCCAGTCCTCCTTGCCCCGGAAGTGCGTGAGGATGATGTCGCCGGGATGCAGGTCGCGGTCCCACTCCCGCCACTCCATCCGGTCCGGGAACGCCTCGGCGGCCCACAGCGGCACGGCCTTGATGCCGCAGGAGCGGGCCGCGCGCAGGGTGTCGGCGTTGTAGTTGCCGTACGGCGGCCGGAAGAGCCGGGGCCGCTTGCCGTACCGCTTCTGGATGACGTCCTGCATGCCGCAGATCTCGCGCTTCTGCTGGGCGTACGAGAGGCCCGGCATGTAGCGGTGGTTGAGGGTGTGGTTGTGCAGGGACACACCCCGGCCCTGCATGCGCGCGAAGTAGCCGTAGTTCTCGCGCACCAGGTAGTCGCTGAGGAAGGCGCTGTACGGGATGCCCAGCTCGGTCATCATCTTCAGCAGCCTCGGGTCCTTCTCCGCGCCGTCGTCCATCGTCAGGAAGACGACCCGCTTCTTGACCGGGACGGTGGTGAAGACCGGCGGCAGCCCCGGGCCCGCGCTGAAGCCCTTGCGGGTGGCGATCCTCGGCTTCACGGCGGGTGGCGGGGGCGCGGCGAGCGGGGGCCGCGCGAGCCCCCACTTCTTGGCGGCGGCGACGCGCAGGGTCTGGGCGCGCCGCAGCCGTTCGGCGTGTTGGGCCAGGTCGCGGGCGGGGCCCTGCCGGTACTCCTGCTGCTGGCCGGCGGCGGGCGGGGCGGGCGCCGGGCGCCGCTCGGCGGCGGGGGTGGCGCAGGCGGCGGCGAGGGAGGCGGCCAGCAGGACGCCGAGCCCCGCCACGTACCCCTTGCCAGTCTTTTTTACCTTTTGTCGTACTAGTCGCATGGCGCCGCATACTGCCAGCGCGTGCCCCCGGATCCCGGCCGACACCCGTGCCGGCGACGGACCGTCCCCCGGGTGGCCGACGCCGGCGCCGGGGCGTCAGCCGTACGTCGCGGCCCCTTCCGGCTCGCTCTCGCCGAAGCCGCGCGGCAGCTCCCACGCCCGCCGTCGGACGGCGGCCCGCCGCTGACAGGGAGAATGGTGCGTGTGGATCTCGACTCCTTCTCCGCCCTGCTGACCGACGAGGGCCAACTGCTGCTCGCCCTCCTGCGCGACCACGACCCCGCGCGGGAGCTGGCGACCGCGACCCGGCTGCGCCGTGACCACCCCGCCGCACTCGTGTCGGCGGCCCTCGGGCAGGCGCGGCTGCGGCAGCGGGCGGTGGCGAAGTTCGGCGCCGAGGACGCGTACCGGATGTACTTCACCCCGAACGGCGTCGAGCAGGCCACCCGCACGACGGTCGCGACCTACCGCGCCGGACGCTTCGCCGCCCTCGGCGTACGGAGCGTCGCCGACCTGTGCTGCGGCATCGGCGGCGACGCGATCGCGCTGGCCCGCGCCGGTGTCCGGGTGCTCGCGGTCGACCGCGACCCGCTGACGGCGGAGGTGGCCCGCGCCAACGCGGAGGTGCTCGGCCTGTCCGCGCTCGTCGAGGTCCGCTGCGCCGACGTGACCGGCGTCGACACCTCCGCGTACGACGCGGTGTTCGTCGACCCGGCGCGCCGCGGCGGCCGGGGCCGGATCTTCGACCCCGAGGCGTACTCGCCGCCGCTGTCCTGGGCGATCGAGGCAGCCCGTACGTCCGCGCACGCGGCGCTCAAGATCGCGCCGGGGGTCCCCCACGAGGCGGTGCCCGACGACGCCGAGGCGGAGTGGATCTCGGACGGCGGGGACGTGAAGGAGGCGGTGTTCTGGTTCGGCACCGCCCCCGGGGCGGTCCGCGCCACCCTGCTCCCCGGCCCCCGCACGCTGGTCGGCGCCGGCCTGCCGGACCCGGAGCCGGGCGAGGTCGGGCGCTACCTGTACGAGCCGGACGGCGCGGTCGTCCGCTCGCACCTGGTGGCGGACGTGGCACGGGAGGTGGGCGGCCGGCTGATCGACGAGACGATCGCGTACATCACGTCGGACGCGCTGCACGCGACCCCGTATGCCACGGCGTACGAGATCACGGACCGGCTGCCCTTCGGCCTGAAGAAGCTCAAGGCGCTGCTGCGGGAGCGGGGGGTCGGCGTCCTGACGGTGAAGAAGCGCGGCTCGGCGATCGAGCCGGAGGAGCTGCGGCGCAAGATGAAGCTGTCGGGGCCGCACTCGGCCACGGTCTTCCTCACCCGGGTCGCGGGCGCCCCGACGATGCTGATCGGCCACCCCGCGGCGTAACGCCGCCCTGCGGGACCCCTCCCGCACCCGCCCCGCGCACCGCCGCGCCCTCGTGTCAGCCCTTCGCCCCGCCCGCCGGACCCACCCGCACCGCCCACCGGTAGTGCCCCACGGCCTTCGCCGCGCCGATCAGGCCCGCCACCCACAGGATGACGCCGAGCCCGATGAAGAAGACCGCGTCCGCGTACGTGTCGGAGCCGGGCCGGGCGGTCAGCGCGAAGCCAAGCGACGACCACAGCCCGAGCCCGCACCCCACGACGGACGAGAGCAGCCACGCGAGGCTGAGCCCGGGAACGCGCCACGGGGCGGCGGAGAAGCCGTGGTCCCGCCCGACCCGCGCCCAGCCCACCAGCAACTGACGGACCGTACGGTCGCGGCGCACCCCCATGCCGAGGAAGATCCAGCAGGTCACGACGCCCCCGAGCCCGAGCGCGCCGAAGGCCGCGACGAACACGGCGGTCAGCGGGTCGCCCGGCCCCTCGAACGCCCGCAGGGCCGCTCCGACCGTCCCCCACCCGAGCACGGCGCCGCCCACCAGCAGCCAGAACCGCACCAGCCGGCCGGGGCCGAGCCCGCGTGCGGTCAGCTCGTCCAGGGCCCGTGCCCGGTCGGCGCGCATCGCCTCGGGTCCGGGCCAGACGCGCAGGTGCTCGGGCGGCGGGGGCGGGGGAAGCGGCGTACGGCGAGGCATGAGCACGACAGTACCCAGAGCCCGCCGGGCCGATCAGGCCACGTCCACCGACTCGAAGCGCCAGCGGTGGACCGCCCGCGTGATCAAGTCCGCCTCGGGTTCCGGAAGTTCCGGCAGGTCGGCGTTGAACTCAGCGTCCCACCAGGTCAGTACGAGCACGCGGTCCTGCGGCGCCCGCAGGATCTCCGTGCGCACCGGCTCCGCCGCCAGGATCCGCGCCCGCGCCCGGGCCCACTCCAGCAGTTCCGCGCCCCGGCCCTCGACCGCGCGGGCCTCCCACATCAGGGCGACGGTCATGAGTAGAGGTTGTCCTTGCTCATCTCGTGCACGTGGTCGTGGTCGTGCGTGTGACCGTGCCCGGTGCCCGGTACGTGCGGCTCGGTGACCGGCAGCGAGGAGTCCGCCGACAGGTCCCAGTCCGACGCCGCCCGGCCCCGCGCGACCATCTCCGCGCCGAGGGCCGCCACCATCGCCCCGTTGTCCGTGCACAGCCCCGGCCTCGGCACCCGCAGCCGGATGCCGGCCCGCTCGCACCGCTCCTGCGCGAGCGCCCGCAGCCGCGAATTGGCCGCCACACCGCCGCCGATCATCAGATGGTCGACGCCCTCGTCCTTGCACGCCCGTACCGCCTTGCGGGTCAGCACGTCGACGACCGCCTCCTGGAAGGACGCCGCCACGTCCCGTACCGGAACCTCCTCGCCCGCGCTGCGCTTGGCCTCGATCCAGCGCGCCACCGACGTCTTGAGGCCCGAGAAGGAGAAGTCGTACGCCGCGTCGCGCGGGCCGGTCAGGCCGCGCGGGAAGGCGATCGCCTTCGGGTCGCCCTCGCGCGCGAGCCGGTCGATGACGGGACCGCCGGGGAAGCCCAGGTCCAGTACGCGCGCGATCTTGTCGAACGCCTCGCCCGCCGCGTCGTCGATGGTCGCGCCCATCGGCCGTACGTCGTTGGTGATGTCCGGCGCGAGCAGCAGCGACGAGTGCCCGCCGCTGACCAGCAGCGCCATCGTGGGCTCGGGCAGCGGGCCGTGCTCCAGCTGGTCGACGCAGATGTGCGACGCCAGGTGGTTCACGCCGTACAGCGGCTTGCCCAGCGCGTACGCGTACGCCTTCGCCGCGGAGACGCCCACCAGCAGCGCCCCGGCGAGCCCGGGGCCCGCCGTCACCGCGATGCCGTCCAGGTCGGAGGCGGCGACGCCGGCCTGCTTCAGCGCCCGCTCGATGGTGGGAACCATCGCTTCCAGGTGGGCGCGGGACGCGACCTCCGGCACCACACCGCCGAAGCGGGCGTGCTCGTCGACGCTCGACGCGATGGCGTCGGCGAGCAGGGTCGTACCGCGCACGACGCCGACGCCGGTCTCGTCGCAGGAGGTCTCGATGCCGAGGACGAGCGGTTCGTCAGCCATGGTGATTCTCGGTTTCTCGTACGGAGGGCGCGGGGTTCGCCGGGTCGGTCGTCGTCGTCAGCCGCATCACGAGCGCGTCGATGTTGCCCGGCTGGTAGTAGCCGCGCCGGAAGCCGATCGGCTCGAAGCCGAAGCGCTCGTACAGCTTCTGCGCGCGGGTGTTGTCGACGCGCACTTCGAGGAGCACCTCGGCGCATTCGAAGGCGGTCGCGTGCCCCAGCAGATCGGTGAGCAGCCGGGCCCCGAGTCCGGTCCCCCACTGGTCCTTGGAGACGGCGATGGTCTGTACGTCGCCCTGCTCCCCGGCGGCGGCCAGGCCCGCGTACCCGACGATCCGGCCCGCCTCCTCGGCCACCACGTACCGGCGGGTGGCCTGCGGCCCGCGCGCGTGGGCGAGTTCGGACCAGAACATGCCGGGCGACCAGGCGTCCTCGGGGAACAGCTCGCGTTCGAGTTCGAGCACCGGGTCGATGTCCCACCAGCGCATTTCTCTCAGGCAAGCGGTCACTGGGGAGTGACCACCTTGTAGTTCTTGGGGACCTGGGCGTCGGGCCGGCGCAGGTACAGCGGCAGCGGCGGCAGGAAGGGCTCCCCCGCCGCGAGCTTCTCGGCGGCGAGCGACGCCAGCGCGCCCGCCGACTGGTGCTCGGGCCCGCGCGCGTCCCCGAACGCCTCGGGGTAGAGAAGCGCCCCGGAGCCGACCACCGGGAGGCCCGCGAGCTGCTCCGCGATGTCGGCGGGCCGGTCGACTGCGGGCTCGGACACACGGGTGCGGGCGTCGTCGTAGCGCGCCCAGTAGACCTCCTTGCGGCGGGCGTCGGTGGCCACCGCGAAGGGGCCGGTGAGCCCGGCGGCGTACGCCAGTCCGTCCAGGGTGCACAGGCCGTGGACCGGCACTCCGAGCACGAGGCCGAAGGTCTCGGCCGTCGCGAGCCCGACGCGCAGTCCGGTGTACGGACCGGGGCCGACGCCCACGACGACACCGGTCACGGCGTCGAGTTTCAGGCCCGCCCGGGCGAGCACGCGGTCGACCGTGGGCAGCAGCAGCTCCCCGTGGCGGCGGGCGTCGACCTGGCCGGCCTCGGCGATGACGGAGTCACCGTCGTGGAGGGCGACGGTGACGGCTGGGGTGGCGGTATCAACGGCGAGCAGGAGCACACAAACAGCCTACGGCCCGCGCGGAGGGAGCACGGCGTCCCCCGCCCCTGTCGGCCCCTGCGCTACCGTCACCCCAAACACGCGAGCGGTACGGACACGAGGTGGAGCAAGGTGGCAAGGAGCAGCTCGGGAATGGTGGCCGGGCTCACCGCGGCGGCCGTGGCGGCGGTCGCCTTCCTCGCCTACCAGGCGTCGGCGAATGCCCCCTCCCCCGCCCAGCTCGCCGAACCCCGGGCCGGCAAGGCCCCCGCGGCGCACGCCACGCACCCGCCCAAGGCGCCGGCGAAGAAGGACGCCCTCGCGGTGCCGGCCCAGTCGGGCACGGGCACGCGGGTGGTGTACGCGCTGGCCGAGCGACGGGTGTGGCTGGTGGACGGGAACGGCCGGGCCACCCGGACGTTCCGGGTGGCGCCGAGCACGGTCAGTCCGCCGCCGGGTTCCTACGCGGTGGGCTCGCGTTCGGGACTCATCACCGGCTCCGACGGGGTGCAGGTGGAGCACGTCGTACGGTTCACGACGGTCGAGGGCGTGCCGATCGGCTTCAGCGCGGCGGTGGACGGCTCGATGCGGACCCCGGACCCGCGGAACAAGACCGGCGGCGTCCGCATGCAGCGGCCCGACGGCGACGCGCTGTGGAGCTTCGCGACGGTCGGGGTGAAGGTCGTCGTCGTCCCGTAGATACGCTCGTACGAGCTACGGCGCCGCTGGTCTACGCGGCGTCGCGCCGCTGCGCGGGTTCCTCGGCCGGGGCCCCGGACGCCTCGCCCTCCTGCGGCTTCTCTCTCGGCGGCGTGGAGACGGCTGTGGCCGCCACGCACGAGGCGAGCAGGTCGCGCATGGAGAGCGGCGGGGTCACTTCTCGTTCTGAAGCCGGCATGGATGCCTCCTGGGCTCCGGTTGAGCAGGCGTGGTTAGGTAGACCTAACCAGGTCTCGGTATCCATGTGACCACGCCCGGCCTCACCGGCGCAACATCTTGCCGACGTCTTGTCGGAACGTACGGACGTCAGGCGCCCAGCGCGGCCAGGTCCTCGCCGGCCCACCGGGCCCCGATCCCGCTCACCGTCACCCGGCGCACGTCGTCGTCGGCGTCCCCCACGGCCCGGTGGATCACCACGTGGAGCCGGTCGTCGGACAGCTCCTCGACCTTCCCTTCGCCCCACTCCACCACGACCACGGAGTCCGGCAGCGAGACGTCGAGGTCGAGGTCCTCCATCTCGTCGAGCCCGCCGCCCAGCCGGTACGCGTCGACGTGCACGAGGGCGGGCCCGCCGGTCAGCGGGGGGTGGACGCGGGCGATGACGAACGTCGGCGACGTCACGGCGCCGCGCACCCCCAGGCCCTCGCCGAGGCCACGGGTCAGCGTCGTCTTGCCCGCCCCGAGCTCACCGGTGAGCATCACCAGGTCACCGGGGCGCAGCAGCTTCGCGAGCCGGCGCCCGAACTCCTGCATCAGGTCGGGCGAGTGGACGGTGAGGACGGCGGTGACGTCAGCCGCCGGGCTGTGCGGTGCTTCCATACGTCCCAACGTTAGCGTCTGCCGGTACGGCGCCCACCCGCGCCAGCAGGTCCGCGAGCCGGTCGGTGACCACCTCGGGGTGCTCCAGCATGACCAGGTGGCCGGCGTCCGGCACTATCACCAGCTCGGCGTCCGGCAGCAGACGGGCGATGCCCTCGCTGTGCTCACTGGGCGTCACGAGGTCCTTGTCGCCCGCGAGCACCAGCACCGGAACCTCCGCGAAGATCTCCAGCGCCTCGGCCTTGTCGTGGTCGGTGAACGCCGGGTAGAACTCCGCGACCACGTCGATCGGCGTTCCCTCGATCAGCCGCTCCGCGAACCGCGCGACGGCCGGGTCGACGTCCCTCGAACCGAACGAGTACCGCTTGATGAGACCGGCGAACAGGTCCGCGGTGGCCCGCCGCCCGCGTTCGACGATCTCCGCCTGCGTGCCGAGGGCGCGCAGCACGCGGGGCAGGACCCGGCGCACGGCGTTCACGCCGGCCACCGGCAGACCGAAGTTGACCTCGCCGAGGTTCCCCGACGACGTACCGACGAACACGGCGCCGACGACCCGCTCGCGGATGAGCTCGGGGTACTGGTCGGCCAGGGCCATCACCGTCATGCCGCCCATCGAGTGCCCCACCAGCACCAGCGGGCCCTTGGGCGCGGCGGCGTCGATCACGGCCTTCAGGTCGCGCCCCAGCTGCTCGATGTCGACCGCGACACCACGGGCCTGGGCGGCGCCGCGATCCGAACGCCCGTGACTGCGCTGGTCCCAGTGGACGGTCCGTACGACGCCCCGCAGCGCCGCCCGCTGGAAGTGCCACGAGTCCTGGCTGAGGCAGAAGCCGTGGCTGAAGACGACGGTGACCGGCGCCGGGGTCCTGCGCCCGAAGAGCCGGCGCCGGCGCGGTCCCGACGAGCCGCCGTCCGACTCCACCTCGTCCACTTCGTAGTAGATCTCGGTCCCGTCGTCCGCGAGGGCCTGCCCCGGCATGCCGCGCAGAGCGCCGTACGGCCCGACGGCGTCCAGCGCCAGCCGCGCCTTCTTCCGCATGCCCCGGCCGACGGTCATCCGCTCCAGGGCGACCCCGGCCGCCGCGCCCGCCGCGACCACACCTATCGCGGCGCCGGCCACACCCGCCCGGCGCCAGTTGCCGACGGCGGAGGTGGCGACCTCGGCCGCCACCTCCGCCACGCCGGGCGCGCTGCTCTCGCTCACGGTGCCGCTCTCCTAGCTGTCGGGACTGCCGGGTTCCTCATCCACATAGACGCGTGGTACCCGCGATCCGATGCGAGTGACAATCTCGTACGCGATCGTGTCCGCCGCCCGCGCCCAGTCCTCGGCAGTCGGCTCGCCCCGGTCGCCGGGCCCGAACAGCACGGCCTCGTCCCCCGGCTCCACCACGTCCTCCCCGAGGTCGACCACGAACTGGTCCATGGCGACCCGCCCGGCCACCCGCCGCCACGTGCCGCCGACGAGCACGGGGCCGGTGCCGGACGCGTGGCGCGGCACACCGTCGGCGTACCCGACGGGGATCAGCCCGAGGTTCGTCTCCGCCGGTGTCACGTAGTGGTGCCCGTAGCTGACGCCGTGCCCCTGCGGCACCCGCTTGACCAGGGCCACGGAGGCGGCGAGCGTCATGACGGGCCGCAGCCCGAAGTCGGCGGGCGTGCCGAGCTCCGGACTCGGGGAGACGCCGTACATGGCGATGCCGGTCCGTACGAGATCGAAGTGCGACGCGGGCAGGGTCAGCGTCGCGGGCGAGTTGGCGATGTGCCGGACCTCGGGCTCGGCCCCGGCCTTCTCCGCGTGCTCGACCATGTCGTGGAAGACGGCCAGCTGAGCGTCGATCGAGGGATGCCCGGGCTCGTCCGCGCAGGCGAAGTGCGACCAGAGCCCGGTCACCTTGACGGCGTCCGGCGCCTCCAGGGCCCGGCGCACCAGCTCCGGCCAGTCGGCCGGCTGGCATCCGTTGCGTCCGAGTCCGGTGTCCGCCTTGAGCTGGACGCGCGCCACCCGCCCCGCCGCCCGCGCGGCGGCGGTCACTTCCTCCAGGGCCCACATCCCGCTCACGGACACGTCGATGCCCGCCTCGACCGCCTCGCGCCAGGGCCCGCCGGGGGTCCACAGCCAGCACATCAGCGGCCCGTCGAACCCGGCGGCGCGCAGCGCCAGCGCCTCGTCCGGGGTGGCGGTCCCCAGCCAGGTCGCCCCGGCGTCGAGGGCCGCGCGGGCGCAGCGCACGGCTCCGTGTCCGTACGCGTCGGACTTCACCACGGCCATCAGCTGGGCGCCCGCCGCGCGCGCACGCAAGGCCCGCACGTTGGCTCGCAGGGCCGCCAGGTCGATCTCGGCGCGGGCGCGCATGGGGGTATGGGTCATCGCGGTCATCGCGCCAAGTGTCTCAGAGCCGTACGACAGCCTCGGCCCGCCTCGCACCCACCGACCGGCCGCGGGGGCGGGCCCAAGCCAGGGGGCGGGCCGCGCAGGGGGCCACTGCTGGGGATGCAGAGCGTGCCGTGTGGGCAGCAGCGGGCTTCGCGCCCGCGCCCCCCGCCCGCGTCACGCGGTCCCGGACGGCGTCCCCGGAGCCGCCCGCCCCCGTCCCACGACCCCGCGCCAGGCCCCCGGCACCGCGTCCGCGACGTCGTGCGCCCCCACCGGCGCCCCGCCGAGCACGCCGTCGCCCCCCTGCCCGCCCGCCGCCAGCCGCCCCGCCAGCCCGTGCAGGTACGCCGCGACCGACCCGGCGTCCATCGCCCCCAGCCCCGCCGCCAGCAGCGCCCCCGCGAGCCCGGACAGCACGTCACCGCTGCCCGCCGTGGCCAGCCAGGGCGTCCCGGTCGGGTTCACCCGCACCGGCCGCCGTACCGCGAACCCCGCACCGCCCGGCGGCGCCACCAGCGTCGTGGACCCCTTCAGGAGCACGGTCGCCCCGTACAGCGCGGCCAGCTCCCGCACCGCGACCAGCCGCCCCGCCTCCACTTCCTCCCGGGAGACCCCGAGCAGCGCCGCCGCCTCCCCCGCGTGCGGCGTCAGCAGCGTCGGCGCGTCGCGGCCCCGCACCCGCTCCGGCTCCAGGGGCCGCAGCCCGTCCGCGTCCACCAGCACCGGCACGTCCGACGCCAGTACGTCCTCCAGCGCGCCGTCCGCGTCCTCCCCGAGCCCCGGCCCGACGACCCACGCCTGGACCCGCCCGGCCTTCGACGGCGGCCCCGCGTGCACCAGCGCCTCCGGGAAGCGCGCGACGACCGCGTCCGCCCCGTGCCCCACGTACCGCACGGCCCCGGCCCCGCCCCGCAGCGCCCCGGCGACCGCGAGCACCGCCGCCCCCGGGTACCGCTCCGAGCCTGCGACGACGCCCACCACCCCGCGCCGGTACTTGTCGCTCTCCGCGCCGGGGACCGGCAGCAGCGCGGCCACGTCCGCGTGCTGGAGCGCCTCGACGTCGGCCTCGGCCGTCCCGAGGTCGAGCCCCAGCTCGACCAGCCGCACGGCGCCCACGTACTCCCGGGCGGGATCGATCAGCAGCCCGGGCTTGTACGTGCCGAACGTCACAGTGGCGTCGGCCCGCACGCACTCCCCCCGGACCTCCCCGCTGTCCGCCTCGACCCCGCTGGGCAGGTCCACGGCGACGACGACCGCCCCCGAGTCCCGCGCGGCCCGCGCCAGCGGTACGGCGGCGTCCCGCAGGCCGCCCCGGCCGCCGATCCCGGTGATCCCGTCGACCACGAGGTCCGCCCGCGCGAGCACCCCGAGGGCGTCACCCGCGACCCGGCCCCCGGCCGACCGCAGCGCCGCGAGGCCGCCCGCGTGCACCCGCTCGGCGTCCAGCAGCACCGCCGTGACGCCCGCGCCGCGCCGGGCCAGCCGCGCCCCCGCGTACAGCGCGTCGCCGCCGTTGTCCCCGCTGCCGACGAGCAGCACGACCCGTGAGCCGTACACCCGCCCCAGCAGCCCCGCGCACACCACGGCGAGGCCGGCCGCGGCCCGCTGCATGAGAGCGCCCTCGGGGAGCCGGGCCATCAGCTCCCGCTCGGCGGTCCGGACGGTCTCCACGCCATACGCGGCACGCATCGGCTGCTCCACCTCATCCTTCGGCAATGACGACCGCGGAGGCGACCCCCGCGTCATGACTGAGCGACACGTGCCAGGACCGCACCCCGAGCGCCTCCGCCCGCGCCAGCACGGTCCCGCTCACCCGCAGCCGCGGCCGGCCGCTGTCCTCGACGTACACCTCCGCGTCCGTCCACTGCAGCCCGGCCGGCGCGCCCAGCGCCTTCGCGAGGGCCTCCTTCGCCGCGAACCGCGCGGCGAGCGAGGCCGTGCCGCGCCGGTCGCCGCTCGGCAGGTACAGCTCGCTGTCCAGGAACAGCCGGCGCGCCATCTGCGGCGTGCGCTCCATCGACGCCCCGAAGCGCTCGATCTCGGCGACGTCGATTCCCACCCCGATGATCATTCGCTCACTCCACCGTCACGGACTTCGCCAGGTTCCGGGGCTGGTCGACCTCGTTGCCCCGGGCCGTGGCCAGCTCGCACGCGAAGACCTGCAGGGGCACGGTGGACACCAGCGGCTGCAGGAGCGTCGGCGTGGCCGGGATCCGGATCAGGTGATCGGCGTAAGGGACGACCGCCTCGTCGCCCTCCTCCGCGATCACGATGGTCCGCGCCCCCCGGGCCCGGATCTCCTGGATGTTGGACACGATCTTGTCGTGCAGGACGGACCGGCCCCGGGGCGACGGCACGACCACCACCACCGGCAGGTCCTTCTCGATGAGCGCGATGGGCCCGTGCTTGAGCTCGCCGGCGGCGAATCCCTCCGCATGCATGTACGCGAGCTCCTTCAGCTTGAGCGCCCCTTCCAGCGCCACCGGGTACCCCACGTGCCGGCCCAGGAAAAGCACCGTGTTCTTGTCCGCCAGCGACCGGGCCAGCTCGCGTACCGGCTCCATGGTCTCCAGGACCCGCTCCACCCGGTCCGCGACGGCGGACAGCTCGCGTACGACGTCCCGTACCTCGTCCCCCCACTTCGACCCGCGCACCTGCGCCAGGTACAGCGCGACGAGATAGCAGGCGATGAGCTGCGTCAGGAACGCCTTGGTGGAGGCGACGGCGACCTCGGGGCCGGCGTGCGTGTAGAGCACCGCGTCCGACTCGCGCGGAATGGTCGACCCGTTCGTGTTGCACACGGCCAGCACCTTCGCGCCCTGCTCCCGCGCGTGCCGCAGCGCCATCAGCGTGTCCATGGTCTCGCCGGACTGCGAGATCGCGATCACCAGCGTCCGCGCGTCCAGGATCGGGTCGCGATAACGGAACTCGCTCGCCAGCTCGGTCTCGCAGGGAATGCGCGTCCAGTGCTCGATGGCCAGCTTCGCGATCATCCCCGCGTGGAAGGCGGTCCCGCACGCGATGACCACGATCTTGTCGATCTCCCGCAGCACGGAGTCGGGGATCCGCACCTCGTCCAGCGTCAGGGACCCGGCCGGATCGATCCGCCCCAGCAGCGTGTCGGCGACCGCCTTCGGCTGCTCGGCGATCTCCTTCAGCATGAAGTAGTCGTAACCGCCCTTCTCGGCGGCGGAGGAGTCCCAGTCGATGTGGTACGACCGTGCCTCGCCGGGGGCGCCGTGGAAGTCGGTGACCGCCACCGACACCCCGGCCGCCCCGCCGCCCTCGGCGTCTCGCCGCAGTTCGACGACCTGGTCCTGCCCGAGCTCGATCGCCGACCGCGTGTACGCGATGAAGGCGGCGACGTCGGAGGCGAGGAAGGCCTCCCCCTCGCCGAGGCCCACCACCAGCGGCGAGTTCCGCCGCGCCCCCACCACCACGTCGGGCTCGTCCGCGTGCACGGCGACCAGCGTGAACGCCCCGTCGAGCCGCCGGCACACCAGCCGCATCGACTCCGCCAGGTCCCCGCACGAGGAGAAGGACTCGGCGAGGAGGTGCGCCACCACCTCGGTGTCGGTCTCCGACACCAGCTCGTGCCCGCGCTCGGCCAGCTCGGCCCGCAGCTCGGCGAAGTTCTCGATGATCCCGTTGTGCACGACGGCGACGCGCCCCGCGTTGTCCAGGTGCGGGTGCGCGTTGGTGTCGGTGGGACCGCCGTGGGTGGCCCACCGGGTGTGTCCGATGCCCGTGGCCCCGGCCGGCAGCGGCCGTCCCACGAGCTCCTTCTCCAGGTTGACGAGCTTGCCCGCCTTCTTCGCCGCCGCCAGTCCGCCGTCGGCGAGGACGGCCACGCCCGCCGAGTCGTAACCCCGGTACTCCAGCCGCTTCAGTCCCGCGACGACAACATCAAGCGCCGACTGCCCGCCGACGTACCCCACGATTCCGCACATGTCCGCACCCTACGGCCGACGCCCCCACGTGACCGAGCACACCACCCACGACGACCCCGCAGACCCGACAATGGCGGTGTGATCACTTCGCCGCCACGAAGCTCCCCGCGTCGGCCGGACGCCTCGCCGTACCTGGACCTCACCCGGGCGGAGTGGAGCGCGCTGCGCGAGAAGACCCCGCTGCCCCTCACCGCAGAGGAGCTCGAACGGCTGCGCGGCCTGGGCGACGTCATCGACCTCGACGAGGTACGGGACGTCTACCTCCCGCTGTCCCGCCTGCTCAATCTGTACGTACAGGCGACCTCCGGTCTGCGGGGCGCCCTGAACACCTTCCTCGGCGACGGCGGCGACGGCCACGGCTCCCAGCGCGGCACCCCCTTCGTCATAGGGGTCGCCGGCAGCGTCGCCGTCGGCAAGTCGACCGTCGCCCGCCTGCTCCAGGCGCTGCTGGCCCGCTGGCCGGAGCACCCGCGCGTGGAGCTGCTGACCACCGACGGCTTCCTCTACCCCATGGCGGAGCTCGAGCGACGCGGCCTGACGGGCCGCAAGGGCTTCCCCGAGTCGTACGACCGGCGCGCCCTCACCCGCTTCGTCGCCGACATCAAGGCCGGCAAGGACGAGGTCACCGCCCCCGTCTACTCCCACCTGATCTACGACATCGTGCCGGGCGAGCGCCTCACGATCCGCCGCCCGGACATCCTGATCGTCGAGGGCCTGAACGTCCTGCAGCCCGCGCTGCCCGGCAAGGACGGCCGCACCCGCGTGGGCCTCGCCGACTACTTCGACTTCAGTGTGTACGTCGACGCCCGCGCCGAGGACATCGAGAGCTGGTACCTGGGCCGCTTCCGCAAGCTGCGCGCGACGGCGTTCCAGGACCCGTCGTCGTACTTCAGGAAGTACACGCAGGTCTCCGAGGAGGAGGCCCTGGACTACGCCCGTACGATGTGGCGGACCATCAACAAGCCCAACCTGCTGGAGAACGTGGCGCCCACCCGCGGCCGCGCCACGCTGGTGGTGCGCAAGGGCCCCGACCACAAGGTCCAGCGCCTGTCGCTCCGCAAACTCTGAGGAGTAAGCCCCGTGCTGCACCTGCGTCTGATCGTCCCCGCCGACCGCACCGACGAGGTCGTCCGCACGGTGGAGCAGACGGTCGGCACGACGCACCTCGCCGTCGTGCCCGGAGCGGCCCGCGACCCGGCGGGCGACCTCGTGCTGTGCGACGTGGCGCGCGAGGCGGGCGACGACCTCATCGCCGCTCTGCGCACCATGGGCATCGACGAAACGGGCTCGATCGCGGTCGAGAACATCGACCTCTCACTGTCCCGGCGCGCCGACCGGGCGGAGGAGAACGCGCCGGGCGAGGGCGCGGACGCGGTGCTGTGGGAGCAGTTGGCGGACGCGACCCACGAGGAATCGACGCTCTCCGTCACCTACATCGCTTTCCTGTCGCTGGCCACGATGATCGCGGCCTGCGGCGTGGTGCTCGACAACGCGATCCTGATCGTGGGCGCCATGGCGGTGGGTCCGGAGTTCGGCCCGCTGGCCGGGTTCTGCACGGCGCTGGTGCGGCGCGCGCCGAAGCTGGCGTGGCGCTCGTTCACCGCGCTGATCGTCGGCTTCGCGGTGGCCATGGCCGTCACCGTCGTGTTCAGCCTCTTCATGGACGCGACGGGCCTGTTCACCGAGGCGAAACTGGACGCCGACCGCCCCAACACCGGCTTCATCTACGCCCCCGACTGGTTCTCGTTCGTCGTGGCCGTCCTGGCCGGCGCCGCCGGGATGCTGTCCCTCACGTCGGCGAAGTCCGGCGCCCTGGTGGGGGTGGCCATCTCCGTGACGACGGTCCCGGCCGCGGCCAACGCGGCGGTGGCGCTGAGCTACGGGGACGTGCAGCAGACCTGGGGCTCCACCGAGCAGCTCCTGCTGAACCTGCTGGGCATCGTCGTCGCCGGTACGCTCACGCTGCTCATCCAGAAGTTCCTCTGGGCGTGGCAGCGCGAGCGCACCGTACGCAAGAGCGCCTAACCGAGCGCGGACTTCACCACGTCGGCGAGCCGCCCCGCGACCGCCTTCGCCTGCTCGATGTCGGCCGCCTCGACCATGACCCGCACGAGCGGCTCGGTGCCCGAGGAACGCAGCAGCACCCGCCCGGTGGCGCCCAGTTCGCGCTCGGCGTCGGCGACGGCCGCCGCCAGCTCGGCGGAGGTGGTGACGCGTGACTTGTCGACGTCCGGCACGTTGACGAGGATCTGCGGCAGCCTGCTCATGACCCCGGCGAGGTCCGCGAGCGTACGCCCGGTGGCGGCCACCCGCGCGGCCAGCATCAGGCCGGTCAGGGTGCCGTCGCCGGTGGTGGCGTGGTCCAGCACGATCACGTGCCCGGACTGCTCGCCGCCCAGCGCGTACCCCTCGGCCTTCATCGACTCCAGTACGTACCGGTCGCCGACGGCGGTCTGGACGAGCTCGATGCCCTCGCGCTCCATGGCCAGCTTGAAGCCGAGGTTCGACATGACGGTGCCGACCACGGTGTTCTTGCGCAGCTGACCGGCCTCGCGCATGGCGAGGGCGAGCACGGCGAGGATCTGGTCGCCGTCGACCTCACGGCCCTCGGCGTCCACGGCCAGGCACCGGTCGGCGTCGCCGTCGTGCGCGATGCCGAGATCGGCGCCGTGCTCGACGACGGCGGCCTGGAGCATCTCCAGGTGCGTGGAGCCGCACCCGTCGTTGATGTTCAGCCCGTCCGGGTCGGCGCCGATCGTGACGATCTCGGCGCCGGCCCGGGCGAAGGCCTCGGGGGAGACGCGCGAGGCGGCGCCGTGCGCCTCGTCGAGGACGACCTTGATCCCGTCGAGCCGGTTCGGCAGGACACCGATCAGGTGGGCGATGTACTGGTCGAAGCCCTCGTCGTAGGCGGTGACCCGGCCGACGCCCGCCCCGGTAGGCCGCGCCCAGGGCTCACCGGTGCGGTGCTGCTCGTACACGGCCTCGATCCGGTGCTCCAGCTCGTCGGCCAGCTTGTGCCCGCCGCGCGCGAAGAACTTGACACCGTTGTCCGGCATGGCGTTGTGGCTGGCGGAGAGCATGACGCCGAGGTCGGCCCCGAGCGCCCCGGTCAGGTACGCCACCGCCGGGGTGGGCAGTACGCCCACGCGCCGCACGTCGACGCCCGCGCTGGCCAGACCCGCCACGACGGCGGCCTCCAGAAACTCCCCCGACGCACGCGGATCGCGTCCGACCACGGCGGTCGGCCGATGCCCCTCAAAGGTGCCCGCCTCGGCGAGCACATGCGCCGCAGCGACCGACAGACCGAGCGCGAGCTCGGCCGTCAGGTCCCCGTTGGCGACGCCGCGCACACCGTCAGTGCCGAAGAGTCGTCCCACTGGTGTCCTCCGAAAATGCTCCGAAAATGCAAGGTGGCTACAAGCGATAAACGAACGCCCCGGCAGCACACGAGGTGCCGCCGGGGCGAACGTCTGATGCAGGCGAGCAGGCGGATTAGCGCTTGCTGTACTGCGGCGCCTTACGGGCCTTCTTCAGACCGGCCTTCTTGCGCTCGACCGCACGGTCGTCGCGGGAGAGGAAGCCGGCCTTCTTCAGCGTGGCGCGGTTGTTGTCCACGTCGGCCTCGTTCAGCGCGCGGGCGACACCGAGACGGAGCGCACCGGCCTGACCGGAGACACCGCCACCCGCGATGCGGGCGATGACGTCGTAGCGGCCGTCGAGCTCGAGCACCTTGAAGGGCTCGTTGACTTCCTGCTGGTGGACCTTGTTCGGGAAGTAGTCCTCGAGCGTACGCCCGTTGATCTTCCACTTGCCGGTGCCCGGAACGATCCGGACGCGGGCGATGGCGTTCTTGCGACGGCCCAGGCCGGCCGCCGGCTGCGGGTCACCGAAGCGGCCCGCGAGGGACTCGCTGGTGTACTCGCCCTCGACGGGAACCTCGGACTCGAAGGTGGTCACCTCGGCGAAGGTCTCTTCGGCCTCGGAACCCTCGACGGGCGTCTCAACAGTGGTCTCGGCCACGATTCTCCTCAGATTTCTTTCGTTCTTAGGGGGTGTGGCCGGAACTACTGCGCGACCTGGGTGATCTCGAACGGCACCGGCTGCTGGGCAGCGTGCGGGTGCTCGGGACCTGCGTAGACCTTCAGCTTGGAAAGCATCTGACGCCCCAGGGTGTTCTTGGGGATCATGCCCTTGATGGCCTTCTCGACGGCCTTCTCGGGGTTCTTCGCCAGGAGCTCGTCGTAGCGCACCGAACGGAGACCGCCCGGGAAACCGGAGTGGCGGTACGCCATCTTCTGGGTCTTCTTGTTGCCGGACAGGTGAACCTTGTCGGCGTTGACGATGATGACGAAGTCACCCATGTCCATGTGCGGGGCGTAAATCGCCTTGTGCTTGCCCCGCAGGAGGGTGGCGGCAGTCGTCGCCAGACGGCCCAGGACGATGTCCTGCGCGTCGATGATGTGCCACTGGCGCGTGACATCGCCGGGCTTGGGGCTGTACGTACGCACGGTCGTAGCCTTCGCTTCTTCAGTGAGTGGGTCCTGACAAGGCCACTGGGACGATCACGACAGCCTTGGCCGCATTCGGGGACGCAACCCGTCTGCCTGCCGCTGGTCATCGGCCCTGTGGACCGGCGTAAGGGCCCCTCGCGTGAGAACGACCAAGCCAATACGCATAACGAACTGGAAGCCTACCCGCCTGCCCCCGTACGGGTCAAAACGGCCCGGCGGGGCCCGTCGGCACCCCCTCGCGCCGCCGGCCGCCTATCGTGCCCGGTCCACCCGCCGCTCGTCCCACACCGGCTCCGCCGTCTCCCGTACGACTCCGTCCGACCCGAAGACCAGGTACCGGTCGAAGGACTTCGCGAACCACCGGTCGTGCGTGACGGCGAGCACCGTCCCGTCGTACGCGTCCAGCCCCTCCTGGAGCGCTTCGGCGGACTCCAGGTCGAGGTTGTCCGTCGGCTCGTCCAGCAGCAGCGCGGTCGTCCCCTCCAGCTCCATCAGCAGGATCTGGAACCGCGCCTGCTGCCCGCCCGACAGCCGGTCGAACGCCTGGTCCCCCTGGCGCTCCAGCTCGTACCGCCGCAGGGCGCCCATGGCTCCGCCCCGGTCCTTGGAGTGCTCGGACCACAGGATGTCGACGAGCGTGCGCCCGACCAGCTCGGGATGCGCGTGCGTCTGCGCGAAGTGCCCGGCCACCACCCGCGCGCCCAGCTTCCACTGCCCCGTGTGCCGGACGTCCTCCCCGGCGAGCAGCCGCAGGAAGTGCGACTTGCCGGAGCCGTTCGACCCGAGCACGGCGACCCGCTCCCCGTAGTAGACCTCCAGGTCGAACGGCTTCATCAGCCCCGTGAGCTCCAGCCCCTCGCACACCACGGCCCGCACGCCGGTGCGCCCGCCCCGCAGCCGCATCCGGATGTCCTGCTTGCGCGGCGGCTCCGGCGGGGGGCCCGCCTCCTCGAACTTCTCGAACCGCGTCCGCATGGCCCGGTACCGCGAGGCCATGTCGGGGCTGCTCGCGGCCTGCCCGCGCAGCCTCAGCACCAGCGCCTTGAGCCGGGCGCGCTCCTCCTCCCACCGGCGCAGGAGCTCCTCGAACCGCGCGAACCGCTCGGCCCGCGCCTCGTGGAAGGTGGCGAACCCGGCGCCGTGCACCCACGCGTCCGCGCCGGCCGGCCCCGGCTCCAGGCTCACGATCTTGTCGGCGGCCCGGGAGAGGAGCTCGCGGTCGTGGGACACGAAGAAGACCGTCTTGCGGGTCTCCTTCAGCCGCTCCTCCAGCCACCGCTTGCCCGGCACGTCCAGATAGTTGTCCGGCTCGTCCAGCAGCAGCACCTCGTCCGGCCCCCGCAGCAGCGCCTCCAGCACGAGCCGCTTCTGCTCACCGCCGCTGAGTGTGCGCACCTCGCGGAACTGCGCCTTGTCGTACTCGATGCCCAGCGCCGCCATGGAGCACATGTCCCAGACGGTCTCGGCGTCGTACCCGCCGACCTCCGCCCAGTCGGACAGCGCCTGCGCGTAGGCCATCTGCGCCTTCTCGTCGTCCACGGTCAGGATGGCGTGCTCGGCCCGGTCGACAGCGGCGGCCGCCTCCCGGATCCGGTCCGTGGACACCGAGACCAGCAGGTCCCGCACCGTCCGCTCGTCCCGCACGGACCCCACGAACTGGCCCATCACCCCGAGACCGCCGCTCACCGTGACCGTCCCGCCGTGCGGCTGGAGCTCCCGGGAGATCAGGCGCAGCAGGGTCGTCTTGCCCGCCCCGTTGGGCCCGACCAGGGCCACGACGGCGCCCTCCCCCACCCGGAAGGAGACGTCGCCGAGCAACGGCCGCCCGTCCGGCAGGTAGTACTCGACGTGTGCGGCCTCAAGATGTCCCATGCACCGCATTCTCGCCGCCGTCCGCCGCATCACCCAACCGGATTAGGATGCGCGGCATGAGCTTTGGGCAAGGGGGGCCCTCCTGGGGTGGCCCCGAGGGACAGCAGAGCCCTCAGGATCCGTACGGAACACACTCGACGTCCGACACGCCGGACTGGGCGGCGCTCGCCGACGCCTCCGCCGCGCGCGCCCGCCGCAGGCGCTGGACGTACATCGGCGGCGGCGTGCTGGCGACCGCCGTGGTCGGCGCCATCGTCGCCACCGCCGTCGTCACCACGAACAGCAACGACCCGGACAACGGCACCACCACCTCCGCGAGCGGTCTGCCGACCCCCGAGACCCTGCCGACCGGGTCCGCGCAGCCCGGCCCCTCGTTCTCGTCCCAGGCGCCGCCGCCCCCGCCGAACCCGAGGGACTTCATCTCCAGCGCGCAGAAGGACAAGCTGCCGCTGAGCGCCGACTCCCTCTTCCCCGGCAAGAAGCTGAAGTTCGGCGACCGCGCGTACGCCAAGGGCGCGACGAACCGCACGACCACCTGCTCCGCCGGCGCCCAGGGCGCGCTGGGCGCCGTACTGACCAACAACGGCTGCGACCAGCTCATCCGCGCCACGTACTCCACGAACGGCGTCGCCGTCACCGTCGGCGTGGCGGTCTTCGACACCGCCGCCCAGGCCCTGAAGGCCAAGGAGCAGGCGAGCGGCGGCCTCGCCTCCCTCCCCGGCGCCGGCGTCCCGACCTTCTGCCGGGCCGGCGCGATCTGCCGCAAGACCACCAACGCGTACGGCCGCTACGCCTACTTCACGGTGGGCGGCTTCACCAGCGGCAGGAACGTCGTCACGACCGACAAGGGCGTCTACACGGCCGGCGACGACCTGGCGGAGTTCACGTTCCGCCAGATCCACCAGCGCGGCAAGATCCAGGCGTCAGCAGCAGCCGGCTCCTGAGCCGGGCAGGGTCCGCATGTTGCGGGCCTGCCGGGCCCGCTCCGCCAGCAACGCGTCGGCGGGGTAGCCGACTTCCTCCAGGGTGAGGCCGTGCGGGCGTACGACATGGACCGACGAGTCCCGTACGCCCGCGGCCAGCACCTTCCCGGGCCAGTCCGCGTCCCGGTGCCCGTCGCCGACGAACAGCATCGCGCCGACCAGCGAGCGCACCATGTTGTGGCAGAAGGCGTCGGCGCGCACGGTCGCGGTGATGATCCCGTCCGCCCCGCGCTCCCAGCTCAGCTGCTGGAGGGTGCGGATGGTCGTCGCGCCCTCGCGCCTCTTGCAGTACGCCGCGAAGTCGTGCTCGCCGACCAGCCGTTCGGCCGCCCGGTTCATGGCGTCGACGTCCAACGGCCAGTCGTGCCACAGGACATGCCCGCGCAGCAGCGGGTCGACGCCCCCCGGGTCGTCCGTCACGCGGTACGCGTAGCGCCGCCAGACGGCCGCGAACCGGGCGTTGAACCCCGCGGGGGCCTCGGCGACCTTCCAGACCCGCACGTCGTGCGGCAGCCGCCCCGCGAGCCGCCGCAGCAGCTTGTCGTGGTGCTCGGCCCAGACGTCCTCCGGCAGGTCGACGTGCGCGACCTGGCCGCGCGCGTGCACCCCTGAGTCCGTACGACCGGCGACCGTCAGCTCGTACGTCCGCGAGGACCGCGTGACGGTCCGCAGCGCGCTCTCCAGCTCGCCCTGGACCGTGCGCCGCTCGGTCTGCTTCGCCCAGCCGGAGAAGTCCTTGCCGTCGTACGAAAGATCCAGCCGGACCCGCACGAACCCCGGCGCCGCACCCTCAATGTCCTCGCTCACCAGCGCATCCTCTCAAAGCAGCAAAAAACAGAGCGGGCCCGCACCGCCCCGAAGGGTGATGCGGGCCCGCCCGGTGGAATCAGAACGCTCAGGCGTCCTTGGACTCACCCTCGGCAGCCTCGGCGGCCGGAGCGTCGTCCTGAGCAGCCTCGTCCTTCTTGGCTGCGTCTTCCTTCACCGCGCGCTTCGTCGCGGCCTCGGCCTCACCGGTGGCCTGCTGGGCCACGGTCAGGGCCTCGACCAGCTCGATGACCGCCATCGGGGCGTTGTCGCCACGACGGTTGCCGATCTTCGTGATGCGGGTGTAACCACCGGGGCGGTTCTCGTACCGCGGGGCGATCTCGGTGAAGAGCGTGTGCACGACGCTCTTGTCCGTGATCGTCTGCAGCACCAGGCGACGGTTGTGGATGTCGCCCTTCTTCGCCTTGGTGACCAGACGCTCGGCGACGGGGCGCAGGCGGCGGGCCTTGGCCTCGGTCGTCGTGATGCGGCCGTGCTCGAACAGCGACTTCGCCAGGTTGGCGAGAAGCAGACGCTCGTGCGCGGCGCTGCCGCCCAGACGGGCACCCTTTGCGGGACGCGGCATGGTGTTTCTCCTCGTGTCTGCACCGGCCGTATCAGGTACCGGTGTCAGTTACCGGCGAGCTGCTGCCCGCCGGAAGTTTCTAGTACTGCTCGGTCTCGACGAAACCGGCGTCCGCGTCGTCGTCGGCGCCGAAGGCGTCGGCGGCGGCGGTCGGGTCGAATCCGGGCGGGCTGTCCTTGAGGGCCAGGCCCATGCCGGCCAGCTTCGCCTTGACCTCGTCGATCGACTTCGCACCGAAGTTGCGGATGTCGAGCAGGTCGGCCTCGGAGCGCGCCACGAGCTCACCCACGGAGTGGATGCCCTCACGCTTGAGGCAGTTGTACGAACGAACGGTGAGCTCGAGCTCCTCGATCGGCAGCGCCAGGTCGGCGGCGAGGGCGGCGTCCGTGGGGGACGGGCCCATGTCGATGCCCTCGGCGTCGATGTTGAGCTCGCGCGCCAGACCGAACAGCTCGACCAGGGTCTTGCCGGCGGACGCCATGGCGTCACGCGGGCGCATGGCCTGCTTGGTCTCGACGTCGACGATCAGCTTGTCGAAGTCGGTGCGCTGCTCGACACGGGTCGCCTCGACCTTGTACGTGACCTTGAGCACCGGCGAGTAGATGGAGTCGACCGGGATACGGCCGATCTCCTGGCCCACCTGCTTGTTCTGGACGGCGGAGACGTAGCCGCGACCGCGCTCGACGGTCAGCTCCATCTCCAGCTTGCCCTTGCCGTTGAGCGTGGCGAGCACCAGGTCGGGGTTGTGCACCTCGACGCCGGCCGGCGGGGCGATGTCAGCGGCGGTGACCAGACCCGGGCCCTGCTTGCGCAGGTACATCACGACGGGCTCGTCGTGCTCGCTGGAGACGACCAGCTGCTTGATGTTCAGGATGAGGTCGGTGACGTCCTCCTTGACACCCGGCACGGTGGTGAACTCGTGCAGGACGCCGTCGATCCGGATGCTGGTGACAGCGGCACCGGGGATCGAGGAGAGGAGCGTACGGCGAAGGGAGTTACCGAGGGTGTAACCGAAGCCCGGCTCGAGGGGCTCGATCACGAACCGCGAGCGGTACTCGTCGACGACCTCTTCGGTCAGCGACGGACGCTGAGCGATAAGCATGAGAAATGCCTCCAGTCTTGGCACCCACTATTTGATGCCAACTACTACAAGGGTACGGGCGGCACGGCCCGAAGGACCGTACCGCCCGAGTACAACGCGGTCGGAGTGAAGGTCGGTCTTCACCCGTCACGCACTGCAACAACCTGGATCAGACGCGGCGACGCTTGGGCGGCCGGCATCCGTTGTGCGGGGTGGGGGTGACGTCCTGGATCGAGCCGACCTCGAGGCCGGTGGCCTGGAGGGAGCGGATCGCGGTCTCACGGCCGGAGCCGGGACCCTTGACGAAGACGTCGACCTTGCGCATGCCGTGCTCCTGCGCGCGGCGGGCGGCCGACTCGGCGGCCATCTGCGCGGCGAAGGGGGTGGACTTGCGCGAGCCCTTGAAGCCGACGTGGCCGGCGGAGGCCCAGGAGATCACGTTGCCCGAGGGGTCGGTGATCGAGACGATCGTGTTGTTGAACGTGCTCTTGATGTGGGCGTGCCCGTGAGCGACGTTCTTCTTTTCCTTGCGGCGCACCTTCTTGGCGGCGCCCTGACGACCCTTGGGGGGCATCTATATCTCCTACGGGAGGTGGTCGGTCCTACAGCGAAGACCGCTGATGAGCGTCCGGCTGAGGACTACTTCTTGCCCGGCTTCTTCTTACCGGCGATGGCGCGACGCGGGCCCTTGCGGGTACGAGCGTTGGTGCTGGTGCGCTGACCGTGGACCGGCAGGCCGCGGCGGTGACGCAGACCCTGGTAGCAGCCGATCTCGACCTTGCGGCGGATGTCGGCCTGCACCTCGCGACGGAGGTCACCCTCGGTCTTGAAGTTGACGTCGACGTACTCGCGGATCTTGACGAGGTCTTCCTCGCCGAGGTCGCGAACGCGCGTGTCGGGGTTCACGCCGGTGGCGGCGAGGGTCTCCTTGGCACGGGTGCGACCGATGCCGAAGACGTAGGTGAGGGCGACCTCGATACGCTTTTCGCGCGGGAGGTCAACGCCTTCAAGGCGTGCCATGCATGGCTCCTGTTTGCTCGGAGGTCTTCCGCAGAACCGTTCCGTGGCCGCCGTACGAGGTACGTTCCAGGTCCCCGGCCTCCGCCGGAGGTGTCAGCACCCTCGGGTGCTGGGTTCTGCGTATGTACGTATTTACGTGCGTCGCGCGAAGTTCTGCGAGATGCAGGGGGTCGTGCGTCAGCCCTGGCGCTGCTTGTGGCGCAGGTTGTCGCAGATGACCATGACCCGGCCGTGACGGCGGATCACCTTGCACTTGTCGCAGATCTTCTTGACGCTCGGCTTGACCTTCATGGGATGTGAGGTTCTCCGGGTCAGTGCCACCACCCCGTGAGACACGGGGCGCGGGCAAGATCTACTTGTACCGGTAGACGATCCGGCCACGCGTCAGGTCGTACGGAGACAGCTCCACCACGACCCGGTCATCCGGGAGGATGCGGATGTAGTGCATACGCATCTTGCCGCTGATGTGCGCTAGGACTTTGTGACCGTTCTGAAGTTCCACCTTGAACATTGCGTTCGGGAGGGACTCGATCACGGTGCCCTCGATTTCGATGGCACCTTGCTTCTTGGCCACGCTTCGCCCTTCGAATCGGCTACCTTGATCGACTTACGCACCCGTATGCAGGCATACGGGCACACGCGAGCCGACTAGTCAGTGTACGTCAGGCGCCCGGAAAAGACGAATCCGGCAAGTGTGCCCAACAGTCAAGATCATTACGCCGTTCAGCCCAGCGGATCGGGGGCCGCGGTGATCCCGTACTCCGCCAGCTTCGCCTTGCCGCCGTCGACGGCGGTCAGGACCAGCGGTCCCTCCTCCGTCAGCGCCACGGAGTGCTCCCAGTGCGAGGACCAGGTGCCGTCGGTGGTGACGACGGTCCAGTTGTCCTCCAGGACGTCCGTCTGCGCCGTACCGAGGCTCACCATCGGCTCGATCGCCAGGCAGAAGCCGGGGACCAGCTTCGGGCCCTTGCCGCGCTTGCGCGTGACGTAGTTCAGCAGGTGCGGGTCCATGTGCATCTCGGAGCCGATGCCGTGGCCGCCGTAGTCCTCGATGATCCCGTACTTGCCGGTGGCCGGACGCGGCTGGCGGCGGATGTACGACTCGATCGCCTTGGAGATGTCGACCAGCCGGTTGCCCAGCTTCATCGCGGCCAGGCCGGCCCACATCGACTCCTCGGTCACCCGGGAGAGCTCGATCAGCTCGGGCGCGTGCCCGGTGCCGACGAAGGCGGTGTACGCGGCGTCGCCGTGCCAGCCGTCGACGATCGCGCCCGCGTCGATCGAGATGATGTCGCCGTCCTTCAGGACCGTCTTCTCGTCCGGGATGCCGTGGACGACGACCTCGTTGACCGAGGTGCAGATGGTGGCGGGGAAGCCGCCGTACCCGAGGAAGTTCGACTTCGCGCCGTGCTCGGCGAGCACCTTGCGGGACACCTCGTCCAGATCCCTGGTGGTGGCGCCCGGAACGGCCGCCTCACGCGTGGCCGCGTGGACGGCGGCGACGACCAGCCCCGCCTCGCGCATCTTCGCGATCTGCCCGGGGGTCTTGATCTCCACCATGTGTGTGCCTTCCACCTTCGCTGTCACTACGTACCACGTACTGCGTACCACGCGCTTCCGCGCTCAACAGTACGGCCGCGGCGCCTCTCGGACACCGCGGCCGCAACCGTCGTACTGCTCGCTCGATCAGCCCTCGGGGGAGGACTTCTTCAGGGCTTCCATCGCGCGCCTGGTCACTTCGTCGACCTTGCCCAGCGCGGAGATGGTGACCACCAGGCCCTGAGCCTTGTAGTGGTCGATGATCGGCTCCGTCTCGCTGTGGTAGACCTCCAGCCGGCGGCGCACCGTTTCCTCGGTGTCGTCGCCGCGCTGGTACAGCTCGCCGCCGCAGACGTCGCAGACGCCGTCCTGCTCGGGCGGGCTGTACGTCACGTGGAAGACGTGGCTGGAGTCGTTGCGGCAGGTACGGCGGCCCGCGATGCGCTTGACGACCTCGTCCTCGGGTACTTCCAGGTCCAGCACGCCGTCGAGCTGCTGCCCCTCGGCCTTCAGCCACTCGTCGAGCGCCACGGCCTGCGAGACGTTCCGCGGGAAGCCGTCCAGCAGGAACCCGCCCTCGGCGTCGGGCTTGGACATGCGGTCCTTGGCCATCCCGATGGTGACCTCGTCCGGTACCAGGTTGCCGGCGTCCATGAACGCCTTCGCCTGCTTGCCCAGCTCCGTGCCCTGGCTGATGTTGGCGCGGAAGAGGTCGCCCGTGGAGATGTGCGGGATCTTCAGGTTCTTGGCAAGGAACGCGGCCTGCGTTCCCTTGCCCGCACCGGGCGGCCCGACGAGGACGATTCGCATCAGCGGAGGAACCCTTCGTAATTGCGCTGCTGGAGCTGGCTCTCGATCTGCTTCACGGTCTCCAGACCCACACCCACGATGATCAGGATGCTTGTTCCACCGAAGGGGAAGTCCGCGTTCGCGCCGAAGCCCGCCAACGCCATCGTCGGCACAAGAGCGATCAGACCCAGATACAGCGAGCCCGGCCACGTGATCCGGTTGAGCACGTAGCTCAGGTACTCGGCGGTAGGCCGACCTGCCCGGATACCCGGGATGAAGCCACCATACTTCTTCATGTTGTCGGCGACTTCCTCGGGGTTGAACGAGATCGCCACATAGAAGAAGGCGAAGAACACGATCAACAGGAAGTACGTGGCGATGTAGATGGGCTTGCCATCCACGAAGTTCGCCTGAATCCACGTGCCCCAGCCGGAACTTGCCCCGCCACCGCTGAACTGGACGATCAGCATGGGGATGTAGAGCAGGGACGAGGCGAAGATGACCGGGATCACACCGGCCTGGTTCACCTTGAGCGGGATGTACGTGGACGTACCGCCGTAGGACTTGCGGCCGATCATGCGCTTCGCGTACTGGACGGGGATCCTGCGCTGCGCCTGCTCGACGAAGACCACGAGCCCCACCATGGCGAAGCCGACCAGGATCACCACACCGAACTCGATCCAGCCGTTCGCGAGATCGCCCTGCTTCTTGATGGCCCACAGCGCGCCCGGGAAGCCGGCGGCGATCGAGATGAACATCAGGATCGACATGCCGTTGCCGATGCCGCGGTCGGTGACGAGCTCACCGAGCCACATGACGGCCGCGGTGCCCGCGGTCATCGTGATCACCATGGTGATCGTCACGAAGATGGACTTGTCGGGGACGATCTGGCCGGCGACCGGGCAGCCCTGGAAGATCGCGCCGTTGCGGGCGGTGGCCACCAGGCCGGTGCCCTGCAGCACGGCCAGCGCGACCGTCAGGTAACGCGTGTACTGCGTGATCTTGGCCGTACCGGACTGCCCCTCCTTCTTGAGGGCCTCCAGTCGCGGGATGACCACGGTCAGCAGCTGCAGGATGATGCTCGCCGTGATGTACGGCATGATGCCGAGCGCGAAGATCGTGATCTGCAGCAGGGCGCCACCGCTGAACAGGTTGACGAGCCCGAAGAGCCCGCCAGTCTGCGCCTGGTCGACACAGGTCTGAACGTTCTTGTAGTTGACGCCGGGAACCGGAACATGGGCCCCGAGCCGGTACAGCACGATGATGCCCAGTGTGAAGAGCAGCTTCTTGCGCAGGTCGGGCGTCTTGAACGCCCGGGCGAACGCGGTGAGCACGGTGCCTCCTGCGACCCCCGCGCTACTGCGTCAGAGGTGACGGTATTGAGGATCGACGAATCCGACGGAACAACGAGTTGCGACTAGTACACGAATACAAGCAGTCAAAAGCCGTGCGGGCGCACCGCACGGAAGTTAACGGTGCACGCCACCATACCGGCGACCATGCCCCCCTTGGAACGACCAACCGGGGATGCCCCTTTTGGGAGGCATCCCCGGTCGGTGTTCAAGCCATCGGGCTCGTCTCTCAGACGAGCTCGGTGACGGTGCCGCCAGCGGCAGCGATCTTCTCCTTGGCGGAGGCGGAAGCGGCGTCAACCGTCACCGTCAGCGCCACGGAGACCTCGCCGGCGCCGAGCACCTTGACGAGCTGGTTCTTACGCACCGCACCCTTGGCGACCAGGTCGGCCACCGTGACCTCTCCACCCTGCGGGTAGAGCTCGGCGAGCTTGTCCAGGTTCACGACCTGGTACTCGGTGCGGAACGGGTTCTTGAAGCCCTTGAGCTTCGGGAGACGCATGTGGAGGGGCATCTGCCCGCCCTCGAAGCGCTCCGGAACCTGGTAACGGGCCTTGGTGCCCTTGGTACCACGACCTGCGGTCTTACCCTTGGACGCCTCACCACGACCCACACGGGTCTTGGCGGTCTTGGCGCCCGGGGCGGGCCGGAGGTTGTGGACCTTCAGCGGGTTGTTCTCCGCCATGTCAGTCGACCTCCTCAACCGTCACGAGGTGGCGGACGGTGTGAACCATTCCGCGGAACTCGGGGCGGTCCTCCTTGACAACCACGTCGTTCAGGCGCTTGAGCCCGAGCGAACGCAGGGTGTCGCGGTGGTTCTGCTTGCTGCCGATGTACGACTTCGTCTGCGTGATCTGGAGACGGGCCATTACGCACCCGCTCCCGCACGCGCACGGAGCAGGGCCGCGGGGGCCACGTCCTCGAGGGGCAGACCACGGCGAGCCGCGATCTCCTCGGGACGCTGCAGACCCTTGAGGGCCGTCACAGTCGCGTGGACGATGTTGATGGGGTTCGACGAGCCGAGCGACTTCGACAGGATGTCGTGAACGCCGGCGCACTCGAGCACGGCACGCACCGGGCCACCGGCGATAACGCCGGTACCGGGGGAGGCCGGCTTGAGCAGGACGACGCCCGCAGCCTTCTCGCCCTGAATCGGGTGAGGGATGGTGCCCTGGATGCGCGGAACCTTGAAGAAGCTCTTCTTGGCCTCTTCAACGCCCTTGGCAATGGCCGCGGGAACTTCCTTGGCCTTGCCGTATCCGACGCCTACAGTGCCGTCACCGTCGCCCACCACGACCAGCGCGGTGAAGCTGAAGCGGCGACCACCCTTGACAACCTTGGCGACACGGTTGATCGCGACAACGCGCTCAACGTAAGCGGTCTTCTCGGCGGCAGCGCCACCGTCGCGACCCTTCCGGTCCCGCCGCTCGCCGCCACCGGCACCGCTTCCGCGGCGCTGGGGTCCAGCCATTGGATTTACCTCTCTCTGTTACGTCCGTTAGTCCCGGAACCGGGGCTTAGAACTTCAGCCCGGCTTCGCGGGCGGCGTCAGCCAGAGCGGCAATGCGCCCGGCGTACCTGTTGCCACCACGGTCGAACACGACGGCCTCGACGCCGGCAGCCTTGGCACGCTCGGCGACAAGCGCGCCGACCTGCTGGGCCTGGGCGCTCTTGTCGGCCTCGCCACCGCGGATCGAGGCGTCCAGGGTCGACGCCGACGCGAGCGTGTGGCCCGCGATGTCGTCGATGACCTGAGCAACGATGTTGCGGTTGGAGCGCGTCACGACCAGGCGAGGACGCTCCGGCGTACCGGAGACGTGCTTGCGGACGCGGATGTGGCGGCGCTTGATGGCAGCGCGCTTGTACGCGTCACCCTTGGCGATCTTTACACCGTATGCCATGGCTTACTTACCCGCCTTTCCAACCTTGCGGCGGATAACCTCGCCGGCGTACTTGACGCCCTTGGCCTTGTACGGGTCGGGCTTCCGCAGCTTGCGGATGTTAGCGGCGACCTCGCCGACCTTCTGCTTGTCGATGCCCTCGACGCTGAGCTTCGTGGGCGACTCGACCTTGAAGGTGATGCCCTCGGGGGCCTCAACGACGATCGGGTGGCTGTAGCCCAGGGCGAACTCCAGGTTGGAGCCCTTCGCCTGGACGCGGTAACCGACACCACTGATCTCGAGCGCCTTGGTGTAACCCGTGGTCACGCCGGTGATCATGTTCGCCACCAGCGTGCGGGACAGGCCGTGGAGGGCCTTGTTCTGACGCTCGTCGTTCGGGCGGGTGACGCTGAGCACGCCGTCCTCACCCTTGGTGACCTCGATCGGCGCGGCGACGGTGTGCGTGAGGGAACCCTTGGGGCCCTTCACCGCGACCGTGCGGCCATCGATGGTGACGTCCACACCGGCGGGAACCTGGATGGGGAGCTTGCCGATTCGCGACATTAGCTTTCCTTCCTTTCCCGACTACCAGACGTAGGCGAGGACTTCCCCACCTACGCCCTTCTTGCCTGCCTGCTGGCCGGTCAGAAGACCGTGCGACGTGGAGATGATCGCCACGCCCAGGCCGCCAAGGACCTTCGGCAGGTTGGTGGACTTCGCGTACACGCGCAGACCCGGCTTCGAGATCCGCTTGATGCCCGCAATGGAGCGCTCACGGTTCGGGCCGAACTTCAGCTCGAGAACGAGGGACTTGCCGACTTCGGCGTCCTCGACCTTCCAGCCGGTGATGAAGCCCTCCTGCTGGAGGATCTCCGCGATGTGCGACTTGATCTTGCTGTGCGGCATAGCCACGGTGTCGTGGTACGCCGAGTTCGCGTTACGCAGACGAGTCAGCATGTCCGCGATCGGATCAGTCATGGTCATGAATTGGCCTTCGGCCTCTCTCGCCGGGGTTTCCTGTATGCGCCATCCCTCTCCCCACTCAGTGGCGGGACGGGTGCGGTGCGGGGACCTACGGCGTAGTAAGTCGGTCAGGGCGGCAGGCGCCCAACCCCGCAAGCCTACGGCATGCGGGGTCGGGCTCCTGCCGACCAGATACTTACCGAGAGCCTCTGGAAATCCGTACGCCCGAAGGGCAGTACTGGACTACCAGGAGCTCTTGGTCACGCCCGGCAGCTCGCCACGGTGAGCCATCTCACGAAGGCACACGCGGCACAGGCCGAACTTGCGGTAGACGGAGTGCGGCCGGCCGCAGCGCTGGCAACGCGTGTACGCGCGCACAGCGAACTTCGGCTTGCGGGCCGCCTTAGCGATCAGGGCCTTCTTCGCCACGGTCAGTTCTCCTTGAACGGGAAGCCGAGGTGACGAAGGAGGGCACGACCCTCGTCGTCGTTGGTCGCCGTGGTGACCACGGTGATGTCCATGCCCCGGACCCGGTCGATCTTGTCCTGGTCGATCTCGTGGAACATGACCTGCTCCGTGAGACCGAACGTGTAGTTGCCACGGCCGTCGAACTGCTTCGGCGACAGACCACGGAAGTCACGGATACGCGGCAGCGCGAGCGACAGCGTACGGTCCAGGAACTCCCACATGCGGTCACCGCGGAGGGTGACGTGGCAGCCGATCGGCTGACCCTCGCGCAGCTTGAACTGCGCGATGGACTTCCGGGCCTTGGTGACGGCCGGCTTCTGGCCGGTGATCGTGGTGAGGTCGCGGATGGCGCCGTCGATCAGCTTGGAGTCGCGGGCGGCGTCGCCCACACCCATGTTGACCACGATCTTGACGAGACCGGGGATCTGCATGACGTTCTCGTACGAGAACTCTTCACGCAGCTTGCCCGCGATCTCCTCGCGGTAGCGCAGCTTCAGACGCGGCGCGGTGGTGGTAGTCATCAGATGTCCTCACCAGTCCGCTTGGCAACGCGGATCTTGTTGCCCTCGTCGTCAAAGCGGTAGCCGACGCGAGTAACGACCTTCTTGCCGTCCTTCTCAACAACCAGCTGCACGTTGCTGACGTGGACCGGGGCCTCGGTCGTCACGATGCCACCGGTCTGCGAACCGCGAGCGGTCTGACCGGCCTTGGTGTGCTTCTTGACCCGGTTGACACCCTCGACGAGGACGCGGTTCTCGCGGGGGAAGGCCACGATGACCTTGCCCTGCTTGCCCTTGTCCTTACCGGTGATGACCTGAACCAGGTCGCCCTTCTTGATCTTCATGCTTACAGCACCTCCGGCGCGAGCGAGATGATCTTCATGAACTTCTTCTCGCGCAGCTCACGGCCCACCGGGCCGAAGATACGGGTGCCACGAGGGTCGCCGTCGTTCTTGAGAATGACAGCGGCGTTCTCGTCGAAGCGGATGTACGAGCCGTCCTGGCGGCGGCGCTCCTTGACGGTGCGAACGATGACCGCCTTGACGACGTCACCCTTCTTCACGTTGCCGCCGGGGATCGCGTCCTTGACGGTGGCGACGATGACGTCGCCGATGCCCGCGTAGCGGCGACCCGAGCCACCGAGAACACGGATGGTGAGAATTTCCTTCGCACCCGTGTTGTCGGCGACACGCAGTCGCGACTCCTGCTGGATCACGTCTATCTCCTGATCGTCTGCCGGTTCCCGGCAGGGACGCCTGGGCGCCCCTGCCGAGCCTGGCGGAACTACTTAGAAGGAAACCCTTCTAAGGATTTACTTGGCCTTCTCGAGGATCTCGACGATGCGCCAGCGCTTGCTCGCCGACAGCGGACGCGTCTCCATGATGACAACGCGGTCGCCGACGCCTGCGGCGTTGGACTCGTCGTGAGCCTTGAGCTTGTTCGTACGGCGGATGACCTTGCCGTACAGGGCGTGCTTGACGCGGTCCTCGACAGCGACGACGACGGTCTTGTCCATCTTGTCGCTGACGACGAGACCCTCACGGGTCTTGCGGAAACCGCGCTGCTCAGTCGTCTCAGTCACATTCTTCTCGCTCATCAGGCGCTCTCCACCGTCTCGATGCCCAGCTCGCGCTCACGCATCAGGGTGTAGATCCGGGCGATGTCCTTACGGACGGACTTGAGCCGGCCGTGGTTCTCGAGCTGTCCGGTCGCCGCCTGGAAGCGGAGGTTGAACAGTTCTTCCTTGGCCTCACGGAGCTTGGCGACGAGGTCCTCGTCGTTCAGCTCGCGCAGCTCAGTCGCCTTCGTACCGGCCACCATCACGACTCACCTGCCTCGCGCCGAACAATCCGGCACTTCATCGGAAGCTTGTGAGCAGCGCGGGTGAGCGCCTCACGAGCAATCTTCTCGTTCGGGTAGGACAGCTCGAACATGACCCGGCCCGGGTGCACGTTCGCGATCCACCACTCGGGAGAACCCTTACCGGAACCCATGCGGGTCTCGGCGGGCTTCTTCGTCAGCGGACGGTCCGGGTAGATGTTGATCCAGACCTTGCCGCCACGCTTGATGTGGCGGGTCATCGCGATACGAGCAGCCTCGATCTGGCGGTTCGTCACGTAGGCCGGGGTCAGCGCCTGGATGCCGTACTCGCCGAATGCGACCTCAGTGCCACCCTTCGCCATACCGCGGCGCTTGGGGTGGTGCTGCTTGCGGTGCTTGACCCTACGAGGGATCAGCATTTCGGTCAGGCCTCCGTTCCGGTGCTCTCAGCCGGAGCAGCGGCGGCGGGAGCGTCGGCCTTGGGGGCCTCTGCTGCCGGTGCGCCCTGCTGCGGCTTGCGGCCGCGGCCGCCACGCTCGCCACCACGACCGCCACGGCCACCGGCCGGACGGTCGGCCGCGCCGCCACCACGGGCCGGGCGGTTACCCGCACGGGCCGCGGCGTTCTCGGCACGGACCTCGGCGATGTTCTTGACGTCGCCCTTGTAGATCCAGACCTTCACGCCGATACGGCCGAAGGTCGTCTTGGCCTCGAAGAAGCCGTAGTCCACGTTCGCGCGCAGCGTGTGCAGCGGCACACGGCCCTCGCGGTAGAACTCGGACCGGGACATCTCGGCGCCGCCGAGACGGCCACCACACTGGATCTTGATGCCCTTGGCGCCGGCCTTCATCGTGCCCTGCATGCTCTTGCGCATGGCGCGACGGAAGGAGACGCGGGAGGAGAGCTGCTCGGCAACGGCCTGAGCGACCAGCTGAGCGTCCATCTCGGGGTTCTTGACCTCGAGGATGTTCAGCTGGACCTGCTTGCCCGTGAGCTTCTCGAGGTCGCCGCGGATGCGGTCGGCCTCGGCGCCACGGCGGCCGATGACGATGCCCGGACGAGCGGTGTGGATGTCCACACGCACGCGGTCACGGGTGCGCTCGATCTCCACCTTCGAGATGCCGGCGCGCTCCATGCCGGACGTCATCATCCGACGGATGGCGACGTCTTCCTTGACGTAGTCCTTGTACAGCTTGTCGGCGTACCAACGGGACTTGAAGTCCGTGGTGATGCCGAGCCGGAACCCGTGCGGGTTTACCTTCTGGCCCATTACCGGGAACCTTCCTTGCTGCTGACGACCACGGTGATGTGGCTGGTCCGCTTGCGGATCCGGTAGGCACGGCCCTGAGCACGCGGACGGAACCGCTTCAGGGTCGGGCCCTCGTCGACGTACGCCTCGCTGATGACCAGCGAGGAGGCGTCCGTGTGGTCGTAGTTGTGCGCAGCGTTGGCAATGGCGCTGTCAAGCACCTTGCCTACCGGCACGCTCGCGGCCTGCGCGGCGAAACGCAGGACCGCCTGAGCCTCCGTGGCATCCATGCCACGGATAAGGTCCACCACGCGGCGGGCCTTCATGGGCGTGACGCGGATGTACCGCGCCTGGGCCCTGGCTTCCATGGTTGTCCCTTCGGTGTCGTTCATAGTCATCGCACCCCGCCTTAGCGGCGCTTCGACTTGCGGTCGTCCTTGACGTGGCCGCGGAAGGTGCGGGTCGGCGCAAACTCGCCGAGCTTGTGGCCGACCATCGACTCGGTGACGAACACCGGGACGTGAATCTTGCCGTTGTGCACCGCGATGGTGTGACCCAGCATGCTGGGAATGATCATCGAGCGCCGGGACCAGGTCTTGATGACGTTCTTGGTGCCAGCTTCGTTCTGGACGTCCACCTTCTTTACGAGGTGTCCGTCGACGAAGGGCCCCTTCTTGAGACTGCGCGGCATCTAAACCCGCTCCTAGCGCTTCTTGTTCGACTTGCGGCGGCGGACGATGTACTTGCTCGATGCCTTCTTCGGCGAGCGAGTACGACCTTCCTTCTGACCCCACGGGCTGACCGGGTGACGACCACCGGAAGTCTTGCCCTCACCACCACCGTGCGGGTGGTCAACGGGGTTCATCGCGACACCACGAACGGTCGGGCGGACGCCCTTCCAGCGCATGCGGCCGGCCTTGCCCCAGTTGATGTTCGACTGCTCGGCGTTGCCGACCTCGCCGATGGTGGCGCGGCAGCGGGCGTCGACCAGCCGGATCTCACCGGACGGCATACGAAGGTGGGCCATCGTGCCCTCCTTCGCCAGCAGCTGCACGGAGGCACCCGCGGAACGGGCGAACTTCGCGCCGCCGCCGGGCCGCAGCTCGATGGCGTGGATGGTCGTACCGACCGGGATGTTGCGCAGCGCCAGGTTGTTGCCGGGCTTGATGTCGGCGCCAGGGCCGTTCTCAATCCGGTCACCCTGCGTGAGCCCACGCGGTGCGATGATGTAGCGCTTCTCGCCGTCTGCGTAGTGCAGCAGCGCGATGCGCGCGGTGCGGTTCGGGTCGTACTCGATGTGAGCGACCTTCGCCGGCACGCCGTCCTTGTCGTGACGACGGAAGTCGATCACGCGGTAGGCGCGCTTGTGTCCGCCACCCTGGTGGCGAACGGTGATCCGACCGGCGTTGTTACGGCCGCCCTTGCTGTGCAGGGGGCGGACCAGCGACTTCTCCGGCGTGGACCGCGTGATCTCGACAAAGTCGGCGACGGAGGAGCCACGGCGGCCCGGCGTCGTCGGCTTGTACTTGCGGATTCCCATTTCTCAGTCCTCGTCCGATTCCGGACGACTCGACCTCCGTCAGGAGGTCGGGCCGCCGAAGATGTCGATACGGTCGCCCTCGGCGAGGGTCACGATGGCGCGCTTCGTGTCGGAGCGCTTGCCGAAGCCGGTCTTGGTGCGCTTGCGCTTACCCTGCCGGTTGATCGTGTTGACCCCGGTGACCTTGACCCCGAAGACCGCCTGGACGGCCTGCTTGATCTGGGTCTTGTTGGAGCCGGGCGCGACGATGAACGTGTACTTGTTCTCGTCGAGCAGCGCGTAGCTCTTCTCGGAAACAACCGGCTTGACGAGTACGTCGCGCGGGTCCGTGAAGGTCTTGCTGGTTACGGTCGCCTCAGCCATCAGACGTCGCTCCCTTCGGTCTCATCGGCCTTGGTGGGGCCAGACACGAAAGACTCGAAAGCGGCCTTGGTGAAGACCACGTCGTCAGAGACGAGCACGTCGTACGTGTTCAGCTGGCCCGGCTCCAGGAGGTGCACCTGGGGCAGGTTGCGGGCGGACAGCCACGCGGCCTCGTCCGAACGCTCGGCGACCAGGAGCACGTGCTTGCGCTCGCTGACCTTGCCCAGCAGGGACTTCGCGGCCTTCGTGGAAACCGCACCCTCGACCACGCCGGAGACGACGTGGATGCGAGCGTTGCGAGCCCGGTCGGTGAGGGCGCCACGCAGAGCGGCGGCCTTCATCTTCTTGGGCGTGCGCTGCGAGTAGTCACGCGGCTGCGGGCCGTGGACGACGCCACCGCCGGCGAACTGCGGGGCGCGGGTCGAACCCTGACGGGCGCGGCCGGTGCCCTTCTGGCGGTAGGGCTTCCTGCCGCCACCACGGACTTCGCCGCGACGCTTGGTCTTGTGCGTGCCCTGACGGGCAGCGGCCAGCTGTGCGACAACGACCTGGTGGATCAGCGGAATGCTGACCTTGGCGTCGAAGATCTCCGCGGGGAGGTCGACGGTCCCGGCCTTGTCGCCTGCCGGCGTAAGGATGTCAATGGTGCTCATCGGTTCCTCAAACCCCCTTGGCCGCGGTGCGGACCAGGACGAGGCCACCGTTGGGGCCGGGGACGGCGCCCTTGATGAGCAGCAGGCCCTTCTCGGCGTCAACGGCGTGGACGGTCAGGTTCTGGGTGGTGACCCGCTCGTTGCCCATACGACCCGCCATGCGCATGCCCTTGAAGACACGGCCGGGGGTGGCACAGCCACCGATGGAACCGGGCTTGCGGTGCACGCGGTGGGCACCGTGGGAAGCCTTGCCACCGGCGAAGTTGTGACGCTTCATGACACCGGCGAAGCCCTTGCCCTTGCTCTTGCCCGTGACGTCGACCTTGACGCCGGACTCGAACACCTCGGCAGTGATCTCCTGGCCGAGCGTGTACTCGCTGGCGTCGGAGGTACGGAGCTCCACCAGGTGGCGGCGCGGGGTCACGTCGGCCTTGGCGAAGTGGCCCTTGAGGGGCTTGTTCACCTTGCGAGGGTCGATCTCGCCGAAGGCGATCTGGACCGACTCGTAGCCGTCGGTGTCGTTCGTGCGGACCTGGGTCACGACATTCGGCCCGGCCTTGACGACGGTCACCGGGACAACCCGGTTGTTCTCGTCCCAGACCTGGGTCATGCCGAGCTTCTCGCCCAGGATTCCCTTAATCTGCTTAGCCATCTCCGCGCCCCTCAGAGCTTGATCTCGATGTCAACGCCGGCCGGAAGGTCCAGGCGCATCAGCGAGTCAACGGTCTTGGGGGTGGGGTCGAGGATGTCGATGAGGCGCTTGTGCGTGCGCATCTCGAAGTGCTCGCGAGAATCCTTGTACTTGTGCGGCGACTTGATGACGCAGTACACGTTCTTCTCTGTGGGCAGCGGCACCGGGCCCGCGACCGACGCACCAGTGCGAGTCACCGTCTCGACGATCTTCTTCGCCGAAGAGTCGATGACCTCGTGGTCGTAGGCCTTGAGCCGGATGCGGATCTTCTGTCCCGCCATGGCTACCTAGTAGTCCTGTTCTCTCGAAACGCTCTGGGACCCGGGGGCTGTCTTTGTCAGCACCGCTCTCCTCCGACCCACGCGGTCGGGCGTGTCGCATCCTCGCCAGTACGAAATCCCGAAGGTTTTCCCTGAAGCAGGGGATGCGGTCCGCGACCGCTGGTCCGGGGGAGAAACACCCACCGGGCGCCTGGTCTCAGCCCCGCTGACGCTTCCCGAAAGATTCCCGTACGTCCGCCCCAGCGCTGCCCGGAGGGGCAGTTAGGGCGACGAGTACTGTGGGACTCGCTTCCGGTCCTCCCGACGGGAGGCGCGCAGCATCGGCACTCAACCGAGCAACCCCGACAGTCTGCCATACGGGGCACAGCCCGCGCCAATCGGGCGCAAGAGATTACCCCGTACGTGACGTAGGTCAAACCGAACCGCAGCCCGGGCGCGCCGCACCGTCCCACCCGTGCGGGTGAACACCCCCTATTCGGCCGAACGAGGGCCGGTGCGTCCATAGCGTCATATGCCATGGTCAGTTCTTCACACGAGGCGATGCACCGGATCTTCCAGGAGGCTCCGGGCGTTTTCACCCGCACCTTCCGGACGCTCGGGCTTCCTTTCGACGACCCCGTCGCCGTTTCCCTGCTCCCCACCGACCTCACCGAGAACAGTCCACTGGAACGCCGTGTGGACACGCTCCTGCGCTTCGACACCGCCGAAGCGGACAGCAGCTTCCTGCTGGCCGTCGAGGCGCAGGGCAAGAAGGACCTCGCCAAGCCTGCCAGCTGGGCTTACTACCTGGCTCACCTCAACGCCAAGTACGGCGTCCCGGCGGTACTCCTCGTCGTATGCCAGGACAAGAACACTGCGGCGTGGGCCTCGGCACCGGTCGACATCGGCCCGCCGCAGTGGCCCGCTCTGACCCTGCGCCCCCTGGTCCTCGGCCCGCACAACGTGCCGGCGGTCAAGGATCCCGTCACGGCCGCCGGCGACATTCCCCTCGCCGCGTTCTCCGCTATCACGCACGGGAAGGACCCCGATGCCGGTGCCATACTGAGAGCGCTGGCCGCCGCCTTGAAAACCGTGGACGAAGACACCGCGAGCATCTTCATCGAACTCACCGAACAAGGCCTGGGCACTGCCCCGGCAGCTCAGATCTGGAGGGACCTGATGGCCGTCGACCTCTCCTTCTTCCGCTCGGAGACCGCGCAGCGCCTGCGTGGCGAGGGCCGGGCCGAGGGCCGGGCCGAGGGCCGGGCCGAGGACATCATCCTGCTGCTGACCAAGCGCGGGATCCTGGTCCCCGAAGTAGCCCGCGACCGCATCACCGCCTGCACCGACCTCGACACGCTCGGCGTCTGGTTCGACCGGGCCATCACCGCCACCTCGGCGGAGGAGCTGTTCGCCGAGGAGTGACGGGCTCCTGAAGCAGTCCGAGCCCCTGTCCCGCGTGCTGCGGGCGGGGGCTCGGTCGTCAGCGCGTGGAGGCGTACGCCAGGAAGTCGGCCCATGAGCCGGGAGCGAAGCCGAGCTGCGGGCCGTGCACACTCTTGGAGTCGCGGACGTGGACGGTGCCGCAGCCGGTGGCGACCTCGACACAGTTGGGGCCGTCGTTCGTGCTGTAACTGCTCTTGGTCCACTCCAGCGCGGAGGCGCTTCCGGAGGGCTTGAGAGTCATGTCTCGTCCCGCACTTTCTCGATGTAGCCCAGCGACTCGCGGGGCGTGAGGGCCTGGGCCCGGATCATGCAGTAGCGCATTTCGAGGACCTGGAGCTCCTTCGGATCGGCGATCACCCGGCTGGTGAGCTGGATCTCGTCGTGCCCCAGCGTGGCGCCGCCCCTCAGCTTCCAGAGCTGAAGCGAGCCCGCCAGGCCAGCATGCTCCTCGGAGGATGTCGGCATCACCTGAATCTTGACCGTCCTCAACTCCCCTATGGCCAACAGATGTTCCAGCTGCTGGCGCAGCACCATTCTGCCGCCGATCGGCCTTCGGAGAGTCGTTTCTTCCTGGACGACGGTCAATAGTGGCGCGGGCCGCCGCTCAAAGAGCGACTGCCGGGCCATACGAGCCGCCACAAGCCGCTCGAGTTCGTCCTCCGCATAGGCAGGGTGCCGCTGGCCGAAAAGTGCTCGCGCGTAATCCTCTGTCTGCAACAACCCGTGCACCACGGTGTTCACGTACGCGCCCAGCTCGACCGCTTCCGCCTCCAGCTTGGCCAGGTCACGGACCTTCTTCGGGTACCTGGCCTCCTCCACGTCCTTCTTCATCGCGGAGATCCTGCCGCCCGCGCCCAGGGCCTCGTCCGCGCGGTCCAGGTACTCCGGCTGCGGGATGCGCCGGCCGCGTTCCACCGCCGAGACCAGGTCCTCGCTGTATCCGATGACCGCGCCGAACTCCGCCTGCCGCAGCCCCGCCGCCTCGCGCCACAGCTTGAGCTGGCGGCTCACCGCCTTGAGCACGGCCGTCGAGTCGTCCTCCAGGCCGGGGTCCCAGCCGGGGCCGTCCGCGCCGTCCGCCGTGTAGTCCGTACGGCCGCCGCCCATGCGAGACACCCGCTTCCGACGCACTCACCCGCGCCTGACGAAGTACAGGTCGGACATGATCCGGAAGCAGCCGGACGGTCACTGTCCGCGCAGGCGTCATCGCTGAGCGGCGTAAACGCATCCGGCCACGCCGAGTGAGGCGAACCAGGAATTCACCCTCACGGCACCCCCTCGCCGGGTCGCGGTGTGCCGCGATCCGGTGAGCCGTGTCGCGGTGCGGCACGACATCAAGGACTTTCAATCCCCGGGAGCAAATACCCCTCCCAACCCCACCAGCCTCCCCGTCACCCACACGGGTGGCGTTCGCCAACTGGGCTGGCTCTGCGCATGGTTGGGGGGCATATGCTCGCCGCGACAACCCCAGACATGCGACGGCCCCCGGCCGGGACTGGCATCCCGAACGAGGGCCTGACCAACGAGGAAGAAGCACCTTCCCGATGGATGTTCAGCACCTTAGCGCGCCCTCGCGCGCCTCGTCCGGCGTTCCCCGGGCCACCGCCCGTTCCGGTTCCGGCGTCGTGCACGCCAACACCCGGCACACCAGCCGCTACACCGTCGTCGGCAACCACCTCACCCAGCACCGCGAACTGACGCTCGTCGCGATCGGGCTCGCCGCACACATCCAGTCACTGCCCGCCGGGGCCCGTATCGGCATCAAGTGCCTGGCGGACCGCTTCCCGGAGAGCGAGGCGCGCATCGCCGCCGCCCTGCGCGAGCTGGAGGCGCACGGCTACCTGGAACGCACCCGGGAGCGGCTGCCGAACGGCCGGATCGTCACCCGCACGGTGTCGTACAACCAGCCGGAGCCGAGCCGCCCCGCCCGCGCGCCGATGCCCGAGCGGCGGCGGCCCGCGCCCCGGCCCGCCCCCGCCGACGTACACCCGGTCCCGGCGGAGGCGGCACCGGCGTCCGTACCGGAACCCGTTGTGCCGCCCGCACCAGCCCCCGAAGCGCCGCCCGCACCGGACCCCGCGCCCCAGCCCCGCCGCGTCCCGCCGCCCCTCCCCCAGCCCCGCACCAAGGACCCGGCGCGCCACCGCGTCGCCGCCACGCTGCTCGCGGACCTGCGCCGGGACGACCCGCGCGTGCTGCTCGCCGAGCGGGACGTGCACCGGCTGGCGCCCGCCGTCGCCGCCTGGCTGGAGCGCGGGGCCACCCCCGACGCCGTACGCGCCACCCTGGCCGCGAACCTCCCCGAGCAGCCAATCCACCTCGCGGCCCTGCTCGCCCACCGGCTCACCGCGCTCATGCCGCCGCCCCTGCCGCCCGCGCCGAAGATGGTACGGCCGGACCCGTTCCAGACCTGCGAGGACTGTGACCGGGCCTTCCGCGCGCCCGAACCGGGCCGCTGCCGCGACTGCCGGCCGGGCCTTCCAGAGGCCGCCTAGCATGACGGTGACGACCCCTTACCCCTGGGCACAGACGAGGAGCGAGCGCCATGACCATCGCCCCGGACGACGCACGGCGAGACGGCCACCTGTACCAGGTGATGCGGGAGTTCGTTCAGTCCATGGACGACACCCTTCCCGGCAAGTTCGAGATCACCAAGGAAGGGATCGTCCACGACATGATGTCGCCCGCGAAGCCGCACGAGCTCACCACGCTGCGCGTGCGCAGGCGCCTGGAGAAGGTCCTGCCGGAGGAGCTCGTGGCCCACACGGGAACGCCGGACGTGGAGGAGGCGGCCGAGGGCATCATGCGGCATCCCGACGTGATGGTGATCGCCGAGGCGGACATGGAGGGTGAGGGGTCCTTCGATCCCCGTACGCTCGTCGCCGCCGTCGAGGTCGTGTCACGGTCCAATCCGGACAACGACTGGGTGAGCAAGATGCGGGACTACCCCTTGCTGGGCATTCCCGTGTACGCGATCTTCGATCCGCGTACCGGATCGGGCGCGGTGCTCTCCGACATCCACTCCACGCCGGACGGCCCCCGCTACGCGACCCGGAAGGACTTCGTGTACGGCGAGGACGTCACCATCGGCGCGTGGACGATCTCGACGGAGCAGCTGCCCCGCTACCCGTAGCCCGGAGCGCCGTCACAGGTCCTTGGCCTGGCGACGGCGTCGCCTCGCGGCCACCAGAGCCACGGTCAGAGCTGCCGCGGCGGCCGTGAGTCCGATGCCCAGGGCGGTCTCGGTGGTGCTGCTGCCGTCTTCCATGGTCCCGCCCTCGCCGCCCCTGACTCCGAGAGTGGGGGACGCGGTGGGCTGAACGGGTGCCTCGGTGGTGGCCGAAGCCGTGACGGTGGGGATCGCGGGTGTCGCCGTGGCCGTCGGTGTCGTGGGTGACGCCGGGGCCGTGGCCGTCGTCGTGGTGGTGACCGTGACCGCCGGCCGGGGCGAGGCCGTGGCCGAGCCGATCTGGCCCCTCCTCGGCAGCGCCTCGCAGGCGATCCGGTCGTCGTCCCCCGGGTCCTCGTCCAGCCGGTACGGGTCGCTGGGGTCCCGGTCGAACTCCGCCTGCGCCTCCTCCTGATAGGTGAAGTCGCTGCAGTCGAGGTCGGGCTGCGCGTACGAGACGCCGGACAACGGGAGGGAGGCGGCGGCAGCCAGTACCACGGCTGCAGCGGCAGTACGAAGATTCATTTCTCGAACGTAAGCAGGGTGATCTTCCCCTGCCACTCGACCGCCGCGAGCCGCTACGGCAACTGGGGGCCCCTGCCGGGCAACCCCGGCGCCCCGACCGTCGTCTACCTCCACGCGGCCCGGCCACGGGGGGCGGGCCGCGCCATTCAGCGGGCTGGGGGATGTACGCGGGGGCGGGGGCGTCCGCAGCGGGGGAAGCGGACGGAGCGCGGGCCTTGGGCAGCACGAACGAAGGCCGCCCCGCGCGCCCGGACGGCGTACACGACCGGCCCGTGCGCGGCCCCGCGCGGCGCGCGGTGCTCACCTCCACCGCCGCACTCGCCGCTGGTCCGGGCCTCGCTTCCTGCTCCGTTCCCGCCCCGCGCCGTACGGAGCCCGCCCCCGACCCGCTGCCCGGCAAGCCGATGTCCCGGCCGCGGCACGCGCTGCTGATGCAGATACTCGCCCACCCGGACGACGACCTGTACTTCATGAACCCGGACACCCAGCAGACGCTCGACTCCGGCGTCCCCCTCGTCTGCGTGTACGTCACGGCGGGCGAGGCCAACGGTGTCAACCGGATACCGGGCGCGGGTCCGCAGCCGGCCGACCGTACGGCGTACTCCTCCGCCCGGCACCAGGGCCTGCGCCAGGCTTACGCCGTCCTGCTCGGCCTCCCCCGGTTCACGCGGTGGCAGAAGTCCGTGACCACCCTGCGCGGCGACCACCGGGCCGAGGTCGACACGCTCACGCACGGGGACCACCGCGTCGAGCTCGTCTTCCTCAACCTCGCCATGCACACCCGGTGGGGCCGAATGGGCCTGCCCAGCCTCTGGGAGGCGCGCGGCCTGTCGCTGCGGACCGTCGTGGCCGACGACTCGCCGCTGCGGAAGGCCGGGGCGTACGACTACGACGGGCTCGTCGACGTACTCGCGGGGCTCATCGAGCGCTACCGGCCCACCGTCGTGCAGACCCTCGACCCGGACCCCGACATCCAGCACAGCGACGAGGCGACCCGCCGCCGCGACAGCGAGCAGCCGGGGTACTCCGACCACGCCGACCACACGGCGGTCGCCTCCTTCGCCTGGGCCGCGATGATCCGGCGGGTCGCGGAGGCGACGGAGGGCGGTGGTGCGGTGCCGGGCTTCGTCGCGACCTCCTACCGGGGGTACTACAACCGGCACTGGCCCAAGAACCTGCCCGCCGAGGTACTCAGGGAGAAGGCCGCGCACCTCGTGCCGTACGGCGGCGCTCCGGACTGGGAGTGCGGGAACGCGGCGGGCTGCGGCGACTACAACGTCGGCGGTGACCGCCCCCTCACCAACCGCAAGGGCTGGGTCCGCTCGACGCACTACCGCTATCCGGGCGCCCGCACGGTCGTCGCCACCGGCCCCGACGGGCGGCTCACGGCGTACGGCGTGCTGGGCCTGCGTCTCGCGCGCTGGCGGGAGACGGCGCCGGGCAGCGGCGCTTGGGGCGCGCCGGACGATCTGGGAGGCGGCCCGCTCGCGCCCGCGCTCGGCTCGGCGACGCTCGACGACGGCCGGCAGTTGCTGTTCGGCCTGCGGTTCTCGGCGCTCGCGGGCCACGGGGCGGCCAACACGCGGGAGATCGTACTGCTCGAACAGCGGACGCCCGGCGGGCGCTTCCGCTCCTGGACCGGCCTCGGAAACCCGGAGACGCGGCAGGACAGGGGGCGCCGCATCGGCTCTCCCGTCGCGGTGACGGCCCCCGACGGCCGAGTCCACCTCTTCGTACGGAACGCGGACAAGGGCATCAGCACGCGCGTGCGCAGCGCGGTCGGCCGCTGGGACGCCTGGCGCGACCTCGGCGGCGGCGAGATCCAGGACGGCCTGGCCACAGCGGTGGACGGCGAAGGCCGTGTCCACGTGTTCGCCGCGGGTCACGAGACCGTCCACCACTGGACACAGGACGCCCCGGGCCGGCTGGTGGGCCTGCGGCCGGTCACCGGGCTACCGACCCCGGGCGGCTCCCCCACCGCGTTCGCCGCGCCCGACGGCGGCATAGACCTGATCTACCGGCGCCCGGCCACGGCCGGCCTGACGACGGCCCGGGTCGGCGGCCGGCCGCCGGCACGGCTGCGCTTCAACGGCTACGGCGCAGTGGACGCGGCGTCCGCCCCGACGGGCCCGGTCCTTCTGGGCCGCGGCCGAAAGGGCCAGGTGCAGCTGCTGGCGGAGGGGCGCCTGGTACGCCGCAAGGGCGCCCAGTCAGCCCTGGAGGGCCCGACCCTCCACCTCGGCTCGAAGGGGCCGGTCGTGGTCGGCCTGGGTCCGGACGCGACCCCGTGGCTCTGGCGGCCGTAGAAACAAAACAGAAGGGCCCCCGCATCGCCGCGAACGACGAAGCAGGGGCCCTTCTTGGTGCTCGTGCAGGAGCAACCAGGTCAAGCCACCGAAAATCAGACGGTGATCTTGGTGACCTGGCCGGCGCCGACGGTCCGGCCACCCTCACGGATGGCGAACTTGAGGCCCTCCTCCATGGCGACCGGCTGGATCAGCTCGACCGACATGATGGTGTTGTCGCCCGGCATGACCATCTCGGTGCCCTCGGGGAGGGTAACGACGCCGGTCACGTCAGTCGTACGGAAGTAGAACTGCGGGCGGTAGTTGTTGAAGAAGGGGGTGTGACGGCCACCCTCGTCCTTCGACAGGATGTAGGCCTGGGCCTCGAACTTGGTGTGCGGCGTAACCGAACCAGGCTTGATGATGACCTGGCCGCGCTCGACGTCCTCGCGCTTGATGCCACGGAGGAGCAGGCCGACGTTCTCGCCAGCCTGACCCTCGTCGAGCAGCTTGCGGAACATCTCGATGCCCGTGACCGTGGTGGTGGTCTTCTCGGTCTTGATACCGACGATGTCGACGGTCTCGTTGACCTTGAGGATACCGCGCTCGATACGACCGGTGACGACGGTGCCACGACCGGTGATCGTGAAGACGTCCTCGATCGGCATCAGGAACGGCTTGTCGACGTCGCGCTCGGGCTGCGGGATCGACTCGTCGACGGCGGCCATGAGGTCCAGAACAGTCTGGCCCCACTCCTTGTCGCCCTCGAGCGCCTTGAGCGCCGAGACCTTGACGACCGGCAGGTCGTCGCCCGGGAACTCGTACTCGGAGAGGAGCTCACGCACCTCGAGCTCGACGAGCTCCAGGATCTCCTCGTCGTCCACCATGTCGGCCTTGTTCAGCGCGACGACGATGTACGGCACGCCTACCTGGCGGGCCAGGAGCACGTGCTCCTTGGTCTGCGGCATCGGGCCGTCGGTGGCCGCGACCACGAGGATGGCGCCGTCCATCTGCGCCGCACCCGTGATCATGTTCTTGATGTAGTCCGCGTGACCGGGGCAGTCGACGTGCGCGTAGTGACGCGACTCCGTCTGGTACTCGACGTGCGCGATCGAGATCGTGATACCGCGCTGGCGCTCCTCAGGAGCCTTGTCGATCTGGTCGAAGGCCGAGGCCTCGTTCAGGTCCGGGTACGCGTCATGCAGCACCTTGGTAATCGCCGCGGTCAGCGTCGTCTTACCGTGGTCAATGTGACCGATGGTGCCGATGTTGACGTGCGGCTTAGTCCGCTCGAACTTCGCCTTCGCCACTGGGTCCTCCTGGAGTGGTTCTGTACGCCTTGCTTCATCGGCGCCAGGTGATCTTTGCTGGGGTGCCAACCGCCGGGGTTTCCCACACGGGTCGCGGGGAGAACCCCGGCGGTTGGGTCAAGCCTAAAGCGTCAACTCGGGGGAGCTACTCGCCCTTGGCCTTCGCGATGATCTCCTCGGCGACGTTCCGCGGAACCTCGGCGTAGGAGTCGAACTGCATCGAGTAGCTTGCGCGACCCGAGGTCTTGCTGCGGAGGTCTCCGACGTAGCCGAACATCTCCGAGAGGGGCACGAGGCCCTTCACGACGCGAGCGCCGCTGCGCTCCTCCATGGCCTGGATCTGGCCACGGCGGGAGTTGAGGTCGCCGATGACTTCGCCCATGTAGTCCTCGGGCGTGGTCACCTCGACGGCCATCATCGGCTCGAGGAGTACGGGAGATGCCTTGCGGGCACCTTCCTTGAACGCCTGCGAACCGGCGATCTTGAAGGCGAGCTCCGAGGAGTCGACCTCGTGGTAACCACCGTCGAGAAGGGTGACGCGGACGCCCACCATCTCGTAGCCGGCCAGGATGCCGAACTGCATGGCTTCCTGCGCGCCCGCGTCCACCGACGGGATGTACTCCCTGGGGATGCGGCCACCGGTGACCTTGTTGACGAACTCGTACGAGGCGTCGCCACCCTCGATGGGCTCAAGGGCGATCTGCACCTTCGCGAACTGGCCGGTACCACCAGTCTGCTTCTTGTGCGTGTAGTCAATACGCTCGACGGTCTTGCGAATCGTCTCGCGGTAAGCGACCTGGGGCTTGCCGACATTCGCCTCGACGCGGAATTCGCGCTTCATGCGGTCGACGAGCACCTCAAGGTGAAGCTCGCCCATACCACCGATGATGGTCTGGCCGGTCTCCTCGTCCGAGTGCACCTGGAAGGAGGGGTCCTCCTCCGCGAGCCGCTGGATGGCAACACCCAGCCGCTCCTGGTCACCCTTGGACTTGGGCTCGATCGCGACCTGAATGACCGGCGCCGGGAAGTCCATGGACTCCAGGATCACCGGGTTCTTTTCGTCGCACAGCGTCTCACCGGTGGTGGTCTGCTTCAGACCCATGACGGCGACGATGTCACCGGCACCCACCGAGGGGATCTCCTCACGCTTGTTCGCGTGCATGCGGTAGATCTTGCCGATGCGCTCCTTCTTGCCCTTGACCGAGTTCAGCACCGCGGTGCCGGCCTCGAGGCGACCGGAGTAGATCCGGACGAAGGTGAGCTTGCCCAGGTGCGGGTCGCTCGCGATCTTGAAGGCAAGGCCGGAGAACGGCTCCTCGTCCGACGGCTGACGCTTGACGACCTTCTCCGGGTCCTTGACGTCGTGGCCCTCAATGGCCTCGACGTCCAGGGGAGACGGCAGGTAGCGGACAACGGCGTCGAGCAGGGGCTGGACGCCCTTGTTCTTGAACGCGGTACCACAGAACACCGGGGAGACGGTGACGGAGTCGGCACTGCCCTTGGAGGCCAGAGTGATACGACGGATGGCGGCGTACAGCTGCTCCTCGGTCGGCTCCTGGCCGTCGAGGTACATCTCCATCATCTCGTCGTCGTGCTCGGAAACAGCCTCGAGGAGCTTGCCGCGCCACTCGTCGGCAGCCTCGACGTGCGTCGCCGGGATGTCGACGATGTCGTACGCCTCGCCCTTGGCCGCCTCGGCGGACCAGACGAAGGCCTTCATCGTCACGAGGTCGACAACACCCTGGAAGTCGGCCTCGGCACCGATCGGCAGCTGCATGACCAGCGGAACCGCACCGAGGCGGTCGACGATCATGTCGACGCAACGGTGGAACTCGGCGCCGGTGCGGTCGAGCTTGTTGACGAAGCAGATACGCGGCACGCCGTAGCGGTCCGCCTGACGCCAGACAGTCTCGGACTGGGGCTCGACACCCGCCACACCGTCGAACACGGTGACGGCACCGTCGAGGACGCGGAGCGAACGCTCCACCTCGACGGTGAAGTCCACGTGACCGGGGGTGTCAATGATGTTGATCGTGTGATCAACCTCATTGAGCGGCCAGTGGCAGGTCGTCGCGGCAGACGTGATCGTGATGCCGCGCTCCTGCTCCTGCTCCATCCAGTCCATGGTGGCTGCGCCATCGTGGACTTCACCGATCTTGTAAGACACACCGGTGTAGAAGAGGATCCGCTCGGTGGTGGTCGTCTTGCCCGCGTCGATGTGGGCCATGATCCCAATGTTGCGGACCTTGGCCAGGTCAAGCGAAGTGGTGGCCATAAGGCTCAATCTTCTCTCGGTCTCGATGTGGGTAGCGACTACCAGCGGTAGTGCGCGAAGGCCTTGTTGGACTCGGCCATCTTGTGGGTGTCCTCACGCTTCTTGACGGCAGCGCCAAGACCGTTCGAGGCGTCGAGCAGCTCGTTCATGAGGCGCTCGGTCATGGTCTTCTCGCGGCGGGCGCGGGAGTAACCCACGACCCAGCGCAGCGCGAGGGTGGCCGCACGACCGGGCTTGACCTCGATCGGCACCTGGTACGTCGCGCCACCGACACGGCGGGACTTGACCTCGAGCGAGGGCTTGACGTTCTCAAGCGCGCGCTTCAGCGTGATGACCGGGTCGTTGCCGGTCTTCTCGCGGAGGCCTTCCATGGCGCCGTACACGATGCGCTCGGCGGTGGAACGCTTGCCGTCAAGCAGAATCTTGTTGATCAGCGACGTGACAAGAGGAGAGCTGTAGACCGGGTCGATGATGACCGGGCGCTTCGGGGCGGGGCCCTTACGAGGCATTCTTACTTCTCCTTCTTGGCGCCGTAGCGGCTGCGGGCCTGCTTGCGGTTCTTGACACCCTGGGTGTCGAGCGAACCACGGATGATCTTGTAGCGAACACCCGGCAGGTCCTTCACACGGCCACCACGCACGAGCACGATGGAGTGCTCCTGCAGGTTGTGTCCCTCACCCGGGATGTAAGCAGTGACTTCGATCCCGCTGGTCAGACGCACACGCGCGACCTTACGCAGGGCCGAGTTCGGCTTCTTCGGGGTGGTCGTGAACACACGCGTGCAGACGCCGCGACGCTGAGGGGAACCCTCAAGTGCGGGCGTCTTGTTCTTCTCGACCTTGTCCTGTCGGCCCTTGCGGACCAGCTGCTGGATCGTAGGCACTACTTCTCCGGTTTCTGTGTGCCGATCACTGTGAAACTAACCTGGAACACCTCCGACCCACGCGGTCGGGTGTGTCGAACACTGGAAGCCCCTACCGAAGCAGAGAAATCGCAGATTGCGGCGTGTTTTCTTCCTGGCTCCCCGAGCGGACATAAGCACGCGCGCGACAGCCGGGACACACCCCAGGCACAAGGTCTGACTGTACCTACCTCATCGACTCCGGTCAAAACAAATGCCGTGCACCACAACACGCCGGACTTCTGGCAGCAGCGCCCCCACAAGAGAGGCCGGCAACGCCGAAGGGCGGCCACCCCTTCCGGGGTGACCGCCCTTCTCAAGCGTCTCGCTTACTGGTTGTACGGACCGTAGTCGTAGTCCTCCAGCGGAACGGCCTGGCCGGAGCCGGTGCCGAACGGCGAGTAGTCGATGTCGTCATAGCCGACGGCCGAGTACATCGCGGCCTTGGCCTCCTCGGTCGGCTCGACCCGGATGTTGCGGTAGCGGGACAGACCCGTACCGGCCGGGATGAGCTTACCGATGATGACGTTCTCCTTGAGGCCGATCAGGGAGTCGGACTTGGCGTTGATCGCCGCGTCCGTCAGAACCCTGGTCGTCTCCTGGAAGGACGCCGCAGACAGCCACGACTCGGTCGCCAGCGAGGCCTTGGTGATACCCATCAGCTGCGGACGGCCGGAGGCCGGGTGGCCGCCTTCCGTGACCACACGACGGTTCTCGCCCTCGAAGCGGCCGCGCTCGACGAGCTCGCCCGGAAGCAGCTCGGCGTCGCCCGACTCGATGATCGTCACGCGGCGGAGCATCTGCCGGATGATGATCTCGATGTGCTTGTCGTGGATCGACACACCCTGGCTGTTGTAGACCTTCTGGACTTCGCCGACCAGGTGGACCTGGACCGCGCGCTGACCGAGGATCCGCAGCACGTCGTGCGGGTTGGTGGCACCCACGGTGAGCTTCTGGCCCACCTCGACGTGGTCGCCCTCGCCCACCAGCAGACGGGCACGCTTCGAGATCGGGAACGCCGTCTCGTCGCTGCCGTCGTCCGGGGTGACGACGATCTTCTTGGTCTTCTCGGTCTCCTCGATACGGATGCGGCCGGCCGCCTCCGAGATCGGGGCGACACCCTTGGGCGTACGAGCCTCGAAGAGCTCGACGACACGGGGCAGACCCTGGGTGATGTCGTCACCGGCCACACCACCGGTGTGGAAGGTACGCATCGTCAGCTGCGTGCCGGGCTCACCGATGGACTGGGCGGCGATGATGCCGACCGCCTCACCGATGTCGACCAGCTTGCCGGTGGCCAGCGAGCGGCCGTAGCAGAAGGCACAGGTGCCGACCGCGGACTCGCAGGTCAGGACCGAGCGGGTCTTGACCTCCTCGACGCCGTGCATGACCAGCTGGTCGATGAGCACGTCACCGAGGTCGACGTTGGCCGGCGCGATGACCTTGCCGTCGATGACGACGTCCTCGGCGAGCATGCGTGCGTACACGCTCGTCTCGACGTCGTCCGTCTTGCGGAGGATGCCGTCGGCGTCCTTCTCCGCGATCTTCAGCTTGAGGCCGCGGTCGGTGCCGCAGTCCTCCTCGCGGATGATCACGTCCTGCGAGACGTCCACCAGACGACGGGTCAGGTAACCCGAGTCGGCGGTACGCAGGGCGGTGTCGGCCAGACCCTTACGGGCACCGTGGGTGGAGATGAAGTACTCCAGCACGGACAGACCCTCACGGAACGACGCCTTGATGGGACGGGGAATCGTCTCGTTCTTGGCGTTCGACACCAGACCACGCATACCGGCGATCTGACGCATCTGCATCATGTTTCCTCGGGCACCCGAGTCAACCATCATGAAGATGGGGTTCGTCTTGGGGAAGTTCGCGTTCATCGCCTCGGCAACCTCGTTGGTCGCCTTGGTCCAGATCGCGATGAGCTCCTGAGTGCGCTCTTCCTTGGTGATGAGACCGCGCTCGTACTGCTTCTGGACCTTCTCGTCCTGCGCCTCGTAGCCCTTGACGATGGCCTTCTTGGCCTCGGGCACGACGACGTCGGAGATGGCCACGGTGACGCCAGAACGGGTCGCCCAGTGGAAACCGGCCGCCTTCAGGTTGTCGAGCGTCGCCGCCACGATGACCTTGGGGTAGCGCTCCGCCAGGTCGTTGACGATCTCGGAGAGCTGCTTCTTGCCCACCGAGTAGTCGACGAACGGGTAGTCCTCGGGCAGCAGCTCGTTGAAGAGCGCGCGGCCCAGCGTGGTGCGCAGCCGGAAGCTGTCACCCTGCTGGAACTCTCGCTCCCCGACGCCGTCGTCCCCTCCCTCGGCGACCGGCGGCACCCAACCACGCGGCGGGATGGTACCCACCGGGAAGCGGATGTCGACCTTCGCCTGGAGCGACAGCTCGCGGTTGTCGAACGCCATGGTCGCCTCGGCGGTCGAGCCGAAGCTACGGCCCTCACCGATGACCTTGCGCTCTTCCTCATCGGTCGTGAGGAAGAACAGGCCCAGCACCATGTCCTGGGTCGGCATGGTGACGGGACGACCGTCGGCCGGCTTCAGGATGTTGTTCGAGGACAGCATCAGGATGCGGGCCTCGGCCTGCGCCTCCGCGGAGAGCGGCAGGTGCACGGCCATCTGGTCACCGTCGAAGTCCGCGTTGAACGCGGTGCAGACGAGCGGGTGGATCTGGATGGCCTTGCCCTCGACCAGCTGCGGCTCGAAGGCCTGGATGCCGAGGCGGTGCAGCGTCGGCGCACGGTTCAGCAGCACCGGGTGCTCGGCGATGACCTCTTCGAGCACGTCGTACACGACCGTGCGGCCGCGCTCGACCATGCGCTTCGCCGACTTGATGTTCTGCGCGTGGTTCAGGTCGACCAGGCGCTTCATCACGAACGGCTTGAAGAGCTCCAGCGCCATGGCCTTGGGCAGACCGCACTGGTGCAGCTTGAGCTGCGGGCCGACGACGATCACGGAACGCGCGGAGTAGTCCACACGCTTGCCGAGAAGGTTCTGACGGAATCGACCCTGCTTGCCCTTGAGCATGTCGGACAGCGACTTCAGCGGACGGTTGCCGGGGCCCGTGACCGGGCGACCACGACGGCCGTTGTCGAAGAGCGCGTCGACGGCCTCCTGAAGCATGCGCTTCTCGTTGTTCACGATGATCTCGGGAGCGCCGAGGTCAAGGAGTCGCTTGAGGCGGTTGTTGCGGTTGATCACGCGGCGGTACAGGTCGTTCAGGTCGGAGGTCGCGAAGCGGCCACCGTCCAGCTGCACCATCGGACGCAGGTCCGGCGGGATGACCGGCACGCAGTCGAGCACCATGCCCTTGGGGCTGTTGCTCGTCTGCAGGAACGCGGAGACGACCTTGAGGCGCTTGAGCGCACGGGTCTTCTTCTGGCCCTTGCCGGTACGGATGATCTCGCGGAGCCTCTCGGCCTCCTCCTCGAGATCGAACGACTCGAGACGCTTCTGCAGAGCAGCCGCGCCCATGGAGCCGTCGAAGTACGTGCCGAAGCGGTCGCGCAGCTCGCGGTAGAGCAGCTCGTCGCCCTCGAGGTCCTGGACCTTGAGGTTCTTGAAGCGGCTCCACACCTCGTCGAGACGGTCGATCTCGCGCTGCGCACGGTCGCGCAGCTGCTTCATCTCACGCTCGGCGCCTTCGCGCACCTTGCGGCGCACGTCGGCCTTGGCGCCCTCGGCCTCGAGCTCGGCCAGGTCGGTCTCGAGCTTCTTGGCGCGGGCCTCGAGGTCGGCGTCGCGACGGTTCTCGACCTGCTGACGCTCGACGGAGACGTGCGCCTCCAGGGACGGCAGGTCGCGCGTACGGCGCTCCTCGTCCACGAACGTGATCATGTACGCGGCGAAGTAGATGACCTTTTCGAGGTCCTTCGGCGCGAGGTCCAGCAGGTAGCCCAGGCGCGACGGGACGCCCTTGAAGTACCAGATGTGGGTGACGGGTGCGGCCAGCTCAATGTGGCCCATCCGCTCACGACGCACCTTGGCGCGAGTGACCTCGACGCCGCAGCGCTCGCAGATGATGCCCTTGAAGCGGACACGCTTGTACTTACCGCAGTAGCACTCCCAGTCCCGGGTCGGGCCGAAGATCTTCTCGCAGAAGAGTCCGTCCTTCTCGGGCTTGAGCGTGCGGTAGTTGATGGTCTCCGGCTTCTTCACTTCGCCGTGCGACCAGGTCCGGATGTCGTCCGCGGTGGCGAGGCCGATCCGCAGCTCGTCGAAGAAGTTGACGTCGAGCACTTGTCGTCAATCCCTCTTTCGGGGTCGAGAGTCAATCATGGTCTGAACGGGTCCGGGGAGAGCCGGCCGCTGCGGTGAAGCAGCGGCCGGACAACCCGTCAGACCTCTTCGACGCTGCTCGGCTCGCGCCGGGACAGGTCGATACCGAGCTCTTCCGCAGCGCGGAAGACGTCCTCGTCGGTGTCGCGCATCTCGATGGACATGCCGTCCGAGGACAGCACCTCCACGTTGAGGCACAGGGACTGCATCTCCTTGATGAGCACCTTGAAGGACTCGGGGATGCCGGGCTCAGGAATGTTCTCGCCCTTGACGATGGCCTCGTAGACCTTCACGCGGCCGGTGACGTCGTCGGACTTGATGGTCAGCAGTTCCTGGAGGGCGTACGCGGCGCCATAAGCCTCCAGCGCCCACACCTCCATCTCACCGAAGCGCTGGCCACCGAACTGGGCCTTACCACCCAGCGGCTGCTGGGTGATCATCGAGTACGGACCGGTCGAACGCGCGTGGAGCTTGTCGTCGACCAGGTGGTGGAGCTTGAGGATGTACATGTACCCGACCGAGATCGGGTCCGGGAACGGCTCGCCCGAGCGGCCGTCGAACAGGTTGGCCTTGCCGGACGGCTGGACCATCCGGTTGCCGTCGCGGTTCGGGATCGTGGACTCGAAGAGACCGGAGATCTCGTCCTCGCGCGCACCGTCGAAGACCGGGGTGGCGACGTTGGTGCCGGCGGCGACCTCGTCGGCGCCGATGACCTTGAGGCGCTCCATCCACTCCTCGCTGCCCTCGACCTTCCAGCCCTGACTGGCGAGCCAGCCCAGGTGGATTTCGAGGACCTGCCCCGGGTTCATTCGGGACGGGACACCCAGCGGGTTGAGGATGATGTCGACCGGGGTGCCGTCCTCCATGAACGGCATGTCCTCGATCGGCAGGATCTTCGAGATGACGCCCTTGTTGCCGTGACGGCCGGCGAGCTTGTCACCATCGGTGATCTTGCGCTTCTGCGCGACGTAGACGCGCACCAGCTGGTTCACGCCCGGCGGCAGCTCGTCGCCCTCTTCGCGGTCGAAGACGCGGACGCCGATGATCTTGCCGACCTCACCGTGCGGCACCTTCAGCGAGGTGTCGCGCACCTCGCGCGCCTTCTCACCGAAGATCGCGCGGAGCAGGCGCTCCTCCGGCGTCAGCTCGGTCTCACCCTTGGGCGTGACCTTGCCGACGAGGATGTCACCGGCGACGACCTCGGCACCGATACGGATGATGCCGCGCTCGTCGAGGTCCGCGAGGACCTCCTCGGAGACGTTCGGGATGTCCCGGGTGATCTCCTCGGGGCCGAGCTTGGTGTCACGGGCGTCGACCTCGTGCTCCTCGATGTGGATCGAGGAGAGGACGTCGTCCTGCACCAGGCGCTGGCTGAGGATGATCGCGTCTTCGTAGTTGTGGCCCTCCCACGGCATGAACGCCACGAGCAGGTTCTTGCCGAGCGCCATCTCACCCTGCTGGGTGGCCGGCCCGTCGGCGAGGACCTGGCCCTCGACGACCCTGGCGCCCTCGTCCACGACAACCTTCTGGTTGACCGAGGTGCCCTGGTTGGAGCGGGAGAACTTCGCGATCCGGTACGTGGTGTACGTACCGTCGTCGTTGGCGACGGTGACGTAGTCCGCGGAAACCTCCTGGACCACACCGTCCTTCTCCGCCTTGATGACGTCACCGGCGTCGACCGCGCAGCGGTACTCCATGCCGGTGCCGACGAGCGGAGCCTCGGACGTGATCAGCGGCACGGCCTGACGCATCATGTTCGCGCCCATGAGCGCGCGGTTGGCGTCGTCGTGCTCGAGGAACGGGATCATCGCGGTCGCGACCGACACCATCTGGCGCGGCGAGACGTCCATGTAGTCGACGTCGTCGCCGGGGATGTAGTCGATCTCGCCGCCACGGCGGCGGACCAGGACGCGCGACTCGGTGAAGCGCATGTCCTCACCCAGCGTCGCGTTCGCCTGGGCGATCACGAAGCGGTCTTCCTCGTCGGCCGTCAGGTAGTCGACCTCGTCGGTGACCACACCTTCGGTGACGCGGCGGTACGGCGTCTCGACGAATCCGAACGCGTTGACGCGTCCGTACGAGGCGAGCGAACCGATCAGACCGATGTTCGGGCCTTCGGGAGTCTCAATGGGGCACATGCGGCCGTAGTGAGACGGGTGCACGTCACGGACCTCGAAGCCGGCCCGCTCACGGGAGAGACCACCCGGGCCAAGCGCCGACAGACGGCGCTTGTGGGTGAGACCCGACAGCGGGTTGTTCTGGTCCATGAACTGCGACAGCTGGCTGGTGCCGAAGAACTCCTTGATGGAGGCGACGACCGGCCGGATGTTGATCAGGGTCTGCGGCGTGATCGCCTCGACGTCCTGAGTCGTCATCCGCTCACGCACGACGCGCTCCATACGAGCCAGACCCGTGCGGACCTGGTTCTGGATGAGCTCGCCGACGTTGCGCAGACGACGGTTGCCGAAGTGGTCGATGTCGTCGGTCTCGACGACGATGCTCCGGCCCGACTCGCCGACCGTCTCGACCTCGCCGGCGTGCAGCCGGACCAGGTACTTGATGGTGGCGATGATGTCCTTGCTGGTGAGGACACCCGCGTTCAGCGGCTCGTCGGCGCCGAGCTTCTTGTTCACCTTGTAGCGGCCGACCTTCGCGAGGTCGTAGCGCTTCGGGTTGAAGTAGAGGTTCTCGAGCAGCGTCTGAGCGGCCTCACGCGTGGGCGGCTCGCCCGGGCGGAGCTTGCGGTAGATGTCGAGCAGCGCGTCGTCCTGGCCCTGGGTGTGGTCCTTCTCCAGGGTGGCGCGCATGGACTCGTACTCGCCGAACTCTTCGAGGATCTGCTCGGTGGTCCAACCGAGAGCCTTGAGGAGAACGGTCACGGACTGCTTGCGCTTGCGGTCGATGCGGACACCGACCATGTCGCGCTTGTCGATCTCCATCTCCAGCCAGGCACCCCGGGACGGGATGATCTTGGCCGAGAAGATGTCCTTGTCGGACGTCTTGTCGATGGAGGAGTCGAAGTAGACACCCGGCGAGCGGACCAGCTGCGACACCACGACACGCTCGGTGCCGTTGATGACGAAGGTGCCCTTGTTGGTCATGAGCGGGAAGTCGCCCATGAAGACCGTCTGGGACTTGATCTCGCCGGTCTCGTTGTTGGTGAACTCCGCTGTGACGAAGAGGGGAGCCGCGAACGTGAAGTCGCGCTCCTTGCACTCGTCGATCGAGTTCTTCGGCGGCTCGAACCGGTGGTCGCGGAACGTCAGCGACATCGACCCGGAGAAGTCCTCGATCGGCGAGATCTCCTCGAAGATCTCTTCCAGACCAGACTTGGTGGGGACGTCCTGTCCGCTCTCGAGAGCGGCCTCGACGCGACCCTTCCAAGCGGCATTGCCGAGCAGCCAGTCAAAGCTCTCGGTCTGCAGCGCAAGGAGGTTAGGAACCTCGAGGGGCTCCTTGATCTTTGCAAAGGAGATGCGCAGCGGGGCGGTGCTGGCGCCGTTGTTCGTATTGGAGGTCGAGGCGTTGCGCGAGGCGGCCAAGAGGGGGTCCTTCCGAGGGCTCGGACTCACTACGCGCGTACCGGTCCCAAGCTGGCACAGCGGCAGAATTCCCTGGTCAGGGAAGTCGGCCATCAGATGCTCGAGCGAGGGTATGCCCCTGGTGACGGGCAGGAGGCAGCTAACAGGCAGCGCAAAGGGTCAGTGTAGCCACTTGGCTCACTGATGTCCAGAGCGGGTTGTTTGACACCCTCGCTGTACTCAACTCCTGCGGAAAAGCCATGCGCTCGATGCGCATATCAGTACTGCCCTCTACGCCGCCGATCCATGCCTCGGATCCGGATCGGTATGACGACGCGTCCTGAGAATTGCGCGCCTCGTGCGGTTCGTCAAGGCCCCCGGGCCCTCACGGGGCCTCCCACGGGGCGTACGGCGAAGATCACGATACTCGCCCCGGCGCCAAGAGCAAGGACGACGTCCCGGGAACGCCTGAGGGCGACCACCCGAATGGGTGGTCGCCCTCAGAACGCGTGCAGCTGAGTCAGAGACTCAACAAGGTCACTTGACCTCGACAGCCGCGCCGGCGGCCTTGAGGGACTCGGCGGCCTTCTCAGCGGCCTCCTTGGCGACCTTCTCGAGGACCGGCTTCGGAGCGCCGTCGACGAGGTCCTTGGCCTCCTTCAGACCCAGCGAGGTCAGCTCACGCACGACCTTGATGACCTGGATCTTCTTGTCGCCGGCACCCGTGAGGATGACGTCGAACTCGTCCTGCTCCTCAGCGGCCTCGGCGGCGCCACCAGCGGCACCACCGGCGGGGGCGGCGGCAACCGCGGCAGCGGCGGTGACGTCGAACTTCTCCTCGAAGGCCTTCACGAACTCGGAGAGCTCGATGAGGGTCATCTCTTCGAACTGCGCGAGCAGGTCGTCCTGGGACAGCTTCGCCATGATGGCGTCCTTCCACTAATTCGGCTGGTGCCGATGTACATGTGAGGCGGGCGTACTTCCGGCCCGCTGCGACCGGCGCCTAAGCGGCGACGGTCAAAAAGCGAGCCGAATTACTCGGCACCGCCCTGCTCGGCCTGCTTGGCACGAAGCGCCTCCGCGGTGCGGACGAACTTCGAGGGAAGCGCCTTGAACAGCGAAGCGGTCTGGGACTGCTTGCCCTTCATGGCGCCCGCCAGCTTGGCGAGCAGAACCTCGCGGGACTCGAGGTCCGCAAGCTTCTTGATCTCATCGGCGGACAGCGCCTTGCCATCAAGGACACCGCCCTTGATGATCAGGTTCGGGTTCTCCTTGGCGAAGTCACGAAGACCCTTCGCCGACTCCACCGGGTCACCGGTGATGAAGGCAACCGCCGTCGGACCTGCGAACAGGTCGTCCAGCGTGTTGATCCCGGCCTCGTTGGCCGCGATCTTGGTCAGCGTGTTCTTCACCACGGCGTACTGGGCGTTCTCACCGAGCGAACGACGCAGCGTCTTGAGCTGCGACACGGTGAGACCCCGGTACTCGGTCAGCACGGCGGCGTTCGAGCTGCGGAACTGGTCCGCGAGCTCGGCTACCGCGGCAGCCTTGTCGGGCCTTGCCATAGAGCGTCGGCCTCCTTCCGGGTGATGAGGACCGCTCAGAAGGGGCTGGGAAAAACGAAACGGCCCCGGCGCAGGCGCACGGGGCTGGGCTCGACCGACTGCGCTCGTTGACGAGCGTGTCCGGGAGCTTGCTTTCCACGACACCTACGCGGGTCGTCCGCACCTAGCGGATCCTTCGGCCACCGCACCTTCTTGCGAAGACACAGCAACGACCAGCGGTCTTTGGCTTCTGGGGAAGACTACGCGAAGGGTTCACCCACAAGCAAATCGGGCCCCGCGCCTCCCGGAGGAGGCACGGGGCCCGACAGAGCCACGCAGAGAGCCGTCAGGCCCGTCCCGGTCAGACAGCTGCCGGGTCCTCCTCGACGAGGAGGTTACGGGTGCGGTTCTGGTCCAGCGGGATGCTGGGGCCCATCGTCGTGGTCAGGGCGGCCTTCTTGATGTAGCGGCCCTTCGCGGCGGACGGCTTGAGACGGAGGATCTCCTCCAGCGCCGCGGCGTAGTTCTCGACCAGCTTCGTCTCGTCGAAGGAGACCTTGCCGATGATGAAGTGCAGGTTCGAGTGCTTGTCGACGCGGAACTCGATCTTGCCGCCCTTGATGTCCGTGACAGCCTTCGCCACGTCCGGGGTGACCGTTCCGGTCTTCGGGTTCGGCATCAGACCACGCGGACCGAGCACGCGGCCGAGGCGGCCGACCTTGCCCATGAGGTCCGGGGTGGCGACGACGGCGTCGAAGTCCAGACGGCCCTTCGCGACCTCGTCGATGAGCTCGTCGGAGCCGACGATGTCGGCGCCGGCGGCCTCCGCGGCCGCAGCACGGTCACCGGTCGCGAAGACCAGGACCCGGGCGGTCTTGCCGGTGCCGTGCGGCAGGTTCACGGTGCCGCGGACCATCTGGTCGGCCTTGCGCGGGTCGACACCCAGACGCATGGCGACCTCGACGGTGCCGTCGAACTTCGTGGTGGAGGTGTCCTTGGCGATACGGACGGCCTCGAGCGGGGCGTACAGGCGCTCCCGGTCGATCTTCGCGTCCGCGCTGCGGAAGTTCTTGCTGCGCTTCACTTCTGCTCCTGAGATAAGGGAGGTGGAGTCGTGGTGCGGACCAGCGCTTGGCCCTACCACTGAGGTGCTACGGGGACTTTCAGCCCTCGACGGTGATGCCCATGGAACGGGCGGTACCGGCGATGATCTTGTCCGCGGCCTCGAGGTCGTTGGCGTTCAGGTCGGGGAGCTTGACCGTCGAGATCTCACGCACCTGAGCGGCGGTGAGCTTCGCGACCTTGGTCTTGTGGGGCTCGCCCGATCCCTTGTCCACACCAGCGGCCTTGAGGATCAGCTTCGCGGCCGGCGGGGTCTTCGTCACGAAGGTGAAGGAGCGGTCCTCGTAGACCGTGATCTCCACCGGCACGACCATGCCACGCTGCGACTCGGTCGCGGCGTTGTAGGCCTTGCAGAACTCCATGATGTTGACGCCGTGCTGGCCGAGCGCGGGGCCGACCGGCGGAGCCGGGTTGGCCGCGCCGGCGTTGATCTGGAGCTTGATGAGCCCCGTGACCTTCTTCTTCTTGGGAGGCATTGCTCTCTCCGGGTCCTAGTGAGAGTTTCCTGCCATCCGATCACCGGACGGAGGCATACCGCACAACGATAACGGGTATAGCTGTGCGGCTAAAAACCGAGCAGGTCAGACCGGCTGCGAGAGCCTGTCTGACCTGCTCGGAAGCGGGGGTCCAGAGAAGATCAGTTCTTCTGGATCTGGTCGAAGCTGAGCTCGACCGGGGTCTCGCGACCGAAGATCTCGACGAGGCCCTTGACCTTCTTGGAGTCGGCGTTGATCTCGTTGATCGTCGCCTGGAGGGTCGCGAAGGGACCGTCGGTGACGGTGACCGAGTCGCCCACCTCGAAGTCCAGAACCTGGACCTCCATCTTGCGGCTGGGCGCCGGCTTGCCCTCGGCCTCGGCTGCCTCGCGGGCGGCCTTCTCCTCGGCCTCCGGGGCGAGCATCTTGACGATCTCGTCCAGGGTCAGCGGGTACGGGTCGTAGGCGTTGCCGACGAAGCCGGTGACGCCGGGGGTGTTGCGGACAACGCCCCAGGACTCGTTGGTGAGGTCCATGCGGACCAGGACGTAACCGGGAAGCTTGTTCTGGCGGACGTTCTTGCGCTCGCCGTTCTTGATCTGGACGATCTCTTCCTCGGGCACTTCGGCCTGGTAGATGAACTCCTCGACGTTCAGCGAGACCGCGCGCTGCTCCAGGTTCGCCTTCACACGCTTCTCGTACCCGGCGTACGTGTGGATGACGTACCACTCGCCCGGCAGGGTGCGGAGTTCCTCGCGCAGGGCGGCGATCGGGTCGACCGGCTCGGCGGGGGCCTCTTCGGCCTCTTCCGCGTCAGCGGCTTCCTCGGTCTCAGCCTCGGCCTCACCGGACTCGTCGGCCTCGACGGCTTCGGTGTCGTCGGCCTCGGCGGACTCGTCCGATTCGACGTGCACGGCGGACTCCTCCGCCGGCTCGCCCGCAGCGACGTCAGCAGCTTCCGCCTGGTCCTCGTCGGCCGCCTCGACGATGTCGAGCTGGTCCTCAGCGGACTCCGGGCTTTCGCTCGGCTCAACGGCGTCGTTCAGGTTCGGGTCAGACACGGTGGCTGCTTCTTCCTGGATACATATGGGTGGAACGGCGAAAGGGGCGCCGGGTGGGGCGCCCTACGCGGGATCAGCCGAAAACGTACTTGACGGCTCGGGCGAAGCCCATGTCGATCACGGTCACAATGCCGATCATGATGACGACGAAGACAATCACCACGGTGGTGTAGGTCGTCAGCTGGCTGCGGGTGGGCCAGACGACCTTGCGCAGCTCTGCGACGATCTGGCGGTAGAAGAGCGCGAGACGGCCCAGGGGGCCCTTCTTGCCGCGCTTGCCGCCCTTGCGGGACTTCTTGCTGGACTCCGACGTCTCGTCCTGGGCATCAGGCATGTCGATGGAGCCCACGGCGTCCGTCACGCTACTCACCTGATTCCGGGTCGTGGCCGTGCCGCGCCCGGTGGAGCCGCACGGCAGTGCATAGAAGTACGTACATGCGCACACATCCTGGCGAAGACGTGTGTAGCAGGGCCGGAGGGACTTGAACCCCCAACCGCTGGTTTTGGAGACCAGTGCTCTACCAATTGAGCTACGACCCTTTGTGGTTCCCCCAACCTACCGCATCCGGCCGAGTGCACGGAGTGCGCACGGCGGTGTGGCTGCTGAGGGGCCAACGACGAGTGAGTGTACGTGGTCAGGGGCCCGGCGTCGAACAGATACCGCCCGAGCGCCACCTGTCGGCCACGTGTCCGCCCGGTGTCCGCCCTGCGGGATCTGTGTGCCGAGCGGGATTGCCGTCTGGGACGATGGGCCGTATGAGCGCTGCAACTCCTCCCACCGAGCGCCGGGTCTCCGCCCGAATCGGCGCTATCTCCGAGTCCGCCACCCTCGCCGTCGACGCCAAGGCGAAGGCGTTGAAGGCCGCCGGCCGTCCGGTCATCGGCTTCGGCGCGGGCGAGCCCGACTTTCCCACGCCCGGCTACATCGTCGAGGCAGCGAGTGAGGCCTGCCGCAACCCGAAGTACCACCGCTACACGCCGGCCGGAGGGCTCCCCGAGCTGAAGGCCGCGATCGCCGCGAAGACGCTGCGTGACTCCGGTTACGAGGTGGACGCCTCGCAGGTGCTGGTCACCAACGGCGGCAAGCAGGCGATCTACGAGGCCTTCGCCACGATCCTGGACCCGGGCGACGAGGTCATCGTCCCGGCCCCGTACTGGACGACGTACCCCGAGTCGATCCGTCTCGCCGGTGGTGTGCCGGTCGACGTCGTGGCCGACGAGACCACCGGCTACCGGGTGTCCGTCGAGCAGCTGGAGGCGGCGCGCACGGAGAAGACCAAGGTCGTCCTCTTCGTCTCCCCGTCCAACCCGACCGGCGCGGTCTACACCGAGGCCGAGACCGAGGCGATCGGCCGCTGGGCCGCCGAGCACGGGCTGTGGGTGCTGACGGACGAGATCTACGAGCACCTGGTCTACGGCGACGCTTCTGCCGTCTCGCTCCCGGCGGTCCTGCCGGAGCTCAGGGACAAGTGCGTCGTCGTCAACGGCGTGGCCAAGACGTACGCGATGACGGGCTGGCGGGTCGGGTGGATCATCGGCCCGAAGGACGTCATCAAGGCCGCGACCAACCTCCAGTCGCACGCCACCTCCAACGTGTCGAACGTCGCCCAGGTCGCGGCGCTCGCCGCGGTGTCCGGCAACCTCGACGCGGTCGCCGAGATGCGGTCCGCCTTCGACCGTCGCCGGCAGACGATGGTGCGGATGCTCAACGAGATCGACGGCGTCGTCTGCCCGGAGCCCGAGGGCGCGTTCTACGCGTACCCGTCGGTCAAGGGGCTGCTCGGCAAGGAGATCCGCGGCAAGCGCCCGCAGAGCTCGGTCGAGCTGGCCGCGCTGATCCTGGACGAGGTCGAGGTGGCGGTGGTTCCGGGCGAGGCGTTCGGTACGCCGGGCTACCTGCGGCTCTCGTACGCGCTGGGCGACGAGGACCTCGCCGAGGGCGTGTCGCGCATCCAGAAGCTGCTGGCCGAGGCTCGCGACTGACATCGCTCTGGACCACGGAACGGGCTCCCGGCTGCTGCCGGGGGCCCGTTTCTGCGTTCGGGCGTTACCCGTTCGGGCAAAGACGCTTCCGGGCGGCGCGCGCGTGCGGCAGGATCTTGGGATGTTGAGTGCGCGCGATGTCCGACTGCTGCCGAAGGCCCATCTGCATCTGCATTTCACCGGGTCGATGCGGCCCACCACGCTGCTGGAGCTGGCCGACAAGTACGGCGTGCACCTGCCGGAGGCGCTGACCAGCGGGGAGCCGCCGAAGCTGCGGGCGACGGACGAGCGCGGCTGGTTCCGCTTCCAGCGGCTGTACGACGCCGCCCGGTCGTGCCTGCGGGAGCCCGAGGACATCCAGCGGCTCGTGCGCGAGGCGGCCGAGGAGGACGTGCGGGACGGCTCGGGGTGGCTGGAGATCCAGGTCGATCCGACGTCGTACGCGCCGATGCTGGGTGGCCTGATTCCGGCCCTGGAGATCATCCTCGACGCGGTCGACAGCGCGTCGCGGGAGACCGGCCTCGGGATGCGGGTGCTCGTCGCGGCGAACCGGATGAAGCACCCGCTGGACGCCCGGACGCTGGCCCGGCTCGCCGTGCGGTACGCGGACCGCGGGATCGTCGGCTTCGGGCTCTCCAACGACGAGCGCCGGGGCATGGCACGGGACTTCGACCGCGCGTTCGCGATCGCGCGCGAGGGCGGGCTGCTCGCGGCGCCGCACGGCGGGGAGCTGACCGGGCCCGCGTCCGTACGGGACTGCCTGGACGATCTGCGCGCGTCGCGGATCGGGCACGGCGTACGGGCGGCCGAGGACCCCCGGCTGCTGCGGAAACTGGCCGAAAAGGGCGTCACCTGCGAGGTGTGCCCGGCCTCGAACGTGGCGCTCGGCGTCTACGAGAAGCCGGAGGACGTGCCGCTGCGGACGCTGTACGACGCCGGCGTGCCGATGGCGCTGGGGGCGGACGACCCGCTGCTGTTCGGGTCGCGGCTGGCGGCGCAGTACGAGCTGGCGCGGCGGCATCACGGGTTCACGGACGCGGAGCTGGCCGAGCTGGCGCGGCAGTCGGTGCGGGGGTCGGCGGCGCCGGACGACGTACAGGCGAAGCTGCTGGCGGGGATCGGCCACTGGCTGGAGGGCTGAGGCGCGGGTCGCGGGGGGGCTTTCGTCTTGCCGGTGCCCGGCGGCAGCTGCGGGGGCGGTGCCGCGCCGGGGCGTCTCCTCACGGGGGTGAAGGGCGAAGCCAGTGCTGCGGGGGCGGTCAGAGGGTGACGCCGACCGTCACCGGTTCGTTCACCAGGGTCACGCCGAACGCCTCGTGGACGCCCGCGACGACCTCGCGCGCCAGCGCCAGCAGGTCCTCGGTCGTGGCCTCGCCGCGGTTGGTGAGGGCCAGCGTGTGCTTGGTGGAGATGCGGGCGGGGCCCGTCCCGTACCCCTTGGTGAAGCCGGCCTTGTCGATCAGCCAGGCGGCGGAGGTCTTCGTCCTGCCGTCGCCGGCCGGGAATGCCGGCGGCGTCACCTCGGTGCCGAGGCGCTCCTGGGCGCGGGCGAGGAAGGCGGCGTACTCCTCGTCGGTGAGGATCGGGTTGGTGAAGAAGGAGCCCGCCGACCACGTGTCGTGGTCCTCCGGGTCCAGGACCATGCCCTTGCCCGCGCGCAGCTTCAGGACCGTCTCGCGGGCGACGGCGGCCGGCACCCGGTGGCCCGCCGCGACGCCGAGCGTGCGTGCGGTCTCCGGGTACTTGATCGGGGCCGACATGCCGCCCGCGTCCTCCAGCGCGAAACGTACGCGCAGGACGACGAAGCGGTCCGGGTGCTGCTTGAAGCGGCTGTGGCGGTACGAGAAGTCGCACGCGGCGGCGGGCAGGGTCACCGTCTCGCCCGCGCGGCGGTCATAGGCGACGACCTCGGTGATGACGCTGGAGACTTCCTGGCCGTACGCCCCGACGTTCTGGATCGGGGTCGCGCCGGCCGAGCCGGGGATCCCGGCGAGGCACTCGATGCCCGCGAGGCCCGCCTCCACGGTGCGGGCCACGGCGTCGGTCCAGACCTCGCCGGCGGCCAGCTCCAGCGACGTGCCGTCGAGGTGGAAGCCGGTGGTCGCGATGCGCAGGGCGGTGCCGTCGAAGCCCTTGTCGCCGATGACCAGGTTGCTTCCGCCGCCGATGACGAGCAGCGGGGTGCCGGTCGTGTCGGCCTCGCGGACGGCGGCGATCACCTCGTCGTCGGTGGTGGCGGTGACGAGGCGGGTCGCGGGGCCACCGAGCCGGAAGGTGGTCAGGGGGGCGAGGGGGGCGTCGTGGAGTTCCTGCACGGGGACAAGCGTACGGGGCGCCTCCGACCGGCAGAGGCGCCCCGTCGGCGTCAGGCGAGCCGGACCACGGCGCGGGACATGCCCAGGACCTTCTGTCCGGCGCTCATCGCCGTCAGGTCCACGCGGACCTTGTTGTCGTCCAGCACCGCGCCGATCTTGGCGGAGACCTCGATCAGCGCGCCCTCGTCGTCGTTCGGCACGACGACCGGCTTCGTGAAGCGCACGCCGTACTCGACGACGGCGGCCGGGTCGCCGACCCAGTCGGTGACCACCCGGATCGCCTCGGCCATGGTGAACATGCCGTGCGCGATCACGTTCGGCAGCCCGACCTCGGTGGCGAACTTCTCGTTCCAGTGGATCGGGTTGAAGTCGCCCGAGGCGCCCGCGTACCGCACGAGCGCGGCGCGGGTCACGGGGAAGGACCGCGCCGGCAGCTCGGTGCCGACCTCGACGTCCGCGTAAGAGATCTTCGCCGCCATCACGCCTCCTGGGCCGCGCGCGCGACGAGCTTCGTCCACGCCGTCACGACATGCTCGCCGGACTCGTCGTGGACGTCACCGCGGATGTCCAGGATGTCGTTGCCGGCCATCGACTTGACCGCCTCTATGGTCGAGGTGACCGACAGCCGGTCCCCCGCGCGCACCGGGCGGTTGTACGCGAACTTCTGGTCGCCGTGGACCACGCGGCTGTAGTCGAGTCCGAGCTGCGGGTCCTCGACGACCTGCCCCGCCGCCTTGAAGGTGATGGAGAAGACGAAGGTCGGCGGTGCGATCACATCGGGGTGACCGAGCGCCTTGGCGGCTTCCGGGTCGGTGTACGCGGGATTGGTGTCGCCCACTGCCTCGGCGAACTCCCGGATCTTCTCCCGGCCGACCTCGTACGGTGCGGTGGGCGGATAGGCCCGCCCCACGAAGGACTGGTCGAGCGCCATGGACTCGTACCTCCTGATGCCTGATGAATCGACTGATACCAAACGACGCGAGGCCGCCCCCGAAGTGGGGACGGCCTCGCGTACGAGCCTGTGTTTAGCGGGTTTCGCGGTGCGCAGTGTGCGAGTTGCAGCGCGGGCAGTGCTTCTTCATCTCAAGACGGTCCGGGTTGTTACGCCGGTTCTTCTTGGTGATGTAGTTCCGCTCCTTGCACTCCACGCAGGCCAGCGTGATCTTCGGGCGGACGTCGGTGGCAGCCACGTGAGTGCTCCTTGGACGGACGGTTGACGGATGAACGCATAAAAGAGTAGCCGATCGAAGGACCGACCCCACAATCGGCTACCGTGTGTAGCGGTGACCGGACTTGAACCGGTGACACAGCGATTATGAGCCGCTTGCTCTACCGACTGAGCTACACCGCTTTGATGGCCGGATCCCCCCGCCCGAAAGCGGGGGATCACCGATCACCAGAGCCCCAATACGGAATCGAACCGTAGACCTTCTCCTTACCATGGAGACGCTCTACCGACTGAGCTATTGGGGCGAGCGATGAAGACATTACACGGTCGCCCGCCGATCGCCCAAATCCGTTTCCCGCACCTCCGCGCGTGCCCATCACAGCGGTCCCGTACGCCACTCGTGCCCCACACCGGTACGACTTTTCCGCTCCTCCTCGAAGGCTGGTTTGCGGGCCCCTAGGCTCGACTCACGCTGCGTGATCTTGATCTTGCACGCCAGAGCCCCACCAGGAGCCCGATGTCCGACAGCCAGCCGCAGCCGCCCCGATCGCCCGGCGGCAACCCTGGGAACAGTGACGGCTTGCCCAGCACCGACAGCAACACGCTCCTGCTGTGCGCGGCTCGTCTCACCGACGGCCGCACCGTGGACGTGCGGCTCAGCGGCGGCCGCATCGAGGCGGTGGGGACGGCGGGCAGCCTGCCCGCGGTGGGCGCGCGCGTGGATCTCGGCGGCCATCTGCTGCTGCCGGCGCCCGCCGAGCCGCACGCCCACAGCGACACGGCCCATACCGCCGACGCCGGTCCCGTGTCGTACGGCACCGAGGACGTCCAGCGGCGTGCCACCGAGGCGGTGCTGCTGCAGCTGGGGCACGGGGCCACGGCTGTGCGTACGCATGTGCGGATCGGGGACGTGCAGGGGATCCGGGGCATGGAGGCGGTGCTCCAGGCCCGGCGGTCGCTGCGCGGGCTCGCCGACCTGACCGCCGTGGCCGTTCCCCGCCTGCTGACGGGGCTGGCGGGCGCGGACGGCCTCGCGATGCTGCGGGACGCCGTGAAGATGGGCGCCGGTGTGGTGGGCGGCTGTCCGGATCTCGACCCCGACCCCGCCGGCTACACCGAGGCCGTCCTGGAGATCGCCGCCGAGCACGGCTGTCCCGTGGACCTCCACACGGAGGGTGACGATCCGGCGCGGCTCGCGCGGCTCGCGGCGATGGTCGGCGGGCTGCGGCCCGGGGTGACCATCGGTCCGTGCGCCGGGCTCTCCCGGCTCCCCCTGGACGCCGCGACACGCGCCGCCGGACAACTGGCCGCCGCCGGGGTGACCGTGGTGTGCCTGCCGCAGGGCGACTGCTCCGGGGTGGAGCGCCGGGGTGGCGCCCCGGCTCCCGTACGGCTGCTGCGGGCCGCCGGGGTGCGGGTCGCGGCGGGCAGCGGGGCGCTGCGGGACGTGGCGAATCCGGTGGGGCGGGGCGATCCGCTGGAGGCGGCCTATCTGCTGGCGTCGCAGGGCGGCATGCGGGCCGCCGACGCGTACGGCGCGGTGAGCGCGGCGGCGCGGGAGGCGATGGGGCTGCCCGAGGTACGGGTGGAGGCGGGGTTTCCGGCCGAACTGGTCGCCGTGCGCGGCGACCGGATCGCGGGCGTGCTGTCCCTGGCGTACAGCCGTGTCGTCATCCACCGCGGGCGGGTCGTGGCCCGCACGAGCGCGGTTCGCGAGTACTGCGACTCGGCGGCCGCCGTCGCGCTCGATCTGCCGCGTCAGGGCCGGGGCTGAGTCCGTATCAGGCCCGTGCGGCCCGGCCCTGAGCACGAGCGCGCCGGGACGCGTACGGTCGGAAGCATGCGCATTGTCATCGCTGGTGGACATGGACAGATCGCGATGCGGCTGGAGCGGTTGCTCGCCGCGCGCGGGTACGAGGTCGCGGGCGTCGTCCGCGACGTGAAGCAGAGTGAGGATCTGCGGGCGGTCGGCGCCGAACCGGTCGTCCTGGACCTGGAATCGGCCACCGTCGAGGAGGTCGCCGAAGTCCTGGAGGGCGCCGACGCCGCCGTCTTCGCGGCGGGCGCGGGGCCCGGCAGCGGCATCGAGCGCAAGGACACGGTGGACCGGGGCGCGGCCGTGCTCTTCGCCGACGCGGCGGAGCGGTCGGGCGTACGCCGCTACCTCGTGGTGTCGTCGATGGGCGCCGACGAGCAGCGGGCCGGCGACGAGGTCTTCGACGCGTACCTGCGCGCCAAGGGCGCGGCCGACGCGGACGTACGGTCACGGGCGGGCCTGGACTGGACGATCCTGCGGCCGGGCAGCCTGACGAACGACGCGGGCACGGGCCTCGTGTCGCTCGGGGCCTCCACGGGGCACGGTCCGGTGCCGCGCGACGACGTGGCGGCCGTCCTGGCGGAGCTGCTGGAGACCCCGTCGACCGCCGGGCTCACTCTGGAGCTGATCAGCGGATCGGTGCCGGTCACGGTCGCGGTGAAGGACGTCGCCGGGAACTGAGCCGGCCGGGCCGCGTCGACGCCCTGTCGGCGCGGCACCCGACGCCGTGGCAACGAGAAAACCCCTTCCGGTCTGCTTCTCAGCAGTCCGGAAGGGGTTTCCCCACCTGTGGCGGCGCCAGGATTCGAACCTGGGAAGGCTAAGCCGGCGGATTTACAGTCCGCTCCCATTGGCCACTCGGGCACACCGCCATGGGATGTCGCTCCGGTACGACCGCCTGGGCGCTTGTTCCGTGGCAACGACGTAAACGATACCTGATGCCCAGGGGTGCTCCGCCACCGGATTGATCAGCCCTCGGGGCGGGTGCGGGTGGCTAGGCTTTACCGCAGCGGCCCGGGGTGCCCGGCCGCGCGCCCGCCCCGTGCGGCACCCCGTACCGGTATCCCGTCCCCCGAGCACAAGGAGCCACAGGACATGGCCGACTCCAGTTTCGACATCGTCTCGAAGGTCGAGCGGCAGGAGGTCGACAACGCCCTCAACCAGGCCGCGAAGGAGATCTCGCAGCGCTACGACTTCAAGAACGTCGGCGCCTCGATCGATTGGTCCGGCGAGAAGATCCTGATGCAGGCCAGCTCGGAGGAGCGGGTCAAGGCGATCCTCGACGTCTTCGAGACCAAGCTGGTCAAGCGCGGGATCTCGCTCAAGGTGCTGGACGCCGGCGAGCCGCAGCTCTCCGGCAAGGAGTACAAGATCTTCGCGTCCATCGAGGAGGGCATCTCCCAGGACAACGCCAAGAAGGTGGCGAAGATCATCCGCGACGAGGGCCCCAAGGGCGTCAAGGCGCAGGTTCAGGGCGACGAACTGCGGGTCAGCTCGAAGAGCCGTGACGACCTCCAGGCCGTGCAGGCGCTGCTGAAGGGCAAGGACTTCGACTTCGCGCTGCAGTTCGTGAACTACCGCTGACCGCGGCCGCCGGCCGCCGCGACGGTGACGCGTGTCGGAACGGGGGTGGAGGCGGCTAGGCCGGCTCCACCCCCGTCGCGATGTCCGGATCCCGCCAGTCCGGACGGGCGCGGCGGCGCAGACTCGTGGTGACGGGATGTACGGCGAAGGGAAGGAAGCCATGACGCTCTACGCGACCATGGACAGCCCGCTCGGCGAGTTGCTGCTGGTCGGCGAGGTGTCCGCGACCGCCACCGGCGGTACCGCGCTGGCCTCGCTGTCCGTGCCGGGGCAGAGGGGCGGGGTCGCCCTCGACGACGTACCGGGCGGATGGCGGCGGGACCCCGGGGCCTTCGAGGAGATCGCCCGGCAGGTACGGGCGTACTTCGGCGGGACGCTGACGCGGTTCGACGTGGAGTACGCCGCCGGGGCCGGTACGGAGTTCCAGCGGCGGGTGTGGGACGCGCTGGAGAGCGTTCCGTACGGCACCACGACGTCGTACGGGCGACTCGCCGAGCGGATCGGCGTCTCGCGGGCCGGCGTGCGGGCGCTGGGGACGGCGATCGGGCGCAATCCGCTGCTCGTCGTGCGCCCGTGCCACCGGGTGATCGGGGCGGACGGCTCGCTGACCGGGTACGCGGGCGGGCTGGAGCGCAAGCGGCTGCTGCTGGATCTGGAGACCGAGGGCCTGGCGGCCCGGGGACCGGCCCACGGAGGAGTCGGAGCGTCGGCGTGAGCGGGCTCTTTCCCCGGGAGCGGGCGCTGATCGCGCCGGGGGCCGTCCATGTGCCCGGCTGGCTGTCGGTCGAGGAGCAGCGGGAGCTCGTGGCGGCGTGCCGCGAGTGGGCGCGGGGTCCGGTGCCGATCCGCCGTACGCGGCTGCCCAACGGCGGGGTCATGTCGGTGCGGACGGTGTGCGTGGGCTGGCACTGGCAGCCGTACCGGTACACGCGTACGGCGGACGACGTGAACGGGGCGCGGGTCGCTGAGTTCCCCGAGTGGCTGGTGGGGCTGGGGCGGCGGGCGGTGGAGGACGCGTACGGGAGTGGCGGCGGTCCGGGGCCGGGGGTCGAGGGACTGCCGGCGTCCGCGGCGTACTCCCCCGACACGGCGCTGGTCAACTTCTACGACGGCGACGCGACGATGGGCATGCACCAGGACAAGGACGAGCGGTCCGGGGCTCCCGTGGTGTCGCTGAGCATCGGGGACGCGTGCGTCTTCCGGTTCGGCAACACGCAGGGGCGCGGGCGGCCGTACACCGATGTCGAGTTGGCGTCCGGAGATCTCTTCGTCTTCGGGGGTCCTTCGCGCTTCGCGTACCACGGGGTGCCGAAGGTGCGGCCGGGGACCGGGGACCCGGGCTGCGGGATGTCCGGCGGGCGGCTGAACATCACGCTGCGGGAGACGGGGCTCGGGTAGGCGGCGGGGCGGGGCGAGCCCGGGTGGGCGGCTGGTGGCAGGGCTCGTCGGGTGGGGGCACGGCTGGACTCGGGTGGGGATGGCAGGGCTCGGGTGGGGATGGCTGGGCTCGGGTGGGGGATGGCGGGCGGCTCAGTAGGGTGCGGCGCATGACACGGGAACTGAGGCGCACGCTCGGGGTCTTCGACGCGGTGGTGATCGGGCTCGGGGCGATGATCGGGGCCGGGATCTTCGTCGCGCTCGCGCCGGCGGCACGGGCGGCCGGTTCCGGGACGCTGTTGCTGGTGGGGCTGGCGCTGGCCGCTGTGGTGGCGTACTGCAACGCGACGGCTTCCGCGCGGCTGGCGGCGCTCTATCCGGCCTCTGGCGGGACGTACGTGTACGGGCGGGAGCGGCTGGGGACCTTCTGGGGATATCTGGCCGGCTGGGGTTTCGTGGTGGGGAAGACCGCCTCGTGCGCCGCCATGGCGCTGACCGTCGGAACGTACCTGTGGCCGGAGCAGGGGCACGCCGTGGCCGTCGGCGCGGTGGTGCTGCTGACGGCCGTGAACTACGCGGGCGTGCAGAAGTCGGCCTGGCTCACGCGGGCGATCGTGGGCGTGGTGCTGGCGGTTCTGGTGGGCGTCGTGGTGGTGTGCCTGGGAGCGGCGGGTCCGTCGGTCGGGTCCGGGACCGGGTCCGGTGGTTCGGCCGGTGGGGTGCTGCAGGCGGCGGGGCTGCTGTTCTTCGCGTTCGCCGGGTACGCGCGGATCGCGACGCTGGGCGAGGAGGTGCGCGATCCCGCCCGTACGATCCCGCGCGCGATTCCGCTGGCGCTGGGGATCGCGCTGGTGGTGTACGCGTGCGTGGCGGTCGCGGTGCTGTCGGTGCTGGGGGCCGCCGAACTGGCCTCCTCTCCCGCGCCGTTGGCGGACGCCGTGTGGGCGGCGGGGGCGGGTGAGCTGGCGCCCGCCGTGCGGGCCGGGGCCGCGGTGGCGGCGCTCGGGTCGTTGCTGGCGCTGATTCTCGGGGTGTCGCGCACGACGCTGGCGATGGCGCGGGACGGGCATCTGCCGAGGAAGCTGGCGGCCGTGCATCCGCGCTTCCAGGTGCCGCACCGGGCGGAGTTGGCGGTGGGGGCGGTGGTCGCCGTGGTGGCCGCGTTGGGTGATGTGCGGGGGGCCATCGGGTTCTCGTCGTTCGGGGTGCTGGCCTACTACGCCGTGGCGAACGCGTCCGCCTGGACGCTCGGGGGGCGTGGACGGGCATCGGCCGTGGTCGGGTTCGTGGGCTGCGTCGGCCTGGCGTTCGCGCTGCCGGTGGCCTCGGTGGCGGCGGGCGCGGGGGTGCTGGCCCTGGGGGCGGCGGCGTACGGGTGGCGGAGGCGGGCGGGGAGCCGGTGACGCCCCGCAGCGCACCCTCGGGGCACCGCGGGGCGTTGGGCTAGCGGCTTGCGAAGGGGGCGTCCGTAGGGACGATTTCGCGGCCCAGGGGGAGCAGCGAGACGGGGATGAGCTTGAAGTTCGCTATGCCGAACGGGATCCCGATGATGGTGACGCACATGGCGATGCCCGTGACGATGTGGCTCAGCGCCAGCCACCAGCCCGCGAGCACCAGCCACAGCACGTTGCCGACGACGGAGGGCGACCCCGCGTCGCGGCGCTCCGTCGTGGTGTAGCCGAAGGGCCAGAGGGCGTACAGGCCGATGCGGAAGGACGCCAGGCCGAAGGGGATGCCGATGACGGTGACGCACAGGAGCACGCCGGCCAGGAGGTAACCGAGGAAGAGCCAGAAGCCGCTCAGTACCAGCCATATGACGTTCAGGATTGTCTTCATGGGCGGTGACCTGCCATCTGCTCGAGTCGGGCGATGCGTTCCGCCATGGGCGGGTGGGTGGAGAACAGCTTCGCGGCCCCCTGCCCGGGGCGGAACGGGTTCGCGATCATCATGTGGCTCGCGGTCTCGATGCGCGGCTCGGCCGGCAGGGGCAGCTGCTTCGTGCCGGCGTCGAGTTTGCGCAGGGCGTCGGCCAGGGCCAGCGGGTCGCCGGTGAGCTGGGCGCCGGAGGCGTCCGCCTGGTACTCGCGGGAGCGGCTCACGGCCAGCTGGATGACGGCGGCGGCGAGGGGGCCGAGGATCATGATCAGCAGCATCCCGAGGAGTCCGGGGCCGTCGTCGTCGTCGGAGCGGCCGACGGGGATCAGCCAGGCGAAGTTCACCAGGAACATGATCACTGAGGCCAGGGCGCCGGCGACCGAGCTGATCAGGATGTCCCGGTTGTAGACGTGACTGAGTTCGTGGCCGATGACGCCGCGCAGTTCCCGCTCGTCGAGAAGCCTGAGGATGCCCTCGGTGCAGCAGACGGCGGCGCTGCGCGGGTTGCGCCCGGTCGCGAAGGCGTTGGGCGCCTGGGTCGGTGAGATGTAGAGCCGGGGCATCGGCTGGCGCGCCTGGGTGGAGAGTTCGCGGACCATCCGGTACAGCTGTGGCGCCTCGAACTCGCTCACGGGGCGGGCGCGCATGGCCCGCAGGGCCAGCTTGTCGCTGTTCCAGTACGCGTAGGCGTTGGTGCCGAGGGCGACGAGAACCGCGACGATCAGGCCCGTCCGGCCGAAGAAGCTGCCGATGACGATGATGAGTGCTGACAGTCCCCCGAGGAGTACGGCGGTCCTCAGCCCGTTGTGCCGGCGGTGCACGGTGCGCCCTCCAAATGGTGCGGCGGGGGAACCCCTTGCTCTGGGGGTGCTTCCACATCCAGTGGACCCTCCCTTCCTGGTCAACGCCAAGCGAGGGGGGCTAGTTCCCTTGTGCCACCGGGGCCGTCCGTTGGGCCATACGTGCTTACTGAAAGAGGCTGCCCGTCGCGAAGCGCAGGACCGTCTGCGGTACGCCGGACAGGGCGACGCCCAGGACGGCGGTGAGGACGATGGCGACGGTGACCGGTACGGGGACCGCGTGCTTCGCCGGCTCGCCCTCGGGGGCGCGGAAGAGGACCGCCGTCCACTGGAGGTAGTAGTAGAGGGCGATCACCACGTTCACCGCCATGACGACCGCCAGCCAGCCGAGTCCCGCGTCGACCGCCGCGGAGAAGACCGTGACTTTCGCGAAGAGGCCGATGATGCCGGGCGGCAGGCCCGCGAGGCACAGGAGGAAGAAGCCGAGCGCGAGGGCGGCGAGGGGGCGGGTCGCGTAGAGGCCGCGGTAGTCGGCGATCCGGTTGAGCGGGTGCGTACGGGCGACGAGCGCGGCGACCGCGAAGGCGCCGAGGTTCACGACGGCGTACATCAGGGCGTACGCGACGGTGGAGCCGATCTGGTCGTCGCTGGAGTACGCCGCTGCCGCGATCGGGACCAGGAGGTAGCCGGCCTGGCCGACGGAGGACCAGGCGAGCAGGCGGACGGCGCTGTACGCGCGCGTGGCGGACTGGCGCAGGGCGGCCACGTTGCCCACCGTCATGGTGAGCGCCGCGAGCACGGCGAGGGCCGGGCCCCAGACGTCGGCGTACGACGGGAAGGCGACGACGGTGACCAGGATGAGGCCCGTGAAGCCGACCGCCTTGCCGATCACGGAGAGGTAGGCGGCCACCGGGAGGGGGGCACCCACGTAGGTGTCCGGGACCCAGAAGTGGAAGGGCACCGCCGCCGTCTTGAAGGCGAAGCCGACGAGGGTCAGTGCGACGCCCGCCTTGGCGAGGGTGTCGAGCTGCGCCGGTACGTCGTCCAGGCGTACGGCGATCTCCGTGAGGTGCAGGGTGCCGGTCGTCGCGTAGACGAAGCTGACGCCGAGCAGCATCACGGCGGTGGCCGTGACGGAGGAGAGGAAGAACTTCAGGGCCGCCTCGGAGGAGAGGCGGTCGCCGCGCTTCATACCGACCAGGGCGAAGGCCGGAAGTGACGCCACTTCGAGGGCGACGACGAGGGTGGCGAGGTCGCGGGAGGCGGGCAGCAGGGCCGCTCCGGCCGCGGAGGACATCAGGAGGAACCAGAACTCGCCCGCGGGGAGCTTGTCGCGCGCCGTCTCGGTGACGGACAGGAGCGCGGTGAGCAGCGCGCCGCCGAGGACCAGGAGCTGGATGACCACGGTGAACTGGTCGGCCGTGTAGCTGCAGACCTCGGTGTCGGAGGTCAGGCAGAAGGTGGAGCGGTCGCCCGCGCGGAGAGGCAGGAGGGAGACGAGCGCGACGGCCAGGCCGGCGATGGAGAGCCGGCCCAGGAGCGCCTTCTTGCCCTCGGGTACGAAGAGGTCCGCGACCAGGACGATCAGGCCCACGACCGCGGTGATCGTCGGCGGGGCGATCGCCGTCCAGTCGACGGACTGGACGAGGCTGGCGCTTTCGGCGGCCACGGTCACGACTTGCCTCCTGCGAGGAGCTTCTGCACGGCCGGGTCGGTGAGGCCGAGGAGGACCGCGGGCCAGAGTCCGGCGAGGACGGTGAGGGCGACGAGCGGGGTCCAGGCGGCGAACTCGTACCCCTGGACGTCGGCGATCGTCGCCTGCTCGGGTGCTTGCCGCTGCGGGACGCCCATGCAGACCCGGCGTACGACGACGAGCAGGTACGCGGCGGTGAGCAGGGTGCCCACGCCGGCGATCGCCATGAAGGTGAGGAACGCCGGGCGGCTGAGGCCCTCGGCGGGGTCGAAGGCGCCGAACATGGTGAGCATCTCGCCCCAGAATCCGGCGAGGCCCGGGAGGCCGAGGGAGGCGACCGCGCCGAAGGCGAGGAGTCCGCCGAGGCGGGGGGCGCGGCCGTAGAGGGCCGCTCCGGTGGCGCCGGCGAGGGTGTCGAGGTCGGCCGTGCCGAAGCGGTCCTTGAGGGCGCCGACCAGGAAGAAGAGGAGGCCGGTGATCAGGCCGTGGGCGATGTTGGCGAAGAGCGCGCCGTTGACTCCGGTGGGGGTCATGGAGGCGATGCCGAGCAGCACGAAGCCCATGTGGCCGACGGAGGAGTACGCGATCAGGCGCTTGAGGTCGCCCTTGGCGCCCTTGCGTGCCAGGGCGAGGCAGGCGAGGGATCCGTAGATGATGCCGACGACCGCGAAGGCGGCCAGGTACGGGGCGAGGGTGCGCATGCCGTCGGGGGCGACGGGCAGGGCGATGCGGACGAATCCGTACGTGCCCATCTTCAGCAGGACGCCGGCGAGGAGGACCGAGCCGACGGTGGGGGCGGCGGTGTGGGCGTCGGGGAGCCAGCTGTGCAGGGGCCACATCGGGGTCTTGACGGCGAGGCCGACACCGATCGCCAGAACGGCGGTGACCTGCACCGATGTGGTCAGCCCGCGGCCGTTGTCAGTGGCGAGTGCCACCATGTCGAACGTGCCCGCCTTCAGTCCGACGAGGAGGAGACCGAGCAGCATGACGACGGAGCCGAGCAGCGTGTAGAGGATGAACTTCCAGGCGGCGGCACGGCGTTCGGCGCCGCCCCAGCGGGCGATGAGGAAGTACATCGGGATGAGGACCATCTCGAACGCCAGGAAGAACAGCAGGAGATCGAGGACGGCGAAGGTCGCGAGGGTGCCGGACTCCAGGACGAGGAGGAGCGCGACGAATGCCTTCGGGGAGGGGCCCGCGGGCATCTTGAAGTAGCTGTAGAGCGCGCAGAGGAAGGTCAGCAGCGCGGTCAGCACGAGGAGGGGGAGCGAGATGCCGTCGATGCCGAGGTGGATCCTGACGTCGAGCGCCGGGATCCAGCTGATGTCGGTCGTGGCCTGCATCTTCGACGGGTGGTCGTGGTCGAAGCCGAGCGTGAGCGCGAGGGCGGCGACGAGGATCGCGCCGGTCACGGTCACGCCGTGGCGGAGCACGGCCTGGTCCGGGTTCCTGCCCTTCAGTCCGGGCGGGGCCGGGAGAAGGGCCGCGACCGCGCCAAGCAGCGGGGCGACGACGACGAACGCCAGGAGGAACTGCATCACGGACGGGCTGATATCGATCACGGCTCACGCTCCGACGGCGGCGACGATGACGGCGGCGATCGCCAGGACGACGGAACCGGCGAGCAGCGCGCTGAGGTAGGTCTGCACATTGCCGGTCTGGGCTCGGCGGACGCCCGCGCCGAGGAGGCGGGGGACGGCGCCCGCACCGCGTACGTACGTCTCGACGACCTCGCGGTCCAGGAAGCGGACCAGTTCGGCGCCCGCCAGGACGGGCCGTACGAAGAGGGCGTGGTAGACGGCGTCGAGGTGGAATCCGACGGCGGCGTGCCGGTGCAGGGGGCCCAGCAGGAGCCGGCCGGGGTCGGCGGGATCGGGGGCCGACGCGATGTCGCCGTAGGCGGGGGTGTGGGTGGCGATGGCTTCCGCCTCGGAGACCGCCGGGCTGTCCTCGGGGTGGGCGGCCACGGCGCCGATCGGGGGGCGGGCGGCCATGGCCGTGGTGTGGCGCCAGGCGCCGTACGTGACCAGTCCGCCGACGAGGGCGACGCCGGTGCCGAGGACCGCCGTGGTGACGGTCGGGGTGAGGGCGTGGCCGTCGAACCAGTCGTCGAGGTAGGTGACGGCGAGGCCGAAGGCGAGCGAGGGGACGGCGAGGACCCACAGGACGCCGTTCATGACGAGGGGCTGCCTGCCGTGATCGGGGACGGCGGGGCCGCGGCCGCGGAAGGCCAGCAGCCACAGGCGGGTGGCGTACGCCGCCGTGAGGAGGGCGGTGAGCAGGCCCGCGACGAGCACGGTCCAGCCCGCACCGGAGGGGACGCCGGTGGTGTCGCCGAGCGAGGCGTGCTCGGCGGCGACGAGGACGGCTTCCTTGGAGAAGAAGCCGGCGAACGGCGGGATCGCCGCGAGGGCGAACAGGGCGATCGTCATCGTCCAGTAGGCGTCGGGGATGCGCTTGGGCAGGCCGCTCATGCGGGACATGGCGGCCAGGGAGTTGGTGCCGGCGGCGTGGATGATCACGCCGGCGCCGAGGAAGAGGAGCGCCTTGAACGCGCCGTGGGAGATGAGGTGGAAGACGGCGGCGCCCCGGTCGCCGACGGCCAGGGCGCCGGTCATGTAGCCGAGCTGGCCGATGGTCGAGTACGCGAGGACGCGTTTGATGTCGTCCTGGGCGAGGGCGGCGAGGGCGGAGCCGACCATCGTGACCGCGGCCATCACGGCGAGGACGGTCAGGGCGGCGGCGGAGGCGGCGAAGACGGGAAGGAGACGGGCCACGAAGTACACACCGGCGGCGACCATCGTCGCGGCGTGGATCAGCGCGGAGACGGGCGTGGGGCCCGCCATCGCGTCGGGCAGCCAGGTGTGCAGCGGGAACTGGGCCGACTTGCCCGCCACACCGGCGAGGAGCAGCAGCGCGATGAGCGTCGGGTGGTCGAGCCCGCCGCTGCCCACGGCGCGGAGGATGCCGGTGATCCGGAACGTACCGGCGTCGGTGGCGAGTGCGAAGAGGCCGAAGAGGAAGGGGACGTCGCCGAGCTTGGTGACCAGGAACGCCTTGAGGGAGGCGGCGCGGGCTTCGGGCGTCTCCCAGTAGTGGCCGACGAGGAAGTACGAGCAGATGCCCATGATCTCCCAGCCGACCAGCAGCACCATCAGGTCGCCGGAGTAGACGACGAGCAGCATCGCGGAGGTGAAGAGGGAGACGAGGGCGGCGTAGGACGGGTAGCGCGGGTCGTCGCGCAGGTAGCCCGTCGAGTAGAGCTGCACGCAGGTCGCGACGACCCCGACCAGGACGGCGACGAGGGCCGCGAAGCCGTCGAGGTGCAGGGCGAGGTCGATGGGGACCGAGCCGGTGGGCGTCAACTGCGTCGAGGCGTCGATCGCCCGGCCGCCGCCCTGGCGTACGGCGACGATCACGGCCAGCACGGCGGCGGCGAGGGCCGGCAGTACGGCGAGGGGTCGGACGAAGCCGGGCGCGGTGCGGCCGAGCAGCAGCCCGGCCACGGCGCCGAGGAAGGGAAGGAGGGGAACGAGGACGGCGAGGGTCGTGGTCGTCACGCGGCGGCCTCAGCCTTCTGTGCGGCCTCTTGTGCGGCCTTGTCTGCCATGGCGGAAGCCTCGTCGTCGGCTGCCGGGCCTTCGGCGGTGTCGCGCAGCTTGTCGACGTCCGAGGTGCCGCGGTTGCGGTAGACCATCAGGACGATGGACAGGCCGATGCCGATCTCCGCCGCGGCGATGGCGATGGTGAAGAGGGTCAGTGCCTGGCCGGCGTGGAGGGTGTCGCGGAGCCAGACGTCGAAGGCGACCAGGTTGAGGTTGACGGCGTTGAGCATCAGCTCGACGGACATCAGGACCAGGATCGCGTTGCGGCGTGCGAGCACCCCGTACAGCCCGGTGCAGAAGAGGAGGGCGGCGAGCACGGCGGGATAGGCGAGGTGCATCAGCGCTGCTCCTTGTCGTTGTCGCTCTTGCGGGAGAGGACGATCGCGCCGACCAGGGCGGCGAGCAGCAGGACCGAGAGCGCCTCGAAGGGCAGCACCCAGTGCTGGAAGAGGAACTCGCCGGTAACCCTGGTCGACCCCTGGGCCGGTCCGTCCAGGTCGATCCACTGCGTGCGGAACGCGTCCACGACCACCCAGACGAGTGCGGCGGCCGCGGCGACGGCCACCGTGAGGGCGGCCCACCGGTTGCCCGAGTCGGCGTCCGGGGAGCGGCCGATGGGGGCCTTGGTGAGCATCAGGCCGAAGAGGAGGAGCACCACGACGGAGCCGACGTAGATCAGGACCTGCACCCAGGCGATGAACTCGGCCGTCAGCAGGAGGTACTCGACGGCCAGGCCGCCGAGCGCGACGACCAGCCACAGGGCGGCGTGCACCAGCTGCTTGGTCGTGACGGTGACGACGGCCGCGCCGAGGGTGGCGATGCCGACGAGGAGGAAGGCGATCTCGACGCCGGTCGGGGAGAGGAATCCCTGCTCGGCGGCTGCGGCGAGGTGGCTCATTCGGTGGGCCCCTCGTCTTCCTGCCGGGCGGGCTGCTCCGGTGCCGCCGGCGCTTGCGCTGCTGCCTGCTCCTGGGCCGCGGCGAGCTTTTCGGCTGCCTTGCGGGCCGCCGCGATCTCCTTCGGCTCCTCGGCGCCCGGGTCCAGCGCGGGCGGCTCGGGTACGGTCCACATCCACTCACGGAGCTTGTCCCGCTCGTGCGTGAGTTCGTGGATGTCGGTCTCGGCGTACTCGAACTCCGGTGACCAGAAGAGCGCGTCGAACGGGCACACCTCGATGCAGATACCGCAGTACATGCAGAGCGAGAAGTCGATCGCGAAGCGGTCGAGGACGTTGCGGCTGCGCTCGCGGCCGCCCTCGACGGCGGCCGGGACCGTCTCCTTGTGCGAGTCGATGTAGATGCACCAGTCGGGGCACTCGCGCGCGCAGAGCATGCAGACCGTGCAGTTCTCCTCGAACAGCCCGATCACGCCGCGCGTGCGGGGCGGGAGTTCGGGCTGGACGTCCGGGTACTGCGCGGTGACGGTCTTCTTCGTCATCGTGCGGAGCGTGACGGCCAGGCCCTTGGCGAGGCCGGAGCCGGGGATCGGGGGCACTACTGGATCGCCACCTTCACGATTCCGGTCAGCGCGATCTGCGCGAGAGCGAGTGGGATGAGTACGGTCCAGGCGAGCTTCTGGAGCTGGTCCTCGCGCAGCCGCGGATAGGTCACGCGCAGCCAGATGACGCCGAACGCGAGGATCGCCGTCTTCAGGAGCGTCCAGACCCAGCCGAGACCGTCCGCGCCCCACGGGCCGTGCCAGCCGCCGAGGAACAGGACGGTGGTCAGGCCGCACAGGACGACGATTCCGGCGTACTCCGCGAGCAGGAACAGCGCGAAGCGCAGGCCCGTGTACTCCGTGTACGCGCCGAAGATGATCTCGGAGTCGGCCACCGGCATGTCGAACGGCGGCCGCTGGAGCTCCGCGAGGCCGGCGACGAAGAACACGATCGCGCCGACGATCTGCCACGGCAGCCACCACCACTCGAAGGCGTTCAGGATGCCGGGCAGCGAGACGGTGCCTGCCGCCATCGCCACGGAGGCGGCGGTGAGCAGCATCGGCAGTTCGTACGCGAGGAGCTGGGCCGCGGTGCGCAGGCCGCCGAGGAGCGAGAACTTGTTGGCCGAGGCCCAGCCCGCCATCAGCGAGCCGAGCACGCCCACGCCCATGACGGCGAGCACGAAGAAGATGCCCGCGTCGATGACCTGGCCGACCGCGCTCTCGCTGGGGCCGATCGGGATCGCGACGAGCACGAGGAGGTACGGGAGGAGCGCGACGGCGGGCGCGAGCTGGAAGATCCGGCGGTCGGCGTCGGCCGGGACGATGTCTTCCTTCTGCGCGAACTTCACGCCGTCGGCGACGAGCTGCGCCCAGCCGTGGAAGCCGCCCGCGTACATGGGGCCGAGGCGGCCCTGCATGTGGGCCATCACCTTGTGCTCGGTCTGGCCCACGACGAGCGGCAGGACCATGAACACGGCGAAGACGACGACCAGGCGCAGGGCGACATCGAGTACGTCGTTCACGCGTCGTCGCTCCCTCGGTCGCGGGTGGTGTCGGTGGTGTCGGTGGGATCGGTGGGATCGGTGGCGCTCTCGTCGGTGGAGCCGACGGCTCCGGCGGCGTCCTGGCCGGGCTCCTGGGCGGCGTCGGCCTGGCCCGCGTCCCGCCCGGCGGCGTCCTTGCCCGGCACCTCGTGCGGTTCCTTCGCGGCCCCCGCGTCGCCGCGCGGCGTTTCGGCCGCCGCCTCGGCAGCCGCCGCCGCGTCGGTGTCCGTGTCCTCGGACGCGCCCGTTCTGGTCGCGGCCGCCTTCTCCGGCCGGTCCGCTTCGTCCCCGTCCTGGAACGCGGGGCGCGCGTGGTGCCAGGGCGCGTCCGCGCTGCGCGCCGGCGCCGCCGGGGCGGGCCGGACCTCGGCAGCGTCGGCCTCGGCGGACCCCGCCGGCTCGGCCGGCGTCTCGGTGGCAGGCGTCGCCCCCTCCGCCGCTTGGCTCGCGGAGCCCTCCGAGGCGCTGCGGGTACGACGCGGCGGCCTCGGGGCCGTGGCCTCCGCCGCCGGCGTCGCCGCCTCCGCCGCTTGGCTCGCCGAGCCCTCCGTCACGCTGCGCGCACGACGCGGCGGCCTCGAGGCGGTCGCCTCGGCGGACGGCGCAGCGGCCTCGGCCGCCGTGGTCGCCGCGGCCTGGGTCGCCGAGCCCTCCGCGACGCTGCGCGCGCGGCGCGGCGGGCGGTCGGCGGCTCCTGCCGCACCGGCCGCGCGCGGGGTGCGGGCGGGGCGGGCCGGGGCCGGCGGGAGCTGGTCCTTCTGCGGGCCCCAGTCGTTCGGGTCCGGGACGCCCGGCGGCAGCATCTGACGGCGCTTGGGGCCGCCGTGGTCCGACTCGCCCGGCTCCTTCGCGCCCGGCCACGCCTTGGCGACCCGGGCCGCGAGGACGAAGTCCTTGCGCAGCGGGTGGCCCTCGAAGCCCTCGGGCAGGAGGAGCGGCACCAGGTGCGGGTGGCCGGTGAACTCGACGCCGAACATCTCGTGGGTCTCGCGCTCGTGCCACTGCGCGCCCGCGTAGACCTCGACGGCGGTGGGCACGGCGGGCGCCGCGTGCGGGACGGTCGTACGCAGCAGGAGGCGCCGGACCGTGCCGCCTTCGAGGGCGACGACGTGGGCGCAGACGCGGAAGCCCGTGCCCGGCTCGTCGACCGCGCTCAGCCAGTCGAAGTACGTGCAGCCCAGCTTGTCCCGCGCGATCTCCAGCGCCGCGATCCACGAGCCGGTCGGCACGTCGACGGTGAGCAGGTCGTAGCCGCGCTCGGCGGTCGCCTCCTCGCCGAAGATCTCGGTGACGGCCTCGGGCAGGCCGTCGTACGCGGTGGCGTCGGTCGTCCCGCTCACTTCGCGGCCTCCCCCGGGGTCGGCGGCGGCGTGACGAGGCCGCTGCGCAGTGCCGCGGCCGACGGGCGCGCGTGGCCGTAGCGCTCGCTCAGCGACTCGCGGGCGATCTTCTCCTGGAGCTTGAGGATCCCCTGGAGCAGCGCCTCGGGCCGCGGCGGGCAGCCCGGTACGTACACGTCGACCGGGATGATCTGGTCGACGCCCTTGGTGACGGAGTACGAGTCCCAGTAGGGCCCGCCGCAGTTGGAGCAGGCGCCGAAGGAGATGACGTACTTCGGCTCGGGCATCTGCTCGTACAGCCGTTTGACGGCCGGGGCCATCTTGTCCGTCACCGTGCCGGACACGACCATCAGGTCGGCCTGGCGCGGTCCCGGCGCGAACGGGATCACGCCGAGCCGGATGAAGTCGTGGCGCGCCATGGACGCGGCGATGAACTCGATCGCGCAGCAGGCGAGACCGAAGTTGAAGACCCACAAGCTGTAGCGGCGGCCCCAGTTCAGGACCACCTTCATCGGCTCGGGTGCGAGGCGGGCGAGAGCTCCCAGCCGCTTGGGCTCGGGGAGGTCGACAGGGGTCACGTCCATTCGAGGACGCCCTTCTTCCATGCGTACAGCAGTCCCACGGCCAGGAAGCCGAGGAAGACGAACATCTCGACCAGCGTCGTCGCGCCGTACTCCGGCGCGGCGAAGACCGTCGCCCACGGGAAGAGGAAGATGGAGTCGACGGCGAAGATCACGTACAGGAAGGCGTACACGTAATAGCGGACCTGCGTGTGTGCCCAGCCCTCTCCGACCGGATCCACGCCGCATTCGTACGTCAGCAGCTTCTCCGGCGTCGGCACGACGGGCCGCAGCAGGCGCCCGGCCCCGAAGGCCACGGCGACGAAGAGGACGCCGACGACTGCGAGCAGTCCGACGACCGAGTAACTCTGGAAGTACCCGTCCGCGAGAACCGTCGGTTCCGGCACGTCCGCCCCTCTCGCTCCCTGGCCGCGTCGGCCACATCGGCCTCGTTCGACGATCTGTACGCACGGGAGTCTAGGCCCTGGTAAAGGCCGGGTAAGCAGCCGTCTCACGCAGGGGTGGGGTTATCCCTACTTCCGCGCACCCAGTGACCCCATGGCATCCGCGCCCGGCGCCCGGCAGGCTGAGCCCCATGACCGCCACCGCCCGCGACCACCTCCCAGATTACGACCGGCCCGACCGGCCCCCGCTTCCGCCTGTCCGCTTCCCGTACGACCCCGTGACCTGGAAGGAGATCGCGCATCTCCTCCTCAATCTGCCGACGGCCGTGTTCGGCTTCGTGTTCACCGTGGTGCTGCTCCTCCTCGGTTGCGGCCTGTCGGTCACGGTGATCGGCCTGCCGCTGTTGACGGTGGGGCTCCTGGCCGCGCGCCGGCTCGGCGCGGTCGAGCGGGCGCGGGCCCGTGCGCTGCTCGGGGTGTACGTCGACGAGCCGAGCCCGGCGGCGGCGGGAGGGCGGGGCGGCGGTGTGTTCGCGCGGCTGTGGGCGCGGGTGAAGGATCCGGTGGGGTGGCGGGCGGCGCTGTACGCGTTCGTGCGGCTGCCCTGGGGTGTACTGACGTTCGCGGTGACGCTGGCCGGACTCGTCGTGCTGTGGCCGGTGCTGCCGTACCTCGCGCGTGCGATGGCCAACGTCGACCGGGCGATGGTGCGGGGCCTGCTGTGTCCGTCCGGCGAACTGGAGCGGCGGATCGCCGAGCTGGAGTCGGACCGGGGCGTCGTCGTCGACACGGCGGCCGCCGACCTGCGGCGCATCGAGCGGGACCTGCACGACGGGGCGCAGGCCAGGCTGGTGGCGCTCGCCATGGGGCTCGGCATGGCGCGGGAGAAGCTGACCGGCGACTTCAAGGACCCGGTCGCCGCGGCGGCGATGGTCGACGAGGCGCACGGCGAGGTGAAGCTGGCGCTGCAGGAGTTGCGGGACCTGGCGCGCGGCATCCACCCGGCCGTCCTCACCGACCGCGGCCTCGACGCGGCGCTGTCGGCGATCGCGTCGCGCTGCACGGCTCCGGTGCGGGTCACGGTCGATCTGGCGGCGCGTCCGGCGGAGGCGATCGAGGGCATCGCGTACTTCACGGTCTCCGAGCTGCTCCAGAACGTCAGCAAGCACAGCGGGGCCCGGTCCGCGTCGGTGGACGTGTGGCGCAGCGGCGACCGGCTGCTGATCCAGGTGCGCGACGACGGGCGCGGGGGTGCGCGGCTGGACGGCGGCACGGGCATGGCCGGTCTCGCCGACCGGCTCGGCGCGGTGGACGGACTGCTCGCGCTCGACTCCCCCGAGGGCGGCCCGACCACGGTGACGGCCGAGCTGCCGTGGCGCGACCGCGACGGCGCGGGCCGGGGCGGCGAGAGGGGTCACCGGGCCGGGCACGGGGCCGGTCACGGGCCCGGGGCGGGCGCCGGGGTGGGGAAAACCCCCGGGCGGAAACGGTGACCGGCCTCATGGTCCCGGCTGCGCACTCCCCCGCACCCTCGAGTCAGACACAGCAACGCTCACCGGAACTCCCCGAGCAGAAACGGACGGCAGCGATGGCCACGGAGTACGCCCCGCACACCAGGGACCAGTGGGACCCCTCCGGCCGGCCGCCGAGCAAGCACCTCCTTCCGCCGGCGCTGCGCGCGCCGGTCGAGGGCCGGACCTGGCGCGAGTTCGGCTACCTGATGCTCAGCCTGCCGATCAGCGTGCTGCTCTTCGTCTTCGCGATCACCATGACGTCGCTGGGCATGGGCCTGCTGATCACCTTCTGTGGCGTACCGGTGCTGGCGGCGGGCCTGGCCGGCTGCCGCGGTTTCGGGGCGATGGAGCGGGCCCGCGCCAGGGGCCTGCTCAAGCTGGACGTGGCGGACCCGCCGCCGCTGCGGATCAAGGCGGGCGGCGGGCCGATGGCCTGGATCGGCGCGGTGCTCAAGAGCGGTACGTCGTGGCGGCACCTGCTGTACGCCGTGCTGCACATGCCCTGGGCGGTGTTCGCCTTCACGGTGGCGCTGACGCTGTGGTCGTACGGCTGGGCCGCGCTCACGTACCCGCTGTGGCAGTGGGTGTTCCCGGCCTTCACCGATGCGGACGGCATCCAGCTGTACGGCGACGCCACGCGCCACGTCTACCTCGACCAGCCCGTCGAGCTCGCGGCGACCAGCGCGTTCGGCCTGGTCCTCGTCCTCGTCACCCCCTGGCTCATGCGCGGCCTGGTGATGGTGGACAAGGTGATGGTGACCGGGCTGCTCGGTCCGTCCCGGCTCGCCACCCGCGTGTCGGAGCTGGAGTCGGACCGGGGTGTCGTCGTGGACACGGCGGCCGCCGACCTGCGGCGCATCGAGCGCGATCTGCACGACGGGGCGCAGGCCAGGCTCGTCGCCCTCGCGATGGACCTGGGGCTGGCCAAGGAGAAGCTGACGCAGGACCCGGAGGCCGCCGCGCGCATGGTGGACGAGGCGCACGGCGAGGTGAAGATCGCGCTCCAGGAGCTGCGGGACCTGGCCCGCGGCATCCACCCGGCCGTCCTGACCGACCGCGGCCTGGACGCGGCGCTCTCGGCGGTGGCCTCCCGGTGCACGGTGCCGGTGCAGGTCGAGGTGGATCTTCCGGCCCGGCCGGCCCCGGCCATCGAGGGCATCGCGTACTTCACCGTCTCCGAGCTCCTGCAGAACGTGAGCAAGCACGCCCAGGCGACCCGGGCCACCGTCGAGGTGTGGCAGACGGCGGACCGGCTGATGCTCCAGGTCGGCGACGACGGCAGGGGCGGGGCGGACACGACGGCCGGTTCGGGTCTGGCGGGGCTCGCGGAGCGGCTGGACGCGGTCGACGGGATCCTGGTGGTCGACTCGCCGGTGGGCGGCCCGACGACCGTCACGGCGGAGCTGCCCTGGCGGGGCTGACCCGGAACCGACAGGGGCGGCCGCCGGGCCGCCCCCCGCCCCCGCTTTCCCCCCTCGGCCCCGCCGCGTCCTCCCCTGACCTGTCGCCGCCCGCGCGAGGCGACCAGCGGACTTCTCCCGAGTCGTACGCCACTAATCCGCACGCCTGGCCGCACGCCGGTTCGGATGCTGGGATGCTGGGGGCGTCGTGGTGAGGAGCAGTCAATTGCTGGGGGGCTACAGGGCCGTGGAGGACAGGGTGCGGGTCGTCATCGCCGAGGACTCGGTGTTGCTTCGGGAGGGTCTGACCCGGCTTCTGACCGATCTCGGGCACGACGTCCTCGCGGGCGTCGGAGACGCGGAAGCGCTGATCAAGACCATCGGGGACCTGGCGGCCCAGGACGAGCTGCCGGACGTGGTGGTCGCGGACGTACGGATGCCGCCGACCCACACCGACGAGGGCGTGCGGGCGGCGGTGCGGCTGCGCAAGGAGCACCCGGGCATCGGGGTCCTGGTGCTGTCGCAGTACGTCGAGGAGCAGTACGCGACGGAGCTGCTCGCGGGGTCGAGCCGGGGCGTCGGCTACCTGCTCAAGGACCGGGTGGCCGAGGTGCGCGAGTTCGTGGACGCGGTCGTCCGCGTGGCCCGGGGAGGGACCGCGCTCGACCCCGAGGTCGTGGCGCAGTTGCTGGGCCGCAGCCGCAAGCAGGACGTGCTGGCCGGGCTGACGCCCCGCGAGAGGGAGGTCCTGGGCCTCATGGCCGAGGGCCGGACGAACTCGGCGATCGCCGGACAGCTCGTGGTGAGCGACGGCGCGGTCGAGAAGCACGTCAGCAACATCTTCCTTAAGCTCGGACTCTCCCCGAGCGTGGGTGACCACCGCCGGGTGCTGGCGGTTCTGACGTACCTGAGGAACTGAGCACACGGGTCCTAGGACCGAAGGATGACTACGGAGCGTCGTCGAGCAGAACGCCGGGGGGCGAATGAACCATGGCAAAACAGGGCAATAGCGCGTCTCAAAACGGGGTCCAGTATGCGATTGACCCAGGGAAGGGCACCCTTACCGACGTAGGGTGGGCCCTGGGGCCACCGGCTGGCCGGCCGGCCCCGAGCAGCCGCCTCGAGGGAGGTCCAGTTCAGTGACCAGCCAGGTCAGTAGCCCGGCCGAGAAGGCCGACGGATCCGACGGCGCCGAGGGTGCCGAGAGTGCCGAGAGTGCCGAGAGTGCCGACGCAGCACATGACACCGTCGTCGGGGAACAGCGCAGCACGCCGGGCCGCAGGGCCTCCGACAAGGAGGTCCGCCGCCTGGACCGGGTGATCATCCGGTTCGCGGGTGACTCCGGTGACGGAATGCAGCTCACGGGTGACCGCTTCACCTCGGAGACGGCGGCCTTCGGGAACGATCTGTCGACGCTGCCGAACTTCCCGGCCGAGATCCGGGCGCCCGCCGGCACCCTGCCGGGCGTGTCCAGCTTCCAGTTGCACTTCGCGGACCACGACATCCTGACGCCGGGCGACGCGCCCAACGTCCTGGTGGCCATGAACCCGGCCGCGCTGAAGGCGAACATCGGGGACGTGCCGCGCGGCGCCGACATCATCGTCAACACCGACGAGTTCACCAAGCGCCCGATGGCGAAGGTCGGCTACGAGACCTCCCCGCTGGAGGACGGCTCCCTGGAGGCGTACAACGTCCATCCGGTGCCGCTGACCACGATGACGATCGAGGCGCTCAAGGACTTCGGCCTGTCCCGGAAGGAGGCCGAGCGCTCCAAGAACATGTTCGCGCTCGGGCTGCTGTCCTGGATGTACCACCGGCCGACCGAGGGCACCGAGAGGTTCCTGCGCGCGAAGTTCGCCAAGAAGCCGCAGATCGCCGAGGCCAACGTCGCGGCGTTCCGGGCCGGCTGGAACTTCGGCGAGACCACCGAGGACTTCGCCGTCTCGTACGAGGTCAACCCGGCGACCCGGGCCTTTCCCCCGGGGACGTACCGCAACATCTCCGGGAACCTGGCCCTGTCGTACGGGCTGATCGCCGCGGGCCAGCAGGCTGACCTGCCGCTCTACCTGGGCTCGTACCCGATCACGCCCGCCTCCGACATCCTGCACGAGCTCAGCAGGCACAAGAACTTCGGCGTGCGGACCTTCCAGGCGGAGGACGAGATCGCCGCCATCGGAGCGGCGCTCGGCGCGGCGTTCGGCGGGCAGCTCGCGGTGACCACCACCTCGGGACCCGGCGTGGCGCTGAAGTCGGAGACCATCGGCCTCGCGGTGTCGCTGGAGCTGCCGCTCCTGGTGGTCGCCATCCAGCGCGGCGGCCCCTCGACCGGTCTGCCGACCAAGACCGAGCAGGCCGACCTGCTCCAGGCGATGTACGGGCGCAACGGCGAGGCCCCGGTACCGATCGTCGCGCCGCGCACCCCCGCCGACTGCTTCGACGCGGCCATGGACGCGGCGCGGATCGCGCTGACCTACCGGACGCCGGTGTTCCTGCTGTCCGACGGCTACCTGGCCAACGGCAGCGAGCCGTGGCGGATCCCGGAGATCGACGAGCTCCCGGACCTGCGCGTGCAGTTCGCGACCGGCCCCAACCACGAGCTGGCCGACGGCACCGAGGTCTTCTGGCCGTACAAGCGCGACCCGCAGACGCTGGCGCGCCCGTGGGCGGTGCCCGGCACGCCGGGTCTCGAACACCGCATCGGCGGCATCGAGAAGCAGGACGGCACGGGAAACATCTCGTACGACCCGGCCAACCACGACTTCATGGTCCGCACCCGCCAGGCCAAGATCGACGGCATCGAGGTCCCCGACCTGGAGGTCGACGACCCGGACCACGCCAGGACCCTGGTGCTGGGCTGGGGCTCGACGTACGGACCGATCACGGCCGCCGTACGCCGGCTGCGCGCCGCCGGGACGCCCATCGCGCAGGCGCACCTGCGCCACCTCAACCCGTTCCCCCGGAATCTGGGCGAGATCCTGGCGCGTTACGAGAAGGTGGTCGTGCCCGAGATGAACCTCGGACAGCTGGCCACCCTGCTCAGAGCGAAGTACCTGGTCGACGCCCACTCGTACAACCAGGTCAACGGAATGCCGTTCAAGGCCGAGCAGCTCGCCACGGCTCTCAAGGAGGCCACCCATGACTGAGGCGCTCTCACTGGTCCCCAAGGCCGAGGCCAAGCAGTCGATGAAGGACTTCAAGTCCGACCAGGAAGTGCGCTGGTGCCCCGGTTGCGGCGACTACGCGGTCCTCGCCGCCGTGCAGGGCTTCATGCCCGAGCTCGGCCTGGCGAAGGAGAACATCGTCTTCGTCTCCGGGATCGGCTGCTCGTCCCGCTTCCCGTACTACATGAACACCTACGGGATGCACTCGATCCACGGCCGCGCGCCCGCGATCGCCACCGGCCTCGCGTCCTCACGGCGCGACCTGAGCGTGTGGGTGGTGACCGGTGACGGCGACGCGCTGTCCATCGGCGGCAACCACCTCATTCACGCCCTGCGGCGCAACGTCAACCTGAAGATCCTGCTGTTCAACAACCGGATCTACGGGCTGACCAAGGGCCAGTACAGCCCCACCTCCGAGGTCGGCAAGATCACCAAGTCCACGCCGATGGGCTCGCTCGACGCGCCCTTCAACCCGGTGTCGCTGGCGATCGGGGCCGAGGCCGGGTTCGTCGCCCGTACGGTCGACTCCGACCGCAAGCACCTCACCGAGGTACTGCGGCAGGCCGCCGACCACCCCGGCACGGCGCTGGTGGAGATCTACCAGAACTGCAACATCTTCAACGACGGCGCGTTCGACGCCCTGAAGGACAAGCAGCAGGCCGAGGAGGCCGTGATCCGGCTGGAGCACGGACAGCCGATCCGCTTCGGGGCCGACGGCTCCAAGGGCGTCGTACGGGACCCGGCGACCGGCGACCTCAAGGTGGTGACGGTGACCGCCGAGACCGAAGCGCGGATCCTGGTCCACGACGCGCACGCCGCCTCGCCGACGACGGCGTTCGCCCTCTCGCGGCTGGCCGACCCGGACACGCTGCACCACACCCCCATCGGGGTGCTGCGCAGCGTCGAGCGGCCGGTCTACGACACGCTGATGGCCGACCAGCTCGACGCCGCCATCGAGCAGCACGGCAAGGGCGATCTGAGCGCGCTGCTCGCGGGCAACGACACCTGGACCGTCGTCGGCTGAGTCCTTCCTTTCCGATATGCGAAGAGGGGCGCCCCGTCCTTGGACCGGGCGCCCCTCTTCGCGTCCGCGCGCCACCGGCTGTCATGACCGTCACGCAATACGGACATGACAAGGACGGCAGGCCGGCGTTACCTTCAGCAGATTGGTGTGCGCGCGTCGGGAGGGCCTGTGAAGTCGGTCAACGAACAGCGGTCGGGATTGCTGTACGGCATCGGCGCGTACGGGATGTGGGGGCTCGTCCCCCTCTTCTGGCCGCTCCTCAAGCCCGCCGGGGCGATGGAGATCCTGGCCCACCGCATGGTCTGGTCGCTGGCCGTGGTCGGCGTGGTCCTCGTGCTGGTACGCCGCTGGGCGTGGGTCGGGGAGCTGGTCCGCCAACCCCGGAAGCTGGGGCTCATAGCCGTCGCCGCGACCGTCATCACCGTCAACTGGGGGCTCTACATCTGGGCCGTCAACAACGGCCAGGTCGTCGAGGCCTCGCTCGGCTACTTCATCAACCCCCTGGTCACCATCGCGATGGGCGTCCTGCTGCTGAAGGAACGCCTGCGGCCGGCGCAGTGGGCGGCGGTCACAGTGGGCTTCGCCGCGGTGCTCGTGCTGGCGGTCGGCTACGGGCGGCCGCCGTGGATCTCGCTGGTCCTGGCGTTCTCGTTCGCGACGTACGGGCTGGTCAAGAAGAAGGTCAACCTCGGGGGCGTGGAGTCGCTGGCCGCCGAGACCGCCGTCCAGTTCCTGCCCGCGCTCGGCTACCTGCTGTGGATCGGGTCGCAGGGGAACGCGACGTTCGGTGCGCAGGGGCCCGGCCACGCGGCGCTGCTCGCCGTGACGGGCATCGTGACCGCCGTGCCGCTGGTGTGCTTCGGTGCGGCGGCGATACGCGTGCCGTTGTCGACGCTGGGGCTGTTGCAGTACCTCGCGCCGGTCTTCCAGTTCGGGCTGGGTGTCGTGTACTTCCACGAGGCGATGCCGCCGGAGCGGTGGGCCGGCTTCTCGCTGGTGTGGGCGGCGCTGGCCATGCTGACCTGGGACGCGCTGCGCTCGGCCCGGCGGGGTCGGGCGCAGGCGCTGCGGTTGGCGGCGGTCGCCGCCGCCGGGGCGGCGGGCGGTTCGTCCGGCCCCGTGCCCGCGGAGCCCGCGCCGACGCCGGCGTCGAAGTCGGCGTCGAAGTCGGCGTAACTGGAGCGCGACGGGCTCGTCAGGCGCACGGTGCATCCGGTGGTGCCGCCGCGTGTGGAGTACGAACTCACGCCGCTCGGCGCGACGTTGCACACCACGATCCGCTCACTGGTGACGTGGACCGAGCAGCACCAGAACGAGATCGCGGCGGCCCGCGCCGACTACGACGCCCGGACGACGGGCGAAGAGCAGCCGGCCGCGGGCGTCGCCGCGACGGATGCCGCCCGCTGAGCCGGTGGGGTGATCAGGGGGCCGGCGGCAGTACGCACTTCATGCTCCTCCTTCGCCCGCCCCGCTCAGGGCCTGGCGCGCCCGGTGGGCCCGCGCCTTGCTCCGGTTCCCACAGCGTTCCATCGCGCACCAGCGACGGCGACCGGGGCGCGAGGTGTCGACGAACAGCAGGTGGCAGTCGTGCGAGCCGCATTCGCGGATCCGGTGGGCGTGCGGTCCGGTGAACAGGTCGACCGCGTCGCGGGCCACCGTCGACAGCAGCTGGTCCCCCGTGGCTCCCGGCGCCCACGCCCGTACGGCGCCCACGCCCGCGCCCACGTCGATGCGGGCGACCAAGGGCTCGCGCGCCGCCCGCTCGTTGACCACGTCCAGGTCACGGGCGGCCAGGGCGCGGCCGTGGGCCCGGTCCCCGGCGAGCCGGTGGAGGGCGTCCCGCAGGGCGCGCGCGTCCGCGAGCTCGCCCGGGCCCACCGTGAGGTCGAGGCCGCCCGGCAGCCGGCTCCTCGCCGCCCAGCGGGCCAGGTCGGCCGGCTCGTGCAGCACCTCGTACCGGGCGAGCAGCCCGGGGCCGCCGGTCGGCAGCAGCTCAAGGCACAGGGCGCCTGGGTCGAAGAGGTAGGGGCGGCCCTCCGGCGTACGCAGGGTGAGGCCGGGCGAGTCTGTTGCGGGCTCCATCACGTAACCACTATAACTGGTTAGCATGACACTGCACTGGAAGCTCGTCGTGGACGCCAACGACCCGCACGCGCAGGCCGACTTCTGGGCCGCCGCCCTCGGCTACGCGGTGGAGGACAACGACGCGCTCATCGAGCGCCTCATCGGCATCGGCGCCGCGCCGCCGGAACTGACCGTGGAGTCCCACGGCCGCCGCGCCTGGCGGGATCTGGTCGCCGTCCGGCATCCGGACGACCCGTACGACGAGGACAGCGGGATGGGGCTCGGCCGCCGGATCCTCTTCCAGCGCGTACCGGAGCGCAAGACGGTCAAGAACCGGCTGCACATCGACGTGCACGCCGAGCCCGGCACCCGGGACGCGGAGGCCGCCCGCCTGGAGACGCTCGGCGCGGCGGTCGTCCGCCACGTGAAGGAGCCCGGCGGGGAATGGACGGTCATGAGCGACCCCGAGGGCAACGAGTTCTGCGTCCAGTGACGCTTCGGGCCGGCCCGAAGCTCTGACTTGGCTCAAGTCGGGGTTGGACCGTCCCGCCGGGCGGCATGGTCCCCGCATCAGCGACCGACGGGGGACCCGATGAAGGACGCCATACGCCCGGCCGGCGCGGCACTCGCCGCCTTCGCCTTTCTCAGCGGTACGGCCGCCTGCGCCACGCCGACGGCTCCCGAGCCGCAGCGGACCCTGAGCGCGCCCTCCCGGCCGCCCGGTGATCAGCAGCTGGCCCAGGTCGCCGCCGGGGCCCTGAGCGACCCGGACGACGTCGACGAGGAGGGCACGTTCGTCCTGTCGGCCACCGGCCCGGTCGGGGGCACCGACAGCCGCAGCCAGATCGCTCCCGGCACTCCCCTGGTCGTCGAGGCGGCCTGCGTGGGCGAGGGCTCCGTGACGCTCACCGTCACCTCGGGCCGGGCGACGGCCCGGCAGCACCTCACCTGCGCCGGCACGCCGCACGCGAGGACCTTCGCCCTCACCACCCGCGCGGGCTCGATCGCCTTCACCGCCGACCGGGGCCCGGCCACACGCGGCGGTCTCGCGTACCTCGCACGCCGTCCGGCATCCGAACAGCGCTGACCGGTTTCCGCTCTTGACGCACAGTCAAACTCTCGCTGAACATTCAGCACGCACAGCTCACGTACAGCCATGCTCAGCCCTGCGCACCACCAGCTCCAACGCCCCGCGCCGCCACCCGCGTCACGGGGCGTCTCGCACGTTCCGTCTGTCCCCGTACGGAATCCCGGAGCCCCCACATGAACCTCTCCCGTACCTCCCGCCTCTCCACTTCCAGACGCACCGTGGCCGCCGTCGCCCTCGCCCTCACCGGCCTGGTCTCCGCCACCGCGCCCACCGCGTCCGCCGCCCCGGCGGCGGCCCTCGCGGCCCCCGACATACCCCTCGCCAACGTCAAGGCGCACCTGACCCAGTTCCAGTCGATAGCCACCGCCAACGGCGGCAACCGCGCGCACGGCCGCCCCGGCTACAAGGCGTCCGTCGACTACGTCAAGGCCAAGCTGGACGCCGCCGGATTCACCACCTCCGTCACGACGTTCACCTCCGGCGGCGCGACGGGCTACAACCTCATAGCCGACTGGCCGGGCGGCGACCCGAACCAGATCCTGATGGCCGGCGCGCACCTCGACTCGGTCTCCTCGGGCCCCGGCATCAACGACAACGGGTCCGGCTCCGCCGCCGTCCTGGAGACCGCGCTCGCCGTCTCCCGCGCCCAGCTCAAGCCGACGAAGCACCTGCGGTTCGGCTGGTGGGGCGCTGAGGAACTGGGCCTCGTCGGCTCCAAGGCGTACGTCAACAGCCTCCCGGCCACCGAGCGCTCCAAGTTCTCCGGCTACCTCAACTTCGACATGATCGGCTCGCCGAACCCCGGCTACTTCGTCTACGACGACGACCCGGCCATCGAGAAGACCTTCAAGGACTACTACGCGGGCATCGGCGTCCCGACCGAGATCGAGACCGAGGGCGACGGCCGCTCCGACCACGCGAGCTTCAAGAACGTCGGCATACCGGTCGGCGGCCTGTTCACCGGCGCCAGCCGTACGAAGTCGAGCGCCCAGGCCCAGAAGTGGGGCGGCACGGCGGGCACCGCCTTCGACCGCTGCTACCACTCGTCCTGCGACACCACGGCGAACATCAACGACACCGCCCTGGACCGCAACAGCGACGCGATCGCCCACGCCGTCTGGACCCTGGGCAGCGGGCCGGTCGTCCCGCCCGGCGACGCGTACGAGAACACCGCCGACGTCGCCGTCCCGGACAACGGCGCGGCCGTCACCTCCACCGTCACCGTCGCGGGCCGTACGGGCAACGCCCCGGCCGCGCTCAAGGTGGGCGTGGACATCAAGCACACCTGGCGCGGCGACCTGGTCGTCGACCTGGTGGCGCCCGACGGCACGGCGTACCGGCTGAAGAACTCCAGCAGCAGCGACTCGGCCGACAACGTGATCGCCACCTACACGGTGGACGCGTCCGCCGAGGCGGCCAACGGCGCCTGGAAGCTCAGGGTCCAGGACATCGCCGCGCAGGACACCGGCTACGTCGACAGCTGGAAGCTCACCTTCTGATCCCGCCCCCGTGCGGTACGGCCCGGCCCCGGCGGGGGCCGGGCCGCCTCACGCCGTGATGTCCTTCGTCGTGAAACGCGCCCAGGCGGCGGAGCCGAACACCGCGGCGTACACGGCCTGCAGCGTGAGGTTGTCCAGCACCTCGTCCCAGTACACCGGCTGGCGCAACAGGTCCGCGAAGGACAGCCAGTAGTGCGGGAAGAGATACGGGTGGATCACGCTCAGCTGCGGGATCGTGTCCAGGATCTGCACCGTGATCAGGAGCCCGACGGTCGTCGCCATCGCCGCGACGCCGCTGTGGGTGAGCGTCGAGACGAACAGGCCGATCGCCGCCAGCCCGATCAGCGAGGCCGCCACCACCGCCGCGATCAGCACCGCCCTCAGCAGGCCCTCCCCGAAGCCGATCCGCGTGCCGGAGATCGTGGTGACCTCGCCGAGCGGGAAGAGCAGGGCCCCGGTGGCCAGTGCCGACACGGCGACGACCAGGGTCGCGACCAGGCAGAAGACCAGCGTGGACGCGTACTTCGCGAACAGCAGCCGGGTGCGTCCGGCCGGGGCGACCAGCAGATAGCGCAGCGTGCCGGCGTTCGCCTCGCCCGCCACCGCGTCGCCCGCGACGACGCCTACGGCCATCGGCAGGAAGACCGGCAGGGTCGCGGCGAGCGCCGCGAAGACCAGGAACAGACCGTTGTTGGTGATCTGGGTGAGGAAGGCCGGCCCGCCCCCTTCCGCTCCCCCGCCGCCGACCGGCGAACCGTCGCTCGTCTCGATCTTCACCGCGATGCCGATGAGGACGGGTACGGCGGCCAGCACCGCCAGCAGCGCGAGGGTGCGCCAGCGCCGGAAGGTGAGGGTCAGCTCGGACCGCAGCAGGCCCAGGGTCCACAGCGCGCCGGGACCCCGCGCACCGTCCTCCCGCCGGACCGTCGTCTCAGCCCGCGACATCGAAGCCCTCCCCCGTCAGCGCCACGAAGGCGTCCTCCAGCGAAGCGCGTTCGACGCCGAAGGACCTCACCCGTACGTCGGCCCGTACGAGCGCGGCGTTGAGGTCCGCCGGCTCGACGTCGCCGGGCGGCAGCTCCCCGGTCACCCGCTCCCGCGCGACCGTCAGGTCGGCGACCCCGTGCTCCTTGAGCACCCGCGCCGCCTGCGCCGTGTCCGGTGTGGTGACGACGAGCCGCCCGCGCGCACCGGCCGCCAGCTCGGTGACCGGGCCCTGGACGACGAGCCGGCCCCGGGACATCACCGCCGCGTGGGTGCACACCTGCTCGATCTCGTCGAGCAGGTGCGAGGAGAGGAAGACCGTCGTACCGTCGGCCGCCAGTTCCCGTACCAGCGAGCGGATCTCGCGCATGCCCTGCGGGTCGAGACCGTTCGTCGGCTCGTCGAGCACAAGCAGCCTGCGCGGCTGGAGCAGCGCGGACGCGAGCCCCAGCCGCTGCTTCATGCCCAGCGAGTACGCCTTGGCCTTCTTGCCGCCCGCCGCCGTCAGCCCCACCCGGTCGAGCGCCGCCGCGACCCGCGCCCGGCGGGTGCGCGGGTCGGCCGCCGGGTCGGCGGAGTCGTACCGGATCAGATTGTCGCGACCCGACAGGAACCCGTACAGCGCCGGTCCCTCGATCAGCGCGCCGACCTGCGGCAGGACGCTGCGGGCGGCGCGGGGCACCGGGTGGCCGAGCAGCGCCGCCGTACCGGAGGTCGGCGCGATCAGCCCCATGAGCATCCGGATGGTGGTCGTCTTGCCCGAGCCGTTGGGCCCGAGGAAGCCGAAGACGCTGCCGGCCGGCACGCTGAGGTCGAGGGAGTCGACGGCGAGCTGCCCGCCGCGGAAACGCTTCGTGAGCCCCCGTGTCTCGATCACGGCGGCGGACACGGCGTCACGGTCCACGGCGGACAACTCCTGCACCCCGGTCTTCCCCGCTCGCCTACTTCGCCGCGTTGGCGGCCCGGACCAGCGCGTCCTGGGTGACCGCGCCGACGTACATCTTGCCGTCGTCCGTCATCAGGGCGTTGACGAGACGCGTCTTGAAGACCGTTCCCGAGCCGAACTCGCCGGACACCTTGTCGCCCAGCGCGTCCAGGAACTGCTCGGCCTCCGGGGGCACCTCGCCCTTCTCGGGCGCCTTGAAGTCCTTCGCGCCGCCGGGGGACGAGATCTCGGCGACCGTGGTCCAGCCCTCGCCGACGACGTTGAGGCCCTCGAAGTCCTTCAGGTCCTCCTCGCCCTTGAACTCCTTGCCGAACTCCTTGCCGAACTCCTTCTCGTGGCCCTGCTGCTCGTCGGCCTCGGTCACCTTCGCGCCCTTGGGCGGGCTGAAGCTGAAGGTGTCCGCTGCCGGCTTGGCGAAGTCGACCTTGGTGAAGCCCGCGTCGACCGCGGCCTTGCCCCCGCCGGTCGGCGCGAGCGTGAACTTGAGCGGTACGCCGTTCTCCGCGTCGACCGCGATCCGGACGGACTCGATCGTCGAGCCGGACTGCTTGGGCTTGATGAGCAGCTGGTACGCGTCCCGGCCCGCGACCTGCGCCGTACCGTCGACCGTCACGGACGTGGTCTTGTCCGCGGCCTTCAGCGCCTCCTCGGCCAGTGCCTTGGGGGTCGTGGGGACGCCCTCGGGCAGCTTCTCGTGCTGGTCGGCGTCCTTGCCCGAGCCCTTGGCCGACTCCTTGGCGCCGGCGGGGGCCTCGGCGTGGAACGCCTCGTTCGAGGCACTGTCGTACGCCCACACCTCACCGGCGTTGTGGATGAGGCTGTACTCCGCGGCGTCGTCCAGGATCGAGACCCGCTGCTTGTCCGGACCGTCGGCCGCGACACGCAGTGTGTGCGTACCGGAGGCCAGTTCCATCAGCTTGGCCTGCGGGTCGGCCGACGAACCCTCGCCGTCACCCTCGCCCTTGGGCGCCAGGCTGCCCGTGATGCCGCCGAGCGAGGGGATGCCCAGGTCGGTGGTGATCTTCACGGTGCCGGAGAGCTGCTGCGTGTCCGACGCCGCGATCTTCTCGATCACCTGCTGAGCGGTGATCTTCGGCAGGTCGGGGTCGCCGGAGTCGGCGAGCGCCGGGACAAGCCCGAAGGTCGCCGCCGCCACCCCCGCCACCGCGACCGGGACGATGTAGCGCGCGGCCTTCCGGCGCCCCGCGGTGAAGTCCCCGCCCTCGGTGGTCTGTGCGCTGTCGTTCGGTGCCATCTGTGCCCTACCTCCGTGGTTGGCGGCCGTCGTCAGTTGCACTCGTCCACCCCGCGCCGCCATTCTCACCCGTACGGGTGGGGAGTGGTGCTTACCATCTGACCAAATCGGCGGGCGGGAAGCGTCAGACCCCGGGATCAACTCATGTACTGCTCGGGGATGACACACGGCGCCGGCGCCTCCCCCGTCAGAGAGGGAAGGCGCCGGTTGTCCCTTGCATCCAGTTCGCGGTCAGCGCTGGATGAAGACGTAGTCCGCCCGGTACGGAACGGCCGCGAGCGCGCCCGGCTCGCAGTCGCCGGCCGGCGCCGTGCCGCCCACCGTGTTCAGCCGCAGGATCTCGGTGGTCCGCGCGAACAGCCCGTGCTTCGCGCCGGACCGCTGGGCCCGGAGGTCGAGCTCGGGGATGTTGCCGGCGCCGTTCGGGCTCCTGGCGATGAGCGAGCCGGTGACCGCGCTGCGGTCCGGCGCGACCCACTGCGGCGTACCGGAGCCGGGCCGTACGAAGGAGTGGGCGATGCCGCCGGCGAGTACGGCGCGTACGTCGTGCTGCTGGAACGCGCGCGTGCCGTCCGCCCCTTCCTGGCAGGCGTAGATCTGCTCGCCCTTGACGACCGGGGCCTGGAAGCCGTGCAGCGCGCGGGAGAGGTCGAACCCGTCGGTGACCCGGTGGAACTGGCCGCGCACCGCGCCGCCCGGGAACTCGGCGGTGTGCAGGTTGGCGTAGAAGCCGGTGGGGTTCGCCTCGAAGTCCGCCAGCACGGCCGCGTCCGCGACCTCGACCGCGCCGGTCGCGGTCCGCCACCCGCTCAGGCCCTTGCCGAGCCCCTTGCCCTTGCCTGTTTCGCCCTCGCCCTTTCCTAGCTGCCCGGTGAAGTCGATCTTGAGGCCGCCGTTGGCACCCTTGCCGCCCTGGTGGATGTGGAGCGCGGTGGGCTTGTCGGTGCCGCGCCACTTCACGGCGAACGACACCGTGGTGCCCTTGACCCTGACGAACTCCAGCGCGACGCCGTCCTTGTCGCCCGCGGCGGGTCCGCCCTCCACCGGCACCTCGTTGGCGCCCCGCAGGCCGGCCACGAAGTACGACGCGGCACGCTCGCCGTTCCCGCCGGTCCGCGGGTGGGAACCCCCGCTGTCGGCGACGGCCGGGATCACGGCCGTCATGACGCCCGCCGCCGCGACCGCGGCGACTCCGATGACGGTGCTCCGGCGACTGCGCGTCCTCGCGATACCGCTCATGCCCGGACATCTCCCCGTTCCAGTGCCGCCGCCCGTCGCGTCGGCCTCCGACCAGGGATACGGAGTGAATCCGGGCGAACACTCAACGCGACCATGTGGCCTGGGTCACATGTGCGCCGTTATCCGGCGCGGTGCACCACCGCGTCGCACAGCTCCTCCAGAGCCGCCTTCGCGTAGCACTCGGGCAGTGGCGCGAGCGAGGCCCTGGCCTCCTCGGCGTACCGGATGGTGTCGCGCCGCGCCTGGTCGAGCGCGGGGTGCGCGCGCAGTCGCCGCAGCACCTCGCCGAGCCGGGCGTCGTCCGTGAGGTCGCCGTCCAGCAGGGCGCACAGCTCGACGTCCTCCGGGCGGCCGTGCTCGGCGGCCCGGGCGCGCAGCAGCAGCACCGGCAGGGTGGGGATGCCCTCGCGCAGGTCGGTGCCGGGCGTCTTGCCGGACTCGTGGCTGTCGCTGGCGATGTCCAGTACGTCGTCGGCCAGCTGGAAGGCGGTGCCGAGGCGCTCGCCGTACTGCGTCAGGATGTCGACGACGCGCTCGTCGGCGCCCGCCATTATGGCGCCGAAGCGCCCCGAGACGGCGATCAGCGAGCCGGTCTTGCCCGCGATGACGTCCAGGTAGTGCCCGACGGGGTCCTGGCCCTCGCGCGGGCCGGCCGTCTCCAGGATCTGGCCGGTGACCAGACGCTCGAACGCGTCCGCCTGGATGCGTACGGCCTCCGGGCCGAGGTCCGCCAGGATGCGCGAGGCGCGCGCGAAGAGGAAGTCGCCGGTCAGGACGGCGACGGAGTTGTCCCAGCGGGCGTTGGCGCTGGGGACGCCGCGGCGTACGTCCGCCTCGTCCATCACGTCGTCGTGGTACAGCGTCGCCAGGTGGGTCAGTTCGACGACCACGGCGGAGGGCACGATGCCCGGCGCGTGGGGGTCACCGAACTGCGCGGCCAGCATCACCAGCAGCGGGCGGAACCGCTTGCCCCCGGCCCGGACCAGGTGGCGGGCGGCCTCCGTGATGAAGGGGACCTCGCTCTTGGTGGCGTCGAGCAGCCCTTCCTCGACAGCTGCGAGTCCGGTCTGGACATCGGTCTCAAGAGCCTGGTCCCGCACGCTCAGTCCGAACGGCCCGACGACGGTCACGAGGGTCACTCCTGTCTGCTGACGATCACATGGATTGCCGATGTGTCGCTGTCTTCACTCAAGTCAGCCTATCCGGTCGCCTTTCGATCACAGTGAGCGCCTTCCCGTGGCCCTGAGCACAGTCCGATGAGCGACGAAACACTCCCTTCCTCCCGATATCAGGAGCAGTATCCGCTTCGTCCCGCACCGCTTCCACCTCCCCGCACGCAGCCACGGAACGTGAAGCCGTACGGGGAGATGCCCCGCCTCAGGCGCACCCCGCACCCCGTCCACCGAGGCCCGTGACGCGCCCGCGCCGCCCTCCCGAGCACCCCTTGGGCACACCGGCCCCAATTCCCCACTCCAGCAGGCCCCTTCCGGACATAAGGAACTATTTAAGCACTGCCGTCCCAGGCGACTCCCACGTAACGTGTTGTCCTCCACGACCTGGAAAGCGAGGCAGCACCGATGCCCGAGCAGAGCCCGCTCGACCTGGCCGAAGGCGACCTCTTCGGCCCGCACAACCTCCCCTACGGCGTCTTCTCCACCGCGGACGAGCCCGAGCGCCGCCGGGTCGGTGTGCGGATCGGCGGCCACGTACTGGACGCGGGGGCGGCGGCGCTCACCCTGGGCTCTCCGTACGCGGCGCTGCTCGCCCGGCCGACGCTCAATCCGCTGCTCGCGGCGGGGCGCACCGCCTGGCGCGACGTACGCCGGGCACTCACCGCGTGGGTCACCAGCCCGGCGCACCGCGCGGACATCGAGCCGCTGCTGCACCCGGTGACGGCGGTCACCCTGCACCTCCCGTACGAGGTCGCCGACTACGTCGACTTCTACGCCAGCGAGCACCACGCCACGAACGTCGGCAGGATCTTCCGCCCCGACGGCGACGCGCTGACCCCCAACTGGAAGCACCTGCCGATCGGTTACCACGGCCGGGCCGGCACGGTCGTCGTCTCCGGTACGGATGTCGTGCGCCCCAGCGGCCAGCGCAAGGCGCCGACGGATCCGGCGCCGGTCTTCGGTCCGTCGGTCAAGCTGGACATCGAGGCGGAGGTCGGCTTCGTGGTCGGCGCGCCCTCCACGCACGGCACGCCGGTCCCGCTCGCGGACTACCGGGAGCACGTCTTCGGCCTGTTCCTCCTCAACGACTGGTCGGCGCGGGACATCCAGGCGTGGGAGTACGTGCCGCTCGGCCCCTTCCTGGGCAAGTCCTTCGCCACCTCCGTGTCGGCGTGGGTGACCCCGCTCGAAGCGCTGGACGCGGCCCATACAGCGCCCCCGTCCCGCGACTTCCCCCTCCTGCCCTACCTGGACGACTCCGACGAGGAGGAGCCGGGCGGCTACGACATCCGCATCGAGGTGAAGATCAACGGCGAGGTGGTCTCGGCCCCGCCCTTCGCCACGATGTACTGGACGGCGGCGCAGCAGCTGGCCCAGATGACGGTGAACGGCGCATCGCTGCGGACGGGTGACCTCTACGGTTCCGGCACGGTCAGCGGTCCCGAGGTGAACCAGCGGGGCTCGCTCCTCGAACTCACCTGGAACGGCCGGGACCCGATCGAACTCGCCACGGGCAAGCGGACGTTCCTGGAGGACGGCGACGAGGTGACGATGACGGCGTGGGCGCCGGGCCCGCACGGCACGAGGGTCGGCCTGGGCGAGGTCACGGGGCGGATCGTTCCGGCATCGGAGTGACGGAGTGAGCGAGCCTCCCCCGTACACACGAACGGGGGAGCCGCTTGCGAGTACCCGCCGTACGCTGGACAGACCCGCCAGACTCCGTCCCATGGGAGCACTGATGAGCGTCGTACCCGAGGACCCGGAGCCCAGGTGGCCGGTCCCGCCCCCGGGCGGCTGGACCGCCGACGACCTGGACCGGCTTCCGAATCTGCCTCCGCACACGGAGCTGATCGACGGGAGCCTCGTCTTCGTGAGTCCACAGACCCTCTTTCATTCGCGGGCGGTCGACTTCTTCAACTGGCACCTGCAGTCCGTCGCCCCGCCGGAGCTGGAGGTGGTGCGCGAGTTCACCATCGACATCGACCGCTACAACCGGCCCGAGCCCGACGTGATCGTCGTGAACGGGGACGTCATCGAGGACCCGGAGCAGACCCGGTTCCCCGCCGGGTCGGTGCGGCTGGCGATCGAGGTCGTCTCCGCCGAGTCCAGGTCGCGGGACCGTGAGACCAAACCGGTGAAGTACGCGCGCGCCAAGATCCCCCACTTCTGGCGGGTCGAGAACAACGGTGGCAACGCTGTCGTCTACGTCTTCGAGCTGGAGCCGAGCACCGGGGCGTACACGAGCACGGGAATCTTCCACGACCGCATGAAGGTCTCGGTCCCGTTCGCCGTCGATCTCGACCTCAGCCGCATCACCCCTCGCCGGAAGGCCGGCGGCCAGCAGTAGGACGTGCTGGGCCCTCCGGGCCCAGCTCCTCCCCGCCACTGGCGCTCACTGCGACTCGGGCAGCTCCGTGTCCCACTCGGGCTCCGCGTCCCAGTCCCACTCCGCCGCCCCGCCGTCCGCACCCGGTGACGCCGAGGCCACCGCCTCGGCCGGGGCCACCGACCCGACCGGGCCTGCCGGTGCCGCCACCGGAGCCGACGCTCCCGCTCCGGCCGGCGCGCCCAGTACCCCGAGCACGCCCTCCCCGTACGTGGCCAGCTTCTTCTCGCCGAGCCCGGCGATGCCACCCAGCTCCGCCACCGAACCCGGCCGGACCGTCGCGATCTCCCGCAGCGTCGCGTCGTGGAAGATCACGTACGCCGGTACGCCCTGCTCCCGCGCCTGCTCCGCCCGCCACGCGCGCAGCGCTTCGAAGACCGGGACGGCCTCCGCCGGGAGGTCCGCGTTGGCGGAGGCCGCCTTCGCCTTGCGCTCGCCCTTCGCGGCCCGAGCGGCCGGCACCGGCTTCGCCTCCTTGCGCAGCCGCACCTCCCGCTCCCGGCTCAACACGGACGCGCTCGCGTCGGTCATCACCAGCGTGCCGTACTCACCCTCGACGGCCAGCAGCCCCTGCGCGAGCAACTGCCGCACCACGCCCCGCCATTCGACCTCGGACAGCTCCTCGCCGATGCCGAACACAGAAAGCTGGTCGTGGTCGAACTGGATGACCTTCGCGGTCTTGCGCCCCAGCAGGATGTCGATGATCTGGCCCGCCCCGAACTTCTGCCGGCGCTCCCGCTGCAACCGCACCACCGTCGACAGCACCTTCTGCGCCGGCACCGTCCCGTCCCACGTCTCGGGCGGCGTCAGGCACGTGTCGCAGTTGCCGCAGGACGCCGCACCGGGCTCCTGCCCGAAGTAGGCGAGGAGCTGCGCCCGGCGGCACTGCGCCGTCTCGCAGAGCGCCAGCATCGCGTCGAGGTGCGACGCCGCACGCCGCCGGAACGCCTCGTCGCCCTCGCCGCCCTGGATCATCTTGCGCTGCTGCACGACGTCCTGGAGGCCGTACGCCATCCACGCCGTGGACGGCAGCCCGTCACGCCCGGCGCGGCCCGTCTCCTGGTAGTAGCCCTCGACGGACTTCGGAAGGTCCAGGTGCGCGACGAACCGCACGTCCGGCTTGTCGATGCCCATGCCGAAGGCGATCGTCGCGACGACGACCAGCCCCTCCTCGCGCAGGAACCGCGACTGGTGCGCCGCGCGCGTCCCCCCGTCGAGCCCCGCGTGGTACGGCACCGCGTCGATGCCGTTGCGGCAGAGGAACTCCGCCGTCTTGTCGACGGAATTGCGCGAGAGGCAGTAGACGATGCCCGCGTCGCCCGCGTGCTCCTCGCGCAGGAACGACAGCAGCTGCTTCTTCGGGTCCGACTTCCCGACGATCCGGTACTGGATGTTGGGGCGGTCGAAGCTCGCCACGAAGTGCCGCGCCTCCGGCATCCCGAGCCGCTGCGTGATCTCCCGGTGCGTGGCGTCCGTCGCGGTCGCCGTCAGCGCGATCCTCGGCACCTCCGGCCAGCGCTGCCCCAGCACCGACAGGGTCAGGTAGTCCGGCCGGAAGTCGTGGCCCCACTGGGCCACACAGTGCGCCTCGTCGATCGCGAAGACGGAGATCTTGGCCCGGGACAGCAGGTCCAGCGTCGCGTCCAGACGCAGCCGCTCCGGCGCCAGGTACAGCAGGTCCAGCTCCCCGGCCAGGAACTCCGCCTCCATCGCGCGCCGCTCGCCGAAGTCCTGCGTGGAGTTGATGAACCCGGCCCGCACACCGAGCGCCCGCAGCGCGTCGACCTGGTCCTGCATCAACGCGATCAGAGGGGAGATCACGATGCCCGTACCCGGCCTGACCAGCGCCGGGATCTGGTAGCAGAGCGACTTGCCGCCGCCGGTCGGCATCAGCACGACGGCGTCCCCGCCGGCCACGACATGCTCGATGACCGCCGCCTGCTCACCGCGGAACGCGTCGTACCCGAAGACGCGGTGCAGCGTCTCCAGGGCGTCGCTCCGCGTCACCGCACCGGCTTCGACCGCCTCGACCATGCCACCTGTCCCGTCCATCGCTCTGTCCCCCGTACGTTCCGTGCCCGGCTCCCCACGATAGGGGCACGCACTGACACCACCGCCCAAAAGCTGCCGCCCGGCACCCCTGCGAGGAGGGGAACCGGGCGGCGATCACGCACCGACGGTCGGCCGTGCGGTCAGCGGACGAAGACGCCCGCCTGGCCGGCCAGGTCCAGGAAGTACTGCGGCGCGACGCCGAGCACCAGCGTCACCGCGACGCCCACCCCGATCGCCGCCGTCGTCAGCGGCGACGGCACGGCGACCGTGGGGCCGTCCGCCTTCGGCTCGCTGAAGAACATCAGGACGATCACCCGGATGTAGAAGAACGCGGCGATCGCGGACGAGATCACACCGACCACGACCAGCGCCCCGGCCCCGCCCTCGGCCGCCGCCTTGAAGACCGCGAACTTGCCGGCGAAGCCGGACGTCAGCGGGATTCCGGCGAAGGCCAGCAGGAACACCGCGAAGACGGCGGCCACCAGCGGCGAGCGCCGGCCCAGGCCCGCCCACTTCGACAGGTGCGTCGCCTCGCCGCCCGCGTCCCGCACGAGCGTGACCACGGCGAAGGCGCCGATCGTCACGAAGGAGTAGGCGAGCAGGTAGAAGAGGACGGACGAGATGCCCTCGGGCCTGGTCGCGATCACACCGGCCAGGATGAACCCGGCGTGCGCGATCGACGAGTACGCCAGGAGCCGCTTGATGTCGGTCTGGGTGATCGCGACGATCGCGCCGCCCAGCATGGTGACGATCGCGATGGCCCACATCACCGGACGCCAGTCCCACCGCAGGCCCGGCAGTACGACGTACAGCAGCCGCAGCATGGCGCCGAAGGCGGCCACCTTGGTCGCGGCGGCCATGAAGCCGGTGACCGGGGTCGGAGCGCCCTGGTAGACGTCCGGGGTCCACATGTGGAAGGGGACCGCGCCGACCTTGAAGAGCAGCCCCATGAGGATCATCGCGCCGCCGATCAGCAGCAGCGCGTCGTTGCCCATGGTGTCGGCGAGCGCCGGGTCGATCTGCTTGACCGTCCCGTCGACGACGCTCGCGATCCTGGCGTACGACACCGAGCCCGCGTACCCGTACACCAGGGCGATGCCGAACAGCAGGAACGCCGACGAGAAGGCCCCCAGGAGGAAGTACTTCACCGCGGCCTCCTGCGACATCAGCCGCTTGCGGCGGGCGACGGCGCACAGCAGGTACAGCGGGAGCGAGAAGACCTCCAGCGCCACGAACAGCGTCAGCAGGTCGTTGGCCGCCGGGAAGACGAGCATCCCGGCGACCGCGAACAGCATCAGCGGGAAGACCTCGGTCGTGGTGAAACCGGCCTTGACCGCCGCCTTCTCGCTCTCACTGCCCGGTACGGACGCGGCCTGCGCGGCGAACGAGTCGACACGGTTGCCGTGCGCGTCCGGGTCGAGCCTGCGCTCGGCGAAGGTGAACACGGCAACCAGCGACGCCAGCAGGATCGTGCCCTGGAGGAAGAGCGCCGGGCCGTCGACGGCGATGGCGCCCTCCGCCGCGATCTGCGCCTTCGTGGTGCCGTACCCGCCGGCCGCGAGCGCAACGACGGCCGCGAACGCGGCGGTGATGGCGACGACCGACAGGAACAGCTGCGCGTAGTACCGGGCCTTGCGCGGCACGAAGGCTTCGAGCAGTACGCCGACGACGGCCGCGCCCACGACGACCAGCGTCGGCGACAGCTGGGCGTACTCGATGTGCGGGGCCGTGAAACCGCCCTCGGCGCCGGGCGCCGCGACCGTCGTCCACAGGCTGTGGACAGCTGATGCGCTCACTTGGCCGCCTCCGCCTCAATCTCGGGGGTGGGGTCCGTTTTGCGGACGTCGTTCATGGTGTGCTGCACGGCCGGATTGACGACGTCCGTCAGCGGCTTGGGAAAGACGCCGAGGAGCAGCAGCAGCGCGATCAGCGGCGCCACGACCACCAGCTCCCGGGCCTTGAGGTCGGGCATGGTCCGCACCTCGGCCTTGACCGGCCCCGTCATCGTCCGCTGGTAGAGGACGAGGGTGTAGAGCGCGGCGAGGACGATGCCCAGCGTGGCGACGATCCCGGCCACCGGGTACGCCGCGAACGCGCCGACCAGGACGAGGAACTCGCTGACGAACGGCGCGAGGCCCGGCAGCGACAGCGTCGCCAGGCTGCCGACGAGGAACGTCCCGGCGAGCACCGGGGCGACCTTCTGCACCCCGCCGTAGTCCGCGATGAGCCGCGATCCGCGCCGGGTGATGAGGAAGCCGGCCACCAGCATCAGCGCGGCGGTCGAGATCCCGTGGTTGACCATGTAGAGCGTCGCGCCCGACTGGCCCTGGCTCGTCATCGCGAAGATGCCGAGGACGATGAAGCCGAAGTGCGAGATCGAGGCGTACGCGATCAGCCGCTTGATGTCCCGCTGTCCGACCGCGAGCAGCGCGCCGTAGATGATGCTGATCAGCGCCAGCACGATGATCGCGGGCGTCGCCCACTTGCTGGCCTCCGGGAAGAGCTGGAGGCAGAAGCGCAGCATCGCGAAGGTGCCGACCTTGTCGACGACCGCCGTGATCAGCACGGCGACCGGGGCGGTCGCCTCACCCATGGCGTTGGGCAGCCAGGTGTGCAGCGGCCACAGCGGCGCCTTCACCGCGAACGCGAAGAAGAAGCCGAGGAACAGCAGCCGCTCCGTGTTGGTCGCCATCTCCAGCTCGCCGCTCGCCCGCGCCTCGACGATCTCCGAAAGCGAGAAGCTCCCGGCGACCACGTACAGACCGACGACGGCGGCCAGCATGATGAGTCCGCCGGCCAGGTTGTAGAGGAGGAACTTGACGGCGGCGTACGAGCGCTGGGTGGCCGCCGCCCCGTCGGTGCCGGCGTGCGCCCGGTCCCCGAAGCCTCCGATGAGGAAGTACATCGGGATGAGCATGGCTTCGAAGAAGATGTAGAAGAGGAAGACGTCGGTGGCCTCGAAGGAGATGACCACCATCGCCTCGACCATCAGGATCAGGGCGAAGAAGCCCTGAGTGGGCCGCCAGCGCGAGCTCTTGGTCTCCAGGGGGTCGGCGTCGTGCCAGCCCGCCAGGATGATGAAGGGGATCAACAGCGCCGTGAGCGCGATGAGCGCGACGGCGATGCCGTCCACGCCCAGTTCGTACCTGACCCCGAAGTCGGGGATCCAGGCGTGGGATTCGGTGAGCTGGTAGCGGTCACCGCCGGGCTCGAAGCGGATGAACACGGCGGCCGCCAGAACCAGCGTGGCGAGCGAGAACAGCAGCGCCAGCCACTTGGCGGCCGTGCGGCGCCCGGCGGGCACGGCGGCGGTCAGCACCGCGCCGACCGCCGGGAGCGCCGCCGTGACCGTCAGAAGAGGAAATGACATCGTGATCAGACCGCCCTCATCAGCAGGGTCGCGGCAATGAGGATCGCCGTACCGCCGAACATCGAGACCGCGTACGAGCGGGCGTAGCCGTTCTGCAGCTTGCGCAGCCGGCCGGAGAGCCCGCCGACCGAGGCCGCCGTTCCGTTGACCACTCCGTCGACCAGGGTGTGGTCGACGTACACCAGCGAGCGGGTGAGGTGCTCGCCGCCGCGGACCAGGACGACGTGGTTGAAGTCGTCCTGGAGGAGGTCGCGCCGGGCGGCGCGGGTCAGCAGCGAGCCGCGCGGGGCGACGACCGGGACGGGCCCGCGTCCGTATTGGAGGTACGCGATCGCGACGCCGGCCAGCAGGACGACGACCGTCATGCCGGTGATGACCGGGACGCTGATCGGCGGGTGCGGGTGCTCGAACTGCGTCACCGGCTCCAGCCAGTTCACGAACCGGTCGCCGATGCTGAAGAACCCTCCCGCGAAGACCGAACCGAAGGCGAGCACGATCATCGGGATCGTCATCGACTTGGGCGACTCGTGCGGGTGGGGCCCCGACGCGTCAGCGGCATGATCAGACACGGCGCCGGGCGTGACCTCGATGCCGGGCTCGACACTCGCCGCCTTGTCCGGGTCGGGGGCGGGCTGCCAGCGCTTCTCGCCGAAGAACGTCAGGATCATCACGCGCGTCATGTAGTACGCCGTGATGCCCGCGCCCAGCAGCGTCACCGTGCCGAGGATCCAGCCCTGCGTGCCGCCCGAGGCGAAGGCCGCCTCGATGATCTTGTCCTTGGAGAAGAAGCCGGACAGCCCGGGGAAGCCGATGATCGCGAGATAGCCGAGTCCGAACGTCACGAAGGTCACCGGCATGTACTTCCGCAGGCCGCCGTACTTCCTCATGTCGACCTCGTCGTTCATGCCGTGCATGACCGAACCGGCGCCGAGGAAGAGGCCCGCCTTGAAGAAGCCGTGCGTCACCAGGTGCATGATCGCGAAGGCGTAGCCGATGGGGCCGAGGCCCGCCGCGAGGATCATGTAGCCGATCTGCGACATCGTCGAGCCGGCCAGCGCCTTCTTGATGTCGTCCTTCGCGCAACCGACGATCGCACCGAAGAGGAGCGTGACCGCGCCGACCACCACGACCGCCGTCTGGGCGTCGGGGGCGGCGTTGAAGATCGCGCCGGACCGGGTGATGAGGTAGACGCCGGCGGTCACCATGGTGGCGGCGTGGATGAGGGCGGAGACCGGGGTCGGGCCCTCCATCGCGTCACCGAGCCACGACTGGAGCGGCACCTGCGCCGACTTGCCGCACGCGGCGAGCAGCAGCATCAGCCCGATGGCCGTCATCTTGCCCTCGGTCGCGTCCCCGGCTGCCCCGAGGACCGGCCCGAAGGCGAAGGTCCCGAAGGTGGTGAACATCAGCATGATGGCGATGGACAGGCCGATGTCGCCGACGCGGTTGACGATGAACGCCTTCTTGGCCGCCGTCGCCGCGCTGGGCTTGTGCTGCCAGAAGCCGATGAGCAGGTACGACGCCAGGCCGACGCCCTCCCACCCGAAGTACAGCAGCAGATAGTTGTCGGCGACGACCAGCAGGAGCATCGCCGCGAGGAAGAGGTTCAGGTAGCCGAAGAAGCGGCGACGGCGCTCGTCGTGCTCCATGTAGCCGATCGAGTACAGGTGGATCAGCGTGCCCACACCCGTGATCAGCAGCACGAACGTCATCGACAGCTGGTCGAGCTGGAACGCGATGTCCCCCTGGAAGCCCTCCACGGGAACCCAGGTGTAGAGGTGCTGACGCATCGTCCGCGCCTCGACGTCGTACCCCAGCATCGCGCCGAACAGGACCAGTCCGAGCACGAACGAGGCCGCCGCGAGCGCTGTGCCGATCCAGTGGCCGACCCGGTCGAGCCGCCGCCCGCCGCACAGCAGGACCGCCGCTCCGAGCAAAGGCGCCGCTACGAGCAGCGCAATCAAGTTCTCCACGATTCTTGCGACCCCTTACAGCTTCATCAGGCTGGCGTCGTCGACCGAGGCCGAGTGGCGGGACCGGAACAGCGACACGATGATCGCCAGACCCACCACGACCTCGGCGGCGGCGACCACCATCGTGAAGAACGCGATGATCTGACCGTCGAGATTGCCGTGCATCCGGGAGAAGGCGACGAACGCGAGGTTGCAGGCGTTGAGCATCAGCTCGACGCACATGAAGACGACGATCGCGTTCCGCCGGATCAGCACTCCCGCCGCGCCGATGGTGAACAACAGCGCCGCGAGATACAGGTAGTTGACCGGATTCACTTGGCGACCTCCGATTCGTCCTGGTCCCGGCCGTTCGCACGGCCGGCCTCGCGGCCGAGCCGCTCCTCGGAGCGCTGCTCCAGCGCCTTGAGGTCGGCCATCGCCTCGCTCGACACGTCGCGGATCTGACCGCGTCCGCGCAGCGTCTTGTTGACCGTGAGCTCCGACGGCGTGCCGTCCGGCAGCAGACCGGCGATGTCCACCGCGTTGTGCCGGGCGTACACCCCGGGCGCGGGCAGCGGCGGCAGGTGCTTGCCGCGTACGCGCTCCTGGGACATCTCCCGTTGCGTCTTCGCGCGCTCGGTGCGCTCGCGGTGCGTGAGCACCATCGCGCCGACCGTCGCCGTGATCAGCAGGGCGCCGGTGAGCTCGAAGGCGAAGACGTACTTGGTGAAGATGAGTTCGGCCAGGCCCTCGACGTTGCCGCCGGCGGCGGCGTTCGCCGTGCCCAGCCCGTTGAAGGTGGACAGCGAGGCCTGCCCGATGCCGGCCATCAACAGGATCCCGAACCCGAGACCGCAGCCGGCGGCCAGCCAGCGCTGGCCCTTGAGCGTCTCCTTCAGGGAGTCGGCGGCGGTGACACCGACGAGCATGACGACGAAGAGGAACAGCATCATGATCGCGCCGGTGTAGACGACGATCTGGACGACGCCGAGGAAGTACGCGCCGTTGGCGAGGTAGAAGACGGCCAGGACGATCATCGTCCCGGCCAGGCACAGCGCGCTGTGCACCGCCTTCTTCATCAGGATCGTGCACAGGGCGCCGATGACGGCGACCGTACCGAGGATCCAGAACTGCACGGCCTCGCCCGTCGACGTGGCGGAGGCGGCGAGAGCGTTCATCCCCCGACCACCTTCTCCGTCGTCGGCTCGCCCTCACCGAAGGTCGACGCGGCCTCCTGGGGCCGCTCGCCCCTGCTGTGCGCCACCTGCCGCTCCGTGTTCGGCGCGGCTTCGGTCACCAGGCCCCGGTAGTAGTCCTGTTCGTCCGTGCCGGGGAAGATCGAGTGCGGCGCCTCGACCATGCCCTCCTCCAGGCCGGCGAGGAGCTGCTCCTTGGTGTAGATGAGCGACTCGCGGCTGCTGTCGGCCAGTTCGAACTCGTTGGTCATGGTCAGCGCGCGGGTGGGGCACGCCTCGATGCACAGCCCGCACAGAATGCAGCGGGCGTAGTTGATCTGGTAGACGCGGCCGTAGCGCTCGCCCGGGGAGTAACGCTCCTCCTCGGTGTTCTCCGCGCCCTCCACGTAGATCGCGTCGGCCGGACAGGCCCAGGCGCACAGCTCGCACCCGATGCACTTCTCCAGACCGTCCGGGTGGCGGTTGAGCTGGTGCCGGCCGTGGAAGCGCGGCGCCGTCGTCTTCTGCTGTTCCGGGTACTGCTCGGTCAGCCGCTTCTTGAACATGGCCTTGAAGGTCACGCCGAAGCCGGCCACCGGATTCTGCCAGGGCGTCCGGGGGGCTTCCCCCGGCTTTGGGGTGTCAGGCATCGTCGGCCTCCTTGCCGTCACTCTTAGTGTCCGGCCCACCACTGACAATCAGCTCGCGCTCGTGGCGCGGCCGCCTGCGGGGCACCGGTGGCAACTCCTGCCCGGGCAGCGGAGGCACCGGGAATCCGCCCGCCATCGGGTCGAAGGCGGGTGGTTCGTCCCCGTCCTTCGCGGCCCTCTCCTTCTCCTTCTTGTCGCGGAAGATGTCCGCGACGAAGGACAGCAGCAGGATCGCGACGATCGCCCCGGCGACGTACAGCACGATGTTCTGGAATTCCATGTTCTCGTTGCGCATCGCGCGCACCGTGGCGACCAGCATCAGCCAGACCACCGAGACCGGGATCAGGACCTTCCAGCCCAGCTTCATCAGCTGGTCGTAGCGCACGCGGGGCAGCGTGCCGCGCAGCCAGATGAAGAAGAACAACAGCAGCTGGACCTTGACGACGAACCAGAGCATCGGCCACCAGCCGTGGTTCGCGCCCTCCCAGAAGGCGCTGATCGGGTACGGGGCCCGCCAGCCGCCCAGGAAGAGGGTGACCGAGACCGCCGAGACGGTGACCATGTTGACGTACTCCGCCAGCATGAACAGCGCGAACTTGATCGACGAGTACTCGGTGTTGAAGCCGCCGACCAGGTCGCCCTCGGACTCCGGCATGTCGAAGGGGGCGCGGTTCGTCTCGCCCACCATCGTGACCACGTAGATGATGAAGGACACCGGCAGCAGGATGATGAACCAGCGGTCCTGCTGCGCCTCGACGATCGCCGAGGTCGACATCGACCCGGAGTAGAGGAACACCGAGGCGAAGGCCGCGCCCATGGCGATCTCGTACGAGATCATCTGCGCGCAGGAACGCAGGCCGCCGAGCAGCGGGTACGTGGATCCGGAGGACCAGCCCGCGAGGACGATGCCGTAGATGCCGACCGCCGCGACGGCGAGGATGTAGAGCATCGCGATCGGCAGGTCGGTCAGCTGCATCGTGGTGCGCTGCCCGAAGATCGAGACCTCGTTGCCGGCCGGTCCGAACGGGATGACCGCGATCGCCATGAAGGCCGGGATCGCCGCGACGACCGGGGCAAGGATGTAGACCACCTTGTCCGCCCGCTTGACGATCACGTCCTCCTTGAGCATCAGCTTGACGCCGTCCGCGAGGGACTGGAGGAGGCCCCACGGACCGTGCCGGTTGGGGCCGATGCGCAGCTGCATCCAGGCGACGACCTTGCGCTCCCACACGATGGAGAAGAGCACGGTGATCATCAGGAAGGCGAAGCAGAAGACGGCCTTGACCGCGACGAGCCACCACGGGTCGCGCCCGAACATGGACAGGTCCTCGGCCGCGAGAAGCATCGTGTTCACGCGAGCACCTCCGGTACGTCGGTGACGGAGGCGGGGGCGGCCGGGCCGATGTGGACGACCTGTCCGGGGACCGCGCCGGTGTCGGTGGCGACGCCGCCGCCCGTGGAGTTCAGCGGCAGCCACACCACGCGGTCCGGCATCGCCGTGACCAGGAGCGGCAGTTCGACGGTTCCGGCAGGGCCGGTGACGGCGAGCAGGTCGCCGTCCTTCACGCCGGTACCGGCCGCGGTGGTCGCGGAGAGCCGGGCCACCGGCGTGTGGCGGGTGCCCGCGAGCGCCTCGTCGCCGTCCTGGAGCCGGCCCTGGTCGAGCAACAGCCGGTGCCCCGCGAGCACTGCCTCGCCGGCGCCGGGGCGCGGCAGCGGCAGGGCGGACTCGGCGGGGTCGGTGGCGTGGGCCCCGCCCCAGGCGCCGAGGCGGTCCATCTCGCGGCGTACGGCCCGTACGTCCGGCAGCGCGAAGTGACTGTATTTGTCAGCGCCTCCGGCGCGGGCGAGAGCATCCGCCAGCATGTGCAGCACGCGCGCGTCGCCGGGGGCGAGCGTGCGCGTCATCTGGTCGGGCTTGAGCGCGGCCTCGAACATCCGGGCCCGGCCCTCCCAGTTGAGGAAGGTGCCGGACTTCTCCGCGACGGCGGCGACCGGAAGGACGACGTCCGCGCGGTCGGTCACCTCGCTGGGCCGCAGTTCCAGCGAGACGATGAACCCGGCCTGGCCGAGGGCTTCCCGCGCGCGCGGCGGGTCGGGAAGGTCCGCGACCTCGACGCCCGCGACGAGCAGCGCGGCCAGTTCACCGGTGGCCGCGGCCTCGATGATCTGGCCGGTGTCGCGCCCGTATCGGCTCGGCAGTTCGGCCACGCCCCAGACCGCCGCGACCTCGTCCCGCGCGCGCGGGTCGGTCGCCGGGCGGCCGCCGGGCAGCAGCGAAGGCAGCGCGCCCGCCTCGACGGCCCCGCGCTCACCGGCCCGGCGCGGGATCCACACCAGGGCGGCGCCGGTCGCGGTGGCGGCCCGTACCGCGGCGGTGTACGCGCCGGGCACGGCGGCCAGCCGCTCGCCTACGACGATCACGGCGCCCTCGCCGCGCAGCGCTTCGGCGGCGGCGTTCCCGTCGCCGCCCAGCTCGGTGCGGTCGGCGATCGCGTCGAGCCACTCCGGTTCGGTGCCGGGCGCGGCGGGGAGCAGTGTGCCGCCCGCCTTCGTCAGGCCCCGGGTGGCGTGCGTCGCGACGGCGAAGGTGCGCTGCCCGTGCTTGCGGTGGGCCTTGCGCAGCCGCAGGAAGACGCCGGGGGCCTCCTCCTCGGACTCGATGCCGACGAGCAGTACGGCGGGCGCCTTCTCCAGCGCCGTGTACGTGACACCGCTGCCGTCGAGGTCGCGTCCGCGCCCGGCCACCCGCGACGCCAGGAAGTCGGCCTCCTCGCCGCTGTGCGCGCGGGCCCGGAAGTCGATGTCGTTGGTGTCCAGGGCGACGCGGGCGAACTTGGCGTACGCGTACGCGTCCTCGACGGTGAGCCGGCCGCCGGTCAGGACACCGGCCCGCCCACGCGCCGCCGAGAGCCCCCGGGCCGCCGCTTCCAGCGCCTCGGGCCAGCTCGCCGGCTCCAGTACGCCCGCCTCATTGCGTACGAGCGGAGTGGTGAGGCGGTCGGGGCGCTGCGCGTAACGGAAGCCGAAGCGCCCCTTGTCGCAGATCCACTCCTCGTTGACCTCGGGGTCGTCGGCCGCCATGCGCCGCATGACCTTGCCGCGCCGGTGGTCGGTGCGGGTCGCGCAGCCGCCCGCGCAGTGCTCGCAGACGGACGGCGACGACACGAGGTCGAAGGGCCGCGACCGGAAGCGGTACGCCGCCGAGGTCAGCGCGCCCACCGGGCAGATCTGGATGGTGTTCCCGGAGAAGTACGACTGGAAGGGGTCGCCCTCGCCGGTGCCGACCTGCTGGAGCGCGCCGCGCTCGATCAGCTCGATCATCGGGTCGCCGGCGATCTGGTTGGAGAAGCGGGTGCAGCGCGCGCACAGCACGCACCGCTCGCGGTCCAGCAGCACCTGCGTGGAGATCGGGACGGGCTTCTCGAACGTCCGCTTCTTGCCCTCGAAGCGGGACTCCGCGTCGCCGTGGGACATGGCCTGGTTCTGGAGCGGGCACTCGCCGCCCTTGTCGCAGACCGGGCAGTCCAGCGGGTGGTTGATCAGCAGCAGTTCCATCACACCGCGCTGCGCCTTCTCGGCGACCGGCGAGGAGAGCTGGGACTTGACGACCATGCCGTCGGTGCAGGTGATGGTGCACGACGCCATGGGCTTGCGCTGGCCCTCCACCTCGACGATGCACTGACGGCAGGCGCCGGCCGGATCGAGGAGCGGGTGGTCGCAGAAGCGCGGGATCTCGATGCCCAGCAGTTCGGCGGCCCGGATGACCAGCGTCCCCTTGGGGACGGAGATCTCGATGCCGTCGATCGTCAGGGACACCAGATCTTCGGGCGGGACCGCCGCCTCGCCGCCTCCGGAGGGAGCACTTGTCGTGACGGTCATGCGTTCACCTCCGTGGGGTGGGCGGGCTTGTCGGCCCAGACGGTCGACTTGGCCGGGTCGAAGGGGCAGCCCTTGCCGGTGATGTGCTGCTCGTACTCCGCCCGGAAGTACTTGAGCGAGGAGAAGATCGGGGACGCGGCGCCGTCGCCGAGCGCGCAGAACGACTTGCCGTTGATGTTGTCGGCGATGTCGTTCAGCTTGTCGAGATCGCTCATGCGGCCCTTGCCGGCCTCGATGTCGCGCAGCAGCTGCACGAGCCAGTACGTCCCTTCGCGGCAGGGCGTGCACTTGCCGCAGGACTCGTGGGCGTAGAACTCGGTCCAGCGGGTCACCGCCCGCACCACGCACGTCGTCTCGTCGAAGCACTGGAGCGCCTTGGTGCCGAGCATCGAGCCCGCCGCGCCGACGCCCTCGTAGTCGAGCGGTACGTCGAGGTGCTCGTCGGTGAACATCGGCGTCGAGGAGCCGCCGGGCGTCCAGAACTTCAGCCGGTGGCCGGCCCGGATGCCGCCACTCATGTCGAGCAGCTGGCGCAGCGTGATGCCGAGCGGGGCCTCGTACTGGCCGGGGCTGGTGACGTGGCCGCTCAGCGAGTACAGCGTGAAGCCCGGGGACTTCTCGCTGCCCATCGAACGGAACCAGTCCTTGCCCTTGTTGAGGATCGCGGGAACGGACGCGATGGACTCGACGTTGTTCACCACAGTCGGACACGCGTAAAGACCCGCGACGGCGGGGAAGGGGGGACGCAGCCGGGGCTGGCCGCGCCGGCCTTCGAGCGAGTCGAGCAGCGCGGTCTCCTCACCGCAGATGTACGCGCCCGCGCCCGCGTGCACGGTGAGTTCGAGGTCGAGACCGCTGCCGAGGATGTTCTCGCCGAGGTAGCCCGCCGCGTATGCCTCCCGCACGGCCTCGTGCAGCCTGCGCAGTACGGGGACGACTTCGCCGCGCAGGTAGATGAACGCGTGGTTCGACCGGATCGCGTAGCAGGCGATCACGATGCCCTCGATGAGGGAGTGCGGGTTGGCGAAGAGGAGCGGGATGTCCTTGCAGGTCCCCGGCTCCGACTCGTCGGCGTTGACCACGAGGTAGTGCGGCTTGCCGTCGCCCTGCGGGATGAACTGCCACTTCATGCCGGTGGGGAAGCCCGCGCCGCCGCGACCGCGCAGACCGGAGTCCTTGACGTACGCGATGAGGTCGTCCGGGGACATGGCGAGGGCCTTGCGCAGGCCCTCGTACCCCTCGTGCCGCCGGTAGGTGTCCAGGGTCCAGGACCCGGGCTCGTCCCAGAACGCCGACAGGACGGGTGAGAGCAGCTTCTCCGGGCTGGTCTCGTTGATCTCGGCTGCCAAGGTCATCACTCCCCCTCCTCGGTTTCCGGTCCGGCCGGGTGAGCGGGGTCGGACGCCGAGGTCTGCTGCGGAGCGTCGTGCGAGCTGAGGTGCTCGGACGGCGAAGGATCGTGCGGCGGCCCGTCGTGCGGGGTCTCCGCGCGCGGGTGGACCACACGGTGCTGCGGCGTCTCGCCCTTGGCGAGCTTGAGGCCGATGAGCGAGGCGGGCCCGGCGCCCCCGGTCGCCTCGACCGCGCCGGGGCGCTCGTCGGGGAAGCCGGCCAGGATGCGGGCGGTCTCCTTGTACGTGCACAGGGGCGCGCCGCGGGTGGGCCGCACGGGTCGTCCCGCCCGCAGGTCGTCGACGAGGCGCTTGGCGGACTCGGGCGTCTGGTCGTCGAAGAACTCCCAGTTGACCATCACCACGGGTGCGAAGTCGCAGGCCGCGTTGCACTCGATGTGTTCGAGGGTGACGCTGCCGTCCTCGGTCGTCTCGTTGTTGCCGACGCCGAGGTGCTGCTTCAGCTCGTCGAAGATCGCGTCGCCGCCCATCACCGCGCACAGCGTGTTGGTGCAGACGCCCACCTGGTAGTCGCCGCCCGGCTTGCGCCGGTACATCGAGTAGAAGGTGGAGACGGCGGTGACCTCGGCGGTGGTCAGGCCCAGCGTCTCGGCGCAGAACCGGACGCCGGTGCGGGTGACGTACCCCTCCTGCGACTGCACGAGGTGCAGCAGCGGCAGCAGGGCGGACCGGCTGTCGGGGTAGCGGGCCACGACCTCCTTGGCGTCCGCGTCGAGCCGGGCGCGTACGTCGGCCGGGTAGTCGGGAGCGGGGAGCTGCGGCATCCCCAGGCTCACCTCTTGATTCGCTGGTGTGGCGGTCACCGGTCGACGCCTCCCATCACGGGGTCGATGGACGCGACGGCGACGATGACGTCGGCGACCTGGCCGCCCTCGCACATCGCCGCCATGGCCTGGAGGTTGGTGAAGGACGGGTCGCGGAAGTGGACCCGGTAGGGGCGGGTGCCGCCGTCGGAGACGACGTGCACGCCGAGTTCGCCCCGGGGCGACTCGACGGTGACGTACGCCTGCCCGGGCGGCACCCGGAAGCCTTCGGTCACCAGCTTGAAGTGGTGGATCAGGGCCTCCATGGAGGTGCCCATGATCTTCTTGATGTGGTCGAGCGAGTTGCCGAGGCCGTCGGGGCCGAGCGCGAGCTGCGCGGGCCAGGCGATCTTCTTGTCGGCGACCATCACGGGGCCCGGCTCGCGGAGCCGGTCCAGGCACTGCTCGACGATCCGCAGCGACTGCCGCATCTCTTCGAGCCGGATCAGGAAGCGGCCGTAGGAGTCGCACGTGTCGGCGGTCGGCACGTCGAAGTCGTACGTGTCGTAGCCGCAGTACGGGTCGCTCTTGCGCACGTCGTGCGGCAGGCCCGCCGAGCGCAGGACCGGGCCGGTCGCGCCGAGCGCCACGCAGCCGGTGAGGTCGAGGTACCCGACGTCCTGCATGCGGGCCTTGAAGATCGGGTTGCCGGTGGCGAGCTTGTCGTACTCCGGCAGGTTCTTCTTCATGGTCTTCACGAGCTCGCGGAGCTGGTCCATCGCGCCCGGGGGCAGGTCCTGGGCGAGGCCGCCGGGCCGGATGAACGCGTGGTTCATGCGCAGACCGGTGATCAGCTCGAAGGCATCGAGAATCAGTTCACGATCACGGAAGCCGTAGATCATGATCGTGGTGGCGCCCAGCTCCATGCCGCCGGTGGCGATGCACACCAGGTGCGAGGAGATCCGGTTGAGCTCCATCAGCATCACGCGGATGATGCTCGCCCGGTCCGGGATCTGCTCCTCGATGCCGAGCAGCTTCTCGACGCCCAGGCAGTACGCCGTCTCGTTGAAGAACGGCGTCAGGTAGTCCATGCGCGTGACGAAGGTCGTGCCCTGCGTCCAGTTCCGGAACTCGGTGTTCTTCTCGATGCCGGTGTGCAGGTAGCCGATGCCGCAGCGGGCCTCGGTGACCGTCTCGCCGTCGATCTCGAGGATGAGGCGGAGCACGCCGTGGGTCGAGGGGTGCTGGGGGCCCATGTTGACGACGATGCGCTCGTCGTCGGCCTTGGTCGCCGCCTGGACGACCTCGTCCCAGTCGCCGCCGGTGACGGTGTAGACGGGACCTTCGGTGGTCTCGCGCGCTGATGCGGGTGGGGTATTCACGAGTACGACCTCCGCTGGTCCGGAGCGGGAATCTGGGCGCCCTTGTACTCGACGGGGATGCCGCCGAGGGGATAGTCCTTGCGCTGCGGGAAGCCCTGCCAGTCGTCCGGCATCATGATCCGGGTGAGGGCGGGGTGCCCGTCGAAGACGAGGCCGAAGAAGTCGTACGTCTCGCGCTCGTGCCAGTCGTTGGTCGGGTAGACCGAGACCAGCGAGGGCACGTGGCGGTCGCTGTCCGGGGCGCTCACCTCCAGCCGGATCAGCCGGCCGTGGGTGAGCGAGCGCAGGTGGTAGACCGCGTGCAGCTCGCGGCCCGCGTCCTCGGGGTAGTGGACGCCGCTGACGCCCGTGCACAGCTCGAAGCGCAGGGCCGGATCGTCGCGCAGCGTCTTCGCCACCCGCAGCAGGTGCTCGCGCGCGATGTGGAAGGTGAGCTCGCCACGGTCGACGACGGTCTTCTCGATGGCGTTCTCCGGGAGGAGGTCCTGCTCCTCCAGGGCGCCTTCGAGCTCGTCGGCCACCTCGTCGAACCAGCCGCCGTAGGGGCGGGTGGCCGGTCCCGGCAGGCGTACGGAGCGGACGAGGCCGCCGTAGCCGGTGGTGTCGCCGCCGTTGCGCGCGCCGAACATGCCGCGCTGGACGCGGATCTCCTCGCCGTGATCACCGCGCTGGCCGGGCAGGTTCTGCGCGCCCAGGTCCTTGTCGGGGTTCGGCTCGTTGACGTCGCTCACCGCAGCAGCCCCTTCATCTCGATGGTGGGGAGCGCCTTGAGGGCCGCTTCCTCCGCCTCGCGAGCCGCCTCTTCCTGGTTCACGCCGAGCTTGGAGTTCTGAATCTTGTGGTGGAGCTTCAGAATCGCGTCGATCAGCATCTCGGGGCGGGGCGGGCAGCCGGGCAAATAGATGTCAACAGGAACAATATGATCAACACCCTGCACAATTGCGTAGTTATTGAACATTCCGCCTGAAGAGGCGCACACACCCATGGAGATGACCCACTTGGGGTTGGGCATCTGGTCGTAGACCTGCCGCAGCACCGGCGCCATCTTCTGGCTGACCCGGCCCGCGACGATCATGAGGTCGGCCTGCCGCGGCGAACCGCGGAAGACCTCCATACCGAAGCGGGCGAGGTCGTACCGGCCGGCGCCCGTCGTCATCATCTCGATGGCGCAGCAGGCGAGGCCGAAGGTCGCGGGGAAGACGGAGGACTTCCGCACCCAGCCCGCGGCCTGTTCGACGGTGGTCAGCAGAAAGCCGCTGGGCAGCTTCTCTTCGAGTCCCATTGGTGACCCCTCAGCCCCTCAGTCCCATTCCAGGCCGCCGCGCCGCCACACGTACGCGTAGGCAACGAAGACGGTGAGCACGAAGAGCAGCATCTCGACGAGCCCGAAAAGCCCCAGGGCGTCGAAGGAGACGGCCCAGGGGTAGAGGAAGACGATCTCGATGTCGAAGACGATGAAGAGCATCGCCGTCAGGTAGTACTTGATGGGGAAGCGGCCGCCACCGGCGGGTGTGGGTGTCGGCTCGATGCCGCACTCGTACGCTTCAAGCTTTGCCCGGTTGTAGCGCTTTGGGCCGATAAGCGTGGCCATGACCACGGAGAAGATCGCAAACCCTGCCCCGAGGGCGCCGAGCACGAGGATGGGCGCGTAGGCATTCACGCTCCTCGCTCCTTCCAGTCGTCCTTGACCGTTGGACCGCACCCCGGGCCTGCGTTCTCACGCCGCCTCGACGATCTTCGCCACGCGAAGATCACGTATATGTGAGGCAGTTCACAAGCCCGGCTGCTTCGCATCCTATGCCTGCCGGTCTGTGATCTGCGACACGGGTTGCGACAACGTCTTTGTGATCTCCACCACCAGACGAACGATCATTAAGACGGCTGTGCGGTGATCTTCATACGCGAAGTGCACGAGTGGCTACCAGACGTGACAAACGATGGTGTTACCGCTGGTCGCAAGGGGTGCGCGCTATCAAGCGATGTCCAGTACAGGCAAATTCGCACGAGACGGCCGGTCAGTGATAAAGGAAAGCCGCCTCATCACTCCGGGGGAGCGGCGCGGACCGATGTGGACGCGTGCACGCGTTCACGAGCGCACGAGAGCCGGGAAGGGTTGCCGATCTGTGACCTGCACCACTCGCCCGGGCCCTCCATACAAGCGGGCTTGGCCAACGGTGTGAACGGATGGTAAGTGACGGGCAATTGGGACGTAACGCGGAAAGCCCATGATCACAGGCATGATCACCAGTGCCCGTAATGCCCGTTACGGCGTCAATAAAGGCCGTCGGCAGCCGGATTCGGGCCGCCGGGGCGCAACTGTGGCGCAGCACACCTTTCTTGAAGGGAACCGCGAACGCCTGATAGCGGTTGTCCCATGTCCCTCACCGCTCACATACCCAGCCACCGGAAACCCCGTCGCAACGCCTCCAAAATCGCGCTGCGTGCCGGAGTTGCCGGTGGCGTCCTCAGCACCATCGGTGTGGCCGGCGCTGCCGGGCCGGCGAATGCCGAGCCGGTGACCGCCACCATCGAAATGCCCACGATCACCGCGGAACTGGCGAGCACCGTCGCGGTCTCCGCCGAGGCCACCCAGCAGGTCGCGCACGCCTACGACCTCCAGGCCCAGCAGGACGCCGCCGCCGCCAAGGCCGCGAAGACCGCCAAGAAGGAAAAGGCGGAAGCCGAGCGCAAGGCCGAGGCCGAGCGGAAGGCCGAAGAGGCCGCGAAGAAGAAGGCCGCTGAGGAAGCGGCGGAGAAGGACGCCGCGAAGGAGCGCGCCTCGCGTTCTACGGAGCGTACGACGCTCAGCGCCTCCGCCTCCGTCGGCTCCTCCGTCTCCACCGGAACCGGCAGCGCCGCGACCGTCGTCGCCTTCCTCAAGGCGCAGCTCGGTGACGCGTACGTCATGGGCGCCTCCGGCCCCAACGCCTGGGACTGCTCCAGCCTCGTCCAGGCCGCGTACCGCACCGTCGGCGTCGACCTCCCGCGCGTCTCGCAGGACCAGTCGCTGGCCGGCACCCAGGTGGGCACGTCCAACCTCCAGGTCGGCGACATCCTCTACTGGGGCGGCGCCGGATCGGCGTACCACACGGGCGTCTACATCGGCGACGGCCAGTACCTCGACGCCGCCAACCCGAGCAAGGGCGTCGTCATCCAGGACCTTTCGGGCTACCCCGCGACCGGTGCGGTCCGGGTGCTCTGAGCTTCTTCCCGTACGACGGAGGGCCGTCGTTCCCCCGCCCGGGAACGACGGCCCTCCGTCGTGCGTTCACCCAACGACCGCCGACGCTCAGCCCTTGCGGAACAGCTCGACCAGGCGCGCGTAGCTGTCCCCGCCGTAGCCGCTGTCGACCGCCCGCCCGATCAGCGCCTGCGACAGCTCGGGCAGCGTCCCGTCGATGCCCCGGTCCCTCCCCGCGTGGACCAGGTGCCCGACGGCCGCGCGGTGTACGTCGAGCGTGGCGTCGTCGCCCGGGTAGTGACCCGCGTCCACCTGCCCGGCGTACGCCTCCATGAAGCCGGTCACCGCAGCGCTCAGCCACCGGACCGCGACCGGGGTGAACGCGGTCGCGGACACCCCGTCCGCCCCCGTCAGGGCCGTGGCGTGCAGCCAGCCGCTCAGCGTGGCCCACATGACGCCGAGCAGCGCCACGTCGTAGAGGGAGGCGACTCCGGCGTCCTCGCCGAGGTCGACGGGATCGCCCAGGGCCGCCAGCGTGTCCCGGTGGGCGGCGAGGGCGGCGGGTGAGCCACTGTAGAGGAACATGCTCGCCGGGCTGCCGACCCCCGGCGGCGTCGACATGACGGCGCCGTCCAGGTAGTCGAAGCCGTGCCCGGCCGCCCAGGCCGCCGCCGCCCTGGCCTGCTCCGGGGAGCCGGAGGTGAGGTTGACGACCGTACGGCCGGCGAGCGACCCGGCCACCGGCGCGAGGAGTGCGCGCACGGCGTCGTAGTCGAGGACGCAGACGACCACGAGCCCGGCGGCCGACACCGCGTCACCCGGCGTTGCCGCGCGGACGGCTCCCCGGGCGACGAGCGGGTCCGCCCTGCCCGCGGTGCGGTTCCAGACGGTCGTGGGGTGACCGGCGGACAGGAAGGCGTCTGCGAGCGCGGTCCCCATCCGCCCCAGTCCCAGAACGGTGACGTGTTCGCGGTTCATGGCGATATACCCCAAGTGTGCGATGTGCGTGCTTTCTTGACGTGATCAACCCTCCCAGCGCCCGCCGGGCGCCGACAGTGGCAGGACTGCCCACCTCCGCAAAATTCCTGCCTCGCCCGTCGTACGCTCGACCGCATGCACACCGTCGCCATAGCCGTGGTCGAGGACGCGGGCATCTCCCTCTGGGAGCTGTACGAACTCTCCATCGCCTGCACGGTCTTCGGCATCCCGCACCCCGACCTCGCCGACCCCTGGTACGACCTGCGCCTGTGCGGTACGAGGAAGGCCGCCCCCACCGCCGGTTTCTCCCTCACCACCCCCCACGGGCTCGACGCCCTCGCCGGAGCGGACACCGTGATCGTGCCGTCGGTCCCCGAGGCGTGCGCCGAGGGCGGCGAGGACGTACCGCCCGAGCTCGTCGCGGCGCTGCGCGCGGCCGCCGGATCCGGGGCCCGCATGGTGTCCCTGTGCACCGGCGCGTTCGCACTCGCCGCCGCCGGGCTCCTCGACGGCCGCCGCGCCACCGCCCACTGGCAGCACACCGCGGCGCTCGCCGCGCGCTACCCGAAGGTCCTGGTCGACGACTCCGTCCTCTACACCGACGACGGCGACGTGCTCACCAGCGCGGGCGCCACCGCCGCCCTCGACCTCTGCCTGCACCTGGTACGCCGCGACCTCGGGGCTCAGGTCGCCGGCCAGCTGGCCCGCCGCCTGGTCGTGCCCGCCCACCGCGCGGGCGGACAGGCCCAGTTCATCGACCAGCCCGTCCCCGAGACGGACGACGACAACCTCGGCCCCGCCCTCCAGTGGGCGACGGCCCGCCTCCACGAGCCGCTCACCGTCGAGGACATGGCCCGCCGGGCCCGGATGAGCCCGCGCACCTTCCACCGCCGCATCCAGGAATCGACCGGCACCACCCCGCTCAAGTGGCTGCTCGCCCGCCGCCTGGCCCGCGCCCAGGCCCTCCTCGAAACGACCGACCTCCCGATCGACCGGGTCAGCGAGGAATGCGGGCTGGGCACGGCGGCGAACCTCCGCCGCCACTTCACCCTCCGGGTCGGCGTCTCCCCCAGCGACTACCGCCGCAACTTCGCCGGGGCGTCACCGCTCGCCTGACGTTCCCGCGCGGTCCGCGCCGTACTCCCCGCGCCCCGGCGTCGCCCCACGCCTGACAAATGTCATGGGTTCTCGTGCACGGGATCGTCCTGCGGGCTGAGGGCCCGGCGCCGCCGCGCGCCGAGGATGGTGGCACCGCGTACGACCGGTGCGCGAGTCGACCCCACGGGAGTGACCATGAGCCCCGCCCGCCCCAACGCCCGCCGCCCGGAGCGCCGGAGAGCCCGCCTGGCCGCCGCGGCCTCGGCCGCCGCGCTGTCGCTCGCGGTCGGCGTCGTGCCGACACAGGCGTTAGCCGCCGGGCCGGTGGCGGCCGGCCCCGCGACCGCCCTGCCCGGCTCGTCCGCCGCACCGCCGGGCGCGGCCGGCCACCGCCTCGACCGGGCGGCCCTGCGCGACTCCCTCGCGGCGATCCACCGGGCCGGCATGTACGGGGCGTTCTCGTCCGTCCGCGACGGTTCCGAGCAGTGGCACGGCGCCACAGGGCTGGCCGACGTGGACACCGGGCGCCGGATGCGGCCCGGCTTCGAGCACCGGATCGGCAGCATCACCAAGACCTTCACCGCCGTGGCCGTCCTCCAGCAGGTCCACAAGGGACGCGTCGGGCTGGACGCGCCGATCGGGCGCTACCTGCCCGAGCTGGTGCCCGGCGAGCGCGGTCGCCAGGTGACCGTGCGCATGCTGCTCAACCACACCAGCGGGATAGCCGACTACGTGCTCCCGGCCTTCCCCGGCATCGTCGAGAACCCCGGCGAGGTCCTGGAGGCCAACCGCTTCCGCCGCCTGGACCCCGAGCACCTCGCCCGCCTCGGACTCGCCGCGCCGCCGGTCGCCGAGCGCGGGAAGCACGCGTACGCCAACACCAACTACGTACTGCTCGGGCTGCTGCTGGAGAAGGTCACGGGCCAGGACGCGGAGACGTACATCACCCGCGACGTCATCCGTAAGGCCGGGCTGCGGCACACGTACTTCCCCGCGTCGCCCCGCCTGTCCGGGCCGCACGCCAAGATGTACGAGTCGATGTTCGGCCTCATAGAGCCCGCCCGCGACTTCAGCGTCTACGACATGTCCTGGGCCGGTACGGCAGGCGCGATGGTGTCGACGACGCGGGACCTCAACGACTTCTACCGTCAGCTCCTCGGCGGCAAGCTCCTCGGCCCCGCCGGACTGCGCGCCATGAAGACCACCGTCCCCGCCTACGACACGGAGCCGGGCGAGGAGGCCGCGATGCGCTACGGCCTCGGCATCTACACCCTGCGCATGCCCGACGGTCGCTGGTACTGGGGCCACGACGGCGGCGTCTTCGGCGCCGGGACCTGGGCGCTGTCCACCGAGGACGGCCGCAGGCAGGTCGCCGTCGGCTACAACCTGATGAAGTACCAGCGGTTCGAGGACGACGGCCGGCCGAAGCCGGACCCGATAGGCGACGCGCTGTTCCAGTACGTCGGCGGAGCACTCGGCGGCGCCCCGGGCAAGCCCTCCGCCGCTCTGCGCCGGGCCGCGCCCGGTCCGCTGTCCCCGCTCAGCTCCCCGGCCCCCCACGGGCTGCCGCGCTGAGCGTCAGCGCGGCGGCCGGAGCTTGTGCGTACGGATGGTGTCCCGCAGCCGGGCCGCCTTGCCACGCACGAGGTCGGCCGGGAGGCGGCCGTCGTCCGGGTGCGCGTACGGCTCGCTGCGGCAGACGCGGCACAGGCCGCCCGGCAGTGAATCCGGCGTGCCGGGGACGTGGCAGTCGGTGCACTGCATGGCGTATCTGCCCCGGACGGGGGCCGGGAGCTCGGGCGGCATCCGGCTGATCAGCCGGTTCCGGACGAAGCCGAAGGGGTGGCGGACGGGGTCCGGCAGCATCGTCGCGACGGCCGCCACGAGCTGCGCCTCGGTCGCGCCCCGCCGGAACCAGTCCCCGGCCACCCCCGCCAGCGCCTCGCACTCCAACGCGGACAGAGCGAGCCGGGGGTGCTGGTGCACGAGCCGGGCGAGCGCGTCATGACCGCGCGCCTGCGGATCCCGCAGGGGCGCGGGGCGGCCATCCCGGACTGCGGGACGTCGCCCCCGAGGAACGCGGCCCACCAGGCGTCCGGCCGGGCGGTACGCGTGAAGAAGGTCCGGTACACCCACCGCGCCCCCTCGGCGTCCTGCACGTCCCGGCGTACGCGCCGCAGGTGCCCGGCCTCCGAAAGCCGCCGCAGTACGGTGCCGACGGCGCACTGCCCGTAGCCCTCCAGCTCCCTGGCCAGCGCCTTGATGGAGATGTCCGCGCCCTCGGGCAGCCGGTCGATGTAACCGGCGATGGCGGCTTCCCTCTTGGGCAGATGTGCGAAATCCCCGGCGCGGCGCGGCTCCTGGTCGGGCGCGGACCGCTTTCCGAACCCGGGCTTGGCCATCGGGTGGGCGGGCGCGTGCAGGGCGGGACTAAGCTGCTGAACAGCCATGAGATCGACCTCGTAACGATCTTGTGGTCAGACCCCTGTGCGGTGTTCCACCACCGCATGGGGGTCGTTTCGTCGTGCCGCACGCTACACCTTCGCGGCGCTGCGTGGCGACTCGGCCACGCAACGTCATCGCCGCTGCTGCGGACGCGAGTTGGCGCGCCGGACGCGGGGTGGGTGGGAAGGATCCCCACCCCCCATTCCTAGCAAAAGAGTCTCAGACCTCGCCCCCCGAAGCTCAAGCGCCGCCCCCGCCTTGTCACGTTCCGTGGCCGCCCGTCGCGCTCCGCACATACGATGGGCCGGGGACAGCGGGGATCAACAGTGGTGCGACGCAGGGGAGTTCCATGGTGAACAAGCCCAACAAGGGTCTGAGCTTCGCGCAGGGCAAGGTCGGATGGCCGTTCTTCGGCTCCGAACTCAGGCGGCGGCGAGAAGCGGTACCGCTCACCCAGCAGCAGCTCGGGGACCGGGTCTACGTCTCGGGGACGTACATCGGCCTGATCGAGGCGGCCGTCCGCAAGCCTCAGCTCGACCTCGCCCGGCGCATCGACAGCGAGCTGGGAACGGACGGACTCCTGGCCCGCATGTGCAAGGAGCTGATCGACAACAGCCCGCACCCGGCCTACTTCGCCGATGCCGCCACCTTGGAAGCGGATGCCATCACGATCAGCGAGTACGCGCCGACGCTTGTCCCCGGGCTGCTTCAGACGGACGAGTACGTGCGCGCGCTCATGGCTCCCACTGCGGCACTGATCCTCGACCACGACATGGACACGTGGGCACGAGCGCGGGCGGCTCGGGCCGCTCTGCTCGACGGTCCGACAAGGCCCGTGTTGTGGGTCGTCCTCCACGAGACCGTGCTCCGCATCCCGGTGGGCGGCCGGGAGGTCATGGCCCGCGAGCTCTCCCACATTGCCGCACTGGTGCGGCGCGGACGCATCCTGGTTCAGGTTCTGCCCTTCTCCGCCGGGGCGCACGCGGCGAGCAGCGGCATGTTCGCGGTCATGACGTTCGACGACGCGCCACCCGTCGCATACTCGGAGGGGCAGCACTCCGGCCAACTGGTCGACATGCCGCCGCTGGTCGCCAAGTACCAGCGGTCATACGATCTGATCCGGGCCGCCGCGCTTTCACCAGAGGCGTCCCTGGCCCTGATCGAATCGGCGGCGGAGGACTTCGCACCATGAGCAACGCGCATGACCTGAGCACTGCGACGTGGCGCACGTCTTCCCACAGCAACGCCGAGGGCGGGAGCTGCGTCGAAGTGGCCGACGGACTGACCGGTGTGATGCCGGTGCGGGACAGCAAGTTCCCCGGCGGCCCCGCGCTCACCTTCGGCACAACCGCGTGGTCGTCCTTCATCACCGCCGTGAAGGACGACCGATTGGCCTGCGGCTGAACGGTCTGACCTGCATCACACGCGAAAGTCAGGAGTTCGGGGCGACCTTCGCCAGGCCGTTGATGATGCGGTCCATGGCGTCGCCGCCCGTCGGGTCGGTCAGGTTGGCCAGCATCTTCAGCGTGAACTTCATCAGCACCGGGTGCGTCAGGCCGCGCTGGGTGGCGATCTTCATGACCGTCGGGTTGCCGATGAGCTTCACGAAGGCGCGGCCCATCGTGTAGTAGCCGCCGTAGGTCTCCTTGAGGACCTTCGGGTAGGCCTGGAGGGCCAGCTCGCGCTGGGCGGGGGTCGCGCGGGCCTGCGCCTGGACGATGACGTCGGCGGCGATCTGGCCCGACTCCATGGCGTACGCGATGCCTTCGCCGTTGAACGGGTTCACCATGCCGCCCGCGTCACCGACCAGCAGCAGGCCCTTGGTGTAGTGCGGCTGGCGGTTGAAGGCCATCGGCAGCGCGGCGCCGCGGATCGGCATCGTCATGTTCTCCGGGGTGTAGCCCCAGTCCTCCGGCATCGACGCGCACCACGCCTTCAGCACCTCGCGCCAGTCCAGCTCCCGGAACGCCTTGGAGGAGTTGAGGATGCCGAGGCCGACGTTGGACGTGCCGTCGCCCATGCCGAAGATCCAGCCGTAGCCGGGCAGCAGGCGGTCCTGCGGGCCGCGGCGGTCCCACAGCTCCAGCCAGGACTCCAGGTAGTCGTCGTCGTGGCGCGGGGAGGTGAAGTACGTACGCACCGCCACGCCCATCGGGCGGTCCTCGCGGCGGTGCAGGCCCATGGCGAGCGACAGGCGCGTGGAGTTGCCGTCGGCGGCGACGACCAGCGGGGCGTGGAAGGTGACCGGGGTCTTCTCCTCGCCCAGCTTGGCGTTGACGCCGGTGATGCGGCCCGTACGGGGGTCGATGACGGGCTCGCCCACGTTGCAGCGCTCGTACAGGCGGGCACCGGCCTTCTGGGCCTGCCGGGCGAGCTGCTCGTCGAAGTCGTCGCGCTTGCGGACGAGGCCGTAGTCCGGGTACGAGGCCAGCTCCGGCCAGTCGAGCTGGAGGCGGACGCCGCCGCCGATGATGCGCAGGCCCTTGTTGCGCAGCCAGCCCGCTTCCTCGGAGATGTCGATGCCCATCGACACCAGCTGCTTGGTGGCGCGGGGCGTCAGGCCGTCGCCGCAGACCTTCTCGCGCGGGAACGCGGTCTTCTCCAGCAGCAGGACGTCGAGCCCGGCCTTGGCCAGGTAGTAGGCGGTGGTGGAGCCGGCGGGTCCGGCCCCGACGACGATCACATCTGCGGTGTGCTCGGAGAGGGGCTCGGTCACGGCGGGATCTCCCGTAAGACTCGGCGTCGCGTGCCGTGGGGCACAGGTCAGGGGCAGTCTATTGCGGCGCGGCGAGCGGCCTTCGGAAGGGTGCGCGCGGAGTACGGGGTCAGCCGAGCGTCCAGGTGGACAGCGCGGCGTCGAAGATCTCGCGGGAGTGCTGCCAGTCCCGGTCCCGGCTCTTGATGTAGATCGAGTAGTCGGTGCCGTTCGGTGCGATGTAGCCCTGGTCGATGGCGTGCAGGGTCTCGCCCGTCTGCTTGTCGGTGAAGGTGTACTCCCAGATCGCGCCCGGACGGCCCTGGAAGGTGTTCCGTTCGAGGCGCAGCCGCCGGAAGTCCCGCTGGTTGACCCTGGCCTTCCGCTCGATGGTGAGGAAGTTGTCGTACGAGGAGGCGTACGGGGGGCTCGGGACGACGCCGATGAGCAGGTGCTCCATGCCGGTGGAGCCGGCGTAGGTGATCTGGCCGGACGTCTCGTCCGTACGGGACCAGACGTCCGGCACGGCCAGGGAGAAACCGGCGGGGTCGGTCACCGTGCGGAAGCCGGAGGGGGCTTCGGGGACCTCGGGGGTTTCCCGGCGCTGCGGGCTCTCGGTGACTGGCGGGGCTTCGGAGGCGGGCGGGTTCTCCTGCGGCGGAGCCGCGGGCGCGGGCGTCGACGGGGCCGGCGGCGTCGACGCCCGGGGGCTGTCGCTCCCGGCCACGACGGGCTTGTCGTCCAGCGACCGGGACGGCGGCGTGTCCGTGCCGTCGTCGCTGAGCACCAGCACACCGGCGGTCGCGCCGCCGCCGATGACGACGGCGGCTGCCAGCGTCGCCGTCCAGACGAAGGCGGGGCCGCGACGGCGCGGCGCGGCGGGCGGCGGCGGCTGGGGCACGGGAGCCGGGATGTGGTGCGCCGGGGGCGCGGGGGCGGGGCCGGCCGTCGCCGTCTCCATGGCCTCCAGGGGCACCGGCGGTGCGTACTGCGGCTGCGGGCGTTCGCGGCCGCACCTCAGGCAGTAGCGGGCGTCGTCGGAGACCTCGGTCCCGCAGTGCGGGCAGTGCAGCGGCATGGGCCTATCTTGCCCGGCGTGCGGGTCGCGTCAACTCGCCTCGAACAGCGAGGGGTTGCCGAGACGCCGCTAGAACACCGACAGGCCGGTCAGAGTCGTGAAGCGGTCCAGGGCCGTCACGCCCGCCACCGAGTTGCCGCGCTCGTCCAGGCCGGGGCTCCACACGCACAGCGTGCACCGCCCCGGGACCACCGCGACGATGCCGCCGCCCACGCCGCTCTTGCCCGGCAGCCCCACCCGGTGGGCGAACTCGCCGGCCGCGTCGTACGTCCCGCACGTCAGCATCACCGCGTTGATCTGCTTCGCCTCGCTGCGCGTCAGCAGGCGCGAGCCGTCCGCGCGCAGCCCGTGGCGGGCCAGGAAGCGGGCCGCCAGGGCCAGGTCCGCGCAGCTCATCTCGATCGCGCACTGCCAGAAGTAGTGGTCGAGGAGGGTGGACACCGGGTTGGTGATGTTGCCGTACGACGCCATGAAGTGCGCCAGGGCCGCGTTGCGGTCCCCGTGGGCGGACTCCGACTCCGCCACCTCCGGGTCGAACGCCAGGCCGGGGTTGCCGGACTCCTGGCGGAGGAACTCCAGCAGCTCCGAGCTCGCGTCGCCCGTCAGGGTCTGGAGGCGGTCCGTGACGACGAGCGCGCCCGCGTTGATGAACGGGTTGCGCGGGATGCCGTTCTCGTACTCCAGCTGCACCAGGGAGTTGAACGGGTTGCCCGACGGCTCGCGGCCGACGCGCTCCCACAGGTCGTCGCCGGCGGCCAGGACCAGCGCGAGCGTGAAGACCTTGGTGATCGACTGGGTGGAGAAGGGGCGCTGCCAGTCGCCGACGCCGTACACCTTGCCGTCGACGTCGGCGATGGCCATGCCGAAGCGGCGCGGGTCGACGGAGGCCAGCGCCGGGATGTACTCGGCGGGCCTGCCGCTGCCGATCTGCGGCGCCATGTCCCGCGCGATCCGCTCCAGGACCGACTGGTAGTCCACGGGGACCTCTACTGCGGCTTGACGCCGCGGTGCAGGGCGACGACGCCGCCCGTCAGGTTGCGCCAGGCGACCTTCGACCAGCCGGCCTGCTGGAGCCGGGACGCCAGGGCCGCCTGGTCGGGCCAGGCGCGGATCGACTCGGCGAGGTAGACGTACGCGTCGGGGTTGCTGGACACGGCCCGCGCGACGGGCGGCAGCGCGCGCATCAGGTACTCGGTGTAGACGGTGCGGAACGGGGTCCACGTCGGGTGCGAGAACTCGCAGATCACGACCCGGCCGCCGGGCTTGGTGACCCGGTACAGCTCGCGCAGCGCCGCGTCCGTGTCCTGCACGTTGCGCAGGCCGAACGAGATCGTCACCGCGTCGAACACGTCGTCGCGGAACGGCAGCTTCGTCGCGTCACCGGCGGTCAGCGGCAGATGGGGGTGGCGCTTCTTGCCCTCCCGCAGCATGCCGAGGGAGAAGTCGCACGGAACGACGTACGCACCGGTGGCGGCGAACGGCAGGGAGGACGTGGCCGTGCCCGCGGCGAGGTCGAGGACCTTCTGCGCCGGGCGGGCGTTCACGGCCTTGGCGACCTCCTTGCGCCACACCCGGTCCTGCCCGAGCGACAGGACGTCGTTGGTGAGGTCGTAGTTCGCCGCCACGTCGTCGAACATCGACGCGACTTCGTGCGGCTGCTTGTTCAGGGATGCGCGGGTCATGCTCCGTATTCAAGCAGTACGTCCCGAAGCCTCCGTCAGCGGAATCGGCCTTCGCCGCGTACCCGGCCGTACCGCGCGGGAGGGGTCACACCCGCCCGCGGTACACCAGCCGCCCGTCGAGCGCGGTGACCAGGCACGGCCCGTCGCCCCGCTGCCCCGCGAACACGGCGAAGTCCGCGACACCGGACGGGACCAGCGCCCGGGGGCGCGCCTCCGCCGGGGGGTGCTCGTACCACCGGATCCCGGACCGCTCGACGGCGTTGCGGACCTCGGGCCGGGGGAAGGGCCCGGCGAGCACGGTGGTGCCGCGCGCCAGCAGCCGCTGCACCCCGCGCCGGGCGCCGGCCCCCCAGCGGGCGGCGGTCATGTCCAGCGCTTCGAGGTCTGCGCCGGTGAGCGGCTCGGTGCCGAGGCTTTCCGCCTCGCGCGGGTCGGGCCAGTAGGCGGCGCCGAGGAGCGCGGCGGCGTCGGGCTCGTACCGGCCGGGGGTCAGCAGCCCGTCCCACTCGCGGACGCGGGCCCGGTCGCCGTACGCGGCGTACAGCTCCTCGTACGGCCCGACGGCGGCGAGGCGGCGGCCGTCCACGACGACCGCGTGCCCGGCGTCCGTCCGCTCCTCGCCGGGGTGGTCCGCGACGAGCCGGACGCCTGCGAGGGGGCGGTGAAGGGTCAGCACGGGCGCGCCTAGTTGGTGCTGAGGATCTTCAGCTCGGGGTGGGCCGTGCCGCCCTCGATGGCCGTGGAGGAGAGGTGGGAGACGACGTGGTCGTCGACCGGGTCGTTCGCCGGGTCGTCGTGCACAAGGATGTGCTCGTACGTCGTCGTGCGCTGCGCGGGCACGCGTCCCGACTTGCGGATGAGATCGATGATCTCCGTCCGGTTCGACCGGTGCTTGGCCCCGGCGGACGAGACGACGTTCTCCTCCAGCATGATCGACCCGAGGTCGTCGGCGCCGTAGTGCAGCGAGAGCTGGCCGACCTCCTTGCCGACCGTCAGCCACGAGCCCTGGATGTGGGCCACGTTGTCGAGGAAGAGGCGCGCGACGGCGATCAGGCGCAGGTACTCGAAGAGGGTGGCCTGCGTCCGGCCCTTCAGCGCGTTGTTCTGCGGCTGGTAGGTGTACGGGATGAAGGCGCGGAAGCCGCCCGTCCGGTCCTGTACGTCGCGGATCATCCGCAGGTGCTCGATGCGCTCGGCGTTGGTCTCGCCCGTACCCATCAGCATCGTCGACGTCGACTCGACGCCCAGGCGGTGGGCCAGCTCCATGATCTCCAGCCAGCGCTCGCCGGACTCCTTGAGCGGCGCGATGGCCTTGCGCGGCCGCTCGGGCAGCAGCTCGGCGCCGGCGCCGGCGAACGAGTCGAGGCCGGCGGCGTGGATGCGGCGGATCGCGTCCTCGGCGCTCACGCCGGAGATGCGGGCCATGTGCTCGACCTCGGACGCGCCGAGGGAGTGGATGACGAGCTGCGGGTACGCCGCCTTGATCGCGGCGAAGTGCTCCTCGTAGTACTCGACGCCGTAGTCCGGGTGGTGACCGCCCTGGAACATGATCTGCGTGCCGCCGAGCTCGACGGTCTCGGCGCAGCGGCGCAGGATGTCGTCGAGGTCGCGGGTCCACACCTTGTCGCTCTTGGGCGCGGCGTAGAAGGCACAGAACTTGCACGCGGTGACGCACGCGTTCGTGTAGTTGATGTTGCGCTCGATGATGTACGTCGCGATGTGCTCGGTACCGGCGTAGCGACGCCGGCGCACGGCGTCGGCGGCCTGGCCGAGCGCGTGCAGCGGCGCGTGGCGGTAGAGCTCCAGCGCCTCTTCCGGGGTGATCCGCCCACCCTCAGCGGCGCGGTCGAGGACGGCTGTGAGGTCGGCCTTCTCAGTCACCGGAGTGTCCCTTTCGGCAGGGTGTGGACGGACCGGCCCAGCCTACGCCAGCCGTCGGGACGGCCTGCGGGCGGTGGGCGCCCCGCCGCCCGCCCCGACGCGTTCGGGGCGGGTGACGGGGGCGCCGCGGCCGTGCTGGTCGTGCCGTGCCGTGTCGTGCCGCGGGTCAGCGGCCGAACGGGCGCGAGACGCCGTTCTCGGCGTCGAGGAGCTGCTTGACCCTCTTGTCGATCGCCGCGGCCTGGGCGCGGCAGCGGTTGGCCTCCGCGTGGGCGCCGAGGCGGTCGAGCTGATTGGCCTTGTCCTTCAGGTCCCGGGACTGCTGCTGCAGCTCCCGGATGTTGACCGTGATGGAGCCGCGAGCGGCCATCGCGGTCACGCTCTGCTGACCGGCGGCCGGGGCGGCCTGGGCGGGCAGAGCGGTGAAGAGGACGCCTCCGGCCATCGCTGCGGTCACAGCGAGCGTGGAAATGCGTCGAAGCATGCGCTTCCCCCTGGTCTGGTGAGAAATGAGGTCATTACCAGCTGGTAACCCCATCCTACGCGATCTTGAGAAGTGGTCGCGTCAGCCCAACCCGCCCGCCAGACAGCCCATTTCACCAGCGCGCCGTCCGACGTCGCGGCTCCAGGGGTACGAGCCGGATCAGGCCGTCTGCTCGAAGGACTTCAGCGTGCGGGTGAAATCCCGGGTCGACAGCAGCAGCTTGTAGATGATCGCCAGTTCGAAGACCAGCAGCAGCACACCCGCACCGATCGTCACAGGCGCCACCGCATCGACCGCCGGGGCGACGATGAACACGGCCATCTGGAACTCGATGCCGCTGACCAGGTGCGTACGGATGCGGCGTCGCAGCAGGAAGGTCCGGAACCGGGCGTACCAGGGGAAGCGATGACGGAACTCCTGGTGCAGGTCGACGACCGTCGGCTTCCGCGGCTTCACCGGGGCCGCGAATCCCTGCGCGGAGGCATCCGCGGCGGCCTCGGCGGCCTCGGCGGAGGCTTCCTCCTCCGCCATGGTCTGCTCGTGTTCGGTGTCCGCCTCGGGGTTGTCGCGCAGCATGTCCTCCATGAAGGCGAGTTCCCGCTGGTTCTCAGCCTTGCGGGCCGCGCGCACCCGGGTCTTGATCTGCTTGCGCATCCCGTGACGGATCTTGAAGATCTGCAGCGCGTCGACGTAGCGCAGCATGTCGAGGAAGACGACGGCGAGCGCCAGCCACAGGAAGATGATCTCGCCGGTCCGGGTGAACTGGCCGCCCATCAACGCCACGGCACAGGCCAGGACCCGTACCCGGTCGAAGACGTAGTCCAGCCAGGCACCGAACACCGAGCCGGTACCGGTGAGCCGGGCGAGCTTGCCGTCCATGCAGTCGAGGATGAAGCTCACGTGGTACAGCGCGGCACCGACCAGCAGCCAGCCCCAGCTCCCCGCCGCGAAGCAGCCCGCTGCGCCGAGGCCGAGGAGCAGCGCGACCCAGGTGATCTGGTTCGGGGTGATCCGGGTCCACATCGCGGTCCAGCGGACCAGTGGGGTGGCGACCGGGTCCACGAGCAAGACGGTCCACCAGGCGTCGCGCTTCTTCTCAGTGGTACGGCGCACCTCGGCGAGGGCCGGCATTTCTCGGAGCATGATCAACTTTCCTGGCGTCTGAGTGTTCGCCCGACGCTAAGAGGTTTGTTCAGCAAGAAGCCAGACGCACGACATACAACCTTTACCCAGGGGTAACGGTCTGCCTGATCACCCGAGTCGACGGCATTCCCAGACCCGAAACCGCAGGCGGGGGACGCCGCGCTGCGGGGTGACGCGGATCACGCGGTCCACGGGGTCAGGTGAGCAGCTCGACCGTGACATCGGCCGGGAAGCCGGTCGTCGGACCGGTCCTGCGGGCGAATTCCCGTACGCCCGCCAGCTGCTCGGGGCCGAAACGGAAGTCGAGCGTCGTGAAGTAGCGCTCCAGCAGCTCCGCGTCGAAGACCTCCCAGCGGGCGGCCTGCTCGGCGACCTTGCCGACCTCCTCCAGGGACAGGTCGCGCGACGTCAGGAACGCCTCGTGCACCTTCTTCACGACCCCGGGCTCACGCCGGAGGTAGTCCTTGCGCGCCGCCCAGACCGCGAAGACGAACGGCAGCCCCGTCCACTCCTTCCACATCTGCCCCAGGTCGTGCACCTGCAGGCCCAGACGCGGAGCGTCGTGCAGCGCGGCCCGCAGCGCCGCGTCACCGATCAGCACCGCGGCCTCGGCCTCCTGCATCATCACGCCGAGATCGGGCGGGCACCGGTAGTAGTCGGGGCGTACGCCGTACTGCTCGGCTAGCAGCAGCTGCGCCAGGCGCACCGACGTACGGGACGTCGAACCGAGCGCGACCCGCGCCCTGTCGAGCTGCTCCAGCGGCACCTGGGACACGATCACGCACGACATGACCGGCCCGTCGCAGCCGACCGCGAGGTCGGGAAAGGCGACGAGGTCGTCGGCGTTGCGCAGGAATTCGACGAGGGTGACGGGCGCGATGTCGAGATCGCCGCGCACGAGTTGCTCGCTCAGCCGCTCAGGGGTGTCCTTCGACAGCTCGAAGTCGAGAAGCGCTCCGGTACGGGCCAGCCCCCAGTAAAGGGGCAGGCAGTTCAGGAACTGGATGTGGCCGACACGTGGCCGGCTGCGACGGTGGTCGACAGCAGTTGAATTGTCCACATCGTGAGGCTAGACCTGTCCCCGTCCGGTCCCGACAGCGGGGCGGTTCGGGGCGGGTCGGTTACCAGGGAAAGACCTGCTGGAAGACGCTCTGACGGACGCTGTCAAACTTCCGGGTGACGTGATCTTTCCCTCTTCCACTCTCCTCGAAGTGCGTGCTACGCTCGCCGCAAGTTGCAGTTTGGTTTCCCTTGCAGTACAGAGCCTGCGGAGCATGTGACCCGCAGGCTTTTGTAGTTTTCAGACTTCTTTGCAGGTTCTGGAGCAGGGCAACCCTTTGGCCCATGGGAGGGCTTATGGCTACCGGAACCGTCAAGTGGTTCAACGCTGAAAAGGGCTTCGGCTTCATCGCCCAGGACGGCGGCGGCCCGGATGTCTTCGTCCACTACTCCGCGATCAACGCGTCTGGTTTCCGCTCGCTTGAGGAGAACCAGCAGGTGAACTTCGACGTCACGCAGGGCCCCAAGGGCCCGCAGGCGGAGAACGTCACCCCGGTCTAGTTGCCCGGGCCGACCTGATCGCGGTCGGAGTATGCAGTACCCAAGGAGCCCCGTTCCGTCAGGAACGGGGCTCCTGCCTGTGGTGGGCGGCGGATACCCCGTTCACCCCGTGCCGGTGCCGGTCGCGTACAGCGCCTCTATCTCGGCGGCGTACCGCTCGGCGACCGCCCGCCGCCGGACCTTCAGCGTCGGCGTGAGCACGCCGGCGTCCACCGTGAAGTCCTCGTCGAGTACGGCGAAGGCGCGGATCCGCGCCGGACGGGAGACCCGCGCGTTCGCCGCGTCGACCGCCTCCTGGACCACGGCGCGCAGCGCCTCGCGGTCCCCCGGGTCGCGGCCTTCGCGGGCCGCCCAGCCGGCGACCTCCTGGGCGTCGAGGGTGACGAGCGCGACGGGGTACGGACGGCGGTCGCCCACCATCACCACGTGCGACACGAGCGGGGACTGCTGCTGGACGGCCTGTTCGACCGTGGTCGGGGTGAGGTTCTTCCCCGCCGACGTGATGATCAGGTCCTTCTTGCGGCCGGTGATCGTGAGGTAGCCGTCACCGTCCAGCGCCCCGAGGTCCCCGGTGTGCAGCCAGCCGTCCGCGTCGACCGTCTCACGCGTCGCCGCCTCGTTCGCGTGGTAGCCGGGGAAGACCATCGGCCCGCGTGCCAGCACCTCGCCGTCCTCCGCGATGCGCACCTCGCAGCCCGCGACCGGCCGGCCGACCGTCCCGTACCGGACCGCGCCCGGGTGGTTGAGCGAGATGACGCCGCCCGACTCGGTCATCCCGTACCCCTCGAAGACCTGGATGCCGCAGGCGCGCAGGAAGTCCATCGTCCGCGGGGCGATCGGGGCCGCACCGGTCAGCGCCCATCGCAGCCGCCCTCCGAAGACGGCCCTGACCAGGCTGTAGAGACGCTGGTCGGCCTCTTCGTACGCGGCTGTCAGCTCGTCGGGCAGCCGCCCCTCCGCCGCCAGCACCCCGATCCGCACCGCCTCCTCGAACCGCTCGCGGCCGCCCTCCCGCCCCTCGGCCAGCGACAGGACCGTCGCGTGCACCTTCTCGAAGAGCCGGGGCACGGACGGCAGATGCGTCGGCTTCACCTCGGCCAGCTCGCTCACCACGTCCTCGATCCGGCCGCCGAAGTAGCAGAGCTCGCCGCCGCGCAGGAGGGTCGTGAACTGGATGAGCTGGGCGAGCAGGTGGGCGAGCGGCAGGTAGAGGTACGTGCGGTCGCCCGGCCCGCCGCCGATCAGGTCCAGGTTGGCTTCCAGGACGGCCCCGAGGTTGCCGTGGGTGAGGCGGCAGCCCTTGGGGAGCCCGGTGGTCCCCGACGTGTAGACGATCGCCGCGAGGTCGCCGTCCCCGACGGCGGCAGCCCGCGCCGCCAGCTGATCGGGGGGCGCGGGGGGCGTGAGGGATGCGGCTGGTCCGGTGGGCGGGCGGAGTTCGTCCAGCAGGAGGACGTGGCGCACGTCCGGGGTCTTCGCGCGCACGCCCGCCACCCGGGCGGCCCGCTCGGCGTTCTCGCAGATCACGACCGTGGCACCGGAGTCCCCGAGCACCCAGGCCAGCTCCTCGTCACCCGCCGTGGGGTAGACGGGGACGACGACCGCGCCCACGGCGAGCACGGCGAAGTGCGCGTACGTCCACTCGACGCGGGTCTCGGAGAGGATCGCCACGCGGTCCCCCGCCCGGACTCCGGTGCCGGGCCCGGCCAGCCCCCCGGCGATCGCGCGGACCGTGTCGCGCAGTTCGGCGTACGAGACGGGCGGCATCCCCTTCGCCCGCAACGCCGGATGATCGCCGTACCGGTCCCCCGCCCAGGCGGTGAACACCGCGAGTGTGCCGGGCCGCCTCATACGAGCTGCTCGATTCGCCTCATGCGTCCGACGGTAGGTACGGCACGGGGCCACGGGGGATGACGGGAAACGTCACCGGCACTGACCTCGCCGCTCATCCCGGTTACCGTCGTTGACTATGGCGACCACGGCTGCGGGAGCGGTTTCGGCTGCGGGGACGGTGAGGGGCGCGGTTTCGGGGGCGGGGGCGGCTTCGGCGGCGGGGACGGTGACCACGGCCAAGAGAACGATCACCGTGCACCATGTACGGGCCGTACTGCGCGGCGCCGAGCGCCGGGGCATCGACACCGTGCCGCTGCTCCAGGCGGGCAACATCCCGCCCCTGCTGCTCGGCGACGACCGGGCGCGCGTCACGGCCGCGCAGTTCGCGGGCCTCTTCCGGGCGGTGTACCGGGCGACGCGGGACGAGTTCCTGGGGCTGGCGTCCGCACCGAGCAGGCCGGGCACGTTCGCGATGATGTGCTACGCCGCGCTGGGCTGCCGGGACCTGGGCGCGGCGGTCGAACGCGGGACGGCGTTCTACCGGCTGTTCCCCGGCGGCCCGGACCTCGCGCTGGAACACGGGGGCGGGGGGCCCGGGGCGGCGTTCAGCATCCGCAGTGCTCCGGACCGCGACGAGGACCGGTTCCTCAGCGAGTGCCTGCTGATCATCTGGCACCGGTTGTGCAGCTGGCTGATAGGGCGGCGCATCCCCCTGCGGTGGGCGGAGTTCCACTACCCGCCGCCGCCGCACAAGGACGAGTACGGCACCCTCTTCGGCTGCCCCGTCCGCTTCGGCGCCGGGCGCACGGCCGCCGGCTTCGACGCCCACTGGCTCGCCGCACCGCTCGTACGGGACGAGGCGGAGCTGCGTGTGATGCTCGGCCGCGCCCCCTTCGAACTGCTCAGCCGCCGCGAGTACGGCACGACCGTGGCCGAACAGGTCCGCCACACCCTGGCGCAGTCCCTGCGCGCGTCGCCCCGGCTGCCCTCCCTCGGCGAGACGGCGGCGCGGCTCGCGGTGAGCCCGGCGACGCTGCGCCGCCGCCTTCAGCGGGAGTCGACGTCCTTCCAGCAGCTCAAGGACGCGGTACGGCGGGACGCGGCGATCGCGGGCCTGACGGAGGGCCGCGAACCGATCGCGGAACTGGCGGCGCGGCTCGGCTTCTCCGAGGACACGTCGTTCCACCGCGCGTTCCGCCGCTGGACGGGGACCACACCGGCGGCTTATCGGGTGGGGGCGGTTGTGGATTCGGCTGTGGATTCGGTTGTGGAGTGAGGGTCGGTCCGGGGGTGGGGGCGGTCCGGGGGTGGGTTCGTCCTGAGTCTCAGGTGTCAGGTGCTGTGCGTACGGGCCAGCACGGCCCACACCGTCTTGCCGACCTGGCGGTCCCGCACGCCCCACTCGGAGGCGAGCGTGTCCACGAGCAGCAGCCCGAGCCCGCCCTCCTCGACGCCGCCGTCGGCGGCGGGCCGCCGCCGCTCCGGTCTGCGGTCGCCGCGCGTGTCGCTGACCTCGATACGGAACGTGTCGGCTCCGGCGCGGAGCAGCAGGCGCAGCTCGAAGTCGCGTCCCGGGACGTGCCCGTGCGTGACGGCGTTGGCAGCCAGCTCGGCGACCACGAGGGCTGCGGCCTCGGATGCCTCACTCCCGTACGCGATGCCCCACGCGTCGAGCTGATGCAGCGCGAGACGCCGGGCGAGACGGGCGCCACGGCGAGTCGAGCTGAAGCGCTGGAGAAACGCGAAGTCGGCGTGGACGAGCGGGGAAGCGGGCTCAGTATCGGCTTTCACGTCACTCAGCGTGGCCGCCCGGCCGTACCCTGACCAGGGACGACCACGCGACGCAGCGTGACTGTACGGGTACGGACGGGCAGCGGTACGAGCCGTCGGGCGTGACGTATCCGGGCAGGTGCGCGGAACGGTGCACAGATGGCAGACGCGGAGCGCGAAGAACGCCCGGCACGGCCGGCCGAGGAAGAGGGCACGTCGGAGCTGTTCACCACCCTCGGCAAACAGGTGAAGGTGCTGCGCGTACGAGCGGGCCTCTCCCAGAAGGAACTCGGCCGCGCCCTGCACTGCGGGGAGGACCTGATCTCCGCGATCGAGCGGGGCGTACGGATCCCCCAGCCGGACTTTCTCGACAGGGCCGACGAACTGCTGGACGCGGGCAGCCTGTTGAAGGTAGCCAAGGAGGACGTGAAGCGAGCGCAGGCGAAGTCACGGACGCGGCATCCGGACTGGTATCGCAATTACGCAAAGCTGGAGGGGGAGGCGATTGAGCTCCATAACTACGGCAATCAAGTCGTGCATGGCCTGCTGCAGACTGAGGCGTATGCGCGGGCCATCTTTACTCACCGTCGTCCACTACTCAGCGAAGAGACCATCGCCAAGCGGGTAGCTGACCGGATGTCCCGCCAGCAGGTCTTCGACCAATGGCCGTCGCCCACCTTCAGTTACGTCATGGAGGAGGTCGTACTGCAACGCCCCATCGGCGGGCGTGGAGTGCACGCACAACAGTTGCGTCAGTTGCTACGCATGGGCGGACTGCGCACAGTGGAACTCCAAGTGATGCCGACCGACCGCGATGAGCATCCGAATATGGACGGTGCGTTCACGCTCATTACCACCAAGAGCCAGCAACAGGTGGCGTACACAGAAGTGCAGGGGCACCCGCGCCTGGTCACCGAGACAGCCGAAGTCCGTTCGATTGCCGACCGCTATGGGATCATGCGGGCGCAGGCGCTCACCCCACGGGAGTCACTGGCTCTGATCGAGAAGATGCTGGGAGACCGATGAACACCAACGCACTCGACTGGTTCAAGAGCAGCTACAGCAGCGGCGAGGGCGGCAACTGCGTCGAAGTCGCCGTCCAGTGGCGGAAGTCCAGCTACAGCGGCGGTGAGGGCGGCGAGTGCGTCGAGGTCGCGGCCTGCCCCGGGACGGTCCACGTCCGGGATTCCAAGGTGCCTCAGGGGCCGCAGCTCGCTCTCGCCCCGGCCGCTTTCGCCGCCTTCGTCGAGGCGGCCGGAACCGGAGTGCTCAGCCGGGGTTGAGGAGCAGCGCCGGGTGGGGTCGGGGGCGTTGGTTGCGTCTGCTGGAGGGGCCGCCCTTTCCGGGAGTGTGGCGGTGG
>NZ_BMVO01000008.1 GCF_014650755.1 Streptomyces chryseus | reverse complement strand
ACAGCTGGATCTTCGTGCCGTCGGCGCTCCCGCCGCCGCTCACGTCCAGGCACTTGCCGAGCGCCCGCAGCGTTCCGTCGCCGGGCACGCTCCACTGCTGCCCGCCGCCGCTGCCGCAGGTCCACAGCTGGGCCTGCGTACCGTCGGCGGACGCGCCGCCCGCGACATCCAGGCACTTGGCGTTCACTCCCTTCACCTGACCCGTGCGCTCACCGGCGCCCGAGGTGGTGAACCGGAAGTCGTCGACGTCGAACAGCGCGCCGGCCCCGCCCTTGAAGGCCAGGTACAGCGTGGTCGTGCCCGCCGGGCGGTTGGTCAGCGCGGTGCTGACCTCCTGGTACGTCTCCCAGCCGCCCGTCACGGGGACCGTCGCGGTGCCCAGCACGGTGCCCGTGGGGGAGCCGGCCCGCACCTCGATCGTCCCGCCGGCGCCCGCCGAGGCGATCCGCGCGGTGAACCGGGTGGCGTCGTCGAGGGCGTACGGCTTGAAAGAGATCCAGTCGCCGTTGTCGATGTAGCCGACCGTCCTGCCGCCGTGGGCCGGTGTGTGGTTGACGACCTGGACGCCCGAGGAGTCGCCGTAGTGCTCGCCCTGCCGGTGACTGGGCTGGCTGATGTGCTGGGCGTGGGTGGTCAGGGCGGGCTGGCCGTTGGCGCCCTTGTCGGTGTACTCCGCGTCCCACACGCCGAAGATGTTCGCGTTGGGGTCGTGCTCGCCGTCCGCGATGGTCTGGACGGTTCCGGAGCAGCCGGTCGCGGAGGTCTGCGGGTGGCCGTGGCTGTCGTGTCCGACGATGAAGGTGATCTTCACCTTCGAGCAGTCGACGGAGGCGCCCTCCGGGTCGGTCACGGTCACCCGGTACGGGACGGCCGCGCCCGGGTCGATGATGCGCCCGTCCACCGGAAGCTCCAGCCGCACGGTCGGCGCGGTGTTGCCGACGGTGATCCGCACCGACGCGGTGGCGCTCCTGCCGGTGCCGTCGGAGACGGTGAGCTCGGCGGTGTACTGGCCGTTGGCCGTGTACGTGTGGGACGGGTTCGCGGCGGTCGAGGTGCCGCCGTCGCCGAACTTCCACGCGTACGTGAGCGGGTCCCCGTCCGGGTCGGTGCTGCCCGCGGAGGAGAACGCCACCGCCAGCGGCGCCTTCCCGGAGGTGCGGTCTGCCTTGGCCTGGGCGACGGGGGAGCGGCCGCCGGTGACGTGCTCGATGCGGTACAGGGCGGAGTTCGCGTCGCCGTTGAAGTAGCCGGTGCCGTAGTCCAGGACGTACAGGGCGCCGTCGGGGCCGAAGGCCATGTCCATCACCTGGGTGCCGTTCCAGGGGAAGGCGTTGATGGACTGGACCGTGCCATCGGCTCCCTGCGCGATCCGCTTGATCCACTTGCGGCCGAACTCGCCGGCGAAGAAGTTCCCGTCGTAACTCTGCGGGAACTTCACGGCCGAGGTGGAGGAGGCGTCGTACCGGTAGACCGGTCCGCCCATGGGGGACTCGGAGCCGCTGCCGAACTCGGGCACCGAGCCGCCGTCGTACGGGATCCAGGCGGGCTGGGCCGGGGGCAGGTCGGTGAGGCCGGTGTTGCGGGGCGAGGTGTTCTTCGGCGCGGCGCAGTCGAACTTCGCGCCGGAGGTTCCGGTGGCGAAGTCGTAGTCGGTGTACGCGTCGTTCTTGCCGGTGCAGTACGGCCAGCCGTAGTTGCCGGCCTTGGTGACGCGGTTGAACTCGACCTGGCCCGCGGGGCCCCGGGCCGCGCTCGCCGTGCCCGCGTCGGGCCCGTAGTCGCCGACGTAGACCGTTCCGGTTGCCTTGTCGACGCTCATCCGGAACGGGTTGCGAAAGCCCATGGCGTAGATCTCGGGGCGGGTCTTCGCCGTGCCCGGGGCGAAGAGGTTGCCCGCCGGTGTGGAGTACGAGCCGTCCGCGTTCACCTTGATGCGCAGCACCTTGCCGCGCAGGTCGTTGGTGTTTCCGGCCGAACGCTGGGCGTCGTACGCCGGATTGCGGGACGCGCGCTCGTCGATGGGCGTGTAGCCGTCGGAGGCGAAGGGGTTCGAGTCGTCCCCGGTGGTCAGGTACAGGTTGCCCTGCGCGTCGAAGTCGATGTCGCCGCCCACGTGGCAGCAGATTCCGCGCGAGGCCGGTACGTCGAGGATCTTCTTCTCGCTGGTGAGGTTCAGGGTGCCGTCGGCGGCGAGGGAGAACCGGGAGAGGCGGTTCACGCCGTCGAAGGGGGCGAAGTCCGCCGCCGTGCCGTCGCCGGGGGCGTCGCCGCCGGGCGTGCTGAGCTTGGGGGCGTAGTAGAGGTATACGAAGCGGTTGGAGGTGAACCCGGGATCCACGCCGACGCCCTGCAGGCCCTCCTCGTCGTGGCTGTAGACCTCGACCTTGCCGGCGACCTTCGTCGTGCCGGCCACGTGCGTCAGCCGCAGCGTTCCGTCGCGCGAGGTGTGCAGCACCGAGCGGTCGGGGAGGACCGCCATCGTCATGGGCTCACCGGTCTCGGCGACGCCTTTGGCCAGGGTGACCTGCTGGAACTCCTCGGCTGCGGCCGCCGTCACCGTTCCCCGGTCCGTGTCCCGGGAGGTGGCGGAGGCGGGTCCGGCGGGGGCGAGGAAACCGGCGGTGAGCAACGCGGTGAGCAGGAATGCGGGGATATGGCGGAGTCTGAACGGTTTTTTGCGCACAGAAGTCTCCCAAAGGGGGTGGGGGTGCCCGGCGGACCGGGAAATGAGTCCCGCCGGGGGGAGCCAGGCGCGCGCCGTCGCGCCGGAGGGTGCGCCGGACACGTCTCCATGTCCGGTTCGTTGCAAGGAAGTTAGCGGCCCTTGTCCCCGCGCGTAACCCCTTTCGCAGCCGCATTCGCAACTTCTTCCCCGGTGAGGACAAAGCGGCTGGTCTCCCGGGAGCGGGCCGTGCGGAGCCCGGTGACCGGGGCCGGGACGGGGGACCGTACGATCCGGCCATGACGAGCATGATGCTGACCCCGTGGTGGCGACACCGGCGGCCCGCCGCGGCTACGGCCGGCGGAGCGACCGGGTCCGTGGCCCCGACCGCGATCCTCGACTGGCGTCACGAGCGCGTTCAGCGACTGCTCGCCGACGCCCGGTCCACCGCTTCACAGGCCGGTGATCACCCGCTGCTGCTCGCCGCGCACCGCCTGATCAGCGACCGGGTGCACGCGGTCTACGCCCTCGACGACGCGCAGTCCGCCTCCCGGACGCTGGCGCGCCGCCGAGGGTCGTGCAGCCAGCGCCTCGCGGTGCTGGAAGCGGTCGCGCGCGCGGCGGGAATCCCCACCCGCGTACGCGGCCTGCTGATCGACGGCTCGTTCTGGTATCCGCGCTTTCCCCGGCTGCGCCGCCTGGTGCCGGACACGGTCGTGCTGGCCTGGCCGGAGTTCCGGCTCGGGCGGGAGTGGGTCGGTGTGTCCGAGCTCTACGCGCCCCTCGGCGCCCTCGGCCGGGCCAATCCGGCGGGCTTCACGAACACCGGGTCGCAGACGCTCTTCGAGGCCCTGGCCTCCACCGCCGTGGACTGGGACGGCTCGACCTGCGGAGCGGACGGCTGCTCGTCCTTCGACCTGTCGGCGGTGGTGCGCCGGGACCTCGGGCGGTTCTCCTCGCGGGACGAACTCTTCGCGGCCCACGGCCAGACCCTGTGCCCGCCCGCCAGGATCGCCGGGGGCATGGTGCTGGGCCGCCGCTCCGCGGCCTGACGGCCGGCGGGCCTCCGGGTCCGCACATCATGCCGCCCCGGCCGGTTTCCCCTCACCGGCCGAGGCGCCCCCTCGCGTGTGGACCGTACGGTCAGAAGGCGAACAGCGCCCCCTCGGCCAGACCCGCCTCCATCAGGCACGTGTTGCCGAAGGTGGTCGACCAGGAGACCGGCTTGCCCTGCCACACGCCCTGGGCGGTGATCACGACCGGGTCCCACTCGCGGGTACAGATCCGCTGCGGTGACGTGTCGACGAGGCCGGAGAACTCACCGCCGGCTGCCCGCAGTTCGGCGCAGGCGGCCTCGGGTGAGGGGTGGGTGCCGTTGGACGTGGGCGCACAGCTGAGCGTCACGGCTCGCGCGACGGTCGCCGTGCCCGCTTCCTCGCCCGTGCCCACGGTGAGCACTATGGCGGACGGAGCGTAGAGGCTGGTCGTACCGGCCGGCTCCGCGTGCGCGGGGGTCGCGGTGGCGGCGCCCGTGAGGGCGAGGGCCGTGGCCGCGCCGACGGCGCCGAGCGTGTTCCGGATGCGACGCATGAAAGAAACTCCTTTGATTGCGAATGAGTTGCGGAGGTGTTGCGGTGAGGAGTGTTGCTGATGCGGACAGTGAGCGCACACTGATCAGCTCATTCCGGCCGCAAGCGGGGCGAGTGGCATGACCGAATGGTCGTTCGGGCAGCTCGGAGGTGGTGGGCATGTCACCCGGAGGGGTGTCCATCATGTGGACATTCGCCGGTGGTATAACGCAGAACAAACGCCTGAGCTGCGCTTTCTCTGAACTGGTTCACTCGTCACCTACGCCCCTTCGACCGGAAACCATCGCTTCCGGGGGCTGCTCCGTGGCAGACGACAACGTGTGCGGACCACACCCCGCGCCGCTGGTGACGGTGGCGCGGCCCCGTCCTGCGCGGCCTGCCGACGGCCCTACAGTCCGACTCCCGGACGGGGGAGACCCGCTGAAGGAGCCGCCGTGTATACGAACCCGCCACCCCCATCGACGAAGAGACTCCCTGCCGTCGCCGTGCTCCTGGCGCTGCTCGCCACGCTGCTCGGCACCGGCTGGACCGCCTTCGCGCCCACCGCCCGGGCCGCCTCGCTCACCGAGGTCACCGGCTTCGGCACGAACCCCGGCGCGCTGCGCATGTTCCGGTACGTTCCGGACGGGCTGCCGGCCGGGCGTCCCCTCGTCGTGGCGATGCACGGCTGTACGCAGTCGGCCGCCGCCTTCGACGCGGAGACCGGCTGGACGGCCTGGGCCGACCGGTGGGGCTTCGCCCTCCTGCTGCCGCAGCAGCAGTCGGCCAACAACCTCAACTCCTGCTTCAACTGGTTCGAGCCGGCCGACATCCGGCGCGGCTCCGGCGAGGCGCTGTCCATCAAGCAGATGACCGACCGGATGAGGTCGGACCTCGGCAGCGACCCCGCCCGTGTCCACGCCACCGGGCTGTCCGCCGGCGCCGCCATGACCAACGTCGTGCTCGCCGCGTACCCCGACGTCTTCGCCTCCGGAGCGCCGGTCGCCGGCCTCCCGTACGCCTGCGCGACCTCCGTCGCGGCCGCGTACACCTGCATGAGCCCGGGGACCGACCTCTCGCCCTCGGCCTGGGGCGACAAGGTCCGCGCCGCCCACCCCGGTTACACGGGCCCGTGGCCCACCGTCTCCGTCTGGCAGGGCACGAGCGACTCGACCGTCGTCCCCGCCAACATGAGGGAGACGGTCGAGCAGTGGACCGGCGTCCACGGCACGGACACCACGCCCGACGCCACCGACACCGTGGCCGGCTACCCGCACGCCGTGTACCACGACAGCGCCGGACGCCCCGTCGTCGAGACGTACTCCATCACCGGCATGGGCCACGGCCAGCCCGTCGACCCCGGCTCCGGCGCCGAGCAGTGCGGTACCGCCGGCGCGTACATCCTCGACGTGAACCTGTGCGCGTCGTACCGCATCGGCCGGTTCTGGGGTCTCGACGGCGCCGGGACCCCCGGAGGCGGCACCAAGAGCGTCGTGCTGCCGAGCCGGGCGGCGGACGACGGATACGTGAAGGCCTCGGCGACCGGCGGCGGAGCCGCCGTCGGGACGCTGGAGTCCAGCTACGGCGTGGCGGTCGGCAGGGGCGCGGACGGGCTGCACAACCGCGCCCTGCTCTCGTTCGACACCTCGTCGGTCCCGGACGGGGCCACCGTGCGCCGCGCCTTCGTGACCGTGACGCACGCCTCCGGCAGCGGCGACCCCTGGGCGGCCGGAAACCGCATGCTCGTGGACGTCGGTTCCGGCTGCTTCGGCGCCGGCTGCGCGACGGGGGCCGACGACTGGAGCGCCCCCGCCTCGGCGTCCGGGGTGGCGGAGATCGGCCGGTTCACGTCCGGCGCCGCCACGTCGGGCGACTTCACGGCGGTGAACGCCACGGGGACGACCCAGGTGCGCCTGCGCCTGGCCTCCGCCCCCGCCGCCACGGCGTACGTGTTCGTGAAGTCGGGGGCAGCGGCCACGCTCACGGTGGAATGGGAGTGACAGGGCCGGAAGCCCGCACATGACGCGGCGCGGCGCAGTCGACAGACCGCGCCGCGCCACACCGGCACACCTCTCCCCGAGGGGACCGGTTACAGCCAGTCCCGGGGCAGGGTCTCGTTCCACGTGCGGGAGAAGACCCGCCGTTCGCCCTCGTACCCGTCGAGGGTCGCGTCGACGAAGAACTCGCTCTCGCTGCACCGCAGTGCGGTACGGGTCTCCACCCGCACGTCCCAGTCGTCCCGCCGGAACCGCATCGTCCAGGCCGATTCGCCGCCGACCGAGGTGAAGTCGTCGGCGGTGGCGGTGTAGCGCTCGTACGCGCGGCAGCCCACGTCCAGGCCGATGTCGTCGATCCGTACGGTGCCCCGGTCCTTCACGATCTCCAGCGCGGACTCGTACCCGATCAGGTCGCGCTTGACCTCCCAGCGCTGCTCGGGGGGCGACAGCCGGGTGGAGGCGAGCGGCGGGGCGCCCTCGGGCTCGCCGAAGGGGCGCTGCGGCAGCTCGTCCGGTTCGTCCGCCGGGCGCACCGGCAGCGTGAGGGTGCTCGACCGCTCGTGGACACTGAGCTGGACGGGCCTGGGCGGCGGCCAGGCGAGCGGCCAGTACGACGTGGACAGGGAGAGCCGGATGCGGTGGCCGCGCGGGAAGACCTGGGCGACGCCGTTGAGCTGCACGGTGGCGCGGTAACGCCGGCCCGGCTCCAGCGGTTCGGGTTCGCCCGTGCCATCGCGGTGCGTCAGGTTCAGCACGCCGTACGTGACCCGGGTGGCCCGGCCGTCGGGTGCCACGTCGGACAGGCGGGCGGCGACCGTGGCCACCGGTTCGCTGACGGTCAGGTCGAGTTCGACCGTCGGGGAGCCCAGGATCTCGACCGGCTCGCTCAGCACCGCGCTGTCGAAGACCAACGACCCGCCGTCCTCCTCGCGCTGGTCGTACGGCAGGTCCGGCGGAGCGTTGTAGGACGCCCACTTGCCGGCGAACTGCCCGACGGACAGCGGCGACTGCACGGTCATCGCGTCACCCGCATCGTCTCCCGCAGGCCCGGCCGCGCCGTCCTGCGGCGTGACGATGCGGTGCCGCAGCAGCGGATGCGCGACGGCGCGGATGTGCGGCGAGGGCCACTCGGGCTCGCCGACCCACCGGCCGGGCCGCTCCTCGTACGACGTCGAGGGCGGCACGCTGTCCTGCATCCAGGTCTGGAGCATGGGGCCGTCCATGACGCCGTTGTCCACGCCCTTCAGCCAGTGGTCCCACCAGCGCACGACCTCCTGGAGGTAGCCGATGGCGGGTCCCGGCTCGCCCAGGTGCGGGAACTTGTGGGACCAGGGCCCGATCAGCCCCTTGCGCGGCACCTCCAGGTTCCCCAGCAGCCGCGTCACCGCGTTTGAGTACCCGTCGGCCCACCCGCTGGACGCGAGCACCGGGCAGCGTACGGCCGTGTAGTCCTCGCAGACCGAGGCGTGCCGCCAGTAGTCGTCGCGACGCTGGTGGCGCAGCCACTCCAGGACCCAGGGGCGGGTGTGTTCCATCCGTTCGTGCCACATGTCGCGCCAGCGGTCGCCGACCACCGCCGGGTCCGGCGGGCACGTGGCGTACGCGAACATGGTCCCCGCCTCGGCGAGGTTGTCCGACAGCATCGCGCCGCCCATGTAGTGCATGTCGTCGGCGTACCGGTCGTCCGTGAACGACGCGATGACGACCGCGCGCAGGCTCGGCGGCTGCCGGGCCGCCGTCTGGAGGGCGGCGAACGCGCCCCAGGAGATACCCATCATGCCGGTGGAGCCGTCGCACCAGGGCTGTTCGGCCAGCCAGGCGAGGACCTCCTCCGCGTCGGCCTGCTCCTGCTCCAGGTACTCGTCGGCCAGCACGCCCTCGGAATCGCCGGTCCCGCGCAGGTCCACGCGCACACACGCGTAGCCGTGGCCCGCGATGTACGGGTGGTGGATCGAGTCGCGCACCGCGGTCAGGTCGCGCTTGCGGTACGGGATGTACTCCAGGACCGCCGGCACGGGCTCCTCGTCCGAGGAGACCGGACGCCAGACGCGGGCCGACAGGCGGGTGCCGTCGGACATGGGGACGACGACGTGCTCTTCTTCCTTCGTCGCGTGCGGCAGATTGCTCACGAAACGCATACGGCTGGGCCGCTCCTTCCCTCGGGTCCTCAGACGTTCTTCTGGTCGCGCCCGCCCGGCGTGGTCTCGTCGAAGACCAGGTTCAGGGCCGCCACACAGCGGTCGTACTTCTCCCGCAGTTCCTCCTCGCTGTCGCCGCCCGTGAAGATGTGGGCCAGCTCGTAGCTGTAGCTGTCCTGCTGCGGGGTGTCCGAGAGGCGCTGCCCCTCCTCGGGAACCACGTCGACCCGGACGCCCGGGATCTCCCGTTCGATCCGCTCGATGTCCTCGGGGGTGGGCACCTGACGCGCCGCACCGTCCGCGAACCACCGGTAGTACCACTTGGCGGCCACCTTGTACGGGCCCGCCCGGTGCGGCAGCGCGGGGTCCTTGCCCAGCGCGAGACTGATCATGCAGTGGTGGTTCGGGACGCCGTCGACGTACTCGAACAGCTCGGCGTGCGACTGCGAGTGCCGGGGGTTGATCTCCAGCAGGTTGATCGCGTCGGCCTGCGGGTCGTAGAAGTACTCGATGCTGAAGGTCGCCGCCTCCATGCCGATCTGCCGCATCACACGCTCCGACACGTCGTGCAGCCGGCGCACCACCGGCTCGGGCAGGGCGGACGGGTACTGGTGCCGCAGGAAGCTGGAGGAGTCGGGGTAGTTGATCGAGTCGAGGACGCCGTAGACGGTGACCTCACCGTTGTGGACGTACCCCTCCACCGCGACCTGGATGCCGGACAGCGCCTCCTCGGCCAGGCAGACCTGACCGCCGACCCCGGCCATCTCCTCGGGCAGGTCGAGCCGGTCGAGGATGTACTCGAAGGGCCGGCCCACCCGGGCGACGCCCTTGCGGATCTCGTCGACCGCCTCCCGGAACTCCTGCTGGTCCTTGACGCCGAAGGCCAGCTCCGAGGAGTACGACAGGGCGGGCTTCAGCCACATCGGGAAGTTCACGCCCTCGGGCGGGCGCGGGTCGTCCGTCTCCAGGTCCACCCGCCCGAAACGCGGATGCTCGTCGGCGACCTTCTGCTGTTCCAGCCGGCTCCAGTACTTGTGCTCGCACTTGACCACGGACTCCAGGCCGGTGCTGCGGGTGCCGTACCGCTCGCCGAGCATCGGCACGAGCGTGCTCACGGGGAAGTCCCAGTAACCGACGATCGCGTCGATGCTGCCGTCGAAGCCGTCCAGCACCTTCTGCGCCTTCTCGAACAGGTCCGCCACCGACACCTCGCCGTGCTGGAGCTCCTCGATGGTCAGAAGCGGGTGGAAGGCGTAGTCCTCCACGTCGGGCACGGCGCGCAGGGTCGGCAGGTTGGCCTCGTCCAGGCCCAGCACGAATATGTTCTTGCGGTCGCTCACTGACTCTCCTTCGTCGGCTCGTCCCGATCGCCTTCCTCGTCAGGCGCTTCTCACACATCGTGAGTACGGGGGACATTCGACGGGCGGGGCCGCGAGCCGTCGCGTTCCGCCGGTGAGAGCGCGGTCCGGACAGCCGCCGGACGGTCACGACCCGCTGACGAGACGGGACATCAGACAGGCCGCCGTGACGGCCCCCAGCAGCCGGACCTCGTCACCGTCGCGCTCGACCACCGCGACCAGCGGACTGCGCGTACGGGCCATCAGAGCCGCCACCTGCAGCAGACCGGCGTCGGGCCCGACCACCGGCGGCGCATACCTGCGGGGCGGCAGCCACTCGCCGACCGTCAGCCCGGCGATCTTCTCCGTGACCTCGCCGAGGTGCCGGTCGTCGATCACGGAGACGAGGAGCGGCTCCTCCAGCAGGTAGTCGGGCACAAGCTGCTTGATGAGCTGGGAGCCGGGCACGATGGCGTACGGCCGCTGGTCCGAGTCGACCACCAGCAGCGCGGGCAGCTTGTTCCCGGCGAGCAGCCGCGCCGCGTCCACCGCGTCGGCGTCGACCGATATGTGGGGGTAGGTTTCCGCGAGATCACGGGCGAGCATGGCCGTTCTCCTTGCCGGAGCGCAGCCCCTACGGCCGTGAGAGCGACGGCGTCACTGCGCCGCGGAGCTGTGGGGTGGAGAGGGCACAGTGGCGGCGCCGCCGGCCCGGACCGCCGCCACCACGGCGTCGTGCAGGTTCCGGCTGTCGGCCTCGGAGGGCGACGGCACGGGACTGCCCGCCATGGTGAACCAGTCCGCCGACCCGCTGTACTGCACGGCGATCCGCGCCTCGCCGTCGGCCCATGTGGTGTGCACCGTCAGGTCACCGGTCAGTACACCCACCTCTTCGGTGAGCACCCCGCCGCGGCCCGTCAGCACACCGAGCGTCGTCCATGAAGCCCAGTCCATGTTTCCAAGTCTCGCATCTGTGGCCGCATCCGCGACCAGCGTGAACAGGGTGTACGACGGGGGTGTCAGCCCTGGTCGCGGTCGTCCGCGCGCGCCTCGTCCTCCGGCCGGCCGGACCGCTCCCCGGGGCCGGACGTCCCCTCGGCGGCCTTCCGCTCCTCCTCACGGGCCCGGCGCTTCTCCTCCTCCAGCTGCTTGCGGACCTCTTCCGGCTTCTCTCCGAGCTGGTTCACGGCCCACTCCCTCGGTCGTCACGGCGTCGTCTCGCGGCCAGGCTCACACAGCGCCGCCGCGGCCGCACCCCGGCGGCCCTCGGCGCGCTGGGCCATTGGCCGGTCATTTCGCCCGCCGGGCAGGCGAACGCCCGGGGTGGTCGATAGCCTGATCAAGAGAACCAGGACACCGATGACGGCCACGCATCAAGAAGGGTGCCGATCGTCCGGCCGGACCAGGACCGATGAGATGCCGATCCCGGGGGTGCGCGTGCGCATGGCTCGCAGCAACGAAGATCCCCTCGACGCGGGCAACGCCGCCGGGCTGCTGGTGGACGGCGCCGGGACGATCCTCGGCTGCACACCGGCGGCCGAGACGCTCCTGACCCGCCCGGCCGAGGACCTCTGCGGGCGGCGGCTCCCGGAGCTGCTGGCCGACCCCGCCGGCTGGCCCGGGATCATGGCACGGCGCGACGGTCCCGTGTGGGAGGGCCGGGTCGCGGTGCGCGAGGCCGGGGGAGGGGAGTCCGACATCGTGTTCCGGGTGCTCCCGCTCGCCCCGGAACAGCAGGACCGCGGTGCCTCGCGCTTCCTCCTCCTGGGCGCGCCGTGGCCACTGGTGGTGCGGTGGCGGCAGGACCACGCCTTCATGCAGGAGCTGTTCCTCCAGGAGCGGGTCGGCTTCGCCATGTTCGACCGGGAACTGCGCCTGGTGCGGACGAACACGCAGCTTCTCCCGTACACCGGCCTGCCCGACGACCTGGGCGGCCTGCGCCTCGCGGAGTTCCTCTGGTCGGAGGACGCGCGCGTGATCGAGGAGCGCCTGCGCGACGTGCTCGCCACCGGGACGCCGCTGGTGTCCATGGACGCTCTCGTACGGACCCGGATCGAACCGGGGACGGGACGCATCATGGCCTTGTCCGCGTTCCGGCTCCAGGAGCCGGACGGGCGGGTCATGGGCGTCACCGCCCTGTTCACCGATGTCACGGACCAGCGGAGCGCCCAGGAGCGCCTCGACCTCCTGCACCGCGCCACCGCCGTCCTCGGCAACTCGCTGTCCGTCGCCGAGACCACACAGGACCTGGCCGACGTGCTGGTTCCCGTACTGGCCGACCTGGCGGCCGTCGACATCGCGGAAGCCGTGTTCGCCCACGAGGAGCCGGGCCCCGCCCACCAGCGGCACCACGTGCTGCGCCGGTCGGCCGTGGCGGGCACGGCCGACCGGCAGGAGATCGTTCCGCGGGTGGGCGGGGCCCTGCGGGTGGACATCAGCGAAGCCCCCAGGGGCCACGTCTGGCCGCGCCCCGCCGGCCACGGGCCGGACGACACCGACGGCGCGCCCGGCCCCATGCCCCCTCCGGTGCCCGGGCTCGACGTCCGCTCCGGCATGAGCGCGCCCCTGCGGGCGCGCGGCAAGCTCCTGGGCCGGGTCACGGCGTGGCGCACGGGCCGACGCCGCCCCTTCGGCGCCGACGACCTGGCCCTGCTGGAAGAGGTCGCCTCGCGCGCCGCCCTGGTGGTGGACAACGCGCGCCGGTACGCGCGCGAGCGGCACGCCTCCGTGAGCCTCCAGCGCAGCCTGCTGCCCCCGACGACGACCGAGACGGCCGCGGTCCAGAGCGCCAGCGTCTACCACCCCACGGACGCGGCCGGAGGAGTCAGCGGGGACTGGTTCGACGTCATCCCGCTGTCGTCCGCGCGGGTCGCCCTCGTCGTCGGAGACGTCGTCGGCCACGGCCTCCAGGCCACGGCGATGATGGGCCGGCTGCGGACCGCCGTGCGCACCCTCGCCGACCTGGACCTCGAACCCGACGAGCTGCTCACCCACCTCGACGACCTCGTCTCGCAGCTGACGATCGAGAGCAGCACGTACGAGAACGGCGCGGCCGGCTCCACGCCGCAGAGCGCCTACGACTCGTTCGGTGCCACCTGCCTGTACGTCACGTACGACCCGGTCTCCCGGCAGTGCGCCATGGCGAGCGCCGGGCACCCCCCGCCCGCCCTGCTGGCCCCCGACGGGACCGCCCGGTACGTCGACGTCAGCCCCGGCCCGCCCTTGGGCGTCGGCGGACTGCCGTTCGAGCCCGTGGAGCTGGAGATCGAACCGGGCAGCGTACTGGCGCTCTACACCGACGGCCTGGTCGAACGGCCGCGGGCCGATCTCGACGAGGGAATGGCGGCGCTCAAGAAGCGGCTGACCACCGCGAACGCCCTGGACCGCCCGCTGCGGGACGTCGGCCGCGAGGTGGTGGCGGACCTGGCCCCGAGCCCGCTGTCGGACGACGTGACACTGCTGCTCGCCCGCACCCGGGCGGTGTCCGCGCAGGACAGTGCGCGGTGGGTCCTGGAGCCGGACCCCGCGGTGGTCGCCGACGCCCGCGCCCTCGTGGTGCGCCAGCTGTCCCGCTGGGGACTGGACGAACTCGCCTTCACCACCGAACTGGTGGCGAGCGAGCTGGTCACCAACGCCATCCGGTACGCGGGCGGCGGCCCGGTCGAACTCCGGCTCATCCGTACGTCGACACTCATCTGCGAGGTGTCCGACCCCAGTAGTACGCAGCCCAGGATGCGCCGCGCACGGGCCACGGAGGAGGGCGGACGCGGGCTCTTCCTCATCGCGCAGCTCACCGAGCGGTGGGGCAGCAGGTACACACGCCACGGGAAGACCATCTGGACGGAACAGCCGCTGCCGGGCTCCTCATGAGGGCGAAATGTCGGCGAAACAGTGTGGCGCCGTTACGGCCGGGTACCCAGATGCCCGGACAAGGAGCAGACACCCCGCGGGAAAGGAACAGCGCATGTCCGAGGAAGCCGCGCGCGGCGACGACGTGTACCAGCCCGAGAACTCCGACGCGCAGAACCGGCCGACCGACGACCTCGACCTCGAGAACGCGATCGGGGAACGCGACCTGGACGAGATGCTGGACGAGGGGTACTCGCCGCCCGAGCGTGCCCTGGGGGTGACGAAGCACGGCACCACGGGTGAGGAGCAGCGCGAGGGTGAGTCCCTCGACCAACGACTGGCCCAGGAGACCCCCGACGTACGCCCGCCGGACGGCGACGACGTGGGTGACCTGCCCGGGGGTGAGGGCGAACCCCTGGAGGAGCAGGCGGCCGACACCCGCGCCGGCCGCATCGCCCCGGTGGCGGAGGAGGCGCCGCGGCGCAACATCGGCGTACTGGGCCGGGACGTGGGCATCGACGGCGGCGCGGCGTCTGCCGAGGAGGCGGCGATGCACGTCGAGCCGCCGGCGGACGAGGACGAGGTGTTGTAGTCCGCCGGTCCGACGGCACGGCACAACAGGCGGTCCGACGCGCGGAGATGCCACGGCTGATGGCACTGCACCGAGTGAAACCGGGCGCCTTGCTCGACACCATACGCAGGGGTGATGTCGAATGGTGGCACGCACGTGGTTCTGCGTGGACGACAGATGTGAGTAGCATCCGCCCCCAACAGTCGTGCAAGGAAAGTGAGCTGTCATGGCAGAGGACAACCCCTCGCTGCAGTCCCAGTACGCCGGCCAGGTCGACGCCGACCTGGAGCGCAACACCGCCGAACAAGAACGCATCCGGTCCGAGGTGGACGCTCTGCGGAGCCGGCTCGAGGCGCTGGAGAAGGACCACGAACTGCTGGTGAGCATGCGCGCGGCCCTGGGCGCACCGGCGGCGAGGAAGACCAAGCAGGTCAGGCAGACCAGGACCGCCGCCCCGACGGTTCCCGGTGCCAGGCGCGCGAAGGCGGCGTCCACGGACGACAAGAGCGCCGCCAAGCGCACCGCCGAGCGCACCGGTGGGACGGCGCCGGCGAGCACCGTGGCGAAGGCGGGCCGTACCGCGCCCCCGCTGCGTGAACTCGTCGTAGCCGTCCTCGCCAAGCACGACGAACCGCGCTCGGCGGCCGAGGTCACCCAGGAACTGACCGAGGCACACCCCGGACGCACGCTCAGTGTCACCGTGGTGCGCAACGCGCTGGAGGCCTCGGTCGCCAAGAACCAGAGCGAGCGGACCAAGCAGCAGAAGTCCGTGTACTACCGGGCCGTCAGGAACGACGGTGCGAACGAGGAGGCGGCCGCCGCGCCGTCCGCCGTGGGCGCGTAACGGACCGCGCGAAGACCGGCAAGCCTCGAACACGCGCTGAACATGCCGCCCACACCGTGCGTACTACGGGCTACCTGCGCCCGAGCCAGGTGTGGCGAAACGTCTCTGTGTCGACGACAGGAGCGGACATGACTGATCGCGTGGAATCGATGATGCAAGGTCTCCCCGGCGGCGGCGCCGAGCTCTCGGTGGTGCTGACCCTGCGATGGGACGACGTGGCCGCGCTCGGCCGGGAGGCGAGCCGGCTGGCCGAGCAGCGCGGGGCGCCCGTGACGCTCGACGAGGCGGCCAGCCACCGGCTGCGTACCTGGTCGTCGGTCGCGAACGCGCCGGACGAGCGCAAGAGCACGGTGTCTCCACCGGGTCCGCCGCCCGCCGCGCTCACCGGCACTCCCGCCGCCGACCGGGCCAGGCCGCACGTGGGCCACCTGAGCGAGACCGCTCCGGTGGCCTCCATCCCGCAGCACGCCGCCCCGTCGTCGCACACCCCGGTGGGAGCGGGCACCGCCGCGCAGAGGTGAACACCGCCCACGTACAGGGCCGTGCGCCGGTGGTGGGGCGCCCCGCACCACCCGCGCGGACGGAAGGGGGCCGGCGTCCGTCCCGGGACGCCGGCCCCCTTCGTCGTGTGCGGTCGCGCGGGCGACCAGTGTGCCGCTGCCCGGCCTACCGGGCCGCGGCGGACGCCCCCGTGCCGGCACCGTCCGCTCCCGGCAGGGTCCCCGCCATGTACGACGACCACACCCGCAGCGGCAGGAAGTCCCCCCGCTCCACGCCCGGTCCGCCCGCTCCGGACAACGGGAGCAGGGCGGCCTCGCCCGGCCGGGTCCGGAAGACGGTCACGGCGGTCGACAGTTCCTCGGTGTAGCCGACGAACCACGCGGCCCGCAGCCGGTCGTCGTCGCCGGTCCGCCCGGCGGCCACCGGCCCCAGCGCGCGCAGTGTGCCGGGTTCCAGGGCGTCCACCGCGACGTCCCGCATCGCCCGCGACACCTCGCGGGCCACCTCCGTGTCGAGCACCTGCCGGCCGGGCGGCCGCTCCAGCCCCTCCAGGCGTGTGCCCCGGTAGGTGACCGACGTGACCGAGTACGGGTCCGTACGCTCGCCGTCCTGCGCGAAGGTGGCGTATGCGTCGGCCATCCGAACGGCGCTGGGCGTGGAGGTGCCGGCGGAGAACCGCCGCTCCAGGGGCGCCATGCTCTGCGGCAACAGGCCCGTGCTGACCGCGAGATCGCGTACCTTCGCCAGGCCGACGTCCTCGCCGAGGCGGCTGTAGACGCTGTCGCCGTCCCCCACCAGCGCCTCGCGCAGGGTGGGAAGACCGGTGGCGAAGGGCAGGACACCGCCCGGGAACGGGCCGGTGCCGGCGCCCGTCCGCTCCTGGGGCGACAACGGCGTCCCGGAAACCAGTGCCCCCGTCCCGTCGTAGAAACTGTCGGTGGACACCGGCGGCGGGGGCACGGCGTTCCCCGCCGACCGCACACCGTGCTGGAGCGCCGCCGCCAGGACGAACGGTTTGAAGGCCGGACCGACCGGCACGCCCGCCGTGTCGGCGTTGTTGGTGAAGTGCCGGGTCGCGTCGGGACCGCCGTACAGCGCCAGGACCGCTCCGTCGCCCGGGCGGACCGACGCGGCGCCGACCTGCACGTCGCGGTCGGTGCTCCGGCGTTCGGGGTCCAGTGTGCGTGCCGTGACACTGTCGACGGTCTGCCGCAGCCGCTCCACCTTGTCGCGGTCGAAGGTGGTACGGATCCGGTACCCGCCGCGCCCCAGGTCCTCGGCGGTCAGCCCGGTGCGTTGCGCGATGTACTTGTTCGCCACGTCCACCAGGTAACCGGTCTGCCCCGAGAGGCCGGTGGGAACGGACTGCCGGCGCGGCTCCGGGAACACGGTGTACTTGGCCCGCTCCTGCCGCGACATGTGACCGAGCTCCACCTGCCGGTCCAGGACGTAGCGCCAGCGCGCCTCCGCCCGGCGGTGGTTCGCCTCGCCCAGGGACGGGTCGTAGTCCTGCGCCCCCTTGAGCAGCGCCGCCAGCAGCGCGCCGCGGCCGGGGTCGAGGTCCCTGGCGTCCATGCCGTAGTACGCCCTCGCGGCTGCCTGCACCCCGTAGGCGTTGCGTCCGAACCAGCTGGTGTTGAGGTACCCCTGGAGGATCTCCGCCTTGGACAGGGAGCGGGAGAGTTTGACCGACAGGCACAGTTCGCGCAGCTTGCGGTCCACGGTCTGTTCCGGCGTCAGGTAGGTGTTCTTCACGTACTGCTGCGTGATGGTCGAGCCGCCCTGGACCTGCCCTCCGCGCGCCATGTTCACCACCGCCCGGCCCACGCCCGCGACGGAGAAACCCGGGTCGCTGTAGAAGTCCGCGTTCTCCGCCGCGATCACGGCGTTCTGCAGGGAGGGCGGGATGTCGGACAGCGGGACCGCCTGCCGGTTGACCGCCCCGACGACGGCCATCTGCGTGCCGTCGGCCCAGTAGTACACGGTGGCCTCGGCGCGTGCGGAGGCGTTCACGTCCTCGATGCGCACGGTGGAGTACACGTAGGCGACCAGGGTGGCGACCGTGCCGCAGCACAGCAGCAGCAGAGCGAGCAGCTGGCGCCCGGACGGGACCAGCCGTGCCAGGCCGCGACGGCCCCGGCGCGGGTAATCGACGCGCAACCGCCGGCCGATGCCGGAAAGCCGGCGCGGCGGCACCCCCACGTTCCGTCCCATTCGACGCATCACAGATGCTCGCCCCTTTTCTGTACGATCACGGTCACCCTGCCGCTCCCTACTACGCGGAAAGGCCACCCACCGTTCAGGAGGCCCCGGGGGCCGGCCGGGCCAGCCAGTCAGCCACGGCGCCCGCGATCGGCTGGCCGGTCTCCAGCTCCACGAAGCCGAACTGCCCGCCCTGGTTGCACTCCAGGAACCACCACACGTTCTCGGCGTCCTCGGCGAAGTCGAACGCGGCGAACGCGAGCCCCGCCAGGTCGGTGTACTCACGTACGGCCCGGGCGATGCGGTCGGGCACACCGACGGGCTCCCAGGCGCTGCCGGTGTCGCCGTAGCGCCCGTCGACCTGCCCGGCCGCCGCGGCCTTCCGGGCGGCGAACATCCGGCCGCCGACGCTCGTCAGCCGGATGTCGGCGCGCTTGGGCACGTACCGCTGCAGCAGCGTGGGGCAGGCCGTGACGCCGCCGAAGTCCGTGCCGGGCTCGACGAGGGCGGTGGGCAGGGCGATCGCGCGGTCGCCGCGCGGGGGCCCCGAGAGGGACTTCACCACGACCGTGCCGTACTGCGCGGCGAACTGCTCGGCCACGCGCGGGAAGGTCGTGACGACGGTGGGCGGCACGGCGAAGCCGCTCTGGTGGGCGAACCGCAACTGCCAGGGCTTGAGCCGGGCCTGTTCCGCCTGGCGGGGGTGGTTCATCCACCGCGCGGTGGTGGAGTACAGCACGCCGTACAGCGCCTGGCCGGTCTCGGCGGTGAGCCAGCGCGACGGCTCATCGGCGTGCGCCGCGGGCTCGCCGGGCCGCCGTACCCAGATGGAGCGCAGCGCCTCGGAGCTGACCACCCGCCCGTCGACCGACAGGTGGCAGTGGAAGTCGCCCCGTACGTACTCGGCCGACAGACCGGCGTCGCCGGGCAGACCGGCGGGGTCCAGGCGCACCAGCGGGACTCCCCGTTCGTGCAGTCCGGCCACCACCATGTCCGTCGTGACGTCCTGGTGGCACGTCAGGATCAGTACGGTCATCGCGGAACGCGCCGGACGGTCAGTCGTCGAAGTGCGTCTGGGAGCCCGCCGTCGACGTGGTGGTGCCGACGGACAGGAGGAGGGCCCGGTCGCTGATGGCGGGACGCCCGTCGGGCAGCAGGTTGAGCTGGAGCGCGCTGCTGTAGTCGTACGGAACCGGTACGTCCGGCACCGTGTTCTGCTGGGCGTAGTGCAACACGAACGGTCGCATGGAACGGGCTCCTCGTCGCCTGATCATCGAGCGGTGTACAGAGGGCTGTACGCACGGGCAAGGCCGAGGATTCAGCATCGGCGATGTGATCCGCGTCAGTACGCCGCCCTACGCCGCCCTACGAAACCCTGCGATCCGCCGCGGGCGGCCGCAGCCTGAGGAAACCTTCGGGGCCGGGCTCGGGCTCCAGGCACGTCCCGAACGGCTGCCCCGCCCTCGTCAGGGCCTCGCACAGCCAGTCGGCGTCGGCCGCCGGCGCGCGGCGCAGTGTCAACCGGCGGGCCAGCAGCGGGGCGACGCGCAGACCGGTCAGCTCGCCCGTCCGCGCGTCGAGCGACGGGAAGTACAGCAGACGCAGGTCGTCCCGGTACCGCTCGTAGCCCCTGATGCCCTCGTAGTCGTCGACGAGGTCTCCGCAGCCGTACAGCACGAGCCTGCCCCGGTAGACCTCGATCGGGCGCGGATGGTGCGAGGAATGGCCGTGGACGACGTCCACGCCGCCGTCGACGAGCCGTCGGGCGAAGGCGGTCTGGGAGGGCGGCACGGCGTACCCCCAGTTCGACCCCCAGTGGATCGAGACGACCGTCAGATCGCCGTCCCGCCGCACGGCCCGCAGCCGCCGTACGAGGGCGTCCGCGGTGCGCCGGGAGAGGTCGGGCAGGAAGTCGACGCCCGGCCGGTCCGTCCCGGCCGCCCACCGCGCCGGAATCCCGCTGGAGGCCGTCCCGCACGACAGCACGAGCACCCGTCCGCCACCCCGCGTGGCGACGGCCGCCGGCCGCCGTGCCCCGGCCGCGTCCCGTCCCGCCCCGGCGGAGGTGAGACCGGCGGCGCGCAGGACGTCCAGGGTCTCCTCCAGGCCGCGGCGGCCGAAGTCCAGGACGTGGTTGTTGGCGAGCACGCACACATCGGGCCGCGCCGCCGTCAGACACGGGACGTTGTCCGGGTGCATCCGGTAGTTGACGGCCTTGCCGGGGGCGAAATCGTCGCTCGTCGTGACACTCGTCTCCAGGTTCACGACGCGGGCGTCCGGCGCCACGGCGTCCATCACGTCCAGCGCCGCGCCCCACGGCCAGGTGAAGTCCACCGGCCGCCCGGGGACCGTGCCGTGGGCGGCCTCGGCGAGTGCGACGTAGTCACGGGCGTCGCGGATGTACCCCTCCCGCAGCGCAGGGTCGCCGGGGTGCGGAAGGATCTGGTCCACGCCCCGGCCCGTCATCACGTCGCCGCTCAGCGCGAGCGTCACGGGAGTACGGCCCACGCGGCCCATTCTCGCACCGCGGGGCCCGTCCTCACCGGGCCGCTCGCCCCCGCCTCACTGCCCCGGGTAGGGAGGCTGCTGCGCGTACGGATGGGGCTGGTACGGCGGCTGGTCGGGCTGGTTCTGCGGAGCCTGGGGGTAGGGCGGGCCCGGTTGCGCCCGCTGCGCCGGATGCTGGTGCTGGTACCCGCCGTACACGGGTGCCGGAGCGGCGTTCCTGCGGTTGCGTGCTACCAGGATCACCGTGACGACGAGGCCGAGGACCACTACGGCCAAGATGCCCGCACCGATGGCAATCAGCATTCCCATGGACTGTTTCCATCCTGAAGTCGCTGGTGAGAGGGGTGGCCGGGGTGGCGGTGCCGACCCGGCGCCCGGCTCAGCGTACGTGATCGTCCTCCACCGGCCGGCCGGGCCCGGTGCCTCAGCGCCGGTAGCGGCCGACCAGGGTGCCCTCGGCCAGCTGCCGCCCGTCCACCGCCGCGTGCACGTCCTCGGCGCCCACCTCGTCGGCCAGCTCGACGGGCTCCGGGAGCGCGTACACACGGAAGACGTAGCGGTGCGCGTCGTCGCCGGGAGGGGGCAGTGGACCGCCCCAGCCCGACTCGCCGAAACCGTTCATCAGGGGCTGCCCGCCCTCCGGCGTCCGCCCTTCCGCCACGCCGCCGGACGCCGGGTCGATGCCCGTGACGATCCAGTGCACGAAGGTGCCCGACGGCGCGTCGGGGTCCTCGCACAGCAACAACAGCTCCGCCGTGCCCTGCGGCACGCCGGACCACGACAGGTCGGGGGAGACGTCGTCACCTTCCTTGGCGTAGCGGCGCGGGATGAACGCACCGTCGTCGAACGCGGAACTCCTGAGCTCGATACCGGCCATGCCCGAAGTGCTACCCCGCCCCGGCGCCCCACCGGCGAGCCCGTCCGCAAGATGCACCGGGTGGCGCAGCGACGGCTCTACCCCGGTGGCCCTGCCGCCCCGGGCGGGCCCGCGAGGGGTTCGGCGACCGCTGTCTGAGCGGGCCGCAGCAGGTGGCCGCCGACCCGGTAGCCCGGCCGGAGAACCGCGGTGCAGGTCGGCTGTTCGACGGTGTCGGTACGCCGGTACGAGACGGCCTCGTGCACGGAAGGATCGAAGGGATCGCCCGCCGCACCGAACGACTCCAGCCCCAGGGCCGCCAGTTCCGCCCGCAGCGCCCGGTCGACGCGCGCGAGGCCGTCGGTCACCTCGCCCTGCTCGGCGGCCCCGGCGAGGGCGTCGAGCACCGGCAGGAGCCGGCCGAGCACGTTGGCCACGGCGATCTCGCGGACGGCGAGCCGGTCGCGGCGCACCCGCTTGCGGTAGTTGTCGTACTCGGCCTTCAGCCGTTGCAGGTCGGCGGTGCGCTCCCGCAGTTCGGCGTCGAGCGCCTCCTCGCGGGAGGGCCGCGGCGCGTCGCCCGGGCCAGGTCCGGCCGGCCCGCCGGCGGCCCGCCGGGCCGGTTCCTCCGGCCGCGCGGCGTGCTTCGGCAACGCGCCGGGGGAGCCGCCACTGTGCCGCCCGTCCCGGACGAGCTCCAGCGACGGCGCCCGGTGGCCGGCCCTGCCGGTCGGGCGGTTCATCCCGCGCCTCCCTGCTGCTTGTCGTCGTCGACGATCTCCGCGTCGACGACCTCGTCCTCGCCCCGCGCCCGCGCTCCGCCGTCGCCCGGCCCCGTGGCCCCCTCGGCCCCCCGGGCGGGGCCCTGGGCCTGGGCGTCGGCGTACATCGCCTGGCCGAGTTTCTGGGAGACGGCCGCGACCTTCTCGGCCGCCGTACGGATCTCCGCTGTGCTGTCGCCCTCGGCGGACTCGCTCTTGAGCCTCTCCTTCAGTTCGCCGACCGCGGTCTCCACCTCGCTCCTCACGTCACCCGGAACCTTGTCCTCGTTGTCCTTGAGGAACTTCTCCGTCTGGTAGACGAGCTGCTCGGCCCGGTTCCGCGTCTCGGCGGCCTCGCGGCGCCTGTGGTCCTCCTCCGCGTACTGCTCGGCGTCACGGACCATCCGCTCGATGTCGTCCCTCGGCAGCGACGAACCGCCGGTGACGGTCATCCGCTGCTCCCTGCCCGTCCCCAGATCCTTGGCCGTCACGTGCATGATGCCGTTGGCGTCGATGTCGAAGGCGACCTCGATCTGCGGGAGACCGCGCGGGGCCGGCGGCAGACCGGTCAGCTCGAACACGCCGAGCTTCTTGTTGTACGCCGCGATCTCGCGCTCGCCCTGGAAGACCTGGATCTGCACCGACGGCTGGTTGTCCTCGGCCGTCGTGAAGACCTCCGAGCGCTTCGTCGGGATCGTCGTGTTGCGCTCGATGAGCTTCGTCATGATGCCGCCCTTGGTCTCGATACCGAGGGACAGCGGCGTGACGTCGAGGAGCAGGACGTCCTTGACCTCGCCCTTGAGCACACCGGCCTGCAGCGCGGCCCCCATCGCGACGACCTCGTCGGGATTGACGCCCTTGTGCGGTTCCTTGCCGGTGAGCTCCTTCACCAGCTCGGTCACGGCCGGCATCCGGGTCGAGCCGCCCACGAGGATCACGTGGTCGATGGCGGAGAGCTCGATCCGCGCGTCCTTGACCGCGTTGTGGAACGGCGCCTCGCACCGTTCCAGGAGGTCGGCGGTCAGCCGCTGGAACTGCGAGCGCGTGAGCTTCTCGTCCAGGTGCAGCGGCCCTTCGGCCGACGCGCTCAGGTACGGCAGGTTGATGTTGGTCTCGGTCGCGGCCGACAACTCGATCTTGGCCCGCTCGGCGGCCTCCCGCAGCCGCTGGGTGGCCATCTTGTCCTGGGAGAGATCGATGCCGTACGCGTTCTTGAACTGCTTGGCCAGGTGATCCACGATCCGCTGGTCCCAGTCGTCCCCGCCCAGGTGCGTGTCGCCGTTGGTCGCCTTCACCTCGACCACGCCCTCACCGATCTCCAGCAGCGAGACGTCGAACGTGCCGCCGCCGAGGTCGAACACGAGGATGGTCTGGTCGTTCTCCTTGTCCAGGCCGTAGGCGAGCGCCGCGGCCGTCGGCTCGTTGATGATCCGCAGCACCTTCAGGCCCGCGATCTCCCCGGCCTCCTTGGTCGCGGTGCGCTGGGAGTCGTTGAAGTACGCCGGAACCGTGATGACGGCGTCCGTCACGTCCTCGCCCAGGTAGCTCTCCGCGTCCCGCTTGAGCTTCTGGAGCACGCGTGCGGAGATCTCCTGGGCGGTGTAGCGCTTGCCGTCGATGTCGCCGCGCTCCGGGAAACGCCACTGCGCCTCGCCCATGTGGCGCTTGACCGACCGCGCCGTGCGCTCGATGTTCGTGACGGCCTGCCGCTTGGCGATCTCACCCACGAGGACGTCGCCGCTCTTCGCGAAACCGACCACCGAAGGCGTCGTCCGGGCCCCCTCGGTGTTGGTGATGACCGTGGGCTCGCCGCCCTCCAGGACGCAGACCACCGAGTTCGTCGTACCAAGGTCGATACCCACTGCACGTGCCATTGCCTTCTCCTCACCCTGCTCATCCGCTCACCCCGCGCTCCACCGGGTGGGGCCCACTCGCAGCGGAGGCTCGTCGTACCGGGGCGCAGGAGCGGGGCGCAGCCTCACTCGCACCGGGCGCGCGCCCCCGCCGCGGCCAGGACCGAGCCGGGCGTCGTCGTACGCCGCGCGCAGGACGGGGTCGTGCAGAGTCGTGTACGCCGCCACGACGTCCCTGAACCGTTCGCCCGCCTCCGAGTCGGCCGGACCGGCGTCGGGGTGCAGCGCGCGCACGAGCCCGCGGTACGCCGAGGTGATCTGCCCGGCCGAAGCGGTCGGCTCCACGCCCAGTACCGCGTAGGGGCCGGGTGCGCGGCCGGACGGGCCCAGCCCTGCCACTGCCCTCACCTCCCCCGCTCTGACCTGCGGAGATGGAGGAAACCCTCTTCAGAATCCTGGATAGAACGTGCCGACCCGCTTGTCAAGGCGTACGACGGGTGGACAGTGCGCCCGGTCGGGCGTTCCCTGGAGACAGGCCCACCGGTCCACCCCGCATCGTGAGCGAAGGGGGCGCCGTGAACGACACGTTCCTGGTCGGTGTTCACGCCACCGGCCCCGACAGCTGCCGGATCACCCTGGCGGGGGACCTCGACGTCGTCAGCGCGCCGGATCTCAGGCAGGCCGTGCAGGCGGCCGTGGCCGGCCATCGCAGCGTCCTCGTGGACTGCCGGGGCCTGACGTTCTGCGACTGCTCGGGGCTCAACGCGCTGCTGGGTGCGGCCCGGGCGGCCAAGGCCGGCGGAGCCGACCTGCGGCTGTGCGCCGTCCCGCGCGCCGTGGCCCGGCTCCTGCGGCTGTCCCACACCGGGGGCGCGTTCACGATCGAGCCCGAGCGGGCCGAGGCCCGGTAGGCGGGCGGCGGCGCCTCGCCGGACTCCGGCGAGGCGCCGCCGCTGCCGGGCGGGCGATCTGTCAGAAAGCGCCGTAGTTGACCTGCCACGTGGGCAGTCCCATGCGGCGCCACAGGGCGACCACACGGTCGCGGTCGTCCAGAGACACCCGCACCGCGTACCGATGACGCACGTGCCGGTCGAACAGCTCGGCCTTCACCACGTCGTCGCGGCGCCCGTCGCCCGCCGGGCGCATCCACAGCTCGTCGTACGGCACGTCGTACCGCCGCAGCCACGACTCGGTCTGTGCGCGGTACTCCTCACCGCGCCCGGACAGCAGCACGATCACGTCGTTGTCGGCGCGCCGGAACGCGTGCAGCGCCCGCCGTACCGCGTCGTTGAGCAGGTCGACCTCGCACCGGGTGAAGTCGTACGGCCCGCGGTCCCCGGTCAGGGCGAGCGTGCCGTCGATGTCGCACATCACCGCGGCCGGCAGCGACGGGTCGGGCACGTACGGCTCGACGGGCGCCTCGTCGTTCAGCCACGCGTCGGTGAGCCGCCATCCGCCCCGCCTGACCTGCGCGTGCTTGTCGGCCAGGATCCGGATGACCTCCTCGCCGACGCGCTTGTCCCGCTCGGCGTCGCGGCGTACGCACTCCTCGACCGGTACGTCCGTGAAGTCGTGAACGGTGAACGTGGCCAGGCCCGCGACCGCCGCTTTCAGCCGCTTGGGGATGTGCGGCGTCATGTGGGTGTTGTCGACCACCACGTCGAAACCGCCGTCGACGGCCGCCCGCACCGCGGCGTCCTGGATCGCCAGCACCGTCTGCTCGTGCGCCCACGACCTGCGCTCGGCCGCGGGAAGGTCGAGCATCGCCCGCAGGTCGTCGAGGTTCACCCGGCGCATCCGGCCGTCGGCCTCGGCCTGGAGCTCGCGCGCGGCGGTCGTCTTGCCCGACGCGGGCAGCCCCGTCATGACATGTACTACGGGCACGGGTCAGTTCTCCTCGTCGGTCTTGAACGGGTCGGCCGCCTCAGGCCGCACGGCACGCCACACGACAAGGTCCGTCGGGCGTCCGTCGAGCCGCAGGAACAGGGCGGCCCGGATCCGCGCGTCGGGCAGTTCCTTGACGGCGCGGGCGAAAGCGGCCCGGTCGCCGGTCAGAGCGGCGAGCTCGCGGAACGCCTCGTCGATGGCGGCTTCGAGCGCCGCCGCCTGGGCCTCCAGGCGCGCGATCACCCCGCGCACCCAGGCGTCGAACTCGTCCGGCACCTGTTCCAGCAGGGCGTCCAGCGGCCGTCCGCCCGCCGCCGTGATGCCCCCGAGCTCGGCGCGCGAGCAGCCCAGGCCCTGGGCCAGCCGTTTCGCGGACATCCCCGCGAACCGCTGGATGCCGTGGCCGCGCCAGATGTCCCGCTCGGTGACGCCTGTCATCACCTTGTGGAGCCGTACGTACTCGGACAGCTTGGCCTTCGCCCGCACCCCGGAGGCGAAGCGCAGCACGAAGCCCTCGGCGTCGGTCCCCGTCGCGGACCGGCCGCCGGGCAGCGTGTTCGCCTCGGCCAGCGCGATCAGGTCGGCGAGGGGCACGGCGGGCCACACCGTGACCACCGACCCGACGCCCTTCCATGCCGCGCCGGCCTCCGCGACGGGTATCTCCGTGCCGTCCCGGCCGAACGCCGCGAGGAGCACGAGGTCCCTGCGGTCGCCGTAGTCGACGACGACGCGGTTCTCCGGGTACACGATCTCCGCGAGGTACGTCACGCCCGGCGACAGCGCCGACGTGTCCTGGGCGTCGAGCCGGCGCTGCGCCCACCTCGCCTGGGCGCTGATGAAGGAACCCTTGGACGCGACCCGCCAGCGGCCGGCGTAGTGGAAGACCACCGCGAGGCTGCCGTCGACCTTGTCGTACACCTCGAACGGCTCGTCCGGCAGAGCGGGCGCGTACGGCTGACCGGCCTCGTGCTCACCGACGTTGAAGAACTTCGGCAGCGGCAGCGCGACGATCTCGCCCGTGGCGTCGTCGGCCACGAGCCCGCGGCACCGCGTCGTCACCTCGTTCCAGATCCGCTCGTACTGACACGTCCGCGTGTAGGTGTAGATCGACAGCGGCAGCTCGGGGTGCGGCTTGCGGGTGACGTGCCCGGCGTCGAGCGCGGCCGCCAACGCGGCCGGCGGCAGCAGTTCTTGCAGAGTCAGGTACGCCTGGCTCATGGTCCCTCCCGGTTTCTGATGCTCCATTCTTTCGTGGGGGAGGGACCGGCCGACACCGAATAAGTGCGGGCCGCCGATGGGCCGCGCAGGTCAGAGGGGGGGCGGAGGGGACGGTGCTACGAGGGCCCGGGCCGGGACGGAGGCCGCGGGCGGCGCGGCCGGCCCCGCAGCGCCCGGTCACGCAGCGGCCGCAGAGCCGACGCGAACCGGTCGGCGTACGCGGGCCGGTGGCGGCCGCCCCGCGTCCACAGGATGACGCCCGCCGTCAGGCACGCCGCGCCGACGAGGGAGCCCAGCCAGGAGTACGCCATGCCCGAGCCGGTCTCCTCCCGGTGCAGCGCGGCCGCCTGCGCGGCCGGCGCCGGTGTGGCCGGCGGGTCCTGGGGTACGGCCGACGGCTGCAGCGATCCGACCGGGTGGACCCGCCCGGCGGCGGCGAAGCCCCAGTCGAGCAGGGACCGGGCCTCCTCGTACACGGCACGGCCGCCGCCCCGTCGCGGGTTCATCACCGTCACCAGCAGGCGGCGCCCGTCGCGTTGCGCTGCGGCGATCAGGGTGTGCCCCGCGCGGGTGGTGTAGCCGTTCTTGAGACCGATGATGCCGGGGTACCGCTTGACCCCGTCGCTGCCCGTCAGCAGCCGGTTGGTGTTGCGGATGCCGAACGTCCAGGTGGGCGTGCCGTCCCGGCGTGTGCCTCCGGGGAAGCGCGTGGCGGCGGTCGCGGCGTACTGGGCGAACTGCGGGTCGGCGAGCCCGGACCGCCCGAAGACGGCCAGGTCGTACGCCGAGGACACCTGGCCGGGGGCGTCGTACCCGTCCGGCGAGACCACATGGGTGTCCAGCGCGCCCAGGGAGCGGGCCTTGGCCTGCATCTGCGTCGCCGTGGCCTTCCAGCCGCCGTTCAGCTCCGCCAGCACGTGGACGGCGTCGTTGCCGGAACTCAGGAAGACGCCCCGCCACAGATCCGCGATCCGGTAGGTGTGTCCCGGATTCACGCCGACCAGGCTGCTGCCCTCGCCCACGGCGGCGAGTTCGGTAGGGGTGACCGTGTGCAGCGCCGTGCCGGAGAGCCGGGGGAGGGCGGTGAGCGCGAACAGGGTCTTGATGGTGCTGGCCGGCGGCAGCCGCCGGTGGGCGTCGTGGGCGGCCAGTACGTCGCCCGTGGTCACGTCCGCCACCAGCCACGACAAGGCGGACACCTCCCGGGGCAGCGCGGGCGCACCCGGCTTTGGGCGTACGTGGGTGCCCATCCGGTGCAACAGGGCCTTGCCGACGGACGCGGGCCGCGGCGGCGGCAGGGGATCGTCGAGGGGGGCGGCCGCGGCCGTTGGCGGCAGGAGGGCCAGGGCACCGAGAACGGACGCCGCACCGGTGAGAGCCCCGCGAACACTGGACAGGGTGATCATGTGACCAGCGTAAAAACGGACCGCCGCACGCGCAGGGCCGCTGGGCCGACCGGCCGAACCCGGCCGGCCCTCAGGTGGTGCCGGGGTGACGCCTCGCCACATAGACGGTGTTGGACGACGTTCCCCCGCGCAGCGGATTGGGGAAGTCGACGACGTGGGCCTCGGCCTCCGCGAAGACCTCGACGAGCGCGGAGTGGAACCCGTCGTCGGGCGGGTCGTTCGACCAGAGCGCGAAGACGCCGCCGGGGTGCAGACGGTCCGCCAGGGCGCGCAGCCCGTCCGGCCGGTAGAGCGCCGCGTGCCGGGGGTGCAGGACATGGCGCGGCGAATGGTCGACGTCCAGCAGGACGGCGTGGAACCGGCGGCCCGGCACCCGGGGGTCCAGGCCGCGTGGGTCCCCGGCCATGGCGAAGAAGTCGCCCTGGACCAGACGGCACCGGGGGTCCGCCGCCAGGCGGGAGCCCAGCGGTACGAGCCCCCGCCGATGCCAGTCGATCACTTCCCCCAGCGCGTCGACGACGACCAGCGCGCGCACGCGTGGGTCGTCCAGGGCCGCCTGGGCGGTGTACCCGAGGCCGAGCCCGCCCACGGCGACGTCGAGCCCGGTGTCCGGCAGCTTCGCCAGGCCGAGCCGGGTGAGTGCCGTCTCGCCGGCCGTGAACAGGCTGGACATCAGGAACTCGTCGCCGAGCTTCACCTCGTACACGTCGGTGCCCGACTCCGGATCGCGCCGCCTTCGCAGGCTGATCTCGCCGAGCGGGGTCGGGCGCCAGTCCAGCTCCTCGAAGCGCGCACCCATGCGTTTCCCCTTCCTCGGTTTCCTCGGGTCCGCTCCGGCACCCGGGACGCGAACGGCGGCGTCCCGGGTGCCGGAGCGGACCGCCCTGTCACGCGTCGATGATGACCGGGATGATGAGGGGCTTGCGGCGGTGGGTGCGGAACGCCCAGGACGCCACCGCGCGGGCGATGAGCTGTTCGAGCTGGTGGGCGTCTCCGACGCCTTCCTCGGCGGCCTTGGCCAGGACCTTCTCGATCACGGGAACGACCGGTTCGAACGTCGTGTCGTCGTGGACGAAGCCCCGGGCGAGGAAGTCCGGAACCTCGGCCAGCGCCCCCGTGTCGGCGTCGACGATCGCGACGACCGTGACGACGCCCTCCTCCGCGAGGGTGAGGCGGTCCTTGAGCGAGGCCTCGGTGGCGCCGCCGACCGTCATGCCGTCGACGTACACGTAACCGGCCGGCACCTTGCCCGTGATGGACGCGCGCCCGTCGACCAGGTCGACGACGACTCCGTCCTCGGCGATGACCACCCGGTCGGGGTCGACGCCGGTACGGATGGCCAGGTCGCCGTTGGCCCGCAGGTGGCGCCATTCGCCGTGCACGGGCATGACGTGCCGGGGCTTGACGATGTTGTAGCAGTAGACGAGCTCGCCGGCGCTTGCGTGCCCCGAGACGTGCACCTTGGCGTTGCCCTTGTGGACGACGTGGGCGCCCCACCGGGTCAGTCCGTTGATCACCCGGTAGATGGCGTTCTCGTTGCCCGGGATGAGGGAACTGGCGAGCAGGACCGTGTCGCCCTTGCCGATGCGGATCATGTGGTCGCGGTTGGCCATCCGGGACAGCGCGGCCATGGGCTCGCCCTGCGAACCGGTGCACACCAGGGTGATCTTGTTGTCGGGCAGCTTCTCCAGTTCCCGCAGGCTCACGATCAGCCCGGACGGCACCTTCAGGTACCCGAGTTCGCGGGCGATCCCCATGTTGCGGACCATCGACCGGCCCACGAAGGCGACCTTGCGGCCGTGCTGGTGAGCGGCGTCCAGCACCTGCTGGATGCGGTGCACGTGGCTGGCGAAGCTGGAGACGATGACCCGCCTCGGGGCCGTACGCATGACCTGCTCGATCGCGGGATTCAGGTCGCGCTCGGAGGTGGTGAAGCCGGGTACCTCGGCGTTCGTCGAGTCGGTGAGGAAGAGGTCGACACCCTCCTCGCCGAGCCGGGCGAAGGCCCGCAGATCGGTGATCCGCTCGTCCAGCGGGAACTGGTCCATCTTGAAGTCACCGGTGTGCAGCACCATCCCGGCGGGCGTTCGGATCGCGATGGCGAGACTGTCCGGGATGGAGTGGTTGACCGCCACGAACTCGCAGTCGAAGGGGCCGAACCCCCGCCGGTCGCCCTCACGCACGCGCACGGTGCGCGGCCTGATGCCGTGCTCCTTGAGCTTGGCTTCGAGGAACGCCAGCGTCAGCTTCGAGCCGACGACGGGAATGTCCGACCGTTCGCGCAGCAGGTAGGGGACAGCGCCGATGTGGTCTTCGTGGCCGTGTGTCAGCACGACTGCCACGACGTCGTCCAGACGGTCGCGGATCGAGGTGAAGTCGGGGAGGATCACGTCCACCCCGGGCTGGGTCTCCTCGGGGAACAGCACGCCGCAGTCCACGATGAGCAGCTTGCCGGCGTGCTCAAAGACGGTCATGTTGCGGCCGATCTCCCCCAGACCGCCCAGGGCGACGACCCTCAGCCCTCCGGCGGGCAGGGGAGGGGCGGCTTTGAGTTCGGGATGCGGATGGCTCATAGCTTGTGACGTTACCCGAGGCCGCGCCGCAGATCCTTTACGGGTTGACCCAGCAGGTTCACCGGAACACCCGAGTGGGTTGCCGTGCCGCTGCGTAACCATGCGGTCCGCGGTTGTCACCCGTCTGTGACGACGGCCTCAGTTCCTGAACGCGATCACGGGGCAGGTTCAGTGGGGGGACAGGCCGTCGTTCACCTCGCCGGTCGATCGATCGAGTGATGGCGGTGACCCTGCTTTCCTTGTACGAGCGTCCCGTGCTTATATTTGCCACACGGCAACAATCGGACGGAGCTAGATCACCCCGGCCGGCTGCGAGGCCAGGCGTCGTCGGTGGGGGTCGTGAAGGGATTTCTGGTGAGCAGCAGCGAGGCCGTGGCCCGAAAGCGCGTCGCCGACGCCATGCGCGGACGTGTCGAGGAGATAGCCGACCGGTGGGTGCGGCTGCAGGTGCAGCAGGCAGCCCTGAGCGGCGGAACGAGCGAGAGCGAGCTGCGCGAGGAGGCGGACACGCTGGTCGCCGCCCTCGTCACCGGTCTCGACAGCGCCCTGCCGATCGACCGCGTCGCGAGCTCGCACACCGAACTCCGCCGCGCGGTGACCGATCTCTCCATGAACAGGGCGCGGGGAGGCGAGTCCCCGACCGCCACGGCGCTGGCCGTTCTCGCCCTCAAGGAGGCGCTCCTGGAGGCCGTGCAGGAGAGCACGCAGGACAGCGGTGAGCTGTTCTCGGCGGCATTGCTGATCAACAGGCTGCTGGACGGGGCCGGAGCGCTGTCGTTCGACACGTACGTCGAGGGGCGCGAGGAGATCATCCGCCGGCAGAGCAGGCAGCTGCTGGAGGTGTCCACTCCGGTGGTCCGGCTCTGGCGCCAGGTGCTCGGCGTGCCGCTGATCGGGACGCTGGACACGGCGCGTACGCAGGTGGTGATGGAGAACCTGCTCCAGGCGATCCAGGACCAGGAGGCGACGGTCGCCATCATCGACATCACCGGTGTGCCGACGGTGGACACGGCGGTGGCCCAGCACCTGATGCAGACGGTCAACGCGGTCCGGCTGATGGGGGCGGACTGCATCATCAGCGGAATCCGTCCGCCGATCGCGCAGACCATCGCGCAGCTCGGTATCGACCTGTCGACCATCATGACGCGGGCGACTCTGTCCGACGCGCTGTCCGAGGCCATCAAACTCACCGCTGGACCCCTGCCCACCCCCGACGCGCCGGCAGTGCGATGAGCGGCCCCACGTCCACCGGCGTCCCCATCCTGCGCCTCGGCGACGTCCTGATCACCGGGCTGCTCAACGAGCTGGACGACAAGGCGGCGCTCGCCTTCACCCACGAGCTGACGGAGCGCATCTCGGCGGACCGGGTGCGCGGCGTGCTGATCGACATCTCCCGCCTGGAGATCATCGACTCCTTCGTCGCCCGTACGCTGATGGAGCTGACCATGATGGCCAAGCTGCTGGGAGCGCGGGTGATCGTCGCCGGAATGCGGCCGCCCGTCGCCATCACGCTGGTCGAACTGGGCATCGAGCTCGTCGGCGTGGAGACCGCCCTGAACGCGGAACAAGGCATGGCCGCCCTGGGCTGGCACCAAAGTCAGCAGCCCCCGGAAGGGGCCCACCGTGACTCAACTCGCTAACACCTCCACCACCTCGCGCGCCGCCCGCACCGACACCCCGGACGGCGACGCCGCCGCGGAGCCCGGCACGACGCGGGTGGTACTGACCACGGAGGAGGACCTGCTGACGGTCCGCCACGCGGTGCGTGCGGCCACTCTCGCGGTCGGTTTCGGCATCGTGGACCAGACCCGGGTGGTGACCGCCGCCAGTGAGCTGGCGCGCAACGCCTACATCCACGGCGGGGGAGGGGTGCTCACCATCGAGTACCCGCGTCGCCACGGCGTCAGGGGACTGCGGCTGACGATACGTGACGAGGGCCCCGGCATCACCGACGTGGACGCGGCGCTGGTGGACGGCTTCACCACCGGCGCGGGTCTGGGGCACGGACTGGGCGGTGCGCGTCGTCTGATGGACGAGTTCGAGGTACGGACCGTTCCGGGCGGTGGTACGACGGTCGTCGCCACCCGGTGGGTGCCGCGTTGACCCGTCGGGTCGTGCCGCCCACCGTCCTGGTGCGCATCGATCACTACAGCGCTGTCCACCTGGCGGCGGCGACGGCCCGCTCGGTCGCCCAGGAGTGCGGACTTCCCGGTGCGATGCCGGACCGGGCCGCCGTACTGGCTTCGGAACTGGCCAGCAACGTGGACAAGCACGCCAAGGACGGCGCACTGTACATCCAGCCGCTGCCCCTGGGAGTGGGGCTGGAGATCCAGGCGGCTGATCGTGGTCCCGGCATGCCCGAGCTCCAGCGGTGTCTGGCCGACGGCTACACGACGACCGGCACGCTGGGCGCCGGCCTGGGGGCGGTGAGCCGCATCGCGTCGGATTTCACCATTCGCACCCAGGTCGGCGTCGGCACCCTGGTCTGCGCCCGCCTGGCGCTGCCCGGCCAGCCGCAGCACCTCTGCCAGGGCGCGGGACTCGTCTGCCTGCCCGCCGAGGGCGAGGCGGACTGCGGGGACGCCGCCGCCCTCGTGGAGCACGACGGGGTCCGTACCGCGATCGTCATAGACGGTCTGGGGCACGGGCCGCACGCGGCCGAGGCCGCCCAGACCGCCCTGCGGGCCTTCGGCGCCGCCGCGGACCGGCCGCTGTCCGGGATCATCACCGCCCTGCACCGGGCGCTGCGCCACACCCGGGGCGCGGCCGTCGGACTTCTGCGACCGCGTCCGGACCACGCGGAGTACTGCGGGATCGGCAACGTCCGCGCCCTGGCGCTCTCCCCCGACGGCGTCCACCACCGGCTGACCGGCCAGCCCGGCGTCGTCGGCTGGAGAATGCCCACACCCCAGTCACGCATGATTCCTCTGACCCAGGGAACAACAGCCGTACTCCACAGCGACGGCATCAACCACCAGTGGGCCCACGCCCCTTCCCCGTTCCAGCTACGCCTTCCACCGCCCCTGCTCGCCACAGCCGTCGCCCATGGACACCGTTCCGGCCGCGACGACGCAACCGTGCTTGCCGTCAAGCCTCACCTAGGGCCCCGATGACCGACAGTCTCTACCGCACTCTGCCGCCGTTGCGCCGGGCCGTGCGCCGCCTCGCACGCCAGCACCGCCTGCCCGCCGACGTCAGGGCCCGCCTCGTGCTGTCCGTGACCGACCTGGCCGACGGCGAACTGCGCGCCGGCCGGCCCGTCGCCCTGAGCGCCGCGCACGAGGCGATCCCCGCCCGCACGGGCACGGGAGCGGGCGGGGACACGGGCACGGACATGGCCACCGGCGCGGAGGCCCACTCCCACCTGCTCGCCGTCACGCTGCACTTCCCCGAGGTGCCCGGCCCGCTCACCGCGGCAGACCTCCCGCTGCCGGCGGCCGAGCCGTCGCGGGACTCCGTCACCTGGCGGATCCCCGTCTCCGAGCGGGAGGACGGCACTCTTCCGGCCGGACTCCCCGACGGCGGCGGCGGACACTGGACGGAGATGCGGGCCGTGGAGGAGGAGCTGCGCGCGGCGTTCGCCCGCACGGACGGGCTCGTCGCCGAGCACCGGCGTCTCAAGCACGAACTGGCCGAGACCAACGCCGGCGTCCTGGCCCTGTACGTACAGCTGGAGGAGCGCGACGAGCAGCTGCGCAAGGCACACGGCCAGATCCTCCAGGAGCTCGAAGACGCCCTGCGCCCGCAGCCGCTCACCATCGAGGGCCTGGAACTGGCGGTCCACTACGCACCGGCCGACCCCAACGCCCCCACCGGCGGCGACCACTACGACTGGTTCCAGCTCCCCGACGGCACTCTGCACATCACCGTCGTCGACGCCCTGGGACACGGCGTACGCAGCACCCGCAGCGCCCTCAACGTCACCCATGCCGTACGCACCCTCGCCCTCGAAGGCCACCCCCTCAAGTCGATCCTCGCGCGCACCCACGAGATCCTCATGCCGCTGGACCCGGAACTCATGGCCACGGTCCTGCTGGCCCGCCTCGACCCGGCCACCGGCGAATTGCGCCTGGCCAACGGCAGCCACCCTCCCGCCCTGCTGCTCCAGGCCGACGGCGCCGCCCGCTACCTGGAACTGCGCGGCAGAGGCATCGGCTACCCCCTGCCCGGCAGCGAGGAGATTCTGCACACCGACATCGACGCGGGCGACCTCCTCATCCTCTACACCGACGGCCTGACCGAGAGCCGCAGAGACCCGACCGAGGGCGAGCTGCGGCTCATCGAGGCGGCGCGCCGCCACGCGGCGAAACCGGTGACCGAGATCCCCGCGGCCATCGCCGCCGACATGCACACCGTCGTACTCCACCCCGACGACACCCTCGCCCTGGCGATCCGCTTCACCGGGCCCTCTCATGCGGGGGTGCCCGCGGCGCGAGCCGGAACCTGAGCGACCTCGGCCCGGACGGCGGGCGCCCGAACGACCATCCTTGCCCGGCCACCCCCACGGCCGGGCCCTGCTGCGATTGCGACACGTTCCTTGCCTGCACGCTCGATGCCACCGGAGAGCTCCCCGGCGGGCGCCCCGGGTCCCACGGATCACGCCGCCCCCGGCATGGCGCCCACGCCGCTGACCGACCACGAGATAGCCCTGGTACGCGCCGGGTTGACCGTGGTCGAACCCTACGCGGCCGACCTGACGGTGTACTTCTACACCATCCTCTTCGCCCGCTACCCGCAGGTGCGAGAGCTCTTCCCGGACGACATGGACGTCCAGCGCGACCGGCTCCTGCGCGGCCTGCTGCGCATCGTCGACCTGGTCGGCGACCCGGAGAACCTCGTGCGCTTCTGCACGCTGCTGGGGCGCGACCACCGCAAGTTCGGCGCCCTGGAAGCGCACTACCCCGCGGTCGGCGAATGCCTCCTGGCGTCCCTGGCCCGCTACGCCGGCGCCGCCTGGACCCCGGACGTCGAAGCGGCCTGGACCCGCGCCTACACCACGGCGGCCCGGGTGATGATCCTGGCGGCCGCCGACGACACCCGGCTGCGCCCCGCCACCTGGGCGGCGCAGATCGTCCGGCACGAACACCGCGGCCACGGCATCGCGGAGATAACCGTCCGCACGGAAACGCCCTATCCGTACGAGGCCGGCCAGTACGTCAGCATGCAGACGCCCTGGCAGCGCAAGGCGTGGCGCCAGTACTCACCCGCCAACGCCCCCCGCGCGGACTCCACCCTCACCTTCCACATCCGTGCCGTGCCCGGCGGCCGGGTCAGCAACGCCCTGGTCCACCGCGCGGCCCCAGGCGACATCGTCACGCTCGGGCCGCCGCAGGGCGACATGACGCTGGCCGCCGCCGGGGACCGCGACCTGGTGTGCGTCGCCGGCGGCACCGGCCTCGCACCGATCCGCGCCCTCCTCGAACAGGCCGCCCTCGGCGACATGCGACGCTACGTCGACCTCTTCGTGGGAGCCCGCACCGCCGAGGAGCTGTACGGCCTGGACGACATGCTGAGGATGGCGCAGCGTCAGCACTGGCTCTCCGTACGGGCCGCCGTGTCGCACCAGCACATCGCCGGCCGCGAGGGGACCCTGCCGCAGGTGTTGCGCGAATTCGGACCCTGGGGGCAGCATGAGGCCTTCCTGTGCGGGCCGCCCGGCATGGTCACCGCCGCTGCCCGGATCCTGCGCAACGAAGGCGTCCCGGCTGCCCGGATCCACCACGACCCGCTCAGCGATCCCGTCCTGACCACGCCCCTCGCACCGTCCAGACACGAGCCCGAGAGCGAATACCTGTGAACAGCCACGACGCCGCGCCCTCGCGCGGGGAGCGCATGCTGCAAGACCATCTCGGCACCGTGCAGCGAGCCGACGCCTTCTACGACCGGCAGGTTCACCCCCGTCTCACCGAGACGATGCGTGACTTCATCGGCCGGCAGTCGATGCTCTTCCTCTCCACGGCCGACGCCCGAGGCCACTGCGACGCAAGTTTCCGCGCGGGGCCGCCGGGATTCGTCACCGTCCTCGACGACCGCACCCTCGCCTACCCCGAGTACCGGGGGAACGGCGTCATGGCCAGCGCCGGCAACATGGCGGAGAACCCGCACGCCGGGCTGCTGTTCCTCGACTTCACCCACCACCACATCGGCCTGCACGTCAACGGGACGGCCCGGCTGCTGGACGAGCGGGAACTGCGCGGGGCCAACCTCCTCATACCGGTCGACCCGGCCCCCGGGCGCCAGCCCGAGTTCTGGGTCCACATCAGCGTCGTCGAGGCGTACATCCACTGTTCCAAGCACATACCCCACCTCGAACCGGCCCGCCGCCCCCAGGGCCCGTCGCTCAAGCGCCCGAAGGACGCGGACTACTTCGTCGCGGCGCCGGCCGACCGCCTCGTCGCGGACCGGTAGCCCCGTACCGGCGGCGCCCGGCCGGAAAGGGGGCGGCTGACAATCGCTCCCCGGAATGAGAGAGTGGTGGGATGCTCCGCACCTTGCACTCCACCGGTCATCAGCAGGTGGCCCACGACGCATGCGCGGCATTGGAGCTGCTCCAGCTGCTGTGGGGCCGTGGCCAGGAAGCCGCCCCCTCGGGCCCCGTCTCGCCCTCGCAACTGCGCGCGCTGACCGCGCTGGAAGGCCAGGAGGGCGTCAACCTCCGCGCGCTGGGAGAAGCGCTCGGATCGCGGCCCTCGTCCGTGAGCCGACTGTGCGACCGCCTGGAGGCCGCCGGCCTCGTCGAGCGGTTCCCCAGCGCGACCAGCCGCCGTGAGATCGAGGTCCGGCTGAGCCGGCGCGGACACGCCGTACTCGCCGACTTCCGTACGTTCCGCGTACGCGAGCTGGAGGCGGTGCTGCGCGAGATGGCGCCGGCGAAACTGGCCGCGCTGGCCGAGGGGCTCGAAGCGTTCCACTTCGCTGCCGCCGCCCGCGTCGGTCCCGGCGGCGCGTCCGACGGCGCCGGGCGCCCGGCGGACATCGCCTGACGCCACGGCCGCCGAGCATGCCCGGCCGTCGGCAGGGCAGGATGAACCCGCGTACGGCGCGGTGAGGAAACCGCGGGGCTCTGTCGCCGTCCATGCGGGATCGTCACGGACCTCGAGGGAAGAAACCATGACCAACCAGCCCGGTCGATGGCTCGGTGCGGCAGAGAGCGCGTTGCGGGCGGCGCCGCCCACCGCTCTGCTGTCCACCGCACACGCGTTGCTCGCCCGCCACGTCGACGCCCGCTCCGTGACGGTCCTCCTGGCCGACTACGGCCTGGCGGTGCTCCAGCCGGTGACGCGTCTGCCCCACACGGGCGAATCGGTCCCGGTGCACGGCACCCACCCCGCCGGGCGCGCCTTCTCGACGCAGGCCGCGGTCATGGAGGTCACGGCGGAACCGGGCACGGTCACGGTGCATCTGCCCGTCACCGTACGCGGAGACCGGCTGGGCGTGCTGTCCGTACACCTGCCGGAGTCGGCGGCCGGGGCGCCGGGCATCCTGGAGCTGGCCGCCTTCGCCACGGCGGTCGGCCACGAACTGCTCGTCGCCGAACGCGACACCGACCTCTACCTCCAGACCCGCCGGCGCAAGCGCCTCACCCTGGCAGCCGAGATGCAGTGGCAGCTCCTGCCCGGCCGGGGGTTCGAAGCGGCCGAGTACGCCCTTGGCGCTCACCTGGAGCCGGCCTACGCCATCGGCGGTGACAACTTCGACTGGTCGCTCACCGACGACCATCTGACCGTCACCGTGTCGGACGGGAAGGGGCAGGGCATCCAGGCCGCGCTGCTGACGAACCTCACCGTCAGCGCCCTGCGCAACGCGCGCCGTGCGGGAGTCTCCCTGGCCGACCAGGCCTGCCTCGCCGATCAGGCCATCTACGGAGAGTACGCCGGAGCCCAGTACTCGGCGACGCTCCTGCTGCGTTTCGACCTGGCCACCGGCCACGTGCGGGCGGTCGACGCGGGCTCCCCCCGGCTGTACCGCCGGCGACGGGAGAGCGTGGAGCGGCTGGAGCTGGACACCCAGGCGCCGCTGGGCATGTTCGAGGAGACGGAGTACCACGAGGAGTCGTTCCACCTGGAGCGCGGCGACCGCCTCGTCGTGGTGAGCAGCGGTGTGCACAGCGCGCAGTCGAGGACGAAGGCCGGCGTCTTCGGCGAGGACGCCCTGCGCGAGACCATCGCGGCGACGGGCGGCTCGACGACGCACGAGACGGCCCGTGCCGTCGTCGAGGCGCTGATGCAGTACCACGGCAGTCACGACCTGCCCCACGACGCCGCCGTCGTCTGCCTGGACTGGCGCGGCAGGACCGGCTAGCCCGGCAGTTCCCGGTCGGCGTCGACGCCGCCGGGCCGGGCCGCCGCCCGGGCGAAGGCCAGCAGACCCGACAGAAGCTGCCGGCGTTCGGCGGGCCGCATCCGGCTGAGGACGGCGGCGAACATCTCGTGGCGGCGGGCGAACAGGGCGTCGATCAGCTCGTTCCCCTGGAGCGTCAGGACCAGCCCGATCTCCCGACGGCTGGTGGGCGCCGGTTCGCGGCGCAGCAGTCCGGCCGCTTCGAGCCGGTCGCACAGCCGGCTGACCGCCGGCGGGGCGGCCCCGACCTCTTCGGCCAGCCCGGTGAGGTTGATGCCCGGCCAGCGCCGGACGATCAGCAGTGCTTCCAGCTGGAGCGCGGACAGGCGCGGGGAGGCGGTGCGCGTGGCCTGTGTCCAGGTGGCCACCACCGCTTCGGCCGCCGCGGTCAGCTGGGAGGCGAGATCGCCCGCAGAGTCGTCCGGTGGTCCCGCACGCTCCATACGGCCGTCACTCCCATGAACATCCGCGCACCGCCTTCAGGAGGCCGACGCTGTCGTCGCACGCATTCCAGACTCTATTACGGGTCATCTGCCCGCTCTGTCGAAAGTATCCCTGCACGGGCGTCTTTCCCTCGCGCCGCGACAGACGGCTGCGCGGTTGCTCGGGACCGCGTCGGACGACGGGCACACCACGCACAAGCGGCCCACCCGCTACGCCGGACACAGCCGCCCCCGGTGAGAGGGCCCACCGGAGCGCGACACCCGTCGCGCCCCGCCCCGGGACCGCCGCCCGTACCGGGGCAGACGCCGACCGCGCGGCCGGACGAACCGTTACCTTCGAACGTCAGTTGGCCACTGGCGCAGGCCACCACCCGGTGACGTCAGCCCGTGGCCGCCATGGTCTTCCTGGCCAGCTCGTACGCCGGGAGCATCTGCTCGTGCTCCTGGGTGTCCAGGCCGCCCAGGTGCAGTACCACCGTGCCGCCGGGGGCTCCGACGGCGAGCGCCCGCTCCTTCTTCGGCTCGTCGAGGAGTTCGCTGGTGATCAGGTAGGTGACCTCGACGGCAGGGAGCTCACCGGCCTCGGTCTCCCGGTAGCGGATCGTCCCCGCGTTCTTCTCGTCGGCCATGAAACCTTCGAGCACCTCGCGCGGCGAGCCGCCGCCCTCGCCGGTCCACACCCGCAGATAGCCGATGTTCCCGGCCGGCTTGGCGTCGATCTCGCAGACGAGCTTGACGGGACCCTGCCGCGCGAGGGAGCTGAACACGTCGTCCTCGTCGCCCGCCGTCACCTTCTCCGCCGTCCAGTCGGCAGCGGTCCTGAAGGTCACGGGCAGGGCGCACGCCGTCCCGCTCCCGCCGAGGGCCGCGCCCTCGGCGTCGTCCCGCGTCCCGGCCGGTGCGCTGCCGCCCGGCTTCTTGGCCGGCTGGTCCCGGGCGGCCGCGCCGCCGTCCGGCGCCGACGAACAGCCGGCCAGCATCAGCACCGCCACCGCCACCGCCGCCACGGGCCCGATGCCCCGCGCCACGTTCTGCCCCATGAAGAACCCCACCCCTGAGCTTGATCGATCGCCGCAGGCTATCCCAGCGTCCGCGCACGCATCCGTGCGGTGGTCCGCCAGCGGGGCCAGGACGGTCCTGCCCCTTCGGGCCGGACGCCGCCCGCCCCCCGTGCGACCGGCGCGTTGCGTGGCAGCGGGCCTGCGCCCGCGTGCGCGACCCGCCGCGCGTGGCCTGACTCACGCCGAGCACCCGGCGCGTCCCGGGGCGGGGGCCGCATGGTTTCGGCCGGACGGGGCAACTGGTGTGCTGGAGCCCTGGAGGATGCCATGACCATGACCGGACAGCGGGCCGAGCCGAGCCCGGGAGAAGCCGCCTGCGACGGATGCAGAGCCGACGACCGCCCCGAACCCCGCGACGCCGAGCAGGAAACCGCGCGTGAGCGGGTCAACCGGCGGTGGAACGAGATCCTGCAGGAGACCCGGGTCGCGCAGACGGGTGTGCAGATCCTCTTCGGCTTCCTGCTCAGCGTCGCCTTCACCCCGCTCTTCCACGACCTGGGCACCTTCGACCGGACCGTCTACGTCATCACCGTGGTGTGCGGCGCGTCGGCCACCGGATCGCTGATAGCCCCCGTCTCCATCCACCGTTTCCTGTCGGGGCAGCGGATGAAGGACGACGTGGTGGAGGTCGCCGGCCGTCTCATGATGTGTGGCATGGTGTTCCTCGCCCTGACCATCGGCTGCACGCTCCTGCTCATCCTGCGGGTCGCGATCCCGGACTTCCTCGGCGGGGCGCTGGCCGGCGCGGTCATGCTGTGGTTCGGTCTGTGCTGGTACGCGCTGCCGCTGTGGCTCAGGCGGCGCGCCGCCCGGCGTCCGGACGGCGACGCCCTCTAGGGCGTTCCCGCAGCAAGGGCCGGGGCGCAGTGCTCCGGCCGTACCTTCAGGGCTTCGGCAGAGTACCGCCGCCCGACCCCACCCGTACCAAGGAGCCGTCGCAGATGACCTCTCACACTCTGGAAGCGCAAGCCGCCCCGCCCGGTGAGGACCGGAGCGCGCGGATACGCCGGCGTCTGGAGCGGCTGATAGGCATCGCGGCCACCGAGGGCAACGCCGTCCTCCCGTTGCGCAACGGCGACGAGATCTTCACCGCGATGCTGGAGGGCATCCGCTCGGCCCGGCACACCGTGGACATGATGACGTTCGTGTACTGGAAGGGCGACATCGCCCTCCAGTTCGCCGAGGCGCTCGCCGAGCGGGCGAGCGCGGGGGTACGGGTCCGGCTCCTGTTGGACGGCTTCGGCAGCCGGCTCATCGAGACCGACCAGCTGGACACCATGGAGCGGGCCGGGGTCCAGGTGATGTGGTTCCGCAAGCCGTTGCGGCTCTCGCCCTTCAAGCAGAACCACCGCTGCCACCGCAAGGTCCTCGTCGTCGACGAGCAGACCGCGTTCACCGGCGGGGTGGGGATCGCCGAGGAGTGGTGCGGCGACGCCCGCGGCCCCGGCGAGTGGCGCGACACCCACGTGCAGGTCCGCGGCCCCGCGGTGGACGGCATCGCCGCCGCGTTCGCGCAGAACTGGGCGGAGTGCCACGACGAACTCTTCGACGACCGCGACCGGTTCGTCGAGCACAGCCCGCAGGGCGACGCGGTGATCCAGGTGGTCAGAGGCTCGGCCAGTTTCGGCTGGCAGGACATGCAGACCCTCATGCGGGTCATGCTGGAGTCGGCCGAGGAACGCTTCCGGCTGGCCACCGCCTACTTCTCACCGGACGCCTTCTTCGTCGAGCTGCTCTGCGCCACCGCACGCCGCGGCGTGGAGGTGGAGATCCTGCTGCCCGGCCCGCACACCGACAAGCGGGTGTGCAAGCTGGCCGGCCAGCACTTCTACGAGGAGCTGACCGCCTGCGGCGTGAAGATCTACCAGTACCAGCCGACGATGATGCACGCGAAGGTGATCACGGTCGACCGTACGGCGGCGCTGATCGGCTCCACGAACTTCAACCGCCGCTCGCTCGACCACGACGAGGAGGTCATGCTCGCCGTCCTGGACGAAGAGTTCACCGCGACGCTCGACTCCCACTTCGACGACGACGTGGCCCTGAGCGATCGGATCAGCGAGGGCCGCTGGAAGCGCCGCTCACTCACCCAGCGGGCCCGCGAACTCGCGGTGCAGCCCATACGCCGCTTCCTGTGACGGCGCCGGCCCCGGCCGGCGGACCGGGGCCGCGCACGACTACGGACGGTACGCCGGCACAGGGCTCGCCTCAGCCCTCCAGGTGCCCCAGCACGGACCGCACCGCGAGGTCCACCGCCCGGCGCGCCTCCTCGCTCCGGTCGGTCGTCTCGAACGCGTGCCGGCCGGTGGGCAGGTCGACCACCTCGACAGCGGCCCCGCAGTCCCCGGCGGCGTCGAGGAACTCCTCGACCGTCGCGGCGATCTCCGGGCGTTCGAGCCCCACCCGCGTCACTACCACCGGCAGCCGCCCCGCCGTCCGCACTGCCTCGGCCGGCCGGAACCGGGAATCGGCGAGCCCCCAGTTCGGCAGCGGCGCGAGGACGGGGTAGGTCGCCGCGAGGCACCGCAGCCACGGCGGCGGCGCCGCGAGCCAGTCCGCCGACAGCAGCCCGCCGCCGGAGAAGAACCACAGCGCGACGCGTTCGCCGTCGACCCGCGGATCGGCCCGTACGGCCTCGACCGCGTCGGCGACGTCCTCGGCCGCACGGGCGTAGTCGGCGAGGTCGTGCAGCCGGTGATCCACCGTCACACCGACCGTCCCCAGGCTCGCCACGTACTGGGCGTAGCCCACCAGGGCCGGCCAGTCGCGCGGGGTGGGCCGCGCGTCGGCGGGGACCGGCCCGCCGTGGACGAACACCACGGCCGGGCGGGGCTCCTCGGTGCCGGGCAGGTGGAGGTCGACCCGGCCCACCCGCTCGCGGCGCTGCCCGGGCACGTCCAGGAGGAACGGCCGCAGGTGTGCGGGCGGCTCGCCGGGCTTCGCGGTCAGGCGGTGTCCTTCCCCCGCCGCGGCCCGGAGCAGCACGCCGGCCAGCTCCTCGGGGCAGGACAGCATCGGCCAGTGCCCGGTGCCGAGTTCGAAAAAGGTCACGCGCGGGTCGGTGAGGGCCTGGAGGCGCGGGTCGCCGAAGCCCACGAGCATCTCCACCCCTTCGATGCTCGCCCCGCTCGCGGTGCACAGGACCCCCGTCATCGGCAGCCGCGACACCTCCTCCGCCAGCCGCAGCGGCTGGGTGAGCGTGCCGACGGGCTGCGGTGCGGCGAGCCGGCTGAGCCGCTCCAGCGCGTCGGCGGGGACGCCCTCGGTACTGCCCCAGCGCTGCCACCCGTTCAGCGGCGGCGGGGAGAGCGGCCCGCCGCCGGTCCACCCGGCCGGATCGAGCAGCCGTTCGCGGACCGCCTGGTCGGCCACCAGCTTGGCGGCCGTGTCGCCGTCCTGGGGCATGCCCGCGTCCACGAAGACGATCCGGGAGACCCGCTCCGGGCGCAGGCCGGCCGCCCCGAGCACCGGGTGGACGCCGTAGCCGTGACCCACGAGGACCACCTGCGGCTCCTTGACACCGTCGATCAGCCGCACCACGTCCCGGACATGCGTCTCCAGGTCGGTGTCCGGCCCGGCCGGCGCACGGCTGTCGCCCAGGCCGGTCGGCGTCGCGGGACACACCTGCGCCCCGGCCTCCCGCAGCCGCCCGGCCACCTCGTCCCATATCCAGCCGCCGGTGAAGATGTCCGACACCAGGACGAATGCCGTCATGAGCCCCTCCTCGTACGCCGTGGTCCGCGGGACCCGTCCGTACGGGCCGCTCCGCGCTCACCGCGACGTTAGGAACTCCCCCTGCGGGAGATTCAAGTCACCGCAGATGCACACCGATCAGGCACGTGTCGTCGTCGGTGTCCGAGCGGCTGTGGGTCAGCAGCTCGTCCAGGTACTTGTCGAGCTCCTCGGCCTCCGTGGCCGGCCCCTGGGCGATCGACAACAGGTGCTCCAGCGACTGCTGCACCGAGAGGTCGCGCCGCTCGATCAGCCCGTCGGTGTACATGAGCAGCCGGTCCTCCGCCTTCAGCGTGACGAGGTGTTCCTCGTACGGCGCCTCCGGCATGGCCCCGAGCAGGATGCCGCCCGGCAGCGGCAGCGCGGTGGCCTCGCCGTCGCGCACCAGTACGGGCGGCGGATGCCCGGCGCGCGCCCACCGCAACTGCCGCGTGTCGGGGTCGTAGATGCCGCAGATCGCCGTGGCCGTCACCTGGTCGGTCAGGTGATGGGCCACGGAGTTCAGCCAGCCGAGCAGCTGCGCCGGCCCGGCGCCCGTCGCGGCGAGGCCCCGCAGGGCGTTGCGCAGTACGACCATGCCGGTCGCCGCCTTGATGCCGTGCCCGGCGACGTCGCCCACCGCCAGCATCACCATCTTGGAGGGCAGCACGACCGCGTCGTACCAGTCGCCGCCCACCAGGTGGCCCTCCTCGGCCGGCCGGTAGCGCACGGCGACCCGCAGTCCGGACGTGTCGACCGCCGGGGGAGAGGGCGGCATGATCGCCTGCTGCAACTGCAGGGCGAGACGGTTGCGTTCGGCGGACTGCTGCTCCGAGTCGGCGAGCCGGTCACGGGTGGCGGCCAGCGCGACCTCTGTCCAGTGCTGGGAGGAGACGTCCTGGTACGCCCCGCGGACGGCGACCAGCTGCCCGACAGGTCCGGTGACGGGTTCGGCGACGATACGGATGTGGCGCACCACACCGTCCGCGCGCTGCAGCCGGAAGGCGGTGGAGGCGGAGTGCCGGTGGTGCATCAGGGTGCGCAGGAAGCGGCCGATGGCCACCGAGTCGTCCGGGTGGGCGTGCTTGTGCAGCCGTTCCAGAGGCACGGGGGAGGAGGTCGGCGGCAGTCCGAACAGGGAGAACAGCTGGCTGTTCCATATGACCTGACGGTTGACGAGGTTCTCCTCGAAACCCCCGATCCGTCCCAGCCGCTGCGCGTGCTGGAGCAGTTCGGCCAGCCGCGTCGTCTCGCTCTCGACACGCCAGGTCAGCAGTACGCCATCGCCGAACCGGGCCATCCCCACCGAGGCGACCGTGCTGAGCGGCACGTCGGCCACCAGCGTGCCCAGCGCCATCCGCTGGGAGCGAAACGGTTCCCCCGTGGCGTGGACCCGCACCACGTGTTCGTACAGGCCGCCCTCGCGGGCGGTCAGCGGGTACGCCTCCAGCAGGCTCATGCCGGTGACCGCGCTGCGCGGACGTCCCGCCAGGTCGGTGAAGTGGGCGTTGGTGTGCGCGATGCGGAAGTCCGACACCGCGTCCTGGCCGTCGATCAGCGGAAGGAGCACCAGGGCGGGGTCGAGCAGCCCGTCCGCGAGCTCGCCCAGCGCGTTCACGGCGTCGTCGGGGCGCTGGTCCGTGGCGTTTCCGTCCATGTCCGCGCCCGGCAGCGTGTGCGCGCACAGGCCGGCCAGCGCGTCGAGCTGCCGGGTGGTGGCGGGCGTGAGCGGAGGCTGCGGGTGCGGCCAGCAGATCTCCAGTACGCCGAGGATGCGGCCGGCGCTCTCGGCGGGCAGGACGGCCCGGGCCCCGGCGGTGCGCCCGCCGATGCCGAGCGTGCCGGCGGGCAGGCTGCCGTACCACTGCGGCTTGCGTTCGCCCAGCACCCGCTGCGCGAGCGTTCCGACGCCCGGCGGGACGTACCGCCACCGCTCGGCCTCCCCGCGCGGGAAGCCGGCGTGGCCCGCCAGGACCAGGGCGCCGTCCTGCCCCGCCGCCCACAGCGCCAGCGCGTCCGCGCCGAGCGGGGCCAGCGCCTGGTCGAGCAGCGACTCCGCGGCGGACTGCGGATCGCTGGACAGCGATCCGGCCTCCGCGGCCCGCAGCCGCAGCACCGCCCCGGGTGCCCCCCGCCTGTCGGCGTTGCGCGCGGTCGGCGGCAGCACGTCGGTGACTGCGTCACCGGACGCGGCGTTGACCACGTCCGCCGCGAGTTCCAGCAGCGGCAGCCGGGCGGCTTCCGCCAGCGTCTCCAGGTGCTGCGCGGCCTCCGTCGGCCCGCCGTGACCGCGCTCGACGAGGATGCCGGTCGCGATCCCGATCAGGGCTCGGGCGTCGGTGGACTCCTGCGCCAGGGCGAGGTCCTGGCGCAGTTGCTCCACCGTGGCGGCGAGCGCGTCGAGCCGCTGGTTGTGCCGCGTCACCGGTTGAGCCAGCGGAGCATGCAGGCCACGAGCACGTCGGCGTCGACCGGCTTGGTGATGTAGTCGTTCGCCCCGGCGGCCAGGCTCTTCTCGCGGTCGCCCTCCATGGCCTTGGCCGTCACGGCGATGATCGGCAGGTCGGCGTGCTCGGGCATGGCACGGATCGCGGCAGTCGCGGCGTAACCGTCCATCTCGGGCATCATCACGTCCATGAGGATCAGCTCGACCTGGCCGTGCCGGGAGAGTGTCTCCAGACCCTTGCGGCCGTTGTCGGCGTGCAGCACCTGCATGCCGTGCATCTCCAGGATCCCCGTCAGCGCGTAGACGTTGCGGGCGTCGTCGTCGACGACCAGGACCACGCGGCCCGCCAACTGGCCGTCCGGGCTCTCGTCCAGCTCCAGCGGGGAGGCCGTCAGCGCCGCGGAGTCCGCCGATCTGGCCAGCGGCAGCACGTCGGACGGCCGCTCGGCCGTCAGGTGCAGCGCGATGCGCTCCCGCAGCTCGTCGAGGCTGGGCAGCAGTTCCAGGGGCTTCATACGGGCCAGTTCCAGCAGCCGCCGTTCCTGCTGCTGGTCCAGGCGGCGCGTGTGGTGGGCGAGCACCGGCACCTGACGCAGCGCGGGATCGCCGTTCAGCGCCTCCAGCAGCTGCATGGCGGCGCCACCGGCCATGTCGAGCCCCAGGACCACGCAGTGGCACGGCTCCGCGGCGAGCGCGGCGGCGGCCTCCTCCGGTCCCACGGCGGTACGCAGCCGCACCGGCCCGCGGGCGTCCACGAGGCTCTGGTTCTCGGCCAGTTCGGCGACGGCGCTCTCGGCGACGAGGGAGAGCAGACCCCGCGGCCTGTCCTCTATCACGAGCAGTCGGCGCTGGGCGGGGATGAGATGCGGCGCGGACACCGCCAGCGGCTGCTGCGCGTCCTCGTCCGTGACCGAGGGCTCGCGCTCCTCGAACCTCGCCACCGGGAGGTGGAGGGTGAACGTGCTGCCCTCGCCGAGGACGCTGGTCGCCTGGATGGCTCCGCCGAGGAGGTGCGCGATCTCCCGGCTGATCGACAGGCCGAGGCCCGTACCGCCGTACTTGCGGCTGGTCGTGCCGTCCGCCTGCTGGAAGGCGCCGAAGATCGCTTCGAGTTGCGGCTCGGCGATGCCGATGCCGGTGTCCAGGACACGGAAGGACAGGGCCGGACCGTGCTCGCGCACCTGCGTGGGCACGTCCGGCTCGGCGGCCGGGGCGATCCGCAGTTCGACAGCCCCCTCCTCGGTGAACTTGACCGCGTTGGAAAGCAGGTTGCGCAGGACCTGCCGCAGCCGGGAGTCGTCCGTGATCAGGTCGGTGGGGACACCGGGCGCGACGCTGATACGGAAGTCGAGCCCCTTCTGGGCCGTCATCGGCCGGAAGGTCGCTTCCACGTAGTCCAGCAGGCGGCGCAGCGAGACGCGTTCCGGACTGATGTCCATCTTCCCGGCCTCGACCTTCGACAGGTCCAGGATGTCGTTGATCAGCTGGAGCAGGTCCGAACCGGCCGAGTGGATGATGCCCGCGTACTCCACCTGCTTGGGCGTGAGGTTGCGGGCCGGGTTCTGCGACAGGAGCTGGGCGAGGATCAGCAGGCTGTTGAGCGGGGTGCGCAGCTCGTGGCTCATGTTGGCCAGGAACTCCGACTTGTACTTGGAGGCCAGCGACAACTGCCGCGCGCGCTCCTCCAGTTCCTGGCGCGCCTGCTCGATCTCCAGGTTCTTCGTCTCGATGTCACGGTTCTGCGAGGCGAGGAGGGCGGCCTTCTCCTCCAGCTCCGCGTTGGAGTTCTGGAGCTCCTCCTGGCGCACCTGGAGCTCCCCGGAGCGGGCCTGGAGTTCCGCGGCGAGGCGCTGGGACTCGCCGAGCAGCTCGTCGGTGCGGGCATTCGCCACGATGGTGTTGACGTTGACCCCGACGGTCTCCATCAGCTGGTCCAGGAAGTCGCGGTGCACCTGGGTGAACGCGGTGACCGAGGCCAGCTCGATCACGCCCAGGACCTGGCCCTCGACCACGATGGGCAGCACGATCAGGCTCGCGGGATCGGTGGACCCGAGCCCCGAGGAGATCGTGATGTAACCGGCCGGCAGATCGTCGATCGCGATCGTACGGCGGCTGCGCGCCGCCTGCCCGACCAGCGACTGCCCGAACCGGAAGCGCACCGGGCGCGGGGTGTCCGAGGCGTCGCCGGGATGACCGTACGAGCCGATGAGTTCCAGCTCGCTGACGCCGCCCCGCTCCTGGGCGAGGTAGAAGCCGCCGTACTGCGCGCCGACGAGCGGGGTGAGCTCGTCCATGATGAGCTCGGCCACGACCTTGAGGTCGCGCCGGCCCTGCATCAGCCCCGACATGCGCGCGAGGTTGGTCTTGAGCCAGTCCTGTTCCTGGTTGGCCCGGGTGGTCTCGCGCAGCGACTCCACCATGGAGTTGATGTTGTCCTTGAGCTCGGACACCTCACCGGACGCGTCCACCGTGATGGAACGGGTGAGGTCGCCCTCGGCCACGGCGCCGGTGACCTCGGCGATGGCACGCACCTGCCGGGTGAGGTTGCCCGCCAGCTCGTTCACGTTCTCCGTCAGGCGCTTCCACGTGCCGGACACGCCCTCGACCTCGGCCTGGCCGCCGAGGCGGCCCTCGCTGCCGACCTCGCGGGCCACGCGGGTGACCTCGGCGGCGAAGGAGGAGAGCTGGTCGACCATGGTGTTGATGGTCGTCTTGAGTTCGAGGATCTCGCCGCGCGCGTCGACGTCGATCTTGCGGGTGAGGTCGCCCTGGGCGACGGCGGTGGTCACCTGCGCGATGTTGCGGACCTGGTCGGTGAGGTTGTTCGCCATCGAGTTGACGTTCTCGGTCAGGTCCTTCCAGGTGCCCGCGACGTTGGGTACCTGCGCCTGACCGCCGAGGATGCCCTCGGTGCCCACCTCGCGCGCCACCCGGGTCACCTCGTCCGCGAACGCGGAGAGCGTGGTCACCATGGTGTTGATCACACCGGCGAGCGCGGCGACCTCGCCCTTCGCCTCGACGGTGATCTTCTGGGAGAGGTCGCCGCGGGCCACGGCGGTGGCGACCTGGGCGATGGACCGCACCTGGCTGGTGAGGTTGGACGCCATGACGTTGACGTTGTCCGTGAGGTCCTTCCAGGTGCCCGAGACACCCCGCACGGTGGCCTGGCCGCCCAGGTTCCCCTCGGTGCCCACCTCGCGCGCGACCCTGGTGACCTCGTCCGCGAACGCCGAGAGCTGGTCGACCATCGTGTTGATGGTCTCCTTCAGCTCCAGGATCTCGCCGCGCGCGTCCACCCGGATCTTCTGGGAGAGGTCGCCCTGGGCGACGGCGGTCGTGACCTGGGCGATGGACCGCACCTGTGCGGTCAGGTTGTCGCCCATCACGTTCACGGACTCGGTGAGGTCCTTCCACGTGCCCGAGACGCCCTTGACGTCCGCCTGGCCGCCGAGCCGCCCCTCCGTGCCGACCTCGCGGGCCACGCGGGTCACCTCGGCGGCGAACGCGGAGAGCTGGTCGACCATGGTGTTGATGGTCGTCTTGAGTTCGAGGATCTCGCCGCGCGCGTCGACGTCGATCTTGCGGGTGAGGTCGCCCTGGGCGACGGCGGTGGCGACCTGGGCGATGGACCGTACCTGCGCCGTGAGGTTCCCGGCCATGAAGTTCACCGAATCGGTGAGGTCGCGCCAGGTTCCGCCGACCCCGGGCACCTGCGCCTGGCCGCCGAGCCGGCCGTCGGTTCCGACCTCGCGGGCCACCCGGGTCACCTCGTCGGCGAACGCGGACAGCTCGTCGACCATGGTGTTGATGGTCTTCTTCAGCGCGTGGATCTCGCCGCGCGCGTCCACCGTGATCTTCTGGGACAGGTCGCCCCGGGCGACGGCGGTCGCGACCTGCGCGATGTCCCGCACCTGGGTCGTCAGGTTCCCCGCCATGGCGTTGACGGAGTCCGTGAGGTCCTTCCACGTACCGTCCACGCCCGGCACGTGCGCCTGGCCGCCGAGCCGGCCGTCGGTGCCGACCTCGCGGGCCACCCGCGTCACCTCGAAGGTGAAGAGCGACAGCTGGTCGACCATGCCGTTGAAGACGGTGGCGATCTCCCCGAGGAGCCCCTCGCTGTCGGCGGGCAGCCGGGTGCCGAAGTCGCCGTCGCGCACGGCGGTGAGCCCGGCGAGCAGCTGACGCAGCTCCGGTTCGCCCACGGCCCCTGCCGCGCTGCCCCGCTCGGCGTCGCGCACCCGCACCGCGGCGCGCTTCCCCTGCCCCTGGCCCACAGTCATTCTGTTTCCCGCCCCTCGTTCTGCAAGTCCCCGTGGACCGACCGACATGGGGCCGGTCGTGCGCATCGCGGCCGAATGGTCCGGATGTACGGCCAGGCTAATCCTGCCACAGTTGCTGTGCGGCAAGCATTCTGGTGCGCCGCCGGTCCCGAAGTGGTTTCTGTACGTCCGGGAGCCGGCCAAAACCCCGCGACGAGGAGTCCTTCGCGGGCCTTGGGGCGACCTGTGGGACGGACGGCGCCCGGCGGACCTGGCGTAGGGTCTCCGTGTCGTCGGGCGTACGGAGGCCGGCGGAACGGGAAGAGCTTCAGGATGCCAGCATCGGTACCGGCGCCTTCGCCGGGAGCGGCGGCGGTACCCGGGCCCTCCCCGGCCGGCCCGGAGCGGGAGGCGGCCCGGCGGGAGGCGGCCCGCCTGGAGGCGGTACGGCGCTACGACATCCTCGACACCCCGCCCGAGGGGGCGTTCGACCGGGTGGCGGCGCTGGCGTCCCGGCTCTTCGACGTCCCGGTGGCGACGGTTGCCATCGTCGACAGCGACCGCATCTGGTTCAAGGCCGCCAGCGGACTCGACGGGGTGCGGCAGATCGGGCGCGACCCCGGACTGTGCGCCTCGGCGATCCTCAAGGACGGCACGACGGTGATCCCCGACACGCTCGCCGACCCCGTGGCGTGCTCCAACCCGCTCGTCGCGGGCGCGATGGGGGTGCGCTTCTACGCCGCGGCTCCGATCACCACGCCCGACGGCCACCGCCTGGGCACCGTGAACATCCTGGACACCCGGCCCCGGGTGATCAGCGACGACGACATGGCGACCTTGGCGGATCTGGCCGCGATCGTCCTCGGCGAGATGGAACTGAGGCTCTCGGCGCTGCGCGCGGTACGCGTGGAACAGGACCGGCGCAGGGTCGAACAGGCGGCCCGCACGCGCGCCGAGCGGGACAAGGCGGCCCTCGCGGACTTCGCCTCGACGCTGCAGCGGACCCTGCTGCCTCCGGCGCTGCCGACGGTTCCCGGGCTCGAACTGGCCTGCCACTATCAGACGGCCTCCCCGCAGGACGTCGGCGGCGACTTCTACGACGTCTTCCCGCTGAGCCGGGAGCGCTGGGCGTTCTTCCTCGGCGACGTGTGCGGCAAGGGTGCCGAGGCCGCCGTAGTCACCTCCCTGACGCGCTACACGCTGCGCGCGGCCGCCCAGCACCACGACGACCCGGAAGCGGTACTGTCCGCGCTGAACGCGGCCCTGCTGCTCGACGCCTCCATCGGCAGCCGGTTCTGCACCTGCCTGTTCGGATTCCTCGAACCGGCGGCCGGCGCGGGATTCGACGTCACCATGGCGTCCGGCGGGCACCCGCCCGCCTACCACGTACGGGCACGACCGGGCGGCGGGGTGCGCGTCGACCCGGTACACCTCAGGGGAGGGATGCTGGTCGGCGCCTTCGAGCAGGCGGCCTTCGCCTCGCGCACCGTCCACCTGGAGCCCGGCCAGGGGCTGCTGCTCTACACCGACGGGCTCACCGAAGCCCGCCTGGCCGACGGAACGATGCTCGGAGAGAGCGGCGTGGCCGACTTCCTCTCCCGCCGCACCGGCCCCGCCGACGCCACCGCGCTGGTCGAGGACGCCGTCGCCCTCATCCAGGAACTCCCGCAGGACGCCGGAGACGATGTCGCTCTGCTCGCCCTGTCCGTACCCCCGCAGGACGCGGGCGGGCCCGGTGTGAGCGTGAGCGCGCGCACCTCGGCCCGGCCGCTGCCCGCCGACGACGCCGGCGCGGCCGGCCGGAAGGACTGACGTGGTGCCTCGCAGCCTCAGCTTCGCCGTCCAGCAGTTCGACGGCGCCCTCGCCCTGCTCACCGTGACGGGCGAGATCGACTTCACCACGGCCCCGGAGCTGCGCGACCGCGCCCTGGAACTCAGCCGCCAGGGCAACCTCCACCTGATCCTCGACCTGGCGCCGGTCGCCTTCTGCGACTCTTCGGGCCTCAACGCGCTGATCGGCATTCTGCGCTGCACGAAGGAGACCGGCGGGTCCCTCGCCCTCGCCGCGGTTCCCGACCGGCTGGCCCGGCTCCTGGACCTGACGGGCGTCAGCCGGCTGCTGCCCGCCCACGCGGACGCCGCCGCGGCCATGAGCGCACACGGTGCGGCTCATGGCGCGGCGGCGGATCCTCCGTCCGGACGGCACCTGCGGGCCGTGGCCGCCCCGCAGGAGGGCCCGTAGGAGCCCGGGGCGCCGTCGCCCCGCGCGGGGCGGGCAGTCAGGCGAACATGCCTGCCCGGAGCTTGGCGAGCGTGCGGCTGAGGAGGCGTGAGACCTGCATCTGCGAGACGCCGAGCTGCTCGCCGATCTGGGACTGTGTCAGCTCCTGGCCGAAGCGCATCTCGATGAGGCGACGCTCCCGGTCGTCGAGCTGGTCCAGGAGAGGGGCCAGCGTGTGCAGGTCCTCGATCGTCTCCATGGCGGGGTCCGGCTCGCCCAGGACGTCGGCGACGCTGCGCGCCCCGTCGCCGCTGTCCCCGCCGTCATTGGGGGTCTCCAGGGAGCCCGCCATGTAGCCGTTCGAGGCGACGATGCCCTCGATGACCTCTTCCTCGCTGAGGTTCAGGTGCTCGGCGAGCTGCTTGACGGTCGGCTCACGGCCGAGGTCGACGGCGAGACGCTCCTTGGCCTTGGCGAGCTCGACCCGCAGTTCCTGCAGTCGCCGGGGCACGTGCACGGCCCACGACGTGTCGCGGAAGAAGCGCTTGATCTCCCCGATGATGTAGGGGAGCGCGAAGCTCGTGAACTCGACCTCGCGCGACAGGTCGAACCGGTCGATGGCCTTGATCAGACCGATCGTCCCGACCTGGATGATGTCCTCCATCTCACCGCTGCCCCGGTTGCGGAACCGGCGCGCGGAGAAATGTACGAGGGAGAGGTTCATCTCGATCAGGGTGTTGCGCGCGTACTGGTACTCGTGCGTGCCCTCTTCAAGGACTTGGAGCCGCTCGAAGAACAGCTTCGACAGTGCTCGAGCGTCCTTCGGGGCGACCTTCCCCGCGTCCTCTATCCAAGGCAACTCCTCGGCACCGGCCGGTGAGCCGACATCGGAGGGGGCCGCGGCCTCCATCCGATCGGTGTCGGCGGCCTGGGCGGAAGTCGCTGTCATGTCTGTGTCCTCCCCTGGTAGTGCTTGTTTCCCACGACGGTGTGCCCTTGCTTCGATTTTGTATTCATTCCGTTCGGCATGGGATCAGGGGCAGTTTCCCGACGGAGCGCTCACCTCCGCCTCCCAGGGGGCGAAACCCGTGCCGTCGGTCCAGGCCACGAGCCCCGCGTGGTCGACACAGAGGATCCCGCACTGCTCGGCGTACTCGGCGGCGGGCTGGGTGAATTCGCCGGTGGTCACGACGGCCGCCACGTGCGCCTCGTGGACCGCGAAGCACGTGCCGCCGAAGCGCTGGACGTCCTGGGAGCCGACCTTGTTCATGGGGCCGTAGCGCTTGCACTGGATGACGACGCGCCGTCCGTCGGGCGTGGTGCCCACCACATCGGCGCCGAGATCCCCCGCTCCGCCCACGACGCGGACGTCCCGGCAGCCGTCCCGCTCACAGAGCGCGGCGACGGCCTGCTCGAACTCCACCGGGTCCATGGCGGCGTAGTCCGTGGCCGCGAAGGTCTCGACGGGGACCTCCATGTCGGCCGTCCCGGCCTCCGTGATCACGGCGGCCGCGGGATCGCCCTGCCGCTCCTCCTGGACCGGCGCGCTCCCGGCGATCTCGTACGTGGCCTCGACGACGGCGTCGGTGACGCGGGCCGCCCTGCGGCGCCCGCGCACGTTCCGCAGGGCCGCCACCGCGCCGGCCAGGACGACGGCGATCACGACGGCGAACAGCGGGCGGCTGTCGGCCGTGCGTATGGCGAGCCTCAGCGTGAGGCCCGCGCCGCACAGCACGATGGCGACGAGGCCGAAGCACAGGATCGTCTGCCGGAGGCTGAAGGCCGCTCTCCGCCGGATCCGCCCCGGCCTGCGCACCGATGTGGTCATATGCGACGGTCCCCCCTGGTTGCGCCGATGTGAAGATCATTCATGGCTGCCGTGTGCCCCGGCCCGCCCGTTTCAACAGTCGGACGCCCGACCGCCCCCGGGCGCGGGCGAGTTGGCGAGGCGGCAGGGGCAAGGGAGCCGGGGAAAGGGGCGGCGAAAGGCGGGTGTGAGGTGGGCGCCGCGAGAACCTGACGGGATCAGCCGTCGATCCCGTAGCCTTTGACCGACAATCCGAGTTCGGCCGAGGGGCCCATGGGCGTGATCACTTCCAGACGGACATGCGAGAGCGATGTCTGACGCCGCCGCCGGCCATGGCTGGTGCATCGCCCAGGGGCCGGGCGCCTTCGGTCACGCCCGGGATCTCGCCCGGGAGGCGCTGGAGTCGTGGAGCTGGCCGCCCGAACGCGTCGAGGTCGTGGTTCTCCTCGTCTCCGAGCTGGTCACCAACGCCCATCGGCACGCCGGTACGGACGCCTGGCTCCGGCTCGACCCGACCTCGGAAGGCGTCCGCCTGACCGTCCGTGACGCCAGTCCGAACCCGCCCGAACCCCGCGTTCCCGACCCCGAGGCCGCAGCGGGCGGGTTCGGGCTGCACATACTGGACCGACTGGCCTCCCGATGGGGCGTCGAGACGCACGCGGACGGCAAGCACGTCTGGGCCCTGGTGCCCGCCACCGTCACCGAGCCGCCGAACTGAACGCCCCCGTCCCGTCACGCCGCCAAGACGAGACGGCGGTGTCGCGTTTGTGTCGTTCTGTGCGAGCGTCCGCGCCGGACCGTCTGGCCGAGCCCGGCCATGGTTACCGAACTGTCTCCTTTCCGCGTGCAACTGCGGCCGCTTTTCCGCCGTCTATTAGGCGAAACGTGAAGCGCACGGGTGCACAAGGAGGGGCAGCAGTGAGGGACATACGCCGAAGAGGAATGGTCGCAGCCGGAATTACCGCGCTGGTGGCCCCGCTCACCGTAGCCATGGGCAGTACGCCTGCCCAGGCCGCCTCGTGCACGACACAGACCGGCGCCTATCAGAAGCAGGTCGAGAAGTTCCTCGGCCGCCCGGTGGACGGGCGGCAGTCGGCAGCCGACTGCAGGGCGATCCAAGCATTCCAGACGAAGCACTCGATCAGTCCGAACGCCGGATTCGCGGGCCCCGTCACCTGGGGCGTCATGGACCTCATGAACAAGCAGAAGGCCGTCGGGACGAACCCGAACCGGGCCGGCAAGTGCCCGACGAACAAGGGCCGCATCGCCTGCGTCGACCTGACCCTCCAGCTCAGCTGGATCCAGGACGGCAGGGAGCTGAAGTACGGACCGGTTCCTGTGCGCACCGGCCGCGACGGGTACGAGACCAGGACCGGTCCGAAGAAGATCTACTGGCGCAACATCGACCACGTCTCCAGCATCTACGACGTGCCGATGCCGTACAGCCAGTTCTTCGACGGCGGCCAGGCGTTCCACTCCGTCGGCATCAGCGTCTGGGCGCCCCCCGGCTCACACGGGTGCGTGAACATGACCAAGAAGGACGCCTCGAAGTACTGGAGCATGCTCCGCAACGGCGACGACGTCTTCGTCTACGGGCGCAAGCCCGGCACCTGAGCGACCCGTTTCCCGGCGAGCGTGCGGGGCACCCGCGAGGAGAAACTGCGTCGAGGCAGGGAGTGCTCTCCATGTGCCGATGGCTTGCCTACTCCGGAACACCCGTTCTCCTCGGTGACATCCTGTACAAGCCCGCTCACTCCTTGATCGACCAGAGCCTCCATTCGCGGCTGGGCGTGGAGACGACCAACGGCGACGGATTCGGTATCGGCTGGTACGGATCCGGCGCCGGCACGCCCGCCATCGTCCGGGACACGGGCCCGGCCTGGAACAACCGCAACCTTCAGGAGATCGCGGACCACGTCCGCTCACCGCTGTTCTTCGCCCACGTACGCGCCTCGACCGGCACGGCCGTGCAGCAGACGAACTGCCACCCCTTCCGGCACGGCCGGTGGATGTGGATGCACAACGGTGCCATCACCGACTTCCACCGGATACGGCGCGACCTGTCCATGGCCATCGACCCGGCGCTGTTCTCCTCGCTCGAAGGCTCGACGGACTCGGAGGTGATGTTCTACCTGGCCATCACCCTCGGCCTGGACCAGGACGCCCCGGGCGCCGTCGCGCGGATGGCCGGGCTGGTCGAGGGGATGGGCCGGGAGCACGGGGTGGAGTTCCCGCTCCAGATGACGATCGCGGTGACCGACAGTGAGCGACTGTGGGCGTTCCGGTACTCGAGCCGGCAGCCGTCGCGGTCGCTGTTCTACAGCACCCGCGAGGCCACCGTACGGGCGCTCCACCCCGACCTCGCGTTCCTCAAGGACGTCTCTCCCGAGACGCGCCTCATCGTCTCGGAGCCACTGGGCGACCTGCCGGGCGCGTGGAACGAACTGCCCGAGGGCAGCTGCGCCGTCGTCCAGCCCGGCGAGGACGTGCTGATGTCCTTCGCCCCCGAGCCGGTGTGACGGGCACTGACGGCGCCGCTCCCCGCACATCCCGGGCTGTCCTACTGGAATTCCATTAACCCCAACGGGTGGTGCCAATTCAGATTTTCGGCCGTGGCCCACAAGAATACGAATCTCTCCCACGGCCGGAGGTTCTGTGTCCCGCCCTGTCACATCCCCATCGACCATGATGACGCTCGGCTGCGCGCTGTTCGCCACCCGATGGCTCCAAGCCCCGCTGTATTTCGGTCTGGTGGCCGCTCAGGGGGTCTACGTCTACAAGTTCTTCAACGAGTTGTGGCATCTCATCGACCACGTCGTCAGCGGGCGGGCCGACGAGACCCATGTCATGCTCGCCGTCCTCAAACTCGTCGATGTCGTGATGATCGCCAATCTGCTGATCATGGTGATCGTCGGAGGGTACGAGACCTTCGTCTCCCGGATCGGGCTCCAGGGCCACCGCGACCAGCCGGAGTGGCTCTCGCACGTCAACTCCAACGTCCTGAAGGTGAAGCTGGCCACCGCCATCGTCGGCATCTCGTCGGTGCACCTGCTGCAGATGTTCGTGGACGTCCACCACACACCCCAGCACGACCTGCTCTGGGGCACCGTGATCCACATGGCCTTCATCGCCTCGGCGGCGATCCTCGCCTACATGTCCGGCCCCATGGCCTCGCACGAGCACCGGGGGCAGGCCGCCCCCGCGCCGCAACCGGTCGTCCTGCCCCGGCAGCGGGACCACACGCCGGACGAAGCGGGTTCCGCGGCCGAAGCGCGGATCGAGGCGGCCGGGTTCCCCGCGCGCAAGACCCTGGAGATGTTCGACGACGGTCTCCTGCGGTCGCCGGGCCCGCAGACCCTCGCCCGGCTGGGCAAGGCCGACTTCGTCGCCGGCCACCGCAATGTGGTGCTTCTCGGCGCTCCCGGCACCGGTAAGACACACCTGGCCGTCGCGCTGGGCCTGCGGGCGTGCCAGGCCGGACACCCGGTGCTGTTCGCCACGGCGGCCGAGTGGGCCGCCCGCCTCGGCGAGGCGAAGGCCGCGGGCCGCCTCGCGAAGGAGTTCGCACGGCTGGACGAGTATCCGGTGCTGATCGTGGACGAAGTCGGTTACGCGCCCCTGGACGACGAGGCGCCCCACCTCCTCTTCCAGCTCGTCTCGCACCGCTACGAGCGGGCCTCGCTGATCGTCACCAGCGACCGGCCGTTCGGCCGCTGGGAGGAGGTCTTCGGTGACGCGGGGATCGCGTCGGCGGCGGTCGACCGCCTGGCCCATCACGCCGAGGTGGTCACCCTCGACGCCGACAGCTACCGCACCCGGGGGCTCGCCGCCGCCGTCGCGGGTCGCGAGGGGACGGTTCTCTGACGGCACGGGTGCACTGGCGGGCGTTCACCGGTGGGCGGCGGCCCGTACGAGAACGGTTCCCCGGCGGGCCGGCCGGGGCGTCACCCGTTCTCCCCGGCGGACGTGCCGCGCGGGCCGGTGGCGTCTTCACTGTGGGCAGTACGGTGCGTCGCTCGCCAGGAGCCGCGTACGCGGCACGGACCGCGCCGGCAGCGACGGCGGTCGACGGGAGAACGTATGCCATCGTCCCACTCGGCGGCCGACAGCCCCGAGCAGCGCCCCGCCGCACCGCGCTCCCGGGGCGTGCTGCGGCGCCTCGGCGAGTGGTGTGCCCGCCACTGCGTGACCGTCGTCGTGCTCTGGCTGGCCGCGCTCGTCGGCCTGCAGGTGCTGGAGCGGTCGCACGGCGGCTCGTACTCCGACAACTTCTCCCTGCCCGGTTCCCAGTCGCAGGACGGTCTCGACGTCCTGCGGGCGCACGACCCCGCCGCCGGAGGTTACGGCGCGCAGATCGTGCTCCACGCCCCGAAGGCGCTCACCGGCGTCAGCAGTCAGATGGCGACCGTGGCGGCGGACCTGGAGAAGCTGCCCCACGTGCTCAGCGTCCAGAACCCCCTGCCGGCGCCCGGCACCACCCCTCCCACCGGCGGCCGGAACTTCGGCCCCTACTCCAGCGACGGGAAGACGGCGTACATCACCGTCCGGTTCGACGTCCAGCCCTCCACCCTGGGGTCCTCCTACCTCGACGGTGTGGACCAGGCGGTGCAGCCGCTGCGCGCGGCCGACGTGACGGTCGAGTACGGCGGACCGCTGGGCGAACTGGCCCGGCCCGAGGCGGACGACCGCACCAGCGAGGCCATCGGGTTCGCGGTGGCGATCGTGGTGCTCCTGATCGGCTTCGGCAGCGTCCTCGCGGCGGGCCTTCCGCTGGTGACCGCGCTGATCGCCGTGGTCTGCGGACTGGCCCTCCTCGGCTTCCTGGCCGCCGCGTTCACCTTCGCCACCGTCTCACCGACGCTCGCCACGATGATCGGCCTCGGCGTGGGCATCGACTACGCGCTCTTCCTCATCACGCGCCACCGCCAGAACCTGATGAACGGGCAGCATCCCGTGACGGCGGCCGGGATGGCGGCGGCGACCAGTGGCCGGGCCGTACTGGTCTCCGGCTGCACGGTGGTCATCGCCCTGTCGGGCCTGTGGGTCTCCGGGATCGGCTTCATCGGGAAGCTGGGCCTCGCCGCGGCGGTCACCGTGGTCACGGCCGTGCTCGGCGCCCTCACCCTCGTCCCGGCCGTGCTGGGGCTGGCCGGCCGGCGGATCGACAAGCTCCGCGTCCGCAGACCCGTCGCCGAGACCGGCGCGGAGCCGGGCGAGGAGGCGCACGGCACCTGGCACCGGTACGCCCAGCGGGTGGAGCGCCGCCCGTGGTGGTTCATGGCGTCCGGCGTCGTGGTCCTGGCCGTCCTCGCGATTCCGCTGCTGTTCATCCAGCTGGGGCACATCGGCGACGGGGCCGACCCGAAGTCGTTCACCGACCGGCGCGCCTACGACCTGATGTCGTCGGCGTTCGGGCCCGGTTCGAACGGCCCGATGACGCTCGTCATCGATCAGTCCGCCGTCCCGCAGGCCGACCGGCCCTCGCTCGCCGACGCGGCGAAGAGCGCCCTGAGCAACGTGCCCGACGCCGCGGTCATCACCCCGCTCCAGCCCACCTCGGACGGCGACGTGCTGATCGGCACGGCGTACTCGGTGGCCGCTCCGCAGGACGAGAGGACCACCGCACTGGTCAACCGTCTGGTGGACGACGTCCTGCCGCAGGCGGTCTCCGGCACCGACGCCAAGACGTACGTGACGGGCACGACCGCCGCCCAGGTGGACTTCCTCGACATCGTCTCCAGCCGGCTGCCGCTGATCATCGCCGTGGTCGTCGGTCTCGCGTTCCTCGTCATCCTGGTCGTCTTCCGCGGCGTGCTCGTCGCGGTCAAGGCGGCCGTGCTCAACGTCCTGTCGATCGCGGCCTCCTACGGCGTCGTGGTGGCGGTCTTCCAGTGGGGCTGGGGCGGTCCCGCGCTCGGCGTCTCGGGCGAGGTGCCCATCGAGAGCTACGTACCGATGATGATGTTCGCCATCGTCTTCGGTCTCAGCATGGACTACGAGATCTTCCTGCTGTCCCGCGTCCACGAGGCGTGGCTGCGCACCGGTGACCCCGGGGCGAGTGTCGCGCACGCGCTGGAGATCACCGCGCGGGTCATCACCTGCGCGGCGCTGATCATGGTCAGTGTGTTCGCGGCCTTCATCGTCAGCGACAACATCGTGGTGAAGATGCTCGGCCTCGGGCTGGCGGCCAGCGTCCTCATCGACGCCACGGTCGTGCGCCTGCTGCTGGTGCCCGCCGCGATGACGCTGCTGGGCAAGGCCGCCTGGTGGACGCCCCGTTGGCTGGACCGGGTGCTGCCGCACGTCAACGCCGAGGGGGAGCCGCCGCCCGCGCCGGGGCCGGTGCGAAAACCGGTGTGACCTCGCGGCGCCGGCCGCCATCATGGCGGGCATGAACGATGACGTGAATCCCGTAGAGGCCCTGCTCGTTGTGGACGTCCAGTCGGCGTTCGTCCGCGGTGACGGAGCCGTACCCGACGCGGCCCGCCTCCTGGACCGTACGGCGGACCTGATCGCACGGGCGCGGCGGAGCGGGGCGCTCGTCGTCCACGTCCAGAACGACGGCGCGCCCGGAGCGGACGACGAGCCCCGTACGCCGGGGTGGGAGTTGCACCACCCGATCGTGCCGGGACCCACGGAGGTGGTGATACGCAAGGCCGAGGACGACGGTTTCGAAGGGACGTCGCTGGCGAACCTCCTGACGGACGCGGGGGTACGGGCCCTGGCCGTCTGCGGGATGATGTCGGAGATGTGCGTACTGGCCACGGCCCGCACGGCCCTGGCGCTCGGGTTCCGGGTCGTCATGCCGCACGACGCCCACGCCACGCAGAACATCCCGGCGGCGCCGGGCATCAGCGACGCCGTCCCGGCTGCCACGGTCTCGCGGGTGGCCGAATGGGCTCTGGGCGACGAGGTCGAGATAGTCCCTCGCGCCACGGACGTCACCTTCACGGCCCTTCCCTCGCCGCCCGTCCGCTGACACGGCGACGGACGACGCCAAGGTCCTGTGAGCGACTGTGAACAGTTGTGATCTTGAATTGTGGTTGTTGCGTGGATGTCATCCGAAGTTGCCCGTGGCGTGGAAGGGTCCGACCACCGTCGTGATCGCCCGCCCCATCGGGCATCCATGAGAGGACACCATCCCCATGTCCCGTCGTATCAGCCTGAGATGGGCCGCCGCCCTGGTCGCGGCCGGCTCCATAGGCATGGTCGCAGCATCCCCCACGCAGGCCGGCCCCGCCGTGAACACCGACCACGCGACCACCGCCGTCGCCGCGGCCCCGGACCCCGGCTCCTACTACGCGGCCGCGGCAGGCAAGACCGGAGCCGCGCTCAAGAGCACGCTGCACACGATCGTCAGCTCGCAGTCGACCGTCTCGTACGACCAGGTCTGGACGGCGCTGAAGAACACCGACCAGGACCCCGCCAACTCGGCCAACGTCATCGAGCTGTACACGGGCAAGTCCATCGCCAAGACCCGCAACGGCGGCAACACCGGCGACTGGAACCGCGAGCACGTCTGGGCCAAGTCCCACGGCGACTTCGGCACCTCCACCGGCCCCGGCACCGACCTGCACCACCTGCGGCCCGAGGACGTCACCGTCAACAGCATCCGCGGCAACAAGGACTTCGACAACGGCGGCGGCGCCGTGTCCGGCGCGACGGGCAACTACACCGACGCCGACAGCTTCGAGCCGCGCAACGCCGTCAAGGGCGACGTAGCCCGCATGATCCTCTACATGGCGGTACGGTACGACGGCGGCGACGGCTACGCCGACCTCGAACCCAACGACCGGGTCGGCAACGGCTCCCTGCCGGCGATCGGCCGCCTCAGCGTCCTGAAGCAGTGGTCGCTGCAGGACCCGCCGGACGCGTTCGAGCAGCGCCGCAACGAGGTCATCTTCAGCACCTACCAGCACAACAGGAACCCGTTCATCGACCATCCCGAGTGGGTCGAGTCCATCTGGTAGTCCGGCCGTCGCGCCGGGGCCGCCGGGCCCGCTCCATGCAGTGGGTCCGGCCGCCGGGACCGCCCCCGTGGCACGCCTCGCTGCGGCCCGGAAGCGCGCGGTCAGGCGGGATGGCCCGGCGTCAGGTCGGTGACGTCGGTGAAGGCGAGCAGCTGAGGACGGCCGTGCGGGCGCGGAGAGCAGGCCACCGGCTCCAGCAGGAAACCCACGTGGTCCCCGCCGTCGAAATGCTCACGTACGCGTCCGACGAACCACGCGCACGCTTCGTCGAGCACCGGTGTGCCGCCGGCCTCCGGCCGCCACGCGGCGCGCGCGAACTTGTCGACGCTGTCGCCCGTCTCGCCGCCGAACAGCGCGGCCGGCGCCTTGTCCTCGCGCCGCAGCAGGTGGACGCCCAGATGCGAGGCCCGGCGTGCCACGCGGTACGTGTGATTGGCCCTGGACAGCCACACCACGAACCGGGGCGGGTCGATCGAACTCTGGGAGGCGAACCCCACCAGGCATCCCGCCCGCTCGTCCGCCGTCGCGGCGGTGACCAGGTACATGGGGTAGTCGAGCAGATCGGTGAACGTGTCGAACTCCACGGGGGGAGGCTATCGCGTCCAGCAGCCGCTGTCCCCGGGCGGGCCACGGGGACTCCACCCCGCCGCAGGCGGCACCGGCGACGGACGGCGGTGACCGGCGGACCCGGCACCGGCAGCCCGCGACGGGCACCCGGCGACCGGCGCATTCCTCCGCACGAGCGGTGCGAAGGAATGCCTCCGTGCGCCCCCGGCGCACTTCCGGCCCGCCGGACCGGCCTGCCGTCCGCGGCGGGTGCGCGCCATAGGTTGGTGACGGCTCGACAGCCGGACGCCTCCGGGCCCGGCCGCACGTGATCGCCCCTGCTCACCGCTTCCGGCCGGTTCACGCCCCGGCAAGGGGGACGGCGGCCCGACCCTGAGGTGGGTCGTCAGCGGGGAGGGGGCACCTTACACCAAAGGGTCGCTGCGGAACCGATAAACCACCCGGTAGTGACCACTCATATGCCTCCCAATCACCCAGATGCCGCGCATCCTGCCTAACGCCATCACCGTTGGGCGGAATATGACGAAAGCAAAGCGGGCCGACATGCCCGTGCCGCGCTTGATCAGTTCCAGGAGTGATGTCGGCGCCCCCGCCGTTCGGATGGGGGAGTGGGTCTTCACACCCCCCGTACGCCTTCGCTTCGCGCAGGAAGCGAACGCGACGTTGCACGACAAGGACCGTTGTATCGACCTGCGGTACTCGTCCCCGCTCCTCGAACACCTCCTGGCGGAGCTGGGGCGCATCGAGGCCGAATTCGCCACGCTGTCGGGCGCCGCCGAAGCCCCGGGCGGGCATCGCGGTCAGCCGGGCGGGCAGCGTCATGCATGACGGGCGCGGCCGCCACAGCCGCGTGGGACCGCCCGACGGTCCAGGGTCCACTGCCGCCTGGTCGAAGCCGGCCGATGGATATCCGCAGGCCGGATTCTGGAACGAGCAGCCTGCCCCGCTCGATCCTCTCGGCCCCCTCGACATGCCCTGGGACCCGGCGGAAGAACTCGCCCACCTCCTCCAGGAGGCCATCCAGAGCGACCACGACCCGAGCGGCCACGCCCCGTCCGCCGACCCCGACGCGCCGCCGGTCGCCGACGCCGACGCTCCCCTCGAAGGTCTGACGCGGATCACGGCCGAGCTGCCCGCCGTGCGGTCCGCGCCCCGCCGGCGTCGCCGCGCCCTGTCACGAAAACGCACGGCCGGCGCCCTGCGGACGATCAGCTTCTTCCTCGCCGCGCTCGCCGCCGTCATCGTCTCCATGGTGTGCGTGTTCGGCGGCATGGTGACGTACGATCCCCTGCGCCATCTCGCCCGGTACCGCACCGCCAAGGACGCGGTCACGTGGTGGCCGGTGCTGGTCTACGGGCCCTGGATGGTCGCGTCCCTGTCCATCCTGCGCGCCGCGCTGCACCAGCGCCGCGCCGTGCACTCGTGGACCGTCGTACTCCTCTTCTCCACGGTCTCGATACTCCTGTGCGTCTCCCAGGCGCCTCGAACCGTCGTGGACGTGGCGGCGGCCGCCCTCCCGTCACTCGCCGCCCTCGCCTGCTTCCAGCAGCTCGTCCGGCAGATCACCCTCACCAGGCCACCCCGGCAAGCCGCCCCCCGCCACCGCAGCCCCACGTCCGCGCCCCAGCGCTCCGCCGGCCAGAACCGGCCGCCGACGTAGCGGCGGGGCACACGGGGGACAGCCGCTCAGCGGCCGTGACTGCGGACCGCCGAGCTGAACGCGGTCATGCAGGAGGGGCAGTAGCGTTCCGCCGCCGCCTCGATCTGGGCGAGCAGCGCCGTCGGGGAGACCTGCGCCAGGAAGCGCCCGCACAGAGCGCTGGGGGCCACATCCTTGCGGATGACGTGCCAGATCAGTTCGCCTCTGCCGACTGTCGACTCGGCGCGCATCTCGTACATCGGCGTGCCTTTCTGCACTCACGGCGAGCGGGACCGGCCCGCTCGCTGTCTCCATGAGAAGCGGTCGCGTCTGAAGGGGCGAATCGGCGTAGGCCACCCGGACGAAAACCGGAAGTCGGAGGTTTACGGCCTGCCTGCGGGTCCCGGCGCGACAGGGGAGGGACGTCGCCGGCGCATTGCTGGGGACGGCTCCGCTCAGACGACCGGCTCGCCGATGCCGAGCAGGTTCCCCTCGCTGTCACGGAACCAGGCGGCACGCTCCCTCCGGGCGCCCTTGCTCCGGTAGTTCCCGTCGATCTCGGCGATCCCGCCCTGCGTACGGAGGCCGGGCACGTCGACCTCTTCGAACACCACGCCACGCTGTCCGAGCACTGCCACCACGGTCTCGATGTCGTCGACCTGCCATCCCATCTGCGTGAAGGTGCCGGGCGAGGCCCCCGTCGAATCGAACAGCGCGAACTCCGTGCCTCCGCACCGGTACAGCAGCCCGCCGGGCCGCTCGTCGACGGGCTCAAGTCCGAGCCGTTCGGCGTAGAAGCGCCGTGCCCGGTCCAGGTCCTGCGCCGGCAGCCTGGTCGCCACGCGTCCCCTGGCCAGGATGTTCGGGTCGTCTGTATTCATACTTCCACTGTGCCGTGACCGTCGATCGAGGCATGGGCAACGGGCGCTCCGGCCGACGCCTGGCCACCCCTAAGCCCCTTTTTTCACCCCGGTGGGGGCATTCTGTGGCGGTGTTCGCCGCACGCGCGCGGATGCCACCTGACGCCGCACCGGGCCGCGGCACCCACCGGCCGCCGCACACTGCCGCCGGGGGCTGACGGAATCTCACGGTCAGGTGTGTGTGAGGCTGGCACGGACTCGTACCTGCGGTGACCGATGACGCCGCGCCGAAGCTGGGGGGAAAGATGCGCGTAGGGGTATATCTCGCACATCCACGACAAGGAAGCTTCAACCACGCGCTGTTCGACGCCGTGGTGGAGGAACTGCGCCGACGGGGATCCGACGTACTGGCGCACGACCTCTGCGCCGAAGGGTTCGTACCGCTGCTGTCCGCCGACGAGACGGGAACGGTCGAAGAGGCGACTCGCGCCTACGAGGCTCAGATGGCCCTGCACCGGACGGAGGTCGCCACCCTGGACGCCATGGTGTTCGTCCACCCGAACTGGTGGGGCATGCCGCCCGCCGTCCTCACGGGCTGGGTCCAGCGCGTACTCGCGCCCGGCGTCGCCTACAAGCTGGGCACCGCGGCGGGCGAACCCGCCGGCCTCCTGAAGGCGGGCAGGGCGCTGGTGCTGAACACCTCCGACACTCCCGCCGACCGGGAAGAGCGCGAGTTCGGTGACCCGTTGCAGAGCATCTGGTCGGCATGCGTCCTGCCGTACGTCGGAGTCTCCGATGTGCGCCGCGTCGTCTTCCGCACCGTCACCGACTCGACCGAAGAGGAACGCGCGGCCTGGCTGGACCAGGCACGCCTGCAGGCAGCCGCGCTCCTGGCATGACACGCGGTGTGGCGCGGCCGGGCGCACGCGCGGGGGGCGGGCTTTTGCCGGGCGCCGTGGAGCGGGCGGAGGCCGGCCGCGCCGTACGCTGCCCGGCGCTCCGTGCGGCGCACATGTCCCGGGGCGCGGGCGGACCGTGTCGCCGGGACGGTCGCTGATGTCACACGTTTTCCAGGTGTGATCACGGAGATGCCGGTGATCAGAGAAGCGTGAGCGCCGCTGTCCCGGTCGGCGCCTGACGCGGGAGTATCCATGTCCGACGCCGGTTCCACCGCTCCACCGCCCTGCCGTGAACTCACGTGGAGCACCACGACGCGCCAGCTCACGGGCGTTTGCCCGCTCTCGCTCGCCACGACCTTCCGCTACCGGCCGCAAGAACCCTTCACCGCCCGGATCGACTTCCGTCTCCCGCAGGCTCCGACGGTGACCTGGTGCCTGGACCGCGACATGCTCATGGCGGGTACGCAGTCCCCGACCGGGATCGGTGACGTCCGCATCGGCCCCGCGCCCAGCCCCCACCACGCCGACCTCGTGCTGCTCCACCTGGGCACCCCCGAGGAGAACGCCACGGTGAGCATCGAGCGCAAGCCGCTGGTCCACTGGCTGCACACGACGTACGCGCAGGTCCCGGCCGGAAGCGAGAGCGAGCACCTCGACTGGCAGCCGTTCCGCGACGCCCTGGCCGGCTGATCACGGCGCGGCACCGACGCGACCGGGCAGCGGCCCGCGATCCAACGGTCGGCATGCGGCAGGCCGGCCCGAGGGCCGCGCATGCCCGCGTGACCGACCTGCGGAGCTGCCCCTTGACGCCGCACTGCTGCCCCCCCCGGGGCGAGGCGGTGGCAGCGACCCGGCCCGGCACCGTCGTACCTCACCGCTCGCCGGCAGGGCGCGGGCAAGATCACCGTTACCGTTTGCACCGGTTCGTCGTTCTTGAAGCGCGGTACTGCCCGCAGGGCGTCCTCTTCTCGCGCGCTGAGCCGAAGAGCGCCCCTCACTCGCGTGAACATGGGGTGCTTCGCTTCTGGTGAGCGGCTGGGTCACTGTCGGTCTCGGAGCCGCGGCCCTGTGCCCTCTGCCCGGCCTCTCCGTCACGGCCGTCGTCGCCGACCACATGTCCGTGGCCGTGCGCATCGTGATGTGCGCCCCCGGGGCGTCGGCGGAGTCCGGCCCCGCCCAGCCCGACGCCGTGCTCCCACCGCCGGCAACCGCTCCCGCGCCGCCCGCGCCCCCACCACCGTCCTCGGCCCCGCAGGCATCTCCCGCCCCAGCGGCCTCCGAACCAACGGCACCGCACCGCACGGCGTCCCAGGCACCCCGCCGCGCGGCGCCCGTCGCGCCGCCGTCGGCAGCGGCGACGCCCGCGCCCGGGCCACCACCGGTTCACCGCGCGGCGCCGGCCCGGCCCACCCCACCGAAGGCGGGCGCCCCCGCCCCACGGAAGGCCGCTGCTTTCCGCTGGGTGCCGCGTCGTCACTACACCGGCGGCGTACGGCGTCCCGCGCCGGCCGGCCTGTCGACGGTGACCACGATGACCGTCATCACCACACCGGCCGTCCTGGCCGCTGCCGCCCTGCGGCCCGGGTCGCGGCGACGCAGCCGCGGCTGACCGCCGACCCGACCGCCCCCCACCTACCGCCCTGGAGCCCCGCCGTGCCGGAATGGCTGATCTACACCCTGGTCTCCGTCCTGGTGTGCGCGCTGGTCATCGCCGTCACCGTGATGCGCCACCGCCGCCTCGCCGATGAGGACACGTCCCAGACGCCGGACGTACTGGAATACATGGTGATGATGGTCGGCGTCGTCTACGCCATCGTGCTGGGCCTCGCCATCGCCGGCGTGTGGGAGGCCCGCAACGCCGCCGAGGACACCGTCCAGCGCGAAGCCCAGGCCCTGTACGAGATCAACCAGCGCCTGGACGTCTACCCGGCGGCCTTCCGCACCCAGGTACGCGCCCACATCGACGGCTACGCCCGCCACGCCGTCACCGCTGAGTGGCCGGCCATGGAAGACGACGAGCAGGCCGGAGCCGAAGGCGCCCGACTGCTGAGCCGCATCCGCAGCGACATCGCGCACCGCACTCCCGCCGACGAACTGCAGGCCCAGGCGTACCAGCCGCTGCTGGACCAGGTCGCCGCCGCGGACGATGCCCGCCACCAGCGACTCGACAGCGCCGGCACCACCCTGCCCGGGGTGGTCTGGTTCGGCCTGATCGCCGGCGGAGCCGTCACCCTCGGTCTGCTCTACACCCTGCAGATCCGCCATTCACCACGCGAACTGCTCCTGGCCACCACCTTCAGCGCTCTGGTGGTGCTCCTGCTGTTCATGGTGTGGAGCTTCGACGCCCCCTTCGGCCACTCGGGAACCGACTCGTCCCAGCCTCTGCAGGAGCTGTACGCGGCGAGCACCTGACCGTATGTCACCCGCCGGCCCGAACACGCACGCGCCCCGTCACCACCGCCACCGGCGGTGGTGACGGGTCGGTGACGGTGGGGTTGCGGAACGGATGACGGGCGGTGCCGATGGCCGGGCGAAACGTTAAGCCGCGTATGGAAGCATTCGGCGACGACTCCGCCCCGGTGCATGGTGTCTCATGGCCGGGCGCGTACTGGCTGGACGTGCCGCCCCGCGCGGAAGGCGACTGTGTGTGGTGTGCCCAGCTGTGGCACGACGGCGCCCGAGATCCGCGAGGCGGCAGGGCCGATGAACCCGCCGCCTCGGGGGACGGCCATGCGCCCGGTGCCGTCATGCCGTCCATGGTGAACGCGTTGGCCCTGCAGGTGCGCCTGGTGATGCTGTCGGTGGCCGCGTGCGCGCTCGTTTCAGCGATGCTCGCGGTAGTCCTGGCGTGAGCCGGGGCCGATGAGACGCGGGGGTGAAGGCCCCGGCCATCACGGCCGGGGCCCTCGCCGGCAGGAGCCGGGCGGCGGTCGGGTGCCTAGTTCGTGAAGGTGAAGTACTTCCAGGTCCCGTGCGCCGTGCTGTTGACGTTGTCGCCGGACGAGTCGTTGAGGTACGACGAGCGCATCCGGGCGCGGATGCCGGCCTCGCCCGGCGCCTCCAGCCTGACCGCGGACTGGCCGTTCGTACCCAGCGCGAAGTACTCGGAACCGGAGGCGTGCCAGCTGCCCTGGTAGTACACCTCGAGCTCGAACCGGTGCTTACGGCCCGCGTAGTAGTTCATGGTCGTGGTGAACACCGGGTCGGTGTTCTTCCGGAAGTAGTAGTACGTGGTGGAGCCGATCTTGCCCGTCCTGTAGTGCTTGGAGACGCTGACCGACACCTTCGCCTTGGCGTACGCGGTCGACTTCACGGTTTTGGAGGCGTAGCGGGCGTCGCCGGCGAAGACGGCGGTGACGTCGGTGTCCCGCGTCATGTCCACGGTCGCCGACAGGTTGCCCTGCGAGTTGACCTTGGCCTTCTTCAGCAGCTTGTTCGGCTTGTCGGAGCCGTAGGGGTTGGCGTAGATCTCGACGACGCGGTTCTTGTACGTCGTACCGAGGTGCGCCGTGAAGGACACGTCGGCGCCGTACGCGTAGACGTTGCCGTTGCGGTTCAGTGTGAGCGAGGTGGCCTTGCGCGACACCTGCACCGTGTCGGAACCGGAGACGGGGGCGTGCGTGGCGTCGCCCGCGTACGCCACCTTGTAGGTGACCTTGCCGCCGGCGGGCGGTGTGTCGGCGAAGGAGAAGGTGCCGTCGGCCTTCGTCGTGGCGTTCGGCAGGGCCTTGCCGCTCGGGGACTCGACGTCCGTACGGGTCACCTTGACGGCCGTGCCCGCGGGGAACGCCGTCTTCGAGGTCAGCTTCCCGGTGACGGTCAGCTTCTTGGCGCGCTCGGCGCTCGCGGGAGCCGACACCTTCAGAGCGGCGAGCTCCTTCGTGGGGTCGGTCAGGGCCCGCAGGGTGAAGGTGCCGTACGTGTTCTCCGACACCGCGAACACCCGGCTGCGGTCGGGCGCCCAGGCCAGCGCGCCGGGGACCAGGACGTCGCCGCCACTGCTGTCGCCGGTGTTGGGGAACTCGTACTGCCGCGTCGGCTTCGGGTCGCCCGCCCGGTGAATGTGGACGTCGGGGGCGTACCAGGAGAAGGAGCCGCCCGCGATGGTGCCGTCGGGGGCGACAGCGATCGCGTTCGGGTACGCCTCGGTCGGGTAACTCGCCACCTCCTCCAGGTCGGTGGAGGAGTAGGCGGGGAAGCCGTAGCCGTTCCCGCTGCCGTCCCAGGAGGTGAGGACCTGCGCGCCGTCGGGCGTCAGGTCCAGCTGCTTCACGCCGGTGTCCATGGAGCCCTGGACGCGCAGCGCCGCGCCCTCGGCGGAGACGTCGTACACCGCGAGCCGGCCGCCGGCCCCCGCCACCAGGACGCCCGGCACGGCCGGGTCGGCACCGAGGAGTGGCGTGGCGCCGGAGAAATCGGCGCCCGCGTTCTGGTCGAGCTTCACGACGGGCTCGGCGCCGGATACGTCGAGGGACCCGATGCGCGACCCGTAACCGAACCACAGGCGGCCGTCCACGACCTCCAGGGTGGTCGGGGCAAGGGCGCCGGCCAGGTCGTAGCCGGCCGTCTGCGTGTACGTCACCGTGTCCACCGAGACGATCCGGCCGGTGTCCTTCACGGCCGCGTACACCTGGCCGGAGTCCGCGGACAGCGCGAGGCCGGTCACACCGGGCAGGCCGGTGAGGGTCGCCTTGACGGCGCCCGCGTAGTCGGTGACGACGATCCTGCCGCCGGTCGGGTCGGAGATGTAGACCCGCTGACGGTTCCCGTCCACGACCATGTCGCCGACCGATTTCACCGACAGGACCTTCGCCGAGTCGGCCGCCGCCGGACCCGTTGCGCCCGCGACGAGTGCCACGGAGCTGAAGAGGACCGCGAGCGCCGTCGCGGTCGAGATGCTGCGCCTGCGCACAGTGATGTGAACCCCCACAGAAGGAACCCGGCGTGCACCGGGTTGACGAGACAAGGCGGCGCCGTCCCCCCTCGCGCCGCCGATGGGCGCGTGGAGCGCTGCCGAGAGGGGTCAGCGTATGACATGCCAGTGACAGTTGAGATCTCAATTTCTTGCCCGGTCCGGCCCGGCGACGCATGTGAAGAGGCCGGGCGGGGCACTGGGTGGCTCGGTGGCCGTGCCGGAGCGACGCGCGGGGGCTGGGAGAATGGCGGGCATGGACATCGATCGCAGGAACAACGTCACGGTCATCGGCAACCCGCAAGGGCCGGCGGTGGTGCTGGCACACGGGTTCGGCTGCGATCAGAACATGTGGCGGCTGACCGTGCCCGCCCTGGTCGACGACTACCGCGTGGTGCTGTTCGACTACGTGGGTTCGGGCCGCTCCGATCTGGCCGCCTTCTCGGAGGACCGCTACGCCTCCCTGGACGGCTATGCCCGGGACGTGGTGGAGGTGTGCGAGGCGCTGGACCTGCGCGACGCGACGTTCGTGGGGCACTCGGTCAGCGCGATGATCGGGGTACTGGCCGCCGGCATGGCGCCCGAGCGGATCGGGGCGCTGGTGATGGTCGCTCCCTCGCCGCGGTACATCGACGACGACGGCTACCGGGGCGGGTTCAGCGCCGAGGACATCGACGAGCTGCTGGCCTCACTGGAGTCCAACTACCTCGGCTGGTCGGCGGCGATGGCGCCGATGATCATGGGGAACGAGGAGCGGTTCGAGCTCGGTGAGGAGCTGACGAACAGTTTCTGCGCCACCGATCCCGACATGGCCCGCGTCTTCGCCCGCACCACGTTCCTGTCCGACTCCAGGGACGATCTGAAGAGTGTGCGGGTGCCGACGCTGGTACTGGAGTGCACCCAGGACGTCATCGCCCCCCGGGAGGTCGGCGCCTTCGTCCACCGGGCGATCCCCGGCTCGACGCTGGTCACCCTCGACGCGACGGGCCACTGCCCGCACCTGTCCGCGCCCGAGGCCACCAACGAGGCCATCACCGGCTTCCTGGCGAGCCTGCGGTGATGCGCCGCGCCGGGCAGGACTCCGACCCGCACGACGCCGACGGCGAGGAGACATCCAGCGCGGCGTTCGCCGCGCTGCTGGAGGACAGCGCCGAGGAACTCTACGAGAGCGCGCCGTGCGGGTATCTGTCCACGCTCCTGGACGGCACCGTCGCGAAGATCAACACCACCCTGCGGCTGGCTCGGCCTGGAGCGGGAGGCGGTCGTCGGCCGCATGCGGTTCACCGACCTGCTGACCGTGGGCGGCAAGCTCTACCACGAGACACACTTCGCACCGCTGCTGCGCATGCAGGGCGAGATCAACGGCATAGCCCTGGAGATCAAGCAGGCAGGCGGTGACCGGCTGCCGGTGCTGATCTCCTCCGCGGTAAAGAACGGCAGCACCGGAGAACCGCTGCTGATCCGCACCACCGTCTTCGACGCCCGGGACCGCCGCGCCTACGAGGAGGAGCTCCTGCGCAGCCGGAAGGCGGCCGAGGAAGCGCGCAAAGAGGCGGAGGCCGACCGGGCGCGGCTGCAGGACGCCCTCGCCGTACTGCAGCAGTCGCTGCTGCCCGCCACCCTGCCGCCGGTACCCGGAGTGGAGACAGCCGCCCACTACCACACCGCGTCGCCCGACCGGCTCGGCGGCGACTTCTACGACGTCTTCCCCGTCGACGGCAAGCGCTTCGCCTTCTTCCTCGGCGACGTGTGCGGCAAGGGCCCCCAGGCCGCCGCGGTCACCTCGCTGACCCGCTACACCCTGCGCGCCGCCGCGCTGCACGACCCGGACCCCGTCTCCGCCCTGACCACACTGAACAAGGTCCTCCAGGAGCGCTACACCGGCGGCGACCCCCGCTACTGCACCGCCGTCTTCGGCGTCCTGGAACCCGCTTCCGCGACGGGCCAGGTCGCCGTCCGCCTCGCCGCGGGCGGCCACCCCCCGGCCCTGCGCGCCGACGGCACAGCCGACTTCCTGCCCACCCCCGGCGGCCTCCTGGTCGGCGTCCTGCCCGCACCGCACTTCGCCACCGCCACCACCACCCTCGGGGCCGGCGACACCCTGCTGCTCTACACCGACGGGCTGACCGAAGCGCGTACGGGCGAAGACCGCGCCACCCTGTACGGGGACGAGGCCCTGCGCGACTTCGTCGCCGGCCACGCCGGCAAGCCCCCACAGGCCCTCGTCCAGGCGCTGACCGGCCTGCTGGCAGACTTCGGCGACGGTCTCGACGACGACACCGCCCTGCTCGCCCTCGGCGTACCCGCCTCCGGCCCGACGACGAAGAACCCACTATGAGCCCGCTGAGAATCACCACCCGAGACACCGCGACCGGTCCCGTTCTGGAGATCACCGGCGAATTCGACTACACCAACGCCACCGAGCTGCGCGACCTGCTCGGCACGCTCACCCTCCGGCCCGGACGGCGCCTCGTCCTGGACCTGGCCGGCATGACGTTCTGCGACTCCAGCGGCATCACCGCCCTCATCGCCGCCCGCAACCATGTCCACGCCGCCCAGGCCGACATCGCGCTCGCGGCCGTACCTGCCAACACCCTGCGCATCCTGCGCATCGTCGGCCTCGACCAGATCTTCCCGCTCTACCCCGACACCGATGCCGCCACGCGTTCCTGATCCGCGCGAACGAGCTCGCGCCAGCGGGCGGGCCCAGAGCCGATCTGACCCATGAGGTGCGGCCAAGGCATGTCACTGCGTGATGACTGACATGATGGCCCCGTTACCCGGGCAGAGCCCGGGAGGCGGTTTCGTACGGGGCCGCAGAAGCCAGGGTTGTGCTGAGGAAGAGGAGTGGTGGGATGCCGGTGGAGAGGCTGGTGATCACACCGGCGGTGGTGGAGCGGGATGCCGTGCTGGCGTTGGCCGGTGAGCTGGACATGGGCTGTGAAGACCTGCTGGCCGAAGCGGTCGGGGAGATGCTCGGGGCCGGCTACCGGCGGGTGGTGCTGGACTGCGCGGAGATCTCGTTCTGTGACTCACGCGGATTCAGCGCGCTCCTCGTGACCCGGCAGACCATCCAGGACGCGGAGGGGGCTCTGGCCCTGGCCGCGGTTCCGGAGCGCCTTCAGAACCTGCTGACGCTGGTCGGCGCGGAGGAGATCTTCACCATCGCCTCCACCGTCGAGCAGGCGCGCCTGCTGCTCGCCGGTTCCCCCGACGGCCCCCGGGCCGAGCCGGCGTAACCCACCACCACCGGACCCGGCGCCGTACGGCAGCCGCGTTCGCATGCCGGAACCGTCGGGAGTGGACCATGGAGTTCGCCTCCGTCGTGCAGCCGCCCCGCACCCCACTTCGCCGGTGAGGGATACTGGAGCGGCAGACAGCACATGACCGAGGGGCGATGGCGTGGACAATCCAGGGGAGACGGATGCGTTCAGTGCGTCGTCGGCCCGGTCCACGGGCGCATTGCGCATGCACCCGTTGGCGGACCGGCCGGGCTGGCAGGCGGTGGGCGAGATCAGTCTGATCACGCGCCCTGCCTGGGAACAGACGCTGCACCAGCTTGCCCTGAGCGACGAAGAGGCGTGCCACTTGGAGCTTTCCGCGATCACCTTCGTCGACATGGCTGGTGTCTCTGCTCTGGCGGTGGCCGCCCAGGGCCTTCCGGAGGGGCGACGTATCGTGCTCGAAGAGCCGCCTGCCGCTTTGCGGCGCGTGCTGGACATGTTCTGGCCGGACCTGACCGCCGTCGAGGTGGTGGCGTGATGACTGCCGCGACCACCGAACCCTTTGTGCATCCCGCCCTGTTCTACAGAGGCGAGAAGGAGTACCTGCACGGCACGGTGCCTTTCATCCGCGACGGTCTGCGAGCCGGGGAGCCGGTGGCGGTCGCCGTGCCCGGGCCGAACCTGGGGCTCCTCAAGACGGCCCTGGGCGATGACGCCGCGGACGTGCGGTTCCTCGACATGACCGAGGTGGGGCGCAACCCGGGACGGATCATCCCCAAGGTGCTGCGCGCCTTCGCGGACGCCCACCGGGATGCGCGGGTGCGGATCATCGGTGAGCCGATCTGGGCGGGCCGCAGCAGTGTGGAGTACCCGGCGTGCGCCCAGCACGAGGCGCTGATCAACCCGGCGTTCCAGGGCCGGGAAGTCACCATTCTCTGTCCGTACGACGCCGAACGCCTCGACGAGCACGTCATCGCCGACGCCCACGCGACGCACCCCGTCGTCATCTCCGGCGGCCAGGAGGAGCGCAGTACCGCCTACGCACCCGAGCATGTCGTGGCGCGCTACAACCAGCCGTTGGCTCCCGCCGCAGCGACCGAGGAGTTCGCCTTCGACGCCGAAGGGCTGCCGAGCGCCCGGCACTTCGCGGTCGAGCGGGCCGAGCGGTTCGGCCTGTCCGGGATCGGGCTGGAGGACGTGGCCCTGATCGTGGCCGAGCTGACCACCAACAGCGTGGTGCACGGCGGAGGTTCGGGCACGATACGGGTGTGGCCCGACGGTGGCCAGGTGGTGTGCGAGGTCCGCGACCAGGGTCATCTGAGCGACCCGCTCGCCGGGCGCCGCCCGGCGACGCGGGACCAGCAGGGCGGCCGCGGACTGCTGCTGGTGCACTACCTGGCCGATCTCGTACGCATCCACACCGGCCCCGACGGTACGTCGATCCGCTGCTACATCAGCCGCTGACTCGCTGGGCGCCTCTGCCCGGTGGGCGGGGCCCAGGGCAACGGTGGGCCGCCGGACGGGCGGCCCACCGGTCGGCTCGCAGCGTGGGAGCCTGCTAGTCCCGGCGGCTCGTCGCCGCGTCGACTGCCTGCGGTTCGCGCAGGGCCCGCGGTTCGTCGGGCTTGGTACGCTCCAAGCCTTCCGTAGCGCCGCCCGGGTCGGTCGGCTTGCGCTGGCTCTCGGCGCCGGACAGGCAGAGCACCGCGCACATCAGGAGCGTCATACCGGTGACGACGACCGGATTCAGACGATCACCGAGCAGCACGACGCCGATGACCGCTGCGGTCAGCGGTTCGACGAGAGCGATGACGGAAGCGGTCGTCGCCTTCACCACGCTGAGCGCCGCGAAGAACAGGGTGTAGGCCAGCGCTGTCGGAATCAGACCGAGGTAGCCGATCGACGCCACTGTCCAGAACAGGTGCTCGGTGCTGGGCAGCCAGCCTTCCGCAAGCGCCAGGGGGAAGAGACATGCGGTGCCGATGGCGAAACCGAGCACCATCGCATCGAACGCGCTGCCCTCCTGCCTGCGGCCGGAAGCACGCCCCAGCACCGTGACACCGGCATAGCCGACAGCGGAGAGCACGGCGTATCCGAGGCCGAGCAACGGGTTGGGGCCGGTGCTCTGGTCGGTGCCGCCCACGAGCAGCCCCAACCCGAGTACGCCGCTCACCACAGCCAGCGCACCCGCCCTGCCGACGCGCTCGTCGAGCAGCAGCCTGGAGCCCACCGTCACGAGCACCGGTCCGGAGCCGAGCGTCACCATGGTGGCCACGGTCAGCCCGGCCTGCTGGACCGCGGCGAAGTAGGCCGTCTGGTACACCGCGAGTCCGAAGCCCGTGGCCACGACTCGGCCCTTGTTCCTGCGGAAGGACCGCGCGAGCGAGCCGCCCGGGGCCGAACGGCGTTGCCTCCACAGGGCCCGGAGCATCAGCAGCAGCCCCAGCCCTCCCAGGAACCGCCAGAACGACACCGCGCCGGGGCCGATGCCGCCCATGTCGTACAGCACCGCCGCCACGGCGCCACCGGTACCCCACGCGGTCGCCGCTGTCGCGACGTAGAACATGCCCTGTCGCAAGGACAGGGCGGTAGAAGATCGCACTGTTGTCTCCATCGGATCTGCGCATCACGAACAACGTCGTCGATGGGCAGCACACGCTGACCGCCCCAGGAGTGCTGAGGCGGTTCGGCGCAGTCGCCGCCGTCAGAGGACGGGCGGCGGAGGAGTCAACATCTGATGCATGCGGCCAACGTAGTCGCCGCACCCCGGTCCACGCATGTGCTTTCGGCTGAGAGCCCAGCCGTACCGTGGTGGGGGTAGTCGGGGGCCGGAACCACTCCGTCGTCTCGTACGTCCGACGTGAACAGCTGAGGGGAAGGCGCCCGCACGTCCGTACGACGGTGCGTTGTGGGTGCCGCAGAAGAACGTGGACGACGACACCGCCGAAGGGCGCGAGAGCGGGTCGGGGGCTGCCGGCCGGGCGTTGGAGTGCGAGGGCGGTATCCACACCGGCGGTGGGTCAGGGTCCTGGAGCGGGAGCGACGGCGGGGCCACACCGGAGGAAGGGCTGAAGGCATGCTTCGACATCGAACAGCCCGAAGTGCCGGAGTACGGCTACCGCGTGGAACGCCAGGAGCGGGACCGGGTGCTCTACTCGTTCGATGTGAAGGGCAGGACCAAGATCGCCGTTGTGGTGGCCAAGGACCGGCCGGGCCGCCCTGGTTGGGGACCGGAGACCAGTGCCTCCTGCGATCCGGCGGAGTTGCCGGCCGACTACACCGACACCAAGGACTACGAGGTCCGGAACGACGAGCAGGGCAACCGCGTACCTGTCTCCAAGGTGAGCAGTTCGGCGGCTCAGCCCATTGCGAGTGGCAGAAGGCCCACTTCGAGATCCCGAACTCCGCCGCCCGGGCCGTCCGCGCCGCAGGGGCTCTGGGCGCATCGATGGTGACCGTGCACAGCATGGGCGGCCGCGGGATCATGAACGCGGCGGTCACCGCGCCCGCGACTTCCCGCGACCGCGCGTGTTCGCACTGACCGTGGTCACCGGCATGACCGACACGGATCTCGCCGACATCGGCGTCACCGCCTCGACCACGGCCCAGGTCGGACGGCTGGCGCGACTGGCCATGGAATCCGGCTGCGACGGGGTGATCGCCTCGCCCCGGGAAGCAGCGCTGCTGCGGGGCCACCTCGGTCCCGATCCGTTGATCGTCACGCCGGGGGTGGTGCTTCCCGGGGAGTCGTCGGGCGAGCACGCCCGTCACGCCACGCCGCGGGCGGCTGTCGCCGGCGGCGTGTCGTACATCGTCCTGGGCCGCTCCATCACGCGAGCGGCGGACCCGGTGGCCGCGGTGCGACTCGTGCGCTCCGATGCGGCCGGCCAGAAGCGATCTCGTGAGGGATCAGCGTTCCCCGGGGGACAGCGTCCGCCCCGCCCCGGCGGCCCCCGGGGTGACGAGCGCCAGCGGGCGCCTGCGGTACTGCGGCACCGCGCCAGGGACGCGGTCGCAGCGTCCGGTGGGACGGGAGCGCCACGTAGGGATGATGACCTGGCCGGGGTTCGGCAGGTCACGTCGGAGCCGGTCGCGGCGGAGCGGCACGACAGCCCTGGCGCGTGCCGCGCGGAGCTTTCCTCGACTTGGGCTCCCCGGTGCGGCGTATTGTCCTCATATGGGCGAAACGTGCTGTGTGAGGCGCGGGGCCGGCCGCCCCGCGAGGCCGGGACGCAGCCGCAGGTACGGCGCTCCCGCGCGTCCTCAGGCCGTGAGGGCAGCGGGGCCCCGGCCGGAGGAGTGGGAGTTCCGCCGTACCGCTGCCACACGGTGTCGGTCGTCGTGGGTGACCGGCCGCGGTGCGCTTGCCGCACGCCGGGGCCTGGTCACCGACCGGTCAGGGGTGCCCGGTGCTCGGGCCCGCTGAGGAGTCGGACGGCACCGTCCTCCTGGACGAGGCGCTGGCCGACACGGTGCGCCGTACGGGAGCCTCCGCCGGGGGTGTCTACCTGCTCGACGAGGCCGAGCAGATGCTGAGCCTGGCGGTCCTGTGCGGCGTGCCGGCCGAGATCGCGTCGCCGTGGCGCCGGGTACCTGTGGCCGCCGTCGTCCCGGTCAGCGATGCCGTCCGGGAGGATCGCCTGGTGTGGGTGGGCTCCCAGGAGGACATGGCCCGCTTCTACCCGCGGGCCGCCGCCACCCTCCCGTACCGCTTCGCCCTGGCCGCCGCACCGCTGAACGGCGGAACCCGCCCCAGAGGTGCCCTGCTCCTGCTGTGGCCGGCCGGCCATCCGAGCCGCGCCACCCGCCGCCAGAGGGGCCACATCACCTCCAGCGCCCTGCGCCTCGCACGGGTGCTGGACAGCACCCGTGTCACAACCGCCCTGCCCGACCAGCCCCGCATCGTTCCCGTCGACGCCGCCACTCACCCGTACGTCACCCCGCCCGCGCAGGCCGCGGCCGACTTCGCCGAGCGGCTGCCCGGCGGCGCCCTGGCTCTGGACCTGGAGGGCCGGGTCACCTTCCTCACCGACTCGGCCGCATCCCTGCTCGGGCGCGGCGCCGACCAGCTCCTGGGCACACGGCCTTGGCAGTCACTGCCCTGGCTGGACGACCCGCTCTTCGAGGACCGCTACCGCACCGCGGTCATCAGCCGCGAGCCCGTCACCATCACCGCGGTCAACCCGCCGGGCACCTGGCTCGACTTTCGCCTCTACCCCGATTCCAGCGGCATCAGCATCCGCATCACGCCCAGCCGCACCCGGGGAGACGCCCGGCCGGAAGCCACCCCCGCGCCCGAACCGGCCGGCGCCTCCAGGCCGCCCGCACCGGCCGGCCGTCTCTACCAGCTGATCCACCTGGCGGCCGCACTCGCCGAGGCGGTCGGGGTCCGTGACGTGGTCGGACTCATCGCCGACCAGGTGCTCCCCGCCTTCGGGGCCGACGGCCTGGTGCTGTCCGCCGCCGACGCCGGCCGCCTGAAGATCACGGGCCACCACGGCTACGACCCCCGGGTCATCGAGCGCCTCGACGGACTCCCGCTGGACACCGGCCTCACTCCCGCGGGGCAGGCTCTCGCCAGCGGAGTCCCGTCCTTCTTCGCCAGCCCCGCCGCCCTGGCCGACCTCTACCCCGATGCGCCGCAGATCAGCGGCAAGCAGGCATGGGCCTTCCTGCCCCTGATCATCTCCGGCCGTCCCGTGGGGTGCTGCGTCCTCACGTACGACACCCCTCACACCTTCACCGCCGACGAGCGCGCCGTTCTCACCTCCCTGGCCGGTCTGATCGCCCAGGCCCTGGACCGCGCGCGCCTCTACGACGCCAAACACGACCTCGCGCACAGCCTCCAGCAAGCGCTCCTCCCGCACCGTCTCCCCTCCCTGGCGGGGCTGGAGGTCGCCGCGCGGTACCTGCCCGCCAGCCACGGCCTGGACGTCGGCGGTGACTTCTACGACTTGATCCGCCTCGGCGACAGCACCGCGGCGGCCGTCATCGGCGACGTGCAGGGCCACAACATCGCCGCCGCCGCCCTCATGGGGCAGGTCCGCACAGCCGTCCACTCCCACGCCACCGGCGGCGCCTCGCCCGGCGAGGTCCTCTCCCGTACCAACCGCGTCCTGGCCGACCTGGAACCCGACCTCCTCGTCTCCTGTCTCTATGCCCACCTCGATCTGGCCCGACAGCAGGTCACCCTGGCCAGCGCGGGGCACGTACCCCCTCTGCTGCACCACCCGGGACAGCGCGCCCGCGTACTGGACATCGAGCCGGGTCCGCTGCTCGGCATCGGGGTCGACCTGCCCTATCCGGTCACGCCCCTGCACCTGCCGACGGGATCAACCCTCGCCCTCTACACGGACGGTCTCGTCGAAGTCCCCGGCACCGACCTCGAAGAGACCACCGCCCAGCTCGCCCACCACCTCGCGGACGCCGGCAGCCAGAGCCTGGACCACCTCATCGACCGTCTCATCAGCCGCGCGTGGCCCACCGGCCGACACACCGACGACATCGCCGTACTCCTGCTGAAGGCCACAACCCGTCCTGCTCGATCGCCGGCCCCGCTGTGATCCACCCGCCGCCCGAACACGAGCGAGTGGTCGACAGCGGGAACGGCCCCGCAGCCGGTCTTCCTCCGGTGCGGACACTGTGCCGCTGCTCGACGACGACGTAAGCCCGGTGACCTCGGGCTCTCGGCCATCGGCAGGCTTGCGAGGGCCGAGCACGCGGCAGTGCCGACGCCTTCGAATCGTCGACATGGCCCTGGGTAGGATGGGCGCGACAGCACATCGTGAACCTCGACCAGGAGCTGACGTGAGCGAGCCGGCGTCCATCACCCTGCAGCAGGAGATTGCCCGGGAGCTGCAGGTCGCCGAGACCTTCGATGCCGAGCGGGAGATCGAACGGCGGGTGGCCTTCCTCGCCGAGCGGCTGACTTCCACCGGCCTGCGCTCCCTCGTGCTCGGCATCAGCGGCGGCGTCGACTCCACCACCGCCGGCCGCCTGTGCCAGCTCGCGGTGGAGCGCGCCAGGGCAGCCGGGCACGAAGCGCGGTTCTACGCGATGCGGCTGCCGTACGGGGTCCAGGCCGACGAGCACGACGCCCAGCTCGCGCTGTCCTTCATCCAGGCCGACCACGTCCTCACCGTGGACATCAAGCCCGCGAGCGACGCCGCGCTCGAGGCGGCACTGGTCGCCGGCGTGCGGTTCCGCGACGCCCACCACCAGGACTTCGTACAGGGCAACATCAAGGCGCGGCAGCGCATGATCGCCCAGTACGCGGTGGCCGGTGCGCACGACGGCCTGGTGGTCGGCACCGACCACGCCGCCGAGGCGGTCTCCGGCTTCTTCACCAAGTTCGGCGACGGCGCGGCCGACCTCGTTCCGCTGACCGGCCTGACCAAGCGCCGGGTGCGCGCCGTCGCGGACGTGCTCGGCGCCCCTTCCGAGTTGGTGTGGAAGGCCCCGACGGCCGACCTGGAGACTCTTGCCCCGGGCAAGACCGACGAGGACGCGCTCGGGGTCACGTACGACGACATCGACGACTTCCTCGAAGGCAAGCCGGTGGATGAGCGGGCCTTCGAAACCATCGTCAACCGCTACCGCCTCACCGACCACAAGCGCCAGCTGCCCATCGCCCCCTGAGCGTCGCTCTCAGCGCTGAGCGCGCGTGTGTTCAGCAGTCCCGGTCGGGGCTGACGCTCACTGCTCGGCGAGCGGCTTCATCCCGATGCCGGTCACCGTTGACACCGCATCAAGACGTACCCCTCGGCGGCGGAAGAGTGCAACGGACACCGGCTCCGCATGAAAGCGCGTGACACGGGAACACGTACGGCACTTGAGAGTGCCTGGGAGGGACTTGTGGTGGTGTTGAAGCCGGAGCCGCGCTATGTGAGGACCCTGCTTGCCCGGTACGCGAGCGCACGCATCGCGCTCGCGGAGAAGGCCGAGCCGGCGTGGCAACGAGAGCTGGCAGACGTTACCTACACGCTGTGTGTGGTGACCGGGACCCGCTCGATCACCGACGCGATCGCGGCTGCTGACGACATCCTGGCAGCAGCCAGGCAACCCGAGGAGCACCCTCAGTCATCGGGTGCAGCGGACACGGTCCTCGCGGCCTGACGTTCCCGCGCCGCCGCCGCCGGCTCGATCGGCGATCTGCTGCCGGCGCTGTGCGTCGACTGCACCGCAGTACCGAAGGCCCCGGCTCAACCCGGGTTCTCCTTTGGAACGGCAGTGGGTCCGGGCTCTCCCATACCCCCAGGGCACGGGAGAGCCCCTCGCTGTGCCGGTTCCGCGCCGGGCTTTACGACGCGCGGCGGCGGCGCATCGCGACGTAGAGGCTGCCGCCCGCCACCAGCGCCGCGGCCGCCGTGCCCGCGATGAGCAGGGCGCTGTCCGAGCCGGTGGCGGCCAGGTCGCCTTCGGCCGTCGAGGCGCCCGAGCCACCGCTGGACGAGGAGGAGCCGCCGACCGACGACGATTCGGAGCCGGAGCTGCCGCCGGACGAAGAGTCCGGACCGCCACCGGACGAGGAAGCGGAGCCGCCCGAGGACGCGGAGCCGGAGCCGCCGGTAGTGGAGCCGCCGGTAGTGGCGGAGCCGCCCGTGGAGGAGCCGCCCGTGGTGGAGGATCCGGAACCGCCGCTGCTGGTCCCCGACGCGGCGTTGAGAACGATCTCCGCCGTGTTGTTCGCCGGGTTGCTGTCGAAGGGCGTCTCAGCCTTGACGAACGACGCCGTGCCCGTCGCGCCGGGTACGACCTTGTCGATCTTCAAGCGGAAGCGGTAGGGCCACTTGCTCCATTCACTCACCCAGCCCATCTGGTTCACGCACGTGTACTCGCCCGCCGTCTCCTTCTCGCAGGAGCGCGGCGCCTCTGTCACCGTCGTACCGGCCGGAATCCGCACCTTGATCGTCAGTGTCGCGGTGCTCACCACCCGGTTCATGTCGACCCAGGCGGGGCCCTTGTTGGCGAACTGGAACGCGGCGCTGATCGTCTCTCCCGCCTTGCCCTTCAGCTCGCCACCGGTCAGCGAGAAGTCGGCCGTGTTGTCGGCGGTCACGAGCGCGCGCGTCGACGCACCGCTGTAATCCTCGTCGGAGCCCGGGACGGGCGTCTTCCGCTCGACCAGCTTGAGCGCCGGCCCAGTGCCCTGCACCTCATCGCCGGTTCCGTCGGGGTCCGACCAGCCCGGGTTCTCCAGGTGGACCGATACGCCCAACCTCTCGTACAGCGCCCTCTTCTGGACGTTGTACCGCGGAGCCTTCTCGGGCACGTACACCACACCGGGCTCCAGTGCCTGGTCCACGGCGCAGATGGCGTCGTACGCATCGGGCATCTCGTCGTAGCCGCCGGACTCCGCGTAGGTGCAGTTGGAGTGCTGCTTGGCGAAGTCCAGCCCCGCCGAGCCGTGGAGGTACAACCAGACACGCTCGGCCCGCTCAGTGCCCCTGTTCTTCAACGAGAGCGGTATCTCCGGGCTGCTGCCGGGCTTGACTCCAGTGATCGGAGCAAGCTTCCCTACGGCCATGTCCGGCCCGGCCGCGTCCGCTTGGGTGGGGGCGGCCGCGAGCGCGACCAGGGCAGCGGCACCGGCCGCGCCGAACCCTCCGCGCAGGGAGCGGCGACCGGCAGGGGCGAATGTCATGCGGGTCCCTCTGTGTGACATGTAGGCGAACAGCGAGAGTCCGCTTCGGAAAACAGTGCGAGAACTCAGACCGCCGACGAGACGGGAGGGTTGTACGGAAGGTCCCTCCGACTCGGCCGAGCGGGCAACTGCTGTCTGCGCGACGCCGATCCCGGGTGACCGACTTGGCGCGATGAACGCCTCATCCGGTGCCTGCGCCCGCCCGTACGGCTCGGCCGCGCCGCACTTGCGCGTCACCCCTGGCCTCTCTCCGCCGAGAGAGGCCAGGTTCGTGCGTTACTTCTGCAGGTTCTTACCAGCTTCGCCAGGGGCGTTCATGGTGCCAGAGGCGGTCGGCGCTGTTGGTGGCCCGGTACAGGCTGATCGTGCTCTCGTTGCCGCCGACCCTGTCGACTGCGGCGGCGAGCCTGGGAGCGGTGTCCGGACGCAGGGTCCACCAGCCGGTGGAGGTTCCGCCGGGCTGGCCGGTGGCGAGGTCGGTTTCCTCCTTCACGATGCGCCAGGACTGTGCGGGGTTGCCCTCCTCGCAGGTGCGCAGGACGACCGACACGCCGACGGCGGGGGCGCCGGCGGGTTGCAGGCAGAGGCTGCCGGCTTTCTCATTGCGGATCTGCCATGCGTCTTCCCCCTCTTGTTCTTGGAAGTGCCACTGGTTGGTCTCGCGTTGCTCGTACGCGGCATGGCGGGCGGTGGCGGCCAAGGCGCCCGTGGTCGTGCGGTCGTCCCAGGTCACCATGCGGGAGCCGTCGGCCCGGTTGACGATTTCCTGGTGAACGAACTCGGCGGGCTCAGCGGCTCTCGCAACCGTAGAGGTGGGGCCCGGGGTGGAGGCGTGTCCCGGGCTCAGGCCGGCACACAGAGTCATGAGTGCTGCGGCCGAGAGTGCGCCGTACAGCAGGCGTCGGGATCGAAACCCAGAGCGGATCTGCATCAGTGGTTCCCTTCCGTGGGGGTAAGCCGCGCTCAGCCACGAGCAGACGCGACGGCATCCAGCCGTCGATGTCGCTCTGCTCCCACACGGTCGTGGATCCCTCCCCGCCCGTGTGCCAACTCCATTGCCTGGCTGCGCTTCTGGAAACGGCTTGGGCCTAACAAACCATGACGAAACGGGAGCAAGGAAGCCTCAAAGCGCCAAACCACTCACACAGGTCCCCCGGAGGCACAAACATCGGCGACGCACTCCAGAGGGCGGGGGCGCGCACCGGCGCACTCGCCGGAGGACTCAGCAGCGCTCGCGGAGGTACGCGTCCAACTCGGCGGCACCGGTCAGCATCGCCCGCCCGCGGGCGGACAGCCGGCCGCGCCAGTCGCGCAGTGCGGCCTCCAGTGGTTCCAGCCCGCCGGCCGCACGCACCTGGGTGATCAGCGGGGCGATCTGCTCCAGCAGGTAACCGCCCCGCCTGAGCTGGTGGGCCAGCCGGGCGTCCCGTACGTCGGCCTCGTCGTAGACGCGGTACCCCGTCAGCGGGTCGCGGTGCGGACGCACGAGCCCGGCGCGTTCCCACTTGCGCAACGTGGCGGGCCGTACTCCGAGCTCCAGCGCCAGCGTCCCGACGAACATGCCGCCGGGCCGGGACACCGCCGCGTCGGGCCGGGGCGCCGGGGTGGGCGGCAGGTCGAGGAGGGCCCGCTCCACGGCCCGGAGTGTCCGCCGGTCGTCGAGCAGTTGGGCATGGCTCTCGTCGATGAGGCCGAACGCCTCGTCGACCGCACTCTGGTTCACCGCTCGCATGATCGACATCGCCGTCTGGTGGCCGTGGCCGGGCACCAGGGCGAGGAACGCACCCAGGGCCCGCGCGTGCAGCGGCGTGTAGGTCCGGTAGCCGTGCGGTGTGCGAGCGGCGGCCGGAAGGATGCCGGCCTCCTCGTAGTTCCTGACGGCCTGCGTGGACAGACCGTGCCCACGCGCGAGATCAATCGGCCGGAGGTGGTCGCGAGTTTGAAGGTTTCGTGCCACTCGTCGAGCATACACAGGGCTTTGCAGCTGCAAGTTTCAACCGAAGGTTCAACGATACCGTTGAAGGCATGGCTACTGACATCAAGGACACCGCCGATGCCGTCGACGCCGCCGCCGTGATGAAGCTCCTTCCGCACCAGCCGCGCCTGCTGGCCCTGGGAGAGCCCACCCACGGCGAGGACGCACTGCTCGACCTGCGCAACGACCTCTTCCGGCAGCTCGTCGAGCAGCAGGGCTACCGGACGATCGCGATCGAGAGCGACTGCATGATGGCCCTGGTCGTGGACGGCTACGTCACCTCGGGCAAGGGCACCCTCGACGAAGTCATGGAGCGCGGTTTCAGCCACGGGTTCGGCGCGTCCGCGGCCAACCGCGAACTCGTGCGCTGGACAAGGGCGTACAACGACGGAAGGCCCGCCTCCGAGCAGGTGCGCTTCGCCGGGTTCGACGGCCCGCTGGAGATCACCGGAGCCGCGAGCCCCCGGCAGGCCCTCACCGCACTCCACGACTACCTCGCGGCTCGGGTGAACGCGGACCTGCTTCCCTGCGCCGCGCAAACACTCGACCACCTGCTCGGCGCCGACGACCAGTGGACCGATCCCGCCGCGATGACGGACCCGTCCCGGTCCGCGGGGCAGTCGGCCGAGGCCAAGGAACTGAGGCTGCTCGCCGACGATCTGGTGACGCTGCTCGACGCGCAGACGCCCCACCTGATCACGGCGACCTCGCGGGACGCGTGGGACCGGGCGCGCCTGTACGGGCGCACCGCCACCGGCCTGCTGCGCTACCACTTCTGGATGGCCGACACGTCACCGGCCCGCATGGAGCGGCTGATCGGGCTGCGGGACTCCATGATGGCCGACAACCTCCTCGCCGTCGCCGAACGGAACCCGACCCTGGTGTACGCCCACAACAGCCATCTCCAGCGCGACAAGAGCACGATGCGGATGTGGGACCAGCCACCGCTGGAGTGGTGGAGCGCCGGCGCCCTCGTGAACGCCCGGATGGGGAAGGAGTACGCCTTCCTGGCCACGGCCCTCGGCACCATGCGGCACCAGGGAGTCGACACTCCGCCACGGGACACCGTCGAAGGACTGCTGTACGCGCTACCGGAGGGCCATTACGTCGTCGACGCCACCCGGCTCGCCACCGCCCTCGGCGACACACCACCCGCCGCGCGCGTGTCGCCCTGGTTCGGGTACTCCCCACTTGACCCGGCGCATCTGGCCGGAAGCGACGGCATCGTGTTCGTCAAAGACGTTCCGGGGAGCCCGGGGAGTTGAGGCCCGTCTTTCGGATGTCCTGCAGCCGGCGTTGGATGCTGGTCGTTGCTGTCCCCGTAGGGTGTCCGTTGTGGGCAGGCGCGCGGTCGGGGTGACGGCGATGCAGACATGGGAGGCGGCGCCGGAGGGATTGTGTGCTGTGCACGTCCCGGAGGACGAGTCCGCTGAACCACCGGACGACTGGGTGCGTCGGACGGACCCGATGAAGCTGGTGCCCGCAATGGGGAGCCCAGCGCGGTGGACGCGCATGGTGCATAAGGAGAATCCTGGTGTGCGCCGACTCGGTCATGTCTGCTCCTCGACCTCGCTCACGTCTGGTCCTCGACGCGTATCGCCTCCTGCAGATCCCGCTGCGCCGGGCCCGGCTCACCTTCCTGCAGTTCGATCAGAGCGGCGGCGATCGCGTCGAGCTTCCGCTGAATGGCGTGCTCGGCCCGTCGTTCGCTGTTCTTGAGGAGGGCCAGGAGCAGCAACGTCACCGCGGTCATCGACTCACCGGCGAGCATCATCCAGGCCATCGGAACCTTGGCCACATGTGCGCCGATGACGATGCCGACAAGGAGCAGGCACAGCCCGAAGAACGTGGGGCTGCTCGTGAAGTTCGAAGACTTCTCCGCGAGATGCGCGAAGCGCCCGCGCTTGTTTCCACCGCGCTCAGCGGGATGCTCAAGTGTCATGCCCTGGCCACTACCCCCGTTTCGAATCGGAGCACGTGCCAGATCGGCGGGAAACGGTGGGCGGCTGATTCACCGGACGGGAAGACATCACTCGCACCACCACCTGATGTGGAAGGCGGGCCGCACCACCCGGCACCATGCCGCAGTCGGAGCGCGGGGATACTGGGCGATCATGAAGATGATTCCTCGCGGGGGAAGGAGCCGGCCTCACCGGCGAAGCAGCTGCCCTCGCAGGCCCTCCTTCCTGACGCGGCTCACCCGGCGTCGGCGTTGCACGCACGGTGTGGGCACCCCCTGCGACCCGTCGCCATACCTATCTCGGCCACCACAGTTTTCCTTTGGTCTCTCGGGAAGCTAATCTATCTCCCCGAATGTCGGCCAGGCGCTGTGCCTGGCGTGCAGACGAGCCCGGCCGGCACGAGCGCCGGGGTCAAGTTCCCGGGTGATGAGGGTGGAAACGTGAGCGAGGTAACGAGGACTGCGGCTCGCGTGGAGGTCCTGCCCGACAGAAACGGCACGCGCGTCATCGTTTGTGCGGGAGAGTTCGACATCGACTCCGAGGGCCTGGCGCGCGCAGCACTGGACACCGCGCATCGTGACGGCATCGCGACGACCGTCGTCGATCTGGCCGGAGTTTCCTTCGCCGACTCGTCCATGCTCAACACGCTGATCATGGCCCACAACCGCCAGCACCTGGTCCTCGCCGGCCCACTTCATCCACAGGTGCTCAGGCTGCTGGAGATCAGCGGCACCGACCTCTTCTTCAACATCGCCGCCGACGTGACCGGCCCCGACGGCACCGGGCCCGCCGTCGAGCCGCAGTAGGCCGGGACCACGGCTCCGTCGTCGATGGGGTGGTGCTGCGGCTTCCCCGAGGAGTCCGGCCTCTGCCATCGAGCGAGGTTGACAGCGACGGACATCTGGCGCTTGCCGTCCGCCCGGGTCAGGGACAATGTTCCGGCCCTTCTACGCGGTCGCCGGCGAAGTCGGCCAGGAAGCCGCCGCGCGGATACTCGCACGCCGCATGCTGGCCGGCGAGCTGACGCCCCGGGGCTTCACCGGCCGCATCCATCAGCGCTACGGGCACGACCTGGCGCTGACCGAGAGAATCGCCGAGCTCGACGACGTGTCCTGCCCGGCGTGGCACCCCGGGACGCGAGCCATGGTCCGCTCGGCAGCCGCACCGGGTGCCGGCGCGCGATGGCTCATGGCCGCGAGAGTCGTCCCGTAAGACGATGGGACATGCAGGCGAGACGGAAGGCTATTCTGCGGCTCATTCGATCTCCCTAGAGTCGAGAGCACACAGCAGGACGGGCCGGACAGCGGCCCGACGACTCTCAGGGAGAAACCCCGTGCGCGCAGTAATCCAGAAGTCCTTCGGCGGCCCCGAGGTCCTCGAAACCGTGGACGCCGAGCGGCCGGTGCCGCTGACTGGCGAGGTCCTCGTCAAGGTCCACGCCGCTGCGGTCAACCCGGTCGATGTGGCCGTCCGGTCCGGAGCGCTGCCGCTGCTCGGCGAGCCGCCGTTCGGCGTGGGCTGGGACATATCCGGAGTCGTCGAGGAAGCCGGCCCCGGCGCCGGGTTCGAGGTGGGCGACGAGGTGTACGGCATGCCGCTCTTCCCGCGTGCCGCCAACGGCTACGCCGAGTACATCACCGCCCCGTCGAGCCACCTGGCCCGCAAGCCCGCCTCGCTCGACCACGTGCACGCCGCCGCCGTCCCCCTCGCGGCGCTCACCGCCTGGCAGGGGCTCGTGCGAGCGGCGAACGTCACGAAGGGTGACCGGGTGCTCATCCAGCGCGCCGCCGGCGGTGTCGGTCACTTCGCGGTGCAGATCGCGAAGGCGCGCGGCGCCCATGTGATCGCCGTCGCCGGCCCGGACCGTCGCGAGTTCCTCACCGGCCTGGGCGCCGACGAGATCATCGACTACCGGACCACCGACTTCACCACGGCCGTCAAGGACGCGGACGTGGTACTCGACTCCCTGGCCCAGGGAGACCTCTCGCTCGGCGTGGTGCGCCCGGGCGGTGTGCTCATCAGCATCCTGGAACACCATGACGCGGAGCTCGCCGCCCGGGTCGAGGCGGCCGGCCGGCGTTTCGCCGGCATCCTGGTCGAACCGGACGCGGAGGCGCTCGAAGCGATCGCCGAGCTGATCGACGCGGGCCGCGTCCGGCCGTACGTCGAGGAGACCTTCCCGCTGGAGGAGGCCGGAAAGGCGCACGAGCTGGTCGCCGCGGGACACGTACAGGGGAAGATTGTCCTGACGGTCTGACCACGACGGGCCGCACCAGGAAGGGCGAGGCCGGATGGACATTCTCACCGAGGCACTGGCCTCGATGCGCACCGGGCACCCGGCGTCCGTACGGACCAACGGCCGCGCCCCCTGGGGCCTGCGCCTGCCACCGGTCGCGGGCGCCGGGTTCCATGTGGTGCTGTACGGAACGTGCTGGCTCGTTCCTCTCGCCGACGCCTCACCGCACCTGAAGCCCATCCCGCTGAACCCCGGCGATGTGATCTTCCTGCGCGACGGGCGGGGCCACATCCTCGCCGACCACCCCTCCACACCCGCGGAGGAGTTCGAGGCCGAGCACTATCAAGGCGGTTCGCCGATCGGTGCGGTCACGATCGGCGGCCAGGGCGCCGAGACCAGCCTGCTGTGCGGCAACTACCACCTCGACCAGGGGCATCCGCACCCCCTCGTGCGTCAGTTGCCCGAGGTGATCCATCTGCCGACCCGGCACGGCCGGCACCCGGAGCTCAGCGCCGCGGTCCAGCTGCTGGGCACCGAGCTGGAGAATCCCCGCATCGGCTCGGACGGCATCGTGCCGACCTTGATCGACTCGCTGCTCCTCTACATCCTGCGCGCCTGGCTGGACGACCAGCCGCCGGCCGCCGCGCAGGGCTGGGCCGCGGCCCTGGGCGACTCGGCGGTGGCGCCCGCCCTGTCGGCCATCCACGCGGCCCCCTCGGCGCAGTGGACCGTCGAGTCGCTGGCCGGGCGGGCCGGGCTGTCGCGAGCCGCCTTCGCACGGCGCTTCGCCGCGCTGGTGGGCGAGCCGCCGATGGCGTACCTGACCCGCTGGCGCATGACGACCGCCGCCCGCCTGCTGCGCGAGACCGACGCGCCCCTGACGACGGTCGCGGCCCGCACGGGGTACGGCTCGGAGTTCGCCTTCGCCAAGGCCTTCAAGCGCGAGTACGGCCGGGCCCCGGGCGTCTACCGCCGGGAGGCCAGGGCGGCCTAGTTTCTGCCGTCAGATGTCAGGCCTACGCCCGTGGCAGCGGACAGCGACACACTTCACGGTCGAGGCATCGGGCATCGGGCATCGGGCATCGGGCGTCGAGCGAGTCGAGCAAGCGGGCGAGAACGGGAGTGTGGTGTGAGCCGGGCTGGTGGGGCAGGACGGGTCGTCCGTGTCCGAAGAGGAGTGGGAACGGTTCTTCCGTGAATCGGTGACGGGCACGGACGGGGCCCTCGTGGAGCCGACGGCGCCCGCTCGCGAGACCGACCCGCTGCTGATGTTCAGCTGCTTCCGGCCGGAGCACGCCCGGCCGGCCGGTGACGTGGTCAAGACGCGCGGTCGGCTCACGTACCGGGAAGGGAAACGAGGGGTGGTCGAGGTGACGGCGGACGTCACCTTCGTCTACCCGCTCGCCCCGGCGGGCGACGGCGGGCGGGACGCCGAAGTCGTCCGTACGATCGTGCGGCGCGAGGTGGTGACGAGCTGGGACGACCCGGCCGAGGTCATCACCGAACCGGGCACGATGTCCCTCGTCTCGTACGCGCTCGACATGACCAACGGCGGCTGCTCCGCCCCGACTGGCTACTTCGCGCCGCCCTTCGGCACGGCCGACAAGCAGCCCGCCGACGAGGGCCACCAGGTCGATCCGTACGACAGAAGCAAGCCGATCGACCCGAGCAACGGCACGACGCCCACGGGCAACGACTGCGCGACCGCCGCCCGCTCCTGAAAGCCGCTCAGGACGTGGCTCCCAGGCACTTCCTCGCCACCTGCTGAGCACTGGCGTGTCAACTGGCACCTGCACTGCGCCGAGTAGAGCGCGGCCGCTCGTCACCCGGAGGTGGCGACCGCGTTCGTCAGTGCTCTTCCGGCGTGAGAGCCTGCACGTGCGACAGGGTGATCCGACGCCGAGGAGGGTCGACGCTCGCGATCTTCACGGCGTGGGTGTCCCCGACCTGGACCACGTCCTCGGGGCGGTCCACGTGTCCTTCGGCCAGCTCTGTGAGGTGCGCGAAATCTTCGAAGCCGTCCTCTCGGTCTTCGATTCGGACGATGGCGCCGAACGGTACGAGCTTGGTCACGACGCCGTGCGTGATCTGGCCGACCTGTCGCAGGAGCTGCGGCACGGGGTCCTGTCGCATCGCTTTCAGTGACAGCGCAACGCGCTCCCTCACCAGGTCGACGTCGAGGACTGCCACCGAAACGCTCTCGCCGACATGGACGACGTCGGAGGCCGTCTGGTGGGCAACCCAGTGGCCCTTACGGACGATGATGTGCTTGCTCGTGCTCCTTTCGCGAACGGGCGGATGCGGCGGTGCCGGGGGCGGCAGTCCGGCGAGCCATCCCGTGGCGGCGGCCTGCGGAAATCCGGTTGGGCACTCGGTCAGGGAATGGCAGGGTGAGGCTCATGCCGTCGCCCAGAGTCGAACAACTACTCCGAGAACTGCACGCCTCGCTCACACTGCGCAAGCGGCCGGAGGATGTAGCCGGGCTTGTCCAGGAGCTGTACGCGGCTCAGGGCACCGATCTCGACTCAGCCACTGAGACGGCACTCGCCAAGGCCGCCGAGCACTCGCTGCGCAACCTGTGGCACGGCTACACCTCCATGCGGGAGGATTTCGCCCGCCCGGTCGGCGCGCAGCGCCAACTCGCCCGAGCGTCACGCCTGTTCGCGGACGTGCCGGAACTCCCGGACAGCGCGGGAGACGATCCGGACCAGATCGAGGCCGTGATCCGGCGTGCGGGTGAGTCCATAGGCCGCGCGTACGGGCAGAACGACTTCGGCACGGACCGTCTCGACCGGGCCGAGCGAGCCGCTGCCGGCCTCGGCGAGGTCTCCAAGCGCCAGTACAACAAGCGCTTCCGTCTTCTGCGCCGCATGGAGGCCAAACTGGCGCGGCTGATCCACGAGCAGCGCCGCCGCGAGGTGACCATGACGGGTAAGGGCGCCCTCGCCCACGCGTTGCCGTACGGTCTGTTCGCCGCCGACCCGGACACGGCCGCGTTCATCGCGTACGTCACGGCGCGGGGCTACATGCGCAGTGTCTTCACCAACGGGCGCCAGCGCCAGGTCTACGACGAGGTCGCCGAGGCACTGTTCGAGCGCCTGCGGGCGCGGCCCGAGCGAACCTGCTGGTACGCGGTCGCGCATGTGCATCCCACGTCGGAGGTGCTGGTCGCGGTGTCCGACGAGGACCTCACCCGACTGCTGGTCCGCTGGAACGGCTTCCTGCGCGAGGTGGCGGAACTGCTGGAGGCCGCCTGGAATCGGCACCCGCTGGAGCGCGACACGATGATCGTGCGCCGCGGCGACGACTCGTCGACGTGGAACCAGGCCGCCCAGGCGTGGAACGCGGCCCGAGCGCACTGGTTCGCGATCCTGTCCGAACTGGGCCAGGAGCACATACTGGACCGGGTCTGCCCGGGTAAGGTGCCCCGCCTGATGGCTGCCGATGTGGCGTACTGGCACCGCATGAGTGGCGGTGGATTGCACCCTGACACCTACATCTGGGCGGAGCTGCCGCTGCCCTGGGAAGTGCTCCGGGGAGAGAAGGAGTGCCCACGCTCGCTGGTCGAGGCGGTGTGCGCCCGGTACCGGGTGGACCCGGTCGCCGGCGCCTGGACCGCCCCCAGGCCGGCGGCTGAGGCTGTCGCCTTCCGCCGGACGCCCGAACTCGTACACGGTGTCGCCGTTGCGGACCCTCTCGTGGCCAGCGCCCTCCGGTCGGCAGGGGTCTTCTCCGGCCAGGGCAAACGTGCGGCGGCGAGCGAGTGGCTGTGACCGGGGCCCGGGGTCCCGGGTAACTCGGTTGCCCGGAACGACGGCTCCAGCCATGATCGACGTGGCGACGAGGAAGCTCTGCGGAGGAGCGCCCGGCTCTGATCCCGGGTGGACGTAGGTTCGAATCCTGCCCTCGTCGCCGCTCCACCTGCCGTCCACGGCCGACGCACGCCGCGCCCGGGGCCGACCCTGGACGACCGCGACGGCGACTGCGCGAGCTGGGGCCCGTACCTCAAGTGCGGGCCCCAGGTGTGTCACGTCATGTCGAACGTCGCGGTACGGCCCCCGAGCACCTCGTGGAAGCCCTCAGTGGTGAGGGCCGGAACCTGATTCAGAGTCCGAACTCCTGCGGAGACACGCCGAGCGCCGCGCACGCCTCCCGCAGGACCTGCTCCTCGGCCGGGGCGATGTAGCCGTCCGCGCCGGCGACGACGAAGCCGGTCTGCACGACGGCCTTGGCCTCCGTCGGCTTCTTCGCCGCCTTGGCGATCTCCTGCATGGCCTCGGTCTTGCCCTGCTGGAAGTTGTACGTCAACTGGTCGACGTGCTTGTTGAACCGCTGCCGCAGCTGGTCGGGCGGGAAGTTCTTCAGGACGTCGTTCTGCAGGATCAGCGACTCCACGTGCTGTCGCTCGGCGGGGTCCACCGACCCGTCGGCGGCCGCGACCAGGGCGCACATGGCCATGCTGGCGTCCCGGTAGGCGCCGCTCTTGAGCTCCGTCTTCAGGGAGGCGAGCTGGGACTTGAGCACGCCCACGAGCTGAGCCTTCGACCCCCCTCCGGACGCTGCACCGGGCCGTCCGTGGCCGCCGGAGCCTCGTGCGCCCTGCGACTGCTGCTGCAGACCCTTGGCCTGGTCCTTGATCCGGTCCCACATCGCCATCCGTGCCACCTCGGCTACCCGTTCGCTCGTCCGCGTGCGTTCCGCGCGTCTCCCTGTCAACGTCCCCCCGCCCCGCGAAGTTCCATGGTCGCCCGGTCCGGCCGGGCCAGAGCCGATGCGGGCCGGCCGCCGGGCGCGGGGGAGGGGCCGGCGGGGTGGTGGGGCGCGGGCAGCCGGCCCTGCGGCGAGGCCGGCGGCCTCGCCGACTCGTGTCGACGAGGGCCGTCGGGCGGTGCGGGGCGGTGGGTGCCGGTCACCACCGACAGTGCGCGGGCATGCTTATCGACAGCCCGATCAATGCCCGCGGCAACGATCACGAAGGGCCCCTCAGGGCCACGGCACCCGCGCAGCCGTCGGCCCTCCCGTGGGGAGGGGCGGGAGGGACGGCGTGGCCCCGCCCGCGTGGCAGCACGCGGGCGGGGCCAGGGTGGGGATCCCTGCCCGGGGGAGGAAGAGGATCACCGCGGTCACAGCATGGCACTGGTTTCAGCCAGAGGACAGAGGCGTGACTGAAAATGCATTGAGGGAAAACCGGCCGGAGCGATCGGCCCCTACCGGCGGCCGCGCATGAGCAGATGGAGGAAGTACGGCGTACCGATCACCGCGGTCATCAGTCCGGCGCCCAGCTGAGCCGGCGCGATCACGGTGCGGCCCACCAGGTCCGCGGTGCAGACGAGCACGGCGCCCAGGAGCATCGCGACGGGCACGACCCGGACGTGCTGACGGCCCACCAGGGCCCGCGCCGCGTGCGGTGCCACCAGACCCACGAAGCCGATCGTGCCCGCGGCGGCCACGGCGGTGGCGCTGAGCAGGACGCTCAGTACGAGGAAGCCCAGGCGTCCTCGTGACAGAGCGAGCCCCAGGAGCCTCGGGGTGTCCTCGTCGAGCGATACGAGGTCCAGCTCGGTGCGGCGCATTACCGCGACGAGCACGCCCACGGTGAGCACGGCCGCGAGCGGCGCCACGTCCGGCAGGGTCCTGCCGTACGTGGAACCCGACAGCCACGTGAGGGCCTTCGTCGCGTTGAACGGGTCGGTGAGGACGATGAGCAGGCTGATCAGTGCGGCGGCGCCGGTGGCGAAGCCGAACCCGACGAGGACGAGCCGGTTCTGCTGGAACCCGCCCCGCGCGGCCAGCCCGAAGACGACGACGGAGCTGATGCCGGCGCCCGCGAACGCGGCACCGGCCACGCTCCACGAGCCGGCCGCAGGCACCGACGTCACGAGGAGCACGGCGCCGAGCGCCGCCCCGCCGGAGACGCCCAGGACACCGGGCTCCGCGAGCGGGTTACGGGTCACGGCCTGCACGAGCGTCCCGGCCAGAGCGAGCGCCACGCCCGCGAGCAGCGCCGCCAGGACCCGGGGGACCCGGGTGTCGAGGACGAAGCCGACGGTCCGGCCCGCCCTGCCCTGGGCCCAGTTCACCACGTCCCCCAGCAGCAGCTTGCTGTCGCCCAGGAGCACGGCGGCGACGGTGACGCCGACGAGCACGGCGACCAGGACGGCCGTGGTGGTGAGGAAGACGGCTCTGCTCCTGACCGAAGCCGGTCGGACGCGGGGGCCTGCGAGTTGTCCCGTACCCGGGTGGCCATCACGACCAGGAACACGGCGCCGACGAGGCTGGTGGCCACGCCCGTCGGTACGGCGACCGCGATGTCCGCCGGCACGACGGCGCGCAGGAGCACGTCCGAGCCGAGTACCAGCCCGGCGCCGACCAGACCCGCGACCGGAAGGCCCGCGCGCGCCCGGGTGAACGCGCGGACCCTGCGGGCGAGGGGGCGCACGAGGGCGGGGGCGCACAGGCCGGTAGCCCGAGGTGACCGAGCGCAAGGCGATATCTCGCCACCTTCAGGAAGGCGAGATCCTTCGTGCCGTGGGTGACGTGACCTGAACCAGCTGCGCGACAGCGGCCGGCTATGCCAGTGGTTCGCTCAGTTCGACGGAGCGCAGCGCTGCCGCCAGGGCTGGTGCGTCACCGATGTCGAGGGCTGTGTCGGTCAGCTTGATGACGTGTTCGTCGCCGTGCGCCAGCGCTCGTTCGAAGACCTCTTCGGGGATGAGCGTGCTCGGTGGGGCGCAGGCGACCGGGGCGTCCGGAGCGTACATCGCGGTCACCGCCGCCGAAGCCGTCCAGGCGGCCCGCAGGCTGGGGACCCACAAGGCGTGCGGGAGCGCGGGCAGGGTGCGCAGGACCGCGTTGGGAGCAGTGGCCGCGTGGACCAGCATCGTCTCCTCGCCGTGGCCGTGGGTGGCGTACCGGTGGGTGGCCGCCCGCACGAGTTCGGTGAGGCGTCGGCGCGCCTCGTGCGGGTCGGTGACCGTGTCCGCCCACACCGGCAGGCGCCTGACGCGGCCGAGCCGGGCGGGGAAGCCGCCGTCCCGTGCGGCGATGGGCCTCACCGCGTCCAGGGCGGCCGCGGCGCTTTCCGCCCCGGGCAGGGGGGAGAGGTCCGCGACGGGGTGGTGCCGGGCGGCCCAGTAACCGAGGCCGTGGGCGAGTTCGGTCAGGCGTGGCCCGGTGTCCTCGCCGGTGAGAAGAGTGCGTACGGCATGGCCCACGCGGATCGCCGGGTGCGTCGATCCGCCGTACATGCCGGGCAGCAGACGGGGCCACCACTGCGCCAGTACGTCACGCCAGGGACGCTCGGCCGTCTCGCGGCGGAAGTAGTCGATCCAGTCGGCGGCTCGGCGCGGATCTCCCAGCGCGAGACGCCAGTTGGCAGCCGTGACGGGTTCGACGCCGGGCGGGAACTCCTCGAGCTTGCGTGTGTACAGATCGAGCCAGCGATGCACCGCCTGTGCCTGTCCGTGCCGGGCCAGGGCCTCGACCGCCATCGGCGCGTGATTGGTGAGCCGCCCGAGCCGCTCGGGCCCTGAGCCGTGCAGTCGGTGTAGCGCCTCGTCGAGGGTGCCCGTCGTATCCATGACGAGTGACCCTAGGCAGGACGCCGCGGCGACCGTAACCGGCTGAGGGCCTACGACCCGGCCTAGGTCCTGCCCTACGGGCCGAGCTCTAGCGCAGGTCCAGCTCCCCGACTGTCTGGTCCCCGCTGGTCTCACCCGTCGGACGGAACCCGAGCCCGAGGTAGAAGCCCTCGGGGCCGTCCGTGCCCGGGTGCCAGGTGGTGGTCAGGCGGGTACCGCCGCGACGGCGGATCTCGGCGGCGACGGACTCGACCGCGAAGCGACCGTATCCCCGGCCCTGTTCGCCCTCTGCGATGTTGAGCCGCCAGAGACCGGAACGGGTGTCGGTGCCTGTGCCGTCGCCCTTCCAGTCGATGTCGAAGAAGGCCATGAGGAATCCGACGGGACGGTCCTCGTCAAGGATGAGGCGGGGCCAAGCCGTGCCGGGGTAGACATATGCCTCGGCGAGAGACTTCACGACGGGCGCGACCAAGTGCTCCTGATCCGGACGAACCCGCAGACCGATCGCGGCGTCGAAGTTGGCCGGGGTGATCTCCCGCAGAGAGCGTGTGGTCGTCATGCAGGAACCCTAAGCCGCTGCTCAGGCTGCTACGCACCCGGCCCCAGCACGCGGCGGGAGCGCGTCGGCTCACTCCGGCGGCGGTGTCGGAGCCGCCGACGTGATGTGGCTGAGCACGCAGAGCCAGCGACTTCCCTCGTGTACGAAGACATCCGTCGTCCACTCGTCGGCGTCGAATCTCCGGCCCCCGTAATGGGCCGTGTTCGTCGCACGCGCGGTGAACACGGCCGTGTCACCGTGCACCCGGATCCTGGGCCGGCTGGTGAATTCCATGGCGGAGTGGGTCAGATCCCCGGACCGGACGAGTGAGAGGAACTGTTCCTTGGTGGTGATGCCCGACTCGGAGACGATGACCCACTCGTCAGCCATGAAGCGTGCGATCAGCGCGGCATCGTTGGAGACGATCGCAGCCGCCCACTCCTTCGCGGCATTGAGGAGCTGAGCGTGCACCACATTGTCTTCGGGGTACTTCGGGGAGGCGGAGCTGTCACCCATGCCCCGATCGTAGCCGGGCCCATAGGCGGTGGCCTGTTGTGCGGCACGGTGCCGAGACATCCCGGCGGGCGGTCGACGGGCTGTGTCGGACGGGGTTACCCGCCCAGCGGCGGGGGTGCGGAAGCGGACGCCTCCGAGGCCGTGTCGATCACTTCGTCGAGGACGTCGCGGGAGCGGATCAGGTCGGTGATCATTCGGTCGATGCGGTCCCGTTCCGTGGTGAGGTCGGCGACCAGCCGGTCGGTGGCGATCGCGGACGGGCCGCCGTCCGCGTCCCGCATGCAGGGGAGGAGCCGGGCGATCCTCCTGCTGTGCAGCCCGGCCGCGTAGAGCGCCTGGACGCGTACGACCCGGTCCACCGCCCATTCGCCGTAGTCGCGCCAGCCGCCCGGGGTGCGCTCGGCCGTCAGCAGACCCTGGGTCTCGTAGTAGCGCAGCGACCGTTCGCTCACGCCCGTGCGCCGGGCGAGTTCACCGATACGCACCTCGCACCTCACCGCCCGCCCTGAGGACTTGAACCTGACATTGATGTCAACTTCTACCGTACCGTCATGACGAACACACCGGAGAAGTCCCTCCTCTTCGAGCCCACCCGGCTCGGCGCACTGAGTCTGCCCCATCGCCTGGTCATGGCCCCGTTGACCCGCAACCGCGCCGACGCCGACGGTGTCCCGCAGCCGATCATGGCCACGTACTACGCACAACGGGCCTCCGCCGGGCTGATCATCGCCGAGGCGGCGACGCCCAACGCCGTCGGGCAGACCTACCCCGGCATCCCCGGCATCCACAACGACGCCCAGGTGGCCGGATGGCGGCTGGTCACCGACGCGGTGCGCGCCGCGGGCGGCCGGATGTTCCTGCAGCTCCAGCACGGTGGCAGGGTCGGCCACCCCGCCACCAGCGGACTGATGCCGGTCGCGCCGTCGCCGGTGCCGCTGCCGGAGACCATCCACACCCCGGGCGGGCGCAAGGACGCCGTCGTGCCGCAGGAGCTGTCCCTCGACGGCATCCGGTCCACCGTGGCCGATTTCGCCACCGCCGCACGCAACGCCGTCGACGCGGGTTTCGCCGGAGTGGAGGTGCATGGCGCCAACGGCCATCTCCTGCACCAGTTCATGGCGCAGGGAAGCAACCACCGCACCGACGCCTACGGCGGCCCGGTCGCCGGACGTATCCGGTTCGTCGTCGAGGTGGTCCAGGCGGTCGCCGCGGCCATCGGCCCCGAGCGGGTCGGCCTGCGCGTCTCTCCCGGGAACACCGTCAACGGCATCGACGAGGGCGACACCGAGGAGATCTACCCGGCGCTCCTCGAAGCCCTCGCGGACACCGGCCCGGCCTATCTGCACCTCGTACGGGCCGACCCCGGCACGCCCCTGTTCCAGGAGATCCGCCGCGGCTGGCGGGGAACCCTCATGGCCAACCCGGCGCTGAACTGGGCAGGGCCGCTGCCCGCCGACGGCGGCCGGCGGGCCGGTGAACGCCTGCTGGCCGAGGGTGCCGACCTGATCTCCCTGGGCCGCGCGTTCCTGGCCAACCCCGACCTGATCGAACGGCTGCGGACCGGAGCGCCGCTCAATCAGGTGCGCGACGAGCACATGATGTACGTGGGCGGCGAGACCGGGTACACCGACTACCCCACCCTCGCCGATGCGGCGAAGGCGGCCGAGCGGGTCGCGGCTTGACAGGGCTCGCCCCGGCGGCGTGCGAAGGCCGCCCGCGCCGTACACCGTGGCCGGAGGGAGCCGGGTACCGCGGCCCCGGCGCGAGCCCGTCAGCCGGCGTGTGTACGCACCTGTTCCCCCTCCGGCCGGCGGCTCAGGGCTCCGGGCCACCATGCCGCCGACCCGATGTCCCTGACCAGCGCCGGTACGAGCAGCGACCTGACGACGAGCGTGTCGAGGAGCACCCCGAAAGCGACGATGAACGCGATCTGGACGAGGAACGCCAGCGGGATGACACCGAGGGCCGCGAACGTGGCGGCGAGCACGACGCCGGCAGAGGTGATGACTCCGCCGGTCGCGGTGAGGCCGCGGAGCACCCCCTGGCGCGTGCCGTGCTTGAGGGACTCCTCGCGGACTCGTGAGATGAGGAAGATGTTGTAGTCGACGCCCAGGGCCACGAGGAAGACGAATCCGTAGAGCGGCACGGAGGCGTCGGTGCCGGAGAACCCGAGGACGTTCTGGAAGACGAGCGAGGAAACGCCCAGCGTGGCGAGGAAGTTCAGGGCCACGGTCGCCACGAGGAGAACCGGCATCAGCAGCGAGCGGAGCAGCCCGACGAGGATGACCAGGATGATCGCGAGTACGACGGGCACGATGAGCGTGCGGTCGCGACCGGCGGTCTGCTGGGTGTCGTACTGCTGGGCCGTGTAGCCCCCGACCAGGGCGTCCGAGCCGGGTACGGCGTGTACGGCCGCACGGAGCCGCGCGACGGTCTCCTTGGCGGCATCGCTGTCCGACGCGTCCTCGAGCGTCGCGTCGATCCGCACCTTGCCGTCGACCACCAGAGGTGCCTCGCCCCCCGGCCGCCCGGACGCGGTGACGGGCAGAGCCCGGGCGACCCCGTCGAGGCCGCCGGCCGCCGCGGTCACCTGCTCCGTCCGGTCGGCGTCGGCGATGATGACGGCAGGACTGCCCGAGCCTGCCGGGAAGTGCTCGCTCAGCGTCTGCTGCGCCGCCACGGACGGTGCGTCGTTGACGAAGAGTTCGTCGAGCGGCACACCCTTTGATGTGAGGGTCGGGGCGAACGCCGCGCACGCGATCAGGCCGGCCAGGGTGAGGGCCCAGACCTTGCGCGGCGCCCGGTCGACGAGGGCGGCGATCCGGGACCAGATGCCGCGGCTCCCGCTGCTGTCGCCGGCGGCGCCCGCCTGCTTCGGACGGGCCGGCCAGAACGCGCCGCGGCCGAGCAGCACCAGTACGGCCGGGAGGAAGGTGAGAGAGCTGAGCACGGCGCAGACGATGCCGATGGCGCCCACCGGCCCGAGAGCACGGTTGTTGGTGAGATCGCTGAGCAGCAGGGCGACGAGTCCCAGGGCCACGGTCGCGGCGCTGGCGACGACGGGGCCGGCCGACTCGCGCACCGCGGCCCGCATGGCGGCCGTTCGGTCGTCGTGACGCGCCAGTTCCTCGCGGAAGCGCGCGGTGAGAAGCAGGGCGTAGTCGGTCGCGGCGCCGATGACGAGGATGGACAGAATGCCCTGCACCTGCCCGTCGACGCGCACGACGTCGCGGTCCGCCAGCGCGTACACCACGCCGCACGCGAGGCCGAGCGCGAAGACCGCGCCGGTGATGATGACGAGCGGAAGCAGGACGCTGCGGTAGACCAGCAGCAGAATGACCAGAACCGTGATCAGGGCCACGCCGAGGAGCAGCCCGTCGATGCCCGCGAACGCGTCGCCCAAGTCGGCCTGCCGCGCCGCCGGCCCCGCGAGCTGAACGTTCGTACCCGGTACGCGCGCCGCCGCCCTGTCGACCTCCTCCATCGTTTCGGCGAGCCGCTCGCCCAGGTCCGGGCGCAGCTGGACGACGCCCTGCAGAGCCTGCCCGTCCTGCGACGCGACAGCCGGCGACGACCCCAGCACGCCGGCCGTGCCGTCGAGCGAGGCCAGCGCCCCCGTGGCCGCCGTCCGCTGTCCGTCGTTCACGTCGCCGCCGCCGGTCGCGGTCCAGACGACGATGGCCGGCAGCGTCTCCTCCTGCCGGAAGGCTTTCTGCGCGTCGATGACCTTGGTGGACTCGGCGTTCTGCGGCAGGAAGGCCGCCTGGTCGTTGGTCGCGACCTCGCCGAGCTTGCCGGCGTAGGGGCCGAGGGCGCCACCGACGCCCAGCCAGGCGACGAGGACGACTACGGGCACGAGCCATCGCGCCAGTCGTGCGGAGCTGGACATTGCACTCCTGAGTGAAGGGAAAAGCCTCTCAATGGCAAAGTATCTCAATTATCGAAGTACTTTGCGGCCGGGGTGTGGAACGGTCTTCAGTCGCTACTTCGTCCGACTCCCCCGATCCGGATGCGCGGGAGGAGAGGTGAGCTCAGCGTTCGGGGCGCAGGTGATCCAGTTCGTCGTTCAGCACGGCGAGGAAGCGCAGCGCCGTCGCCAGCTCGTCGCTGTCGAACTGCTGCTGGGCGCGGGCGGTCGCGGTGGCCAGCGGCATGAAATGACCGCGCGCCGCCGACCTGGCTTCGGGGAGGTAATGCAGGTGTACGACCCGGCGGTCGGCGCTCTCGCGTGCCCTGCGGACGTGCCCCGCCCGTTCCAGACGGTCCAGGCACGCGGTGACCGCCCCCGAGGTGAGGCCGAGGTGTTCCCGCAGACGCCCCGGGGTGAGCGGTGTCTCCGAATCCAGGATCGCGGCGAGCGCCTGGACATCGGTGGCGTGCAGGCCCTGGTCGGCCGCGAAGGCGTGCGAGAGCCGGTTGATCTGGCCGTTCATGCGGCGCAACTGCACCGCGAACGCGTGCAACGCGCGCCCGTCGGCCCGCTCGGGGGTGTCCGCCGCTTGCTCGTTCTCTGTGCTCGCCACCCGTCAAGCCTATAGAGACAGCCGTCCGGCAGGACCGCTCGGCGTCCCGGGGCGGCTCGTCGCGTCCGCCGAGCGGGGTTCGCCGCCGCATGTCCTCTCTCGCCTCGTCCAGGGCCAGGGCCGCGTAGCGGAAGACGTCCGCCTCCTCGGTGAAGCCCAGGCCGTACAACGCCCCCACGGACAGCGAGGCGTCACGGATCCAGGTGTACCGGTAGTCCCAGTTCCGCTCGCCGCCGATCTGCTCGGGCAGGCCCACCGTGGCGGCGGCGACCGGGGCGCCGGTCGGGGCGTACGTCAGCAGCTTGAGGGTGACGGCCGAACGGTTGACGGCCCCCTGCCAGCGGCCCCGGTACCGGGAACGCCCGATCCAGCGGTGCCAGAACTCCCACACGGCGGTGAACTCCGCCCGCGCGCCTCCCGCGGTGAAGGGCCGCGGCGCTTCCCCACCGGCCGCGCACACGGTGAGCGCCGTCGCCGCCAGCTCACCCTTTCTCAGCACGACCTCGGCGCGCACGTCGTCACCGTCGCGCCGCAGCGAGAGGGGTCCGGCGGTCTGCAGATGGACGTCGACGCCAGGGCCGTGGAAGCGGGCGGCGCCGTCGTCGAGCGTCGGCCGGTGGGGCGCGCGCCCGTGGTCGAACCGCGGCCGGCACTCCACGCCGAACCGCACGGTGCCGCGCACCACCCGCATCGCCCGTACGAGACGGTGCCGGTCGGTGGCTCGCTCCGGCTGGTCGACGGGCATGAAGTCGACGACCTCCCCGACGCCGTCGGGTGTCATGAACCGGGTGATCAGTACGGCCGTGTCCGCCAGGTACAGCTGCCGTACGGTCGTCCCCGGCACGTCCACCGTGATCGAGAAGTGACCGCCGCGATCGTGGTCGAGCAGCGAGGCGAAGATGCTGGGCGAGTCGAACCGTGGAGCGCGGAACCAGTCGACCACACCGTCGGACGACACCAGCGCGCAGGTCTGCAGATCGCCGATGAGCCCATGGTCCGCGATCGGCGGATAACGACGCATGGCGGCGGGTCCTTTCGCCGGAGCTACGGCCGGGGTGCGGAGAGGACCAGTCGAGGGGCGTCGTGCAGCCGGCGCGCGCCGGTCGCGGCAGACGGGCGACGCCGTCCGCGCACCGGGCCGGCCCGCGGGCGACACTCGGCGAGACCCGGATCCGCACCCCGCACCCCCCTTCAACCTGCGGAAATGCGCCTACCCGAAGGGCGATACCGGCCGTGGGCGCGCTGCTCGTAAGCTGACCCGCTATGAACACCAAGGAGGCCGGCAGACGGCTGATCGACGGCCGGTTCGAACTGCTCGCCAGACTGGGCAGCGGCGGCATGGGCACCGTGTGGCGGGCCCGGGACGTAGTGCTCCACCGCGAAGTGGCACTGAAGGAAGTACGGTCGCCCGACCCCGCGGCGGCGGAGGCGGACCCCGCCCGGGCGCGCGTGCTCAGTGAGCGCGTACTGCGGGAGGCACGGGCCCTCGCCCGGCTCGCCCATCCCCATGTGGTCACCATCCATCACATCGTGGACTCGTCCGACGGCCCCCACCCGTGGATCGTCATGGAACTGGTCCCGGGGCAGTCCCTGCACGAGCGCCTGGCCCAGGGCCCGTTGAGCGTCACGGAGGCACTGGTCGTGGGACGCGGGGTGCTGTCCGCCCTCCGCGCCGCCCACGGCGCGGGCATCCACCACCGGGACGTGAAGCCGGCCAACGTCCTTCTGCGGCCCGACGGCAGCCCCGTCCTCACCGACTTCGGCATCGCCGTACTGCGCGAGTCGACCAGCCTGACCGCCACCGGCGACCTCATCGGCTCGCCCGAGTACATCGCACCCGAGCGCATCCGCGGCGAGGAGGGCAACCCGGCCTCCGACCTGTGGTCCCTCGGCATGCTGCTCTACACCGCTGTGGAGGGATGGCACCCGCTGCGGCGCGAGACGAGCCTGTCGACCCTCGTCGCGGTCCTCGACGAGCCGGTCCCCGCGCCCGTGCGGTCCGGACCGCTCACCCCGGTGCTCACGGCCCTGCTCACACGGGACACCGCCGCACGGCCGGACGCGGCGCGGCTGGAGCGGATGTTCACCGACGCCGGACGCGGCGCGGACGCCTGCCACCCGACGGCCGCACCGCGGCCCCCACAGCCCGCCGTGCCCCAGGCCGACACCGTGCACGACGCCCCGGCGGCACACCCCGCACCACCGTGGCCGTCGAGCCCTCCGCCCTCGACCGCCCCGCCGTCCGGTTTCGGCCCTCCGCCGGTTCCGGGGACCGTCCCCGACCTGTCGTCGCACCACGGCTCGTCCCGGCCGCGACGCAACCGGTGGGCGGTACCGGCGCTGACCGCCGCGGTGCTGGTGGCGGCGCTGGCGACTCTGGTGAGCGCCCTGCCTCTCGACAGCGGTCTGTTCCGCGCGGACCGGAAGGAGAATCCCGCCTCGACGACGGGTGCCACCGGCGGCAAGGACACCGCGAAGACGACAGATCCGAAGGCCACCGAACAGCCGGCGCAGGCGTCATTGCCGCCGTCCAAGCAGACGAAGAACCTCCTGACGCCCAAGAGAGTGCGGGAGGCGATCACCGCACTCAAGGCCGAGACACGGACGACGAAGTTCTTCGAGTTCACGGTCTACGAGGAGTACGCGATCGCCAACGTCCCGGTCCCGGGCAGCCGGACGAAGTACGACCGCTTCGTGTACCGGAACGGATACGCGGCCAAGGAAGGCCCCGGCGGTACCGTCATCGGCGGGGACGAAGCCCCGATCGACATCAGCGAGGTCGACTGGGACAAGCTGCCGGCGCTCTTCCGGAAGGCCGACCAGGAACTCGGCATCCCCGAACCGACCATGCGTTACGTCGTCCTCCGCCGCCCCGTCTTCGAGAGCGTGCCCACGGTCAACATCTACTTCACCGACGAGTACAGCTCATCCGGCTACCTCGCCGCTGACTTCGACGGCGCGGTGCTGAACATCCACGCCGCCGACGGCTGACCCCCTCGGGGCAGTGCGAAGACCGGCGGAGCGGCACCAGCGGCACCAGGGGACGACCGCGGCGGCTCTGCCGCCCGCCACGATCGACGATCGCCCGCGCGGGAGGCACGGCACGCCGCCGGGCGCACCCCGCGCAGGTGCCGGTCCACCGGCGTGCTCCGCCCCGCAGAGCCCACATCCCGCTCTAAGCTGCGCGTACACCGGGAAAGGTGCCCAGCCGGAAAGCGCAGGATGCCATGCTTGCCGTCACTGTCATCGCGGGCATTCTGTTCGTCTGGGCCGTCCTCTCGCACCGGCTGGCGCGATGGAGTGTCACCGCCCCGATCGCCATGATGGCGGCCGGTATCGCCATGACCGGCGGTTCGGACCCCCCGCTGCGCTTCGAGTTCGACACGGCCGGCTTCGAACACGCGGTGGAAGTCGTACTGGCGCTGCTCCTCTTCGTCGACGCCACCGAAGTCCCCGGGGGCGTCATCCGCAGGGAGAGGGGGATCGTCGCGCGCCTGCTCGGCGGTGCGCTGCCCCTGACCCTGTGCCTCGCCTTCCTGACCGCGTACGCCTTCTTCCCCGAGCAGCCCGGGTGGGTCCTGGCCGTCCTGGCGACCGTCGTCGTCCCCCTGGACCTGGCCCCCACGGCGGCCGTCGTACGGGACAGGAGAATCCCGGCCCGGCTGCGCGACGTGCTCAACGTCGAAGGGGGCCTGAACGACGGGATCGTCTCGCCGGTGTTCCTCCTGTGCCTGGCCGCCGCGGTCGAGTCACGCACCAGGAGCGCTGATTACACGGAAGCACTGCTGAACGCGGTCGCGTCGGCGGGCTGGGCCGTCGCTGTCGGTTCCGTCGTCGGATACGTGGCCGGGTGGCTGCTGCGCAGGTCCTGGGCGAGCGGCTGGACGCAGCACGCGGCGACGAGGCTCGGCGTACTGACCGTCCCCGTGGCCGCCTACACGCTTTCCTCGGCACTCGGCGGCAACGGCTTCGTGGCGTCCTTCGTCGCGGGCGTCTGCATCGCGCCCGCCATGCGCCACCTTCCGGCGGACGCGGTGCGGATGACGGACGACCTGGTCGCTCTGATGTCCCTCGCGCTGTGGTTCGTGTTCGGGCAGATCGTGAACGAGGTGTTCTGGGACGGGTTCCACCTCTCCGTGATCCTGTACGCGCTCGTCTCCGTCGCCCTGGTGCGCGCGATCCCCGTGCTGCTCGTGCTCACGGGCACGGGGCTGCCCCCGCGCGACAAGCTGTTCCTGGGCTGGCTGGGCCCGAGAGGCGTGACATCGATCGTCTTCGGGCTCCTCGCGGCCGTCGAACTGCCCGCACGCAGCGCCGACTTCATCGCCCGGGTGATGGTGATGACCGTCATGCTCAGCATCCTGCTGCACGGGCTGAGCGCCGAACCGATCGGCCGCGCCTACGCCCGCCTCCCGGGCGTCCGGACGGACGATCCCGCCCGGCCCGGAACCTGACCGACAGCACCACCGCCCGGCCCCGCGCACGTCGGTGGCGAGTGCGGCCCGGTCTTCCTCGCTCGGGAGGGGCCCGAAGACCGCCGGTCGCTCACGGCCGCTCCCGGTCGCGGCGCCGAGCGGCGGGCAGGAACACCGGCGCGGCACCCGCCACCACGGTGTTGGAGACGGCGCCGATGCCCTCGACGGTGAGGGTGACGGTGTCCCCGGGCTTCAGCGGCGGCGGGTTCCGCTCGCCGCGCAGGCCCCACAGTTCGGCCAGGCAGCCGCCGTTGCCGCAGGTGCCGGAGCCGAGGACGTCGCCGGGCACGACGCGGGTGCCCCGGGAGGCGTAAGCGGTCATTTCTTCGAAGGTCCAGCTCATGTGGGACAGCAGGTCCTCGCCGACCGTCTCGCCGTTGACCTCGGCGGTCAGGGCGAGGCGCAGGAAACCGTCGGTGTCCCGGTACGGCTCCAGCTCGTCGGCGGTGACCAGACAGGGGCCGAGGGTCGTGGCGGTGTCCTTGCCCTTGCAGGGGCCGAGGCCGACCCTCATCTCCGCCGCCTGCAGGTCGCGCGCGGACCAGTCGTTGAAGACGGTGTAGCCGACGATGTGGTCGCGGGCCTGCTCGGGGGTGAGGTCGCGGCCCTCGCGGCCGACGACCGCACCGACCTCCAGCTCGAAGTCCAGGGCGGTGGAGCCGGGTGGCACGGGAATGTCGTCGTGGGGGCCGAAGACGGCGTGCGGGTTGGTGAAGTAGAAGGTCGGCGCCGCGTACCACTGCTCGGGGACACCGCCGGCGCCGTCCACCGACCGTCGTACGCCTTCCACGTGTTCCTCGAAGGTGACGAAGTCCCGCACCGAGGTCGGCTGGAGCGGGGGAGACAGTCGTACCTGTGAGACGTGGGGGCCGGGCGGCACGTCGAGCGCCGCCGCTCCGGCGGCGAGCAGGCCCGGCAGGCCGTCGGCCTCCGTGAGCAGAGCGGTGAGCGAGGTGACGCCGGGCAGGGGGAAGAGGGTGCCGTCCTCTTCCACGACGGCCACGCGCGGGCGGTGCCGGTGTTCGTAAGCGGCGAAACGCATGATGTGACTCCTGTGGGCGGGAGGCCGGCGGGCCGGGGGCGCGGTGGGCGGCCAGGGCGGTGACACCACTGCCGCGCCCCCGGGGTTCGGGATGCGGGACGGTCACACCGGCGGGGCGACGAAGACGCCGCGGTCGGGGTCGTTGAACGACTCCTTGGCGATGAGCTCGTTCATCGGGTTCGCCGTGCCCCACTGGTCGGTGACCTCGGGCTGCGAGAAGTCGTAGACGTGCGGGTGCCAGGTGTCCTCGTCCAGCTCCTCCAGTTCGGTGGTGTATTCGACGGTGTTGCCGTGCGGATCGAGGAAGTACGTGAAGGTGTTGTCGCCGGCCAGGTGGCGGCCCGGTCCCCAGATCTTGCGGTGGCCGGCGCGGATGACCCGGCCGGAGCCGCGCAGGTACTCGTCGAGGCCGCGCATCTCGAAGGAGATGTGGTGCAGGGCGGTGTGCGGGCCCTGCGCGATCGCCATGGAGTGGTGCTGGTTGCTGATGCGCATGAAGTGCATGACCTCGCCCATGTGCGGGGAGGACAGCGTGTCGGAGAGCCGGAAGCCGAGGTGCCGCTCGTACCAGGCGCGCGTGCGGTTGAGGTCGGGGGAGTTGAGGACCACGTGCGACAGCTTCACCGGGATGGCCTCCTTCTCCTCGACCTTGCGGTGCCGGCGCACCCCGACGTCCGCGGAGACCTCGATGGTGCGGCCGTCGACGTCGAAGAAACGGAAGCCGTAGCCGCCGCCCGGGGTGTCGACCTTGCCCGGCCGGGAGATCAACCGGACGCCGCCTGCGAGGAGTTCCTCCGCCAGGGTGTCGACGTCGGCGGGGGTGGCGGCGCCGTACGAGACGAGGTCGAGGCGCTTCTCGTCGGCCTTGCGGAGCCGTACGACGTACTGCTCCGGGGAGCCCTCGGCGGCGAGGAAGGAGATGCCGGAGTCCTCGGCGACCTGGGTGAGGCCCCAGACGCCCGCGTAGAAGTCGAGCTGTGTGTCGTAGTCGGGCACGGCGAGGTCGACGTGCCGCAGGTGGGTGAGCAGACGTGCGCTCATGGCGGGTTCCTCCTCAGACGAGGGCGAGGTTGAGCAGGGTGGAAGCGTTGCCGCCGCGTACGGCGTCGAAGTCGGCAGCGGAAAGACGCGCGGCGCGCAGGGCGGCCACCGGGTCCTCGGCGCCCATGTCGAACGGGAAGTCCGAGCCGAGCAGCACGCGGTCCGCCCCGGCGGCCCGGACCAGCTCCCGCAGGACGTGCGGGGCGTGCACCAGGGAGTCGAAGTACAGCCGCTTCAGGTAGCTGCTCGGTGGATGCGCGCAGCCGGCGCCCGCGTCGGAGCGGGCCGACCACGCGTGGTCGGAGCGGCCGATGTGGGTGGGCAGGTAGCCGCCGCCGTGCGCCGCGATCAGCCGCAGACCGGGGTGCCGGTCCAGCACCCCGGAGAAGATCAGGTGCGAGAGCGCGACGGCGTTCTCGGTGGGCTGGCCCACGGTGTTGGACAGGTACCACTGGTCCAGACGCTCGTCGAGCGTGCAGCCGAAGGGGTGCAGGAAGACGATCGCGCCCGTCTCCTCGGCCCGTGCCCAGAACGGCGCGTAGGCGGGGTCGGAGAGCTCGCGTCCCGGAGCGTGACTGGAGATCTCCACTCCGGAAAGACCCTGCGCCAGGGCGTGGTCGAGTGCGCGCACGGCCAGGTCCGGGTGCTGGAGGGGTACGATCCCCAGCCCGCGCAACCGGCCGGGTGCGGCCGAGCAGTGCGCGGCCGTCGCCTCGTTGGCGAGCCGGCACACCTTCTCGGCCGTCCCCTCGTCGGCCCAGTAGTGGTAGTGCGAGGGGGAGGGGCTGACCAGCTGGACGTCGACGCCCTGGGCGTCCATCGCGGCCAGACGCACGGCGGTGTCGGTCAGCGCGGGGAGGCGTTCGCGCACCATGGGGCCGCTGACGGCGAGGGCGGCGGGACCGTTGCGGCGGGCGTCCAGCGCCCTCGCCCCGGCGAGTCCCGGCAGGTCCGCCACCAGCGCGTCGACCTCGGGCAGCAGGACGTGTGCGTGCACGTCGACGGTCGGGGGCGTCACGGCAGTTCCCGCAGCATCGTCATCGTGCGGGCCATCAGGCCGGGCACGTCGGCGTCGCGGACGCCGTCGAGCTGCCACTGCCCGATCTGCACGGACGCCTCCACGACCGGACGGACGCGCGCGATCCGCCGCTCGTAGTACGCCTGGAGCAGCGCGTCGTCCCACGGCCCGGCCCCGGACAGCATCTGCGCGAGCACCCACGCGTCCTCCAGCGACAGGGCGGCGCCCTGGGCGAGGGTCGGCGGGCAGCAGTGGGCGGCGTCGCCGACGAGCACCACCCGGCCGCGGTGCCAGGAGCCCTCCACCAGCATGCGGTCGAACCAGGTGTAGTTGACCTCGGCCGGGTCGGTGATGTGCGCGGTGATCTCCGGCCAGAAGCCGCCGTACGCGCGGGCCAGGCGGCGCATCTCGTCCGCGTACGACGCCGGTGGGAGGCAGGCGCGGTCGCGGTTGGCCTCGACGACGTACGCGTAGAGGGTCGTGTCACTGGTCGGGCAGTAACCGGCGATGTAGGCGGGGCCGCCGTAGGCGAGGTCGGTGCGCACGACACCGGCCGGGCGTGGGACGGCGACGCGCCAGATCGCCATGCCGGTCGGTTCCGGCTTGTCGGTGATGCCGATCGCGGCGCGGGTGGCGGAGCCGAGGCCGTCGGCGGCGACGACGAGGTCGTAGCGGCCCCCGGTCCCGTCGCTGAACCGCACGCTCACGCCGTCGGAGTCCTGCTCCAGTGACTCGGCTCGGGTGCCCAGGCGCACGGTGGCGCCCGAGGCACGGACGGCGTCGATCAGTACGCGCTGGAGCCGGGGACGCCGCATCCCGACGGTGGCGGGCAGGTCCCCGCCGCCGGTGCGGATGTCGCGCTGCTCGTGCAGGACGGTGCCGTCGGGCGCCGTGATGCCCACCGACCCGAAAGCGAAGCCGGATTCCCTCACCCGGTCCCACACGCCGAGCTCGCGCAGGACGCGCAGGGCGTTGCCCTGGAGGGTGATGCCGGAACCGGCGGTGGCGTTCCAGTCGTCCTCGGCCTCGATCAGGTCCACGGCGACACCGGCCCGGCGCAGCAGGACCGCCACGGCGTTGCCGGCCGCGCCGCCACCGATCACCAGGACCGTACGGGGTGTGCTCATCGGGAACTCCTTCGTTCCGCTGGTTACTTGACGGCGATCGGGTTGACGGGTGAGCCGACGGCGCCGGTGATGGGCAGGGGTGCGGCGGTGAGCCAGAACGCGTGCACGCCGTCGGCCGCGCAGTCCCCGGCGAGCGCGTCGAGATCCCACATCTCACCGATCAGCAGGCCGATGTTCGGGATGGCGACCTGGTGCAGCGGCTGGAAGGCGCCCTCGAACTCGTTGGGCCGGACCTCGAAGCCCCAGGTGTCGGTGGCGATCGCGGCGATCTCGGTACGGTGCAGCCAGCCGGCCGTGGTGAACGACAGGCCGGGCGCCGGGCCGCCGGCGTAGTCGCCCCACCCCTGCCTGCGGGTCCGGGCGAGCTGCCCGGTGCGCACCAGCACGATGTCGCCCCGCCCCACGGTCACCCCGTGCGCCTCGGCGGTCCGCTCCAGGTGCTCCTCGGTGATCGCGAAACCGTCGGGCAGTTCGCCGTCGTCGCCGGTCACCCGGCCCACGTCGAGCAGGACGCCGCGTCCGGCGACGTACGGCGCCATGTGCTCGATGCCGGTCACCAGGTCGCCCTCGGACGTGACGACCTTCTCCGCCGCCCGCCCGTTCCACGCCCTGCCGTGGTCGAAGATGTGCCCGAGCCCGTCCCACTGGGTGGAGCACTGCAACGGCATGGCGATCACGTCGTCGGCGCCGCCGATGCCGTGCGGAAAGCCCTGGTGGCCGAGGGCCGCGTCGGTACCGGTGTCGAGCATGGTGTGCACCGGGTTCGTACGGCGCCTCCAGCCCTTCTGCGGCCCGTTCATGTCGAACCGCTGCGACAGCGAGAAGCTCACCCCGCGCCGGACCAGCGCCGCGCCCTCGACCCGCTTCGCCTCGTCCAGGAAGTTCAGCGTGCCGAGCACGTCGTCCGCGCCCCAGCGCCCCCAGTTGGAGTACGCCTTGGCTGCCTCGGCGATCGCGCCCTCCGGGTCCAGCCGGTCCAGGGTCATGACCGCTCCGCCACACAGTGGGTGCGCTGGGCGCCGAGACCGGTGATCGAGCCGTCCATGACGTCGCCGTCGCGCAGCAGCCGCCCCCAGTGCATGCCGTTGCCGGCGGGGGAGCCGGTCAGCACGAGGTCGCCGGGCAGGAGGCGGGCGGTCCGGGAGACGTACGCGACCAGACGCGCCACGTCGAAGATCATGTCCTTGGTGGACTCGTCCTGCATGGTCTCGCCGTTGAGCCTGAGCGTGATCCGCAGGTCGTCCGGTTCGGCCAGGGACTCGGCGGGCACGATCCAGGGGCCGAGCGGGGTGAAGCCGGGCGCGTTCTTGCCGCGCAGCCAGTCGGTGCCGATCCGCGGCATGTCGCGGCGGAAGACGGCCGCCCGGTCGGTGAGGTCGTTGGCGATGGTGTACCCGGCGACGTACGTCAGGGCCTCCCCGGCGGACACCCGGTGGGCCGGCCGGCCGATCACGACCGCCAACTCCAGCTCCCAGTCCGGCTTCTCGGCCCAGGCGGGAAGCACGACGTCGTCGTACGGACCCGTGACGGCACTCGGCAGACCGGTGAACACGTACGGCAGGCCCTCCGCCGCCCGCCGGTCCATGATCTCCGCCGCCTCGGCGCGCCGCTCCTCCTCGGAGCGCTCGTCGGCGGGGTCCCGGTGCGCGACGTGCAGGTCGATCACGTGCTGCCGGTAGTTCGCCCCCGACTGGAACACCTGCCGCGGCTCGACGGGCGCGTGCACCCGGAAGTCCGCCAGCGGCTTGCGTGCGAGGCCGCTGGTACCGGCCAGCGTCCGCAGGCGCGGCAGCGCCGTCTCCCAGCGGTCCAGCAGCCTTCGTGTCGTCAGCCGCTCCTCGGCGAAGGCGACACGCAGATCGAGCACCTGGCTGTCGGGGGTGACGAGGGCGGGGAAGGCCGGTCCGTCCGGGGTCGAGAGGGTGCCCAGAGCGAAGGGTCCGGCAAAGGCTGCGGACGGGGATCCAGAGTTCACGGCGATGTCCTCCTGATTGCGGTGTGACCAATCTGGACCCGACCCTTACGATCAGGGAAATCGATTCTGTGGATCGTTGTTATCCACGGCGCTTATTCCTCCTGCTCGGCGCCTTTCGACAAGGACATCCCGTGAACCTGGCCCGCCTCGATCTCAACCTCGTCGTCGCCCTGCGCGCCCTCCTGGAGGAACGCAACGTCACCCGCGCCGGGCAGCGCGTGGGGCTCAGCCAGCCGGCGATGAGCGCCGCCCTGGCCCGTCTGCGCCGCCACTTCGACGACGATCTGCTGGCGAGGGTCGGCGCCCACTACGAACTCACCGCCCTCGGGCAGGTCCTGCTCGACCGCACCACCACCGCCTATGACGTACTGGAACGCCTCTTCGCCAGCCAGGCGCACTTCGACCCGGCGGGCGAGAGCCGTGAGTTCAGGCTCGTGGCGTCCGACTACGCCGTCGCCGTCTTCGGCACCGAACTGGCCCGTGTGGTGCACGAGGAGGCCCCCGGCATCCGCCTGCGCTTCAGCCAGACACCGCCCACCGTGGTCGACGACACCGCGACGCTGCTGAGCGCCACCGACGGCCTGCTCATGCCGCACGGCGTCATCAGCGACTTCCCCGCCACCGACCTCTACGAGGACCGGTGGGTCTTCCTGGTCGCGGACGACCACCCGAGTGTCGACGAACGCCTCACCCGGCAGGACCTGGCCCGGCTGCCGTGGGTCACCTACCAGCGGACCTACGACGCCCCCGCCGTACGCCAGCTCGGCATGCTGGGCGTCGAGCCGCGCGTGGAGGTCTCCGTCGACAGCTTCCAGCTGCTGCCGCTGCTGGTCGCGGGCACCCGGCGCATCGCCCTGGTCCAGGCGCGTCTCGCCCGGCTCCTCGCACCGCTCGCCGCCGTCCGCGTGCTGGAGCCCCCGTACGAGGCCGTGCCCCTGCGCGAGGCGATGTGGTGGCATCCGGTGCACACCCACGACGCGGCGCACATCTGGCTGCGGGAGACGGCCGCGCGAGTGGGCGGGCGGCTGTCGGACGTACGGTCGCTCTGACGCTGATCGCCATGGGCGTGGCCGACAGCCTGCCGCTGCTGGTCGTCGGGGCGGTGACGAACCGCGTCGGTACGGGGCTGCTCCTGCCGTCGCTGCTGACGCTGGCGATGTCGTGGCTCGACTTCGCCGACCGGGGACGCGGCCCAGGGCTGTGGACGTCGGCGTTCTTCCTCACCCGCCGGACACCCACGGCGCTGCTCCGGCACGCTCTCGAAGCACCCTGACCACCTTCCGACGGCGATTCCGTCAACAAGGTGAGCCGCGCGGGCCATCGGAGCGCAAAGCGGGGGTCGGGGCGTGGGGTGAACGGGGCGGCGGGTACAGCCAGGTCGCGCGGCTGGTGGGCCGGCGCGATCGACGCGTGCACCGAAACCATGGGAGACCTGTGATGGACAGGAAAGTGCGTGAAGTGATGACCGCCGCGCCCGTGACGGTGGGACCGCAGACCTCTGTCGCTGAGGTGGCCCGCGTGATGCGCGACGAGGGGATCGGCGCGGTGCTGGTCGCCGAGGGCGACGAGCTGCGGGGCCTGGTCACCGACCGGGACCTGGCGGTGCGCATCGTGGCCCGGGAAGGCAACATCGGGGACTACAGCGCGGCCGACGCCTGCAGCGACGAGCTGATCACCGTCTCGCTCGACGACGACCTCGGCCGGGCGGTCTCCTTGATGCGCCGGCACGCCGTACGACGTCTGCCCGTGGTGGAGGACGGTCTGCCGGTCGGCATCGTGTCGCTGGGCGACCTGGCCGCCGTACACGACACCGATGCCGCCCTGGCAGACATCAGCGTCGCCGACCCCAACCAGTGACTGGCGAGTTCTGTGCGGAGCGGTAGCGGTACGACAGCCGTTGCCGGCCGGCCACAGGGAATCAGACAAGAGATTTGGCTGCCCCCGGTCCGCGCGGCATGCTGATCCGACACGCCCGGCCCCCGCGCGGGCCGGGCAACGGGGCGGGGGAGGATCGCGTTGATCGTCTGGGTGAACGGGGCGTTCGGGAGCGGGAAGAGCACACTGGTGGACGCGTTGCGTCCGCGCTGGCCCGAGGCACTGGTCTATGACCCGGAGATGGTCGGCTTCGTACTCCGGGAGATCGTGGAGGTCCCCACCGGCGACTTCCAGGACCTGCCACTGTGGCGGCGGCAGGTCGCCAACCTGGCGGTGGGGCTGATCGAGGAGTACGGCCGCCCGGTCCTGGTCCCCATGACCCTGGTCGACCCCGGATACGTCGGTGAGATCTTCGGCGCGTTGAAGGACGCGGGTGTCGACGTCCACCACTTCTTCCTCAAAGTCTCCCGCGAGGTCCTGGAGGAGCGTATCGACGGCCGGATTCACGCCCCGGACGATCCGGAACGGGAGCAGCGGATCCGGAGCTGGTGCAAGGACAGGATCGCACCGTGCATGGCGGCGGCCGACACTCTTCCCGGCGGCACGGTGTTCCTGGACGGCGAGCTGAGCCCTGAGGAGTTGGCCGATCTGGTACTGACGCGCATCGGCGCGGGTTCGGACCGATAGCGGGGAGGTGTGGCGGGGAGGCGGACATCTGCGGTGGTTGGTGCAGATCGGAGATGCCGCCGCCGTGCCCGTCCGGCGGCGGCGCGGCTGTGGCGGACCTTGTGTCCCCTCCCGATCGTCCGATGCGCCGGGGCCGCCCCCAGGAACGCTGTCTATCGCCGGGGCGGCACCGGGATCCGGGCAGTGTCCCGAGCATCCATGCGGGCGCCTTCGGCCGCCCAACGGGCGCGCAGGGATTGACCGCCGGCCAGACTTCGGTCGAGGAAGTCCGACAGGTCCCGGACCGCCTCCAGCACGTCGTGCAGTCGCTGCTGTTTGCGTCCCTGGGCAGTTTCCAGCGTGAAATGGATCAGGATGTCGAGCCATACCCGCCGTTCCGGGTCCATGAGTAGCTCGCAGAACTCGCGGTAGGTGCGCACCCGATTGCCCTCGTCGCACAGCACATCGTCACCGATGCTCGGCTGAACCGCGTAATAGACACCCCCCTCTCGGAGGAACGCCAACTGGACGCGCACGATGAGGGCGGCGAATCGGGTGTCGTCGCCCCCAGCCAGCCGCAAGTAGGGAAAGTCGTCCCGAACTCGCTTCAGCTGGGCGAACAAACCGGCGATGAGATAGGCAGCGGAGAGCAACGCGCACCCGTGCCCGTTGAACCAGGCAGGATCCTTTCCCTCGACCTGGCTCGGCCGATCGACAGCCAGAGCTGGCGCGTAACTGCCCGTCCGCTCCACCGCGGCACCGATGACGGCGAGCCGGTAGTGGACCTCAGCTGCCTGCCAACGAAGAGGGTTGAGATATCGGGCGTTCACCTGGTCGCGCTCGGAGCGGTCGGCGGCACGTCGCTGTTGGCGACCGGAGAACATCACGGTCAGGAAGGCCACCACCCCCGATGTCACAACGGTCACCACCGCTGTCACCGCAGCATTCATGCAACCCCCGCCCCCTCAGTGGCCAGGCTCATGGTTCGGAAGTTCTACCCCACCCGGCCCCCGCGCAGACCGGCCGGCTGAAGTGCACGCCTCGCTGAACGAAGCCGGTGGGGAGGTACGCGGTGCTGGACCGCCCCTGCAGTCGGCGGGCGATGACGCTGTTGGCCCCGGCCGGCGGGAACCGGGTGCCGGTCACCGCCCAGTTGTGGTGGCCGGCGAAGGCACGGTGCGCGACGGTGTGAGTTCGGCGGAGAGCGGAAGGCGGCGGCCGGCCCGGGAGCGGCTGCTTGCCGCTGCGGCCCGCCGCTTCTATGCCGACGGTGTGGCGGCGACCGGCATCGACACGATCACCGCCGAGGCCGGCGTGGCGAAGATGAGCCTCTACAACAACTTCTCCTCCAAGGCCGACCTGGTGCGGGCCTGCCTTGACGCCCGGCACGAGGAGTGGCTCAACCTGTACCGCGCGCGGCTGGAGCAGGCCCAGGGGCCGCGCGACGGCGCCCTGGCGGTCTTCGACGCCTACGCCGACCACGCGGCATTCGCGTACGAGCACGGTTTTCGCGGCTGCGGACTGCTCAACGCCGCCGCCGAGCTCCCGGCCGGAGACGAAGGCAGGGCTGTCGTCCGCGCCCGCAAGGAGCAAGTCGAGCGCCTGATCGCCGGCCACCTGGAACAACTGCTGCCCGAACGGTCCGAGGAAGCGCGCGCGACGGCCGAGCACCTCGCCTTCCTCCTGGAGGGTGCGATGGCCCGCGCCGGCCTGGAAGGCGACGGAGGCCGCCTTCAGCACGCCCGCTCGATGGCGACAACTGTGCTGGACCGACTGTGAAACGGTCCACCGGACACGTCCGGTCCGCAGGGGCAGGGCAGGGGCAGGGGCAGGGGCAGTGTGCGTGTTGGCGGCCTCCGTTCGGTGGGGTACGACGGGCACGGCCGCCACCCTGGCCCCGGACGTGGGCCCTCTCGCCATCGCCGCCGTCGCCATGGGCCTGGGCGGGCTGCCCGCCCCCTCGTGTCAGCGCTGATCGAGCGCGTGGTGGACCACCGAAGGCTCACGCGCCGCCGGACAGGGGCGGCCGCCCTCGGTCTGCTCGGCACGGTCCTGCTGTGCGTCGCCGAAGCCGCTCACGCCACTGACGACGGGGGACACGCATCCATTGCCTGAACGCTGCTCGGCGTAGGACTCGGCCTCGTCGCCGCCACGACCTGCGCCCTCTACTCCTGGGCCGCGCACCGGCTCATCGCCCGCCGGATCCCCTCCCGTGCGGCCATGGGCGCTGTCTTCGGGCTCGGCGGACTGTTCCTCCTGCCCGTCCTGCGGGCGACCGGCGCCCCGCTCGTCAGCTCTTGGTCCAACGCGGTCGTAGGCACCTACATGGCGCTCGTCCCCATGTTCGCCGGTTACGTCCTGTTCGGCTGGGGGCTCGCACGCGTGCCCGCCGGCACGGCCACCACGCTCTCCCTGCTCGAACCGGCGGTCGCGGCCGTACTCGCCGTCCTGGTCGTCGGCGAACGCCTCCCCGCCGCCGGCTGGACCGGCATCGCACTCGTCGTAGCCTGAGGTGACTTGGTGCGCCCCGAAGCAATCTGAAGCGCTCACCCGGGCCGACGGCAACGCTCACCCGGTGCCGATCCGGCGGGACCCACCGGTGCTGGCGGGGGAGGCACGATCCTGGCTGAGCAGTGCGGGCTCCGGTGGCGTTCAATGGCTCGTAGGGGGTACGCGCGCCCGCATGCGGCGGGGGAGCTCGGACAGCAAGGCGGACGGTATGGACCAGGCGGCCGAGGGGGAAGAGCAGCAGCAGGCGATGTTCTCGGCACTGCCGGAGTACAGCGCCGAGGACCTGTACGAGCATGCGCCGTGCGGGTACCTCTCCACCCTGCTGGACGGCACGATCGCGAAGATCAACACAACCCTGCTGGACTGGCTCGGCTACGCACGCGACGACCTCGTGGGCCGCAGGACGTTCTCCGACCTGCTCACCGTGGGCGGCCGCCTTTACCACGAGACCCACTTCGCCCCGCTCCTGCGCATGCAGGGCGAGATCAACGGCATCGCCTTCGAACTGAAGGCCGCCGACGGCAGCCGCCTGCCGGTCCTGGTGACCTCCACGGTCAAGGCGGGCAGCGACGGTCAGCCCCTGCTGATCCGCACGACCGTCTTCGACGCCCGCGACCGCCGTGCGTACGAAACCGAGCTGCTCCGCGCCCGCCAGGAATCGGAGGGGGAACGCGAACGACTCAAACGTCTGAACGCCACCCTGCAGAAGACGCTGCTGCCGCCCGCCCTGGCCAACGTGCCCGGCCTGGACGTCACCGCGCACTACCACATCGCCTCGACGGACGAGGTCGGCGGCGACTTCTACGACCTGTTCCCCCTCGCCTCCGGCACCTGGGGATTCTTCCTGGGCGACGTATGCGGCAAGGGAGCGGCCGCAGCCGCCGTCACCTCCCTGGCCCGCTACACACTGCGCGCCGCCGCCGTCTACGACCCGGACCCGGCCGCCGTCCTCACCAACCTCAACACGGTGATGAACCACGAGTACGCAGGCGACGACCCGCGGTTCTGCACCGTCATCTTCGGCCTGCTCACCCCCAACGGCGACGCGGGCGGCTTCCGCGTCACCCTGGCCAGCGGCGGCCACCCGCCGGCCCTGCTGATGCGTGCCGACGGCCAGGTCGACCACCTGTCCACCCCCGGGGGCCAGCTCATCGGCGTCCTGCCTGACGCCCACATCGCCACTACCACCGTCCGCCTCGCCCCGGGCGACACCCTGCTCCTGCACACCGACGGCCTCACCGAAGCCCACTCCGCCGGCGCCGGCGGCCGCTACGGCGACGAAGCGTTCCTGGAGTTCGCCCGATCGCTCGCTCCCACGACCGCAGACGGCGCTGTGGCCGCGATCCGCGATCTGCTCGACACCTTCGGCACCGGGGTGGACGACGACACCGCCGTCCTGGCCCTCGGCGTGCCCCGGCCCACCCGTGAAGCGCACGAGTGACCCGTCAGCTGACCGTCCACCTCCGCTTCCCCGCCTGCCCCACCGCGCGGGCGGCCGAGGCGGCCTGGACACCGTCCGTCCGCCGAGGTGGCGGTGGGTGGCCCCGGGGTGCGGACGATGCGACCGTACGAGCCAGCAGCGTCCAGGCAGCGCGCCGCACAGATCGTGGCCCGGCCGTCCGTGGCCCTCAAGGGGTGCAGGCCTCGGCAATGGACAGGCTGTTCTCGTAGAGGTGGTGCCGGGTGATTCGGCCGTTCTCGACGGTGAGGCGCAGTGCGAACGGGCCCTCGAAGGACTTCCCCGTCGCCCGTACGGTCCCCGACACGTGTCCCATCAGGACAGCGTCGGCGCCGTCGACGAGGAAGGTGTCGACGCGGGCGCGCGCCATCTCGGGCACGGTGTACTCCATCAACTCCGCGGACTGGGCGGCGCATTCGGCGGCTGTGGAGCGTGGGCGGATCCACGGGGCTGCCGGGTTCTCGGCGAGCAGCCAGTCGACCTCGTCGGCGAAGAGCGCGACCAGCCGCCCGGCGTCCCCGGCCATCCGGGCGGCCAGGAACTCCCGCACCACGGCCCGTGTGGCCTCGGCGACGGGCTTCGCGACGGTGGCTGAATTCGCCGTGCTGACTGCACTCGCCCTGGGTGTGGCGGACATGGCGCTCTCCTCGCAGCTGCGGCCGGATTCCGGCGGGGTTGGCGTCGATGTGCTCGATACTGCCGGGGGGAGGGCAGCCCGGTCGATTACCCCGGGGGTAATGAGCCGCACGCGCGGGACGGGCGGCTGAGGTGGTGATGCCCGCGTTCCTGGCGTCGGCCGGCGTGCGGGCCGGTCCTCGCGGACCGGCTGCGCGGACTGGTCCGCCGCACGCCCCCCTTTCCGCGCTCCGCCTCCCGCGCCGGTCAGGCCCTGCACGTATCAGCATCTCCGCAGCAGCCGACTGGCCCCGGTGGCGGTCGACTTGAGCCCACCCGCCCGAAACCCTCCCCCCGCGTCCCGCACACTGCAAGGGATTCCCCTCTTACTCCGCGGCCGGAGTGTCTGACATGTTGCGTCCACCCCCTACACGTTTCGTCCCCGGCGGCCCCATCGGCGTGCCGGGACTCGGAGGACGCATTGAGACGTCACATATTCAGCCGGCTCCAGGCCCCCGCGGTCGCCGCCGTCGCCCTCGGAGCCACCCTGGCCCTCGCGGCTCCCGCCGCGGCCGTCGCGGCGGAGCCGCAGGCCTCCGCCGCCTGGGCCGCCGGCACGCGCGCCCACCTGGTGATCACCGCCCCCGGGGACACCAGCGCCGTACGGACGGCCGTCGCGGGCAACGGCGGCTCGGTCTTCGCCTCGTACGACGCGATCGGCGTGATCGTCGCCCACTCGGCTTCGGCCGGTTTCGCCTCGGCCATGCGCAGCGTCGCCGGAGTGCAGCAGGTCGGCGCGACGCGCACCTCGGACGTTCCGGCCGACGCGTACAACCCAGCGCTCCCGGCGAACCCGACGCAGTCGTCCACCACACTCGCGGAGAGCCTGACCCGCTGGGACATGACCCAGATCAAGGCGGATCAGGCCTGGGCCGTGACGACCGGCTCCGCGTCGGTCAAGGTCGGCGTACTCGACACGGGCGTGGACGACCAGCACCAGGACATCGCCCCCAACTTCAACGCCGCCGACTCCGTCTCGTGCGCCTACGGCAAGGCGGACACCCGCGCCGGAGCCTGGCGTGACGTCGGTACGCACGGCACGCACGTCGCCGGCACGATCGCGGCCGCCAAGAACAGCAAGGGTGTCGTCGGGGTGGCGCCGGGGGTCAAGGTCTCCTCGGTCCGCATCGCCGAGCCGGGCAGCAGCCTGTTCTTCGCCGAGAACACGATCTGCGGCTTCATGTGGGCCGGTGACCACGGCTTCAAGGTCACCAACAACAGCTACTACACCGACCCGTGGCAGTTCAACTGCCCGGACAACGCCGACCAGGCCGCCATCATCGAGGGCGTCAAGCGCGCCCAGGAGTACGCGGAGCGCAAGGGTTCGCTCCAGGTCGCCGCGGCGGGCAACTCCAACCTCGACCTGGCGAACAAGACGGTCGACACGGAGAGCCCGAACGACTCCACGCCTGTCAGGCGGACCATCACCAACGCCTGCCTCGACATCCCGACCGAGCTGCCGGGCGTCGTGACCGTCGCCGCGATGGGCAAGGGCAACGTGAAGGCGTCGTACTCCAACTTCGGCAACGGCGTCATCGACATCGCCGCCCCGGGCGGTGACGGTACGTCAGGTGTCTACTCCACCCTGCCGGGCGGCAAGTACGGCAACATGAACGGTACGTCGATGGCCTCCCCGCACGTCGCGGGTGTCGCCGCACTCATGGCGAGCGTCGACCCCACCGCCACTCCGGCCGACCTCCGCTCCAAGCTGGGCGTCCAGGCGACCGACACCGCCTGCCCGTCGGACAGCCGGTGCACGGGTACGACCACCAGGAACGGCTTCTTCGGCGAGGGGCAGACCGACGCGCTGCAGGCCGTCGGAAGCACGCCGCCCACCCCGGGTTCGTACTTCGAGAACACCGCGGACGTCACGATCGCGGACAGCGCGACCGTCGACAGCCCCCTCACCGTCTCGGGAGTGACCGGCAACGCGCCGGCCACCCTCAAGGTGGGCGTGGACATCAAGCACACCTACCGCGGCGACCTGGTCGTCTCCCTCGTCGCGCCGGACGGGACCGTGTACCTCCTGGAGGACTTCGCCAACAGCGACAGTACGGACAACGTGGCCAAGACGTACACCGTCAACGCCTCCTCCGAAGCCGCCAACGGCACCTGGAAGCTCCGTGTCCGCGACATCGCGTCGCAGGACACCGGCAGGATCGACGCCTGGAACCTGACCTTCTGAGCCCACGCGCACACAGCGCCACGCACGCGCACCGTTGCGCGCCTCCCGCACACCGGGGGCGCGCAGCGGTGTTCCCAGGAGCGGTGGGGTGACAGGTGTCGTGCGGTGCCGGTCGAGACCCTGACGGTACGACGCCGAGCAGACGGGCGCCGGACATGCTTCCGGCCCCCTCGATGATCATCGAGGGGGCCGGAAGCAGTAGCGGGGACAGGATTTGAACCTGCGACCTCTGGGTTATGAGCCCAGCGAGCTACCGAGCTGCTCCACCCCGCGTCGGTGACACCCACTGTACGGCACGGGCCGTGCGCCTCCTCCCACGGCCGCGCCACCCGGGCGCGGAGCGGGACCGCGACTTTGGATGGGCGGTGGATCTACAGTGAGAAGCGCGGATACGCCTGTGCGGCGGCGCTGGGTGCTCCTCGCCGCACGCGAGGCGGCCGCGGCGGACCGGGGACCGCGTACGCACGTGCGGTCTCACGGACGGCTGCGCTCACGGGCGCAGTAAGCCTTGGCCTCCAAGCCCCGGCCTCGGTCTGTGCAGGGGGACCATGGCAGCCGAGTTCCCGCCCGAGCCGTGGCTGCTGCGGGGCGACATGTACGCATCCCTGTGGTGGCTGCCTGCGCGTTCCTTGCCCCGGTGGCCGCTGCCTCCCGAGGTGCGGCCTCTGGTGGTCGCGGGTCGCGGACGGCGGTCGCTGCGTGGGTCGACGACGAACAGTCCCTGGCCGGCGGACGGGCCCTTTGGGGCATTCCGAAAGAACTGGGATCGTTGACCGTCGCCGGTCCGGCGCAGCCCGCCGCGCGGGAAGCCGGTCAGGTCCGGCTCGGGCTCTCGACGGGCAGCCCTCGGCACGCCACCGTCGCGGCGCGTGGCGCCTACCGCGACCTGATGCGGCTGCGAGGCAGGATCCGGGGGCGTGGGCGGCTGGTCCAGCGGCATGACAGTGGCGAGACGCACCAGGTGCCCCTCCGCGTCACGGGGTCCCCAGCCCTGGGACGCGTCCGGCTGGCGGCGGACAGTACGGGGCCGTTGGCTGTCGTCAGCGGCCGCCGCCCGTTCCTCACCGTGTCGCTGCGCGATTTCCGTTTCGTCGTCGGCCGTACCGGCCAGGCCTGCGACAGAGCGGACACGTGAACGTCCCACCAGCGCTTCGCCCATGGCCCGGACTCGATCACGACCTCGCGGACGTCGTGGGCCTCCGAGTGGCCGGGCCCGGGCCGGGGGCGTCCTACGGGGCGGTGCGTGCCCGGAAGTCCTCCACCGGCGGGACGAAACCAGCGCGAAGGGTCCGGCACCTTGGTGGCGCCCCGCAGAGCGGCGAACGGCGCGTCCCTCACCGCGGCAGCGGCAGCGGCGACGGGGACGAGGGCGCCGACACGTAGAACGTCGAAAGCAGCGTGTCCATGACCGCGCGCTGGCGCGGCCAGTCGACGCTGGGGCCCGCCGCCTGGACTTCGTACGTCGCACCGTTGGGGGCGGTGAAGACACGGTAGAGGCCGCGCCGCCGGCTCCCGCCCGAGGTGTCGTACTCGAAGTCGACCTCGGCCGCCGCCCGGCTCCCTTCGCCGACCGGTGCGATCGACTTCTCGACGTATCCGGACCACACCGACGCCACTCCCCGCGAGAAGGCCCGTGCCGTCTCGATGTTGCTCATCAGTCCGGTCGTACGGCCGACTTCCACGTACGAGGCGAAATCCCGCGCTTCGTGGACGTAGGTGGCGCCCCTGAGGCGCGGAGACCAGTCCGTGGGGACGGCCATGGCCGCTCCGTCAGGGCCGTCGGCGAGGCGGTAGCCGCTGGGCGGGAGGGTCGGGCGCACGGTGGGGAAGGCGGTGGGGGAGGTGTCGCCGGATCCGCCGGACGCGTCGTCGCCGCCCGGTACGAGCCACAACGCGGCGACGACGACCAGCAGCGCCGCGCAGCCGAGCACCACCACCCGGCGCACCAATGGGGTTCCCGGCGCGCGCAGTCGCGTCCGGGAGCCGACGGGAGGCGGCGGGGGCGGCTGCCGGGGGACGGGCGGCGGGGTCAGCGGCCGCCGTGCACCGCGGTGGCCGGCGCCCGGACCGGGCTTGTCGCCGCCCGCGCCCGGCGGGGATGACGGTGCCGGTGCCGGCGGCGCTGTCGGTGCCGGTGACGGCGAGGGGTCCCGGGCCACGGCCTCGGCGGCGGTTCGGGGCGGTGGACCAGAGGCGTTCGTGGAGGATGTGGCCGGGGCGTGAAACTCCCAGCGCTGGGCGCCCGCGTTCCACCGGGCTGTCGGCGGAGCCACGTCAGCCTCCCCGTACGGCGTCGGCCCAGGCGGCGACCGCGCCGGCGGCCGTGGTCGGCGGGCGGGCGACACGCTCCGCGGGCCGGCACCGGTCAGGTCTTCGCACGCTTGGGCTCCTTGTCTCCGCCGGCCGCGCCGGTCGACGTGCTGACGGTGTTGCTGTCACCGATCCCGACCGCGCTGTTGTGCACCGACTGGATGTAGACCGCGCCCTGCCCGAGGTTCACGGCCTTCTGCTCGAACTCGGCCGTCTGCCAGCCGGCTTCGTACAGCGCGAGTTGCACGCCGCGCGCCACCCGGTCCTGAATGGTCTTGAGATAGCGGTCGACGTCCATCGCCTGGAAGAGCGAGGCGTCGGGGTCCGCCCCCAGCTCCCGCACGGCGGCCTCGGGCCCGGTCGGCCGCGCCCGGGCGGACACGGCGGTCACCGCGCGCCAGCCGCTGACCAGGCCACGCGCGAGCGCGGCCACGGCCACCACCAGTGCCCGCGGCGCGTCCACCACGGCGCGGAGCGACAGGGCGACGGCATTGTCCCGGCCGAAGCGCTGGGCGGTGTCGTCCGCCTCCTGGAAGCTTCTCCGTACGGGCCGCAGCACATGCGGGGCGACCTCCAGCATCAGCATGCCTCCTTGCGTGTGCACCCGTACGAAGACGGTGACGACGATGTCCTCGTCCCAGCCGCCGACCCGGATCCGCAGAAAGTGCCGGCGCTTCTCGCCGCCCTCCTCGATGGCGCCCGCCCGGTGCTCCTCGAACTCGTCGGCGTCGACCGGCACGTCCTCCCGCCGGCGCAGGCCCTTGACGGGCAGGAACACGCATTCGTCGACGGCGAGTTCGCGCAGGCGGTCCAGGACCGCGGCCGCCACCTGCGCGGCACCGTGCGCAGACGGCACCCGCAACGCCTCCACGAGCGGAAGGACGCGCCGCAGAATCTCTTCGTTGCCCACGGCGTGGGGCCCTTCGGGACCGATGTCGGTGCGGGGCCTGAGCTCGACCGAGAGGTGCCACGGGCGGAAGGGCATGCCCGCGCCGCAGAACGGGTTCGCCGTCGCGTACATCACCACCGGCCAGTGCTGCTCGCCGCGGATGAGCTCCCGCACGAGGCGCAGACGCGAACCGGGGGAACGCTCGGCCGGATCTCGCGCGAGGTCCGCGTAGTGCTCCCGGGACAGCGGTCCCGACATGGTCCTGGCCGTCCGTTCGTGCCGCAGACCGACGAGCACCGCGAGCAGCAGAAGCAGACCGAGCGTCACGTAGGGAGACTGGAGCCAGGTGTCGTCGTCCGGGTCGAAGTAGAGCTTGTACTGCCATTCCAGTGGCAGCAGCCGGAACTGGAGGTCGAGTGTCTGGACGGCCCAGTGGACGGACTCGACGAACCAGCTGTCGAGCAGGCTGTCCTTCGCCCGGATCAGCGGCGCCATGGCCGTCGTCAACAGGAGAAAGCCCATGAGCAGGCGCGCGTAGAGCTGGAGCAGCCTGGCCGGCACACGCAGCACCGGAGCACTGCGCGTGGCCCTGACGGCCCAGGCCGCCGCGCTGAGCAGCAGACAGGGCAGCAGAAAGCGGGTGGGGAACCAGCCGCCCGTTGCCGACGCGGCCCCCACCCACACCGCCACCACGGCCGCCGACCAGATCAGTTCGTCGCGCCGGGCGCGGAGCGCGTGCCCGAGGACCCGGGCCGCGTCGATGCCGTAGCTCGGGGCTACGACACGCTCGTCGTGCACGTACAGCTCGTCGATGACCCGGTCCCGGAAGCGCGGGTCGAGATACGTCCCCGCACACAGCAGCCGGCCCGCCTCACTGACGGCGGGGTCGACGGGCGCCTTGCCGAGCAGCTGCGGGTCCGGGGTACTGGCCGACTGGGGAGGAACCGCCGTCTGGCTCATCCGGGTGATGGTAGGGGCGGGTGGGGCGCCGGTACAGCCGTAAACGCGCCACAGCGGCGGGAGTTGCGTGGGGGCTTACGACGTCCACCTGCGCCGAGCCGGTCCGCTCGGCGAGCAGCCGCCGGTGGTGGCCGGGGGTGCGTCGAGGCGGGACCCGGCCGTGGCCCCGCAGGCCGAGGGGAGGGTGCCACGGCGGTGGTACTACGGCAGCTCAGCGGGCGGCCCGGGGGCCTGTTCGCCCTGCTCCCCCCAGTCCCAGCTGTCGAAGTACGCGGCCACGCCGGTGCGGCGGGCCCGCATCACCGCTTCCAGGCGCGCGAAGTCCTGTGCCGGCATGAGCGGCTCCCACTCCTCGAGGGACAGGACGCGCACGTCGTCGTGCTCGGCCGGGTCGAGGACGATGGCCTGGATCTGCGCATCGGTGAGCCGCCCGCCGTCGAAGACGAGCCCCATCGTGCTGTACGGCCACTCCTGGCCGGGCAGTCCGTACACCGCTGCCAGCAGCCTCGGCGGGCCGTCCACCACGATGCCGGTCTCTTCGTGGCACTCCCGCACCGCCGTCTGCCACGGCCGCTCACCGAGCTCCATCGTGCCGCCGGGCATCTGCCAGGGGTGAGTCCTCGAGTAGGTGGCCCGCAGCTGGACGGGCCGGTCGTGCTCGTCGGTGAAGTGGACGCAGGCGAAGCCGGTTGCCTTCATCAGGGTCTCGGCGTACTGCTCGGGCGGCAGCCAGGAGCCGGCGGACGCGTCGCGGCGACGCCCCGGGTGCCCGTCCGTGGACTCGGCGGGGATCTCCTGGCCGCTCATGTGCGGGCCGCTCATCTTCTGTTCCTCAGGTGGGGGAGTGGGCAGGGCAGGGTGGGCGTCGGGTCGGTTCACCGTGGGCCTCCGTCGTCGCGAGTGGGCGTGTCGGCGAGTCGCCAGGAAAGGCGCCCGCAGCGCGTGGTCGCCCGCTGAGTGCCGCCCGAGTCGATGATCAGCTGGTAACCGCCGGGCTCGTCGGCAGCGTGCCACCGGGCGGCGACGTCATGGATCTCGCCCCAGATGTCGCGGGGCCCAGAGGCGGTGACCGCCCACCGCCGGTGCCCGTCGGGCCGCACGCGCGTCCACGAGCCGCAGCCAGGGGCGCCGATCACCAATTGCTCGGCCCCGAAGTCGCGCACGAGCCCGCCGTACAAGTGATCCAGCGCCAGCCAGAAACCCAGTGCGGTGTCCGCCGGCGGTGCCGCCTTGGTGCGCAGCGTCTCGTCGCCCGGCTCGGTAGTGATTCGGTCGAGGAACTTCCGGGGCAGGTGGATCCGCCCCATTCCGTCCCCGGCGCGGTGCGCGAACTCGACGGCCCTCAGTTCCGCTGTGATCTTCCCGTTGGCCGTCCTGGTGACGACGGCAAGCCCGGGCCACGAGGGGGACGCTGTGGTGACGTGCAGAAGCAGCCGGCCCTCCGGAGCAAGCTGATCGACCAGCGCGTCCGGAACGCGCGGCAGTGCGAACGACACAAGGATCCGGTCGTACGGTCCGCCTCCCGGCCGGCCCTGCTGCCCGTCGCCGCTCACCACGACCGGCCGGAAGCCGAGATCGCCGAGCCGGGCGCCGGCTGCGTCCACGACATGCCGGTCCAAGTCGACGGTGACCACACCCGTGTCACCGCATGCGTGACAGGCCACCGCGGCGGTCACTCCAGCACCTGTGCCGACATCCAGCATGCGTTGCCCCGGTCGGAGGTCCAGCTCCTCCAGCAGCGAGGCGGTCAGGCTCATCACCGTCGACATCGACGTCATCGACCCGTGCGACCGAGCACCGCGCGCCCTGCCGAGAATCGGCTCCTTGTCGTGCTGGATCAGCACACTGCCCCCTCCGTACAGCACGGTGAGCAGCTCTTGACGGTCCTGTGGTGCGGTCCAGCACAGCAGATCCCACCGCGGCGTTCTGTCGCCGGGGGCGCTGCGCCGTACGTACGCCTGTGGCATCAGCACTTCGCGCGGCAGGGCGAGCAGAGCGTCGCGCACGGGCCCCTGGCCGAGCGTTCCGGACTCCTCGAGCCGTACGACCATCGCCACCCGGGCGGTCACCGGATCCACCACGGCATCGGCGGGGCGCCGGGTGCCGGCCCGGGCGTTGGCGCCGGCAGGCCCGGTGTGCTCCCGGCCCTGGGCGGTGGGGATCACTTCGCCCCCTCCTCAGCGCGCGGGGCGGTCCGTGGGCCCGGGATGCCGCCCTCGCCGGCACCCTTCTTGTCGGTGGGCTCGCTCATGCCGCACACCTCGTATCCGGTCGTGTCGAGCGGCTGGTGCGGGTGCCGGGCCGGCGCGCGCGGAGGGCGGGGGAGGCCGGGAGGCGCCGTCGCCGTTCGAATCCGAAGGGCTGGTGCACGGGGGCGGGTGCCGGGTTCATCGTGTCCTCCGTCTGGGCGCCTGGGTGGCACTGGTGCTCCAGAAACGCGCCGGATTCGAAACCCGTCACGGCCGTTTCGGGGGCAGGTCGTGAACGCACGTTCTGTTCCGGGTGCTCGGGCGGGACGGCTGCGGCTCTCGCTCTTCAAACTCGTTCGATGGGGGCCTGGGCCACTCGATTGAGGGATTGCCGACGCGGTCGACCTCTGCGGGGCGGTGTGGGTGACCGGGTCATGGCCGATGACGCCCAGCCCAGCCCGGACAGTCGCAGTGAGGGTCGAAGGCGTCAGTACGGTCACGCCGTGTGGCCCGCATGGGGTTGCGCGGACGCGTGCGGACGCCTTTGGCGGCAGGTGCTGCTCGGCGGCGCGAGCGTCCCGTACCGCCGAGGACCGATGTGCGCCTGAGGTGTTCGAGAGCGCTCGGGGTTCCTGAGAGGGCCTGGCTGATGACGACAGCATGCGGCTCGACGGACCGTGGACGTACGGTAACCCGATGGGAGAAACGATGGATCTTGATCCGCAGCTTCAGGCTGTCTATGACGAGCGTGCCGCTCAAGGCGCCAAGCCCTTGTACGAGATGACACTCGACGAAGCCAGGGCAGCAGACCTGGCCGCTGTCCAGGCAGACGCGGGAACCCCCGAGCCCGTGCGTGAGGTGTTCGACGAGCCGATACCGGGCCCCGGCGGAACACTGCACGTCCGCGTCTACCGGCCCGTCGCCGACCAGGGGCCCCTCCCCGTACTGGTCTACTTCTTCGGCGGCGGCTGGACACTGGGGAGCATCGAGACGAGCGACGCGATCTGCCGGAGTCTGGCCAACGCCGCCGGCTGCCTCACCGTGGCCGTGGGTTACCGGCTGGCGCCGGAGCACAAGTTCCCCGCCGCGCTCCACGACTGCTTCGCCGGCCTGCGCTGGACCGCCGAGCACGCCGCACGCCTGGGCGGCGACGCTTCGCGCATCGCCGTCGGGGGCGACAGCGCCGGTGGCAACCTCGCCGCCGCCACGACCCTCATGGCGCGGGACGCGGGCGGCCCGGCGATCCGTGCCCAACTGCTCGTCTACCCCAACACGGACTACCTCGCGGACACCCCGTCCCGCCACGGGAACACCGATCCGCTGCTGTTCAACAACAAGTCCGTGCAGTGGTACTGGGACAACTACCTGACTTCCCCCGAGGACGGGCAGAACCCCCTCGTGTCCCCGCTGCGCGCAACCTCCCACGCCGGGTTGCCCCAGGCTCTGGTCATCACCGCCGAGTACGACCCGCTGCGCGACGAGGGCGAGCAGTACGCCCAACGCCTGCGCGACAGCGGTGTCCCGGTCGAGTCCACCCGCTACCCGGGAGTGGCGCACGGCTTCTTCGCCATGGCGGGCGTCCTCGACGCGGGCAGCCGTGCCCTGGGCCAAGCAGCGGCGTACCTGCGCACCGCCTTCGCCCGCGAGGCCACCCACCAGGTCTGAGCGGTCCTCACCCGCGCGCGGCCCACCGGTGGATGAATGCGACCTACAGGCTGAGCATGCCGACGACGGTCAGCGTGACGCCGAAGCCGGCGCCGAGGGAGGTCCCGGCGACAGCGGTCCACAGGCGGCCGGTGCCCAGACGCGCGTAGTGGATGCCTGCCACGCGGGTCGCGGTGCCGGCCGCCGGGACGGGCGCACCCGCGCGGTGCGGTCAGGTCGTGGTGGTGGGGCCAGGGCCCTCGGGCTCCCTGGCCCGAGGGCGATGCGGCAGAAGGAACGGCGTCCCCAGGAGCAGCACACCGGCGACGCCGATCGCCGTCCGTGCGTCGGTGACAGCGGCCAGGACGCCCCACAGGGCGGTCAGCCCGGCGATCGCACCGGTGCCGGTCACCTTCCAGGCCACCAGGACCCGCCCGATCCGCTCGGCCGGCACCCGCTGGAGACGCTCGGTGGCAGACAGCGGGTTGAACACGCCCATGCAGGTGATCATGACCAGTTCGACGGCGACGACCAGGACCACACCGGCGTTCCCGGGCATGACGAAGAACAACCCGACCGGCCACAGGGCACGAAGTGCCCCGGAGGTGATCAGGACGCGGCGGCGCCCGTAGCGGCCTTCCAGGTACGGCGCGACGCGGGCGCCGGCGAATCCGCCGACGCAGGGCAGGCCGAACGCGAGCCCGTACTGCCATGCCACCCAGTGCAGGTCACCCAGCAGCAGGACGGCCAGCAGCGGTTCGGTAGCCATGATCAGCGCGTTGACGGCCACGGTGTTCCAGAACAGCGGGCGCAGGTGCCGGTCGTCGTGGAGGAACCTCCAGCCCGCGACCAGGTCGCAGGCCCGCAGCTTCCCGGCCTTGACCCGCTGGGAACCGGTCTCCTTCTGCCGGATGGCGCCGATCCCGAGCGCGGACAGCAGGAAACCGGCCGCGGTGGCGCTCACGGTGACCGCGGGTCCGAGCAGGCTGATCGCCGCCCCGCCCACGGTCGGGCCGACCGCCGTGGCCGTCCACGTGACGGACTCGAAGCGGCCGTTGGCCACCAGCAGGTGGTCCGGGCGCACGAGCTGCCGGAGGTACGCGCCGCCGGCGGCGGCGAACGCGATGTTCGCCGCCGCACTGATCACGGTGACGACCAGCAGCTGGAGGTAGGACAGCAGTCCGGCGAAGTACGCGGCTGGGATCGTCAGCAGGGCGCCGAACCGCACCAGGTCGGCGACGATCATGACCAGCTTCTTCCGCCGGGCTTCGACCCACGGACCGAGCGCAAGCGCGAGGAGCGCGCCGACCGCCGAGCCGGCAGCCGCCAGCGTCGAAACCTCCGCCGGGCCGACATGGAGCACCTGGATCGCGAGCAGGGGGAACGCGCCGAACCCCAGCCACGTACCGGCCGTGGAGGCGGCGTAGGCCGACCACAGCCGTCCGAACGGGCGTCCGAGCTCTTGCCGCGCCACGAGAAACCTCCGTCACAACCCATCGCTGACGGCGAGGATTCGACCAGACGAAGCAGCCCCCGAGCCAACAACCGCAGCGTCAGTGAGCCACAACCGCTGGTTGTCCCGGGGTAAGGTGCGGGCGTGGACATCGAAGCCGTGCGTACCTTCGTCGCCGTCGTGGAGACCGGGCGGTTCCACGAAGCCGCCGTGGAGCTGCGCATCACCCAACAGGGCGTCTCCAAGCGCATCGCCGGCCTGGAACGCACCCTCGGGGTGACGCTGTTCGCCCGCACCGCACGCGGCGCCCGCCCCACCCTGGACGGGCAGGCGTTCCTCCCGCACGCCCGCGAGGTCCTGCGGGCCGTGGAACGGGCGGCCGCCTCGGTACGCCCCGGCGAGCGCGCACTGCGCGTGGACGTGCTCGGTCGACGCATCGCCCCGGGCCTCGCCCTGCGCGGGTTCTACGAGTCCCGTCCGGGCACGGAGCTGGACGTGGTCACGCTCGCGGACGCCAACGCGACCAGGGCAGCCGAGGCCGTGCGGACCGGCGAGATCGACGCGACCTTCCGTGCCGTACCCGAGGGCGACCTGCCCGAAGGGATCAGCGCCGAACGTGTCCTGGACGACCCGCTGCAACTGCTCGTCGGCCCCCGCCACCCGCTCGCCGCCGCACGGACCCTGACCCCGGCCGACCTGGCCGGTCACCGGATCTGGATCCCGGGCATCAAGCAGGGCACCGAGTGGGCCGCCTACTACGACGAGCTGACCGAAACCTTCGGCCTGCGCATCGACGCGGTCGGACCCGACTTCGGGAACGAAGCACTGATGGACGCGATCGCCGACTCCGCCGCACTGGCCACACTCGTCGGAACCCGGGACCGGTACGTGTGGCCGACGGCCCACGACCTGCGGCGGATCCCGGTCGAAGGACCGACACCGGTCTACCCGCACTCGTTCCTGTACCGGACGGCCAACCCCCACCCGACCCTCACGGCGCTGCGCGCACATCTCCTCCAGGCACGACCGACGCCGCCTGACGACATGTGGACACCGACCTGGGCCCGCTCGCACTCCTGAGCCGACGCAGGTCCCCTCATCCCCTGAGAACGCCCCCCGTCAACCCTGCCCCTCGGTTCGGCCGTCGACCAGGATCACCTCAAGAGTGCGCGGGCCGTGGACGCCCTCGACCCGGTTCAGCTCGATGTCGCTGGTGGCCGAGGGACCCGAGATCCACGTCTGCGGCCGCCCGGGAGCCAGCCGTTCGAGTGCCTGCGGTACGGACCCGACGACCTGGTCCGGCACCCGTACGACGCAGAGGTGATGGTCGGGCACCAGAGTGATCCGGCGCCTGCCCTGGTCGGGCCCGCCGTCCAGGACGATCGTGCCGGTCTCGGCGATCGCGACCGCGCAGCCCGTCACCACGCTGTCCACGGCGTCGAGTGCGTACGCCGTGTCCGCCTCCCGGTCGGGCACCAGGGCCAGGACCGGGTCGGCGGCAGCCAGCCACCCGGGCGGGAGCCCCGGCGGTACGAGCACCGACCGCGAGCCGTGCGCGGCCAGCAGCCGCTTCAGCAGCTGGGGCAGCTCTGCTGCGTCCACCCGGTGCACGAGCGCCCGGTAGTCCGCGAGGTTCTCCGCGAGCAGGTCGACCGTCCGCGCGGTCGTCCGGTCGCCGTGCACGCGCAGATAGCCGCGCTCCACCCGGACGTCCTGCGGCCGCTCGTCGCGCGGCACATCCGCCAGCGCCCGGCGCACCCGCGCCAGCACCCGTTCCCTGCCGCTGCTCACCGGGCTCCTCCACGCGTGCGCTGCCACCAGTGCCTGAACGACTCCGCGGGCACCTCAGGCAGCGCCCGCGTGTCGCTCCACGCCCGCCCCGGCCCCGGCAGCCGCTTCGGATGGATGCGGCGCGTACGGGACGCCAGCCGCTGGCCGGCCCGCAGCGCGCCCGGGTGGTCCAGCGCCCAGCGTGCCGCGCGCATCACCGCCCGCTCGCCCCGGTGCCCCTTCGCGGGCTTGATGGTGACCCGCTCCCCGTTCCTGGTCACCTCGCCGCCCTCCACCACCCGCTCCCGCAAGTGCACCAGCACCTCCGGGATGTCGATGGCGACAGGGCACACGTCGTAGCAGGCCCCGCACAGCGAGGACGCGTACGGCAATGAGGCGTCGACCTCGCTCGCGATGCCCCGCAACTGCGGGCTGAGGATCGCGCCGATGGGCCCCGGGTAGACCGAGCCGTACGCGTGGCCGCCCGCCCGCTCGTACACCGGGCACACGTTGAGGCAGGCCGAGCAGCGGATGCAGCGCAGCGCCTGGCGTCCCACCTCGTCCGCGAGCGTGTCCGTGCGGCCGTTGTCCAGCAGGACCAGGTGGAAGGCGCGCGGCCCGTCGCTGTCCGTCGTACCCGTCCACATGCTCGTGTACGGGTTCATCCGCTCCGCCGTCGAGGAGCGCGGGAGTGTCTGCAGGAACACTTCGAGGTCCCGCCAGGTCGGAACAACCTTCTCGATGCCCACGACGGAGATCAGCGTCTCGGGGAGGGTCAGACACATCCGGCCGTTGCCCTCGGACTCGACCACGACGAGCGTGCCGGTCTCCGCCACCATGAAGTTGGCGCCGGAGATCCCGACCTCGGCGCGGAGGAACTTCTCCCGCAGATGGACGCGGGCCGCCTCGGCCAGCTCGGCCGGGTCGTCGCTCAGCCCGGCCGGGGCAGCCCTGCCCCAACTCCCCATCTCGGCCCGGAAGATGTCGCGGATCTCGCCCCGGTTGCGGTGGATGGCGGGCACCAGGATGTGCGACGGCCGGTCGTCGCCGAGCTGCACGATGAGCTCCGCGAGGTCGGTCTCGTACGCGCGGATGCCTTCGGCCTCCAGTGCCTCGTTGAGCCCGATCTCCTGCGTGGCCATCGACTTGACCTTGACCACTTCGCTCCGGCCGGTCCGCTTCACCAGCCCGGTCACGATCCGGTTCGCTTCCCCGGCGTCCGCGGCCCAGTGCACGGTGCCGCCCGCCGCCGTGACCGACTCCTCCAACTGAACGAGGTAGTGGTCGAGATGGCGCAGCGTCCGCTCCTTCACGTCCCTGCCGGCCGCACGCAACCGCGCCCAGTCGTCCAGCTCCGCCACGGCCTTCGCTCGCTTGTCGCGGATGGTGTGCGTGGCGTGGCGAAGGTTTCCGCGCAGTGTCTCGTTCCGCACGGCGTCCCGCGCCGCTGCCGGGAACGCCGGCATCCCGAGATACGTACCGCTCGTACCGCTCATGCGTAGGGCTCCTCCTCGGTCGCGGCGAGAATCTCCGCGATGTGCACGGGCCGCACCGAGGACCCCCGCCTGGCGAGCGTGCCGCCGATGTGCAGGAGGCAGGAGCTGTCGACCGCGCACACCGCTCCGGCGCCCGTGGACTCGATGGCGTGCGCCTTGTCCGCGCCCATGGCCGCCGACACCGCGGCGTTCTTCACGGCGAAGGTGCCGCCGAAACCGCAGCACTCCTGCGCGCCCGGCAGCTCGCGCAGCTCCAGCCCCTTGACCCGCTCCAGCAGTCTGCGCGGCCGCTCTCCCAGACCCAGCAGGCGCAGCCCGTGGCAGGTGGGGTGGTAGGTGACGGCGTACGGGAACCAGGCACCGACATCGGTCACCCCGAGGACATCGACCAGGAACTCCGTCAGCTCGTACGTCTTCGGCACGGCCCGCCCCGCCGCCTCGGCCAGTGCCTGGCCGCGCCCCTCGGCGGCCGCCTTCGCCCCGATGCGCGGGTAGTTGTCCCGGACCATCGCGGCGCAGGAACCGGACGGCGTGACGACGTACTCGTAGTCGGCGAAGGCGGCGTCGAAGCGCCGTACCAGCGGCTCGGTCTCGTGACGGTAGCCGGTGTTGAACTGCGGCTGCCCGCAACAGGACTGGGCCTGCGGAAACTCCACCTCCACACCAAGCCGTTCCAGCAGCCGCACCACGGCTTGCCCGGTGCGCGGAGAGAGAGTGTCGTTCACGCACGTGACGAAGAGAGCTACGCGCACACCACGCTCTCCTTCCTTGTGCCTGTGCCTGTCCTTGTGTTGATACGGTCTGGGGCCTCGTCCCACGCCGTACGACCGCCCGCCGGATCGTAGTACCGCGACGCCCGCGGTGGCGCGCAGCAGCGCCCGCAGACCGGCGAGTCGCCCGCCGGCCACGCGCGGCCGCCCGCCTGAAGGGCCGCCGCGTGCGCGCCAGCTGTGCCGGCCGGCGGCTCCTGGCACTCCGGAGCGCCCCTGCCTCACCTGCCGCCCGCGAGGGGGACCGCCGCCGCGATGCGTCCACCGGCGCCGAAGTGGAGATGATCGAGGCTGTCACCGTACGGCCAGTCCTCCGCCCGGTGGAAGCACAGGTCTGTGGGGATCGGCGCCTGGCGCAGGTCCGCGACATGGGTTCCGGCGGGGAGGCCGGTGACGGCGGCCCGCAGCGGGTCGGTGGACGAAGCCCACTCGTCCAAGGGGGCCGGACGGGTCCACGGCTCACCGGTGTTCGGAAAGAACCAGGTGGTGGCCCCGGCGAGGGAACGCGCGAAGTCGGGGCTGCCGGCCGCGTCGCGGGCAAGACGAGCCACGGTCAGCAGCAGGTGCGGAAGCGACTCCGCCAGCAGAGTGACCTCGGGGAACTCCCGGAGGCTGCTCGGGTCGGTGGGCACCGAGACGGCGTACCCCCACTCACCGGTGTCCACGTCGACGCGGATCTGCGCGAGGGCGGTGTGGCGCCCGTACACGACCCGGGCGACGGGCCAGTACGTCCCGTCGCCGCCCATCATGCGGTGCACCTCGGGGTCCACGCTGTGCTCGGGCGCCCCGGGCAGCAGCTTCAGTTCCGGCAGGCCCGCCATGCGCACCCCGCCGATCTCACGCAGTACGTCGCGAATGCCGGCGGGTACGGGCACCGGCCAGGTATCCATCTCCGCGTCGCCGCAACCGTCCTGCAGGGCCACGAGGCCGGGCAGCTCGGCGGCCAGCGCGCGCAGCCCGGCGGCGGCCCGCGGGCCGGCATCGTCGGGGACCCGGTGACGGCGTACGCCGCCGCGCAGGAAGTCGCCGCTCACCATGCTGCGAATGAGCAGCACCTTGCCGTCCCCGGCCAGCCGGAAGTCGACTTCGCTGCTGCCGGTGTCGGCGGTGTTGTAGTCGGTCGAGTGGTACGGCTCCCAGCTGACGCCGCACGGATAGGCCGGCAGCGAGCGCAGATCGACCAGGTCGGTGAGCGAATCTCCGCGCCCGACCAGGGCCAGCAGCTCGGCGTCCGTATCCGCGCTCTCGGCGATCTCCACGGACGGGACGGCTCCGGTGAAGACCGTGGGAAGGGGGCGGTCCTCGGGAGTGCCGCCGTCGGCGAGGCGCTCGGCGAGACCGAGGAGCCAACCGGTGAAGTCCGGTGCCTCGACGGTGACTTCCGGCTCGTCGTACGGCTGGACTGCTACGACCGGGCCCCAGTCGGAGCGCCGTGCTCCGTCCACGCCGACGAGGAGCGAACCCTGGCCCCGGTTCAGCTCTCCGAGCGTCCAGTGGCCGTCCGCGAAGGGGCGGCGGCCGTGGGAGCCGCCGCGGGGTCCGAACACGTATCGGGAGTCGCCGGCCTCCAGGCCACCGGTCACGCGCAGCACGACGCGTACCGCTTCCGGTACGCGGACCGGCCACGTGTCCAGCTCCGCGTCCGTGCAGCCGTCGAGCAGTACGATGCCGTCCGGCCGTCGTGCCGCCAGCGCCCGCAGCGCTCCGACCGCGGCCTCTGCCCGCGCCGTACTCTCGTCGGTCATGTGGATCCCGCCCCCGTTGTGCCTTGTCCGGCGATCGTGGGTTGTGGTGCGTGCCGTACCGGTCGATGATCCACGGCGTCGGCGTTCCATGTCCAACAAGGCGGGACCAGAGCGAGGGGGAGCCGGCACGGGCGCGGGCGCGGGGGCCGGGGTGGGAAGCGGATGTGCGGCGGGCACCAGGCCCCGCCCGGCAAGTCCCCAGCCCCACACCGCCCGTGGGGCCTGTCCGGCGGATCTCGCCGGACAGGCCGCTGATTTCTGGAAGGGCTCAGCGCTTGAGCGTGAAGGTGAAGTCGCCGGAGAGCTTGCCGCTCAGCCGGACTGCCGAAACGAGTCTGCCCTCCGTGATCAGCCTCTCGGCCTCGGCCCGCGAAAGACCGCAACCCTCAGCGATCAGTCGCACCGGCCGGACAGGGATGCGCGCCGCGAAGCGGACCGAGACGTCGATCACCTCGCGGTCCATGTGCTCCGATCCGCCGGTGTCGAGGCGCCAGGCGTTGTCCCAGTCGAGGGCGATGCGATTACGGCGCCGCACGACCGGATCCTGGAGCAGTTCAGCTGTCAGGCCAGGGTCGTTGTCATGCAGCCGGTCCAGCAGCTCAGGTCGTACGGAGCGCACATGCACCCGCTCCAGGACTGTGAGCTTCGCCGTTTCCCCGCAACCGGTACAGAGCACGAGGAGCCAGGCGTCGAGGAACTTGTGGTTCGCGTTGACGCGGAACTTACCGCTTGCCCGGAAGCGCTCGGCCGCGCACGCGTGGCAACGGCGGAGAACGATCGGCAGGCAGGTGGGCACAACCACCCAGGTATTGAGCACAGAAGTACACCGGTTTCAGTGAGAAGTCCGCAGCAAAAAGCAGCGCGGCGCACATGCGCGACGCGCGACGAATCAGCGCTCGGGAGGTCTCACAGGGTGTACAACGGCACGTCCTTGCCCTCGACGACTTGGTTCGGCAGCACGGTAATGGCGCACAGCGAAGCTGTTCCACTGGTTTTCGAGCGCCTCACCGCGAGGTTCTGTCCGGCGGACCGCTGGTCGCAGGCACGGGACGACGCCGTTCCCCGCCTGGCCGAGGCTGCAACAGCAGCGGCGCGAGGCTGAGCGAAAGGAGCGGGAAGCGGCCGCGCTTGCGGCGACGCGCTTCTCACCGGCCCTGGTCAGGGCCGTCAAAGGCGCCGAGGAAGTCATTGCGACCGCGGGCAGTACGACGTTTGGCACGCTGGAGCGCCGCCGCCAGGCGGTGTGCGTAACCATGGAGCAACAAGCCCGCCGTACTGCGGCCGCTCGGCTCAAGTCCGCCACCATGGAGGGGTACGCCGCCGAGGACGAACTGAAGCGTCTCCTCCAGCTCACGCAGGAACTGTTCCGGGCGCTGCGTGCCGCCGAGGAACTGTTTCCTCCCGCTGAGGCGGTCAAGGCCGCGACGAGCCGCTACAGCGCCCGCGTCGACCAGATCGTCGCCGCACGCTACGGCTCCCTTCCGGCGAACGGCGACGGAGCCCATGAGGAGCGCCGCGCCCTGGACGCTGCTCGGCGGCGAGTCGAGCAGCCGTAGCGGGGGAGCGGCGTACGCCTGGAGGAGGGCACGCCGCCGGACATGCCACGTCTGTTGGCACGCACGACAGGGACGCCGTCCGCCACGTGCCATTGCTGCGCCTGGTGACAGGGCGTGGATCGACTTCAACATCGTGAACCGCACGGACCGCAAGGGGCATAGATGCACGGCATGCACTACCTCCGCACCTCGGGCAACCTCGCCGCCGTGCAGGTGTGCGGATGGTCCAGCCTGCCTCCGCAGACAGTGGCCGGGCCGGAGCGTCCCTCCACGGCAGTGGTTTCTGCGCCGGCGGCTGACGACCCCTCCCGCCGGCAACCACCGGGTTCGCCGACGTGGCGCCGCCCCCGTACCTGCCGCGTGCCAGGGGCTGGTCCGGGTCCCCGCCGTGTGACACCGAGGCGATCGGCGGCCACGACACGCGAGCGCTGAGCCGTCCGCAGCCGCTCGCCCGTGTCCGTTGCGCGACAGGAGGGCCGGCCGTGCGATGCGTGAGCCCGGGCATGGGCGGGCCCGGCCCGGGGCGAATTATCCCGGGCCGGGCGAGACTTCGTCCGCCGGTCAGCTCGGCATGTTCGCGAACATGCCGGGCTCGTACGAACCCCCCGGGTTGTGCACGATCACGTTCATCCGGGTGGCGGCGTTGACCAGTGAGACCAGGCAGACCAGCGCACCGATCTGGTCGTCGTCGTAGTGCTTGCGCACCTCGGCCCAGGTCTCGTCGGTGACGCCGTGGTCGCCGAGCCGGGTGCCCTCCTCGGCGAGAGCCAGCGCTGCCCGCTCGGCCTCGGTGAACACGGTGCTGTGGCGCCAGGCGGCGACCAGGTTGAGCCTGAGCGCGGTCTCACCCGCAGCCGCTGCCTCCTTGGTGTGGACGTCGACGCAGAAGCCGCAGCCGTTGATCTGGCCGACCCGCAGCTCCACCAGCTCCCGCAGGGTCCTGGGCAACGTCGACTGCTCAAGAACCGACGCGACGTTGTAGAACCGCTTGGTGATCTTCGAGGCGGTCGGGCTGTCGAACAGGTTGAAACGAGCTTCCATGGCTTCGTCCTCACTCGTGGAGTTGTGCGCCGCGCCGATCGTTCGCGCCGATCGTTCGCACGGCGTCGTGACGGCATGGAGATGCCGCCGCCCCGGTTTCTGTGACAGCGGTGTCATGTGACGTGCGCCACCCCCGCCGGGTGTCACGCGGCGGTGGGGACCGGTGTCTTGTGTGCGTCACGGTCGACACCGAACAGGCGGGAGCCAGTCATGGGCGAGCGCGGCGAGCGAACAGCGGGCACAGTCGAGGCGCTCGCCCGAGGCGGCCGTACGGACTCCGCCACCCAGGCGTTCGTCGCCCACCGCAACCTGCTGTTCACGGTCGCCTACGGGATGCTCGGCTCGGCCGCCGACGCGGAAGACGTCCTGCAGGAGACCTGGATGCGCTGGGCGGGCGTCGCTCCCGACACCGTGCGGGATCAGCGCGCCTACCTGGTCCGCATCACCACCCGCGAGGCGCTGATCCGGCTGAGCACACTCCGTCGGCGCAAGGAGTCCTACGTCGGCCCCTGGCTGCCCGAGCCGCTGCTCACCACCCCCGACGTGGCCGAGGACATCGAGCTGGCCGACAGCATCTCGATGGCGATGCTGCTGGTCCTGGAGACGCTCACGCCGAACGAGCGGGCGGTGTTCGTACTGCGCGAGGTGTTCGATCTGGCGTACGAAGAGATCGCGGAAGCCGTCGGTAGGAGCCTGGCCGCCGTCCGCCAGATCGCGCACCGCGCGCGGGCACACGTCGCGGCGCGTCGACCGCGCGGGGCCGTCTCTCCGGCGGAGGCCCGAGAAGTGCTCAAGGCGTTCGAGCGGGCGATCGAGACGGGTGATCTGCAAGGCCTCCTGGACATCCTCGCGCCGGATGTCGTCCTCCTGGGTGACGGCGGCGGAGTCGTGCAGGCCGTGCGGGAACCCGTCGTCGGAGCCGGCCCAGTGGCAGAGCTGTTGTCCGGCCAGGGCAGGTTCGGCGCCGCGGCATCGCTGCAGCCGGCGCACGTCAACGGCTGTCCGGCGTTGATTCTCCGGCTCAGCGGCGAGATCGACACCGTCCTGGCGGTGCGCGTCGACAGCGGCCTCGTCGCCGGGCTCTTCGTCGTGCGCAACCCGGTGAAGCTGTCACACGTCGAGCGGGCGACCACTCTGCGCCGCTAGCAAGTACTTCCCCCGTGAGGTGAGCCGGCTGTTCGCGGCGACGTGTGGGCTCGCGGAGGGGCTGGATGGTGGGCAGAACCGGGACACTGCGCATGTCGACTTGATAGGCAAGTGAATGCTTGCCTATTGTGGAGTCGTGGCCGACGACCTCTTCAAAGCCTTGGCCGACCCCACGCGCCGGACCATCCTCGACGAGCTCGCGGAGAAGTCCGGACAGACTCTGTTCGAGATCTGCTCCCGACTGAGCATGAAGCACCAGCTCGGCATCTCGCGCCAGGCGGTCTCCCAGCACCTCGCCGTGCTCGAGGCCGCCGGGCTCGTCGAGACCAGGCGGGAGGGCCGCTACAAGTTTCACGACCTGAACACGGCCCCGCTGCGGCAGATCGCCGAGCGATGGCTCGTGCCCGACACATCCGGACCAGGGAAGAGCGCCCCATGAAGATTCATCTGACCAGTGTCTTCGTCGACGACCAGGCCAAGGCCGAGCGCTTCTACACCGAGATCCTCGGCTTCGTGAAGAAGCACGACGTCCCGGTGGGCGAGAAGGACAGGTGGCTGACCGTCGTCTCGCCCGACGAGCCCGACGGCACCGAACTCCTCCTCGAGCCCGCAGGCCACCCGGCCGTCAAGACCTACCAGGACGCGCTCGTCGAGGACGGCATCCCGCTCGCTCAGTTCGCCGTCGACGACGTGAAGGCCGAGTACGAGCGCATGCGCGGCCTCGGCGTCCGCTTCACACAGGAGCCCTTGGAGATGGGGCCCGTCACCACCGCCGTCTTCGACGACACCTGCGGCAACCTGATCCAGATCGCGACCACGCCGCAGTAGGCGGTTCCCGTATGAGCAGGCCGGGCGCGGCGTCGACCGGGTCCGCGCCCACGACTCTCCGGACCGCCCCGACACTGCTGCCGCTACTCGGCTGCCGAAGGGGCCATGAGGGTGGGCGGCCAATGAGGGCATTGATGGTTTGCCGTGGGCCGGAGAACGGCGTAATGGTCACGCCATCGGACACGCGCCCGGTCGGCCCCCACCGCCCTCACCGCCCTCACCGGACAGTCGCCCTGGGCCGGTGACGAGGTGTCATGAGGTGCTGAGACGCGGCACCCCCGAAACCACCAGGGCCCGAGCCGGTCACTGAACGGCGAGGGCGTGGTGAGGCTACGCCGGCCCTTGTGCCCGGTGCCGCTTGGCGTACGACCAAGTCACCGCGGTCATCAGCGCTGGGATGGCGAACAGCGGGGCGAAAGCGGCAACCCAGACCGTCTGGGCCGCGCCACTCGCCAAGTACGTCTGGCTCTCGACGGCGAAAGCGACCACGAGTTGCCACAGCGCCACCAGGAGCAGGACGCCCGATGCGGTCCAGGCAAACGCGGAGAGGGCCCGGGGGCGCAGCGGCCGCCACCGGTCGCTGACGAGCAGCAGCGGGAACAGGGCGGCCAACTCGGCAAGGACGGACAGACCGACGACGTACGCGATGCCCCAGCCCGGGATGCCGTACATGTCGCGCAGCACTTGGTCGCTGTAGCCCACATGGACACCGGATGCCATGGCGACGCGCCAGAGGCCGGACGGGACCGCGCACAGCGCGATGGCGTGGGCGGCGCGACGCGCCCAGACCGGCGCGGGCGCAGCGGCGGGGAAGGTTTCGTTCGCTGTCGTCATAGTGCCCATGCTGGTCCCGGGCGTGGCAGCCGTGCGTCGTCCGCTACGGCGTACTGCCTCCGCCCTGCGGCGGAGGGCGCATCCTTTGGAGGGAGGATTCGAGGAGCCGCCTCCACGGCAACTACCGTCCTCAGCTAGGATGTTGACGTGCCCGGATTGTCGGTACGGCACTAGAGTGAGACGGTGACCTCTCTGCGGGAAGACCCGCCGTCGCTGATCAGCGAGGACGACCGCGATACGGCCGTGCGGCGCCTTCAGGAGGCGTACGCCGAAGGGAACATCCCACACGAGGAGTTGGACGAACGCCTCCACCAGGTGCTCACCGCCACGACACGCACCGACCTCGTGCCGCCGCTGGCCGCGCTCCCGGAGGAGAAAGCGGGCCCCACGTCCACGATTGCCGCCGCTGGCGGGCGGATCCGACGGCGCGGGGTATGGCGGGTACCTCGGACCCTCAAGGTCGAGTCCGCGTTCGGCAGGGTGCACCTGGATCTGTCGCGGGCGGTCATCGAGCATCCGGTGGTCGACATCGAGTTGCAACTCGGCACCGGCAGGGCCAAGATCACGGTACCTCGCGACGCGATCGTCGACTTCGAGGGTCTGCACACCGGGTGGAAAGACACGCTCTACAAGAGCCGGCGGCACTCCCGCCCCGGTGGGCCGAGGATCCGGATCTCCGGGACCATGGGGTTCGGACGGTTGCGGATCCGCCACGCGCGGCATTGAGGCCCCGTCCGGCTTCCTTGTGTAAGGGCAGTGACGCCCTTCGCGCGGGCATGCTGAGGGGGCGAGGGCCGGCGGGCCCCCGCCCGTGTGTCTTCGCTACCTCCTGGGTGTCGCCTTCGTGTCGCCATCCGGATGCGGTGGTGTGCCGGCCGATGGTGAACGAGGTTCTGTCTCTCCGATCACAGTGGTCGTCCGGGCGCTCAGCCACCGTGACGGGTCCTGGAGGGCATCGCCTCCAGGACCCCTAGGCCATCAGCGCCGATCGTGGTCCGGGCGCGCGATCCTGAATTTGGCCACGTTCTCCCCGGTGGCCCACCGGTGGAAGCCGGCCTTCTCCAAGACTCGGACCGAGGCCGGGTTCGACAGCTCCACGTCGGCGGACACGGTGTGGACATCTGGCAAGGTGAGGGCGAACTCGGCCAGGGCCCGGGTGGCCTCGGGGGCATAGCCCCGGCCACGGCGGGAGGCCACGATGCCGTATCCGATCTCAAGGACGCCCGTGCTGGGCGGCCAGAACAACCCGATGGAGCCCACCACCAAGCCGCTGTCGCGCTCGATGATCAGACGGTGGCCACAGGTGCCGAGCCAGTCGGGGTGCTGGTCGAAGAGGCCCGCGATCACGCGATCACCTTCGGCGGGAAAGTCGTCCGCCCAGTGCGGGGACCGGGTGCCGTCGAGGACCGCAGCGGTCTCGCTCATGGCCCAGGGCCGCAGGACGAGGCGCTTGGTGCCCACGTGGGCATGGGCAGGTGAAGGAGGGGAAGACATGTGTCTCTCCTGGTCGTTGGAACGACCGGCCGCGCTCTGCTATGACGCGGGCCGGATGAGGGCATGCTGATGAGGGCCGACGGCGGCCATATTCATCAACCTCCCCATCCCGAGATCACGCGTCTGTCGCGCTGGCGTGAGCGTAGTAGCCCCTCTTCGGCTAGGACAACCCATTTCCAGGTCGCTGACCGGGGCTTACGCTCGCTGAAGGCCGTATCCCTTCGAGCGGCGGCTCATTGTTCTGACGGCGTAAGCACTGCCGACAGGCTGTCAGCCGACGGCGCCCAGCAGCAGTTTCGCGGCCGCCGTCGCCCCGTCGGCGTCGCGGACTGTGCCCGCCACGGTTGCGGCCCGTGCGCGTGTCTCTGAGGTCAGGGCCGTCTTGAGAGCGGCTGACAAGGACTCGGTGGTCGGCGTCGGACCGTCGTGCGCCGCGCCGATGCCCAGGTCGGCCACCCGGCCGGCCCAGTACGGCTGGTCCGCCCCCTGGGGCACCACCACCTGCGGCGCGCCGGCCCGGGTGGCGGTCGTTGTCGTACCCGCGCTGCCGTGGTGCACGACGGCGGCCACTCGGCCGAACAGAGCCTGATGATTGACCTCGCCGACGACGAAGCAGTCGTCCTGGTCGTCGATCAGGGCGAGGTCGGCCCAACCCCGGCCGACGATCACCCGGTGGCCCTGCGCGCGGATCGCCTCGACGGCCACCCGGGCGAAGTCCTCCGGGGGTCTCACGGGCATGCTGCCGAAGCCCACGTACACCGGTTGCCTGCCCGCGTCCAGGAACGCTGCCAACTCGGCGGGGAGCGGGCGATCGTCGGTCAGGACCCACGCGCCGGTCTGCACCACGCCGAGGTCCGCCGACTCCGGCCACGGGTCCAGGGTCGGATCGGTGGCCAGCCACGGGTGGTCGGTGAAGGCGTAGTCGCGGACGTTGTCCACCGGCGGCAGGCCGGCTGACGCCCGCTGGGTGTTGAGCATCTCGCCGAACATCGTGTTCGCGATCTGGGCGTCCAGGTTCCACAGCGCGCGGTTGTCGGTCACGTCCTCCGGCAGGGGTTGGCCCCGGCGCGCGGGCGGCCGACGGTACGGCGATGGCAGGCTGACCGGCTGGTGGCTCACATGCACGTAACGGATGCCCAGTTTCTCGGCCGCCGACCGCGCGCCGGCCGTCACCGGCAATGGGCCGGTCGCCACCAGTGCGTCACATCCCTCGGCCGCCGCGGCGACCGTGTCGAACTGCGCGGCCATCAACTCGGCCGCACGCTGCGCGATGCCCACCGCCGACCCCGGCTGCACCGTGGTCACCAGTGGGCGCACCGGCCGCCCGGTCGGCACCATCTCCACGCCGACCTCGGCCAGGCGATTCGCGAACTCCTCGTCCGGCGGCGCGCACACCCGCACCTGCGCTCCGAACTCCCGCAACCGCACCGCGAGTCCCGCCATCGGTTCCACGCTCCCGCGCGCCCCGTACGTCGTCAACGCCACACGCATCTTCGTGACTCCCATGTCCGCGGGTCCAGGCTTCGGTGGGTGATTCTGCGGTACGACCGGGGCCTTGCCGCAAGCCCCCCGGTGCGCTATAGGTTGATCACGGAAGGGGCGGGGGCTCTACTCTGCCTCAACGGACGGTACTGATGAACGGTTCCTGGAGACGCGGTCGCGGTCAGCGGCACAGGGCCGTGTCCACGACACTCTCCAGATGCTTGGTGGCTTCCCCGTCGGCCGGGTTGCTGGTCCGCCACACTGGCGGCGCGGCCGCCGCCGGTTGCTCCACCCCGGGTCTCGTATCCCGCGATGTCACCGCCGTGGCCCCAGTAGGAACCGCCGCACGACAGCGGCCTGCTCATGAGCCCGGGGGCGAAGTCGGCCTTGCGCTGCAGAGCGATGTCCAGGAGGTCGCGGGGTTCGAAGTACCGGCGCTGCAGGATGTCGTCCTCGACCTCCTTCTCGTAGTCGGGAACTCCCCTGGCGTGCTGGAGCAACTGACGGACGGTGATGCGGCGTCCGTCGATCCCCTCTCTCCGCGGACGAGGCCCGGCAGGCAGGTGTCGACCTTCGCGTCGAGGACGATCTTCCCTTCACCGACCAGTTGCAGTACGACCACCGCCGTGAACGTCTTGGTGTTGCTGCCGATCAGCCACTCCTACCGAGTCGTGGGGAAACCAGCGGTTGTGTGGGGCCCAGCATTCCCGGGTGCGACCGCCTGGGACGATCCTGCTACCCGCCCACCTGCAGGTGGGGTCAACCCCCCGGGCGCTCGCGCCCAGCCGATGGCGAATGGGGGACTGGTGGGAGTGGAGGAAGGGGAGTTGGAGCCTCACGCGACAGAGGGGCGTCCGCGCCCCAGGGGCCTGAAGTGCTACCGGGGCCTGAGCTGGGTGTGCGCGAACAATGAGCGCAGCTCGGTGGCGTCCGGAGCGGAAGTCAGGAAGGCTGGGGCGCATGGTTTCGGTTTTGCAGAACGTGGCGATTGACTGTGCGAATGCCTACGAGCTGGCTCGGTTCTGGAGCAGTGTGACGGGCTGTCCGGTGCATCCTGACGTCAGACCGGGTGATCGGGAGACGCAGGTACTGCTTGCGGAGGGCCCAGAGCTGTACTTCAATCAGGTGCCCGAGGCCAAGACCACCAAGAATCGGATCCATCTGTGTTTGCGCCCTGAGACCTCACGCGACCAGGAGGTGGACCGCCTGCTGAGCCTCGGGGCCACCTTTGTCGCTGATCACCGGAATCCTGATGGTTCAGGCTGGGCAATCCTCGCGGATCCCGAGGGCAACGAATTCTGCGTTCTGCGGAGCGAGTCCGACCGAGCCGCCATGAATTCCTGACGCTGACGCGCTGTTCTGGCCGGTTTCGCACGGGAGTTGGTCACCGCCACACGTTGAGCTCCGCATGATGGTCACGGGACAGCCGTTGGCCGCGGCGGTGCAGGGTTGCCAGAGCACGCGGCACGAAGCTGGCGTCGCCTCTGCGCGCGTGACACCCTGATGACCGTGATCATCAGGGTGAGTGAGGCACGCATACGCCCTGGACGGTTCGAGGCGTTCCGCGACATGATCGTCTCTGCGGTACGCGAGTTTCCCAGCCTCTACCCAGGGCTGCTGGACCACGAGGTGCTGCTCGCGCCACCCGACTCGCTGCTGTACGTGAGTCGCTGGCGCGGCGAGCAGGACCTGGTCGACTACGCCGGGGAGCACTGGCGAGACGAGCCCGTAGTTCTCCCGGGCGAGGACGAGCACCTCGTTTCGCCACTTCGGGTGCGGCACTTCACGGTTGCGTCGCTGAGCTAGCCAAGCTGTCGGGGCACCGGCTGTCAGCGCTCCCCGCTCAAGGGCTGCCGTCGCTGCCGTTGCCTTGGACGCTCGCCTCGTGGAGGACGCCGGCCGAGGCGCCTCCTCCGTCGGAGGTTCGCTTTCAGTGGTGCTCGGCGCACGGGATCGCTGGTTTCCTGAACGCCCTCCCTCGCCTGCCGGTACGCTGTAACAGAAGGTGTTGCAGTAAGGGGGGAAGGGATGGCGGCGAACAGCCGATTGACCATCGCGACGCATGTCTTGGCGTGGTTGGCCTTGGCGCAACGCCGGGGCCGGGAGGTTCTCACTTCGGATCAGGTCGCGGCCAGCGTCAACACCAATCCCGTGATCATCCGGCGCAGCCTCGGTGACCTGAGGCGTGCGGGCCTGGTGGAGGTCCGCCACGGCGCCGGGGCGGGCTGGAGCCTCGCGCGGAGCCCGGAGGGGATCACCCTGCTTGAGGTGTACGACGCCGTCGGCGCGCAGCCACCGTTCGGCCTGCACCACACCGAGCCCAATCTGGAGTGTCCGGTCGGCCGAGGCATCCGGCCCGCGCTGAGCGACGTCTACAGCCGGGTCGAGCGGGTCGTGCGACAGGAGCTGGCCGACACGTCGATCGCCGATGTGCTCCGCGAGACGCTGCTGAAGTAGCCGACGGGCCGTTGGGGCGACGGTCGCCACACCCTCTGTTGTAACAAACATTGTTTCATTAACTGAATCAGGAGTAGGACTGGTGGATGTTCTACGGTGTCCGGTCGTCGAGCTGCGGCAGTACACGCTGCACCCAGGACAGAGAGACGTACTGATCGATCTGTTCGACCGGGAGTTCGTCGAGCCCCAAGAGGCAGTCGGCATGACCGTCCTGGGGCAGTTCCGTGACCTGGACGATCCCGACCGGTTCGTCTGGCTCCGCGGCTTCGACGACATGCCGAGCCGTGCCGAGGGGCTCGGGGACTTCTATGGCGGGCCCGTCTGGCAGGCGCACCGCGACCAGGCGAACGCGACGATGGTCGACTCCGACGACGTACTGCTGCTGCGGCCGGCCTCGGCGGGCGGCGGGTTCCCACCGCCGATCGGTGCCCGGCAAGCCCCCGGCGAGCCGGCGGCGATGCCGCCGTCGCCGTTCCTCGCCACGATCTGGTACGGCCACGGCCCCTTCGACACCGCGTTCGTCGAGTTCTTCGAGCGACGGGTGCGGCCCGTACTGGCGGAGACCGGCGGCGAGCCACTGGTGTACCTACGGTCGGAGCACGCCACGAACACCTTCCCGGCGCTGCCGGTGCGGATGAACGAGGAGGTCTTCGTGTGGTTCGCGCGTTTCACCGACGAAGGCTGCATCGACGATCACCTGCATCGCTTGGAGCGTTCAGAACGCTGGCGCGAGGAGGTGCTGCCGACCGTCTCGGACCGGTGGGCCAGGACCCCGCAGCGGCTACGGCTGGCGCCCACGGAGCGGTCGCTGCTGCGGTGAGCCCGAGGGTGGAAGGGCCTCGTACCACACATACGGGCTCTCTGACGTGGTGCGAAAGGCCAGAGCACGCCGGTACTCGAACTCACCGGCCAGTCTCACCTTTCGCCGGAGCCCGGGGCGGCGGAGGCGGACGACGACACGTTGATCGAGAAGCTGCGGGCCCGCGCTTGGGATCCGGGACTACGTTTCGACAGCGCAAGGTCCCAGCCACGTGGAGGGCCGAGCGCTACGGGCCGGACCACGTGACAAGGATCCGCGCCCACATCGTGGGGCACGTCAGTGACGGGACGATCGCCCTCAAGTCACACACGGACGAAGTGGCCGCCTACTACGCGCACGCTCCACGCGGACCGCTGTTCCCTCCCGTCACGCCGGCAGAAGTGGAGAACGCAGAACGCGCCATCGGGCGCCGCCTGCCCGAGCTGCTCCGGCGCGTCTACACCGAGGTGGCCAACGGCGGCTTCGGCCCCGACCGCGGCCTCGCGTCCCTGACCGACGGCAGCCGCGCGCCGGGGCACCTGACCGACTGACCGTCTGCTGTGAGCATCCACCAGCGCAACCGTGCCAGGGGTCTGCCGGCATCGTGGCTCTACCTCACCTCCGGCGGCTGCACGAGGGAATGGCACGCCTTGTTGATCGCGGTCGACCACCCGGTACTGTTCGTCGACGCTGACGGCTGGGAGCCCCCATGGGGTGAAGACGCACACGACGGCCTGCGTCATGCAACCCCATCACTCCGGCGATGGCTCGGAACCTGGGCTGATGGCGGCCACGTAGGGGACGAACACCTCGGCCGCTTCTCTGGTGATGAGTGACGTGTGGTCAGTCCGCCACGGGATCGAGGCGACCGGTCACCACCAGATTGCCGTCCGGGGTGCGCCGCGCGAGAACGCCGGTGCGAAAGAAACCGTCGGTAGTGAAAGCGCGTGCGTTGTGATCGGGCGCCCGGTAGTACCCGCGCGGGGTGTACGGACCGCGGGCGAGGACTTCGCCGGGGTCCCCCTCGGGCACGTCGTTCCCGTCGGCGTCGACCATGCGGATCTCATCGTCGGGCGAGAGCGGGCGGCCCTGCGTGGTGAGGACGTCCTCGTCCGGGTCGGCGGACCGGGTGAGAGTGAGCACGCCCTCACTCATGCCGAAGACCTGCTGCAGGCGGCAGCCCAGTACAGGTCCTATCCGTTCGGCCGTCGACCGGGGCAAGGGCGCGCCGCCGATCTGCAGGAGACGCAGAGTGCTCAAGTCGGCCTGCAGTGTGCCCCGTACGTCGAGCCAGAGCTCGGCGACGGCGGGCACCACTGACGTGATGGTGACCCGCTCGCGTCCGATGACCGGAAAGCAGTCGGCAGGTTCCGGGTTCTCGACCAGGACGACGGTACCGCCGGCGGAGAGGGTGCCGACGATGCCCGGGCAGCCGAAGGTGAAGTTGGCCTCGGCGGGCAGCGCGGCGAGATACACGTCGTCCTCGGCGAGCGACACCAGCTCGGCGGCGGCCCGCGCCTGGTAGGCGTAGTCGTTGTGGGTGCGCGGGATGAGGTTGGGCGCCGTGGTGGGACCACCGGAAGGCAGGAAGAACGCCACCTGGTCGGCGCTCTGGGCAAGCGCGGACTGGGGCGGGGCGTCGACGGAGCTCAGCGGGAAGTAGTGGCAGCCCGACGGGTCGGTCGTCAGGCCGCCGTACGGAGACGAGGCACCCGGCGCCTCCAGGGTGAACACCCGCCGCAAGAAGGGCCCTCCGGCCGCGATGTCGGCGGCCATCGCCCTGTGGTCGAAGCCCTGGTACGTCGAGGGACCGACGTAGCCGACGGCCTGAGCGCCCCGTACGAGATGCGAGACCTCGGCTGTGCGGTGCGAGACCGGGCAGAGCACGGGGACCGCGCCGGCGCGCATCAGCGCGAACACGGTGATGACGAACCCGGGAACGTTCGGCAGCTGGACGACGACCCGTTGCCGGGGCCGCAGGCCGAGCAGCCGGAATCCGGCGGCCATGCGGTCCACACGCCGGTTCAGGTTCGCGTACGTGATGCGGGTGTCGCCGCGCACGAGGGCGGTCCGCGGTCCGTACTGCAGGGCCCAGCCGCGCAGCAAGTTGTCCAGCGTAGTGCCACGCCAGTGCCCGGCCGCCCAGTAGCGATCGACGAACTCCTCGGGCCACGGCGTACAGCCGTCGAGCTTGGATGTCATGCGCTTCCCTCTGTCCCAGTCGCGGGCCGATCCAGCACGACGGCAACCTCCAGGAGGAGCCGGGCTCCAGCCGACAGCCGGGCCGGCCGGTGTCCATCCAGGTCACACCCATACGGCCCCTTCTGGACGTGGGGAGCAACCCCGCCGCTGTCTCGACCTGGGCAATCCAATGCGTCAGCAGTCCTGTCCGCAATGTGCTTTCCGAACAGTGGACGCCGACTTCTGTCAGCAGAAGGACCAATGAGCGCCGCTGACCAGGAGGAATGGTCGGGGCTCACTCCAACTCGGCCCAGCACCCCGGTGGAACCTCGTTACGGTGCGGCTGTCCAGGCCGCCAGCGCACCCTGGTGCACTGCGTCCGCGCCGCTATCGCGCCACAGCGCGGTGATGAGTGTGCCGAACCGACGTGAGCTCAGCCCGATGAACGGGTCTGTCCAGGACGGCTCCAGGGCCGTGACGCACCAGTCGCTGCCAGGTGGTCGGACCGGCTCACCACCAGTGCGGGGCTTCCTCGATTCAGGAGGAGCCTCGCTGCGGTTCTACAGCCGCGAGCAGGCATTCGCGGTCGTCTTCACTGATCAGCCCCTCAGGAAGAGTCTCGTCCTCCAGCAACGCGCGCAGCGCGGAGGCGTGTGCGGCGAACGCGGACCTGCACCATTCGCGTTCCGGGTGATCGCAGTCGTTGCCGAGTAGCAGCACCTGGCGTTCGTTGTCCGCGTCGACGGGTTGAGACAGCTCCGCGGCAACGACCAACAGGTCGACCACGCCGGGGCGCACCGCGATGTCGGGGTCGGCCGCCAGGCGAATCAGGAAGGGCAAGGCAGTCGACATCGCCGCGCTCGCGTGAAAGACGCTGTCCATCAAGACGTTGCCCAGCACGCGCAGGGCCTCGGGGCCGGCGGCCTGATCGAGGAGACCGTGCAGCAGGACCGGGACTCCAGCGGGACAACCGGGAACCTGCGACCAGGCGGCCTCGGCGTTGCCCACAAGCGCGGGGTGGTCGCGATCGGCTTGACCTACCTGCGGATACTCGCGGACGAACCGAGCGACGGCAGCCTCTTTGGCGGCTGCATCCATCACGCACATCCCTCTGCCCCCGCCCTGGCTCAGGCCACGTCGCCCAGATGAGCGTCCGCCGGACGAAACTCTTCCCGGAGTGGGCGTCAAACGCAAGCGCCAAAGACACTGCCCACCACGGAGTAGTGGCGTGACAGCCCGGCACCGTACAAGGGGGCAGCCCTGAGCCGGAAGAACTCACCACTCCAAGTGCTGGCACAGCTCTCGCCTGTGACCCATGCGATTGCCGTCGTGGGGGTCCGGCTCAGGCCCCCACGGTCCCATCGACCCCCTGACGCAGAAAGTCCGCGTGCCCGTTGTGGCGGCCGTACTCCAGGAGCACGTGCAGCATCACCATCCGCAGCGAGACCTCCTCGCCCCACCGCGGCTGGTGCCCGGCCCGGTCCAGGGACTCAGCCTCCCGCTCGATACGGCGCGAGTTCTCCACCTCGGCCTCCCAGGCTGCGAACGCTTCTTCCCTGGTCGAGGTGCTTGCGTCGTACGCCGCCTGGAAGTCGATCCTGTCGGACCAGACCATGGGTGCGTCGTTGTCCTCGAACACCCTCCGGAACCATGCCCGTTCCACTTCCGCCATGTGGCGCACCAGGCCGAGCAGCGAAAGAGTGGATGGCGGCATCGACTGCTGCCGCAGCTCCTCGTCGGTAAGCCCTTCGCACTTCATGGCGAGGGTTGCGCGATGGTAGTCGAGGAAGGCCCGCAGCATCTCCCGTTCGTCACCGAGATGGGGCGGTCCTATGCGCTTGTCGCTGGTCACTTGCGATGCTCCTCATCCGTCCTGTTCCCAGGGTAGGCAGTTGTGCTTCGTCAGCTCTTCTCGGACGAGTCGGTGCACCAGCCCCGACTGCCGTCACGGGGCCCGCCCTGCATGGCACCCGCCAAAGGCGCGGGTGGTACGGCGTACCCGCCGGTCGGCGCTCCGAACGGTGCTCAGGATTCATGATGGTGCACGGACTCGAGGACAGTCAGCTCTTCCTCGGACAGGCGCAGACCGCCGGCGGCCACGTTGTCGACCAGGTGGTCGCAGTCTCCGGTGCCGGGGATGGCCAGGACGTGCGGGCCGCGGTGCAGGGTCCACGCGATGCGGATACGGGCCGGGCTGACCCCGTGCGCCCGCGCGGCGGCCACAACCTCCGGCGCGTCACCTTCGCTCGCTCCGGCTTGGCCCTGGGAGGCGGCGATCGTGTAGAACGGCACGAAGGCGACGCCCTGATCGCCGCAGATCCGTACGAAGTCGTCCTGCTCAGGGCGCATCCCGAGGCCGTAGGCGTTCTGCACGCACACCACCGGTGCGACGGCCTGGGCCTCGGCGAGGTGTGCGGGAGTGACATTGGAAATGCCCAGATGGCGGATGAGTCCGGCGTCACGCAGCTCCGCCAGTGCGCCGAAGCGCTCGGCGATGGAATCGGTCCCGACTATGCGGAGGTTGACCACATCCAGATGGTCACGGCCGAGCTGGCGCAGGTTCTCCTCCACCTGGCCGCGCAGCTGCTCAGGCGTGGCGTGCGGCAGCCACCGACCCGACGGGTCTCGCCTCGGGCCCACCTTTGTGGCGATGACGAGGTCGTCCGGATACGGCGCCAGGGCCCGGTTGATGAGTTCGTTGGCGGAGCGCAGCGGTGAGAAGTAGAACCCGGCGGTGTCGATGAGGTTCACGCCGAGTTCGACCGCGCGACGCAGCACGCTGATCGCCTGGGCGCGGTCGCGCGGTACGGCGTCGGGGATGAGCGCTTCGCCGGTCTGCGGCAGCCGCATCGTACCGAACCCGACCCGGTTGACCGTCAGGTCCCCGAGCCGCCATGTTCCTGCCGCCGCAGCGGTGATCGTCTGTGAGGTCATGCCGGAATGATGCGCACCTCGTAGTGTGACCGCCATCGATTTAGACACACAGCAATTCTCCATGGGGAACGGACGTCGGCATCCTGCGGACCGCCGGCCCCTACGGCCGCCTTACCCTTCTTGCCAAGCGAATCAAGGTCGGGGACGATCAAGGGCGACGACATCGAGGGGGCGGCGTGCGATTCGCCGATGGTCCGAGTGTGCACTGTGATGTTCACGTCGAGGCAGCCGTGCCGCGAGTCTGGGCGCTGGTGACAGACATTCGTCTGCCTGCCCGGCTCAGCCCGGAGCTGCAGCGCGTCGCATGGCTCGATGGCGCGGACCGGCCCCTGGTGGGTGCGCGCTTCGAGGGCTACAACCATCATGCGCGGCTGGGGGAGTGGCGGACCGTGTCCCATGTGGTCGAGGTGGACGAACAGCGGGTGTTCGCGTGGGCCGTCACGGATGCGGACGGCCGGTACGGAGAGCCGACGCTGGACCCGGCGAAGCCCATGGCGTCCTGGCGCTACGAACTCGAGGCCGAGGGCGGGGGCACCCGGCTGCGGCAGTCGGTCCTCATCGGGCCTGGCCGCAGCGGAGTCACGCTGGCCATGGAGCGTTGGCCGGACCGGGAGGAGGAGGTCATCGCCTTCCGGCTGAAGGAACTGCGCGCCGGGATGGAGGCCACCCTGTGCGGAATCAAAGGGTTCGCAGAGGACAGCAGCTAGGGACGTGGCGCGGGTGCGTGCGGCCATGCGGTGATGACCGAGACGAAGACGGCCGCTTCGTAGCGGGCCGCCGGCTTGTCGCTCCTCGTGCCCTGGGGCGGACCGGCCGGTGCAAGCCGGGCTCAATCACCTGTGCGGGGAGGGCGGGGGAGCAGGCCCGAGAGCACGTCGGCGTACGACCTCAAAGGGCATCGCCCAGGGCTGCCGACAGCGCGGTCGGGGCGAGTGAGCGCCGGCCTCAGCGGGGTTTCCAGCCCCACACGGTGAGCATGCCGGCCGACAGTGCGGCGCAGTCGTCGGAGTCGAGGTAGCGGACCGCCCCGTCGACCGCCGCGTCGTCGACCAGGCCGGTGGCGAGCATCGCTGCTCGGCCGCGCTCCCACGTGTCCGCCCAGAAGCGGCTGATGGGACTGCCCCGGAGCAGCGGCGGCACGTGGATCTCGGCGGCGACGGACTGAAGCCCCGCCCCGCGCAGCAGGTGCGGGTACGACGGCACCCAGGAGACGTCGGTGCCGATGGTGGCCCGTAGTCCCTGCCACATCGTCCGCATCACCGCGGTGTACGGCGTGCCGGGCGTCCGGTCGCTCGTCAGGTCGACCGCGTCGCTGAGCACCAGCACACCGCCGGGCGCGACCAGTTCGGCCAACGCTGTGATCACGCGCTCGCGCTCGGGCAGGTGCATCAGTACGAAGCGGGCGTGGACGAGCCCGAACCGGCCCGGCGCGAAGCCCGGTGCGGTGATGTCGGCCTCCAGCACGTCGAGTCCGGGCGCCGGCCGCTCGCTGAGGAAACGTGCGTCGCGGTCCACGGCGAGCACACGCGCCACCCCGGCCTCCTCCAGCAGCCGGCAGGAGACCGTGCCCGTGCCGGCGCCCACGTCGAGGCAGCGCCACCCCGGTCCGACCCCGAGGGCGCGCAGCCGCGCCATGGTGATGTCGTCGTAGGCGAGCGCGCCGAAGTCGATGCGCTCGCCCTCGCCCGCCTGTTCGGGACGGAAGACGGCCTCGCCGTACCCCCCCGCCGGGCGCGTCACCGCGCGAAGCGCCGCTCACCTCGCCGCCCCCGGGACGCCGTGGGTGTCGTCGAGCCGGTCGTACGCCGTCTGGTCGAACAGTTTCATCGCCGGACCTCTTCACGCTGCGGGGCGGTGCCGGGTGGCGGTCCTGCGGCCGCCACCCCTACCGATCGATCGTCCACCGACGGCCGCCCGCACGCCCGAGGCGCGCCGCGCCTGGGCCAATCGAGGCAAGGGGCGCGGCGTACGACGTGACAACGCCTGTCGCATCCGGTGGCGACCGCGCGGAACGGCATGTGGTGGTCGACCGCCCGCTCGACGGTGTCGCGCTGCCTGGGCCCTCCCGCCTCCCGGCCCGGCGGCTGCCGCTGCTCTGCTGCGCGGTGATGTCCATGCCGGTCATCGTCCGACTCTTGCCGCCAGCGGCAAGGTCAACATCGCATCCTGTGCCCCACTTACCCGTAGACCCCTCTTTCTGGCGCCTGTACGAGTCGCGTGTCAGCTGTCCTCGTCGGCGGTTCGGTTCGCCCCCGGGTCCACCACTTCGTCGAGGACCTTGCGGACTGCCTCGTACGCGGAGTGGAGAATCGCAGCCTCAAGCGGCGGCTGGTGAGCCGCCTCACTCGTCTGCGCTCTGTCCGACTCGCCGCGCCAGTGCTGTTCCTCCTGCGCTGCCCAGTCCCGTGCGCGGCGAATGCGCCGCAACAGCTCATCTGCGTCCACGACATCAGCCATGCGCGGATGTATACCCAGCGGACGGACCTGACAGGCACCCATGGGGAAGCCGGCTCTACGAGGCTCCCCGGCCCTGGCTTGCGGCCCCGGTACCCGCGTCGGTGGGCATGTAGATGTCCGGGTCGGTGGACAGGTGCCCGTGGTCGGGGGCGAGGATGCCGCGCAGCCTTTTCACGGGCGTGTAGAGGGGCCGGTTGTCAGGTTCGATGCCGTCCTCGTCGGGAGAGTCGAAAAGCCGGTCGAAGGGCACGGTGACGAAGGGCCACGCGCCGGGGATGTCCATCGAATCGGAGTGGTACTGCCACACGGTGCCGAAGTGCCGGTTGTGAACCTCCCCGACGTACCACGATGCGGTCTGGAGGAAGTCGCCCGCTTCGTCCTGACCGGCCTGCGCGGCGGTGGCGTAGCGGTCGCGGATCAGGTCTTCGAGGCGGACGAGCGAGCCGAGGCTGAAGTCCCACGTGCCGGGGACTCGTTCGGCCCAGTCCGGGGAACTCGGAGTGCTGGACGGCCAGCCAGGCGTTCAGGACGCAGTTGTCGGACCTCAACTGGTCGAGTCGGCGCAGCTCCTCGTACGCGTCGTCGTCGATGTCCATGCCTGCGACCCGATCGGCCGGTCGTGTCACGGGCCGTCCCCAACAACGGGGTACGCTGCAAGCGGTGTTGGAAGTCGAGGTGGCCGAACGTCTCGTGCTGCGTGGTGCCTTCCTCGGGCGTCTTGCCAGGCGCTTGCGCCGCGATGTCCACTTCGGGCTCTCCTTTGCGCCAGGTAGCGGTCACTTTGAGAGTGGCCTTGCCGCCGGCCTCCGTCACGACGCTCACCAACTTGCCGCTCTTGACGGCGATCTCGATGCCGAACTCCAGCGTCACTTCGTCCGGCGCGGCGCGCCGCAGCCCGGACCTGACACTTTGTGTGACGGTCTCCAAGGTCGTGGGGAGATCGCCGAGCTGCCGTGACACGCTGTCCCCGAAGCCGGTGTCCTGCGGGCCCTCGTCATCGTCGTTGACGCGTACCCAGATGGAGGTTCCGTTCGGCATGACTGCCGGGACCGCATCGGACACAAGTCCCCCTCGCTCGGCTCACTGATCCAAGAGATGCCCGGGTTCCCGGGGACGCCCGGCGACCGGTCACCTATAATCATCACACGATCACAGCACCCACGCTGGACCAACTGGTGGCCGTCACCAACCCGGTGTGGTTCTACTCCGCGCGATTGCCCCCGTACGACGTCGAGGGGCGTGCGCTCTTCCACACCGAGCGCCGCCCCGACGGCTCGTGGACCAGCATGCGTCCGCTGCCGGGTGCCGTACTCGGCGCCGCCTCGTTCGCGGGGGTCCAGAGCGCCGCGGCCGGCATGGCGGACGGCTCCGTCGTCGTGCTCGGCATCGCGCCCGACAACGCCCTGTGTAGGACCTGTCCGGGCGGTACATCCGAAGCCGGATGACGAGGGCTGCCGCTGTCGCGCGCCGAGGAGAACACCCCGCGTATACGGCCCGTGCTGGGCGCGGGTCGCATGGACACACCCCGATGCTCGCGTCCAGGGGTTCGGTTTTCCGAACCCCTGGTTCGGGGGTGGGCACGATCGATCGCCGTGCCGCACCCGCCGAGGATGAGGGCATGGCTGAAACAGCGACAGATACAGCGAGGGGAACTGCCGCGCGGGCGCACGAGCTGCACCGTGAGTACGGGCGCGGCACCGCCGCCGTGCGGGCATTGCGCGGGGTGTCGGTGGCCCTCGCGCCGGGGACGTTCACGGCAGTGATGGGGCCGTCGGGCTCCGGCAAGACCACCTTGTCGCACTGCCTCGCGGGGATGGACCGGCCGACTCGGGGCTCCGTCTGGTGGGGTGGGACCGAGGTGTCCCGGCTGCCCGAGCGACGGCTGGCGGAACTGCGGCGCAGCCGGGTCGGGGTCGTCTTCCAGGCGTTCAACCTGATGCCGGCGACGACGGTCGCGCAGAACGTCGAGCTTCCCGGCCGGCTGGCCGGCGAACGGCCTGACCGGGACCGGGTGCTGGACGCGCTCGACCGGGTGGGACTGGCCGGGCGGGAGCGGCACCGGCCCGGGCAGCTGTCCGGTGGCCAGCAGCAGCGAGTGGCGATCGCCCGGGCGCTGGTCTCCCGCCCCCAGGTGCTGTTCGCCGACGAACCGACCGGCGCGCTCGACCAGGCCACCGGCCACGAGATCCTCGCCCTGCTGCGCGCCGGTGTGGACCGGGACGGCCAGACCTGCGCGATGGTGACGCACGATCCGGTTGCCGCCGGTTACGCGGACCGGGTGCTGCTGCTCGCCGACGGGCTGGTGGTGGACGAGCTCGACCGTCCCACCGCCGCCCAGGTCGGCGAACGCCTGAGTCGGCTGGGCGGGTGAGCGCGATGACCTCACTCGCCCTCGGGCAGATGCGTCGGCGTCCGGCCGCCTTCGTCGGCCTGGCGGTCGCGCTCTTCCTCGCCATGGCCACCGTGACGCTGTTCGGCTCGCTGCTCGCCGCCGACATCACCGCACCGGCGGCCGCTCGTAAGGCGGCCGCAGGGGCCGGACTGATGGTGATCGCCGGCGCCTTCGGTGAGATCGCCGTACTGGTCGCGTTCTTCGTCGTCGTCAACGCGTTGGGCTTCGCTCTGCGTCAGCGGCACCGCGAGTTGGCCCTGCTGCGCACCATCGCGGCGACACCGCGCCTGACGCGGCGGCTGGTCCGACGCCAGGGACGACACCATCACCGAGCTGCGGCGGCTCACCCGGGGCATCCACCCGGTGGCACTGGACGGAGGCCTCGGCGAGGCGTTGCCCGGGCTCACCGTGACCTCGAAGGTGCCGGTCACCGTCCGCATGGACCTGCGGGAACGCCCCGACCAAGCGGTCGAACGGGCCGTCTACTTCTGCGCCGCCGAGCTGCTCACCAACGTCGCGAAGCACAGCGGAGCCGACTCGGCCGAGCTCACGGCGACTGCGGCCGACGGCCGGGTCCGCCTGACCGTGGGCGACGACGGGCGCGGCGGCGCGAAGCTGGGAGTCGGCACTGGCCTGACCGGTCTCGCCGAACGGCTCGCGGCGGTGGACGGCGTCCTGCGGGTCGACAGGCCGCCCGGCGGGCCCACCGTGATCACCGCCGAGCTGCCTGCGCGTCTGTGACGTATCAACTTCCGCTTCCGCTGCCGCTTCCGCTTCCGCTGTCCGCCAGATAGGCGAGGACGGCCTTCACTCGTCGGTTGTCGGTGTCCGCGGCCCGCAGGTCGAACTTGGTGAAGATGGCGGCGACGTGCTTCTCCACCGCTCGCCCCGACACCACAAGCAGCGTGGCGATCGAGAGGTTCGAGTGGCCTTGCGCCATCAACTCCAGCACCTCACGCTCGCGCGGCGTCAGGGTGCCCACCCGGCTGCGCTGTCCACCACGCATCAGCTGGGTGATCACCTCCGGGTCGAGCGCAGTGCCCCGTCGGCGACCCGGTGCAGAGCGTCCACGAACTCGGAGGTGCGGGCGACACGTTCCTTCAGCAGGTACCCGATGCCCGCCGCGCCGTCCGCCAACAGCCGGGAGGCCCAGGCCGTCTCCACATGCTGGGACAAGACCAGAATGCCGACCTCGGGAGTCCACGCAAGGATCTCGACGGCGGCGCGGATGCCCTCATCGGTGTGTGGGGGCGGCATCCTGATGTCCACCACGGCTACGCAGGGCCGGTGCTCCACCACCGCGGCAAGCAGCTCGGATGCCGTCCGGCGGTGGCCATCACCTCGCATCCGCGGGCGCCGAGCAACTCGACCATACCGTCACGGAGAACGACGGAGTCCTCGGCCAGTACCACGCGCAGGGGCTTGTTGATCACGACGCCATTGTCCGGTCCGACCCGACGGCCGCCGGTGAATGTCCGTCAAAGGGCGTTGTCAGTGCCTCCCCATAGTGTGGAGACATCACTCGGGGAGCCTCGTAGAAGGAGCAGAATCATGTCCGCCAACAAGATCCAGCACAAGGTGAATCACGTCGCGCTGGTAGTGGACTGTTCGGGTTCCATGCGTCAGCACCAGAGTCAACTCGTCCGCGTGGTCGATGAGTTCGTGGCAGGCCTGAAGGCCGAGTCGGACAGCCTCGGTCATGAGACCCGGATCAGCCTCTACTCCTTCGACCACAAGGTGGAGAACCTGGTCTGGGACATGGACGTGAAGCACCTGCCGTCCATGCGGGGTCTGTACAAGGTCAACAATGGCGCCACGGCGCTCATCGAGGCCTCTCTGAAGTCCCTGGACGACCTGGGCCACATCTGGGAGGCGTACGGCGAGCACAGTTTCCTCCAGATCGTGGTGACCGACGGCGAGGAGAACGCCTCCGGCGGCGACCGACGGCACGACGGCGACATGTCCATCCTCGGCCCCTGGCTCGACAGGATCGCGGCGAAGATGGGTGCCCTTCCGGGCCACTGGACCTCCGCGATCCTCGTTCCGAACTCCCTGGCGAAGCGAACCGCCCAGAACTACGGCTTCCCGGCAGGGAACATCGCCATCTGGGATGCGGATTCCCAAGAGGGCGTCGAGGAGGCGATCGGTACCGTCCGCGCTGCCGCCACCAGCTTCCTCCGTGGCCGCGAGCAGGGCGTGCGCGGCACGAAGAACCTGTTCGCGGTCGGCCAGGACATATCGGTCGACGACGTGCGAGCGAACCTGGAACCGGTCCCGGCCGACAAGTACCGACTCCTGAAGGTCGACACGGAGGTCGAGATTCGATCCTTCGTGGATTCGCATCCGGGCGTGACGTACGAACGTGGGTCGTGTTACTACCAGCTGGGCACCCGTGTTCAGGTGCAGCCGGACAAGGAAGTCATCGTGGTCGAGAAGGACACCGACCGCGCATACACGGGCGACGCGGCACGCAGTCTTCTGTTCGGCACGGGGATCCAGGGAACCGTCTCCGTGAAGGCGGGGCGCAATCCCAAGTTGGAGGTGTACGTGCAGAGTCGTTCGGTGAACAGGAAGCTCAAGCCGAACACGCGCCTGCTCATCATGCTCTGAAACTCACGACGAAGGCCGCCTAGCAGGTCGTCCAGGACCGGTTGCCCAAGGGCCGGCCGGTCGTGGGCCTCACCCGGGACCGGTCCCGCGAGCACGGTCGTGGCCGGTCTGGCCGCCATGGTGTGCCGACGACGGGGGCGCTGTGGCGACCCGGATCGGTGTACGTCGCGTAGGCAGGCTTCCGCCCTGAAGCGGTGCCCGCGCGGGTCTGGCAGAGTCAGCTGACAGTCCACTCGCGGAGCTGGCGGGCGATGCGGGCCACGCCCAGTGTTCCGGCGGCGGTGTCACGCACGAGGGCGACGGCGGCTTTGGGCGGGTAGTCGAGCCGGTGGCCGTTCAGAGCCAGGTAGGCCTCAGTGGAGTGCCAGGCGAACGCCTCGCCCGAATGCTCGAGGCAGGGGAGTTTCACCAGGGTCTGGAGCAGGGCGGCGGCTTTGAGGTGGAGGGAGCCGTAGATGTCGCGCTCCATGGCGCCGGCGTTGATCCGTGCGACGGCCGCGTACAGCGGTCCGAGGTCGTCGACCTGCGGGTCGCCGTCGAGGAGCTGGGCGGCGTGCAGCAGGAAGGTGATGTCGAGCGGGTGCGGCGGTTCGGGCAGGCTCACGCGGCCTGGCCCTGGTTCTGCCGCTCAAGCTCGGCGCGGGCCTGCTGCTCGGCGGCCCGCTCCTCCTGGGAGGGATCGACGCTGCTGGGCTCGGCGGCGAACGCGGCGCCGCTGCGCGCCATCGACTCCTTGAAGCCGTCCAGGAAGCGCTGCTCGACGGCGGTCGCGCGGGCGTAGGCGGCGGAGAGGATGTACTCCTGCATGCTCACCCCCTCCTGCTTCGCGGCGGCCGCGATCGCGGCCCGCTGCTCGGGGTCCGGGAAGCGCAGATTCATGGCCTTCGGTTCCGTCATGGCACCAACGGTACCAGCGGTACCACAGCCGGGGGAGTCCTCTGCCGATCGCGGCTTGCGACGGCCGCCTGCTGCGCAGGGAGGGTGGGCTCCCACCGCTGGGTCCGCCCCCACTCGGGGAGGACCTCCGACCGACAGGAACCCCAGAGATGTCTCGTACGCGCAAGATCCTCGCGCCCTTGGCCGTGACGCTCGCGGCGGGCACCCTCGCCGCGCCCGGAGCGGTCCCCGCGGTGGCTGCCACCCCCGCGCCGTGCGGGGCCGCGCCTGCCGCCTCGGTTGTCTGCGGGGCAGCCTCTTTGAGGTGGTTGTTGGGATCGGAGGGGCACAGGTTGCTTGGCCGGCTTGCCCTTGTTTGTCTGCCGCAGTGGCATTCAAGGCGGGGACCGGAAACGTTCGAGCGAAGTCCTGCGGAAGAACATCGGAACGGCAGACATAGATTGACTGTGCTCCGCGCGTCCTTGTGAGCGTTGAGGAACGGGAGGGCCTATGGATCCGCAGGATCACGAGAGATTCCGGGACTTTGTCGATGTCCGGTGGAGCGCTCTGTTGCGCCTGGCGAACTTGCTCACCGGCGGCGACCGGCACGAGGCGGAGGATCTTGTGCAGAGCGCCCTGATGAAGGTGCTGGGCCGCTGGCGGCAGATAGAGGACCCGGAGGGTTACGTGCGCAAGGTGATGTACCGGCACCAGATCAGCCGCTGGCGGCTGCGTCGCCCGCACCGCGAGGCGACGTTCGCCGCGCCGCCGAAGGACCTCGGCGTCGCTGACGGCACGTCCGCCGCCGATCTGCGGATCACCGTGGGTCAGGCGCTCGCCCGTCTGACGCCGCGGCAGCGCACGATGCTGGTGCTGCGCTATTTCGAGGACCTGTCCGAGACGGAGGTGGCGAGCGCGCTGGGCTGTTCGGTGGGCACGGTGCGCAGCACCACCCATCGGTCGCTGGCCCGGTTGCGCGGTCTGGCGCCGGAGCTGGGCGCCCCGGCTCAAGCCGCAGCCACCGTCCCGAGCAGCAGCGTGCCGAAGGGTGCCCACGTATGAACGCCGACCAGCTGGACCGCGCGATCCGGGACGTCCTGCACACATGGGCCCCCGACGACCCCAGCGCTCCCACGGATGTCGCCGACCGCATCGTGCGCCGCCATCGACGGCGGAGCCGCATGCGCGTCACCGGCGCGGCTCTCGGCCTCACCGGTATCGCCTTCGGCGCGCTCCTTGTCACCGGTACGGGTGGCGACGACGGGACGCGACAGCCGGCTTCGCGGGTGAGCAGGCAGAGCAACTTGCTGTGGCAGACCACGATGCCCGGCAAGTCCTGGGACGCCTGCACCACCGGTCCTCGTGCCGTCTACTGCCGAGGGGCGGAGTACGACGGCATCGGCCTGGACGCCCGTACCGGAAAGGTGGTGTGGCAGCAGAAGGCCAAGGGCGTCAGCAGCGGCAGGTCTCCGGCGGGATCACTGCCCGGCGTCCGCGACGGAGTGCTGTACTCCTACGCCGATCACGCCCCCGGCGCGCCCCGGGCCGGCACCGACCTCGTCGCCTTCCACATCGGGAGCCGAAAGGTGCTGTGGAAGCACGAGCTGGCCGACGACAGCCGCCGCTGGTCCTCTGCCGTGCTGTTCGACGGCGGGGTCCTCGCCAACGCCCCGACCTCCAAGCGCGTGACCGCGCTGGACTACAGGACGGGCCGGACGTTGTGGACGCATTATCGGTCGGATGTCGATTGCGACCGGGCCGCGATCGGCGGCGTCCCGTACTTGATGTGCTCGCCGGACAGTGAGAAAGCCCCACAGCGCAGCACCGTCGTCCGGTTGGACCCGGCGACCGGCGAGCCGCGGACGGTCGCGACCGTCAAGGGCCCGACGGCCTACATCGGAACGGACGGGGACGCGGTGCTGCTGGGCGGTATGGCCGGCGGACAGAGGTTCCTCAGCGATCCCGGACCCGCCACCCTGACCCGCGTCGACGTCAGCTCGGGCAAAGTGTCGCAGCACCGTGTCGACAGCCTGCCGATGGGCGTGGTCGCCGACGGCATCATCCTGGCGTCCGGCGGGAACGGCAGCGCCGTCGCGTATTCGGCCGACGACGGCAAGCGGCTGTGGTCGCGCGACCTCGGGCTGAAACTCCGCAAGGACTCGCGCGATCCCACGATGCGGGAACTGCCCTCCGACGCAGCGGTGGATCTCGGTAACCGGGTGGCGTACTACCTTGATCCGTCCGGGCATCTGGTGGGCCTCGACCTGGACAGCGGTGCGATGCGCTGGCGCGGCCAGGTGCAGGTGCAGGTGCCGAAGCGTCAGGTGGAGGCGGGGGTCGCCCCGGAGCTGATGGTCTACGACCACGGACTCATCGGCCAGATCGGCGGCGAGCTCTTCCGGATCAAGCCCACGCTGCCCAAGGCGCGTTCGTAGTCAGGGACGAGAGGAGCTCGCGCGGGCCCCGGCAGAGGAACTCGGGTCCCGCGCCGGCCACGGAGTGCGGCCGGCGCGGGACGACGGGCTCACGGATATCCTCGGGCGATGTCGAATCGATCGGTAGTAGCCGGAGTAGGCCTCGCGCGGGTGATGGCGCACTGTGGGGGCAGCCCAGCGGCAGCCGCGCGGCATCTGGCGGATGCCATCGCCTCCGCACCTGAGGATCCCGAGCCTTACGCGGTGCTTGCCGAGTTGTGGAGGGACAAGCCGTCGGAGCTGGCCGGCGTCGTTCAGGACGCCGACTCCTTGCGGGCGGTACTGGCACAGTCGTACATCAGGTTCCTTGAGGGCGACATGGACGCCGCGGCGCTGGCGATCGGCTCGGTCACGGGCGTGCGACCCGACATCGCGTGGGCCGAAGCGCCCTGGTTCGGCGACGAACGGTTTCTCGGTGCGGTGAGTGCCGACGCGCTGGCCGAAGCCGCGATGCGGACGATGGACTACGGCCATGGCCTGGACACGGAAAGCATGCGGGAACGGTTCCAACCGTGGTTCCAAGCCATCGACGTGGTCTCTGCCCGCCGGCCGGTGCCGGAGGCGTTGGCCAGGATGGCGATCCTGCTGCGGGCATGCGGTCTCACCGACGCGTCATTCGCCCTCTGCGACCAGGCGGACTCCGTTGAGCGGATCATGCTGACCGAAGTCGTGCGAGCGGGCACGTGGCGCAAGCTGGGTGATGCTGAGGAGACCGCGGCGGCGTTCGAGCGCGCTCTTGCCCTGGAGCCTGCCAACTGGTCGCTCTACCTGGACCTGGCCGATGTGCGCGCCGAGCAGGGTGACTTCAGTGCCGCCGTCCGGCTGATCGATCAGGGACTGCGGTACGAGCCGACTGAGCATGTACTTCGCGCGGCCGGGGCCGCCTACCGGGCACGGCTTACCGGCTCACCTGCCGAACTGAGCGAACTCATCCAACTGGCCCCGAACCTGCCGAACGACTCGTACCGCGGCCTGCTGATTGATCACGCGTGTGCTGGTCCGGCCCTGCCCGCCGAGCTCGTGGCTGCGGCCCGCCGTATCCAGAACAGCTGAGCGCTCCTCGGTGTTCGCCGATGAACGAACCTCTGGAGTCGCTCAAGTTTGCTTTGGTTTCCGACGGCCGAGGGCATCTCCCCCGCATGTGAGAAGCGAGTACTTCGCTTCGGGGGACCGACGGACGGTGGGGGAGCGATGCGAATCTTGGCTTTCGGCCTTGTGGTGATCGTGGTCATGCTGATCGTGGGCCTGCTGGCGACCGCGGCGAACCGGGTCGAACGGCCACCGGTCAAGAGCGGGCGCAGCTGGTGGGCAGGCAATCACCGGGGTGGCTCGCATGGGGGCGGAGGCTCCTCCTGGGGAGGAGGCGGCGGCTGCGGGGGCGGCGGTGGTTGCGGCGGAGGCTGAACCGTCGCCGTGCACACCCGACGCGGGGGTGCAGCCGGACGGCCCCCCGGTCAGTTGCTGAAGGGCGTGGGGCCGATGCGGCCCCACGCCACAAGACCTCGCTGACCCGCCACGCGGCACCGGGTGTGACCGACCCGCTGCCGCGCCGGCAGCGCGGTGCGGCCCGCCGCGGTGTATCGCGCGGCGGGCCACTACCTGACGCTGACGAAAGGGGTACGGGGTCCAAGGCCGGCCCAGCGGGAGACTACTCGAGCCCGAGCTCCTCGCACTCGTCTCGGATCTCGCGAACGCAGATCTGCTTCACCGTGTAGAGCCCGTCGGCGACGACGGTCTCCTCGATGTTCTCCTTCGTCAGTGCGATGACGGGGATGCGCACCGTCGGCACGGACTTCTCGGTCGGCGTGTCGATGTCCGTGTGCGCGGCGGCGCCGAGCGACATGTTCCTGGCCAGCAGGATGGCCATCTCCGCGGCGGCCTCCGCCTCCGGTGCGTACTGCTTGTAGACGGTCATGTACTGATCACCGGCAACGATGCGCTGCACGGCCGCCAGTTCGGCGTCCTGGCCGGTGACCGGCGGGAGGTCGGTGACACCGGCGGACTTGAGCGCGGCGATGATGCCGCCCGCCATGCCGTCGTTGGCGGAGTAGACGCCGGCGATGCCGTCCTTGCCGAGGGTGGCGAGCGCGGCCTCCATGTTCGCCTCGGCGTTCTCCGGCTTCCAGTCCTTGGTGTCGTACTCGAGGCCGATCTCGACCATGCCGTCGAGTTCGGTGTGGGCGCCCTTCTTGAACATCGCGGCGTTCGGGTCGGTGAGGGCGCCGTTCATCATCACGATCTTGCCCGACGCGGACCCGGGCCTCGAACCGGCCCCGGCCTTGAGGGCTTTCAGCAGGGACTTGCCCTGGATGTGACCGACCTGCTCGTTGTCGAAGGAGACGTAACCGTCGATGGGGCCCTCGGCGAGGCGGTCGAAGGCGACGACCGGGATGCCGGCGTCGTCCGCCTTGCCTATCGCGCCGGCTATGGCCTTGGAGTCCACCGCATCGACGATCAGTACGTCGACCTTGTCCTTGATCATGGATTCGAGCTGTTGCGTCTGCAGATCGGCGTCGTTCTTCGCGTTGGCGTAGCGGACCGTGCCCTTGCTGTTGGTGAGCAGCGCGATGCGCTCCTCGATGACCGGCTTGTCGAATTGCTCATAACGAGCGGCCTGGTTCTCCGGGAGCAGCAGACCCACAACGATGTCGTCACTCAGCCTCACACCCGGTTGTTCGGTCGTCCCGCAACCGAAGAGGGACACGGCCATCGCGGGGGCGGCGGCTGCGACGGCGGCACGACGCAGAAGTGCGTTCATTGGTTGAATCCAACCTCCATGATCAGCCGCATCAATTGCGGCCAAGGTGGCCGAAATCCAACTCGGTGGTGGAGGAAGCGTCAAGGTGCCTCTGATTAACGTGACCGCAACGTGATTCTCTGTAAGCAAGCGTTCAAGCATCTGTGATCGGCAGGGGCGAACGGATGCCAGGCGATGCCAATGGCCGCGGCGATACGTCAAGCCGGGAGGTGCTCGCGACGGGCGCCTCGCTGACGGGCGCCAACTGGGTCTACCCGCCACCGCACTTCGCCGGCGGTCGGGTGCACCGGGCCGGTCCACCCGGACGCCCCCGCCACCCGGCAGTGAGGTGACGCCATCGGTACCGCCGGGCCGGATGCGGCGGAATCATCACGGTTTCGTTGAGGCCTCGCCCTGGGGTAACCGACTGCTTAGCATGGTGCCTTCCCGGAGGATGCCGCCGCCTTCCCCACTCCGGTGGCCGACTCGGTGGAGGAACCGCACAGCGCACCGCGCAGCTCCACAGACGGCGTCTCGCCGCGGTGTTCTCGCACGTCCCGTCCGTTTGGAGGGTCCATGCACACCAATGCCGTCCCCGGCAGCGTTCGTCCCACCACCCCCGCCGGCACCACCCGAGGCGACGAACGCCTCTCTGCGGTGAACGGGAAGCCCCGCGCCGAGCTGCGCCGTGAGAGCGCTCGCGGCCACGACGAGGCCGTCGGCGGGCCGCCCGTCGCCGCAGGGGAGTCCACTGCGCTCCAGCTCTTCGACCGGGCCTGCCGGCGCCTGCTGGGACGCGGCACGGACTTCACCGACACCGTGGTCGAGAAGATCCGGGCCGAGGTCCAGTACTACGCCGACCCGCTCGCCCCGCCCGACCTGCGGCGGTCCGTGAGCACCGGCGTCCGCCACGGGCTGGAGGCGGGCCTGGACCCGGGCAGACTCGTGGACGTAGAGAGGTACACCAGGGAACTGGGCATCCGGCGCGCCGAAGAGGGCCGCCCCCTCGACGAGGTGATGCACGCCTACCGAGTCGCCGGCTCGGAGGTCTGGAGCGGGATCGTCCGCGTGGTGGAGCGGTACGGGCTCGGCGACACGCGCCAGCTGGTGCACGTGGCCGAGCTGGTGTGGAAGCACAACGACCGCGATGCCGTCCTGGTCGCCGACGCCTACCGCCAGGTCGCCAAGGGCGTCGCCAGCCGGCACGGTGAACGCGTCCGCCTGATCCTCGCCGCCCTGCTGGAGAGCCGCAACGAACCCGACTTCGCGCGGGACGCGGCGGCGATCCTCGATCTGCCGCTCGACGGACGGTACGCGGTGGCGATGATCGGAGCCACACCGCCGTACGGCCGTGTGCCGGAGACCGTCCCGGAGGTACGCGGGATACGGATCCTGCGCCACCCCCGCGGGCAGCGCGCGGTGCTCGTCGCCCACCTGGGCGACCGTCCCCTGGACGCGCTGGCGTCGGGCCTGGTCGCCGGAACCGGACTGCGCATCGGTATCAGCCCCGTCGTACAGGGGCTGAACAGCCTGTCCCGAGCCCGAGACATGGCCGGACTGGCGCTGCGCACGTGCCGCGCCGACGGCGAGATCGCCCGGCTCGACTCCCGCCTGCCCGACGGTCTCCTGCTCTCCCGGCCCGACCTGTCCGCCGAACTGACGCTTCAGGTGCTCCAGCCCATGTACGACCTGGAACCGGCGGACCGCGACACCCTGTTCGCCACCCTCGGAGTCTGGATCGAGAACGGCGGATCCGCCGTCCGGACCGCCCGGCACATGCTCTGCCATCGCAACACCGTGCTCAACCGGCTGCGCCGCTTCGAGCAGACAACGGGGCTCGCTCTGTCCCGGCCCCGCGACCTGGTGCAGCTCACCCTCGCCCTCGACGCGCTGCGCCTGCTCGGGCCGTCCGCCGCGCCCGCCCCGTCCGCCGCGCCCGGCGCCCCGGAGACATCGCGCCCCCCGTCGGCCCTCTGACGACGTGCGGCGGCCCTGAGGGGCGCCGCCGTGTGGGCATCAGCACAGCGACCCCACCGACCCGTTGGGCGTGGACAACAGCGCGGGCACAGAGCGTGGACCGGCCGGGCCGCAGCTGCTCTGGTGGCCCGCATCGCGGGCAGTCCGCCCGCCGCGTACACGCCCGCCAGGAGACCGCCATGCCCCGCCAGCACGCCCCCCGGCTTCATCATCGGCCACAGCCGTACCGCCCAGGCAGGTCCTTCGCCCTGGTCAACGGAGTGACCTTCGGCGTACATCTGCTGCTCGCCCTGTTCGCCGCCGAGTTCATGGCCACCCGCACGTGGGGAGAAACGAACATCGGCATGCTGGCCATCCTCGTCCAGGGCTCTCTCCTGCTGTGGACAGCGGTGCGGTACGACCGCCACGCGGACGTGGAGCACTGATCCTGATGACGACTGCTCAGCTCGTGCTCGCCGCGTCACCCGGTGCCGGCGTCCTGGACTCGGACACGCGTGGCATGGTCCTCGTGGGGTTCCTCGCGTTCATCGTGCCCATTCTCTTCATCTGCGTTCTGAGCGGCCCCGCGCGGGACCGGGTCAACGACTTCTACACAGCCGGTCGCGCGCTTTCGCCCCTCCGCGGCGCCCTCGTACTGTCCGGCGTCTACCTCTCGGCGGCCACGGTGCTCGGTACGACGGGAAGCGTCGCGGTCTTCGGCTACGACGGTCTCTTCATAGCCCTGTGTACGGTGCTGTCCCTCGGCGTGCTGCTCCTCCTGGCCGGCCCCCTGCGCGAGCGCGGCCTCTACACGTTCGGCGACATATTCGCCCTGCGGGCTCCGGGGCCCGCGGTGCGGATCGCGGTCGCCGTCGTCACCTTGAGCGTCTGCGTCCCGTATCTGGTGGTGCAGCTGTCCGGTGCGGGAGTGACCACCGCGATGCTGCTGGGGCTGTCCGGTCCGGGCCCCGAGCAGACGTCCATGGTCATGATCGGCCTCCTCGTCGTCTGTGCCACGACGTTCGGCGGGATGCGCGGCATGATCACACTTCAGGTACTCAAAACGGTCGTACTGCTGGGCATGGCCCTGGTCGTGGCAGCGGTGGTGCTGGACCGTTTCGGCTGGAGCACCGACTCCCTGATCCAAGCCGCCGGACAGGGCAGTGGCCGCCCCACCCTCTACGCACAGCCCGGGCTGCGCTTCGCCGACACCGGCGGAGCCGAAGGCACACTCGACTACATCGGCCTGATGGTCAGCATCGTGCTGGGGGTGGCGTGCCTGCCCCACGTCGCCATGCAGCTCAACACGGCGCCCGACGCGGCCGCAGCCCGCCGTACGGTGCGCCACACCATCGGCATGGTCGGCGCCTTCTGCCTCACCACAGCCGTACTGGGCTTCGGGGCAGCGGCGCTGGTCGGCGCCCGGAAGATCCTGACCGCGGATCCGGGGGCCACCAGCACGCTGCTGATGCTCACGGGCGAACTGGCGAGCGGCTCGTCCACGCGCGACGCCTGGCTCGTCGTCCTGGTCTCCTGCGCGGTGTTCCTCACCACGCTGGCGGTGGTCGCGAGCGTCACCCTGGCGGCCGCGGGAGCGGTCGCGCACGACCTGGTCACGCATGTCCTGCGCCGAGGGCGTACGACCGAGGGCCGGGAGGTGGCCGCCGCCCGCATGGCGTCCGCCGGGGTCGGACTGCTGAGCATCGGGCTGGCGGTCTGGGTGCAGGGCTGGAACGTCGGGTTCCTGTCGGCGCTCGCGCTGGCGGTGGCAGCCTCCTGCTTGCTGCCGGCCCTGGTGTACTCGCTCTTCTGGAGCCGCTACACCCGCGCCGGACTCCTCTGGACGCTGTACGGAGGGCTGTTCTCCGCCATCGGACTGCAGATCTCAGGACCGGTCTTCTCGGGCACACCCATGGCGCTCCTGCCCGACTGGCATTTCGACTGGTTCCCGCTCCAGACGGTGGTCCTCGTGTCGATGCCGGTCGCCTTCCTGCTCGGCGGGCTGGGCAGCATCGCCGGGAGACGCCGGGCGGCGGCGTACACCGAGCACATCCCGGCATGACGTGCCTGCCCGTCCCGCCTCGCCGAGACCCGGCTGACTCCGCAAGGTGTGCCCGCCGCACGCCGCACTTCTCGCCTCCCGAGCGGCGGGTGCACCTCACGGGGACCGGTCGACGGGTCAGCCGGGCCAGGTGCCGGTCAGGCGTCGCACCGCGGTGGCGCCGCCGCGGTCGACGGCCGCTTTGACGGCCGCGAAGATCGCGCCTTGGAGAGTGGCGGCGAGCAGGACCTCCTGCCATCCGCGCTCCTCGTCGGTGGCGTCCGGGGCGTCTTCGTCGTGACCGACGACTTTCCACACCTGTTTGAAAAGCCCGCCGGCCACGACGCCGCTCGCTGCGCCGAGCGCCAGGCCGATGGGCTTGTAGGCAATCTTGGACGCCTTCATCGGCGCACCCTCCTCCGACGGCGTACGAGGACAAGGGCGGCGAGCGCAGCGGCACCGGTGACGACCAGGCCGAGGTTGCCGCGCCCGCTCTCTGCCCCTCGATACGCCTTCTCGCGTACTGGATCCGGGACCTTCTCCTGGAACTTGTCCGCCACGGCAGCGGCCGCACGCGCGATCTGTTCCTTGGTCTGCGCGGCCTTCTCGCGCACCGGTTCGGGGGGTGTGTCCTGCACAAGGTGCAGCGCATGGCCGGCATTGTCGTGCGACCGGCTCTCTACCTGTGCTGCCTCGTGCGGGGCCCGGGCCTTCGCGTCGGTCTCGGTGGCCAACGCCTCATCGGTCGGGCCGAGTTCCCGACGGGTTCCTTCCACCTGTTCACGCAGTTCGTCAGGTGTAGGTGCGGAGCCGGTGTCCTGCGGGTCAATGGTCATCGGTGCGCCTTCTCCTTGATCCTGTCCTCCTTGGTCCTGGCGACGTAGCGGTCAGTACGAAGGGGTCGCCCTTGCCGACTGGTGCCGTACCTCAAAGCATGCCGCCATGACGCCTCACTCTCTCCGTTCGGGTCGGGTACGGGACGTTTCCCGCCGCGTACCCGAGCCCTGGCCGGCCATGCCGCTCCGCCCCCCTGTGGGACGTACGGCACCGAACTGTGGGTTACAGCAGTCTGCGGAGCAGCGGCCGAGGCGCCCGGTGGACGAGCCAGGCGCTCGCCATGCCGATAGCCGCCCCGACCGCGACATCGCTGGGATAGTGAGCTCCGCTGTGGACGCGCTCGACGGCCACCATCGTGGCGGGAACCGCGGCGGCCACCCCCCACCAGGGCGAGGTGGCGGCGACCGCGGCGGTGAAGCCCACGGCGGCCGCGGTGTGTCCGGAGGGGAAGGACGAGCTGTCCGGCCGGTCCTCGACGTCGTCGTGCGGAATCATGTCCGCCGGGGGCCGGCGCCGCTCGTACAGCTGCTTGCAGCCCGCGTTTCCGATCAGCTGTGCGGTCAGCATCCCAGCCACGCCCGCCGCCGCGGCTCTGCGTTCCGAGTGCCCGCCTGCGGCTGCCATGACAACGGCGAAACCCCACCAGAGCTTCGTCTTCTCCGCTGCGGACTCCACGGCCGGGAGCACCTGCCGCGCCCAAGGGGAGGTCCAGGAGGCGGCCCGGCGGGTCAGCCGGCGATCGATGCGACGAAAGTCGTGGAGAAGATGCATGAACCGCTGGTTCCCCCATCCCGCTCTCCGACACGGCCGACTCGGCGCACAACGGGCGCGCTGTACGGGCACGGCCAGGTCGTGCCGGTGAGCGTCGTGGGGCGGTGACCGCCGCCACCAGGCACGTCCCGGCGGTGCGGGGGCGAACTCACCCGACGCCTGGCCCTTCTCGATCAGCCAGGGTGAGCCGGGCTGCGACGGGCTGCGTGCAGGGCACCGAGGACACGAGCCGCGCGATCGGCTCGATCCTCCGGCGGGCGCAGGGTGCGACGGCGCGGGCCCCCTCGCATAGCCTGGTCGGCTCATCCGACGCACCGCGACGAGGACCAGCCCATGCGCAGCAGCACCAGGATCCGCCTGATCGAGCCCACCGACGCCGCCCCGATCGCCGCGCATCGGGCGCGGGACTTCGAGGCTTTCCGGCCGTGGGAACCGGCCCAGCCGGCCGACTTCTTCACCCCCGAGGGCCAGGCGGAGCGGATCGACAGTCTGCTGGACGGATACCGGGCCGGCGCGGTCTGGCCGGGCGTGGTGCTCGCCGACGACCAGGTGATCGGGCAGGTCACTGTCGGAGGCATCCTCCCGCAGCCGCACCTGCGCCGAGGCTCCGTCGGATACTGGATCGCGAGCGTCGCCCAGAACCAAGGGCACGCCGGGCACGCCGTCGGGCTCGTACTCCGGGTGATGACGGACGAACTCGGGCTGCACCGTGCCGAGGCGTCCACCCATCTGGAGAATCTGCCGTCGCAGCGCGTGCTGCGCCGCAACGGGTTCAGCCCGTACGGCGTCGCTCACTCCTCGATCCTTCTCGACGGGAGCTGGCGCGACGGGCTGTTGTGGGAGCGCGTCCTCGGCGACTAGCCTCGCCGTCTCGGTTGAGATGAGGCCGGAGCCGGGGAGGGATGACGAAAGCGCCTCCTGAGCGAGGACGATGAACTCGTCGTGTGTCGGCTGCTCACGGGACCAGTGTGATGTCGGGCGACACCTGGCCATGTCGACCGGCGGATGGGCGGGCTCGTCAGCTCTCCGCGGCTTGAGTGCGATGCGCGGGAAAGTGCGCTTGCGTCAGCGGGTGTTGACGGCTGCGGACCGCGAGGCGCGCGCCACGACGAGGAGGAACAGTCCGCAGGCCGCCACGAGCAGCCATCCTGGGCGCGACGCGGCGGCGAGGCCCGCGGGGTCGGCGCCCGCGACCGTGCCCCCGGCGACGGCGATTCCGACCGCCGCCCCGACCTGGCGCGCGGTGGAGGTGATCGCCCCTGCCACGCCGGCCCGGGAGGGCGGCAGACCACTGACCGCGGTATTGGTCAGGGGGGCGTTGGCGAAGCCGAACCCGATGCCGATCAGCAGGTAGGCGAGGAGAATGAGCGGCACGCTCGTTTCCCGGCCCAGGTTTGTCAGGCACATACCACCGACCGTCATGAAGACACCTGCGAGGATCAGGGGACGCCGCGGTCCGAGGCGTCCCACCATGGCGCCGGACCATGGCGCGCACACCGTGGCCCCGAGCGCCATGGGCAGGGTCGCGGCACCGGTCGCAAGAGGTGTCCAGCCCCGGGTGTGCTGAAGATAGAGGGTGTTCAGCAACAGGCTCACGTTCAGCGCGACGAACACCGCGACGGCGCCGAGTACCGCCGTCGCGAACGGCGGTCGGCGGAAGAGGCCGAGGTCCATCAAGGGTTCGCTGCGGCGCAGCTCAACCAGGACGAACCCGGCCGTCGCCGCCATGATCAGCGCGTATCCGGCCAGGGCCGTCGGTGAGGCCCAGCCGATCCGAGGTCCTTCGATGAGCACACCGACCAGAAGCAGGAGAACCACGGTGAGGAGCACTTGGCCGGGCAGGTCGAGGCGCCGGGCGCGCCGCGCGCGGGACTCCGGTACGAACACGGCGACCAGGATTAGGGCGGCGACCACGACCGGCACGTTGAGCCAGAACACCGAACGCCAGCCGAACGCGGCGATGAGCGCCCCGCCGGTGACCGGGCCCGCCGCCATGCTGAGCCCGAAGACGGACGCCCACACACCGATCGCCCGGGCGCGTTCCCGAGGGTCGGGCATCGCGTTCACCACGATCGCCAGGGCCACGGGGCTCAGCATGGAGGCCCCGACGCCCTGGACGGCCCGGGCGGCGACAAGCACGCCGAGCGACGGGGCGAGGGCGCATGCGAGGGAGGCCAGGCCGAATACGAGCAGCCCGCACTGGAAGACGCGGCGGCGCCCGAAGCGGTCGGCGAGCGCACCGGAGACGATGAGGAGGCTGGCCAGGACCACGGTGTAGGCGTTGACCACCCACTCGAGACCACGGGTGCCCACATCGAGGCCCCGCCCTATCTCAGGCAGACCCACATTGACGATCGTGGTGTCCACCCCCACCAAGAACATGCTGAGCGCGCACACGGTCAGCACGGTCCAGCGCCGGCGCGCGCTGAGTGGGGAGGGTGGCGCGGCCAGGGATGTCGTGAGCACGGAAGTACCCCTTCTGTGGAATCGGTTGCCGCCCAGACTCGGTCGGGGGAGCGCCCAAGCCCAGGAACTTTGCGGAAGCTGCAAAAATGGCCGCATGGACGCCGAACTCGCGGAACTCCTCGACAGCATCGGGCCACGGCTGCGCGCCCTGCGGCGCGACCGCGGCCTCACCCTCGAAACACTCGCCGAAGACACCGGGGTCTCCGTGAGCACGCTGTCGCGCCTGGAGTCCGGCCTGCGGCGCCCGACACTCGACCTGCTCATCCCGCTGGCCCGCGCCCACCGCGTCGCGCTGGACCAGCTGGTGACGGCTCCGGCCACCGGTGATCCGCGCATCCACCTGCAGCCGCTGAGCCGGGAGCGCGGAAACGTCCTCGTCCCTCTGACGCAGTACCCGGGCCGGGTTCAGGTCTTCAAGCAGGTCCTCGCACACCGTGAACCGAGACTGGTGACCCACTCCGGCTACGAATGGCTCTACGTACTCGCCGGCGAGCTGCGCCTCATCCTCGGGGAGCGCGAGATCACTCTCCGGCCGGGCCAGGTGGCTGAGTTCGACACCAGCGAGCCCCACTGGTTCGGCCCTGCCGGAACTGAAGCGGTGGAGATCCTGCACCTGTTCGGCCCCCACGGTGACCAGGCGGTCGTCCGCACCGGCCCGCCGGCGAACGACTGAGCAGCCCCCGACCGGCACGCGCGGCGTAGCCACTGCCGAGGGTTGGGCATCGGGCTGCCCTCGGACCCACAGCCGACGTAACCTCGCACTGCACACGACGACGCGGGGGATCAGTGGATCAGGGATGGTCGGCGCTCATCGCCGGAATAGCCGGACTCTTGGGAGCGGTACTCGGCGGATACATCGCGAAGCAGGGAGCCGTCGCCGGCGCCAGAGCGACGGCTGAGGCCACGGCCCGCCAGGTCGAGCTCCAGGGCCGCAACGAACTCGCCCACTGGATCCGCCAGGAGCGCCGGGCTGCCTACGGCGAAGTGGTGCGCGCCTACAGCGTCCTGGCGAACCAGCTTGCGGCGTACCGCGTGGCCGTCGGCCGGGGCACCGCCCTCGACGACTTGAGCAGTCAGGTGGACGATGCCCGCAACGCCCTCATCATCGCGTGCAGCAGCACGCACTTGTTCGGCCCTGAAGCGGTGTGGGACGCGGCGTACGACGTGCGGAGCACAGCGCAGGAGGGCGTGCTCGCCCACCGGTCCTTCGCCGACCACAGCCAGGCAGGCAGCCGGTCGGGCCTGGAGGAGGCGAGGCGTGATCTCTCCGTCGCGCGGGTTGCCATGAGGGAGTCCCTGATCTCTTTCTCGGAGCGATGCAGGCAGGCACTCCTCAGCGAGCATGTGGTGCAAGCGCCGCCGCATTGATGGGTCGGACACACGGAAACCAGAGAGCGCGGACACACCGGCGGTGCTCGTTCGGGGACCAGGGCCGTGACGGGGCCGTGCGCGATGTGGTGCCAGCGCGTCGGGGGGACCATCGAGGTGCACAACGCACCTCTTAGAGGCTAATTGCCCCAACTCGGCGCGGATCGGATCCGCAGCTTCCTGGCGACCGAGGTAAGAACTCATCGTGGGTGACCTTCTTGTCCTGCCGAGTGCCACTCCGATCCGATGCCCGCAGACCGCCGTCCTTCATGGCGCGGACCGGTGACCAGAACGGCTCGCTCAGCCGGCTTCGAGCGTTGCCGCCGCGCTGTCGAGCAGCATCTCCAAGGTGGTCGGGTAGGCGCTGTCGTTCATACGGGCGACCAGCAGGGGAGCGGTCGCCGCGATGTTCGGGTGGGTCTCGGGGGAGAGCTGCGCGTAGGTGGCACGCCAGACTTCCTCGTCGGCCGCGCGCGCCGCTTCCGGGAGGGCGAGGCTGGCGGCGTCGAGGGCGGCGAAGGCGAGGGTCAGGTCGATGAATGCCTGGTAGACGCGTACCGCGTCGGGATCGGGCAGGCCGGCGGAGCGCAGGATGCCGAGAATCGCCTCGTCGGTGGCGATCTCGTTGGCCCGGCCGCTGACCCGATTGGCGGTGAGGACGGCCGCTTCGGGGTGGTTGAGGTACGCGGTGTGGATGCGAAGCCCGACGTCGCGCAGGTCGGCGCGCCAGTCACCACTGGCTTCCCAGCCGCGCATGGCGCGCCCGATCAGCTCGTCGGCGATGGCCAGTGTCAGGTCGTCGGTGCCGCGAAAGTAGCGGTACAGCGTGCTGGGATCGGCACCGAGCGCCACGCCCAGGCGCCGCACGGTCAGCCCTTCCCGGCCGTGTTCATGCAGCATGCGCAGTGCCGTCTGCACGATCATCTCCTCCGTGAGGACGACGCCCTGCTTGGTCGGTTTCCTGCGGCGCCGGTCCGTCTCCGGCACCACTTTCTTGGCCATGACCACTCCCTTCCGCTCCCCGCAAGCTTATGCCAACACGGTTGACGGTTTTTGACGCGTGCCCGTTTCATAGCGCACCCAGGGCTTCGGCCTCTCCGACGAAAGGCTCCTTTCATGCGAGTACTGCTGGTGGGTGCGGGCGGCGTGGGCACCGCCGTGACCAAGATCGCCGCCCGCCGCTCCTTCTTCGACCACCTGGTGGTCGCCGACTACGACGTCTCCCGCGCCGAGTCGGCTGTGGCCGCACTGGGCGCGAGCGAGACACGGTTCAGCGCGGCACGCGTCGACGCCTCCGACCAGGCTGCGGTCACCGATCTGCTCCGGCAGGAGCGGTGCGATGTGCTGCTGAACGCCACCGACCCGCGTTTCGTCATGCCGCTGTTCGAGGCCGCACTGGCGGCCGGCGCGCACTACCTGGACATGGCGATGTCCCTGTCCTCCCGTCACCCCGAGCGCCCGTACGAGGAGTGCGGGATCAAGCTCGGCGACGGTCAGTTCGAACGCGCCGCCGAATGGGAGAAGGCCGGCAGGCTCGCACTCGTCGGCATCGGCGTGGAGCCCGGCCTCTCGGACGTCTTCGCCCGCTACGCGGCGGAGGAGCTGTTCGACGAGATCGAGGAGATCGGGGTCCGTGACGGCGCGAACCTGACGGTCGACGGTTACGACTTCGCGCCGTCCTTCTCCATCTGGACGACGATCGAGGAGTGCCTGAACCCGCCGGTGATCTGGGAGAAGGACCGCGGCTGGTTCACCACCGCTCCCTTCAGCGAACCGGAGGTCTTCGACTTCCCCGAGGGCATCGGCCCGGTCGAGTGCGTCAACGTCGAACACGAGGAGGTGCTGCTGATCCCGCGCTGGGTGGACGCCGAGCGGGTGACGTTCAAGTACGGACTGGGCGACGAGTTCATCGAGACCCTCAAGACGCTGCACAAGCTGGGCCTCGACCGTACCGAGAAGGTGACCCTGCCCGGCGGCGCCGAGGTCTCCCCGCGTGACGTCGTGGCGGCCTGCCTGCCCGACCCGGCCACGCTCGGCGACCGTATGCACGGCAAGACGTGCGCCGGCACCTGGGTGAAGGGCACCAAGGACGGGCGTGCGCGCGAGGTGTACCTGTACCACGTGGTCGACAACCAGTGGTCGATGCGTGAGTACGGCTCGCAGGCCGTGGTCTGGCAGACGGCCGTCAACCCGGTCGTCGCCCTGGAACTGCTGGCGAACGGCACCTGGGCCGGCACCGGTGTCCTCGGCCCCGAAGCCTTCGCTCCCCGGCCCTTCCTGGACCTGCTGACCGAGTACGGCTCCCCCTGGGGGATGCGCGACCAGTAGATCCGACGCGGTCGAGCGCCCCGGCCACGCCACGGACCGGGGCGCCACGCCCCATCCACCCCCTCTCGTGCTTTCAAACTCAGCGCGGGGACCACCCAGCACCAGCTACGCCGACACCCCGAAGCGAGGGAAAATGAACGACGACATCGCGGGCGCCCAACCGCCCCGCGGACTGAAGCCCAATGCGATCGGCTTCACCGACGCGCTCGTCATCGGCCTGAACTCCACCTCCCCGGCGTACTCACTGGCCGCGGCCATCGGCCCGGTCGTGGCGCTCGTGGGGGTGTACGCCCCCGGCGTCATGCTCGCCGCGTTCGTACCGATGCTGCTGATCGCCTCGGCGTTCTTCTACCTCAACAAGGCCGACCAGGACTGCGGCACGACCTTCTCCTGGGTCACCCGGGCGATGGGACCGTGGGCCGGTTGGCTCGGCGGCTGGGCCGTCGCGATGACCGGCGTGCTCGTCGTCGGATCGCTGGCCGACGTCGCGGTCACCTTCGGCCTGCTCACCGTCGGCCTGGACAGCTGGGCCGAGAGCGATCTGGTGCGCCAGCTGCTGACCGTACTCCTCATCCTGGTGATGACAGCCGTGTGTGTCATCGGTACCGAGGCGTCGGCCAGGGTGCAGAATGTTCTCATCCTCGCCCAGGTCGCCTGCCTCCTGGTCTTCGCGGCGGTGGCGCTCTACCGCGTGTACGCCGAGACGACGTCGCTCGAGTCCCTCACCCCCGCGATCGGCTGGCTCGACCCGTTCGGTGCCGGAGGCGCGGCGCTGACCGGAGGACTCCTGCTGGGGGTCTTCATCTACTGGGGCTGGGAATCGGCGGTCAACCTCACCGAGGAGGTCAAGGACTCCGCCACCGCGCCGGGCAAAGCGGGCGTCTGGTCGACCGTCGTGCTCCTGGTGACATACGTGTCGGTCGCCTTCGCCGTCGTCGCCTACGCCGGCACCACCTTCCTGACCGACAACGCCGACGAGGAGGAAGCGATCTTCGCCCTGCTCGCCGGGGAAGTCATGGGCGGCTGGGACTGGATCCTGCTCCTCGCGGTCTCCACCTCCGCACTCGCATCGACCCAGACCACGATCATCCCCGCCTCCCGCACCATCCTGTCCATGTCCCGACGCCACGCCCTCCCCGCTCACTTCTCCCGCATCCACCCCCGCTTCCGCACCCCGCACACCAGCACCTGGTGGGTCGCGGCCGTGGCCATCGCCTGGTACCTGGCGGTCAACCAGATCAGTACCAACGCCCTGTTCGACTCACTGACCGCCCTGTCGCTGCTCATCGCGTTCTACTACGCCCTCACCGGCCTGGCCTGCGCGGTCTACTACCGCCGCCGGCTGACCGACAGCCTCCGTAACCTGCTCTTCATCGGGATCGGCCCGCTGATCGGCGCCGCACTGCTGATCTGGCTGCTCGTCGAGTCGGTCATCGACATGTCCGATCCGGAGAACTCCTACAGCGGCGTCTCCTGGTTCGGCCTCGGCCCGCCGCTCGTCATCGGCATCGGCATCGCGACCACTGGAGTGATCATCATGCTTGTCTGGCGCCTCCTCTCGCCCGTCTACTGGTCCGAACGCCCCGGTGTGGTCGCCCCCGACGCCAAGCCCGGAAAGGAGCGGTGACATGTCGGTCGTTCTCGGATACGACGAATCCAGTGGCGCGGCCCGCGCGTTGCGCGTCGCCATCGAAGTGGCGCACGCGTTCGACGAGCGGCTGGTACTGGTCTACGGCGCCGCAGCCCCCGGCGGCATGGGCGAGGAGTACCGGAGCCACCAGGAGGCCATCCGCCAAGTGGGCCGCACCGCGCTCGGCCGTGCTGTCGAGGCCGCCGACGCGGTGGGCGTGCCGACGACCGTGGAAATCCTCGATGAGAAACCGGCCCAAGCCCTCATCGAAGCCGCGACACGCCACCAGGCCCGGGTCATCGTTGTCGGGAGCTGGGGCGAGAGCCCCATGCGGGGTGCCCTTCTCGGTTCGACGCCGCACAAACTGCTGCACATGTCACCGATCCCGGTGCTCTGCGTCCCGACCGACGACTGATCGGCGGGTGGTTGCTCCGGGGTCGGCGGACGGCTTGTCCGAGGGCGGTGCGAGGATGGCGATGTGTTCCGGGAGACGACCGGAGCGAGGGCATGGGCGGGTTTCGAGCGGTCGGAGGCGGCATGGCCAAGGAATTCCAGGTGACTTACGACTGCGCCGATCCGGGCGCGCAGGCAGTGTTCTGGGCTGAGGCGCTGGGCTATCGCGTCCAGCCACCGCCCGAGGGCTTCCCCGACTGGGCGGCTGCGCTGACGGCTTGGGGCGTACCGCCTGAGCACCACGACGACCGGGCGGCCATCACGGATCCGGACGGCAAGGGGCCGCGGGTGTACTTCCAGAAGGTCCCGGAGGGCAAGACGGCGAAGAACCGCTTGCACCTGGATGTGCGCGCAGCACCCGGCCTGACGGGGGACAAGCGGATGGCCACGCTGGAGGAGGAGTCCACCAGGCTGGAGGGGCTGGGAGCGAAGCGGCTGTACCGGCTCGAGCCCAATGGCGTGGACGAGGGGATCATCGTGATGACCGACCCGGAGGGGAACGAGTTCTGTCTGGATTGAGGGCGGGGTGCTGGTGCGAGAAGGCTTCTCGAACCGGTCGGTAGGCTTGATCAGGGGAACCGGGCTCCGGATCGGGTGATCACTGCGGTGTCGGCGAATGAAGGACGGGCATCTCGGTGGCTCGGAGCTGCGGAGCTCAAGAGCACCAAGGAAGCCCCGCTGCAGTGGTGCCGCGTGACCACGTCCCTCACGAACAGGCAACCGCCATCCGTTCGCTGATCTCATTACCGGGCCTTGGCGCTCTGCGATCCGGGCGGACTGTGAACGACTCGTCAAACGGGAGACGCCCACGCATGAACACGCCACCATCGCCACCTGTAGCCGAGCGGAGTGAGGGATCACCCGTCCGGATCGGTGCTCTGGTTCCGCTGACCCGGCCTGGCTGGGTCGAGGCAGGCCAACACCTGCTCGCTGGGCTCGAACTGGCCGTATCCGAAATCAATGACGCCGGCGGGATCGTCGGAAGACCGCTCGAGCTGGTGGTCCGAGACACCGCGGCTGATCCACGGAGGGCTGCGGCGGCCGTGGATGAACTGGCTCGCCTGGGCGTGGCTGCCTTGGCGGGGGAGTATCACAGCGTCGTCGCTCGCGCCGCTGCCGTCAGGGCCGACGCCCTCGGTCTGCCGTTCCTCTGCTCGTCAGCGGTTCTCGACGCGCTCACCGAGCAGTCGACGCAGTGGGTCGCGCGCATCGCCCCGGCGCAGTCCCACGGCTGGCAGATCTACGCGGACTTCCTCCTCGGCGCGGGCCACGGTCGAATCGCCGTAGCAGCCGAGCCGAGTGTCTACTGGGCATCTGGAACCCGCATTCTGCGGGACTACCTCGCTCCACGCGGCGGCACCGTCATCGAACTCGACATGCGCGCGCTCACCCCCACGGCTGTGTGCGACGAACTCGTCGACAGTCGTGCGACGGCCCTCCTTCTTCTGGTCGGCCACCCGGAGCCGGCAGTACCGATCGTCAAGACCGTCCGCCGCGACCAGCGCCTCGCCGAGGTCATGATCGGTGCTCCGGCCGGGCAACCGGAGTTCCCCGAGTGGGCGGCGTTGCTGGGCGACGACGGCGCCGCCATCCCGTTCTTGCGCTACTTGCCCGAGCGCCTCAGCCCACTCGGTGCACGGGTCGAGACGGTTCTCCGGGAGCGGCTGGCCGAAGCGCCCTCCTTCGTCGCCTTCGAGGGCTACGACACGATCGCCGTCCTCGCCGAAGTGCTGAGCTCCCACGGCGCGGACCGGGCGCGCACCGCCGAGTCCTGGCCGCGCGTCGCGGTCGAAGGCACGCGTGGAAAGATCCAGTTCTCGCGCACGCCGGGCATCAGCGTTTGGCAATGGGCTTGGACGCCAATCCAAGTTGTTGATCGAGATCCGGCGGAACCCAACCGCTTTCGGGTTCTTCACGCTGGTTGAGAGCGCACGGAGGTCCGACTGCCCAGCTCTGACCTATGCCGAGGTCCATCCCCGGAGGACGGCGCCTGGCATCGCATCCAGTACCCCGAGCAGCTTCCGGAGGACGGGCCTGAAGGCGCGCTGCCTTGGTGGGCTCGGCGGAGGAAAGTTCTGCGCCCCTCACGGCTGTCCTGGCGAACGCCGAAGGCGTGATGCGGGTCAGAGGGACATGCACGCGGCAGCGGAAGGCAGACGAAGTCGATCTGCTGGCGGTCCATGGGGTTGTACTGCCGTCCAGGTCCTGGCCGACGAAGACGGCACGCCCGCCCCCGACCACGGTCGTTCGGGCCGGCCGTCACCGTATGCCTCCAGCGCCCAGTGCGAAGGTGACGGCCCGTGCCCACAGGCGGGCGGGGCTGTCGAGGGATCGGTCAGCCCTGAGGCTCCACATCCTTGGACAAGGGGACCTGTCCGGTGTTCGCTACGTGGCGCGCCGCAACCCAGACGGGCTTGTCCCGCAGCAGGTACCAGATGCCGTTGCCGTCGATGACCTGGGCATTGACCTTGCTCCGCAGGCCGATCTGGGCCCCGTGGGCGAGTGTTCCGGAGACTGCGGAATCGGTGCTGGGGTACTTGCGCAGATTGACACCGATGTCGCTGACGACAGTGCCGAACGGCTGCTGCGGGCTGGCCATCTCTCCTCCAGGTCGTTGTCAGTGCGGCTGTGATGACCCCACCCGGTGATCGGGCGCGGTGACCGCAGAGTAGATCGTCGGAACGCGGAAATGCTGGAGGCTGTCATATGCCCGTGGCCGGGTCGCCCGGCGTAGCGCGTGTGATCACCGTGCAGGACGCCCCGCTCCACATTGGTATGCACCTGATGATCACGTCTCTGACCGTGACGTTCACCCGGAGCCACGCTCGGCGGCATCGAGTCCGGCCAGCGGCCGGCTATCGGTCTTGCCGAGGCTGGTGGTCTCGTGCACGCGGGAAGGTGGGTACTGCTCGCCCGCCGTCAGGTTGCCGCCTTCTTCCAGGCGATGCTCCGGCCCGGCCGGTGGTCGGCTCGACAGTCGTGCTGGGAGGTGGCCCACCGATTCTCCGCCTGTACACGGTCCCGCTGTGTGAGAACAGCGATCGATGGGGTACATGCGCCGACATGACTTCAAAGCAGCCTCAGCCTTTGGCTCCGCGGGTGGTGCGGCAGTTGCGTCGTACTCGCTCGGTCTACGCGGCAGGTATCGCCCTGTGGGGGATAGGCGCGACTCTGGAGGTGTGGCAGCGTCCTGGAAGCCACCAGATGTGGGTGTTCTTGCTGTTCTTGATCGTCTTTACCGGGTTGTTGGTCGTGACGTCCTGGTGGTTGTGGCGCCATCAGGACGCCCTACGAGGCGTCCGGCGTGAAGCGCGCGTTGCGGGGGCACGACGCTGAGCGCGTGACCGGCGCCGCGCGCCGAACAAGCTTGGCAGGCTCCGGTGACGTGCCCGCACCGCATTGCCGCCATGCAACCTGAGTCTCGCTCTACCTGCGTCTCCTTGATCGTCGCACTGCTTGATCGGACACTCTCTCCCCCCGTGGGCACCTGACCAGGCACACTGGTGTTCGCGGGGAGCATGCGCCCCCGCGGGGAGGGAGAGCGCTGTGGATCCTGCTGGTGTGACCGTCGCCACCGCCGCGACCACCCCCGTCGCCGCCATGACCACGGATGCCTGGGGCATGCCAAACACGGCTTCGCCCGGCTGCTGAAGCTGGAGCGGCGTACCGAAGGAGCCGGCGGCGCCGAGGAGGAGTTGGAGCAGGCGCGCAGCACCGTCCTCGCCGCCCGTGACCACGGCGACGCGACGAGAGAACGCGCCGCGTTCGACCTCCTGGCGGCGCGGCTCGGCGCGGTCCTGAAGGCCAACGCGCACCGTGCGGACGAGGCGGAGGAGATCCTGCGCCACCTGCTCGCCGAGAACCTCACCGCGGACGCGCAGATCCACGCCCTCACCGAGGTGCTGAAGCAGCGCGGCAATACCGTCTACAACCAGTGGGTGGACAACGGCGGTGGCGGCGCCCAGGGGCCCGGGGGCCCGGGGCAAGTGTGACCCTCAACCATCACTCCTCGTCGTCGACCGGAGCGCCGCGGGCTCCGCGCTGTACAACCTCCTCGACGCGCTCCTGAAGACGAAGCGCTTCGAGAAGGCCGTTGCCGCCGGCCTAGGGGCCGCCGCCGCGTTCAGCGCGGCCGGCGCGCGGACGGCCGAGGTCCAGGCGCTGTTCCACCTGGTCATGGGCCTGCGGACGCCGGGCGGAAGAACCTGGCCCTCCCGGTACTCCGGCAGTACCTCACCACCTGCCGGCAGACCGCAGACCGCCCCCGTGAAGCTCAGGCCCTCCTCCTGCTCGGCGCGACGCTCGTCGATACCCGCCAGTACGAGGAGGCCATCGGCATCACCCGACAGGCGGCCGACCTCTACCGGGCACTCGGCGACGACCACGATGCTGCGCACCTGACGTTGAGCCACCGGCAGATCGCGCTGCGGGCGTTGGGCCGGAGTGACGGGCAGGCACATTGGCGCCGGGACAGGAAGGCCGACCGAGCTCGTCGAAGGCCAGCCGTCCCAGTGCGAGGAGAGTGCCCTGCCCGAAGACGAGCATCAGCCATGCCCCGTCGTGCCAGTACCAGTCCTCGGTCCAAGGCCGTGTGATCGCCCGGCGTCACGATGTGATGCGATACGGCGATGCCGATGCCGACCTGCCGCCGCCGGGGACACAAGAGCGGCGGCGCCGCCCGGAGCGTGGAGGCCAGCACCATCAAGGGAGCGACGAGGGGCAGGCTGGACATGGCAGCCCTCGCGATCGCTGGAAAGTGTCAGCAACCATCACACCGGTCGGCCCGGAGTGCCAGCCCTGCGTGATGTCGCCCGGATCACGATGCGGGCGATGCGGGCGATGCGGGCGTCGCCGGGCCCGGACCGACGACGGACTGATGCAAGCAAGACGCGCTAGGCGAACCGGGCGATCCGGGGTTCCCGACGGAGGCGATGGCCCGGAACCCGGCTTCGTTGGGATGCAGGCCGCCCTCGAACACGTAACTAGGCGCGGCGGGGCGGGATCGCCGGAGTGCGACAGTGCACGGTCGACGTCGAGGACGCAGTCGTACGCACCGCTGGCGCGAATTCAGTGGTTGACGGCGGACCGGACCTTCTCGCCCCGCTCGCTGTGGGCGGAGCCCCGTCCCTCACCGGAAACCGCGTAACAGGTCGAGGTGCCGACCACGGTCTCGGAGGCAGGTGTGTGCGGCCACCAGCACTGAAAAGGGTTTGGCGGAGGGCGTTCGTCGTGACAAGGTGATCAACAACGAAGGGGTGTAGCTCAGAGGCCAGAGCGCCGGTCTCCAAAACCGGATGCCGCAGGTTCGACTCCTGTCACCCCTGCCATTCACCGCCACGGTCGAGCCGTTTCTCGAACCAGTGGTGGGCGTACGGCTCGTCGTTGAAGGCGGGCACCTCCTGGAAGCCGCAGGAGCGGTACAGACCGACTGCGGCGGCGAGCGCCTTGTTGGTGTCCAGGCGCAACAGGTCGCGGCCGTGCCCGACGGCCCGCCCCTCCAGCTCGGTCAGGAACCGCCTGCCGAGGCCGAGCCGCCGGGCGTGCCGGGCAACCCACATGCGTTTGATCTCGGCCGGAGCGTCGGGCGGCAGCTTAAGACCGGCGCAGCCGATGGGTTCACCGTGCAGCCGGGCCACGAGGAACAGGCCGCGTGGCGGACGCAGTTCGCCTGCGTCGGGCAGCAGGCTCAGCGCGGGGTCGAAGCCGGCCTCGAAGCGTTCTTGCAACTCGGTGAAGTAGGACCGCAGGCAGTGCTCGGCGTCGGGGTGGCGGGGGTCGACGGCCTCCATGGTGACGGTCGCGGCGGTGAGCAACCGGTCGACTTCGGCCATGGCGGCCACGAGCCGGGCGCGCTGGGCCGCGTTGAGCGGCGCAAGGAGCGATCCGGCCAGCTCGTCGCTGCGGCGGTCGAGTACGGCGCGCTCAGTGCGGCCGGCGTCCGTGAGCAGCACGGTACGCACCCGCTTGTCGCCGGGTTGCGGCTCCATCGTCACCAGGCCGTCGCTCTCCAGGGAGCGCAACAGCCGGCTGATGTACCCGGAATCGAGTCCCAGGCGTTCGCGCAGCTGCCGTACGGTCTGGCCGTGCTCCCCGATCTCCCAGAGCAGCCGGGCCTCGCCGACGGGCCGGTCACGGCCCAGGAAGCGGTCGTGGAGCACGCCTACGCGTGCAGAGACGGTGCGGTTGAACCTGCGCACCGTGTTGATCTGCTCAGCACCCATTTGCCTGACCTTAGTCAGGAAATCTGTGTCAGGCCAGAGGCTGGGAGCGCTGAAGGGCGACGGGAGGGAAGTACGGCCTTCGGCCCGCGTCCTGGGAAGGCTCGTCGGTCCGGGCCGTCGTGCTCGGACGAGAAGTCCGGGCGGGCCCGTGCAGCGACCTTTACCCGCTGCGGCCGTGGCGGCTGGGCAGCCCGCATTGTCAGTGGCGGCTGGAATGCTGGAGGGATGAACGGCGACGAGCAGCTGCTGCGCGGCCGGGTCTACGGCCATGACCACGACGACCCTGACCCCGGCCCACGCCCCGGACGGACCTACGTCGAACTGACCGGCGGCCCCCTGGACGGGCTGCTCCTGGATGTCACAGGCTGGACGCCCGACGAGATCGACGCCGGAGCCGCCCTGACCACGGAGCTAGGACAGTTCCCCGGCGGCCGGGTGCTGTACGACCCGCGCCCCGGCGAGACGGGCCGCTTCCACTGGTCCGGCGACACACCCTGACTGACCGCGTCCGCGCGCCGCGCATCCATGCGTCCACGGCCCAAGCTGTTTTCGGCTGATCGGTGTGCGCGCTCAGGTACGCCGCGTGAACCGCATCGTGGAGTCCCGTAAACGGGGGCCACATCGATCAACCGGATCGGATGGCCGCCGCCAGGTGATGGTGCGGTGAGGCACCGAATCTCGCTGCGTGCCGTGTGTGAAACGCCTTACCGTGGCCGGGTGACGACTCAGATGATCATTCTCAACGGCGGTTCCAGTTCCGGGAAGTCCGGGATCGTTCGGTGTCTGCAGTCCGTACTGCCCGATCCGTGGTTGGCCTTCGGGTGCGACTCGTTTGTCGATGCCATGCCCGCGAGCATGCGCGCCTCGGGCGAGGGAATCGTGTTCGCGGCGGATGGCCGGGTGAGCGTCGGGGCGGACTTCCTGGCACTGGAGGCGGCCTGGACGGACGGCATGGTGGCGATGGCCCGTGCAGGCGCCAGAATCATCATTGATGACGTCTTCCTAGGCGGGGCGGCGTCCCAGCAGCGGTGGCAGAAGGCTCTGGGCGGACTCGTCGTGTTGTGGGTTGGCGTCAGGTGCGAGAGCGCGGTCGCCGCAGGCCGCGAGGTCGCACGAGGGGACCGCATCCATGGGATGGCCGCGTCACAGGCGGATGTGGTGCACGACGGAGTGCTCTACGACCTGGAGGTCGACACGACGCGGACCGAGTCCCTGGTGTGCGCCCGAACCATCGCCGCCCACGTCAGCTGATCGTCGGGTGGGTTCCCGGCTGCCCGACCGCAGCCCACATGCGTTCAAGCTGCGGCGGCCCTGGGGCGGCCTCCCCAGCGCGGTCATCGCAGCGGTCGCCTGCTTGAACATGACCGGCGGCTTCGATGCCTTCGTCTCGTCAGGATCCGCCAGGTGCAGAGCAGGTGATGGAGACAGCCGCTACCTGTTTCCTGCGGCTGGGATGGCTGATCCTGCTGAGTTGATGTCCCTGCGCAAAAGCACTTCGAGCCCGGACACTGTCGCCGTGGACGCGCCGTTTAGGGTGCGGCCATGATCTCGCACAGCTATCTCTCCGAACTCTTCTCGCTGGACGGCCGCGTCGCCGTGGTGACAGGCGGCAGTTCCGGCATCGGCCGAGCCATCACCGGAGCTCTCGCGCAGGCGGGGGCGAGCGTAGTGATCGTGGCGCGCAAGGAACCGGAGCTGACCGCCACGGTCGGCGAGCTGACGGCGGACGGGTGCCGGGCGGCTTGGGTGAGCGCCGACCTCAGCAGCAGGGACGGAGTGCGCGCGGCGGCGGAGCAGGCAGCCGAGGCGTTCGGTGAGCCCGACATCCTCGTCAACAGTGCCGGGGTCAATCTCCGGCCCCCGATGGGCGAGCTGGGCGAGGAGGTGTGGGACGCCACCATGGCGCTGAACCTGGAGGCGCCCTACTTGTTGGGCCAGCGGTTCGGGCCCGGCATGGCCGAGCGGGGCTTCGGGCGGATCATTCACATCACCTCCCAGCAGGCGCACCGGGCGTTCGTCCAGAGCGGTGCCTACGGAGTCTCCAAGGGGGCGTTGGAGTCGCTGGCCCGTTCGCAGGCGGAGGCGTGGTCGCCCCATGGCGTCACCTGCAACACACTGGTGCCCGGCTTCGTCATGACGCCACTCAATGCGCGGTTGTCGTCCGACCCGGAGAAGGTGGCGGCGCTGGCCGCGCGCACCATGGTCGGCCGCAACGGCCTGCCCGAAGACTTCGCCGGAGCGGCGGTGTTTCTTGCCAGCCGCGCCTCCAGTTTCGTCACTGGACAGGCCATCTTCGTCGACGGCGGGTTCTCCGTTCACTGATCCCAGCATCGCGGGGAAGTGAACTGCCCCCGGAACAGCACCAGGATGGGAACCGGAGTTTCTTCGGAGGTCGGCGTCAGAGCCTGGAACTCGCTTGTGTGTCCAGTTCTTCTGCGACTGGGGCACCAGCCCTGGGCGCCGAGCGCGGAGGTCGTCGCCGCTTGGCCTTTACTGTCGTTGCGCTACGCCGGTCTGCGGCGCAAGGCGCGGTGTACTGCCTGAGCACCTCGGCCCCGGGCTGCGGCCCGTGCAGGCCGCAGCGTGGGGCTCGCGGGGCAGCGGGGCTGTGTCCACCCCGCAGGTGCTGCTTCCCGCCGCAATTGCCCTGCGGGCGCCCGTGCGAAGGCCCGGAGAGGTATGTGCTCGCAACACCGGCCCTGATGGGGTCTTTGAGGTCCGCCAGGGCCGCTCCTCACCCCCACGCTTGCTCTTCGAACTGTGCAGGACAGATGGGGGAGCGAAGAGCGGTTCTTGATCACTGAACTGTAGATTCCGGCAATGACTGGTGACTGGCGAACGGATCGAATAGGGACTGCGCTGAGCGGCGAGAACCCAAGCGTGCTGCGGCGGTTGACGTCAGGGTTCGCGGTAATCGGGGATGTTCAGTTCCTGCCGGGGTACTCGGTTCTGCTCGTGGACGAGCCGGATGTACAGCGGTTGTCGGAACTGCCGAAGACCAAGCGGTTGTCGTTCCTGTCTGACATGGATCGGCTCGGTGAAGCAGTCGAGCGGGCCTGCCGGCGACTGGACCCGGCTTTCCGACGGGTCAACCTGGAGATCCTGGGGAACAGGGACCCGTTCTTGCACGCTCATGTTTGGCCGCGGTTCGACTGGGAGCCGGCCGATGTGGTGAGTGCTCCGGTGTGGCTCTATCCGCGTGAACGATGGAGTGACGAGCAGTTCCAGCTCGGTCCGCAGCATGACGTGCTGCGAGGTGTGATTGCCGGCGAACTGGACCAGTTGCGCCCGTGACCCGACGTCGTGGCCGCCGGGTCGGCGGTCCGGTGATCGGTGCCGGTCAGCCGAAGGTCACGGGTGCTGTCTGAGCGGGGCGGAGTGTGCAGGCGCCAGGAGTCTGGCCGGTGCAGCCCCGGTATGTTCTGGGGCGGAAGGGGTTGGCGGCCGCGTCGCAGCTATCGATGGTCTCGCGCTGTACGTGCAACGCGGTCTGGCTCACATCCGGTGCGCTCAGAGCCGGCCAGCCAGCCGTGCCCGTGCAACTGGCTGTCGGCGCCGTCCCAGTCGACACCGACCACGTCCTCCAGTTCCCGATGATCAGCCGCCAAACGTCGAGCTCCGGCGTGACGAACACCGGAAACGCTCCTGGCCTGTGTGGCAGCCGCCCGACGTGCGCCCTTTCGTCGAGCGTTACAGGGAACCGGTCGTGGAGGTCCAAGATCGCGAACAGGAGGGGCAAGCGACGCGAGCCTGCCCGCGTGGCGGCCGCCCCCCGGTAGTGTAAATAGTTGCCATGTGGCAATAATTTGGTGCGGCTCCTGCAGTCGTAGAAGACCCGTGTGGGGGCAACTGGGGACATAGGGCAAGTGCCCGCCTCCCTCGGCGGGGCGCCTGCCTATGCTGTCTGATCCATGCGCTTTCCTACGAAATGGTCTTATTGTGACGAACCTTCTGGCCGCAGGGCGAGCTGTACGGTCGGCCGCACCCCATGCGCTGTTCGACGCGATGCGAGCCGCCCTGGCCGAGTACTACGAAGCCGTCGACGTAGACCTGCTCATGGCCGACTACAGCCTCACCTGCCTGCAGCCCGTGACGGCTCTGCCCCATACGGGCCAACCGTTGCCGGTGGAATCCAGCCCCGAAGGCCGCGCGTTCGGAAGTCAGGAGCCGTTCGGGCAGTACGTGGCTCAGGACGGGTCCGTGGATCTGCATCTGCCGGTGACCGTCCGCGGAGACAGGCTCGGGATCCTGACCGTGCGTCTGCCCAAGCACAGATGCACGCCCGACACCGTTGAGGAACTCACCGAGCTCGCTGAAGTGCTCGGGCACGAAATCGTGGTCGCCGAGCGCGACACCGACGTGTACATGCAGGCCCGGCGGGCCAGCCGCCTCACCCTGGCATCGGAGATGCAGTGGCAGCTGCTGCCCGCCAGGGCTTGCACGCGCCCCGAGTACGCGATCGGGGCACAACTCGAACCCGCCTACGACATCCACGGCGACAACTTCGACTGGTCGAGTACGGCCGAGAACCTCACCCTCAGCGTCACGAACGGCATGGGTGACGGGATCCAGGCTTCCCTGCTCACCAACCTGGCCGTCAATGCCCTGCGCAACGCCCGCCGGGCCGGCATCGGCATCGCCGACCAGGCCGCCCTTGCCGACCAGGCGATCTACGCTCAGTACCGCGGAGAGGCGTACGTATCGACCCTGCTCCTGTCGTTCGAACTGGCCACCGGTCGCGGGCAGGTAGTGGACGCCGGATCACCTCAGCTGTGGCGGCAGAGGGACAAGGTAGTCGAGCATGTCGACTTCGAGGCGCAGCTCCCTCTGGGGATGTTCGATGAGACCGCGTATGTGGCGCAGGATTTCCAGGCGCTGCCCGGTGACCGCATGATCTTCGTCAGCGACGGTGTCTACAGCGCTCTCTCCGGAGCCGGCGAGGCGTACGGCGAGCGCGCCCTGGCGCGCGCCATCCAGTCTGTCGGCCTGTTGCCGGCGGCCGCGGTGCCGCGGGCACTCCTGCAGGAACTGGCGTCGTACCGCGACGCGGACGCCCAAGACGACGCGCTGGTTCTGTGCCTGGACTGGTTCGGCCGCACCGCCCCGTCCTCGCATCAGGCGGACTGACCTCCCTGGGTTGTTCGTTGCGAGTCAGGGGTTCCTGACGAGCCTTCGGGTACGGGGTGCGTGCCCCGGCCGTTCGACGGCGGGCCGGGTCAGAAGACCGCGATGCCGAGGGGGCGATGGCCCGCAGGGAGCCGGTGCGTCTTGCCGGCGGTGTCCAGGGCGGCGACGGTCGCCGTGGCCGCCACCGCGATCGGCATGGTGCGGAGCCGCGGCACGGGGCGGGATTCGGGAGAGCCGGGCTGAGCTGGTGTGCTGCTCGGCGTGCCCATGCAACCGTCCACCAGTGCGTGATTGACCCGCTGTCTTATGCGGCGCCGCGCCGCCGGCCCGGGCGAGCTACTCGTCCAGGTCCCCCCGTGTGCGTTCCATGGTCGGCGCGTCGAGGGCATCCCCTGTCAGTGCACCTGCCGCATGCTCCACCCGGAATGGCTGACTCCGGGGTCAATCGATCGCTTGACCCCCGACCAGTCGAAGCAAGACGCGCTCTGCCCGTCGCCACGAAGGCCGAGCCGTACCTCCTCATGGTCACCCGGCTGCATGCGCCGCCGGGCGCCTCGCGGCGAGGCCCGCATGCGCTTCCCATGAACGTGTGCCGCATGGTTATATTTGCTCCATGGCAACAATTGGCGGCAATCGAACTGAGTGGGATCCCCAGCCGGGCGTTGCCGCCGGCGGTTGGCGAAGGGAGGGGTCCGGGTGAGCGGTAGCGAGGTGGCGGCGCGGCAGTGCGTTGTCGGGGCCATGGAGGGCCGCGTCGACGAGATCGCGGACCGGTGGGTTCAGCTTCAGGCGCGGTGGGCCGCTCCGAGTACCGGCATACGGGAGAGTGAGCTGCGCGAAGAGGCTGACGCTCTGGTCGCTGCTGTCGCTACCGGCCTGGAGAGCCCCCTGCCGGTTGAGCAGATCGTCGCCTCCCACGTCGATCTCAACCGCACGGTCACCGAACTCTCTTTGCGCAGGGCCAGGAGCGGCGAGTCCCCGACGGCTACGTCGTTGGCAGTGCTCGCGCTGAAGGAGGCGCTGCTGGAAGCCGTGCAGGAGAGCACGCAGGACAGCGGCAAGCTGTTCTCCGCGGCACTGCTGATCAACCAGCTCATGGACGCGGCAGGTGCTCTGTCCTTCGACACCTACGTGGAGGGGCGCGAGGAGATCATCCACCGGCAGAGCAGGCAGCTGCTGGAGCTGTCGACTCCCGTGGTGCGGCTGTGGGGGAAGGTTCTTGGCGTACCGCTCATCGGCACCCTGGATACGGCACGGACGCAGGTGGTGATGGACAACCCGCTGCAGGCCATCCAGGATCAGGAGTCCACGGTCGCCATCATCGACATCACCGGCGTACCCACGGTGGACACGGCTGTGGCGCAGCACCTCATGCAGACCGTCCAAGCGGTGCGGCTGATGGGCGCGGACTGCGTCATCAGCGGCATCCGGCCACCGATCGCGCAGACCATCGCCCAGCTGGGCATCGACTTGTCCACCATCATGACCCGTGCGACCCTCGCCGACGCCCTCTCCGAGGCCGTCGAGCTGACCGCTGGATCCCTGCCTCCGTCCGACGCGCCGGTTGCGCGGTGAAGGGGCGAGTATCCACGGGCGTACCCATCCTGCGCCTGGGTGACGTCCTGGTGACGGGGCTGCTCAACGAGCTGGACGACAAGGTTGCCCTGGCCTTCACGCACGAGCTCACGCCGCGCATCTCGGCCGACCGAGTGCGCGGCGTTCTGATCGACATATCACCGTGATGGCCAGGCTGCTGGGCGCACGTGTGATCGTGGCCGGAATGCGGCCCCCCGTCGCTATCACGCTGGTCGAGCTCGGGATCGAACTCGTCGGCGTGGAAACGGCTCTTCACGCTGAACAGGGCATGGCCGCCCTTGGGCTGGCATCACAGTCCGCAGCCCCCGGAAGGGGCCCGACATGGCGCGACGCGCTAACACAACCCCTGCCGACGCCACTACTCCCGCCACCGTCGGGGCAAGTCTCACGCCGGGCGACGCCGTGAGCGAGCCCACGACTGTGGTGGCGCTGACCACCGAGGAGGACCTGCTCGCGGTTCGCCATGTGGTACGGGCCGCCACCCTCGCCGCCGGCTTCGGCCTCGTCGATCAGACCCGTGTGGTCACGGCAGCCAGCGAGCTGGCACGCAACGCCTACATCCACGGCGGAGGTGGCACCTTGACCATCGAGCATCCGCACCGCGATGGCACAAAGGGTGTGCGGTTGACCATAAGCGACGAAGGTCCGGGCATTGCCGATCCCGAGTCGGCGCTGGTCGACGGCTACACCACCGGGGCGGGGCTCGGCCACGGCCTGGGCGGCGCGCGGCGCTTGATGGACGACTTCGAGGTACACAGTCAGTCCGGCGCCGGGACGACAGTGATCGCTACTCGTTGGGCGCACCGGTGACACGGGCGGCCATCAGGCCGACCGCCTTCATGCGTATAGATCACCCCAGCGGTGGCCGGCGGGCCTCGAACGCGGCCCGCTCGACCGCCGAGCAGTACGAACTGACAGGAGCGATGCCCGATCAGGCCGCGGTCGTCGCCTCCGAACTGGCCCGCCACCGCACCCAGCACGCGAGGGGCGGGCCTCTCTACCTCCAACCCCTCCTGTACGGCGCAGGCCTGCAGATCCTCACCCCCGACCGCGGCCCGGGCACGCCCGCACCGCAACGCTGCCGCACCGGCGGCCACACCACCACCGGCACCGTGCAAGCCGGCATGGAGGCGGTCAGCCGGATCGCGACCGATCTCGTCATCCGTACCGAAGCCGGTACCGGCACTCCCGCTTCCGCCCGACTCGCCCTGCTCCGCCGGCCGCACCTCGGGCAAGAGGCGGGCCTGTGGGATCTGGCGGCCGTCGGGGAACGAGAGCGCGGTGACACCGGCGCCACCGCGGAACACGACAAGACCCGCACCGCGAACCTCGTCGACGGGCTCGGTCACGGGCCGCACCCTGCCGAAGTCGCCCAGATCCCCCTGCGCGCCTCCCACACTTCGTACTTCAGGCTGCGCCCGCCGCCACCTCTGCCGGCCGCGACCCCCGCCCACGTACACCGCTCGAGCCGGGATGATGCCACCGTGCTGAGCGTCCAGGCACACCAGGAATCGCGATGACAGGCCACCCCTATCACTCCATGCCGCCGCTGCGCTGGGCTGTGCGCCGCCTCGCACGCGCGTACCGGCTGCCGGTAGCCGTGAGAGCCCGCCTTGTGCTGTCGGTCACCGACCTGGCCGAAGACGAGCTACAGGCCGGCCGTCCCGTCACCCTGCACACCGCCCAAGAAGCGGGGGCGGACGCGGATTCGTATGTCCTGGCTGTCACGCTGCGGTGCCCGCGGGCGACTGGGCCCCTCGCCGCGTCAGGCCTGCCGCTGCCCGCCACGAAACCGTCCCCCGACTGCGCGACCTGGAGATTCACGATCCCGCTGCCACCAGCTCAGCCGGTGTCCAGCAGCCTCCCGGACGACGTCAGCAGCCGACACGATCCGTGGCCGGACCGGACGCCGGGGACGGACACCCAAGCCGTCGAGGAAGAACTGCGCGCGGCCTTCGCCCAGACCGACGCCTTCGGCGCCGAACACCGTCGCCTCAAGCACGAGCTCGCCGAGACCAACGCCGGCGTCCTCGCCCTCTACGTACAGCTGGAAGAAGGCGACGAACAACTGCGCCGCGCGCACGCCCTGATTCTCCAGGAACTCGAAGACGCGCTGCGCCCAGCGCCGCTGATCGTCGAAGGGCTCGAGCTCGCGGTGCATTACGAGCCCGCCGATCCCAACGCGCCCACCGGCGGCGACCTTTACGACTGGTTCATCCTGCCGGACGGCACCCTGCACATCACCGTCGTCGACGCACTCGGCCACGGACTGGGCAGCACCCGCAGCGCCCTCAACGTGACCCACACGGTGCGTACCCTGGCCCTCGAAGGCCATCCGCTGCAGTCGATCCTGGCCCGTACACACGAGATCCTGATGCCCTTGGCACCCGACCTCATGGCAACAGTCCTCCTGGCCAGGCTGGATCCGGCGACGGGGAAGCTGCAACTGGCCAACGGAAGCCACCCTCCCGCGCTGCTGCTCCGGACCGACGGAGAGGCGCGCTACCTCGAAGTGAAAGGAAGAGGCATCGGCTTCCCCCTGCCGGGCAGCGAGCAGGTCTTGCATGCCGAAATCCGCCCAGGTGACCTGCTCATTCTCTATACCGACGGTCTCACCGAAAGCCGCAGAGACCCCATCGAAGGAGAAGGACGCCTCATCGAGGCGGCGCGCCGGTACGCGGACAGCCCGCTGGCCGACATCCCCAGTTCCCTCGCTGCCGACATGCGCACCGTGGTCCTTCACCCGGACGACACCCTCGCCCTGGCGATCCGCACCACCCGAAGCGGTCCGTGATACAGCCCGCTACGCCACCCGGAACCACGGATGCCGATCCGCTGGTCCGCCGAGCACCGATTCCGCAGCTCAGTACGAGCCCGCAATCTCGATAGGAGGCTCTGGGGCTGCGCGAGTGCGGCGGCCTTTCGATTGCCGATTCCGGTGCGGGTAGCCGCACAGTCCGGATCAAGAAGTGGGGGAGGCGAGGCAGCCCCCCGTAACAGTAAAGGCGGCTGCTGGGGCGCTGGGCGAATGGGCGGAGCTGACAGATCACTCTCCCGGGTGAGAGAGTGGCGCAATGCCCCGCTCTTTGCCATCCACTGACCATGGACAGGTGGCTCACGCCGCATGCGCGGTGTCGGAGCTGCTTCAGATGCTTTGGGGGCGTGGACAGGAAGCCGCACCTTCCGGTCCTGTCTCGCCTTCGCAGCTGCGCGCGCTCACGACCCTTGAAGGGCAGGAGGGCGTCAACCTGCGCGCGTTGGGTGAGGCGCTGGGGACGCGGCCGTCATCTGTTAGCCGTCTGTGCGATCGTCTGGAAGCGGCCGGGCTCGTGGAGCGATATCCGAGCATGACCAGCCGCAGGGAAATCGAGGTGCGGCTGAGTAGGCGAGGACGCGCTGTCCTCGCCGAGTTCCGGGCGTTCCGGGCGCGTGAGGTCGAGACGGTGCTGCAGGAAATGTCCCCGTCGCAATTGGCGGCATTGGCCGAAGGCCTGGAAGCCTTCCAAACCGCCGCCGCACGCCTCGGCCTTGCTGTTGAGGACAGCGGGCACGAGCGTTCCGCCGACATCGCCTAGAACCCGCCACCCCGGTTCGGTTTCCCGCCGCGCCTGTCCGGCCTTACTGGCTGCCGCTGTCCTACGCCGAAACAGCGGGCCCAAGACTGCAATCGTTGCCTCATGGGTAATATTGCCACAAGGTAATGATTGGGTCCGTTCCGCAGTCATGGGTGGAGGGAGCGGCCGGTGGCGGAGGCAGGGGCAGTCACGTGATGCGGTGACTGGTTGACGCACGCGCGTAACCCGCCCGCCCGGGGCCCCTCCTGATGCCCACCCGGGTGCGGCAGGGGCAGGATGGAAGGTGTGGTGAACGAGCTGTGGCGACCTGCACCCGCGTCATCCGCGTGCAGCCTGGTGCTGGACGATGAGAGAAGAGACCATGACTGACCTGCCCAGTGGTTGGCTCGGTGCGGCCGAGAGCGCCCTGAGGGCGGCGCCGCCCACCCGCCTGTTGTCCACGGCGCGCTCCCTGCTCGCCGCCTACCTGGACGCCCGCGGGGTCAGCCTGCTGCTCGCCGACTACGGCCTGACGCTGCTCCAACCGGTGATCCGCCTGCCGGAAACGGGAGAGGCGGTGCCCGTACGCGGCGAGCACCCGGCCGGCCGCGCCTTCTCGACCCAAGCCGCGGTCGTGGAAGTAACCACGGAGCCCGGCATGGTCACCGCGCACCTTCCCATGACCGTGCGCGGGGATCGGCTGGGCGTACTGTCCGTGCATCTGCCGGAGCCGGCCAAGGGCACTCCAGGAGTGCTGGAGCTGGCGGCCTTCGCCACGGCGATCGGGCACGAACTGCTCGTCGCCGAGCGAGAAACCGACCTGTACCTCCTGGGGCGCAGGCGCAAGCGTCTGACCTTGGCGGCGGAGATGCAGTGGCAGCTCCTGCCGGGCCGCGGGTTCACCCAGGAGGAGTACGCACTCGGCGCCCACCTCGAGCCCGCCTATGCGATCGGCGGGGACAACTTCGACTGGACCAGCACCGACGACCACCTCACCATCACGGTGTCCGACGGCAGAGGGGCAGGGATCCAGGCAGCTCTCCTGACGAACCTGGCCGTCAGCGCCCTGCGCAACGCGCGCAGGGCCGGGATCTCCCTCGCCGACCAGGCCGCCCTTGCCGACCAGGCCATCTACGGTGAGTACGCTGGAGCGCTCTACTCGGCGACCCTCCTGCTGCGCTTCGATCTGGCCACCGGACAAGTGCAGGTGGTGGACGCGGGCTCCCCCCAGCTCTTCCGCCAGCGGCAGGACGTGGTGGAGCGGATCGAACTGGACACCCAGATGCCCCTGGGCATGTTCGAGGAAACGGAGTACTACGAGCAGTCGCTGGCCGTGGAGCCCGGAGACCGCCTGGTCGTAGTCAGTAGCGGCGTGCACCAGGCCCAGTCGCGGGACGGCAGGTTCTTCGGCGAAGACGCTCTGCGCGAGACCATTGCGGCCACGCGCAGTTCGTCGACGCACGAGACAGCACGTGCCGTGGTCGACGGCCTGGTGCAGTACTACGGCAGTCACGACCTCAAGCAGGACGCCGCCGTCGTGTGCATGGACTGGCACGGGAGGCCCAAGTCCTCGTAACCGGCTCGCACCGCACTGGCGGATCGCTTCGGCTATTCCCGCGCCTGGTCGGCTTCAGCGAGCTGAGCAGCCGTCGAGAAGGCCAGCAATCCGTTCAGGAGGTCCGCACGCTCGGCCGACGGCATGCGGCTGAGCACATCGCGAAACCGCGCGTGTCGGCGAGCGAGTAGAGCCTCCATGAGTTCGTTTCCCGCAGCAGTCAGGGCCAGCCCGATCTCCCGCCGGCTTGAGCGGCCGGGTTCGCGGCGCAACAGGCCGGCTGCTTCGAGGCGATCACACAGCCTGCTGACAGCCGGCGGGGTGGCACCGACTTCACGGGCCAGCCGCGTGAGGTTGATACCCGGCTCGCGCCGCGTGATCAGTAGGGCTTCCAGTTGGAGCGCCGACAGCCGGGGAGACGTGCCGTGAGAAGCCTGTTGCCATGCGGCCACCACGGTCTCCGCGGCCTCGGCCACCTGGACCGCCTGGTCGTGCAGGGGGTCCTCCGGTGGTCCCGCGCGGTCCATTCGGCCGTCACTCCCGTGAACAGTTGTGCACCCCTGCGGCAGGCTGACGCTCTCGCGGCACATGGGGCGTGCGGATCTCGTACTCGTCGTCTGCCCGCTCTGCCGAAAGTATCCCTGCCCACGCCTCATACTTGCTGGAACGTCGCGTCCGGAGCGGGAAGGTTGAGCTGTCTGGCCCCCGCGTCAGACGCCGTACGTGCCACCTTGTGCCCGTGTGTCTGCGGCGCACGCACCCGTGCCCATGTGTCTGCGGCGCACGCACTCGGTCGTCATACCGGACGAACACCCGTTGCCGCTATGCGCCATCCGCCTGCTGCTCCTTCGCATTCCCATGAGTCCGGGCCATCACGGCGTTGATCGTCTTGCCGGAGCCAGGGCCGGCTGCGATGGTCACGCTGTCGGTCAGACGGCGAACCATGTGCCAGCCGAAGCCTCCGCTGCCGTCGTTGAGGTCGGGGGCGACCTCGCGTGGGGGTGTGGGACTGGGATCGCTGACCGCGGCGCTCACCGTGTCGGGGCCGGCGGACAGTTCGAGCGTGTAGTGGCCGCCGCCGTGGCGCAGCGCGTTGGTGACCAGTTCCGACACCACCAGGACAAGGGTGTCCGCCACGTCCGCGCTCGGTGCCGGATCGAGGCTGTCGGCGAATGCGCGGGTGATGTCGCGGGCGCGATGGACGTCGGCCGTGCTGTCGCCCATCGTGAGATGCGAGGCAACCGTGTCGGTGATCTTTGTGTCGTTCATACACGTACACCCCACCTTGATCGGTTGTGCCGATGTGCTGAGTGCGTAGCGTGCCCGCTCAGTCGGCTTCCACACGGGTACTGGAGGGTCCCCGCTGATCCAGCGGGAGGAAATCTGCCATGGCGGCAGTAGACATTGCTGATCGATGGGGTACAGTTTTGCTCGTACCGCGACAGTAAGTCAGGGCGGCAGAGGCGAACTGCCGCGCAAGCAGGTGGAAGCAAGTTGTGGCACGGCGGCGGAATCTGAGGGCCGGATGCTCCAGGGTCCTCGGGTTGGTCGCCGGGCCGGCGGCCCATAGGGGCCCCGAGCAGTACCGCGGTTCCAGCAGTACGACGCGTTGATCGCATTGATCGCGAAGAGAAGGAGGCGGACACCATCAGGATCGCCCGGGCGAGGAACAGTCCGCTCGGGTACCGAAGGCCCCCGAAAGGAAGGTGGTCCCCGGTCACGCAGCAGCGATCCCCGCGACTTCGCCCGTCCCCCGGGGCGGAGACGCGGAAACAAGAGCCCGGCACAGTAGTAGCCGGTAGATGGTGTTGACCCCGGGCCCTGGTGCTGTCCAGCACCAGGGCCCCTCGCGTGTTCGGGCGGAGGGTGCGGGTGCCTGAGCAGCACGCACCCTGCACCAACTGGAGCACAGCCGCGTGTGCTGACGGACCCTGCTGAAAACGGCCACCCCCTGTTCGAGGTGACGCCGCACCAGCTCAATGGACCTCCCACCGATACGGCGCCTGACCTGCGGCGGGACGCCGCACCGAAAGCGCCGCCCGATGACCGGGATGGACCCGGCTGCTGCCCCCGGTCCGGCCGGACGCTCCCTTCGCTCCAGGCACCGCCCCGCAGCGTGGCGTGCGCGAGAGGGCCGCATAGGGAGACGATTGGTGAGACAGGGCCACGAACGCCATGCATGTCCTGGTCGGTACCAGGCGTCACGCCGGGCGGAGGCAGGAAAGGAGCCTGGGAGATGGACGGAGGCGAGCCCTCGCGGAGCGATCCCAACGCGGCAGGGGTTGCCGCGTCCGGGCCGGGTGGCCTGCTCGATGTGCTGGGAGTGGCGGCTGTTCTCCTCAATGCCGAGGGCAAGATCGACCTCTGGAGCCCGCAGGCCGAGGACCTGTTCGGTTACAGCGCCGAGGAGGCCCTCGGCGAGTTCGCCGGCCGGTTGCTCGTCAGTGAGGAGCACCGGGAGCTCGTGCTGGACATGTTCGCCGAGGTCATGGAAGGCGGCGGCAACTGGGCCGGGGTCTTCCCCATCCGGCGCAAGGACGGCAGCACGCGGCTGGTCGAGTTCCGCAACATGCGGCTGCAGGACGACCAGCGAGAGTACTGGGCCTTGGGTCTGGCCGCCGACCAGGCGACGCTCCGTGAGGTCGAACGGGACCTGGCCCTGTCCGCCCGGCTGGTGTCCCAATCACCCATCGGCCTAGGTGTGCTGGACACCGACCTTCGGTACGTCTCGGTCAACCCGGCGGAGGAGCGGATGAACGGCGTGCCTGCCGCCGAGCACATCGGCCGCCACGTCCGTGAGGTGCTGCCCTTCCTGGACGAGTCCTTCGAAGCGGCGATGCGCGAGGTCCTGGCCACCGGCGTCCCGGTCCTGGACCAGTACACCGCCGGCCGCACAGCGGCCGACATGGACCACGACCACGCCTGGTCGATCTCGTTCTACCGGCTCGAAGCCCCCAACGGGAAGGTGCTGGGAGTCGCCACCTCCAGCGTGGACGTCACCGAGCGACACCGCACCGTCGAAGAGCAACGCCATACCGCGCTGACCCTCCAGCGCAGCCTCCTGCCGCACCCGCCACCGCGGCGCCCAGGCCTGGAAATCGCCACCCGCTACCGCCCTGCTCAAGCCACCGTCGAGATCGGCGGCGACTGGTTCGACGTCATCCCTCTGAGCGGAGACAAAACCGCTCTGGTCGTCGGGGACGTCATGGGCAGCGGGGTCACAGCCGCAGCCACCATGGGCCAGCTCCGTACCGCCACCCGCACCCTGGCCGACCTCGACCTTCCACCCGCGAAGGTCATGCACCATCTCAACCACGTCACCGCCGGCCTGGGCGACGCCATCGCCACCTGTGTCTACGCCGTCTACGACCCCCACCAGGCGCGCTGCGACCTGTCTCTCGCAGGGCATCTGCCGCCGGCCCTCCTGCATCTCGACGGCGAGGCCGAACTGCTGGAACTGCCCACTGGCGCACCGCTGGGTGTCGGCGACGTAGCCTTCCACACCACCACCCTGAGCCTGCGCCCCGGCGACCAGCTCGTCCTTTACACCGACGGCCTGGTCGAAACCCGCGACACAGCCATCGACACCCGCCTGGACGTCCTCCTCACTCTCCTCGACGACCCCGAGCGCCCGCTCGAGGACACCTGCGACTGGCTGCTCCACGCACTGCGGCACCCCGAGAATCATGACGACGTCGCCCTCCTCATCGCCCAGACCAGGTGACAGGGGGCTGGCCCAAGCGGCAAGCGACAACCGCATCCGACGAGGCCGGCGGCCGGCCCCGCCACCGCGGGGTCCCAGCCCGCGGGCGCTGTCACCCGTTCGGTGGCGGCACAACCTTGTGGGGCTTGGGTGGTTAGGGCTCTCGCCCGGTCGGGTTCCAGGGGTCGGTGTGGCGGCAGTCCCGGAGAAAGTGCTGGTCGCGGCGGGGCCGGACCCGCGCGGGCTTCCCAGGGCTGCCGACATGGGGGACTGCTGACTGCCGGCGCAACGTACCTCTGCCTCACGCGAACAGAAATCTGTGCTCGTTGGAGTAGACATTGGGTGGTGGTGTGGTTATGGTTTCTCACGTACCTCAGTCAGAAGGGCTCGGCAGAGATGAACTGCCGGGCAGCAGTACCGCAGTTGCAGGGCGGTGCGGCGGTGGAGTTTCGAAGCCTGGCTTGTGCAGGATGGCGACGGGACTGACGGCCGGACCGGGTGGCCCGCAGTGATCAGGGGCCGCCGTGAGCAGGACCCGCATGACCAGTAGGTGCAGTTCGTAGTACCAGCAGCGTTGTTGTCAGAGGTTCCTCGGTAAAGGCGTCGGCTGCGGGCGCGCGTGCCGGGAGGTTCGGCGGTGGGGTTCCAAGCCAGAGCAGACGCAGGACGGGCGACGGGGCTGGCCGCCGAAGGGGTGGCGCTTTCGCAGGCCACCAGTAGTGCCGCGTCACCAGCAGGACCAGTAGTTCGCAGTTCCCGCTTGGCAAGTGATTGATCCAGAGGGAAGAACGGAGGAGCTTGACCCCATCAGGATCGCCTGGGCGGAAGTCCTGAGCCCGGGTACCGCAGAACATCGACAGTGAGGTGGTCTCCGGTCACGCATCCGCGATCCCCGCATCCCCGACGGCGTATCGGTCGGGTCTGCGGAAACAGGAGGCCGGCGCAGCACTGAAGCCGGCAGATGGTGTTGCAGTTCCCTCGGGGCCCTGGTGCCGATACGGCGCCAGGGCCCCTCCGCGCGCTTCCACGCGGTCACCCATTCCACAGAGAGGTGTCATGACAGCAGGCGACTCGTACGGCCGGCTCGATGACGACGACTACCCCGCCTACACCATGGGCCGGGCCGCCGAGATGATCGGCACCACCCCGGCCTTCCTGCGTGCCATCGGAGAAGCCCGCCTGATCACCCCGCTGCGCTCGGAAGGCGGCCACCGCCGCTACTCCCGCTACCAGCTGCGCATCGCCGCCCGAGCCCGTGAACTCGTGGACCAGGGCACACCCGTCGATGCGGCCTGCCGCATCGTGATCCTGGAGGACCAGCTCGAGGAAGCCCAGCGCATCAACGCCGAGTACCGCCGCGCCGCCGAATCGGCGAACCCGACGGCCGTGGCCTGAGACGGCTGAGAACAGCACCCACCAGCAGGGCGGCCACATGTGCGACGGCCGTCCTCGGCTGCGAAGTCGCGTTTACCAGTGACGCGGCACCGCCGAATGCTGGCCGCCCCAACTGAGTACGGGCTTGCCCAAGGTGCCCGGCGGCTCGTTGTCGTGTCGCCTTTCCCGCCGGGTGGATGGGTCGGCTCCGGATGAATACCGGCTGGCTGACTGCGGAGCGGCCAGCATGATGGGGCTGCGTGATCGTGAGGGAGCGTGCTGTTGAACTGGTCGAGCAAGCACTGCTGCGTACGCCCGGCCCCCGGTCCGCGAGATCGCGGGCCTGCGGCTCGACCCCTTCCGTCGGGAGGTCTTCCGCGACGGACGCTACGTCGCGCTCACCCGTATACAGTTCGCCCTGCTCGAAGTCCTCGTCGTCGCCGAGGGCGGGGTGGTCAGCGCCGAAGAGCTGCTGGAACGGGCCTGGGACGAGAATGCCGACCCCTCACCAACGCCGTGCACATCACCGTCTCCGCGCTGCGCAAACGGCTCGGTGAGCCATGGATCATCGCCACGGTGCCCGGCGTCGGCTACCGGATCGACATCCGTACGGACACCACCGACCCCGGAAGGACCACCACCGACCCCGGCATTACGCGTGCGTAGACGCCCAGGGCTCAGCGCCTGCCTGAAACTCACCCTCAGCTACGCCGGGTTCCTCGCCGTTGTCGGCGCTCTCCTGCTGGCCGTGGTGTGGGTGTTTCTGCTGCGCTACGTACCGGACGCCCCCAAGGGCCTTCTCGAGATCTCGCCCAACCGCTACCTCCTTGTGCGCACGTTCGCCTTCGCCGCGGCCGAGGCGAAGGTCTCCCTGCTCGTGTTCGGCCTCGTCGGGGGATGGATCCTCGCCGGCCGGATGCTCGCACCACTCACACAGATCACGGATGCGGCACGGATGGCCGGGAACGGATCGCTGCCCCACCGGATCCGCATGAAGGGCCGCCAGGACGAGTTCCGTGACCTCTCCGACGCGTTCGACGCCATGCTGGAACCAACTCGAGTCCCACGTCGCCGAGCAGCAGAGGTTCGCCGCGAACGCCTCCCACGAACTGCGTACGCCGCTGGCCATCTCGCAGACGCTGCTCGACGTCGCCCGCAAGGCCCTTGCGCGGGACCGAAGCGAACTCGTCGAACGCCTGCACGCTGTCAACACGCGCGCGATCGACCTCACCGAGGCCCTCCTGCTCCTCAGCCGCGGCGACCGCGGACACTTCGCCCGCGAGAGCGTCGGCCTCTCCCTCATCGCCGAAGAAGCCACCGAAACGCTGCTTCCCCTCGCCGAACAGCGCCGGATCACGCTCGACGTCACCGGCGGGGCGGCCCGGACCAGCGGCTCCGCCGAGCTCCTGCTGCGGATGGTGACGAACCTCGTCCAGAACGCCATCGTCCACAACCTGTCCAGCGGCGGCACCATGACGGTCCACACCGAGGCGCACGGCGACACGAGCGTGCTGCGGGTCGAGAACACAGGCCGTCGGCTCCCACCGGCACTGGTACCGACCCTCACCGAACCCTTCCAGCGCGGAACGGAACGCGTACGCACCGACGAGCACGCCGGCGTCGGCCTCGGCCTGGCCATCGTGCACAGCATCGTCCGCGCCCACGACGGGACCCTCGACCTCGTCCCCCGCCCCGCCGGCGGTCTCCTCGCCACGGTCCGGCTTCCCGGCACGCCATAGGCATGTTCGGAACGGCGAGCCGGCCCTTCGCGGCCTCGTCGCAGACCGCGTCCGGAACGCCGCAGTCACCGTCCGCAGTGCGCCACGTCTCGTGCAGCCGAAGCAGGCGGAGCAGACCGGGCCCGCCGAGGACCGGGGGCCGATCGCGTGGGCGTCGGTCACTGACGCTCGTCGTCCGAAGATCACCGGCGCGTGCGCACTTCGAGGGGCGGCCGACGGCGTACAACCTGCCCGCCGACCGGGAGTGCCTGGACACACGCGAAGGCGGGTCGTACTGCAACACCATGACCGACACGCTCCGGGTAGGGGAGTTCAGCAACTGCACGGGCCGCCTCGAGCTCGTGGCAGTTGGGCATCCGGCAACGCGACAGCCGTCACCTACGACGCCGTGAACGCGGAGTACTGCGGCGGCGCCTGTCAGCGCCCTGGCCAGGGTCACGCCTGCGGCCGAGGTGCCGCAGGCGCAACGGCCACCGCGTCGCGGGAAAGCCTCACCGGCGGCAGGGACCGTCGGTTCCTCAGGGCTCAAGCGTCGCGGTACTGGTCGCGATTTGCTGGGAGTTGTCGGAAGCCGGCTGACTTGTAGGTGGCGACGGCGCCGACATGGGAGCTCGGGGTGCAGACGATGGCGCTCGACGAGCCCAGCTCCTGGAGTGCGGCCGCCGCGGCGACGGTGACCGCTGTGCCGTAGCCGTGACCGCGATGCTCCCGGTGCACGCCCATCGGCTCGAGCAACCCGGGCTTCCCCGGACCGGCCGACCACACGGATACCGCCGCCACCGCGTTGCCCTGGTCGTCGTAGGCGACCAGACACCGGGCGCCGGTGTAGGGCAATCCGGCTGCCATCGCGTGCCAGTGCTCGTCCGTGAACGTCGATGACTGGAATGACGCCCGCTGTACCGCGGCCCGCACGTACGCCTTCTGCGGCCCGATCACCTCGATCCGCACGCCCGGGTCCTCCACCGGATCCGTGAGGTCACGGCGCAGCGGGGTCCACGGCTCGTCGGAGATCCAGCCGTTCTCGCACAGCAGATCCTGGACCAGCGGGCCGCTGGGCGCCTCGACGAACGCCTTCCCTTTCATCAGTACGCCGCGCCCCGGCTCGGCCACGTCCTGACCGCCGCGGCCGTCGCCTCTGCCCCGAACCGCCAGAACCAGCCCAGGTCCCCGGGATGCAGTCGCATCGGTGCCCCGTCGCACTGCCACTCCCGTAGGACGCCCACGGCCTCGCGCAGCCCCTCGGCTCCGGGTCTTCCGCACACGATCGCCATACCCGCGATCAGACGCCACTGCGCCCACGGTCCGCACCCGGTTTCCCGTCGGCTGGCGTGAGTTGGCACCAGTTGCCACAGATCCGGCGAACCGTCGCGTTGAGGTGATCTGCCGTCAACTCTGTCGGCCTAGCGCGGCGGTGACGCGAGGGGCCGTGAGGGTGTCGTCGGTCGGGAGGGCTCGCAGGCGTGGTGGCTGCGGCTCTCGGTGAGCAGCAGTACGGCCGTCAGGGCGACGAGCGCCGCGGCCGAGACGTGCACGCTCATGGCCGTGGCGAGGGTGCCTCCGTGGGTGACCACGGCGAGTGCGTCACCGAGGGGGATGACGGTGGTGGTGAGTACGACCCAGCCGAGTGCCCGTCTCTGTCCCCGGGCGAGCAGGATGAAGACGATCGTCGCGGTGGCGACGTCGCGAACGCCTTTGACCATGAAGTAGCCCGAGGCGTTCCCCGTAGGCCACGGTTCGATGCCGAAGCCGTCCGGCGCTGCGCCCGGGTTGAGGAGGAAGTTCAATCCGAAGAACAAGGGGGCCAGGCCGGTGACGAGCGCCAGACCGGTCGTGATGCGCTGCTTGGTCACAAGTTCTCCTTCGAAAGGGTGCCGCGGTGGCGGCGTCGGTCACGTCAGCAGTTCGCGCGTGCGGTCATGACCGGGTGCCGGAGCGCCGCGGCACGCGCCGCGACCACACGTGGGCCAGCGCCAGCACGCTCAAGCCGAGCATGAGGGCGCCCAGGGGGACATGGAGCGACGGCATGTGCGCGATGCCCAGCACCACCTGCACCGAAGCGAGTACGAGGAAGCCCGACGCGTACAGGATGGGGCGGGGCGCACCGCCGCCCGGCTTCCAGGCCAGTACAGCGGCGAGTACGTACACCATGGACGCGCCGTACATCACACGCGATCCGACGTCGTGCAGCACCGCACCGTGGGACGAGGACAACAGCATTCCGGCGGTGACCGCCTGGAAGAAGAGGGACACCGTCTGCAGGGCGATCGCGGCCTGCATGAACGTGAGCTTGCCCTGTACCGCTGCCGTCTGTGTGGCCATGATGTGGCCTCCTCTTCTGCCTCGCGGCGGTGGATCGGTAGTGTCCTGGTACTCCGACGACGTGGGCCCGCGACATGTGAGGCCAGGCGCCGACCTCACATGCCGGTGCGGTGTCTCGTCGAGGTGGCGAGAGCGGAAGCGGACGAGAAGAACCAGGGAGCCGTCGCGAGCATGAGCACCCCATCCGAACTTGGGCATGACCGGCCCGAGCCGGCCCTGAGCGAGATCGTCGGCGAGCGACGACACCTGATCAATCTTGCCTACCGGCTGCTCGGTTCGCTGGCCGAGGCCGAGGACGCCGTGCAGGAGACCTACACCCGCTGGTACGCGCTGTCGCGGCCGCAGCAGGAGGCCATCGAGTCGCCCGGCGCCTGGCTGACGACGGTGGCCGGGCGCATCTGCCTGGACGTGCTCGGCTCTGCGCGGGTCCGGCGCGAGCGGTACGTCGGCGAATGGATACCCGAGCCGCTGCCCGACCGTACGGAATGGCCCGGCGGGCCGGCGGGCGGCAGCGGATCGGAGCGGGCCGACCCCGCCGACCAGGTCACCCTGGACGAGTCGGTGAACATGGCCTTCCTCGTCGTACTGGAGGCGATGACGCCGGCCGAACGCGTGGCGTTCATCCTGCACGACGTCTTCCGGTACCCCTTCGCCGAGATCGCCGACATCGTGGGCCGGACGCCGGCGGCCTGCCGGCAGTTGGCGTCCTCGGCCCGTCGGCGTATTCGCGGCACGCAGGCTCCGCCGGTCGCACCGGCCGGCCAGGCCGGTCTGGTGCGGCGCTTCAAAGAAGCGTGGGAGGCCAAAGACATCGAGGCCCTCGTCGATCTCCTGGACCCCGACGCCACGATGATCGCCGACGGCGGGGGCCTGGTCGGCACCGTCCTCCGCCCGGTCGAGGGCGGCGAGCGCATCGCGCAGTACTTGATCCACATCGCCGACAAGGCCCCTGGGCTGACGCTCCTGGAGCGGACGGTCAACGGCGGGCCCGGCCTGGTCGCCCAGCACGTCGGCGTCACGGTGAGCGTGGCAGCGTTCAGCCACAGCGGCGGCCGCGTCACTCGCATCTGGGCGATCCGCAACCCGGAGAAGCTTCGTCCGTGGACGGAGGTCGGGCAGCGGTGACGTGACATCAGGCGGCGCCCGGGGGCGGCACGCAGCCCGGCCGGCTTCTGTTTCCAGCCCCGGTCCTGTCCTGATCCCCGCCCTTTGGCGCAGCATCGAGGATTCACCGGAGTGTGCTTGCGCCCGCCTCACCGACGCACTGCCCCCTACGGCCCTAACGCTGCTGCCAGTCGTGGTCTCGCAGTACGGCCCCGAGTCGGCGTGCGCCCTCGTCCAGTTCCGTGAGGTCCGGGGTGGCGGCGAAGCTGAGGCGGAGGTGGGCTGCGGGCGGCTCGGTGGCGAAGTAGCGGTTGCCTGCGCTCACTGCCACGCCCTGCTGCCGGGCGGCGGCGGTGAGCGCCGTGTCGTCCACGCCGGGCGGCAGCCGGAGCCAGAGGTGCAACCCGCCGGCGGGAGCGTGGGTAAGGTCGCTGTCGGCATCTCGTGGGCCAGCGCGGCAGTCAGCCGTGAGCGGCGCTCCCGCAGTTCGGCGCCGAGGGTACGGACGTGTCGGTCCCAGGTGGGGGAAGTGAGCAGTTCCAGTGCCGCTTCCTGGAGCGGGCGGCTGATGAAGAAGTCGTCGACCGTGCGGACCGCCCGCATACGCTCCGTCACCGGGCCGCGGGCGACCAGGACCTGCCGCCGCCGTTCAAGGGCCAGGACCGTGCCGGTCGGATTGTGGAAGGTCGGCCGGCAGTACAGCAGCCGTGTCCCGGTCATCGCGAAGGCGTCGGCCAGCAGGTCGGGCCGTACGCCGTCGGTGTCGATCGGTACGGGCACCGGGCGGAGTCCGGCGGCGCCGGCTGCGGCCAGCGCGCCCGGGCAGCTGGGCGACTCCACCAGGACCGGGCTGCCCGGCCCCTCCTGCGCCAGAAACGGTGATGAGGGGACCGGCAGCAGCGCGCCGAGGCCGGGGAGCGGGGCGCACCGGCAGCCTGTGACGTTGGTGGGCCGGCCCGAGATTGCCCGGGCATCAGGCGCGGGGCCGGGTCATCCCGCAGGGCGGCGTCCGTCTCCGCGCACCAGCACGAACCGGTCTTCTCGCGCCACGCCCGACCGTGAGCCCCGGAAGCCTTCGAGACGAGTGCTCCGTTGAACGGCATGTCGGCGAGGGGCGTCAGCTGTTGGCCAGGGCGCGGCCGAGGAGGGGGAGCAGGCGGTCCCAGTGGCGCTGCAGTGCGGCGGGGTGGAAGGCGTCGGTGTCGGACATGGTGAAGCCGTGGAGGGTGCCGGGGTAGATCTCGGAGGTGTAGTCGACACCTGAGGCGTCCAGCGCCTGGTTGAGCTCGCCGAGTGCCTCGGGCGTCAGGTCGGATTCCGCGTGCCCGAGGTGGACCCGGGCGGTGAGCTTGGAGAGAAGACCACGCAGGCTGTCGGGCCCGTCGGCGCCCACGGGGCCGTGGAAGCCGGCGGCGGCGGCCACTTGGCCGGGGTGGGCCCCGGCGGTCTGCATCGCCAGGAGGCCGCCGATGCAATAGCCGGTCACCGCGACCGGTCCGGCGCCGACCTCGGGCAGGGCGGTGAGGAACTTGAGGTAGGCGTCGGCGTCGCTCAGGACACGTTCGGTGGTGTGTGCCTCGATCAAGGGCATCAGCCGGGCGATGACCGCCGGCCGGGCCTCTTCTCCGATGTGCTCGGGAAGCTCGATCACCGGGGCCGGGCCGTGCCGGTAGAAGAGGTTGGGGACGAGTACGTAGTACCCGTGCCCAGCCAGTTCGCGGGCCATCTCCCGCAGCACGGGCCGGATGCCGAAGCCGTCCGCGTACATCAGCACCCCCGGGTGCCGCTCGTCTTGGTCGGGGAAGGCGGCGAAAGCGTCGGCCTGGCCGTCAGTGGTGGGGATCTCAAGTGTCCTGGTCCTGGTGGGCAAGAGCTTCCTTCCTTGCGGTTCACTCGACAAAACGTTTGTGGCACTAACGGTTCCGGCGCGAGTGAACGTACATCGTTAGTCGAACTAACGCAACGGACTAGGATGGGAGCCATGACCAGATCCGAAGCCGTGGACACTCCCGACGACGGCGTACTCAAGACGCCCGACAGGCTGCGTCGGCAGGCGAGCCGACTGTTGTCGCAGCTGACCACACGGTCGGACCGGTTGATCACCGAGGGGCTGGCCCAGGCCGACGCCCGCAAGTGGCACTACGCCGTGCTCGCCTCACTGCAGGACTTCGGGCCGGGGAGCCAGGCGGCGCTCAGCGGGCGCACCGGTATCTACCGCAGCGACATGGTCAGCGTGCTCAACGAACTGGCCGAGCGTGACCTCGTCGAACGGGCGCCGGACCCCGACGACCGGCGCCGCAACGTCATCACGATCTCCCGCCGAGGCCGTCGTCACCTGCGTCTCCTCGACAAGGTCCTGGACGACCTCCACCACGAACTGCTCGCGCCGCTGAGTCCGGCCGAACGCGAAGAGTTCCTGCAGTTGCTCACCCGCCTGCTGGACCACCACACCTCCCAGCCCTCCTGAGCCGCGTGGAGGCATCCGACATCAAAGGAGGTGGGCGCGATCCGGAACGTACCCACGTCAATGAGGGCAGGGCGCCAGCCGGACGCGGCTGAAGCACGACGAAGCCCCTCCCAGGGACGCGAGGGCGCGCTCACCAGCAGGTGATGCCGTACGCGAGAGGGGAGGGGCAGGGTCCCCGAGTCCGGCCCTGTCCCGCCGGGGGGAGAGGTGACAGGTTGAGGCTGTGACGCAGCCGCGCTGCCGAGGCCCTTCGGCCAGGGCAGCCGACTCAACGGGGAGCTGTCGAACTCGGCGACACCTCGCCGGCGTCGGCTCGTACGCCCGCTGCCTACGCCCGCTGCCTACGCCCCGGCCTTCGGCCGGTAGGTGCACACGTGCACTCCCGTGCCGCTGACGACCGTGGAGACCAGTTCGAACGTGCGGAGGTGGCCGTCGGTCGGGTAGATCGTCTTACCGCCTCCGACGAGCACCGGCAGGATCATGAGCCGGAGTTCGTCGACCAGCCCCTCGGCCAGCAGGGTCTGAGTGAGGGACGCGCTCCCCATGACCACCAGGTCGCGGCCTTCGGCCTCGCGCAGCTTCTTGATCTGGTCCAGCGCCTGGTCGCCGGGGATGCGCGTGGTGTTGTTCCACGTGAGCTCGTCCTCGCCGAGGGTGCTGGACACGACGTACTTGGTGACGCTGTTCATGTGGTCGGCGAACGGGTCGCCGGCCCGGGCCGGCCACGCCGCGGCCATGGTCTGCCAGGTACGGCGCCCGAACAGCAGGGCCTCGGTGTTGCCCTGCCACTCGGTCAGGGTGCCGCCCATCACCTCCGGGTCGAAGAACGGGTGGCTCCAACCACCGTGGGCGAAGCCGCCGTCGGTGTCCTCGTCCGGGTGCCCCGGGGCCTGAACGACACCGTCCAAGCTGATGAATTCACCCATCGCAATGCGCATGCGGATGTCTCGCTTCCTGATCCGTGGGGTTCAGAGGGGATGGACCGTGGCGGTGTTGACGGCCTGGAGGCTCATGTCGGACTTGGTACCGCTGGAATCCCTGTCGTTCGCGACAGAAGAAAAGCTATGGTGCGTTCGGAGGTCCAGCAACCGATTGGCTGCTGCTTTTCCGCATCGAAGCAGGTCAGTTGAGAGAAATCATTGCAATGGACTTGTCGCTGAACGCAAGGGCGGCCGTTGTTCATTGCAATGATCAGAGCGTGAACGCTCAGCGCCGGCCGGTGTGGACTACTTCGCCTTGTCCTCCGCGAGCGTGTGGGCGACCAGGGCGTTGGCGTGGCCGTGGCCCAGGCCGTGCTCGGACTTGAGCCACGAGACGAGTTCCATGTGCTTGGTCAGGGGGGAGGACCGGATGAGGCCCTTCCATTCCGCGATCGGGCGGCCGTACTTCTTCTCGATCGAGGGGAAGTACGCGGCGCCCTGCAGCGAGTCCGTCATGTCGTTCATGCCTTTCGTTGGTTGCTCGGTGTGAGCTTGGGTGTGTGTGCTTACGTGTGGGATGCCCGGCGGTCCGGCTGGCGGCGCGTCAGCCGGACCGCCACCGTGGTGAGTGCGGCAAGGCCGAACGCCGCACCCGCGGTGAAGGACAGTACGGAGGCCGCGGACCCGGCGAAACCGGCGAGGACGCCCACGGGGGCGAGGCGGCAGGCGATCGCCCAGCCCCGCTGCCGCCGACCGGCGAAGTGGCGGGCCAGGACGAGGAACGCGGCGCACAGGGCGAGGTAGCCGACCATGCCGGCGGTCATGTGGACCGCGCCGTGAACGCTCAGCGCGGGGGTGGCGGAGTCCGGGGTGCCGGCCGGGAAGCCGGCCCCCGGGTCGGCGGCGAACACTCCGCTGACCAGGAAGGAAGTGCCGAACACGCCGACCAGCCAGGGCGCCGCGCGGTGGCCGGGGCCCTTGTCCAGTGCGCGCCGCAGTCCGACCGCACCGGCGATCATGAGGGCGCCGGCGACGAGGAAGCCGGCCACCTGGATCCAGCCCAGGTCGCCGAGGCTGAGCTGGCTGATGGCGTTGCGAGTGAAGTCGAAACCCGCACGCGTGAGGCCCTGGACGAGCCCCACGCCCAGGAACAGCGGGCCCGCCGCGGCGCCGCAGGCCAGCAGCACCCGCCCCGCCGGCCGGGCCGCGGGCGCGGATGCGGTGGGTACGGCAGAGGTGGGGGCGCTGATCGTGTGGGTCATGGCGTGCCTTCCTCGTCTGCCGCGCCCACTCGGAGGGCCGGGAGCGCGGCACTGGAATCTCGTTGCTTGTATGACCGTGAGGGACGACCGAGCTCATCGGCCCAGCCGAAGAGATGTGGGTCACATGGGCATGCTGCTTCATGGTCCGCGCAGGTTGGGGTGAGGTGGGCGCAGTCGGTGCCGCATCGGCGTCCGGGCTCGGCTTCCCGAGCATGGTCATGCGAGGCGGGGCGACTGGTGCGTCCTGCTGCTACGAGCGCGGCGGCAGCAGCCGGCGCGGCAGCGACAGCCGGCTGCACCTTCAAGGCGCACGAGGCTGAGGTGTTCAGCCCGTCGTGTGCGTCGGCTCGGCCGCCTCGGCCTGCCCGCTGCAGAACACCTGCTTGACGAGCCTTTGGGTCGCCTTCCGGAACGCCTCTGCCATGGACGGTGCGGCGTCGTCGACGTAGTTCACAGCGGCGGTCAGGGTCTTGCTGCCGTCGTGCTGTACATCAGCGCCGCGTGGCCCGCCATGCCGCCGTTGTGGGTGATGACGGGGCCGCCGTGCTCGCCCGCGTCCTGCACCATCACCCCCAGGCCGTAACCGGCCTTGGGGTGCGGCGTGCACATCTCGCTCAGCAGCGGGGCCGCCCGCAGCTTGCCGCCCATGAGCGCGGAGATGAACGTGTGCAGGTCCTGGAGGGGCGAGATCATGTCACCGCCGGTGGATATCCATGACTCCACGCGCAGGTCACAGTCCTCCGCGCTGTCAGGAGGCATGGGCTACCACACGGGAACGGGCGTACGCGCGAGCGTGTGAGGACTGATGCACACAGTCAGCGACATCCGGGCGACGCTCACCGAGCCGCCCGGTCCCACCCGGCACCCAGCCGTGGTCCGGCGACACAGGCCGGCCGCGGACGAGACTTCGCGACAAAGGGACGTTTCGCATCCCGTGGACGCCGGGCACGAGAACCCTCAGTTCCCCATCACGGCCTTGGCTCCATACTGGGCGGGCCCCGATCATCCACAGAACGGTTCCATGGCCAAGAACAGCAGCTCATCGACCGTCGTCCCCGACACCGCGTGGCTGGGACGCGGGCGCCACCTCGGGCCCGAGCCCGAGCAGGACGTCCGGCGCAACCTGACCGCCCTCAAGGCGGCCGGTGTGCTCGACGACTTCCTGGACCTCGACCCCGTCGAGGCTGCCCGCTCGACCGCCCTGTACCCGCGGGACGAGTCCGCCGACCCCGGCCCGTCCGCCCGTCGCCTCTTCGAGGCCCGTTGGCGTGTGGCCGATGGCATCACGGTGCGTGCGCAGCTGACCCTGTACGACCCGGAGGCCCGCCGCAAGGAGGACGAGGGCACCACCTGGATCCTCGCCGCCGAGGCAGAGCTGACATGGGACCCGCGGTGGCCCTCGCCCGCCACCATGTTCTGGCCCGACAGCGACCGGGTCGCCTGGGACCACGACACGGTGCCGGGCGTCCGCCTGCGGGCGGCGAACCACCTGCCGAAGGACGACGACGAGCTGCGGCATCGGCTTCGGGACTGCTCTCGCACGAGCTGGTTCATCCACGTCGTGGTGCACGAGGCGATGACGCCGGACGCGAGAGGGCAGCAGCCGGTCTCGACGTTCCTGCCGCCGAGCCTTCGGCACCGGGTGGTCGAGCACCGGGCCACGCCGGAGCAGGCGCAGATCGCCGACTTCGCGTTGAAGCGGGAGTCGCACGTGCGCCTGCCGCGCGGCGGCGCCGTCGTCCTGCCCACGGAGCCGCAAGGTCCGGATTATGACGCGGAGCGCTCCACCGTGCGCAATGTCTTTCTGGACGGCTCCGAACCGACGGAACTCCTCGACGCCATCATGACGTTCGCCGCGCTGCCGCGGCCGCTGGCCTACGACGCCGAGCGAGCCCTGACGCGACTGCGCCAGGGCTGGCACCTGCTGACCCCGGAGGAGGAGCTGGTCCACGCCCGGACCATGGTCGCCACGTACGCCGAGCAGCTCGATGCCATGACGAAGTCCTGTGACCTCTACCGGGAGGCGGCCGAGGCGGCGCATGCCGCGCTGGCCGAGGTGACCGGCGGCGACGGTGTGCCCCGTCCGCCCACGCCCGGACCGGTCAAGGCGGGCGGCTCACCGCTGACCGCCCTCACGAAGGCATTCGGCCGCTTCCGGGACCCGAGCACGTAGAGCACGCCGGCGTCATCGCACCGGGAGAGGCCCGCGAGCCCCCGCGCTTCGATCTTGCGTGCGGCGTTCAGCATGCTGCGTGTGGACATGCGAAGCAGGGGGCTCGATCCGGTGATGAGCCCCGCCTCGGTTGTCGGGCGAGCGCGGCTCGCCGACGAGAGCGGGGCGGCCGGAGGGGAGCCGGCCATCGCGGTCGCGCACCTACGACACTCGTTCCTCCTGGCCATGCAGAGCGGCGTGCATGGAGCGACAGTGGTCCGCGGAGCGGCGACGCATCCACAGAACCCAGAAACAGAAGCAGATCACGCCTACGGTGAAGACCAGCGGAAACCCCAACGAGCCGGTGGCCGCCCCGAGAACGAGCATCCCCACCGCGACCAAGCCCATGAAGCCCAGCCAGTACGGCAGCCACCGCTCTCCACGCTCCATTTGCCGCAGCTGTTCGGTCACCAGCCGCCGCATGGTCGCCTGCTCCTCGGGCTCGCTCGGCACCTCACGATGCCGGATCTTGCGGTTGAGCTCGGCGAGTGCGCGCGGGTCGGTGCCCACTGCGCGGCCGACCTTGCGACGCTGCACGGCCAGCACCGTAACGACGACGGCGGCGTAGAGGCCGCCCTGCGCAACCCAGTAGACCGGATGCTCGTCGCGGCGGAACAGGGCGGTGATTCCTGTGCCCAACAGGAAGACCAGGGTTGCCTGCCCAGCCAGACTGCGGTCAAGCCAATCCTTGAAGGCGCCCACAGCACGTACCTCCTCGACAGCTACGGACTACCGCTCCTCTGCCCCAACTACCCCGTCGCCACAGGGGTATTAGCCGGCACTCGGCCCTACAGCCAACCTGCCCTCGCACAAGCCGACGACCAGCAACGCACGTCAACCGCTGCTTCTGACACTGACCTCGGCTCCCACCTCACCGGCGTGCGTCACCACGGCAGACGGCGAAGCCTCAACGGGAGGGAGGCACACGCAACGGCAGATGCCGGGCGAAGAACGACCGTACGAGGTCGCGAACGGCGGGCACGGTGACGCGCGGGTCTGCCCGGCCGGCCATGGCCGCGCGCCCGGCAGCGGTCATCAGGCCGGCCTTGTGGAGCTGGGGGACGAGAGCCGCGTAGTCGGTGAAGACCCAGTGCGCGGTGTCGTCGAGCTGCCGCCGGGTGACGGGGCCGGTGTGGGCGAGGAGGGCTGCCCAGGACCGGTCCAGCCGGGCGTCGCGGAAGCCGTCGGTGCCGGCCAGGAGCAGCGGCCGGTCCGTTCCGTGCCGGGCCACCGGCAACAGTTCGCCGTCCATCTGGTCGAGGTACCCCTCCAGGTTGACGGCGGCGGTGATCCGCCGGTCCTCGTGAAGCGCCTGCGCGGCCGCGGTGCCGCCCGCCGAGTGCCCGTAGACGCCGACCCGGTCCAAGGCGAGGGTGTCGAGGACGAAGCGGAGGTCGGCGACCCGAGTGTCGATCATGGTGCGGAAGGTCGCCGCGTCGAGGTCCGGGCGCAGCACGGTCGTCCGAATCCGTTGGCGTCCCGGCCGCTCGTCGGGGAACTCCACCTCGCTCGCATCCCCGGGGTGGTCGACGGTGACGACGGTCCAGCCGTACGAGGCGAGGTCGATCGCCAGTGAGCTGCCCATCGTGCGGGCGTCGCCGCCGCCGGGGCTGTAGAGCAGCACGGGGCGCCGGCCGGGCAGCGCCGGGGCCCCGGCCCGGGCATGGGTGAGGGTGGCCGCCCAGTCGACCCCGGCGGCGGGCAGGTGCGGACGGATCAGGGGGGCGAGTGCGGCGAACTCTCCGGCGGCGCCGGGCGTGAGGTGTGGAAAGCGCGGGAAGCCACGGCCGGGCACGGCCGGCCGCAGGACGGTGACCATGAGCTCGCGTACGCCGATCCCGGGCTCCCACGGGTCGTTGCGGGAGCGGTCGACGAGGTGGCGGACCCGGGCGCGGACGGGGTACGGGCCGGTGGGCGCGGGCAGCCGCAGAAGGGGCGCGTCGGAACGCCCGGAAGCCGAGGCGGAGCCGGGGGTGGGCGTAGCGAGGAACAGGGTGGCGGCTCCGGCGAGGGCGCCCTTGGCGAAGGAACGGCGGCCGGGTGAGAAGGAAATGGTCATGGACGGCATCCTGGGGGCGGGCGCGGCGCCGGGGCGAAGCTTGCGGCTGGGCCCGAAACGCTTGCGCGGAACAGGGAGATGTGCGTGATCCGGATCCATTTCACCTCGGACGATTTCGCCCGGGTACGGTTCGCGCGGCGGCCCTCGCCCGTACCCGAGCTGCACGCGGCCCTGATGATGCTCGGCGCCCCGCACGAGGAGCTGCTGTTCGGGCGCTGGCGGAGCAGACTGCTGCGGAGCCTGCCGGGCGCGGTCGAACCGCTCGCGGACCTGGTCCCGGACGGGTCGGCCCCCGCCTTCCTCGACGTCGCCGGCGACACGCTGGACGAGGGGGTCGCGCTGATCAGGGCCGCCCACCCGGAACTCGTGCGGGCCGGGATCGAGCAGGTGTACGCGCGACGGCCCGCCCCGCCGTGGATCCGCGCCCTGCACGGCGGCGACGCCGACGCCTGGCGGACGTTGGACCGGGCGCAGCGGGCAGCGTACGAGACGGTACTCGCGCCGGTCTGGCCCCTGCTCCAGGACCTGCACCGGACCGAGTTCACCCGCCATGCCCTTGCCGTGGCCGAACTGGGCATCGGAGCCACCCTGACCGACCTGGTACCGGGGTCACGGCTGCGCGACGGAGTCTGGGAATGGCCCCTACCCGACTTCCCTGGTGTGCGAGAGGTACGGCTCGGCGGGCGCGGGTTGATTCTGCGCCCGACTTTCCACTGGCGTCGCGGGCCCCTCATCCAGGACCACCCGGACCGACCCACGGCGCTGGCCTACCCGGCAGGCCGGGGACTGCCGCCCGCTCCGGACAGGGCCGGCCCACCGGACGAGCCCCTCGCGGGAGTCCTCGGGCGCACCCGGCTCACCCTCCTGCGGGCCTTGGACGACGCACGTACGACCACGGGCCTGGCCCGCCGTATCGGCGTCAGCAACGCCACAGCGTCCGCCCACGCCTCGGCGCTACGTGCCGCTGGTCTCCTCACCACCACCCGCACGGGCCGTTCGGTGCACCACGCGCGTACGCCCTTGGCGGATCTGCTGCTCACCGGCGGCACGGCCGACAGATGACCCCCGGCAGGGTGACGCGCTTGTCACACGCCTGGCGCGGGCGCGGGATGTGACGAGGCGGCAGGAGGGCAGGAGAACAGCTCCTGGGAGGCGATGGCACGCTGTACTTCTCCTCACCCTCTGGTGCGGCACGAGGACGGCCGTCGACCCGCGCACCTTGTGGGCACTTCGCGGGCGACGGGCTCCGGTCGCACCCTTCCGGCCCGAGAGGAGTTCGTTCCCAAGGCCCCGGTGACCTGCTACGGCTGCTCCGTTATGTCCCCGACCTGCTGGGCGATGTCCTCCAGCACGGCCTTCGGGTCGGCGGACGGCGCGACGGCCTTGCCGATGTTCCGCTTGATGGTGTTGCTGACCTGCAGCCAGGACGGTTCGTTGACCGGGTAGAGCTCGGCACCGCGCAGTGCGTTCAGGAACTGGGCGCCGCTGGGGTCGGCCGCCGCGTCCTTGGAGGTTTGGGTGGCGGACACCGTCGAGGGCAGCAGGTGGTAGCGCCCGGCGAAATCGTTGAGGTTCTTGTCCTGGTAGACGAATTCCAGGAAAGAGCCCACCAGTTCACGGTTGTCGTCGTGTTTGAAGGCCATCATCCAGTCGGCGACGCCCGCCGACGGAAAGGTCTGCCCGTCTCTCGGCGTGTTCGCCACCGGCATGCTCAGGGTGCCGACTTTCATGCCCTTCGCCCTCGCCTCGTGGAGAAGCGAGGGGTAGCCGTTGAGCATGCCGACCTCGCCGCGCAAAAAGGCGGCGAAGGCGTCCTGCCGGTTGAGCTCGGCCGGCGGAACCGGGCCGGTCAGGCCGGGCGCGACCAGATTCTCCTTGAGCCAGCGGAACGTCTGCGTGTTCTGCTCGGACGCGATGCTGTAGCCCCCGCTGCCGTCGGCGTACCCCCCGCCGTTGCTCAGTTCCCAGATCAGCGCTTCGGCGTGCGCCTCCTCGGGGCCGAGCGGCAGGGCGTACGGGTAGAGCACGCCCTCCTGCTTCAGCGTCTCGGCCGCGTTCTTCAGGCCGGACCAGGTCTTCGGCGGCTCCGCCGCGGCATTGTCGAACAGCTCCTTGTTGTAGAAGAGCAGCCGGCTGCTGGCCACGAAGGGCAGGCCGTAGAGGGTGTTGCCCACCGAACCCGCCTTCGCGAGCGGCGGCAGGAAGTTCGCCTCCGCCCTGACCGACAGCAGTTCACTGGCGGCGTAGAGGCGGCCCTGCGCGGCGAAGTCGGAGTACGCACCCATCAGGGCCACGTCCGGGGCATTGCCCTCCTCGACCATGCGGGTCACCTCGCGGTCGACGTCGGCCCACGGGTAGAGCGTCACCTCGACCTCCTTGCCGGGGTGGGCGGCGGTGAAGGCGTCGGCCAATTTGTCCCAGTACGCCTTCGAGCTGCTCGCCGGACTGTTGCCGTACTCGGCGGCCACCAGGCGCAAGGTCGTCCCGCTGCCGCTGCTGGACGAGCCGCAGGCGGTGACGAGGGACCCCAGTAGTCCGAGCGCGGCCACCGAGGCGGTCGCGCCGATGATTCTTGGTCTCAAGGATCTTTCCTCTTGATCTTTATTTGGACAGTGCGTCCGGAATTCTCTCCTGGCTCGGGTCGTATTGCGCCCCCTGAGTAAAGGTTGTGGCCATTGCTCCAACTGCACGTATTGCGACTGGTGTTTTCCGATATGCCGATACCAATTCCGACGCGCGTAGAACCCTCCACGATGTCCAACACGACGCCCGCATGGAGCATTGACGCAAGGACGGACAAAGGAGTGCTTGTGCCCCACCGCCCGGTACGGGGTCTGCTGTGGCCGCCGGTGCCGGCCCGCACCGGTTGCGCGAGGGGCTCGTCGGCGTACGGGGCCGGCTCGGCGGGTCTCCGGATTGCGGCCTTCCTGCCACCGCGGGCAGGTGCCGAGCCGAGGACCGTTCCGCCGTCGCATACGAGCAGCGGGGCGCGGTAGGCCCTCCCGCCCAGCGGGACCCCGCGTTCGTGCTTGCGCAGCGAGGCGTCCGGGATTCGGCCGGCACCCAGAACCGCTTCGCCGACCGTCACCTCGGTGGCAGTCGGATCCATTCGTGTCCTTCGGATGATCCAAGGCGTCAGAATGGTGCGATGGACCACCATTACGTGGGCATACCGGAGTTGACCGGAGTTCCCCGTGTCGCTGTCGTCATCGACGTCATGCGCGCCTTCACCGTGGCTGCTTGGGCCTTCTCGCGTGGCGTCGAGAGGATCGTCCTGGCCTCGACGGAGAGTGAGGCACTTGCCTTGAAGGAGAGCCGTTCGGGCTGGCTGGCGTTGAAGGACGGGGCTCCAGCGGCGGGATTCGACGCGGTGAATTCACCTGGCTTGCTCAGGTCTCGCGATTTCGCCGGCCGCACACTGGTGCAGAAGACGAGGGCAGGGACCGTCGGTGCTCTGGCCGTCGCGGACGCGCCGCTGGTCCTGTGCGCGAGCTTCGTGGTGGCCGGCCCGACCGCACGGTTCCTGCGGGCCGAGGGTTCCGGCCCGGTGACGTTCGTTGTCACCGGCGAGGGGGGCCGGGCCGACGAGGACCTGGCCTGCGCTGAATACATAGGTCGATCCATGGCCGGAGTCGATGTCGAGGCGGCCCCGTATCTCCACCGCGCGAGGACTTCTCGTGCCGCGGCCGATCTCGCCGGCGGGCTGCGGAGCGGATACCACCCGGACGACGTCGATCTCTGCCTGGAGATCGACAGATTCCCCTTCGCCATGGTGGCTCGCCAGGAGGAGTCTCTCACGGTGCTCCGTCCCGTTGCGGTGCCTGACTGCCCCGTCCCGTCTCCGCTGACCTGCTGAACCTTTGGACGCGTTGGGGGGGAGGGCCCATGCGATCAGGGCGGACTCCGCCCCCCGGGAGCTATGTCCGGGCGTCGAGGCGGTGCTGCAGCGCCCCGTCCGGGCCGAAGACGTCCATCAGGTAGCCCCGTCTCAGCGAAAGCCCTTCCTCGCGCTCCAGGTACCCCGCGATCGACCCCTTGAGGTGATCGAAGATTTCGGCATCCTCATCCGGGTTGTGCGTCCACACGGTCAGCAGCGGTGTGCCGTCAGGACCGGAGCTTCGCTGGATCCCGTACACATCCTCCTCGCCACCGGACTGACGGTAGCGCTCGGCCAGTTGGGCTGCGGGATCGGGCGCCACGGTAGAGGTGACCGTGGGGCCGGGTGGGACAGAGGGGCGAGCGCTGTCCGCGGTACAGCTGGACAGCAGGGCGGCACATCCGGCACAGATCAGTACTGTCCAGCGGGCGAAGATGTTCATGACGCCATTCTCACTGGCGTGCGAATGATCGACTCAGCCCCCTGCCCATGAGGCGGATGCGGGTCTGCGGACTGCTACGGGGTGACGCCACCGAGGTGCCTGGCGGCAGTCGTCTCCGTGACCAATTCACGGCAGGCCGGCCTCTGAAGCAGGGCGGACGCCGCCACTGCCGTGCGGAGTCCCCGAGCCGTGCGCCGGGAGGCGCCGTACGGCGGGGACGCGGAGCAGTGCGAGTGCGGCGGGGACCGCGACAGCCGTCATGGCGTACAGAGTGGGCCGCACGCCGACGGACTCGGACACCGGCCCGGCCAGCGTCAGGCCCAGCGGCATGAGTCCTGCGGACAGCAGGTAGTCGTAGGAACTCACGCGGGACAGGGCCGCTTCGGGCACGTGGGCCTGCAGTGCCGTCTCCCACAGGACGAAGAAGAGGGAGACAGCGACCCCGGTGACTGCTTCGAGGAACGCGATCAGGGCGAGCGAGGCACCTGATCCGATGATGATCGCCTGACAGGAGGCTACGGCGAGCGCCGCAGCGGCCAGGGCCATGGGGCGCGCGACCTTGAGCCGGTAGGCGCATACATCACCGACGATGGATCCGATACCGAAGGCGGCGACCACGACCGACCAGCTCGCCGCACCGCCCCACTCACGCTCGGCAAGGACAGGTCCCAGCACGAAGACCGACGGCAGCACCACGACGTGGTAGACCGCCATCGCAGCCATGCCCGACCACAGCCAGCTCCGGCTGCGCACCTGCGCCCAGCCCTCGCGGAGTTCCCTGAGGAAGGTCCCCCCAGCAGCGATCCGCACTGTCTCGGATGCCGTCTCGCGAGGCTTCAGTCGGGCCAGGAACGCGGCACTGACCGCGAAGGTAAGGGCGTCCAAGGCCAGGGCACCGCCGGGGCCGACCCACGCGACCAGACCCCCCGCCAGGGCCGGCCCGAGCACCAGACCGGAGGACTGGACGAAACCACGCAGAGCATTGGCTTCCCGCAGTCGGTCAGGCCTGACGACAAGTGGCATCAGCCCGGTGGCAGCGGGCATGAAGAACGCGTCCGCCGCGCCGAAAACGATCATCAGCAGGACCAGATGTCGAACTTCGGCAACACCGGTCAGAAGCAGCCCGGCGAGGAGTGTCTGAACAGCGAACCGCACCAGGTCGGAGATGAGCATGATGCGGTGCCGCCGGAAGCGGTCCGCCCAAACCCCACCGACCAGCGTGAACAGAAGCATGGGCAAGAGCCCCGCGGCCGCCACCAGCCCGACGTCGGAGACAGACCCGCCCACCGACAACACGGCGAAGGGCACAGCCACGAACGACACACGGTCGCCCAGCACCGACAGGGACTGCCCGACGAACAGGCGGGCGAACTGGGGCTCGTCACGCAGCACGCCAGGGATCAAGGATCTCATGCGGCCGCCGTTCACGGACAGGAGGCAGTATGCCCAGCGCCCGATGGTAAGGAAGGCCATCCTTGCGAGTCACCTGAGTTTCGGTGGGGCAGAGCCCGTTCAGGGTTTCCCGTAGGACGCGGACGGCGGCTGCGGCTGCCTCCCCCTGCGCGGTGTGCGCGTTGCCGGGCATCGTCGTCCTGCTGGACGGGGCCGGGGGATTGACGCGCGGCCTCCGCGCCTGCTCCGCCACAGCCGTGAGGGGTCGACGGTGTCACAGGCTTGGCTCGATGCCCGGCGGTTCAAGAGGTCGATCATCGCACGCGAGTCGTATCGGTTCTTCTCTCCGCCTCTTGGCGAGCTGAAGTCGGCGGCTGAGGCGACGGACAGCGGCGGGACACCAGGCATCCAGCCAGCGCGGCGGCGACGCCGGCCAGCCCGGCCGCCGCGAAGCCCCCCGCCGGCACGGAGACGTCGATCGCCACCCCGACGACCGGGGACCCGAGCGCGAAACCCGCACTCTGCGCCGTGGATTGCAGACCTGTCACCTCACCCCGCACGCCGGCCGGTGTCAGCCGGCTCACCGCCTCGGCCACCGAGGAAAGGGTCGGGGCGGCGAGAAACACGGTGCCGACAACAGCCACGCACAACCAGCGCCAGTCGTGGGCAAGCCCCGCGGGAATCGTCACGAGCCCGAGCAGGCCGAGCAGCACCCACGTGGGCGGCGGCCGGGGCAGCGCTCCGTAGATCAGCCCGCCGGCGACAGAGGTCACGCCGAGCACGGCCACCACCACGGCGGCCCAGGACACCTGACCTGCTTCTTGGAGCGTGGCGACGATGGCGAGGTCGACGCCGCTCAGCAGCATCGTGGTACCGAACGCCATCGTCAGTACGGCGATCATGCCGACGCCCAGCCACTCCCGTCGTGGAGGCCGCCCGACCGCGCCGACATCCGCCTCGTCCTCGGCACGCAGCGGCGGGTTGAGCAAGGCGATCCCGGTTCCGCCGGCCACGATCGCGGCACCGAGCCCCCACGCCACCACACCGGGGGACACCTTCGCGGCGCACAGGATCACGACCGCCGGGCCCACCATGTACGACAGTTCGCCCTGCACCGACTCCAGCGCGAACGCCGCCCGGCGCTGCTCCGCCGTCGTCATCGCGGCGATCGCCTGCCTGGTCACCGGCTGGGCGGGCACCATCAGCAGACCCGCCGCGAAGGCACCACCCAGTAGGGCCGTGTACGGCAGGATCGGCACGCTCAGCCAGAACACGGCCTGCGCCAGGACCGTTGTCAGGAGCACCGTGCGCAGTCCCCGCCGATCGATCACGCGGCCGAGCAGTGGCCCGCCCAACGCCAGCCCGGTGGTCAGAGCCGCCGCCGCACCGCCGGCTGCCACGTAGCTCATGTCCAGGCCCAGCACGACGTACATCGTCAGGGCCATCACGACGGCCGTGATCGCGGTACGGGCGAGAAGGGAAACGCCCCACAGCGGTGCCAGCCCCGGCACGGCGAGTATCTGTCGGTATCCGGTCACCTGCGTGACGCTAGATCCTGCTCCCCGCCATCGGTAGTGCTTCATTTGCTGGCACCGGCATAATGGTTCGTTATGGCCAGGGATCTTGAGACCGCTTTGCTGCGGTCCTTCGTCACCGTCGTGCAGGCGGGCAGCATCAGCCGTGCCGCGACCGCGCTCGGACAGTCCCAGCCCGCGCTCAGCCAGCAGGTGCGCAAGCTGGAGAGGGCCATCGGCCGGCCGCTGCTTCACCGATCACCGTCCGGTGTCTCGCTGACCCGGGCGGGCGAGGAACTATTGCCGTACGCCGAACGCATCCTCTCCCTCTCCGCACAGGCACTCACTGAGACCGGGCGCACACTCACCGGCCGCTGCGGCGTCGGGTTGCTCGAAGACCTCGCTGCGTCCCAGCTCCCCCAGGCCCTCGCCGACCTCGCCCGGCTGCACCCCGGCGCAACCCTGGAAGTGCTCAGCATGTCCAACGCCGCCATGCGGGAGGCGTACGACGCGGGCCGCGTCCACCTCGTGCTCAACGAGGTGCAAGCCGTTCCCGGACCGCCACGCTGGACGGTACGCCGCCCACTGGTCTGGGCGATCGGCCACGGTGTGGACGTGGCCGCCGATCCGCTGCCGGTGGTGCTGTTCTCGAACACGTGCTCCTGGCGTACGTCGGTGCTCGAAACCCTGGAGCGTGCCGGCCGGCCCTGGCGGGTGGCGTTCGAAAGCAACAGCCTGGCCGGTGTGCTCGCCGCGGTACGGGCGGGGCTCGGTGTCGCGGCGCTCATGCCCACGAATCTGGAACCGGCCATGGCCGGCCACGACGCGGACGCCCTGCCCACCCTGCCGGACGTCGAACTCGGCCTCGCACGGCACCCGAGGTCCGAAGGTGATCCACTGATCGATGCCGTCGAAACGGCGCTACGACGCACGATCTGAGGTTCGCGGCCGGTCGGCCCGCATGCCCGGGTGCCCCGTGCAGGTCTTCGTGCGGAACGACCGCGGTCTCGGCGACGTACCTTCGTAGCAGCCCCGGAGGTCCGCACCTGCGACCATGGAAAGGGTGATGGCATCGTCCTCGCTCCCGCTGGGTGAGGCTGACCGGAAGGCACTCCGAACATGACTGGGCAACGCGACCGTTGGGCGGAACTGACCGGCGGACAAGCTGGAGAGGAGTACGCTCAGCGTTTCGCGCAGCTCGCCGAGTCAGGTCACGACGTTCACGGCGAGGCCGCCTTCTGCGCCGCATTGCTGCAGCCCGCCGCCCGGGTACTCGACGCCGGCTGCGGCACCGGCCGGATCGCGATCCGGCTCGCGGAGCTGGGCCACGACTGCACCGGTGTGGACGTCGACTCCTCGATGCTCGCCGTCGCCCGCCGCGCAGCCCCCAGGCAGGAATGGCTCCTCGGCGACCTGGCCCGTCTGGACACCCTCGGCCTGAAGCCGGGCTTCGACCTGGCGCTCGCCGCCGGAAACGTCATCCCCCTGCTGGCCCCCGGCACCGAACCCGCCGTCGTCCGGCAACTGGCAGCCGCACTGCGCCCCGGCGGTCTGCTGGTCACGGGCATGGGCCTGGACGCGGCACACCTGCCGCTGCCGGAACCGCCGCTGACCCTCGCAGAGTTCGACCACTGGTGTACTCAGGCCGGACTGACCCTGCGGCAGCGCTACGCCACCTGGAGCGGCGAGCCGTACTACGAAGGCTGCGGCTACGCAGTCAGCGTGCACTCCGGCCCCGCCACGTGAGTCCGAGCTCATCCGCGAACGCGTCACATCCGTGGACGACCTGTTCGCTCACGAATTGGCGGGGTAAGGCGCGTTGCGGAGCGCACTGGACGAGTGAGGGCAGCTGTCGCTCAGCCGTCTGGGAGGCATCGGTGCGGCGTCCTGTCCGATGTGTGCGGGAGGCGGCAGCACCCGGTCCGGCACGCTCTGCGCCGGTCTATTGCATGTTGTACCGGTGCGGGTGCCCGGGCTCGGTGGGGCAGGCGAAGATGTTCAGCAGGCCGTCTCGGCCGATCTCGAGCTTCGTGGGGCAGCGGTCCCGCAGGTGCTCTGCGACGTCCCACTCCTCGGTGGGCATCCAGCTGCCATGGGCGCCGTCCCACTCACGACTGTGCACGGTGAGCAGCAGGACCATCGGTGCGGCACACGCTTCGCAGTTCATCGGGTAGAAGTCGGTCGTGTGCCAGGAGGGGAACCCACCCACCCGGCACCCGTGCGGAATCGACAGGTCGTGCTGGTAGGTCACCAGCTCGTCGTGGTGCTCGGCCTCCTCCAGTTCCCGTGCCTCGTCCCAGGCGTCGATCTTCTTCCCGAGCCTGGCCGGGAGCGAGCCGGCGTCGGGGTAGGTGACGACTTGCTCGGGATGCAGCACGCATGGCTCGGCGACCGAGCCCCCGAAGCCGACCACCGTCGGCTGCGGCGGAGCGTGCAGCGGCACGGAGACCTGGTCGGAGTGGCGCCAGCGTACGTGCGGGGCCAGGCCGTAGCGGGTGGGGCCGTGTGCCTCGAACGGGCACCAGAGCACCTGGAGCAGGTCGCAGCCGTCCGGGCCCGGCAGGAGACCGGGCACGTCCCGCCGGTACACCTGGGCCAGGGCGACCAGTGGGATCGGATCGGTGTCGGTGACGTCCGGGACGCGATGCCTGCGCCCGAGCTCCGTGAGCAGGGCGCCTTCCTCGGCGGTGGGCCGGTCACGGGCCCAGGCGTCCGCGAGCAGCCGGCGGCTGCGACGGATGTCCGCGACGCGGTATCCACGGCTGCGTTTGTGCGGCTCGGTGCACACCGGCCACGGTTCGTCGGCCGGCCACAGCAGAGGGCCGCCGACCGAGCTGACCGACGCATCCGGGCGACCCGGGCGCGGATGCAGTCGCGTCGTCTCGCCCCGGAACGCGCCCAGCTTCGGGAACAGCTTCTCGACGTGCATCGGGCGCGACGGCGTAGTCCTGGTCATGGCGGAAACCCTAAGTCACCACGTCGGCCCGGCTCAGAAGTGCCCTGCGACCTCCGTGCCGAGCCCGCTGGACCGCCACGACTCCGCTCCTGTCCCTGCCGCGTGTGGCTCCACCCAGCCGTGCAAGGCGCCCGTCATCGCTCGGCCCCTCCGCTTTCCGCGGCACCACGATGAACGCCGTGCCTTCGGCCAGGTCGACGTACGACCGGGGTGGCGCACCGTCGCTCTCGTCGTCCCGCCGCAGCAACTCCACCCGCCGCTGCTTCAGTTCCACCGTCTTGTTTCCGTTCACGACAGCGGTGAATTCATCGAAGACCACGTTCGACAACGACTGCCCCGCGCGTCTGCGTAACCACGGGACCAACCCCAGCCCCGTGAACCATCGCCAGGCGCTCTCCGTCAGGGCGAAGAGAACCATCAGGCACACGAACGCCGGGAACGACATGAGCCACATCGTCACGGATGCCTCCTCCTCGTCCTCATCCCACGGGCACTGCGTTCTGCCCGGAGCGGTACAGGGCGTACGGTCCCTTCCTCCGCCGCCGGGGGACTCATCCCGCTAGGGCCATGGGCCCACTGTTCCGGATCTCCAGCGCGCAGGAATCAGGCCGGCGCATGATCCGCCTCCCCCATGTGGCGGAGGCGCCGCCCAGGGAGACCCACCGCGTGAAGGAGCGCCGAGCAGGCCGGCATCGGTCGACCGGCCGGCCTGGGTTACGACGCCGGGGCGGTGGGCTGCCTGTGTTGCTGGTCCACCACCCAGCCCTCACCTCGGCACCGCCATCCGGCGCCCGGCCGTCAGCGCGTCTCGCGCCTCCTCGCCTGCGGCCTGCGGCCTGCGGCCTGCGGCCGGTGCTCAGCGACCTTCCTGCATGGCGTGCTGTCGGCGCACCATCTCGGTGATCCAGACGGGGGCGAACGGAGAGGTGCAGCCCGGGGGAGTCGGGTAGCCCTTGAGCGCGTGCAGGCGCTCACCGATGTCGATGGCACGGGTGCGGTACTCGGCGTGCTCGATACCGATCTGTGCCAGGCAGTGGTTCATCGCCCACTGCAGGCGGTCCGGGGCGTTGCTCATCTCCGTCTCGATGACGTCGAGGAGCCCCGCGAGGTCGAGGCTCTCGGGCTTCTTCGCCACGCGTTCAGTGGTCAGCGCCCAGCCGGCACTCGTCACCACGGGATCCGGGTCGGCGGACCAGGCCAGGCGCAGCTCTTCGGAGTGCGGGTTCTTCTTCACCACGTAGTTCACGAGCCAGTCGTGCAGCTTGGGCGTGCGCGCTGTGCGCGCCATGGCGTCCAACTCGTCACGCCCGTACGCCCTCGGGCGGCAGACTCGGATCGCCAGCAGCCTTGCCGCGGTGTCATCGGTGTCCCACAGCTGATGCGCGAGCTCTTGCTGCGTCTTGAGCCGCTTCGCGAGCGCGCGCAGCTTGCCGAGGTTCACACCGTGATCGTCACCGTGTTTCTCGTTCACCTTCCGTGCTCTCGGGCCCTCGAGTTCGGCCAGCTCCGCCATCACCTCGGCGACCGTCGTCCCGGTCGGCGTCGTTTCGGCCACCTCGGTCTCCCGTCCCTCACGTGCGGCGATCAACCTACGACGTGGCCGGGCAGTCTGTCGTACACACCGGTTCCGCGGCAGCCCACGTCCAGTCTCGACCATCCGGCCCGTGCCCATGGCGTCGACCTGGGAAGGCGCGACGCGCCTCGTCGCCGTGAGCGCTTGATCCGTACGTGCGTGACTGCTTCGACGGCGTCGAGCCATTGGTGGCCCACGTGGTGCCGTGCTGGGCTAGTAGTGGCGCCATCAGTGTGCCATTATGGCACCACGGGCGGCGTGGTCCGCGGCCGCGCAGGCCGAAGGGCGCGCGTTCACGCAGTGAGCGACGAAAGGGGCGGATCATGGAGACAGCAGAGAGACAGGAGCAGTCGGCGCCCGGGGCCATCACCGCCTTCGCCCGCTTCGCGCTCTGCGGCGGCGGGGTGGGGGTCGCCTCCAGCTTCGCCGTCGCGGCTCTCGCCTCCTGGATGCCCTGGGTCTTGGCCAACGCCGTCATCACCGTGGTCTCCACGCTCCTCGCCACCGAACTGCACGCCCGCTTCACGTTCGGTGCGGGCGGGCGTGCGACCTGGCGCCAGCACGCACAGTCGGCCGGCTCCGCGGCGGCAGCGTACGCGGTGACCTGCTTGGCGACGCTTGGCCTGCACCAACTGATGGCGGCACCCGGTGCGGTGCTCGAACAGGTCGTCTACCTGTCCGCCGCCGCTCTGGCCGGCGCCGGCCGCTTCGCGCTGCTGCGCCTCGTCGTCTTCGCACGGAACCGCCCGCCGGCCGCGACCACCGCCCGCCCCGTGCACACGACCGTGGCCCGTGCGTCATCGGACCCGGCCGACCCCGCATCGCTCTGCCACGCGGCGTGACGCTGTCGCACCGGTCGTCCACGGGCGCGTCCAAGCGGCCCCCACCCACCTGCGTGCTGCCGGTCTCGCGCCCTGGTCGACCTGCGGTTTCCGGGCAGCGTCACCGGGCCGGGATCGGCTGAGTGAGGTTCACCGGGTTGCCGTCGGGGTCCTGGATGTGGGCGACGCGCTGTCCCCACGGCATGTCGTTGGGGCCGCCGCGGACCGAGCCGCCCAGCGTCTCCACCCGGCCGAGCGTCTCGTCGACGTCGCCGACAGCGATGCTGAGCAGGATCCGCGGTGCCGCCCCGGTCCCGGGGTCCGCCTTGGCCACCAGCCCGAGGTCGGTGTCGCCGATGCGCAAGCCGAGGTAGAAGGCCGGGCCTTCCGCCGGTACCCGGAAGATCTCCTCAGCGCCGAACAGTTTGGTATAGAAGCCGAGCAGAACGTCCTGGTCGGCAGTAATGATCACTGGCTGGATGGTGGACATGGCACTCCTGTAGAGAACGGTCGTGTCGCCGGGTAGACCGTTTGAGGACGGTGAACTCATCGGCAAACCACCCCGCCGGACGATCTGCGTCACAGGCTGCCGCCCACCACCAGCACGAGCCCCCCGGAACACGGTCACGCCACCCCGCTGACCTGCCACGTCGAGACGGCAGAGCTGTAGTGCTTCAAACGAATCGGCCCAGGTGTCCTGCCGTACCCTCTGGGTCGCTTTGTCGGCGTCCGACGCGACCGTCGACCCGACGTCGGCCGTACGCCTCGCACGGGCAGTGAAGGGGCTGGGCGGCAGTCGGCCGCCGGCGCTTCTCGCCACCGGCGCCCCGGTCTGGGACGGCGAGGACGGCCTCTTCGACGTGCGCTGCCTCGACGACCTGGACCTGTTGCCGAACCTCAAGCTCTTCACCGGGGGCGCGCGCCGCAGCACATGATTCCCGACGCACTGGAGATCCTCGCGGCCAGGGGCATCGCCGCAGCTGCTCGGGCCTTGCGATGGAGGGCGAGAGCAATGCGGTGGGAGTCCCGCGCCAAGGGGCCGCGTCGGAGAGGCGCGTCCACGGGGTGAACGGCATTCGGGACGGCACGGGTTCGAGTCGAGAAAGCCGGCGGCGCGAGCCTCGGAAGGCGGCGGAGAACGCCAACGGGCGGCGTACGCCGACGTCGTGTCGGGTACGCCGCCCCTGAGCGGGACGGGCCGGTCGGGCCGCCGGGCTCAGGCGGCTGACCGGTCCTTCTCCCGTTACTTCGGGTCGCGGTTGAACTTCGCCGTCGACCAGAAGTAGCCGAGCACCGCGAGACCCAGGCACCAGGCCACCGCCAGCCACCCGTTGTGGCCGATCTCGGTACCGAGCAGCAGGCCGCGCAGGGTTTCGATGGCCGGAGTGAACGGCTGGTACTCGGCGAACGGCTGGAACCAGCCCGGCATCGCGTCGAGCGGCACGAAGGCGCTGGAGAGGAGCGGCAGGACCATCAGCGGCAGGGCGTTGTTGCTGGCCGCCTCGACGTTCGGACTGGACAGGCCCATGCCGACCGCGATCCACGTGAGCGCCAGGGAGACGAGCGCCAACAGCCCCACGGCCAGGACCCACTCGAGGGCGGTGGCACCCTTGGCCCGGAACCCGATGGCCACAGCGACGGCCCCGACGAGGACCACACTCATCACGCACTGCACGACGCTGCCGACGACGCGCCCGATGAGTACCGACCCGCGGTGGATCGCCATCGTACGGAAGCGGGCGATGATGCCCTCGGTCATGTCGTTGGAGACGGACACCGCGGTCCCGATCGTGGTGCCGCCGATGGTGAGCAGCAGGATGCCCGGGACGATGTAGGCGATGTACGCGGAGCGATCCGCACTCCCGCCGTCACCGATGCCCGCGCTCATGGCGTCGCCGAAGATGTAGACGAAGAGCAGCAGCAGCATGATCGGTGTGAGCAGCAGGTTCAGCGTCAGGGACGGGTAGCGCCGGGCATGCAGGAGGTTGCGGCGCAGCATGGTGGACGAGTCGCGCACGGCGAGGGACAGGGAGCTCATCGGACAGCCTCCTTGGGCTGGGCGGGCACGCTGGAGCCGGTCAGGGCGAAGAACACGTCGTCGAGGTCGGGTGTGTGCACGGTGAGCTCGTCCGCCTCGACGCCGGCGGAGTCGAGCCGGTCGAGGACGGAGCGCAGCGCGCGCTGGCTGCCGTCGCTGGGGATCTGCAGCGTCAGTGCCTCGTCGTCGCGGGTGATGTCGCGCAGCGCGGCGGCGGCGCTCTGGTAGGCGGCGGGGTCGGTGAAGCGGAGCCGGACGTGGCCGCCGGGGATCAGCCGTTTGAGCTCCTCGGCGGTGCCCTCCGCGGCGATCGTGCCGTCGTTGAGCACGGCGATACGGTCGGCGAGTTCGTCGGCCTCCTCCAGGTACTGCGTGGTGAGGAAGACGGTGACGCCGCCGGTGACCAGTTC
>NZ_BMVO01000007.1 GCF_014650755.1 Streptomyces chryseus | reverse complement strand
CTGGGCCGTTCTGCCAGAGGTCTTGACAAGACAATTGGTCTGAACCATTTTAACGACCAACAACAAACGGTGGCCACCGTCCCAGTGACTCCTCCCCACACTCCCCCACCGGAGGCAGCAAGTGGACCGCCCCGCGTTCCCCCTCATAGCTCTGACCGCCGCCACCCTCCTCACCACCGGTCTGGCCGCCCCCGCCGCCACAGCCGCCCAAACCACCGCCACCGCCACCGCCGCCGCCGCCGCCGACGTCAACGTCCTCAAGAACGCCGGCTTCGAATCCGGGCTCAGCAACTGGGCCTGCTCCGCAGGCAGCGGTGCCACCGTTTCTTCCCCCACCCACGGTGGCGCCGCTGCCCTCAAGGCCACCCCCGGCGGCCAGGACAACGCCCGGTGTTCGCAGACCGTCACCGTCAAGCCCGGTGCGACGTACACCCTCAGCGCCTGGGTCCAGGGCGGGTACGCCTACCTCGGCGCGAGCGGTACCGGCACCACCGACGTGTCCACCTGGACGCCCGACTCGTCCGGCTGGAAGCAGCTCACCACCAGTTTCAAGGCCGGCCCCTCCACCACCTCCGTGACCGTCTACACGCACGGCTGGTACGGCCAGAGCGCCTACTACGCCGACGACATCTCCGTCTTCGGCCCCGACGGAGGCGGCGGCACCGACCCCGAGCCCGGCATCCCCGCCGCCCCCTCCGGGCTCGCCGTCGACGCCACGACCTCTTCCTCCGTCGCGCTCTCCTGGTCCGGCGTGAGCGGCGCCACCGGCTACAGCGTCTACCGCGGCGGTACGAAGGTCCAGTCCGTGACCGGAACCTCAGCCACCGTCTCGGGGCTGGCCGCCGACACGGCGTACGACTTCCAGGTCACCGCGACCAACTCGGCTGGTGAGTCCCCCAGGTCCGCCACCGTCAGCGGCCGGACCGCCCCGACCGGCGGCACCGGCCCCGGGCCCGCCGTGCCCAAGCACGCGCTGACCGGTTACTGGCAGAACTTCAACAACGGCGCCACCGTCCAGAAGCTCCGTGACGTGCAGGCGCAGTACGACATCATCGCCGTCTCCTTCGCCGACTCGACCGCCACACCCGGCCAGATCGTCTTCAACCTCGACCCGGCCGTCGGGTACGCGAGCGTCGCCGACTTCAAGGCCGACATCGCGGCCAAGAAGGCCGCCGGGAAGTCGGTGATCATCTCGGTGGGCGGGGAGAAGGGCAACGTCACCATCAACAGTGACGCGTCCGCCACCGCCTTCGCCAACAGCGCCTACGCGCTCATGCAGGAGTACGGCTTCAGCGGCGTCGACATCGACCTGGAACACGGGATCAACTCGACGTACCTGACGAAGGCGCTGCGCCAGCTGTCCGCCAAGGCGGGCTCCGGGCTCGTCCTCACCATGGCGCCGCAGACCATCGACATGCAGAACACCGGGACCGAGTACTTTAAGACGGCGCTCGCCGTGAAGGACATCCTCACCGTCGTCAACATGCAGTACTACAACAGCGGCTCGATGCTCGGCTGCGACGGCAAGGTCTACTCGCAGGGGTCCGTCGACTTCCTCACCGCACTCGCCTGCATCCAGCTGGAGGGCGGCCTCGCGCCGAGCCAGGTCGGCCTCGGCGTGCCGGCGTCCACGCGGGGCGCGGGCAGTGGGTACGTCTCACCGTCGATCGTGAACGCCGCCCTGGACTGCCTGACCCGGGGCACCGACTGCGGTTCCTTCAAACCCGCCAAGACCTACCCCGGTCTGCGCGGCGCGATGACCTGGTCGACGAACTGGGACGCGACGGCCGGCAACGCCTGGTCCAACGCGGTGGGACCGCACGTGCACAACCTGCCGTAACTCGGCCCCACGCAGCAGCGCCGCCGCTCCCCCGGCGGCGCTGCCGTGGCCCGTTCGTATCCGCGGCGGGCCGGCTACCAGGGGATCTCCCGCACCTGCTGTACGCACAGCACGATGAACAGCAGGCCCGCCGCCACCAGCATCGCGTTGCTCAGCAGGCCGTTTCGCCATTCGGCGGGCGTACGGGAGGAGTTCAGCAGCCACACCAGCGTCAGCGCCAGGAACGGCATGAAGAACGCGCCGAGCACGCCGTACACCACCACCAGCCCGAACGGCTGGTCCAGCCACAGCAGCGCCATCGGCGGGAACGTCAGCCACAGCAGGTACGCGCGGAACGGCAGCGACCGTTCCTTCACGCCGGCCGCGACCTCCCGCGCCGTGCCCTGGTCGACGGGGGCGCCCCTGCGGTCGCGCTGGAGGCGTTCGACGAAGTCGGCGAACATCAGGCTCACGCCGTGCCACACGCCGATGAGGGACGAGAAGGACGTGGCGAAGAAGCCGACGAGGAAGAGCTTCGCGGTGACGGCGCCGTACCGGTCCTCGAGGATCGTGCCGAGGTCGATCAGGCCGCGGTCGCCCTTGGTGAGGGCGAGCTGGGAGGAGTGCAGCAGCTCCGCGCCGACGATCAGCATCGCGACGACGAAGATGCCGGTGGTGATGTACGCGACGCGGTTGTCGAGGCGCATGACCTTCATCCAGCCGGAGTCGGTCCAGCCCTTGGCGTTCACCCAGTAGCCGTACGCCGCCATGGTGATCGTGCCGCCGACGCCGCCGATCAGGCCGAGGGTGTAGAGGAGCGAGCCGTCGGGGAGGACCGGGACCAGGCCGGCGAACGACGCGCCGATGTCCGGGCCTACGCGGAGCGCGACGTACACGACGACCACGAACATGATGCCGATCAGGACCGTCATGACCTTCTCGAAGACGGCGTACTGGTTGAACCAGACGAAGACCAGACCGATCAGGCCCATGATGATCGCCCAGGTCTTCAGGTCCGGCCCGTCCGGGAAGAGAGCGACGACGGGGAGGGCGGAGGACGACATGGCCGTCGCGCCGTACACGAAGCCCCAGATGACGACGTAGATCGCGAAGTAGACGGTGGTCCACTGCCCGAGGCTGCGCCAGCCTTCGAAGAGCGTGCGGCCGGTGGCGAGGTGCCAGCGGCCGGCCGCCTCCGCCAGCGAGATCTTGACGACGCAGCCGATGACGGCGGCCCACATCAGTGTGTAGCCGAACTTGCTGCCCGCGATCAGCGTCGCCACGAGGTCGCCGGCTCCGACGCCGGTCGCGGCGACGACGATGCCCGGGCCGATGTACTTCCAACTGGACTTGCGCGGCGGGGAAACTGCCTCTCCCGTGCCGCTGCCGCTCTCTGTCGTCTCTGCCATCTCCGGCGTCCTCCCGCTCGTCCCCAAAGAGTGATCCACGTCACCAAAGCGGGGCGGAGGGTGATCGCGCAAGAGGACCGGTGTGCGGGCCGTGTGGCCGAACCCCGCTCTTGACCAGTTCATGCCATGCGCTCACCATGTGCCCAGCACTCCCGCACGACATGCGTCGCACACCCCCACACTCCCCACCCAGGAGACAGCATGCGACTTCGCATACGCGGAAGAGGGTCAGCCGCGTCCGGCGCCTCTGCCAAGTCCGCCACCCTCGCGGGCCTCGCGGCCCTCGTGGCACTCGCCGTGGCGGCGCCACTCACCGCGAGCGCGACCCCGACGGGGGCGCGACCCGCCCCCGCGGCCGCGACGGAAGAAGTGATCAGGCAGTACGAGATCCACGGTCCCGCCTCCGCCGCCGCCCGTACCGCCGTGGCGGCCACCGGCGTATCGGTGGACGAGGCCGACGACCACTCGGTCGTCGTCAGCGCCAACGCCGCGCAGCTGAGGCGGCTCAAGGCGCTCGGATACGCGCCCAAGGCGCTGCCGGGGCCGCCGGCCCGCTCCAACGGGCTGGCCGTCGAGCCGCTGGACTTCCCGCCCGCCGACTCGCGCTACCACAACTACGCCGAGATGAACGCGGAGATCAACCAGCGCCTCCAGCAGTACCCGAACCTCATGAGCAAGCGAGTGATCGGCAAGTCGTACCAGGGCCGCGACCTCGTCGCCATCAAGATCAGCGACAACGTGGCTACCGACGAGAACGAGCCCGAGGTCCTCTTCACCCACCACCAGCACGCCCGTGAGCACCTGACCGTCGAGATGGCGCTCTACCTGCTGCGCGAGCTGGGCGCGGGCTACGGCTCGGACTCCCGGATCACCAACGTCGTGAACAGCCGCGAGATCTGGATCGTGCCGGACCTCAACCCGGACGGCGGCGAGTACGACATCGCCTCCGGCTCGTACCGCAGCTGGCGCAAGAACCGGCAGCCCAACTCCGGTTCGTCGTACGTCGGTACGGACATGAACCGCAACTGGGACTACAAGTGGGGCTGCTGCGGCGGCTCCTCCGGGTCGTTCAGCTCCGAGACGTACCGGGGCCGGGCGCCCGAGTCCGCCCCCGAGGTGAAGGTCGTCGCCGACTTCGTCCGCTCGCGGGTCGTCGGCGGCAAGCAGCAGATCAAGGCCGGCATCGACTTCCACACGTACAGCGAGCTGGTGCTCTGGCCGTTCGGCTACACGAACGCGGACACGGCGCCCGGCATGACCCAGGACGACCGCAACGCCTTCGCCGCCGTCGGCCAGAAGATGGCCGCGAGCAACGGCTACACGCCGGAGCAGTCGAGCGACCTCTACATCACGGACGGGTCGATCGACGACTGGCTGTGGGGCAACCAGAAGATCTTCGGGTACACCTTCGAGATGTACCCGAGCGGCTTCGGCGGCGGCGGTTTCTACCCGCCCGACGAGGTGATCGAGCGCGAGACGAGCCGCAACCGGGACGCGGTGCTGCAGCTGCTGGAGAACGCGGACTGCATGTACCGGTCGATCGGCAAGGAGCAGCAGTACTGCGCCGCCTAGGCGCAGGCCGTACGACGTGACGGGAGGGCGCCCGGTCGGATCCGGGCGCCCTTCGGCCGTCTAGTGGCCGCGTCCCGCGAGGTAGTGGCCCAGCACCGGGGCGAGTTGCGCGCACCATTCCTGGAGCTTCGCCCGGTTGCGGGCGACGACCACGCCTTCGTAGAACCGGCCGTCGGGCAGTGCGACCGCCACCATGAGGACTTCGCCGCCGGGCCCCGGCTTGTAGTGGACGGTGGCGATGTCGCGCCACGGGAAGTCGAGGGTGGCGCCGTTGCTTTCGAGCGAGACGCCCTCGGCGTCGACCACGACGGCGTTACGGCGGTCCGCCGCGAGGAAGTCCGGGCCGGGGGCAGCAGCGGGTGGGTGCGGCGCGTACGGCGAAGGCGGGGTGGGCGGGGCCCCGTACGGCGAAGGCGCGTGCGGCGGCTGGGGTTGCGGCGCCGGGGCGTAGGCCGGGGGCGGCGGGCCGAAGCCCTGCGGAGGTGGTGCGTAAGCCCCCGGCACGCCGGCCTGCTGTCCGGTCTGTTCGTCCATGCCGCCAAGTATGGACGCTCGGGGAGGGCCGGATCCGGTGGCCCCTGGGATCGCGCGGGCGGGAGACGCCGGGGTGCGGGCCGCCGGGTTCGTACGTGAAGTCGCGTCGCCGGAGCGGCTGACGCCGGATCTGGTCGCGCTCACGCAGCGCCTGCGCGTCCCCGGGGCGATCGTCTCCGTCAGTACGCCCGAGTGGTGCGGCGCGGCGTCGTGCGGCGCGGTGGCGTCAGAGCGCCAGGCTCAGGAGCGCCGCGACCGCGAAGCCGGCGACCGAGAGGACCGACTCCAGGACCGTCCACGACTTGAGGGTGTCGCGCTCCGATATGCCGAAGTACTTGGAGACGATCCAGAATCCGCCGTCGTTGACGTGCGAGGCGAAGATCGAACCGGCCGATATGGCCATGATGACCAGCGCCAGGAACGCCTGCGAGTGGCCGCCGTTCTCGACGAGCGGGAGCACGATGCCGGCCGTGGTGACGATGGCGACCGTCGCCGAGCCCTGGGCGACGCGCAGGACGAGCGAGATCAGGTACGCGAGGACGATGACCGGCAGGCCCACGTCGTTGAAGGTGTCGGAGAGTGCCTGGGCGACACCGCTCGCCTTGAGCACGGCGCCGAAGACGCCGCCCGCGCCGACGACCAGCAGGATGTTGCCGACGGGCTTGAGGGACGAGGTCGACACCTGCTCCAGGGACTTGCGCGACCAGCCGCGCCGGAGGCCGAGCAGGTAGTACGCCATCAGCAGCGCGATCGTCAGGGCGACGAAGGGGTTGCCGAAGAACTCGACGACCGAGCGGAGGGTGGACTCGTCGAGCGCGATGGAGGAGAACGTCGCGGCGAGGATGAGGACCAGCGGCGTACCGATGATGGTCAGGACCGTGGCGAGCGGGACCGGCTGCTCCTGCGGGGTGCGGCCCGCGGCCGTCTGCTCGGCGACGACGGCGGCCTTGGCGTCCTCGGCGGCCTCGACCATGTCGTGCGGGACCTCGACGAAGACGCGCTTGCCGATCCAGGCGGCGTACGCCCAGGCCGCGAGTACGGCGGGGATGCCGCAGACGACGCCCATGAGGATGACCCAGCCGAGCGACACGTGGAAGAGGCCGGCGGCGGCGACCGGGCCCGGGTGCGGGGGCAGGAACGCGTGGGTCATGGACAGACCGGCGAGCAGCGGCATGGCGTACAGCAGGATCGACTTGCCGGAGCGCTTGGCGGCGGCGTACACGATCGGCGCGAGGACGAAGATGCCGACGTCGAAGAAGACGGGGATGCCGAAGATGAGGCCGGTGAGGCCCATGGCGAGCGGGGCGCGCTTCTCGCCGAAGAGGCCGAGCAGGCGGGAGGACAACACCTCGGCGCCGCCGCTCACTTCGAGTATCGCGCCGAGCATCGTGCCGAGGCCGATGATGATCGCGACGTGGCCGAGGATGCCGCCCATGCCGGATTCGATGACGGAGACGACGGCCGACTTCTGGACCGTGCCGAAGAGTTCGGTGACCGACAGGCCCGCCCCGAGGCCGACGACGATGGAGACGGCGAGGAGGGCGACGAAGGGCTGGAGCCTGACCTTGATGATCAGGACGAGGAGCAGGGCGATGCCGAGGGCCGCGACGGTCAGCAGACCGGCCGTGCCGTCGATGAGGGTGAGGAGACCGCCTGTGTGGGGTGGGGTCTCCGCGGGAGCGGGGGCGGCGGCGAGCAGGGACATGAGGATGACCTCGTAATTCCATGGGGCTTTCGGGGCAGGGGGCATCGCGGCACGGCGCCCGGGCGGTGGGCGCCGTGCCGTGACGGCGTACGGCGTGCGGGGTGGGGAGGGGGGTGACGGGCGTCAGCTCAGGACGGCGAGCGCGTCGATCTCGATGAGGAGTCCGGCGGGGAGGCCGACGTAGACGGTCGTACGGGCGGCGGGGGCCTCCTTGAGGCCCTGCTCCTCGAAGTACGCGTTGTAGATCTCGTTCATCTCGGCGAAGTGGCCGGTGTCGGTGAGGTAGACGCGCATCATCATGACGTCGTCCCAGCTCGCGCCGCCCTCCTCCAGGATCGCCTTGACGTTGGCGAAGGTCTGGAGGGTCTGCTCGCGCAGGGTCGGACCGGCGGGGGTGGGCGCCTGGCCCTCGACGGCCGGCAGGAAGCCGACCTGGCCGGCCACCTGGAGGATGTTTCCCTTGCGCACGCCGTGGGAGAACTTGGCGGGCGGGGCGGTGTGGGTGGACGGGGTGATCGCGGTCTTCTCGCTCATGCGCGTGCTTCCTTCGGGGGTGTGTTTCCTGAGTACTCCCGGCTGATGGCGTCGGCGGTGCGGCGTACCAGCGGCAGGAGGGTGAGGAGTTCCTCGGCGGTGACGACGACGTTCGGCGCGGACACCGACATGGCGGCGACGACCCGGCCGTCCGCGCCGCGGACGGGGGCCGCGACGCAGTTGATGGACTCCTCGTGACCGCCGAGGTCGGTGGCCCAGCCCTGTTCGCGTACGAGCGCCAGTTCCTTGAGGAAGGCCGCGGCGTTCGGCGTCGAACGGGACGTGTAGGTGGGGTAGTCGAGCTTCTCCGCGATCGTGCGGCGTTCGGCCTCGGGGAGGTCGGCGAGCAGCAGTTTCGCGACGGCGGCGACGGTGATCGCGACGGGCTTGCCGATGCGTGAGTACATGCGGACGGGGTAGCGGCTCTCGACCTTGTCGATGTAGAGGACCTCGACCTCGTTCTCCTCGTACACGGCGAGGTGGACGGTGTGCCCGCACTCGTTGTTCAGGGCGGCGAGGTGGGGGTGGGCGATCTCGCGCACGTCGAGGTTCTCGACGGCCTCCTGGGCGAGCGCGAAGAGGCGGGCGCCGAGGCGGTAGCGCTGGTCCTGCTGCCGGTAGACGAGGCCGTGCTCGTGGAGGGTGCGCAGGAGGCGCAGGGCGGTGGACTTGTGCACGCCGAGGCGGTCGGCGACCTGGCCGAGGTCGGCCGGTCCCTGCGCGAGCAGCGGCAGGATGCTCAGCGCTCGGTCGACGGTCTGGCTCATGGCGTACGTTCCTCCTGGTCGTCGGCGCCCTGTGCTGGTGCGGGGCCCGCTCCGGTCGCCGGGGCCGCGCCGGGCGCTGCATTCGCTCCGGTCCAGCCGGGGCCGAGTCGAAGTCTCCCCCAGGCTTGCGGGTCCAGGGCGGCGAGGCGGTCGGCGTGCGCGCGGGACGGGGGCGTGCCGAGGTCGCCGGGGACGGTGAGGGCCGCCGCGGCCATGAGGTGGCCGTGGCGGAGCCGGTCGCGTACGGGCAGACCGCGCAGGGTCGCGGAGAGGAACCCGGCGGCGAAGGCGTCGCCGGCGCCGACGGGGGCGACGACGTCGACGCGCGGTGCGGGGACGGTGGTGACGGTGTCACTGCCCGCGCCGGTGCGGGTGTACACCGTCGCGCCCGCCGCGCCCTGTTTGACGACCAGGGTCCCGGGTTGCGGGAGCGTCGCGCGGATCGCGGCCGCGCCCCGCACGCCCCATGCGGTCAGCGCCTCGTCCTCGCCGACGAAGACGAGGTCCGCGCCGCGCGCGAGGTCGAGCAGCACCCTTGGGCCGTCCGGCCCGCGCCACAGGTTGGCGCGGTGGTTGACGTCGAAGGAGACCAGGGGGCGGCCGGCGCGCCGCGCGGTCAGCGTACGCATCAGGTCCAGGCAGTCGGCGGACAGCGCCGCCGTGATCCCGGACAGGTGCAGGACGCGGCCCGCGGCCAGTTCGTCGAGCGGCACGGTGAGCGGGGACATCGCGGAGGCGGCGGACCCGGCGCGGTAGTAGACGACCTCGAAGCCGTCGGCGTCGCGGTCGTCGGCCGTACGGAAGTAGACGCCGGTGGGGCGGTGCGGGTCGCGGCTGACGGCGGAGGTGTCGACTCCGTACCCGGCGATGGTGTCGACCAGGTGGTCGCCGAAGCCGTCCGCGCCGACCCGGCCCACCCACCGCGCGCGGTGGCCGGCGGCGGCGAGGGCGCAGGCGACGTTGGACTCGGCGCCGCCGATGCCTCGGCCGAAGGAGGGTACGTCGGCGAGGCGGCCGGGCCGGGAGGGCAGGAACGTCACCATGGACTCGCCGAGGCAGACCACGTCCACCACGGCGGCGTCCTCGTTTCGTCCTGCTGCTTCGTCCGCGGGCGCGGTCACGATCGAGCTCCTCACCATTGACCCTGCATCGGCTCGGATGTTAGACAGCGTCCAGCGATATGCGCAATGGTCGTTGCACATGCTGCAACTTGACGTGTGAGGAGCCCAGTATGGCCGTCGACAACCCGGTCGGACGAGACACGGACCACGAGGTCCGCGCGGGCCGCGCCGCACAGGTGGCCCTCGCGACGCTCGCCGACGAGCGGGTGGACCACCGCTTCAAGGCGCTGCCGCCGGACGCCGAGGGCCTGACGGTCGGCGAACTCGCCGCCGAGCGGCGCAACCTCTTCACCGGCGGGTTCACCACCCCCGTCCTCGCCCTGTCCGCCGAGTCGGTCGAGCACAACCTCGCCCTGCTGGAGACGTACGCCGAGCGCCACGGCCTGGCGTTCGCCCCCCACGGCAAGACCTCGATGTCGCCGCAGCTCTTCGCGCGCCAGCTGGAGCGCGGGGCGTGGGGCATCACCGCCGCCGTACCGCACCAGGCGCGCGTGTACCGGGCGTACGGCATCCAGAACGTCTTCCTCGCCAACGAGGTCGTCGACGCGGTGGCGCTGCGCTGGGTGGCCTCGGAACTGGACGCGGACCCCGGCTTCCGGTTCATCTGTTACGTCGACTCCGTGCGCGGCGTCCGGCTGATGGACGAGGCGCTGCGGGCGGCCGCCGCCTCGCGCCCGGTGGACGTGGTCGTCGAACTCGGCGCCGGCGAGGGGGCCCGTACCGGCGCCCGGTCGGCCGCCGACTGCGCGGCGGTCGCGGACGCGGTCGCGGCCACGTCGACGCTGCGGTTGGTGGGCGTGGCCGGGTACGAGGGCGAGGTCCCCCGGGCGGACGGCGAGAGGGTCCGCGCGTGGGTGGGCGAACTGGTCGCCCTCGCGGTGGACTTCGACAAGGCGGGCCGGTTCGCGGACTGCGCGGAGATCGTGGTCAGCGCGGGTGGCAGCGCCTGGTTCGACGCGGTGGCGGACGTGTTCGCGCGGATCCCGGAGCTGTCGCTGCCGGTGCTGAAGCTGCTCCGGTCCGGGGCGTACGTCTCGCACGACGACGGCCACTACCGCCGCCTCACCCCGTTCAACCGGGTCGCGCAGGAGGGCGCGCTCCAGCCCGCGTTCCGTCTCTGGGCGCAGGTCGTCTCCCGGCCCACCCCGGAGCAGGCGTTCGTCAACGCGGGCAAGCGCGACGCGGCGTACGACCTGGACCTGCCGGAGGCGCAGGCGGTGCGGGACGCCGGTACGGGCGAGGTCCGCGCGGCGTCGGGCATCACGGTCACGGGTCTGTCGGACCAGCACGGCTGGGTGCGTACGGAGCCGGACGCGGAGCTGGAGGTCGGCGACTGGCTGGGGCTGGGCCTCTCGCACCCCTGTACGTCGTTCGACAAGTGGCAGCTGATCCCCCTGGTCGAGGCGGACGGCACGGTCACGGACTACATCCGCACGTTCTTCTAGCCCCGCCGAACGCCGCAGTCCCGCCGCGCGGGGCCCTGGGGGCCCCGGGCGGCGGCGACGCGATTCAGCAGCCGCTTCGAGAGGCAGGCAGCCATGGACCTCGTCATCCACGACGCACGCGTCATCGACGGCACCGGCGGTGCCTCCTACCGGGCCGACGTCGCCCTGGAAGGCGGCCGCGTCGCCGCGATACGCCGGGAGGGCGACGGCGGCCCACGGCTCTCCGCGCGCCGCACGCTGCGGGCGGACGGCCTCGCCCTCTCCCCCGGGTTCATCGACATGCACGCGCACAGCGACCTCGCTCTCCTGCGCGACCCCGACCACAGCGCCAAGGCCGCCCAGGGCGTGACGCTCGAAGTCCTCGGCCAGGACGGACTGTCGTACGCTCCGGTCGACGACCGCACCCTCACCGAGGTCCGCAAGGCGATCACCGGCTGGAACGGCGGCGCGCCCGGGGACACGAGCGTCGACTTCGACTGGCGGACCGTCGGCGAGTACCTCGACCGGCTCGACCGCCAGGGCATCGCCGTCAACGCCGCGTACCTCGTCCCGCAGGGCACGGTCCGGATGTACGCGACCGGCTGGGACGACCGCCCCGCGACCCCCGCCGAACTCACCCGCATGAAGCAGCTCGTCGCCGAGGGCCTGGAGCAGGGCGCCGTCGGCATGTCGTCCGGCCTGACGTACACGCCCGGGATGTACGCCGACGACGCCGAGCTCACCGAACTGTGCCGCGTGGTGGCGCGGTACGACGGGTACTACTGCCCGCACCACCGCTCGTACGGCGCCGGTGCCCTCGCGGCGTACGAGGAGATGGTGACCCTCACCCGCGACGCGGGCTGCGCGCTGCACCTCGCCCACGCCACCATGAACTTCGGCGTCAACAAGGGCAGAGCGCCCGATCTCCTCGGTCTCCTCGACAAGGCGCTCGACGAGGGCGCGGACATCTCCCTCGACACCTACCCGTACACGCCCGGCTGCACGACCCTTGTCGCCATGCTGCCGAGCTGGGCGGGCGAGGGCGGCCCGGAGGCGGTCCTGGCCCGCCTGCGGGACGACGAGAGCGCCGAGCGGATCCGGCACCACATGGAGGTCGTCGGCGCGGACGGCTGCCACGGCGTCCCCATCGAGTGGGACACCATCGAGATCTCGGGCGTCGGCGACCCCGGTCTCGCGGGCTGGGTGGGCAGGACGATCGCCGAGTCCGCCGCCCGGCGCGGCGAGGAGCCGTGGGCCACCGCACGGCGCCTGCTGATCGACGACAACCTCGGATCGACCATCCTCCAGCACGTCGGCCACGAGGAGAACGTCCGCGCGATCATGCGCCACCGCGTCCACACCGGCGGCAGCGACGGCATCCTCCAGGGCGACAAGCCGCACCCGCGCGCGTACGGCACCTTCCCCCACTACCTGGGCCACTACGCCCGCGACCTGGGCATCCTCTCCCTCGAAGAGTGCGTCGCGCACCTCACCTCGCGCCCGGCGGCCCGCCTGCGGCTGCCGGACCGGGGGCTCGTACGGGAGGGCCACCGCGCCGACCTCGTGCTCTTCGACCCGGACACGGTGGCGGCGGGGTCCACGTTCGAGGCCCCGCGCACGCTGCCGGCCGGCATCCCGCACGTCCTGATCGACGGCCGGTTCGTGATCGAGGACGGCAGGCGCACGGACGTCCTCGCGGGGCGGTCGGTACGGCGTACGGCCTGACGCCGGGCCGCGCCGACCGCGCCCGGCCCGGCATCGGCTAGCGGACCGGCGTCGGCCTCTGCGCCTCGCCGTCCGGTCCGCCGCCCTGGTCGCCGTGCGTCCTCATCGACGGCAGCGCGAGCGGCGGGGACGGCCGTCGCACGGGCCCGCTCAGGGGTACGCCGGGACGCCGGGCTCCGTCGTCCGCCGACGAGGGCCACTCCCACGGCCACGCGGCGCGCCGCTCGCGCAGCAGCAGGACCGTGCCCAGCGCGCACACGACGCCCGCGACGAGGAAGCCGTACCCCGGGGTGCTGCCGGTGGGGTGGGTCTCGTAGACGAGGGCGGCCGACAGCACCGACAGGGCGCGGCCGAGCCGGCCGTTCCAGGCGGTGGCGGAGACCACCGCCGTGCCCCAGAGCAGGTACCACGGCTGCACCATCGGCGAGAGCGCCACCAGCGCCACCAGTGCGACGCCCAGGGCGTGGACCGGGTGCGGCGGCCGGTCGCCGCACCAGGGCCGCACCCTGCGGAAGGTCGCCAGGGCGGCGTAACCGATCACGGCGAGCGCGAGGGCGAGGCCCAGGGTCTGGAAGGCGCGTTTGACCGGCTCGGAGTCCCAGCCGAACGCCGCGTGGGTCAGCTCGCCCACACCCAGGCCGATGTCGCTGGTGGCGGAGAGGGCGGTGTGGATGCTCCCGGCGACGCTCTGCGTGTGCAGCCAGCCGAAGCCGGTGCCGCTGAGCAGGGTGGTGGCCACGGCGACCGCCCCGGCCACCAGCGCGGGGACGGCGAAGGCCTTGGCGACGCGCCACGGGAGGGGGCCGGAGGTCCGGCGTACGACGAGGGCTCCGACGAAGAGCAGGGCGACGGCGGCCGGCGACTTGACCATCATCGCCAGCGCGACGACCGCGCTGCCGAGGATCCAGCGGCCGCGCAGGGCGAAGACCAGGCCCGTCAGCATGAGGGCGATCATCAGACCGTCGTTGTGCATGCCGCCGACGACGTGGATCAGCAGCAGGGGGTTGAGGGCTCCGAGCCATAGCGCGCCGGTCCGGTCGGCGCCGCGCGCGCGGGCGATCCGGAGCGTCGCCCAGACGATCAGGGCCAGTGCGGCGAGGGCGACGAGCCGCATCCCCAGCACGGCGGGGACGATCCGGCCGTCCGTCGCGAGCGCGACCCACTTCGCCAGGGCGAGGAAGACGGGACCGTACGGGGCCGGGGTGTCCCTCCACTGGGCCCCACTGCTGGCGGCGGCGTCGGCTCCCAGTTCGTCCGGGCCGATGACCGAGGGGCCGGACGTATAGACGTCGTGGCCCTCGACGACCATCGCGCCCTGGGCTATGTAGCTGTAGACGTCGGCGCTGTGCAGCGGCGGGGCCAGTGCGAGGGGGGCCGCCCACCAGACCAGCGTGACCAGGGCGTCGCGCACCCCGCCCGCCGCGCCCCGGGCGACGAGCCGCCCGTACTGCCACCAGGACACGACCAGGAGCGTCAGGCCCAGGTACGCGAGGACCGCCGCCGCCACGGTCGTCGTGGAGCCGTGGGGGACCCACAGTCCCCACGGGTCGTGCGCCGGCAACCTTCCGGCGGCGATGCCGCCCACGGCTGCCGCGAGTGACCCGACGGCACCCAGCCGGCGGTACCCGGCAGCACTCAGCGTCCCCATGACCGGTCAACCTATCCGAGCCGTCGGAACGGCCGGGGGACACGGGGGAACGCCCGGATGGCGCACGGGATCAGCCGCACCGCTCGCGCGTCCCGGGCAGGAGGCCCGTACGGCGGGTGGGCTGCGCCCCGGGGAAGCCGTCCCCGGGGCGCAGCCCACCCGCGTCTACGGCCTGGGAAGGGCGCAGCCGGGGCGGGACAGGTCGAGCTTGCTGCCGGCGCCGACGCAGGCGACGAAACCGTACGTCTGCTGGCCGTAGTTGATGCCCTTGCGCACGGTCACGTTGCCGCTCTCGTCGACCTCGCACGGGTTGTTGTCCGTGCAGCGTGCGCCGTCCTCGTTACCGGTGTTGTTCACGGCGACGACCTTGCCGGTGGCCGTGTCGATCACGGGTGAGCCGGAGGTGCCGCCGATGGTCTTGCACGCGGAGGTGTAGCGGACCGAGTCCTTCCAGGTCCACGCGCCCTCCTTCAGGCGGTACGCGAAGCCGTCGACGGCGCAGGTGTAGATCCGCTTCCAGTATCCGGAGACGACCTTGATGGCCGTGCCCTGCGCGGGACGCGTGGCGCTCAGCTCCAGCGCCTTGATGCCGTGGGCGGTCTGGATCTGGGCGTAGGTGCTGGTGAGCTGGTACAGCGAGGCGTCGGTGTCGGTCATCGTCGCGTACGCGATCTTGCTCGCCCGGAGCGTCGCGACCTTGGTGCCCGCGGAGTTGAGCAGGCCGAAGGTCCGCGACGACGGCTTGTCGACCACGACCTGGCCCGGAGCCGGGAAGCCGCTCTCCAGGCAGTGCCCGTTGGACAGGACGAGCGCCGGGTCGCCCGGCTGCGCGTGGGGCGTACGCACCACCGAGCCGGAACAGTTGCTGAGCGCCACCGTTCCGGCGAAGTCGACCGCCTTGACGGCCGGTCGGGTCTGCTGGGGGCTGCGAGTCTCCGCGGCCGCCGGCGCCGCCGCCGCTCCGAAGAGCAACAGGGCGAAGAGCGTGCCGACGAGAGGCTTCTTCATGTGGGGGTCCCCTCTTGAACGACCTGGGTGACCGGGGTGGCGCGACCACCCCGGTTTGTCATGTGCATTGTTGAGGGGTTTCACATGCCGGACAAGACCGCGATCAGGACGCGTCCACCCGCGGGCGTACGGGGCGGCTGTGCGGCGCGCCGTCCTGGTCCGCCGGCCGGTCGCCGGTGCGGCGATTCCGGCGGCGAGCGCGGTCTCGTGCGAGCGGGGCCGTACACCCGCGTGGCCAAAAACACGAAGCGGGTCCCGTTATGCACCCGTAAGGTGGCCAGCATGCAGGTGATCCAGTCGACGAAGCTCGCAAACGTCTGTTACGAAATCCGCGGCCCCGTGCTCGAGGAGGCGATGCGGCTCGAAGCGGCGGGTCACCGCATCCTCAAGCTCAACACCGGCAACCCGGCGGCGTTCGGTTTCGAGTGCCCGCCCGAGATCCTGGAGGACATCCTCCGCAATCTCGCGGGCGCGCACGGCTACGGCGACGCGAAGGGCCTGCTGGCGGCGCGCCGCGCGGTCGTGCAGCACTACGAGACCAAGGGCATCGAGCTGGACGTCGAGGACGTCTACCTGGGCAACGGCGTCTCCGAGCTGATCCAGATGTCGATGCAGGCGCTGCTCGACGACGGCGACGAGGTGCTCGTCCCCGCGCCCGACTACCCCCTGTGGACCGCGTCCGTCTCGCTGGCGGGCGGCACGGCCGTCCACTACCGCTGCGACGAGCAGTCCGACTGGATGCCGGACCTCGCCGACATCGAGCGCAAGATCACCGACCGCACCAAGGCCATCGTCGTCATCAACCCGAACAATCCGACGGGTGCGGTGTACGACGACGAGATGCTGCGCGGCCTGACCGAGATCGCCCGCCGCCACAACCTGATCGTCTGCTCCGACGAGATCTACGACCGGATCCTGTACGACGGCGCCACGCACACCCCGACCGCCGCCATCGCGCCCGACCTGCTCACGCTCACCTTCAACGGCCTCTCGAAGAACTACCGCGTCGCCGGCTACCGCAGCGGCTGGCTGGCGGTCTGCGGCCCGAAGGCGCACGCCTCGTCGTACATCGAGGGGCTCACGATCCTCGCCAACATGCGCCTGTGCGCCAACATGCCGTCGCAGCACGCGGTGGCGACGGCGCTCGGCGGGCGGCAGTCGATCGAGGACCTGGTGCTGCCGGGCGGCCGGATCCTGGAGCAGCGGAACACGGCGTACGAGCTGCTCACCCGGATCCCGGGCGTCACCTGCGTGAAGCCCAAGGGCGCGCTGTACCTCTTCCCGCGCCTGGATCCCAAGGTCTACCCCATCAAGGACGACCGGGAGATGGTCCTCGACCTGCTGCGCGCCGAGAAGATCATGGTCGTGCACGGTACGGGCTTCAACTGGCCCGAGCCCGACCACTTCCGCATCGTGACCCTTCCGGCGGTGGAGGAGCTGGCGGACGCGGTGACGCGCATCGGCACCTTCCTGGACGGATACGGACAGCTGTAGGCGGGGGCCGACGCGACACGGGCCCGCACGGCTCGACCCGACTCAACCTTAGACAGAATCTAATGTAGGCTGGTGTCCTGATCCTGGCAGGAGGCCATCCCATGTACGAGCCGATCCGCAGCAAGTCGGTGCACCGCATGGCCGCCGACCGGGCCGACTTCCCCCACCGTTCCCGTGAGGAGGAGCTGGACATCCAGCTCGCCGGGCACCTGGCGGCGCTCCTCGCGGTCACCGACGAGCTGGGTCTCGGCGCGGCGGCCGACCGTATCGCCACCCAGATCGCCCGGTTGCGCGGCGCCCCGCCGGCCCGGCACGCCGGCCTCACGCACGCTGCCACGATCGCACTGCATCGCCGCGCCCACGAGCTCGCGGGCCGCGCGCTGGTCGTCGCCGCCTCGCGCGCCGACACGGCGGTCGCGATCCTGGCCGCCGAGCGCATGGACGCCCACGCGGCCGCGCTCGAAGAACTCCGCCTGGTCGGAGCCCACTGACGGCCCCGGCCCGCGTGCCCTGCGGCGCACGGGCCGGGTGCCACTGAACGAAGAACAGCCCCCCGAAGCCGTGAGGGGGCTTCGGGGGGCTGTGCCGCGGTGGGCCGGTGACCCCACAGGTCAGGGCGGATGTCAGGACGGCCCGGCCGCGGAGTTCAGTGGCCGGGGATGATCACCCCAGGCGCTCGACGAGGGCGTGGTACTCGTCCCACAGCTCCTTCGGGGCGTGGTCGCCGAAGGTATTGAGGTGCTCGGGGACCAGGGCGGCCTCCTCGCGCCAGACCTCCTTGTCGACCGTGAGCAGGAAGTCCAGCTCCTCCTCGGAGAGGTCCAGGCCCTCGGTGTCCAGGGAACCCTTGGCCGGCAGGATGCCGATGGGGGTCTCGACGCCCTGGGCCTTGCCCTCCAGGCGCTCGACGATCCACTTGAGCACGCGGCTGTTCTCACCGAAGCCGGGCCACACGAACTTGCCTGCGTCGTTCTTGCGGAACCAGTTGACGTAGTAGATCTTCGGCAGCTTGGACTGGTCCTTGTCGGCGCCGACCTTGACCCAGTGGCCCATGTAGTCGCCCATGTTGTAGCCGCAGAACGGCAGCATGGCGAACGGGTCGCGGCGCAGCTCGCCGACCTTGCCCTCGGCGGCGGCGGTCTTCTCGGAGGCGACGTTCGCACCGAGGAAGACACCGTGCCGCCAGTTGAAGGACTCGGTCACCAGCGGCACGGCGGTCGCGCGGCGGCCGCCGAAGAGGATGGCCGAGATCGGCACGCCCTTGGGGTCCTCCCACTCGGGCGCGATGATCGGGCACTGGCCGGCCGGGACGGTGAAGCGCGCGTTGGGGTGGGCGGCGGGGGTGCCGGACTCGGGGGTCCAGTCGTTGCCCTTCCAGTCCGTGAGGTGCGCGGGCGCCTCTTCGGTCATGCCCTCCCACCACACGTCGCCGTCGTCGGTGAGCGCGACGTTGGTGAAGACGGAGTTCCCCCACATGGTCTTCATGGCGTTGGCGTTGGTGTGCTCACCGGTGCCGGGCGCGACGCCGAAGAAGCCGGCCTCGGGGTTGATCGCGTACAGCTGGCCGTCCTCGCCGAACCGCATCCAGGCGATGTCGTCGCCGATGGTCTCGACGGTCCAGCCGGAGATCGTGGGCTCCAGCATGGCGAGGTTGGTCTTGCCGCAGGCGGACGGGAACGCGGCGGCGACGTACTTCGACTCGCCCTTCGGCGGGGTCAGCTTGAGGATCAGCATGTGCTCGGCCAGCCAGCCCTCGTCGCGCGCCATGACGGACGCGATGCGCAGGGCGTAGCACTTCTTGCCGAGCAGGGCGTTGCCGCCGTAGCCCGAGCCGTAGGACCAGATCTCGCGGTCCTCGGGGAAGTGCGAGATGTACTTCGTGGAGTTGCACGGCCACGGCACGTCGGCCTCGCCCTCGGCGAGCGGCGCGCCGAGCGTGTGGACGGCCTTGACGAAGAAGCCGTCGGTGCCGAGCTCGTCGAGGACGGCCTGGCCCATCCGGGTCATCGTGCGCATCGAGACGGCGACGTACGCCGAGTCGGTGATCTCCACTCCGATGGCGGACAGCGGGGAGCCGACCGGGCCCATGCAGAACGGCACGACGTACATCGTGCGGCCGCGCATCGAGCCGCGGAAGAGGCCCTTCTCCCCGGCGAAGACGGCCCGCATCTCGGCGGGGGCCTTCCAGTGGTTCGTCGGACCCGCGTCCTCCTCCTTCTCGGAGCAGATGAACGTGCGGTCCTCGACGCGGGCGACGTCGCTCGGGTCGGACGCGGCGTAGTAGGAGTTCGGGCGCTTGACCGGATCCAGCTTCTTGAACGTTCCCTTGGCGACGAGTTCCTCGGCGAGCCTTTCGTACTCGGCCTCCGAGCCGTCGCACCAGACCACCTGGTCCGGCTCGGTGAGGGCTGCGATCTCGTCGACCCAGGAGATCAGCTCCTGGTGGTTCGTCGGAAGGGTGGTGGGAGCCGCGTTCTCGCGCGCCACGGTTGCTCCTAAGTGAGGGTGTTTTCAGGTGTATGCCCCGTGGGGGCCGCGACCCGGATGCTTCACGACGGTGATTCGCTGGCGCTCATCCGGTGCCGACCGCACTCATCTGATGATCGATGCCACGCGCCCATATGTCCAGGGGGCCTCTCACGTGAGCATCACCACTCATTTCACCCCTACCTGCGCGTAACCTACGGTCGCGTAGGTAGCATGTCGCTCATGACGTCCGCCCAGTCCGATCACCGCACGAACCCCGACGACCCCGGGCACGGCCCCGTCGAGATCGACCTCCCCACCCCCGTCAAACCGAAGCTGCGGGGCTGGCTGCACGCCGGTATGTTCCCCGCCGTGGTCGTGGCCGGTCTGACGCTCATCGCCCTCGCGGACTCCACCCGCGCCCGGGTGGCCTGCGCGATCTACATCGCGACCGCGTGCCTCCTGTTCGGCGTCAGCGCGGTCTACCACCGCGGCACCTGGGGGCCGCGCGGCGAGGCCGTGCTGCGCAGGCTCGACCACGCCAACATCTTCCTGATCATCGCGGGCACCTACACCCCCCTCACCGTGCTGCTGCTCCCCGACTCCACCGGCCGCACCCTGCTGTGGGCGGTCTGGGCGGCGGCCCTCGCCGGTATCGCCTTCCGGGTCTTCTGGGTCGGCGCCCCGCGCTGGCTCTACACCCCCTGCTACATCGCGATGGGCTGGGCGGCGGTCTTCTTCCTCCCCGACTTCATGCGCGCGGGCGGCATCGCCGTCCTGGTCCTGGTGATCGTCGGCGGGCTGCTGTACAGCGCGGGCGGCGTGATCTACGGCCTCAAGCGCCCCAACCCGTCACCGCGGTGGTTCGGGTTCCACGAGGTCTTCCACTCGCTGACCCTGGCCGCGTTCGTCGCGCACTACGTGGGGATCTCGCTGGTGGCCTATTCGGCCTGACGGCCGACGCCCGTCCGGTGGCCGCACCCGCACCACCCGCACCACCCGTACCGCCCGCGACGGCCGCGGCCTCGACGCCGCGGCCACCTGCCACGCCACCGCGGCGACCGCGACCAGCACCACCCCGAGCACGGCCGCCCCGCCGCCGACCAGGAACCCCACGACACACAGCGCCGCCGCGACGACGGCCGACCCGTTGATGACTCCCCGCATCCCCGCTCCCCCTTTCGCGCGTATCTCCGCACACCAGTCCGCTTTCACGGACTGTTCATTTACCCCACACACATCGTGACATGCCCCACTGACAGTCCTCCGGGCCCGCCGCGGGAGCCCGGCCGAGCAGGCCCCCGGGAGAACGACGGAGGAACGGCGGGCGGCCTGCGAGAGCCGATGCCCGACAATGGCGGTCATGGCCGCCGACACCCCCCACCCGCTCGCCGACACCGCACCGCCCCGCCCGGGCCTGCGCGAGCGCAAGAAGCTCAAGACGCGGATCGCGATCCGCACCGCGACCTACCGGCTCATCGCCGAGCAGGGGTACGAGGCCACCACCGTCGAGCAGATCGCCGAGGCCGCCGAGGTGTCGCCCTCGACCGTCTTCCGCTACTTCCCGGCCAAGGAAGACATCGTCATCACCGACGAGTACGACTCCCTGATGGAGTCGGCCCTGCGTGCCCGCCCCGCCGACGAGCCGCTCGTCGAATCCCTGCGCGTCGTCGTCACCCAGGCCCTGCGGCACTCGCTGACCCACGAGCCCGAGGAGATGCTGACGCGTTCGCGGCTGCTGACCGAGGTGCCCGCCGTACGCGCCCGCATGATGGAGAGCATCTCCGTGACCGGCCGCATGCTGTGCGAGGTCGTGGCCGAGCGGACCGGAAGGCGGGCGGACGACCTCGACGTACGGGTCGTCTCGATGGGGTTCGTCGCCGCCCTGATGGAGACGACCGTGTACTGGGCCGAGCGCGGCCGGCAGGACGACCTGATCGCCCTCGTCGACCGCACGCTCGACACCCTCGACCACGGCTTCCGGCTGTGACACCCGCGAACGAACCGGCGGCGGCCCGGCCCCTCACCGGAGCCAGGGCCGCCGCCCGGGAGCAGAGCCGCCGGAAGACCGACCCGGCTGGGCCGGCCGGCCCCCCGGCCGGCCGGCCCAGCCGCTCGGCTCACCGCTTGCGGAAGTCCCCCTTCCCGCAGGCCCTGCCGTCCTTGTTCCGGTCCAGGCCGTGCCGGTCGCGCCGCACGTCCAGCCCGCCGTACCCCTTGGCCTTCAGCCACGCGCACCGGTCGGCCGCCGGCACCTTCGCCGGAAACTTCCACGGCACGCACGTGCTGACCTCGCCGTACGCGTGATCACAGCCGTCGTACCCCTCCGGCAGCTCCACGCCCGCCTTCGCCCCCTTCTTCCCGTGGCCCCCGCTGTCCCCGTGGCCCGCGCGCCCCGGTGTCCTCGGCGCCGCGGCCAGCTCGTCGGCGTAACTCTGCACGCGCTGCGCCGCCACCTGTCCCTGCGGGCCGATCCGCACCCACTTCGACACCGACGGCACGCCCTTCGCGTCGACGACCGACAGCATGTACCAGCCGGGCGGCGCCAGGTTGGGGTTGCTGGTGAGGCTGAGGTCGATGGTGCTGCCGTTGACCGTCATCGGCAGGTCGACGAGGCGCTGGTTCGGGTCGGACGAGTGGGTGACGGCGGCCGGACGGATCAGCGACGCCTTGACCACCGGCCGGTCGACCGTGATGCGCTGCGCCGAGCCGTACGCCCAGTTCTGCGAGGCCACCGACATGATCTTCGGGCGGGCGCCCTTGAAGAAGTACGGCGGCTTGTAGATCGACACCCGTTGCTCGAACGACCCGTCGCCTGGGTTGTCCCCGACGCTCAGCACCCGGCCGTCCGGCAGCAGCGTGGACGACGAGTGGTACGTACGCGGCACCGGGTCGGCGGCCAGTCCCGGCTGGAACGTGTTGGTCGCCGGGTCGTACATCGACGCCCCGAAGACCGGGTCCTCGCGGTACGTGTGCAGCGCGCCGCCCGTCTCCAGGACCTTGCCGTCCGGCAGGATCACCGCCGACAGGTAGACCTTGCCCTCGGCCCCCTTCTGGAAGGTGCCGTCCTTGTACCTGCCCTGCGGCAGGTCGGGCCCGGGGACGTACTCCGGGGAGGCGGCCTTCAGATCGATCAGGTCCACGAGCCGGTGCGCGTCGGGCGAGACGGTGTGGTTGCCGCCGCCGGCCGTGAGCACCTTCTGGTCCTGGGCGGGGGGCAGCAGCAGCGACGCCGACTGGTCGCGCTCGTCCTTCTTCCTCAGCCCGGGTACGTCGGTGATGGTGCCCTTCTCGTAGTCGTAGACCGAGGCTCCGGTACCGGGCAGGCCGACGCCGAAGGTGTGGCTGCCGCTGTAGAAGAGGCGCCCGTCCTGGAGGAGGATCATCGCCGGGTAGAGGCCCCAGAACGACCAGGCCTGCTTGGCCTCCCCCATCGGGAGCCACTTGTTCTGGGCGTAACTGAAGTGCTCGTTGACGACCGTCCCGGCCGCGTCCTCGCCGAGACCGCCGAGCGACAGGACGTCGCCGTTGCCCAGCGCGGTCGCCGACGGGTACCAGTGGCCGGCCAGCATGTCGTTGACCTTGAGGTACTTGTTGAGCTTGGGATCGAAGACGTAACTGGTCCTCAGCCCCTTGTAGCCGACCGTTCCGTCCGCCGACGCGTAGTCCTTGTTGCCGCCCACCACGAGCACCCGCCCGTCCGGCAGTTGGACGTGTCCGGCGCAGAAGAAGTCCGAGGGCGTCGGGATGTTCGTGTACCTGCCGGTCACGGGGTCGAAGACGGACGACTTGAAGGTCCCGGCGGCGAAGGCGTCACGGTCGTTGCCCGAGCCGGCGATCAGCAGGACCTTTCCCGTGTGCAGCAGTACGGAATGGATGGCGCGCACCGGCGACTGCGCGCTCTGCACGGTCCACTGGCCCTTGCACTCCGGGCCCTTGCCCTCGCACGGGTCGGCGGGCGGCTCGGGCACGACGGTCGCGTCGACCATCGCGTAGTCGTCCGTGGTGAGCGAACCGACCCCGTAGAGCGCCGCGCCCCAGGTGATCTGGTCGGTGTTGGGGGGAATGACCGGTGTACGGACCTCCGTGCGGGCGTACGCCGCGCTCTGCGGCAGGGTGTTGAGGTCGGCCCAGAAGACCCAGCCGGCCGTCTTGTCGTGCCGGAAGAGCGTCATGGCCACATCGGGCGACGTGGACTTGTACCAGAGGGACAGGTCGTACTGATGGCCCTCGGTGACCTGGGGCGCGCACGCGTTCTCCAGCATCATCGCCTTGCGGTCGCCGTCGGCGCGGCGGGTGAGGTCGACACGCAGGGCGCGGGCCCCGGAGTGCGCGTCGTCCGTCACCGTGTACGTGTAGTCGTTGTCGCCCCACCCGGACTTCTCGAAGCACTCGGGGAACTCGCCCTGCGCGTCGAGCGTTTCCAGGCCGGGATTGGCTATCAGGTTCGGCGCGGCGCTGGCGGGCGTGGCGTCGAGCGGCGCCAGCCCGAAGCCCGCGGCGAGCAGGGCGAACGCCGTGAGGAACAGGCGCTTCCTGCCGCGCCCGGGTCTTCCTGCGTTCCTTCGGTACGAGTGGTGCGGGGTCATCCCTCCCCCTTCTGGAGCTGCTGGTTGCGCCGGTCGGCCCGGTCGACCTGGAGGATGTCGATCCGGCCGTCCCCCTCCCCGAAGCTCGCGACCGGCTCGCTGTGCTCGAACAGGTCGCGCAGCGTGGGCAGATTGTGCTGTTCGCCGCGCAGGGCGGGCGTGGACACGACGTAGTCGATGTCCTTCCAGCCGCGCGGCAGCGTCCTGGCGACCGCGGGGTCCTGGTCAAGCTTGTAGTGCCAGATGGCGCCGGTGCCCGGCCGGTATCCGGCCTCGACGGCGTCCAGCCACAGCACGCCGTCGGTCACCACGCGGGTACGTTCCCGGTCGCCGACCGGCGTCTCGCGCAGCCAGCGGGAGGCCGCGTGGTAGACGCCGTTGTCGTCGCCGCGCACGGTGTCCCGGTCCTCGCGGTACCAGTGCGGGGCCACGAACACGACGGCGACGGCGAGGACGGCGGTGACCGCGGCCGGGCGCATCGCGCGGTGGCGGGACGGGACGAGGGCGATGAGCGCGCACCCCAGACCGGTCACGGTGAGCGCGAGGAAGGGCAGCACCTGGGCGACGTACATCTGCGGCAGGTAGCCGCCGGGGCGCAGCGCGACCAGGGCCAGCACCAGGACGGCGAGGGCGACGGGCCGCAGACGGCGTACGGCGAGGCCGACGACGGCGGCCGCGCAGCCGGCCCCCAGCAGGTAGGGGTCGCGCGAGAACCAGTCCAGGATCAGGGTGTTGGCGTCGGTCCCGTCCTGGAAGACGGAGCCGCTGCCCTCGCGCCCGCCGAGCTGGAACTTGAGCGTGCCGAGGAGCGAGACGTGGCCGGCGCCCGGCACCAGCTCGCCCTTCAGCGTCGCGTACAGCGGATAGAAGAGGGCGGTGAGGACCAGTCCCGAGCCGAAGCCGGCGAAGGAGAACTTACGGGTCCTCGGATGGCTGCCGTGCCACAGCGTCACCAGGACGACGGGCAGCAGGACCGCGATCGTCTCCTTGGACAGGATCGCGAGGGCGAAGGCGCTGCCTGCCGCGATGTGGTGCCACAGGTGGCGGCGCGGGGACAGGGCGAGCGCGAAGGCCGCCAGCGCCCAGACGACCGCGAAGTTGTCGAGGTAGATCTGCCGGTGCAGGGTCACGGCGAGCGGCGAGAGCCCGTACAGCAGCGTCGCGAAGGCGGCGGCGGGGCGGCCGAGGCCGATCCGGCGGCCCACGACGAAGACGAGGACCGCGCCGGCGGCGACGACGGGCAGCATCGCGATGCGGCCCTGGACGAACGTCGGCAGATCGGGGAAGAGCCAGGTCGGCAGCCAGGCGAGGCCCGCGAGCTGTATCCAGCCGAACGGCGGGTGGTCGTACCAGTAGGTGTAGTGGGCGAGGTCGCCGTTGCGCACCGCCCAGGCCTGCGCCAGGTATGTGCCTTCGTCGTCGTTGGGGAACGGGAAATTGCCTATGTTCCACGCACGTACGGAAACGATCAGAATCAATAGCGGCGCCACCCACAAGAAATCTTTGAGAAAAGTGGAACCGCCCTGGGGTTCCGGAGCTTTCCGAGTTGTGGACGGCGCGTGACGCGGGCGTAATTCCGGCCCGTTACGGGTATTGGCGCGCAGCACAGCGTTGCTCATGCAGATCCCCCCACCCTGAAGGCCCCCCTGGCCTGCAGCTCCCAGGATCCGACCCCCCGGACCCGGGCATGCCGCAGCAGCATGGCACACAACGGGCATGCCACATAAGAAGAATCTTGCATTCCGTTTGTGGCGGCGGCGTGCGGCTCAGGCGTCGTTGCCGCGCGAAACAATCACCTGCTAGCTTCCCCGGCGGGGAGAGAAATAACAGAACACCGAGGAAGACCCAGGGGGGTAATTCGTGGTCTCCGCCGTCCTTTTATTGGACTCGCTCATACTCATGGCCACCGCCGGCGTCACGCTCTGGTGGATGGTCCATGCCTGGCGCACACCGGAAACGCTGGAAGCGACCGCCTTCGCCGAACCCGACGGGCACCACGGCGTGTCCTTCTCGCTGCTGGTCCCTGCCCGGCACGAGGAGGCGGTGCTCCGGCACACCGTCGAGAACATGCTGAAGATCGACCATCCCGCCTTCGAGATCGTGCTGATCGTCGGCCACGACGATCCCGGCACCGCCGCGATCGCACACCAACTGGCCGCCGAGCACCCGCACATGGTGCAGACCGTCGTCGACCAGCACGAGGCCAAGAACAAACCGCGCGCCCTCAACACCGCGCTGCCGTACGCCAAGGGCGACGTCGTCGGCGTCTTCGACGCGGAGGACATCGTCCACCCCGAGCTGCTCAGCCACGTCGACTTCGCCTTCCGCCGCGACGACGCGGACGTGGTGCAGGGCGGCGTACAGCTCGTCAACTACGACACCAGCTGGTACAGCCTGCGCAACTGCCTGGAGTACTTCTTCTGGTTCCGCAGCCGGCTGCACCTGCACGCCCGCAAGGGCTTCATCCCGCTCGGCGGCAACACCGTCTTCGTCCGGGCAGCGCTGCTGCGCGAGACCGGCGGCTGGGACGGCGACTGCCTCGCCGAGGACTGCGACCTGGGCGTACGGCTGTCCTCACGCGGCGCCAAGGTCGTCGTCGCGTACCACGCCGCGCTCGTCACCCGCGAGGAGACACCCGACACGCTGCTCGCGCTCTACAAACAGCGCACCCGCTGGAACCAGGGCTTCCTGCAAGTCCTGCGCAAGGGCGAATGGCGCGGGCTCCCGGGCTGGCGCCAGCGCCTCCTCGCCCGCTACACCCTCTCCACGCCCTTCCTCCAGGCCGCCACCGGCATCATGATCCCGCTGGGCCTGCTGCTGGCCTGGGTCGGCGGCGTGTCCCTGCCGATCGCGCTCGTCGCCTGGCTCCCGATGGTCCCGATGGCCGCGATGATGGTCTTCGAGGCCGTCGCCCTGCACGACTTCGGCCGCGAGTACGGCTTCCGGATCGGTCCGTGGCAGTACGTACGGCTCACGATCGGAGGCCCGGTGTACGCCGTCGTACTCGCCGCCGCAGCGCTGCGCGCCGTCTGGCGCGAGTACACGGGGCGCAGGGACTGGGAACTCACCTCCCACATCGGCGCCCACCTGGAGCCCCAGCGGGAGGCACGGTGACGGCTGACCCGCTGGACCTGCCCTTCGACCTGCAGGTCGACGCGCCCCTCGACACCTCTCACGGCGGATCTCCCGACGGGCCGCTCGAACCCCTCGACGTCTCCGTCGTGGTCCCCACCTACAACGAGGCCGGCAACATCCGCGAGCTGCTGCGACGGCTCGGAGCGGCCGTGGCCTCGGCCGGCCTCACCGCGGAAGTGATCTTCGCCGACGACTCCACCGACCACACCTGCCAGGTCATCGCCGACGCCGCGTCCTCGACCCCGCTCCCCGTCGTCCTGCACCACAGGGCGACACCGGCCGGCGGCCTCGGCGGCGCGGTCATCGAGGGCATCGCCCGCTCCAGCGCGCCCTGGATCGTCGTCATCGACGCCGACCTCCAGCACCCGCCGGAACTCCTGCCCGAGCTGCTGGCGCGCGGCAGATCGACCGGCGCCGAGCTGGTCGTCGCGAGCCGGTACGCGGCGGGCGGCGACCGGTCGGGGCTCGCGGGCGGCTACCGCAAGCTGGTGTCCGGCCTGTCGACCGGCGTCACGAAGGCCGTCTTCCCGCGCGCGCTGCGCGGCCTCACCGACCCCATGAGCGGATTCTTCGCGATCCGACGCCGGGCGGTGGACCGGGCAGCCACCGGCGAGGACGGCCTCCAGCCGCTCGGCTACAAGATCCTGCTCGAACTGGCGGTACGGTGCCGGCCGAGCGGCATCGCCGAAGTGCCGTACGCCTTCGCGGAGCGGCACGCCGGCGCGTCGAAGTCGACCGTACGGGAGGGCCTGCGCTTCCTGCGGCACCTGGTCACCCTGCGCACGGCCGACCCCCGGGCGCGGGTCGCTGCCTTCGGCCTCATCGGCCTGTCCGGGTTCGTGCCGAACCTGGCACTGCTGTGGCTGCTCAACGGGCCGGGCGGCATGCACTACGCCCCCGCCGAGATCATCGCCAACCAGGCAGGGCTCCTCTGGAACTTCCTCCTGGTCGACTCGCTCCTGTACCGCCTGCGACGGGGCCACCACCGCAGATCCCTACGGCTGCTCACCTTCGCGGCGGTGGGCAACGCGGACCTCGTCGCGCGTCTGCCCCTGGCGGCGCTGTTCATGGCCTGGGGCGGCCTGGCCGCCGTCCCCGCGACGGCGGTCAGCATGGTGGTGGTCTTCGCGGGCCGCTTCCTGCTGGTCGACCGGTGGCTGTACCGCCGCCGACGCGCCGAACGGACCCCGGCCGAACCGGTCCGGCTCGAAGCGCCGCTCCCCGACCCGACACCGTGAGGTGAGGCGGGGCGGGGCGGGGCGGGGGATGCCTTCCCCCTGCCCGCCCCTTCCCACGTCTGCCCGCCCCACTAGACGGCGGCCTCGCCCAGCCGCTCCCGCAGCACCCCCGGGTCCGACGTCGGCGCATCGCACACGAAGTGCCGGCACACATACGCCCCCGCCCCCCGCTCGGCCAGCAGCGGGAACTCGTCGCTGCCCACCTCGCCCACCGCGACCACCGCCCCCGGCGCCCCGCTCAGCAACGCCACCCGGTGCAGTTCCCGCGTCAGCGGATCGCCGCCCGCGCCCACCACCGCGACCTCGCGCGGCCCGTCCAGCACCGCCTCGGCCACCGCGAGACCCCACCCGATGAACCGCGGCGCACGAGGCCCGAGCGTCTTCACCACACCCAACGCCCGCTCCGCCGCGCTCCGATGCGCCTCGGAACCCGTGTGCGCGGCGTACGACAGCAGCGCACCCGCCGCGGCCGTCCACCCCGAGGGCGTCGCGTTGTCCGTGGGGTCCTGCGGCCGCCGGATCAGCTTCTCCGCGTCGTGGGCCGTGTCGTACAGCGTCCCGTCCTCACCCACGAACTGGTCGAGGACGATGTCGAGCAGGAACCCGGAGAACTCCAGCCAGACGCCCTCCCCCGACACCGCCGCCAGCGCCAGGAAGCCCTCCGCCACGTCGGCGTAGTCCTCCAGCACACCCGCGTTCGCACCCACCTGCCCGTCCTTCGACGTACGGGCCAGCCGCGCCCCGTCGTCCATGTGCACCCGCACCAGCAGATCGGCGGCCTCGGTCGCCCGCTCGACGAGGTCCGGCCGGTCGAAGTACGCCCCGGTCTCCGCCAGCGCGGCGATCGCCAGCCCGTTCCAGGCAGCCACGATCTTGTCGTCCCGGCCGGGCCGCTCCCGCCCGTCGCGCGCCGCGAGCAGCCGCGCCCGGACATCCGCCACCCGCGCCGCGTCCGCCACACCCTCCCCCGCGGGAAGCTGCAGTACGGACGCCCCCTCCTCGAACGTCCCCTCCTCCGTCACCCCGAACAGCCGGACGGCGAACTGCGCGTCCTGCTCCCCGAGCACCTCACGAAGCTGCTCCGGCGTCCATACGTAGTACGCGCCCTCGACGTGCCTGCCCGTGCCGTCGTCACTGTCCGCATCCAGCGCGGACGCGAATCCGCCTTCGTGCGTACGGAGTTCGCTCACCATGAAGTCCGCGGTCTCCAGCGCCACCCGGCGCGCGAGCTCCGATCCGGTGGCCCGCCACAGATGGGCGTACACCCGGCACAGCAGCGCGTTGTCGTACAGCATCTTCTCGAAGTGCGGCACGACCCATTCACGGTCCACCGAATACCGCGCGAAGCCACCGGCGAGCTGGTCGTAGATGCCCCCGCGCGCCATCGCCTCACCGGTGTCGGCGGCCATCTGCAGGGCGCCCTCGGACCCCGTGCGCGCGTAATGCCGCAGCAGGAACTCCAGCACCATGGACGGCGGGAACTTCGGCGCCCCGCCGAATCCGGCGCGCGTGGCGTCGTAGTCCCGCGTCAGCGCGAGCAGCGCCTGCGCGAGCTCCTCCTCCCCCGGCACCTCGGGCGCCCCGTACGCGAGCGAGCGCCCGCTCAGATCCCGGACGATCTTCCCGGCGACCTCGGCGACCTCGTCCCGCCGCCCGGTCCACGCGTTGCTGACCCCCTCCAGCACCTGCCGGAAGGACGGCATGCCGTGCCGGGGCTCGGGCGGGAAGTACGTGCCGAAGTAGAAGGGCGCGGCGTCGGCGGTCAGGAACACGGTCATGGGCCAGCCGCCCTGCCCCGTGGCGGCCTGCACGGCCTCCATGTAGACGGCGTCCACATCCGGCCGCTCCTCGCGGTCGACCTTGACGTTGACGAAGTGCTCGTTGAGGTACGCGGCCGTCGGCTCGTCCTCGAAGGACTCGTGAGCCATGACATGGCACCAGTGGCAGCTGCTGTAGCCGACGCTGAGCAGCACCGGCACGCCGCGCCTGCGCGCCTCCTCGAACGCGCCGGCCGACCAGGGCCACCAGTCGACGGGGTTGTCGGCGTGCTGGAGGAGGTAGGGGGACGTCTCATGGGCCAGTCGGTTCGGCATACCTCCATCCTGCACGACCCCTCCCCGATCGCCTGGCTCTCTCGCGCTGACGCGCGTCAAGCAGGACACTTGTCCCGCAATCATTGCTCTCGGAGGGGGACGCACATGCGGGACAGCCACCGGGCGGAAGCCGAGCGGCTGTTGGTACGGGCCGTCGAGGAGCAGGCGCGGCGGTCGGGTGGGCGGGTCGATGCCAACGCGCTGCTCGTGCGCGGGCGGGCGGCGCTGGATGCCATGGCGCGGAGCGCGGGCGAGGAGTACACGGCGTACGTCAGGGCGCTGGACGAGGCGCAGGCCGGGCAGCTGTCGCTGGCGGAACGGTTCAGCAGTGCCGGTCTGGCAACTCCGGGGCTGGTGGTGGCCGTTGCCTCCGTCGCCGCGTTCGGCGCCGACCTGGCTCTCGGTACGGGTCCCGGCACGGCGCTCGCCGCCGGGGCCGTCGTCGCCGTGGCCGGCGCCGCCGCGACCGTCGGCCGGGTCACCGCCTCGCACTGGCCCGCCGCCCACCGCCGGGCGGGTGCGCTGGCGCAGCCCGGTGGGCCGGAGCAGCTGCGGTTGGAGTGGCTGACGGCGCTGGAGGTGCGGGGGATACGGCCGTTCCTGGACCAGCAGCATGTCCTGCTGGCCGCGACCCGGGGTGCCTCGGCGAAGAAGACCGCCGTCGTGGGGCAGCTGCGCGGGGCCGACCGCAGCCAGGCGGCGCGCAGGCGGTCCGTACTGGAGCAGTCCTTCGGGCATCTGCCGGAGCCCGAGGGTCCGTTCGCGGGGCGGCGGGCCGCGATGGGGCAGATCGCGCAGTGGGTGCACGCGGCGCGGGCGAGCACCGAGACGCGGCCGACGGTGGTGGTGCTGCACGGAGCGCCGGGTTCCGGGCGTACGGCGCTGGCGGTGCGGGCGGCGCACCACCTGCGGGACCAGTTCCGGGGGGCGTGCGTGGTGGATCTGCGCGGGGACACGGCGGGTGAGGCGCCGCTGTCGACGCGGGAGGCGCTGCTGCACCTCCTCAACCGGCTCGGCGCTCCGCGTGAGCAGTTGCTCTTCCGTGAGCGGTCCTCGCAGGAGCAGCAGTTGCGCAGGCTGACGGAGCTGTACCACCAGCACCTGACGGGTCTGCCGGTGACGGTGGTGCTGGACGACGCCTGTGACGCGGCGCAGGTGCGCACGCTCGTACCGGAGCGCTCGGACAGCCTGGTGCTCGTGACGGCCCGCGAGCCGCTCGATCTGCCCGCCGACATTCCGGCGTGGGTGCACCAGCTGCCGGTGGAGGCGCTGGACGCGGTGGGCGCGGAGGAGCTGCTGCGGGAGGTGGCGGAGGAGAAGGAGGGGCCGTACGACGCGGAGGCGGCCGAGCGGATCACCGGGCTGTGCGGGGGGCTGCCGCTGGCGTTGCGGGTCGCGGGGTCCTCGCTGGGCGCGCGTTCGCCGCGGACACTGGCGGCGGATCTGGAGGCGTACGGTCCGGTCGATCCGGTGGAGCGGGCGCTGTGGCTGCGCTACACCGACCAGCCGGACGCGGCCCGCCGGCTGCTGCGCCGGCTCGCGCTGGCCGGGCGCGCGAGCCTGGGGGCCGCCGCGGCGGCGGCGCTGCTGGCGACCGACGAGCACGAGGCGCAGCGGCTGCTGTCGGCGTTGTCACGGGCGGGGCTGATCGACCATGTGCGCGGCAGCCGCTACCGGCTGCACGACCTCGTGCGGGCCTTCGCGCAGGCGCGGCTGCTCGACGAGGAGGAGCCGGCGGACCGGTCGGCGGCGCAGGAGCGGCTGATCCGCAACTACGGCGAGCTGGCGGATTCGGTGATCCGTCTGGTCGACGGCAAGACGTCGACGCGGGCGGATCATTTCGGGGCGCACGGTTTCACGTCCCTCGACGCCGCCCTGCGCTGGCTGGACGACGAGTCGAGCTTCATCACGGCGGCGCTGCGCCAGGCGGAGGGGGTCGACCAGCAGGCGGTGCTGAATCTGCTGGGCGCGCTGTGCGACTACTGCCTGCTGCGGGGCGACCTCTACCGCCTGGGCGAGATCAGCGAGCTGACGCAGGCCGTGGACCAGGGTCTGCTGGTGCGGTCGGTGCAGTGGCGTACGGGTATCGCGGCGCGCCAGCTCGGTGAGCTGGACAAGGCCCGTACGACGCTGTCGTCGGTCGTCGACCTGTACTTCGAGGCGCAGCACGAGGCGGGCGCCGCGCGGGCCCTGTGTTCGCTGGGCATCACGTTGCACCATCAGGGGAATCTGGCCCAGGCGGCGGACAAGCTGGGCGAGGCGCTCGCGCTGCAGGCGTCGCCGGAGCTGGACGCCGACCGGGCGTGGACGCTGCACGCGCTGGCGGCGGTGGAGCGCGACCGGGCGAATCTCACGGAGGCGGTCGCTCACCTGGACACGGCGCTGGTCCTCCACCGGGCGAGCGAGAGCCTGCACGGGCAGGCGTGGGCGCACTTCCAGCTGGGGCAGGTCTTCCTGCGCAGGGGGGACGTGCCCCGGGCCCAGGAGCAGTTGCGCGACGCGCTGGAGCTGTACGGGCGTACCCGTGACGGCCGGGGCGAGGCGTGGGCGCTGACGCAGCTGGCTCGCGCGCGGCTGGTGGACGGCGACCCGTCGGCGGCCGTCGAGGAGCTGCGGGAGGCGCTGTCCCGGCACCGGGAGGCGGAGGACGCGCGGGGCGAGGCGTGGACGCTGTACTACCTAGGGCAGGCGTTGGAGGAGCGCGGGGACGCCGACCAGGCGGTGCGGGAGCTGGAGCGGGCGCGGGGGATGTTCTCGCGGATGCGGGACGTGTACGGGCTGGCCTGTGCGCGCCATCACTCGGGTCGCGTCACGCGCGACCAGCGCGCGGCCCAGACGGGCAATCTGCGCAATTCCGGCTTCGCGCGTCAGCTCCTGGTGGACGCGCGCGCCGACTTCCACCGGATCGGGGTGGCGCACGGCGAGGCGTGGACGTGCCTGGAGCTGGCGATCGTGGACGCGGGGAACAACCGGCCGGCGCAGGCGCTGGAGCTGTGCGACGAGGCGGCGCGGCTCTTCACCTCGTACGACGACCGCCGCGGCGCGGACTGGGCGCGCTTCCTGCGCTGCACGCTACTGCCGTTCGGTTCGCCGGGGGGCTCGGAGATCGGCACGGCGGTGGCGCAGGAGGAGCTTTCCCAGCTGCTCCGGGCGACGCATCCGACGCGTGACGGCAAGCTGGAGGACTGTGCGGAGGCGTACGGCCTGGTCCTGGAGCGCGGTGTGGACCTGGCGGAGGGCTGGCAGGCGTGGCGGCTCGGCATGGTGCCGAACCGGCATGCGCGGGAGGTGATGGGCGTACCGGTGGGGCCGGCGCGGGGGTGAGCGGGTACGGGTGAGGTGCGGCGCGGGGTGCCTGCGGCGGCTTCCCCTGCCCGCCCCCAGCGGGGGCTCCGCCCCGGACCCCGCTCCTGGGACACCGCAGGGGCTGGAGTCGCCGCAGCGCGGCAGATCCAGCCCCGCGGGGCCCGCCCCCGGCGCTACGCGTCCTTGGGACGGTCCCCCGCGGGGTCCGCCGACGAGGGGGCCGGCGCCGAGGCGGAAGCGGAGGCCGAGGCGGTGGCCTTCTGGCCCGCCGCCGGGTCCGGCGCCTCCTCGAAGTTGACCCGCCCCATGTGCCGGTTCATCGACTTCATCAGCAGCCACACGCCGACGGCCAGCGCCGCGAAGACCAGGAACCCGAGGACACCCGGGGTCACCTTGTTCTTGTCGAACTTGTCCGCGGCGAGCGGGACGAACTGCGTCATTGCCAGGGTTACGTTCACATCAGGCATTGTCGCGGATGCCTGCGAACAGGTCGCTCTCGGGGAGGGAGGTATCGACGAGCGACTTGGCCAGCTCGTACTCCTCGGTCGGCCAGACCTCCTGCTGGATCTCCATCGGCACACGGAACCAGCCGCCGTCGGGGTCGATCTGCGTGGCGTGCGCGATGAGCGCCTTGTCGCGGATCTCGAAGAACTCGGCGCACGGGACGTACGTGGTCAGCGTCCGCTCCGCCCGCTGGAACTCCTTCCAGCGCTCCAGCCACTCGCCGTACGGCGACTCCAGCCCGCGCTCCAGGAGCGCCTCGTGGAGCGCGACGGTGCGCGGCCGGTTGAAGCCCTGGTTGTAGTAGAGCTTCCGCGGCTGGTAGGCCGGGCCGAACTCCGCCTCCGGGAACTTCTCGGTGTCCGCCGCGCCCTCGAACGCCACCATCGTGCTCTTGTGGGTCATGATGTGGTCGGGGTGCGGGTAGCCGCCGTTCTCGTCGTACGTCGTGATGACCTGCGGCCGGAACGTGCGGATGGACCGCACCAGCCGGCCCGCCGCCACGTCGACGTCCTCCAGCGCGAAGCAGCCCTGCGGCAGCGGCGGCAGCGGGTCGCCCTCGGGGAGGCCCGAGTCGACGAAGCCGAGCCATTCCTGGCGGATGCCGAGGATCTCGCGGGCCTCGTCCATCTCCTTCTTGCGGACCTCGTGGATGTGCTCCTCGATGTACTTGTCGCCCTGGAGCTTCGGATTGAGGATGGAGCCACGCTCGCCCCCCGTGCAGGTCACGACCAGCACGTCCACCCCCTCGGACACATACTTGGCCATGGTCGCCGCACCCTTGCTCGACTCGTCGTCGGGGTGGGCGTGAACGGCCATCAGTCGCAGCTGCTCAGTCAAGACTCGATCCTCAGTGATTCGGCGCAATAAGCGGCTTCTATAGTGACCGAATCGGGGGACGGAAAATTCCGGAGTTCCGGATCCAGGAGGAACGATCATGAACGCGGTGCGCCAGGACCTTCCCGAGGGCCGCTACGGCCGGTCGGCGGACGAGCGCGCGGACCGCAAGCTCAAGATCGTGGGCGCCGTGCTGGGCGCCGCGCTCCTGGCGATGACCGCCTGGTTCGGTTACGACTACATCACCGGCCAGAGGATCAGCGCCGAGCTGATCAAGCTCGACACCGTCTCGGACTCCGAGGTGAAGGTGCACCTGGAGGTGCGCAAGGACCCGGAGGCGACCGGCACCTGCACGCTCCGCTCGCTCGCGGAGGACGGCGGCGAAGTGGGCCGCAAGGACGTCCGCGTCGACGCTCCCGGCAAGGACCGCGTCGACGAGATCTACACGGTCCGTACGACGGCCAGGGCGACCAGCACCGAGCTGACAGGCTGCACCGCGGAAGCCGGTTCTACCCGCTGACCTGCGGTGTTACCGCTTCGAGCGTTTTCCTCCTCCCCCTTTTCCGCCTGAATTGTTAGGCTCGTGGTTTCGCCCGCCCCTGGAGGCACATCCTTCTGGGTAGGGCGATGCTTGCTTTGTATTCCAAGTACCGACGAGGAGCACCTGTGACCCAGACCAGCGAGAGCGTCACCTGGCTGACCCAGGAGGCGTACGACCAGCTCAAGGCAGAGCTGGAGTACCTGTCGGGTCCCGCACGCACGGAGATCGCCGGCAAGATCGCGGCTGCCCGCGAGGAGGGGGACCTGCGGGAGAACGGCGGGTACCACGCGGCCAAGGAGGAGCAGGGCAAGCAGGAGCTCCGTGTGCGCCAGCTGACCCAGCTCCTGGAGAACGCGAAGGTCGGCGAGGCTCCCACCACCAGTGGTGTGGTGGCCCCCGGCACGGTCGTCACGATCGCCTTCGACGGCGACGAGGACGACACGATGACGTTCCTGCTCGCCTCCCGCGAGTACGCGAGCTCCGACGTCGAGACCTACTCGCCGCAGTCGCCCCTGGGCACCGGCGTGATGGGCAAGAAGGTCGGCGAGGACGCGCAGTACGAGCTGCCGAACGGCAACAAGGCGTCGGTGAAGATCCTCGAAGCCAAGCCGTACCAGGGCTGAGCAGGACAGCGACGAAGCCCCCGGCCGGGATGTCCCGGCCGGGGGCTTCGTCCGTGCGTACGGTCAGACCGACGCCGAGCGGTACTTGCGCACGGCGAGGGTGCGGAAGACCACCAGGATCAGCACCGACCACAGCACCGAGGCGAGGATCGGGTTCTGCATGGGCCAGGCGTCGGAGGTCTGGAAGCCGGGCGGAAGATTGCCGAACAGCTCGCGGCAGGCCTGCACGGTGGCGCTGAACGGGTTCCACTCGGCGATGTGCCGGAGGAACGTCGGCATCTGGTTGGCGTCGACGAAGGCGTTCGAGATGAAGGTGAGCGGGAACAGCCAGATCAGTCCGCCGGACGTCGCCGCCTCCGGTGTGCGGACGGAGAGGCCGATCAGGGCGCCGATCCAGGAGAAGGCGTAGCCGAGCAGGAGCAGCAGCAGGAAGCCGAGCAGGACCTTGGCCATGTTCTCGTGGACGCGCCAGCCGACGATGACGGCGACGATCGCGAGGACGACCAGGGTGAGCGCGGTCTGCACGAGGTCGGCGAGGGTACGGCCGGTGAGGACGGCCCCGCGGGCCATGGGCAGCGATCGGAAGCGGTCGATGAGGCCCTTGTGCATGTCGTCGGCGATGCCCGCGCCCGCGCCGGCGGTCGCGAAGGTGACGGTCTGGGCGAAGATGCCGGCCATCAGGAACTCGCGGTAGGCCGAGGCGGAGGTGGACCCGCCGACCTGGATGGAACCGCCGAACACGTAGGTGAACAGCACGACGAACATCACCGGCTGGATCAGTCCGAAGATGACCATCTCCGGGATCCGGGCCATCCGGATCAGATTCCGCTTGGCGATGACCAGCGAGTCGGAGACCGACTGGGAGATGCCCCCGCGCGGCTGAGGGGCGCGGGTACCTGGTGCGGTGTCCGTTACGGCGCTCACTTGGCGGCCTCCGCTTCTTCCTCGGCGGCTTCGGCCGCGTGGCCGGTCAGGGAGATGAAGACGTCGTCGAGGGTGGGGCGGCGCAGACCGATGTCGTCGATCTCGACGCCGCGGATGTCCAGTTCGCGGATGACTTCGGCGAGGAGCTTGGCGCCGCCGGCGACGGGGACGGTGATCTTGCGGGTGTGCAGTTCGGTCTTGCTCGCCCCCTTGCCGAAGGCGCGCAGTACCTCGTCGGCGGTGGTGAGGTGCTCGGGGTCGTGCACGACGACCTCGATGCGCTCGCCGCCGGTGCGGGCCTTGAGCTGGTCGGAGGTGCCGCGGGCGATGACGCGGCCGTGGTCGATGACGCAGATGTCGTGAGCCAGATGGTCGGCCTCTTCGAGGTACTGGGTGGTGAGCAGGAGCGTCGTACCGCCCGCGACCAGTTCCTGGATGACCTCCCACAGCTGCTGCCGGTTGCGGGGGTCGAGCCCGGTGGTCGGCTCGTCCATGAACATCACGGGCGGGCTGACGACCAGCGCGGCGGCGAGGTCGAGGCGCCGCCGCATGCCTCCGGAGTACGTCTTGGCCGTGCGGTCGGCGGCTTCGGCGAGGTTGAAGCGCTCCAGGAGCTCCTCCGCGCGGGCCTTCGACGCCTTCGCGGACATCTGGTAGAGCCTGCCGACCATCTGCAGGTTCTCGCGCCCGGTGAGGTACTCGTCGACGGCGGCGAACTGGCCGGACAGGCCGATGGACCGGCGCACCTCGTTGGGGTGCTTGAGGACGTCGATGCCGGCGACGACCGCCTTGCCGCTGTCGGGCTGGAGCAGTGTGGTCAGGACCCGCACCGCGGTGGTCTTGCCGGCCCCGTTCGGGCCGAGGAGGCCGAGGACCGTGCCTTCCGGCACATCGAGATCGACCCCGTCGAGGGCCTTTACGTCGCCGAAGGTCTTCACCAGACCTTCGGCATGGATGGCTCCTTGCATAAGTGGTCCCCCGTTGTGGGTGATTCCTACGCGAATTTTAGGTTTGCCGGACTTGCCCTGCTCGGCGAAGCCGTATCGCGAGGCTCACCACCGTAAAGCGATCGATCGGGTGGCGTCATCCCTTTAAGTCATCACGGTGTAGCCCGCCTCCCGCAGCACCGACCGGACCTCCGCGCAGTGCTCCGGACCCTTCGTCTCCAGGTGCAGCTCCACCTCGACCTCCGTGAGCCCGAGCCGCGGATCGGTCCGTACGTGACCCACGTCGAGGACGTTGGCGTCGACCACCGACAGCTCCGCCAGCATCGCCGCCAGAGCGCCCGGACGGTCCGTCAGGCGCAGCCGCAGGGACAGATAGCGGCCCGCCGCCGCCATGCCGTGCCGCAGGATGCGCTGCATCAGCAGCGGGTCGACGTTGCCGCCCGACAGCACCGCCACCATCGGCCCCTCGAACGACTCCGGCTTGCTCAGCAGCGCCGCGACCGGGCTTGCCCCGGCCGGCTCGACGACCATCTTGGCCCGCTCCAGGCAGAGCAGCAGCGCACTCGACAACTCGTCCTCGGTGACCGTCACGACCCCGTCGAGCAGCTGGTTGATCACCGCGAACGGCACGTCGCCGGGCCGCCCCACCTTGATGCCGTCCGCCATCGTCTGCGCCGTGTCGATCGACACCGGCCGCCCGGCCGCCAGCGACGGCGGGTAGCAGGCCGCGTTCGCCGCCTGTACGCCGATGATCCGCACGTCGGGGCGCAGCGCCTTGACCGCGATCGCGATACCGGCGGCCAGCCCGCCACCGCCCACCCCGACCACGATCGTCCGCACCTCCGGGCACTGCTCCAGGATCTCCAGCCCCAGCGTCCCCTGGCCCGCGACGATGTCGGGGTGGTCGAAGGGATGGATGAAGGCCGCGCCCGTCGTGTCGGCGTACTCCTGCGCGGCGGCCAGCGTCTCGTCGACGACCTGACCGTGCAGGCGCACCTCGGCGCCGTACTCCCGGGTCGCCGCGACCTTCGGCAGGGGTGCCCCGAGCGGCATGAAGACCGTGGACCGTACGCCGAGGAGGGTCGAGGCCAGGGCGACGCCCTGCGCGTGGTTGCCCGCGCTGGCGGCGACGACGCCGGCCGCGCGCTGCTCGGGGGAGAGCCCGGCGATCCGCACGTACGCGCCCCGCAGCTTGAACGAACCGGTCCGCTGAAGGTTCTCGCACTTGAGGTGGACCGGGGCCCCGACCAGGTGCGACAGGTGCCGGCTGCCCTCCATCGCCGTGCACCTCGCGACCCCGGAGAGCATCTTCTGCGCCCCGCGTATGTCGTCGAGCATGAGGTTGCGGAAAGGATCGGCCGTACGGAAGCTCATGACCGCAAGTCTGGCAGCTCGCCGGCCGGGCGCCTGCCGGGCGCCGGGGGCTTCGCACCGTTTCTCGCAGCGCCGGTACGCACCCGCTGCCACCCGCGTACTCTGTCCCCCACCACACCGACCACCGCACGAAGAGAGCCCCCAGCCATGCCCACTTCCCAGGACATGACGACTGATCCGGACACCGGCCTCCTCGATGCCCTCCAGCACCAGGTGGCCGTCTTCGCCCGCCGCGCCGAGCAGACGAGGCTCGGCGGAGTGGGTCAGGTCCGCAACTCCATGGACCGCGCGGCCTACCTGCTGCTCAACCGGCTCGACCAGGAAGGCCCGATGGGCGTCAAGGCGCTGGCCGCGGGCATGGGGATCGACTCGTCGACCGTGACCCGGCAGGTCGCGCCGCTCGTCGACACGGGTCTCGTCAAGCGCACGTCGCACCCCGAGGACGGCCGCGCGGTCGTGCTCCAGCTGTCGCCGCGCGGGCAGGCGCGGCTCGACGAGGTGCGCTCCTCTCGGCGCGAGCTGATGGCCCAGGTGACGGACGGCTGGACCGAGGAGGAGCGCGACGCGTTCTGCACGCTCCTCACGCGCTTCAACTCCGCGCTGTCGGCCCGCCAGGGCGCGGCCGGCGTCGAGGCGGGTGCCGAGGCCGCGCCCACCGGCGCAGAGGTGCCTCCGACCTCTTGACCCCGGGCCCGTTCCTGCCCTGATATGAGGGCGTGCGAGAGCGGCAGGCGATTCGGCATCGCCGCAGGGCCCGCGAGTTCGAGGCGTTCGTCGCGGGCGCGGCAGGAAGACTGCTGCATGCCACGACACTGCTGACGGCGGAGCCGGCCGACGACAACCCGCGCGCGGCGCCTGCTCACCGCCGCGCTGGCCCGTACGTACGCGGACTGGGACCGGCTGCGCGGCGAGGACCCGTACGACCGCACCCGCCAGGAGCTCGCCGCCCGTTTCGCGCGCGGCGCGTGGCACTACCGGCAGCACGGCGGCGGGGTGCTGGAGCGGCTGACACCCCAGGAGCGGCTGGTGCTGGTCCTGCGGCTGTACGAAGGCGTCGCCGAGGAGCAGACGGCCGCGCTGCTCGGGCTCCCGGCGGAGCGGGTGCGGGCGATCTGTACGCGGGCGACGGCCACGATGCGCAGCGGACCGCGTGCCCCGGCCGGGCCGGTGCGCACGGTGGCCACGCCGTGAGCGACCGCAAGCAGGACGAGGTCCGCCGGATGCTGGAGACCGCGCACCCCCCGGTCCCGGCCGACCTGGGGACGCGCGCCGCCGAGCGCGGCGCCCGCCTGCTGCGCCGCCGGCGGCTGGCGCGACGGCTGCTGTGGCTGCTGCTGGCCCTCGCGGCGGTGACGTTCGCGGTGTGGGCGGTGCTGGAGCAGCCGTGGGTGGTACCGCCGTCGGAGATCGCCCCGCCCCTGGAGGGGTGGTGAGCCGGTGCCGGAGGGGCCGGCGGTCCGCCCCTCCGGCGCGCGCCCGGCGGGTCAGCCCAGCATCTGCTTGAGGTCGGCCAGCAGGTCGTCGCCCGACTCGATGCCGACCGACAGCCGCACCAGGTCGCCCGGGACCTCCAGCGCCGAACCCACCACCGACGCGTGCGTCATCCGGCCCGGGTGCTCGATCAGGGACTCGACGCCGCCCAGCGACTCACCGAGCGTGAAGAGCCTGGCACGGTTGCAGACCTCGACCGCCGCCTCCTCGCCGCCCTCGACGCGGAACGACACCATCCCGCCGAACGCCTTCATCTGCTTGGCGGCCACCTCGTGCCCCGGGTGCTCCGGCAGCCCCGGGTAGAGGACCTCGGTGACGCGCGGGTGGCCCGTCAGCATCTCCGCGACCCGCGTCGCGTTCTCGCTGTGGCGGTCCATCCGCACGGCGAGCGTCTTGATGCCCCGCAGCACCAGCCACGCGTCGAAGGGCCCGGCGACCGCGCCCATCGCGTTCTGGTGGTAGGCCAGCTCCTCGCCGAGCGCCGTGTCGTTGACGATCAGCGCGCCGCCGACGACGTCCGAGTGGCCGCCCATGTACTTCGTGGTCGAGTGCACGACGACGTCCGCGCCGAGCGCCAGCGGCTGCTGGAGGTAGGGGCTCGCGAAGGTGTTGTCGACGACCAGGCGGACGCCGGCCGCGCGCGCGACGCCCGCGAGCGCCTGGATGTCACTGATGCCCAGGAGCGGGTTCGAGGGGGTCTCGACCCAGATCGCCTTGGTCCTGGGGGTCAGGGCCGCCCGTACCGCCGCCGGGTCGGAGGTGTCGGCGACCGAGAACTCGACGCCCCACCGCGAGACGACCTTGGCGAACAGGCGGAAGGTGCCGCCGTACGCGTCGTTCGGGATGACCACGTGGTCGCCCGGGCTCAGCAGGGTCCGCAGCAGGCAGTCCTCCGCCGCCAGGCCCGACGCGAAGGCCAGCCCGAGGCTGCCGCCCTCCAGCGCCGCCAGGTTCTCCTCCAGGGCCGTGCGGGTCGGGTTGGCGCTGCGGCTGTACTCGTAGCCGCCGCGCAGCCCGCCGACGCCGTCCTGCTTGTACGTGGAGACCTGGTAGATCGGCGGTACGACCGCGCCCGTGAGGGGGTCCGCGGTGTTTCCGGCGTGGATCGCGATGGTCTCGAAGCTGTGGTGGTCACTCATGAGGCACGAGCGTAGTTCGTCCGCACCTCCGCCCACCGCCGTCCCCGCGCGGTCCGGGACAATGGAGCCATGGAGATTCTCTGGTTCCTGATCGCTCTGTGCATGCTGGCGGCGGTCATCGGCCCTGTCGTCCTGCGCAGGCGCGGCGGCGGCATCCGCCTGGTCGCGCCCGGCTCCCCCGACGCCGCCGACCCGGCCGACTACGGTTTCGTACGCCAGGAACTGCTCGACGTGCGGATGCCGGGCCCGGACCAGGACCTGGAAGACGTCCTGGAAGTCGTGCAGCGCTCGCAGGACTGGCGGGCCGCCGCACAGCTCCTCGCGGGCACGCCCAAGGAGGGCGAGGTGCGCTGGCAGCGTGTGCAGGCGTTCGCCGGGGCGGCCTCGCTGGAGCTGGCCCAGCACCCGGGCGAGGGCGGGCGCTGGCTGCGGGCGTGGCGGGCCGAGTCGCCGAAGGACGCGGGCGGCGCGCAGGTGCACGCCGAGTTCCTGGTGCAGCAGGCGTGGCGTACGTCGACGCCCGGTACGAACGACTTCCGGATCATCCTGGAGGAGGCCCGCACGGTGTGCGGCGAGGCGGCGCTGCTGGCGCCGGGCGACCCGGTCCCGTACATCACCGAGCTGACCGTGGCGCGCGGACTCGCCTACCCCGAGCCGGAGTTCGACCAGCTGTGGGCGAAGATCCTGGACCGCGCACCGGCCCACATGGGCGCGCACCTCGCCGCGCTCAGCTACCGCAGCGAGAAGTGGCACGGTTCCCGGAACGCCGCCGACACCTTCGCGACCGCTGCCGCCGCCCGCGCCCCGCAGGGCTCACTGCTCGCGGCGCTGCCCCTGTTCGCCGTGTACGAGCACCTGCCCGAGGTCAACCTCGTCAACGGTTTCTACCAGAGCGCGGTGGTGACGAGGGCCATGGAGGGCGCGCTCTACGCGGTGCACGCCGCCCGCCCCGACGACCCGATGCTGGCGCACGTACGTCACCTGCTGGTCCTCTTCCTGGTACGCGCCGAACGCTGGGCGGAGGCGATGAACCAGCTGCGGCACGTGGACGGCCACGTCGGCGCGCTGCCCTGGACGCACAGCCCGGACCCGGCGGCGGACTACGCCGTGTACCGCGCGCTGGCGGTCGCCGGCTACGAGGCGAACGGCGGCAGCCCGGCGACCCTGCCGGGCTGACCCGCCCGCGCGGAATTCCAGGCGGCACCCGAACGTTCTCCCGGTGCCGCCCCCCGCGAAGGAGACCGAGTGATGATGTTCGGCCGTACCCCCCAGCTCCCCACCCCGGAGCAGGCCCTGAAGGGCCGCCCGACCCCCGAGTTCGACGTCCCGTCCCGGCACACGGTCCTCGGCAACCCGCTCGTGGGGCCGTACCCCGACGGCCTGGAGACTGCCGACTTCGGCATGGGCTGTTTCTGGGGCGCGGAGCGCAAGTTCTGGCAGACGGACGGCGTCTGGACGACGCTGGTCGGCTACCAGGGCGGCTACACCGAGAACCCGGCCTACGAGGAGGCGTGCTCGGGCCTCACGGGCCACACGGAGGCGGTCAGGGTGGTCTTCGACCCGTCGGCCGTCTCGTACGAGCAGCTCCTGAAGGTCTTCTGGGAGAACCACGACCCGACCCAGGGCTTCCGCCAGGGCAACGACGTGGGCACGCAGTACCGCTCGGCGATCTACACCCACTCCCCCGCCCAGGCGGCGGCCGCCGAGGCGTCGCGCGAGGCGTACCAGAAGGTCCTCACGTACTCCGGCCACTCCACGATCACCACGGAGATCCTCCCGGCGGACACCCGCCCCTTCTGGCCGGCGGAGCCGTACCACCAGCAGTACCTCGACAAAAACCCGGCGGGTTACTGCGGCACCGGCGGCACGGGCGTCAGTTGCCCGATCGGTGTGGCGAAGACCAGCTGAGCAGCGAACCAAAGCGGACACTCAACGAATTTCACCGCCTCACCGACCGCACCCGTCACACCCGTAGCTTCCACTCACCATCTGCGGGTTCTGGACCACCACCGGCGCTCACGTGCGACGCGGTGGCGGGCGCCGCACCGAGCTTCGGGCCCGCCGCTGACCGATCGGTGTGATCCGACTGGTAGACAGCAACCATGACTTACTACGCAGATCTGACGCCGTACACCTACGACACGGACAACAGGACTCCCAGCAGAGCTCCCACCGCCCCCCAAGCGCTGCCGCACGTGAACGTCGGCTGGCTGGGGCGGGTCCGGCCGTACGCCAAGGGCGACGCACCCGCCGGTCTGGTGGAAGCGCTCAGGGGCATGCAGCAGACCCACCGTGCCCAGCAGACCCGTGGCTACCACTTCTGCCCCTGGTGTGCCGCGCGGTCGCTCGGCCTGCTCGGCGCCCGTGACACCTGTCCGCGCGGCAGCGCCGAGATACGCGTCCTCGGGGACGGCGTCGTCTACGCCGCACCCGAGCTGATCACCCACTACGTCGAGGCCCACGCCTACGCGCCGCCCGCCGCGTTCGTACGAGCGGTCCTGGCGTCCGCGAACTGACCTGCCTCTGCCCCGCGTTATTCGGTGGCGGCCGTCGGAGGCCGGCGCGACGATCGGACCATGCGCCGCACCTTTCTGGAGACCGACCGACTCGTACTCCGCCCCTTCGCCGAGGCCGGGCCGGACACCGATGCCGACCACCGCGCCGACCGCACCCACCTCACCGACACCGACCACCCCACCGACGTCGACCGTCTCGTCGACCTCGACAGCGACCCCGAAGTCATGCGCTACCTCAACGGAGGCCGCCCCACCACCCGTGCCTTCGTGGTCGAGCGCGTACTCCCCCGGCTGACGCACGACTATCCGTGCATCGGGACCCGCGGTTTCTGGGCCGCCGAGGAAAAGGCGACGGGAGTGTTCCTCGGGTGGTTCGAATTCCGGCCGACGGCCGACGACAGCGCCGAGGTCGTCGAACTCGGTTACCGCCTCGGCCGCGCCGCCTGGGGACGCGGTTACGCGACCGAGGGAGCCCGCGCCCTGATCGACAAGGGCTTCACCGAGCTGGGCGTGCGGCGCGTCACCGCCGACACGATGTACGTCAACTCCCGTTCGCGGCGCGTGATGGAGAAGGCGGGCCTCCTCTTCGTACGCCGCTGGTACGGGGACTGGCCCGACAGCATCGAGGGCTCCGAACACGGCGAAGTCGAGTACGCCCTGGAGCGCGACCAGTGGGCGGCTCGCACCGGCGCCGCGGTCCACCCTGCCGACCGAGTCCGGTAATTCTCCCGCCCGTGTGCTTACCGTGACCGTGACCAGGGATGATTACGTCCCGTGTTCACGAACCTCATCTCCTTCGTCGGCCTCGCGGTTCTTGCCTGGGCTCTCGTCCATGTCACCCGCCTCGCCCTCCGCAACCAGAAGGCCAAACGTTTCGACGCGGCCGCCTACGGGCTCGTCCCCCGCGATCAGCTCGACGCCGGCCGCTCCGGTCCGCCCCGCGACGAACCCGCCCTCCGACTCGCCGTCGAGGCCGCCTGCGGCGGTGACTGGGAGCCCGCCGCCGGCCTGCTGGCCTCGGCCGCCGACGACGCGGACTGGGAGGCGCGCTGGCGGCTCGTCGGCGTCTTCGCGGACATCGCCGTGGAGGACGAGCGCTGGCTGCGGACCTGGCGCGCCCGGATGCCGCACGACGCCGACGCCGTTGTCGTGCACGCGCACGCCCTCCTCCTGCGCGCCTGGGCGGCGCGCGGTGTGAAGTACGCGCAGGAGACCTCCGACGGTCAGATGGAGACCTTCGCAGAGCTGCTGCCGACCGCGATGCACGCCGCCCGCGAGGCGGCCCGGCTGGCGCCGCGCGACCCCTCGCCGTGGATCACGATGGTCGCCGCCGCGCGTGGACTCGGTCTCTCCCACGACGAGTTCAACGGCCTGTGGGCCGAGGTGACGGCTCGCGCGCCGCACCACTACGACGCCCACTGGCAGGCTCTCCAGTACTGGTGCCAGAAGTGGTACGGCTCCCACAAGCTCATGTTCAAGTTCGCCAAGGAGGCGGCCGTGTCGGCGCCGGCCGGTTCCCTGCTCTCCGGCATCTACCTGGACGCCGTGCACGAGGCCGTGCTCCAGGACGGCGACGAGGCGTACCGCACCTGGGCCACCAAGCCGATGATCGCCCGCGTCCAGGCCGACCTCGCGCAGGCGGACCCCGACGATCACCGGCTGCCGCCCATACGGCACCTGCTCGCCGCGACGCTGGTGAAGTGCGGGCGTTACGCCGAGGCCCTCGCCCAGTTCCGGCTGATCGGCGGGTGGTGCGGAGCGGCCCCGTGGACCTCGGCGAACGACACGGTGGTGGCCTTCGACCACGCCCGCGGCCTCGCGGCGCTGGGCTCCGGCCGCCCGTGACGAACCGGCTGCCCGCCGGGCGGGCCGGCACACGCGACGCGCGGGTCGGCACACGCGACGCGCGGCGGTGGACGGACGCCACGGTGTACGCCACCGCGCGTCAGGCCGCCCGATGCCGCTGCCGCAGTCGCGCCGCCGTGTCCGCCGCGTCGTAGCCGGGGGCGACTCCCTCGACCAGGACGACCTCCCCTGCGACGTGCCGCGTGCGCAGCGGGAGGATCTCCTGGTAGGCCTCGGAGTCGTACCAGTCGCGCGCCTTCGCCATGTCGGGGAAGCCGATGACGACCAGGTTTCCGTGCCACTCGCCCTCCAGGGCCTCCACCCCCGTGCCGTGGACGAGGAACTGTCCCCCGAAGGGGGCGAGGGTGGCCTGGATCCGCTCCATGTACACGAAGATGTCCTCGTGCTGGGCGGCGGCGCGCAGGTGACCGACGGCGTAGGCGCTCATGGTGTTCCCTCCCGGGCGGTGTGACGGGCTGACGCGCCACATCGTTCCGGGAGGGACCACGGCCGTCGATTACCGCTCAGGTAATGCCGGGCACCGAGGACCGGGCGCCCGCTCCCTCAGATCGTCGCCGCGTCGATCACGAACCGGTACCGCACGTCGCTCGCCAGTACCCGCTCGTACGCCTCGTTGATCTGGTCCGCCCTGATCAGCTCGATCTCCGCGCCCAGCCCGTGCCGCGCGCAGAAGTCGAGCATCTCCTGCGTCTCGGCGATACCGCCGATCATGGAACCGGCCAGCGTCTTGTTGCCGCCGATCAGCGAGAACATGTTGAGGGAGTTCGGCTCCTCCGGAGCGCCCACGTTCACGAACGCTCCGCCCACCTTCAGCAGGCCGAGGTACGCGTCCATGTCGAGCGGCGCCGAGACCGTCGAGACGATCAGGTCGAAGGAGCCCGCCAGCTCCTCGAAGGTCTTCGGGTCGCTGGTCGCGTAGAAGTGGTCCGCGCCGAGCTTCAGCCCGTCCTGCTGCTTGCGGAGGGTCTGGCTCAGTACGGTCACCTCGGCGCCCAGCGCGTCCGCGATCTTGACGCCCATGTGTCCGAGGCCGCCCAGGCCGAGGATCGCGACCTTCTTGCCGGGGCCCGCCTGCCAGTGGTTGAGCGGCGAGTAGAGGGTGATGCCGGCGCACAGAAGCGGGGCGGCGACGTCCAGCGACAGGCCCTCGGGGATGCGCACGGCGTAGTTCTCGTCGACGACGAGGTGGGTGGAGTAGCCGCCGTAGGTCGGCTCGCCGTTCTTGTCGAGGGCGTTGTACGTACCGGTCATGCCCTTGGCGCAGTGCTGCTCCTGGCCCGCGAGGCAGGCCTCGCACGCGCGGCAGGAGTCGACGAAGCAGCCGACGCCGACGCGGTCACCGACGGCGTACTTGCTGACGCCCGCTCCGGCCTCGGTGACGATTCCGGCGATCTCGTGACCGGGCACCATCGGGTAGATGCCCTCGCCCCAGCCGTCACGGACCTGGTGGATGTCGGAGTGACAGATGCCCGCGTACTTGATCTCGATCAGCACGTCGTGTTCGCCGACCGGGCGGCGCGGGACGGAGATCTTCTCCAGCGGCGCCTTGGCGGAGGGGGCCGCGTAGGCGGAGACGGACGAGACGGAGGACACGGACGGGACAGAGGTAGAAGTGGTCATGTTCGAAAGCCTGCCTGAGCTGCGGACATCCACCCAGCCCCCTGTTGAGCGTACGTCTGCTGTGCGTACCACTGGCGGGGACAGGATCACCTTCGTACCCGGTCCTGCGGGGGGTAATACTGGCTGTTATGGACCAGCGCGCCGAACTGAGTGAGTTCCTCCGCTCCCGCCGTGCGCGGCTCAAGCCCGAGGACGTCGGCCTGCCCGACTTCGGCAGGCACCGCCGCGTGCCCGGTCTGCGCCGCGAGGAGCTCGCGCAGCTCGCCGGGGTGTCCGTCGCGTACTACACGCGCCTGGAGCAGGGGAACGGCCGCAACGTGTCCATGGGCGTGCTCGACGCGATCGCCCGCGCCCTGCGGCTGTCCGACGCGGAGCGCGACCACCTCACGCATCTCGCCAAGCCGTCGCAGAAGCGGAAGCGTCCTGTGCGGCCGCAGCGTCTGCGGCCCGGTCTGCAGCACCTGATGGACGCCATGGACGGGGTGCCGGCGTACGTCATGGGGCGGCGCACCGACGTCCTCGGCAGCAACCGCATGGCGCGCTCGCTGTTCGGCGACATCACCGCGCGGCCCGTGGAGGAGCGCAACATCGCCCGTCTCCTCTTCCTGGACGAGGACTACCGGAACGTGTACGCCGACTGGGAGTCCAAGGCGTGCGAGGTCGTCAGCTACCTGCGGCTGGACGCGGGCTGCCATCCGGACGATCCGCTGCTGTCGGCGCTGGTCGGCGAGCTGTCGGTCAAGAATGAGGTGTTCAGGAGTCTGTGGGCCGCCCATCATGTGAAGGACAAGGGCCACGGCAGCAAGCGCCTGCACCACCCCCTGGTCGGTGAACTGCCCCTGGCGTACGAGACGCTGACGCTGGCCGACGACCCCGAGCAGCACCTGATCACTTTCCACGCGGAGCCGGGCTCGCCCTCGCAGGCGTCCTTGCAGCTCCTGGCGAGCTGGGGCACGGACATGAACATGGAGATACGCGGATGAGCCGCACGGCGTACGACGAGACCGTGACCCTGCGCCGGGCGGCCGGTTCCGTCGACGCCGCCGCCGTCGCCGAGGTGTGGCTGCGGTCGTACGACGCCGCGCTGCCCACGGTGCGGCGGGCGCACAGCGACGACGGGGTGCGGGACTTCTTCCGGTACGTCGTCGTGCCGGAGCAGGAGACGTGGGTGGCGGAGAGCGGCGGCGCCGTGGTCGGGATGATGGCGCTGGAGCCCGGCTGGGTCGAGCAGTTGTACCTGGCGCCGGAGCACCGGGGGCGCGGGATCGGCGACCGCTTCGTACAGCTCGCGAAGGAACGGTCGCCCGGCGGCCTGGGGCTGTGGACCTTCCAGGTCAACGAGCCGGCGCACCGCTTCTACGAGCGGCACGGCTTCCGCGCGGCCGAGCGGACGGACGGCTCGCGCAACGAGGAGCGCGAGCCGGACGTCCGCTACGTGTGGGCGCCGGCGAGCTGAACCGGCCTTGCCGAGGTGGTGGGCGAGCATCGCCGGGTAGCCGCCGTGCTGGTCGGTGTAGCGGGCGGGGCCGCCGAAGACCTCGCCGAGCCAGAGGGCGACATGGGCGGGGTGGTCGGGCGGACGAGTTCGTACTCCACGCACTGCGGCGACCGGGTGAGCCGCACGGCGGCCCGGGCAGAGGCCGCCTCGAACTCGGCGGGGCGGTCGTCGGGGACGCGGTGGCGGATGTATTCGACGGTCATGGTCTTCCCCCCGGAAAGCCGTGTCGGACGTGTCGGAGTCTCGGACACGTGTTGCGCGTCGAGCGTCACGAACAAGCCTCTCGCGCCCCGCACCGAGCGCGTCAGATCTTCGCCTGGAAGATTCCGCTGGCCCGCTCGCGTACGTAACCGAGCGCCTCGTTGACGGTGAGCATCGGGCCGTTCTCGTCGGCGACCGTGGTGCCGATCCACCGTACGTGCGGCTGCCGCCGGGCCAGCTCCCGCAGCATCCGCAGCTTGACCGCCCGGCCGAGTCCACGGCCCCGGTGGGCGGGGACGACCACCGTGTCGTACTGGAGCGCGCGGGTGTCCGACGGGTCGCGCAGTACGAGTTCGGTGTACGCGGCGATGGTCTCGGCGCCGCTCCGCCCGTCGACGGCGGCCACGGTCAGTATGAGGCCGCCCCGGTCGTGAATGACCTGCGCGGCGGCGCGCACCTTCTCGGCGTCCCAGACCGGCGGCGCCTCGTCCATGTCGCCGCTGGGGGCGTCCTCCATGGCGTTGTGGGCGAGGGCCGACGCGTCGGCGAGGTGGTCGGGGACGACGCCTTCCCAGGCGGCGAACGTGTAGCCGTCGGGAAGCTCGCCGTCCGGGCGCGGCAGGGACGTGTCCTGTACGTACCAGGTGATCGGCAGGACGTTCTCGAAGCCGCGCCCGGCGGCGAACTTCTCGCCCTCGCCGCCGACTTCGAGTTCGGTGGCGACGGAGGTGCGGCCGTCGGCGGCCAGTTCGGCCCGTACGGCCTCCCACAGCGCGCCGCCGACGCCCCGCCGCCGGGCTCCGGGGCGTACCGCCAGGACGTCGAGGAACGCGGTGTGCTCGTTGCCCGGGTCCGTGTGGAGGAGCAGCGAGGCGACACCTTCGTACGAGCCGTCGGGCGCGGTGACGGCGAAGCGGGCCACGCGGCCCCGTGACGAGGGCACTTGGAGTTTGCCCGCGGTCTCGGCCCTGCCCGGCGGTGGGATGTCGGCGGGCAGGTCGTGGGTGTGGGCGGCGGTGACGACGGCGTGCCAGGCGTCCACCTCGGTGCGGGCGTCGGCGTCGGCGGGCGAGGTGCGCAGGGTTTCCACAATGATCGGCATGCACAGGAACGTACGTGCGGACCCGGACGCCCGCACGCGAGTTCTACGGTTGTGCGGTTCTTGTCACCCTGCGGCGGCCCGCCGGTGTCACGAGGCCGCCGCGTTCTCGGTCACCGTGACGCGCCCCTTGCGGATCGTGGCGAGGCGCGGCGCGCGGCGGGCGAGGGCGCTGTCGTGGGTGACCATCACGAACGTCAGCCCGTGTTCCCTCCACAGCCCTTCCAGCAGCTCCATGATCTCGTCGCGCATCGACTCGTCGAGGTTTCCGGTGGGTTCGTCGGCGAGCAGCACCTTGGGCCGCTTGACGAGCGCACGGGCGATCGCGACGCGCTGCTGCTGGCCGCCGGACATCTCGCCGGGCAGGTGGGTGAGCCGCTCGCCGAGCCCCACCGAGTCCAGTGCCTCCGCCGCCCGTTCGCGGCGGTCCGCCGCCTTCAGGCCGAGCGGTACGAGCGCCGTCTCGACGTTCTCCCGGGCGGTGAGGGTGGGGATGAGGTTGAAGCTCTGGAAGACGAAGCCGATGCTCTCGGCGCGGACCTTGGTGAGCCGGGCCTCCGGCAGCGCGGCCAGGTCGACGCCGTCGAGTTCGACGCTGCCCGACGTCGGCCTGTCGAGGCCGCCGAGCATCTGGAGGAGGGTGGACTTGCCGCCGCCGGTGGGGCCCTGGATGACGAGCCGGCCGCCGTCCTCGATGGTCAGGTCGACGCCCGCGAGCGCGTCGATGGTGTCCTTGCCGCGCCGGTAGCGCTTGGTGACGCCTCTGAGCTGGTACATGGGTGGGGTCAACTCCTGCGGTCCGAGAAGGGGGTACGAAGGGGGCGCGCGCGGCTCAGGCCACGCGGCGCAGCGCGTCCGCCGGGCGCAGCCGGGAGGCGCGCCAGCCGCCGAAACCGCCCGCGACGAGCCCGCCGGCGACGGCGAGCGCGACAGCGAGCCCGATGGTGGTGAGGGAGACGGGTGCGGTGAGCGCGACGTCGACGGCCTTGCCGGTGGCCTGCCGGAGCGGGCCGCCCATGCCGCCGCCGGGACCCGTCACGGTGGCGGCACCGCCCCCGCCACCACCGCCCCCGCCGCCGAGCTGAGCGGTGAGGGTGGGGCTGATCGCGGTGACGAGGTACGCGCAGCCGACGCCCACGGCGATGCCGAGCGCCCCGCCGAGCAGCCCGTTGGCCAGGGCCTCGCCGACGACCTGGCGGGTGACGCGGCCGCTCTTCCAGCCGAGCGCCTTGAGGGTGCCGAATTCCTGTACGCGGCGGCTGACCGCCGACGAGGTGAGCAGCCCGGCCACCAGGAAGGCGGCGACCAGTACGACGACGGAGAGCCATTTGCCGACGCTCGCGGCGAGGTCGGACGCGGTGGAGAGCGAGCCGGAGACGGTGTCGGCGAGGTCGGCGGAGGTGGTGACGGTCGTGCCGGGGATGTTCTTCCGCACGGCCGCCTTGACGCCGTCGATGCGCTGCGAGTCGGTGGCCCTGACGTAGACGGTGGTGACCTTGTTCTTCGCGTCGGCCAGGGTCTGCGCCTGTGCGAGGGGGAGATAGACGTTGGCGGCGGCGTCTCCGCTCTCGGCCGTCGCGATGCCGACGACCTTGTACTTCGTACCGGAGACGGTGACGTTCTCGCCGATGCCGAGCTTCTTCTCCTTGGCGTACGCGCTGTCCACGACGGCGACCTTCGCGTCGGCCTCCGCCGCGGTGAAGGTGCGTCCCGCCGTGATCCGCGAGGAGGTGAGCGGGCCGAGCGCGGGCTCGGTGACGTCGGTTCCGTACACGGAGAAGGAGTCGACGCCGAACGCCGCTCCGCCGCCGCGCACCTTGCCCTCGCCGCCGCCGGGGCCGCCCGGCTGTGCGGGCTGTGCCTTCTCGATCTCACCGCGCTTGAACTCGCCGCTGACCTTGAGGACCTGGAGGCTCAGGCCGCCGACGGCGTCGGCGACGCCTTCCTGGTCGGCCACCTCGGCGACCGTCGAGGCCGCGAGGGTCTGGAAGCCCTGCACCATCACCCGGTCGCTGCTCTGCTCCTCGTCGTCGCCGCTGTCCTTGGCGTCGAACTCGAAGCGCGGCTTTCGGCCGGTGTCGTTCTCGCCGGGCGGCGCCGCGGCCTTGGTGACCGTCATGTCGGTCCCCAGGCCGTACAGCGATTCCAGGACCTTGTCCTGGGCGCGGCCCATGCCGGCGGAGACCGAACCGACCACGATGACCAGCGCGATGCCGAGCGCGAGGCCGGAGGCGACGACGAAGGCCGTCTTTCTGCGGCGGCGCAGTTCGCGCCCGAGGTAGGTGAAGAACATGACGCGAAGCTATGGGCGGCTGGTGATGGCTGGATAAGGCCGGTCTGAGAGCCGGATGAGAAGCCGGGAACGCGTACAGCGGCGGTGCCGCCCCGACTTCGGGGTGGCACCGCCGCTGTACCGCTACGGGGAAGGAACCGGCAGCGTGGGGATCAGGCTCCGGGGCCGAGGCCGGCCTGGGGGGATCAGGCCGCCGAGCCGGCCTTCCACTGCTCCCAGTCCATGTTCCAGCCGTTGAGGCCGTTGTCCGGCTTGATGGTCTTGTCCGGGGAGTTCTTGACGACGACCACGTCACCGACGAGGGAGTTGTCGAAGAACCACGCACCGGGCTGGTTCGGGTCGTTCGCGCCCTTGGCATCGTTCAGGCCCACGCAGCCGTGGCTGGTGTTGGCGCTGCCGAAGATCGAGTCGGCACCCCAGTAGTTGCCGTGGATGAACGTGCCCGACGTGGACAGCCGCATGGCGTGCGGCACGTCCTTGATGTCGTACTCGCCCTTGCCGTCGTCGTCCGTGAAGCCGACCGTCGCACCGTTCATCCGGGTCTCCTTGAACTTCTCGGAGATCACCATCTGGCCGTTGTACGTCGGGTTGTCCGGCGCGCCCGCGGAGATCGGGATGGTCTTGACCGTCTTGCCGTCCCGCGTGACCGTCATGGTCTTCGTCTTGGCGTCGACGGTGCTGACCTGGTTGCGCCCGACGGTGAAGGTGACCGTCTTGTCCTGGACACCGTAGATCCCGTCGGCGCCCTCGACACCGTCGAGAGCCAGCTTCATCGTGACCGTGGACCCGCCCTTCCAGTACTCCTGGGGGCGGAAGTCCAGCCGCTGCGAGCTGAACCAGTGGCCGACGACCTCCTGGCCGCTGCTCGACGTGACCGTGATGCCCTTCTGCACGGCTGCCTTGTCGGTGATCGCCTTGTCGAAGGTGATCGACACCGGCATGCCCACGCCGACGGTGGAGCCGTCGTCGGGCGTGAAGTTCCCGATGAAGCTGTTGGCGGGCGAGACGGTGGTGAAGGAGGCGTTCTCGTGCGCCTCGCGGCCCGCCGAGTCGGCCGCCGTCGCGGAGATCTTGTACTTCGTCGAGCGCTCCAGCTGCGCGTCCGGCTTCCAGCTCTTGCCGTCGGCGGCGATCGTGCCGGCCACCTTCGCACCGGCGGTCGAGGTCATCGTGACCTCGGTCAGCTTGCCCTCGCTGACGGTGACCTTGGTGCCGCGGTTGATGCTGACGTTGTCGGCGCCGCCCTTGGGGGTGATCGCTATTCGGGCCTTGGAGGTGTCCTTGGCCGCCGCCTCGTCCACCTCGGCCTGCGACCTCTCCGAGCTCTGGGCGCTGCTGCCGCCCTTCTCGCCACCGTCGCTGCAGGCCGAAAGGACCAGAACGCCGCTTAGCAGTGCGGACGCGGCCATCAGGCCCCTGCGCCGCTTGCTGTCCGTCATCACACGCTTCTCCATCGTTGCCGATTCCCCACAAGATCCCCGGGCAGAGCCGCTGGGCAGCGTCACCCTGCCAATGTCTTAAACACCTGTACCGATTCGTCCGTTCCACATCTGGGCGGAATGTGGGGAACACCACTGATCACAGTGACCGACGCAGCCACGCCGCCGCCGGTTGCGGCGGCGGCGCGCATTTCTTCACAGGGCTCACCGGACGTGCCCGGCGCGCAGGGCGCGCCCGGCTCACCGGAAACGCTACGCGGGGCCCTCCTCGTCGTCATCATCCAGGTCCCACTCCACGGCGTCGGGGTTGTAGTCGATCCGTTCACTGCTCCACGAGGCCTGCGCGAGTTCCACACCGGGGACGTCGCTGATCAGATCGAACGGATCCACGAGGTGGGCGAGGGCCTCCGCCACGTCTTCCCGCACGGCGGCCTCGGCATGCGTGCGTTCGACGTCCGCCGCGTGGGCGTCCTCCGTGACGTGGGCGAGAGCGGCCTCGGTGAGTTCCCCGGCATCGGAAATTTCCAGCACCAATTCCACCTGGAGACGGACAAAGCGTGACGTGTCAGTTGCGTTCATGCCTCGGAGCGTAGGCCGCCGGGCCCTCGCGACTTTCCTGCGACCCGCTGCTTTCATTAGCATCGGCGCACACGGCCAATTCCCGGTTGCCTCAAGGGGGATCGATTACGTGTCCGCACGCCGACCGCTGCTGACCGCCACCGCCGCGGGCACACTGCTGTGTGCTCTGTGGTTCGTCCCGTCCGCCAACGCCACGGCGGACAAGGAGGCGAAGCCGCAGCCCGCGACACAGGCACAGCCGCCCGCCTCCTCCGCGCGGGATCTCGCGCTGGCCGACACGGGCAGCGTGGACACCACCCCGTACCTGATCGGCGGCACCGCGTTCCTCGGCGTGGGCGCCGGGTTCATGGCGTACTCGCTGAGAAGGGCCGCGCGTCCGGTGATCTGACGCACGGCCCCTGCTCCGGCTCTCCGCCGGTCCGGATCGCCGCTTACGCGAGCGGGCCGGTCACCGGCTCGACGGCCCCGACGAGCCGGCCGGCCCGTACGAAGGCGTCGGCCGCCGCGAGGTCGGGCGCGAGGAAGCGGTCGGGGCCCGGACCCTCTACGCCCGCTTCCCGTACGGCCTTGATGACCGCCTGGGAGGCGGGCGCGGGCGTGAGGCCCTCACGCAGCTCGATGCCGCGCGTGGCGGCGTACAGCTCGACGGCCACGATCCGCGTCAGGTTGTCGATCGCGGTCCGCAGCTTGCGCGCCGCCGACCAGCCCATGGAGACGTGGTCCTCCTGCATGGCGGAGGACGGGATCGAGTCGACGGACGCGGGCGCCGCGAGCCGCTTCATCTCGCTGACCAGCGCGGCCTGCGTGTACTGGGCGATCATCAGGCCCGAGTCGACGCCGGCGTCGTCGGCGAGGAAGGGCGGCAGGCCGTGCGACCGGTTCTTGTCGAGGAGCCGGTCGGTGCGGCGCTCGCAGATCGAGCCGAGGTCCGCGGCGGCGATGGCGAGGAAGTCGAGTACGTACGCGACGGGCGCCCCGTGGAAGTTGCCGTTGGACTCGACGCGGCCGTCGGGCAGGACCACGGGGTTGTCGACGGCGGCGGCCAGCTCCCGCTCGGCGACGGTGAGCGCGTACGCGATGGTGTCGCGTCCGGCGCCGGCGACCTGGGGGGCGCAGCGCACGGAGTAGGCGTCCTGGACGCGCGGGGCGTCGTCCTGGTGGTGCCCGGTGAGGCCCGACCCGGCGAGGACCCGGAGCATGTTGTCGGCGGATTCCCCCTGGCCGGGGTGGGGGCGTATGGCGTGCAGCTCGGGCGCGAGGACCTTGTCGGTGCCGAGGAGGGCTTCGAGGCTGAGGGCCGCGGTGATGTCGGCGGAGGTGTAGAGCCGCTTCAGGTCGGCGATGGCCATGATCAGCATGCCGAGCATGCCGTCGGTGCCGTTGAGGAGGGCCAGGCCCTCCTTCTCACGCAGCTCGACGGGGGCGATGCCGTGCGCGGCGAGCAGTTCGCCGGCGGGGCGCACCACGCCGTCGGGGCCTTCCGCGTCCCCTTCGCCCATGAGCGCGAGGGCGCAGTGGCTGAGGGGGGCGAGGTCGCCGGAGCAGCCGAGTGAACCGTACTCGTGGACGACCGGGGTGATGCCGGCGTTGAGGAGGTCCGCCATGGTCTGGGCGACGTGCGGGCGTACGCCGGTGTGGCCGGAGGCGACGGTCTTGAGCCGCAGGAACATCAGCGCGCGCACGACTTCGCGCTCGACGTGCGGGCCCATGCCGGCGGCGTGCGACCGGACGATGTTGCGCTGGAGCTGGGCGCGCAGGTCCTGGCTGATGTGCCGGGTGGCGAGGGCCCCGAAGCCGGTCGAGACGCCGTAGACGGGCTCCGGCTTGGCGGCCAGGGCGTCGACGATCTCGCGCGAGGCGGCGAGGGCGGCTACGGCCTCCTGGGAGAGCTCGACCCTGGCGTTGTCCCGGGCGACGGCGATGACATCCGCTGCGGTCGTCCCGGACGTCCCCAGCACGACTGTGTGCATATCCATATTCAGAACCCTACGGACTGAATCCCTTTCTGTCACTACCCCACGGACGGTTGGCCCCTTACCGGGCCGGACAGGTCCGCACCCCCGCCGAGCCCCTCGTCCCGGCGCCCCGGACGAGCACCCCTCACCCCGGCTCCCGCCCCCGGAACCGCCGCCGGTCGTGCGGCGCGGGCGGCACCGCGTCCGCGAGGCGGACCACCGCTCCGTCGCGCCCCGCCACCACCGGCAGCGTGGAGCGCGCGGCCTTGGCCCGGTACTGCGCCGCGTCCGCGAGCCGGAAGAGGCGGCGCGCGGTCCGTACCGGCCCGATCGGGTCGCCGGTCGAGGCCACCCCGCACGCGACCCCCTCGCCGAGGTCCATCTCCGCCGCCCGTACGCACAGGTCCTCGGCCACCTTCACCACCGCGTCGGACGACGGCCCCACCGCCAGCAGGCAGAACTCGTCACCCCCGAGCCGCGCCGCCAACGCTCCCGGCAGCATCGCGCCGCACAGGGACAGCACCGAGCCGAAACGTTCAAGCAGCCGGTCGCCCACCGCGTGGCCGAGCGAGTCGTTGACGCGCTTGAGGCCGTTCAGGTCACAGACGACCAGGCTGACGACCGCCCCGGACTCCCGGTGCCGTTCCACCGCCTCGTCGAGCCCCATGTCGACCGCCCGCCGGTTCGCCAGCCCCGTCAGCGGGTCGGTGAACGCGAGCTTGCGGACCTCCTCCAGCAGCTCCGTCTGGGCGATGCCGGCCGCCACCACCGACGCGAGCACGGTCGCGAAGTCCGCGTCGGCCCGGCCGAACACCGGGGTCCCGGCCGGCCGGGCCACGTACAGCTCCCCCCACGCCTGCCCGCGCATCACGATCGGCGCGACCACGCACGACCCGCGTCCGCGCCGCCGCAGCGCCGCCACCCGCTGGTGGCAGAAACCCGCCGCCGGGTCACCGGCGGAGGCGTCGGCCGTCTCGACCCACGCGTTGGGCTCGCCCCCGCCCGCCCACTTCTCGTGCAGGAACTCGGCGATCTCCGGAAACTGGTGGACGGGATAGGTCTCCCCCTCGGGGAACTCCTCCTCCCCCTCCGCCCGCACGCCCGCGTTGACGAGCACGCGCAGCTGTCCCAGCTCGCGCTCCCACACGGAGACCGCCGCGAAGCTGCCCCCCAGCGCCTCCTTCGCCCCCAGCGCGGCCGCCCGCCAGGACTCGCGCGGGGTGTGCGCCGCAGCCATCGCCTGTGCCAGCGTCACGACGGCCCGCAGCCGCACATCCTCAGCCATCTCCCCAGCTTAGGGAGTTTGATGAGATTTGTATTGCTTGATCCCTATTCGCCGGGCCACTGCGGCGTGCGCTTCTCGTTGAACGCCGCCACACCCTCCGCACGGTCGCCCGAGAACGCCACCGACCGCCACGCCGCGTCCTCGACCTCCAGCCCCGCCCGCAGGTCGAGGCCGTGGCCGAGCCGCATCGCCCGCTTCGCCGCCCGCAGCCCCACCGGCGAGTTCCCGGCGATCCGCGCCGCCAGCTCCAGCGCCTCCTCGCGGTCCCGGCCCGCGTCCACCAGCCGGTCCACCAGGCCGAGCGAGGCCGCCTCCGCCGCCTCCACGCGCCGCGCGGTGAACACCAGCTCCGCCGCCCGCGCCGCCCCGACCCGCCGGGGGAGCAGCTGCGTACCGCCGCCGCCGGGAATGACGCCCACCGACACCTCGGGGAGCCCCACCACCGCCGTACGGTCCGCCACGATCAGGTCGCAGGCCAGCGCCAGCTCGAAGCCGCCGCCCAGCGCGAAGCCGTGCACGGCGGCGATGGCCGGCATGGGCAGTTCGAGTACGCCCGTGTACGCGCCCCGGGCGACCGGCCGCTGGCGTACCAGCTCGGCGTCCGTGAAGGAGTTGCGCTCCTTGAGGTCCGCGCCCACGCAGAACGCCCGCTCGTGGCTGGACGTCACCACCGTCACGCGCACGCCCGGGTCCGCGCCCAGCGCGTCGCACGCCGCCGCGATCGAGCGCGCCATGTCCGTCGACACCGCGTTCATCGCCTTGGGCCGGTCGAGGACCAGCTCGGCGACGTGTCCGTGCCGCCGTACGCCGACGAACTCCCCGAAGCGTTCCTGTTCCGCACTCATACCGCGCACACCCTCCCGGTTAACGATCGTTACCGGGAGGATCCTAGGTGGCGCGCCTGGTCAGAAGCCATGGTTCGACGGTGCCGAGCCCGCGCACCGGCCGCTGCCACATCGGCTGGAGCGCGAAGCGGTACGAGGGCGGCGCGACGCCCTCCTTCTCGGCCTTCTCCGCCTCGGCCGCCGCCTCCGCCTCGGACACCGGCGCGTCGCCCGTGCGCGACAGCTCCTCGGCGAACGCCCCGTCCACCAGGAGCGCGTCCTTGGGGGCTATCGAGGTGAGCCTGCTGGCCAGGTTCACGGTCGTACCGAACACGTCGCCCATGCGGGTGGTCACGGTGCCGAACGCGATGCCGACGCGCAGGGCCGGCATCGTCGGGTTCGCGGCCATCGTCTCGATGAGCCGCAGCGCGATCTCCGCCGCCGTGCCCGCGTCGTCCGCCGCGTACAGGACCTCGTCGCCGAGGGTCTTGATGAGCCGGCCGCCGTGCGCCGCGACGAGGTCGGCGCAGGTGGTCTCGAACGCCTCGACCAGCTCGCCCAGCTCTTCCTCCTCCAGGCGCCGCGTCAGCCGTGTGAACCCGACGAGGTCCGCGAAGCCGACCGCGAGCCGGCGGTCGACCATCTCCTCGTCGTCGGCGGCCTGGACGACCCGGCCGGTCGCGGCGGCGAGCTGGCGCCGCCAGACGTACCGCAGGAACTCCTCCAGCTCGGGCAGGAGCAGCTCGACCAGCGGATAGGTGACCTCGGTGCGGGTCATGCCGGGCTCGGGCGGCTCGGTCAGACCCTCCAGGAAGGAATCGATCTGCCATTCCGCCAGCCGGGCGGTGGTCTGCCCGGTGGACCGGGCCACCTGCACTGCCATCGGCTCGCTGAGCAGCCCCGCCTCGACGAGACCGGCGAGCCGTCGCAGGGCGAGGACGTCCGCCTCGGTCAGCGCCTTGGCCTGCCCGATGTCGGCGAAACCCATGGCCCGCCAGAACCGGGACGCGAGGTCCATCGAGACGCCTGCCGTACGGGCGGCCTGAAAGGGGGTGTACCGGCGCTCGGCACCGAGGATCAGCTGCTCCAGCCGGATGGCGAGCGGATCGTCGGTCGGCTCGGCGGTGTGGTCGACGGCGTGGTGCGGTGTGGGGTACGGCGAGGGGTCCACGGCGGCGGGCACCCCTCCGGTCGTACCGTCCGCCCGGAGGATCCCGTGCGGCGGCTCGCCCGCGCCGGAGGCGCCGGACGCGCGCGTTCCGGCCTCATCGGGGTCCCGGTGTGCCGGGGAGCCGCCCCCGGCGGCGGAAGCGCCCGCGCCGGGGCCGGACGAGGATGCCGCACCCACTGAGGACTCCTCACCCGCACCGGCCCCGGACGGCGCGGCCGCACCCGGGTCCGGATGCGCGCCCCGGTCCCGCCGCGCACCCGCGGAGGACCCCGCGTCGTCGACGGTCACCTACCGCCTCCTGCCCGTTCCCTGCGCCACTGCCGTCTGTCCTGCCGATCGTCTGTCGCACCGATCCGTCGCGGATCGCCTCAACGATACGGCAGGTGTGCCCTAGCTCACTCCTCCGTCCCGCGCGTCTCCTCTGTACGCGTCCCCGGCCTGAGGTGTACGACGTCACCCGCTCCCACCGGCTGCTGGACCCCCTCGGCCGTCGCCAGCACCAGCCGCCCGTGGCCGTCGACGGCCACCGCCTCGCCGGTGACCGAGCGGCCGCCGGGCAGCTCGGCCCGTACGGTGCGGCCGAGCGTGGCGCAGCCCGCCGCGTATGCCTCCTGGAGGCGGCTCGCCGCCGGGTCGCCGCCGGACTCCCGCCAGGCGCCGTACCACTGGGCGAGCGAGCGCAGGACGGCGCGCAGCAGGGTGTCGCGGTCCGTGGAGACCGCTCTGGCGAGGGCCAGCGAACCGGCGCCGGGGACCGGCAGTTCCTTCTCGCCGAGGGTGACGTTGATGCCGATCCCGACCACGACGCCGTCCGCGGCCCGCTCGGCGAGGATGCCCCCGGCCTTGCGCTCCTCACCGCCGACTGTCACCAGGAGGTCGTTGGGCCACTTGAGCGCGGTGTCGACGCCGGCGGCCCGGGACAGCCCGGTCGCCACCGAGACGCCGGCGAGGAGCGGAAGCCAGCCCCACTGGTCGACCGGGATCCCGGTGGGCTTCAGCAGTACGGAGAAGAAGAGCCCGGAGCGGGCGGGCGCGGACCAGCGACGGTCGAGGCGGCCCCGGCCCTCGGTCTGCTCCTCGGCGACCAGGACCGCCCCTTCGGGCAGCTCCCCGGCCCGCGCGGCCAGGTCGGTGTTGGTGGACCCGACGGAGGGGACGACGTCGAGGGACGTCCACAGACTGCCCTCTCGTACCAGGGCGCGGCGCAGCGCGACGGCGCTGAGCGGCGGCCGGTCGAGGTCGGACCAGCGGTGGTCTGAAGCATCGGGAGGCGTCATGCAACCCAGCGTAGGTGTGGCAAACGACGCACTGCCGAGCGGCACACGCGCCGCTACGCTACGTGCCAGTAGCCGTCCGCTGACCAGGCAGGGAGCCGCATCCCGATGTCCGAGCCCGAGACAGACATTCACACCACCGCGGGCAAAATCGCGGATCTGCAGCGCCGTATCGACGAGGCGACGCATGCGGGCTCCGCGCGCGCGGTCGAAAAGCAGCACGCCAAGGGCAAGTTGACGGCCCGCGAGCGGATCGATCTGCTCATGGACGAGGGGTCGTTCGTCGAGCTCGACGAGTTCGCCCGGCACCGCTCGACGAACTTCGGCATCGAGAAGAACCGTCCGTACGGCGACGGCGTGGTGACCGGCTACGGCACGGTCGACGGCCGCCCCGTCTGCGTGTACTCGCAGGACTTCACGATCTTCGGCGGGTCGCTCGGCGAGGTCTACGGCGAGAAGATCGTCAAGGTCATGGACTTCGCGCTGAAGACCGGCTGCCCGGTCGTCGGCATCAACGACGGCGGCGGCGCGCGCATCCAGGAGGGCGTCGTCGCGCTGGGCCTGTTCGCCGAGATCTTCCGCCGCAACGTGCACGCCTCGGGTGTGGTCCCGCAGATCTCGCTGATCGTCGGCCCGTGCGCGGGCGGCGCGGTCTACTCGCCCGCGATCACCGACTTCACGGTGATGGTCGACCAGACCTCGCACATGTTCATCACCGGTCCGGACGTCATCAAGACCGTCACGGGCGAGGACGTCGGCTTCGAGGAGCTCGGCGGCGCGCGCACGCACAACACCACGTCGGGTGTGGCGCACCACATGGCGGGTGACGAGAAGGACGCGATCGACTACGTCAAGTCGCTGCTCTCGTACCTCCCGTCGAACAACCTCAGCGAGCCGCCGGCCTTCCCGGAGGAGGCGGACCTGGAGACGTCCGACGAGGACCGCGAGCTGGACACGCTGATCCCGGACAGCGCGAACCAGCCGTACGACATGCACACGGCCATCGAGCACGTGCTGGACGACGGCGAGTTCCTGGAGACCCAGGCGCTCTTCGCGCCGAACATCGTCACCGGTTTCGGCCGGGTCGAGGGCCACCCGGTCGGGATCGTCGCCAACCAGCCGATGCAGTTCGCGGGCTGTCTGGACATCAACGCCTCCGAGAAGGCGGCGCGCTTCGTCCGCACCTGCGACGCGTTCAACGTACCGGTGCTGACCTTCGTGGACGTGCCGGGCTTCCTGCCGGGCGTGGACCAGGAGTACGGCGGCATCATCCGGCGCGGCGCCAAGCTGATCTACGCGTACGCGGAGGCCACGGTCCCGCTCATCACCGTCATCACGCGCAAGGCCTTCGGCGGCGCGTACGACGTCATGGGCTCCAAGCACCTGGGCGCGGACCTGAACCTGGCGTGGCCGACCGCGCAGATCGCGGTGATGGGCGCGCAGGGCGCGGTGAACATCCTGCACCGGCGCACGATCGCGGCCGCCGAGGACCCGGAGGCGACCCGCGCCGAGCTGATCGCCGACTACGAGGACACGCTCCTCAATCCCTATGTCGCCGCCGAGCGCGGCTACGTCGACGCGGTGATCATGCCGTCGGAGACGCGCCGCCACATCGTGCGCGGGCTGCGTCAGCTGCGTACGAAGCGGGAATCCCTCCCGCCGAAGAAGCACGGCAACATCCCGCTCTAGGAAGGCCGCTGACGATGATCAAGGTCGTACGGGGCAACCCGACCCCTGAGGAGCTGGCCGCCGCACTCGCGGTGGTCCAGGCACGCGCCGCGGCGGCGGCCGGTGCGCCGTCCGGCGCGGAGGAGCCGCCGACCGCCTGGTCGGACCCGGCCAGGGTGGCGCGGCACCGGCTGCCACAGCCGGGGCCGACGGCCTGGGGCCGGACGTACTGGCCCGGCTAGGCAGACCGCACGAAGGCCGGACCCGCGCGCGGGTCCGGCCTTCGGCATGCCGGCTAGAGGACGTCGGCGACGGTCTTCGCCATCAGCCGGTAGCCCGCGTCGTTGGGGTGCAGCGCGTCTCCGTGGTCGTACGCCGGGTGGAGGCGGTCGGCGTCGGCCGGGTCGGCGAGCGCCTTGTCGAAGTCGGCGTACGCGTCGAACTCGCCCGAGGTACGGATCCAGTGGTTCACCTCCTCGCTGACCTTCGCCGCGTGCGGGCCCCAGTGGTCGGAGCCCTTGAGCGGCAGGAGGGTGGACCCGACGATCCGCAGGCCCTCGGCGTGGGCGGCGCGGATCAGCTCGCGGTAGCCGGCGACGAGTTCGGCGGCGGAGACGACGGGCGAGGGCTTGTAGGTGGGCTGGTCCTTCGCCTCGCTGAAGCCCATGTCGTTGAGACCTTCGAGTACGACGACGGTGGAGACGCCGGGCTGGTCGAGGGCGTCGCGGCCGAATCGGGCGGTGGCGCGTTCGCCGTACCAGGCGGAGTCGTTGAGGACGAGGTTGCCGCCGATGCCCTGGTTGACGACGGGGCGGCCGGTGCGCTCGGCGAGGGCGTCGGAGTAACGGCGATCGGTGTTCGGCGTCGAGCCGAAGCTGTCGGTGATGGAGTCCCCGAAGAGGACGATGCCGTCCTTGCGGCGGGGCCGGTCTCCGCCGACCTCGACGCCGGTGAGGTAGTACCAGGACTGGGTGGTGTCGGTGAAGGCCGCGCCGGACGCGTCGGCGCGGTGGTCGCCGTCGGCGCGGTAGGTGTCGGTCCAGCCCTGGGCATGGAAGGTCGCGGGGCCGGTGGTGCCGGCGAGGTAGAGGGTGACGGTCACGGACTCCAGCCGCTTCAGGGGCAGCGGGGCGGCGTCGCTGCGCAGTTCGCCTCGTGCGGGGATCTCGACGGACCGCCCGCCGGAGAAGGTGAGGTGGCGGACGCTGCCGGGCTCGACGGCGGCGTCCCTCCCCTTCGCCGTGCGGGCGATCGTGGCGCCCGTGACGCCGAGCGGCGAGGTCCCGTACGCGTTGGAGAGGCGGATACGGACCCGCTCGCCGGCGCCGGTGACCCGGACGACCTGACGGACGCTCTGGCGCGAGAAGCCCTCCTGCGACCAGTTGGGGGTGAAGCCGGTGCTGGGCAGCTGCGGAGAGGCGCCCCATGCGGCGGTCCAGCGGGCGGCGGACTGCGCCGAGGACGACGGCTGCGCGGCGCCGAGGAGTCCGAGGGAGAGGGCGGAGGCGACGACGGGGGCGGCGATGCGGCGGACGAGGTGGGCGGTCATGACACAACCCTTTCGCTAATGGGAAGCACGTTCCGTTAAGATGTCGGGACCGTAGCAGACTCGGAGCATCTAATGGAACAGAATTCCCGTTTGGAAGCCGCATCGCTCACCCCGGGCACCGTGCGCCCGGGCGGACGAACCGCCAAGGTCCGCGCCGCCGTGCTCGAAGCGACGCAGGAGGCACTGATCGAAGGGGGCTTCCACGCACTGAACCTGGACCGGGTCGCGGCGCGCGCGGGCGTCGGCAAGACGACGGTCTACCGCCGCTGGGGCTCGGCGGCCGGCCTCGTCGCCGACCTGCTGCGCGACATGGCCGAGCAGTCGGTGCCCGCCGCCGACACCGGCTCGCTGGAGGGCGACCTGCTGGCCAACGCCCGTCTCGTGCACCGGACCCTCACCGATCCCCGCATGGGCCCGGTCTTCCAGGCGGTCATCGCGGCGGCGGCGTGCGACGAGGAGTGCGCACGTGCGCTGAACGGCTTCTACGCGACGCGCATCCGCGCGTGGGCGCCCTGCGTGGAGCGGGCGGCGGGGCGGGGGGACGTCCCGGTGGGGACGGACGCGGGCGAGGTGGTCAGGGCGGTGTCCGCCCCGCTCTACTACCGCTTCGCGGTCAGCCGGGAACCGCTGCACGAGGCGGACGCGGTGCGCGCGGCGGCGGTCGCGGTGACGGCGGCGAAGGCGGGATCGTTCACCCGGAATTAGTCCATTGGTACTGGCACGCCTGAGTACACGTACTCAGGCGTCGGAGCCATTTCGGTCGCAGGATCGAAGGCATGCTGTGGTCCGACCCGGAGAACGAACCTCCGAAAGAGCTGCGCGACATGGAGACGATGCTCCGCCGCGCAGGCGTGCTGCTCGCGCTGGCGATGGTGCTGGCGATGTTCGTCCTGGGCGTCCACTGAACCGCCCCATGCCATACATGACGGGTGGCACCATAGGGGGCGGTGTACCTCCCCGAAGAGCTTGAGCTCCGGCTGGACGCCGAGTCGGCGGCCACCGGAGTCAGCAAGGCCGCGCTCATCCGCCGGGGCATCACCGAACTACTGGACAACTCGTCCCGCCTCAGGCGCAACCGTCCGCTGCCCGTGTTCAACAGTGGCCGCTCTCTCACGCCCGAAGAAATGGCTGACGCCACTTACGAGCACATCGAGGAAAGAGCGGCTCGGCGTTGATCATCGTTGTCGAGACCTCGGCTGTCTTGGCTTCGACGCCGCACAGCCCGAACACGAGGGCCCCGTCGACGTCATGGCGGAGGAGACTCTGGCGATCTCCCCTCTCGTCGTCACGGAACTCGACCATCTCGCCCGGCGCCACCTCGGGTTTCCGCAGGCGCTCCTTGTCATGGAAGCCGTGAATGAGCGCCTCGTGGACGGTCAGTACGAACTCGCCACACTGAACCCTGCTGACCTCGTGGCAGCGCACGAAGTACGGCAGAAGTACGACGGTCCGCGGCTCGACCTGGCGGATGCGATCGGTGTGGTCCTGGCCGATCGCTATCGCACCGACCGGATCTTCACCCTCGACCAGCGGGACTTCCGGGCCATCACACCACCGACCAAGGGCTTCGATGCCTTCCGCATCCTTCCTTACGACGTGTGAGCACTCGTCCCGCGCCTCGTACGATGAGCGGCATGACTGATCCGCGCCGCCGCCTCGTCCTCGCTTCCGCCTCCCCCGCCCGCCTCGGGCTCCTGCGCCAGGCCGGACTCGCCCCCGAGGTGATCGTCAGCGGCGTCGACGAGGACGCGATCACCGCGCCCACCCCGGGCGAGCTCGCGCTCGTCCTGGCCGAGGCCAAGGCCGCGGCCGTCGCCGCCCGCCCCGAGGCCGCCGGAGCCCTCGTGATCGGCTGCGACTCCGTACTGGAGCTGGACGGCCAGGCTCTCGGCAAGCCCGCCGACGCCGAGGACGCCACCGCCCGCTGGAAGGCCATGCGGGGCCGCTCCGGCATCCTCCGGACCGGCCACTGCGTGATCGACACCGCCACCGGCCGGCGCGCCAGTGCCACCGCGTCCACCACGGTCCGCTTCGGCGAACCGACCGACGCCGAGATCGCCGCGTACGTCGCCACCGGCGAGCCCCTGCACGTCGCCGGCGCCTTCACTCTCGACGGCCGGTCGGCCCCCTTCGTCGACGGCATCGACGGGGACCCCGGCAACGTCATCGGCCTGTCGCTGCCGCTGCTGCGCCGCCTGCTCGGTGAGCTGGACACGCCCATCACCGCCCTGTGGGTCTGACCCCCGCCACCACCTCCACCGCGGCCTCGCCCAGCGCCGCGATCCCCTCCACGATCCCGCCCGGCGCCGTCGCGGCGTAACCGAGCACGAGACCGGGGCTGCCCGGGCGCTGCCGGTGCCACGACAGCGGCTGCGCCTTGACGCCGCGCGCGAGCGCCGCAGCCGCCAGGACGGTGTCGTCGAAGCGCGGGCCCTCGAAGGTGATCATCAGGTGCAGGCCCGCCGCGGCACCGTGCACCACCGCGCCCGGCAGGTGCTCCCCGATCGCCCCGATCATCGCGTCCCTGCGCCGCCGGTGCCGGCGGCGCAGCAGACGCAAGTGGCGCTCCATCTCGCCCGATTCCATCAGCCGGGCCAGCACGAGCTGCGGCAGCACCGCGTTGCCGAGGTCGGCGAAGCGCTTGGCCTCCACCAGCGCGTCCCGGTACCTCGGCGGCGCCAGCATCCACCCCACACGCAGGGCCGGCGCGAGCAGCTTGGACACGCTTCCGGCGTAGCAGACCCGCTCCGCGAGCACGGATCGCAGCGCGGGCACCGGCGGCCGGTCGTAGCGGTGCTCGGCGTCGTAGTCGTCCTCGACGATCAGGCCGCCCTCCCCCGCCCACCGCATCAGCTCCCGCCGCCGTACGCCGCCGAGCACCACCCCGGTCGGGAACTGGTGCGCCGGCGTGAGCAGCACCGCTTCCGCACCCGTGGCGCGCAGCTCGTCGACCCGTACCCCCTCCGCGTCGACCGCGACCGGCGGTGTCTCAAGACCCCGGTCGCACAGGTGCTGCCGGGCGCCGAGCGAGCCGGGGTCCTCCACGGCCATCGCGCGGACCCCGTCGGCCCGGAGCACCTGCGCCAGCAGACCGAGCCCCTGGGCGGTGCCGTAGGTGATGACGATCTCGCCCGCGTCCGGCCGGATCCCCCGGTTGCGGGCCAGCCAGTGCGCCACCGCGCGGCGCAACGGCGGTGCGCCGCGCGGGTCTCCGTACCCGAGGTCGCAGGCCGACAGCTCTGCCAGTACGGCGCGTTCCGCGCGCAGCCACGCCGTGCGCGGGAAGGCGGCCAGGTCGGGGACACCGGGCGACAGGTCGATGCGGGCCGGGGCCGCGCGCAGCGCGTCGAAGACGTCGGCGCCGGGCGGCGTCACGGTGAACACCGCCCCGGCGGAGGAACGCGCGGCGGGGGCGGGCGCCCGGGCGGCGGCGGGCGGGGCCGCGACGACCACCGTTCCGCCCCGCCCCCGTCCCACGACATGCCCGTCCTCCGTGAGGCGCTGGTACGCCTCCGTCACCACCCCTCGGGACACCCGCAGTTCGGCGGCGAGCACCCGCGTGGCCGGCAACCGGCTGCCCACCGGCAGGCTCCCGTCCGACACGGCGGCCCTCAGTCGGGCCGCCAGCCAGTCGGACAGCCCGCCGGGCGGTGCCTCGCCGGGGTCGAGCTGGAGGAAGTCCGACCCCGGGGAAGGAGTTGTGGACCGGTCGGAGGCGTGGTCAATGGACCTGTTCACCGGACCATAGTGACGCGAGCCTGAGGACATGACCACAGAGTTCCTGCTGACCTCCCTGATCATCGTGGCCACACCCGGCACCGGAGCGCTCTACACAGTGGCGGCCGGCCTCGCGCGCGGCGCCCGCGCGAGCGCCCTCGCCGCGCTCGCCTGCACGCTCGGCATCATCCCGCACATGGTGGCGGCGATCACGGGCCTCGCGGCCCTGCTCCACACCAGCGCGACGGCGTTCCAGATCCTCAAGTACCTGGGCGTCGCCTATCTGCTCTACATAGCGTGGAGCACGCTGCGCGACAAGGGCGCCCTGACGGCGGAGGAGGACACCGGAGAGCGGCCGGCGGCGAAAGTCATCGCCTCCGGCATTCTCATCAACATCCTCAACCCCAAACTGACGATCTTCTTCGTCGCTTTCCTGCCCCAGTTCGTCAGCCCGGGTGAACCCCAGGCGCCCTTGCGCATGGTGGAGTTGAGCGCCGTGTTCATGCTGCTCACCTTCGTCGTGTTCGCGCTCTACGGAGTCTTCGCCGCCGCGATGCGCCGCCACGTCCTGTCCCGTCCCCGCGTCCTGACCTGGATGCGCAGGGTCTTCGCGGGCGCGTTCGCCGCCCTCGGCGCCCGGCTCGCGTTCCTCTGACCGCAGGCGGATCCGATGTACGCCGGCAGATCCGGGCCCGGCGGCGGGCCGCTGGGTCAGGCCGGTGCCACCGCCCCGCTCTCCGGCCCGGCCGGCGGGGCGCCGGCGGGACCGGCGGCGCTCCCGGCGCCCCGCTCGTCCCGCTTCCCGTACGCGATGACCGACAGCACGATCAGCCCGAACTCGGCCATCAGCACCGCGAAGGCCGCCCAGCCGACCAGCCCGACGCACAGCGCCCCGAGCACCCCGTGCACCACCGCGCACGCGATCAGCAGGATGCGGCCGACGCGGCCCGGCGCGCGGTCCGACAGCGACGCACGCAGCAGGAGGACCCCGCACGCCACCAGGTAGAGCCCGAAGCCGCCGCCCATCACGTACGTCGACGTCGACATCACGTCCGGGTCGAGGCCGGCGAGGGACATCGACTGGCCGCTGACGACCTTGCCGAGGATCCAGTGGACGAACACGATCCCGACGGCTTCGACGAACAGCACTGCCGCGGCAGCGGCAGCTATCGGCCTGCGCGCCACGGCGCCCACCCTCTTCCGGCTGTTACCCCTAGTACGTAACGACACCCAAACGCTACTAACCGGTATTCCTCCGTACAAGGGGTCTGACGCGCCCGGTCCGGCAAGCAAAGAATCGTTCGGCCATTCGTAGGGACTCCACAAAGAAAGCTGGCGCGCCGCTGGCCGCTCGAACAGAGACCTGCGCCACACCTGAGGGCTACTGTGCGGTGAAGAAACCCGTCGTACCGTGGTGCGACAAGGGAATTCGCGACCCGAGCGGGACTCGCATCACGCTCCGTGTGGGCAAGCTCACTATTGGGGATGGGTCGTAGGTCCGTGTCGGCAGTCCCTAAACTCAGCTTGTTTCAAGGAGGGAGCCAATCGTGCGCAAGGTGCTCATCGCCAACCGAGGCGAAATCGCTGTCCGCGTTGCTCGGGCCTGCCGGGATGCCGGGATCGCGAGCGTAGCCGTCTACGCCGACCCGGACCGGGACGCTCTGCACGTCCGCGCGGCCGACGAGGCGTTCGCTCTGGGCGGTGACACCCCGGCCGCCAGTTACCTGGACATGGCCAAGGTGCTCCAGGCCGCCAAGGATTCGGGGGCCGACGCGGTTCACCCCGGTTACGGCTTCCTGTCCGAGAACGCCGAGTTCGCCCAGGCCGTGCTCGACGCGGGCCTGACCTGGATCGGCCCGCCGCCGCAGGCCATCCGTGACCTGGGCGACAAGGTGGCGGCCCGCCACATCGCCCAGCGCGCGGGCGCCCCGCTCGTCGCCGGTACGCCGGACCCGGTCTCCGGCGCCGACGAGGTCGTCGCGTTCGCCGAGCAGAACGGTCTGCCGATCGCCATCAAGGCGGCGTTCGGCGGTGGCGGTCGCGGCCTGAAGGTCGCCCGCACCCTCGAAGAGGTCCCGGAGCTGTACGACTCCGCCGTCCGTGAGGCCGTCGCCGCCTTCGGGCGCGGCGAGTGCTTCGTCGAGCGCTACCTCGACAAGCCGCGCCACGTCGAGACGCAGTGCCTGGCAGACAGCCACGGCAACGTCGTCGTCGTCTCCACCCGTGACTGCTCGCTCCAGCGCCGCCACCAGAAGCTGGTGGAGGAGGCCCCGGCGCCGTTCCTGAGCGACGCCCAGAACGCCGAGCTGTACCGCGCGTCGAAGGCGATCCTCAAGGAGGCGGGTTACGTCGGCGCCGGCACCGTCGAGTTCCTCGTCGGCGTCGACGGCACGATCTCCTTCCTGGAGGTCAACACCCGTCTCCAGGTCGAGCACCCGGTCTCCGAAGAGGTCACCGGCATCGACCTGGTCCGCGAGATGTTCCGGATCGCCGACGGCGAGGAGCTGGGGTACGACGACCCGGCCGTGCGCGGGCACTCCATCGAGTTCCGCATCAACGGCGAGGACCCGGGCCGCGGTTTCCTGCCCGCCCCCGGCACGGTGACCGCCTTCGCGCCGCCGTCCGGCCCCGGTGTCCGCCTGGACGCGGGCGTCGAGTCCGGCAGCGTCATCGGCCCGGCGTGGGACTCGCTCCTCGCCAAGCTGATCGTCACCGGCGCCAGCCGTGAGCAGGCGCTCCAGCGCGCCGCGCGTGCGCTGGCGGAGTTCAACGTCGAGGGCATGGCCACGGCCATCCCGTTCCACCGCGCGGTCGTCGCGGACCCGGCGTTCACCTCCGACCCGTTCACCGTCCACACCCGGTGGATCGAGACCGAGTTCGTCAACGAGATCCCGCCCTTCACCGTGCCGGGCGCCGACGCGGACGAGGACGAGGCCGGTCGCGAGACCATCGTCGTCGAGGTCGGCGGCAAGCGCCTGGAGGTCTCGCTGCCCTCCTCGCTGGGCATGACGCTGGCCCGGACCGGCCTGGCCGCCGGTGCCAAGCCGAAGCGCCGCGCCGCGAAGAAGTCCGGCCCGGCCGCCTCCGGCGACACCCTCGCCTCGCCCATGCAGGGCACGATCGTCAAGGTCGCGGTCGAGGAGGGCCAGGAGGTCAAGGAGGGCGACCTGGTCGTCGTCCTGGAGGCCATGAAGATGGAGCAGCCGCTGAACGCGCACCGCTCCGGCACCGTCAAGGGCCTGGCCGCCGAGGTCGGCGCGTCGATCACGTCCGGCGCCGCCATCTGCGAGATCAAGGACTGACGTCCGGCGGCCGTGAGCCGTGAGTGAGCTGAGGGCCCCGCCGAGACCGGCGGGGCACTCAGCTCGCAATGGCATCCTGGAGACCGGAGCGGGAGGAGGACGAGCCATGGCGACGAGCGGACCCCGGCCGCCGGGAGCGCCGGTCCAGCCGGACCCACGGCCGCCCGCGCCCGTACCCCCGGACGCTGCCACCTCCGCCGCCGGGGCGGTACGGCCGATGCGCGCGGATGCCCGGCGCAACTACGCACGCGTGCTGGCCGAGGCCCGTACCGCCTTCGCCGAGCACGGCACCGACGCCTCGCTCGAAGACGTCGCGCGCCGCGCGGGGGTGGGCATCGGCACGCTCTACCGGCACTTCCCCACCCGGCATGCCCTGATGAGCGCCGTCTTCCAGGGCGCCGTGGAGGAACTCCTCGCGCGCTCACGGGAACTGGCCGACAGCGACGCGCCCTGTTCCGCGCTCGTCACCTGGCTGCGCGACATCATCACGCACGCCGGTGAGTACCGGGGCCTCGCCCGCGCGCTCATGTCGGCGTCCCGCGACGAGAGTTCGGCCCTCGCTCGATGCAGTACGCCGATGAACGCGGCGGGCGAGCGGCTGCTCGTACGGGCGCAGCGCAGCGGCGCCGTGCGGCCCGACGTGTCGATCGGCGACCTGATGCAGCTGACGAACGCCATCGCACTGGCCGCCGAACAGGCCCCGGACGACCCGGAGTTGGCCGACCGCCTGCTGACGCTGACGCTGAAGGGCCTGCGGCCCGAGGCGGGGCCGGCGACCTGACCGGGCCGCCGCTCAGCGGCGGCGCAGATCCGCGACGCGCGCCCGCTCCCGCTCGGCGGGCCCCGACTGCTGGTCCGCGAGCGCCCCGGCGCTGCGCAGCCCGCCGGCTCCGGGGCCGCCCGGGTGCGTACGCCGCTGACCGGGCAGGGGCATGTCCCGGCGGGGCTGGCGTCCGGTGGGGACGCCGTCCGCTCCCGAGCCCGCCGCCCCGGGCCCCGCCACGGCGATCTGCACGCCCTGGTCCGCCAGGGCCTGCAACTCGGTCGCCGCACGGTCGTCGTGCTGCGGCGGCTCGTCGGTGACCAGACGCGTGATCACGTCGGTCGGCACCGTCTGGAACATCGTGTCGGTGCCGAGCTTGGTGTGGTCCGCGAGGACCACCACCTCGGCGGCGGCCTGCACCAGCGCCCTGTCGACGCTCGCCGACAGCATGTTGGAGGTGGACAGACCGCGCTCGGCGGTCAGTCCGCTGCCGGAGAGGAAGGCCCGGGAGACCCGCAGCCCCTGGAGGGACTGCTCGGCCCCGCTGCCGACCAGCGCGTAGTTCGAGCCGCGCAGCGTGCCGCCGGTCATGACGACCTCGACGCGGTTGGCGTGCGCCAGTGCCTGTGCCACCAGCAGGGAGTTGGTGACGACGGTCAGGCCGGGGACCCGGGCGAGCCGTCTGGCCAGCTCCTGCGTGGTCGTCCCGGCGCCGACGACGATGGCTTCGCCCTCTTCGACGAGTCCCGCGGCGAGGTCGGCGATGGCCGTCTTCTCCGCGGTCGCGAGATGGGATTTCTGCGGAAAGCCGGACTCCCGCGTAAAACCGCCCGGCAGTACCGCACCGCCGTGCCGGCGGTCGAGGAGTCCTTCTGCCTCCAGTGCCCGCACGTCCCGCCGTACGGTCACTTCGGAGGTCTGGACGACGCGGGCGAGCTCACGGAGCGATACAGCCCCGTTGGCGCGCACCATTTCGAGGATCAATTGGCGACGTTCTGCAGCGAACACGAAACTGACAGTAACTTGACCGGCCGATACTTTTCAGCAGTTTGCGCCGAATAACAGAAGTTGTGCCCAAACTGGGGCGCGGAGTGGTATACGCGGCGTACGCCCGGGGCGTATGCCGCGTGACCGGTCACCACCTCCGCCGGCTACGCCTCGGCGGACGTCTTGCGGGTGTGCAGCTGCCGTGCGACCTCGGCGATCGATCCCGACAGGGACGGGTAGACCGTGAAGGCGTTCGCGATCTGTTCCACGGTCAGGTTGTTGTCGACCGCGATCGAAATCGGATGGATCAGCTCGCTCGCGCGCGGTGCGACGACACAGCCGCCGACCACGATGCCCGTGCCCGGACGGCAGAAGATCTTGACGAAGCCGTCGCGGATGCCCTGCATCTTCGCGCGCGGGTTGCGCAGCAGCGGCAGCTTCACCGAGCGCGCGTCGATCTTGCCCGCGTCCACGTCCGCCTGGGTGTAGCCGACCGTCGCGATCTCGGGGTCGGTGAAGACGTTCGACGAGACGGTCTTGAGATTCAGCGGCGTCACCGCGTCGCCGAGGAAGTGGTACATCGCGATCCGGCCCTGCATGGCCGCGACCGACGCGAGCGCGAACACGCCCGTCACGTCGCCCGCCGCGTACACGCCGGGAGCGGTCGTACGGGAGACCTTGTCGGTCCAGACGTGGCCCGAGTCCTTGAGCCGGACGCCGGACTCCTCAAGGCCCATGCCGGCGGTGTTCGGGATGGCGCCGACGGCCATCAGGCAGTGCGTACCGCTGATGACACGCCCGTCGGAGAGGGTGACCTCCACGCGGTCGCCGACCCGCTTGGCGGACTCGGCGCGCGAGCGGGCCATGACGTTCATGCCGCGCCGCCGGAAGACGTCCTCCAGGACCGCGGCGGCGTCCGGGTCCTCGCCCGGCAGCACGCGGTCGCGCGAGGAGACCAGGGTGACGCGCGAGCCGAGCGCCTGGTACGCGCCGGCGAACTCGGCGCCGGTGACGCCGGAGCCGACCACGATGAGCTCCTCGGGGAGCTCGTCGAGGTCGTACACCTGCGTCCAGTTCAGGATGCGCTCGCCGTCCGGGAGCGCGTCGGGGATCTCGCGCGGGTGGCCGCCCGTCGCGATCAGCACGGCGTCGGCGGTGAGGCGCTCCTCGTTGCCGTCGCCGTACGTGACGACGACCGTGCGCGAGCCGTCGGCGTCCTGCTGGCCCTCCAGCCGGCCCCGGCCGCGCAGCACGCGCGCGCCGGCCCGCGTGACGGACGCGGTGATGTCGTGGGACTGTGCGAGCGCGAGGCGCTTCACACGGCGGTTGACCTTGCCCAGGTCCACGCCGACCACCCGGGCCGCCTGCTCGATGTGCGGCGTGTCGTCGGCGACGATGATGCCCAACTCCTCGTACGAAGAGTCGAAGGTCGTCATCACCTCGGCCGTCGCGATCAGAGTCTTGGACGGCACGCAGTCGGTGAGCACCGACGCCCCGCCCAGACCGTCGCTGTCGACGACGGTCACCTCCGCGCCGAGCTGGGCGCCCACCAGGGCCGCCTCGTATCCGCCGGGTCCGCCACCGATGATCACGATCCGGGTCACGAAAAAGTCCGCCTCGCATTGTCAATCCCGGCCCGCCTGCCCGCTCGGCCGGGGATCCGGGGATCGCCCGGGGGGAATGCAGTACGTACTCCATTGTCCCGCACGCTTCAAGGTGCTTCGCCCCGGGGCCCTCCATCCGGCCGCACCACTCCGCGGCCCCCGCCGCGCCACCCCCTCCCGTACCCTCGACCACATGTCGCTCTACGCCGCGTACGCCGGCAACCTCGACGCGCGGCTGATGACGCGCCGCGCACCGCACTCACCGCTGCGCGGGACCGGCTGGCTCAACGGCTGGCGGCTGACCTTCGGCGGGGAGGCGATGGGCTGGGAGGGCGCGCTCGCCACCATCGTGGAGGCCCCGCGCTCACAGGTCTTCGTCGCGCTGTACGACATCGCTCCCATGGACGAGGACTCCATGGACCGCTGGGAAGGTGTCGGACTCGACATCTACCGCCGGATGCGGTTGCGCGTGCACACCCTGGACGGCGAGGAGCCGGCCTGGGTGTACGTGCTGAACGGGTACGAGGGCGGGCTTCCCTCCGCCCGCTACCTGGGGGAGATCGCCGACGCGGCGGAGTCCGCCGGCGCCCCGCACGACTACGTCATGGAGCTGCGCAAGCGCCCCTGCTGAGGGCGGCGGTCTCCCCCTTGTCCGATCCGACAAGGCAACGATCGCAACACCGTCGGCAGCGACATCTACGCGCGTAGGGATTCACCGGTTACCCTCGTCGGCGTGAACGCATCTGTTACCCCTGCCCCCGCCGACGGCTTCGCCGACCCCCACGCGGCAGCCGACGCCGCCGCCGCCCGCCTGCGCGAGCTGACCGGCGCCGAGACCCACGACGTCGCCCTCGTGATGGGGTCGGGCTGGGTGCCCGCCGCCGAAGCACTCGGCGCGCCCGAGCACGAGTTCCCGGTCACCGAGCTGCCCGGCTTCCCGCCGCCGGCCGTCGCCGGACACGCGGGCACGGTCCGCTCGTACAAGATCGGCGACAAGCGCGCGCTGGTCTTCCTCGGCCGTACGCACTACTACGAGGGCCGCGGTGTCGCGGCCGTCTCGCACGGCGTGCGCACCGCCGTCGCCGCCGGCTGCAAGACCGTCGTCCTCACGAACGGCTGCGGCGGCCTGCGTCCCGGCATGCGCCCCGGCCAGCCGGTCCTCATCAGCGACCACATCAACCTGACGGCCACCTCGCCGATCATCGGGGCGAACTTCGTGGACCTGACGGACCTGTACTCGCCGCGCCTGCGCGCGCTGTGCAAGGAGGTGGACGCCACCCTGGAGGAGGGCGTCTACGTCCAGTTCCCCGGCCCGCACTACGAGACGCCCGCCGAGATCAACATGGTCCGCGTCATGGGCGGCGACCTGGTCGGCATGTCCACCGTCCTGGAGGCCATCGCCGCGCGCGAGGCCGGCGCGGAGGTGCTCGGCATCTCGCTGGTCACCAACCTGGCGGCGGGCCTGTCGGGCGAACCGCTGAACCACGAGGAAGTCCTGCAGGCCGGCCGCGACTCGGCCACCCGCATGGGCGCGCTCCTGGCGCAGGTCCTCGAACGCATCTGATTCCCCGGCCCGGCCGGGCCCCCGCTCCTCGCACGCCGGAGGGGCTGGACGGGTGCCGCCGGGCGGGACGTCTCCCGCCCGGTGCGCGCATCCAGCCCGTCCGGCGTGCGAGGACACGTCCGCGGGGCGGCCGGGGTCCGGCGGTTCCAGAAGGGGCGGGCGGGGGAACAAGCCCGCCGCAGCACACCGCAACACCACGCACCCCACACGAGAGGTGGACCACATCGTGCAGCAGGAGCAGGAGCTCATCGCGCGGGCCTCGGCCTGGCTGGCCGAGGACCCGGACAGCGAGACCCGCGACGAGCTCGCCAAGCTCATCGAGGCCGAGGACCTGAACGAGATCGCCGACCGGTTCGCCGGCACGCTCCAGTTCGGCACGGCCGGGCTCCGCGGCGAACTCGGCGCCGGCCCGATGCGCATGAACCGCGCCGTGGTCATCCGCGCCGCCGCCGGCCTCGCCGCGTACCTGAAGGCGAAGGGCCAGACGGACGGCCTCGTCGTCATCGGCTACGACGCCCGCCACAAGAGCGCCGACTTCGCCCGCGACACCGCCGCCGTGATGACCGGCGCCGGTCTGCGCGCCGCCCTCCTGCCGCGCCCGCTGCCCACCCCCGTGCTCGCCTACGCCATAAGGCACCTGGGCGCCGTCGCCGGCGTCGAGGTCACCGCGAGCCACAACCCGCCCCGCGACAACGGCTACAAGGTCTACCTCGGCGACGGCTCGCAGATCGTGCCGCCCGCCGACGCGGAGATCGCCGCCGAGATCGCCGCCGTGGCGTCCCTCGCGGACGTGCCGCGCCCCGAGACGGGCTGGTTCACGCTCAACGAGGAGGTCCTGGAGGCGTACCTGGCCCGTACGGACGCGGTCCTCACCGCCGGGACCCCCCGGACCGCCCGCGTCGTCTACACGGCCATGCACGGCGTCGGCAAGGAGGTCCTGACGGCCGCCTTCGCCCGCGCCGGGTTCCCCGAGCCCGTGCTCGTGGCCGAGCAGGCCGAGCCGGACCCGGACTTCCCCACGGTCGCCTTCCCCAACCCGGAGGAGCCGGGGGCCATGGACCTGGCCTTCGCCACCGCCCGCCGCGCCCGGCCGGACCTGATCGTCGCGAACGACCCGGACGCCGACCGGTGCGCCGTCGCCGTGCCCCTGCCCGGCACCGACGAGTGGCGGATGCTGCGCGGCGACGAGGTCGGCGCGCTGCTTGCGGCGCACCTGGTCCACAAGGGCGCGACCGGCACGTTCGCCGAGTCGATCGTGTCGTCGTCCCTCCTCGGCCGGATCGCCGCCGCGGCGGGTCTGCCGTACGAGGAGACGCTGACCGGCTTCAAGTGGATCGCCCGCGTCGACGGTCTGCGCTACGGGTACGAGGAGGCGCTCGGCTACTGCGTCGACCCCGAGGGCGTACGCGACAAGGACGGCATCACGGCGGCGCTCCTCGTCACCGAGCTGGCGTCCGTGCTGAAGTCCCAGGGCCGTACGCTCCTCGACCTGCTCGACGACCTCGCCGTCGAGCACGGTCTGCACGCCACCGACCAGCTGTCGGTCCGGGTCGAGGACCTCACGGTGATCGCCGACGCCATGAGCCGCCTGCGCGCCCGGCCGCCGGCCTCTCTCGCGGGACTGACCGTCACCTCCGCCGAGGACCTGACGCGCGGCACCGACAGGCTGCCGCCGACCGACGGTCTGCGGTACTACCTGGACGGCGAGGTGAAGGCCCGCGTGATCGTCCGGCCGAGCGGCACCGAGCCCAAGCTCAAGTGCTACCTGGAGGCCGTCGTCCCGGTCGCGGACGCGAGCGAGCTGGCGGATGTCAGGGAGCGGGCCGAGGGCATCCTCGCCGCCATCAAGCGCGACCTGTCGGCGGCCGCCGGCATCTGACCACCGCGTCCGGGCGGCCGGTCCCCTGCCCGGGACCGACCGCCCGGACGAGTGGTTTGCGTACGGCAGTTGACGCAGCGCTCCGTGCCCTTCGCCGACCGTGCGAGGAAGGGTGACCCGGTATCCCCCGCCGAGTCCCAGGAGCTGCCGCAGTGCCCCCGACCGCACCACCGGCGACCGCCCGGTCCCGCACGGCCGCTCCGGCCGCCGGGCACCCGCAAGAAGGAACGCGGAACCGGCTGACGAAGTCCCTGCGGCGGGCCGCCCCCGCCCTGGCCGGATACGTCGCCGTACGCCTCGCGGGCGTCGTGGTGCTCGCGCACTGGGCGCACCTCAAGGGCCACGGCCTGTGGCCCGCCCTCGCCACCTCCTGGGACTCCCGCTGGTATCTGGAGATCGCCGACAGCGGGTACGACGCCGCCCTCGGCACCGCCCACAACAGCAACAACCTCGCGTTCTTCCCGCTCTACCCGGCCCTGATCAAGGTCGTCGCGGCCGTCACGCCGGGCTCGCGGGCCAGCGTCGGCGTGCTGCTCGCGGTCGCCTGTTCCCTGGTCGCCGCCTGGGGGATCTTCGCCGTGGGCGACCGGCTGTACGGACGCCGGACCGGCACGCTGCTGGCCGTCCTGTGGGGCTGCGCGCCGGTCGCCGTCGTCCAGTGGATGGGCTACACGGAGTCGCTGTTCACGGCACTGACGGCCTGGTCGCTGTACGCCGTCCTCGCCGGCCGCTGGCTGTGGGCCGGCGCCCTCGCCGCACTCGCCGGACTGACCCGCCCCACCGGCGTCGCCGTCGCCGCGGCCGTCTCGGTGGCGGCGGCGGTGTCGCTGTGGCAGGCGTGGCGGAGGGGAAGGGGACCACGCCCCGCCGTGCTCGCGGCCGGGCTGATCGCGCCGCTGGGGTGGACCGGTTACGTCGCCTGGGTGGGCGTACGGCTCGGCCGCTGGGACGGCTACCTCGCCGTACAGAAGCTGTGGCTCAACGAGTGGGACGGCGGGGCCGACACGCTGCGCGAGATGCGCCGCCTCCTGCTCTACCAGTCGAAACCGCACCTGTACCTGGTGGTGGTGACGCTGGTGCTGTTCCTCTCCGTGGCCCTGTTCGCGCTCTGTGCCGCCGAGCGCCTGCCACTGCCGCTGCTCGTGTTCACCGGCGTACTGCTGCTGGTCGTGCTGGGCAGCGGCGGCGTCTACTTCCCCCGCGCCCGCTTCCTGGTCCCCGGCTTCCCGCTGCTGCTGCCGGTGGCACTGGCCGTGGCCCGCGCGCGACGGCTCACCGGCGCGCTGGTGCTGGGCGGCACGGCCTTGGCGTCCCTCTGGTTCGGCGCCTACACGCAACTGATCTGGCCGGGCCCCCCGTAGCCCCGGTGCCAGGACCACGCCCACCAGCGCCCCCGAAGCCCGGAACGCAACGTCACCCCGTGGCGAGGAGCACGGCCAGCGCGACAGCCCCCACCACGCACGGCGCGATGATCTCGTACGCCCACCGCACCGACGGGCCGCCCTGCGCGCCGGGCCGCGACGCGCACCGCTCGGCCTGCTCGCGCAGGTCGTCGACGGTCTGGTCGGCCGGCGCCCGGCGGGCCCGCGCGTCGGTGACGTCGGCGGTCGCGGACGTCCGGCCGTACGGGTCGTCCGTCGCCCGTCTGGCCTGCTGCCGGGCGACCCGCTTGCGCTGCCGCAGCGACACCGGGATCGCCCACAGCTGGTACTTCCTGCCGCCCGCGAACACCTCGCTGGAGTAACCGGCCCGTACCCCTTCGACCGCCGCCCAGGGCAGCGTGATCGTACGGAAGGGATTGCGGATCCGCAGCCGGTCGTCGTTGGCGAAGACGGCGGGCCGCAGCGTGAAGGCCACCACCAGCGGCACGGCGAAGAGCAGCCCGGCCACCGCGGCCCACGGGGTACGCCCCTGACCGCGCACCAGCGCGTCACCGCCGACCCACGCGGCCAGCGCGAGCACCAGGACCCCGCCGGCCAGGGCGGAGGACGACCGGAAGACCCGGTCGGCGTACGTCGGCTCGGCGGGCGGGTTGTTCGATCCGCCGGGGCTGCTAGTCATACGGCCGATTCTGCCTCACGTCACACCGGCTCGGCGGGTACGGGGGTGTACAGGCAGCTACGCGCGTAGATATGCTCATCTGGTGACCATGCCCACCACTGCACCCGCATTCGCCGACGTGACCGCGTCCGACGGCGCGCTGCGCCGCTTCCTGCACGGGCTGCCCGGCGTAGACACCGTCGGCCTCGAAGCGCGCGCCGCGTCCCTCGGCACCCGTTCGGTCAAGACCACGTCGAAGGCGTACGCCATCGACCTGGCCATCTCGATGATCGACCTGACCACGCTCGAAGGCGCGGACACCCCGGGCAAGGTCCGGGCGCTCTGCGCCAAGGGCGCCCATCCCGATCCGACCGACCGCACGACGCCGCGCGTCGCCGCGATCTGCGTCTATCCGGACATGGCGGAGACCGCGAAGGAGGCCCTGGCCGGAACGGGCATCAAGGTCGCCTCGGTCGCCACCGCCTTCCCGGCCGGCCGCGCCGCGCTCCCGGTGAAGCTCGCGGACGTCCGCGACGCCGTGGCCGCCGGAGCCGACGAGATCGACATGGTGATCGACCGCGGAGCCTTCCTCTCCGGTCATTACCTGAAGGTCTACGAGGAGATCGTGGCCGTGAAGGCCGAGTGCGGCGACAAGGCCCGCCTCAAGGTCATCTTCGAGACCGGCGAGCTGTCGACGTACGACAACATCCGCCGCGCGTCCTGGCTGGGGATGCTGGCGGGCGCGGACTTCATCAAGACGTCCACCGGCAAGGTCGGCGTGAACGCCACCCCGCCGAACACCCTGCTCATGCTTGAGGCCGTACGCGACTTCAAGGCGCAGACTGGAATCCAGATCGGCGTGAAGCCGGCCGGCGGCATCCGCACCACCAAGGACGCGATCAAGTTCCTGGTGCTGGTCAACGAGACGGTCGGCGAGGACTGGCTCACGAACGAATGGTTCCGCTTCGGCGCCTCCTCGCTGCTGAACGACCTGCTGATGCAGCGGCAGAAGCTGAGCACCGGCCGTTACTCCGGTCCCGACTACGTGACGGTGGACTGATCACCATGGCATCCGCATTCGAGTACGCACCCGCTCCCGAGTCCCGCTCGGTCGTCGACATCGCGCCGTCGTACGGCCTGTTCATCGACGGCGAGTTCACCGACGCGGCCGACGGCAAGGTCTTCAAGACCGTCTCGCCGTCCACCGAGGAAGTGCTCTCCGAGGTCGCCCGCGCGGGCGCCGAGGACGTCGACCGCGCCGTGAAGGCGGCCCGCAAGGCGTTCGAGAAGTGGTCGGCGCTGCCGGGCGCCGAGCGCGCCAAGTACCTCTTCCGCATCGCGCGGATCATCCAGGAGCGCTCGCGCGAGCTGGCCGTCCTGGAGACCCTCGACAACGGCAAGCCGATCAAGGAGACCCGCGACGCGGACCTCCCCCTGGTCGCCGCGCACTTCTTCTACTACGCGGGCTGGGCCGACAAGCTCGACCACGCGGGGTACGGCGCCAACCCGCGCCCGCTCGGCGTCGCCGGCCAGGTCATCCCGTGGAACTTCCCGCTCCTCATGCTGGCGTGGAAGATCGCCCCGGCGCTCGCGACGGGCAACACCGTCGTGCTGAAGCCGGCCGAGACGACGCCGCTGTCCGCGCTCTTCTTCGCGGACATCTGCCGCCAGGCGGGCCTGCCCAAGGGCGTCGTCAACATCCTGCCCGGTTACGGGGACGCCGGCGCCGCGCTCGTCGAGCACCCGGACGTGAACAAGGTCGCCTTCACCGGCTCCACGGCCGTCGGCAAGGCGATCGCCCGCCAGGTCGCGGGTACGGACAAGAAGGTCACCCTGGAGCTGGGCGGCAAGGGCGCCAACATCGTCTTCGACGACGCCCCCATCGACCAGGCCGTCGAGGGCATCGTCACCGGCATCTTCTTCAACCAGGGCCAGGTCTGCTGCGCGGGCTCGCGCCTGCTGGTCCAGGAGTCGATCCAGGACGAGCTGCTCGACTCCCTCAAGCGCCGGCTGTCCACGCTGCGCCTGGGTGACCCGCTGGACAAGAACACCGACATCGGCGCGATCAACTCCGCCGAGCAGCTCGCCCGGATCACCGCACTCGCCGAGACCGGAGAGGCGGAGGGCGCCGAGCGCTGGTCCGCGCCGTGCGACCTGCCCTCCTCCGGGTACTGGTTCGCGCCGACGCTCTTCACCGGCGTCACGCAGGCGCACACCGTCGCCCGCGACGAGATCTTCGGCCCGGTGCTCTCGGTGCTGTCGTTCCGTACGCCCGACGAGGCCGTCGCGAAGGCCAACAACAGCCAGTACGGCCTGTCCGCCGGCATCTGGACGGAGAAGGGCTCGCGCATCCTCGCGGTCGCGAACAAGCTGCGCGCGGGCGTCGTCTGGGCCAACACGTTCAACAAGTTCGACCCGACCTCGCCCTTCGGCGGCTACAAGGAGTCGGGCTTCGGCCGCGAAGGCGGCCGTCACGGCCTGGAGGCGTACCTCGATGTCTGACCGCTTGAATGTCCTCAAGACCTACAAGCTGTACGTCGGGGGCAAGTTCCCCCGTTCCGAGAGCGGCCGGGTGTACGAAGTGACCACAGCAACATCAGCCACTGACGCGGCGGGGAAGGGCAAGTGGCTGGCCAACGCCCCCCTCTCGTCCCGCAAGGACGCCCGTGACGCGGTCGTCGCGGCGCGCAAGGCGTTCGGCGGCTGGTCGGGCGCGACGGCGTACAACCGCGGCCAGGTCCTCTACCGCGTCGCCGAGATGCTGGAAGGCCGCAGGAGCCAGTTCGTCCGCGAGGTGGCGCACGCGGAGGGCCTGTCCAAGTCCAAGGCGGCGGAGGTCGTCGAAGCGGCGATCGACCGCTGGGTCTGGTACGCGGGCTGGACCGACAAGATCGCCCAGATCGTGGGCGGCGCGAACCCGGTGGCGGGCCCGTTCTTCAACCTCTCCACTCCGGAGCCCACGGGCGTCGTCACCGTCATCGCCCCCCAGGAGTCGTCCTTCCTGGGCCTTGTCTCGGCGATCGCCCCGGTGATCGCGACGGGCAACACGGCCGTCGTCGTCGCTTCGGAGAAGTCGCCGCTGCCCGCGCTCTCACTCGGCGAGGTCCTGGCCACGTCCGACGTGCCTGGCGGGGTGGTGAACATCCTGTCCGGGCGCACCCGCGAGATCGCGGTCCCGCTCGCCTCGCACCAGGACGTCAACGCGATCGACCTCTCGGGCGCCGACGCCGATCTGGCGCGTGATCTGGAGATCGCCGCCGCGGACAACCTCAAGCGGGTCCTGCGTCCACAGCCTGTGGACGGGGACTGGTCGGCCGACCCCGGCACGCACCGCCTGACGGCGTTCCTGGAGATGAAGACGGTCTGGCACCCGACGGGCACGCTGGGCGCGTCCGGCTCGGCGTACTGACCCGACGACGCCCACACGACAGGGGCCCCGTACCGCTCGCCGGTACGGGGCCCCCGCGCGTTCCGCCGCGCTCGTGCGGGGAGCGCGACGCGCCGGTCAGCCCGGCAGCAGGCCCGTCGTCGGGCCGGCCAGCGGCAGTTCCCTCAGCCCGCCGCCCTGCGTGAGGGGGGCGGTGACCGCCGCCGTGCTCAGCGGCTGGAAGTCGGCCACCTGCGTGCCGAGGCCGTTGTCCAGCGGGTCCACGCCCGTGCCCGCCAGCGGGTTCGGGTGGAAGTCCTTGACCGGGCCGACGCCACCGGCGGTCGCGGCCCCGAGGCCGCCGGTCAGGGCCCGGCCGGTCGCGGCCGGGTCGAAGTTCTCCAGCGGAACGTCGATCCCGGCCTCCTTGGGCACCGGGGCGGCCTGCGCCGCACCTCCGCCCGCGGCGAGAGCCGCACCGGCGGCGGTGACGGCCAGACCGGCGCGCAGAAGAGCGCTCCGCTGGGACCTGCGACCTGAGTGACGTGCCATGGGATTCCCGCCTGAGTGAGTAATCATGAGCCCACGCAGCGTAGTTGAGATGTGATGCTCGATACCAACGGCTTCCCGGTGGGGTCCCCCGACCGGGTCAATGCCGCACAATGGTTCCCCGTGAGTTCATCCCCCATACCGACCCGCGTCGTCCTGCTGACGGGGCCCTCCGGCTCCGGAAAGTCGTCGCTCGCCGCCCGTACGGGGCTGCCCGTGCTGCGCCTCGACGACTTCTACAAAGAGGCCGACGACCCCACGCTCCCGCAGGTGGTGGGAAGCACGGACATCGACTGGGACTCCCCGCTGTCGTGGGACGCGGACGCCGCCGTCGCGGCGATCGAGGAGCTGTGCCGTACGGGCCGTACGACGGTCCCCGTGTACTCCATCGCCACCAGCTCCGTCGTGGACCGGGAGGCGCTCGACATCGAGCGCACGCCGTTGTTCGTGGCGGAGGGGATCTTCGCGGCGGACATCGTGGCGCGCTGCCAGGAACTGGGCGTGCTGGCCGACGCGCTCTGTCTGCACGGACGTCCGTCGACGACGTTCCGCCGCCGGCTGGTGCGGGATCTGCGGGAGGGGCGCAAGTCGGTGCCGTTCCTGCTGCGCAGGGGGTGGCGGCTGATGCGGGCGGAGCGGGCGATCGTGGGCCGCCAGGCCGCCCTCGGGGCGCACCCCTGCGCGAAGGACGAGGCGCTGGGCCGTCTCGCCGCCGCGGCGGCCGGCCGCCACCGCACCCCCGCGCCGCGCTGACCGGAGGCACGTTCCGGGCCCCCGCGCGTCCCGGACGCGCGCACAGCACAGCGCGGCGGGGCCGCACAGGCTCCCCCGCCTGTACGACCCCGCCGCGTTCCCCCCGGTACTCCCGCCGTCTCCCCCGAAACGGCGGCCCCCGTACCCCCCGTACCCCTCAGGCCACCAGCTCGCCGAAGGACTCCTCCTCGTCACGGCCGAAGCTGAGGACCTCGTCCTCGCGCAGCCGGCGCAGTGACCGCCAGATGCTGCTCTTGACCGTGCCGACACTGATGTCGAGGATGTCCGCGATCTCCGGGTCGGTGCGGCCCTCGTAGTACCGCAGGACCAGCATCGTGCGCTGGAGTTCGGGCAGCCGGACGAGCGCCTGCCACAGCACGGCGCGCAGTTCGGTGCCGCGCATCGCGTCCGTGTCGTTCGCCGTCTCCGGCAGTTCCTCGGTCGGGTACTCGTTCAGCTTGCGCCTGCGCCAGGCGCTGATGTGCAGGTTCGTCATGGTGCGGCGCAGATAGCCGCCGACCGCCGCCTTGTCGCTGATCCTGTCCCAGGCGCGGTACGTCGAGAAGAGGGCGCTCTGGAGCAGGTCCTCGGCCTCGTACCGGTCCCCGGTCAGGTGGTAGGCGGTCGCGTACAGGGAGGCGCGGCGCTCCCGGACGTAGGCGGTGAACGCCGCGTCGGCGCTCCCCACCTGCGGCACCGAAGCGCCTTCCCCCGTCGCCTCCCGGTACGCCGCTCCCCCGTTGCCCCCCGCGGAAGCGTCCGGCACCGGGGCCACGTGCAACGGCTGCGTGCGCTGACGGCCGATGCCGCGGGCGCACCCCCGCCCCGCCCCGGAACCGGACTTCTCCGTACTCCTCGTGACGTCGTGGAGCCGCGTGACAACTGCGCTGGAGGTGGTGCTGTGCAGTGCGTTCATCTCGCGCCCCCCGTCAATGGAGTCCGGTGCTGTCCGTGTGACCAACAGCTTGCCGGGGCAGTTTCATCGGGGTGTCCGCCGACTGTCACAGCCGTGTCACAGCGAAGGGGCGCGGTCCAACTGTCGAACCCGCCCTCCCCCATGGGCCAGAATGACCTCTGTGCCTTTCCTGCTGCTGATCGAGGACGACGACGCCATCCGCACGGCCCTCGAACTCTCCCTGTCACGCCAGGGCCACCGAGTGGCCACCGCGGCGACGGGAGAGGACGGCCTCAAACTGCTGCGTGAGCAGCGGCCCGACCTGATCGTGCTGGACGTGATGCTGCCCGGCATCGACGGATTCGAGGTGTGCCGGCGCATCAGGCGCACGGACCAGCTGCCGATCATCCTGCTGACCGCGCGCAGCGACGACATCGACGTGGTGGTCGGCCTGGAATCCGGAGCCGACGACTACGTTGTCAAGCCGGTGCAGGGGCGGGTCCTCGACGCCCGTATCCGCGCGGTGCTGCGGCGGGGTGAGCGGGAGGCCAACGACGCCGCCGTGTTCGGCAACGTGACCATCGACCGGTCCGCGATGACGGTGACCAAGAACGGCGAGGACCTCCAGCTCACGCCGACCGAGCTGCGGCTGCTCCTGGAGCTGAGCCGTCGCCCCGGGCAGGCCCTGTCCCGGCAGCAGTTGCTGCGGCTGGTGTGGGAGCACGACTACCTCGGCGACTCGCGCCTGGTCGACGCGTGCGTGCAGCGGCTGCGGGCCAAGGTCGAGGACGTGCCGTCGTCGCCGACTCTCATCCGTACGGTCCGCGGTGTCGGCTACCGGCTGGACTCGCCTTCGTGAGCGCTGCCCGGGAGAAGTCCCCGCAGGCGGGGCCGCGCTGGACCAGCCTGCGACTGCGGCTCGTCGTCGTGTTCGCGCTGGTGGCGCTGACCGCCGCCGTCTCGGCGTCGGGCATCGCGTACTGGCTCAACCGCGAGGCGGTGCTGACCCGCACCCAGGACGCGGCGCTCAACAGCTTCCGCCAGGAGATGCAGAACCGCGCGGCCACGCTGCCGCCGCGGCCGACGCAGGCCGAACTGCAGGCCGCCGCGACGCAGATGGCGGCCGGCGGGAACCCCGGCTACAGCGTGCTGCTGGTGGACGAGCGCGAGCCGGGCAAGCCGATAGCCGCCACCTCGGACGTCGACACCCTGACGCTCGAGGACGTACCGCGGGAGCTTCAGGGCGCGGTGAACCGGCGGCAGAAGGTCACCGAGGCCAACGAGTTCCCGTACCACCTCTACTGGGTGCGGATCAGTCCGAGGGACAAGCCGTCCCTGGTGGCGGGCACGAAGGTGATCGGCGGCGGGCCGACCGGCTACATGCTGACCTCGCTGGAGCAGGAGCGCGACGACCTCAACTCGCTCGCCTGGTCCCTGGCGATCGCGACCGCGCTGGCCCTGCTGGGCTCCGCGCTGCTCGCGCAGGCGGCCGCGACGACCGTGCTCAAGCCCGTGCAGCGGCTCGGGGACGCGGCGCGGCGGCTCGGTGAGGGCAAGCTGGACACCCGGCTGCGGGTGTCGGGGACGGACGAACTGGCCGAGCTGTCAAGGACGTTCAACCGGACCGCCGAGTCGCTGGAGAAGAAGGTCGCGGACATGAGCGCTCGGGAGGAGTCCAGCCGCCGCTTCGTCGCCGACATGTCGCACGAGCTGCGGACCCCGCTGACCGCGATCACGGCGGTGGCGGAGGTCCTGGAGGACGAGGCGGACAACCTCGATCCGATGATCGCGCCCGCCGTGCACCTGGTGGTGAGCGAGACGCGGCGGCTGAACGACCTGGTCGAGAACCTGATGGAGGTGACCCGCTTCGACGCGGGCACGGCCCGGCTCGTCCTCGACGACGTCGACGTGGCCGACCAGGTGACCGCCTGCATCGACGCCCGCGCGTGGCTCGACGCGGTCGATCTCGACGCCGAGCGCGGCATCATGGCGCGCCTCGACCCGCGCCGGCTCGACGTGATCCTGGCGAACCTGATCGGCAACGCGCTCAAGCACGGCGGTTCCCCGGTGCGCGTGTCGGTGCGGCCCGTCGACCACGAACTGCTCATCGAGGTACGGGACCACGGCCCGGGCATCCCGGAGGCCGTACTGCCGCACGTCTTCGACCGCTTCTACAAGGCGAGCGCGTCGCGCCCGCGCTCCGAGGGCAGCGGCCTCGGCCTGTCCATCGCCATGGAGAACGCGCACATCCACGGCGGGGACATCACCGCGTCCAACTCGCCGGAGGGCGGCGCGGTGTTCGTCCTGCGGCTGCCGCTCGACGTGTCGCGCGCGGCGGACGGGGACGACGAAGGGGACGGCGGCGTGCGGGACGCGCAGGAGGGCGGGGACAAGTGAAGCGCAGGCTGACCCGGCTCACGGCCCTCGCCGCGCTCTGTGCCGCGCTCGCCGGGTGCGGGATCCGGACGACGTCGGTGCCGGTCGACGCGGGCGCGGCGCCGTCCCGGGTGCCGTGCGAGCTGTCGGCCCAGGAACCGGCCGGCGAGGCGGCGTCCGGCGTACCGCTCCAGGTGTACCTGGTGTGCGGGGCCCAGCTCGTCTCGGTCGACCGTACGGTGCGGATCCCCGAGGAGCGGCTGTCCGACCGGGTGCGGGTCGCGCAGACGCTCCTCGACGAGCTCAAGAAGGCGCCGTCGGACGAGGAGCGGCAGGCGGGCTTCAGTACGGACGTACGGGAGTCACTGACCGTGGCCGGGGCGCGCAAGGGCGATCCCCGGGACGCACTGCGGCTGAGCAGCCAGCCGGAGGACCTTCCCACGCACGCGCTGGCGCAGATCGTCTGCACGTACGCGGACAGCGCGGCGGCCGGACCCGACCGGTCGGTGACACTCGGCGGACCGTCCGACGACCCGGTACGCGGCTACCAGTGCACGGCGGCGCTCAAGGCCCGCCCCGAGTCGGTGCTGCCGACGCTGGGCGAGATCCGCCCCACGCGCTGATCGTTTCCGGGCGCGGGAGCCGGGCTTGTCACACTGTCGTTCCCGGGCGGAACCGATCCTGCCGGTACCCGCGTCTTGGGGGGCGTGCGTCATGGCTCGGACGGCAGCGCCGTCATCAACCGCTTCCGCGCGGCGGGAGGCTTACTCCTCGTCGCGCACCTGCTGCTCGTCGCGTCGCTGACGCTGCGTCCCCTGGACGTCCCGTGGGTGACGTCTGCGAACTTCCAGCCGCTGGCCGGCATCGAGGCGGACCTGGCGCTCGGCCCCGCCCAGGCGGCGCGACGCATCTGCGAGGGGCTTCTGCTGCTGGCGCCGCTGGGCGTACTGCTGCCGATGGCGGGGGGCCGGCTGCACGTGTCGCCGGTGGCCTCACTGGCGCGTACGGCCCTCGCGGGCGCCCTGTTCTCGCTGGGGATCGAGCTGCTCCAGACCGGGGTGCCCGGCCGGGTCGTCGACGTGGACTCGCTGCTGCTGAACACGGCCGGGGTGGCGCTGACGCACCTCGCGGTCGTACCGATGGGGCGTGCGCGGCTGCGCCGCAGGCAACCGCCGGGGCGCGGTGAGGTCCTGCGGCGGGACGAGGTGTCTCAGGGGGCCACCCCGACAATTCCCAGGGTCGGGATCGCCCCGTAGAGCGACGCTTTGGACGGTTCTCGGCGAGCAGTATGGAGGCATCGGGAGGCACACCGGACGTGACCCCCGGACCAGCTCGCGAGGAGCCCGCCATGACCGCCCTTGTCCGACCCCGTAACGGCCGAATGATCGGCGGAGTGTGCGCCGCGCTGGCACAGCGCTTCGGCACCTCGGCCACCACGATGCGAGTGATCTTCGCGGTCTCGTGTCTGCTTCCCGGGCCGCAGATCCTGCTGTACCTGGCGCTGTGGGTGTTCCTGCCCGGCGAGAAGACGGCGAAGACCGCCTGGTGATGCCGGGCGGTCGGGGTACACCGCGCACCGAGGGGCGCGCACCGGAACCGATGTTCCCGTGCGCGCCCCTCACGCGTGTGTGCCGTACGGTCCGTCAGCCGCCGATGCCGGGCAGCGCGCCGGCGGGCAGACCGCCGAGCAGGCCCTTCAGCGGGTCGGCGCTGCGGGCGCCCTTGCCGTCGGACGGCTGCGCCTTGGCCAGGGCGTCGGACGTGGTGGCGGGCAGGGTGGAGGCGCTGCCGGTGAGGGCGCTCACGCCGCCGGTCAGGGCCTCGGGGGCGCCTCCGGGGAGCTTGCCGACGACGTCCTGCACGGGCAGCGTCGTGGTGGCGGAGCTCAGCGTGCCCGTCAGGTCGGGCACGGCCGGGGCGGCCGGAGCCGCGGAGGCGCTGCCGGCGGCGGCAGCGACGAAAGCGGCACCGAGAGCGGCGGCACCGAGAGTCTTGGCAGCAGACTGCTTCATGGAGAAAACGTCCTCGCAAACGGGGAATGGGGAGCGGCTCTGCAAGCTAGCCACGCCCGGACTCCGCCGCAAACACGCGAAGGCGGCCCGGAATTGACGTTCCGGGCCGCCTACGGTGTACTGCGCTCGACCTCAGCCGGCGGAAGAACCGCTGGTCGCAGCGGTCTGACGGAACAGCCATTCGGATTTCAGCTCGGCGTAACCGGGCTTGATCACGTCATTGATCATGGCAAGGCGTTCGTCGAAAGGAATGAATGCTGATTTCATCGCATTGACTGTGAACCACTGCATGTCGTCGAGCGTGTAACCGAATGCCTCGACCAGGTGCTCGAACTCGCGGCTCATGCTGGTGCCGCTCATCAGCCGGTTGTCGGTGTTGACCGTGGTACGGAAGTGCAGCTTGCGCAGCAGTCCGATGGGGTGTGCGGCGTACGAGTCGGCCGCGCCCGTCTGGAGGTTGGACGTCGGGCACATCTCCAGCGGGATGCGCTTGTCGCGCACGTACGCGGCGAGGCGGCCCAGCGTGACGCTGCCGTCTTCCGCGACCTCGATGTCGTCGATGATGCGCACGCCGTGACCGAGCCGGTCGGCGCCGCACCACTGGAGTGCCTGCCAGATGGAGGGGAGCCCGAAGGCCTCGCCGGCGTGGATCGTGAAGTGGTTGTTCTCGCGCTTGAGGTACTCGAAGGCGTCGAGGTGGCGGGTGGGCGGGAAGCCCGCCTCGGCGCCGGCGATGTCGAAGCCGACGACGCCGTTGCCGCGGTAGCGGTTGGCGAGCTCGGCGATCTCCAGGGCGCGGGCGGCGTGGCGCATCGCGGTCAGCAGGGCGCCGACGCGGATGCGGTGGCCGTTCGCCTTCGCGCGGCGCTCACCCTCGCGGAAGCCGTCGGTGACGGCCTCGACGACCTCTTCGAGGGTCAGGCCCTTTTCGAGGTGCTGCTCGGGGGCGTACCGGATCTCGGCGTAGACGACGCCGTCCTCGGCGAGGTCCTCGGCGCACTCGGCGGCGACGCGGAACAGCGCGTCACGCGTCTGCATGACGGCACAGGTGTGCGCGAAGGTCTCCAGGTAGCGCTCCAGCGAGCCGGAGTCGGCGGCCTCGCGGAACCAGATGCCGAGCTTGTCGGCGTCGGTCTCGGGGAGTGACTCGTAACCCGCCTCGCGGGCGAGATCGATGATCGTGCCGGGCCGCAGACCACCGTCGAGGTGGTCGTGGAGCAGCACCTTCGGGGCGCGGCGGATCTGGTCCGCGGTGGGCGTGTTGGGGGTCTCGCTCGTCATCTGCGCACTCTAGCGCCTACGCGCGTAGATCGCCTCTGTCGATACGTAACAGTGACCGTGCGGACGGGTGGAGTACACCTGGGCTTCTGAGACTGTTCTGTCATGGCACAGCAAGCAATCCCGGTTTCCACAGCCCGGTTGGGGCGGGCGGTCGGAGCGGCCGGGGGCGGGGCCCCCACGGTCTGCGGCGTGGTCCTGCTGCTTCCCGCGGGCGAGCCCCTGTCGGCACGCGGACCGTCCCCGCTGGCGCACGCCGGCGTACGGCCGCTGGCACGGACCCTGGCGGCGGCGGGGCGGGACGAGGGACTCGTCGCCCACGTCGTGCGCTACCGCGGGCGCGGCTGGAACGGGTCGGACGCGCGGCTCGCGGCGGACGCGGCGTGGGCGGCGGACGAGGTCGTACGGCGCTACGGCGACGTACCGGTGTGCCTGGCCGGGATCGACATGGGCGGGCGGGCGGCGCTGCACGCGGCGGACCACCCGGCCGTCAACTCGGTGCTCGCCCTCGCGCCGTGGCTGCCGGACGACGACGTCGCGGCGGCGGCGGAGCCGGTGCGGCAGCTGGCCGGGCGCCATGTCCTGATCGTGCACGGCACGAACGACGAGCGCACCGACCCGGAGCTGTCCTACCGGCTGGCGGAGCGGGCGAAGAAGGTCAACCGCGACACGTGCCGCTTCGAGGTGCACTCCGACGGCCACTCCCTGCGGCAGCACCGGCCCGAGGTGCTGGCGCTCGCGGCCGACTTCGTGCTGGGGGCGCTCTTCGGGCGCGGGTACGCCCGTCCGGTGGCCGACGCGTTCGCGGCGCCGCCGCCGCTGGGCCTGCGGATGCCCCTGGCCTCCGGGTTCGGCCACGCGCTGCGCCGCTAGCCGCCGCGCGTCACGTCACGCCGACGGCGGGGCGGCCTCGGCGATCCAGCCGTAGGGGAGTTCGGCGCCGTCGAGCGTGATCGCCTCCACCGCCCCGCTGCGGGGATCGATGTCGGCCGCCACGCCGTCGCCCTCGTACCGGGGGTACCCGGACGCCCCCGTCTCCCCGGTCGCCTCCACGACCGCCGTCCGCAGCGTGGAACCGTGGTCGGGGTGCCCGGCGGCATCGGCCGCCCGGGGCTTGATCTGCACCGTGTAGCGGGCGGGCGGCGGAGGCGTGCTGGGCGTAGGCATGGCTTCGACGCTAGCGCCGTCAGCGCCCTACACGCCGTACGACGCGCGCCCCGACCGCCCCTCTGTCAGGGTCGAAGGCATGATCCGTCTGGTCCGCGCCCCCGCCGCGCACTGGTCGACCACCGTGCCCGTGCTGGCCGTCGTACTGCTGGTCCTCGCCTGGGGACGTGACCTGCCGGGTCCGGTGGTCACGCTGCTGGCCTGCTTCCTGGCCGGCGCCGTGCTCGCCGCGGTGCATCACGCGGAGGTGGTCGCCCACCGGGTGGGCGAGCCGTTCGGCTCGCTCGTCCTCGCCGTGGCCGTCACGATCATCGAAGTCGCTCTGATCGTGACGCTCATGGCCGACTCCGGCGACAAGAACAGCTCCCTGGCCAGGGACACCGTCTTCGCCGCCGTGATGATCACCTGCAACGGCATCGTCGGGCTCTCCCTCCTCGTCGGCTCGCTGAAGCGGAAGGTGGCGGTCTTCAACGCCGAGGGCACCGGCGCGGCGTTCGCGACCGTCGCGACGCTGGCGGGCCTGAGCCTGGCCCTGCCGACGTTCACCACCAGCGCCGCCGGCCCCGAGTTCAGTCCCGCCCAGCTCGTCTTCGCGGCGTTCGCGGCCGTGGTGCTTTACGGGCTGTTCGTGATGACCCAGACCTGGCGGCACCGGGACTACTTCCTGCCCATGACCACCCAGGGCAGGGTGATCGACGTCGAGGAGCACGCCGACCCGCCGACGCAGCGGGTCGCGCTCGTCAGTCTCGGGCTGCTCGCGGTGTCCCTGGTCGCGGTCGTCGGGCTGGCGAAGGGCGTGTCCCCGACGATCGAGTCGGGGGTGGAGGCGGCCGGGCTGCCCGCGTCGGTGGTGGGTGTCGTGATCGCGCTGCTCGTGCTGCTGCCGGAGTCGATCGCCGCCGTACGGGCCGCCCGCCGCGACCGGGTGCAGACCAGCCTTAACCTGGCGCTCGGCTCGGCCATGGCCAGCATCGGTCTGACCATTCCGGCGGTCGCACTCGCCTCCGTGTGGATGGAGGGGCCGCTGCTGCTGGGGCTCGGCGCCTCGCACATGGTGCTGCTCGCGCTCACGGTGGCCGTCGGGACGCTGACCATCGTGCCGGGACGCGCGACGCCCCTGCAGGGCGGCGTGCACCTGGCCCTGCTGGCGGCGTACCTGGTGCTCGCCGTCAGCCCGTGACGCCTCACTCCGGCAGGAGGTGGCCCCTGCGCGAGAGCAGGAAGCGCTTGAAGGCCGCCACCGGCGGTGTGTCCGGGTGGCCGTCCAGCCAGGCGAGTCCGATCTCGCGTACGGCGCGGGGGGCCGTCACCGTCAGCTCCCGTACGCCCGGCCGGGCCACCGCCGGCGGCGGCAGCAGGGCGACACCGAGACCGGCCGCCACCAGGCCGCGCAGCGTCTCCGCCTCCTCGCCCTCGAACGCGACGCGCGGCTTGAAGCCAGCCTCGGCGCACAGGTCGTCGGTGATGCGCCGCAGCCCGTAACCGGGTTCCAGGGTCACGAACGCCTCGTCGGCCGCCTCCGCGAGCCTGACCCGCTTGCGCGTGGCCAGGCGGTGGTCGTCGGGGACGACCAGGCGCAGCCGCTGCTCGTCGAGGCGGCGGGCGACCAGGTCGGGGGCGTCGGGGACCGGTGAGGTCAGGCAGAGGTCGAGGTCGCCGGCGCGCAGCCGCTCGATCATGGCCTCGCCGTAGTTCTGGACGAGCTGGAAACGCACCCGCGGATGGTCGACGCGGAAGGCACGGAGCAGACCGGGCACCGTCTCGGACCCCATCGTGTGCAGGAAGCCGAAGGCGACCTTGCCGGTCGCGGGGTCGGCGTCGGCCCGTACCGAGTCCGCCGCCCTCTCCACCTCGGCCAGCGCGCGGTCGACGGTGGTGAGGAAGGTGCGGCCGGCCGGGGTGAGGGCGACGGTGCGCCCCCTGCGGGCGAAGAGGGCGACGCCCAGGTCCTCCTCCAGCCTGACCATGGCGCGGGAGAGCGTCGACTGCGGGACGCCCAACTCGTGCGCGGCCCGGGTGACGTGCTCGTGGCGGGCGACCGCCGCGAAGTGCGCGAGACGCGGAGCGAGTACCTGCTGAATGTCTTCTTCGTAACTGCTCGGTGACAGCCGGGGCCGTGAGCTGTGGTTATGCGCCATGGGATTGATTATCTCGGCTTTGTGCATTGGACGCATGAAACGGCTGTGGCTACGTTCGATGTATGCCTTCTGCCAGTACCAAGGCGTCCACCACCCTTGTGGACGCCGACGCCTCCGTTGTCGACACCGACTCCCGTCTCGCCCCCTCCTCGCCCGGCTACCGCCGCATGAGTTTCGCGCTCTTCGCCGCCGGGGTGGCGACCTTCGCCCTCCTCTACTCCACGCAGGCGCTGCTGCCGCTGATCTCCGCCGACCTCGGCGCGAGCGCGAGCGCCGCCAGCTGGACCGTCTCGGCCGCCACCGGCGCGCTGGCCCTGTTCGTCCTGCCGATGAGCGCCCTCTCGGAGCGTTTCGGGCGCAGCCGGATGATGACGGTCTCGCTCACGGTCGCCGTCGCGGTCGGCCTGCTGGTTCCGTTCGCCCCCTCGCTGGAGTGGCTGGTGGCGCTGCGCGCGGTGCAGGGCGCCGCGCTGGCCGGCGTGCCGGCCTCCGCGATGGCCTTCCTCGCGGAAGAGGTACGGCCGAAGGCACTGGTCGCGGCGATCGGCCTGTTCGTCGCGGGCAACTCCATCGGTGGGATGAGCGGCCGGATCGTCACCGGCTGGGCGGCCCAGCTGTGGGACTGGCGGGCGGCGCTCGCCGCCGTCGGCCTGATGTCCGTGGTGTGCGTGGTGGTGTTCCGGCTGATGCTGCCGAGGGCCCGCCACTTCACGCCCGGCTCGCTGAACCCGAGGGCGCTGGCGAAGACGGTCCGCGGTCACCTGGCCGATCCGCTGCTGCTGCGGCTGTACGCGATCGGCGCGCTGTTCATGACCGTCTTCGGCGCCGTCTACACGGTGATCGGCTACCGGCTCGTCGAGGCTCCCTTCAGCCTCCCGCAGGGCGTCGTCGGCTCGGTCTTCCTGGTCTACCTCGTCGGTACGGTCTCGTCCGCCGCGGCCGGCAGGCTGGTCGCCCGCATGGGCCGCCGGGGCGCGCTGTACCTCGCCGTGTCGACCACGGCGGCCGGTCTGCTGCTCTCGGTGGCCGACTCGCTCGCCGCGGTGCTGGCCGGTCTGGTGCTGATCACCGCCGGGTTCTTCGCGGGGCACGCGGTGGCGTCGTCGTCGGTCAGCCGTACGGCGAAGACGGGCCGGGCGCAGGCGTCCGCGCTCTACCAGTCGGCGTACTACCTGGGCAGCAGCGTCGGCGGCACGCTCGGCGCGGTGGCGTTCCACGCCGGTGGCTGGGCGGGGACGGTGCTCCTCGGGCTGGTCGCGGTGCTGGGGGTCGTGTCGATCACGCTGTACGGGACCCGGGTGGCCCGGGTCGAGCGGCGCCAGCTCGTGGCGCTGCGGACCAGGAGCGCCGTACGGGCGTAAGTCGCTCCCATGGTGCGGGTTTTCGCAGCTGCGTCATGATTGTCAGTGGGGTCCGGTAACTTCCCAAGAGCTGGTGCCAAAGGTGGCGAGTTGGGGTGGACCGATGAGTGATGTCGTGGCGACGCAGGACCTGGATTCCCGGCTGGAGCAGCACCGGACGGAGCTGACCGGGTACTGCTACCGGATGCTGGGTTCCGCCTTCGAGGCGGACGACGCCGTGCAGGACACGATGGTCCGGGCCTGGCGGAACTTCGACAAGTTCGAGGGGCGGTCGTCGCTGCGCTCGTGGCTGTACCGCATCGCCACCAACGTCTGCCTGGACATGCTCAACGCGGGCAACCGCAGGGCCCGCCCGATGGACCTCACGGCCGCGACGCCGGTCGCGCAGGCCGCGCTCAACTCGCGCCCCGAGATCACCTGGCTGGAGCCGGTGCCGGACGGGCGGGTGCTGCCCTCGGCGGCCGGCCCGGCGGAGACCGCCGTCTCCCGCGAGAGCGTGCGCCTGGCCTTCGTCGCCGCGCTCCAGCACCTGCCGCCGAAGCAGCGGGCGGTGCTGATCCTGCGCGAGGTGCTGGCCTGGAAGGCGAGCGAGGTCGCGGAGCTGCTGGAGACCACGGTCGCGTCGGTGAACAGCGCGCTCCAGCGGGCCCGCGCCACCATCGCCGAGCACGGCGCGCGGGAGACGGACACCGCCGATCCGCTGGACGAGGAACAGCGCAAGCTGCTGGAGCGGTACGTCGCGGCCTTCGAGGGGTACGACATGGCCGCCCTGACCGCGCTGCTCCACGAGGACGCCACGCTGTCCATGCCGCCGTACGACCTGTGGCTCCGGGGTCACGACGACATCGTCGGCTGGATGCTGGGCGTCGGGGAGGTCTGCCGGGGGTCGAAGCTGGTCCCGGTGGTGGCCAACGGCACGCCCGCCTTCGCCCACTACCACCCGAGCCGGTCGGGCGACGGCGGCTTCGAGCCGTGGGCGCTCATGGTCATCGAGATCGTGGACGGGAAGGTCAGTGGCATCACGTCCTTCCTGGACACGAAGCGCTGGTTCCCGCTCTTCGACCTGCCCGAGCGGCTCGAAAAGGAGTAGGAGCCGTCCGGAGCCCCGCGTTCCTGCGACGAGATGCCTTTCCGCCTGCCGTTCGGGCGGATACCGGAAGCGCGCCGCTCACCGGCGAAACGGCGGACTTTTCTTCTGATCCGTTACTGCCCTCCCCTTGTCGCGTTGAAGGAGCGTGAAGGCCGCAAGCCCTGCGGTCGACCTCTTCCTCTCGCAAGGAGACCTGATGTCGCATATCGCGAAGGCAGCTGCCGTCCTCGCCGGCGCCGGTGCCATGCTGGCCGGCGGTGCCGGACTGGCCACCGCCGATGCCGGAGCGCATGGTGAGACCGTCAAGAACCCCGGCGCCATCTCGGGCAACGCGGTCCAGGTGCCGATCCACATCCCGATCAACCTCTGCGGCAACACCGTGAACGTGATCGGCCTGCTCAACCCGGCCTTCGGCAACGTGTGCGCGAACATCTCCGAGCACGGCGCCTACGGCCACTGACTTCCCCGCCCCACGCCACCGCGGCCTCCCCTTCACGTACGGGGAGGCCGCAGTCGTTCTGTCCGCCGGGACTTCGGGGGCTACGCGTAGCGGTAGACCCGGCTGTGGTCGAGCACCTGCGCGGGCGTCACGTTCCACGGCGGCATCGGCTCATGGAGGCTGAAGACCCGCCCGTGCTGCGGGTCGGACGCGGGCAGCTTGCGGCGCGGCAGGTACCCGGAGCGCGGGTGCGCCTTCTTCCAGCGGTCCCACAGCAGGTCCATGAAGGCGTGGTGGAGCCAGAACACCGGGTCGTTGGGCGACGTGGCGCCCAGCATGACCCCGCCGACCCAGCGGTGGACCCGGTTGTGGTGGAACGTCCTGACCGTTCCGCCCCGCCCCCACCCCTCCATCGTGTTGCGGAAGCCCTTCGCGACGGTGGAGTTCCACGGCGCGGCGTCGTACAGCGGATCGCTCAGCGCCTTGGCCACCTCCCGCCGGGTGGGCAGCGAGACCGGGTCGGACGGCCGGCCGAGGTTGCGGGTGAGGAAGGAGCCGTCACCGACGCGCGCGCGGATGTTCCAGTTCCCGTTGGCGTGGGCGAACGGCCCCGTCATCACCTTGCCGTCGCCGGCCCGGCCGGTGCCCCCGAGGAAGTCCTCGGCCCACAGCGACGAGGCGGGACTGTTGTCCTTCGTCCAGTCCCAGTACGGAACCGTCACCCCCGGATCGACGGCCCGCAGGGCGCGCTCGAACTCCAGGACGAAACGGCGGTGCCAGGGGAAGAAGGACGGCGTCATGTGACTGGCGCGCGGCCCCTCTTCGTCGTCGGTGACGTAGTACTGACCGTGCAGGGTCACGAACTCGTCGTAGCGCCCCGAGCGCTTGAGCTCCAGGATCGCGCTGACGAACCGCTTCTTCTCCGTACGGGTGAGGTCTCGCTGGTTCTTTCGGGTGTAGACCACGGTTGGCCCTCCTGTCGTCAGAGGCGGTGCAGGGGGGACGTCGACAACTGGGCGCCGCCCAGCTCGTCGACGGCGGCGCGCGCGGCGTCGAGCAGCGTCGGGAACGACTCGTAGTGGTTCACCAGGCTCAGGTAGCTGCCGTCGGCGCGCCGCATGACGTGCAGCGGGCGGCCGTCGATGCGTACCTCGACGTCCCGTACGGCGGTGACGGTCATGGCGTCGCCGGCGGCGACGCGCCGGGCGGCGGCGGCCCTGGCGGGACGCGTGCCCCGCGCGGTCCCCTGGATGTGCCGGCCCCGGTACGTCTCGGCGAACCGCTCGGCGTACCGCTCCGGCTCCGTGCCCGGCGCCTTCGCCGTTCCTGCCGCCGCCGGGCCGTCAGCCGTTCCGGGGGCCTCTGCGGCCCTCTTGCCCAGGATCGGGGCGAGCGCCCCCGCGGTGCCCGCGATCATTCCCATCGCGAAGGCGCCGCGCAGCAGGATGCGGCGTGTCAGGGAACCTCCTCGCGCGGTCGCTGCGCTCCTGCGCGTGCTCAGGCCCATGCCGAATACCCCTTGCCCCTCGCTGCGGTCCACTCTTCCGATGTGCGCGTGCCTCGCCGTTGACAACGACCCGCCGGCGAAACAGTTCTCGTACGGGAACGGCCGGCGCCCGTGCGGGGCGCCGGCCGCCGGCGCGGAACCGTCCGTCAGTCCATGAGCAGGGCGGCGGCGGGCGTGCCCTGGAGCACCGGCGTGATCGGCGCGACCTGGGGCAGGACCGGCACGAGCCGGCCGCGGAGGTCGGAGCGCGGCGCGGACACCGGGGCGCCGAGGGAGGCTCCCGGGGACGACAGCCCGAGGTCGGAGGTCTTGGAGACGGCGCGCAGCGCGCCGAGGCTGCCCTCGCCCAGCGGGTCCTTCACGGGGAGTTCGACCGCGGTCTCCGGCAGTTCGGCGGTGAACGGCACGGAGGGCAGGGTCCGCTTCGGCAGCATCCGCCCGGTGACGTAACGCGTCCCGTCGGGCGCGCCGGCCACCGGCACCGGCACTCCGGTGCGCAGCTCGGGAGCCTCGATCGGCAAGACCCTCTCCAGGTTCTCCAGCGGCAGGTCGACGGGCACCGACGTGCCGGCGGCGGCCGGTGTGATCGTCACCGCGGTCGCCATGCAGGCCATGAACGCCGCCGCGACAGAACCTCGGGTGGTCAGCTTCATTGATACGTACGTCCCCTCTGAAATCGCAGACACGCTGTCGCTCTGCAAGAACGAGCCAAACGCCCGAACCAGTGCATAGTTCCCCCGTCCGCAGCAACCGGCTTCGGTCACCACGGTCGTACGAGCTCCTGGAGGGTGTGGGTATGAAGATCCCGACGCAGGCGTCCACGCAGCAGATGCTGCGGGCGCACAACGCCGATCTCGCCGATCCGGACTTCTGGCAACTGCCGCGATCCGAACGGCTGAAAGCGTTCGCGCTACTGCGCGGGCTCGACGCCCCGGTGCTGTTCGGGGAGAGCGGGCCCGCGAGGAGGCGCCGCGGGGCGGGCAGGGGCTTCTACGCGCTCGTGCGGCACGCGGACGTGGTGGAGGCGAGCCGGCAGCCACGGCAGTTCGCGAGCGCTCCGGGCGTCACCACTCCCGAACCGGCCGGCTGGGCGAAGGCCGTGTTCGGGAACTCCATGGTCAACATGGACGGCGCCGAGCACGCCAACCTGCGCAGGATCGTCTCGCGGGCCTTCACTCCGCGTCTGCTGGCCGCCGCCGAGGAGGACATCCGTGCCGTCGCCGGGCGCGTGGTCGACGAGATGATCGCCCGGCGCCCGGGCGACTTCGTCCCCTCGGTCGCCTCCCGGATGCCGTTCGAGATCATCTGCAACCTGATGGGCATCCCGGAGCGCTACCGGCCGGAGATCGCCGACCGGGTCGACCACGCGTCGGAGAACGTCGGCGTGAAGCGGGCCAGGCTGCGGGTGCCGGGGCGCGGGCTGCGCGCCCTGGCCCAGATGCAGCTGGTCATGGCGAAGCTCGCCCGTGAGCGGCGCCGGCGGCCCACCGACGACCTGATCTCGGCGCTGGTACGCGCGGACGTCGACGGCCAGTCGCTCTCCTCCCGGCAGCTCGGCGCCTTCTTCTCCCTGCTGCTGGTGGCCGGGGTGGAGACGACCCGCAACGCGATCGCCCACGGCCTCGCCCTGCTGACCGCGCACCCGGAGCAGCGGGAGCTGCTGGTGGGCGACTTCGACCGGTACGCCGACGGGGCGGTGGACGAGATCGTCCGGCATTCGACGCCGATCATCCAGTTCCGCCGGACGGTCGTGACCGACTGCGAACTGGGCGGGCGGGAGTTGCGGCCCGGTGAGAAAGTCGTGCTGTTCTACGCCTCGGCCAATCGCGACGAAGCGGTGTTCGCGCATCCCGACGTCTTCGACATCACCCGGGATCCGAATCCGCATCTGGGGTACGGCGGCGGCGGTCCGCATTACTGCCTGGGGGCCCATCTGGCCCGCCAGGAGATGAAAGCGCTTTTCCACGAGCTGCTCACCAGGTCGCGGGATCTGCGGGCGGTGGGAATGCCGGAACTGGTCGACTCGAACTTCGACAACCGCGTCCGCGCGCTGCGTTTCGCTTTCGAGCCGTCCTGAGTGGAACGGCCGGCACGAAATCGTGCAGCCCAAGGTCTGGCTGACCTTGGGCTGCACGGCTGGGAAGGCTCACTCCCATGCGACCCCCGTTCAACGAGCGGGGGCGGTCCGCGTTACTCCCGTATCACGCGGGGCGATTTCACCCGAGTGGCCGTTTTCAAAGGGCGCCCATTCGCCAATGGCCCATTGACGGGCATGCGGACAGCTCATTAGTACGACTTTCTGCCTACTGTCGGACGCGTCGGCACGAACGACGATCGTAGGAGGAGTCATGTCCAAGAGGCGCCGTCTCACAGGCACCTGCATCGGGACGGTGGTCATGAGTCTCGTTGTCGCCGGTGGTGTTCTCGCGGGGAGCCCGGCCGGAGCGACGGCCGCCGTGGATCCCGCCCCGGTGGCCACCTCTCCCCCGGCTTCGGACGAGGGCCCGCCCGACCGGCCCACGCCCGCCATCGGCGCGTATCTCCACTACGGGCCCGACGGCGTGACGCGGATGGCCGAACTGTCGCAGTGGCTGGGCGGTGCGGACCTGTCGGTCGGGCACACGTACCTGCCGGGCGACGTCTGGGAGAACATCGCGGGCCGCCCCGAGTTCCTGCGCCCGTGGGCCGAGTGGCGGCGCGGCGCGGACGACCGGATGTTCGTCCTCAACGTGCCCATGATGGAGCGGAACGAGGAGCGCCTGTCCGACGACGAGGTCCGCGACCTGCTCCAGGACGGCGCGGCCGGGCGTTTCGACCGCCACTACCGGAAGCTGGCCACCACGCTGGTGGAGCTCGGCGTACCGGACACCGTGATCGTGCTGGGCTGGGAGATGAACGGGACGACGTACTCGCACCGCTGCGCCCCCGATCCCGACGCCTGGAAGGCGTACTGGAACCGCGTCGTCGCGGCGATGCGTTCCGTCCCCGGCCAGAAGCTCCGCTTCGACTTCGCCCCGAACCGCGGCATCGACGCCATTCCGTGGACCGAGTGCTACCCGGGCGACGACGTCGTGGACATCATCGGGATGGACTCGTACGACCAGCCTCCCGGCGACACCTTCGAGCAGCAGGTGTCGGACCCGTACGGGCTCCAGGCGCAGGTCGACTTCGCCGCCGAGCACGGCAAGGCGATCTCCTACCCGGAGTGGGGCCTGTTCCGCAACGGCGACAACCCCGCGTACATGAAGGGGATGCTGGACTGGATGGCCCGGCACAAGCCGCTGTACCAGACCATCACCGACTACTGCCCGCACGGCGTCTGGCAGTGCGACGAGAATCCCCGGTCGTCGGAGGTCTTCCGCTCGAAGCTGTTCGGGTGGCAGGCGCCGCCCGTCACACAGACGCCGCCGTCCGACCCGCCGTCCGACCCGCCGGTCCCGTCGCCGCCCCCGGCCCCCTCGCCCTCGCCCTCGACGCCGAAGCCCGGGGAGAGCAAGCCGGCCAGGCCGACGCCGACCGAGCCGCCGGAGAAGCCCGGGGCGCCCGAGCGGCCCGGACGGTCCGACTCCGGGGAGTGGTGCGTGCCGATGGAGATGGGCGAGTGGATCAACCAGTGGGTGCGCGACTTCACGGTCTGCGTGAAGCCCCGCTTCCCGCAGGACTGGAAGTCCTGACCGCGCCGTCCGCCCGCCAGTTGTTCACCCGGTCCCGCCAGTCGCGCGCCGCCGGAAAGCGCGTGGTGACGGTCTCGGCGGCCCGGTCCCGCATGGTCACCTGCGACTCGCGTACGCGCAGCAGGGGCTCCAGGGCGGACCGGGCCAGCAGGAGCCGCTGGTTGGTGACCGCCTCGGGGCGCCAGTGGTTCTTGTACGCCTCCGAGCCGCGCAGCAGGCTGAGCACGCCTCGGCCCGAGCCCGAGGCCAGCGCGGCCTCCTGGCGCAGCAGCATCGTCGTCACGTCCACCTTGCGCTCCCGCAGCGCCGGGTCGGCTCCGTACAGGTAGCCGCCGGAGAGCAGGCCGGACTGCAGCGTCATGCTCACCGCCACCACCCGGCCCTCCAGCCGGAACTCGGTGAGCGCGGCGTCGCCGTCCCGCAGCATCCGCCGCCCGGCCCGCACCAGGTGCTCGGCGAAGCGCGGCCTGAGGTGCTCGACGTTGACGCCCCGCCCCCGCCACTGGAGTTCGTGCAGGCGCAGCAGGCGGCCGACGGCGTCGGGCACCTCGTGCTCGCTCACCACGCGGCTCTCGACGCCCAGCGCGTCGATCTTGCGGAGTTTGGCCCGGACGCGCTGGGCGCGGCTGCTCTGCATCCGCTTGACCAGGTCGTCGATCGGCTCGACGGGCAGTTCCATGCACGTCGAGTCCGTGAGGCGCCCCCGGGCGCCGGTCCACCGCTCGTACAGCAGCTCGGCCGCCGCCCCGGGCCGCACCTCGCGCAGGTCGATCACCGCCTGCCGGGCGGCGCGGTCGAGTCCGCGTTCGAGCGCGGTGAGGGCGCCGCCGCTCTCCTCGTCGTCGACCAGTACGTCGGAGAAGTCGGAGATCGCGCCGCCGAGGGGGACGAGCAGCGGCATCGGCCGGTGGACGAGCATCAGCGGCGCGGCGCCGATCAGCCGGCCGTCGCGGCGGGCCAGTACGACGCGCAGGCGGCCGTTCGTTCCGTACGAGAGCCACCACGAGTGGAGCCAGGCGTGGCTCTGGAACGGTGTGGAGGCGGCACAGCGGCGGTGCAGCGCGTCCCACTCGGGCCGCAGCCGCGCGAACCTGGCGGGGTCGCGGCACAGCGTCGCGGTGAGGCCCCGCGCGGCCGTCACACCAGCTCCCGTTCGGCGGTGGAGCCGGCGCCCGCCTCGGCGGGGGCGGTGGAGGGGCCGGGCACCGACGCCGACGCGGCCCTGCGGGGGCGCTTCGGGCGAACCAGGAGGGCCAGGCCGCCCAGCAGGCCGCCGGTGCAGCCGCCCACGGCGGCGCTGATCCCGACGGACGGGGACGCCGGCTCGGCCGGCGCGATCGCCTGGGAGAAGACGAGCAGCTTGACGCCGGTGTTCTTGGAGACGTGGTTGCTGCTGACGAACACGGCCTCGGCGACCGCGTTGGCGATGTCCGCGGCGGCCGCCGGCTTCGTCGCCGTGCCGGTGATCGCGATCATCGGTGAGTCGGGCGACGTCTCGGTGCTGACCTGCGTACGCAGCGCCTCGGGCGGCACTCCCGCCGCGACGCGCGCGTACGCGAGGGTGGAGTCGCTGGTGGTGATCCGGCCGTACGCCTGGGCGTAGCCGAGCGCCGCGCCCGGCTCGGTGCCCTTGGCGGGGACGGCCACGACGTAGCTGGTGGCGGTGTACTCCGGGGTCTTGAGGACGCCGTACGACACTCCGCACAGGGTGCCGAGGAGCGCGCACACGGGTACGGGCCACCAAGCGGGCAGGGGCGTGGCCCGCACCCGTCGGCCGGCGCCCGCGAGGAGTCGGGCCAGGCGGCCGGGGGTGGCGGGCCGCTGGGGCTGCTCGGGCTCGTGCTGGTCGGGGGAATCGGTCATCGGTGGGCTTCTCTCCTGGTCGGGGGAGCGGAGGCGAGGGCGTGTGCGTACACGTCCATGAGGCGTGCGCTGCTGCGTGCGATGTCGTAGTGGCCGACGGCCGGCGGCGGTACCAGGCGGCGTACTCCGCCCTCCATGCGCCGGCGCAGGGCCGCCGTCAGTTCCCCGACGCTGCCGCTGATGCGCCGGGCGCCGGGCGCGTGGTCGTGGGGCAGGTCGTCGATGGCGGGGCAGGTGCGGTGGAGTACGGGCAGTCCGGCGGCCAGCGCCTCGACCACGGCCAGACCGAAGGCCTCCTCGCGGGACGTCGACACGAAGACGTCCATGGCGGACAGGAGATCGGGGACGGGAGTACGCCCGGCGCCTCGCGGGTCGGCGCCTTGCGGGTCGGTGCCGCATTCGCCCAGGAAGCGGATGCGGTCCGTTGCCCCCAGGCGCGCGGTCAGCGTGCGCAGCGCGTCCGTCTCGGGGCCGTCGCCCGCCAGCAGGAGCCACGCGCCGGGCAGGGCCGCCACCGCGCGGACCAGGGTGTCGAACCGCTTTCCCGGGACGATCCTGCCCACGCCGCCGGCCACGAACGCGTCGGCGGGGATGCCCAGGTGCGCGCGGGTGGCGGCGCGCCGGGTGGCGTCGTAACGGAAGCGGGCGGCGTCGATGCCGTTGGGGACGACATGGATGCGCGCGGCCGGTACGCCCCAGTCGCGCAGCCGCCCGGCCACGGTCGCGGAGACGGCCACGGTCGCCGAGCCGAGGCGTTCGGTGCCCAGGTACAGCGCGCGGGCGCCCCGGGTGAGGGGGCGGCCCTCGATCTCGGCCCGCCCCAGGGAGTGCTCGGTGGCGACCGTGGCTCCGACGCCGGCCAGCCGTGCGGCGATCCGCCCGTAGACGCAGGCGCGGTACAGGTGCGTGTGGACGAGGTCGTACCCGCCGCGGCGCACCAGCCGGGTCAGGGCGGGCAGCGCCTTGAGGTCCCGGTTGCCCCCCATCCCCAGGTGCGTGACCCGCACGCCGTCCGCGCGCAGACCGTCGGCCACCGGGCCGGGGTTCGTCAGCGTCACGACGTCGCAGGACACCGGCAGGTGACGCAGCAGCAGGCGCAGTTGCTGCTCGGCTCCCCCGATGCCGAGGCCGGTGATGATGTGCAGCGCCCTCATCGCGCGGCGCCGTGACGGGCGAACCGGTGCCGGGTGCGCTTCGCCCACAGGCGAAGGTCCCGGTCGGCCTGGCTGACGTGGGTGCGGGGCAGGGCGTACGGGCCGAGGAGGGGGCCGGGCGCGATCGCGAAGCCGTAGGTGTAGCCGGCGGCCCGTACCGACGCGGTCGCTCGGGCGTCGACCGTGCCGTACGGGTAGCAGAAGCTGTCCGGGGCGGTGCCGGTGATGTCGCGGATCAGCTCACGGCTGTCGGACGTCTCCCGGCGCAGTACGTCGTCGGGGACGCCGGCCAGGCGCTGGTGGTACAGGCCGTGGGAGCCGATGTGCATGCCCGCGCGGGCCGCTTCGGCGATCTCTTCCTCGGTGAGCAGCCGCTTGCGCGGGCCCAGCGGGTCCCACCCGTTGGAGCCGCCGCACCGGCCGGGCAGCACGAACACCGTCGCCGTGCAGTCGTGGCGGCGCAGTACCGGCAGGGCCTCGTGCACGAAGTCGGCGTATCCGTCGTCGAAGGTCAGCCCGACCAGGCCGCCGGATCGGCCCACCGCGTGGGCGCGGAGCAGGGTGCCCACGTCCACTCCGGTCAGGCCGTGGCGGCGCAGCCAGCCGAGCTGCCGGTCGAGCCGGTCACGGGAGACCGTGATGCCGTACGGGTCGTTCGCCGGGTCGCCCACCGAGTGGTACATCAGGATCCACGGCGGGGCGGGGAGCCCCGGTACGGGGCGTGGGGCGTTGCGGGTCGCCGTGTCAGCGGCCATGACGGAACCTCTGTCGGGTGAGGGCCAGCAGGTGGACGACCTCCGGGGCGCGTACCGCGAGCCCGCAGAGGACGAAGACGGCGGGGACGAGGACGCACCCTGCGGCCACGCCGAGGAGGGGGCCGCCCGGTGTCACCGGCGCGGCCGCCCAGCCCGCGGCGGCGGCCGCCGCGGCCGCCGCCGCCAGGCGGGCGAGGGCCGTGGCGACGGTCCGGACCCGGATGGGGACCACGCGCGAGCCGAGGCCGCCGAGGAGGAGCAGGGCCGTCGTGCTGATGCCGACGGCGTTGGCGGCCGCGATGCCGTGTACGCCGAAGCGCTCCGCCGCCACCGCGCCCGCCGCGGTGGTGACGACCAGGCCCGCGGCCATCGCGGCGGCCGGGTACCAGGTCGGGCGGCTCGCCGAGAAGAACGGCCTGCTCAGCGCGCCCACCAGGCAGTGGCCCAGGAGGCCCAGGGCGTACACGCGCATGACGGTCGCCGTCGTGGCGGTGTCCCGGGCGTCGAACGCGCCGCGCTCGAAGAGGACTTCGATGATCTGCGGCGCGTAGCCGAGGACCATCGCGGTGCCGAGCAGCACGACCGTCGCGGCCAGGGCCAGGTCCCTCTCGACCCTGAGGCGGGCCCCTTCCTCGTCTCCTTCCGCCATCGCCCGGGCGACCACGGGGAAGGTGACGGTGCAGATCATGAGGGACAGCACCATCGGCATCTGCGCGACCTTCTGCGCGTAGTTGAGGTGCGAGATGGCTCCGCCGGGCAGCGGTGACGCCAGGAAGCGCTCGACCAGGACCTGCCCCTGGCGGCCCACCGCGAAGAGGATCACCGGGGCGAGCAGCGACGTCGTGAGGAGAGGGGCCGTCAGGAGCGAGGGGGTGGGCGGCTCGGAGCGGGGGGCGGGGGCGCGCGAGGGTGCGGGCGTGCGGTGGGCGCGGGTCAGGCGCAGGAACGTGGGGAGCTGGGTCAGGATCATCAGGAGGCTGCCCACGGCCACACCGGCCGCGGCCGCTCGTACGCCCCAGAGCGAGTGCAGGGTGAGCGTCGTGGCGATGATGCCGATGTTGTACGCCGCGTAGACGCCGGCCGGCAGCAGGAAGTGGCCGTGGGCCCGCAGGGCGGCGCTGAAGTACCCGGTGATCCCGAACGTGAAGACGGTGACCGCCGTCAGGCGGGTGCAGTCGGTGGCCAGTTGGGGGTCGCCGAAGCCGGGCGCGAGGAGTCGCACCAGCCAGGGCGCGCCCAGGGCGAGCAGTGCGGCGGCGGCGGCCAGGGCGGCGCACAGCCGGGGCAGCGTGGCCAGGACCAGGGCCCGTACGGCGTCGTCCGCGAGGGCGGGGTCCTGGGTCCGCCGGGCGGCGCGGCGGGCCAGGGCGTGGCTGAAGGCGGGGACCAGGAGGAGCGCCATGGCGTCCTCGATCAGCAGCGTGGCCGCCATCTCCGGCACGGTCCAGGCGATCAGGAAGGCGTCGCTCTCCACGCTCGCGCCGAAGAGGTGGGCGATGGTCTGGTCGCGCAGGAGGCCGAGGAGTGCGCTCGCGGCGGTCAGGCCGGCGGTGACGGCGGCGGCCCTGGCCAGGAAGCGGCCGAGCAGGGGAGGCGCCGTCGTGCCCGGCGCCCGCCGGGGCGGCGGGGTCGGCGCGGTGGGGTGCGGCGCCGGGAAGGGGGCCGGCTTCTCGGCGTGCGGCTCCGGCGCCGTGGCGGCCGGGGGCGGGTGCTGCGCGTGGACGGGGGTGTCGGTCATTCCGGCGCCTCGCTCGGTGCCAGGGCCCACCAGGCGGCCAGGCCCAGGATGACGCCGGTGAGGACCGTCGAGGGGCCGCCGATGTCGGCGTACAGGAAGTCGACCGTCTGATAGACGGTCAGGCCGATCGCCGCCAGGCCGCAGTCCGCCGCCGGGTGGCCCCGGCGCAGTCGGCGCAGGGACGCCGTCAGGATCGCCGCCCAGGTGCCCACGAAGGCCGTGAGGCCGATCAGCCCCTGTTCGCTCAGGACCAGGAGGTACATGTTGTGCGGCGAGAGCAGGGGCTGCTTGTGGAACGTCTGGCCCGCTCCCGCCGTGTCGCTGCCGGAGGAGAGGCCGATCGACGCGTGCGCGTCGCGGTGGACCGGGAAGCCCTTGAGGCCCACCCCGGTGGCGGGGTTGTCCTGCCACATGCTCGCGGCGGCGGCCCACATCGTGTAGCGGTCGTTGACCGACCGGTCGGGGGCCTCGGTCACCTCGGTGATGCTGGTGAGGCGTTCGGAGATCATCTGCGAGCCGACGCCGAAGCCGCCCACGAGGACGACTGCGGCCGCCGTCACGGCGGCCAGCGCCTTGGCCGCCTGACGCGGGCCGGTGAGGAGGATCATCGCCACAGCCGCGATCACCGTGGCAATCCAGGCCCCCCTGCTGAACGACACGGCCAGGGGGACGGTCAGCGCCGCCGAGGCCGCGATCGCGCAGGGGCGGAGCCAGGGCGGTGCCGACGCGGGAGTGCGCAGAGCCAGGGCCAGGGTCGCCAGCAGGCCGTAGGAGACCACCGTGGCCATTCCCATGACGTCGGTGGGGCCGAAGGTGCCCACCGCTCTGATGTCCTCGCCCATGTACGACGCGCCCGTGCCGGTGGCGTACTGGTAGACCCCGGTCGCGCCCTGGACGAGCGCCAGGACGACGAGGGCGCCGGTGACGACGCGGAAGTGGTGGGGGGTGCGCAGGAGGAGGACCACCGCCGCCGGGACCAGCACGAACACCTGGAGGTAGCGGACGAACCCGGTGAGGGCCGCCGTGGGGTCGGTGGCGGTCGCCGTCGCCACGGCGATGCCGAGGGCCGGCAGGCCCAGGATCAGGGCGGCGGCGGGCGTGAGGGGGCGTCGGCGGACTGCCCCGGCCAGGGCGACGAGCACCAGGGCGCAGGACGCGATGTCCGCCGGGGTGATGTTGGCGGACGTACCGGCTGCCGCCGCCTGCATGGGGACCGCCAGCAGCAGCACGGTGACGATCAGGGGAAGGAGCGGGAGGCGGAGGCGGGGCGCCGGTGTCGTCCACAGGACGGTCATGCTCAGCTGCCTCCGAGCCGGAACAGGGAAGCGGCGGTGCGCGTGAGGATGCACACGTCCTGCCAGAGCGACCAGGTCTCGATGTAGTGGTTGTCGAAGCGGGCGCGGTCCTCGATCGAGGTGTCGCCGCGCAGTCCGTTGACCTGGGCCAGGCCGGTGATGCCCACCGGCATCCGGTGGCGGGCCTGGTAGCCGGGGTAGGCGTGGCTGAACTTCGTGACGAAGTACGGACGCTCGGGGCGGGGGCCCACCAGGCTCATGTCGCCGCGCAGGACGTTCCACAGCTGGGGAAGTTCGTCGAGGGACGTGCGGCGCAGGAGGTTGCCCGTGTGGCTCATGCGGTGATCGGTGGCCACGCTCCAGCGCGTGGCGGACTCGTGCTCGTCGGCCGGGCGGAGCGTACGGAACTTCAGGAGGGTGAACGGGCGGCCGTCGCGGCCGATGCGCTCCTGACGGAAGATGACGCCGGGGCCGTCGGACAGGCGTACGGCTAGGGCGCACGCGGCCATCACCGGCGCGGCGGCCAGCAGGGCCACCGCGGCCACCAGGGCGTCCATGGCGCGTTTGACGGCCGCGGACACCGGTCTGTGGGCGTGCAGAGGGCGTACCGCGAAGCCCCAGAGGTGGTCCGGGTCCTTGCTGGGCGTGCGGCCTTCGACCTGCCACAGGTGGCAGTCGTGCCCGGCGAGGAGGGCGACGAGCCGGGCGTCGGGGAGCTGCTCGGGCGAGTGGGTGAACACGGCGTGGCGTACGGAGTTCTGGATGACCGCGCGGGTCACGTCCTCCAGGGTCGTCAGCACCGGCAGCGTGTCCGGGTCCGCGTCCGTGTCCGTGTCCGTGTGGGCTTCGTCGACCCGGCCGACCGGGCGCAGTCCGTACTCGGCTCTCGTCTGCAGGGCCGCTGTGATCCGGTGCACGACCGGGCCCCGGCCGACGATCAGTGCCGACTGCGGGCGGCGGACCGCGGTCCGGCGGCGGGCCTCGTGAACGACGCCGCGGGCGGAGCACAGCAGGAGCGTCTGCGCGGCGGCGGCGAGAGCGAGGGTGCTCCAGGGGAGGGCGAGGTGCGGGGCGTACGCCGCGAGGGCTTCGGCGACGGCGTACCACTGGATCAGCGCGAGGAGGAGGACCGGCGGGATCTCCGCGAGCGCCGACGGGGACAGGCGGGGGCGGTAGAGGCCGCGGTAGGTGTGCAGCGCCAGGGTGAGGGCCGCGAGCGGGGCGAGCATCGCCGTCGGCCACGGCAGCAGGGCCAGGGTGGCGGCCACCGCGAGGACGTCGGCCGCGAGCAGACCGGCCACGGGGCCGCGCCGGCGGATGCTCCGGGGGGCGAGGGGCACGGGGCGGCCGGTGGCGCTCCGTGGCGGGTGGACCGATGGGGCCGCCGGCGCTACGGCCGTGGCCTGGGCGAATGCACTCTCCGTTGTCATCGCTCGGTGCGCTTCCTCGTCATGGGTCGGTGCAGGCTGAGAAGTTCCCGATAGAGGTCGGAGACGGCTGCGGCGGTCTCGCGTACGTCGCGGGCCGACCGGGTGTGGGTGCGGGCCGCGTGCCCGAGGGACGCGCGGAGCCCGGGGTCGCCCAGCAGCGCGGTGAGTGCCGTCGCGAGGGCCGCCGGGTCCTCGGGCGGTACGAGGCAGTGCGCCTCCTGGCCGGGCGGCAGGCTCTCCCGGGCGCCGCTGACGTCGGTCAGCACGACGGGCCTGCCACAGGCCATGGCCTCCAGCGGGGCCAGCGCCATGCCCTCCCAGCGGGACGGGAGCACGACGACGTCGGCCGCGTGGAACCACGGCCGGGTGTCCCGGCTCGCGCCCGCGAACAGCACGCCCGGCGGGGCGTCCGCCCGCAGCCGCTCACCGTCCGGCCCGTCGCCCACCAGGACCAGCCGGGCGCCGGGCGCCGCCACCTGACGCCAGGCCCGCAACAGGACGTCCTGGCCCTTCTGGCGGCACAGCCGGCCGACGCAGACCACCAGGGGGGCTCCGGCGGGGATCCCGGAGAGCAGGGGCAGGGCGGCCCGTGCGGCGGCGCGGCCCGCACCCTCGTCGGGGCGGAAGTGGCCGAGGTCGACGCCGTTGCGGATCACCGACCAGCGGGCGGTGATGCCGGCCACCTCGCCCGTTTCGCGCTCGGTCTCGCTGACGCAGAGGGTCCGGGAGGTCCACCGGGCCGCGTACCGCTCCCACGCGAGAGCGAGGGCCGCCTCCCGGCCCCGTACCGCCTCGAAGGACCAGGCGTGGGGCTGGAAGACCGTCGGCACGCGCCCGCGCAGGGCCAGCCGGCCCGCGAGCCCCGCCTTGGCGCTGTGGGCGTGGACGACGTGGGGACGGCTCTGGCGGACGAGCCGGGCGGCGGTCATGACTTCGCCGGCCAGGCGCGGTCCGGGAGCCCGGACGGCGGGCCAAGTGTGCACCTGCGCTCCGGCCTCGGCGGCGTCCGAGGCCAGTGTGCCGCCCTGCGGGCAGGCGACGACCGTACGCAGACCTTCGCTCGTCTGCGCTCTGACGAGATCGGTGACAACGCGCGCGACTCCCCCTTCCACCGGCTGAACGAGGTGAAAAACTGTCAGTTGGCTCTGCTCAGTCCAACTTTGTTGCAGCACGAGCGGCTCTCTTCATACGTGGACCGTAGAACTGACCGAGAAAGCAACCGCGAATTTCGGCTTTCGAACAAGGCGACAAAAGCAGGATTGAACTTTGTCAGAAAGACAGTGGGAAAAGCACGCATAGGCGCGCCTGTTCGGCCATTTGGAGCCGCAGAAAAGAAAGGCGGGCGACCGGCAATGGCGCGGCTCGAAAGGGAGTTGTCCGCCGTTCGGGAAACCACCCATCGGGTGACCGCGTCGAAATGATTACTGCCCGGAAGGCACGTGGGGCGCGTCGGGCTCGCCCAGCCCGACCAGGCTCAGCAGCGCCACCAGGTCCGGGCGCGCGCCCCGCAGGCGCAGGCGGCGGCCGGCCCGGCGGGCGGTGAGCCGCAGGCGGGCCAGCGCCTCGACGGCGGTGAGGTCCGGATCGGTCAGCCGGGCGACGTCGCAGACGATCTCGGTGGCGACCGCGCCGCACAGCAGGTCGTCGAGTTCGGCGCACAGCAGGGGGACGTCGGCAGGGGTCACCCGGCCGACGACGACGAGAACGGTCGGCATCGTGGCATCCACATGGGGGAGACCCGGGCCGGGGGCAGAACTCATCGGCGGCCGCCCCGGCCGGTGGATCTCCGGGCGCCCGAGGAGCGCGGAGGCGCGGATGCGCGGAGACGCGAAAAGCGGGGCCGGTGGAATCACCGGCCCCGCTCGTCGTGCTCGCCCCCTGTGCGACGGGAGCTGTGCGATGCGCGTCGTACGGCGTGGGTTACGCGATGCGGCCCAGCACGATCGGGTTCGGGGTGAAGTCGGTGCCCTCGGGGGACGTGAAGACCCTGCCGTTCAGCGCTTCGAGGGCGTACTCGAACTTCTCCGGGGTGTCCGTGTGCAGGGTCATCAGGCGCTGGCCGGCGGTGACCCTGTCGCCCGGCTTGGCGTGGAGTTCGATGCCCGCGCCCGCCTGGACCTGGTCCTCCTTGCGCGCGCGGCCGGCGCCCAGGCGCCAGGCGGCGACGCCCACGGCGTACGCGTCCATGGTGGTGAGGACGCCGGACTCCGACGCGTGGACCACGTGCTGCTCCCGGGCGACCGGCAGGGCCGCGTCCGGGTCGCCGCCCTGGGCCGCGATCATGCGGCGCCAGACGTCCATCGCGGAGCCGTCGGCGAGTGCCTTGGCCGGGTCGGCGTCCTTCAGGCCCGCCGCGTCGAGCATCTCGCGGGCGAGCGCGAGGGTCAGGTCGACGACGTCCTGGGGACCGCCGCCCGCCAGCACCTCGACGGACTCGCGGACTTCGAGGGCGTTGCCCGCCGTGAGGCCGAGCGGCGTCGACATGTCGGTGAGCAGGGCCACCGTCCGTACGCCGTGGTCGGTGCCCAGGCCCACCATGGTGGCGGCGAGCTCACGGGCGTCCTCGATGTTCTTCATGAAGGCGCCGGAGCCGACCTTGACGTCCAGGACGAGCGAGCCCGTCCCCTCGGCGATCTTCTTGGACATGATGGAGGAGGCGATCAGCGGGATCGCCTCGACCGTGCCGGTGACGTCGCGCAGCGCGTACAGCTTCTTGTCCGCCGGGGCCAGGCCGTCGCCCGCGGCGCAGATGACCGCGCCGGTGGAGTCGAGGACGTCGAGCATCTCCTCGTTGGAGAGCAGGGCGCGCCAGCCGGGGATGGACTCCAGCTTGTCGAGCGTGCCGCCGGTGTGGCCGAGCCCCCGGCCCGAAAGCTGGGGCACGGCCGCGCCGCAGGCGGCGACGATCGGCGCGAGCGGCAGCGTGATCTTGTCGCCGACGCCGCCGGTGGAGTGCTTGTCGGCCGTGGGGCGGGAGAGCTGCGCGAAGTTCATCCGCTCGCCCGAGTTGATCATCGCGGCGGTCCAGCGGGCGATTTCGACCCGGTTCATGCCGTTGAGCAGGATCGCCATCGCGAGAGCGGACATCTGCTCGTCGGCGACCTCACCGCGCGTGTAGGCGTCGATGACCCAGTCGATCTGCTCGGGGCTCAGTTCGCCCTTGTCGCGCTTGGTCCGGATGACGGAGATGACGTCCATGCGGTTTCAGGTTCCTTCCGGGGTGCCTGGCGCCAGGTGCTGTGGGCCGAAGGCGTCGGGGAGCATGTCGGCGAGGGTACGGATACCCGCCGACGTGTCGAGCAGCAGCGCGGGGCCGCCGAATTCGTACAGCAACTGCCGGCAGCGGCCGCAGGGCATCAGGATCTCGCCCCGGCCGTCGACGCAGGTGAAGTGCGTCAGGCGGCCGCCGCCGGTGGCGTTGAGCTGCGAGACGAGGCCGCACTCGGCGCACAGGGAGAGGCCGTACGAGGCGTTCTCCACGTTGCAGCCGGTGACCGTGCGGCCGTCGTCGACGAGGGCCGCGGCGCCGACCGGGAAGCCCGAGTACGGCGCGTACGCGTGGGACATGGCCTCGCGCGCCGCCTCTCGCAGGGCTTCCCAGTCGGCCGGTGCCGCGGCGTCCGTCACTTGCCCTGGCCCTTCCGGTACGGCATGCCGTCGGCCTTGGGCATGCGCAGGCGTTGCGCGGACAGGGCCAGCACGAGCAGCGTGGTGATGTACGGCGCGGCGTCCACGAACTGGCTCGGCACCTCGTTGGTGAGCGAGTACCAGACGAAGAGGAGCACGGCGGCCACGGCGGAGATCGCCGCCGGCAGGTACTTCTTCTTGTACAGCTGCCAGAACACGACGAGCAGCAGCAGGATCGCCAGCAGGAGCAGCATCGCGTGGACGTTCTCGGCGCCGCCGCGCAGCTTGAGGCTGTCGGTGAAGCCGAAGAGGCCCGCGCCGAGCGCCATTCCGCCCGGCATCCAGTTGCCGAAGATCATCGCGGCGAGACCGATGTAGCCGCGGCCGCCGGTCTGGCCCTCCTGGTAGATGCCGGTCGCGACGATGGCGAGGAACGCGCCCGCGAGGCCGGCCAGGCCGCCGGAGACGACGACGGCGATGTACTTGTACTTGTAGACGTTGACGCCGAGGGACTCGGCCGCCACCGGGTTCTCACCGCAGGAGCGCAGCCGCAGGCCGAACGCCGTGTGCCACAGGATCCAGATGGTGGCCGGGATCAGCAGCAGCGCGACGATCGTCAGCAGCGAGAGGTTGGTGACCAGGCCGCCGAGGACTCCGGCGACGTCGGAGACGAAGAACCAGTGTTTGCCCTGGATGTCGCGCAGCCAGTCGGAGAGCCCCGGAATGGTGATCTTGGTGATCTCGTCGATCCGCGGGGACTGCTTGGAGGAGCCGCCCGCGGCCTTGTCGAACGTGAAGTTGGACAGGTAGCGGGTGACGCCGACGGCCAGGATGTTGATGGCCACACCGGAGACGATGTGGTTCACGCCGAAGGTGACGGTGATGACGGCGTGCAGCAGACCGCCGAGCGCGCCACCGACGATGCCGAGGGCGACGCCCGTCCACGGGCCCCACTGGTAGCCGGCATACGCGCCGAACCAGGTGCCCAGGATCATCATGCCTTCGAGGCCGATGTTGACGACGCCCGCGCGCTCGGCCCACAGGCCGCCGAGGCCGGCGAGACCGATCGGGATGGCGAGCTGGAGGGCGCCGGAGACCTGGCCGACGGAGGTCAGGTCGTCGGCGCCGCTGATGATGCGCACCAGCGAGACCAGGGCCAGCGCACCCGCGATGATCAGCAGGATGACGGGTACGGACAGCTTGCGGCGGGCGCTCTTCTTGGGCGCCGCGCTCACGGCGGAGACAGTGCTGGTACTCATTACGCCGCCACCTCCTCACGGTTCTTGCGGGCGGCTGCGGCGAGCTCCTCGCCCACCTTCTGCTGCTGGCGGCGGAGCCCGTAGCGGCGGACGAGTTCGTAACTGACGACGACCGCGATCACGATCAGGCCCTGCATGATCGTGGCGATCTCCTTCTCGTAGCCGTACTGGTCGAGCGCGGAGGACGCCTTGTCCAGGAACGCGATCAGCAGGGCGCTGAAGAAGATGCCGATCGGGTTGTTGCGGCCGAGCAGGGCGATGGTGATGCCCGTGAAGCCGATTCCGGTCGGGAAGCTGAGGCTGTACGTGTGGGTGTCGCCCAGCAGGGTCGGCATGCCGGCGAGACCCGCCACACCGCCGGAGATGAGCATCGCGGTGAGGATCATCTTCTTGGCGTCGACGCCGGAGGCCGCGGCGGCGCTCTCGCTGGCGCCGGTGGCGCGCAGGTCGAAGCCGAAGCGGGTGCGGTTGAGGACGAACCAGTAGACGATGCCGAGCGCGAAGGCGACGAACGTGAAGCCGTAGATCTCGCCGCCGTCGGCCAGGCTGACGCTCGGGAACCAGCCGGACTCCGCGATCTCACCCGTGGTGAGGTCGTTGGAGCCCTCCAGCTGCACGCCGAAGTTGTCGGTGAGGATCAGCCACGCGATCAGGCTGGTGGCGATCGCGTTGAGCATGATCGTCGAGACGACCTCGCTCACCCCGCGCAGGGTCTTGAGGACACCGGCGATACCGGCCCAGAAGGCGCCGGTCAGCATGGCGACGAGCACGATCAGCGCGATGTGCAGCGGGCCGGGCAGCTCGACGGCCGCGCCGACGAGCGCCGCCATCATCGCGGCGAGGCGGTACTGGCCGTCGACGCCGATGTTGAACAGGTTCATCCGGAAGCCGACGGCGACGGCGAGCGCCGCCAGGTAGTACGTGCCCGCCTGGTTCAGGATGAGCACCTGGATGTCGGCGTACTGCGCGCTCTCGACCATCAGCTTGTACGGCTCGAACGGGTCGCGGCCCGAGGCGAGCAGCACCACCGAGGTGAGCGCGATGGCGACGACCAGCGCGAGCACTGGGCCGGCGAGGCCCAGAATCAGCCGGTCCTTGTCGAATTTCTTCATCAGGCCTCGTCCTCCGGGGCTGCCTCAAGGTGGCCGGTGGCGGCGCCGGTCATGGCCGAGCCCAGTTCCTCCGGGGTGATGGTCGCGGGGTCGGCGTCCGCGACCAGGCGGCCGCGGTACATGACCCGCAGGGTGTCGGAGAGCCCGATCAGCTCGTCCAGGTCGGCGGAGATCAGCAGTACGGCCAGTCCCTCGCGGCGCGCCTCGCGGATCTGGTCCCAGATCTGCACCTGCGCGCCGACGTCCACGCCGCGCGTGGGGTGGGCGGCGATGAGCAGCTTGGGGGCGTGGCTCATCTCCCGGCCGACGATCAGCTTCTGCTGGTTGCCGCCGGACAGCGAGGCGGCGGTGACCTCGATACCGGGCGTGCGGACGTCGTACGCCTTCACGATCCGCTCGGTGTCCTTGCGGGCCGCCTTCAGGTCGAGCAGTCCGCGATTGGAGTTGGGCTCCTCGGTGACGTGGCCCAGGATGCGGTTCTCCCACAGCGGCGCCTCGAGGAGCAGGCCGTGGCGGTGGCGGTCCTCGGGGATGTAGCCGATGCCGCTCTCACGGCGTTTACGGGTGGGCGCGTGCGAGATGTCGGCGGTGTCGAGCGTGATGACACCGCCGTCCGGGTCGCGCAGGCCCATGATCGCCTCGACGAGCTCGGCCTGGCCGTTGCCCTCGACGCCCGCGATGCCGAGCACCTCACCCTTGTGGATGGTGAAGGTGATCCCGGCCAGCACCTCGCGCACGGCCCCGTCCGGGTCGGTGGCGTTCAGCTGGAGGTCGTCGATGGTGAGCATCGGTACGTCGGTGACCGTCGACTCACGGGTCTCGGGCGACGGGAGCTCGCTGCCGACCATCAGCTCGGCGAGCTGCTTGGTGGTGGTGTTCGCCGGGTCGGCGGTGCCGACCGTCGTGCCGCGCCGGATGACGGTGATGTCGTCGGCGACCGAGAGGACCTCGCCCAGCTTGTGCGAGATGAAGATGACCGTCAGGCCCTCGGACTTGAGCTCGCGGAGGTTCGCGAAGAGCGCGTCGACCTCCTGCGGGACGAGCACGGCGGTCGGCTCGTCGAGGATGAGGATGCGCGCGCCGCGGTAGAGGACCTTGAGGATCTCCACGCGCTGGCGGTCGGCCACACCGAGGTTCTCGACCAGGGCGTCGGGGCGCACGTGCAGGCCGTACGCCTCCGAGATCTCCTTGATCTTCTGGCGGGCCCTGTTGCCGATGCCGTACAGCTTCTCGCCGCCGAGAACGACGTTCTCCAGGACGGTGAGGTTGTCGGCGAGCATGAAGTGCTGGTGCACCATGCCGATGCCGCGCGCGATGGCGTCGGCCGGGCTGTGGAAAGTGGCCTGCTCCCCGTCGATGGTGATGGTGCCCTCGTCCGGCTTCTGCATGCCGTAAAGGATCTTCATCAGGGTCGACTTGCCGGCACCGTTCTCACCGACGAGGGCGTGCACGGTGCCCTTGCGGATGGTGATGTCGATGTCGTGGTTGGCGACGACGCCGGGGAAGCGCTTGGTGATGCCGTGCAGTTCTACGGCGGGGGGCGGGCTGGACGCGTTGATGACGCACTCTCCTTGGCGGAAAGGAGCGGGAGGCGGGCGGGAGGCGGAGGCAGGAGGCAGGGCGCGGCGAAACTATCGTGCTGAGCGAATGTCTACGCGCGTAGCAGCGCCAAATGAAGAAAAGACCGGACAGGGAATGCGACCCGGGGGCCGGAGAGGCGGCGGAGACCGCCTCACCGGACCCCCGGGATCATGTCCTGACCCGCAACCTTACGGCGCGGTCTGGACCTTGATCTTGCCGGAGATGATCTCGGCCCTCGCCTTGTCGACGGCGGCGATGAGGTCCGTCATCTTCTTGTACTCCGGGTTGGAGTCCGAGAGGCCGACGCCGTCCTTGTCGAGGCCGTAGCGGACCTCACCGGACTGCGGCTTGCCGTCCTTCACGGACTTGATCAGGTTGAAGACCGCGCCGGACACGTCCTTGGTGACGGACGTGAGGATCCTGGCCTTGTACTTCGCCAGACCCTCCTGGTTGTACTGGTCCGAGTCGACGCCGATGGCCCACTTGCCATCCAGGGCGGCCGCCTCGATCGAGCCGGAGCCCGCGAGACCCGCGGCGTGGTAGATCACGTCGGCGCCCTTGTCGAGCTGGCCCTGAGCCGCGGCCTTGCCGAGGTCGGGCTTGGCGAAGCCGTCGAAGTTCGGCGGCTGCGTCAGGTACTGCTTGAGGACCTGGACCTTGGGGTTGGTGTCCTTGACGCCCTGGGCGAAGCCCGCCTCGAACTTCTTGATCAGCGGGACCTCGACACCACCGATGAAGCCGACCTTGTTGGTCTTGGTGGCCTTGGCGGCGGCGACGCCGGCGAGGTAGGAGCCCTGCTCCTCGTTGAACACCATGTTGGCGATGTTCTTACCGGTCACCGAGGTGTCGTCGATGATGCCGAAGGTGGTCTTCGGGAACTTCGGCGCGACCTTCTTGATGGCCGGGGCGTAGGCGAAGCCGACGCCGATCACCGGGTTGTTGCCCGAGCGGGCCAGCTCGGTGAGGCGCTGGACCTTGTCGGCGTCCGACTCGCCCTCGGAGGGCTCCTGGTCGTTGCCCTTGATGTCCAGTTCCTTCTCGGCCTTCACGAGACCGGCGTACGCCGCGTCGTTGAAGGACTGGTCGCCTCGGCCGCCGATGTCGTACGCGATGGCGGCGCTGGCTTCCTTCGAGCCGGAACCGGAGTCCGACGTCTTGCCACACGCGGTGGCGGAGAGTGCGAGAGCTGTGGACGCGATGGCCACAGTGGCAAGCCTGGTTACGCGGCGCAAGGGAGGGCTCCTTCGACCTGACCGAAGCGCCTCTGCCGGCGCTGGTTTCGCGGCGATCGTAACGCGCGTAGATGCCGGATAAGCGACCGTACGACAGCTGTTATCGGATCGTCGTGAACGGAAGACGCCGTGGCTGATTACGAACGGTGTCCGTCAAGTAGCGCGGCAGCCGTGAAGAGTTCGACGCCGGCCTCGATCGCGGCCTCGTCCACGTCGAAATCACCACGGTGCAGGTCGCGTCGGGCCGTGTCACCCGGAGTGCGTACGCCCAGACGGGCCATGGCGCCGGACACCTGCTCCAGGTACCACGAGAAGTCCTCGCCGCCCAGGCTCTGCTCGGTGTCCTCGACCGCGTGCAGCCCACGCCGGGCTGCCATGGCGTCGGTGAGGAGCTCGGTGACGGAATGCTCGTTCACGACCGGCGGGACACCGCGGACGTAGTTGATCTCCGACTTGGCGCCGTGCAGGGTCGCGATCTCGTCGATCGCGGCGTGCACCAGGTCCGGCGCCTCGTGCCAGGCGTCGAGGTCCAGGCAGCGGACGGTGCCGGCGAGCACGGCGCGCTGCGGGATGACGTTGCAGGCGTGACCGGACTCGATACGGCCCCAGGTCACCGCGAGACCGGCGCGCGCGTCGACGCGGCGGGCGACCAGCGCGGGGACGTCGGTGGCGACCCGGGCGACGGCCGTCACCAGGTCGGTGGTCAGGTGCGGGCGGGCGGTGTGGCCGCCGGGGCCGTCCAGAAAGACCTCCAGCCGGTCGCAGGCCGAGGTGATCGGGCCCGTACGCAGACCGACGCGGCCCGCGTCGACCTTGGGGTCGCAGTGCACCGCGATGATCTTCCCGACGCCGTCGAGGCCGCCGGCCTCGATCACGCCGAGCGCGCCGCCGGGCATCATCTCCTCGGCGGGCTGGAAGATCAGCCGTACGGGCTGGGGCAGCAGGCCCGCGCGGTGGAGCTCGGCGAGGACCAGACCGGCGCCGAGGACCACCGTGGTGTGCACGTCGTGGCCGCAGGCGTGCGCGCGGTCAGGGACGGTGGAGCGGTACGGGACGCCCGTCTTGGTGTCCGGGATGGGCAGCGCGTCGATGTCCGCGCGCAGGGCCAGGAGCGGGCGGACGCCGTCGGCGCCCGTCCGGGCGGTGCCGATGTCGCAGATGAGTCCGGTGCCCGTGGGCAGCACGCGCGGCGTGAGGCCGGCCTTCTCCAGGCGGGCCTTGATCGCGGCGGTGGTGCGGAATTCCTGGTTCCCGAGCTCCGGGTGCATGTGCAGGTCGCGCCGGAAGGCGATCAGCTCGAGACGCAGGGACTCGGGCAGCGTGCCGGGGAGCGGGACCATGCCCGGCAGTGCTGCTTCTTCGGACGCGCAGATCAGCTGGCTCATCTCTGAAAGGGTAGGCGTGTTTGGCGGGTAACCAACCAGCGATCAACAAAACTTCAGCCGCATAGGGGAAAGAAAGTCGGCCCTGCGGCGCTTGGGCGCCGCTTCGGGCGGGTAAGCTCCGCCGTTCCCCTCCCCGTCCCGGCCTGGGGTTTTGCAGGTCCGGCGGGTGCGGTCGACGGCGGGTTCCCTTCCGGATGGCCGCTCCGGGCCCGTGGGCAAGGTCACATATGTGGCGAACCAGACATCTATCCCGGAGTGGGCAGCCGCTGGACGTCCCGGGCCGTGGTCGTGACCCCCGACAGGAAGCCCTGCGCGCGGGGTGAGGCCGAGTCCCTCAGCCACAGCGGGTCCACGTCGCAGACCGCGACGCGCACGCCCGTACCCACCAGGGCGAGCGGCAGCGTGTGGACCACGGTGGACGGGAAGCTCAGGATCAACCGGCCGATCGGCCCGCGCCGGGCGATGAGCTCCAGCGGCAGGTCGGGGCGGACGATCTCCAGGCCCGTCTCGACGGCCAGCCGGTGCAGCTTGTCGGCGCTCTCGCGCCGGTGGGCGAAGTAGCGGGTGGCCCCGTGGGCGCGGGCCAGCGCGGTGACCGCCTCGACGTACCGGTCGGGGTCCACCACCCCGGTCTCGACCAGCGACGTCCCGACCAGGTCGGCGCCGCGCGAGACCCGCGGCGGGCCGAACCGGGCCCGGGTCCAGCCGAAGTCGTTGGCCGTGACGGTGACCCCCGGAGCCTCCGCCACGGGCATCGAGGTGAAGACCTCGACGCTGCGGGTCCGCGACGGCGTGAGACGGCGGCGCGCCGCCGCCGAGACCGGCCCGAACACGAGGTCGCGGGGCCCCCGGCGGCCGCCGCGCCGGTGCCAGCGCTCCAGCCGCTCGCCGCCGGTGAGCTGGGCGACGAACTCCATGGTGGCCGTGCCGTCGTCGACGACGACCAGGTCACGGGCGCGGGTGATCGTCAGCAGCAGCTGCACGTACCGCGAGAACGGGTCGCCGATCACGATCCGGCGCGCCCGCCGCAGGGCGGACGCCAGACCGCCGATGGTCTGGAACGGCGCCCCCGCCCCGCCACGGGCCTCCTCCCACCGCACCCGCATGCCCTCGTGGCGCGCGAGCTCCGCCATGCGCCGCAGCTGGCCGCGGGTCATGGGGTCGGTGGGCGACAGGACGACGACCGTGAGGTCGTACGCCCGGGTACCGCGGGCGGCTGCCTTCGCGTGGGCCCACTCCAGGACGTTCAGGAGCTGGACCGGGCTCTCGACGAAGGCGAGCGTGCCCGAGGTTCCGGAGGCCCCGGTGGCCTCGGTGGCGGGAGTGCCGGGGGTGCCGTTCACGGCGACGTCGACCGTCTCTCCGGTCAGACCGCGGCGGGCTCGCGGTCGGCGCCCTCGGCGACGACGCCCGCGACGCGGCGCAGCTTCTTCATCGGGCCGAGCTCGGACTCGTACACCTTCTTGACGCCGTCACCGAGGGACGCCTCGATGGTGCGGATGTCGCGGACCAGGCGGGTCAGGCCGCCCGGCTCGACGGAGGCGGCCTGGTCGGAGCCCCACATGGCGCGGTCGAGGGTGATGTGGCGCTCGACGAACGCGGCGCCGAGGGCGACGGCGGCGAGCGTCGTCTGCAGGCCGGTCTCGTGGCCGCTGTAGCCGATCGGGACGTTCGGGTACTCGGCCTGGAGGGTGTTGATCACCCGCAGGTTGAGCTCCTCGGCCTTCGCCGGGTACGTCGACGTGGCGTGGCAGAGCAGGATGTTGTCGCTGCCCAGCACCTCCACGGCGTGGCGGATCTGGCGCGGCGTCGACATGCCGGTGGAGAGGATGACGGTGCGGCCGGTGGCGCGCAGCGAGCGCAGCAGCTCGTCGTCCGTCAGGGACGCGGAGGCGACCTTGTGGGCCGGTACGTCGAACTTCTCCAGGAAGGCGACGGCCTCGGTGTCCCACGGGGAGGCGAACCAGTCGATGCCGCGCTTCTTGCAGTACTCGTCGATGGCGCGGTACTCGTCCTCGCCGAACTCCACGCGGTGGCGGTAGTCGATGTACGTCATCCGGCCCCAGGGGGTGTCGCGCTCGATGTCCCACTGGTCGCGCGGGGTGCAGATCTCCGGGGTGCGCTTCTGGAACTTGACCGCGTCGCAGCCGGCGTCGGCGGCGGCGTCGATGAGCGCGAAGGCGTTCTCGATGTCGCCGTTGTGGTTGATGCCGATCTCACCGGTGACGTAGACGGGGTGGCCGGGGCCCGCGGTCTTGGAACCGAAGGTGCGGAGACGCGAGTTGGTGCTCATGTGGTTCTTTTCCTAACGGGGGGAGTTGGGGGGTGAGCTACGGGGTGGGGACGAGGGTGAGGGACGGGCCGAGGATCCAGGCGGCGATCTCGCGGATCGCGCCCTCCCCGCCCGGGACGGTCGTGACGGCGCGCGCGGCGCCGCGGACGGTGTCGTGGGCGTTGGCGACCGCCACCGGCCAGCCCACGAGGGCCAGGCAGGACAGGTCGTTGACGTCGTTGCCGGCGTAGAGCACCCGCTCGGGCGCGACGCCCTGCTCCTCGCACCACTGCTTGAGGGCGAGGTCCTTGCGGTCGACGCCGTGGAGCACGGGGATGCGCAGCTTGCGGGCCCGTGCGGCGACGACCGCGTTCTCCTCCGTGGACAGGATCAGCAGCTTGAGCCCCGCCTTGCGCAGGGCCGCGATGCCGAGCCCGTCGCCGCGGTGCACGGCGACGAGTTCGCGTCCTTCGGAGTCGATCAGCACCCGGTCGTCCGTCTGGGTGCCGTCGAAGTCGATGACGACCGCGTCGATGTCGTCGCGGGTCGGGAGGGCGCCCGTCGCCGCCCGGGGATCGAGGAGGGGCGCCAGCGCGCGGGCGCGGGCCAGGTCGTGCGGGTCGTCGATCTCCAGGACGCGGGCCGGGTCCGTGACGACGAGGGCGGTCCGTCCGAAGAAGCGGTGCCCGGCCTTGCGGAATCCGGCGGCGTCCATGGCGTACGCCGCGCCCGTCTCCAGGAAGTCCTGCGGACGGTCCTGGCGGCGGGGGCGGAAGCTCTTGTCGTGGTTGACCCCGACGGCGGCGTTCCCGGCGTCCTCGCGCCAGACGAAGCCGTGGAAGGGGGCGACCGTGTGGGCCGTGTCCGCGCCGTCCTCGACGACCGCGGCGGCGACGCCGTCGACGTCCTCGCTCGTCAGGAACGGGCTCGTGCACTGCACCAGCAGCACCGCGTCGACCACCGCGCCGTGCGTCGCCTCGTGGGCGTCCAGGGCGTGCAGTACGGCCGCCTCGCTGGTGGCCGTGTCGCCGGCGATGTCCGCCGGGCGCAGCACCACTTCGGCGCCCGCGCCGCGCGCCGCCGCCGCGATGGCGGGGTCGTCCGTGGAGACGACGACGTGCGTGACCAGGCCGGCTCCCCGGCACGCCCGGGTGGCGCGGGCCACGAGCGGCGCTCCGCCGACGGCGGCGAGGTTCTTCGCCGGCACGCCCTTGGAACCGCCGCGGGCGGGGATCACGGCGAGGACGCGGCGCCCGGGCCGTGCGGCGTCGGTCTGGGGTTCCGGCTGGCTGTTCACAGTTCTCCCATACGGCGGATGACGGGGGCCACGCGCTGCACGCCGTGGCGGTACGCCCCGCGCGCCGCCTCCCGTACGGCGTCGCGCAGGACGCGGCGTACGCCGGTGACGTCGGTGGTGGTCCGGGGACCGTCGAGGCGGTGGCGGGCGAGGATGCCGGGGAGGTAGCCCGGCGCGGTGGCGGAGGTGTAATAGGGGGCGATCGGCGGGAGGCCGGGGCGCTCCAGGAGCGTGGTGACGCGCTCGCGCACGGCGTCGAAGGCGGTGTCGTACGAGCCGTCCGCGGCCACTCCCTGGCGCGCCAGCCACTCCTCGTCGGCCGACGGGCGGTGACCGGCGTCGAGCTGGTCCCAGGACGCGAGGCATCCGGAGCCGAGGAAGTGGTGGTTGCCGAGGGTCTCGCGCACACCCAGGTCGGTGAGGACGGCGGTCGGGACGCGGCGGTGCAGGGACTCCAGGGCGGCGGTCGAGCTGACCGTGACCAGGAGGTCGGTGCGGTCCAGGATCTCGCCCATGTGCCCGTAGACGAGGCGGAAGTTGGGCGGCGGGCCGCCCTCGATGCGGGCCGCGAGCTTCTGGTAGGGCAGTTCCTCGATGTGCGTGGTGTGCTCGCCCGGCTTGCTGCGGAGCTTGAGCAGCACCTCGCGACCGGGGTGCAGCCGGGCGTGCCGCACGAGGCGGCCCAGCAGGTAGGCGCGGTCGGCGCGGGACTGCGGGACGGAGGGCTGGGCGGCGAAGACGACGGTACGGGTGTCCGTGCCGGTGTAGCGGTCGCCGCCGAGGAACGGCAGCGCGGCCTCCGTGACGGCCGAGGCGTCGGCGCCCACCCCTTCGTACACCGCGCGGAAGCGTTCCGCGTCGTGGCGGGAGTTGGCGAGGACGATGTCGGCGCCGTGGCGCAGCAGCAGTCCGTCGGCCAGCTTCTCGTAGACGACACCGACGTAGCCGGTGCCGATGACCGGCCGGCGGCCGGTGTCCGGCCACAGCGGCGCGAGGCCGTGGAGCATCGCCTGTACGGCTCCTCCGACGAGGGCGAGCAGGACGACGTCGTACGCCTCGTGCTCGACCTCTCCGATGAACTCGGCGGCGGTCACCTCCCGCACCCCGTCGACCGGCACGCCGACCTCGGCGAGCTGGCGGGGTGTGGGAGTGGCCCGGCCGCGCAGCAGGAATCCGTCGATCAGGGCTTCCGGCGCGATACGGCGGGCGGTGAGAGCGCCCCATTTCCATCGCGTATCGGAATCGGCGATCACGGCGATCCGCAGGGCTTTGCTGGTACTTGCTGGCACATCGACGAAACTAGGGAGCCATTCCGATTGACGGCCCAACTCAGCCGCAACAAACGGTTAACAGCACATCGACGATCGGCGTCGGAGCCCGGAAAGCAGGCAGGTTAACCATTCCGCCATTCTTCGTTCACCCGGCATCTCTCCGGGAGACGCAACGAATGCCGTGGCACGCCCTAGCGTCGCGGAGGTGGTCAAGCTCTCTGTCGTCGTGCCGTTCTTCAACGTGCAGACATACGCCCCAGACACCCTTCGAAGCCTCCGCGCGAACGCGCGGGACGACTTCGAGTTCATCCTCGTCGACGACTGTTCGACCGACGGAACGCCGGAGATCCTCCAGCGCGCCGAGCGCGACCTCCCGGGGGCGGTCGTGGTCAGACACGAGACCAACGGCGGCCTGGCCACGGCCCGCAACACCGGGCTCGACGCGGCGCGCGGCGAATACCTGACGTTCCTCGACGGCGACGACTGGCTGGCCCCGGGCCACTACGCCCGCCTGCTGGCCGCCATGGAGGAGCTGGGCTGCGACTTCGTCCGTACGGACCACGTGCAGTGCACCGGGCGCGCCCGTACGGTCCACCGGGTCCCGCACGGCCGGCGCGGCGTCGTCATGTCGCCGCGCGACGCGATCCTGCCCGCCAGCCGCTCCACCTCCGTCGACTACGCCTACGCGTGGGCCGGCATGTACCACCGCCGGCTCGCCGACCGGGGACTGCTGCACTTCACCGACGGTCTGCGCACGGCCGAGGACCGGCCGTGGATCTGGCGGCTGCACCGGGAGGCCGAGAGCTTCGCGGCGCTCGGCACGCTGGGCGTCTTCTACCGGCGGGGCGTCTCGTCCTCGCTCACCCAGATCGGCGACGTACGGCAGCTCGATTTCATCCGGGCCTTCGATCAGGTCATCGAGGAGACGGCGAAGGACCCGGACGCGGACCGGCTTCTGCCGAAAGCCGTGCGCACGTACTGCGCCATCATTTCCCACCATCTGGGCAGCATCGAAAGGTTCGAACCGGCCGTGGCACGGAAATTGCGGGCGATGAGTACGGCGGCGCTCAGGCGGATGCCGCAGGATTTCCTCAAGGACGCGCTGGATTCCATGGACATGGAGCGCGCGGGACGGCTCCGGCGGCTTCGCCGCCGGCCCGTGTCCGCGTCCGCCGCGCCGGGAGTCGCTGCCTGATGCCCACGACGCAGATCTTCTTCGCCTCCACGCTGTACGGCGCGGCCACCCTCGCCGCCGCCATCGACAGCGACTGCTTCGCTCCGGCCGCCCGGCGGCTGCTCCTGGTCAGCAACAACGCCATGACGCCCGAGACGACGCCCTCCGTCGACGAGATGCCGGGCTTCGAACGGCTGCGGTCCCGTTTCGACGGCGTGCTGTCCTGGAACGAGGCCGTCGCGCCCTACCACCCCGGCGCCTGGTCGCCGCGCGTGGACGACGTCCCGCTGTGGGAGCGGCACCTGCGGCTGCTGTGGGGGCTCGGCGACGACAGGGTGGAACTGGTCGTCGAGTCCATCCAGGTCAATCCGGCGCTGGCACTCACCCAGCTGTTCCCGGACGCGCCGCTGGAGGTGTACGCCGACGGACTGATGAGCTACGGCCCGACCCGCAACAAGATCGAGCCGCTGGTCGGTACGCGCGTACGGCGTCTGCTCCACCTGGACCTGGTGCCGGGGCTGACTCCGCTGCTGCTCGGGGAGTTCGACGTACCGCCGGAGCTGGTGCCGACGGAGGCGTTCCTCAAGGTCCTGACGGAACTGTCGGACGCGGAGGACGCGTTGACGCTCCCCGCCGATTCCGCTCTGCTCCTCGGCCAGTACCTGTCGGCGCTGTCGATCCTGACCGCCGAGGAGGAGGAGGACCTCCACGTCACGATGTTGCGCGGGGCCGTCGCCCGCGGGCACCGGCAGATCGTCTTCAAGCCGCACCCCACGGCGCCCGCCCGCTGGTCGCGCGTGCTGGAGCGCGAAGCGGTGGCGCTGGGCGTCGAACTGACCGTCCTGGACAGCCCGGTGCTGGCCGAGGTGCTGTACCAGCGGTTCCGCCCGGCCCTGGTGGTCGGGTGCTTCTCGACGGCGCTGCTGACGGCGAGCACGTTCTACGCGGTGCCGGTGGCCCGTACGGGCACGGACGTCCTCCTGGAGCGCCTCTCGCCGTACCAGAACAGCAACCGCGTGCCGGTCACGATCGTCGACGCGCTGGTGCCCGGCCTGGCGGAGGACGGCGACCGTACGGAGCCGGTCTCCCTGCCGTACCTGTCCGGTCTCCTCCAGGCGGTCGGCTTCGCGATGCAGCCGCAGATCCGCTCCGACCTGCGGCCGGCGGCCGAGCGCTTCCTCACCCAGCATCTGAAGGGCCCCACCTGGCGCTACTTCAAGCGCCGCCGGCTGACCACGCTCGCGCTGCCCGGCGCGATCCCCCGGCAGTTCGCCTTCATCCCGCGCAGCGCCACGCTGCGGCGCGTGGTCCGCAGGGCCCGGTCGCTCAAGCGCGCCGCGCTCAAGAAGGCCGCGCTGGGCTGACGGCGGGTCCGGTACGACGGTGAGGGCGGGCCACTGGTGATCAGTGGCCCGCCCTCCTTTCGTGCGTACGGACGTCCGGGCGTCCGGGTCAGCGGGCCGGGCGGCCCAGGATCACCCGCAGGTCCGCCGCGTTCGCCTCGGTCACCTTCCACAGCTCCTGCTGGCGGCCGTGCACGTCGGCCACGGACGCCGCGTGGTCGTCCAGCAGCCCCACCGCGCGCTCGGTGAGGACCGCCCCGAGGTTCTTGTCGTGGACGGAGATCCCCCACTCGGGCCGGTCGATGTCGGACAGGAAGTACGCCATCTTCGGGTGCGAGATCAGGCTGATGATGGGCGTGCCGCAGCCGAACGGGATCATCCCCGCGTGGCCGCGCATCCCGATCACCAGCTTGGTGCGGGCGTACGTGTCCCTGATCGCGTCGTTGTCGAAGTCGTACATCGGGATGACCGGCAGCGACACCCCGTGCTCGCGCCGCAGGTCGAACGCGATCTTCTCGTCGTCGAGCGAGTGCGCCACGCACTTCACCTCGGCGTGCGCGCCGAGCGCCCGTACGGCCTTCGCCATCTCGGCGAGGAAGTGGCCGTAGTCGTGCCCGAAGCGCAGGCCCGCCCGGTCGTACGCCGCGTTCACCAGGACGGTGTTCTCACGGTGCGGCGGGTCGGTCCAGCCGTCCACCAGTTGGCGGGTGACGGTGGTAGGGCAGGGCTGGAAGCGCACCTTGTCGTGCAGCTCGGCGGGGAGCAGCGACCGTACCTTCTCGATCGAGCCGTGGTTGCGGAGCCCGAAGAAGGACGCGCGCTCGACGAGGGCGCGCAGGGCGGTGTTGAAGCGCCCGGCCCGGTAGGACTGGCCGTCGAAGGCGTTGAACCCGACGGCGTACACCATGACGGGTACGTCGATGCGGTTGAGCAGCGCGTCGGGGACGTTCCACTGCCAGGCGCTGTTGCCGTTGGGCGCGGTGTCCGGGATGAACAGTCCGCCGCCGCCGATGACCAGGCCGCGCCGGGCGTTGACGCGCTCCAGGGCCGCCTCGTCGAAGAGCCGGTGCGCGTGGACGGAGAGCCACTTGCGCGGGCCGGTGTCGCCGTCGGTGCCGACGGCCAGCCGGACGGTCTCGGGCAGCAGCTTGTCGCCAGCGTTGCCCTGGCGCTCCATGTAGAAGGCGACGTGCGCCAGCTGCTCGGCGGCGACACCCTCCGGCGGGGCCTGCGGGGTCTCGGTACGCCGCTGCATCAGCCGGTTCGCGCGATGGGTCGGGTCCACCCGCAGGCCGTCGAGCGCGTACCGCTGCGCCGCCTCGTCGTCGCCGTGGATCCAGGCGATCTGGGCGAGCCGGCCGAAGGCCGTGGCGGCCCGGTTCGGGGCGCCCGTGGCGAGCAGCAGCTGCGCCCTGGCCTCGTCGTAGCGCGACACGCTCATCAGCGCGTGCCCGAGGACCTCGTGCGGCCAGGCGGCGTCCAGCGGGATGCGTACGCTTTCGAGTACGTCCACCGCCTCCTGGTACTCCCCCGCCGCGATGTGGGCCGCTGCGACCCTGCGGGCGCTCTCGACGTCCCCGGTGCGCCGGACGTGCGGGGTGCCGAAGTGCACGAGCAGGTCGTGGTGCGCGCCCTTGCCCTGCGCCAGGTAGGCGGCATGGAACTGGGCGTCGGACAGTTCCAACTCGCGCCAGCGCTCCTCCGCCTTCCCGTACCCCGCCTCGCCGCCCTGCCAGGGCTTGTGCCGCCCGGTGAAGTGCAGGATCGCCGTGTCGTCCGGCACCGGCAGGTCGCCGGACAGCCGCCGCTTGACGAAGTTGTAGCGGGCGTCGAGCTGGACGAAGTCCCCGTCGAGCACGGCGTTGAGGATGCCCTGGTCGTGCTTGTCGAGTTCGTACGCCCCGCTGCGTCCGGTGGCGTCGATCCGCGCGCAGAACTCGTCGCTGAGGTATTCGCGCTGGATGACGAGCAGACCGCTGTTGAGCTTGTGCTGCCCGTAGAAGAACTGCGGCACGGCCGCGAGCCCCTCGCGCAGCTTCAGCAGCTCGCCGAGGTCGCCCAGGACCACCATGTCGGTGTCCAGGGTGATGACGGTGTCGTAGTCGCGGACGCGGAAGACGTCGAGGATGAAGTACGCCTTGCGGACCAGGTAGTTGGCCTGGTCGCCCTTGGCGTACGAGTCGTAGTGGGCGGCGTCCACCCGGCGCAGCTCGACGCGCGGGTGCAGCGCCCGGATACGGGCGACGGAGGAGGGCTTCAGGTCGTCGTGCAGGACGATGAAGTCCTCGCACAGACCCGGGTTGGACAGGGCGAGGCTGCGCAGCAGCACGAGGAAGCCGGGCAGGTAGTTCTCGTCGACGAAGCTGGCGAAGGCGATGCGGCGCTTGCCGGTGAGCGTGTTGGCACTTCCGCCGGCAGGTCTCGCGGTGGGGCCGGTGGCGGGGGTGACGGCCTGGGTGGTGGCCACGGTGGTGGATGTCATCGCAGGCATATCCTCATGTCACTGACGCTCTGGGCGCGTTCCATGACCCACGCCTTTTCGCTGGTGTATTCGTGCACGGAGGTGATGGGCATCCGCATCGCCTCCTGGAGGCGGTACGCGCCGCTCTCGTAGAAGTCGAACCCGATGAGGTCGAGCGTCGGGCTGACATCGAGGAAGTCCAGCAGCCACAGCATGTTGAAACCGCTGGTGGGGATCGACGACCAGACGTCCGTCCCGACCTTGCCGACGTTGCGCAGCGGCCAGCGCAGCGATTCGTCGCCGAGGTACCGCTGGGCGCCCGGCACCAGCCGGTTGCGCAGCGAGTGCTTCCAGTCGCCGGAGACGCCGCCGAAGACGAGGCGGGTCATGACCGGCTGGTCCCAGTTGAAGCCGTGCTTGTGGATGGTGGCGTGGATGTCGGTGCGGCTGCCGGTGGCGGCCGCGTCGATCTTGTACGAGTTGAACCGGACGACGAGGTCGTACGCGTCGATCTCGGCGCCCAGCGAGCTGCGCCCCACCCGCTGCGAGTTGGCGATCAGACAGATGGACTTGCCCGCGATCTGATTGCGGAACTCCCCGACGCTGATCCAGTCGACGCCGCCGAAGGTCGGGTCGGCGACCGGTCCCCGCATGCGGCTTCGCCGCTGCTCGGCGTAGAGCGTGATCAGCTCCCGCAGCTCGGCCGCCCGGCCGCCGTTGGCCTCGATCCGCAGGTCGAGGTACTGGCTCACCGCCGCCTGGATGTCCTGCACCGGGCTGTTCTCGCGCTCCATGGCGAGCAGCGCGCCGACCAGGCGGGGCTCGGCCTGCTCCAGGCTGCCGCGTGCGTGCAGCGCGAGCCCCTCGGCCCAGACGTCGGTGGCCGGTCCGGCGGAGTACGCCGCCGCCTCCGGGCACTCGCGCTCCAGCAGCCGCAGCAGTTCGTCCTGCCGCCGCCCGCCCTCCCGCATGCCCGCGATCCGGGGGGCCACGCCGAAGCCGTCGTCGTCCGTCAGCGCGAGGTAGCGCGCGTACGCCTCGACGGTGGCGGGCTCGTCCCCGACGGCCTCCAGCGTCCTGGCCCGCAGCCGCCAGCCCGCGCGGGAGTTCCGGCGGCGGGTGAGCACGGTGTCGCTGATGAGCAGGGCCAGCCGCAGCTCGTCGTCGTACCCGCACTCCAGCGCCTTGCTGCCGACGGCCAGCAGCGCGTCGAGCAGCTCACCGCTCAGCTCCTCGGCGGGGCCCGCTGGGGCTTTGGTGGCGCGCCGGATCAGGGCCGTGGCGCCGGACGCGGCCGATGCCGGCGCGGGGGCCTGCGCCATGGCCTGCGTGGCGAGCAACTGCCGCAGCCTCTCCGCGAGTTCGGTGCGCCTGCGGTCGAGCGTGGCGACGAGCTTGCCGCTGTGCACGGCACAGGCGCGCAGGCACTCGTCGAGCCCGGTCGCGTTGATCCCGTTGTTCCCCTTGTTCCCGGCGGGTGGCACGTGGGAGGACACCCGGCCGTCCGGCGCGCCGGTGGGGTTCTCTCCGTCGCGCGGTCTCGGCCATCGGTTGCGGGCCTTCGTCATGATGCTCCAAGGTCTTTCCGCCCCGCTGACAGGTCGCGGGTCCGCGTCACCCTAGGAACCCAGCACGACCCCCGGGTGAACTCCCCTCGTCGGCAGGGAAAACATGCGCGACGCCCCTGGGCGGCCTCCCTGTTGGAGCCCGGAACCGGTCAGACGCCGCTGACCGACAGCTTCGCCGCGAAGCCCAGGAACAGGACGCCCGCCGCCGAGGTCGCGCCCGCCGACAGGCGCTTGCGGCGGCGGAAGGCGGCCGCCAGGCGGGTGCCGCCGAAGATCAGGGCGGAGAGGTAGAGCACGCTGGCGAGCTGGGCGAGGGTGCCGAGCAGGACGAACGAGAGGGCGGGGTGGGCGTACGCCGGGTCGACGAACTGCACGAAGAAGGAGATGAAGAAGAGGATCGCCTTCGGGTTGAGCAGGCTGATCACCAGCGCGCGGCGGAACGGGCGCTCGGCGGCGGGGGCCGCGTCGGCGGCCGGAGCACCGGCGTCCGCCAGTTCGTGGCGGCTGCGCCACATCGACCACGCCGCCCGCATCATCCCGATCGCCAGCCAGGTCAGGTAGCCGGCGCCCGCGTACTTCACGATGCCGAACAGCAGCGCGTTCGCCTGGAGCAGCGAGGCCACGCCGGCGGCGGACAGCACCATCAGGACGGCGTCGCCGCACCAGACACCCGCGGCGGCGGTGTAGCCCGTGCGGATGCCGCGCCGCGCCGCGACGGACAGGACGTAGAGGGAGTTCGGACCCGGCAGAAGAATGATCAGTACGAGCCCGACGAGGTAGGTCGGCAGATCGGTGATACCCAGCATGGGCGGAGTGTCGCACAGGGGTACGACACTCGGCCGGGGCATTTCGGAGTGCGGTCAGTCGCCGTCGAGGAGGGTGTCCACAGGAAGTTCGAGGGTGACGCCGACGGAGGCGGGGACGGGGACCGAGGCCCCCCGCTCGTACCGCTGCGGCGCCGGGTACTTGCCGTTTTCCGGATCGCTGTAGAGCAGCACTTCACCATGCTTGCGGTCGGCCACGATGTAGACCGGGACCCCGGCCTCGGCGTAGCTCTCGACCTTGGTCCCGAGGTCGTCGGTCCAGTTCGAGGAGGTCACCTCCACCACCAGGCGGAAGACATTCGGGGCGTAGCAGTTCTTCTGCACATGAGCGTCCCGGAAGTCCTCGTCGACGACGGAGAAGTCGGGGATCGCGTAGTCGTCGGGCAGGCCGGGCAGCCACAGGCCGATGCCCTGGACGTACCTGAGCCCGGCCTGCCTCGCCCCGGCACGGTCGAACGCCACGACCAGCCAGGTCAACGACAGTGCATGCGAGCCGTCCGGCGGCGGTGTCACGATGAGCCTCCCCTGGAGAATCTCCACGCGGTGCCCAGGCAGTGCACGGGAGAGCAGGTCGGCGGCTTCGCCCAACGTCAGCTCGTGTTGCATGACAGCCACGGCATCCTCCTTGTCGGGATCACTCTCCACCGAGAGTAGCCGGGGGCACCGACACTTCGCCCCCGATCACTCGTCCGTGGTACGCGCCTCAGAACGCGTTCGTCGGGACGTACGTGCCCCAGACCTCCCGCAGCGCGTCGCAGACCTCTCCGACCGTCGCCCGGGCCCGCAGCGCGTCCTTCATCGGGTAGAGGACGTTGTCGGTGCCCTCCGCCGCCTTCTTCAGCTCCACCAGCGCCGCGTCCACCGCCGCCTGGTCGCGCTCCGCGCGCAGCTTGGCGAGGCGGTCGGCCTGCTGGGCCTCGATGGCGGGGTCGACGCGCAGCGGCTCGTACGGCTCCTCCGTCTCCAGCTGGAACCGGTTCACGCCGACGACGACGCGCTCGGCGCTGTCGGTCTCCAGGGCGATGCGGTAGGCGCTGCGCTCGATCTCGTTCTTCTGGAAGCCGCGCTCGATCGCGTTGACCGCGCCGCCCATGTCCTCGACCTTCTCCATCAGCTCCAGGGCGGCGGCTTCGACCTCGTCGGTCATCTTCTCGACGACGTAGGAGCCGGCGAAGGGGTCGACGGTGGCGGTGACGTCCGTCTCGTAGGCGAGAACCTGCTGGGTGCGCAGGGCCAGGCGGGCGGACTTGTCGGTGGGCAGGGCGATGGCCTCGTCGAAGGAGTTGGTGTGCAGGGACTGGGTTCCGCCGAGGACGGCGGCCAGGCCCTGGACGGCGACGCGCACCAGGTTGACCTCGGGCTGCTGGGCGGTGAGCTGCACGCCGGCGGTCTGGGTGTGGAAGCGCAGCATGAGGGACTTGGGGTTCTTCGCGCCGAACTCGTCGCGCATGACCTTGGCCCAGATCCGGCGCGCGGCACGGAACTTGGCGACCTCTTCGAGGATCGTCGTGCGCGAGACGAAGAAGAAGGAGAGGCGCGGCGCGAAGTCGTCGACGTCCATGCCGGCCGCGACGGCGGTACGCACGTACTCGATGCCGTCGGCCAGCGTGAACGCGATCTCCTGCGCGGGCGAGGCGCCGGCCTCGGCCATGTGGTAGCCGGAGATCGAGATCGTGTTCCACTTCGGGATCTCGGCCCTGCAGTACTTGAAGATGTCCGCGATCAGGCGCAGCGACGGCTTGGGCGGGAAGATGTACGTCCCGCGCGCGATGTACTCCTTCAGCACGTCGTTCTGGATCGTGCCCGTCAGCTTGTCGGCCGGTACGCCCTGCTCCTCGCCCACCAGCTGGTACATCAGGAGGAGGAGCGCGGCGGGCGCGTTGATCGTCATGGACGTCGAGACCTTGTCCAGCGGGATGCCGCCGAACAGGACCCGCATGTCGTCGATCGAGTCGATCGCCACGCCGACCTTGCCGACCTCGCCGCTCGCGATCGCCGCGTCGCTGTCGTGGCCCATCTGGGTCGGCAGGTCGAAGGCGACCGACAGACCCATCGTGCCGTTGGCGATCAGCTGCTTGTACCGGGCGTTGGACTCGGTCGCCGTGCCGAAGCCCGCGTACTGGCGCATCGTCCAGGGCCGTCCGGTGTACATCGACGGGTAGACACCGCGCGTGAAGGGGTACGAGCCGGGCTCGCCCAGCTTCTCACGGGGGTCCCAGCCCTCCAGGGCGTCCGGTCCGTACACCGGCTCAATAGGCAGTCCCGACTCCGACTCGCGCGCCATCTGCTGTGCCTCCCGCTGAACGTACTGGCTGGTAATGAACCGACCCTCGCGACGGACTGTAGCGGCGGGCGTGCGGCGGGTGGAGAGCCGCAGGCTGGGACCTTGCTCACAGCGTCGCTCCTCCCATCATGCGGGGCTACGGGCGACATGCGGGGCGGCAACGGCTTTCGTGGCCGGGCGGAACGGGAATCACTCACGGGAGACGGACGAGACACCGGGGGCGGGAATGGGCTCGAAGCGGCGCAGGGGCGGGCCGGGGCGCGCGGCGACGGCATGGACGGTGACGGCCGTGGTGGCCGTGGCCGCCGTGACGGCGGGGTGCAAGGCGCAGGCGACGGAAACGGGGGCGGGCGGGCCCCGGCCGGCGACGGCGGCTCCGGCGCACGGGGGCGGGCGGGCCCCGGCCGGCGACGGCGGCTCCGGCGCACGGGGGCGGGCGGGCCCCGGCCGGCGGCGGCGGCTCCGGCGCACGGGGGCGGGCGGGCCCCGGCCGGCGGCGGCGGCTCCGGCGCACGGCCCCGCGAAGGCTCCCCCGGCGCCGACCGGCGCGACGACGGCGCCCGCCGGGCCGGCGCCCACGACCTGGCCGCCGACCGCGGACCCCACGCCGACGAAGCCCGCTCCTCCCGCGCCCGGGGTCCTGATGGCGAGTGGCTCCGAAGGCGCCCAGGTGCGCGAACTCCAGGCGCGGCTTCGCCAGATCGGCCACTTCGGCCGGACGCCCACCGGCCACTACGGCTCCGTCACCGCCGCCGCCGTGTCGTCGTTCCAGGGCAAGCGCGCCCTGCCCCGTACGGGCACGACCGACACCGTCACCTGGGGCAGGCTCGTCGGCATGACGCGGGAGCCGACCAGCGCCGAGCTGCGTCCGCCGACCGCCGCGCCAGTCGCCGCACCCGACCCGCGCTGCATGACGGGCCGGGTCCTGTGCATCAGCAAGACCAGCCGCACGCTGTCCTGGATGATCGACGGGCGGGTCGTCTCGGCCATGGACGTGCGGTTCGGTTCGCAGTACACGCCCACCCGCGAGGGGACGTTCAGCGTGTACTGGAAGTCGCGGCACCACGTCTCGACGCTGTACGACAGCCCCATGCCGTACGCCCTGTTCTTCAGCGGCGGGCAGGCCGTCCACTACTCGTCGGACTTCGCGGCGCGCGGCTACGGCGGCGCGTCCCACGGGTGCGTCAACGTCCGGGACGAGGGGAGGATCGCGAGCGTGTTCGCGCAGGTGCGCGACGGCGACAAGGTCGTCGTCCACTGGTAGGCCGCCGGTGGGCGGCGAGGGAGAGGAATGTGGCGCGGACGGGACCGGGGGAACGTGTCCCGCCCGCGCCTGTGCGCGGAGCCGAAGGTACGGGGGGAACCCCGGCTCGTCGCGCGGCCGATGACCAGTCGGCTCACTCTCTACTGCGTCACCCGCTCCAAAAACGTCACACCTGCGCGAGCGAGGAGAAGAAAGTCCAGGTCAGAGCGGTTCAGCCCGGGTACGTCAGGGCCTCGGCAGGGGCGTCGGACCCGGCGGTCGCCGCAGACAGCCCCGGGTACGAGACCGCGGGCAGGCGGCGCTGCGCCCCGTCCGGGGAGATCCGGCGGCCGTCGGTCGTCCTGCCGTCACGGCTGCGGCCGTCCTCGCCGCCATCGCCGTCGTAGCGGCGGTCACCGTCGCCGTCGTCGCCGTCGTGGCCGTCGCGGCCGCCGTTGTGGCCACCGCTGTTCCTGCCGCCGTCGCCCGAGCCGGTACCGCCGCCGTCCTCGTCCCAGGAGCCGTCCAGCAGACGGTCACAGAAGCGCTCCACCCGGTCGGCGCCCTCGGCGGCCTCCTCCAGGCGCCGTTCGTGGTGGGGGGCGAGGCTGCCGGAGCGGTAGTCCCGGCAGGCCTCGACCGTCTCGCGGTACCAGGCACCGGAGCCCGGGGCGTCCCCGGACCCGTCGCCCGTGCCGGGTCTGCCGTCGCCGGCCCAGTCCGGGAACGCGGGGGGCGTGACGCCGTCCGGCCCGGCCGAGGGCGTGTGCGTACCGCCGGTGTCGCCGTCCTCGTCGCCGTTCCCGCCGCCGGGCGCACCGGGTGTGCCGCCCGGCGGGATGCTGTCCGGGGTGGGGCCGCCGGTGCCGTCCGGATCGGCGGCGGTGGTGCCGGGGGTGGCGGGCGGCGGGGTCGCGGCGGCGGACACGGAGGACGCGGGCGCGGGACCCGTGCCCCGGCCGAAGGGGCTCGGCAGTACGCCGGTGCCCGCCGCCACCGCGACGCCGCCGAGCGCGACTCCGGCGAGGGCCCCGGCCAGGCCGATGCGTACCGGACGCCCCCAGCGCACGGGTGCGGACGCCCTGCGTTCGATGCGCACCGTGGCGAGGCTCTCCGGGGCCGAGTCCCTGGCCTTGCGGAACGCCGCGAGCGCGGCCGCCTCGCCGGGGAGTTCACCCGTCTCGTGGGCGCCGGCCCGGGCCACGCCGTCCAGTGCGGCGGCGAGGCGCTCGGCCTGGGCGCGCGCGTGTTCGCCGACAGGGCCGACAGGTTCTCCGCACAGCAGTCGCTCCGCCGCGTCCTTGTCGAGCCACTCGTACCGCTCGTCGGCCATCACATGTCCTTCTGCGTCCGCACGCGCGAATGCGTCACACCGGCGGACGTGACCTGCCCCGGTCGCGGACCTCTCTGCGGCGGTACGACTTCGAGCTCCGGCCGCCCGCCGGCCAGGCCCGCAACCGTACCGCTGACGCTTTCGCCGCTCTCGCGGCTGCCGTCGACACCACCCGCGCCGCTGTCTTCGCCGCGAGCCCCCGCGTCCGCCGCGTGGAGCAGCTCGGCCAGCCGCTTCAGACCGCGGTGCGCGGCGGTCCGTACGGCGCCGGGGCGCTTGCCCAGGGTCTGGGCCGCGCTCTTCGCGTCGAGCCCGACGACCACGCGCAGGACGACCGCCTCGGCCTGGTCCTGCGGGAGCTGGGCGATGAGGGCGAGGGTGTCACCGGTGGCGAGGGCTTCCATCGCCTCGTCGGCGGTGTCGGAGGCGCCGGGCTTGGTGGCGAGTTCCGTCTCGTCGGCGCCGACGACCGGGCGCCTGCCGCGCATCCGGATGTGGTCGAGGGCACGGTTGCGCGCGATGCGCGCCGCCCAGCCCCGGAACCGGTCCGCGTCGCCGCTGAACCGGTCGAGGTCGCGGGTTATCTGGAGCCACGACTCGGAGGCGACGTCCTCGGCCTCCGGGTCGCCGACCAGCGTTCGTATGTAGCCCAACAGCCGTGGGTGCACGGCGCGGTACACAGTACGGAAGGCGCTCTCGTCCCCGTCCTGTGCCGCGAGCACCGCGGCGGTCAGCTCCGCGTCGTCCCCCAGCACTCCCTCAACCTGTCCCGAGTCGCAGCTGGTCACCGCTGCCGCGCAGCCAGCGCGAGTCTGCACGCTACGGCGTTCCAAGGGGTCGCGTCCACGTCTTGTACAACGTGCAACCGTTTGCTGACGCAGAGCGGTGTGACAGAAAACGCATGCCCGGCGCTGAGAGTAGTACGGGCCGCCGCACGGTCCGCGGACGGCGACCGGGGCCTCTCCTGTGGGGGGTGGCGGCCCCGGTCGTCCCTCCACGGCCGGCGGCGGCCCTATCTGCGTTCCGGGCCACCGGCGCGGGCGGACGCGGGTGCGGGTGCGGGTCCGTGGAGCCGCCCCTCAGGCCCCTCCCCGGCGACCGCCTCCGCCGGGGTCGCGCGCAGCGCCCCGGGTGGCCGCGCGCCCTTGTTTCATCGGCTAGGCGGGAGGGGCTGCCTCGGCAACGCCCGTGGCGGGACGGTCGGCCGGGGGCTGCGGCGGGTGGGCGGGCTTGGAGTGGTTCCGTGATGGCGCGGGCCTGGAGCCCTTCGGCGCCTGCGCGGGCTCGGAGTCCTGCGCGGTCTTCGAGTCCTTCGGTGCGCGGGCCGGCTTGGCGTCCTTCGGGGCGGGCGCGTCCTGCTTGGTCCCGGCGGCCGGGGCCTTCGGGTCCTTCGGGCGCTTGGAGGACTCGGCATCCTTCGCTGCCTGCGCGTCCGGTGCGCGCTCGGGGTCCCGTGCGTCCTTCCCGTCCTCCGAGTCCGCCGTCTTCGCGCCCTTCCGGTCCTTGGGAGCCTTCGGTGCCCGCGTGTCGCGTGGGGCCTCGGGGGTCTTCCCCGCCTTGGTGGAGTCCTTGCCGTCGCCGACCCGTCCCGGACGCCCCTCCTGCGCCGCCTCCGCCAGTACGCCGTCGCAGTACGCCTCGACCGTCAGCCCCGCGACATCGGCGGCCGCCGACAGCCGCTCGGCGGCGTCGCCGCGTCCGGAGTCCGGGCGGCCGTGGGGCGCGAGGTACGCGACGCAGTGCGCCACCTCGTCCCGCTCCCGCTCCGCGCGCACCGCCCCGGAGCCGGCCGCGTCCGCCGCAGAAGTGCGCCCCGACGCCCCGCCCGCCCGCGCCGCGAGGGGCGTGGCCGGACCGCCGCCGCGGTGCGCGCTCGCCACCGCACGGGGGCGGGGCTCGCCGGAGCCGCCCTCGCCGATCCCGAACGGCGCCGGGACCGCCCCCGTACCGGCCGCGAGCGCGACCCCGCCCAGGGTCACCGTCGCCGCGAGGGAGGCGAACGCCGCGCGGGCCGGCAGCGCGCCCCGCCACCCCCGGGACGGCCGCCAGTCGTCGCGTCCGCGTGAGCGCCACCGCCGTCGGCGTCCCGGGGCCGCGTGCAGCCCGGCGTCGCGCGCCTCCCGGAACGCGGCCAGCGCCGCCCGTACACCGGCGTCGGTGTTCGTCCCGCCGGGTCCGGGCGCCGATCGGCTCACGGCGGCCAGCAGTGCTTCGACCTCGGCCGTGGCCGGCTCCTCACCCACCGCTGCCCGTTCCCGCGCGTGTGCTCGTTTCCATACCCGTCTCATGTCTCATCCTCCAGCGTGCGCGGCGGCGCGGACGTCACAGTGCCCGCCCGGCCGCCGCCCGCCAGCTGCTCGGCCAGCCGTTTGAGACCCCGGTACGCCGACGTCCGTACGGACCCGCTGCGCTTGCCCAGCACCCTGGCCGCCGCGGGCCCGTCCAGTCCGACGACCACGCGCAGCAGTACCGCCTCCGCCTGCTCGCGCGGCAGCGTGGCGATCATCTCCAGCGCCCGCCCGGTGGACAGCGCCTCGATCGCGTCGTCCGCGGTGTCCTGACCGCCGGGCAGGTCGAGCACGTCCTGCTCGATCAGCGACGTACGGGGTCTTCGTTTCTGCTTGCGCAGGTGGTCCAGGGCGCGGTGCCGGGCGATCGTCGCCGTCCAGCCGCGGAACCCCGCCCCGTCCCCGCGGAACCGCCCCAGGTCCCGGGCGATCTCCAGCCACGCCTCGGACGTCACGTCTTCGGCATCGTCCCCCACGAGCCCCCGCACGTAACCGAGCAGCCCCGGCTGCACGAGCCGGTACGCCGCGGCGAACCCTTCCTCGTCCCCCTGCTGGGCCCGCCCGACGGCAGCACCCAGTTCCGCGTCGCACTCCTGGGTGCGACGCCGCTCCCCGCCCCTGACCACACGTCCCTCTTCGTGCCGACTCGGCACTGGTCACCGTGCCCATGCCCCCCGGGAAGCACCAGGCCCCCGTGTTGCTCTGCGCCCCCGGGCACGGAAACGTCACACGATCAGGCGTCCGAGCCGCCCATCCGCGCCTTGATGTGGCCGATCACCTCGTTGAACTCCTCGGTGGGCGAGAAGTCGACGTACTCGCAGTCCTCCAGGGCCTCCGGCACGTGGCCGGGCGCCCAGTAGAAGGCCTGCCCCGCCTCGTAGATCTGCTCGCCGTCCTTCGTGCGCATCCTCAGCCGCCCCTTGAGCAGGTAGCCCCAGTGCGGGCACTGGCACAGGTCGTCGGGCAGGCCCTTGGCCAGCGGGCCCATGTCCGTGCCCTTGGGGAAGCGGGCGAAGGCGACGGTCATGCCTCCCCCGACCTCCCGCATCCGCAGCTCCACTCCGCCGCCTTCGATCGCGACGGGAGCGTCGTTCCGGGTCGTTGCCTGCATGGGTCCTCCCTTGCGGGGCCGTACCGGAGCCGGATCTATTCACCTTCTTCCAGTCTGGGCCCGCCCGGACGACCGTGCGACACAGCCGCCACGGCCGTCACAGCGCCGCCTCCCACACGGTCTCCCCCTCGTGCTGCCGGCCGGTGGACGCGAGCCCGGCCGCCGCGGCGACGGCGGCCGACGCGTGGTGGTCCGGATGGACGTGGGCCACGACGGTACGTACGGACGCCTCCCGCGCGAGCCACCGCACCAGCCCCGACGCGGCCTCGGACGCGATGCCGCGCCCCTGCCACGGGGTGCCGACGACCCAGGCGATCTCGGCGGCGGGCCCGTCCGCGCCGGCGCGCACGGTGGCCTGGACCGTCCCCGCCAGGCAGCCTTCGGCGCGCTCGCGCACGACCCAGTTGCACCAGGAGACGGCGGGATCGGGCGACCCGGCGGCCAGGCGCGCGTACCGCAGGCGCAGTTCCTCCGGCGTCGCCGGGGCGCCGCCGATGAAGGTGTGCAGGCTCGGGTCGGACAGTACGGCGGCCATCTCGGCGGCGTGCGCGACGCGCAGCGGCAGGAGGTCGAGCCGAGCGGTGGTGACGGGCCGGGGCTGGATCGGATGCATACCGCCACTCTCGCCGGGCACCGCCCGGAAGTCGTACGTGGCGATCGACGCGGACGGCGAGGACACCGGCGTCAGCACCGTCCTGCCGCTCGACAACTGCGGCACGTCGGGCATCGTCACCGGCTCCGGCGTCACGTGGGCCGCGCGGCGCTCGGCGCCCCGGCGGGCGTGAGCATCGGCAAGGTGCTCGCCCCGTAGTACGCGCCGCCGGCGGCCGGCCGGGGCGCCTTCCGCACGGGAGGGGCCCCGGTCAGCCGTTGCTGCGGGCCCGGCGGGAAGCCGCGGCGCGCAGGACGCGCTTGCCCTCGTTCGAGAGCTGGAGGGCGTGGTTCAGGCCGCCGCCGGAGTCGCCCGAGAGCATGTCGAGGAGCTGGCACTGGCGGCGCAGCTCGCCGGCCGTCAGCGGGCTGATGCCGTCGGTGTCGCCGGCCCGGTACGCCTCGACCCGCGTCTCGTGGCCGCCCGGCGCCGCGCCGTCCAGCCGCAGGTGGACCTCCAGTACGGCGGCCGAGCAGTCCTGGGCCCAGGCGCGCAGCGCGGCCTCGTCGTAGGCGGCGGGGACGGCGGCGGCCATGCGGATGGCGAAGCCGGCCAGTTCGCCAGGGGCCGCGCCCGCGACGCGCTCCACCACGGCGGCGACTCTGCGCAGCCGGCCCAGCCACGCGTCGCCGCCCTCCACCGCGACCCACAGCGGCCTGAGCGCCTCGTCCGTGTCGAGACCGATGCGCTCGGCGCCCTCGACGTACTCCAGCAGCGGCAGGCAGCGGTCCAGGCAGGCCACCGCACTCGCCGCCAGGGTCCGTTCGTCGGCGCGGCCGATCAGTTCCACCAGAGTCACGGTGCCTCCCTCGGCACTGCAGGGCCCGCTCGGTGCGGACCTTCTCCTTCCGACTGCGTACCGCGCCGCGATTACGTCACAGTCCGCTCATCGCCGCTCACAGCCCCAGGCGGTCGAGGAAGCGCGCGAAGAGCTCCTCGGCCACCGGATCGGCCTCTTCGCGCAGTACGTCGAGGAGCGCGCCCGGGGCCACTGTCCGTCCGGTGGCGGCCGCCCACTCGACCGCCTTCGCCGCGGCCTGCTCGGGCGGCAGGAACAGGTCTTCCAGGACCAGTCCGTCGGCGCTCAGGTAGCCCGCCATGGCCTGGCGCCCCAGGCAGCCGAACCAGGACCCGGCCGCCGTCTGTGAGGTGGCGGCCTCCACGACCACGCAGGCGCTGTCCATGACGAACGCGAACAGGGCCGGCGTCCCCGTCTCGCCGCACACCCCGCGGGCGAGCGCCCCCATGTCGCCGACCTGCGGCTCACTGGGCCGCGCCCACACCTGCCATCCGTCGCCCCGCGTCTCGTGGAGCGTCAGCCCTTCCCGTACGTCGGCCAGCGCGGCCAGCTCGGAAAGCGGCCGCCAGCTGCGGCCCACGACGAAGTAACCCCAAAAACCCATGCCCCGCTCCCCCCACGGACCCCGACAGTGCTGTCACATTCTGCCCGCATCGAGTTGCTTGAGGAGCAGCTCCGTCGAAGCGAGGGGCGGGGCGGCGGCCTTGAGGCGCTGCATGCGCGTCAGCGCGCGTACGAAGACGACGGCGAGCACGGCGGCGGCGATGTCGAGCAGATCGGCGACGATCAGCAGGTCGAGGGCGTCGCGGATCGCGGCCCTTCGCCGGTGGTGGCTTTCTCTGTACGGCAATGGGCGCACAGCACGGCTGGGCGGCCCCCCGAGGTGACGGGACGCCCCTCCCCCGAGGCGTGACATGGCGCGGACACCGGCCGGCGTGCACATGCGGAACATACGCCGCCGGCCGGACCGTCCATCGTGATTCCCGGGCCGGTCGGGCCCGTTGGTCAGCCGGTCAGCCGGTCCGCTGCGTCAGGGCCTTGAAGCCCTCCCAGTCCAGGGCGGGCGTGCCCGCGTCCCAGGTCTTCTGGGCCAGCGCGCGCATCGGCAGGTGGATGCCGCGTGCGACCTGCTCCTGCGTCTGCGCGTTCGACAGGTCGCACCAGATGGCCAGGCGGCCGCCGAGGATCTGGTCCGCGTAACGGGCGGGCACCGGGGTGGTGCCGCGCAGGACCTGCGGGGTCCAGGACTCGTAGATGCGGCGGCCCGTCGGGTAGGTGAAGGTGTTGGGCTCGCCGAGTACGTAGTACAGGTACTCGTCGTTGGCGTTGACGACCTTGCGGCCCTCGCTCAGGTACTCCTGCGGCTGCCGGGCGCCGATCTCCTTGCCGGTCCAGTACTCGACCTCGCGGTCCTGGTCGGCCTTGACGACGCCGCCGGCGTGCAGACCGTCGTTCCACGCCTTGAGGACCTTGCCGTGCGGGCGCAGGGCCGCGGCGCGGTCGTTGAGCCAGCCGGTGGCCAGGTCCTGGACCTTCGCGTTCGGGCCGTACTTGCGGACCGCCTCGCGGGCGAGACCCGGGTACGAGACCTCCGGGTTCCGCTTGAGCAGGGCGGCGTACTCGTCGCCGCCGAGGTGCACGTACCTGCCGGGGAAGACGTCGGCGTACTCGCTCAGCAGGTCGTCGACGATCCGCGCCGACTTCGGGTTGGCGATGTCCACCGCGCCGGGCGTCGCCACACCCCTGGTGTCGCGCAGCTGGAGGTCCGGATGCGCGTCCATGACCGCGCCGAGGTGGCCGGGCGAGTCGATCTCCGGGATGACGGTGATGTGGCGGCTCTCGGCGAGCTTCACGATCCGCCGCACCTCGGCCTTGGTGAGGTGCTGCTCGGACACGATCTCGGGGTGGCTGTCGGACTCGATCCGAAAGCCCTGGTCGTCGGAGAAGTGCAGGCCGAGCTGGTTGAGCTTGAGGTCGCCCATCTCGCGGACGGTGTCCTCGATCCAGTCGGCGGTGAAGTGCTTGCGCGCGGTGTCGAGCATCACTCCGCGCTGCGGCTTCGCCGGCTTGTCCCGTACGACGCCCTCGGACAGGCGACCGTCGGCCGCCAGGGCCTGCTTGACGGTGCGGGTGCCGTAGAAGACGCCGGCCTGGTCGGCTCCCGTGACGCGGACCCGGCCGTCACGCACGGTCAGGGTGTACGACTCGGGCGCGCCGCCGGGGGCGAGCGCCAGCTCGATGTCCCCCGCGCGGCCGGACCCGGCGGCGGAGTAGCCGCGCTTCAGTTCCTGGGCCAGGAGCTTGCCCTCGTCACCGAGCGCCCGGCTGTCGTCCGGGGCCACGACGACCCGGGTGGAGGGCTGCGGCTTCCAGCCGGGGCCGGAGGCGGCGTCGTAGTCCCGCACCGACGGGACGGCGCTGGGCGCCTTCGTCGGTCCGGGCTTCGCCGAAGGCTTGGCGGCCGGCTTCGCCCGCGTCGGCTGCGGGGCCGTCGGCGCGGCCTGCTTCGGCTGCGCCGCAGGGCCGGCCGACGCCGCCTGCGGGGCGGATTGGGCGGATGGTTCCGAGTGCGTGACGGTGGCGACGAGCGGGACGGTCAGGGAGACCGCGGCTATGGCCAGCGGCCCACGGAATTGCGACATCATTGGACGAACGATGCACAATCAGCCCCCCAATCGTCCACCAGTCGGCCAGTATGTGTGTCCAACCTCTCCCGTTCGGGTGAGGTTCGCGCAACCGTCGGACAGCTGTCCTGAAGCCTCGATAGCGTTGCGCCACATCCGCCCCACCGTTCTCGCCGGTCCCCCTCCGAGGAGCTTCCGCTGTCCAGCGAATCGCCGGGACGTACGGCCGTACCCACGCAGCACCGCGGGCCCGGCCCGGCGGGCTCCGCGGACCCCGCCGCCGTCGCGGCCGGCCTCCACCGGTTCAACGCCGCGCCCGCCGGCGCCGCCGAGGCGGCCCTGCTCGGCTGCTGCGCCAGTCCCCGCTGGGCACGGCGCGTCGCCGCCCACCGCCCGTACCCCGACCTGGACGCGCTGCTCGCCGCCGCCGACGAGGCGTCGTACGACCTGTCGCACGACGAGATCGCCGACGCGCTGAGCGGGGAGTCCTCCGCCGGTCTGGGCGCGGGAGCGCCCGCCGTCGCGCACACCGCCCTGCGGGCGGCCCACGCGGCGTACGAGAGCGGCTTCGGTCACGCCTTCGTGATCTGCCTGGACGGCTTCCGGCCCGAGGAGCACCGCGACCAGGTGCTCGCCGGGATCAGGTCCCGGCTGGGCAACGAACCGGACGAGGAGCGGGCGGTCGCGGCCGACGAGCTGCGCGGGCTGGCGCGGGGACGGCTCGCCCGTCTCGTTTCCGGTCCCGGGAAAGCGGATGCTTGTCCGACAAACACCGATATCGCAGGTCACACCGGCTGCGGGGAGCGGCCCGATAGCCCGTCCGTGCCCGTTTGAGTGCCACTTTGATCACACGTGTGGACCCCGCGCGAGGGAACCGACAAGTCGTCGCTACGATGACCGGGGCCGGTGGACCGTACCCGGCCGGGTCAGACCGACATCGAAGCCGGCCGACCCTGATCCCCGCTCCCGGAGGGTTTTTCCGTGCCGGCTGGAACGCTGTACCGCGGCCGGGAAGGTATGTGGTCCTGGGTGGCTCATCGAGTCACCGGCGTCCTCATTTTCTTCTTCCTGTTCGTGCATGTCCTCGACACCGCTCTCGTCCGCGTCTCCCCCGAGGCGTACGACGATGTCGTGGCCACCTACAAGACCCCGCTCGTAGCGCTGCTCGAGTACGGCCTCGTCGCCGCCATCCTCTTCCACGCGCTCAACGGCCTGCGCGTCGTCGCCGTGGACTTCTGGTCCAAGGGCACGCGCTACCAGAAGCAGATGCTCTGGACCGTGATGGGCATCTGGATCGTGCTGATGGCAGGCGCGCTGTACCCCGTGCTCGGCCACGCCGTACGCGAAGTCTTCGGGAGCTGAGGCACATGTCCGCTGAGACCACATCCGCTGTTGGTCCCGTCGAGGGCGAACGCCTCTACGACGTGGACAACCCGGCTCCACTGATCGAGCCGCCCCGCAAGCGCACCAAGAAGTCGCCGAAGACGGCGCGCACGAACTTCGAGCTGTACGGCTGGCTGTTCATGCGGCTGTCCGGCATCGTGCTGGTCGTCCTGGTCCTCGGCCACCTGCTGATCCAGCTCGTGCTGGACGGCGGCGTGTCCAAGATCGGCTTCGCCTTCGTGGCCGGCCGCTGGGCCTCGCCGTTCTGGCAGACCTGGGACCTGCTCATGCTGTGGCTGGCGATGCTGCACGGCGCCAACGGCCTGCGTACCGTCATCAACGACTACGCGGAGCGGCCCACCACCCGCTTCTGGCTGAAGAACCTGCTGTACACCGCCACGGTGTTCACCGTCCTTCTGGGCACGCTGGTGATCTTCACCTTCGACCCGAACATCCGCTAGGCCCGGGGCTGAGGCAACCACCATGAAGATTCACAAGTACGACACCGTCATCGTCGGCGCCGGTGGCGCGGGCATGCGCGCGGCCATCGAGTCGACGAAGCGCAGCCGCACCGCCGTGCTGACGAAGCTGTACCCCACCCGGTCCCACACGGGCGCCGCGCAGGGCGGCATGGCCGCCGCGCTGGCGAACGTGGAGGAGGACAACTGGGAGTGGCACACCTTCGACACGATCAAGGGCGGCGACTACCTGGTCGACCAGGACGCCGCCGAGATCCTGGCGAAGGAGGCCATCGACTCCGTTCTCGACCTGGAGAAGATGGGCCTGCCGTTCAACCGCACGCCGGACGGCACCATCGACCAGCGCCGCTTCGGCGGTCACTCCCGCAACCACGGTGAGGCCCCGGTCCGCCGGTCCTGCTACGCCTCGGACCGCACCGGCCACATGATCCTCCAGACGCTGTACCAGAACTGCGTCAAGGAGGGTGTGGAGTTCTTCAACGAGTTCTACGTCCTGGACCTGCTCATGCAGGAGGTCGACGGGGTCCGCAAGTCGGCGGGCGTCGTCGCCTACGAGCTGGCGACCGGCGAGATCCACGTCTTCCAGGCGAAGGCCGTCATCTTCGCCTCCGGCGGCACCGGCAAGTTCTTCAAGGTGACGTCGAACGCCCACACCCTGACCGGTGACGGCCAGGCCGCGGCGTACCGTCGCGGGCTGCCGCTGGAGGACATGGAGTTCTTCCAGTTCCACCCGACGGGCATCTGGCGCATGGGCATCCTGCTGACGGAGGGCGCCCGCGGTGAGGGCGGCATCCTCCGCAACAAGGACGGCGAGCGCTTCATGGAGAAGTACGCGCCGGTCATGAAGGACCTCGCGTCCCGTGACGTCGTATCGCGCTCCATCTACACGGAGATCCGTGAGGGCCGCGGCTGTGGTCCCGAGGGCGACCACGTCTTCCTCGACCTCACGCACCTGCCGCCGGAGCAGCTCGACGCGAAGCTCCCGGACATCACCGAGTTCGCGCGGACGTACCTGGGCATCGAGCCGTACACGGACCCGATCCCGATCCAGCCGACCGCGCACTACGCCATGGGCGGCATCCCCACGAACGTCAGGGGTGAGGTCCTCGCGGACAACACCACGGTCGTTCCGGGCCTGTACGCCGCCGGCGAGGTCGCCTGCGTCTCGGTGCACGGCGCGAACCGCCTGGGCACCAACTCGCTGCTCGACATCAACGTCTTCGGCAAGCGCGCCGGCATCGCCGCGGCGGAGTACAGCGCGACGGCCGACTACGTCGAGCTCCCCGAGGACCCGGCGTCGCTCGTCGTCGCCCAGGTCGAGCGCCTGCGCAGCAACACCGGCAGCGAGCGGGTGCACGACATCCGCCGCGAGCTGCAGGAGACGATGGACGCCAACGTGATGGTGTTCCGCACCGAGCAGACGATCAAGACGGCGGTCGCCAAGATCGGCGAGCTGCGCGAGCGTTACCTCAACGTCTCGATCCAGGACAAGGGCAAGCGGTTCAACACCGACCTGCTGGAGGCCATCGAGCTGGGCAACCTGCTCGACCTGGCCGAGGTCATGGCCGTGTCCGCCCTGGCGCGCAAGGAGTCCCGCGGCGGTCACTACCGCGAGGACTTCCCGAACCGCGACGACGTCAACTTCATGCGCCACACCATGGCGTACCGCGAGGTCGGCGACGACGGCACCGAGTCGATCCGTCTCGACTACAAGCCGGTCGTCCAGACCCGCTACCAGCCGATGGAGCGTAAGTACTGATGGCTACCCCGACCCTGGACAAGGTCGAGGACGCGAAGCCCGCGTCCGCGCCCTCCCCGTACATCACGGTCACCTTCCGGATCCGCCGCTACAACCCGGAGATCTCCTCCGAGGCCGAGTGGCAGGACTTCCCGATCGAGATCGACCCGAAGGAGCGTGTGCTCGACGGTCTCCACAAGATCAAGTGGGAGACCGACGGCACGCTGACCTTCCGTCGCTCGTGCGCGCACGGCATCTGCGGCTCCGACGCGATGCGGATCAACGGCAAGAACAGGCTCGCCTGCAAGACGCTGATCAAGGACATCAACCCGGAGAAGCCGATCACGATCGAGGCCATCAAGGGCCTCACGGTCCTCAAGGACCTCGTGGTCGACATGGACCCGTTCTTCCAGGCGTACCGCGACGTCATGCCCTTCCTCATCACGAAGGGCAACGAGCCGACGCGTGAGCGTCTGCAGTCCGCCGAGGACCGCGAGCGCTTCGACGACACCACCAAGTGCATCCTGTGCGCCGCGTGCACGTCCTCGTGCCCGGTGTTCTGGAACGACGGCCAGTACTTCGGCCCGGCGGCGATCGTCAACGCGCACCGCTTCATCTTCGACTCGCGCGACGAGGGCGGCGAGCAGCGCCTGGAGATCCTGAACGACAAGGACGGCGTGTGGCGTTGCCGTACGACGTTCAACTGCACGGACGCCTGCCCGCGCGGTATCGAGGTCACCAAGGCCATCCAGGAGGTGAAGCGCGCGCTGATCACGCGTCGCTTCTAGTCCTTCCGGCTGTACGTACGAAGGCCCCGGCCCCCGGTTCTCCCCGGGGGCCGGGGCCTTTCGCCGAGTTGTGCCAGTCGAGTTGTGCCAGTATCGGGGCATTGCAGGCGCGCCGAGGGGAGCACCGGGAATCATGAGCGATCAGCATCCGAACCCGTACGCGGCGGACGGCGAGCCGAAGGGCGACTACCAGTGGGGCCCGGTGCCGGGGTACGGCTACCCCCATGCCGCGCCGGGGGCGGGCTTCCCGCCGCAGTACCCGCCGACCCTGCCGGGGACGCCGATGCCGTACGCCGGACCGCCGGCGGGTTTCGCGCCGGCGCCGCTCATGTCGATCGGCGACATCACGGTGATGCCCGGCTCCATCGTCACGCCGTCCGGCACGATGCCCCTCAAGGGCGCGGTGTGGACGGTCACCGACATGTCGAGGACGGAGGAGAGGATGCCGACCGCGGCGGTCGTGCTGGCCGTCGTCTTCTTCGTCTTCTGCCTGCTCGGCCTGCTGTTCCTGCTGATGAAGGAGAAGGTGACGACCGGCTGGGTCCAGGTCACGGTGACCAGCGGCGGCCTCCACCACTCCACGGTGGTCCCGGCCCTCGGCCCGCACACCTTCCCCCTGGTCATGGGCCAGGTCAACTACGCCCGCTCGCTCGGCGCGTGAGGCTCCAGCGGCGTCACCGGACGTCCGGGGAACGTCGCCCCGCGAGACCGTCCCGCTCGTCCCGCCGACACCCTCCAACGCCTGGCACCGGCACGCGTCAGCTTCCGGCCGGCATGTCGAGTGCGGTTCCGTAGAGGCGGGACACCTGGATGCGGATCTCCACGCGTCGGCCGGGGTCCGGTTCCTGGCCGGCGGAGGCGGCCGCCTCGCCCGCCGGGTCGACGATCCGGGCCGTGCCCTCGGCGACCGCGAACGACCATACGTCGGGGCCGCTGACGTGCAGCGACGTGTGCGGGTCGCGGCGCAGTTGGCGGACCTTGAGGCGGGCGGCCGTGGACGAGACGCTCAGGGTCCGCTGCTCCTGGTCCCAGTGGTAGAGCACGGTGGACAGGTGCGGGTGGCCGGTGCTCCGGACGCTCGCGAGTACGCCGAACCGCTGCTCGCTCAGCAGCCTGGTCAGTTCGGCGTCGGTGAGCGCCCGGGGCGGCACGCCGTCGTTCTTCGTGGGGGCGGGGGCGTTCGCGTTCATGTGGAGCGGCCTTTCGTGTGATGGTCGGTCAGACAGTAACGGCGCGGGCGGTGTTGGGGGTGTGGTCGCCCCGGCCGGCCGGCCGGTGGCCGGGGCGGCGCAGCATCGTGAGGGCGATAACGAAGGCGGTCAGCAGGAGCCCGGCGCCCACGGCGAAGGCGAGGTGATAGCCGCCGGTGAGGGCCTCGGCCCGGCTCCTGCCGGCCGCCGCGAGGCTTTCGGTGCGGGAGGCCGCCAGGGTGGAGAGGACGGCGACGCCGAGGGCCATGCCGATCTGCTGGGTGGTGTTGAACAGGCCGGAGGCGAGACCCGCGTCCTTCTCGCTCGCCCCGGACATGCCGAGCGTGGTCAGCGCGGGGAGCGCGAGGCCGAAACCGGCGGCGAGCAGCATCACCGGGAGCAGGTCGACGGCGTAACTGGCCCGCACGGGGACGCGGGTGAGGAGGCCGAGGACGCCCATCAGCAGCACCAGGCCCGCCAGCAGGACGTTGCGCTCACCGAAGCGGGCGTTGAGGCGGGCGGAGACGCCGAGCGAGACCGCGCCGATCACGACGGCCGCGGGAAGCATCGCGAGGCCGGTCTCGGCGGCGCCGTAACCGAGCACCTGCTGGAGGTAGAGGGCGACGAGGATCTGGAAGGAGAAGAGCGCGGCGACCATCAGTATCTGGACCAGGTTGGCGCCGGAGACGCTGCGCGAGCGGAGGATCCGCAGGGGCATGAGCGGGTTCCCGGCGGTGGCCTGGCGGACCAGGAAGGCGGCGAGGAGTACGGCGGCGAGGGCGCCGAGGCCGAGGGTGTGCGGCGAGTTCCAGCCGTGCTCCTCGACCTTGACGACGGTGTAGATGCCGAGCATCAGTCCGGCGGTGACCAGGACGGCCCCGACGACGTCGGCTCCGGCCCGCAGGCCGAGTCCCCGGTCGGCGGGGAGTACGGCGACGGCGACCGCGAGGGCGGCGAGACCGATCGGCAGGTTGATGAAGAAGATCCAGTGCCAGTCGAGCGCGTCGGTGAGCACACCGCCGAGCACCTGGCCCAGCGACGCGCCCGCCGCTCCGGTGAAGCTGAAGACGGCGATCGCCCTGGCCCGCTCCCTGGGCTCGGTGAACAGGGTCACCAGGATGCCGAGGCTGACGGCGGAGGCCATCGCGCTGCCGAGGCCCTGGAGGAAGCGGGCGGCGATCAGCACGGCCGGGGAGGCCGCCGCGCCGGCCAGCAGGGAGGCGGCGGTGAAGACGGCGACACCGGCCAGGAACATCCGCCTGCGGCCGATCAGGTCGCCGAGCCGGCCCGCCAGCAGGAGCAGGCTGCCGAAGGCGATCAGGTAGGCGTTGACGACCCAGCTGAGGCCGGCGGCGGTGAAGCCCAGGTCGCGCTGGATGGCCGGCATGGCCACGGTGACGATGGATCCGTCGAGGACGATCATCAGCATCCCGGTGGCGATGACGCCGAGCGCGAGGCGGCGTGAGCGCGGGGTCGCGGGAGGCGCCGGGGGCGGGGCGGGTGCGGCGAACATGCGGTCTCTCCTGTCCGTTGGGACGACAGGAGAGACCGTAGCAGATAGTTTTGTTGCAGACTATTTGTTTCGGTCTTACTTCAGGGGCTGGCGTGCCCGGCGGGCCGGGCGGGGGTTCTCGGCGGGAGCCGACAGGCCGTCGCCGGCCAGGAGCTTGAGAGCGCGCAGGAGCGCCTCCCGGTCCCCGTCGGGGAGCGCGGCCAGCGCCTGCTCGTGCACGCGGTCGACGATCTTCTGACTGCGGCCGGCGACGCGGGCCCCCTCGTCCGTGACGGCGATGATCCGGGCCCGCCGGTCCGTACTGGAGGGGCGGCGCTCGGCGAGGCCGGCCTTCTCCAGGGCGTCCACCGTCACCACCATCGTGGTCTTGTCCATGTCGCCGATCTCGGCGAGCTGTATCTGCGTGCGCTCCCCCTCCAGGGCGTGGACGAGCACGCAGTGCATGCGGGCGGTCAGGCCGATCTCGGCGAGCGCGGCCGACATCTGGGTGCGCAGGACGTGACTGGTGTGGTCGAGGAGGAAGGACAGGTCCGGTTCGGTGCGGGCTGGCGTCATGGCGGTCATGCCCGCAGCCTAGCAATTCGATCCGTCGCGGATTATCCAGAAGAGAACATCCAAGGGAGCGCCGAGAAACTGTCTTGAACATGTTCAAAAAGAGGTCTAGATTCATTCCTGCCAGCCTTTTGAACACGTTCAAGAAGGGGTGGGGTATGGACCTCACTGTTGTCGCCTACGCCGTCTACCTGCTGATCAGCGTCGCGCTCACCGTCTGGGTCGCGCGCACCCTCAGCCGCAACGGACGCATCTTCATCGCCAGCGTCCTACGCGGGGACGAGAAGCTCGCCGACGCGGTCAACCACTTGCTGGTCGTCGGCTTCTACCTCGTCAACCTCGGCTTCGTCACCCTCTACCTCAAGGCGGCCGACACCGTCGAGAACGCCCGCGGACTCTTCGAGGCGCTCTCGGTGAAGGTCGGCGTCGTCCTGCTCGTGCTCGGCGTCATGCACCTCGGCAACGTCTGGGTCCTCAACAAGATCCGGCGGCGCTCCCTCATCGAGCGCGAGCAGCTCCCCCCGGTCCCGCCGCAGGGCTGGACCACCACCGCGCCCGCCGGGGCGTGAGCACGATGAGCCGGCTCCCGGTCAGCAGACTGACGATCCTGTACGACGCCCAGTGCTCCCTCTGCGTCCACCTGCGCAACTGGCTGCTGCGCCAACGCAAGCTCGTGCCGCTGGCCCTGGTGCCGGCGGGGTCGGCCGAAGCGCGGCGCAGGTTCCCCGCTCTCGACCACGACCGCACCCTGCGCGAGATCACCGTCATCGGAGACAAGGGCCAGATCTACGGCGGCCCCGCCGCCTGGGTGGTCTGCCTCTGGGCCCTGGCCGAGTACCGGCCCAAGGCCCACTGGCTCGCCACCCCGGCGGGCGCCCCCTTCGTACGGGTGACGATGCTCGCGGCGGCCAAGTACCGCGAGGCGACGACGGCCGGGGCGGCGGTCGGAGCGGGGGTCCCGGTGCCCTGCGACGACCGGTGCGCCGCGCCCGGTTAGGCTCGGACACCGTGACTGAAGACAAGGCCCCCAAGAGCGAGCAGACCCGCACGCTCATCCTCGAAACCGCTCTCCAGCTGTTCCAGGACCGCGGTTACGACAAGACGACCATGCGGGCCATCGCCAAGGAGGCGGGGGTCTCCGTAGGCAACGCGTACTACTACTTCGGCTCCAAGGAACACCTGGTCCAGGGCTTCTACGACCGGATCGCCGCCGAGCACCAGGCGGCGGTCCGTCCCGTACTGGACCGGGAGACGGACCTGGAGGCGCGCCTGGCCGGGGTGCTGAAGGCGTGGCTGGACATCGCGGCGCCGTACCACGAGTTCGCCGCCCAGTTCTTCAAGAACGCGGCGGACCCCGAGAGCCCGCTGAGCCCCTTCTCCCCCGAGTCGGAGCACGCGCGTGAGGCGGCCATCGACGTCCACCGGGAGGTACTGGCCGGCTCCAAGGCCAAGGTCCCCGAGGAACTGCGGGGCATACTGCCCGAGTTGATGTGGCTCTCCCAGATGGGACTCGTCCTGTACTGGGTCTTCGACCGGTCCGAGGGCCGGGAGCGCAGCCACCGCCTCGCCGAGCGCGGCGCCCGCCTCACCACGCGCGGGGTCGCGCTCGCCCGCTTCCGGGTGCTGCGTCCGCTCGTACGGGAAGTGCACGAGCTGTTCACGGACTTCCTGCCGGGAATGGCCGAGGCCGCGGCCGCGCGCAAGACGCGCTGAGCCGCGGCCTCCCAAGTCGCGCCCGGCATGCGGGACGCCGGCGCACCGCCTACGTCTGGCGGGACTGCAGTTCCACCACCGTGATGTCGGACTCGGCGCCCACCCGGACCGGCGGGCCCCAGGCGCCCGCGCCCCGCGAGACGTACAGCTGGGTGTCGCCGTACCGTTCGAGGCCGGCGACCGTCGGGTTCGCCTGGGCGGCGATGTAGTTGCCGGGCCAGAGCTGGCCGCCGTGCGTGTGGCCGGACAGCTGCAGGTCGACCCCGTGGCGCACGGCGTCGTGGATGACGATCGGCTGGTGCGCGAGCAGAACGGACGCGCGGGACCGGTCCCGGTCGCCCAGCGCCCGTACGAAGTCGGGGCCCTGGCCCTCCCGCTCGCCCGCCACGTCGTTGACCCCGGCGAGGTCGAAGCCGGCGATCTCCACGCGGTCGTTCTCCAACGGCCGCATTCCCAGCTCACGCACGTGATCGACCCACTGCTCGGCGCCGGAGAAGTACTCGTGGTTGCCGGTCACGAAGAACGTCCCGTGCCGGGCCCTGATCCGCGCCAGCGGCTCGGCGGCGTGGCCCAGGTCGGCCACGCTCCCGTCGACCAGGTCGCCGACGACCGCGACCAGGTCGGGCTGGGCGGAGTTGATCGTGTCGACGATCCGCTGGGTGTGCGCGCGTCCGAGGACCGGCCCGAGGTGTACGTCGCTGACGACGGCGATGCGGAACCCGTGCGCGCCGCGCGGCAGTTTGGCCAGCGGCACCCGGACCCGCTTCAGCCTCGGCCCCCGCAGCACCCCGTACGTCCCGTACCCCACGGTCCCCAGCGCCGCCGCGGCCGCACCCGCCCCGACCGCGCGCGAGACGAACAGCCGCCGCGAGAAGTCCCCGGAGGCGGTCGAACCGGCGGGCCCCTGGGGGGCGGCCGGGGGCGTGGCCACGGGGGGCGCGGGCGGCGGGGTCTGCGTCACCGTGTCCGTGCCGCCGGAAGCCGGGGCGGACGCCGACGCGGAGGCGGCGGCGGAGGCAGACGCGGGAGCGGGCGACGCCTCGGTGGCGGCGCCCAGGGAGGGACTGCGGCCCGCGCTCTCGGCGGGGCCGTGGTCCGGAGCCGCGGGGAGAGGTCCGTCGGGGGAACTCCCGCCGCCGCGCACCCCGGCGTCCCGCCGGCCCAGCACCCACCGCAGCAGCGGCCGTACCGCCTCGCCGGCCACCAGCGCCATCACCAGGTACAGCAGCACCGCCAGCCACAGGTAACCGGGCCACGCCAGCACCTGCTGCACCCGGAACGGCGCCCGCGCCTGCGAGGCGACCAGCGTCCCGACGGACAGCAGCGGCAGCACGATCGCCGCCACCGTCCCCGCCCGCCGGGCGGCGCCGCCCGGCAGGGTCGTGTCGCGGACCAGCCGGCGCCACACGTACCAGTGCGCCCCGGCCAGCAGGCCGAGGACCGAAAGCGCGATGAGAACGAAGACGACGACCACAGTTATCCCTGGCTCCGCTCACGTCGCAGGGCCCGCACTCCACGGAACCCGATCACCCCGACCGCCGTCCCCAGAAGAAAGGACGTGACGGCAAGCAGCAGATGCACCCAGAAGTACGCAGTCGGGTCACCCGCGTCGTCGAAGGCGAGCCCGCTGCCGTCCTTCCACAGATTCTTGACGAAAGTGACCCAGATGAACCAGCTCCACACCCCGAAGGCGAGCAGGAACCAGGAGACGGAGCGGCTGAGCTTCATGCAGCCAGTATCGCCGCCTGCCACCGGTCCCCGCCGCCGGGGTGCGGACCCCGGCACCGGTGCCGGGCCGGCCCGGCCCGGCTCACGGCTGTTTGTCCCCGCCATGTCCACACCCATCCGCACGCCCTGTACGTTCACGTTCGTGTCCGCCGCCAAAAAGACCGCACTGACGGTCCTCTCCGCCGCGCTGCTGCCCGTACTCACCGCACTTCCCGCGCACGCGGACGACAAGCCGGGCGCCGAACAGCCACAGCCCCCCGCTTCGATGTCGACGGTCGGAGGCGCCCAACTCGGCCTGCCCGGTACGCAGGTGCGGCTCGGCCAGGGTGCGCCGGTCCTCCCGAAGGAGGTGAGCGGCCGGTCGTGGATCGTCGCCGACGCTGAGTCGGGCGACGTGCTCGCCTCGCACAACGCCCACTGGCGGCTTCCCCCCGCGTCCACGCTCAAGATGCTCTTCGCCGACACGGTCCTGCCCCGGCTGCCCAAGTCGCAGGTCTACAAGGTCAAGGACAGCGACCTGGCGGGAGTCGGCGCGGGCAGCAGCCTCGTCGGCATCAAGGAGGACCACACCTACTCCGTCCACGACATGTGGCTGGGGGTGTTCCTGCGGTCCGGCAACGACGCCGTCCACGTGCTGTCGGAGATGAACGGCGGCTGGGACAAGACCGCACGCGACATGCAGTCGCACGCCGAGGAGCTCCAGGCGCTCGACACCACGGTCGTCTCACCCGACGGTTACGACGCCAAGGGCCAGGTCAGCAGCGCGTACGACCTGACGCTCATCGCCCGCAGCGGCATGCAGAAGAAGGACTTCCGGGAGTACTCCTCGACGGCGACCGCCGACTTCCCCGGTGAGAAGAAGAAGGGGAAGAAGCGCGAGAGCTTCCAGATCCAGAACACCAACCGCCTGCTCACGGGCGCCTACGGCGTCGAGCCGTACAAGGGCCTGGCGGGCGTCAAGAACGGCAACACCACGCACGCGGGGGCGACGTTCACGGGCGTCGCGCAGCGCGGCGACAGGGTGCTGCTCGTGACGGTCATGAACCCGTCCGCGAACGAGAGCAGCGCCGTCTACAAGGAAGCGGCCCGCCTGCTGGACTGGGGCTTCGAGGCGTCCGGGAAGGTCACGCCGGTCGGCGAGCTGGTCCCGCCCAGGTCCGTCGACACGGAGCAGGGAGCGGGCCCCCAGGGCAAGGGCGGCAGCGGCAAGAGCGCCCAGGGCGGCGCGGGCGCCGGTGACACCGCCGTCGCGAAGGACGCCCGGACGCGGGTCGCGGCGTCCGACAAGGGCGCGGGCGGCGTCGGCACGGCGCTCGCGATCACGGGCGGCGTACTGGTGGTGCTGGCCGCCGGGGTCCTCCTGGTCAACCGGCGCTGGCCGATGCCCGCCCTGGCGCGTCGCCGCCGGCGCCCGTAGGGGGCGTACCGGGGCGCGCGGGCCCGCGGGGCGGCGGGCTGCCGGGCGGCGGCCCGCCGGCGGGGTCCCGCGCGACGGAGGGCCGTCCGCCGTCACCGGGGCTCGCGCCGTCACCGGCCGCGCCGTCACGAGCACCGTCGTCACGAGCACCGTCACCGCGAGGGCCGTCGGCGTCCTCGTCCGTACGGTCCTCGTCGGCCTCCAGCTCGCCGGCGCGGCGCGTCGCCGTCCAGGCCGCGCAGCACAGCAGCAGCTTCGCCGTGAAGTTGATCCACAGCAGCAGGGCGACCGGCACGCCGAACGCCCCGTACATGCTCTTCGCCGCCACGCCCTTCATGTAGCTGCCGAGCAGCACCTTGAGCAGCTCGAAACCGACCGCGCCGATGAGCGACGCGGTGATCAGCCGGTGCCGGACGGGGTGCACGCCCGGCAGCAGCGTCAGGACGTACAGCAGGATCAGGAAGTCCGCGCCGACCGCGAGGGCGAGCGCGGCGATCCGCAGCAGTACGCCGCCCGCGCCGCTCTGCGAGACGCCGGCCTGCTCGGCGGTCCAGTCGACGGCCGTCGAGCCGATCGACGAGGCGGCCCAGGACGAGAGGCCGATGAGGCCGAGCCCGGCCAGCACGCCGGCGTCCTTGAGCTTGCGCAGGAAGGGGTTGCCCTCGTCGGTGTCGTCCAGGTCCCAGACGGCCCGCAGGCACTCCCGCATCGATCCGACCCACCCGATGCCGGTGAAGAGCAGCAGGGCGCCGGCGACCACGCCGACCGTGCCGGCGTTGTCCACCAGGGCCGCGAGGTCGAGCTGACCCGAGATGCCGGGCACCTGCTCCGCGATCTTGTCCTCCATGCGGCGCAGCTGGTCGTCGGAGAGCAGGGCCGCTCCGATCGCGGCGGCGACCGTGATCAGGGGGAAGAGGGCGAGGAAGCTGATGAAGGTGATCGCGGCCGCCAGCCGGGTCCAGTGCGCGCGGTCGAGCGTCTCGTACGTGCGCCAGGCGTGAGTGAACGTCAGCCGCGTCACGAACGGCCCCACGACGGGCAGGTTCTTCAGCCAGTCCATGATGTGCGCCTACCCCCGGGCGCGAAAACCAGCGTCCGTGTCCCCCAGAAGCGCAGCCCGGTCGCGAGCGCCATGCCGACCACCGCTCCGGAGACGGTGTCGGCGCGGGCGGAGGTCAGCCCCAGGCCGTGGTGCGAGGCGGCGACGCACAGCAGCTGGACGGCCGCGCCCGCGAGGTTGACGGCGAGGAAGGCGGCGTACTGCCGCAGCCGGTCCCCCGGACGCACGACGGTCTCCTTCGCCCGCTGCCGGTAGGTGCCCAGGGCGTTCCCGGCGTACGCGACCGAGCAACCGGCGACGAAGGACAGCGCCTTCGCGGTCAGCGGGTCCCAGCCCAGCGGGCCGCGCAGCCACAGGAACAACGCGAGGTCGGCGGCGTACGCGCAGCCGCCGGCCAGCGCGAAGCCGCGCACCTCGGTCCAGGTGACGCGCCGTGCGGCCGCTCTCACAGATCGGCCACCGCGAGCCCGTACATCGCCACCCACACGAGGCCGATGACGGCCAGGCCCCGGTCGCGCAGGACGACGTCCTCGGGGGCTCCGGCCGTCCCCCGGTCGGCGAACACGGCGTACCGCAGCACCGAGAGGATGAACGCCACCATCGACAACTGGCGCCACGGCAGCAGGCTGCCGTTGGCCGTGCCGCCGCTCTCCAGGGCCCACAGGCAGTAGCCGAGTACGGCGACTCCGGCCGCGAGCTGCCAGACGAAGCGCAGGTAGCCGGTGGTGTACTCGTCGAGGAGGGCGCGCGTGGCGCCGCGCTTCTCCGGGCGGGCGGCCATCTGCACGGCCTCCGAGTAGCGCTTCGCGGCGACCATGAAGAGCGCGCCGAAGCCCGCCGTGATCAGGAACCAGCGGGAGAGCGGGATCTGGAGCGCGACACCGCCGATCATCGCGCGCATCAGGAAGCCGGTGGTGACGACGACGAGGTCCACGACGAGGATGTGTTTCAGCCACACGCAGTAGGCGAGCTGCATGACGACGTACGCGGTGAGGAGCGCGGCCGTCATCGGGTCGCAGAGCAGGGCGGCGGCCGTCGCGGCGAGGACGGCGAGCAGCGCCCCGGCCGCGTACGCCACGGGGACGGGGACCTCGCCGGCGGCGACGGGGCGGCGGCACTTGACGGGGTGCGCGCGGTCGGCGTCGGCGTCACGGGCGTCGTTGATCAGGTAGACGGCGGACGCGGCGGCGGTGAACAGCACGAAGACCAGGGCCAGTCGGGCCACGGCGTGGGCGGAGGCCAGCTCGCCGGCGGCGGCGGGCGCGGCGAGGACCAGGACGTTCTTGACCCACTGGCGGGGGCGGGCGGTGCGCAGCAGTCCGGCGGGCAGGCTGAGCGGCCGCCGCCCGGGCGCTCTGGGCGGCGCGGCACGGCGGGGCTGGCCGATGACGGCGGTGGGGGTGGCGCTCTGCGCGGCGGTCGCGGGCCCCGCCGGGCCGGTGGCGTGGAGGGCGGGGCTGTGGGGTCCGGGGCTGTGGGTGCTGGTGGTGCCGCTGCTGCGCTCAGGCATGCGCGGCACCTCCCTCGGTCGCGGCAGCCCGGGAGGCCACGCCCACGGGGGCGGTGGCCGGCGGGGCGGCGGAGACGATCGCGGCGGCGCGGGAGGCGGTGGAGGCGGTGGAGGCGATCACCGGCCCGGTCATCCAGGCGGCGCCGAGCCCGGCGGTGATCCCGCCGAGCAGGACGCCGGCCACCACGTCGGTCGGGTAGTGCACCCCGACCACCAGCCGGGACACGCACATCGCGGCCGCCAGCGGCGGCACCAGGTGGCGGCCGGCCGGACGCAACGCCCCGAAGGCCACCGCGGCGGCGGCCGCCGACGCCGCGTGGCTGCTGGGGAACGAGTGCCGGCCCGCGGTGCTCACCAGGGGCCGCAGGGACGCGAGTTGGGGGCGGGCGCGGCGTACGGCCAGCTTGACGGCCATACTCGCGAGGTGCGCCGCGCCGACCAGCGCCGTACCCCGAAGCCAGGCCCCTCGGCGCTCGCGGTCGGCCCCCGCACCCACCAGGCCCGCCGCGATCCAGACGGCGCCGTGCTCGCCGCACCACGAGAGCCCCCGGGCGGCGGCCGCCACCCGTTGATCCGTGCCGCAGTCCCGCATGGCCGACAGCAGACGCCGGTCAACCTCTCGCATCTGTCACCCCTCCTCCGTAGCGGCGACCCGGCCGGTCGGTCGGGCGCTGGGCAGGGGCGACTCTGCTCGGATTAAGCAGACTAGTCATGTTAATTGCCTGCGACACACCACCAATCACCCGTTCGCCCAGCACAACAGGCGATCTACTCCATCCCGACGTTTAGGGGCGATACGGTCCCTTTCATGCCTGTCGACACCGCCTCAGTGGAAGTGACCGGTTGGGGCCGCACCGCCCCGACCACCGCCGCCCGCCTGGTCCGGCCACGCTCGTACGAGGAGGCGGCGGACGCGGTCCTCGACTGCGCGGCCCCCGGCGCGCGCGGCGGCATCGCGCGCGGGCTCGGCCGGGCGTACGGCGACGCGGCGCAGAACGCGGGCGGCTGCGTACTCGACATGACCGGCCTCGACCGCATCCGCACGATCGACGCCCGCGACGGCGTCGTGGTGTGCGACGCGGGCGTGAGCCTGCACCGGCTGATGGAAGTGCTGCTGCCGCTCGGCTGGTTCGTGCCGGTGACCCCCGGGACGCGGTACGTGACGGTCGGCGGAGCGATCGGCGCCGACATCCACGGCAAGAACCATCACGTCTCGGGGTCCTTCTCCCGTCACGTCGTCTCGCTCGACCTGCTCACCGCCGACGGCGAGGTGCGCACCGTCCCCGCCGGCACGGACCTCTTCGACGCCACGGCGGGCGGCATGGGTCTGACGGGCGTCATCCTCTCGGCGACCGTGCGGCTCCTGCCCGTCGAGACCTCGTGGATGAGCGTCGACACCGAACGGGCCGCCGATCTCGACGACCTGATGGACCGTCTCGCCGCCACCGACCACCGCTACCGCTACTCGGTCGCCTGGATCGACCTGCTCGCGCGCGGCCCGGCCATGGGGCGCTCGGTCCTCACCCGGGGGGAGCACGCCCCCTCGGACGCGCTGGGGGCGCGCGCCCGCCGGGAGCCGCTGGCGTTCCGGCCGGGCCGGCTGCCGGCCGCTCCCGGCTTCGTACCGGAAGGGCTGCTCGGGCGGGCGTCCGTGGGGCTGTTCAACGCGCTCTGGTACCGCAGGGCCCCGCGCGCGCGGACCGGCGAGCTGCAGAAGCTGTCGGCCTTCTTCCACCCGCTGGACGGGGTCCCGCACTGGAACCGGGTCTACGGCCGCGGCGGGTTCGTCCAGTACCAGTTCGTCGTCGGGTACGGACAGGAGGAAGCCCTGCGCCGGATCGTCGGCCGGATCTCGCGCCGGGGCTGCCCGTCGTTCCTCGCCGTCCTGAAGCGGTTCGGCGACGGCGATCCGGGCTGGCTGTCCTTCCCGGTGCCCGGCTGGACGCTCGCACTGGACGTCCCGGCCGGTCTGCCGGGGCTCGGTGCGTTCCTCGACGGGCTCGACGAGGAGGTCGTCGCGGCCGGCGGCCGCGTCTATCTGGCGAAGGACTCCCGGCTGCGGCCCGACCTGCTCGCCGCGATGTACCCGCGGCTGGCGGACTTCCGGGCGCTGCGCGCCGAGCTCGACCCGCGAGGCGTCTTCACGTCGGACCTCTCCCGCCGCCTTTCCCTCTGACCGACGGTTTCGGGCCGTCGCAGTCCAGCCCCAGGAGCGCATCATGAAGGACGCCTTCGGCATCCCCCAGTCCCTGCTCGTCCTCGGCGGCACGTCCGAGATCGGCCTCGCGACGGCCCGCCGCCTGATCGCCCGGCGCACCCGTACGGTCTGGCTGGCCGGCCGCCCGTCCCCCGCCCTCGAAACGGCGGCGGCCGGGCTGCGGGCACTGGGCGCCGACGTCCGTACCGTCGCCTTCGACGCGCTCGATCCCGTGACGCACGAGGAGAAGCTCGGCAAGGTCTTCGCCGAGGGCGACATCGACATGGTGCTGCTGGCCTTCGGCGTGCTCGGCGACCAGGCGCACGACGAGGAGCAGCCGCTGTCGGCGGTCCGGGTGGCGCAGACGAACTACACGGGCGCGGTCTCGGCGGGCCTGGTGTGCGCGAAGGCCCTCCAGAACCAGGGCCACGGCTCGCTGGTCGTGCTGTCGTCGGTGGCGGGCGAGCGCGCCCGCCGCGTGAACTTCATCTACGGGTCGAGCAAGGCGGGCCTGGACGCCTTCGCGCAGGGCCTCGGGGACGCGCTGCACGGGACGGGCGTGCACGTGATGGTCGTACGCCCCGGATTCGTCCGCTCCAAGATGACGGCGGGCCTCCCGGACGCCCCGCTGGCGACCACACCGGAGGCGGTGGCCACCGCCATCGAGACGGGGCTGCGGCGGCGCTCGGAGACGGTCTGGGTGCCGGGGGCGCTGCGGGCGGTGATGTCGGCGCTGCGCCACGTGCCGCGGCCACTGTTCCGGCGCCTGCCGGTCTGAGAGGGCCCCGGGGCGGGGGTCGGAAGCCGAGCCCCACCGGCGGGGCTCAGGAGCCCCCGGCGGGGGCACGAGTGGCCCCGGCTGGGGCTAGGAGCGGAGGGAGGGCGCGGCGGGCTGGTCGACCGGTGAGTTCTGGGCGGGCACGACACCCGCCGCGCCGCCCCCGAACGCGAACTCGCGCAGCTTGCGCCACACGCCGTCCGCGCCCTGCTCGTACAGCGCGAACCCGGTACAGGCCCATTCGGCCTCGTACGCGGAGAGCTCCTCGTACGCCCGGTCCATCCCCTCCTCGGAGATGCCGTGGGCGACGGTGACGTGCGGGTGGTACGGGAACTGGAGCTCGCGCACGAGCGGCCCGGACGCGTCCCGTACCCGCTTCTGGAGCCAGGAGCAGGCCGCCGCGCCCTCGACGACCTGCACGAAGACGACCGGGGACAGCGGGCGGAAGGTGCCCGTGCCGGACAGCCGCATCGGGAAGGAGCGCCCGGACGCCGCCACCCGCGCGAGGTGGGCCTCGACGGCCGGCAGCAGCGCCGCGTCGACCTCGGTGGGCGGCAGGAGGGTGACATGGGTGGGGATGCCGTGCGCGGCAGGATCCCCGAAGCTCACGCGCCGCTCCTGGAGCAGGCTGCCGTACGGCTCCGGGACCGCGAGCGAAACGCCGAGCGTTACGGTCCCCACGTCGTTCTCCTCCGTCGTCCGGTGCGTCTGTGTGCTGCCTGTGTGGTCCTGCCAGTGTGCAGTGTGGCGGGCGCGGCGCCCCCGTGACCAGAGTCCTTGGTCCGGACTTCCGGCCCGCGCCCCGTGCTCAGTGCTTGGCGGGCAGCAGACCGACCTTCTCGTAGGTCTGCGCGAGGGTCTCGGCGGCGACCGTACGGGCCTTCTCGGCGCCCTTGGCCAGGATCGAGTCCAGCGTCTCCGGGTCGTCCAGGTATTCCTGGGTGCGGGTCCGGAATGGCGTGACGAAGTCCACCACCACCTCGGCGAGGTCCGTCTTGAGCGCGCCGTACATCTTGCCCTCGTACCTCTTCTCCAGCTCGGCGACGGTCTCGCCGGTGAGCGTGGAGTAGATGGTCAGGAGGTTGCTGACGCCCGGCTTCTCGACGGCGTCGTAGCGGATCACGGTGTCCGTGTCGGTGACCGCGCTCTTGATCTTCTTGGCGGTCACCTTGGGCTCGTCGAGCAGGTTGATGAGGCCCTTGGGCGTCGACGCCGACTTGCTCATCTTGATCCCCGGCTCCTGGAGATCGAAGATCTTCGCCGTCTCCTTGAGGATGTACGGCGCCGGGATCGTGAACGTGTCGCCGAAGCGGCCGTTGAAGCGCTCGGCGAGGTCGCGGGTCAGCTCGATGTGCTGGCGCTGGTCCTCGCCGACCGGCACCTCGTTGGCCTGGTACAGCAGGATGTCCGCGACCTGGAGGATCGGGTACGTGAAGAGGCCGACGGTGGCGCGGTCGGAGCCCTGCTTGGCGGACTTGTCCTTGAACTGCGTCATCCGGGAGGCCTCGCCGAAGCCGGTGAGGCAGTTCATGACCCAGCCGAGCTGGGCGTGCTCGGGCACGTGGCTCTGCACGAAGAGCGTGCAGCGGTCCGGGTCGAGGCCGGCGGCCAGCAGCTGGGCGGCGGCGAGCCGGGTGTTGGCGCGCAGTCCGGCGGGATCCTGCGGGACCGTGATCGCATGCAGGTCGACGACCATGTAGAAGGCGTCGTGGGATTCCTGCAGGGCGACCCATTGGCGTACGGCGCCAAGGTAGTTGCCGAGGTGGAACGAGCCTGCGGTGGGCTGGATGCCGGAGAGCACGCGAGGACGATCAGAGGCCATGAACTCATTCTCTCAGGTGTGGAACCCAACTCGGCTCTCCGGTGTATCAAGAGTGTGAGGACGCGGGAGGGGACCCTGGAGGGGGGCCGCATCGGCATCGACGATGCTGCGGTGATCGCGCGCGTGCGGGGCGGGGAGCCCGAGGCGTACGCGGAACTGGTGCGCGCCTGCACCGGGATCGCGCTCAGGGCGGCTGTGGCCTTCGGAGCTGGGGCGGAGGCCGAAGACGTGGTGCGGGCGGCCTTCTTCAAGGCGTACCGGTCGCTGGGGCGGTTCGGGGACGGCGCGGCCTTCCGTCCATGGTTGCTGCGGATTGTCGCAAATGAGACGAGAAACACAGTGCGCTCGGCGGGTCGGCTGCGGGCCGCCACTGACCGGGAGGCGGCGCTGCCGGGTCCCGGCCCGGCCATACCGGAATCCACCGATCCGGCGGTGGCGGCCCTGGCGCGGGAGCGCCGCCGACAGCTGCTGACCGCGCTCGACGCGCTGAACGAGGACCAGCGCCGGGTCGTCACCTACCGGTACCTAGTGGCGATGGACGAGGCGGAGACGGCACAGGCCCTGGGCTGGCCGCGGGGCACGGTGAAGTCCCGCTTGAACCGGGGGCTGCGGAAGCTGGAACGGGTCCTGCCGGGGCTGTGGGAAGGGGGTGACGACCGTCGGCGGGAGGACGGGGCGGCGGACGCGCCGGGCGGCGCGCCGGAGTACCGGCCCGAGGACCGGCTGGGTGGCAGGCGCGGCGACCTGCCCGGTGGCCCGCCCCGGGGCGGGGAGCGGGCTCCGGGCCCGGCGCGGGGGCGGGGCGGGGGCCCTCCCGGTGCGGCGGCCGAGGGGCTTCGCGCGCTGGGGCGCGGGATGCGGGTGCCCGATGTGGACGGGGCGACGACGGCCGAGCGGGTGCTGGCGCAGCTCCTCGCGGAGGGGGTGCCGGTGCCGGTGGCGGAGCCGCCGGGGCGTGGTGAGCGGGTGCGGGCCCGGGCGCGGCGCAGGTGGCGCCTGCTGACCGCCGCGCTGTCCGGGCTGCTGGTCGTGCTGGTGCTCACGCCCCCGGTGCGTGCGGCGGTCGCACAGTAGTTTCGACTTCGGCGGCGTGGCGGTGCGGTACGACCCGGGCGCATCCAGGTCCGCTGCGGCGGCGGAACCACCGGGAGCCGGGGCGGCGACGCGGACCGTACCGGGCGGACGCGGGCCCACTCGGCCCGCGCCCCAACTGGTCAGCGCCTGACAGACGTCGGGCCCGGCGCGGTACGGCGTGGCACGGCCCCCCTCGGCACGGCGTGGCGTGGCGGCGGATCCAGGTCCGCCGTGCCGGGCCGCAGGCCCGGCACGCCCCGCGTGCCGGGCCTGCGGGGCTCCGGCCGTCAGTCCGTCGGGAGGCCCGGCGCCGGGAAGGCGGCCATGAGGTCGGCGACCTCGGCGCGGATCGCGGCCAGTGCGTCCTCGTCGCCGGTGCGGGCGGCCGTGACGCCCCGGTCGATCCACTCGGCGACCGTCGGCATGTGCGCGGCGGTGAGGCCGCGCGAGGTGAGGGAGGGGGTGCCGATACGGACGCCGGAGGGGTCGAACGGTTTCCTCGGGTCGTACGGGACGGTGTTGTAGTTGACGACGATCCCGGCCCGGTCCAGGGCCTTCGCCGCCACCTTCCCCGGCACGTCCTTGGGGGTGAGGTCCATCAGGATCAGATGGTTGTCGGTGCCGCCCGAGACCAGCTCGAAGCCGCGGGCGAGCAGTGCGTCGGCGAGCGCCCGGGCGTTGGCGACGACCGCGTGCGCGTAGTCGCGGAAGGAGGGCTGCGCCGCCTCGTGCAGGGCGACGGCGATGGCGGCGGTGGTCTGGTTGTGCGGTCCGCCCTGGAGGCCGGGGAAGACCGCCTTGTCGATGGCCTTCGCGTGCTCCTCGCGGGACATCAGCATCGCTCCGCGCGGGCCGCGCAGGGTCTTGTGCGTGGTCGTGGAGATCACGTCGGCGTGCGGGACCGGCGAGGGGTGCGCGCCGCCCGCGATCAGTCCGGCGATGTGGGCGACGTCCGCGACCAGGACCGCGCCGGACTCCCGGGCGATCTCCGCGAACGCCGCGAAGTCGATGGTCCGGGGGAGCGCGGTGCCGCCGCAGAAGATCAGCTTGGGGCGCTCCTTGAGCGCGAGGTCGCGCACCTCGTCGAAGTCGATGAGCCCGGTGTCGTGGCGTACGCCGTACTGGACGCCGCGGAACCACTTGCCGGTGGCCGAGACCCCCCAGCCGTGGGTGAGGTGGCCGCCCATCGGCAGGGCCATGCCCATCACGGTGTCACCGGGCTCGGCGAACGCGAGGTACACGGCGAGGTTGGCGGGCGAGCCGGAGTAGGGCTGGACGTTGGCGTGGTCGACGCCGAACAGGGCCTTGGCCCGGTCGGCGGCGAGCCGCTCGACCTGGTCGATGTTCTGCTGGCCCTCGTAGTAGCGCCGGCCCGCGTACCCCTCGCTGTACTTGTTCTGCAGGACGGTGCCGGAGGCTTCGAGAACGGCCTGCGAGACGTAGTTCTCGCTGGGGATCAGGCGCAGGGTGTCGGCCTGGAGCTGTTCCTCCGCGCCGACCAGGGCGGCCAGTTCGGGGTCCGTGGCGGACAGGGCGGGGTGGCTGAGCGGGAGAGTCATGCGTCCTCCGGGGCGAGCGGTCGGTGTCCGTCGTGATCCCGGGGTGCCCAGGCGGGCGGCACCTCGTGCTGATGTTCCCCGTACGGCTCCCCCGCGGTCCGTTCCGCGTACGCCAGTCGCCGTGCGTACCCGCCACCCTAGCGGCCGCACCCCCGCGCATGGTTTCTTCGTCCGGCATGCGAGCGACGATAGAAAGGGGCAGCATTCCTGCCCCTCGCCGGATGGATTTGTTTCGACGATCGGAGAACCCGTGTCGACCACCCAAGCCGCCATCGCCTCTGCCGAGGCCCACAGCGCGCACAACTACCATCCTCTCCCCATCGTCGTCTCGTCGGCGGACGGCGCCTGGATGACCGACATCGAGGGCCGCCGCTACCTCGACATGCTCGCCGGGTACTCCGCGCTCAACTTCGGCCACGGCAACCGACGGCTCATCGACGCCGCCAAGGCGCAGCTCGACAGAGTGACGCTGACCTCCCGCGCCTTCCACCACGACCGGTTCGCCGAGTTCTGCGCCCGGCTCGCCGAGCTGTGCGGCATGGACATGGTGCTGCCGATGAACACCGGCGCCGAGGCGGTGGAGACGGCGGTGAAGACGGCCCGCAAGTGGGGCTACAAGGTCAAGGGCGTGCTGGACGGCACGGCGAAGATCATCGTGGCGGCGAACAACTTCCACGGCCGTACGACGACCGTCGTCAGCTTCTCCACCGACCACGAGGCCCGTGCGGACTTCGGCCCGTACACGCCCGGGTTCGAGATCGTCCCGTACGGCGACCTGACGGCGCTCGAAGCGGCGATGACCGAGAACACCGTGGCCGTGCTGCTCGAACCGATCCAGGGCGAGGCGGGTGTCCTGGTGCCGCCGGCCGGGTACCTGGCCGGCGTACGGGAGTTGACCCGCGAGCGGAACGTGCTCTTCGTCGCGGACGAGATCCAGTCGGGCCTCGGCCGCACGGGCAGGACGTTCGCCTGCGAGCACGAGGGCGTCGTCCCCGACATGTACGTCCTGGGCAAGGCGCTCGGCGGCGGCGTGGTGCCGGTGTCCGCGGTCGTCGCGTCGGCCGAGGTGCTGGGGGTGTACGGGCCGGGCGAGCACGGTTCGACGTTCGGCGGGAACCCGCTGGCCTGCGCGGTCGGCCTGGAGGTCATCGCGATGCTGCGCACCGGCGAGTTCCAGCAGCGGGCCACGGAGCTCGGCGACCACCTGCACCAGCAGCTGGGCCTGATGGTGGGCGGCGGCGCGGTCGAGGCGGTGCGCGGGCGCGGGCTGTGGGCGGGCATCGACATCACGCCGTCGCGCGGCACCGGCCGCGAGATCTCCGAGAAGCTGATGGAGCGGGGCGTCCTGGTGAAGGACACGCACGGCTCGACGATCCGGATCGCCCCGCCGCTGGTGATCAGCAAGGAGGACCTGGACTGGGGCCTCGACCAGCTCGGCGCGGTCCTGGCCGGCTAGGGACGGGCGGCGTCGCGTCCGCCGTGGCGGCGGCGGACGCGACGGCGTGACCGCCGGGAGGGCCTGGCCCTGGTCGGGGCCGTCAGAGGATGACGTGGGGCAGGAACCGGGCGTACTCGTCCGTGATCAGGCCCGACGACTCCCGGATGCCGAGTCCCGCCGCCTCGCCCTCGACGACCCAGGCGCCGAGCACCACCCGGTTGCCGTCGAAGTCGGGCAGGGGCGCCAACTCCTGGTAGCAGAAGCGCTGTCCGTCCTCGGCGGGAGCGGCGGCCGGCTCCCCGCCCGGCGCGTGGACCGTGACGCCCGCGCCCTCGCGGCCGAGCAGCGGCTTGGCGACGTAACCGGGGCCGCCCGGGCCGGCCAGCTCGCGCGGGCCGTCGAGGTGGGCGGCGAGCAGGTTCGGGTGGCCGGGGTAGAGCTCCCAGAGGATCGCCAGCAGCGCCTTGTTGGAGAGCAGCATCTTCCAGGCCGGCTCGATCCACAGGGTGGTGCCGGTGCCGCCGCCGTTGTCGAGGGTGTTCAGCACGTGCGGGCCGAAGCGGTCGGTCGTCAGCCATTCCCAGGGGTAGAGCTTGAAGCAGCTGCGGATGAAGCGCAGCCGGCCGTCGACGAAGCGGCCCGAGAGGCGGTCCCAGCCGATCTGCTCGACGGACAGCGCCTCGGTGGCGAGCCCGGCCTGCTGGGCGGTCTCGCGCAGGTAGGCGACGGTCATCAGGTCCTCGCCGAGCTCGTCGCCGTCCGAGTGGACGAAGTGCACGGGGCCGGGCGGGAGCAGGTGTGCCTGGTTCTTCCACGCGTCGACGAGCCGCTCGTGCAGGGAGTTCCACTGGTCGGCGCCGGGGAAGCGCTCCTCCATCCAGAACCACTGCGGGCTGGCCGCCTCCACCAGGGAGGTCGGCGTGTCGGCGTTGTACTCCAGCATCTTGGCGGGGCCCGTGCCGTCGTACCGCAGGTCGAACCGCCCGTAGACCGAGGGCAGTTCGGCGCGCCTGCGCCAGGAGGCGGCGACGCGCGAGGCGACCCGCGGGTCGGTGATGCCGAGGTCGGCGAAGCGCTCGTGCTCGACGATGTGCGCGGCGGCGGCCAGGCACATGGCGTGCAGCTCCTCGACGACCTCCTCCATCGCCTCGACCTCGGGCAGCGAGAACTCGTAGTACGCGCTCTCGTCCCAGTACGGCCGCAACGACCCGTCGGGGAAACGGGTCAGCGGGTAGACGAGGCCCTGCTCCTCGACGGTCTGCTGCCAGCCGGGGCGGGGTTCGATCGTGTGTCGCTTCATGGTGCGTGCCTGCGTGCCCGGGCCCGGAGGCCCTGTCAGCCGCCGCCGGAGCCGGAGGAGCCGAAGCCGCCCCGGTCGACCGCGGACTTGTCGAAACTGCCGTCCGTGAGCTTGCCGCCGCTCACCCGGCCGCCGTAGTAGTACCGGCCGTTGCCGTCGTCGTCGCACTCGCGGTCGGGGAGCACTTCCTTGGAGACCCGGTCCACGCACCGCCGGTCCGGCTCCGAACCGCAGGCGGTGAGGGTCGCCGCGAGGACGCCCATGCCGCCGAGCAGGACCGTGCCCGACCTCAGCCTGCGCCGTCGTACCGCCATGTCGCGGCCACTCCCCCGTCGTTCGAACAGATTCTCAGGACCGTCCGACAGACTAGAGGGCTCCGCGCCGCCGCCGGAACCGGGTGCGCGATCAGCACCCCTCTAGAGTCGGTTTTGTGCTTCTTGGGATGGTCTGTGCGCTCTGTTCGGCGGTCTGCATCGGTGCGGCCTCCGTGCTCCAGGCCGTCGCGGCCCGCGCCACACCGCCCGGCACCGGCAGCGGGGTCGACGTCGCGCTGATGCTGCGGGTCCTGCGCCAGTGGCGGTACCTCGTGGGTCTCGCGCTCGACGCCGTGGGATTCGCGCTCCAGATCGTCGCCCTGCTCACCATCCCGATCTACGCCGTCGAAGCCACCCAGGCCGGCAGCCTCGCCGTCACGGCGGTGATCGCCGCCCCGGTGCTGAAGGTCCGCCTCAGGGCCTCGGAGTGGACGGCCGTGACCGTCGTCTGCGCCGGCCTGGCGATGATCGGGCTCTCCGTCGGCGCGGAGGGCGACAGCGAGGGGCCGCCCGCGCTGCCGTACGCCCTGCTCGGCACGGCCTTCGCCGTGCTGCTCGCGGGCGCGGTGGCGGGCCGGCTGCCGGGCCGGGCGCGCGCCCTGGTGCTCGGGTTCGGCGCCGGCACCGGCTTCGGGGTGGTGTCCGTCTCGGTGCGGCTGATCGACGACCTGGCGCCGTCGGCGCTGGCCGCCAATCCGGCCGTGTACGCGCTGCTCCTGGCCGGCGGTACGGCGTTCCTGCTGCTCACCTCGGCGTTCCAGCGCGGCTCGGTGACCACGGCGACGGCGGGCATGGTGGTCGGCGAGACGATCGGCCCGGCCGTGGTGGGCGTCGTGTGGCTCGGCGACCGTACACGCGAGGGCCTGGCGGTGCCGGCGGCCGTGGGCTTCGCGGTGGCGGTGGCGGGCGCGCTGGCCCTGGCCCGCTTCGGGGAGGCGGCCGCCGACGCGGTGCCGGACGGGACGTCCCCGGCCCCCTCCCGGGGGGACTGAGGCCTGGGAGGGGGAACTCGCACTGATGGTTTACCGTTCACCTTTACGTGGGACGGAACGCACCGCCGTACGACGGCTCCGCGCCCCCCCAGACGAGCCCCGGTCGGCCTCCCCCGTCCGGCCGGAGCTCCCCCCTCCTTCGCGCCATGAGCGCGCCCCTCACGGCAGCGCCCGACAGAGCGCGTCCAGCGCCCCCGCCCACGCGCTGTCCGGCGGCGTCGCGTACCCGACCACCAGCGCGTCCCGGTCCCGCTCCACCGCCGGGTGGCGGAAGCTGCCGACACCTTCCAGCGCCAGCCCCTGCCACGCCGCCGCCTGCACCACCGAGCGTTCCGTGCCGGGTGGCAGCTCCAGCACCGCGTGCAGCCCCGCCGCGATCCCCGTCACCCGTACGTCCGGCGCCCGCTCCGCAAGCGCCGCCACGAGCTGGTCGCGCCGCCGCCGGTAGCGCAGCCGCATCGCCCGCACGTGACGGTCGTACGCGCCGGAGGTGATGAACTCCGCGAGCGTGAGCTGGTCCGGCGAGCCGCACGTCCAGTCGGCCCTCCCCTTCGCCGCCGCCACCTCGTCCACCAGCGCCCCGGGCAGCACCATCCACGCCAGCCGCAGGCCGGGCGCGAGCGACTTGCTCGCCGTCCCCAGGTAGACCACCCGCTCCGGATCGAGCCCCTGGAGGGCGCCGACCGGCTGCCGGTCGTACCGGAACTCCCCGTCGTAGTCGTCCTCCAGGATCAGCCCGCCCGTCCCGCGCGCCCAGTCGACGGCCGCCGCGCGCCGTTCCGGACGCAGGGCGACCCCGATCGGGAACTGGTGGGCGGGCGTCAGCAGCACCGCCCCCGCGCCGCCCAGCTCCGCCAGGCCGCCGGTGCGCGAGCCGTGCGCGTCGAACCCCAGCGCCGGGGTGCCGAGCCCCGCCTCGGTGAGGAGGTCCCGGTGGTAGTGCAGACCGTACGACTCGACCGCCACCTCCCGTACGCGCCGCTGCCCCAGCACCTTCGCGAGGAGCGTCAGACCGTGCACGAAGCCGGAGCAGACGACGACGCGCTCGGGCGTGGCCCGCACGCCCCGCGCCCGCGCCAGGTACGCGGCGACGGCGGTACGCAGCTCGACGCGGCCCCGCGGATCGCCGTACCCGAACGCCTCGTGCGGCGCGGCCGTCAGCGCGCGCCTGGCCGCCTTGAGCCACTGCGCACGGGGGAAGGACGCCAGGTCGGGCGAGCCCGGCATGAGGCTGTACGCCGGTGCGCGCCGCGCGTCGCGGCGCGTCACGGCGGCGGGCTGCGCTGCGTCGCGCGGCGCGGCCCGCCGCGCGACCCGCGTGCCGGAGCCCTGGCGGGCGGTGAGCCAGCCCTCGGCGACCAGTTCGGCGTACGCGTCGGCGACGGTGTTGCGGGCGACGCCCAGGTCGGCGGCGAGCGAACGGGAGGACGGCAGGCGCGTCCCGGGGGCCAGCCTGCCCGTGCGGACGGCTTCGCGCAGGGTGTCCGTCAGGCCCCTGCGCAGCCCGGAGGCGCCCAGCTCCACATGCAGGTCGACACCGGCGGCGACAGCGGCGGCCGGCGAAGTGGCCCATGAATCCGTCACGGAAATGGACCATACCGGTGCGCCAGTGCCGCCGTAACGTCGTTGCCATGACCACGGACACGGACACCGCCACGACGACCGCCCCGTACGCCCACGCGCACACGCCCCGCCTGGAGTGGGCGAAGCTCGCACCCGACGTCTACAAGGCCATGATCGCGCTCGACGCGGCGTCGAAGAAGGGCCTCGACCCGCGGCTCGTCGAGCTGGTCAAGATCCGCGCCTCGCAGATCAACCACTGCGCCTTCTGCGTCGACATGCACTCCAAGGACGCCCTGGCGGCCGGTGAATCGGTCGAGCGGATCGTCCAGCTCAGCGCCTGGGAGGAGTCCCGGCACTTCTACACCGAGCGGGAGGCGGCGGCGCTCGAACTCACCGAGGCGGTCACCGTCCTGACCGACGGTTTCGTCCCCGACGAGGTGTACGCGCAGGCCGCCGCGCACTTCGACGAGCCGGAGACGGCCCGCCTGATCGCCCTCATCACGGTCATCAACGCCTGGAACCGCTTCGGCGTGACCACCCGCATGGTCCCGGGCCACTACACCCCGGGCGTCTTCACGCACTGACGCACCGGGACCCGGGAACGCCCGAGGGGCCTGTCGCGCACGACAGGCCCCTCCGACTCAACCGACCGGCGCCCTACTTCTTCGGCATCCAGGTCTTCCACGTCGACTCGTTCGCCTTGACCCACTTCTCGGCCGCGGCCTCGGGCGACAGCTTCTCGTCCGCGATCATCAGGGCGACCTCGTTCTGCTGCTCGGTCGTCCACGTGAAGTTCTTCAGGAACTCCGCCGCCTTGCCGCCGTTCTTCGCGAAGTCCGCGTTGAAGAACTTCTGCAGCGGCGTGTTCGGGTAGGCGCAGGCGACCTTCTTCGGGTCGGCGTCGCAGCCTTCCTTGTACGCCGGCAGCTTGACCTCGACCATGTCGATCTCGGCGTTCAGCCACTGCGGCGTCCACCAGTACGTCAGGAACGGCTTCTTCGCCTTGGCGTACTTCTTCATGGCCGTGATCTGGCTGGCCTCGGAACCCGAGTAGTTCGTCTTCAGGTTCAGCTTCAGGTTCTTGATGATCGCGTCGTCGTTGGTGACGTAGTCGGGCGACCCTTCGAGGATCTCGCCCTTGTCACCGCTCTCCGCGGTCTTGAACTCGTCGGCGTACTTGTTGAGGTTCTTCCAGTCCGTGACGTCCGGGTGCTTGTCCGCGAAGTACTTCGGCACGAACCAGCCGATGTGCCCGGTGACACCGAGGTCGCCGCCCTTGACGACGGTCTTCTTGGTGTCGACGTACTGCTTCTCCTCCTTGGGGTGGCCCCAGTCCTCCAGGATCCCGTCGATGTCGCCCTTCGACAGCGCGTCCCACGCCAGGACCTCGCCCATCTGCTGGGTCTTGACGGTGTAGCCGAGCTCCTTCTCCAGGAGGTACGCCGCGACCGCGGTGTTGGCCTGGGCGCCGACCCACGACGGGACGGTCAGCTTCACGGTCTTCTTGTCGCCGGCGTCGTTGCTCTTGCCGGTCTCGGCGGCGCCGCACCCGCTGAGGGCGAGGAGGCCGAGAACGGCGGTGGCGGCGACGGCTGTGCGGGTATTTCGCGTCTTCGTGCGCATGGTGACGGTGACTCTCTTCGTTCGCAGGAATGAGGCAGGAAGGAGGGGGACCGGTCAGCCTTCGTGACGACGGCGCGAGCGGCCCGCGCCGGGCTGGGTGAGGCGGTCCAGTACGAGACCGAGGCAGACGATCGCCGCGCCGGCGGTCATGCCGACGCCCATCTCGCCGCGCGAGAGGCCCTTGACCACGTCGTAACCGAGCGCGCCACCGCCGACGAGTCCGCCGACGACGACCACGGCGAGGACCAGCACGACGCCCTGGTTGACGGCGAGCTGCAGGGCCGGGCGCGCCAGCGGGAGCTGCACCTGGAGGAGTTGCTGCCGGGAGCCGGCGCCCAGGGAGCGCGCGGCCTCCAGAGCCGCCGGGTCGACCTCCCGGATCCCCTGGGTGGTGATGCGGACCACGGCCGGCAGCGCGTACACGACGGCCGCGATGATGGCGGAGGCGCGCGTGACGCCGAACAGCGCCACCACCGGGATCAGGTACACGAACTGCGGCATCGTCTGCATCGCGTCGAGCACCGGCCGCATCCACCGTTCGAAGCGCCCGGCCCGTGCCGCCGCGACACCGAGCGCGAAGCCCAGCAGCAGCGTCACGAACAGGGCCGCGATCACCTGGGACAGCGTGTCGAGGGACTTCGTCCACACGCCGAGCACACCGATGGCGCCCAGCGCGAGCGTCGAGGTGAGCGCGGTCGCCCATGTCCCGACCAGCCACGCCAGCCCCGCGACGATCAGCAGCAGCGCCCACCAGGGCAGCCACACCAGCCCGTCGCGCAGCGGGTTGAGCACCCACAGCGTGAAGTTCTCCGACCACACCTCGGTGCCGCCGAGGACCGGAATGCCCGAGGCGAGGTGCTCGGTGATCCAGTCCTGCGCCTTGTTGACGGGCGTGGAGATGTCGTACGTCCAGCCCTCCGGCCACGTCGGGGCGAGCAGCGCGCGGTTGGCGGCGGCGGCAGCGGCGGTGACGACCGCGACCAGCGCCCACGCGCGCCAGCCGTGCAGCAGCCGCGAGCCGCCCGGCACGGAGGTGCCGATGCGCTCGCCCGCCGCCGCCGTCGTACGGTCGAGCCAGACCGCGATCAGGACGATCGGGATGCCGGCCGCGAGCGCCTTGCCGACGTCGACCGTCGACAGCGCCGAGTAGACCTCTTCGCCGAGACCGCCGGCGCCGACCAGGGCCGCGATGACGACCATCGACAGCGCCATCATGATCGTCTGGTTGAGGCCGAGCAGCATCTCCTTGCGGGCGAGCGGCAGCCGGGCCGTCCACAGCCGCTGCCGGCCGCTCGCGCCGAGCGAGGCGGACGCCTCCAGCACCCCGGCGTCCGCACCGCGCAGGCCGAGCGCCGTGAGGCGGGCCATCGGCGGGGCGGCGTAGATGACCGTGCAGAAGAGGGCGGCGGGCGTACCGGTGCCGAAGACGAGCACGAACGGCAGCAGGTACGCGAACGCCGGCATGACCTGCATGGTGTCGAGCACCGGGCGCAGCATCCGGTGGAAGCGGTCGGAGAGTCCGGCCGCGAGCCCGAGCGCGATGCCGAGCACGGACGCGGCGGCGACGGCGACGACCATCAGCGCGAGGGTGAGCAGCGTGGCGTCCCACATGCCGAGCAGCCCGCACACGGCGAACACGACCGCCGCGGTGCCCGCCGTCTTCGCGCCGCGCCGGTCGAATCCGGCGGCGCGCCACGCGAAGAGCACCGCCAGGACGGCGAAGCCGACCCAGCCGAGCGCGTCGAGGCCGTTGTAGACGGCGTCGACGGCGTCGGTCGCGGTGTTGGACAGGTGCAGCAGGAAGTACAGGAAGAGCGGGTGGGACTCGCGGTTGTCGATGACCCACTCGTTGGCGTCGTCGAGCGGTCCGGACACGTCGACGGTCAGGGCGGCGGGCCAGCTGCCGCCGCCCCACAGCACGACTCCGAGCGGTACGAGCACGAACGCGGCGACGGCGAGCGGCAGCAGCTTGCGGCCGGCCCGGTGGCGTACGGCCGAGGCGAGGCGGCCGGGGCCGGGCACCGCCTGCTGCGCCGGCTTCTCCTTCGGGGGCGTGGTGACGGCCGCCGTCATGCGGCGACCGCCTTCTGGTCCGAGGGGCCGAGGCCGGCGACGACGGCGAGGAGCCCCTGGTGGTCGACGACGCCGATGCAGCGCCCGTTCTCCATGACGCGGGCGGGGGCGCCGGTGCGGGCGACGGCCTCGATGGCGGCCGAGACGGTGGCGTCCGGGGAGACGGAGGCCCCGGTCTCCGTCTCGGCCACGTCGTCGGCGGGGCGCATGGCCGTGCGTACGGTCATGACCTGCTCGCGGGCCACGTCACGGACGAAGTCCCGCACATAGTCGTCGGCGGGCGAGCCGACGATCTCCTCGGGGGTGCCGAGCTGCACGATCCGGCCGTCGCGCATCAGCGCGATGCGAGTGCCGAGCCGCAGCGCCTCGCTGAGGTCGTGGGTGATGAAGACCATGGTGCGGCCCTCTTCGCGGTGCAGGCGGATCACTTCCTCCTGCATGTCGCGGCGGATCAGCGGGTCGAGGGCGCTGAACGGCTCGTCGAAGAGCAGGACCTCGGGGTCGACGGCGAGGGCGCGGGCGAGGCCGACGCGCTGCTGCTGTCCGCCGGAGAGCTGGCCGGGACGGCGCTCCTCCATCCCCGTGAGGCCGACCTTCTCGACGACCTCGGCGGCCTTGGCGCGGCGCTCCGCCTTGCCCATGCCCTGGATCTCCAGGCCGTAGGCGACGTTGTCGAGGACCGAGCGGTGCGGCAGCAGGCCGAAGTGCTGGAAGACCATGGAGGCGCGGTGCCGGCGCAGTGCGCGCAGCCGCGACTTGTCCATGGACAGGACGTCCTCGCCGTCGATGGCGACGGCGCCGGAGGTGGGCTCGATGAGCCGGGTGAGGCAGCGTACGAGCGTGGACTTGCCGGAGCCCGAGAGCCCCATGACGACGAAGACCTCGCCCCTGTGCACGTCGAAGGAGACGTCGCGGACGGCGGCGGTGCAGCCGGTGCGGTTCCGCAGTTCCTCGGCGGACAGTTCGGCGTACTCGGGGTTCGCCGGTATGCGGTCGGCCTTCGGGCCGAAGACCTTCCACAGGTTTCGTACGGAGAAGACCGGTTCGGCGGCGTTCGTATGTTCAGGAGCGGTCATCACGCATCACCTCCCGGTGTTGTGGTTGCTGCAAGCAGTTCGGCGCACTTCTCCCCGACCATCAGGACCCCGATCATCGGGTTCACAGCGGGCATCGTCGGGAAGACGGACGCGTCGGCGATACGGATGCCTTCGAGGCCGCGGATTTTCAAGTCCGGTGACACTACGGCAAGTTCATCCTCGGAATCTCCCATGCGGCAGGTGCCCGCCGGGTGGTACACGGTGTGCGCGACCTTCCGGGCGTACTCACTGATGTCCTCGTCGGAGGTGACCTCCGGGCCGGGGCAGACCTCGCGCTTGAGCCACTTCGCGAGCGGCTCGGCCTTGGCGATCTCGCGGGCGATGCGGATGCCGTCGACGAGCGTCCGGGCGTCGTAGTCGTCCTCGTCGGTGAAGTAACGGAAGTCCAGCGCGGGCTTGACGGCCGGGTCGGCGCTGGTCAGGAAGAGGCGGCCGCGGCTGTGCGGCTTGGGGATGTTCGGGGTCATCGACACGCCGTGCGGGGGGCGTTCGTAGCCGAGGCGCTCCGGGTTGTCGGTGAACGGGATCTGGTAGAAGTGGAACATCAGGTCCGGGCCGCGGCTGGCCGCGTCGCGCCGTACGAACAGGCCCGCGTCGGAGTCCATCGCGGAGTTCTCGGGTATCGGACCGTCCGTCTCCCAGACGATGACCGACTCCGGGTGGTCGAGCAGGTTCTCGCCGACGCCCGGCAGGTCGTGCACGACGGGAATCCCGAGCGCTTCCAGGTCCTGCCGGGGCCCGATGCCCGAATGCATCAGCAGCCGGGGCGTGTCCACCGCGCCCGCGCAGACCAGCACTTCGCGGCTCGCCTCGACGAGGACCTCCTCACCGCCCTTCGTACGGACCCGCACACCGGTCGCCCGCGTCCCGTCCAGCTCCAGCTTGTACGCCCAGGTCTCCAGCATCAGGTGGAGGTTCGGCCGGTCCAGGAACGGGTGCAGGTACGCGACCGAGGCGGACGAGCGCTTGTTGTCCTCGGGGTGGTAGGCGAGGTCGAAGAAGCCGACGCCCTCGTGGAAGGGCTGCTTGTTGAACCCCTCGACGCGCGGTACGCCGATGGCGTCCTGCGCGGCGTCGACGAAGTCGCGGGCGATGGCGTTCCGGTCCTTCTCGTCGACCGGCACGATGTTGTTGCGCAGCTTGTGGAAGTACGGCGCCATGGAGTCGGCGCCCCAGCCCTTGGCGCCCGCGGTCTCCCACTCGTCCCAGTCGGACGGCAGCGGCTGGAAGGCGATGAGGGTGTTGTGCGAGGAGCAGCCGCCCAGGACACGGGCCCGGCTGTGCCGGATGTGGGAGTTGCCCCGGGGCTGCTCGGTGGTCGGGTAGTCGTAGTCGAGCTCACCGCCCAGCAGGCCCATCCAGCGGCGCAGGGTGAGGACGTCGGGGCGGTCGACGTCGGTCGGCCCGCCCTCGATGACGGCGACACTGACCGACGGGTCCTCGGTCAGCCGGGACGCGATCACCGAACCTGCGGTGCCGCCCCCGACGACGACGTAGTCGTATACGGGCATGGGTTGCTGCTCCTCTTTCGTGCGGCCGCGGTCGTCGGGCCGGCGGTCAGTCCGGTCCGGCGTTCGAGGACCGGTGGTCCGGGGCGGGGCCCCGGCAGTCGGTACGGGGCGGACGGGCGGTACGCCTCAGCCCGCGAACCAGCGCACCGGGCGCGGGTCCAGGTTCTGGTAGACGTGCTTCGCCTCGCGGTACTCGGCGAGGCCCGACGGTCCGAGCTCGCGCCCGATGCCGGACTTGCCGAACCCGCCCCACTCCGCCTGCGGCAGGTAGGGGTGGAAGTCGTTGATCCACACCGTGCCGTGCCGCAGCCGCCCCGCGACGCGTCGCGCGCGCCCCGCGTCGGTGGTCCACACGCCGCCGGCCAGCCCGTACTCGGTGTCGTTGGCCAGGGCGACGGCCTCGTCCTCGGTGCGGAAGGTCTCCACCGTCAGGACCGGCCCGAAGACCTCTTCCCGTACGACGCGCATCTCGCGGTGGCACTGGTCGAGGACGGTGGGCGCGTAGAAGTACCCCTCGGCCGGCCGTACGTCGGACGCCTCCGGCCGCCTACCGCCGGCGCGGAGCACCGCGCCTTCCTCCAGCGCGGAGGCGACGTACATCTCGGTCTTCGCCAACTGCTGCGCGGAGACGAGCGGTCCGCACTCCACACCGTCGGCCGTGCCGCGGCCGAGGCGGATCTTCGCGGCGCGGCGGGCGAGTTCGGCGACGAAGCGCTCGCGCACCGACTCCTCGACGATGAGCCGGGAACCGGCCGAGCAGACCTGGCCGCTGTGGATGAACGCGGCGTTCAACGCCTGGTCGACGGCGGTGTCGAAGCCCTCTTCGGTGGCGCAGGCGTCGGCGAAGACGACGTTCGGGTTCTTGCCGCCCAGCTCCAGCGCGACCTTCTTCACGGTGACGGCCGCGGCCTGCATGACCTTCGTACCGCTGGCGAGGCCACCGGTGAACGACACGAGGTCGACGTCGGGGTGCTCGGACATCCGCGCGCCGACGGGGTCGCCGGCGCCGGTCACAAGGTTGGCGACACCGGCCGGAAGCCCGGCCTCCACCAGCAGTTCGATCAGCGCGACGGTCGTCAGCGGAGTGATCTCGCTCGGCTTGATGACGAAGGTGTTGCCCGCCGCCAGGGCCGGGGCGATCTTCCAGCTCGCCTGGAGCAGCGGGTAGTTCCACGGCGCGATGAGCGCGCAGACGCCGACCGGCTCGTGCACGACGACGCTGTGGATGCCGGGAGAACCGGCGTCGACGACCCGGCCCCCGCTCTCATTGACGACAAGGTCGGCGAAGTACCGGAAGGCGTCCGTCACACAGTCGACGTCGACCCGGCCCTCCTCCAGGGTCTTGCCCGCGTCGCGGCTTTCGAGGAGCGCGATGTCCTCGCGGTCCCGCTGGAGCAGCTCACCGACCCGGCGCAGCAGCGCGGCCCGCTCGGCCACCGGCGTACGGGGCCACTCGCCCGAGTCGAAGGCGGTACGGGCGGCCGCCACCGCGGCGTCGACGTCGGCCGCACCGCCTTCGGCGACGACGGCGAAGGGCTTGGCGTCCGCGGGGTCGATGATCTCGCGCGTGGCGCCGGAAGCGGCTGCCTGCCACTTCCCGCCCACATGGATGGTCTTTTGTGCCGACACGTCGCGTTTCGCCTTCCGTTCCCGATATGTACAGCCAGTAAAGAGACCGGCGACCCGGAGCCCTCCCCCCGAAGCGGCAAACCATGCACAACACATGGCCGAAAGTGCGCTGTGTCACGAACGTTGCGCAACAAAAGCGGTCAGAACCTGCTATTCATCCGGAAGTGCTCGGTCACTGTGCCGTGGGTGCGCATCGAGAAACGACCACTCGCCGGTGGGTGCGGCGGCCCCTGCCCCGTGGAAGGCCGGGACCACTCCCCGTGGGCGCTGGGACCACTCCGCCGTAGTCGCCGGGACCACGCCCCTGTGGTCGGGACCGCTCCACCGTGGGCGCCCGGACCACTCCACCGTGGGCGCTGGGACCACTCCGCCGCAGTCCGCGGGACCCCCCCCTGTGGTCGGGACCACTCCACCGTGGGCGCCGCGATCAGCACGGCTCACAGCTCGCCGCCGTCGACGCGGAAGACCCGCTCGGCCCCGCGGCACCGGCCGCCGCTCCCCTCGCTGCCGTACGCGTAGACCAGCTCGGCGGCCTGCCTCTCGTTCACGACATCGCCCACCGGGCCGACGCGGATCTCCTGGTACCGCTCTGCGTCGGCGCGCAGCCCGTCGAGCGCCGGACGCCCGACCCTGCCGGGAATCGTGCCGGATCTCGTGCCGGTCTCGTGCCGGTCTCGTGCCGGATCTCGTGCCGGTCTCGTGCCGGATCTCGTGCCGGATCTCGTGCCGGGCTCGGCGGGAGGACTTGCCTCGGGTTGACCCGGAAGCCTGGCCCGTTGGTTTCGCAGACCTGCGCCAGGGAGGCGCGGTCGGCCATCCAGCGGGAGACCCGGTCGCACTTCAGGCTGTGCTTCCAGCCCTAGGTGGCGGCCACGGTGAAAGCCTCGCAGTCCACCACGAGCCGGCTCTTCGTCTGGGGCCTCGGGAACCTTGGGGCAGCGGTCTCAGTCGGTCCGTCCGGTCCGGTCGGTCCGGCCGGACCGACTGAGACCGAGGTGACCGGCTCGTCGGCGGCGACTTGGCGGCAGCGGCCCCGGTGGCCTCCGACCTGGCGGATTCCGCCGAGGCACTCCGCGCCTCGGCGGAATCGACCGCCAACGACCCGACTACCCGTGCGCGCCGTCCTACTGCGGCCGCCCGCCGTGAACCACACACACGGCCCCAGCGCGAGTACGACGACAGCGATCCCGGCCCAAACGGCGAAATCCAGCCCCGTAAGGAGCGCGCTCCGGCGGCGTGGGTGGTTCTCGGGCCGGGGTCCGGGCCGTGGGGCGTTCAGGAGCACGCTCCTGGACCGTGAGCGGTTACGTGGCCGGGATCCGGAGCACCGAGAACGCGCCCCCCGGAGCCTGCGACGCCGACCGGGCGGGCGGAGGGCTGGGTGACGTGGGGCTGGTGGCGTGGGGCGAGGGCGGCCCGGGATGACCGCTCTCACAGCACTGCGCCTGCCGTTCCAGCACGGCCGCCCGACCACCCGGCCATCCGCTCAGCCTCCCAGCAGTGCGCCCACCGCCGCCACGGCGGCGGCACCGGAGGCCAGGAGCTCCACCCCCGGGCCGGCCGCGGTGAGCGCGTCACGCAGCCGGGCGAGGCGGCCGGGGGTGGCCAGCCCCTCCTCCTCGATCTCCTCCTCGGTGGAGACCAGCTCGGCGTCCAGGACGACGGTGGCGTCGTTGGCGACGAGCCGCCCCAGGTCCGCCCGGAGCTCGCGTACGGAGAGGAGCAGTTCCTCCTGCGCGGGATCGCGGGACGGCTCAGCGTAATTGTTGGTGTTGGTGACGGTGTTGCTGTTGCCAATGCCGATGGCGCTGTTGCTCACGGTCCCGACGTGGATCGACGGCTGCTCGTCAGACTTCCCCACTGCGCGCTTCCCCCTCCTTGGCCGGGTCGCCTCGCCGGCGGCGGGCGCCACGGGTTCTCTGCCGAGCAGATCGCCTGGGCCGCCAGACTGAGCGGGTAAGGCGGTCTGGGGCACCATCGCCCCTTTCGCTACGCGAACAGCCCTACAGAGAGGGCGAGTTCAGATGTAAAGGGGTGACATTGTAAGCCCACGGGACGGGTGCGGCGACGCCCTTAGGGCCACGGCATCGCCACCCGCGCCCGCCCACATCAGACACCGGAACCATCACCCGCATGCCGCACGGACCGGCCACCCCTTCACCCCCCTGCCCGCTGCGCCCACCACCCTCCTGGGCTTCAGCCGAGCGCGCCGACCTCGTCCAGCCCGTCGTCAGGCTCGTCCTGCACCATCAGACCGGCGACCCACAGAGGCATCAGCCAGTGCGCCGCGAGGACGGTAACCAGTACAGGCGCGACGGCTCCCTCGACCTGCACGCCGCCGAACCAGCCGACCGCACCGACCCCGAGCGCGGCGACCAGCAGCAGCCCGGAGGTCAGCCGGTGCGCACGGGCGCGAGCGCGGTCACGCTCGGCGAGCTGCCGCTCGTCGAGCACGCGGCCACGGAGTTCGAGGAGGCCCCGGGTGGCGGAGTTGAGGACGCCGGTGGCGAAGCACCAGGGCAGCAGGAGGGCGAGGGTGGCGACGAGCGCCCACTCCTGTCGCTCGCCGAAGACCACGAAGTTCCAACTGGTCACGGACGCGACAGTGAGGAGGACGTGCGCCCCGACGACGAGCCGCCGACGGGCGGCTGTGGCGTGCAGGGCAGCGCCCTCAGGCCGGTTCATCAGCGCGAACATGCGCCGATCGAAGGCGCTAACCCCACCGGCCCGCCCCTGCGCCTGCCCCGGCCCTTGCCCCAGCCCCTGCTGGGGCCCGTAGCCGTGCTCTGCGGTCATCACTGCTTCCTCCCGTAGACCTCATCGGTGAGCGGCCGGAACGGCCGGAGGGAGAACAACGCCTCTACCGGCAGTTCGAAGAACTCGGCGATCTTCAGCGCGAGATCGAGACTTGGGTTGTACTGCCCGCGCTCGATGTACCCGACGGTCTGGTAGTGCGCCCCGACAGCCTCGGCCAACGCCTGCCGCGACACGCCACGCTCAGCCCGAACCATCGCCAGCCTGTTGTGCACCTGCTCGCTCATGTATAAGAAGTACTACATCTAGATGGACAACTACAAGGCGAGGGAGGCGAAAGGGAGCGAGGAGTGTGGGGAGTTGGGGGGCGGGGGTTGGGGAGTTGAGAAGTGCGACGGGGCGGATGCAGGGCGGGAGTGCGGGGGGGGCTGCGGTCGGTGCGGTGGTCGAGGGTGGCTGGGTGCGGGGGCGTTGGTGGGGCGGGGGCGGCGGTTGCTTCTGGTGTGGGGGCCGCCTTTTCGGGAGTGTGGCGTCGGAGGCCCGGCCCTCAAGGGCGCTCCTGCGTCGCGTCGCCTTCGGCGATCGCGCTTCGCTTTGACCCTTGACCGCCGAACCTCCGCCGCATTGCTTCAGGGGGGCGGCCCCCGGAAGGAAGCCCACGGGGGAGGTTCGGGGAGTTGCTGGTCGCCGTTGCCGGGCGGCGGGCTCGGTGAGTGGTGGCGCGGTCGGTCTAGGGGTGGTGCGGCCCCAGTCTCAGCGACTTGCGGCGACGGTTGTTGGTGCGACACCACCGTTCCGACGCACACATGCACCCAGGCCGGTGACGGCTGGCCGGCCGGGCGACCTGCGGATTGATGGGGGCGCGACTAGGGCGCAGTAGCGGAATGGGGTGACTCGGGCCGGTTCGGCGTCCACCCCCACCGGAAACCGCCCGGACTACAAGCTGGTTGCTGGGGTGAGTGGGTGGTGAGCCACGGACACCCGTAACGGCGGCATTCGAAGCGGCGGCGCGGAGGGTCGTCAAACCGCCGAGCCGCCGAGCCGTGGAGCCGTGGAGCCGTCGAGCCGTCGAGCCGCGATGAACCAAAGCCCACAGATGATGAACGGAAGCAGTACGCGTGTGACTGATGGGGCGGGAGAGGCATCGGCTTTCATCAACTGTCTGGTTGAGTCCATTTCGGCTCTCTGCGACAGCTGTTGAAGCGGCCGGGACCGCCAGCCCTGCCATCACTCGGCGCGACGGCAGGACGGACAACGGTCATCTTCGACACCCGGGCGTCCGGTGGGACGGGCGTGGTCGACGTGACGGCGGAATGCCCACCTGTCGGGCCGGGCGGGGCTGCTCACGCCATGTCGAGTTGTGCCGAGCCGTGCTGAGGGGTTCGTGTGGAGCGAAACCCACAGTCGACGCACACCCACCCCTCCACAATAGGTGGAAGTCGGACATCGCGGGCGTCGGGATTCGTCTTCTGATGGTTTCGGTTCATCACACCCGCGCAGGGGACGTCGAACCGCCCCGCTGGTACGACTCGACCGGCGGCCCTCGGCCGGCTCGACCCTCCAGCTCGTCGGCAGGCCCCCTCCTCCCGCACCTGGGTGCCCCCTGTGGAGCGAAACTCGCACTTGATTCACACCCACACCTCCGCAATGGGTGGAAGTCGGGCAGTGTGAGCATCGGAGTTCGTCTTCTGTTGATTCGGCTCTCGGCGGCAGCATCGGAGCGACCGGGACCGCGCGCCCTGCCGTCGCGCCGCGCAACGGCAGGACGACAACCGCCATCAACGACCCCCGAGCGTCCAGTGGGGCGGGCGTGGTCGATGTAGCGGCGGAATAGGCCGTCTGGCACGCCGGGCGGGGCGGCTTGAGCCATGTCGAGCCGTGTTGAGGGGCTCGTGTGGAGCTAACCCGACAGTCGATGCACACCCACCCATCCATGATGGGGGAAGTCGGGCATAGTGGGCGTCGGGGTTCGTCTTCTGTGGGTTTCGGTTCATCACACCCGCGCAGGGGGCAGCTACTGACCTTGAAGTCGTCTTGTCGTAGGGGCTGACGGTTGGTGATCGTCGCGGTATGCCGGTGGTATGAGGTATCCGCAGGGTGGGGGTCTGACCGCGGAGAGGCAAGCATTCCGTGAGCGGGTCCGGATGGAAGCGGTTGGGATGTTCGCCGATGGGCGGGGCAGTACGGAGATCGCCAAGGAGTTACGGGTCAGCGTCCGGTCGGTCCAGCGGTGGCGGCGGGCCTGGCAGGAGTCGGGACAGGACGGGGTTCGTTCCCGTGGCCCGGCCTCCCGGCCGAAGCTGAGCGATGCGCTGTTCGCCGTGCTCGAGGAGGAGTTGGCCAAAGGTCCGGTCGCTCACGGGTGGCCTGATCAGCGGTGGACACTCACCCGGATCAAGACCCTGATCGGGCGGCGGTTCCACAAGTCCATGACACTGTCGGGCATCTCCCAGATGCTGCGACGACATGGCTGGAGTCATCAGGTGCCGGCCCGTCGGGCCGTCGAGCGGGACGAGGCGGCCGTGGCCGGCTGGGTGAAGGACGTGTGGCCACAGGCGGAACGACCGCGGCGGCGCTCGGGGCCTGGCTCGTCTTCGAAGACGAAGCCGGATTCTCGATGACGCCGCCGACTTCACGCACCTGGGCCAAACGCGGAGCCACTCCGGTCATCCGGGTCCGCGGCCGTTCCCAACGCCGCTTCTCCATCGCCGCCCTGTGCTGCTACAAACCCGGCGAACGTTCCCGCCTGATCTACCGGCCCAAGCGGCATACCGACCACAAGAGCGGCGGCCGCAAGAGCTTCGCCTGGACCGAGTACCGCGACCTCCTCATCGCCGCCCACCAGCAACTCGGCGGACCGATCGTCCTCATCTGGGACAACCTCAACGTCCACAAAGACCGTCGCATGCGGGCCTTCATCGACGCCCACGACTGGATCACCGCCTACCACCTACCGCCCTACGCACCCGACCTCAACCCCGTCGAAGGCATCTGGTCAAGCCTCCGCCGAACCAGCCAGGCCAACACCGCCTTCACCGACCCTGACCACCTCATCGGCCGAATCCGACACGGCCTCCGCCACATCCAGTACCGCAGCGACATCATCGACGGATGTCTCACCGCGACCGGACTCACACTGACGACATCACGCTTGCAAGCTCATTAACCGCCCCGCTGGCGCGGCTCGACCGGCGGCCCTCGGCCGGCTCGCCCCTCCAGGCCGTCGTCGGCCGGCCCCTCCCAACTCCCACCCCCCGGGTGCCCTTCCGCCCACTCACCCCAGCACCGTGCCTGCGCTCCGGGCGGTCTCCGGTGGGGGTGGACGCCACACCACCCGAGTCACCCCACCCCACTCTCGCGCCCCACCCGCAGGCAGCACGGTCCGCAGGTCACCCGGCCATGCCGACCACTTACCGGCCTGGGTGTCGGTGTGCGTGGGAATGGTGGAGTCGCACCAACAACCGTCGCCGCACCCGCCAAGACTGGGGCCGCACCACCCCCGGAAGCTACCGCGCCCCACCCACACACCCGACAGCCACCAAACCCACCCGCACCAACAGACCTGCTGCCGTGCTGGGCGTTTCTTCTTGGGCCGTCCCCTGTTGAGCGTCAGCGGTGGGCCGGGGTGGTGGGTCAAGGGTGAAGCGAAGCGCAATCGCCGAAGGCGACGCAGGAGCGCCCTTGACGCACCACCCCGGCCCACCGACCCTGAAGCGCCAGGGACGGCCCGAGAACCACCCCGCCGAACAACCAGTGGTACGGACGAGAACCACCCCGCCGAACAACCAGTGGTACGCCCCCAGCCACACCCCCCAGAAGCAACCAGTGGTACCCCCCAACCCCCACCCCGAAAGGGGGGTTACCCCCACTGCCGACGCCCTGGGCACTCCGTAACGTTGCAGCCATGGAAGCCCGCGACCCTGAACTGAAGAAGGAACTCGACGCGACCTTGCACGCGCGCAAGGAGCTCGGGGACGACTACGAGTCGGCGCTCATCGAGTCGTTCCTGGAGAAGGTCGAGCAGCGGCTCGACGGTACGGTCGACCGCCGCGTCCGGCGCCAGCTCGCCGAGCAGCAGATGATCGTCGCCAGAGGCGGTGGGAAGCCGCCCCGGAGCGAGTCGAGCTTCGGCGAACGGTTCGGCTTCGGTGCGGTCTCGCTGGTCCTCGCCATCCCGCTGTCGGCGATCGGCGTGGCCAACGCGGGCATCGAGGGCCTGGTCGTCGCCTGGCTCGGCATCGTCGGCGTCAACGCCGTCCATGCCGCGCGCGGCTTCCCCTGGTTGCGCGGGAAGCGCGACAAGTCCGACTGGACGGACTGAGCGGACCGAGCGCGAATCCGACTGGGCGAACTGCGCCCGCAACCGCGCGCACCGTGCACCGCACCCCGCACCCCGCACCCCGCACCCCGCACCAGAAGAGGATGTCGCGGGAACCGCCGCACCCCCGGTTGCCCGGGGGCCGGGACGACAGCGGTCCCCGCGAGGGACGCGGGCCGGGATCAGGTCCGGCGTCGCGTCCAGGCGTCCATGGAGGTCCGGGAGCCGCTCCGGTAGTCCGTGACGCCGACAACAACCACGATGCACGAGCCGTGTTAAGCCGGTGCTGCGCGAACGTGTCGCCCTCGTACCACTTTCGCGAAGCCGTGGATTTGCGGCCCGGCGCGCCCCTCGTCGAGCCGTCCCCTCGTCGAGCCGTCCCCTCGCCGAGCCGTCCCCTCGCCGAGCGGCCCCTCCGCCCCGCCCAACTCTGCCGCTTCGCCTAGCTCTGCGGCTTCGCCAGGAACGCCAGCAGGTCCTGCCGGCTCACCACGCCCGTCGGCTTCCCCTCCACCAGGACGATCGCCGCGTCGTGCTGCCCCTTGCCGCCCAGCACGGCCATCAGGTCCTCCACCGGCTCACCGGAACCGACCTGCGGCAGCGGCGCACTCATGTGCTTCTCCAGCGGGTCTCCCAGCTGCGCGCGCTGCGCGAACAGGGCGTCCAGCAGCTCCCGTTCGACGACGGACCCGATGACCTCCGCGGCCATGACGTCCGGATGTCCGGCGCCGGGCTTCACGATCGGCATCTGCGAGACGCCGTACTCGCGCAGCACTTCGATCGCCTGACCCACCGTCTCCTCCGGGTGCATGTGCACGAGGTTCGGCATGTCGCCCTCCTTGTACCGCAGGACGTCGCCGACGCTCGCGTGCTGGCCCGACTCCTCGAGGAAGCCGTAGTCGGCCATCCACTCGTCGTTGAAGATCTTGCTGAGGTAGCCGCGGCCGCTGTCCGGCAGCAGTACGACCACCACGTCATCCGGGCCGAGGCGCTCCGCCACGCGCAGCGCGCCGACGACCGCCATGCCGCAGGAGCCGCCGACCAGCAGGCCCTCCTCCTTGGCGAGGCGCCGCGTCATCTGGAACGAGTCCTTGTCCGACACCGCGATGATCTCGTCCGTCACGGTCGCGTCGTACGCCGACGGCCAGAAGTCCTCACCGACGCCCTCGACCAGGTACGGCCGGCCCGAACCACCCGAGTACACCGAGCCCTCGGGGTCCGCGCCGATGACCTTGACCTTCCCGCCGCTGACTTCCTTCAGGTAGCGGCCGGTGCCGGAGATCGTGCCGCCGGTGCCGACGCCCGCGACGAAGTGCGTGATCTTCCCGTCGGTCTGCGTCCACAGCTCGGGACCGGTCGTCTCGTAGTGCGAGCGCGGGTTGTTGGGGTTGCTGTACTGGTCGGGCTTCCAGGCGCCCGGCGTCTCGCTCACCAGGCGGTCGGAGACGTTGTAGTACGAGTCGGGGTGCTCGGGGTCGACGGCCGTGGGGCATACGACGACCTCGGCGCCGTACGCGCGCAGGACGTTGATCTTGTCCGTGGACACCTTGTCCGGGCAGACGAAGATGCACTTGTAACCCTTTTGCTGCGCCACGATGGCGAGGCCCACACCGGTGTTGCCGGACGTGGGTTCGACGATCGTGCCGCCGGGCTTGAGCGCGCCGCTCTCCTCCGCCGCCTCGATCATGCGCAGGGCGATCCGGTCCTTCACGGATCCGCCGGGGTTGAAGTATTCGACCTTGGCCAGGACTGTTGCCTGGATTCCGGCCGTCACGCTGCCCAGCCTCACAAGCGGGGTGTTGCCGACGAGGGTGATCATCGAGTCGTGAAATTGCACGATGCGCTCCGGGGTCTCCGTGGTGGTATGCGGCCCAGCGTAGAGGGCTGACGACGGCGCGTTCACCTTCGGACGAGATTGAAGAGCGCCCACTACCGGGCAGTAAGCAGGTGAGTGGAGGCTTCAAGGCCTGGAGGAGGTGGCTGCGACGGTGTCGAGAGCAAGGGTGGCACGGCGGATCGCCGCTGGCGCGGCGTACGGAGGGGGCGGGATCGGTCTGGTCGGCGCGGCCGCGGTGGGGATCTTCCTTGCCGAGGTGCAGCTGGCCAAGCGGTCGGTGGGCGGCGGGCGGGCACCGGTACCTCCGCTGGCGGACGGGCTGTACGGGATGCCGCTCGCCGGATACCCCATGGACGCCCCGCTGCGGCTCGCCATGCTCGGCGACTCCACGGCCGCGGGCCAGGGCGTACGCCGGGCCGGGCAGACGCCGGGGGCGCTGCTCGCGTCCGGCCTCGCGGCGGTGGCGGAGCGTCCGGTGGCGCTGCGGAACGTGGCGCAGCCGGGGGCGCAGTCGGACGATCTTGAGCGGCAGGTCACGGTCGCACTGGCGGACCGGGAGCGGCTGCCGGACGTCTGCGTGATCATGATCGGCGCGAACGACGTCACGCACCGGATGCCGCCCACGCAGTCGGTCCGCCACCTCGCTTCGGCGGTACGCCGCCTGCGCACGGCGGGAGCGGAGGTGGTCGTCGGCACCTGTCCCGACCTGGGCACGATCGAGCCCGTCTACCAGCCGCTGCGCTGGCTGGCCCGGCGCGTGTCGCGGCAGCTCGCGGCGGCGCAGACGATCGGGACGGTGGAGCAGGGCGGGCGCACGGTGTCGCTGGGCGACCTGCTGGGGCCGGAGTTCCTGGCGAACCCGCGCGAACTGTTCGGGCCGGACAACTACCACCCCTCGGCGGAGGGGTACGCGACGGCGGCCATGGCCGTGCTGCCCACGCTGTGCGCGGCGCTGGGGCTGTGGCCGGAGTCGGACCGGCTGGACGCCTCGCGCGACGAGGACATGCTGCCGGTCGCGCAGGCGGCGGCGGAGGCGGCTTCGGCCGCCGGTACCGAGGTCACGGCCGCGCGGGCGCCGTGGGCCCTGCTGAAGCACCGGAGGCGCCGGCGCCTCCCGGCCTCGACGGAGCCGGCCCGCTCCCCTTCGGAGCCACGCCGGGCGCTGTAGGGGCACGCGGTACGGGTGCGCCGCGCGGGGTACGGGTGCGCCGCGCGGGGTACGGGTGCGCCGCGCGGGGTACGGGTGCCGTAGCGAGGGGCGCGGGTGTGTAGGCCCCGGAGTGCTGCCGCTGCGGGGGCCGCCGGGGGCGCGGGGCAGGGGTGCGCTAGTCCCGGGTGCCGGAGCGCAGCGGGGCGCTGGTGCGCAGGCCCCAGGGTGCCGCTGCGGGGGGGGGTGCGCAGGCACCGGGATGCCGCTGCGCGGGGCTTTCCCCGACCCGCCCCTTCCCGAACCGGGGCTCCGCCCCGGACCCCGGTCCTCAAACGCCGGACGGGCTGAGAACGCGGCGGGGGCCAAGGCCACCCACCACCCCACCCCCGTTTCACAGACCTGCACACAGGGAAACCAACCCCCACCTCACTGAGCGACCGCTTAGAAAAGAGGCCCGCATCACATGGTCCGCACGATGACCCGAGCCATACGTGCGGGTAACTTCCCATTCAGCCGTGCCAATCGCCTTCTCGCCCTCATGGAGCCGTCGTGCCCGAAGCAGTGATCGTTTCCACCGCCCGTTCCCCCATCGGCCGCGCGTTCAAGGGCTCGCTGAAGGACCTGCGGCCCGACGACCTGACCGCCACCATCGTGCAGGCCGCCCTCGCCAAGGTGCCCGAGCTCGACCCCCGTGACATCGACGACCTCATGCTCGGCTGCGGCCTCCCCGGCGGCGAGCAGGGCCACAACCTGGGCCGCATCGTCGCGGTGCAGATGGGCATGGACCACCTCCCGGGCTGCACCGTCACCCGGTACTGTTCCTCCTCCCTCCAGACCTCGCGCATGGCGCTGCACGCCATCAAGGCCGGCGAGGGCGACGTCTTCATCTCGGCCGGTGTCGAGATGGTGTCCCGCTCCGTCAAGGGCAACTCGGACAGCCTCCCGGACACCCACAACCCACTGTTCGCCGACGCGGAGGCCCGTACCGCCGCCGTCGCGCAGAGCGAGGGCGCGGACTGGCACGACCCGCGCGAGGACGGCCTCGTCCCGGACGCGTACATCGCGATGGGGCAGACCGCCGAGAACCTCGCCCGCCTCAAGGGCATCACCCGCGCCGAGATGGACGAGTTCGGCGTACGGTCGCAGAACCTCGCGGAGCAGGCCATCAAGAACGGCTTCTGGGAGCGCGAGATCACCCCGGTCACGACCCCCGACGGCACCGTCGTGTCGCAGGACGACGGCCCCCGCGCCGGCGTCACCCTCGAAGGCGTCCAGGGCCTCAAGCCCGTCTTCCGCCCCGACGGCCGCGTCACCGCCGCCAACTGCTGCCCGCTGAACGACGGCGCCGCCGCCCTCGTCATCATGAGCGACACCAAGGCGCGCGAGCTGGGCCTGACCCCGCTGGCGCGGATCGTGTCGACCGGCGTCTCCGGACTCTCCCCCGAGATCATGGGGTACGGCCCGGTCGAGGCCAGCCGGCAGGCGCTCAAGCGCGCCGGGCTGAGCATCGGCGACATCGACCTCGCGGAGATCAACGAGGCCTTCGCCGCCCAGGTCATCCCGTCCTACCAGGACCTCGGCCTGGACCTGGACAAGGTCAACGTCAACGGTGGCGCCATCGCCGTCGGCCACCCCTTCGGCATGACCGGCGCGCGCATCACCGGCACGCTGATCAACAGCCTCCAGTTCCACGACAAGCAGTTCGGCCTGGAGACGATGTGCGTGGGCGGCGGCCAGGGCATGGCCATGGTCATCGAGCGCCTCAGCTGACCCTCGGGGCGGCTTTGGCCGCACCCGGTTCGTGACCCAATCTCCCCCAGGATGTGACCTATCTCCTGGGGGAGAGCCATATCCCCAGGTCAACAGCGTTCTGGGGGAGAACCGCGAGGCAAAAGACCTGTCCATTTCGTGACGTAATGCACTGACAGATGGCGCGCACTCACCTCAAGCTGATGTAGGAAGTCGGGGGATCGATGAAACCGGGAGTAAGTCAGTGAGCGCCATGCCTCTTGCCCTGTTGCTGACCACAGCCGCCGCCACGGCCGTGGGCGCCGCTGCCCTGCACGCGGTCCACGGACTGCGCAAGCAGGTCACCGCCCTGCGCACCGAGCTGACGGCAGCCGCCGCGTTCGGCCGTTCCGGGGCCGCCGTCCCCCAGCAGACCCGGGCCGCAGACGCGGACGGGATACGGGCAGCGGTGGCCGAGGCACTCGCCGAGGAACGGGAGCGCGAGCTGGCCGAGGCGCGCGCCTTCTGGGCCGCGCAGGAGGCCCGTGACGCCGCCGACGCCCCGTCGCTGCTGGGCGGCCTGACCGGTCTCGGCGACGACACGCCCCCGTTCTTCGTGCCGCGCCAGGCCGACTTCACCGGCCTGGAGTCGATCGACGCGTACGAGGCGCTCGAAGCCCTGGACGGCGCCGACGCCCTGGAGGGCCTCGACGACCTGGAGCCGGCCGACGCCTTCCCCGAGGACTCCCCCGAGCTCGCGGCCGCACGCCGCCGCCACCCCTCGAACGCCGCGAACAGGATCGAACCCGGTGTCGCGGGCCAGACGCCGGGCGCCGTGGGCGACCACGAGCGCACCGTGACCCGCCTCGAAGAGCTCGCCGCCGCCCGCACCGCGCTCGCCGATGTGCGCCCGGGACCGCTCGGCACCCTCGACGTGTACGTGTTCACGGACGGTACGACGCTCTGCATGACCCCCGGCCACCGCGAGACCGCCGAGCGCCTCGCCGAGTCGCTGCGCGGCGGTGAGTCCCCGGTCCTGCTCGGCGGCTCCGGCATCTCCGGCGCGTACGCCCTGACCTTCTCCTGCGGCGAGGAAAGCGTCTACATCCTCGCCGACCGCGTCATCGCGTCGATCTAGCCCGACCTCGAAGCCCGCGCGGACCTGCTCGAACCCCGGCCCGCGCGGACCCGCTCAATGGTCCGGCCCGCGCGAGCCCCCGCGGAGCCCGGAGCCGGCCCACCCGGACCCCGCTCCGATCCCCCTCAAAGCCCGGCCCGCCCCGCCGCCGCCTCCACCAGGCCCACGGCCTCTTCCAGTCCCGCCGCGACGGACGGGGCCGTCCCGCGTTCCGGCGCGCAGGCCGCGCGCAGCGCCTGGACCAAGTCATGACCCGCCACGGCCAGTTGGTCGGCCACCACGAAGACGCCCGCGTCCGGCATGATCCGCGCCTCGCGCCCCGGCTCCTCCAGCCGCTGCGCCCGTACGGACAATTCCCTGGCCAGCGCCAGCCCTTCGGCGGCGGCCCCGCGCTGGAGCCTGCTCTGCGGGGCGGCGCGCAGCCGGTCGGCGAATCGGTCCACGGCGGCCGTCAGGGGCGTTGTATCGAGCACTCCGCGACCCTACGCGCCCTTCCGGCACTGTTGCCAACGGGCGAACACTCAGGCACGGTGACATGAAGGAGCACTCGCGCAATGCGTCCGGAGGCGCCGAATGTCCCAAGTCTTCTCCGAAGAGACCCACCAGAACCTGCTCTCCCGAATCCCCCACTGCACCGGTCGTGAAGTCTCCGACTGGCTCCGCGCCGTAGACGACGGCCCCGCTCTCTTCCGCTTCGAGGAGAAGGTGAGCTGGCTTCGGAGTGAACACAATCTCGCCTACGGTCACGCCAAAGCGATCATCCACGAGTACGACCTGAGGCGCGCCGCCCGGCGGCTGCTCTAGCCCTCCCCCGCCGGCCGGCCGCGGCCGTCGGACATGCGGAAGGGCCCGCCCGGCGTGTCGCCGGACGGGCCCCTGCGCATGGTGCCCCGCGGTGACTAGTCGTCGCCGCTGAGGATGGAGACCAGCCGCAGCATCTCCAGGTAGATCCACACCAGGGTCATGGTGAGGCCGAAGGCCGCCATCCAGGACTCCTCGCGCGGAGCGCCGTAGGCGACGCCGTCCTCGACCTGCTTGAAGTCCAGGGCGAGGAAGAACGCGCCGAGCAGCACGCCGACGACACCGAAGAGGATGCCCATCCCGCCGCTGCGGAAGCCGAGGCCGTCGCCGCCGCCGAACACCATGAACAGCAGGTTCACGGAGGTCAGGACCAGGAAGCTGATCGTGGCGATCATCAGGTAGCGCGTGAAGCGCTGGGTGACGCGGATGATCCGGGTCTTGTACAGGACGAGCATGGTGACGAAGACCGCCATCGTGCCCAGTACCGCCTGCATCGCCGCGCCCTCGGCCACGTACGTGTTCACGTAGTTGCTGAGCGCGCCGAGGAAGACGCCCTCGAAGGCGGCGTACGCCAGGATCATCGCGGGGACGGGCTTGCGCTTGAAGGACTGCACCAGCCCGAGCACCATCGCCACGAGAGCGGCGCCGATGGCCAGGCCCATGCCGAGGTCCATCACCCAGGCCACGGTGGCGCCGGCGATCACGAGGCCGAGCGTCATGCCCGTCCGCGCGACGACGTCGTCCATCGTCATGACGTTGCCGCGTACGGGCGCCTGCGGGGCGCCGTACTGCGTGTCCTGCTGGGCGTAAGGGTTGGTCGCGTACGGGTTCGCGGGGGCGCCCTGGGCGTACGGGTTCCCCTGCGCCGTACCGACGGCGGGGCCCCCGGCCTGCGGTGCCGCGGTGAAGCCCGCGGTGCCGTTGTCGCGGCTGAAGCCCCGTCGCGAGAAGACCGGGTTGCTGCTCCTCATCTCACTCCTCCATGGCCACCCTGCGTGGCCTTGACTCAAGAGTAATGGGAAAGCAAAAGGAACACCCTAGTGCCAGGGGAGGATCTTTCTGAGACCGTGACGTGCCCGGAGCCGGACTCGAACCGGCACGCCCCGAGGGGCAGCGAGGTTTAAGCTCGCCGTGTCTGCATTCCACCATCCGGGCAAGGTGCGCGGCTCCGCAATTCGCGGGTCAGAGCCTATCCGGACGCTTCCCCCGAACAGCGGAACACTCGGCCGATGTTGTCTTATTTTATTGGCGCCTGAGGGTGTGTCAGCGTGCGTAATGAGCCGTCGGCACATGCCGGGCGCGGTGGGCGGGCCCGGACGACTGCCTGCGGGAAAGGCGCAAACTCGACTGCGCGCGGCCGGCGCGGGGCCCGGGGCGCCCCCGGGGCCCGCCTCAGGGACGGCGTCATACCAAAGGAGGACGGGCGTGTCCGGCGATGCGACTCAAGAGGGCCACCCGAACGGGCACGAGGGCTGATCCGCGGGCGCCCGCCGGACGGGACGATGAAGGGGTCCCTTTACACGTCCCCGACAGGAGTGCCCTCTCGTGACCACCACCCCCACCGCCACCGCCCACCGCACGACGGCGGTGGCCGCACGCGCCACGGAGCTTTCGAAGGTCTACGGGCAGGGCGAGACCCAGGTGGTCGCCCTGGACCGGGTGACCGTGGACTTCCGCCAAGGTGAGTTCACCGCGATCATGGGACCGTCCGGTTCCGGCAAGTCGACGCTCATGCACTGCGTGGCGGGTCTGGACTCGTTCAGCTCGGGGTCCGTGCGGATCGGCGAGACCGAGCTGGGCACCCTGAAGGACAAGCAGCTCACGCAGCTGCGCCGGGACAAGATCGGCTTCATCTTCCAGGCGTTCAACCTGCTGCCGACGCTGACCGCCGCCGAGAACATCACGCTGCCGATGGACATCGCGGGCCGCAAGCCCGACCAGGAGTGGCTGAAGACGGTCATCGACATGGTCGGCCTCTCCGACCGCCTCAGCCACCGCCCCGCGCAGCTCTCCGGCGGCCAGCAGCAGCGCGTCGCCGTGGCCCGCGCCCTGGCGAGCAGGCCGGAGATCATGTTCGGTGACGAGCCGACCGGAAACCTGGACTCGCGCTCGGGCGCCGAGGTCCTCGGCTTCCTGCGCAACTCGGTTCGCGAGCTCGGCCAGACCGTCGTCATGGTGACCCACGACCCGTCGGCCGCGTCGTACGCGGACCGCGTGATCTTCCTGGCCGACGGCCGGATCGTCGACGAGATGCTGAGCCCGACGGCGGACGGCGTCCTCGACCGGATGAAGGAGTTCGACTCCAAGGGCCGCACCAGCTGACCACCGGCAGCTGACCGCGACAGCCGAAAGGCCGCAGCCGCCGTCCGGCAGCTGACCCGCGAGAGCTCGCCCCCACCCGGCCGCCGCTTCCACCACCAGGACTGACAGGAACATGCTCCGTACCGCCCTGCGCAATGTGCTCGCGCACAAGGCCAGGCTGCTGATGACCGTGCTCGCCGTAATGCTCGGCGTGGCCTTCGTGTCCGGCACCCTGGTCTTCACCGACACCCTCTCCAACGCCTACAGCAACCAGTCCGCGAAGAGCTACAAGGACGTCGCCGTCGCGGTCACCACCTACCCCGACCTCGAGAACGGCAAGAAGGACCAGGGCATAGACGCCCGGACCCTGAAGAAGATCCAGGGCCTGGACGGCGTCGCCTCCGCCACCGGCCGGGTCTCCGGCTTCGCCGGGGTCGCCGACCCCGACGGCAAGCTGATCGGCAACGGCTGGTCCAACACCGGCGCGAACTTCGAGCCGGGCGCGAACGGCGAGGACCCGGCGTACGACTTCACCGACGGCTCCGGCCCCGCGAAGGCGGGTGAGATCGCCCTCGACCGGGCCACCGCCGACAAGGGCGAGTACCGCACCGGTGACCCCGTGCGCGTCGCGACCAACGGCCCGGTGAAGGAGTACACGCTCTCCGGTGTCTTCACCACCGAGGACGGCCAGGTCAACGCCGGCGGCTCGCTGGTGCTCTTCGACACTCCGGTCGCCCAGAAGCTCTACCTGACGCCCGGCCACTTCAAGGACGTCACGATCGCCGCCGACTCCGGCACCTCCGAGCAGAAGCTGCTCGACGCGGTGAAGCCGCTGCTGCCGAAGGAGGCCGAGGCGCAGACGGGCAAGGAGCTCGCCGACGACCAGGCGAAGATGATCGAGGAAGGTCTGAGCGCGCTGAACCAGGTGCTGCTCGCCTTCGCCGCGATCGCGCTCTTCGTCGGCGTCTTCCTGATCTCCAACACCTTCACGATGCTGGTCGCCCAGCGCACCAGGGAACTGGCGCTGATGCGCGCGGTCGGCGCCTCGCGCCGCCAGGTCAAGCGTTCCGTGCTGCTCGAAGCCATGCTGGTCGGCGCGATCGCCTCCGTGGTCGGCTTCGTCCTCGGACTCGGGCTCGCGACCGGGCTGCGCTCCGCGATGTCCATGTTCGGCGCGAAGATGCCGGCCGGTCCGCTGATCGTCTCGCCCACCGCGATCGCCGCCGCCTTCGCCGTGGGTGTGCTGGTCACCATGCTCGCCGCCTGGCTGCCCGCCCGCCGGGCCGCGAAGATCCCGCCGGTGGCGGCGATGAGCAGCGTGCACGCGGCTCCGACCACCAAGTCGCTCGTCGTACGCAACTCCATCGGCGGTTTCATCACGCTGCTGGGCGCGGCGGGCATCCTCGCCGGCGCGGCGGCCGGCAAGGACGGCCGGATGCTCATCGGGGCCGGCGCGTTCTTCGCGCTGATCGGCATCATCGTCCTGATCCCGCTGCTGTCCCGCCCGGTCATCGCGCTCGTACGGCCGCTGATCAGCAAGCTCTTCGGGGTGTCGGGCACGCTGGCCGGCCAGAACGCGGTCCGCAACCCGCGGCGCACCGGAGCCACCGCGTCGGCGCTGGCCATCGGCCTCACCCTGGTCACCGGGCTGTCCGTGCTGGGCGTCACGATGGGCCGGGCCGTGGACAAGATGACCACGGACAACATCAAGGCCGACTACATGTTCACGATGGCCGGCGGCGGTTCGCTGGACACGTCGGCGCTCACCGCGCTGGAGAAGGTCCCGGGTGTGTCCGCCCTCTCCCCGCAGACGGCCGCCGACTTCGAGCTGAAGGGCGAGTGGGCCGCGGCCTCCGGTGTCACGCCGGGCGACGTCGAGCGGCTCATCAACGTCACGCCGGTCGCCGGCTCGCTGGACTCGCTGGCCGAGGGCGCGATCGCGGTCGACGACAAGACGGCGAAGAGCCGCGGCTTCAAGGTCGGCGACAGCCTGCCCGTGGAGTGGGCCGACGGCAAGAAGGGGAAGCTGACGGTCGGCGCGACGTACAAGGGGAACGAGTTCCTCTCGCCGGTCCTCATCGACCAGAAGGCCGTCGTCGAGCACCAGGCCAAGCCGTACATCCGCGAGATCTGGGTGAAGACGGACGGCGGCGCGAGCGAGGCGAACGAGAAGGCGCTCGTGGACGCGCTGGGGCAGAACCCGGCGATCAGCGTGATGGACCAGCAGGACATCCGCAACCAGTTCGGCGGCATGATCAACACCATGCTGAACATCATGTACGGCCTGCTGGGCATGGCCCTGCTGATCGCGGTGCTCGGTGTCATCAACACCCTGGCGATGTCCGTCTTCGAGCGTCAGCAGGAGATCGGCATGCTGCGCGCGATCGGTCTCGACCGCCGCAGGGTCAAGACCATGATCCGGCTGGAGGCCGTGGTCATCTCGCTCTTCGGCGCGGTGATCGGTGTCGGCCTCGGTACGTTCCTGGGCTGGGCCATCGGCCAGACGGTCCGGGACCAGGTGCCGGGTTACGCCCTGGTCCTGCCGTGGGACCGGATCGGCGTCTTCCTGCTGCTGGCGGCGGTCGTCGGCGTGCTGGCGGCGATGTGGCCGGCCCGCAGCGCGGCCAAGCTGAACATGCTCGACGCCATCAAGGCCGAGTAGGAGTACGCCGCCCGGTGAGCGCGGGGTGAAGGGCCGGTCCACGGGGGCCGGCCCTTCGCCGTGTCCCGGCGGGGCGCGTTACCGGGGCGCCGGGTTCCAGGTCCGGGCCCGCAGCGGCATCCCGGACGTACCGTCCTTGCCTGGCCGTACGGCGAGGACTTGGTTGACGCCGATCTTGTTGCGCTCGAAGGAGAGCGCCGAGGCGGCCATGTAGAGCCGCCAGACGCGGGCCCTGCCCAGGGAGGTCGCCCGTACCGCCGCGGACCAGTTGGTCTCCAGGTTCGCGACCCACCGGCGCAGCGTCAGGGCGTAGTGCTCGCGGATCGACTCGACGTCGCGGACCTCGAAGCCCGCGTCCTCCAGCGTCCCCACGGTGCGGCCGAGCGGCGCGAGCTCGCCGTCGGGGAAGACGTACGCGTCGATGAACTCGTCCACGTGGTACGCCTCTTCGTTCGGCTCGGGGCGCCGCGCGATCTGGTGGTTGAGCAGCCGCCCGCCCGGCTTCAGCAGGGCGAACAGGTCGTCGGCGTACTGCCGGTACTGGACCGAGCCGACGTGCTCGGCCATGCCGATCGACGAAATCGCGTCGTAGGGGCCGTCCGTGACGTCCCGGTAGTCCTGCACCCGGATCTCGACGCGGTCGGTCAGGCCCTCGTGGGCGACGCGCTTGCGGGCGTACGCCGCCTGCTCCTTGGACAGCGTGATGCCGGTGACCCGGGCGCCGTACTCGCGCGCCGCGTGGATCGCCATGGAGCCCCAGCCGCAGCCCACGTCCAGCAGCCGGGTCCCTTCCCGGAGCCCGAGCTTGCGGCTGATCAGGTCCAGCTTGGCGTGCTGGGCCTCTTCGAGGGTCGTCCCCCCGGCGCCTTCGCCGAAGTACGCGCACGAGTAGACCATCGAGGGGCCGAGCACCAGCCCGTAGAAGTCGTTGCCCACGTCGTAGTGGTGGCTGATCGCCTCCTTGTCGCGCCGCTTGGTGTGCAGCGGCCCGGTGCGGCGTCTGACCTCCTCGGGGGGCGGGGGCGGGGGCGGCCAGGGCCCGGCGAGGCCGATCAGTTCGCGGGCGCCGGCGCGCAGGCGCGGGTCGCGCACCGCCTGGACGGCGTGGACGACGGACTTCGTCCCGGCCCCGCGGTCCCAGAGCAGCCCGGCGATGCGGTCGAGGGCCTCGTACAGGTCGCCCTCGATGTCGAGCTCGCCCGCCACCCACGCGCGGGCCAGGCCGAGTTCACCGGGCTTCCACAGCAGGCGGCGCAGGGCGCGGCGGCTTCGGACGACGAGGACCGGCGCGTCGGCGGGGCCGGCTTCGCTGCCGTCCCAGGCGCGTACGCGGACCGGTAGGGGGGTTCCGAGAAGTTCCTCGGCGAGCGTGGTCAGCCGCAGGGCGGCGTCGGCCATGGTGCACACCTCCGTGACAGTGTTTGCCCGGATCACTGAGCGTTCACCCCAGATAACACGGGAGGACACCCGGTGGCATTCCCCGTGCGGCCGGTCCTTCGCGCGTACGCCGAAGGGGCCGCCCGCACCACGGATGGCGGGCGGCCCCTTCGGGCTGCGCTTACTGCGTACTGCCCGGCGTCTAGAGCCGGTGGAGCGGCGTCAGGACGCCTTGGCCTTCTCGTTGCCGACGGGCGCGCCCGTCTTGGCGGCGGGGGCCGGGGCGGGCTTGGCGGCCTCGTAGAACTCCTCGCGCGGAGTCTCCATGGCGCCGAGCGAGACGACCTCGCGCTTGAGGAACATCGCGAGGGTCCAGTCGGCGACGACGCGGATCTTGCGGTTCCAGGTGGGCACGGCCAGACCGTGGTAGCCACGGTGCATGTACCAGGCGAGACGGCCCTTGAGCTTGATCTTCATCTTGCCCATGACGATCATCGCGACGCCCTTGTGCAGGCCGAGGCCGGCGACGGCGCCCTTGTTGGCGTGGCTGTACTCCTTCTGCGGGAAGCCCCGCATGCCGGAGACCACGTTGTCGCCGAGGACCTTGGCCTGGCGCAGCGCGTGCTGGGCGTTCGGCGGGCACCAGGCGTTCTCCACGCCGGCCTTGCGGGCGGCGACGTCCGGGACCTGGGCGTTGTCGCCCGCGGCCCAGATGTAGTCGGTGCCCTGCACCTGGAGCGTCGTCTGGGTGTCCACGTGGCCGCGGGGGCCGAGCGGCAGGCCGTAGCGGGCCAGCGCCGGGTTCGGCTTCACGCCGGCGGTCCACACGATGGTGTTGGAGTCGACCTCGAGGCCGTTGTTCAGCACCACGTGGCCGTCCACGCAGGAGTCCATGCCGGTCTTGAGGTAGACCTCGATGCCGCGGCCCTCGAGGTGCTCCTTGCCCCACTTGCCGAGCTCGGGCCCGACCTCGGGGAGGATCTTGTCGGCCACGTCGACGAGCAGGAAGCGCATGTCCTCGCGCTTGACGCTGGTGTAGTACTTGGCCGCGTCGCGGGCCATGTCCTCCACCTCGCCGATGGTCTCGGCGCCGGCGAAGCCGCCGCCCACGAAGACGAAGGTCAGCGCCTTGCGGCGGACGTTCTCGTCGGTCGTGGAGTCGGCCTTGTCGAGCTGTTCCAGGACGTGGTTGCGAAGGCCGATGGCCTCCTCCACGCCCTTCATGCCGATGCCCTGCTCGGCCAGGCCGGGGATCGGGAAGGTGCGGGAAACCGCGCCGAGTGCGACCACCAGGTAGTCGAAGGGCAGCTCGTACGCCTCGCCGACGAGCGGCGCGACGGTGGCGACCTTGCGGTCCTGATCGATGGTCGTGACCCGACCGGTGAGCACCTCGGCCTTGGGCAGGACGCGTCGCAGGGGTACGACGACGTGCCTCGGCGAGATGCTGCCGGCGGCAGCTTCGGGGAGGAAGGGCTGGTACGTCATGTACGAGCGCGGGTCGACGACCGTGACGGTCGCTTCCGCGTAGCGCATCTTCTTGAGAATGCGCCGTGCTGCGTACAGGCCTACGTACCCACCGCCTACTACGAGGATCCTGGGACGCTCCGTGGTGCTCATGCCATCGAGTATCCACCCCTCGGACGGGGGTGGCTCGTGAGCCCCTTCACAAGCACTTCGGGCACCTCTGCTACACTCCGCCGCCCACGTGATCCAGGTCATGGCGCGGCGGGGGAACCAGGGTGTACGGCAGGACGTTGAAAACCCCCCGTGAGCTGGACGCATGGCGGGTTTCGGCGGCTGTACCACCGGCGGGCCACGGGGCCGGTTCATCCCGGCGTGACGCTCTCCAAGCCGTCCGAAATGCGGGCAGCCCCCCGGAGTTGGGCCTCCGGAGGGCCATTGGTCCCTGATTCGTAGGCCCAGAGGCCCCAATTCCTTGTGAAGAACTTCACGAAGTTCTTCCGTCAGGCGATGGACCAGGCGATCCCGTCGAGGATGTCGTGCTCGCTGACCACCACTTCCCGGGCCCCGGTGCGCTCCATGATCTCCAGCAGGACGAGAGCTCCGGCGCCGATCACATCAACCCGGCCCGGGTGCATGACCGGGATCGCGGCCCGCTCGTCGTGCGTCGCGGCCAGCAGCTCGCCGGTGATCTCCCTGACCCGCTCGTACGGGACGCGGGAGTGGTGGATCGCCGCCGAGTCGTACGCGCTCAGGCCCAGCGCGATCGCGCCCACGGTCGTCACCGACCCCGCGAGCCCGACGAGGGTGTGCGCCTCGCGCAGCGGCACGGTCTCCTCGGCGAGGTCGAGCGCGGCCCGGATGTCGGCCCGTACGGCGGCGATCCGGTCGGGGGCGGCCGGGTCCGAGACGACGCCGTCGCGCACCAGGTGGCGCTCGGTCATCCGTACGCAGCCGATGTCCACGGAGCGGGCGGCCCGCACCCGGTCGTCGCCCACGACGAACTCCGTGGAGCCGCCGCCGATGTCCACGACGAGGTAGGGCCCGGTGAGGTCCGCGCGGCCCGTCAGTTCCTTGGTGGCGCCGGTGAAGGAGAACTCGGCCTCCTGGTCACCGGTGATCACCTCGGGCTCCACGCCCAGGATGTCGAGTACGCCCCGTACGAAGTCGTCGCGGTTCTCCGCGTCGCGGGAGGCGGAGGTGGCGACGAACCGGGTCCGCTGGGCGCCGTGCGTCTTGATGACCTCGGCGTACTCGCGGCAGGCCGCGAAGGTGCGCTCCAGCGCCTCGGGGGCGAGCCGGCCGGTGCGGTCGACGTCCTGGCCGAGCCGCACGATCCGCATCCGGCGGTCGATCTCGACGAGCTCGCCGGTCGCCGGGTCGGTGTCGGCGACCAGGAGGCGGACGGAGTTGGTGCCGCAGTCGATCGCGGCGACCCGGGTGCTCGTCACTTGCCGTCCTCCTGGCCGCTGTCGTCCCCGCCGCACGGCGTCACGCACGGCCCCTTCGCCCACCACTCGGGCAGCAGCGCGAGCGCCTCGTCGCCGAACGGGTTCACGCCGGGTCCGGCCGCCAGCGCGTGGCCGACCAGGACGTGCAGGCACTTCACGCGGTCCGGCATGCCGCCCGCGCTCGGGAAGCCCTGGAGCACCTCGACGGCGTCGCGGCGCCGGATGTAGTCCTCGTGGGCGGCGCGGTAGGCGGCGGCCAGCTCGGGGTCCTCGGAGAGACGGTCCTGCATCTCCTTCATCAGGCCCGAGCCCTCCAGGGTGCCGATCGCGCCGGCCGCGCGGGGGCAGGTGAGGTAGTACAGCGTCGGGAACGGCGTGCCGTCCTCCAGGCGCGGGGCCGTCTCGACCACGTCCGGCTGTCCGCAGGGGCAGCGGTGCGCGATGGCGCGCAGTCCGCGCGGCGGGCGGCCCAACTGGAGCTTGAACGCGTCGATGTCCGCGTCGGTGGGCTCGGTGCGCGGGGTGGTCGGGGGTGCGGCGTCCATCGTTGCGTTCGTGCCTTCGTGTTCGGTGGTGACTGGTGATTACTGCTGGGTGGCGCGGTCGGCCTTGTCGACGCCGTCCCAGAGGTTGCTGTACCAGGGGCGGTCGGCGCCGCCCTGGTCCTCGCGGCGCTGGTCGCGGGCGTGCGGGTCGATGACGGTGAACCCCGTCTCGCCGGGCCGTACGAGATGCAGGTGCTCGCGGGCCAGGCGCTCGACGTACGCGTCGTCCTTGAGCCGGGCCTTCTCGTCGCGCAGCTCCTCGACCCGCCGGCCGGCCTCGCGTATCTTGCGCTGCTGGTCGGCGATCTCGCCGCGCTGCGACACGTACTGCCGCATCGGGTAGGCGAGCGCCACGACCAGCGAGCACACGACCAGCACGAGCAGCGCGGCCCGGCCGGTGAGCCGGGAGCGGCGGGCCTGACGGCGCGTCTGCGAGCGGTAGACACGGGCGGCGGTCTGCTCGCCGAGCAGCCGGATCCTGGTGGTGGTGGAGAACCGGTCCCGGTTCTTCCCGGCCATGTCTCTCCCGTCTCCCCTGTACGCGCGTACGTCCCCGCACACGGTACGGGACCGGGTGCGGGGACGTAGGGAGGCTGAGGCTTTCAGCCCTTTTGCGGTGCTCAGCCCTTGCTGTGCTTATCCCTTGCTGTGCTTATCCCTTGAAACGGGGGAACGCGCTGCGGCCCGCGTACACGGCCGCGTCGTCGAGGATCTCCTCGATGCGCAGGAGCTGGTTGTACTTGGCGACGCGCTCGGAGCGGGCCGGGGCGCCGGTCTTGATCTGGCCGCAGTTGGTGGCGACGGCGAGGTCGGCGATGGTGACGTCCTCGGTCTCACCGGAGCGGTGCGACATCATGCACTTGAAGCCGCTGCGCTGCGCCAGCTCGACGGCGTCCAGGGTCTCGGTCAGCGAACCGATCTGGTTGACCTTGACGAGAAGGGCGTTGGCCGACTTCTCCTCGATGCCGCGGGCCAGGCGCTCGGGGTTGGTGACGAACAGGTCGTCACCGACGAGCTGCACCTTGTCGCCGAGGCGCGCGGTGACGGTGTTCCAGCCGGCCCAGTCGTCCTCGAACAGCGGGTCCTCGATGGAGACGAGCGGGTACGCCGCGACGAGCTCCTCGTAGTACTCCGTCATCTCGGCGGCCGAGCGGGACTTGCCCTCGAACTCGTACACGCCGTCCTTGTAGAACTCGGACGCGGCGACGTCGAGCGCGAGCGCGATCTGCTCGCCCGGGACGTAACCGGCCTGCTTGATGGCCTCGAGGATGAGGTCGAGCGCGGCGCGGTTGGAGTCCAGGTTGGGCGCGAAGCCGCCCTCGTCGCCGAGGCCGGTGGACAGGCCCTTGGACTTCAGGACGGACTTGAGGGTGTGGTAGACCTCCGTGCCCCAGCGCAGGGCCTCGGAGAACGACTCGGCGCCGATCGGCGCGATCATGAACTCCTGGATGTCGACGTTGGAGTCGGCGTGCGACCCACCGTTGAGGATGTTCATCATCGGAACGGGCAGCAGGTGCGCGTTCGGGCCGCCGAGGTAGCGGAAGAGCGGCAGGTCGGACGCTTCGGAGGCGGCGTGGGCGACGGCGAGGGAGACGCCGAGGATGGCGTTGGCGCCGAGGGACGCCTTGTTCTCGGTGGCGTCCAGGTCGAACATGGCCTGGTCGATGAGGCGCTGCTCGGTGGCGTCGTAACCGACGAGCTCCGGGCCGATCTGCTCGATGACGGCGAGGACGGCCTTCTCGACACCCTTGCCCTGGTAGCGGTTCGGGTCACCGTCGCGAAGCTCAATGGCCTCGAACGCTCCGGTGGAGGCACCGGACGGAACAGCAGCACGACCCGTGCTGCCGTCGTCGAGGCCGACCTCGACCTCGACCGTGGGATTGCCTCGGGAGTCCAGGATTTCCCGGGCTACGACGACGTCGATGGACGGCACGAGCATCTCCTTCTGGGATGTGACGCTAGGGGTGCAGGGTCACTTTCGCCTTGCGACAAGAGCCTAACCGGCTCGGGGGCGTCGATCGGCCGTTCGCCCGCCCCCTGGGACGAGAAGAGCCCCGAATACCCGCAATTGAGGACGAAACTCTTGGACGACTTGGCGGACCGGCGCGGCGTACTGGGCAGTAACGGCAAAACCCCGGCCCGGCGCGTACGGGGGAGAACGCGCCGGGCCGGGGTGCTCACGGTGTGATGCCGGGTCAGCTCAGGTGGAGCTGCTGGCCCACGTAGATGACATCGGCGTCGTCGACGATGTCCTTGTTCAGCTCGAAGAGCTTCTCCCAGCCGCCCTTGACCTTGTTCGCCTCGGCGATCTTGCCGAGGGTGTCGCCGGACTTCACCTTGTACTCCCCGTCGCCCTTCTCGAAGGACTTCGGGGCGGCGGGCTGCTCGGCCTTGGGAGCGGTACGGACCTCGCTGCGCGAGGCCGGCTGCTCGGCGGCGCGCGGGGCGGCCTGCTCCTGCTTGGGCGCGGGCTCGGCCTGCTGCGGGGAGGAACCGGAGGTGTCGACGCCCGGGTCGACGCCGTCGTTGGTCAGGCCGCCGGCGCCGGCGCAGGCCCAGGCGCCCGGGCCCTGCAGGTCGAGAAGCTTCTCGGCGGTGGCGATCTGCTGCGCCTTGGACGCCTTGTCGGCGGTCGGGGCGTACTGCGTGCCACCGGCGGCGGCCCAGCTGGAGGCGGAGAACTGCAGGCCGCCGTAGTAGCCGTTGCCGGTGTTGATGGACCAGTTGCCGCCGGACTCGCACTGGGCGACAGCGTCCCAGGTCGCGACGGAGGCGGCGGAGGCGGAGGTCGCGCCCATCAGCGGTACGGCGACCGCGGCGCCGGTGATACCGGCGAGCGTGGCGATACGAGTGGCCTTCGACGGGCGACGGTGCTTGGCCTTGCCGGAAAACAGCATGCGACATCTCCTCACCGACGCCTACGAGGTGAGCTGTCGGGTTCGGGCCAAGTGAGTGCCCGGCGCGCGACCTGCGTCGCGCGGCTTAACCCCAAGCCGTTCCCGTCGCGTCTTTCGACGTCCGGGCCCGGCGCCTACCTGGGTCCCCCGCTCCTGCCTACGGCGCTTTACGCGTCGGTTCCCCCCGACCGACGGCAGGATTCGGCGTGACGGTCGACGGGGCCCGCGGTGGCGAGCGGTCCGACCGTAAACACATGAACCCTTGATGTTCAAAAAGGCTCATCAGGGAGATATCGCCCTTCCCGCCCCTCCCCCGGCCCCTGTCTGCGCAGGTCAGAGGTGGCGGGACGGGATCGTCCGGGCCGCGCACGTGAGTTGAGGCAAAGAGACCCTTGTCTCACTTGCTCCAATACGGACATAGCGGCCCGAACTACCCCCCGAAATCAGCCCAGATCGAGTCTCTGGCCAGGCGTGATGAGGTCCGGGTCGGATCCGACGGTCTCCTCGTTCCCGGCGTAGAGCGCCGTCCAGCCGCCGCGTACGTCGTGGACGTCGGCGATGGTGGTGAGGTTGTCGCCGGTGCGCACGGTGTAGGTCCCGTCGGCACGCCCGGCACCCTCGGCCCCGGCGGCGTCGTCACGTGCCGGTCCGTCACCTCGCGAGGCATGACGGCCCGATTCGCGCTCAATGCCCGCTTCGTCGGATACGACCGTGTCGTCCTCGCGGGCCTTCTCGCCGCGGTGCTTGCCCTTCGGGGCGGCTTCCTCGCCCCCCTCTTTCTTCGCGGCCGGCTCACCGGCGGACGGCTTCGCGGGGTCCTTGGAGTCGCCGTCCGGCGCCCCGCTGCCGCTCCGCGAGGTCCCTGCCGACCGGTCGGCCTTGACGGACCCGGACGCGGCCCCGTCCTCGCCGGAAGAACCGGCCCCGGCGGGCGCCTCGGCCGACTTCGGGGCGTCGGGGCTTTCGGACTTCGCCGTGGCCGGCGCGTCATTCTCCGACCCGGCAGCCGACCCGTCGGCCGACGCGTCGTCGTCACCCTCCGTCAGACCCGAGATGAGCGCGCAGCTGGGCCAGGCGGCGGGCCCCTGCTCGGCGAGGACCTTCTCGGCCACCTGGATCTGCTGGGAGCGGCTCGCGAGGTCGGCGCGCGGCGCGTAGGCCGTACCGCCGAACTTCTGCCAGGTCTCCGGGGAGAACTGCAGCCCGCCGTAGTAGCCGTTGCCGAGGTCGGCGCTCCACATGCCGCCGCTCTCGCAGTCGGCCACCCGGTCCCAGGTCGTGGCGTCGGCGGCGGCCGCGCCGCTCGCGCCGAGCAGCGGGATGGCGATGGCCGATCCGGTGACTCCTGCCGCGACGACGAGAGCCGGAGCCTGACGGGGGCGGCGGTGTCTACCGTTCCCGGAGCGCATGCGGTTGCCTTTCGAGTGACGGCTGAGGTTGACGGTGAACGTAGCGGTACTCGAACGTTTGTCACAAGTCGATGCAGCGCAGATCACGTGAAGGTCTCGAATTGACGTAGCGTCACTTCGTTTCGGCGGTGAACTCCACGGGAAGGGTGCGCAACCCCCGCATAATGAGGCCGCCGCGCCACCGCAAATCGGCGGGATCCCCCGCGAGTCGCACATCGGGTAGGCGCCGCAGCAGCGTCGCGATGGCCGTCTGCCCTTCGAGCCGGGCCAGCGGGGCGCCCAGGCAGTAATGGATGCCGTGGCCGTAGCCCAGGTGCTGGTTGTCGCGGCGCGTGAGGTCGAGCGTGTCCGGGTCGCCGAAGCGCTCGGGGTCCCGGTCGGCGGCGGCGAGCACCACGAGCACGGGGTCCCCGGCCGCGATGTCCCGACCGCCCAGGTTCAGCGGCTCGGTGGCGTACCGCCAGGTCGCGAGCTCCACCGGCCCGTCGTACCGCAGCAGTTCCTCGACGCCCGTCGCGAGCAGCCGCGTGTCGCCCTCGGTGAGCGCGCGCTGGAGGCGCTCGCGCTGCTCCGGGTGGCGCAGGAGCGCGTACATGCCGTTGCCGATGAGGTTGACCGTCGTCTCGAATCCGGCGAACAGGAGGATGAAGGCCATCGCGGCGGCCTCGTTCTCCGTGAGGTGCTCGCCGTGGTCGCTGGCGCGGATCAGCCCGGAGATCAGGTCGTCGCCCGGCTCTTCCCTTTTGCGGTGGATGAGTTCGGCGAGGTACGCGCGCATCTTCTTGACCGAGCGCGCGACTCCGCCCCGCGGCCCGCCGCCGTGCCGGATCATCATGCCCGCCCAGTCGCGGAAGTCGTCCTGGTCCTCGCGGGGCACGCCGAGCAGGTCGCAGATCGCGTAGATGGGCAGGGGGAAGGCGAAGTCGTGGATGAGGTCCGCGCTCCCCTGCGCCGCGAACCCGTCGATGAGCCGGTCGGTCAGCTCCTGCACCCGCGGCGCGAACTCGGCCACCGTGCGCGGCGTGAACGCCTTCGACACCAGACGCCGCAGGCGCGTGTGGTCCGGCGGGTCGATGTTCAGCAGGTGCGTCATGAGCTCGGCCTTGCGCTCGCCCGGAATGCCCGTGCGGCCCTTGGCGTGCGCGGTGCCGGCGTGGTGGGCCGGGTTCTTGGAGAGCCGCTGGTCGGCGAGCGCCTGCCGCGCGTCGGCGTACCGCGTCACCAGCCACGCCTCGACCCCGCTGGGCAGCACCGTCCGGTGCACGGGCGAGTGCTCCCGCAGCCAGGCGTACGCCGGATAGGGGTCGGTCGCGAACTCCCAGGTGAAGAGCTCGGGCATGGGGCCGGCAGGCGGCTGGTCGGACATGTCCCGACAGTATCGGCCGCCGTCGGCACCACGCGCTCGGCCGCCGTCGGCGGGGACGACGCGCGGCGCGAGCGCCGGGGGCTACCCGGGGTGGCCCTCCGCCGCGCGGATCGCGTCGCGGTAGGCGCGGGCCGCGGCGCGCAGGGCGGCTTCCGGGTCCACGCCGGCCTGCTCCGCCCGTACCGCCATGGCCAGCAGTTCGTAACCGATGCCCTCGCCCGCGGGGAGGGGGACCGCCAGGTGCGCGTTGCGCGCGCGGGAGGCGAGCTTCGCGGCGAGGGCGAGGCCCGGCTGGCCGAGCGGGACGCCGTCGGTCGCCGACTCGCGCTGCTTCTCGATCGCCTTCGTACGGAGCCAGTGCTCCTTGACCTCTTCCGGGGTCTCGGCGGTGTCGTCGCCGAAGACGTGCGGGTGGCGGTGGATGAGCTTCTCGACGATCGTGCCGGCGACGTCGTCGATCGAGAAGGGCTCCTCGCCGTCCTCCGGGCGGCCCTCCTGGGCGATGCGCGCGTGGAAGACGACCTGCAGGAGTACGTCGCCGAGCTCTTCGCGCAGCTCCTCGCGGTCACCGTCCTCGATGGCCTCGACGAGTTCGTACGCCTCCTCGATGCCGTACTTCGCGAGCCCCTTGTGGGTCTGCTGCGAGGACCACGGGCATGCGAGGCGGATGCGGTCCATGACCTGGACGAGGTCGAGCAGGCGCGCGCCGGGCAGATCGTACGAGCCGGGCAGCAGCTCCAGGTCGGGCATCTGCACCCGGCCCGAGCCCGCCAGCCGGGCGAGGCCGTCGGTCAGGGCCTGGTCGCCCTCGCCGGACGGGAGGACCACCACCGTGCGGTCGCCCTCGCACGCGTCGACCAGCTCGCGGGCGGTCGGGGCGGCGTGCTCGACGGCGACGCCCGCCTCCCGGAGGTACGGCAGCTGCGGGTGCCCCGCGTCGGCGCACAGCACGCGGTCGGCGGCGCGCAGCGTCTGCCACGCGGGCCACGACAGGAGTCCCGGCGCGACGCGGTGGCTCGCGGTGAGGAGGACGATGCGGCCGGGGGCGGCCGGTGCGGGTGCGGATGCTTCGCTGGTCACACGTCGAACGTACCTCGCCGGTACGACACCCGGGGCGGAGCCCTAGGCGCCCGCCTCGGCGGGGGCCTCCTCCTCCTTCGTCACCTGGGTGATCCACGGCGTCTTGTAGTCCCCGAGCTGCATCTTCTCGTCGTTCCAGGTGCCGTAGCGCGGGTTCACGTCGATGTCGAGCGCCTTGGACGCCTCGACGAACGCCGCGTTCACCTTCTGCTGGCCCTCCGGGGTGTTCGTGGCGCCGATCTTCTCCGCGAGCTTGCCGACCAGTACGTCCCTGCGCAGGGCGTCCTCGATCTGGTCCGGGGCGACGCCGCGCTGCTGGAGGTACATCGCGGCGAGCTGCTCGTCGCCGCCGGCCTGCTGGGCCGCGTCGGCCCGCGCCCGCTGGACGTCCTTGCGGCTCGCGCTCACCCCGGCGTCGTCCGCCGCCCGCACCACGATCCGGTCCACGATCATGTCGTAGAGCTTGGCGCGGCCGAGCTGGCCGGTCGAGCCGATGAGCTGGGCGGACTGCGGCGAGGTCTGCTGGGCCTGGCGCACGTCCTTGACCTGCGTCTGGAGGGCGGCGACCTCGATACGGCCGCCGCCGATGACAGCAGCGGCTCCTGGATGCGCCTCGTTGCCGCACGCGGCCAGGAGCGGCGCCGCGATCAGAAGCGCGGTGGAGAGGGAGAGCGCGGTGCGACGGCGGCGGTGCAAAGGGTGCCTCCCGGCGGTGATCGTGCGGCATGGCAACGAAAGTGCGACGAACGACCTTGCGGTGATCGATGTTAGGCAGTCGGAGTGGTCCGGGCCACTGATTCGCCCAACGATTCGCGCGTGTTCGTGGATGCGCTGTCGCCGCCGGCCTCGGCATCCGGGGCCGGTCCGCCGAGCATGATCATGCGGGAGACGACGAAGGTCACCGGGATCGCGGCCGCCGCGGCGACCAGCGGGGCGTACGTGCTGTCGAGCCGCAGCACGTCCACGAGCAGGTAGACGCCGCTGGTCGTGATGACGAAGTTCGCCGCGTTGGTCAGGGGGAAGAGCAGGAACTTCCGCCAGGTGGGGCGCGTGTTGTACGTGAAGCGGCAGGTGAGGAAGAACGAGCCGACCATGCTGACGGCGAAGGCCAGGACGTGCGCGGCGACGTACGGAAGCCAGGGCAGCAGCAGCAGGTAGCAGGCGTAGTACGTCCCCGTGTTCACCACGCCCACCGCGGCGAACCTGATCAGCTGGCGACGGATCATCGGTGTACGAGCTCCCGGCCGGGCCGTCGCGGGGGCGCGTCCGGCGTCGCCGCTGCCACGTTCGTCGCCTTCACCAGGAAGTGCGGCCGCCGTTTCACCTCGTAATAGATACGGCCCACGTATTCGCCCACGACGCCGATCATCAGCATCTGCACGCCGGCGAGTGCGGTCACCGCGACGAGCAGCGTCACGAATCCCGGGGTTTCCACGCCGTTCACAAGGGCGACACCGACGATCCATGTCGAATAGGCCATGGCGACGGCGACCAGCAGCAGACCGAGATAGAGCGCCGCCCGCAGCGGCTTGTCGTTGAAGGAGATGAGGCCGTCGAGTCCGTAGTTGAGCAGCTTGGAGAAAGTCCACTTCGAGCGGCCTTCCTCGCGCACCGCGTTCTCGTACTCGAAAGTGACGGTACTGAATCCGACCCAGGCGAAAAGACCCTTGGAGAAGCGGTTGTACTCGGTGAGTTCCAGTAAGGCGTCGACGCTGCGGCGCGAGAGCATGCGGAAGTCGCCGACCCCGTCGACGAGTTCGACGTCGACCAGGCGGTTGATGAGCCGGTAGTACGCACGGGCGGTAAGCGTACGCGTGACCCGGTCGCCCTTCCTGGTGCGGCGGGCGACGACCTGGTCGAAGCCCTGCTCGTGCAGCGCCACCATGCGGCGTACCAGCGCGGGCGGGTGCTGGAGGTCGGCGTCCATGATGACGACGGCGTCGCCCGAGGCGTGGCGCAGACCGGCCAGCATCGCCGCCTCCTTGCCGAAGTTGCGGCTGAAGGAGACATAGCGCGTGCGGGGGTCGGAATCCGCGATCTCCTGGAGGATCGCGAGCGTACGGTCCTTGCTTCCGTCGTCGACGTAGACCAGTTCGACGGGGTGGCCGAGGCTGCCGAGTTCTTCCGTCACGTGCTCGTGGAAGCGGCGAATGATCTCCTCTTCGTTGAAACACGGGACGACAATCGAGATGAGCACGGCTCTCCCTCGTCGGGCGCACTGGTGAGGCAGTTGAGGCAAAGGACAGCCGCTCGATATGGCGGAGGGCGACTCTCCACATGACGTGTCGGCCACCAACAGGTGAACTCACCGCTATTTGGGTGCCTTTGACCTACACCGGTGTCATGGAGATCTCTTTTTCTGTCACATGCTGGCTTATTCGATATCGGGCGCAGTAGAAGGATCACCATGTCGATTACGGAAGCGGCCCGGGGCCGTGCGGCGGCGCTGGCGGCGTTCGTCACGGTCGTCTCGGTGTGCGCAGGTGACGCGATCGCCCGCTCCTTCCCCTTCGGTCCGCGCACGCGCGCCGTCAATGACCTCGGCAACCAGTTCGTGCCGTACCACGCCCGCCTGTGGGACCTGCTGCACGGCCGCGCGGACGGAGGGGTGCTGGTCAACTGGCAGTCCGGCTACGGCACGAGCTTCCTGCCCGACGTCGGCACGTACGTCAGCAGCCCGTTCGCCCTGCTCGTCGGCCTCTTCCCCCGGGACGAGATCGACCTGGCCGTGTACGTGATCACCCTGCTGAAGACGGCCGTCGCGGCGGCCGCGATGTCCGTGCTGCTGCTCGCCCTGCGGCGCGCGGGCGGGGACGGGCCCTGGTGGGCGGCGGGGGTGCTCGGCGCGTCGTACGCGCTGTGCGGGTGGGCGGTCACCGAGGCCGTCTACAACCCGATGTGGATGGACGGCCTGATCGCGTTCCCGCTGCTGTGCCAGGTGGGCGAGTGGGCGCGTACGGGCCGCCGGCGCGTCCTGGGGCCCCTGGTCGTCGCCCTGGCGTGGACCGCGAACTTCTACACGGCGTACATGGCGACGCTCGGGGCCGCGCTCGTCCTGCTGCTGCGGCTGCTGACCGCCGACGGCCCGGCGCCGGTACGGGAGCGGCTGGGCGCACTGCTGCGCGCGGCCGGCACCACGGTGCTCGGCATCGGGCTCGCGGCGCCCCTGCTGGCCGTCGTCTTCATGGGGTCGCGGCACGCCTACCCGGGGTGGACGCGGGAGTTCGCGCCGTCGGACTGGCCGGACGTGTTCGCGCGGGCGCTCCCGGCGACGTACAGCTTCTTCACGCCCGCGGGCTTCGTCGGCGCCGGCACTCTGGTGCTCGCCGGCTCGCTCGTCTTCCACCGGGCGGCGCCCCGGCGCGAGCGGTGGGCGTGGACGCTGCTCGCGGTCGCGGTCGCGGTGTCGATGCAGTGGGGGCCCACGCACCTGGTGTGGCACGTCTTCGCCACGCCGAACGGCAGCCCGTACCGGCAGACGTTCGTGCTCGCCGGCGTGCTGGTCATCACGGCCTGGGTGTCGCTCTCGTACGGCTGGCCCGGGCGGCGGGCCCTGCTCGGCGGCACGGCCGTGGTCGCGCTGCTGTCCGCGGGCGCGGCGACGAGTCCCCGGATCACGTCCTGGACGTACCCGCTCGTGGTGGCGGGGGTGGCGGCGACGGCGGGGGCGGTGCTGCTCGCGCGGCGGGCGGAGAGCCGGGGTCCCGATGGGGCCGGCGGGACCGCATCCGGTGTCACGGCCGCCCCCCGCCGCCCGCGCCGCGCCCCGACCGTGGCCGCCGCACTCCTGCTGGCCGGCGCCCTGGCCGCGCAGGCCGCCCTCACCACCGCGTACGCCGACCGCCGGCGGCTGGCCGGCCTCGACGACTACGCGTCGTGGGGCAGCCGGCAGCAGATCCAGGCGGACGCCGTGGCCGAGGCCGACGGCTGGCCCGCGTACCGGACCGAGCCCGGCCGGGAGCAGACCACCGCCAACGACCCGCTGACCGTGGGCGGCCAGGGCGCGGCGTACTACAGCAGCCACACCCCCGAGGTCCTCACCCGCACCCTGGCCGCCCTGGGCGCCGGGTGGACCTCCAACGGCCGCGCCGTGCAGAGCCTCGACAACCCGGTGACCGACGCCCTGTTCGCCGTCGGCGCGCGGGTGCGCATGCCGCGCGATCCGCACCAGCCCGGGGCGCGGCCCGACGAGCGCGAGGTGACGGTGACGCGCGCCGCCGTGCCCCGGCTGGTCACCGTGCGCCCGCCCGGCCCCGAGCCGCGCTTCGTCGCCTCGCCCTTCCGCAACCAGGAGAAGCTCCTCGGCGCCCGCGTCTACACCCTGCCGCCCGCCGCGCTGCGCGCCGAGGGGATCGACGGCGGTGACGGCGGCGACGGCACGCTGACCGCCACCTGCCCCGCGGGCAGCGAGGTGTACCTCTGGGCCCCCGGGTTCTCCGGTACGGCGCGGCTCGACGGCGCCCGCGCCGGTACGCAGGCCGAGCTGCGCGGGCGCGTCCCCGCGCGCCGTGCCGCCCTGCAGCCCCTCGGGGCCGTGCCACCGGACGGCCGGGTCGCGATCACCCTGCGGGGCAGGGGGGCCGACGGGCTGCCGCTGCGGAGCGTCGGCTGCCTGGACCGCGACCGGCTGGCCACCGCCGTGGACGGCCTGCGGTCCTCGGGCGCGAGCGCGGTGCGCGTCACCGACAGCGGCGTACGGGCCACCCTGCCGCCCGGCACCCGGGGAACGGCCGTCTTCGCCGTGCCGCGCATCGCCGGCTGGAGCTGCCGCGCCGACGGGGCCGCGGCGCGGCCCGCCGGCTCCTACCTGGGGCTGGTCGCCGTCCCCCTGGACGGCCGGACCTCCGTGGTGAGCTGCGCGTTCAGCCCGCCGGGACTGCGCCTCGGCGGAGCGGTGGGGGGCCTGTCGCTGCTCGTGCTCCTCGGCGTGGCCGTGGCGCCGCGTGCCGCGGCCCGGCGTCGCACGAGGCACACGAAGACTTCACCCCACGACCACCGGCTCGTGGCCCGCACGGCATGAGCCGCGGCGTACGGTCGGCCGCCTGCCCCCACCCGGACCGAGGCCAGAGGCGAATCCGCATGCCATCTCTGCTGAGCAACCGGCTGACGAAGTGGGCCCTGCGCCCCGTCGCCGTGCTCGTCGACCAGCGCATCTCACGTCACACCGCGGGGCTCCGCCGCGAAGTCACCGAACTGCGGCGGAAACAACACGGCCTCACCATGCTCCTCGACCGCACCGGTCGCGGCCAGCACCGCATGCCCACGCCCGACCAGATCGACCGGCTCGTGAAGGAGGTGGAGGCCACGACGGGCGCGGGCGAGCGCGCCCGGCGCAACGTGACCGTCGCCTACCGCAACGTGGTGGCTCTGGAGGCGCTGGGCGTCGGCAGGATGGCGGGCGGTACGTCCAACGTGTGCGGCAAGCTCGCCACCGTCCCGCTGCTCGCGCGGCCCACGAGCGAGGACAACGGCACACCGGGGCTCGAAGTGCTGGAGATCGGCACGCTGCACGGGCTGTTCGCCGCCGCCCTGATGCGGATGCTGCACCGGACGGGCGTCGAGGCGACGCTGACGATCGTCGATCCGCTGGCCGGCTCGCAGCTCCAGCCGGGCACGAGCGACTACGAGGAGCCGACCGGCACGCCGGTGCGCGAGGACGTCGTACGGGCCAACCTGGCGCTCGGCGGCGGCCGTCCGGGCACCGGCGCGCGCGTCCGGCAGGGGTTCTCGGGGGACCCGGAGGTGCGGGCGGAGGTCTCCGACCGTGAGTACGGCGTGATCGTCGTCGACGGCGACCACTCCTTCGAGGGCGTGCTCGCCGACCTGGAATGGGTGGAGCGGATCGCCGCCGCGGACGCGGTCGTCGTCCTCGACGACTACGGCGACGCGCGCTGGCCCGGCGTCAAGGACGCGCTGGACAAGCACCTGGCGGGCGGCGACAGCAGGCTCACCCTGGTGGGCCGGGTCGCGACCTCCGCCTTCCTGCGGGCGCGCTGACCGTCGGGCCTCCCGCCCGCACGCTCAGACGTCCCGCATCCGTTGGTGGCGGTCAAGCGCGCGGCGCACCTCGGCCGGCAGCGGGTGGTACGGGCCGTACGCGAGCTCGGCGTCGTACAGCAGGCCCTGCAACTGGGCGTGCGCGGCGGCGTGGTCGCCCATCGCGAGCAGCAGGTTCGCGATGCGGTGGCGGATGTCGAAGGCGCGGGCGGTGGCGTCGGTCGCCGGCGTCCCGCCCGCGTACTGGTTCTCGAAGTAGGGCAGCAGGCCGCGGTACTCGGCGAGCGCCGCGGCCGGTTCGCCGAGCTGCTCCAGGCACTGCGCCGCGTCGTACCGGAACTGGAGCGCCTGCGGGTCGGCCAGGCCCGCCTCGGCGGCGCGGTCGTCCGCGAGGCGGCGCAGCTCGGGCAGTGCGCGGCGGTACTGCCCGTCGTCCAGCAGCGTCGCGGCGTACTGCTTGCGCAGGATGCGGACGACCGGGGAGCGCTCGCCGTGCTGGGCGGCGGCGGCCGGCAGGATGCCGCCGAGGATGTCGACGGCCTGGGTGATCCGCCCCTCGCCGAGGAGCTGCTTGACCTCGTCGACCGCGCCCGCGACGTCGGGCTGGGCCTGCGCGGGGGTGGGCTGGGCGGCGGGCGGGGCGGTGGCCCGGTCGGGCCAGGGGGCGTGCGGGCGCAGGAACGGGCGCGTGGGGTCGAGCGGTCCCGCCGGTGCGCCACCGTGCGCCGGCAGCAGGGGGGCCAGCGCCTCGTACACCTCCTGGGCGGAGGAGGGGCGGTGCTGCGGGTCCTTGGCGAGCAGGCGCAGGACCAGCGCTTCGAGCGGCTCGGGGATGTCCTGGCGGAGCTGGCGGACGGGCAGCGGCGGCTCGTACAGGTGGCGGTGCAGGACCCCGAGGACCGTGGAGCCGGCGAAGGGCACGTTGCCGCTGAGGAGTTCGTGCATCAGGACGCCGAGGGCGTAGAGGTCGGTGTACGGGCCGACCGCGCCGCCCATCGCCTGCTCGGGCGCCATGTAGGCGGGGCTGCCGATGGGCGAGCCGGTGTGGGTGAGACGGGTGGTGTCGGTGTCGAGGACGGATGCGACGCCGAGGTCCAGGACGGTGATCGTGCCTTCGGGCCTGACCATGACGTTGCGCGGCTTGAGGTCGCGGTGGACGATCGGCACCGCGTGCACGGCGGACAGCACCGCGCACAGCTGGGCGGCGACCGCGACGGCCCACGGCCAGGGGTACGGGTCGTGCTCGGCGAGGTGGTCGGCGAGGTCGGAGCCCTTGACGTACTGCATGACCAGGTAGAGGTCGTCGTCGTCGCTGCCCGCGTCGTGGACGGTGACGAGGCCCGGGTGGTCCACCTGGGCGGTGACCCGGCACTCGCGCACGAAGCGGCGGCGCATCTCGTCGGCGGCGGTGGCGGCGGCCATCCGGTCGGGGCGCAGCAGCTTCACCGCGACACGGCGGTCGAGGCGCTGGTCGTACGCCGTCCAGACCTGGCCCATGCCGCCCTGGCCGATGATGTTGGACAGCTCGTAACGCCCCGCGATGATCCGTCCGTTCACCGGTCCCGGTCACCCCGCTGGTCTTTGCGCAGGAGGTCGCTCAGCTCGTCCAGCTCGGCCCGGACCTGGTCCACGCGGCGGGGCTGCTGGGGCGGATGCTGGTGGGGGTGCTCGTGGGAGTGCGGCTGCTGTGGGGGCGCTTGCTGGGGCTGCGGCTGTGGCTGGTGGTGCGGCGGGGCCGGGGACGGGTTGACCGCCGGGGTGCTGGCGTACGGGTTCGGGTAGCCGTACCGCGGCGGGGCAGCCTGCCCGTACGGCTGCTGCTGCGGCTGGGGCTGTACCTGCGGGGCGTACGGACCGTAGGGGGCACGGGGCCCGGTGACGGAGTGCGGCCCGTCGGCGGCCCCGAGCCGCGCGTAGTGCCGGATGTCGAAGACCAGGAAGTACCCGGCGGTCGCGGCCCCGAGGATCAGGATGCAGGACAGCGCTATGTCGGTCCTGACGTCTCCCTCGGGCAGCGAACCGACGACGGCGAAGGCCGTGATCGCCACCGGGATGCTCGCCCACGCGGCCGCCCAGTCGTACCAGCGCCCGCGCAGGATCGCGATGCGGAACAGCGGCACGCACGACAGGACGCCGCAGCTGAACACGGCGCAGATGGGGAACAGCACGCGCATGGTGATGACGGCGCCGTCAGTGCGGACTGGCGGCGTGGTGCCGGAGCCGTGCATGGCTGCTCCTGAGGACCTGGTGAGACGTACGTGGGGACAGACACTCGGTGCGGCACGCGCTCGACCAAGCGCTTTGAGCGTATACACCGACACCGACAACGGCCCACGGGTTGTACGGATCCGATGTGGCGCGGCTCACTCCGCCGTGTTCTCGTGACTCACTCGCGACTCACCGCGGCCGTACGGTCCCGTCCGTCAGGCCGTCGTACAGCCCCTGCACGAGCTGTTCGCCGAGGCGTCCCGCCTGCCGCAGGGCGTCCTCGAACTCCGCCAGGGTGCGGAAGCGTTCGCCGTACTGGAGCTGGTCGGCGAGCGGCAGCCGGGGCAGCTGGAGCCGGCGCACGTCCAGCCGGGTGGAGGTCGAGGCGTAGCTGCTGGCCTGGCGGTTGTTGGCGGTGCCGCGCAGGAAGCCGGCGAGGAACCAGGGGTCGAGGGCCGCCGGATCGGGGCGCAGCAGCTGGAGGCTGCGGCCGAGGGCGGCGCCCGCGGTCGTGTCGTCGACGACACGGACGACCGAGCCGCCGCCGAGCACGGGCACCACCACGTCGCCCGCTTCGACGAGCACCGGGTCCTCCGCCGGGCCTTCGGGGAGGCTGCCCGAGGGCGCAGCCCCGCCGAGCACGTCCTGTTCGGTGAGGACCCGTTCCCCGGAACCGGCTCCCGCGCCGCCCGCGCGCAGCACCAGGGCGCCCGCCCTGGCGAGTTCGCCGACGGTGGTGGTGGGCCAGCGCGGTGGTCGCGCGGCTTCCCCCGCCGGGGGCGTGAGCGCGGTGGTCTGCCGCAGTGTCTCGGCCAGCCGCTCCCGTACGACGGCGAGTTCGGCGGCGCCTCCGCCGGCGGCCGGGGGCGGCAGGTGGCGGGCGGGGGCGAGGTCCACGTCGTCGTCGAGCAGCTCGATCACGGACACCGAGCGGCTGACGCCCGGGCGTCCGGCGACGGTGCCGTCGCGGTCGAAGGTCTGCCAGGTGTCGAGGACGGCGCTGTGCAGGGCCTGCCAGTCGAGCTTGTCGCGGCCGGCGGCGGAGAGGTCGGCCGTGTCGACGAGCAGCAGTTCGTGGGACGGGCGGCCGCCCGGCGCGGGCTTGCGCAGGACCCACAGGTGCAGCGGGATGCCGTACGGGGGCGCGGCGCCGGCCGGGAGCGACACGACGGCGCGCAGGGCGCCCCGGCGCAGCAGGTCGGCGCGGATGCGGCGGCCGGAGCGGCGGGAGGCGGCGGCGGGCGGCATCAGGAGGACGGCGGTACCGCCCTCGCGCAGCCGGGCCAGTGCGTGCTGGACCCAGGCGAGTTCGGACTCCGTGCGGGCCGGGAAGCCGTACTCCCAGCGGGCGTCGTAGGCCAGCTCGTCGTGGCCCCAGTTGCGTTCGTTGAACGGCGGGTGGCAGAGCACGGCGTCGGCGGCGACCCGCGGGAAGGCGTCGGCGCGCAGGGAGTCGGCGGCGGCGACGCGGACTTGGCCGCCGCCGCTCTCGGTGTGCAGGGCGAGGCGCAGGGCGGCGAGGGCGGCCAGGTCGGGGTCGCTGTCCTGGCCGTGCAGGGCGCGCCCGTCCTGGGCGCCGGCGGGGCCCGCTCCGTCGGACTGCGCGTCGGTGGACTTGGCCCCGGCGCCCTGTGCGACGGCGCGCAGCAGCGTGCCGGTGCCGCAGGCCGGGTCGAGGACGGTACGGGCGGGGCCCGCGAGGGCCGCCATCAGGGCGGCGGGGCCGGGCGGGGTGAGGGTGTACTGGCGCGGGTTGGCGTCGAGGTGGCGGCCGAGCAGGAACTCGTACGTCTGGCGCGCGCCGAGCTCGGCGGCCAGCTCAGCAGTGGCGCGCAGCAGAGGTACGGAGGGAACCAGCGCGGACGCGTCCGGGGTGTGAACAGCCCGGTGCGGGCCGAAGCGGGGGGCGAGGACCTCCCCCAGCGCGGGCGACAGGAGTGCGGCCAGCTTCTCGTCGGAGACGGCGGAGAGCTGGAGCCACGCGGTCGGCCTGTCGCGTACGAGCAGGAGCACGCAGCCCGCGTGGATCAGGGCGGTCACGGCGCCCGCCGGGTGGCCGGCGAGCTGCTGCCAGACCCGCTCGCGCAGCGGCACCTCGGCGATTTTCCCCTGGTCGCGCAGCCACTGCTCGACCGCCGGGAGGGCGAACGAAGGGCTTGTCTCGGTGCCGCCGACGGGTTTGGGGAAGTCCGGGTGGCGGCGGCGCCAGTTGCTCACGGCGGCGCGGCCCACCCCGGCGAGCCGGGCGATTCCGGCGGCGGTCACCTCTGCTGCGTTGTCCGACACCGGCCGGCTCCCCTCGTACACCTGCACCTGCTTGTGCACCGAGCATACCCGCGCACACAAGACAGCCCGCTTCACGACGTGAACCCAAGTGGATGCGTGAATCGTGTTGACTCGGTTCACAAGCTCTGCTGTGATTGACCCATCGCAGCAGAACGGGGCGGCAAGGCAGTCCCGCACACCCCTTGTCCGGAGGACATCCATGTCTCAGTACACGCAGCAGCCTCAGTTCCCGCAGGCTCCGACGCCGGCCGCGCAGGCCCGCAACGGCCTGGGCACTGCCGCCCTGATCCTCGGCATCATCGGCGCGCTGTCGGGTCTGATCCCGTTCTTCTTCTGGCTCGCCGGCATCCTCGGCATCATCGCCCTGGTCATGGGCCTGGCCGGCCGGGGCCGCGCCAAGCGCGGCGGGGCCACCAACAAGGGCGTCGCCCTGGCGGGCGCCATCCTGGGCCTGATCTCGCTGATCATGTCGGTGGTCGGCGCGGTCATCCTCTTCAAGGCCGTGGACGACGCGGTGGACGACATCAACAAGGCGACCAGCAGCTCGTCGGCGACCAAGGAGTCGGGCGACGGCAGCGCGAAGAGCGACGGCAAGAACAAGGGCAAGAAGGGCAAGGGTGGCGCCGCGGGCGAGGACGCCGAAACGCTGGCGGCCGGTGACTCGGCCGTCTACGAGGACAAGCTGACCGTCACCGCGTCCGCCCCGGAGCCGTACACCCCCGGCGAGTACGCCATCGGGCACACCAAGGGCAACAAGGCCTACAAGGTCACCGTCGTCATCGACAACGCCGGCACGAAGAAGTTCGACGCCGCGCTCGTCACCGCCGAGGCCCGCGCCGGCGCCGAGGGCGTGAAGGCCGAGCAGATCTTCGACGAGAAGGTCGGCGAACTCTTCACCGGCACGCTCGCCCCGGGCAAGAAGGCCACCGCCGTGTACGCCTTCGACACCCCGGCCGACGCCGAGAACCTGGTCGTCGAGATCTCCCCGGACTTCTCCCACGACGCCTCGCAGTGGGACCTGAAGCTCTGACCACCCGCACCACCAGCACTACCCGGCCCCACCACAGACCGTCCGGCCCACTCGCGCACCCCCCGCGAGTGGGCCGGACACTTTTCCGCGCGCGGACGCGCCTCAACGCCGCACGCCTCACACCACAGCGCCCCAACGCCTCAGCGCTCCAACCCCACAGGGCCGCGACACCTCGGCGCTCCACCACCTCGGCCCTCAGCCTCCGAAGCGGGCCGGGGCGTCGGTCGGGCCGCCGGCGGCGGGCAGTCGTTCGCCCGGGCAGCGGGACAGCACGCGCCGCATGGCGTCCCGTTCTGCGCCGGTCACCCACAGCTCGTACTTCTTCTTCACGGCCACCTGCCGGGCCACGTACACACAGCGGTACGCCTTGTTCGCGGGCAGCCAGGTCGCCGTGTCGCCGTCGCTCTTGCGGCGGTTGGCGGAGGAGTCGACGGCCAGCAGGTTGAGCGGGTCGTTGGCGAAGGCGACCCGCTTGCGGCGCTGCCACTTCTGGGCGCCCTTCTGCCAGGCGTCGGAGAGGGCGACGACATGGTCGATGTCGACCTTGCTGCGTCCGCGCACGAACTCCACGCGCCGCCCGGTGTACGGGTCCTCGGTGAGCGTTCCGGCGGCGACCTCGCAGTCCGCTCCGCCGCCGCGCCTGATCCGTACGTCGGCCAGGTCGCGTTTCAGTATGTCGTCGCGGGTCCCGCACCCGTTGTCGTCGGTGTCCGCCCAGGCGCTGCCGAACGCCTCCCGCTCGTAACCGGTCCTGGGCGCGCGCCCCTTGACGGTGAGGGCCTCGGCGGCGGCGAGCGCCGAGCCGGCCGCGCCCGGCTTCCGGCCGCCGTCGTTTCCGCCCACCGCCTCCGGTGTGCAGCCGGTGACGGCGAGAGCGGCGGACAGGGCGGCTGCGGGGAGGGCCGCCCGGAACGCGCGCACCCGCGTCGGGGTGCGTATCCAGGCGGTCCGTCGGGGCGCGTCGGTATGCATGCCGTCCAGAATCCCACGGGCGTACTACACCTTGCCGATGCCCAGCGTGTTCTCGGACGGCAACAGCCCCGAGCCCAGCACCTCCACCCACAGCGGCCCCAGCAACTCCCCCAGCCGCGCGGTCCCTTCCGGCCCGAGGGCCCGCCAGGGCGCGGCGGCCAGCTCGTCGGTGACCCGCTCGACCTCGGCGCGCAGCGCGCGTCCCGCCCCGGTGGCGGCGCCCCCGGCGTCCAGCAGCCCGCGCGCGACGAGCCGTTCCCGCGCGGCCGTCCACTCCTCGTCGCTCCAGCCCCGGCTGCGGAACGTCTGCGCCGACGCCGCTCCGATCCCCGCGAAGCTCACCAGCGCCTCGACCGGGTCGAGTCCGGCGGTGAGCAGCGCCGCGAGGTGACCGTCGCCGCGGTGCTCGCGCAGGACGGTCGCGGCCTGCCACAGCACGAGGTGCGGGGCGTCGGGCCAGGGCAGCGAGGCGTTGGCGGCGGCGAGCGGCCGGCCCGCGGTGTCCGCGGCCTCGGCGGCCCGGCGGGCCAGAACGGCGGCCTCGGCGATCTCCGGCCCGTCGACCCGCTCCCCGAAAAGGGCGCGGTACGTCCCGTCCATCCCGCGCAGCCGTGCGGCCAGGGCGTCGGCCGGGTCGGCGCCGCCCGGTCCCGCCGGGACGTACTCCGCGACCATGCGCGGGCTGAAGCTGTAGAACGCGGCGGTCACGACCCCGGCGCCCACGGCCCCCAGCGGCGCGCGGCGCCAGGTGAAGTAGCTCGGCCAGCGGACGTCCGTCGCGCAGCCGAGCTTCTCCGCTTCCGCGAAGACCTCGGGGGCGTAGTAGAGGACGGCGTGCAACGGCTCCAGCAGGTGCCACATCTGCCGCACGCGCCCCAGTTCCACGACATGCCCGCCCATGGCTCCTCCTCCGACCGCGACGCTTCATCTAGACATCGGCAAGATTGCCTCGCCCCACTCAACTTGTCAACGTCTAGATTCGGCGTAGTCTGCTGGCCATGACCAGCCGCGACACCTACCACCACGGCGACCTGCGACGGGCCGTCCTCACCGCCGCGCTCGACGTCATCCGCACCGAGGGCCCCGCCGCCCTGTCGCTGCGCGACCTCGCCCGCCGCGCGGGCGTCTCCCACGCCGCCCCCGCCCACCACTTCAAGGACCGGACGGGCCTGCTGACCGCCATCGCCACCGAGGGGTACGACCTGCTGGCCGCTGCGCTGTCCGACGCGACGGACCTGCGCGACGCCGGCGTGCGGTACGTCCGTTTCGCAGTCGCCCACCCGGCGCACTTCCAGGTCATGTTCCAGCCGGACCTTCAGCGAGCCGAGGACCCGGAGCTGCAGGCCGCGAAGGCACGTGCGTACGAGCGACTGCGCGCCAAAGTCGCCGGGCTCACCGGCGACCGCGTCGGCGACCCGGAACTGACCGGCACCGCCGCCTGGTCGATCGCACACGGCTTCGCCACTCTCCTCCTGACCAACAACCTGGACCGCTCCCTGGGCGGCCGCGCTCCGGAGGACGCCTTCTGGGCGGTGGCGGACGCGATGTTCGGCACCGGTGGCGGGGAATAGCCGAAGACGCTCAGCGCTTGACCCTGTCGCGTGCACGCGATCAACGACACGGACATCGGAAAGCATCGACAGGGGCGGGACGCATGACAACGACAACTTCCTTACGGCGTACGGGCGCGGCACTGTTCACGGCGGCCGCACTGGCGGTCCTGCCGGTCGTCGGACCGCACGGTCCGACCGGTGCCGCCGCGGCCGCTCCCGCGGCCGCCGAACGGCACGGCGCGCAGTGGCAGGGCGGCTGGGCCGCCTCCCCTCAGGCGCCGACCGCGCCGTTCGCGCCCAACTGGTCGCCGCAGGGCTTCGACAACCACACGGTGCGCCAGGTGGTGCGGGTCACCACCGGCGGCACCAAGGCCCGTATCGAGCTGTCCAACCGCTACGGGAGCACTCCGCTGCGCATCACCGGCGCGACGGTGGCCCGCACGGCCGAGGGCGCCGCCGTACAGCCGGGTTCGGTCCGGCACCTGTCCTTCAACAAGGGGCGCTCGGTGACGATCCCCGCGGGCGGCCGGGCGACCAGTGACGGGGTGCCGCTCAAGGTCAGGGCCCTGGAGTCGCTCACGGTGACGCTGTACCTGGCGGAGCCCACCGGGCCGGCCACCTTCCACCACTTCTCCGCCGCCACCAGCTACCGCGCCCACGGCGACCACCGGTCGGACCGCGGCGGCGCGGCGTTCGAGGAGAGCAGCGACTCCTGGTACTACCTCACCGGCGTCGAGGTCACCGGCGGCAGGACGGCCGAGCGGCGCGACGCGGTGGTGACCTTCGGCGACTCCATCACCGACGGCGTCGGCTCCTCCCCGAACGCGAACAACCGCTACCCCGACGAGCTCGCCGAGCGCTTCGCCGCCGCCGGGAAGCCCCGCGGCGTCCTCAACCACGGGATCGGCGGCAACCAGGTCACCAACGACACGTCCTGGGCCGGGGAGAAGGGCATCGCCCGCTTCAAGGAGGACGTGCTCGGCGAGCCGGGCGTAGGCACCGTCATCGTCCTGGAAGGCATCAACGACATCGGGGGCAGTGGTCCGACGTTTCCCGGCGGCCCCACCCCGGAGGTCTCCGCCGGGCAACTCATCGACGGCCACCGCTCGTTGATCCGTCAGGCGCACGCCAAGGGCATCACAGTGGTCGGAGCCACGCTGACCCCGATCGAAGGGTCGTTCTACGACGACGAGGCAGGGGTCAACGAGGCCAAGCGCCAGGCGGTCAACCACTGGATCCGCACCTCGGGCGAGTACGACGCGGTGGCCGACTTCGACCGCGCCGTGTCCGGACCCGACGGCGCCATCCGCCCCGCCTACGACTCGGGCGACAAGCTGCACCCGAGTGACGCCGGGTACCGCGCCATGGCCGACGCGCTGGACCTCGACTCCCTCTGACGGACCCGCCCGCCGAATCCGGGCAGCTGTGCCCGGTCCCACGGGGGGACCGGGCACAGCCCGCCGGCCGGGGCGGGCTAGGACCCCAGGATCGTCGTCAGGAACTCGCCGGTCCACGCCAGCAGTTCGCGTCCCACCACCGGCTTCCCGCCGATCTGACCGGTGGTCGGGCGCGGCACCAGGATCTGGTGCGTGGCCGGCTTGAGGACCGTGCGGGGGTAGAGACGCTTGAGGCGCAGCTCCTGCGACTCGCGCAGTTCCACCGGGCCGAAGCGGACGTTGGGCCCGGCCAGGGTGATGTCCGCGACGCCGCAGGCCCGCGCCAGCATGCGCAGCCCCGCGACCAGCAGCAGGTTCTCCACCGGCTCGGGAAGCTTGCCGTAGCGGTCGGTGAGTTCCTCCCGTACGGCCCTGATGTCCTCCTCGGAGTTCGCCGAGGCGATCGCCCGGTACGCCTGGAGACGCAGCCGCTCGCCCGGCGCGTAGTCGTGCGGAACGTGCGCGTCCACCGGCAGCTCGATCTTCACCTCCAGCGGCGGCTCCTCCTCGGCCTGGCCGTCCACCGCCGCCCGGTAGTCCGCGACGGCCTCGCCGACCATGCGGATGTACAGGTCGAAGCCGACGCCCGCGATGTGACCGGACTGTTCGCCGCCCAGCAGGTTGCCCGCGCCCCGGATCTCCAGGTCCTTCATGGCGACGTACATGCCCGCGCCCATCTCGGTGTGCTGCGCGATCGTCGCCAGCCGCTCGTGCGCGGTCTCCGTCAGCGGCTTCTCCGGCGGGTAGAGGAAGTACGCGTAGCCGCGGTCGCGGCCACGGCCCACCCGGCCGCGCAGCTGGTGGAGCTGGGAGAGGCCGAAGTTGTCACCGCGCTCGACGATCAGGGTGTTGGCGTTGGAGATGTCGATGCCGGACTCGACGATCGTCGTCGAGACCAGTACGTCGAACTTCTTCTCCCAGAAGTCGACGACCACCTGCTCCAGCTGGCTCTCGCCCATCTGGCCGTGCGCCGTCGCGATCCTCGCCTCGGGCACGATCTCGCGGAGCTTGGCCGCCGCACGGTCGATCGACTCGACCCGGTTGTGGATGTAGAAGACCTGGCCCTCGCGCAGCAGTTCGCGGCGGATCGCGGCGCCGATCTGCTTCTGCTCGTACGGGCCGACGAAGGTCAGCACCGGGTGGCGCTCCTCCGGCGGCGTCGTGATCGTCGACATCTCGCGGATGCCGGTGACGGCCATTTCGAGCGTACGGGGGATGGGGGTCGCGGACATCGTCAGCACGTCGACGTTGGCGCGCAGCTTCTTCAGCTGCTCCTTGTGCTCGACGCCGAAGCGCTGCTCCTCGTCGACGATGACCAGGCCCAGGTCCTTGAACTTCGTCTCGGACGAGAACAGCCGGTGCGTGCCGATGACGATGTCGACCGAGCCCTCCCTGAGGCCCTCCAGGGTCGCCTTCGCCTCGGTGTCCGACTGGAAGCGGCTCAGCGCCTTCACGACGACCGGGAACTGGGCGTACCGCTCGGAGAACGTGCCGAAGTGCTGCTGCACCAGCAGGGTCGTGGGGACGAGGACGGCGACCTGCTTGCCGTCCTGGACCGCCTTGAAGGCGGCGCGGACCGCGATCTCCGTCTTGCCGTAACCGACGTCGCCGCAGATCAGGCGGTCCATGGGGACGGACTTCTCCATGTCCTCCTTCACCTCGGCGATGGTGGACAGCTGGTCGGGCGTCTCGACGTACGGGAAGGCGTCCTCCAGCTCGCGCTGCCACGGGGTGTCCGGGCCGAAGGTGTGGCCGGGGGCCGCCATGCGCGCCGAGTACAGCTTGATCAGGTCGGCGGCGATCTCCTTGACCGCCTTCTTCGCGCGCGCCTTCGTCTTGGTCCAGTCGGCGCCGCCGAGCCGGTGCAGGGTCGGGGCCTCGCCGCCGACGTACTTGGTGACCTGCTCCAGCTGGTCGGTGGGGATGTAGAGGCAGTCGCCGGGCTGGCCGCGCTTGGCGGGGGCGTACTCGACGAGCAGGTACTCGCGGGTCGCGCCCTGGACGGTGCGCTGGACCATCTCGATGTAGCGGCCGACACCGTGCTGCTCGTGGACGATGAAGTCGCCCGCCTGGAGCGTCAGCGGGTCGATGGTCTTGCGGCGGCGGGCCGGCATCCGGCCCAGTTCCTTGCTGGCGGTGCGCTGGCCGGTCAGGTCGGTCTCGGTCAGTACGGCCAGCCGCAGACCGGGGTCGACGAAGCCGTTGTCGATCGAACCGCAGGCGACGTGGACGACCGACGGGGTGATCTCGGCGAGGTCCGCCTCCAGGCGGGCCGGGATGCCCTCGCCGCCGAGGACCTCGGCGGTGCGGGCCGCCGGGCCGTGGCCCTCCGTGATGTAGACGGTGCGCCAGCCGTCGGCCAGCCAGCCCTTGGTGTCGGCGAGCGCTCTCGCCGTGTCGCCCCGGTACGCCTCCGGGGCGTGCATGCCGAGTTTGAGCGTGTCTTCGGACAGCTCCTCGTCGGCGGCGAACGGGGCCACCGACCACCACAGCATGTCCAGCTCACGGGCGCGTTCCCGGACGTCCGCGATGCCGCGCAGCGAGGCCGCGCCCACGTCGATCGGGGCGTCGCCGCCGCCCGCCGTGGCCGCCCAGGACGCCTGCAGGAACTCCTGCGAGGTCGCCACCAGGTCCGCCGCCCTGGTCCGCACCCGCTCCGGGTCGCAGACCAGCGCCATGGAGCCCTTGGGCAGTACGTCGAGCAGCAGCTCCATGTCGTCCACGAGCACCGGGGCCAGCGACTCCATGCCCTCCACGGCGATGCCCTCGGCGAGCTTGCCGAGCAGCTCGCCGAGTTCGGGGTGGGCCTCGGCGAGGGCGGCGGCCCGCTCCCGCACGCTCTCGGTCAGCAGCAGCTCGCGGCAGGGCGGCGCCCACAGGCCGTGCTCGGCGACTTCGAGGGAACGCTGGTCGGCGACCTTGAAGTACCGGATCTCCTCGACGTCGTCGCCCCAGAACTCCACGCGCAGCGGGTGCTCCTCGGTCGGCGGGAAGACGTCGAGGATGCCGCCGCGCACCGCGAACTCGCCGCGCTTCTCGACCAGTTCCACGCGGGAGTACGCCGCTGCCGCCAGCGCCGCCGTGATCTCCCCCAGGTCCGCGCTCCGCCCGGTCCGCAGCGCCACCGGCTCCAGGTCCCCCAGGCCCTTGACCTGCGGCTGGAGCACGGAGCGTACGGGCGCGACGATGACGCTCACCGGGCCGGCGGACGGGTCGTCGGCGTGCGGGTGCGCCAGGCGGCGCAGGACGGCGAGGCGGCGGCCCATGGTGTCGCTGCGCGGCGACAGGCGCTCGTGCGGCAGGGTCTCCCACGACGGGTAGTCGACGATCCCCTCCTCCGGCAGCAGGGTGCGCAGCGCGGCGGCCAGGTCCTCGGCCTCGCGGCCGGTCGCGGTGACGGCGAGCACGGTACGCCCGGTCTCGCGGGCCAGCGCGGCCACCGCGAAGGGGCGTGCGGCGGGCGGGCCGACCAGGTCGATGTGCATGCGGTTGCCGTCGGTGGCGGCCTTCACCGCTTCGGCGAGCGCCGGGTCTCGTACTACGGCATCCAGCAGACCGTGCAGGCTCATGAAGGGTTTCCGTCCGGGTAACGAGGTGGACAACGCGAAGGACCCGACACGTCGCACGGGCCGGGGGCTCCAGCCTACGACGCGGGTGCGTCACCCGCGCGAGGGAGCGCTGTGGCTCGGACGGCCGAATCGGCGCTACGCTGGATCCGACGTTAGTCCGCCTTAGTCCCCGGCTCCCTGTGAGGCAGTCATGGAAGCAGCCCGGCAGTACAACGTCCACGAGGCGAAGACCCACTTCTCGCGGATACTGCAGCAGGTCGAGACCGGTGAAGAGATCGTCATCAGCCGGGCCGGCCGGCCCATCGCCAAGGTCGTGCCGCTGCGCCCCAAGGCCGACCGGACCGATTACGGCGCGCTCAAGGGCCAGATCCACATCCACGACGACTTCGACGAACTGCCCGACGACCTCGCCGAAGCCTTCGGGATGCGTGGATGAAGCTGCTCCTCGACACGCACGTCGTCCTCTGGTGGCTGAACGCCTCACCCGAGCTGTCCACCGGCCTCAGAGACCTGCTCCGTACCGAACCCGAGGTGTACATCAGCGCCGCGACGCCATGGGAAATCGCGATCAAGCATTCCCTCGGAAAACTCGACGGCACTGGAAACCTGGCCGAAAGGGCCAGGGACCTCCAGTTCACGCCGCTGCCCATCACCGCAGCTCACGGGGTGCGCGCCGGCAGGCTGCCGTCGCACCACCGGGACCCCTTCGACCGCATTCTCGTCGCCCAGGCGCAGATGGAAGATCTCACGCTCGTCACCCGCGACAAGTCGATCCCGCAGTACGACGTACAGGTCATGGCGGCCTGACCAGAACAGCGGCCCGGCCCCGGAGTGTCCACAAGGAACACCTCCGGGGCCGGGCCCTGTGACCACCGCGCTACTCCGTGGCGATCGCGTTCAGTACGTTCATCCGCCCCGCCCGGAACGCCGGGACCAGGGCCGCGAACAGTCCGACGAAGGCCGAGCCCACGAAGACGGTGAGGATCGTCGTCCACGGGATCTCCAGGACCCCGAGCCCCTCCAGCGCCAGCAGTTTCTGGGCTGTCGTGCCCCAGCCCATGCCCAGGCCGAGGCCGAGCAGGGCACCGAAGAGGGCGATGACCACGGACTCCATGCGGATCATGCGGCGCAGCTGGCGGCGCGAGAGCCCGATGGCCCGCATCAGGCCGATCTCCCTGGTGCGCTCGACGACCGACAGGGCGAGCGTGTTCACCACACCGAGCACCGCGACGATGATCGCGAGCGCCAGCAGGCCGTAGACGATGTTGAGCAGCTGGCCGACCTCGTCCTTGAGGCCCTGCTTGAAGTCGGTCTGGTCCTGCACCGTGAACTGCGGGTAGTCGGCCAGCGCCTTCTTCAGTCCGGCGTACGCGGCCTTCTCCTTGCCGTCCACCGCCTTCGCGAACATGATCATGTTCGGCGGCACCCGGTCGGCCGGGAGGTACTGGGCGGCGGTCGTGACGTTGGTGTACATCGCGCCCTTGTCGACGTTCGACTCGTCCGAGGTGATCGCCGCGATCTTCAGCTTGGCGCTCTCGCCGCCCGTGAACGCGACGGTCATCGTGTCGCCCACCTCGACGCCGTGCCGCTCGGCGTAGTCGCTGCCGACCGACATGGCGTTCTTGCCGTACGCCGCGGCCAGCTCACCGGCGACGGTCTCGCGCCGCAGGTCCTGCGCGTACGTCGGGTCGGCGGCGACCAGTTCCTCGGTCTCCTTCTTCCCGTCGGGAGCGGTCAGCTCGGCCTTGATCATCTTGTAGCTGGTGACGTGCTCGATGTCGGGGGCCGCGCGCAGCGCCTTCTCGGCCTTGGGCACGATCGGGCCGCTGGGGCCACTCTGGATGATGAAGTCCGCCCCGACCGACTTGTCGAGCTCCTGCGTGGCCGAGGCGACCATCGAGGACCCGACGACGGAGAGGCAGGCCACCAGGGCCAGGCCGATCATCAGCGCGGCGCCCGTCGCTCCGGTACGGCGCGGGTTGCGCAGCGCGTTGCGCTCGGCCATCCGGCCCACGGGGCCGAACATCCGCAGCAGTACGGCGCTGATCGCCCGTACCACCACGCCCGCCAGGAGCGGGCCCACGACGATGAAGCCGATCAGGGTGAGCACGACACCGCCGCCGAGGAGCAGCGAGCCCTCGCTCGCCTGGTCCGCCTGGGTGGTCAGGTAGAGCAGCAGGGCGCCCGAGCCGGTCAGGACGAGACCGATCGAGGCCCGTATCCAGCCGGCCCTGCCGTCCGCCGGGGTCCCGGCGTCGCGCAGGGCGGCCATCGGCGAGACCTTGCCGGCCCGCCTTGCGGGGATGTAGGCGGCGACGACGGTGACGACGATGCCGAGCGCGAGACCGACGACCGGGGTGGTCCAGGCCACGGTCAGGTCCTTGGTGGACAGCTCCATGCCCATGGAGCCCATGAGCTGCATCAGGCCGACGGCGAGGCCGACACCGGCGCCCACGCCGAGGATCGAGCCGACGACGCCGAGCAGCAGGGCCTCCACCAGCACGCCCCGGTTGACCTGGCCGCGGCTGGAGCCGATGGCCCGCATCAGGCCGATCTCACGGGTGCGCTGGGTGACCAGCATGGAGAAGGTGTTGACGATGAGGAAGATGCCGACGAGGAAGGCGATCCCGGCGAAGCCGAGCATCGCGTACTTCATCACGTCGAGGAAGGAACCGACGTCCTCACGGCCCGAGTCCGCCGCCTCCTTCGCGGTCTGGAGCTTGTACGGGCCGCCGGCGGCGCCGTCGAGCGCGGTGGCGACGTGCTGCTTCAACCGCGTGTCGGCGACGCCCTCCTCGGCGGTCACGGAAATGTTCGTGAAGGCGTCCGGCCTGCCCAGCAGCTTGCGCTGCGCGGTGGCGGTGTCGAAGTAGACCACGGTCGCGCCCGGGTTGGTCATCTTGAACGACGCGATGCCGGAGATCCGGGACTCGATGTCGCCGGTGACGGCGATGGTGCGCAGTGCGTCACCGAGCTGCAGACCGTGCTTCTCGGCGGTGTCGGCGTCGACCATCACGTCGGTGGGCCCGCGCGGGGCGTGCCCGGACGTGATGTCCATCGACTTGAGGTCGTTGCGCGTCCAGTTGCCGGCGATCGTCGGCGCGCCGTTGTCGGAGCCCATCTTCTTGTTGGCGGCGTCGACGACGGTCACCGACATGCTGACGACGGCGCCTTCGGCGGACTTCACACCGTCCGCCTTCGTCACCTGCTGGACGAGCGAGGCGGGGAGCGCCTCGGGCCTGCCGGTGCGCGGGCCCTGGTCGTCGTCCTCGGCGGCCTTGGGGCTGACGGTGACATCGGCCGAGGTGGCGGCGAAGAGCTTGTCGAACGTGGTGTTCATGGTGTCGGTGAACACGAGCGTGCCGCACACGAACGCCACCGAGAGCAGGACCGCCACGGCGGACAGCGCCATGCGTCCCTTGTGCGCGAGGAAGTTGCGCATCGAGGTCTTGACGACGGTCATGACGTCCGCCCGCGCGCGTCGAAGTCCTTCATGCGGTCGAGGACCTGGTCGGCGGTGGGCGAGAACATCTCGTCGACGATCCTGCCGTCCGCGAGGTAGAGCACCCGGTCCGCGTACGAGGCGGCCACCGGGTCGTGCGTGACCATGACGATGGTCTGGCCCAGCTCGTCGACGGACTTGCGCAGGAAGTCCAGCACCTCCGCCCCGGCACGGGAGTCGAGGTTTCCGGTCGGCTCGTCCCCGAAGATGATCTCGGGGCGCGCGGCGAGGGCCCGCGCCACAGCGACGCGCTGCTGCTGTCCGCCGGACAGCTGCGTGGGCCGGTGCCTCAGCCGGTCCGCGAGGCCGACCGTCTCCACCACCCGGTTCAGCCACGCCGCGTCGGGCTTGCGGCCCGCGATGTCCATCGGCAGCGTGATGTTCTCCAGGGCGTTCAGCGTGGGCAGCAGGTTGAACGCCTGGAATATGAAGCCGATCCGGTCCCTGCGCAGCTGCGTGAGCTTCTTGTCCTTGAGCTTGGTGATCTCGGTCTCGTCGAGGTGGATCTCGCCCGAGGTCACGGTGTCCAGGCCGGCGAGGCAGTGCATCAGGGTGGACTTGCCGGAGCCCGACGGGCCCATGATGGCGGTGAACTGCCCCCGGTTGATGTCCACGTCGACGTGGTCGAGCGCGACGACCCGGGTCTCCCCCGACCCGTACGCCTTGACGAGCTGCCGCGCCCTCGCGGCAACGGCCGTACGCCCTCCAGTGCCCCCGTGCCTGGGAATGGTCATAGCCGTTGTCACGGTGAATCTCCTCAAGTGTGAGCCGCGCGTCGTTCGGCGGCGGTCGAGTACGTCGAGTCTGGCGGCCGGAAACCCCCCGCACACTGGTGCGCATCTCCGTATTCGCCCTGGTGCCAGCCCCACCCCCGTGGTGCGGCGGCCCGTAGGACCAAGCTAAAGAACGGCCGGGTCGTCCTCGTCCTCCACCGGGACGAACACCCCCTGGGCAGAAATAAGGAGAAGCCCCTAGGGGCTGTCCACCCCCGGGTGGACCCCGACTCCGGGCAGCCCGCACCCTCCCCCTGCGTGACCTGCGAGTGAGAAGGTGTCGTGGGCCAGATACGTGCACGGTGAAGGGATCTTGGTGAGCGGCGCCGGAAGCAGTGCGGGCAAGGCGGGGAGTACCGGCGGCACCGGAAGCACGAACGACGCCGCAGGCGGTGGCGGTCCGGCGCCCGCCGGCCCGATACCCGGCGGCGGTCCGGCGCCCGCCGCCCCGGACGCCCGCCGCGGCCCCGTCGTCGCCGCGCTCATGCTCGGCATGGCCCTGGCCGCACTGGACGGCACGATCGTGTCGACCGCCGTCCCCCAGATCGTCGGCGACCTCGGCGGCTTCGCCGTCTTCTCCTGGCTCTTCTCCGGCTACCTCCTCGCCGTCACCGTCACCCTCCCCGTGTACGGAAAGCTCTCCGACACCTTCGGCCGCAAGCCGGTCCTGATCGCCGGCATAGCCCTGTTCCTCCTCGGCTCACTGCTCTGCGCCTGCGCCTGGAACATGGCGAGCCTGATCGCCTTCCGCATCGTCCAGGGCCTGGGCGGCGGCGCCATCCAGGGCACGGTCCAGACGATCGCCGCCGACCTCTACCCCCTCAAGGAACGCCCCAAGATCCAGGCGAAGCTGTCCACCGTGTGGGCCGTGTCGGCCGTCGCGGGCCCGGCGGTCGGCGGACTGCTCGCGGCGTACGCGGACTGGCGCTGGATCTTCCTCATCAACCTGCCCGTCGGCGCGATCGCCCTCTGGCTCATCGTCCGCCACCTGCGCGAACCCGCCCGGCCCGGCGCCAAGGACCGGCCTGCCCCCCGCATCGACTGGGCGGGCGCCCTGGCGGTCTTCGCCTGCGGCGGCCTGCTGCTCTTCGCCCTCGTCCAGGGCGGTGTCGCCTGGCCCTGGCTCTCCGCGCCCTCGCTGGCGCTCTTCGGCGGCAGCGCGCTGCTCGCCGCGCTCACCGTCGTCATCGAACGCCGCGCCGCCGAACCGGTCATCCCCGGCTGGGTGTGGCGCAGGCGCACCATCGCCGCCGTCAACCTCGCCCTCGGCGCACTGGGCCTGCTCATGGTCGCGCCGACCGTCTTCCTCCCCACCTACGCCCAGGCGGTCCTCGGACTGGGCCCGATCGCCGCCGGTTTCGTCATGTCCGTCATGACGCTCAGCTGGCCGCTGTCCGCGGCGCTCAGCCAGCACGCGTACACCCGCATCGGTTTCCGTCTCACCGCGATCATCGGCATCTCCTGCTCGACGCTGATCCTGCTCGCCTTCCCGCTGCTGCCGTTCCCCGGCGCGGCCTGGCAGCCCGCCCTGATCATGCTGCTGCTCGGCGCGGCGCTCGGGCTCTTCCAACTCCCCCTGATCGTCGGCGTGCAGTCGACGGTCGGGTACGCGGAGCGCGGTACGACAACCGCTTCCGTACTCTTCTGCCGCCAGGTCGGCCAGTCCGTCGGCGCGGCGCTCTTCGGCGCGATCGCCAACGCCACCCTCGCGTCCCGGCTCGCCGCCGCCCCCGACGGCATCCGGCACGGCCTCCCCGGCGACCTCGACTCCGTCTCGCACGCCCTGGCCGACCCCGGCTCGCTCACCACGGAGGCGGCCGACTACCTGCGCCGGGCGGTGGACACCGCCGTCGACCACGTCTATGTCGGCGCGGCCGTGGCGGGCTTCCTCGCCCTGCTCGCCCTGGTCTTCGTGGCGCCGCGCCGCTTCCCGGTCATCACCGAGGAGACGCCGTCGGACTGAAAGCACCCCGACACCCCGCGCCTACCACCGGTTACCAGCAGTAAGAATGAACAACGCTCTTCTTACCCGAGGTAACCAGCGGATCCTCGCGCGAGTTCGTACGAAAGACTCCCCGCCGCGCATACCGCTGGGTAACGTACGCGACCCCACCAGCGCCCCGCCGCCGCTCCCCCGGCCCCGGACGCGCTTCTCCCTGCAGTCCGCTCGGACCCAGCCGCGCAAGGAGCAAGCACGCACATGTCGCACTACCCCGAATACCTCTACCCCTGGCAGAGTTCCCCGCCTGCCCCGCCGCTGCCCCCGGCGCCCGCCCCCACGCACCCGACCGTGCCCGGCCACCACGGCGATCTGCGCAGGCTCCGCTCGGCGTACCGGCGGCTGCGCCGCGTGGCCACGCTCACCGCCCTCGGCTACTTCACGCTCTTCCTCGTCCTCTCCGGCTTCGCGCCCGGCCTGATGGGCGGCGAACTGCCCGGCGGCCTCACCACCGGACTCCTGCTGGGCCTGTGCCAGCTCCCCGTCACCCTCGCGGCCATCGCCGTGTACGAGCGGTCCGCCCGCCACCGCGTCGACCCGCTCGCCGCGCACCTGCGGGGACAGAGCCGCGAGCGGCGCACCCCATGACCGGATTCAGCGAGTCCGCCCAGGAGGCGTCCCTCGTCGCCTTCATCGCGGTCGCCACCGTGACGCTCCTCCTGTGCGTCATGACCGGCCCCGACCGCGACGACCTCGCCGAGTTCTACACCGGCTACCGCTCCCTCTCCCCCCTGCGCAACGGCCTCGCCATCGCCGGCGACTACATCTCCGCCGCCACCGTCCTCGGCACCATCGGCGTCATCTCCCTCACCGGCTACGACGGCGTCGTGCTGGCCCTGAGCACCGCGCTCTCGCTCGTCCTCCTGATGTTCCTGCTGGCCGAACCCCTGCGCAACGCGGGCCGGTTCACCATGGGCGACGCCTTCGCCCGCCGCGCGCCGAGCCGCGCCGTACGGATCACCGCCGGCCTGGTCACGCTCGCCGCGCTGCTCCCGATGATGGTCGTCCAGCTCGCCGGGGCCGGCGACCTCCTCGCCTTCATCCTCGGCTTCGACAGCTCGGGCTTCCGGACGGGCTGCATCGTCGTCCTCGGCGTCCTGATGATCAGTTACGCCGCCATCGGAGGTATGAAGGGCACCGCGCTCATCCAGATCATCAAGACCGTCTTCCTGCTCGGCACGGGCGTGGTCCTCGCCGTACTGGTCCTGGGCCGCTTCGACTGGAGTACGGCGCGGCTCCTCGGCGCGGCGAAGACCGGCAGCGGCGCGGGCGACGCCTTCCTGCGCTCGGGGCTCCAGTTCGGCGGCAGCGGACTCGACATGATCAGCTCCGAGCTGACGGTCGTGCTCGGCGCCGCCTGCCTGCCGCACATCACGATGCGCATGTACAGCTCGCGCGACGCCCTCGCCGTACGGCGGTCGATGTCCTGGGCGGTGTCGGCCGTGGTCTTCTTCTGCCTGCTCATCGCCGTGATCGGCTTCGGCGCCGCGGCGCTCGTCGGCCGGGGGCCGATCATCGCGTCCGATCCGCAGGGCAACACGTCGATCCTCCTGGTCAGCCAGGCGCTCGTGGGCGGCGGGTCGTCCGCGCTCGAAACCCTCGTCTTCACCTCGGTCACCACGGCGATCTTCCTGACCCTGCTCGCCTCGGTGGCCGGCATGATCCTGGCCTGCGCGAACTCGCTCGCCCACGACCTCTTCGCCCACGGCCTGCGGCGCGGGTCCTCCCCTTCGGACGACGCCACGGAGATGGCGCTGGCGAGAGCGGCGGCGGTCGGCGTCGGCGTCCCCGCGATCCTCCTCGCGGTCCTGGCCCGCCACGGGAACGTACAGCCGCTGGTCACCCTTTCCTTCTGCGTCGGCGCGTCCGCACTGGCCCCGGCCCTCGTCTACAGCCTCTTCTGGCGCCGCTTCACCCGGGCCGGCCTGATGTGCACCCTCATCGGCGGGACGCTGTGCGTGATCGTCCTGATGACCGGCACCAACCTGGTCTCGGGCTCGCCGCACGCGGTCTTCCAGCGCCACGACTTCAACTGGTACCCCTTCACCACCACCGGCCTGGTGTCGATCCCCTTCGGCTTCTTCATGGGCTGGCTGGGCACGTTCCTGTCCCACCGAGGCCGGGGCGAACAGCAGCGCCGCCAGTACGAGGCGGTGGAGGCGTGGATCCTGGCGGGCGCGGGTGAGGGCGGCGGGGGCGCGGGTGAGCTGGGCAAGCCGCCGGCGGGGTAGGAGGGCGGGGGCCGCCTCGCGGTGTGCGGGGGGTGTTCGCGGCCGCGACGGGCACCATGGACTCATGCGGACCATTCCGGCGATGCGGACCCTGCGGACCGAACCCGTGCTCGTGTACGACGGCGACTGCGCCTTCTGCACCACCTCGGCGAACCTGGCCGAGCGGTGGGTGCGGCCCCGGTGCGCGATGACGCCGTGGCAGTTCGCGGATCTGGGCGCCCTCGGCGTCACGCGGCGGCGGGCCGAGTACGAGGCGCTGTGGGTGACGCCCACCGGCGCGGTGCACGGCGGCGCGCAGGCCGTCGCCCGACTGCTGCTGAGCGCGGGGCGGGGGTGGGCCGTACTGGGCGCGCTGCTGACGCTGCCGCCACTGAGCTGGGCGGCCCACGGGGTGTACCGGCTGGTCGCGAACAACCGCGGCCGCCTCCCGGGCGGCAGCCCGGCCTGCGCACTCCCGCCCGACCGCCGCCCGCCTGCCTGATCCGGCGCCGCCCCGGGGTTCAGCCCTCCGCCGGGGCCCGGCCGGTCAGGGTGGCCAGGCTGGTGCGTACGTGGGTCATGTGGGCCTGCATCTCGTCGCGCGCGTCGTCGTGCTCGCGCAGGACGCGCTCGGTGTCCCGTACGACGCGCTCCTCACGCACCCGCGCCTCCGCGAGCAGCTCGGCCGCCCGCGCCTCCGCGTTCTCCTGGCGGTGCCGGGCCGCCTCCTCCGCCTCGACCAGGGCCCGCTTCGCGTCCGCGAGACCGCCCTCGGCGCGCTCGGCCAGTTCGGCGTGACGGGCGTGCAACTCGGCCGCCCGGGCGGCGAATTCACGCTCGGCGCTCTCCCAGCGCTCCGTGTGCGCCCGCTCCTGGTCGGCGAGCAGGCCCGCCGCGCGCTGCCGCGTCTCCTTCAGCGCCGCGAGGGCCTCGGTCCGCCACGCCTTCACGTCCTGACGCGCCCCGGTCCTGGTCTCGTCGGCGGTGCGCTGGGCGCCGAGCAGGATCTGCCGGGCACGGGCATCGGCGTCCGCCAGTACCGTCTCGGCGTGCGTCCGGGCCGCGTCCCGGACGGCGGCGGCCGCCGCCGCGGCCTCGTCGCGGAGGGCCTGCGCCTGATCGCGTGCGGTGGCGGCCAGCTCCGCCGCCTCCTCCTCGACCACGGCGAGGAGATGCTGGGCGCGCTCGCCCAGACTCTCGTACGTCTGCGGAGCGAGCCCGTCGGCCTGTTCGCGCACGCGCGCCGCCTCGGCCTCCATCTCCTTGCTGAGGACGGTCAGACGTGCGGCGCGCTCCCACGCGGCGTCGCGTTCCTGGGAGAGCCCGGTGGCGTACCGCTCCACCTGGTCCGGACGGTAGCCGCGGCCCCGTCCGGCGACGAAGCCGTGAGGTGACGGTGAAACCGATGCACTCATCCTGGAAGCCTCTCTCCGACGCGCAACACAATCCGTCGCAATCTTGGCGGATCAGGTTCAAGCGCTCAAAACCCGACACTCCGCCCGACCGTCCGGTCAAGGATGCGCCAATTGCCGCCAGAAGTCGGAATCGAGGCGCCCTCGCGCGGCGCGCCCAAGAGCTTTTCGGCCGCCGGCTCCATCCCACGGGAGCACGAAAGGGGGCGCCAGGCCTGTCCCGCAGGCCGAGCGCCCCCTGTCCCGCTCCGACGGACCGTCAGAGCAGGCCGTCCCACATCTGCTCCAGCAGCACCGACCACCAGCTCTCCGGCGACGCCAGCGCCGCCGGGTCCAGCGCGGCCAGCTGCGCCTGGAAATCGACCGTCCAGCGGCCGGCCTGCTCGGGCGTCAGGCCGAAACGCAGCCGCCACATGTGGCCGAGCAGCGCCAGCGAACGGGTGAACTCCGGCAGCCCGGTGTTCACGAACTGCGGCGGCACGGGCTGACCGCCCGGCCCCGCCTCCACCGGCACGGCCACGATGTTCGCCGTGCCGTACTGCACACAGATCGCCCGGCCGAAGTCACTGCCCATGACGAGGTACGAGCCCGCGTCCGACGCCGGCTGAACCCCGCGCTGCGCCGCCAGCTCCGCGAGCGTCGGCACCGGCTGGCCGGGCACCGCCTGGGCCCAGAAGAACGGCCCGAAATCGACGGGCAGTCCCGCCCAGACGAGCGTGCGCGCCACGATCTCCGGTACGCCCTGCCGCGACACCGCGGCCTGGTCGAAACGGAAGACGCCCTGCGGCCCGAAAGCTCCGAGCAGTTCGTGCGCGACCCCCTCGGGCGGGATCGGCGGCGCCTGCATCAGCTGCCCCGGGGGCGGCAGCGGCACCCGCACCGGCGCGGGGCGCGCCGGGCCGTCCGCCACCTGGTGCAACTCGCCCTGGTGGGTGAGCAGATGCCGCATGCCCTGGCGGCGTACGGCGTGCTCCTTGCCGTACGGCGCCACGCTCGTGATCCGCACCTGCGGCCAGGTCTCACGGATCATCCGGGCGCAGTAACCGCCCGGCAGCTCGCAGGACTCAAGCTCCGTGTGCAGCTCCAGCACCTGCTGCGGCGGCACATTCATGGCGCGCAGCTCGTGCAGGATCTGCCACTCCGGGTGCGGAGTGCCGGGCGCCGAGCGGCGGATGAGCTGCTGCTCGCTGCCGTCCTGGGCGCGGTAGCGCAGTACGGCCTGGTAGCCGGGGCCGACCGTCGGCAGCCCGGTCGGCTGGGGCTGCGGGTAGCCGTAGCCCTGGTGCTGCGGAGGCGGCGCCATGGGCGCGCCGCCGGGCGGCATGCCGGGCGGCCCGGGCGGCCCGGGCGGCTGCGGGGCACCGGGCGGCGGACCGGCCGGGTTGGGGCCGGCCAGCATGGTGGCAGCGTGATGCACACCCCCGCCGGGCGGGCCGGGGGGCTGGGGGGCACCGGGCGGGCCGGGAGGGCCGGGGGGCTGAGGTGCCCCGGGCGGGCCGGGGGGCTGGGGGGCGCCGGGCATGCCGCCGCCCTGGCTCGGGTCGGCGAACATCGTCGCCGCGTGATGCACACCGCCACCGGGCGCGCCGGGAGGACCGGGCGGACCGGGAGGCGCGGGCTGGCCCGGAGCACCCGGCGGACCGGGAGGCGCGGGCTGGCCCGGAGCACCCGGCGGACCGGGAGGCGCGGGCTGGCCCGGAGCACCCGGCGGACCGGGAGGCTGCGGAACCCCGGGCACGCCGCCGCCCTGGCTCGCGTCGGCGA
>NZ_BMVO01000006.1 GCF_014650755.1 Streptomyces chryseus | reverse complement strand
AAGCTCCTGGCCACAGCCAGTTGATCACTTGTGTTGCAACGACCCCTGGAATTCGCCGACGGCAGGGGGCTTCGGCGTGCGTCGTCAGCGCGCGGAGAACGTGTGCACCGTGGTGGAGCGGTACGTCGTTCCCGGGCGCAGCACCGTCGAGGGGAACGACGGCTGGTTGGGGGAGTCGGGGAAGTGCTGCGACTCCAGGCACAGCCCGTCGCCCTGGCGGTACAGCCGCCCGGACGTTCCCGCGAGCGTGCCGTCGAGGAAGTTGCCGCTGTAGAACTGCATGCCCGGCTCGGTCGTGTACATCTTCATCACCCGTCCCGACCCGGGATCGGCGAGCGTGAGAGCGTACCCGGGAACGGTCGTGACGCCCTTGTCCAGCACCCAGTTGTGGTCGAGCCCCTTCCCGTACAGCACCTGCTGGTGCGGCGTCCGGGCCCGCTCGCCGATCGTCCTCGCCCGACGGAAGTCGAACGGCGTTCCCGAGACGCGCGCCAGCTCGCCGGTCGGTATGAGCGTGGCGTCGACGGGCGTGTAGCGGGCGGCGGCCATCTCCAGCGTGTGGCCGTCGACGGAGCCACTGCCCTCGCCCGCGAGGTTGAAGTAGGTGTGGCTGGTGAGGTTGGCGACCGTCGCGCGGTCCGTGGTGGCCTCGTAGTCGATCCGCCAGGCGCCCCGTGCGGTCAGCATGTACGTGACCTTCACCTTCAGCGTGCCGGGGTAGCCCATCTCGCCGTCCGGACTGATCCGCCTGAGGACGAGCCCCCGGTCCGATCCCCGGCTGAAGGGCTCCACGTCCCACACCTGCTTGCCGAAGCCCTTGTCGCCGCCGTGCAGGCTGTTCGGGCCGTCGTTCACGGGAAGCTGGTAGGTGCGCCCGTCGAGAGTGAACCGGCCCTTCGCGACGCGGTTGCCGTAGCGACCGATCAGCGCGCCGAAGTACGGCGACCGGGCGACGTAGTCGTCGAGGTTGCCGAAGCCCAGCGAGGCGTTCGCCGTCGCGCCGCGGCGGTCCGGGATCTCCAGGGACTGGACGATGCCGCCGTACGAGAGGACCTTCAGCCGGGTGCCGCCGTTGGCGACGGTCCAGCGGTACACCTTCGTGCCGTCGGCCAGCCGGCCGAAGAGCTCCCGTGCGGGGGGCTTCGCGCCGGACGCGGCGTGGGCCGTCCCCGCCCCCGCCAGCCCGGCGGCCGCCACGCCCGCCGCCGCGCCCGCCAGTACCGTGCGTCTGCTCGTGCTCATCTCTACGACTCCTCAGGAAGGTGGTGCACGGAGTTACGAACCGACCTTGCGCTTGTTCCACACGTCGAACCCGACCGCCGCCAGCAGCACCAGTCCCTTGATGACCTGCTGGTAGTCGGTGCCGATGCCGACCAGCGACATGCCGTTGTTCAGCACGCCCAGCACCAGACCGCCGATGATCGCGCCGAAGACCGTGCCGACGCCGCCGCTCATCGACGCGCCGCCGATGAACGCCGCCGCGATCGCCTCCAGTTCGAAGTTGACCCCGGCCTGCGGTACGCCCGCGTTGAGCCGGGCCGCGTACACGACCCCGGCCAGGGCGGCGAGCACGCCCATGTTCACGAACACCAGGAAGGTGACGCGCTTGTCCTTGACGCCCGACAGCTTCGCCGCCGCCTGGTTGCCGCCGAGCGCGTACACGTGCCGGCCGACGACCGCGTTGCGCATCACGAACCCGAAGCCGATGAGCAGCACCGCGAGCAGCAGGAGCACCACGGGCACGCCCCGGTAGCTGGCCAGCGTCAGGGTGAACGCGAGAACGGCCGCCGCCATGGCCACGCACTTGGCGAGGAACAGGGAGCGCGGCAGCACGTCCAGCTCGTAACTCAGCTGCCTGCGCCGGTCGCGCACTTCCTGCGCCAGCGCGAAGACGAGCAGCCCGAGCCCCAGCAGCAGGGTGAGGTTGTGGTAGTTGGTGTCCGGGCCGAGGGACGGGAGGTACCCCGTGGAGATCTTCTGGAAGCCCTCGGGGAACGGGCCGATGGACCGCGAGCCGAGGAAGATCTGCGTACCGCCCCGGAAGAGCAGCATGCCGGCCAGCGTCACGATGAACGACGGGATGCCGACGTACGCGATCCAGAAGCCCTGCCAGGCCCCGGCGAGGGCCCCGATGGCCAGCGCGATCACGGTGGCGAGCACCCACGGCACGTCGTGCTCGACCATCATCACCGCGCACGCGGCGGAGACGAACGCGGCGAGCGAGCCGACCGAGAGGTCGATGTGCCCCGAGATGATGACGATCATCATGCCGATGCCGAGGACCAGGATGTAGCTGTTCTGGAGGACCAGATTGGTCACGTTGTTCGGCTGCAGGAGTACGCCGTCGGTCCAGATCGCGAAGAGCACGACGATCAGCGCGAGGGCGATGAGCATGCCGTACTGGCGCATGTTGCGGCGCATGGTGTCCAGCAGCAGCGTGCTGACCGCGGAACCGCGCGGTCCGGGCGGAGCGGTGTGCCGCTCCGGCTTCTCGGTGGTGACCGGGCTGCCCATCACTTACCTCTTGTCCATGGTCATGTGGCGCATCAGTACTTCCTGGGTCGCGTCCGCGCGCGCGATCTCGCCGGTCAGCCGGCCGGCGGACATCGTGTAGACGCGGTCGCACATGCCGAGCAGTTCGGGGAGTTCGGAGGAGATGAAGACGACGGCCTTGCCCTCGGCGGCGAGGCGGTCGATCACGCTGTAGATCTCGAACTTCGCGCCCACGTCGATGCCCCGGGTCGGCTCGTCGAGGATCAGCACATCGGGCCCCGCGAAGATCCACTTGCTGAGGACGACCTTCTGCTGGTTGCCGCCGGAGAGCCGTCCGACCTGCTCGAAGACGGTCGGCGCCTTGATGTTCATGCTGCGCCGGTACGACTCGGCGACGCGGGTCTCCTCGTGCTCGTCGACGACGCCGCGCCGCGCCACCTTCGGCAGGGCGCTGAGGGTGATGTTGCGGCCGATGGTGTCGATGAGGTTGAGGCCGTAGTGCTTGCGGTCCTCGGTGACGTACGCGATGCCGTGGCCGATCGCCTCGGGGACGGTCCTGGTCCGGATCTCCTCGCCGTCCTTGAGGACGGTGCCGCTGATGTTCCTGCCGTACGACCGTCCGAAGACGCTCATCGCGAGTTCCGTGCGGCCGGCTCCCATCAGCCCCGCGACGCCCACGATCTCGCCCCGCCGGACGTGCAGGGACACCCCGTCGACGACCTTGCGCTGCTGGTCGATCGGGTGGTGCACGGTCCAGTCGCGGACTTCGAGCGCGGGCCGGGCGCCGGGATCTCCTTCGTACGGGGTCCGCTCCGGGAAGCGATGGTCGAGGTCGCGGCCGACCATGCCCCGGATGATCCGCTCCTCGGTGGTCTCCGGGGCCCCGACGTTCAGTGTCTCGATGGTCCGCCCGTCGCGCAGGATGGTGACCGAGTCGGCGACCGCCGCGATCTCGTTGAGCTTGTGGGAGATGATGATCGAGGTGATGCCCTGTTCCTTCAGCTCCCCGATCAGCCGCAGGAGCTGGGCCGAGTCCGCGTCGTTGAGCGCGGCCGTCGGCTCGTCGAGGATCAGCAGCTTCACCTCCTTGGCCAGCGCCTTCGCGATCTCCACGAGCTGCTGCTTGCCGACCCCGATGTCCGCGACGCGGGTCTGCGGATGCTCGCGCAGGCCCACCCGCCGCAGGAGGGCCGCCGCGTGCTTCAGCGTCTCGTTCCAGCTGATGACCCCGCGCCGCGCGTGCTCGTTGCCGAGGAAGATGTTCTCGGCGAGGGAGAGGTACGGCACCAGGGCCAGCTCCTGGTGGATGATCACGATGCCGTGCGCCTCGCTGGCCCGGATGTCCTTGAACGCGCAGTGTTCGCCGTCGAAGAGGATGTCCCCCTCGTAACTCCCGTGCGGATGCACGCCGCTGAGGACCTTCATCAGCGTCGACTTGCCGGCGCCGTTCTCCCCGCACACGGCGTGCACCTCGCCGCGCGCCACGGTCAGCGTCACGTCGGAGAGCGCCTTCACGCCGGGGAACGTCTTGACGATCGAGCGCATCTCCAGGACGGGTGGCGACGCGGGCGCCGGGCCCGCCGTCACAGGTCGCTCGCCTTGATGTAGCCGGAGTCGACCAGGACGGACCGGTAGTTGCTCTTGTCGACGCTGACCGGGTCGAGGAGGAAGGCCGGCACGACCTTCTTCTCGTTGTCGTACGTCTTCGTGTCGTTGACCTCGGGCTTCTTGTCGTTCAGCACGGCGTCGGCCATCTGCACGGCCTGCTTGGCCAGCGCCCGGGTGTCCTTGTAGACGGTCTGCGTCTGCTGCCCCGCGATGATCGACTTGACCGACGCGACCTCGGCGTCCTGACCGGTGACGACGGGGTACGGCTTGGCCGCCGTGCCGTAACCGTCCGACTTGAGCGCGGACAGGATGCCGATGGAGATGCCGTCGTACGGGGAGAGGACCGCGTCCACGTCCTCGGAGCCGTACGCCTTGGTCAGCAGGTCGTCCATGCGCTTCTGCGCGGTCCCGCCGTCCCAGCGCAGCGTCGTGACCTGGTCGAGCTTGGTCTGGCCGCTCCGTACGACGACCTGCCTGCTGTCGATGTACGGCTTCAGGGTCTTCCAGGCGCCCTGGAAGAAGTAGCCGGTGTTGTTGTCGTCGGGCGAGCCGGCGAACAGCTCGATGTTGAACGGCCCCTTCTCGCCGCCGTCCTTCAGCCCGAGCTTGTCGATGATGTACGTCGCCTGCAGGACGCCGACCTTCTCGTTGTCGAAGGAGGCGTAGTAGTCGACGTTCGGGGTGCCGAGGATGAGGCGGTCGTAACTGATCACCTTGACGCCCTGGTCGGCGGCCTGGCGCAGTACGTCGCCCAGGGCGCGGCCGTCGATGGCGGCGACGACCAGCACGTCCACGCCCTTGGTGATCATGTTCTCGATCTGCGAGACCTGCTGGTCGACGTCGTCCTCGCCGTACTGGAGGTCCGTCTTGTAGCCGAGCTTCTCGAACTGCTCGACCATGTTGTCGCCGTCGGCGATCCACCGCTCCGAGGACTTCGTGGGCATCGCTATGCCGATCGTGCCGTTGCCGGCGGACTTCTTCTCCTTGCTGCCGCCCTCGGCGTTCTGCCCGCAGGCGGCGAGGGAGAGGGCGAGCGCGGTGGCGGTGAGGGCGGTCGCGGCCCGGTAGGTGCGTCGCATCATGACGGATCAGTCCTTCGCGGGGGTGGGGACGGCGGTGGTCGTGGTCGGGAAGCGGTGCAGGGGGCCGGGAAGCCGGGAGCCGAGCGGGGACATCCCGCCGTCGGCGCCGTGCCGGGCGAGCAGATCGAGTACGAGACGGCCGCGGCGTACGCGCTCACGGGCGCCGGCCAGGGCGGTGTCGCGCATCTGCGCGCCGTACGGGTAGATGCCGGGGGACTTCGACAGGCCGAACTTGAGGTAGAGGGGCGCGCCGCGCCGGATCAGCTCGGCCGTCTCGTACATGCGGATGTAGCCGCCGAGGTCGTCGGGCGCCTCCACGTAGAGGTCCATCGGCGCGCGGCTGGCCCGGCGGATCTCGGTGAAGTGGGTGAGCGCAAGGTCGGAGGGGATGTTGACGGAGTCGGCGCCGAGCCGCTCGTAGACGGCGTACGACGCGGGATTGACCGGGCCGATCAGCGCGGACACCTTGAGGGTGGTGTCGGCGGGCAGCAGACCGTCGGCGCGCAGCCGGTGCAGCGTCCACAGCACCCCCTCGTCGGCGACGAGCAGGCACCTCACGCCGAGCGCGGTCGCCCGCAGGGCGTCCTCGACGCACCCGGCGAGCGCGTCGTGGCCACGGGCCCGCAGCCCGGCCCCGCCCGAGTCGGTGCGGGTTGCGGCGCCGATGTCCCAGGTGCCGCGCGGTCCGGTGAACAGGCAGAGCTCGACGTCGCGTTCGGCGCAGGAATCCACCATCTCGGTGATGTCGGCGTCGGTGAGCATCCAGACGCCGCTGCCCTGGCTGATGCGGTGGACGGGTACGTCGAGGCGCGCGCTCTCCTTCAGAACGGCGGCGAGTGCCTCGGGACCTTCCACGGACGGGACCTCGGTGCGCCAGGTGCCGCCGTCGGGGAAGGTGTGCGGGGAGGCGTCGGCGGGGTGGTCGTCCGGCGCCCGGTGCCCGATGCGGGCGAGGGCTTCGGCGCCGGGGCGGCGGGGGGTCGAGCGGGCTGTCACGAGACTCCTCGATGCTGGTGTTCGGTATTTCGGACGAAGTTCGGGCGGGTGGGTACGACGAGGCCGCCCCGCCGGGGGCGGCGGGGAGAGCGCGCTCCCCGGCCGCCCCTACGGGCGGAGCAGCACCTTCCCGGTCTTCGGATCGCCGCCGCCGACGAGCGCCACCGCGTCGGCGAACCCCTCCAGGGGGAACTCGTGCGTGATCAGCGGCCCGGGGTCGATCAGGCCGGCCCCGAACGCCCGCACGGCGAACGACCACGCCGACGACGGGGCCCCGAACACGGACCGCACGGTGAGCTGGCTCAGCGACAGGTGCACCGGATCGATCCCCGTCGCCCCCGGCGTGAACATCCCGGTGAGGACCACCCGGCCGCCCCGCCGGGCCAGCAGGCACGACGACGCGGCGGTGGAGGGCGCTCCGGCGGTCTCGACCACCAGGTCGTACCGGCCCGCCAGTTCGGCCGCCTCCCGCGGAGCGAAGGCTTCGCTCGCCCCGAACTCCAGTGCCCGTGCCCCCCGTTCCGCACGCGGGTCCACGACCGCCAGCTCCCCGGGGCTCCCGGCGGCCAGCAGCTGTACCGCCAGCAGCCCGAGCGTCCCCGCCCCCACCACGGCCACCCGCTCGCCCGCCTCCGCCCGCCCCGCCCGTACGGCGGCGGCCACCACGGCGGCCGGCTCCAGCAGCGCCGCGGCCCGCAGGTCCGCGTCGTCGGCGAGCGGATGCAACAGCCGGGCCGGTACGACGACATGGTCGGCGAAGGCGCCGGGCCGGGTGAAGCCCGTCTCGTCGTACCCCGCCGCGCACAGCGACGTGTCGCCGCTCCGGCACCGCCGGCAGATGCCGCAGTTGCGGAACCCCTCGGCCACCGCCCCGCGCCCCACCAGCCCCGCGTCGACGCCCACGCCCACCGCGTCCACCGTCCCGGACCACTCGTGCCCGGGAACCACCGGATAGCGCACGTACCCCGCGTCGCGATGGCCGTCGTACACCTCCCGGTCGCTCATGCAGATCCCGGCGGCGGCCACCCGCAGCCGCACCTCGCCGGGCCCGGGCTCGGGCGGGGGGCCGGATTCCAGCCGGTGCTCGCCGGGCCGCTCGATCACGACCGACCGGCTGTTCACTTCGGTTTCCTCCGCTCCCAGCCCTCGGCCCACAGGTCGAACCGCGCCTGCTGCTGTGGGAATTCGGCGGCGGCGTCCACGTCGAGCTCGACGCCCAGACCCGGGGCGTGGGACACCGCGAAGTAGCCGTCGACCACCTCGGGCGCTCCCCGCACCACCTTCTTGATCTCCGCGTCGGCGAAGTCGTTGAAGTGCTCCAGGATCTTGAAGTTGGGTGTGCAGGCAGCCAGTTGGAGGCTCGCGGCGGTCAGGACGGAACCGCCCACGTTGTGCGGCGCGATCTGCACGTAGTGGGTCTCGGCGGTCGCGGCGAGTTTGCGCGCCTCCAGGATGCCGCCGATGTGGCCGAGGTCCGGCTGGATGATGTCGGCCGCCTGGGACTCGAACAGTTCGCGGAACTCGATCCGGTCGTGGACGCGCTCTCCGGTGGCGACGGGCATGTCCACCTTGGCGGCGACCTTCTCCAGCGCCTTGAGGTTCTCCGGCGGGACCGGTTCCTCCAGCCACGCCGGCCGGAAGGGCGCCAGCTCGTGCGCCAGCCGCACCGCCGTGGCGGGGGAGAAGCGGCCGTGCATCTCCAGCATGAGCTCGGCGTCCGGGCCGATCGCGTCCCGTACGGCCTCGATCAGCGACACCGCGTACCGCGTGGCGGCCTGGTCGAGTTCGTAGTGCCCGGTCCCGAACGGGTCGATCTTCAGTGCGCGATAGCCCCGCTCGACGACCGCCCGCGCGGCGTTGTGGTACGCCTCGGGAGTGCGTTCCGTGGTGTACCAGCCGTTGGCGTACGCCTTGACCTTGTCGGTGACCTTGCCGCCGAGCAGCTGCCAGACCGGTACGCCGAGCGCCTTGCCCTTGATGTCCCAGCAGGCCATCTCCACGACGGCGATGCCCGACATGACGATCTCGCCGGCCCGCCCGTAGTCGCCGTACTTCATGCGGCGCACCAGGTCCTCGACGGCGAACGGGTCGGACCCCGCGATGTGGTTGGCCTCCGCCTCGCGGAGGTAGCCGAGCAGCGCGTCGGTGCGACCGAGCATCCGGGTCTCTCCGACGCCGGTGAGGCCTTCGTCCGTGTGGACGACGACATAGGTGAGATTGCGCCAGGGTGTCCCGACGACATGGGTGGTGATTCCCGTAATACGCAAGGCAGTTGCCCCTCGGAAGTGTTCGAGATTTCGTCACACGTTCGAAATGCTGGCGTGACCGTAATCAGCGGCTCCCGGGGGTGTCAATGGCTCGCGCAGGGTGAAGCGCTGCCCATTGCCGAGCGAACCGGCCTGTGGTTAGCCTGTGTTCGTCATACCGGCCAATGGTCGGAGTTTCGAACGGAAGGGGTGGGTGGCCGATCATGGGACGACTGGTCCCGGCGGTGACGAGGTCGCTGGACATACTGGAGCTGTTCCTGGAGGGGGACGGCACCCTGTCCGCGCCCGACGTCACACGCAAGCTCCAACTGCCCCGCACGACCGTGCACGAGCTGCTCACCACGCTCGCCGCGCGCTCCTACGTGGTGCCCGTGCCCGACCAGCCCGGCCGCTACCGGCTGGGGGTGCGCACGTACCAGCTCGGCAGCCGGTACGCCGAACAGCTCGACCTCGCGGCGGAGGGGCAGCAGGTGGCCCGTGAGGTGGCCGAGACCTGCGACGAGACCGTGCACGTCGCCATCCTGGAGGACGCCGACGTCATCTACATCGCGAAGGTGGACTCCACGCACGCGGTCCGGATGGTCTCCGCCGCCGGCCGCAGGCTTCCCGCCCACTGCACTTCCGTCGGCAAGATGCTGCTCGCCTCACTGCCGGAGGCGGAGCTCGAAGCACGGGTCGACGGCCGGTCGTTCGCCGCCATGACACCCAACAGCATCACCGATCCGGACGAACTGCGCACCGCCCTCGCCCAGATCCGGGAGCGCGGCCTGGCGTTCGAGCACCGGGAGTCGAACCCGGACGTGAGCTGTGTGGCCGCGCCGGTGCGCGACAGCGCGGGGCGGGTCGTGGCCGCGCTCTCCATCTCGGTGCCCATGATCCGCTGGAACGAGGCGCGGGAGGCCGAGCTGGCCGAGCTGGCGGCCAAGGGCGCGGCCGACCTGTCCGTCCGCCTGGGCCACCGGGTCCGGTCGTGACATCCGGGGCCGTACGCGTCGCGGTGCGCGAGCGGGCGTCGCTGGGCGAGGGGCCGACCTGGGACGCGGCGGCCGGCCGGCTGATCTGGGTGGACATCCTGTCCGCGCGGGTCCACACGTACGACCCGGTGAGCGGCCGCCGTACGGTCATGGCCACCGAACAGCACGTCGGCGCGGCCAAGCCGCGGGCGGGCGGCGGCCTGGTCGTCAACCTCCGTGACGGCGTGGGGCTGTACGGGCCCGGCCCGGCCTTCTCCTGGCTGGTGCGCGACCCCGCGCCCGGCCGCCGCGGCAACGACGCGGCCGTGGCACCCGACGGGGCGCTGTGGGCGGGCACCATGCGGTACGACGAGGCGCCCGGCGGCGGCGGTCTGACCCGGATAGCACCGGACGGCAGGGCGACGCGGGCGGTGTCCGCCGCCGTAAGCAACGGCACGGGGTGGAGCCCCGACGGGCGCCTCATGTACTACGCCGACTCGCCGACCCGTCGCGTCGACGTCTTCGACATGGCCGGTGAGCGCGCGGTGAACCGGCGCGCGTGGGTGACGGTGGAGGAGGGGGCGGGCTACCCGGACGGGCTGACCGTCGACGCGGACGGCTGCGTGTGGGTGGCGCTCTGGGACGGCGCGGCCGTCCGCCGCTACACACCGGACGGCCGGCTCGACCGGGTCTTCGCGCTTCCCGTGCGCCGCCCCACGGCCTGCGCCTTCGGCGGCGCGGACCTGCGCGACCTGTACGTCACCACGGCCCGCACCGGCCTCGCTCACCCGCATCCCCTCTCCGGCTCCCTGCTGGTCCTTCCGGACGCGGGCCGGGGGCTGCCCGGCACGCCCTTCGGGGGCTGACCCGGGTCCGCCTTGTACGAAGGGCTTCGTAATTTCACGGTCGTCGTAGTACGGTGTGTATCGTACTAAGCGCATCGATCCGGCTGCCCCCGGCTGAAACGGAGTCCTTCTCGTGAGTGCCCTCTTCGAGCCCTACACCCTGCGTTCGCTGACCATTCCCAACCGGGTCTGGATGGCGCCCATGTGCCAGTACAGCGCGGAGGTGTTCGGGCCGAACGCCGGAGTGGCGCACGACTGGCACCTCGCCCACTACGGCGCCCGCGCCGCCGGCGGCACCGGTCTGATCCTGGTCGAGGCCACGGCGGTGAGCCCCGAGGGCCGGATCAGCCCCGCCGACCTCGGGATCTGGAACGACCGTCAGGCCGAGGCCCTCAGCCGCGTCGCGTCGTTCCTGGAGAGCCAGGGCACGGTCCCCGGCATCCAGCTGGCGCACGCCGGACGCAAGGCGTCGACGGACCGCCCCTGGCGCGGCGGGGCGGCCCTGGTCACGGGACCCGAGGCGTGGCAGCCCGTCGCCCCCAGCGCGTCGGCGTACGACGAGAGCCACGCGGTGCCCACATCACTCACGACGGATCAGATCAAGGAAGTCGTCGGCCAGTTCGCCGACGCGGCGCGGCGCGCCCTCGCCGCCGGCTTCAAGGTGGTCGAGATCCACGGCGCCCACGGCTACCTGATCGGCGAGTTCCTCTCCCCGCACAGCAACCACCGCACCGACGAGTACGGCGGCTCCTTCGAGAACCGCACGCGCTTCGCCCTGGAGGTCGTGGACGCGGTGCGGGCCGTGTGGCCCGAGGATCTGCCGCTGTTCTTCCGCGTCTCCGCCACCGACTGGCTGAGCGAGAACGACGAGGACGAGCGGACCGGCTGGACCGGCGACGACACCGTCCGCCTCGCCCGCGAACTGCGGGCACACGGCGTCGACCTCCTCGACGTCTCGACCGGCGGGCTCGCGCCCGGCGCGCGGATCCCCGTCGGCCCCGGCTACCAGGTGCCGTTCGCCGAGCGGGTCCGTACCGAGACCGGCCTGCCGGTCGCCGCGGTCGGCCTGATCACCGACCCGGTGCAGGCCGAGAAGATCCTTGCCGACGGCCGGGCGGACGCCGTGCTGCTCGGCCGGGAGCTGCTGCGCGACCCCTCGTTCGCCCTCCACGCGGCACGCGAACTGGGCGGCGAGGTGCACACGCCCGACCAGTACCGGTGGGCGATCTGAGGTTTCGCGGGCCGGGCGGGTGCGGTGCGCGCGCCGCACCCGCCCGCCAACGGCTGTAATTACGAAGAGCGTCGTACAATGGGTTCCCCGGACGAACTGGAGACGCCGTGACCACCGCCACGAGCACGCGTGAACTCGCGCACCCCACGCGCGACGAGATCCGTCTCGAAGGGGTGCTGCACGCGCTCTCCGACCCGATGCGTCTGCTCATCGTGCGCGAGATGGCGGTGGCCGAGGCCGACCTGGCCTGCTCGTACTTCACCCTTCCCGTGACCAAGTCGACGACCACCCACCACTTCCGCGTCCTGCGGGAGAGCGGTGTGATCCGCCAGGCCTACCGGGGTACCGCCAAACTCAACGGGCTGCGCCGCGAGGACCTGGACGCGCTCTTCCCGGGCCTCATCGAACGCGTCCTGGAAGCGGCCGCGCTGGAGGCGGACCGGCTCGGCACCGACGACTGAGCGGCCCGGGTGGCTGAGCGGCAGGGGCGCCGAGGCAGAGAGCGCGCCACGCCCCCTCAGCCGCCCCCGTGCGCGGCCGCCAGCAGCCCCGCCCAGTCGTGCAGCTTCACCGAACGGCGGCCCAGCGAGACGCCCAGCGCCGCCTCCGCCGCCTCGATCGCGCGCCAGTCGTTCCACACCACCGGACGGACCCCCGACTCCCGCAGCGCGGCGAGCGGGTCGTCCGCGACCGGGCGCGCGGCGAGCGCCGGCGCGTCCGCGAGCAGCGAGGCGACCGTCTCCTTGGCGCACGGCCGGTTGGTGCCGATGACGCCGGTGGGCCCCCGCTTGATCCAGCCCGCCACGTACTCGCCCGGCGACGTCGTGCCGTCCCGCAGCACACGCCCCGCGGCGTGCGGCACCGTGCCGTTGCCCTCGTCGAACGGCAGCCCGGCGAGCGGAGCCCCCCGGTAGCCGACCGAGCGCAGCACGAGCTGCGCCTCGATGTCCTCGTAGGCGCCCGTGCCGCGTACGCCGCCGGCGCCGTCCGGCACCGTGCGCTCGAAGCGCACCCCCGCCGCCCGTCCGTCCGCCTCCAGCACCTCCACCGGCCGCAGGAAGAACCGCAGCCGGACGCGGCGCGCCCGCTCCTCGCCGCCCCCCGCGGCCCAGGCCCTCAGCACTTCCACGTTGCGCCGGTTCACGGCGGGCAGGGCCACCGCGGCGGCCGACTCGGGATCGGCGTACGCCGGATCCAGGGCGAGCTCCTCGGGACGTACGACCACACCGGCGTCCGGGAGCGTGCCCAGCTCCCGCAGCTCCTTGGTGGTGAACTTCGCCTGCGAGGGGCCGCGTCGGCCGACCACGTGCACGTCGCGCACCCGGCTGTCCGCCAGCACGTCGAGCGCCGGCTGGGGCACGTCCGTGTCCAGCAGCTCGTGCGCGCCGCGCGCCAGGATCCTGGCCACGTCGACCGCCACATTGCCCACGCCGATGACCACGGCCGAACGCGCGCCCAGCGCGAAACCGTTCGCGGACGCGTCCGGGTGCGCGCTGTACCAGGAGACGAAGTCGGTGGCCGAACAGCTCCCGGGCAGGTCCTCGCCCGGAATGCCGAGCCTGCGGTCGGTCGCCGCGCCGACGCAGTACACCACGGCGTGGTACAGCTCCAGCAGCCGTGCGCGGGTGAGGCCGGCGGCGCCCACCTCGGCATGGCCGACGAAGGTGATCCGCTCGTGCTCGAGAACGGTGCGCAAACTGCCCTGGAGCGACTTGATCTTCTCGTGGTCCGGGGCCACGCCGTACCGGACCAGTCCGTACGGACAGGGCAGCCGGTCCAGCACGTGCACCCGCACGTCCGGCACCGCGTCCTGCTGTACGAGGGACTGTGCGGCGTAGACCCCGCTGGGGCCTGAACCGATCACTGCGACACGAAGCACGGCGGGGGCTCCTTCCCGCAAGGGCCTCCAGCATGGCACCGATCGGCGGACCGGGGGAGATGCTCTGAGGGAGTGCCTTGCAGCGTCCCGCGTGCGCGCCGTGGCGGGCCCCGCGCGAGGTGGGGTTATCTTCTCACCGTGCTGGAAAGTACCTTTTTTAACGTTAACAACCATTATGAACCGAATGCGGCTGCGCCGGAACGGCCCGCCTGGTTCAACGTCCGCCTCACCTTCGCCGACGGCGCCACGATCGACGTCCTGGCCGCGATGTCCGCCCAGCGGATCACGGTGGAGGAGGTACGCGCGGACCTGCCGCTCGACGGCTTCACGGTGGCCGCCGCATGGGTCGAAGGGCCGCTGGGCGGCGGCTGCCGCGTGGTCGCCGAGGCCCCTGGGGCGGCCGCCGAAGCGGTACCCGAGCAGAAGCAGCCGCCCGCCGGGCGGGCCCGCCCGGCCTGGCCCGGCGGCCGCGCCGGGCGACGCATCGCCGCCGAGGCGTACCGGGCCGCGCAGCAGGCGGGGCAGGATCCGGTGCTGGCGGTGATGTGCGCGACGGGGCGCAGCAGGCGCCGGTCGCTGAGGCTGATCGCCGGCGCGCGCGACGAGGGGCACCTGTCGCCCCGCCACCACCGCCGCTAGGCGCCCCGCCGCGGCTACCGCATGTCGCGCATCCGGCCGATCTCGGCGCTCTGCTGCGCGATCACGTCCGTCGCCATCTCCTCGACCTGGACGTTGTTCCCCTGCGCGAGCACCTCGGTCGCCATGGTCACCGCGCCCTCGTGGTGCACGGTCATCAACGTCAGGAAGAGCCGGTCGAAGTCCTTGCCCTCGGCCTCGCGCAACCGCGCGAGCTCCTTGCCGGTGGCCATCCCCGGCATCGCCGTGTGGTCGTGCCCGCTCTTGTGCTTGTCGCCGTCGTTGTTGCCGAGCCAGCCCCGCATCGCGTCGATCTCCGGACGCTGGGCCGCCGCGATCCGCTCGGCGAGGCGCTTGACCTGCGTGGACCGGGCCCGCTTCGGGGCGAGTTCCGTCATCACCAGCGCCTGGCCGTGGTGCTCGATCATCATGTGCGCGTAGCGGTAGTCCGCCCCGTTGGGCGAGCCGTCGGGCAGTGACTTCGCCGCCTCCTCGGCCGACATGGTCTTCGCCGGCTCGCCCGGCTTCCCCGGCGCGACCACCGAAGGGCCCCCGCCCGCCTTCGTGTTCGGCGCGTGGGCCCCGCCGCCCGAATCGCACGCGCCGAGCCCCAGGACGGCGACCGCGGCCCACGCGACCGGGACGGCCGCGCGGGCGATCCGGGGTCCGCGGGCGCGCGTGGTCTGAGGGCGGATCAACACGGCGACCTCCTGGGGCACATGGGGTGATTGATGTCCGTTCTTAGCACGCTTGTGCACGCCACTGATCAAAAACTTTCATCACGTCTTCGTTGCCATCTGTTGAGATGTGCATGCAAACGACGATACTGCCGGGGTGTATGAACCGTTCAACTAAGAACGGACACAAGGGAGGACGCAGTGACCTCGTTGCACATCACCCGCGTGCGGCGCAGACGCCTGGGCGTGGCAACAGCCGCGGCAGGGCTGATCGCCACGCTGCTGACGGCGGGCCCCGCGGCCGCGACCCCCGACCCGGGAGACGCGCCCGCGAAGAAGAAGAGCCTGACCACCTCGCAGCAGGCGGAAGCCAGGGCCGCCATCGAGAGCGGCGAGATACCGGGCGTGGACGAGATCGTCCACAGCAAGAACATCGAGCATGTGGCGAACGTGCCCAAGGACGCCATCAAGGGAACCAACTCGGACCTGGCGTTCCAGGGCAAGTACGCCTTCGCCGGCAACTACGACGGCTTCCGGATCTTCGACATCAGCAACCCGAAGGCTCCGAAGACGGTCTCCCAGGTGCTGTGTCCCGGTGCGCAGAACGACATCTCCGTCTCCGGCGACCTGCTCTTCCTCTCCACGGACTCCTCGCGCAACGACAACTCGTGCGCGAGCACGTCGCAGCCCGCGACGGAGAAGTCCTCCTGGGAGGGCATGAAGATCTTCGACATCAGCGACAAGAGCAACCCGCAGTACGTCGCCGCCGTCGAGACCGCCTGCGGCTCGCACACGCACACCCTGGTGCCCGAGCGCCGCGACATCTACGTGTACGTCTCCTCGTACTCGCCGAGCGACACGTTCCCGGACTGCAAGCCTCCGCACGACGGCATCTCCGTCATCAAGGTGCCGCGCCGCGCCCCGGAGAACTCCGCGATCGTCGACTTCCCGGTGCTCTTCCCGGACGGCGGCAACCCGGGCGCGCCCACCAACCCGGGCGTCTCCAAGACCACCGGCTGCCACGACATCACCGTGCTGCCCTCGAAGGACCTGGCCGCCGGCGCCTGCATGGGTGACGGCATCATCTTCGACATCGAGGACCCGGAGAAGCCGCGGGTCATCGACCGCGTCCAGGACAACGTCAACTTCGCGTTCTGGCACTCGGCGACCTTCAACCAGAAGGCCGACAAGGTCGTCTTCACCGACGAGCTCGGCGGCGGCGTCGGCGCCACCTGCAACGAGGCCACCGGCCCCACGCGCGGCGCCGACGGCATCTACGACATCACCGGCAAGGGAGACAAGCGCAAGCTGGTTTTCAGGAGCTACTTCAAGATCGACCGCCACCAGGCCCCCACCGAGAACTGCGTCGCCCACAACGGCTCGCTGATCCCGGTCAAGGGCAAGGACATCATGGTCCAGGCCTGGTACCAGGGTGGAGTCTCGGTCTGGGACTTCACCGACTCGGCCAAGCCCGAGGAGATCGCGTTCTTCGAGCGCGGCCCCGTCAGCGACACCTCCGCGGTCACCGCCGGCTCCTGGTCGGCGTACTACTACAACGGCTACATCTACTCGAACGACATGGCCAAGGGCTTCGACGTACTGAAGCTCAACGACAAGCGCACCGACGGCGCCAAGAAGGTCCGGCTGCACGAGCTCAACGTGCAGACGCAGCCCGACTACCGCCGCTGACCCACGATGCGTGTACGGGTGCCGCCGGGCGGTTCTCCGCCCGGCGGCACGCCGAGCTCCCAGTCCAGCCCGTACCGCTGGAACAGTTCGGCGCGCAGGCTGGCGAGCGGCATCGGCGCTCCCGGCAGCAGGAGGGCGAACACCGCGCCCATCAGCAGGGCGCGCAGCAGCGGATAGTCGGCGTCCACGTCCGGCGATCCGTAGCGGGCCACGGCGCCTCGCAGCAGTTCCGCGAGCCGCTGCTGTTCGGGACACCGTACGAAGCCCTCGGCCTGCAGGATGCCCGCCATGTGGGTGCGCATGAGCACCGGGTGGTCGCACGCGAGGCCGAGTACGGCGTCGATCGCGCGAGCCAGCGGTTCCCGGCCGTCCTCGGTGCGCGGCTCGCGCGCCAGGGCCGCTTCCAGCGTGCGGTTCATCAGACGGTGAACGGCCGACTGGAGCAACTGCCTCTTGCCCGGGAAGTAGTACGAGATCAGTCCGCGCGCCGAGCCGGCCCGGTCCGCGATGTCGCCGAGCGTCGTCGCCTCGTATCCGCGCTCCCCGACGAGCTCCACGGTCGCCTGCAACAGCCGTTCCCGGGAACGGCGACGCAATTCTTCATTGACCGATGCGCTGCGCGGGGACATCCTGTAACTCCTGCGTTGACTGGCCCGGAGCCAATATACTCAGTGGTCCCACGACAGGCGCTTCACGGGTCCGTCGTGGGCTGGCCGTCTGTATCCGGCGGCGCGGGGGACCGCCGGATACAGACGGCCAGCCATGCCCTGCGTCTGCCGCGCGCCTCAGCCCAAGAGCCGCAGCACCGGGCGGAGCCCCGCGGGCCGCTCGTCGGCCGGCAGGTGGTCCACGAAGTGCACGGCGCACCCCAGTTCCGCCGCGCCGCCGTCGGCGGGCCGGCTGTCGCCGACCATCAGGACGTCGCACGGGTCGTGACCGATCGCCTCGCAGGCCAGAGCGAACAGCCTCGGGTCCGGCTTCTGGATGCCGTGCTCGTACGACAGCACGTACGCGTCCACCCACCGGTCGAGGCCGTGCGCCCGGAAGACCGGCCGCAGGTCCCAGCCGATGTTGCTGACGACGGCGACGGCGACGCCCCGCCGCCGCAGTTCCCCGAGCACCTCGGCGGCGTCCGGATACGGGCGCCAGGCCGCCGGCGTCATGTGGCGCTCGTACAGGGCGTCGTACAACCCGTCGTCGGGCAGGGCGACCTGGCGGGCGAGGCCCGTGTACGCCGCGCGATGGCGCTCGGCGCTCACGTCGCGCGTCGCCCACAGCTCGGCCAGACGCGGCGGAACGCGCCGCGGAGGGGCGCCGCCGGGCAGTGCCCCGGCCTCCTCCAGCCGTGCGGCGTACCGCGCGAAGTCGTCCGGCGGAACGGACACGCCCCGCGCGTCGAGGACCGCGCGCAGCCACATCTCGGTCGGTTCGATCCTGAGCAGCGTGCCGGAGAAGTCGAAGAGCGCGCCCTTGACGGTCATGCGGACGATCCTTCCCGGGAAGCGGTCCAACGACCGTACGCCACCGTCGAGAGCGCCACGACGGCCGCTCCCAGCAGCCAGCCGCCCAGCACGTCCGACACCCAGTGCACGCCCAGATAGACTCGGGTGAGGCCGACGCCGATCCAGGACACCGTCCCCACGACCAGCACGGCGATCCGCAGCCGGGGGGCCGTGCCGAGCAGCCCCAGCACCCACACGAGCAGTCCGCAGGTGACCATCGCGGTCATCGCGTGGCCGGACGGCCATGCCGAGAAGTGGGCCGAGTCGACCGGGTCCGGCCACACCGGCCGCTCGCGGCCGACCGCCGCCTTGAGGCTTTGCTGTACGAGCGCGCCGACCGCACTGGTGACGGCGATCCACAGCGCCAGCAGCCGCTCCCCGCGCCGGATCAGCCACACACAGACGACGGCCACCAGCGCACGCATGGTCCACGGGTCCCACACCCAGTCCGACAGGATCCGGTTGGTCCGCGTGACGGCGGGGTGCCCGACGGCCGAGTCGTGCAGCGCGTCCCCGACCGTGCGGTCGAACGAGACGAGCGGACGCCACTCGGTGACGACGAGCAGCAGCAGGGCGACGCACAGACCGGTGAGGACGAGTGCCGCGCGTGTGAACGCGGGACGGGCGGGGCGGGACGGCGGGGCGTACGGGGAGGAGCGCATGGAAAGATCCTCGCCCACCGCCGACGCCGGGGGCCAACCCCCCTCCTCCGTCGTGCGGCTAACCCAGCGCGCTGAGCCCCGGCCCGAACGCCACCAGCAGCGGTACGACGGGCACGAGCGAGGCGGCGGCCGTCAGCCGCAGCCGGCGGCCCGCGGTGAGCCGGGGCGCCGCCGCGAGCAGCCGGTCGACGCGCTGCGGCAGCTCGGCGTGCGGGGTCGGACACGGGCCGAACACCCCTCGGTCCTCGTTGAGTTCGACCAGGGCCAGGGCGATCGTCAGCCGGCCGAAGCGCCGGGACGCCACGTCGTCGGCGGCCAGCTCCACCAGCCGGTGCATCTCGTCGCGGAACGCCGCGAACACCGGAACCTGCGGAAAGCCGACCGCCAGAGCGGACGCGCAGTGCAGCAGCCAGTCGTGCCTGGCCCTCACGTGACCCTGTTCGTGGGCCAGCACGGCGTCGAGCTGGTGGCCCTTCAGGCGCCGCAACGCGGCCGTGGTGACGACCAGTCGGGGCGTGGCGCCGGGGAGCCACCACGCGTCCAGGCGTTCACCCTCCAGTACGACGAGCCGGTCGCCGCCGGGCTCCTCGCCGGGCAGCAGCGGCGCCCGCACCAGCAGGTCCGCGCGTCGCTGCCCGCGCCGCCTGCGCGCATCGCGGATCTCCCGGGTCAGCATCGCCGCCGTCCACGCCCCGCCGCACGCCAGCAGCACCGCGATGACCGCGGACCAGGGCCCGTACGCGGCGAGGGCGTACGCCTCCACCACGCCGTGCGGGGCCGGTGCGAAGATCTGGCCCCGTACCGCCTTCCACGCGGCGGCCGCGCTGAACGTCATCGACAGGCCGAAGCACAGCAGCACGGCGGCCACGACGCAGTGCCACACCCACAGGGCCACCACGGGCTCCCGCTCCCGCCAGTCGGCGCGCGACATCAGCCGCGGGGCCGCGACGGCGGCGACGACACCGAGCAGCAGCAGTGCGAAGGAGACCGTCATGCGCGCCAGCCTATGAGCGCGGCCCTACTCCCGGGTATGGTCTCGGCGTTCAAGTGACGCAGGACACGGTTTCGCCGCGTGGCCGCTCAGAGCGTGAGCAGCATCGCGATCATGCCCAGGCCCATGGCCACCCGGCAGGCCGGCACCAGCTCCGGCCGCGCGCCCCGGTCTGCCGCCCCGCAGGTTCGCGCCGCCCCGCTGGTTTTTGCCGCCGCACCGGTTCCCGCCGGCCCGGCAGTGACGGGCATCAGCCGCACCCCCGAGCGCAGGACGTACGCGGCGTAGTACAGCAGCAGCGCACCGGTCAGCAGCGGCACACCGCCGGCCGCGTACCCGGCCGTGTGCCCCGAGTGCCCGGAGGCCCCGCCGCCGGGCAGCATCGCCAGGGCCATGTAGACCATGGCCAGCGACCCCACCACGTGATGCGCGTGGACGGCGCCCGCCCGTGCCTGCCACAGCCCCCGCAGCGCGGCCCCGCCGAACACGGCGGCGTACAGCACCCATCCCCATGCCGGCGGCGCGAGCACGGCGGCCGGCACCGCCATCGCCGCCATCCCGAACGCCATCAGCGCCTCACCGGCCGCCTCTTCACGGTGCTCCCACCTGCCGCCGCGCAGGCGCGGCAGGCAGTACGCGCCGGTCGCGGCGCACAGGGCCACGAGCAGCCAGCCGGACAGCGTCTGTCCGTGCACGGCGTACCTCCCGATCGACGGTGTCCGTCCCGTCGATGCCCATGCGCGCGTGCCCCTACGCGAGCGCACGGGGGTGCACGGGAGCGCGCCGGGGTCAGGGGCGGTAGCGCAGGGGGTGGTCCGCCGGTACCTCGACGACGGCGACGCGCACCCCGTCGGGGTCGGCGATCCACATCTCGATCAGCCCCCAGGGCTCCTTCACCGGCGGGCGCAGCACCCGCACACCGCGCGCCGACAGCTCCTCGTACGCCGCCGCCGCGTCCGCGACCTGGAGCCACAGCTGGAGGCCGGGGGAGGGAGGGGTCTCGGAGCGGCCGGAGACCTCCAGGAAGCCGCCGCCGAGGAAGTACACCGTTCCGCGCTCGGGGCCCGTGCCGAACTCGCGGTACACGGCCAGGCCCAGGGCCTCGCCGTAGAACGCGCGGGAACGCTCGGGATCCGTGGGCCGCAGAAGCGTCCTGCTGCTCAGTACATGCACCATGCATCCGGACCCTAGCGCGGGTTAGGCTCGGGGCGCCCGACCCGACGTACAGATCTGGAGAGCGCCCCTCATGGAGACCACCCCGCGCCCGGCCCCCTCGGAGCTCACCTTCCGCGACGCGACGGAGGCGGACGCGGACGCGCTCGTCGCGCTCATCGAGTCGGCGTACCGGGGGGACGCGAGCCGTGCGGGCTGGACCACGGAGGCCGACATCCTGGAGGGGCAGCGGACCGATCCCGAGGGCGTCCTCGACGTGATCAAGTCGCCGGACAGCCGGCTGCTCACGGTCGAGCGGGATGGCGTACTGGTCGCCTGCTGCCAGCTGGAACACCGGGGCGCGGCCGCGTACTTCGGGATGTTCGCCGTCCGCCCCGCCCTGCAGGGCGGGGGCCTCGGAAAGGTGATCATCGCGGAGGCGGAGCGGACGGTGCGCGAGGTCTGGGGCGCGCGCGAGATGCACATGACGGTGATCTCGGTGCGGGACGACCTGATCGCCTGGTACGAGCGGCGCGGATACCGCCGCACGGGCCGGATGACGCCCTTCCCGTACGGCGACGAGCGCTTCGGCGTGCCGCAGCGCGACGACCTCCGGTTCGAACTGCTGGTGAAGACGCTGGGGTGAGGCGGCGCGGGGGCGGGCGCCGTGGCGGGCAGGCCCCCGGGCCGCCGGCCGGGCAGGGCCGCGCGGTTACGCCGTGAAGCGGCCCGTGCGGCGGATCTCCGGGTAGTCCGTCGTCGCCCCGTCCAGCTCCAGCGCCCGCACCAGCCGCAGGTGGTCCTGCGTGTTCACCACCCAGCCGATGACCCGCAGCCCGCGGGCGTGCGCGCGCTCCACCGTCTCCAGGGTCAGCCTGCGGATGTTCAGGGCCAGCGTCGCGGCGCCCACCGCCTCGGCGCGGTCCACGACGTCGGTGCCGTAACGACTGGCGATGAGGACCGTCCGTACGCCGGGTACGAGCGAAGCGATCTCGGCGACCGCCTCGTCGTGGAACGACGACACCTCCACCCGGCCCGCCAGGTCCCGCCGGTGCATCACCTCGGCGAGCGAGCGCGCCGCCGCGACGTCCTTGATCTCCGCCTGGAGCGGGGACCGCACCGCGTCCAGGACCTCTTCGAAGAGCGGGACCCGCTCGCCCTGCCCGGCGTCGAGTCCGCGCAGTTCCGCGAGGGTCAGGTCGGCGATCGCGCCCCGGCCGTCGGTCGTACGGTCCACCTCGGCGTCGTGCATCACCACGAGGGCGCCGTCCTTGCTCAGGTGCAGGTCCAGCTCGATGGCGTCCATACCGGCCTGCTCGGCACGGACGAAGGAGCGGAGGGTGTTCTCGGGCTCGACACCCATGACCCCGCGGTGACCAATGGTGAGGAAACTCAAGGCAGTCTCGCTTCCGTCGACAGCGGCTCCCCGGCAGCCTAACGGCCCTCTTCCTGGAGTGAACCCGTCTCGCGCGGAGAAGCGGAGTGCTCCGCTCGGGTGCCCGCGATCCCGAGGATCAGACCGGTGATCAGGGCGGCGACGAGGACTGCGCGGGTGCTCACAGCTCCGTCCTACCGTCGCGGGGCGGTGATCGGCGAACCTCGTCACTCGCGCGTGGGCGCTCCGGGCGGGCGTTGACGCCCGACGCCGGCCCTGCGTCCAGAGCATATGACGACTAGTCATATGTCTCATAGAAATAGCACAGCCCCATGGACGCACCACCCGGACGCACCCCCTGGAGGCACCGTGCAGTTCTCCGTCGTCTTCGAGGCCCAACTCGCCGACCCGACCGTCGAACGTGAGCACCAGGTCATCCGCGACAGCGTCGAACAGGCCGTGCTAGCCGAGCGGATGGGCTTCGACCGCGTCTGGGCCGTCGAGCACCACTCCCTGAAGTGGTACGCGCACATGTCCGCCCCGGAAGTCTTCCTGACCTGGGTGGCGGCCAGGACCACGACCATCCGCGTCGGTCACGGCGTCGTCTGCATGCCGTTCAACTTCAACCACCCCGCGCGCGTCGCGGAGCGCGCCGCGATGCTCGACCTGCTCTCCGGCGGGCGGCTCGACCTGGGAGCCGGGCGCGGCGGCACCGAGCAGGAGACCTCCCTGTGCGGGGTCGACCGGGACCGTACGACGCGGGAGGTGGAGGAGGCGCTGCGGATCATCGGCGGGGCCTGGCAGGAGGACGAACTGGAGTACCACGGTGAACTGATCGACATCCCCCCGCACCCCATCCTGCCGCGCCCCCGCCAGACCCCGCACCCTCCGCTCTTCCTCGCGTGCAGCCGCGCCGAGACCCTCGTGCGGGCGGCCGAACTGGGCGTGGGGGCACTGGTGATGGGCTTCGCCGGGCCCGAGTCGATCGCGCTGATGCGCGCGGCGTACGACGCCGCGAGGGCCGCCCGTACGCCGGACTCCTTCGTCTCGACCGCCGTGAACGACCACTTCTCCGTGCTCTGCCCGACGATCGTGCTCGACGACCGCGAGGAGGCCCGGCGCGTCGGGACCCGTGGGCAGCGCTTCTTCGCCCAGTCCATCGGGCACTGGTACGGCGGCGCAGGCATCCCCGACGAGGCGGTCGTCGCCGGCGCCGACGAGGCGGCCGAGATGCGCCGGGCCGCGGAACAGGTCGTCGCGCGGCTGCACGAGCAGCACATCCCGGTACGCCCCTCCGCCACGGCCACGTTCAACGCCGACCACGCCTACGGCACGGCCGACGACGCCATCGCCTATGTCGAACGCCTCCGCGACGCCGGGCCCGACGAGATCATGTGCCTGATCCAGATGGGCACCGTCCCGCAGGAGGCGTGCCTGGAGACGCTCCGGCAGTGGGGCGAGAAGGTCATCCCGCACTTCAGGGCGTGCGAGGAGAGCGCGCGATGACCGTGGGGCCCGACCGGCTCACGCCCGAGGCCAGGGCTCTGGCCGATCTCCTGGCCGCCGCCTTCCCGGACCTCGGCGGGGCGGTGACCGACGCCGTCGAGGGCCGGCGCCTCGTCGACGCGCTGCCGAGGCCGCCGGTGGAGCCGCCGGCGGTGGGCGAGGTGACGGACACCACCGTTCCCGGCGCGCGGGGCGCCGACGGCACGCCGGTGCGGATCTACCGGCCCGGTCCGGCCGCCGGGAGCGGCCCGCGCCCGACCGTCGTCCACTTCCACGGGGGCGGCTGGGTCCTCGGCGGCCTGGACGGCCACGACACCTCGGTACGCGCGCTGTGCCGCGCCTCGGGGGCCGTGCTGGTCTCCGTCGGCTACCGGCTCGCACCCGAGGCCCGCTTCCCCGCCGCCGTCGACGACGCGTACGCCGCCCTGCTGTGAGCCGCGGAGCACGTGGGGGAGCTGGGCGGCGATCCCGGGGCCCTGGTCGTGGCGGGCGACAGCGCGGGCGGCACCCTCGCGGCTGTCGCGGCGCTCGTGGCGAAGGAGCGCGGGGGGCCCGTCCCTCGCCCTCCAGGTGCTCGTCTACCCGGCGACCGACGCGCGCCAGGACACCGCCTCCTACCGCGCGAACGCCACCGGGTACTTCACGGAGGCCGCCGCGCTGCGCTGGTTCTGGGAGCAGTACCTGGGACCGGACGGTGACGGAGCCCACCCCCACGCCTCCCCACTGCGGGCCGCCGACCTGTCCGGGCTGCCGCCCGCGTCGCACCTCGTCACGGCGGGCTGCGATCCGCTGTGCGACGAGGGCCGCGCGTACGCGGGGCGGCTGCGGGCCGCCGGGGTGGCGGTCACCGAGGACCACCGGCCCGGCATGTTCCACGGCTTCCTCGCCTTCCCGGCCGTGCTCGACGACGCCCGGGACGCGCTGGACGGTGTGGCAGAAGCAATCGCCCGCACAGCGCGAGACAGGAAGAATCGCGGCGATCAAGGGGGCTCGGCAGGATAATTTACTGAGGGTGGGCTTGAATGGGAGACCAGAAGACCTATACGGTGCCTTGACGCGAGGTTCTCCCGTGGAGGAAGTGACATGACGGAAATTCTTGTGCAGGACACAGTCGCCGACGGCATATCCGATGCCCGGCGCGTGGTCGAGCACGCTGCCTGGCTCGAGCTCAAGAATGCCGTGGAGGCGATCCGGCCCTGGCAGTCGGCGGACGGCTCCATCGACTTCGACGCCGAGGGCGCCCCGACGCGCGCCATGGCGGAGGCGACCGTCGACCGCGTGATCAACGCCGTCGAGGAGCTCGCGCCGCTGCTGCCGCACAACGCGGCGTACCACCGCGCTCTCGTCGCCGACCTGCGCAAGTGGGCCGCCGACGGCTTCGCCGTGCCGGACTTCCTGGACTCGCTGCTCGCCTTCCAGCCCGCCCAGCAGCGCGCGGACGGCCTCCAGCACCTGGTCGTCTTCCCCATGTACACGCAGAACGGCAACCCGGACCGCAACTTCGAAGCGGTCGTGCTGCGCATGGTGTGGCCCGAGTGGCTGTCGGAGCTGGAGCGCACGCGCTACGACAACCCGCTGTTCCTCGGCATCACCTTCGAGGACTTCACGCCCGGGTACGACACCCACTCCGCCGTGCTCTTCCCCGAGACGATCGCGGTGCGCGAGGCCCCCGAGCGCTTCACCTGGGGCGGCATCTTCTGTGACCGAGAGGCGGCCCGCTTCCGCCGCGTCACCGAGGCCTCCGTCGACATCCTGGGCCTGGAACTGCCGGACGACATCCGCGCGATGGTCTCCGACCAGCAGCGCTGCCAGGACGCGTTCGTACTGTGGGACATGGTCCACGACCGCACCCACAGCCACGGCGACCTGCCGTTCGACCCGTTCATGATCAAGCAGCGCCAGCCGTTCTGGATGTACGGCCTGGAGGAGCTGCGCTGCGACCTCACCGCCTTCAAGGAGGCCGTGAAGCTGGAGGCCGAGGGCAACGCGCACGGCCGTGACGTCCAGTACGCCGTGCTGTTCGACCGGATGTTCCGCTTCCCGGTCAGCGGCGACCGCAACCGCAACTACGACGGTCTCGGCGGCCAGCTGCTCTTCGCGTACCTGCACAAGCACGACGTGGTGCGCTGGACCGACAACACGCTGAAGATCGACTGGGAGCGGGCCCCGCAGGTCACCAACCAGCTCTGCGGCGAGATCGAGGACCTCTACCGGGCCGGCATCGACCGCCCGAAGCTGGTCCACTGGTTCGCCGCGTACGACCTGGTGTCGACGTACCTCGCTCCGCACCCCGGATCCCGCTGGGCCAAGGGCCCCGACGCGCTGGACCTGTCGCTGCCCCCGCGCAAGCTCGTGGACGATGTGCTTCCGGACGAGTTTCCGCTGAGCATGTTCTATGAGGCCCTTTCCAAGAAGCTCAAGAACGTGATCGCCGCCACCAAGGGGATCACCGCGACGAGTGCCGAGCGGGTGGCCGCGTGAGCCCTCGCGACCAGGAGGCGACGACCATGACCAGCAGCATCGGCAACAGCAACGGGGGATCGCTGGAAGGCGCTGTGGTCGCGGTCGCCGGGGCCGGCGGCCCGGCCGGCCGGGCCACGCTGCTCAGGCTGGCCGAGGCGGGCGCGATCGTGGTCGGTTCCGACGCGAACCCGGCGCGCCTCGCCGAGGCGGTCGACGCCGCCCGGTACGCCCACGGGGGCGCCACCGTCACCGGTGACACCGTGGACCTTCTCGATCTCGACGCCACCCGTGAGTGGGCCGACAAGACCGAGAAGGAATTCGGCCGCATCGACGGCATGGTCCACCTCGTCGGCGGCTGGCGCGGCAGCGCGTCCTTCGCCGAGACCGACCTCGCGGACTGGGACCTGCTGGAGAAGCTGCTGATCCGCACGGTGCAGCACACCTCCCTCGCGTTCCAGGCGCCGCTCCAGCGCAGCGACCGGGGCCGTTACCTGCTGATCAGCGCGGCGGGCGCCTCCAAGCCCACCGCCGGCAACGCCGCGTACTCCGCCTCCAAGGCCGCCGCCGAGGCGTGGACCCTGGCGCTCGCCGACGCGTTCCGCAAGGCGGGGGGCGAAGAGGGTCCCCGTACGGCGGCTGCGATCCTGGTCGTCAAGGCACTGGTGCACGACGCGATGCGCGCCGAGCGCCCGACCGCGAAGTTCGCGGGCTTCACGGACGTCAAGGAACTGGCCGAGGCCATTGCCGGGGTCTGGGACCAGCCCGCCAGTGAAGTGAATGGACAGCGTCTGTGGCTGACTCCCAAGCCGTGAATCCCGATCCGACGCACGCGGCGAAGACCGACGCGCGCCGGCACCACGACCCGCGGGTGCGCGGCTTCGCGAGCGACAACTACGCGGGCGTGCACCCCGAGGTGCTCGCCGCCGTCGCCCTCGCCAACGGCGGCCACCAGGTCGCGTACGGCGAGGACGACTACACCGAGAACCTCCAGCGGATCATCCGCAGCCACTTCGGCGGACTCGCCGAGGCGTTCCCCGTCTTCAACGGCACCGGCGCCAACGTGGTCGCCCTCCAGGCGGTCACCGACCGCTGGGGGGCGGTCATCGCCGCCGAGACCGCGCACATCAACGTCGACGAGGGCGGCGCCCCCGAGCGGATGGGCGGACTCAAGCTGCTGACCGTGCCGACGCCGGACGGCAAGCTCACGCCCGAGCTCATCGACCGGCAGGCGTACGGCTGGGAGGACGAGCACCGCGCCATGCCGCAGGTCGTGTCGATCACGCAGAACACCGAACTCGGCACGGTCTACACGCCCAGTGAGATCCGCGCCATCTGCGAGCACGCGCACGCGCACGGCATGAAGGTGCACCTCGACGGAGCCCGGATATCCAACGCGGCGGCCTCGCTCGACGTACCGATGCGGACCTTCACCAACGCCGTCGGGGTGGACATCATGTCCTTCGGCGGGACGAAGAACGGCATGATGTTCGGCGAGGCGATCGTCGTCCTCAACCCGGACGCGGTGCGTGCCATGAAGCACTTGCGCAAGCTGTCGATGCAGCTCGCGTCCAAGATGCGCTTCGTGTCGGTCCAGCTGGAAGCGATGCTCGCGCGGGACCTGTGGCTGCGCAACGCGCGCCACGCCAACGCCATGGCCCAGCGGCTCGCCGACGGCGTCCGCCAGGTGGACGGCGTGGAGATCCTCTACCCGGTGCAGGCCAACGCCGTGTTCGCGCGCCTGCCCAACGACGTCAGCGAGCGGCTCCAGAAGCACTACCGCTTCTACTTCTGGAACGAGGCCGCCGGGGATGTCCGCTGGATGTGTTCCTACGACACCACCGAGGACGACGTCGACGGCTTCGTCCAGGCGCTCAAGGAAGAGATGGCCCGGTAGCGAAGCCGTATAGGTATGCGGCCGACTGGAAAGTGATTGACTTCCAGTCGGCCGCTTCCCTACGCTCTGGCGCCATGGAGCTGATCCAGCAACACCCGGAGCTTTCGGCATACTTGGCCGCCGACGACGTCATCGATCACGAACACCCGCTGGTGCGCAAGACGGCGGCGCTCCTGCGCCCCACGACGCCCAGTGCATACGCATACGCCGAAGCGGCGTACACCTTCGTCCGCGACACCATCCCGCACTCCCACGACGCGGGCGACGAACGCGTCCCCTGGCGCGCCTCGGACGTGATCGGGCGGCGTACGGGCATCTGTCACGCCAAGGCCCACGCCCTCGCCGCGCTGCTGCGGGCCGAGGGCATTCCGACCGCCCTGTGCTACCAGCGGCTCGCGGACGACGACGGGTCGAACCCCGTCCTCCACGGCCTCGTCGCGGTCAGACTTCCCGGGCACGGCGACTGGCTGCGCCAGGACCCGCGGGGCAACAGGCCAGGCGTGGACGCGCGGTTCTCCGTGGACGGCGAACGGCTGGCGTTCACCGTCCGCACGGAGTACGGCGAAGTGGACTACCCGCAGCTGTACGCCGCACCCCACCCGGCGGTCCTGGGCGCCCTGCGGGCCGCCCCGGACCGCTCGTCCCTCTGGCGAACGCTCCCCGCCGCGCTCTGATCCGCCCGGCCGGGGACCTCGCGGCCCCCTGCGCCGCCGGTCAGCCGGCCTCGCGCACCTGCGCGGGCGTGGGCGCCGAACCGCCGAGGTGCGCCGGGATCCACCACGTGTCGTCGGCGTTCTTCGGGCGTACGGGGTACGCGCGCTGGGCGGCTTCGAGCAGCTCCTGCACCCGGCCGCGCAGCCGGCGCGTGATGGCGCCCGCGAACTCGTCCGTGGGCGCTTCCATCGGCTCGCCGACCCGTATCGTCACGGGGATGTGGTTGCGGCCGAAGTTGCGCGGCCGGCCCTTGGTCCAGATCCGCTGGGTGCCCCACAGCGCCATCGGGATCAGCGGGACGCCGGCCTCCTGGGCCATGCGGGCCGCACCCGACTTGAAGCTCTTGAGCGTGAACGACTCGGAGATCGTCGCCTCCGGGAAGACGCCGATGATCTCGCCGGAGCGCAGCGAGTCGAGGGCGTGCGCGTACGCCGCCTCACCGCGCTTGCGGTCCACGGGGATGTGCTTCATCCCGCGCATCAGCGGCCCGGAGATCTTGTGGCGGAAGACGGAGTCCTTCGCCATGAAACGCACGAGGCGCTTCTGCGGCAGCGCGCCGAGTCCCGAGAAGATGAAGTCCAGGTAGCTGATGTGGTTGCTCACCAGCACGGCGCCACCGGTGCGGGGGATGTTCTCAGAACCCTGCGTGTCGATCTTCAGGTCCAGCGCCTTGAACAGGGTGAGGGCGGCACCGATGACCGGTCGATAGACGAGTTCTGCCATGTCAGAGGGGACCCTTCTGTGCCCGGGGAGGGCTCTCCCGGCGAGGTTACGCGGCCGTAGGTTTAGCCGCAATGGGCAGATCGTGCCCCATGAGCGGCCGAGTAGCCAGTCCTGATGGCTTTCACGCGCGAGATTCTCGTCACGTACGGAAACGGCAGGAATCGTCTCTCCGTGGTGAGCGCTGGAGCCAAGGCGTGGGAAAAAGGACGGGAACGACCGGCGGACACACAGGAGGCGCGACGTGCCAGGGCACGACGGCGGTACGCGGCTGGGCGCGGCCGAACTCGGCGCACCGACGGGGGAGCGGGCGACCCTCGTGCAGTTCTCCAGCGCGTTCTGCCAGCCCTGCCGCGCGACCCGCAGGACGCTGGCCGAGGTGGCGGACATGGTCGAGGGCGTCGCCCATGTGGAGATCGACGCGGAGGCGCGGCTCGACCTCGTACGCGCACTGGGCATCCTCGCCACACCCACCGTGCTCGTGCTCGACGGCAGCGGGCGGATCGTGCGCCGGGCCTCGGGGCAGCCGCGCCGTGCCGATGTCATCGCCGCGCTCGGAGAAGCCGTATGAACGCCGTGACGCGCGTCCCATCCCGCGGTCCAGGCTTGACCGCGCAGGTCACGGGTCGTCAGTCTGACCGCGTGCCGTCAGAAATCCTCCTTCACAAGCGGGTCCACGTGGACCTGGCCCGCGACGCGAGCGCGCGCTGTCCCGGTGTCTGAGCACGCACGGGCCCGCACGCATCCGCCGCAGAAGGACAGCAAGGAAACCTCCATGACGGCCTCGACCGACCTCGCCGTACCGCGCCGCACCCGGCCCGCCGCCCCGGGCCCGCACCAGGCGCCGCCGCAGCCCCTCGAAGGCTCTCCCGAGCTGCTGCGGGCGGTCTTCCGGCAGCACGCCGCAGGCGTCGCCGTGATCACCGCACGGGGGGCGCGGCCCGTCGGGTTCACCGCCACCTCGCTCAACTCCGTCGCCGCCGACCCGCCGATGATCTCCTTCGGCGTCGGCACCGGCTCGTCGAGCTGGCCGGTGCTGGCCGAGGCCGGCCACGTCGGCGTCCACGTCCTCGCCGAGGACCAGCGCGACCTGGCGGCCACGTTCGCCCGCAGCGGCGCCGACCGTTTCGCACCGCCCACCCGGTGGCGTACCGGGCCCGAGGGAGTGCCTCTCCTGGACGGAGTGCTGGCGTGGCTGGTGTGCCGTGTGGTGGCGCGCGTTCCGGCGGGGGATCATCGGATCGTGCTCGGTCAGGTCGTCGCCGGAGACCCCTCGGGAGCCGGCCGGCCGTTGCTGTACCACCAGGGACGCTTCAACGCGCTGAGGGACTGAGAGGTCCCCCTGTCCGCCGATTACTCAGCGTTGGCAAGGTCACAGTTCAAAGCGCTTGCTTACGGGGAACGCTCTGGATGTACTGACGAGTAATATTCCAGTCGGAGCGGGGTTGGCCCCGACCGGGAACCGCCCCTTCAGGCGCCTATGCTGCCTGCAACGAGGCAGTCAAGAAATAGACGATGCAGTAGGAGAGCCGGCGTGAGCTTGAGGATCGTTGTCTGTGTGAAGTACGTGCCCGACGCCACCGGCGACCGGCACTTCGCCGATGACCTGACCGTCGACCGCGACGACGTCGACGGCCTGCTGTCGGAGCTCGACGAGTACGCCGTCGAGCAGGCGCTGCAGATCGCCGACGAGGCCGACGACGCGGAGATCACCGTGCTGACCGTCGGCCCCGAGGACGCCAAGGACGCCCTGCGCAAGGCGCTGTCCATGGGCGCCGACAAGGCCGTCCACGTCGAGGACGACGACCTGCACGGCACCGACGTCATGGGCACCTCGCTGGTGCTCGCCAAGGCCATCGAGAAGACCGGTTACGACCTGGTCATCTGCGGCATGGCGTCGACCGACGGCACCATGGGCGTCCTCCCGGCGATCCTGGCCGAGCGCCTGGGCGTCCCGCAGGTCACGCTGCTCTCCGAGGTCTCCGTCGAGGACGGCGCCGTGAAGGGCCGCCGTGACGGCGACGCCGCGAGCGAGCAGCTCGAGGCCTCGCTGCCGGCCGTCGTCTCCGTGACGGACCAGTCGGGCGAGGCCCGCTACCCGTCCTTCAAGGGCATCATGGCCGCCAAGAAGAAGCCGGTGGAGTCCCTGGACCTGGAGGACCTGGAGATCGACGCCGACGAGGTCGGCCTCGAGGGCTCCTGGACCAAGGTCGAGTCGGCGACCGAGCGCCCGGCGCGCACCGCGGGCACGATCGTCAAGGACGAGGGCGAGGGCGGCAAGCAGCTGGCCGAGTTCCTCGCGGGCCAGAAGTTCATCTAGGCCCCGCGCGGCCCCCTCACACGCCCCCAGATTCTTCGCACTCGCAGGAGATTGAAGTCCCATGGCTGAAGTTCTCGTCTACGTCGACCACGTGGACGGCGCCGTCCGCAAGCCCACCCTTGAGCTGCTGACCCTCGCCCGCCGCATCGGCGAGCCCGTCGCGGTCGCGCTCGGCAAGGGCGCCGAGGCCACCGCCGCCACGCTCGCCGAGCACGGCGCCGTCAAGGTCCTCACCGCCGACGCCCCCGAGTTCGCCGACTACCTCGTCGTGCCGAAGGTGGACGCGCTCCAGGCCGCGTACGACGCGGTCTCCCCGGTCGCCGTACTCGTCCCCTCCTCCGCCGAGGCCAAGGAGATCGCGGCCCGCCTCGCGGTCCGCATCGGTTCCGGCATCATCACGGACGCCGTCGACCTCGAAGCCGGCGACGAGGGCCCGGTGGCCACGCAGGCTGTGTTCGCCGCCTCGTACACCACCAAGTCCCGTGTCTCCAAGGGCACGCCGGTCATCACCGTCAAGCCGAACTCGGCTCCGGTCGAGGCCGCACCGGCCGCCGGCACCGTCGAGGCGCTCTCCGTCTCCTTCGGTGAGAACGCGACCGGCACCAAGGTCGTGGCGCGCACCCCGCGCGAGTCCACCGGCCGCCCCGAGCTGACCGAGGCCGCGATCGTGGTCTCCGGCGGCCGCGGCGTCAACGGCGCCGAGAACTTCCACGTCATCGAGGAGCTCGCCGACTCGCTCGGCGCCGCTGTCGGCGCCTCGCGCGCCGCCGTGGACGCCGGCTGGTACCCGCACTCCAACCAGGTCGGCCAGACCGGCAAGTCGGTCTCCCCGCAGCTGTACATCGCCTCGGGAATCTCCGGCGCGATCCAGCACCGGGCCGGCATGCAGACGTCGAAGACGATCGTCGCCATCAACAAGGACGCCGAGGCCCCGATCTTCGACCTCGTCGACTACGGCGTCGTCGGCGACCTCTTCGCGGTCGTCCCGCAGCTGACCGAAGAGGTCAAGACCCGCAAGGGCTGACCTGCGAAGCAGTGCTGAGCGGTAACGGCCCGGGGCCGCGTGGTGATCTTCACCGCGCGGCCCCGGCTGCTTTCGGCAGACCATTGACGCAGGTCGCGACCGGCGTTAACTTCGCCATGCGGATTATTGATTCCGTGCAGCGGAAAACTGGAGGGTAGGTCATGGGTCAGCAGGAGAAGGTGGCGACAAGTCTCGCGGGCGCGGTAAGCGAGGGCATCAGCGCCTCCCTCGTACCGGTCGACGAGGAGCTGTCCCGCCGCTACCCGGGCGACCCCGGCACCCGCCAGCCCGTACACACCGTCTACGTACCCGGTGACGTCTTCGCCGCCGACACCGTCCGCTCCTGGGGCGACCGGGCGCTCGCCGCGCTCGACGAGCACGCCCCCGACGCCGCGTCGTTCGCCGCCGTACTCGGGCTCTCCGAGGACCTCGCGGGCCCGGTGTACGACCGCGTACGGGCCAAGCTGGAGCGCGAGCCCATCGAGGACCTGCGCGTCGACTTCGAGGACGGCTACGGCGGCCGCACCGACGCCGACGAGGACGCGCACGCCGCCCGCGCCGCCCGCCTGATCAGCGACGCGTACGCCGACGGCACGGCGGCCCCGTACATGGGCATCCGCATGAAGTGCATGGAGGCGGCGGTACGCGACCGGGGCATCCGCACCCTCGACATCTTCCTCACCGGCCTGATGGAGTCCGGCGGCCTGCCGGACGGGCTCGTCCTCACGCTGCCCAAGGTCACCTACCCCGAGCAGGTCACCGCGATGGTGCGCCTGGTCGAGGAGTTCGAGAAGGCGCGCGGCCTGGACGCCGGCCGCATCGGCTTCGAGATCCAGATCGAGACGAGCCAGTCCATCCTCGCCGCCGACGGCACCGCCGCCGTGGCCCGGATGATCGGCGCCGCCGAGGGCCGCGCCACCGGACTGCACTACGGCACGTTCGACTACAGCGCCTGCCTCGGCGTCAGCGCCGCCTACCAGGCCAGCGACCACCCGGCCGCCGACCACGCCAAGGCGATCATGCAGGTCGCCGCCGCCGGCACCGGCGTGCGCGTCTCGGACGGCTCCACCAACGTCCTGCCGGTCGGCACCACCGCGCACGTGCACGAGGCCTGGCGCCTGCACTACGGCCTCACCCGCCGCGCCCTGGCCCGCGCCTATTACCAGGGCTGGGACATGCACCCCGCCCACATCCCGACCCGCTACGCGGCCGTCTTCGCCTTCTACCGCGAGGGGTACGAGCAGGCCGCCGCCCGCCTCGCCGCCTACGTCAACCAGGCCGGCGGCGACGTGATGGACGAGCCCGCCACCGCCAAGGCGCTGAGCGGCTACCTGCTGCGCGGCATCGACTGCGGCGCCCTCGACACCGCCGAGGTCGCCCGGCTCACCGGCCTCACCCGCGCGGACCTCGACGGCTTCGCCTCGCCGCGCCGGGGAGACCTCACGGCAACCGCCAAGTAACAGCCCCGGACGGCGTCCGGCGCCGCCACCGCTGCCCCGTACGCTGTACCCGGTCTCAGTCGGAGCAGCGGAACACGCGGAACAGAGGAACGGGGCAGCGGTGGCCACGGGGGAGAACGAGCGGTTGGCCGGCCGCTACAGAGTGGTCGCGCAGCTCGGACGCGGTGGCATGGGCGTCGTCTGGCGCGCCGTCGACGAGGTGCTCGGACGCGAAGTCGCGGTCAAGGAACTGCGGACGTACAACGACGTGTCGGCGCCGGAACTGGCCGACCTGCGGATCCGGATGCAGCGCGAGGCGCGCGCCGCCGCGCGCGTGCGCCACCCGGGAGTCATCGCCGTCCACGACGTCACCGAGCACGACGGCCGGCCCGTCATCGTGATGGAGCTCGTCGACGGGCCCTCACTGGACGACGTACTCAGCGAGCGGGGGCTCCTGGACCCGCGCGAAGCCGCCTCCATCGGCGCCAAGGTGCTGGAGGCGCTGGGCGCCGCCCACCAGGCCGGCGTGCTGCACCGCGACGTCAAGCCGGGCAACGTGCTGATCGAGCGCGCCGGCGGGCGGGTGGTGCTCACCGACTTCGGGATCGCCGCCATGGACGACCCGGGCGACGGTTCCACCACGCACCTCACGCGCAGCGGCGAACTCGTCGGCTCCCTGGACTACCTGGCGCCCGAGCGCGCCCAGGGGCACGAGCCGGGCCCCGCGTCCGACGTGTGGGCCCTCGGCGCGACCCTGTACGCGGCCGTGGAGGGCGGCTCCCCGTTCCGCCGTACGTCGACCTGGTCGACGCTCACCGCGATCGTCGCCGAACCGCTGCCCGAGCCGCGCCGCTCCGGGCCGCTCGGGCCCGTACTCCAGCAGCTGATGGCCAAGGACCCCGCGCAGCGCCCCGACGCCCGGCAGGCCGCCCGACTGCTCGCCGCCGTGGCCGCCGGTGAGGAAACGGCGGCCACGGCGGGCGGTGTCCTGGGCGGCGGCGCGCCCCGCGAGGAGACGGTGCGCGATGTGCTGCCGCACCGGCCGGAGGGATTCGGCCCCGTGACGCCGGCCCCGCACCCGGTCCCGCACGCGCAGCCCGTTCAGCCCGCCCCGCGTGACCCGCACCGGCTCGGCTCCGGTCGGGGCAGGGCGGCCCTGGTGGCGGCCGGTGTCGCGGTGGTCCTGCTGGCCGGCGGCGGCGTGACGTACGTCCTCACCGGCGGTACGGAGCAGACGTCCGGCGACCGGGCACGGGCGGCGGGGGAGGGCGAGGCGCCCCGGAGCCTCGACCGCATCCCGGCGGCGGGCGAGCCGTCCACGGCCGGGAAGCCCGCCGCGGCCAAGCCCACCGGCCGGGGCGCCGACGCGTCCGGCCGGCCGGACGCGAAGCCCCCGGCGGGCGGCGACGGCAAGGACGCCGAGGGGGCCGACGGCAGGGACGGCAAGGACCCCGCCGGGGACTCCGACGGCGGCGCTTCCGGTACGTCCGGCTCCTCCGGCGGCAAGGATGCCGAGGACGGGGCCGGTGACGCGGGCGGCTCGTCGGCGGGCGCGTCGGGCAGCGGCGGCAAGACGGTCACGGGCGGTGGCAGCGCTCCCGGCGAGCCCGACCCGGAGCCCGTCTGCCACGGCATCGGCGGCGGCAAGTACAACTGCACGGTCTGGAAGTCCGCGACGTCGTACACGGCGGCCGGGGCCGAAGTCGGCGTGCTCAACGCGGGCACCAACTACTTCTACTGCCAGCAGAACCTGGGCCGCCGGGAGACCGACGGCCAGTGGACGAACGTGTGGTGGGCCAAGACCGACGACGACAGGGGCAACGCGGGGGTGTTCGTCAGCGATGTCTACATCCAGGGCGGCGCCAACGACGAGCCCGTCCCCGGCCTGCCGGTGTGCTGAGGCCGCCGGGCCGCCACCGGCCCCGCGGCTGAGGTCTTCGGAGCACCGCCTCAGGGCGTCCACGGCGGTATCTCGCCCGACCCGCGCGCGATGAGGCGCGTCGGCAGTTCGGTGCGCGCGGGAGCGTCGTTCGCGCCGTCGAGGCGGCGGAAGAGGCGGTCCGCCGCGGCGCGGCCCAGCCGGGCCGCGTCCTGCGCGACGACCGTGAGGCCGGGCTGGAGCAGGTCGGCGAGTTCGATGTCGTCGAACCCGACCAGCGCCACGGGACGCTCCCGGCCGGCGAGGACCCGTACCACCGTCACCGTCACCCGGTTGTTGCCGGCGAAGACGGCGGTGACGGGCTCAGGGCCGTCCAGCATCGCGGTCACCGCGTCCCGCACCCGCTCGGGCGCCGTGCTGCCGAGCGACACCCACGCGTCGTCGGCCGCCAGCCCGGCGTCCTCCATCGCGGCGTAGTAGCCGCGCAGGCGCTCCGCTGCGGTGTGGATGCGCGGCTGGTCGCCGATGAACCCGATACGGCGATGGCCGTGCGCGATCAGATGCGCCACGCCCTCGCGCGCGCCGCCGAAGCTGTCGGAGAGCACCACGTCCGCGTCGATCCGGCCGGCCGGACGGTCCACGAAGACGGTGGCCACCCCCGCCGCGATCTCCGGCTCCAGGTAGCGGTGGTCGTCCCCGGCGGGGATCACGATCAGCCCGTCGACGCGCCGCGCGCAGAGCGCGAGCACCAACTCCTGCTCGCGCGCGGGGTCCTCGGCGCTCGATCCGTTGATCAGCAGCGCGCCGTGCGCGCGGGCGACCTCCTCGACGGCGCGGTTCAGCGGCCCGTAGAAGGGGTCCGCGAGATCTTCGAGGACCAGGCCGATGCTGGCGGTGCGGCCCTTGCGCAGGACGCGCGCACTGTCGTTGCGGCGAAAGCCCAGCGCCTCGATCGCCTCCTGGACGCGCTGTTCGGTGTCGGGCGTGACACCCGGTTCGCCGTTCACCACGCGCGAGACCGTCTTGAGACCGACACCGGCGCGGGCGGCGACGTCCTTCATGGTGGGCCGGTTGCCGTAGCGGAGCTCCGGACGGCTTTCGGTCTCGGCCACAGTCTGATGTCCTCTTCGTAATCGGGTGCGGTCGGTGCGTGAACGGTGTGCCGTCGAGCATAGGGCCTGGACAACGTTGTCAACTGAATGGAGACTGGCTCTGACCTGCCACACCCCTGCCCTGCCTGGAGATCCGACACCGATGCACACCGACCTCGTCGCCGCTCTCGACATCGGCGGCACCAAGATCGCCGGCGCGCTGGTGGACGGCGGCGGCCGGATTCTCCTGCGCGCGCAGCGGCCCACGCCCGCCCACGAGGACGGCGAGAGCGTGATGCGGACCGTCGAGGACGTGCTGGGCAGGCTGACCGTGTCCCCGCTGTGGGAGCACGCCATGGCCGTCGGCATCGGCAGCGCGGGCCCCGTGGACGCCTCGGCCGGCACCGTCAGCCCGGTCAACGTCCCCGGCTGGCGCGACTTCCCGCTGGTGGAGCGCGTGCACCGGGCCGTGGGCGGCCGGCCGGTCACCCTCGTCGGCGACGGGGTGGCGATGACGGCCGCCGAGCACTGGCAGGGCGCGGCCCGGGGCCACGACAACGCGTTGTGCCTGGTCGTCTCCACCGGCGTCGGCGGCGGCCTGGTCCTGGACGGCCGCCTCCACCCGGGGCCGACGGGCAACGCGGGCCACATCGGCCACATCAGCGTCGACCTCGACGGTGACCCGTGCCCGTGCGGATCGCGCGGCTGCGTCGAACGGATCGCCAGCGGGCCCAACATCGCCCGCCGGGCGCTCGAACAGGGCTGGCGGCCGGGGCCCGACGGCGACGCCACCGCCGCCGCCGTCGCGGCGGCCGCCCGCGCCGGGGACCCCGTGGCGGTGGCGTCGTTCCGGCGCGCCGCCCAGGCGCTCGCCGCCGGCATCGCCGCCACCGCGACGCTCGTCGAGATCGACATCGCGGTCGTCGGCGGGGGAGTGGCGGGCGCGGGCGACGTACTCTTCACGCCCTTGCGCCGTGCTCTGCGCGAGTACGCCACGCTCTCGTTCGCCCAGCGCCTCCAGGTCGCCCCGGCCCTGACCGGGACCGACGCGGGCCTGGTGGGCGCCGCGGCCGCCACCGCGCTCGGCGGCAGGCCGGGCGAGGCGGCGGCGTACGTCGTCTGACCGCATGTCAGCAAGCCGTCGGCGCAGGGAAGCAGGATCTTGCCCGGGACGCCTCCGCCGTGCGAGCGTGGGCCCATGAACGGTGATCAGGAGCGGGACGCGGCTCTGTCGCGGGCGGTGCGGCTGCGTGAGGACGGCCGGGCCGAGGAGGCCCGGGTCCAGCTGCTGGCGCTCGCCGAGCGGTACCCGCAGGACGCCGGGATCGCCTACAGACCGCGTGGGCGCACGACGTGCTCGGCCTGGAGCACGAGGCGGTGCCCTTCTACGAGCGGTCGCTGAGCGTCCCGGGCCTGCCCGCCGAGGACCGCCACGGCGTCTTCCTCGGGCTGGGCAGCACCTACCGAGTCCTGGGCCGGTACGCGGCGGCCCTGCGCACCCTGCGCCTCGGCCTGGCGGAGTTCCCCGGGGACCCGGCCCTGGAGTCCTTCCTGGCCATGGCCCTTTACAACACCGGCGAAGGCCGCGAAGCCGTACGGACGCTGCTCAGGGCCCTGGCGGCCACGAGCGCGGACCCACGGGTACGGACCTACCGCCTTGCGATCGAGCAGTACGCCGACGACCTCGACGCCACGCACCCGCCGAGGGAGACACCGCAGCCGGGGCCGTAACCGCCCGAGCCGCGCGGGCTCCTGTCCTGCCCGCCGCGCCCGCCGACGTCCGAGCCGCACGCGCTGCCGCCGTGCCCGCGGCCCTCCCCGCCGCAGTCCCGCAACCTCCGCCGCCTCGCCGCCCCGCCCCCCGTCTAGCCGCGCCCCTGCGAGCCCGCCTCCGTAGCGCGCTGCGCCACGACCACCAGGAACGCGTCGGCCTCCAGGTCCATCACGACCTCCGCCGGACAGCCCTCCGCCCGCCGCGCCAGGGCGAACTCCTCGGCCGGCCAGCTGCCCCTGGGGCCGCCGGCCGGGAACTGCTCCAACACCATGCGACTCATCTGCGCACCCCGCTCCCATGTCTGCCGAACTGCTGCTCCAGTTGCCCCAACGAGCTGCCGCGCGCGTGCGTCACGGTCCCGCCTCCCGTCAGGGCGCCTCTCCCCCTGTTCGACGCCGCCGGTGCCCCGGACCGTTGCCCCTGGCATGCAACAGCATCGGCACGGTTGTGTGCCCAAACGGTCGCGGGCACCATGCGGTGACCCCGGGTTTCCGTGGCGCGGTGTCGCGGGCAGGCCACAGGGGGCGACGGAAGAGGGGGAACCGTGATCGTCTGGATCAACGGTGCGTTCAGTGCGGGCAAGACCAGCGCCGCGCGCGAACTGATCGATCTGATCCCGAACAGCACCTTCTACGACCCCGAACTGATCGGCGGGGGACTGCGCAATCTACTGCCGCAGAAGCGGCTGGCGGAGGTCAGCGACTACCAGGACCTCCCCATCTGGCGCCGGCTGGTCGTGGACACCGCGGCCGCGCTGCTCGCCGAGGTGGGCGGCATGCTGGTGGTGCCCATGACGCTCCTGCGCCAGGAGTACCGCGACGAGATATTCGGCGGGTTCGCCGCACGCCGCATTCCGGTGTGCCACGTACTGCTCTCGGCCGACGAAACGATCCTTCGTGAGCGGATCGCGGCCCGTGAGGAGATGCCGGACGACCCCGAGGGAAGCGAGCGGGTACGGCAATGGGCGTACGAGCACATCGAGCCGTACCGCGCCGCGCTCGGCTGGCTGGCCGGCGACGCCCACCTCGTCGACACCAGCGCGCTGACACCGGCCGAGACGGCCGTACGGATCGCCGAGGCGGTACGGTCCGGGGCCGCCGGGAGCTGCGCGATCGTGCAGACGCCCGAGCCGACCGCCGAGACCGTCGCCGCGGGTGTCCTGCTCTTCGACAAGGCGGACAGGGTGCTCCTCGTCGACCCCACCTACAAGCCCGGCTGGGAGTTCCCCGGCGGGGTCGTGGAACGGGGGGAGGCGCCCGCGCGCGCCGGGATGCGTGAGGTCGAGGAGGAGATCGGGATAGAGCTCGCCGAGGTGCCGAGGCTGCTGGTCGTCGACTGGGAGCCGCCGAGGCCGCCGGCGTTCGGCGGTCTGCGCCTGATCTTCGACGGTGGCAGGCTCGACAGCGCGGCGGCGGGCCGGCTGGTCCTGCCCGGCTCGGAGCTGCGCGGCTGGCGCTTCGTCACCGAGGAGGAGGCCGCCGGGATGCTGCCGCCCCAGCGCTACGAGCGGCTGCGCTGGGCGCTGCGGGCCCGCGAGCGGTCAGCCGTGCTCAACCTGGAAGCCGGAGTCCCGGTCGGCTGATGCCCGCAGAACGGCAGCCGTGTCCTCGGTCAGCGGGTCGCCGTGACCGAAGCAGGCGATGGCTGGGGCGAGCGCCGCCAGGCGGCGGAACGAGTCCAGGGCGCGCTCGCGGTCGGTGTTGAACACGCCCAGCATCACCTGGCCGACGCCCGCCACGCAGTCGCCCGTGAACAGCACACCGTGCCGCGGCAGGTGCACGCCGATGCTCCCGTCCGTGTGGCCGGGGGCGTGGACGATCCGCGCGCCGTCGCCGAACTCCAGCAGGTCGCCGTCCTCGGCCTCCCGGTCCACCCGGGTGGGCGGGGCCGGCGGCACGGTCAGTCCGTGGGCGTACAGCGGACGCTCCCAGTCCAGCAGCACGGGCTCCGGCACCGGCCGCTCGCCCCGGATCACGGGAGCGTCGAGCCGGTGCGCGATCACCTCGGCGCCGTACCGCCCGGCCAGCTCACCGGCGGCGCCGACGTGGTCGCGGTGGCAGTGGGTGAGGACGATCCGGCGGATGTTCTCGGGGCGCAGGCCGAGGCTCCGTATCGCCTCTTCGACGTCGGCCGCCGCGTCCTTGTCGCCGGCGTCGATCAGGGTCAGCTCCGCACCGTCGCACCAGAGGTACGCCTGGCCGATGCGGAAGCGGAACATGTACAGGCGGTGGGGGACGACTTCGACGAGATCCATGCGGCGAACGTACGACGGGCAGGCCGCCCGCCGTACGGATCTACGCTTTCAGCGATCTCCGCTGAGCGCTTAACCCTGCTTGGACAGCGCGTAGTTGCGAAGGAACAGCGCCTCGGCCACGGACAGCCGCTCCAGCTCCTCGGGCGAGACGCTCTCGTTCACCGCGTGGATCTGGGCCTCGGGCTCGCTCAGCCCGATGAGCAGGATCTCGGCCTTCGGGTAGAGCGCGGCCAGCGTGTTGCACAGCGGGATCGAGCCGCCCATGCCGGACGTCTGCATCTCCTCGCCGGGGTACGCCACGCGCATGGCCTCCGCCATCGAGGTGTACGCCGGACTGGTCACGTCCGCCTTGAACGGCTGGCCCTGGCCGACCTGCTCCACCGAGACCCGCGCGCCCCACGGGGTGTGCGCCAGCAGGTGGGCGGTGAGCAGCTTGGTCGCCTCGGCGGCGTCCTGGCCCGGCGGCACCCGCAGGCTGATCTGCGCCCGCGCGCTCGCCTGCAGGGACGGCGTGGCGCCGACCACCGGCGGGCAGTCGATGCCGATGACGGTGACGGCGGGACGGGCCCAGATGCGGTCGGCGACCGTGCCGTTGCCGATCAGGCCGACCCCGTCGAGGACCCGCGCGTCCTTGCGGAACTCCTCCTCGGGGTAGTCGAGGCCGTCCCACGCCGAGTCGGCGGTCAGCCCGTCCACGGTCGTCGAACCGTCCTCGGCGCGCAGCGAGGCCAGCAGCTGGATGAGCGCCGCCAGCGCGTCGGGCGCCGCGCCGCCGAACTGGCCCGAGTGCAGGTTGCCTTCGAGGGTGTCGACCTGTACGCGCAGCATGGTCATGCCGCGCAGCGTCGCGGTGACCGTCGGCAGGCCGACGCGGAAGTTGCCGGTGTCGCCGATGACGATCGTGTCGGCGGCGAGCAGCTCGGGGTGCGCCTCGGCGTACTGCTCCAGACCACCCGTGCCCTGCTCCTCCGAGCCCTCCAGGACGACCTTCACCGAGACCGGTATGCCGCCGTTCGCCCGCAGGGCGCGCAGGGCGAGCAGGTGCATGATGAAGCCGCCCTTGCAGTCGGCGGCGCCGCGCCCGTACCAGCGGCCGTCGCGCTCCGTCAGCTCGAACGGCGGCGAGAGCCACGCGGTCTCGTCCAGCGGGGGCTGTACGTCGTAGTGGGCGTACAGCAGGACGGTCGGCGCGCCCGCCGGGCCCGGCAGGAAGCCGTACACCGACTGGGTGCCGTCGGGGGTCTCCAGCAGCGCGATGTCCTGGAAACCCTCGGTCCGCAGGGTGTCGGCGCACCAGACGGCGGCCGCCTCGCACTCGCTCTTGGGGAACTGCGCGGGATCCGCCACCGACTGGAAGGCCACCAGCTCCGCGAGCTCCGTCTTCGCGCGGGGCATCAGCGAGGCGACGGTCTCGGCGATCGGTTCGGCGGTCATGGGCACGCTCCTTGTGAGTGCGACGTTGTAGTGCGTGTGGGTGTTCGTACGGGGTGGCCGACAAGCACCGCCCGATCCTCCCACAGAGAGATCGGCGGCTCCTGCGCCGTAGGATGCGACAGCAGTACGGATCACCGGGCGGATCAGGAGCAGAAGCACATCGTGAGCAGCGAGAACGCAGACGCCGGACGTGAGCGTGAAGAGCCGGTGTGGGACGTGGTCGTGGTCGGTGCCGGGCCCGCCGGGGCGTCGGCGGCATATGCGGCAGCGGTCGCGGGACGGCGCGTGCTCCTCCTGGAGAAGGCGGAGCTCCCCCGTTACAAGACCTGCGGCGGCGGCATCATCGGGCCTTCGCGGGACGCGCTGCCGCCCGGCTTCGAACTGCCGTTCAGGGACCGGGTGCACGCCGTCACGTTCTCGCTGGGCGGGAAGCTGACCCGGACACGCCGTTCGAAGACGATGCTCTTCGGGCTCATCAACCGGCCGGAGTTCGACGCCGCGCTGGTCGAGGAGGCGCGGAAGGCGGGCGCCGTGGTCCGTACCGGAGTGACGGTGGCGCGCGTCGAGCAGCACGGCGCGGCCGTGCCGGACCGGCGCACGGTCGCCGTCGTCCTGGCGGACGGCGAGACGGTGCTGGCACGGGCGGTGGTCGGCGCGGACGGCAGCGCGAGCCGCATAGGGGCGCACGTCGGGGTGAAGCTCGACCAGGTGGACCTCGGCCTGGAGGCGGAGATCCCGGTGCCCGGGACGGTCGCCGAGGACTGGGCGGGGCGGGTGCTCATCGACTGGGGGCCGCTCCCGGGAAGTTACGGCTGGGTGTTCCCCAAGGGCGAGACGCTGACCGTGGGAGTCATTTCGGCCCGCGGCGACGGCGCCGCCACCAAGCGGTACCTGGAGGACTTCATCGCCCGGCTGGGGCTGGCCGGTTTCGAGCCGGCCGTCTCCTCCGGGCATCTGACGCGGTGCCGCAGCGACGACTCGCCGCTGTCGCGCGGGCGGGTGCTGGTGTGCGGCGACGCGGCGGGGCTGCTGGAGCCGTGGACCCGGGAGGGGATCTCCTTCGCGCTGCGGTCCGGGCGGCTCGCGGGGGAGTGGGCGGTGCGCATCGCGGAGGCGCAGGACGCCGTGGACGCCCGCCGGCAGGCGCTCAACTACGCCTTCGCCATCAAGGCGGGCCTCGGCGTGGAGATGGGCGTCGGACGGCGGATGCTCGCCCTGTTCGAGCGGCGGCCGGGACTGCTGCACGCGGCCATAACCGGATTCCGCCCGGCCTGGAAGATGTTCGCCGGGATCACGCGCGGGTCGACGACGCTGGGCGAGATCGTCCGTACGCGCCCGGTCGTCCAGCGCGCTCTGAGTGCGCTGGACAAGGCGTAGGGGGGACGGTCCGCGTCACTTCTCGAGGGTGATGCGGAAGACGGGGTGGTCGGGGGCGGCTGCCAGGAGTTCCTCGTCGGAGGACCTGGCGGTCACCCCCTTGAAGTAGTGGTTGACCTCCCAGCCCCAGCGCTCCAGGTAGGTGCGGAGCACCAGCGGCTTCTCGTGGTCGGGGATCTCGGCGGCGGTGAAGCCGCGCACCTTGCGGCCGACCTTGAGCTCGCCCCCGCCGGCGGCGCGCATGTTGCGGACCCACTGGGAATGGCCGCGGGCGGAGACCAGGTACTGGGCGCCGTCGTGGGTGTGCGGGTTGACGGGGATGCGCTGCGGCTGGCCGCTCCTGCGGCCGCGGACGGACATCTCGGCGGTGCCGAGCAGGCTGAAGCCGTGGCGGGCGAGCCATCCGACGACGTTGTTCAGCCTGATGGCCATGGGGCTGCCCTTGAGGTAGTACGGCTGGGACTCCGGCATGACGGCCTCCATCGATGAGTCGGAGAGCACTGCTCTCGCTTGAGAGCAGTGTGCACGCGATCGGTGATCCAAAGCAAGAGCAGTGCTCTCGTTATTGGGCGGTGCTCTCGCCCGTGGCAGACTGCTCTCTCATGAGCACCACGCGCGGAGCAAGAGAACGAGCCCGGGCCGAAGTCACGGCGGCCATCAAGGACGAGGCCCGCAGACAACTCGCCGCCGAAGGCGCCGCGAAGCTCTCCCTGCGCGCCGTCGCCCGCGAACTCGGCATGGTCTCCTCGGCGCTCTACCGCTACTTCCCCAGCCGCGACGATCTGCTGACCGCACTGATCGTCGACGCGTACGACGCCGTGGGCGCCGCCGCCGAGACCGCCCTCGCCCAGCAGCCCGCCCACGCCCCGCACCCCGCCCGCTGGACCGCCGTCTGCCGGGCCGTACGGAGCTGGGCGCTCGCGCACCCCCACGAGTACGCGCTCATCTACGGCTCGCCCGTACCCGGCTACACCGCCCCCAGGGCGACCGTCGGGCCCGCGTCCCGGGTCGGCCGCGCCCTCATCTCCGTCGCGCGCGACGCCCACCGGGGCAGCGGTCTCGCCGTCCCGCCGCTGCCGGCCGCCCTCACCGACGAGGCCCGGCGGATCACCGAGGACGTGGCCCCGGACCTCCCCCCGCCGGTCGTCGCCGCCCTGGTCGCCGCCTGGTCGCAGCTCTTCGGCCTGGTCTCCTTCGAGCTCTTCGGCCAGTTCGACCGGATCGTCGAGGAACGCGACGCGTTCTTCGAGCACGCCGCCACCACCCTGGCCCACGCCGTGGGCCTGATCGGCGGCCGGGCCGAGGGCCCCGCCCCCTCCGCCGCGCCCGGCAGCGGCGACGGCTCCTGACGCGGGCGGCGGATCCTGACGGGGGCGGCTCCTGACGCGGTGCGGGCGTCCCTCGTACGCGTCGCCGGTGCGGGGAGCGCCGGGCCGGCCCGGGTACTGCGCGGCGTGTGGTCACGCCGCCGGGCTGACGCCCTGCGCGGCGTCCCGGTCTTCGTCCCCGCCGCCCATGAGCTCCTTCGCCGCCGCGGTCGCCGGCCTACGCGTCGGGGCTGGTACGTCCCGGCTGGCTCGGCTCAGTGCCGGGCGCGCCGCGATAGCCCCACAGCACGTGCACGACGCGCAGGACGAAGACGACCACGGCCGGTGCGCCACCCGCGACCAGCACGGCCCTGTCGAGGCCCGGCGAGGCGAGCAGCCACGGCGCGGTGATCGCGGCGAAGGTGGCCCCGGCGAGGACCGCCGCGCTCAGCAGGGCGTAACCGATCTCGATCGTCATCGCGTCGCGCTGTGCCCGCGTCCTTGTCCCCATGGCCGCCAGTCTCACAGCGTGTGCGGCCGACGGGCAAGGCGCCCGCCGGCCGCACACGTCCCCCTCGCCGGTCAGTCTCGGGCGCCGACCCGCTCCGGCGCGGTCTCCGCCTTCCCGGGCACCGACTTCATGAGGACGACGCTCCGCCGCGCGCGGGGCCCGCGCAGGCCGGTGAGCGTGATCAGCAGTCCGGCGGCCGCGACCACCGTCACCACGACCAGGCCCGGGCGGAAGCTGTCGAGTACTTCCTGGGGCGTGCCGCCCTCGCCGCCGCCCGCCGTGATCACGGCGGTCACCACGGCCAGGAAGACCGCCCCGCCCACCTGGAGCGAGGTGTTGAGCAGGCCCGACACCATGCCCTGCTCGTTGTCGGCCACACCGGTGGTGGCCTGGATGTTGAGCGAGGGGAAGACGAGAGCGCAGGCCGCGCCGATGAGCAGCATCGAGGGCAGGATCACGGCGGCGTACTGCGGAGTGAGGGTGATGCGCAGGAACAGTACGTACCCGATCACCAGGAGGGTGATGCCCACCGCGATGACACGCGGTGTGCCGAACCGGTCCACCACGTCGCCGATCTTGGTGGAGGAGAGTGCGACCAGGACGCCCGCGGGCAGGAAGGCGAGCGCGGTCTCCAGCGCCGACCAGCCGAGCAGCGACTGCATGTACTGGACCACCAGGAACTGGAAGCCGACGTAACTGCCGAAGAAGGTGGCCGCGCCGAGCTGCGCCCTGATCTGGTTGCCGGAACGCAGTACGCCGAGCCGGATCAGCGGACTGGCGGTTCGCCGCTCGATCAGTACGAAGACGGTGAGCAGTACGGCCGCCGCGAGGAACGACAGCAGGGTGCGGGCGGAGGCCCAGCCGGCCTCGGGCGCCTCGACCACGGTGAAGACGAGCAGCAGCATGGCTGCCGTGCCGGTGACGGCGCCCGGCAGGTCGTAACCGCCGTTGGAGTCGTCGCGGTCGCTGTGCGGGATCATCCGGATGCCCGCGACCAGGGCGAGCAGGGCGATGGGGGCGGGCAGCAGCATCGTCCAGCGCCAGCTCAGTTCGGTCAGCAGGCCGGACAGTACGAGACCCATGGAGAAGCCGGTGGCGGCGCAGGTGGTGTAGATGGCGAGCGCCCGGTTGCGCTGCGGGCCCTCCTTGAACGTCGTGGTGATGATGGACAGGCCGGCCGGGGCGGTGAACGCGGCGCTGAGGCCCTTGATGAAGCGGCTGGCGATCAGCAGGGGGCCGGAGTCGACGAGTCCGCCGAGCAGGGAGGCCAGAGCGAAGACGCCGAGCGCGACGAGGAAGACGCGGCGCCGGCCGAGCAGGTCGGCGGCGCGGCCGCCGAGCAGCAGCAGGCCGCCGTAACCGAGGATGTAGCCGCTGACGATCCACTGCAGTGTCGAAGTGGACAGGTCGAGATCGGCGGCGATGGACGGCAGGGCGACGCCGACCATCGACACGTCGAGGGCGTCGAGGAACATCGCGGCGCAGAGTACGAGCAGGGTGCCCCACAGGCGGGGGCTCCAACGCTCCTGCGGCTGGGGGACGTTGAGCGGAGAGGTCATGCGCAGCACAGTACATGCGCGTGCATTGAATGCAAGTGCATTTAATTCTGATGCAACAATGAGGTGAGTTCTGGTAACGTGCGGCCATGGTGCGGAAGAAGTCCGAGCGGGCGCTCGTCGACGAGTGGCGGGGGATCCTCGCCCTGCATGCCAGCACGCTCTGCGAGCTGGACCGCGCGCTGCATCAGCACGGTCTGGGCGCCAGCGACTTCGAGGTGCTGGACGTGCTGGCCGAAGGCGCCGCCGAGGACGGCGGCAGCGCGTACCGCGTCCAGGAACTGGCGGACCGGGTCCATCTGAGCCAGAGCGCCCTGTCCCGGCTGGTCGGCAGGCTGGAGAAGGACGGCCTGGTCCACCGCGGGATGTGCAGCGAGGACCGCCGGGGCGTGCGGGTCGCGCTCACGGACGAGGGGCGGGCGCGGCACACCGAGGTCCGGCCCCTCCAGCGCGCTGTGCTGGCGCGGATGCTGGCGGGCCGGACCGGGGAGTGAGGTGCGGCGGGAGGTGACCGTCGCGGGCGGTGGATCCGGTGGCGGCCGTCGCGGCCGTGACGCTCAGACGACCTGCGACGTCTCCCGCCACAGGCGCGCGAGCGCTTCGTCACCCGACACGGCGATCGCGGAGTGCGGCAGACGGTTCCACAGGGTCAGGTAGAGCCGCTCGGCGGGTCCGCTCAGCTCGCAGTCGGCGGCGTGCGGGGAGCCGTCCATGCCGAGGCCGGTGCGCGGCGGCCTCTCGGAGAGGCGTACCGTCCACGCCTGCTCGCAGTCCGTCGCACGTATGCGCAGGACGCGCGGCTCCCCGGTGCGTACCCGGCTGCGGTCCCGGGCGTGGAAACCGCGCAGCAGCTCGTCGACGCCGTCCGCGGCGAACTCCACCGGCAGCGCGGTGAATGCGGTGCCGAGCGCCGCCTCGGCGTCCACCCGGTGGATCGCCGTCTCGTGCGCCTGCCGCCGCGCCCAGAAGGCGAGCGGAGACGGCGCCGCGAAGAAGGTCCAGCAGTCCAGGTCCTCGGGCGCTGCCCTCAGCGCGGCCACCAGCAGGGTGTGGCCCTCGCGGAACCACGCCAGCAGCGCTTCGCCGTCGAGGTCGGGTTCGCTCGGCTCGGGGTGGAACTCCGTGTGCCCCGCCGTGACGAACGCCGTCGCCCACCGGTGGACGACGCCGGTGTGCCGCAGGAGATCGCGGACCTGCCAACCGGGGCAGGTCGGCACCTCGGCGTCCGGCCCCGCCTTCTCGGCGGCGGCGGCCAGCAACTGGCCCTGCGTGTCGAGCGATTCGATGAAATCGGCTGTGTTCATACGGCAGATTGTGACAGTGGCCCGCGCGGACGATCACGCGCCCTGTGGGCGGGCCGTACGGACCGAGGTGCGCCCGAGGAGCCGGACGAACCAGCCGAGCGCGAACGACTGGATGAGCACGGAGAGCGGCAGGGCCGTGTAGAAGAAGACGTCGGAGTCGATCACGTTCACGCCGAGCACGTCGCCGCCGACGAAGAAGGCGATGATCGTCGGCGCGCTGACGAGCAGTAGCGACACCCCGGCGAACGAGGCGTCCTCGTGGGCCACGAAGAGGGTGTCGACGGTGACGAACACCGCGGTGGCCGCGACCAGTCCCAGGTACGCCAGCGAGGCGGGGTTGCGGAACGTCAGGCGGGCGATGGTGCGCAGGCGTCGGGCGGCCATGGTGATCACTCCTCCGGTGTGGTGCCTCCAGCGTGCGACGGGGGAGCCGGGCGCGCCTGAGTACGCCTACTCAGGTACGCCTTGCCGGCGACGCGCCGCGCGCCGAGTACCCCAGCAGGGCAGCGGCCCCGGCCAGCGCCGCCACCGTCGTCAGCGCGACGGGGAGCGAGAACCAGTCGGCGAGGAAGCCGATGACGGGTGGTCCGACGAGCATGCCGCCGTATCCGAGCGTGGAGGCCGCCGCGACGCCGCTCGGGCCCGCGATCGCGCCCGCTCTCGCCACGGCGACGGGGAAGATGTTCGCGAGGCCGAGCCCGGTCACGGCGAATCCGAGGAGCGCCATCCAGGGGGCGGGTGCGAGGGCGCCCAGCAGCATGCCGGCGGCGGCGAGCGCCCCGCCGGTGACGAGCGTGCGGGTCTGGCCCAGCCGTTCGAGCAGCGCGGTGCCGCTGAGCCGGCCCACCGCCATGGCCAGTGCGAAGAGGGAGTACCCGGCGGCCGCGACACCCGGGTGGGCGTGGAGGTCCTCCTGGAGGTGAAGGGTGCCCCATTCGGCGAGTGCGCCTTCGCCGTACGCCGTGCACAGAGCGATGACGCCGAAGAGGACGACGGCGTTACGGGCCGTTCGCGAGAGCGGTCCGGGAGCGTTCCCGGGCGCCTTCGCGGAGCGTTCCCGGGAACGCTCCGGAGCGGGTGCGCGGTGGCGCAGCAGTGCGGGTCCGGCCAGGGCGGTGACGACGAGGCCGATGACCGTCAGGGCCGGCAGATGGGTGGAGGCGGACAAGTGGGCCGCGACCAGGCCGCCGAGGCCGGCCCCCGCCATGGCGCCGAGGCTGAACGCGGCGTGGAAGCTCGGCATGACCGGCCGCCGCAGGGCGGCGACCAGCTCCACCGCGGCGCTGTTCATCGCGACGTTGATGCCGCCGTACGCGGCGCCGAACACCAGCAGGACGAGACCGAGCGCGAGCGTCGAGTGCGTCCGCGCGGGCAGCGCGATGCTCAGCGACAGCAGTACGCCGCACGCCACGGTCACCGGGTGGCTCCCGAACCGCCGGCACAGCCGTCCGGTGAGCATCATGGTGACCACCGCGCCGCCGGACACGCCCAGCAGGGCGAGACCGAGGTCGCTCGCGGACGCCCCGGTCTGCTCCTTGATGGCGGGGATGCGGACCACCCACCCGGCGAAGAGGAAGCCGTCGAGGGCGAAGAACACGGTCAGCGCGGTGCGGAGGCGGGACAGTGAGGCTGTGGCGATGTTCGCGCCCGGGCCCCCTGGAACGGCCGTGCGTAGTTTGTTTAGGTGCGGCACAAACTCACCATAGAGGCCCGCCTCTGATCCGTACAACGCAGGTGGTCAGCGCCGGGGGCAACCGGAGCCGGGCCCGGACGATCTTCCCCGGCATGGGAGACTCGCCCCCATGAACGGCAAGGCGACCACCATCAGAACGCGGCTGGAGAGAGGCCGGAGCGCGCTCGGGCCTGCCCTCGAACTGGTGCACACGGGACGGGCGCCGACGCGCGCCGTCCTCACCGCCGAACTCGGCGTCACCCGGGCCACCGCCGGCGCGGTCGCCGCCGAACTGGAGGCCCTCGGACTGATCCAGGTCGACTCCCGGCCGGGAGCGGCGGCCGGTTCGCAGGGCCGCCCCTCGCACCGCCTGGCCGTCAACGACTCGGGCCCCGTCGTCCTCGCCGCCCAGATCCACGCCGACGGCTACCGGGCGGCGCTCGTCGGCCTCGGCGGCCGGACCGTCGCGACCGCCCCCGGCCGCAAGACGGTGTCCGCCGATCCGGCGCAGGTCCTCGGCGCGGTGGTGGACGCCGGAGCCCAACTCCTGCGCGACAGCGGCCGCCGCTGCGTGGGCGCGGGCCTCGCCGTGCCGTCTGCCGTGGCGGAGCCCGAGGGCACGGCCCTCAACCCGCTGCACCTCGCCTGGCCCGCGGGCTCCCCGGTCCGCGACATCTTCGCCGAGCAGGTACGCGAGGCGGGCATCGCGGGTCCCGCCTTCGCGGGCAACGATGTCAACCTCGCCGCGCTCGCCGAGCACCGCCACGGCGCCGGACGCGGCGCGCAGCACCTCCTGTGCGTCGCCACGGGCCACCGCGGCGTCGGCGGGGCGCTGGTCGTCGACGGCCGCCTGCACACCGGCAGTTCGGGCCTCGCCCTCGAAGTCGGCCACCTCACCGTCAACCCCGACGGCCGCCCCTGTTACTGCGGCGGCCGAGGCTGCCTCGACGTCGAGACCGACCCGCTGGCCTTCCTCACCGCGGCCGGTCTCGCCCCGGGCCCCGAGACCTCGCTCCTCCAGCAGTCGCGCGAGCTGCTGCGCGGACAGTACGGCGATCCGGCGGTCCGGGCCGCGTGCGAGGAGCTGATCGACCGGCTGGGCCTCGGCCTCGCCGGCCTCGTGAACATCCTCAACCCCGACCGCATCGTCCTCGGCGGCCTCCACCGCGAGCTGCTCGACGCCGACCCGGAACGGCTGCGCGCCGTGGTGGCCGACCGCAGCCTGTGGGGGCGCAGTGGCGGCGTACCCATCCTGCCGTGCACGCTGGACCACAACAGCCTGGTCGGCGCGGCCGAGTTGGCGTGGCAGCCGGTGCTCGACGATCCGCTGGCCGCCCTGGCCGCCTCGCAGGGGCCGGCGTGAGCCGGGGAGCGGAGGCTCATCCGGAACGCCTGTACCCGGAAGTGGCCGCCGCGGGCGGCCTCGTGGCGGCCATGTACGAAGCCGCGGGGCGGTGTGCTTGCGACATCGGGTCATGGTCCCCCACACCCGCCGGTGTCGTGTCCGAGACGGCGAGGGGCTTCGTGACGGTCGGTCTTGCCGCTGACAAGCGCCTGTTCCGACTGGGTACCGGCATTCCGGACTACGCCTGGGCCATCGGCGCGACGGACGATCTCGGGCTGCTCGTGGAGGCGGTCGCCGCATGGCGGCAGGGCGTGTCGTTCGACGCGTTGCGAGCGCGCTTCGAATTCCTCGACCTCGATGAACTCACCGGGGCGCTCGACAACGGAGAGCCCGCTCGTACGCAGTGGTCCCACCTCTTGTCGTCCGACTTCTACCGGCCGCAGTGGAACCTCCTGCGCCGCCTCCACTCGGACGAGGCGCTCCGGGGTTTCTTCCCCGTGCTCTCGCACAGCGCCGTCCGCCTGCGGGCGGACCCGTTGGACGCGGTGAGCCGTCAGGTCAAGGTGGCGGAGGCCGATGCGGGGCGGTACGAGGTCCTACGCGTCGGGGCGCCCGAGGCCGCATGGGTCGAGGTGCCGGCCGCTGATCTGGTCGCCTGCGTACGGGCCTTTCTGGCCGAACGCTGATCCGGGCGAAGGGCGTCGCCGTACGACGAAGGGCTTCGTACGACGAAAGGTCCCGTACGACGAAGGGCTTCGTACGACGAACGGCGCCGTACGACGAACAGACCCCGGCCTGCGGCTGTGCCGCGGGCCGGGGCCCCTGGTGGCGGAAGACCGGCGTCCGGTCAGCCAGCTACGGCGGACCGGACGGCGGCGGGAACGTGCGTCGCCGGGATGACCTCGTGACCGGTCCCGTCGTGCGCGAACGGTCCGTCGGTCGTCGCTCCGTACACGGGGTACGGCGGCAGTGTCACCGCGGGAGCCGGCGTGGGAAGCGTGAACCACACGACCTTCCCGGCGTCGCCCTGCGGGCGTACGCCCCAGCTCTCGCTGACCGCCTCGATGAGAGCGAGACCGCGCCCGCTCGTCTCGGACGCGCCGGCCGCACGAACGGTGGGCAGGCGCGGATCGTGGTCGTGGACGGACACCGTCAGGCGGTCGAGCAGCAGCTCGATCTCCACGGTGCACATCTTGTCCGGCTCTGCGTGCCGGTGGACGTTGGTCAGCAATTCGGTGACGCCGAGCGCCGCCGGGTCTATCAAGGGATCCAAATGCCAGTAGCGCAGTTGGGCCGAGATGATTCTGCGGACCTGACCGATCCGCGACGGCAGGGCCTGGAGCTCCACCGTGCAGTGCCTGCTTGGCTCGCTGATCACGGCTGCGACTCCCCGAATAGGTCCGGAAGAAGACGAAGAACGGATCCAGCAGTTGCTGTCTGCTGTTTGGTCCGGCGGGGCTGGTTCGCAGCGTCACCGCCGTTGCACCCTGAGTGATGTGAGACCAGGGTCACCCAGGTGGTGCGGCCGCGCAACTCGCGCCGCATCAGTCCCGCGCGTCCTGTACGCCCCGAAGGCCGCACGCGTCCTGCGCCGCGCGGACCGTCTCGAGGAACCGCCCGGCCAGCTCCTCAGCGTCCTTGGCCTGACCGCGCTGCGCCATGGTGAGCCGGTACCGGGTGCCGTTGACCGTCGCCACGGTGCTGTCCTCCCCGGCGAACCACGGCCGGGCCGCGGTCACGGAGCCCAGCGGCGCGCTGTCGATCTCCAGCCCGTTGCTCGTCAGCAGGACCAGCCTGCCGTCCTTGACGAGCACCTGGCCGGCCCTGGTCAACGAACGGGGCCAGCGCCCTATCCGTACGCCCGTGGCGCTGAACTCGGGCTCCGCCATTCCACTTCGCCCCCTTCACGCACGTGTGCCCTTCGCGAGGACGTCCCCTTCCGCGCGCCGCATGCCGCTTCGCGCGGATGTCCCTTTCGCGCGGATGCCTTCGTGCGCAGTCTGCACAAGCCCGGGCCCGCGCACCAGAGCACCTCGATGACCGGACGGTGGGGTACGTGGTCGCGTCCAGGTCCGTACCACCGCGCCCCACAAGCGATCCCTATGGCTGCCCAAAGTCAGCGTTTGTGCAGGTGAGAGGCTTAGAGTGGCAGTTGGGGACCGGAGTTTCCGGGCAGAACCAGCTGCCCCGGGAGCGCTACGACGAGGAGTGGCCCGCATGAGCACCACTGACCAGGAACGTACCGGCAGCGAAGCCACGGCGACGATCGACGTGGACCGCAGCGATCCGGAGTACCGGGCCTGGCTGAAAGAGGCCGTCCGCAAGGTCCAGGCGGACGCCAACCGTTCCGCGGACACGCACCTGCTGCGCTTCCCGTTGCCGGACGCGTGGGAGATCGACCTGTACCTCAAGGACGAGTCGACCCACCCGACCGGCAGCCTCAAGCACCGGCTCGCCCGCTCCCTCTTCCTGTACGGCCTGTGCAACGGCTGGATCAGGCCCGGCAAGCCCGTCATCGAGGCGTCCAGCGGCTCGACCGCCGTCTCGGAGGCGTACTTCGCGAAGCTGATCGGCGTCCCGTTCATCGCGGTGATGCCGCGCACCACCAGCCCCGAGAAGATCCGGCTCATCCAGTTCCACGGCGGACAGTGCCACTTCGTCGACGACTCCCGGAAGATGTACGAGGAGTCGGCCGCCCTCGCGGCCAGGACCGGCGGCCACTACATGGACCAGTTCACCTATGCGGAACGCGCCACCGACTGGCGCGGCAACAACAACATCGCCGAGTCCGTCTACCAGCAACTCAGGCTGGAGCGGTACCCGGAACCGGCCTGGATCGTCGCCACCGCCGGGACGGGCGGCACCTCCGCGACCATCGCGCGCTACGTCCATTACATGCAGCACGACACGCGCATCTGCGTACCCGACCCGGAGAACTCCTGTTTCTTCGACGGCTGGACCCGGGGCGACGCGGGCGCGACGAGCGACTGCGGATCACGCATCGAGGGCATCGGCAGGCCCCGCATGGAGCCGAGCTTCGTACCCGGTGCCATCGACCGGATGATGAAGGTCCCCGACGCGGCGAGCGTGGCGGCCGTGCGGGCGCTGGACCGGGCCATCGGCCGCAAGGCGGGCGGCTCCACCGGAACCGGACTGTGGAGCGCGCTGAAGATCATCGCGGAGATGGTCGCGGAGGGGCGCAAGGGCAGCGTCGTCACGCTGCTCTGCGACCCCGGCGACCGCTACCTCGACAAGTACTACTCCGACGCCTGGCTCGCCGAACAGGGCCTGGACATCGCCCCGTACAGCGCCGCGATCGACCAGTTCCTGGCGACGGGGGAGTGGCCCTGCTGAGAGCGCGGCCGACGCCCCGCCGGCAGGTGCGTACGGCTGTCGGCGGGGTGGCTGCCGACAGCGTGGCCGCCGTTCCCGACGGGTCGGTTGCCGACGCGGCGGACGCCGTTCCCGACGGAGCGGATGCCTAGGTGTCCGCGGAAGCAAGCCGCCGGTCGAGGGTGCGGACCGCGTCGCGGAAGGCCCGCCCCAGACCGGGCCGGACCAGGCGCAGCGCCGTCCCGAAGGGCGCCGGGCCCGCCGCCGCGAACGTCCAGCGCACCCGGGTGCCGGTACCGGCCGGGGTGAGCCGCCACTCCTCCACCAGGGCGCGCACGCCGGGGGCGTTGGTCACGTCGACGCGGTACGCGTACCGCTCGGCGGGCTCCGCGGCCAGGACCGTCTCCTGGAAGCGGACGCCGCCCTTGAGGCGTACGTCGCGCCCCGCTCCGCCCGCGGTGGGCCGGCACATCGTCACCGCGCCGAACCAGGCGGGCCAGCCGGTGACGTCCTCGGCGAGCGCCCGGTAGACGGCCTGCGGAGGTGCGACCACCTCGGCCGTGAAGACCAGGCGCGTCGGAGCGGTCTCGACGAAGTCGAGTGCGACAGGGCGGAGTCGGCGTGCCATGGGACCTGTACCCCCAGCGGTTTCGGGCGGTGGCGCGACGGCCCGGGGGGCCCTCGCCGGCCAAGCCCGCACACGGTAACTGGCGGGCCGTCAGTTGTCTGCCGGACCGCTGCCCGGCGGACCGCTGTCCCCGGCCGCACCGTCCGGGGCCCCGACGGCCCCGGATTCGCCGGCCACCACGAGCCCCGGCAGGTGCTCGGCCATCTCCTCACGGGCCCCGGCGGACAGCCCCCGGTCCGTCACCAGGGTGTCGACCTCTTCGAGCGTCGCGAACGAACTCAGCCCCACCGTGCCCCACTTGGTGTGGTCCGCGACCACGACGACCCGCCGCGCCGACCGCACCAGACGCCGGTTGGTCTCCGCCTCCGCCAGGTTCGGGGTCGAGAGCCCCGCCTCGACCGAGATCCCGTGCACCCCGAGGAACAGCACGTCGAAGTGGAGCGAACGGATCGCCTGGTCGGCGACCGGACCCACCAGCGAGTCCGACGGCGTCCGCACGCCGCCGGTGAGCACCACCGTGGCCGCACCGGGACGCGGCCCCTTCCCGCCGCCCGCGCGCTGCGCGGTGTGGAACACGTCGGCGACCCGCACCGAGTTGGTCACCACCGTCAGGTCCGGCACCTCCAGCAGGTGCTGGGCGAGCGCGTACGTCGTCGTACCGCCGGACAGCGCGATCGCGCTGCCGGGCACCGTCATCGCCGCCGCCGCCCGCGCGATGTCCTCCTTGGCGCTCAGTTCGAGACCCGACTTCGCCTCGAAGCCGGGCTCGTGCGTACTCGCCTCGACCACCGGAACCGCGCCGCCGTGCACCTTCTCCACGACGCCCTGGCGCGCCAGCGCGTCGAGGTCCCGTCGGACCGTCATGTCGGAGACGTTGAGCTTCCTGGTCAGCTCTTGGACCCGGACACCGCCGCGTCGCCTGACCTCGTCGAGGATCAAGGCACGACGCTGCTCCGCGAGCAGGTTCTGACTGTCGGTCACGGGCGGTCCGGTCCCTTCGTTTCGGGGTACAGGCATGAGGGGTGGCTCATCCTCGCACGCGTGCCCTGCGGCCGGACCTCGGGGAGATTCCGTGAGATTCGGCGAGAGCCGTGCCACGGCCGTCCATGATCCGGGATCCTTGAGCGGCCGCGCCGTGCGCGGAAGACGATCCTCCCACCACGAGAGCGAGCCACAGAAGTGCCCCGTGTCACACCGCCTCGCGACGACGACGGCGGCCCCGCGCTCGAACTGCTGGTCCACGGGGTCGGCGGCACCACACCCCAGGAGATGCTCGGTGACCCGCGTACGGTCCGCATCACCGGCGACGAGACCGCAGCCGTGTACCGCCGCGCCGAGGACGTCGAAGCGGACCGCACCACGGGCCCCGGCGGACAGGTGCCGGCCGGGGACGAGGCCCGCGACCGGCCGGTCCCCGAGGCGTACGTCTGGTGCAACCTCACCTCCGGCAACGGCGCCCGCGCCCTGTGGCTGCTCCTGCTGCCCTTCATGGTCGCCAACCTCGCCCACTGGATGCAGCCCACCACCCGCGGCCTCACCAGGACCGTGCGCATGTACGGCGTGCTGGTGCGGCTCCTCGCGCTGAGCCTCACCGTGCTGCTGATCGCCGCCGCCTGCGAGGTCGCGCTGGACCTCACCGCCTGGCAGTGCGCGGGCTCACCCCGCTGCTCCGGCGACAAGTCGTGGCTGGGTTTCCTGTCCACCGATCGGGGCGGCTGGTGGTCCGAGCCGGGCCGTCGCCTCGCCGTGGCCGCGCTCGTGCCCGCCGCGGTGACCGGCCTGCTCTGGTACCTGTCCCACCGCACCTGGAGCGCGTACGAGTCCCAGCGCCCCCTGCCCGCCGGCGCGGAGCCGGACCCCGACGAGCCGACCGCCCGCCCCGCCCTCGGCATGCCGGGCTTCTGGTACGGCCGCCGCCTCGTCGCCCGGCTGCGCGCCGCCCACACCGCCGCCGGGTTCCTCACCGTCGCCGCCGCCCTCGCCGGAGCGGCGGCAGGCCACGACCGCCGCGCCGCGGGGCCCCTGCTGGAAGCGATCGGCTGGCTGCTGGAACTGGCGCTGCTCGCCGGGGCCGTCCTGGTGGTGTGGGTGGTGTGCCGCAGGGGCCGCAGCGAGAGCCGCCTCGACGTCACGCTGGACAAGGCCGTCACCGCCCTGCTGCCCGGCTCCGCGCTGGTCCTGCTGGCGCTGACGGTGCTGTACGCCGCATGGTCACGCCCCGGGTGGGTCTCCGCGGGCCGGCTGCCGGGCGACCGTGCCTTCGGCATCGTCGCCCTCGCCCAGGGCGGCCTGGTCGTCGCGCTCGGCGTCGTCGCGCTGGCCATGTACCGGCGCGTGCCCGACGCCCGTACGGCGATGCGCGGACTCGGTGGTCCCGCCACCGCCATGCTCGCCTGCGCGCTGGGCGGGGTCATGACCGGCGGCGTCGCCCAGCGGGTCGCGGACTGGCTCGACGGAGCGGGTACGCCGGGAGAGCCCGGCGGCGTCATCGCGGGGCCCCCGGTGCTGCTCACCTGGCAGGCCTCCGTGATCCCGCCGCTGCTCGTCGTCCTGCTGGCGCTGGGCGCCTTCTTCGCCGTGGGCACCTGGCGCGCCCGGCGTGCCATGGCCGGCGACATCGAGGCGGAGTACCCGGACGCCGATCCCGACGTGGTCCGCACCCGCCGTATCGCCCGCGTCCGTGCGATGGCCGCGCTCACCGACCGCGCCCCGGCGATCCTCGGCGTCACCTCGGCCGCCACCCTGGTGCTCGGCGCCGCCGCGCTCGTGGGGGCGTGGGTGACCGGAAAGGTGCCGGGCCGGGCCGCCGCGGGCACCGCCGACTTCGTCGCGTCGGCGGCGCAGGCCGCGCAGGCGCTCGGCTCGTGGCTGATCGGCGTCGGATTCATACTGTTCGTCACCTGGGGCCGGCGGGCCTACCGCGACCCCGCGGCCCGCCGCACCATCGGCATCCTGTGGGACGTCGGCACGTTCTGGCCGCGCGCCTCCCACCCCTTCGCGCCGCCCTGTTACGCGGAGCGCGCGGTGCCCGACCTGACCTGGCGGATGGCCGGCTGGACCGACCGCACCGGCGGACGGCTCGTCATCTCCGGGCACTCGCAGGGCAGTGTCCTGGCCGCCGCGTCCGTCTGGCAGCTGCCGCCGCGCGCCAGGCGGCGGGTCGCCCTGCTCACCCACGGGTCGCCCCTGGAGCGGCTGTACGGGCGCTGGTTCCCGGCGTTCTTCGGAACCGCCTGTCTGGAAGCCCTCAGCGACGAGGTGCACTGCTGGCGCAACCTGTGGCGTCGTACCGATCCCATCGGCGGACCGGTGCGCGTGAAGGGCGACCAGGCGCCCGGTGTGGACACGGAAGCGCTCATGGACCCGCTCGCCTACGGACGCACCAGGGAACAGCCGCTGCCCGCTCCCGTGCTCGGTCATTCCGACTACCAGGCCGATCCCGCGTTCGACCGGGAGAGGACCGCGCTGCTGGGCCGGCTGCCGCCGTGCGCGGTGCCCAGGCAGCGGCCCGACATCCCACTCGGTCAGGGAAGTTCCGGCAGGTCCTCGGGGTAGAGGAGGGTCAGGTCGTCCGTGTTCATCTCGGTGAGCTGGGCGACCCGGCCCGCGTGCCGTTCCACCATCGACTCGAAGGTCTGCCGCGCGGTACGGCCGTTGCCGAACGCGGGCCCCTTGGGCAGCGCGGTGAAGTACTTGACAAGCGCTTCGGCCGTTCCCGTACCCAGCCGGTACTCGTGCTCCTCGGCCTGCTGCTCGACGATGCGCAGCAGTTCCTCCGGGGCGTAGTCGGAGAAGGTGATCGTGCGCGAGAAGCGCGAGGCGACACCGGGATTGACGTTCAGGAAGCGCTGCATCTCCGCCGTGTAGCCGGCGACGATGACGACGACCGCGTCCCGGTGGTCCTCCATGAGCTTCACCAGGGTGTCGATGGCCTCCTTGCCGAAGTCGCGGCCCGAGTCCTCCGGGGACAGGGCGTACGCCTCGTCGATGAACAGCACACCGCCGCGCGCCCGGTCGAAGGCCTCCTGCGTGCGGATGGCCGTGGAGCCGATGTGCTCGCCGACCAGGTCCACCCGGGACACCTCGACGAGATGACCGCGCTCCAGCACCGCCAGCGAGGCGAGGATCTCGCCGTACAGGCGCGCCACCGTCGTCTTGCCGGTGCCGGGGGAGCCGGTGAACACCAGGTGCCGGCGGACCGAGGCGGCCTTCAGGCCGGCCTCCTGGCGGCGGCGGCCGATCTCGATCATGTCGGTGAGCGCGCGCACCTCCCGCTTGACGCTCTCCAGGCCCACCAGGGCGTCCAGTTCGCCCAGCACGGCCGCCGACGTCTGGGCGGGCTCCGCGTCCGGCACAGGGGCGGCCACGGGCTCCGCCGCCCGCTGTCCGGGGACCGCGCCGAGCAGCCCGGTGGTCTGCGTGGCCGTCAGCACGGCGGTGGCCTCCGGGACGGTCGCGCGGACGCCGCTCTCGTCACTGGTGCAGTCCTCGACGAGCGGCCCGTCCTCGGCGAACTCGTAACCGCCGCGCGCACAACGCTCGGTGCGGCAGCGGGTCAGCGTCGTACGGCAGCCGTCGATCACGTGGAAGCCGTAACCGCTGCTCCCCGTCACCCGGCAGCCGTGGAAGGTGCCGCGGCCCTCCGCGGAGACGTAGAAGCCCGCCTCCGCCGGCGAGGTGACCGTGCAGCGCTCCATGCGCGGGTCGGCGCCCTTGGTGACGATGACGCCCGTCTGCGCCCCGTCGATGGTGCAGCCGGAGAGCGTGCCCCCGCTGCCGTGGTCGCGGAACCACGCACCGGTCGACGCCTCACGGATCCGGCAGTCGTCCAGCTGCGCGGTCGCGCCGTCGCTCACGGACACCGCCGTGTTGCGCACCTGGGACAGGTCGCTGTCCACCACGTCCACACGCGAACCCCGGTCGAGGACGAACAGCGCGTCCGGTACGTCGTGTACCCGGCAGCCCTCCAGCACGGCGGTCGCGCCGTCGCTGATCCACACCGCGGGATAGTCGCCCGTACTGTCGTGGATCTCGCACTGGTTGGCGTCCACGCGCGTGCCGGGGTCCCAGACGGACAGCCCGTTGCGGCCGAAGCGGCGCACCGTGGAACGCGTCAGCGTGAGGACCGCGCGCGAGCGCAGGTCGATGGCGTTCTCGGGAATGTCGTGGATGTCGCAGTCGGACAGCGTCAGTACGGCGTCGGTGTCGAGCGTGACGCCGTCGGCCGAGGTGCGGTGCACCGTGCAGTCGGTGAGGTGGGCCGAGGCGCGGGCGGCGACCTGTACGCCGGTGCCCTTGACCTCGTACACCTCGCACCCCACGGCTTCCAGGCCGCTGCCCTCACCGGTCACGGAGAGGCCCGCGCCCGAGGTGTGGTGGACCCGGCAGCGGTCCAGCCGGGGGTGCGCGCCGCCGCGCACCGAGATGCCCGACTGCCCGGCCGCGACCACCTCGCACTCCTCGAACACACCGCCCGCGCCCTCTATGACGCCGATGCCGACCCCCGCCGGGTTGTCGACCGTGCAGCGGCGCACGGTCGGCCGGGCGGCGCCACGCACCTCGATGCCGACGGCGGAGCGCGTCACGACGCGCAGGTCGACGAGTTCGGGGGTGCCGTCCTCGACGAGCAGCGCGGGCGACGCGGTGTCCTGTCCCTCGACGTGGAGGTCCTGGATCACGGCGGAGGCGCGCACGGTCAGGGCCACCCCGTCCACCGGGGCGATCCGTACCGAGCCGACCGTCCCCTCGGGGCCGCGCAGGGTCACGGCGTGCTCGACGACGAGGTTCTCCCGGTAGGTACCAGGGGCGACGGTGAGCACGTCGCCGTCGCCCGCGGCCTCCAGAGCCGCGGCGAGGGAGGCGTATTCGCCTGTGCGGCGCCGCCACCGCGATGTGCCGGTGTGCGTCACCTGGACCGTGCCCTGTGCCATGGCGTTGCTGTGCCCCCACCTTGTGCCGACGTGCTGACGAACTGGCCGCTCCACCGTAGCGCGCGCCGGGGAGCGGAGTTGACCGGTCAGCCGTGCTCGTGGACGGTCCGGCGGACCGTCGGCGGGAGGCTGTCAGCTGCCGGCGCCGGTACGTCCCCAGTCGGGACCGGCTTCGGCCCACGCCCGGTCGAGCCGGGCGTACCGGCGCTGCGCGAGCCGCCGTACGAACAGGCGCCTGCCGCCCTCGAACAGCCCGGCCGCCGCTGCCGCCGCGCCGATGCCGGCGATGGTGGCGTGGGTGTCGGCGGTGGCCCCCCGCATGGGGCGGCCCACCGGCCGGCCCCGGTCGTCCGTCCACATCCGGAAGCGGTCGCCGGGCCGGGCGGCCCGCTGGGTGGTCGACACCGCCCCGGTGCGCCCCGTCCCGTCGTGCGCCGTCCAGCGGGCCACCACTCCGATGTGCGCGGCGCTCTCCGAAGGGTTCTCCGGATCGGGAAGCAGGACCGGCCCGGTGGTGGTCCGGACGACGTACGCCGTTGTCCGGTGGCGCTGCTCGTGCTGGGCGCGCACCGATTCCCGCAGCGCCTCGTGGGTGAGCGTGCCGCAAAGCCATCCCGCCGCCGGGGCGGCGAACACGATCAGGAGGACGACGGCGAACGTCACCCACGCCTCGACGAGATCGGTCGTACGGCACAGCGGGCTGTGCCGCCGGCGCCACACCGCTATCGCCGTCCGCACCGTCCCGCACCCCCTTCCGCGCCCGCCGCACGCCCGACCGCCTCGGGCGCTTCTTCAACGGGTGTGCCGCCCCGGCGGGTTCCCACGGGCCGCCGGCCTATTCGAGGATTCTCACCGGATCACCGACGCGGATCGTCCCGGTCCCCTCGGGCACGAGATTCTGTCCGAAGAGCAGCTTGTCGCCGGAGCGCCGGTGCCTGGCGAGGGTGCGCAACGGCTCCTTGCCGCGCTCGGCCGTCCGCTGGTCGGTGGTGGTGACGACACAACGGGCGCAGGGCTCGGTGACCCGGAAGGTCACCTCACCGATGGCGACGCGCTTCCAGTCGTCCTCCGCCCACGGCGGGGGGCCGTCCACGACGGCGTTCGGCCGGAAGCGGCTCATCGGGAGCGGCCCCTCGTCGGCGTGGTCCCCCTGCGCGACGAGGGAGTTGAGCGCGTCGAGCGAGGAGAGCGTGGTCACCAGCAGGGGGTAGGCGTCGGCGAAGCTCACCGTCTCGCCGGGCTTCCCGTACTTCGGAGCGACCGGACGGCGGCGCGCCGGGTCGTCGAGATGGACCAGGCGCACCTCGGTGTCCAGGTACGCGCTGAACCAGGCGTGCGCCCCCGCGCCCGCCTCGACCGCCTCCACCTTGTCCTTCCAGAGCTGCACACCCGTCGTGCCCGCCGGCTCGGGCACGGTCACGCTCAGCGGCTCGCAGCCGGGCGCGGTCAGCCGTATCCCGCCGTCCGGCAGGGACTCGGCACGCGCCAGTGCGAGACGCGGCTGAGGGCGTTGCGTGACCACCTTGCCGGCCGGGTCGACCAGCATCCATCTGCGGTCCGTGGCCGGGCCCCACGGCTCGATCTCCACCTCGCCCGGGGCGCACCCCGCCGCGGACTTGACCGGGTAGACATGGACCGCGTGGAGCAGCGAGTTCGGCATGCGGCCAATCCTGCCAGCCGGGTCCGGCAATCGGCCCCCGGGTCAGTACCCCCGGCCCTGGTACTGGTGGTTGTACGGGTCGTCGTACGGCGTCGGGGCGGGCACCGGACGCGGCGCCGCGGGACGCATGGCCTCGTACCCGGTGGCGGCGGCCTGGCGCGGCTGCTGCTGGTACTGCTGCGGGCCCGGGTAACCGCGCGGGCCCGACGCCTGTTGCGGGATGTACGGCGCGGGGGCGTGCTGCAGCGGCTGCGGCGCGGCCTGCTGCGGATAGCCGTAGGAAGGGGCGGGGGAGTAGTAGGAGGGTGCGGCGGGAAGTGCGGGAAGCGCCGCCGGGAGGGCCGGCAGATAGCTGTTTCCGGTGTCGTACGCGGCAGGTACCCGGATGGGAGCGATCTGGGGCGTGCCCCGCTCTGCGACGAGGGAGTCGTAGATGGGGGTGTCCGGGAAGGACGGGGCGGAGTAGTAACCGCCGCCGTAGGTGGCGCGGGGGGAGGTCATGGCACCTAAGTTAAGCCGAAGATGTTCTGGTTGGGGAGCCCGATAAGAGGGTTGTTTTACGGGTTGCGAGTGGCGGCGGATCCCTAATCCGAGCGAACTTGGGAAAAACGGTCGTCGTTCGGCGTTGGGATCATGTAAAGAGCGCCCTGGCCATGGGTTACCCGAGGTCTCCGGGTGATCTTGAGCCCGTCGCCGCAGGGCTCGGAGAGCGCGGGGAATAGGTTGGCTCCACGGAAATCCTCAGACACCCGCACTCGCGATCGGGGCGATCATGTCCATGCTTAAAGGAACCAATGTGCCGGTGCCGGCACAGGCTGTGCGCGTCGAATTGGGATGGCGTTCAGGCGCCGGTGTGCCGGACGTCGACGCCTCCGCCCTCCTGCTGGTGTCGGGAAAGGTCCGTGACGACACGGACTTCGTCTTCTACAACCAGCCCGCGCACGCCTCCGGCGCGGTGCGCCACGACGGCAAGACGCCCGCCGGGGACAGTGTGACGGACACGCTCCACGTCGACCTCGCGCGGGTGGAGGCGGCCGTGGAGACCGTGGTCGTGGCGGCCTCGGCGGACGGCGGCAACTTCGGTCGGGTGCCGGGGCTTTACGTCCGGGTGCTGGACGCCGCGAACGGCACGGAGATCGCGCGGTTCGACGCCCAGGGCGCGACCGTCGAGACCGCCTTCGTCCTCGGTGAACTCTACCGGCGCCAGGGCGCGTGGAAGTTCCGGGCCGTGGGCCAGGGCTACGACAGCGGACTGGAGGGACTGGCCAGGGACTTCGGCATCAGCGTCGACGAGTCGCAGCAGACACAGGAGCAGGCCCAGGCCCATACGCAGGCCCCGGGGCAGTCCCCGGTGGCCGCTCGGGCCGGGGTCCCGGCTGCCGTACCGGTCACCGCGTCCTTCCCGGCCTCGGCCGCGCCCCCGGCCCCTCCTTCCGCCCCCGTACGTCTCACCAAGATCACACTCACCAAGGAAGCCCCCTCGGTCTCCCTCACCAAGCGAGGCGGCACCACGGGCATGATGCGCGTGAACCTCAACTGGGAGGTGCGCAAGCAGTTCACGGGATGGGCCGCCAAGCTCGGCAGGGCCGTCGCCATGCACGGCGACCTCGACCTCGACCTGTGCGCCCTCTACGAACTCACCGACGGCCGCAAGGGCGTCGTCCAGGCGCTCGGCAACGCCTTCGGCTCGCTCCAGCAGCCGCCGTACATCCATCTCGACGGCGACGACCGCACCGGATCCTTGAGCACCGGCGAGAACCTGACCATCAACCTCGACCACCAGGACAAGCTCCGTCGGCTCGTCATCTTCGTGGCCGTCTACGAAGGGGCCCGTTCCTTCGCCGACCTGCACGCCACGGTCACGCTCACGCCGCAGAACGGAGCGCCCATCGACTTCTCGCTCGACGAGTGCACGGTGCCGTCCACCGTCGCGGCGCTCGCCCTCATCACCAACGAGGGCGGCGATCTGACCGTGCGCCGCGAAGCGCGCTACCTCGTACCCGAGCGCGGTGTCAGCCCGCAGCGCACCATCGACCATGCCTACGGGTGGGGCATGAACTGGTCCCCGGGACGGAAGTGACCCTCCGGCGGGGCTCAGCGCTCGGGCGCGGCCTCGGGGCGTGCGTACGTACGCCCCTTCCAGGCCGCGCCCCGCCCCTGGTAGTGCTGTACGGCGGAGTCGACGGTCATCAGCAGATAGAGCACGGCGGTGAACGGCAGCAGCGGAGCGAGCCACAAAGGCTGGCTGTAGTAACGCAGTACAGGAAGGTACGTAGCGGTCATTACGGCCCATGCCAGACCGCCCGCCCAGGCCGCCGCCCCGTCAACCGACAGCACACCGGCGCACAGAGTGAGCGGGGGCGCGAGATACACCAGCGCGAGCCCTGTGACCGTTCCCGCGAGCAGCGCCGGACTGTGCCGCAGTTGTGCGTAGGCGCTGCGCGAGACCATCCGCCACAGATCGCCGAGCCGCGGATACGGGCGCACGCTGTCCACCCGCTCGGCGAGCCCCAGCCAGATCGTGCCGCCGACGCGCCGCACCGCTTTGGCGAGTGACACGTCGTCGATGACCGCCTGGTGGATCGAGTCGGGCACGCGCGCGCGTGCCGCGGCCTCGGTCCGCAGCAGCACGCAGCCGCCCGCGGCCGCGGCGGTCCGTGCCCCCGCCTTGTTGACCCACCGGAACGGGTAGAGCTGTCCGAAGAAGTACACGAACGCGGGAACGACCAACCGCTCCCATGCGCTCACGACCCGCAGCCGCGCCATCTGGGACACCAGGTCCAGCGCGTTGGTACGGGCCGAGGCCACCAGCTCGCGCAGGCTGTCCGGCGCGTGCGCGATGTCCGCGTCGGTGAGGAGCAGGTACTCCGGTTCGTTCCCGTACTCCTGCCTTCCCCGCGCGCGGGCCAGCGCGATGCCGTGCCGCAGGGCCCACAGCTTTCCCGTCCACCCGGGATCCGGATCACCGGGCGAGACCACGGTCAGCGGCAGCCCGCCGTGCAAGGCGCCCAGCTCGCGCGCCAGGGCGCCGGTACCGTCCGTGCTGCCGTCGTCCACGAGGACGATCTTGGCGCGCCCCGGATAGTCCTGGGCGAGCAGCGACGGCAGGCTCAGTGGAAGCATCTCCGCCTCGTCGCGCGCCGGCACCACCACCGCGACATCAGGCCATGTGCCGGGCGCCTCGCGGCGCGGCAGTCGCTGGTCCGTACGCCAGAAGAAGCCCTGACCCAGCAGCATCCACACCCACGCGGCCAGCGAAACGGCCGCAATCCACGCAACAGCACTCATTCGCCGCAGTCTGCACCACCCCAGGGGTCGCCGGAGGGCGGTCGACTATGGTGACCGGGTGAAGATCGCGCTTATGGACTCGGGAATCGGCCTGCTGCCGACGGCCGCCGCGGTGCGCCGGCTGCGGCCCGACGCCGATCTGGTCCTCTCCTCCGACCCTGACGGCCTGCCGTGGGGGCCGCGTACGCCGGCCGACATCATCGAGCACGCGCTCGCCGTGGCGCGGGCCGCCGCGGCCCACCGGCCCGACGCGCTGATCGTGGCCTGCAACACCGCTTCCGTGCACGCGCTGCCCGCCCTCCGCGCGGAGCTGGAGCCCGGTCTCCCCGTCATCGGCACCGTCCCCGCGATCAAGCCGGCCGCCGCCGGGGGCGGCTCCGTCGCCATCTGGGCCACGCCCGCCACCACGGGCAGCCCCTACCAGCGCGGCCTCATCCGCGACTTCGCCGACGGCGCCGCCGTCACCGAGGTGCCCTGCCCCGGCCTCGCCGACGCCGTGCAGCACGCCGACGAAGAGGCGATCGACCGCGCCATCGCCGCGGCCGCCGCCCTCACGCCGCGCGACGTAAGGGCCGTCGTCCTGGGCTGCACCCATTACGAACTGGTCGTCGAGCGCATCCGCGCCGCCGTCCAGCCGCCCGGTCTCCCGCCCGTCGTGCTCCACGGGTCCGCCGAAGCCGTGGCCGCGCAGGCCCTGCGCCGCATCGGTGCGAGCCCGGCCCCGGCGGCCACCCCCGGAGCGGACCTCACCGTACTGCTGAGCGGCCGGGACTCCGCACTGCCGGCCGAGGCGCTCGCGTACGCGGAGGGCCGCCTGCTGGAGACGGTCGACGCCGCGCGCTGACCACCGTCCGGCCGAAGGCCGCCCCGCCCGGCGCTGCCCGGCACGCGGATCGTGCGTACGCTGCTACGCATGAGGGACCACCCCCACAGCGAGGGGCGTATCACGGAGCCCGTTCCTGTGATCTGGACCGGACGCGCGACGAACCGCGCGCAGTGGCTGCTCGCGGCAGTCGGCGCGGGATGCCTCGCTCTCGGTGTGAAGCTCGCCGTCGACTCGACGTGGACCTCCGGCGTCGCACCGCTCCTTATGTCGGTCGTGGGCTGCCTCGCGGCCGGCCTGCTGATCCTCTTCGGGACGCTCGCCTTCGTACACGTGGCGGTCAAGGTCGACAACGACGCACTGGAGGTCCGGTGCGGCCACATGGGGCTTCCCCGCCGGCGCATCCCGCTCGCCCACGTGGTGCGGGCGGAGTTCGCGCCCCAGGTCACGCCTCGGCACTGGGGCGGCTGGGGGTACCGGTGGCGTCCCGGGAAGGGAATGGCGGTGATCGTCCGCAGAGGTGAGGGAGTCGTCCTGCGTCTGGGCGACGGCCGCATCTTCACGGTGACTGTGGACGACGCGGAGACGGCGGTACGCATCATCCGCGCCCACCTGCACGCGGCAGCGACGGGCAGGACCGCCGGGGGCTGACCGCCCGGCGGCGCGTACGCGATCTGACCGTTCTGGTGAACGGGCTGCGCCCGGAAAGAGCGCGTCGTCTGCTGTCTGCCGCGCCCGATCACCGCTGCGCGTGCTCGTGAACGCGCCGGAACGTTCCCGGGAACGCGCCCTGCTGGGAAACGGTGCGTTCCCGTGAACGCACTTTGCACCGAGAGAACCGTTCCCGGGAACGGTCCTCCGCCGCAGGACGCCCCGGTCTGTGGTCAACCAGCCTGTCCACCGTGGGCGGCCGTGCCCCGGGAGGAGCCCCGGTCACGGGAAGGGGCGGCCCGTCGGCACCCGGGGCCATCGACCGAGTGGCGGCGCCTTCGCCGTCGGGACTCCGGAGGCACGCGTGGCGCCGCCGCCGTCGTCGGACAGCCGCCGAGCGGTGGATAGCCCCGCCAGCACCCCGGCGCCCGCCGTGACCGCGGTGAAGCTGAGCGCGTTGCCGACGCCCGCCAGTGCAGCGACGGCGGTGAGAGCGGCCGCCGCGGTCAGGACGACAGGGGTCTCGCGGGGCGAGCGCCACAGCCCGTACAGCATCCAGCCGAAGGCCGCGCCGAGCAGGGCGACCCCCACGACGCCCTGCTCGGCCGCCAGCTGCAACGGCGCCGAGTGGGGCTTGCCGACGGAGTGCGGCGCCTGCTGCGCGGTGGGGCTGAGCCTGCCGAACCGGTCGGGCCCCGCGCCCCGCAGCGGATGCTCCTCGGCGAGGTCGAGCGCGTCCCGCCACAGCTGCACCCGGTTCACCGTGAGCTGCCCCTCCAGTGAGACCCTGAGGCCGTGCGGCAGGGCGTCCTCGGCCACCGCCCACGAACCGCCCACCACGAGCCCCGCCGCCAGGGCGAAGCCCGCCAGACCCGCCCCCCTGCGGCGCAGCCGCGCCGCCGCCAGTGAACACAGCAGTACGCCGAGAGCCGCTGCGAACCCGGCGACGGAACCGAGCACCAGCCCCGTCACCGCCACGAGCAGAGCCAGCAGTCGCAGAGCGACCCGCAGGCCGCGCGGTCGCGCCGCCCACGCCGCGCAGCAGGCCGCGCCCGCGGCGAGCGCCAGCAGCGCGGCTGTCGCGCCCGTACTGCCGAAGCTCCGGCTCGCGGCCGCACCGGGCAGGTCGCCCGGCAAACCGTGGTCCGGGTGCAGGAGGACGGCGAGGGCGAGCGCGCCGCACGCGGCGGCTGAAGCGGCGGCGACCGGCAGTAGCGAGCCGCAGATCCGGCCGCAGGCGTAGCTCCCGGCGACGGCGAGCACGGCCAGCAGTACGCCCTCCGGCCTGGCCTCCCGCCCGGCGGCGGCGACCAGTGACCACACGGCGCAGCCGCCGAGGATCACGACGCCGGCGGCGTCGCTGAGCGCGCCGCGTTCGCGCGCGCCGGACCGTACGGCCGGTGCGGCCATCCCGTCCACCCCCCGAGCTGAGACGGGCCCCGCCGACCGCGGCCGGAAGGGCCGGGCGTCAGGGACTGGCGCACACGGTAACGGGAGGGACGGTGCTTTGTGCACAGATTGCGCAGGAACGTTGCTTCTCCTGCCGGAACCGCACTCTCCGGGCCGCGCCGGGCCACCGTAGACTCCGCCGTGTGAGCGCCACCCCCACCACAACGGACCAGCCCGCGCAACAGCTGGGCCCGCACTCCGCCGCCCCGTCACGCGGGAGAAGCATGCTGACCCGGCTCGTGGCCCCCGTGGCCGCCGTCCTCTCCGGTCTGCTCCTCTACGCGAGCTTCCCGCCGCGCCCGCTGTGGTGGCTGGTGCTGCCCGGCTTCGCGCTGCTGAGCGGGTGTCTGTACGGGCGGCGGGCGTGGGCCGCCTTCGGGCTCGGCCTGCTCGCCGGGCTCGGCTTCCTGCTGCCGCTGCTCAGCTGGACGGGCGAAGAGGTGGGGCCGGTGCCGTGGCTGGCGCTCGCGACCGCCGAGGCGCTGTTCGTGGGGGTGGCCTGCGTCGGCATCGCCCTGGTGACCCGGCTGCCGCTCTGGCCGTTGTGGGGCGCGGCCGTGTGGATCCTGGGCGAGGCCGTGCGGGCGCGCGTGCCGTTCGGCGGTTTCCCCTGGGGGAAGATCGCCTTCGGGCAGGCGGACAGCCTCTTCCTGCCCCTGGCGGCGGTCGGCGGTACACCCGTGCTCGGGTTCGCGGTCGTGCTGTGCGGGTTCGGCCTCTTCGAAGCAGCGCGCCAGTTCCGCGCGTACCGCTCGACGCGTGAAGTGCCGCGCCGGGGGGCGGCCCTCGCCGCCCTGACGGTGGTCGTGCCGGTGACGGCCGCTCTGGCGGCCCTGCCGCTCGTGGACGACTCCGCGCAGGACGGCACCGCCACCGCCGCCGCGATCCAGGGGAACGTGCCGCGGCTCGGCCTCGACTTCAACGAACAGCGCCGCGCCGTACTGGACAACCACGCACGGCGCACCGAGCAGCTCGCCGCCGATGTCGAAGCCGGCAAGGTCGCCCGGCCCGACTTCGTCCTGTGGCCGGAGAACTCCTCCGACCTCGACCCCTACCGCAACAGCGACGCCCGCGCGGTGATCGACCGCGCCGTTCGCGCGATCGACGCCCCGACGGTCGTGGGAGCGGTCCTCACACCGGACACGGGAAAACTGCGCAACACGCTCATTGAGTGGGACCCGGAACGCGGCCCTGTGGCGACGTACGACAAGAGGCACGTCCAGCCGTTCGGCGAGTACATCCCGATGCGTTCCTTCGTACGGCTCTTCAGCTCGGACGTCGACCGGGTGCGCAGGGACTTCGGCCCGGGCGACAAGGTGGGCGTCTTCGACCTCGCGGGCACCAAGGTCGGACTCGCCACCTGTTACGAGGCCGCCTTCGACTGGGCGGTGCGCGACACCGTGACGGGCGGGGCCCAGCTGATCACCGTACCCAGCAACAACGCCACCTTCGGGCGCAGCGAGATGACGTACCAGCAGCTCGCCATGTCGAGGGTGCGGGCCGTCGAGCACAGCCGGGCGGTCGTCGTTCCCGTGACCAGTGGCGTCAGCGCCGTCATCGGGCCGGACGGCAAGGTCGTGCGGAAGACGGGGATGTTCACACCGGACGCCCTCGTCGCCGAGGTGCCGCTGCGTTCCTCGCTGACTCCCGCGACGCGCCTCGGCACGATCCCCGAGGGTGTACTGGTGGCGCTCGCCGGGGCCGGTCTCGGGTGGGCCGTGTTCCGCTCCGTACGGGCCCGCCGGGGAACGTCCGCATGACCGCACCCGGCGTTTCGGCGTGAGTGCGCTCCAGGGAACGGCCGTTAGGGTCTGACCATGGCAACCCCCGATTTCATCCGCGAGCTCCGGGCCACCGCGGGCCACCAGCTTCTCTTCCTGCCGGGCGTCAGCGCCATCGTCTTCGACGACGAGGACAGGGTGCTCCTCGGCCGCCGCGCCGACACGGGGAAGTGGTCGGTCATCGGCGGCATCCCGGAGCCCGGGGAGCAGCCGGCGACGGCAGCCGTGCGGGAGGTGTACGAGGAGACAGCCGTGGAGTGCGTGGCGGAACGCGTCGTTCTCGTACAGGCCCTGAAGCCGGTCGAGTACTCGAACGGCGACCGGTGCCAGTACATGGACATCACGTTCCGCTGTCGTGCCGTCGGCGGCGACGCACGGGTCAACGACGACGAGTCGCTGGACGTGGGCTGGTTCCCGGTGGACGCGCTGCCGGACCTGCACGAGTTCGCCCTCCTGCGGATCAAGCAGGCCCTCACCGACGAACCCACATGGTTCGAGCCCACCACCCAGCCGTGAAGTGTGGGTGGTAACCACATCGGTACCGCGACGGGCGCTGCCTAGGGTCGGGGCATGACCGCGCCCACCACACATCCCACGCACGCATCCGGACCGGACCTCGGCGGCCGCACCGCCCTCGTCACCGGCGCGGCGGGCGGCATCGGCCGCGCCTGCGTGCTGCGGCTCGCGGCCGCCGGAGCCAAGGTCAGAGCCGTCGACCGGGACGCGGAGGGGCTCGAAGCCCTCGCCGCCCGGGCGCACGGCCTCGCCGGCGCGGTGGAGCCGCAGACCCTCGACCTCACCGACCTCGACGCGGCGGAGCAGGTGGCGGCGGGCACGGACATCCTGGTGAACAACGCCGGACTGCAACTGGTCCGCCCCTTGGAGGAGTTCCCGCCGGACGTCTTCCACACCGTCCTGACCGTGATGCTCGAAGCGCCGTTCCGGCTGATCCGGGGAGCGCTGCCGCACATGTACGGGCAGGGCTGGGGGCGCATCGTCAACATCTCCTCGGTGCACGGGCTGCGCGCCTCCGCGTACAAGTCGGCGTACGTCGCCGCCAAACACGGGCTCGAAGGGCTCTCCAAGACCGCCGCCCTGGAAGGCGCCGAGCACGGCGTCACGTCGAACTGCGTCAGTCCCGGGTACGTGCGCACCCCGCTCGTGGAGCGGCAGATCGCCGACCAGGCGGCCGCGCACGGGCTGCCGGAGGAACGCGTACTCGCCGACGTACTGCTCAAGGACTCCGCTCTCAAGCGCCTCCTCGAACCGGACGAGGTGGCCGAGGCGGTCGCGTACCTGTGCGGCCCGCACGCGTCGTTCATCACGGGGACCTCACTGCCCCTCGACGGCGGCTGGACCGCTCACTAGCTGGTTGAGTGTCTCCATGTCCCACGATCAGCAGCACAGCGGCAGCGAAGTCCCCTACCTGGAACTTCTCGCGCGCGGGGCCGCCGCCGACGCCTACGAGCGGCCCGTGCTGGTCGCCCGCGCGGACGGGGCGCCGCCGCAGACGCTCGCGGCCCTGGAGACCGCCAAGACACACGCGCTGCGGGTGCGCGCCGAACTGGAGGGGCGGCGACGGCGCGAGGCGGAGCTGTCCGCGCTGTACGAGACGGCCCACGACCTCGCCGGGCTGCGCGACCTCGACGCCGTACTGGCGGCGATCGTGCAGCGGGCGCGGTCGCTGCTGGGCACGGAGGTCGCGTACCTGAGCCTCAACGACCCGGTGGCGGGCGACACGTACATGCGGGTCACGGAGGGATCGGTGTCGGCGCGGTTCCAGCAGCTGCGGCTCGGCATGGGGGAGGGGCTCGGCGGGCTCGTCGCCCAGACCGCCCGCCCGTACGCGACCGAGAGCTACTTCGACGACCCCCGTTTCCAGCACACCTGGACCATCGACTCCGGGGTGCGCGACGAGGGACTCGTCGCGATCCTCGGCGTACCCCTGACGCTCGGCAGCCAGGTGATCGGCGTCCTCTTCGCCGCCGACCGGCGGGCCCGCGTCTTCGAGCGCGAACAGATAGCGCTCCTCGCGTCGTTCGCCGCGCACGCGGCCGTCGCGATCGACACCGCGAACCTCCTGGCGGAGACCCGTTCCGCGCTGGCCGAACTGGAGCGCGCCAACGAGATCATCCGCGACCGCAGCGGCGTCATCGAGCGTGCCTCGGACGTGCACGACCGGCTGACCGAACTGGTGCTGCGCGGCGGCGGCGTGCACGACGTGGCGAACGCGGTGTCCGAGGTGCTGCACGGGAACGTCGAGTTCACAGAAGCCGACGGGGAGCCCGAGGGCGCGGACGGTCACGCCGTACGTCGCGGCGACGACTGGGTGGTGAGCGTCTCGGCCGGAGGCGAGCACCTGGGCGCGCTCGTGCTGCACGGCCAGCCCGCGCTGGACCCCGTCGACCAGCGGACACTTGAACGCGCCGCCATGGTGACGTCGTTGTTGCTGCTGGCCAGACGCTCGGCCGGCGAGGCCGAACAGCGCGTACGAGGTGAGCTCCTCGACGACCTCCTCGACGCTCCCGACCGCGACCCCCGGCTGCTGCGCGAACGCGCCGCCCGGCTGCGCGCCGACCTGGACGCGCCCCACGTGGTGCTCGCCGCCCGCATCGAGGCCCCCCGTGCGGCGAGCGTCGAACGCGAGAGCGCGGACCGCGGCCGGCTCTGGTCCGCGGCCTCGCACCTGGCGGCCACCGGGCACGGCCTCGCGGCGGCCCGCGACGGCGGCACGGTGCTGCTGCTGCCGCTGGGCAGCGGTGACAGCGCCGCCGCCCTCGCCCGCCAGACGGCGAAGCACCTGGGCGGCGCCCTGCGCGAGCCCGTCACGGTCGGCGCCTCTGGTCCGGTGGACGCCCCCGCCGCGCGGCCCGGTGCGGTGGCGGGGGCGTACGAGGAGGCACGCCGCTGCGTCGACACACTGCGGCTGCTGGGCCGTTCCGGAGAAGGCGCGGCCGCGGAGGACTTCGGGTTTCTCGGACTGCTGCTCGCGGACAGCCGCGACGGCCGTTCCGGGGGCGCCATCGAAGCGTTCGTACGCCGCACGATCGGCGAGGTCGTCGCGTACGACCGGCGCCGGGGAACCGACCTGGTGCGCACCCTGGACGCGTACTTCGCGTGCGGGATGAGCCCCGCCCGTACGAAGGACGCCCTGCACGTGCACGTCAACACGGTGGCGCAGCGCCTGGAGCGGATCGGCAGACTGCTGGGGGCCGACTGGCAGTCGCCGGAGCGGGCCCTGGAGGTGCAGCTCGCGCTGCGGCTGCACGGACTGTCGTCGGCGATGAACCAGTGACAAGAGCCGTTCCCGGGAACGTCCGCAGAACGTTCCCGGGAACGGCTCTTCTCAGCGCGCGTCCGCTCAGACGGCGCGAGCGCCGTCACCGGCCCGTACGACCGCGTCCTCCTCCGCGTCCCGCCGCCCCTCGATGTCGCCGAGGTCCCGGTGCCGGGTCTCCTTCGCACATCCGACGGCGACCACCGTGATCAGCACGGCGGCGATCACGTACAGGGCGATCGGCGTGGAGCTGTCGTAGTCCACCAGGAGGGCCGTCGCGATCAACGGCGCCGGGGCGCCTGCCGCCACGGACGAGAACTGCGCGCCGATCGACGCGCCGGAGTAGCGCATGCGGGTCGCGAACATCTCGGAGAAGAAGGCCGCCTGCGGCGCGTACATCGCCCCGTGGAAGACGAGCCCGACCGTCACGGCGAGGAGCAGGTTCCCGAAGCTCTTGGTGTCGATGAGCATGAAGAACGGGAACATCCACAGACCGACCCCGACCGCGCCCACCAGATAGACGGGCCGGCGCCCGACCCGGTCCGACAGGGCGCCCCACGCGGGGATCACCGCGAAGTGGACCGCCGAGGCGATCAGTACCGCGTTGAGCGCCGTCTGCTTGCTCAACTGCGCCTCGGTCGTCGCGTAGACGAGGATGAAGGCGGTGATGACGTAGTAGCTGATGTTCTCGGCCATACGGGCGCCCATCGCGACCAGCACATCGCGCCAGTGGTGACGAAGGACGGCGACCAGCGGCATCCTCTCGGTGACGGCGGACGCGCTCTTGCGGGCCTCGGCCTGGGCCAACGCGGCCTTGAAAACCGGCGATTCGTCGACAGAGAGACGAATCCACAAACCGACGATCACCAGCACACCGGACAGCAGGAACGGTATCCGCCAGCCCCACGCGAGGAAGGCGGAGTCCGACAGCAGCGCGGTCAGGGCGGACAGCACCCCGGTGGCGAGCAACTGCCCCGCCGGGGCCCCGGTCTGCGGCCAGGAGGCCCAGAAACCGCGCCGCCCGGCGTCCCCGTGCTCGGACACCAGCAGCACGGCGCCGCCCCACTCGCCCCCGAGCGCGAAGCCCTGGACGAGCCGCAGCACGGTGAGCAGTACGGGCGCGGCGGAGCCGATGGCGGCGTGCGTCGGCAGCAGACCGATGGCGAAGGTGGCACCGCCCATCAGCAGCAGGCTCAGCACGAGCAGCTTCTTGCGGCCGAGCCGGTCGCCGTAGTGCCCGAAGACGAGCGCTCCGAGCGGCCTGGCGGCGAAGCCGACCGCGTACGTCAGGAAGGCGAGCAGGGTCCCGACGAGAGGGTCGGAGCCGGGAAAGAAGAGCTCGTTGAAGACCAGCGCGGCGGCGGATCCGTACAGGAAGAAGTCGTACCACTCGATCGTTGTCCCGATGAGACTCGCGGCGACGATGCGCTTGAGGGAACTGGGCGTTGGGGGAGCGGTTGCTGGGGCGGCCATGAGTACCACTTCCGGACAGTTGGCGGGGACGTTTCCGTGTCGCCACACCGTAGAAACACGCAGGTCAGCGTCCCATGTGGCGGGACACCATAGTTCCGGAAGCGGTTGTGCGCGCGACCACCATGAAAGGCGCTCGGCGTCGCCGGTGGCCGAGAATAACGCGTGGACCATCCGGAGGCCGTCGCGGGACACTGCGATTCCTGGCCCTCGTACTCGCGCGGACGCGTCGCCGCGAGCCGCGGGGGCTCCGCCTCGTGCTCCTGTCGGACAGACGATCCGGCCGGGGGTACGCGACCGAACAGAATCGCCCCGCGGCCGGTACCGCAACGGCGCCTCCCCGCAGACGCGTGGAGCGGCCCGCCGCACGACCACACAGGGTGGCCATGGGATTGCCTGAAGCGCGTGAGGAATCGCCGGGCCGGGGCTCGGTGCTCCTGGCACTGCGTTACTACGGAGGGGAGTTGGTCCGGCTCCGGTGGCTGACGGCGCCCGCGATGCTGTCGCCGGCCCTGGGCAACATCGGCATCAACTACATCGCGCCGCTGATCGTCGCGAAGCTCGTCGGGCACATCGCGGACGACGGGGGTTCCACCCTCGCCTCGGTGCTGCCGTACGTGCTCGGCTTCGCCGGAGTCCTGCTGCTCGCGGAGGCGCTGTGGCGCGTCGGCCTGCACTTCCTGAACCGCCTCGACGCCCGGGGCATCGAGCACCTGTACGTGATCGGGATGGACGAGCTGTTCGCCAAGGACGCCACGTTCTTCCACGACAACTTCGCCGGGTCGCTGACCAAGCGGGTCCTGAGTTTCGCCTCCCGCTTCGAGGACTTCGTCGACACGCTGACCTTCTCCGTCGTGGGCAGCTTCGTGCCGCTGCTGTTCGGGTCGGTCGTGCTGTGGAGTTACGATCCGCTGCTCGTGGTAGGTCTCCTGGCGATGATCGCGCTGACCGCTGTGTGTGTGCTGCCGCTCATCCGGCGGCGCCAGGCTCTCGTCAACCAGCGCGAGCAGGCGATCGCGCGGGTGTCGGGTCACGTCGCCGACAGCCTGATGAACATGGACACCGTCCGGGCCTTCGGCGCCGAGGAGCGCGAGGCGGCCGAGCACCGGTCCCGCGTCGCGGAGTCACGGCGGCTCACGTTGCGGTCCTGGGACTACGGCAACCTGCGCATCGACACGCTGGTCGCTCCGATGTCCGTGCTGACCAACGTCATGGGTCTGCTGCTCGCCGTCGCCCTCGGCGGGGGCGGGAACGGCGTGGAGGCGGTCGTCGTCGCCTTCACGTACTACAGCAACGCGACGCGGATCATGTTCGAGTTCAACCAGATCTACCGCCGCCTGGAAAGCTCGATGACAGAGGCCGGACAGTTCACCGAACTGCTGCTGACCCGGCCGACGGTGCTCGACCCGGCGTCGCCCCAGCCGCTGCGGTCCAAGGCAGCCGATGTCCGCTTCGAGCAGGTGACCTTCGCCCACGCGGGCGCCGAGCCGCTCTTCGAGCGCCTCGACCTGGAGGTGAGCAGTGGCGCGAAGATCGGCCTCGTCGGCCGGTCCGGCGGGGGCAAGACCACGCTCAGCAGGCTGCTGCTGCGGATGACGGACATCGACGCCGGGCGGATCCTCATCGGCGGGCAGGACATCAGCAAGCTGCGCCAGGCCGATCTGCGCGCTCTGATCGCCTACGTGCCGCAGGACCCCGCGATGTTCCACCGCACGCTGCGGGACAACATCGCGTTCGCCCGGCCGGAGGCCACCGACGCCGAGATCCGCCGCGCGGCCGAGGCGGCTCATGTCACGGAGTTCGCCGACACGCTGGCGGACGGCTTCGACACCATGGTGGGCGAGCGGGGCGTCAAGCTGTCCGGCGGACAGCGGCAGCGGGTCGCTCTCGCCAGGGCGATTCTGCGCGACGCGCCGATCCTGCTGCTGGACGAGGCGACCAGCGCTCTGGACTCCGAGAGCGAAGTCCTCGTACAGAAGGCGCTGTGGCACCTCATGGAGGGGCGGACGGCACTGGTGGTGGCGCACCGGCTCAGCACCGTCGCCACCATGGACCGGCTCGTCGTCCTGGACCGGGGCCGGATCGTCGAGGAGGGCACGCACCAGCAGCTGCTCGCGGCGGAAGGCGCCTACGCGAAGCTGTGGCAGCACCAGTCGGGCGGCTTCCTGGACGACGCCCCCGCCCCCGCCCAGGCCGAACCCGGTCTGACCTGACCCGACCTGACCTGACCTGACCTGAACGTCGATCACCGAGTACGGCGCGGTCCCGGGCGACGGGATCGACGACACCGTCGCCCTCCAGCGGGCCGTGACGGCCGACCAGAACGGTGACATCCAGTGCGTCTGGATCCCGGCGGGCCAGTGGCGCCAGGAGCAGAAGATCCTGACCGACGACCCGCTCAACCGGGGCACCCACAACCAGGTCGGCATCAAGAACGTCACGATCCGGGGGGCGGGGATGTGGCACTCACAGCTCTACACCCTGACCCCGCCGCACGAGGCGGGCGGCATCAACCACCCGCACGAGGGCAACTTCGGCTTCGACATCGACGACAACACGAAGATCTCCGACATCGCCATCTTCGGATCGGGGACGATCCGGGGCGGCGACGGCAACCACGAGGGCGGAGTGGGCCTCAACGGCCGGTTCGGCAAGGACACCAAGATCTCCAACGTGTGGATCGAGCACGCCAACGTCGGCGTCTGGGCCGGCCGGGACTACTCCAACATCCCGGAGCTGTGGGGCCCGGGCGACGGCCTCGAATTCACCGGCATGCGCATCCGCAACACGTACGCCGACGGCATCAACTTCGCCAACGGGACCCGCAACTCGACGGTGTTCGACTCCTCCTTCCGCAACACCGGCGACGACGCCCTGGCGGTGTGGGCCAGCCGGTACGTGAAGGACACCTCCGTCGACATCGGGCACGACAACCACTTCCGCAACAACACGATCCAACTGCCCTGGCGCGCCAACGGCATCGCCGTGTACGGCGGTTACGGCAACACCATCGAGAACAACCTCATCTCCGACACGATGAACTACCCGGGGATCATGCTGGCCACCGACCACGACCCGCTGCCGTTCTCCGGGCAGACCCTGATCGCGGGCAACGGCCTGCACCGCACCGGAGGCGCGTTCTGGGGCGAGGCGCAGGAGTTCGGAGCGATCACGCTGTTCGCGGCGGGGCAGGACATCCCCGGTGTCACGATCCGCGACACCGACATCCACGACTCGACGTACGACGGCATCCAGTTCAAGTCGGGCGGCGGGTCCGTGCCCGGCGCGCAGATCAGGAACGTACGCATCGACAAGTCCAACAACGGCGCCGGAATCCTGGCGCACGGCGGAGCCCGCGGCAGTGCCACGCTGACGGACGTCAGCATCTCGGGCTCCGCGACCGGTGACGTCGTCGTCGAGCCGGGGTCCCAGTTCAAGATCATCGGTGGACCGCAGCCGGTGAAGGCGCGCGAGTAGGAAGCGTCGCGCCGGCCGCCCGGACGACCAGCGGCCCCGCCCGCCGGCCGCCGGGACGATCAGCCGCCCGCCGCCCCCGGAGGCGGCCGGTCCGGGCACCGGGCGCACGGACCCGGCCGGAGCCGCGGGGCACCCGGGCGCCCGCTGGTAAAATGGGGGCACGCTCAAACACCGCCAGGGCCCGTACCGAGGGGTACGGGCCCTGGCGCGTTGCGGGCGCCACACCCAGGAAGGTTCCCCATGAACGCGAAGCCGCCGGCTCCCGCACCCTCCCGTGCCGGCAGGACCCAGCGGGCGACAGCGCCGCAGGGCGAACTGTCGACGCCGCAGGCTGTGGCCCCGGGCCTGCAGCCGGCCGAGTCCTTCGACGCCCTCGGGCTGCCTCCCGAGCTGCTGGAGACGATGACCGGCCTCGGGGTGAAGGAACCCTTCCCGATCCAGGCGGCCACCCTGCCGAACGCCCTGGCCGGCCGCGACGTCCTCGGCCGCGCACGGACCGGCTCCGGCAAGACGCTCGCGTTCGGGCTCGCGCTCCTGGCCCGTACGGCGGGCAGGCGAGCGGAGCCGAAGCGGCCGCTCGCCCTGGTCCTGGTGCCGACCCGGGAACTCGCGCAGCAGGTGAGCGACGCGCTGGAGCCGTACGCGCAGGCACTGCACGTACGCCTGGCGACGGTGGTCGGCGGACTGTCGATCAACCGGCAGACGGCGCTGCTGCGGACCGGCACCGACGTGGTGGTCGCGACCCCGGGCCGATTGGCGGACCTGGTGTCACGCCGGGACTGCCACCTGAACCACGTGCGGATCACGGTGCTGGACGAGGCGGACCAGATGTGCGACCTGGGGTTCCTGCCGCAGGTATCCGAACTCCTCGACCAGGTCCGCCCCGACGGGCAGCGGCTGCTGTTCTCGGCCACGCTCGACCGCAACGTCGACCAGCTCGTGCGCGGCTACCTGAACGACCCGGTGCTCGCCTCGGTCGACCGGCTGGCGGGCTCGGTCACCACGATGGAGCACCACGTCCTGAACATCCACGCCGCCGACAAGTACGCGATCGCGACCGAGATCGCCGCGCGCGACGGCCGGGTCCTGATGTTCCTGGACACCAAGGCCGGCGTGGACCAGTTCACCCGCCACCTGCGGGCCAGCGGCGTACAGGCCGCCGCCCTGCACAGCGGGAAGTCGCAGCCGCAGCGCACGCACACGCTCGGCCGGTTCAAGGACGGTGAGGTCACCGTGCTGGTGGCCACCAACGTCGCCGCGCGGGGCATCCACATCGACGCCCTCGACCTCGTCGTCAACGTCGACCCGCCGGCCGACGCCAAGGACTATCTGCACCGCGGCGGGCGCACGGCGCGCGCCGGGGAGTCCGGGAACGTGGTCACGCTGGTCACCCCCAGCCAGCGGCGCGAGGTCAACCGGATGATGACCGACGCCCGCATCCGGCCGACCGTCACCCAGGTCCGCTCCGGCGAGGAGAAGCTGACCGCCATCACGGGGGCGAAGCGCCCGCCGACCACCGTGGGGGCCGTCAGCGGCAACGCCCCCTTCCGCGGCATCGGTACGCGCCCGGGCCGCCCCGCGAAGGAGTCCCGCAAGGCCGCCGAGGCCCGCAAGGCGGCGGAAGCCCGCGCGGCGGCCCGGGTGCGCAAGGGCCGCTGACCCAGGGCGTACCTGCGACGGCGGGAGGGGCCACCGGCCGGGCGGGCCCGTACCGACGCGAGGGCCGTGCCCGGGGCGGCGGACCCTGGCCGGCCGTGAGCCGTTCCGGCGGCGTCGCGTCAGGCGCCGAGCTTGCCGACCGCGTCGCGCAACGACGCCGCCACCCGCGACACGTCCTCCCGCGCGGGCGTCGCGGTGCCCATGCGGTCGACGAGCTCTGCCCGGGACACGAGAACCGCCGCACCGCGGAAGTCCTCACTGTCCCGTGCGGTCCCGCCGATCACCTGGGCCCGCCCTTCCAGCAGCACCAGGACGGCGCCGTCCTCGGTCGTGTCCAAGAGCTCATGGACCAGAGTCTCGTCGATCATCTGTGCCCCTCCTCGCCTCGCGCGGGCTGCCTCACTCGCTGTTCTTCTGTACCAGGCAGTCGTATCCCAGTTGCATGGCGTCGGCGACCGCCAGGGCGGTGAGACCGCCCGTCACGGCGCGCGTGGCACGCGGCCACAGCAGGTGGGCGCCGGCGAACGTGGTCGTCAGCCAGACGCTCAGGCAGAACGGGCAGGTGACCAGCTCGCCCACGGTCGACCTGACGTCACCCCCGCGCGGGCTCTCGCTCACCTCCGCCGGGCCCGTCGCCTTCTCGTAGCGCGTGAACGGCGCCCGCAGGGGGCTGGTGACGGACCCCTTGCTGAGCAGTCGGCCCAGCCGGAAGGTGGCCGCCGCCGTGAACAGGACGTCCAAGGGGTCGTGGCGGTCCGGCAGTTTCCTCTTCCGCACGCCGACCGCCGCGCCCCAGGCGGCTGTGTACGCGCCGAACGCGACCACGGCCCCCAGATGCCCGCCGAGCCGGCGTTCCTCCTGCGGGGAGTAGGCCCTGCTCGCCTTCCGGAACGCTTCCCTGACCCGTTGCATGTTCGTGCCTTCCGTACGCACGCCGTGGTCCGCGGCGTCTTCGCCGCCCGGCGTTCATGGTCGTCTGTGGACGGTGCGTCCAGCGGCCGCCGCACGGCTCCATCCCGCGGGTACACGACCGGCGAGGTCCGGCGATTCGGTCACGCACCACAGGTAACCGTTCGGCGCGAACGGAAACGACCCGGCCGACGGTTCGGCGGCGGACCGTCGGTCGAGGAGCAGCGTCAGGGGGAGCGACAGGGCCCCGACCCGCGCGGCTCGAACATCCGTTGTGAGGGCCGTGCCCGCCGCGTGCACACGATCGAATGCGGCGTCGACCGCGTTGACTTCCGCCCCTAGTGCAGATTCAGTAGACGAACACTGGTGTACGCGCACTATCTTGAGGTGGGGATGCGACAGCTCGCCACAGGTCGCCCGCCCGCGGGAAGGCCTCGCCGATCGGCGCCGCGCCGCTCGGCGGGCCGGGTGCGGTGGGGGAGGTGCGGTACGCCGTGACCCTGAGCAGATTCGAGTCGTACGCCGTCGCGCGGGCCGGCGTCGCCCGGGTGGCCCTCGGCGGCGAGCTCGACTGGGACAGCGCCCCTTATGTCCACAAGGCGGTCGCGGCCTGCCTGGCGGAGCAGCCGAAGACCCTGTGCCTCGACCTGACCGACGTGTCCTTCTGCGACTGCGCCGGGGGCAACGCACTGCTGGAGGCGCGGAGCGCCGTACGCGCGGCGGGCGCCGGCCTCGTGGTGGAGGGGATCGGAGCGCAACTGGCGCGGCTGCTGGCACTGATCGGCGCGAGTGACCTGCTGCCCGCGGGGAGGGTGGCGGAGGCCACGGAACCGGCTCGCCGCGACTGAGGAGCCGCGGTGACTGCCGGGCCGCCGCCCGTAGCCCTTCGGCATGATCGTGCACGACCATTTCGGAGTCATCGAGATGCGCGAGAGAGCCGAGACGGCCGGCGGATGGTGGTCCTCGACGTCCGGTTCCCCGGCGGCGGCCACTTCGTCGCCAAGGAGATCGGACGCTGCTCGCCGGGCAGCCGCATCGTGGCGTTCTCCGCGTACGGCGACAAGGGCTCCGTCGAGGAGATGCAGCACGCCGGTGTCGCCGAGTACGTACTCAAGGGCGCCACCAACCGGGAGTTCCTGGCGACTCTGCGCCGGGTGGCGAGCCGCTGGGCGATCCCGCCACGGACGCGGACACGCTGCGCACCACCACCGGGTGGCAGGAGCGGCGCCCCCGTGCTCTGCTCGGACCGACGGGCGAAACCACCGAGCAAAGGGGAGCCGTGACCGCGAAGGATGCCACTCGGCAGGAGACCGTCTCCGAGTTCCGGGACACGGTGAACCTCACCGCGGTCGAACTGGAGCGATGGCTGGACACTGACGAGTCGCGCGGCGTCGGCCAGAAGAAGGACGGCGACGACGAGAGCGTCGGTCACGAGTCGGGCCGACGCATCGTCGAACTGCTCCGCACCAAGGAATCGGAGCTCGACGACGACGACATCGCCCACATGCGCAAGGTCGTCGGCTATGTCCGGCGCCATCTCGCCCAGCGTCCCGACGGAGACGTCACGCGGAGCCCGTGGCGGTACTCCCTCAAGAACTGGGGCCACGACCCGCAGAAGAAGTGACCGCCGTACGGCGTACCGTCGGCCGGCCTAAGCGCCGGTGGAGGGATCCGCGTCGCGGTCCTCCGGGTGGTCCGCGGACTCGATGACGTCCGGGCTGCTGACGGCGTCGTCATGCGTGGACGCCTCGGCGGAGTTCGGCGCGGGGCTGAGGGCGGCGATCGCCGCCCCTACCGCGAGGGACGCGACGGCGAGCATGCTGCGCTTCTTCATGCCCGGTTCAACTGCCCGGCCCGGCCGGGGTCACGCCCCGGACCGCTCGAACGTACGTCGCCCTACGGTCCTGGGCCGGCCCGGGCGTCGGCCGTCCCCGCACGGCCGACGCCCCGGGACGTCGCCGACGGCGGGCGCCGGATCACGTCCGGGCCATGAGCCGCAGCATCGCCGTGTCGTACCTCGCCCGCAGTCCCACGTCCGCCGAAACCCGCAGCAGCGCGCCCAGCGCCCGTACCGCGCCCTCGTCGTAGCCGGACGACTCCGCCTCCCGGGCCGCGTCCTCGAGGCGGCGGACGCCCTCGGCCTCGTCACCCATCCCCAGCAGCGCCTCTCCCGCCACCGTGAGCAGCAGCGTCCGGGACGCCGCCGACGCGTCGGACTCGCCGTCCAGCGCGAGCGCGTCGACGGACGTGCCGAGGGCCGCACACCACTGCCCGGCGGCCAGCCGGTGCCGGGCGAGGTGGTACAGGGCCAGTCGCTCGGTGTGCGGGGAACCGGCCTCGCGGGCCAGCAGGGCCGCCCGCTCGCACCCTTCGGCCGCCTCCTGAGGGCTGCCGAGCGCCGCCTGGGCCAGCGAAAGGTTGACCAGCGCGGTCGCCTCGCCGCGCCGGTCGTCCGCCCGGGCGGCGAGCGCCGGGGCGGCCTCCAGGTGGGCCAACGCCTCCTCGGTCCGGCCCTCTTCGGTCAGCACCCAACCGAGCAGGGCACGCACCCGCGACTCGGCGCGCTCGTCGCCATCGGCCCGCGCGGCTTCGAGCGCGGTCTCCAGCAGCGGAGACCAGCCGTCCAGCACCCGCCACACCATCTGCGGCCACTGGGCCAGCACGATGCGCCAGGTCCTGCCGTGCAGTCCGGCGGCGCGCGCCGCGGCGGCCGCCAGGGCGAGGTCGTCGCGCTCGGCCGCGTACCAGGCCATGGCCCCGTCGCGGTCCGCGAACTCCCGCACCGCCGCCGGCACACGGAAGCCGACGGGCAGCTCGAAACAGGACTCGTCGCCCGGTTCCGCCGCGCCGGCCGCGCCCAGGGCGGTGGCCACGCTGTGGTCGAGCACCCGGACCAGCGCGTCGGGACCGGCGTCCAGGCCGCGCGCGTACAGCCGTACGAGATCGTGCAGGGTCCAGCGGCCGGGCGCGGTGCGGGTGACCAGGTGCGCCGCGGTCAGCTTGTCGAGGGCCGCCTCGGCCGTGACCGGGTCCGTCCCGGCCAGGGCGGCCGCCGTGTACCGGTCGACGTGCGTACCCGGGTGGCGGCCGAGATGCGCGAAGTGGTGCGCCACGTCCTCGGGCAGCCGGCGCACGGTGAGCCGCAGGGCCGCCCGTACGCCCGTGTCCTCCACGTCCAGCAGGCTCAGGCGGCGCGACTCGTCCGACAGTTCGGTGGTCATCGCGCTCAGGGACCAGTCCGGCTGATCGGCGAGTCGGGCGGCTGCCACCCGCAACGCGAGGGGCAGCCCGCCGCACAGCTCGGCGAGGCGCCGGGCGGCCATCACCTCCGCCCGTACCCGCTCCTTGCCGAGCACCGCGGCGAGCAGGGCCGTGCTGTCCTGCGGTTCGAGTACGTCCACGGGCACCGGACGGGCGGCGTCGGACGCGATCAGGCCGCGCAGCCGGTACCGGCTGGTCACCACGGTCACACAGCGGGCGCCGCCCGGCAGCAGCTCCCTGACCTGATCGGAGCCCCGGGCGTTGTCCAGTACGACGAGGAGCCGGCGGCCGGCGGCGAGGGACCGGAACAGCGCGGACGCACCGGTCGTCGTCTCGGGGACACGGCGCGGCGCGACCCCCAGGGCCAGCAGGAACTCGCGCAGCACTTCGAGGTGGGCCGGCTCGCCCGTATCGCTGAACCCGCGCAGATCGGCGTAGAGCAGGCCGCCGGGGAACGCGGCGCGGTTGCGGTGGGCCCAGTGCACCACGAGCGCCGTCTTGCCCACACCGGCGGGTCCGGTGACCAGGCAGACCGGTGCTTCGCCGGCCGCCGCCCGGGACAGCGCGATGAGTTCGGCGGCGCGCCCGTGGAATCCGCGCGGCACACGGGGCAGCAGGTCGACCGGACCGTCGGGCGGGGCGGCGGACGGCCCGTGGGCGGTGGCGGGCACGGCCGGCGGCACGGGCGCCTCCTCGGCGTCGTCGCCCTCTCCGCGCAGCGCCACCGCGTAGGCGTCGGCCAGTTCCCGGCCCGGGTCCACCCCGAGTTCGTCCGCGAGCAGCCGCCGGGTGCGGTGGAACCAGTCGAGCGCCTCGGAGCGCCGCCCGGCGCGCTGGAGCGCCCGCATGAGCGCGGCGGACAGCGATTCGCGCAGCGGATGGTTGCCGGCCTCGGCGCGCAGCACCGCCGCCGCGCGGGCGTGCTCGCCCAGCCGCGCGTACCCCGAGGCCAGTGACTCCACCGTGGCCAGCCGGAGTTCCTCCAGCGCGTGCGCGGCGGCCTGGAGCGGCGGACTCGGGTACGCGCCGGTCAGCGCGGGCCCCTGCCACAGCGACAGCGCCTCCTGGTACATCGCCACGGCGTCGGCCGGCGCGCGCCGGCCACGCGCCAGCGTCACGAGCTCCTCGAAGCGGTGTGCGTCCAGCAGGGTCTCCGGCATCCGCAGGACGTACGCGGCGCCCTGGGTGACCAGTTCCACGCCGTACGTCCCGGCGTCGGCGCCGGCGAACAGGACGCGCAGGCGCGACACATGGCCCTGGATGACGCTGCGGGCACGCGGCGGCGGTTCGCAGTCCCACAGGGTCCGCGTCAACTGCTCCACCGTCACGGGGCAGTTGGGCCTCAGCAGGAGTGCGGCGAGGAGGCTGCGCCGCTTGGCTGGGCCGAGCGGCAGTTCGCCGGCCTCGGTGGCGACACAGACCGCTCCGAGCAGCCGGAACTCCACGGGCACAACTCCTTAGGGAAAGGAGCCAGGTTACCGGACGGTTCGGAAGGGCCCGGAGGTCGGACGTCCGCCTGTCCGAAAAGGGCCTCAGCGGTCTACGGGCGACTCGGCCGGACGGGAACTGCCCCGCTGCGTTCCGGATATCGAACGGGTCGTGGGGGTAGGCCGGTCGAGTGGCGGAGGGGCCCATTCCACCGGGTGCCGGCCGCCTCGCCCGTGTGCTTTCCGCCGGTCACCGTGCCGGTCACCGCGAACGAACCTTCTGGAGCGAGCAGATGAAACACGAAACCCGCCCCGTCGTCATCGACCCCTCCGGCGCCGACATCCACGGAGAGGGAGCCCGTATCCGCGCAGAGGGGCCGGTGGCGCTGGTGGAGCTCCCCGGCGGAGTGCCGGCGTGGGCGGTCGGCGATCACGCGTTACTCAAGGAACTGCTCACCGACCCCCGGGTCTCGAAGGACCCCCGCAGGCACTGGCCCGCGTGGATCGACGGGGACATAACGCCGGACTGGCCGCTGTTCACCTGGGTGGCCGTGACCAACATGTTCACCGCGTACGGCAGCGACCACAGGCGCCTGCGGAAGCTGGTCTCCACGGCGTTCACCGCGCGCGCCACCGAGGCCCTGCGCCCCCGGATCGAGCGGATGACCGCCGACCTCCTCGACGGCCTCGCCGCGACGCCCGAGGGGCAGGTGGTGGACCTGCGCGAGGAGTACTGCTATCCGATCCCGATCCAGGTGATCTGCGAGCTGTTCGGCGTCAACGACGAAGGGACGCGCAAGGAACTGCGCCGGCTGGTGGACAGCATCTTCAACACCGCCGCCACGCCCGAGGAGGCGGCCGCCACCTTCCGGGGCATCCACCAGGTGCTCTGCGACCTGGTCGCCCTCAAGCGGGAAACCCCGGGCGACGACATGACCAGCGTCCTCATCGCGGCCCGCGAGGAGGACGGCGAGCGGCTCACCGAAGCCGAACTGGTCGACACCCTGCTCCTGGTGATCAGCGCCGGGCACGAGACGACGGTCAACCTGCTGGACAACGCCATCCACGCCCTGCTGACCCACCCCGAGCAGCTCGCACTGGTCCGCGTGGGCAGGGCCACCTGGAACGACGTGATCGAGGAGACGCTGCGCGTCCAGGCGCCGGTGGCGAGCCTGCCGTTGCGCTACGCGGTGGAGGACATCGAGGCCGGGGGCGTGACCATCGAGCGGGGCGACGCGATCCTCGCCGCGTACGCCGCCGCCGGGCGCAACCCCGCGCACCACGGCGACGACGCGGACCGGTTCGACGTCACCCGGGTGAACAAGGAGCATCTCGCGTTCGGACACGGCGTCCACTTCTGCCTGGGAGCGCCGCTGGCCCGGCTCGAAGCCCAGATCGCGCTGCCCGCCCTCTTCGAGCGCTTCCCCGGTCTGGCGCCGGCCGTTCCGGCCGAGGGGCTGCGGCCGGTGGCGTCGTTCATCTCCAACGGCCACCGCAGCCTCCCCGCCCGCCTGACCGGCGGAGCGCGGCCGGCCGGCTGACAGCGGTCGGCCGTGGGGGAGGGCTGCCGGGAAGCACCTCTCCCACGGCGTAGGGGCGGGCCGCCGTCCGGGCAGCGGCCCCGGTCGGGTGGCCGGCCGTGCCGGGGCCCGGCCGGGGGTTCGCCGGGGGCAGGGCCGACGCGCACCGCTCGCGGCGAGGACGGGTGGGGGAGACCGGTGATTCCACCGATGCCCCCGCGCCGGACGTACGGCGACAGTGGCACCCGCCAGCGAAAACGGCGGTGCCCGCCCCCCCGTACGACCGGCCGCAGCCCTCGGCGACGAGTGCCGCGTCCGGCCCGGCGGTCCCGCCACGACCGAGAGGACGACTCAGTCGTGCAGCAGTACACCAGTGACACCAGCAAGGGCGCTCCCGGCGCCGCCCCACTCCGCCGCCACGGCCGCCTGCGGTCGGCGATGGCCGGCCTCGCGGCCCTCCTCGCCGTCGGCGGACTCGGCACCGCCCTCACGCCCACCGCCCAGGCGGCGGACAACCCGTACGAGCGCGGCCCCGCCCCCACCACGGCCAGCATCGAAGCGAGCACCGGCCCCTACGCGGTCTCGCGGACCACCGTCTCCTCCCTGAGCGTCACCGGCTTCGGCGGCGGGACCGTCTACTACCCGACCTCCACCAGCGACGGCACCTTCGGCGCGGTGGCGGTCTCGCCCGGCTACACCGCCGACCAGTCGTCCATCGCCTGGCTCGGCCCGAGGCTCGCCTCCCAGGGCTTCGTCGTCTTCACCATCGACACCCTCACGCGGTACGACCAGCCCGACAGCCGGGGCCGCCAACTGCTGTCCGCGCTGGACTACCTGACCGAGCGCAGCACCGTACGCGGCCGGATCGACAGCTCCAGACTCGGCGTGATGGGCCACTCCATGGGCGGCGGCGGCTCGCTGGAAGCGGCCAAGAGCCGGCCCTCCCTCCAGGCCGCGATCCCGCTGACCGGATGGAACACCGACAAGACGTGGCCGGAGCTGCGGACGCCGACGCTGGTCGTGGGAGCCGACGGTGACACCGTCGCGCCGGTCGGCTCGCACTCCGAGCCCTTCTACGAGAGCCTGCCGTCCACGCTCGACAAGGCGTACCTGGAACTCAACGGCGCGTCGCACTTCACGCCGAACACCTCCAACACCACCATCGCGAAGTACAGCCTTTCCTGGCTCAAGCGGTTCATCGACAACGACACCCGCTACGAGCAGTTCCTCTGCCCGCTGCCCCGGCCCGGCCTGACCATCGAGGAGTACCGGGGCAACTGCCCGCACGCCTCCTGACGGCCGCCTCCGTCGATGCCGGTGCCGGTCGCGCGCCGCGCGGCCGGCACCGGCACACCGCGTCCTCCGGCGCGTGTGCGCGGGCACAGACTTCGCCCGCCGGCGCTGGGCGCGCGCCCAGCGCCACCCCTCCCAACTCGCTGTCATCGCAGGTCGGATGGGTATTCGGGTCTCCCGACCGGTACTGGACGCGAGGCTTCCGTCACTGTCCGCGCGGAAGTACCGTGACGAGTGTGAGCGGAGGACGACCGTGAGCGGTGCGGTCCGGCTGTACGGCCGGCGTACCGAACTGGAAGCCGTGGCAGCCCTGTCGGACCGGGTACGCTCCGGCCGCGGCGGCGCTCTGCTGATCGCCGCGGAGCCCGGACTCGGCCGCACCGCCCTGCTCCGCCGGGCGGCGGCGGACTTCGACGCCGGCCCCGTCCTGCACACCCGGGCCGTCCCGGCCGAGAGCCGCCTCCCGTACAGCGCGCTGCACGCGCTGCTGTGCGCGGCGGGCGGCGCGGGGCCTGCCGGTGCGCCGCGGTCCGGTCTCGCGCCGGGCGCCCTGCTGGAGCTGCTGCGCACCCGCGCCGCCGGGCGGCCCCTGCTCGTCTGCGTCGACGACGCGCACCTGTGCGACGACCGGTCGCGCGCCGCCCTCGGCTTCGCCGCCCGCCGCCCGGACGCCATGAGCGCCGTCGGACTGCTCCTGACCTCGGCCGCGCACCGGGCGCACGACCCCGACTTCGCGGGTCTGCCCGTCGTCCGCCCGGGGCCGCTTCCCGAGCACACCGCCGGGGAACTGCTGGACGAACTCGTGGGGAACGGGGCGGACCCCGCCGTACGGCAGGCGCTGCTGCACGAGGCCGAGGGCAACCCGGCCCTGCTCAAGGCACTGCTCGGCCGCCTCTCGCCGGCTCAGCTCTCCGGACACGCGCCGCTGCCCCGGCCGCTCGCCGACGGCGACGCCCTGCTGGGCACGGTCGGCGACCGGTTGGCCGTCCTGCCACCGGACACCGCGTTCGTGCTGCTGCTGGCGGCGGCCGCGCAGGAGCAGACGCCCGCGACCGGGGGAGCGGACACGGCCCTGGTCGCGCGGGCCGCGCGCGCCGCGGGCATCGGCACGTGGGCGCTGGACGCCGGGCGGTGGGCGGGCGTGGCGCGCTGCGACGGGGACCTCATCCGGTTCGCGAACCCGCTGCTGCGACGCGCCGTTCTCGCCGGGGCCCCCACCGCCCGGCGGCGGGCCGCCCACCACCTCCTGGCGACGGTCCTCACCGGTGACCGGCACCGCCTTCCGCGCCTCCTGCATCGCGCCCTGGCGGCCGAGGCTCCCGACCCGCGCCTCGCCGCCGGCCTGGCCGCCGCCGCCTCGGCCCCGGGGGTCTGCGGCCTCCAGCGCTCCCTCGCCCTCGCCCGGGCCGCCGAACACACCCCGGCGGACGACGCCGCCCGTACGTCGCGTCTGACCGCCGCCGCCGAACTCGCCCGGCTCGCGGGCCAACCGCACCGGGCGCGGGAGCTGCTGGCCGCCGCCCGTGCGGGCGGCCGGGTCCACGACGCCGTACGCGGCCGGGCCGAACTCGCCGCGGGGGTCCTGGGTCTGGGCGACGGCCCGGTGGGGGACGCCCAGGCGGCGCTGCTGGTGGCCGCCGGACTGCTCGGCCCGTACGACCCGCGCCACGCCCTCACCGCCCGCCTCGCCGCCATGGAGGCGGCCTGGGCCGCCGGTGACGCGGCGGGCTGCGTGGCCGCGCTCGGCGGCGCCGGTCCGGCGCCGGCCGGGCCCGCGACGTACACCACGGGGCAGGGCGTGTGCCCGCACGCGCCGCCGGGGCGGGCGCAGCCGTACGGGGCGTCGTACGACGACTACCGCAGCGGCATGCTCGCCGCCCTGTGCGCACGGCCCGCCGCAGCGCGGAAGCCACTGCGGCGGGTGCTGGAGCGGGCCGTGGACGACGACGATCCGCAGCGGCTGCTGCGCGCCGGGTCCGCGGCGCTCGTCCTCGGCGACATCGCGGCCGCCATCCGCATCACCGCCCGGGGGCTCGCGCTGGGCCGGGCCCGCGACCTCGTCGCTCTCGTGCCCCAGCTCCTGGAGCACCTGGCCTACGCCGAGTTACGGGCCGGGCGGCACGCCAGGGCCGGAGCCCACGCCCGCGAGGGACTGACCGCCGGCCACCGCGCCGGCCGGCGCAACACGCTCGCGCACCTGCACGCGGTCCTCGCCCTCGTGGCCTCGGTGGAGAGCGACGCGGCCGCCGTGGCCGGACACGTCGGTGCCGCCATGGCGATCGCCGGGCCGCACGGCCTCGCCCAGGCCGCCACCCTGGCCGAATGGGCCTCGGCCCGGGCCGATCTGGGGCGCGGCAGGGCCGCCGAGGCCGCCGCGCGGCTCGGCCCGCTCGTACGGGAGGGCCCTCGCCGGGGGCACTTCGCCGTCCGCATGCTGGCGGTTCCCTGCTTCGTCGAGGCCACCGCGCTCGCCGGACGACCGGACGACGCGCCCGCCGTGGTCGAGGAGTTCGCCGCCTGGGCGGCCCACGGCGGCGATCCGCAGGCGCCCGCGCTGCTCGCCCGCTGCCGGGCGCTGCTCGCGTGCCCCGACGAGGCCGACGCCCTGTACGCCCACGCCCTGGCCCTGCACGCATCGGCCGGCGGCGACTTCGAGTGGGCCCGCACCCAGTTGCTGTACGGGAAGTGGCTGCGGCGCCGGCGCCGTCCGGGCGAGGCGCGCGGACGCCTGCGGGACGCGCTGGTCGCCTTCGAGCGTTCCGAGGCCCTCGCCTGGGTGGACCAGGCCCGCGCGGAGCTGCGGGCCACCGGGGACGTGGCCGCCGGCGAACCGGCCGGGGCGCTGTCCTGCCTGACGCCGCAGCAGCTGCGCATCGCGCACTGCGTCGCGGAGGGGGCGACCAACCGCGAAGTGGCGCAGCGTCTGTCCGTCAGCCACCGGACCGTCGACCACCACCTGCGCAACGTCTTCGCGCAACTGGGCGTGCGTTCGCGGGTGGAGCTGTCCCGGCTGGTGGAGCGGGCCGGGCGGACCGGCTGAACCGCGGTACGGCGTCCGCCGAGCGAGGCGCTGTACCACGTACTGGACAGGGAGGCAATCACTCCCTTTCCCGGCGTGGCTGGTTATGATCTGCATCCCCCACGTCTCACCCCGTCGGTCCGGCTGTCCCCAAGTCCCGCTCCCGCCCGCGCCGGTCCGGCCGCCGGCCTGCTACGCCCACCCTCCGTCCCCGAGGACCGATGTCACCCACAGAACCCGAAGGCGAACGCGACGCGCCGGGCACGGCGGCCGCGCCGAGCACGCCGACCACGCCGGACACGGCGCGAAGCCGTCGTCGGCGTACCGTCCGCCTGCGCACCCTGCTCGTCGGTCTGGCGGTCGTCCCCACCGTCGCGATGGGCACCCAGTCCGCCCTCACCGCGAACCGGCTGCTGAACCAGTCGCAGCACCTGCGCACCGATGTGGCCGCCGGTGAGCGCATCGGCGTACCCGCGTACGCGCTCATGCTCCAGCTGCAGGCCGAGCGGACCACGACCGCCGCGCGGTGGGCGGGCTCGCGGGTGTCCGGAAACGAACTGCGCGACCGGCGCGCCGCGACGGACCTCGCCGTCGACGCGTTCCGCGGGGCGGCGGGGTCCGGGCGGCCGGCCCACCACTTCGGCACACTCCGCGACAGCCTCGACGACCTGGACGCCCAACGCGAGCGCGCGGACGCCCGCAGCGGCAGCGCCGACCGCACACTCGGCTACTACACCGACGTGATCGGCAAGACGATCGACGTCTACCAGCAGGAGTTCAGCCACACGCAGGACGCCGAGCTCACCCAGGAGAGCCGGCTGGTCACCACCATGTTCTCCGCGTCCGAACTGGTCGCGCGCGAAGAGGCCGTCCTCGCGTCGGCCGGTCCGGCCAGGGAGCTGACGACCTCGCGGTTCGCCGCCTACGTCAACGCCGTCGGAGCGCACCGGTACCTGTACGACACGTCGATCGTGCCGTACCTGCCCGCCGTTGAGCGCGACGCCTACCAGGGGATCACCGGCTCGGGCGCGTGGCAGGCGAAGACCCGTATCGAGAACGTCGTGCTGTCCGACCACGAGGACACCGCGTCCGGTGTGAAGCTGCCGCTCCAGGCCGCCGGATGGCGGACGGCGCACGACACGCTGGCCGCGCAGTTGGCCTCGCTCAACGCCGCCCGTTCGCGCGGCGTGCTCGAACGCGCCGACGCCAAGGCGACGGAGCTGGAGTCCGAGGTCACCTGGCTGATCGCGGGAAGCGGCGGGGCGCTGCTGCTCGTCGCCGGCGTCGTCGTCCTCACCACGCGATCGGTCCTGCGCCGCCTGCACGGCCTGCACGAGCGCACGGTGGCGATCGCCGAGGAGACGCTGCCGGACGTCGTCGCCCGGCTGCGGCGCGGTCAGCCCGTCGACGCGGACGCCCTGCCCGTGCCCACCGGGGCGCAGGACGAGGTCGGACGCATCAGCGACGCGTTCGCGCGGGTCGTCGCCGTGTCCGTCGACGGACACCGTGAGCTCTCCGACGAACGCCACGGATTCGGCCTGTTCGCCGCCGGCATCGCCGCGCGCACCGGGAACCTGGTCAGCCGCCAGCTGAGCCTGACCGAGGACCTCCAGGACACGTTCGGCCACGACGAGGCGCTGCTGGCCCAGTTGATGCGCTCCGACCAGCTGACGGTCGGAATGCGAAGGCAGATCGAGAACCTGCTCATCCTGGCGGGCGGCGAGATCCCGGACCCGCACACCGAGCCCATGCGCGTCGCCGACCTGCTGCGTGAGGCCGCCGCCGAGGTGGAGGACTTCCGGCGGATCGAGCGGCAGGCCCTGGACGAGATCAGCGTGGAACCGGGCGTGATCAGCCAGATCAGCCATCTCCTGGCGGAACTGCTGGACAACGCGACCCGGTTCTCCCCGCCCAGGTCGAAGGTCGTCATCCGGGCCGAGCTGGTCGCCGACGGCCTGTCGGTCGAGATCGAGGACCGCGGCCCACGGGTGTCGCCCGCCAGCTATGAGGAGATGAACCGCCGGCTGCACTCCGCCCCGCCGTACGCCGTCCTGGCGCGCAACGCGCACCGGCTGGGGCTCTTCGTGGTCGGCCACCTCGCCGACCGGCTGCCCGCCACCGTCACCCTGCGCCGCTCGGTCTACGGCGGTACGGCGGCCGTGGTGATCATCCCTGGCCAGCTGCTCGTACCGACGGAGCGCGAACCGGCGGGCACGTCCCCGGAGCCCGCCCGCCCGGCCGCCGCCGCGCCGGCGGCTGCCCGGACCCCGCCGCCCGCCCTTCGCGCCGGACGGGGGACGGGGCCCGGCCCGGACGGAAGACCCGGGCTGCCGAACCGCCGCAAGGACGAAGGGCCGCGCGAGCGCGTGTACGCGACCCCGCCCACCGCGCCGGCCGGCGACGCGCGCCCCGCCCTTCCCGAGCGCGTACCGCACACCCACATCGCCGAGCAGCTGCGCGAGCCGCTTACGGCGGAACAACCGGCCGGCCAGGACCGGGCGACCCCCGAAGAGGTGGCCGACGCCTGGGCCGACTACGAACAAGGGACCCGGAAAGTGGAAGCAGAGCTCCGACAGGACCAGCCATGACGACGACATCGAACGACATGATCTACAGCATCCTGGACAACAACCTGAGCAGGATCGCCGGCATCGAGGGGGCCGTCCTCCTGTCCAACGACGGGATCAAGCTCAGCGCCTACCTCCTGGAACGGGACCGGGCGGAGCGCATCGCCGCCGCGTCCTCGGGCATCGCGGCCACGATGAAGGCGATATCCCGGGAGATCGACGGCGGCGGGGTGATCCGTCAGCTCGTCGAGATGGACGACCGCTATCTGTGCATCGTGGGATGCGGCGAGGGCAGCACCCTGATCGTCGTGACCTCGCGCAAGGCGCGGCTGGGCGAGCTGGGCGGCGAGGCGGTACGGACCGCCCAGGCGCTCGGCGAATGGCTGGGCACCCCCGAGCGCGTTCAGGCACTCCCGTCGTAATGCCGGACGCCCCGCAGCCGCGCGGTCACCGCCGGACGCGGCTGTACGCCCTGACCGACGGCCGTACAGCCGCTCCGCGCACCGTCCTGACCATGGACACGATGATCACGGCGGCGGTCGGCGGGGACGCTCTCGGCGGCCTGCCCACCGAATGGCAGACCATCCTCGCCATGTGCCCGTCCCCCGACGGGCGGGCGGTCGCCGAGATCGCGGCGCGGATGCGCATGCGCCTCACCCCCATGGCGGTCCTGCTCGGCGAACTCGCGGACCGCGGGCTGATCCGCCACCGGGCGCCCCTGGAAGGCGCCGAGACCAGCAACGTCCACCTGCTCATGAGAATCAGGGACAGCCTTGCCCACCTATGAGACCTCAGCCCGGCGAGCGGCCGGACCGGCGGCAGCCGCGGAACCGACCGGGGCGACCGAGGCCGCTCCCGTCAAGATCCTCGTCGCGGGCGGCTTCGGCGTGGGCAAGACGACGCTCGTCGAGACGATCTCCGAGATCGAGCCGCTGCGTACGGAGGAGCGCCTGACGGCCGCGGGGGCCGGCGTCGACGACCTCGACGGCATCGAGTCCAAGACGGTGACCACCGTGGCGATGGACTTCGGGCGCATCACCCTCACCGACGCCGGCGTCGTCCTCTACCTCTTCGGCACTCCCGGGCAGGAGCGCTTCTGGTTCATGTGGGACGACCTGCTGAACGGGGCGTTCGGCGCGGTCGTCCTGGTCGACACCCGGCGCCTGGACCGCAGCTTCCCGGCCGTCGACTTCTTCGAGAGCCGCGGACTGCCGTTCGTGGTCGGCGCGAACTGCTTCCACGGCGAGCAGGCGTACACCGCCGAGGAGATCCGGGCGGCGCTGCACCTGCGTGACCCGGACACGCCCGTCCTCATGCTCGACGCCCGCTCCCGCGACGACGTCCGCGACGCCCTCCTGTCCCTTCTCGACCTGCTCATCGCCAAGGCACGGGCCACCGCGGCCGTCTAGAGCGCCCCCCGAAGGCCGCGTTTTCTCCCTGCCGCGCGGGCCCCCCTTCCCGCTTGGCCTTCTCGGCGTGCGTCCGGCCGGAACCGGACGGACGATGAAGCCGATGAGCGGAGTAGCTGTGACCAAGGGAAACACGGCGCCGGGCACGGACGATGCCCTCGTCGTACTGAAGAACGTCAACAAGCACTTCGGCGCGTTGCACGTGCTGCAGGACATCGACCTGACCATCCGCCGGGGCGAGGTCGTCGTCGTCATCGGGCCGTCCGGGTCGGGCAAGTCCACGCTGTGCCGTGCCATCAACCGGCTGGAGGCCATCGACTCCGGAGAGATCGCCATCGACGGCAGGCCGCTTCCGGCCGAGGGCCGGGAGCTGGCGGCGCTGCGGGCCGACGTGGGCATGGTCTTCCAGTCGTTCAACCTGTTCGCCCACAAGACCGTGCTGCAGAACGTGACGCTGGGCCAGATCAAGGTCCGCAAGAAGGACAAGAAGGAAGCCGAGGACCGGGCGCGCGCGCTCCTCGAACGGGTGGGCGTGACCACCCAGGCGGACAAGTACCCCGCCCAGCTCTCCGGCGGCCAGCAGCGCGTGGCGATCGCCCGGGCGCTGGCCATGGAACCGAAGGTCATGCTCTTCGACGAGCCGACCTCGGCCCTCGACCCCGAGATGATCAACGAGGTACTGGAGGTGATGCAGCAGCTCGCCCGCGACGGCATGACGATGGTCGTCGTCACCCATGAGATGGGCTTCGCCCGGTCGGCCGCCAACCGTGTGGTCTTCATGTCGGACGGCCGGATCGTGGAGGAGACGACGCCCGACGAGTTCTTCACCAACCCGCGCAGCGACCGGGCCAAGGACTTCCTGTCGAAGATCCTGCACCACTGAGGCCGCCCCGACGGGCTCCTACGACTCCCCCCCACAACGAATCCCCAGGGATGATCACCATGAAGATCCTCAAGGTCACCGCCGCGACCGCCACGGCGCTCGCGCTGTCGCTGACCGCCGCGGCCTGTGGTTCCGACGACGGCGACGACAGCGGTTCCGGCAGTGGCGGCGACAAGATCACGGTCGGCATCAAGTTCGACCAGCCGGGCCTCGGCCTGAAGACCCCGGACGGCAAGTACACGGGCTTCGACGTCGATGTGGCGACCTACGTCGCCAAGGAGCTGGGCCACGAGCCCGGCGACATCGAGTGGAAGGAAGCCAAGAGCGCCGACCGCGAGACGCTCCTGGAGCGCGGCGACGTCGACTTCATCGCGGCCACCTACTCGATCAACGAGGAGCGGCAGAAGAAGGTCGACTTCGCCGGTCCCTACCTCCTGGCCCACCAGGACATCCTCGTGCGCGCGGACGACGACTCCATCAAGAAGCCCGAGGACCTGAACAACAAGAAGCTCTGCTCGGTCACCGGCTCCACCTCCGCGCAGAACGTGAAGACCAAGCTCGCGCCGGACGCGCAGCTCCAGGAGTACGGCGGTTACTCGGAGTGCCTGACCGGCCTGGAGAACAAGGTCATCGACGCCCTGACCACCGACGACTCGATCCTGGCCGGTTACGCCGCGCAGCCGGAGCACCAGGGCAAGTTCAAGCTCGGCGGCTTCAAGCTGAGCAACGAGAACTACGGCATCGGTGTCCAGAAGGGCAGCGAACTGAAGGACAGGATCAACACCGCTCTGGAGAAGATGGTCGAGGACGGCTCCTGGGACGAGTACGTCGAGAAGAACTTCGGCCCGGCCGACTACAAGAACGAGCCCGCCCCGAAGATCGGGAACATCGTCAACTGAAGCGGATCACCGACCGGCGCGCCGCACCCCGTAGCGGCGCGCCGCGCCCTCCACCCACGCGAAAGTGCGGGAGACCGTGTTCGACTTTCTTGAAGGTTACGATCTGCTGGGCGCCTTCTGGGTGACGGTGCAGCTCACCCTCTACTCGGCCGTCGGCTCCCTGATCTGGGGCACGCTCCTGGCCGCCATGCGGGCCAGTCCCGTCCCCCTGATGCGGGGCTTCGGAGCCGGCTACGTCAACGTGGTGCGGAACATCCCGCTGACGGTGATCATCGTCTTCACCTCGCTGGGCCTCTTCCAGACGCTCGGCGTCAGCCTCGGCGCCGACGACTTCGGGACCATCAACTTCCGGCTCGCCGTGCTCGGCCTGATCGCCTACACCTCCGCGTTCGTCTGTGAGGCGCTGCGCTCCGGCATCAACACGGTGCCGGTCGGCCAGTCCGAGGCGGCGCGCGCCATCGGCCTGAGCTTTCCGCAGGTGCTGTCGCTCATCGTCCTGCCACAGGCGTTCCGTTCCGTGGTGGGCCCGCTCGCGAACGTACTGATCGCCCTGACGAAGAACACGACGGTGGCCGCCGCGATCGGGGTCGCCGAGGCCGCGACGCTGATGCGGGAGATGATCGAGAACGAGGCGCAGCTCATCCTCATCTCGGCCCTGTTCGCGTTCGGGTTCATCTGCCTGACCCTCCCGACCGGCCTCTTCCTCGGCTGGGTGAGCAAGAAGGTGGCGGTGCGGCGATGACCTCCGTCCTGTACGACGTCCCCGGACCCCGCGCCAGGCGGCGCAACGTCCTGTTCACGATCGTGTTCCTGGTCGCGCTCGCGGCGCTGGTCTGGTGGGTGCTGCGGAGCCTCGCCGACAAGAACCAGCTGGAATGGGTCAAGTGGGAGCCGTTCTTCACCGACGGCCGGTCCTGGACGACGTACATCCTGCCCGGCCTGAAGAACACCATCATCGCCGCCGCCCTCGCCATGGTCATCGCCCTGCCCCTCGGAGCGCTCTTCGGCATCGCCCGGCTCTCCGACCACGGGTGGGTGCGCGGTGCGGCCGGCACCGTCGTGGAGTTCTTCCGCGCCATCCCGGTGCTGATCCTGATGCTCTTCGCCAACGCGGCGTACTCCGAGTTCACCGACATCAGCCCCGACAACCGGCCGCTGTACGCCGTGGTCACCGGCCTGGTCCTCTACAACGCCTCGGTGCTCGCCGAGGTGGTGCGCGCCGGCATCCTGTCCCTGCCGGCCGGGCAGACGGACGCCGCCAAGGCGGTCGGCATGCGCAAGGGCCAGACGATGCGGTACGTGCTGCTGCCGCAGTCCGTCACCGCGATGCTGCCCGCGCTCGTCAGCCAGCTGGTGGTCATCGTCAAGGACACCGCGCTCGGCGGCGCCCTGCTCGGCTTCTCCGAACTGCTGGCGTCGGTGCGCCCCATGAGCGCGAACTACGGCGCGAACACCATCGCCAGCTTCACCGTCGTCGCCGTCATCTTCGTCCTGCTCAACTTCGCGCTCACCACCTTCGCCGGCTGGCTCGAACTGCGGCTGCGGCGCGGCAGGAAGTCGACGGGCGCGGTGGTCGGCGCCGAGGCGGTCGCGGACCTCGCGACACCGGGCGAGCACATGACTCCCCCCGGACCGGACCAGAGGAAAAGCTGAGCGGGCACCGGGGCGCGGCGGCGAGAATGCCGCCATGGTCGAGAGCGCCGAGCCACCGAGGGTCCTGGTCGTCGAGCACGAGGCGGAGTGTCCGCCCGGTCTGTGGGGCGGGTGGCTGACCGGGGCCGGCCTGCGCCTGGACGTCGTACGCCCCTACAGCGGCGACCCGGTGCCCGAGGCAGTCGACGCGTACGACGGCCTCCTCGTCCTGGGCGGATCCCCCGGCCCGCTCGACGACGAGCGCTACCCGTGGCTGCCCGCCACCCGGGCCCTCCTGCGGACCGCCTTCGAGCACGGCACGCCCACGTTCGGCATCTGCCTCGGAGCGGAGCTGATGACCGTGGAGCTGGGCGGCCGCGTCGAACGCCGCCGTACGCCCCAGATAGGCGTGTACGAGCTGGAGGTGCTGCCCGCGGCCGCCGGCGACGCCGTCTTCGGAGGGCTGGCCGGCAGCCCGCCCGCCATGCTCTGGCACCTGGAGGAGATGTCCGTACTGCCTCCCGGAGCGGTCCCCCTGATGAGCGGCACCACCTCTCCGCACCAGGCCTTCCGCCTCGGGGCCAACGCCTGGGGCACCCAGTTCCACCCCGAGGCGACCCCGCGGATCGTCACCGACTGGGCCCGCGAGAGCGCTGTACTGCGCAGGGCGGGAGCCGGGTCGGACGAGGTCGTCGGGCAGCTCGCCGCCGCGCGCGCCGACACGGAACGGACCTGGCGTCCGGTCGCCCGGCGCTGGGCCTCCCGGATCCGCCTGCGGCACGCCGGCCGCCTCCTGCCCTCGTGAACGCCGCCCCGACGGCGGGCGGTATTCTGCGGCCCGACAAGCGCCTGACCAGGGCCGCGCACGAGGAAGGGGGGTGGGTTCCGTCATGGCGATACCCATGGGCACCGTGGATCTCTTCGACCAGGAGTACGCGCTCGACCCCTTCCCGGTATGGGACGGGCTGCGCGAGAACGCGCCGGTGCACTACGAACCGGACACCGGCCTGTGGCTGGTGAGCCGGTACGACGACGTACGCACCGTGCTGCGCGACACGCGCACGTTCCTGCCGGACAACGCGATGGACGCGATCGGCCGCTTCTCGATGCCCACCCTGCGTGTGCTCGCCCGGGCCCGGTTCGCCCTGCCTCCCACCCTCGCCAGCAACGGCGGCGAGAGCCACGCCGGATACCGGCGCGTCATGACCCGGCTCCTGAACGCCCAGGCCGTCACCGCCGCCGTGCCGATGATCGAGCGGGTGACGGGGGAGTGCCTCGACCAGCTCGAACGGCGGCTGGACGCCGACGGCGTGTGCGACCTGGCCACCACGCTCGCGCGGGACGTACCGCTGCGGGTCCTGCTGCGGATGCTCGGCCTCGAAGGGGCCGAGGACGTCGGCCTCGACACGCTCGCCCGCTGGGGCGACGCCTCGCTCGAACTGTTCTGGGGACGGCCGGACGCCGCCCGCCAGATCGAGCTGGCCGGGGAAGCGGCCGACTTCTACTCCTGGCTCAGAGGACTGGTGACCGGGCCGGGAGCCGCGTCGGGCGCGTTGCTGGCCGCACTGGCGGAGCACCGGCTGCCGGACGGCCGGCCACTGCGCGCTGCCGAGTCCGCCGCGGTGCTCTACTTCATCGTCATCGCCGGTCAGGCGACCACCCGGCAGATGCTGAGCATCATGTACCGGCGCGCACTCGGCGAACCGGGGCTGTGGCGGCGCTTCGCGGACGAACCTGACGGCGTGGAGCCCTGGACCGACGAGGTCCTGCGACGGGAGCCGCCCATCACCACCTGGCGGCGCGTCACCGGCCGGCCCGTCACGCTCAGCGGCGTGGACATACCGGCGGGCGCGCCCCTGCTCCTGATGCTGGCCTCCACCGGATCGGACCCCGACGTGTTCGACAGCCCCGAGCAGCTCTGCCCGCACCGGCCGAACCGGCGCAAGCACCTGGCCTTCGGCGTGGGACGGCACCGGTGCTCCGGGGCCGAACTGGCCCGCACGGAGGCCGACGTGGTGCTGCGGACGACCGCCGCCCGGCTGCCGGACCTGCGGCTCGTGGACCCCTCGTCGGTCCCGGAGATGCTGGGACTGCTCTCCTTCCGGGCCCCGCTGCACGTCCTGGTGGAGCGCGCCGCGTCCCACCCCGGCGCGGGGCGGGACGCGGCGGCCCGGTGATCAGGCGGCGGCCGGTGCGTCCTGCCGCACGCTGATCGCGTTCAGCCGGATCGTGCAGCGGGCGGTGTCCCCGACGGTCAGCGCGCGGACCTCCTCCGGGCCCAGATCCACCGTCACGTTGGCGCAGAAGGCGACGGCGTACAGCGCGTCCCCGCCCTCCTCGTCCTGGAGGGCGAACAGCAGGTTGTAGTAGTAGCTCGTACGGTCCGCCTCCTCCCGGTAGAAGGAGAGGTGGGTGCCCGCCTGCCGGCCCAGGCCCACGAACGCGTCGGTGAGGGCCTCCTCGGACCTGTCCCAGAACGCGGAACCGGCGGACACCGCCGGAAGGGCCTGGCGTACGGCCTCCTTGAGGGACAGGACCATGACGCTCACCGGGGCGGTCTCCTGGAGGCCCCAACCGCGGATGATCTTCACCGTCGAGCAGTCCGGGACGGCGCCCGCCGCCCGGCTGATCTCACCGAAGTCGAAGTCCACCGTCGCCGGCGCGATCGCGTGCTGGAACCCGGCCTCGATGCTCCGCGCCCGGTCCATGAAGGACGACCCCACCTCGAAGACCGTCCTGAACGTGGTCTTCTCGGCGGCGATCTGGTCAGCCATTGCTGCTCCTGGTGTGTCGGAAGTGATCGCGCCCGGCGCAAGTATGCCGTTCGCTCCTCCGCCCAACGCACGGGGCACGGCCCGTACCGGCGTCCGTCACAGGGGGTCGCCGGGCAACCAGGACAGATCGTCCAGGTCCAGTTCCGGGGCCGGCCGCGAGCCGTCCGCCAGGGGCTGCTCCACCCACATCACCTTGCCGGTCGCCGTGTACCTCGTTCCCCACCGGCCGGCGAACTGGGAGACGAGGAACAGCCCCCGGCCGCCCTCGTCCGTGGTGGTGGCCCGCCGCAGGTGCGGGGCGGTGCTGCTGCCGTCGGACACCTCGCAGATCAGGCCGCGCTCGTACATCAGCCGCACATGGATCGGCTCCGAGCCGTAGCGGATCGCGTTGGTGATCAGCTCGCTCAGCATGAGTTCGGTCGTGAACCCGATCTCTTCGAGTCCCCAGGTCTCCAGCTGCGCGCCGCACGCCGCGCGGACCGGGGCGACGGCCGCCGGGTCGGACGGGACGTCCCAGTCGGCGACCCGGGTGCGGTCCAGCAGATGCGTGCGGGCCACCAGCAGCGCGATGTCGTCCCGGCGGTGCGCGGGCAGCATCGCGCCGAACACGGCCTGGCAGGTCTCCTCGGGCGAGGGGTCCGCGGCGTCCGCGAGCGTCCGGCGCAGCAGGCGCAGACCGGTGTCGATGTCGCGTTCCCGGTGCTCGATGAGACCGTCGGTGTAGAGGACGAGCCGGCTGCCCTCCGGCAGCCGCACCTCGGCGGTCTCGAAGGGCATGCCGTGCAGGCCGAGGGGCGGGAAGACCGGTACGTCGAGGATCTCCACCGTGCCGTCGGGGCGGGCCAGCGCGGGGGCGAAGTGCCCCGCCGTGGCCATGGTGCACACGCCCGAGACCGGGTCGTAGATGGCGTACAGGCAGGTGGCACCCGAGATGCCGTCACCGTCGTCGCCCTCCTCGTCGTCGATGCGCGAGACCAGCTCGTCGAGGTGGCCCAGCAGTTCGTCCGGCGAGAGGTCCAGGGCGGAGAAGTTGTGGACGGCGGTGCGCAGCCGGCCCATGGTGGCGGCGGCGTGCAGTCCGTGCCCGACGACGTCGCCGACGACCAGGGCCACCCGGGCTCCGGGCAGCGGGATGACGTCGAACCAGTCGCCGCCCACCCCGGCCTGCGCCGGCAGATAGCGGTAGGCGACGTCCAGGGCGTCCTGCTCGGGCAGGCTCCGCGGCAGCAGACTGCGCTGGAGGGTCACGGCCATGGCGTGCTCGCGGGTGAAGCGGCGGGCGTTGTCGATGGCGACGGCGGCGCGGGCGGCGAGTTCCTCGGCGAAGGCCAGATCCTCCTCCCCGAAACGTGCGGTGGGCGCGGCACGCCAGAAGTTGGCCATGCCCAGGACGACCCCCCGCGCCTGCAACGGCACCGACACCAGGGAGCGGATGCCGAAGGCGAGGGCCCGGTCGGCCCCCTCGGGGTCCTGCGAGCGCCAGCCGTGGGCGCCCGCCAGGTCGGCCTCCCGCACCGCGTGGCCGCCCGCCAGGGCCGCCGCCATGGGGGTCGTGGGGACGAGGAACCTGATCAGGTCGCCCACCGGCTGGAAGGGGCGGTCGGCGCCGCCGCCGCTGACCGCCGCGCGGCGCATCTCGGTGTGGGCGCCGTTCGGCTCCTCTCCGCGCAGTACGGGATCCAGCAGCTCGACCGTGGCGAAGTCCGCGAACCCGGGCACGGCCACCTCCGCCAGCTCCTCGGCGGTCCGGAGCACGTCCAGCGTGGTGCCGATCCGCACGCCCGCCTCGTACAGCAGCTTCAGGCGCTCCCGGGCCACCTCCGCCGCGCCGGACAGCGCCCGCAGCTCGGTGGTGTCGCGGAGCGTCGCGGCGGTGCCGGGGAGGCCGCCGTACGGGGCGGTGGGGCGGGTGTTGACGGCCAGCAGCCGGTCCCCGGCCAGGTGGACCTCGTCGGTCACGGTGCGGCCGGAGACCAGGAGCCCGGCGATGGAGTCGTCGAGGCCGAGGTCGGTGATCTGCCGCCCCTCCGCGCCCGGGGGCAGTTCGAGGAGCCTGCGGGCCTCGTCGTTGGCCAGCATCAGCCGGCTGTCGTCGCCGACGATGAGCACTCCCTCGCGCACGGCGTGCAGAACCGCGTCGTGGTGCTCGTACATCCGGGTCATCTCGGTCGGTCCGAGGCCGTGCGTCTGCCGCCGCAGCCGCCTGCTCACGAGGACGGCGCTGCCGGTGGCCAGGGCGAGGGCAGCGGCGCCGGAAACGAGGAGGATGGGCAGGTGGCGATCGACGGCGTCCCCGACGTTGTCGACCGTGACACCCGCGGCGACCAGGCCGACGACGGTTCCGTCGGCGTCGGTGACGGGGACGACGGCCCGCGCCGCGTCGTTCGGGGCGCCCGTGAAGATCTCCGTGAAGGACTCACCGGCCGCGGCGCGCCCGACGCCCTCGGCCCGCTGGCCGATCAGCGCCGGGTCGGTGTCGGTGTACCGGGTGCCGTTCGGGGCCATCACGGCGATGAAGTCGACGCCGGATCCCCGCTGGGCCGCGATCGTGGGGCCGCGCAGCGCGGTGGGCGGGTCGGGGGAGCGCAGGGCCGCCGCCGTTCCGGGGGCGTCCGCGAAGCCCTCCGCGACGGCCAGGCAGCGGTTACGGGCGTCGCCCTCGCTGTCGCGGCGGGTCTGGAACGCGAGCGCGACGACGGCGGCGGTGATCAGCAGCACCGCGACGACGATCTGGAGCAGGAGCACCTGGCCGGCGGCGCTGCGCACCTCCAGCCGGGAGCGCACTCCGCGCCGGGACGAACGCGGTGGCCCGCCATCCGTGGATCGTCCGGGACGTCCGCTCATGCACTATTTCTAGCATTATGCGGAATTGTCGGGCGGGTCATTGGTCTGCCTGCCCGGGTGAGGCACCCGTGCGGGGTCTCGCCCGGGCAGGCAGCCGGTCGTTCTAGTACGGGCCGTTCACGTTGTCGATCGAGCCGTACCGGTCGGCGGCGTAGTTGCACGCGGCGGTGATGTTGGCGACCGGGTCGTAGCTGTCCATCGACGTACCGGGCACGTGGTAGGCGGCGAACGTGGGCGCGATGACCTGGAGCAGGCCCTTGGACGGCGTACCGGCCACGGCGTTGGAGTCCCAGTTGTTGATGGCCCTCGGGTTGCCCGAGGACTCGCGCATGATGTTGCGGTGGATGCCCTCGTACGTGCCGGGGATGCCGTGCTTGGCCATGATGGCCAGCGACTCCTTGATCCAGCCGTCCAGGTCGTTCGTGTACGTCGTGGTCTTGGCCACGGCGGCACGGGTCTGCGAGCGGTCGGCGCGGTCGGCGGCCGGGGTGGCCTTCGCCGCGGGCTTCGCCGGGGCCTTGGCCTTGGCGCCGATCGTCAGCTTGAGGCCGGGGTGGATCAGCGACGGCTTGTCGCCGATGACCGCCCGGTTGTCCTCGTACAGCTCTTTCCAGCCGCTCAGCGAGTGGGCGGCGGCGATCTTGGACAGGGAGTCGCCGGCGACCACGGAGTAGGTCTTGGGCGCGGCCTTCACGGCCGCCGGGGCCACGGCCTTGGGGGCGGCGGCGGGCTGCGCCGCGCCGGCGGTGGTCGCGCCCATCAGGGGCAGGACCAGTGCGGCGCCACCGGTGCCGACGGCGATGAAACCGCGAGTGATCGATCTGGCCTTGGTACGGCGGTGCTTACCCTTCGAGGGCATGACGAATTCCTCTCCGTCGCCTGCGAGGTGAGCTGTCGGGTTCGGGCTGGAGATGCCCGGTCGCGCGGTCGGCGCGACTTCACCCCAAGCCGTTCCGGATTTCCCGGACCGGCGGCTTACCTGGGTCCCCCGCTCCTGCCGTACGTGAGTGTGAGTGGGTGTGGATTCCGGACGGCGGCAGGATTCGGCGGTCCACCCGGATTGACGGTGACGTTAAGCGAGACGGCCCGGGAAGAACAAGCCCCGCAAACCCCGGAGCAATCACCAAAACGTTCCGGCGCGGGGGAACTTCTGTCACTGTCCGTGGGCGGCAAACCCAACTTCCGCCCTCCGGCTGGAAACTGACGGACGGCAGGACATTCGCGTTCCGAGGCGGACGTGACTGGTATCACGAGCCGCGCCGCACAACGCCCCTTCGGGGCAAACAGCCCACGTCGGCCATTAGGGGTCGGAACGGGCATTGTTCATGAGGGGCTCAGACAACAGGGGCCTCTTGAGCGGGAGTTGGCGTCTGGCCTGCGCTGTGGCGCGACTGGCGGGCGGCGTGCTGTTGAGCACTCCATGCCGAGCGGCCGACGGAGTGGGGCGAAAGAGGGCATACGATACGAAACGGTTCGCGTGGGTACCCGCCGCTCATGAACGAGAACAGGACCAGACCGCTGGCCGTCGTCACCGGCGCCTCCAGCGGAATCGGTTTCGAGCTGGCCAAGCGGTTCGCCGAGCACGGCTTCGACCTCGTACTGGCCGCCGAGGACTCCGGACTCGGTGTCGCGGCGGACGAGGTGCGGGCCCACGGCGCCGGCGTGCACGTCGTGCGGGCCGATCTCGCCACGCCGGAGGGCGTCGAGAAGCTCCTGGGTGCCGTCACCGCGACCGGGCGGCCCGTCGACGCCGCGGCGCTCAACGCGGGCGTCGGTCAGGGCGGGGCCTTCCTCGGCACGGACCTGGCGGACGAGCTGCGGGTGATCGACCTCAACATCACCTCCACCGTCCGGCTGGCGAAGGGTCTGCTGTCCGGCATGGTGGCCCGTGACCAGGGGCGACTGCTGTTCACGTCGTCCATCGCCGCGACCGTGCCGGGTGCCTTCCACGCCGTCTACAACGCCACGAAGTCCTTCGTGCAGTCGTTCGCGCAAGCGCTCCACAACGAGCTCAAAGGCACCGGGGTGACGGTCACCTGCGTCATGCCCGGCGCCACGCGGACGCCCTTCTTCCACCGCGCCGGCATGGACGACACCCAGGTCGGGCGGCAGAAGAAGGACGACCCCGCGCAGGTGGCGCGGCAGGGGTTCGAGGCGCTGATGGCCGGCCGGAAGAAGATCGTCGCGGGCTCGGCGAGAACCAAGGCGCAGGGGCTCGTGAGCAAGATCGTCCCGGACGGCGTCAAGGCGGCCGCGCACCGCAAGGCGGCGCGGCCGGTCTCCGGCGCGCCGAAGTGAGCCCCGGCCGGCCCGTCACGGCAGAGGCGTGCCGCCCGTGGCGTTGACGATCTCAGCCGTGATGTAACTCGCCCGGGGCGAAGCGAGGAACACGTAGGCCGGGGCCATCTCGGCCGGCTGCGCGGGCCGGCCCAGCGGCGACTGCTTTCCGAACTTTGTGGTGTCCGGCATCGTCGCCGGAATCAGCGGCGTCCACACCGGGCCGGGAGCGACCGCGTTGACGCGGATTCCGCTCGACGCCACCATCTGCGCCAGGCCCTGGGTAAAGGCGACAATGGCCGACTTCGTCATGGCGTAGTCGAGCAGGTGCGGGCTCGGCTTGTAGGCCTGGACGGATGTGGAGTTGATAATGCACCCGCCCTCCGGCATATGAGGGAGAGCCATCTTCGACAGCCAGAACATGCCGTAGAGATTCGTCTTCATGACCCGGTCGAATTGTTCGGTCGTAATCGAACCGATGCCGTCCGGCTGAGACATCTGATACGCGGCGTTGTTCACCAGGATATTGATGCTGCCGAATTCCGAGACCGCGCGCTCGATCAGCTTCCGGCACTGCTCCTCGTCCCGGATGTCACAGCTCACCGCTACGGCCCGGCGCCCCGCCTCCTCGATGAGCTTCGAGGTCTCGGCGGCGTCCGTCTCCTCCTGGGGAAGGTGCGTGAACAGCACATCGGCGCCCTCGCGCGCGAAGGCCAGGCACACCGCCCGGCCGATCCCCGAATCCCCGCCGGTCACCACCGCGGCGAGCCCCTCCAGCAAGCCGCTTCCCCGGTACGAGTCCTCGCCGTGGTCCGGCGGCGGGTCCATCGGCCCGGTCCATCCGGGGTGTGCCTGCTCCTGGTCCGGCAGATCCGGCTGCGGATGCTTCGTGACGGGGTTCTCCACCGCGCGGTCTTCGTCCTTCATGGGGCTCGCTCCTGTCCGGTCGGGTTTTCGACCACACCTGGGTTCCCCGAAGCCGAGCACTCGAATCAGGTGCCGGGCCCCGCTCCGTGGCCGGTCGCACGGCCTCGCGTACGGCGCAGGTCCGATGCCCGGCGTCATACTGGTCGCCATGCGGGTGGCGTTGATGACAGCGGGTTCGCGCGGTGACGTGGCGCCGTACACCGGGCTCGCCCACGGTCTGGCCCGGGCGGGCCACGAGGTCACCCTGGTGACCCACGCCTGCTTCGCGCCCCTGGTGGCCCCGGCGGGCGTCGGCTTCCACCCACTCCCCGTCGACCCGCGCGCGGAACTGCACTCGCCCCGGGGCCGCGCCCTGCACCGCAGCGTCACCGGGGCCGGCAAACTGGCGCGGATGGTCGCCATGGCCCGGGAGCTGGTCGGCGGGATGACCGACGAGCTGCTGGCCGCGGCCCGGCAGAGCGACGTACTGCTGGTGTCCAGCTCGCTGGGGCCCCTCGGCCACACCGTCGCCGAGGGCCTGGGACTGCCCAGCATGGGCGTCTACCTGCAACCCCTGGCCGCCACGGCCGCCTTCCCGCCGCCGGTGACCGGCACCCGCTCGTGGGGCGCGGCCGGGAACCGGCTGGGCGGGCGCACGGTGAACGCCGCCGTGGACGCCGTCTTCGCCGACACCACGCGCGCGCTGCGGGCGCGGACCGGGCTTCCCCCGGCGAGCGCCCGCGCCGCCCGGCGCGCCCGCGAACAGCAGGACTGGCCGGTCCTGCACGGCTTCAGCCCCCTGGTGGTCCCCAGGCCCCGCGACTGGCGCCCCGGACTGACCGTCGCGGGCTACTGGTGGCCCAAGGACCCGCCGGAAACCCGGCTGCCGGCCACGCTGCGCGCGTTCCTCGCCGCCGGGCCGCCGCCCGTCTTCGTCGGCCTGGGCAGCGCCACCGTGCCCGACGCCCCGCTCCTGAGCCGGGAAGTGGTCCGCGCCCTGCGGGCCGCCGGACTGCGCGGCGTCGTCCAGCGCGGCTGGGCCGGACTGCACGCCGAGGCGGACGCCACCGACATGTTCACCGTCGACGAGATCCCCCACTCCGTGCTGTTCCCGCACATGGCGGCCGTGGTGCACCACGCGGGCGCCGGCACGACCGCCGCCGGCCTGCGGGCCGGCGTCCCCGCCGTACCCGTCCCCATCCAGTTCGACGCGGCCTTCTGGTCCTCGCGCCTCGTCGCCCTCGGCGTCGCCCCCGAGGCGGTCCCGCTGCGCGGGCTCACCGCGCCCCGCCTGGCCGCCGCCCTCGGGCGCGCCACGGGCGACGCCTCGCACCGGCACCGTGCCGGCGCTCTGGCGGCCCGCCTGCGCGCCGAAGACGGCGTGGGTCCCGTGCTGGCCGGGCTCGACCGGCTCGCCGCGCGCTAGCCGCCGGCCCCCGGCCGCACCGGCGCGGCGCGGCCGGGAGCATGAGCGTTCAAGAGGATGATCGAACGGGAAAACGCTGTCGAGCGGGCGAACGGTGATCTCTGGCATGCGCGTCCTGTGTACTTCGGTCCTCTCCCCCTCCCAGACGCGCGAGGCGCTCCGCTTCGCGCTCCTGCTGTCCGGCGCGGGTCATGAAGTGCACATCGCCACCGAGGAACACCTGCTCGGCACGTTCCTGGACCGGGGCGTCACCGCCACCGCGTGCCTGCCGAGCCTCTTCGGCGCCGCGACGGCGGCCGGCGGGGAGACCGGCGACGCCGTCGAACTGCTGCACAGCGGCGCCGCGTCCCCGGACACGGCGGCGCTCGTACTGGCGGGACCCCATCTGCTCGGCCAGTTCAAGGCGCTGGACGCGGTGGCCCACGACTTCAAGCCGGATCTGCTGCTGCGCGACGCGATGGATGTCGCCGCCTGCCTCGTCGCCGAGAAACTGGGCATCCCCCACGTGGCGATGCCCTCGGGAGCGAAGGGCTTCACCGACCCGGCCGCCCTGCTGCCGCGCCTCGACCAGTGGCGCTGCGCGGCGGGCCTGCCGCCGAGGGGCGACCCGCTGTCCCTGACGGCGCACGGCCACCTCGACTACCTCCCGCCGGCCTGGACCTTCGCGCCGCACCTCCCGCCGGCCCTCGCCTACCGCCAGCCCGCCTTCAGCGACCCGCGCGCGAAACTCCCCAGCTGGATCGTCGGCCTGCCCTCCGACCGGCCCCTGGTGTACGCCGGGATCGGCTGCGCCATGCCCCTGTTCCTGCCCTCGCCGGAGGGGCACCGCCCGCCGCCCGGCCGGCCCGACCCGGCGACGGTCCTGCGGTCCATGATCGAGGGCCTGTCACGACTCGACTGCGTCGCCGTGGTGTCGACCAGCGGTGTGGCCGTCGGCCAGGTCGACTCCGCGCCCCACGTCCATGTCGTCGACTCCGTGCCGCAGCCGCTCCTGCTGGAGGCCGCCGACCTCTTCCTCACCCACGGCGGCTACACGAGCGTGCGGGAGTCCATCAGCACCGCGACCCCCATGGCGGTGCTGCCCAGGACGGCCGACCAGCCCATGAACGCGCGGCGTGTCACCGAGCTCGGCATCGGACACGAGGTCACCGACTGCACCCCGTCCGGCATCGCGTCGGCCTGCCGCCGTCTCCTCGGCGACGACTCGGTGCTGCGGCGGGTGAAGCAGGCCCGTCTGGCCACCCTCGCCCTGCCCACCGTGGAGACGGCCGTCAGTGACTTGGAAAGCCTGGTCAACCATCACTCGGCCCCACAATGACACCCGCCTGTGGTACGCACGGGTGACCGAGGCCGAGACCGGCACCGACGATCTGGAGGAGTGGGCAGATGGCGCACGAACGAGCGGGACGACTGGCCGGACCGGACGACCTCACCGACGTGGCCCGGCTGGTGACGGCGTACTACGCGCTGCACCCCGACGTGCGGGAGCCCGGCCAGCGGGTCGCGTTCGGAACGTCCGGGCACCGGGGATCGTCCTTGTCGACGGCGTTCAACGAGGACCACATCGCCGCGACCAGCCAGGCGATCTGCGAGTACCGCAGCCAACAGGGCATCGACGGGCCGCTCTTCCTCGGCGCCGACACCCACGCCCTGTCCGAACCCGCCCGGGTGACGGCCGTCGAGGTCTTCGCCGCCAACGACGTGACCGTGCTCATCGACACGGCCGACGGCTACACCCCGACACCGGCGGTGTCCCACGCCATCCTCGCCCACAACCGGGGACGCGCCTCGGGCCGCGCCGACGGGGTGGTCGTCACCCCGTCGCACAACCCGCCCGCCGACGGCGGCTTCAAGTACAACCCGCCCAGCGGCGGCCCGGCCGGCTCCGAGGCGACCGGCTGGATCCAGGACCGCGCCAACGCGATCATCGCGGACGGCCTGAAGGACGTACGTCGGCTGCCCTACACCAGCGCCCTCGCCGCGCCCACCACCGGGCGCTACGACTTCCTGGACCGCTACGTCACCGACCTGCCGTCCGTCCTCGACCTGGACGCGGTACGCGCCGCCGGCGTGCGCATCGGGGCCGACCCGCTGGGCGGGGCGTCGGTCGCGTACTGGGGCCGCATCGCCGAGCAGCACCGGCTGGACCTGACCGTGGTCAACCCGCGGACCGACCCGACCTGGCGCTTCATGACGCTGGACTGGGACGGCAGGATCCGCATGGACTGCTCGTCGCCGTACGCCATGGCCTCGCTGATCGACGCGCGCGACCGCTACCAGATCGCCACCGGCAACGACGCCGACGCCGACCGGCACGGCATCGTCACCCCGGACGGCGGCCTGATGAACCCCAACCACTACCTCGCCACCGCGATCGGCTACCTCTACGCCCACCGCGACCAGTGGCCCGCGGCCGCCGGGGTCGGCAAGACGCTGGTGTCGTCCGGAATGATCGACCGGGTCGCGGCCGATCTCGGCCGGCGGCTCGTCGAAGTACCGGTCGGCTTCAAATGGTTCGTGGACGGGCTGTCCGACGGCACGCTCGGCTTCGGCGGCGAGGAGTCGGCCGGGGCCTCCTTCCTGCGCCGGGACGGCTCGGTGTGGACCACCGACAAGGACGGCATCATCCTGGCCCTGCTCGCCTCCGAGATCCTCGCCGTCACCGGAAAGAGCCCCTCCGAGCACTACGGGGCGCTCACCGCCCGCTTCGGGGAGCCCGCCTACGCCCGCGTCGACGCCCCGGCGACCCGGGAGGAGAAGGCCGTACTGGCGCGCCTGTCGCCCGCGCAGGTCACGGCGGACTCCCTCGCGGGCGAGCCGATCACCGCCGTACTGACCGAGGCGCCCGGCAACGGCGCTGCCATCGGCGGCATCAAGGTCACCACCGACAGCGCCTGGTTCGCCGCCCGCCCGTCCGGCACCGAGGACGTCTACAAGGTGTACGCCGAGTCCTTCCTGGGCCCGGACCACCTCGCGCGGGTCCAGGAAGAGGCCAAGGCCGTCGTCTCGACGGCGCTGGCAGGCTGAACGGACAGCCGGAAACGGAACGGGCCGGGCCCTGTCGAGACAGGGACGGTCAAGAGATATCTTGATGTCAAGCAATGTTGCAGACGTGGAGCGGAGCACCCGGTGACTGACTCGACCATCATCTACACACACACCGACGAGGCCCCGGCCCTGGCGACGTATTCGTTCTTGCCTGTGGTCGAGGCCTACGCCTCGACGGCCGGGGTCACGGTGGAGAGCCGCGACATCTCGCTCGCGGGGCGCATCATCGCCAGCTTCCCCGAGCACCTCCAGGAGAACCAGCGCATCGAGGACGCGCTCGCCGAGCTCGGCGAGCTGGCCAAGACGCCCGGCGCCAACATCATCAAGCTTCCGAACATCTCGGCGTCCATCCCGCAGCTGAAGGCGGCCGTCGCCGAGCTCCAGGAGCAGGGTTACGCCCTGCCGGACTACCCGGACGACCCGAAGACCGACGCGGAGAAGGAAATCCGCGCGCGCTACGACAAGGTCAAGGGCAGCGCCGTCAACCCCGTGCTGCGCGAGGGCAATTCCGACCGCCGCGCCCCCGCGTCGGTCAAGAACTACGCCAAGGCGCACCCGCACCGCATGGGCGCGTGGACGGCCGACTCGAAGACCAACGTCGCGCACATGGACACCGACGACTTCCGCTCCACCGAGAAGTCCGCCGTCATCTCCGAGGCGGGCGCCCTGCGCATCGAGCTGGTGGGCGACGACGGCACCACCACCGTCCTGCGTGAGTCGGTGCCCGTCCTGGAGGGCGAGGTCGTCGACGCGGCCGTCATGCGCGTCGCGGCGCTGCGCGAGTTCTTCACCGCGCAGGTGGCCCGCGCCAAGGCCGAGGGCGTGCTGTTCTCCGTACACCTGAAGGCCACGATGATGAAGGTCTCCGACCCGATCATCTTCGGTCACGTGGTCCGCGCCTTCTTCCCGAAGACGTTCGCCCAGTACGGCCAGGCGCTCGCCGCCGCCGGCCTGACGCCCAACGACGGCCTCGGCGGCATCCTCAAGGGCCTGGACTCCCTGCCGGCCGGCGCCGAGATCAAGGCGTCCTTCGAGACAGAGCTCGCCGAGGGCCCGGCCCTCGCGATGGTCGACTCCGACAAGGGCATCACCAACCTGCACGTGCCGAGCGACGTCATCGTCGACGCCTCCATGCCGGCCATGATCCGCACCTCCGGTCACATGTGGGGCCCGGACGGCCAGGAGGCCGACACCCTCGCGGTCCTCCCGGACAGCAGCTACGCCGGCATCTACCAGGTCGTCATCGACGACTGCCGTGCGAACGGCGCGTTCGACCCGTCCACGATGGGCTCCGTGCCGAACGTCGGCCTGATGGCCCAGAAGGCCGAGGAGTACGGCAGCCACGACAAGACCTTCGAGATCCCGGCCACCGGCACGGTCCGCGTCGTCGACGCGGCCGGCAACGCCGTGCTCGAACAGGCCGTCGGCGCGGGCGACATCTTCCGCATGTGCCAGACCAAGGACCTGCCGATCCAGGACTGGGTCAAGCTGGCCGTCACCCGCGCCCGCGCGACCGGCAACCCGGCCGTCTTCTGGCTCGACGAGACCCGCGCGCACGACGCGCAGCTCATCGCCAAGGTCCGCACGTACCTGGCCGGGCACGACACCGAGGGGCTGCGGATCGAGATCATGTCCCCGGTCGAGGCCACCGCGTTCTCCCTGGAGCGCATCCGCCGCGGCGAGGACACCATCTCGGTCACCGGCAACGTCCTGCGCGACTACCTGACCGACCTGTTCCCGATCCTCGAGCTCGGCACCAGTGCCAAGATGCTGTCGGTCGTCCCGCTGATGAACGGCGGCGGCCTGTTCGAGACCGGCGCCGGCGGCTCCGCGCCCAAGCACGTGCAGCAGCTCGTCAAGGAGAACTACCTGCGCTGGGACAGCCTGGGCGAGTTCCTCGCGCTCGCGGTGAGCTTCGAGCACCTGGCGCAGACGACGGACAACGCGCGCGCCCAGGTGCTCGCCGACACCCTCGACCGCGCGACCGCGACCTTCCTCGAGGAGGACAAGTCGCCGAGCCGTCGCCTCGGTGGCATCGACAACCGCGGCAGCCACTTCTACCTGGCCCTGTACTGGGCCCAGGAGCTGGCGAAGCAGACCGAGGACGCCAAGCTCGCCGAGGCGTTCGCGGCGCTCGCCAAGACGCTGGCCGAGCAGGAGCGGACCATCGTCGACGAGCTGATCGCGGTGCAGGGCTCCCCGGCCGACATCGGCGGGTACTACCGTCCCGACGCCGCCAAGGCCGCGGCCGTCATGCGTCCGTCGGCGACCTTCAATGAGGCCCTCGCGACCCTCGGCTGACACGACGCCACCTGCCGCGTCCCGCCGGACGCGCAGGCGTGACGTTCCGCCCCGGTCCGCCTTCGCGCGGGCCGGGGCGGTCCCGTACCCAGGTGTCAGGCGCGGTCGCCACCCGGCTTCAGCCCGGCGATGCGACCGGCGAGCTCCCGCTGGTAGAAGTCGATGAAGCCGTCCGGGTCGGGGCCCGCGTTCTGCATGACCAGACGGTCGAAGCCCGCGTCGACGAACTGCTGCGCCACCTCGACGTACCGGGCCGGATCCGTCCCGCACGCGAACTTCGCGAGGATGTCCTCCTCGCGCACCGTCGAGGTCGCCGCGTCGAAATTGACCGGGTTGGGCAGCTCGCTCATCACCTTCCACCCGGTCACGGCCCAGCGCGAGGTGTCCAGCGCGGCCTTGGCCGCGGTGCGCTCGTCGGGCGCCCAGGCCATCGGCACCTCCGCGTAGCACGGGCCGTCGCCGCCCGCGTCGCGGTACTGCCGGACGATCTCCGGCTTGTCCTCATTGGCGAACAGACCGTCGCCGAGTTCGGCCGCGATCCGCGTCGACGCCCCACCGCTCGCGGCCACCGCGATCAGCGGCAGCTCCTCGGGCAGGTCGAACACCCGGGCGTCCTCCAGCCGCAGGTGCTTGCCGTCGTACGACCGGTACCCGCCGCTCCACAGCAGACGGATGATCTCCAGGGCCTCCCGCAGCATCTCGTGACGCGTGCTGACGGCGTCCGGGAAGCCCACACCCACGACGTGCTCGTTGAGCCGCTCGCCCGAGCCGACGCCGAGCACGAAACGTCCGTCCGACAGCAGGGCGAGCGTCGCTGCGGCCTGCGCGACGATCGCCGGGTGGTACCGCACGGTCGGGCACGTCACGCCGGTCGCCAGGCCGATCCGTGAGGTCTTCGCCGCGATGCCGCCCAGCACGGTCCAGGCGAACGGCGAATGGCCCTGGTTGTCGAGCCAGGGATGGTAATGGTCGCTGATCTCGACGAAGTCGAAGCCCGCCTGTTCCGCCAGAACCGCCTGTCGCACCAGCTCCGCCGGGCCGAAGGCCTCGGCGGCGAGCTTGTAGCCGATCTGCATCTGCTCCCCTTCCTCACGTGTTCTCGCGCTGCCTCGCGCACCAACCGCTCGTCCGCGCAGACGTACCCCCGCGCCGGGGGAGCGCTTCGCCTTTCACCCGGTCGGCCCCGGAGGCGCGCACCGGCCCGCGGCACCGCCCGCCGGGCAATCGGATGACGCCCGCGCGGTGACGCCGCGGCGCGTTGGCCGCCGCCCGGGGCGGGCGTAGGAAGGGGGCGGGAGCCGGACCGGGGTGGCGAAGCCCCGGGCGGCTCCCTTCGCCATGAGGCACGAGGATGGGAAGACGACAGTGACGACTGCCAGAGAGATCATGACCCCCGGCACCGAGTGCATCGGGGCGGAGGAGACGGTGCTGGTCGCGGCCCGGAAGATGACGGAGCTGGGCGTGGGCGCCCTGCCCATCTGCGGGACCGACAACAAGCTCAAGGGCATGCTGACCGACCGCGACATCGTCGTGAAGTTCCTGGGCGCAGGCAGGGACCCCGGTACGACCAACGCGGGCGAGCTCGCGCAGGGCGAGGCGGTGACCATCGGCGCGGACGACGACGCCGGCGAGATCCTGCGCACCATGACCGCGCACAAGGTGCGCCGGCTGCCCGTCATCGACGGCCACGACCTGGTCGGCATGGTGGCCCAGGCCGATGTGGCCCGCGCCCTGGCCGACCCGCAGGTGGGCGACCTCCTCGAAGCCCTCTCCACGGACTGACCCGCCGGTCCGTCCCGGCGGCCCGCACCGACCCGGCGCCCCCGCACACGCCCGGGCCGGACGCGTCGCCACGCGTCCGGCCCGGGCGCCGGTACTCCTGACGGGGCGCCGAGCGGTTCTCCGGACTGTCAGGACTCCTTGCCCCGGCCCGACAGGGCGTCGCGCATCCGGTCCACCAGGCCGGCCCCGGGAGCCAGAATCTTGTTCGCCGGCGGCTTGTCCGGGGCCGAGGGGTGCGGACGCGTCGGCGCCGTCTTCTTGGCCTGGCGGACCTTGTCGCCCAGCTCGTTCAGCATCTCCGGCGAACAGGCCTCGCGCAGCCGGGGGAAGAGGTTGTTCTCCTCGTCCCTGATGTGCGTCCTGATCTCGGTCATCAGCTTGCCCACCAGCATGTCGAACTGCGGGTCGTCCGCCTCGTAGTTCTCCATGTCCTTCATGGTCTGCTCGGCCTCGGCGTGGTCCTCCAGCTCCTTGTCCGCCAGCGCGTCACCGCCGGGAACCAGCTCGCGGACCGCCGGGTAGAGGTACGCCTCCTCCGCGACCGAGTGGCGCACCAGCTCCATCGTGACCTGGTCCGCGTACACCTTCCGCTGCCTGTCGCCGGCCGGAAGCTCCTCGATGTTGGTGAACAGCTCCTCCACTTCCTGGTGGTCCGTGGTCAGCTCCGTGATGACGTCTCCGCCGTGTCCCATGTGTCGCTCCTTGATGTGGTTGATGTGGCCCGTGATGTGGCCCAGGCCACGCACCGCTCGTGACCCGCGCCACTTCCCCGCGCGAAGCCGCGGGGTAGCGTTCCTGACTTCCCTCCCGACGGATTCGGACGGTCCGGGCATGTCCGCAGATCTCGCCCCGCTGATAGCGGCGACCGCTCAGTGGCTGACCCGCGCCTACCCGTCGGGCGGCGGCGCGATGGACTCCGCTCTGTGCGAGGTGCAGGCCCGCCAGGCGGTGACGGTTGCGGCCTGGCTGCGCTATCCGACCCCCATGGACGCCGCGCTGGTCGCCGTGGCGGGGCCCGGGGGCTCCGACCGGCTCGACTGGGTCACCGGCGCGGACGGCGCCGGTGACGACCCGGACGCGTACGCGTGGCGCACCTGGGTCGACGAGGTCGTGGCGAGCTGGGCGGCGTGCCTGCTCGGCGCTCCGGGGCTGGCCGAAGCGGCCCTGGGCGCGCTCACCGGGTCCGGGCACGCGGCCGGTACGCCGGTCGACTTCCGGCGCCTGCTCACGCCCGACGCACGCGACCGGCGGGCGGCCGCGCTGCTGCGGCACCCCGATCTGCTGGCCCCCGTGGCCGGACTCCACCAGGACCGGCTCCTCGACCGCCTGAAGCCCGGGCCGGCGCTGACCGCCTGACGACCCGGGCCGACGCGGACCGGGCGAGACCACCGGTCCGGCTGGGGCAGGACTACCTGCCGACCGCCTTGTTGACGGACGCGGGGGAGTCGTACTCCTTCTCCGGCAGGGACTTGAGCGCCTCCTTGACCTCCGGGCCGGCGCCGTTGCTCTCCGCCTTCTCGATGATCTGCTTCTTCGAGGCCGGGTAGTTCACGCCGCCGAGGGACTTCTGCATTTCGATCGGGTTCACCTTCATGGGCCGATACATGCCACGGCCCGCCGGGCGGGCATGCCTCCCGCCCCGGCTGTCACCGCGATGGAGCACAGCGCCGCGCCCCGCCCTCATTGCCGGCGCCGCAGCGGGCCCCAGACGCCCTCCTGCCGGGCGACCTCGGCGGCGGCCTCCTCGATCATCCGCCCGTCGATCCGGCCGACCGGCTCGACGTCCACGACCAGCGGCTCGTTGTCGGGTCCGCGACCGGTCTCCCGGCCCCGCAGCGCCCAGGGGTGCACGTCGGGCCCCTTCTCGCGCGGCAGATGCGAGTAGTCGTGCAGCCGGCGGGCCACCCACACCCGCACCGGCCGGTCCTGCCACCACGGTTCGACGTCCAGGCAGTTGGCGCTCAGCCCCGGCATCGCGACGCCCGTCAGCTCGTCCCTGCTCGACACCGCTCGCAGGTCGGCGGCGGGGCCGCGCGACCAGCGCACATACAGATGATCACGCCCCTCGACGAGGCGGGTCAGTTCGTCGAGTGTGCGCAGAACGGGCAGGTCGTCCGGTGTGCTCATGGCAGTACTCATTCCTCGGCGCGTCCGTTTGTCACCCTCAGGCACCGAGGGGTGCACGCGACCGTAGGGGAACCGGCAAGCCGTGGCACGGAGCACCGACCCCCGGCGTGAGGAGGCGTCCGGCCGTCCCTCACTCTTCGTACATCACCCGGATGCTCTATGACAGCGCGCCGGGCACCCGGCCAGGACCGACTCTGATCGGAGGCTCACCCCCTCGGGTCGGAGGAGATCGAAATGAACACCGCTTTCTCGCACGACTGGGAGCACGCCGTCGTCACCGGCGGAGCCGGATTCGTCGGTTCCCACCTGTGCGCCGCGCTGCTGGCCTCAGGCACCGCCGTCACCTGTGTGGACGACTTCAGCACCGGCCGGCCCGAGAACATATCCGAGCTGCTCGACCACCCCGGTTTCACGCTGCTGGAGGCCAACGTCTCCGAGCCGTTCCACGTCGCCCGGCCGCCGGACCTCGTCCTGCACTTCGCGTCCCCCGCGTCCCCCGCCGACTACCTCCGGCTGCCGCTGCACACCATGGAGGCCGGCAGTCTCGGTACGCGCAACGCCCTGGCCCTCGCCCACGGCGCCGGCGCCCGCTTCCTCCTCGCCTCCACCTCGGAGGTGTACGGCGACCCCCAGCAGCACCCGCAGAACGAGCGGTACTGGGGCAACGTCAACCCGGTCGGCCCGCGCAGCGTGTACGACGAGGCCAAGCGCTTCGGCGAGGCCCTGACCACCGCCGAGGCCGACGCCCAGGGCACCGACACCGGCATCGTGCGGCTGTTCAACACCTACGGGCCCCGCATGCGCGGCTACGACGGCCGCGCCGTGCCGACCTTCATCCGCCAGGCCCTCGCCGGCGAGCCGCTCACCGTCACCGGTGACGGCCTCCAGACCCGCTCGCTGTGCTACGTCGACGACACCGTCGGCGGCATCCTCGCCGCGGCGGCCCACGGCATGCGCGGTCCCGTCAACATCGGCAACCCGAACGAGATCACCATGCTCGAACTGGCCCGGCTCGTCATCGAGCTCACCGGCTCCCGCTCCGAGATCTCCTTCATCGAACGCCCGACGGACGACCCCGCCGTGCGCTGCCCCGACATCACGCTGGCCGTGGACAAGCTCGAATGGGAGCCGCGGGTGCCCGCCGAAGAGGGTCTGCGCCGCACCATCGCCTGGTATCGCGCCCACTTGGACAGCTGATCCGGCCGAACGCCCCTCCCCGCCGCCCTCCCGCGCGGCCCGCCTTCGCCCCGATTCGCCGAAAGGCCTGGGACCCCCATGCGCATCCTCGGAATCAACGCTCTCTTCCACGACCCCGCGGCCGCCCTGGTCATCGACGGCCGGACCGTCGCCGCGGCGGAGGAGGAGCGGTTCTCCCGGCGCAAGCACGGCAAGCGCCCGGTGCCCTTCTCCGCCTGGGAACTGCCGGAGCAGGCCGCCGCCTGGTGCCTCAAGCGCGCCAACCTGCGCCCGCAGGACCTCGACGCGGTGGCCTACTCCTTCGACCCGGAGCTCGCCAGGGCCGCCGAGGCGATGGGGTTGGACGACCCCTGGGACCACCTGCGGCTCACATATGCCCGCCAGGCCCCCGCGTTCCTCAAGGCCGCCCTGCCGGGACTCGACCCGTCCATCGTCCGGTTCGTACCGCACCACATGGCGCACGCCGCGTCGGGCGCGTTCGCCGCCCCCGACGCGCAGACGTCTGCCGTACTGGTCCTCGACGGCCGGGGGGAGCGCGCCTCGCACCTCGCCGCCCGCCGGGTCAAGGGCCGGCTGGAGGCGTTCCACGCGCAGGACCTGCCGCACTCCCTGGGCCTGGTCTACGAGGAGCTCACCGAGCACCTCGGCTTCCTGCGCTCCAGCGACGAGTTCAAGGTCATGGCGCTCGCCTCGCACGGCACCCCGCGCATGCTGCCCGAGCTGCGCCGGTACGTGTACCCCACCGGCGACGGCGGCTTCCACGCCACGGGCGTGCCCTGGCACGAACTGTGCGCGCCGCGCGGCGCGGACGAGCCGTGGACGCAGGACCACGCCGACGTGGCGGCCAGCGCGCAGGCCGTACTGGAGGAGACGCTGCTCGACCTCGTGCGCTGGCTGCACGGCAAGACGCACGACAGCCTGCTGACCCTGGCCGGCGGCGTCGCCCTCAACTGCGTCGCCAACTCCCGGATCGCCCGCGAGGGCCCCTTCTCCCGTGTGTGGGTCCAGCCCGCCGCCGGCGACGCGGGGACCGCGCTGGGCAGCGCCCTGCTGCTCGCCGCGGGCTCCGGAGACGACCCGGTGCCCATGGCCGGCGCGGACCTCGGCCGGGACTGGTCGGACGCGGAGCTCCTGGCGTGGCTGAAGACGGCGGCCGTGCCGTTCGACCGGCCGGCGGACATCGCCGCGACCGTGGCCCGGGCGCTGGCCGACAACGCGATCGTGGCCTGGTTCCAGGGCCGCTCGGAGTACGGACCCAGGGCGCTCGGCCACCGCTCCCTGCTGGCCCACCCCGGCCACGCGGGCAACCTGGAGCGGCTGAACGACGTCAAGGGCCGCGAGCAGTTCCGGCCGGTCGCGCCCATGGTGCTGGCCGACCGGGCCCCCGACATCTTCGACGGCCCCATGCCGAGCCCGTACATGCTCTTCGTCCACGACGTGGCCGAGGAGTGGCGCGGCCGCATCCCCGCCGTCGTGCACGTGGACGGCACCGCCCGCGTCCAGACCGTCGACCCGGCGACCGAGCCGCTGGTCGCCCGGATGCTCGGCGAGTTCGAACGGCTCACGGGCCTGCCCGTCGTCGTCAACACCAGCCTCAACACGGCGGGCCGGCCCATGGTCGACGACCCGCGCGACGCGCTGGAGTGCTTCGGTTCCTCGCCGGTGGACCTGCTGGCCGTCGGCCCGTACGCGATCCGGCGCGGCGAGTTCTTCCACTCGTCGGACACCTACGACGACGGGGCGGCACGATGACACCGTACGAGGAAGAGACGACGGCCCCCGCGTACGCGGTGGTGATCCCCACGATCGGACGCCGCAGCCTGAACGCGTGCCTGCGGGCGCTGGCCGACGGGAGCGGGCCGAAACCGGCGCAGGTGGTCCTCGTCGACGACCGCCGCGAGAACGGCGGCGTGCCCCTGCCGGTCGTCGTGCCCGACGTCCTGCGGCCCGTCACCACCGTGGTGCGCGGCCGGTCGCGCGGACCCGCCGCGGCGCGCAACCGGGGCTGGCGGGAAGCCGGACCCGTGCCGTGGGCGGTGTTCCTGGACGACGACGTGGTGCCGGGCCCGACCTGGGCCGAGGACCTCACCGCTGACCTGGCGGCGGCGACGTACCGGACGGCCGCCGTCACCGCGCGCATCATGGTGCCGCTGCCGGCGGACCGGCGGCCCACGGACTGGGAGCGCAACACGGCGGGACTGGCCACCGCGCGGTGGATCACCGCCGACATGGCCTACCGCCGGGAGGCGCTCGAAGCCGTCGGCGGCTTCGACGAACGGTTCCGGCGCGCCTTCCGCGAGGACGCGGACCTCGCGCTGCGGGTGCTGGCGGCGGGCTGGACGGTGCACGCGGGCAGCCGCACCACGATCCACCCGGTGCGCCGCGCCGACCGCATGATCTCCGTACGCCTCCAGCGGGGCAACGCCGACGACGTGTTGATGAACCGGCGGCACGGCCGGAACTGGTGGACCCGGGCGGACGCGCCGCGCGGGCGCCTGCCCCGCCACCTGGTGGTGACCGGTGCCGCGCTGACCGCCCTGTCCTGCGCCGTCGCCGGGAGGCGCGGCGCGGCCGCGGCGTGCGCTGCCGGATGGCTGGCCGGTACGGCCGAGTTCGCCTGGGCGCGGATCGCACCCGGCCCGCGGACCCGCGACGAGGTCCTCACGATGGCCGCGACCAGCGTGCTCATCCCGCCCGCCGCCACGTGGCACTGGCTGCGCGGCCACGCCAAGTACCGCCGGGCCCTGCCGCTCGGCCCGCACGAGGCGGCGGCCCCGCCGCGCGCCCCGCGCGAGCCGGTCCAGGTACGGGTGGGCCCATGACCCGCCACCCCGCGGCGGCGCCGCCGGAACCCGCGAGCGGCCCCTGGCTGTTCGACGGCCCCCTGGTCGACCGCCCGCCCCCCGCACGAGTACGGCTCGCCCCCGGCGGGCCTCCGGACCCGCGCCGGGACCCGCCCGCCGGCGCCCCGTCCGTCGCCCGGGGACCGCACGGACCGGCGGCCTCCGGCCCGCACGCGCCGCCCGCGCGACCGCCGGTGCCCGCAGCGGTGCTCTTCGACCGGGACGGGACGCTCGTCGTCGACGTTCCGTACAACGGGGACCCGGCGCGGGTGGAACTCATGCCGTCGGCCCGGGAAGCCGTCGACGCCGTGCGGGCCCTCGGGATTCCGGTGGGCGTGGTGAGCAATCAGTCGGGCGTCGGCAGAGGTCTGCTGACGCGACGTCAAGTGGCCGCCGTGCAACGGCGGGTGGAGGAACTGCTCGGGCCGTTCGCGGTCTGGGCGGTCTGCCCGCACGCGCCCGACGACGGCTGCGGCTGCCGCAAGCCCGCGCCCGGTCTGGTGCTGGCCGCCTGCGCCCGGCTCGGCGTGCCGCCCGCGCACACCGTCGTCATCGGGGACATCGGGGCCGACGTGGCGGCGGCGTCCGCCGCCGGCGCGCGCGGGGTGCTCGTACCGACACCCGTGACGCGTCCGCAGGAGACCGCGGCGGCCGGGGAGAGGGCCGGTGATCTGCTCCGGGCCGTGCGGCTGGTGCTCACGCCGGGTGCGGCCGCCCGGACAGGGGGCGTGCGATGACCGCACCCCGGACACTCGTCGTCCGCCTGGACAGCGCGGGCGACGTCCTGCTCGCCGGGCCGGCCGTACGGGCCGTCGCGGCCGGCTCCTCGCACACCGCGCTGCTCTGCGGGCCGCTGGGCGTACGGGCGGCCCGGCTGCTCCCCGGTGTCGACGAGGTGCTGGAGTACGACGCTCCCTGGGCGGGGGTGGACCCCGCGCCCGTGACGCGCGCGGAGACCCGCCGGCTCCTGGGTGAGCTGGCCGCCCGCGCCTTCGACCGGGCCCTCGTCCTCGTCTCGTACCACCAGAGCCCCCTCCCGGCCGCTTTCCTGCTGAAACTCGCCGGTGTGCGCTGGACGGCCGCCGACAGCGAGGACTACCCCGGCTCACTCCTCGACCTGCGCCACCACCGGCTGCCCCACCGGCACGAGGCCGAAGCCGCCCTCGACCTGGCGCGGGACGCCGGCTTCCCGCTGCCGCCCGGCGACGACGGGACGCTGCGCGTCAGCCCCCCGCCCGCCACCGGACACCTGACAGGCCCCGGCCCGTACGTCGTCCTCCACCCCGGCGCCGCCGTCCCGGCCCGCGCTTGGAGCGCCGCACGGGCCGCGCGGGCGGCCGCCGCGCTGTCCGCCGCGGGCCACCGCGTCGTGGTGACCGGCGGGCGGGCGGAGAAGGACCTGACCGCCGAGGTCGCCGGCACGCACGCCCTCGACCTCGGCGGCGCCACCGACCTGCACCAGCTCGCCGGCGTCCTCGCCGGAGCCCGCGTCGCGGTGGTCGGCAACACCGGCCCCGCGCACCTGGCCGCCGCCGTGGGCACGCCCGTCGCCTCCCTGTTCGCGCCGGTCGTGCCGGCCGAGCGGTGGGGCCCGTACGGCGTGCCCCACGTCCTGCTCGGCGACCAGGCCGCGCCCTGCGCCGGGACCAGGGCCCGGCAGTGCCCCGCACCGGGCCACCCCTGTCTCGACGGCGTCGGCGACGCGGAGGTGCTCGCCGCCGTGGCGGCGCTCGGCGGCCGTGCCCGCCCCGAAGCGGGCCGCCCGGCGCTACCGGGCGGCGTACCCGAGAAGGAACGAGGAGGAGCGACCGCATGAACATCCTGCTGTGGCACGTACACGGCTCCTGGACCACGGCGTTCGTCCAGGGACCGCACACCTATCTCGTTCCGGTGACCCCCGCGCGGGATCCCGACGGGCTCGGCCGGGCCCGTACCTTCACCTGGCCGGACTCCGTACGGGAGGTGACACCCGAGCAGCTGCGCGAGACGCAGGTCGACCTCGTCGTCCTCCAGCGCCCGCACGAGCTCGAACTCGCCGAACGCTGGCTGGGCGGACGCCGGCCGGGCCGCGACGTACCCGCCGTCTACCTGGAGCACAACGCTCCGGACGGCGAGGTGCCGAACACCCGGCATCCCTTCGCGGACCGCGACGACCTGACGCTCGTCCACGTCACCCACTTCAACCGGCTGTTCTGGGACAACGGGTCCACCCGCACCGAGGTCGTCGAGCACGGCATCGTCGATCCCGGGCACCAGTACACCGGCTGGCTCGCGCGCGCGGCGGTCGTCGTCAACGACCCCGTCCGGCGCGGCCGGTACACCGGTACGGACCTGCTCCCGGCGCTCTCCGAGGCGACGCCGCTCGACGTCTTCGGCATGCGCAGCGAGGGCCTGGCCGCGCACCTCGGCATATCCGACGACCGGTGCCACACCGCCGACCTTCCGCAGAGCGAGCTGCACGCGGCCCTCGCCGAGCGCCGCATGTACCTGCACCCGGTGCGCTGGACGTCGCTCGGCCTGTCGCTGGTGGAGGCCATGCACCTGGGCATGCCGGTCGTGGCACTGGCCACCACCGAGGCGGTCGAGGCCGTCCCTCCCGGCGCCGGAACGCTGTCCACCCGCCCCGAGGTGCTCGCGCGCGCCGCCCGGCACTACCTGGAGGAACCGGAAGCCGCGGCCGAGGACGGCGCGCGCGGCCGTCAGGCGGCACTCGAACGGTACGGGCTCAAGCGCTTCCTGGGCGACTGGGAGCGCGTGATGACGGAGGTGCGTTCATGACATCCCTCGGCCCCACAGGCGGCGTCGCCGGCAACGGCGCCCTGTCGATCGCGCTCGTCTCGGAGCACGCCAGCCCCCTCGCGGTCCTCGGCGGAGTGGACGCGGGCGGCCAGAACGTCCACGTCGCGCGCCTCGCGGGCGCACTCGCCGACCGGGGCCACCGCGTCACCGTCTACACCCGGCGGGACGCGCGCGACCTGCCGGAGCGGGTGCCGCTGCGCGCGGGCGTCGAGGTGCACCACGTGCCCGCCGGGCCGCCGGAAGAGATCCCCAAGGACGAACTGCTGCCCCACATGCTGGCGTTCGGGCGCTACCTGGCGCGGGAATGGCAGGTACGGCCGCCCGACCTCGTCCACTCGCACTTCTGGATGTCCGGCCTCGCCGCCCTTCACGCCACACGCGAACTGCGGCTGCCGCTCGTCCACACCTTCCACGCCCTCGGCACGGTGAAGCGGCGCCACCAGCGGCGGGCCGACCCCAGCCCGCCCGCCCGGATCGCCTGCGAGCGGGAGGTGGGGACGGGCTGCGACCGCATCGTCGCCACCTGCCACGACGAGGTCACCGAACTGGGCCGGATGGGCATCCCCTCCGACAAGGTGAGCGTCGTGCCGTGTGGCGTCGACACCGCCGAGTTCACCCCGTACGGGCCGGTCGCCGACCGCGACGGGAAGTACCGGCACCGGCTGATCCAGCTCGGCCGCCTCGTGCCCCGCAAGGGCGCCGCCGTCTCCATCGCCGCGCTGGGCGCGCTGCCCGGCACCGAACTCCTGATCGTGGGCGGCCCGTCGGCCGACCGGCTCGACGACGACCCCGAGGTCCGCCGGCTGCGCGACCTCGCCCAACAAGCCGGGGTCGCGGACCGGGTCCGCTTCACCGGCGGGGTGCCCGGCGACGAGGTGGCGCCGCTGCTGCGGACCGCCGACGTGGTGCTGTGCCCGGGCGACTACGAGCCGTTCGGCATCGTCCCGCTGGAGGCCATGGCCTGCGGCAAGCCGGTCGTCGCCAGCGGAGTGGGCGGACAGCTCGACACCGTCGCCGACCCCGCCACCGGCCGCCTGGTGCCGCCCGGCGACCCCGAGGCCCTCGCCCGCGCCGCCGGCGCGCTGCTCGCCGACCCCGCGCTGCGCGAGGCGTGCGGGGAGGCCGGCCGCCGCCGGGTGCTGAGCCGGTACGGCTGGCCGCGCGTCGCGGCGTCCACCGAGTCCGTGTACGGCGAGGTCCTCGCCCTGCGGCCCGCTGTGACGGGGGCCCTCTGAAGTACCCGCCCGTCGGGCGCCCCCGGCCGTCAGCCCCCCCGACCGTCAACCGCGCAGCACCGATGTCCGAAGGAGGTGCGGGTCCGGCCGTCGTCCCCCGGACGCGGCACGCCCGGCCAGCATGAACGAATCCCTTGTACTCGATGCCGCGCACCGGCACTGCCAGTCGCTGCTGGACACGCTCACCGGCTTCCGCCACCGGAACCTCGGCCGCCTCGCGGCCTGGGGCACCGAACTCGCCGCCGTACTCCCGGTCGGCGGCCGGCTGCTCGCCGCGGGCAACGGCGGCAGCGCCGCCCAGGCCCAGCACCTGACGGCCGAGCTGGTGGGACGCTACCGGCAGGAGCGCCCCGCGTACTCGGCCATAGCCCTGCACGCCGAGACGTCCAGCGTGACGGCGATCGGCAACGACTACGGCTTCGACCAGGTGTTCGCCCGCCAGGTGTCCGCCCACGGCCGTCCCGGCGACATCCTGGTCCTCCTGTCGACCTCCGGCCGCAGCGCCAACCTGATCACGGCGGCGGTGACGGGCCGGGCCGCCGGACTGCGCGTATGGGCGCTGACGGGGCCGGGCCCCAACCCGCTGGCGGAGGCGGCCGACGAGGCGCTGTGCGTCGACGCGGACAGTACGGCCGCCGTGCAGGAGGCCCATCTGGTCGCCGTGCACGTGCTGTGCGAGTGCTTCGACGCGGCGGGCGGCGCACCCGCCCCGGCCGCCGGGGCGGGGGCCGGGGCCCGGCCCGGCGCCGCCGCGGAGCGGAGGCTCTCGTGACCGCGCCCAAGCCCCTGGTGGTCGTCGGGGACGTCCTGCTCGACGAGGACATCGAAGGCGTCTCGACCCGGCTGTCCCCGGACGCGCCCGCTCCCGTCGTCGACGTCACCGGCGACCGCAGCCATCCCGGCGGGGCCGGCCTCGCCGCCGCGCTGGCGGCCAGGGGCGGGCGCGAGGTGACCCTGGTGACCGCGCTCGGCGACGACCCGGCGAGCGAAGCGGTACGCCGGGCCCTGCGCGGCCGGGTGCGGCTGGTGGAGATCCCGCTGGAGGGCACGCTGCCGATCAAGACCCGGGTACTGGCCGGCGGCCGCCCCCTGGTGCGCATCGACCGGGGCGGCGGAACACCCGGCGAGCCCGACGACGCGGTGCGCGAGGCGCTGGCGCAGGCCCACGCCGTACTGGTGGCCGACTACGGGCGCGGTACCGCGAGTGCCGTACGGCCGCACCTGGAGGGTGCGGCCCGCCGCACACCCCTGGTGTGGGACCCCCACCCCAGCGGCGACGACCCCGTGCCGGGGGCCAGGATCGTCACCCCGAACGGCGCGGAGGCGTGCGCCCTGAGCCACGCCGACGGCCAGTCCCTGCGGGCCTACGCGCGGCGCGGCGGCGACCTGGCCGAGCGCTGGCGGGCCGCGGCCGTCGCCGTGACCCTGGGCGAGCGCGGCGTGCTGCTGACCCGCCCCGGCGCCGGTACGCCGATGCTCGTCCCGGCGCCGTACCGCGCCCAGGGCGATCCGTGCGGCGCGGGCGACTGCTTCGCCGCCGCCACGGCCGCCGCGCTCGCGGACGGGGCGCTCCCGGAGGAGGCCGTGCAGCGGGCCGTCGCCGAGGCCGCCGCCTTCGTGGCGGCCGGCGGCGCGGGCAACCCGGCGCTGTGGCGCACCGAGTCCGCGCCCGGCGCGCGGGACGAGGCCCCGGAGACCGACCCGTTCGCTCTCGCCGAACGGGTCAGGGCGCGCGGCGGCACGGTGGTCGCGACCGGCGGCTGCTTCGACCTGCTGCACGCCGGTCACGTCGGGCTGCTGGAGAGCGCCCGCCGGATCGGCGACTGCCTCATCGTGTGCGTCAACTCCGACGCCTCGCTCACCCGCCGCAAGGGACCGGGCCGCCCGCTCAACCCGGTGCGGGACCGGCTGCGGGTCCTCGCGGCGCTCGGCAGCGTCGACGCCGTCGCGGTCTTCGAGGAGGACACCCCCGCCGCGCTGCTCAGTCGGCTGCGCCCCGACGTCTGGGTGAAGGGCGGCGACTACTCCGTCGAGGACCTCCCCGAGGCGGAGGTGCTGCGCGCCTGGGGCGGGCAGGCCGTCGTCCTGCCGTACCTCGTCGGCCGCTCCACCACGCTGCTGGCCCACCGGGCCGCACAGGCCGCCGTACGGGTGGGACCCGCGTCGCCCTGAGACCCGGCCGGCCCCGCTCACGTACCGACGCCGACGAGGAGAGGCAGTCACCGACATGAGTGCCGAGAAGCGGACCCACCCGCTCACGCGCGGCGACGCCCCGGACCGTGCGCCCCGCCCGCGTGTGCTGGTGCTGCGGGCCCTGGGGCTCGGCGATCTGCTGACCGCAGTGCCCGCCCTGCGGGCACTGCGGCGCGGGCTGCCGGGCTACGAGGTGGTACTGGCCGCCCCCGAGCGGCTGGCGGACGCGGCGGAGGCGACCGGTCTGGTGGACCGGCTGCTGCCCGCGTCCGCCCAGGCCAGGGCCGTTCCCGCCGAGCTGGCGTGGGACGGGCCCGCGCCCGACGTCGCGGTGGACCTGCACGGCAACGGCCCGCCGAGCCACCTGCTGCTCCAACGACTGCGCCCGGCACGCCTCTTCGCGTACGCGCACCCCGACACCCCCGGCATCGCGGGCCCGTCGTGGCGGGCCGACGAACACGAACGGCACCGCTGGTGCCGGCTGCTCGACTGGTACGGGATACCGGCCGACCCGCGTGAGCTGTGGATCCCGCCGCCCACGGCCGTCTCCCCGGCCCCCGGCGCCGTTGTGGTGCACCCCGGCGCCGACGCGGCGGCCCGCCGCTGGCCGCGCGAGCGGTTCGCCGCCGTGGCGCAGGCGCTGCACCGCTCGGGACACGAGGTCGTGGTCACCGCCGGCGCGGGGGAGGGGCCGTCGGCCCGCCAGGTGGCGGCGGAGGCGGGGCTCGCGCCGGACGCGGTGGTGGGCGGCGCGGGCGACGTGCCGTTCGGCCTGCTCGCCGCGCTCGTGGACCGGGCCCGCTGCGTGATCGTCGGCGACACCGGACTCGCCCACCTCGCGTCGGCGCTCGCCACCCCGTCGGTCGTGCTGTTCGGCCCCGTCGCCCCGCGCCTGTGGGGCCCACCCGCGCGCGCCCGCCACCGGGTGCTGTGGCATCCGGACGGCGACGACTCGCCCCGCCCCGGGGACGCCCACGGCCCGCTGCCGGACGAACGGCTGCTGAGGATCACCGTCGAGGAGGTCGTCGAGGCGGTACGCGACCTGCCCGAGCCGGACCTGCGCAAAGCAGCCGGCCGGCCGCTGGTCCCGGAGGGCTCGTGGTGAGCGGGGAGGCCGCGCACCGCACCGGGCCCCGCCCCGTCGCGAGCGGGCGGCCGACGGACCGGCCCCGTACCGCGGTCGTGGTCATCACCAGGAACCGGCGCGCGAGCCTGCTGCGCACCCTGGACCGCCTGGCCGCACTGCCGGAACGGCCACCGGTCACCGTGGTCGACAACGGTTCCACGGACGGCACCGCCGAGGCGGTGCGCGCCCGCCATCCCGGCGTACACCTGCTCACCCCCGGCCGGAACCTGGCCGCCGCCGGGCGTACGTACGGGGCCGCCGCACTCGACACGCCGTACGTCGCCTTCAGCGACGACGACTCGTGGTGGGAGCCGGGCGCCCTCGACCGGGCCGCCGACGTGCTCGACAGCCACCCCCGGCTCGGTCTGGTGGCCGCCACCACGCTCGTGGGCCCGGACGCGCAGCCCGATCCGCTCAACGCGGAGCTGCGCGATTCGCCGCTCGGCCAGGAGCCGGACCTGCCCGGCCGGTCCGTGCTCGGCTTCCTCGCGTGCGCGGCCGTCGTGCGCCGGAAGGCGTTCCTGGAAGTGGGCGGGTTCCATCCGCTGCTGGGGGTCGGCGGTGAGGAGCAACTGCTCGCCATCGACCTCGACGCGCACGGGTGGGGCGTGGCGCACTGCCCCGGCGTCGTCGCCCGCCACGACCCGGACGCGGGCCCGCGCCCCGGCCGGCCGGTCCGGATGCGGCGCAACGAACTGCTCACCGCGTGGCTGCGGCGGCCGCTGCGCCAGGCCCTCGCCCGGTCGGTCCGGCTGGCCCTCGACAGCCGCGATGACCCCCAGGCCCGGCTGGCCCTGGCCCAGGCCGCCCGGCGGCTGCCCGCCGCCCTGGCGCGCAGGCGCCGGACGCCGCCCCGGGTGGAACGCCGGCTGCGCCTGCTGGAGAGGTCGTCGTGAGCCGGTGACATGGGACCGCCGCCGCCCGGTGGCCGGGCGGCGGCGGTCTTCCGCGGGGCGCTGTCCGTCAGGCGGCCGTGCCCAGGGCGGGCTGCCCGGCCAGGACCGGCCGCTCCGTCCGCACGATCACGGCGGAGGTCGTGCGGCGGCGGCGCAGCACGAAGCCCGCCCCGATCGTCCCGGCGATGATCAGACCGCCGGACACCAGCGCGCCCCGCGCCCCGGCCAGCTCCATCAGGAGGCCGAGCGCCGGCGGTCCCGCGAGACCCCACGACGTCTTGACGGTGCCCCAGACGCCGAGCACGCGGCCCCGCAGATGGGCCGGCGGGTCCGTCTGCAGGACGGTCGTCCCGGCGGTGTCGGAGACCGACTCGACCACCGCCATCGGCAGGACGAGGACCAGCAGCACGGCGAGCGACGGGGAGAATCCCGCCACCACCTGGAGCAGGGCGCCGACCGCCGCGAGCGTGCCCACGAGCCGCACGGACGGCTTGCGCAGCCGGGCGCCGAGGACGGCGCCCACGATGCCGCCGACCGCGAGCACGGTGGAGACGGTGCCGAAGGCCCCGGCGCCGCCCGCGAGCGGACCGGTGACGAGTACGGCCAGGGTGAGCCCGTAATTGCGGCCGAAGACCGCGCTGATCCCGGTGATGCCCGCGAGCGCGACCAGCCGGGGACGCCGCAGGAAGAACATGACGCCCTGCCGCACGGGCATGTCGTCGTCGCTGCCGTCCGCGTCGTGCGCACGCTCCCCGGCGGCGGGAGCGGGCTTGGCGCCCCGGACGGCGTTGTGCACCGGACGGAGGAAGGGGATGACGGCGGCCACGAAGAGGAACGAGAAACCGTTGGCGGCGTACGCGGCGGCCGTGCCCAGGAAGCCGACCGTGATACCCGCCAGAGCGGCGCCGGCGAGGCGGCCCGCGTTGTGCACGAGCGATCCCACGCCGATGGCGGAGGGAACGTCCTCGGTACGGACGAGATCGTTGCCCAGCAGTGAGCAGGCCGGTCCGTCGACGGTGGCGACGAGCCCCGTCACGGCGGCCAGCGTCATCAGGATCGCCAGGTTGAGCTGGTCCGTCGCGACCAGGACCGCCGTCAGGAACGCGACGGCGCCGAGCAGCCCCTGGCTCACGGCGGCCGTCAGCTTGCGGGGCCAACGGTCGACCGCCGCGCCGCCCGCGAGGCTCATGAGCAGGCCGGGAGCCGCCTGGACCGACATCGACAGTCCGGTGGCGGCGGCCGACCCGGTGATCTGGAGCACCAGCAGGTTCTGGACCGTCAGCTGCATCCAGGTACCGGCGTTCGACACGAAGTTGGCGACCGACCACCAGCGCATGCTGCGGTACCTGAGCGAACGCCACGGCGAGTGGTCGTCCGCCCGGCTCTTCGCGGGGAGGCCGAAGCGCCGGCGGCGGGCGGGCGCGACGGCGTCGAGGACGGGGGCAGGGCTGGGCGCGGGGCCCGCAGGCAAGGAAGGCACAGTGACTTACTCGGAAGACGAGCCGGGGCTCAAGTGGCGGAACGGCGGAAGCTCGTGACACCGGCTGCTCTGCGCGGCCGCTCCACCGGATCTGGGTCTGGGCCGTGCCCCGTGTCGGCGGTCTCGGCACGCCGGTCGGGGCGGGCGAGTCCTGCCTGGGCACGGCCTGGACCATCGTGGCAGAAGTGGTTCGCCAGGTGCGGGCGGGATGCTTCCGCGCCGGGACCCGCCGGGCCGCGATCCCGTACCCCGCAAGGGATCCGGCACTTCTGGTGGGCTTGCTCACAGGCGCCCGGCGCCCCTGCGCCGCGCCGCTCCCGCGGCCCGGCCACGTGAGCGCGACCACAGCCGGGGGGCGGGGGGCGAAGCGGCGTAGTCCGGCGTGCCGGGCGCGTCCCCGGGCCTCACAGTGGGACACGGAGCGGTTGCGCAGCGCACACATCTCTCCCGTCCGGCACGGCGGAAGACGACGGAAGGCAGCGGAATGGACAGCGCGGTACGGGTCGATCTTCACGGCAGGCAGGCGCTGGTCACCGGTGGCGCGCGGGGCCTGGGCGCCTCGATCGCGCGGAGGCTGGCCGGGGCCGGGGCCTCCGTGCTGGTGGCCGACGTGCGCAAGGACCTCGCGCGTGAACTCTGCAACGAACTCGGCGCGACGGGACCCGGCGACGCCCGGTTCGTCGAGATGGACGTCCGCGACGCCACCGCCGTCGCCGAGGTCTTCAAGGATCTGGAGGCCGAGGGGCAGGCGGTGGACATCCTGGTCAACAACGCGGCCGTCGACGTGTCCAAGCCCATCGAGCACCTGACGGCGGACGAGGTGACACGGGTCGTGACGACCAACCTGCTGGGACCGATGTACCTGTGCCTGGAGACCTACCGCCGCATGATCGCCCGTGGCGGCGGCCACATCGTCAACATCCTCTCCACGGCGGCGAACCGCACCTGGACCGAGGCCGGACCGTACGCGGCGGGCAAGTCGGGCCTGCGCGCCTTCACGCACACGCTGTTCAAGGAGGCGCAGCGGGACTGCCCCGGGATCGGCGTCACCGGCATCATCGCGGGCGGCATGGAGACACCGTTCATCATGGAGCGCTTCCCGGACGCCGACACCTCCATGCTGCAGAGCCCCGACATCGTGGCCGACACGGTGCTGTACGCCCTGTCCGTCCCGGCCGGCAGCGCGGTGTCGGAACTGGTCGTCGTACCGCGCCGGGAACCCTCCTGGCCCTGATCCGCCCTCGCTTCCCGTCCCCCCGACGGTCTGATCCCAGGCCGCTCCCCACACCAGGAGGTTCCGCACATGTCCAGCGCCGGGAACGCGGCAGCAGCGCCGGTCGCCGTCGTCACCGGCGCGGACTCCGGGATCGGGCGTGCCACGGCCGTCGCCCTCGCCGTACGGGGCATGGACGTCGGCATCACCTTCCACACCGACCGCCGGGGCGCGGAGGAGACCGCCCGGGAGGTGCGCGGGCACGGGCGCCGCGCGGCCGTCGCGGCCATGGACCTCACCGCGCTGCCGGACGCCGCCGACGCGGTCGACCGGCTGGCGGAGGAACTGGGCCGCATCGACGTCCTGGTCAACAACGCGGGGACGGGCACCGCCACACCGTTCCTCGACATCGACCTCGCTACCGTCCGCCATGTCGTCGACGTGGACATGATCGGCCCCTTCCTGTGCGCCCAGCGGGCGGCCCGCCGCATGATCCGGCAGGGCGGCGGCGGCAGGATCGTCAACGTCACCTCGGTCCACGAGAGCGCGCCCCGCGTCGGCGCCGCGCCGTACTGCGCGGCCAAGGGCGGCCTCGGCGTGCTGACGCAGGTGATGGCCCTGGAGCTCGCCGAGCACGGCATCACCGTCAACGCCGTCGCCCCCGGCGAGATCGCCACGCCGATGACCGGCCAGGAGGACACGGATGTACGCGCGGAGGTACGCCGCGGCGTACCCCTGGGGCGGCCCGGCGACGCACGGGAGGTCGCCGCCGTCATCGCCTTCCTCGCGAGCCCGGACGCCTCCTACGTCACGGGCGCCTCGTGGCAGGTGGACGGCGGCATGCTGCGGATGGGGCCCATGGCGGGCTCCCACCTGGACGACGACTCCTGGCGCCGTCCCTGAACTCCCGCGGCTGGATGACACCGCGCAACCCGGGAAGAAGGCCGGGGGTTCCCCGGGAGGCACCGAGCCGCCCGGCGCTTGGGCGGACAGTGCGTGGGTACCCGCTCGTACAGTGGGGGCCGCGGCTGGCGCCGCCCGTTCAGTGGAGGACCCGATGGGTCAGCAGGTTCGCGAGATCATGACGAGCGCCCCGGCCACCGTGGGCGTGCTCACGGCGGTGAGCGAGGTCGCGCACCGGATGCGCGAGGAGAACATCGGCGTGGTCCTGGTCGCGGAGGGCGACGAGCTGCGCGGCCTGGTCACCGACCGGGACCTCGTGGTGCGGGTGCTCGCCGAGGGGAAGGCCCCGGGGGAGACCACGGTCCGGGACGTCTGCAGCACCGATCTCGTCACCGTCGCGCCCGGCGACGAGGTCGACGACGCCATCCGGCTGATGCGGGAGAACGCGCTGCGCCGGCTGCCCGTGGTCGAGGGCTCCACCGCCGTGGGCATCGTGTCCCTGGGCGATCTGGCCATCGAGCGCGATCCCACGTCCGCGCTCGGAGACGTGAGCGCCGCCGCGCCCAACACGTGACCGGCCGGCGGCCCTGCGCTTCCGTTGCCCGAACTTGCCTCAACCCCGCCCGTCGCGCCGCTCAGGTGACGGGACCTGGTGCGGGACCCGGCTGCGGACCGGGGCCGGGCGCGGGGGTCGGGTTCGGCGGGACGGGATCGTTCGGCGGTGTGCCCAGGAGAAACCCCAGCAGAGGTGACGGAGTCCGTTCCTCCGGCGCGTCCCCCGGCGCCGCCGCGGCAAACGGGCCGGTGATCCGTTGACAGTTCCGTCCCGGCTTGGCCATTCTCTCGGAGAGCGCTCTCCAAGGTGGCGGGCGCGGGGGAGGCGGACCCATGACGGAAGAAGAACTCGACCGGCTGCTCGGCAAACTCTCCCTCGGGGAGAAGGTGCGCATGCTGACCGGGGCGACGACCTGTCGCACCCACGCCGAACCGGCGGCCGGCCTCGCGCCGATGGTGCTCTCCGACGGACCCGCCGGCGTACGCGGCGAGGCATGGGACGAGCGGGACACCTCCGCGCTGCTGCCCTGCGCGTCGGCGCTCGGCGCGCTGTGGGACGAGGGTCTGGTCGAGCGGCTGGGCGGCCTGCTGGCGGCCGAGGCCCGGCGCAAGGGGGTGGACGTCGTACTCGCTCCCACCCTCAACCTCCACCGCTCGCCCCTGGGCGGCCGCCACTTCGAGTGCTTCTCCGAGGACCCGGAACTCACCGGCCGCACCGGGGCCGCGCTGATCCGGGGCATCCAGGCGCACGGCATCGCCGCCACGGCCAAGCACTACGTCGCGAACGAGGCGGAGACCGAACGGCTGACCGTGGACGTCCGCGTCGGCGAACGCGCCCTGCGCGAGGTCTACCTCGCGCCCTTCGCCGCCGCGGTCGCCGCCGGCGTCCGGCTGGTCATGGCCGGGTACAACGGCGTCAACGGCGCCACCATGACGGAGAACGCGCTCCTCACCGAGCCGCTCAAGGGGGAGTGGGGCTTCGACGGCGTCGTCGTCTCCGACTGGGGCGCGGTCCGCGGCACCACGGCGTCCGCCCTGTCCGGCCTCGACCTGGTCATGCCCGGGCCCGGCGGCGCCTGGGGTGACGCACTGGTCACGGCGGTCGACGCGGGCCTCGTCCCGGTCGAGACCGTGGACGACAAGGTCAGGCGCCTGCTGCGGCTGGCCGGCCGCGTCGGGGCCCTGGGCGGGCCCGCCGCGCCGCCCGCGTCGCCGCCGGGCCCCGGCGACGTACGGCGGCTGCTGCGGCGCACCGTCGCCGCGAGCGCGGTCCTGCTGCGCAACGACGGTGTACTGCCGCTGGACCCCGGGACGGCCGGCACGGTCGCGGTGATCGGGGCGCCGGCCACCCGGCCGAGGACCCAGGGGGGCGGCAGCGCCGGGGTCTTCCCGCAGGGCGTTACGACGCCGCTCGACGGCATCCGCGAAGCCCTCGCCGGGCGGGCCCGCGTCGTCCACGCCCCGGGTCCCGCCGTCGAGCGACTGCCGCCGCCGCTGGGGACCGACGGGTGCCGCGACCCCCGCGGCGGGCTGCCCGGGGTGCTGGTGCGCACGCTGGACGCGCGGGGCCGCGAGCTGTACGCCGGACAGGGCCTCTCGGGGCGGCAGTTGGAGCCCCCCACGCCGCCCGGCGCCCGCACCGTGGAGATCAGCGCGGTCCTGACGCCGGACGCGGGGGGCGCATGGACCTTCGGCGTCGGCGGGTTCGGGCGCATGAGCCTGACCGTCGACGACCGGGTCCTCGTCGACGGCGTGTTCCCCCGCGCGACGGACGACCCGGCCGCAGTCCACGTCAGCCCCCCGTGCCAGTACGGCGGCCTGCGGCTGGAGGCCGGGCGCGCGGTGCGCGTGGTCGCCCGGCGCGAACTCGCGCCGGGCACCGGCCGCGCCACCCTCCTGGCCGGCGGGCCGCCCGCCCCCGACCCCGCCGCGGCGATCAGGGAGGCGGCCGACGCGGCCCGCGCCGCCGACACGGCCGTCGTGTTCGTCGCCACCGCGCGGGACGGCGAGTCCGAGGGGCAGGACCGCACCGGCCTGGGTCTGCCCGGCGCGCAGGACGCGTTGGTGCGGGCGGTCACCCGGGCCAACGCCCGCACGGTGGTCGTGGTCAACGCCGGCGGCCCGGTCGAGATGCCGTGGCGCGACGCGGCCGCGGCGGTGCTCCTGGCCTGGTTCCCCGGCCAGGAGGCGGGCGCCGGCATCGCGGACGTCCTGTGCGGCGCCGCCGAGCCCGGCGGGCGGCTGCCGACCACGTGGGGCGCGGCTCTCGACGACGTACCGGTCACCGGGACCCGCCCCGAGGGCGGCGCCCTTGACTACGCCGAGGGCCTCCACATCGGTCACCGGGCCTGGCTGCGCGCGGGGCGCCGGCCCGCCTACTGGTTCGGGCACGGACTCGGTTGGACCACCTGGGCGTACGAGGCGGCGGCCGTCGACGGGCCGGCGCCCGACGGCTCCTTCACGGTCCGCGCCCGGGTGCGCAACACGGGCCCCAGACGCGGCAGGGAGGTCGTCCAGGTGTACCTCGCGAAGCCGGACTCGGCCGTGGAGCGCCCCCACCGCTGGTTCGCCGGGTACGCCGCCGTCGACACCGGCCCCGGCGAGGCGGCGACCGCGCACATCACCGTGGCGGCGCGGGCGCTGCGGCACTGGTCCGTCGCCGACGGCGGCTGGCGCGTGGAGCCCGGCGCGTACCAGGTGCTCGTGGGACCGTCCGCCGGAGAACTGCCGCTGTCCGCGACGCTCGACACCGCAGAGCCCCCCGTCGCACGCCCCTGACCTCGCCGTCCGGTCCCGGAGAGCGCTCCCGCGCCGCGCCGTACGGCCGGTAGGGTGCGGACATGACCAGAAAGGCGCCCACCCTCGAGGACGTGGCGCGGGAGGCGGGCGTCTCCCGGGCGACCGTCTCCCGCGTCGTCAACGGCATCCGCAACGTGGACCCCGCCATCCGGGAGACGGTACGGGAGGCCATCGCGCGCAGCGGTTACACCCCGAACCGCGCAGCCCGGTCCCTGGTGACCCGGCGCGCCGGGACCGTCGCCCTGGTCGTCTCCGGCGCGGGCGACGACACCGGCGGCGAGCAGAACGAGTTCGCCGCGCGGGCGCTCGCCGACCCGTTCTTCGGCCGCGTGGTCAGCGGCGTCGTCGGCTTCCTGCGCCCGCGCTCGATGCACCCGGTGCTGATGTTCGCCGAGTCCGAGGACGCCCGCCAGCAGGTGCTCGCGTACCTGCGGCAGGGCAGCGCCGACGGCGCTCTGGTCTTCTCCACGCACGCCGAGGACCCCCTGCCGGGCCTCCTGGCGGCCGAGAGCCTGCCCTGTGTGCTGTTCGCGCGTCCCGCCCGTCCGGCTCCGGTCACGTACGTCGACCTGGACCACCGCGAGGGCGGGCGGCTGGCCGCCGAGCACCTGCTGGCACGCGGCTGCCGCCGTGCCGCCACGATCGCGGGCCCGCTGGACCTGCCGGCGGCCCAGGACCGCCTCTCCGGGTTCCAGGACACGATGGCGCGCCACGGCCACCCCTACGTCCCGATCGCCGAGGGCGGCTTCACCCTCGACAGCGGGGCCTCGGCCATGACGCGGCTGCTGGCCGAACACCCCGACACCGACGGAGTGTTCGCGGCGAACGACCTGATGGCCCAGGGGGTCTGCCAGGCGCTGCGCGCGAGCGGCCGGCGCGTGCCGCAGGACGTGGCCGTGGTCGGTTTCGACGACTCCAGCGCGGCGCTCGCCTGCCTCCCGCCGCTGACCACCGTCCGCCAGCCGATGGAGGAGATGGCGGCGGCGATGGCGCGGCTCCTCCAGGAGCACATCGAGGGGAAACGGACCGAGCCGACGTCGGTGATCTTCGCACCCGAGCTCGTGCGCCGCGAGTCGGCGTAGCGCGAGCGCCCGGCCCCTCCCGCCGGGGAGGGCGGGAGGAGCCGGGCAGGGGGTGCGGGGCCGACAGGCCGTGCGGCGGCCGGTGGGTCAGGGCAGGCGCACCACCATCGCGCAGCCGCTGGACTGGCTGGGGCTGAACTACTACTTCCCGGCCGTGGTGACCGACGACCCGGACGGCCCGTACCCCTTCGCGCGGCAGATCCGCCGGTCCGGCGTGCCGCGCACGGGCATGGACTGGGAGGTCGACGCGGGGGGCATCGAGACCCTGCTGATGCGCCTCACCGACGAGTACGGCGCACGCAGGCTCTACGTGACCGAGAACGGGTCCGCGTACCCGGACACGGTGCTCGCCGACGGCACCATCGACGACCGCGAGCGCACCGCGTACCTGCGGGAGCACCTGGCCGCCTGCGCACGCGCGGTACGGCGGGGCGCGCCGCTCGCCGGCTACTACGCCTGGTCCCTGCTGGACAACTTCGAGTGGGCGTACGGCTACGACAAGCGCTTCGGCCTGGTCCACGTCGACTACGCGACCCAGCGCCGCACGATCAAGGGAAGCGGACACCACTACGCCGGGATCATCGCCGAGCACCGCACGCGCGGCGCCCGCGCGGCCTGACGCACGCGAGCGGCCCGGGGCGGGGTTCCAGCGGCCCGCCCCGGGCCTGTTCCCGTCAACTGCCTGTGCTCCGGGCGTCCTTTCGGTGCCTGTGGCGCCCTCGGCCCGTCACCGCCGGCGGCCCCGGGCCGACCACCCGGCGCCCAGGCCCGCCACGTGCAGGGCCAGCAGGGCGAGCCCGACGAGCATGAGGCTCGTCGGACCGAAGATCGTTTCCGTCGACGTCTCGGTCGCGTGAATGATGAAGGCGATGACGAAGACCACCGCCGCCGCGATTGCCAGCATGTTCTTCTCCTGCCGCTCGACGGCGCGTCACACACGGTCCGGTGGCTGCGCCGCTGACAGCCTTGTGCCCCGGCGCGTGCCGCTCATGCCTCGCACACGACACGGCCGCCCGGACCGCGCCGGGTGCCGCCGGGCGGCCCCTTCAGCGCGCCGGACCGACGTGCGGCAGCACCTTGTCGGGCGTCAGCGGCAGGTCCCGCAACCGCGCTCCCGTCGCGTGGTGGACGGCGTTGGCGATGGCCGCCGCCGTGCCGACGATGCCGATCTCGCCGATGCCCTTGCTGCCCATCGGGTTGAGGTGCGGATCGTCCTCGTCGACCCAGTGCGCCTCGATCGACCGCACGTCCGCGCACGCGGGCACGTGGTACGACGCCAGATCGTGCTCCGCGAAGTCCCCGAACGCGGGGTCCATCGTGCTGTGCTCCGTCAGCGCCATGCCGATGCCCATCGTCATCCCGCCGATGAACTGGGAGCGCGCCGTACGCGGGTTGAGGACGCGCCCCGCGGCGTACACGCCCAGGAGGCGGCGTACACGGACCTCGCCCGTCACCGTGTCGGCCTGGACCTCCGCGAAGTGGGCGCCGAACGCGTGCCGCGCGTACGGCGGATCCTCCGCCAGCTCCCGCTCGGTGTCCGCCGTCGCGGTGATCCCCCCGGCCGGTACGCCGCCCGGGCTCTCCCGCAGCCGCTCCGCCAGGAGCGCGCACGCCTTGTGCACCGCCCAGCCCCACGACGCCGTGCCCGACGAGCCGCCCGCGAGCGGCGCCACCGGCAGGTCGCTGCTGCCGATCTCGACGCGCACCGACTCCAGGGGCGCGTCCAGCACGTCGGCGGCGATCTGCGCCAGCACCGTACGGGCCCCGGTGCCGATGTCGGTGGCGTTGACCCGGACGAGGTACGTGCCGTCGGGGGCGGCGTGCGCGGTGGCGGCGGACGGGCTGACCAGCACGGGGTAGGTGGCCGCCGCGACCCCGGTGCCGAGCAGCAGGTCGCCGTCGCGGCGGACGCCGGGCCGCGGGTCGCGCTCCTCCCAGCCGAAGCGCCGCGCTCCCTCCCGCAGGCACTCGGCCAGGTGACGGCTGCTGAACGGGCTGCCGCTGTCGGGCTCGGTCTCCGGTTCGTTGCGCAGGCGCAGTTCCACCGGGTCGATCCCGGCGGCCACGGCGAGTTCGTCCATCGCCGACTCCAGGGCGTACATGCCGGACGCCTCGCCCGGAGCACGCATCCACGACGGGGACGGCACGTCCAGCGCGACGACCCGGTGACCGGTGCGGCTGTGCGGCGAGGTGTACATGACCCGGGCCGGTACGGCGGCCTGCTCCACGAACTCCTTGACCGTCGAGGTCTGCGTGACGACCTCGTGCGCGAGCGCGGTGATCACGCCGTCCGCGCCGGCCCCCAGCCGCACCCGCTGCACGGTCGGCGCGCGGTGGCCCACCACCGCCGCGAGCTGGCGGCGGGGGAGCGCCAGCTTGACGGGGCGCCCGGTGTGCCGCGCGGCCATGGCGGCCAGCACCACCTGCGGGCGGGGCGTGCCCTTGGAGCCGAACCCGCCGCCGACATGCTCGGAGACGACGGTGATCTGCCGCTTCTCCAGAGCGAAGACCTGCGCCAGCGCGTCGCGCACCTTGGTGGACCCCTGGCTGGAGTCGTACACGGTCAGCCGGCCGTCGTCCCACCGGGCGGTCGAGGCGTGCGGCTCCATCGGGTGGTTGTGCTGCGCGCTCATGGTGTACGTCGCGTCGACGCGCACGGCGGCCGCCGGACAGGCCGTGTCGAAGTCGCCGCGTTCCCGGACGGCCGGGACGCCGCTGTTCGCCTCCTCCGGCGTGTAGAGACCCGGATGGCCGGTGGTCAGCGTGACGTCGTGCTCCTCGGCCGCGTACTCGACGCGCAGCGCCTCGGCCGCCGCCGCGGCGTTCTCCGGCGTGTCGGCGACCACCAGGGCGACGTACCAGCCGCGGTGCGGCACCCGGTCGTTCTGGAGGACCGCGAGGATCGGGTCGTCCGGCTCCTTCAGCCGGGGCGCGTTCTCGTGGCTGAGCACGGCGTGCACGCCCGGCAGGGCCAGCACCTCGTCGTCGTGGACGGCGGTCACCCGCCCGCGTGCGACGGTCGCCGGCACGGGTACGGCGTAGGCGCAGCCAGGCGGGGTGTGCTCCGCCCCGTAGCGTGCGGCGCCGGTGACCTTGGCGCGGGCCTCCGCGCGGACGGCGGGTGTGCCGAGGGGGCTGTGTGCGTGCGTCATGACGGGGTGTCACGTCCTCAGGTACGGGAAGCGAGCTCGGCCAGCACGCTGATGGCGAGGTTGCGGGCGAGCGGCACCTTGAAGCCGTTGTCGCGCAGCGGCTCGGCCGCGGCGAGTTCGGCGTCGGCCGCCCGGGCGTACGTCTCCTCGGTGGCGGGCGCCCCGCGCAGCACCTCTTCCGCGGCCCGGCCACGCCAGGGCACGTGCGCGAGCCCGCCGAACGCGAGGGCGGCGTCCCGCACGACACCGCTCTCGACGCGCAGGACGGCGGCGACGGACGCGAGAGCGAAGGCGTACGAGGTGCGGTCGCGCGCCTTGCGGTAGCCGCACTGGGTGCCGGGCAGGACGGGCGGCAGGGTGACCCCGGTGATCAGTTCGCCCGTACGGACGACGGTGTCCTGGTCGGGGCGGTCGCCCGGCAGCCGGTGGAAGCCGGTGACGGGGACGGCGCGGGTGCCCTGCGGGCCGCTCAGGTGGACGGTGGCGTCGAGGGCGGCCAGTGCGACGGCCATGTCGGAGGGGTGGGTGGCGACGCAGTGCTCGGAGTGGCCGAGCACCGCGAGGTCGCGGTGCACGCCGTCACGGGCCGGGCATCCGGTGCCGGGAGTGCGTTTGTTGCAGGGCTTCGAGGTGTCCTGGAAGTACGTGCAGCGGGTGCGCTGCAGCAGGTTCCCGCCGGTCGTCGCCACGTTGCGCAACTGCCCCGAGGCGCCGGAGAGCAGGGCCTGCGACAGGGCGGCGTACCGCGTGCGGACGGCCGGGTGGGCGGCCAGGTCGCTGTTGCGCACGGTCGCGCCGATGTGCAGCCCGCCGTCGGGCGTCTCCTCGATCCCGTCCAGCGGCAGCCGGCTGACGTCGATGAGCAGGTCCGGGGCCGCGACCCCGAGCTTCATCAGGTCCACCAGGTTCGTGCCACCGCCGAGGTACTGCGCCCGCTCGTGGCCGGCGAAGGCGTCGACCGCCTCCTCGGCGCTCTCGGCGCGGAAGTACGCGAACGGCTTCACGGCGCCACCTCACCGATCGCGTCGACGATGTTCGGATAGGCGCCGCAGCGGCAGATGTTGCCGCTCATGCGTTCGCGGATCTCGTCCGGCGTGAGGGCGGCGGGAGCGCCGGGGGAGTGATGGGGGGACGTGACGTACGAGGGATGCCCTTCGGCGGCCTCGGCCAGCATCCCGACGGCCGAGCAGATCTGCCCCGGCGTGCAGTAGCCGCACTGGAGGGCGTCCCGCCCGACGAACGCCTCCTGGACCGGGTGGAGGGTCTCGCCCTCGGCGAGGCCCTCCACGGTGGTGACGCGCGCGCCGTCGTGGGCGGCGGCGAGCAGCAGACAGCTGTTGGCGCGCCGGCCGTCGACGATCACGGTGCACGCCCCGCACTGGCCGTGGTCGCAGCCCTTCTTCGCCCCCGTCAGACGCAACCGCTCGCGCAGGGCGTCGAGGAGGGTGGTGCGGTGGTCGAGCATGAGGGTGTGCGGGGTGCCGTTGACGTGCAGGGTGAGGACAGAGCTGTGCGCGTTCTCCTGCTGGCTGGTTGGCTCCACTCCGTGGCACCTTTCCGGTCCGGAGACATCGCTTCGCACCTCTTCCTATCAAAATGTTCCGCCCGGCGCGTTCCGGTTCAACGGGGCCTCGGCGGGGTACCGGGGTGGGACGCAAGCCCGAGCAAGGAGGTCGCAATGGCCATCGCGAAGTACGGCCTCGTGGCCGTGGACTGTCCGGACCCGCAGGCACTCGCCGGCTTCTACGCCGCGGTGCTGGGCGGCGACGTGAAGCAGAACACCGAGGACTGGTACGACCTGTACCTGCCCGACGGGCCCCGCATCGCCTTCCAGCGGGCCCCGGGGCACCGGCCGCCGGATTGGCCGCGGGCCGACGACAACTCGCAGCAGATGCATCTGGACTTCGACGTCCCCGACATCGAGGCGGCGCAGACGCAGGTGCTCGCACTCGGCGCCACGCCGCTCGATCTGGACGACGAGGACGGGAAGCGGGGCTTTCGGGTGTACGCCGATCCGGCGGGTCACCCGTTCTGCCTCTGCCGCGCCTAGGGAGGACCGAGGACCATGAGCGACTCGTACACGCAGGACCCGGAGGACAACGGCAAGCCCGTGCCGCGCGACCTGCCCGACCAGCAGGCCCCGGACGGCGAGGACTCGCCGAACGAGGCGGGCCGACCCGCCGCGCGGGACGACCACGACGACGGCGACCAGGCGTCCGCCGCCGGCCAGGAGCCGGCCCCGGAGGAGCCGACCGGCTGAACGGGCGCGATGTCACGCGGCGTCCCGGATTGCAGGCGGACGGTGACCGGCGCAAGGTGGGTGAGCCAGGTGAAAGTCACCTCCGATCTCTGGAAGGAACACCCTCGTGAGCAAGGCAAAGGCGAAGGCGAAGCAGGTCAAGGGCAAGTTGAAGGAAACGGCGGGCAGGGTCAAGGACGACCCGGCCATGGAGGCCGAGGGCCGCGGCGAGCAGCTGCGGGGCAAGACCCAGGAAACCGTCGCGAAGACCGGCGACCGGGTGAAGAGGTCGGCCGCGAAGTAGCGCGGCACCGCACTGAGCGGGCCGCGCCGCCACGGCGGCGCGGCCCGTCGCTCTGTCCGAGTGAGGCGTGAGGAAGGGAACGGCGACATGGAGCGCGCGGCCGTCTTCGATGTCGACGGAACGCTCGTCGACACCAACCATCTGCACGTGACGGCGTGGTGGGAGGCATTCCGGCAGGCCGGGCACGACGTCGTCATGCACGACATCCACCGCTCCGTCGGCCTGCCGGGCCACGACCTCATCGCCCGGCTGCTCGGCGACGACCGCGACACCGGTCAGGACGACGCCATCAGCGCCGCCCACAAGACCCTGTACGCGACGTACGCCGAACGGCTGCCCCCACTCCCCGGAGCCGGCCGGCTGCTGCGGGCCCTCAAGGGGCAGGGCTGGACCGTCGTGCTCGCCACGTCGGCGAGCGGCGGCGAACTCGCCGCGCTGCGCCGCGCGCTCGACGCCGACGACGCGATCGGCGCCACCGCGAGCTCGGAGGACGTCGACGAGGGCAAGCCGGCGCCGGAACCGGTCGAACGGGCGCTGGAACTGGCCGGGGTGCCCGCCGACCGCGCGGTGTTCGTGGGGGACACGGTGTGGGACATGGAGGCCGCCACCCGGGCGGGCGTGCTCGGCGTGGCACTGCGCTGCGGCGGCATCCCGCAGCGCGACCTGGAGCAGGCCGGCGCGGCGGCCGTCTACGAGGACCCGGCCGATCTGCTCGCGCGGCTCGACGACAGCCCGGTCGCCCGGGTGGGGCGACGATTGGACGCGTCGCGTCAGGGCACCCGGGGCCCGTCGTAGGCAGGCCGGGTCCCGGAGGCGATAGTGGCAGTCAGTGAGAGCGAGCACCGGTCGTACCGGGGCGGTGCCGCACTCGGCCGGATGTGGCAGTGGCTGCGCTGGGAGGCGGCGGCGATCGGCCGTTCCGCGCGCCGCGCGGCGGCGGGGCCCGGCCCCGAGCGCGATGTCGTCACCCAGTCGCTGAAGGCCGCGGGGGCCGCCGCGGCGGCGTGGGCGCTGACCGGCTGGTGGTGGAACGCGCCGATGGCGCTGATGGCCCCCTGGACGGCGGTCGTCCTCGTGCAGAGCACCGTCTACCGCTCACTGCGCTCCGGCGTCCAGCAACTCGTGGTGATCGCGCTGGGCACCGTGCTGGCGGCGGGGGCGGCCAACCTGACGGGCGACACCATGACCGCGATGGTCCTGGTGCTGCCGGTCGCCGTGCTGATCGGCAACTACGCGCGCTTCGGCGAGCACGGCCTGTACGCGCCGACCACCGCCGTGTTCGTGCTGGCCTACGGGTCGTACTCGGGCGTCGACATCCTGCACCGGCTCTTCGAGTCGGCCGTCGGCGCGGTCATCGGCATCGCGGTGAACGCGCTGATCCTCCCGCCGGTCCATCTGCGCAGCGTCCGCGACTCCCTGCGCAGACTGCCCGAGGAGTGCGCCGACCTGCTGCACGCGGTCGCCGACGGCCTGCGGGAGGGGTACGGGCGGCAGGAGGCGGACGGCTGGCACGACCGGGCGCGCCACATCCCGGCCGTCCTGGCCGACCTGCGCGACGCGCGGCTGTGGACCCGCGAGAGCTACCGCCTGAACCCCGGCCACCGGCTGCGCCGTACCGGGGCCGCGCTGCCCCCGACCGAGTGGGACCAGGCGTGGGAGCGGATCGCCGACCCTCTGGTGGCCCTGATGCGCACCCTCGCCAGTACGGTCAGCGAGGAGAGCCCGCTCAGGCGGCTTCCCGACGCGGCCGTGGCGCAGCTGGCGGAACTGCTGGGGGCGGCCGGCGACGTGTGCGCGGCCGACCGGGCCTTCCTCGGGGGCCGGGGGCGCGGCGCGCGGCAGGAGCGGGCGCGCGCGCTGGAGTCCGCGTGGTCCGCGCACGGACTCCTGAAGCGGCAACTGGTCGAGCAGGACAGCGAGACGGCGACGTCGCTGGGCGGCCTCGTCGCCCAGTCCCAGCAACTCCTGCACGAGCTCGCGCCGGTGGAGGGCGAACAGCCGGCACAGGGCGGCCGCCCGTCGCACGGTGACCGCAGCAGTGGGTAAAACCCAACTTTTGGGGCACCCGGTGGCCATAGCCTCAAAGCTCCGAAGACTCTCTCAGAACCCACGGGTGCTGAGACCCCAACCGAGACGAGGGGTGCGTCATGGCCGTAAGTGACGTCCTCCAGTCGCGGGGTCGGACCCGACGGCTGACCCTGCGCGGCATCGAGGACGTGGTGAGTCGTTGTCGCGACTTCACCCGGGACGCGCTGGCCGACTGGCAGTGGACTCCGGCCGCGGACGAGGAGGAGCAGGCCGTCGTCGACGACGTGCTGCTGCTCGTGTCCGAGGTGGTCACCAACGCCTGCCTGCACGCGGGCGGCCCCCAGGAGATCCTGCTGCACTGCACGGCTGACCGGCTGCGCGTCGAGGTCACCGACGGGAGCCCGGTCCCTCCGAGACCACGGCCGTCCGGCGTGGGCGTTCCCGGCGGGCACGGCCTGACGGTGCTGCGGCGCCTCGCCCGGAGCTGGGGTTCGCTGCCCCGGGGAGGCGGGAAGGCGGTGTGGGTGGAGGTGGCGGCGCCGCGCGGCCACCAGCGTCGGTGGGCTTAGCGGGCGGGCCGTCGTCGTCGGCGAGCAGCGCGTCGCGCAGGGTGGTCAGGATGCGTGTGAGCAGCCGGGACACCTGCATCTGCGAGATGCCCATCCGCTCGCCGATCTCCCGCTGGGTCAGTTCCTCCACGAACCGCATGGTGAGGATCATCCGGTCCCGCTCGGCCAGCGCGGTCACCGAAGGCTTCAGCGCCACGACGCACTCGACGGTGTCGTACGCGCGGACCTCCTGGCCGAGGCAGCACTGGGTGAAACCGGCCGGGGCGTCGTCGAACACGACGTCCAGCGAGCGGGCGTTGTAGCCGTTCGCGGCCCGCCGGCCCTCCCGGACCTCGTCCTCGTCCACACCCAGGTGGGCGGCCAGCTCGGCGCCCGTGGGCTCCCGGCCGAGCCCTTGCTCCAGGACGTCGGACGCCCGGGCGATGTCGATCCGCAGTTCCTGGAGACGGCGCGGTACGCGGACGTCCCAGCTGTTGTCGCGGAAGAAGCGCTTGATCTCGCCCTCGATCGTCGGCAGCGCGAAGGAGGGGAACTCCACCTCGCGCCCCAGGTCGAAGCGGTCGATGGCCTTGATCAGGCCGATCGTGCCCACCTGGACAATGTCCTCCATGGGCTGGTTCCGGTTGCGGAACCGGGCCGCGGCGTACTTCACCAGACTGAGGTTGATCTCGACCAGCGTGTTGCGGACGTACGCGTGGTCGGGCGTGCCTTCCTTCAGCGTCGCCAACCGCTCGAACAGGGAGTCGGAGAGGCTGCGTGCGTCCAGAGTGCAGAGCGTCGCCGGATCCGGGATCTCGGGGAGACCGGCCGGTCCCGGTCGCGCTGAGCCGGGTTCGGCGGCTCCGGGTTCGGTTTCACGGGTACGCAGGCGGCTGGACATGAGGCTCCTTCGACGCACTGAGGGGAACCGTCGTTCGAGCGTCCTGCCGATATCTTACCCATATGGGCGTTTTGCCGCCTTATTGTCGGGCTGATCGCGTGCCTAGCTCGCCTTGCGGCCCGCGAGCGGCGCCGTCTGCTCCCCGCTGCCCTTGCGCACCCCTTCCAAGAACTCACCGATGGCCTCGACGGACGTGAGCCGCGGCTCCCAGCCGAGCTCCCGGCGCGCGCGGGACGCGTCCAGCACGGGCATCCGCAGCACCGCGTCGAACAGGTGCGGCGAGGCGGGGGCGAGGCGCGCGTTCCAGGCCGCCGCCAGCGCCGCGCGTACCACTGCGGTAGGCACCTTCACCACCTTCGCGTCCAGCAGGTCGCCCAGTACCTTCGCGTCGACGACGGGATCGGCGGCCAGGTTGAACGCCCCGGTCACGTCCCGCAGCACGGCCTGCCGGTAGGCCTGCGCGGCGTCGTCGGTGTGCAGGGCCTGGAGCACGAGCCCCTTCATGTCGGGCACCCAGGGCAGCAGGTCCGGCCGCAGCAGCGGACCGGGCAGGAAGCGCCCGGCGAAGATACGCCGCTGCTCGCTCGCCGACGTCTCCTTGAACAGGAACGCGGGCCGCATGCGGACGACGCGGACGTGCGGGTGCTCGTACTCGAAGGTGTCCAGCACCCGCTCCAGGTACGCCTTCTCCCGGCAGTACGCCGCGTCCGGCCAGCCGTGGGTGGGCCAGGACTCGACGACGCCCGGGGCCTCCTTCGGGCCGGGCGAATACGCGCCGACCGACGAGGCGTGGACCAGCGCGGGCACCCCGGCGGCGGCGACCGCTGTGAAGACCCTGAGCGAGCCGAGGACATTGGTCTGCCACGTCAGCACCGGGTCGTGGGTCGGCTGGAAACGCCAGGCGAGGTGGACCACGGCGTCGGCCCCGGCGAACCAGCCGGTCAGCCCCTCGCCGTCCGCCTCCTCGCTCAGATCCACGGACGCCCACTCCGTCCGGGGAAAGGCCAGGTCGGGAACCCTGCGCGCGAGGCCCAGGACGGAGCCGACCCGTGGGTCCTCCGCGAGGGCGCGCACCACGCTGGTACCGACATTCCCGGTGGCGCCCGTGACGACCACCCGCAGTCCTGTTGTCTCGCTCATGAGGCACTCCGTGACCTTGCTCGGGCTGACTGTGCGTGCGAACCAGGCGGACGTCCTGCGGGTCCCCACAACAGCCCGGGTGAAACAAGGCGGCGGACCGCCGCACCGCCGGGCGGCCCGCCCTGTGCGGCGCGGCAGGGCGTCACCGCACGAGCAAGGTGAACACCGCGCACGTCCCGCCGGCCAGGCCCGCGCACACGGCGGCCGTCGCGACACAGCGCGCCCTCAGCCGGCGGTAGCGCTCGGTGTACTCGGCGCGCAGCGCGGTGGACCGCGCCGCCACACGCACCAGGAAGGCCTTGGAGACGGCCAGCCGGTCGGCCGTGTAGGCGCGCTCCACGTCCTCGCGCTGCGCGGTGGTCAGCCACGGCAACTGCTCGGCGAAACGGCCGGCCTGGTGACGGGCCTCCGCCACCTCGGCGCTCCACAGGAGGTACCCCTCCAGCTGGGCCAGCCCCTGGGCGCTCTCCTGCTCAGGCTCCACGCTCACGTCTCCTTCCTTCCGCGGGCGCTTCCCTCCGTGGTCGCGTACTCACTCCTGCTTGTCGCCGGGCGCCACCGTCACCGAGGCGTCGGGGCGGTTGTGCGCCTGGTCGAGGGCCGCGATCAGGGGGTGGTGCAGGTCGAACGCCGGGGACTCGGAGCGGATGCGGGGGAGCGTGACGAAGTTGTGCCGGGGCGGCGGGCAGGAGGTCGCCCACTCCAGCGAACGGCCGTAGCCCCAGGGGTCGTCGACCGCGACCGGCTCGCCGTACTTGGCGGTCTTCCAGACGTTGTAGAGGAACGGCAGCAGCGACATGCCGAGCAGGAAGGAACTGATGGACGAGATGGTGTTCAGCGCGGTGAACCCGTCGGCGGCCAGGTAGTCGGCGTACCGGCGCGGCATGCCCTCGGCGCCCAGCCAGTGCTGCACCAGGAACGTGCCGTGGAAGCCCACGAACAGCGTCCAGAACGTCATCTTGCCCAGACGCTCGTCCAGCATCTTGCCCGTGAACTTCGGCCACCAGAAGTGGAACCCGGCGAACATCGCGAAGACCACGGTGCCGAACACGACGTAGTGGAAGTGCGCCACCACGAAGTACGAGTCGGTCACGTGGAAGTCCAGCGGCGGAGACGCCAGGATGATGCCGGTCAGACCCCCGAACAGGAACGTGACGAGGAATCCCGTCGCCCACAGCATGGGCGTCTCGAAGCTGAGCGAGCCCCGCCACATGGTGCCGATCCAGTTGAAGAACTTCACTCCGGTCGGCACCGCGATCAGGAACGTCATGAACGAGAAGAACGGCAGCAGCACCGCACCGGTGGGGAACATGTGGTGCGCCCACACGGTCGCCGACAGACCGGCGATCGCGATCGTCGCGCCCACCAGTCCGATGTAACCGAAGATCGGCTTGCGGCTGAAGACCGGGATGATCTCGGTGACGATGCCGAAGAACGGCAGGGCGATGATGTACACCTCGGGGTGTCCGAAGAACCAGAAGAGGTGCTGCCACAGGATCGATCCGCCGATGGCCGGGTCGAAGATGTGCGCGCCGAACTTGCGGTCCGCCTCCAGCGCGAGGAGCGCGGCGGCCAGCACCGGGAAGGCGAGCAGCACCAGGACACCGGTCAGCAGGATGTTCCAGGTGAAGATCGGCATGCGGAACATCGTCATGCCGGGCGCGCGCATGCAGATGATCGTGGTGATGAAGTTGACCGAGCCGAGGATCGTGCCGAAACCGGAGAAGGCCAGGCCCATGATCCACATGTCGGCGCCGACCCCCGGCGAATGCACCGCGTCGTTAAGGGGCGAGTACGCGAACCAGCCGAAGTCCGGCGTGCCGTCCGGGGTGAGCAGGCCGCCCACCGCGATGAGCGAGCCGAAGAGGTACAGCCAGTACGCGAACATGTTCAGCCGGGGGAACGCCACGTCGGGCGCGCCGATCTGCAGCGGCATGATCCAGTTCGCGAATCCGGCGAACAGCGGCGTCGCGAACATCAGCAGCATGATCGTGCCGTGCATCGTGAACGCCTGGTTGAACTGCTCGTTCGACACGATCTGGATGCCGGGACGGGCCAGTTCGGCGCGCATGAGCAGCGCCATCACCCCGCCGATGACGAAGAACATGAACGACGTGGTCAGGTAGAGCGAACCGATCGTCTTGTGGTCGGTGGTGGTCAGCCACTTGATCACGACGTTGCCCCGCTGGTGGGGGTGGACCGGAAGCTCGTCCTCGTAGCTCTCCGGTTCCGGTCCGGCCGATCCTGCGGTGTTCATCGTCGTCATTACGACGTTCCTCCGGTTGCCATTCGTGTGCTGCGGCGGCCCGCCGGCCCCCTGCCCGGCAGCAAACCAGTCACGTGACACGGATGCGCGCCAAGAGGCCGGTGGAGCCACGAATTCACCCGGTCGGCCCCTCCGAGGCGGGGGTGTCGGGGGCCGGCGCCGGCGGCGTCACCGGTGACTCCGGCGCCGGTGATTCCGGCGCCGGCGACTCGGGGGCGGGCGAGTCCGGCTCCGGCTCGGCCGGCGGCTCCTGCGACGTCGGCGGATCCGACCCCGGGGACGGCGGGGACGGCGCTTCGGACGAGGGCGACGTCGACGTCGACGTCGCGTCGGCGGACGGCGAGGGGGACTTCGTCCTCTTGGGCGGCGGCGTGGTCTGCTCGTCGCCGACGCCGGTGTCACCCTTGTCGCGCTTGAACCAGTCGTCGCTCTCCGGGTCGTACATGACGAACTCCTCGACCGGCTCGGGAGCCGGTTTCACCGTCACGACGGCCGAGGAACGGAACCCGGGCCACGGGTCGCCCGTACGCTTCGCCGTGCCCTGGACGGCGACCGGCGGACGCAGCGGATTGCCGCACGCACAGCGCACCCGCGGCACGCCGCGGTCGTCGACCAGGACGGCGGTGCCGGCCTGGAGCACGGACTGGTAGGGCGTGGGGGAACCGTTGCGGTAACCGTGGTTGGTGACCCGGGTGTCCAACCGCAGCTGCACGGGGGTCAGCGACCGCAGATACGCGGGGACGCCGGTGGGCTCGATGTCCAGGACGGCCGCGAACGCCTTGTTCTTGTCCTGCTGGGAGGTGAGCGCCGAGATCTGCTTCTCCACGTTGCAGCTCGCGACCTTCCGGGTCCCGCCGTAGAGACCCGGTTCCGAGCCCTCCACCGCCTGGGTGACGTTGGACCCGGTCGGCGACCCGCTCGGCCGCATGCTCGACGGTGTGGTCGGCGACGCCGTCGCCGCCTCCGAGGGCTTCTGCGCCGTCGACTCCGTGTACGGATCCGGGCCGGAGGAGCCCGCCGCTTCCAGGAACACCTCGCCGCCCGCGGCGGACTTGCCGTCCGGCCGGGTGAGCACGACGGTCACCACCACCGCGGCGACGACGAGGGTGGCGATGGTGGCGATCCTCGGTACGTTCCGCCACCAGGGGCGGTCGGGGCCTTGGGATCCGCCCGGCCCGCCGCCACCCCGCCCGCCGCCGCCCGTACCGCCGCCTCCGGTCGGGCCGGACGGCGTCTCGGGCGGCGGCGTGGGCCTTCCCTGCCCCGGCTGCGTGGGGCCGGAGAGCGGGCCGGAGGGTGGTCCTGTGGGGCGGTCGGACGACTGCGGCGGTTCAGCACTCACGGGCGGTACTCCCCAACGTAGGGATCGGTCGCGGTGTGCACGCTTAGTTCTGCTATGCGTGCTTATTGTGTGCCTCGCACCCATACGGGCCGCAAGCTGACGCGGTCGGCCCTCTCCGGCGGCGGACCGCGACTCCCGTGCCTAGCGTGACCACGTGAGCCAGCGAAAGTTCAGCGACCCGACCCGCGCCACCCGCGCCACCAGCGCCGTCCGCCTCTGGCGCGACGCCCTCGTGGCGGTGCTCGCCGGCCTGGCGGCCATGGTCGTCACGGCCGCACTCGGCCTGTGGGCAGCGGGCGCGGCGGACCTGCCGCAAGGCGCGTTCCTTCGCGTCGTGGCGGCCGTTGTGGTGATGGCCGTCGGCGGCTCGGTCGGCATCGCCGGCGGCGCGGGGGAACTCGCGCAGACCCGGGCCGACCTCTCGGTGCTGCCCCTCTCGGTGACCCTCGCGGGGGCCCTGGTGACCGCCACGCTCTTCCTGCGGCCGCTGCGTCACCGGGCCGTCGCGGGCACCCGTGAACTGGCCGGGCGGGCCGGCCGGCTGGCCGCCCTGTGGGTGATCGGCCTCGTCGTCCTCTCGCTCCTGGCGCGGTTCACCTTCACGATCCCGCTGGAGGACCCGACGGGCGGTCTCCTCGACGATCTGCTAGGGGAGGACGGCGCGCCCAAGGTCGGCTTCCGGGCCGACATCGCCCTCACGATCCTCTTCGGACTGCTGTGGCTGGCGGGCCTCCTGTTCGTGGCTCTCCTCGTGTCCCGCAAGGCCCCGCTCCCCGCCCGCCTGGTGCGCTTCCAGGAGCCCGTCCGGCCCGCCGCCTTCGCGATGGTCGCGCTGCTGCTCGCGTACGTCGCCCTGGGGCTCCTCCTCGCGCTCGTCGTCGTCGTGACGCACGGCCACAAGGCGGAGACGTTCGCGGTGATCCTCCTCGGACTGCCGAACCTCGCCTGGATCGCCCTCACGCTCGGCCTCGGGGCGTCCTGGGAGGGCAAGGTCGACGGCCCCTTCGGGCTGCCCATGCCGCAGGTGCTGGACGAGGTGCTCCGTACGAAGGACATCTCCACCCTCAGCCTCGGCACGCTCACCGAACACGACGGGCGGGCGTGGTGGCTGCTGGTCGCCGCCGTGCTCCTGGTGCCGGCCGCCGCGTTCCTCATGGCGGTCCGTTCACCCGCGCGGATGCGGCACTGGCAGCACGCCGTGCACATGGCGGTCGCCCTCACCCTCACCGTACTGATGATCTGTCTCGTCGCCCGCGTCTCCGCGCGCCTGGGGCTCTCGCTGCTCGGCCTCGGGGATCTCTTCGACGCCGGCGGCGGCCTCGGGGGAGAGGTGTCGCTGCGGCCGCGCCTGTGGACGGCGCTCGGTTTCGCCGTGCTGTGGGGGCTGGTGGCGGGGTTCCTCGGCGGTCTCCTCGCCTCCCGGGTCCGCCGACGGGGCGAGGTCCCGCCGCGAGCCGCCCGACCGGCCGCCGGCCCGCCGCCCACCTGATCGCCGCCCGTACGTCGCCCGACCGACGGCCGCACGGGCGTCCGTCGCCTACCCGACGTGCCCGCGGAACACCGGAAGCGCCCAGCGGGGCGGCGCGGGCGGAGCCTCGGCGGTGAAGGACGATCCGCCGGTGTGCGGCGCCACGTGGACCGCTCCGTGGTCGTCCGGGCCGAAGCCGGCCGCCGCGGCGCGCAGCGCGGCCACGAACTGCAGGCAGGAGCCGTACCGGTCGTCCGGGCTCTTGGCGAGCGCCTTCGCCAGTACGCCGTCGACGCCTGCCGGGAGGTCCGGGCGCTGCGCGCTCAGCGGCGGCGGCGGGTCGAACTGGTGGGCCCACAGCAGGGCCATGTCGTCGTCGCGCTGGAACGGCGGGGTACCGGCCATCGTCTCGTGTACGACACAGGCGAGGCTGTACACGTCGCATCTGCCGTCCACCGGGCGCCCCGAGATCTGCTCGGGCGCCACGTAGTCGAGTGTGCCGACGAACTGCCCGACGGTGGTGAAACCGGTCAGCGACAGCGACTTCTTCGTCAGGCCGAAATCGGTGAGGTACACGTGCTCCGGGTGGTCGCTGTCCGTGCCCTCCGCCACCAGGATGTTGCCGGGCTTCACGTCCCGGTGCACGAGGTCGTGGTCGTGGGCGGCGTCGAGCGCCGAAGCCACTTGTGCCGCGATCCGGCAGGCGGTGGCGATCGGCAGCGGCCCCTGCCGGTCGAGCAGGTGACGCAGGTCCTGACCGGCGACGAAGCGCATGGCGATGTAGAGAACGCCCTCGGTCTCGCCGGCCTCGAAGACCGGCACGATGTGCGGATGGTCGATCGCGGCGGCCACCCGCGACTCGTGGCTGAAGCGGCGACGGAAGGTGTCGTTGCGCGCGAGTTCGGGTGCCAGCAGCTTCAGGGCGACCGTACGGTCCAGACGCAGATCCCTGGCGCGGTAGACGACAGCCATGCCGCCGCGGCCGATCTCGCTCTCCACCCGGTATCCGGCGATCTGGCTGCCGACCAGTTCGGACGGCCTTCCGGCCAGGCCGCTCTCGTGCGGCGTGCGCGCCATCATCCGTCACCGGGCCGGGCGGGCGGCCGCGGGGCGGTCCGGTCCCCGGGTCGCACGATCCGGGTGGCCTCGCGGTCGCGGCCCCTGTCATCGTTCCCGCCGCCATCACCGCCGCCGCCCTCGGCATCGTCCGGCTCCTCTGGCACGCCGCCGACGACGCGGGTGGGCGCGGGCGGAGTGGTCTGTCCACCGTGGGGCGGCCCGGCCGGGGAGGTGGTGGCCGTCGGGGGCGTGACGACGCGGGTGGGTTCCGGTGCGGGGGATTCCTCGTCGTCGGGCGGTGCGCTCGGGGCGGTGGTGGGCGGGGCCACGACGCGGGTGGGCTCCGCCGGGGCGGTGGGTTCCTCGTCGTCGGGCGGTGCGCTCGGGGTGGCGGTCGGCGGGGTGGCGACGCGGGTCGGCTCCGGTGGGGCGGCCCGGTCGGCCGGGGGAGCCGGTTCCGGCGGTCGACCGGCGTCCGGGCCGACCACCCGGGTGGGGTCCGACGCGTCCGGGCGTTCGTCGTCCGGGGCGGCCGGGGCGACGACCCGGGTCGGCTCAGGGGGCGTCGGCGGGCTCGCGGGGGGCCGCGCGGTCACCTGGGTCGGTTCCCGGGGCGGCGGCTCCTCGGCGGCGGGGGACGAGGAGGTCGCGTAGGTGGCGAGGCGTGTTCCGTCGCAGTACACCCACCGCTCGTGCTCCGCGTCGTACAGCCACACCGCCTCACCGTCGACCACCATCCCCACCCGCAGGCCGCGCGTGCGCCGGTGGAAGCCCTGGCCGTCCGTGCGGCCCGCCGTCAGGTCCTCCGCCGCCCGCCGGTACTGGCTCAGGGATTCCTCCACCCGGGCCAGCATCGGCCGCGGGTCCGCCGTACGGGCCATCGGCTGCCCGGCCGCCGGGGGTTCCCCCGGTACGGACACCAGCAGGCGGCCGTCGACCCAGGCCGACCAGCCGTTGGCGCAGAGGACCTGGCCCCAGTCCCCCCGCCGGTCGATCAGCCGCACCGGGAGCAGCGGGTCGAGCGGCTCCGTGGGCAGCGACACGTCCGGTTCCTCCCAGGCGGGCAGCCCGTCCTGGGGGACGACATGCGTGGGACGGAAGTCCGGAGTCGTCATGGCCCCCCGCCCCTACTTCCGCATGATGGCGGGCTCGTGCCGCCGCAGCAGCTTCGCGACGATGTACCCGAACACGGCTGACAGCACCACCAGCATCCCGATGTTGAGCAGCCAGACGCCCACGGAATGCCCGAACAGCGGATCCGCCGTCAGCTCCCCCGGGACGATGTCGCCCAGCCCGATGGTCCCGGCCATCGCGCCCAGCGCCCACCGCGAGGGAATCAGCCACGCCAGCTGTTCGACCCCGACGACCCCGTCCAGCTTCAGCAGCGCGCCGCAGAACACCACCTGGACGATGGCGAGGAGGACCAGCAGCGGCATGGTGACCTCCTCCTTGCGCACCAGGGCGGACACCAGCAGTCCCAGCATCATCGCGGTGAACGCCAGCATCGCCACGGCCACCGTGATCTCCACCAGGGGCGGCATCAGCACCCCTTCGCCGCCCGGCGCCCCGAGGTCGACACCGACCAGGGCTACCAGGGTCAGGACGACGGCCTGGAGGATCGTGATCGTGCCCAGGACCACGACCTTCGACATCAGGTACGCCGATCTGGAGAGCCCGACGGCCCGCTCCCGCTGGTAGATCGTCCGTTCCTTGACCAGCTCCCGCACCGCGTTGGCGGCGCCCGTGAGCACACCGCCGACGCAGAGGATGAGCAGGGCGTTCATCGCTGTTTCCTGTGTCAGCTTCGAGCCGGCCAGGGCGCGCGCCATGGCGCCCATGACGAACGGCAGCGCGATCATGATGGCCAGGAAGGTCCGGTCCGCGCTCAGCGCGGCCGCGTACCGCCGCACCAGCGTCCGCAGCTGCGCGCCGCGGCTGCGCGCGCGGGCCGGGGGCCCGATGACGGCGGGCGTCGTGGGGGCCTGCGGCAGATGCGGCTGTGCGGTGGCGTTGGTGACGTACTGCCGGCGGAACGGGGACTCGGCGTACTGGCCCGCCCAGTCGCGCGAGCGGTCGTTCTCGAAGGCCTCGAACGCCTCCGGCCACTGCTCGAAGCCGAAGAAGGCGAGCGCGTCCTCCGGCGGCCCGTAGTAGGCGATCTTCCCGCCGGGGGCCAGCATCAGCAGCCGGTCGCACACGTCGAGGCTGAGCACGCTGTGCGTGACGACGATGACCGTACGGCCGTCGTCCGCGAGGCCGCGCAGCATGTGCATCACCGAGCGGTCCATGCCCGGGTCGAGTCCGGACGTCGGCTCGTCGAGGAACAGGAGCGACGGCTTCGTCATCAGCTCCAGGGCCACGCTGACCCGCTTGCGCTGCCCGCCGGACAGGCTGTGGATCGGCTGGGACGCCCGCTGCTCGAGGCCCAGTTCGCGGATGACCTCGGTCACCCGCGCCTGCCGCTCCTTCTTCGCGGTGTCCTCGGGGAAGCGCAGTTCGGCGGCGTAACCGAGGGCCCGCCGCACGGTCAGCTGGGAGTGCAGGATGTCGTCCTGCGGTACGAGACCGATGCGCTGACGCAGCTCGGCGTAGTCCCGGTACAGGTCGCGGCCGTCGTACAGGACCGTGCCGTGGTCGGCCGGGCGCAGCCCGGTGAGGGCGTTGAGCAGCGTGGACTTGCCGGCGCCGCTCGGCCCCACCACCGCGAGCAGGCACTTCTCGCCGACGGGGAAGGTGACGTGGTCAAGGAGCGTCTTGCGGCCCTTGTCGACCGACACCGCCAGGTCCTGTACGTCGAGCGAGACCTCACCGGTGTCGACGAACTCCTGCAGGGTGTCGCCGACCAGGCAGAACGCGGAGTGCCCGATGCCGACGATGTCACCGGGGGAGACCTGGGCGACGGAGACGGGCTGGCCGTTGAGGAACGTGCCGTTGTGGCTGCCGAGGTCGGCTATCTCGTACGTGCCGTCGGGGCGGGTCCGCAGCTCGGCGTGGCGGCGCGAGACGATCAGGTCGTCGACGACCAGGTCGTTGTCGGCGGCGCGGCCGATGCGCACGGTGCGGGCCGGCAGCGGCCGTACGGTGGTCGGCCGGCGGAAGGTGCCCGTCGCGGACGGCATGGACACCGAGGACGGGCGTTCGGGCGCCGGAGGTGGGAGCCCGTGTCCCACGAGCACCGCGCGCGGCCCGTCCGCCGGGCTGCCGAAGCGGATGACGCTGCCGGGGCCGACGTCCCATTCGTGGATCCGTCTGCCTTCGGCGTACGTGCCGTTGGTGCTGTGCTCGTCCTCGAGGGTCCAGTGGTCCGCCTCGGGCCGGAGCACCGCGTGATGCCATGACACGCGCGCGTCGTCGATGACGATGTCGCTCAGTGGGTCGCGCCCGACGTGGTAGTCCCGGCTCGGACTGATCAGCGTCGAGCCCGCCTCAGTTTCGAGGACGAGCTCGGGCGCGGTCGGCGCGACAGGCCGGTCACCCATGGCTCAATTCTATCCGGGGGCACCCGTCTTCGCCGCTCGGGCGCCCACGGGCGGCGCGGGGACGCGGGACATGAGGGGGCCCCGGCCGGGTGACCGGGGCCCAGGTGGTGCGGCCGGCTCGATGGTGTCAGCCCATCGCGCCGACGTCCCTGTCCCGGCGGCCCCGGCCGCGCGAGCGGGACGAGCCGGAGCTGTCGCTCTTCATGGCCGCCATGGCCACGGCGAGCAGCAGGGCCACGCAGCCCACGATCACGTTGGTGACGACGCTGCGCGTGGTGTCGACGTTGCCCGACACCACCCATGGGGAGACGATCGTCCATGCGCCGATGACGGCGGCGGCCCAGGCCATGGCGTGGGTCCGCTCGTACGCCGGGCCGAACCCGCCCATGCACAGGGCGTAGGCAACACCGGTGATCAGGTTGCACACAGCGAGCGTGGTGAGGCCGTTGAACCCGACGATCCACGGCGACGCCGCGAGGAACAGGCCCGTGAGGAGGGCCAGGGTCTCGATCGCCTGGGCTCGCGGGGTGGCTGTCGCCCGCTCGAACCGGGACCGCATCTCGGCGACATCGGGGTGCTGCTCAATGCTGGGATGAGTGGTCATGACAGGCTGCCTCCACTTAAGAGAGCCCTTATCTGCCCTTTACGTCACAATTAACGCCCTTTGGTTCCTTTTGGTCAATGGGTCGACAGGGCCGGAACGGGCGCTGGCTACGCTGGGCCCGTGTTCACCTCCCAGGGCCCGACCTTCCGTGAGCTGACCGTGCAGGCTCTCTCCTCCATCGAGCGCGGCTACGACCTGCTGGCCCCGAAGTTCGATCACACGCCCTTCCGCACCCCCGACCGCTTCCTGGACGCGGTCGCGGGCGCCCTGGCGCCCCTCGGCCCGTTCGGCGCCGGCCTCGACGTCTGCTGCGGCACCGGTGCCGGCGCGCGGGTGCTGCGCCCGCTGTGCCGAGAGCGGGTCACCGGGGTCGACTTCAGCGCCGGGATGCTGGCCGCGGCCCGGGAGGCGTTCGACGACGGCCGGGAGCCGGCGGCGGAGTGGGTGCGGGCGGACGCCCGCGCCCTGCCGTTCACCGGGGAATTCGACCTGGCGGTGAGCTTCGGCGCGTTCGGGCACTTCCTGCCGGCCGAGCGGCCCGCCCTGTTCGCCGGAGTCCACCGGGCGCTGCGGCCCGGCGGACTCTTCGCCTTCCCCGTCGGGGCGCCCCCGCGCATCGGTTCACCCCTGTACTGGACACTGCTCGGCTTCGACTCCGTCATGCGCGTGCGCAACGCGCTGTGGCGGCCGAGGTTCGTCATGTACTACCGGACGTTCCCGCTGCGCGGCGTGCTGGACGACCTGGCCGGGGCCGGGTTCGAGGTGCGGTCGCAGCCCCTGGAGGAGTTCGGCCGGCGTACCGACGGGAGCCCCCACTGGCGGCTGCTGGTGGCCCGCAAGGCGTGAGCGGGCCGGTGCGGGGGATTCAGTACCCCTTGGGCGGCCGGTCCGGATCGGCCTGGACGCGTTCGGCGAAGTCGGACCCGGACTGGTTGACGCCGTACCTCGCGCGCACGTAGTTGACCGTGGCGCACATGCACGCCACCACGTCGTACGGGGTGGTGGCCGTGCCCTCCTGGTGGTACGCGGCGAACGTCGGCGGAATGCACTGCGTCGCGCCGCGCGAGCAGTCGCGCGGGTGCCCGTCCGACACGACCGGGCCGTGCGCGTTGGAGTCGCCGGTGTTGACCCGCCACCGCGGGTGGTTGGACGCGGACTCGCGCAGCGCGATCGTGGCGAGCGCCGGTACGCCGTACTCCGGGTCCATGCCGGTGAGTTCGCAGGCGCGCCGGGCGTACGCGGCCTCGCCTGATTCGTCGTCGGGATCCTGGTAGGTGACCTCACTCAGGTCCATGGGTGTCCCCTCTTGCCGCCGTTCGCGACGGACGTTCTCTCCTGACCGGTTTCCTACCCATGTCGCCGATGACCTGGGCGACCCGTTCCGGCAGGAACTCGCTTGTTTTCTCCCCTCGTTGTGCAGTGGCATTCCGTAATGACCGTGTCACATCGTCGAATCTGCACATCGAATGCGCAGGCGGCACACCGTCTTCAAATAGTCACACCTGCTCTGACCTGCGGATATGTGTGTCTGCGCGGGAATGTCCACATCGGTCGCGGGCCCGGCGAAGGCTCTCGGCATTCAGCTCGGGCGATCCCGTGAAGAACCTGTCACCAAGTCATGGACGGCCGTGCACGTCACGGTAATTCCCGGCGGAGATGTGCCCGGACGAGCAAAGTCCCGACTGGCTGCCCAACGCGCTTACGTGCTTTGATCCTTCGCACTGAGGCCTATCCGTCAGGGGCGGTCCCGGTTGTTTCGAATATTCACCGCGAAGGGAAACTCGCATCATGAACTTCTCCCAGGTTGCGACCCAGGAAATCTCCGACAACGACCTGGACAACGTGTCCGGCGGCCTCCTCGGCGGCGTGGTCGGCAACGCCACGGGCGTCCTCAACTCCGTCGTCCCCGTCTCGGGCACCGTGGGCTCCGCCCTCGGCACCGTCGAGGGCGTCACCGGCCTCAACACGGGCGCGGTCACGGGCATCGCCACCGCCACGGTCGCCGGCGTCTGAGTTCGCCCTGCGCCGCCCCGCGGCGCGGTCACCAGCGGTGACTACGGCCCGTCGGCGTCCTCTCCTTGCCGACCGGCCGGGCCGTGCGCCCCGGACCCACCCAGGGCCCGGGGCGTACGGCCGCCTCGAATTCCCGGCGGCCGAGCGCCGCCGGCTCCATGCGGTCGGCCCATTGTGGTTGAGGGAAGAGTGTCGTGCAGTTCCGCCAACAGGCGCTTTCCAAGCTGCAATCGCCCGAGGAAATTGATCTGCCGGTGCGATTCGCCCGGCCCCAGGGCTGGCTTGTTCTGACCGTCACGGTCGTCGTCATGATCGCCTCGGCCGTCTGGGCCGTCACCGGCACCGTCTCCTCCACGGTCGCCGCCCCCGGCATCCTCACCTACGCCCAGGGCAGTTACGTCCTGCAGAGCCCCGTCGCCGGCCAGGTCACCGCCGTACTCGCCGAAGAGGGCGAGCGGGTCTCCGCGGACGCGCCTCTGCTCAAGGTCCGTACCGCCCGGGGCGACACCGTCGTACGCACCATCGCGGCAGGCCGGCTGACGGCGCTGGTCGCCGCCATCGGCTCCGTGGTGACCACCGGAGCGGACGTGGCGGCGGTCGAACGCGTGAAGAACGCCGACGACCCCCTCATGGCCATGCTGTACGTACCGGCCGAACGCGGCTCCACCGTGCCCGTCGGCGCCGCCGTCGACCTGACCGTCCAGTCCGTCGCGGCGCAGCGGTACGGCGTACTGCGCGGCCGGGTCCAGGCCGTCGGCAGGACCGCCCAGACCCGCCAGCGCATCACCGCCTTCCTCGGCAGCGGCCAGCTCGGCGAGGAGTTCTCCCGGCAGGGCCAGCCCGTCTCCGTGCTCGTACGGCTGGAGCGGTCCGGCGCCTCGAAGTCGGGCTACGCCTGGTCGACTTCCCAGGGGCCGCCGTACGCCGTCGAGTCCATGACCCTCGCCACCGGCTCCGTCCACCTCGCCGAGCAGCGCCCGATCGATTGGCTGCTTCCGTGACCCCACCGCACCCGTCCGCGGCGCCGTCCCAGCCGCAGTCGCCCCCGCCGGGCCGCCGCAGGCACCGCCCCGAGCCGGCCACCGGCCGCCGCCGCGCGCGGCCCGTACAGGTCAAGAAGCGCAAGGCGGTCCGTACGCCCACGGTCCTCCAGATGGAGGCGGTGGAGTGCGGCGCCGCCGCGCTGGCCATGGTGCTCGCCCATTACGGCCGCCACGTGCCGCTCGAAGAGCTCCGCATCGCCTGCGGAGTCTCGCGCGACGGCTCACGCGCCAGCAACCTGCTCAAGGCCGCGCGCGGTTACGGCCTCCAGGCCAAGGGCATGCAGATGGAGTCGGCGGCCCTCGCCGAGGTCCAGGCGCCCGCCATCCTCTTCTGGGAGTTCAACCACTACGTCGTCTACGACGGCACGGGGCGCAGGTTCGGCCGCCGGGGCGTGCACATCAACGACCCCGACAAGGGCCGCCGTTTCGTCCCGTCGGAGGACTTCGACACCAGCTTCACCGGCGTCGTCCTCGTCTTCGAGCCCGGCGAGTCCTTCCGGCGCGGCGGCCGCAGGCCCGGCGTGATGAGCGCCGTCCCCGCCCGCATGCGCAGAACCACCGGCACCCTGCTCGCCGCGCTGCTCGCCAGCCTGCTGCTGGTCGCCGTCGGCGCGGCGGTGCCCGCGCTGAGCCGTACGTACATCGACATGTTCCTGATCGGTGAGCAGACGTCGATGCTGGGGCCGCTCTTCGCCTCGATGGCGGCCATGGTGGCGCTCACCGCCGTACTGACCGGGCTTCAGCAGGCGAACCTGCTGCGCGGACGCATCATCTCCTCCACCCTCAGCAGCGCCCGCTTCCTGCGGCACCTGCTGCGGCTGCCCGTCACCTTCTTCGCGCAGCGCAGCCCGGCCGACCTCGTCCAGCGCCTGCAGTCCAACGACGCCGTCGCCGAGACGCTGGCACGCGACCTCGCCGCCGCGGGGGTCGACGGGGTGGTCGTGATCCTCTACGCCCTCCTGATGTGGACGTACGACCCCCAGCTGACGCTCGTCGGCGTCGTCGTCGCGCTGCTCAACGTCGTCGCCATGCGCGTCGTGATCCGGCTGCGGGCCACCCACACGCAGAAGCTGCGCGCGGACAGCGCCCGGCTGACCAACACGTCGTACACCGGGCTCCAGCTGATCGAGACGATGAAGGCGACCGGCGGCGAGAACGGGTTCTTCCGCCGCTGGGCCGGGCAGCACGCGACCACCCTGGACGTGCAGCAGCGCCTCGGCGTGCCGAGCGCGTTCCTGGCCGTCGTCGCGCCCACGCTCGCCACCCTCAACAGCGCGCTGATCCTGTGGATCGGCGGCCTGCGGGCCGTCGAGGGCCACATCTCCATCGGTCTGCTGGTCGCCTTCCAGGCGCTGGTCGCCCGTTTCACCGCGCCCATCAGCCGGCTCAACGGGGTGGCGGGACGCATCCAGGACTTCGCCGCCGACGTGGCGCGGCTGAAGGACGTCGAGAGCTTCCCTGTCGACGTCCTGTACTCGCGCCGCGAGCCGGACGAGAGCACCCGCAGGCTCACCGGGCACGTGACGCTCACCGACATCACCTTCGGCTACAGCCCGCTGGACAAACCGCTGCTCACCGGCTTCTCGCTGGCGGTCGGCCCCGGGCAGCAGGTCGCCCTCGTCGGCGGGTCGGGCAGCGGCAAGTCGACCGTCTCCCGGCTGATCTCCGGGCTCTACACCCCCTGGGAGGGGACGATCCGGATCGACGGGCAGCGGCTGGAGGACATCTCCCGCAGCGCGCTGGCCGCCTCCGTCTCCTTCGTCGACCAGGACGTCTTCCTCTTCGAGGGCACGGTCCGGGACAACGTCGCGCTCTGGGACCCCTCCATCCCGGACGAGGCCGTCGTCACCGCCCTCCAGGACGCCGCTCTGTACGACGTGATCGCGCGGCGCCCCGACGGCATCCACAGCCGCGTCGAGCAGGACGGCCGCAACTTCTCCGGCGGGCAGCGCCAGCGCCTGGAGATCGCCCGCGCGCTGGTGAGGCGGCCCAGCGTCCTCGTGCTCGACGAGGTGACGAGCGCCCTGGACGCCGAGACCGAGCGGGTCATCATCGACAACCTGCGGCGGCGCGGCTGCGCCTGCGTCGTCATCGCCCACCGGCTGAGCACGGTGCGCGACAGCGACGAGATCGTGGTGCTCGACCACGGCGCGGTCGTCGAGCGCGGCCGCCACGAGGACCTGGTCGCCGCCGGCGGGGCGTACGCCGAGCTGGTCAAGGAGCACTGACATGTCGTCCGTACACCCGCCCGCCGTCGAGAGCCCGCAGGGGGCCGACGCGGTGACCTACGCGCTCGGCGGCCTCGGCGCGCCCGTCGACTGCGCCGGACTGCGCAGCCTGCCGCTGGAGGGGCCGCAGGTGCTGTGGCTCGTCGTGGGCGGCGCGCTCGACCTGTTCGCGGTCGACGCCGTCCAGCGGGGCCACTGGCACTTCCTCGGCCGCCTCGAAGCGGGGACACTGCTGCTCGGCCCCGTCGAAGGCCCCCAGCACACCCTGCTCGGCCGGCCGTCGCAGGACTGCGTGCTGCGGCGGATCCCGCTGCGGGAGCTGCACCGGCAGCCGCAGTACGCCGAGAGCTACGCCCATGGCTACGGGGACGCCGGCGCGGCGTACGAGAGCCCGCTCGACCACGCCTTCGCGCTCGGCGTCGGGCGCGGCCTGGGCGTGCTCTTCCAGGCCCCGCTGGACGGCCGGCCGGACATCGAGGGGCCGGTGGCCGACGACGACGTCCTGTGGATGCCGGTCTCGCCCGGCAGCGTGCAGTACGGCGCCTCCTACGGCCACGAGGCCGCCGGTGATCTGCTGATCGAGACCGCGATGTGGCAGCAGCTGGTGAACCAGCAGTACCGGCTGCTGTCCGCCGTCGACCACTGGATCGAGGAACTGGAGCGCGCCCACGAGGACCGGACGGCGGCCGGCATCAAGGCCGGCGCGGCCGTGCGCGAACGGGCGGACCAGGCCCTGGTCGCCTCCATCGGCCGCCCCGACCGGTCCGGACGCGGTACGGCGGCCACCGACCGCGCGAGCGACGACGCGACCTTCGCCGTCTGCAACCGGGTCGCGCGGGCGGCGGGCATCACCCTCACCGAGCCGCCGAAGGGCGGCGCGGCCGACGACCGCGTCACCCCCGTCGAACGCATCGCGCTGCACTCCCGGGTCCGCACCCGCGACGTACGGCTCGACGGGCGCTGGTGGCGGGTGAACTCCGGGCCCCTGGTCGGGCACCGCGCCAAGTCCGGCGCGCCCGTCGCGCTGGTGTGGCGGCGCGGAGGGTACGAGGCGCTCAACCCGGCCTCGGGCCTGCGGATCCGGGTCGGCAAGGACAACGCGGACGACTTCCAGCCGCGCGCGGTCATGTTCTACCGGCCTCTGCCCGACCGGCCCGCGACCCTGTGGCGGCTGCTGCGCTTCAGCCTCCGTGACACCCGCCTCGACCTGCGGAACCTGCTCCTGAGCGGTCTGGTGACGGTCGGCCTCGGCGGTCTCGTCCCGATCGCGACCGGCCAGGTGCTCGGCGTGTACGTACCGAACGCCGAGAGCGGCCTCATCGTCCAGGTCTCCCTCGCCGTCATGATCACCAGCATCGTCACGGCGTCGTTCATGCTGCTGCAGAACCTCACCATCCTCCGGATGGAAGGCCGCGTCGAGGCCACCCTTCAGCCGGCCGTCTGGGACCGGCTGCTGAGGCTGCCGGCGAAGTTCTTCACCGAGCGCTCCACCGGGGAACTGGCGAGCGCGGCCATGGGCATCAGTGCCATCCGCAGAGTGCTGTCCGGACTCGGCCCGGTGGCCGTGCAGGCGAGCACCGTGGGCGCGATGAACGTCGTGCTGCTGTTCTGGTTCAGCGTGCCGCTGGCACTGGCGGCGATCGCCATGCTGGTGGTCATCGGCGCCGTGTTCCTCGGGATGGGCCTGTGGCAGGTGCGCTGGCAGCGGCGGCTGGTCGAGCTCGGCAACAAGCTCAACAACCAGGCGTTCCAGACCCTGCGGGGACTGCCCAAGCTGCGGGTCGCCGCCGCCGAGAGTTTCGCGTACGCCGCCTGGGCCCGCGAGTTCGCCCGCTCCCGCGAACTCCAGCAGCGCGCGGGCCGCATCAGGAACCTCACCACGGTCCTCGACGCCGTCTACCTGCCGCTCTGCTCGCTCATCATGTTCATGCTGCTGGCGGGGCCCGCCCGGGGCAGCATGTCCGCCGGCGCCTTCCTGACCTTCAGCACGGCCGTCACCATGCTGCTGACCTCGGTCACCCAGCTCACCGGCGCGCTCATCTCGGTCGCCGCCGTCCTGCCCATGTTCGAACAGATCAAGCCGGTCCTCGACGAGGTCCCGGAGGTACGCGGCACGAGCGCGCAGCCCGGCGCCCTGAGCGGCGCCGTCGAGGCCCGCAACCTCTCGTTCCGCTACACCGACGACGGGCCCCTGGTCCTCGACGACGTGTCGCTCGAGGTGCGGCCGGGCGAGTTCGTGGCCGTCGTCGGGCCCAGCGGCTGCGGCAAGTCGACCCTGCTGCGGCTGCTCATCGGCTTCGACCGGCCGGTCTCGGGCAGTGTGCTGTACGACGGCCAGGACCTGGCGGCGCTCGACCAGGCGGCCGTACGCCGTCAGTGCGGCGTCGTCCTGCAGAACGCGCAGCCGCTCACCGGATCGATCCTGGAGTGCATCAGCGGCGCCGAGGTCTTCTCCCAGGAGGAGGTCTGGGAGGCGGCCGAGATGGCGGGTCTGGCCGAGGACATCCGGCGCATGCCGATGGGGCTGCACACGATGATCTCCGGCGGCGGCGCCATCTCGGGCGGACAGCGGCAGCGCCTGATGATCGCTCAGGCGCTGGTGCGCCGCCCGCGCGTCCTCTTCTTCGACGAGGCGACCAGCGCGCTGGACAACGAGACCCAGCGCATCGTCATGGAGAGCACGCGCCGGCTGAGCGCAGGCCGCCTGGTGATCGCCCACCGGCTGAGCACGGTCATGGACGCCGACCGCGTGATCGTCATGGCGGACGGCAAGGTCGTCGAACAGGGGCCGCCGGCCCGGCTGCTGGCCGACCCCGGCGGCCGCCTGCGCGAACTGGTGCGCCGCCAGCTGGCCTGAGCGGCCGTCAGCGGCGCGAGCCGGCCCGAGCGTCGGCAGGGGCGGGTGGCCCGCGAACGGTGAGCCGCCACGTACTGCCCCGTCCGTTGTCAGTCGATCCGGAGTTCGCCCATCGCGCTCCACCCGTCGGCGCCCTCGATGGACGTGCTGACGATGTCGGGTGTACGGCGGACCAGGGGACGCATCGTGTCCAACGCGGCCCGGAAATGGCGGGAATTGACATGAGCCGCGGCCGCGTCGTCCTGGAACGCCTCGACCAGCACGTACGTGTTCGGGTCCTCGACACTGCGCGACCACTCGAACCACAGGTTCCCCGGCTCGGCCCGGGTGGCCTCGGTGAAGGCCGCGACGTGCTTCGGCCATGCGTCGGCGTACTCGGACTTCACGGGAAACTTGACAACAATGAAGATCATTCGGTCATTCTATGCCGCGCCCGCGCAAGCCGTGCCAGCCCGGCCGGTGGGCCGGCCGGGCTGGCGGACGGTGCGGCGCGGCCCCGGTCAGGCGCCGACGTACGCCGCGAGGTGTTCGCCGGTGAGGGTGGAGCGGCCGGCGACGAGGTCGGCGGGCGTGCCCTGGTACACGATCCGGCCTCCGTCGTGGCCGGCGCCGGGGCCCAGGTCGACGATCCAGTCGGCGTGCGCCATGACCGCCTGGTGGTGCTCGACGACGATGACCGACTTGCCGGAGTCGACGAGCCGGTCGAGCAGGCCGAGCAACTGCTCGACGTCGGCGAGGTGGAGGCCGGCGGTCGGCTCGTCGAGGATGTAGACGCCGCCCTTCTCCGCCATGTGGGTGGCCAGCTTCAGCCGCTGCCGCTCGCCGCCGGACAGCGTGGTGAGCGGCTGGCCCAGACTCAGGTAGCCGAGCCCGACGTCGACGAGCCGGCCGAGGATGCGGTGCGCGGCCGGTGTGGCCGCCTCGCCGGCGCCGAAGAACTCCTCGGCCTCGGTCACCGACATCGCGAGGACCTCGCTGATGTCGCGGCCGCCGAGGTGGTACTCCAGTACCGCTGCCTGGAACCGCTTGCCCTCGCACTCCTCGCAGGGACTGGCCACGCCGGCCATCATCGCCAGGTCGGTGTAGACGACGCCGGCTCCGTTGCACGTGGGGCAGGCGCCCTCGGAGTTGGCGCTGAACAGCGCCGGCTTCACGCCGTTGACCTTCGCGAACGCCTTGCGGATCGGATCCAGCAGACCGGTGTACGTCGCCGGGTTGCTGCGCCTGGAGCCACGGATCGGGCTCTGGTCGACCGACACCACGCCCGCGTCGGCGGCCTGCCGCGGCAGCGACCCGTGCACCAGCGAACTTTTGCCGGAGCCCGCCACGCCGGTGACGACGGTGAGCACCCCGAGCGGGATGTCGACGTCGACGTCGCGCAGGTTGTTCGCCGAGGCGCCGCGGATCTCCAGCGTGCCGTTCGGCTCGCGCACCGTCTTCTTCACGGCGGCCCGGTCGCCGAGGTGGCGGCCGGTCACGGTGCCGCCGGCCCGCAGCCCCTCGACGGTGCCCTCGAAGCAGACGGTGCCGCCCGCCGTACCGGCGCCGGGGCCGAGGTCGACGACGTGGTCGGCGATCGCGATCATCTCCGGTTTGTGCTCCACGACCAGCACGGTGTTGCCCTTGTCGCGCAGCCGCAGCAGCAGGTCGTTCATCCGCTGGATGTCATGGGGGTGCAGGCCGATGGTGGGCTCGTCGAAGACGTAGGTGACATCGGTGAGCGAGGAACCGAGCTGGCGGATCATCTTGACGCGCTGCGCCTCACCGCCGGACAGTGTGCCCGCCGGCCGCTCCAGCGCGAGGTAGCCCAGGCCGATCTCCACGAACGAGTCGAGGGTCTGCTGCAGCGCGGTGAGCAGCGGCGCCACCGACGGCTCCTTGAGGCCCCGGACCCACTCGGCCAGGTCCCGGATCTCCATCGCGCAGGCGTCGGCGATGCTGATCCGCTTGATCTTCGAGGTACGGGCCCCCTCGCTGAGCCGGGTACCGTCGCACTCGGGACAGGTGGTGAAGGTGACCGCCCGCTCCACGAACGCCCGGATGTGCGGCTGCATCGCCTCCTTGTCCTTGGACAGGAACGACTTCTGGATCTTGGGGATCAGCCCCTCGTAGGTGAGGTTGACCCCGTTGACCTTCACCTTGGTCGGCTCGCGGTAGAGGAAGTCCTGCATCTCCCTCTTGGTGTACCTGCGGATCGGCTTGTTCGGATCGAGGAAGCCCGACTCGGCGTAGATCCCCACGGTCCACACGTTGTCCGACTTCCAGCCGGGGATGGTGAACGCGCCCTCGGCGATGGACTTGGAGTCGTCGTACAGCTGGGCGAGGTCGATGTCGGAGACCGAGCCCCGGCCCTCGCAGCGCGTGCACATGCCGCCGGTGCGCTCGAACGTCGCCTTCTCGGCCTTGGTCTTGTCGCCGCGCTGGACGGTGATCGCGCCGCTCGCCCGCACCGAGGCGGTGTTGAAGGAGTACGCGCTCGGCGGGCCGATGTGCGGCTTGCCGAGCCGGCTGAAGAGGATGCGCAGCATCGCGTTGGCGTCGGTGGCCGTGCCGACCGTCGAGCGGGGGTCGGCGCCCATCCGCTGCTGGTCGACGATGATCGCGGTCGTCAGCCCTTCCAGTACGTCCACCTCGGGCCGCGCCTGCGTCGGCATGAAGCCCTGCACGAAGGCGCTGTACGTCTCGTTGATCAGCCGCTGCGACTCCGCGGCGATCGTGTCGAACACCAGGGAGCTCTTGCCCGAGCCGGAGACGCCCGTGAACACCGTCAGCCGGCGCTTGGGGATCTCGACGCTGACGTCCTTGAGGTTGTTCTCGCGCGCGCCGTGCACCCGGATCATGTCCTGGCTGTCGGCGACGTGCGGCGCGGGCGACCGCTTGGCCGTCGGCGTGGCCTTGCTCATCTGGTCTCTCCATCTGTCGGGCGTGGCTGTATGCGCGCTCCGGCCGGGGCCGCGGCCGGAGCGAGGGCCGGGGCGTCCAAGTTCACTGCGTGCGGGGCTGGTTGAAGCGCAGCATATTGCCGGAGGGGTCGCGGAAGGCGCAGTCCCGGACGCCGTAGGGCTGGTCGACCGGCTCCTGGAGCACCTCGGCGCCGACGGCGCGGACGCGCTCGAAAGTGGCGTCGCAGTCGTCGGTCCTGAAGATGACGGCGCGCAGCAGGCCCTTGGCGAGCAGCTCCGCCATGGCCTGCCGGTCGGCGGGCGAGGCGTTCGGGTCCGCGAGCGGCGGTTCGAGGACGATGTCCACATCGGGCTGCGACGGTGAGCCCACGGTCACCCAGCGCATCCCCTCGAACCCGACGTCGTTGCGCACCTCCAGGCCGAGAACGTCACGGTAGAACGCGAGCGCCTTGTCATGGTCGTCGACGGCGATGAAGCACTGCGAAAGCTTGATGTCCATGCGTTTCACGCTACGGGCGGGGGGTGTGTTTCGCTTCTCCGTTCCTGACCGGTCGCGTGTACACCTTCGCGACGCAGGCCGGCAGGGCGGCGCCCTCGTCGTGACTACGGGCCCGGTACGCGCTCGGGCTCTCGCCGACCAGCTCGGTGAACCGCGAGCTGAAGGACCCCAACGACGTGCAGCCGACCGCGAAGCAGACGTCCGTGACGGACAGGTCGCCCCGCCGCAGCAGCGCCTTGGCCCGCTCGATCCGCCGTGTCATCAGGTAGCTGTACGGCGTCTCCCCGAAGGCGGCGCGAAAGCTGCGGGAGAAGTGGCCCGACGACATGAGGGCGCCGCGCGCCAGCGCCGGGACGTCCAGCGGCCGCGCGTAGTCGCGGTCCATCGTGTCCCGGGCGCGCCGCAGCCGGACCAGGTCCTCCAAGGTCATGTTCACCAGCATCGCACGAGGGGGCCCGACGCGGTCCCGGGGATTACGGACCGCACCGCGCCCCCGCCCGCGCACCGCTCGCTCGGTACTCGCTCGCCCCACCGACGGGGCATAGAGGTGCAAATCGCTCTATAAGGGCGCGCCCTCGCAAGGGACGTGCGCATTGGCGTCTTATTTGAGACACTGATGTCTCAAGCGAGACCGCACGGTGTCACCAGGCACCCTCCGGCACGACCCGAACAGGAACCCCATGCACCCCGCCCCCGCCCGGCAAGACACCCGGGCTCAGCTCGATCCCCGGCGCTGGGCCGTCCTCACGATCCTCTCCGGCAGCCTGCTGCTGATCGCGATGGACACCACGATCCTCAACGTCGCCTTCCCCTCCCTCGTGGCCGACCTCCGGCCCAGCTCCGTGCAGCAGCTGTGGATCATCGACGTGTACGCGCTCGCGCTCTCCGGTGTGCTGGTCACCGCCGGCGCGCTCGGCGACCGCTGGGGACGCAAGCGCATGCTGCTCATCGGCTTCGCCGTCTTCGCGCTCGCCTCGCTGATCGCCGTGTTCGCCACCGCGCCGTGGCAGGTCATCGCCGCCCGCGCGCTGCTCGGCGTCGGCGGCGCGGCCATCATGCCGTCGACCCTGTCGATCCTGCGGCACGTCTTCACCGACGCCCGCGAGCGTGCCCTCGCGTACGCGGTCTGGGCCGCGGTGTTCGGCGGCGGCATGGCGCTCGGCCCGGTGGTGGGCGGTCTGCTGGTGGAGAAGAACGGCTGGCAGTCCGCGTTCCTGCTCAACATCCCGGTCGCCCTGGCCGTCATCGCGTTCGGCCTGTGGCTGCTGCCCGAGTCGCGCCGCCCGAGGGAAGGGCGCTGGGACTGGTGGGGCGTCGGGGAGTCGGTCGTCGGCATGCTCGCCCTCGCCGGCGGCATCAAGCAGCTCGGCAAGGGCGGCCCGGCCGACCCGGTCGCCTGGGCCCTGCTGGGCCTCGCGGCGATCGCGCTGACCGTGTTCGTACGCCGTCAACTGAGGCTGGAGCAACCCCTGCTGCAGGTACGGCTGTTCGCGAGCCGGTCGTTCAGCATCGCCGCCGCCGCGATCTTCCTCGGGATGATCGCACTCGGTTCGGCGCTGTTCCTGATCACCCAGTGGTTCCAGTACGGCGAGGGCTACACCCCGCTGGAAGCCGGCGTGCGGCTGCTGCCCGCGCCCCTGGGGCTGGTCGTCACCTCGCTGGTGACCCCGGCCCTGATGCACCGGCTGCCGATCCGTCACGTGCTCGGCGGCGGACTGCTGATGATGACCGCCGGACTCGCGCTGCCCTGGGTGTTCCAGCGGGCCGGCGCCCTCGGCTACCCGTCCGTCGCCTTCTCGCTGGCCGTGCTCGGCTGCGGCGTCGGCATCGCCACCACGGTCGCCTCGGTCACCCTCATGGCGGCCGCCCCCTCCCGCGACGTCAGCGGCGCCGCCGCCATCGAGGAGACCTGCTACGAACTCGGCGCGGCGATGGGCGTCGCCATCCTGGGCAGCGTCGCCTCCGCGCTGTACCGGGCGCACCTGCCCGAACTCGGCCTGGACGGCGCGGCGACGGCGGCTGTGCGTGACTCCGTCGGTGAGGCCGCGCACTTGGCCGACCTGACCGGCGGCCCGGCCGGCGCGGCACTGCTCGACAAGGTCTCCACGGCCTTCACCCAGGGCATGACGCCGACCTTCCTGCTCGCCGCGACGCTGCCCCTCGCGGCGGCGGCGCTCACCTGGGCGAAGATCCCCAAGGACCTCCGCCCGACCGAGAACGCGCACTGACGCGCACCCGGAGGACCGGCAGCCCCTACCCCGTAGTACTTCGGAGCTACGCGTCAGGTGCCCTCCCGGGCGGGACGCCGACCACGAGGCGTGATCCATAACTTCCTCACCGGAAGCACGAATGAATCCGGTACGGAAGGACCACCCTCCATGGCGTCCCGCCCCCGCGGCCGCCCCCGCCGCGCCCTCCTCGCCGCGCTCGTCATCGCCTCGGTGGCCGTGCCGGTGTCCGGCGCGGCCCGCCCGTCCGCCGTCCCGGCGCCCGCCCCCGCCGCCCTCGCCCCGCTGCGGGACGCCACCCCTGCGGACCTCGCCGAGCGGTACGCCGCCAACCGGGACGGCATCCGGGACGCCGAGCGCGCGGCCGCGGACCACGGCGACTGGAAGCGGGCAGCCGTACTGCGGGCCATGGCCGGCCCGGAGCGCCGCTTCCTCTCCTTCGACGGCCGAGACGGCGGCCGCACCGCCGAGGTCTTCGGCGACCTGTCGCGGGCCGGACGGATGGCCGTGCTGGTCCCCGGCTCGGACACCGGCCTCGACCGGTACGGACGCCTGCGGGCCGGCGCCGCGGCGCTCCAGCGGGAACTGGGCGGCCGGTCCGCCGTCGTGGCCTGGCTCGGGTACAGGACGCCGGGCACGGTGAGCCCGCAGGTGCTGACCCCCGGCCGCGCGGACGCCGCCGCCCCCGCGCTGCGCCGGTTCGTGGCGCAGCTGCGCGCGACCAGACCCGCCGCCCGTACGTCCTTGCTGTGCCACTCCTACGGAGCCGTGGTCTGCGGCCGGGCCGCCCCCGGGCTCGACGTCGCGCACATCGTTCTGTACGGCAGCCCCGGCGCCGGCGCCGACAACGCCACCGGGATGCGCACGCGCGCGACGGTCTGGGCCGGGCGCGGCGCGGGCGACTGGCTCGCCCCTGTCCCGCACGCACGGCTGCGCCTGCCCTGCACCACGGTCGGGCTGGGGGCGGACCCGGTCTCGCCCGAGTTCGGCGCCCGGGCCTTCCCGGCGAAGGACGCCTCGGCCGCCGAACTCGCCCAGGCGGTAAGGGTGGTGGCGGCCGGCGACGCCCTGCTCGCCCCGAACGTCACGAAGCGTCTGATCACCGAGTTCTCCCGGCTGAGCGGTACGCCCCGCGCCCCGCTCAAGGACCGCGTCGGCGACCTGACGGAACGCGGGACGGAGGTGCTGTCCCTGATCGCGCAGGGCCTGTCGAACGCGGAGATCGCCGGGCGGCTGGTGGTGGCGGAGCAGACCGTCAAGACCCACGTCAGCCGCATCCTGCTCAAACTCGGGCTGCGCGACCGGACTCAGGCCGCCGTCTTCGCGTACGAGACCGGCCTGGTGCGCCCGGCCGGATACTGAGCCGCCGGGCGGCGCGGCACGGTCACCGGGCCGCGCGCGCAGCCGCGCGGCCGGGCTACCCGGCCGGCCGGGGGATCAGCAGGGCCGCCGCCGATCGCGCCGCCGCCAGAGCCCGGCCCCGGTCGCCGTCGGGCTGGCCCAGTACGACGCGGGTGCTCAGTCCGTCCAGCAGCGCCAGGAGCTGCGAGGCGTGCACGGGTATGTCCATCGGGGCGAAGCGGGCGCGCTCCACGCCCCTGGCGAGCAGCGCCTCCAGATCCCGCTGCCAGCCCCGGTCCATCTCCTCCTGGGCCTGGCGCAGGTCCTCGTTCGCCGCCGTACGGGCCCAGAGCTCGATCCACAGCATCCAGCGCGGGTCGCGCGGTCCGCGCGGCAGGTACAGCTCCAGGAACTGGTCGAGCTTGCGCTCCGCCGTCGTACGGCGTCCCAGCAGGAGCCGGCGCTCCCCGGCGAGGTCGCTCTCGCTCCAGCGCAGCGCCTCCAGCAGCAGCCGGTCCTTGCTGCCGAAGTAGTACAGGATGTGGCCGCCGCTGGTGTCCAGCCGCTCGGCGAGCGCGGACATGGTGAGCGCGGCCAGGCCGTGCTCGGCGATGAGTGCCATGGCCTCCTCGAGCATCCGCTCCTGGGCGATGTGCCCGTCGCGCCGTCGCGCCGCTCCCGCCACCCGTTTCCCCTCCGCCGTACCCGCCGTCCGTACCCGATGCCACGACCTTAGCCGCGGATTCGCGCCGGGGTCTTGACGGGTGGGGGAGCGACACCGCATCTTGAATGCCGTTCTAACTCTTAGAACGGCATTCAAGGTCTGGTGGGAGTGGCATGGCGACGCACACGGCAGAGCAGCAGCGAAGCGACGAGGTGTTCCGGGTCGAGACCCACGGCATCGACCGCATCCCCGACGAGGAACGGCACGGCAGCGCCAAGGACCTCTTCTGGCTCTGGTTCGGCTCGAACCTGACCTTCACCTACGTCATCAACGGCGCGCTCGCCGTCGCCTTCGGCCTGTCCTTCTGGCAGGCGACCGCCGTGGTGGTCGTCGGCGGTCTGGCCTTCTTCGTCATCAGCGCCGCCGGCCTCAGCGGAATCCGTACCGGAACCGCCACCCTCGTCATCTCCCGAGCCGCTTTCGGCACGCGCGGCAACTGGCCCGCCGGAGTGCTCAACTGGGTCGTCAGCATCGGGTACACCATCGTCAACACGGTGGTCGGCACCCTGGCCCTGGAGGTCTTCTTCGCCGAGATCGGCTGGCAGGGCGGCGACACCGCCCGCGCCCTCGCCCTGCTGGTCACCCTCACCCTGACCTTCGCCGTCGCCATGTGGGGCCACGCCACCGTGCAGTTCGCCGAACGCTGGATGGCGTACGCCCTCGCCGCCGGCTTCGCCGCGCTGCTCGTCTTCGTCCTGCCCGGCGCCGACACCGCCGCCCCCGCAACCGGCCCCGGCGCGGCCGGCTGGTCCCTCGCCTTCGTCGTCGTGCTGGCGAGCCCGTTCTCGTACGTGCCGATGCCCGCCGACTACACCCGCTACCTGCCCGGGACCACCTCGCTGCGTTCGATCACCTGGAGCGGCGCCCTCGGCGGCTTCCTCTCCTCGGTCGCGCTCGGTGTGGCCGGCGTCGCCGCCGCCACCCAGACGGACATGACCGACGCGGTGGCGGGCACCGAGGGGCTCCTGCCCGGCTGGTTCCAGCCGGTCTTCCTGGCCCTGGTCCTGCTGGGCTCCGTCACCAACTCGATCATCACGCTCTACTCCTCCAGCCTGAACCTCCAGGTGCTCGGCATCCCCTGGAGCCGGTCGCGGGCCATCCTCATCAGCGCCGCCGTCACGGCCGCCGGCTCCCTGTGGGCCCTGTTCTTCGCCGACTTCACCGAGTCGCTGCTGTCGTTCCTCTCCCTGCTGATCATCGTCTTCGCCCCGTGGAGCGGCGTCTTCCTCACCGACATGGGGCTGCGACGCTGCCGTTACGACGCCGTCGCCCTGCACGCCGGACGCGGTGGCGCCTACTGGTACCGGGCGGGCTGCCACCCCGCCGGCATGGCCGCCCTCCTCACCGGAATCGCCTTCTCCGCGCTCACCTGCGACTCCGAGCTGTGGACCGGCCCCCTGGTCGCCCCGCTCGGTGGCGCCGACCTCACCCTCCTCGGCTCGGTCGTCGCCGCCCTCACGTACGCGGCCCTGGCCTCGCGCACGCCCGTCCGTCCCGCCGCCCGCTGAAGAGCACCGCACCCCGCACCGCACGTACAGGAGCGCACCCCTCATGACCCGCACCACCCCCACCGCCCCGGCCGACCTGGTCCTCGTCAACGCCCGCATCCACACCGTGGACGACACGCTGCCCGCGGCGCGGGCACTGGCCGTACGGAACGGGCGGATCGCCTGGCTCGGCGAGGACGCCGGCGCCGCGCGGTGGACCGGACCGCACACCGAGGTCCTCGACGCGGGCGGCCGGCTCGTGCTGCCCGGATTCATCGACGCGCACAACCACGTCAGGCTCGGCTCCGACGACGCCTGCGTCCAGCTCGCCGGCGTCCGTACGCTCGACGGCATCCACGCACGCATCCGCGCCTGGCACGCGGCCCACCCCGACGCCGAGTGGATCGAGGCCGAGGCGTTCGACTACTCGGCGATCCCCGGCGGCCGCATGCCGCGCGCCGAGGACCTCGACCCCGTCACCGGCGACACTCCCGCCTTCGTCCTCAGCTACGACGTGCACACCGCCTGGCTCAACACGGCGGCCCTGCGCCGCCTCGGCGTCTCCAAGGACCGTACGGGCCTGCCCTTCGGCGAGGCCGAGACCGACCCGGCGACCGGCGAACCCACCGGCTTCGTCAAGGACTTCGCCGTCAAGGGCCTCTCCCGCGACGGCCACCGCGCCCTGCGCGCGCTCGGCGTGCCGTGGGCGTCGCCCGACCGGCAGTACGGGCGCCTCGCGCGGAGCCTCGACGACGCGATCGGGTACGGCATCACCACCGTCGTCGAGCCGCAGAACTCCCTCGACGACCTCGCCCTGTACGAGCGGGCCCGCGCCGAGGGGCGGCTCCGCTCCCGGATCGTCGCGGCCCTCTTCCACCCGCGCGGCACCACCGACGCCGATCTCGACGACTTCGCCGAGGCCGCGCGCCGCTTCGACGACGACCGGCTGAACGTCGGCCCGCTCAAGCTCTACATCGACGACGTCGTCGAGCCCCGCACCGCCGCCCTGCTGGAGCCCTACACCGGCTGCGGCCACCACCGGGGTGAGACCTTCTACCCGCCCGAGGAGTTCGACGCGCTGCTGACCCGGCTGGACGCGCGCGGCTTCCAGTGCTTCGTCCACGCCACCGGCGACCGGGGCATCCGTACCGTCCTCGACGCCGTCGGGCGGGCCCGCGCCGTCAACGGCCCGCGCGACGCCCGCCACCAGGTCGTCCACGTCGAATGCCTCGACCCGGACGACACCCCGCGCTTCAAGGAGCTCGGCGTGGTCGCCTGCATGCAGCCGCGCCACAGCGCCCCCGAGATCGCCGGGCCGGGCAAGGACTGGGCCGAGAACGTCGGCGAGGGCCGCTGGCACAAGGCGTGGCCGATGCGCAGCCTGCACGAGGCAGGTGCGGTGCTCGCCTTCTCCAGCGACTGGAACGTCGCCGAGATGGACCCGATGGTGGGCATCTACACCGCCGTGACCCGGCGCCCGCTCGGCGGCGGGGAGCCGTGGATGCCGGGGGAGACCGTCGACGTGGCGACCGCCGTGCGCGGCTACACGATGGGGTCGGCGTACGCCAACTTCCTCGAACACGAACGGGGTTCGCTGACGGTCGGCAAGCTCGCCGACTTCGTCGTGCTGTCCCGCGACATTCTGAGCGTCGCGCCCGAGGACATCCCCGGCACCGTCGCCGAGACGGTCGTCGTGGGCGGCGAGATCGTGGTCAAGGGGTCATAGCCAGCCGTTGCGGCGGAACGCGCGGTGGATGGCGAAGCAGGCGACGGCCATGACGCCGAGGGCGAGGGGATAGCCGTACGTCCACCGCAGTTCCGGCATGTGGTCGAAGTTCATGCCGTAGACACCGCAGATCATGGTCGGTACGGCGATGATCGCGGCCCACGAGGTGATCTTGCGCATGTCCTCGTTCTGCGTGATCGTCACCTGCGCCAGATGGGCCTGCAGGATGGAGTCGAGCAGACCCTCGAAGGCGGCGATCTGCTCGGCCGTCCTGGCCAGGTGCCCGGCGACGTCGCGGAAGTACGTCCGGATCTCGTCGCCGACGGTCGGCATCGGCTCGGTGGACAGCAGACGCAGCGGCCCGGCCAGCGGCGCCACGGCCCGCTTCAGTTCGAGCAGTTCCCGCTTGAGCTGGTAGATCCGGCCGGCGTCCCCGCGCCCCGTCGGCTCGCTGAACACGGCGCTCTCCACCGCGTCGATGTCGTGCTGCACGGCCTCCGCCACCACGAGGTAGTCGTCGACGACGTAGTCGGCGACGGCGTGCAGCACGGCGGCGGGGCCCATGGCGAGCCGTTCGGGCGACGCCTCCAGCACCTCACGGAGCGGCCCGAGCGAGCCCCGGCCGCCGTGCCGGACGGTGATCACGAAGTCGGGGCCGGTGAAGACCATGAGGTCACCGGTGTCCACGATCTCACTGGTGGCGCTGAGCTCGGCGTGCTCGACGTAGTGGACGGTCTTGAAGACGGCGAACAGCACGTCGTCGTACCGCTCCACCTTCGGCCGCTGATGGGCCTGTACGGCGTCCTCCACGGCCAGCGGATGCAGCCCGAAGACCTCCGCGAGACCGGCGAACTCCTCCTGCGACGGCTCGTGCAGCCCGATCCAGACGAACCCCCGGCCGGCCTTGCGCACCCGCAGCAGCGCCTCCTGGGCCGGACAGTCACCGGGCCGGCGCGTGCCGTTCTCGTACACCACGCAGTTCACGACCGCGCTGCCGAGCGGGGAACGGGTGGGGTGGCTCAGATCCACAGGGGGGCGGTACGCGCGGCGGACCGCCCGGCTGAGCGTGCGGATCAACGGCATGGAGAGCTCCTTCGGCGAATCGGCGGCCAGTGTGCCACTGGGCACCCCGGGCCGGTCCAGGAGGGGTACTGACGGCTCCTGCGGGGCCGTACACTCCGAACATGGGTCGTCGCGGCGCAGGTGAAGCAGGGGGATGCCCGAACCGGGCCTCCCCCGCCCTGTGCCGCGCCCTGCACGGCCACGGCTAGCGCCCGTCTCCCCTCCGCGCCGGCCCCGGTCCCCGGACCGGCCCTTCTCCGGCAGTCCGCGACCTTCCGCCCTTTCCCCGGGCGTCACGCCCCGCTGCCCGCCGTCGTGGCGTGCTCCGACCCCGTATCCCCGCTCCCGGCCCTCGCCGGGAGCGGCCCTGCCGACTCCGGACGACCGGCGTCGGCGTACCACGCCCGAGAGGACCCCTGTGAAGTTGAGCGAGTTGCTGGCCGGCCACGACCACGAGGTCCTCGCGGGAGATCCGGACACACCGATCACCGCCGGCACCTGCTTCGACGCTCACCGGGCCACCCCGGGGACCCTGTTCATCGCCGTACCCGGGCACGTCGGCGGCGGACCCGAGGCGGTCGGACCCGCGCTCGCGCGCGGCGCGGTGGCCGTGCTCGTCGACGGTACGCATCCGCCCGCCCCCGCGCCGGCGCCCGCCCCGGGCGTCTGCGTCGTCCGCGTCCCGGACACCAGGAAGGCCGCGGCGGCCGTCGCCTCCCGGTACTACGGGGAGCCCGGACGGGCCATGGACATGGTGGCGGTCACCGGCACCAACGGGAAGACCTCGGTCTCGTACATGGTCGAGTCGCTGCTGCGGATCGCCGAAGGAGCCGTGGTCGGCGTCATCGGGACCGGCGGCAGCCGCATCGGCGACGAGGTGATCCCCATGCCGAGGTCGGTGCTGACCACGCCGGAGTCGCCGGACTTCCAGTACCTGCTGGGGCGCATGCGGGACCGCGAGGTCTCCACCGTGGTCCTGGAGGCCACGTCGATGGGGCTGCTGACCAACCGGGTGGACGACTCGTTCCTCGACGTCGGCATCTTCACCAACCTGACCCAGGACCACCTGGACGACCACGGCACCATGGAGAACTACCGCGACGCCAAACTGCGTCTGTTCGACGGGCTCTGCCGCCGCGCGGTCGTCAACGTGGACGACACGGTGGGCGCCTCGATCGTGGCGATGATGCCGGGCCGGGTGACGACGTACGCCCTCGACGCGGAAGCGGACTACCGGGCCACGGACCTCGTCATGGACAGCCGAGGCACCCGGTTCACGCTCCACCACGCCGGCCGCGCGTACCCGGCGGCGATTCCCGTGCCCGGCCGCTTCTCCGTCGCCAACGCCCTCGCCACCGTGGCGGCCTGTCACGTACTGGGCCACGACCTGGCCGGCCTGATCGCCGCACTCGACCGCATGCCGACCGCCCCGGGCCGTTTCGAACGTTTCGAGACCCCGGGCGGCACGTCCGTGATCGTGGACTACGCCCACTCCCCGGACTCGCTGGAGAAGGTGCTCACCACCATCCGGGGATACGCCGAGGGCCGGATCATCACCGTCTTCGGCTGCGGCGGCGATCGCGACAGCACCAAGCGCGCGGAGATGGGCGAGATCGCCGGCACCCACTCCGACCTGTGCGTGGTGACCTCGGACAACCCCAGGAACGAGGCCCCGGGGGAGATCCTCGACCAGATCACCCCGGGCCTCGTCGCGACCGGCACCCCCTTCGAGCGCATCGCCGACCGGCGCGAGGCCATCGCCCACGCCCTGTCCGCCGCCGGACCGGGCGACACCGTGCTGGTCGCGGGGAAGGGCAGCGAGCCGTTCCAGATCGTCGGCGAGCGGCTGATCCCGTTCAGCGACATGGCCACGGTGCGCGAACTCAGCGAGGGGTGACGGCGCTCGGGCGGCCGGGGCCGGCCGGGCCCCGGCGGGTGCACGGGTCCTCAGCCGTCCTCGGGCCGCCACATGCGGATGCTCATCCGCCCGTCGCCGTTCCCGGCGGGCCCGACGCTGACCGTGTCCTCGGGGCGGTAGGCGCCGCCCACGGAACGGACCGCGTTGCCGTCGGCGCCGGACGTCGCGGTGTCCTGCCAGCTGCTCGGGTACGCCCACCAGTCCTCGCGGTAGGCGCCCTCCAGACCGGCGCAGTACGCGTCCTTCGTGTCGGCGTGGTGGTCGCAGTCGCTGAACGAGCCGAGCGGCACGGAGTCGCCGTTGAAGTTCTCGGCGAAGATCTGCCAGAAGGGTCCGCAGTCGCCGCGCGGCATGCTGTCACCGACCGTGCGGCAGGCGTCCTGCGAGGGCGCGGTCGCACCCGACGCGGGCAGCAGCGCGAACACGACGGACACCGAGGCCACAGCGAGTGCCAGTGCGGCCGACAGGAGACGCCGTCGGGGGCGCCGGTGCGCGGGTACGGTCATGGCCCGGTCCTCCAGATACCGCTACCTGTTCCGGACGGTGCGCCCCATACCGTACGGGGGCCGCGCCGCCCCGTACACGGGTCGGAGGGGATTCGCGGCGCGGGCGTGTGGCCGGGGGAGTGAACCGGGGGCGCGTTTGGCGGGCACCGCCGTGCGCGCGGGGGGCCCGGGGCCGACGCTGGGTCCATGTCTCATCACCTCAGCGGACCGAACCTGCGGTCGCCCATGGACGACGCCCGGCTGGACCTGACGGATCTGTTCGTGTTCACCGTCCCCGGCGACCGCACCGCCCTGATCATGAACGTCCACCCGATCGCCCCTGCCACGGGTGCGGCGTTCCATCCGGACGCGGTGTACCGCATCGATGTCGACATCGACGGTGACGAGCGGGCCGACGCGGCGTTCAGCTTCGTCTTCTCGCCGCCCGCCGGCGGGCAGCAGACGGCGAGCGTGTACTGGGCGACCGGGGCGCAGGCCCGCAGCCGTGAACCGGGCGGACAGCAGATCATCGCCGAGGCGCCGGTCTCCTTCGGACCGCAGCCGAACGTGATCGAAGCGGGGCCCTACCTCTTCTCCGCCGGACTGCGCAGCGACCCGTTCTTCGCGGACCTCGACGGGATCGTCAAGGACTTCCAGTGGACCGGCGTCGACTGGGGAGCCGACAAGAACGTCCTCGGCATCGCCCTGGAGATCCCCAGCGAGGAGCTCGACGCCGACCCCATCGGAGTCTGGGCCCGGGTGAGCGTGCGTCAGGACGGGCAGCTCAAGTCCGTCGACCGCGGGGCCCACCCCTCCCTGACGGCGTACTTCAACGCCGACGAGGTGAAGAGCGCGTACAACGAGGGGGAGCCGGTGGCGGACTGGGACACCTACCACGCACCGTGGACGGAGGTCCTGCGGCACACCGGCGGCTACGACGCGCGGACCGCCGAGGAGGTCCTGCGCACGGTTCTGCCGGACATCCTGGTCTACGACCGGGGACGTACGGCCGCGTACCCCAACGGCCGGACCCTGACCGACGACGTCACGTCCGCGCGTCTCGCCATGATCTCGGGCGGAAAGGTCGCCGGCGACCACATCGGCCCGCACACCGACCTGCTCCCCGAGTTCCCCTACCTGGGCCCGCCCCACCTCGGCCGCGCGGCCGGCTAGTCACCGTCCCCGGCGGGGGCGGGCGACGGTGCGGGGGTGTGCTGGGCGGCGAGCCGTACCGGCGCGTTGTCCGTGCCGAAGCCCCGGTAGCCGCCGACGCGCTGCACGATCTCGAAGAAGACCCGGCCGACGGTGACCGTGAACAGGTGCAGGAACTCGCCGTACTCGTCCCTGTCGTACATCAGCCTCAGCTCGCGCAGTTCCCGGTGCCGCTCCTCGCCCAGGTCGAAGCGGGCCCGCAGGTCGTCGTAGTAGTTGCCGGGGACGGGCAGCAGCACGTCGTCGGGCAGGGCGCGCAGCCGGCGCGCGGTCGCCACGATGTCGTCGTCGGCGAGCGCGATGTGCTGCCCCGGCAGAGCCCGCGCCCCGACCGGCGCGATGTCGAGCGTGAGACGGACCGCGCCGGCCGCGTCGGACATGGCGCGGCTGCGCAGCAGACCGTACGGATCGGCCACTTCGACGCTCTCGTGCGGCTGGAGCCCGAGCACCGCGCGGTAGAACAGCGCCGCCTCGTCGAACTGGTCCCAGGGGTGACCCAGCGCCACATGGTCGATGCGTCCGACATGGCCCGAGGGCGGTGACACCGCGTCGAAGGGCTCGCGCCAGACCGCCCGGCCGGTGTCGCAGAAGAACAGCTCGGTGCCGTCCGGCGCCGCGACGGCGTCGAGCCGCGCCTCGCCCGGGGCGCGGTGGCGGGCCAGGACCGGCGCCAGCAGGGCCTGGGCCCGCTCGGCGGACAGCGCCGGGTCCGCCGACTCCAGCCCGATGGCCACCAGCGAGGTGTCGGTGGGGCTCTCGGGGTGCACCCGGCTGAGGAGGATCCTCGCCCGTCCCTGCTCCCACAGCTCGATCGGCCGGGTCTCGTGCTGTCCCGTACGGGCGAACCCCAGCGCGCCCAGCAGGCCGCCCAGGCGCTTGTGGTCACGGGTCGCCAGCTCGGCGAAGGCGAACCCTTCGGGCTGCGCGGGCCGGGGCAGCGGAGAGCCGGTCCCCAGCACCCGTGCGACGGACTCCTCCAGCGCGATCAGGGACCGCATCGCGTCGACGGCCGTCCGCCCGGCGTCCGCCTGCCGGAAGCCGTCGTTGAAGATCTCCAGCGACAGCGGGCCCGCGTAGCCCGTGCGCAGCACATGGGCGAGCAGCCCGGTCAGATCGAAGCCGCCCTGCCCGGGGAAACAGCGGTAGTGACGGCTCCACTGGAGTACGTCCATGGCGAGCAGCGGGGCGTCGGCGAGCTGGAGCAGGAAGATCCTGTCGCCGGGAATGGCCTCGATGCCTCCGGGGTCCGAACCGCGCGACAGGATGTGGAAACTGTCCAGGCAGGTGCCGAGGTTGGGGTGGTCGGCCATCCGTACGATCCGCCAGCCGTGCAGGTACGTGTCGACATGCCGGCCCCACGCCAGCGCCTCGTACGCGACCCTGATGCCGTGGTCCGCCGCCCGCTCGGCCAGCCGCCGCAACTGCTCGGCGGCGAGCGCGTCGTCGTCGGCGCAGCCGGGGGAGGTGTTCGAGCAGACGAGCATCAGATCCGTACCGAGCCGCTCCATCACCCGGAACTTGTGTTCGGCCCGCCGCAGATGGTCAGCGAGCCGGTCCGGGGCGACCGCCTCGAAGTCGCGGAAGGGCTGGTACGCCTCGACGCGCAGGCCCAGGTGTTCGGCCCGCTCGCGGATCCGCTCCGGTGGCAGCGGGCAGCCGAGCAGGTCGTTCTCGAAGATCTCCACGCCGTCGAACCCGGCCCGGGCGACGGCCTCCAGCTTCTCGGTCAGGGAACCGCTGACGGAGACGGTGGCGATGGACTTGCGCATGCGGGGCTCCTGCGGGGGCGGCGACGAGGGCGGCCGGGTGGGCGGGCGTCCCGGCCGCGGCGGGCTCACGACCCCGGACGGCCGGAGCGCGTGCGGCCGGGACGACGGCCGTCCCGCCGTCGTCCAGCGTGCGGCAACCGGGCGCCCGGGCCCGTCGCGGCGGCACCGTGTCGAGCGGCGGGTAGACCACACCGGCGACCCGGAGCCCCGGATGCAGCAGTGGCGGGCGCGTGCCGCCCGGTGGTGAACCGCCGCGCCCAGCGGGCGGGCCGCTTCGAGGGCAGGGCACGCGCGGGAGACTGCCGCCCCCGCGCCGGGGCGCGCCGTAACGTGGTCAAGGCCGCGCCCCCCGCCCCCGGCGTCCACCTGATGCCTCGTCACCTCAGCGGCGCCGCCTGTTTCCCCCGAGGGCCCCGTCGACCCCTGGTGCCCCGGTGCGCACGCGGCAATGCTGGGGTGACAGCGCTTACCGCCCGCTGCCCCGCCCAACCCGCCCTTTCCCAGGAGGACTTGTGGGCCCTGGCACAGTCGGCTCCCTCGGCCGCCCCGTCGTGCTCCTCGCGACGGTGGCCGCCCTGACGGCCGGGGCGATCGCCCCGGCCACCGCCGGCACGACTCCCGATCCCCGTCCCCGCACCGCCGCCGAGATCCTGCGGCCGGTCGCGCCGCCCCCCGCGAGCGCCCCGGCCGCCGGCGCTCGCTCCGTCGTCGACGGCGACGGCATCGAGACGGCCCGCCACACCCGCCCGGTCGCCCCCGGCGTCCGCCTCACCTCGTACGACCGCCTCGAATCCGACAAGTGGCTTCGCGTGGACGCCCTGTCGGTCGACCTCGGCGGCAGCGGCGTACAGGCCGACTACCTCCACTCGGGAAAGGTCTCCGACCGCCGCCCGGTGTCCGCGCTCGCCGCCGCACACGACCCGGGGGCGGGCCGCCGTACCGTCGCCGCCTTCAACGCCGACTTCTTCGACATCAACGAGACCGGCGCCCCCCAGGGCCCCGGCGTCAAGGACGGCGCGCCCGTCCACTCCCCGGCCCCCGGCGTCCACCGCGCCGTCGGCATCGGCCCCGGCGGCGCCGGCCGCGTACTCCAGCTGTACTTCGACGGCACGCTCACCCTCCCCACCGGGACGCACCCCCTGCAGGCGTACAACGCGGCCAACGTGCCAGCCGGGGGAGTGGGGGCGTACAACTCCGGCTGGGGCGCGGCCGACCGCGCCCTGACGGTGGACGCCGCGCGCCCCGTGGCCGAGGCGACCGTACGGGACGGCAAAGTCGTCGCGGTCGACGACCGGCCCGGCACCGGGCCGATCCCCGAGGGCACCACGGTCCTCGTCGGCAGGGAGGCCGGGGCAGCGGCCCTGAACGCGCTGAAGCCGGGCGATCCGGTGGCGCTGGAGTACGACGCGCGCACCGACGGCGGACCCGTGCCGCGCACCGCGGTCGGCGGGCGCGAACTGCTGGTCGTGGACGGCGTGCCCCGCGACCACGACGGCCAGGGCAACAACGCGGCCGCACCGCGCACCGCCGTCGGCTTCTCCCAGGACGGCAGCCGCATGCAGGTGATCACCGTCGACGGCCGCCAGGCCGACAGCGGCGGCGTCACGCTCACCGAACTCGCCGTGATGATGAAGCGCGCCGGATCGCACAGCGCGCTGAACCTCGACGGCGGCGGCTCCTCGACCCTGCTCGCCCGCGCGCCGGGCAGCGACACCCTCCGGGTGGAGAACAGCCCGTCCGACGGCAGCGAACGCACCGTGCCCAACGGCCTCGCCCTCACCGCCCCCGACGGCAGCGGAATCCTGCGCGGCTACTGGGTCGGTACCCGTACGCCCGCCCTCGCCGCACCGACCGCCGACCCGGTCAGGGGCGGCCACCCCGAACGGGTCTTCCCCGGGCTCACCCGGCAGCTCACCGCCGCCGGACACGACGAGACGTACGGCCCGGCGCAGGGCGACCCGCGCTGGCACAGCTCCCGCCCGTCCGTGGGCCGGGTCGACGGCGACGGGCTGTTCACCGCCCGCCGCGGCGGCACCGCACAGGTGCGCGCGCACCGCGGCCCCGCCGACGGCCACCTGCGGATGACCGTCCTGGACGACCTCGCCCGCATCGAACCGACCACCCGGCGTGTCGGTCTCGCGGACGCGGCGGCGCACGGCAGGTTCGGCATCGTCGGGTACGACGCCCACGGCACGAGCGCCCCGGTCGAACCGCGCGACGTGCGGCTGGACTACGACCGCGCGCTCTTCGACGTCCGCGACGACGGCCGGGGCACCTTCACCGTCGCCGCCCGCACGGACGGCGGGGCCGGGCGGATCACGGCCACCGTGGACGGCGCCGTCACCGCGCTCGCCGTCAGCGTCGGGCTCACCGAACAGGCGGTCTCCTCGCTCGACGACGCGGCGTCCTGGACCTTCGGCCAGGCCCGGGCGAGCGGCTCGGTCGCGGCGACCGAGGACGGTCACACCGGCACCGGCCTGAAGCTCAGTTACGACTTCACGCAGTCGACCGCGACCCGCGCCGCCTACGCCAACCCGCCCAGGCCGCCGGTCCCGGTCGCCGGCCAGCCCCAGTCCTTCACCCTGTGGATCAAGGGCGACGGCAAGGGAGCCTGGCCCACCCTGCACCTGAAGGACGCGGCCGGCTCCGACCAGCTCCTGCGCGGCCCGTACCTCACCTGGACCGGCTGGCGGAAGGTCACCTTCGCCGTACCGCCGGGCGCGGCCGTGCCGCTGGCGGTCCACCGCTTCTACCTGGCGGAGACGGCGGCCACCAAGCAGTACACGGGCGAGATCGTCATCGACACGCTGACCGCCCAGGTGCCGCCCACCGTCGATCTGCCCGAACGGCCCGCGCCCGTCGATCCGCTCGTCGATCCGGCGGCCGTGACGGAGCGCAGGGACTGGCAGTTCGCGGTGATGTCCGACGCGCAGTTCGTGGCCCGCGACCCGGACAGCGCCATCGTGGCGCAGACCCGCCGCACCCTGCGCGAGATCAGAGCGGCGAAGCCGGACTTCCTGGTCGTCAACGGCGACCTCGTCGACGAGGGCGCACCGGCCGACCTCGCCTTCGCCCGCCGCGTCCTGACGGAGGAACTGGGCGACGCCCTGCCCTGGTACTACGTACCGGGAAACCATGAGGTGATGGGCGGGAAGATCGACAACTTCGTCGCCGAGTTCGGCCCCGCCCACCGTACGTTCGACCACGAGGGCACCCGCTTCATCACCCTCGACACCTCGAGCCTCAGTCTGCGCGGCGGCGGCTTCGCGCAGATCAAGAACCTGCGCGCACAGCTCGACGCCGCGTCCCGCGACGACCGCGTCGGCTCCGTCATGCTCATCGAACACGTCCCGCCGCGCGACCCGACCGCACAGAAGGGCAGCCAGCTGGGCGACCGCAAGGAGGCCGCGCTGATCGAGGACTGGCTGGCCGGGTTCCGCCGTACGAGCGGCAAGGGAGCGGGCCTGATCGGCAGCCACGTCGGGGTGTTCCACGCCGCCCGCGTGGACGGTGTGCCGTACCTCGTCAACGGCAACACCGGGAAGACACCGGCCGGCCCCGCGCACGAGGGCGGCTTCACCGGCTGGTCGCTGGTGGGCGTCGACACGGTCTCCCGGACCGAACAGGCGGCGGCCCGGCAACGCCCCTGGCAGGGCGGGCCGGACTGGGTGTCGGTCCAGACCCGCGCCCACGTGGACGCCCTGGCACTCGACGCCCCGTCCGCTCTGCCGCCGGGGCGGGACGCGGCGGTGAAGGCCACCGTCACCCAGGGCGCGCGCCGGGTGCCGGTCGCCTTCCCGCTGAGCGCGGACTGGACGGGCTCGCCGAACCTCCACATCGGCCCCGCGAAGGACGCGCGGCCACGGCACACGGCGGCCTTCGACCCGGCGACGGGCACCCTGACGGCGCTGCGACCCGGCACGCTCACGCTCGCGGTGACGGTCAACGGCGCCACCCGGCGCGCCGAGGTACGCGTCGCGGCAGAACCGGCCGGCCTCGCACCGCGCGGAGCGGCAGCCGCACCCCGGCGGTGAGCCGGGACGGCAAGCCGGGGCCCCGAACCACGCCCGGGGGCCCCGGCGCGCCTGCCCGGCCCGGTCACACCTTGCGGTAGTCGTACGCCTCCTTGGCCGCCGCCTCCACCGCGTCCAGGTCCGCGCCCGCCGACGCGGTGACCACCGCCGCGACCGCCCCCTCCACGAACGGCGCGTCCACCAGCCGCGCCCCGTGCGGCAGTTCGTCCCCCTCGGCCAGCATCGCCTTCACCGTGAGCACGGCACTGCCGAGGTCGACCAGTACGGCCACTCCTGCCCCCGCGTCGACGCTCCGCGCCGCCTCGGCGATCAGGTCCGCGCTGGTGCCGAGCCCACCGTCGGGCGTACCGCCCGCCGCGGCCACCAGCGCGCTCTCCTTGCCGCCGGCGAGGCCCTTCGCCAGTTCGGCGACGGAGGAGGCGACCGACGCGCTGTGCGAGACGAGCACGACCCCGACGAGCCGGCCGGCGCTCACGCGTCCGCCTCCGCCGTGTCGGCGAGCGTGCCGATCAGGAGCGCCGACGACGTCGCCCCCGGGTCCTGGTGCCCGATGCTCCGCTCGCCCAGGTAGCTCGCCCTGCCCTTGCGCGCCTGCATCGGTACGGTCGCGACCGCCCCCTCGTCGGCCGCGCTCCGCGCCGCGCCGAACGACGACTCGCCGAGCGCGCGCACCGCCGGGATCAGCGCGTCCAGCATCGTCTTGTCCCCGGCCTTCGCCCCGCCGAGCTGCGCCACCGCGTCGACCCCCGCGCCCAGCGCGGCGGCCAGCCGCCCGGGTGTGACCTCGGCGTCGTCGCCGAGCGCCTTGCCCGTACGCCGCAACAGCGTCCCGTACAGCGGACCCGACGCCCCGCCGACGGTCGAGATCAGCTGCCGTCCCGCGAGCGCGAGCACCGCGCCTGGCGTGGCGGGCGGCTCCTTGTCCAGCGCGGCGGCGACGGCCGCGAAGCCGCGTTGCAGGTTGCTGCCGTGATCGGCGTCGCCGATGGCCGAGTCCAGATCGGTGAGGCTGCCGGCCTCACGGTCGACGGCGGCCGCCATGGCCGCCATCCAGCGGCGGAAGAACGCGGCGTCGAGTACAAGCACGAGGTCTCCTGACACACGGTCGTGGCTGAGGGGCTGAGGGGCTGAGGGGCTGAGGGGCTGAGGGCTGAAGACTGGGGGCTGGGGACTGATGACGCACGGCGGACGGACGGCGGAGTCGTCTCAGCGTCCCCAGCGGAGCGCGGGGGTCTCGACCGGCGCGTCCCACAGGCGCAGCAGCTCCTCGTCCACCTGGCAGAGCGTCACCGAGCAGCCCGCCATGTCCAGCGAGGTGACGTAGTTCCCGACGAGCGTACGGGCCACGGCGACGCCCCGGGCGGACAGGACGCGCTGCACCTCGGCGTTGAAGCCGTACAGCTCCAGCAGCGGGGTGGCGCCCATGCCGTTGACGAGTGCGAGGACGGGCCGCGTCGGCCGCAGGTCCTCCAGTACCGCGTCGACCGCGAAGTCCGCGATCTCGCCGGAGGTCATCATCGGCCGTCGCTCGCGGCCGGGCTCGCCGTGGATGCCGATGCCCAACTCCAGTTCGCCCGCCGGCAGATCGAAGGTCGGCGTGCCCTTCGCCGGTGTGGTGACGGCACTGAGCGCCACCCCGAAGCTCCGGGACGACGCGTTCACCTGCCGCGCGATCGCCTCGACCCGCTCCAGCGGCGCGCCCTCCTCGGCGGCGGCGCCCGCGATCTTCTCGACGAAGAGCGTCGCACCCGTACCGCGCCGGCCGGCCGTGAAAGTGCTGTCGGCCACGGCGACGTCGTCGTCGACCAGGACCTTGGCAACCTGGATCCCCTCGTCCTCGGCCAGCTCGGCGGCCATGTCGAAGTTGAGCACGTCGCCGGTGTAGTTCTTGACGACGAAGAGGACCCCCTGCCCGCTGTCCACCGCCGCCGCGGCCCGCACCATCTGGTCGGGCACGGGCGACGTGAAGACCTCTCCCGGGCACGCGGCGGACAGCATCCCGGGCCCGACGAACCCGCCGTGCAGCGGCTCGTGCCCACTGCCGCCACCCGACACGAGGCCCACCCGGCCCGGCACGGGCGCGTCGGACCGTACGACGACACGGTTCTCCACGTCGACCGTCAGCCGGGGATGCGCGGCGGCCATCCCGCGCAACGCGTCGGCGACGACCGTCTCGGCCACGTTGATGAGCATCCTCATGGGTACCTCCTGGGAACACGGGCGACTGCGCCCCTGACCGACGGGCGGGAGCCGGCGGGAACGACGCCGGCCCGACCCCGACTCTAGTGACCGGCCGTCATGCGCGGTGCGGCCAAACGCGTTCCGCCGGCCGCCCGCGCGTGCCTTCGGGGGAATTCCGTGCCGGCCGCGTGGCGGAGGGTGCGCCCAGTGGTACGTGCAGGTGGATGTCCACGCCTTCGGATTCCGAGCACACAGGCCCGCGCCCGCCGTCCGCCGTCCGCCGGAACCGGGTGCGTACGGGCTCGTCCCCAGCGCCCGGCGGTCCGTCCCGGCCTCCGGCCGGACTCCGACGGGCCGCGGCGCGCGCCTCGGGCGGCCGCCGTCCGGGAGACGAGCCGCGCGTTCCCGCCGGACTGCGGACCGCCGCCGCGTACGCGTGGCGCGTCGTGGTCGTCGGCATCGTCGTCTACGCCGTCTTCTCCCTGCTGGGGCAGTTCCACAAGATCGCGGTGGCGGTCTTCCTCGGGATGGTGATCACGGCCGTACTGCGGCCTGCGGCCGACCTGCTGGCTCGCTTCCTCCCCCGCCCGCTGGCCGTCGCCGTCTGCCTGACCGGCAGCATCGTTCTCGTCCTCGGTGTACTGGCCCTCGTCGGCGAGACGGTGGCGGGGCAGCGCGCCGGGCTGGCGCGTGAGTTCGAGGCGGGGATCGACAGGATCGAGCGCTGGCTGGAGGAGCCGCCCTTCCGGCTGAACCCGGAAGCGCTCACCGATGTCCAGTCCCGCATCGGGCAGTTCCTGTCGAGCCACCGCTCCACCGTCATCAGCACGGCGCTCAGCGGCGCAGACCGGCTGGTCGAAGTCCTGACGGTGCTGGCCCTCGCACTGTTCTGCTCGGTCTTCTTCATCCACTCCGGTGACCGGCAGTGGGCCTGGTTCCGCGACCAGCTTCCGCCGGTCGCGCGGGAACGGGTGTCGGTCGGCGGACGGGCGGCCTGGCGGACCTTCACGGGGTACACCCACGGCATTCTGCTGGTGGCCGTGACCAACGCGGTCCTGGTGTGCGTGGCCCTGTTCGCCCTCGGGGTGCCCCTCGCGCTGCCGCTGGCCCTCCTGGAGTTCCTCGCCGCCTTCATTCCCCTCATCGGCTCACCCATCGCCCTCGGGGTCGCCGCCGTCGTGGCCCTGGCGACGAAGGGCCCCCTGATCGCCGCTCTGGTCGTCGCGCTCATCGTGATCATCGGGCAGATCGAGGGGCACGTGCTGCATCCGGTCGTGATGAGCTGGGCGGTACGGCTGCACCCCGTCGTCGTGGCGCTCGCGGTGGTCGGCGGCGCCGTCGCGGCCGGTGTGATCGGGGCGGTGACCGCCGTACCGCTGGTGGCCGTCCTGTGGTCGGTCCGCCAGGCACTGCGCCGCAGCGCCGTCTCCGATCCGCCGGGCGGCCCGCCGGTCACCGGACGGCGCGGCGAACCGGCCCGCAGGCGGCGTACGAGGCCGCAGGGGAAGCCGTAGGCCCCGCGCTGCGCTCAGGGAAACACTCGCGCCGGCCGTGTGCTGCTCAGGGAACGCTCGCGCCGGTCTCCGCGCTGCTGTCGGGAGCCACGACAGAGCGGGCGATCGGCAGCCGGGAGAGCATGAACACGCCCGCCGCGACCAGGGCGATGCCGAGGATCTCGGGCACCAGCCACCAGCCGGAGCGCACGTGCTCCTCGTACAGCGTGATGCCGAGGGCCAGGCTCACGCCGGCGTCGCCCAGCGTCAGCGCGGGCTGGGAGGCGACCAGCGGGCCGGCCTGCATGGCGTGCTCCAGCAGGAACAGCGCCCCGGCGCCCACCACCGCGAAGGCGTAGGTCTGCCAGGCGGTCAGGAAGGCCGTGATGCCACCGGCGTCGAGGATGTGCATCGAGGCCTTCATGAGCGCCGCGGTGAGTGCGTACGCGATGGCGGTGGCCGCGCCGAAGCAGGCGGCCCGGGCCCCGCCCTCCGGGCGGCGTACGGCCGTCAGGACGAGCACGACGACGACGCCCAGGCAGATGGCGAGCGCGACCACCCACCGGTCCAGTGGGACATGGGTGCGGTTGCCGGAAGGTGACGCGGCGAACAGGGCGATGCCGAGTCCCGCCACCACGGCGGACACGGCCGCCCAGCCGCGCACGGGCAGGTGCCGTTTCAGCAGGAGCGACGCGATGATCAGGGCCAGCGGCAGTTCGAGGACGAACAGCGGCTGAACGATCGTCAGCGGCCCTGTCGCCAGGGCCACCGCCTGGCAGAGCGCCGCTGCCACGACGGCGAGGATGCCGACCAGCCAGACGGGCCTGCGCATCAGATCGAGCAGCAGCCCCGCACGCAGGCCGTCGGAGCGGGGCACACTCAGCGCCGCTTTGCGCTGGAGCACGGTCGCGAGGGCGTTGCTGAGCGCCGCGCCGAGCGCGAAGAGAACGGGCAGCAGCAGGTTGTCCACCGTGATCGGCCTCCGGCAGTGCGTTGTCGTCGCGGTCCGGACCGACGATGGCGGCCCCTTTTCCGCCGCATTGTGCCTGCCTGGATGTCCTTCGCCGCTGCGGCTCGCCTTGGGTACGCCTCCGACACCCCGGCGTCGCGACCGCCACGGGCGTCCGGGGCCGAGGCCCGGGCGGCAGCAGCATGCGCAGAGGGCGACCCGCTGATGGTGGCGGTCCGCGTCGTCGCTCGCGTACGCCTCGGTGAGCCGGCGGGGGAGCGCGCCTGCCAGGTGCTCAGTACCTCTGGGCCTTGGCGATGCGGGGGGCCAGGACCGGTTCGGCGGGCTTGCGGCTGATGGCGAGCGGCTGGACCTTCTCGCCCGGGTCGAGATCCTGCGCGCCGACGATCCTGGTCTCCACCACCTTGCCGGACGGGTCGGCGAAGTCGACCTGGACGGCGTACGACGCCTGCTGGTCGGTGCGGTTGGTGATGTTGACGACGACGGCGAGAACGCCGCCGGTCTGAGCCCTCGGTTTCCCGGTCAGCGAGACGTCGGACCGCGCGTTGCCGCCGCCCCGCACCTTCTTCAGCTCGGCGGTGGCCGCCGCGTTGGCGCGGGCCGTCTCGGCCGAGACGGATGCCTCGAAGGAAGAGGCGGCGGCCGACGCGGACGACGCCGCGGCGGACGCCGAGGCGCGGACCGAAGCGTCCGCGGAGGCATGCGCGGACGGCGGCGTGCCCGAGAACGAGGACGTGTCGGGCGGCGTGGGGCGCGGGGTGAACGACGTACTCCTCGCGCCGTCGCCGTCGTCGTCGGTGCCGCACGAGGTGAGGGTGGTCATCGCTGACGCGGCGGCGACCAGCAGCAGGGTGACTGTGGCCAGCCGGCGCTTGCCCGACCGGTCCTGCGTGTACGGGGGCATGGGGCTCTTCCTTCCGTCGGAGTGTCCGCTCACTGGGCTGACGCGCCCGGCCGACTAGTGCAAGAGATGTGCGGGGTGTGCGGACGGAAAGCCGGTGGCCGCTCTGCCGACGCTGTCCGGCCTCGCGACGGTCCTGGACCGGCGGGGGGAGGGGGCGTCGGCTCGGCGGTGGGGTGCGCTCGACCTCGCGTCGCCGAAGGGCTCCGGCTGCCGCTCGGCCGACGCCGACAGCGGGGGAGACCGGAAAGCCGCCCTGGTGGGCGGACGGCTTCGGCGGCGGCGTCGCGGCGGCGCATGCGCCTCGGGTCCCGTTGCCGACGCCCGTGCGGCTCAGCCCGCCGCATCGCCCCCTAGTGCGGCTGTTCCGCTGCTGGACGGTCGTCGTACTCGCTGACGATGAGTTCCGGCACGCTTTCCTCCTGGGCCACCAGATCGGCAGTACGCACCATATGTCGGATTCTTGGCGCGGGCAGTGGAGGCGCGCGCTCCGCCGGGCGGAGGCGGTGCGCGGAAAGTCCGACGGAGGGCTCGGGCGAAAGCCCGGCCCGGTCACGGCCGGGCCGGAAGTGGCCGCCGGGGGACGGGCCGTGCCGCCGCCGGGACCGTCAGTCCGCTCCCGGCTCGTCAGCCCTCAAGCAACCCGACGGGGAAGGGGAGGGTCGGTCAGGGGCGCGCCTATGCGGACCGCTGTGCGTTCTTCTCCTTGATGCGGACCGCTTCCTTGCGGACCTCGGCCAGGTTCGCGCGCTCCTGCTCCAGCCACTCGGGAGCCTGCGCCTTCAGCGCGTCGATCTGCTCGGTCGTGAGCGGCTCCGTCACTCCGCCGCGGGCGAGACCGGCGATGGAGACGCCGAGCTTCGCCGCGACCACGGGCCGGGGGTGCGGGCCGTTGCGTCGCAGTTCCTGCAGCCACTCGGGCGGGTCGGTCTGCAGGGTGTTCAGTTCGGTGCGCGAGACGACACCCTCCTGGAACTCGGCGGGGGTGGCCTCGAGGTACACACCCAGCTTCTTCGCCGCGGTCGCGGGCTTCATGGTCTGGGTGTTCTTGTGCGACGTCATGGTGCCAAGGGTATCGAGCATGCGTGCTGCCTCCGACCACGTCGGACCGTGGCGGTAACCTGGCGTGGTGACCGCCTCGGATGCTTCCCCTTCGTTCCGCCTCGCCTATGTGCCGGGAGTGATGCCCACGAAGTGGGTGCGGATCTGGAACGAGAGGCTGCCCGAGGTGCCGCTGACCCTCATGGGCGTCTCCGCCGCCGAGTCGTTCGACATACTGCGGCGCGGCGAGGCCGACGCGGGATTCGTACGGCTGCCGGTCGACCGGACGGACCTCAGCGCGATCCCCCTCTACACCGAGACGACGGTCGTGGTGGTTCCCAAGGACCACGCCGTGACGTCGGCCGAGGAGGTGTCCACGGAGGACCTCGCCGACGACATCGTGCTGCATCCCCTGGACGACACCCTCGGCTGGGAGCAGCTGCCGGGGCAGCCCGCGAACGAGCGCCCGGCGACGACGGCGGACGCCGTCGAGCTGGTGGCGGCTGGCATCGGCGTGCTCGTCGTCCCGCAGTCGCTCGCCCGCCTGCACCACCGCAAGGACCTCACCTACCGGCCGTTGTCGGACGCCCCCCAGTCGCGCGTCGCGCTGTCGTGGCCCGAGAACGCGACCACCGACCTGGTGGAGCAGTTCATCGGGATCGTCCGGGGCCGGACCGTCAACAGCACCCGCGGGCGGCCCCCGGCCGCGGCGGAGCCGAAGAAGCGCAAGACCCCCGACGCGCGCGACGCCAAGCGGAAGCCCGCGGCGGGCAGGACGGGCGGGAAGCCCGCAGGCAAGACGGCCGGCAAGGGCTCCCGCGGCGGATCCGCCGGCCCCTCCAAGGGCGCCAAGCGCGGCAAGCCCCGCCGCCGGTCGTAGGAGACGCGGCAACAGCGGGCGCCGGTGCGCTCCGTCTCCCCACCGGCACCCTGACGTACTGACGCCCGCCGGGCCCCCGGCCGGTCCACCCGGCCCGGGCCTATCGGCTGCCCGGATTCCGGCCGCCGGTGTGGCGTACGTCTCCGGTCCGGGCCCACCTGCTGCGTTAGGCTCGGGGCGTGACTTTTCTCGCGATGCGGCGCCATGTGGACTACGCGCGTGTCACGACCATGGGCTGTCGTCCCGGCTGTCGTTCCCAGGACTGACCTCTTCTCACAGACCACCGGTCCTGTCGCGGGCAGCGGCACCCGGCGCACCCCTGCCGACGGTTTCTCCGTACCCCCGCGATCCCGCCATCTTCGGGAACAGGGCCTCGTCACAGCAGAAACGGAAGGCCATCATGCCGTCCATGCCCAATTTTCCTGCGGGCCCGACGCTGCCCGTCATCGATCTGTCCTCGGCCGACGACCCCGCGAAGCGGTCCGCGTTCCATCGCGCGCTGCACGACGCGGCCCACGACGTCGGGTTCTTCCATCTCACCGGGCACGGCATCAGCGACGCGGAGACCGCCCGCCTCCTGGCCCTCACCAAGGCGTTCTTCGCGCTGCCCGAGGCCGACCGGCTGGCGGTCAGCAACCTCAACTCGCCGCACTTCAGGGGCTACACCCGCATCGGCCACGAACTCACCGGCGGCCGGTCCGACTGGCGCGACCAGCTCGACATCGGCGCCGAGCGGGACGCGATCGCCGTCGGCCCGGGCGACCCGGCGTACCTGTGGCTGGAGGGCCCCAACCAGTGGCCCGCCGCCCTGCCGGAACTGCGCACGGCCGTGCTGGCCTGGCAGGAGCGGCTGGCGGCGGTGGCCCACCGGCTGCTGCGCGCCCTGCTGACGGCCGTGGGGGCGCCCGCCGACTTCTTCGACGAGGCGTTCGCCGACCGCCCCCACCTGCACACCAAACTGATCCGCTACCCGGGATCCGCTCCGTCCGGAACCGGCCAGGGCGTGGGTGCGCACAAGGACTACGGCTTTCTCACCCTGCTGCTCCAGGACGACGTGGGCGGCCTCCAGGTGCGCCAGGGCGACGGGTTCCTCGACGTGCCGCCGCTGCCGGGGGCGTTCGTGGTGAACCTGGGCGAGCTGCTGGAGATCGCGACCGAGGGCTATCTGTCGGCGACCGACCACCGGGTCGTCAGCCCGCCGGGCGCGGTGGAGCGCTACTCGGTGCCGTTCTTCTACAACCCGCGCCTCGACGCGGTCGTCGACACCGTGCCCGGCCCCTACCTGCGGCACGCGCCGGGCATCGCGCACGACGCCGCCAACCCGTTGCACGCCGAGTACGGGCGCAACGAACTCAAGGGCTGGATACGGGCCCACCCGCAGGTCGCCCTGCGCCACCACCGCGAACTGGTGGCCGGCTGACCCCGGGTGCGGCGGCGACGTGCCCGTCGCCTAGCGCGACCTCGCCCAGGTGCCGCGACGGGCCGCCGGCCGGTGCGTACTCGTCGACGGGAACGAGATACGGCTCCACCGGCCGCGCGGTGAACTCCATCGCCCCGGAAGCCGACTTGCGCAGGTCCAGGTGGTGCAGCCAGCCCTGGTCGTCCCGCCGGGGGTGGTCCGTACGCTCGTGGTACAGGCCCCAGCGGGACTCCGTGCGCGTCAGCGACGCGCGGGCGGCCATCTCGGCGCAGTCCCGGATGAAGCTCACCTCCGCGCAGCGCATCAGCTCGTGCGGCGTGGTCGCGCCCATGCCGGCGATCTCGGTCCGCATGCGCACGAAGTGCTCCACCGCGAGGGACAACCGGGCGCCGGACTTGGGCGGCGCCACGTAGTCGTGCACGAACCGGCGGAGTTTGTACTCGACCTGCGTCTGCGGCGGCCCGTCCGGGCTGCGCAGCGGCCGGTAGACCAACTCGTGCGCCTCCCGCAGCTGTTCGAGGGGAAGGTCGCCCGCGTACGCGCGCTGCCCCGCGGCGTCCTGTCCGGCCAGGCCACCGAAGACGAACGCGCCGATCATGTAGTTGTGCGGGACGCAGGCCAGGTCGCCGGCGGCGTACAGGCCGGGCACGGTGGCGCGGGCGTGGTCGTCGACCCGTACGCCCGAGGCCGAGTGGCCGCCGCACAGGCCGATCTCGGAGATGTGCATCTCGATGTCGTGCGTGCGGTAGTCGTGCCCCCGGCCCGCGTGGAAGGTGCCCCGGGTGGGGCGCTCGGTCGAGTGCAGGATGTTCTCCGGCGCCGTCACCGACTCCTCGGGCAGATGGCTGAGCTTCAGGTAGACCGGCCCCCGGTCGGAGGCCAGCTCGTCCCTGAACTCGGCCATCATCCGGCCCGACCAGTAGTCCGAGTCGACGAAGCGTTCGCCGTGCCGGTTGACCTGGTAGCCGCCGAAGGGGTTGGCGACGTAGGCGCACGCCGGGCCGTTCTAGTCCTTGATCAGCGGGTTGATCTGGAAGCACTCGATGCCGGTGATCTCGGCGCCCGCGTGGTAGGCCATGGCGTAGCCGTCACCGGCGTTGGTGGGGTTCTCGTACGTGCCGTAGAGGTAACCGGAGGCGGGCAGCCCGAGCCGTCCGGCCGCGCCCGTCGCGAGGATCACCGCCCCGGCCCGTACGGTCACGAACGCGCCCCGGGCGGCCCGGTCGCGTCAACACGGCTGCCGCCACACGCCCAGGTCCAGCTTCTTGCGCATCGAGCTGAATCCGAGCTTGCGCGCACGCGCGCAGAAGTCGCCGACGGCAACGGCGTACTCGACGTGCAGGACCGCCTTGCCCGCGTTCACGAAGGGCGCGAGGGCCGTGCATTCGCCGTACTGCGCGCACTCCTCGTTCACGGCGAAGTCGAAGTCCCGGACCAGGGAAGGGATCTGCGGCAGGTCGTTCTTCAGGCCCACCGACATGCCCCGCGCGTGGGCGAGGCGGGCGAGCATGCGGTTGTACGCGAGCTGGTCGGCGGCGGTCAGCGGGAAGCCCGTGTCGTTGAGGTAGCCGTCCATGAGATCCGGCTCGACCGCGTCGAAGCCCTTCTCCCGGCACATGTCGAAGCGCTTGGCCATCAGCGGGCGCAGGACGTCCAGCCGGCGGATGTCGAGCCAGCGTTCGCCGCCCCACCCGTTGCCGCGGCCCAGGACGGAGGCGGGGAAGTCCCGCCGGTCGGGACGGAACGACTCCCAGGCCCCGGCGTTGATGTAGCAGATGACCTTGCGGCCGTCGCGGTGCAGCCGGCGCACCGTTCGCGCGTCGTTCTCGAATCCGTCGATGTCGTAGACGGGCACGTCGACCCGGCCGTCGACGTGCCCGTCGAGCTGCCACTGCCAGGCCGTGCCGACGGCCGGCCGCCACGGCCGGACGGGGGGCGGCTCCGGATCGGGCGCCGAACAGGCCGCCAGCAGGGCCAGCAGGCACAGCAGCCACAGCGGGCGCGCGCGGGTCATGAAGCCTTCCGGTGCAGTACGGGCGGCAGGAGCGACCAGGGGTTGGGACCGTGGCCGGGGACCGCGCAGTGCACGGCGGCGCGGCGCAGCGCGGCTGTCCGGGCGGCGAGGGCGCACAGTCCGGCCGGTACGCCGTGGACGAGGTGGCAGAACCGTTCCGGCGGGTGCGCCGCGGTCCAGGCGGGGGCGGCGGGCGCAGCCGAGTACGCGGCCCAGTCGCCTTCGAAGGTGACGAGCAGATCGGCGACCGCCGCGTAGCCCGGGGCCGGGTGGACACCGGGGTTGAGGACGACCGTACGACCGCCCCGGGAGCGCGCCGCCCGGGCGAGGCGCCGGTAGTGGCGCACCGCCCCGGGCGCGCAGGCGGCCTGGTCCAGGAAGAAGCCGTCGGTGGCGTACCAGTCGCGGTACCGGTCGAAGTCGGCCGCGACCGCCCGCAGCGGACGCCGGCCGTAGTCGGTGTCGGCGTACCCGAGCAGCGGCACCCCCGCCGCCCGCAGAGCGCGGGCGGCGGCGGCGAAGGACGGCTCCGGCGCGTGGCCGGGGCCGTCCGCGATGTTGAGCACCACGCCGTACAGCAGGGGCGCGGACTCGACGAGCGTCCACCAGGCGCCGGGGTCGACGGCCGGGTGCACGTACATGGGCACGAGCAGCTTCGCCGGCTGCGCCGGCGCCGGCTCGGGCCGCACGCTCACCGGGTCGCCGGGACGGGGGCCCCCGCCGGGCCCGCCCGCCACAGGTCGGACAGCGAGTCGGCGAGCACCCGCCCCGGCTCCCAGCCGAGCGCGGCCCGCGCCGCCGTGATGTCCGCGCACTGCCAGGACACCTCCGACGAACGGGCCGAGCCGCTGCTCGTCTCCTCGACGCGGCCGGCGAACCCGGCGGCCCGCACCAGCCCCTCGGCGATCTCGCGGACCACGGTGGCCCGGCCGCTGCCGATGTTGAGCACGGCCGGCAGCGGCCCGGGAGCCGTCGCCGCCAGGACGGCGGCCCGCGCCACGTCCCGTACGTCCACGAAGTCGCGGTACGCCGACAGGTCGCCGACCCGGACGGTCCCCGACTTCCGGGCCCGGCGCAGTTCCCCGGCGAGCCGTCCGGGCAGCCCGGCGGCCGGCGCGCCGGGCCCGACCGGGTTGAACACCCGCAGGACGACGGCGTCGAGACCGGCGGCCGTCACGGCCGCCGTGCCGGCGAGCTTCGTCGCCCCGTACGGGCCCTGGGGGCGGGTCGGCGCGTCCTCGGCGACGGCTTCGCCGGGCGCGGTCGGGCCGTACTCGGCCGCCGAGCCGAGATGGACGAGGCGTGCGCCGGGCGCCGCCGCGCCCATCGCCTCGCAGAGCGCGGCCGGCCCGCGGGCGTTGACGTCGGTCAGCCGCACCGCGCTGCCCGTCACCAGGCCCGCGCAGTTGACGACGACGTCGGGCGCCGCCGTGCGCAGCGCGTCCGCGAGGACGTCGGGGGCGGCGGTCAGATCGAGCGGCACACCGGCGGCCGGGGACCGGCCGCCGACGAGCAGCCGCACGCCCGGCAGGGCGCGCAGCCGCTCGGCGGTGTGCCCGCCCAGGAACCCGGTGGAGCCCAGGACGAGAACGCGCATCTGCCGCTCACGCACCCTTGAGGAGCAGGCCGCGGTGCGTGGTGAACTCCGCGTTGGCCCGGTCGTAGTCGTCGGGGCGTCCGATGTCGAGCCAGTAGCCGTCGAACTCGTAGGCGTGCGGGGGCTTCTCGGCGGCGAGCAGGTCGAGGACCAGTTCGTCGAAGCCGAGCGGCAGGCCCGGCGTGTACCCGGCGAGGGTCTCCCGGGAGAGTCCGTACACGCCCATGGAGACCCGGTAGTCCATGCTCGGCTTCTCCGCGAAACCGGTGACCCGGCCCCCTTCGGTCGTCAGGACGCCGAAGTCGATGGCGACCTTGCGGGCGTACGTGGCGACGGTGAGCGGGGCCCCGGAGGCCTGGTGCGACCGGACGACCTCGGCGTAGTCGAGGTCGGTGAGGATGTCGCCGTTCATCACCAGGAAGTCGTCCGGGAGCCTGTCCATCATGGTGAGCAGGGGGCCCATCGTGCCGAGCGGGCTGTCCTCGGTGGAGTACCCCACGCGCAGGCCCCACTGGGAGCCGTTGCCGACGTACGCGCGGATGATGTGGCCCAGATGACCGATGGCTATCGTGCAGCTGGTGAAGCCGCTCGCGGCCAGCTGCCGGAGCACGATCTCCAGGATCGCGTGCTGGTCGCCGATGGGCACGAGCGGTTTGGGAAGCGCCGTCGTGTACGGCCGCAGCCGAACGCCCTTGCCACCGGCGAGGATCACTGCATGCATGGAAGTCCCCTGTACGTCGCGTGCGGTCGTGGTCAGATGTTGTAGATGCCGGTCTTGTAGCGGGAGAGGTTGCCGGGGTCGCGGAAGAAGTCGATGGTGTGGCCGAGCCCTTCCTCCAGGTCGGCCAGGGGCTTCCAGCCGGTGGCGGTGCGCAGCCGGGTGGCGTCCGCCACCAGGCGCATCACCTCGGAGTTGGCCGGGCGGATGCGCTGTTCGTCCTCGCGTACGTCGAGGTCGGCGTCCATCAGCTTGCCGATGAGCCGGGTGAGTTCGCCCACCGAGATCTCCCCGCCGGTGCCGGCGTTGAAGGTCCGCCCCACGACCGCCTCGGCGGGCGCGGTGCCGACGGCGAGGAAGGCGCGGGCGGTGTCCTTCACGTACAGGAAGTCACGGGTGGGACGCAGGTCTCCGAGGGTGATCGTCCGCTCCCCGGCGGCGACCTGCCCGATGACGGTCGGGATGACCGCCCGCATCGACTGGCGCGGCCCGAAGGTGTTGAAGGGGCGCAGGGTCACGACGGGGGTGGCGAAGCTCGCGTGGTAGCTGTCGGCGAGCCGGTCGCCGCCCGCCTTCGACGCGGCGTACGGCGACTGGGTGCTGATCGGGTGGTCCTCGGTGATCGGCACGGTCTGCGCGGTGCCGTACGTCTCGCTCGTCGAGGTGTGCACGAGGCGCGGGGTGCCCTGCCGGCGCACCGCTTCCAGGACGTTGAGGGTGCCCGTCACGTTGGTGTCCACGTAACTGTGCGGGGCCTGGTAGGAGTAGGGGATCGCGATGAGGGCGGCCAGGTGGTACACGGCCTCGGCGCCTTCGATCAGCTGGTTGACCGAGCCCGGGTCGCGGACGTCGCCGAGGACGATCTCGACCTGGTCGAGCGTCTCGGCGGACAGGGTCTCCAGCCACCCGTAGGAGGAGAAGGAGTTGTACTGGGCCATGGCGCGGACCCGGTGGCCGGCCGCGACGAGCGCCTCGGTGAGGTGGGAGCCGATGAAGCCCTCGGCGCCGGTGACGGCGACGAGTGACGAGGCTGGTGCGGTCACAGGGGTGCTCCTCTGTCGGTGACGGTAATGCGGGAAGGTGAGCGGTTCGCGGATTCAGCGGTGTGCGGTGGGCCGGCCGAGGATCCGGCAGGCCAGGTACAGGAGGACGAGGGCCGCGACGGTGCGGCAGACCGGCTGGGCCAGACCGGTGGGCAGCCCCGCCGCCGGGGCGGCGGCCTCCGCCGCGGCCGCCGCCAGACAGACCGCCGCGGGCGGCCAGGCCACCCCGAACGCCTGGAGCAGCAGGGCGGTCCACAGCACCGCCCCGAGGCCGAGCAGGGGAGCAGGGCCGCTCCCGGTGAGCAGGGCGCCGGCGGCCAGCAGGGCGACGTACGCGCCCAGGCACAGCGCCAGGGCGCGGGCGGCCCGCAGCCGGAAGTCACGCGGTGCGGTGCTGGCGCGCAGGGCCGCTACGGCCAGGCCCCGGTAGCGGTAGAGCAGCCACTCGGCGAAGCCCATGCTGAGCGTGAGGACGACGACGGCGTACGGGTCCGCCGCCCCCGTGAGCATCGCGAGCACCCCGGCGGCGAGACCGAACAGCCCGTACGGCAGCGACACCGCCAGCCCCGGCGCGGCGCCGGCGGCCACGGGGCCCGAGCGCAGCGCGGCCCGTACCCCGTGGGCGGCGGCGAGCGTCGCGAGGACGACGGTGGCGAGCAGCGGGGCCACCGCCACGACGGCCGGCGGCTGCCACCACAGGGTGGCGACGGCGCCCCCGGCCACCGGCAGCAACGCCAGCAGCAGGGTCCGTTCGCGGCCGAGGACCAGGAGTACGGTCGCCGCGCCGAGGTAGCAGGACTGCCCGGCGGAGAAGGCGCCGGCCTGCCCCGGCCCCGCGAGGACCAGGCCCGCCACCGAGGCCGTCAGCGCCCCGGCGGGAGCGCCGAGCCGCAGCGTGCGCCCCGCGGCCGCCGCACCGGCGGTGCCCAGCCGCAGGTAGGCACGGTGGCTGAGCGCCTGGTTCCACGCCCAGGCCACCAGCCCGGCGGCGACCAGCCCGGTGACGGCCCCCTCGCCCCCCAGCAGCCCGGAGCCCAGTACGTAGGCCAGTCCCGGGAGCGCGAACACCAGCCCGCGCACGGCGCACCGCAGGTGGTCGGGGCGCCAGGGGTCGGCGGTCGGCGGCGGTTCGGGGTAGTGCCGGGGCACCCGGGCGTACAGGTCGGCGGCCAGCGCGAACAGGCCGGGACGGCCGTAGCGGGTGCCGATCTGGTCGCCCGTCAGCCCGTCGGACTCCAGGAGCGCGGCGACCTCGTACGGGTGGACGGCGGCGGACACCGGCTCCATCAGCCGCTCGGCGAGTTCGTCGATGGGGTCGGCGGCCCAGCTCGGCCGCGCCCGGGGCCCCTTCCGCTGCCGGGGCAGGGCGGGCAGGCTGCCGCCCTCGCCCGGCAGCAGGCGCAGCGGGCCGCTCATACGAGAGCCCCGGCGCGCCGCTCTTCCCGCCACGCGGGCAGGTCCGCGCTTCCGGCCGTTCCCCCGGCGGCCAGCTCGGTGTAGATGGACCGGAACGTGTCGATGGTCTGCCGGAGGGTGAACTGCTCGATGACCCGCAGCCGCGCGTCCCGCCCCATGGCGGCCCTGCGCTCCGGGTCGCGCAGCAGTTCCAGGGCCGCGCGGGCCATGGCCTCCGGTTCCCTCGGCGGCACGACGAGCCCGGTGTCGCCGACGGCCTCCCGCACGCCGCCGACGTCGGTGGAGACGGTGGCCCGCCCGCAGGACATGGCCTCGATGAGCGTGAACGGGAAGCCCTCGCTGATGCTGGACAGCATCACCGCGTTGCCCGCCGCGTAGGCGTCGCGGATGTCCTCGACCCGGCCCTCGAAGACGACGGCGTCCCCGTGTCCCAGCTCCGCCGCCAGCGCCTCGCAGCGCTCCCGGTACGCCTCGCCGCCGCGCGGAGTGCCGCCGAAGAGCCGCAGCCGCGCGTCCGGTATCTCGGCCCTGACCAGGGCGAAGGCCCTGATGAGGGTCTCCAGGTCCTTGATCGGGTCGACCCGGCCCGCCCAGCTGAGGGTGGGGACGTCCGGCTCGGGCCCGGCGGCCGGGAAGGCCGCCGGATCGACGCCGTTGTAGACGGTGCGTATCAACTCGGGTGCGGCGCCGCCCTGTTCCTCCCAGAGCCGGTTGTAGCGGTTGCCCGGGGTGATCAGGTCCGCCGTGCGGTACGTCTCCTCGGCGAGCAGCCGGAAGAAGCCGAGGAGCAGCGCCTTGACCGGCCACCGGTAGGGGCCCGTGCGGTAGCCGAGGTAGCGCTCGCGCAGGTAGACGCCGTGTTCGGTGAGCAGCAGCGGCACCCCGTGCAGCCGCCGCCCGACGAGCCCGGGCAGGACCGCCAGGCCGCCGCTCACCGCGTGGCAGACGCCGTGTTCGGGCGGCGTGGCGGCGAGCGGGCGCAGGGCGTGCTCCAGCAGATCGGTGGCGGTCAGGGCGTCGTGCAGGGTGGGCCGGGCCGCGTGCACCGGCAGGCCGGGGCGGCCCCACACGGAGGCCAGGACGGCGACGGCCTGGTCCGTGCGCAGGGCGGGTGCGAGCAGCCCGTCCCTGGCCGACCGGGCCAGTTCGTGCAGCGCGGCGCCGAACTGGTCCTCGGCGCCGGGGTCGAGGAGCGCGGTCAGGAAGCGTTCGTACGCCGCCATCAGCTGCCTGCGGCGTCGGCCGCGCGGCGCCCTGCCGACCGGGTCCGGACCCCACATGGGGACGGTGACCGGAGGTGCGACATGGGACGGCAGCTCCCAGGCGAGCGGTTCCCGGCCGGTGCCGGTCACCGCGATCACGTGGAAGTCGAAGTCGGGCATTCCCTGGACGAGTTGGTCGCACCACACGCTGACGCCCCCGTGGCTGTGCGGATAGGTGCCTTCGGTGAGGAGGGTGACCCGGGCCGCGTCGGACTGCGGCACGCGGAGTACATCGGGCATGACGAGACGGTCCCCCGTGGAGATGCTGGTGCTGTGTCGGCCGGAACGGTGCGGGCGGTCGTGGGCGGGTCAGCCGGTGACGCCGTACGGCACTCTCTGCCGCACCCCGGCCGGCACCGGAAGACGCGGCCCGGCGCTGCCCACCGGGTCGGCCCGGTCCGCCGTGGCGGCCTGGGCGGTGGTGCCGGCGGGCAGGGTGAGCGTCACCCGGTCCTGGAGGAGCCCGGGGGAGACCCAGCCGGAGAGCGATCCGGCGTACGGGCTGCCGAAGGACTCGGTGCCCAGCAGCATGTTCTGCCGGGTGCCGGCCGGCATGGTGGCGGTGGCGCGGACGCCGCCCGGGGCCCGCAGGGTGACGGTGTCGCCGATGCGGTACGCGGTCACCTGACCGGCCTTGACGGCGGTGTTCCACGCGGACCGGTCGCGCAGTTCCGTGCCGATCTGCTGCTGGCGGAGATTCACCAGCGGGGTGTCGGCGGCGTACAGCCCGGTGTAGTCGTCGATCACGCGGTCGAGCACCGGGTAGGCGATGCGGTCCTCGGCGAGGTTGGACTGGTGGATGAAGTGCGGCCGGGGGTCGTTCGCGAGGACGTGGCCGAGGGCGATGCGGGACTCCAGCGGCACGATGTGGTCGGCGTAACCGGTGACCGTGTCGAGCGGCTCCGGCAGGCAGGTGGTGCCGGCCGCGCTCTCGCACACGCCGCTGCCGCCGTCGGAGGCCCTGGTGTAGATCCAGTTGTACTCGTCGATCTGCTCGGTGGTGCGGCCCGCGTTGTAGAAGATGTTCATCGGGTAGCGCGGCACGGTGAGCGCCGGGCCGACCTTCCGCTGGGCGCGGTCGCGGGAGTTGTCCGAGCCGAGCCAGGTGACGGCGTTGTCCGCGAGGGCGGGCCCGAGGTTCGGGTTGTCGTCGGGCTGCTGCGGCAGGACCTTCAGACCGGAGTGCTCACCGGTCACCAGCTCGCCGGTCGCCAGCGGAAGTCCCGCGCGCTGCCCCCAGGCGCGGTTCTCCCTGATCTGCGTGGAGATCTCGGAGCGGGTGACGTACTTGGTGCTTCCGTCGGGGTTCTTGGCGCAGACCCAGGGGACGACCGAGACGTCCTGCACGCAGCCGAGGAAGGGGTGGTTGTACGTGTGGTTGATCCACCGGTAGGCGTTCTTGTCAGCGGTCAGCCGCTGCGCCAGCGGGTCGGTGCCGCCGTGCTCCTCCTTGTAGAGCTCGCTGCCGCCGCCGTTGTACGCCATGTCCAGGGTGAAGCCCTTGGCGGCTGACCACTCGGTCGCGTACCGCGCGTCCTCGGCCGTCATCCGGATCGGGTCGGGCTCACCGCCCTGGCCGGGCGCGCAGTCCACGTCGCCGGGGGTGCAGTTGAGCTCGGTGTCCCAGCGGTCGTCGGCGGCGAAGACGTCGTCGACGTGGACCGCGAAGTAGTTGCGGGACGCGCCGAGGCGTACGCCCTGGGTCATCCAGTCCACGATGCCGCGGGCGAGAAGCCGGAACTGCTGCTGGTACTGGTTGTAGACGAAGCCGACGACCAGCTCGCGGCGGCCGTCGTGCCGGTACTCGCCGACGATCGAACCCCGCTGCCCGGTGCCCGGCAGCGGCGCCTCGACGTAGCTGGTGAAGTCCGCGCCCGGCAGGGGCTTGGCCACGTACCCGTAACTCTCGCTCACCGAGGGTGAGTTGTCCTCGAAGGGTATGCCGCCGTCGAGGTAGCCGAACGGGCCTGCCGCGCCGGCGGGCGTCACCTCGGCGCGCACCCCGTCCAGGGAGCCGCTGTAGCCGCCGTTGGCCGGGTGGTCGAGGCCGACCTCGGGCCGGGCGTAGGTGTAGGCGTCCACCTGGGGGACGGCGAAGGTCTTCTCGTACGCGACGAGCGCCCCCATCTCGGCGGAACCGGCCCCGAACGGGTTGTCGTTGGGCAGTACCACGGCCTGGAACTTGGCCCGCGGACGGCCGTCGACCGTGTCGGCGAGATAGCCGCCGTTGATCACGGGGCGGTCCTGGCGGGTCAGGTCCAGGACCGTGTACGGCGTGCCCGCGCCGTCGAGTTCGGCGGCGATCGCCGCGGTGGCGGGGCCTCCGTCGCTCACCACCAGTACGCGCAGGTCGACGCGCGGCGCGGGCGCCGCCGCGGCCGTGTGCGCCGGCGCGAACAGGGTCGTGGCCAGCGCTGCGGACAGCGTGGATCTCACGGCCCATCGGGCCGTACGGCTTCTGAGGTGCATGGGTCCCTTCCCGCAAAGGGCATGCCGGACGTGCGACCGGCGTGCCCCTCCCCCAGCGGAATGGGCGCCCGGACACCGCCGCGCGCTTCCCGCTCTGTCGGATCACATAGTGGGGTCATGCATGGAGAATTTGTGTGGGCGTGGTGAAACCTGGCGAGAAACACACCTGGCCCGGCCGGGCCGGCGCGCCCCCGGCCGGGTCTGAGCATGCCCCCGCTGCACTCTTGGTGACAGGCATTCCGCTTCTCCGCCACAGCTCACGGGCGCCGGGCGCGCCGGTCGCCCTGACCGGCGCACTCATGTGGTCTGGACCACAGAAAGAGTTCTCGCGCCACTTATCGAATTCGGCCACGCGGGCGGAACCGGAGCCACCGCGAACGGCTCGGCGCCGGTGCCCGGCCGGACCCCGTACCGGCGCCTACGATCTGTTCCGTGACCTCAGCCCTGATCCTGATCGACCTGATGCCGCGCATCGTCGCCCTGCCCGTCGCCCCGCACACCGGCGAGGAGGTGGTGGAGCGCTGCCGCCGCCTCGCCGGGGCGTTCAGGGCGAACGGCCGCCCCGTGGTGCCGGTCCGGGTGGAACGGCCCGGCGTCGCCGAGCAGCCGCCCGGCAGCGGCTTCGTCGAGGGTCTGGTGCTGCCCGGCGACCTCGTGGTCGTCAAGCGCACCGTCGGGGCGTTCCACGGAACCGGCCTGGACGACAGGTTGCGCCGCCACGGCGTCGACACGGTGGTGCTCGCCGGGCTGGTCACCACCATGGGAGTGGAGTCCACCGCGCGGGCCGCGAGCGACCACGGCTACGCGGTGGAGTTCGTCGCCGACGCGATGTCCGGATTCGCCGCCGACGAGCACGACTTCGCCGTGCAACGGGTCTTCCCCCGGTTCGGCGCGGTGCGTCACACGGCGGACTACGCCTGAGCCGGCGCCCGGAGCCGGGCCCGGGCACCCGTCGGGCAGCCGTCTCAGGCGCCCCGCGTGAGGCGGGGACGGGTTCCGTTGAGGTAGTGCTCGCCGATGTCGCGCAGTCGGTGGGCGGGGGACGACCGCGCGGTCAGGGCCTGCGCGTTGCGCCAGAACCGGTCGAGCCCCGTACCGCCGTCGAGGCGGCCCGCGTCGTCCGTGAGTTCGAGGACCCGGGCGGTGACATGTGCGACGGAGCGACTGGTGACGGCTTCGGCCGCGGCGACGAGCACCGCGATGTCCGCGCGTTCGTCCACGCCGAGCTGCGGCCCCCTGAGCAGTCCTCCCGCCAGCGCCTCCGTCGCCCGGTCGACGACGGCGGCGGCGGTGTGGGCGGCGGTCGCCAGTTCGCCGTACGCGAGCAGCACGTACGGGTCGCCGCTCGGCCGCTCGGCGTACGCGTCGCCCGCGCTCCCGGCGGAGCGGGCGGGCGGCGTCCTGCGGCTGATGTCCCGTGCCTCGGCCAGGGCCCCTTCGGCGATGCCCAGGCCGACGTGGGCGAGCAGCAGGCCGAGAGCGACGGGGGCGAGCGAGCCGAAGGGGGTGGCGGTGTCCTCGTCGCCGGGGACGGCGCCCAGGATGTCGTCGGCGCTCACCGCCACGCCGTCGACCCCGATGCCGCCGGCTCCGGTGAGGCGCTGGCCGAGGCGTTCGTTCGCCGTGTCGGTCCGCACACCGGCCTGAGCCGGGTCGACGAGGGCGATCAGTAAGTCACCGGTACTCCCGCACGTCGCGCCGAGGACCAGCCGGTCGGCCACGGTCACGCCCGCGCGGAAGTCCCGGCGGCCGTTGAGCACGTACCCTCCGCGCGTCGGTGTCAGCGTCAGGCCCGGCCCCCCGTCCTTCTCGGGCGGACGCGTGCTGCCGCCGAGCAGCCACTGCTCCGCGACGGCCCGGCTCTCGAACGGAACGTCCTTCGGCGAGCCGCCGAAGAAGCGGGCGCTCCAGGACAACGCGCAGTGGTGGGCCAGCAGTTCACCGATGGAGCTGTCGGCCGCCGAGATCTCCCGGACGACGGTACAGGCGGTGCGCCAGCCGGTACCCGGCCGCCCCGGGCCCGGCGGCGTCAGCAGGGCGGGCAGCCCGGCCTCCCGCAGCCGCGAGACCTCGTCGTACGGCGGTTTGCCCGCCCGGTCGCGGACGATGGCGTCCACCGCGAGGTCGTCCGCGAGTTCCCGGGTGACGCGCGGCCATATCGCCTCGTCGGCGTCCCCGTCCGGATCGGCGGACGCCCCGTCCTTCGTGGCGGATCTCCCCGGTGCTCCGCTGCTCACCCCGGCGCCCCCGTTCCTAGTATTCCCACTGGATTGGTAGGGATACTGTCAGAGGTGGTGCTCCAGCCCAAGAGGGCGACCAAGGAGTGGACGTTCGATTCCGCCCCTCGGGACGGTCAGGGATTGGTCCAGGCGTCCGGTTCCCGGGCGAGGGCCGAAACGGCGGTCGGCAGCTCGGCCGAGGCGAGGTCGGCCAGCGTCACGCCGTCCAGCACCTCGCGGACGTTGGCCCGCAGCGCGATCCACAGCGGCAGCAGCGACTCGGCCGGCCCCGTGTACGTCAGCTCGGGCGGCCGGACCCCGCGCACCGAGACGAGCGGTCCGTCGACGACGCGGATGACATCCGCGACGGTGATGGACCCGGCGGGCTTCGCCAGCCGGTAACCGCCGTTGCCGCCGCGCCGGCTGACCACCAGTCCGCCCCGGCGCATGTCGTTGAGGATGCCTTCGAGGAACTTGTGCGGGATCTCCTGGGCCTCGGCGATGGCCTCCGCCTTGAGGGGCTCGCCGTCCCCCGCGGCGGCGAGTTGCAGGGCGGCACGTACCGCGTAGTCCGCCTTGGCTGAAATCCGCATGCCCCGCATTATCCCGCACCGGTACGGGTGCGCCCGGCCGTGCCGGTACGGATGAACCCGGCGCCCCGGCTCCCGGCCGTGCCGGCGGGCATGGCCCCCTTGTCCGGATGCGCACGGCGGCGAGTCGGGGGAGGGTAGGTGCCATGTCCGGACACATGCCTGTGATCGTTCACCCGCCGCTCGGCGACAGCGGCCGTCGCGTGACCGTGCGCGGTGAGGACGTCGGCCTCGCCTCGGGCCTGCCCGACCTGGTCGAGTTCCTGAGCCGTGCGGGGCTCGACATGGAGGACACCGAGGCCGTGGTCTCCCCGCTGATCGACTGGCGCGGTGGCGGCCCGGACTACTGGGGAGCCGAGCCCCGCCACTGACGCGCCCCTAGGACGGCGGGGCGAGCCGTGCCAGGCGCTCGGTGTCGCAGACGCGAGGACACGTCAGGCACGCGTCGCCGGGGCTGATCGTGTAGTAGAGGCAGCACCCCAGCCGCGTGCGGGTCGTGTGCGGCGGACCGCCGCCGGCGGCGCGCAGCCGGCGGAAGTCGGCGCCGCCGGGGAACGGCGCCGTCGGACCCGGCAGCAGTGCGGTGGCCGCGCGCACCGACCGGTCCTCCTCCCCGAGTACGCGCCCGAGGTGCCAGATGCCCGAGACCAGGTCGTCGCCGGTCATGCCCCACAGCGCCCGTTGCCGCCGGCGCAGCCGGGGCCCCAGGGCGTCGAGCAGCGGACGTACGTGATCCACCACGGCGGCGCGCAGCTCGACCCGCAGCGCCTCCTCGTCGGGGGCCACGCCTACGCCGGGGGACCCGGCTGCCGGATCGTCCGGCAGGCACGTGAACGAGCCAGGGACGACGGCGAAGTCGCCGCTGCCGAGCTCGACGTGTACGTCCTCGGGGCGAAGGCGGGGCACCCGGCGGGCCAGGTACCAGGGCCCGCTCATCAGCAGGCAGACCGACCAGAGGTAGTGGTGCAGCGCCCTGGAAGCGGCGACGTCCGGACGGGCGGTGTGCCCGTGCGCGGCTTCGATGCGCAGGGCCTCTCCGGTGACGAAGCCGTCGAGCCGTGCGTCCTCGGCCACCAGCCGCGCGCCGTCCGTCCACCCGGCGGTGGGGTGCGCGGTCCGTGCGACCTCCACGCGCAGCGACGCGCAGACCCGCGTCAGGTGCCGGTACGTGCCGGCCAGGGCGTCGGCCGGCAGCGGTACGGCGCGGCGCACCGGCGGGGCGGGCGCGGTGGGTGCCGGGACCGGCATCGTCAACTCCCCTTCAGTGGCACAGGACGTAAGGTCAGCCTAACCTTAGTCGCGGTGCTCGCCGACTGACCAGCGGATACGCCGTCACATGGCGGGCGGCCGGGTGAAGTTGACAGAGTTAGGTCGCCCTAACTTAATCTGACGGCTTGCGACCCCCGGACCGGAAGGGCCTGCCGCCCGTGCGGATGTACCTGCTTGCCCTGAACCCGACCGATTCCGTCACCGAGGGCTTCCTTCCCGCCGCCCGTCGGCTCGGTCTCGACGTCACCCTGCTCACCGACCGGCCCGCACCGCACCGGCGCCTCGCTCCGGACGTCGAGGTCCTGGAGTGCGACGTACGCGACCACCGCGCCGTCGTCACCCGGATCGCCACCCACCACCCGGCCGACGCGGTGTTCACCAACAGCGACCACCTCCAGACCCAGGCCGCCCTGGCCGCCGCGTACTTCGGCCTGCCCGGCAAGGACTGGCGGGCCGCCCTGCGCACCAAGGACAAGGCCGAGATGCGCAGACACCTCGCCGCCACCGGCGCCGACACCGTGTGGTCGGCCGAACTCGCGGCGGGACAGACCCCCGTGGAGCTGCCGGCGCTTGCCGTTCCCTACCCCTGTGTGATCAAGCCCCGCGAGGGCGTGGCCAGCGAGGACGTCGTGCTGGCCGCGGACGCCGGCGAACTGGTGGCGCGCTGCGCCGAGATACAGGCGCGGCGGCCGGGGGAGGCGCTGGTCGTCGAGGAGTATCTCGCCGGTGAGCTCCGCACGCTGGAGACCCTCGGCGACGGCCGGCTGCGCCATGTCCTGGGCGGCTTCCGCACCGAGGTGTCCCCGCCGCCGTACTTCATCGAGACGCGTCTCACGTACGTACCCGAGCACCCCGCGCCGGTCGTCTCCCAGGTGCTCGCGCAGCTCGACGCGCTCGGCGTCGGATTCGGGGCCTGCCACACCGAGTTCGTGGTGCACGAGGGCCGGGCGCGGATCATCGAGGTCAACTACCGGGTGATCGGCGACCAGTGCGACCTGATGCTGCGGGAGCTGCTCGGCATACCCCTGTTCGAGCACATCCTGCGCACCCATCTGGGGGAACCGCTCCCCGCCGACCTCGGGGCGCGCACCGACGGGCGGGCCCGCGTCGACTACCCGTGCGCCGACAGCGCGGGGACGCTCGTCGCGGCCCCGCCGGCCACTGACCTGACCGTCGGCGGCGTACGGCTGGCGTACCGGCCGCTGCGTGAGGTGGGGGAGCGGCACGCGGTGCACCACACGAACCGCGACTACCTCGGCGCGCTCCGCACCGTCGGCGCCGACCAGGAGGCCGTCGACCGGGCCGCGACCGCGTTCCTCGCCGAGCACCGCTGGGAGTTCACCCCGTGACCGCCGGCCGCATCCCCGCCCCGGCCGCCGGGGCAGCCGCCCTGCCCGGGCCCGCCACCCCCGCCCCCGAGCCCGACGCAGCCGAGGAGGCTCTGCTGCTGCGGGTCCTCGGGGCGCTGCTGCGCGAGGACGTCGTCGGCCTGCGGACGCGCGGCGCCCCCGTACGTCTGCCGGACGGCCGCTGGCTGCGGCTGCCCACCGGTGACGGGGACGCGCTGCTGCTCCCCGTCACCACCGACGGCTTCCAGTGCGCCGACACCGCCCGGCTGCCGCTCCTGCGCCGGGAGTCCGACGGCGCCGCACTGACCACCACCGACGAGATCCTCGCGGCGCTGCGCGCGCTGGCCGACCCCGTCGACCGGGGCGGCTTCGACGACTTCGCCGAGGAGTGCCGCCAGACCCTCGACACCGTCCGGCTGCACACCGAGGCGCGCCCGCAGGTGATGCGCGCCCTCACCACCCGGTACGGCGCCGCCCCCGCCCACTGGACCGGCCCGGCCGGCAGCCTGGCCCACGACACCCTCGCCGCCCACCACGACCATCCCGTCTACCCGACCGCCCGCGGCCGGTCCGGACTCGGCAGACGCCAACTACGCGCCTGCGCACCCGAGTTCCACCCGCGTCTGGCGCTGCGCTGGATCGCCGTCCCCCGCGAGGCGGTCACCCTGGCCGCCGGCCGGGCGGCACTGCCCGGGTGCTGGCCCACCCCCGCGCTCCTCGGCCTGCCCGGCCTCGACACCAGCCATCTGGTGCTCCCCGTCCACCCGCTGACGGCCGGCGCCCCACTGCGCGACGCCCTGCGCGAGACCGGGCTCGCGGACCGTGCGGTGCTCGCGGAGCGCCCGTACCTGGAAGCCGTGCCGACGCTGTCCATGCGTACGGTCGCCCTCACGGAGGACCCCGCCCTCCACCTCAAGATGCCGCTGGCCACCTCCTCCCTGGGGCTGCGCAACCGGCGCACCATGAAGCCGGGCACGCTCGTCGACGGCGCGGCGGGACAGCGGCTGCTGGAGCGTGTGATCGGCCGCGAACGGCGGTTCGGTGAGACGGTCCTGCTCGCGGACGAGTCGACGTACGCCCACGCGGGACACGAACTGCTCGCCGTGCTCTGCCGCCGCCACCCGGCGGGCCTCGACGACTCGTCCGTCGTCCCCATGGCCGCGCTGCTGAGCGAGGCGCCCGACGGCAGGCTCGTGATCGACCATCTCGCCGACCGGTTCTACGGCGGCGACCCCGTCGCCCTGTTCGACACCTGCCTGACCCTCCTCCTCGACTGGCAGACCACCCTCTTCGGATACGGCATCGCGCTGGAGTCGCACCAGCAGAACATCTCCCTGGTGCTCGACACCCGCGAGGGAGCGACCCGGCTGCGGCTCCTGCTCAAGGACAACGACGGGCCGCGCCTGCACACCGCCCGGCTGCGCGAGCGCCTGGGCGCCGACGCTCCCGCACCGGCCGACTTCGCCGACCGGCGGATCTTCACGGACGACGACCGGCAGCTCAGCGACCTGTTCACCACCATCACGGTCCACCTCTGCGCGGGCGCGTACGCCTTCGGGCTCGCACGACACGGCCGGGCGCCCCTCGACGTGCTCCTGACGCTGGTACGGGACCGGCTGGCCGAGGCCGTCGAACGTCTCGGCGGCGAGCCCGGCGCGGTGCTGCGTGACCACGTGCTCGACGCCGTCCGCCTGCCCGTCAAGGCGATGGTCACGGCCGGCACGCTCCTCAGCAAGGAGCGCTCGGGCGCCGCCGACATCAACAAGCACTACACCGACGGCCCCAACTACCTCGCCCGGACCGGGGACGCGGGATGAGCGCCCCCTGCCACACCGCCGCAGGCGACCGGTCACGCCCCGGCGCGGCCGCGCCGGACGGCCGCGCCGCCGCGGTCGCCAGGTCACGGGCCGCCCTCCTCGCACCGGTCCGCCGTACGTTCCGTCCTCGCGGGAGCCGTTGATGACACTGCCCACCGGCGCCGCACCCCGTCGCGCGTCCGCCCCCCGCGGCCTGCCCACCGCCGACGAGGCCGTGGCCCACACCCTCCTGAACTGCCTGCTGCGCGAGGTCTCGGGCCCCGAACACCAGACCGCCGTCGCCGCCGGACGGCTCCTCGTGCGCCTGCCCCGGTGCGGCGTACTCCTGCGGGTCGCGCTGCGCCGCACCTCGCTGCTCGGAGCGCACCGCTTCACCGGCCCCGTGACCGAGCGGCGGGGCGGTGCCTGGACCGAGATCGGCTGGCGCCGGCTCGCCGACTGCGCGCACGCCGAGCTCTCGCTCCGTACCGGCGCACACAACGAGGAGTTCCTGGAGCAGGTCGCCTCCAGTCACCGGGGCGTACGCGCCGCACTCGCGGCCGGCCCCCGCCCGGCCGTCGCCGGCCGCCACCGCACGTACCTCGCCTCCGAGCAGTCCCTCCTCCTCGGCCACCGCTTCCACCCGACGCCCAAGGCGCGCGGCGGCGACCCCGGTGCCTGGGCGTCGTACGCCCCCGAGGCGGGGGCCTCCTTCCCGCTGCGCCGTCTCGCCGTACGCGAGGAGCTGATCGCCGAGGAGAGCGCCGAGCCGGGGGCCGCCGGCCCACTGGACCGGCTGCGGGACGGGACCGGCCCGGTCCCCGCCGGTTACCGGCTGCTGCCCGCCCACCCGTGGCAGTACGGGCTGCTGCGCGAGCACCCCGCGCTGCGTGCGGCGACCGCGCGCGGCGACATCGTGGACCTCGGCGAGGGCGGCGCCCCGTTCGCCGCCACCGCGTCGGTGCGCACGCTCTACGACGGCGAGACGTTCCTGAAGTTCAGCCTCAACGTGCGCATCACCAACTGCGTGCGCAAGAGCGCCGCGTACGAGCTGGCCGGAGCCGTCGCCCTGACCCGCCTCCTGCGCCCCGCCCTGGCCGACCTCGCGGCCCGGTTCCCCGGCGCCGCCCTGCTCCGCGAGCCCGCCTACCGCAGCCTGGCCCTGCCCGGGCCCGGCGGCGTACCGGATCCCGGCCTGCTCGAAGGCTTCGGCGTGATCGTCCGCGAGGGCCTGGCGCGGCGGCAGCTCCCCGGCACCACGGCGCTGCTCGCGGCCGCCGTCGCCGACGAGTACCCGACCGGGCCCGGCCACATCTCCCACCTCGTCGGCGGCGCCGGCCCGCGGTTCGCGCTGGACTGGTGGGAGGCGTACCTCGGCCTGCTCCTGCCGCCCGTCCTCGCCGCCTACTTCGACCACGGCGTGGTGCTGGAGCCGCACCTGCAGAACGTCGTCGTCTGCGTCGACGACGACTCCATGCCCGCCCAGGTGCTCCTGCGCGACCTGGAAGGCGTGAAACTGCTGCCCGAGCACCACGCGGACGCCCTCGCGGCGCTCCCCGCCGAGGTCGCCGGGCCGCTCACGTACGACGCGGAGCGCGGCTGGGACCGGGTGGTCTACTGCCTGCTGGTCAACCACGTCGCCGAGATGCTCGCCGCCCTGGCCGACCTGTACCCCGACACCGAGCCCGCCCTGTGGGCCCAGGTCCGCGCCACCCTGCGCGACCACGCCGGCCGGCACGGCTGCCCGCCCCGGCTCGCCGCCCTGCTCGCGGGTGTACCGCTGCCCGCCAAGGCCAACCTGCTCACCCGCTGGGAGCGCAAGGCAGACCGGGAGGCCGGCTACGTCCGGCTCCCCTCCCCGCTCGCCGAGGACGTCCTGTGCGGAGCGACCGGCGCCGACACCCCCTGGAACGCCCGATGACCCGCCCCACCCCCGCCGTGCGCGAGCGCGCGCTGTCCCTGCCCTCCACCGCGCTGCCCGCATACCTCTACGACCTGGCGGCGCTGCGCGAGCACGCCGGGGCGGTACGGGCCGCCCTGCCCGAACGCGTCGAGCTGTACTACGCCGCGAAGGCCAACCCGGACCCGGAGATCCTGGCCGCGCTCGCCCCGTTCGTGGACGGCTACGACGTCTCGTCCGGGGGAGAGCTCAGCCACGTGCACCGAGCGGTCCCCGGCCGCCCGCTGGCCTTCGGCGGCCCCGGGAAGACCCCGGGGGAGATCACCACCGCGCTGGAGCTGGGCGTACGCCGCTTCCACGTGGAGAGTGCGTACGAGGTGCGCATGCTGGCCGTGCTCGCCGAGCGGACCGTCCCCGGCGCGCGCCTCGCGGTGCTGCCGCGCTTCAACCTGCCGGTGCCGGACGGTTCGCTGGAGAAGAGCGCCCTGGCGATGGGCGGCCGCCCGACGCCGTTCGGGATCGACCCGGCGGAGGCCGACGCCGTCGTACGGCTGCTCACCGACGGCACGTACCCGCGACTGGAGCTGCGCGGGATCCACGCCCACCTCGCCAGCGGCCTGGAGGCCGACGAGCAGCTGGCCGTGGCGCGGTCCGTGGTGGTCTGGGCCACCGCGCTCGCGGACCGGCACGGCGTCCGGCTCGCGGAGGTCAACGTCGGCGGCGGCATGGCGGTGGACTACACGCGGCCGGAGACCCGCTTCGACTGGGCCGCGTACGGCAAGGGCCTCGGCGAACTCGCGGACGAGCGCCCGGAGCTGACGCTCCGCATCGAACCGGGCCGCGCCCTTACCGCGTACTGCGGCTGGTACGCGACGGAGGTGCTGGACGTGAAGCACAGCCACGGCGAGGAGTTCGCGGTCGTACGCGGCGGAACGCACCACCTGCGCACTCCGGCGACCAAGGGACACGACCAGCCGTGCTCGGTCCTGCCGGTGGACGACTGGCCGCACCCCTGGCCGCGCCCGGCGGCCCGGGGGGACGTGGTCACCCTCGCCGGACAGCTGTGCACGCCGAAGGACGTGCTGGCCCGGCACGTCCCGGCGGCGGGTCTGCGGGCGGGCGACCGGGTGGCCTTCTCACTGGCCGGGGCGTACGCGTGGAACATCTCGCACCACGACTTCCTGATGCACCCCCGCCCGGGCTTCCACTACCTGGGCGGCTGAGGACCGGGCGGCCGCGCGTTGCCGACGACGACGGCGAAGCCGTCCGGCGGCGCGGTCAGCGCCCACACGGCGTGGCACCGCGCATCGACAGCGCGGCCGGACCCGACGAAGCCCTCGTGGCACTGCGTGGCGGCGCGACTACGCCGTACCGGGCACCGCATGCGGCCCTCAGCCGACGCTCACCAGGCCCTCGCCGCCGAGAACCCCGGCGGCCCGGCGTCCGGGGCGTCCGTGGACCGGCCGAAGCGGGCCGTCGCGCCGGAGCCGGATTCCGCCGGGGCGGCCGTATGACTTCGGTGCCGAGGGGTACTGGGGGGCAGCAACGCGCCTGCGCAACACCTTCGGGCGAGCCGGGCTTCTGCTCGAAGGGGAATAGTGTGGAGTAATCGGCACAAAAAGGGCACAGAAGGGGTTGAAGATCGTGACGGATGTATCCGGCAAGGGCCCGTCCCCGGACGATGACCGGAAGGTACTGACCAACCGGCAGGGCCACCCGGTCTACGACAACCAGAACCAGCGCACGGTGGGAGCCAGGGGGCCGGCCACCCTGGAGAACTACCAGTTCCTGGAGAAGATCAGCCACTTCGACCGCGAGCGCATTCCCGAGCGAGTCGTGCACGCCCGGGGCGTCACCGCGTTCGGATACTTCGAGGCGTACGGGGCCTGGGGCGACGAGCCGATCAGCCGCTTCACCAGGGCGAAGATCTTCCAGGAGCGCGGCAAGCGCACCGACCTGGCCGTACGCTTCTCCACCGTCATCGGCGGCCGCGACTCCTCCGAGGCGGCCCGTGACCCGCGCGGCTTCGCGGTGAAGTTCTACACCGAGGACGGCAACTGGGATCTCGTCGGCAACAACCTCGGCGTCTTCTTCATCCGCGACGCCATCAAGTTCCCCGACGTCATCCACGCGCTCAAGCCGAACCCGATCAGCTTCGAGCAACAGCCCCGGCGGATCTTCGACTTCATGTCGCAGACCCCCGAGAGCATGCACATGCTGGTGAACCTGTTCAGCCCCCGCGGGATCCCGGCGGACTACCGCCACATGCAGGGGTTCGGCGTCAACACGTACAAGTGGATCAACGCGGACGGCGACTCCGTCCTGGTCAAGTACCACTGGCTGCCCAAGCAGGGCGTGCGCAGCATGACCGAGGAGGACGCGGCCAACGTCCAGGCCGAGGGGCTCGGCCACGCCACGAAGGACCTCTACGAGGCCGTCGGCCGGGGCGACTACCCGGAGTGGGAGCTGGTCGTCCAGATGATGGAGGACCACGACCACCCGGAGCTGGACTTCGACCCGCTCGACGACACGAAGACCTGGCCCGAGCAGGACTTCCCGCCGAAGCCGGTCGGCAAGATGGTCCTCAACCGCATGCCGGACAACTTCTTCGCCGAGAACGAGCAGATCTCCTTCGGCACCGGCGTGCTCGTCGACGGCCTGGACTTCTCCGACGACAAGATGCTGGTGGGCCGTACGTTCTCCTACAGCGACACCCAGCGGTACCGCGTGGGACCGAACTACCTCCAGCTCCCCGTCAACCAGGCCAAGAACGCCGACGTACGCACCAACCAGCGCGACGGCCTCATGACGTACCACGCCGACGGGGCCGGGGAGAACCCGAGCGTCAACTACGAGCCGTCGATCACCGGCGGCCTGCGCGAGGGCCAGTACCCCACGCACGACGAGCAGGGCCCCGAGATCCGCGGCCGGCTCACGCGCAAGCGCATCCCGCGCACCAACGACTACATGCAGGCCGGTCAGCGCTTCCGGCTCATGGAGGACTGGGAGCGGGACGACCTGGTGCACAACTTCGTCACCCTGCTCTCGGACTGCGACCGTCCGGTGCAGGAACGGATGGTGTGGCACTTCCTGCTGGTCGAGAACGAGCTCGGGCTGCGGGTGGGCGACGGACTCGGCATCAGTCCGCAGGACGTCGCGGGCCTTGAGCCGCTGGCGAGCCAGGACCTCACCGACGACGACCGCAAGCGCCTCGCGAACCTGGGCGACAACCCTCCGCGCGACGTGACCGGCCTGACCATGACGCACTGCGTTCCCAACGAACGGCACGTCGTCACCCGGTGACGTCCGCCGGGGGAGCGGCGGGCAGGGAGCGGCCCGGCGGGCGGCCTCCGCGCGTGCACGTCACGTGCACGCGCGGCGCACGTGGCGAGTACGTGCGGAGGCCACCCACCGGGCCCGTTCGCTGTCTCCGGGAGGCCGGCAGGAGTGGGGCGTCCTAGGCTGGGCACCCGGGGGCCGGTGATCGAATCCGTCCAGCCGTTGGAGGGCCCATGGCCGTACGTCATCAGCTGATCCGCACCTCGCCCGAAGCGGTGTGGGCGGTCCTGGCGGACGGGTCGCGGTACAGCGACTGGGTCGTCGGCACCTCGGACTCCCGGCCCGCCGAGGGGCATTGGCCGGACGTCGGAGCGTCGATCGAGTACACCGTGTCCATCGGGCCCTGGACGCTGACCGGCCGCACGATCGTCCGCCGCACCGCGCCCCCGTACGAGATCGAGCTGGAGGCCGACAGCGGGTCGCTCGGCACCGCGAGGATCGCCATCGAGGTCCGCCCCTGGGGAGACGACGCCCTGGTCGTCCTCGACGAGCACCCCCTGCGCGGCGTGGGCGGCGCGCTGCACAACACGGCGCTCGACGCCGTGATCCAACTGCGGCACCGCAGCATGCTGAGCAGACTGGCCAAGGTCGTCGAGAGCACGCAGAGGCGCGCGAACGCGTCGTACTGAAGCCGCGTGGCCGGGGTGGACAGGAGTCAGCGATGCCGGACGCCGTAGTCATCGGCGCGGGCCCCAACGGGCTCGTCGCAGCGAACCTGCTGGCCGACGCCGGCTGGACCGTGGAGGTACTGGAGGCCCAGCCGGAACCGGGCGGCGCCGTCCGCAGCGACCGGGGGGTCCACCCCGACTTCGTCAGCGACCTCTTCAGCGCCTTCTATCCGCTGGCCGCCGCTTCCCCCGTGCTGGCCCGCCTGCGCCTGCACGAGTACGGGCTGCGCTGGAGCCACGCCCCCGCCGTTCTGGCGCATCCGCTCGCCGACGGGCGGTGCGCGGTCCTCGAACGCCGCGCGGCGGACACCGTCGCCGGACTGGAGGAGTTCGCCACTGGCGACGGCGCGGCGTGGCAGGGGCTGTGCGACGTCTGGGGCCGGCTCGGTCCGGACATCCTCGGTGCCCTGTTCACCCCGTTCCCGCCCGTACGCTCCGGCGTCCGCCTCGCGGCCCGGCTGCGCGGCGCGGGCGGGCTGCGTCTGGCCCGGACGATGCTGCTCCCGGTACGCCGGCTGGGCGAGGAGGAGTTCCGGGGCGAGGCGGGCAGGCTGCTGCTGGCCGGCAACGCCCTGCACGCGGACCTCGCCCCGGAGGCGGCGGGCAGTGGCGGTTTCGGCTGGCTCATGTCGATGCTCGGCCAGAGTCACGGCTTCCCGGTGCCGGCCGGTGGCGCCGGCGAGTTCACCGCCGCGCTCGTACGACGCCTGAAGGGCCGGGGCGGCGTGGTGCGCTGCGGCGAGCGCGTCGTCGAGGTCGTCGTACGGGCGGGGCGGGCCGTGGCCGTGCGCACGGCGGGCGGCGAGACGGTGCCGGCCGGGAAGGCCGTACTGGCGGACGTGGCCGTGCCGGACCTCTACGGCGGGCTGGTCGACGTACGGCACCTGCCCGGCCGGTTCGTACGCGACCTGCGCGGCTTCCAGTGGGACTTCGCCACGTTCAAGGTCGACTGGGCCCTCGACGGCCGCGTGCCGTGGACCGCCGGGCAGGCGTCGACCGCGGGCACGGTGCACCTGGCCGACGGCGTCGACGGCCTCACCCGGTTCGCCGCCCAGATCGCCATGGGCCAGGTGCCCGACCGGCCCTTCGCGCTGTTCGGCCAGATGACGACGGCCGACGCCACCCGTTCACCCGCCGGCACCGAATCGGCCTGGGCCTACACCCACGTCCCGCACGTGATCAAGGGCGACGCTGGCGACGACGGCCTGACGGGAGCGTGGGACGAGCGCGAGCGGGAGGCGATGGCGGACCGGGTGGAGGCCCAGGTGGAGCGGTACGCTCCGGGCTTCCGGTCGAGGATCCTGGCCCGCCGCGTCCTCGCTCCGCCGACGCTCCAGGCGATGAACGCGAACCTCCACGGGGGCGCGATCAACGGCGGCACGACCGCCGTGCACCAGCAGCTCGTCTTCCGCCCGGTCCCCGGCACGGGCCGCCCGGAGACACCCGTCGAGGGGCTCTACCTCGCCTCGGCCGGCGCGCACCCCGGCGGCGGCGTCCACGGCGCCCCGGGGGCCAACGCGGCCCGGGCGGCGCTGCGCGCCCGCTCCGTGCGCGGCGTGCTCACCCGTGGCCAGCGTGTGCTCAGCCGGCGCGACCGGAGCGGCGAACGCGAAGACCCCGACCGGGCGTGAACCACGCCGGGCCGGGGCCGGGGAACGCCCGCCCGGCGTCCGGGGACGGGGGCGGGCGACCGTTCACACGGCGGTGTCGGGCCGCGCGGAGCGCGATTCGAGCCGTGCGAAGGCGTGGTGCAGGGCGGTGCGCAGCGGCCCGCTGGGAGGCGGCCCGTCGACGCTGTCGACGAGACGCTGGGCGATCTCGCGCAGTTCGATGTTGGTGTGCCGCGAGACGTCCACCAGTACCTGGAACGCCTCCTCGTGGGTGCAGCCTCCCAGGGTCATGACGACGGTGCGCGCCAGACCGATCACCGGGCGGGTCTCGAAGGTGTGCCACAGGACGGTCAGTTCCTTCTTGCGTGCCTTGTCCGCGACGGGCGCCGGGGCCGGGACCGCTTCCAGGGCCGCCTGGGCGGCGTGACACTGGGCGGCGTCCGACGCGTGCCAGGACTGGTCGTCGTGTTCCCGGTGCACGGGAGCCTCGCTGTCCGCGGCGAGCATGTCCGCGGCGAGCGAGTCCGCGGTGGTGGTGTCCGCGGTGGTGGTGCGGTCGTCGTTCGTTGTCATGACTCCGGCCCTTCTGACCAGTCTGCCGACGGCCCCGGGGCGCATGCGGGGGGCGGTCGGCGGCCCGCCGTTCGGACGTGCTTCCTGCTTGATTCCCTGTTTCTGCCGTTTTGAGGCGGTGGGGGGTGATGTTGATGTCCGAAGGCTGCCGGCCACCGCCTCAGCGGTGCTCGGGGTTGGGAAAGTCCGGCCGGCAGCCGGCGTCCCACGCGGAACGCTGGTTGCCGTGGGCCGGTACGCCGCCCGCCTGCTTGAGCATCGCCGCCAGGTGCATCAGGTTCCAGCTCATGAAGGCCGTGTTGCGGTTGGTGAAGTCGTTCTCGGGACCGCCCGAGCCGGCGTCCAGGTAGGAGGGCCCGGGCCCCGCTTCACCGATCCACCCGGCGTCGGCCTGCGGCGGGACGGTGTAGCCGAGGTGCTGGAGGCTGTAGAGGACGTTCATGGCGCAGTGCTTGACGCCGTCCTCGTTGCCGGTGATCAGGCAGCCGCCGGCCCGCCCGTAATAGGCGTACTGCCCCCGGTCGTTGAGGATGCCGGAGCACGCGTACAGCCGCTCGGTCACCTGCTTCATCACGGAGCTGTTGTCACCGAGCCAGATCGGTCCGCACAGCACCAGGATGTCGGCCGCCATGACCCGCTCGTACAGCCCCGGCCACGCGTCGGACTCCCAGCCGTGCTCCGTCATGTCCGGCCACACACCGGTCGCCAGGTCGAGGTCGACAGGGCGGACCACGTCCGTCGTGACGCCGTTGTCCTCCATCACGGCGCGGCTCCTGTCGATCAGCCCCTGCGTGTTGCTGACCTCCGGGGAGCGCTTCAGCGTGCAGTTGAGGAACAGGGCGCGCAGGTCGTCGTAGCGGTACGTCGGCGTGGTCATCGGCGGTTCTCCTCGCGGGTCGTCCCCCCGGACAACCCTGGCGCACGGAGGGACGGATCCGGCGCACCGACCCGGCCGCCACACACCGTCCGGCCGGTTACCGCGCCGCACGGGGTTCTCGCCGGGCCCGGGTTCGGCCCTAGGGACGCGGTGGGAGGAACCCCGACAAGAGTCGGGGTCGGGTCCTGCCGTCCGGGTGATGTGCGGGCGGGGAGCCGTGCGGTGGAATCGGACCACCGGCTCACCCGCTCCCCGGAGGCTCCCCGTGACCACCCGTACGCACCCGCGTCCGCTTCACCCGACGGCCCTCGCCTTCGCGCGCTTCGTCGTCTGCGGCGGCGGTGTCGGGCTGGCCTCCAGCGGTGTGCTCCTGCTGCTCCACGCGCACATGCCGCTCGCCGTCGCCAACGCTCTGGTCACCGTCGTGTCCACCCTCGTCGCGACCGAACTGCACGGCCGGGTGTCGTTCCGCAGCGAGCGGAGCGGCTGGGCGGTCCACCTCCAGTCCGGCCTCACCGTCCTGGTCGGCTACGCGTTCACGACCGGTGCGCTGCTCGGCCTGTACGCCCTGCGGCCCGATCCCTCGGTCCTCACCGAGCAGGCGGTCTACCTCGGCGCTTCGGCTCTGGCGGGCGTCGGCCGGTTCGCGGTCCTGCGGCTCGTCGTCTTCGCCGAATGCCCGGATCCGGCCGCCGGATCCCCCGCTCCGGGCGCCGAACCGGCCCTCAGCAGGGCGGCCGTGGTCATCGCGGCGTAGCGCCTGGCTGCCTGGAACGCACGTGTGCCGCCCCTCGTCGGCCGGGGGCGGCACACGGCTCACTCAGGACCCGTCAGCACTCGCGCAGGCCGGGCGCCGGGTCCACCGACGTGTGGACGTCCACCGCCGCCATGTTGCCCCACTGGCCGTTGTCCAGCTTGGTCCAGTACCAGATGTTGTTGCCGCCCGGGTGGCTGTCGCCACGGCCCCAGCAGGAGAACCAGCTGAAGGTCGTGTTCATCTGCCCGCGCACCGCGGACGCGTACGAGCGGTGCTCGTAGCCCTTGGCGCCGGCCCGGTTCCCGCAGTACAGCTTGCCGTCCGAGCGGACCCCGCACTCGGCGGCCGGTCCGGCGGGCGCGGCCGTGGCGGGGGCCGTGGCGCCCGCAAGGCCGGCCGTCAGCGCGGTCGCGGCGACGGTGATCGCGAGCTTCTTGGCCAGGGTGAGCTTCGGGTTGGTGTTCATCGTTGTCTCCTTGAGGTGTGGTGTGTGCTATCGGCAGGTGGGCACGCCGTCGAGCCAGGCCGGGCCCTTGATGTAGATGTTGGTGATCCACGCCCTGTGGTCCGGCAGATAGGACCAGGCGTCGTTGGTGATGCCTTCCGCGGTCACGGACTGCGCGTGTTTCTGACACTCGACGCGCACGGATGTCGGGCCGGCGAACCTGTGCACCCGGGCGCTCGTCGTGGACGGCTCCACGTGCGTCCACACGTCCGTCCCCCACGTGCTGAACGTTCCCTGCCCCGGCGAACCGCCGACGCGCACGGCTCCGAAGAAGTCGCCGCCCGTGCGCACGTCGCTGACCGTGACGCGGGTGCCGGACTGCCTCGCCTCGACCATCTTTCCGGCGCCCAGGTAGAGCGCGACGTGGTGGACCTTGCGGGCGCTGCCCCAGACCAGCAGGTCGCCGGGCACCAGCGGCCCGGTCCCGTCCGAGGCGCCGAAACGGGCCGTCGCGTACGGGCTGGTGTACTGGCTGTGGGCGGTGCCGTTCAGGATGTCCCGGCCGGTCGCCTCGGCGTAGGCGTACCTGACCAGACCGGAGCAGTCGAAGCCGCGCCGCTGGGGGTCGTGTGCGCTGGCCGGGTCGGTCGGATCCACCGTCCCGTAGGTGGGTCCGGGCGCCGGGCCGTGGCCGCCGCCCCACGAGTACCAGACACCGATCTGCGAACAGGCGGTGCGTACCGCCTTCTCGGCCGCCGCCGAGGCTCCGGGCGCGAGGACGTCGCACCCCTCGGCGGCCGCCGCCTGCGGCGCCGCGGCCCGGGCGGGCTGCCCGGCAGCGGCAGGCCGGGCGACGAGCGACAGTGCCACGGCCGCCGCCGCTGCCGCCGCTCTCCATCGGTTGCGCATGTCTGATCCCCGTTCATGTTCCGTCAGGAGTCCGGCCGGTCGCCTCGCGAGGCTTGACCGGGTTCGTGGTGTTCGCCGGGTTCGACCCGTTCGGTCCGGCCCTTCGAGCCTGGGGCGTGGAGCCCGCGGCTGTCGAGGACTCAGCTGTCTCCTGGTGCGACAGGAAACGGGAAACGCTCCGGGAAACGGCTCTCACGTCGGTGTTCCACAGCCGCACGGTGCCGTCGTTGCTGCTGCTGACCACGGCTCGCGTCCGGGGGTCGAAGGCGACGCCCCACACCGCGCCGGTGTGGCCGGTGAGGGTGGCGGTGAGCCGGTGGCGCGTGGTGTCCCACAGCCGCACGGTGCCGTCGCTCCCGCTGCTCGCCAGCATCCCGCCGCCTCCGGCAGGTCCCGTGCGCGCACCGGGGTCGAACGCGACCGCCCGGACCGCGCCGCTGTGGCCGGTGAGCGTGGCGGTGGGGCGCCGGCGCACGGGGTCCCACAGGCGCACCGTGCCGTCGTTGCCGCTGCTCGCCAGGGTCCGCCCGTCCCGGCTGTACGCCACACCGCGCACCGAACCCGTGTGCCCGCGCAGCACACCGCGTGCCCGGTGGTCCGCCACGTCCCACAGCCGCACGGTCAGATCGTCACCGCCGGCCGCCAGCGTCCGCCCGTCCGGGCTGAACACGACGGCGTTCGCGAAGTCCTGATGGCCCGTGAGGGTGGTGAGCAGTCGGTGGCGGCGTATGTCCCAGAGCTTGACCGTACGGTCGGCGCTCGCGGAGGCGAGGAGGTGTCCGTCGGGGGAGAAGGCGACGCCGAACACGGAGCCGGTGTGGCCGGTGAGGGTGGTCAGCGGTCGGTGGCGGCGTATGTCCCAGAGCTTGACCGTACGGTCGGCGCTCGCGGAGGCGAGGAGGTGTCCGTCGGGGGAGAAGGCGACGCCGAACACGGAGCCGGTGTGGCCGGTGAGGGTGGTCAGCGGTCGGTGCCGCCGCACGTCCCACACCTTGACCGTACGGTCCACGCTCGCCGACGCCACGACCCGGCCGTCCGGGGCGACCGCGGACTGCCACGCCTCGGCGAACGGGCGCGCCGTCAGGGCCGCCCGGTCCAGGTCCCACAGCACCACCGACTGGTCGAAGCCCGCCGTCGCCACGAGATTGCCGCCGCTGACCGCCGCCCCCAGCGCGTAGTCGGTGTGCCCCGCCGGCGCGGCGGTCACCCGGTGGCTCGCGGTGTCCCACACCTTCGCCACTCCTTCCCCGCCGGCGCTGACGACGGTGGCGCCGTCCGCGCCGTACGCCACCGCGTTGACGTCGTCGCTGTGCCCGGTGAGGGTGGCCTCGGCGCGCCGGTGGCGTACGTCCCAGAGCCTGACCGTGCGGTCCGCGCCGCCCGAGGCGATGCCGCGCCCGTCCGGGCTGAAGGCGATCCCCAGAACGCCGTCGCTGTGCCCCCGCAGCGTCACCGGCGTCCCGCGCCCGGCCGCGTCCCAGATCCTGATCGTGCGGTCCGCGCTCCCGGAGGCGACGCTGCGCCCGTCCGGGCTGAACGCGACCCCGTGCACGCTGTCCCGGTGGCCCCGCAGCGTCGCCAGCGCCCGGCGGCGCGGCACGTCCCAGACCCGCACCGTGCGGTCCGCGCCGCCCGACGCGAGGGTCCGCCCGCCCGGGCCGAAGGACACCGACCGTACGGCGCCCCCGTGGCCGAGCAGCGTCCCGGCCGGGTGACGGTCCGCCGCGCCCCACAGCCGCACCGTGCCGTCGGCGCCCGCCGACGCGATCAGCCGCCCGTCCGGGCTGAACGCCACGGAGAGCACCGGGCCGCCGTGACCCGTGAGCGTGTCCACGGCGCGACGGTGGTCCGCGCCGCCCCACAACCGCACCGTGCCGTCCGAACTGGCCGATGCCAGCAGCCTGTCGTCGGGGCTGAACGCCACGCTGTTGACCCGCCCCGTGTGCCCGACGAGACGCCCGGCGAAGTACTGCGCCTGCGTGCTCAGCAGCGCGCCGCGCGCCTCGGTGGTCGGCGCGGTGCGATAGGCCTCGGCCGCCAGGCGCATCGACGCCTCGGGCTGTCCCGACGCCAGCGCGCCGGACCGTACCGCCATCGCCTGGGACTGCGCGACCCGGCGCTCGTCGACCGCGCGCGAGCGCTGGTGGAACGCCGTGCCGCCGGCGAGGAGCGCCAGGACGAGCAGCGCCCCCAGCAGCACCAGCAGCCTGCGGTGGGTGCGGACCCGGCGCCGCTGGGCCTCCTTCCCGGCCACTTCCTGCGCCCGGCTCGCGTCCAGGAACTCGTGCTCGTACGGACCGAGTCCGGCCCGCCCGTCGGTCTGCTCCGCCCACTCCCGCACGGCGGCGAGCCGCGTCCCCCGGTACAGCAGCCCGGGGTCGCGACCCTCGCGCACCCACTCGGCGGCGGCCTCGGCGAGCTGCTGGTGGATGAGCAGCCCGGCGCGGTTGGTGCCGATCCAGCCGCGCAGCCGGGGCCAGGCGCGCAGCAGCGCCTCGTGGGTGATCTCCACCGCGTCGCGGTCGACGGTGACGAGCCGGGCCCGGACGAACGCGTCGAGCGCCGTCTCCACCGCGTGCCGGTCGGGCAGTTGCTCCAGCAGCCGCTCACGGCTCGCCCTGCGCCGCGTCGCCGCGTCGCTGTCGCCGCCCCCGTCGCCGCCGCCGTCCCCCGCGCCGACCTGGACCAGTCGCACCAGTACCCGGCGCGCCATCTCCTGCTCGACGGGCCGCAGCCGGGTGAACACCGCCTCGGCCGTCCGGGCGATGGCTCCGTGGATGCCGCCGGTCGTCTCGTACCCCGCGACGGTGAGCGTGCGGTCGGTGCGCTGCTGCCAGGTGACCAGCAGGGCGTGGGCGAGCAGGGGCAGGGCGCCGGGAGAGGCTGGCGCGAGGTCGTCCTGGCCGTCGCCCCGGCCGGTGCCGGCGGCTCCCACGTCGCGGAGCAGCAGGCCCACCAGCCCCGCCTCCAGGGTCAGCCCGGCCCGCCGGGCGGGAAGCGTGATGGACTCGCGCAGTTCGGCGCCGGTCATCGGGCCGAGCGCGAACAGGCCGTGCGAGAAGACGGCCGCCAGCTCCGGGTGGTCGAGGCACCGGCCGCTGAAGTCGGCCCGTACCCCCAGCACCACGACGCCCGGCGGCGGTACATCGTCCCCGTCCGTGTCCGCCGGGACGGCGAGCGCGGACAGCACCGCGACGAACGCGCGTCGCTCCGCCTCGTCCGCGCACAGCGTGAACGTCTCCTCGAACTGGTCCACCAGCAGCACCAGCCGACGTGTCGACAGCAGCGTCCGTACGGCGTCGGCCAGCCCCCCGGGCCGGGTGCGCAACGACTCCGGGCTCACGGCGGGCCCCGATCCGAGCGCCTCGGTCACACAGCGCAGCAACTCCTTGAGCGGGTGCGCGGTGGGCGTGCACACCGCCACCGGCCAGCCGCTCGAACCCTCGACGGGCAGTGCGCCGCGCCGCAGCGCGGGCACCAGACCGGCCCGCAGCAGCGACGACTTGCCCGCCCCCGAGGAGGCGACGACCGCGAGAGGTCCGGTGCCGGCCCGTTCGGCGAGCCGGCCGACCAGCTCGGCCGTCGCCCGCTCCCGCCCGAAGAACCACCGCGCGTGCTCGGGCCCGAAGGCGGCGAGGCCCCGGTACGGGCACACCGCGTCGGCGGGGTGCGGCAGTTGCGCAGCCGGCGCCGCTGCCGACGACGACGGTGCGGGCGGGCGGCGGGCCGCCGGTACGTCGGCGACCAGCCGCAGCAGGGCGCCGCCCGCGTCCAGTGCCTCGTCGCAGCGTCTGGCCACGTCCGGCGTGGGCGGCTTGCCACCGTTCTCGATCTTGCTGAGGTAGCCCTTGCTGTAGTGGATCGACCGGGCGAGCGCCGTGAGCGAGATGCCCCGCTCGCCCCGCAGGCGCCGTAGCTCTTCCCCGAAGGAGCATGCGCCCCGAACCCCGTCCATGCCGGGCACCGTACAGGTCGATTACAGTCAGTTTCCTCGCGTAGTACCGCCTTTGCCTGAATTCTGCTGAGCGGGGCTTGATGTCCCCTGGGTTGGGGTAGGGGGCCGGATCCTCCTGACGCCGCCGCCCGGGGCCGTACGACCGTCAGCGCCAGCAGCGCGCCGGTCCCGCACAGCGCGCCGACCCCCACCCACAGCGGGTCGCACGAACCGAACGCGTCCCACGCCACGCCACCCGCGAACGCGGCCAGGCCCGCGCCCAGTTGGTGCGCCGCCGCGACCCAGCCGAACACGATGGCACTGTCCCCGCCGTACAACTCCCGGCACAGCGCCAGGGTCGGCGCCACCGTGGCGACGTCGAGGAGCCCGAAGAGCACGACGAAGGCGACCAGCGGCGTTCCGACGTGCGCGGTCAGCAGCAGGGGCAGGACGAGGAGGGTGAGGCCGCGCAGCGCGTAGTACGCGGCGAGCAGCCGGCGGGGGTCGAACCGGTCGGTCAGCCGGCCCGAGGCGAGTGTTCCCGCGATGTTGAACACGCCGATCGTGGCGAGCAGCGAGGACGCGGTCGTCCCGGGCATGCCGTGGTCGTGCGCGGCGGGGGTGAAGTGGGTCCACATGACGCCGTTCGTGGACGCGCCGCAGATCGCGAACGTCGCCGCCAGCAGCCAGAACGGACCCGTGCGCGCCCATCGCGCGAGCACGTGAACCGTCCGACGGGCCGCCCCGCGAACGGTCGCGGACCGTTCCCGGGACGCGTCGGCGTCGTTCTCCGGAGCGCCGTAGGGCCGTAGTCCGACATCCGTCGGACGATCGCGCAGCACCAGGAGTACGAGCGGCAGCGCCGCCAGCGCCGCCAGCGCCGCCACCACGAGCGTCACGGTCGCGGCGCGCCACGCGTACCGCTCGACCGTCCAGGACAGCAACGGCGGGAACACGAACTGCCCGAACACGCCGGCCGCCGTGAGCGCGCCGGTGACCAGGCCGCGGCGGCGCGCGAACCAGCGGCCGGTCACGGTCGCGGCCACCGTCATCGCCATCGACCCGCAGCCCGTTCCGACGAGGAAGCCCACCCCAGTACGTACTGCCAGGGCTCCGTCATCACCGCGGTGAACAGCGCTCCGCAGGAGACCCCCACGGCCGTACTCGTCCGCGACGGGCTGCTCACCATGGAACTGGGCATCGTCCACCGGCTCTTCGGACAGGCCCTGTCCCCGGCGGGCGAGCCGCTCTACGAGGTCCTGACGTGCACCCCGGAACCGGCGACCTGCGCACGGACGCCGATGTCACCGTCCGTGTCGCGCACGGCACGGACATCCTCGCCGAAGCCGACACCGTGATCGTCCCGGCCTCCGACGAGGACTGCACCCCCCGCGCGGCGCCCTGTCTCCCGCCCGCGCTGGCGAAGGCCCTGCACCGGATCCGTCCCGGCGCGCGCGTCGCCTCCATCTGCACCGGCTCCTTCGTCCTCGCGGCGGCCGGACTCCTCGACGGGAAGCGCGCCACGACGCACTGGCGCTCGGCCGCCGACCTCCAACGGCTGCACCCTCGCGTGCGGGTCGACCCGGACGTGCTCTACACGGACGACGACGGCGTACTCACGGCGGCGGGCGTCGCCTCAGGCATCGACCTGTGCCTGCACATGATCCGCGCCGACCACGGCTCACGGGTGGCCAACGAGGTGGCACGCGGCACGGTCGTGCCGCCGCACCGCGACGGGGGCCAGGCGGCGGTCGGCTTCGGTACGGCGGTGTCGCTGCGCCAGCACCTGCATGCCGCCCTGGGGGTCTCCCCCGCGGTGACGGATGCCGACGGGCGCCGTCCGGCTTAGCCTGAGAAGGCCCGATCCGTACGCGCGCACTCCCCGTACCACGAGGCAAGGAGCCACACGTGAAGCCGGACGCCAGCATCTCCTATCAGCAGGTGGTCTTCCGCGACCGGGCCGCGGGCTACGCGTTCCTCACCCGGTCGACGGCCACCAGCGAGAACACCATCGAGTGGGACGACGGCAACACGTATCCCGTCGTCGACGTCGAGATCTCCTCGGAGAGCCACCCGTTCTACACCGGCAAGGCACGGACCGTGGACACGGAGGGGCGGGTCGCGCAGTTCCAGCGGCGGTACGGGCAGGAAGGGCAGGGCGATGGGCACGGGCAGAGCGGTCCGGCCGGCCAGGACCGGCCACCGGCGTAGAGCCGTCGGCTACATGTCTTCCAGTTCCTCGTCGAGGCCTTCGAGCTCCTCGTCCAGGCCCTTGAGCTCGTCGTCCTCCTCCTCATCGTCGAGGGCGTCCGGATCGACGTCCGGTTCCTCCTCGGAGAGAAGCTGGTCCAGCGACTCGCCCCGATGCGCCTCCTCCGCCGTGTTGCCGAAGAACTCCGCGGGCGACCAGTGCTCGGGGGGCGCGATCCCGGCATCGAGCGGGTCGTACTCCAGGTCGTCGCTCTCGAGCGTGTCCTGCGCGTCGAGGACGCCGTCGTCCTCGGGAGGAACCGTGTTGTCTTCGCTCATGTGTCCCACTCCGTGCCTCGTTGGCCCGATTGGGCTGCCCACATTGCCCACGCTCCCGCAGGCGGGCGCCCCTCGCATCCGGAACGTGAGAACGAGCGGAGCCGGGGATGTGCACCGGATGCGCCGCGGGTACGCGGGAACCAGAATGCCGACTGATCGACGAAACAAGGAGGCGGTATGAGCGAGGAATCCGTTTCGAGGCCGAAGCCGTCGGAGGTGACCCCCGACAGCCTGCTCCACACCGGTGCCACCGACAACGTGACGCCCGAGGACCTGGTGCTCTCCTCGGGGCGTGACGTGACTCCGGCGACTCTGGAGTGGGCGCGGCGCCGGCTGGAGAAGGAGGGCCGGGCGGCGCTCGACACCCAGCTTCCTTAGAGAGCCCTGACATCACACCGGTACGCACGCACTCCGCCCCGCACAGAACGCTCTGTGCGGGGCGGAGTGCCGGCGGGGAGCCGCCCGGCCCCGGGGGGAGCCCTGGAGCGGGCCGGGCGGCCGGTTCGGCGTCACGGGGGCCGCTGCTCCGGTGACGCCTCTTCGAGCCCGCCTGCCCCGTACGGTGCGCCCGGTGGCATCCGCATGGCCGACCACACGGATGCCCCGGAACCGCGGGCCGGCCGCCGTCCTTCCGGCATCACCTTCGGACCGGCTCGCGTGAGCGGGCAACTCGCGTCGTTCGTGTGTCGTATCGTCCGTGCGTGGACGTGGCACGACAGCCCTCGCAGGACGCCGGACCGACCACCGGGGCACTCGCCCTGAGGCTGGGTGTCGCGCCGACGACCCTGCGGTCCTGGGACCGGCGTTACGGCCTCGGACCCGCCGCGCGCGAGGGCGGCAGTACCGGCGCTGGACCCCCGCCGACGTGGCCGTACTGGAGCGCATGTGCCGGCTCACCGCGCGGGGCGTCGCGCCGGCCGAGGCCGCCAGGCCGGCCCGTGCACAGGACACGCCCCAGGAGTGGCCGGGCCCCGGGGCCGCCACGGTGCCCGGCCCGCGCACGGACGGCGGCGGCCGGCCGGCGGGCGCGTCCCCGGCGCCCTCGGCGGCGGGCGGCGCGCCACGGGCCGACGAGGACGGCGGGAGCGACCGGGAGCGCGGGGCGGGCGGCACGGACCCGGCGCGGGTCGCACGGGGGCTGTGCCGGGCCGCCGTACGGCTCGACTCGCCCCTGCTCGACGGCCTCCTCGCCGCCGTCGCCGACTACGGCCTCGTCCCCGCCTGGGAGGACGTGATGACGCCCGCCCTGCGCGCCATCGGCCGCAGGTGGGCGCAAGTGGCGACGAGGCGGCCGAGCGCTACGTCGAGGCCGAGCGCCTGCTGTCCTGGCACCTCTCCTGCGCCCTGCGCCGCCCGTGGCCCGCCCCGGACGCCCCGGACGGCGGCGGGCGGCCCACGACCGCCCCGTCCTGCTCGCCTGCGCGCCCGGGGAGGGGCACACCCTGGCGCTGGAGGCCCTGACGGCGGCCCTCGGGGAGCTCGGGACGCCGGTGAGGATGTTCGGCGCCGCGGTGCCCGCCGGCGCCCTGACCGAGGCTGTGCGCAGGACCGGGCCGTGCGGCGTCGTCCTGTGGTCCCAGACGCGCCCCACCGCCGACCGGTCGCTGCCCGGCCGGATACGCGCCACGGCCTGGGGCATCACAGGGGCCCGTACCGGCCCGCCGTGCTGGTCGCGGGCCCCGGCTGGAGCCGTACGCGCCCCACCGAGGGCGTGCACCGCGCGAAGGGCCTGGCGCAGCCCTGGAGCTCATCGGGGCGGTGCGGGGCGGCTGATGCCGGGGGCGCCGGGCCGCAGCGAACTCCGGCCCTCCCGCCAGGCGCCCAGCACGTGCTCCTCCCAGCGCGACTCCAGCAGCACGCTCGCCCGGATGCCGAACGCCACGTCCGCCGCCAGCTCCGGCTCCCTGTCGAGGAGGTCCCCGATCACGTCACGGCGCATGACCTGCTCGTGCACCGCGTCCGCCTCGATGTGCTCGGTGAAGAAGCGCGTGCACTCCTCGCCCGCGCCCAGCCGCTCCAGCGCCTTCGCCATCCGGCGCGCGCCCGGCGGCGAGGTGATCTCCAGCGTGGCGAAGTTCCCGACCAGGGCGCCGCGCAGAGCGCGGTGCAGGCCGAAGAGAGACATCGCGTTGACGGGGGCGAGCGTGACGGCGGGCGCGAACTCCAGGAACAGCCCGTAGCGCGCGTCCAGGCCCGCGCCCTGCATCAGGCCGGCGAACAGCCTGGCGTGCACCTGGGTGCCGCGTCCGGCGCCGAACTCGTCGAACTCGACCGCCACCAGGGACGCCTTCGCCTGGCCCTCCAGGCGCGGGATCACCCAGGCCTGCGGGTCGGCCTCCTTCAGCTGGTACAGCGAACGGTGCGCGAGGTACTCGCGCATCCGCTCCCACGTGCCGTCGTGCATCAGCTCGTGGGAGACGCCGCGCCCCTCGACCGGTTCGACGAGCAGGGCGTCCAGTTCGGCGCTCACGTCGTCGGCGCCGGACGCCGCCTCGCGCAGCGCTCCGAGGAACGCCTCCTCCAGGGCGGCGCGCAGGCGCAGCAGGTCCAGATCCCACTCCCGGGTGTCGGGCACGCCGCGGAAGCCCCGGTAGTGCGGTTCGTACGCCAGGTAGAGGGCCAGCTGGAGATCCTCCCCGAACGGGTCCGCCGAGGCGGCCTCGTCGAGCAGGGGCCCGGCGTCCGGGGGAGAGCCGAGCAGTATGTCGCGCACGGCGCCGGAAAGCGGCCCGCGCGCGGGGGGCAGCTCCGCGACAGCGGTCATTTCTCGTCGTCCTCGAAGTCGTGGATCCGTTCCAGGGGGCGTACGGCCGGTCCCTGGAGCACTTCGCCGTCGATACCGAACCGCGAGCCGTGGCAGGGGCACTCCCAGGTGCGCTCCCCGTCGTTGAACCGCACCAGACAGCCCAGGTGCGTGCACCGGGCCGACAGGGCGTGCAGCTCACCCGCGTCGTCGCGGTGCACCGCGACATGACGGGCGCCGCTGCGCACCACCGCACCCGCACCGGGCGTGATCGCCGAGGCGGGCCCGCCGCCCGTCACGAACGGCAGCCGGTCGCCCACGAAGTGCCCGGCCGCGGCGGCCTGGAACCGCAGCAGCGACGGGGCCTCCTTGAGCGGCTGGAGGCGCACCGGGTCGTACAGGTCCGCCCACGGCAGCTTCCGCCCGGTGATCCGCGCGGCCAGCAGCTTGCCCGCCATCACCCCGCTCGCCATGCCCCAGCCGTTGAAACCGGCCGCCACGAAGGCGTGGTGCGCGCGCGGGTGCAGCGCGCCGACGAACGGCACGCCGTCCGTCGGTTCGTTGTCCTGGGCGGCCCACCGGTGCGTGAGGCGTACGTCGGGGAAGCGCTGTGTGGTCCACTGCTCCAGCCGTTCGTACCGTTCCTCGACACGGCCCGCTCCCGGGGTGAACTTCTCGCCGGTCACGATGAGCAGCCGTTCCCCGTCGCCGTACGGGGCGGTCCGCACCGAACGCGTCGATCCCTCGGGCGTCAGGTACATCCCCCCGGGGTCCTGCGCGGCGGGGATCACCCCGGCCACGACCAGCTCGCGGTGCGGCTTCAGGCGGGCGAAGAGCAGTGAGCGGTCGAAGACGGGGTAGTGCGTGGCGACCACGATGTCGCGGGCGGCGACCGTGCGGCCGTCCTCGGTCGTCAGCCGGCACGGCTCGCCCTCGCGCAGCCCGACGACTCTGGTGCCCTCGAAGATCTGCCCGCCGTGCCGCTCCAAATCAACGAGGAGCGCGAAGAGGTACTTGCGCGGATGGAACTGGGCCTGTTCCTCGACACGCACCGCGCCCGCGACGGGGAACGGCAGCCCCGTCTCCCTCACGTACGACGCGGGCAGCCCGGCGGCGCGCGCGGCCTCCGCCTCCGCCTCGACCGTGACGGCCTCCGCGTGGGTCTCCGCGTAGGTGTACGCGGGGACGCGTTCCAGGTCGCAGTCGATCCCCAGCTCCTCGCACACGGCAACGACATGGCCGATGGCGTCCTGCTGCGACCGTGCGTACAGCGCTGCGCCCTCCCGGCCGCGCGTACCGCGCAGCCGCTGGTAGACGACGCCGTGCAGAGCCGAGAGCTTGGCCGTGGTGTTGCCGGTGACTCCCGCGGCGACACGGTCCGCCTCCAGCAGGGCGACGCTCTTCCCGGCCCGGGCGAGCTCCCAGGCCGTACAGATTCCGGCGATGCCCGCGCCGATCACCGCCACGTCCACGTCGAGGCCGTCGGGCGGCGGGGGGTGCGCCGGTGCGTCGCCGTACTCCATCCAGTAGGAAAAGGGGCGGTCGGGGACATCCCTCATTAGCTGCTCCTTACGGCGGTGGCCGTTATGACCAGGGCACTTTGAGGTACCCCCGTCCCATGCGCCTACTCAGACCACCTGGGGTCTACGCCCCACTGGAAGACACCGAACTCCTCGCACGGGTGACGCGGGAAGAACCGCGGACGCTCGGAGCCGACGTGCTCGACGTCGGTACGGGCACCGGCGCCCTCGCCCTGGTGGCCGCCGAATGCGGCGCCGCGAGCGTCACCGCGACCGACCTGTCGCGCAGAGCCGTCCTCGCGGCCCGGGTCAACGCCCGGCTGCGAGGGCATCCGATCCGGGTGCACCGCGGTGACCTGCTGAGTTCGCTCGCGGGGCGGAGCTTCGACCTGATCCTTTCCAACCCACCGTACGTCGCCTCGCCCGGCGGCGTACCGGTGCGGGGTGCCGACCTGGCCTGGTGGGCGGGTGCCGACGGGCGGGCGGTGCTGGACCGGCTGTGCGTCCAGGCGCCGCCCCTGCTGCGGGACGGCGGCGTACTCCTCCTGGTGCAGTCCGCGCTGTCCGGGGTCGGGCCGACGGTGGCGGCCCTCGCCGCCCAGGGGCTGCGGGCGGAGCCCGTGGCGCGGGAGACCGTCCCGTACGGCCCGGTGATGCGCCGGCACGCCGCGTGGCTGGAGGCCCAGGGTCTGGTGGACCCGGGCGAGACGAAGGAGGAGCTGGTGGTGATCCGTGCCTGGCGAGACTGAGAGCCGCGAAGCAGTGCCGGACGTGTGCCCGGCCCGGCGGGTCGTCGTCGATCCCGAGGGGCCGGTACTGGTGGAGGGGCCGGTCGAGATCACGCTGGCGGACGGTACGACGGCCCGGTCCGACCGGTTCATGGTGGCCGTCTGCACGTGCCGGCGCAGCCGCCGCTACCCCTGGTGCGACACCAGTCATCGCCGCCGCAAGGTTGACCGCCCCGCGCCCGGGTACCCGACGGACTCCAGCGAACGGACCGTCACATCGGGAGGGACGATGACAACCGCACGCCAGATCATGACCAGGGGCACGGAGTGCGTGGGCGAGCAGGAGACGCTCGGGGACGCGGCCCGTACGATGACGCGGCTCGGCGTGGGCGCCCTGCCCGTCTGCGGGAGCGACGACAGGCTCAAGGGCATGGTGACCGACCGCGACATCGTGGTGCGGGCTCTCGGCGCGGGCAAGGACCCGAACACCACGAAGGCCGCCGAACTCGCCCAGGGGGACGTGGTGTTCGTACGGGCCGACGACAGTGTGGAGGAGGTGCTCCGCACGATGACACGGCACAAGGTGCGCAGGCTTCCGGTCGTCGACGACCACCGGCTGGTGGGGATGATCGCCCAGGCCGACGTCGCCAGGGCGCTGCCCGAACCACGCGTCGGTGAGCTCCTGGAGGCGCTGTCCACCGACTGACCATGGGCGAGATTCTCGTGGGCACCTGCTCGTGGACCGACCCGGCCCTGGTCTCCAGCGGCTGGTACCCGAAAGGTGCGAGGGGAGCCGAGGGGCGGTTGCGGCACTACGCCTCCCGGTTCCCCGTCGTCGAGGCGGACAGCACGTTCTACGCGCTGCCCGCCGAGCGCGTCAGCGCGCTGTGGGCCGAACGCACTCCCGAGGGCTTCCTCTTCGACGTGAAGGCGTTCGCCCTGCTCACCGGCCACGGCGCCCGGGTGGGCGCGCTGCCCGCGCCCCTGCGGCCGACCGGTCTCGAACCGGCCGCGTGGGTACGGAAGTCGCAGATGCCGCCGGGCGTGGTGGAGGAGGTGTGGGGGAGGTTCAGGGCCGGTGTCGCACCACTGCGCGACGCGGGCCGGCTGGGCAGCGTGCTGTTCCAGTTCTCCCCCTGGTTCCGCCCGGGCGCCCGGGCGCAGGCGTACATAGAGGAGTGCGCGGAGCGTGCCGGGGCGCCGATCGCCGTGGAGTTCAGGCATCCGCAGTGGCTCGCACCGGACCGTATCGCCGCGACGACGCGCTTCCTGCGCGAGCGGGGCATCCCGCTGGTGGCCGTCGACACGCTCCAGGGACTGCCCGATTCGGTGCCGCCCGTCGCGGAGGCGACGGCTCCCGGACTCTCGGTCGTACGGTTCCACGGACGCAGCCCGCACTGGGGCACCGGCACCAAGGAGAGCAAGTACCGGCACCACTACACCCGCGACGAGCTCAGCGGCTGGGTCCCGCGCGTCCGCGCGCTCGCGGAGCGCACGGAACAGGTCCACGTGCTCTTCAACAACTGCTGCGCGCGGGCGTCGGTCGAGGCGGCCGAGACCATGTCCGGGCTGCTGGCGGAAGGGCCGGGCCCAAGCGACAGCAGCGATCGGGTGCGGGAAGCCCTTCCAGATTCTTGAAACGCGTTCTAGTCTGTGCGCCGCCGTAGGGAACGCGACACCCTGGAGGGGCCGTGCACCTCGAATACACGCCTGAGCAGACGCGGTTGCGCGCCGACCTGCGTGCGTACTTCGCCGAGCTGGTGCCCGACAACGCCTACGCCCGGTACGCCGAACCGGCGGCCCAGAAGCGCTTCTACCGCGCCACCGTCCGCCGCCTCGGAGCCGACGGGTGGCTGGGCGTCGGCTGGCCGGAGGAGTACGGCGGACGCGGTCTCTCGCCGGTGGAGCAGTTCATCTTCTTCGACGAGGCCGCGCAGGCCGGCGTACCGCTGCCGCTCATGGCCCTCAACACCGTGGGCCCGACCATCATGCAGTTCGGTACGGACGAACAGAAGGCGTACTTCCTCCCCAGGATCCTCGCCGGGGAGATCGACTTCGCCATCGGCTACAGCGAGCCCGACGCGGGCACCGACCTCGCCGCCCTGAAGACCCGCGCCGTACGCGAGGGCGACGAGGCGAGTGGCCACTACGTCGTCAACGGGCAGAAGATCTGGACCACCAACGGGGACACCGCCGACTGGGTCTGGCTCGCCGTCCGCACCGATCCGCAGGCGCCGCCCCACAAGGGCATCACCATGCTGCTCGTCCCGACGAGCGACCCCGGCTACTCCTGCACCCTCATCAACACCCTCGCCTCGCACGACACCACCGCCAGCTACTACGAGAACATCCGGGTCCCCGTCTCCCGCCGCGTCGGCGCCGAGAACAAGGGCTGGCGGCTGATCACCAACCAGCTCAACCACGAACGCGTCACCCTCGCCGCCCACGGCACCATGGCGATCCGCGCCCTGCACAACGTGCAGCGCTGGGCCGCGGACACCGAACTCGCCGACGGGCGTCGCGTCATCGACCTCGGCTGGGTGCGCGGCCGCCTCGCGCGGACCCACACCAGGCTCGACGCGATGAAGCTCCTCAACTGGCAGATGGTGTCCGCCCTGCAGCACGCCACGCTCACCCCGCAGGACGCCTCCGCCGTCAAGGTCTACGGCTCCGAGGCCCGCCGGGACGCCTACGCCTGGCTCATGGAAGTCGTCGGTGCGACGGGCCCGTTGAAGGAGGGCTCGGCGGGCGCGGTCCTGCACGGCGAACTGGAACGCGGCTACCGCAGCGCCGTCATCTTCACCTTCGGCGGCGGCAACAACGAGATCCAGCGCGAGATCATCTCCTGGATCGGCCTGGGCATGCCACGGGTACGCCGCTGACTCGCGGGCGCCGGCAGCAGATCACCACCGGCGGCGCACGACAGTGGCCACGCCGACGGCGGTCGGCCGCAGCCTCCGTACGCCTCACTTCGCACGCCCCCGGCCCGTCGGCCCCATGCCCCTGCCTGTCGGCGTGTCGGTGCGGTGCTCAGGGATGGAGGTCATCATGCCTCGATTCGGGTTCGCTCACGGCGGGGCGCTCTGCGTTCGAGCTGCTCCGCCGCGGTGCGCTTGTGACGGGACCATCAGGGACGGTTCCGGTACGTACTTCCAGTCCCGCAACTGCCGTACGGAGAAGTCCCGCTCGCGGCCGTCGATCCCCTGGACCCTTTCCCAGCCCAGGAAGATGTCGCCGGCGGCCTGCATCAGCCGCTGCCCGGCGACCACCCGCTCGCCCTGCGTGGCGAACCGGGTACCTCCCAGGTGAGGGCTCAGGACGGAGTCGGCGGCCTCCTTGGGTTCACATCGAGCGGGTCGGCACGGCGGTACGGTCCCGCCGGTCGGACAAGTCCGTACAGGTCCCTGCCGACCAGGCTTTCGGACCGGAGCAATTCAGTGGCGGGAGGCCGCGGCGGCGTGCGACGGTTCGGCGCATGGGCAACTCCAGGGCATACCCCGTCTTCCGCACCACCGACGCCGCCGCGGCATACGCGCAGGCCAGGCGCCTGTGCGCGCTGTTGGAACGGTGCGACGACGAGGTGGGCCTGATGGCCGAACTGAACACGGTCGAGGATGTCCGCCGCATGGCCGAGCTGCTGCCGGGGGCGCGGTACGAGTACGTGGACCCCCGGACCGACCCGGCGACGGGCGAGTACCTCTGGTGCGAACTGGACGTGACGACGGCGGACGACGCCGCGCTCCAGGCGGAGTTGCCGCTGGAGATCATGGAGGACATCGCCCAGGGAAGCGTCGAGGATCTCTTCGTCCCGGCGCTCGGGCGGGGCATGGCGGGCATCGACTGGTCGGGCCGATGGCCGGACGACCCCGACGCGGAGTGCCACGGTGTCGCGAAGTACGACGGGGTCCAGGTCGTCTTTCACGGCGACCAGGCCCAGTGGGGCCGGTGGACCGAGCACCACACCGTCTTCGTGCACGTGGACAAGTGGGGCGACCTCCCCAGGGCCCGGAAGCTCGCCGCGCACATCGGCAGCGAGGTCCTGGGGGAGGAGCAGCTCGGCTGGTGACCACCGGGGCTGCCCTCGGCGGGAGCGGCGTACGACGGCTCCGGACGGAAGGCCGTGATGCCGACGGTCTCCGTCGCGCGGCCGCCGGCGCGCCCGCTGCCGGCACCGGCGCGCGCACGGCTGCGGCGGCGCGTGGCCTGACGCGCGTACGCCTCACTGCCGCCCTGCGCCTCCCCACACGCACGGAGCTGTACGGACGCCCCGCGCCGCCCCCGGAAACGGTCGCCCCGCGGACTCGTACCGATCGGACAGATCCCCGCACCGCGGCTCGTCCCGTACGCGGCGGTGACCGGCGCCCGGTCACATTCTGAATGCAATGGCCGGCGCCGGCCCCGACGCGCGCCCCGCACCGTACAAACTCCGCAGACAGGCGGCCATACTGGACGGGCCGGGGAGGGCGCAGCGGAGTGACGGGGGCGACAGTACGAGATGGCGGACACGAGGCTGATCCAGGGCCGGTACCGGCTGCTCGATCAGATCGGGCGCGGGGGCATGGGCGAGGTGTGGCGTGCCCACGATGAGTCCTTGGGGCGGAAGGTCGCCGTCAAATGCCTCAAGCCGGTGGGACCCCAGCACGACCCGTCGTTCACCGGTGTGCTGCGGGAACGCTTCCGCAGGGAGGCGCGCGTCGCGGCCGCTCTCCAGCACCGAGGCGTCACCGTCGTCCACGACTTCGGCGAGCACGACGGCGTGCTCTACCTCGTCATGGAACTGCTCGACGGGCGCAACCTCAGCCAGCTCCTGGAGGACAACAAGGCGGACCCGCTGGACGTCGCCGACGTCGTCGACATCGCCGAGCAGGTCGCCTGGGCGCTCGCCTACACGCACGAACAGGGCATCGTCCACCGGGATCTCAAGCCGGCCAACATCATGCGGCTCGCCGACGGCACGGTGAAGATCTGTGACTTCGGCATCGCGCGCCTGGGTCACGACATCGGTTTCACCTCCCGCCTCACCGGCACCGGCATCGCCATGGGCACCCCGCACTACATGTCGCCCGAGCAGATCAGCGGCGTCGAGGTCGACCACCGCAGCGACCTCTACTCGCTGGGCTGCGTGCTGTACGAGATCGCGACCGGCGTGCCGCCGTTCGACCTCGACGACGCCTGGGCCGTCCTCGTCGGCCACCGGGACACGCAGCCGGAGCCGCCGCGCGCGCACCGCCCGGAGCTGCCCGCGTTCTTCGACCGCGCCGTCCTCGACCTGCTCGCCAAGACCCCCGAGGAACGACCGGCCGACGCCAGGGAACTGGCCCACCGTCTGACCGCCGGCCGCTCGTCGGGTCCGGTCGCCGTACTCGCCCCGCGACCGCAGGCGGGACGGCCGGAACAGCCGCCGTCCCGCGCCCCGAGACTGCCCTCCTGGACGCGTGGCATGACCACCGGCCACAAGGCGAGCGGCACGTGGGCGCTGCCCGCGACGCCGCCCGACCACTCCGCTGGGCTGACGGGGGAGTGGACCACGGGTGCCGGCCTGCGGGCGCCCGCAGCCGTCCCCGCCGCGCGCCGGCCGGAGCGGCCCACCCCCACGCCCGAGGCGCTGGCGGTCCTGACCAGCAGGCACAACGCCGGGCTCAGCCTCGGCCGCCTCGGCCGCTGGAACGAAGCCGGCGAGGTGCACCGCGCCGTCGCCGCCGAGCGCGAACACGCCCTGGGGCCCGACCACCCCGACACGCTCGCCAGCCACTACGAGGTCGGTTTCACCCTCAGCAGGACCGGCCGCGCCGCCGACGCCCTGCGCGAGTTCGGCCGGGTCGCCGAGGGCCGCGAACGCACCATGGGGCCCGATCACCCCGAAACCCTCGCCGCCCGCCAGGAGACGGCGTACGTGCTCGGGCAGCTCGGCAGGCACTTCGAGGCGCACCAGGTGTACGCCGCTGTCCTCGCCTCCCGGGAACGCACGATGGGGGCCGATCACCCGGACACGCTGCGCTGCCGGCACAACCTGGCGTTCAACCTGAGCAGGCTGGGCCGCCTGGAGGACTCGTACCGCATGGCGCACGACGTCGCGCAGGCCCGCGCCCGGGTGCTCGGCGCGACGCACCCGGACACGCTCGTCACGCGGTACGAGGTCGCGTACGCGCTCGGGCAGCTCGGGCGCTGGACGGAGGCCCTCCAGACCTACCGGGAGGTCGCCCAGGCCCGCGCGCAGGCACTCGGCCCCGACCATCCCGACACGCTGGCCGCCCGCTACGAGGTCGGCATCAGCCTGGGGCGGCTCGGCCGCAGCGTGGAGGCGCTGGAGCTCTACCGGGCCCTCGTCGACGACCGCACCCGGGCGCAGGGACCCTCCGATCCCGAGACGCTGCGCGCGCGGCACGGGCTCGGCGTCAACCTCGGCCGGCTCGCCCGCTGGGAGGAGGCTCTGGCCGAGGCACGCGACGTGTGCGCGATCCGCGAACGCGTCCTGGGCGCCGACCACCCGGACACGCTCGTCAGCCGCCGGGAGGTCGCCGTCGGCCTCGGCTGGCTCGGCCGCTGGTCCGACGCGCTCACCGTCTACCGGCAGGTCGCCGAGGCCCGCGAACGCGTCCTGGGCGCCGACCATCCCGACGCCCTCGCCAGCCGCAACGACGAGGCACACTGCCTGGAACAGCTCGGACGCGGCGCGGAGGCCGTCGAGCTGTACCGGCGGGTGGCGGCGCTGCGGCAACGGCGCGGAGCCCAGGGCCCCTGACCCGTTCCGGGGAACGTACCGGTACCGCGGACCGCGACGACAGGAGTGCGCACGCCATGCCCGTACAGGACAGCTACGACGCCGTGATCGTGGGCGGCGGACACAACGGCCTCGTCGCCGCCGCCTATCTCGCCCGCGCGGGCCGCTCCGTGCTCGTACTGGAACGCCTCGGCCGCACCGGTGGCGCGGCGGTGTCCACCCGGCCGTTCGCGGGAGTCGACGCCAGGCTCTCGCGCTACTCGTACCTGGTGTCGCTGCTGCCCCGGCGGATCGTCCGCGATCTGGGGCTGGACTTCGCCGTGCGCAAGCGCACCGTCTCCTCGTACACGCCGAGCGGGCGCGGCGGGCTGCTCGTCGGCGGCGGCGTGGACCGGACCCGGGAGTCGTTCGCCCGGCTCACGGGAGGCGAAGCGGAGTTCGCGTCGTGGCAGTCCTTCTACGGCCTCATGCGGCAGGTCGCCGAGCGTGTCTTCCCCACCCTCACCGAGCCGCTGCCCACCCGGGACGCGCTGCGCGCCCGGATCGGCGACGAGGCGGCCTGGCGGATGCTGTTCGAGGAGCCCATCGGCGTCGCGATCGAGGAGTACTTCGCGGACGATCTCGTACGGGGCGTGGTCCTCACCGACGCGCTCATCGGCACGTTCGCCGACGCCCACGATCCGACGCTGGTCCAGAACCGCTGCTTCCTCTACCACGTGATCGGCGGCGGCACGGGCGACTGGGACGTGCCCGTGGGCGGCATGGGGGCGTTCACGGACGCGCTCGCGAAAGCGGCGGTGGCCGTCGGCGCCGAGATCGCCACCGGCCACGAGGCGACGCGTGTCGACACCGACGGGAAGCGTGCCGAGGTGACGTTCCGCAGCGACACGGGGGAGGGAACCGTCGCGGCGCGGCACGTTCTCGTGAACGCCTCGCCCGACGCGCTCGGGATGCTCCTCGGGGACGCGCCCTCGCCCGCGAACCGCACTGAGGGGGCGCAGCTCAAAGTCAACATGCTGCTGCGCAGGCTTCCGCGTCTGCGCGACCGTTCCGTGGAAGCGAAAGAAGCGTTCGCGGGAACGTTCCATGTCGCCGAAGGGTACGGCCAACTGGCGGCCGCCTACGCCGAAGCCGCGTCGGGGCGGCTGCCGAGCGCACCGCCCTCGGAGATCTACTGCCACTCCCTGACGGATCCCTCGATCCTCGGCCCGGAACTCGCCGCACAGGGCTACCAGACCCTCACCCTCTTCGGCCTGCACACCCCCGCCCGGCTCTTCGCCGGCGACAACGAAGCGACCCGCGCCGAACTCCTCGCGGCCACCCTGGGGCAGCTCGACACGTACCTCGAAGAGCCGCTCGCCGACTGTCTCGCGCTCGACGGGAACGGCGCCCCGTGCATCGAGGCGAAGACCCCGGTGGACCTCGAAAGGGAACTGCGGCTGCCGGGCGGCAACATCTTCCACCGCCCGCTGTCCTTCCCGTACGCCGACGGGCCGGAAGCCGTCGGCCGCTGGGGCGTCGGGACGGCGCACCCCAATGTCCTGTTGTGCGGGGCGGGCGCGGTCCGGGGCGGCGGAGTGAGCGGCATCCCCGGCCACAACGCGGCGATGGCGGTCCTGGGTCGCTGAGGCGCACAGGCGCACGTGCCGCGGGGCGGCCCGTCGCGCTCAGTCCTCGGAGGCCGCCCAGCCTGCCGCCTCGATACGGGCGGCGTCCCCGGGCCTGGCCTCGTCGAAGAGCGTGCGGCGGCCGTCGTCGACCCGCAGCCCGTCGACGTACGCCCCGCGTCCGACGTACAGCGCGTCGGTCCGGTAGCGCCACCGCAGCCGCACCTCCTGGCCGCGCCACTGCGAGAGGTCGGCGTCCAGCCGGTGCCAGACCCGCCCGGACCACCCGGTGACCTCGCCCGCCGGGTGCGACCGCGGCTCCTGCCCCTTGCGTACGGTCGTGAACGGCACCGCCTGCCACGGGGCGCCCGCGTCCGCCGACGCCTCGAGGAAGAGGCGGTCGGACCCCGGCTCGGTGTCCCACCACAGCAGGCAGCGCAGCCGAGGACGCCCCGAGGCGGCGGCGGACTCGGCGGCGGGAGCGGGGGCGAGGGGGAGAGCGGGCAGCGTCAGCGTGGCCGTGGTGGCCGAGGCCATGCCGGAGAACCACGCGGTGCGGCCGCGCACCGGGCGTACGGCGACCGCGCGGGCGAGGTGGTTGGCCGCGGCCACGCGCGGTGCGCTGCCGGAACGGTGGGTGCGCACCGGGTGGACCGAGTTGCCCAGGAGGACGAGGAAGGAGTCGGTGGACGGGTCGAGGACCAGGCTCGTGCCGGTGAACCCGGTGTGGCCCGCCGTGCGCGGCGTCGCCATGGCCCCCATGTACCAGTGCTGGTGGAGCTCGAAACCGAGGCCGTGCTCGTCGCCCGGGAAGGCGGTGTTGAAGTCGGTGAACATCAGCTCCACCGACTCGGGCTCCAGGACGCGGGCCCGGCCGTACGCGCCGCCGTTCAGGAGGGTACGGGCGAGGATCGCGAGGTCCCAGGCGGTGGAGAAGACACCGGCGTGGCCGGCGACACCGCCGAAGCCGTACGCGTTCTCGTCGTGCACCTCACCCCACACCAGCCCCCGGTCGAGGCCCGACCAGGGCAGCCGGGCGTCCTCGGTGGCGGCGATCTTCGGCTTCCAGGAGGCGGGCGGGTTGAAGCGAGTGCGGTGCATCCCGAGCGGAGCGGTGATCTCGTCGTGGAGCAGTGCGTCCAGAGTGCGGCCGGTGATCGCCTCCAGTACCAGCTGCAGGGAGATCAGGTTCAGGTCGGAATACAGGTACTTGGTGCCGGGCGGGCTGGCCGGCACCTCGTTCCACAGCAGGCGCAGCTTCCCCTCCCGTGTCGGCTCCTTGTAGAGCGGGATCCAGGCCCGGAACCCCGATGTGTGCGTGAGCAGCTGGCGTACGGTCATGTCCTGCTTGCCCGCGCCGCCGAACCGAGGGAGGTACGCGGCGACCTTCGCCTCCAGTTCCAGCGTGCCGCGCTCGATCTGCTGCACGGCGAGGACGGAGGTGAAGAGCTTCGAGACCGACGCCAGGTCGAAGAGGGTGTCCTCGGCCATCGCGATCCGCTGGTCGGCCGGGAACTCCACCGCCGTGTCGGTCTTCTCGTCGTACGCCGAGTAGCGCACCGCCGAACCGATCGCCTGATGCAACGCCACCGTGCCGCCCCGCCCGGCGAGCAGGACCGCGCCGGCGTACCAGGGGTACTTGGGGGAGGGGCCGAGATAGCGCTCCGCGTCGGCGACGAGCTGCGTCAGGGGGCCGGGCAGGAGCCCGGCGCGTTCGGGTGAACCGCGCCGCAGTGTCGGGCAGCCGGGGCCGGCGCGGTCCGCCGCCTCGTTCGGCGTCGCGCCCGCGTGGCCCGCGGCCCCTGTGGCGAGCACGAGGGCGCCGCCCAGGGCCATGATGCCGCCGCCGAGCCTGCGCCGGCTGATTCCTCTGCCCGCTTCCGCTTCCGCACCCGTCGCACCGTCGGTCACGAGCCACCCCTAGTGAAAGTAACTGCCGCCACGTGTTCAACAACTGAAACTTTCTTGCAGGCGGTGGATGGTGTCAACCACGCCGGAGAGTCGCAGAAATCTGACGCATCATCAGAGAATCTCTTCCCTCGTCCGCCCCACTGCGGCATCCTGCCGCCCATGGAGACGGAGCTGAGTAAGAAACTGGGTGTCGAGCACGCCATCTTCGGCTTCACACCCTTCCCCGCGGTGGCCGCCGCGATCACCCGCGCGGGCGGGTTCGGCGTACTCGGAGCGGTCCGCTACACCGCGCCGGACGAACTCGCGCGTGACCTCGACTGGATGACGAAGCACACCGGCGGGAAGCCGTACGGCCTCGACGTCGTCATGCCCGCGAAGAAGGTCGAGGGCGTGACCGAGGCCGACGTCGAGGCGATGATCCCCGACGGGCACCGCACGTACGTCGAGGAGACCCTTGCCAAGCACGGCGTGCCCGAACTCGCCCAGGGCGAGGCGTCGGGGTGGCGCATCACCGGCTGGATGGAGGAGGTCGCGCGCAACCAGCTCGACGTCGCGTTCGACTACCCCATCAAGCTGCTCGCCAACGCCCTCGGCTCGCCGCCCGCCGACGTCATCACCCGCGCCCACGACCACGGCGTCCTCGTCGCCGCCCTGGCCGGCAGCGCCCGGCACGCCAGGCACCACGCCGAGGCGGGCATCGACGTCGTCGTCGCGCAGGGGTACGAAGCGGGCGGCCATACGGGCGAGATCGCCTCCATGGTCCTCGTCCCCGAAGTCGTCGACGCCGTCCACCCCCTGCCCGTACTCGCGGCCGGAGGCATCGGCAGCGGTGAGCAGGTGGCCGCCGGTCTCGCCCTCGGTGCCCAAGGCGCCTGGCTCGGTTCGATCTGGCTGACCACCGAGGAGGCCGACCTGCACTCGCGCGCCCTCACCGCCAAGCTCCTCGCCGCCGGTTCCGGCGACACCGTCCGCTCCCGCGCCCTCACCGGCAAACCCGCCCGCCAGCTGCGCACCGAATGGACCGACGCCTGGGACGACCCGAGCGGACCCGGGACGCTTCCCATGCCGCTCCAGGGACTGCTCGTGGCCGAAGCCGTCTCCCGCATCCAGAAGTACGAAGTCGCACCGCTGCTCGGCACGCCCGTCGGCCAGATCGTCGGCCGTATGACGTCCGAACGCAGCGTCCAGGCCATTTTCGACGATCTCACACGCGGTTTCGAACGCGCCGTGGAACGCCTCGGCCGCATCGCCGGAAGGAGCGACCGGTCATGACCGCGACTCAGCCGCCCAACGGCTTCTGGGCCCAGGCGACGGCGGACCCCGGCCGAACGGTGCTCACCGCACCGGACGGCGAACAGTGGACGGCGGGACGGCTGCACGCCGCCGTCAACCAGCTCGTCCACGGACTGCGCGCGGCGGGCATGCGACAGGGCGACGCGTTCGCCGTCGTCCTGCCCAACGGCGTCGAGTTCTTCACCGCCTACCTGGCCGCCTCCCAGGCCGGCTTCTACCTCGTACCGGTCAACCACCACCTCGTCGGACCGGAGATCGCCTGGATCGTCGCCGACTCCGGCGCCAAAGTCGTCATCGCGCACGAGCGCTTCGCCGAAGCGGCCACCGCGGCGGCCGACGAAGCGAACCTTCCCGGGAACAGCCGTTACGCCGTCGGGAACGTTCCCGGGTTCCGTCCGTACGCCGAACTGCTCGCGGGACAGCCCGAGTCCGCACCCGCCGACCGCACCCTCGGCTGGGTCATGAACTACACCTCGGGAACGACCGGACGCCCCCGCGGCATCCGCCGCCCGCTCTCCGGCAAGCTCCCCGAGGAGTCCTACCTCGGCGGTTTCCTCGCCATCTTCGGCATCCGGCCCTTCGACGACAACGTCCACCTCGTCTGCTCACCGCTTTACCACACCGCCGTGCTCCAGTTCGCGGGCGCGTCCCTGCACATCGGTCATCCGCTCGTCCTCATGGACAAGTGGACGCCCGAGGAGATGCTGCGCCTCATCGACCGGCACGCGTGCACCCACACGCACATGGTCCCCACCCAGTTCCACCGGCTGCTCGCACTCCCCGAAGTCGTACGGGCGTCGTACGACGTGTCCTCGATGCGCCACGCCATCCACGGCGCGGCGCCCTGCCCCGACCACGTCAAGCGGGCGATGATCGACTGGTGGGGCCACTGCGTGGAGGAGTACTACGCCGCCAGCGAGGGCGGCGGGGCCTTCGCGACCGCCGAGGACTGGCTGAAGAAGCCCGGCACCGTCGGCAGGGCCTGGCCCATCAGCGAACTCGCCGTCTTCGACGACGACGGCAACCGGCTGCCGCCCGGCGAACTGGGCACGGTCTACATGAAGATGAGCACCGGCGGCTTCAGCTACCACAAGGACGAGAGTAAGACACGGAAGAACCGCATCGGCGACTTCTTCACCGTCGGGGACCTCGGCGTCCTCGACGAGGACGGCTACCTCTTCCTCCGCGACCGCAAGATCGACATGATCATCTCGGGCGGCGTCAACATCTATCCCGCCGAGATCGAGGCGGCCCTCCTCAGCCACCCCGCCGTCGCGGACGCCGCCGTCTTCGGCATCCCGCACGCGGACTGGGGCGAAGAGGTCAAGGCCGTCGTCGAACCCGCCGAGGGCCACCTCCCCGGCGACGCGCTGGCCGCCGCCGTCCTCGCGCACTGCGAACAGCGGCTCGCCGCCTTCAAGCGGCCCAGGAGCGTCGACTTCGTCGAGGTGATGCCGCGCGACCCCAACGGCAAGCTGTACAAGCGCCGTCTGCGCGAGCCGTACGGGGAGGGCCACCAGCGCGCCGTCTGAGCGAGGCCACCTGGGAGGGCCACCAGCGCGCCGTCCGAGCGAGGCCACGAACCGTTCCGCCCGGAGCCCCCACATCCGGAGCCCCCCACGCCCGGAGCCCCCCACACGCCGGGGCCCTCACCACAGCGGTGGGGGCCCCGGCGCGACGATGCCGTGGCGTCAGCGTTCGCGCACCCGCTCCACCCGCAGGGCGGGCGAGCCGAGGATGTCCTTCTCGCAGAACCGGGACGTCACCCAGCGCTCACCCGAGTAGAGCCGGGTCTGGTCGCTGTAGTGCGGCGACGAGGGGTTCGACGACTGGGCGTACGTCAGCAGCGTGCGCGCCACCGGGCACCGGCCGCCGTCCCAGCCCACCGCCTGGATGTGGCTGGAGCCGGTCGACACCCCCGTGTAGCCGCCGCCCGCCGCGTCCCACACGGGCTCGATCTTGTTCCAGATGCCGAGCGACTCCGTGCCGCCGTGCAGCGGGAGGCGCTCGCCGTCGCGTACGGCGAACTGGTGCCTGCCCAGCGGCGCGTCCAGCGCGATGCCCGCCGCCCTGAGTTCCGACACCGCCCCGGTGAGGGCGCTCGCGAAACCGGGCGCGGCCGTGTTGAGCGTGTGCGGCGTACGCACCGGATCCGCGGCGGAGAAGGGCACCTTCCACAGCTGCGCCGGGGGCACCGATGCCACCAGCCTGCGCCAGAAGCGGTCGAAGAGCAGCGCGCCCGCGCTGTCGGTGTTCACCGTCCGGTCCCAGCGCCCCAGCGCCTCGCACGCCTCCTCCAGGCCGAGGTCCGGACGCTCCGCCGCCAGCGCCGTGCACGCCTTCGCCGCGTCGGCCGCCGCCAGGTCTCCGGCGGGCGCCCGGTTCGCGAACTGCTGGCGCTGCAGGTCGCCGACCGTCAGCCGGCCCCCGCGCGCCATGGCCGACACGTCCTCGACCGCGCCGCGCGTGCGCAGGGAGCGGGGCGTGGCGACCGTGCCGAAGACCCGCTCGTAGCCCGTCAGGGGCCGGTCGGCGTTGGTCAGCCAGGCGCTGTCGTTGGAGTTCTCGGCGTACGGCGCGTCCTTGAGCACCGGCATCCGCGCCGGGCCGAAGATCCCCGGCTGCACCGCGTCCTTGTCGGAGCCGAGCCCGCAGTCGGCGCGCGACCCGTCCAGTACGGCGACTCCGGAGGCCGGGTACGTCACCTTCCCGAGCGGCGTCGAGCAGCGCCCCGCCAGCTCGTCGGTGATCCGGGGCAGGACCTGCGCCTGGCTGAAGAACGAGTGCCCGGCGGAGTCCGCGGCGACGGTGTTCACCCAGGGCAGGCCCTGGACGCGGCGCAGGGTGCTGTGGATGTCCCGCGTGGAGCGGGCCTTGGCGAAGCCGAGCGCGGTGTCGGAGCCCCGCAGGTTCGCGGCGTTCGGGTCGTTGAGCGCGTACGCCGTCGTCGCCGACCAGGGGAGGGGCAGCGTGGCGCCGAGCCCTGAGACGACCGGCCCGTAGCGGGTCCACCACTGCGTCCGGGTGACCGGCGGGCCGCCCTTGACCGGCACCGACACGGTCCGCTGCGTCATGCGCTCCGGCTTGCCGTCCACGAGGTACGCCGTCGGGTCGGCCGGATCCAGTTCCAGCTCGTGGAGGTTGAGTGTGACGCCGGTCGCCACGGTGTGGCTCCAGGCCACCTTCTCGTTGAAACCGATGCCGACGATGGTCGTGCCGAGCAAGGAGGCGCCCGAGACGTTCAGTTCGCCCGGGATGGTCTGCTGCGACTGCCAGAAGCGCCGGCCGCCCTGCCACGGGTAGTGCGGGTTGCCCAGCAGCAGTCCGCGTCCGCTGGCGGTGGTCTTCCCGCTGAACGCCACCGCGTTGGACCCCATGTCGGCGCCGTCCGCAGCGAACAGCTCGCGTGCCGCACGCGCCGTCCGCCCGGGGTCGGCCTCGGCGACCGGCGCGGAGCCCGGCGGCGTCGCGGCGGTGATGCCGTCGACCGCGCGCCCCTGACCACCGAGCACGGACACCGCGAAGCCGCGCCGGGCGACGTCCAGGGGTGTGACCGGGCGCACCCAGTCGGCGCCCGCGCAGGCCGGGTCGGTGACGCGGTTCTGCGCGATCCACGCGTTGTACCCGGCGGCCCAGCCGCGCATCGACTCCTCGATCTGCCGGCTGGGCCCGGCCGGGGCGGGCGTGGCCAGTAGCTTCTCGACCGTGCCCGCCTTGCGCACCCCGGCGAAGTACAGGTCGCTGGACAGGTTCCTGGCGGCCGACGAGAGGGAGCCGTCGGGCGCCGCGTCCGGGCCGAAGTGGCGCGAGCGCTCGCCGCGCACGGTCACGAAGCCGTCGGCGAGGGTGCACACCTGGTCGGCGGCCTGGGCCCAGCCGGTGCCGAAGCCCAGGTTCGCGTAGTCCTTGGCCACGATGTGCGGGACGCCGTACTCCGTGTAGCGGATCAGGGCGGACAGCCGGCCGGACGACGGGTGCCGGTCGCGGGAGCCGTCGTCGGCCCCGGCCGTGGCCGGAGGCAGCGCGGCCGCGGCCGTCACCAGGGCGATGGAGGTGAGCGCGAGGCGTCTCAGGCGGGTGCGGAAGTGCAACGTGCCTCCCAAAGTGACTGCGGTGCGCAGAAGTTGGCGCAGTGATTGGTCCATGCACGCAGCCGGGCGCGCTCATGTCAACGTCCCGTTCGGTATCCGGCCGCCGGACCTTCCACCGGCCCCGCCGAACCCTCCACCGGCTCCGCCGGGTCATCGCCGTCGACCCCCGCCGCGGACCCGGGCCCGCGCCCGTTCGGCCCCTTGACCCCGCTCGGCGCCCCGCCCCAGGATCACGCCATGACGACAGACGTACGCAGCAGCACCGTCGACGGGATCGTGCGCCGCAGCGCCCGCCGGACCCCGGGCCGCACCGCCCTGCGGTACGCGGACCGGTCCTGGACGTACGCCGAGCTGGACGCCGCCGTGTCCACCGCCGCGGCAGAACTCGTCGCCCACGGCCTGGAGGACGGCGACCGGGTGGCCGCCTACGGCCACAACTCCGACGCGTACCTGATCGCCTTCCTCGCCTGCGCCCGGGCGGGGCTCGTCCATGTGCCGGTCAACCAGCACCTGACCGGTGACGACCTGACGTACATCCTCGAAGACTCCGGCAGCGCGCTGGTCCTCGCCGACCCGGCCCTGGCGGACCGGCTGCCGCGCGGTGTGCCCGTACGCCCGCTGCGCGACGCCGAGGGTTCGCTGCTCGGCGCGCTGGGCACGCCGCGCCCGTTCGACGCGGACCGGGACGCCCGGGACATCGTGCAGTTGCTCTACACCTCCGGCACGACCGCGCTCCCCAAGGGGGCGATGATGACGCACCGGGCGCTCGTCCACGAGTACGTCAGTGCCATCACCGCGCTGGACCTCAAGGAGAGCGACCGTCCGGTGCACTCGCTGCCGCTCTACCACTCGGCCCAGACGCACGTGTTCCTGCTGCCGTATCTCGCGGTCGGCGCCGAGAACACCGTCATCGACGCGCCCGACGCGGAGACGATCTTCGACCTGGTGGAGGCGGGGCGGGCGGACAGTCTCTTCGCCCCGCCCACGGTCTGGATCGGCCTCTCCCGGCATCCCGGCTTCGCCACCCGCGACCTGGGCGGACTGCGCAAGGCGTACTACGGCGCCTCCGTCATGCCCGTACCCGTACTGGAGCGGCTGCGCGGCCGGCTGCCCGCTCTCGCCTTCTACAACTGCTTCGGGCAGAGCGAGATCGGCCCCCTCGCGACGGTCCTCGGTCCGGACGAGCACGAGGGGCGGATGGACTCGTGCGGCAGGCCCGTGCTGTTCGTCGAGGCCAAGGTCGTCGACGAGGACGGCGCGGAGGTCCCGGACGGGACGGCCGGCGAGATCGTCTACCGGTCGCCCCAGCTGTGCGAGGGGTACTGGAACAAGCCGGCCGAGACCAGGGACGCCTTCCGCGACGGGTGGTTCCGCTCCGGGGACCTCGCCACGCGCGACAGCGAGGGCTACTTCACCGTCGTCGACCGCGTGAAGGACGTCATCAACTCCGGTGGCGTGCTCGTCGCCTCCCGGCAGGTCGAGGACGCGCTCTACACCCACCCCGGCGTCGCGGAGGCCGCGGTCGTCGGCCTGCCCGACGCGCGGTGGATCGAGGCCGTCACCGCCGTCGTCGTGCCGCGCGGCGAGGTGAGCGAGGCCGAACTCCTCGCCCACGCCCGGGAGAAGCTCGCCCACTTCAAGGCCCCGAAACGGGTGGTCCTCGTCGACGCGCTGCCGCGCAACGCCAGCGGGAAGATCCTCAAGCGCGAACTGCGGGACCGCCTGGCTCCGCTCACTTCTCCCGCAGATCCTCGATCCGCCTGAGCTTGCCCACCGACCGCTCCAGCGTCTCGGGGTCGACGATCTCCACCCCGGCCGTGACCCCGACGCCTTCCTTGACGGCGGCCGCGATCGCCGTCGCGGCTGCGGCCCGCTGGTCGCCGGTGGCCTCCGGCCGGGCCTCCGCCCGTACCGTCAGCCGGTCCATCCGCCCCTCGCGGGTCAGCCGGAGCTGGAAGTGCGGGGCGACCCCGGGCGTACGCAGCACGATCTCCTCGACCTGGGTGGGGAAGAGGTTCACGCCGCGCACGATGACCATGTCGTCGCTGCGGCCGGTGACCTTCTCCATCCGCCGGAAGCCCGGACGGGCCGTTCCCGGGAGCAGCCGGGTGAGGTCACGGGTGCGGTAGCGGACGACCGGCATGGCCTCCTTGGTGAGCGACGTGAACACCAGCTCGCCCTGCTCGCCGTCCGGCAGCACCTCGCCGGTGACCGGGTCGACGACCTCCGGGTAGAAGTGGTCCTCCCAGATGTGCAGACCGTCCTTGGTCTCCACGCACTCCTGGGCCACGCCCGATCCCACGACCTCCGAGAGCCCGTATATGTCGACGGCGTCGATCGCGAACCGCTCCTCGATCTCGCGCCGCATCTCCTCGGTCCACGGCTCCGCCCCGAAGATCCCGACCTTCAGGGAGGTGCTACGGGGGTCGACGCCCTGGCGCTCGAACTCGTCGAGCAGCGTCAGCATGTAGGAGGGCGTCACCATGATGACCTCGGGGCCGAAGTCCTGGATCAGGCGCACCTGGCGCGCGGTCATGCCGCCCGAGGCGGGGATGACGGTGCAGCCGAGGCGCTCGGCCCCGTAGTGCGCGCCCAGTCCGCCGGTGAACAGGCCGTATCCGTACGCCACGTGCACCTTGTGACCGGGGCGGCCGCCGGCCGCGCGGATCGAGCGGGCGACCATGTCGGCCCACATGTCCAGGTCGCCCTGGGTGTAGCCGACGACCGTCGGGAGGCCCGTCGTACCGCTGGACGCGTGCAGGCGGCGGACGTCGGACTGCGGGACGGCGAACATCCCGAAGGGGTAGTTGTCGCGCAGGTCGGTCTTGACGGTGAACGGGAAGCGGGCGAGGTCGGCGAGCGAACGGCAGTCGTCGGGGCGCAGCCCGGCCTCGTCGAACGACCGGCGGTAGAACGGGACGTTCTCGTACGCGTGCCGCAGAGTCGTCCGCAACCGGTCCAGTTGCAGCGCCCCGAGTTCCTCGCGCCCGAGCTCCTCCGCCGCGTCCAGCAGAACCGCCATGAGTGACACTCCCGTACCGACCGGACAACCGATCATTCGGTTGATCTTCCGGGGCCAGTAATCCAGGAGGCCGCTCGGGCGTCAAGAGAATGGGATTGCTTTGTCCGCCCCGCACTTGTAATGATCTTGTACATGACGGCTACGGGGACATGCGGCACCAGGATGTTCAGCGCGTACGACGGCACCGCGCTCGCCTACCACCTCGTCGGTGCGGGAGAGCCCCTGATCTGTTTGCCCGGCGGCGCCATGCGGGCGTCCGCCTACCTCGGCGATCTGGGGGGACTCTCCGCGCACCGGCAGCTCGTCCTGTTCGATCTGCGCGGCACCGGCGACTCCGCCGTCCCGGACGACCCGGCGACGTACCGCTGCGAGCGCCTCGTCGACGACGTCGAGGCGCTGCGCGAGCATCTGGGCCTGGAGCGCGTGGACGTGCTGGCACACTCGGCGGCGGGCAGTCTCGGCATGCTGTACGCCGCCGCCCACCCCGGGCGCGTACGGCGTCTGGCGCTCGTCACGCCGACCGCGTGGGCGGCCGGGGTGCCCGTGACGGCCGAGGACCGGCTCTCGGCGGCGCGGGCGCGGAGGGGCGAGCCGTGGTTCGAGGAGGCGTACGCCGCTCTCGAAGCGCAGCTGCGCGGCGAGGAGACGACCGGTTCCGCCTACCCGTTCTTCTACGGGCGCTGGGACGAGGCCGCGCGGGCGCACGCGGCGGCGAGCCCGCGCCAGCTCAACCGCGCGGCGGCGCAGGTGTTCGCCACGCAGAGCGCCTTCGACCCGCCGGCGACCCGCGCCGCGCTGGCGGACTGGGCCGCGCCCGTGCTGGTGCTCGCGGGCGAACGCGACGGGGTGCCCACCCCGGAGCGGGCCACCGAGGTCGCCGCGCTCTTCCCCGAAGCCGAGCTGGCCGTACAGCCCGGCGGCGGGCACTTCCCGTGGCTCGACGACCCCGGCTGGTTCGTCCGGACGGTCGGCGCCTTCTTCGACGCCGGACTGCGCGGCGTACCGGCGAACGGCGTCCGGTGACCCTCGACGTGGGCCACCTGGTGCATCAGGAGGCTCCCGAGGCGTTCCTCGCGGAACGCAGGGCGGCGGGCTGTTGACGCGATGTCTAGCACTGCGGCGTACCGGCGGGTAATTATCAGGCTGCCGGGAGTGCCGCGGCGCTGGACCGCATGACTGCCTGACCGCACCGCGAATGCCGCGCGACTGCATCCGCACCGCAATGCCGCGCGACCGCTGAACCCATGGACCGCACGACCGCGCTCGATCGTGTGCCGCCCCGCGCACACGCTCACCCCAGGACCGCCCAGGAGGCCCCGTTGAACGCCACCGACCGTTCCGCGCGTCTGCTCGTGGGACTGCTCGCCGCGGCGGGCGCCGCCCACATGGTGGCGCCCAAGCCCTTCGACGCCACCATTCCGCAGGCACTGCCGGGAAGCCCCCGCGCATGGACGCACGCGAGCGGCGTCGCCGAACTCCTGCTGGCGGCGGGCATCGCCGTGCCCCGCACGCGGCGGGTGAGCGCGGTCGCCGCCGCGTGCTTCTTCGCGGGCGTCTTCCCGGCCAACGTGAAGATGGCGTACGACTGGCGGCACAAGCCCGCCGCGCTCAAGTCACTCGCCTACGCGCGGCTCCCGCTCCAGGTCCCGCTCGTCCTGTGGGCCGCGAAGGTCGGGCGCGAAGCCGCCCGCTGACCCACCGGGGGCGCGCCCTACCGGACGTCGCACGGGACGGCGGGTACGCGCGGGCCGGGCATCGCGTGGATCACCGGCGGCGCGTGCGCGTGGTCCTGCGCCAGCCGAAGGGGCCCGGCAGATCCATCGACGAGGTACGGCGGCCCGTGCTGCTGGTGGTGCGGCGGGGGCCGTTGCGGCCACCGGTGGTGATGGACCAGGAGTGACGGTTGATGTTCAACCGCACCCCCGGGAGGATCCGGAAGCTCTTGCGGAACGTGATCGGCATGGTCGACGCCCTCCTCGGGTGGGATCCGATGCCGTACTGGTTTCCCGTCCGGCCCGCACCATGCGCCCTCGGCCCCGTCGGCTGCCCCGCCCCGCCCGTAAATCCCGCTGGTGGGGCGGTGATTGGCCCGCCTAGTATCCGACCGTGCACAAGCCGACGGACGACCCCGCTCTCCCCCGTCTGGTCCTGCTGGCCCAGCGAGTGGCGCAGGACCGCCCGGCCGACGAGCGCGATGTGGCCGAACTCGCGGAGCTGTTGCCCCGCTTCACGCCGCGGTCGCCGGAGGCCGCGCTCGTCCTGGCCCGGCTGTACGAGCGCCTCGGACCGAGACTGGGCGGATGGCGCCCGCCGTCGTGGCGCGCGGCCGGACTGCCGGTCACCGTACGGATCGCCCTGCTGCGCGCCGAGCTCCTCAACGAGCCGGAGCGCCTGACGGAGGAACCGCCGGGCGAACTCCTGTACCAGGCCGTACGGGGAGCGAGCGTCACGAGCGCCCACCGCCCCGCGCGTCTCGTGGCGGGACTCGCGGACAGCGGTGACCCGGTGCTCCAGGCCGAGGCGCTGCGGCTGGCCCGCGAGGGCCTGCACACCGGACTGCTGGCCCCCGGGCTCGTACGGGAGCACCTGGTCGCCCTGCTCGGCGCGGGCAGCGCCGACGTCGTGGCCGCCGCACTCGGCGAACTCGCCCAGCCGTGGGCCGCGCCGCACCCCTTGCCGCAGCGTCGCCTGTCCTCCTTCCTCACCGCGGACGCGGTGGCCGACCACCTTGAGGTGGCCGACGCGGCGCTCGCGGCCGCGGCCCGCCACGGGCACCGCGACGTACTGCGGCAGACCGTCGAGGACCCGGAACTGCCGCCGCTCCTGCGCCGGCGGGCGCTGGAACTCCTCGGCGACGTGGCGGAACGCGGCGACATCGACGGCCTGACGACGCTCGCCGTCCGCGACCCGTTGCTGCTGGGCGGGCCGGCCGTGACCTGCCTGCGCGGTCTCCACCGGCGGGGGCACTTCGCGGACGGGCGGACCGTCGGGTCCGTCCTCGCCCTGGCACTCGCCGACCACACGATCGCGCCCGACGAGATCGCCACGGTCCTGTTCACCTGCCGCCAGGAGATGTTCCGGATTCTGGTGGAGACGACCGCCGACGACCCGGCCTGGCCCCGGCGGCTCGACCTGCTCGTCGCTCTCGCCGGGCAGGGGCCGGGCGACCTGCCGGTCGGGGAGGAGATCACCCGGGTGCTTCCCCTGTCTCCCACGCCAGGACCGTTCCTCGGCGCGATCCGCCGGCTGCGCCACACGGGCGCGGAAGAGGCCGTACTCGCCCTCCTGCCCACGGCTCCCTCGGCCGCCCTGGACGCCCTGGAGGCCATCGGCGGCCGACGGACCGCGGCGGCGCTGGCCGAAGGGCTCGGCCTGGCACCCGACGCGACGCCGGACACAGCCCTGCACACGATCGCGCCCCACCTCCGAGCCGTGCGCGGCCGGGCCCTCGAACTGCTGTGGCACCTGAGTCCCGAACCGCACCGGAGGCAGCGCCTGCTGGCGCGTCTCGCCCCGGCCGATCTGCCGCCCCGTATCGCCACCGACCTCGGCGCCCCCGACGCGCGCGAACTGGCCGTCCTCAGCTCCCACGTGGACCCGTCCCGGCCGGTGGAGGCGGTGTGCCGGCTGGCGGCGCACGGCGACGCCGGCACACTGCCGGTCATCACCGATCTGCTGCTCGCCGTCGTACGCGACCTGGCCGCGTCCCGGCAGCCGGACCGGGCCCACCGGGGCCCGGACGGCGGGCAGCCCGCCGGTGAACCCACCGTGCCGCAGGAAGTGGTGGACGCCTTGTCCGCACTCGGCCGCCGCCTCCACGCGCGCGGAAAGATCCGGCCGGCCTGCCTCCTCGACACACCGCACACACCACAGGCCGGCCCCGCACTCGTCGCGGACACGGCCCTGAGCCTCCTCGACCGGCCAGGGCTCACCGGCGACGAGCAGTCGATCCTGCTCGAACTGCTGCTCAGAGCGCCCAGCGCCCGCACCCGCCCCCGCGTCCACCGACTGCTGCGCTCCCGTGACCGGCGGGTGCGCGGGCGCGTCGTCGCGCTGCTCGCCCAGGACGCCACAGGGCAGGGCGCCGAGGCCCTGTCGGCAAGCCTGATCACGCTGACCGCGGCCGACGACATCCAGACCGTACGGCAGGCGCTCCTGGCCCTCGGGCACGCGCGGGCCACGTGGGCGGCCGCCGAGATCGCGGCCTGTCTCGGGCACCCGAACATGAACGTCAAGAAGACCGCGGCCGGGGCCCTGGTCCCGGCCGGCGCCCCCGCCGCCGTGCCGGCCCTGCTGCGGTGGCTCGGGCGCCACGACAATCCCGGGCTGCGCGACGCACTCGTCGAGGCGCTGCGCGCGATCCTCGGCGACGCCTACGCCGCGACCCTCCTCGCCGCCGCCGAGCGCGCCGGTGACGGGCGCACGCGCGCACTGCTCCTGGCCGGACTCGACGGCGTACTTCCGGCGCGCTCGGTGCTGGCCCTGGACACCCAGGGATCACCGGCCGTGCCGACGTTGCTCGCCCTGCTGGCGGCCGGGCGGATGGGTCTGGCCGCCGGGTCGGTCGACGAGCTGGCGGCGGCGCTCGCCCGGCACGGTCTCGGCGGGGCCACGGTGCGGGAGCCGGACCCCGTCGTACGGGAGGCGGACCGCGACGTCGCTTCGCTGCTGACCGGGGGCTGGGACCCCTCCGTCGCGCTGCGCCTCGCGGACCGGCACGAGCCGCCACCCGCCGACCTGTTGAGGAAACTGCGGCCGATGCTCGCGGACTGGCTGCGTCTGGCGGCCTCCGCGCCCGCGCCCACGGTACGAACTCGCGTGCTGCGGCTCACGCTTCGGCTGTGCCCCGCACCGTGGGCGGCCGGTGAACGCGCGACCTTCACCCGGTTCGCGCCCGTACTGCTCGACGAGCTCGCCGACGTGCCGGGCGGGAACGGCGCGGGTCTGGTCGCGCTGCTCGAAGAGGTCGCCCCGCTCCTGCCCGCCGTCGCGAGACTGTCGGTGGCGGACGCGGTGCGCGCCCTGCCCCCGGCGGCCACCCAAGGCCGCTCCCCGCTGCCGCTGCTGCGGAACTGCGACGCCGTACTCGTCCGCGCCGATCTCGACCGTGCGCTGGCCGCCGTACGGACCGGCGCCGATCCGTGGCGCGCCGAAACGGCCGTACTGCGCGACGCCTTCGCCGTGCCGTCGCCATCCGTGCCCGCCGAGGACGGGCCCGACGCCAGGACACACGCCGACGCGGCCGCGGGGAACGGAGCGGGGACACGGGCGGCATGGCGGGCCGCGCTGCGGGAAGCCGTGCGTACGACCGGCACCCTGGAGGCGTTCCGGCTGTGCGCGGGCGACGGCGCCCCGGGCTCACGGGAACGGCTGAACGCCCTGATCGACGCCTACGGGCCCGCGGGTCCCGAGGTCCGCGCCGCGCTCCTCGACTGGATGACGTCCCTTCAGCCCCTGGACGCACCGCCCTGGACCCTGGCGGAGACGGCCGCCGCACCGGCCCCGGCACCGCGACGCGTACGCGTCGACGACCTCGACCAACCCCGGTCGGCCGCCCAGCGCGAGCGGCTGCTGGGCCTGCTGGAAGCCGCCGCTCCGCAGCGGCGCGACGCCGCCGCCCTGGCGCTCGCGCGGTGGCCCGAGCCCGAGGCCGCCCGCCACGTGCTGCGCGCCTTCCTCCAGGGCCGCGCCGACCTGCCCCTCGGGGCGGTGCCGGCCGGAGCGCTGAACACCCTGAGCGAGGCGGAACTGCGGTCCGGTGACATCCTGCCGGACCGAGCGATCCTCGCGACCCAGCGGCTCGACGACCCGGGGGACCGGCACCGGCTCCTGCCCCTGCTCCTCGAGTGGTGGGAGCACGGCCCGCCCGCCGTCCGGCCGGACGCCGCACAAGCCCTGCGCCGCATCCCGGGGGACACGCTGGCCGCCGCCCTCGCCGACCGCCTCGACGCCGGCGTGTGGGGGTTCCTCGACCTCCTCACGGGCCGGCCGTTGCTGCGTACGCCCGCCCTGACCCGGACCCGACGGCGACTGCGCGCCGAGGGGCGCGACGACCTCGCCGACCGGCTCCGCCTGGTCGACGGGCCGTTGCGCGGCCCGGACGCGCGGCGGCACGCCGCCGCCGCCCTTGCCGCACTGCGCGAGCGCGCCCGGGCCGCGCGGCACGACGCTCCCGGACCGCCGTCCAGGACCGAGCTGCTGGACCTCGCCAGGACGGGCACCCCCGAGCAGATACGCCGCGCGCTCACCCGCCTGGCCGAGGACCACCGGGGCCCGGACCCGGACGCCGACCCGGAACTGCGTTCCCTGATCGGCGCGTTGCTGCGGCACCCCAGGCCCGGCGTCCGCCTCCACGCCCACCGGACCGCGCGGGCCGTGCTCGACCGGCCGGCGTACCTCCGGCACACGGCGGTCCTGCTGGACGACCCCCAGCCCGACGTGGCACGCCTGGCGGTCCGCACGGTCTGCCACGCCGGCTGGGAACCCGCGGTCCCCGCCGTGATCGGCCTGCTGGACCACGGGCACCCGGTCGTCCGCGAGGCGGCGCGCGAGGGACTGGCCCTGATGCCCGGGCCGGCGGCTCCCGCGCTCAGGTACGCCGCAGCCCACGCCCGCCCGGACAAACGCCCCCTCTACGAGGAAGTCCTGCACCGCATCCGGGCGACCGCCGACGGCGACTAGGCGAACCCTCCGCCCGGCCGCTTCTGCGGCGTCAGTGAGAGGGGCGAACCCACACGGCCCATGGTGGCGGGACGCGTCGGCCACAGCCCGCGGACCGGCGGGGCGAGGCCGGCTCACTCCTCCGCCCGCACCGGCCCCGTCGCGAGGACGGCGGCGACCGTGTCGGCCTCGGACGCCGGCTTGTCCTCGCGGTAGCGCACCACCCGCGCGAACCGCAGGGTCACGCCCTCCGGGTAGCGGGTGGACCGCTGAAGCCCGTCGTACGCGATCTCGACGACGAGTTCCGGGCGCACGGTCACCACATGGCCGTTGTCGCCGGTCGCGAGCTCCCGCAGCCGCTGCGTCTGCCAGTCGAGCATCACGTCGGTCAGGCCCTTGAACGTCTTGCCCAGCATGGCGAACGAGCCGTCGGGCCGCCGGGCCCCGAGGTGCAGGTTGGAGAGCTTCCCGGTCCGGCGTCCGTGGCCCCACTCGGCGGCCAGCACCACCAGGTCGAGCGTGTGCACGGGCTTCACCTTGAGCCAGGACGCGCCGCGCCGCCCTGCCTGGTACGCCGCGTCCAGGGACTTGAGCACCGCCCCTTCGTGACCGCGCTCCAGGGTCCGCGCCAGGAACTCCTCCGCCCGCGACGTGTCGTCGACACCGGCCACCACCGTGCGGCGTACGCGCATCGGCTGGGGCACCAGCCGCTCCAGCCGCTCGTACCTCTCCCGGTAGGGCAGGTCCAGGAGGACCTCGCCGCCGAGCGCCAGTACGTCGAAGAAGACCGGGGACAGCGGCAGCGCCTGGCGGGCCGCCGCCACGTCGAGGCGGGAGCCGACCCGGCCCGCGATGTCCTGGAAGGGGAGCGGCCTGCCGTCCGGCCCGAACGCGATGACCTCGCCGTCGAGAATGAACCGGTCGCCGTCCAACCCTGCCGCCACCGTGGTGAGTTCCGGTACGCGGTCCGTGATGTCGTCCAGGGTGCGGGTGAACACCCGTACCCGCTCGCCGTCGCGGTGCACCTGCACGCGGATGCCGTCCAGCTTCTCCTCCACCGCGCACGCCCCGAGCCTGCCGACCGCCGCGCCGACGCTCTGCCCCGGCTGGGCCAGCATCGGTGGCACCGCCCGGCCCACCTCCAGCCTGAACTCCGCGAGCGCCGCGGGCCCTTCGGCCAGCAGCGCCCGCCCGACCGCGACCAGCGAACCGCTCAGCATCACCGCCCGCCGCACGTCGGCCGCCGGCACCTCCGCCGCCGCGGCCAGGCCCTCCGCCGCCAGTGCGTCCAGTGCGCCCTGCCGCACCTCACCGGTGAGCAGCCCGAACAGGAACTTCTGCTCCTCTTCCGTCGCCGCCCCCATCAGCTCCCGCACCACCCGCAACCGCTGCGCCTGCGCGCCGGCCCCCGCCACCGCCGCGAACGCGGTCAGCGCCGCGTCCACGTCACGCACCGTCAGGGTGGGCTCGGCCGCCGGAGCCACGGGCTCCCGCAGCAGGCTCCAGCCGGTCCCGATGCGCCCCTGGGGAAGGCGGCCCGAGAGGTACGGGATCACGATCGGTACGTCGTCGGGCCCGGCGCTGCGGAACAGCTCCGCCAGCAGCGCGGTCTTGCGGGAGCGTGCGGACGTCGAGGCGATCTCCCGGGAGGCCCGGGCGAGTGTGGCCAGCAGCATGCCCCCATCCTGCAACGGCGTACACCGCCCCGCAGTGCTTAAGGTCGGGTGGTGGCCCTCTTCCGTGTCGAACGCCGAACCCCGCTGTCCCCCGACGAGGCGTGGCGGCGCCTGACCGCGTGGGAACACCACGCCGCCCAGGTCCCGCTCACCCGCGTCACCGTCACCCCGGCACCGCCGACCGGCCCCGGGACGCTGGTCGTCGCCCGTACCCGCGTGGGGCGTCTGGGCTTCGACGACCCGATGGAGGTGGTGGCCTGGGAGCCGCCGGCCGGTGGCGGCCCCGGGCACTGCCGGCTGGAGAAGCGCGGCCGGGTGGTTCTGGGGTGGGCCGAGATCGACGTACGCCCCGCGCCCGGCGGGGCCGTGGCCGTCTGGACGGAGGACCTGCGGTTGCGGGGACTGCCCGGGGCGTTCGACGGGGTGGTCGCGCGCGCGGGCCGCCTGGTCTTCAGCCGGGCGCTCAGGGGGCTCCTGGCCCTGCCGGCCGACCGGTGAGCGCACCGGGCCGCCCCGCGCGATGCCCGTCACGACCTCCCGCCCCCGACCCCGCGTCCCCGCGCTCCCCGGTGTGCGCGGGCGGCGGCGAACGGCCGTGCGATCGGGTGACTCTTGGCGTCCGGCGACATGCCGGAGCGGCGGGCAGGTTAATCGTGCGGTCATGAACCTTCGGTCCATCAGCAGGAACCGCGCCGGCAGCCCGCGTGCCCGGCGCGTCCGTTTGGCCGCCCTCTGCGCCGTGGCTTCCGGCGCGCTCGTCAGCGGGTGCGGGAGTGGCGGCGACACCGGGACGTCCCATGCCGCGCCGGGGCGGCCCGAGGTCCGGCAGACCACCTCCCCGAGCCCTTCGGGGACCGGCCGGCTCACCGAGGACCAGGCCGCACGCAAGGCCCTGGTCCCGACCGCCAAGGTGACCGCCGACAAGGCCGCCGCCACGGCGGTGGGCGAGGTGTCGGGCAGCACGCTGCTCTCGATCGAGCTGAAGCGCAGGTCCAGTGGATCCTCCGCGAGTCCCAGCCCCACGGGCAGCCCGAGCCCCACTTCGAGCCCCCGGACCGGGCAACCGGTATGGGTGGCGGAGGTGTCCGAGAAGGACGGCACGGAGCACAACGTCCGCATCGACGCCGAGTCCGGCGACGTCATCCGGTCCCGCACGGACCCCGGTCAGGACGCCGACGACAAGGCGGAACGCGCCTCCTGGATCACGAAGATCAAGCAGACCCCGGAGCAGGTGGCGAAGGCCGCCACCGACCGGAAGAAGGGCACGATCACCTCCATGGAGCTCGACGACGCCGACAGCGGCGACGTCATCTGGTCCGTCGAGGTCGTGTCCACCGACGACTGGAACAAGACCACGCTCGACATCGACGCCACGACGGGCGAGGTCCTGAGCGAGGACGTCGGCCGGGACTGACACGGCGGCCGCTCCCGGGCGCGACATGCGCCCGGGAGCGGACCGGGGTCCCGCGTCGTCAGGCCCGTCGCCTCGCGCGCCACCGCCGGCCCGCATCCCCGGCCCCGCGGTTCAGGCGGTCCTGGAGCCGGCTCCACAGGCACACGACGGGCGTCACCACGACGCCGATCAGCAGCGCCTGGCCCCATCCCATGCCGTCGCGCCCGAACCGGAGCACGAGTACGCACACCCCGTACAGGCCCAGCGCGAGCGACGCGTACTTCAGCGGGTCGGTCAGCTTCATGCGTGTCCTGATACCCCGTCCGAACCCTGCCGGACGGCGGCTGCCTGTTCCCCAGCCCGCGCGCTCACCCCTGAGGGCCGCCGGAGTCCGCCGCGACCGAACGGGCCCACCGGTAGTCCGCCTTGCCGCTCGGCGAGCGCTGTATCTCCGGCGCTATCACCAGCTGCCGGGGGACCTTGTACCCCGCGAGCCGGGTCCGGCAGTGCGCCTGGATGGCGTCGAGGCCCGGCGCGTCCGCGCCCCCGCGCACCTGCACCACGGCCGCCACCCGGTTGCCCCACGTCTCGTCGGGCACCCCGGCCACCAGCGCGTCGTACACGTCCGGATGGGACTTCAGCGCCTGCTCGACCTCCTCCGGATACACCTTCTCGCCGCCCGTGTTGATGCACTGCGAGCCCCGGCCGAGCACGGTGACGATGCCCTCCTCGTCCACCGTCGCCATGTCGCCCAGCAGCACCCACCGCTCGCCGCCCGCCTGGAAGAAGGTCTCCGCCGTCTTCTCCGGGTCGTTGTAGTACCCCAGCGGTACGTGCCCGCGCTGCGCGATGCGGCCCACCTCGCCGGGCGCCGCCGGTGCGTTGGTCGCCGGATCGACCACGGCCGTACGGGAGTTGACCCGCAGCCTGAACCCCCTGCCCGGACCCGAGTCGTCCGTCGCGGTGCCGTTGAAGCCGGACTCCGACGAGCCGAAGTTGTTCAGCAGCATCACATCGGGCACCAGCGCCCGGAACTGCTCGCGCACCGTCTCCGAGAGGATCGCGCCCGACGAGGAGACGCTGAACAGCGACGAGCAGTCGGTGTCCCTCATGGGCCCGTTCAGCGCGTCCACCAGCGGCCGCATCATGGCGTCGCCGACCAGCGACACGCTGGTGACCTTCTCCTTCTCGATCGTACGGAGCACCTCGTGGGGCACGAACTTGCGGTGCACGACGACGCGCTGGCCGAAGAAGAACCCGATGAACGCGGTGAGCGTCGACGTGCCGTGCATCAGCGGGGGAGTGGGGAAGAAGGTGATGCCGTCCCCGCCGGCCGCCACCCGCTCCGCGAGCTCCTCGGGGGACTTCACCGGCTCGCCGGTCGGCGCGCCGCCCCCGAGCCCGGAGAAGAACAGGTCCTCCTGGCGCCACATCACCCCCTTCGGCATGCCGGTGGTGCCGCCGGTGTAGATGATGAACTGGTCGTCGCCCGAGCGCGGCCCGAAGCCCCGCCCGTCCGAGCCCGACGCCTCGGCCGCCGGGAACGGCACCGGCCGGACGGCCGGCTCCGGCGCGCCGGCCGGCGCCGTGCCCACGCGCACCAGATGGCGGAGCTTCTCCGTCCGGGGCAGGGCGGCCGCGACCCGCTCGGTGAACTCGGCGTCGAACACGAGCGCCACGAGGTCCGCGTCCCGGTAGAGGTAGACCAGTTCCTCCGCCACGTACCGGTAGTTGACGTTGACCGGCACTACGCGCGCCTTGAGGCAGCCCAGCACGGTCTGGAGGTACTCGACGCCGTTGTAGAGGTGCAGCCCCAGGTGCTCGCCCGGCTTCACGCCGGCGTCGGTCAGGTGGTGGGCGACGCGGTTGGCCGCCGCGTCCAGCTCGGCGTAGGTGAGCCGGCGCTCGGCGCCCGTACCCGGGTAATCGACGTACACGAGCGCCTCACGGTCGGGGACCGCGTCGACGACCGACTCGAACAGGTCGGCAAGGTTGTACTCCACCGTTCCTCCTGACCCGGGCTGCGGAATTGCTCGACGGTCGTACGACGGTCATCAGAGCAAAGCCCGCACCAAGTGGGAAGAGGCCGCACCGAAGAAAACTGACTGCCTGTCAGAAAACTATTGAAGTAGGGGCCGCCCTACTGCAACCTGTTCTCGTTCCTGAGACGGGAGGCAGTCCATGGGTGGTACGGAACACCTCGACGTACGGCGCGAAGGCGCCACGCTGGTGCTCACCTTGAACAGGCCCGAGGCGAAGAACGCGCTGTCGTTGCCGATGCTGGTGGGCCTGTACGACGGCTGGCTCGCCGCCGACGCCGACGACGGCGTCCGCTCCGTCGTGCTGACCGGAGCGGGCGGCGACTTCTGCGCCGGCATGGACCTCAAGGCCCTCGCCGGAGACCAGGGGATGGGCGGCGACCAGTACCGCCACCGCATGAAGGCCGACCCCGACCTCCACTGGAAGGCCATGCTCCGCCACCACCGCCCCCGCAAACCGGTCGTCGCCGCCGTCGAGGGATACTGCGTCGCAGGCGGTACGGAGATGCTCCAGGGCACCGACATCCGCGTCGCGGGCCGCAGCGCCACCTTCGGCCTCTTCGAGGTCAGGCGCGGCCTGTTCCCCATCGGCGGCTCGACCGTGCGCCTGCCGCGCCAGATCCCGCGCACCCACGCCCTGGAGATGCTGCTCACCGGCCGCCCGTACCCGGCCGAGGAAGCCGAACGCATCGGGCTCGTCGGCCATGTCGTGCCGGACGGCACCGCCCTCGACAAGGCCCTCGCCATCGCCGAGCGGATCAACGCCTGCGGCCCGCTCGCCGTCGAGGCGGTCAAGGCGTCGGTGTACGAGACGGCGGAGCTGACCGAGGCGGAGGGCCTCGCGGCCGAACTCCGGCGCGGCTGGCCCGTCTTCGACACCGACGACGCCAAGGAGGGCGCCCGCGCCTTCGCCGAGAAGCGTGAGCCCCACTACCGCCGCGCGTGAGAACGACGCCCGAGAAGGAGCCGTCCATGCCCGAAGTCCTCAGTGCCCCGCTCGTCGTCGAGTTCCCCTTCACCCGCTCGCTCGGCCCCGTGCAGAGCGCCTTCCTCACCGGCCTGCGCGAGCGGACCGTCCTCGGCGTGAAGACCTCCCGCGGCCAGGTCCTCGTGCCGCCCGTCGAGTACGACCCGGCCACCGCCGAGGAGATCCGCGACCTCGTGGAAGTGGCCCCCACCGGCACCGTCACCACCTGGGCCTGGAACCCCGCCCCGCGGCGCGACCAGCCCCTGCGCACCCCGTTCGCCTGGGTCCTGGTGAGACTCGACGGGGCCGACACCGCCCTCCTGCACGTCCTGGACGCCCCAGGCCCCGACGCCGTGCGCACCGGCATGCGCGTCCGGGTCCGCTGGGCCGCCGAACGCGCCGGGGCCATCACCGACATCGCCTGCTTCGAACCGTACGAGGGCGAGCCCGGCGCCCCCGCCGCCCCGCACGACGGCCGCTTCGCCGACCCCGTCACCGGCATCGTCGCCCCCGCCCGCCTCGACTACACGTACAGCCCCGGCCGGGCCCCCACCGACTACCTCAACGCGCTCGCCGAGCGGCGCACCGTCGGTGAGCGCTGCCCCTCCTGCCGCAAGGTGTACGTGCCGCCCCGGGGCGCCTGCCCCACCTGCGGCATCGCGACCGCCGAACGCGTCGAGGTCGGCCCGCGCGGCACCGTCACCACCTTCTGCATCGTCAACATCAAGGCCCGCAACCTCGACATCGAGGTCCCGTACGTCTACGGGCACATCGCACTGGACGGCGCCGACCTCGCCCTGCACGGCCGGATCGGCGGCATCCCGTACGACCAGGTGCGCATGGGCCTGCGCGTCGAACCGGTGTGGACCGAGGGCGGCCGCTACCCCGACCACTACCGGCCCACCGGCGAACCGGACGCCGACTACGACGCGTACAAGGAGCTGATCTGAATGCCCGGGCTCCCCGGCAGGCGCGACGTCGCCGTCGTCGCCTTCGCGCAGACCGACCACCGCCGGCGCTCCGACGAGCTGTCCGAGGTCGAGATGCTGATGCCGGTGCTGCACGAGGTGCTGGCCGGCACCGGCCTCAGGACCGGCGACATCGGCTTCACCTGCTCCGGTTCGAGCGACTACCTCGCGGGCCGGGCGTTCTCCTTCACCATGGCCCTCGACGGAGTCGGCGCCTGGCCGCCGATCTCCGAGTCCCATGTGGAGATGGACGGCGCCTGGGCCCTGTACGAGGCCTGGGTCAAGCTCCTGACCGGCGAGGTGGACACCGCGCTCGTCTACGCGTACGGCAAGACCTCGCCCGGCGAGATCCGGGACGTCACCACCCGCCAGCTCGACCCGTACTGCGTCGCCCCTCTGTGGCCGGACTCGGTGTCCCTGGCCGCGCTCCAGGCGCGGGCGCTGATCGACGCCGGCGACACCGACGAGCCCGCCCTCGCGGCGGTCGCCGCCCGCAGCCGCACCGCCGCCAGGGCGAATCCGCACGCCCAGCTCAGCGGTCCCGTCCCCGCCGGCGACTACCTCGTGCGGCCGCTGCGTACGGGCGACTGCCCTCCCATCGGCGACGGCGCGGCGGCGGTGATCCTGGCGGCGGGCGACACCGCGCGCCGGCTGTGCGCGCGCCCGGCCTGGATCCGCGGCATGGACCACCGCATCGAGGCGCACAGCCTGGGCGTACGCGACCTCACCGACTCCCCGTCGGCCCGGCTGGCCGCCGAGCGGGCCGGGGCCTTCCAGCAGCCCGTCGACACCGCCGAACTGCACGCGCCGTTCACCTCGCAGGAGGTCGTCCTGCGCAAGGCGCTGCGGCTGGGCGACGACGTCGACGTGAACCCGTCCGGCGGGGCGCTCGCCGCCAACCCCGTCATGGCGGCCGGGCTCATCAGGATCGGCGAGGCGGCGGCCCGGATCCACCGCGGCGCGTCCGACCGGGCGCTCGCGCACGCCACCTCGGGGCCCTGCCTCCAGCAGAACCTCGTCGCCGTCCTGGAGGGGGAGTCATGAGCAGGACAGCCACGGGCAAGGAGCCCGTAGCGGTCGTGGGCATCGGCCAGACCAAGCACGTCGCCGCCCGCCGGGACGTCTCCATCGCCGGTCTCGTGCGCGAGGCCGCACGGCGCGCCCTGGACGACGCGGGGCTGGACTGGGCGGACATCGACGCCGTCGTCATCGGCAAGGCGCCCGACTTCTTCGAGGGCGTGATGATGCCGGAGCTCTACCTCGCCGACGCGCTCGGCGCGGTCGGCAAGCCGATGCTCCGCGTCCACACGGCCGGCTCCGTCGGCGGCTCCACCGCCCTCGTCGCCGCCAACCTGATCGCCGCCCGCGTCCACGGCACCGTCCTCACCCTCGCCTTCGAGAAGCAGTCCGAGTCCAACGCGATGTGGGGCCTGTCCCTGCCCGTCCCCTTCCAGCAGCCCCTGCTCGCCGGCGCCGGCGGCTTCTTCGCGCCGCACATACGGGCGTACATGCGGCGCAGCGGCGCACCCGACACCGTGGGCTCCGTCGTGGCGTACAAGGACCGCCGCAACGCGCTCAAGAACCCGTACGCCCACCTGCACGAGCACGACATCACCCTGGAGAAGGTCCAGGCGTCACCGATGCTCTGGGACCCCGTCCGCTACTCCGAGACCTGCCCCTCCTCCGACGGGGCCTGCGCGATGGTCCTGACCGGACGCGCCGGGACGGCCCGCGCCCCGCACCCGCCCGCCTGGGTGCACGGCGGCGCGATGCGCAGCGAGCCGACCCTCTTCGCCGGGAAGGACTTCGTCTCCCCGCAGGCCGGCAAGGACTGCGCCGCCGACGTCTACCGGCAGGCAGGGATCACGGACCCGCGCCGGGAGATCGACGCCGTCGAGATGTACGTGCCGTTCTCCTGGTACGAGCCCATGTGGCTGGAGAACCTGGGCTTCGCCGCCGAGGGGGAGGGCTGGAAGCTCACCGAGTCCGGCGCCACCGAGCTCGACGGCGACCTGCCCGTGAACCCGTCCGGCGGGGTCCTGTCCACCAATCCCATCGGCGCCTCCGGCATGATCCGCTTCGCCGAGGCGGCCCTCCAGGTGCGCGGGCAGGCCGGGGAGCACCAGGTCGACGGCGCCCGCAGGGCGATGGGGCACGCCTACGGCGGCGGCGCGCAGTTCTTCGCCATGTGGCTGGTCGGCTCCGAACCGCCCCCCGGCTGAACCGCCGCCCCACGGCGCTCCCCACGCGGCCTGTCCGTCGCCGGGGACGATGGCTAGGCTGACCGGCGGACGACGAACCGGGAGGAGCAGGGACGTGGCCGAGACCATCACCGCGCAGCGGCTTGCGGGCCGGGACAAGCCGGAACTGGACCTGAGCACAGCGGACTGGCAGTCGGGCGGTCAGGGGGCGGGCGACGTCCAGATCGCGTTCGTCGAGGGATTCATCGCGATGCGCAACGCCGCCACCCCAGGCAGCCCGCTGATCTTCAATCCGGCCGAGTGGCGCGCCTTCGTCCTGAACGCGCGCAACGGCGCCTTCGACCTGACGTAGCGCACCCCGCCGGCTCCCCCCCGACAGCCGTACGGCGCAGAGCCGAGCCGTACGGCGACCGGGCCCCGGGGCCGACGGCGGCCCCGCGCCCCGGGCCGCCCCTGACGCCGGAAGGCCCCCCAGGCCACGTACCATGGCGGCATGTCCTTCCTCCGCCGCCGCCCCTCCGCCACGCCCGCGGGCCCGGAATTCGATGTCCTGGCCATGGACCCGGGTGACTGGCCGGGCAACCTCGGAGCCGGCCTGCTGCCCGCGCCCGACGGCAGCTGCCAGGGTGTCTTCCTGCGCTACGACCTGTTCGGCGGCCGCGGCCCCGCGATGATCATCGGCAACCTCCCCGAGGGCTCGCCCGCCCGGGAGCTCGAGGAGGACCAGGTGCCCTTCGAGGTCGCGCAGCTCCTCCTGGCGCTGGAGAACGACGAGCCCGTCACGGTGACCGGCAGCGAGGACATGCCGGTCATGCAGGGCGACAACCTGCTGATCGTGCGCCGTATCAAACTCTCCGAAACCCGCATCTCCTGCGTACAGTTCGACCGTAGCGACAACGTGCTCGTCACGATCGCCAGCTGGGACCGGCCGATCACCGACGACCTGTACGCGCTGCTGAAGCCCCTGCCCGCGGAGTTGTTCCAGCAGGGCTGAGTCCCTGTGAGGCGAGGAGTGGTCGTGGCGGACACGGCGGTCGGAGCACCGGAGAGCCGGTACCGGAAGCCAGGGCGGAGGCAGCAGCGCTCCTTCTGGATGGAGCTGCCGCTCCTCGTCGGCATCGCGCTGGTGCTGGCGCTGCTGATAAAGACCTTCCTGCTCCAGGCGTTCTCGATCCCCTCGGACTCCATGCAGAACACCCTTCTGAAGGGCGACCGGGTCCTCGTCGACAAGCTGACCCCGTGGTTCGGCTCCGAGCCGGAACGCGGCGAGGTCGTCGTCTTCCACGACCCGGGCGAATGGCTGAAGAACGAGCCGACGCCCCGCACCAACGGCGTGCAGAAGGCCCTGAGCTTCGTCGGACTCATGCCGTCCGCCGAGGAGAAGGACCTGATCAAGCGGGTCGTCGGAGTCGGCGGCGACACGGTGGAGTGCGAGGGCGAGGGACCGCTGAAGGTCAACGGGAAGGCGCTCGACGAGCCGTACGTCTTCCCCGGCAACACCGCGTGCAGCACGGACGAGGGCGGACAGTTCAAGGTCACGGTGCCCCAGGGCCACCTCTGGGTGATGGGCGACCACCGTCAGGCCTCCGGCGACTCCCGGTACCACCAGCACGAGCCCGGCGCGGGCATGGTGCCGGTGGACGACGTGGTGGGGCGCGCGGTCGTCGTCGCCTGGCCGCTCGACCGGCTGGACAACCTGCCGGTGCCGGACACGTTCGGCCGGCCGGCCATCGACACGTAGGGCAGCCGGCGGGCCAGTCGGCGCGGGGGCGGCAACTCCGGTTGTCGCCCCCGCTGTTCTTGCCCGCCGACGTGCCCGCCGACGTGCCCGCCTACGTGAGCGCCCCGGCCGGCCGGCCCAGCAGGGTGAGGATCTGCGCGGCCGAAGTGCCGATCCCCGTCGGACCGCTCAGCTGCCACGGGGCGCCGCCCGAGCCGCCCCGCAGGTCCTCGTCGCGGTAACGGACGCATTCGCGGTGCCAGTTCAGGATTCCGGCCATCCAGTCCTGGAGTTCGCGCACATAGCCGTCGAGGATCTCACGGGCCTCGGCGTCCAGCGCGAAGTCGTCGTACAGCACCGGCAGTTCCACCGCGATGACGTGCTGGAACTGCCGCATCCGCCCCTTCATCAGCTCGTGCACCATGTCGACCCCGGTCGGGTAGTCGACGGCGAAGAAGTTCTGCACGACCAGGACGGCGTTGTGCACCTCGCCCTCGTACTCGATCTCCTTCTGGTACGAGAAGAGGTCGTTGAGCAGCGTGGCGTAGTCGACGGCGGCGTTCTCCAGCGACCGGACGGGGCCGCTGCGGTAGACCTCGTCGGGCACGCGGTCCCCGTGCGACAGCCGGCACAGCCGCATCGTCATGTCCGCCCCGAAGGTGAACCGGCGCATCTCGATGTAGTCGACCGGGTCGGGGATCCGGTGCAGCGCCTGATTGGCCAGCTCCCACTCCCAGCTCGCGATCATGTCGTCGACCGACGTGCGGAAGGTCCGCCGCGAAGCGTCGTCCATCGGCCCCGCCGTCCGCTGCCACAGATCGGCCAGCCCCCGCTCCATCGCGTCGGCCGGCTCGGGCACGGGCTCGCCGTCCAGCGGCATGAACAGCCGCAGCCGCTCGTTCGCCGCGTGCGCGCCGGCCAGGTCGCGGGTGCGCCCGTAGATCACGGGGTACAGGTCGTCGCCGTACGTCCCCCAGGTCAGCCAGTTCGACGACAGGTCCAGCTCCTGCTCGGTCGCGTCCGGCTGCAGGCCCGCCGAGCAGAGCGGCAGGTCGATGTTGCGCACCCGCCGCTCGTCCCAGACGTGCGACGCGGGCCGGCCCGGCTGCGGCTCCAGCATCCCCATCCGCCGCGCCCACTCGATGTTGCGGTCCCGCGCCCCCGCCAGGTGCGGGCTCAGCTGGAGGCGGTACGGGAAGTCCAGATCGGGCACGATCGACGGACCGACGTGCTGGTACGGCACATGGCTGTGCCGGCGCAGCCGCGCGGTCTCGGCCCGCGGTGTGAGGTGGATCGTCGCCGCCGCCATGCCCCAGCCGGCTGTGGCGGGCCCGGCCGCCTTCCCGCCGCCGTTCATGTACCGGCTCGACCGCATGTGCCACTCGTGGCCGCCCGACTGCCAGTCCTGGAGGCCCTTCGCGTACGCCAGTACGGCGGCGGTCTCCTCGGGACCCAGCCCCTTCTCGGCGCAGAGCGGACCGACTTCGGTGAACACGGTGTTCTCGAACTGCTGGAGCCGCGACGTCAGCAGGTCGTTGACGGCTTCGGCGGCCTCCTGCGTCGTACAGCCGAGGAAGTGCTCGAGGACCAGCACGCCGTTGCTGTTCTCCTGCTCGTCCTCGACCTCGCGCTGGTACGAGAAGAGGTCGTTGCGCAGGTGTACCGCGTCCGAGAACGTGTCGCGCAGTACGCCGAGCGCCCGCCCGTGCGCCACCGAGGCCGGGACCTCCGCGTTCGCCGCGAACTCCACCAGCCCCGCCGACCAGGGCGCGCCGCCCACCTTCCGGCGCATCTCGATGTACTCGACGGGGTTGGCGATCCGCCCCTCGTCCATGTTGGACAGTTCCCACAGCGACTCGTTGAGGAGGTGGCGGGTCGACTCGGCGAACCGTTCCCGCCAGGCCTGCGTCATGCTCGGCACGGTCCGTGCCCACAGGTCCGCGAGACCCGCCTCCACCGGATTCTCCGGCTCCGGAGTGCCGTCGGCCAGATCCATCGGCATGAAGGCGGGCAGCCGGTCGAGGTAGCGCTTGCCGCCCTCCCGGTCCAGCGAGCGTTTGAAGGTCTCCAGGAAGTGGTCGTCGAAGAAGAAGACCCACACGTACCAGTCGGTGACCAGCGCCAGTACCTCGGACGAGCAGTCGGGATGGGTGTACGCGCAGAGCAGTGCGTAGTCGTGGGCCTCCAGGTCGCGCTCCTCCCAGATGCCGGAGCCTTCCAGCATCTCCATCCGCCGCGCCCACTCCCTCGTGTGCCGACGGGCCTCGTCGACGTGGGGGTTGAGCCGCGCCGGATACGGAACGTAGAAGTCCGGCAGTGTGAAGGGCTGCTGTGCCATGTACGTCCGGCCTTTCCAGGACGTCCGCGCGTCCACCGTCGCGCGGACCGGTCAATTCCGCCCAGCCCTACCCGTAGCCCGTACGGCCCACTCTCCGCGCTGATTAGTCACACAAGAGGGCGCCGTCGCCGCCTGCGGCCGATGGCGCCCCCGTGCTCGCCCTTCCTCGCTACGACTTGAGTACCCGCACGTCAGAGGCCTTCACATAGGCCACCCGGTGCCCGAACTGGATCGCGTAGTACGTCTCCTCGCCCCGGATCACCCGGTGCCCCGAGGTGTCGAACGTCGGAGCGAAGTAGTACTCGCCCGGTGCACGGTCGCCGATCACGTACCGCTGGCCGGCGAGCAGCTTGTACGGCAGCGGCGAGAGGGCCTGCACCGGTACGGACGTCCCGGCGTACGCCGCCGCCTCCGGGTAGGCCCGCCCGTACACCGGCGCCTCGGTGCGGCCGTCCTTCGGCGTCAGCACCAGGGCGCGGGCGTTCACCGCCGTCGGCCGGCTGCGCGGGTTGTGGAACCAGGCCTTCTGCCCCAGGTACCAGATCGCCGTCCAGTCGCCGCTGCGCCCGGCGACGGCGTACTGCTGCCCCGTCGAGGCACGGGCGCCCGTGTCGTTGACGCCGTTCGTCGAGTCCTGGCCGCCCGGACGCAGCCCGATGTCCTTCACCAGCGGAGCGTCGTCGGCCGGCGCCGTGTGCAGCCGGACGGCGCCCGAGCCGTGCGGGGCGCAGGGCTCGCCGGCCTTCACGCAGCCCGTGTAGAGCGGCTGGTGGCGCGCGTAGTCGGGGCGGACGGTCACCACGCCGCCGTCCGGGCCCGCCGTCGGGGTGAAGGGCCTGCCGAGCAGCTCGAAGTAGTGCGCCCAGTCCCAGTACGGGCCCGGGTCGGTGTGCATCCCGCTGATGTTGGCGGTGACGGTGCCGGGGACGTTGTCGTGGCCGAGGACGTGCTGCCGGTCGAGAGGGATTCCGTACCGCTTCGCCAGGTACTTCACCAGCCGCGCCGAGGTGCGGTACATCGCCTCCGTGTACCAGGCGTCCGGCGAGGTCAGGAACCCTTCGTGCTCCAGGCCCACGGACTTGGAGTTGACGTACCAGTTCCCCGCGTGCCACGCCACGTCCTTCAGCGGCACGTGCTGGGCGATGTGCCCGTCCGAGGAGCGCAGCGAGTACTGCCACGACACGTACCGCGGGTCCTGGACCAGCTTCAGGGTCGTGTCCCAGGTGGCCTCGGTGTCGTGGACGACGATGTAGTCGATGCCCTGGCCCCGGGGGCGGTCGGCCTTGTCGTGATTGCCGTAGTCGCCGTCCCCGAACTCCTCGTAGGGCGCCGGAATCCACTCGCACGCCACCGTCCTCGGGCACTCGGTGAGCCCGGTGTCGGCCGTCCGCAGACCGAGGTCCGCCGCCTGCGCACGGTCCGGCTCGATCCCGGGCGTGCCGGGCAGGGCGATCCGCTGGCCGCTGTCGGTCGTACGCCGACCGCCCGTGCGGATCACGTCGTACACGTCGTCGGCGTACGTCGTCGCGGTCGCCGTGTCGTCGGCCCCGGAGAACCGGGCGACCGCCCCGTACCAGTCGGCAGGATCGGGGCTGAGCGGCCGCCCGAGCCGCTGCTGCGCGGCGGCCAGCAGCGCGGCCCCGCCCCGGATGTTCGCGGCGGGACTCCGGCGCAGCTCCGCGCCGGGAAGGCCGGTGAGGTCGGCGGCCCGCTCCAGGGTCCTGAGCCGCGCGGGGAGCTCGGAAGCCTCCGGGAGGCCGGCGTCCCCACCGGTCCGCGCGGGGCGCGCGTCGTCACCGCGCGGGTCCTCGCCGGAGTCGGTGTGGTGCGGCGCCCGCGCGAGGGCGGTCCCCGCGTCGGTGAGGTGCATCGGGCCGTAGCCGCCGGTCACGCTCGGCGCGCCGCCGTGCGCGTCCCAGCGGGACTGGAGGTACGACACACCGAGCAGCACACGCGCCGGTACCCGGTACTCGGCTGCGGCCGCCGCGAACTCGCGCTGCAACGCGGCCGACGCGGCCGGCGCGGGCTGCCCGGCCGTGGCGGACGGGGCGGCCGACAGCAGCGGCAGCACCAGCGCGGAACAGGCCACGAAGCCCCCCGCCCGCCAGGCGCGGCTGCGCGCGCTCGTGGAACGAGACGTGACGGATCCTTGCAAGGCGGCCTCCAGGGACGGGTGGTGCGCGAAGGACCTGCGGGCGGGAACTCGCCTCCAGGGGTATCGGCTCCCGGACGTTCCGTCAATGAGGCTCAGCAGTGCGGCATCGCGCACGTCAGCGCCGGTGCGGCGGGGTTTCGCGGCGACGGCGTGCGGGCCTGCGACGCGTCAGTGGTGTGAACCAATCGCCGGTGGCAGACGCGTCACTGACCTTTGGTCACCTCGCGCCCGCCGCGCACCGACTTCAGGGCGAGCAGCAGCACGCCGATGTCGTCCAGGAACACCGGATCGGGCATCAGGTCCGCCGGCAGCACGAGGTAGGCGACGGCGGCCCAGAAGACCCACGGGCGCCCCTCCGGCAGTCCCGCCTCCCGCAGACTCCGGCGGGCGCGGACCAGCCGTACGAGCACGAACACGGCCCCAGCGAGCATCGCCACCACCAGCACCACGGCGACGACAAGCAGGGTCCAGGCTTCGGTGCTCATACGGCCTCCAGGCGGCTCACGTCCGGCGCACTCTATTGCCTCGTCTGCCCGCCCGAGAAGCGGTTCAGGCACCGGACGACGGCACGTCGCGCGTTCGGGTCCATGTCAGCAGGTCGTCCAAGGCCCAGGTGTTCACGACCCGCTCCGGCGGCACGCCGCACTCCTCCGCCCTGGCACACCCGTAGATCTGCCAGTCGAGCTGCCCCGGCGCGTGCGCGTCGGTGTCGACGGAGAACAGTACGCCCGCGTCGACGGCACGGCGCAGCAGCCGCCGGGGCGGGTCGAGACGCTCGGGCCGGCTGTTGATCTCCACCGCCGTGCCCGACTCCGCACAGGCGGCGAAGACCTCGTCGGCGTCGAACTGCGACTCCGGCCGCCCGCGCCCGGTGATCAGCCGGCCGGTGCAGTGGCCGAGGACGTCCGCGTGCGGGTTGGTCACGGCGGCGACCATGCGGCGCGTCATCGACGGGGCCTCCATGCGCAGCTTGGAGTGCACGGACACGACGACCAGGTCGACCCGTTCCAGCAGTTCGGGTTCCTGGTCGAGCGAGCCGTCGAGCAGGATGTCGCACTCGATGCCGGTGAGCAGCCGGAACGGCGCCCAGCGTGCGTTGAGTTCCGCCACCACGTCCAGCTGTTCGCGCAGCCGTTCGGGCGACAGGCCGCCCGCGACCGTCAGCCGGGGGGAGTGGTCCGTGAGAACCGCCCACTCGTGGCCCAGCGCCGCCGCCGTACGCCCCATCTCCTCGATGGGGCTTCCGCCGTCCGACCAGTCGGAGTGCAGATGGCAGTCGCCGCGCAGCAGCGCGCGCAGCCGCTCGCCGCCCTCGGTCCGCGGCCCCGCGCTCTCCTCCTCCAGCCGCTCCAGGTACGCGGGCGTCCCACCGGCCAGCGCCTCGCGGACCACCTGCGCGGTCTTGGGCCCGACGCCCTTGAGCCGCTCCAGCGAGCCCGCCGCCGCGCGGCTCGCCGTCTCCTCCTCGGGGAGCGCGGCGACGGCGGCGGCGGCGGTGCGGAACGCGCGTACCCGGTAGGTGGGGGCCTGGGCCCGTTCCAGCAGGAACGCGATCCGTTCCAGAGCCTCGACGGGATTCATCGGCACCTCTCGCACGTACCCGGGCCGGCAGGGACGTCCAGCTTCACCCGGGGCCGCGGCCGGCGCACGTCCGGGTACGGCACGTGCCGGGCAGCGGCCCTACGGCTGCCCCGCCGCCGACACCCGCTCCGCCACCGGCACCGGACCCGGCGGCGTACCGTCCCCGAACGGGCGACCGCCCAGCTCCTCGCGGTGGTGCGGGGCCGGCCACCCGGACAGGTCGGGCCCCAGCGGCACGATGCCGGTCGGGTTGACACCGGTGTGCACCCGGTAGTAGTGGCGCTTGATGTGGTCGAAGTCGACGGTGTCCCCGAAGCCGGGCGTCTGGTACAGGTCCCGTGCGTACGCCCACAGCACCGGGTGCTCGCTCAGCTTCCACCGATTGCACTTGAAGTGACCGTGGTAGACCGCGTCGAACCGCACCAGCGTCGTGAAGAGCCGGATGTCCGCCTCCGTGACGGTGTCCCCGACGAGGTAGCGGCGCTCCGCCAGCCGCCGCGCCACCAGCTCCAGCCGCCGGAACACGTCCTGGCAGGCGTCCTCGTACTCCCGCTGGTGCGTCGCGAAGCCCGCCCGGTAGACCCCGTTGTTCACGTCGCGGTAGACGCCGTCCATGACCTCGTCGATCTCCGCGCGCAGCGGCTCGGGGTAGAGGTCCGGCGCACCCGGCCGGTGCAGCGCCGACCACTCGGTGGCGAAGTCCAGTGTGATCCCCTGGTAGTCGTTGGTGACCAGTTCGCCGCTCGGCACGTCCACGACGGCGGGCACGCTGACCCCTCCGTCGTACCGCGTCGCCCGCGCGTCGTACGCCTCGCTCAGGAACCGGATGCCCAGGACGGGGTCGCGGTCACCGGGATCGAGGGTGAACCGCCAGCTCCGGTCGTCCTGGACCGGATCGGCCACCGCCAGGGAGACGGCGTTCTCCAGGCCGAGCAGCCGCCGCGAGATCACCGCGCGGCTGGCCCAGGGGCAGGCGCGGCTCACCACGAGCCGGTAGCGGCCCGCCTCGACGGGCCAGCCGTCCCTGCCGTCGGCCGTGATGCGGTCCGCGAAGTGGCTCTTCGACCGTACGAAGGGGCTTTTCCCGTACGCGGCGTTGCCTTCCGTGCTCATCGTGGCCTTCCCTCCGGGGTGGATACACGGAGCCTTCCCCGTCAGCGCCCGATGCCTCGCGCTCCACGGCACGCAGGCGGGTGACACCGCCATTGTGCCGCCGTTTCCGGGCTCCGGCCCCGGCGCCCCGTGCGGTCCGCACCGCACATGACGAAGCACCGGCCCACCCGGTGTGCAACCGGGCGCGGCCAGTGCTTTCCCCTCTCCGTCAGCGGGTGCCGACAGCGGCGCGGACGGCCCGCCGGGCCATCGCGCAGTCGTCGTGCAGCCGCCGGAGCAGCAACCGCTGCTCCTCACCGGTCGACAACGCGCCCGCCGGCGTCTGCCCCGCCGCCCCGCCGGCCGGGGCCGCCTCGCGCATGGTGCGCTGGACAGCGGTCTCGTACGTACGGATCTCCCGGGTCAGTACGAGCATCAGGTTCACCAGGAACGCGTCCCGCGACGCCGTGCCGGGCGCCTGCGCCAGCTGGCTGATCTGCCGTCGCGCCGCCGGGGCGTCGCCCAGCACCGCCCACAGCGTCGCCAGGTCGTACCCCGGCAGGTACCAGCCGGCGTGCTCCCAGTCGACCAGGACGGGCCCGGCCGGCGACATCAGGATGTTCGAGAGCAGCGCGTCGCCGTGACAGAACTGGCCCATGTTCTGCCGGCCGCCGGCCGCGTGCGCCACTCCGTGCAGGAGCTTCTGGAGGTCACCCAGGTCGCGGTCGGTGAGCAGCCCCAGTGCGTGGTACCGGGAGATCCGCGAGGCGTAGTCGAGCGGTGCCTCGAAGATGCCGGGCGGCGGCCGCCACGCGTTGACCCGGGTGATCGCGCCGAGCACGGCCCGCAGGTCGGCGCGCGGCGGCGCCTCGACCGGGTGCCGGGTGAGGGCGGCGACCCGGCCGGGCATCCGCTCGATCACCAGCGTGCAGTTGTCGGGATCCGCGGCGATCAGCCGGGGCACCCGCACAGGCGGGCGGTGCCGGACGAACGCGCGGTAAGCAGCTATTTCGTGCCGGAACCGCTCCGCCCAGGCGGGGGAGTGATCGAGTAAGCACTTGGCGACCGCGGTGGCGCGGCCTGTGGTGCCGACGAGCAGTACGGAACGTCCGCTGCGACGCAGTACCTGCACCGGGTTGAACTCCGGGCAGATCCGGTGCACCGAGGCGATGGCCTTCCTCAGCTGCGCGCCCTGGGGGCCGGACAAGTCGAGTCTCCCGCTGAGCGGTGGGGAACCCAGCCCTGCCGCCGCGCGCCGGGCCCGTCCCGCGCCGAGGGACGCTCCGCCGGCGTGGTTGGGGTCGAGATACGGTCCGCTGCCCGTTGCCACGGGACGGTACGGCCGAGGCGGGGCGGACACGGAGGACGATGCTGTGTACATGGGACAGATCCCTTCGCGCGCCGACGAGTTACGTGCGCCGCCCGCCCCGGCAACCGGTCAGCACCCTGGGGAATGCCGGCCGGTTGCCGGAACGGGGTGGCGCTTTCTTACCTGACACCCGCCTGCGGGTGGCACACCATCTGGCGGACCCTGGCGAACCCTGGCGAACCCTGGCGAATATGCCCGGCGCCTCTGACACGGGGTTACTGTCGAAATCAGCCGAGAACCTGGGGGCTTGAAGTGACCGGAGAACCCAACACCCGCCTGGCAGACCTGTTCGGTCTCGCCGGCTGGTCCAAGGGCGAACTCGCGAGACTGGTGAACCGGCAGGCGGCGGCCATGGGCCATCCGCAACTGGCGACCGACACCTCGCGCGTTCGACGCTGGATCGACATGGGGGAAGCCCCGCGCGATCCCGTGCCCAAAGTGCTGGCAGCTCTGTTCACCGAGCGACTCGGCCGTGTCGTGACCATCGAGGACCTCGGGTTCGACCGGCACGGGCGCACGGGGAAACGGCGGGACGTCAGGAACACAGATAATCCCGACGGTCTTCCGTGGGCGCCCGAACGGACGGCGGCGGTCCTCACCGAATTCACGGGAATGGACCTCATGCTCAACCGACGCGGCTTGGTGGGCGCGGGCGCCGCGCTCGCCGCAGGCTCCGCACTCAGCAGCGCCATGCACGACTGGATGCACACCGACCCCGCTCTGACGGCCGACGCTCCACGCTCCGCAGATCCCCTGCACGCCGACCCCGCTGGGTACGACCGCTACGAGGCCGCCCCCATCGGGTCGCAGGAGATCGAAGAGCTGGAGCGGTCCGTCGAAGTGTTCCGCGCCTGGGACGCCGCCCGTGGCGGCGGGCTCCAGCGCAAGGCGGTGGTGGGCCAGCTCAACGAAGTGGGCGGCATGCTCGCCTACCACCACCCCGACCATCTCCAGCGACGCCTGTGGGGCGTCGCCGCCAACCTGGCGGTGCTCGCCGGCTGGATGTCGCACGACGTCGGCCTCGAACCCACGGCCCAGAAGTACTTCGTCATCGCCGCCCACGCGGCACGCGAGGGGGGTGACCGCCCCCGCGCGGGCGAGGCCCTCTCCCGGGCCGCCCGCCAGATGGTGCACCTCGGGAAACCCGACGACGCACTCGACCTGATGAAGCTCGCCAAGTCCGGATCCGGCGACCAGATGCTGCCCCGTACCCGCGCCATGCTGCACACCATCGAGGCCTGGGCGCAGGCCGCCATGGGCCGTGGTCAGGCGATGCGGCGCACGCTGGGGGAGGCGGAGGACCTCTTCGTCTCGGACAAGGGCGACGTCCCGCCGCCGAGCTGGATGCAGATGTTCGACGAGGCGGACATGCACGGGATGCAGGCCCTCGCCTTCCGTACCCTCGCCGAGCACGACCCCTCGGCGGCGATCACGGCCCAGCGGCACGCCAAGCAGGCGCTCGACCTCCGGGCCGGCGGCCGTCAGCGGTCGAAGATCTTCGACTACCTCTCACTGGCCTCCGCGTGCTTCATCGCGGACGACCCGGAACAGGCCGACCGGTACGCACGCCTCGCGCTGGTGTCGATGGGGGAGACCTCGTCGCACCGCACCTGGGACCGGCTGCGCCAGATGTACCGGCTCACCGGTGAGTACGCCGGCTACCCGAAGATCGAAAACCTGCGCGAGGAGATCCAGCTCGCGCTGCCGGCGAAGAAGGCGAAACGGAGCACCAGCATCTGAGCGGGCTGTTCCGGTCCGCCGACTCCCCTCACCGTTCGAGCCCTACGACTTCCGCGCTTCCTTCGACCACCACGACCGCGACGAGCGCCACGCCCACTGCGGCGTTCCCGCCCCTATGCGGCGATCCGGGCGATCAGCACGCACGCGTCGTTCTCCCGCTCCGCCTCACCGAACTCCTCGACGGCCAGCCGCACGCACTCCTGCGCGCTGCGGGCCTCGGCGAAGCGCGGTGCGAGATCCAGCAGCCTGGACGCGCCGGCATCGTCGGTGGCGGTGCGGCGCGAGATCCCGTCGGTGTGCAGAACCAGCAGGTCACCGGCGCGAAGCTGTACTTCGGCCTGCTCGTAGACGGCCCCGGACGTCGCCCCGAGCAGCACACCCTCGGGCGGCGTCAGCAAGCGCCCCGTCCCGTCGCGGAACAGCAGCGGGGCGGGGTGGCCCGCCTGCGCCCAGGTGAGGACCCGGGTGACCGGGTCGTAGCGGCAGCACATCGCGCTGCCGAGCGCGGGCTGGGCCGACGCCTCCAGCAACTGGTTGAGGTGCCTCATCAGGGCGCCGGGCGCGATCCCGGCCACGGCCATCCCGCGCAGCGCGCCCAGCAGCATGGCCATGGCCGACGTGGCGGCCACCCCGTGACCGGTCAGGTCGCCCACGGTCAGCAGCGTCTGCCCGTCCGGCAGCTCCAGCGCGTCGTACCAGTCGCCGCCGATCAGCTCGCTCGACGCCGACGGCAGGTAGTGGGCGGCGAGGTCGAGCGCGGCCGGGCCGCCGTGCGGGAGCAGCAGGGAGCCGCGCCACGGCGGCAGTACGGACTCCTGGAGCTCGACGGCGATCCGGTGCTCGGTCCGGGCGATGTGCTGCTGGCGCCGCAGGGTGTCCTGGGTCTCGTGCACGGCTTGCCGGCTGCTGCGCAGCGCGCTGACGTCCCGCAGGACCGCCCACATGGAGGCGGTGCAGCCGTCGGAGTCGAGTACGGGCTCGCCCATCATGTGCAGCGTCCGTACGGCGCCGTCCGTGCGCCGGATGCGGAACTCGCCGTCGATCGGTTTCCCGTCGACCAGGCAGTCCGTGACCATCGAGGCGAGGAAGCCCTGGTCCTCGGGGAGCAGCATGGACGGCAGCTCGTCGAGGGTCAGCGGCCCGCTCCCCGGCGCCCGGCCGAAGATCTCGTACAGCTCGTCCGACCAGTGCGCCTCGTCGGTCAGGAGGTTCCACTCGGCGCTGCCGACCCGGCAGAGCAACGACGTACCGCGCGCGGCCGGAGGGCGGCCGGCGGGTGCCTCCGCGGCCTGGGCGGGCAGCCCGGCCTTGAGGTGCCCCAACTGGGCGCCCAGATCATCGAGTTGATGGACCGCCAGGTCGCACAGAGCCCGCTGCCAGCGCCCCTGCGGGTCCTCGTCGTCCCCCGCGGCCGCGTCCCTGCGCACCGCGTCCACGTCCACGCGCAGCCGGCGCGTCTGCGAGATCAGCGCGTCGACGGAGCCCCGCTCGGGAGGGTGGGGAGCCGGAGGGTCCGCGAACAGATGGGACGGCATGTCGTACTCCGATACAGGCGCGGCCAAGCCAGGTCTGAGGGATGGACCGGAAGGATGGACCAGTACGACTGTGGCACAGCCGGGAAAGGCCCGTAAGGGCTTTGGCAACACTCGATACGGTGGTGCTTGCGGCATATGCCGTCGGCCTCGCGGAAGACACCAAAATCGCCTTCACGGGATGCCGGATGCACGAGACGTCGCCCGGGATGTCAGGATGGAACCATGACGATCAAGGCTTACTTCGACATCACCATCAACGACGAGCCCGCCGGGCGGATCACGTTCAACCTGTTCGACGACGTGGTTTCCAAGACGGCGGAGAACTTCCGCGCGCTGGCCACGGGCGAGAAGGGCTTCGGCTACGCCGGCTCCTCCTTCCACCGGATCATCCCGGACTTCATGCTCCAGGGCGGCGACTTCACCCGCGGTGACGGCACCGGCGGCAAGAGCATCTACGGCGAGAAGTTCGCGGACGAGAACTTCACGCTCAAGCACGACCGGCCGGGCCTGCTCTCCATGGCCAACGCCGGCCCGAACACCAACGGCTCCCAGTTCTTCGTCACCACCGTGGTGACGCCGTGGCTGGACGGCAAGCACGTCGTGTTCGGCGAGGTCGCCGACGAGGACAGCATGAAGCTCGTCAGGAAGATCGAGAGCTACGGCACGTCCAGCGGCCGCCCGAAGGCCAAGGTCACGATCGCCGACTCCGGCGTTCTCTGACCGGCTCCCGGTTCCCGGGTCTCCGCCGTGAGCGCGCCGGCCGACGTCACTGTCGGCCGGCGCTCCCCTTTTCGACCCTTCTGGGCCTCTGGGCCTGTCCCGGGTGGGGTGGGCGACTACCCGCGGGTCCTGTTCACGCATTCGGTGACCACTTCGCGCAGGCCACCGAACCGGCTCAGCAGCTCCCGCTGGACACGCGCCCCGTTCCCGCCCTTGAGCAGGGCCGCGAGCCCCTCCTGCGCGGGAATCACGTCGCCGCTGTCCTCCAGAGCGTCCCGGACGTGGTCGAACAGTGCTCGTACGACCGTCTCGGCCGGCGCCGGGCGCATCGTCTCCGGGTGGATCAGCTCGCCCTCGAGCCCGGACCGGCCCGCCCGCCACGCGGCCAGCCGCAGCAGCCCGACGCCGTGCCGGGCGGGCGGCTCGCCGTCACGCCACTGCCGGGCCGCCGTCTCCACCAGGCCACGGGCCAGGGTGGCCATGAGCACCGTGGTGGAGGGGTCGAGGCACACGTCGGCGACCCTCACCTCGACGGTGGGGTAGTGGCGGGAGAGCCGGGCGTCGAAGTAGATCATCCCCTCGTCCCGCAGCGCCCCCGTGCCGACCATGGCGTCGACCTGTTCGTGGTACCGGTCGGCGCTGCCGAAGATCTCCACCGGCCCGGACGACGGCCACCGGCCCCACACCCGGCTGCGGTAGCTGCTGTACTGGCTGTCCTTGCCCTGCCAGAAGGGCGAGTTCCCGCTCATCGCGAGGAGTACGGACAGCCAGGGCCGGATCCGGTCCAGTACCGCCACGCCCTCCTCGTCGGAGTCCACCGACACATGGACGTGGCAGCCGCACGTCAGCTGCTCCTGGGTGGTCAGCCCGAACTCCTCCTCCAGCCACCGGTAGCGCTCACCGTGGCCGATGGACGGGCTGACCGGGAGCGGGGAGGTCGCCAGCGCGACGACGGCGGCGCCGAGACCCTCCGCGTGGCGCGCGGCCTCCGCGCGCCAGCGGAGGATCTCCTCCGCCAGATCGCCCATGCTGGTCTGCGGCCGGGTGCCGAACTCCAGCATCTGCCGGTGCAGCTCGGCCTCGAAGACCTCGGCGTCACCGCCGCCCTCCCGGGACACCGAGGCCAGAACCGCTGTGGACAACGCCTGCGGCTCACCGGTCCGGGCATCCACCAGGAGGAGCTCCTCCTCCACTCCGACACTACGCACGACGACTGCCTCTCCGCGGCACGGCCGGCCGGGGGGACGCGGCACGGGCGCAAGCTCTAGTTCCGTATCTGCACCGCACGCGACCGACGTCACACCTGGACGAGGCACCCCGCGATGCGGTTTCTATCCCTCTGCCCTGCACCGGGGTCTTAATGCCCCCGCTGTCGGAACGCCGTCCCGGGGCCGGTCAGCGGCGCCACGTCCGTGCGGGTGCCGCCGCGTGTGCGCCTAGGACGCCTGGGCCTTGCGCCGCCCGCGCTTGCCGCCGAGGGCCTTGACCAGTTCCTCGCGGGTCATGGAGGAACGGCCGGGAACGCCGGCTTCCGTGGCGCGCCGGTAGAGCTCCGCCTTGGTCAGGGAGTCGAGCGACGACGCCTTCGTCTGCTTGTCCTCCGCCTTGGCCTTCCCCTCGGGCTTCGCGTCGCGGCCGGAGCGGTGCTTGTCGGCGGCGTCCTTGATCCGGGCGACGGGGGCGCCGGAGGCGGTGGCCTTCTCCTTGCCGCCGCCCTTGGGGCTCTTCGCCTGGTCGACGCTGGCGCGCAGCGCCTCCATCAGGTCGACCACGTTGGTGGATTTCGCCGGGGGCTCCGCCTTCTCGACCGACTCGCCGCCGCGCTTCGCCTCGATCAGCTTCGTCACCTGCTCCTGGAAGGTGTCGTGGAAGTCCTCGGGGTTCCAGTCCATGCTGAGCGTGTCGATGAGCTGCTCGGCCATCCTCAGCTCGCGGCCGGTGACCTCGGTGTCCTGCGGCAGGGCGCCGATCTCCTTGCGCGGATCGCGGATCTCGTCGGCCCAGTGCAGGGTGTGCAGCGTCAGGAGACCGCCCTCCGCCTTCACGGCCACCAGGTACTGGCGGTTGCGCATGACGAACGTGGCGATGCCCGCCTTGCCCGCCTCCGCCAGCGCCTTCTCCAGCAGGGCGTAGATCTTCGCGTACTCCTTGCCCTTGGGGCCGAGGTAGTACGTCTTGTCGAAGAAGACGGGCTCGACCTGTTCGAGATCGACGAAGCCGGTGATCTCCACCGCCTGGGAGCGCCCCGGAGCGATGTCCTCCAGCTCGCCGGGCTCGATGAGCACGTACTCGTCCCCGGCGTCGTATCCCTTGACGATCTCGTCGAGCGGCACCTCGTCACCCGTGCGCTCGTTCACCCGCTTGTTGCGCACCCGGTCCGACGTACCGCGCTGCAACTGGTGGAAGTGCACCGTGTGACTGTCCGTCGCGGTGAACATCTGTACGGGCAGGGACACCAGCCCGAAGGTCAGGGCCCCACTCCACACCGGACGCGCCATGGCCGCTGCCACCTCCTTCTGCATCCATGGCACCCCTGCCGTCCCCGATCCGCATCCGGGGGTCCGGGCCCCTCGGTCCGGGGTCTCACTGGAGCGCGCGGACGGCCGCCGTGAAGAGCGACGGCATCCTCGCGGCCGCCGGTACGACCAGACGGGCGACGGCCGCGTGACCGCTCATCCGTACGAGCCCCTCGGTCAGCAGGCGGTGCCGCAGGGACAGCCGCCGCCAGCACCGCTCGTACGCCTGCGGCCTCCCCGCCCGCAGGCACCGCACGGCCGCCTCGGCCGACGCCAGCGCGAGCGCGACGCCCTCGCCGGTCAGCGCGTCGGTGTAGCCCGCCGCGTCGCCGACGAGCAGGACCCGGCCCGCGGTACGGCGACGGGCCCGCTGCCGCAACGGACCCGCACCCCGCACCGCGCCGTCCGGAGGCCGCCCGTCCAGGAGCCGGCGCAGGTGCGGGAAGTGGCGCAGGTGCGCGTCGAACCCACGCTTCGCCGTACTCAGCACGGCCACCCCGACCAGGCCGTCGCCGACCGGGGTCACGTACGCCTCGCCGCAGCCGGACCAGTGCACCTCGACGAAGTCCGTCCACGGCTCCACCCGGTAGTGGCGGCGCAGCCCGAAGCGCCGGGGCCGGCCGCTCGGCACGTCCAGGCCGAGCGTGTGGCGCAGCGGCGAGTGCAGGCCGTCCGCCGCCGCCAGCCAGCGCGCCCGCAGGCCGCCCGCCGTCACCGCGTCCGCGCTCTGGCGCACCTCCGTGATCCGGCCGGGGACCACCGCGACGCCGGCCTCGGCGGCCCGCCGCGCGAGCGCCGCGTGCAGGTCCGTACGGCGCACTCCGAGGCCCGGTGCGCCGGCGAAGGACGCCTGCGCGTGGTGGCGCCCGTCGACGTAACGGATACCGCGCAGCGCGCGCCCGCCGACCCGCACGCCCAGTGCCTCCAGTGCCAGCACGCCGCCCGGCATGATGCCCTCGCCGCACGCCTTGTCCACGGGCGTGGCGCGCGGCTCGACGACGACCACCTCCATGCCGGCCCTCGCCGCGTGGATGGCGGTGGCCAGCCCCGCCGGCCCGCCGCCCGCCACGAGCAGGTCGATCACAGTCCGGCACCGGCCCGGCTGCCGGCGGCGCGCCGGGGAGCGAGCCCGAGGGCCGCGTTCTCGCAGCGGATCCGCACGGTGAGCAGCGCCGCGTTGAGCCCGGTGAAGAGCGCCGCGGTCACCCACGCGCCGTGCACGAGCGGCAGGGCCAGTCCTTCGGCGACCACCGCCACGTAGTTCGGGTGGCTCATCCAGCGGTACGGGCCGCCCGCCACCAGCGGCAGACCGGGCACGACCAGCACCCGGGTGTTCCAGCGGGGCCCCAGCGTACGGATGCACCACCAGCGCAGCGCCTGCGCGGCCACCACGACGGCGGTCATGCTCCAGCCCAGCGCGGGGTCGAACGGCCGCCCGCCGAAGCGCACTTCGGCGAGAGCGCCGACGAGCAGCCCGGTGTGCAGGACGACCATGGCCGGGTAGTGGCCGCGTCCCGCCTCGACGGCGCCGTGCGCCAGGCTCCAGCGTGCGTTGCGGCGGGCCACGACGAGTTCGGCGACGCGTTCCGCGCCGACCGCCAGGACGAGTGCGGTGTAACCGAGCATGCGTGTCCTCCTTCTACCAGCGCAGCAGGACGAGTTCGGAGCAGAACCCCGGCCCCATGGCGAGCATCAGCCCGGCGGTGCCGGCGGGCGGCCGGCGTTCGGCCAGGGTGTCGCGCAGGACGTGGAGCACCGAGGCCGAGGACAGGTTGCCCACGGCCGCCAACGACCGCCAGGTGACGTCGAGCGCGCCCGCGGGCAGTTCGAGGGTTTCGTCGACCGCCTCCAGCACCTTCGGGCCGCCGGGGTGACACACCCAGGCGGTGATGTCCTCGCGGCGCAGGCCGTGCCCGGCGAGAAAACCGTCGACGTCCGCGGCCAGGTTCTTGCGTACGACGTCCGGGACGCTCGCGTCCAGGACGACGCGGAAGCCCGAGCCGGTGACGTCCCACCCCATCACATGCTCGCTGTCCGGGTAGAGATGACTGCGCGAGTCGACGACGGTGGGGCCGGCGCCGGCCGCGGCCCGGCGGGCGCCGCAGGCGACCACCGCCGCCGCGCCGTCCCCGAACAGCGCGCCGGCGACGAGATTCGCGGGTGAGGCGTCGCCGCGCTGGAACGTGAGCGAGCACAGTTCCACCGACAGCAGGACCGCCACGCCGTCGGGACGCCCCAGCAGACAGTCGTGCAGACGCGCGACGCCGGCGGCCCCCGCGACGCAGCCCAGACCGAAGACGGGGAGGCGCTTGACGTCCGGCCGCAGCCCCAGGGGTCCCACCAGGCGCGCGTCGATCGAGGGCGTGGCGATGCCGGTCACCGACGTGAACATCAGCAGGTCGACGTCGCGCGGCGAGAGGCCGGCCGCGTCGAGCGCCGAGCCGACGGCCTCGGCGCCGAGAGCCACCGCGCCCTCGATGAAGGCGTCGTTGACCGCGCCGAAGTCGTGGAGTCGCGCGTACGCGCCGAGCGGGAGGGCGGTGTGCCGGGTGCTCACCTTCGCGCTGTCGTGGAGCCGGTCGAGAACGCGGCGGTCGGCGCCCTCGGGCAGGCTCACCCGGGCGATCATGTCCGTGATCTCTCGTTGGGCGTGCCGGTGGGGAGCGAGCACACCGTGAACAGCTGCGATCCGGGTCATGTGCGGTCCGAGGCCGGGGGCGGGAGACCTTGCAATGAGTAGCCCCGGCGCGCCGCCGCCACACGCCCTGTCGCTCGTCCGGCGGCCTAGCATGACCGCGTGGACGTGGACGCCGACGCGGATCCGAAGGCAGCGCCCGCCGTCGGCCCGGCCCCGCCCGCCGTCGCCGCGAGGCGCCGGCTCCCGGCGGTGGGCGGGCTTCTGACGGCGTGCCATCTGGGCGCGACGCTCGCCGTGGTCGCCCTGGTGACCGCGATGGCGGCCGCCGGCGGGCAGGACGCGGCCGGATGCGCGCTGGTGGCAGCCGCGGTGCTGGCGGGACAGCTGTCCGTCGGCTGGAGCAACGACGCCGTCGACGCCGCGCGCGACGCCGCCGCCGGGCGGCGCGGCAAACCCGTCGTGGCCGGCACGGTCGGCGTCGCCGCCGTACGCCTGGCCGCCGTCATGGCCCTGGCCCTGTGTGTACCGCTGTCCCTGGCGTGCGGGCCCCTCGCCGGTACGGTCCACCTCGCCGGAGTGGCCGCGGGCTGGGCGTACAACCTCGGGCTCAAGGCGACCGCCATGTCCTGGCTGCCGTACGCGGCGGGGTTCGCGGCGCTGCCCGCCTTCGCCTCGCTCGGGCTGCCGGGGCGGTCCTGGCCGCCGTGGTGGACCGTCGCCGCGGCGGCGCTGCTCGGTGTCGGCGCGCACCTGGCCGACGTGCTTCCCGACATCGGCGACGATCTGGCCACCGGGGTACGCGGCTGGCCCCAGCGGCTGGGTGCCGTCCGGGCGCGGTTGCTGCTGCCGGTGCCTCTCGTGGCGGCCACCGCGCTGCTGGTGTTCGCCCGGCCCGGCCCGGTCGGCGCGGCCGGGGCCACCGCGTCGGCGGTCGCCGCGGCACTGGCGGCGGGCGGCGCGCTGCTGGGCCGGCGCAGGCCCGGGCTGCCGTTCCTGGCGGCGGTCCTCGTCGCGGCGGTCGACGTCGCCCTGCTGCTGGGCCAGGGGGCGGCCCTCGCCTGACCCAGCGGCGCGTGCGCCATCCGGGCGACCGGCGGTGCCGTCGGCGCAGCGACAAGGGCCCCGGGGGCAGGCGGGCGGAGATCCTGAGGCACGACGGCCAGGCCGACGGGCAGGACGGGCACCACAGGGTCGTTTGCACCTGAGGGCCCGGCCAGGGTTCCGCGACACACGGCGCACCGCGCACCCGGCACAGCGCACCGGCATCGCGTACCGAGCACCGGCCCGCTCACCGCTGGTGAGCGGCGCGGCAGCGGCCGAAGACCGCCTGGTCGAGCGGACCGTCTGGGTACACAATGCCTAGTACCGGGACCGATCGGGCGGCCGTGGGCTGCCCCGAGGAGAAAGAAGTGCGGTCATGAGTGCTCAGCACCGTACGACGTCGCTCGCCTGGGCCCGTGTGCGACAGGGGGCGCTGCCGGCTGCCGTGACGGTCCGGGGTGTCTCCGTCCGCCGCCCGCGTACCGGCGCGGCGCGCTGACGGGGGCCGGCGTGATCACCGTGGGGGTCGAGGAGGAGTACCTCCTTCTCGATCCGGACTCGGGCCTGCCGGTGCCACTGGCCGAGGAGGTGCGCGGGTGCTCCGGTCTGGAGCCGGTCGTGGACCGCCGCGAGGTGCAGGCGGAGCTGCTCCAGGCACAGGTGGAGGTCGCGACTCCGGTGTGCACCGACCTCGAGGAGGTCGGCGGGCATCTGCTGCGCCTGCGCCACGCGCTCGGCGCCGCGGCCGAGGAGTTCGGGTGCCGGCTCGCCGCGTGCGCCACGGCGCCCTTCCGGGAGGTGGCACCGGTGCCGGTGACCCGGTCCCCGCGGTATCTGGCCATACAGACCCAGGCCCCTCAGCTGGTCGCCGAGCAACTGGTCAACGGCATGCACGTGCACGCGGCCGTGTCCGACCCGGCGATGGGCGTCGCCGTACTCAACCGGATCAGGGTGTGGCTGCCCGTCCTGGTGGCCATGTCGGCGAACTCACCGGTGTGGGACGGCCGTGACACCGGATTCTCCAGCTGGCGCACCGTGATCTTCGGCCGCTGGCCCGTCAGCGGCCCTCCGCCGCACTTCGACGGCCTGGCCGACCACGAGCAGCGGGTCCGCGGACTGCTGACGTCCGGGATCATCACCGACCCCGGGCAGATCTACTGGCAGGCCCGGCTGTCCGACAAGTACCCCACCATCGAGGTGCGGTGCATGGACGTGCAGTTGAAGGCCGACGAGGCGGTCATGTTCGCGGGGATCGTGCGCGCCCTGGTCGCGACCGCCATCAGCGACGAGAAGGCCGGTCTCCCGTTGACCGCGTGCGCGCCGGAGCTGCTGCACGGCGCGAACTGGTACGCCGCGCGGGACGGCATCAGCGGTTCACTGGTGGCCCCCGACGGCAGACTGCGCAGCGCCGGCGACGTGATCGCCCAGCTGATGGACCACATCGCACCCGCCCTGGAGGAAGCGGGCGACGCGCGGGAGGTCGGCGCCCTGGTCCACCGTCTCCTGCAACAGGGCACCTCGGCGGACCTCCAGCGCCGGGCCCTGGCTGAGGGCGGCATGCGGGCGCTGACCGACCTGGTCACCATGCAGGGCCCACCTCAGTAACCCGGGGCGCTGAGGTTCCGGGGAGGGGCCGCCCGCTCCTTCACGCACATATCTGCCCCGGCGATGGTAGACATCCGAGACCGTGGTGATTAGAGTTTCTGACGTAACCAACGAAGTCAGCACAGCGCGGCACAGACGACCGGCGCGTGCGGCCGACGACGCCGCACGAAGAGTGAGACCTGTTGGAATTGATCGCAAAGGGAGGAGCAGACGCCATCAGGAGCGCCTGAGTCACCAGCAGTCGACCCAGGTACCGCAGACCCCGGATTGGAAGGTGGTCCCCGGTCAGGCATCCGAAATCCCCGCACTTCCGGCCTTCCCGGCGGACGTGCGGAGCAACGAGAGTCGGCGCCGAGCGCCGATAGATGGTGTTGAACCCCGAAGGCCCCGGTGCCGGACGCACCGGGGCCCCTCCCTGTTCCGGGCCGCGGGCGTGCGGACCCTTCTACCGTAGTACTCTGCGCGAAGTGCTCTGAATGTAGTGCTACGGATGGAGTGGTGCCGATGGTGCGCAGGAACGACGAGCGGCGGGCCGCCCTCGTGGACGCCGCGATCGAGGTGCTGGCCAGGGAAGGAGCGCGGGGGCTGACCTTCCGGGCCGTCGACACGGAGGCTGGCGTGCCCGCGGGCACCGCCTCCAACTACTTCACCAACCGCGACGCCCTGCTCACCCAGGCGGGCGCCCGGGTCTACGAACGGCTCCAGCCCGACGAGGAGACGATCGCGCGGCAGCGGGCGAGCGCGCCCGACCGCGACACGTACGTCGAGCTGATGCGCGAGCTGGTCGGCCGGGTCAGCGGCTTTCGCACCGGATATCTCGCGCTGCTCGAACTGCGCCTCGAAGCCACCCGGCGTCCCGACCTGAGCGCGGTGCTGACCGAGCGCGTCCGCGCCGACGTCGAGGCCAACGTGGCCTACCACGAGGAGTCGGGACTGCCCGGCGACGCGACCGCCGTCCGGCTGCTGTATCTGGCGTTCAACTGGCTGATCGTCGAACAGCTCACGCTGCCGGGGGTGTTCTCGGAGGCCGAGCGCGACGCACTCGTCGCCGCCGCCGTCGAACGCGTCGTACTGCCGTGACCCGTCGCCTCGCGCTTCCGTGACCGGTGCCTCGTGCCCCCCGCGCCCCGGCTCGCCCGGCGGGGGCGGGCCGGGGCACGGCGCCGCTCAGCGTGCGACGTACGCGATCCACGTCTGCCCGGAGGCGAGCGTCATGCGCTTGCCGTCGGGGGCCGTGAACGCGGTGCCGGAAGCGGCGTCGTCCCTCGACCACCGCGCCTCGTACGCCTTCCCGTCGCGCAGTACGGTCGCCGAGCCCGAGCCCACGGTGTCCGTGAACGGCGTCCTGTTGCCCGAGCGGTCACCGAAGTCGGACGGGCGTACGGTCACTTCCTGCAGGATCACCGAGGCCGCGGCGAGCCGGCCCCCGGCGGCGGTCCGGGCGGGAGCGCCGTCCATCGTCACCAGCCACCGCTTCTGGTCCGCCGACCACGTGAAGGTGAAGCTCGCCGCCGGGTAGCGCACGGTCCGCTCGCCGGTGGGCGAACCGCCGGCCGGGGCCGGCCCGAAGCTCAGCCCGATGTCCTCGGCGGCGTCCGTACCGGACGCGCGGTACGGGATGTCGCCCGGCCGCAGATACAGGTTGTGCGGCGCGGGCCGGTCGCCGCCGCGGAAGTACGCGCCCGGGGCCTTGGACGGGGGCAGCGCGTCGATCGGCGCGGCCTCGATGAGCGGCGTGAGCCTGCCCTGCGCGCCGGAGTAGGCGAGCGTGGGCCGGTCGAACTGCCGCAGCAGCTCCAGATCCGTCTCGCGGGCGCTGCGCACCGGGCCGACGACGGGCGGCACCTCGGAGGAGTAGACGGCGAGTATGCGGCTGAGGCCCGCCTCCACCTGCTCCAGGTAGACGAGGTCGGCCTGCTCCAGGCCCGTCGGCGGCCGGGCGGCCCCGACATTGTCGATCTTCACCGCGAGGACGCGGCCGCCCGGTGGCGACGTCCTGTCCGCCGTACCCCCGCCGCCCCCGCCCCCGCCCCCGCACGCCGCCGCGAGCAGCAGCGTCAGCGTGGCGAGCGTGGCCGCGGCTGATCTCTTCGCACGGGTTGCGGGCATGGCTGCCACCTTCCGGTCGGACCGGGGAGCGCGCCGGGCGTGCCGCGCGGCGACACAGCTCCCTTGTCCATCATCACGCTGTCCAGGGGGTTGTCGGTTCGCCCGCGCGGCAACGGGTTGGCGTCGGCGCAGGGGATGAAGGCGCATGCTGGGTAAGAGAGGATGGGAGACAACGGCGGCGGGCGGAAGGAGCCCGGGATGCGCGCGACCGACCCCGTGCCTGCCCCCCTCGAACAGGCGGGGGGCGCCCCGTCGGCACCGGGCGGCCTGCTGGATCTGCTGAGCGTCGCGGCCGTGGTGCTGGACGCGCGGGGGCGGATCGTGCTGTGGAGCCCGCAGGCCGGGGAGCTGTTCGGTTACTCCGCCGAGGAGGCGCTCGGCCGGTTCGCCGGCCGGCTGCTGGTCCAGGAGAAGCACCTGGACCTGGTGAACGGCCTGTTCCAGGAGGTCATGGCGGGCGGCGCCGACTGGGCGGGCGTCTTCCCGATGCGCCACCGGGACGGCAGTACGCGGCTGGTGGAGTTCCGCAACATGCGGCTGGAGGACGACCGCAAGGACCTGTACGCCCTCGGCCTCGCCACCGACCAGGCCACGCTGCACCGGCTGGAGCAGGATCTCGCGCTGACCACCCGGCTGGTCGCCCAGTCCCCGATCGGCCTCGCGGTCGTCGACACCGATCTGCGGTACGTCACGGTCAATCCGGCGCTGGAGCGCATCAACGGCCTGTCCGCCGCCGAGCACGTCGGCCGCGACGTCCACGAGGCCCTGCCGTTCCTGGACACCGAGTCCATCGAGGCCGCGATGCGGGAGGTGATGGACACCGGTGTGCCGATCGTCGACCGGGAGTCCATCGGACGCACCGCCGCCGACCCCGACCGGGAGAAGGCCTGGTCGGTGTCCTTCTACCGGCTGGAGGGGTCCAACGGGAAGGTGCTCGGCGTCGCCACCTCCGTCGTGGACGTCACCGAGCGGCGGCGCGCCACCATCGAGGCCGCCCAGGCCCGCCAGCGTCTGTCGCTCGTGGCCGACGCCTCCATTCGCATCGGCACCACGCTCGACCTCGACGAGACCGCCCGCGAGCTGGCGGACGTGTCGGTTCCGGAGCTCGCCGACGTGGCCGCCGTGGACGTCCTGGACAGCGTGCTGAACGGCCGCGCGGCGGTCGCGGCGCAGACAGGGCCCGCGGTGTTCCGGGCCCTCGCCGTGGCCAGCGCCTACCCCAGCGAGGCGGTGCGCGCCGCCGATCCACCCGGTGAGGTGGCCCGGTACGAGGCCGACCGGCTCGTCACCCAGTGCGTGAACACGGGGCGCCCCGTGCGCGTGTCCCACGTGAGCGCCGACGACCTGCCGTCCATCGCCCGCAGCCCCGAGGCCGCCGAGCTGCTGGCCGGCGCGGGGCTGCACTCCTATCTGGCCGTGCCGCTGATCGCGCGCGGCACGGTCCTCGGCGCCCTCGACCTCAAGCGCACCCGCAATCCCGAACCCTTCAGCGCCGACGACGAGATCCTCGCGGGCGAGCTGGCCGCGCGGGCGGCCGTGTGCATCGACAACGCGCGCTGGTACCGCCAGGCGCGCAACACCGCCCTCACCCTTCAGCGCAGCCTCCTTCCCGAGCGGCCGCCGGCCCAGCCCGGCCTGCAGATCGCCAGCCGCTACCAGCCCGCGCAGGCCGCCGACGAGGTGGGCGGGGACTGGTTCGACGTCATACCGCTGACGGGCGACAAGAGCGCCCTCGTCGTCGGCGACGTCATGGGCAGCGGCATCAGCGCCGCCGCCACGATGGGCCAGCTGCGGACCGCCACCCGTACCCTCGCCGAACTCGACCTCCCACCGGACCAGGTGCTGCACCACCTCGACCGCATCACCGACCGCATGGGGCAGACGATCACGACGTGCATCTACGCCGTCTACGACCCGCACAGCGCCGAGTGCCTCATTTCCAACGCCGGCCACCTGGCACCCGTGCTGGTACGCCCCGGCCGGCCGCCCGAGCTGCTCGACCTGCCCACCGGAGCGCCGCTGGGCGTCGGCGAGGTCACCTTCCACACCACGGCCGTGCGGCTGAACCCGGGCGACCGGCTGGTCCTCTACACCGATGGCCTGGTCGAGACGCGCGACCAGGCCATCGACGACCGGCTGAACGACCTCCTCACGTACCTCGGCGATCCGCCGGGGTCCCTGGAGGAGACCTGCGATCTGCTGCTGCACGCCCTGCGTCACCCGGGGGACCACGACGACGTCGCTCTGCTCATCGCCCGGGCCACGGTGATGGACCGGGGCGCCTGAGGCCCTCGCCCCGGGCGCCCCGGCCACTCAGGGCAGGGTCCATTTCTGGTTGGCGCCGGTGTGACAGGTCCACAGGTGGACGCGGGTGCCGTCGTTCCAGGTGCCGCCTTCCGCGTCGAGGCACTTGCCGGACTGCGGGTTGCGTACGGTCGTGTCGGCCTGGGGCTGCCACTGCTGCGCGCCGGTTCCGTTGCACGTCCACAGCTGGATCTTCGTGCCGTCGGCGCTCCCGCCGCCGCTCACGTCCAGGCACTTGCCCAGGGCCCGGATCGTCCCGTCGCCCGGCAGGGACCACTTCTGCGCGTCCGCGCCGTTGCACGTCCACAGCTGGATTCGGGTGCCGTCGCCGGACGCGCCGCCCGCGACGTCCGCGCATTTGCCGTTGACCCCCTTGATCGCTCCGGTGCGCGGGCCCGGCGGCGTACCACCGGCGGTCTTGACCCGGACGTTGCGGAACGACACCTGGTCGCCGTCGCCGTGGTTCTGCAGGCCGATGTGTCCCTGGCGCAGGCTCCGCGCGGGGTCGGTGCCGGTGAAGTCGTTGATCTTGCGGCCGTTGAGGAAGACCTCCAGCCGCTCACCGGTCACGCGGAGCTCGTACGTGTTCCACTCGCCGGGCGGGTTCAGCGCGGCGTCACGGGCGGTGAGGTCGGCGGACTTGAACCCGTACACGGACCCCGTCGTCCGGTCGGCGCTGTCCGTGGCGTCGATCTGTACCTCGTACCCGTTGTCGACCGCGGACCACGGATCGTCGGACGCCGGGAAGCCGAGCAGGACCCCCGAGTTGTCGTCACCGTCCGCCCGCCAGTCGAGCTTCAGGGAGTAGTCGCCGGTGAACTCCCTGGCGGAGTACCACAGCATGCCCAGCCCGCCCTGCGACGTCAGCGTGCCGTCGGCCAGCGTGAACGAACCGGGTCCGGCCTGCTTCCAGCCCGCCGTGCCCGTGCCGTCGAAGAGCGGTGTGTACCCGGTCTCCGGGCGGCAGTCGGCCTCCGTCATCCCCGCCGCCCACCGGACGCCGCCCAGCAGGTGCCTGCGGAAGGCCGGTTCGGTGTACGACTCGTCGGTGTGACCGCCGCCGGTGTAGAAGGCCCGGCCGCCCTCGTACCCCTTGCACCAGGAGATCGGGTGGTCGCCGGACATCGTGCCGCCCGTGTAGCTGGACTCGTCGAGCGAGGCCAGGACGCGGGCCGTCGTACGCGGGTTGGTGCGGTAGTTGTACCACTCGTCGAAGCGCTGCCAGGTGGCGCCGAGATGAGCGGTCGCGTCGTGGGCCCGGTCCTCCACCCTGACCGTCGCGGTCTGGTTGTGCGGATGGGAGTGGAACAGCGCTCCGGCGAGGCCGGCGTAGAACGGCCAGTCGTACTCCGTGTCGGCGGCCGCGTGGATGCCGACGTAGCCGCCCCCGCCCTTGATGTACTGCTCGAACGCCGTCTGCTGGGTGCCGTTCAGCACGTCCCCCGTCGTGGACAGGAAGACGACGGCCTTGTACTGCGCCAGGTTCGCGGTGGTGAAGGCCGCGGAGTTCTCCGTGGCGTCGACGGTGAAGTTGTTCGCGCCGCCCAGCTCGCGCAGCGCGGCCAGGCCGTCGTCGATGGAACCGTGGCGGAAGCCCGCCGTCTTGGAGAACGCGAGGACCTTGTACGCCGGATCCGCCACAGCGGCCCGGACAGCGGTCCGCGCGGGCTCGGCCGGTGCCCGGCCGCTCGCGGCCACGGCGGGGGCGGCGGCCACGCACAGCAGCAGCGCTGCCGCGAGCCGGCAGCCGGCCCGGGTGAGAGTGGTACGCATATCGGTTGCCTCCTCTCCTGCTACGGCAGGGTCCATTTCTGGTTCGCGCCGGTGTGACAGGTCCACAGGTGGACGCGGGTGCCGTCGTTCCAGGTGCCGCCTT
>NZ_BMVO01000005.1 GCF_014650755.1 Streptomyces chryseus | reverse complement strand
GGATGTCGCTGAAGCGCATCATCGGCTCGCACTTCGCCAACTACCGCGAGGCGTGGGAAGCCAACCGCCTGATCGCCAAGGGCAAGATCCACCCGACGCTGTCGAAGGTGTACTCACTGGAGGACACCGGCCAGGCCGCGTACGACGTCCACCGCAACCTGCACCAGGGCAAGGTCGGCGTCCTGGCGCTGGCGCCGCGCGAGGGTCTCGGCGTCCGTAACCACGAGCTCCGCGAGCAGCACATCGACGCCATCAACCGCTTCCGGAACATCTGATGAGCGAGCGTCGGAAGGATCGGCCCTGGCTCATGCGGACGTACGCCGGTCACTCGACCGCCGAGGCGTCCAACGCGCTGTACCGCAACAACCTCGCCAAGGGCCAGACGGGCCTGTCGGTCGCGTTCGACCTTCCGACGCAGACCGGCTACGACCCCGACCACATCCTCGCCCGCGGCGAGGTCGGCCGGGTCGGGGTCCCGGTGTCCCACCTCGGTGACATGCGCCGGCTGTTCCAGGACATTCCCCTGGAACAGATGAACACCTCCATGACCATCAACGCCACCGCCATGTGGCTGCTGGCGCTCTACCAGGTGGTCGCGGAGGAGCAGGGCGCCGACGTCACCAGGCTCCAGGGGACGACGCAGAACGACATCGTCAAGGAGTACCTGTCGCGCGGGACGCACGTCTTCCCGCCGGTGCCCAGCCTGCGCCTGACGACGGACATGATCACCTACACGGTGAACAACATCCCCAAGTGGAACCCGATCAACATCTGCAGCTACCACCTCCAGGAAGCCGGCGCCACGCCGGTCCAGGAGATCGCGTACGCCATGAGCACGGCGATCGCCGTCCTCGACGCCGTACGGGACAGCGGCCAGGTGCCGGCGGAGAAGTTCGGGGACGTCGTCGCGCGTATCTCCTTCTTCGTGAACGCGGGCGTGCGCTTCGTCGAGGAGATGTGCAAGATGCGCGCCTTCGGCCGTATCTGGGACAAGGTCACGCGCGAGCGGTACGGCATCGAGAACGAGAAGCAGCGCCGCTTCCGCTACGGCGTGCAGGTCAACTCGCTGGGCCTGACCGAGGCACAGCCGGAGAACAACGTCCAGCGCATCGTCCTGGAGATGCTGGCCGTCACGCTCTCCAAGGACGCCCGCGCCCGCGCCGTGCAGCTCCCCGCCTGGAACGAGGCGCTGGGCCTGCCCCGGCCCTGGGACCAGCAGTGGTCGCTGCGCATCCAGCAGGTCCTCGCCCTGGAGAGCGACCTGCTGGAGTACGAGGACATCTTCGCGGGGTCGCACGTCATCGAGGCCAAGGTCGACGCGCTCGTCGCCGACTCCTTCGCCGAGATGGACCGCATCGAGGAGATGGGCGGCGCGATGGCCGCCGTCGAGTCCGGCTACCTCAAGTCGCAGCTCGTCTCCTCGCACGCGGAGCGCCGCGCGCGCATCGAGTCCGGCGACGAGAAGATCGTCGGCGTCAACTGCTACGAGGCCACCGAGCCGAGCCCGCTCACCTCGGACCTCGACGGCGCGATCATGACAGTCGACCCGGCCAACGAGGCGCGCGTCGTCGCCAAGCTGCACGAGTGGCGCGACAACCGCGACGAGGCCCGCGCGTCCGAGGCCCTGGCGGCCCTCAAGAAGGCCGCCGCGGGCACCGAGAACCTGATGGCCGCCACCGTCGAGTGCGCCCGGGCGGGCGTCACCACCGGCGAGTGGTCCTGGGCCCTGCGCGACGTCTTCGGCGAGTTCCGCGCGCCGACGGGCGTGAGCAGCGCCCCGGTCGCGGTCACCGCGGAGGCGGGCACCCCGCTCGCCGCCGTACGGGACAAGGTGGCCCGTACGGCCGAGGACCTCGGTTCGGGGCGGCTGCGCCTGCTCGTCGGCAAGCCCGGCCTGGACGGGCACTCCAACGGCGCCGAGCAGATCGCCGTGCGGGCCCGCGACGCGGGCTTCGAGGTGGTCTACCAGGGCATCAGGCTGACGCCCGAGCAGATCGTGAGCGCCGCCCTCGCGGAGGACGTGCACTGCGTCGGCCTGTCGATCCTGTCCGGTTCGCACGCCGAGCTGGTGCCCGACGTGCTGGTACGGCTCAGGGAGGCCGGGGCCGCCGACATTCCGGTGATCGCGGGCGGGATCATCCCGCCGGCGGACGCCGCGGATCTGCGGGCCGCCGGAGTGGCCGCAGTATTCACCCCGAAGGACTTCGGCATCACGGAGATCATCGGCCGTATCGTCGACGAGATCCGGAAAGCGAACAAGCTCGACCCTCTGGAGGTCCCCGCATGACCACGCCCCAGCCCGTGAACCGGCTGCGCCCCCGCCGCTCCTGCCTCGCCGTGCCGGGCTCCAATCCGCGCTTCCTGGAGAAGGCCCAGGGCCTTCCGGCCGACCAGGTCTTCCTCGACCTGGAGGACGCGTGCGCGCCGCTCGCCAAGCCCGAGGCCCGGCACACCATCGTGAAGTTCCTCAACGAGGGTGACTGGACGGGCAAGACCAGGGTCGTGCGCGTCAACGACTGGACCACCGAGTGGACGTACCGCGACGTCGTCACGGTGGTGGAGGGCGCGGGTCAGAACCTCGACTGCATCATGCTCCCGAAGGTCCAGGACGCGCAGCAGGTCGTGGCGCTGGACCTCCTGCTGACGCAGATCGAGAAGACGATGGGCTTCGAGGTCGGCAAGATCGGCATCGAGGCGCAGATCGAGAACGCGCAGGGCCTCAACAACGTCAACGCCATCGCCACGGCATCCCCGCGGGTCGAGACGATCATCTTCGGCCCGGCCGACTTCATGGCCTCCATCAACATGAAGTCCCTGGTCGTCGGCGAGCAGCCGCCCGGCTACGACGCCGACGCCTATCACTACATCCTGATGAGGATCCTGATGGCCGCCCGCGCCAACAACCTCCAGGCGATCGACGGCCCCTACCTCCAGATCCGCAACCCGGAGGGCTACAAGGCGGTCGCCAAGCGCGCCGCCGCCCTCGGTTTCGACGGCAAGTGGGTGCTGCACCCGGACCAGGTCGCCGCCGCGAACGAGATCTTCTCGCCGTCCCAGGAGGACTTCGACCACGCGGAGCTGATCCTGGACGCGTACGACTACTACACCTCCGAGGCGGGCGGTAAGAAGGGCTCGGCGATGCTCGGCGACGAGATGATCGACGAGGCCAGCCGCAAGATGGCGCTGGTCATCTCCGGCAAGGGACGCGCGGCCGGTATGCGGCGCACCTCCACGTTCGAAGCCCCGGAGGCCTGATCATGCAGTTCGGACGCACGTACGAGGAGTTCGAGGTCGGCGCGGTCTACAAGCACTGGCCCGGAAAGACGGTCACGGAGTACGACGACCACCTCTTCTGTCTGCTGACCATGAACCACCACCCGCTGCACATGGACAGCAACTACGCCGAGAAGACGACCGACTTCGGCAAGAACGTCGTCGTCGGCAACTACATCTACTCGCTGCTGCTGGGCATGTCGGTGCCGGACGTCTCCGGGAAGGCGATCGCCAACCTGGAGGTCGAGTCGCTCAAGCACATCGCGCCGACCTTCCACGGCGACACGATCTACGGCGAGACGACCGTCCTGGACAAGACGCCGTCGAAGTCCAAGAGCGACCGGGGCATCGTCTACGTCGAGACGAAGGGCTACAAGCAGGACGGCACCGTCGTCTGCGTCTTCCGGCGCAAGGTGATGGTCCCGACCGAGACGTACATCAAGGAGCGCGGCGGCGAGCAGCCCGGCCGCCCGACAGCGTCTAACTAACTACGTCAAGGTTCAGGAGAAGTAGCGATGGCCCGTCTCGCCCAGACCGCCGGTCTGACCGACATCCAGCAGGAAATCCTGGCCACGGTCAGGAACTTCGTCGACAAGGAGATCATCCCGGTCGCCACGGAGCTGGAGCACCGTGACGAGTACCCGACGGAGATCGTCGAGGGCCTCAAGGAGCTCGGGCTCTTCGGGCTGATGATCCCCGAGGAGTACGGCGGCCTGGGTGAGTCCCTTCTCACATACGCGCTGTGCGTCGAGGAGATAGCTCGCGGCTGGATGAGCGTCTCCGGGATCATCAACACCCACTTCATCGTGGCGTACATGCTCAAGCAGCACGGCACGCAGGAGCAGAAGGACACGTTCCTGCCGCGCATGGCGCTGGGCGAGGTGCGGGGCGCGTTCTCGATGTCGGAGCCGGCGCTCGGCTCGGACGTGTCGGCGATCACGTCGAAGGGCGTGAAGGACGGCGACGAGTACGTCCTGAACGGCCAGAAGATGTGGCTGACGAACGGCGGCTCGTCCACGCTCGTCGCCGTCCTGTGCCGCAGTGACGAGGGTCTCCCCGAGGGCACGGCCCCGCACAAGCAGATGACGACCTTCCTGGTGGAGAAGGAGGCGGGCTTCGGCGAGGTGCGGCCCGGCCTGACGATCCCCGGGAAGATCGACAAGATGGGGTACAAGGGGGTCGACACCACCGAGCTCATCATGGACGGACTGCGCATTCCGGCCAATCGTGTACTCGGCGGGACAACCGGCCGAGGGTTTTACCAAATGATGGACGGCGTCGAGGTCGGCCGCGTCAACGTGGCGGCGCGTGGCTGCGGCGTCGCACAGCGTGCGTTCGAACTGGGTGTCTCATATGCCCAGCAACGTCACACTTTCGGAAAGCCGATCGCCCAGCATCAGGCCATTCAGTTCAAGCTGGCCGAGATGGCTACCAAGGTCGAGGCCGCGCATGCGATGATGGTGAACGCAGCACGCAAAAAGGACTCCGGGGAACGAAACGACCTGGAGGCAGGGATGGCGAAGTACCTCGCCTCCGAATACTGCAAGGAAGTCGTCGAGGACGCCTTCCGTATCCATGGCGGATACGGGTTCTCGAAGGAGTACGAGATCGAGCGTCTCTACCGCGAGGCGCCGATGCTGCTCATCGGTGAAGGTACCGCCGAAATCCAGAAAATGATCATTGGTCGGCGACTCCTCGAAGAGTACCGGTTCCAGGGCTGATTGCCCCTTTCGTGGGTAAATGACCGCGAAAAAGATCACACCCTGTTATCAGCTTCAGGCCGTCGACTCGGCTTCTGGCTTGCCCAGTTGCGGCCCGCAACCGCTACCATCGCCGGAAAGCCGCCGTCCCCCTGTTGCCAGCGCGGCATCATCCGCTACGAAGGTCATCCATGCCCCACAGCCAAACCTCTGCACCACGCGACGGCCTCCTCAATGGACGCCTTGCTCGCGGAGCATCGCCGTGGCTTCTGCCGACCGTCGCCACCGCGGCGCTCAGCCTGGCCCGGGCCCGCAAGTCCGGCCGCTGGGCCGCTGTCGCCGTGCCCACCACCGCGCTCGCGGCGGGCATGCTGTGGTTCTTCCGCGACCCCGAGCGCGAGATCACCCAGGGCCGGGTCATTTCCCCGGCCGACGGAGTGGTGCAGAGCATCATGCCGTGGAAGGACGGGCGTACCCGCGTCGCGATCTTCATGAGCCCGCTGAACGTCCACGTCAACCGTGCCCCCCTCGCGGGCACGGTGACGTCGGTCGAGCACATCCCCGGCGGGTTCGTACCGGCGTTCAACAAGGAGAGCGAGAACAACGAGCGCGTTGTCTGGCACTTCGACACCGAGCTCGGTGACATCGAGATGGTGCAGATCGCCGGCGCGGTCGCGCGTCGCATCGTCCCGTACGTGCCGCAGGGCACCAAGGTCGAGCAGGGCGAGCGCATCGGCCTGATCCGCTTCGGATCGCGCGTCGACATCTACCTCCCGGAGGGTGTCGAGGTCGACGTCGAGGTCGGTCAGGCGACCACCGCGGGGGTGACTCGAATTGACCGTGACTGATCCCGAGACACGGGCCGGCTGGGTGCCGGAGGCCGACGACGAGAACACCGACGAGGACATGCCGCTGTCCATGAGGCTGTCGATAGCGGACACCCTCACGCTCGGCAACGCGACCTGCGGATTCATGGCGGTGTACTTCACCACCACCGGAATCCTCATCCCGCACCTCCAGGGCAGCCAGGAGACCGGCATGGCGCGGCACAGCGCCGCGACCGCCGTCATCCTGATGCTCCTCGCGGCGATCTTCGACCTGTGCGACGGGCTGGTGGCGCGCAAGCTCCGCAGCTCGCCGATGGGCGCGGAGCTGGACAACCTCTCCGACCTGATCAGCTTCGGGCTCGCCCCGGCCTACTTCGTGCTCGTGTACGGGATGGTCGCGGACGACGCCCACCAGCGCGTATCGGCGCTGGCGGCGATCGTGGTGCTGTTGGCGGTGGTCCTGCGACTGGCCAGATTCTCCTGCGTCACGATGAAGGACGGCATGTTCCAGGGCATGCCGAGCCCCTTCGGCGCGCTCACGGTCGTCTCGATCGTGCTCCTGGAGCTCCCCTTCATCCCCACGCTGCTCGCCATCATCGGCGTCGCGTGGCTGATGGTGAGCCGGGTCGAGTACCCCAAACCGCGCGGTGTCCTCGCGGTGGCGATGCTCGGCTGGATCGTGGGCGCCATGGGGCTGCTGGCGGCCTGGGCGTTCGACGCCCCGGGCGGTCAGGTCCTGCTGGCGACCGGCTGCGCGCTCCAGGTGGTCCTGGGCGCGGTCATCCCGCTCTTCGCCACGGCGCGGCGGGTCAACACCTTCCGTGACAACCGTCGGGTGGCGCGAGCGGCGCAGCTGCCGTAACCGTTCGACCACGACAACGGCCGAGGGCCCCGGGGACGCTTCCCCGGGGCCCTCGGCCGTTGTGCCGCGCGCGGGCCGTCAGCCGCCCACGGTGAAGCTCTCGGCCGCCTTCGAGACCTCCGCCTCACGGACCACCTTCATCCCGCCGGTCACCTTCTTGTCCGGCTGCAGGACGACCGTCTGGCGCGAGGAGGGCGCCTTCGGGTCGGTGAAGTCGTGGGTGGTGCCGAAGCCCGAGTCGTACGCGTCGATCGTCAGCAGGGCCTTGTCGACGCCCTCGCGCGTGAGGTCCTTCGCCGTGCACGCCTTCTTCAGCGCCTCGCCGAAGACCGAGGCCGCCGTCCAGCCGGCCACCACACCGTTGTCGAGCGCGTCCGAGGGGTACGCCGCCTTGTAGTCGGCGACGAGCTTCTTGGCGTCCGGGCTGTCCGTGCCGATGGGCTGGGTGGGTGAGGCCACGTAGTAGTTCTTCATCAGCGCCGGGCCGGCCTGGGTGGCGAGGAGCTGCGGCGAGAACGCCGAGTTGTTGCCGATGATCGGCGCCTGGAGCTTGACCGCCGTCGCGACCCCGACGAACGAGGCGGCCTGGCGCGGTCCCGCGCTGATCACGACACCCTTGACCCCGGCCTTCTTGAGCGCGGCGACCTGGGCCGTCATGTCGTTGTCGGTCGGCTTGATCTTCTGCTCGACGACGGTGAGGCCGGCCTCCTCGGCGGCGTACTTCGCTCCGGCCAGGGCGTTCTCGCCGTAGTCCCCCTCGAAGTAGACGTGCCCGAGCTTGTCGCCCTTCTTGAGGCCCTTCTCCTTCATGAGGAAGTCGACGGCGTTGATCGTCTCGACGTCGTAGGTGTTGCCTATGACGCGGATGTACGGGCTGCCCAGCAGGGAGGCGGACCACGCCTGCGGGATGACCAGACCCTTGTCCTGGCCGTCGACGCGCTGCTTGACGGCGGCGACGAAGGGCGAGCCGATGAACTGGGCGAAGCCGAGGACCTGCGGCGACAGCTCGGTGTAGCCGGAGACGGCCTTCTGCGGGTCGTAGCCGTGGTCGCGGACCACGAGTTCGACCTTCCGGCCGCAGATGCCGCCGTCGGCGTTGACCTGCTTCACGTACAGCTGCTGGGCCTGGGTGACGCTCTTGCCGAGCGAGGCGTAGACGCCGGTCATGTCGGTCAGTACGCCGAGCTTGATCGTCTTGTCCGTGACGCCCTGTCCGGTCTTGATCCCGCCGGCGCTCGGCTTGTCTCCGTCCTTGCCGCTGTCCTTCGCCTTGGAGCTGCATCCGGCCGCCGTGAGCGCGAGCAGGGCCGCGAGGGCGGCGGCGGTGGTTCTGGTGACCTGATGACGCGTGGTCATGGTGACTCCTCTGAGGTTGTTGTCTTGCGTCGCCGGAAGGCCGGCCGCACCAGGCCGCCCGGCAGGAAGAGCACCACCGCGACAACGGCGGCGCCGTAGAGGTACCGGGACGCCTCGCCCGGTGCGACCCCGCCCGTACCGGGGGCGGAGACGAGGGGCAGGGCGTCGCTGTACCGGGTGAGGAGCTGGGGCAGCAGGGAGACGAACACGGCTCCCACCACCGCTCCCGCGACCGAGCCGAGACCGCCGATGACGATCATGGCCAGGTATTCGAGGGACAGGATCATGCCGAAGTACTCCGGCACGGTCCGCTGGAAGACCAGCGCGAGCAGGACGCCCGCCAGGCCCGCGTACATGGAGGACAGGACGAACACCCCGGCCCGGTAGCGGGCCACCGGGACCCCCAGGACCCCCGCGGCGATGCGGTGGTCGCGGATGGCGTTCATGGCCCGTCCGGGGCGCCCGCGCAGCACGCCGCGGGCGAAGAGCGCGCAGCCGGCCAGGGCGAGCAGGGCGACGTACCAGAGCTTCTCGGCGCTCCCGAAGGGCACGGCGGCCACCAGCAGCTCGGATTCGTCGAAGGTGACGCCGAAGAGGCTGAGCGGGGGCACGTCGCGGCCGTTGAAGCCGCCGGTCAGGTCGTGCGCGTTGAAGAGCACGTGCTGGCCGATGAAGATCAGCGCGAGGGTGGCGATGCCGAGGTACGCGCCCTGGAGGCGGCCGGCGATGGGGCTGAAGAGGCCGCCGGCGACCCCGGCGAGCGCCACGGCCAGTACGGCCGCGAGCCAGCTGGGGAGGTTCAGGCCGGTGAGCGTACCGGTGGAGTCCCCGGCGAGGACGCAGTAGCCGTACGCGCCGACGGCGAGGAAGAAGGCGTGGCCCATGGAGAGCTGGCCGGTCGAGCCGGTCAGCAGGTTGAGACCGATGGCGCCGATGGCGGCGGCCATCGCGAAGAGTCCGGCCTGGAGCCAGAAGCGGTCGAGGTAGAAGGGCAGCGCGAGGAGCAGGACCGCCCCGGCGGTCCACAGCGCCGGGCGGCGCAGCCGCTTGATCGGATCAGACACGGGCCAGCTCCTTCGTGCCGAAGAGGCCGGCCGGGCGGACCAGCAGGACGGCGACCATCACGAGGTACGGCGCCAGGTCGCCGATGCCGCGGCCGAGGAACGTCAGGTCGCCCTGGTAGCCGGTGGCGAGCGACTCCGTGATGCCGACGAGGAAGCCGCCGACGAGCGCTCCGGTGGTGGAGTCGAGACCGCCCAGGATCGCGGCGGGGAACGCTTTCATGGCGGCGAGCGAGGTGGAGCGTTCGAGCCCCGGCGTCGGGAAGACCGTCAGGAACAGCGCGGCGACGGCGGCGAGGCCGCCCGCCACCGCCCAGGCGCCGAGCGAGACCCGGCCCAGGCGTACGCCCATCAGCGCGGCGGTCTCGGAGTTCTCGGCGGCGGCGCGCATCGCCACCCCCCAGGAGGTGAGGCGGAAGGCGAGCAGGAAGGCCGTGATGAGCAGGCCGGCGGCGACGAACGCGGCGATGCGGGTGTGCGCGACACTCACCCCCGCGACGGTCAGGACGGAATCGCCCCAGGGGTCGCCCAGGGCGAGGACGTCGGTGCCGATGCGGCGCGTGAGCTCGGTGGTGAGCAGGATGTCGACGCCGATGGTCACGATGGCCAGCACACTGTGGTTCGATCCCCGGTAGCGGCGCATCACCAGGAACTCGACGCCCGCGCCGACGGCGGCGGCGCCGCCGATCCCGGCGAGCAGCGCGAGCCAGAAGCCGATGTCGTCGTGCAGCACGGCGGTGACGTAGCCGCCGGCGAGGAGCAGCGAGGCGTGGGCGAAGTTGACGACCTCGGTGGCGCGGAAGATCACCACGAAGCCGAGGGCGATGAGGGCGTAGACGGAACCGATCGAGATCCCGTTCAGGAGCAGTTCGGCGAAGGTGGTCATGAGGTGGCCTCCTCTCCCAGGTAGGCGCGGACGACGGCGGGGTCGGACTGGACGGACGCGGGGGTCCCGTCGGCGATCAGCCGCCCGAAGTCGAGGACGGTCACGGAGTCGGCCAGCCGCATCACCACCCCCATGTCGTGCTCGACCAGCACGATGGAGATGCCGAGGCTGTCCCGTACGCCCGCGACGACGGCGGCGGTGGCCCGGCGCTCACCGGCGGTCATCCCGGCGACCGGCTCGTCGAGGAGCAGCAGTTTCGGCTCCATGCACAGGGCGCGGGCCAGCTCGGCGAGCTTCTGCTGCCCGTACGGGAGGGTCCCGGCGGGGCGGGCCAGCTGGTCCTCCAGTCCCACGAACGCGGCGATCTCCCGCACGCGCTCGCGGTGCCGGGCCTCCTCGCGCACGGCGGACGGCAGCCCGAGGCCCGCCGCGACGAAGCCGGTGCGGGTGAGCCGGTGCCGGCCGAGCATCAGGCTGTCCTCGACCGTGGCTCCGGGCGGCAGGGCGAGGTTCTGGAAGGTCCGGGCGACGCCGAGGTCCGCGATGCGGTGGGCCGGCAGGCCGGTCAGCTCCTCGCCGCCGAAGCGGACGCTGCCGGAGGTGGCCCGGTACACGCCGGACAGCACGTTGAAGCAGGTGGACTTGCCGGCGCCGTTGGGGCCGATGACGGCGTGGACGGTTCCCGGCCGTACGGTGAAGCCGATCCCGTCCAGTGCCGTCAGGCCGGCGAACCGCACGGTCAGGTCCCGCACCTCCAGGACCGGGGCCTCGGTGCTCATTTCCCCTCCCAGACGCTGAGGGTGCGGTGGGCCGCCACCGCCTCGGAGGCGTCGGCGGCGGCGTCCTCGTCGACGACGCCCAGGTAGCGGCGGCGTACCTCGTCGGAGGCGGCCAGCTCGTCGGCGGGCCCGGACAGGACGACCTCGCCGACATCGAGGACGTACGCGTGCGAGGCGAGACGCAGGGCGATGGCGGCGTTCTGTTCGACGAGCAGGACGGCCGTTCCCTGGGCGTTGATCTCGGTGACCGTCTCGGCGATCCGCTGGGCCATCAGCGGAGCGAGCCCGAGCGAGGGCTCGTCCAGGAGCAGCAGTTTCGGGCCGGCCATCAGGGCCCTGCCGACCGCGAGCATCTGCTGCTCACCGCCGGAGAGCAGCCCCGCGCGCTGTCCGGCGCGTTCGGCCAGGACCGGGAACAGCTCGTGGACGCGGCGCAGCGCGGCGGCCTGGGCGGCGCGGTTCCCCGTCGCGCCCAGGGCGCCGGCGCGCAGGTTGTCGGCCACCGTCATCCGGGCGAACACCTGCCGCCCTTCCGGTACTTGGCACAGCCCGGCCGCCACCACCCGGTCGGGCGTCAGGCCCGTCAGCGGGCGGCCGTCGAAGGCGACGGTGCCCCCGGTGACCGCTCCGCCGTGGAACGACAGTGTGCGGGAGATGGCGCGCAGGAGCGTGGACTTGCCCGCTCCGTTGCTGCCCAGTACGGCGACGACGGACCCCTCGGGCAGCGTGAGCGACACGTGTCGCAGCGCCCGCACGGGTCCGTACCCCGCCGAGAGATCCCGTATTTCCAATGCGGCGCCCGCCATGGCACCCCTTCCTCGGGCCGTTCGATGGCGCTCACCTCAGCACCGGCGGGGGCCCCCGTCCACGGCTCGCGGCACAACCGCTGCCGGTGACCAGCCGCACCCTCGGCCGGTTGTGCACGCGCACAACACCGCGTGTCAGGGGGCTGTCGGCACGGCCCGGCGCGTGGCACGCTCTCGCCCCATGGGAGGCCGCAGAGCACGGACGGGACACGACTGGGCAGTGCTGACCGAGGCATGTACGGCGCTGCTCGACCGGCTGCCGGATCTGGTGGACCGGCACTTGAGCGAGCTGCACGCGCACTCGCCGCTGTACACGCGGGTCCTGTCGCAGGACCAGCACTGGCAGGAGACCGAGCGCGCGATGCGGATCGGCATCGAGGCGATCTCCGCGCCGAAGACGGAGCCGCGCCGGGATCTGGAGTACGCGGAGTGGACCGGGCGGCGGCGGGCCCAGCAGGGCTTTCCGCTGGAGCTGCTGGTGCACTCGTACCGGCAGGCGGGCTACCTGATCTGGGACGCGCTGCTGGAGGGCGCGGAGGGTACGGAGGGTACGGAGGGCGGCGGCCCGGAGAGGCTCGCGGTGCTGATGCGGGCGGCCACGACGGTGTTCGCGGCGGTGGACGCGGAGACGGCGACGGCGTCGGAGGCGTACCGGGCGACCGAGGCCGAGCTGCGCCACCGTACGGACGAGCGGCTCCAGGCGCTGCTGGACGCCCTGTTGGAGGGCGAGGACTCACCGGCCCTCGCGGCCCGCGCGGCGGCCGGCCTCGATCTGCCCGAGCAGGGGCGGTACGCGGTGGTGGTGCTGCGGCTGGAGCGGCGGGACGGGCGCGAGCCGTTCCACCGGCGGATCCAGGGCGCCGGGATGCGGTTCATCTGGCGGATGCGCACGGACTGCGAGGTGGGCGTCGTCTCGCTGGGCGAGGAGACGACGCCGGCCGCCCTGTCGGAGCTGCTCGCCGGGCGCTGCCCGGGGCCGGGCGGGATCAGCCCGGTGGTGGAGGGACTGGCGGCCCTGGGCCGGGCGCGGCGGCTCGCGGACCTGGCGCTGCGGACGTGCGCGCCGGACGCGACCGGGATCGTACGGCTCGACGAGCGGATGCCGACGGCGCTGGTGGTCAGTCAGCCGGAGCTCGCGGAGCGGCTGGTGGCGGACGTGTTCGGCAATCTGATGGGTCTGGACCCGGCGGACCGGGGGGTGCTGCTGGAGACGCTGGACGCGTGGCTGGCGTGCGAGGGGTCGGCGGGGCGGACCGCCGGGCGGCTGTACTGCCACCGGAACACGGTCTTCAACCGCCTGCGGCGGCTCGAACAGCTGACGTCGCGTTCGCTGTCGCGGCCACGGGACCTGATCGAGATGACGCTGGCCCTGGACGCGTTCCGGCTGTCGGGGGCGTGAGGTGCGGCCGGGCGGGTAGGGCGGGACCTTGCGGGGCTTTCCCCGGCCCGCCCCTTCCCGAACCGGGGCTCCGCCCCCGGCCCCTACGTCCCGCGGGCGTGTCCTCGAGCGCCGGACGGGCTGGATCTGCCGCGACGCGGGCTGGATCCGCACGCGCACCCCCTGGACCACGCCGGCCCGTCCGGCGTTGAGGGCCGGGGTCCGGGGCAGCGCCCAGCTCAGGAAGGGAAGGGGCGGGGCGGGGCGGGAAAGCCCCGCAGGGTCCCGCCCGCCCCGGCTCCGTCAGGTCAGGAAGTCGCGGGCGATGTTCTCCGCCACGCGTTCCAGCAGCGGGCCCGCCTCCGCCATCGAGCGGGCCGGGTCCGGCTCCAGGTCGGCCAGGGCGTACGCGCGGCGGATGCCGGCACCGCCGAGGACCTCCGGGGGCAGAGCCAGGCGGCCGCAGACCGCGATGACCTCGACGTTCTTCGCCCGCGCCGCCGCGGCCACACCCGCCGGCGCCTTCCCGTGCAGGGTCTGCGCGTCGAGCGAGCCCTCGCCGGTGATGACCAGCGTCGCCCGGGACAGTGCCTCGGCGAAGCCCAGGACGTCGAGCATGACCTCGATGCCCGGGCGGAAGCTCGCGCCGAGCGCGATCAGCGCCCCGTAGCCGATGCCGCCGGCCGCGCCCGCGCCGGGCGAGTGCGCCTGCTCCGGGCCGAGTAGCGACGCGTAGTGGGCCAGCGCCGCGTCGAGCGTGGCCACGTCCTCCTCGCTCGCGCCCTTCTGCGGCCCGTACACCGCCGCCGCGCCCTTGGGGCCGGTCAGCGGGTTGTCGACGTCGCTGGCCAGGACCAGGTCCACGTCGGCGATCCGCGGGTCCAGGCCCGACAGGTCGGCCGTGGCCAGGTCGCTCAGCGCACCGCCGCCGGGGCCGACCGGTTCGCCCGCCGCGTCCAGGAACCGCGCGCCGAGCGCGGCCAGCATGCCCGCGCCGCCGTCGGTGGTGGCGCTGCCGCCCACGCCGAAGACGATCGTGCGGGCACCCGCGTCGAGTGCGGCACGCAGCAGTTCGCCGGAGCCGTACGTCGTCGCGGTGAGCGGCGCGAACACGCCCTCGGGGAGGTGCTGGAGGCCCGAGGCCTCCGCCATCTCGACCACGGCGGTGCCCTCGCGCAGTGCGAACGCCGCCGTGAGCTGCTCGCCGAGCGGTCCGGTGACCCGTACCTCCCGGCGCTCGAACCCGGCCGCCACCGCCGCTGCCACCGTGCCGTCGCCGCCGTCGGCGACGGGCAGTGCCTCGACGCTCACGTCGGGGACGACCCGCCGCAGCCCGGCCGTCACCCGCTCCGCGACCTGCACGGCCGTGAGCGAGCCCTTGAACTTGTCCGCCGCGACGAGCACGCGGGCGGTCTCAGTTACTGCTCCGTCCGTCACCTTGCTATCCCTTGCTTTCGAACAGGCAGTCGCGCCGCCCCGACCATATCCGCAGGAAGGGGCCCCTGCCCATGGGCGTCCGGCGTGGCAGGGCGCCCCGAACGGCGTGCCAACCCGGTTTGTCATCTTTTGACGCCCATAGTGGGTCGTCATGCGCACCGACCTGATCGAACAGTTCCGCAGCCCTTCGTCTCGCATATCAGTGAAAACCGCCTAAATCTCCCATACTCGACCACGGGAAGTGGGTAGACCCGACGCATGACGCCACACAGCACGCACACGGCCGACCGGATCCTCGGCGGCTGGCTGGGCCGAATCGCCGGCAACATGCTCGGCAAGCCCGTGGAGCGCGGCGACTACTGGACGCGGGCCCGCATCGACCGCTACCTGCGGCTGACCGGCGCCCTGCCCCTCATCGACTACCTGCCCGAGCCCCCGCCGGCGACGGACGACTTCGAACTGCGTCCCGAATGGCGTCACTGCGTGCGCGGCCGGATCAGCGGCAGCTGCCGGGACGACGACGTCGACTACGCGATCCTCGGTCTGCACCTGCTGGAGACCCACGGCTTCGCCTTCACCACCGAGGAGGTCGGCGAACTGTGGCTGCTGCGCCTGCCGTACCTGCAGACCTTCACCGCCGAGCGGGCGACGTACCGCAATCTCGCGAACGGCCTGCGGCCACCACTGACCGCCACCTTCGAGAACCCGTACCAGGAGTGGATCGGCGCCCTCATCCGCGCCGACATCTTCGGCTGGACGAACCCCGGCGACCCGCGGCGGGCGGCCGCACTGGCCCGCCGCGACGCGGTGCTCTCGCACACCGGCAACGGTGTGTACGGCGCGATGTGGGCGGCCGCCCTCATCGCCGCCGCGTTCACCGCGTCCGGGCCGCGGGCGGCTGTGGAGGCGGCGCTGGAGCGCGTACCCGCGAGCAGCCGGCTCGCCCGTACGGTCCGCCACACGCTCGCCCTGCACGCGGCCGGGGCGGCCTGGGAGGACACGCTCAGCGCGATGGACGAGGAGACGGGCCGGCTCGGCTGGATCCACGTCATCCCGAACGCCGCCGTCATCACGGCCGGACTGCTGTACGGCGAGGGCGACTTCACCCGGACCGTCGCGCTGACCGTGCGCGGCGGCCTGGACACCGACTCCAACGGCGCGACGGCGGGCTCGGTGGCCGGCGTGCTGTGCGGGGCGGCCGGGATCGGGCGGCAGTGGACCGAACCGCTGGAGGACACGGTGCGTAGCGCGGTGTTCGGGTTCGACGGCGTACGGATCACCGAACTGGCCCACCGTACGGCGCGACTGGTGCTCGGCTGAATCCCGCCTGTCCGTCAACCGCCCCGGCCCCTACGGTCTGTTGACCCGGCGCCTTCACCCGGTGTTGCACCGGAGTGCACCGGGCGGACCACAGCGCGGCCCAACGTGTCCGGCGTCCCCCTTCTCCTCCGTTCCGCCTGCCGCACCGTTCCGTTTCCCCGACGAGACCTGGAGAGCCCATGCGTACGTTCGCCCGTGGAGTCCTGACTGTCCTGGCTGTGGGGGCCCTTGTGGCCCAGGGCACCGTCGCGGCCGGAGCGGAGGAACCGAGGACCGGACGCCTGCCGACCGAGATAAGGGGCGGCGCGTGGAAGGCCGGGCACGTGCAGGGCGTGGCCGTGGACCGCCACAAGGGCTTCATGTACTTCTCGTTCACCAACCTCCTCGTCAAGACCGATTTGCGCGGCGATCCGGTGGGTTCCGTGTCCGGATTCACCGGGCACCTCGGCGATCTGGACTACAACGTCAAGGACGGGCGGGTCTACGGCTCGCTGGAGTACAAGGCGGCGAAGGCGTTCTACATCGCGATCCTCGATGTGGACCGGATCGACCGCATGGGCATGGACGCGCGGACCAGCGACGTCGTGTCGACCGTGCACCTCAAGGAGGTCGTGGACGACTACACGGCCGACATGAACGGCGACGGGAAGTTCGACGGCGACACCGCCAACACCCCCGACCACCGGTACGGATGCAGCGGCATCGACGGGGTGGCCTTCGGGCCCGAGTTCGACCGCAGCGGCCGCACCAAGCGCGGCAAGCAGGTGCTGACGGTCGCGTACGGCATCTACTCCAACGTCGGCCGGCAGGACAACGACCATCAGGTCCTGCTCCAGTACGACGTGCGGAAGTGGCGCAGGTTCGAACGCCCGCTGCCGCAGAGCGCGCCGCACACCAGCGGCCCCTCGGACGTCGACGGGAAGTACTTCGTACGGACCGGCAACACCCGCTACGGCGTGCAGAACCTGGAGTACGACGCGCACTCCGGCAACTGGCTGATGGCGGTCTACAAGGGCGCGAAGCCGCAGTTCCCGAACTACTCGCTCTTCGTCGTCGACGGTGCGAAGCGCCCGGAGACCGGGCCCGTCACGGGGCAGCCCCGGCCGGAGCGGGGCGAACTGCTGCCGCTGCTGCGCAAGGGCCTGCACCACGAGGCGTCCGGCACGTACGGGTGGCAGTCGGGCGGTCAGTACGGTCTGGTCTCGCTCGGCGACGGCCGGTACTACCTGGTGGAGTCGGGGACGGTGGTGGAGGACGGGGTCACGAAGCAGACCGCGCGGGCGCTGCTGCACCGGTGGACGGGGCAGCCCCCGACGCCGTTCCGGGCCGTGACCGGCTAGGCGTTCGCGGCGGGCCGCTCCGCCCCGGCCGCCCCCCTTCCCGGCGCTGCCGGGTGGGTCTGCGGCGGGCGGGGCGGGGGCCCGCCGACCGCGTCTAGAACAGCCGGCCCGCGCCGGCCGCCCCGCCGGTACCGGCCGCCCCGCCCGCCTCGAACGCCAGCAGCCTCCGCTTGCGTTCCAGACCGCCGCCGTAGCCCGTCAGGCTGCCCGCCGCGCCGATGACCCGGTGGCAGGGGACGATGATGCCGACCGGGTTCCTGCCGTTGGCCAGGCCGACCGCTCGGGACGCCGCCGGGCTGCCGAGGTGCTCGGCCAGTTCGCCGTACGTCCAGGTCTCGCCGTACGGGATCGTCCGGAGCCGCGCCCACACACTGCGCTGGAACGGCGTGCCGTCCAGGTGCAGCTCCAGGTCGAACTCCTTCAGCTCGCCCGCGAAGTACGCGTCGAGCTGCCGGACCGCCTCCCGCAGGATGCCGGGCGTCCGCTCGCCGAAGGACTCCTGCGGCGGGCGGTGGCGCTGATCCGTCATGTAGAGGCCGGACAGCTTGCCGTCGGTCGCGACCAGGGTCAGCGGACCGTACGGGCTGTCGACGACGCTGTGCTGCCTGGTGCTCGGGGCCGGGTTCGTGATCATGTGCGCGTTCCTCATACCGGGAGGTTGTTGATGGGGTGGTCGTCGGTGGCCCACAGGTACTGCACGGCGTACGCCCGCCACGGCCGCCAGGCCGCCGCCCGCGCCGTGAACGCCGCCGGGGTCGAGGGCAGTCCCAGCTCCGCCGCCGCCCGCCGGATGCCGAGGTCGGTGGGCAGGAACGCGTCCGGGTCGCCGAGCGCCCGCATCGCGATCACCTCGACCGTCCAGGGGCCGAACCCGGGCAGCGTCATGAGCTGGGCGCGGGCCCGTTCCCAGTCGCTGTCGAAGCCGAGTGCGAGGCTGCCGTCGGCGAGCGAGGAGACCAGTGTCGTCAGGGTCGTGCGGCGGGTGCGCGGCAGGGCGAGCGACTCGGGGTCGAGGGCGGCCAGCCGGGCGGGGCCGGGGAAGAGGTGGGTGAGTCCGCCCGCCGGATCGTCGACCGGTGTGCCGTGCGCGGTGACCAGGCGGGCCGCGTGGGTGCGGGCCGCCGCCGTGGAGACCTGCTGGCCGAGCACCGCGCGTACCGCGAACTCCGCCGCGTCGGTGGTACGCGGCACCCGGCGGCCGGGGGCCTTGTCGACGAGCGGGGCGAGCAGCGGATCGGTGCGCAGCTGGTCGTCGACGGCCACCGGGTCGGCGTCGAGGTCGAGCAGCCGGCGGCAGCGGCTGATGGCGATCGTCAGGTCGCGCAGGTCGGTGAGGGACAGCAGGCAGCCGATGTGGTCGGGGCGCGGGGTGAGGGTGGCGATGCCGTGGCCGTACGGGAGGGACAGGGTGCGCCGGTACGCGCCGTCGCGCCATTCCTCGACGCCGGGGACGGCGGTCGCGGCGAGGTGGCCGAAGAGGTTGGTGGGGTTGAGCGGGGCGCGGAACGGCAGACGCAGGGAGATCGCGCCGGAAGTCCGCTGCTGTTTCCCGCCCCGGCCGCGCAGTTCGCTGGGCGCGAGGGCGAAGACCTCGCGCACCGTGTCGTTGAAGGTCCGTACCGACGAGAAGCCGGCGGCGAACGCCACGTCCGCCATGGGCAACGGGGTCGTCTCGATCAGCAGGCGGGCGGTCTGGGCGCGCTGGGCACGGGCGAGGGCGAGCGGGCCCGCGCCCAGTTCGGCCAGGAGCTGGCGTTCGATCTGCCGGGTGCTGTAACCGAGGCGCGCGGCGAGGCCCGGCACGCCCTCGCGGTCGACGACACCGTCGCCGATCAGGCGCATGGCGCGGGCGACGACGTCGGCGCGGGCGTTCCACTCCGGGGAGCCGGGGCTGGTGTCGGGCCGGCAGCGCTTGCAGGCCCGGAACCCGGCCTGCTGGCAGGCGGCCGCGCTCGGGTAGAAGGTCATGTTCTCGACCTTGGGCGGCACGACCGGGCAGCTGGGGCGGCAGTAGATCCGGGTGGTCAGGACCGCGGTGAAGAACCAGCCGTCGAAGCGCGAGTCCTTCGACCGGACCGCGCGTACGCAGCGCTCAGTGTCGGTGTGCATGGTTCAAGCATCGGGTACGCCGACCCCCGGGGCTGGCGAGAATCCGACATCAAGGTGCGGCTGCCAGGGCCGTCTCGAACGCCTGGTACGCGGCGTCGTCGAACAGCACGAACCGCACCTCCGCCACCGGCCCGCCGGCCGCTTCCCGGACCGTGCGGACGGCGATGCGCGCGCCGTCGTCCATCGGCCATCGGTAGACACCGGTCGAGATGGCGGGGAACGCCACGCTCGCGGCGCCCAGCTCGGCGGCGATCCGCAGCGATGCGCGGTAGCAGGAGGCGAGCAGGGCGGACCGGTCCTCGTCCGGCTGCCACACCGGTCCGACCGTGTGGATCACCCAACGCGCGTGCAGCCGCCCCGCGGTCGTCGCGACGGCCCTGCCGGTCGGCAGCCCCTTGCCGTAGTGGGAGGCGCGCAGGGCACGGCAGTCGGCCAGGATCGCGGGGCCGCCCTTGCGGTGGATGGCGCCGTCGACTCCGCCGCCGCCCAGCAGCGAGGAGTTGGCCGCGTTCACGAGGGCGTCGACGTGCTGCTCGGTGATGTCACCGCGTACGAGGGTGATGGTCGTCATGGGCCCATCCTCTCCGGTCCGGGGGTGTTCAGCTCGCGCGCAGCCGCCGCCAGACCGCCTTCGCCGCGTTGTGCCCGGACATGCCGTGCACGCCGGGGCCCGGCGGAGTGGCGGACGAGCAGATGAAGACCGCCGGGTGCGGTGTCGCGTACGGGAAGAGGGACACCTTCGGCCGCAGGACGAGCTGCAGTCCCGTCGCGGCGCCGCACGCGATGTCCCCGCCGATGTAGTTGGCGTTGCGGGCGGCGAGTCGCGGGGGTCCGGCGGTCGCCCGGGCGAGCACCCGGTCGCGGAAGCCGGGTGCGAAGCGCTCGATCTGCCGCTCGACCGCGTCGGTGAGGTCGCCGTCCCAGGCGTGCGGGACGTGTCCGTACGCCCAGAAGACGTGCTTGCCCTCGGGGGCCCGCGACGGGTCGACCAGGCTGGGCTGAGCCGTGATGAGGAACGGGGTCCCCGGGGCCGTGCCGCCCGACGCCTGGTTCAGCGCGGTGGCGATCTCGCCGCTGCTCGGGCCGACCTGGACGGTGCCCGCTCGCCGGGCCTCCCGCGCCGTCCAGGGCACCGGGCCGTCGAGCGCGTAATCGATCTTGAAGACGCTCGCGCCGTAGCGGTACCTCTCGTACGCCCGCCCCAGGCCGGCGATGCGCGCCAGCGCGGTGGGCGAGGTGTCGAAGACGTACGCGCGCGCGGGCGGCAGATCGTCCAGTCGCTTGACCTCGTAGCCGGTGTGCACGACGCCGCCGAGGTCGCGCAGGTAGGCCGCGAGGGCGTCCGAGATCGACTGAGAGCCGCCCCGGGGCATCGGCCAGCCGCCGGCGTGCGCGGCGAGGGCGAAGACCAGGCCGACGGCGCCCGTCGCGATCCCGCCGAGGGGCGCTATCACGTGCGCGACGAGCCCGGCGAACAGCGCCCGCGCCTTGTCGTCCTTGAACCGGCGCATCAGCCAGGTGCTGGGCGGCAGCCCGTCGATCCCGAAGCGGGCCAGGGTGAGCGGGTCGCGCGGCAGCGCGCTGTAGGGCAGCGACATGAAGTCCCGCGCCAGGGTGTCCCACTTGGCGACGTACGGCGCGACGAGCCGCCGGTACGCCCCGGCGTCCCGAGCCCCGAACGAGGCCGCCGTCTCGGCGACCGACCGGGACAGCACGGCGGCGCTCCCGTCGTCCCAGGGGTGGGCCATGGGCAGCTCGGGGTGCAGCCATTCGAGCCCGTACCGGTCCAGCGGCATGGCCTTGAAGGCCGGGGAACCGGCGCCGAGCGGGTGCACGGCGGAGCAGGGGTCGTGGCGGAAGCCGGGCAGCGTGAGCTCCTCGGTCCTGGCGCCGCCCCCCACGGTGTCCAGGGCCTCGAACACCTCCACCGAGAACCCCCGGCGGGCGAGTTCGACAGCGGCGGTCAGTCCGTTGGGTCCCGCCCCCACGACGACGGCATCGAGCATCGACGGCACCTTCGGACTCCTTCGTCAGCCGATGGCCAAGGGTCTCAGGATATTCCCGGGCCCGGGGGCGCGGACGGCGGGAGTGGCGGGTGGCCGGAAGTACCCGCCCACCCCGCCGGGCCGTTACGCCGCCGCGCCGCCCAGCAGGGCGGTCAGCCGCGCGACCGTGGCCGTGTCCCGGGCGGCTGTGAACGGCAGCGCGTTGCCGCCCGTCAGCCGGAACGGCTGGCCCGCCACGGTCGCGTGCGCACCGCCCGCCTCCTCGACGAGCAGCAGCCCGGCGGCGTGGTCCCACGCCAGCTCCCAGCTGAACGCCACACCGTCCAGATCGCCCCGGGCCACCGCGAGATACTCCAGACCGGCCGAGCCGCAGGGCCGCGCTTCGACGCCCGGGACGTTCAGCCCGAGCAGCGCCGCCTTCTGGTCCGGCGTGCTGAAGTCCGGGTGGGACGTGGCGACCCGCAGCGTCGCGCACGAACCCGGCACACCCGCCCGCAGCTCCTTCCCGTTCAGCCGGGCCCCGCCGCCCCGCACCGCGACGGCCATCTCGTCGAGGACGGGCGCGTACGTCCACGAGGCGAGCACCTCCCCGCGGTGCGCGAGGGCGACCAGCGTGCAGAAACCCGCCTCGCCGCGCACGAACTGCCGGGTGCCGTCCACCGGGTCCACGATCCACACCGGCGCGTCGCCGCGCAGCGCCTCGTACACCGAGGGGTCCTCGTGGACCGCCTCCTCGCCCACGACCACGGACCCCGGCAGCAGCCGCGTCAGGGACGCGGTGAGGTGCTCCTCGGCCTGCCGGTCGGCGATGGTGACCAGGTCGTGCGGCCCGGTCTTCTCGACGATCTCGTGCGCGGCGAGCTGCCGGTACCGCGGCACGATCTCGGCGGCGGCCGCCTTGCGCACCGCCTCTTCGACGTCGGACAACTTGTCATCGATCATGTATCCAGCAAAGCACGCCCCGCTGACAACGCCGGCAACCCCCGGTGCCGTCACCGCCCGACCGCGTAACCCTGCATCCCCCTGGGGTTCGCCGCGGCGGACAGCACACCGGTGCGCGGGTCCCGCGCGACCGCGCACAGCCGTCCTTCCGACCAGGGGCCGCCGACGCTCACGTGGTGCCCCCGGCGCCGCAGCTCCGCGACGACGGCCGGGTCCGTGCGGGATTCGACGGTGACGCTGCCCGGGCGCATGGCGCGGGGGTGGAAGGAGCCGGGGAAGGAATCGGTGTGCCAGTTGGGCGCGTCGACGGCCCCCTGGAGGTCGTACCCGCCGGTCGCCGTCCGGCCGCCGAGGGCGACCGCGAGGAAGAAGTGCAGCTGCCACTGGTCCTGCTGGTCGCCGCCGGGTGTGCCGAACGCGAGGACGGCCTGCCCGTCCCGCAGGGCCAGCGACGGCGACAGAGTGGTGCGCGGCCGCCGCCCGGGCGTGAGCGTGTTCGCCAGCCCCTCGTCCAGCCAGGTCATCTGGAGCCGGGTGCCGAGCGGGAAGCCCAGCTCGGGGACCACCGGGTTGGACTGGAGCCAGCCGCCGCTGGGCGTGGCCGCGACCATGTTGCCCCAGCGGTCGACGACGTCCAGGTGGCAGGTGTCGCCTCGGGTGGCGCCGTTCCCGGCGACGGTCGGCTCGCCGGCGCCGGCGGCCGGGCGCGCGGCCTCGGCTCCTGGCTCCCCGGCGGCGACGGCCAGCGCGTGCGCGCTCAGCGACGGCGTGCGCCCGCCGGGGCTCCCGGGCCTTAGCTCCATCGAGGCCCTGTTCCCGACGAGCGTGCGGCGCCCGGCGTTGTACGACGCCGAAAGCAGCGCGTCGAGCGGCACGTCGGCCGCGTCGCCGTACCAGGCCTCCCGGTCCGCCATCGCCAGCTTGCAGCCCTCGACGAGCAGGTGGATCCAGTCGGCGGAGCCGTACGCGGGCAGCCGGGGCGGCAGCAGGGCGAGCTGCTGGAGGAAGGCCGGGCCCTGGCTCCAGCCGCCCGCCTTGCACAGCGTCCAGCCGTTCCAGTCGTACGTCACGGGCGCCTCGTACGTCGCGGACCAGCCGGCCAGGTCGGCGGCGGTCAGCGTCCCCGTGTGCCGGGCGCCGGTGGTGTCCGTGGTGGGGCGCGCGGCCTGCCGTACGAGCGCCTCGGCGATGAACCCCTCGCGCCACACCGCGCGCGCCGCGTCGATCTGGCGCTCCCGGTCACCGCCGCCCGCCGCCTCCGCCTCGGTGATCACCCGGCGCCAGGTCGCGGCCAGAGCGGGGTTGCGCAGCAGCTCGCCCTCGCCGGGCGCCCTGCCGCCCGGCAGGTACACCTCGGCGGACGAGGCCCACTCCTCTTCGAACAGAGCGCGCACCGTCTCCACGGTCTCGCCGACCCGCCCGACGGCCGGGTGCCCGTCCTCGGCGTATCCGACGGCGTACCGCAGCACCTCGCGCGGCGACTTGGTGCCGTAGTCGCGGAGCAGCAGCATCCAGGCGTCGAAGGCCCCGGGCACGGCGGCGGCCAGCGGCCCGGTCCCCGGCACCAGGCCGAGTCCCAGCGACCGGTAGTGCGCGGCGCTCGCCCCGGCGGGCGCGGGCCCCTGGCCGCAGAGGACCCGTACCGGTCCGCCGGCCGGTGCGAGGAGGACGGGCACCTCGCCGGCGGGTCCGTTCAGGTGCGGCTCGACGACGTGCAGGACGAAGCCGGCGGCGACCGCGGCGTCGTAGGCGTTGCCGCCGTCCTCCAGGACGGCCATGGCGCACTGGGAGGCCAGCCAGTGGGTGGAGGACACCATGCCGAAGGTGCCGCGAAGGGTGGGGCGGGTGGTGAACACGGTGTGCGCCTCCGTCGTTTCAGCTCCGGTCCCCCTTCGGTGACACCAGCCCCGACTCGTAGGCGAAGACGACGAGCTGGGCGCGGTCGCGGGCGCCCAGCTTGGTCATCGCCCGGCTGACGTGGGTCTTGGCGGTGAAGGGGCTGATCACCATGTGGGCGGCGATCTCCTCGTTCGTCAGCCCGTGTGCGACCAGCGCCGCGACCTCGCACTCGCGCCGGGTGAGCGTCTCGAAGCCGGGCGCCGTGCGGCGGTCCGGCGGGCGGGCGGCGAACTCGGTGATGAGGCGGCGGGTCACGGACGGCGAGAGCAGCGCGTCGCCGCGGGCCGCGATGCGCACGGCCTGGAGCAGCTCGGCCGGTTCGGTGTCCTTCAGCAGGAACCCGGCCGCCCCGGCGCGCAGCGCGTCGAAGACGTACTCGTCCAGACCGTAGTTGGTGAGGATGACGACGTGCACCCCGGCGAGCGCCGGGTCGGCGGCGATGCGGCGGGTCGTCTCGATGCCGGTCATCACCGGCATCTGTACGTCGACGAGCGCCACGTCGGGGACGTGCAGGCGGGCGAGTTCGAGCCCTTGGCGGCCGTCGGCGGCCTCGGCGACGACGTCGAGGTCGTCCTCGGCCGCCAGCAGGGCGCGGAAACCGGCCCGCATGAGCGCCTGGTCGTCGACGATCAGCACCCGGATCACGTCGTTCACCGTACCTCGCGGGGGAGTCCGGCGGGTACGTGGATCAGGTCATTCACCCTTCCTCCAGAGGCAGTTCGGCGTGCACGCAGAACCCGCCACCGGGTCGCGGCGCCGCGTGCAAAGTGCCGCCGAGGGCGGTGACGCGCTCGCGCATGCCGGTCAGGCCGGTGCCGGGGACGACGGGCGGGCCGTCCTGCGCGGCCGGGCCCTCGTCCTCGACGCGGATGGACACGTGGTCGGCGCCGTAGGCGAGCCGTACGGCCGTCTTCGCGCGGCCCGCGTGCCGGGCGACGTTGGTGAGCGCCTCCTGGACGATGCGGTACGCCGCCCGGTCCACGTCCCCCGGCAGCGGGCGCTGCGGTCCGGTGACGGTCACCGACGCGGCGAGGCCGGCCGTACGGGCCCGCTCGACCAGTTCGCCGAGCCGCGCGAGGCCGGTGCCCGGTGGTACGACGTCGGTGCGCAGCACCTCCAGCGTCGCCCGCAGCTCGCGCATCGCCTCGCCGCTCGCCTCCTGGATGGCGAGCAGCGCCTCCGGCACTTCCTCGCCGCGCTTGCGCGCCAGGTGCACGGCGACGCCCGCCTGGAGCTTGACGATGGAGATGGAGTGGGTGAGGGAGTCGTGCAGCTCGCGCGCGATCCGCAGCCGCTCCTCCCCCGCCCGGCGCAACGCCGCCTCCTCCCGGGTGCGTTCGGCCTCGGCCGCGCGCTGTTCGGTCTGGTGGAGGTACGCCTGCCAGTTCTTGTCGATGAGTCCGGTCACGCCGGCGGACAGGAACCAGCCGTGCAGCAGCAGCGTCCGCTCGATGCCCTCGCCCCCGGGCGGGCTCGCGAGGAAGAAGCCCCCGAGGAAGACGACGCTCACCGCGATCGCCGCCGCCCGGTGCCCCGCCCGGGTCACCGCGTGCACCCCGGCGACCACCGGGAAGGCCGCCGACGTCACCGGCTCGGTGTGGACGGCGTATCCGAGCATGCAGGCGGCGGTGACGACCAGGACCGGCACCGGGGCCCTGCGGTGGGCGATGAGCGCCAGTGAGCCCACCGCGATCAGGGCGACGCCGCCGACCCCGGGGCCGGGTCCGGAAGCGGCGTAGGCGGCGAGGAGGACCGCGCCGCCGATGACGGCCACAAGTCCCGTGTCGATCAGGCCGTTTCGCCAGGCGGCACGCCCGTTCCGCTGATCCGGCTGGTCCCCCCGCTCCCCGCGCATGCCCCGCACCCTAGACGCCGCGTCGCCCCGCGCGCCTCCTCCGCCGGGGCTGCTTGCGCGCTACTCCCGGGGCAGTAGCCGCGGCGCTCCGCCGGTGCCGGCGGAGCAGCCGGCGATGCCTCCGGCCGTACGACGACGGGGGTGCGGACGCCGGGCGAGCATCGTCCCCATGACTGGACCCTTCCGTTACACCGATCCCCTGCCGCCCGGGGCCGCGACCGGCGTCACCGCCGACGTGTACGCCCAACTGGCCACCGACTTCGGCATCGAGGGCGCCTCCGCCTTCGTCGTCCTGTCCGCCTCACCTCCCCTGCTGACCGGCGCCTGGGCGCTGGTGCGCGAGTCGCTGCTGGCCGGGCGGACCTCGCGTACCGACAAGCAGGTCGTCGCGGCCGGGGTGTCGCTCGCGAACCGCTGCCCGTTCTGCGTCGACGCGCACACCGTGCTGCTGCACGCCACCGGCGACCACCGCCTCGCCGAGGTGATCGCGCGCGGCGAGGTCCCCGCCGATCCCGGGCACGCGGCGCTCCTCGCGTGGGCGAAGGGGACGCGGACGGGAGAGGCGGGCGAGCCGCCCTTCCCCGCCGCGCACGCGCCCGAGTTCATCGGCACGGCGCTCGCGTTCCACTTCATCAACCGCGTCGTGTCGTCCCTGCTGACCGAGACCATGCTCCCGGGCAACGTCCAGCGTTACCGTCTCGTCCGCTCCCTCGCCGGCCGTTCCCTGTCCCGCACGGTGCGCCGCGAGCTGGCGCCCGGCGCGAGCCTGGGCCTGCTGGAGACCTCGGGCCCGGAGCCCGCCTGGGCGGCCGGTGCCCCGGCGGGCACCGCCTATGCCGCGCTGCGGGCGGCGGCCCGCCAGGGCGCGGGGCTGCTCTCGGAGGAGGACCGGGCGTACGTACGGGACGCGGTGGCGGCATCCGGCGGCGGGCATCCCGCGCTGACCGGCGACTGGCTGCCCGCCCGGGACGAGCGGCCGGGCGCGCGCCTCGCGCTGCTGGCCGCTCTCGCGCCGTACCGCCTCACGGACGAGGACGTGGCGGCCTGGCGCGGCCCGCACCACACCGACCACTGCCTGGTGCACCTGGTCGCGTACGGCGCGATCACCGCGACGGAACGCGTCGAGGCCGCCCTCGCCACGGACAAGGAGCCCGTATGAGCACCCCACTCCCGGCAGCCGACGCGTGGAACGGGCCGGTCGGCCGCCACTGGGCCGAGCATCAGGACCGGTACGACGCCATGCTGGACGGCTTCAACGACGCCCTGTTCGGCGCCGCGGCGCTCCGTTATGGGGACCGCGTCCTGGACGTCGGCTGCGGCAGCGGCAGCACGACGCGGGAGGCCGCGCGCCGGGCTCCTCGGGGGAGCGTCGTCGGCGTGGACATCTCGGAGCCCCTGCTCGAACGTGCCCGCGCCCTCTCGGACCGCGATGCGCGGATCCGCTACGAGCGGGGCGACGCTCAGGTGCACCCCTTCCGGGCCGCCGCGTACGACGTGGTGATCAGCCGGGGCGGTGTGATGTTCTTCGCCGACCACACGGCGGCGTTCCGCAACATCGCCGGCGCCCTGCGCCCTGGCGGCCGGCTCGCCTTCGTCTGCCCGCGGCCCGCTTCCGCCGACTCCCAGGAGGGCAGGGTGCTCGGCCGATTGGCCGCGCTGCTGGGCCGGGACAAGCCGGCCGGCGGCGGCCTGGCCGAGGCGATGGCCTCGCTGTCCGAGCCGCGTCGTGTCCAGGAGGTCCTGACCGGCGCCGGCTTCCACGCGATCAGTGCGACTCCGGTGACGCGGGACACCCGCTGGGGCGAGGACGCGGCCGACGCCGTGGACTTCTTCCTCTCCCGCATGCCGGACCTCACGGCCGCGGACGGGACCCGGACCGCGATGTGCGAGGCGCTGCGGCCCTACGAGACGCACCGGGGAGTGCTGCTGCGCGCCGGCGTATGGGTGGTGACCGCCTCGCTGCCGGACCGGCCGGGGCGCCCCGCCGGCCCCGCGTAGGCAGCGGCGGGCACCCGGCGGCTCGGGTGGCCTCAGCAGCGGGACGAGGCCACCCGCCCGTCCCGGCCACCGTGCTCCGGTGGCCGCTTCGCTCGTGGCTCAGGACACGAGTGCGGGGATGACCTCGGCGCCGTAGGCGTCGATCGCCTCCTCACGCGCGTCGTGCATGGCGTAGACGGCGAACTGGTCGACGCCGAGCGCGCGCAGCGCCTTGAGCTTCTCGATGTGCGCCTCGACCGGCCCCAGCAGGCAGAAGCGGTCGACGATCTCGTCGGGCACGAAGGCGGTGTCCGGGTTTCCGGCCCGCCCGTGGTGGCTGTAGTCGTAGCCCTGGCGCTGCTTGATGTACTCCGTCAGGGCCTCCGGCACCAGGCCCGAGTGCTCGCCGTACCGGGTGACCAGGTCGGCGACGTGGTTGCCGACCATGCCGCCGAACCACCGGCACTGGTCCCGCGCGTGGGTCAGGTTGTCGCCGACGTACGCCGGGGCCGCGACGCAGATCGTGAGGGAGTCCGGGTCCCGCCCGGCGTCCGAGGCGGCGGTGCGCACCGCCTTGATCATCCACTCCGTCAGGAACGGGTCCGCGAGCTGGAGGATGAAGCCGTCCGCCTTCTGCCCGGCCATTTCCAGCGCCTTGGGCCCGTACGCCGCCATCCATACCGGCAGCCGGCCGCCCCGTACCCACGGCAGCCGCAGCCGCTGCCCGCCGACGTCCGCCTCGCGCCCCTCGGCCAGGTCGCGGATGACGCCGATCGCCTCACCGAGCCGGGCCAGGGTGTTGGGCTTGCGCCCGGCCACGCGCATCGCGGAATCCCCCCGGCCGATGCCGCAGACGGTTCTGTTGCCGTACATCTCGTTGAGCGTCGCGAAGGTCGAGGCGGTGACCTCCCAGGTGCGGGTGCCGGGGTTGGTCACCATCGGTCCGACGACGAGGTGCTCGGTGTGTTCGAGGATGCGGCTGTAGATGACGAAGGGTTCCTGCCACAGCACGGCGGAGTCGAAGGTCCAGCCGTAGCGGAAGCCGTTGCGCTCCGCGCGCCGCATCAGCCCGACGACCGCCGATGCGGGCGGGTCGGTCTGCAGGACGAGTCCGAAGTCCATGACGTGGACCTCCCGGTTCGTTCGGGGTCAGTTCAGGTTCTGACACGTGGATCGGGGCGTGTAGCTGCCGTGTCCCGCCCGGCCGGTGAACTGCCGCTCGTGGATGACGAGTTCGCCGCGCGAGAGCACTGTCTCCACCTGCCCGGTGACCCGCTTGCCCTCGTAGGCCGAGTAGTCGACGTTCATGTGGTGCGTGGCGGCCGAGAGGGTCTGCTCGGCGTGCGGGTCGTAGATGACGACGTCGGCGTCGGCGCCCGGCGCGATCGTCCCCTTCTTCGGGTAGAGGCCGAACATGCGGGCCGGGGACGCGCAGGCGATCTCGATCCAGCGGCGGCGCGAGATGTGCCCGTCGACGACGGCCTGGTGGAGGAGGTCCATCCGGTTCTCCACGCCCGGCAGCCCGTTGGGGATCTTCGAGAAGTCGCCCCGGCCCAGGTCCTTCTGGCCGGAGAAGCAGAAGGGGCAGTGGTCCGTCGAGACGACCTGGAGGTCGTTGGTACGCAGACCGCGCCAGAGGGCGGCCTGGTGCTCGCGCGGGCGCAGCGGCGTGCTGCACACGTACTTGGCGCCCTCGAAGTCCGGCTCGGCGAGGTTGTCGGTGGACAGGAAGAGGTACTGGGGGCAGGTCTCGCCGAAGACGTTCAGCCCCTTGTCGCGGGCCGCCGCGATCTCGGCGACGGCCTCCTCGGCGGATACGTGCACGACGTACAGCGGGGCGTCCGCCACGCGCGCGAGCTGGATCGCGCGGTGGGTGGCCTCGGCCTCCAGGAGGACCTTGCGGACCTCGCCGTGGTAGCGGGGGTCGGTGCGGCCCTCGGCCAGCGCCTGCTCGACGAGGACGTCGATCGCGATGCCGTTCTCGGCGTGCATCATGATCAGCCCGCCGTTGCGCGCGGAGCGCTGCATCGCGCGCAGGATCTGCCCGTCGTCGCTGTAGAAGACGCCCGGGTACGCCATGAACAGCTTGAAGGAGGTGATCCCCTCCCCCACGAGCAGATCCATCTCCTTGAGCGAGTGCTCGTTCACGTCGGAGAGGATCATGTGGAAGCCGTAGTCGACGGCGCACTTCCCGTCGGCCTTCGCGTACCAGGCGTCGAGCCCTTCCCGGACGGAGTGCCCGACGCTCTGCACCGCGAAGTCGATGATCGTCGTCGTGCCGCCCCAGGCCGCGGCCCGGGTGCCCGTCTCGAAGGTGTCGGAGGCGAAGGTGCCGCCGAAGGGCAGCTCCATGTGGGTGTGCGCGTCGACGCCGCCCGGGATGACGTACTTCCCGGTGGCGTCGATGGTGCGGTCGGCCGTCCAGGCGCCGGCCGCGCTGCTGCCGTGCGAGGCGAGGGCGGCGATGCGCCCGTCCTCGATCAGGACGTCGGCGTGGGTTTCCTCGGAGGCCGTGATGACGAGCCCTCCGCGGACAACGGTACGGTTCACGATTCCTGCCCCTTCCCGGGCAGCAGGACCGGACGCCCGCGCAGCCGGGGGACCCGCCGCCTGTCGAACTTGCACCGTTCTCGGTCTACACCCGTAGAACCGCGTGTGCAGGAGACCGTAGAAGCATGTCACCCACCGTGGCAATACCGCGGCTGTTCCTCACGACTTGCGCGTGTGTCGCCCGCGTCCGGGTTCATCTCCTCGCCCAGGAAGACACGGCGTACCACCCGCTCGGCGGCGTGGCCGTCGTCGTACTGGACGAAGCGTTCACCCTCGGGCGCGGTGTCCTCCAGCCCCCTGCGGACGACCCACACGGCGTGGATCTCGGGCGGGCTCCTGCGCCTCGCGGTGGATCGCACGGCAGCGGCACCCCGGGCGCAGCCGTCCCCGGGAGGCGGCTCCCTGGGGCGGCTCGTCAGTTCACCGGTTCAGCGGCGCGTCGGTTCGGCGGTGGGACGGCTCACTGCGCGTTGCGCAGCGCCTTCTCCAGGATGCGCGCCCCCTCCTCCGCCTCCGTGACGCTCAGCGTCAGCGGTGGGGCGATGCGCAGGACGGCCGTGTTGTGGCCGCCGCCCTTGCCGAGCAGCAGGCCGCCCTCGCGCGCGGCCTCCAGGACGGCCGCCGCCGTCTCGGGCGCCGCCTCGTCGGTGCCGGGCTTGACCAGTTCGACGGCCGCCATCAGGCCCCGGCCGCGCACTTCCCGTACGCACGGCACGCCGGCGGTGACGGCGCGCAGCCGCTCCAGGAGCAGGCCGCCCACGCGGCGGGCGTTGTCCTGGAGGTGGTGTTCCAGCAGGTAGTTGAGGTTGGCGAGGCCCGCCGCCATCGTGATGGGGCTGCCGCCGAAGGTGGAGATGGAGTGGGCGTCGAGGCAGTTCATGACCTCGGCGCGGGCGACGACGCCGCCGATGGACATGCCGTTGCCGATGCCCTTGGCGAAGGTGAGGATGTCCGGCGGCCCGTTCTGGCCGTGCGCCTGCCACCCCCAGAAGTGTTCACCCGTACGGCCCCATCCGGTCTGCACCTCGTCGGTGATCCACAGGATGCCGTGCCGGTCGAGGACTTCGCGGAACGCGGCGTACAGCCCGTCGGGCGGGGAGGTGAACCCGCCGACGCCCTGCACCGGTTCGGCGATGAGCGCGGCGACCTGACCGCGCGTCTGCCCGAGGAGGTCTTCGAGGTCGGCGACGCACGCCTCGATGAACTGCGCGTCGGACAACTGCGCGTACGGGCCCCGGCTGCGGACGCCCCCGTGGACGTACAGCGTCTGGAGCGGTGACAGGCTGGTCGGGGACCAGGTGCTGTTGCCCGTGATGGACACGGCCGAGAAGGACCGGCCGTGATAGCTGTTGCGCATCGCCAGGATCTGGTTGGAGCGGCGGTACGTCGTGGCGAGGAGCAGGGCGGTGTCGTTGGCCTCGGTGCCGGACGTGGTGAAGAACACCCGCGCCTGCGGGATGCCGGAGAGGGTGGCGACGCGCTCGGCCAGCTCGACCATGGGGCGGTTGAGGTAGAGCGTCGAGGAATGGATCAGGCGGCCGGCCTGCTCGCTGACGGCCTTGGCGACCTCGGGGAGCGCGTGGGCGGTCATGGTGGTGAGGATGCCGCCGAAGAAGTCGAGGTAGCGGTTGCCGTCGGCGTCGTAGACGTACCGGCCCTCGCCGTGGGTGAGCTCGATCGGCTGCCGGTAGTAGAGGGACAGCCAGTCGGGCATGACGGCCCGGTGGCGGCCGAGCAGGGGGGTCACGTGGTGGGTCACGGGTTCACCAGTCCTTCGTACGCGTCCGGGCGGCGGTCCCGGTAGAACGCCCACTGCTGACGCACTTCCTCGATGAGGTCGAAGTCCAGGTCCCGGACGACGAGTTCCTCCTCCTTGTCGCTGGCCGTGCCGCCGACGAACGTGCCGCGCGGGTCGACGAAATAGCTGGTGCCGTAGAAGTCGTTGTCGCCGTACTCCTCCTGGCCGACCCGGTTGATGGCGGCGACGAAGTACTCGTTGGCGACGGCGGCCGCCGGCTGTTCCAGCTGCCAGAGGTGGGAGGAGAGACCGCGATGGGTGGCGGAGGGGTTGTAGACGATCTGGGCGCCGTTCAGGCCGAGTTGGCGCCAGCCCTCGGGGAAGTGGCGGTCGTAGCAGATGTAGACGCCGACCTTGCCCACGGCCGTGTCGAACACGGGCCAGCCCAGGTTGCCCGGCTTGAAGTAGAACTTCTCCCAGAAGCCCTTGACCTGGGGGATGTGGTGCTTGCGGTACTTGCCGAGGTAGCTGCCGTCGGCATCGATCACGGCGGCGGTGTTGAAGTAGAACCCGGACTGCTCGCGCTCGAAGACCGGGACGACGATCACCATGCCGGTCTCACGGGCCAGGTCCCGCATCCGGCGGACCGTCGGACCGTCGGGGACGGACTCGGCCCACCGGTAGTGCTCGGCGTCCTGCACCTGGCAGAAGTACGGGGCGTTGAAGACCTCCTGGAACCCTATGATCTTCGCGCCCTGCCGGGCCGCCTCACGGGCGTGCTCCTCGTGCTTGGCGATCATGGATTCGGTGTCGCCGGTCCAGGTCGCCTGGACCAGAGCGGCGCGTACGACGTTGGCCATGACTTGTCTCCTTCAACGGGACGCCAGAGACCTTCTACGCCCGTAGATTCGGGACGTAGAGGGATGAACGTAAGCCCCGGCGGGGAGTGGGGCAAGACCATCGTCGTCAACCCGCAGAGTCGATCACGTTTCGCACCCGAGGGGGTGACACTGGCGTGTCGTGATGTTCACGCGCCGCCGGCCGTCACGGCGTGGCGCCCGCGACGCGCAGGGCGTGCACCACGTCCCGGTACCGGCGCTGCGACACCTGCCGCGCGGCGTCGAGGAGCAGCGGGGCGAGGCGGCGCGGGTCGGTCCGTGCGACCAGGGCGGCGTCCTCGGGCGTACGGACGCGTACGAACGCGTCGGCCAGGGCGCGCACTTCGCGCGTGCGTCCCCCCGCGTCGTCCAGGGCGAGCAGGGCGGCGGCGATGTCGGAGGCGGGACCCGCGACGCCCTGCCGCAGCAGGCGCCGGCCGTCCTCGCCGAGGCCCGCGCCTTCGAGCTCCGCCGCGACGGCGGCGATCCGGTCGAGCGGCTGGGAGGCCGCCTCCCACAGGAGGGTGGTCCAGTCGGCGCCGAGCCCCGCCCGGTCCAGTACGCCGGCCAGCACGGGCAGCCGCACGGCGGGCCACCCGGCGGCCTCGCAGAGCAGCACGTGCGCCTCTCCGGTACGCCCCTGGGCGCGCAGTTGTACGAGCACGGCGACGGTGTCGGCCACGGCACGGGCCGCCCGGGCGGCGGCGACGGGGTCCTCGGTGATCACGGGCTCCGGCTCGTCGACCCCGGCGTAGCGGGCTCCCCGGGGAGCGGCGGTCCGCAAGGCAGGCGCGGGCAGGCCGGGGGTGGCGGGAGGTGCCCCGCCGTCGTCGTCCACTACGGCGTAACGGGCTCCCCGGGGTCGCCGCTTGGGCGCGGCTTCGGGGCGCGAGCGGGAGGTTTCCCCGCCGCCCGGCCCGGATGCGGGGGCGGTCCCCCGGCCGCCCGGCCGGCCGTCGGGCTGCTCCGTCCGCAGCCACGGATCCGGGGGCCCCGGGGCGGGCGGGCCCCGCAGCGCGTCCAGGGCCGCCAGGCGCGCGTCCAGCTCCGCGCGGCGGGCGGCCGCGCGCTCACGGTCGTCGCGGGCCCAGGCCAGCTCGACGTCCAGCCCCGGCGCGCGGTCCGGGCCGTCGGCGCCCGCCGCCGCACGCAGCCGCAGCGTCAGCTCCCGCTCGCGTTCGGCGGCGTACTCCTCCTCGCGCCGCATCGCCACGAGCCGCTCCGTCAGGCTCGCCCGCCCGCCCGGCCGCCGGTCGTGCGCGGCGGCCGCCGCTTCGTGCAGCGCTCGCGCGCGTACGGTCTCCCGCCCGGCAGCGGCCACTCCGTACCGGGCCGCCAGATCCTGCAGCAGGGCCTCCAGTACGTCCCGGGGCGGCAGTTCGGTGCCGTCGAGGCACGCCCGCATGCCGGCGGGGTCACGCTGCCAGAAGACGCCGCACCAGCCGGCGCCCGTGTCGAGGAGCTCCGTCAGCTCGCGCAGACATCGCGCGAACGCCCGCGCCTCCGCCGGGATCCGACCAACCGTCATTGCCACCCCGCCCCTGCCGCTGTCGCCGCCGCCTGGACCCGTTCGGTCCGCAGGCATTCGACCGCAGGTGTGTTACAGCGCGGCTACGGACAGTTTTCGCCGAGGGCTCGGATCGCTCATGCGGGGCGCGACGGGTGCCGGAGGCTGATCGCGATGCCCACGTGCGGGCGCTTTCCGAGCCTGACGATCGCCGCCGGTACGTCGGTGAGCCAGAACTGCCAGGTGTACTTGCGCGCGAGCAGCCCGCGCGCCTTGCGCAGCCCGTCCGCGCCCAGGAGCCGCGCGGTGCCCTCGGCGGACGGCGCGCCGTCGCTGACGCGTCCGCGCGCGTCGCAGGCGGTCACGACGACCCGTCCGTCGTTGCGGATGCGCTTGACCTTCCAGGAGTCGGCCTTGGTCCAGACGTAGAGCTCGGCCCCGTCGGAGGCGGCCCACACCGGTGTGGCGACCCCCGTGCCGTTCCTGCGGAAGGTGGTGAGGCTGACGTACGGGCTACGGCCGAGCACGGCGAGCGGATCCTGGTCGGAAGTCATGCCCGCGAGCGTACGCCGTGCGCCGCACGCACCTCGAACAGCTCCGGCAGGACCGCCGCCGCCCGGGGCGCGTCAGACGGGCACCACGGCGCAGCGGACGGCGACCTCGTCCATGGAGAGGCCCAGCACGCCCGCCAGCGCCGCCACGGTGAAGAACGCGGGCGTCGGGGCGCGGCCGGTCTCGATCTTGCGCAGGGTCTCGGCGGAGAGGCCGGCGTGGGCGGCGACGTCGACCATGGTGCGGTCGCCGCGCGCCTCGCGGAGCAACCGCCCGAGGCGCTCGCCGCGTTCGCGCTCTGCGGGGGTGAGAGGGGTGCGGACCATGCCGTCATTCTAATACCGCGTCAACCGGTATAGTAATTGGCATGGTGGAGATCAAGACGGATACGTCGGTGAACGCGATGAGGGAAGCGGGGCGGGTGGTCGCCGAAGCACTGACCGCCGTACGGGAGGCGGCGCGCGTCGGCGTCCGCCTGCGGGAACTGGACGAGGTGGCGCGCGCCGTGCTGCGGGAGGCGGGGGCGTCGTCGCCGTTCCTGGGCTATCGACCGAGCTGGGCGCCGACGCCGTTCCCGGCGGTCGTCTGCACCTCCGTCAACGACGCGATCGTGCACGGCGTCCCGACCGACTACCGCCTGGGCGACGGCGACCTCGTCAGCGTCGACTGCGGTGCGACGCTGGACGGCTGGGTCGGCGACGCGGCCGTCACCTTCAGCGTCGGCACGCCCCGCCCCGACGACGTACACCTCGCCGACACCGCGCGCGCGGCGCTGGACGCGGGCATCGCGGCCGCGGTCCCCGGCAACCGGATCGGCGACATCGCCCACGCGATCGGCCGCGTCTGCCGGTCCGCGGGCTACGGCATCCCGCAGGGCTTCGGCGGCCACGGCGTGGGCCGCTCGATGCACGAGGGCCCGGACGTGCCGAACGAGGGGCGGGCGGGGCGGGGCCTCGTACTGCGGCACGGCATGGTGCTGGCCATCGAGCCGATGCTGATCGGCGGCGGCCGGGACGCGTTCTACGCGGACGCGGACGGCTGGACGCTGCGCACCTGTGACGGCTCCCGCGCCGCACACGCCGAACACACGGTGGCGATCACGGATGCGGGGCCGCGTCTTCTGACGGTGGTGTGAAGCGGGGCCGGTCCCTCCCGCCCCGCTCGCGCCACCGCCGCGCCGCGCCCGCCCGTGCTCCTTCCCGGACCGGGGCGGGCGCGCCGGAAACCCGGCGGTGACCGATAGGCCGTCTCCGGGTCAGCGGGTGGCCGGGCGGACCACCATCGCGGAGCCGCCGCCCCGCCGCTCCCGTTCCGCCGCCGCGAGCCACCGCCCGTCCGGGAGCCGTTGCACACCGGTCGCCGCGCCGATCTCCGGGTTCAGCTTGAAGACGTGCCCGAGCGCTTCGAGCTCGTCGCGCAGCGGACGGTCGTTCCACAGCCCCGGTTCGAGCTCCGTCGTGGCCGCGTTCCGCTGACTCGCGCGCGGCGCCGCGATCGCGTCGACCAGCGGCAGTCCCCGGTCCAGGTGCCCCGTGAGGGTCTGCAGCACCGTCGTGATGATCGTCGCGCCGCCCGGCGAACCGAGCGCCAGCAGCGGCCGCCCGTCCTCAAGGACGATCGTCGGCGACATCGAGGAGCGCGGGCGCTTGCCCGGCCCCGGCAGGTTCGGGTCGTGCACCGCCGGGTTGGCGGGGGCGAAGGAGAAGTCCGTCAGCTCGTTGTTGAGGAGGAACCCCCGCCCCGGCACCGTGATGCCACTGCCGCCGGTCGACTCGATGGTGAGGGTGTACGCCACGACGTTGCCCCACTTGTCGGCGGTCGTCAGGTGCGTGGTGTTCTCACCCTCGTACGTCGTCGGCGCGGCCGTCCCCGCCGGGCCGCAGCCGCCCCCACCGCCCGGTTCGCGCGGGTCGCCGGGCGCGAGGGGGCTCACCAGCACCGCGTCGTCCCGTACCAGGCACTCCCGCGCGTCCGCGAACCGCTGCGACAGCAGGCCCTTCACCGGTACGTCCTCGAACGCCGGGTCGCCGACCCACCGCCCCCGGTCCGCGAACGCGATCCGGCTCGCCTCGATGAAGCGGTGCAGGTAGCGCGACCGGGTGGCCGCGTCGGGCGAGAGGTCGGTGCGCTCCAGGATGTTGAGCGCCTCCCCCACCGTCGTGCCGCCCGAGGACGACGGCGCCATGCCGTACACGTCGAGCCCCTGGTACGTGACCCTGGTCGGCGCCTGCTTCAACGTGCGGTACGTGCGCAGGTCCTTCGCCGTCAGATCGCCGGCCCGTACCACCCGCGTCGCCCCGGGGTCGACCGGTGGCCTGCGGACCGTACGGACGATGTCGCGGGCGATGTCGCCCCGGTACAGCTCACCGACGCCCTCCCGGCCCAGCTTCTCGTACGTACGGGCTAGATCCGGGTTCGTGAGCCGGGACCCCACCACCGGCAGCTTCCCGCCCGGAAGGAACAGTTCCGCCGTGGCCGGGAAGTCCCGGAACCGCGCCTCGTTCGCGGCGGTCTGCGACCGGAAGGTCGCGTCGACGGTGAAGCCGTCGCGGGCGAGCTTCTCGGCCGGTGCCAGCAGCGTCCGCAGCGGCTTGGTGCCCCAGGCGTCGAGCACCGCGTCCCAGGTGGCCGGGGTGCCGGGAGTGCCCACGCTCAGGCCGCTCGTCATCGCCTGGTCGAAGGCGAGGGGCTTGCCGTCCTCCAGGAAGAGGGACCGGTCGGCGCTCAGCGGCGCGGTCTCCCGGCCGTCGACCGTGCGTACGGTGCGGGACCTGGCGTCGTAGTGGACGAAGTAACCGCCCCCTCCGATGCCGGCCGAGTACGGCTCGGTGACGCCGAGCGCGGCCGCTGTCGCGACGGCCGCGTCGACCGCGTTGCCGCCGCGCCGGAGCACCTCGATGCCGGCGGCGGACGCGTCGGCGTCGACGCTCGCGACCGCCCCTCCGTACCCGGCGGCGACCGGAGTCTTGACGGGTGGCGGCGGTGAGGCCGCCGGGGCGGGAGCGGCTGGCGGGGTGGTGGCACCGACGGACACCACCACCGCCGCGACGGCCCAGAACGACAGCACTCGTACCGTGGAGCGGCGCATGCGTACCTCCAGTCAACACGTGTCCGCGCAGCGTAACTTCAGCCGGCCGCGTGCGTCAGGATCCCCTCGAACACCGGTGCGCCGTGGCGCTAGCATGCCGCCCCATGACCGACGACGTACGCAACATCGTGCTGGGCGTGATAGCGGCCGGAATCAGCGCCTCACTCGGCTGGCTCGCCCGTACGTACCTGTGGCGGCGCAAGCTGCGCCGCAAGCAGGAGTTTCTGGGCATGCCCACGGACTCCGAGTCGCTGCTCGTGGTGAACCGCGACGCGGGCGGCGAGGGCGTCCACCGGTACGACGTCTTCGCACTCCTCGAACTCGCCGCCGTGGTCAAGGACTGCGGCGCGCACGCGCAGATCCTCTCCCACGACGCGGCGCGCCAGGGCATCGGCGAGCGCACCGAGTTCTGCGTCGGCGGCCCCGCGTCGAACCGGCGGACGGCCGCCCACCTGCAGAGCCTGTTGCCCGGTGTGCGGATCGACACGGACGCCGCGCCGGGCCCCGACCGGGCCGCCTTCCACATAGGCGGCGAGCGCTACCCGCTGGAGCCCGGCGTGGCGGAGTACGTCCTCCTGGCGCGTCTCACGACGCGTCAGGAGGCCAGGCCCGTCTTCCTCTTCTGCGGCCAGCGGGCCATCACCAACCAGGCCGCGACCCGCTACCTGGCCCGCAACCACGAGAAGCTGGCCCGCAAGCACGGCAACGGCTCCTTCTGCCTGCTGCTGAAGGTGATCAACTCGGAGGCGTACGGCCCGGACGTGGTCGAGCTGGTCGCGGACGTGACGCGCGCCGCGCGGGAGCCGGTCCCGGCCGCGCCCCGCCCCTCCCACCGGGCGGCCGGCTAGTCAGCGCGCCGCCGCTCAGGCGCGCAGGAAGTCCTCGACGGTACGGATCAGCTGGAGCGGCGTCTCGTCCATCGCGTAGTGGCCCGCGCCCGGCAGATCCGCGAGGGCGCCGCGCGGGAACCAGCTCAGCCAGGTCCGGCGCATCAGATCGGCGCTCAGCGCGGGGTCGAGGGCACCGGTGACCGCGAGGGCGGGTACGTCGGCTCCCTTGATCTCGGCGTGGAAGTCCTCACCGGCCCAGGAGTCGAACCAGGCGCGGAACGCCCTCGGGTCGCTCCGCTCCACCGACCGGCGCACCATCCGGTCGAGCCAGGCGGCCGGGCGGTTCCCGCCGGTCGTCGAGTCGAGGATGACGCGCCGGTTCGCGGGCCGGTCGGCCGCCTCCGCGAAGAGCTCCCACTGCTCGGGCGGCATCCGCAGCCCGCTCGCGGGCACGGGCGACACGCCGACCAGGCGCCGTACCCGCCGCGGCGCGGCGGCCAGCACGCGCTGGACGACGGAGCCGCCCATGGAGTGCCCGACGAGTGAGAAGGAGTCCCAGCCGAGCCGGTCGGCCAGCTCCAGCACGTCCGCCGCGCCCTCGGCCGTCGTATACCGGCCGGGCTGCCGCCTGGCCTCGCCGTATCCGCGCAGGTCGACCACGGCGTAGCTGAAGGTCCGGGTGTCGAGGTCCGGCAGTACGGCGGCGAAGGCGCCGCGGTCGGCGAGCCAGCCGTGCACGGCGAAGACCCGGTGGGGTCCGTCGCCGAGCAGCGTGTGCGGGAGGACGAAGGAGGAGGCCACGGCGTCTCCGATCGGGAGGTGAGGCTGTGTCGCTGCTCACGTTGACCGAGAGGACAGGCCCCGGCAAGACCGCGTATCCGGCTGTCAGGGGCCATCGGTCCTTCCCTTCTGCGTCATTTGTCACAGCCGATTTGGGCGCATTTTCCGCCATTGAGGCAACCGCTCCCTGTTCAATCGACTCTTCGGGACGACAGACATCGCACCGGAGGTTTTCCAGTTGATCCGCTCGAGCCCCACGCACCCCCACCACCGCACCCGCACCCTGCTGGCAGGCGCCGCGACCCTCGGCGTCGCGCTCACCGCGTGTTCCGCCGGCGGGGCGGACCAGGCCGACGCGGCCGGTCCGTCCGCGAAGGCCCCGGAGATCTCGGTGAACCTCCACGGGAAGCACGCCGACGCCGGCGAACCGGTGCGGGTGAAGATCACCGACGGCAGGCTGAGCAAGGTCACGGTGCGCGACTCCGAGGGCGGCGGGCTCCCCGGGAAGGTGTCCGGGGACGGGAAGTCCTGGACCTCGGGCCGCGAGGCCGCCCCGGGCACGGAGTACTCCGTGCGCGCCGAGGACGACCACGGCGCGAGCGCGCGGGCCGGCTTCACCACGGCGGCCCCCGACAAGGTCAACAAGCTCAGCCTGGTCCCCGGCAACAAGACCACGGTCGGCGTCGCCCAGCCGCTGTCGGTCGTCTTCGACCACCCGGTGAAGAACAGGGCTGCGGTCGAGAGGCGCCTCGACGTGACCACCTCTAACGGCACCGAGGGCTCGTGGGGCTGGATGCGGGACTACTCCGGCAAGGACCGGGTCGACTGGCGCCCCAGGGAGTACTGGAAGCCGGGCACGGAGGTCTCCCTCAAGGCCGACCTGAACGGCGTCGACTCGGGCGCGGCGGGCGGCTGGTTCGTGCGCGACTACGCCACGCACTTCACCGTCGGCGAGCGGCAGGCCGTCAAGGTCGACCTCGACGAGCACCGGCTGCGGCTGACGCGCGACGGGCGGACGGTGAAGGACGTGCCGATGTCGGCCGGGACGCCCGGCGGGGACAAGGCCTCGTGGCGCGGCACGGCCGTCCTGATGGCCAAGGAGGGCACGATCAACATGCGCTCCGAGACCGTGGGTCTCGGTGACGCGTACGACAAGATGGTCGACTCCTCGATGCGGCTCACCTGGTCCGGGATGTACGCGCACGCCGCGCCCTGGAACAAGGCGTACTTCGGCAAGGCCAACAAGAGCTCGGGCTGCGTCGGCATGAGCGACAAGGACGCCGCGTGGATCTACCGCCACGTCCACGTCGGCGACCCGTTCGAGGTGACCGGCGACGACGCCAAGGGGACGATCGCCGCCAACAACGGCTACGGCGAGTGGAATCTCTCCTGGGCCGACTGGCAGACGAAGAGCGCCCTGGGCGGGGACCCCAACTGACACAGCGTCCAATAATTGTTACCCCGACGTAACTTACCGGGGAGTTACCAACGGTAAGCGCTGGAGGTTACCGTCGGGTCACTTTGCACTGACACGAGTGAGGAGTGACCCGTGAGACACCCCCACATGTCCCTGCGCGGCACTACGGCCGGCGCCGCGACCGCCGCCGTACTGCTCGCCGGGACCGCCACAGGCGTGGCTCCCACAGCCCGGGCCGCCGCCCCCGCGCAGCCGCCCGCGACCGCGACCGCGACCGACGCTCTCCCCGGCGTCCGGTTCGTGGATATCACCGGCGACGGCGGAGTCGTACTCAAAGCCAACGTCTTCACGCCGGCCGGCGCCGACGGCAGCCGCACCTACCCGGTGATCGTGCTGCCGACCAGCTGGGCGATGCCGCAGATCGAGTACGTCGCCCAGGCCCGGAAGCTCGCCGACTCCGGTTACGTCGTGGTCAGTTACAACTCCCGCGGCTTCTGGCAGTCCGGCGGCCACATCGAGGTCGCGGGCCCGCCGGACATCGCCGACGCCTCCCGGGTCATCGACTGGGCGCTCGCCAACACCCCGGCCGACCCGGCGAAGGTGGGCATGGCGGGCGTCTCGTACGGCGCGGGGATCAGCCTCCTCGCCGCCGGACACGACAAGCGCATCAAGGCGGTCGTCGCGCTGAGCGGCTGGGCCGACCTCATCGACTCGATCTACAGCGGCCGTACGCAGCACCAGCAGGCCGCCGGTCTGCTCAGCGGCGCCGGCTACCTCACCGGCCGCCCGAGCGCCGAGCTCCAGCAGACCATGAAGGACTTCCTCGGCTCCAACCTGGACAAGGAGCAGGACATGATCGAGTGGGGGCGCAAGCGCTCCCCCGTCACCTACCTCGACCGGATCAACGAGAACGGCTCGGCGGTCATGCTGGGCAATGCCTGGGGCGACACCATCTTCCCGCCCAACCAGTACGCCGGCTTCTACGAGAAGCTCACCGGCCCCAAGCGTCTGGAGCTGCGCCCCGGCGACCACGCCACCTCCGAGGCCACCGGCCTGCTGGGCCTGCCGAACGACGTGTGGACCAACGCCCGGCGCTGGTTCGACCACCACCTGAACGGCGCGGCCAACGGCATCGACGGCGAGCAGCCGGTCCAGCTCAAGTCCCGCTCCACCGGCGCGTACGAGGGCTACCCCGACTGGAAGTCGGTCGGCGCCACCCAGCGGAAGATCGCCATGGGCGGCGCCAAGACCATCCGCGCGAACGTCGACTCGGGGGCCAACGGCGGGACGGTCCTGCTGTCCAACGCCCTCGACCAGTTCCTGAAGCTGCCGCCGATGGCTTCCGTACCGCTGCTGCCGCGCGCCTACGCGTCGGTCTGGCAGTCGGAGCGGTACGCCGAGACGCAGCGGGTGCGCGGTACGGCGAAGATCCACACCACGCTCTCCAGCACCAAGGAGAGCGGCACCCTCGTCGCCTACCTCTACGACGTGGGGCCGCTCGGCCTCGGCAAGCTGGTCAGCAACGCGCCGTACACCTTCCACGACCGGACACCCGGCAAGCCGTTCGCCGTCGACCTGGAGCTGTTCTCCACCGCCTACGACGTTCCGGCAGGCCACCGGCTGGCCCTGGTGATCGACACCGTCGACCCGCTCTACATCGAACACAACCCGACCGGCGCGCAGCTGACCTTCTCGTCACCCGAGTCCGACCCGTCCTACGTGTCGGTCCCACTGCGCGACAAGTGATCACCGGCTGCTGCCGGGCAGGCATGTGCCCTGGTTGTACTCACGCACGCCCGGCAGCAGCGTGTCCGCGTCGGCCGGGCCCACTTCCGCAGCCTCGGTCCTGGGATCGCGCTTCTCCCGTTCGGCCACCCACCGGGCGAACCAGGAGAGCAGCGTGCACATCCCGGTGCCTCGGCGAGATCACCATCACCACGGGGATGAACGGCACATCGTAGTCGAGATCCGACGCGACGACTTTGCCGGCGTGGAGGAACTCCTCGTAGGTGATCGGAAGCCGAGTGACGCGCCCTTCGGAGCGACCACCCACTGGCTGATGACGGTCGGCATCGTCGCGCGTACGCCCTGCGGTACCAGGACGTGCGGCTTCTCGTAGTACTGGTTGACGTCACGCGGCTCGATCAACGGATCGACGGCCATACGCAGCCCTACCCACTCTCAGCTGTGTCGAGGTCAGCGCAAACTATCCAGCGCGGCAAGGGACTTCGAACACGACACGCTCGAATAGGGCATAAGGCGCACTAAAGAGTGCGGGGGAGGCTCAGAGCTCCGAGACCTCGGCGTAGACCTGCGACAGCTCGGGCGCCCCGTTGACCGCCCAGTCCAGACCGAACTCGACCACGTTGATCTCGCGTCCGGAGGCCAGCCGGACCACCGGCTGGCCACTGGGCCACAGCTGCCAGACGGCGCCCGGCACCGTGCGCACGATCACGGTCCCGAGGTAGAGCCCCGCGTCGTTGCCCAGCCAGGGCAGCTCCTCGGGGTCGTCGCGCCAGCGGGGCGTCAGCTGGTCGAGGGCATCCAACGAAGCCGGGGAGTCGTCCAGTTCGAGGCCGGCATCCCCTGCCCTGACGCGCAACAGCTCGCACTCGGCGAGCAGTTCCGCCAGACCTTCCGTGTCGCTGTCTCCGCCGGGCGCGACCACCGCCGTACCGCGCGCCGGGGCACGGCGTTTGAGCCAGGTGTCCAGGAAAGGGATGTTCTTCATATCGCTCAGCCTCGCATTCGACCCGCCATGTTCACCACAGGCGCGCGGAGACCCGCTCCGGCCCGGAACCCTCAGACGTCGAGGTCCACGACGACCGGTGCGTGGTCCGACGCGCCCTTGCCCTTGCGCTCCTCCCGGTCCACGTAGCTGTCCTTGACCGCCGCGGCGAAGGGGGCGTTGCCGTAGACCAGGTCGATGCGCATGCCCTTGTTCTTCGGGAAGCCCAGCAGGCGGTAGTCCCAGTAGGTGTAGGGGCGGTCGTACTTCAGCGGGCGCGGCACCACGTCGGAGAGCCCGGCGTCGCGCAGCGCGGCGAGCGCGGCCCGCTCGGCCGGGGTGACGTGGGTGGAGTCCACGAAGAGCGACGGGTCCCAGACGTCCTCGTCGGTCGGCGCGATGTTGAAGTCGCCGAGAACCGCGAACGGCCGCTCGCCCGCGGCGTCGTCGGCCACGGCCTTGTGGAGCGCCTCCAGCCACCGCAGCTTGTACGCGTAGTGGTCGTGGGCGACCTCGCGGCCGTTCGGCACGTACACCGACCAGACGCGGACCGGGCCGCAGGTCGCGGAGATCGCCCGCGGCTCCTGCACGCCCTCGTAGTCGGGCCCGCCGGGCAGGCCCACGACGACGTCCTCCAGGCCGGCCTTGGAGATCACGGCCACGCCGTTCCAGCGGCCCGTCGCGTTGACCGCGCAGGCGTAGCCGAGCTCGCGCAGCTCCGCGGCCGGGAATGCCTCGGAGGTGGTCTTGGCCTCCTGGAGGCACAGCACGTCGGTGCCGGTGCTCTCCAGCCACGCCAGCAGGCGGGGCAGCCGGGCGGTGATCGAGTTGACGTTCCAGGTGGCGATACGCATGCCGACAGCCTATCGGCGGGGTCCGACAGCCGGCGTCCGGTCAGACCTCGGTGCAGTCCCCCGGCGTCAGCCGCCCGTGGTCGGTGCCGCCCAGGCCGCCGATCTGGCGGTCGTAGATCGGCCGGGCGAGGTCGGTCAGCAGCGCGTCGTGGATGTCGATGGCGCGCCTCGGCCTCACCTCGCGCACGTAGTCGATCACCTCGGAGATCTTCGACCACGGCGCCATCACCGGCAGCATCAGCGTTTCGACGGGCTGGTCGGGGACGGTGAGCGCGTCGCCGGGATGGAACACCGAACCGTCCACGAGGTAGCCCACGTTGGTGATCCGCGGGATGTCCGGGTGGATCACGGCGTGCAGCTCGCCGTGGACCTGCACGTCGAAACCGGCGGCCGAGAAGGCGTCGCCGTGGCCGACGGTGTGCACCCGGCCGGGGAAGGCCGCCGAGAGCTGGTCCGCGACACTGCGCAGCGTCCAGATCTCGGCGCCAGGGCCGGCCTCCAGAGCGGCCCGCAGCCGGTCCTCGGCGAAGTGGTCCGGGTGCTCGTGCGTCACCAGGACGACATCGGCGCCGACCGCCGCGTCCGGTTCGCTGAAGTTGCCGGGATCGATGACGAGCGTCCGCCCGTCCTTCTCCAGCCGGACGCAGGCATGGGACTTCTTGGTCAGCTTCACAGGGCACATCCTCCTCGCCGCCATCCTGCTACGCCTGCGGTGTGGTCTCCTCCTGGATGACCTTCTGGGCCACCTTGAAGGCGGAGTTCGCCGCGGGGACGCCGCAGTACACGGCCGTCTGGATCAGTACTTCCTTGATCTCGGCCGGGGTCAGGCCGTTGCGCAGCGCGGCCCGGGTGTGGAAGGCCAGCTCGTCCAGGTGCCCGCCCGCCACCAGCGCGGTCAGGGTGACGCAGCTGCGCGTACGCCGGTCGAGTCCTTCCCGGGTCCACACCTCGCCCCACGCGTAGCGGGTGATCAGCTCCTGGAAGTCGCCGGTGAAGGCGTCGGCCTCGCCGAGGGCGCGGTCGACGTGGGCGTCGCCCAGGACCTCGCGGCGGACCTTGAGCCCGGCGTCGTACGGGTCGGGGCGGCCGCCCTGCTCCGGTACGGCGACGGGCTGCGCGGCGGCGCCGATCTCCCCCACGGGGGTGAGGGGAGCGGAGATCGCCGGCATCACGGGCGGCGCCTGGATCGCCTGCATGCCGGTGGTCGAGGCGGGGGTGGCCTGCCAGGCGGTGGAGAAGTGGCGTACGAGCAGGTCGGTGACGGCGGCGGGCTGCTCGACCGGGGCCAGGTGCGACGCGCCGGGGACCAGCGCCAGGCGGGCGTCGGGAATGCCGGCGACCAGGGTGCGGGCCTCGGCGGGACCGGTGACCTGGTCCTCCGAGCCGACCAGGACGAGGGTCGGGACGCCGATGCGGCGCAGGTCGACCCGGATGTCGAAGGCGGCCAGCGCCTCGCAGGCGGCGATGTAGCAGCCGGGGTCCGTGGTGCGGACCATCTGGACGGCCCACTCCACGATCGCGGGCTGGGCCGCGGCGAACCCGTGCGTGAACCAGCGGGCGGGCGCGGAGGCCGCCATCGGCTCCAGGCCGTTCGTCCGTACGATCACGCCGCGCTGACGGAACTCGTCGGCGGTGCCGAAGCGGGGGGACGCGGCGACCAGAGCCAGTGAGGCGACCCGCTCCGGGTGGCGCAGTGCCAGTTCGGCGCCGATCGCGCCGCCGATGGAGCAGCCGGCGTACCCGAAACGCTGCACGCCGAGGCTGTCGAGGGTCGCGAGCAGACGCTCGGCGAGCTCGTTGACGGAGCTGGCGGGGTGCGCGGGAGCGCCGCCGTGGCCCGGCAGGTCGAAGCGGAAGACGCGCCACTGGCGGGTCAGGTCCGGTATCTGCCGGTCCCACATGTGCCAGGTGGTGCCCAGCGAGGGGCCGAGGATGAGGACCGGGGCGTCCTCGGGGCCGTCGAACCGGTACTGCAGGGGCTGCAAGGTCTGCGGGGGCTTCTGTTCGGTCTCGTCGCTCACTCGCTCCAGGTTAGCGATCCGGTGGAGCGTGCTCGCCCCAGGGGTCAGGGGGTGGCCGTGGAGACGACGTAGACGAAGGGGTGGGCGGGGTCGGTGTCGTCGACGGTGATGTCGACGGTCGGCTGCGGGTTCTTCTGGTCGACCGTGGTGCCGGACCAGGCGCGGTCGGGGTCGAGGGTCCAGCCGGCGACCTCGGCGTCACGGGCGCTGATCGTGATCCTGCCCTTCTTGAGGGCGGACCGGTCGATGCCCAGGTCGTCGAGGAACCAGTCGAGGTCCGGCGGTATGGTCCGGAACTGAACGTACAGCCTGCTGGTCTTCCAGTTGTTCGTCTCGTAGTACGCGACCTCCGTGCCCGCGTTGGGTACGGGGACGTCGTAGATGCGGCGCGTCATGCGGGACGGGAAACCCTCGGTCAGGCCGGTGGCGGAGGCCACCCTCGCCTTGTCCTTGCCGCTGTCGCGGCTCTGCTCGGCGGAGATCAGCAGGTAGCCCGCCGGGATGCCGATGAGCAGCACGATGATGACCGCCGTCAGCCAGCGGCGGCCGATCATGTGGCGGCGGTTCTCGGGGGGCTTGCCCGCATCGTCCGGTGACGGCGACGGGTGAGGCACGGTCGGGGTCATCACTGCGGTCCCTGGGTGGTGGAGCGGATGGCCTGGGCGTAACGCTCGTAGCGTTCGTAGCGCTCCAGACGGCGGCGGTTCGCGCGGCGGAAGCGGCGCGCGACGAGGCGGGCGAGGTCGGCGGCGCCGACCATACCGGCCTCCGGGCCGAGCTGGGCCTTGGCGATACGGGCCTCGGGGCGGTAGCCGCGGCCGGTGAGGTGGCGCTTGAAGGCGTCCCGGGCCGGGCCGATGAGCAGGTCGTCGGCGGCGCTGACGCCGCCGCCGATGACGAAGCAGGAGGGGTCGAGCGCGGCGGCGAGGTTGGCGATGCCGACGCCGAGCCACTGACCGATGTCCTGGAGCAGCTCGACGCACATCGCGTCGCCCTCGCGGGCCAGCTCGGTGATGAGCGGTCCGGTGATCTCCGGGATGTTGCCGCCGACGCGCTCGATGAGGCCGTACGCGACCGGGGAGTCGGCGGCGGCGAGCTCGCGGGCCTCGCGCACCAGCGCGTTGCCGGAGCTGTACTGCTCCCAGCAGCCGCGATTGCCGCACGGGCAGCGGTGCCCGCCGGGCACGACCTGCATGTGGCCGAACTCGCCGGCTACGCCGTACTTGCCCCGCTTGACCTGGCCGTCCTCCAGGATCGCGCCGCCGATACCGGTGCCGAGCGTGATCATGACGAGGTGGTCCTCGCCGCGTCCGGCGCCGAAGCGCCATTCGGCCCAGGCGGCGGTGTTGGCGTCGTTGTCGACCAGGACGGGGACGGCGAGGCGGGCCGAGACGGCGTCGCGCAGCGGTTCGTTGCGCCAGGCCAGGTGGGGGGCGAAGAGCACGGTGGCGCGGTCGGCGTCGACCCAGCCGGCCGCGCCGATGCCCACCGCGTGGACGTCGTGGCGGTCGGAGAGGTCGAGGACCAGCTCGACGATGGTGTCCTCGACGACCTTGGGGCTCTTGGACTTGTCGGGCGTCTCGGTGCGGATCTTCTCCAGGATGACGCCGTCGGCGTCGACGACGCCGGCCATCACCTTGGTGCCGCCGATGTCGATCCCGACGGTCGGCACCCGGGGCGCGCTGAGGTGCGAGCGCCGCTCACGGGTGCCGACGGTCCGCAGGACGGTGGCGCGGGCGGAGCCGCGGTGCGCGAAGTCTCGGTACGTGCTCATGTCCCCTGCGGGGTCGTGGGGGCGGTGGCGGTCATTGGGCCGATTCTGCCATCCGGCGGGGCGCGGTGCGGTGCGACGGCGGTGCGACGGTGCGGGCGGGCCGCCGCGCGGGCTTGTTCCCCGCCCCGCCCCTTCCCGCGGCGACACTTCGCGGCTCCGCCGCGTGGGGGCTCCGCCCAAGACCCCGCTCCTCGAGCGCCGGAGGGGCTGGAGAGTGCCGAGCAGGAGCGGGGGGAAAGGCCCCGCGCGGCGGCTAGCGCTCCAGTTCGTGGCTGAGCTGGTCGAGTTCGCTGCCGCCCGCCATCTCGCGCGTCAGGTCGTCCAGGGTGATCTCGTCGCGGACGTGGCTGCCGGACATCGCGCCGCGCTTGAGGAGCACGAACCGGTCGCCGACGAGGTACGCGTGGTGCGGGTTGTGCGTGATGAGGACAACACCGAGGCCCGCGTCACGCGCCGCAGCCACGTACTTCAGTACGACGCCGGACTGCTTCACGCCGAGGGCGGCGGTCGGCTCGTCCAGGACCAGGACCTTCGCGCCGAAGTGGACGGCGCGGGCGATGGCCACGCACTGGCGCTCGCCGCCCGAGAGGGTGCCGATGGGCTGGTCGACGTCGCGCAGGTCGATGCCCATGCGCAGCAGCTCGGAGCGGGTGGTGCGGCGCATGAGGTCGACGTCGAGGCGCTTGAAGGGGCCCGCGCCCTTCGTCGGCTCGGACCCGAGGAAGAAGTTCCGCCAGACCGGCATCAGCGGTACGACGGCGAGGTCCTGGTAGACGGTCGCGATGCCCCGGTCCAGGGCGTCGCGCGGGTTCGCGAGCCGGGTCTCCTCGCCCTCGATCGAGAACGTGCCCGCGTCGTGCTGGTGCAGACCCGCGATGATCTTGATGAGGGTGGACTTGCCGGCCCCGTTGTCGCCGAGGACGCAGCTGATCTCGCCCGCGTGGACTTCCAGGGACACGCCTTCCAGCGCCTTGATGTTGCCGTAGAACTTGCTGACGTCGCGCAGCTCGACCAGCGGGGTCGTGGACTGATCGGTCACCGGGTCGCCTCCGCGCGCTTGCGTACCCATGCGTTGAGCAGGGTGGCCAGAAGGAGCATCGCTCCGAGGAAGAACTTGAACCAGTCGGGGTCCCACTCCGCGTACACGATGCCCTTGCTGGTCATGCCGAAGATGAAGGCGCCGACGGCGGAGCCGATCGCCGAGCCGTACCCGCCGGTGATCAGGCAGCCGCCGATGACGGCCGCGATGATGTAGATCAGCTCGTTGCCGACGCCCTCGCCGGACTGCACGACGTCGAACGAGAAGAGCAGGTGCTGGCCGGAGATCCAGGCGCCGAGGGACACGCCCATGTAGAGACCGACGCGCGTCTTGTTGACCGGGACACCGACCGCGCGCGCCGCCTCCGTCCCGCCGCCCACCGCGAAGATCCAGTTGCCGGCGCGGGTGCGCAGCAGGATCCACGTCGCGAGGGCCACAAGGCCGAGCCACCACAGGACGGTGACCTTGAGGTTCACACCGCCGAGGGTGACCTGGGAGGCGAAGAGCGCCTTGGCGGAGCTGAAGCCCTCCATGTCGGCGATGGTCTTCGTCGACACCGTGCCGCTGATCATCTTGGTGAGGCCGAGGTTCAGGCCGGTCAGCATGAGGAAAGTGCCGAGGGTGATGATGAAGCTCGGCAGTTTCGTGCGGGTCAGCATGACGCCGTTGAACACGCCGACGGCCAGCGTCACCAGGAGCGAGACGAGGACGCCGACCCAGATGTTGGCGGTCATCTGGTAGCTGAACATCGAGGAGACCAGCGCGGAGCTGGTCACCAGGACACCGGCGGACAGGTCGAACTCGCCGCCGATCATCAGCAGCGCCACGGGCACGGCCATGATGCCGATGACGGAGGCGGCGTACAGCACCGTGCCGAAGCTGGACGCCCGCAGGAAGCTGTCCGCCACGATCGCGAAGAAGAGGAAGACGGCGGCGGCGCCGACCACCGAGCCGAGCTCGGGACGGCCGAGCAGCTTGCGCAGCAGCGACGTCTTCAGCAGCCGCTCGTCGGCGGGCGCCCTGCCGCCGGGGGCCGGCGCCTCGGCCGGTGCGGTCGCGGTCATCGGGTCCCCCGCTTCGTGTAGGCCTCCAGCTCGGCGGCGTCCTTCTTGGTGATGATCTCGGGTCCGGTGAGGACCGGCCGGCCGCCGCCGAGCACGTCGGCGTTGTACTTGTAGAGCCACAGCAGGTCGACGGCCTGGTAACCCTGGAGGTAGGGCTGCTGGTCGACGGCGAAGCCGAGGGTGTCCGCCTGGAGCGCGGTCGCGACCTGGGCGTTGAGGTCGAAGGTGTCGATCTCCGCCTCGCTGCCGGCCTGCTCCTTCGCCTTGACGGCCGCGTCCGCGAAGGGCGCGCCGAGGGTGACGACGGCGTCGATGTCCTTGCGGGACTGGAGCTTCGCCTCGATGGACGCCTGTACGTCGGGCATGTTCGTGCCGTCGACGTAGAGGTTCTGCATCTCGCCGTCGAAGGTCTCCTTCGCCCCGGCGCAGCGCTGTTCGTGGCCGACGTTGCCCTGCTCGTGCAGGACGCACAGGGCCTTCTTCCTCCCCCGCTTGCCGAGCTCCTCGCCGACGGCCTCGCCGGCGATCGTCTCGTCCTGCCCGATGTGGGTGAGCGCCCCGAACTTCTCCGACTCGGCGGAGCCTGAGTTGACGGTGATCACCGGGATGCCTGCCTTGGTGGCCTTGGCGACGGCGGCCTTCATGGCGTCGGGCTTGGCGAGGGTGACGATGAGCCCGTCGACCTTCTTGTCGATGTACGAGTCGACCAGCTGGGCCTGCTGCTGGCCCTCGTCGCTGTGCGCGTACAGGAACTTGATGTTGTCCTTGGCGGCCGCCTGCTTCGCGCCGCTCTGCACGATGTCCCAGAAGGTGTCGCCGTCGCCCGAGTGGGTGACCATGCCGATGGTCCAGCGGGGTGTGCTCACCGCGGCCCTGCCCTGCGCCGCCGCCTGCTCGGCCCGCTCCTCGGCGCGCTTTCCGCCCGTGCTGCTGCACCCCGCGAGGGACGCCCCGAGCACCGCCGCCAGCACCGCGCCCAGCGCGCGTACCCCTGTCCGAACCCTTGCCACGACGCCGTGCCCTTCTCGTACTCCTCGGTGCGGCCGGGGATCACGCAGACCGTCCCCGGCCGACCAAGTATCGGTTACGGCTGTTCGCACCGTATTCACCGGGTTCCGCGGGCCGTGTACTTCTCCAGGGCCGGCACGTCCTTCTCCGTGACCAGCGCCGGGCCGGTCAGCACGGGCTTGGTGCCGCCCAGGACGTTCCCGTTGGTCTTGTAGAGCCACAGTCCGTCGACGGCGAGGTAGCCCTGGAGGTACGGCTGCTGGTCGACGGCGAAGCCGATCTCCTTGGCCTTGAGCCGCCGCACCACCTCGGCGTTGAGGTCGAACGTGTTCACCTCCGCCGTGCTGCCCGCGCCCGACTTCGCCTTGACACTGGCGGCCGCGAAGGGCGCGCCGAGGGTGACGACGGTGTCGATGTCCTTGCCCGACTGGAGCTTCGCCTCGATGGAGGACGTCGACCCCGGCATGTCGGTGCCCTGGACGTTGAGGTTATCGACGGTCCCCTCGAACGTCTTCTTCACGCCGGCGCAGCGCGCTTCGAGCGAGACGTTGCCCTGCTCGTGGATGACGCAGAGCGCCTTCTTCCTGCCGCGCTTGTTGAGCTCCTCGCCGACGGCCTCGCCCGCGACGGACTCCTCCTGGCCGATGTGGCTGAGCGCGCCCGTCGCCCTGGAGTGTTCGCCGCCCGAGTTGATGGTGACGACGGGAATGCCGGCCGCGACGGCCTTCTCTACGGACGCCTTGACCGCTTCGGGCTTGGCGAGGGTCACCACGATGCCGTCGACCTTCTTGGCGACGTACGAGTCGATGAGCTGCGCCTGCTCCTTGCCCTCCTTGTCGGCGGCGTACAGGAACTCGACGTTGTCTTTGGCCGCGGCCTGCTTCGCCCCGCTCTGGACGATGTCCCAGAAGGTGTCGCCCTCTCCGGAGTGCGTCACCATGGCGATCTTCAGGCGGGGGGTGGACACGGCCTTCCCGCCTCCGCCGCTGTCGCCGTTCTTCTCCTCGGACTTCTTTCCGCCCTCGGAGCTGCACCCGGCCGCGAGGGCGAGCGCGCAAGCGGCGAGGAGTGCTGCTGCCTTGCGGTGGGTACGCATCGTGGGTTCCGCCTTGTCTCCCGGCCGCCCCGTTGCGGCTGGAGGAGTTCTAGCGGCGTACGCGACGCCCCGTCAATACTTTGTCCGAACATTCTTACGCGGGGTGGCGCCCCGCCGGTCGTCTCAGGGCCTGACGAGCAGCTGGAACTCGAAGGCGTACCGCGAGGCCCGGTAGATGTGCGAACCGAACTCGACCGCCCGCCCGGTGTCGTCGAACGTCGTCCGTTGCATCGTCAGCAGCGGCGCCCCCTCCGCCTCCGCCAGCTGCCGCGCCTCGTCGGTCCCGGCCGCGCGCGCCCCGACGGACTGGCGCGCGCTGTGCAGCGTGATCCCGGCGGCGCGCATCATCCGGTACAGCCCGGTGGCTTCGAGGTGCTCGGTGTCCAGCGGCAGCAGGCCGGTGGGCAGGTGGTTGCACAGGACGGCCATCGGCTCGTTGTGCGCGAGGCGCAGCCGCTCCACCAGGTGTACGTCGCTGCCCTCCGCCACGCCGAGCGCCGCCGCGACCTCGGCGGTCGCCGGTTCGAGTGTGTTGCGCAGAACGGAGGTGGCGGGGAGCTGGCCCGCGGCTTCGAGGTCGTCGTACAGGCTGCTCAGCTCCAGCGGGCGCTTGACCTGGCTGTGCACCACCTGGGTTCCGACGCCGCGGCGGCGGACCAGCAGGCCCTTGTCGACGAGCGACTGGATGGCCTGGCGGACGGTGGGGCGGGACAGGCCGAGGCGGCCGGCCAGTTCGATCTCGTTGCCGAGGAGGCTTCCCGGGGAGAGCCGGCCCTTCTCGATCGCCGCCTCCAGCTGCTGGGACAGCTGGAAGTACAGCGGGACCGGGCTGTTGCGGTCCACGCCGAGCTGCAGCGCGAGGGTGGGGTCAGCGGCGGGTTTCGACACGCTCCTGAGCGTAACCGCAGGTAATGACTACTGGAAGTCCTGTAGTCAGGTTGTCAGGACATACCCTTGACAGGGCCGTGTACGTAGCGACACTTTGGGGCATGCGCATCGGACTCATCGGCACGGGACGTATCGGTTCTTTCCACGCTGACGTGCTCAGCCGCCATCGCGAGGTGGGTGCCCTGCTCGTCGCGGACACCGATGCCGCGCGGGCCGCGTCGGTCGCCGACCGGATCGGGGCCACCGCCGCGCCCTCGGTCGACGAGATCTTCGCCTGGGGCGTCGACGCCGTCGTCATCGCCTCCGCCACCTCGGCGCACGCCGAGCTGATCGGCCGGGCGGCCCGGGCGGGGCTGCCGACCTTCTGCGAGAAGCCGATCGCCCTGGACCTGGCGGGGACGCTCGGCGCGCTGCGGGACGTCGCCGCGGCGGGCACCGCGCTCCAGCTCGGCTTCATGCGCCGCTTCGACGCCGGGTACATCACGGCCCGCGAGCTCGTACGGTCCGGAAGCCTCGGCCGGCTGCACACCGTCCGGGCGATGACCTCCGACCCCGCGCCGCCGCCCGCCGCGTACCTGCCGCTGTCCGGCGGACTGTTCCGGGACTGCCTGGTCCACGACTTCGACATCCTGCGCTGGGTCACCGGGCGCGAGGTCGTCGAGGTGTACGCCGCCGGGTCCGACGCGGGACCCGCGATGTTCCGCGAGGCGGGCGACGTGGACACCGCCGCCGCGCTGCTGACCCTCGACGACGGCACGCTCGCCACAGCGACCGCCACGCGCTGCAACGGCGCCGGTTACGACGTACGGATGGAACTGGCCGGCGAGCTCGACCAGGTCTCCGTGGGCCTCGACGACCGTACGCCGATCACCTCGACCGAGCCGAAGGGGCCGCCGGCCTGCGACCGGCCGTGGCCCGGCTTCCTGGAGCGGTTCGCCCCGGCGTACGAGGCGGAGCTGGACGCGTTCGTCCGGGTCGCGCTGGGCGAGCGGGAGAACCCCTGCGACGGCGGGGAGGCGCTGCACGCGCTGCGGATCGCCGAGGCGTGCGAGCTGTCCCGCCGGGAACGGCGGCCGGTGCGGGTGGAGGAGATCCCCGCGTCATGACGCTCACGGCGGAGGACGGCGTGACGCTCTGGACGGAGAGAACCGGCGAGGGCGCTCCGGTGATCCTGTGCCACGGCGGCCCGGGGCTGTGGGACACGCTCGACGACGTGGCCCGGCTGCTCGCGGACCGGGGGGCCGCCGTCCACCGCTGGGACCAGCGCGGCTGCGGGCGCTCCGAGCGGCGTGGCCCCTACTCCGTGGCACGGTCGGTGGCCGACCTCGACGCCGTGCGCCGGCACTTCGGCCTCGACGCGGTGACGCTGCTCGGACATTCCTGGGGCGCCCGGCTCGCCCTGCACTACACGCTCGCGCACCCGGAGCGGGTGACGCGGCTGGTGTACGTGTCGGGCACCGGCATCGGGCCCGACTCCGGCTGGCACCCCGAGTTCGTGGGGAACCTGCGCGCGGCGATCGGCGAGCGGCTGCCCCGCTGGGAGGAGCTCAGGTCCCTGGAGCGGCGTACGGAGGCCGAGGAGCGCGAGATGTGCGTGCTCCAGTGGTCGGCCGACTTCGCGGGGCCCGACCGGGAGCGGGCGCTGCGACGGGCCGAACGGATGGCCACGCCCTGGTTCGGCGTGAACCGCGTGTGCAACGCGGAGATCAACGCCGAGACCGCGACGATGAGCGAGCACCAGCTGCACGCCGCCTGCGGGGGCCTGCGGATGCCGGTGGTCATCGTGGACGGCGAGCAGGACATCCGGCCGCGCGACGCCGTGGACTCGCTGGAGCAGTCCCTGCCGGTCGTCACGCGAGTGACGCTCACGGGGGCCGGACACATGCCGTGGGTGGAGTCCCCGGAGGCGTTCGCGGCGGCGGCCGCACCGCGCTGAGCCCCCGCCGGGCCGTCCGAAACGACAGGCGGTACCGGGCCACGGGCGGGCCCCGCTGATCACCGTGTCCGTGGTCACGACCGCCGCCTGCCCGGACATGTAAAGAACACTTGACTTCGTGTTCAGACTCCTTGACACTCCAGATGTCAGGTTTTCTTTACATGGGAGCGAGTGAGCCGCATGGCACTGGAAGAGAAACGGGCCTGGAGCATGCTCCTGGTCGCGATCGTGTCGTACGCCGTCTTCCTGGCCCTGGTCCTCGGGCGGGCCGGCGACGAGCCGCTCGCCCGGACGCCGTACGTGGCCGCGCTGCTGTGGACGGTCGGCGGGGCGATCGTCGCGAACATCGTGCTCCACATCGCGCTGGCGGCCCTGTCCCCCGAGGACGCGGACACCAAGGACCAGCGCGATCGGGAGATCCACCGCTTCGGCGAGCACGTCGGGCAGTCGTTCGTGGTGCTCGGCGGCGTGGCGGGGCTCGTGCTGGCCATGGCCGGTTCCGACCAGTTCTGGATCGCCAACGCGATCTACCTGGCGTTCGTCCTGTCGTCGCTGCTCGGATCGGTGACGAAGATCGTCTCGTACCGGCTGGGGTTCCACCCGTGGTGAAACCGACCAGGGTCACCAACGCGATCCGCGCCCTGCGCTTCACCCACGGCGAGATGACGCAGGCCGAACTCGCCGGCCGCATCGGCGTCTCGCGCCAGACCGTCATCGCCATCGAGCAGGGCCGCTACTCCCCGTCGCTGGAGATGGCCTTCCAGATCGCCCGGGTCTTCGGGGTTCCGCTCGACGAAGTGTTCCAGTACCCCCACGACACCACGGGAGAGACCCCATGAAGGCCATGACCCATGCCACCTACGGACCGACGTCGGTGCTGCGCCTCGAAGAGATCGACCGGCCGGTTCCCGGCAGCGGCGAGGTGCTGGTACGGATCCACGCGGCCTCGGTCGACCCGGGCGTCTGGCACCTCATGGCGGGCATGCCGTACCTGATCCGCGCCATGGGCTTCGGCCTGCGGGCGCCGAAGGCCCGGGTCAGGGGCCAGGACCTGGCGGGACGCGTGGAGTTGGTCGGGCCGGACGTCACCCGCTTCCGGCCGGGCGACGAGGTGTACGGGACCTGTGACGGGTCGTTCGCCGAGTACACCTGCGCCAAGGAGGAGAACCTCGCGCACAAGCCGGCGAACCTCACCTTCGAACAGGCTGCCGCCGTCCCGGTCTCCGGCGTCACCGCCCTCCAGGCCGTACGCGACGCCGGACGGCTGACCTCGGGACAGTCCGTCCTCGTCATCGGCGCGGGCGGCGGGATCGGCCACTTCGCCGTACAGCTCGCCAAGGCCCTCGGCGCCCACGTCACCGGCGTGTGCAGCACGTCCAAGGCCGACCTGGTCCGCTCGCTGGGCGCCGACGAGGTCGTCGACTACACGCGCGAGGACGCCACCGACGGCTCCCGGCGCTACGACCTCGTCCTCGACACCGCCGGCAACCGCCCCCTGGCCGCGCTGCGCCGCGCCCTCGCCCCGCGCGGCACGCTCGTCATCATCGGCGGCGAGGGCGGCGGCGACTGGATCGGCGGCAACGGCCGGCAGTTGCGGGCGCTGCTGCTGTCGCCGTTCACCGGCCAGCGGCTGCGCGGGCTCGCGGTCATGAATCTGCGCCACGGCGACCTCGACGCCCTCCGGGAGTTCATCGAGGCGGGCTCGTTGACACCGGTCGTCGACCGGACCTGTCCGCTGGCCGAAGTCCCGCAGGCGATAGACGACCTGATGGCAGGTCGGGTACGGGGCAAGATCGTCGTACGGATCTAGGGTGCGCCCGCTCCGCCGTCCGCGCCCTGCGGCGCGCCCGCCGTGAGCACGGCAGGACCGAGCGCCGCCCCGCCCGCGAAGGTGAGGGCGTTGTCGGCGGCGTACGCGAGGACTCCGCCGTGCAGGAAGCCGTTCTGCTGGCGCAGTTCGTCGCGGACGGCGACTTCCAGGACGGCCGCCCCGTCGCCGAACGCGGTGATCCGCGCCCCGAGCAGCCGGCTGAACGGCTGGCTGTCGAGGACCTTCTGGGCCGTGGCCAGGTCGAACCCCATCGCGTTCACCACCGCACCGGAAGACGCCGCACGCCCCGCATGAGCAGCCCGGGCAGCCAGTCCAGCGGTCCGCCGTCCGGGTCGAGTGCCAGGTCCGGGCAGCGTTCGAGCAGGGTGCGGACGGCGATGCGGCCCTCCATGCGGGCCAGCGGGGCGCCGAGGCAGAAGTGCAGGCCGTGGCCGAAGGCGAGGTGTCCTGGGCCCTTGCCGGCGACGGCGGTGCGCGTGATGTCGAAGCGGTCCGGGTCGGGGAACCGGGCGGCGTCACGGTCCCCGGCGGCGAGCGAGACCAGGACCGCTTCGCCGGCCGGGATGACGAGGCCGCCGACCTCGACGGGCTCACGGGTGAAGCGGAAGGTGGCGTTCTCCACCGGTCCGTCGTAGCGCAGCATCTCTTCGACCGCGCTGTCGACGAGTCCGAAGTCGGCTCGCAGCGCGGCCAGTTGCTCAGGATGGGCGAGGAGGGCCCGTACCCCGTTGGAGATCAGGTTGACCGTCGTCTCGTGGCCGGCGATGAGCAGCAGGAAGGCCATGCCGATGAGTTCGTCGCGGGTGAGCCGGTCGCCGTCCTCGGCCTGCGTCCTGATGAGCGCGCTCAGCAGGTCGTCACCGGGCGCGGACGCGGCCTTGTCCTCGACGAGTTCGGCGAGGTAGGCGCTCATGGCCCGCACGGCGTCACCCTCCGCCCCGGCACCGGTCGGCGCGACGATCTCGTTCGACCAGGCGCGGAAGGAGGCCCGGTCCAGGTCCGGTACGCCGAGGAGTTCGCAGATGACCGTCATGGGCAGCGGGAAGGCGAGCGCCTCGACGAGGTCGGCCGTACGGCTGCCCGCGGACGTCATCGCGTCCAGCAGTTCGTCCGTGACGCTCTGGACCTTGGGCCGCAGCGCCTCGATCCGGCGGGCGGTGAACTCCCCCGCGACGAGTTTGCGCAGCCGCGTGTGGTGGGGCGGGTCGGTCTCCAGCATGTTGGCGTTGACCGGGTCGGCGGTCGCCTCCCACAGGCCCGAGGTCTTCCAGTCCTTGCTGAGGCGCGGGTCGGCGAGCGCCCGGCGCGCCTCGTCGTGGCCGACTATCAGCCACATCCGGTCGACGTCGTCCGTCCTGATCAGATGGGCGGGACCGGCCTCGCGCAGTTTCGCGTAGTGCGGATAGGGGTCGGCCGCCAACTCATCGGCGTGTCCCCTGAGATCGACGACTTTCATGCTCCCCGCCCTTCGTCGGTCCGCCGGAGGCCGCCCACCGGCCCTCGCCCGGTCAGCGTACGTCGCCGCCCTCGTCGAGGAGGCCCGCGTCGTGCACCAGCAGGGCGATCTGGACACGGTTGTTGAGGCCCAGCTTGGCCAGGACGCGCGACACGTGGGTCTTGACCGTCGGCACGCTCATGTAGAGCGTCGCGGCGATCTCCGCGTTGGACTGCCCCCGGCCGACGCCGACGGCCACCTCGCGCTCGCGCTCGGCGAGCCCGTCGAGCCGCCGCGCCGCCGTGGGCCGGCGGGGATCGGCCGAGGACTCGGCGACATGGCTCATCAGCTGCCGGGTGACCGCCGGGGAGAGCACCGGATCGCCCGCCGCCACCCGCCGCACCGACTCGACGATCTGCGCGGGCGGGGTGTCCTTCAGTACGAACCCGGCCGCCCCGGCGCGCAGCGCCCGCAGCACCTGTTCGTCGGCGTGGAAGGTGGTGAGGACGACGACTTCGGGAGCGTCGGGCCGGCCGCGCAGCACCTCGGTCGCCGCCAGGCCGTCCATGACGGGCATCCGGATGTCCATGAGGACCACGTCGGGCCGGTGCCGGTCGGTCAGCGCGGCGGCCTCGGAGCCGTCCGCCGCCTCCCCCACGATCTCGATGTCGTCGGCCCCGCCGAGCATGAAGGTGAGCCCGGCCCGTACGAGCGGGTCGTCGTCGACGATGAGCAGCCTGATGGTCATGCGGCCCACGGTAGCCAGGCGCCGACCCGGAACCCGCCGTCGGGCGTCGGTCCGTGGGCGAGCCGGCCGCCGGCGAGCGCGGCCCGTTCGGTCAGGCCGATGAGGCCCTGGCCGGAGCCGGGGACGGGCGGGGGGTCGTCCCCGGGGGCGGGGTTGCGCACCTCGACGGTGAGGCCGTCGCCCGGGGCGCCGGTCAGCGTCAGGGTGACCTCGGCGCCGGGCGCGTGCTTGCGGGCGTTGGTGAGGCACTCCTGGGCGATGCGGTAGACGTTGCGGCCGGTGGCGGCGGGGACGTCCTCGGGCCCGTCGATGCGGTTGTCCAGGGTCACCTTCATGCCGGCCTCGCGGGACTCCGCGACGAGGGCGTCGAGGGTGGCGAGGGTGGGCTGCGGCCGGTGTTCGTCGCCGGCGACGGGCCCGCGCAGTACGCCGATGACGTCACGCAGGTCGTTGAGTGCCTCGTGCGCGCTGTCGCGGATCACGCCGGCGGCCCGGGCCACCTCGGCGGGCGGGGCGTCGGGGCGGAATTCGAGGGCGCCGGCGTGGACGCTGAGCAGGGTCAGGCGGTGTGCGAGCACGTCGTGCATCTCGCGCGCGATGTCCTCCCTGGCCAGCCGCTGCGCCTTCTCGGCGCGCAGGGCGGCCTCGGCCTCGGCGCGGCGTGCCCGGTCGCGCAGCGACACGACGAGCTGGCGGCGGGAGCGGACGAACATGCCCCACCCGATGACCAGCAGCACGATCACGAGGGTCGCGACGGCGGAGACCACGAAGGGCAGGGTGGGGTCGGGGCGCAGTACCGCCTGCGTCAGACCGCCCACGACGGCGGCGGAGCCGACGGCGGCGACCACCTTGAACGGGCGGTGCACCGTGAGCGTGAACAGCGCGACGAGCTCGGCGCCGGACGCGACGGGCGCCACGGTGGAAACGGCGACGAGGGCGACGGCCAGGCCCACCGGCCAGCGCCGCCGCACCCACAGGGCGCAGCAGGCCGCGGCGCCGACGAGCTGGTCGAGGAAGACGATGAACGGGGGGTTGCCGACGCTGTCGGCGACATCGGCCGCGGCGATGCCGAGGAGCGCGGCGAACAGGAACATGAGGATGTCGACGAACCAGTCCCGCGGAGTACGGCGCGGCCGCCGGATCCGGTCCCCCGGCAGATCGGGGTCGGCCATCGCCGAGGGCTGGAGCCAGCGGTACTCCTGATCGGTCATGTCGGCAAAACTACGGTCACGGAGGCCGGTTCCCGGCACCGGAGCGGCGGACGGCGACCAAAGTCGCGAAGTCTCGGACTTTCGGCGCACCATCCGGTTCCGACGGCCGACGCGGCGGGCCTCCGGGCGGCGCGACGATCGGCCCATGAAGAAGATTCTTGAGGTCGCCGGGTTCGTGCTGTTCGTGGCCGGCGCGTCCGGTCTGGTGCACGGAGTCACCGGGTGGATGCCGAAGTTCTTCGGGTTCCTTCAGTTGCTGCCGTTCCTTCGGGGTCACGAGATCTACACGAACATCGTGCTCGCGGTCGTGGGCGTGGCCCTGATGGCCGCCTCCGACCGCTTCCCCCGGCGGGCGTAGGGGACGGGCGGCTGCCCGTCGCGTCCGGGCGGGGCGCTACGGCCGCGTCCCCGCCCGCCGTCCCCACGTCGTCCCGGCCAGCACCAGCACGCCGCCCAGGAGGCCGGCCGCGCCGAGCCGTTCGCCGCCGATCGCGATACCGGCGGCCGCCGCCCACAGGGGCTCCGTGCCGAGGAGGAGGCTGACGCGGGACGGGGAGGTACGGCGTACCGCCCACATCTGCGTGAAGAACGCGAAGAGCGTGCAGAAGACGGAGAGGAAGACCAGCCCCGTCCACTCGCGCGGCCCGAAGCCCGCCGCGACCGTCCAGGGCGCCGGGCCCGTGCCGGGGACGGCCGCCAGGACCACGAACACCGCGACCGCGCCGCCCAGTTGCACCGTCGTGAGCGACAGCGCGTCCGCGCCCCGCACGGACTTCGTCCGGGCCATGGCGAGCACGTGCACGGTGCGCGCCCCGGCCGCCAGCAGCATCAGCAGGTCACCGAGCGAGGGCGTGGTGAAGCCGCCGCCCTGTGTCAGGAGCACCACTCCGGCCACCGAGAGCCCCGCCGCGCCCAGGAACGCCCGGGGCGGCCTGGTCCGCGTCACCACGGCCTCCGCGAGCGGCGTGAAGATCATGGTGAGGCTGATGATGAGCCCGGCGTTGGTGGCCGAGGTGTGCACGACGCCGTACGTCTCCAGCAGGAAGATCACGCTCAGTACGAGCCCGAGCGCCCCCGCGCCGCGCCACTGCGCGGCCGTCAGTGTGCGCAGCTTGCGCCGGCCGACGGCGACGAGCACCGGCAGGACGAGGGCGAAGCGCAGGACCAGGACGGCGACCACGGTCCGCGCTGTGGTGATGTCCTTGGCCGCGAGGTAGCTCGCACCCCAGACGACGGCGACGAGCAGGACGGGCAGGTCGGTGAGCCACGCGGCCCCGCCCTGCGACGCGACCGCGGGGCCGGGTGCGGGCGCCCGCGTGGGCGCCGGTACGGGCGTGGGTACGGGTACGGCGTTCGGCGATGATGCGGCGGCCACGGTCGCGGTCTCCCCCGGGAAAGGCGGTGTGGAGACTTCGGTGGCTCGCACGCGGAACGATCACCGTAGCGGCGCGGCCCTCACTCGTCGAGCGCGAAGGTGCCGTACGACGCCCTGCCGGCGGCCCGGTACGTGTGAATGGCGATCCCGGACTCGGTGGTGCCGCTCCGCGTCAGCTCGAACGAGGTCGGCAGCCCGCCGTCGTCGAACAGCCGCTGCCCCGCGCCGAGTACGACAGGGAAGAACAGCAGGTTGTACTCGTCGATGAGGTCGCGGCGCATCAAGGACCGCGCGAGCGCGCCGCTGCCGTGGATCTGCAGTTCGCGGCCCGGCAGCTCCTTCAGACGCGCGACCTCTTGTGCGATGTCCCCGGACATGACGGTGGAGTTGTTCCAGTCGGCCTTGTCCAGGGTCGTGGACGCGACGTACTTCGGCAGGGCGTTGAGCCGGCCGGCCACCGGATCGCTCTCGTCGGTGACCTTCGGCCAGTACCCGGCGAAGATCTCGTACGTACGCCGTCCGAGCAGGAACGCGTCGACGCGGTCGAACACCCCGGTCATGAAACGGTTCATGCCCTCGTCGGCGAAGGGGACCACCCAGCCGCCCTGCTCGAACCCGCCGCTGGTGTCCTCGTCCGGGCCGCCCGGCGCCTGCATGACGCCGTCGAGGGTGAGGAATGTGGTGAGCGTGATCTTCATGGCCCGCAGCCCTTCTTCGGTACCTGTCCTTGCGTGTCACCAGCTCTGACTCCACGCTCGCACGGAAGTCATCGGCGGACCCGGACACCGCGTCCGTTTGCCGCCAGCGCCGGCGGCTCCCCGCCGATTTCCTTGAACCCGCAACCACCAATGAGTTGCGCGACCTGGGGAAGAGGCACGTGACATGGCTTCACTGAACGGCAGGGCGGCTCTCGTCACCGGCGGCAGCCGGGGCATCGGCGCGGCGATCGCCCTGCGGCTGGCGCAGGAGGGCGCGGACGTGGCCCTCACGTACGTACGGGACGAGCAGGGCGCCCATGAGGTCGTCCGGAAGATCGAGTCGGCGGGCCGGCGGGGCGTCGCCCTGCGGGCCGACGCGGCGGACCCGGCAGCGGTCACCGCCGTGGTGGGCCGCGCCGCCGACGAGCTCGGCCGCCTCGACATCCTGGTCAACAACGCCGGAATCGGCGTACTCGGCCCGATCGAGACCCTCACCCTCGCGGACATCGACCAGGTGCTGGCCGTGAACGTACGGGCGGTCTTCCTGGCCTCGCGGGCCGCGGCCGGCAGGATGGAGCGCGGCGGCCGGATCATCCCCATCGGCAGCTGCATGGCCCAGCGGGTGCCGGGTCCCGGCGGCACGCTCTACACGACGAGCAAGGCGGCGCTGACCGGCCTGACGAAGGCGCTGGCGCGGGAGCTGGGCAGCCGGGGCATCACGGTCAACCTCGTCCACCCGGGACCGATCGACACGGACATGAACCCGGCGGACGGCCCGTACGCCGCGTCGCAGAGCGGGCTGACGGCCCTCGGCCGGTTCGGCACCGCGGACGAGGTGGCGTCGGTGGTGGCGTTCCTGGCGGGCGACGAGGCCGCCTACATGACGGGGTCCGAGGTGGTGGTCGACGGCGGCCACGCGGCGTAACGCCGGCGGAGAGGAACGGAGTGCACCGGGGCCGTCGCGACCCGGTGCACTCCGCGTTCAGTGGTCCGGCGGCCGTGTCAGCCGCCGAGCTCCTGGTGGCGGGCCGCGAGGCGCGACGCGCCGGTCCCGGTCAGGGAGCCGAAGAGGCGCAGGCGCGAGACGCCGCCGTCCGGGAAGATGTCCATCCGGATCTCGGTGGCCGCGGGGGCCGCGTCCAGCACGAAGCGGTGGTTCGTGTCGGGCTGGAGCCGGGTCCGGGGCAGGATCTCGGTCCATTCGCCGTCGGCGCCGTCGCGTGCCGAGAGCGCCGCCCAGCCCGCCGAGTTGCCCTTGAGGTACGCCGTGTCGATCTCGACGGCGCGGATCTCGGCCTGCTCCACCAGGTGGTAGTGGATCCAGTCGTTGCCCTTGTCGCGGCGGCGGCGAGTCTCCCAGCCGTCGTCCATCTTGTGCGAGCGGCCCGGCTGGATGGTGTTGGTGGCCGGGGAGTAGAAGCGGTCGGAGGCGTCCTCGACCCGGCCGCCGTTCTCCAGGGCGACGAGGTCGAACGTACCGAGGGTGGCGAGCCAGGCCGGGTCGGGTGCGACCTCGCCGTACACGCGCAGGCGGGCGATGCCGCCGTCGGGGTGCTGGTTGACGCGCAGGTGCGTGAAGCGCTGCTCGACGTCGACGGCGAAGCCGTTGGCCGCGTGGCCGCCGACTGCCGTACGGGGGACGAGGGTCACCCACTTCACGTCACCGGCCAGCAGGTCCTCGGGCGAGGGCGAGCCCGGCACCGACGTGGCCTCGACCGAGACGGCCTGGGGGTAGTTGCCCCGGAAGTGGGCGGTGTCGACGACGATGCCGCGTACGACGCCGGGCGCTCCCAGGCGTACGAGCGCCCAGTCGTGGTCCTCGTCGGTCGGGTGGGGCTGCTGGGCGCTGACGCCCCGGCGGCGGCGGGTCTCCCAGCCGTCCATGATCTTGCCCTTGTGCCCGAAGTGCTCCGGGTCGAACTCGGCGGCGCCGGTCCGCAGCATGTTCTCGCGCTCGGCGAAGAACTCGTCGTTGGCCGCGATCACGCCCGCGCCGAGCCGCCGGTCGGCGAGGTCCGCGAAGTGGGTGAAGGGGAAGTCGGCGGTGCGGTAGTCGGCGTACGGGTCGCCGCCGCCGTACGGGTTCGCGTCACCGGTGAAGGAGGGGATCGCCACGGTCAGTTGTTCCTTTCGAGCAGCCGGCCGGTCGGTTCGGCCAGAGTGCCGTTGTCGGCGATGCGTACGCCCCGCAGCCAGGTCGACCTGACGACGCCGTGCAGGGTCTTGCCCGCGTACGCCGTCACCTGGTTGCGGTGGTGCAGCTCAGCCGGGTCGACGGTGAAGGTCTCGTCGGGCGCGAGCACCGCGAAGTCGGCGTCGCGGCCGGCCTCGATCGCGCCCTTGCTCGCCAGGCCCGCGAGCTCGGCGGGCGCGGCGGACATCCAGCGCACCACGTCCTCCAGCGAGTGGCCGCGGCGCCGGGCCTCGGTCCAGATCGCGGGCAGGCCCAGCTGGAGCGAGGAGATGCCGCCCCACGCGGAGGCGAAGTCGGGGGTCTTGAGGTCGGTGGTGCACGGCGAGTGGTCGGAGACGATGCAGTCGATCGTCCCGTCCGCGAGCCCCTGCCACAGCGCGTCCTGGTTCTCGGCCTCGCGGATCGGCGGGCAGCACTTGAACTCGGTCGCCCCGTCCGGGACTTCCTCGGCGGTGAGGGTGAGGAAGTGCGGGCAGGACTCGACGGTGATGCGCACGCCCTCGCGCTTCGCGGCGGCGATGAGCGGCAGGGCGTCCGAGGACGACAGGTGCAGCACGTGGACGCGGGCGCCGAGGCGCTTGGCGTGGGCGATCAGACCCTCGATCGCGGTGTTCTCGGCGTCGCGCGGCCGGGAGGCGAGGAAGTCGGCGTACGCCGGGCCGCTCTTCTGCGGGGCGGTCTCCAGATGGTGCGGGTCCTCGGCGTGCACGATCAACTGGCCGCCGAAGCCGGTGATCTCGGCCATCGAGCGGGCGAGCTGCTCCTGGTCGAGCTCCGGGAACTCCTCCACGCCCGAGGGCGAGAGGAAGCACTTGAAGCCGAAGACGCCGGCGTCGTACAGCGGCCGCAGGTCCTTCACGTTGGACGGGATCGCGCCGCCCCAGAAGCCGACGTCGATGTGCGCCTTGCTGCGGGCCACGTCCTGCTTGGTGCGCAGGTTGTCGACCGTGGTGGTCGGCGGCAGGGAGTTCAGCGGCATGTCGAGGAGCGTGGTGATGCCGCCGGCGGCGGCCGCGCGGGTGGCGGTCCAGAAGCCCTCCCACGCGGTGCGGCCGGGGTCGTTCACATGGACGTGGGTGTCGACGAGGCCGGGCAGCAGGACGTCGTCCGCGAAGTCCTCCAGCCGGGCGCCGGCCGGCACCTCGGCGTCGTACGGCAGCACAGCCGCGATCTTCCCGTCGGCGACGGCCACCGATGCGGCGCGCGTCCCCTCGGGGGTGACGACGCGCGTCGAGCGCAGTACGAGGTCCACGTCGGGCACCCTGTCCCTCACTTTCGTACAGGAAGAAATTCAACGAACTGTTGAAGGAGTCTTCACTTCGGGGGTGCGGCCCGTCAAGAGCACCCTGCCCAGTTAGACGTTTCCACAAAGTGGAAGTGGAATTTCGAGCAGCAGAAGGTGACTATGTACGAGGAGAGTGTCCTTCCTTCATCCTCGGTGACCGCCGACACAGGGACAAACGCCCTCTGACCGGCAGGGACGGCATGACGCGGACCGTGTGCTCCGCGCACCCGCCGGGTAGGCTGCTGCCTTGCCATTCCGCCTCGAAAGGACCGTTGACGTGCCGTCGTCCAACGCCACCACCGACGCTTCCAAATCTGCCGCGCCCAGCGGTGGTGTGCAGTCCCTTGAGCGCGCCTTCGACCTGCTGGAGCGGATGGCCGACGCGGGCGGCGAGGTCGGGCTCAGCGAGCTCTCGGCCAGCAGCGGCCTGCCGCTTCCCACGATCCACCGCCTGATGCGCACCCTGGTCGCCTGCGGTTACGTACGTCAGCAGACGAACCGCCGGTACTCGCTCGGCCCGCGCCTGATCCGCCTCGGCGAGAGCGCGTCCCGGCTGCTCGGCACCTGGGCCCGCCCGTACCTCGCGCGCCTGGTCGAGGAGACCGGCGAGACCGCGAACATGGCGCTGCTGGACGGCGACGAGATCGTGTACGTCGCCCAGGTGCCCTCGAAGCACTCGATGCGGATGTTCACCGAGGTCGGCCGCCGCGTGCTCCCCCACTCCACGGGCGTCGGCAAGGCGCTGCTCGCGCACACCCCGCCGGAGGAGGTGCGCGCCCTGCTCGCCCGTACGGGCATGCCGACCGCCACCGAGAAGACCATCACCACCCCCGAGGGCTTCCTGGCGGCCCTGGAGCAGGTCCGCAGGGCCGGTTACGCCGTGGACGACGGCGAGCAGGAGATCGGGGTCCGCTGCCTGGCGGTCCCGGTGCCGCACTCCCCCACCGCCGCCGCCATCTCGATCTCCGGACCGGCGGGCCGGGTGACGGAGGCGGCGACCGAGAAGATCGTCCCGATACTCCAGGAGGTCGCCCAGGACCTCTCGGTCGTGCTCACCAACAACGGCACGCAGGGCTGACCCCCAGCGGGGATCACACCGGTGCGCGATCGGCCCGCACCCGGCCGTCCGCGATCGTCACCACGGCGTCGGTCCGCTCCAGGTGCGCCCGGTCGTGGGTGACCAGGACGGTCGCCGTACCCCGCTCACGGGTCAGCGCGGCCAGCAGGTCCTGCACGGCCGCGCCCCGCTCGTGGTCCAGGGCGCTGGTCGGTTCGTCGACCAGCAGGACCGCGGGGTCGTTCATCAGCGCGCGGGCGATGTTCACCCGCTGGCGCTGACCGCCCGACAGCTCGTGCGGGCGGCGGCCCGCCTTGTCCCCGAGCCCCACCGCGTCGAGCAGCTCCCGCGCCCGGTCGCGGACCCGGCGGGGCGGGCGCCCCGACAGGTGGGCCATCACCTGGAGCTGTTCGGCAGAGGTGAGCGACGGCAGCAGGTTCGGCTGCTGGAAGACGATACCGACACGGGTGCGCCGCAGCTCCGCGCGCTCGGCCCGGCTCAGGGGGCCCGTGTCCGTGCCGGCGACGACTACCCTTCCGCGGTCCGGCGGAACGAGCGTCGCGGCGACCGCGAGCAGACTCGACTTGCCGGAACCGGACGGTCCGACAACGGCCGTGAGCGAGCCGGCCGCGACCTCCAGCGAGACGCCGTCGAGGGCGGTCAGCCGGGCGTCGCCGTCGGGGTAGGTGAGGCTCACACGCGTGAGGGACAGGGTCATCGGACGCTCCCGAGGGCGACGAGGGGATCGACGGCGGTGATGCGCCGGACGGCGAGTGCGGCGCCGGCCAGGCCGAGGCCGGCGATGACGGCGGCGGGGAGGAGCAGCGTCACGGGGTCGAGGACGAACGGGACCGCGCCGGCGACGGCGCGGCCGGCCGGCACGGTGAGCGCGGTGCCCAGGACCGTACCCGCGCCCAGCAGCAGGACGGCCTGGCCGAGCGCGTCGCGCAGCAGGTACGGCGTGGAGGCGCCGAGCGCCTTGAGGACGGCGATGTCACCGCCGCGCTGGATCGTCCAGACGGTGAAGAACGCGCCGACGACGAGCGCCGAGATGGTGAAGAGGAAGCCCCGCATGAGCCGGAGCGAGCCGTTCTCCGCGTCGTGGGAGGCCAGCGCGCTCAGTGAGCCGTCGAGATCGCGGGACTCGGTGCCCGCCGCCCGGTCGCCGGCCGCCGGGTCGGCACCTCCGTTGGTGGTCAGGGCGACGACGGTGGCCTGGTCGGGCGCGTCCCCGCCGCCCCCCGGGACGAGCCGCTGCCAGTCGTCGAGCGAGGTCCACACCACGGGCGTGTGACTGTACGACTCCTCCCCCCGGACGGCGGCGACGGTCAGCTCCACGTCGCCGATCCGCACCGGGTCGCCGGGCGCGGCGCCCAGTTCCTCGGCGGCCCGTACCGACAGCACGGCCCGGCCGGACCGGAAGCCCTCGACGGCCGGCGCCGGCGACGATCCGGGCTCGGCGCCGAACACCGAGACGGCGGCCGTCCGCTCCCCGGCCCGCGCCTCCGTGGTCCGGATGCCCAGCGGCTCGGCCGCGGTGACACCGGGCTGCCGGGCCCAGGCGCGCCATGCGTCCTCGGTCAGCGAGGAGTGGGTGAACGACACCTCCTGCCCCTCGGGCGGCCGGTCGAAGGCCAGCCGGTCGGCGGTCAGCGAGGTGATGGCCGAGGTGTTGTCCCTGGCCAGCCCGGCGGTGAGACCGGACAGCAGGCCGACGAGCAGCGTGATCAGCACGACGACCGTGCCCATGAGCGCGAACCGGCCCCGGGCGAACCGGAGATCTTTCCATGCGACGAACATGGTCCCAGCCTGTCCGCGCGGACGGGTGAGGACATCGCACCGCGGATCACCCCGACATCAATCCTTCGGTTGACGGAGCGACGGCGCCGGAGCCCTACGCTGGAAGCGTCATGGACCCCAGCTCTTCCGTTCCCGGCTCCAGCCTCCCGCGCCCGCTCGCCCCTACCCTCCCGTCGCGCCCCCTCACCCCCGTCCTGCGCGCGCTGCGGCTGTGCCTGCACGCGCTGCTCGGCGGACTGATCGCGCTCGCCGCCGTGAAGGCCGTGGCCGACGACGCCCCGCACGCGACCGCGGTCGTCCTCGCGGCCCTCACGGTGGCCGTCGTGTACGCCGTCGGAGCCCTGAGCCCGGCGGTCGACCGCTCGCCCCGGGCCGCCGCCGGCTGGCTCGCCGCGCTGGGCCTCGCCTGGCTGATACTCCTGGCCCTGTCGCCCGACGGGCTGTGGGCGGCGTTCCCGCTGTACTTCCTCCAGCTGCACCTGCTGCCGGTGCGCTGGGGCCTGACCGCCGTCGCCGCGACGGCCGCCGTCGCCATCGCCGGGTTCGTCCTGCACGGGCAGACGGTGACGCCCGGTACGTTCATCGGACCGCTGCTGGGCGCCGCGGTCGCCGTGGCGACAGTCCTCGGTTACCAGGCGCTGTACCGGGAGAGCGAGCGGCGGCGCGAGCTCATCGACGAGCTGCTCGCCACCCGTGAGGACCTCGCCGCCGCCGAGCGGACGGCCGGGACACTGGCCGAACGCGAGCGGCTGGCCCGCGAGATCCACGACACGCTCGCCCAGGGCCTGTCCAGCATCCAACTCCTGCTGCGCGCCGCCGAACGCGCGCTGCCCGCCGGCGACCCGGCGGCGGCCCACGTCCGGCAGGCCCGCGAGACCGCGCAGGACAACCTCGCCGAGGCGCGCCGCTTCGTGCGGGCCCTGACGCCGCCCGGCCTGGAGCACGGTTCGCTGGCCGCGACGCTGGAGCGGCTGTGCGCGGCGACGCCGGGACCCGCCGTGCGGTTCGGCGTGAGCGGTACGCCGGTGCGGCTGCCCACTCCGTACGAGGTGGCCCTGCTGCGCGTCGCCCAGTCCGCGCTCGCCAACACGGTGCGGCACGCGGCGGCGACGCGTGCCGAGATCACCCTCAGCTTCATGGAGACCTCGGTGGCGCTGGACGTCGTGGACGACGGCACGGGCTTCGATCCTCGCGCCCCCCGCCCCCGGCCGGGCGGCGGCTTCGGCCTGCCCGCGATGCGCTCGCGGGCCCGGTCGCTCGGCGGCACGCTGAGCGTGGAGTCGGCGCCGGGCCAGGGCACGGCCGTGGCGATCACCCTGCCCCTCCCGTCGGGAGACCCCGCGTGAGCGCCCCCGACGCCCCGGTCCGGCTGCTGCTGGCCGACGACCATCCCGTCGTACGGGCCGGTCTGCGCGCCGTACTCGACACCGAGGAGGGCTTCCTCGTGGTCGCGGAGGCGGCGACGGCCGAGCGGGCGGTGGAGCTGGCGGCGGCGGACGACTTCGACGTCGTACTGATGGATCTCCAGTTCGGGCCCGGCAGGATGCACGGGTCGGAGGCGACCGCCGCGATCACGGCGCGGCCGGGCTCGCCCCGGGTGCTGGTCCTGACGACGTACGACACGGACGCCGACATCCTGGCGGCGGTGGAGGCCGGCGCGAGCGGCTATCTGCTCAAGGACGCGCCCCCTGAGGAGCTTTCGGCCGCGGTGCGCACGGCGGCGGCCGGGCAGTCGGCGCTGGCGCCGGCCGTGGCGCACCGGCTGATGGACCGGATGCGCACGCCCGGCGAGGCACTGACCCGGCGCGAACTGGAGGTGCTCCAGCTGGTCGGCGACGGTCTGTCGAACCAGCAGATCAGCAAGGAGCTGTTCCTCAGCCAGGCGACGGTCAAGTCCCATCTGGTGCACGTCTACGCCAAGTTGGGCGTGGACTCGCGCACGTCGGCGGTGGCGGCCGCGACAGCCCGCCGGCTCATCCGGCGCTGACGGGGCGGTCAGTCGCGGCCGAAGAGCTCGATCGCGTCGCGCACCCGGCGCAGTGCCCCCGCCAGCGCGCTGACCGAGCCGATCGAGCCCGCCACCAGCAGCAGCGAACGCCGCAGCCGCATGATCTCGGGTGCGCCGCTGAGCGCCATGGCGTGCACCGACGCCAGCTCGTCCTCCGCGACGCCCCGGTCGGGCAGTTCCGCGGGGTGCCCCGCCAGTTCACGGCGCAGGTGCGAGACGGCGGCACGCAGCTCCGTCACGCGCGGGTCCTCGCCGTCTCCGGTCACGCACCCCTGTTCCACACTTTTCAACAAGGTCTCTCCCCCTCGCACAGCCACGTGCAGGTCCTGCCAGTGGTTCAGCCCCGTACGCCGTTGGTCGGACGGCGTACCCAGGGGCCGGGGGTCAGTTAACGCCAAACGGAGGGCTGTACGCCACTTGGACGGCTCGCCGGCGCCCCTGCCCGGATGAGGTATGCAGAGCACATGGAGCCCATGGAACGGACAACGGATGACGCGACCGCAGGCGTCGCGGGTTTGCTGCTCGCGGCGGGCGCCGGACGGCGGCTCGGCGGCCGGCCCAAGGCGCTGCTGGAGCACCGGGGGCGGCCCCTGGTCGAGCACGCGGTACGGGTGCTGCGCGAGGGCGGCTGCGGCCCGGTGCACGTGGTGCTGGGCGCGGCGGCCGCCGAGGTGCGCGAGCGCGCCGACCTGAGCGGCTGCGTGGTGGTCGACAACCCGGAGTGGGACGAGGGGATGGGCTCGTCGCTGCGGGCCGGCCTGGCATCCCTGGCCGGCACGGGGGCCGGGGCGGCACTCGTCTCGCTGGTCGACCAGCCGGGGATCGGCGCGCGGGCGGTGGCCCGGGTGGTGGCGGCGTACCGCTCGCCTTCGAGCCTGGTGGCGGCGGCGTACGACGGGAAGCGCGGGCACCCGGTGCTCTTCGGCGCCGGGCGGTGGACGGACGTCGTGAGGACTGCGACGGGCGACCGGGGGGCACGCGCCTATCTGAAGGAGCACGAGAGCGCGGTCACGCTCGTCGAATGCGGGGACGTGGCCGCGGCGTACGACATCGACACGCCGCAGGACCTGTTCCACTTGGAGTGACCGGGGTGGCACTGAGCGCCAGTTTCTGTCGACCCGGAGAATCTCGACATCAACAGACCGTTGAACTTCCACCATGAGGAAACTACTATCCACACGTCAGAAGCGCCCTGCACCATTCGGCGGCGCCCGCGACCGTACCTCGGAGCCATGGCACTTAGTGCCGTTCTCAGGCGTCCCGACGGCCGGCAGGCCTCGCCCGCGTAAGGAGTGACAGCTCATGTCCGCACCAGCGCCGTCCCCGCTGGCCATCGTCGATGCCGAGCCCCTGCCGAGGCAGGAAGAGGTCCTGACCGACGCGGCTCTCGCCTTCGTGGCCGAGCTGCACCGGCTGTTCACGCCCCGCCGTGACGAGCTGCTCGCCCGCCGCGCCGAGCGCCGCGCCGAGATCGCCCGCACGTCCACGCTCGACTTCCTCCCGGACACCGCACAGGTCCGTGAGGGCGACTGGAAGGTCGCGCCGGCCCCGGCCGCGCTCAACGACCGCCGCGTGGAGATCACCGGTCCGACCGACCGCAAGATGACCATCAACGCCCTCAACTCGGGCGCCAGGGTCTGGCTCGCCGACTTCGAGGACGCGTCCGCCCCCACGTGGGAGAACGTCGTCCTCGGCCAGCGCAACCTGATCGACGCCTACACCCGCAGCATCGACTTCACCGACCCGAAGTCCGGCAAGACGTACGCCCTGAAGCCGGCCGAGGAGCTGGCGACCGTCGTCATGCGGCCGCGCGGCTGGCACCTCGACGAGCGCCACCTGCGGTTCGACGGCCGCCCGGTGCCCGGCGCCCTCGTCGACTTCGGCCTGTACTTCTTCCACAACGCCAAGCGGCTCATCGAGCTCGGCAAGGGCCCGTACTTCTACCTGCCCAAGACCGAGTCGCACCTCGAGGCGCGGCTGTGGAACGACATCTTCGTCTTCGCGCAGGACTACGTCGGGATCCCGCAGGGCACCGTCCGCGCGACCGTCCTGATCGAGACGATCACGGCGGCGTACGAGATGGAGGAGATCCTCTACGAGCTGCGCGACCACGCGGCGGGCCTGAACGCGGGCCGCTGGGACTACCTGTTCTCCATCGTCAAGAACTTCCGTGACGGCGGGGCGAAGTTCGTCCTGCCGGACCGCAACGCGGTCACCATGACGGCCCCGTTCATGCGGGCGTACACCGAGCTGCTCGTCCGTACGTGCCACAAGCGCGGCGCGCACGCGATCGGCGGCATGGCGGCCTTCATCCCGTCCCGCAAGGACGCCGAGGTCAACAAGGTCGCCTTCGAGAAGGTCAAGGCCGACAAGGACCGCGAGGCCGCCGACGGCTTCGACGGCTCCTGGGTCGCGCACCCGGACCTGGTGCCGATCGCGATGGCGTCGTTCGACGCGGTCCTGGGCGAGAAGCCGAACCAGAAGGACCGGCTGCGCGAGGACGTCTCGGTCGCGCCCGGCGACCTGATCGCCATCGACTCGCTGGACGCGGTCCCGACGTACGAGGGCCTCGTCTCGGCCGTCCAGGTCGGCATCCGCTACATCGAGGCGTGGCTGCGCGGCCTGGGCGCGGTCGCGATCTTCAACCTCATGGAGGACGCGGCCACGGCGGAGATCTCCCGCTCGCAGATCTGGCAGTGGATCAACGCGGGCGTCGTCTTCGAGAACGGCCAGAAGGCCACCCCGGAGCTGGCCCGCAAGGTGGCCGGGGAAGAACTGGCCGCGATCCGCGCGGAGATCGGCGAGGAGGCGTTCGCCGCCGGCCGGTGGCAGCAGGCGCACGACCTGCTGCTCACCGTCTCGCTCGACGAGGACTACGCGGACTTCCTCACGCTGCCGGCCTACGAGCAGCTGCGCGGCTGACCGGCCCCGCACCCCCTCCGCCCCCGGGACCGCACAGCACCGGGGGCGGAGCCGTGTCACCGGATCGGCTCGCTCAGCTCACCGCGCAACCGCTGGGCCCGTAACACCAGTTCGAGCTCGAAGCGCCGGTCCGGGTCGTCGACCTCGTCGCCCCACAGCTCGCGGATCTGCCGCATCCGGTAGCGCACGGTCTGCGGGTGCACACCGAGCCGGGCGGCCACCTCCGGCGCCCCGCCGCGCGTCTCCAGCCACGCCAGCAGCGTCTCCGCGAGCCGCCGCCCCTGGGTCGGGCCGCAGGCGGCGAGCGGGGCGAGGCAGCGGCGGGTCAGATCCCCGATGAGCTCCTCGGGCGGCAGCAGCACCAGCGCCTCGGTGTACTCGGTGCAGTGCAGCAGCCGCCCGGACGGCAGCAGCCCCCGTTCCATCAGGCGTACGGCGGCCGCCGCCCAGCGCAGCGACTTCGCGGCCTCGGTCAGCGCGACGGCCGGGCCGAGCGCCCCGGACCAGCCCTTCATCGACCGGCGCAGCAGTTCGGGCCGCCCCGCGAGCGCCGGGTCGGGCACGACCATCAGCGGCTGCTCGCTCTCCATGTCGAGGAGTACGCCCTGCCCCACGACCGGGGCGACGCACTCGCGGGACGGCCGCAGCAGCACCCCGACGGCCACCCGCTCGGGCAGCGGCCAGCCGATCCGGGCGGCGTGCTCGGCGAGCGAACGGGTGCGGACCGGGGCGGCGGGCTCGCCGTACTCGGCGATCAGCGCCTGCGTCAGTTTGCGCTGCAGCCGCAGGCGCTCCCCGGCCTGCCGCGCGGCGGCCTCGGCGTATCCGCGCACCGTCTGGTCCACCAGCCCGTCCAGGAACGCGAATCCGGACTCGGCGAGTTCGTACATGGCGGGCGGCGGGATGCGCACCTGCTGCCCGATCTCGGCGAGCCGTCGCCAGGCGAGCCGGACACCGAGCCGGTACATGGCCTGGAGGGAGTCCAGCGAGCGGCCGTGCAGCCCCTCGCCGCGCCCGAACTCCTGGAAGACCTCCAGGTGGACGTGCGGGCCCCCCTTCTCCAGCACCAGGTGCTGCACGAAGTCCTCCAGCGCGCGCCGGATGCCGACGAGGGCGATCAGCTCGCCCGACTCGTCGACGAGCAGCGGCAGTTTGGGGTGTTCGCGGCAGATGCAGTCCAGGATCTCCTGGGCCAGCGAGGGGACTTCACGCATGGCCCGGTCGGTGAACCGCCGTACCTGGAGCCGGGGCACGTCTCCCCAGGCCGAGCCCTCGCCCATGCGTCGCTCCCCGTCCACCGCGGTCGTCTCCACTCGGGGCACTCCCACGGCGGTCATCTCCGGGGCGTCGCCGACTCGTAGCTGATCAGCGGAACATTGGGCTGGTCCGGGGTGGCGTTCAGCAGTGCCACGACGGCGAAGGCCGCGCCCACGGCGAGGGCGGCGGCGGCAACGACGGTCAGCGCTGCGGCGAGGAATCTGGACATGGCGGGTCAGCCTCTCTGACGCTGTGTCCCCACCGCTGTCCCGCCGGCCCCGTCCGGCAATGGCCCAGTGTCCGCATTGCATTGACAGTCCGTCAAGAGGACGCCTACGGTTCCCGGCCCATACGCATGTGCACGTATCCGCCGAGCCATCCCCCCGCCGGCCCCCTCTGGAGTCGCCCGTATGCGTCGCACCGCTTCCCCCTTGTCGCTGGCCCTGCTGGGCGCCGGCGTCTTCCTGCTCGTACTCGCTCCGATGCTGGCGTGGTACGTCGAGCCACGCGCGAAGCGCACGCCCGTCGACGTGGACGTCACGACGGTCTTCACCGGCCCCGGCAGCTACTTCGACACCGCCGAGATCAAGACCGTGAAGAAGGACCTCACGATCACCCGCCAGGTACGCGGTGACGTGGCCGACAGCGAGAGCAGCGGCAGGGCCGTCTGGGACGTGTCGACCTCGGTGGACACCGAGGACACCCTCCCGGCCGCGGACACCCACGACTCGCTCCAGTGGACGCTGGAGCGCTGGGTGACCGACCGTCGCACCAACGAGCCGGTGCACTGCTGCGGCGAGAAGCCGACGTTCGACGGGGAGGCGTACCTGAAGTTCCCCTTCGATGTACAGAAGCGCTCGTACCGCTGGTGGGACAACACACTCGGCTCGACCGTCCGCCTCCGCTTCGCGGGTGTGCGCAAGATCCAGGGGTACGAGGGCTACCGCTTCACCGGCGCCGTCGAGCCCGCGCAGACCGGTACCCGGCTCGTTCCGGGGCGGCTCGTCGGGCTGCCGAAGCGCAGCCAGGTGCTCGCCGAGGAGTGGTACGCCAACCACGGCATCGAGCTGGTCGTCGACCGGCGCACGGGCCGCATCGTGAACGCCGCCATCGGACCGCGCAAGACGCTGCGCGCGCCCGGCGGCAAGCGGGACAGGGTGGTGCTGCTGGACAGCCGCCGCCTGGAGTTCACGCCCGCGACGCAGCGCGCCCAGGTGGCGCTGGCCTCGTCCGACAGCGACCGGCTGGAACTGGTGGGCGAGACGCTGCCGATGGGCGGCGGCGGGGCAGGGGCGGTGCTCGCCGCGGTCGGGGCGGTGCTCGTGGTACGGGGGCGGGAGGCGCGCGGAACCACGCCTGTCATCACATTGTGATGACACATCAGCTCACACCGGCCGGGAAATTGTCACCGCGGTGAGTAGCCGCATCGAACAGCGTGCCGAAAACTGACCTCCCCACCCCGAGCACGGCCCCCACCGGTTCCGCACCCCGAAACGAGTTGGAGCTCGCATGCCCCAGCACGTGCCCCCCACCCTGCACGATGCGAAACCCCCGCAGACGCAGTCCGTACTCACCCACCCCACCTCCCGGCAGCCCCGCCGGATCGTCTTCCTCTCCCGCCGCGACCTCGGCAACCCCGCCGCCGGCGGCTCGGAACTCCTCGTCGACCGCCTCGCGGACGGCCTGACGGCCCTCGGCCACCAGGTGACGCTGCTGTGCGGAGGCCCAGCGGCGTACCGCGACTACCGGGTCGTCTCCGCGGGCGGCGACCTCGGCCACTTCGTCAGGGCGCGCCGCGCCTTCGCCCGGCAGGTCGGCGACTGCGACCTGCTGGTCGAGGTCTGCAACGGCCTGCCCTACCTCACGCCCCTGTGGCACCGCGGCCCCACCCTGTGCCTGGTCAACCACGTGCACACGGAGCTGTGGGGCATGCGCTACCCGGGCCCGGCGGCCGGTCTCGGACGCCGCCTGGAGCACTGGGCGCTGTCGGCGGCCCAGCGCGACAACCTCCTGGTCGCCGTGTCGTCCTCCACGGCGTCCGCGCTCACCGCGCTCGGGGTGGACCCCGGCCGCATCAGGGTCGTGCACAACGGTGTCGAACAGCCCACGGAACGCACACCGCGCTCCCCGCAGCCGCTCTTCCTCGCGATGGGCCGGCTGGTCGAGTACAAGCGCATCGACCTGCTCCTGCGCCTGTGGGAGCGGGTGCGGCCGGTGACCGGCGGCAAGCTGGTGATCATCGGCGACGGGCCGGAGCGCCGCGCCCTGGAAGCCCTCGCCGGCCCGGACGTGCTCTTCAAGGGCCGTGTCTCCGAGGCGGAGAAGCACCAACTCCTGTGCGCTGCCCACCTGTTGCTGCACCCGTCCGCGGTCGAGGGCTGGGGCCTGGTGGTGACCGAGGCGGCGACCCGGGGCACCCCGGCGATCGGCTTCGACGTACCGGGCCTGCGCGACTCCATAGCCGACGGCGTGACCGGCGTACTGGCGCGCGGCGAGAGCTCGTTCGCCGCCGCCTGGTGCACGCTGGCCCTGAGCGCCGAGCGGCGCGAGGCGATGGGCCGCGCGGCGGCCGCGCGCGCGGCGCACTACCGGTGGAGCAGCACGGTGCGCCAGTTCCGGGCGGTGGCGGCGGAGGCGGCCCTCGCCCACCGGCGGAGGTGAGCCCCGGTGAAGGACCCCTCCCTGCGCAGGTCCGTCACCCTCTTCCGGGCCTTCCTGAACGAGCAGTCCGACCCGGACCACTGCTACGCCCTGCTGGCCCGTGACGCCGCCGACCAACTGGAGCGGTACGGGCCGCTGGCCGGCCGTGTCGTCGTCGACATCGGCGGCGGCAGCGGCCACTTCGCCGAGGAGTTCCGCCGGCGCGGGGCGCACAGCTACCTCTTCGAACCGGACGTACGCGAACTGAGGGGCCGCACGGCGCGGGGCACCGTACTGGCCGACGGCTACCTGCTCCCTCTCGCGGACGGCGCGGCGGACATCAGCTTCTCCTCCAACGTCCTGGAGCACGTCGAGGACCCGGGGACCTTCCTCAGCGAGCTGGTGCGCGTCACCGCGCCGGGCGGTCTGATCTACGTCTCGTTCACCAACTGGTACTCCCCGTGGGGCGGCCACGAGTGGGCGCCCTGGCACTACCTGGGCGCCGAACGGGCCCGCCGCCGCTACGAACGCCGCACCGGCCGCAGCGCCAAGCACACCCTCGGCGAGAACCTCTTCCGGATTCACATCGGCTCCACGCTGCGCCAGGTCCGCTCCCGTACCGACACCGAAGTGGTGACGGCCCGGGCCCGTTACTGGCCGTTCCTTCCCGGCGTCGCGCCGAGGATCCCCCTGCTGCGCGAGTTCGCCACCTGGAATCTCCTCCTCATCCTCCGGCGGTGTCCATGACGACCACCCTCCAGGCGCCTCCCAGGACCCCGCCCCCGGCCCGCCCGGATCCGCCGCAGGGCCCGCGCTCACGCCGCTGGCTCTTCGGGTTCTGGTGCGCGGTACTACTCGCGTTCGTCGCCGCGTCCCCGGGCAGGATGACGTTCGAGACGAAGCTCGGTGTGGCGCTGGACCCGTTCCGGTTCCTCTCCGACCTGGGCGAGTTGTGGCACAGCAGGGCGGGCTTCGGCGGCATCTTCGACCAGTACGTCGGCTACGCCTTCCCGATGCTGCCGTTCTACGCGCTGGCCGACCTGGCGCACCTGCCGGTCTGGCTGGCGGAGCGCCTGTGGCTCTCGATCGTCGTGACGGTGGCGTTCTGGGGCGCGCTGCGGCTGGCCGAACGGCTGGGCGTGGGCTCGCCCGCGACCCGTCTGGTGGGCGCGGCGGCGTACGCCCTGTGGCCGACGTACACGATCGTCGTCGGCTCGACGTCGGCGGCCGCGCTGCCGGGAGCGCTGCTCCCCTGGGTCCTGCTGCCGCTCACCAACCCCCGCACCACGCCCCGCGTCGCGGCGCTGCGCTCGGCCCTCGTCATCCCGTGCATGGGCGGAGTGAACGCGGCGTCGACGCTTGCGGCGCTGCTCCCGGTGGGGCTCTACCTCCTCAGCCGGCCGGCCGCGCCCCGCCGCCGCGCGCTGATCGCCTGGTGGGTGCCGGGGGTGCTGCTCGCCACCGCCTGGTGGGTGGTGCCGCTGCTGCTGCTCGGCATCCACGGCGAGAACTTCCTTCCGTACGTGGAACAGGCCGAGACCACCACGGCGACCATGTCCGCCACCGAGATGCTGCGCGGCGCGGGCAACTGGACGGCGTACCTGCACTTCGGCGAGGCGTGGCTGCCCGCCGGCTGGACGGTCGCCACGGCGGCCCCGGTCGTGCTGGGCTCCGCCGTCGCCGCCGCGCTCGGCCTCGCCGGCCTGGCACGGCGCGACATGCCGGAGCGGCGCTGGCTGCTGCTGATCGCCCTCTGCGTCTCGGCCGTCACCCTCGCCGGGTACGGCGGCCCGCTGGGCGGCCCCTTCGCGTCGACGTTCCAGGACTGGCTGAACGGCCCACTGGTCCCCTTCCGCAACATCTACAAGTTCCAGCCGGGCCTGGCCCTCGTGCTGGCCCTCGGCCTCACGCACATCACGGCCACGGCCTCCCTGCCGTCCGTCCGCCGCCTGACCGCCCCCCTCACCGCCCTGCTGATCCTCCCCGCCCTGGCCCTGCCCTACCTCAACGGCGACATCCTCCAGCCGGGTTCCTTCACGAAGCTGCCCGCCCACTGGAAGCAGACGGCCGGCTGGCTTGAGGAGTACTCGCCCGACGCCCGCGCCCTGGTGGTCCCGGCGACGGCGCACGGCATCCACACCTGGGGCTCGACGATCGACCAGCCGCTCGACGTGCTCGCGGGGTCCCGCTGGGCACAGCGCGACTACGTGCCGTTCGGAACGCCCGGCAACCGCCGGGCCATGGACGCGGTGGAGCAGGCCCTCACCACCGGAGGGCGGGTCCCCGGCCTGAGCGACTTCCTGAGCCGCGCCGGCCTGCACTACGTCGTCGTGCGCAACGACCTGGACCCGGACCAGATCGGCTACGTACCCCCGCAGACCGTCAAGCGCACCCTGGAGGAGTCCGGCTACCGTCGGGTCACGGCGTTCGGCCCGGTCCTCACGGGCGGCCGCATCCCGGACGACACCCCCGTCCAGATCGAGGGCCTCTACCCCCGGCAACAGGCGGTGGAGATCTACGAACCTCCCGCGACCACACCGCGCCCCACCAGGGCGGGCATCGCCCCGGTGGCGGACACCGCGCTCGTCAGCGGCGGCCCCGAGGCACTCCTGCGCCTCTCGGCCGACCCGACGATGCGGGGGCGTCCCGCCGTACTCACCGGTGACAGCCACCCCGGCCTGGCGGACCCGGCGGTCCAGGCGGCGGCCGACGGCCTGCGGCGCGCCGACACCCGCTTCGGCCTGGTCAACTCGAACACCTCCTACACGTACACCGCCAACGAGAAGAACCACCCCGAGAGCCTCCAGGACCCGGGCCGCGAGCCCCGCCAGATCCTGCCGACCGACGACATCAAGCACCAGACCACGGCCGTACTGCGCGGCGCGAAGTCGGTGACGGCGTCGAGCAGCGGCAACTGGCTGTTCCACCTGCCGCAGTACGACCCGGTGAACGCGTTCGACGGAAACCCCGACACGGCGTGGGCGGAGGGCAGCGCGGCGAACCCGAAGGGTGAGTGGCTGCGCGTCGCCTTCTCGTCCCCCACCACCCTCCCCTCCCGGATCCGCGTGACGCCCCTCCCGTCGGAGGGCCTGCGAGCCGCACCGACAGCCGTACGCGTGGAGACCGACAACGGCAGCAGGACGAGCCCCCTGCACCCCAACGGCGCACCGCAGGAGATCGACGCGCCTCCGGGCCGGGCGACGTACCTGAAGCTCACCATCACGGGCGCCCAGCAGGGCCGCCCCGGGCTGATGGGCGCGGGCTTCACCTCCGTGGACATCCCCGGCGTCCAGGTGACCCGCCTCCTCTCCCTGCCCCGGGACGCGGACCCCGACCTGGTATCCCTCCACCGGGGCAGTGACCCGGGCGGGCTGTCGCCCGTGTCGGCGGAGGTGGGCCTGCACCGCCAGTTCTCGACGACCACGAAGGGCACGTACACGCTGACCGCCACGGCCCTGCCCGTACCGGGCGACAAGCTGGACGAGCTCCTCTACACGCTCGCCCCCGAACAACGCCGCCGGCTGACGGCCACGGCGGACTCGACGTCCCGCCTGGGCGCGTCGCTCACCCCCCGCAACCTCGTCGACGGCGACCTCACGACGGCGTGGATAGCGGGCGACAACCCGACCCTTCACCTGCGCTGGCCGGGGAAGCGCCCCATCGGCGAGATCGTCTTCGCCGCCGCCGGGGGCCTGTCCACCCGCCCGGAGCAGGTGGAGATCAGCTCACCCGACGGAGCGACGACGGCCTCGGTGGACGAGAACGGCCTGGCCCGCTTCGAACCCATCAGGACCGACCGCCTGGACATCAAGATCACCCGCGCGGCGGCGCTCACGGTCCACAACCCGGTGGCGAACGGCGAGATGCAGCTCCCCGTGGGCCTCAGCGAGGTGTACGTCCCCGCACTGGACGACTTCAGAGTCCCGCAGCCCGAACCGACCGAGACGTTCCAACTTGCGTGCGGCCAGGGCCCCGTCCTCGCCATCGACGGCACCCTGCACGCCACCGCCGCGAGCGGGAAGCTGAGCGACCTCACCGAGCGCCGCCCCGTCGAGGTGTCGCTCTGCGCGGGCCCGCAGCGCGACGGCAGGGCGAGCCTGCCCGCGGGCACGCACCGCGTGGAGGCCGGTGACACGGGCCCGCTGGCCCTGACCGACATCACCCTGACGAGGAACAAGGCCACGCCACCGGCCCAGCGCCCCCGCGCCCTCACCGTCAAGGACGCCGCGGGCGACCGCCGTTCCCTCACCGTCGGGGCGGGCGAGGCCTCGTACCTCCAGACCTACGAGAACGCGAACGCGGGCTGGCAGGCCACCCTCAACGGCCGCGAACTGCCGTCCCTGCGGCTGGACGGCTGGCAGCAGGGCTGGCTGATCCCGGAGGGCGAGGGCGGCGAGGTGCGCATGGAGTACAAACCGGCGCGCGTGTACGAAGCCGGCCTGATCGGCGGCGCCTTGGCCCTCGCGGCCCTGGCAGCCCTGGCCCTCTACCGCCGCCGAACCGAAGCGCAACCCACCTCGCCCACTCCACCCGCTCCACCCGCCCCGGGCTCCGTCCTGGGCCTGGCGGCCCTGACCGTCACCCTCGCACTGACCGCCGGCCTCCTGGCAGCCCTGCTGATCCCACTCCTCGCCCTCGTCGCCCACTTCCGCCACACCCTCCTCCCCCTCGTCGCCCTCCTGGCGATGACGGCGGCGGGCACGGTGGCAGCCCTCCAGGCAGGCGAACCCGCCTCCGCGTCGGCGGGCGCGTTCGGCCCGGTGGCCCAGCTCCTGGCCCTGACCGCCCTGACAGCGGCCCTGGTCACCACACCGCGCAACGCCCCGGACGTCCATGCGGTGCCAGGAGGGGACGTGCCGGGGCGCTCCCCGCAGGGTGTCGAACGCAACCACCCCGAACGACACCCCGTACCCGAACGTTCGGCGCCCGAGGAGACTCCCCGGCACGGCACCGGCCCCGCAGGCCCCGTCACCGGGACCCCCGTGGCCGGGACCCGGGACCAACGCACCGACCCCGGTCAGGAGAGGCCCCAGTGACCGCGCTCCAGCACCCCGCCCGCCCCGGCAGCCGCCCCCACCGCGTCCCCTTCACGGTGGTGGACGAGGTGACCCGGCACTGCCTGCACCCCCGCGTGCCCGAGACCGTGCACATCGAGGTCCATCTGCCGGGCCGCCCCGACCCCGCCCGCCTGCGCGCCGCCTTCACCGAGGCCCTGCGGCGCCACCCCCGCATCCTCATGCGCGAGGCTCCCGGCGCCTGGTACCGGCGGCGGTACGAGTGGGAACTCACCCCGCACCCCGACACCGAGGTCGTGACGTTCCCGCCGGCCACTCCCGACGCCCTCACCCGGGCCAGGGCCCGCGCCCTGTCCCTCGCACCGCCGCTCAGCCTCTCCCCACCCGTACGCATGGAGGTCGTCGACCGCGTCCTGCTCCTCACCGTCAACCACACCGCCCTGGACGGCCCCGCCTGCCTCCGCGTCCTGGCCACCGCCGCCGAGCTGTACGGCGGCCGTGACAACTCCCCGGCGACACCGGCCCCCAGGCGCGCCCCGGCCCCGAGCTCGCCCGCCGCCGGGGACCACGCGGCCGCCGCCCCGCGCACCGGCTTCGCCCCCGTGGCGCGCGTGGCCCGCGGCACGCCCACCTCGGCGGCTCCCAACGGCATGCTGACGGCCGACCTCCCGCTGCCGACCCGCCCGCGCGACGCGCCGTACACGGTCAACGACCAGCTCATGGTCGCGACCGCCCGGATGATCGCCACCTGGAACCGCGAGCACGGCGGCCCGCCCCGCCCGATGCGCATCACGATGCCGGTGGACGACCGTTCCCGGGACGCCGACATGCCGATAGGCAACGGCACCCGGCTGGTGGAGGTGCCGTTCTCCCCCGCCGAACTCGCGCACGACGCGGACGTCCCGGACCTCCTGCGCCGTACCGCCCTGCGCACCCGCACGCTGAAGGCACTGCCGCGCCCCCAACTGGGCCACGGCGCCGCCCTGCTGACGGCGCCCGTGCTGCCGGTGGCGGTCCGGGCGGCGTTCACCCGCGCCCTGCGCCGCACCGCGGCGCCGTGGACGTCGACCACGCTGCTCAGCAACATCGGCCGCGTCCCGTACCCCCTGGACTTCGGCGAGGGCGCGGGCCGGGCGACGGCCGTGTGGTTCTCGGCCCCCGCCCGCATGCCCCGCGGCCTCACGGTCACCACGGCGAGTACGGCGGGCCGCCTGCACCTCGCGCTGCGCTGGTCGGGCGTGCTGCTGGGGGACGCCGACGGCGAACGGCTGCTGAGCCTGTTCACGGAGTACCTGGACGCGTCCGGAGTGACGTCGTGACGCACCCGGACACCGCCCACGCCACCCGCCCCCACACCCCGCCGACCCTCCAGGACTTCTACGAGAACCCGGCCGTCCCCGTGGCCTCCGGGACCCCGCGCACCCTGCGCCAGGCCCGCATCCTCGCCGCCGCCCTGCCCCGCCCGGGAGCGACCGTCCTGGACATCGGCTGCGGCGACGGCACGGCGGCGGCCACCGCCGCACCGCTGCTCCGCGACCACCGCGTCATCGGTGTCGACTGGTCCCAGGACGCGCTGCGCCGGGCGTCGCGGCACCTCACCCACGTCGTACGGGGCGAACTGGGCGACAGCGGGCTGCCCTTCGCCACGGGGGCGGCGGACGCGGTCCTCTTCAGCGAAGTGATCGAGCACCTGGTGGACCCGGACAGCGCCCTGGACGAGCTGAGACGCGTCCTGGCCCCCGGCGGCCACCTGATGCTCTCCACCCCCAACCTCGCCGCCTGGTACAACCGCGCCCTGCTCCTGACCGGCACCCAGCCCGTCTTCTCGGAGGTGAGCCTGCGCGCGATCCACGGCCGCCCCGGCACCGAGGTGGTCGGCCACCTGCGCCTCTACACGGCCCGCGCGCTGCGCGAGTTCCTCACCGCGTCGGGCTTCGACGTCGTGCGGATCACCGGCGCCCCCTTCCACGGCGTCCCCCGCCCGCTGCGCGCCCTGGACCGGCTGGTGTGCTCCGCCGCGCCCACCGCGGCGTCGATCCTCCTGGCGCACGCCCGCCGCCGCGCGGCGGCCTGAGCACGATGGGGTGGGGGGTGGCGGCAGCGCTGCTGGCGAACGTCCTGTACAGCGCGGGCTTCGTCCTGCAGAAGCGCGCCCTGGCCGGGTTACCGGCGCTGAACGTCCGCCGCCCCGCGCACCTGCTCCGCCACCTCCTGCGCAGCCCGCTGTGGATCGGCGGCTCCCTCGCCCTCGCCGGCGGCTTCACGGCGCAGCTCGTCGTCTACCGGACGCTCCCGATGGCCGCCGCCCAGGGCCTGTTCGTCTCGGGACTGGTCCTGCTGCTCCTCTTCTCCCACCGCTTCCTCGGCGAACGGACCACGGCCCGCGAGCGGTACGCGCTGGCCGCCGTCCTCCTCGCCCTGCTCATGGTGGTCGGCTCCCTGCGCCAGAGCAGCGACAGCGTCGGCCGAAGCTCCCCGTTCGCCCTCGTCGTGCTGATCAGCGCCCTCTCCCTCGCCATCGGCCTCAGCCTGTACTCCGCCACCGAGCGCCGCGTCGCGCACCGCCACCGGGCGCCGACCGCCGACGGCGTCGCCTACGGCGTGGCCGTCGGCTTCGTCTACGGCGTCAGCTCACTGGCCATCAAGGGCGTCTCCGCGCACCTCACCCCGGCCACCCTGGACGACCCGGCGGGTGCCGCGCTCACCCTGCTCACGGGGCCCTACCCGTACCTGCTCCTCATCACGGGAGCGACGGGCCTGCTGCTGTCCCAGACCGCGCTGCAGCGCTGCCGCGCCTCCCTCGTGGTCCCGGTCTGCACGACGACGTCCTGCCTCTACACCGCGGCCGTCGGCACCTTCGCCTTCGGCGAGTCGCTGCCCGACGACCCGGTGCGCCTGACCCTGCGCCTGGCCGGAGCCGTCCTCGCGGTGGGGGTCCTGCTGACCCTCGCCGCACACCAGCAAGAGCCCACCACCCAGGAGTTGAGCCATGACCCCCGATGACCCGCTGCTGCAGATCCTCGCCTGCCCCCTCGACAAGGGCCCGCTGACCCTTCTCGTACCGGAGAACGCCCTCTACAACCCCCGTCTGCGGCGCCGCTACCCGATCGTCGACGGCATTCCCCAGTTGCTCCCCTCCTCGGGCGAACAGGTGGCGGAGAGCGAGCACCACCGCCTGCTGGCCCTGCCGGCGGCGCTCACCCCCTCAGCCGAGTCCGAGCCCCCGCCGCCGGCCGGCTGAGCGCGCCCGGGCCGCTCACCGGGTCACGACGGTCCGCTGCGCCGAGAAGTCCCCCCACTTCCCGTCCGGCAGCTTCGCGCGCAGCTTGATGCTGTACCGCGTGCCGACCGGCTCGCCGACCGTGAAGTGGTACGCCGCCCTCCCCGCCGGCGGCTGCGCACCCCACACGATCGTCGTCGCCAACTCGCCGTTGAGGAAGAGCTGGTGCTCCTTCACCGCTCCCCCGCCGGCGACCCGCGGCGGTGTCCACTCGACGTCGATGCCCCGCACCCCGTCCTTCGTGCGCGCCGTGGCCCGCAGGTCCCCGGGGGCGGTGGACGGGCCGTCGCCGCGCCCGGGCGCGGTGGTCAGATCGACGGCGGCGCTGTCCCCGGAGGAGTTCTCGGCGGCGTCCCGGGCCCGGACGGTGAACGTGTAGACGGTCCCGGGCCGCAGCCCGGTGACCCGGGCGGTGGTGGTGTCGCCGGGCACGCTGTGGACGCGGGAGTCCTCCTGGTAGATGTCGTACGACGTGACGGCCGTGTCGTCGGCGGCCCGCTGCCAGGACAGGCGCACGGCGCCGGTCCCCTCGATCCGCCCCCGCAGCTTCGCGGGCGCCGAGGGCGGCTTCCGGTCGTCCGGTGTGCGGGCCGGGGTCGTGACGGGGGCGGCCGCGCCGGCGGCGGAGAGATTGCCGGCGGCGTCCCGCGCGCGGACGGTGAAGGTGTACCCGGTCGAGGGCGCGAGCCGGTCGATGTCGACCATGTGCCGCGTCCCGGTGACGGTCTTGATCCGGGCACCGTTCTCGTACACCTCGTACCCGGCGACGGCCCTGTTGTCCGTGGACCGGTCCCACATCACGTGCACCGAGGTGGCGCTGCCCGCCTGGGCCGTCACCGCGCCGGGCCGGGAGGGTTTCTCGGTGTCCCGGTCGGGCCCGGAGCCGGTGCAGCCGCCGACCGCCACCCCCACCAGGGTGAGCAGGGTGACGGCAGAACAGATCGAACCGGTGCGTACGGTGGGGCGTTGCACGGTCGGACCCTCCATCCGGGGGGACAGCCGGGGACAATGGTCCAGACCTGTATGCCACGTGGGGCGACGCCCGGCAAGAGTGCGCGCGAACCCCGCTATTAGGCTGACGCCCCAGAACGGACCGGATCACGAAATAGGGGGCCGCCCGGATGGCGATCACGTACAGAATGCTCGACCCCCGCGGCCGCGACGCGTCCCTCACCCCCGGGCCGGGGGCACCCGTCCGCGTGGTCGCCGACGACGGTACGGCGCAGGGCGCGCGTCCCGTGGCGTACCTGCTGCGCAACACGGCCGCCGGAGGCCCGAACGCGTACCTCCCGGGCGCCCGGGAGATCCTGCTGTTCGCCGACGAGCGGTGCGGTGAGGTCCTCGCCTCGGTGACGACGGAGCACGGCACCGGCTTCGGATTCGGCGGCCCGCGTTTCGTGTACCGGGTGCTGGACGCGGACGGGGCGCCGATCGGCCGCATCTCGCTGCGGCGCGGGCGGATCTTCCGGATCGGGCGTTCCCACTGGACCGTGGAGCAGGCCGGCACGCCCCCGGTGCGCGGCTCGGCCGGGCGCCTGATGTGGTGGGCGCTGTGGTGGACGGTGCTCCTGCCCGTCAACGTGGCGCTGCTGTTCGCCGCCTTCACCGGCATGGCGCAGGACCCGGTCACGACGCCGCGTCGCATCGTGTGGCGCGACGGCGCGGGCCGGGCCGTGATGTCCTTCCGCGGCCTGGCCGGCGACTACCGGGTCGTGCGGGGCCAGTGGGACCCCCGGGTGGTGGCGTCGCTGGTGGCGATCCATCAGACGTACGTCTCGATCGCCATCAGCGACAGCACGGACTGGTACCACCGCTGACCCCGGCGCCACTTCGCCCTCGTGGCCGCGGCGACCGGACGGCGGGACCGGCTCCGGCCCGCTGTGAACCGGCCGGGCCGCGCGGGCGTCCTGGGGATCAGCCGGTACGGGGTGGTGGCATCCGCCGGAGTCAGCTGGTCATGAACTCGGTGACCTCATGCGCGAACGGGCGGGGGCGCTCCTCATGTACGTAATGTCCGGCCGGGATGGTGATGAGCCGGCAGTCGGGGATGAGCGCGGCCATGTCCGGCATCCGGTCCTGCGGCAGGGAGCTGTCCGGGCCACCCGTGATGATCATGGTCGGGGCGACGATCTCGCCGAGCGCCTCGGCCCAGTCCGGGTCGGGGTCGGCGAGCTGGCCCGTGACGGCCGCGACGACGGGCCAGTCGTAGTCCAGCGGTTCGTCGGGGCGCGCGGTCGACGCCTCCGTGACGCCGGGGAACGGCGGCGGGGTCTCCTCCAGGACGAGCCGCTCCACCCGGTCCGAGTTGTCCTGCGCCAGCAGGCGGGCGACGACGCCGCCCATGCCGTGGCCCACCACTCCGACCCGGTCCAGTTCCAGTTCGTCCAGGAAGCCCAGGACGTCGTCCCGCATGAGCTCGACGGAGTACTCGTCGGGCCAGTCGCTCTCGCCGTGCCCGCGCAGGTCGATCGCGTAGACCCGCCATTCCTCGCCGAGCGCCTGCCCGGCCTCCTCCCAGCTCGCGGAGGACGAGCCGAGCGCGTGCAGGAGGACGACCGGCGCCCCGAACGCGTCGCCCCAGGTCCGGTAGGCCAGACGCACGTCACCGACATCCACTACAGAGTGCTCCATGCCCCCGACGCTACAGGCCGCGCCGGGGCGTTCCGACCGCGCGGGTGCGCGGCCCCGCGAAAGGTCCCCGCCAGGTGAAGCCGACCCGTCCACTGCGCCTGCTGCCGGCCGTCCTGCTGCTGGCCCTGTCCGCCTGCGCCGGTCCCGGGGGCGGCGGGGACGCGCAGGGCGCCGGGCTCGCCGATCCGGCGAAGAAGGACACCGCGATGCGGATCGTCTCCAGTGCCGAGAACTCCTCGCTGGACTGGAAGGCGCAGTACGCGTACATCGAGGACATCGGCGACGGCCGGGGCTACACCGGCGGCGTCATCGGCTTCTGCTCCGGCTGCGGCGACCTGCTGAAGGTCGTCGAGCGGTACGCGCGGACCGCGCCCGGCAACCCGCTGGAGCCGTTCCTTCCGGCGCTGCGGGCGGTCGAGGGCAGCGCGTCGCACCGGGGGCTGGGGCGGCCGTTCACCCGGGCGTGGGTGCGGGCGGCGAAAGATCCGGCGTTCCGCCGGGCGCAGGACGCGGAGCGGGACCTGCACTACTTCGACCCGGCCGTCGCGCGGGCCGAGGGCGACGGGCTGGGCGCGCTGGGACAGTTCATCTACTTCGACGCCTACGTGATGCACGGCGCCGGTGACGCCCCGGGCACGGTCGGATTCCGCACGATGCGCCGCGAGGCGATGGCGGTGGCCGATCCGCCCTCGCGGGGCGGCGACGAGACGGCGTACCTGAACGCGTTCCTGGACGCCCGCGTGGCGGCGATCCGCCGCGAGCCGTCGCACACGGACACCAGCCGCATCGACACCGCGCAGCGGGTGTTCGTACGCGAGGGCAGGCTGGACCTGGAACCGCCGCTGCGCTGGAAGGTGTACGGCGACAGCTACCGCCTGGACTGAGGGCGAGGGCAGCACCTACAACCGGACGGTCCCGCCCACAAGAGCGTGAGCGGCGCACCGCGCGCCGGGGGCCCCGCTCCCGCACGCCTGGTGACGGTCAGTACAGGTGACGATACTTTTTGTGACGGCTCAAGATCACGGGCAGCTCCACCGGCGGCGCGCCCCGCGCTGCCCGGTTGCCCGCGCCACGGAGAAAGGGGACAACGTGACCACGACATCACTCGCCGCACGCCTCGCCGGTCCGGGCCTGCAGCAGCACCTGTTCGCCGCGCCGACCACGGTGGCGGCGGCTTGCGAGACGTTCGGAGTCACGTGCTGGGGCGCGTCGGAGTGCTGCAGCGGATGGTTCGGCTGGAAGTTCGGGGAGGGCCTTTCTTGTTGCTGGTGAAAGCGGCGCGCGGGGCGCGCCGGTTCGTGGAGTCCGTCAAGGGCGAGGACGGTTCGTACCGGCTCGGCGACTGGCCGGGGGTGGAGCGGACCGGGCGGCGGCGACGCGGCACGGGACCCCGGGACGCCGGGGCCGCGGTCGCGCGGCTACGGGTCGCCCAACGTCTGACCATGGGGTTCCTGGACCCGGTGGACGACGCGCTGTTCCTGGTGGCCGGGCTGCGGCGGATGGGCATTCCGGCCTCGTTCCACCTCGGCCGGGAGCTGGTCCCGGTCACGCCGCCCTCGGGTTTCTACGCGTGGGTGCAGTGCGGGGAAGCGGTGGTGAGCACGTCGATGCCGGTACGGGAGACCTATGTCGAGGTCCATCGATCGGGGCGGGACGGATGACGGAAGCGAGGACGGAGACGAAGACGGAAGCGCGCTTGCGAGCCACCACGGGATCCGGGGCGAGACCGCCGGCCGGACCGCCCGCCCCGCTCGGGTTCGCGCGGGCGACGCGCACCGGCGTCGACTGCGCCGGTCCGGCCGGCTGGACGGACCCCCCGGGCGTCCGGGCCGGGCGGCCCGCGCCGGACGTCTTCGAGCTGAGCCGCGACAGCCCGGGCGACCGGCCGGTCTACTACCGGGTGGGGCCCGGACGCGTCGAGTGGGGCGAGGACCTGCGCGCGTTCCAAGAAGGCGGTTCCCACCGGCCCCCCCGCACGGGCCAGTTGCTCGCGCTGGTCCACGGCACGGTGCCCTCGCCCGACGCCACGCTGCTGCCGGATGTGCGGCGGCTGGCGGTGGGGACCGTCGTACGGGTGGACGCGGCCGGGGTCACCGTCACGCGGCAGCGGCCGGAGCTCGCCGAGCCGGGGACGGGGCCGGCGGAGGCGGTGGGGCGCGCACTGGACGGTCTGAAGGGCGAGTACGCCATCGCCTACAGCGGGGGGCTCGCCTCGGCGTTCGTCGCCGTCAGCGCGCTGGCGGCGGGCCACCGGCCCGTCCTGCTGCACGCGGACTTCGGGGGCGCCCGGGGTGGCGGGTCCCCCGCCGTGCCGTCGCCGGTGCCCGGCCTGGAGATCCGCCATGTCCCGGTCGATCCGGCGCGGTTGTTCGCGCACGAACCGGTGAGCGGGCGCGAGCCCGTGCCGCCGCTGCCCGACACGGAGGTGCCGCGGCGGCTGATGGAGCGGCTGAGCGAGAGCTGCGGGCTGCCGGTGGTGAGCGGAGGGCTGCTGAAGGACCTGACGTCGGCCAGGCTGCCGGAGGCCGGTACGGGGTACCGCGGGTGGCGGCTGCTGGGCTGCGAACCGTTCCACGTCACCGACACCCTGCGCGGCCTTGCCGAGGCCCGCGAACTGCTCGGCGGGAACACGGTCCTCCCGCCCGGACCGTACGACCGTGAGTCGGCGGACGGCCGGTGGCCGGGGCGGCCCGGGGCGCCCGGTTGGACCGGCGCCACCCCGCTGCCCGGGCTGACCGAGGAGGGAGAGGAGGCGCTGGCCGCCTCCCGGCGCGGGATGCTGGCCCTGTGGAAGGGGCACCTCGACTTCCTCGACCCGGTGTCGGGCCGGGTGGTCGCGGGCCTGGAGGAGCGGGGCACGGGCGGGGCGGTACTGCCCGCGCTGGACCCGCAGGTGATCGCGGCGGTGGCCGCGCTGCGCCCCACGAAGCTGGGACGCATCCGGCGCGGGGTCTTCCACAACCACCTTCCGCTCGAACGCGCCCTGCGCGGGCGGCGGATGCACGGCCTCTGCCGCGCGCCCGCCGGCCACTGGCTGCGACGGGGCGCCCTCGCCCACCTGCACCGGGAGCGGGTGCGTCTGCACGCCTGGCTGGAGCGTGAGCGAGCCCTGGCCGACCTCGGCGTACTGGACGTGGACCGGGTCCTCGCGGTCCTGCGCGACGGGCGCGAACTGGCGGACCACGCCCTGCCGGTACTGCGTCTGGTGTGGGTGTGCCAATGGCTGCGAGGCACCCGATGACGACACCCGACGCCCCGCCCCGGTCCCCGGCGCCCGTGCCGGCCGTCCTGTGCCTGGCCCCGCACGTGACCCTCACCCGTCTGCCGTACGGCGGGTCGGTGCTGCTCAACACGGTGACCCTGACGCTGGCCGAGTGCGGCGAGCCCCAGGCAGCCGCCCTCGACAGCCTGCTGGCAGCCGGCCTGCCTCCCTCGGACCGCGACTCGCCGCCCGCCCGCCTGGCCGCCGAACTGCTCGCCACCGGATGGCTGACGACGCGGCCCCCTGGGCCGTCGCCCGCCGCCGGGCACGAGGGGTGAGACGCGTGTGGCGCGTACGGCACCGGAGGGGGTGCCGTACGCGCCGCACGCCGCTGCCCTAGTGAGCGGTGGCCGGGATCTGGTCCGGGATCTCGGGATGGGTGGGAGTCTCCTCCCCGGTGTCCTTCCTGCCCAGGTGGTTGAAGGCGAGGTTGAGGACGATGGCGACCACGCAGCCGGTGCTGATGCCGGAGTCGAGCACCACCAGGAGGTCCTCGGGGAACGCGTGGTAGAAGGTCGGCGCGGCGATCGGGATGAGCCCGATACCGAGGGCGGCGGCGACGATCAGGGCGTTCTCGCCCTTCTCCAGCGCGGCGGTGGCGAGCGTCTGGATGCCGCTGGCCGCGACCGTGCCGAAGAGCACGATTCCGGCGCCGCCGAGCACCGGCAGCGGTACGAGGGCGATCACGGAGGCCAGGACCGGGCACAGGCCGAGCAGGATCAGGATCCCGCCGCCGGTGGCGACGACGAACCGGCTGCGGACCTTCGTCATGGCGACCAGGCCGATGTTCTGCGCGAAGGCGCTGCACATGAAGCCGTTGAACAGGGGGCTGATCGCGCTGCCGAGGGTGTCGGCGCGCAGGCCGCCCTCGATGGTCTTCTCGTCGGCCGGGCGGCCGACGATCTTGCCGAGGGCGAGCATGTCGGCGGTCGACTCGGTCATGCACACCAGCATCACGATGCACATGGAGATGATCGCGGCGATCTCGAACTGCGGGGCGCCGAAGTGGAAGGGGGTCGGGAAGCCCACCAGGTCGGCGTTCTTGATGGCGTCGAAGTGGGTGATGCCCACCGGGATCGCGAGGAGCGTGCCCGCCACGAGGCCCAGGAGGATCGCGATCTGCTGGAGGAAGCCGCGCAGGAACTTGCGCAGCGCCAGGACGATCACGAAGGTGACGGCGGCCATGCCGATGTTGGTCATCGAACCGTAGTCGTCGGCCTGGGAGTTGCCGCCCTGCGACCAGTTGAAGGCGACCGGCAGCAGGGACACACCGATCAGGGTGATCACGGTGCCGGTGACGACGGGCGGGAAGAACCGGACGAGTTTGCAGAAGTACGGGGCCGCGAAGAAGCCCAGCACCCCCGCGACGATGATCGCCCCGAAGATGATCGGGATCGCGTTGTCGCCCTCCCCCTTGCCGATGGCGATCATCGGGGTCACACCGGCGAACGAGACGCCGTTGACGAAGGGGAGCTTGGCGCCGATCTTCCAGAACCCGAGAGTCTGGAGCAGCGTGGCTATGCCGGCGGTGAAGAGGCTGGCCCCCATGAGGAAGGCCGTTTCCGTGGCGTCGAGGCCCACGGCGGGGCCGACGATCATCGGAGGGGCCACCACGCCGGCGTACATCGCGGCCACGTGCTGGAGGCCGCTGGTGAACATCTTGCCGGGCGGGAGTTTCTCGTCGACCGGGTGCTTCGGGTCGGGTCCGGACGGGGGTCCGGACCGGGAGTCGGATTCGGCGGATGCAGCTTTGCGAAACCTGGGCTTGGCGGCCACGGCGGTTCCTCCGGTCGGTTACACGCCAGCGGTGGGCATGGATGTCATGGAGGTGGTGCGGAGTGGTGCGTTGAAGCAGGTGGTGCAGACGTGCATGACGCATGGGGGGTGTGCGGAGCGGCGGGGCCGTGGCCCGGTGACTCGTGTTCACCGTCCCCGGGGGTGCGGGCACTTGGGCGCGCACCCCCGGGCACAGCTGCCGTGGACCCCGCTCGGGTCCGCGGCCGCCGGCTGAGGGCCGTCCCCCTCAGCCGGACTTCCAGGGGGGTTGCTCAGCCCTGCGCGACGATCCGCGCGAGGCGCTGCGCCTCGGCCCGCGCGTCGCGGGCCACGGCGTCCTCGTCCACCGTGATCAGGCGGTTGTCCTCGACGACGGGCTTGCCGTTGACGAGCGAGAGGGTGACCGGGGCCGCCGCGCCGAAGACGATCGCGGTGACCGGGTCGGCGATGGTGGAGTGGCCGATGCCGTCGATCTTCCACATCACCAGGTCGGCGAGCTTGCCGGCCTCCAGCGAACCGATCTGGTCCGCGCGGCCGAGCACCTGCGCGCCGCCGTACGTTCCCAGGCGCAGCGCCTGGCGGGCGTTGAGCGCCGCTTCGCGGTGTGCGCCGAGGCGGTTGATCAGGAGCGCGTTGCGCAGTTCGGTGTGCAGCTCCCCCGACTCGTTGGACGCCGTGCCGTCGACGCCGAGGCCGACCGGGACGCCGGCGGCCAGCATGTCCGGGACGCGGGCGATGCCTGCCGCGAGACGGGCGTTGGAGGACGGGCAGTGGGCGACACCCGTGCCCGTACGGGCGAAGGCGGCGATGTCGGAGTCGTTCATGTGGACGCAGTGGGCCATCCACACGTCGCTGCCGAGCCATCCGGTCGACTCGAAGTAGTCGGTCGGTCCCATGCCGAACAGTTCCTTGCAGAACTGCTCCTCCTCGACCGTCTCGCTGCCGTGGGTGTGCAGGCGCACCCCGAGGCGGCGGGCCAGTTCGGCGCCCTGCTTGAGCAGTTCGGTGGAGACCGAGAACGGCGAGCAGGGGGCGACGGCCACCTGCGTCATGGCGTCGAAGGAGGCGTCGTGGTGCTTCTTGACGGTCTCCTCGGTCGCGGCCAGCGCGCCTTCGAGAGTCTCGACGGCGAAGTCCGGCGGCAGGCCGCCGTCCTTCTCGCTGCGGTCCATGGAGCCGCGGGCGAGGGTGAAGCGTACGCCCATGTCGGAGGCGGCGCCGATGATCGCGCCGGACAGGTCGCCCGAGCCCTGGGGGAAGACGTAGTGGTGGTCCATCGCGGTGGTGACACCGCCGCGGGCCATCATGGCCAGCGAGCCCTGCGCCGCCGCCTTCACCATGGCCTCGTCGATGCGCGCCCAGGTCGGGTACAGCGCGACGAGCCAGTTGAAGAGGTTGTGGTCGGTGGCCAGACCACGGGTGATCCACTGGTAGAAGTGGTGGTGGGTGTTGACCAGACCGGGCGTGACCAGGTGGCCCGTGCCGTCGATCCGGCGTACCACGTTCTCCAGGCCCTCGGGGGCCCTGCCCGCGCCGATCGACTCGATGCGGTTGCCGGCGACCACGACGTAACCCGAGGCGTACTCGGTGTCGTTGGCGTCGACGGTGGCGATGGCACAGTTCTCGATGATGGTGCGCGCGGCTGCCGATGCTGCCATGGTGCGTCCTTCTCTCAGTGATGTGGGCACGGCAGGACCCTAGGAGGATTTGAGTGCCGCAGCCGCGTGGCTCCGGGTGCCGAGATGGTGAAAGAACAGGTTGAGCAGGACCGCGACCAGGGCGCCGGCGCTTATTCCGGAGCCGAGCACGGTCTGGGCCCAGGCGGGGAAGTCCGTGTAGAAGGCGGGCGCGGCGAGCGGGATGATGCCCGCGCCGAGCGCGACCGCCACGAGGATGATGTTGGAGCTGTCGTCCAGGCCGGCCTCGGAGAGCGTACGGATGCCGCTGACCGCGATCGAGCCGAAGAGGACGATGCCCGCGCCGCCGAGTACCGGCATCGGGACGGTGGAGACGACCGCGCCGAGCACCGGGAAGGCGCCGAGGACCAGGAGCGCTCCGCCGGCGACGGCGACGACGTACCGGCTGCGTACCCGGGTGAGCGTGACGACGCCGACGTTCTGGGCGAACGCGCTGGTCGGGAAGCCTCCGAAGACCGGACCGAACAGGGTCGCGATGCCGTCGGTGCGCAGGCCGCGGGTGATGGTCCGCCCGTCGGTCCTGCGGTCGCAGATCTCCCCCAGCGCCAGCATGCCGGCGGACGACTCCGTCATCAGGACGAGCATCACGATGCACAGCGAGAGGATCGCGGCGGGCTGGAACTCGGGGGCGCCGAAGGCGAAGGGGGCGGGCAGCGCGGCGACCGGCGCGGACTTCAGGGCGCTGAAGTCGGCCATGCCGAAGGGGATGGCGGCGAGCGTGCCGATCACCATGCCGAGCAGCAGTGCGACCTGCTTGACGAAGCCTTTTCCGAACCGCTGGATGAGCAGGACGACCACGAGAGTGAAGGCGGCCAGGGCCAGGTACCTCATGGCGCCGAAGTCGGCGGCGGTCTTGTCGCCGCCCTGCGCCCAGGTGACGGGCACGGGCATCAGGGTGACGCCGATGAGGGTGATGACGACGCCGGTGACCAGGGGCGGGAAGAAGCGGAGCAGCCGGCCGAAGAAGGGCCCGACGGTGAGGCAGAAGACGCCGGCGACCATCACCGCGCCGTAGATCGCGGGGAGCTGGTGTCCGGGGGCGCTGGTCTCGGCGATGGCGAGCATCGGGGCGATGCCGGCCGAGGAGGCGGCGTTGACGAACGGCAGCCGGTTTCCGGCGAAGCCGCCGGCGCCGAGGGTCTGCAGGAGGGTGGCGAGACCGGCGATGAGCAGACTGGCGGCGATCAGCCGGGTCATGCCCGCGGCGTCCAGGCCGACGGCCTGGCCGATGATGAGCGGAGGGGTGACGACGCCCGCGTACATGGCGGCGATGTGCTGGAGCGCGGCGGGGACGAGCCGCGAGGGGGAGAGCTTCTCGTCCACCGGGTGGACGCCCTGGCCGGCGACCGGATCGACGACCGGTGCTGCCGGTGGGACGGAACACGGGCCTTCTGCTGCTTGCGCCGGCCCCGTTGCAGGCTGTGCCATGGGATGTTCCCTCCGGTCCGGTACGCCCCCGCCCCGCGCGTTCGGGGTGGGCGGGGGACGTACCGGTCCCGCGTCAGAGGTTGGTCATGTCGACCGGGATCTTCGGCTCGACGCCGTCCCGCAGGATGGTGGCCTCGATGAGGCCGTACGGGCGGTCGGCGGCGAAGTAGACCTCGTTGTCGTTCTTCAGCCCGAAGGGCTCGAGGTCGACCAGGAAGTGGTGGTTGTTCGGCAGCGAGAAGCGGATCTCGTCGATCTCGCTCCGGCTGTTGATGACGCGCGAACCCATCTGGTACAGGGTCTGCTGGAGCGAGAGGGAGTACGTCTCGGCGAAGGCCTGCAGGATGTGCTTCTTGGCCTGCGCGTACGACTTCTCCCAGTTGGGCATCCGGTCTTCGTCGCTGGTCCAGTTGTAGCGCCAGACGGAGGCGACGTCGGTGCACAGGATGCGGTCGTACGCCTCCTTGAGCGTCGTGTACCGGTCCTTGACGTAGCCCCAGAACTCCGAGTTGGTGGAGTTCATGACCGTGAGGTCCTTGAGGCCGGAGAGGACCTCCCAGTTCTCGCCGTCGAAGGTGATCTGCGTGGTGCGCAGCTCCTGGCCCTTGCGGACGAAGGAGTGGTTGACCTCGTCGGAGCCGATGAACTTGGAGTTGTTGTCCGAGGTCGCGATGCGGTCCCAGGCGTACTCCTCGATCCGGATCCGCGCGCGCTTGATCGGCTCCTGCGACGTCACGAAGTGGCGGGCGAGGTGGATGCCGAACTGCTCGGCGGACTCGATGCCGTACTCCTTGGCGAACGCGTACACCGTGTTCTTGGTGGTGTCCGTCGGCAGGACGTTGGCGTTCGAGCCGGAGTAGTGCACGTCGTCCATGTCGCCGGAGAGGGCGACGGAGACGTTCAGGTCCTTGATGTGGTGGGTGTCGCCGTCCCGCGTGATCTTGACGACGCGGTTCTCTGCTTTGCCGTACTGGTTCTGGCCGAGAATCGTGGGCATGTCGGTGCTAGCTCCCTCGGTATACGGAGTAGCCGAACGGGTTGAGCAGCAGCGGTACGTGGAAGTGTTCGCCCGGCACGACGGCGAACGTGATCGCCACCTCCGGGAAGAACGCGCCGCTGTCCCTTACGCGGGGGGCGTCCTGCTGTGCCTCGGCTTGCTTCTTGGAAACGAAGTACGCCTCGGTCTCGAAGTCGAGACGTACGTGGGTCGTGCCTTCCGGCAGGGCCGGCAGGTCCTTGCAGCGCCCGTCCGCGTCGGTCGCGGAGCCGCCGAGCGCCACCCACTCGGCGTCACCGCCGCTGCGGGCGGTGAGCGAGACGGCGACGCCCTCGGCGGGGCGTCCGATGCTGGTGTCCAGGATGTGCGTGGACACCGAAGCGGTGGTCGCGGTGCTCATGAGTCCTCAGTCCTCTTCTACGAGACGGGTCAGCCGGATCCGGTTGATCTTCCCGAGTTCGGTGCGCACGATCTCGCGCTCCGCCTCGGCCGTGTTGCCGATCCGGTCCCGCATCGCGTCGCGCATCTGCTCACCGGTCGCACCGGTGGCGCAGATCAGAAAGACATGTCCGAACTTCTCCTGGTAGGCCAGGTTCAGTTCGAGCATCTCGGCTTTCAGTTCCTCGGACGCTCCGGCCATCCCCCGCTGTTCGCGGGAGGAGGTCGGGTCACCGGGCTTCGGCCGGCCGATCGGCGGGTGGCCCGCCATCGCTTCGGCCAGGTCCTCGGCGGTCAGTTCCGCCATGGCGGCGTCACTGGCGAGGAAGAGGGCTTCGGCGGTGGCGTACGGGCGCTGGGCGAGCAGTTCGCTCCCCCACGCCGAGCTGGCGCACACCTCGTGGAGCGTGGCCGTGGCCTCGCTGTCCGCCGAGGTGTTGAACCGGGCGAGGCCCGGTGTCGAACCTGAAGTCACGGGAGCCTCCGTGGCGTGCTGGACGGGCTGCGCATAGCTAACGCCCTCAAGAACAGCTCGTCAACACTTTGTTGAAATATCGCGAACGCAAAAGCCGCCGACCCGTTGTCCGGACGGCGGCCTCTGCGAATGATCGATCAAATATGCCCACTTACTGGACAGCCGGCTAGTCGCTCTTGGCCGCGTTGGCGGCGTTCTCCCTGTTCAAGTAGTTGTAGACGGTGAAGCGGCTGACCCCCAGGGCGCTCGCCACCGTCTCCACCCCGTGCCGCACGGAGAAGGCCCCGCGCGCCTCCAGGACCCGTACGACCGACTGCTTCTCCTTGCGGTCGAGCTCCGCCAGCGGCATGCCGTGGCGCCGCTCCAGGGCCGCCAGGATGTGGTCGAGGGAGTCCGACAGCTGGGGCAGCCGTACGGCGACCACGTCCCGGCCCTCCCAGGCGAGCACCACGTCGTCGCCCCGCGCCTGCTCCGGCACCATCATCTCGCCGCCCATGGCGTCGACCAGCGGCTTGACCGCGGTGACGAGGGGGTGGTCCTCGGGCCCGCTGAGTTCCGTCACTTCTCGCCCTCCCCGATCACGTTGACCTGCAACGAGACCCGGGTGGCCCCCGCGTCCAGGGACCTGCGCAGCAGCGCGTCGACCGCCGTCAGCACCGCGTCCGCGCCCCCCTCGGCGGTGTTCCCGAACGGGCCTACGTCCACAGCGTCCAGCTCGGCCACCTGGATGACCTCGCGGGCGGCCAGCGCGTGCGCCGGCGCCTCGTCGAGGTCGAAGGGCTCGGTCGTGAACTCCACTCTCAATCGCACCATGCCCCCACGGTACTGGCGGCGGACGCGGCGCCGTCAGGCCGTGGCGTCAGCCGGTCGCCAGCGCGGTGGTCGGCGAGATGCGCGCGGCCCGCATCGCCGGGTACAGCCCGGCGACGGCCCCGATGACCAGGGTGCCCGCCGCTCCCGCCAGCACCGCGCTCGCGGGCAGCGCGACCGGCCAGCCGCGGTGTCCGGCGTACGTCGCGGTGATCAGCAGCCCGAGGGCCGCGCCCCCGGCGCCGCCGAGCCCGGAGAGCACCAGGGACTCGGTGAAGAACTGGTTGCGGACCTGGCCGCGGGTGGCGCCCAGGGCCCGGCGCAGACCGATCTCGCCGCGCCGCTCCAGCACCGCGATGACCATGGTGTTGGCCACCCCGATGCCGCCGACCAGCAGCGCGACCGCCCCGATGCCCAGCAGCAGCCCGGTGAACGCCTCGTCAGCGGCGAGCTTCGCCGCGAGCGCGTCGGAGGGCCGGGCGACCCGCACCGCGTCGGGCTGCTCGGGATTGACCGTACGGGCGAGGACGTCGCGCACGTCGGTCACGGCGTTCTCGTCGGCCCGCACGTACACGGCGGTGGGGTGGCCGTCGAACCCCAGGGTCCGCTCGGCGGCGCCGAAGCCGATCACGGCCGCGCTGTTGAGCTCGGGCGCCAGAACGGCCGGCTCGATGATCCCGATCACCGTGAACCGGTGGCCGCCGATCTCGATCTGGACGTCGGGGTGGGCGCGTACGACGCCCAGCCTGCGGGCCGTGGCGGAGCCGAGGACGACGGCCGGGTACTCGGCGGTGGCCCGGTTCAGCCAGGTGCCGCTGGAGGTCCGCACGCCGAGGGTGGCCAGCAGGTCGGGATGGGCCGCGAAGACCTCCAGGGCGTTGGTCTCCTCCCGGGGGATCAGGTCGGAGCGGTACACCTCGGCGTCGATCCTGGCGACGGCGCTCACCTCGTCGACCGGCGGTACGCGCCGCACCATCGCGCTCACCCCGGGCGGGAACTTCGCCTCCCCGCCGGTCAGGGACTCCCCCGCCTCGGCGTGCAGCAGGTTGGTGCCCAGCGTGTCGAGGGTGGCCCGCAGGTCGGCGCGGCTGGAGGTCGAGATCCCGACCACGGCCACCATGGCGGCGATGCCGATGGAGATGCCCGCCGCGGACAGGACCGCGCGCAGGGGTTTCGCGCGCAGCCCGGACAGGCTCAGCCGCAGCACGTCGAGCGGGCCCAGGCGGGCGGGGCGCAGCGGCGGACGGGACGGGGGGCGGGTCGCGGAGCCGGGCGGGGTCATCGGGTGGCCTCCTGGGGGGTACGGGGGGCCGCGCCGCGGCGGTCCTCGACCAGCCGTCCGTCGCGCATGACCACCCGGCGCGGCAGCCGGGCGGCGAGCTCCGTGTCGTGGGTGATGACGACGACGGTGGTGCCGTCGGCGTTGAGCTCCCGCAGCAGCTCGACGACGCGCGCCCCGGACGCGGTGTCGAGCGATCCCGTGGGTTCGTCGGCGAGCAGCAGCGAGGGCCGCCCGGCCACCGCTCGGGCCAGGGCGACGCGCTGGCGCTCGCCGCCGGACAGCTCGTGCGGGCGGTGCCGCAGCCGGTGGCCGAGGCCGACCCGGCGCAGGCTCTCGGCGGCGGCCGCCGTCCTGGCCCGCCGGGACAGTCCGGCGTACAGCAGCCCTTCGGCCACGTTGTCGAGCGCGCTCACTCCCTGGGTGAGGAAGAACTGCTGGAAGACGAAGCCGATGTGCTCCGCCCGCAGCGCCGACAACTGGCGGTCGGACAACCGCTCCACGGGGTAGCCGGCGATCCGCACCCGGCCGCCGGTCGGGCGGTCGAGGGTGCCGATGAGGTTGAGCAGGGTGGATTTGCCCGACCCGGAGGGCCCGACCACGGCGAGGAGTTCGCCGGGCAGGACCCGCAGGGAGAGAGCGCGTACGGCGTGCACGGGCGGGGCGCCGGGGTAGCTGCGGGTCACGTCGGTGAGCTCGACGACGGGCCCGGCGTCCGGCGGCCCCGCCTCGGCGGCGGGCGCGTCCGGGGCCTGGCTGACGGCGCTCACAGCGCGGGGGTCCCGACCTTGAGGCCTTCGGTGATGCCGGCGCCCGACACCTCGACGCGTCCCGCGCTGAACAGTCCCGTGGTGACCGGGACGATGCGGTCGGGGTCGCCGGGGCCGTCCCCGACGACCTGGACGCCGTATCCGCCCTCGCGCAGCGCGAGCAGCGCGGCGACGGGCACGGACAGGACGTCGCGGTGCCGTGCGTTCTCGGCCTCGACGCGGACCGGTGCGTACGTCAGCGGTCCGGCGGCCTTCTGGTCGGCGAGCGCGATCCGCACGGTGACGGTGCGGTCGCCGCCATCGGGGTTCTGCCCACCGCCTCCTCCGTCGCCGCCGTCTTCGTCCCCCTTGTCGCCGCCACCGCCGACGACGGTGCCGACCGAGGTGACCTTGCCGGCGACCGGTTCGTCGCGTCCGGGGACGGTGACGGCCACCTTCTTGCCCACCGGCAGCAGGCGCTGCTGGGACATGGTGGCCTTCACCGTCACGGTGCGTTCGGCTCTGGTCGTGGCCAGGACGGGGCTGCCGGCCTGGGCCTCGTCACCGGGCTTGCGGTCGGCCTCCCCGGCCCGTACGGCCTGCGGGGCGAACAGGACGCGGCCGAGTTCCAGCTGTCCCGTGCGCGGCAGTCCGAGGTCCCGCTGCCAGCGTTTCACCGCGTAGGCCGTGTACGCCGTGTAGGTCTCGTCGACGGTGAAGCCGGTGTAGCCGAGGGCGACGAGGTTCTTCTCCAGCTGGCGTACGTCGCCTCCGTCGGACATCCCGGGTGCGAAGGCGCGGTAGGCGGGGATCCCTCCGTACAGCAGCAGGACGGGCTTCTCGTCGAGGCGGTAGAGGACGCCGCCCCGGGAGACCGTCGCCCCGGGGCGGGCCGTCCAGGTCACGGTGCCGGTCAGGCGGTTGGGCAGGTACACGTCGTCGGCGTACTCCAGCGTCCCGTCCAGGGTCTCCTTCGCCGTCAGGTCGCCGCGGGTCACCGGCGCGGTGGCCGCGGACGGCGGGAGCTTCGGCGGGGGCGCGCCGTCGGCGCGGTCGCGGACCACGACGACCGCCGCCGCGCCGGCCGTCAGCACGACCACGCACGAGACCAGGAGCCTGCGGGCGCGGCGGGGGCGCGGCGGGAGGTCCTCGGGTTCGTTCACGGCCGGGGTCCCGGTCGTCGGCCGGCTCTCGGTCACTGTCCCGCACCCGGCACCGGGCCGGCTTCCTTGTAGCACTCCTTCGACGCCTTCTCGTGGGCCGCCCGCTCGTCCTCCGCGACGTTCCCGATCTTGAAACCCTTGTCGCGCAGGCAGCGTTCGACCTTGAGCCGCCACACTTTCTGCTCCTCGGTCTCCTTGCCGCCGCCGGCCGCCCCGCCGCCGCCGCTGCCGCCCGCGTCCATGTACTGCTTGCAGGCGTTCTGGGCCTTGCTGATCTTGGCCTGGTCCTGGGTGTCCGTGACCTGGATGGAGACGTTGCCGTTGGTCTCCGGATCGTCGACCTCGATGTCGTTCTCGCGCAGACAGCGCACGAACTTGAGCACGCCGGCATCCGGGTCACCGGCGCCGGGCTTTTCGGCCGTACTGCCGGCCGACGGCTTCTTCCCGCCGGCGGAGGGCACATCGCTTTTCTCGCCGGAACCGCATCCGGTCAGCAGGGCGAACGGCAGCAGTGCCGCGAGAGAAGAAACGCCCAGCCGGCCTAAAGGTTGCATCTTCAACGTGATCTCCTCGTCGAATTCTGGTGTGCGTCATGAATAGCAAGCCGGCCCGGAGAGATCGCTGAGAGAATTATGAGATTCACCTGAGAACAACGGGAACAGATCATTCCCCGACGGTCGAGCGGATCGCACGCAAGAGGGCCGAATCCCGGACTGTCGGAACAGTCCGGGATCCGGCCCTCTTCAGCCGGGCCGCTCAGGAGCGGCGCCGGTGGCGGAGGTCAGCCGCCGATCGAGCCGCCCCAGACGGCGTTGGTGCCCGAGGGGCAGGTCAGCGTGTGGTTCCAGGTGCCGTAGTAGTACGTCCCGAAGGTGTACCGGTAGCCGTTCGAGCAGTCCACGTAGACCCGGTAGCCGTTGCCGGAACAGGTCATGTAGAAGTTTCTGCCGGACCTGCTGCCGTTCCAGCAGTTGGCGTTGATGCTCACGTCGCCCTCGGACGCCGCCGCGGCGCCGCCCGCCTTGCTGAGGGACTTCGTGCCCACGCCGGACTTGACCTGCCCCTTCGACGACTGCGAGGTGGAAACCGCCTGGCCGTCCCCCGGTGAAGCCGCGCTTGCGGCGGGCGCGATGCCCACCCCGGCACCCAGCATCAGCATGGCGCCGGCCCCGACGAGACCCAGGTTTTTGCGGATCGTCATCTTTTCCCCATTCAACGCGTCTTGTCGAACCATTGCCCACTCGGTGAGCGAGCGACGCGATTCTGCTCGGGGCGCTGCGGGCATGTCAATTCTCATTTCCTTCTCATGAAGGCCCCCACATCGCGAATGAGTCATTCCGCAAAGGTCCAGGCCACGAAACGGAGGATGGCCGCGAAATGCCCTTCGCGCCGGTGGAACAACCGGGCCCGGAAATTGAACTATGCGTTCCCTATGGGATTCCTGTGAGCCGTGACCGGATACCAGCCATATAAAGGCCGGCCGTGACGGAAGGACGCCCGTCACGTCTCGGCCACCACCCCCGCGCACCCCCGCCCCGGCGGCACCGTGCGCACCGCCGAGCGGCCCGACCTGGCCGCGCCCTCTTGACAGGCCTCCGGGCCACCGTGCAACATTCCATCAGGCAGAAAACAACTTCCGCGATACGGAAGGAGCGCCGAAACCCTCATGGGCTACACGGACCAGCGCTTCGATGTGAACCTCTCGATCCTCTTCACGGAACTCCCGCTCCTCGAGCGCCCGGCGGCCGCCGCCGCGGCAGGCTTCAAGGCGGTCGAGCTGTGGTGGCCCTGGATCGAGACCCCCACCCCCGACCAGGCCGAGCTCGACGCGCTCAAGAAGGCGCTCGACGAGGCCGGCACCCAGCTGGTCGGCCTGAACTTCTACGCCGGACAGCTTCCCGGCCCGGACCGCGGCGCCCTCTCCGTGCCCGGCGAGGAGTCGGACCGCTTCCGCGCCAACATCGACGTCGCGGCGGACTTCGCCGCCTCGGTCGGCTGCAAGGCGCTCAACGCGCTCTACGGCAACCGCGTGGACGGCGTCGCCCCGGCCCTCCAGGACGAGCTCGCCCTGGAGAACCTGGTGGTGGCCGCCCGCGCCGCCGACCGCGTGGGCGCGATCCTTCTGATCGAGACCCTCAACAAGCCGGAGTCGCCGCTCTACCCTCTGGTGAGCGCGCCGGCCGGCATCGAGATCGTCGACAAGGTCAACGAGGCCACCGGACTCGGCAACGCCAAGTTCCTCCTCGACATCTACCACCTGTCGATGAACGGCGAGAACCTCCCCGACGTGATCGCGGAGTACGCCGCCAAGACCGGCCACGTGCAGATCGCCGACAACCCCGGCCGCGGCGCCCCCGGTACGGGCGACCTGCCGCTGGAAGAGCTGCTCGACCTGCTCAAGAACGCCGGTTACGACGGCTGGGTGGGCCTGGAGTACAAGCCCGGCGACCGCCCGAGCGCCGAAGCCTTCGGCTGGCTCTCGAACTGACCCCGTCTGCGCGTGTGTTGAAACGCGTGTGTTGAAAGAGGCACCCATCATGAGCAACCCCACCTCCCTCCCGTCCATCGGCTTCATCGGCCTCGGCATCATGGGCTCCCCCATGTCCGAGAACCTGCTGAAGGCGGGTTACGACGTCACCGGCTACACCCTTGAGCAGCCGAAGATCGACCGCCTCGTCGCCGCCGGCGGCAAGGGCGCGTCCTCGATCGCCGAGGCCGTCAAGGACGCCGACGTCATCATCACGATGGTGCCCGCCTCCCCGCAGGTCGAGGCGATCGCGTACGGTCCGGACGGCATCCTGGAGAACGCCAAGAAGGGCGCCCTCCTGATCGACATGTCCTCCATCACGCCGCAGACCTCCGTCGACCTGGGCAAGGCCGGTGCCGAGAAGGGCCTGCGCGTCCTGGACGCCCCGGTGTCCGGCGGCGAGGCCGGCGCGATCGAGGCCGTACTGTCCATCATGGTCGGCGGTTCGCAGGAGGACTTCGAGTCCGCCAAGCCGGTGCTCGAAGCACTGGGCAAGACCATCGTCCTGTGCGGCCCGCACGGCTCCGGCCAGACGGTGAAGGCGGCCAACCAGCTGATCGTCGCGGTCAACATCCAGGCGTGCGCCGAGGCCGTGGTCTTCCTGGAGAAGTCCGGCGTGGACCTCGCCGCCGCCCTCGATGTCCTCAACGGCGGACTGGCCGGCTCGACCGTCCTGACCCGCAAGAAGGACAACTTCCTCAACCGGGACTTCGCCCCCGGCTTCCGGATCGACCTGCACCACAAGGACATGGGCATCGTCACCGACGCCGCCCGCAATGTCGGTGCGGCGCTCCCGGTCGGCGCGGTCGTGGCCCAGCTGGTCGCCTCGCTGCGCGCCCAGGGTGACGGTGGCCTGGACCACTCCGCCCTGCTGCGCGCCGTCGAGCGCCTGTCCGGTCAGCCCGTCCAGAGCTGACCCCCCGACTTCCGGGCGGCGGCGTCGCTGACACCTGTCCTGTCGCGCCCAGGCGCCGCCGTCGCCCGGATTCCATTTTTTTCGGTTCAGTCCGCGCCGATCCCTCTCTTCAACTTCAACAAACTGTTGACGTCACGCTCGGTGCGTACTTACGCTCCTCACGCCGCCAGCAGATTTCCGCAGGAAGGTCCCCATGTCGAAGCGTGTGCTCACGACCGAGTCAGGCGCCCCGGTCGCCGACAACCAGAATTCCGCCTCCGCCGGTGTCGGCGGCCCGCTCCTCCTCCAGGACCAGCACCTGCTGGAGAAGCTGGCCCGGTTCAACCGTGAGCGCATCCCGGAGCGCGTCGTCCACGCCCGCGGCTCGGGCGCGTACGGCTACTTCGAGGTGACGGACGACGTCACCGGCTTCACCCGCGCGAACTTCCTCGGCGAGGTGGGCAAGCGCACCGAGACGTTCATCCGCTTCTCCACCGTCGCGGACAACCTCGGCGGCGCGGACGCGGTCCGCGACCCGCGCGGTTTCGCGCTGAAGTTCTACACCGAAGAGGGCAACTACGACCTCGTCGGCAACAACACCCCGGTGTTCTTCATCAAGGACCCGATCAAGTTCCCCGACTTCATCCACTCCCAGAAGCGCGACCCCTTCACGGGCAAGCAGGAGCCGGACAACGTCTGGGACTTCTGGGCGCACGCCCCCGAGGCGACGCACCAGATCACCTGGCTGATGGGCGACCGCGGCATCCCCGCGTCGTACCGCCACATGAACGGCTACGGCTCGCACACCTACCAGTGGACGAACGCCGCGGGCGAGGCCTTCTTCGTCAAGTACCACTTCAAGACGAACCAGGGCATCCGCTCGCTGTCGTCCGAGCAGGCCGCCGAGCTCGTCGGCAAGGACGCCAACTCGCACCAGACGGACCTGCTCCAGGCCATCGAGCGCGGCGTCAACCCGTCCTGGACGCTGTACGTCCAGATCATGCCGGCGGCCGAGGCCCCGGACTACCGCTTCAACCCGTTCGACCTCACCAAGGTGTGGCCGCACGCGGACTACCCGCTCCAGCGGGTCGGCCGGCTGGTCCTCGACCGGAACCCGGACAACGTCTTCGCCGAGGTCGAGCAGGCCGCGTTCTCCCCGAACAACTTCGTTCCGGGCATCGGCCCCTCGCCCGACAAGATGCTCCAGGGCCGCCTCTTCGCCTACGCGGACGCCCACCGCTACCGCCTCGGTGTCAACCACACCCAGCTGCCGGTGAACGCCCCGAAGGCGACCTCGGCCGACAACTACGGCCGGGACGGCGCCATGGCGACCCGCTACGGCTCGCGCCACGACAAGAACTACGAGCCCAACTCGTACGACGGTCCCGCGCAGACCGACGCGGCGCTCTCCGCCCCGCTGGCGCTGGCCGGCTGGACCGGAACGCACGCGGCCGCCGTCCACGTCAAGGACGACGACTTCTTCCAGGCCGGTGAGCTCTACCGCCTGATGTCGGCCGAGGAGAAGTCCCGTCTGGTCGCGAACATCGCCGGCGGCCTGTCGCAGGTCACCCGCGACGACGTGATCGAGAAGAACCTCGCCCACTTCCACGCCGCGGACGCGGACTACGGCAAGCGCGTCGAGGAAGCGGTCCGCGCCCTGCGCGAGGACTAGTCACCCAGACCGCGCGGCGGGCCCGACGGGAGGTCAGGCCGACCGCGCAGTCCGTACCACCGGCCCGGATGAGGGGTGGCCGGCGATACGGACGGAAGGTGCCGCGGCGGCGAGCGAGCCAGTGCGGTGGTCAAGGCTCAAGGAACGCCCTCCTCGACCTGAGGGGAGGACGCCCGAAAGCTCATCGCCCACCGCCGCGGAACCCCTTCCCCCGAACTCCGCCCGGCGGTGCGAACGTCCTGTCGCGCCAGCCTCGTTCCGCCGGGCGGCATCAGCTTCCCTGCCAGGGCGCGGGGTGCGTACGGACGGTCCCGTACGCACCCCGCGCCCTTCAGGTTTCCCGGCCGGTCAGCCGACCGGCACCGCCGCCGCCTCGGCCACGGGCGCGGCGACCGCGTGGACACCGGCCGGGGACGCGCCCACCCACCGGCCGATGGCGGTCTCGGCCGTGATGCCGGGGCCGAACCCGGCGACGAGACCGCCGGCCCCGTGCTTCACGGTTCCCTCGTCGAACAGCCGCGCCAGGGCGTCGAAGACCACCGAACTGGCGATGTTCCCGCGCTCGGTGAGCGTGGCCCGGCTGAACCGGAACATCTCCGGCGGCAGGTCGAGGTAGAAGCACAGGTCGTCGAGGATGCGCGGGCCGCCCGCGTGAACGATGAAGAAGTCCATCCGCGCGACCTCCCAGCTGTGCTGGGCGACCAGTGACTTGAGCGCCGGGGCGAGCATCTCCATGGTGCCGGGCACCCGCTTGTCGAGCATGAAGTGGAACCCGGTGTCCCGTACGGCGTAGGAGATCCAGTCCTCCGTGTTGGGCACGAGGTGCGAGCCGTTGCGCTCGATGCGCATGCCGACGCCGCCCTCGCCGCGGACGACGGCCGCCGAGATCGCGTCGCCGAACAGCCCGTTGGAGAGCAGCGAGCCCACTCCCAGGTCGGTCGGCTGGTAGCACAGCGAGCAGAACTCGCAGGACACGATCAGCACGTTGGCCTTCGGATACGCCGTGCAGAAGTCGTGCGCCCGATTGATCGCCGCACCACCGGCGGCGCAGCCGAGCTGGGCGATGGGCAGCTGTCTGGTCTCCGGCCGGAAGCCCATGGAGTTGATCAGCCAGGCCGTCAGGGACGGCATCATGAAGCCGGTGCAGGAGACGTAGACGATCAGGTCGATCTCGCCGGGCTCCACCTCGGCGTGGGCGAGCGCCTGGCGTACGACGCCGGGGACGCGCTCCTTGGCCTCGGCCTCGTACAACCGGTTGCGGGCCTCGAAACCGGGGTGGCGCAGGGTGTCCTCGATCGGCTGGACGAGGTGGCGGGTGCGGACACCCGTGTTCTCGATGAGGCGCAGGACGAGGCCGCGCTGCGGATGGTCCGCGTGCGTCTCGCGGGCCAGTTCCAGCGTCTGCTCCATGCTGATGACGTGGTCGGGTACGGCGACGGACGGTCGGCACAGTGTGGCCATGGTTCTTCCTTGTCTCATGCCGGGCAGCGGTACGGCCGGGCTCTCGTCACCACGGGCGGTCGTCACCACGGGCGGTCGTCACACAAGCGGTCGTCGCACGGGCGGTTCTCGCGCGGGCGGTGCTCACCACGCGACGGGCAGGCCGAGCGGGTGGCGCCAGATGGATGTCGTGTTCCACCGCACGTCCGACGGCTCGCCCGCGAGCCGCAACCCGGGAAAGCGGTCGAGGAGCGTGGCGAAGACGACTTCGAGCTCCATCGCCGCGAGAGGCGCGCCGAGGCAGTGGTGCGCCCCCCAGCCGAAGGTCATGTGGGGCACGGTGGGCCGGTTGACGTCCAGCTCGTCGGGCCGGTCGAACTTCCGCTCGTCCCGGTTCGCGGTGAGGTACGAGACATGGACGACGTCCCCGGCCCGGATCAGCACCCCGCCCAGCTCCACGTCCTCGGTGGCGATCCGCGGGATGCCGACGCCCTTGCGGAAGGGGATGAAGCGCAGCAGCTCCTCGATCGCCGCCGGGAGCGCGGAGGGACGCGCACGCAGCGCGCCGAGCACGTCGGGGCGGGTGAGCAGGGTGTACGCGATGTTCCCGATCTCGTACGTCGTGGTGTCCTGGCCCGTGATGAGGAGCACCATCGACATGACCGCGAGCTCGTCGTCGTCGAGCAGCTCCGCGCCCTCGCGGGCGGTGGCCAGCGTACTGATCAGGTCGTCGCCGGGCGACCGGCGCCGCTCGGAGCTGAGCTCGGCGAAGTAGCCGCGCAGGGCCGCCTTGGCGCGGACGGCGGCCTCCCGGTTGCCGGCGCTCACGTTCATCATGGTGAGGGCGTGCGCGCGCAGCCGGGGCCGGTCGTCCTCCGGGATGGCGAGGACCTCGCAGATGGTCATGAGCGGCAGCGGCGCCGCGACGTGTTCGACGAGGTCGGCGGGCGAGCCGAGGTCGGCCATCCGGTCGAGCATCAGGTCGACGACGCTCTGGGTGCGCTGCCGCATCCGCTCGACGTGGCGCGGCGCGAAGCTCTTGGCGACCAGGCTGCGCAGCCGGCTGCTGGCCGGCGGGTCCATGAGGTTGATCGACTCCGACTGCACGATCGGCTCGGGCGTCATCCGGGGGAAGTCGCGGCCCTTGACCGCGCTGCGGCTGAACCGCCGGTCGGTGGTCACCGTCCGCACGTCCTCGTAGCGTGTGACGAGCCAGGCCTCCCCTTCGCCGTACGGCATGCGGATACGGGCCACGGGGTCGGCCTCCAGCATCCGCCGGAGCTGGGGGTCGAACTCGAGGGCCTCCGCGTAGTCGAAGGGGCAGCTCCATACGGTGCCGGTGCTCTCGGTCTCCACGTTGCTCCAGACGGTGTGCGGTCGATGTCCGACACACTTCCCCAATCGGGGGGACGGTCATGTCCTCAAGCGGGTTGTTCAACCGATTAGAGGGAAATTCGGACTTCAGCGCGGGCACTTCGGCAGCGCCGCCCGGGACAGCGGCGGCGTGTGTGCCGGGCGGGCCGGGCGGGACATCGGCGGGCCGGACGTCCGCAGCGGCTGGAAGTAGTGGCCGAGCGCCCAGTCCCCGATGCGGTTGCCGGCGTGGCAGCCTGCGAGGTCCGCGCTGCGGAAGTGGATGCCGCCCCACACCCGCGCGTCGACCATGTCCTGGTTGAACCGGTCGGCGTGCGCGTAGTGCCGGGTCGTGGAGGTGGCCTCGGAGCGGACGTACAGGTCGAGGCGCGCGGTGCCGAGGACACCGGCGGCGGTCCGCAGCACGGCCGCGGCGACCGCGGCGTGGCCGCTGACGTAGTCGGGGTGCGGGGGCGTCACGAGCAGCGGCTGCCACCCCGGGACGGCATCGGTGGCGGGGTTGCCGTCCGTGTCGGCCAGCTGGACGGCGCTGATGGGCCGCCAGAAACCGTAGTGGAGCTTGGAGTCCCAGGAGGCGATCACCGCGTCGGCCGCCGAGGTGTTCACCGCGGCGAACAGCCGCGCCGTGTCGGCGATGCCGAGACGGTGCCGGGCGGCGTGGTCCCGGAAGGCCGTCTGGAACTGCACCAGCAGGTTGCCGCCGAAGAAGAGGGCGGTCTCGGTCTGGTGCGCGGTCCTGCCCGAACCGCCCTTCACGCCCATGGTCTTCACCTCGTTGACGTCCCGGGCGTAGCGGGCCGAGGTCAGGGCCGGCGGCGGGCCGGGGCGGACCTGGTCCGGGGACGTGAGCAGCAGCGGGCGCACGGTGCCGAGCCAGACGTCGAGGTACGGCTGGTGGGCGGGCGGCGTCGGCCGCCAGACGCCGGGCTCGGGCGCGGCGGTGTACTCGACCGGCTCGAACCGGCCGTCTCCTTCCCGGAGCCTGACGATGTGTTCGGCGGCCCGCTCCCCGTAGGCGATGCCCTGGCGCTCGGCCGCGCCGTCGGGGATCCGGGCCAGGGAGGCGGTGTACTCGGCGTCGAGCCGGGTCTGGGACGCGGGGAACCAGGCCACCAGCGTGCGGTGCGCGGCGGTCACCGCGGCGGCCTCGGGCGACGCGGTGGCGGGGCCCCTGGCCTTCCACTTGTAGAGGGCGTACCGCCCCTCGATGCCGGCCACGGCGTTGTGCACGGCGGCGGAGACGAGGCCGTGCCAGAGCGCCACCTGTCCCGAGGGGTGCATGGCGCCGAGGCTCGCGCTGATCGTCTGCGTGGCGACGGCGTTCCAGTGGCGGACCGCCGAGGCGTCGGCGGCGGGCGCCCGGCGGTCGTCGGCGACGGCGGTGGGTCCGGCCGCGGCGGGTACGGCGACGAGTGCGAGCGTCGCGAGGATGCCGACGGCGGCTCGTGCCCCCGGACGGGACAAGCGGGACGGCACAGGACGGTTGAGGCGCACTGGTGGCACTCCCTCGAAGCGGTGGGGCCGGACGGGCACCGGATGCGGGTGCCGGTTCAAGAGCAGCCGCTGTGTCCGGACCGCGCAAGCCGGAGGACTCCATGGGGTGTACGGGGTACGCCGGACGGCCCGAGGCCCGGACTGCGGAAGCAGTCCGGGCCTCGGGACGGGCGGGGCGGGGCGGGAGCGGGGTCCGTCAGACGAGCGGACGGATCGCCGTGGGGGCGTGGCCCGGCTCGGTGGCCAGCTCTTCCCACTCGTTGACGCCGTCGATCTGGACACCCATGGAGATGTTGGTGACGCGCTCCAGGATCGCCTCGACGACGACCGGGACCCGGTACTCGGCGGCGAGCTTCTTCGCCTCCTCGAAGGCCGGCAGCAGCTGGTCCGGCTCGGTGACACGGATGGCCTTGCAGCCGAGGCCCTCGGCGACCTTGACGTGGTCCACGCCGTAGACGCCCAGCTCGGGGGAGTTGATGTTCTCGAACTCCAGGTTGACCTGGAAGTTGATGTCGAGGTTGCGCTGGGCCTGGCGGATCAGGCCGAGGTACGCGTTGTTCACCAGGACGTGGACGTACGGGATGTTGTGCTGCGCGCCGACGGCCAGCTCTTCGAGCATGAACTGGAAGTCGTAGTCGCCGGAGAGCGCGACGACCGGGGTCTCGGGGTCGGCGGTGGCGACGCCGAGCGCGGCCGGGATCGTCCAGCCGAGCGGGCCCGCCTGGCCGCAGTTGATCCAGTGGCGCGGCCGGTAGACGTGCAGCATCTGCGCGCCGGCGATCTGCGAGAGGCCGATGGTGGTGACGTACCGGGTCTCGGGGCCGAAGGCGCGGTTCATCTCCTCGTACACGCGCTGCGGCTTCATCGGCACGTTGTCGAAGTGGGTGCGCCGCTGGAGGGTCGCCTTGCGCTCCTGCGCGGAGGCGGCCCACGCGGAGCGGTCCGGCAGCTCGCCGGCGGCCTTGAGCTCCTTGGCCACCTCGACGAAGAGCTCCAGCGCGGCCTTGGCGTCGGACGCGATCGCGTAGTCCGGGGCGAAGATCTTGCCGAGCTGGGTGGGCTCGATGTCGACGTGGACGAACGTGCGGCCCTTGGTGTAGACGTCCAGGCCGCCGGTGTGGCGGTTGGCCCAGCGGTTGCCGATGCCGAGGACGAAGTCCGACTCCAGGAACGTGGCGTTGCCATAGCGGTGCGAGGTCTGGAGGCCGACCATGCCGGCGTTCAGCTCGTGGTCGTCGGCGAGGATGCCCCAGCCCATCAGGGTCGGGACGACCGGGACGCCGGTCACCTCGGCGAACTCGACCAGCAGCTCGGACGCGTCGGCGTTGATGATGCCGCCGCCCGCGACGATGAGGGGGCGCTCGGACGCGACGAGCATCCGGACGGCCTTCTCGACCTGCTTGCGGGTGGCCGCGGGCTTGTAGACCGGCAGCGGCTCGTAGGTCTCGGGGTCGAACTCGATCTCGGTGAGCTGGACGTCGATCGGCAGGTCGATGAGGACCGGGCCCGGCCGGCCGGAGCGCATCAGGTGGAACGCCTGCTGGAACACGCCGGGGACCTGCGCGGCCTCCAGGACGGTGGTCGCCCACTTGGTGACCGGCTTGGCGATCGACGCGATGTCGACGGCCTGGAAGTCCTCCTTGTGGATCACCGCGGTCGGCGCCTGGCCGGTGATGCACAGGATCGGGATGGAGTCACCGATCGCGGAGTACAGGCCGGTGATCATGTCGGTGCCGGCGGGGCCGGACGTACCGATGCAGACACCGATGTTGCCCGCCTTGGTGCGGGTGTAGCCCTCGGCCATGTGGGACGCGCCCTCGACGTGGCGGGCGAGCGTGTGGTCGATGCCACCGCCCGCCTGGAGGGCCTTGTAGAACGGGTTGATCGCCGCGCCCGGCACACCGAACGCGTTCGTGACGCCTTCGCGCTTGAGGATCTCAACTGCGGCTCGGGCTGCGGTCATTCGAGGCATCGCGTACTCCTGCTCGGCCAGTCGGAGTGGCCCACCGCTGCGGGCCGGTGAGCGCCACTCCATAGTTTCCATAATGCGGAATAATGATTCTGCTATACGGAAGCAATCTAGGGTGAGGTCCGTCGCGCGTCAAGAGCGGCATTGGTTGAAGTCCCTCCCCAACCGGTCCCTCTTGGTGGACGATGGGCGGCATACCGCGGTCATGGGCGAACGGCCGCCCGTGCCGCGGTCACCCCACGCACATCCGCACACGCCGACGGTCCGAGGGGGACGGTCATGGGAGAGAACGTGCCGGTGCGCTGCCCGGCATGCCGTCGCCAGCACACCTTCACGCCGCCGGTCTTCCCGTGCGCGTGCGGGGAGCCGGTGGCGCCGCCGCTCTTACGGGGCGCGGCCCCGGAGCGGATCACACACCGCACCTGGACCGACGCGTGGGTGACCGTCCGGTGCGGCTCGTGCGGCCGGCAGGGCCAGTGGCCGCAGCCGGAGCTGGGATGCGCCTGCGGAGTGGTGCTGCGCATTCCGGTACGTCCCGTTCCGCGGCCCGCGCCCGGGACCCGGCCGTCGACGGGCACCCGCGCCGGACGGCCGCCCGCCTCCGCCGCCGGCCACCCGACCCACATCCCGCTGCCGCCGACCGCGGCTCCCCCGCGACCGAAGTTCCGCCCGATGACGATCAGGACCGCGCGGGACGCGGTGACCGCGGCGGCGCTCTACCTCAAGTGGCTCGGGTTCCGCGACATCATGCAGTCCCCCGAGCGGCCGGCCTCGGGCATAGACCTGCGGGCGCCGGGCATGGTCGCCCAGGTCGACCCGACGACCCGCCCCGCCGGACTGCGCGACGTCGAGTGCCTGTGGCTGCACGGCCTCAGCGCGTCGGCGGTGGGCGTGTTCTTCTCCCTCGCCGGGTACGCCGACGACGCCCGCGCCCGCGCGGACACCCTCGGGGTCCCGCTCTTCGTCATGGACCTCACGGGGACACCGCAACCGGTCAACCGCCCGGCCGACGAGCTGATCAGCACCGGCGCGTAAGCGAGACCGGCCCCGTGCCCACTCCCCCGCCGATGCCGTCGCCCCCGCGCATACGGCTCGCCACGCCTGGGGAGCTCCCGCCCTCCAGGCCGTCGAGCGCGCCGCCGGCGAACCCTTCCGCGCCTGGGCATGGCCGCGATCGCCGACGACGAGCCACCCGCCGTCGCGCTGCTGGCCGGCTACCGGCGGGCGGGCCGCGCCTGGGTCGCGGCCGACGCCGCCGACCACCCCGCCGCGTACCTGATCTGGGACGTCGTGGACGGGGCGGCGCACATCGAGCAGGTGTCGGTCCACCCCCGCGCGTCCCGGCAAGGTGTCGGGCGTGCGCTGATCACGCACCTCGCGCACGTGGCCGCCGTGCAGGAGGGCCTCGCCGCCCTCACGCTCACCACCTTCGCCGACGTCCCCTGGAACGCGCCGTACCACGCGCGCACCGGCTTCCGGCCCCTCTCCGAGGCCGAACTGACGGACGGGCTGCGGCGGATCAGACGCGAGGAGGCCGCGCACGGCCTCGACCGCCGGCCGCGCGTGTGCATGCGGCGCGAACTGTGACGGGGCGCCCGCCCTGGTCCCGGTAGCTCTCCCTCAGCCCGACCTTCCTGACCTTGCCGCTGACCGTCATCGGGAAGGAGTCCATGATCCGCAGCCGGCGGGGGATCTTGTAGTGGGCGAGCCGGTCGCGGCAGTACGCCGCCACCTCGTCCAGCGTCGGGGCGTCCCGGAGGTCGCGCGGGACGACGCAGGCTGTCCCTTCCTACGCCGAGACCGTCCCGAACCGTACGTCGCGGGTGGTCGCGCGGGTCGTCGTGGCGAGTACGTACTCGCCCTCCGCCACCAGCGCCGCCCGCTGCTCCCGGCCGAGCGGGCCGAACGGTTGCGCCGTCAGGGTGGCGGTGGATTCCCGGTCGGACTCCTCCAGCCGCCAGATGCCCGCCAGGAAGCCGTCCACCAGGAAGGTGCGGTGGCTCTGGTTGCCCTTCCAGGTCCGCTCCTTGTACTCCGCCGGGACCACCCGCGTGCGGTCCGCGTGGGACAGCAGCAGGTTGTCGAACTCCGGCAGGAAGCGCGGCGGTGCGGGCGTGTCCTCGTCGGGCCGGGGGGCGTCCGGGAGATCGAAGAGTTCGACGCCGCGCACGTCCTGGAAGGTGACCAGACGGGGCCGGAGCCGTTCGAACGCCTCGCGCAGCCGCGTCAGCCCGCACCACGTCTGCATGTCCTTGACCGAGGCCGGGCCGAACGCCGCGAGGTAGCGCAGTACGGTCGCGTCGGGCGCCGGGACCGGCTCGGCCGCCCGTCCGAACCACTGCTCGGCGGTGGTCAGCGCCACCTGCCCGCTCTGCCCCCACAGCCCGCGCGGGGTGACCTGCACCAGCGGCAGCAGGCAGCGCGCCGCGACGCCCAGTGCGAGCGGCTCCGCCTCGGGCCACTCCTTGAGCAGCAGTTCCCGGATCTCCTTCGGCGTCCGGGGGCTCTCCTCCACGAACGCGCGGGCGGTCCGGGCCAGCCGCTCCAGGTCGACGCCCGTGAGCCCCTTGCGGAACAACCCGAGCTCGCGGTCGCGCGCGCCCTGCACGAGGAGGCGCAGGGTGAGGCAGTCGTCCGCGGTGTGCGTGTGGATGGTGGAGCGCAGGGTGACGATGCGGGCGACCTCGCGGGAGGCCATCAGCCCCGACAGCTCCTCCGGGTCGAAGCCGTCGAGGCGCGCGGCGAGCTGGTAGTACGGCGGCTTGGTGTTCTGCGCCTGGAGGCCCACGAGATGCCCGACGGCGTCCTTCGCGGCCATGGCGGTACGCCGGAACAGGAGCTGGCGCGACAGAGTGGCGCGGTTGAGGGCGCGGGGGCTGAGCACGGCCGGCGACGCCGGTCCCTGGTTCGTCTTCTGCGAGGCCATGCTCCGCACGCTATCCGGCATCGCGGACAGGTCCGGTCCGCGATGACAGAACGATGCCGGTGACATATAGGACGTATATCCTGCCCGTGCCCGACGGCGCGCCCGGCCCGCGCGTCCGACCCGACGCGGGAGGTGAGATCCGCGATGACAGAGCGACGCGTCCGTCCCGCGCTGTCCCCGATGAAGCACGCCTGGCGCAGGCAGTCCCCGCCACCGGCCGGTCCTCCCGCCGGACCACCGACGCCCGGCGGCCCGGCCGCGTCCGACGGCGTACCGCGCGACGGCGCCAGTGTCGTGCACGCCGCGCTCTACCGCGACGGGCGCCGCGTCTCCACGCCCGACTCGCTCGCCGAGACGTTCCGCCAGCTGCGCGAGTACCCGTCCGGCATGGCCTGGATCGGACTGCACCGGCCGTCCGAGGGCGAGATCCACTCGCTGGCCGCCGAGTTCGACCTGCACCCGCTCGCCGTGGAGGACGCGCTGGAGGCGCATCAGCGTCCGAAGCTGGAGCGGTACGGCGAGACGCTCTTCGTCGTGCTGCGCGCGGCGCGCTACCTCGACGCCGCGGAGGAGGTCGACTTCGGCGAGCTGCACGTCTTCGTCGGCCAGGACTTCGTGATCACCGTCCGCCACGGCGCCGCGCCCGACCTCTCCGCCGTCCGCCGGCGCATGGAGGCCGCTCCCGAACTGCTGGCGCTGGGGCCGGAGGCGGTGCTGTACGCGATCCTCGACGCCGTGGTCGACGGGTACGCGCCGGTCGTGGAGGGCGTGCAGAACGACATCGACGAGATCGAGACCGAGGTCTTCCGCGGCGACCCCGAGGTGTCGCGCCGCATCTACGAACTCTCCCGCGAGATGGTCGAGTTCCAGCGCGCCACCCGGCCGCTGGTGGGCATGCTGCACGGCCTGATGGCGGGCTTCGCGAAGTACCGCACGGACGAGGAACTCCAGCGCTACCTGCGCGACGTGGCCGACCACGTCACCCACACCAGTGAGCGCGTCGACGGCTTCCGGCAGGCCCTTGCGGACATCCTCACGGTCAACTCGACGCTGGTGACGCAGCAGCAGAACGCGGAGATGCGGGCGCTGGCGGAGGCGGGGTTCGAACAGAACGAGGAGATCAAGAAGATCTCCGCGTGGGCCGCCATCCTGTTCGCTCCGACGCTGGTGGGAACCATCTACGGCATGAACTTCGAGGAGATGCCGGAGCTGCGATGGGCCCTCGGATACCCCTTCGCGGTGGCGCTGATGGGTGCTGTGTGCCTGAGCCTGTATCTGATCTTCAAGCGGCGGAACTGGCTCTAGGGCGGCCGCCTGCGGGGGCCGGGCGCCCTCCCGGTGTGCGATCAACGGCAGCACGCGGGACCGTGGAAGAGCGGGTGCGCCGAAGGGCAGCGTGCGCGTGCCGGTCCGGTGGTGGCGGGCCGCCGAGGCGCCGGCGCCCGTACCAGGCAGTCGCCGAAACGAGGACCGACAAGTCGACCACCCAGAGGGGCAACAAGCACAGGGACGCCTTCGCCGGCGTGCGGCCGGCGGGCGTGCCCCGCGCGTCGTACGGGCCGAGCAGCGCCGACCGGGAGAGGTGACCGTCGATGTGCCGGTGGCTGGCCTACTCGGGGACGCCGCTGCTCCTGGAAACCATCCTGTACAGGCCCGCGCACTCGCTGATCGACCAGAGTCTGCACTCCCGTCTGGGCGTGGAGACGACGAACGGGGACGGCTTCGGCATCGGCTGGTACGCGCGGGAGTCGGACATCACCACTCCCGCCGTCGTCCGCGACGTCGGACCGGCGTGGAACAACCGCAATCTGCGGGAGATCGCCGGGCACGTCAGGTCGCAGCTGTTCTTCGCCCACATCCGCGCGTCGACGGGGACGGCCGTGCAGCAGACGAACAGTCACCCCTTCCGGCACGACCGCTGGATGTGGATGCACAACGGGGCCATCGCCGACTTCCACCTGCTGCGCAGGGAGCTCTGCGTGGCGGTGGATCCCTCCCTGTTCGCCGACATCGAGGGGTCCACGGACTCGGAGGTGATGTTCTACCTCGCCCTCACCTTCGGCCTGGAGGACGATCCCCCCGGCGCGGTCGCCCGGATGGCGGCGACGGTCGAACGCGTGGGCCGCGCGCACGGCATCGACGCCCCGCTCCAGATGACGATCGCGACGACCGACGGCACGGACACGTGGGCGTTCCGCTACGCCAGCGCGGGCACGGCCCGTTCGCTGTTCTACAGCAGCCGGGTGGACTCGCTCAGGGCGCTGCACCCCGACATGTCGTTTCTGCGGGAGCTGTCCGAGGAGACGCGCCTCGTCGTGTCCGAGCCCCTGGGCGACCTGCCGGGGGCCTGGCACGAAGTGCCGGAGCACACGTACGGCGTGGTGCGGGCCGACGGGGCGGACGCACTGCGCCCCTTCGCGCCGGCTTCGTGAGCGGCCCGTTCCCACCTCCACGCACGGCCCGATGAGCGGCCCGTTCCCGCCCCCGTGGCGCTGGCCACGGCCCGGCGGGCGGCGGCGTACGTGCGCGCCGACGTCCCCGTACGGACCGTCCTGTGCGCGCTGGGCGCCGCTGTCTGCGCCGCCGTCTACGCGCTGGTCACCGACCGTTCGCCCGCCGACGTCGCCTCGTCCGGCCAGGCCACGCTGAGCGAGCTGGCCGCCCACCCGCACGCCTGGGGCGTCGGCGCGCTGCTCGCCGTCCTGGTGTGCAAGGGCGTCGCGTACGCACTGTGCCTGGGCAGCCTGCGAGGCGGCCCGATCTTCCCGGCCCTCTTCCTGGGAGCCGCCGCCGGCGTGCTGCTCGCTCCCCTGCCGGGCCTCGGAGTCGTACCCGGGATGGCGGCGGGCATGGCGGCGGCCGCCGGGGCCACGCTGGGCTTCCGGTGAGCAGTGTGGTGCTGGTGGTGCTGCTGCTGGGCAGCTCGGACATGATCCCGGTCGTGATCCTGGCGGCCGTGGTCGCGTTCGTGACCGCCGAACTGCTGCCTGTCCGGCCCGCCCCGGCCGCCCCGGCCGGCACCGACGCCGGCCGGTGACCCGGCGCCGCATCAGCGGCGCCGGGGGGTCACGCGTGGGGCCCGGACGCCTCGCTGCGCTCACCGTCCGCTTCCGGTACGTACGCCGCGCACTCGGGGTTGCGGCACGGAGCCGGGTGCCAGACGGGTACGAAGACCCCGAGGGACTTGTGCCGTTCCATCTCGGACACGACGGGATGCTTGCAGGCCGGACAGACGTGTCGGGCCCGCGTTTCGGTCTCATGCTCGTCGCTGCCCATGTCTCCACGTTGTGCCCGCTTCCGCTAAACCTAGGGGTGCTGCGGGGCGGGAGCCCCGGGATCCTTCCCCAGCAGGCGCGTCACCCAGTCGTGGAACGCCCCGATGTGGTGCTCCGCCGGGACGAGCACCCCGCCCCGCGCGTACGCCCGGGAGGCCATGGCCGGCTGCGTCCGCTCGCAGGCGTCGAAGTCCTGGACGTTCACGCGGTGGAACAGCTCGACGGACTTGTCCAGGTCCGCTCCCGACGCCACGACTCCCGGCGCGTACAGCCAGTCGCACTCCACCACCGTGCGGTCCTCGGCGAGCGGGAACACGCGGTGGACGATCACGTGGTCCGGCACCAGGTTGAGGAAGACCTGCGGCCTGACGGTGACCGCGAAGTAGCGGCGGTCCTGCGCGTCGGTGACGCCCGGCAGCCGCCCGAAGCCGGCGCTGCCGTCGACGGTGAAGCCCTGCGCCTCCTCGGCGAACCCCGCGCCGTGCCCCACGTAGTACTGCGCCGCCAGGCCGTCCGCGAACTCCGGCAGCACGTCGGTGAGCTCGGGATGGATCGTGGCGCAGTGGTAGCACTCCATGAAGTTCTCGACGATCAGCTTCCAGTTGGCCGCGACGTCGTAGCTCACACGCCGCCCCAGGGCCAGCTCCTCGGTCGCGTACCGCTCGATCGCCGCACTGTCGCCGAGCCGCTCCACGACGGCGCCGACGACGGTGTCCTCGAAGGACGGCGGCTCGTCGGCGAGGCAGATCCAGGCGTAGCCGAGCCATTCCCGCAGGGCGACCCGCAGCAGTCCGTACTCCGTACGGTCGACGTCGGGCATCTGCCGGAGGTTGGGGGCGGCGACGAGCGTGCCGTCCAGGCCGTACGTCCAGGCGTGGTACGGGCACTGCAGGGTGCGCCGCACCTGTCCCGCGCTCTCGGTGCACAGCCGCGCGCCGCGGTGGCGGCAGACGTTGAGGAAGGCGCGCAGCTCGCCGGTGCGGGTGCGGGTGACGATGACGTTCTCCCGGCCGGCCTGGACCGTGCGGAAGGCCCCGGGGCGGTCGAGGTCCGCGCTGCGGACGGCGCAGTACCAGAGCGACTCGAAGATCCGCTCCTGCTCGGCGCGGAAGATCGCGGGGTCGGTGTAGAAGTGGCCGGGCAGAGTGGCCAGCAGGCTCGCGGTGGTGGTCATGGCGGTGGCTGCCTCTCGGCTCAGGCGGGGGGCGCGGCGACGGGGGCGGCTGTGGGAGCGGCGGTGAGCCGGCGGGGGTCGAAGAGCTCGATGGGGTGCCCGGTGTCGCCGGTGAGGGCGAGGTCGGCGACGATCTCGCCGACGACGGGCACGAACTTGAAGCCGTGGCCGGAGAACCCGCAGGCGACGGTGACGGAGCCGGGGTGCGCCGGGTGGCGGGCGATCACGAAGTGCTCGTCGGGGGTGTTGGAGTACATGCAGGTCGCGGCCTTGAGGAAGGTGCCGGGCAGCGCCGGGATGTGGCGGGACATGTGGCCGGCCATCGCGGCCACCTCGTCCTCGCGCACGGTGCGCTCGATCGTCTCGGGCGTGCACACGGTTCCCTTGCGGAAGAACGCCACCTTGGCGCCGAGCGACGGTCCGTCGATCGCGGGAAAGCCGTAGACCTGGACGCCCTCGGCGTCCTCCCAGATGTAGATCGGGTGCTTCTCGGGGAGGAAGGGCCGGACGCCGCCGGTGGGCTGGAACCAGTACATGACCTGCCGCTCGACGGTGAACGGCACGCCGAGGTCGGTGAGCAGCCGGGGTGCCCACGCGCCGGGGCAGACGACGAGGTGCCCGGCCGTGTACGTGTCCTCGGCGGTGTGCACCCGCACGCCCCGGCCGCCGCCGAGCGCCTCCCAGCGGGTCATCGGTTCCTCGAAGTGCAGGTCGGCGCCGCCCTGGGTGGCGAGCTGCACGTGCGCGGCGACGGTCTTCTCGGGGCGGACCAGTCCGGCCCGTTCCTCGTGGAGGGCGACTTCGTCGTCGCGGGGGGTGAGGGTGGGGAAGCGCCGGCGGATCTCGGCGGCGTCGAGCACCTCGTGGGGCAGGTCCCACTGCCGGGCGGAGAGCAGCGAGCCCGCGACGGTGCGCGATGCGGGGCGGCCGACCATGAGGCCGCCGCAGAGGGTGACGACGTCGCGGCCGGTGTCGCGTTCGAGCTGTTCGTAGAGTTCGTACGAGCGCAGCAGGAGCGGTACGTACGCCGGGTCCTCGAAGTAGGACTGGCGGGTGATGCGCGAACCGCCGTGGCTGGAGCCCTTGCTGTGGACCGGGCCGAACTTCTCCAGGCCCAGCACCCGGGCGCCGCGCGCGGCGAGATGGTGGGCGGCGGCGCTGCCCATGCCGCCGAGGCCGACGACGATCACGTCATGGGTGGGTGGCATCTGCCGGGACCTCGCTCACTTGAGGATGTGGGTCATCTGCGGGTCGAAGAGCGGCTCTTCGGCGACGGTCGCGGCCGCCTTCTCACCGAACCAGGCGATGTGCACGGGCGTGCCGGGAGCGAGCGGCGGCAGCCAGGCGTAGGCGACGCAGCGGCCCAGGGTGTATCCGTAGCCGGCGCTGGTGACGTAGCCGGCCGGGCGGCCCCCGACGTACACCGGCTCCTTGCCGAGGACCACGGCGGCGGGGTCGTCGAGGGTGAGCGCGGTGAGCCTGCGGACCGGCTCCCCGCGCGCCGCGAGGGCCAGCAGGGCCTCACGGCCGGTGAAGTCGCCCTTGTCCATACGGACGGCGAAGCCGAGGCCCGCTTCGTACGGGGTGTGTTCGGACGTCATGTCGTCGCCCCAGGCCCGGTAGCCCTTCTCCAGGCGCAGGCTGTTGAAGGCGGAGCGGCCGGCCGCGACCACGCCGTGCCGCTGCCCGGCCTCCCAGAGGGTGTCCCAGAGCCGGAGCCCCAGGTCGGCGGTGGTGTAGAGCTCCCAGCCGAGTTCGCCGACGTAACTGAGGCGCATCGCGGTGACCGGGACCTCGCCGATGTGGGTCCGCCGGGCCCTGAAGTAGCCGAGGCCCTGGTGCGAGAGGTCGTCGCGGGTCAGCGGCTGGACGAGGTCGCGGGCGAGCGGGCCCCAGACTCCGACGCAGCAGGTGCCGGCGGTGATGTCGCGGATCCGTACGTCGTCGGGGGCCGCGCGCAGCAGCACGTCGAGGTCGGCGGGCGAGTTCGCGCCGATCTGGAAGTGCTGGTCGGCGAGGCGGGCGACGGTCAGGTCGGAGAGGATGCCCCCGGCCTCGTCGAGGAGGAGGGTGTAGGTGACCGCGCCGGGCTTCTTGGCCACGTTGTTGGTGGTCGTGCGCTGGAGGAGGCCGAGGGCTCCGGGGCCGGTGACTTCGAGGCGCCGCAGCGGTGTCATGTCGTACAGGGCGACCCTCTCGCGGGTCGCCCTCGCCTCGGCGGCGGCGACCGGGGACCAGTGCGCGGCGGACCAGGCGTCGCGCGGGGGCAGGGTGAGGGCGGCGGCGAGCGGGGCGTTGGCCTCGTACCAGTGGGGGCGTTCCCAGCCGCCGCCCTCCAGGAAGTGGGCGCCGAGCTGCGACTGGCGGGCGTGGAAGGGGCTGACGCGCAGCGGGCGGGGCCGCTCGGGGGGCTGGAGCGGGTGGACGATGTCGTACACCTCGACGAACTGCTGGGCCGACCGCTGCTCGACGTAAGCCGGTGAGCGCTGCGCGGCCTCGAAGCGCGTCAGGTCGCACGCGTGTACGTCGAGGGAGGGCCGGCCCTCGGTCATCCACTCGGCGAGCGCCTTGGCGACGCCGGCGGAGTGGGTGACCCAGACGGCTTCGGCGAGCCAGAAGCCGCGCGTCTCGCGGGTCTCGCCGAGCAGGGGCATGCCGTCGGGGGTGAAGGAGAAGACGCCGTTGAAGCCCTCGTCGACGCGCGCGGCCGCGAGGGCGGGCAGGAGCGCCTTGGCATCCGCCCAGCTGGGGGCGAAGTCGTCGGCGGTGAAGGGGTACGAGGACGGCATGACCGGGGCGTCGTCGTAGCGCGGGACGGTGAACGGGTCGACGGGCAGCGGCCGGTGGGCGTACGAGCCGATGCCGATCCGGTCGGCGTGCTCGCGGAAGTACAGGTCGCGGTCCTGGTGACGCAGGATGGGCCGGGTGGCCTCCCGTACGGCGCCCGCGAGGGCGTCGAGCGGGGTGGTGCGCGCGTACTGGTGGGCGAGCGGCAGCAGCGGGACGTCCACGCCGGCCATGCGCCCGATCACCGGCCCCCAGAAGCCTGCGGCGGACACCACGTGGTCGGCGGGGAAGGCGCCCCGGTCGGTGAGGACGCCGGTGACCCGCCCGCCCCGCTGCGTGATGCCGGTGACGGTCGTACGGTCGAGGAACCGCGCGCCGCGCGCGGCGGCCGACTCCCGCTGCGCGCGTGAGGCGGGCAGGGCGCGGGCCAGGCCGTCGCCCGGGGTGTGGAAACCGCCGAGTACGCGCTCACGGTCGAGGAACGGCCACAGTTCGACGCACTTCCCGGGGCCCACGACCTCGCCCTCGATGCCCCAGGAGGCGGCGAGCCCGGCCCGGCAGTGGAGGTCGGCGAGACGGGCGGGGGTGGTGGCGACCTCCAGTCCGCCGACGGCATCGAAGCAGGGCTGCCCGTCGGGCGTGCGCAGTGCGCCGAACTTCTCGACGGTGTAACGGGCCATCTCGGTCAGGCACTTGGCCGGATTGGTGCGGAAGACGAGGCCCGGCGCGTGCGAGGTGGAGCCGCCGGGGGCGGGCAGCGGGCCCTGTTCGAGGACGGTCACGTCGGTCCAGCCCCGGGCGGTGAGTTCGTCGGCGAGCGAGCAGCCGACGATGCCGGCGCCGACGACGACCACGCGGGGGGACGCGCCCCGGCCGCGTACCGCCGTCATCAGAGCACCACCACCGAGCGGAGCACCTCGCCGCGCCGCATCCTGGCGAAGGCCTCCTCGACGTCGTCCAGGCCGATCGTCTCGCTGACGAACGCGCCGAGGTCGAGCTTGCGGCCGAGGTACTGGTCGATGAGGATCGGGAAGTCCCGGCTGGGCAGGCAGTCGCCGTACCAGGACGACTTGAGGGCGCCGCCGCGCGAGAACAGGTCGATCAGCGGGATGTCGAGCCGCGTGTCCGGCTCCGGTACGCCGACCTGGACGAGTACGCCGGCGTGGTCGCGCATGGAGAAGGCCTGGCGGTACGTCTCGGGGCGGCCCACCGCGTCGATCGCGACGTCGACGCCGAAGCCGCCGGTGAGTTCGCGTACGGCCTCGACGGCGTCCGTGCCACGCGAGTTGACGGTGTGGGTGGCGCCGAAGCGGGCGGCGGCGTCGAGTTTGGCGTCGTCGATGTCGACGGCGATGACGCGGCGGGCCCCGGCGAGCGCGGCTCCGGCGACGGCGGCGCACCCGACGCCCCCGCAGCCGATGACGGCGACGGTGTCGCCGCGGCCGACGCCCCCGGTGTTGACGGCGGCTCCGTACCCGGCCATGACGCCGCAGCCGATGAGGGCGGCGGCCTCGGGGCGGGCGGCGGGGCTGACCTTCACGGCCTGGCCGGCGGCGACGAGGGTCTTCTCGGCGAAGGCGCCGATGCCGAGGGCGGGGGTGAGCGGGGTGCCGTCGAGCAGCGTCATGGGGCGGGTCGCGTTGCGGCTGTCGAAGCAGTACCAGGGGCGGCCCCGGCGGCAGGAGCGGCAGTCGCCGCACGGCGCGCGCCAGGCGAGGACGACGTAGTCGCCGGGGGCCAGGTCGGCCACGCCCGCGCCGACGGCTTCGACGGTTCCGGCGGCCTCGTGGCCGAGCAGGAACGGGAAGTCGTCGTTGATCGCGCCCTCCCGGTAGTGCAGGTCGGTGTGGCAGACCCCGCAGGCCTGGACGCCGACCAGGACCTCGCCCGGTCCCGGATCGGGGACGGTGATCGTCTGCAGCTCGACGGGTGCGCCCCTCTTGGTGGCGACGACCGCACGGACCTCATGAGGCACGATCCGACCCCTCTCTTGTTGCGCATTGCACGACTGGTTGCGCGATGAGAGACATACTGGGAATGCGATCGGCGGGCCGTCAAGGGGGCGACGAGGCCCGGCACACCGCCCGCCGGCCCGGACGCGGAACGGGCCGGACACCGCCGTCGTACGGCGGCGTCCGGCCCGTCCACGCGGTGACGGCCGGAACGCGTACGTCCGGCCGGATCGCGCTCTGCGGCCGACGCCCACCCGGTTCCGGCCAGAACGCGACAGCGCGTCAGGTGCGGAAGCCCATGCGGTACGACAGCTCCCCCGCCGCGTCGACCGCCAGTTTCGCCAGCTCCTCCAGGCGCACCTCGTCCATCCGGTAGACCGGTCCCGACACGCTCACCGCGCCGATGACCTGCCCGTCGTGCGACCGCACCGGAGCCGCCACCGCGCTCAGCCCGACCTCCATCTCCTCGGCCACCACGGCGTACCCCTCGGCCGCGATCTCCGTGAGCTGCGCTCGCAGTTCGGCCGCCGACGTCACGGTGTGCTCGGTGAAGCGCGGCAGCCGGCGGGCCAGGAAAGCCTCCCGCGTCGCCGCCGGCAACCCCGCGAGCAGCACCTTGCCGCTGGAGGTGGCGTGCAGCGGCGTGCGCCGCCCGAGCCAGTTCTGCGCGGTGACGGACGCCGCCCCGCGCGCCTGCATGACGTTGACGGCGGCGTCGTCGTCGAGGACGGCGATGTTGACCGTCTCCCCCGCCTCGTCGGCCAGTTCGCGCACCACCGGCGCGCTCTCCTGCGAGATGTCCAGCCGTCCGGCGGCTGCCCCCGCGAGTCTGAGGACCCCGGCGCCCAGGTAGTACTTCCCCCGGTCCTTCGACTGGCCCACCAGACCCCGGTTCTCCAGCACACCGAGCAGCCGGAAGGCGGTCGACTTGTGCACGTCCAGCTCGTCGGCGATCTCGGTGACCCCCGCCTCACCGACTCTCGCCAGAATCTCCAGCACGCTCACCGCGCGGTCCACCGACTGCACGGAACTCGCGCCTCCCTTGGCCCGATTCGCCTCGTCCGGCTCCTCCGTGATGGCCTTGTTGCTCTTGCTCGCCATGTGTCCGCTCTCACCACCTGGCGGCCGGTTGACGGCCGTCTTTCCATGGGGGCCCTTGACGCAGCGGCTCCCGATCCGGATTCTGTTCCGCATCTGTTGCGCACCACGCGCCTCGATGCGCCATCTGGAACAGCATGTTACCGAAGAGCGACACTCTGGGGGCTCTGGTGATTCCTGTCTGCCACCTCGACGACCTGCCCGAGGGCGAGTCCGTACGGCTGTCCACCGAGCCGCCGATCGCCGTGTTCCGCACCGAGGGCGCGCTGTACGCGATCGACGACACCTGCACCCACCAGGACGCCTCGGAGGGCTGGCTGGAGGGCTGCTTCGTCGAATGCCCCCTGCACACCGCCCTGTTCGACCTGCGCACCGGACAGCCCGCCTGCCCGCCCGCCCGCCGCCCGGTCCGCACCCACCGCGTCTCGGTGGACGACAGCGGCTTCGTCCACGTCCAGGTGGCGGCCGACGCCGAAGCGGCCAGGGAAGGCAGCGCCGCGTGAGGACCGTCGCCGTGGTGGGCGCCTCACTGGCCGGACTGTACGCCGCACGTGCCCTGCGCGCGCAGGGGTACGACGGCCGACTGGTGATCGTCGGCGTGGTCGTCGTGGGGATCGGCGCCGTCCCGGCCACCCGCTGGCTGGAGGGCTCCGCGCTCGCCCTCGACGACGGCGTGCTGTGCGACGACGGCGGTGTCACCGCGCTTCCGCAGGTGGTGGCGGCCGTCACGGTGAAGCTCCGCCGGCCGCCGCCCCTCCTCCCGCACTTGCCGGGGGGAGGGGCGGCGGCCTGTACGCACGGGCGGCCTGCGGCTACACGTCGCGCCCGCGTCCGGGCACCCGGTTCTCCGGCGGCATGATCGCCGGGTTGGCGAGCCGGACCAGTTCGAGGGCCTGGGCCGGGAACCAGACGCCGGCCTTCGGGTCGACCCTGCCACGCTCGGGGTCCTGGGGGCCCATGGTGCCGCGCAGGCACTCGCCGTCCGACTCCCCCGGGGTCTTGATCCACAGGTTGGCGTCGTTGAGCGGATCGCCGGTACGGGTGGTGGGACGGGCGCCGAGGCCGCGGGCCGGCGGGTTGCACCAGTCCTGCGCGTCGCGGTACTTGCCGTCGGGCGGGGTCCACGGGCCCTGTCCGTTGCGGCTGGTGTCGGTGACGAAGTGCTTCATCCGGCCCGGGTCGAGGGGCACGTGGCGGTCGAGCCAGCGCCGGGCGTCGGCGCGCCGCCACTTCTGGGTGGGGCAGGCGGACGCCTTGCCGCCCTTGTCGACGTACGCGAGGCAGGACGAGACGAGCCTGCCGTACCAGGCGTTGGCGTCGTCGGTGCTGTAGTTGGAGACGTTCACGGAGAAGCCCGTGGCGTGGGCGACGCCGCCCTTGACCAGCCGGGGCACGATGCTGTCCACGGTGTGCCAGGCCGGGTGCCCGGCGTCGACGTACACCTTCGTGCGGGGCAGCGTGCCGAGGGTGGCGACGGCTTCGCTGACCTGGGTGTAGCGCGCGGCGGTCCTGGTGGCCTTGACGCGCTCGGTGTCCTTGGCGTCCTTGGCGTCCTTGGCGTCCTTGGTGTCCTTCGCGCCGCCGGGGCAGTCGGCCGGCACCAGCGCCAGCGCGTCCGGTTCGACGACGACGACCGCGCGGCCGGCGCCGATGCCCTCCGCCACCGCGCCGACCCAGGCCCGGTACTCGGTGGTGTCCCGCAGGCCGCCGGCCGAGTACAAGGAGCAGTCGCGGCCGGGGACGTTGTAGAGCACCAGGGTGGGCGTCGCCCTGCGGCGGGCGGCGTCGCGCACGACGGCGCGTGTCTCCTTGCGGACCTCGTCCGGCGTGCGGCCCGCCAGCCAGACGGCGTGCGGGGTACGCGCCATGGCCCGCAGCCCGGCGGCCTCGCGCGAGCGCTTCGCGCCCTCCAGCTCGTCGGCCTGGCGGTACGCCTGAGGGTTGGCCTTCGGGGCGTAGAGGCTGGTGGTGAGGGCGTCGACCGGGTCTTCGGTGGCGAGCGCGGGCGGCGAGCCGAGCAGCAGCGCCGACGTCAGGCCGGTGGTCAGGGCGAGGGGGAGGGCGGTACGGAGGATCGGTCGGGTGGTGCGCACAGTTCACTCCTGGATCGCGGGCGGCGGCGACCGGGCGGAGCGGGAGCGCCTTGGGAGCGCTCCTCAGCGGTCCGGGGCGCGGCCTCGTCGAGTGCGAGGGTCCGAACGGGTGGGAGGAACGGGCTCGGTGGGCCGGGCGCGCTGCCCGGGATCCGGCCCGGAGGCGTCCGGGCAGGGCCGCGTCGTCACGCGTGGCGCGGGCCGCCCGGCCGGGGAACCACGGTGCGTATGAGCAGGAAGAGGCCCGCCCCGGCGGCGTACCAGAGCAGATCCGGCGCGTTGAAGGTCGAGCCGAGCACCAGCCGGGCGAGGACGCTGCGTTCGGCGAGGGCGGCGGGTACGCCGGTGAGCTGGGCGCATTCGACCGCCCAGCTCAGGACCAGCGCGACCGCGCCGGCCACCGGCGGCCTGGTCGCGGGCGCGACGAGCACGACGAGCGTGCACAGGAGGACGGTGTAGAGCGCGTCCCCCGCGTATTTCGCCACCTCGCCGTCCGCGACGCTCCGCACGCCCAGCCCCGCGCACAGGGTCAGACCCGCGGCCAGAGCCGCCAGGAGGCGCGTACGGCGAAGATCGCTCACGGCGGACACTGTACGTCCGCACCGCCGTCAGGCGACGGAACCTATCCGGCCGGCCGGGGCCTGAGGACCCTCGTGGTGGATCGGGGTGTGCGCGCCGGTGAGCGACACGCCGCTGCCGCCGCGCCGGGCGGCGACGATCTCCGCGGCGATGGACAGCGCGGTCTCCTCGGGCGTACGGGCGCCGAGGTCGAGGCCGATGGGGCTGCGCAGCCGGGCCAGTTCCATCTCGGTGACGCCGACGTCCCGCAGCCGCCGGTTGCGGTCCTCGTGGGTGCGGCGGGAGCCCATCGCGCCGACGTACGCGACCGGCAGCCGCAGGGCCCGCTCCAGCAGGGGTACGTCGAACTTCGCGTCGTGGGTGAGGACGCAGAGCACGGTCCGGCCGTCGACCCCGGTCGACTCCAGGTAGCGGTGCGGCCAGTCGACGACGATCTCGTCGGCCTCGGGGAAACGTGCGGCGGTGGCGAAGACGGGCCGCGCGTCGCACACGGTCACGTGGTAGTTCAGGAATTTGCCCACGCGCACCAGCGCGGAGGCGAAGTCGATGGCGCCGAAGACGATCATGCGAGGGGCGGGGACGCTCGACTCGACGAGGAGCGTCAGCGGCCGGCCGCAGCGTGAGCCGTCCTCGCCGATGAGAACGGTGCCGGTCCGTCCGGCGTCGAGCATGGCACGGGCCTCGCCCGCCGCCGTGCGGTCCAGCTCGGGGTGCCCGCCGAGGGCGCCCTCGTACGAACCGTCGGGGCGGACGAGGAGGGCGCGGCCCATGACGTCGGCCGGCCCGTCGGTGATCCGCGCGACCGCCGCCGCATCCCCACATGCGGCGGTGGCCAGCGCTGCCGCGAACACCTCCCCGCCGGGAGAGTCCGCGCGTACCGGGGTGACGAGGATGTCGATCACGCCGCCGCAGGTCAGGCCCACGGCGAACGCGTCCTCGTCGCTGTAGCCGAAGCTCTCCAGGACGGTTTCGCCGTCCTGGAGGGCCTGCTGGCACAGGTCGTACACCGCGCCCTCCACACACCCGCCGGAGACGGAGCCGATCGCCGTGCCTTCGGAGTCGACCGCGAGGGCCGCTCCGGGCTGCCGGGGCGAGCTGCCGTGCGTCGCCACGACCGTGGCCACGGCGAACTCACGTCCCTGCTCGACCCACCGGTTGAGCTCTTCGGCGATGTCCAGCATGACTGTCTCCTTACGGGGTGGGGAGGGCTCGGGGCGGTCTAGCCGACGCCCAGCCAGGACTCGATGGGGTGGATCGCGAAGTACACGATGAAGATCGCCGTCAGGCCCCACATGAAGGCGCCCACCTCGCGCGCCTTGCCCTGCGCCACCTTGATGACGACGTAGGAGATGACACCGGCGGCCACACCCGTGGTGATGGTGTAGGTGAAGGGCATCAGGACCACGGTCAGGAACACCGGGATGGCGACGGCGCGGTCGCTCCAGTCCACGTGCCTGGCGTTCTGCATCATCATCGCGCCGATGACCACCAGGGCGGCGGCGGCGACTTCCTGGGGCACGATCGCGGTGAGCGGGGTGAAGAAGAGGCAGGCCGCGAAGAACGCGCCGGTGACCACCGAGGCGAGGCCCGTACGGGCGCCCTCGCCGACGCCGGTCGCGGACTCGACGAAGACGGTCTGGCCGGAGCCGCCGCCCACGCCGCCGATGACACCGCCGGCGCCGTCGATGAACAGCGCCTTGGACAGGCCCGGCATGCGGCCCTTGTCGTCGGCGAGCTTGGCCTCGCTGCCCACACCGATGATGGTGGCCATGGCGTCGAAGAAGCCGGCCAGCACCAGGGTGAAGACGATCATGGTGACGGTGATGTAGCCGACTTCTCCGAAGCCGCTGAACGACACCTCGCCGAACAGCGAGAAGTCGGGCGCCGAGACGGCGCTGCCTTCCAGCTCCGGCGCGCCGGAGAACCAGGCCTTGCCCGGGATGTCGGCGATCGCGTTGAGGATCGCCGCGACGACGGTGCCGGCCACGATGCCGATCAGGATCGCGCCGGGGACGTTGCGCGCCTGGAGGGCGAAGATCAGCAGCAGGGTGACGGCGAAGATCAGGACGGGCCAGCCGGCCAGTTCACCGGCCGGGCCGAGGGACACGGGGCCGCCGCCGAGGGAGGGGTTCTCGTGCACGAAGCCGGCCTTGACCAGGCCGATCAGCGCGATGAACAGGCCGATGCCCATCGTGATGCCGTGCTTGAGGGCGAGCGGGATCGCGTTCATGATCAGCTCGCGCAGACCGGTGACCACCAGGAGGCAGATCACGGCGCCGTAGGCCACGCACATGGCCATGGCCTGCGGCCAGGTCATGACCTGGATGACCTGCGAGGCGAGTACGCCCGACACGCTCAGACCGGCGGCCAGGGCGAGCGGGACCTTGCCCCAGAAGCCCATGAGCAGGGTCGTCGCGGCAGCGGCGAGAGCAGTCGCGGTGATCAGGGCGGGCTGGCTGAGGACATTGCCCGCCACGTCCTTGCCGCCGAGGATCAGCGGGTTGAGCAGGAGGATGTACGCCATCGCCATGAAGGTGGTGATGCCGCCGCGGACCTCCGTCGCAACGGTGGATCCTCTGTCGGTTATGTGGAAGTACCGGTCGAGCCAGGACCGGCCGGCGGGCTGGCGCGTTCCCGCGCCGGCGTCCTCCGCCGTGGTCGTCGGCTCTGTGGACTGCTGGGTCATGATGCCTGTCTCCCAAGGTTCAAAGGGGCACCCGCATGGAGATTGGAAACGCGGGATTTGGGATGCTGCGAGGGCTGCACGACCCGGGGGACGGCCCGAGACGAACGGGGTGGTGACGCTGTGAGCGGATTCTGCGGTTGTTGCCAGGACCGCGAGCGGTGCGGTACTTGGAGACCCCGGGCGGTGGCGGGCGGGGAAGTGTGACGTTCCTTGGAGGCACGGCACCGCCCGGGGAGCTTTCGGCGGAACTCGGGGATCAGGTACCGGTGAGGTGCTCGGGGCGCACCGGCGTCCGGTTGAGTTCCAGACCCGTCGCGTTCCGGATCGCCGCGAGGACGGCCGGGGTCGACGAGAGAGTGGGGGCCTCACCGATGCCACGCAGACCGTAGGGCGCGTGCTCGTCGGCGAGTTCGAGCACGTCGACGGGGATGGTCGGCGTGTCGAGGATGGTGGGGATCAGGTAGTCCGTGAAGGAGGGGTTGCGCACCTTCGCGGTCTTCGGGTCGACGATGATCTCCTCCATGACCGCGACGCCCAGGCCCTGGGTGGTTCCACCCTGGATCTGGCCGACGACGGACAGCGGGTTGAGCGCCTTGCCGACGTCCTGCGCGCAGGCCAGCTCGATGACCTTGACCAGGCCGAGCTCGGTGTCCACCTCGACGACCGCGCGGTGCGCGGCGAACGAGTACTGGACGTGGCCGTTGCCCTGTCCGGTCCGCAGGTCGAACGCCTCGGTGGGCCGGTGGCGCCACTCCAGCTCCAGGTCGACCGACTCGCCTTCGAGTACGTCGACCAGGTCGGCCAGTACCTCGCCGCCGTCGGTGACGACCTTGCCGCCTTCGAGCAGCAGCTCCGCCGTCGCCCAGGCCGGGTGGTACGAGCCGAACTTGGCCCGCCCGATCTCCAGGACCTTCTCGCGGACGTTCTCGCAGGTGTTCTTGACCGCGCCGCCCGTGACGTAGGTCTGGCGGGACGCGGACGTGGAGCCCGCCGAGCCGACCTGGGTGTCCGCCGGGTTGATCGTCACCTGCGTGACGCCGAGCTCGGTGCGGGCGATCTGCGCGTGGACGGTGACACCGCCCTGGCCGACCTCCGCCATCGCGGTGTGCACGGTCGCGACCGGCTCGCCGTTGATGACCTCCATCCGCACGCGGGCGGTGGAGTAGTCGTCGAAGCCCTCGGAGAAGCCGACGTTCTTGATGCCGACCGCGTAGCCGACGCCGCGTACGACGCCTTCGCCGTGCGTGGTGTTCGACAGACCGCCGGGCAGGGCGCGTACGTCGGCCTGCTCGCCGGCCGCCAGCCACTGCTGCTCGGGCGGCAGCGGCATGGCCTTGACGCGGCGCAGCAGCTCGGCGACGGGCGCCGGGGAGTCGCACGGCTGGCCGGTCGGCAGGAGCGTGCCCTGCTCCATGGCGTTGAGCCGGCGGAACTCCACCGGGTCCATGTCGAGCTTCGCCGCGAGCTTGTCCATCTGCGCCTCGTACGCGAAGCACGCCTGGACCGCGCCGAAGCCGCGCATGGCGCCGCAGGGCGGGTTGTTCGTGTAGAGCGCGATCGCCTCGATGTCGACGTCCTCGATGACGTACGGGCCGGCGCTCAGCGACGAGGCGTTGCCGACGACCGCCGGGGAGGCCGACGCGTACGCGCCGCCGTCCAGCACGATCCGGCACTTCATGTGCGTGAGCTTGCCGTCCTTGGTCGCGCCGTGCTCGTACCAGAGCTTCGCCGGGTGGCGGTGCACGTGGCCGAAGAAGGACTCGAACCGGTTGTAGACGATCTTGACCGGCTTGCCGGTGCGCAGGGCGAGCAGGCACGCGTGGATCTGCATCGAGATGTCCTCGCGGCCGCCGAAGGCACCGCCGACGCCGGAGAGCGTCATGCGGACCTTCTCCTCGGGCAGGCCGAGGACGGGGGCGATCTGCTTGAGGTCCGAGTGCAGCCACTGGGTGGCGACGTACAGGTCGACGCCGCCGTCCTCGCCGGGTACGGCCATGCCGGACTCGGGGCCGAGGAACGCCTGGTCCTGCATGCCGAAGACGTACTCGCCGGAGACGATGACGTCGGCGCGCTTGGCGGCCTCGTCGGCGTTGCCGCGGACGATCGGCTGGCGGTGCACGATGTTCGGGTGCGGGACGTGACCGATGTGGTGGTCGTCGCGGCCCTCGTGGATCAGCAGCGCGTCGGGCGCGGTGGCCGACGCCTCGTCGGTGATGACGGGCAGCTCGGCGTAGTCGACCTTGATCTTGGCGGCGGCGCGGCGCGCCGTCTCCGGGTGGTCGGCGGCGACGATGGCGACCGGCTCGCCGTGGTGGCGGACCTTGCCGTGGGCGAGAACCGGGGTGTCCTGGATCTCCAGGCCGTAGTTCTTGACCTCGGTGGGAAGGTCGTCGTACGTGAGCACGGCGTACACGCCGGGCATGGCCAGCGCCTCGGACGTGTCGATCGACCGGATCTCGGCGTGCGCGGTGGTGGACCGGAGCGTGTAGCCCCAGAGCATGTCCTCGTGCCACATGTCCGAGGAGTACGCGAACTCGCCGGTGACCTTCAGGGTGCCGTCGGGGCGGAGCGTGGACTCGCCGATGCCGCCCTTGGTCTTCGAACCCTGCTTGATGCTGGTGGGGGTACCTGTGACGCCCATGGATCAGACCCCGCTTTCCTGGCGGTCCTGGCGAGCGGCCGCGAGGCGCACCGCGTCCAGGATCTTCTCGTAACCGGTGCAGCGGCACAGGTTGCCCGAGAGCGCCTCGCGGATGTCCGCGTCGGACGGCTCGGCGTTGCGCTCGAGGAGCTCGTCGGCCGCGACCAGCAGACCCGGCGTGCAGAAACCGCACTGCACGGCGCCGGCGTCGATGAACGCCTGCTGGATCGGGGCGAGCTCCTCGCCCTCACCGGTCTGCGAGTCCGTTCCCTTGGCCTGCCACTGCTGGGCCGCCTGGAGCGACGTACCGCCGCCACCGCAGGCGCCGGTCGCGCAGCCCTCTTCGCGCTGCTTGGCGAAGTCGGCGAGGCCCTCGACGGTGACGACCTCGCGGCCCTCGACCTGGCCGGCGGCGACCAGACACGCACAGACGGGGACACCGTCGAGGCGGACCGTACAGGAGCCGCACTCGCCCTGCTCGCACGCGTTCTTGGAGCCCGGCAGGCCCATGCGCTCGCGCAGGACGTAGAGCAGGCTCTCGCCCTCCCAGACGTCGTCCGCTTCCTGCTTACGGCCGTTGACCGTGAAATTCACGCGCATTGCTATGCAGCTCCTTCAAGCGTGCGGCCGTTGCCGCGGTACTGCTCCCAGGTCCAGCCCAGCGTGCGGCGGGCCATGATCCCGACCGCGTGGCGGCGGTACTTCGCGGTGCCGCGCACGTCGTCGATCGGGTTGCAGGCGCCGGAGGCGAGCTCCGCGAACTGCTTGGCGATCGAGGGGGTGATGATTTTCCCGCTCTCCCAGAATCCGCCTTCTTCGAGCGCGGCGTTCAGGAAGTCCTCGGCGGCGCGGGCCCGCAGCGGAGTCGGGGCGGCGGAACCGATGCCGGTCTTGACCGTGCGGGTCTCGGGGTGCAGCGCGATACCGAACGCGCAGACCGCGATGACCATGGCGTTACGGGTGCCCACCTTGGAGAACTGCTGCGGCCCGTCGGCCTTCTTGATGTGGACGCGCTTGATCAGCTCGTCCGGCTCCAGCGCGTTGCGCTTCACGCCGGTGTAGAACTCCTCGACCGGGATGAGGCGCGTTCCGCGCACCGACTCGGCCTCGACCTCGGCGCCCGCGGACAGCAGGGCCGGGTGCGAGTCACCGGCCGGCGAAGCGGCGCCGAGGTTTCCGCCGACGGAGCCGCGGTTGCGGATCTGGGGCGATCCGACGGTGTGGGCGGCGAGCGCGAGGCCCGGCAGTTCCGCCCGCAGGTGGTCCATGATCTGGGTGTACGGGACGGAGGCACCGAGCTGTACGGTCTCCTCGCCCACCTCCCACTCGCGCAGTTCGCCGATGCGGTTCAGGTCCAGGAGGTACTCGGGGCGGCGGTGGTCGAAGTTGATCTCGACCATGACATCTGTGCCGCCCGCGATGGGCACAGCCGTGGGGTGCTCGGCCTTGGCGGCGAGCGCCTCCTCCCAGCTGGCGGGGCGAAGGAAGTCCATGAGGCTCTCTTCTTCTCAATCGGGTGGTTCGCGTATCGCTGGGGCTGGAGACGGCCAACCGCCGGCTGTCGACCTGGTCGTTCTAAGCCGTTCGGGTCGCTCTGAGGCGTTCATCTGCTGTTCACGTGGCTTGGCCCAAGTACACCGCCGGGGCTCCGCCTGGTGCAGTCACCGAAACCATGAAGGAGTTGGCTGGTGGCTGCTTACGTCTTGTAGATTCGAACGAAAGGCGAAGCTCGGTGGACCCACCGCTTTCCTCCGGAAACGACGAGCACGCCTTTCCGGACAACATCAAGCACTACTGCTTGAAACCGCGCCCACCCTCCATTCACACCAAGAAACAGATCGGCGGCGACACCCATGCGGCTGCGCGCACTGCTTGAGACCGACGCGCTGGGCCTGCGGCTGCTCGGCGGCGAGGAAGAACTGGACCGCACCGTGCGCGGTGTGATGACCACCGACCTGCGGGACCCCAGCCGGTATCTGTCCGGCGGCGAGCTGGTGCTCACCGGTCTGGCGTGGCGGCGTGACGCGGAGGACTCCGAGCCCTTCGTACGCATCCTGGCGAGCGCGGGCGTCGTCGGGCTCGCGGCGGGCGAGGCGGAGCTCGGCGCGATCCCGGGCGACCTCGTCGAGGCGTGCGTACGCCACCGGCTGCCGCTCTTCGCGGTCAGCGAGGCGGTCGCGTTCGCGACGATCACCGAGCACGTGGTGCGCCAGGTCTCCGGCGAGCGGGCCGGCGACCTGGCGGCGGTCGTCGACCGGCACCGCAGGCTGATGACGTCGGGCCCGACCGGCGGCGGCCCCGAGGTGGTGCTGGACCTGCTGACGTCCGACCTGGACCTGCGGGCCTGGGTGCTCTCGCCCACCGGCCGCCAGATCGCGGGCGCCGGTGACCCGCTGCCGCCGGCCGTGGGGCCCGTACTGGCCGGCGAGCACCTGGCCGCGAGCCGCACGGGGCGCCGGGCGCCGCACCGGGCCGCCGTGCACGGCACGACGTACTCGCTGTTCCCGATCCGCAGCGGCGGCCGCGCCGCGGTGGCCGCTTCCCGCGACGTGCGGGAGAGCGTGCTGTCGGACTGGCTGCTGGCCGTGGAGGCGGACGCGGGCGACTGGCCCGCCGCCCGTCTGGACCTGCTGCAGGGGGTGACGCAGCTGATCGCCGTGGAACGTGACCGGCGTGACGCGGCCCGTACGGTACGCCGCCGGCTCGCCCAGGAAGTCCTGGAGCTGGTGCAGACGGGCGCGGCCCCCGCCGAGATCGCGGCCCGCCTGCGGGTGGCCGCGCCGGTGCTGCTGCCCGGCCTCGGCTCGGCGCCGCACTGGCAGGTGGTCGTGGCCCGGGTCGACTGGCTGGAAGGGGGGCCGGGCGGGGCCGGCGGCCCCGTCGGCTCCGCCGCCGCGATCCAGGCCGGGCCCGTGGCGCAGACGCTGCTGGAGGAGATACTGGTCGACCCGGCGGTGGCCGGTTCCGACTCCTCGGACCGGATCGCGGTGGCGCACGCCGGCGACGAGGCCATCGCGCTCGTCCCCCTGCCGGCGGTGGCGCCGGACGGCGACGGGGCCGGGGAGAGCGACGAGGCGGGCGAGGGCGCGGCGCCTCCGGCCGCCCGTGCGGGCCTGCACGCCGACGTGCTCCTGGAGGCGGTGCGCGAGCCCCTCTCCGGCGGCCTCGCCGACGACGGACGGCTGACACTGGGTGTCAGCGCGGCCGTGCACTCGGCCGAGGGGCTGCGCGGGGCGCTGGAGGAGGCCCGGCACGCCCGCCGGGTGGCGGCGGCGCGCCCCGGCCGGGTCTGCGCGGCCGGTCACCACGAGCTGGCGTCGCACGTGCTGCTGCTGCCGTTCGTGCCGGACGACGTGCGCCGGGCGTTCACCGCGCGGCTGCTGGATCCGCTGCGGGACTACGACCGGCGCCACCGGGCGGAACTCATTCCCACCCTTGAGGCGTTCCTCGACTGCGACGGTTCGTGGACGCGCTGCGCGGCCCGGCTGCATCTGCACGTCAACACCCTGCGCTACCGGGTGGGCAGGATCGAGCAACTGACGGGTCGTGATCTGTCGCGTCTCGAGGACAAGCTGGACTTCTTCCTCGCGCTGAGGATGAGCTGAGGGGGGCCGCCAAGGTCACCCACACGCATGACCGGTCGCGGGCGCCGTTCCCCCGACGGGTGGTCCGCCCGCCCGCGCTTCCCCGGCGGGCGGGCCCGGCCACAGCAGCCGTTACCGGCCGAACGGGCGCCCTGACCGGGTCGATTGTGAATTCGTTCACCTGAACTCTTGGCCCGGGGTGCCATTCCGTGCTGAGATTCGCCCACTGGGCACGAGCGACAATCACCTTTCACCTACTGATCGTTTTCACGGCTCCATCACTCACAGCTCAATGACGTGCTGCTCGGGGAGGGCAATGTGGCGCATACCGCCATGTCTGGTTCCGGAACGACCGCAGGGGACGGAAGCCCACTCCAGACCGCGGTATGGCGGCTGCGCTCGCGCGGCTGCTGGACCGATGCCGCGGCCCTGCTCGAACCACATGGGGGCGACGGCCCGGCGCCCGCGGCCGCACTCCAGCGGGCCTCGCTGCTCGTGGAGCGGTGCCTGTTCACGGAGCGCGGCTGGGCGGAGGCGGAGGACGCCCTGCGCACGGCGGAGGCGGTGGCCAGGACCGACGACGAGCGGGGCGCGGCGGCGTGCGAGCGCGGCCAGCTGGCGTACGCGTCGACCGTGCTCGGCGCCCGCGACCGCGCCGACGAGGCGCGCTCCGCGCTCGGCCGGGCGGCCGCGTTGCTCGCCCCCGACGCGCCGGGCCGCCCGCTCCTGGACTTCCGGCGGGGCCTGGTCGCCGAGCACATCGCCGACTCCCCGCAGTCGGCGCGCGCCGCCTACCGCCGCGCGCACGCGGGCGCGACGGCGCACGGCGAGACGCTGCTGCTGTCGTTCACCTGGCGCCATCTGGCCGGACTGTCCCTGCGCGAGGGCGAGTTGGCGGACGCGCGGCACGGCTTCGCCGAGTCGCTGCGGATACGGGAGGAACTCGGCTACCTGGTCGGCACGGCCCCGGCCCTCGCGGCCCTGGCCGACGCCGAACCGGAACCGGAGGCGACCCGCCTGCGGGCGGAGGCGGGCCGGCTGTTCCGCCTGCTGGACGGCGTACCGACCTGGCTGGCGGCCCAGCTGTCCCCCGACGCGGCGGCGTAGCGGACCGGCGAACGCGCTCGCCGTCCCCCGCGCTCAGCGGTCCGCGCCCGCGAAGTGCTCGCTGACCAGGGACTGCACCACCGTCAGGTCCCGCGCCGCCAGGGCGTCCAGCAGGGCGAGGTGTTCGGCCGCGTCCGCCAGGAGGTCCGCCCGGCGGCCGAGGCGGTCCCCGGTGAGCAGGGGCCACTGGGAGCGGCGGTGCAGGTCGTCGGCGACGGCGACCAGTTGGTGGTTGCCGGCCAGGGAGAGGACCGCGCGGTGGAACGCGCGGTCCGATTCGGCGTACGCCGCCCGGTTGCCCGTCGCCGCGGCGGTCGTGGTGGCTTCCGCCAGCGGCCGCAGCTCGCACCAGCGGGCGGCCGGAACCGTACGGGCCAGCCGGAGCATGACCGGGACCTCGATCAGGGAGCGCACTTCCGCGAGCTCGGCCAGTTCCGTCGCGCTGCGGACCGTGACGCGAAAGCCCCGGTTCGGCACGACCTCCACCGCGCCCTCCAGCGCGAGCTGCTGCATGGCCTCGCGGACCGGGGTCGCGGAGACGCCGAAGCGGGCGCCGAGGCCGGGACCGGAGTAGACCTCGCCGGGCACCAGCTCGCCGCTGACCAGGGCGGCGCGCAGCGCGTCGAGGATCTGGCCGCGGACGGAGTGGCGCTGGACGGGGCGGGGGGCCGGGGGCTCGCTGTGGGTGTGCTCGCCGCGCACCTGCTCCGGGACGCGCGGGGAGGGCGGCGCCTGGGCGGCGGCGGGCACGTGCCCGTACGCCGCTTCGCGCGGTCTGCCCTGCTGCTCCATGCGTTCCTCCGGTGCCGTGTCCCATATGCACGATAGGCGGGTGGGGTCACAGTTCAAACATCGGATTGATCGGGTAAGGTAAGGCTTACCTGCAAACGATCGCGATTCGGTGGTCCCCTGCATGACCGTCCCCGCTCTTCTCCCCGGCGTCGCCGCCTCCCCCGTCTCGGCCTCCTACATCCGCCTCACCGAGGTCTTCGCCGGTCTGCGCGTGGCCGAGCTGGCGGACGGTGAGCAGGCGCCGCACGGAGGCGGCTGGGTCGGGGCCGCGGAGCTCGCGGCCGGCGGAGCCGCCCTCGACGCCTTCCTGGCCTGGGACAACGCCCAGGTCCTGCGGGACTACGGTCAGCAGGCCCGCCCCGACGTCGTCGCGAGTTTCGGTCTCCACCGGTACGCCTGGCCCGCCTGCCTGCTGGTCACCGTGCCGTGGTTCCTGCAGCGGCGGGTGCCGCGCGTGCCCGTCGAGGACGTCGCCTTCCAGCGGACGCTGGGCCGGATGGCCGTGCGCGTGCGGGAGTTCGCCTGCCTGCCGGGCGACCCGGCCGCCCGCCTGCCCGGCGCCCGCGTCGTACCGGACGAGGAGGCCCTGCGCGGCGAGGTGCGGGACGCCGTCGCCGAGCACCTCGGGCCCGTGCTCGACGGCTTCGGCCCGCGCATGCGGCGCGGGAAGCGCGCCCTGTGGGGGATGGCGACGGACGAGATCGTGGAAGGGCTCTGGTACGTCGCGCACCTGCTCGGCGAGGAGCGGCGCGCCATGCGGGAGCTGGAGGAACTGCTGCCGGGCACGGTCAAGCCGTACGCCGGTACGGCCGGCTTCCGCGAGCTGCGCGGCCCGAACGGCGAGACGCTGCCGACCCGCGACCGGGCGAGCTGCTGCCTCTTCTACACGCTGCGCCCCGAGGACACCTGCGTCACGTGTCCCCGTACGTGCGACGCCGAGCGCGTACGGAAGCTGAGCGAGGAAGCCGCCGCCGCGGCCTCGGTCGCCGGCGCCTGACGGCACGCCACCCGATCAGGTGGCATCAATCGAACTCAACACCCCTCATCCGTACGGTGGTTCGACCAGATCGCACCTATTCGCGTGCCCTGGCACTCCCTTGGCGTCCTCTTGCCCCGAAAGCCTCTTCGGGCCACTTGCCTTCCGCCAATATGGCGCCCGAACGCCTACCGCGATGCAAGGGACACCGCAATGAGACTGACCGACATATCGCTGGACTGGCTGCTTCCGGGCGGCGTGATGCTCGCGGGGGTCCTGGCGGCGGTTGCGGTGCTCGCGCGCGGCAAGCGCGCCGGTGGCAAGCCCGCATCCGACGACTCCTGGGAACGCACGGAGGAGCGCCGCAGGCGCAAGGAAGCGATCTACGGGACCGCTTCGTACGTTCTGCTCTTCTGCTGCGCGGCGGTCGCCGCCGCGCTCTCCTTCCACGGCCTGGTCGGCTTCGGCCGGCAAAACCTCAGCCTCTCCGGCGGCTGGGAGTACCTCGTCCCGTTCGGCCTCGACGGCGCCGCCATGTTCTGCTCGGTGCTCGCGGTGCGCGAGGCCAGCCACGGCGACGCGGCGCTCGGATCACGTCTGCTGGTGTGGACGTTCGCGGGAGCCGCCGCCTGGTTCAACTGGGTGCACGCGCCCCGGGGCCTCGGCCACGACGGCGCCCCGCAGTTCTTCGCCGGCATGTCGCTCTCCGCCGCGGTGCTGTTCGACCGGGCGCTGAAGCAGACCCGCAGGGCGGCGCTGCGCGAGCAGGGGCTGGTGCCCCGGCCGCTGCCGCAGATCCGGATCGTACGGTGGCTGAGGGCCCCGCGGGAGACCTTCGGCGCGTGGTCGCTGATGCTCCTGGAGGGCGTGCGCACGCTGGACGAGGCGGTCGAGGAAGTACGGGAGGACAGGCGCGAGAAGGAGCAGAACCGTATCCGCCGACGCGACCACCAGAAGCTGGAACGCGCCCAGTTGAAGGCCATCAACCGGCAGCACCGGGCCTGGGGCCGCGGTCGTGGCGGCCGGCAGGTCGTCGAGGTGTCGGCGCTCGCTCCCGGTTCGGGCTCCGCACCGCCGCAGGCGGTCGCGGAGCCCGCCATAGCGGAACCCGGACAGCTGCCGCATCGACAAAGGCCATCCCTTCAGGCCGTGAGAGGCTCTGAGGCCGTGACGACCGTCGACCTCACCGCCGAGGACGACACCCAGGCCCTGCCACGACTCGACTCGCTCGAACGCAAACTCAAGGATCTTGAGCAGCAGTTCGGCTGAGCGGCGGGGTCGTACGGGCGGCGGCGGACCGGGGAGTCACTCCGGTCCGCCGCCGTCCACGTCGAGTTCGAACCAGACCGATTTCCCTACGCCCTGAGCTCGGACGCCCCAGGCGTCCGCGAGTGCCTGCACCAGCACGAGGCCCCTGCCGTGCGTACCGTCGTCGGCGACCGGTAAGCGCAGCTGCGGGTGGTCGGCGGCGAAGTCCCGTACCTCCACGCGGAGCCTGGAGGCGCCCACGGTGGCCGTGATCTCGGCGTCGTGATCGGTGTGCACGAGGGCATTGGTCACCAACTCGGTGGTCAGCAGCTCGGCGACGTCCGTGCAGGTCTGTTCCGCCCGGTGCCGCAGGAGTTCGCGCAGAGCGCGCCGTATCTCCGGGACCGCTGTGAGATCCGCGTGCCCCAGTCTGCGCCGCAGCTGAATGAATGCCCCCTCGTCGCTCGTCTCCCCCTCCCCCGCCGTTCCCGCCGCCGCCCCGGACGGCCCTCGCGCGGCCGTGCCTCGCCCGCCCGCCTGTTGCCCTGTCATCGCCCCCACCCGCACGCTGAATCGGCCCTTCCTCTCGAACTGGTTCACGGGATGCATGCCCCGAACGCGCAATGGCACTCATGTCCATTAGTCAATTAACCGGTGTTGGGGGAATATCCGGATCTGAGCGGATGCCCGCCGACCGGCCGGGGTCGGCCGGTCCGAGGAGTGCCGGCTGCCGGATCCGCCGTACGCGACGTCCCCCCGCCCGTCCCGGCCTACCGGGCGGGGCGGGGCTCCAGACCCAGTTCGTCGTCCAGGCCGAGCGCGCGGGCGAGGTCGACGTCCAGGTCCGCGCCGGCCTCGAACGTCGCGCCGACGCCGGTCGCGCCGCCCGTACCGGCACCGCCGAACACCGGTGCTCCGAGTCCCGCGTCGATCCGCTCCCCCGCCGCCCCGTCGAACACGAGCCGCCCGCCGATCGCGATGTTCGCGTCCTTCTGCGTGGCGCGCGGCAGGAGCCGGGTCGTGGTGTCGCGCAGTACGCCGAGCCGCGTGCCGGGCCTGCCCCCGCCGACCGTGGCGGTGACGACGTGCGTCCGCAGGTCGACGGTGAAGTCCTTGACGATGACGACGGACCGGTCGCCCTTCGACAGCCGTACGCCGCCGTCGAGGACCACCTTGCCGCCCAGCGGCTTCCCGCCGCCGTGCACGAAGCGGCTGCCCTTACGGGCCGTGAGGGCGACCACGCCCGGGGCCGGCTGGGCCGCGCCGGTGACGGGCGCCACGGCGACGCCGTGCCCCGTCGGCGCGAGCGCCGCGCCGAGTTCCAGCCTCAGCAACCCCGCCCTGACCGGGGTGCCGGGCGCCGGTGCGCCCGCCTCGGCCCGGGGGGCCTTCCCGGCCTCCGGGCCGCCGGTGGCGCCCAGCACCGAGGTGACCGCGTCCGGCAGGCCGGCGATCGCGGCGGGCGTGGCGATGACGACGACGGCCGCGACGGCGGCGGAGATACGGCCGCGGCGGACGCGGCGTGGGAAAGACAAGCGCGGGAACATGCGCGTCACAGGCCCTTTCGGTGGCTGGGGTGATAGCAGTCGCTTGTCGTGAGACCTTCCGCGACACGCCGCGTCCGGCCCGCCCCGGCTCCGCATTCCACTCGTACGGAGCTACGGCCTCGGCACGTTGCGCAGGTTCGAGCGGGCCATCTGGAGCATCCGCCCCACGCCGCCGTCCAGCACGATCCTGCTCGCCGACAGGGCGAAGCCGCTGACCATCTCGGCGCGGATCTTCGGCGGGATCGACAGGGCGTTCGGGTCGGTGACGACGTCCACGAGGGCCGGGCCCTTGCGCTTGAACGCGTCCTTGAGGGCCCCGGCCAGCTGCTTCGGCTTCTCCACCCGTACGCCGTACGCCCCGCAGGCGCGGGCGACCGCCGCGAAGTCCGGGTTCTTGTTCGCCGTACCGAACGACGGCAGGCCGTCCACCAGCATCTCCAGCTCCACCATGCCGAGGGAGGAGTTGTTGAAGACGACGACCTTCACCGGCAGGCCGTGCTGCACGAGGGTGAGGAAGTCGCCCATCAGCATGCTGAAGCCGCCGTCGCCGGACATCGCGATCACCTGGCGGTCCCGGTCGGTGAACTGGGCGCCGATCGCCTGCGGCATGGCGTTGGCCATCGAGCCGTGGGTGAAGGAGCCGATGATGCTGCGGCGCCCGTTGGGGGTGATGTAGCGGGCGGCCCAGACGTTGTTCATGCCGGTGTCGACCGTGAACACGGCGTCGTCGTCGGCCAGTTCGTCCAGGACGGAGGCGACGTACTCGGGGTGGATCGGCACTCGCTTCTCGACCTTGCGGGTGTAGGCCTTCACCACTCCTTCGAGCGCGTCGGCGTGCTTCTTCAGCATCCGGTCGAGGAACTTGCGGTCCGACTTGGCCTTCACGCGCGGCGTCAGACACGTCAGGGTCTCACGTACGTCGCCCCAGACGGCGAGGTCCAGCTTGGAGCGGCGGCCGAGGCGTTCGGGCCGCACGTCGACCTGCACGATCTTCACGTCGCCGTCGTGGGGCAGGAAGTCGTAGTACGGGAAGTCGGTGCCGAGCAGGATCAGCAGGTCGCACTCGTGGGTGGCCTCGTACGCCGCGCCGTAGCCGAGCAGTCCGCTCATCCCGACGTCGTACTGGTTGTCGTACTGGATCCACTGCTTGCCGCGCAGCGCGTGCCCGACGGGGGACTTCACGCGCTCCGCGAACTGCATCACCTGCGCGTGGGCGCCCGCCGTGCCGCTGCCGCAGAAGAGCGTGACGCGCTTGGCCTCGTCGACCATGCGGGCGAGCTTCTCCAGCTCCGCCTCCCCGGGGCGTACGACGGGGCGCGACGCGACGAGCGCGTGCTCGCCCGCGCGTTCCGACACCGTCTCGGACGCGATGTCGCCGGGCAGGGCCACCACGCTGACGCCGCTGCGGCCGACGGCGTTCTGGATGGCGGTCTGGAGCACGCGCGGCATCTGCCGGGGGCTGGAGATCAGCTCGCAGTAGTGGCTGCACTCGCGGAACAGCTGGTCGGGGTGGGTCTCCTGGAAGTATCCGAGGCCGATCTCGCCGGACGGGATGTGCGAGGCGAGGGCGAGGACCGGAGCCATGGAGCGGTGCGCGTCGTACAGGCCGTTGATGAGGTGCAGGTTGCCGGGGCCGCAGGAGCCCGCGCAGGCGGCGAGGCTGCCGGTGATCTGCGCTTCCGCGCCGGCGGCGAAGGCGGCGACCTCCTCGTGCCGGACCTGGATCCAGTCGATGCCGGGGGTGCGGCGGATCGCGTGGACGACGGGGTTGAGGCTGTCGCCGACGACACCGTAGAGGCGTTGCACCCCGGCCTTCACGAGCATGTCGACGAACTGCTCCGCCACCTTCTGCTTGGCCATGGGATGCGCACGCCTTTCGGGAGACGGTCGGCCGGTCGCGCACGGTGCCGCGCCGTGCGGTGCCGAGTCCATCAACCCACGCGGTGCACCGTTACGCCTCCCAGACCGCCACCGCCGTACGGTCGTCGGCGTACCCCTTCACCCTCAGGCAGGTGTCCGCGAGGTACTCGGCGAGGCCGGGCGGTTCGGCTCCGGCCCAGCGTCCGGCCAGTTCCTCGGCGAGCGCGGGCTCGCCGCGCAGCGGATCGGCGAGGCCGCCGCCGCACAGGAGCAGGGTGTCACCCGGGCGGGCGACGGACGCCCGGAAGCGGAAGGGCTCGGCGGGCGGCGGGGCGCTCGCGACGTACGGGGACGGCGGGGTCGGGATGCCGAGGTCCATGGTGAGGCGGTCGCCCTCGGGGGTCTCGGACGGGACCGATCCCAAGCCGCCGGCCGGGTGGGCCGGGGGCGAGCCGAACCCGACGACGGGCGCGCCGGTGACGGCCGCGGGCTCGGGCACGGCGGGCTCGATGTCCTGCCAGACGCCGCCGCGCAGCCGGAACAGGCCGCCGCCGCCGATGCCGAAGAAGACCCGGGTACGGCACTGGGGGTCGGCGGGCAGGAGCAGGCAGCGCAGACTCACCGTGTACTCCTCGGGGTTGAGGCCGAGTTCGGACGCGCGGGCGCGCAGCCTGCCGTAGCCGCGGTCGGTGAGGCGGTGCAGACCGGACTTGAGGTCGCCCCGGCGACCCGCCCTTATGTCGTCGGCGAGGCGTGCCTGGCTGCGGCCGACGGCTTCGCCGATCCATCGGCAGGCGTCGGCGGCGGCCAGGTGCGCGCTCCCGGCGGCGCGGGCCCCGCCGGCCACCGCGACCAGGACGAGCGCGTCCTCGCCGCGGCCGAAGCGGGCGGTGAGCAGGGAGTCGCGGCGGGGTTCGCCGCGGTAGCGGGCGGAGTCGCCGCGCACGGAGGCGGCGCGCAGGGTGTACGTGCCGTACCGGGCGCCGTCGAGCACGGTGTCGGCGACGAGCGCGCCGAGCTCGTGCGGGTCGGCGGCGGGCAGGGCCGTGGGCTCGGCGTCGTAGGTGGGCGGCCGGTCTCCGACGAATCCGACACGCGGCGCCGGCCGGCCACCACGGCCCTCGTCGCCGCCGCTGTCGCCGTCCGCCGTCCTGCCGGTGGACGCGGGGGGCGTGGGGTGCGAGGGCTGGGCCGGCACGGAGCCGGTGGTCCGGGCGCCGCGCCAGGGCGCCCGGGGGAGCTTCGGCCGCCGGGCGGCGGGCGACGCGGGCTCGGACTCGTCCCGGGGCGGCGGCACTTGGGACATGTCGGGAGCCTCCCAGGGGGCACGGTGCGGGGCTTCGGCCGTCGGCCGCACGGGCGGTGGCGGAGGCCGCACGGGCGCGGGCGGAGGCGGCACGGGCGCGGGCGGCGGCGGCACGGGCGCGGGCGGCGGCGGCTCCGGAGCGGTTGCCGGGGATGCGGGGGCGGCGGAGGCGGAAGGTGCCGGGGCGGCGCTCGTGGGCCGGGAATCGGCCGGCCCCGTGGGGGGTTCAGCGGGCGGCGGTGGAGCGTGCCGCGGGGGCTTCGGTGCTGTGGCGGGCAGGTGCGTCACCCACCACGGCGGCGCGTCGGCGGGACCGGGACCGGAGCCCCGGGGTTTCGGTGGGGTGGATGGCGCGGGCGGTGCGGCGCGATCGTCCACCGGGGGCGGGGCGGCCGGCGCCTCCGGGCCCGGCGGCGCGGGGGCCGCGTCGCGCTCGTCCGCCGAGGAGGGAACGGCCGGCGCCGGCGCCGATGCGACCGCTGCCGACTCGAAACGGGCGTCCAGGGTGTCACCGGCGTCGGCGGTGTCGTCTCTCTCGTCGCTGTCGGCCCCCCGCGCGGGGGCCGGTTCCGGGACGGGTTCGTCGTCGTACAGCCGGTTCCACCACTCGTCCTCGCTGGTGGCGCGCCTCTCCCCCTGCTGGCTCATGCCCCTATTGTCCACCCCAAGTGCCGTACGAAAACGGGGCATCGGGAAAAACAAGTCCGCCGGGCGGCCCCACCCCCCACGGGAGGGACGCCCGGCGGACAGTCCGTGGAGGTCGCCGCCCCGACGCCGTGCGCGATCTCGGACGTACCGGCACGGTCCCGAGGAGTACGGCGCAAAAGCCCTTTCCTCGGGAGCTGTTGATACTGCTGTGGCGCCACATTGGCAGAGTGACCCGTGGTGCGGGGATGATGCGTACGGCGGATTTACGCCGTGGCCGCTTCCCGCCACGAGCCAGTGGGCAAGATCGGGGTGCGGATACGGGATCGAAGCGTCCGGGGAGGGGTGTGGAGGGTGCTGGGAGCCGTAGGCCTCGACGAGGCCCAGGAGTCGACGTACCGCGCGCTCGTCGCGCTCGGCGCGGCGGAGGTCCCCGACCTCGCGCACCGCCTGACGCTGCCGGAGGCCGACACCGAACGGGCGCTGCGCCGCCTGGAACAGCAGGGGCTCGCGGCCCAGTCGTCGGCGCGTACGGGGCGCTGGGTGGCCGCGCCGCCGGGGGTCGCGCTCGGTGCGCTGCTGACCCAGCAGCGGCACGAGCTGGAGCAGGCGGAGCTGACGGCTGCGCTGCTGGCGCGGGAGTACCGGGCGGAGGCGGCCGAGCCCGCCGTGCACGACCTGGTCGAGGTGGTGACGGGGGTCAGCGCGGTGGCGCACCGCTTCGCGCAGCTCCAGCTCGGCGCCACGAAGGAGGTGTGCGCGCTGGTCACGGGGCATCCGATCGCGATCAGCGGCATGGACAACGAGGCCGAGGAGCGGGCGGCGACGCGTGGCGTGGCGTACCGGGTGGTGCTCGAACGCGAGGTGCTCACCGCGCCCACGGGACTCGTCGAGCTGTCGGCGGCGCTGGGGCGCGACGAGCAGGTCCGGGTGGCGGAGAGGGTGCCGACCAAGCTCGTGATCGCGGACCGGAGCATGGCGATGGTGCCGCTGACGGCCCGGGGCGCGGAACCGGCGGCCCTCGTCGTGCACGCGAGCGGCCTGCTGGAGTCGCTGACGGGCCTGTTCGAGGCGGTGTGGCGGGACGCGCTCCCGCTGCGGCTCGCGGCGGACGGCACGGTGTCCGAGGAGGGCCTGCCGGGCCCGGACGCCACGGACATCCAGGTGCTGTCGCTGCTGCTGGCCGGGATGACGGACGCGAGCGTGGCGAAGCAGCTGGAGCTGGGTCTGCGGACGGTGCAGCGGCGGGTGAAGGGCCTGATGGAGCTGGCGGGCGTGACGACGCGGCTCCAGCTCGGCTGGCACGCGTACGAACGCGGCTGGGTGTCCAGACGCTGACCGGCGCACACGACAACCGCCTGCCCCCCTGCCCCACGGCGAGGGGCGGCCCACCGGCGCACACCACAACCGCCTGCCCCCGCCCACGGCGAGCGCACCGCCCCCAGCGCCGCGACCCCGCTCGACGCGCCCCCCAGCACGGGAAACGCGGCCGGCACGGCACCACGACGCCACCCGGGCGCGACGCTGCGCCCGTCGGCCTCCGACCTGCGGCCGCAGCGTGAGGCGCGCACCCTGGACAGATGGGCGTGTGGCAGCTCCTTCTGGTCGGCCTCGTCATGCTGCTCGGCCTGCTCGGCGTACTCGTGCCGGGTGTACCGGGGCAGGCGATCGTCTGGGCGGCCGTGCTGTGGTGGGCGCTGGAGGACAAGACGGTGCTCGCCTGGGGTGTCCTGATCGGCGCGACCGGCCTGCTGCTGCTCGACCAAGCGCTCAAACCCCTGCTGCCGGCCCGCCGCCCCCAGGAGTCCGGCGCGCCGCAGCGGACGCTCATGGTGGGCGGGATCGCCGGGATCGCCGGCTTCTTCCTGCTGCCGGTGGTGGGCGCGGTTCTGGGATTCGTCGGGGGCATCTACGGCGTGGAGCGGGCCCGGCTCGGCAGCCACGGCGGTGGCTGGGCCTCCACCCGTACGGTCATGCGCGCCGTCGGCTACCCGGTGCTGGTGCAGCTGTTCGCCTCTCTGCTGGTGACCGGCACCTGGGTGGGCGTGGTGATCTGGGGCTGACGGGGGCTGACGGAGCCGACGCACGGCTCCGGGTCCGGCGGAAGTCCTAGGCCCCCGTACCGATGTGCGGGGAGGGCCGCGCGTGTGAGGGTGGGCGTCATGACCGCATTCAGCGACGCCGAGCGCGCCTACCTCAGGACGCAGCGCCTGGGACGGATGGCGACCGTCGACCCCAAGGGCCGGCCGCAGGCGAACCCGGTCGGCTTCTTCCCGCAGGACGACGGGACGATACTGATCGGCGGATTCGCCCTGGGCACGACGAAGAAGTGGCGCAACCTCCAGACGAACCCGAAGGTCGCCCTGGTCGTCGACGACATCGTGAGCCTGAAGCCGTGGGCGGTGCGCGGGGTGGACATCCGGGGCGAGGCCGAGCTGCTGACCGGGCCGCACGACCTGGGACCGCACTTCAGCGAGGAGCTGATCCGGATCCACCCGCAGAAGATCCACAGCTGGGGTCTGGACGGCGGCTGACCCACAGGGGCGGCGGTCAGCCCGGCGAGACCCGGTCGTACGCCGTCCACAGATGCCGCACGGCGTACGACCTCCAGGGCCGCCACCGCGCCGCGCCGACGGTCTCCTCCTCGCCGCCCGGCGCGACGTCCGGGTCCCCGAGCGCCCGCATCCGGATCAGGGCCGCCGTCCGCGCGGTGACCCCCGGCAGCGCGCGCAGCGCCCGCTCCGTCTCGTCGCGGTCGGCGCCGGGGCCGAGGTGTACGACGCCGTCGGCGAGCGCGACCGCCAGCGCCCGCAGCGCCGGGTCCTCGGCCCCGGTGAGGGCGCCCGGCTCGGGAAAGACGTGCGTCAGCGCGCCGCACGGCTGGTCGAGCAGCTTCCCGTACGCCTCGACGAGCCCGGCCGCCGCCGGGCCGGTCAGGGCCCGTACGGCGAACTCCTCGGGGTCGGCGGCGCCCGGCGAGCGCAGCCCCGGCCGGGCGGCGACCAGGGGCGCCAGCGCCGGATCGGCGGCGAGCCGTTCGTCGACGGCGTACGGGTCGGCGTCCAGGTCGAAGAGCCGGCGCAACCGCTGCACGGCGGTGGTGAGGTCGCGCAGGTCGGTGAGGTGGATGCGGGCGTCGAGCCAGCCGGGGTGCGGCGTCTCGTCGACGGCGGCGATGCCTGTTCCGTACGGCAGACGCAGGGTGCGCCGGTACGTGCGGGCGCCGCGCTCGCCGGCCACCTCCTCGACGCGCGGCACGGCCTCGTCCGCGAGGAGGTCGAAGACCTCGGCGGCGGCGTACGCGCCGCGATGAGCGAGCCGCAGCGGGATGCCGGCGGCGAGGGCGGGCCCCGTACGCGTACGGACCTTCCCGGCCTCGGCGCGCAGGAGGGTGGGGGTGCGGGCGTAGATCCGGCGGATGGTGTCGTTGAACTGCCGCACGCTCGCGAAGCCCGAGGCGAACGCGATCTCGGTCACCGGCAGCCCGGTGGTCTGGAGCAGTACACGGGCGGTGTGGGCGCGCTGGGCGCGGGCGAGGGCGACGGGGCCCGCACCGAGCTCACCGGTGAGCTGGCGCTGGACCTGCCGGGTGCTGTACCCGAGCCGGCCCGCGAGGCCCGGCACGCCTTCGCGGTCGACGATTCCGTCGCCGATCATCCGCATCGCGCGGCCGACGACGTCGGCGCGCGCGTTCCAGTCGGCGGATCCGGGTACGGCGTCGGGGCGGCAGCGGCGGCAGGCCCGGAACCCGTTGCCCTGGGCGGCGGCCGCGGTCGGGTAGAACCGCACGTTCTCCCGCTTGGGGGTGACGGCGGGGCAGCTCGGCCGGCAGTAGATGCCGGTGGTGACCACGGCGAAGAAGAACTCTCCGTCGAAGCGCGCGTCACGGCTGGTCACCGCCTCGTACTTGCTCTCTTCCTCCATCACGCCCCCAGTGTGCGCCGCCCCAGGCACACCCCACTGGCGGCTTTCGGACATGGAGTGGCGCGGCGATCGCGAAGCCCCGGCACGGCACCGACCCCCCGCAGCCCCCGCACTACGGCCAGAACCGATCCCGCCGCGCACCGCCCCCCGGCGGCGACGACCCGGGGCCCCGAGCAGCCGGGGCCCCGGGCAGGCGGAGTGCTATCGGCGCCTGCCGCCGCCCCCGCGCTTGGCCTCCATACTGGCCCGGCCCTGCGCACTGCGCAGCCGCCACTCGCGCCCGATCTCCGCGCGGAGCCTGGCGTCGGTCTTGGCGACGATGCGGCGGTTCTCCCGCAGCAGCTTGCGGTAGCTCTCCAGCCGGCGCTCCGGCAATGCGCCCTCCTCCAGGGCGGCCAGCACGGCGCAGCCCGGTTCCGCCTCGTGGGCGCAGTCGTGGAACCGGCACTGGACCGCCAGCTCCTCGATCTCGGAGAAGACCTGGCCGACACCGGCCTCGGCGTCCCACAGCCCCACGCCCCGCAGCCCGGGTGTGTCGATGAGGACTCCCCCGCCGGGCAGCGCGAGGAGGTTGCGGGTGGTGGTCGTGTGCCGGCCCTTGCCGTCGACGTCACGGATGGCCTGCACCGCCATGACGTCCGCGCCGAGCAGCGCGTTGGCCAGCGTGGACTTTCCCGCACCGGAGACGCCGAGCAGCACGCTCGTACCGCCCGACACGACAGCGGCGAGTACGTCGACGCCGTCCCCCGTCGCGGAGCTGACGGGCAGCACCTGCACGCCGGGCGCCGTGGTCTCCACGTCGTCGACGAGGTAAGAGAGCCCGGTGGCGTCCGGCACGAGGTCGGCCTTGGTGAGGACGACCAACGGCTGCGCGCCCGACTCCCAGGCCAGCGCCAGGAAGCGCTCGATGCGCCCGAGGTCCAGCTCGACGGCGAGCGAGACCGCGATGATCGCGTGGTCCACGTTGGCCGCGAGGATCTGCCCCTCGGACCGGCTGGAGGAGGTGGAGCGTACGAACGCGGTGCGGCGCGGCAGGTACGCCCGTACGAACTGCGGGTCCCCGGCAGGGTCGACGGCGGCCCAGTCACCGGTGCAGACGACCCGCAGCGGATCGTGCGGCGTCACATAGGCGGTGTCGGCGCGTACGACGCCGTCGGCGGTGAGGACGTCGCACTGGCCGCGGTCGACCCGTACGACACGGCCGGGCAGCAGCCCCTGCGCGGCGTACGGAGCGAACTCGGCTTCCCATGCCTCGTCCCAGCCGTAGGGGGCGAGGGGGTGCCGGGCATCAGAAGTGGTGGAAGAGGAGGTGTGGAGCGAAGCGTGGGACAAGGGAAACCCTTCGAAGGGCGGCCCCGGCGGCGCGCAGTGCGCGCGGAAGTACGAGTGGGTGTCAGCCGGAGGCCACAGGGGTGGAAACGATGATGAACTCCTGAATGCGGGCAGCGCCCGTCACCGTGACAGTCATCAATGTCCTCACCTCCTGCTTCTCAACGAACCGACACGTTCCCCGCGGCGGCGCACGGCCGCGTCCGGTGAACGGTCAGAACCATAACTCCACCCCGGAACGCGGCGCCAGCTATTTGTTGCCAACGCCCGCGGCCGGACCGGACATCGTGAACTGGGCTGCAACGGAGCACAGTTGAGACTCGTCCCGGAGCACACTCAGCCGTCCCCGTCCGCGGGGAAGGACTGCTCGGTCCAGATGGTCTTGCCGGAGCGGGTGTAGCGCGTGCCCCAGCGCTGGACGAGCTGGGCGACGATGAACAGGCCCCGGCCGCCCTCGTCGTCATCGCGGCTGTGGCGCAGGTGCGGTGACGTGTGGCCGGTGTCCGCGACCTCGCACAGGAGCGTGCGGTCGCGGATGAGGCGCAGGTGCAGGGGCCCGGCGGCGTACCGCACCGCGTTGGTGACCAGCTCGCTGACGACCAGCTCCGTCGAGAACGACAGGTCCTCCAGCCCCCAGTCCCGCAGTTGCCTGGTGGCGAGCTCACGGGCGTGGCCCGGTGCGACGGGTTCGGCGGGCAGTTCCCATTCGGCGACCTGCGTGGTGCCCAGTTCGCGGGTGCGGACGAGGAGCAGGGCCGTGTCGTCTGCGGTCGTGCCGTCCGGCAGGAGACGCGCCACCGCCCGGTCGCAGAGTTCTTCCAGCGACGCGTCCCGGTCGGCCAGTACCTCCCCGAGCGTCTGGAGGCCGTGGTCGATGTCGCGGTCGCGGGCTTCGACCAGGCCGTCGGTGAACAGGGCCAGCAGGCTGCCCACCGGGAGTTCGATCTCCATGGACTCGAACGGCAGGCCGCCGAGGCCCAGCGGCGGCCCGGCCGGAAGGTCCGGGTAGGTCAGGGCGCCGTCCGGGTGGACGATCGCGGGCGGCAGGTGTCCGGCGCGGGCCATGACGCACCGTCGGGAGACCGGGTCGTACACCGCGTACAGGCAGGTCGCGCCGGTGGTCACGTCCTCGAACGGGCCGCCGGGCGAGCCGAGCTCGCCCCACTGCTCCTCCGCCGACTGCCCCACCAGGTCGTCGAGCCGGGTCAGCAGCTCGTCGGGCGCCAGGTCCATCTGTGCGAACGCGCGTACGGTCGTGCGCAGGCGTCCCATGGTGGCGGCCGCCTGCAGGCCGTGGCCGACCACGTCACCGACGACGAGTCCGACCCGGGTGCCCGACAGCGGGATGACGTCGAACCAGTCTCCGCCGACCCCGGACAGGTCGTCCGTGGGCAGGTAGCGGTGGGCCAGCTCGACCGCCGACTGCTGCGGCACGTGCTGCGGCAGCAGCTGGCGCTGGAGGGCGAGGGCCGCTGTGCGTTCGCGGGTGAAGCGGCGGGCGTTGTCGACGGACACGGCCGTACGGGCGACCAGCTCGTCGGCCAGCGCGATCTCGTCGTCGTCGAAGGCGGCGGCGCCGGGATCCCTGGCGAAGGTGACGAGGCCCAGGGTGCTGTTCCCGGCCCGCAACGGCACGACGAGGGTGGTGTCGTCGCGCACGCGCCCGCCCGAGGCGAGGCTGCGCTCCTGCGGGGACCCCGGCGGGTAGGCCACGGCGGCAGGCGGCCGCGGGCCCTGCGGCCGCGCCCCGTCGGCGGGGCCCGCCGGGTCGCGCTGCCCGGACGCCCCGGCCGACCGGTGGGCGGCGCGTACGAGCTCGGTCGGGGCCGGGCCGCCGGTGGGCGGCGCCTCGCCGTCCAGGACCGCAGTCGCGAGGTCGACCGTGACGGCGCAGGCGAACTCCGGGACCGCCACCTCGGTGATCTTCTCGGCGGTGACCAGCACGTCGAGGGTGGTGCCGATGCCGCGGCCGGCCTCGACGAGCAGGGCAAGCCGCCGCTGGGCCTTGTGGCGTTCGGTGATGTCGAAGGCGTCCTCGCACACCCCGATCACGTGTCCGTCGGCGTCCTGGAGCCGGTAGTAGGAGCAGGACCAGAGGTGCTCCTGCTCCGGGTCGCTCGGAGGCCGGCCGAGGAAGTGCAGGTCGAGGATGGGCTCGCCGGTGTCCAGGACGTGGTGCATGACCGCGTCGAGGGTGCGCGGGTAGCCACGGGTGACGAAGCGTCCCTCGGAGTACAGCTCGTCGGCCCGCATCCCGCCGAAGTCGGCGTACGGCCGCCCGATCTCGCGTTCGTACGCCGTGTTGCACCAGGTCAGACGCAGGTTGGTGTCGTAGATGGCCAGGCCGACGGGGGACTGGGTGGCCAGTCCGTGCAGCAGCGCCAGCCGGGACTCCCACACCCGGAGGTCCTTCAGCTTCGTCGCCACGACGACGCGTTCCGCCGCGCCGGGCCCCGGCAGGTGGCACACCGCCGTGGCGACCAGCAGCTCGTGCCCGTCCCGGTGCCGGGCGACGCGGATCTCGTTGCTCCGGAACGGGTCGCCAAGGGCCGGCGCGGCATCGTCCGGGGCGAGGGGCGGGGAGGGGTTCGGGCGCGGGGGCAGGAAGACCGACAGCGGCTGTCCCACGATCTCGTGCGGCCGGTAGCCGAGGAGTTCCTCGGCCGCGAGGCTCCAGCCGATGACCGTGTCCTGGGCGTCGACGACCGCCGTGGCCGCCCCGGTGACGTCGAGGGGACCACGGAAGTCGGCACTCTGCGCCGCGTTCCACGTACTCATGGCGCCACACCAGCCCGGTTCATCCCCTACAGAATCCGTCGTGCCGGGGGCGGGCACAACCTCGGTGCGCCCGCGCGACAGCCGCGCGACCGCCGGAGGGCGGGCACCGTGCACGGCCGTACGGCGCCTTCTCAGCCCGTACGGCCCACGATCAGCCACTGAGCGGGCAGTTCTATGCGGGTGCCGTCGGCCCGGAACTCCGTCTGCGGAAGCGTCGTACGGCCGTACGCCAGGACGGTGAGCCCGCACGCGCGCAGCAGCTCGGGGACTTCGCCGTCGTCGGACTCCGCCGGTCTGAGTCCGTGCGCGAAGACCCGCGCCAGCTTCGGCGGCGGCCCGCCGGGCTCGCCCATCAGCTCCCGCAGTACGGTCTTCGCCCCGGCGGTCAGCTCCGCCACGAAGGCACGCCCCCGCTCGCCCACCAGCTCCGCGACGGCCGCGGCGACCAGGGGCCGGTCCGGCGGGTCGCTCTGGTGGATGACGGCCCGCATGTACACGTTGCTGTCACCGAGCCGCTCGTGCAGCTCCCGTACGGCACCCGCGTCGGCGGCGTCGAGCTGCCGGAACTCGACCGTCCGCCCGGTGTCCGCCCGGCGCGCGTGGGCTATCCCCGCGTGGGCGACGTCGACGCCCACCGCCCGGGCGAAGTGGCGGGCCAGGTAGCGGGTCTGCGTGCCGTTCCCGCAGCCGATGTCGACCACGGGCCGGGCCCGGTCGGCGTACGGCGCGAACAGCTCCAGGTGGGGCTCGGCGGCCAGCGACGGGTCGCTGTCCCAGATCGCCGCGCCCGGGGCGCCCGGAGTGTCGCCCCAGTAGCTCTCCCAGGCGTGCACGTAACGGCCGGTCGGACTCATCGCATGCCCCCGGTGCGGACGGAAAGACGGAAAGACGGAAGGAAGGGAGGACTTCCGGACGGTGTACGACGCTCCGGAAGACTGAGCGGCGCCGCTGCGCCTCGCACCCGGTTCCCTACCCCGGTACCCCCCTCCCGGACACCCCGGGAAGCGGTCGGCCGCTCCCGGCGCCGCAGTGCGCCCGGGCCGGCAGCGCCTGCTCGAACCAGACCACCTTGCCCGGCCCGGAGTGGCTCGCTCCCCACCGGTGCGCGAGCGTGCTCACCAGCCGCAGCCCGCGCCCCGACTCCTCCTCCGGCCCCGCGTCCCGCATCGCCGGCAGCGTGTGGTCGGCGTCCGACACCTCGCACAGGAGCGTGTCCGCGCGGGCCAGGCGCAGTTCCACGGGCCGCCCGCCGGCGTGCCGTACCGCGTTGGTGACGACCTCGCTGACCAGCAGCCGGGTGGTGTCGGCCAGCTCGGGCAGCCCCCAGCGTGCCAGTTGACCGTCCACCAGCTTCCGCGCCCGGGACACGTCGGCCGCCGTGGGTTCCAGCCGCCACGTCGTCGTGTCCCCGGCCGGCATTCCGTTCAGCCGCGCCATCAGCAGGGCGATGTCGTCGTTGCGGCCGCCGGACCGCTCGGCCGTCGCCCCGGCGAGCGCCCGGACGACGGCGTCGCACGCCTCGTCCAGGGAGGCGGCCGGCTGCGCCGCCGACGCGCAGAGCGCCGCCAGGCCGGTCCCGATGTCCTCGCCGGGCACCTCGACCAGCCCGTCCGTGCACAGCACCAGCCGGTCGCCCGGCGACACCCGGACCCGGGCGGTGGCGAACGGCACGCCCCCGAGGCCGATCAGCGCGCCGCCCGGTACGTCGATCAGCTCGCCGCGCCCGGTCCCGGCCCGTACGAGCACGGGAGGCAGGTGCCCGGCGCTGGAGATCAGCAGCTCGCCGGCGACCGGGTCGTAGACCGCGTACAGGCAGGTGGCGAGATAGTGGTCGCCGAACTCGTGCGCCAGGTCGTCGAGACTGCGCAGCAGTTGCGCCGGAGGGATGTCCAGCGCGGCCATCGTGTGCACCGCCGTGCGGAGCTGGCCCATCATGGCGGCGGCGTTCACCCCGTGCCCCACCACGTCCCCGACGACCAGCGCCGTACGGGAGCCGGGCAGCCGGACGGTGTCGAACCAGTCGCCGCCGACGCGGCCCAGCGCGGTGCCCGGCAGGTAGCGGGTGGCGATGTCGCAGCCGGCCATCCGGGGCTCGACCTGCGGCAGCATGCTCTCCTGCAGTGTCTCGGCCACCTGCTGCTGATGGGTGTACATGCGGGCGTTGTCCAGGACGAGGCCGGCCCGGGCGGCGAGCTCGGCGCCGGTTCTGCGGTCCATGTCGGTGAACGGCTCGCGTCCCGGGCGGCGCATGAGCACCATGAATCCCAGCACCACCGTGCGCGCGGTGAGCGGTACGACCAGCAGCGACCGGCCGCCGATCAGGGGCCGCAGGTCCCGTTCCTCGAACCGGGCGGCGATGCGCTCGCTCAGGGCCGTGTCGATGTGCGGGAGGAGCACCGGCTCGCCGGTCACCATGCACTGGAAGAAGGGGGTCTGCTCGGGGAAGGTCAGCTCCTCCCCCACGGGGACGGTGTCGTCCCAGCGGCCCGGCTCGTCGTTGTGCTCCACCCAGACCCGGCGCCACGCGGTGTTCACGTCCGGCGGGCCGTCGGGGAAGCCCTCGCCGGAGAGCATCCGCACCCGCAGGTGGGTGCCCGCGAAGTCCGCGAAGCGGGGGACGGCGGCGCTGGTGACCTCGCGGATCGTACGGGCCAGGTCGAGCGAGCTGCCGATGCGGCCGCTCACCTCGTTGAGGAACTCCAGCCGCTCACGGACGGCGGCGTGTTCGAGGTCGTCGGCGCGTTCGACGTCAGCGGCCCGGTCGAGGTCAGCGGCGTGTCCGGGGGCAGCGGCCCTGTCGCCCGCCGGCGCCCGCTCCCGGCCGGCGTCCGCGTCCGGCGTCGGCGGTCCTTCGGCCGCCTCGCGGCGCCGGCGGTGTCTCGGCACGCCCCAGTCCGGCGTGACCGGGACGCGCGCGTAGGTGCTCATCTCCAGTACGGGGTAACCGAGTTCGAGCACCTGCGCCACGATCCGGCTCGCCGTGGCCGGACCCATGTGCGGCAGGATGTCAGGCAGCCGGTCGGCGAGGCGGCCCGCTTCCGGGAACTCGGTGTGCAGCGCGAAACCGGGCGCGACCCGCTCGTACGGGCCGCTTTCCTCGCCCAGCCGCGAGGCGTCGGCGGCCAGCACCAGCAGCCGCTCCGGGCCCGGTACGGCCAGCGGGTACGCCCACCACAGCACGTCCAGCGAACCGCGGTCGCCGGGCGGGTACGGGCCGCCTTCCGGCCGGGGGCACTTGGCGCGCCCGGAGGTGAGCTGCCCGGCGAACCCGTCACCGGGCGGCCTGTCGGCACCCGGGGCGAGGACGTCGTACTCGTCGGGCGGGTTCAGGGCGCCCGAGACGGGCAGCAGGTCGGCGGCGACGGCGCCCACGGCGTCCTCCCTGCGGTGGCCGAAGAGCCGCTGCGCACCGGAGCTCCAGTGCGAGACCAGGCCGTCGCCGCCCACCACGACGACCGCGAGCGGAATCCGCCCGGACACGGCTCGCTGCCGTGGAACCACAGCTTCCATGGGGTCGCGTTCCCTTCCGGCGGCAAGATCCTCCGACACGGCCCTCACCGTACGGGCGAGTAGCCACGGGTGCGACGCGTACGCGGGGAAATGCCTCCATCGGGTTGCGCGGCGGGCCGGTCCCGCCCTGCACCGGCCGCCTCCCTATGATCACGGGGAAGGTGCGCGAGGACGACGGAGGGCCGAACGACCATGACGCAACAGCGAGTTGTCATCGTCACAGGGGGCGGTACGGGCATCGGCGCGGCGACGGCCCGGCTGCTGCGGGACGCCGGGCACCAGGTGGTCGTCTCGGGGCGCAGGCCCGAACCGCTGCGGCGGGTCGCCGAGGAGACCGGGGCGCTGGCCCATCCGTCCGACGCCACCGACCCCGATGCCGTCCGGGGGCTCGTGGACCGTACCGTGGCCGCCTACGGGCGGGTGGACGGGCTCGTGCTGAACGCCGGGATCGGACGCCCGGGGTCCGTCGGCGACCTGACGGTCGAGGACTGGGAAGCCGTCATGCGCACCAACCTCACTGGCCCCTTCCTGCTGCTGCGGGCCGCGTTGCCGCATCTGCTGGAGACGCGCGGCGCGGTCGTCGCGGTCGCCTCGGTGTCGGCGCTGCGCAACGGTGTGGGCAACGCCGCGTACGCCACGTCCAAGGCGGCGCTGCTCCAGCTCTGCCGTTCCCTCGCCGTCGACTACGGGCAGTACGGGCTGCGCGCCAACACCGTCTGCCCGAGCTGGGTGCGCACCGAGATGGCCGACCGGCGGATGGCGCGGTTCGCCGAGGAGGCGGGGCTGGGGGACGGCGGCGTGGAAGCGGCGTACGAGGAGGCGACCCGGCTGCTTCCGGGGCGGCGGCCGGGCGAGCCGCGCGAGGTCGCGGAGGCGATCGCGTGGCTGCTGTCGCCCGCCGCGTCGTACGTCAACGGCGCGGTGCTCACGGTCGACGGCGGGGTGACGGCGCTGGACCCGGGGACGGCGGCGTTCGACTTCCGTATCGAGCCGCGCGCACGGGGCTGAGCACCGGCCGTCACAGCCGGGGCGGCGCCGTCGTGGCCGGGTCCGGCACGAGGTGGGGGTGGAAGGCCGCGAGCCCGGCGCCCGCGAGCCACCAGCCCCGGTACACCAGGGCCCGGCACAGGCCCGGGTCGAGGCGGTCGAAGACGGTCGGCACGAGCGCGAGGTCCCGGCCGCCGAACGCGCGGTGCTCGGGGAACGCCTCGCGCCAGCGGCGCAGCGGCGCGGAGCCGTCCGCGGGGAAGTCGGTGGAGAGCCCGACGAGTACGCCGCGCCGGGCACCGGGCGGCACTTCGCCGTCCCCGTCGAAGCCGTGGCCCCGCTGGAAGCGTTCCACGATCGCGCGGGTCCGCAGGGCCGTGCTCTGCCGGTAGAGCAGGGAGTTGGCCCGCGCGAGGTCCCGGAGCACGGGGACGCGGCCGTACACGCCGGGCCGCAGGAGCCCTCCGGCGTTGAGGACGAGCGTGAAGGCGTGCCGGTAGCGTTCGCTGTCGATGGCCTCCAGACCCGTGTTGTCGTACGTTCCGCCGTCCAGCAGGGCCGGTGGGTGTGCGGCGCAGGGGAAGTGCTCCCGGTCCAGCACGACCGGCGGGAAGGCGCCGGGGACGGCGGCGGAGGCGGCCGCGGCGAGGCTCAGTCGCAGCCCGGTGCCCGACGTGGGGGCGAGTCCGGTGGTGTAGTCGCCGAACACGTCGCGCTCGAAGGTGAACCGGGCGCCGGTGGTGAGGTTCGCCGCGTTGAGGATCCAGCGCACCTGCGGGTCCAGGTCCGTCAGCTCGATCCCGTCGAAGAACCACTCGTCCAGCCGCCGTGCCATGAGTTCGGTGCGGGTCGTCGGCCCGATCGTCCGCCACAGGCCCCGCAGGAGGGACCGCTTGAACGACCGGGTGGAGACGCGGGCGACGACCGGGTCGACGACCAGTTCGTCGACCGCCCCGGTGGTGAAGCCGCGCTCCCTGAGGGCGGGCCAGGCCGTCGCGAGGAACCCGTTGGCGATCGAGCCGCCGGACACGGACGAGGCGTACCGCAGGCCGGACAGCAGTCCCGCGTCGGCCAGCAGGCGGACGAAACCCAGGGCGCACAGCGTGGCCCGGAAGCCGCCGCCGGAGAGGGTGACGGCGACCGGGCGCGCCGCGGCGGGCGGTTCGGCGGGGCGCAGCGTGTCGCCGCAGGGCCGGGCCTGAAGGCCCGTGCCCACGGCGGGAGAGTCCACGATCCAGGGATCGGCGGCAGCGTGCCGGGCGGTTGTGCTCATCGCTGATCACCGACTTCCACGACGAGCGCCGGGTCCGTGGGCGGCCGCACGTCGATGTCGAAACTGCGTCTTCTGCGCAGGGTTTTGAGCGCGTCGGTCGCGAAGTCGATCTCGTTGGTGAGGTGGACGACGTACTCGTCGTCCGCGTCCCGGGACTCCACGAGCCAGCGCAGGGTGTCCTCGTGGGGGTGGTGGTGCCGGATGCCGTCGGCGGACACCACGTAGTGGTCGGCGTGCACGCTCTCGAAGAAGTCGGGCTCCACGTTGCGTTCGCTGCCGTGGTGCGGCAGCTTCAGCAGGTCGACGTGGAGCGGGTCCGCGTCGGTGAGCAGGCCGCCGGCCCGCAGCCCGGTGAGGATGCGGTCGCCTCTGGCGTCCCCCGTGAGCAGGGCGGTGCGGCCGTCGTGGCGCAGCAGCAGGACGATGCTGGACAGGTTCGGGACCGAGCCGTCCGTGTACGCGGCCGAGATCACGTCGGGGTCGCCCCGCTGCTTCGCCTGGCGCCACCGCTTCTCCAGTTGCGCGAGGGCCACGTCGTCGGGGGCGACGACCGTGACGTGCAGGTCGTCGAGGGTCGTTTCGGCGCCCTCGGTCAGGGGCCCGTCGAAGAGGGGGTTGCCGGCCAGGCCCAGCGCCGCCGCCTCGTCGCGGATGGCCCTCCCCTGTCCGTAACTCGCCTTGACGGCCCCGCTGTCGGTCAGTGCCCGCTCGACGAGCGGCTGGACGGACGCGCTCAGGCCCGGGGCCCGCCGGTCGACGAGTTCCTCCACCGCGTTGAACCACAGGCGGGTCACCGCGAAGGGCTCGGGCAGCTCCTCCCGCCGTGCGCGCCGTATCTCGGCGAGGAGTCTGAGCAGCCCCGCGGCGTGGTCGTCGTCGACGTGGGACAGGCAGACGACGTCGATCACCGGAACGCCGTCGCCGCCCGGCTCCAGCCGCGTCAACCGGTCGCGCAGCGAGGCCTCGTAGACACCGCCGGGGCCGCCGTCGACGAGCATGACGCGCTCGTCGCGGGGCCCCCAGCGGACGAGGAAGGAGTCGCCGTGCCGGGCGTCGAGGAAATCGAAGGTGAGCATCGTCGCCGCCTTCCTCCTTGCTGCCTGTTCCGGGGGTCTGTTCCGGCCGCCTGTTCCGGTCCTGTCGTGTCAGACGGACTGCATGGCCCGCAGGACGTCGACCAGGCCGTGTCCTTGGAAGTCCCGTTCGCGGGCGAGGTCCGTCGCCGTGGAGCACAGGATCTGCTTCACCCGCTCGGGGCGCCCGAGCAGTTCCCGGTTGCGGGCCAGCAGCATCGCCGCGGCTCCGCTGACGTGGGCGGCCGCCTGGCTCGTCCCGTGCATCGCGGAGATGCCCGCGCCGGGGATGGGGCCGTCGATGTCCTCCCCGGGCGCGAGGAGGTCGGGTTTGGGCCTGCCGTCGCCCGTGGGGCCGCGGCTGGAGAAGTAACTCACGCCGTGCCGGTGCGGGTTGCTGCGGTGGGTCGAGCCGACGGTGATGACCGACTCGGCGTTGCCCGGGTCGGAGATGCTGATGCTGTGGTAGTCGGTGCCCAGCGTGCGCATCGCGCCGCTGAACCCGGCGTTGCCGGCCGCCGCGACGACCACGACGCCCGAGCGCGCCAGGTGGTCGCACTCGATGCAGACGGGCGTCCACCCGGTGGAGTGGGTCGCCACGTCGTGCGGCACGGAGAGGCTGATGTTGACCCCGGCGATGACGAACCGGCCGGCCTGCTCGTTGATGTGCCGGATCGCCTGGAGCGCGGTGACGATGGAGAACTCGTCGCCCTCGCCCCGGTCGTCGAGGACCCGGAAGTCGTACAGCCTGATCCGTGGGCAGATGCCGCGGAACGCGCGGTCGGGCCACGAGGCACCGAGGATGCCGGCGACGTGGGTGCCGTGGTGGTCGCCCGGGGTCGTGTAGGGCATGTCGGTGCGCGTCGCGCGGTTCTGCGGCGCGGGGAGTTCCATCTCGACGTACGGCAGGGCGCGGGACCAGTCGATCAGGCCGTTCTCCAGCGCGTCGGCCGACAGGGTCCCCCGTACGCCGACGAAGTTGAACGCCCGGGCGACCCGCGAGGCGAGCTGCTTCGCCGGGGTGGCGGAGGTGTCCCAGTCGTAGAACGCCGGGTGCCGGGCGTCGATGCCGCTGTCGACGACGGCCCAGCCGATCGAGCCGCAGTCGACGGAGAAGACCTGCTCGGCGGCGTCGGCCTTGATGGTCGACCTGGAGCGGACGACCGCCGGGGCGGCCTGGCGGTTCGTGGTCACCGAGGTGACCGGGTGGCGCTGCCTGCGGTCGATGACGCCTCGGGGCGGTGGGTCCGCCGGCCGGGTCAGGGGCGATTCGAGGGCGACGGCGGCGAGCATGCGGGTCATCAGCCCGGTCGTTCCCGGGGCGTCGGCCGGTGGGCCGCCGGGGTGCGCCTGCGAGGCGGCGATGACCCCGTGCAACAGGTTCAGGAACCATTCGAGGTGTTTGCCGCGCTCCTGGCGCCGTTCGATGTTGTCGTGGACGTCGCTGGTCGGCGGGCTCTTGAAGTGCCCCCGCAGGGCGGCCTCGATGCCCGGCTGCCCCATCTGCTGCGCGACCTCCTTGGCGAGGCGCACGAGGCTGAGCAGGTTGGTCATGGGAAGCACCGCTCGTACGACCTCGCCGAGCGTCAGCCGCGCCGCCACGAAGCTGCCCGCCGCGACCGGCTGGCACTCGGTCATGTCCAGGGCCCCGAAGTGCTGGAGCACGCGCAGTGCGCCGTGCTCCTCGTTGATCGCGAGGATCACGTCCTCGCGGTGCTCCGGCGGGGCCGGCTGGGCGAGTGCCAGCCAGGCGTCGAAACGCACCGGACAGTTGGTGGCCCACGGAACGGGAAACGGCCCCTGCCCGTAGAACGCCGCCTCGAGTTCGTCGCGGTCCATGAGAGCTCCCGGATCCCTGTGCAGCCCGTACGAACGGCTGGGTGTGAAGGGAGGGACGTCGGCGCAACCGGTGGTGCGGGGATGGTCACGGGTGGTGCTTCCCATTGTCCGTCCGCCGCGGGGGCGCCGCAACAACAGGCGCTCAGCGCACGCCCTGTGGGCGGAACTGCACGCTGATGCGCGGCCCGACGGCACGTGACGTCTTGGGGATCGCGTGTTCCCAGGTGCGTTGGCAGCTGCCGCCCATGACGATGAGATCGCCGTGCCCGAGCGGCTTGTGCACGGTGGCCGCGTCGCGCCGGCGCGGCCGCAGCGCCAGTTGCCGGGGCGCGCCCAGCGACATGATGGCGACCATGGTGTCCTCGCTGCTTCCCCGGCCGATGGTGTCCCCGTGCCAGGCGACGCTGTCCCGGCCGTCGCGGTAGAGGCACAGTCCGGCCGTCACGAACGGCTCGCCGAGCTCGGCCGCGTAGTGCGCGTTCAGCGCGGTGCGGGCCTCTTCGAGGCTCGGGTGCGGCAGCGGGTCGTCCACGCCGAAGAAGGACAGCAGGCGCGGGACCTCGACGACCCGCTCGTACATGACGCGCTGCTCGGCGCGCCACTCGACGTCGTGGGCGAGTACGTCGAAGAGCGTGTCGGCCCCGGCGACCCATTGCGGCAGCACGTCGATCCAGGCGCCGTGCCCCAGTTCCGTACGGCGCAGTCCGTCCAGCGGTCCCAGGGCGATCTCGTCCCCCTGGTCGAAGAGCGAGCCCTGGAGGTGTACGGCCATGCCCCCAGAATACCGCCACTCAAACGTATGTGCGAATTACAGCCCGAGCGGTGCGACGTCGCCGCCGAGCGGTGCGAAGAAGCCCTCCACCCGCGCTTCCGTGACCTCCGCGAGGGTGGCCGGGGACCAGCGCGGGGAGCGGTCCTTGTCGATCACCTGGGCGCGGATGCCCTCGACCAGGTCGGGTGAGGACAGCGCCGCGCACGAGACGCGGTACTCCTGCTCCAGCACCCGCGCCAGGGTGGTGAGCTCCGCCGCCCGGCGCATCGCGGCCAGGGTCACCTTGAGGGCGACGGGCGACTTGGCGAGGATCGTCCCGGCCGCCTCCTTCGCGGCCGGTTCGCCGCTGTCGAGGAGCCGGTCGAGGATCTCCTCGACGGTGCCCGCGGCGTAGCAGTGGTCGATCCACGCGCGGTGGGCGGCGAGTTCCCCCTCGGGAGCGGGGCGCTCGTACCGGGGCAGCACGTCCGCCGCCTGCTCCGTCGCGAGGTCCGCGAGCAGGGCGGGCAGCCGCTGCGACGGTACGAAGTGGTCGGCCAGCCCGCACAGCAGCGCGTCGGCCGCGCCGACCGCCGCGCCGGTGAGCGCCAGGTGCGCGCCGAGCTCGCCGGGGGCCCGCGACAGGAGCCAGGTGCCGCCGACGTCGGGTACGAAACCGATGCCCGTCTCCGGCATGGCCACCCGGGAGCGTTCCGTGACGACGCGGACGCTGCCGTGCGCGGAGATCCCGACGCCGCCGCCCATCACGATGCCGTCCATGACGGCGACGTACGGCTTGGAGAAGCGGGCGATGTGCGCGTTCAGCCGGTACTCGTCGCGCCAGAACGCGACCGAGGCGCCGGCGCCGGCCCGGGCGTCCGCGTGGATCGACCGGATGTCCCCGCCGGCGCACAGTCCGCGCTCCCCGGCACCGGTGATCACCACGGTCCTGACCGCCGGGTCGTGCTCCCAGGCCGCGAGGGCGGCGGCGACGCGGTTCACCATGGCGTGGTCGAGGGCGTTGATCGCACGGGGGCGGTTGAGCGTGAGGTGGGCGGCGTGGCCGTCGGTGCGCAGGAGCACGGAGGGGTCGTCGGTCATCGGGCCAGCGTAGGGACGGTGCGTCCGATCGGGTGCACCCGGGCCGCGCGTGAAGCTCCGCTGTTGGCCCGGTTAAGAAATCCTCGATGGACCGCGCGCCGCCGGCGCGACAGATTGGGACACGTTCGCGATCTCCCCCGCCCCCCGCCTGGAGCCGAAGCCATGAAGGCACTTGTCAAGCAGTACGCCGAGCCCGGGCTGTGGCTGATGGACGTGCCGGAGCCGGAGACGGGCCCCGGCGACGTGCTGATCAAGGTGCTCCGTACCGGCATCTGCGGCACGGACCTGCACATCCGGTCCTGGGACGGCTGGGCGCAGCAGGCCGTCTCCACGCCGCTCGTCCTCGGCCACGAGTTCGTGGGCGAGGTCGCGGCCGTCGGCGGCGACGTCCAGGACATCGCGGTCGGGGACCTGGTGAGCGGCGAGGGCCACCTGGTCTGCGGGAAGTGCCGCAACTGTCTGGCGGGACGCCGCCACCTGTGCCGGTCCACCATCGGCCTCGGGGTCGGCCGCGACGGCGCCTTCGCCGAGTACGTGGCGCTGCCGGCCTCCAACGTGTGGGTGCACCGCGCGAAGGTGGACCTGGACGTGGCCGCGATCTTCGACCCGTTCGGCAACGCCGTGCACACCGCGCTCTCCTTCCCGCTGGTCGGCGAGGACGTGCTGATCACCGGCGCGGGCCCTATCGGCATCATGGCGGCGGCCGTCGCCCGGCACGCCGGCGCGCGCAACGTCGTGATCACCGACGTGAGCGAGTCGCGTCTGGAGATCGCCCGCAAGGCCGGTGCGACGCTCGCCCTCAACGTGGCGGAGTCGGACATCGCGGACGCGCAGCGCCAACTCGGCCTCAAGGAGGGCTTCGACATCGGTCTGGAGATGTCGGGCCGGCCGGAGGCGATGCGGGACATGGTCGCGAACATGACGCACGGCGGGCGGATCGCGATGCTCGGTCTGCCGGCGGAGGAGTTCGCGGTCGACTGGTCGAAGATCGTGACGTCGATGATCACCGTCAAGGGGATCTACGGCCGGGAGATGTTCGAGACGTGGTACGCGATGACGGTGCTGCTGGAGGGCGGCCTGGACCTCAGCCCGGTCATCACGGGCAGCTACGCGCACCAGGACTTCGACGCGGCCTTCGACGAGGCGGCGACCGCCCGCAGCGGCAAGATCATCCTCGACTGGACCACGTAACCCCCGGCGGGGACCGGCCACGACCGCAGCCGCACCACCACCCCATGACCGCACCACCGCCAGGAGAGGCCCACCGCATGTTCACCTCCGTCCGCGACGACCTCCGCGCCACCCTCGACGAGATCCGCGCCGCCGGCCTCTACAAGCCCGAGCGCGTCATCGCCACCCCGCAGAGCGCCTCCGTCTCCGTCCCCTCCGGCGACGTACTGAACTTCTGCGCCAACAACTACCTCGGTCTCGCCGACCACCCGGAGGTCGTCGCCGCCGCGAAGGACGCCCTCGACCGCTGGGGCTACGGCATGGCCTCGGTCCGCTTCATCTGCGGCACCCAGGAGATCCACAAGGAGCTGGAGCAGCGCCTCTCCGCCTTCCTCGGCCAGGAGGACACGATCCTGTACTCCTCCTGCTTCGACGCCAACGGCGGCGTCTTCGAGACACTCCTCGGCCCCGAGGACGCGGTCATCTCCGACGCCCTCAACCACGCGTCGATCATCGACGGCATCCGCCTGTCCAAGGCCCGCCGCCACCGCTACGCCAACCGCGACCTCGCCGACCTGGAGCAGCAGCTCAAGGACACACAGGACGCCCGCCGCCGCCTGATCGTCACCGACGGCGTGTTCTCCATGGACGGTTACGTCGCCCCGCTCGCGGAGATCTGCGACCTGGCCGACCGGTACGACGCCATGGTCATGGTCGACGACTCGCACGCCGTCGGCTTCGTCGGCCCCGAGGGCCGCGGCACCCCCGAGCTGCACGGCGTGATGGACCGCGTCGACATCATCACCGGCACGCTCGGCAAGGCGCTCGGCGGCGCGTCCGGCGGTTACGTCGCGGCCCGCGCGGAGATCGTCGAGCTGCTGCGCCAGCGTTCGCGCCCGTACCTCTTCTCCAACTCCCTCGCCCCGGTGATCGCCGCCGCGTCGATCAAGGTCCTCGACCTGCTGGAGTCGGCGGGCGAGCTGCGCGAGCGCCTGACCGCCAACACGAAGCTGTTCCGTACGAAGATGACCGAGGCGGGCTTCGAGATCCTGCCCGGCGACCACGCCATCGCGCCGGTCATGATCGGCGACGCGGCGGAGGCGGGCCGGATGGCCGAGCTGCTGCTGGAGCGGGGCGTGTACGTGATCGGGTTCTCGTACCCGGTGGTCCCGATGGGCGCGGCCCGCATCCGGGTCCAGCTCTCCGCTGCGCACTCGACGGCCGACGTGGAGCGCGCTGTGGCGGCCTTCGTCGACGCGCGAGCGACAATGGCTGGGTGATCGACCCCAGACGACTGCGCATCCTGCGGGCCGTGGCGGACCACCGGACGGTGACCGCCGCGGCGGCCGCGCTGTACCTGACCCCGTCCGCCGTGTCCCAGCAGCTCGCCGCGCTGGAGCAGGAGACGGGCCACACGCTGCTGACCCGCAGCGGCAGAGGGGTACGGCTGACGGCGGCCGGCGACATCCTGCTGGCCCACGCCAACGCGGTGCTGGCGCAGCTGGAGCGGGCGGAGGCCGAGCTGGAGGCGTACGCGGGCGGGGCGGCGGGCGAGGTGCGGGTGGTGGCCTTCGCGACGGGCATCGCGGAGGTGCTGGCCCCGGCGATCAGCCGTCTCGCCGACGGCCACCCGGAGATCCGGGTACGGGTCCGGGACGCCGAGGGCGACGAGAGCCTGCCGCTGGTGCTCGACGGCGAGGCGGACGTGGCCCTGGCGGTCGAGTACCGGGGCGCGCCACGCGAGGACGACCGGCGCCTGGCGCGCGTGCCGCTCTACGCGGAGCCCTTCGACGCTGTGCTGCACGCGTCGCACCCGCTGGGCCAGGGCCCGGCGGTCTCGCTGGCCGAACTGGCCGACAGCGACTGGATCGGCCCGTATCCCGGCAATCCCTGCCACGACGTGATGCTGCTGGCCTGCGAACTCGCCGGCTTCCAGCCGCGCCTCGTGCACTCCTCTGACGACTTCCGCGCGGTGGTGGCGCTGGCCGGGGCGGGCGCGGGGGTGGCGCTGGTGCCGCGTTCGGCGCTGCGCGGGATGGAACTGAAGGACACGGTGGTACGCCCGGTCTCGGGCCCGGCGGCGACCCGGCGGGTGTTCGCGGCGGTGCGCCGGGGCGCGGAGCACCATCCGTTGATCCGGCCGGTGCTGGACGCCCTGGCCGCGTCGGCGGCCGGGCTCTCCACCTCCGGCTGACGACGGCCCGACCGGGGGGCGATGGGCCCATGTCGGCGCGCCGGTACGGCAGTTGGCGGAAGCGTCCAGCGTGTCCGTACGCGGCAGCACCGGCTGCGGGCGAAGGCGGTTGCCGCCGTACCGCTCCGACGATCTCAGTACGGCCTCAGGACCGGGTGACGCCTCCCGCCCGGCCGCCGGCCGCCGGCGGCTGTCCGGGCGCCGGGCCCGGCGCATCGTCCGCGAGTGGCAGCGGCGGTTCGAAGGTCGGCGCCTCTGGGGCCTGCGCTTCGGGGGGTTGCGCCACGGCGGCCCGCGTCTCCGGGGATTTCGGCCCGTCCGGGGTCCGTTCCCCCTCCTGCCCGGGCGGTGGCCCCTGCTGCTGCGCCGCCCGCTCCAGGAACCGCAGCAGTTCCACGGGGAACGGCAGGACCAGGGTCGAGTTCTTCTCGGCCGCCACCGCCACCACGGTCTGGAGCAGGCGCAGTTGCAGCGCCGCCGGCTGGTCGGACATGACGCCCGCCGCCTCCGCCAGCTTCTTCGACGCCTGGAGCTCCGCGTCGGCGTTGATGACCCGCGCCCGCCGCTCACGGTCGGCCTCGGCCTGGCGGGCCATGGACCGCTTCATCGTCTCGGGCAGCGACACGTCCTTGATCTCGACCCGGTCGATCGACACGCCCCACCCGACGGCCGGACTGTCGAGCATCAGCTCCAGCCCCTGGTTGAGCTTCTCCCGGTTCGACAGCAGGTCGTCGAGATCGCTCTTGCCGATGATCGAGCGCAGTGACGTCTGCGCCATCTGCGAGACCGCGAACCGGTAGTCCTCCACCCGCACGACGGCGTCGGCGGCGTCCATCACCTTGAAGTAGATGACCGCGTCCACCCGGACCGTGACGTTGTCGCGGGTGATGCCGTCCTGCGCGGGCACCGGCATCGTCACGATCTGCATGTTCACTTTCCGCAGCTTGTCCACGCCAGGAACGATCATGGTGAACCCGGGGCCCCGGATGTCCTCGCGCAGCCGCCCGAGGCGGAACACCACGCCTCGTTCGTACTGCCGTACCACGCGCGCCGCAGCCGCCACGTACACCACGGCGGCCGCTCCCGTGGCCGCCCCGACTGCCAGAAGCTCGTCGAGCATCACGACCCCCAATGGGTCCGAGCCGCATCTTGATTGTCACGATACGCCCGGCTTCACACCCCGGTCGAGAACCGGGCGGGCGGCGGACCGGGACCGGACCGGGGTGCAAATTGAATATGGGATCCATTTCCATGTAGCGTTCCCGTGTCCGCACCCCGGACCACATCCCAGGAGGACCACCATGGCCGTACCCAAGCGGAAGATGTCCCGCAGCAACACCCGCCACCGGCGCGCACAGTGGAAGGCCACCACGCCGCAGCTCGTCCCCGTCACCGTCGACGGCTCGGTGTACCGCGTGCCGCAGCGGCTGGCCAAGGCGTACGAGCGCGGTCTCCTGCGCCCCGAGGGCTGACCGGCATGAGCGACCCGACCTCCCCCGGCCGGCTGCCCGTCACCGTGCTCTCCGGGTTCCTCGGAGCCGGCAAGACGACCCTGCTCAACCACGTCCTGGGCAACCGGGACGGCCTGCGCGTCGCCGTGATCGTCAACGACATGAGCGAGATCAACATCGACGCCGCGCTCGTACGGGGCGGCGCGGCCGCGCTCTCGCGCACCGAGGAGCGTCTGGTCGAGATGACCAACGGGTGCATCTGCTGCACCCTGCGCGACGATCTGCTCGAAGAGGTCGACCGGCTGGCCAGGGAGGGCCGCTTCGACTACCTGCTGATCGAGTCGAGCGGCATCTCCGAACCCATGCCGGTCGCCGCCACGTTCGCGTTCCCCCGCGACGACGGGGCGACGCTGGGCGACCTGGCCCGCCTCGACACCATGGTCACCGTCGTGGACGCCGCGGGCTTCCTGCCCGAGCTGACCGGCGGGGACGGTCTCGCCGAACGCGGTCTCGACCAGTACGAGGACGACGACCGCACCGTCAGCGATCTGCTGATGGACCAGATCGAGTTCGCCGACGTCATCGTGCTCAACAAGCTCGACCTCGTAGACACCGCGACCGCCCACCGGTTGCGGGCGGCCCTCTCCCGCCTCAACCCGGCGGCCCGGATTCTCACCGCCACCCACGGCCGGGTCTCCCCCGCCGACGTCCTGGGCACCGGACTGTTCGACCTGGAGCGCGCCCAGGAGGCGCCGGGGTGGGTGCGGGAGCTGAACGGCGACCATGTGCCGGAGACCGAGGAGTACGGCATCTCCAGCACGGTGTTCCGCGCCGACCGCCCCTTCCACGCCGGGCGCCTGTGGGACTTCGTCACCGACGGACTCGACAGCGGCGCGTACGGGCAGATCCTGCGGTCGAAGGGCTTCTTCCGGCTGGCCACCCGGCCCCGGGTGACGGGCCTGTGGTCGCAGGCCGGCGCGGTGGCCCGCTTCGAGCCCTCGGGGGTGACCGGCGCGGACACCGCGCAGGGGCAGGAGCTCGTCTTCATCGGTACGGGGCTGCGGGCCGAAGCGCTGCACAGCGCGCTGACGGCCTGCCTCGGATCGGACGGCGAGGACGCCCTGGCGGACGACCCGTTCCCCGCCTGGGAGACGTCCGGCATCGACGACGCGTGCGCGCACGAGCCCGCGCCGACGGGAGTGTGACGGGAAGCGGCCCCGCAGAGCGGTTTCCGTACGCGGGCGGCCGGTGTCCGATTCCTTCAAGATCGGGGGCCGGCAGCCCTCCTACGGTGAACGCATGACTCCACGACTCGACGCCCTGGGCATCGTGGCCGCCGACATGGCCGCCTCGCTCGCCTTCTACCGACTGCTCGGCCTGGCCGTGCCCGCCGAGGCCGACACGGCCCCGCACGCCGAGACGACGCTGCCCGGCGGGCTGCGCGTCCTGTTCGACACCGAGGAGACCGTGCGCTCCTTCGACCCGGACTGGACCGGGCCCCAGGGCGGCGACCGGGTCGGGCTCGCCTTCCGCTGCGACAGCCCGGCCGAGGTCGACGCGGTGTACGACACGCTGATCGCCGCCGGACACCGTGGACACCTCGAACCCTGGGACGCGTTCTGGGGGCAGCGCTACGCGGTGGTGCTGGACCCCGACGGCTGCGGCGTCTCGCTGTTCGCCGACAGGGACGCCGTGTAGGCGCCCAGCGTCGTACCGGCCAGGCCGCGCACCTCGCGCGAGAGGTGCGCCTGGTCGGCGCAGCCGGCGGCGAGGGCCGCCTCGGCGTACGGCACCCCGTCGCGCACCAGCGCCAGCGCGCGCTGCAGCCGCAGGATCCTGGCCAGCGTCTTGGGTCCGTACCCGAAGGCGGCCAGGGAACGGCGGTGCAGGTGCCGGGCGCTGAGCCCGGCCGCCTCGGCGGCCGCCGCGACGGTAGCGCCCGCGTCCAGCCGGCGGGCGACGGCCCGCAGCACCGGGTCGGGCTGCGGCGCGTCCGCCGCGTGCCGCAGCGCCAGGTCCTCCAGGGCGGCGGCCGGATCGGGTGCGCCCCCGACCAGGCCGGCCAGGGCGCGGACCCTGGCGGCGGGCCACAGATCGGCCAGCTCCACGCGCCGGTCGCGCAGCTCGTGCGCGGGTACGCCGAGGAGGGCGGGAGCCGCGCCGGGGGCGAACCGCACTCCGTCGTAGCGGGCGTCCGCGCCGGCGGGCGTCTCGCCGGGCGGGTGGGCGCGGGTGTCGGGGCCGGCGACGTACAGCGTGCCGTCGGTCCACAGCAGGTCCATGCAGCCGTCGGGGAGCACCGGGCGGGCGGGGCCGGGCGCGGTGGGCACGGTGCGGGTCCACACGACGGCGCCGTCGAGCCGGGATGCGCGTTCCGCGTACATGCTCCCCAGGGTAGGGAGCGCCCCGGCCGCGCGAGTCACCGCACAGGCGGCGGGCCCGGGCATCCTCCTACGGGTGCGGCTCCCGGGCCTCGCTCGCGTCCCGCGGCGCCTCCTTGGGCTCCTTCTCGCGGCTCGTGTGCAGGCGGGACTTCACGTCGTCCGGTGGCAGGAAGCGCGACCACCGCTCGGGGAACTCGGACGGCATGTCCGGGTCGGAGTCCTCCCCGTCCTCCCCGTCGCGCGCCGCCGCGCGCGCCGCTTCCGCCCGCGCGATGACCGCCGCCGCCTGGGCCGTGCGTACGCGGTCGTTCGCCTCGCGGGCGGCGGCCGTGGCGACGGAGGGCCAGACCCGGTCGATCGCCGCGTTGACCGCCGCGCCCACCAGGACCGCGAAGGCGCAGATGCAGATCCACAGCAGGACGGCGATGGGGGCGGCCAGGGAGCCGTAGATCGTGGGGCCCTCGACGGTACTGGTGAGGTAGATCCGGAGCAGGAAGCTGCCCAGCACGCACATCGCGAGCGCCATCAGTGCCCCGGGCACGTCCTCGACCCACGGCGAACGCACGGGCACGGACACGTGGTACAGCGTCGTGAGGAAGACGATCGACAGCACCATGACCACGGGCCAGTACAGGACGCTGACGACCTCCGTCCCGAACGGGACGAGGTCCACCACCCGGTCGGGGCCGACCACCATCAGCGGCAGCACCACCGCGCCGATGACCAGCGCGACGACGTACAGCAGGAAGGCGAGCAGCCGGGTCTTCACGATGCCGCGGTGGCCGTCGAGGCCGTACATGACGGTGATCGTGTCGATGAATACGTTGACCGCGCGCGAACCCGACCAGAGCGCGATGGCGAAGCCGATGGAGATGATGTCCGGGCGGGCCCCCTGGGTGACGTCGGCGATGAGCGGCTTCGCGAAGTCGTTGACGCCCCGGTCGGACAGGACCGTCTCAGCGGCGGTCAGGATGTTGCGCTCGATGGACGCGACCGTGTCGGTGTCGGTCCAGGCGTCGACATGACCGAGCAGACCGATCATGCCGAGCAGGAGGGGCGGCAGGGACAGCAGGGTGAAGAACGCCGCCTCGGCGGCGAGACCGAGGATGCGGTACTCGATGCACGAGTTGACGGTGTCCTTCAGCAGCAACCAGACCAACTTGCGCTTGGAAACGTTGCGATAGAGGACTCTCGCCCGGTGGAGCCGGCCCTCGGGCCGTTCGGGTGTTTCTTTTGCTGCCTGCACCTCCTTACCGTAGCGGCATGGCAGCCACCACACACACAGTGACCAACCAGGCTCCGCCCCTGGTGGAGTACGACGTATTCACCGCCGACAGGGCCCTGTCCGAGGGTGTGGAGCGGCACGTCGCGCCCGAACTCGCCGACGAGGTACGGGAGGAACTGGCGGGCCTCGGCCGCTCCGCCGGATCCGCGCAGGCCCAGGAATGGGGCGTGCAGGCCAACGAGAATCCGCCGAAACTGCGGACGCACGACCGCTACGGCCACCGGATCGACGAGGTCGAGTTCCATCCGGCCTGGCACCGGCTGCTGGGCAAGGCCGTCGCGGCGGGGCTCACCGACGCCTGGGGGCGGCCCGCCGGGCACGTGCGCCGGGCCGCCGGGTTCCTGGTGTGGACGCAGGCCGAGGCGGGGCACGGCTGCCCGGTGTCCATGACGCACGCCGCCGTCCCGGCGCTGCGCACCGACCCGGCGCTGGCCGCCGAGTGGGAGCCGCGGCTCACCTCCCATGTGTACGACGAGGGGCTGTCGACGCCGTCGCTGAAGGCCGGCGCGCTCTTCGGGATGGGCATGACCGAGAAGCAGGGCGGCAGCGACGTACGCGCGAACACGACGAACGCCGAGCCGCTCGCCGGGGAGGGCGAGTACCTGCTCACCGGGCACAAGTGGTTCTGCTCGGCGCCGATGTCCGACGGCTTCCTGGTGCTGGCGCAGGCGCCCGGCGGGCTGAGCTGCTTCCTTGTGCCGCGGATCCTGGCGGACGGGACCCGCAACGTGTTCCGGATCCAGCGCCTGAAGGACAAGCTCGGCAACCGCTCGAACGCGTCGAGCGAGGTCGAGTTCGACGGGACGTGGGCGCGGCTGGTCGGTGAGGAGGGGCGCGGGGTGCGCACCATCATCGAGATGGTGGCCGCCACGCGGCTGGACTGTGTGATCGGGTCGGCGGCGCTGATGCGCCAGTCCGTGGCCCAGGCGACGCACCACGCGGCGTACCGCAGTGCCTTCGGCGGCAAGCTGATCGACAAGCCGCTGATGCGCAACGTGCTGGCCGACCTGGCGCTGGAGTCGGAGGCGGCGACGACGCTCGCGCTGCGGCTGGCGGCGGCGTACGACAGCGACTCCGAGCAGGACCGCGCCTTCCTGCGGCTCGCGGTGCCCGCCGCCAAGTACTGGGTGACGAAGCGGTGCACACCGGTCGCGGCGGAGGCGCTGGAGTGCCTGGGCGGCAACGGGTACGTCGAGGAGTCCGGCCTGCCGCGGCTGCTGCGCGAGTCGCCGCTCAACTCGATCTGGGAGGGCTCGGGGAACGTACAGGCGCTCGACGTCCTGCGGGCGCTCCAGCGCGAACCGCTGGCGCTGAACGCCTTCCTCACCGAGATCGGACAGGCGCGCGGCGCCGATCACCGCCTCGACGGGGCGATCAAGGACCTGCTGACCGAGCTCGCCGACCTGGAGGGCATGGAGGGGCGGGCCCGCCGCGTCGTCGAGCGGATGGCGCTCGTGCTCCAGGGCTCGCTGCTGGTGCGGTGGGCGCCGCCGGAGGTCGCGGACGCGTTCTGCGCGTCGCGGCTCGGCGGCGACTGGGGCGCGGCGTTCGGCACCCTGCCGCACAGTCTCGACCTGGCGTCGGTGGTGGAGCGGGCGCGGGCGGAGGTCTGAGCGGCCCTGCCGCCGCCCGACCCGGTCCGCCGCGCCGCCCGGTCCGCCGGGCATGCCGGCGGACCCGGCGGGCCGCCGGGGGAACGACCCGCCGGGAGACGGGAGCCGCCGGGGTGATGCTGCGCCGACACGGCACCACCCCGGCTGAACCCCTCCAGCTTCGTACAGTCGCGCCCCGGCGCGCGAGAGTTGCAGACCGTTGCAATGTTTGTCCCGACTCCTGGGCGCGCCCGCCCCGGGCGGTGCACGATGAGCGAGGAACACCTCACAGCAAGTGACTTTCACGTGAGTTACGGGGGTACGCCCAGTGCAGATCGAACCTCTCGACCCCCACGGCCTTTCCCGCCTGAGCGCCCTGCACAGCGCCGACGCGGCCCGTGTGCTGGCCCGGGTGCGGGACGCCGCCCTCGCCGGCGGGACGCCGCACGTCGCGCCGAGGCCCGTCATCGACGCGTCCTGGCGGCGCGTGATGCGGATCGGGATCGACCCGGACCGGAGCACCAGCAGCGAACTCCTGCCCGCGGGCGAGCTGGAGCACCGGCGCCGGGCGACGGCGCTCGGTGAGCTGCTGCCGTCGGTCAGCCAGGGGCTGATCACGGTCGTGCAGGCGTCGCAGCAGATCATGGTGGTGACCGACGAGGAGGGCCGCGTGCTGTGGCGCGACGGCGACCGCGGGGTGATGCGCAAGGCCGACGGCATCTGTCTGGAGGCGGGCGCGGCGTGGAGCGAGGAGACGACGGGAACGAACGGCATCGGCACCGCGCTGGAGCTGCGCCGGCCCGTCCAGGTGCACTCGGCCGAGCACTTCGTCCGGACGCTCCACGACTGGACGTGCGCGGCGGCGCCCGTGCACGACCCCCGGAACGGGCGGCTCCTCGGCGTCATCGACGTGAGCGGGGCCGAGTCCACGTTCCACCCGGCGACGCTCGCCCTCGTCGAGTCCGTGGCCCGGCTCGCCGAGGCCGAACTGCGCGACCGGCACGTGAGGTCCGTCGAGCGCCTGCGGTCGGTGGCCTCGCCGATTCTGTGCCGGGTCGGCGGCCGGGCACTCGCGGTCGACTCGCACGGCTGGCCGGCGGCGGTGACCGGAATGCCGCCGGTCGACCGGCTGCCGCTGCCCAAGTCCTTCGGGGCGGGGCGCAGATGGCTGCCGTCGCTGGGGATGTGCGCGGTGGAGCCGCTGCCGGGCGGGTGGCTGGTGCGGGTGGAGGAGGCGTCGGGGCCGGGCGAGGGCGCGGTGAGCCGGGTCGTGCTCGACCTGAGCGGCCGGCGGCGTACGTCGGTGACCGTGTCGGGAGCGGCCGGGCAGTGGACGCACGAGCTCAGTCCGCGGCACGCGGAGCTGCTGTACGTGCTGAGCGTGCACCGGGAGGGCCGCAGCGCCGCCGAGCTGGCTGCGGACCTGTTCGGAGACCGGACGCGCACGGTGACGGTACGGGCGGAAGTCTCCCGGCTGCGGCGGCACTTGGCCCAGGTGCTGGCGCACCGCCCGTACCGCTTCGCGGACGAGGTGGAGGTGGAGGTGGTCCCGCCGCCCCACCCGGCGGACCTGCTCCCCCACTCCACGGCTCCGGCGATCACGGCCGCGCGCCGCCTGCCGGCGTAGGCGGTGCACTCCTGGCGGGGCCGTGCCTTTCCGCCGGCACGGCCGTGGCTCGCGGTCAGGCCGGATCAGCGGTCCACGGCCACGAGGCCCCGAGGCCGGCCTCGACGAGGCCGGCCATGCGGAACGCCGCGTCCGTGAGGCCGCCGAAGGTGTGCCGGTGGGGGCCCGTGGGGCCGTGGGCGGGCCGGTACCCCGCCAGGTTCCACGTATGGACCGGGATGTCGGCCGGGACCGGTTCGGTCGGCCCGCCGGGATCGTAGGAGGCGGTCTGCTCGTCGGTGACGATCAGGACCCGGTCGTGTTCCCGGTAGTGCTTGCGCACCGCCTTCGCGGTGTAGGTGCCCCCCAGGCTGCGGAACCGTTTCATCACCTCGAGCACCGGCTCGCCCGGCTCGAACGGCACCTCGGCGCTGCCCCAGCCGAACTCCACCAGATCCGCCTGCTCGGCCCGCATGGCCAGCGCGGTGCCGAACACGGCCGCCGCGTCCGCCCGGGTCAGCCGGGACCGCTCGGAGACGGTGTCCCAGAACATGGAGTCGGACCGGTCCACCAGGATCAGGGTCCGGCCGGGCAGCGCCGGTACGTTGGCCAGGGAGTGGCCCAGGGCCCGTTCCAGCGCGGCCGCCCAGCGCGGCGACGGCGCGTGCTGGTGAGCGGCCAGGTAGCGGAAGGGGAACTGCCGGGAGCGGGCGACCTCGGAGGCGTCCGAGAGCCGAGCCGCGACCCGGGCCGCGACGTCGTCCGAGACCCCCGCCTCGTCGAAGTTCCGCAGGTTCCGCAGGAGCGCCATCGGCGCCATAGTGGGGATCACGGCTTCCCAGACGGCGGCGTCCATCGGTCCGTGGAGCCAGCCCGCCACTGCCTCCCACGTCATGCCCGCCGCGGCCAGCCGCTCGGAGCCGCCCGGCCCGGTCACCACTGCCCGCCGCTCGTCCGCGGGCGTCTCCATCAGCGTCCGGTGGGCGGTCAGCAGGGGGTCGCCGGCCGGCGCCACCGCCCGCTCCGGGTGGTGGCGCCGGTCCAGGGCGTACCGGAAGAGCGCGCCCTGCCAGGGTTTGGCCGGGTCGGGGGAGGCGTGCACCAGGTTGAGCACGTCACCGAAGCGGAAGCCGTGGGAGGCGGTGTCGTACTTGAGCAGGGACCGGGACGTGTACAGCCGGCGTACGCCGTCGGCAACGCCGCGCTTCACGGGCTGCGGCACGTTCCGTCCGTGCACCGAGATCCAGTGGGCGAGCAGCTCGCCGGGCTCGTCGGCGCGCTGGAGCACGGAGTCGATCACGGACCGGTTGGACGGACCTGCGGACACCCCGGCCTTGAGCCGGGCCCGCACGTACGCGGCGGCGCCCACCAGGGACGCCGTGCGCATGTTGCCCTCGCCGCGCAGCCAGCGCAGCAGGCCGGCCGTCCACTCGGGGTCCTGGACGGCGAGTTCACCGACGAGACGGACGTACCGGTCGTCCCGCTCCTGGCCGCTCTCGTAGAAGGTCCGCTGGGAGACGAGGTTGCCGACCGCCAGGAGGTAGAGCTCCTCGCGGGGCTCCCGGACGAAGGCCGGCCCGCCGGCGTGGGTGCGGACATCGGGTGCGCCGGGCCGGTGGCGTACGCCCGGCACGGCGGCGTGGGGGAGCCGTGGCGGGGGCAGGGAGCGGGCAGCGGCCGAGACGTGCGGGGCCACGAGCATCTCGGACCACATCTTGGAGACGCGTGGGGTGTGACGAGGCAGCGAATCCCCCGGATTCAAAGGATGGGCGGCCCGGCCGAGACATCCGACGGGGCGAAACACGCCCGCGCCTGCCGAGATCAAAGGGGCGGCGGCGTCACTTGGTTTCGAAGGAAGTAGCCGCAGCCGGGCGCATCGGAGGCGCGGTCGCGAGGTCAACCTACAAGGCCGCCGGGGCGTACACCAGTGAATAAAGCGGCCCCTTCCGGTCAGGGGCCGGGACGGGCCCGGCCGGGACCAGAAGCCGTCCGGCGCGGCCGGTGCGCGTCGGCCTCCCCCGCCGGCGGGAGGCCGGCGGGGAAAGCGGGTGTGTCAGACGCCCGGGATCTCGCGGGCCCGGAAGGCGTCCCGTACCGCCGTCTCGGCCGCAGCGCCGTACATCGCGCGGGCCGTCGCGATCGTGGTGCGGGCCGCGTCCGAGAAGCTGGTGTCCGGGGCGAAGCCGAACTGGGCGTTCACGATGACGCGGTCCGCCGTGCGCGCGCCGAGCCGCGAGCGGATGTCGAAGAGCGCCCGGGACCAGATCTGGCCGTCGGCGTGCACCTGGCCGACCCGGTCGTCGTACACCTTGTCCCCGTCGACGCGGCGCAGGCAGTGCGGCGCGGCCGAGGAGTAGGAGACCGCGTCCCAGTCCGCGACGCACGCCAGGTCCGCCTTCAGCGGCCAGCCGTACTTCGCCGCCGCGTGCGCGCCGACCGTCACGGCGAGGTAGTCGCCGAACGCCTCACCGATCGCGCCCGCCTCGACCGACGTACCGAAGCCGGGGACCTGCGCGTGGTGCACGGCGTGGCCGTACTCGTGCATGACGACCTCGGCGTCCTCGGCGTCGTCGACGCCGCCCTTGCCGAAGCGGATCTCCGCCTTCTTGTCGGTGAAGAAGGAGTTGTCGGATCCCCACTGGTTGATACGGACCGGCTGCGCCCGGTCGTTGGCTCCGGGCAGTTCGCTGCCGAAGCCGAGGCCCTGGAGGTACTCCTGCGACTCGTTGACCCAGAAGTACGCCATGACCTGCTCGAACTGGTCGTCGTGACGGTCGTACGTCCCGGCGTCCGCGATCTTCGCGGAGGAGCCGGTGTCCGATCTCACGGAGGCCCACCTGCCGGACAGCCCGCCGCTCGCGTCGAGGTTGCGCAGGGCGGCGGTGGCGTAGGCGGACGAGGGGACGGCGGCCGCCGAGTCCTTCGCGTCGGTCAGCGACTGGTCGTTCGAGGACTGGACGGGGTTGACCATGAACAGCCGGGCCTGCGGACCGGCCGAGGCTCCGGCGGGCACGGTCAGAGCCGCCAGGGAGGCGAGGGCCGCGGTGAGGGTGGCCGCGGCGAGCAGGCCGCGGTGTGTGCGACGGGACATGAACATCCTTCTGCCAAGGGATGCGGGGGGTGGCGTGGCGCGGCGAGATCATCCCGTACGCGCCCGGCTTTGGCCAGGGCCCGGGCGCGTGGTTCGCTTGCCGCATGAGCACCGTGACCGTGACCACCTGGTCCCTGGAACAGACCTCCCCCGACGATCTGCGGCCGGCCGCCGAGCCGCCGGGTGACCTCCGGATCGTCCGGGCGGAGGTCCCCTCCCCCGAGTTCAGCCGCTTCCTCTACACGGCGGTGGGCGGCGACATCCGGTGGACCGACCGGCTCGGGCTCACGTACGAGCAGTGGCAGGCGGCCCTGGACCGGCCCGGTGTCGAGACCTGGGTCGCGTACGAGAACGGCACTCCCGCCGGGTACGTCGAGCTGGACCCGCAGGACGAGGGCGTCGTGGAGATCATGTACTTCGGTCTGATCCCGGCGTTCCGGGGGCGGCGGATCGGCGGCCACCTGCTGTCCTACGGGGTCGCGCGGGCGTGGGACCTCGCCGAGCGGTGGCCGCAGCGGCCGCAGACGAAGCGGGTGTGGCTGCACACGTGCAGCAAGGACGGGCCGCACGCCATGGACAACTACCTGCGCCGGGGCTTCCGGCTCTTCGAGACGAAGACCGCCGAGGAGGCGGACGTGGCGAGCCCGGGGCCGTGGCCCGGGGCGCACGCCTGAGTGGCCGGCGAGCCGCGGCCCGGGGCCCGGGGCCCGCGTCCGAGCGGCCGGCCCGGGACCGCGCAGGACCGGCCCGGGACCGTCCTGAGGCCGGCGGGCGGCCCCGGGGAGAGTGACCGGTGACACACCGTCTCGCCATTCGGGACATTGTTGTCCACATTGTGGGCGGTGGTGGACTGGCCGGAGATCCCCGTGACACGCTTCCGTCATGTCTTCAGCTGGAGTTGCCTTGGTGAGTCGGCGGCACGTCGACCTCGGCCGCATGTCCAGCGCCATCTGTCCGGTGGGCTGACAGCACAGCACCGCCGCACTCACTAGCCGTCCCCGCCGTCGCGGACGAGCCGGCCACCCCGATACGCGCGTGATCCCCGCCCACCCGGCGGGGCACTCCGGTCTGCCGTGTCCGACCGTCTTTTCGCTGGTCATGGGGACGGTCGGCGCGATCCGCCACCCCTTGAGCCGCCAGAGAAGGACGAACAACCATGGCCGCCACGCCGGATAAGCCCGCTACCGTCACGCCCCGCCGCAAGGCCGGACGCCACCGTGGCGAGGGTCAGTGGGCCGTAGGTCACTTCACCCCCCTCAATGGCAACGAGCAGTTCAAGAAGGACGACGACGGTCTCAATGTGCGGACACGCATTGAGACGATCTACTCCAAGCGGGGATTCGACTCCATCGACCCCAACGACCTGCGCGGACGCATGCGCTGGTGGGGTCTCTACACCCAGCGCAAGCCCGGGATCGACGGCGGCAAGACCGCGATCCTGGAGCCGGAGGAGCTGGACGACGAGTACTTCATGCTCCGCGTGCGCATCGACGGTGGCCGGCTGACCACCGAGCAGCTGCGCGTCATCGGTGAGATCTCGCAGGAGTTCGCGCGCGGGACGGCCGACCTCACCGACCGGCAGAACGTCCAGTACCACTGGATCCGGATCGAGGACGTACCGGAGATCTGGCGGCGGCTCGAGGAGGTCGGGCTCTCGACGACCGAGGCATGCGGCGACACCCCGCGCGTCATCCTCGGCTCGCCCGTCGCGGGCATCGCCGAGAACGAGATCATCGACGGCACCCCCGCCATCGACGAGATCCAGCGCCGCTTCATCGGCAACCCGGACTTCTCGAACCTGCCCCGCAAGTTCAAGTCCGCGGTGTCCGGATCGCCGCAGCTCGATGTCGCACACGAGATCAACGACATCGCTTTCGTGGGCGTCGACCACCCCGAGCACGGGCCCGGCTTCGACCTGTGGGTCGGCGGCGGCCTGTCCACCAACCCCAAGCTCGGTGTCCGGCTGGGCGCCTGGGTGCCGCTCGACGAGGTCCCGGACGTCTACGGCGGCGTCATCGGCATCTTCCGCGACTACGGCTACCGGCGCCTGCGCACCCGCGCCCGCCTGAAGTTCCTCGTCGCCGACTGGGGTCCGGAGAAGTTCCGCCAGATCCTGGAGGACGAGTACCTCAAGTACAAGCTCGTCGACGGTCCGGCGCCCGAGCAGCCCACCGGCACCTGGCGCGACCACCTCGGCGTGCACCAGCAGAAGGACGGCCGTTTCTACGTCGGCTTCGCCCCGCGCGTCGGCCGCGTGGACGGCGCCACGCTGACGAAGATCGCCGACCTGGCCGGCGCGCACGGCTCGGGCCGGCTGCGGACCACCGCCGAGCAGAAGATGATCGTGCTCGACGTCGAGGAGGCGCAGGTCGAGTCGCTGGTCGCCGGCCTGGAGGCGATGGACCTGCGGGTCACGCCGTCGCCGTTCCGGCGCGGCACGATGGCCTGCACCGGCATCGAGTTCTGCAAGCTGGCGATCGTCGAGACTAAGGCGCGCGGCGCGTCGCTCATCGACGAGCTGGAGCGGCGCATCCCGGAGTTCGACGAGCCCATCACCATCAACATCAACGGCTGCCCCAACGCCTGCGCCCGTATCCAGGTGGCGGACATCGGTCTCAAGGGGCAGCTCGTCCTGGACGACAACGGCGACCAGGTCGAGGGCTTCCAGGTGCACCTGGGCGGCGCGCTGGGTCTTGAGGCCGGTTTCGGCCGCAAGGTCCGCGGGCTGAAGGTCACCTCGGCCGAGCTGCCCGACTACGTCGAGCGCGTCCTGCTGCGCTTCCAGGAGCAGCGCGAAGCCGGTGAGCGCTTCGCGACCTGGGCCGCGCGGGCGAGCGACGGAGACCTGTCATGAGCGAGCGTGCGGCGCCGTTCCACTGCCCGTACTGCGGGGACGAGGACCTGCGGCCCAACGAGACCGGTCACGGCGCGTGGGAATGCGCGGCGTGCAACCGCGCCTTCCAGCTGAAGTTCCTCGGGCTGCTCGCCCGGGGGGTTCGGCGCAACGACGGCGGAGGGGACGAGATATGACAGTGGTTCAGGAAGATCTCAAGTCACTGGCGGAACAAGCCGGGCGGGACCTCGAAGAGGCCTCCGCCCTGGACATCCTCACGTGGGCCGCCGACACCTTCGGTGACCGCTTCTGCGTGACCTCCTCCATGGAGGACGCCGTCGTCGCCCACCTCGCCTCCCGCGCCAGGCCCGGCGTGGACGTCGTGTTCCTCGACACCGGCTACCACTTCCCGGAGACCATCGGGACGCGGGACGCCGTCGAGGCCGTCATGGACGTCAACGTCATCACCCTGCTGCCCTGGCAGTCCGTCGAGGAGCAGGACGCCGAGTACGGGCCCGAGCTGCACGACCGCGACCCCGACCTGTGCTGCGCCCTGCGCAAGGTCAAGCCCCTCGAAGACGGCCTGAAGGGCTACAGCGCCTGGGCGACCGGTCTGCGCCGCGACGAGTCCCCGACCCGGGCGAACACCCCGGTCGTCGGCTGGGACGAGAAGCGGCAGAAGGTCAAGATCTCGCCGATCGCCCGCTGGACGCAGGAGGACGTGGAGGCGTACGTCGCCGAGCACGGTGTCCTCACCAACCCGCTGCTGATGGACGGATACGCGTCCGTGGGCTGTGCGCCCTGCACCCGCAGGGTCGAGGAGGGCGAGGACGCCCGCGCCGGCCGCTGGGCCGGGCGCAACAAGACGGAATGCGGGCTGCACAGCTGATGACGAGCAACGATCAGGAGAAGGACGTGACTGGGGCCACCATCTGGCTCACGGGTCTGCCGAGCGCCGGCAAGACCACCATCGCCTACGAGCTGGCCGCACGGCTGAAGGCCGAGGGCCGCCGTGTCCAGGTGCTGGACGGTGACGAGATCCGCGAGTTCCTCTCGGCGGGTCTCGGCTTCAGCCGCGAGGACCGGCACACCAACGTCCAGCGGATCGGTTACGTCGCCGAACTGCTCGCCCGCAACGGCGTGCTGGCGCTGGCGCCCGTCATCGCGCCGTACGCCGACAGCCGCGAGGCCGTCCGCAAACGCCACCAGAGCGAGGGCACCGCGTACCTGGAGGTGCACGTCGCCACGCCGGTGGACGTGTGCTCCGTACGCGATGTGAAGGGTCTGTACGCCAAGCAGGCGGCCGGCGAGATCTCCGGGCTCACCGGGGTCGACGACCCCTACGAGGCACCCGAGTCGCCCGACCTGCGGATCGAGTCGCACCAGCAGACCGTGCAGGAGTCCGCAGCGGCGCTGCACGCGCTGCTCACCGAAAGGGGCCTGGCCTGATGACGACCACCTCCGCAACCGTCAGCGAGGGTACGGACAGCCCGTACGCGCTCAGCCACCTGGACGCCCTGGAGTCCGAGGCCGTCCACATCTTCCGCGAGGTGGCGGGCGAGTTCGAGCGGCCGGTGATCCTCTTCTCCGGCGGCAAGGACTCGATCGTCATGCTGCACCTGGCGCTCAAGGCGTTCGCGCCCGCGCCGGTCCCCTTCTCGCTGCTGCACGTCGACACCGGGCACAACTTCCCGGAGGTGCTGGAGTACCGCGACCGCACGGTCGCCGAGCACGGGCTGCGGCTGCACGTCGCGTCCGTGCAGGAGTACATCGACGCCGGGAAGCTGCGGGAGCGGCCGGACGGCACGCGCAACCCGCTGCAGACCGTGCCGCTGACCGAGGCCATCCAGCAGCACCGCTTCGACGCGGTGTTCGGCGGCGGGCGGCGCGACGAGGAGAAGGCGCGCGCCAAGGAGCGGGTGTTCTCGCTGCGCGACGAGTTCTCCGCGTGGGACCCGCGCCGCCAGCGCCCCGAGCTGTGGCAGCTCTACAACGGCCGCCACGCGCCGGGCGAGCACGTGCGTGTGTTCCCGCTGTCCAACTGGACCGAGCTGGACGTGTGGCAGTACATCGCCCGCGAGAAGATCGAACTGCCGGACATCTACTACGCCCACGAGCGCGAGGTCTTCCAGCGCTCCGGCATGTGGCTGACGGCGGGCGAGTGGGGCGGCCCGAAGGAGCACGAGCAGGTCGAGACGCGGCTGATCCGCTACCGCACCGTCGGCGACATGTCCTGCACCGGCGCCGTCGACTCCGACGCCACGACGCTCGACGCCGTGATCGCCGAGATCGCCGCCTCCCGGCTCACCGAGCGGGGAGCGACCCGCGCCGACGACAAGATGTCCGAGGCCGCGATGGAAGACCGCAAGCGCGAGGGGTACTTCTAACCATGACCGCACAGCACACTCCCCTGGCTGGGCTGACCGAGCAGTTGTCGGCCACCACCCTGCTGCGTTTCGCGACGGCCGGTTCCGTCGACGACGGCAAGTCCACCCTCGTCGGGCGGCTGCTGCACGACTCCAAGTCGGTCCTCACCGACCAGCTGGAGGCCGTCGAGGCGGCATCCCTCAAGCGCGGTCAGGAGGCGCCCGACCTGGCGCTGCTGACCGACGGCCTGCGCGCCGAGCGCGAGCAGGGCATCACGATCGACGTGGCGTACCGGTACTTCGCCACCGCGCGCCGCCGGTTCATCCTGGCCGACACCCCCGGGCACGTGCAGTACACACGGAACATGGTGACGGGCGCGTCGACGGCCGAGCTGGCCGTCGTGCTGGTCGACGCCCGCAACGGCGTCGTGGAGCAGACCCGCCGGCACGCGGCGGTCGCCGCGCTGCTGCGCGTCCCGCACGTGGTGCTCGCCGTCAACAAGATGGACCTCGTCGCGTACGCCGAGCCCGTCTTCGCCGCCATCGCCGAGGAGTTCACGGCGTACGCCGCCTCGCTGGGCGTCCCGGAGATCACCGCCATCCCGATCTCGGCGCTGGCCGGTGACAACGTCGTGGAGCCCTCCGCGAACATGGACTGGTACGGCGGCCCGACCGTGCTGGAGCACCTGGAGACGGTCCCGGTCAGCCACGACCTGGCGAGCTGCAAGGCCCGCTTCCCGGTCCAGTACGTGATCCGCCCGCAGACCGCCGAGCACCCCGACTACCGGGGTTACGCCGGCCAGATCGCGTCCGGCGCGCTGCGCGTGGGCGAGGCCGTGACGGTGCTTCCGTCGGGCCGTACGTCGACGATCGCCGGCATCGACGCACTGGGCGAGGCGGTCGACATCGCGTGGGCGCCGCAGTCGGTGACGGTCACGCTCGCCGACGACCTGGACATCTCGCGCGGCGACCTGATCGCGCCGAGCGGTTCCGCGCCGCGCACCACGCAGGACGTCGAGGCGACCGTCTGCCACGTGGCGGACCAGCCGCTCACCGTGGGCCAGCGGGTGCTGCTCAAGCACACCACCCGTACGGTCAAGGCGATCGTCAAGGAGATCCCGTCGCGCCTGACGCTGGACGACCTGTCCCAGCATCCGGACCCGGGCCGGCTGGTGGCCAACGACATCGGCCGGGTGAAGGTGCGGACCGCCGAGCCGCTCGCGCTCGACGCGTACCGCGACTCGCGCCGCACCGGATCGTTCCTGCTGATCGACCCGGCGGACGGTACGACGCTGGCGGCCGGCATGGCGGGCGACTCGTTCGCCGCCGAGACGGTGCAGGCCGTGGCGGACGACGAGGGCTGGGACTTCTGATGACGCCCCTCGACATCTACGCGACGTTCGCGAAAGAGGGCGGCCGCGTCGGCAGCGGCACCCTCGGCAGCGGCCAGGGCGGGGTCGGGCGATGTGCCCGATGACGTACGCGCACCGCTTGCGCGCCCTGCCGCACCACCGTCCGCCGTACCGACGAAGACCCGCCGGATTCCCGGGCACACCCCGCTCAGAGCGAGAGGTGTGACGCCGGGCCATCGAGAGGAACGCCTCCCGTGCATGCCCCCCGTACCCCCCTTCGCCGCAGCCTCGCCGCTGCCGCCGCCCTGCCGCTGCTGATCGGCGCGCTGGGCGCCTGCGGCTACGGTTCGAAGGCCGAGAAGGACGACAAGGTCGCCCCCGTCGCCAAGGGCGAGAAGATCGGCGGCGTCGACGAAGTCCGGATCGGGTACTTCGCGAACGTCACCCACGCCACCGCCCTGGTCGGCCTCCAGAAGGGTCTGTTCCAGAAGGAGCTCGGCGGCACCGAGGTCAAGCCGCAGGTCTTCAACGCGGGTCCCTCGGAGATCGAGGCCCTCAACGCCGGGGCCATCGACATCGGCTGGATCGGCCCCTCTCCCGCGATCAACGGCTTCACGAAGTCCCAGGGCCAGAACCTCAAGATCATCTCGGGTTCGGCCTCCGGCGGCGTCTCGCTCGTCGTCAACCCGAAGAAGATCAAGTCCCTGGACGACCTCGAGGGCAAGCGCATCGCGACGCCCCAGCTCGGCAACACGCAGGACGTCGCGCTGCTGAACTACCTGTCGGAGAAGGGCCTGAAGGTCGATCCCAGCACCGGCAAGGGCGACGTCTCCGTCGTCCGTCAGGACAACAAGGAGATCCCCGCCTCCTTCGAGTCCGGCGCGCTGGACGGCGCCTGGGTCCCGGAGCCCACCGCGTCCAAGCTGGTCGCGGGCGGCGGCAAGGTGCTGCTCGACGAGAAGAAGCTGTGGAAGGACGGCAAGTTCGTCATCACGAACGTGATCGTCTCCCAGAAGTTCCTCAAGGAGCACCCGGACGTCGTCGAGGCGGTGCTGCGCGGCTCCGTGAAGAGCAACGCCTGGATCAAGGCCAACCCCGACGAGGCGAAGGCCGCCGTCAACGCCAAGCTCAAGGCGGACTCCGGCAAGGAGCTGCCCGCCGAGGTGCTCGACCCGGCCTTCAAGAACGTCGAGACGACCAACGACCCGCTCGCCTCCACGCTGCGGGAAGAGGCCGGCCACGCGGTGAAGGCCGGTCTCCTCAAGGACCCGGTGCTCGACGGCATCTACGACCTGACGCTCCTCAACAAGGTGCTGAAGGCCGAGAAGCAGCCCGCCGTCGAGGACGCCGGACTCGGCGCCAAGTAACCGTCCCTTCCCGCAACCGGAACGCCCTCAGGAGGTGAGGCTCATGGCCACCACACTCGACCTCAAGCAGTCCGCCGCGCCCGTGGACACGGCTCAGTACGCCGCACGGATCGACCACGTGTCGAAGTCGTTCGGCCGGCCCGGCGCGCAGCAGCTCGTACTGGACGACATCAGCATCGATGTGGCGCCGGGCGAGTTCGTGACCCTGCTGGGGGCTTCCGGCTGCGGCAAGTCGACCCTGCTCAACCTGGTCGCCGGGCTCGACCGGCCGTCCGCGGGCACCATCGACGTGCCCGGCGGACGGCCCGCCCTGATGTTCCAGGAGCACGCGCTCTTCCCGTGGCTGACGGCGGGCAAGAACATCGAACTGGCCCTGAAGATGCGGGGCATGGCGAAGTCCGAGCGGCGCGGCGAGGCCGAGCGGCTGCTGGAGCTCGTACGGCTGAACGGGGCGTACGGGAAGCGGGTGCACGAGCTGTCGGGCGGTATGCGCCAGCGCGTCGCCCTGGCGCGCGCGCTCGCCCAGGACAGCGACCTCCTGCTGATGGACGAGCCGTTCGCGGCGCTGGACGCCATCACCCGCGACGTACTGCACGAGGAACTGACCCGGATCTGGTCCGAGACCAGCGTGTCGGTCCTCTTCGTCACCCACAACGTCCGCGAGGCCGTCCGCCTCGCCGAGCGCGTGGTGCTGCTGTCGTCCCGTCCGGGACGCATCGCGCGCGAGTGGAAGGTCGGCATCCCGCAGCCGCGCCGGATCGAGGATTCCGCGGTCGCCGACCTGTCCGTAGAGATCACTGAGCAGCTGCGGGGGGAGATCCGCCGACATGGCCAGCACTGATACGAGGGACGCGCGTCCCAAGAACGACCTGGCGGGCCTGGAGGCCGGCCTGGACGCACTGGAGACCACGCACTCCGCTGAGCGGGTCGGCCTCGGGCGGGTCCTGCTGGCCAAGGTGGTGCCGCCGCTGGTGGCCATCGCCCTGGTCCTCACCCTGTGGCAGCTCGCCGCCGCCTCGGACCTCAAGCCGGACTACGTCCTGCCGGGCCCGCTCGACGTGTGGCGCTCCGTCGAGCAGATGTGGCTCGACGGCACGCTGCTCGGCTACATCTGGACCAGCGTCTCGCGCGGAGCCCTCGGCTTCGCGGTCTCGGTCGCCATCGGCACGCCGCTCGGCCTGCTGGTCGCGCGGGTGAAGGTGGTGCGGGCTGCGATCGGGCCGATCCTGTCCGGACTCCAGTCGCTGCCGTCGGTGGCCTGGGTGCCCGCCGCGATCATCTGGTTCGGGCTGACCGACGCGACGATCTACGCGGTGGTGCTGCTGGGCGCCGTACCGTCGATCGCCAACGGGCTCGTCGCCGGCGTCGACCAGATCCCGCCGCTGTACCTGCGGGCCGGCCGCACCATCGGGGCCACCGGGATCAACGGCATCCGGCACGTCCTGCTGCCGGCCGCGCTGCCGGGGTACCTGGCCGGCCTGAAGCAGGGCTGGGCGTTCTCGTGGCGCTCGCTGATGGCGGCCGAGCTGATCGCCAACTCGCCGGACCTCGGGACGGGTCTGGGACAGCTGATGGAGAACTTCCGCACCTACAGCGACATGTCGGGTGTGCTGGCCACCATCATCCTGATCCTGGTCGTCGGTATCGGTATCGACCTGCTGTTCTTCTCCCCGCTGGAGCGCCGCGTGCTGCGCAGCCGTGGCCTGCTGACCAAGGGCTGATGACCATGTTCCGTAGCCCGGTTCTCCTCGTCACAGCCCACGGCAGCCGCGATCCGCGGCACGCCGCGACCGTGCACGCGCTCGTGGCGCGCGTGCGGGCGCTGCGGCCCGGACTGCGCGTGGAGACCGCGTTCCTGGACTTCAACGCCCCGGCGGTGCCGCAGGTGCTGGAGGGCCTCACGGCCGAGGGCGTACGGGACGTGGTGGTCCTGCCGCTGCTGCTGACCCGCGCGTTCCACGCGAAGGCCGACATCCCCGCCGTGCTGCACGAGGCGGCGGCGCGGCTGCCTCGGCTGCGGATCCACCAGGCGGAGGTGCTCGGCCCTTCGCCGCTGCTGCTCACCGCGCTGGAGCGGCGGCTGTACGAAGCCGGGCTGACGCCCGGTGACAAGAGCTCGACCGGGGTCGTTCTGGCCTCGGCGGGCTCCTCGGACCCGGAGGCGATCGCAGTGATCGCTGAAATCGCGCGGGAGCTGCGGTACACCGGTTGGTGCGCCGTGCGGCCTGCGTTCGCCTCCGCATCTCTGCCGCGTACGCAGGACGCGGTGCGGGACCTGCGGGCGGCCCGCGGGGTACGGCGGGTCGCCGTCGCCCCGTACGTCGTCGCCCCCGGCTTCCTGCCGGACCGGATCGCGCGCGGGGCGCGGGAGTCGGGCGCGGAGGTGCTGGGCGAGGTCCTGGGCGCGTGCCCGGAGCTGGCCCGGCTGCTGCTGACGCGCTACGACGAGGCCCGGGTGCCGGTCCGCCTGGCGGCGGTCAGCGCGTAGGCGCGCGGGGTGCGCACGCGTCCCTCAGCCCGCGTCCACCAGGGTCGTCAGTCGCGCCGCTGTCAGTGATCCCGGGGCGCGCCGCTCGCGGGCGCAGGTGTTCGCGATGCGCCGCAGCGCCTCGTTCACCGGGGTCGGGACGCCGTGGAGGCGGCCCAGCAGGACGGTCTCCCCGTTCAGGTAGTCCGCCTCGATCGTGCCCGTCCCCCGGCTGAGGCTCTGCCAGGACGACCCGCCGCCCCGCTCGGTCCCGTCGAGCGGTACGAGCGTGGTGCGGCCGTCGCGCGCTTCGGCCTGTTCGGCCGGGGACGCGGCCTCGATGCCCGCCGCCGCGAGGACCGCCTGTCCCTCGGCGAGCGCGCGGCGCACGAGCGCCTTGGCCTCCGGGCTCTCGAGGGGCCCCGAGACGGCCTCGATCGCGTTGGCCAGATTGCTCAGCAGCTTGGCGTACTTCCACCGCATCACGTCCGGCACCACCGGCGCCAGGAACCGCGACTTCTCCAGGTCGGCGGCGATCCGCCGGGCGGTCTCGTCCGTACCGGACGGGTAGCGGCCGAGGTGCAGGATGCCGGACAGCGGCGTACCGGCGGCGGAGACGGAGCCCGGCTCGGTGTGGGTCGCGGGCAGCCAGACGCACAGGGCGTGGACGTGCCGAAAGCGGCGCAGCGCGAGGCGTTCGCTCTCCACGCCGTTCTGCGCGCACACCAGGGGCAGCCGCTCTCCCGCCGTGCCGCCGCCGGCCACCGGCCGCGCGCTCCAGGCGTCGAGGGCCGCCGTGCTGTCCTGGGTCTTGACCGAGAGGACCAGGACGTCGTCGGGGCGGAGCTCCGGTCCCAGGCCGTCCGGCCCTTGCACGACGGGGAGTTGATGGGCGCGCGTTCCTTCCGGGGTCGTCAGGCGCAGCCCTCCGGCGCGCAGGGCCTCGAAGTGCGCCCCGCGCGCGACGAGTACGACGTCGTGCCCCGCTTCGGCCAGCCGCCCGCCGACGGTGCCGCCGACCGCCCCCGCCCCGATGATGATGTAGCGCGTGCGTCGAGACGTCATCGCGTCATCTCCACGAGTTTGGCGACCGTGTTCCAGTTGCGGGTGGTCGCGCTGATCCCTTTGAGGAGGGCGGGCCTGGCGAGCACTTCGGCGAGCTTGGAGCGGCCGAGGCCGTCCGGTGCGTAGAGGTAGAGGGCACGGTCGCCGAGGCGGAACTCCTCGGGGAGGTACGCCGCCGGATCCACGGAGGTGAACCGGTCGGCGGTGACGGGCCGGGAGAAGTACGTGACGTGCAGCTGCTTGCCCTCCAGCTCGGCCGCCGGGAAGGGGCAGGCGTCCGCCACGGCCGCGAGGTAGGCACCGCTGCGGACCAGGCAGTCGACGCTGAATCCGAAGTGCTGCTCGACGGCCCGTTCGAGGGCGGTGGCGAGGGCGTCCTCGGAGTCCTCGGCGTCGGTGGTGAAGACGGCGTTGCCGCTCTGGAGGTACGTGCGGACGTCCCGGTGGCCCAGTGCGGCGAGCAGTTCCCGGAGCTCCGCCATGGGCACCTTCTTGTGCCCGCTCACATTGATTCCGCGCAGCAGAGCGGCGTACGTCATGGTCATGGGCCACACGATAGGCGGCCGCCGCACCCCGTGGGGGAGAGCACGACGACCGCCCGTTCGGTGCTGGGGCCGCGTCCTTACTCGACGACCTTCAGCAGCTTGTTCACGGTGCCCTCGCTCGGGTTGCCGATCCTGTCGGCGGTGGCGCCGTCGGTCAGCGCCTTGGCGACGGCGTCCGGGGCGGCGTCCTTGTGGCCGGCGAGGTAGACCGCGGCGGCGCCGACGACGTGGGGCGTCGCCATGGACGTGCCGGAGATGGTCTTGGTGCCCTCGTCGCTGTCGTTCCACGAGGAGGTGATGTCCGAGCCCGGCGCGTAGATGTCGACCACCGCACCGAAGTTGGAGAAGTCGGACTGGGCGTCGTCCTTGGTGCTGGAGGCGACGGTGATGGCCTCCTTCACCCGGGACGGCGAGCCCTGGCCGGCGTCGCTCGACTCGTTGCCCGCCGCGACGCCGTAGGTGACGCCGGAGGCGATGGACTTGCGTACCGCCTCGTCGAGGGCCTCGTCGGCGCCGCCGCCGAGGCTCATGTTGGCGACGGACGGGCCCTGGTGGTTCTTGGTGACCCAGTCGATGCCGGCGACGACGCCCTCGGTGGTGCCCGAGCCCTGGTCGTCCAGGACGCGGACGGCGACGATCTTCGCCTTCTTGGCCACGCCGTGCGCGGCGCCCGCTATGGTTCCGGCGACGTGCGTGCCGTGGCCGTTGCCGTCGTCGGCGGAGTCGTCGTTGTCCACGGCGTCGAAGCCGTGGCTCGCGCGGCCCTCGAAGTCCTTGTGCGAGATGCGGACACCGGTGTCGATGACGTACGCCGTGACACCCTCGCCCGCGCTGTCCGGGTAGCTGTACTTGCTGTCGCCGGCCGTGTCGGACTGGTCGATGCGGTCGATGCCCCAGGACGGCGGGTTGTCCTGCGTCGCGTTGATCGTGAACTTCTTGTTCTGGACGACCTTGGCGACGGACGGGTCGGCGGCGAGGCGCTTGGCCTCGGTCTCCGAAAGGCCGCTCGCGGAGAAGCCGTTGATGGCGGAGGTGTAGTTCCGCTTGAGCTTGCCGCCGTACTCCTTGGCCAGGTCCTGCTTGTCTGCCTTCTCGTCCAGCATCACGATGTAGCTGCCGGCGACGGCGCCCTTGGCGTCGGCTCCGTAGACGTGGCCCTGGGCGGCGGGCGCCGCCCCGGCGAAGGACGAGCCGAGTACGGTCACTCCGGCCGCCGCCGCTACGGCGGTGATCGCCGCGGTGAGCTTCAGGCGGCTGGAACGCTTGTGAAGTGCCATGAAGAGGGGTCTCCTCGTCAAAATGTGGGGGGATTGGCCTCCGGACCGGAAGATCTCCCGGGGCTGACTCGAAACCCTGACCGATTGACGCGCGCAGATCAAGACCTTCATACGCCTGTTACTTACTCAACAAGGTTTCGTAATAAGAAAACGGTCAGCGCGCGCCAAGTCGGACAGCCCGCCCCAACCCCCTTTGCGCGTAAGGGGCTTGCGTCCCGCCCTTCCCCCTCAGGGGGAGACGGTTCCTCCCCCCAGGGTGGAGACGCGCGGTCCACGGCTCGGCAAGCAGCAGGAGGGAACCTGACGCCCGCGCCCCTGGCTTCGTCAGTGGAGGTGGCGGCGCGGTGCCGCGACCCCTGGAGTACGACGGGGCTGGCCGGTCATGGGGAAGGCAAGGAGCGCGCCGAGGGACACCGCCGCCGGGGGAAGGCCGAACTCCCCGCCGTCCCGGTCGCGCTGGGCATTTTGCTGATCGCGTTCGGCGCGCTCGTCGCCGCGCTGCTGCCGGTCGCACTCGCCATCACCGCCATCCTGGCGGCGATGGGCCTGATGGGCGTGGTGAGCCACGTCCAGCCGATGAACGAGACGGCGAACTCGGTGATGCTGCTGGTCGGACTCGCGGTCGGCGTCGACTACTGCCTGTTCTACCTGCGGCGCGAGCGCGAGGAGCGGGAGGCCGGGCACGATCCGCAGACCGCTCTGCGGATCGCGGCGGCGACCAGCGGGCGGGCCGTCATCGTCTCCGGCGTGACGGTGTGCGTGGCGATGGCGGGGATGCTCTTCACCGGGCTCGCCGAGTTCGAGGCGATGGGCCTGGCCTCGCCGATGGTCGTCGCGGTGGCGATGGCCGGCTCGGTCACCGTACTGCGGGCCGCCTTCTCACCTCCCCGCGGCCGGGTCGCCGTCGCCGAGCGCGACCCACCAGTGACCGTCGTCCTTGACGAGCAGCAGCTCCTGTCGCTGCCCCGTCTTCTCGTACGCCAGGTGCACTTGACTGAAGTAGTCCACCAGTCCTTCGGCGACGGTGGCTTCCACGTGCCCCCGCGCCCCCGCCCCGTACTTCCGGACGAGCGTGCGCGCGTCGGCGTCCGGCCGGTCGTAGTCCGGTCCCGCGAGCCGCGCCAGCCCTTCGGCGTCCCCGGCCTCGAGCCGCTGCACGTACACCCTCAGCAGGCCGTCGACGTCCTCGGCCGTCGCCGCGACGTCGGGGTACCGGGACTTCTCCGCCTTCACCGTGACGTCGGCCGACGGCGTGCCGGCCAGGGCGTACGGCGGCCGGAACCATGTCGTCCATACGCCGGCCGCCACGGCGGTCGCCGTGAGGGCGCCCCCGCAGACCAGCGCGAACCGCTTGAGCTTCACTTTCGTACCCCCGTGCCCGACTCACGTGATCAAGGAGACGCTACCCCGGTCAGGCGACGGGCAGTTCCGCTTCGATGAGGTCGGCGGCGCGGGCGGTGCCTCCCTCGGACGCCATGCCCTCGCGGATCTCCGCGGCCCTGCGGGCCACCTCCGGGTCGTCGAGGAGGCCGAGGACGGCGGCGCGCAGGGCCTCGGCGGTCGCGTCCTCGGTGTCGATCCTGCGGGCGACGCCGAGCGAGACGAGCATGTCGGCGTTGCCGAACTGGTCGACGGCCTGCGGGACGGCCACCATCGGCGTACCGGTGGCGAGGCCCTCCTGGCTGCCGCCGGCTCCCGCGTGGGTGATGAAGGCGTCGGCCTGCTGGAGGACGGCCAGTTGGGGCACCCAGTCGCGCACCTCGACGTTGGCGGGCACCTCGCCGAGTTCCGACGCGTCGACGAACTTGCCGATCTGGAGGACGACGTGCCAGCCCGGCAGGTCACCGAAGGCCCTGACGCACTCCCGGTAGAACTCCGGCACCTTGGTGAACGTCGAACCGAGCGACACCAGCAGGACCTTGTCCGCGCCGGCCGGGCGCTGCCAGCCGCCCCGGTCCGCCCGGTCGCCCTGGCAGGCGCCGACGAAGGAGTGGACCGACTCGTCGACCCGGTCGGCGTGGGGCTGGAGGACCTTGGGGATCAGGACGATGCTGCGGGGCGGGCGGCCCGCGAAGTCGTCGGGGTCCAGCCCTTCCAGGCCGTTCTCCTCCAGCCAGGCGCGGAAGCGCGCGTAGTACGCCCGGCCCCGCTCGGACTGCTTCAGCTCGGCGAACATCGGCGCCGCGACCTCCTCCTCGTACCCCTCCCAGGCGACCAGGTTCGGGGAGAGCGAGACGGCGGGCACGCCCCAGCGGTGGGCGAGGACGCGGGCCGGATAGGAGGTGATGTCGTGGAGGACGAGGTCCGGCTCGTCCCCGTCGAACGCCGCGGCCAGTTGGGGCAGCGCCTGGATCGCGTCGTTCAGGAACGGCTCGATGTTGTCGATCAACTGCGTCCCCCAGGCCTCCGGATTGTCCTCGGTGGGGAGGGTCGAGGTGTAGCGGACCGGGTCGGCTCCCGTGACGGCGACCCGGTCGGCGAAGGACGGCGGGATCGCGTACGAGACGCGGTGGCCCCGGTCGACGAGCTCCCGGATCACTGCGATGCTCGGGTTCACGTGCCCGGGGGCGGCGATGGAGAACATGGCGATGTGGGCACGCTTGCGTGAGGTCATGCCGCCAACATAACGAGACGATACGTCTCGTGCAACCGGTCGTGCCGGCGCCCTTCAGCGCTGGTAGCGGGCGAGGACCAGGTTCCCGTCCTTCACCAGGCGTTTCTCCAGCTCCTTCGCGTCGATCGCACCGCTGTAGTACTCCTGGTAGGCGGGGGTCGCCACCTTGTCCTTCCACTCGGGGTAGCCGCGCACGGACTGCGCGGGCGCCGGGGCCAGGTGCTCGGCGAGCGCGGTGCCGGTCGCCCAGCCGTCCTTCTCCGCGCGCAGGGCGGGGTCCTTCAGGGCGGCGGCGCCGGTCGGCAGCATCCAGTCGCCCTTGGCGAGGCGCGCCATGTTGGGGGGCCGCAGAAAGAAGTCGACGAACTCCATTGCCTCCTTCTTGTACGGGCTGTCCTGGGCGATCGAGAGCGTCTGCGGGCTCACCCCCTGCGTGAGGCCGTCGGCGCCCGCCGGGGCCGGCAGCACCTTCCACGCGAAGCCCTCGGGCGCCTGCTGGACGATCTGCTGCCGGTAGGAGAAGCCGAGCGGCACCATGGCGTACTTGCCGCCGAAGAAGCCGGGCAGGGTGTCGGAGCCGCCCATGCCGAGGGTGGCGGCCGACGCGCTCCGGTCGGCGCCGACCTGGTCGTGGATCGTGCCGGGGACGACGGCGTCCCCCTCGGTGAAGCGCACCTTCACCTTGCCGTCGGCGCCCCGGTGGAAGAGCTGCCCGCCCGCCGAGAGCCCCAGGTTCAAGGTGGCCGAGACCGGGTCCTTGAGGGGCCAGGCGACACCGTACGTCGTGCCGTCGCCACCGCTCAGCTCCTTGGCGACCTGGCGGAACTCGGCCCAGGACCAGGGGTTCTCGACGGTCGGGACGCGCACTCCGGACGCCTTGAGGATCTTCTCGTTCGCGATCAGGACCCTTGGCTCCTGGAGGAACGGCACGCCGTACACCCCCTTGCCGAAGGTCGCCGTCTGCCAGCTGCGCCGCGGGATGTCGTTCTTGAGCCGGGCGGGCAGCAGCTCGCGCAGATCGGCGAGGTAGCCGCCGTACGCGAAGTCGGCGAGGTCGTCCGAGGCGTCGTGGATGATGTCCGGCGCCTCACCGCCCTCGAAGGACGTCAGCAACTGGTCGTGGACGCTGTCCCAGCTGCCCTGGACGTACTCGACGCGGACGCCGGGGTGCGCGGCGTTCCACTCGTCGACGAGTTCCCTGTTGGCGTCGACGGACTCCTTCTGCCAGGCCAGGGACTGGAAGCGCAGGGTGATCCCGCCGTCGGCGTCCTTCTCACGGCCGTCGTCCGAGCAGCCGGTGAGGAGCAGCGCGAGGGCGGCGGCCGCGGCGCCGAGGCGCGTGCGCCGCGGCGTTCTCACGCGTCCGGTGACACGTCGCATCACGCCTTCACCGCCCCGGCCGTCATCCCGCCCGTGATGCGCTTCTGGATGAGGGCGAAGACGACGAGGGAGGGCAGCGTGGCGAGGAAGGCTGCGGCGGCGAGCGGGCCGAGGTCGGCCACGCCCTCGGCGCCGAGGAAGTGGGTGAGGACGACCGGCAACGTCTGCATCGAAGGGGTCTTGAGCAGGACGAGCGCGAAGAAGAACTCGTTCCATGCGGTGATGAACGCGAACAGCGCGGTGGCGACGATGCCGGGGGCCAGCAGCGGGGCGATGACGGAGACGAGCGTCCGGAGCCTGCTCGCGCCGTCGACTGCGGCGGCCTCCTCCAGCTCGCGCGGTACGGCCCTCACGTAACCGACCAGCATCCACAGCGCGAAGGGCAGCGACCACACGACGTACACCATGACCAGGCCCACCAGGGAGTTGATGAGGTGGAGGTTCCTGAGGATCAGGAACAGCGGGATGATCACGAGGACGAAGGGGAACGCCTGGCTGACCACGACCCAGCCGGTGGCGGCGGCGGACAGCCTGGTGCGGTGCCGGGCCATGACGTACGCCATCGGGGTCGCCAGCGCGACGGCGATCAGGGCCGCCGACAGCGCGGCGACGAGGCTGTTGAGCGCCGCTTCCAGCAAGGGCTGCTCGTCGAAGGCCTGGCGGAAGTTGTCGAGGGTCGGGCTGTGCGGGATCCAGGTGGGATGCAGGGAGCCGAGCTCGCGCGGCGGCTTGAAGGCCGTCGAGACGAGCCAGAGGAAGGGGAAGGCGAGAAAGGCCAGGTAGGCGAGGAGCGCGAGGTACTGGCCGACGCGCGCGGACCTGCTGGTGCGGATCGTCACTGGTCGTCGCCTCCCTTCAGGCGGCCCACGAGGTAGAAGGCGAGCAGCACCGAGATCACCGCGACCATGACGCAGCCCATGGCGGCGGCGTAGCCGAACTGGCCGTACCGGAAGGCCTGCTCGTACGCGAAGAGCATGGGGAGGCGGGTGCGGCCGCCGGGGCCGCCGTTGGTCAGGACGTAGACCAGCGCGAAGGAGTTGAAGTTCCAGATGAAGTTGAGCGCGGTGATCGCGAGGGCGACGGGTTTGATGGCGGGCCAGGTGACGGTACGGAAGCGGCGCCACGCCCCCGCGCCGTCGAGGGCGGCCGCCTCGTGCAGCTCGGGCGGGGTGTTCTGGAGGCCGGCGAGCAGGGCGACCGTCGTCTGCGGCATGCCCGCCCAGATGCCGACGAGGATCACGGCGGGCAGGGCGGTGGCGAGGCCGGTCAGCCAGTCGCGCCCGTCGCCCAGGCCGAGGTCCCGGACGGTCTCGTTCAGGATGCCGGCGTCGGGGTTGTAGACCAGGCGCCACATGATGCCGACGACCACTTCGGGCATGGCCCACGGGATGATCGCGAGCGCCCGGGCCAGCCAGCGGAAGCGGAGGCTCTGGTTGAGCAGGAGGGCCAGGCCGAGGGCCAGCAGGAACTGCGGCACGGTCACGCCGACCGCCCACAGCAGGCCGATCCGGAACGAGTCCCAGAACAGCGTGTCGTGCAGCAGGTCCCGGAAGTTCAGCAGCCCGGTCCACTGGGTGGGGGTGGTGCGGCCCGACTGGGAGTCGGTGAAGGCGAGGGCGATGCCGTAGAGCAGCGGGCCGACGCTGAGGACCAGGATGGGGAGGAGCGCGGGCAGCACCAGGAACCAGGCGCCGTGGTCGGCGCCCCTGCGGGTACCTCTGCCGGACCGCGCCTTCGCAGTCGTGGATGTCACGGAATCGACTCCTTCGGGCGGCTCGGCCGTTCGGGACCACGGCCGCCCCGGCGGCCCCCGTCATGGTGCTGACGGGTCGTCGGTTCGTCAACCCCACCTGCGGGAATGCGAGAATCCGTGGTCATGGACGAGACACGAGCACGCGAGGTCCTGGCCGCCGCCGGGCTTCCCGCCACCGCCGACGACGCGAAGCTGCTGGCGCTGGGTGAGAACGCGGTGTTCGCGGCCGGCGCCCTGGTCGTCAAGGTCGGGCGCCGCGACCCGGAGCTGACGGCCCGCGCCGAACGCGAACTGGCCGTGGCGGCCTGGCTCGCCTCCTCGGGCGTCCCCGCCGTACGGGCCGCCGAGCCGGAGCCCCGCGTGGTGGACGGCCATCCGGTGACACTGTGGCACCGGCTGCCCGCGTCCGTACGGCCTGCCGGCGCCCGGGACCTGGCGGAGCTGCTGCGCCTGGTCCATGCCCTGCCCGCCCCTTCCTTCCCCCTCACCCGGCGGGAACTGCTGGGCGGCGTCGAACGGTGGCTGCGGCTCGCGGGAGACGCGATCGACCCGGCCGACGCGGCGTACCTGCGCGAGCGGCGTGACGGCTTCGCTGCGGCGTCGGCCGCGCTCACCCCGCGTCTGCCGCAGGGCCCGATCCACGGCGACGCGCTCCCCCGCAACGTCCACGTCGGTCCCGACGGGCCGGTCCTGGTGGACCTGGAGACCTTCGCCGCCGACTTCCGCGAGCACGACCTGGTGGTCATGGCCCTGTCGCGCGACCGGTACGGCCTGGATCCCGACGCGTACGACGCGTTCACGACGGCGTACGGCTGGGACGTACGCGAATGGTCCGGCTGCGCGGTGCTGCGCGGCGCGCGCGAGACGGCCAGCTGCGCCTGGGTGGCGCAGCACGCCCCTTCCAACCCGGCCGCCGCGGCCGAGTTCCGCAGGCGGGTGGCGTCCCTGCGCGACGGCGACCCGGAGGTCCGCTGGTATCCGTTCTGAGCGTCGGAGTCCGCGCCTCGAAGTCCCGGGCTCGGAGTCCCGGCGTCAGAGTCCGGGCGTCAGAGTCCGGGCGTCACAGGGCGACGGAGGTCAGTTCACGCAGTGGCCACCGGGGATCGATGACCGCGTCCGGGGTGCCCTTCTTGCGGAGGAACTCCTGGAAGCCGGCGGCCCAGTCGGCGTACCACTCGATCTGACGCTCGTGCAGTTCGGCGGGGGCCAGCGCGGCGATCGACGGATGACGCTCGGCTATCGCCCGGGCCACGCCGACGGCCGCCAGGGCGTCCGCCGAGGCTTCGTGGGCTCCGTCCAGCACCACGCCGTACTCGACGCAGACCGCTTCCAGGGTGCGCTTGCCCCTGCGGTAGCGGTCGACGGCGCGGTCGATCGTGTACGGGTCGATGACCGGGCCGATGCCGGCGCCGCCACGCCGCTCACCGAGCGACGGCAGCCCGTGGCGGCGCAACTCGGCGGCCAGCAGGGTCAGATCGAACGCCGCGTTGTAGGCGACGACGGGCACCCCCTGGGCCCAGTACCCCGTCAGCGTCTCGGCGATCTGGTCGGCCACCTCACGGGCCGGCCTGCCCTCCGCGCCGGCCCGCTCGCTGCTGATCCCGTGGATCGCCGACGCCTGCGCCGGAATGCGGATGCCCGGGTCGGCGAGCCACTCGCGCCGCCGGGAGACCCTGCCGTCGTTCACGCCGACGATCGCGGCCGTGACGATGCGGGACTCCAGCGGCTCCGTGCCGGTCGTCTCCAGGTCGAAGCCGACCAGCGGTTCCCCGTGCCATCCCATCGTGGGACCTCCTTCGTGATGCTCCCCCCGGAAGATCCCCGGTGGAGAACCACCCTCGCACGCACCACTGACAACGCCTTCGCGGCCCGGTCGCGGACCGCCGCGCTCCGTTCAGGACACCGGCCGGGAGTCCGCCCACACGGCTTCGAATTCCTCCCGGTACGTCTCGAAAAGGCCGCCTTCCGACTCATGGTTGTCCCGGCCGTCCTGTACGTGCCTGACCACCCCGCGCCCGGCGCCCCGCAGCACCAGGACCGGCGCCTCCATGCCGCGCGCCTTGCGCAGATACGTCTGGACGACGGCGAGCCCGTCGGCGCCGTCCCCGTCCACGAGGTACGCCGTGAAGCGCGGCGTCTCGTCGAACACGTGGATCTCGAACGCCCCCGGGTCCCGGAGCTTCGAGCGCACCCGCCGCATGTGGAGGATGTTCATCTCCACCGAGCGGCTCAGTTCGCCCTTCTTCAGGCCGAGTTCGCGCTCACGCCGCTTGACCGCGCTGCTCGCCGGATTGAGGAACAGCAGGCGTGTGCGGCAGCCTGACTCGGCCAGCCGCACCAGCCGCCTGCCCGAGAAGTTCTGGACGAGGAGGTTCAGCCCTATGCCGATCGCGTCGAGCCGCCGCGCACCGCCGAACAGGTCCTCGGCGGGCAGCTGGCGCTGGAGGCGCACCCGGTCCGGGTGAACGCTGACCACATCGGCGTACCGGTCCCCCACCAGCTCCTCGACGGCGTCCACCCTGAGCCGGCCGGAGGAGTGCGCGCCGGTCCCGCTGCCCAGGATCTCCAGGAGCCGCGCGGACGCCCGTTCCGCCTGGGCGAGCACGGCCTCGGACAGCGCCCGGTTGCGTGAGACGACGTTACGGGTGACCTCCAGCTCGTCCAGGGCCAGTTCGACGTCGCGGCGGTCGTCGAAGTACGGCTCGAAGCACGGCCAGTGCTGGACCATGAGCTCGCGCAGCTGGGGCAGGGTGAGGAAGCTGATGACGTTGTCGTCGGCCGGGTCGAGCAGGTAGCCCTTCCGGCGCGAGACCTCCCGCACCGCGACCGCGCGCTGCACCCACTCCTGGCCCGCAGGCCCGGCGGCCGCCACCACCCAGTCGTCCTCACCGTGCACCGGTTCGTAGATGGGCCGCAGGACGGCGGCGACGACGGCGCGCAGGCGCTGCTCCACGAGGTTCAGCCAGATGTAGGCCCGGCCGGCCCGCTGCGCGCGCGTCCGCACCTCGCTCCAGGCGTCCGCGCCCCAGTCCAGTTCCGCCCCGATCTCCATCGGCCGCGCAAGCGAGACCGCTCCCGGCGGGACGCCTGCGGAACCCCCCTCGTGACCTGCGTCACCGGGGGGCAGTTCCAGCCCTCCCGAGCTCACCCACGCACCGCCTTCAGCTCCTGGAAGCCCCGTCTCCAACGATCAAGGAAGGGTACTCCGGGAGCGGGAGGCGGTGCAGCCGGATCGGCAGGCTCCTTTCCCAACTCCCTTATTCGTAATGCCCGTTCTGTCCAGCGAGATCGGCCGGAGTGAGCGGATTCATAGCGGTTACGTCCCTCGGTGCGAGCTGGAATCCCTGCCAGTGGACCGGCATCGGCTGCTGGTCCTCGTCCCGGGCGATGTGGTGGAAGCCGATGTTGACCCAGGTGATCGGGTTCTTCAGGGCCTCGCCGTTGACCCACTTGTCCACGCTGTCGGGCGCGTTCGCGCTGCCGCAGTCGCGGATGTTGTTGCTGGCGAACTGTTCGCACTTGCGGTAGTTCGTGAAGTACACGTCGTGACGGGTGAAGCTGCGGCCCGGGTGCTTGTTGGAGCTGCCGGGCACGATCTCGTACGAGCGCGGGTGGCCGTCCTTGTTCTTGCCGGTCGCGCTGACGATCCGCCACCACCGCATGCTCTTGGCGTTGCCGGCGAGTTCCTTGGTGATGGGGGTGCGGATGGTCCTGGTGGTGGGCTTGGCGTTGCCCTGCGGCGGGGTGACCTTCGAGTCGTACTGCTCGACGCGGTTCTTCGAGCTGCCGTCGAGGCCGAAGTTCAGCCGCCAGAAGACGTTGTGGCTGTGGCTGGTGGCGTAGTCGCGCGCTCCCTTGCCGATGGGCCAGCCCCGGCCGTCGGTGGCGTCGTAGTCGTCCGGCGCCAGACTGCCGGTGGCGCCGACGTTGGCGGAGACGGTGCCGTCGGAGGAGAAGCGCCACTCGGTGATGTACTCGTACCAGGAGACCTTGTTCACGGTGTAGACCAGCAGGTCCTTGCCCTGGGCCTGCCAGACCTTGGTGCTCTCGTCGCTGGCGAGGCGGTACGCGTGCCCGCGCGCACGCGTGGTCGTGCAGATGCCCTTGACGTCGCCCATGTCGGGGACCCTGACGGTGCGGATCGTGCCGCCGGGGCACTCGGCGGGCTTCAGGTCCTGCAGGCCCGTCCCGAAGCCGTAGCTCGTGAGGTCGTCGTACTCCTCCTTGCCGTTGTCGTACGGCACGTGGACCTGCGCCAGCTTGCCGCTCGTCAGGACGCGGATCGGTTTGGGTTCGCCCTTGGGCTGGTACGTCACCTTTTCCAGGACCAGGCCGGCGTCGCTGTCGTAGTTCCAGCACATGCGCCAGGTGGTGCCGCCGTCGAGCTTCTGCTCGATGCGGTACGCCGCGCTGCAGTCGGCCGGAGCCGGCGCGGCCTCGGGGGCGTTCCCGGCCGCCGCCCTGGGCGTCGCGGAGGCCGCGGAGCCGCCCGCGGCGGCCAGGCTGCCGAGCAGGGCGGCGGCGGCGAGGGTTGCCGCGGCCCGCTTGCGGGCACCAGAAGCTCTGTTGACGTGCATGAGGATGAACTCCCTCGTACGGAAGTGCGGGAAGGGACTGAAGAGGATGAGTCGGTCGAGAGGGTCAGGAGGGCCGGGAGGGTCAGCCGATTCGGCCGACCGTCCTCGCACTCAGGTCGACCACGAGATCGCGCGTGTCGATCCACGGCCCGTTCCTGACCTTGGACGTGACGCGGACACAGCGGTGCGTGCCGCACTCCGCGAGCGCCGCCGGCACGTTCTCCTCCCGGTCCGCCCGGTAGATCCCGCCGTTCACCCACAGCTGGTCCACGGAGGTCAGCGGCTTGCCCATGGCGTCCTGGTAGTCCTGCTTGAGGCCCGCGCCGAGCGGGCTCGCCAGGATCAGCTCCGCAGCCTCGCGGTTCTCCGCGCGGGTCGGCGACGGCTGTACGCCCTTGAGCACGCCGGTCCGCTCCACCTTGCCGGTGGCGAGGTTGACGGTCTTCGTCACCAGCTCGTCGCGCCTGTAGTCGTAGTACGAGACCTCCGCGCGGCGCGGCGGCGCCGCGTCGTCCACCTCGGACGGCTGGATCTCGCCGAGGTTGGTGGCCAGGTGCTGGGGGCCCCGGTCCCCGTCGACGTCCCGGCCGACGGCGAACTGCGACGGCGTCAGCGCCAGCTTCGCGACCCGCTCCAGCTCGGCGTCGGTCAGGGGGTCCCGGCCGATGCCCTGCTCGCCCTCGGCCGGGGCGGCCTCGACCACGCCCGGCTCGGGCGCCTGCCCCGCCGCCGCGCTCCCACCGGCCCGGTCCCCCTGGTCGCCGCGCTCGCCCTGGGCCGTCCCGGTGACGGCCGCGGTCCCGGTCCGCCCGCCGCGCGTGTCGTCGGCGGCGCCGGCCGGACCCGGCAGCGTCACCCCGATCATCACCGCCGTCCCGGTCACCGCTATCGCGGTCCCCGCCAGCATCTTCCCCAGATGCCGGCGCACTGTCCTGTGCACGATGCCCCCTACTCCTCCCGGAGCCCCCCGTCGCCCCGCGCGTCACGCGCGACGGCAACTGGCATACCGGGTATGCGTGGTCACCCGGTAGGACGGTCCGAAGTCCTAGGAGGTTGCCCCACTTTCGGGGAAGATCTGTGCGAAGTGCCCCGCAGCACCCGGATCAGAAGTGGAAGAGTCGATCGCATGCAGGTCTGGCCGGGAGAGGCTTACCCACTCGGCGCCACGTACGACGGCGCCGGAACCAATTTCGCTGTCTATTCGGAGGCCGCCGACCGGATCGAGTTGTGCTTGCTGCACGACGACGGTTCGGAGACGGCGGTGGAACTGCGCGAGTCCGACGCGTTCGTACGTCACGCCTTCCTGCCCGGCATCATGCCGGGCCAGCGCTACGGCTACCGGGTCCACGGCCCGTACGCCCCGCAGGAGGGCAAGCGGTGCAACTCCGCGAAGCTGCTGCTCGACCCGTACGCGCGGGCCATCAGCGGCAAGATCGACTGGGGCGAGGCGGTGTACGGCTACCACTTCGGGAAGCCGGACTCGCGCAACGACCTGGACTCGGCGCCGCACACCATGGCGTCGGTGGTGGTGAACCCGTACTTCGACTGGGGTGACGACCGTCCGCCGCGCACGGACTACCACCGCACGATCCTCTACGAGGCCCATGTGAAGGGCCTCACGATGATGCACCCGGACCTCCCCGACGAGCTCCGGGGGACGTACGCGGCGCTCGCGCATCCGGCGATCATCTCGCACCTGACGGAACTGGGAGTGACGGCTCTCGAGTTGATGCCGGTGCACCAGTTCGTCAACGACCACCGGCTGGCCGACGCCAACCTGAGCAACTACTGGGGCTACAACACCATCGGCTTCTTCGCCCCGCACAACGCGTACGCCTCCTGGGGCGACCGGGGCCAGCAGGTGCTGGAGTTCAAGTCGGCCGTACGGGCGCTGCACCGGGCGGGCATCGAGGTGATCCTCGACGTCGTCTACAACCACACGGCGGAGGGCAACCACCTGGGCCCCACGCTCTCCTTCCGGGGCCTGGACAACGCCTCGTACTACCGTCTCGCCGACGATCCCCGGTACTACATGGACACCACGGGGACCGGGAACTCCCTGCTCATGCGGTCGCCGCACGTCCTCCAGCTGATCATGGACTCGCTGCGGTACTGGGTGACCGAGATGCACGTCGACGGCTTCCGCTTCGATCTGGCGGCGACGCTGGCCAGGCAGTTCCACGAGGTGGACCGGCTGTCGTCCTTCTTCGACCTGGTACAGCAGGACCCGGTGGTCAGCCAGGTGAAGCTGATCGCCGAGCCGTGGGACGTGGGTGAGGGCGGCTACCAGGTGGGGAACTTCCCGCCGCTGTGGACCGAGTGGAACGGCAAGTACCGGGACACCGTCCGGGACCTGTGGCGGGGCGAGCCGCGGACGATCGCCGAGTTCGCCGGACGGCTGACGGGGTCGTCCGACCTCTACCAGGACGACGGGCGCAGGCCGCTCGCGTCCATCAACTTCACCACCTGCCACGACGGCTTCACCCTGGCCGACCTGGTCTCGTACAACGACAAGCACAACGAGGCCAACGGCGAGGGCAACCGGGACGGCGAGAGCCACAACCGGTCCTGGAACTGCGGGGCGGAAGGCGATACGGACGATCCCGCGATCCAGGAGCTGCGCGCCCGCCAGATGCGCAACTTCATCGCGACGCTGATGCTGTCGCAGGGCGTGCCGATGCTGTCGCACGGGGACGAGTTCGCACGGACCCAGGGCGGCAACAACAACGCGTACTGCCAGGACAACGAGCTGTCGTGGGTGCACTGGCCGGACAAGGACGAGGAGGAGGGGTCGCTCCACGCGTTCACCCGCGCGATGGTGTGGCTGCGGCGGGACCATCCGGTCTTCCGGCGCAGGCGCTTCTTCCACGGACGTCCGGTGGAGGGCACGCACGACGACCTGTCGGACATCGCGTGGTTCACGCCGGACGGCAAGGAGATGGCCCAGCGGGACTGGCAGGCGGCGCACGCGAAGGCGCTGACGGTCTTCCTCAACGGGCACGCGATCTCCGAGCCGGGGCCGCGCGGCGAGCGGATCTCCGACGACTCCTTCCTCCTGATGTTCAACGCGAGCGCACAGGAGCTCGATTTCACCATTCCGGTCAACCACGGGAAGCAGTGGCAGGTCGTGGTCGACACGGCGGAGCCCGAAGGCGTGCCGCCCGGGAGCGGTCCCAAGGTGGGAGCGGGCGAGCACGTCACGCTGATCGGGCGCAGTCTGGTGGTGTTGCAGCGGCCGGCCTAGGGGCCGCCGCGGGAGCGGGGCGGGCGGTCCACGCGAGTACGGCGCACAGCGTGGCCGCCGCCACCGCGACGGCGAAGGCGGCGGGCGCGCCGCCGCCCTCCGCGAGACGCCCGGAGACGGCCAGGGCGAGCGCCTGGCCGCCGACGACGCCGCTCGTGAGGAAGGCCATCGACTCGGCGAGTCTGTTCTCGGGAACGATCCGTGTCGTCAGGCCGAAAATGGTGATCAGGTGGGGCGCGTACGCCACCCCGAGGACGATCACGACGGCGTACAGCGCCCCCAGGGACGCCACGAAGAGCAGCGGCACGGAGAGCACGACCAGAGCGGCTGTCGCGAGGCGCCAGCGGGCCGTCAGGGTGACCTTCTGGGGTACGGCGGCCGTCGCGAGACCGGCGGCCGCGCTCATGACGCCCATGGCCGCGTACACGAGCCCGGCCTGCTCGGGGCGGCCGAGCCGCTCGGTGAGCGCCGTGATACCCGCCTGGGAGGCGCCGAACATGGCTCCCTGGAGCACCATCGCCGCACGCAGCGCGTACACCGCGCCGGGCAGGCTCGTCCTCACGGATGACGCCGCGCGGGACGCCGGGCGTATCCGGGACGCCGTCGGATGCAGGGCGAACCAGGTACCGCAGACGGCCAGCAGACCCGCCGCCGCGAGCAGGGCGGCGGCGGGGTGCGCGACGGCCACGGCGAGGCCGACGAGGGCGGGGCCGAGGACGAACGACACCTCGTCGAGCGTTCCCTCGAACGACAGGACGGCGCCGACGAGCCGTTCGTCGGCGCCGTTCCCACGAGCGATCTCGACCGATCTCGTACGCGCCATGGGACCGACCTGGGGAACGCTCGCTCCGGCGAGCGCGCCGACGAGCGCGAGCGGGAGCGTACCGACGTGGTCGAGGGACGCGAACACGAGAGCGGCGACGGCGACCGCGTTGACGAGCGCGGCGACCAGGACGACGGTGCGCTGCCCGTGACGGTCCGCCGCACGGCCGAGCAGCGGCCCGCCGGCCGTCTGGCCCGCCGCGAGGGCGCCGCCGACCAGCCCCGCCGTGGCGAGGCTGCCGCTGGTCTCGGCGACCAGCAGGAGACTGCCGAGCTGGCACATCGCGGTCGGCAGCCTGCCGAGGAACGACACGACAGGTAGCACCGGCCCGGTGAGGGCGACGACTCTGCGATAGGTGTGAAAGGTCCCGGGCATCAGGTGAACGTAATAGCGGGTCATCACACGGACGCATGGGCCGATGACACAGAAGCCCCCAATGCGGGTACGTACGTTCGCATGACGCCCACCGCCACCTATCGTCTGCAGCTCCATTCCGACTTCCCCTTCTCGGCCGCCGAGGAGGCGGTGCCCCATCTGGCCGCACTCGGGGTCTCGCACCTGCACCTGTCACCCGTGCTCGACGCCGTGCCGGGCTCGCAGCACGGGTACGACGTCGTCGACCACGCGCGCGTGCGGGCCGAATTCGGCGGCGAGGAGGGACTGCGCGCGCTGTCCCGCACGGCCCGCGCGCACGGCCTCGGTCTGATCCTGGACATCGTCCCGAACCACATGGCCGTGCCGGCGCCCGAGAGCCTGAACCGGCCCCTGTGGGAGGTGCTGAGAGAGGGGCCCGATTCTCCGTACGCCCGGTGGTTCGACATCGACTGGGAGGGCGGCGGCGGCCAGGTGCTGCTGCCCGTGCTGGCGCACCGGATCGGTGACGAGCTGGACGACCTGACGGTCGACGGCGAGACCCTTCGCTACTACGACCACGCGTTCCCGCTGCGCGCGGGCACGGCGCACCTGCCGATGCCGGAGCTCCTGGACGCCCAGTGGTACCGGCTCGCCTGGTGGCGGCTGGCGCGCACCGAGCTGAACTACCGCCGCTTCTTCACCATCTCGGAGTTGATCGGGGTGCGGGTGGAGGACCCGGAGGTCTTCGCCGCCTCGCACGCGAAGATCCTGGAGCTCGTACGGGACGGGGTCGTGGAAGGACTGCGGATCGACCACCCCGACGGTCTGGCCGACCCGGAGGCCTACCTGCGGCGCCTCCAGGAGGCCGTCGGCGGCTGCTGGACGGTCGTGGAGAAGATCCTGACCGGCCCCGAACGGCTGCCCGCCGAATGGCCGGTCTCGGGAACGACGGGGTACGACGCGCTGTACCGGATCGACGGCCTGTTCACCGATCCGTCCGGCGCCGGGGAACTGATGGCCCACTACCGCGATTTCGCGGGTCCCGCCGGGGACCGCGGCGGTTCCTGGGAAGCGACGGTACGACGGTCGGCGTACAAGGTGCTGACGCACGAGCTCGCGGCGGAGACCCGCTATCTCGTCCGTACGGCCGAGCGGATCTGCGCGGCCGATCCCGCGCTGCGCGACTACGCGCCCTGGGCGTTGCGCGAAGCCGTACGGGAACTGCTGGTGCGCGTTCCCGTGTACCGCCCGTACGTGACGGCGGGCGGGCCGTGTCCCGAGAGCGCCGCGGCGGCCGTTCCGGTGGAGGCGGCGCGACAGGTGAAGGCCGGGTTCGCGGTGCGGGAGGAGGCGGCGGTCGTCGATCTCGTGCGCGACCTGGCGCTGGGGAGGCTGGGCGACGGGCCGGACCGGGCGGCGTTCTGTGCCAGGTTCGCGCAGACGGCGTCGGCGCTGCGGGCCAAGTCGGTGGAGGACACGGCGTTCTACCGCTACACGCCGTTGATCTCGGCCAACGAGGTGGGCGGCGACCCGGGGGCCCCCGGGGTGAGCCCGGCGGAGTTCCACGCCTTCTGCACCCGGCTGGCGCGCGACTGGCCGGCCACCGGCACCGTACTGTCCACGCACGACACCAAGCGCAGCGCGGACGTGCGGGCCCGGATCGCGGTGCTGTCCGAGTGCCCCGAACGGTGGGCCCGGCTCCTCGCGGGCCTGGCCCAGGTGCCCGGCCCCGACGCCCACCTGGCGTGGACGGCCTGGCAGACGGCCCTCGGCTTCGGGGAGCCGGACGCGGAGCGGCTGACGGCCGCGCTGCTGAAGTCGGTGCGGGAGGCGGGGCTGCGCACCAGCTGGACCGAGCAGGACGAGGTGTACGAGCGGGCCGTGGCCGATTTCGTGGCGGCGGGGCCGGCCGGAGCGCCGTTCGAGACGGTGGCGAAGTTCGCGCGGGATCTGGATCCGTACGTACGGGCCAACGTGCTCGGGGCGACGCTGCTGCACCTGACGATGCCCGGCGTGCCGGACCTCTACCAGGGCACCGAGCGGGAGTTCCGCGCACTGGTCGACCCGGACAACCGGCGCCCGGTCGCCTTCGTGTCACCGGCCGCGGGCGACGACGACCTCAGCGCGCAGAAGTACGCCGTCACGGTGGCGGCGCTCGCCCTGCGGCGGGCCCACCCCGAGGTCTTCGGCGAGTCGGGAACGTACACCCCGCTCACCCCCGTGGGCCCGGCCGCCGCCCACTGCGTGGCCTTCTGCCGCTCGGGCCGTGCGGTCACCGCCGTCACGCGCCTGTCGCTGCGCCTCGCGGACGCGGGCGGCTGGCGCGACACACGGCTGCCGCTGCCGGAGGGGCGCTGGACGGACACCCTCTCCCCGTCCCGCACCTTCACGGGTTCGGTACCCCTTGCCGACCTCTTCGGCGACCGCCCGGTGTCGCTGCTCACGCGCGGCCCTGAGGAGACGTAGGAGCACGACGGCGGGCCGGCGATCGCGCGTGGTCTCCCCCGCCGTCGGAGGTCTCACGGCTCGGAAGGGGGCTGCGACCGCGCCGTGACCCTGGCCTCGTGGCCAGGGGCATGGCGGGTGGTCAGGGCGGCGTGGTGAAGGACGGCGCCGTGGCGGTGATCCTCATCCTCGTCGCGGGAGGGCCGGGGCGACGGTGAGCGGGTGGGGCGGCTCGCCGCCGGGCGGTGTCGCCCGGGCGGGCGCGGCGGTCCGGTCGCGGCCCCAGCAGCGGTCGCCGAGGAGCGCCATCGCCGAGGGCAGGATCAGCGCCCGCAGCACGATCGCGTCGAACAGCACCGCCACCGTGAGGCCCACGGCGATCTGCTTCATCTCGATGCGGTCGATGAAGAGGAAGCTGGCGAAGACGGACACCATGATGACCGCGGCGCTGGTGACCACACTCGCGGAGCCGGTGATGCCGTCCACCACGGCCTCCCGGGTCGGCGCGCCGCGCCGCACGGCCTCCCTGATCCGGCTGACCACGAAGATCTGGTAGTCGGTGGAGAGCCCCACCAGGATGGCGAAGACCAGCAACGGGGTGCGGGAGCCGACGAACCCGGTGGATTCGAAGCCGAGGAGCCCCTCGGCCCAGGTGCCCTGGAAGACGAGGGTCAGTACGCCCCAGGAGACCAGCACCGCCGCGAGGTTGAGCAGCACGCTGAGCACGGCCATGACGATCGAGCGGAACGCCGTGTACATGATCGCCAGGGTCGCCAGCGAGACGAAGAGGATCACCCAGGGGAGCCGCTGCTCCTGGTGCGCGGCGTAGTCCGCGCCGTAGGCGATCTCGCCGCTGACGGCGGTCTGCGTGCCCGCGACCTTGCCGACGGTCGCCGGAACGAGCTCGTCGCGCAGCAGCGCCAGGGAGCGGCCCGCCGCTTCGTCGTTCTCGCCGTACGGCACGGGGAGGGCGAGGATCGCCGCGCGGCCGTCCGCGGAGGTGCGCGGTCGCGCCCCGCCGGCGTCCTGGGCGAAGAGCGCGTCGCCCCTGGTCCGCTCGGCGAGCCGGCGCAGGGCTGCCTGCGCCTCGTCGGCGTGGGCGGCGTCCGACCGTACGAGCACGAGGTGCGCGATCCCCTCGGCCGGATAGGCGGCCGTCAGCCGGTCGTACGCCGCCATCGCCGCCACGCTGTCGGGGAACGTGTCCTTGCCCTCGGTGCCGAGCTTCATGCCGAGCGTGGGCAGGGCGAGAGCCGCCGTCGCGGTGAGTCCGGCCAGCAGGGTCACCAGCGGCCTGCGCATGACCGGCCGCAGCAGCGCGGACCACATGCGGCTGTGCTCAGCGCCGCCGGCGGGACGGCCCAGGGCGGCGCGGCGGCGCCCCCTGCGGCCGTCTGTGCGGTCCCCCAGCTTGGCGAGCAGCGCGGGAAGTACGGTCCGCGAGCCGGCCACCGCGACGAGGGTGACCAGGATGGCGCCGGTGGCGATCGACGAGAAGATCACGTCGTCCATCAGGTACAGGCCGCCGAGCGCGAGGGCGACCGCCAGCCCCGAGTCGACGACGGCGCGTCCCGAGGTGGCCGCGGCGAGTTCCACGGCGGCGGCGTGGCTGATCGTGCCGCCCGTGCGCTCGCGCTCCTCCCTGGCCCGCTTGAGGTAGAAGAGCGAGTAGTCGACGCCGACCGCCATGCCCAGCATGAAGATGACGCTCAGCGCCGCACCGCCCGCGTCGGGGGTGATCCAGGAGGCGAGACCGTAGAGGCCCACCGCTCCGGCGAAGGCGAAGAGCGCCAGCAGGACCGGGATGCCGGCGGCGAGGACGGCCCCGAAGACGAAGAACAGGATGACGAAGGTGACCGGCAGGCTGATCGCCTCGGTGCGCTGGAGGTCTTCACGGCGGAGCCGTCCGCGGCGGCCTTCGGCCCGGCCGTCGAGACGACGGCGGGCAGGTCCTCCATCCGCTGCCGTACGTCGCGGGCGGCGTCCCGGGCGGCAGCGGCGTCGAGCTTCCCGCGCTCCGCCGTGATCAGCACCCGCTCGACGGGCGGCGGGGTGAGCCCGCCGTCGGCGGCGATGGACTCGGCGCGGCCGGCCTCACCGATCCAGAAGTCGGAGAACTGCCCCTTGTTCATGCCCGCCGTGCTGCCCGCGCCCACGCACAGGGCGAGGAACAGCAGCCACCCGACTATGGCTCGCCATGGATGTGCCGCACACCCACGCGCGATTCTCACCGTGATCGGCTGACTGCTGCCGGCCATCGTGTTTCCCTCCCGAGGACGCTTTCCGCTTGTTGATCAGCGTCCCGGTCCGGGTCCCTGGAGGTCACTGGTACCAGCGGGCGGACTCCCCTGCGGTTAACCCCACCCCGGCCCCGGCGGGCGGCGTCAGGCCGACGCGGGAAAGACGGGCGGCTTCCTGAGGTAGTCCCGTCAGCGCGCGAGAACTCCGGAGGTGTCCGAGGGTCAGCGGGCGGAGAGCCGGAAGCTCATCCGTCCGAAGCTCACCTGGTCCCCGTCCCGTACCAGGACGGACCCCGTGACCCGCCGCCCGTTCACGGACGTGCCGTTGGTCGATCCGAGGTCGCGCAGGATCCACCCGCCGCCCTGCGCGGACAGCTCGGCGTGCACCCGCGAGACCGTCTCGTGGCTGAGCCGCAGTCCGTTCGCGGGATCGCGCCCGATCCGCAGGGGGTACGGGCCGGGCTCGGGGAAGAGCAGCTTCGGCAGCCGCTCCGACTGCCACGCCCTGCGCAGCCGTACGGAGAACGCGGAAGCCCGCTGCACCGCGCCGAACAACCCCCGCGCCCAGCGGCTCTCGCTCTCCAGGTCGGAGGTGAGGACGGCCAGTTCGTCGGGCCGGCGGGCGACGAGGGCGAGTTCCATCCGGCGCACGAAGGTGTCGTGCGACAGCTTCCCCTGGGCCGCGCCCTCCCTGAGCACTCCGAGCACACGGTCGCGCTCGGCGTCGGACAGCCGGGCGGGATACGTGTGGAACTCGAAGGACGACGTCACAGAGCCGATTGTCGGGCCGACCGGGCGCGGGTGTCCAGAAGAACGGTTCATCCCGTACGACCTGACCTGCGCAGACCGACCACAGGCCCGTTCGGGACACCGTTGTTACTGTCTGCGGACACACACGTCGCAGGGGGACGGCTTGACCGCCATACCGCAGCACCCGGACCTGACCCTACGGCCGCTCGCGGGACCGGAGGAGCTCGCGCTCTTCTGCCGGCTCTCGTACGTCCTCGACCACGAGCTGGCGGACGACCTCGCCACCGGCCGCCGCCGTCCCGAGTGGATGTGGGTGGCGCTGCGCGGCGACCGGGTACTGGCCCGCCTCTCCTGGTGGACGTCACGCGCCGGCGAACCGCCGCAGGCGCTCGACTTCTTCGACCTGGACGACACGCTGGCGCGGCCGGAGCGCGGCGAGATCGGGCTGCGTCTCCTGGAGACGGCGTCGGCCGCTGTCCTCCCGGCCGGTGCGCCCCGTCCCGAGTACGGCCGTTTCATCCCGCCGGACTGGCGCGACGACGCGGTGGTCCGCGACGTGGTCGAGGCCCGCACAGAGGCCCTGGAGCGGACCGGCGCGCGGCTGCTCGTCGAGCGCCTGCGGCTCGAATGGCGCCCCGGCACGCCGGTGGCCGCGCCGACCGGCCGGCTGACGTTTCGTCCGCCGAACGACGAGGAGGAGATCGTCTCGCTGATGACGCTCGTCCTCGAGGGCACACTCGACGCGCACAGCCAGGCCGATCTGGCGACCGGGCTCACGCCGCGCGAGGCCGCCGAGCTCCAGTTCGAGGAGGAGTTCGCGGCATACTCCTCACCGCGTGCGTGGTGGCGGGTCGCGGCACTGCCGGACGGCGGCGGACCGGTCGGGTTCGTGATCCCCGCGCGCAACAACTACCACCACACCATCGCGTACATCGGCGTGGTGCCCGCCCACCGCGGCCAGGGACACATCGACGACATCCTCGCCGAGGGCACGCGCGTCCTGGCCGCTCAGAACGTGCCCCGCATCCGTGCGGCGACGGACCTCGCCAACGTCCCGATGGCCAAGTCCTTCGCGCGCGCCGGGTACGTCAACTTCGAACGCGCGGTCAATATGACGTGGAGCTGACGAATTACCGGCGGATCATGTCCGCCTGACGCACCATGGGTGGCGGCATCGTCGACGAGAGGGGCCGCCAGTGCTGTTCGAGGTGTGGGCACCGAAGGCCGGTCAGGCAGAGCTCCGGCTGGACGGCACAACGCACGCCATGGAACGCGATCCGGCGCGGGACGGGTGGTGGACGGCGGACGCCGAGGCGGGCGAGGGGGCGCGGTACGGCTTCTCGCTGGACGGCGGCCCCGTCCTGCCCGACCCGCGCTCGCGCCGCCAGCCGGACGGCCCGGACGGTCCCAGTGCCGTCGTGGACCACAACGTCCATCAGTGGCGGACGCCTTGGGCCGGCGGCGTCCCGCTGGCGGGCGCGGTCCTCTACGAGCTGCACATCGGTACGTACACCCCCGAGGGCACCTTCGACGCCGCCGCCGCCCGGCTCGGCCATCTGGCGGAGCTGGGCGTCACCCATGTCGAGGTGATGCCCGTCTGCCCGTTCCCGGGAACGCACGGCTGGGGGTACGAGGGTGTGTCGCTGTGGGCCGTGCACGAACCGTACGGCGGCCCGGAAGGGCTCAAGCGCTTCGTCGACGCGGCGCACGCCCTCGGTCTCGGTGTGGTGCTCGACGTCGTCCACAACCACCTCGGCCCCTCCGGCAACTACCTGCCGATGTTCGGCCCGTACTTCACGGACACGCACCACACGCCCTGGGGATCGGCCGTCAACCTCGACGCCCCCGGTTCCGACGAGGTACGCGCGTACCTGCTCGGCAGCGCGCTCGCCTGGCTGCGCGACTACCGCGTCGACGGACTGCGGCTCGACGCGGTCCACGCCCTCGCCGACACCCGCGCGCTGACGTTCCTGGAGGAACTGTCGGCGGCCGTCGACACGCTCTCCGGCGAGGTGGGCAGGGCGCTCTTCCTGATCGCTGAGTCCGACCAGGGGGACCCGCGCACGACCGCTCCGCGCGAGTCGTGGGGGCTGGGTCTGCACGCGCAGTGGAACGACGATTTCCACCACGCCCTGCACACCGCCCTCACCGGCGAGTCCCAGGGGTACTACGCCGACTTCGCCCGCGCCCCGCTCGGCGCGCTCGCCAAGACGCTCACCCAGGTGTTCTTCCACGACGGTACGTTCTCGACGTTCCGGGGACGCGTTCACGGCCGTTCCGTGGACCGCACGAAAACCGCCGCGCACCGCTTCCTCGGTTACTCCCAGACGCACGACCAGGTCGGCAACAGAGCCCTGGGGGACCGGCTTTCCGCCACCCTCTCCCCCGGCCTGCTCGCGTGCGCCGCCACACTCGTCCTCACCGGCCCGTACGTCCCCATGCTGTTCATGGGCGAGGAGTGGGCGGCCCGCACCCCGTGGCAGTTCTTCACCGACCACACCGATCCGGAGCTGGCCCAGGCCGTACGCGAGGGCAGGCGGCGGGAGTTCGCGGCGCACGGATGGGCGGCGGAGGACATCCCGGACCCGCAGGACCCACGCACGAGGGAGCGTTCCTGCCTGGACTGGTCCGAGCCGGCGAACGAGCCGCACGCGCGCGTGCTGGCCTGGTACCGCGAGCTGATCGCCCTGCGCCGCGAACGGCCCGACCTCGCCGATCCGGACCTCGCGGCGGTCAAGGTCGCGTACGACGAGGGCGCGCGCTGGCTGGCGTACCGACGCGGCGACATCCGGGTCGCGGTGAACCTGTCGAAGGGACCCGTCACCATCGGCCTCGGCCGCAACGGCCTCAGCCGGGTCCTCGCGGCCTGGGAGCCGGTCGACGCGCCGGGCACCGACGGGCTGCTGCGCCTCCCGCCGGAGTCCGGCGTCGTACTCGGCCCGGTGGGCTGAACGACCCCGGCCCGGGGGCCGTCGGCCGCAACCGGCGGCCCCCGGGGCGCCTGCAGCGGCGAGGGAGCGGCGGTCAGTCGACGACGGCCAGCTCGCGGGGCGTCGTGTTGAGGCGTCGGCCGCCGTCCTCCGTGACGGTCACGATGTCCTCGATGCGCACGCCGAAGCGCCCCGGCAGGTAGATCCCCGGCTCGACGGAGAAGCACATGCCGGGTACGAGCGGCTGCCGCTCGCCCTCGATCATGTACGGCGGCTCGTGCGTGGTGACGCCGATGCCGTGCCCGGTGCGGTGGATGAAGTACTCGCCGTACCCGGCCTCGGTGATCACCGCGCGCGCCACCCGGTCCACCTCCTGGCAGGCGATCCCGGGCCGCACCGCCTCGAACGCCGCCTGCTGCGCCTCCCGTACGACGTCGTGGACGCGCTGTTCCTCGGCGGTCGGGTCGCCGACGTGGACGGTGCGGGAGGTGTCGGAGCCGTAGCCGTGCTTGAGGCCGCCGAAGTCGAGTACGACCATGTCGCCCCGCTCGATGACGCGCTCGCCCGCCTCGTGGTGCGGGTTGGCGCCGTTCGGGCCGCTGCCGACGACGGTGAAGTCGACCTGCTCGTGGCCGAACCGGGTGAGCAGACGGGCGAGTTCCGCCGCCACCTCGTTCTCCCGCCGCCCGGAGAAGCGGACGTTCAGAATCTCCTCGTACGTGGCGTCCGCCGCCGCGCCGGCCGCCTCCAGGCGCGCCAGTTCGGCCGCGTCCTTCACCGCCCGGAGCATGGGCAGGGCCGATGTCAGCGACACGTACGAGGTGCTCGGCAGGGTCTGCTGGAGGCCGAGCAGATGCAGCGCCCAGGTGTTGTCGCTGACCGCGAAGCGGCCGGCCACGTCGAGGAGCGGCGCGGCGACGGCGTACGGGTCCTTGCCGTCCGTCCAGTCCCGCAGCGTCAGTGCCGGGGCGCCGGGGGCGTGCTCGGCGTCCGGCGCCTCCAGGGTGGGCACGACGAGCACGGGCTCCTGGTCGGCGGACAGCACCAGCAGCGTGAGGCGTTCGGTGGCCGCCGGGGGCTGGTAGCCGGTGAGGTGGACCAGGTCGGGGCCCGGTGCGACGAGTACGCCGTCCAGACCGGCGTCGGCGGCGGCCCGGGCCGCCCGGTCCATCCGGGCGCGGTAGTCCTCGGCGGTGAAGGGCGCGGGGGCGGACGCGGGAGGCGCGGACGCGGGGACCGGCCCTGAGGGCTGCGGGGCGGGGGGCCGGGGGCCGGACGGCTGAGGACCGGAGGGCTGAGCGGCGGGAGGACGAGAGGCGGAGGACATGGCCTCATCCTGCCCGGGGCCCGGTGTCCTCGCGAGCCGGTTTCGAGGCGGTTATCGGGCGAGTGCGACGACGAGGTCGGCGCGGTGCCGTCCGGCCGCGACCAGGCGGGCGTTGGCCTCGTCCGACCGGTGCACGAAACGCTCGGCGGCCGCGCGGGGCTTGCCGAACCGTTCGTGCCGGTCGACGAGACGGCGTACCCGCTCGTCCTGGTCGAGCTCCAGGTACCAGGCCTCGTCGAGCAGGTCCCGTACGCCCGCCCAGGGCCCCTCGTCGAGCAGCAGGTAGTTGCCCTCGGTGACCACGAGGGGTACGTCCGCCGGGCCCGGCACCGCGATGCTGCCGGCCACGGGCTCCTCGATCGCCCGGTCGAAGGCGGGCGCGTAGACGGCGGCGCCCGGCGGCTGCGGGGTGCGCAGCCTGGTCAGCAGGGCGGCGTAGCCGGCCGCGTCGAAGGTGTCGGGGGCGCCCTTGCGCTCCGTACGCCCGAGGCGCTCCAGCTCGGCTCCGGCGAGGTGGAAGCCGTCCATGGGGACGAGTACGGCGAGTCCGTCGAGGCGGTCGACGAGTTGCGCGGCGAGGGTGGACTTGCCCGCCCCGGGCGGCCCCGCGATGCCGAGCACGCGGCGGCGGCCGGGGACGACGAGGCGGCGGGCGCGGTCGACGAGGCGGTGCGGTTCCATGAGGGCATTGTGGCCTCGGGAGACCCGGGTCGGGCGGCGTGCGGTAGGAAGAGGCCATGCAGCACATCACTCTCGTCACCCTCGTCGTCCGTGACTACGACGAAGCCGTCGCCTTCTACACCGGCGCGCTCGGCTTCGACCTGGCCGAGGACTCCGACCGGGGCGACGGCTCCCGCTGGGTCGTCGTCCGCCCGCCCGGCTCCGCCGACGGCACGGGGCTGCTGCTGGCGCGCGCGAAGGACGACGAGCAGCTCGCGCGGGTCGGCGGCCAGACGGGCGGGCGGGTCGGCTTCTTCCTGCACACCGACGACTTCGCGCGCGACCACGCCCGGATGACGGCGGCGGGCGTCCGCTTCCTGGAGGAGCCGCGCCACGAGCCGTACGGCTCGGTCGCGGTCTTCGAGGACCTGTACGGCAACCGCTGGGACCTTCTCCAGCCCGCCTGAGGTTCTGCCCGGCCCGGACGGGCAACAGGGGGCACGGACGCCGGACAGCCGGCCGCGCTGGGTATCACCGAGGTGACCGGCCCGTACGACGTCCGCCGCTTCCACCACCGGAGCCGCCTCATGCATGACGACCGAAGCATCGTCGAACACCGCCTGCGCCGCGTCCTCGCCGAGCGCCTCAAGCCCGCCGTCCGTTCCCGGTCGTTGCCGCTGACCGTCGGGATGTGGGAGGTCCCGGGCGAGCCCGTGCCGGTCGCCGAGGGCCTGTCCGCCGTGTACGGGCCGGCCGCCCCGGGGCAGCCGTGGGGCCCGGCGTGGGGCACCACGTGGTTCCGGGTCGCGGGCCGGGTGCCGGACGAGTGGCGGGGGCGCGCCGTCGAGGCCGTCGTCGACCTGGGTTTCGACCGGCGGATGCCGGGCTTCCAGTGCGAGGGGCTGGTCTACCTCCCGGACGGACAGGCCGTGAAAGGCCTGAACCCGTTCAACGACTGGGTGCCGGTCGCCGACCCGGCCCGGGGCGGCGAGGAGGTGCTGCTGTACGTCGAGGCCGCCGCCAATCCGGTGCTGGCCGGCCAGACGCCGACGTACGAGGGAGACCGGCTGACCTCGTCCGCCGAACCGCTGTACCGCGTCGGGCGGACGGACCTGGTGGTCGTCGAGACCGAGGTCTGGGAGCTGGTGCAGGACCTGGAGGTGTTGGGGTCGCTGATGCCCGAGCTGGCGGAGGGCGACGCGCGGCGCTGGGAGATCCTGCGCGCGGTCGAACGCGCGCTGGACGCCGTCGACCTGGCCGACGTCGCCGGTACGGCCGCCCGCGCCCGCGCGGAGCTGACCGGCGTCCTCGCCTCGCCCGCGAACGCGTCCGCGCATCGCGTCAGCGCGGTCGGGCACGCGCACATCGACTCGGCGTGGCTGTGGCCGCTGCGCGAGACGGTACGGAAGGTGGCCCGTACCTGCTCCAACGTGGTGGCCCTGATGGACACCCACCCGGAGTTCGTCTTCGCGATGTCGCAGGCGCAGCAGCTCGCCTGGATCAAGGATCAGCGGCCCGATGTCTTCGCGAAGGTGAAGAAGAAGGTCGAGGACGGCCAGTTCGTTCCGGTCGGCGGCATGTGGGTGGAGTCGGACACCAACATGGTGGGCGGGGAGGCGATGGCCCGTCAGTTCCTGTACGGGAAGAAGTTCTTCCTGGACGAGTTCGGCGTGGAGACCGAGGAGGTCTGGCTGCCGGACTCCTTCGGCTACACGGCGGCGATGCCGCAGCTCGTCAGGTTGTCGGGCATGAAGTGGTTCCTGACGCAGAAGATCTCGTGGAGCCAGTCCAACACCTTCCCGCACCACACCTTCTGGTGGGAGGGCATCGACGGGACGCGGGTCTTCACTCACTTCCCTCCCGTCGACACGTACAACAGCGATCTCGGCGGCGCGCAGATCGCGCACGCGGCCCGCAACTACCGGGAGAAGGGCCGGGCCTCGCGCTCGCTGGTGCCCTTCGGGTGGGGCGACGGCGGCGGGGGCCCCACGCGCGAGATGCTCGCGCGGGCCGAGCGGCTGCGGGACCTGGAGGGCTCCGCGAGGGTGGTGGTCGAGAAGCCGTCCGCCTTCTTCGCGAAAGCACAGGCCGAGTACCCGGACGCGCCGGTGTGGGCGGGCGAGCCGTACCTGGAGCTGCACCGGGGCACCTACACCTCGCAGGCCAGGACCAAGCAGGGCAACCGGCACAGCGAGTCGCTGCTGCGGGAGGCGGAGCTGTGGTCGGCGACGGCGGCGGTGCGGGTGGCCGGCCACGCCTATCCGTACGAGGACCTGGAGCGGATCTGGAAGACGGTCCTGCTGCACCAGTTCCACGACATCCTGCCGGGCTCGTCGATCGCGTGGGTGCACCGGGAGGCGCGGGAGACGTACGCGCGGGTGCGGGCGGAGCTGGAGGAGCTCATCTCGGCCGCGCAGGAGGCGCTGGCGGGCGCGGGGTCGTCGGAGCTGACCTTCAACGCGGCGCCGCACGAACGCCGCACGGTTCCGGCGGGCGGAGCGGCGGTCGTCCCGCCCCGTACGTCGCCCCCGGTCACGGCGGTGAGCCGCGAGGCCGGCGGGTACGTCCTCACCAACGGCCTGCTGCGGATCGTCGTCGACGCGCGCGGGCTGGTGGTCTCGGCGTACGACATCGGGGCGGGCCGGGAGGCGGTGGCGCCCGGCGGGGCGGCCAACCTGCTCCAGATCCATCCCGACTTCCCGAACAGGTGGGACGCGTGGGACATCGACGCGTTCTACCGCCACACCGTGACCGACCTGGTGGACGCCGACCGTGTCACCCTCACCGAGTCGGGGGACGAGCGGGCGGTGGTGACGGTGGAGCGCTCCTTCGGCGCCTCGACCGCCGTACAGCGCCTCGTCCTGCGGTCGGGCGCGAAGGTGCTGGACATCGAGACGGACATCGACTGGCACGAGACCGAGAAGCTCCTGAAGGCGGCGTTCCCGCTCGACGTGAAGGCCGACAGGTCGGCCGCCGAGACACAGTTCGGGCACGTGTTCCGGGCCACGCACACCAACACGTCGTGGGAGGCGGCCAAGTTCGAGATCTGCGCGCACCGGTGGATCCAGGTGGAGGAGCCGGGGTGGGGGGCGGCGCTCGTCAACGACTCGACGTACGGCCACGACGTGACCCGTACCGTGCGGGAGGACGGCGGCCAGACCACGACCGTCCGCCTCTCCCTCCTGCGCGCACCGCGCTACCCGGATCCGGCCACCGACCAGGGTGCCCACCGGCTGCGGTTCGCGCTGGCGCCGGGGGCGACGGTGGTCGACGCGGTGCGCGAGGGGCACTGGGCCAACCTGCCGGAGCGTACGGTCGCGGGCTCCGGCGCCCCGGTCGAGCCGCTGGTCGTGTCGGGTGACGAGCGGGTGGTCGTGGAGGCGGTGAAGCTGGCGGAGGACCGTGGCGGTGACGTGGTCGTGCGCCTCTACGAGGCGTCCGGCGGGCGCGCGTCGACCACGCTCGCGCTCGGCTTCCCGGTCGCTTCCGTCACGGCGACGGACCTGCTGGAGCGCCCCCTGGCGGACGCGCCGGCGTACGAACCGGGGCCGGACGGCACCCTGGGGCTGACGCTGCGCCCGTTCCAGATCCTGACGCTGCGGATGGTCCGGGGCGTGTAGGGAGCGGCGGGCCGGGGGCGGGCCGGGGCCGGCGGAGCTCCCGGTCCTGCCGTGGCGCCGCCACGGGCCCGCGTCACCCCTGAGCCCCGTCCAGGGCCCCCGTCAGCCGACCCAGGAGCTGCTGGAGGCCGAGGATCTCCTCGACCGAGAGGCCGGTCGCGGCGAGGATCCGGCGGGGCACGGGCAGGGCCCGCTCGCGCAGCTCCGCCCCCTCGTCGGTGAGGTGGACCGTCACCGAGCGTTCGTCCTCGGGGCTGCGCTCGCGTCGCACCAGGCCGGCCGCCTCCAGCCGCTTGAGCAGCGGGGAGAGCGTTCCGGAGTCGAGCCGCAGCTGCTCGCCGATCGCCTTGACAGGCTGCGGGCCGTGCTCCCAGAGCACCAGCATGGCCAGGTACTGGGGGTACGTGAGCCCGAGGTCCTTGAGCGCGTCGCGGTAGACGCCGCCGAAGGCGCGGGAGGCCGCGTGCAGCGAGAAGCAGACCTGGTGGTCGAGGCGGAGCAGCTCCGCGTCGGACACGGAGGGACTGACCGGGCCGGTGGTGGGCGGGGGCGTGGGCGTCATGGGTCCAGCGTACCGCTCGCCCCCTATTCAGTTGTGCACAACTTGATTGTGTGCCACTCTTAGGGCCTCAGTCGAGAGAGAGGCACCCCATGAACGCGCTGTACACCGCTGTCGCCACCGCCAACGGCCGCGAGGGCCGCACCGTCAGCTCCGACGGCCAGATCGACCTCGCCCTCGCCATGCCCCCGGCCCTCGGTGGCAACGGTCAGGGCACCAACCCCGAGCAGCTCTTCGCCGCCGGGTACGCCGCCTGCTTCGCCAGCGCGATGGGCCAGGTCGCCCGCCAGATGAAGGTCGACACCAAGGACGTGTCGGTCACCGCCGAGGTCTCCATCGGCAAGGACGACACCGGTTTCGGCCTCGCCGTCGTGATGCGCGTGGAGCTGCCGGACACCCTGGCGGGCGAGACGGGCCGGCAGCTCGTCGAGGCGACCCACGCCTACTGCCCGTACTCCAAGGCCACCAAGGGCAACATCGAGGTCGAGCTCGTCGTCGAGTAAGGCCTCACCTGATCCGCCCGTGCGCGTACGCTGCGTCAGCGTACGCGCACGTTTTGTGTGCACGGCTCGTGACCGACTGTAATCCTGGACGGGTTGGAGTGCGGTACGGGGCGGGTGCGCGAGAGGCAGGCGAACGTGGTGGACGGCACGGGCGTTGGCGAGGGTACGGGCGGCGGGGAGCCGGAGTGCTCGGACAGCATGAAGACCTTCGGGGCGGTGGTGCAGGCCCTGCGTGAGCACGCGGGGCTCAGCCGGGACGAGTTCGCTCCGCTGGTGCGGTTCTCCAAGCACACGGTGGCGTCGATCGAACTCGGGCGTCGCATGCCGGACCAGGCGTTCGTGGAGCGGGCGGAGGAGGCCCTGGGGAACACCGGTGCGCTGCGGCGGTCCGCGCGGCATCTGTCGCGGCAGCCGGGGCTGGCGGCTTGGTTCCGGCAGTGGGCGCGGCTGGAGGCGGAGGCGATCAGCCTCTACACGTACGAATGCCGGTTGATCCCGGGGCTGCTGCAGACGGAGGCGTACGCGCGGACGTTGTTCGTCAACCAGCTTCCGCCACTCGGTGACGAGCAGATCGAGGCGCAGTTGGCAGCACGAACAGAACGTCAGCGGCTACTGCGGGAGCGGCCGAACACTTCGTACAGCTTCATCCTCGAAGAGCACCTGTTCCTGCGCCGCACCGGTGGGACGGCGGTCACTCTTGAGCTCATCGACCACGTCCTCGACCTTGCCGAGCTGAGGAACATCGAGATCCAGATCATGCCGCAGGTGCGGGAAAGCCACGCGGGTCTGCACGGTCCCATGCGACTGCTGGAGACACCGGACAACAGGTGGTTCGGCTATTCCGAGGGGCAGGAAAGTGGCCAGTTCATCTCCGACGCGAAAGTGGTCAGCACGCTCAAGATGCGGTATGCCAGGATGCGTTCACAGGCTCTCTCCCTGGAGGACTCTCTGAGCCTGTTGCGGCGGACGCGAGGAGCAGCAGCATGAGCACCACTGAACTGGTCTGGTTCAAGAGCAGCTACAGCAGCGGATCCGGCGACGACTGCGTCGAAGTCGCCGCCTGCCCCGGCACCGTCCACGTCCGGGACTCCAAGGACAAGCAGGGCCCCCAGCTCGCCCTCTCCCCCGCCGCCTGGACCGGTTTCGTCTCGTACGCCGCCCAGGACGCCTGGGACGCCTGACCGTTACGCCGACGCCTTCCTTCACGCCGGGCGGGTCAGTCCTCGTCGGGGGTCAGCCTCAGCGAGATCGAGTTGATGCAGTAGCGCTGGTCCGTCGGGGTCGGGTACCCCTCGCCCTCGAAGACGTGGCCGAGGTGCGAGCCGCACCGGGCGCAGCGGACCTCCGTGCGGACCATGCCGTGGGAACTGTCCGCGATCAGCTCGACGGCGTCCGTGTCCTTCGGGTCGTAGAACGACGGCCAGCCGCAGTGCGACTCGAACTTCGTGTCGGAGCGGAACAGTTCCGCCCCGCAGGCACGGCAGGAGTAGACCCCGGTCGTCCTGGTGTCCGTGTACTCACCGACGAAGGCCGGTTCCGTGCCGGCCTGGCGCAGGACGGCGTACTCCGCGGGGGTCAGTTCCGCGCGCCACTGCTCGTCGGGCTTCTCGACGTCGTACGACATGGGGGCTCCCTCAGTTCGACAGGCGGGCCAGGATCTGCGGACCGAGGTCCGTCACGTCGCCCGCGCCCATCGTGAGAACGAGATCACCCTGCTTGGCCATTCCCGCGATCACTTCGGGGACCGTCGCCTTGTCGGCGACCGGCGTCACGTCGGCGCCGGCCGTGCGGGCCGCGTCGATGATCAGGGCGCTGGTGATGCCGGGGATCGGGTCCTCGCGGGCCGGGTAGATGTCGAGGACCACCGAGGCGTCCGCGAGGGCCAGGGCCTGGCCCATCTCGGCGCCCAGCTCCTGCGTGCGGGAGAAGAGGTGCGGCTGGAAGACGACGAGCAGGCGCGCGTCCGCGGCCGCGCCGCGCATCGCTGCGAGGTCGGCGGTCATCTCGGTCGGGTGGTGGGCGTACGAGTCGATGACCTGGACGCCGTTCACCTCGCCCTTGAGCTGGAGGCGGCGCTTGACGCCGGTGTACTTGCCGAGGGCCGACGCGAGGTTGTGCGCCGGGATGCCGAGGGCCACGCCCGCGGCCAGCGCCGCGACGGCGTTGTGGGCGTAGTGGCTGCCGGGGACGGAGACGGTGAAGGTCAGGTAGCGGCCGTCGAGGAGGACGGTGACCTCGCTGGTCAGGCCGCGCGGGGTGATCTTGTGGACGCGTACGTCGGCCGTGGGGGAGTCGCCGTACGTGACGATCTTGAGGGTGGAGAGGTCGCGCAGGCGGGACGTCAGTTCTACGGCGCCGGCCTGGTCCGCGGAGATGACGAGGGTGCCGCCGGGGACGACCTTGCCGACGAACGTCTCGAAGGAGTCGTAGATCTCGTCCATCGAGGCGTAGTTCGCGTGGTGGTCCAGCTCGACGTTGAGGACGATGGCGACCTCGGGGTCGTACTTCTGGAAGCTGCGGTCGCTCTCGTCCGCCTCGGCGACGAAGATGTCCCCCTCGCCGTGGCGGGCGTTCGTGCCCGGGCCCTCCAGGTCGCCGCCGATGGCGTACGACGGGTCGAGGCCGAGCTCGGTCAGGGCCACGGCCAGCATCGAGGTGGTGGTCGTCTTGCCGTGCGTGCCGGCGACGGCGATGGCCCGCAGGCCGCCCATCAGCGAGGCGAGGGCGTCGGAGCGGTGCACGACGGGGACGCCCAGCTCGGCGGCGCGGACCAGCTCGGGGTTGTCGTCGCGGATGGCGCTGGAGACGACGACGCAGGTCGAGTCGTCGGCCAGGTGTGCGGCGGCGTGGCCGATGTGGACCGTGGCGCCCAGCGCGCGCAGGGACTCGGCGGTCGCGGACTCGCGCGAGTCGCTGCCCGCGACCCGCGCGCCGCGCTGGGCGAGGATCTTCGCGATCCCCGACATTCCGGCGCCGCCGATGCCGATGAAGTGCGGTCGGTCCATGGCGGTGGGAAGGCCGGGTGCCATGCGTTGTCTCCCAAGGTGTGACGTCTGAGCGGTGTCCCAGCCTATTCGTTGTGGGCGAAGAGCTTGAGCACCGGTACGCCGACCTTGTGGCGGGCGCGGGACGCCCAGTCCCGGTGGAAGAACTCCTCGACGTAGTGCGGCGCGGTCAGGACGATCACTTCGTCGGCGCCCGTCTCGGACACGACGGACGTGAGGAGGTCCAGCGGGTGGTCCTCGATGACCTGGCCGACGGCCTCGCTGCCGCGCGCCCGCAGCGCCTCCAGGGTCACCTCCAGGCCGCGCTGCGCCAGCGGCTTCGCCTCCTCGCCGCGGGGCTCCTCGCCCTCCCGTACGGCTTCGTCGACCTGGCCGAGCGCCACGTCGTCGATGGCGCGCAGGAGTACGTCCGCCTGGTCGCCGCGGGGCTGCATCAGGACGACGAAGGAGACGCCCTCGTCACCGTGAAGGGTGCTGACGAACTCCACGTCGACGGACGACAGGGGCTTCTCGATCATCAATACGCTCGTGAACACGACGGGCGCCCTTCTCTTCTTCCGTGGGCCGGCGCTTCTGCGTGGCGCCGGCCCCTGCGGAAACCATCCTTCCCCGTGCCCGCACGGGGTCTGCGTGAGACACGTGTGCCCCGCGAAAGCTAAGCGGAACAGTGAATTCCGCTGCCGGTCAGATCCGACGGTACTGGGTGAAAAGGAACCCGGCCTCCTCCAGCACGGACGCCAGTGCGAATTTTTCCGGGACCGTCACGCCGGGCCCGTCGGCGATCCGCTGGGCGCGGCCCGCGGTGAGCACGGGCGACACGGTCAGGCACAGCTCGTCCAGCGCGCCGGCCGTGATGAACTGCGCGAGCAGCCGCGGCCCGCCCTCGGTCAGCAACCGGGTGAGCCCCCGCTCCGCCAGCGCCGCCACCGCCCGCGACGGCTCCACCGCGGCCCCGTCCCCGACGACCAGCACCTGCGCCCCGGCCTCCCGGGCCGCCCGGACGCGCTCGACGGGCGCCGCGGCGCCGGTCAGGACGAGGGTCGGGACGAGGGGCGAGGCAAAGAGCGGAAGAGAGAAGTCCAGGTTCAGGCTCGCGCTGACCACGGCGATCGCCGGGGCCGGGCCCTGGCCCGCCGCCGCCCTGCGCTCCGCGAAGGCCTCGCGCGCGCGGGCCGGACGGTAGCCCTCCAGCCGTACCGTTTCCGCGCCGACGATCACCACGTCGGCCAGCGCCCGCAGCGTGCCGAAGATCCGCATGTCGGTGTCGGAGGAGATCGGCTGCGAGCGGCCCTCGTGCTGGGCGGCCCCGTCGAGGGAGGAGACCATGTTGGCCCGCAGCCACGCTCCCGACGCCCCGCGCTCCTTCGGGTACGCGTAGGCCTCGGCCAGCGCGTCGAGCTCCCACTCGCCGTCGGCGGCGGAGAGTGTTTCTTCGGTCACAGGGAACAGGCGTCGCATGTCGAGCAGTGTGGCACGGCGCCTAGACTTGAGCCCCGTGTCGTCCTCCACCGCCGCTCATGGGTCCGCGCCCATAACCGAAGCGGCCCCCCTGTCCCTGTGCGCACGCGAGCCGCACGTTCCCGCCGACCGTCTGGTCGCCGAGATGGTGCCGCCGCCGCGCTTCGACGCGGTGCGCTTCGATACGTACGTACCGGACCCGAACCAGCCGAGCCAGAGCGAGGCGGTCCGCGTGCTGAGCACCTTCGCGGCCGGTCTCGGCGGGGCGTCGGCGGCCGGCGGGGGCAAGCGGCGCTGGTTCGACTTCGGGAAGAAGCCGGCCGCGCCCGCCGCGCCGCTCGGCGTGTACCTCGACGGCGGGTACGGCGTGGGCAAGACGCACCTGCTCGCGTCCCTCTGGCACGCCACCCCGGCCCCCCGTGAGCTCAAGGCCTTCGGCACCTTCGTGGAGCTGACGAACCTGGTCGGCGCGCTGGGCTTCCAGCAGACCGTGCAGACGCTGAGCGGGCACCGCCTGCTGTGCATCGACGAGTTCGAGCTCGACGACCCGGGCGACACCGTGCTGGTGTCCTCGCTGCTGCGCAGGCTCGTCGAGGCGGGCGTCGCCCTCGCCGCCACCTCCAACACGCTGCCCGGCAAGCTCGGCGAGGGCCGCTTCGCCGCCGTCGACTTCCTGCGCGAGATCCAGGGCCTGTCGGCCCACTTCCGGCCGCTGCGCATCGACGGCGAAGACTACCGCCACCGGGGGCTGCCCGAGGCCCCCGCGCCGTACTCCGACGAGCAGGTCACCAAGGCGGCGTACGCCACCGGTGGCGCCAGCCTCGACGACTTCCCCCACCTGCTCGACCACCTCGCCAAGGTCCACCCGAGCCGCTACGGCGCGCTCACGGACGGGGTCCGGGCCGTCTGCCTCACCGATGTGCGCCCGGTGCCCGACCAGTCGACGGCGCTGCGGCTCGTCGTCCTCGCCGACCGGCTGTACGACCGGGAGGTGCCGGTGCTGGCCTCCGGACTGCCGTTCGACCGGCTGTTCAGTGACGACATGCTGAACGGCGGCTACCGGAAGAAGTACTTCCGGGCGATCTCCCGGCTGACGGCGCTGGCGCGCGACGCGAAGGGGCTTGTCGCGCAGTAGGTTGGCCCTGGATCACCGTCCGCGAGAAGGGCTTCAGACATGGCTGCAACGCGTCAGGCACACACCGTCTGGGAAGGCGACCTGTTCAAGGGCACGGGCACCGTGACCTTCGACTCGTCCGGCATCGGCGAGTACGCCGTCTCCTGGCCGGCCCGTACGGAGGAGGCGAACGGGAAGACCAGCCCGGAGGAGCTGATCGCCGCCGCCCAGTCGAGCTGCTACAACATGGCGTTCTCCAACGTCCTCGCCAAGGCCGGCACCCCTCCGACCCGCCTGAACACCAAGGCCGAGGTCACGTTCGTGCCGGGCGAGGGCATCACCCGGATCCACCTCACCGTGCAGGGCGAGGTGGACGGCATGGACGAGGCGGCGTTCGTCAAGGCGGCCGAGGAGGGCAAGGCGAACTGCCCGGTCAGTCAGGCCCTGGCGGGTACGACGATCACGCTGAGCGCGTCCCTCGTCTGACCTGGGGCGTACGCGTCGGGCTGACGCGCCGCACGAGGTGGTGTGGCCCGCATGGTTCACGTGAGATCACTTGCGTGCTACACACGTGCGGGTCACGTTTCCTGTCCGCCAGCAGGGAGAAACCTCATGTCTGAAACAGCCTCGTCGTCCGCGTCGCGCCGTCAGGTCCTGGCCCGCGCGGGCGCCCTGGGCGTCGGTGTCGCGTTCGCCGGCTCGGTGTCGGAGATCTTCGCCGGAACGGCCGCCGCCCAGGGACTGGGCCGCCGCGGTTACGGCCCGCTCGTGCCCGACCCGGACGGCCTCCTCGATCTGCCCGAGGGCTTCCACTACACGGTCCTCTCCCGGGAGGGCGCCCCCCTGCGCTCGGGCGAGGGAAACGTTCCTTCCAACCCCGATGGCATGGGCGCCTTCCGAGGCCGGCACGGCAGCGTCCACCTCGTCCGCAACCACGAGAACCGCCACAACGCGAAGCGGGGCGTGCCGACGGTGCAGGGCCTGACGTACGACCCGGCCGCGAAGGGCGGCTGTACGGCCATCGCCCTGGACGGGCGCGACAACGTCCTCGGCGAGCGCGTCGCCATCGCCGGTACGGCCGTCAACTGCGCGGGCGGGCCCACCCCGTGGAACACCTGGCTCACCTGCGAGGAGAACGAGGACAGGGCCGGCACCAACGGCTACACCAAGGACCACGGCTTCATCTTCGAGGTCGACCCCGTCGACCCGCGCCGCACGGGCGCCGTCCCGCTCACCGCGATGGGCCGCTTCCAGCACGAGGCGATCGCCGTGGACCCGCGCAGCGGCATCGTGTACGAGACGGAGGACGCGTTCCAAAAGCCCTTCGGCCTCTTCTACCGTTTCCTCCCCGAGAAGCCGCTGGGCGGCACCGGTTCGCTGCGCGCGGGCGGCGCGCTGGAGGCGATGCGGGTGCCGGGCCTGCCCGACCTCTCGGCGGTCCAGGAGACCGGCGCGAGCTTCGGCGGCGTCGAGTGGGTGCCCGTACCCGACCCGCTGGCCCAGGAGACGCCCGTCCGGCTCCAGGACTTCGGCCCCAAGGGCATCACGCACGCGCAGAAGCTGGAGGGCTGCTACTGGGGCGACCGGGCCGTGTACTTCGTCTCCAGCTTCGCCCGCAGCGCGGAGGGCTCGGCGGCCGACCACTTCGGGCAGGTGTGGAAGTACGAGCCGCACCGGCGGCGTCTGACACTGGTCGTCGTCTTCGGCCCGAGCACGGACATCCAGCTGCCGGGCGAGTCGCCCGACAACATCTGCCTGGCCCCGCGCGGTGGCCTGATGGTGTGCGAGGACGGCAACGGCGCGCAGCACGTGTACGGGCTGACGAAGCACGGCGAGGTGTACGCGATGGCGCGCGGCCGGCAGAACATCGGCACACCGGACGCACCGGAGTGGGGCGAGTTCGCGGGCGTCACCTTCTCCCCGGACTGCGGGACGATGTACGTGAACTGCTACACGCCGGGCACGACCTTCGCGGTGAGGGGCCCGTTCCACCGCTGAGTCGCGTACCGGGGGGCGGGCCGCACGGGCCCGCTCCCTGTGCCGGCGCGGGCTACCGGGCGACCGCCCCCGGTCCCAGGATCTGCCGGGTGGAGCCGGAATCGACGACCCGGCCCGCGGACAGGACGAGCAGGTTCTCGGTGCGGCTCGCGACCAGGCGCAGGTCGTGGCTGATGAGGACCAGGGACAGACCGCGGCTCTCCCGCAGGTCTTCGAGCAGGTCCATGACCGCGTCGGCGGTCCGGTCGTCGAGCGCCGAGGTCACCTCGTCGCAGACCAGCACGTCGGGGTCGGCCGCCAGCGCGCGGGCGATGGACGCGCGCTGGCGCTGGCCGCCGGAGAGTTCGTGCGGGTAGCGGTCCGCGAAGCCGGCGGGCAGGCCGACCTGTTCCAGGAGTTCCAGGACGCGCGCGGGGGCCTCGCGGCGGCCGGCGCGCCGGTGCAGGCGCAGCGGGCGGCCGAGCGTCTCGCCCACGGTGCGGCTGGGGTTGAGCGTGCCCAGCGGGTCCTGCGGGACGAGCTGGAGGCGGCGGCGCTGCTCACGGGTGCGGCCGTGGGCGGCGGGGGCCAGGCGTACGCCGTCGAGGGTGACCGCGCCGCCGGTGGGGCGGTGGAGACCGACGACGGCGCGCACGAGGGTGGTCTTGCCCGATCCGGAGGCGCCGACGATGCCGGTACTGGCTCCGGCGGCGACGGTGAGGCCGATGTCGTGGAGGACCGGGACGGCGCGCCCGCGCCGCGCGAACGCCGCGTGCAGGCCGGACACCGTAAGCCTCGGTTCGCCTACGGGCAGCTCGCGGGGCCCGGCCGCGCGGGGGGCGGCCAGGAGCGCGGCGGCCGGTGGCGCGGCCGGGGCCCGGGACAGGTCGGTGACGTCGTCCGCCAGCCGGGCCACCAGGTCCGTGTCGTGGCACGACAGGGCGACGGCCAGCCGGTGGTGGGCGGCCAGGTGCCGCAGCAGTTCGGCGATCTCGTCGCGCAGTCGCGGGTCGAGTCCGGCGGTCGGCTCGTCGAGGAGCAGTACGGCGGGCCGCCTGGCCAGCGCCCTGGCCAGGGCGACGCGGCGCTGCTGACCTCCGGAGAGCTCCGTGGCCCGGCGCCCCATGAACCCGTCGTCCGTGGGCAGTTGTACTTCGGCGAGCAGTGCGCGCACCGCGTCGGGGCTCCGGTCGACGGCGACTTCGGCGAGCAGCCGGCGCACCTTCATGCGCGGGTTGAGGCCGGAGCCGGGGTCCTGGCCGAGGTAGGCGACGCGGTGGCGGCGCAGGGCGCGCAGCGGGGCCGGGGCGAGGGACAGGACGTCCTGCCCGAGGAGCTCCACCCGGCCGCCGGTGCGCCGCGCGCCCGGTGGCAGTACGCCGGCCACGGCCCGCAGCAGCGTCGTCTTGCCGCAGCCGGACGGGCCGGTGAGGGCGGTGACGCGGCCGGGGCGTATCTCCAGGCTGCCGCCGTCCAGGAGCAGACGGCCGTCCGGTGCGGCGACGGTCAGGCCGGTCACCCGCACCGCCTGCCCGGAGCCGGGGACCTGCCCCTCGGGGTACCACTGGGGCATGTGGTTCACAGTGCGGTCACCGCTTTCCTGCCGGGCTGCGGAACGAGCGCCGAGGCCGCGAGGTTGACGCTCATGGCGAGGAGGCCGATGGCGATGCTGGGGGCCAGGACCGCCCAGGGGTTGAGGACGATCCCGCCGGCGTTCTCACGGATCATCAGCGCCCAGTCGGCGGCGGGCGGCTGGGGGCCGACCTGGAGGAATCCCGCGGTGGCGACGATGTAGACGGCGGCGACGAAGCGCAGTCCGAAGAGCGCGAGCAGGGTGGCGCGCAGGTTGGGCAGGACTTCGCGTACGACGAGATGCCACAGCCGTTCGCCGCCGACGGCGGCGGCCTCGACGTAGCCGGAGGCGGCGACGGGGGCCGCCGCGCCGGACACCAGCCGTACCGCGTACGGCACGCCCATGACCACGGCCGCGGCGATCACCGCGTACCGGCCGCCGCCGGGCCAGGACAGCGCGATGAGGAGGATGCCGAGCACGGCGGGCAGCAGCATGAGGACGTCGGCGGCGCGTTCGACCACGCGGCCGACGGCCGGGCGCAGGGCGCCGACCGTGCCGAGCAGCGCGGCGGCGGCGGTGACGAGTACGGCGACGAGGAGCGAGGTCGCGATGAGTTCACGCCCGCCCGCGAGGAGGCGGCTGAGCACGTCGCGGCCGAGCTGGTCGCCGCCCAGCGGGGCCCCGCCGCCCGGTTCGGCGTACGGAGCGGTCACCGGGGCGTCGATGGCGTGCGGGGCGAGCCACGGCCCGACGGCGGCGAGGGCGACGAGCAGCAGCGCGGGCAGGACGCGCGGGACGACCCCCTCGCGGGGCCGCCACCGGGCGGACGCCGCGAGGCGCACGGGCGCCGCTTCGGGCGCCGGGCGGCCGCTGGCAGCGTCGTGAGCCCCCTCTCCCGAGGGGGTGCGGCCGGTCGTGGCCGGTGGTTCGTGGGCGGTCATGTGCGGCCTCCGGACGCCCGGGCGCGTACGAGATCGGCGAGCAGCAGTACCCCGGTGATGACGGCTCCCGTGACGGCGACGACCCCGGCGATGACGGGGCTGTCCCGGTCGGTGACCGCGCCGGCCAGCACCGAGCCGATGCCGGGGTAGTTGAAGATGGTCTCCACCACGACGGCGCCGCCCAAGAGCATGCCGGTCGAGGTGGCGATGCCGGCGGCGATGGTGGGCAGGGCGCCGGGCAGCAGGTGGTGGGTGAAGACGCGGTGGCGGGGCAGTCCGTCGATGACGGCGGTCTCCACGTGCGGGGCCTTGGCCTCGTCGGCCAGGGCGGCGCGCACGATGCGGGTGTTCCAGCCGATCTGCGGGATCGCCAGGGCCAGTACCGGCAGGACGAGCATCTGCCAGGAGGCGGGCGATCCGTCGGCGTCGGTGAGGGTGACGGCGGGCAGCCAGCCGGTCCACAGGGCGAAGACCAGGACGAGCGCCACCGCGACGACGAACTCGGGGAGCGCGAGGACGCCGGTGGCCGTCGCGGAGACCGCCCGGTCCACGCCGCCGCCCGGCTTCAGGGCCGCCCAGCAGCCCAGGGCGACCGAGACGGCGAGGGTGACGAGCAGGGCGAGTCCGCCGAGGAGCAGGGTGTTGGGGAACGGCCGGGAGAGCAGGTCCGCGACGGACTCGCCGCGGGCGGACGTGCCGAGGTCGCCGGAGGGCAGACCGGTCATCCAGTCGGCGAACCGGCCGGCGACCGGGCGGTCCAGGCCCAGCAGTTCGCGCCGCCGCGCCAGGTCGGCCGCGCTCTCCCCGCGCTCGGACGTCGCGTTGGCGGCGTCGCCCGGCAGCAGTTCGACGGCGGCGAAGACGGCGGCGAGCAGTACGGCGAGCAGCAGCGCCCGGCGGGCGAGCAGCGCCAGCAGCCCGCCCAGCCGCCGCGCCCCGGCCGGCACGGCCCGGGCAGGCCGGGGCGGTTTCGCCTCCGGGCCGGCCGCGGGCCGCCGCGTCGCCGTACCGCTCAACGGGCCAGCCATGCCCGCTCGAGCTGTACGCGTCCGTAGCCGGGCAGGGTCGGCAGGCCGCGCACCGGGGCCGCGGCGAGGTCGATGCCGTCGGCCACGCCCCACAGCAGGTATCCGGAGGCGTCGTGCTCGATCCGCTGGAGGTCGCCCAGCGCCTCGGCCCGCGCGGCGGCGTCCTTGGTGGCGGTGACCTTCCGGTACGCCGCGTCGAACTCGGCGTTGTCCCAGGCGGCCTCGTTCTGGGCGGAGTCGGAGACCATCGTCTTGCTGGCGAGGAAGACGACGGAGTCGTTGGTGCCCCAGTACGTCGTGTAGAGGTCGCCCTTGAGCCAGGTCTTGTCCCAGAAGGTGGCGGACTCCTGCTTGACGACCTCGATCCGTACTCCGGCCTCGCGGACCTGGGTGGCGAAGAGCGTGGCGGACTCGGCGAGGCCGGAGATGTCCTCGGTGGTCAGCAGCTTGTACGTCGTGGAGGTGTCGAAGCCGGCCTCCTTCAGCAGCTTCCTGGCCCTGGCCAGATCGCGCTCGCGCTGCGGGATGTCCTTCGCGTAGGCGGGGTCGCCGGTGCCGAGGATGTCGTTGCCGACCTTGCCGTAGCCGGACAGCACCTGCTCGACCATGGCTTCGCGGTCCACGGCCAGCTTCAGCGCCTCGCGCACCTTGGGGTCGGCGAAGGGGCCGGACTCCGTGCGCATGACGATGGGCATCGCCATGTCGTCGGGGCGGCGCACGATCTGGATGTCCTCGCGCTTCTCGGCCGTACGGGCGGCGACCGCGCCGACGTTGGAGGCGACGTCGATCTGCCCGGCGAGCAGGGCGTTGGACATGGCCTGCGGGGACTCGAAGATCTTGACCTCGACGGCGTCGAGGAGGACTTCGCCGCCGTGCCAGTCGCCGTTGCGCACGAGCCGGGCGTTGCCGGAGCGGAACCAGTCCAGCTTGAACGGGCCGGTGCCCGGGGCCTTCGCGATGTCCTTGTCCTTCGTGCCCTTGGGGAGGACGAAGGTGGTCAGGCGCAGGAGCAGGGGCAGTTCGGCGTTGGCGTAGTCGGAGACCAGGACGACGGTGCGGTCGCCCTCGGCCTTGATGCCGGCGGCCTTGATGCCGGGCAGCCGGGAGGGGCCGGACGGGGTGGCGCGCAGCCGGCGCAGCGACCAGACGACGTCCTCGGCGGTGACCGGGGTGCCGTCGTGGAAGGTGGCGCCCTCGGCGAGCGTGAAGCGCCAGGTCTTCAGGTCGTCCGACGCCTTCCAGCCGGTGGCCAGGCGCGGGGCGGTGTTGTCCTTGGCGCCGGGGGCCGTCAGCGTGTCGTGGACGAGCGAGATGACGAGGTAGTCGCTCTCGTTGGCCTGGGTGCCGTGCGGGTCGCGGGTGATGGCCCCGGCCCGGCCGAGGGCGCCGACCCTGAGCGTGCCGCCCTTTCTGGGCTTGGCGTCCGCTCCGGCGGAATCGGTGGACGTACCGCCGGTCCCCGAGCAGGCGGCGAGGAGTGCCGTCGTGACTGTCGCTCCCCCGGCCAACAGCACTTGGCGCCTGTTCATTTCCACGTACGTCCTCGATCCACTCAGACATGAAATGCTCTTAGGCTTGCCTACCCTAATGAGCCATGCCGCCGCAACCCCACCCACCCGCTCAACTGCCTTGTTGGTCACGGGACTTGCAAACTCGATCAGATTGAGCCATGACCGAAAGTAAGGTTTGCCTTACCTTACTTAAGTGCTACGTTCGGGCCGTCCCTGACTCCCACGGAAACGGACGACTTCGTCATGAGCACGGCAGCCGCACCTGTCCGCCAGCTCGACGCCCACTCGGTGGGCGAACTCCACCGGGCCGCGGCGAAAGTCCTCGCCGAATGCGGCACCTCCGCCACCTCCGGCCCCCTGCTGCGGCTGGTGGCCCAGCAGGCCGCCGCGTTCAGCGACACCCTGCGCCACCACTGCCGCCCCGTCGACACCGCCGACGGCCTGTTCGTCCTGCGCGGTCTCGAAGTCGACGACGCGGCGATCGGCCCCACCCCCGCCGACTGGTCGAGCGCCGACGGCAGCGGCGCCCTGCACGACATCGAACTGCTGCTGCTCGCCGCCGTGATGGGCCGCCCCCTCGCCTGGGAGGGCCAGCAGGAGGGCCGGTTCGTCCACAACATCGTGCCCTCCCCCGGCCACGAGACCGAGCAGACCGGCGCCAGCAGCACGGTGCTCCTCAGCCCGCACACCGAGGACGCCTTCCATCCCGGCCGCGCCCACCTGCTGATGCTCGGCTGCATGCGCAACCACGACCGCATCGCCACCACCGCCGCGAGCGTCCGCAGGATCCGCCTGTCCGACGCGGACGTCGACGTCCTGACCCGGCCCGCGCTGCCGATCCTCCCCGACGACGCCTACACCGACGCCCAGGGCTACGCCGCCGAGGCGCCCCCGCCCGTACCGGCCCTCTACGCCTGCGACGAGGGGATGACGCTGCGCTTCGACCCGGCGTACACGCCGCTGGAGAACGCCGACGCCGAGTACCGGGCGGCGTACGGCCGGCTGGAGGAGGAGCTGGCCCGCGTCTCGGTCGCCGTCAGCCTCGCGCCGGGCGAGGTCCTGGTCGTCGACAACGACCTGGTCGTGCACGGCCGCGTGCCGTTCGTGCCCCGCTACGACGGCGCCGACCGGTGGCTCAAGCGCGCCTCCGTCCGCGTCCCGGGCCGCCGCACGCGCCCGCCGGCCGAGGCCCGCGAGCACGGCTACGGACAGGCCGCCGTCGAAGCGCCCGCCGCCTGAACACCCGCCCACGGACCCGAGGGACCACCACCATGACCGGCATACCGACCGTCCCCGACGACAAGCACCTGCGGATCCTGTCCACCAGCGACCTCGCCGGGATCGACATATCCCTGGCCGACGTCGTCGACACGGTGCAGGGCGCCTATCGCACCCTGCACGCCGGGGAGTCCGACAATCCGCGCAAGCTCACCGTCAAGCCGCGCGACGGGCACTCGGTGTCGTACGCGATGCTCGGCCGGGACGGCTCGCGCGACGTCGTCGCCATCAAGACCTCGTACAAGCACGGCCTCGACAAGGACCGCGACGCGCAGCACTACTACACGGCGCTCACCCTGTACGACGACGTCACCGGCCTCCCGCTGGCGATGATGGACTGCTCCCGCATCGGCTCGCTGCGCACCCCGGCCGTCTCCGCCCTGCTGGCACGCGAACTCGCCGCTCCCGGCGCCCGCAGCGCCCTCGTCATCGGTACGGGCACCCAGGGGCGCCTCGCCCTGCCGTTCCTGCTCACCACGCTCCCGGACCTGGACCGGCTGATGCTGTCCGGCACCCACCCCGAGGGCATCGCCGCCGTACGCGAGCGATTGCGCGCCCACTTCCCGGACCGTGACGTGGAGGTCGTCACCGACGTGCGCTCCGCCGCCGCCGAGGCGGACGTCGTCGTCGCCACCGCAGGCCCGCACACGCCGGTGGCGGTCGAGGCCGAGTGGCTGCGGCCCGGCGCGCTGTCCGTGCTCGTCGGGCACGGCCTCGCCCCGTCGACGCTGCACCGGGCCGACCGGGTGATCGCGACGAGCGAGGCGCAGATGAACGTCACCGGTACGGACATGGCCGACGACGACGGCAAACTCCCGCCGGTGGACGCGGAGTTCCCGCCGGTCGTCGCGGGCGCCGCCGTCGGGCGCCGGTCCCCCGGCGAGCGGATCTTCGCGTACAACAGCGGTCTCGTCGTCACCGACATCGCCCTCGGCCACCGCTTCGCGCAGCTCGCCATCGCCCAGGGGCTGGGCACCGAGGTGCCGCTGTGGCAGTGAGCACCACCGACTGGCCCACGCTGCCCGCCCTGCCCGATCCGGCCACGGCGGCGGTGCTCGGCAGCGGTCTCCTGGAGGAACTCTCGTACGCCTTCTCAGGGCCGTTCCACTTTCTGCTGCCCGACGCGTTCGACGCCAATCTGCGGGCGCTGCGGGCGGCGTTCGACGAGACGGGCGTGGACGGGACCGTCTACTTCGCGAAGAAGGCCAACAAGGCCGCGCTGTGGATCGAGCGCTGCGCGCTCACCGGCGCGGGCGTCGACGTCGCCTCGGCGGGAGAGCTGCGCGAGGCGCTGGGCCACGGCGTACGCGGGGAGGACCTCGTCGTCACGGGCCCGGCGAAGGACCCGGGCCTGCTGGGCCTGGCGGTGCGGCACGGCGCGCTGGTCGCCGTCGACGCGCTCGACGAACTCGACGCGCTCGTCGCCACCGTACCGAGCGGCGCCCGGCGCCCGGCCAGGCTGCTGCTGCGCTGCCTGCCGCCGGACCAGCCGCACAGCCGCTTCGGCATGAACGAAGCGGAGCTGGCCGCGGCGACCGACCGGTGCCTGCGGGCGGGCGACGCCGTACGCATGGAGGGCTTCAGCTTCCATCTGTCCGGGTACGCGATCCAGCCGCGCGCCGACCTCGCCGCGCACCTCGTCGGCCTGTGCCTCAAGGCGCGCGTCCAGGGCCTGGAGGCCGGGCGGATCAGCATCGGCGGCGGCCTGCCGGTGAGTTACACCGACGCGGACAGCTGGCACACCTTCCTCAGTGAGCAGAACAGCGGTCACTACCACGCGGGCAAGTCCTTCGGCAGCGGAGACTTCTACCCGTACTTCGCCCCGGCGGCCGGAGCCGACGCGCTGCGCGCCCTGCTGGCCGCCCGCCCCGAAGGGCACGACGGGAGCTTCGCGGGGCTGCTGAAAGAGGCGGGGGTCGCGCTGCTGACGGAGCCCGGGCGCGCGCTGCTGGACCGCGCGGGCGCGACGGTGTTCCGGGTGCAGGGGGTCAAGGAACGGGACGGCTACCGGCTGCTGACCGTCGACGGCAGCAGCCTGAGCCTGTCGGAGCAGTGGTTCAACAGCGAGTACCTGCCCGACCCGTACCTGCTCTCGTACGCCGCGGACGCGCCCGCCGGCACGTGGCCCGCCTGCGTCGGAGCCGCGACCTGCCTGGAATCGGACATGGTCAGCTGGCGGAAGATCCCCTTCCGTCGCCGTCCCGGCATCGGTGACCTGCTGGTCTACCCCAACACGGCCGGCTACCAGATGGACTCCAACGAGTCGCCCTTCCACGATCTGGCCCTCCCGCCGAAGGTCGTCGTCGACCGCACCGAACGCCCGCGCCCGCGCTGGCGGCTGGACCGACACTTCACCTGACAGGAGCTTTCGATGTCCGGAGCACTTCAGCGTCCCGCCGTGGTCTCCCGCGTGTCCGACCTGATCGGCCGCACCCCCCTGCTGGAACTGGCCGCCACCGAGACCGGCAGCCGACTGCTGCTGAAACTGGAGATGTTCAATCCCACCGGTACGGCGAAGATCCGGATGGCGCGGCAGATGGTCCTCGACGCCGAGCGGCGCGGTGAACTGCGGCCCGGCGGCCGGATCGTCGAGTCGACCTCCGGCAACACCGGCCTCGGGCTCGCCGTCGTCGCCGCCGAACGCGGCTACACCTTCACGGCCGTCGTCGACAGCCACGCCTGCGCCGACAAACTGCGCGCGATGAAGGCGCTGGGCACGGAGCTCGTGTACGTCGACGAGGACGGCGCCGGGGAGCTGGCGACGGCGGCGCGCGAGGAGCTCGCCGAGGAGCTGGCCCGGGGCAAGGACAACACCCTCTTCACCGAACAGCACAACAACCCCAGCAACGGCGTCGGCTACCACCCCGTCGCCCACGAGCTCCACGAGGCGCTCGACGGCCGGCTCGACGTCCTGATCGGCGCGGTCGGCACCGGCGGCGCCCTGTGCGGCACCGCACGGGAGCTGCGCGGGCTCATACCCGGCTTCACCACCGTCGGCGTCGAGCCGAAGGGGTCGATCGCGTTCGGCGGCCCCGCCCACGACTACTACCAGTCGGGCACCGGGACCCCCGAAGGGGCGGAGATCGGCGCGCTGGTCGACTTCGACCTGATCGACGAGGGCGTGAAGGTCGGCGATGTCGAGGCGTTCGCCGCCTGCCGTGCCGTCGCCCGTACGGGCCTGCTGATCGGCGGCTCGGCCGGCGGCGTCGTGCACGAGGCCCTGACCCGGCTGCCCGGCCTGCCGCCCGGCACGACTATGGTCGCGCTCGTCAACGACGGCGGGGAGAAGTACATGGACAGCGTCTACGACGACGCGTGGATGCGGGAGCGGGGCCTGCTCGACCCGGCGGCCGAGCGCGAGATCGACGAACTCCTCACCAAACTCCGCGGGAACCGATAACCCTGATGCTCACCACTTTGCTGCGCGACAGCCGCGCGCTCGCCGCCCTCGCCGTCCCGCTCGTCCTCACCCAGCTCGCGCAGGTCGCGCTGACCACCACCGACACGGTGATGATGGGCCTGCTCGGCACGCGGGAACTGGCGGCGGGCGGTCTGGCCCTCGTCATCTTCAACCAGCTGCGCACCATGGGCGTCGGGCTCGTGACCTCCGTCGGCAACCAGATCGCCGCGGCGGCGGCCCGCGCCGAACAGGCGGCGGCGGACGCCGGGGCCGGGGGCGTGCCGGACGCCGCGGTGGAGGGGCGGCGCGAGGACGTGCGGGCCGTCGTGCGCGCGAGCATGGCCGTGGCGACGCTCGCGGGCGTCGCCGGCGCCGTCCTGATGATCCTGATCGGGCAGGTGCTCGTCACACTCGGCCAGGACGCCGCCGTCGTCGAGCTGACCCAGACCATGCTGCTGGCCCTGGCGCCCGGTCTGCTGCCGTGCCTGTGGTTCCAGGCCGTGCGACAGTTCACGGTCGGCATGCGGCGGCCGCAGGCGCTGCTGCGCATCACCCTCGCGTCCATCGCCGTCAACGCGGGCCTGAACTGGGTGCTCATCCACGGCACCTGGGGCCTGCCCCAGCTCGGCCTCACCGGCATCGGCGTCGCCACCTCCACCGTCCACCTGCTGTCCTTCGTCGCCCTGTACGGGTCGGCGAAGCGGGACAGCGAGCTGTCGCCCCTGCTCACACTCAACGCGGCCAAGGCGGATCCGGCCACCGTCAAGCGGCTCGTCGGCCTCGGGGTGCCGATCGCGGCGACGTACGGCTCGGAAGCCGGGTTCTTCTCCGTCACCGCGCTGATGGCGGGAGCCTTCGGGCCCGCCGCCCTCGCCGCGCACACCGCCGTCAACCAGCTCGTCTACATCGTCTTCCAGGTGGCCGTCGGGCTCTCGCACGCCGCGTCGATCAACGTCAGCCGGGAACTCGCCCTCGGCCGTACGGAGGACGCGCGCCGTATCAGGAACACCGCCCTGGCCTGCGCGGCGGCCGTCATGGCGGTGGTCGGCGTCGCCTATCTGAGCGTACCCGGACTCGTCCTGCGCCCCTTCCTGGACTCGGGCTCCGACCAGGCGCTCACGATCGCCACGCAACTGCTCGTCGTCACCGCCTTCCTCCAGTTCTTCGACTGCGCGCAGAACATCGGGGTCGGACTGCTGCGCGGCCTCGACGACACGAAGAGCGGCTTTCGCATCACCCTGATCGGCTACTGGGCGGTCGGGCTCCCGGCGGCCTGGCTGCTCGCCCGGCCGCTGGGGCTCGACACGCTCGGGATCTGGCTCGGGCTGCTCACGGGGCTGGCCACCACCGCCGTACTGCTCCTGCGCCGGTACTCCAGCTCGCTCGCCGCTCGCTCCGACACCCGTTCGGCAGTAGCGCCCGCGTAGCAGCCGGAAGCTTGGCGAATGATCATATAGTTTCCGTCAGTGACCACTTTCGTACGAAGATTGACGACAGTGGCGGTGTTCGGCGCGGCTCTCGCAGGGTGCGGCAGCGGCGGTGGCGAACCACGGGGTTCGCTCGCCGCCCCACCGCCGGCGTCGGCCTCCGTCTCCGCCTCGGCCTCCGCCTCCGCTTCCGCTGCCGGGCAGCCCGCCGCCGCACCCACCCTCGCGGCGGGCCCCGGCGGGCTCACCCCGGTCTTCGAACGCGCCCCCGCCACCCGCGCCAAGACCGTCGCACTGACCTTCGACGCCGACATGACGGCGGACCAGGGCCCGCGCGCAGCGCGCGGCGAGCGCTTCGACAACCCCGCCCTGATCGCGTCGCTGCGCAGGCTGAAGGTCCCGGCGACGGTCTTCATGACGGGCCGCTGGGCCGAGGAGTACCCGGACCAGGCCCGCTCCATCGGCCGTGACCCGCTCTTCGAGATCGCCAACCACTCGTACAGCCACCACGCCTTCACGTCCCCCTGCTACGGCCTGCCGGCCGTCGACCGGCAGGCCATGCGCACCGACGTGGAGCGCGCCTTCACGGCGTTCCGCAAGGCCGGGGCGCGCAACGTCGTGCCGTACTTCCGCTTCCCCGGCGGCTGTTACGACGACGAGGCCCTGCGCGCACTGGCCCCGGCCAAGGTGACGGCGGTCCAGTGGGACGTGGTGAGCGGGGACGCCTTCGCGCGCGACGGGGACGCGGTGGCCGACCAGGTACTGGCCGGGGTGCGGCCGGGGTCGCTGGTGGTCATGCACTGCACGCGCAGCGCGGCGCCGGTGACCGAGCAGGCGGTCCGGCGGATCGTGCCCGAACTGCGCGAGCGCGGCTACCGCTTCGTGAAGGTCTCGGAGCTTCTGAAGAGCTGAGTCTCGTACAGCGTCTCCATGCCGTCCACTTCGTCCCACAGTTCGCCGACCTCGGTGAAGCCGAAGCCGGCGATCGTGGCCAGGGACGCCGCGTTGTCGGGCCGGACCGACGCCCGGACGGTGCTCACGGCGGGCTCGGCGGCGGCCCGGCGCAGCAGCTCGACGAGGGTGGCCCGCGCGTAGCCCCGTCGGCGGAAGGCGGGGTCGACGGCGTAACCGAGCTCGACCATGCCCCGGTCGTCGGGCGGGCCGTGGAACCCGCCGTGCCCGACGACCGCGCCGCCGGGCGCGCACACCGCGATCCGGTGGCACCAGCGCGCGCCCGCCGGGTCGTCGGCGATCTGGCCGAGGCGGTAGCGCCACAGCCACAGCGCGCTGTCGGTCAGGAAGAAGTCGGTCAGGGCGACCCCGGCTCTCGCGCTCGCCCCCGCCCGGTCACCGTCCAGCAGGGCGGCCATGACCGCCCCGTCCAGCTCCACGCAAGTGATCGGCTGCCGCTCGTCTCGTGTCGTCACCGTGCGGATGATCCCGAGCGCCCGGCGGGCTGTCCACCGGATTTCATCCGGAGCAGGCCGTGCGCTGCGCCTCCTGCCACTCGCAGACGGGGCAGTACACGGCGCCCTTGACCGACTCCGGGTGCTCGGTCGGCTTGCGGCACAGCACGCACTCGGCGTACGGCGGGCTCGTCTCGTCCATGCGTACGAGCCTACGCGGGCCCTCCCGGACCCGAGGGGCACGGACCGGGCGGATCAGCTGCTCGCCGCCTTCTCGGGCTTCAGCTCGCTCGGCCGCACGATGACGAAGCCGTCGCCCTGGAGCATCAGCTGCACCGCCTCGCCCGAGCCGCCCCGGATCATGGAACCGACCGACTGGGAGCGGTGCAGCGACGTGTTGAGCTGGGCGCTCCAGCCCACCACCGCGTCGGTGTCGACGTACACCGGCTGCTGCTGCGTCACGGGGATCACGATCGGGTTGCCCTCGCAGATCACGGCGAGCTTGCCGTATCCGGTGAACAGGCTGTTGAAGAGGCCGCCGCCGGTCATACCGGCGCCCTTCACCGTCTTGATCTCGTACGAGAGGGTCGCGTCGAAGCACAGCACGTTGCGGCCGTTGACGGTGAGCGCGTCCCCCTGCTCTATGTCGACGATGAAGACGTTCTGCGCCTCGTGCGCGAACCATGCCTCGCCCTGACCGCGCACGGCCATCAGCGCCAGGCCCTCGCCGGTCACGGCGCGCTTGAGCATGCCGCCGATGCCCTGCCCCTTGCGCTCGAACTGCAGGTTGCCGCGGAAGGCGATCATCGAGCCCTGGCGCGCGTGCATCTCGCCATTGACCGCGTACTTCACCGACTTGGCGTTCTGGAGGGTCATTCCGGGCACAGTGGCCTGCTGCGCCATGTTCTCTGAGGCAAAAAGATCGCTCTTCATGCGGAGCATCCTCGCCCGGAGCCATCGGTTCCGCCAAGCTGCCCGGGGAGGAGGTGAGCGGTGGCCCGGCTGGCAGACTGGGCCGGGTGAGCGACAACGACATCCCCGACAGCCCCGGCAGTCCCTTCCGGCACGAGCGGACGGCGCGCGACGAGGCCCCGCAGTTCGTGCTGCCCCTCGTCGTCCGCATCGAGAAGGACGATCCGCCCGCCCGTACGGACGCCCTGGAGACCGCGGCCCGCGCGGTCCTGGTGATGCTCGCGGACGAGCGGTCGCTGGGCGACGGCGAGTGGGCCGAGGTGATGCGCCTGTGGCAGGACGCCCGGATCCGCAAGGTGGTGCGGCGGGGGCGCGGCGGCGAGTGGCGCAAGGCGTCGGCGCTGCCCGGCATCACGGTGACCGGAGAGGCCGCCGAGGTACGGGTGTTCCCGCCGGTGCCGCTGGACGGCTGGCCCAAGGAGCTGGCCAAGCTCCAGGTCTCGGGCACGGACCTGGACGATCCGCGGCCGCCCGCCCCGGCCCCCGCCGACGGCCCGGTGCTGTGGCTGAGTCCGGATCTCGGCATGTCGGCCGGCAAGGCGATGGCGCAGGCCGGCCACGGGGCCCACCTCGCCTGGTGGGACCTGCCGGAGGGGGAGCGCAAGGCGTGGCAGGCCGCCGGATTCCCGCTCTCGGTCCGTACCGCCGGGGCCGGTCGGTGGCGGGAGCTCACCGCGAGCGGACTGCCGATAGTGCGGGACGCCGGATTCACCGAGATCGCACCCGGCTCGTGCACGGTGGTCGCGGACCACCCGGCGCTGCGCCGCTGAACCGGATTCGCTCCGCGCGCCGCTGAACGCGTCGGCTGCGTCACACGTACCTCTCAATACTTGCAAGTAGGTTGTCCGGCCGCTCGCCAGGCGGTTGGTTCGACGGTGTAACGCATCGGCTCGGGAGACATCTTGTTGCGACGCATCAACGGAACAGCACTCATCATCGCGGCACTTGTCGCCACTATCGGCGCGCTCGCCTTCCCCGTGTGGTCCTACGCGGACCGCTCCGGCACCGGCCAGGCCAATCTGAACGCCGCAACGGTCGCCACCCAGTGGGGCCCGCTCTCCGCCACGGACCGGGACTTCCTGGTCAAGGTGCGGCTGGCCGGCCTGTGGGAGCTTCCCGCCGGCCAGCAGGCGCTCGAACGCGCCCCCAGCGAGGCGATCAAGGAGACCGGCGACCACCTGGTCGTCGGCCACACCGACCTCGACAAGCGGGCCCGCAAGGTGGCCGCTCAGCTCAACGTGCCACTGCCCAACCAGCCCAACGAGCAGCAGCAGGGCTGGCTGCGGGAGCTGTCGGCGGCGAGCGGTCCGGAGTACGAGCGGAAGTTCGCCAACCTGCTGCGCAACGCGCACGGCAAGGTCTTCGCGCTCGTCGCGCAGGTGCGCCACACCACCCGCAACACCCTGATACGGCAGCTCGCCAGCGACGCGAACCAGACCGTGCTCGACCACATCACCATGCTGGAGTCCACCGGCCTGGTCGATTTCGACGCCATGGCGAACGAGGCGGCGGGCAACGCGACCGCGAGCCCCTCGGGGCCGCCGCCGCCCGACAACTCGGTGACGGTGCCTTCCCCGCCGGCCGTCGTGCCCACCGGTGACCAGACCTTCACCTCGCAGCCGTCCGCGCAGCCGGAGGGCGAGATCGGCAGTCCGGCGGTGAACACGAACCGCCCGGAGCCCTCGCCGTAACCTCAAATCAACCTCTGAAGGTCCCCTCCTCTGGATTCACCGGCGCGCGCCGGGGCCATCACCCCTGCACGAAGCAGAGGAGGGGGACTCATGGAACGTCTCGCACGTCTCGGTACGGGGATCGGCTGGCGGCCGGAGATCGCCGAAGCGGTGGAGGCGCTGCCCGGTGTCGACTGGGTGGAGGCGGTGGCGGAGAACCTCTGCCCCGGCCACCTCCCCGAGTCCCTCCTGCGGCTGCGCGCCCGTGGCACGCGGGTGATCCCGCACGGCGTCTCGCTGGGACTGGGCGGCGCGGACCGCCCGGACGCGGGGCGCCTCGCGGACCTGGCGGCGACGGCCGAGGCGCTGGGCTCCCCGCTGGTCACGGAGCACATCGCGTTCGTACGGGCGGGCGGCCCCCTCACGGCGAGTCCGCGCCTGGAGGCCGGGCACCTGCTGCCGGTGCCCCGCACCTGGGACGCGCTCGACGTGCTGTGCGAGAACGTCCGCATCGCGCAGGACTCGCTGCCGGTGCCGCTGGCGCTGGAGAACATCGCCGCGCTGATCAACTGGCCGGACGAGGACATGACGGAGGGCCAGTTCCTGGCGGAGCTGGTGTCCCGGACCGGCGTCCGGCTCCTGATCGACGTGGCCAACCTGCACACGAACCACGTGAACCGGGGCGAGGACCCCTCGGTGGCGCTCGACGAGCTGCCGGTGGAGGCGATCGCGTACGTCCATGTGGCCGGCGGCATCGAGAGGGACGGCGTCTGGCACGACACCCACGCCCACCCCGTGACCCGGCCCGTCCTCGACATCCTGACCGACCTCCGCTCCCGCACGGACCCCCCGGGGGTCCTGCTGGAGCGGGACGACGACTTCCCGCCGCCGCAGACGCTGGCCGCGGAGCTGGACGAGATCCGTGCCGCACTGCACCGCACGCCCCCCGCACCGCGCGGTGCGGCCCGGGCCCCGCGGCCGGCCGCGGCAGCGGGGCCGAAGGGCCCGTCCGGGGAGGGCGCGGGCCCGGGGAACGACGCCCGTACCCGCGTCGCGCTCGCGCAGACCGCGCTGCTCTCGGCGCTCGTCGCCGGGACGCCCGCCCCCGCAGGCTTCGACTCAGCGCGGCTGCGCGTCCAGAGCCGTGCGCTCGCCGGGAAACGGGCCGACGTCGTGGCCAAGGTCGCGCCCGAGCTGCCGGACATCCTGGGGGCCGACTACCGCCGCGCCTTCCTGGCGTACGCGAAGTCCCGCCCCATGACGGCGGGTTACCGGCGCGACGCCCTCGACTTCGCCGAGCACGTGCTGGTCGGCGGTCATCCCGGGGACGAGGCCGCCCGCAGGCGGCTGACCCACTGGTGGCAGGACCGCGCGGCTGCGCGCCCTCCCCGCCGTACGACCCGATTCGTCCGTGCGGCGCGTGCCGCACTCGTCCGGAAGTGACGCACCATGACCGTTCTCGCTGTGCTGATCACGCTCGCCGTGGCCGCGTCCTGCGTCGCTCTGACCCGGGGTGTGTCCGCCCTCCACCGGGGCGCGGGCGGTGGAGACACCGGGGCCCTCGACCTCATGGAGGTCGCGTTCCTGAACGGCGGCCCCTCCCGCGCCGTGGACACCGCGCTCACCACGATGTACTCCGACGGCCGCCTCGCCATCGGCGGTCCCGGCATCGCCTCCGCGCGCAGCGCGGTCGCCCACGACCCGGTGGAGCGAGCCGTGCTCGCCGAACTCGCCGCCGCCCCCAACGGCGCGCTGCACACCCTGCGGCACGCCGTGATGGGCAACGCGGCGGTGCAGGAGATCGGCGACGGCCTGGCGTTCCGCGGCCTGATGGTCCCGCCCGCGGCCGGCCGCAGGTGGCGGGCGGGCGGCACCGTCCTGGCGGTCGTCTGCGTCATCGGGCTGCCGGCCTCCGTCGTGGCGGCGGTCGCCGCGGGCGTCGCCGGGGCGTCCGTCGGCGTGTTCCTCGCCCTGGTGCTGCCCACCCTCATCACGGGGCTGGTGTTCGGCGCCGTCAACGCGGGCAGGGCGGGTGCCCGTGTCACCCCGGCGGGCAGGGCGGCCGCGGCGGCGTACGCCTTCGCGCACCCCGACCGGACCGGCCCGGCCCACCTCGTCGCGGTGCACGGCCTGCGGGCGCTGCCCGACCCCGTGCTCCAGGACCAGCTGCGCACGGCGGCCCGGCTGACACCGGGCCGGCCGCGCCCGTCGTCGCCGAGCGGGGCGAACGACAGCACCTACCTGGCCGGGGCGCTGGTCTGGTGCGCCGGCTCCGCCTCCGGCCACGCGAGCTGCGGCGGCTCGGGCGGCGCGGACTCCGGGTCGGGCGGGTCGGGCGGCTCGGGCTGCGGCAGCGGTGGCGGCGGCGGGTCCAGTTGCAGCAGCAGCAGCGGATCGAGCTGCGGATCGAGCTCCGGTTCCAGCTGCGGCAGCAGCTCCTGACCGGCGGCCACCCCACGCCGCGCGGCCTCACGGAACGGGCCGTCAACCCGGCGCACAGCGGCGGCCGTTGACGGCCACGACCCTACGTTCCGTCACCGCGCCACCGGCCTCCCGCCCGCACGCGCTGTCGACGGTCCGCACCCGCGTGCCGCCCGCGCGACTCGTCGGGGGTCAATGAGCCGACACCGCCCACCGGTGCTTTACTTCGCCAACTCCCCCGCCAAGTATCCCTTTTGTCCTACACCTGTACGAAGGGAACGCGATGAGAGCACTGGCGATGTACGGGACCCTGGCATCCGTCGGCTCCCTGGTCCTGACCGCTCTCGTCGCCGCCCCCGCGGGCAGCGCCGCTCCCCCCGCCTCCGCCGAGGCGCGCGGCACCGCGCTCGCCGCCCAGCGCGCGGCCGCCGCCGGCATCGCCTTCGGCGCCTGTCCCAAGGCGGAGGGCCTGCCCCCGCACGTGAAGTGCGGCACGGTCGAGGTCCCCCTCGACTACGCCGACCCCACCGGCCGCCGGATCTCCCTGACCGTCAGCCGCGCCCGCGCCACCGGGAAGCCGGCCGCCCGCCAGGGCGCGCTGGTCTACAACCCCGGCGGCCCCGGCGCCTCCAGCATGTTCTTCCCCATGGCGGGTGTCCTGCCCGAGTGGAAGAAGACCGGAGCGGCGTACGACCTCGTCGGCTACGCCCCGCGCGGCGTGGGCCGCTCCGCCCCGCTGTCGTGCCAGAAGCCGTCGGAGCTCGTCCAGGCCCCCAGCGAGGCCCCGACGTACCCCTCGTACGCGTACAAGCAGGAGCGGATCGCCCGCGCCAAGGCGTACGCCGACGGCTGCGCCCGCAGGGCGGGCAGCGCGCTGCGCCACTACACGTCGCTCAACAACGCCCGCGACCTGGACGTGCTGCGGGCGGCGCTCGGTGAGAAGAAGCTGACCTTCATGGGCGCGTCGTACGGCACCTACTTCGGCGCGCTGTACGCGACGCTCTTCCCCTCCCACGTCCGCCGCATGGTGTTCGACTCGGCGGTCAACCCGGCCCCCGGGCAGATCTGGTACCGCAACAACCTCGACCAGTCGCTCGCCTTCGAGGGGCGCTGGAAGGACTTCCGCACCTGGATCGCCAAGCACGAGCGGACGTACCACCTGGGCAGCACGCCCGACGAGGTCCTCGCCCGCTACGAGAAAGTGCGGGCCGCACTGGCCCGCGAGCCGGCGGGCGGCAAGGTGGGACCGGGCGAGCTCCAGTCGGCGCTGCTGAGCGCCGGCTACTACGACGACTACTGGGCGATGCGCGCCACAGCGCTGTCGGAGTACCTCAAGGGCAACCCGAAGCCGCTGATCGAGCAGGCGTCACCCAGGCCCGGGTCGGCGCGCGACGACGAGAACAGCAAGGCCGTCTACACCGCCGTCGAGTGCAACGACGCGCCCTGGCCGACCGAGTGGTGGGTGTGGGACCGCGACAACAGCCTGCTCGCGGCGCGCGCGCCCTTCGAGACGTGGGACAACGCGTGGATGAACCTGCCGTGCGCGTACTGGAGCGCTCCGCGCCAGGAACCCCTGGACGTCGGTACGCAGCCGGGTGAGCTGCCCCCGACGCTGATCCTGGCCGCCGAGCGGGACGCGGCGACGCCGTACCCGGGCGCGCTGGAGCTGCGGCGGCGGCTGGCGGGTTCCGTGCTGGTCACCGAACGGGACGCCGGCACGCACGGGATCGGCGGCGGGGCGAACGCGTGCGTCAACGGTCATCTGGAGAGGTACCTCCTGACCGGTCGGACGCCGGTGCGGCGCGCGGACTGCGCGCCGCACCGGGAGCCGAACCCGGTGTCGCTGGACGAGCGGGCCGTGGCGAAGGAGCCGGCGCCCACTGTCTGATCTTCCGGGTCTGGGGTGGCGGGCCGCCGCTCGGGCGGGCCCGCCACCAGGTCTGCGGCCGGCTCGCGCCGGCCGGTGCCGGGGCTCCCGGGGTGCCCCCCCGGGCCCGGCCGAGGGGCGTCAGGCGAGGCCGGCGACCAGGTCCGCGACCGACTTGCGGCGGCCGGTGTAGAACGGCACCTCTTCGCGCACGTGCATGCGGGCCTCGGAGGCGCGCAGGTGACGCATGAGGTCGACGATGCGGTAGAGCTCGTCGGCCTCGAACGCCAGCAGCCACTCGTAGTCGCCGAGCGAGAACGAGGCGACGGTGTTGGCGCGCACGTCCGGGTAGCCGCGCGCCATCTTGCCGTGGTCGGCGAGCATGCGGCGACGGTCCTCGTCGGGCAGCAGGTACCAGTCGTACGAGCGCACGAAGGGGTAGACCGAGACGTAGTTGCGCGGCGTCTCGTCGGCGAGGAACGCCGGGATGTGCGACTTGTTGAACTCGGCGGGGCGGTGCAGCGCCATGTTCGACCAGACCGGCTCCAGCGCGCGGCCCAGCTTCGTGCGGCGGAAGAGGTTGTACGCCTCCTGGAGCTGGTCCGCGGTCTCCGCGTGCCACCAGATCATGACGTCGGCGTCGGCGCGCAGCCCCGACACGTCGTACGTGCCGCGCACGGTGACGTCCTTGGCGGCGAGCTGGTCGAACAGCTCCTGGACCTCGTCGGCGAAGCCGGCACGGTCCTCGGGCAGGACGTCGCGCAGCTTGAAGACGGACCACAGGGTGTAGCGGATGACGTCGTTGAGGTCCTTCGCCTTCTTGCCGGCGTTGGCGCCTCGGGGGGATGTCACAGTCTCCGGAGCATCAGTCATGTCCCTATTCTCCCGCCTCGTGATCCGTGCCTCGCGCCGGGTCCCGGGTGAGCATGATCTCTTCGGCGGCGCGCTGTCCGCTCGCGACGCACGCGGGGATGCCGACCCCGTCGTACGCCGCCCCGCACACCCGCAGCCCGGGCAGCTTCGCCACCTCGGCCCGCACCCGGGCGACCCGGTCGGGGTGGCCGACGGGGTACTGCGGCAGTCCGCCGATCCAGCGGGTGACCTCGGTGGCGACGGGCCGGGCGGCGAGACCGGTGGCGGCCCCGAGGTCGCGCAGGGACACGTCCACCAATTCGTGGTCCTCGCGGTGCAGGTGGTCCTCCTCGCCGTAGCGGCCGATGGAGGTGCGCAGGACGAACAGGTCGGGGGCGGCGGCGTCCACCCACCCCCACTTGCGGGTCGAGAAGGTCGACGCCTTGATCGTCCGCCCGTCCACGGGCGGCACCAGGAACCCCGATCCCGCCGGCAGCGCCGCCACGTCGCTGCGGCGGAACGCCATGGTCACCAGCGCCATCGACGCGTACTCGACGGCGGACAGCTCGGCGGCCGCGGCCGGTGACTCGGCGGACAGGAGCGCGGAGGCCGCCCAGGCGGGGGCCGCGAGGACGACGGAGTCCGCCTCGATCACCCGCTCGTCGGTACGCACCTGCCAGCCGCCCGCGCCACGCGTCAGCCCGATCACCGGGGTGCGGAGCAGGACCTCGCCGCCCCCGGCGCGCACGGCGTCCGCGACGGCGTCGGGGAGCGTGCCGATGCCGCCCTCGATGCCCATGAAGACGGGCCCGGCCGGCTGCTTCGCGGCGGCCCCGCGCTGGATGTCCCGCACCCCGTCGAGGAGCGAGTCGTACGTCCGCGCCGCCTCGAAGAGCTGCGGCACGGAGGCGCGCATCGAGGTGCGGTACACGTCACCGGCGTACACGCCGCCCAGCAGCGGTTCCACCAGCCGGTCGACGACCTCCCGGCCGAGGCGGGCCGCGACGTACGCGCCGAGCGCGATGTCGTCGCCCACCTCGGTGCGCGGGAGCTCGCGCTCGCGCCGCATCCGCGCGAGGCCCTCGGCGGAGAGGATGCCGCCGAGCACCTCCGGGTCGCCGGGCACGCCCATCACGTGCCCCTTGGGCATCGGGGTCAGCGCGCCCCGGTTCCACAGCGACGCGGTGGCGGTGGCGGGCGGCTGAAGGCGGTCCGCGAGCCCCACCGCGCGGGCCAGGGCGACCGCCTCGGGCCGCCGGGCCAGCATCGACTCGGCGCCCAGGTCGACGGGCACGCCCGCGATCTCGCCCGCGAGGAGCTTGCCGCCGAGCTGGTCCGTCGCCTCCAGCAGCGTGACGCGCGCGCCGGCGCCGACCAGCCGGTGGGCGGCGGCCAGTCCGGAGATGCCGCCACCGATGACGACGACACGGCCCGTACGAGATTCCACGTTCATGGGTCCACTCTCTCAAACCGCAAACGAGTCCTGACCGTGACCACTTCGGGACCGGAAAGGGGAAACCCCCTCCCCCGCCCCGCACGTCGAACCGGCAACAGCCACCACGACGTTCCGGGGGGAACCGACATGCGCGCAGCACAGGTGTCCGGGCACCGCTCTTCCAAGGCCCTGGCGGCCGCTCTGCTCACCGCCTCACTCGCGGTCGCCGGCTGCGGGGCGGGTGACAGCGGGGGCGACAGCGCCCACAAGGGCGTCAGCGCGGCCGACGACAAGGGCGGGCAGGCGCAGCGGGCGCCCGGCGGCGGGGCGGACGCCGCTTCGGCGGCCGAGGCGCAGAAGCCCTCCGAGCAGGCCGGGACGAAGAAGCCACCGCTGGCGAGGAACCACGTCATCCGTACCGCGACGCTCTCCGTCGAGGTCCCCAGCGCCACGAAGGCGCTCGCCACGGCCCGTACGGCGGCCGAGAACGCCGGGGGTGTCGTCGGCAACGAGAGCACCGAGCGGATCGACGACAGCCACGTCTACTCCCGCATCGTGCTGCGCATCCCGCAGGAGGAGTACGACGCGGTGCTCAAGGAGCTCGCGGGCACCGGCAGACTGCTCGACCGCAAGGCCGAGGCCAAGGACGTCACCGATCAGGTGGTGGACGTCGAGAGCCGCATCAAGTCGCAGCGCACCAGCGTCGCGCGGGTGCGGGACATGATGGAGCGGGCCACCCGGATCAGCGATGTGGTCATGCTGGAGGGCGAGCTGAACACCCGTCAGACAGAGCTGGAGGCGCTGCTCGCACGGCAGGCGTCGCTGAAGGACCGTACGACGATGGCGACCATCACCCTCGAACTCTCCGAGCCCGAAGCCGCGGAGGCCGGCGACAAGGACGACGACCCGGGCTTCGTGGACGCGCTCGCCGGCGGCTGGGACGCGTTCGTCACGACCTTGAAGTGGGTCGCGATGGCGCTCGGCGCGGTGGCCCCGTTCGCGGCGACGCTCGCCCTGCTGTACATGCTGTGGCGGCTGGTGCGCGGCCGGCTCCCGCAGCGGCGGACGGCCGTGCCCGCGCCCGCCACCGGCATGGGCGCCGTGGCCGCCCCGTTCCCGGCGGCCGGGGCCGGGGAGCCGGCGCAGAAGCCGGGTCCGCGGGAGTAGCCCTTAGCGTGTCCTGCGGAGCACTGATCTACCGAGGGGACACGCATGGCAGCGGCGGCGGAACGACTGGTGGTCATCGGCGGCGACGCGGCGGGCATGTCCGCCGCGTCGCAGGCCCGCAGGCTGAGGGGCCCGGACGAGCTGGAGATCGTCGCCTTCGAACGCGGCCGTTTCACGTCGTACTCGGCCTGCGGCATCCCGTACTGGGTCGGCGGAGCGGTCCCGGACCGGGACGACCTGATCGCACGTACGCCCGAGGAGCACCGCGCGCGCGACATCGGCCTGCGCGTCCGCACGGAGGTCACCGAGATCGACCCGGCGGGCGGCCGGGTCCGCTCCCGGGACCTGGAGACGGGCGCCGCGTCGTGGACCGGCTACGACAAGCTGGTCGTGGCGACCGGCGCCCGGCCCGTGCGCCCGGCCCTGCCCGGCATCGACGCGCCGGGCGTGCACGGGGTGCAGACCCTGGGCGACGGCCAGGCGCTGATCGACACGCTGGAGCGGACGACGGGGCGGCACGCGGTCGTCGTCGGGGCGGGGTACATCGGCGTGGAGATGGCGGAGGCGCTGGTCGGCCGCGGGTTCGAGGTGACCGTGCTGAACCGGGGCGAGCGGCCGATGTCCACCCTGGACCCGGACATGGGCCGGCTCGTCCACGACGCGATGAACGGCATGGGGATCACCACGGTCTCGGGCGCCGAGGTCACCGAGATCCTCACCGGCGACGACGGCCGCGTCCGGGCGGTCGCCGCGGACGGGGAGACCTACCCGGCGGACGTGGTGGTCCTGGGCATCGGCGTGGAGCCCGAGACGGCCCTCGCGCGGGACGCGGGGCTGCCGGTCGGGTCGTACGGCGGGCTGGTCACCGACCTGTCGATGCGCGTGACCGGCCACGAGAACATCTGGGCGGGCGGCGACTGCGTCGAGGTGCTCGACCTCGTCTCGGGCCGGCGGCGCCACATCGCGCTCGGCACGCACGCGAACAAGCACGGCCAGGTGATCGGTTCGAACGTGGGCGGCGGTTACGCGACGTTCCCGGGGGTCGTCGGCACGGCGGTCAGCAAGGTGTGCGACCTGGAGATCGCGCGGACCGGGCTGCGCGAGAAGGACGCGCGGGCCGAGGGGCTCCGGTTCGTGACGGCGACGATCGAGTCCACGAGCCGCGCGGGGTACTACCCCGGCGCGTCGCCGATGACGGTCAAGATGCTCGCGGAGCGGCGTACGGGCCGGCTGCTGGGCGTCCAGATCGTCGGCCGGGAGGGCGCGGGCAAGCGGGTCGACATCGCGGCGGTCGCCCTCACGGCCCGCATGACGGTGGAGCAGATGACGGCCCTGGACCTGGGGTACGCGCCGCCGTTCTCCCCGGTGTGGGACCCGGTCCTGGTCGCGGCCCGCAAGGCGGTGGCGGCGGTACGGGAGGCGGGCGCGTAGGCCACGGCCCCGCGGGGGATCACCCCGCGGGGCGGCCGGGCCGCGCTCAGCGCGCCGTGCGCGTGTGGACGTACTCGGTGAGGCGGGTCAGCGCGTCGGGGTCGGTCGTCGGCAGGACACCGTGGCCCAGGTTGAAGATGTGCCCCTCCAGCCCCGCCGCAGCGTCCAGCACCTCGTCCGTCTTCGCCATGACGGCGTCCGGCGTCGAGAAGAGCACGGCGGGGTCGAGGTTGCCCTGGAGCGCCTTGCCGGGGCCGACGCGCCGCGCCGCCTCGTCGAGCGGGACGCGCCAGTCGACGCCGACGACGTCCGCGCCGGCCTCGCCCATGAGGCCGAGCAGTTCGCCCGTGCCGACGCCGAAGTGGATGCGCGGCACGCCGTACGACGCCACCGCGTCGAAGACCTTCGCCGAGGCGGGCATCACCGAGCGCGTGTAGTCGGCGGGGGCGATCGCGCCGACCCAGGAGTCGAAGAGCTGCACGGCGGACGCGCCGGCCTCGATCTGGACCTTGAGGAACGCGCCGGTGATCTCGGCGAGCCGGTCGAGGAGATCCGCCCACAGCTGCGGGTCGCCGTACATCAGGGCCTTGGTGTGCTCGTGGTTGCGCGAGGGACCGCCCTCCACGAGGTAACTCGCGAGAGTGAAAGGCGCGCCCGCGAATCCGATGAGCGGAGTGGACCCGAGCTCACGCGTGAGCATTCCGATCGCCTCGGTGACGTAGGTGACGTCGTCCGGCGTGAGGTCCCGCAGACGGGCGAGATCGGCGCGGGTGCGGATCGGCTCGGCGATCACCGGACCGACGCCGGGCTTGATGTCGAGGTCGATGCCGATGGCCTTCAGCGGCACCACGATGTCGCTGAAGAAGATGGCCGCGTCGACGCCGTGACGGCGCACGGGCTGCAGCGTGATCTCGGTGACCAGCTCGGGCCGCATGCACGAGTCGAGCATCGGGATGCCCTCGCGCACCTTCAGGTACTCGGGCAGCGAGCGCCCCGCCTGTCGCATGAACCAGACCGGCGTGTGCGGCACCGCCTCGCGCCTGCACGCCTTGAGGAAGGCCGAGTCGTACGTCTGGCTCTGCGGGCTGCCCACGGGGCGGCGGTCATTGGCACTCACGCCCAAATCTTCGCACGCGGGCCGAAGCGGTTGTCGCGGGGCGGGTGTCCTTCCCTGCGCGAAGCCCGCGTTCCGCCTACTCTTCCCCGCATGGCTCCGGCTCAGGGACGACTTTCGGATGATGCTGACGACAGGGGCGGCGCGGAGGGCGACTCCGCCCCGCCCGCGTTCCGTCAGGCGGTCGAAGCCCTGCGCTCGGCGCGCCTGCGCCCCGAGGTGGAGGTGGACCCGACCCGCCCGCCGCAGAGACTGGCGCCGTACGCGTACGCGCTGGAGGCGGCGGTGGTGCACGGCGACGAGGACCTCGCGGACGGGCGGCTGGTGCTGCTGCACGATCCGGCGGGGCACGACGCCTGGCACGGGACGTTCCGGCTGGTGACGCTCGTACGGGCGGAGCTGGAGCCGGAGATGGCCGCCGACCCGCTGCTTCCCGACGTGAGCTGGTCGTGGCTGACCGGCGCGCTGGAGGCGCGCGGTCTGTCGTACGCGGAGGCGAGCGGCACCGTGACGCGCGCCGGTTCGCACTACTTCGGAGGGCTCGCCGAACGCAGGCCCGCGACGCAGATCGAGATCAGGGCGTCGTGGACGCCCCGCGAGGGGCGCGGCGGGGTGCCGGACACGGCGGCGCACCTGGCGGCCTGGTGCGATCTGCTGGCGCAGATCGCCGGGCTGCCGCCGGTGAACGGCCACGGGGCCGGTCCGGTGGACGCCGGTGTGGTGTCGCTGCCTCAGCGGCGGGGTCCGCAGGCGCCGTAGCAGGTGGCACGGAGGGCGCGCCCGTGAGGCGCGCCCTCTTTCGTGTTCTCCGACCGCCTATTCATCACATGATCGAGCGCGCGTCCGAATTGCCCGAATTGTTACTCACCAAATCGTGATCTTTCCCTAAAGGCGAGCGCCACTGCTGCCGAAGAGGTTGATGACCCTTCAGCACGGTTCCCCCCCGGCTTCACCCCGAGCCGGCGAGTTCCGCCACTCCCCCAGGAGGCCTGGTGTCCGTTCTCCTCGAGCAGCCCGCAAGCCTGGTCGCCTACCGCCCTAACAAGCCGACGGCCATGGTCGTCGTGGCCGACCCGCGCGTCCGCTCCACCGTCACCCGCCATCTGTGGGCCCTTGGAGTACGTGACGTCATCGAAGCGTCGTCCATCGCGGAGGCACGCCCCCGCGTCGGCAGTCCGCGCGACATCTGCGTTGCCGACGTCCACCTGCCCGACGGTTCCGGGCTGACCCTGCTGTCCGAAACCCGCGCGGCGGGCTGGCCCAACGGGCTCGCCCTCTCCGCCGCCGACGACATCGGCGCCGTACGCAATGCCCTCGCGGGCGGCGTCAAGGGCTACGTCGTCACCGGTACGCGCAACAACATCGGGCACCCCACCCGCCCCGGCGCCGCCCCCATCGGCGCCGCGGCCGCACGCATGCACCGCCGCCCCCCGGGCGCCCCGAGCCACCCGGGCGGTTACCGCGAGCTCTCCGGCCGCGAGGTCGAGGTGCTCAGACTGGTCGCCGAAGGCCAGTCGAACAAGGCGATCGGCGTCTCGATGGGCCTCTCCGCCCTGACGGTCAAGAGCCACCTCGCCCGCATCGCGCGCAAGCTCGGCACGGGCGACCGTGCCGGGATGGTCGCGGTAGCCCTGCGGACCGGAATCATCCACTGACCTGTTCTTCCCCCTCCCGCGCCCGCCGACGGAACGTTCCCTCGGCGGGCGCGCTCCATTGCGGCGCCCGGAAAGGCCGCATTCGGGCGGCATCGCGGCGGGACTGGTTCTCGCAGGTCACCCGTACCTTCGCGGACGAGTGCAGGTCAGGCGTTCGCTCGTGCGGATACCCTTTACACGTGACCGACGCCCAAGAGACCGCAGCAGAGCCAGACCTGCGAAACCCCGGGGGCGCTCCCCCGGTCGACGTCGAGACGGCGCCGATTCCCTTGCTGGAGCCTCGTGAAGGCATTCCTCCGGTGGCCGCCACCCAGGAGGCGCTCGACGAAGTCGTCGCGGCCTTCGCGCGCGGCACCGGGCCCGTGGCCGTCGACGCCGAGCGGGCGTCCGGCTACCGCTACGGCCAGCGCGCCTACCTCGTGCAGCTGCGCCGCGAGGGCGCGGGCAGCGCGCTGATCGACCCGGTCGGCTGTCCCGACCTCTCCGGCCTGGGGGAAGCCCTCGCCGGCAGCGAGTGGATCCTGCACGCCGCCACGCAGGACCTCCCGTGCCTGCGCGAAATAGGCATGGTGCCCAGCCGGCTCTTCGACACCGAGCTGGCGGGCCGGCTCGCCGGGTTCCCGCGCGTCGGCCTGGGCGCGATGGTCGAGTCCGTCCTCGGGTACGCCCTGGAGAAGGGGCACTCGGCGGTCGACTGGTCGACCCGCCCGCTGCCCGAGCCCTGGCTGCGCTACGCCGCGCTCGACGTGGAGCTGCTCGTCGACCTGCGGGACGCGCTGGAGAAGGAGCTCGACCGGCAGGGGAAGCTGGAGTGGGCCCGCCAGGAGTTCGACGCCATCGCGTCGGCCCCGCCCGCGCCGCCGCGCAAGGACCCGTGGCGCCGTACGTCGGGCATGCACAAGGTGCGCCGCCGGCGGCAGATGGCGATCGTGCGGGAGCTGTGGAACGCCCGGGACCGCATCGCCCAGCGGCGTGACGTGTCGCCCGGCAAGGTGCTGAGCGACACCGCGATCGTCGAGGCGGCCCTGGCCGTGCCGCTGAACGTACAGGCGCTGTCCGCGCTGCCCGGGTTCGGCCACCGCATGGGGCGCCGGCAGCTGGAGCAGTGGCAGGGAGTCGTCGACAATGCCAGGGCACTGCCGGACTCCGAGCTTCCGCAGCCCGGAGCGGCCGTGACCGGCCCGCCCCCGCCGCGTTCCTGGGCCGACAAGGACCCGGCGGCGGCGGCTCGTCTGTCGGCCGCGCGGGCGGCCGTCTCCGCGCTCGCGGAGGAGCTGAACATGCCCCAGGAGAACCTGATCACCCCGGACACGGTGCGCCGGGTCTGCTGGGAGCCGCCGCAGGACGCGACCACGGAGGCCGTGGCGGCCGCCCTGGCGTCGTACGGCGCACGCCAGTGGCAGGTGGAGCTGGTGTCGCCGCTGCTCACCCAGGCGCTGACCGCCACGGCGGCGACCTGACCGCCCCCGCGCCACGCCCCCGGCCGTCGGCGAATTCCAGGGGTTGTCGCAACACGTGATCACTGACGTGTGGCGGCGAGCAGTTTAGACAGGCGCTCGGCTGGGGTCTCCCAGCCGAGCGTTTTGCGTGGTCGGCCGTTGAGCTCGGCGGCGACCGCGTTCAGCCGCTCGCTGCTGTGGGCGGACAGGTCAGTGCCCTTGGGGAAGTACTGCCGCAGCAGGCCGTTGGTGTTCTCGTTGGAACCCCGCTGCCACGGGCTGGCAGGGTTGCAGAAGTAGACCGGGATGTCGGTGGCGATGGTGAATGCCTGGTGAGAGGCCATCTCCGAGCCCTGGTCCCAGGTCAGGGAACGCCGTAGATGGGGCGGGAGCGTCTTCACGCTCTCCACCAGCGCGTCGCGGGTGCTGGCCGCATTGTGGTCGGTGGGAAGGTGGGCGAGCATCACGTAGCGGGTGGTGCGTTCGACGAGCGTGCCGATCGCTGACCTGCCGTCCTTGCCGATGATGAGGTCTCCTTCCCAGTGGCCCGGCACCGCCCTGTCGGCGGCTTCGGCGGGCCGGTCGCTGATCATCACCATGTTCGGGATGCTGCGGGGCTGGCGCTTGTAGGACTGGCGGTGTAGCCGGCGCCGGGCTCGGCCGGTCCGCAGGGCCTTGGTGAGTTCGCGGCGGAGCTCTCCGCGGCCCTGGACGTAGAGGGCCTGGTAGATCGTCTCGTGGACCACGTGCATCTCCGGCCGGTCGGGGAATCGTGCCCGCAGAGCGTGGCAGATCTGTTCCGGACTCCAGCGGAGCGTCAGGCTGTGCTGGATGAACTCGCGCAGTTCAGGGTTCTGCCCGATCTTGCCAGCCTTGGGGCGGGGCCGTCGCTGTTCGGCACGGCGCTGTGCGGCATGAGGCCGGTAGGCCCAGCGGTTGTGGTCGCCGCGCAGGGGCATGCCGTTGCGGCGTATCTCGCGGCTGATGGTGGACGGGCTGCGGCCCAGCTCGGCGGCGATCGTGCGAATGGACGCCTTCTCCCGCAGCCGGTCGGCTATGTAGATGCGGTCCTCTTCGCGGAGGTACCTGGACAGGCCGGAAGCCGAAGCCTCCACATAGATCGGAGGCTTCGGCTTCCCCGTGGGCGGCGAGTGCCAGCCATTGCGCCATCTCTTGCCGGTCCGCAGGTTGATACCAACGACCCGGCAGGCTTCCCTGCTGCTGTAGCCCTGACGCATGAGCTGGAAGTATGCCTCCCGCTCACGCGTCAGACGGCGCCCCTTCCCGTTCCGGTCCTCTCGGATCTTGAAGTCCATCGCATCCCCCGAGCTGGGGTGTTGCAACGACCACTAGAACTCAAGGTCCTCGGCCGGGGGCTTCTTCGTGTGACGTTCGCCGCTCCCGCCGTGGGGGGTGGGCAGCTTGGTTACCCGCAAGTAGCATGGCGGTACGCAGCACGCCCACGCGGCGTGCCACGGACACCCCGAAGTGCAGCAGTGCCACCCGCACCCTGGAGGAGAGCCAATCGTGCCTCGTACCGTCAGGGATGTCGTCTTCGTCGACGGCGTCCGCACCCCGTTCGGCAAGGCGGGCCCGAAGGGCATCTACCACGAGACCCGCGCCGACGATCTCGTCGTGAAGGCCATCCGGGAGCTGCTGCGCCGCAACCCCGGCCTCGACCCCGCGAAGATCGACGAGGTCGCGATCGCCGCGACCACGCAGATCGGTGACCAGGGCCTGACCCTCGGCCGTACGGCGGGCATCCTCGCCGGTCTGCCGCAGTCCGTCCCGGGCTACTCCATCGACCGCATGTGCGCCGGCGCGCTGACGTCCGTGACCTCGCTGGCCGGTTCGATCGCCTTCGGCGCGTACGACGCCGTCATCGCCGGTGGTGTCGAGCACATGGGCCGCCACCCCATGGGCGAGGGCGTCGACCCGAACCCGCGCTTCGTGTCGGAGAAGCTCGTCGACGAGTCCGCCCTGTTCATGGGCATGACCGCCGAGAACCTGCACGACCGCTACCCGAGCATCACGAAGCGGCGCACCGACGAGTACGCCGTGCGCTCGCAGGAGAAGGCCGCCAAGGCGTACGCCGACGGCAAGATCCAGAAGGACCTGGTGCCGGTCTCCGTACGCCGCACCAACGCCGAGGCCGGCGAGACCGGCTGGGGCCTGGTCACGGCCGACGAGCCGATGCGTCCGGGCACCACCCTGGAGTCGCTGGCGAACCTGAAGACGCCGTTCCGCGTCCACGGCAACGTCACCGCGGGCAACGCGGCCGGTCTCAACGACGGCGCCACCGCCTCGATCATCGCCTCCGAGGACTTCGCCCGCGAGCACGACCTCCCGGTGAAGATGCGCCTGGTCTCCTACGCCTTCGCCGGTGTGGAGCCCGAGGTCATGGGCTACGGCCCGATCCCGGCGACCGAGAAGGCGCTGGCCAAGGCCGGTCTGTCGATCGAGGACATCAACCTCTTCGAGATCAACGAGGCCTTCGCCGTCCAGGTCCTCGCGTTCCTGGAGCACTACGGCATCGCCGACGACGACGCCCGCGTCAACCAGTACGGCGGCGCGATCGCCTACGGCCACCCGCTGGCCTCCTCCGGCGTGCGTCTGATGACGCAGCTGGCGCGCCAGTTCGAGGAGCAGCCGGAGGTCCGCTACGGCCTCACCACGATGTGCGTCGGCTTCGGCATGGGCGCCACCGTGATCTGGGAGAACCCGAACCACAAGGACGCCGGAGGCAGCAAGTGAGCACCACCGTTGAGCTTTTGAAGGGTGCGGCCGAGCTGTTCCCGGACGAGGTCGTCACCAGCGCCCACGTACGGCACTTCGAGCTGCCGTCGGGCGCGGGCCGGTTCGCGCTGATCACGCTGGACAACGGCTTCGACCACACCAAGCCGACCACCTTCGGCCCGCAGTCGCTCGCCAACCTGAACACGGCGATCGACCAGGTCGAGAAGGAGGCCGCCGAGGGCTCCATCGTCGGTGTCGGCCTCACCGGCAAGCCGTTCATCTTCGCGGTCGGCGCCGACCTCAAGGGCGTCGAGCTGCTGAAGCGGCACGAGGACGCGCTGGCGATCGGCAAGGGCGGTCACGACGTCTTCCGCCGCCTGTCGGGCCTCGCGGTCCCCACGTTCGCGTACTACAACGGCGCGGCGATGGGCGGCGGCGTCGAGGTCGGCCTGCACTGCACCTACCGCACGGTCTCGGCCGCGCTCCCCGCGTTCTCGCTGCCCGAGGTCTTCCTCGGCCTGGTTCCGGGCTGGGGCGGCTGCGCCCTGCTGCCGAACCTGATCGGCGCGGACCGGGCGGTCTCGGTCATCATCGAGAACTCGCTGAACCAGAACAAGCAGCTCAAGGGCAAGCAGGTCTACGAGCTCGGGATCGCCGACGCGCTCTTCGAGGGCGCGGACTTCCTGGAGCAGTCGCTGATCTGGACGGCGTCCGTGCTGCGCGGCGAGCTCCAGGTCGTACGGCCGGAGATCGACCGCGGTGAGGCCTGGGACCAGGCCGTGGCGCGCGGCAAGGCGATCGCGGACTCCAAGGTGCACGGCGCCGCCCCCGCGGCGTACCGCGCGCTGGAGATCATCGCGGCGGCGAAGGACGGCGACCTGGGCGCCGGCTTCGACGCCGAGGACACCGCGCTGGCCGACCTCATCATGGGCGGCGAGCTGCGCAGCGGCATCTACGCCTTCAACCTGGTCCAGAAGCGCGCGAAGCGTCCCGCCGGTGCGCCGGACAAGTCGCTGGCGCGTCCGGTCACCAAGGTGGGCGTCGTCGGCGCCGGCCTGATGGCCTCGCAGCTCGCGCTGCTGTTCCTGCGCCGCCTTGAGGTGCCGGTCGTCCTGACCGACATCGACCAGGAGCGCGTCGACAAGGGCGTGGGCTACGTCCACGCCGAGATCGACAAGCTGCTCGCCAAGGGCCGCGTCAACCAGGACAAGGCCAACCGCCTCAAGGGCCTGGTCTCCGGTGTGCTGGACAAGGCCGAGGGCTTCTCCGACGCCGACTTCATCATCGAGGCCGTCTTCGAGGAGATGGGCGTCAAGCAGCAGGTGTTCGCGGAGGTCGAGGCGGTCGCCCCGGCGCACGCGATCCTCGCCACCAACACCTCCTCGCTGTCGGTCTCCGAGATGGCGTCGAAGCTGAAGCACCCCGAGCGGGTCGTCGGCTTCCACTTCTTCAACCCGGTCGCGATCCTCCCGCTCCTGGAGATCGTGCGCGGCGAGCAGACCGACGACGCCTCGCTGGCCACGGCCTTCGGCGTCGCGCGCAAGCTCAAGAAGACCGCCGTGCTCTGCAAGGACGCCCCGGCGTTCGTGGTGAACCGCATCCTCACCCGCTTCATGGGCGAGATCCAGAACACCATCGACGAGGGCACCCCGGTCGAGGTCGCCGAGAAGGCCGTCGAGCCGCTCGGTCTGCCGATGTCCCCGCTGGTGCTGCTGGAGCTGGTCGGCCCGGCCATCGGTCTGCACGTCTCGGAGACCCTGAACCGCGCCTTCCCGGAGCGCTTCACCGTGTCCCCGAACCTGGCGGCGGTCGTCAAGGCCGGCAAGCGCGGCTTCTACGTCTACTCCGCCGGGAATGCAGCCAAGCCCGAGCTGGACCCCGAGGTCGCCGCTCTCCTCAAGCAGGGCGACAGCGTCCTGACGGAGGAGCAGGTCCGTACCCGCGTCATGGAGGCCGTGGCGCAGGAGATCGGGCTCATGCTGCAGGAGGGTGTCGTCGCCGAGGCGCAGGACATCGACCTCTGCCTGATCACCGGCGCCGGCTGGCCCTTCCACCTGGGCGGCATCACGCCGTACCTGGACCGTGAGGGCTACTCGGAGCGCGTGAACGGCAAGAAGTTCCTGGCGCAGGGCATCGCGAGCGTCCCCGCGTAACCTCCGCCGCAGGCACGAGTGCCCGGCACACCACCTGGTGTGCCGGGCACTCTTGTGTGTGCGCGGGCTCTCAGACGCGGGTCCAGGCCGCCAGGGCCAGGCCGTCCTCCTCCGGCTTCTGGCGGGCCACGTGCAGGGCCCCGTCCCGGCCGATCACCGCCAGGACCACGCGGCCCGTCGCGTCGACCGCCAGCGCGGGCGCCCCGAGACACTCCTCGCCCGTGGCGGTCCACCACACGCCGTCGCCCTCGGCGTGCGTCACGCACGCCGCGAGCACGGGCCGGCCGTCGCCGCCCCGGTGGGCCAGGACCGTGCAGTCGTGGCCGCCTATCGCGGCGCGCAGCGCGGCGAGGGGGCTGTCCCCGGGCGTGCCGGCGAGGGAGACGGGTTCCTCGCCGGGGCGCAGGGCGGTGATGCCCTTGGCGTCGGCGTCGTTCCCGTAGTACGTGACGCGGTCGTCGGCGGTCTCCAGGCCGGTGACCGTGCCGACCACCGGGACGAGCGGGACGTCCTCGGCCGGTGCGAGATCGCCGCCGGGCTTCTCCTGCGTCCAGCGCAGGGTCCTGCCCTCCGCCGGAACCAGCAGCTCCACCGTGCCGGACGCCGTGGCGACCGCCGTGGGGCCGTCGTGGGTCTTGCTGCCCTTCAGGTCCTTCCAGCCCTCCCACTTGCCGTTGGCGGCCTGGCGGCGCATCTGGATGCCGCGTCCCGCGTTGCGTACGAAGACGTGCACCGAGCCGGCGGCGTTGACGGTGGCGGCCGGGACGCCGACCTTGAGGCCGCGCTCGGCCGTCTTGTAAGGGTTGCCGAGGGAGTGCCAGGCGGTCAGCGGGCGGCCCGTCTGGTACTGGATCGCGTGCACGAGGTCGACGGTGTCGCCCTTGCGGCGGCGGCCGACGAAGTGCACGTATCCGTCGGGTCCCTGGGCGAGGACCAGGTGCTCGATGCCGGGGGCCGGGAAGAACTGGGGGCCCGTCCACCCGGGACCGCCGGGGGCGGTCTCCGTCCAGCGCAGCAGCCCGCCCTCGGTGGGGGCGTAGGCGGTGAGCCGGTCGTCCTTGCCGCGCAGGAGCCAGCGGCTGGTCCCGGGGCCGGTCGCGGGCGGGGGGCCCGACGGGGACGGGGGAATTCGCTCGGTCCTGCGCGTGCTCCGCGGCCTCATGGCGTCAGGGCAACCTTCTGTGCATCGGCTTCTCAGGTCTCCGGAATATCGAACAAGCATAGCGTTTTGGCTGGTGGCGACCGTCCGGCCCCATACGCTCGCGCTAGGAGGATGGTATGAGAACTCTGGTCGTCGTGGACGCCGCCAATGTCGTCGGATCCGTACCCGACGGCTGGTGGCGCGACCGTCGCGGAGCCGCCGAGCGCCTTCGCGACCACCTGCGGACGTACGCCGACGAGGGCCTTCCCGGCCACCCCGGCCCCCTCCGTGTCCTCCTCGTCGTGGAGGGCGCCGCCCGCGGCGTCGCCTCCGTGCCCGGCGTAGAAGTCGACTCCGCACCCGGCAGCGGCGACGACCGTATCGTCGAGCTGGTCGCGGGGGCGACGGGCGGGGGCGCCGCCGTGCTCGTCGTCACCGCCGACCGGGAGCTCAGGCGCCGTGTGGAGGCGTACGGAGCGCGGTGCGCGGGGCCTCGGACCGTACGGCCTCAGCGCGGCGGCTCCGGGGCCGCCGAGGGGGAACGCACGTAGAGCACCGCCCCGTCGACCGTCGTCAGCTCCTCGTACCCGCCCGCCAGCAGCCTGCGCAGCGTCGGCACCCGCTCAGGGGCGAAGGGCTTGCCCCGCGAGTCGTCGACGATCAGGGCCGGGGGCCGCGCCGCCATCTCCGCGCGGAAGACGGGCCAGGCGCCCGCCATCGCGTACTTCTCGCCGACCTGGGGGCCGTTGCGGCCGCCGCTGTAGTTGGTGAGCAGGCCGGCCGTGAGGTACCGGCTGGCGGGGGTCCGGTCCGCCAGCCAGTACGCCTCGGGGTGCATCCCCCAGACCAGGACCCGGTCCCGGGGCTCCGTCCGCGTCTTCACCTCCTGCGCCACCTTCCGTACGTGCGCGAGTTCGGGCCGGGGCGCCAGCAGGCCCCAGGCCAGGAACACCGTGCAGGTGAGCGCCGAGGTGAGGAACGCCCGGGACCTCCACCGCCACGGCAGGACGTGCAGCGCGGCCGTGGCCAGCAGGACGATCGGCGGCACGAGCTGGAGGTAGTAGTGGCCGAAGAAGTGGAAGCCGAGGACCACCGCGCCCGCCGCGCCGAGGAGCCACAGCCACAGATCGGCCGCGCCGGTCCTGGCGACGTGCAGGACCCGCAGGACCGGGGGGATGAGACCGGCGCAGGCGAAGGACAGGATCAGGGTGTTCGCCAGGCCCCGGAAGAGCACGTGGAGTTCGGAGCCGGTGAAGGAGGCGTACGACCCCGAACCGGTGACCGTCCAGAAGAGGAAGCGGTGCGGACCGGTGAGCAGGGCGGCGTACAGCACGGGCAGGCAGAAGCCGAAGGCCGTACGGAACAGGGGGCCGCGGAGCGGTCCGTGTCGCCACAGCAGGAACAGGACCGGGGCGAGGACCGCGCCGCCCGTCTGCTTCGTCAGGAACGCCGCCGCGACCGCGACACCCGCGCCGCACCACCGGCCCCGGTCGGCGCACCACACGGCGGCCACCGTGAACGGCAGTATGAAGACCTCGAACGTCGCCGCCTGGGCGTCCTCCGGGTTGAGCCCGATGGAGACGAACAGGTGGAGGACGCCTGCCGTGCGGCCCGCCGCGTCGCCCCAGCGGCGGCGGGCGATCGAGGCGAGCAGGGCGGCCGTGAGCAGCTGGGCGGCCGCCGCGCAGAGCTGGAGCGGCAGCAGCGACTGGTCGCCGAAGAGCGCGAAGGCCGTTTCGTAGAGCCAGGGCAGCAGGGGCGGCTTGCGGTCCACGACCGTGTCGTAGAGCACCCCTCCGTCGGCCAGTATCCGTGCCTGTACGGCGAGATAGCCCTCGTCCGGGTTCCACAGGGGAAGCCGGAAGGAGGGCAGGCGGGTGACGAGGGCCAGCAGTGCCAGGGCGGGCAGCAGGCTCCGCCAGAAAGGGGGCGCGGCGGGCCGGGCGCCGGCGGGCCGCCTCGGGCGGGGCAGTACCGGCGCGGACACGGGCGAGGGGGGCATCGGCGGCCGCGTGAGCATGCGTGCCAAGCTATCCGGCTCCGCAGTCCGCATCGAAACGGGACATACGGAGCCGGGGCCGTGCCGGAGAAACGACGCCGCCCGGAAGTGGCTTGATGGCGCCTAGTACTTGGCGTTGTCGCCCGTCCGGCCGAGGCGGCTGCGGCCGCGGCTGTACGCGAAGTACACCACGTAGCCCATCGCCATCCAGATGCCGAACCGCAGCCAGGTCTCGGCCGGCAGGTTGAGCATCAGCCAGAACGAGGCGGCCACCGAGAGGATCGGGACCACCGGCACCCACGGGGTGCGGAAGGCGCGGTGCAGGTCGGGCCGGGTCCGGCGCAGGACGATCACGCCGAGAGCGACGACGACGAACGCGAAGAGCGTGCCGATGTTCACCAGCGTCGCGAGCTCCTCGAGGCTGGTGAAGCCGGCGATGATCGCGATCAGCACGCCGAGCAGGATAGTCGGGCGGTACGGGGTGCGGAACTTCGGGTGGGTGACGGAGAAGAAGCGCGGGAGCAGCCCGTCGCGGCTCATCGCGAAGAACACCCGGGTCTGTCCGAGCAGCAGGATCATGCACACCGTGGTGAGGCCGACGGCTGCGCCGAAACTGATGGTGCCGGCGTAGAAGGGGTGTCCGGTGGCCTTGAAGGCGTCGGCGAGCGGGGCGCTCACCGAGAGCTCGCTGTAGTGCTGCATGCCGGTGACCACGAGCGACACGGCGACGTACAGCACGGTGCAGATGAGGAGCGAGCCGAGGATGCCCCGCGGCATGTCCCGCTGCGGGAGCTTGGTCTCCTCGGCGGCGGTGGCGACGACGTCGAAGCCGATGAAGGCGAAGAAGACGACCGAGGCGGCGGTGAAGATGCCCATGACGCCGAAGTTGGTGGGCTCGTAACCGAACATCAGCTGCACCAGGGGCGCGTCCCAGCCCGATCCGGCGGGCGGTGTCACGGCGTCGGGGATGAAGGGCGAGTAGTTGTCGGCCTTGATGAAGAAGGAGCCCGCGATGATGACGATCAGGACGACGGTCACCTTGATCGCGACCACGATCGCGGTGACGCGCGCGGACAGCTTCACGCCGACCACCAGGATGGCCGTCAGGAGCAGCACCAGGACGAACGCCAGCAGGTCGAACCCGAAGCCGTCCGATGCCTCCGGGCCGGACAGCGCTTCGGGCATGTTCCACCCGATGTTGTCCATCAGCGAGCGGACGTAGCCCGACCAGCCGACCGCCACCACCGCCGTGCCCAGCGCGAATTCGAGGACCAGGTCCCAGCCGATGGTCCAGGCGACCACCTCGCCGAGCGAGGCGTACGAGAAGGTGTACGCCGAACCGGCCACCGGGACGGTGGAGGCGAACTCGGCGTAGCAGAGCGCGGCGAGCGCGCAGACGACGCCGGCGGCGACGAAGGCGAGGGCGGTCGCGGGGCCTGCCGTCTCCTTGGCCACCTTGCCCGTGAGGACGAAGATGCCGGTGCCGATGATGACACCGACGCCGAAGACCGTCAGGTCGAGCGCGGAGAGGGACTTCTTGAGCTCGTGCTCCGGCTCCTCGGTGTCACGGATCGACTGTTCGACGGTCTTCGTCCGGAACATGCCCTCTTTGGCTGGTCCTGGATCGTGCTGCGTACTCACCGGCGTACCTCCGACTGTCGGCTGTCGCCCAACCTTGAAGTGAGCGAGTTTCAGTCATGATCGTGAGTGAACCGGTCGGTTCCCACGAGGACCGCCGCCCGGTTTCACCCGATGGGAGGCACGGACCGGTATGCGTACCGGCCCTGCGAGTTGACCCTTTCGGGGGATCGAAACCAAAGGGCCCGCCCGGAGCGTGCTCCGGGCGGGCCCTTTGGGCCGGTGTGGCGGGCCGTCAGTCGCGCGCGGCCTCGGCCGGCGTGTCCTCCAGACGGCCGTCCAGCTTGGCGACCAGCCCCGTCACCTGACGGGCGATGTCCGGCGCCGTCAGCCCGATCTCGGCCATGACCTCCTTGCGGGAGGCGTGGTCGAGGAAGCGCGGCGGGATGCCGAAGTCGCGCAGCGGTACGTCGACGCCCGCGTCCCGCAGCGCCTGGGCGACCGCGGAGCCGACGCCGCCGGCGCGACTGTTGTCCTCGACGGTGACGACGACCCGGTGCTGCTCGGCGAGCGGCGCGAGCGCCTCGTCGACCGGCTTGACCCAGCGCGGGTCGACGACGGTCGTGGTGATGCCCTGCTTGTCGAGGAGGTCGGCGATCTCCAGGCACATCGGCGCGAGCGCGCCGACCGAGACGAGCAGGACGTCCGCCGAGCCCTCGGCCGGCCTGCGCAGGACGTCCATGCCGCCGACCTTGCCCACGGCCCTGACCGCGGGACCGACCGCGCCCTTGGAGAAACGGACGACGGTGGGCGCGTCGTCGACCTCGACGGCCTCGCGCAGCTGGGCGCGGACCTGGTCGGCGTCGCGCGGGGCGGCGATCCGCAGGTTCGGGACGCACTGGAGGATCGACATGTCCCACATGCCGTTGTGCGAGGCGCCGTCGGTGCCGGTGACACCCGCGCGGTCCAGCACGAAGGTGACGCCGCAGTCGTGCAGGGCGACGTCCATCAGGACCTGGTCGAAGGCCCGGTTGAGGAAGGTCGCGTACACGGCGAACACGGGGTGCAGGCCGCCGGTCGCCAGGCCCGCCGCGGAGACCGCGCCGTGCTGCTCGGCGATCCCGACGTCGTACACCCGGTCGGGGAACGCCTTCGCGAACCTGTCGAGGCCGACCGGCTGGAGCATGGCGGCGGTGATCGCGACGATGTCCTCGCGCTCCTTGCCGAGCTTGACCATCTCCTCGCCGAACACCGAGGTCCAGTCGACGCCCGAGGAGGCGATCGGCAGGCCGGTGTCGGGGTGGATCTTGCCGACGGCGTGGAAGCGGTCCGCCTCGTCGGCGAGGGCCGGCTGGTAGCCGCGGCCCTTCTCGGTGAGGCAGTGGACGATGACGGGGCCGCCGAAGCGCTTGGCGCGCTGGAGCGCGGACTCCAGGGCCTCGATGTCGTGTCCGTCGATCGGGCCGACGTACTTCAGGCCGAGGTCCTCGAACATGCCCTGCGGGGCGATGAAGTCCTTGAGGCCCTTCTTCGCGCCGTGCAGCGTCCCGTAGAGCGGCTTCCCGACGACGGGGGTGCGCTCCAGGAGGTCCTTGCCGCGCGCGAGAAACCGCTCGTAACCGTCGGTGGTGCGCAGCGTGGCGAGGTGGTTCGCGAGGCCGCCGATGGTAGGGGCGTACGAACGCTCGTTGTCGTTGACGACGATGACGAGCGGACGGTCCTTGGCCACGGCGATGTTGTTCAGCGCCTCCCAGGCCATGCCGCCCGTGAGGGCCCCGTCACCGATGACGGCGACGACGTGGTGGTCCTCCTTCTTGAGGACCTCGTTGGCCTTGGCGAGGCCGTCGGCCCAGCCGAGGACGGTCGAGGCGTGCGAGTTCTCGATGACGTCGTGCTCGGACTCGGCGCGCGAGGGGTAGCCGGACAGGCCGCCCTTCATCTTCAGCTTCGAGAAGTCCTGGCGGCCGGTGAGCAGCTTGTGCACATAGCTCTGGTGTCCGGTGTCGAAGAGGACCTTGTCCTTCGGCGACTCGAAGACCCTGTGCAGAGCGATCGTCAGCTCGACGACACCGAGGTTGGGCCCCAGGTGTCCGCCGGTCTTGGAGACCTCGTCCACGAGAAACGTCCGGATCTCGGCGGCCAGCCGGTCCAGCTGCTCCGGGGTGAGCCCGTCCAGATCGCGCGGTCCCGTAATGCGGGTCAGCAGCGCCACCCGTGCCTCCTTGCAGTTGAACTGTCTGCTTGCCGGTCTGTCGAGTCTAATGTTCCGCCCGCGGCGTTGGTCATCGGGCGGTGCGTTCTGCGTCACGCGTCGGTTACGGCCGGGCGCGCGCACAGCCGTGCCCGGCACCGGGATCCGGTGCCGGGCACGGCTGGCGAGGTGCGGTCAGGCGCGGCCCGCGGTCTTCTGCGTCTTCCGGGTGACGGAGTCGATCACCACGGTCGCCAGCAGGACACCACCGGTGATCATGTACTGGATCGGCGTGGCGATGCCTTCGAGGGCCAGGCCGTACTGGATCGAGACGATCACCATGACGCCGAGCAGCGCGTTCCAGGTCCGGCCGCGGCCGCCGAACAGGCTGGTGCCGCCGATGACGGCCGCCGCGATGACGTTCATCAGCAGGTCGCCGGCGCCGGCGCTCTGGTTGGCGGCGGCGATCTTGGAGGCCCAGAACAGACCGCCGACGGCGGCGAACGTACCCGCGATCGCGAAGACCGAGATGCGGATCGCGGTGACGTTGATGCCGGCCCGGCGGGACGCCTCGACGCTGCCGCCGAGGGCGAAGATCTTGCGCCCGTATGCCGTGCGGCGGAGCACGAAGTCCGTCACGACCAGGACGACCAGGAAGAGGACGAGTGCCAGCGGCAGGCCCTTGTACTGGTTGAACATGATCGCTGCGGCGAAGGCGACCACGGCGAGCAGCACCGTGCGCAGCACCGTGTCGACGAGCGGCCGGGACGGGATGCCTGCGGCCTCGCGGCGGCGGTTGTCCAGGAAGGACGAGAGGAAGAAGCCCACCACGGCGAGCGCGGCCAGACCGTAGGCGGCGGCCACGTCGGAGAAGTAGTACGTGGTCAGCCGGCCGACCACGCCGTCGCCGTCCAGGTTGATGGTGCCCTGGTCGCCGAGGAGCTGGAGCATGAAGCCGAGCCAGAAGAGCAGGCCGGCCAGGGTGACGGCGAACGCGGGCGCGCCGACCCGGGCGAAGAAGAAGCCGTGCAGCGCGCCCATGGCGGCGCCGCTGACGATCGCGACGAGTACCGCGAGCCACTCGTTCATGCCGTGGGTGACGCTCAGCACGGCGACGATGGCGCCGGACACACCGCTGACCGAGCCGACCGACAGGTCGATCTCGCCGAGCAGCAGCACGAAGATGATGCCGACGGCCATCATGCCGGTGGCGACCATCGTGACGGCGATGTTGCTGAGGTTCTGCGCGGACAGGAAGTTCGAGTTCAGACCCTGGAAGATCACGCAGATCAGGATCAGGCCGATGACGACGGGGATGGACCCCAGGTCACCCGCGTGCAGCTTGCGCTTGAACTCGGACACGTAGCCCGCGAAGCCGCGCTCGCGGACGAGCAGCCGGGGGTCGACGACGGTGACCGCGTCGTGGGCCGCCTCGGGGTTCTCGACGACGGGGCCGCCGCCGGGGGTGGAGGACTTGTCGATGCTCACTTCTGAGCCTCCCCGTTGCGCGCCGCACGGCGGGTCACGGCGTTGTCCGTGGCACCGGTGATGGCGGAGATGATCTCTTCTTGCGAGGTGGTCTTCACGTCGAAGACGCCGTTGTTCCGGCCGAGCCGGAGCACGGCCACCTTGTCCGCGACGGCCTTGACGTCCGCCATGTTGTGGCTGATGAGGATCACGGCGTGGCCGCGCTCGCGCAGCCGCTCGACGAGGTCGAGGACCTGGGCGGTCTGCTCGACGCCGAGGGCGGCGGTGGGCTCGTCGAGGATGACCAGCTTCGGCTCACCGAGCATCGATCGGGCGATGGCCACGGTCTGGCGCTGGCCGCCGGAGAGCGAGGCGATCGGGATGCGCACGCTGGGGATGCGGATCGACAGCGTGGTGAGCAGTTCGAGCGCGCGGCGCTCCATCTCGACCTCGTTGAGGACACCGCGCTTGCGGATCTCCCGGCCGAGGTAGAGGTTGCCGACGACGTCGATGTTGTCGCACAGCGCGAGGTCCTGATAGACGGTCGCGATGCCCAGGTTCTGGGCGTCGTGCGGCCGGTTGATCCGGACGGTGCTGCCTTCCCACTCGATGACACCGTCATCGATGGGGTGCACGCCGGCGATCGTCTTGACCAGCGTGGACTTTCCGGCGCCGTTGTCGCCCACCAGGGCGACCACTTCACCGGCGTGGACCTCAAGCTCTACGTCGGTGAGCGCCTGAACGGCACCGAACCGCTTGGAGACCCCGCGCAACGCCAGCACGGGCGTAGCGGACACGTGAACCATCTCCTTCGCCGCCTGACCGGCGGGATGACGCGCCGGGAGGGGGCGCGACGGTTGAGCAGAAGCGAACAGAGGGGAAGAAGCGTTTCTGTACGGCGCTCCGCCCGATAGCGGGGGCAGAGAGGGGGCGGAGCGCCGTACAGGCTTCAGGAGGCGCGGGCCGTGGGCCCGGGAGCCCTACTTCAGGCCGAGCTTGTCGCAGGCGGCCTTGTACTTCGGGGTGCAGATCTCGGCGACCGTGTAGACGCCGTCCTTGACGACGGTGTCCTTGATGTTGTCCTTGGTCAGCGAGACGACCGGGACCAGCACGGACGGGATGCCCTTGTTCGTCGGGCTGTCCGTCTTCTCCTTGGCGATGGAGTCGAGCTTCTCGCCACGGGCGAGCGCCACGGCCATCTCGGCGGCGGCCGAGGCCTCCGGCGCGTACGGCTTGTAGACGCTCATGAACTGCTCACCCGCGACGATGCGCTGCACACCCGCGAGCTCGGCGTCCTGGCCGGTGACCGGCGGGAGCTTGCTGAAGCCGCCCGACTTGAGGGCGGTGATGATGCCGCCCGCCATGCCGTCGTTGGCGGAGTAGACGCCGATGATCTTGTCCTTGCCGAGGGCCGAGATCGCGGCCTCCATGTTGGCGTTGGCGTTCTCCGGCTTCCACTCCTTGGTGTCGTACGACTTGCCGATGTTCACCTTGCCGTCGAGCTCGGCGAGAGCGCCCTTCTTGAACAGGGCGGCGTTCGGGTCGGTGATCGCGCCGTTCATCATCACGATCTGGCCGTCCTTGGCCTTGTCGCCGAGGGCCTCGAGGAGGGCCTTGCCCTGGACGTGACCGACTTCCTCGTTGTCGAAGGAGGTGTAGGCGTCGATCGGGCCCTCGGCGAGGCGGTCGAAGGCCACGACCGGGATGCCCTGGTCCTTGGCCTTCTTCACGCCGCCGGCGATGGCCTTGGAGTCCACGGCGTCCACGATGAGCGCGTCCACCTTGTTGGTGATCATCGTGTCGATCTGCTGCGTCTGGGTGGTGGCGTCCTGCTTGGCGTTGGCGTAGACGAGCTCCGCCTTGCCGTTGGTCAGCTCGCTGATCTTCTTCTCGATCAGCGGCTTGTCGAACTTCTCGTAGCGCGCGGTCTGGTTCTCCGGCAGGAGCAGGCCGATCTTGAGATCGTCGCCCTTCTTGGCGCCGGTCTCCTTGGCGGAGTCGGCCTCTTCGGCACTGCCACAGGCGGCGAGCGAGACGGCCATTGCGGTGGCGGCCACGGCCACGGCGGCACGACGCATACGCGTGTTCATTTCTTGGAACCTCCCTGACGAGGCCGCGACATTGCGGCCGAGGTGGCTGGAAGTCAACTCGGCCCCGCTGGCAGCGTCAAGGAGTAAATCCTTAACGAGATGACAACGGTGCCATTCGTTATCTAATTGAAGACGGCGCCCGCTCGGGCACCGCACTGTCCAGAAGGGTCGAATCTCCCATTTCGCTCAGCGCGAGGGCGAGTGCGCCCAGGACCTCGGCCCTTCCGCCGAGCGCTCCGGGAGCCACCGCGAGCTGTCTGGCGGCGCTGGGGATGGCGTACCGCGAGACGGACTCACGGATGGGTCCGAGTACTAGCTCTCCAGCCTCCGCCAGGTCGCCGCCCAGCACCACTCGACTGGGGTTGAGGAGGTTGCACAGGCTCGCCACTCCGCTGCCGATGTGGCGGCCGACGTCGCCGATCACCCGACGGCAGCCCGGATCGCCCTCGCGCGCGAGCTGCACGACGCGCTCCATGGTCAGATCGGGGCCGTGGCTGGGCTGGAGCAGGGGCAGGACGTACCGGGCGGCCGTGAAGGTCTCCAGGCAGCCGCGGTTGCCGCAGCGGCAGACCGGGCCGGACTCGTCGAGCGTGATGTGCCCGATCTCGCCCGCCGTGCCGCCGGGCCCCCGGTAGATCTGGCCGCTGATGACGAGGCCGGCGCCGACACCGCTCGCGACCTTGATGTACGCCAGGTCCTTGACCCCGCGCCCGCTGCCCCAGACCAGCTCGCCGAGCGCGCCGAGGTTGGCGTCGTTGTCGACGTACACGGGCACGCCCAGGCGCCCGGAGAGCTCCTCGCTCGGGTTGATGCCCTTCCAGCCCGGCAGGATGGACGTCGAGCCGAGCGTTCCGGACTCCACGTCGATCGGCCCGGGCACGCCGAGGCCGACGCCGATCACCTTGTCCTGGCTGATGCCGCTCGCCGCGACCAGGCGTTTGACCAGCTGTTCCGCCCGGTCGAAGCCCTCGGCGGCGGAGCCGTCCACGTCCAGCGGCTCGGCCTCTTCGGCGAGCACCTGGTGGGCGAGGTTGCCGACGGCGACCCGCAGGTGCGTATGCCCGAAATCGACCCCGATGACGATGCCGGCGTCACCGCTCAGCGAGACGCTGCGCGCCCGGCGGCCGCCCGCGGAGGTCGGGGTGACCTCGACGGTCCCGCCGTCCTTGAGCTCGCGCACGATATTGGAGACCGTGGCTGCCGAGAGCCCTGTGGCCCTGGCGATCTCTGCCTGGGTGAGCGAGCCCGCCATCCGGACGGCCCGTACGACTCGCTCAAGATTGGCCCGGTGCAGTGACGTCTGCGACCCCGGAGTCTCCATTGACTCTCCTCTTTCTCCAACATGTGAACTCTAAGATGAGCCTTTCGGGTTGCCCCCCGTCAAGACCTTGAGCCTGGCGGCAGGGGCTGGAGGAACGCCGAACCGCCCGCCGGCAAGGCGCCGGCGGGCGGTTCGTACGGGCGGGCACGGGCCCTGGGGCGCTACTTCACGGCGCCCGCGGTGAGGCCCTGGACGACCTGGCGCTGGAAGACGATGTACGCCGCGAGGACGGGCAGCATGGCCATCACCAGGCCGGCGAAGAGCCCCGACCAGTCGCCCTTGTAGCCCTGGCTGGTCGCGAGCTCGACCAGGCCCTGGGAGAGCACCCGGTTCTCCGGGTCGTTGTTCAGCACGGTCGGCAGCATGTACTGGTTCCACTGCCCGAGGAAGTTGAAGATGCCGACGCTGATGAGGCCGGGCTTGGCCATCGGCAGCATCACCTGGAAGAAGGTGCGGGTGTGCGAGGCGCCGTCGATCATCGCCGCCTCCGCCACCGAGCTGGGCAGCGTACGGAAGAAGGAGGTGAGGAAGAAGACGGTGAAGGGCAGCGAGTACGCGATGTAGACGAGGATCAGGCCCGGGAGCGTCTCCAGCATCCCCATGTTCTTCAGTACGTAGAACAGCGGCACCAGGGCCAGCATGATCGGGAAGCTCATTCCTCCGACGAAGAGGAAGTAGATGAGGCGGTTCCCGGGGAAGTCGAAGCGCGCGAGGACGTACGCCGCCATGGAGCCCAGCAGCAGCGTGCCGGCGAGCGAGCAACCGACCACGACGACGGTGTTGAAGAAGTAGTCGCTCATGTGCGCCTCGGACCAGGCGCGCGACCAGTTCTCGAAGTGCAGCCGGTCCGGCAGCGAGAACGGCGACTCGAAGATCGACGCGTCGTCCTTGAACGACGTCATCACCGCCCAGAGCAGCGGCATCACGACCATGAAGGCCCACAGGATCAGGATGCCGTGCGAGAAGACGTTGAGCGTGCTGCCGCTGACGTCCTTCTTCGGCTTCGCGGGGGCCTGCGCGCCGGACGTCCTGGTGACGGGCGGGCGGTCCTCGGCGACGCCGGCGGGCGGGGTGTCAGTGGTCTTCATCAGAACTCCAGCCGCTCACGCCGGCCCACGCGCATCACCAGGGCCGCGAGGGCCAGGGTGATGACGAGCAGGGCCACACCGATCGTTGTCGCATAGCCTGCCTGGCCGTCCCGGAACGCCGTCTGGTAGACGTACAGCACCAGGACGGTGGTCGAGTAGTCGGGGCCGCCGGGGCCCACGGTCATGATCTGCACGACCGCGAAGGACTCCGCGCCGAGCGCGAGGATCCCCATGTAGACCCAGCCCGACTGCACGGTGTCCCAGAGCAGCGGGATGGTGATCCTGAAGAACGTGGTGAACCGGCTCGCGCCGTCCAGCAGGGCGGCCTCGTAGAAGTCCTTGGGAATGGACGCCATGCCCGCCGAGAAGAGCACCACGAAGAACCCCACGGTGCTCCAGACGAGCACCGCCATGACGGCCCACAGGGCGGTGTCCGGGTCGCCCAGCCATTGCGGCTGGACGCTGTCGAGACCGATGGCCCTCAGCAGGCCGTTGATGGCGCCCTCGTTCGGGTTGTACGCGAAGGCGAAGAGCACCGCGACGATGGCGATCGAGAGCACCTGGGGGAAGAAGTACGCGATTTTGTAGAAGCCCGAGCCTCGGACTCCCGCGATCGCCGCGCCCTTCCGGCGCCGTCCGCCGACATTGAGCATGAAGGCGAAGAAGAGCGCGAGGCCGAGCGTCACCAGCGGCAGCAGCAGCGCGAAGATCAGGCTGTGCCCCAACGAATCCCAGAAGATCTGGTCTTCCAGCATCCTGCTGTAGTTGTCGAAGCCGACCATCTTGAAGTCCGGGCTCAGGCCGGTCCAGTCCGTGAACGAGTAGTAGATGGACTGGATGAACGGCCAGATGACGAAGATTGCGTACAACGCCAATGGGGCCGCCAAAAAACCCACAATGAACCGGTACTTGCCGTGTTGCATGGTTACCGACCCCGATCTTCCGGCGTGTGCCGCCGCTGGTGACGCTTGCTCACTGGTGCTTGTAGTGCTTGATGGACTGGTCCTTGGCCGCCGCGTCGGCGAAGCCCTGGATCTTCTTGATGGTCTCCGCCGGGGTCGCTCGGCCGGCCATCATCTCGCCCAGACCGGCGACGCCGATCTGCTCCTTCTGGAGCTTCACGTACCAGTCCTGCAGGCGCGGGTTGACCACGTTGTCGCCGGCCTTCTCCAGCGCGGCGGTGGCGGACCTGAGGCCCGGGGTCAGCTCGATGCCGTCGGTGCCGCCGTTGAGGGCGGTCAGGGACTTCACGCTCTGGGTGAAGTTCTTCGACGACGCCTCGCTGAGCATGATGCGCAGCTGCTCCATGCCGCCGTCGGGGTTCTTCGCCGACTTCGGGACGATGAACGGCTCACCGCCGGAGGCCCAGATGGTGCCGAACGGCATCTTGTCCGAGCTGTCGAGGCCGGACGGCGCGCCCACGGCGAGCTTGAAGTCGGCCGGCATCGTCTTGGCGGCCTCGTTCTCCACCCACGAACCGTTCGGGATGAAGAGCGCCTTGCCCTGGGTCCAGGCGGTCTGCGACTGGATGTGGTCGATGCCCGGGGTGCCCTTGAGGATGTAGCCCTTCTTGAAGAGCTCGTAGTACGCCTCGAACGCGGCCTTCACGGCCGGGTCGGACCAGGCGTTGGGCTCCAGATTGTCGATCTTGTCGAGGACCTCACGGCCACCGATCTTGGCGATGAACGGGTAGAGCGAGAACGGCAGGTAGTACGGGTGTTTGCCCGCGTACGTCCAGCCCGCGACGCCCTTCTTCTTCGCCTTGGCGCACAGGGCGAGCATGTCGTCCCAGTTCTCCGGGTACGTCGCGTCCAGCTTCTCCAGCGCCGTCTCGGAGTACCAGACGCCGTAGACCGTGTACGCGTAGTACATGATCCAGACGGGGTCGCCGTCGAACTGGCCCATCTCGACGATGCCGGGCCGCAGCGTGTCGCGGACCTTCCTGCTCGGGTCGTCGATGGACGGGGAGTCCAGCAGCGGGGTGAGGTCGGTGAGCTGCTTCTTGCCGACCAGGACGCCCATGTCCATCTGCTCGGCGCCCGAGTTGTCGATGAGGTCCGGGGGTGTTCCGCCGTTGAACCTCGGCTGGAGCTGCGACCTGATCTTCTGCGTCGACGAAAACTTGATCTTCGCCTTGGGGTACGTCTTCTCGTAGACGGCCTTGGCGTCCTCGGCGTACTTCGTGCCGAAACCACCGTCGAAAATCACGATTTCGAGCGGCGCGCCCTCATTGACACCCAGCGGGTTCTTCTCGGTCTTCTTGCCCTTGTCGACCTTCTCGTCGCCGCCGCTGTCGCCGCTCGCGCAGGCCGACAGGAAGCTCATCGTCGGAACAGCGATCAGGCCGAGTGCGGCCGAACGCTTGATCAGATCGCGACGGCCAAGGCCCTCATTGTTGTGGGCGGAGGTGGATCCCATGCTCAAGTCCTCGCCTTCTCCAGGACTCAGGCGGTGTACCGGTCGCCCGTACTTATCGCCTAGGCGAAGGGCCCCGCCACCGCAGTCAAATGACGCTGGGTCGTGCTGAGTTGCAGTAAGTACGTCGGACACAGCTTTCGGCAGCCGTCACGCGGCTTCCCCCACTGCTCCCCGTCCCCCTGGTCCGCTTCCGCAAAGCTGCGTTGCGGACGCCGACAGGTATAGTCCACTTCCGGTCAACTGAGCAAGATCGAAAGCAAGGTTGGACGGCAAGCTTTCCCGAGTTGAGACCTCGCGGATATCTGGAACGCGCACGTAGTCGTCCGTTCGGCTCCGTAAACACGGCGCGTCCCCTTCGCCTCCCCCGCCCCGTACAACACCCTTGACAGCATCGGCGACTTGGCTCCCTACTGGACCCCGTTGCACCGCTCATGACAACGTTGTCCAAGGGGAGGAAAGCCCGGGATGCAGTACAGACCTCGGTACGCGCAAGGCCCCACCGCGGCCGCCGTCGCGGCGACCGCCCTCCTGCTGGTGGTGACGGCCCCCTCGGCGGCCGTCGCGCGACCCGACCGGCCGGCGCCGCCGGAGCAGACCTTCAGCTCCTCCTTCGAGGCGGACGAACCCCAGCCAGACTGGCGCAATACGGTGGAAGTCACCCCCGGCGGCGAGAAGCGCGCCTCGGGCGTGGACGGCGGGTTCAGCTCCGGGATCCCGGGCAATGTGACCGACCAGGTCGTCGAGCTGCGCGCCAGCGGCGAGAACACCGGCGGCGGCGAGACCAAGGAGAACCTCGTCGACGTCCAGCCCGCCACCAAGTGGCTGGCCTTCGAACCGTCGGCATGGATCGAGTTCGACCTGGACGAACCGGCCAAGCTGGTGACATACGCCCTCACTTCCGCCAACGACCACGCCGAGCGCGACCCGAAGGACTGGATCCTGAAGGGGTCGGCCGACGGCAAGGAGTGGCAGGTCCTCGACTCCCGCGCGGGTCAGACCTTCGCCAAGCGGTTCGAGACGAAGAGCTACGGCTTCACGAACACGACGGCGTACGCGCACTACCGGCTGGAGATCACCCGGAACAACGGCGCGTCCGACGCCACCCAACTGGCGGACGTTCAGTTCTCGAACGGTGACACCGCCACGCCCGCGCCCCAGGACATGCGCAGCCAGGTCGACCGCGGGCCCTCCGGCTCCCCCACCGCGAAGGCGGGCGCGGGGTTCACGGGGAAGCGCGCGCTGCGGTACGCCGGTACGCACAAGGCCGACGGCCGGGCGTACTCGTACAACAAGGTCTTCGACGTCGACACGCGGATCACGCGGGACACCGAGCTGTCGTACCGGGTCTTCCCGTCCCTCCCGGAGACCGACCTCGCGTACCCGGCCACCCACGTGTCGGTGGACCTGGCCTTCACGGACGGCACCTATCTGAGTGACCTGCGCGCCGTCGACCAGCACGGCGCGGTCCTGTCCCCGCAGGGCCAGGGGGCGTCCAAGACGCTGTACGTCAACCAGTGGAACCACAAGGCGTCGCGGATCGGCGCGGTCGCGGCCGGCAAGACCGTCGACCGGGTGCTGGTGGCGTACGACTCGCCCAAGGGGCCCGCGAAGTTCAGCGGCTGGGTGGACGACGTCACCCTTGCCCCCAAGGCCCCGGAGAAGCGCCTGGCGCACTTCTCCGACTACGTCTCGACCACGCGCGGCACCCACTCCAGCGGCGCCTTCTCGCGCGGCAACAACATTCCCGCGACCGCCGTTCCGCACGGGTTCAACTTCTGGACGCCGGTGACGAACGCCGCCTCCACCAGCTGGCTGTACGACTACGCCCGCGGCAACAACAGCGACAACCTGCCCACCCTCCAGGCGTTCAGCGCGAGCCACGAGCCGAGCCCCTGGATGGGCGACCGGCAGACGTTCCAGCTGATGCCGTCCGCCGTGGCGGGCACCCCGGACGCCGGCCGCAAGGCGCGCGCCCTGCCGTTCCGCCACGAGAACGAGACGGCCAAGCCGCACGAGTACGGGGTCACCTTCGAGAACGGCCTCAAGGCCGAGATGACCCCGACCGACCACGCGGCGATGATGCGGTTCACCTATCCGGGCGAGGACGCGAGCGTGATGTTCGACAACGTGTCGAACGACGGCGGTCTCACCCTCGACCCGGCCACCCGCTCCTTCACGGGCTTCTCGGACGTCAAGAGCGGCCTGTCCACCGGCGCCACCAGGCTCTTCGTGTACGGCGTCTTCGACGCGCCGGTCACCGGGAGCGGCAAGCTCAGCGGCGGCGGGGGCGACGACGTCACCGGCTATCTGCGCTTCGAGCCGGGCGCCGACCGTCAGGTGACCCTGCGGCTGGCGACCTCACTCATCAGTGTGGACCAGGCGAAGAAGAACCTCGCCGACGAGATCCCAGCGGGCACCTCATTCGAGCGCGTCAGGGACCGGGCGCGGGACGCCTGGGACGACCTGCTCGGGCGCGTCGAGGTCGAGGGCGCGAGCCGCGACCAGCTGACGACCCTCTACTCCAGCCTCTACCGGCTGTACCTGTATCCGAACTCGGGCTTCGAGAACACCGGCACCAGGGCCCGCCCGAAGCAGCAGTACGCGAGCCCCTTCTCCAAGCAGCCGGGCCCCGACACCCCCACCCACACCGGCGCGAAGATCGTCGACGGCGAGGTGTACGTCAACAACGGCTTCTGGGACACCTACCGGACGACCTGGCCGGCGTACTCCTTCCTCACCCCGAAGAAGGCCGGCAAGCTCGTCGACGGCTTCGTCCAGCAGTACAAGGACGGCGGCTGGATCTCCCGCTGGTCCTCGCCCGGTTACGCCGACCTGATGACCGGCACCAGCTCCGACGTGGCCTTCGCCGACGCGTACGTCAAGGGCGTCGGGTTCGACGCCGAGGCGGCGTACGAGGCGGCGCTCAAGAACGCCACCGTCGTGCCGCCCTCGTCCGGTGTGGGCCGCAAGGGCATGAAGACGTCCCCGTTCCTCGGGTACGCCTCCACCGAGACCCACGAGGGCCTCTCCTGGTCACTGGAGGGCTACCTCAACGACTACGGCCTCGCGAAGATGGGCGAGGCGCTCCACCAGAAGACGAAGAAGGCGCGCTACAAGGAGGAGGCGGCATACTTCCTCAACCGCGCCCGCAACTACGTCAAGCTCTTCGACGACAAGGCCGGCTTCTTCCAGGGCCGCGACCTCAAGGGCGGCTGGCGCGTCCCCTCCGAGAAGTACGACCCGCGCGTCTGGGGATACGACTACACGGAGACCAACGGCTGGGGCTACGCCTTCACCGCGCCCCAGGACTCCCGCGGCCTCGCCAACCTCTACGGCGGCCGGGCCGGCCTCGGCGACAAGCTCGACCGGTACTTCTCCACCCCGGAGACGGCCGCCCCCGAGTTCGCCGGCTCGTACGGCGGCGTCATCCACGAGATGACGGAGGCGCGCGACGTACGGATGGGCATGTACGGGCACAGCAACCAGGTGGCCCACCACGCGACGTACATGTACAACGCGGCGGGCAAGCCCTGGAAGACGCAGGAGAAGGTCCGCGAGGTCCTCTCCCGCCTCTACACCGGCAGTGAGATCGGCCAGGGCTACCACGGCGACGAGGACAACGGCGAGCAGTCCGCCTGGTACCTCTTCTCCGCGCTCGGCTTCTACCCGCTGGTCATGGGCAGCGGCGAGTACGCGATCGGCTCACCGCTCTTCACCAAGGCGACCGTCCACCTGGAGAACGGCCGCGACCTGGTGGTCAGGGCGCCGGAGAACAGCGCGAAGAACATCTACGTCCAGGGCCTGAAGGTCAACGGCAAGCCGTGGAAGTCCACCGCGCTGCCGCACAGCGTGCTCGCGCGCGGCGGGACGCTGGAGTTCGACATGGGCCCCGAGCCGTCGTCGTGGGGCACGGGCAGGAAGGCCGCGCCCGTCTCGATCACCCAGGACGACAAGGTGCCGTCGCCGCGCGCGGACGCGATCACGGCCTCAGGTCCGCTGTCCGACAACTCGTCGGCCACGGACGGGCAGTTCGAGAGTCTCGACCTGCCGGTGAAGCCGGACACCCGCGCCCTCCAGTACACCCTCACGTCCTCGGACCGCGCCAAGGCCCCTCGGGGCTGGGTGCTCCAGGGCTCGCGGGACGGTGAGACGTGGAGGGACCTCGACAGGCGTACGGGAGAGTCCTTCGCCTGGGACCACCAGACCCGCGTCTTCACCGTCGCCGGCGCCCACAGGTACGAGAAGTACCGGCTGGTACCGGACGGACCGGCGACCCTCGCCGAGGTGGAACTCCTGGGGTGACCCGGGCACGGGGAGGACCGGTCCGGCGGCCGGTCCTCCCTGCCCCGCATCCACCACGGCGTTGTAATCGTTCGTGTGCGCAGTGTCACTGCGGGCGGCTACGCTCGGTGTGCGCGGAAGGAGCGTTGCCCATGCCTCAGCCCAAGGACCTCGATCCGTACACCGACCCGAGGTCGTTCTACGGCTCGGAACTGCGCCGCCTGCGCGAAGCCGGTGGCCACTCACAGGAGCAGCTCGGGGAGCAGGTCTTCTGCTCCGGTGCGTACATCGGCCAGTTGGAGGGCGCGACGCGGCGGCCTCAGTTCGATCTGTCGAAGATGCTCGACGGTGTGCTGGGCAGTGGTGAGCACCTTCAGCGCCTGTGCCGCCTCGCACGCAAGTCGAAGGTCGCCGAGTACTTCGCCGACGCGGCGGACTTGCAGCAGCGGGCGACAGCGATCAGCCAGTTCGGGTCCATGCTGGTTCCGGGGCTGTTGCAGACGGAGGGCTACGCGCGGGCACTGACCCGTGGCGCCCACCCGTTCGCCGCGCAGTCGGTGATCGAGGGGCACGTCGGCACCAGGATGGAACGGGCGGAGCTGCTCGACTCGCCCACGGCGCCGGTGTTCTGGGTGATCACCCACGAGGCCATGCTGCGCGTGCCGGTCGGCGGTCCCGCTGTCATGCACGGCCAGCTCATGCACCTGCTCAAGGCGGCGCACACCCGGCCCCATGTCGTGCTCCAGGTCATGCCCTTCAGCGCCGGACCCCATCCGTTCCTCAATACCAACGTGTCGCTGATGGACTTCACCGACGAGCCGCCCGTCGTCTACACCGAAGGCTCCTATACAGACCAGCTCGTCGAAGAACCCGCCCTGGTCGCCCAGTTCCGATCCGCCTACGATCTGGCCAGGGCCGCCGCGCTGTCGCCGGAGGCGTCCCTGGCCCTGATCGAGTCGGCGGCGAAGGACTACACGACACATGATCACCACACCTGACCTGAGCACAGCCGCGTGGCGCAAGTCCTCGTACAGCAACGGCGACGGGGGCGATTGCGTCGAGGTCGCCGACGACTGCCCCGGTGGCTTCATACCTGTCCGCGACAGCAAGACCGCACCCGGGGGCCCCGCGCTCGTGTTCCGGGCCGCGGGCTGGGCGCACTTCGTCACCGCCGTCAGGAACGGCGCGCTCTGACCGCACGGGGATCGCCGAAGGGCCGCACCCCGTCGCTGGGATGCGGCCCCTCGGTCGTCAGGCGGTGACGACTAGTTGCGGATCAGCGACCGCAGCACGTACTGCAGGATGCCGCCGTTGCGGTAGTAGTCGGCCTCGCCCGGCGTGTCGATGCGCAGCTTCGCGTCGAACTCCACCGTCTCGCCGCCGTCCTTGACGGCCTTGACCTTCAGCGTGTCCGGGATGCCGCCGTCGTTCAGGCCGGTGACGCCGGTGATCTCGAAGGTCTCCTCGCCCGTCAGGCCCAGCGAGTCCGCCGAGGCGCCCTCCGGGTACTGGAGCGGAAGGACGCCCATGCCGATGAGGTTCGAGCGGTGGATGCGCTCGTACGACTCGGCGATGACGGCCTTGACGCCGAGCAGTGCGGTGCCCTTGGCGGCCCAGTCGCGCGACGAGCCCGAGCCGTACTCCTTGCCCGCCAGGATGACCAGCGGGGTGCCGGCGGCCTGGTAGTTCTGCGAGGCGTCGTAGATGTAGGACACCGGGGCGTCGGGCTGGGTGAAGTCGCGGGTGAAGCCGCCTTCCGTACCCGGCGCGATCTGGTTGCGCAGACGGATGTTGGCGAACGTGCCGCGGATCATGACCTCGTGGTTGCCACGGCGCGAGCCGTAGGAGTTGAAGTCGCGGCGCTCGACGCCGTGCTCCGTGAGGTACTTGCCGGCCGGGGTGTCGGCCTTGATGGCGCCGGCCGGGGAGATGTGGTCGGTGGTGACCGAGTCGCCCAGCTTGGCCAGCACGCGCGCGCCGGAGATGTCGGCGACCGGGGTCGTCTCCATCGTCATGCCCTCGAAGTACGGGGGCTTGCGCACGTACGTCGACTCGTTGTCCCACTCGAACGTGTTGCCGGTGGGGATCTCCAGCGCCTGCCACTGGGCGTCGCCCGCGAAGACGTCGGCGTAGGACTTGTTGAACATGTCCTCGCCGATGGAGTTGGCGACGACGTCGTTGACCTCGGCCTCGGTGGGCCAGATGTCCGCGAGGTAGACCGGCTTGCCGTCCTGGTCGGTGCCCAGGGCGTCCTTGGTGATGTCCACCTTCATGGAGCCCGCGATGGCGTACGCGACGACCAGCGGCGGGGAGGCCAGGTAGTTCATCTTGACGTCGGGGTTGATGCGGCCCTCGAAGTTGCGGTTGCCCGAGAGGACGGACGTGACCGCGAGGTCGTTGTCGTTGACGGCCTTCGAGACCTCCTCGGGCAGCGGGCCCGAGTTGCCGATGCAGGTGGTGCAGCCGTAGCCGACGAGGTTGAAGCCGACCTTGTCGAGGTAGGGGGTGAGACCCGCCTTGTCGAAGTAGTCGGTGACGACCTTCGAGCCGGGGGCGAGGGTGGTCTTGACCCACGGCTTGCGGGTCAGGCCCTTCTCGACCGCCTTCTTGGCCACGAGCGCGGCGGCGACCATGACGTACGGGTTCGAGGTGTTGGTGCAGGAGGTGATCGCGGCGACGGTGACAGCGCCGTGGTCGATCTCGTACGTCGAGCCGTCGGGTGCGGTCACGGTGACCGGGTTGGACGGGACGGCGGCACCGGTGCCCTCGGCGTGCTGCGGGGCGCCCGCGCCGTTCTCCTGGCTGCCGTAGGCCGGGGCGTCGGAGGCCGGGAAGGACTCGTCGCTCGCCTCGTCCACCGGGGAGGCGGCGGTGCCGGCCCCCACGGTCGGTACCTCGACGTAGTTGAGGACGTCCTTGGCGAACTGCTCGGCGGCGTTGGCGAGGACGATACGGTCCTGCGGACGCTTCGGGCCGGCGATCGACGGGACGACCGTCGACAGGTCGAGCTCCAGCTTCTCGGAGAAGTCGGGCTCGGCGGCCGGGTCGAGCCAGAGGCCCTGCTCCTTGGCGTACGCCTCGACGAGCGCGACCTGCTGCGCGTCGCGGCCGGTCAGGCGCAGGTACTTCAGCGTCTCGTCGTCGATCGGGAAGATCGCGGCGGTGGAGCCGAACTCCGGCGACATGTTGCCGATGGTGGCGCGGTTCGCGAGCGAGGTGGCGGCGACGCCCTCACCGTAGAACTCGACGAACTTGCCGACGACGCCGTGCTTGCGCAGCATCTCGGTGATCGTGAGGACCAGGTCGGTGGCGGTGGTGCCGGCCGGCAGCTCGCCGGTCAGCTTGAAGCCGACGACGCGCGGGATGAGCATGGAGACCGGCTGGCCGAGCATCGCGGCCTCGGCCTCGATGCCGCCGACGCCCCAGCCCAGCACGCCGAGGCCGTTGACCATGGTGGTGTGCGAGTCGGTGCCGACGAGGGTGTCGGGGTACGCCTGGCCACCCCGGACCATGACGGTGCGGGCCAGGTGCTCGATGTTGACCTGGTGGACGATGCCGGTGCCCGGGGGGACGACCTTGAACTCGTCGAAGGCGGTCTGGCCCCAGCGCAGGAACTGGTAGCGCTCCTTGTTGCGGCCGTACTCCAGCTCGACGTTCTGCTGGAAGGCGCCGGCGGTGCCGAACTTGTCGGCGATGACGGAGTGGTCGATGACCAGCTCGGCCGGGGCCAGCGGGTTGATCTTCGCCGGGTCGCCGCCGAGCTCCTTGACGGCCTCACGCATGGTGGCGAGGTCGACGACACAGGGCACGCCGGTGAAGTCCTGCATGATCACGCGCGCGGGCGTGAACTGGATCTCCTGGCTGGGCTGGGCCTGCGAGTCCCAGCCGCCGATCGCCCGGATGTGGTCGGCGGTGATGTTCGCGCCGTCCTCGGTGCGGAGCAGGTTCTCCAGCAGCACCTTCAGGCTGTAAGGGAGGCGAGCGGAGCCCTCGACCTTGTCCAGCTTGAAGATCTCGTACGACTCGTCGCCCACGCGCAGCGTGCTGCGGGCGTCGAAGCTGTTCGCCGACACGACAGTCTCCTTCTTCAATGTGCGCGTTTCTTACCGCATCCTGCCGCCACGACCCCCTGGCCATCCGCTAAGGTAAGACTTAGTTAGGTCACCCTTACCGGTCGGCGGCTGCGGTACGCCTTCGGCAGATATCTCGATGTCGAGATAACTCTAGTACATGACCGCGATTCGGTCATGCCCGGACCTCCGCTGACCGCTGTCATCCAATCGAGGCGTTTGACAGCGAACTCAGTCGTTCCGGCTTCCTTGCCAGCGAACCTAGTCGTACGAGGGGACGTACTGGGGGTGCTGGGTGGCCGTACCGGTCGGGGTGGATCTTGCGGAGCCGTACGTCGAGCTGTCGTACGTGGATGCTGTACGGGAGTGTCGGCGGCGTCCGCTGCTGGACTGTGTGACGGCCCGGTTCGAGGACGTGGCTGCCGTACGACCGTTTCGCTGGTCTCGCGGTGAGCGTCACTTCTCCGGCTGGTACTGGGCGGCGACGACCGGCCAGCACGTCGGTTTCGAGTCGTGGCTGGAGCGGGACCGGCTTTTACTGATGGACTTCGATCCCGAGGTGACGGGGATCGCCTCGCAACCGTTCTGGCTGCACTGGCACGACGGCAAGCGGGAGCGTCGGCACGCTCCGGACTACTTCGTACGCCGCACGGACGGCTCGGCGGTGGTTGTCGACGTCCGCGCCGATGAACGGATCGAGCCGAAGGACGCCGAGGCGTTCGAGGTCACCCGCCTGGCCTGCGGCCAGGCGGGATGGGCCTTCGAGCGGGTCGGGGTGCCGGAGGCGGTGCTACTGGCGAATGTGCGGTGGCTGTCGCGCTACCGGCATCCGCGGTGCCTGCATGGACCGGTTGCGGACCGGCTCCGGGCAACGCTCTCGGCTCCGGTCCCACTGATGGTCGGGGCTGATGCTGCCGGCGACCGGCTTGAGACGCTGCCTGCCTTGTTCCATCTCCTCTGGCTCCAGGAAGTGGCCGCCGCGGGACTGTCGGTCGAGTTGCTGGGGCCGTCCACCATCGTGCGCCTGGCGGACGGAGGTGGACGGTGACGGGGAATGGGCGACGGGTGCCTCCGACGGGCAGGATCGCGGAATTCCCGGAGAGCGCCGCTGATCAGGCCCGCTGGTGGGAGAGGCACATTCTGGAGGTTCTGGACGGCTTGCCGCCGGATGCGCCTGCGGGGACGGCGCCACGGCCGGAGTTCGATCCGGCTCGGAACTCGCTGGCTCAGCGGGAGCGGGCCAAGGCTGCCGAGCTGACGGCGGCCGGGCACGCGATGACGGCCAGCGGCGTCAAGCAGCGGCGCCAGCGCTACCAGCGCGACGGGCTGGTCGGGCTGGCCGATGGCCGGTCGGCGAAACAAATGCCGTCGTTCGGCCGGGTCGACCCGGCGGTGGTCGAGGCGATGCGAGAGGCGATCGAGGAAACCGCCGAGGCGTCGTCGAAGACGATCGGCTTCGTGGTCTGGCGGGCGACACAGATCCTGAACGCACGCGAGGACGCGGAAGGTGTCGAGGTGCCGTCCGAGCGCACGCTCTATCGGCTGTTCGACAGGTTGGCGACCGGCACTCACGCGACGGGCTCGGCGACCACGCGCCGTTCGGTGAACGCGCGTCCGGCCGGTCCGTTCGGGGAGGTGCCCGCCTGCGCGCCGGGCGAATGGATGCAGATCGACTCCACACCGCTGGATGTCCTGGTGCGGCTGGACGACGGTATTGCCGAGAAGGTCGAGTTGACGGCCATGATCGACCTGGCGACCAGGTCGCTGGCCGCTGTGGTGCTGCGGCCGACGACGAAGGCTGCCGACGCTTCTGCTCTCCTGGCCCGGAGCATCACCCCGGAGGAAATGCGTCCTGGCTGGTCGGAGGCCCTTCGGATGTCGAGGTCGGCGATGCCACACCGGCGGCTGCTGGCTTTGGACGAAAGGCTGGAGCACGCGGCTGCTAGGCCGGTGATCGTGCCGGACACGATCGTCTGCGACCACGGGAAGGTCTTCATCTCGAACAACTTCCGCGCCTCTTGCCGCTACCTGGGCATCAGTCTTCAGCCGACTCACAAGGCGTCGCCCTTCGAGAAGGGCGCGATCGAGAAGACGCTGGGGTCGGTGGCGACGCTGTTCGCGCAGTTCGTCGCGGGCTACACCGGCCGGTCGGTGGACCGCCGGGGCCGGGGGCTGGAGAACGGGCCGCTGTGGTCCTTGCCCGAGTTGCAGAGTTTGCTGGAGGAGTGGACCGCCGCCGTCTGGCAGAACCGTCCGCACGATGCACTGCGGGACCCGGACTCTCCGAAGCGGGCCTTCTCGCCGAACGAGAAGTACGCGACGCTGCTGGAGTCGTGCGGTTACGTTCCGGCCCCGCTCAGCGGAGAGGACTACATCGAGTTGCTGCCCGAACGGTGGCAGGCGATCAACGCCTACGGCATCCGGATCAACCACCGCACTTATGACGCTCGCGAGTTGACCCCCATGCGCCGCCAGCACTCCGGGGTGGCGGAGAAGAAGGGGCTATGGGAGATCCACTACGACCCCTACGACGTTTCCCGCATCTGGGTACGCGACCGCCGCAGCGAGCCGGCCCGGTGGATCACGGTGTTCTGGAAGCACCTGCACCGCGTCGGCGTCCCGTTCGGTGAGATGGCCTGGGACCACGCCCGTGAACAGGTGCCCGGCGGGAGCGAGGAACAGATCGCCGATGCTGCCGCTGCCCTTCTACAGCGAGCCCACGACGGCCCCGCAGAGGAGAACGCCCGTCCGGCCAAGACCTCTCGGCGAGACCGCCGCGTCGCTGCCCGCACCCGGGCCACCAGGACCGACCGGTCGAATCCTGACCCGCCGGTCACCGAGGCGACGCCGGAGGGCGATACGGACTCCGGCCTGGCCAAGGTCATCCCGCTGGGCTTGTTCGACCCGCTCGCCAATCCCTGGAGGCGTTCGTGACCACCCCTGAACTAGCGGCCCGACACACCGCGTTGCTGGAGGTCGACGCCGATGCCAACCGACAGCTCACCACGTTGGACGGATGGCGGAGGTTCATCGACAGATCCCCCGCGCCCCCGGTCCTCTTGTCTCCCGGCGACCTGAAGCAGCTCTCTCCCACCGGCCGGGACCTTTACGACGACGATCGGCTCGGCCATCACGCCCGCATGCTCACGGTCGCCACCTCGTTCGTCGAGAAGACGGTGATCTGTGGTCGCAGGTTGGTCCTGCTCAACCGGCACGCGATCAGTGCCCGCCGCGGCCTGATGGTCTCCGGGCTTCCCGGCACGGGCAAGACCAGCGCCATCACCCAGCTCGGACGGTCCCACGAACTCCTCGACCGGGCCCGGCACCCGAACATCGCCGACCGCATCCCGGTTCTCTACATCACCGTCCCGCCTGCGGCCACCGCCCGCATGGTCGCCGCTGAGTTCGCCCGCTTCCTCGGCCTTCCCGTCCGAGGCCGCTCGAACATGACGGACATCATCGAGGCAGTGGTCGGCGTCTGCACCGACACTCGCACCGGCCTCGTGCTCGTCGACGAAATCCACAATGTCTCGCAGGTCACGCGGGCCGGCGGCGAGGTCTCCGACACTCTGAAGTACTTCTCGGAGCGCATCCCCGCAACGTTCGTTTACGCCGGCATCGGCCTGGAGACCAGCGAACTGCTGGCCGGCACGCGGGGCGCCCAGATCGCGGGCCGGTTCACCCTCGTTCCCACCCGGCCTTTTCCTTACGGAGACGAATGGAAGAGGCTGGTCGCAACCTTGGAAGAGACATTGCTCCTGCACGAACACCCGCCGGGAAGCCTGGTCAAGATGGATCGCTATCTCCACAACCGGGCCGACGGCATGATCGGAGCGTTGTCTCACGCGATCCGCGGCGCCGCGATCGACGCAATCCTCAACGGCACCGAGCGTGTGACCAAAGAAGCGATCGACGCGATCCCTCTGGACCACGCCGCGGAAACCGCGACGACGTCCCCGTCCAAGAAGACGGCCCGAAGGTAACCCGCGTGCACACTGACCGCCCTGCCCTGCTTCCCATCCAGGTTCCGCCACGGCTCGGGGAGACAACCGACTCCTACATCCGACGCCTGGCTCGCGCCAACCACCTCAAGCCCAGCTACCTGCACCGTTTCCTCTGCGGCCCACCGTTCTGGTTCGGCAAACCCAGTCTCTCCCGCCTCGCAGCAGTCTCCGGCCGCCCCAGACACTCGCTCGAACGGGCCCTGGCCGACGTCGCATCGCCACGACGACGCAACAAGCCGAACGTCCGCTACCCCAGCACCGTCCCCTTGGCCGACCGCCCGGACCTGGCCCTCCACATCCGCGAGACTGCCCAGTCCGGGACTGCGACCATCCGTGACCTGTCCAGACGCCACCAGCTGCCCTCCCAGACCATCCGCACCATCCTGGAAATGCCAGCGCCGAGCACCTACAGGACCAGGAGAGGTCCCACGACGGGCCAGCCAGCCAGACGGCCGGCCCCCGCGATCAACGACTCAACACGAACCCTGATTGACGCCATGCTCGCCCAACGCCTCGATCTCCGAGAGATCTGGAACCGGCTGATGGACGACCACGACGTTTCCGTGTCCTACTCCTCCATCAACGTCTACTTCCGGTCCCGTCCGCATGTGGAACGTCACGCAATTCCCCATCAGCAGCGTCAGCTTCCCCGCGCAAGCGTTGGCCCCTGAGTCTCTCTCGCGCGCATAGTGACTGAAGCGGCCCTCAGCAACCTCCGTATCTTGGTGCCATGACGGACGAGGATGAACCAAGGCTCTACGTGAACCGCTGGGGCGACACATCAGATCCAGCCCCGGAGTGGCAGGGACCCCGCCAGGACGCGTGCTCGTGCTTCGACCAGTCCAGGCCGCAACCGCGAGCCCGCGTCGGGTTCCACACCGAACGGCAGGACACCTCCGCCCCGGGCTGGCAGCACCTGCTGGAGCTGGTCGATGAGGCGATCGCCGACGGGCGCGAAGAGTTCCGTCCCCTCACCGATCTGAGCCCAGAAGAGCGGCGGCAGGTCATCACCCTGCCCCCGAGCATCGCCAGACTGACGGCGGTCAAACACCTGGTGCTCTACGGCAGCAACTTGGTCCGCATCCCGCCCGAGATCGGATCCATGACCAGCCTGGAGGAGTTCACCCCATACACCTCCTACCGGCTGCACTGGTTCCCCTACGAGATCACCCGATGCCCGAAGCTGACCCGCAGCACAGCGAGCACGCGCGCGTTGTTCGGCAACGAGAAGCTGCGGCCGCCCTTCCCGAGGCTTCAGCCTGCCCAGGGCTCCGTCGCGGACCTCGATCTGGAGAACCTGGATCCCCGGCGATGGGGCGTCACCGTCATCCATCGCTGCAGTGTCTGCAATCATCCGATCGCACAGGGCGGACTCCATCAGGTGTGGATCTCGCTACGCGTGGCCACCGACGTGCTTCCTCTGCTGGTCAGCGCCTGCTCGTCGGCGTGTGTCGCCGACCTCCCCGACGGTGCGAAGGGCTACATCCCCACACCACACACAGGCGGCCGAGTCGATCAGCCGGCGTCCGACTGGGACTGACCAGCCGACGTGACCGCCAACGCCGCGATCGGTCTCACGTGATCGTTTGCCAACCAACTTAGTCGTGGCAGGTCAGCGCGACCCAGGCGACTAACTTCAGTGTCAAAGGACATCCGCCGCCCCCGACGTTTCCCCGCGACCGCACCGGCGCATGCCCCGCGCCACGACTGCCACACCCGTCCCTCGGAATGCGGCATCTCATATCTGAGATAACCTGCCGCCATGGCAGACGACTACCTCGTACGCATCGGCAAGCTCATCCGTGACGCCCGGCAGCACCGGGGCTGGACACAGACACAGCTCGCTGAAGCGCTGGGCACCAGCCAAAGCGCCGTCAACCGCATCGAGCGCGGCAACCAGAACATCAGCCTTGAGATGATCGCGCGGATCGGCGAGGCCCTCGACAGTGAAATCGTCTCGCTGGGGTACGCGGGACCGATGCATCTACGTGTCGTCGGCGGCCGCCGTCTCTCCGGTTCGATCGACGTGAAGACGAGCAAGAACGCCTGCGTGGCGCTGCTCTGCGCCTCACTCCTCAACAAGGGCCGCACCGTCCTGCGGCGCGTCGCGCGCATCGAGGAGGTCTACCGCCTGCTGGAGGTGCTCAACTCCATCGGCGTGCGCACCCGTTGGATCAACGAAGGCAAGGACCTGGAGATCGTCCCGCCGGCCGAGCTGGACATGGACTCCATGGACGCGGAGGCGGCGCGCCGGACCCGGAGCATCATCATGTTCCTCGGCCCGCTGCTGCACCGCATGGACCACTTCAAGCTCCCCTACGCCGGCGGCTGCGACCTCGGCACGCGCACCATCGAGCCGCACATGATCGCGCTGCGCCGCTTCGGCCTCGACATCACCGCGACCGAGGGCATCTACCACGCGGTGGTGGAGCCGTCGGCCGGGCCCGGCCGGCCGATCGTGCTGACCGAGCGCGGCGACACGGTGACGGAGAACGCGCTGCTCGCGGCGGCCCGCCACGACGGCGTGAGCGTCATCCGCAACGCCTCGTCCAACTACATGGTCCAGGACCTGTGCTTCTTCCTGGAGGCGCTCGGCGTACGGGTCGAGGGGGTCGGCACCACCACGCTGACCGTGCACGGCGTACCGAACATCGACGTGGACGTGGACTACTCGCCGTCCGAGGACCCGGTCGAGGCGATGAGCCTGCTCGCGGCAGCCGTGGTGACGGGCTCGGAGCTGACGATCCGCCGGGTGCCGATCGAGTTCCTGGAGATCGAGCTCGCGGTGCTGGAGGAGATGGGCCTCGACCACGACCGCAGCGGCGAGTACGAGGCGGACAACGGGCGTACCCGGCTGGTGGACCTGACCGTACGGCCCTCCAAGCTGGAGGCGCCGATCGACAAGATCCACCCGATGCCGTTCCCCGGGCTGAACATCGACAACGTGCCGTTCTTCGCGGCGATCGCGGCGGTGGCCCAGGGCCAGACCCTGATCCACGACTGGGTGTACGACAACCGGGCGATCTACCTCACGGACCTCAACCGCCTCGGCGGCCGCCTGCAGCTGCTCGACCCGCACCGCGTGCTGGTCGAGGGCCCGACCCGCTGGCGCGCCGCCGAGATGATGTGCCCGCCGGCCCTGCGCCCCGCCGTGGTCGTGCTGCTGGCGATGATGGCGGCCGAGGGCACGTCCGTACTGCGCAACGTCTACGTCATCAACCGTGGTTACGAGGAGCTGGCGGAGCGGCTCAACTCGGTCGGCGCGCAGATCGAGATCTTCCGGGACATCTAGCGCGCGATGGCGGTGAGGGGAGCGGCCGGATCGCGGCCGCTCCCCTCACCTGTGTCAGGGCCCTCCGTCAGGCCGGGTCGTAAGGGCGCAGGCGGGTGCGGGCGTCCTCGTGGCCGCTCGCGCCGGCGCGGATGTGCTGGGCGCGGTCCATCGCGGACCAGCCCGTTCCCTCGTCGGCGTTCACCTGCTCCCGTACGTCCCTGATGCCGTAGTGCGCGAACAGCGTCCGCTCGTCGACCACGGTCAGGACGTCGTCGCCCCCGGTACCGGGGGCCGCCGCGATCGCGGCCGCCGTGAAGGCGACCTCCACGTGGTCGCCGGCCAGGACGGCTTCCCGCAGCGGCACGAAGGCGTCACCGGGGCCGGACGGGCCGCCGCGCACCAGAGCCCACTCGGGGCGGCCGGTGGTGTCGTCGAGCAGGAGGCGTTCCACGTGGCCGATGTCGAGCCCGTCCGCGTCGTGGACGGGACGGCCGGTCAGCCTGCCGAGCTGCTCCTGGGTGATCACTGCTGCTCCTCAATGTCCTGCCGCCGCCTGTCCCCTGCCGTCTTGCCCGTCGTCCCGACGGCAAACGGGCGCGGGCCGGGCGCGGCGGCGGGCTCATAGGCCGGGCATTGTCCCGCCCTTGAGGCGTTCCAGGTCGGACGGGCGTACCTGGATGGCGACGAGCGCGATGATCGCGGCGACGACCGTGAAGGCGGCGGCCACGATGAACGCGGCGGAGACGCCCGAGGTGAGGACCTCGTCGGCCCAGGGCGGCGGGAGCTGACCGGTACGTTCGAAGGCCAGCCGCTGCGCCGGGGTGGCCTGCGCCAGGAAGCCCGGGACCTGGTCCTTCGCCTCGTTGCGGCTCGCCGTGCCGAACACCGTCACCAGGATGGACAGTCCCAGCGAGCCGCCCACCTGCTGCGTGACGTTGAGCAGCCCCGAGGCCGCGCCCGTCTCCTGCGGGGACACCCCCGAAACGGCCATCAGCGTCAGGGCGACGAAGTTCATGCCCATGCCGAGGCTGAAGACCAGCATCGGCCCGAGGATGCTGCCCAGATACGTGGAGTCGATGTCCGTCAGGGTCAGCCACGACAGGCCGGCCGCCGCCAGGATGGACCCCACCACCATGAAGGGTTTCGGCCCGTACTTCGGCAGGAGCTGGGAGGCGAGTCCCGCGCCCACCGCGATGACGGCGCTGACCGGCAGGAAGGCGAGACCGGCGGTGAGCGGGCTGAAGTCCAGGACGCCCTGGACGAACAGCGTGAGGAAGAAGAACATGCCGAAGATCGCGGCGGCGAGGCTGAGCATGATGCCGTACGTGCCCGCCCGGTTGCGGTCGGCGAACATGTGCAACGGCGTGATGGGTTGCTTCGAGCGCCGCTCCACCAGGACGAACGCGCCGAGCAGCACCACCGCGGCGCCGAACGAAGCCAGTGTCAGGCCGTCGGTCCAGCCCTCCTGCGCCGCGCGGATGAAGCCGTAGACCAGACACACCATGCCGAGGGTGGAGGTCAGCGCGCCGGTGACGTCGAAGTGGCCGGGGTGGCGCTCGGACTCCCTGATGACGCGGGGGGTGGCGACGGCGATGAGCACTCCGATCGGCACGTTGACGAAGAACACCCAGCGCCAGTCCAGCCATTCGACGAGCATGCCGCCGGCCAGCAGCCCGATCGCGCCGCCGCCCGCCGAGACCGCGGCGAAGACCCCGAAGGCCCGGTTGCGGGCGGGGCCTTCGGTGAAGGTGGTGGCGATCAGCGCGAGCGACGTCGGCGAGGCGATGGCGCCGCCGACACCCTGCAGGGCGCGGGCGGCGAGGAGTTGGCCGGCGTTCTGCGCGAGCCCGCCGAGCAGGGAGGCCAGTACGAACAGCAGGACGCCGAAGATGAAGACCCGGCGGCGGCCGAGGATGTCACCGGCCCGGCCGCCGAGGAGGAGCAGCCCTCCGAACGTCAGCGTGTAGGCGTTGACCACCCAGGACAGACTCGTCGTGGAGAACTCGAGGTCGCGCTGGATCTGCGGCAGGGCGATGTTCACGATGGTGATGTCGAGGACCACCATCAGCTGGCACGAGGCGATGACCAGCAGGGCGAGGCCGTTCCGCCCTTCCGGTCCCGGAGCGGCGCCCGCTTTCGCCGGTGCCGGTTGTGGAGTCGTCATGGCGTATGGCCCTCACGGAAGGGGCAGTGGGCGGTTTCACCCACCATTCGACCGTAAGCCCCCACTATGGGGGCCACCACTCGATCAGCGGCGTCGCCTCAGGGGCGCGTGAGGCGGCTGGTCAGCGCGTCGCGGGCGGCGGTCCACTCGTCGGCGAGCATCGAGTGGACGACCGTGTCGCGCATGGTTCCGTCCGGCCGGATCCGGTGACCGCGCAGGACACCTTCGCGCCGCGCGCCGAGGCGCTCGACTGCCCGCTGCGAGCACTCGTTGCGGTGGTCGTTGATTCCGGTGCGCTGGAAGCGGCTGCCGAGCCGGGTCGAGCCGAAGTTCCCGGCCACATACCTGGCCGAACAAGGAGGTACCGCCCATCGCGCTTGCGTTCGAGGGCGGTTCACATGGTGGGATGAGCCGATGCCACCCCCCACACGCACAGCCTCACATCCCCCCAATCCCTATGACGAACTGGCCCTCCTGGCCACGCCGGACCCCGATGAAGCCGACCCGCCGGGCCCCGGCGGTGACGACGACCCGCTCGGTCTCGGGCTCGCGCCTCACGGGTCCGGCGCCGACGGCCGTGACGACGACGAGTGGCAGCCGCCCAACCACCGCGGCAAGAGCCGGCTGGCCGCCGTCCCCCTCGTACTGAAGCTGGCCGTCACCGGCCTCGTCTGCGCCTCCCTCCTGCTGGCCTGCGACCGCTTCGCCGTGCTGTACGCACAGGACAAGGCCGAGGAGAAGCTCCAGCAGTCGCTGGGGCTGGCCACCGCGCCCGAAATCGACATCCGCGGCTTCCCCTTCCTCACCCAGGTCGCGCAGCGGCGGCTCGACGAGGTCGAGGTGTCCGTTCCCGACGTGGCCGCCGACCGGGTCTCCCTCGCCGAGGTGCGGGCCACCGCCCGGGACATCCGCGTCGTCGGCAGCCTCCCCACGTCGATCCGGGGCGCGGTCGTCGGCCGTGTGGACGGCGACGTCCTGCTGTCCTTCGACGACCTGGGCCGCGAACTCGGCGCCTCACAGGCGAAATTCACCAAGGACGGCGAGAACCGGGTGCGGGTGGCGGGCTCCCTGCCCGTCGCCGGGCACGAAGTGCGCGTACGGGCCGAGGCGCACATACGCCGCGACGGCGACCGGGCGGTGTCCACGACCGTCGACCACATGCGGCTCGACATCCCGGGCCTCGTCACCTACCGCCCCGGAAAGGACCGCGCGCACTCCGGTCTGCGCCTGCACCCGCGGGCCGCCGCCCGGATCAGCCGGGAAGCGGCCCATGTGAAGGCGCTGCTGGCGGTTCCGGCGGTGGTCGACCGGCTCGGCGTACCGAGGGAGTGGGTCGAGCGGGCGCTGCGGAGCGAGAAGTCCCTGCACGAACTCACCGGGTCGCCCCGTTTCGCCCAGCGGTTGATGAAGCTGAACCTCGTCGACGTGGTCGTGGACCACCCCTGGCTGCTGGAGAAGGCCGGCATCGACCCCGAGCTGGTCGGCGCGCTGCTCAGCCTGCGGCCGCCGGAGCTCTCGGAGCGACTCTCGCTGAACTTCCGGCTGCCCGGCGCCGCCGGGGGGCTACGGCTGCGCGACATCAGCGTGGAGCACGAGGGCGTCCGGGCGGACCTGGCCGGTACGGGCCTGACCTTCGGCGAGGCGGCCGACGGCGACGCGTAGCGCCCGGCGCCCGCCTCCGGCGGCCGGTCCTCACCGGTCCGGCCGCCGGAGGCGGGACCTCACCGCGTCTCGGCGATGAAACCGCGCAGGACCGCCGACAGCTCCTCAGGCCGGTCCTCGGCGATCAGCGTGCAGCTGTCCTCGATCTCGACGAGCCGCCCCTGCGGCAGTACGTCGGCCAGCCTGCGCCCGTGCGCGCGGCATCATCCGGTCCTCCGTCGCCCACACCACGAGCGCCGGCTTGTCGAACTTCCGCAGGCCGTCCACCGCTTCGAGCAGCTCGGTCCTGCGTACGCCCCGGTTGTCCCGGCGGAAGTCGGCACGGATCGCGGGTTCGGTCAGGAGCGGCCGCAGCCAGCCGTCGAGGATCTCGTCGGGTACGGGCCGCTTGGCGACGGAGTCCGGGGTGAGCGGCACGTCCGGGCGCATGGGGATGCGGTGCGCGCCGTACGGCAGGGTCGGAGCGAGGACCCGGTGGTCCGCGCGCAGGTCGGCGACCACCTTGCGCCACACCGTCGCGTCGTGGACCAGACCGTGGAGCAGGACGACGACGGGACCCGGCCCGCCGGTGTCCTCGTACGCGACGGTCCCGGCGGTGAGTTGGATCTCGGGCATGGCCGTGCCTCCCTCTCGGCACGAGGGAGGCTATCGGCACACGGTCGCCCCCGGCGCCGGGTCACGGCAGTACGGCCACCCCGTCGAGTTCGACCAGCGCCCGCTCGTCCCACAGGCGGACCGCGCCGATCACCGCCATGGCGGGGTAGTCGCGGCCCGCCAGCCTGCTCCAGACGCGGCCCAGTTCGGGGGCGTGCGCGCGGTAGTCGGCGACGTCGGTGGCGTAGACGGTGACGCGGGCGAGGTCGGCGGGGGCTCCGCCCGCCGCGTGCAGCGCGGTGAGGAGGTTGCCGAGCGCCTTCTCGAACTGGGCCGGGAGCGTGTCCCCGACGACCTTGCCCTCCGTGTCGAGCGCGGTCTGCCCCGCCAGGAAGACCAGTTGGGACCCGGTGGCGGTGACGGCGTGCGAGAAGCCGGAGGGCGGCGAGAGCTCGGCCGGGTTGACGCGCTGGAGCTGGTGCGGGCGGTGCGAGTGGTGAGGGTGGTGCGTGGTCATCGGTACAGCTCCTTCGCGATGATCGTGCGCTGGACCTCGGTCGCGCCTTCGTAGATACGCGGGGCGCGCACCTCCCGGTAGAGGTGTTCGAGCAGGTGGCCGCGCTGGAGCGCGCGGGCCCCGTGCAACTGGACGGCCGCGTCGACGACGTACTGGGCGGTCTCGGTGGCGAAGAGCTTGGCCATCGCGGCGCTCCGGGGGACGCCGGGGGCGCCCGCGTCGTACGCGGCGGCGGCGGCGTACACGAGCAGCCGCGCGGCCTCCGTGCGGGTCGCCATCTCGGCGACCTGGTGGGCCACCGACTGGAGGTCCTTGAGGAGGCCGCCGAAGGCGGTCCGGTTCGCGGTGTGCGCGAGGGTCGCGTCGAGGGCGGCCTGGGCCATGCCGACGGCGAAGGCGCCGACGCTGGGGCGGAAGAGGTTGAGGGTGTCCATCGCGACGCGGAAGCCTCGGTCCACCTCGCCGATCACATCGGCGCGGGTGACGGGCACGCCCTCGAAGGCCAGCGCGCCGATGGGGTGCGGCGAGAGCATGTCGAGCGCCGTGCCGGTCAGGCCGGGGCGGCCGGCGGGGACCAGGAACGCGGTGACGCCGCGGGCCCCCGCGCCCTCGGTGGTCAGCGCGAACACGGTGTAGAAGTCGGCCTCCGGCGCGTTGGAGATCCAGAGCTTCTCACCGAACAGGCGCCATCCGTCACCCTCCGGTACGGTCTTGAGCGAGAGCGCCGCGGCGTCCGATCCCGCGCCCGGCTCGCTGAGCGCGAAGGCGGCGATCGCCCGCCCCGCGGTCACTTCGGGCAGCCAGCGCGCCCGCTGGGCGTCCGTGCCCGCCCTGGCCACGGGACTGGCGCCGAGCCCCTGGAGGGCGAGGGCGGTCTCGGCCTCGGTGCACGCGCGGGCGAGGGATTCCCGCATCAGGCACAGGTCCAGCGCCCCCGAGTCGAACAGCCGCGCCAGCAGGCCGTGTTCGCCGAGTGCGGCGACCAACGGGCGGTTCACCCGGCCCGGTTCCCCCTTCTCGGCGAGAGGGCGCAGATGGTTCGCAGCCAGGGCGCGAAGCCGCTCGCACCACTCCTGCTGCTGAGGTTCCAGCGCGAATCCCGGCATGTCCTCGCCTCACTCTTATCGCGAACCGTTGACTGTCGTCACCCAAACGATACGCTCAAGAGGCGACAAGGGGGCGATCCCGTCATGGAGCTGAAGACCTCAGCGCACATCGATACCTTTCCCCGCGACCAGCTTCCGCCCGCGCATCAGTGGCCGCAGCTGCTCTTCGACCGTCCGGAGCTGCTCTATCCCGACCGGCTCAACTGCGGGGCGGAGCTCCTGGACCGTACGGTCGAGCGCTTCGGCCCGGACCGGCCGGTCTTCCGCACCGCCGCGGGCGAGGTCTGGACGTACGGTGAACTGCTCGGCCGCGTCGACCGGATCGCGCACGTCCTCACCACCGACCTGGGCGTCGTGCCCGGCAACCGCGTGCTGCTGCGCGGCCCCACCACACCGTGGCTGGCGGCCTGCTGGCTCGCGGTGATGAAGGCGGGCGCGGTGGCGGTGACGGTGCTGGCGCAGCAGCGGGCGTCCGAGCTGGCGATCATGTGCGAGATCGCGCGCGTCGGCCACACCCTGTGCGACGTACGGGCCGTCGACGACCTGGTGAAGGCCGAGGTGCCGGGCCTGCGCGTCACGGCGTACGGCGGTGACGCGCCCGACGACCTGCTGCGGGCGGCGGCCGGCAAGCCGTCGCGGTACGCCGCCGTGGAGACGTCCGCCGACGACGTGGCGCTGATCGCCTTCACCTCGGGTACGACGGGGCGGCCGAAGGGCTGCATGCACTTCCACCGGGACGTGCTGGCCGTCGCCGACGCCTTCTCGCGCCATGTCCTGCGGCCCCGGCCCGACGACGTCTTCGCGGGCAGTCCGCCGCTCGGTTTCACCTTCGGACTCGGTGGTCTGGTGATCTTCCCGATGCGGGCGGGCGCGTCGGCGCTGCTGCTGGAACAGGCGGGGCCGAAGCAGTTGCTGCCCGCCCTGGCCGAGCACCGGGTGTCGGTGCTGTTCACCGCCCCGACGGCGTACCGCTCGATGCTGGAGGGTCTCGACGGGCACGACCTGAGCGCCCTGCGCCGCTGTGTGTCGGCCGGCGAGAACCTGCCCGCCGCGACCTGGCGGGCCTGGCACGAGCGCACCGGGGTGCGCATCATCAACGGCATCGGCGCGACCGAGCTGCTGCACATCTTCATCTCGGCGGCGGACGAGGCGGCCCGGCCGGGGACCACGGGCGTGCCCGTGCCGGGCTGGGAGGCGCGGGTGGTCGACGCGACGGGCACGCCGGTGCCCGACGGCGAGCCCGGCCTGCTGGCGGTGCGCGGGCCGGTGGGCTGCCGCTACCTGGGGGACGACCGCCAGACGGAGTACGCGAGGAACGGCTGGAACGTCACCGGCGACACGTACGTGCGCGAGCCCGACGGCTACTTCCGGTACGTCGCCCGGGCCGACGACATGATCATCTCCGCCGGGTACAACATCGCGGGCCCCGAGGTCGAGGACGCGCTGCTGCGCCATCCGGACGTGGTCGAGGCGGCCGTGGTGGGCCGCGGCGACGAGCGGCGCGGCCAGGTGGTGGTGGCGTACGCCGTGCTGCGCGACGGGGTGGCGCGCGACGGGGCGACCGTGGCGCGGCTGCGCGACTTCGTGAAGGCCGAGCTGGCGCCGTACAAGTGCCCGCGCGGCATCGTCTTCCTGGACGCCCTTCCCCGTACGCCGACCGGCAAGCTCCAGCGCTTCCGGCTGCGGGCGGCCGTAGAGTGATCACGTGGCCGAGCAGCACACCCCTCGTTCCCTGATCGTCTCCCTCTACGGCGCGTACGGACGCACTCCCGGCGGAGGCGGGGCGCCCATGCCGGTCGCCGAGCTGATCCGCCTGCTGGCGGCGGTCGGGGTCGACGCGCCGTCGGTGCGCTCGTCGGTCTCCCGGCTCAAGCGCCGCGGGCTGCTCGTGGCCGCCCGTACGCCGCGGGGCGCGGCCGGGTACGCGCTGTCCGAGGACGCCCACCAGCTCCTGGACGACGGCGACCGGCGCATCTACGACCGCCCCGCGCCGAAGCTCGCCGAGGGCTGGGTGCTGGCGGTCTTCTCGGTGCCGGAGTCGGAGCGGGCCAAACGCCACGTCCTGCGCTCCCGCCTCGCCCGTCTCGGCTTCGGTTCGGCGGCGCCGGGGGTCTGGATCGCCCCGGCGCGGCTGTACGAGGAGACCCGGCACACGATGGAGCGCCTCCAGCTGTCCCCGTACGTAGACCTGTTCCGCGGCGAGCACCTCGGCTTCGCGGCGACGGAGGAGGCGGTGGCGCGCTGGTGGGACCTGGCGGCGATCGCCAAGCAGCACGAACAGTTCCTGGACCTGCACGAGCCGGTGCTGCGGGCCTGGGTGGCGCGGGACAGGCGGCAGGCGGATCCGGAGGCAGGAGGCGGCACCGCCGGCGGCTCGCTGTCCGCCGACCCGGAGCACGCCTACCGGGACTACCTCCTGGCGCTCGACTCCTGGCGCCGCCTGCCGTACGCCGACCCGGGCCTGCCGGCCGAGCTGCTGCCGGCCAACTGGCCGGGGGCGCGCTCGGCGGCGGTCTTCGCGCAGCTGCACGCGCGGTTGCGGGACGCGGGGGCGGAGTTCGTGCGCGGGGGCGGGGACCCGGACGGCGACGGCGGAGGGTGAGAGCGCGGCCGCCGAAAAGCGCGTGACGGTGGTCCGCGCGGCCGGGCACGATGGGGCATGCCCTGGACCTTCACGGACGACCTCGACACCTACCTGGCCACCGCGGGCTCCGTCGTCGCCGCGCGGCCCGTGCGGAACACCCTGCTGCTGACCGTGGCCGACGCACTGCGGCGGCGCGGGAGCGACGCGTACGGCGAAGGCACCCCGCGCTTCGGCTGGTGGCGCGGCGCGGACAGCCGCGTGGCCGGGGCGCTGCTGTGGACGCCACCGCACGCGGTGCTGGTGGGGACCGTGCCGCCGGAGGCGGTGGCGCCGCTGGCCGAGGCGTGCGCGGAGCTCGGCGGCCCCGCGGTCAACGCGGAGCGGGGCACGGCCGAGGCGCTGGCGGCGCGGTGGCGGCGTACCGGCGCGGGAGTCGCGACCGTACAGGAGCAACGCCTCTACCGACTGGGTGAGTTGACCCCGCCGGACCCGGCGCCGCCGGGCCGGGCCCGGGTGGCGACGGCGGCCGACCGGGCGCTGCTGGTCGCGTGGGTGAACGCCTTCCGCCGGGAGGTCGGTCACCCGGTGGCCGGGGCGGGGCGGGCCGTGGACGACCGGATCGCGTACGGCGGCCTGACCGTGTGGGAGCACGACGGCGTGCCGGTGTCGATTGCGGGCGTCACCCGCCCGGCGGCGGGCACGGTGCGAGTGGCGCCGGTCTACACGCCGCCGCGGCGGCGGGGACGGGGGTACGCGGCAGCGGTCACGGCGTCGGTGAGCGGGGCGGCGCGGGCGGCCGGGGCGGGCGAGGTCCTGCTGTTCACCGACCTCGCGAACCCGACGAGCAACAAGGTGTACCAGCGCGTCGGCTACCGCGCGGTGGCGGACCGGGTGGAGATCGCTCCGACGGCCTGACCGCCCGCGGGGCGCGCCCCGCCGCGCTGGGCCGGTCGCCCGCCGCGGCCCCGGCTCAGCCCAGGCTCAGCCGGGGCTTCGGCGCGTCGGTCCGGCCCGTCGCAGGGGCGCGGCTGCCCGCCCGGTACGGCAGGGGCCAGGGCGCGCCCGGTCCCGCGTACCCCTGCTCCGCCGCCGCGTGCAGCGTCCACTGCGGGTCGTAGAGGTGCGGCCGCGCCAGCGCACACAGGTCCGCGCGCCCCGCGAGCAGCAGTGAGTTCACGTCGTCCCAGGAGGAGATCGCCCCGACGGCGACGACCGGCACCCCCAGCGCGTTGCGGATGCGGTCCGCGTACGGCGCCTGGTAGGAACGCCCGTACTCGGGCGCCTCGTCCGCCACGACCTGCCCGGTCGACACATCGATCGCGTCGGCCCCGCGCGCGGCGAATGCCCGCGCGATCTCCACGGCGTCCTCCATCGTCGTACCGCCCTCCACCCAGTCCGTGGCGGAGATGCGGACCGTCATCGGCCGGGACCGCGGCCACGCCTCGCGCACCGCGTCGAAGACCTCCAGCGGGAACCGCAGGCGTCCGGCGAGGGAACCGCCGTAGGCGTCGGTCCGTCGGTTGGTGAGAGGGGAAAGGAAGCCGGACAGCAGGTAGCCGTGCGCGCAGTGCAGTTCGAGGAGGTCGAAGCCGCAGTCGGCCGCCCGCCGCGCCGCCGACACGAACTGCTCGCGGACGCGCGCGAGCCCGTCCGCGTCGAGCGCGCGCGGGACCTGGTTGACTCCCGCCCGGTACGGCAGCGCGGACGCCGCCGCGACCGGCCAGTTGCCGTCGTCCAGCGGCTGGTCGATGCCCTCCCACATCAGCCGGGTCGAGCCCTTGCGCCCGGAGTGGCCGAGCTGGACACCGACCGCCGTACCGGGCGACTGCGCGTGGACGAAATCGGTGATCCGGCGCCAGGCGGCGGCCTGTTCGGCCGTGTAGAGACCGGCGCAGCCCGGCGTGATGCGGCCTTCCGGGCTGACGCACACCATCTCGGTCATCACCAGCCCCGCGCCCCCGAGCGCCCGCGCGCCCAGATGGACGAGGTGGAAGTCGCCGGGGACGCCGTCGACCGCCGAGTACATGTCCATGGGGGACACGACGACCCGGTTGCGCAGGGTCAGGCCGCGCAGCCTGAAGGGCGTGAACATCGGCGGCGTACCGGAAGGGCAGCCGAAGTCCTCTTCCACGGCGCCGGTGAAGCCGGGGTCGCGCAGCCGCAGGTTGTCGTGCGTGACGCGGCGGCTGCGGGTGAGCAGGTTGAAGGCGAACTGCCGTGGCGGCTGGTCGAGGTACGTCGCGAGGTCCTCGAACCAGCGCAGGCTGGCGGCGGCCGCGCGCTGCGTGGACGCGACGACCGGACGCCGCTCGGCCTCGTACGCGGCCAACGCGGCCGGCAGATCGGGCTGCTCCTCGACGCACGCGGCCAGCGCCAGCGCGTCCTCGACGGCGAGCTTGGTGCCCGATCCGATGGAGAAGTGGGCGGTGTGGGCGGCGTCGCCGAGCAGGACCGTGTTGCCGTGGCTCCAGCGGTCGTTGACGACGGTGCGAAAGGCGGTCCACGACGAGTTGTTGCCGCGCAGCGCCCTGCCGCCGAGCGCGTCGGCGAAGTACTTGGCGCAGCGCTCGGTGGACTGCGCCGCGTCGCAGCGGTCGAGGCCGGCGGCCCGCCAGACCTCCTCGCGCATCTCGACGATGACGGTCGACGCGTCCTTGGCGTAGGGGTAGCCGTGCAGCTGCATGACGCCGTGTTCCGTCTCGGCGATCTCGAAGCGGAACGCGTCGAACGCGAAGTCGGCGGCGAGCCAGATGTAGCGGCAGCGGTGAGTGGTGACGCGAGGGGCGAAGACATCGGCGTACGCCGCCCGGGTGAGGCTGTGCACGCCGTCCGCCGCGACGACCAGGTCGTACGCCGCGGAGAGCTCGGCGGCCGGCGGCGCCTCCTCGCGGACGCGCAGGCGGACGCCGAGGGAGCGGCAGCGCGCGTGCAGGATCTCCAGGAGCCGGCGGCGGCCGAGGGCGGCGAACCCGTGGCCGCCGGAGGTCAGGGTGCGGCCGCGGTGGACGATGTCGATGTCGTCCCACCGTACGAACTCGTCCTGGAGCGCGCGGTGGACGACGGGGTCGGCGTGCTGGATGCCGCCGAGGGTCTCGTCGGAGAGGACGACCCCGAACCCGAAGGTGTCGTCGGGGGCGCCGCGCTCCCAGACGGTGACGTCCCGCGCGGGGTCGAGCCGCTTGAGCAGGGCCGCCGCGTACAGCCCTCCGGGCCCCCCGCCCACGACGGCCACCCGCAACGCGCGGCGCATCGTCAGCGCCCCCGCCACTTCGGGGGGCGCTTCTCGGTGAAGGCCGCGTGGAACTCGGCGTAGTCGTCGCCGTTCATCAGCAGCGCCTGGGTCGCCGCGTCCATCTCGACGGCGGCGGCGAGCGGCATGTCCAGCTCGGCGGTGAGCAGTGCTTTCGTCTGCGCGTACGCCAGGGCCGGGCCGTCGGCGAGGCGGCGGGCCAGCTCGGCGGCGCGGGCGTCGGCCTGCCCCTCGTCCGTCATCTCGCTGATCAGACCGATCCGCTCCGCCTCGGGGGCGCGCACCGGCTCCCCCAGCATCAGCAGGCGCGTCGCGTGCCCGAGCCCGACCACGCGCGGCAGCAGGTACGCCGCGCCCATGTCGCCGCCCGAGAGGCCGACCTTGGTGAAGAGGAACGCGAAGCGGGCGGAGGGGTCAGCGACCCGGAAGTCGGCGGCCAGGGCGAGCACGGCGCCGGCGCCCGCCGCCACCCCGTGCACGGCCGCGATCACCGGGAAGGGGCATTCCCGCAGCGCCCGCACGACCTGCCCGGTCATCCGGTTGAAGTCGAGGAGCTGTGCGGTGTCCATGGCGAGCGTGGCGCCGATGATCTCGTCGACATCGCCGCCGGAGCAGAAGCCGCGCCCCTCGCCGCCGAGGACCAGGGCGCGCACGGAGCGCTCGCGGGCCAGCTCGGCGAGGAGGTCGCGCAGGTCGGCGTACGCCCCGAAGGTGAGCGCGTTGAGTTTCTCGGGCCGGGCGAGGGTGACGGTCGCGACGCCGTCCTCTACGGTCACCCGCAGGTGGTGCCACTGCGGGGTGCGCGATGCGGAGCTGGGAAAGGGGCTCATCGGGGCGGGGCCTCCTTCAGCCGTGCGGCTGTCGTCTGCCTCTCGAAGGTATCACCCTTGTGTGACTGTCGTCAGGATGGCGCGATAAAGGGCGAAGGTCACCGCGCGGTGTGGCGTACGTCCCGCACCGGACCGCCGGGCGGCACTTCGCGTGATCTCGTTGAAGTTCGTACGGTTGACAGGACGACCGCCCGCCAGCTCCCCGGAAGGGGCATCACGCCGTGCAGGAAACGGAGAACCCCGACCGCTCCTCCTGGCGCGTCGCACTGCCGCACACCACCGCCGCGGTGCCGGTCGCGCGCGTCCCGTCGAGCTGGCGGTGGAGCTGACCGCGACCGGCTGCCAGGTCGAGGTGCACGACCACGACCCGGCCGCGCCGGGCGGCCTGGACCCAGGCGCGGGCCACGAGCCGCCCGACCCCTGGCAGGAGCACGGCCGCGGGCTGCTGCTCGTGCGTACGCTCAGCTCCGCCTGCGGACACCGCCGCACCGAGCGCGGCCAGGCCGTCTGGTTCACGCCGCGCCCCGCACGGCCCCCGCACCCTGCCGAGCGCGGGGGCCGTGCGGGGCGCGGCGGGCCGGGCTACGCGGCGGCGGCCGGCCCGGCCAGCGTGGCGACCAGCACCGCCTTGATCGTGTGCATACGGTTCTCGGCCTCGTCGAAGACGACCGAGTGCGCCGATTCGAAGACCTCGTCGGTGACCTCCAGCTCGGTGAGGCCGTACTGCGCGTGGATCTCGCGGCCGACCTTGGTGCCCAGGTCGTGGAAGGCCGGCAGGCAGTGCAGGAACTTCACGTCCGGGTTCCCGGTGGCGCGCAGTACGTCCATGGTCACGGCGTACGGACCGAGCAGCTCGATGCGCTCGGCCCAGACCTCCTTGGGCTCCCCCATCGACACCCAGACGTCGGTGGCGACGAAGTCGGCGCCCAGGACGCCCTCGGAGACGTCCTCGGTGAGGGTGATGCGCGCGCCGCTCACCTCGGCCGCCTTGCGGGCCCGCGCGACGACCTCCTCGGCCGGCCAGTACGCCCGGGGCGCGACGATCCGTACGTCCATGCCGAGCAGCGCGCCGGTGACCAGGTAGCTGTTGCCCATGTTGAAGCGCGCGTCGCCCAGGTAGGCGAACGCGATCCGATCCAGCGGCTTGGCGCAGTGCTCGGTCATGGTCAGCACGTCGGCGAGCATCTGCGTGGGGTGCCAGTCGTCGGTCAGCCCGTTGAAGACGGGGACGCCGGCGTACGCCGCCAGCTCCTCGACGGCGGCCTGGCTGTCCCCGCGGTACTCGATGCCGTCGAACATCCGGCCCAGGACACGCGCCGTGTCCTTCACCGACTCCTTGTGCCCCATCTGGGATCCGGAGGGGTCGAGGTACGTCGTCGACGCCCCCTGGTCGGCGGCGGCGACCTCGAACGAGCAGCGCGTGCGGGTCGACGTCTTCTCGAAGATCAGCGCGATGTTCCGGCCGCGCAGCCGCGGCGTCTCCCTGCCGGCCTTCTTGGCGGCCTTGAGCTCGGCGGCCAGGTCGATCAGGCTCCGGAACTCCTCGGCGGTGAAGTCCAGCTCCTTGAGGAAGTGGCGGCCTGCGAGATCTGTCGCCATGGTGGCTGCTCCTGGGTCGGTCGCGGAAGCGGGGTCGATGAAACTATATACAGACGAGCGCATCACTATACAGCCTCGCGTTCGACCGGACAGCTCATGCACCGGGGGCCTCCCCGCCCCCTGCCCAGCTCGCTGCCCCGGATCTCGATGACCTCGATGCCTTCCTTGCGCAGGTGGGTGTTGGTGGTGACGTTGCGCTCGTACGCCACCACGACGCCGGGCTCGACCGCCAGCACGTTGCAGCCGTCGTCCCACTGCTCCCGCTGCGCCGCGTGCACGTCCTGGACGGCGGTCAGCACCCGGATGCCGTCGAGGCCGAGCGCGGCCGCGATGGCCTTGTGCATGTGCTCGGGCGGATGATCGGTCACCTTCAACTCACGTTCCCCGACGCCCGGTTCGATGGTGTACGAGCGGAGCATGCCGAGCCCGGCGTACTGCGTGAAGGTGTCGCCGTCGACCATGGTCATCACGGTGTCGAGGTGCATGAACGCCCGGTGCTTGGGCATGTCGAGCGCCACGATGGTGGTGGCCGAGCCCGCCGCGAAGAGCCCGCGGGCGAGCATTTCCACGGCCTGCGGGGTGGTGCGCTCGCTCATCCCGATCAGTACGGCGCCGTTCCCGATGACCAGGACGTCGCCGCCCTCGATCGTGGAGGGATAGTCGGGCTGGCCCTCCGACCAGTGGTGGAACGCGCCGGCCTCCGGACTGCTGAAGAGCGGATGGTGCTTGTAGATCGCCTCGAAGTGGACGGTCTCGCGCTGGCGGGCCGGCCAGCGCATCGCGTTGATGGACACGCCGTCGTAGATCCACGCCGAGGTGTCGCGGGTGAACAGGTGGTTCGGCAGCGGCTCGATCAGGAAGTCGTCCAGGTCCATGACGTGGAAGCGGACCGAGGTCGGCTCGGGGTGCTCCACCAGGAACTCGCGCTTCGTCATGCCCCCGACGAGCGCCTCGACCAGATCGGCCACGGGCAGGTCGTCGAAGGCCTGGCGCAGGTGCCCGGTGGCCAGCGGCCCGTACTCCTTCTCGTCGAAGACCCGGTCCAGGACGAGGTTCCTGGCCGCCGGGATCTCCAGCGACTCGCGCAGCAGATCACCGAAGAGGTGCACCTCGACGCCCCGGTCGCGCAGGACGTCGGCGAATCCGTCGTGCTCCTGGCGCGCGCGCCGCACCCACAGCACGTCGTCGAAGAGCAGCGCGTCCTTGTTGCCGGGGGTGAGGCGTCTCAGCTCAAGGTCCGGCCGGTGGAGGATGACGCGGCGCAGACGCCCGGTCTCGGAATCGACATGGAATCCCATGGCTCCATCCTGGCCGAGCGCGGGCGCACGCGCGTCCGTATGGCGCCCCCGGTTCGAAGCGATCACGATTTCTCACCGGGGGCGTGGCCGCCGACGGGTCGGCGGCCAACTCCGGGGCCGCACCGCATCACAGCCGGGGGTCGACCGGCTCCGACTCCAGCGCCAGGACGGCGAACACGGCCTCGTGGATCCGCCACAGCGGCTCCCCCTCGGCCAGCCGGTCCAGCGCCTCCAGGCCCAGCGCGTACTCGCGCAGGGCGAGCGAGCGCTTGTGGCCGAGGAAACGGTTGCGCAGCTTCTCCAGCTGCTCCGGGCGCGTGTACTCGGGACCGTAGATGATCCGCAGGTACTCGCGGCCGCGCACCTTGATGCCCGGCTGCACGAGCCGGTTCTTCCCGTCCCGGACCAGTGCCTGGACCGGCTTGACGACCATGCCCTCGCCGCCCCGGCTGGTCATCTCCAGCCACCAGTCGATGCCGGCCCGGACGGACTCCGGGTCGCCGGTGTTGACGATCAGCCTCCGGGTGGTCTGCAGGAGTGCGGTCGGGTCGTGCTCGACCAGCCGGTCCAGCCAGGCCAGCTGCTCGTCGTGCGGCACGCCCGCGAGCGAACGCCCTTCGACGGCGAGCAGCTGGAACGGCGCCAGCCGCACGCCCTCCAGGCCCTCGGTCGGCCAGCAGTAGCGCCGGTAGGCGTCCGTGAACGCGGCCGCGTCGCGGGCCCGTTCGCGCTGCGTCGCCAGCAGCCCCTGGACGTCGACCCCGCGCGCGGCCGCCCCTTCGAGGGCCGCGACCGCTCCGGGGAAGACGGCACGCGCCGCCGCCCCGACGGCGGCGTACTGGTGGCGCAGCAGCCCGGACGCCTTGAGCGACCAGGGCATCAGCTCCGCGTCGAGCAGCAGCCAGTCGGTCCGCAGCTCCTCCCACAGACCGGCCTCTGTCACGGCGGTGCGCAGCCGGCCGAGGATCAGCTCGGTGGTCGTCCCGTCGTCGAAGAACGGGCGGCCGGTGCGGGTGTGGACGACCCCGGTGGGACCGTCCGCACCGAACCGCTCGCGCGCCACGTCCGCGTCCCGGCAGACCAGCGCCACCGCACGCGAGCCCATGTGCTTCTCCTCGCACACGACCCTGCCGACACCGTCGGCCCTGTACGTCGCGAAGGCCTCGGCGGGGTGCTCCAGGTAGCCCTCGACGTGCGAGGTGCCGGTCGGGGACATCGTCGGCGGCAGGTAGGTGAGCAGGCGCGGGTCCACGGCGAAGCGGCTCATCACTTCGAGCGCCGCCGCCGCGTTCTCCTCGCGTACCGCGACCCGCCCCATCTGCCGGGTCTCGACGACCCGTCGGCCGTGCACGTCGGCGAGGTCCAGCGGACGGCCGTCGTGCCCGCCGGGCGCCTCCGTGGTGAGCGGCTTGGCCGGTTCGTACCAGACCTTCTCGGCCGGTACGTCGACCAGCTCGCGCTCCGGCCAGCGCAGGGCGGTCATCTTCCCGCCGAACACCGCGCCGGTGTCGAGGCAGATGGTGTTGTTGATCCAGGAGGTGTTGGGGACGGGGGTGTGGCCGTAGACGACGGCGGCACGGCCCCGGTAGTCCTCGGCCCACGGGTAGCGCACGGGCAGGCCGAACTCGTCGGTCTCGCCGGTCGTGTCGCCGTACAGCGCGTGCGAACGGACGCGGCCGGACGTGCGGCCGTGGTACTTCTCCGGCAGGCCGGCGTGGCACACGACGAGGTTGCCGCCGTCGAGGACGTAGTGGCTGACGAGGCCGTCGATGAAGTCGCGCACCTGCTCCTTGAAGGAGTCGTCCTCCTTCTCCAGCTGCTCGACGGTCTCCGCGAGTCCGTGGGTGTGCTGGACGTTCCTGCCCTTGAGATAACGGCCGAGCTTGTTCTCGTGGTTGCCCGGCACGCACAGCGCGTCGCCGGAGGCGACCATGCCCATCACGCGGCGCAGCACGCCGGGGCTGTCCGGGCCCCGGTCCACGAGGTCGCCGACGAAGACGGCCGTACGCCCCTCGGGGTGCGACCCGTCGACGTAACCGAGCTTGCCGAGCAGGGTCTCCAGCTCGGAACGGCAGCCGTGGATGTCGCCGATGATGTCGAAGGGGCCGGTGAGGTGGGTGAGGTCGTTGTAACGGCGCTCCAGCACGACTTCGGCGGCGTCGACCTCCTCCACGCTGCGCAGGACGTGCACCTTGCGGAAGCCCTCGCGCTCCAGGCTCCGCAGCGAACGGCGCAGCTCGCGCCGGTGCCGCTGGATGACGTGGCGGGGCATGCCCGCCCGGTCGGGTCGTACGGCGTTGCGCTCGGCGCAGACCTCCTCCGGCAGGTCGAGGACGATCGCGATCGGCAGCACGTCGTACTTCCTGGCCAGCTGGACGAGCTGCTTCCTGCTCTCCGGCTGCACGTTGGTCGCGTCGACGACGGTGAGCCGTCCGGCCTCCAGGCGCTTGCCCGCGATGTAGTGCAGGACGTCGAAGGCGTCACGGCTCGCGCTCTGGTCGTTCTCGTCGTCGGCGACCAGGCCGCGGCAGAAGTCGGAGGAGACGACCTCGGTGGGCTTGAAGTGACGCCGGGCGAAGGTGGACTTGCCCGATCCGGTGGCGCCGACGAGGACCACGAGGGACAGGTCGGTGACGGGAAGCGTGCGGGGTGCGGTGCTCATGCGGCTTTCGCCTCCTTCTCGTCCTGCGGGGTGGTCTGCTCGCTCCGGCCGTCCCGGCGGCCCTGCTTGTCGCGTCCGTCACCCGGCTTGTCCTGGGTGGTCCTGGTGAACACGGCCATCTGGGTCGGCGGGCCCACCTCGGGGTCGTCCGGCCCGACGGGGACGAACTCCACGCCGTACCCGTGCCGTGCGGCCACCCGCTCGGCCCAGGCCCGGAACTCCGCGCGCGTCCACTCGAAGCGGTGGTCGCCGTGCCGTACGTGCCCGGCGGGCAGGCTCTCCCAGCGCACGTTGTACTCGACGTTCGGCGTCGTCACGAGCACGGTACGCGGCCGCGCCGAGCCGAACACGGCGTACTCCAGGGCCGGCAGCCGCGGCAGGTCGAGGTGCTCGACGACCTCGCTGAGCACGGCCGCGTCGTACCCCGTGAGCCGCTTGTCGGTGTACGTGAGCGAGCCCTGCATCAGCTTCACGCGCTCGGCCTGCCGCTCGCCCAGCCGGTCGATCTTCAGCCGCCGCGAGGCGATGGTGAGCGCGCGCATGGACACGTCCACGCCGACGATCTCGGTGAACTTCACGTTCTTGAGCAGCGCCTGCACCAGCTGGCCCTGTCCGCAGCCAAGGTCGAGCACCCGGCTCGCCCCGGCCGCGTCCAGCGCCCGGAGGATGGCGTCCCGGCGCTGCACGGCGAGCGGCACGGGTCGCTCGTCGGTGTCCGTCGTCTCGTCGACGGCGTTGTCGATCTCCTCGACCTCCAGGTCGTCGGCCTCGGCCAGCCGCACCAGTTCGAGACGCTCCATGGCCTGCCGGGTCAGGCTCCAGCGGCGCGCCAGGTAGCGGCTGGTGATCAGCTTCTGCTCGGGGTGCTCGGCCAGCCAGCCCTCACCGGCCCGCAGCAGCTTGTCCACCTCGTCGGGCGCGACCCAGTAGTGCTTCGAGTCGTCCAGGACCGGCAGCAGGACGTACAGCTGCCGCAGCGCGTCGGCGAGCCGCAGCTCGCCCTCCAGCACGAGCTGTACGTACCGCGAGTCGCCCCACTGCGGGAACTGCTCGTCCAGCGGCACCGGCTGGGCCGACACCGTCGTCCAGCCCAGTGGCGCGAACAGCTTCGCCACCAGCTCGGCGCCGCCCCGGGCGGGCAGCGCGGGCACCTCGACGCGCAGCGGCAGCGGGGCCGCGGCTCGCTCGGGCCGCGCGGAGCACACGCCCTGGAGGGCGGTCTTGAAGACCGTGCTCAGGGCGACGGCGAGCAGCGACGACGCGGCGTACGGCCGGTCGTTGACGTACTGCGCGAGCGCGGAGTCGGGCGAGCCGCCGCGCCCCTTGCCCTTGCCGCGCCGCACGAGCGCCACAGGGTCCACCTCCAGCAGGAGCGCGGCCGTGCACCGCTCGACGGACGCCTCGGGGTAGAGGACGTGCGCCGTGCCGTGAGAAGTGGAGAACGTCTGCGCCTTGTCGGGGTGCTTGTGCAGCAGAAAACCGAGGTCGGTCGCGGGACGCTCCTGGTTGCCGGTAGTACTGATCGTCAGGAACACGCGTCCGAGTATCGTCGCCCCGGCCCGTCCCCGACCAGGGGTTTAAGCCACCGTTCCGGCCAGCCGCGCCAGCTCCGCGATCTCGGCGGGCCCGACCCGGCAGCAGCCGCCCACCAGCCGGGCCCCGGCGGCCCGCCACTCGCGCACCCGCCCCGGGTCGTACGTGGCCCCGCCGCGCCACCTCCTCCCCTCCGCGTCCCACCGCTCCCCGCTGTTCGGGTAGACGACGACCGGCTTCCCGGTCACCGAGGCCGCCGGCTCCACGGCGGCGTCCACGTCGCGCGGCTCGCAGCAGTTGACCCCGACGGCGATCACCTGGTTGTTGCCCGCCGCCAGGGCGAAGGCGGCGTCCAGCGGCTGGCCGGCCCGGGTCCGCCCGCCCGCGACGGTGTAGGAGAGCCAGACCGGCGTCCCGGCTCCCTCGACGGCCCGCAGCAGCGCCTCGGCCTCGTCGGTGTCCGGCACCGTCTCCAGCGCCAGCACATCGGGGGCCGCCGCGACGAGCGCCTCCACCCGCGGCCGGTGGAACCGCTCCAGCTCCCGCACCGACAGCCCGTACCTGCCCCGGTACTCGCTGCCGTCGGCCAGCATCGCCCCGTACGGCCCGACCGAGGCCGCCACCCAGACCTCCTGGCCCACGGACTCCCCCGCCGCACGCGCCAGTTCGACGCTCCGCCCCAGCAGCGCCGCCGCCTCGCTCCGGCCCGTCCCCCGCCGCGCGAAGCCCTCGAACGTCGCCTGGTAGCTGGCGGTGATCAGCACCTGGGCACCGGCCCGTACGTAGGCCGCGTGCGCCGCCTCGATCTGGTGCGGCCCGTCGGCGAGCAGCCGCGCCGACCACAGCGCGTCGGACAGGTCGCAGCCCTGCGCCTTCAGCTGGTTGGACAGACCGCCGTCGAGTACGACGGCCCCCGGGGCATCGGCTCCGAGCACGGCGGCGAGCGGACGGTCGGGCTTCACGGCGGCACTCCTTCACTCGTCGGGCGCCGGCGCTGGAACGCCCGGCGTCCGGCACTCGGCGTTTTCCGGTCCGGCGGCATCCGGCCGGCTGCCCCTGGTCGGCTGCGTGGTCGGCTGCCCCTGCTCAGCGGCCACTGGTCAACTGCGACTGGACCTGCGAGGAGATCAGCTCCAGGTGTTCGAGGTCGTCCAGGTCCAGCATCTGGAGGTAGATCCGCGACGCGCCGATCGCGGCGTACTGGCCGATCTTGTCGACCACCTCGGCGGGCGAACCGGCCAGCCCGTTCGCCTTGAGCTCCTCCACGTCCCGCCCGATGGCCGCGGCCCGGCGCGCCACCTCCGCGTCGTCCTTGCCGACGCACGCCACCAGCGCGTTGGAGTACACCAGGTCGTCCGCCTTGCGTCCGGCCTGCTCCGCAGCCGCTCGGACCCGCCCGAACTGCCGCTCGCTGTCCTCCAGCGAAGCGAACGGGATGTTGAACTCGTCGGCGTACCGCGCGGCCAGCCGCGGCGTACGGACCGCGCCGTGCCCGCCGATCAGCACGGGCACCTTCGCCTGGGCGGGCTTGGGCAGCGCGGGCGAGTCGGTCAGCTGGTAGTACGTCCCGTCGTAGCTGAACGTCCGGCCGGTCTCGGTCGCCCACAGGCCGGTGACGATCGCGAGCTGCTCCTCCAGCCGGCCGAACTTCTCCTTGGGGAACGGGATGCCGTACGCCCGGTGCTCCTCCTCGAACCAGCCGGCTCCCAGGCCCAGTTCGACCCGGCCGCCCGACATCTGGTCGACCTGCGCGACCTGGATGGCCAACACACCCGGCAGCCGGAAGGTGCCCGCGGTCATCAGGGTGCCGAGCCTGATCCGCTTGGTCTCGCGGGCGAGCCCGGCCAACGTGATCCAGGCGTCGGTCGGCCCGGGCAGGCCGTCGCCCGATCCCATGCGCAGGTAGTGGTCGGAACGGTAGAAGGCGTCGAAGCCGAGGTCCTCGGTCGCCTTGGCGACGGTGAGCAGGGTGTCGTAGCTCGCCCCTTGCTGGGGCTCCGTGAAGATTCGAAGATCCATGCCTCCATCCTGCACCGTGACACCGCCGTCAACCCCACCTCCCGTATCCGGCCCGAGCCTGCCCGGTCGGGTGAACTTGCGCCGGCCGGCGGCCCGCGCACGGCCTCGCCAGTGACCGCCGCGCGGAGCGGTCGTTGGCTCGGGCGGAGCCGGACCGCCCGGCCCTCGCGCCGGCGGCCGCTGCCGGCGCGCCGTACGCAGCGCCGCTCTCCCCCCGCGGGGAGGGCCAGGGCCGAGGAGGCCGCCATGTCCCAGGAAGCCGAACCAGAACAGGCCGACCGAACCGAGACGCCAGTACCGCGACAGCCGACGCGGCAGGGAACGGGAGCGGCCACGGGCCTGCTCCAGCAGATGGAGGAACTGATGGCGGCGCTGAACGCCGACCTCTCGCAGCTCGACGCCGACCTCCAGGCCACCGCCGGCCGCCCGCCGGCCCCCGCGACCGGCGGCGCGGACGGCTGACGGCGTCATGACGGCTCCGCCGCCGAGTCCCAAGCAGCACTGCGCCGTCTGTCCTGCTCCCGCACCGTGAACCGGCGTAACAGACCGCGCACCCGGTCACTGGACTCGTCGGCCGCGTCGATGCCCTCGATGCACTGCCAGTAGAGAGCCTCCTCGTCGGTGGCGCACGCGACCCCGACCAGCGCGATGCCCACCTCGCCGAGCAGCGCGCCCAGACCGGTCAACGCGGTCCGCGCGTCCGTCACCTGCGTCATCTGCGCCGCCCGCGGCCGGGCGTCCCGAGGCGGTCCCCCGGCGCCGTCCATGCCCTCGGCCCAGAGCGCGGGGATGTCGAACGCCCCGCACCCCCGGCCGCCCGTCTCGCTCAGCCCGCGCGCCTCGCCTCTCAGCTCGGCCGGACCGGTCAGCGCCAAGTGCCCGCCGATCGCCTGGGTCAGGGCCTGCGCCTGCCAGGCCTCCACCAGAATGTCCCGCGCCGCCCGGCTCCGCGCGAGTGCGTGCCGGCTCTGCCCGATGAGCCTCACCGCGTCCATGCGCCGCCCCCGTCCTCACCATGGCCCGCTCTTTCGCGTACCGTCACCCGTCCACTACCCAGAGTGAGGGCATGGGGCCCGGAAAGCCAGGGCTATGGCGAAATCTGTGGACAGAAAAGCAGTTTTGGATAATTTCATCACTCCGGAGAGTAACGACCCTTGTTCTCCGGCACCGGAAAGCGCAGTTCGTTCCGGTCGATCTTGGCCGCCAGCACCTCCAGCACGTCGATCCCCAGCACCTCACTGAACTGCAGCAAGTACGCCAGGACGTCCGCGACCTCGTCCGCCACCCGGTGCGCGGACCGTGGATCCTCCATCACCCCGGCCGATTGTTCGGGCGTCAGCCACTGGAAGATCTCCACCAGTTCGGACGCCTCCACGCTCAGCGCCACGGCGAGGTTCTTCGGCGTGTGGTACGGCTCCCACCCCCGGGCCGCCGCGAATTCGGCCAGTCGCCGCTGCAATTGCGCCAGATCCAGTTCAGTCACGGCCCAGGTCTACCACCGCCACCCCGTCCACTCCACGCGCGTACGCCGCCGAGGTGTCCGTGACCGTCCCCACCAGCCTCATGTGCCCCTCGGCGCAGACGGACGCCGCCAGTGCGACCAGTTCCCGCGTCTGCCGCCCGTCCAGGCACCGGTCGAAGCCGTCCGCGAGGACCGTCAGCGCCTGCAGGGCGGCGGGCACTTCGGCGGCGGGGTCCACGGCCAGTACGCCCGGCCCGGTCAGCAGCACCAGCGCGAGCGCCAGATACCGCAGCTCGCCGTCCCCCAGCCGTTCCACCGGCGTGGCCCACGGGCCGCCCCGGCCCACCAGCGCCCGCACCCTGCCGTCCGCCAACTCCTCCACCGTCAGCGCCTCCACCGGACCCGGGCACCCCGACCGGACCGTCGCCGCCAGTCGCGCGTGGCGCTTCGCGCACTGGCGGTGCGTACGCCACAGCACCTCGGCCAGGTTGTCGCAGCCGCGCCGCAGCCGGGCGTCGCCCACCGCCACCGGCTCCCGCATGCCCGACGGCTGCGGATCGCACGCGAACACCGAACGCAGCGCCAGAACCACTTGTTCCGCCGCCGCCAGCACCCGTAACTGCCCCGCCGTCTTCCCCGCCACCCGCAGCGGAAGCAGCGCCGTACCGAGCACGTCGTCGGGCAGCGGCGCCTTGGTCACCGGCGCGGCGCCGGCCGTGTACCAGGCCGCCTGGACCGTACTGCGCCCCGGATCGCGCAGCGCGGTGGTCAGCAGCGTCTGCCCGTCGCAGGTCAGCCGCTCGCCGACGACGCGCAGTTCGGGTTCGGCCTGGACGGCCAGATCGAGGCGGACCCGACCGGCGGGCCCCTCGACGGTGCAGCCGATCCTGAACCCCCGCCGCCCCTGGGCATCCGGCTCCGCCCGCTCCGGGACGCATCCCGCGGGGTCCCGGAACACCTCGCCCAGCCCGGCGCCCCCACCGAGCCGGGCCAGCGCCTCGTACGCCTCCAGCACGCTCGACTTGCCGCTGCCCGCCGCCCCCGCGAACAGCGTCACCGGGCCGACCGGGAAGACGGCGCCGCGGTGCGACCGGAAGGCCGAGAGCCGCAGTTCGGTGACCGCGGGCACGCCGCGGCCGTCGCTCCACGGCGCCGGCGGTACGGGAACGGCGGGCGGCACGGGAACGGCGGGCGGCACCGCGGATGCGGGAAGTACGGATGCTGCTGCGGATGCTGGGGGTCCCGGGGTCGCCCTCGGGGAATCGGCGGTCATGGCCCGGACGGTACGCAGCACTTCGCCGGGCGAACCGTTACGCCTGAATTACCTTCCTACGATTGGGGGACGGCGGCCGCCTCGGCCCCCTCGACCTCCATACCGGACGGCGACAGCAGGAAGACGTTCCGGTCGACCCGGTGCATGCCGCTGCCGAGGCCGAAGACGACACCGCTGCTGAAGTCCAGGATGCGTTTGGCCACATCGGCGTCCGCCGCCGTCAGGTCCAGGAGTACCGGCACCCGCGCGATCAGGTACTCCGCGACCTCACGGGCGTCGGAGAACACCTGCACGCGCAGCACGATCATCCGCCGCTGGTCGGCGGCCGCCTCCTCCTGCGGCATCGTCCGGTGATCGACCATCGAGGGCCACTCGTTCCCGCTGCGCAGCGGCACGACCTGAGCGAGCCCGGCCCACTGTTCGTCGGTGACGTCGTACCTGCTCACCGGACCACTCCGCTCACGTGCTGTGTCTGCATCGGGCCATCTTCCCGCGCCTCACCCGTTCGGCCCAACAACGACACGGCCGGGATGGGCCGCGAAATGTCCCCGTTGCCCCGCAGGAAGCCCGCCGGCCCGTCAGCCCCGCTCGGTGTCGAGCCGGATCTCGGTCACCTCGCTCCCGTTCAGCCCTATCCGCACGTACGCGTGGCAGGTCCACTGCGCGGTGGCCGGCTCGTCGCTCAGGACGAGCGGCAGGCCGCGGTCGCGGCCGTCCGGGAGGAAGGCCACGGCGTCCGGGCAGGCGAGCAGCGCCACGGTGACCACCCCCCGCTCGCCGTGCCCCAGCCGGACCGGGGTACGGAACCCGATCGTCGTCGTCGGGGCCTGCTTCCATCCGGTCCGCCACGCCTGGAGCCGGGCGGTGGGCGCGTGCCAGAAGGCTTCGAACCGCGGGGCCATGGCTCACACGCTCCGCTTCTCGGAGTCCTCCACGTGCAGCAGGTGGGTCGCCCGCAGGCGCCCTTGCCGGTCCGAGGACCGGGCCATGCTCCAGAGGTACTGCACCGGACCGATGTTGCGGGTGAGGGACCAGACGAGGATGCCGGCGGGCAGCAGGACCAGCTCGGCCGGGCGCAGCGCCGGCAGCGGGCGGCCCAGCAGCCGCGCCGCCCGGCGGACGAGCCAGGCGGACAGCGCGGCGTTGAGGAAGGGCAGGACCGCGAGCACCGGCCGGCCGAGGGCGACGGCCGCTCCCAGCAGGATCCAGTACGGAACGGGCCCGAGCAGGAAGCAGCCCGCGCTCCGGTACACGGAGGCCAGGCGGCTCAGTTCGAACCGCCACGGCTGGGCCGCGCGGTCCTCCGGCAGGAGCCAGTGGAACTGCAGGACATCGATCATCCCGGAGTACCAGTACCGCTTCTGAGCGGTCACGGCGGTGGCGGTCGTGGGGTGCTCGGTGTCCTCCAGTACCGGCACGACCTGGACGGGGACACGGCGCAGCGCGAGACGGAAGCCCAGTTCGAGGTCCTCGCAGGGGGTCGCCGTGCTGAACCCGCCGGCGTCCAGGGCCGTGTCCAGTCGCAGGGCCAGTCCGTGGCCCTTCAGGTGGTACGAGTGGCCGAGCGGGCCGCGTCTGCGCGACGCGCTGTTGCGCCGGTGGAGGTCGTACTCGAAGCCGAACGCCCAGCGTGTCTGGTAGTACGCGGCTCCGACGGCGTACCAGCGGCCCGGGCCCGTCATCTCGTCCATGGTGCGCAGGGAGAGGAAGTTGATCTGGGCGACGGCCGGGAGCGAGCGCGCCACCAGGGTGTCGCCGAGGGCCTGGACGGAGTCCGGCGCAGCGGTGGAGCCGGCGTTGCAGACGACGACGTACGTCTCCTCGGGGCGGCCGGCCACCGACCCGGCGACCGTGCGCATGCCCGTGTTGAACGCGGCCGCCATGCCGGGCACGTCGCTGCGGTCCATGACGCACGCGGCGCCCGCGAAGCGCGCGCAGAGCGCCTCGGCCACCGTGTGGGCGGCCGTACCCCTGCCTGCCTCACCCCGATCGCCTGGACATGAACGCGTTCAACCCGGCATGGTCGCGGTAGGCGCACCGGTCGCCCGTCCGCGCGGCGGCGAAGTACCGTGTGGGTATGGCTTCGACAGGCCGAAGACGGGGGTCGCAACGATGACGAACGGAGTCCGGGCGCAGCAGCGGGAGGAGACGCGTCGCACCTTGCTGCGGGAGAGCCGGCGCCTCTTCTCGACCCTGGGTTACGCCTCTGTGGGCCTGTCGGAGATCGTCCGGGCCGCCGGGGTGACCAAGGGCGCTCTGTACCACCACTTCGGCAGCAAGGCCGAGCTGTTCCGGGCCGTGCTGGAGCAGGTGCAGCAGGAGGTCGCCGCGCACATCGCGGCCACGGCGGACGCGCGGGAAGACGCGTGGGACCAGCTCACCTCCGGCTGCCAGGCGTTCCTGAGCGCCTCCACCGACCCCGCGCTCCAGCGCATCATGCTCGTCGACGGGCCGGCGGTGCTCGGCTGGCGGGACTGGCGGGCCATGAACGAGGCCACGTCCGGCCGCCATCTGGCCGAGGCGCTCACCGTCCTGATCCGGGAGGGCACCATCCCCGCGCAGCCGGTCGCGCCGCTCACGCACCTGCTGTCGGGGGCGATGAACGAAGCGGCGCTGTGGCTGGCGGCGTCGCAGAGCTCCGCCGATCTGGCGGACACCCGGCAGGCGCTGGCACGGATGCTGGAAGCACTGCGCGCGAAGTGACCGCGAGCGAGGGCCCGGTCGGCACCTCACGAGGCTGAGCTCCTGGGGCGGACCGCCGCCGACGACACGCAGGCCAGGCAACCCCCCTGCCCGCGACGTATGTTGTTGAGTGTCGGCGCGCAGAGGTGACCGCACCGTACGCACCGGCACTTCCACGGGTCGCGCACGCGGCCGGGGAACGGCACCAGCGGCCGCAGGCCGGCCGCCCGCATGTCCGCCTCCGCCACCGCCGGGTCCACCGGGGCCCGTCCGGCACAGGCCAGGCAGCCACTGCCGGCCCGTATCCGGAACAGCCGCGGGTGGACGACGCTCCCGCAGGCCAGATGGCGGCAGCGCCATCTGGCTCTCGCGCCCGGATAGGGCTCCAGGGGCTCGAAGCCCGCGGCGCGCAGGTCCGCCTCGGCCCGCTCGCGGCCCACGGCGAGTCGCCGCGCGTCGGCGGCGGCCCGGCCGCACCGGCGGCACCCCGAGGTGGCGCCGGAGCGGACCGAGCCGAAGGTGGGCGCGACCCGGTGCGCGCAGTTCAGACAGCGGCAGTTCCAGGCGGCGTTCGACCCGGGGTAGGGCTCCAGCGGTTCGAGGCCGACCGCGTGCATGATCGCGGCCGCCAGGGCGGCGTCCATCCTTCTGGGCACGGCGCGACTTCCCCCTTCGGCCGGGCAGTCCCTGCGGTCCGCGGCCGGTCAGGCCGGTGCGACGACGTCGATCCGGACGCCGTTGGGATCCGTGACCACGAGGTGCCTCTGATCCGGGCGGCCCACCGCCCCCAGGGCGACGAGGCGCTCCCAGTCCTCCTGCGGGCCGTCCACCGTGAGGGTGATCCGCACCGCGCGCACCGGCCGGCCGAGGGCCTCGGGCAGTGCGGGATGGGAGTGGTCGAGGAGGGCGAGCTCGTGCTGCGGCCGCCCGGGCCGGCTGAGGGCGGCGTACCACGGGGTCGTGTGCGTGGCGTCGAAGCCGAACAGTCTGCTGTAGAAGGTGCGCGACTCCCCCAGCCGTGAGGTGCAGATCACCGGACAGAAGCTGGTCAGCATGGAATGCCATCTCCGCTCACGTACCAACGGTATGCGAGATGAACCTAATGACATACCGTTGGCATGTCAACATGGCCCCTTCTGCTCAACGATCCGCCGCCGCCCAGGACATGGCCGTACGCCGCCGGTTCAGTTCGGTCGGTCCGGCGGGCAGCGTCCCCGCGGGAACGGCCGGCGCGGCGGCATGCGGGCCTCCCGAGCAGCTCGTCCCGCTCGGTCCTCTCCGGCGCATCGAGCAGGGTGGGCAACAGCCCTTCCGGCCACGGGGTCCGCCGCACCGCCATACCCGGGCTTCGCCCTCCGGGTGGACCACCGCTGTCACGTCAGCCTGCCCCGGGTCCGGCGGATGTGACGCGGGGGCGGGTGCCTCGTTGAGACGGGATGACCGTACTTCCGCCTCAGAACGGTGTTGTGATGACGTCCCCTGCCGTGACCAGCTTCTACCCTGTGCTCTGCACCGAGCGGCTTCGTGAATCCGTGGCGTTCTACACCACGCTGTTCGGCTTCGAGACGACCTACACGAGCGACTGGTACGTCAGCCTGCGGCGGCCCGAGCCGCCGTACTACGAACTGGCCCTGGTGGACGCCGGGCACGCGACCGTACCGGAGGCGTTCCGGCGAACGGCCCAGGGTCTGCTCCTGAACTTCGAGGTGGCCGACGTCGACGCCGAGTACGCGCGCCTCGTGACGGGCGCCGGACTGAAGCCCGAACTCGACCTGCGCAGCGAGGCGTTCGGCCAGCGCCACTTCATCGTGGCCGACCCCGACGGCGTACTGATCGACGTCATCACCCCCATCGCCCCCACGGCCGGCTACGCCGCCGCCTACCAGGACGGGTCCGGAGCCGGGATGTGAGCGGTGCGGCCCGCGTCGTACGACGCGGGCCGCACCGGCGGTCTGCCTGCCCCGGCAGGGATGGCTCGACCTGCTATGCCTCCACATTGACGGCAGGCACGGTGCCGTCGGCCGAACCGCCGGAACCGTCAGCACCGTCGGAGTCACCGCCGGCTCCCGTGGCCGGAAGCTTGATGACCACCGCCACCAGCACCGCGGAGGCGAGCGCCACGACCGCCCCGATCGCGCCGATGACATTCATGCCGTCGGTGAACGCGTCCCGGGCGGAGGCGAGCAGGGCCGTCGCGACCTCCGCTGACATGCCCTGCGCCGCCTCGGCCGCCCCCGCGAGCGTGTCACCGGCGGCCTCCGGAGCCCCGGAGGGGAGCTCGACCCCGCTGCGGTACACGGCGGCGCCGAGGCTGCCGAGCAGCGCCACACCCAGCGCCATGCCGAGTTCGGTGCTGGTCTCCGAGATGGCCGCGGCGGACCCGGCCTGTTCGGGCTGGGCCGACCCGACGACGATGTCCGTCCCCAGGGCGATGAGCGGGCCGCCGCCGGCGTACACGAACGCGAAGCCCGTCACCACCTGCGCGATGCCCGACGAGCTGTCGGCCAGGCTCAGCATCACGTGGCCGACGCCCGACACCGCCAGACCCGCGGCGACGACGTACGCCGGACGGATCTTGGCGGCGGCCATCGGGGACACGACGGCCGTCACGATCAGCGCGAAGGCCGCCGGCAGCAGGTACAGACCGGCCTTCATCGGGGACAGGCCGCCGACGAGCTGGAGGAACTGCGTCACCGTCAGGTACGTGCCACCGGCCACCAGCATGCTGAGCAGCAGCGTGAGCAGCGCGGCGCGGAACGTGGGGTTGCCGAAGAGCTTGAGGTCCAGCAGCGGGCTCTCCAGCGTGCGCTGACGGCGGACGAACAGCACGCCGACGGCCAGGCCCACGACGAGCGACAGGACCGGGACGGGGCCGAACCCGTCGTTGGCGATCTCCTTGAGTCCGTAGATCACCGGCAGGATCGCGGCGAGCGACAGCACCGCACTGGTCAGGTCGAGCCGGCCGGCCTCCTCGTCACGGTACTCCGGCAGCAGCAGCGGGCCGGCGACCAGCAGCACGCCCATGATGGGCACGCCGAGCAGGAAGACCGAACCCCACCAGAAGTACTCCAGCATGGCGCCGCCGACGACCGGGCCGAGCGCGATGCCCACGGAGAACATGGTGACCCAGACGGCGATCGCCACACCGCGCTGCCGCGCGTCGCGGAACATGTTGATGATCAGGGCGAGGGTCGAGGGCATCAGCGTGGCTCCGGCGATGCCCATCGCCGCCCGCGCCGCTATCAGCATGGCCGGGCTGTCGGCGTACACGGCGGCCAGCGAGGCGAGGCCGAACGCGGCGGCGCCGATCAGCAGCAGCTTCCGGCGGCCGATGCGGTCGCCCAGGGTGCCCATGGCGACCAGGAAGCCCGCGATCAGGAAGCCGTAGATGTCGATGATCCACAGCATCTGGGCGGCGGAGGGGTCCAGGCCCTCGCTGATGTGCGGTACGGCCAGGTGCAGCACGCTCACATCGATGGACAGCAGCAGTGTGGGCAGCGCCAGTACGGCGAGGCCCAACCACTCACGGGGTCCGGCCTGCGAGGAGGCCTCGGCAGTGGTACTCACGGTGGTTCCTTTCGGGGGGTGGTGCTCATCGGTGCCCGACACGGTCATCGGGCCAGGGGGGACGGGAGCGGTGCCGCGGACGACCGGGGGGTGTCGAGGCCGGGCACCAGGCGGGCGGCGACCGCCGCCGCGTTGGCGGGGGTGTAGAGGTAGAAGTGGCCGCCGGTGAACGCCTGGCGGCTGAAGCCGCCCGAGGTCTCCAGCGACCACAGGTGCATCCGGTCGTGGACGACGACCGGATCGTCGACCGCGCTGAGCGCGAGGATGGGGACGCGGGTGCCGGACAGCGGTCGCCGGTAGGTCTCCATGGCCTCCAGGTCGGCCCGGATCGCGCGGAGCGACGGCTGGACCAGGTCGGGGCGGTCCATCAGGACGGGAGACATCCCGCCGATGTCCGTCAGGTGCTCCAGCAGCTCCGTGTCGCTCCTGAGGTGCGCGAACGGCGGCTCGCTGGGGAAGCACGGCGGCTGGCGCGCGGACACGGCGAGCAGGGCGGGCGGCAGCCCCTTCTGCTCCATCGCCCGGGCGAGTTCGTATCCGAGCACGCTGCCGAAGCTGTGCCCGATGATCGCGTACGGCAGCGGCTCCAGCTCCGCCAGGCCCCGGCCGAGGGCGTCGACCAGCGGCTCGACGCGGGTCAGCAGCGGCTCGTTGATGCGCACGCCGCGTCCGGGCAACTGGGCGACGACGCACTCGACGTCGTCGGGCAGCACCTGCCACCAGGAGCGGAACGCGGAGGGCCACCCGCCGGCGTGCGGGAGCGCCACGACCCGGTACCGGGGACGGGGCACGGGCTCCCGTCCGGCGCCGGTCCGCCTGCGCGCGCCGGCCCCGACCGCCATCCACCAGCCGCTCATCGCGGACCTCCGTCCTCGGGCGCGGGCGCCGGGCCGGCCAGCAGCGGGTGGTGCTCCTCCAAGTGCTTGACGACCCGCTCCTGGTGGCGCTGGAGGCGCTGGCCCGGCAGGTGTTCGAGCGCGTGCAGGAAGGGGTCCTGAGGGGCCGGCAGACCGGCGATCGCGCTCGCCGTGCCCAGCACCAGCGTCGGCTGGTACCACGCCGAGTAGCCGCCCTCGTGGGCGAAGACGATCCTGCCCCCGGTCAGTTCGTCCGCGAGCCGGCACATCGCCGACGTCATGGCGTGGAAGGTCCGGCTGGTGCAGAGCATCCGGCCCATCGGATCGTGACCGCTCGCGTCGACGCCCGCCGCCACCAGGATCAGATCCGGCCCGAAGGCGCGGGCCGCCGGCGCCACGATGCGGTCCATCACCGCGAGGTAGGCGCCGTGGCCCGAGCCGGCGGGCAGCGGCACGTTGAGGGTGCTGCCCGTGCCCGCGCCCGCGCCGGTCTCCAGCACGAGACCGGACGCCGCCGGGAACAGTCCTTCCTGGTGCACCGAGACGTACAGCACGTCGGGGTCCTCGTAGAAGGTCCTCTGAATGCCGTTGCCGTGGTGCACGTCCCAGTCCAGGACCAGCACCCGGCGCGCCCCGCGGCGCTGCGCCGCACGGGCGGCCACAGCCAGGTTGTTGTACAGGCACAGCGCCATCGCCCGGTCCGGCTCCGCATGGTGGCCGGGCGGGCGCACCAGGCAGTACGCCCGGTCGAAGCGGCCGTCCAGGACGTCCTGGACGGCCTGCACGCAGGCCCCGACGGCAAGCCTCGCGGCCTGCGCGCTGTGGTAGTTGACGTGCGCGTACACACCGGCGTCGCCCGCTCCGGCCGCCGACGCCGCCTCGACCCGCTCGATGTGCTCGGGTACGTGCACGAGGAGCAGGTCCTCGTCGGAGGCCGGCGCCGGGGTGAGGCAGGTGAACCGGTCCATCACGCCGGACGCCTTGACCAGGCCCTCGGCGCGCCGGAGGTCCGGGTCGACCGCGAACTGGCGCAGCGGCTCGACGCCCGGCCCGACGGGGACGTACCCCGATCCGGGGCCCGGGTCGTGCCAGAAGCAGATCTCGTGGCTGTACCACGCGAGACGCGGCGTACTCACCAGCCGGACACACTCAGCGAGGCCCGGCTGATCCCGGCGACCTTCTCGATGTACTGGAGGTAGTACTCGCGCTCCTCGTCCGGGGTGCGCTTGGTGCGCAGCGTCGTCTCCAGCAGGCCGAGCACCTGCTCGGCCTCGGCGGAGGACAGCGGGCGGTCGCCGACCTCCTTCTCGGACTCACGGATCCGCCGGGCCGGCTCCAGCACGCCGGAGTCGTACTCGCGCTGGTCGGTGCTGTGGTTGCGGGTCGAGGCGATGGTCTTCAGAACCGCTCCGAAGAACGCCGCGGTGTCGATACCGGTCATGTTCGTTTCCCCCTCGGTTGGCGTGTGTACGGACGGTGCGCGGTGATGCGGTCAGGTCGGGCGCTCCGTCCGACGGCTTCTCAGCGAATGAGGCCGCAGGCGCGGCCGGCCTTCTCCAGCGTCACGACGGCCGCGTCCAGGTCGGCGTCGGAGTGACTGAGGTTGACGATGGTCCGCAGCCGGGGCAGTGTCCGCGGCACTGCCGGGTAGACGATCGGCTGGACGAAGAGTCCGTCGAGCTGGCACAGCCGGGCCATCGACCCCGCCTGTTCCGCGCTGGTGCAGATGATCGGCACCACCGGCGTCTCACTGGCCAGCGTGTCGAAGCCCAGGGCGCGCAGCTGCTCCCTGTACCGGTCCGTCCTGACCCGCAGCTCGCGGGTGAGGGACGGGGCGGCCGCCATCACCTCGACCGCGGCCTTGGCCGCCGCCACCTGGGCGGGTGTCGCGGCCGCCGAGAACATCCAGCCCCGCGCGTTGTTCTTGAGCGCGAAGACCAGATCGCGGGACCCGGCGACGTAACCGCCCGCGCTCGGCACCGTCTTGGAGAGCGTGCCCATCTTGACGTCGACCCGCGCCGGGTCGATGCCGAAGTGCTCGGTGATGCCGCGCCCGGTGTCGCCGAGCACGCCCAGGCTGTGCGCCTCGTCGACCATCAGCGGGGCGTCGTACCGCTCGCACAGCTCCACGATGCCGGGCAGGTCGGCCACATCGCCGTCCATGCTGAACACCGCGTCGGTGACCACCAGGCGGCCCGCGTCACCGACCTTGCGCAGGGCGCGTTCCAGGTCGGCGAGGTCGTTGTGGGCGTAGGTGATGACGGTGGCCCCGGACAGCCGGTAGCCGTCCAGGATGCTGGCGTGGTTGTAGACGTCGCCGATGACGAAGTCGCCGGGGCCGACGAGAGCGCCGACCGTCGCCACGTTCGCCATGTATCCGCTGGAGAAGACGATGGCGTCCTCGGTGCCCAGGAAGCGGGCCAGCGCCAGTTCCAGCTCCCGGTGCAGGTGCAGGGTGCCGGCCAGCAGCCGTACCCCGTGGGCGCCGGTCCCGTGCCGCTCCACGGCGCGCAGGGCCTGGTCGTCGATGTAGTCGTGCCCGATCAGCCCGAGGTAGCTGTACGAGGCGAAGTTGAGGAACCAGCGGCCGTCGAACTTGATCCGGGACCCCGTGGCCTCCTCGATGACGGGCTCGTAGAAGTACTCGTCCTTGGCGACGATCAGGCGGTCCTCCGTCGACAGGGCGTCGATGCGCCGGTCGAGGAACGTGCCGTGCGGGGCGTCGGCCAGTCGGCCCGGCAGCGTCCGCCGCGGTGTCCGGCCGGTGGCCGGGGGCGGGGATCCGGCGGGGGATCCGGCCGGGTACGGAGCGGGGGCCGGGGCGGCGGGGGTGGGCACGGCCGCCGGGGCCGCCGGGGTGGGCGACACCACGGCCGGGGCCGCCGGGGCGGGGGTCACGTCCCGGAAGCGATCCCAGTCGGGGACGAAGGGCGCGGCCGTGGCCGGAGCCGCAGGGGCCGCCGGCCCGTCCACGGCCGTCGCCGGCCGCTGCTGCGGCGCCGAGACCTGCGCCGCGCGCACCGGACGTGCCGCGGGCTCCGCACGGGCCGGGGCCGGGGCGGGCGGGGCGTCGGGAGCGCTGCGCGGCAGCGAGTCGAGGTGGGCGAGGAGCGCCCCGACGTTGCTGTGTTCGAAGAACACCATCGGGTCGATGTCGAGCCCGTCGACGCTCAGCGAGGCGGCCAGCTCGACCGCCATCATCGAGTCGAGCCCCAGCTCCAGCAGATCGTCCTGCGACGACACGTCGTCGACGAGCAGGACCTTCTTGAGCGCGTGGGCGAGCGGCAGCCAGAGCCCGGTTTCCGGCGTGACAGCAGTCATAGGTGCATCCTTCGCTTTCGCGGCGGCGGACAGGACGTAATGCGCGGGAGGATGGCTCAAAACCGTGCGGAGCAGGCTGATGCCGTCCTGCGCGGTGAGGGCGGGGATGCCGTGCGCGGCGGCCTTCGGGGCGATGGACTCGCCCATGCCGACGGTCCACAGGCCCCAGCCGAGGCTGTACCAGGGCCGGCCTTCGGCGCGCTGTCGGGCTGCGTAGCCGTCCAGGTAGGCGTTGGCCGCGGCGTAGGCGCTCTGGCCGAGGTTCGCCCGTACCGCCGCGACCGAGGAGAACAGGGCGACGAAACCGGGCCGGTCGTGCCCGGACACCAGGTCGGCCAGCGCGTGTACGCCACCGATCTTGGGCCCGAGTACGGCGTCCACCTGCTCCGGCGTCAGGCTGCGCGCCAGTCCGTCGCGCAACACCCCCGCGGCGTGGAACACGCCGTCGTAGCGTGCCGCGCCGGCCAGCTCCTCGCGCAGCGAGCGGACGTCCGCCGCGACGATCGCGAGGTCACAGCGCGCCCCGAGCCGGTCGAGGCGTTCGCGGGCGTCTCCCTGTTCCGGCACGGTCCGCCCGACCAGGGTCAGATGGGCGCAGCCCGCCTCCGCGAGGAACTCCGCGACCCGCAGGCCGATGCCGCCCATGCCGCCGGTGACCAGGAAGCGACCGCCGTCGTACCGCACCGCGCCGGGCGTGCTCGCCGGCAGCGCCTGGACCGAGGGCTCGTACCAGGCGCCGTCACGCCGGGCGAGTTCCGGCCGGTCCTGGCCCAGCGCCTCCCACACGGCAGTGGCACGGCCGCGCTCCGGGCCGGCCGGCTCCTCGACGCCGAGGTCGAGCAGGCGGATCCTGGTACGGGGATGCTCGACGCGCAGCGTGCGCCCGAGGCCCCACAGGGCGGTCATGAACGGGTCGACGGCGTCCCGCGCGGCCACCTGGTGCGCGGCGGTCGTGACGATCAGCAGGTCGGGCATCGGCGGGCGTGCCGCGATCCGGCGCACCAGCGCGAAGACGTCCTGCAGGGCCCGCGTCACCCGCGCTTCACCGGCCACCCCGCGCGGTGCGACGTACACCACCTCCCGGAAACGGGTGTCGGCCGACAGCGTGTCGAGTCCCTCGCCGGACAGTTGTGCGGGCGTCAGGTGCACGACGTCCCGGCCTGCCGGCGGACGGAGTTCGTGCTCGGAAACGACGAGCACGGGCCCCTCGGCCGCCGCAGGGTGCGTGGCAGCCGGTTCCGCCTCCCGCCAGACGACGGTCTCGATCAACGGGACCGCCGGCAGCGCCGGTTCCGGCTCGGCCGGCGCGGCGGCGACCGCGGTGGCGGTCGCCGCCGCGGGCGCTGGGGGCTCGGGGGACGCCACGGGCCCGGCGGCTTTGAGGGTGACGCGGTCCAGCTCCAGGAGGACCTCCCCCTGCTGGTTGCAGACCGTGGCCCGTCCGCGTACGGCACCGCCCCGGCCCCCGGCGTCGGCCGGTTCGTCCCGCTCGACCACCGCGATCACCGTGCCGGAGATCCTGCGGCGGGCCACCAGCCGGCCGACGTACCAGGGCAGACACGCCCCGGCCGCGCCGTCGTCGAGCATGCCGAGCGCCTGGAAGACGCTGTCGAGCAGCGCCGGCGGTACGAAGGGGGGCACCGACGCCGCGTCCGCGTCGTCGGCCGCCCGGAGCATCAGCAGCATCCGGCCGGGGCCCCGGTGCGCCGACCGGATCACCTGGTACGCCGGGCCGTACGCGATCCCGCTCGCCTCGCGCCACGCGGCCACGTCCGACAACGGCACCTGCTCGGTGCAGCCGGCCCGCAGCGCGGCCACATCGACGTAGCCGGGCGGCGGCAGCGGACTGCCGGACACCCGGGCGGTGCTGTGCTCGACGGGTAAGCCGTCCGCCGGACGCGCGGAACGGACCGCGCACCGGCCGTCCTCGTCCGTATGGACCTCCAGCTCCGCCTGGGGCCCCGCCACGAGCAGGGGCACCCTGAAGGCGACCTGCTCCAGCGTCCACCGGCAGTCGGGGCGCCGGGCATCGCAGGCGGACAGCATGGCGTCGATCTGGGCGGCGGCGGGCACGACCGGGATGCCGCCGATCCGGTGGTCGGAGACGAGCGGATCGGCGGCGTCGAGAACTGACCGGAAGCCGCTCATGTGTGGAGGTCGAATCGCTCGGTGGCCTGGACGAGACCGTTCACCTGGATGTCGACGGTGTGCGCACCCGAGTAGTACCGGCGGGTCTGCACCTCCTTGATCGTGTGGGTCTTCTCCAGGGACCGCCGCTCGCCGGGGCCGAGTTCGAGGGTGGTGAGCTTGAAGACCTTGGGGATGCTGCGCCCGTTCTTGCGTACGTGGTGCACCACGTAGTCGATCGCGATGCTGTGCGACCGGGCGTCGGTGTTCTCGATGTCGAAACTGATGACGAGCGTGTCCCCGATGGTCACCGACCGGGGGGTGATCTCCAGCCTGGGCACCTTGACGTGCTCGCCGCCCGTGGCCCCGAGGATGGCCAGGGCCTGCTGATCGCCCTTCTTCACCAGGGTGCGCAGCCCGTGCTTGACGATCCAGCTGGTCTCGGGCGTGGGGCTCTCCTCCCTCCACCGCAGCACGGTCGCGAGCGCGAGGTCGGGGGCGTCCTTGGAGATGTCGTTGAGGTTGTTGGCGACGGACTTGCGCACGTACTCCGAGGAGTCGCTGCGCAGCGGCTCCAGGATCTCCAGGACCGGCTGGGGGTCCTTGACGAACATGGTCAGCGTCCGGGCCCAGGGCAGGCGGGAGCGGATTCCCTCACTCGCCAGGCGCCGCACATTGTGGCTGGGGCTGCGGGCCCAGTCGGCGACGCGCTCCATCGTCAGCGCGTAGTGCTGTTCGACGTACGGCCGGATCGCGTACTCACCCGTGTGCCGCTTGGTGATCTCCTCGATGGCGTCCAGTGACAGCTCCGGGTGGTCGAGGCCGTACTCCTCCACGAATCGGGCGACCGGCATGAGGAACCAACTGTGGTTGAACATGCCCTCCCCCTCGGCGAGTTCGTCGCCGAGGACGGCCAGGAGGATCGGCACGGCGTCGGCGTAGTCCGCGGGCAGGCGGGTGCGCAGTCCCTCGGCCAGGACGAGGACGCGATCCTTCAGCTCCTTGCCGGGAATGCGCTCCTCGACCTCGGTCGCGTAGCCCTCCACGTCGAACTCGGGGTGGACGGCGCGAATCCTGCCGCCGATCAGGTGTGCCGCTTCTCCGTTGAAGTACCGCTTGAGTCCGTATTCGCTAGCCATGACGCTGGGGCCTTCTCATCTCGTTCGTGTGGTTCATCGTGGTGCCGGGCGGGTCCGCGGAGACCCAGTACCGCTGCCGGTTGAAGGGGTAGGTGGGGATGGTCACGGTCTGCCGGCCCTTGCCCTGGTGCAGCGCGGGCCAGTCGAGGTCGCCGGAGGTCTGGTTGACGTAGGTGGCCAGCGCTGTGTGCACCTCGGCCTGGTCGGTGCGCTCGCGCCGCAGCGTGCTCAGCCACACCGGGTGCGCACCTGCCCATGAGGCCCGGGCCAGGGAGGTCAGCTGCGGATGCGGTCCGATCTCCCACACCGATCCGGCACCCACCTCCTCAAGCGTGGCCACGGCCTGGGAGAAGCGCACCGGCTCGCGAATGGCCCGGCCCCAGTACCCGGGGTCGGTCACCGACTCGGCCGTGTGCCATCCTCCCGTCACCGACGACGCGAACGCCACCTCGGGCGGCGACAACGGCGTGCCGGCCACGGCCTCGACGAAGGGTGCCACCGCCCCCTGCATCGCGGCGGAGTGGAACGCGTGACTGACCACCAGCGGCCGGCACCGCAGCCCCGACTCCCGGCTGAAGCGCTCCACCGCGCCGGCCGGGCCGGTCACGGTCACCACCCGGGGTGCGTTGAACGCGGCGATCTCCACCCCCGCGAACCCGGCCAGGGCCGACGACACCGTCCCGGCGTCCGCGTGAACGACCGCCATCGCGCCCGCACCGGGCTGGGATTCCATCAGCCCGCCCCGCACGACCGTCAACCGCAGCAGGTCCTCCAGGCCCAGCACACCGGCGGCCCACGCGGCCGTCAGCTCACCCAGACTGTGGCCGACCACCGCGTCCGGACGCACCCCTGCCGACTCCAGCCAGCGCACCAGAGCCACCTGCACGGACACGATGCCCACCTGTGCGTACCGGGTCCGGTCGAGCCGATCCGTCGCCCCACCGAACAGCAGGTCCGGCAACGGCACATCGAGGTACGGGGCCAACAACCCGGCACATTCGTCCAACGCGGCCCGGAACACCGGCTCCGCCGCGTACAGACCACGGCCCATACCCGCGTACTGCGAACCCTGACCGGTGAACATGAACGCGACCGGCGCGGCCGCGCCGCCCCTGCGCGACACCGGGAGGCCACCCGTGGCCACTTCCCTCAGGCCGGCGGCCACCTCACGCCCGTCAGCACCCCGTACGACCGCACGGAAACGATGCCCCGCGCGCCCGGCGTTCGCCGTGAACGCGACATCGCCCAGCTCCTCACCGGAGATCCCGGCCACCCGCTCCGCGTACGCGCCGGCCAGGGCCCGCAGCGTCGGCTCGTCCGCAGCGCTCACCCGCAACAGGTGCGAGTCCTGCGCCAACACACCCCGCACCACCGGCGCGGGCGGCTCCTCCACGATCACATGGGCGTTCACCCCGCCCATCCCGAACGCGCTCACCGCCGCCCGACGAGGCTCCTCACCCCTGGGCCACGCCATCACACGATCCGCCAGAAAGAACGGCGACTCCTCGAACCGGATGTGATCATTCGGCCGCACCACATGCAAAGACGGCGGAACCAACCCATGCTCCATCG
>NZ_BMVO01000004.1 GCF_014650755.1 Streptomyces chryseus | reverse complement strand
GCCCCGCCGAGCTGACGCTCGACGGGGCAAAGCAGGGCCCGAATTAACCAACAGTGTCGCACGTCGCGGCCGGGCCCTCTTCGCGCGTCGCGCAGGCGCGGTTCTGCGCCGTATCCGAGGGTGGGTGTCCCGCCGCACCGAAGAGTTCGCGCAGGTGAGGGGCGGTGGGAGAGGGAGTCGCGGCCCCGGGGAAGAGCGTGCTCTTCCCCGGCAACAGAAAAGGCAAGGGAGAGTGCCCGTCCCTTGCCACTCTCAACTTATAGCGCACCAGGGGGCTTGCGGCAAGGCCCCTGTCGTGCCGCAGAATCGCTCGCCGAGGCCAGAACCTGCGGAAACGGGAGACCACGAAGTGCATGTGTTGTTGACGCCCTATGAGTCGCGCGGTGACGTCGAGCCGGCGGTGGGACGCGGGGCGCGGTCGCTCGGCACCGGCGTGCGGGTGTGCGCGCCGTGGAACGTCGCGGGCGCGACCCAGGATCGGGGCTGATGTCATGAACCCTCTGACCACCAGCGCGTTCGACCTTTCCGACCGCCTCTCCGCCAAGGCCGACCCGATGCTGGTCGCCGGGGACGAGCAGCACTTCGCAGCCATCGCGCGGAGCCTCGACGAGGCGATCGCCGAACTCTCCGACCGCCTCGACGCCGAACGCAGGGCGCCCGGCGGCGTCGGCCGGGAGGCGATGGAGCGGGACATGGAGATCCACCGGCTGTCAGGCCGTCTGCGCGCCCTGCGCCGCTTCGGCCTGGACCTGTGCCTCGGACGCGTCGTCGGCGCGGACGACCCCGAGCCCGTGTACATCGGACGGCTCGGCCTCACCGACAGCGCGGGCCGCCGGCTGCTGGTCGACTGGCGTTCCCCCGCGGCCGAGCCGTTCTTCGCGGCGACCCACGCCAACCCGATGGGCCTGGCGAGCCGCCGCAGATACCGCTGGACCCGCGGCCGGATCAGCGACTACTGGGACGAGGTGTTCACGCCGGACGGGTTCGTCGGGCACGCCGCGCTCGACGACCAGTCCGCCTTCATCGCCAGCCTGGGCAGCAACCGTTCGGAGCGGATGCGCGACGTCCTCGGCACCATCCAGTCCGACCAGGACGCCATCATCCGCGCGGGATCCCGTGGCGCCCTCGTCGTCGACGGCGGCCCGGGTACGGGCAAGACCGTCGTCGCCCTGCACCGCTCCGCCTACCTCCTCTACTCCGACCCCCGGCTCGGTCAGCGGCGCGGCGGCGTGCTCTTCGTCGGTCCGCACCAGCCCTACCTGGCGTACGTCGCCGACGTCCTGCCCAGCCTCGGCGAGGAGGGCGTGCAGACCTGCACCCTGCGGGACCTCGTCGCGGAGGGGGCCGGTGCGGCGGTCGAGACCGACCCGGAGGTGGCCCGCCTGAAGTCGTCCGCGCAGCTGGTGCAGGCGGTCGAGACAGCCGTCAAGTACTACGAATCGCCTCCCACCGAGGGGATGACGGTCACGACCCCCTGGGCCGACGTGTGGCTGAGCGCGGCCGACTGGGCCGAGGCGTTCGAAGCGGCGGAACCAGGTACTCCGCACAACGAGGCGCGTGACCAGATCTGGGAGGAGCTGGTCACGATCCTGACGGACAAGCTCGACGGAGACGTCTCGCCCCAACTGCTGCGCAGGGCGCTGCTGCACGACGAGGAACTGACCGGCACCCTCCACCGCGCGTGGCCGCTGCTGGAAGCCGCCGATCTCGTCGGCGACCTCTGGTCGGTCCCCGCCTACTTGAGGATGTGCGCTCCCTGGCTCAGCCCCGACGAGGTGCGCACGCTGCGGCGCGCGGACGCCCAGGCCTGGACGGTGTCCGACCTGCCGCTCCTGGACGCGGCCCGGCAGCGGCTCGGCGACCCGGAGGCGGCTCGGCGCAAGCGCCGGCACGAGGCCGCCCTCGCCGCCCAGCGCGAGCGCATGGCCCAGGTCGTCGACAACCTGATCGAGGCCGCGTCCTCCTCCGGCGCCGACGGTGACGACGGCGAAGGGCTGGTGACGATGCTGCGCGGCCGGGACGCCCAGGTCAGCCTGGTCGACGAGTCCGAACTGCCCACCACCGACCCGGACCTGCTCGCGGGCCCGTTCGCGCACATCGTCGTGGACGAGGCCCAGGAACTGACCGACGCCGAGTGGCAGATGCTGCTGCTGCGGTGCCCGTCCCGGAGCTTCACCATCGTGGGAGACCGCGCCCAGGCCAGGCACGGGTTCACGGAGACGTGGCAGGAACGGCTGGAGCGGGCCGGGCTCGACCGGATCGACGTGGCCTCGCTGAGCATCAACTACCGGACGCCGGAAGAGGTGATGGCGGAGGCCGAGCCGGTCGTCCGGGCTGTGCTCCCGGACGCCAACGTGCCGACGTCCGTCCGCCGCTCCGGCATCCCCGTCGTCCACGGGTCGGTCGCGGATCTGGAATCGGTCCTCGGCACCTGGCTCGCCGCGCACGACGACGGGATCGCCTGCGTCATCGGGGATCCCACGTTCCGGGCGACGGGCCGCGTCCGGTCGCTGACCCCGGAGCTGTCGAAGGGGCTCGAATTCGACCTGGTCGTCCTCGTCGACCCGGAGGCGTTCGGGGAGGGGACCGAGGGGGCGGTTGACCGCTACGTCGCGATGACCCGGGCGACCCGGCAGCTCGTCGTCCTCACGAGTTCCTGACGCGACCGGAAGCGCGCGCACCGGCAGGACGCCCGCCTGCCGGTCGCCGCTCCGGCCTCGCCGAACGGACAAAAGCCTGCCGGTTGCCGGTGCGTCCACACCGGCAACCGGCAGGCTGACAGCGGTCGCTGGGCTCCGCCGCGACGATTCCGTCCGGCCCACCGGACGGTTCAGCGACCGCTCGCCACGACCTGACTAGCTCGCTTCCCGTGTGTCCTGCGGGCCCTGCGCGGCCTTGGCCTCTTCGACGGACTTGCGGACTTCGTCCATGTCGAGCTCGCGGGCCTGCCCGATGACGTCCTCCAGCGCGGCCTCCGGCAGCGCGCCGGGCTGCGCGAACACCGCCACGTTCTCGCGCACGATCATCAGCGTCGGGATGGAGCGGATCTCGAACGCCGCGGCCAGTTCCTGCTGGGCCTCGGTGTCGACCTTGGCGAAGACCAGGTCGTCATGACGCTCGGACGCGCTCTCGAAGACGGGGGCGAACTGCCGGCAAGGACCGCACCAGGAAGCCCAGAAATCGATCAGAATGAAGTCGTTGTCGGACACGACCTGATCGAAGTTTTCCTTGGTGAGCTCGACGGTGGCCATGGTGTGCTCCTCTTCCTGGCATAGCGGGCGAAGCCTCCCGCACAACGGCATGCGGGCTCGCGATATTCCGCCTGCCCGGCTGGCCACGACGCACACCCCCGACCAGACTGCGCGTATGACGAATGCAGTGGATGCGTCCGACGCGGCCGAGTACGACGTCGTGGTGGTCGGGGCCGGGCCCGTCGGCGAGAACGTGGCGGACCGCGCCCGGGCGGCCGGACTGACGACGGCGGTGGTGGAGAACGAACTGATCGGCGGTGAGTGCTCCTACTGGGCGTGCATGCCCAGCAAGGCACTGCTGCGCCCGGTGACCGCACGGGCCGACGCCCGGCGCGTGCCGGGGCTGCGTCAAGCGGTGCGGGGGCCGCTCGACGCGGCCGAGGTCTTCGCGCACCGCGACTACTACGTGTCGAACTGGAAGGACGACGGCCAGGTGAGCTGGCTGGAGTCGATCGGCGTGGACATCCACCGGGGCCGGGGCCGGCTCGACGGCCCCAGGAAGGTCACGGTCGAGTCCCCCGTCGGGCGAGCGGTACACCCTGACCGCGGGGCACGCCGTGGCGGTCTGCACCGGCAGCCGCGCCGCCGTGCCCGATCTGCCGGGCGTGGCCGGGGCGAACCCCTGGACCAGCCGTGAGGCGACCAGCGCGGGCAAGGCGCCGGACCGGCTCGTGGTCGTCGGCGGGGGAGTCGTCGCCGTGGAGATGGCCACCGCCTGGCAGGCACTCGGCTCCCGGGTCACCCTGCTCGTACGCGGAAACGGCCTGCTCGCCCGGATGGAGCCGTTCGCGGGCGAGCTGGTCGCCGAGGCACTCACCGAGGCCGGCGCCACCGTGCGCACCGGAATCTCCGTCGCCGCGGTGGAGCGGGGCGAGGGCGGCGACGGTCCGGTCACCGTCGTCCTCGACGGCGGCGAACGGATCGAGGCCGACGAGGTCCTCTTCGCCACCGGCCGCGCGCCGCGCACCGACGACGTCGGCCTCGACACGGTCGGCCTGAAGCCCGGCTCCTGGCTGGAGGTCGACGAGAGCTGCCGCGTCGAGGGCCAGGACTGGCTGTATGCCGTGGGCGACGTCAACCACCGGGCCCTGATGACCCACGAGGGCAAGTACCAGGCGCGCGTCGCGGGCGCCGCCATCGCCGCCAGGGCGCACAGCGAACCCCTGGACACGGCCCCCTGGGGCGCCCACTCCGCCACCGCCGACCACGCCGCCGTACCGCAGGTGGTCTTCACCGACCCCGAGGCCGCGTCGGTCGGCCTCACCCTCGCCCAGGCCGAGGCCACCGGACGCCGGGTGCGCGCGGTCGACTACGACATGGCGTCCGTCTCGGGCGCCGGCCTGTACGCCGACGGCTACCGGGGCCGCGCCCGCATGGTCGTGGACCTGGACCGCGAGACGGTACTGGGGGTCACCTTCGTGGGCCCGGGCGTCGCCGAACTGCTGCACTCCGCCACGGTGGCGGTGGCCGGCGAGGTCCCGATCCCGCGCCTGTGGCACGCCGTCCCGGCCTACCCGACGATCAGCGAGGTCTGGCTCCGCCTCCTGGAGACGTACCGGGGCTGACCGCCCGGACCGCCGGCCCGGAGTGCCGCAGGCGCCGCTCAGCCGTCGCGGCCCTGCGGGCGGCGCCGGGCCCGGCGGCGAACTTCTTCCGCCAGGCCAGGGACACGTACACCAGCCCGATCAGCACCGGGACTTCGATGAGCGGCCCGACGACGCCGGACAGGGCCTGACCCGACGTCACGCCGAAGGTGGTGATGGCGACGGCGATGGCCAGTTCGAAGTTGTTGCCCGCCGCCGTGAACGCGAGGGTCGCGGTGCGGTCGTACGCCAGGCCGAGCGCCTTGCCGAGCGCGAAGGTGCCGAACCACATCAGGGCGAAGTACACGAGCGGCGGGACCGCGATGCGGACCACGTCCAGCGGCTGCGAGGTGATCGTCTTTCCCTGGAGGGCGAAGAGGACAACGATCGTGAAGAGCAGGCCGTACAGTGCCCAGGGGCCGATCCTCGGCAGGAACCGCGTCTCGTACCGCTCGCGGCCCAGCTTCCGCTCGCCCACGCGCCGGGTGAGGAAGCCCGCCAGCAGCGGGACGCCCAGGAAGACGGCGACGTTCAGGGCGATCTTGCCGATGGAGATGTCGAGGTGCTCGCCCTCGCCGAGGCCCAGCAGGCCGGGCAGCAGTTCGAGGTAGAACCAGCCGAGGACGCCGAAGGCGACGACCTGGAAGACGGAGTTGAGGGCGACCAGGACGGCGGCGGCCTCGCGGTCGCCGCAGGCCAGGTCGTTCCAGATCATCGCGATGCAGCGGGCCAGGCCGACGATGATCAGACCCGTGCGGTACTCGGGCAGGTCGGGCAGGAAGATCCACGCCAGCGCGAACATGACGGCGGGGCCGGCGACCCAGTTGACGACGAGCGAGGAGATCATGAGCCTCTTGTCGCCGGTGACCGCGTCGAGCCTGTCGTAGCGGACCTTGGCCAGCACCGGATACATCATGATCAGCAGGCCGGCGGCGATGGGCAGCGAGATGCCGCCGATCTCGACCTTCGCGAGGGCGTCGTTCAGCCCGGGAACCAGGCGGCCGAGGCCGAGCCCGAGCGCCATGGCGAGCAGGATCCATACGGCCAGGAAGCGGTCCAGGGTCGAGAGCTTGGCGACGATCGAGGCGTCCTCGGCCGGAGGCGTGGCGGCGGGCCGGGTGGTGGGCGTGATCATCAGCAGGACCGCTTCCGGTCGCTGTCGATCGTCGTACGGGCCGTGGCGGCCAGATCGGCGAAGGACTCCGCGAGGGTCGAGGAGATCGCCCCGGCGCCGGCGCGGGGCGACGGGAAGACGGCGTGAGCCGGCCGCACGGGCCGCGGGCGGCCCCGGCCGCCGTGGGCTGATTTCCGGCGGGCCGCCCGCCCGTAACCCGGCGAGTCGGGCGGAGTTCCACCGACACGGAAAACAGGACGATTCACAAGCCGGGTCGGGATGGCAAGGTGCAGGAGCCGCAGTTGCGATACGGCTGCGGCCGGCGCGGCGATGGTCGGGCCGTGGCACGGAACAAAGGAACGAACTGATGGCAACAGGCACTGTGAAGTGGTTCAACGCGGACAAGGGCTTCGGGTTCATCCAGCAGGACGAGGGCGGCCCGGACGTGTTCGTCCACTTCTCCGCCATTCAGAGCCAGGGCTTCAAGGAGCTCCACGAGGGCGACAAGGTCGAATTCCAGGTCACCCAGGGCCCCAAGGGCCCGCAGGCGGAGGATGTCACCCTCCGGTAGTGCCCCCGCGGTGTCCGGCCCCGCGCCTGACCGCCGGGGCCGGGCACTCGTGCTCCCCGTTCTCTCCCCGCTACGGGCGGCGTGCCACGAGGCGGCCGCCCGCCGGCTCGCGGCCGGCTCAGCCCTCGGGCGGCACGGGCTTGAGCACGGCGAAGGTCGCGCCGAACGGGTCGGCGAGCCAGGCGAGCCTGCCGACGTCCGGGATGTCGGCGGCGGGCATGACGACCGACCCGCCGTTCCCCTGCGTCCTGGCCACGGTCTCGTCGGCGTCCCCCACCGCGAAGTACGGGATCCAGCGGGGCTTCTCGGCGGCGTCCCGCAGCGCGGCCACTCCGCCGAACGAGGCCTCCTGCTGGTCGCCTTCGGCGGTGGAGAGCACCGTGTACGGCATCCCCGGGGCGTCCATCTCCTGCGCCCGCCAGCCGAACAGCGAGCCGTAGAAGCGCAGTGCCGCCGCCGGGTCCCCGGTGTGCAGCTCCGCCCAGCACAGGGTGTTGGGCTCCGAGGTCAGCTCCAGGCCCTTGACGTCGGTCGGCTGCCACAGCGCGAACTCTGCGCCGCCCGGGTCGGTGAGGGCGGCCATCCGCCCGGCGTCCATGACGTCGAACGCCTCCAGACGCACGGTTGCGCCGCTCTGCTCGGCCGCCTTGACCGTCGCGTCCGCGTCGGGCGTCTGGAAGTACACCGTCCAGGCGGAACTGGCTCCCTCCTCCGTCAGCGGCCCGAGGGCGGCGACCGTCCTGCCGTCGATCTGGAAGAAGCCGTAACCGCCGGCCTCGGGGCCCGCCGACAGGAAGTCCCAGCCGAAGACGCTCCCGTAGAACGCGGCGGCTCCCGCGGTGTCCGGACTGCCGAGGTCGAGCCAGTTGGGGGACCCGGTGACGAAGTCGGTGCTCAGCATGGTGGTACGCCCTGCCTCTCTGGAGGTTTCTCGCGGGGGTGGCCGAACGGAGCACCTGTCAGCCTTGCCGATCGCGTCCATGCGGGCGGAGGCCGTCACGATGGCGGGGGCCCGGTTTCATCCTCATGGACCAGTGGACCGGCGTACGGGAAACCACCCCCTAGGGCCGGCCGGCCCCCTGTCAGTGCCGGTGCCCCGGGACTCGCGTCTCGGGCCGGCCGGCCGGTGGCCCGGCGCTCGTGCCCGGCTTCCCGGCCTCGACCGTGAAGGCGGCGGTGCGCACCTTGTCGCCGTGCCGGAAGTCGAGGAAGAGGCGGTACGTTCCGGAACTCGGCGCCGTGGCGGTGAAGGACACCTCCGGGCCGGGCTCGGTGGAGCCGTCGCCGGGTTCGCCGCCGGGATGGACGTGCAGGTAGGCCAGGTCGCCGGAGCGCAGGGCGACGAGATGGCCGTACGCGCCGAGGTGGGGCTGGAGGTCGGTGACCGGCCTGCCGTCCTTCGCCACGCGCAGCCGGAGTTCGCCGCTGCGCCCGGGGCGCAGTCCGCCGGTCAGGGTGACGTCGTACCCGTCGACCCTCGCGGTCGTCGCGGGAGCCGGCACGGGGGCGGGCGCGTATGCACCCGTGGCGGCCAGGTCGGCGCCGAGCGTCAGTGCCCCGGCGCCCTCCTTCGCGGGCTTGAAGTCGGCGAAGGCCCGGTAGGCGCCCGCCGCCGGCAGGTCGGCCGACGTGCTCCAGGTGCCGTCGGCGGCGCGGGTCGGGTGCAGGTGGCGGTAAACGGTCAGATCGCGCGAGGCGACGACGAAGTGCAGCTCCTTGCCGTGTTCGCGCGCGAACGCGGTCACCTTGCGGCCGCTCTCGTCCCGGATCGAGAAGCGGAGCTCCGTGCGCTTGCCGGCCGCGACCCGGGGGGTTTCGAGGGCGAGGGTGTAGCCGTCCTCGGAGACCTGGAGGCCACCGGCTGCGGCCGCCGCCCCGTGCCCGCCGTCACTGACGCCGCCCCCGGTCGCCTCCTCCTCCCGCGCCGCCCCGTGCCCGCCGTGGCCCGCGGGCCGCTCGTCCGCCACGACGGGGCCCACCCCTGTGCCGACGCCGTACGCCGTGCCGAACGTCGTGGCTGCCGCTGCGGCGAAAGCTGTGATCCTCAGTCCGGTGTTCATGACGCCCCCAGGAAGTACGGGCCGCCGCCGGACGGCGGCCGATGGCTCCAAGATACCCCTGGGGGGTATCAAGTCAAGCCGGGAGGGCTGCCTCCGCAGGGCCCTCGGTCAGGCCGTCCGGTCGCGGCGGCCCGGTTCCCCGGGCGGCTCGTGGCCCGGCCGCGTCCGGGGTGCGAGCGCCGGTGCGACGTTCCCGAGCACGGTGTCGCGGTCGATCACGACCCGGGCCACGTCGTCCCGGCCCGGCACCTCGTACATGACGTTGAGCAGCAGCTCTTCGAGGATCGTGCGCGCGGCCCGGGCGCCCGTGCGGCGCAGCAGCGCCCGGTCGGCGATCGCGCCGAGGGCCTCCTCGGTGAACTCCAGCTCCACGCCGTCGATCTCGAACAGCCGCTGGTACTGCTGGATCAGCGCGTTGCGCGGCTCGGTGAGAATCCGTACCAGCGCCGCCCGGTCGAGCGGTTGCACGGCCGAAATCACCGGGAGGCGGCCCACGATCTCGGGGATCAGACCGAACGTGAGCAGGTCCTGCGGCAGGACCCCGGCGAGAGGGCTCCGTCCCCCGGAGACCCCCGCGGTCGCCGGGGCCGCCGCGCCGAACCCGATGCCCCGGTGCCCGGCCCGCTGCTCGACGATCCGTTCCAGGCCGGCGAACGCCCCGCCCACGATGAAGAGCACATCGCTCGTGTCGAAGGCGATGAACTCCTGCTGCGGATGCTTGCGTCCGCCCTGCGGCGGCACGCTCGCGGTCGTGCCCTCCAGGATCTTCAGCAGCGCCTGCTGTACACCCTCCCCGCTGACATCACGGGTGGCCGAAGGGTTCTCACCCCTCCGGGCGATCTTGTCGATCTCGTCGATGTAGACGATCCCGGTCTCGGCCTTCCGCACGTCGAAGTCGGCGGCCCGGAGGAGCCCCAGCAGGATGTTCTCGACGTCCTCGCCGACGTACCCGGCCTCCGTCAGGGCCGTGGCGTCGGCGGTCGCGAACGGGACCTCCAGCATCCGGGCGAGGGTCTGGACGAGATACGTCTTGCCGCACCCGGTGGGGCCCAGCAACAGGACGTTGGACTTGCCCAGTTCGACGTGCTCGCGCCCCTCCTGCCGGCCGCTTCCCGCCGGTTCGCGACGGCCGGCCGCCGATCCGACGCGCTTGTAGTGGTTGTGGACCGCCACCGCGAGCGCCTTCTTGGCGTCGTCCTGCCCGATGACGTACTGGTCGAGGAAGGCGTGGATCTCGTGGGGAGTCGGCGGCCTGCGCGGCGTCCCCCCGGACGGCCCGTCCGGTTCCTCGGCAATGAGTTCATTGCACAGGCCGATGCATTCGTCGCAGATGCAGATCCCCGCCGGACCGGCGACGAGCTTCTTGACCTGCTTCTGGCTCTTCCCGCAGAAGGTGCACTTCAGCAGGTCGCCGCTGTCACCGATACGTGCCACTCGGAAACGTCCTCACTCGTTGCGGGCCATTCGAATGGCATCACCATATGACGTCACCATCTGGATGCCGACGGTATCTTGAACCGACACGGACGGCAACGCGCAGGCAAGTGAGGACCATGGGCCGGCTCAGCAGGGCGGAGCTGCAGGAGCACAACCGCGCGAGGGTGCTCGAAGCGGCCAGGAACGAGTTCGCCGAGCGCGGTTTCCCCGGCGCCACAGTGGACGCCATCGCCGAGCGCGCCGGTCTGACCCGCGGCGCGGTGTACTCCAACTTCCCCGGCAAGCGGGCCCTGTACTTCGCCGTCCTGGCCGACCTGGCCGAGCGCGCGCCCGGCCCTCCGCACCCCGAGCCCGGCCGCACCGGCCCCGAAGCACTCGGCGCGCTCGCCCGCGCCTGGCTGGCCGAACTGCCGCTCGTCGGCGGCGGTACGGGCGGCCGGGGCGGATCGCCCCGCCTGGGCAGACACCTGATGGCGGAGGTCCTCGCCGAGGAGCGGGTGCGCCTGCCGTTCGCACAGCTGATGAAGCTGGACGCGATCCTCCTGGGCCTGGCCCTTGAGGAGCTGCGGCCGCCCGGCGCACCGCCCGGGCGTCTGGTGCGCAGGGCGGAGGCCGTCCTCACGACCCTGCACGGCGCGAGTCAGCTGGCGGACGCCGCACCGGGCTTCGTCGACCCCTTCGGCGTCGTCCGCGCCTGCGAACGGCTCGCGGGCCTCGACCGCCAGGACGCCTGGCCGCCGCCGCACCTCCCGTACATCCCCCGGGCGCGGCCCGCCGACGAGCCCTGGTCCCCGCCGGTCGTGCTCGACGCCGTGCGCGGCGGGCCCGCGCGGCTGGCGGACGACGGGGTGGTGGCGGTCCTCGGCCTGCACCGGCTCGAAGCCGCCGAGGAGGCGGTACGGGAGGCTCCGTCCGGGGCCGCGGTCACCGCCGTCCTGGTCACCGGCGAACCGGCCGAGCTGCTGCCGCTGGCACGCCTGGCCGTCGCCGGACTGTGCGGCAGCCTGCGCCGGGCGTTCCCGCCGTCGGCGTGGCCACGGCTCCAGGTCGTGTACGACGGGTCCGGCGCCCTCGCGCGAGCGGCCGGCGTACCGGCCGTGAGTGACGGCACCGAGGCGGCGGTGCGCGTCGAGGCGGGCCGGATCGTCGCCCGCGCCGACGGGCGCGGGGCATGCCACGCGGCGGCGGCCGCCGCGCGGAACGTGTCCGAGTCAGCCGGTGCGCCGCACCCGGGGGAGAACCGCCGGTGACCCCGGCGTCACCACAGCGCTGCCGACCCGCTTCCCTGCCGCCGGGACGATGTGACGCTGTGCCGCGTCGGGCGAACCGCTTCAGCCCAGTTCGAGGCTCGTGACGCCGAACAGCCCCGCGCGGTCGATCTCCGGCACCGGCCCCGTGTACATCCGGGCCGTCTCGAACACCGCCGCCAGACCGAGCTGTTCCATGAGGCGCCCGGCAGCCGGATGGCTGTCCGGTACGTCGACGGCGACCGGCTCGCCGGGCGTGGTCGCACCGAGGGTGGCCAGCAGCGCGGCGGCCACCTCCGGGGTCTCGGCGTACAGCGGGCCGACGCGCGAGGCGGCGCGGCAGGCGCGCAGGACGGCGAACCCTGTGAGCCGTCCGTCGCGGACCGCCGCCAGGGCGGTGTGCCGGGGAGAGGTGATCCACGACGCCAGGAACGGATCGCGAGCCGCGGGGAAGAACCGGCGGTCGTACGCGGCGAGCTGCGTGAACGGCAGCGTCCTGGCGTCCACCAGGCTGATGCCGGCCGGTGTCACGGCGTCCCCGGAGCCGGCCCCGTGCGGGACCCCTTCGTACCGGATGTTGTTCCAGGCGGTCTTGAAACCGGACCTGCGGTAGTTGTCCTGCTGCTCCACGACGCCGTCGAGCCCGACGTTGCGTCCGTCGAGGCGCTCCATCCCGGCCCGCCACACCTGGATGCCGTATCCCTGGCCGCGCAACGGGGGGCGGGTGATGTAGAAGCCCAGGAAGCCGAAGCCGGCGCCGTAGCGCACGACCGAGACGCAGGCGGCGGGCTCGCCGTCGAGCCGGCCCATCAGGAAGGCCCGCGGGTCGGTGGCGTAGAAGGCCCGGCCGTCGTCGAGGCCCGGATTCCATCCCTCCGCGTCCGCCCAGTCGCCGAGCAGCGCGATGTCCTGCGCGCTGGCGACCCCGATCTCGAATGCAGGCATGTCTCGCTCCCGGTACGCGTGTCGGCGCGGGGCGGTGACCCCGGCGGTTGTCTTGACCTCAAGCGCGCTTGATGTCCCACGTGATCCCGACCCCGGCAGCAACAGCCCCGCCGGCGAACGGATTCAGGAGCGTATGACATGCACGCGATACAGCTGCGCGCTTTCGGCCCCCGCCCGGGACCCGCGCTACGAGGAGGTCCCCGCGCCGGTACCGGCCGAGGGCCAGGTGCGGATCGACGTGCGGGCGAGCGGAGTTCACCTGATCGAGACCCTGCACCGCCACTCACCCGCTTCCCCCTCGCGCGGGCCGCCGACGCGGGCGGCCCTGGAGGCACGCGAGACGGAGTGCCGAGTGGTGCTGACGATCCGATGCTCAATCAGTTGGCAGGAGCAGTAGAGGTGTTGAGGGGGAACCCTCAGTCGACGCGCGGTCCCAGGTGGGTGGTGAACCAGTCCTGGGCGAGCTCGGCGACCTGCTCCAGCGCGCCCGGCTCCTCGAACAAGTGCGTGGCGCCGGCGACCACTTCGAGGTGGTTCTCGCAGCGCAACTCCGCCTGGGCCCGCCGGTTGAGATCCAGCACCAGCGTGTCCCGTCCGCCCACGACGAGCAGTGTCGGCGCGCGTACGTCGCCCAGCCGGGGCCGGGCCAGGTCCGGCCGACCGCCGCGCGAGACGACGGCCCCGATCTCCGTGCCGGCGGACGTGCCCGAGGCCGCGGCGGCCCGCAGCGCCGCCGCGGCCCCGGTGCTCGCCCCGAAGTAGCCGAGGGGCGCGGACGTACGGGTCCGCAGCCAGCGGGTGGTGTCCGCGAGCCGTCCGGCGAGGGTGTCGATGTCGAAGACGTTCGCGCGGTGGGCTTCCTCGGCGGGGGTGAGCAGGTCGAGGAGCAGCGTGCCGAAGCCGGCCCGGTTCAGGGCCGTCGCCACCGACTTGTTCCGCGGACTGCGGCGGCTGCTGCCGGAGCCGTGGGCGAACACGACGACCCCGCCGGCGCCCCCGGGAAGAGTGAGGTCCCCGGCGAGCCGGACGCCGTCGGCCTCCACCGCCACCTCCACCTCCTCGGCGGTCTCCCCGCCCGCGCCCCGGGCGGCCGTTCGCCCGGCGGGTCCGGCGGCCCGGGCCAGCAGCGCGACGACCTCCTCGTCGGAGGTCTGGGTGAAGTCCTCGTACCACTCGCCGACCGCACGGAACATGGCCGGAACGGACAGGCACACGACGTCGTCCGCCCGACTGCTCAGCCGCGCCACGGCGTCGGGCGCGGCCACCGGGGCCGCGAGCACCACGCGGGCCGCGCCCTGCGCCCGTACGACCTCGCACGCGGCGGCCGCCGTGGAGCCGGTCGCGATCCCGTCGTCGACCACGACGACGGTCCGCCCCCGCAGCGCCAGCCGGGGCCGGTCGCCACGGAACCGCCGCGCCCGCCGGTCCAGCTCGGCCTTCTCGGCGCGTTCGACCGCTGCCGCCTCGTCCGGCCCGACCCCGCTGCGGCGGACGATGTCGTCGCTGATGACCCGCGCCCCGCCCTCGCCGATGGCGCCGAACCCCAGCTCGCGGTGGTAGGGGACGCCGAGTTTGCGTACGACGACCACGTCGAGGGGGGCGCCGAGCGTTCTGGCCACTTCGTAGGCCACCGGAACTCCGCCGCGCGGCAGGCCCAGTACGACGGGATCGTCGGCTTCCAGGTGTCGCAGGGCCACGGCGAGCCGTTGTCCCGCGTCGGCGCGATCGGTGAACAGCACGGTGGTTCACCCCCAACCCCAGGGGAGACAGAAACCACGTCCACACCCTCTTCGAACCAACCCCATCCGTCACCGCCGCGCAAGTCGGCGGCCCCGGGCAGTCGGCGTAACCGCTGTACGGCATACGGACCCGGGCGGGACGCCCCGGCCTTGAGCCGCACCGGTTGCGGTTCGCTCGTCCGGGGGTCACGATGTCCCTGACCCACTGGTGCCTATCGCTCACTCTTCGTGTTCGGGGATCGTTGCTGCAACGAGGTGAAGCATGTGGGCCTCGCGGTAAGGAGCCACGGCCATGACACTTCCCAGCGGCCGGTTTTACGCGGTCGAACTGCACGTATCGGCGGAGCGCGTCTCGCAGATCCGGCGCATTGTTGCCGCTCACCTGCGGCACTGGAGTCTCGAGCTGCACATCCAGCCGGTGTGCAGGGGTGTCGAGGAACTTCTGAACAATGTCCACCGCCATGTCGGCGACGACAACCGGTGTGTGGTCGAACTGCGCTGGACCGGCAGGCATCTCACGGTTTCGGTGGCCGACAACGGCCCCCCGATGCCACGCCTCGCCTCCGCCGGCGGAGGCGGACTCGCCGCTGTGGCCCGGCTGTGCGACAGCTGGGGGACCTGCGGCACCGCCGACGGCAAGGTCGTCTGGTTCACGCGGCGCGTCGCGGACGCGCACAACAGCCCCCTGGTGCCGTGCCCGCCCGTTCCGGGCGTGGGCGACGCCAAGGGGCAGCCGGAGCCGGCTCCCGCGCCCGCTCCGGCTCCGTCCGCCGCGTCCCCCGTCCCCGTCCCCATTCCCGCGCTCGTCTAGCCCGGGAGGTCCGCGGGCCGACCGGGGAAGTCGCCGGACAGTGCGGCGGCCAGCCGCAGATGCGGCGCCGCCTCGCTGCCCCGGCCCTGCCGCTCCAAGGTGCGGCCCAGCATCAGCTGGGCGTAGTACTCGACCGGGCTGCGTTCCACGATGGAGCGCAGCCCGGTCTCCGCTTTGCCCAGCTGGGCGGAGTGGTAGTACGAGCGGGCGAGCAGCAGGCGCGGGGAGAGCTGCTCGGGGACCTCGTCGACCAGGCCGGTGAGGACGCGCGCGGCCTTGTCGTACTCCTTGGCGTCGAAGAAGAGCCGCGCCCGCGCCCAGCGTTCGGCGGCGGTGCCGTGGCTGTAGTAGACGTCGTTCGGATTCGTCCGTGCGGTCGTCGCGGTCATCGGGACCCTCCTGTCGGCGCCCCGGGGAACCGGGGCCGTGCGACATGCCCAACAGCGCGCGGTGGTTGAACATTCCATGAAGTTGGTGCGGTCAGTCCGCCGCGCGACTGCTCTCGCCCAGGCCGGGCCCCAACCGGTGCGCGGCTTCCCCCGGAGCGAGGCGCTCGACCACTTCGGCCAGCTCGTGACAGGCCAGCTCGATCTTCATTCGGACGGTCTGCTGCTCGGTGATGATCGCCGCCAGCAGCAGCCCGGTCAGCGCCGCCGAACCGTTGAGGGCCTGGAGGGTGAGCATGACCTCGATGAGGCTGTGGTCGGCGAACGGTCCGACGCGGTCGATCGCCGACGAGATCGCCATGACGGACACGAACGCCGCGCAGGGCGCGCTCCCCGCCAGCTGGAAGCGCAGGGCCGCCCAGATCAGGAGCGGGAAGGTGAGGAAGAGCAGGGACAATTCGCTGCGGGTGGCCAGGGGAACGACCACCGCGGCGGTCACCGTCAGCGCCGCGGCCTCCGCCCACCGGGAGGTGTCGCGCGGCAGCCGGAACCGCCGGAGCACGACCAGCAGCGGTGTCACCACGAGCACGCCCATGGCGTCCCCCGCCCACCACGCCGCCCACACCGGCCAGAAGTTGCCGAGCGGCAGATTGCCGGTGAGGACCAGCGTGCCGCAGCCCACGGTGGCGCTGATCAGCATCCCGCCCAGCGCGCCCAGGAAGACCAGCGCCACCCCGTCCCGCAGCCGGTTCAGCTCGACGTGATATCCCACGCGGCGCAGCATCAGGTACGCGCACACCGGAGCCAGCGTGTTGCCCGCCATGATGGCGATCTCGGCGGGGCGGAACGAGGTGAGCGACAGCACCACGAGGAGGGTGCCCAGCGCGATCCCCGGCCAGATCCGCAGCCCCATCTGGAGCAGGCAACTGAGGGCGATCCCGGTGGGCGGCCACAGGGGCGTGACGACGGAGCCCTCGACGGTCACCTGCTCCAGGAGACCGATCTGCCCGGCCGCGAAGTACGCCACGGCCACGCCGAGAATCCGAAGAACGACTCCGGACACGCGTCGGATCTCCTCGGTGCGCATCACACCAGCCATCAGACAACGCACCCGGCCGTGACGCCGGCCGTGACACGCCCCGCCGGGGCGCCCACCTCACCCGGGCCGCTCCGCCGGCGGTGGTCCGTCGTACGTCAGGACGAGCACCGCCGCGTCGTCCGCGTGGCCGGTGGAGTCCGCCACCTTCATCACCTCGGCGGCCAGCACGTCGGGATCGCCGCAGCACCCGGCGGAGACCAGGCCGGCCACCTGCTCCAGACCGGCCTCTATCGGAAACGACGGCCCCTCGACCACACCATCCGTGACCAGCACGAAGGACCCCGGCTGGGTCATCCGGCGCCGGGCGACCGGGTACTCCTCGCCGAGCATCAGACCGAGCGGCAGTCCGCCGTCGTCCTCGGCGATCCCGCACCGGCCGTCGGCCGAGGCCCAGACGATGGGCACATGACCGGCGCGGGCGCTCTCCAGCTCCTGGGTGGCCGGGTCGAAGCGCAGGAACGTACAGGTCGCGAAGAGGCTGCTGTCCACCGACAGCAGCAGCTCGTTCGCCCGGCGGAGCACCTCCCCGGGATCGGCGGCCGACACGGCCACCGCGCGCAGGCCGATCCGCACCTGCCCCATGAAAGCGGCCGCTTCCACGTCGTGGCCCTGTACGTCGCCGATGCAGAACGCCAGCGAACCGTCGGGGAGCGGGAACGCGTCGTACCAGTCGCCGCCGATGTCCAGGCCGTGGCGCGCGGGCGAGTAGCGGGCCGCGACCCGCAGCCCCGGTACGGAGGGCAGCTCCGCCGGCAGCATCTCGCGCTGAAGGGCCTCGGCCAGTTCGACCCGTGCCTGTTGCAGCTCTGTGCCGGTACGGACCTGCGCCGTGAGCCGCCCGAGCCGGGTCAGCAGGTCGTCGGCGCTCGTGGGGCGACGCCGGGTCATGGACCGCTCCGAGATTCATGGGCTCATGCTCGCGAACCACTGCCGGAAACCGCGCGCAGCGGCACGCCCCATCGTATTTCCAGGACGCCACTTCCGCTCAGCGAGCATCCCCCGGCCGCACGCCCGGTTCCGTCGATCCCGGGGGGAGGCCGTAGCCCGGGCGGGTACGCAACGGTTCTCCTGAGCCGCACGGGACGAGCCGGGCGAGCGAGTACGTTGAGCGCATGAGCAATCTCGAGCGCCAGGCGGTGCCGTCCGTCTGCGGCGGCCGCGGCTTCGTCGTGGCCGAGCCGGTGCGTGAACTCCTCACCGCCCGCGAGGTCCGGCTCGGCGAGTCCACCCGGGTGCGCAGGCTGCTGCCGAACCTCGGCCGCCGCATGATCGGCGCCTGGTGTTTCGTCGACCACTACGGGCCCGACGACATCGCCGACGAGCCCGGCATGCAGGTCGCGCCGCACCCGCACTTCGGTCTTCAGACCGTCAGCTGGCTGCACGAGGGCGAAGTCCTGCACCGGGACAGCCTCGGCAGTCTCCAGACGATCCGCCCGCGCGAGCTCGGCCTGATGACCTCGGGCCGGGCCATCAGCCACTCGGAGGAGAGCCCGCGACCCCACGCGCGCCTGCTGCACGGCGCCCAGCTGTGGGTCGCGCTGCCCGAGGGCCACCGCGACATCGAGCCGCACTTCCAGCACCACGCGCGGCTCCCCGCCGTCACGGCGCCCGGCCTTACCGCGACCGTCCTCCTCGGCTCCCTCGACGGCGCCGCGTCGCCCGGTACGACGTACACGCCGATCGTCGGCGCCGACCTCGCGCTGGCGCGCGGCACCGAGACCCGCCTGCCTCTCGACCCCGACTTCGAGTACGCCGTCCTGTCCATGTCCGGCGAAGCGCATGTGGACGGCGTCCCCGTACTCCCGGGCTCGATGCTCTACCTGGGCTGCGGCCGCACGGAACTGCCGCTGCGCGCCGAGTCCGACGCCGGCCTGATGCTCCTCGGGGGCGAGCCCTTCGCGGAGGAACTGGTCATGTGGTGGAACTTCATCGGGCGTTCCCACGAGGAGATCGAGCGGGCGCGGGCGGACTGGATGGAAGGGATCCGCTTCGGCGAGGTCCACGGCTACGCAGGCGACCGCCTTTCCGCCCCCGAACTCCCCCCGGTGACCCTGAAACCGCGCGGTAGGGTGCGCTGACCCGGGGTCGGAGCAACGAGGGCCGCGTTCCGCCGTCGGCGCGGCGGCATTGCAGCCGCGCGCACACCTGCCCCACTGCCATCATGCGCGGCAATGCGACGGTTCCGTGATTTGTCCGTAACGGCGGTACTGGCGGGTCGCCGCCATGTCGGCTACCCGCCAAGTGATGGTGTCCTCAAGCAACTTGTCACCCCCGAGACTCTTCGCCGCACCCGGAGACCCCTTGCACCGGGCGTACGAGGAGCGACAGATGACGAGAGCTCCCGCGAGACGCGGAGCCCGGATGGTGGCGGCCGGTCTCTCGCTCGTGCTGCTTCCCACCGCGCAGGCCGCCGCCGGTGGTACGGGCGGCGCCGGACGTGACGCCGCCGAGAGACATCCGTCCGCGGTCGCCCGAGGCGCGCACACGGTCACCCTGATCACCGGCGACAAGGTGACCGTCGCCGATCTCGGCGGCGGCAGGAAGAGCGTCACGGAACCGGCGTCTGGGCATCGTGGACGCGGGCGCCGAGGCCCTGTTCGTCACGGACGACGAGCCGGGCAGGCTGATGGGGTGGTTCGGCACGCGTACGACCTGTCCGAGGGCCACCCGGGGGCGGTGCCGGACGAGGACCTGACGTACCGGCCCGGACAGCGCGAACTGGCCGTCCTGGACACGAAGTTCCACGCCGCGAAGGCGGCCGACGGCAGCGACTTCCGCTACTCGATCACCGGCACCTTCCCCGTCGGGTTCGGCTTCCAGGAGAAGGTCGCGTTCCCGGCCGAACGCACCGACTACGTCAGCACCGGCCCCGGCCAGCGCTGGCACGAGTCGGTCACCAACGGTCCCGGTGCGATCGAGCAGCGCAGCGGCACCCCCGTCTACCGGGGCGGCGCCCGCTCAGAGCTGAACTGGTTCAAGCCCGTCCTGCACCCGTGGCTCGGCACCGGCCTCGGCTGGGGCCAGCAGCGCAGCGGGAACGACCTGATGTTCAACACCCGGGGCTGGGGTGACTCGGGTCCTGACCACACCGGCTTCGGCGACGTGTGGAGCGACGACTCGATGACCCGGTTCACCGAGGTGTACGCGGGCGGCTACCGGGTCGTCACCGACACCGCCTTGGATCCGGACCGCTGGCGGCTGTCCACCAGGGGCCACGCGGAGTGGACGTTCCGCTCCAAGGAGACCCCCGCCGACCGGCTCACCGTCCTTCCGCTGCTCAACCTCTGCTTCGACGTGGACACCGGCCTGACCGGCGACGTGCGGGCGGGCAAGCGGCTGGAGCTCGGGATCTTCTCCGAGTACGTCAAGAAGGCCGAAGGCACCGAAAAGATCCGCGGCGGCACGCCGGAGGTCTCCTACGACGACGGCGCCACCTGGACCAGGGGCGGGCTCGACGGCGTACGCGGCAGGCCCGCCGCCTGGGCGGGCTCGGTCCGGGTGCCGCACGACGCGAAGTACATCTCGCTGCGGGCTTCGGCGGCCGACGACCGGGGCGGCTCGGTGCGGCAGGAGATCATCCGCGCCGTGGGCGTGACGCAGTAGCGGAACGCCGCGCGCACCGGCCCGGTACGGCTCACACCGCACCGGGCCGGTGGCGGTCTTCGTCGTGCGGACCGAAGCGGGCCCCACGGCACAAGTCGTGCGCATCAAGCGTTGGTTGACTTTTCATCACCGCGTCATCCCTCGACACGTGCCGCGCGACGCGGTTCGGTAAGCATGCAATGGGCATGCCAATCTGGCCGCGCGCTCGACGTCGCGGCCGTCAGGAGGACGCAGTGAAGTCGAGTTCGTGGATGCGCAGGGCTCCGATCGTCCTGGCCGGCGCCGTGGCGCTGGTCATCGCCTTTCCGGGCAGCGCCCTCGCTGCCCCGCCCCCGGCGCTGCCGGCCGGCGCGGACGGACTGGAGCAGACGTTCCAGCCCGCCTTCGACTACGACACGGACGGCTGCTACCCGACGCCCGCGATAGGGCCCGACGGGACGGTGAACGGCGGCCTCAACCCCTCCGGCGCCCTCAACGGCCAGTGCCGCGACTCCTGGGACCTCGACAACACCAACGGATACGCGCGGTCCAAGTGCAACAACGGCTGGTGCGCGATCATGTACGGGCTCTACTTCGAGAAGGACCAGGCCGTGGCGGGCAGCGGCCTCGGCGGGCACCGCCACGACTGGGAGCACGTCGTGGTGTGGGTGCGGGACAACCAGGCCCAGTACGTCTCCACCTCCGCCCACGGCAGCTTCAACATCCACGGCCGCGGCGGGATCCGCTGGGACGGGACGCACCCCAAGGTCGTCTACCACAAGGACGGCCTGAGCACGCACTGCTTCCGCCCGGCGAACTCCAACGACGACCCCCCGGAGAACCACTACGGCGGATGGCAGTTCCCCCGGCTGGTCGGGTGGAACGGCTATCCCGCCGGTGTCCGCGACAAGCTCGTCCAGGCCGACTTCGGCAGCGCCGTGTTCGGCCTCAAGGACGGCAACTTCAACGCGCACCTGGAGAAGGCCAAGCCGTCCGGCATCCCGTTCGACCCCCACGCCGCCTGATCCGTCGTCAGGGCGTAGGAGTGCCGGGGCGGGGGAGCGGCACGGGCTTCCCCGCCGGAACGTACTGGGCGTACTGGGCGGCCTGGGTACGGAACATCGCGGCGTAACGGCCGTCGGCTGCGATCAGCTCGTCGTGGCTGCCGTGTTCGGCCAGCCGGCCCTGGTGCAGGACGTAGATGGTGTCGGCGTGGCGCACGCCGGACATCCGATGGGTGACCAGGACGACGGCCCGCTGCGGCCCGGCCAGGCGGCGGATGCGCTCGAACGCCTCGATCTCCGCCTCGGGGTCCAGCGCGGAGGTCGGCTCGTCGACGATCAGCACACTGTCGTACGCACATGTGCCGGTGCGCCAGTGCGTACGGGCCAGGCCGATCTTCTGCCACTCCCCGCCGCTGATCTCCGACGCGCCGCGGAACACCCGGGCCAGCAGGGTCCGCAGCCCCTGGGGGAGCTTCGCGACGACCGGCGAGGCGCCGGCATAGGCGACCGAGGGTTCCAGGTCCTCTGGGGTGGCGGCGCGGTGGGGCCGCCCGATCCGGATGTTCATCGCGGCGGTCACCGGCCAGCGCTGGAAGTCCTGCGTGAGCAGGGAGACCCGCTCGAAGAGCTGGGAGCGGTCCAGGTCACCCAGTTCCACGCCGCCCCAGGACACACGGCCGCTCTGCGGCAACAGCAGCCCGGCGAGGATCTTCATCAGCGTGCTCTTCCCCGAACCGTTCTCGCCGACCACCGCGATCACGGACCCCATCGGTACAGAGAGGGACACCTCGTCCAGCGCCGGCTCGTCCCGGTCCGGGTACCGGTAGCCGACCTTGTCCAGCGTCACCCCGTCCATCCGCACCGGCACGCTCGCTCCCCCCTGGGGGACGGCACGTCCGGCCGCCTCGGTGAGGAACCGGTCGTGGTCCTGCACGTACAAGGACTCCTCGTGCAGTTCGTTGACGTTCATCACCAGCGCCCCGAGGCTCGCTGAGCCCGAGCGGACGGCGATCACCGCCGTGCCGGCGACCGCGAGGTCCATCCGCCCGGTCACGATCAGCCAGCCCATCACCGCGTACGTGCAGGCCATGGCGACGCCGGAGAGCGCCGCCGCCACCAGTTCGGTGACCGCCTTGCCGTTGGCGAGCCGCTTCTGCTCGGTCTCGGCGCTCTCGGCCATGTCGCGGTAGCGGTCGAGGAGGAACGGGCCGACCGCGTGGATCCGCACCTCCTGGGCGGCCGTGCGTTCGGTGAGCAGGCTGCCGATCAGACGGCTGGCCCTCATGTGCTCGACCCAGGTCATCACCGACACGTACCGCTCCTGCGCCACCCGCATCGCGCCCCAGCCGCGCGGGGCGGCGATCAGCAGCAGCATCGGCAGCAGCACGGGGTCCAGGACCGTGAGGATCCCGGCCGTGGCGATCAGCGCGATCGTGCCGTTGAGCGCGGCGACGCAGGCGCCGATCATGCGCCGGGCGGAGGGGGCCCCGTACTGCGCCACGTCGATCAGACGGCGGAAATCCGGGTCCTCGATCGCCTCCAGCTCCACCGCCGTGGCCGCGGCCAGGTACTCGGTGGTGGCCAGTCGCTCCACCAGCGGTTCCAGGCGCCCGGCCCTGGAGGTCGACCAGCCCGCGAGGCCGGCGTTGATCACGGCGACGACCGCCACGACCACCAGGCCCGGCAGGGCGGCGCGCAACCGGTCGGCCGGGGTGCCGGCGCCGAGCAGGGCGTGCATCACCGCGTTGACCGCCAGCAGGGTCACCGCCGCCGCGACCCCCTGCCCGGTCTCGCTCAGCCCCACGCCCAGGAGCGACGGCCGGTCCGCCCGCCAGGCCCGGCGCAGGGTCCCGCCGACCAGCCGCGGCATGGCCCGGATGGCCGTCGCCATCGTCAGGTCGAGCTGCGCCCGCTCGTGCTCGGACCAGCCCATGTCGTACCGCAAAGGGCCCCCGAAGAGCTCGCGCTCCGCCTCCGAGACCGCGGGCTCGTGCATCCGTACCCGCCCGAAGAACCTCTTCACGCCGCATCGCTCCCGCCTGTGACCTGGGCGGTGCTGCCCGCCGACCGGTGCATGAGTCGAAGTTGCCCAGCGGCGCCCCGTTGTAGGCGCGGCGGCCCCCAGGGCGCGTGGCCGCCGTCACTTCGCGCCCGTCCCGCGCCCCCTCGGCTGTGAGTCGGCCCATAGGTGCCAGATCACATACGAACGCCGGTAGGAGAAGCTGGTACGTCGTCTCGCCGCCCAGAGCGGGCGCCGAGCGGCTTCCCGTGCCCTTCTCTACGTAGCCGAGCAGTACGGCCGGTCATTGCCGGGGCGCGAACCGGCCGCTAACCATGGATGCAGCCCGGGGAGTTCACCGCTCCCGATCGGCCGAGCACCGCTCGCTCCGGCCGTCGCAGACCTCGTCGTGCGGCTCCATCGCGCCGCCGCCGGTCTCCGCGCTGTCCCTGTTGTCTCCGAATGGAGTTACTTCCGTATGCCCGCTCAGTCGCTGAACCCCGCCGCCCGTACCGTCCGGATCCGCAAGTTCTCCGTTTCCGCCCTGTGCGCTGCCGGGGCCGCTGCGGTGGCTCTGTCCGTCGCCCCGTCTCCCGCGCACGCCGCCGCCCCGGCACCGCGGAGCGTGGCCGCGTCGGCGCAGGTATCGGCGGCCGGCGTCTTCGCGCAGGCAGACGCCATCGCGGCGCAGGCGCTGAAGGCCGAGAAGGCAGCGAAGGTCGCGAAGGCCGAGAAGGCCGCGAAGGCTGAGAAGGCCGACAAGGCGGCGAAGGCCAAGAAGGCGGCTTCGTACCCGGACAACCTGGACGGCTGGATCCGTGAGGCCCTGGCCATCATGAAGGACGAGGGCATTCCGGGCAGCTACGAGGGCCTGCACCGCAACATCATGCGCGAGTCCGGCGGCGACCCCGAAGCGGCCAACGACTGGGACATCAACGCGCAGAACGGCACCCCTTCCAAGGGTCTCCTCCAGGTGATCCAGCCCACCTTCGACGCCTACCACGTCGAGGGCACGCCGAAGGAGCTGACCGACCCGGTCGCCAACATCACCGCGGCAGCCAACTACGCCGCCGACAGGTACGGCTCGATCGACAACGTCGACTCCGCGTACTGAGCGTCGCCGGCGACACGCACGGCACGACCACGTACGGAAGGGGCGTAGCAGCACATGCCGCACGACAGCGGGAACGAGACGCCCGAGCCCCCAGGACCCGTGAAGAACGGTGAAGGACCGCGAGCGCGCCGCCCCGGCAGGGCGCGGCGCGTCGCCGCCTGGTCCGCCGCGGGCGTGCTGGCGGTGGGCGGGACGGGGGCCGGCCTCCTCTGGTCGCACCTCAGCGGCAACGTGGACGGCGTCGACATCGACGCCGCCCTCGGCCACGACCGCCCCGGCGCCTCGCACGACGGCGCGATGAACATCCTTCTGCTCGGTTCCGACTCCCGGGCGGGGACGCACGGCGCGTACGGCCGGGACGCCGGCGGCGCCCGGTCCGACGCCGCGATGGTTCTCCACGTGGACAAGTCCCACCACAAGGCCAGTGTGGTCAGCATCCCGCGCGACACCGTGGTGAGCCGCCCCGACTGCCCGAAGCCGGACGGCGGCACTGTGCCCGGCGCGCGGCAGGCGATGTTCAACGCGTCGTTCCAGCTGGGTGGTCCCGGCTGCACGGTGAAGACCGTGGAGAAGATGTCGGGCGTCCGCATGGACCACTACCTCGAAGTGGACTTCGGCGGCTTCAAGAGGCTGATCGACGAGCTCGGCGGTGTCGACATCACCACCCGGCAGGCCGTCACCGACTCCCACAGCCACCTCGATCTGCGGCCCGGCAAGCACACGCTGAGGGGCGAACAGGCCCTCGGGCTGGTGCGGACCCGGCACGGGGTGGGCGACGGCAGCGACCTCGGCCGCATCCAGCTGCAGCAGGCGTTCGTCAAGGCGCTGACCCAGCGGGTCAACAGCCTCGGTCTGTTCAGCGATCCGTCGAAGCTGTACCACCTGGCCGACACCGCGACGAAGGCGGTCAGCGCCGACTCGGAACTGGCGTCCGCGGACAAGCTGCTCGGCCTGGCCCGGGAGCTCAAGGGCATCAGCCCCGACCACATGAACATGGTCACGATGCCGGTCGCCTACGATCCGCGGAACCCGTCCCGGGTGGTGCCGCTCGAAAAGGCCTCCCACGCGGTGTGGCAGGCCCTGCGCGCCGACCGGCCGATACCGCCGTCCGCGACCCACGACTCCGTCGGGGACAAGGGCGACTCGCCGGTGACAGGCGGCTCTTGAGCCGAGGCCGAAACCGAGGCCGGTCCCGCCGGACGCGGCGCGGGCCGGACGGCGCCGCCCGTTCTTCGCCCCGCCACCCGATCGGCCCCAAAGACCCGCCGGCCGCGTCGGTGTGCCGTCCCCGCGGGGAAGAGGTTGAGTGGGGGAGAGCGGCGGGAACGGCGGCGAACCGGCGGCGCCGGGCAGCGGCCGCCGGTCACGACGGAGGCGCACCCATGACGCACAGAGACGGATCGCCGCACCTGCGGTGCCTGGTCACCGGCGCCACCGGATACATCGGTGGCCGGCTCGTCCCCGAACTGCTGGACGCCGGGCACCAGGTGCGCTGTCTGGCCCGTACGCCGCAGAAACTGCGCGACCACCCCTGGGCCGACCGCGTCGAGGTGGTGCGCGGCGACGTCGCCGACGAGGAGTCGGTCCGCGCATCGATGCGGGACATCGACGTCGCGTACTACCTGGTGCACGCCCTCGGCACCGGCGCCGGCTTCGAGCGGACCGACCGCCGCGCCGCCGAGATCTTCGGGGAGCAGGCCCGCGCCGCCGGCGTCCGCCGCGTCGTCTACCTCGGCGGGCTGACCCCCCGCAACGTGCCGGCACCTGAGCTGTCGCCCCATCTGCGCTCGCGCGCCGAAGTGGGCGCGATCCTGCTGCGCTCGGGCGTCCCGACGACCGTACTGCGCGCGGCGGTCATCATCGGCTCCGGTTCCGCCTCCTTCGAGATGCTCCGGTACCTCACGGAACGCCTGCCGGTCATGGTCACACCCAGCTGGGTGCGCACCCGCATCCAGCCCATCGCCGTCCGGGACGTCCTGCGCTACCTCGTCGGCAGCGCGCTCATGCCCGACGAGGTGAACCGCGCGTTCGACATCGGCGGCGCGGACGTCGTCACGTACCGCGACATGATGCGCAGGTACGCCGCCGCCGCCGGGCTGCCCCGGCGGCTCATCGTCCCGGTGCCCGTCCTGACGCCCGGACTGTCCAGCCACTGGGTCGGTCTGGTCACTCCGGTGCCCCGGCAGATCGCCCGCCCGCTGGCCGAGTCGCTGCGCCACGAGGTCGTCTGCGACGAGCACGACATCGCCGCGTACGTCCCCGACCCGCCCGGCTCCCCGATCGGTGTCGACAAGGCACTCGTCCTGGCGCTCCAGCGGGTGCGCGAGACCCGGGTCACCACCCGCTGGTCCTCCGCGTCGGTGCCCGGCGCGCCCAGCGACCCGCTGCCCACCGACCCGGACTGGGCCGGCGGCAGCCTCTATACCGACCGGCGGGAGCGGACCGTCGACGCCACCCCGCAGGCCCTGTGGACGGTGATCGAGGGGGTCGGCGGCGAGAACGGCTGGTATTCGTTCCCCCTCGCGTGGGCCGTGCGCGGCTGGGCGGACCGCCTGGTCGGCGGTGTGGGGCTCAGGCGCGGCCGCCGCGACGCCCACCGGCTGCGGGTGGGCGACTCGCTCGACTTCTGGCGGGTGGAGGAGATCGACCGCGGCCGGCTGCTCCGGCTGCGGGCGGAGATGCGGCTGCCGGGCCTGGCCTGGCTGGAGATGTACGCCGAGCAGGACGAGGCCGGACGCACCCGCTACCGGCAGCGGGCCCTGTTCCATCCCCACGGCCTGCTCGGGCACGCGTACTGGTGGAGCGTCTCGCCGTTCCACGCCGTCGTCTTCGGAGGCATGGCCCGCAACATCGCCCTCGCCGCCGCCGGCGGGCCGGACAGGGGGCGGGCCGCCGAAGAGGAGACCGCGCGGTGAGGGCACCGCACCCGCTCAGCCCACCACCCCGCGGGCGATGCCCAGGTCCACCAGATCGTGGGGGCGCAGCCGCAGCAGGTCGGCGGTCTCCGGCACCTGCTCGGGGGTGCGCTTGAGGATGGCGGCGGCCGCCTCCGGGGCGATGACCGAGAAGTAGCTGTCGGGAGCGGCCCAGAGGTTGCCGGGCGCGGCCAGCGCGAGAGCGCCGCCCGACCCGCCCTCGCCGATGAGGAGGGTGGTGAGCGGTACGCGCGCGGTGGCCATCGCCCCGAACAGCTCCGCGATGGCGGCGCCCGCGCCCGCCCGTTCCGCCTCGGCGTCGTTCGCCGCGCCCGGGGTGTCGACGAGGGTGAGCACCGGAATGCCCAGCCGGTCGGCGAGGCGGACCAGGCGGGCGGCGGTGCGGAAGCCGGCGGGGAGCGTCGCGGTGCCGCACTGGGCGGCGTACGCGACGGCCCGGCCCTGCCGCAGCCCGAATCCGCAGCGCATGCCCGGGTCGGTGCCCCCGCACCGGTCCCCGCTGATCTCCTGCACCCGGTCGAAGTACGCGGCGAGGTACGCGTCGGCGCGCGGCCGTCGCGCGGAGCGGGCCCGGGCGACCGCCTCCCAGCCGGTGCGGGCGGGCGGCTCCCCCTTCGGGTGCGCGCGGAGCGGGCCGGGAGGCTCGGGCGGCCCCTCCCAGGGGGGCGCGCCCAGGTGGCGCAGCCACCGCGCCAGGGCGTCCCGCAGGTCCTCACGGCGTACGACCGCGTCGATCTGCCCGGAGGCGAGCTGCCCCTCGGCGGTGTACGCCGCCGGGTCGGCGCCCGGCGGCCGGACCCGCGACCCGGCGAAGCCGACCTGCGCGCCGGGCAGGGCCAGGATCACGTCCGCGCCGGCGCCGAGCGTCGCCCATCCGCCTCCGGTGGTGGGATCGCGCAGGACGGCGACCTGCGGCGCCCCGGACGCGCGCAGCAGCGCGGACTGGCGCGCCACGCGCTGGAGTTGGGCCAGGGCCCGCATACCCTCCTGCATCCGGCTGCCACCGGTGGCGATCAGGGAGACCAGCGGAAGACGCCGCTCGCGGGCCGCGGTGTACGCGGCCTCCAGGCGCTCGCCCGTGCGTGCGCCGAGCGAACCGCCGAGGAACCCGAACTCGAAGGACACGACGACCGCTTCCGTGCCGCCGATCGAGCCGGTTCCGCAGACGACCGACTCCCGCTCGCCGGTGCGTTCCCCGGCGCGGGCCAGGGACTGTCCGTACCCCGGCCACCCGATCGGGCCGTCGACGCCCGTGGACCGCTCCGGGCCCGGGGCGTCGGCCAGTTCGGCGAAGCCGGCCCCGTCCACGACCGCGGCGATCGCCTCGCGGGCCGTCCAGGTGTCAGCCATGCCGCAGCGCCCGCTTCACGATCTTCCCCATGTCGTTGCGCGGCAGCGTGTCCAGCAGGCGGACCTCGCGGGGCCGCTTGTGCGGGGCCAGCTGGCTCGCCACGTGCCCGGCCAACGCGTCGGCGGTCGGCGGGTTCCGCATGTCCGAAGGGACGATCCAGGCGACGATCCGCTCCCCGAGATCCGGGTCCGGCTCCCCGGTGACCGCCGCCTCCCGCACGCCCGGATGGTCGAGGAGGGCGTTCTCGATCTCCCCGGCGCCGATCTTGTAGCCGCCGCTCTTGATGAGGTCGGTGGCCTTGCGGCCGACGATGCGCACATAACCGTCCGGGTCCCGTGTCGCCATGTCGCCGGTCCGGAACCAGTCGCCGTCGAAGGCCGCGGCGGTCGCGTCCGGCCGGTTCAGGTACGCGGTGAACAGGTTCGGCCCCCGCACCTGGATCTCGCCGACGCTCTCGCCGTCGTACGCCGTGATCTCCTCGCCCGACTCCTCGACGAGCCGCAACTCCACTCCGTCGAGCGGCACGCCGACCGTGCCGGGCCTGGGCTCGCCGTCGACGCGGACGCTCGTGTTCATCAGGGTCTCCGTCATGCCGTACCGCTCGACGACGCGCCGTCCGGTCGCGGCGGCGATCCGCTCGTGGTCGTGCACGGGCAGCGCGGCCGACCCGGAGACCAGCAGGCGCGCGCCGGACAGTGCCTCGGCGAGCGCCGGGTCGCCCGGCAGCGCTTCGGCGATGCGGTGGTACATCGTCGGGACGCCGAAGAACATGGTGCCGTGGGCGGCCAGTTCACGGGCCAGGGCGTCCGTCGCGAACCGGCCGAGGTGGTGAACGGCGCCGCCGCGCCGCAGCGGCCCGAGGATGCCCAGGATCAGGCCGTGCACGTGGAACAGGGGCAGGGCGTGGACCAGTACGTCGTCCCCGGTCCACTCCCAGGCGTCGGCGAGCGCGTCGAGGGTGGCGGTGATCGCCCGGCGGGGCAGGACGGCGCCCTTCGGGGGCCCGGTGGTGCCGGAGGTGTAGACGACGAGTGCGGGGGCCCCGGCGGGCGGCTCCGGGGGAAGCGGCGCGACGCCCGTCGCGCGTACGTCGACGTCGACGCGCTCCAGCGCGTCGAGGACCGGCGGGAGCCGGTCCCCCGGGGCGGCCAGCACCCGGGACGGCGCGCTGTCCGCGACGATGTGCTCCAGCTCGCGCGCACCGGTCCTCGGGTTGAGAGGGACGGCCGGCACACCGGCGAGGAGCGCGCCGACCACGCCGACGGCGGTCTCCAGCGTCGCCGTGGCCCAGACCGCGACCCGCTCCGCCCCCCGGAGCCGGCCGGCCGTCACGCCGGCGGCCGCCGCCAGCTCGGCGTGGGTCAGCGACCGGTCGCCGAAACGCAGCGCCTGCCGGTTCGAGCCTGCGGCCAGGGCCGGAAAGAGAGAGGACACGCGTCGTACTCCTTGCTGTGCGGCAGCCGGGAACCAGGCGACCGACGATAACCGGGTGCCGGGGCCGCGGGTCGAAAACCGGCGACCGCAGGGCGGCGAAGGGCCCCGCGCCGATGCCTCGGATAAGGTGTTTCAGGAGAAATGCGCCCTCCCGGGGTTAGGTCGATGCGTTGGACACAAACCAGTCGTCGGGCGACACACCGGGACAGCCCCCGGGGGTTGTCGGGTACGCGGGCGTGCTCCGTGAGCTGCTGCCGATCGCCCTGTGGCGCGAGGACATGGACGGGCGGATCGTCGAGTGGTCGCTCGCCGCGCGGGACCTGCTCGGCCACCAGCCCGAGGACGTCCTGGGCCGGTCCGCCGCGGCCCTGCTGGTGCCCGACGCCAACCGGGCACTGGCCGATCGGCTGACGCGGCGCGTGCAGGCGGGTGAGACCGTCGTCGGGACCCTGCCGGTGCGCCATCGCGACGGTCACGACGTGACGATGGAGATGTGGATCGTCCCCGCAGCCGACCCCCGGGGACGGCCCGGCACCCTGCTGATCGCCGTCGAGACCTCCGAGGTCCTGCACATGCGGGACTCCCTGGCGGCCCTGGAGAGCCTCTTCACCCAGTCGCCCATCGGCCTGGCCACGCTCGGCCCGGACCTGCGGTTCCTGCGGGTCAACGACGCCCTCGCCCGGATGAACGGCGTCCGTGCCGACGAGCACCTGGGCAAGCGGCTCACCGAGGTCGTGCCCGGCGTCAACGCCACGGCGCTGGAGTCGATGATGCGGCAGGTCCTGGACCGGGGCACCCCCGTCGTCGACGCCCGCAGGACCGGCCGTACCCCCGCCGACCCCGACCGCGAACGGACCTGGTCCTGTTCGTACGCCCCGCTGCTCGACAACGCCGGCCGCCGGCTGGGGCTGATCGCCTCCCTGATCGACATCACCGAGGGCCAGCAGGCGCAGATCGAGGCCGAACGGGCCCGGCACCGCTTCGCCCTGCTCGCCGAGGCCGGCACCCGGGTCGGCACCACGCTGGACCTGCGGCAGACCGCCGAGGAGATCGTGCAGCTGCTCGTGCCCCGGTTCGCCGACTCGGCCGACGTACAACTGCTGGAAGAGGTCCTCGAACCGGACGAGGCCGCCGCGTCGACCCGCGGCATGGTGCGGCGGATGGCGGCGGCCTTCCCCGACCCGTCCGCACCCACGGCGACCCTGGTGCCCGGCACGACCTCCCGGATTCCGCTCGGCTCGCTGTACGAGCGCGTCATCGCCGACGGGCGGCCGATGAACCTGTACCAGTCCGACGTCCCGGCGCTGATCACCGACCCCCGGGCCGACAGCCTGCGCGCGTACCTCATGACCCTCGGCTCCGCGCGGCTGATTCCCCTCGTCGCCCGCGGCAGGGTGCGCGGCGCGGTCGTCGTCACGCGCGTCCGCAGCCGCGACCCGTTCGACGAGCAGGACTGTGTCCTCCTCGACGAGCTGGTCGGGCGCGCCGCGCTGAACATCGACAACGCGCGCATGTACACCAGCCAGCGGGCGGCGGCCCTCACACTGCGGCGGAGCCTGACGAACAGCGCGCTGCCCGACGTGACCGGCCTCGAACTCACCGGGCGCTACCTGCCCGCCAGCGACCACGCCGTCGGCGGCGACTGGTTCGACGTCATCGCGCTGCCGGACGGGAGGACCGGCCTGGTGATCGGGGACGTGATGGGCCACGGGATCCACGCGGCGGCCGTCATGGGGCAGCTGCGCACGGCCGTGCGCACCCTCGCCCGGCACGGCATCGCCCCCGCCGAGATGCTCCGCTCCCTCGACGCCGTCGTGGCCGACGTGGGGGAGGACGAGATGGCGACCTGCGTGTACGCCGTCCACGACCCGGTGGCCGGGGAGTGCGTGATCGCCAGGGCGGGCCACCCTCCGCCGGCGGTGGCGCGGACCGGCGGGGACCTCGCGTTCCTCGGCGGCTCGCCGGGCGTGCCGCTGGGGACCGGCGGACGGGACTTTCGGACCCAGCGGGTGGCGCTGCCGCCGGGCAGCCTGCTGGTGCTGTACACCGACGGTCTCATCGAGGCGCGTGACCGGGACCTCGACGAGGGCATGGGCAAGCTCGCGCAGGCACTCGCGCGCCGGGACCGGCCGCTGGAGGAGCTGTGCGACAGCGTCCTCGAACAGTTGCTTCCCCGCCCGGCGCTGGACGACGTGGCGGTGCTCCTGGCGCGCACCCGGGGGACCTGAGCCTCAGACGGTGTCGATGTCGATCTCGTCGATGTCGAAGAACCCGAGGAGTTCCTGCTCCGGCTCTCCCGAGTCGCCCGGCAGCGCCTGCTCGGCCCAGATGACCTTGCCCCCCGACGTGTACCGGGTGCCCCACCGCTGGCTGAGCTGCGCCACCAGGAACAGTCCCCGCCCTCCCTCGTCCGTGGTGGCGGCGTAGCGCAGATGCGGTGAGGTGCTGCTCGCGTCGGACACCTCGCAGGTCAGGGTGCGGTCACGCAGCAGCCGCATCCGCACCGGGGCGGAGCCGTAGCGGATGGCGTTGGTGATCAGCTCGCTGAGGATCAGCTCCGTACCGAACGCGAGAGCCGACAGATCCCATTCGTCCAGCTTCTTCGCGGCGACGGCCCGCATCGCGGCGACCGCGCTCGGTTCGAACGGCACGTCCCATTCGGCGACGCGGTCCGGGCCGAGTGTCCGGGTACGGGCGACGAGCAGAGCCACGTCGTCCCGCGCACGGGCCGGCAGCAGGACGTCGAGGATCGCCCGGCAGCTCTCCTCCGGGTGCCGGTCCGGATGGTCGCTCAGGGCCGAGCGCAGCAGCTCCAGGCCCTCGTCGATGTCACGGGTGCGGTCCTCGATCAGACCGTCGGTGTAGAGCACGAGCTGGCTGCCCTCGGTCAGAACCAGCTCGGCGGTCTCGAACGGCATCCCGCCCAGCCCCAGCGGCGGCCCGGTCGGCAGCTGGACGATCTCCACCGGCCCGTCGGGACGGACCACCAGCGGCGGTGGGTGACCCGCCCGTGCCATGACGCACCGCCGGGACACCGGGTCGTACACGGCGTACAGACAGGTGGCGCCCAGCATGCCGTCGTCGTCGGCGTCCGCGCCGTCCTCGCCGTTGTGGTCGATGCGCTGCACGAGGTCGTCGAGCCGGGACAGCAGTTCGTCGGGCGGCAGGTCGAGGGACGAGAAGTTGTGGACCGCCGTGCGCAGCCGCCCCATGGTGGCCGCGGCGTGCAGTCCGTGGCCGACCACGTCGCCGACGACGAGAGCGACGCGGCTGCCCGACAGCGGGATCACGTCGAACCAGTCGCCGCCTACCCCGGACTGCGCGGGCAGGTAGTAGTGCGCCACCTCGACGGCGCTGTGCTCGGGCAGGCCGCGCGGCAGCAGGCTGCGCTGGAGCGCTACGGCGACGGTGTGCTCGCGGGTGTAGCGGCGGGCGTTGTCGATGCTCACGGCGGCCCGCGCGACCAGCTCCTCGGCCAGGGACAGATCGTCGTCGTCGAAGGGTTCCTGCTTCTCCATGCGCCAGAAGTTGACCAGTCCGAGGACGACGCCCCGCGCCTTGAGGGGCGCCGTGATCAGGGAGTGGATCCCGTAGTCGATGATGCTCTGCGCCACCGGCGGGTCCTGGGCGTACCACCCCGGTGCGTCGGACAGGTCCGGCACCAGCTCGGCCTGGCCGCTGCCGAGCCCGCGGGCCTGCGGAGTGGACGGGAGGAAGTCGATCAGCTTGCCGCGCGGATAGAGGGGCTGGTCGTCGCGGATGCCGCCGACCGCCGTACGCCGCAGGTCCGCGCCCGTGCCCGTCGGCTCGTCGCCGTGCAGCACCTGGTCCGCCAGATCGACGGTCACGAAGTCCGCGAACCGGGGTACGGCGACGTCCGCGAGCTCCTCGGCCGTCCGCCGCACGTCGAGCGTGGTGCCGATGCCGATCCCCGCGTCGTACAGCAGTTGCAGGCGACGGCGCGCCGCGTCGGCCCGGCCCGTGAGGACGCGCATCTCGGTGGAGTCGCGGATGGTGACCGCGGACCCCTCCGGCTGGCCGTGGGGCTTGGTCGGGCGCTGGTTCACCACCAGCAGCCGGTCCCCGGCCGAGAGGACCTCGTCCGTGGCCTCCCGGCCCGACAGCAGGAGGCCGGCCATCTGCTGGTCGAGGTGGGGGAGCTGCCCGACGTGCCGTCCCTCCGCGTCGGGCGGAAGGCCGAGCAGCCGTTTCGCCTCGTCGTTGGCGAGCAGCAGGCGGCCGTCGCCGTCGGTGATCAGGACGCCCTCCCGGACCGCGTGCAGGACCGCGTCGTGGTGTTCGTACATACGGGTCATTTCGAGGGTGCCGAGCCCGTGGGTCTGCCGCCGCAGCCGCCTGGCGACCAGTGCCGTGCCGGCGGTGGCCACGGCCAGGGCGGCCGCGCTGACGCCGAGGATGACCGGGAGCTGCCGCTCGACCACGCCGCTGACGTTCTGCACGGTGAGACCTGCCGAGACCAGCGCGACGACCTCGCCGTCGGCGGAGGTCACCGGGACGACGGCCTGGATCTCCTGGCCGAGCGGCCCTTCCACGCTCTCGGTGTGCACCCGGCCGGCCAGGGACGGTTCGATCGTGCCGACGAACCGTTCGCCGATCCGGTCGGGCTGGGGGTGCGTGTAGCGGATTCCGCGGGTGTCCATCACCACGATGAAGTCGACGCCCGCCCGTTTACGCGTCTCCTCCGTGAGCGGCTGAAGGATCTCGGACGGGTCCGGGGCCTTCAGCGCCTCCTGGAGTCCGAGCGAGCGGCCGAACGTCTCGGCGACCGCGACCGACCGGTTGCGGGCCTCACGTTCGCCGTCGTGGCGCGACTGGAGCACGAGGGCCAGCACGGCACCGGCGGCGAGCAGCAGCACGACCGCCACCTGGAGGACGAAGACCTGCCCGGCGACGCTTCGCGGGCGCTTCCTGGTCAGTGACCGCACCGACCCGCCCGGCACGAGGTGAAACGATCGACCACAGTCTCATTTGTACCCCCGCGTCGCTCCGGCAACCAGGCAGTGCGCGGACGCGGGGGTACGCCGAGGCGCTCGCGCGGCGGGTGAGCCGTGTCTCACCCGGGCCGTGCCGCTTGTCTATGCAACGAGTTGCATAGAAGGATCGGGGCATGGCGCTCGAACACGCGATTCTCGTCTCCCTGCTGGAGAAGCCGGGCTCCGGCTACGAGCTGGCCCGGCGGTTCGAGCGGTCCATCGGGTACTTCTGGAACGCCACCCACCAGCAGATCTACCGCGTCCTCAAGCGGATGGAGAGCGACGGCTGGGTCGACGTCCGCGAAGTGCCGCAGCAGGCACGGCCGGACAAGAAGGAGTACTCCGTCGCCGCCGCCGGCCGGGCCGCGCTCCGCGGGTGGCTGAACGAGCCGATCGAACCCGAGAGCGTCCGGCACGACCTCGCCGTGAAGATCCGCGGCGCGGCCTTCGACGAGCCGGCCGCGCTGATCAGCGAGGTCGAGCGGCACCACCAGGCCCACACCGACCGGCTCGCGCACTACCTGGCAGGGGAGCGGCGTGATTTCACCGGCCCCGAGTCGCCCGGGCCACCGGACCCGGGCCGCGAGCTCCAGCACGTCGTCCTGCGCGGCGGTATCGCGTACGAGCGGATGATGCTCGCCTGGCTCGACGACGTGCTCGCCACCCTCCACCGGCTCGCCGCCGACCGCTGAGCGGCGCCGGCGAGCAGTCCCGCACCCACCCCACCCCTCAAGCCGGAAAGGCGAACACCCATGGCCGACCCGCTGCTGTTCAACCCGCGCACCTACGACCCGGCGCACTTCGACCCGGAGACCCGCAGGCTGCTGCGCGCCACCGTCGACTGGTTCGAGGACCGCGGCAAGCGCAGGCTGATCGAGGACTACCGCTCCCGCGCCTGGCTGGCGGACTTCCTCGCGTTCTCCGCCAAGGAAGGTCTCTTCGCCACCTTCCTCACCCCCTCCGCCGCCGCCGAGGGCCAGCGGGACAAGCGCTGGGACACCGCCCGGATCGCCGCCCTCAACGAGATATTCGGCTTCTACGGGCTCGACTACTGGTACGCGTGGCAGGTCACGGTCCTCGGTCTCGGCCCGGTCTGGCAGAGCGACAACGCGGCCGCCCGCGCCCGCGCGGCCGAGCTCCTCGGCCAGGGCGAGGTGTTCGCCTTCGGACTGTCCGAGAAGTCGCACGGCGCGGACATCTACTCCACCGACATGCTGCTGGAGCCGGACACTGACGGTGCCGGAGGGTTCCGCGCCAGCGGCTCGAAGTACTACATCGGCAACGGCAACGCCGCGGGGCTCGTCTCCGTCTTCGGCCGCCGCACCGACGTCGAGGGCCCGGACGGGTACGTCTTCTTCGCCGCCGACAGCCGCCACCCGGCGTACCACCTGGTGAAGAACGTCGTCGACTCCTCGAAGTACGTCAGCGAGTTCCGCCTCGACGGCTACCCGGTCGCCCCCGAAGACGTCCTGCACACCGGACGCGCCGCCTTCGACGCGGCCCTCAACACCGTCAACGTCGGCAAGTTCAACCTGTGCACCGCCTCCATCGGCATCTGCGAGCACGCGATGTACGAGGCCGTCACCCACGCGAGCAACCGCATCCTCTACGGCCGCCCCGTCACCGCCTTCCCGCACGTGCGCCGTGAGCTGGCCGACGCGTACGTCCGGCTCGTCGGCATGAAGCTGTTCAGCGACCGCGCCGTCGACTACTTCCGCTCCGCCGGGCCCGACGACCGCCGCTACCTCCTCTTCAACCCGATGACGAAGATGAAGGTGACCACGGAGGGCGAGAAGGTCATCGACCTGATGTGGGACGTCATCGCCGCCAAGGGGTTCGAGAAGGACACCTACTTCGCCCAGGCGGCCGTCGAGATCCGCGGGCTGCCCAAGCTGGAGGGGACGGTCCACGTCAACCTGGCGCTGATCCTCAAGTTCATGCGCAACCACCTGCTGGACCCGGCCGAGTACGCGCCCGTGCCGACGCGCCTCGACGCGGCGGACGACGACTTCCTGTTCCGCCAGGGCCCGGCACGCGGCCTGGGCAGCGTACGGTTCCACGACTGGCGCCCCGCCTACGACGCCTACGCCGCCGTGGCGAACGTCGCCCGCTTCCGCGAACAGGCCGACGCGCTGTGCGACTTCGTGGCCACCGTCGCCCCCGACGAGGAGCAGAGCCGCGACCTCGACTTCCTCCTCTCCGTGGGCCAGCTGTTCGCCCTGGTGGTGCACGGGCAGCTGATCCTGGAGCAGGCCCGCCTGACGGATCTGGACGAGTCCGTCCTCGACGAGCTGTTCTCCGTCCTCGTACGCGACTTCTCCGGACACGCCGTCGAGCTGCACGGCAAGGACTCCGCCACCGAGCAGCAGCAGCGCTGGGCGCTCGACGCGGTCCGGCGCCCGGTCGTCGACGAGGCCCGCGCGGCCCGGGTCTGGGAGCGCGTGGAGGCGCTGGCCGGGGCGTACGAGATGGCGCCGTAACAGCGGCCGGGCGCGCACCGGGACGCCCGGCGACCGGTCACCCGCCGGAGCCGGCCCCGCCCGACGGGGGAGACGGCCGGCGCAGCACGGCGTCGACCGCCTCGGCGATCGCCCCGCTGTAGCGCACGATGCCCGGTGAGCGCACCGGGCACGGGCGCGGCGTCTTCGTCGTCGGCGCGAGGCAGAAGTGCAGGTGGTCGTCGTCCCGGTGCAGCGGGGCGAGCCCGTCGCGGCAGTCGCCGGGGCGGGCCCGCTCGGCGTCGGTGCACGGCAGCCGCTGCGCCCAGGTGTAGCGGCCGCCCGCCGGGCTCACCTCCCGGCCGGCGTCGGCCACGGCGTCCTGCCCGGCGTCCGCCTGCTCGCGGTAGATGGTGTTGACCCGGCGGGACCGGTCCGGCGAGAAGGCGTCGGGAGCCTGCAGCACCCAGACGATCGTCGGCCGGGGGATCCCGGCGCCGCGCGCCGCCGCCGCGATCTGCGCCGTGAGTTTCTTCGCGTCGGCGGCGTACCGCGTGTAGTAGCGCGCGCCGCCGCCCTGCGGGATCCCGTCCATGCAGGGCGTGTACGCCCAGGAGTTGCCCCAGAACTGGAGGACGACGACCTGCGGCCGCTCCGACCTGACCAGGGCGGCAGCCTTGTGCCCCGGTGGTACGAGGGAGTCGCGCGCCGTCCCCTCCAGGTAGTCGCACAGCGTCGTACCGGAGTACGGCCTGCTGTGCACGGTCGCCCGCCCGCCGGCGAAGACCCGGTCGGCCAGGACCCGCCGGCTCTCCATGGCCAGCGAGTCCCCGAGGTACAGCACGCCCGCCCGCTCGCGGGGCGGCTGCTCCTTCGGCGAGGTGCCCGGGGCCGGGGCGGGCGGTTGCGTCCCCGGCCGGGCGTCGCCCCGCGGGCCTGGGACGCTCGGCGGGGGAGCGGCGGCGGTGGTGGCGTCCGAGGGGTCCGAGCATCCGGTCGCCCAGGCCAGCGCCAGCACGGCGAACACCGCCAATCGTCGGCACCTCACGCGCACCCCTCCCGCCGAGTGACCCCGGTGGCCCTGGTGACCCCGGTGACGAGGCACCACACTGGACCCGGGAGCGGCAGAGGTCCAGACGGCGTACGCGCCACATCGCGCTGCGGTCAGCTCGGGTTGGCGGCGTGGGTGAGGGTCTCCCAGGCGACGAACAGGTCGTTCGAACCGGCCGGCCGGCCGCGCTCGGTGAGCGTCCGTGTGTTGCTCATCGGGTAACCCATGCGGTCGCTCAGGGCGTTGAGGCCGACCTCGGTGACGGGGCCGAGGCCCCGGTGCAGCGTGCCGCCGCACAGCCAGGACGGAGGCGCCTCGCCGAGTTCGTACTTCGCCTGGAGGCCGAGGGCGTGGCGCAGGCGCTCCGCCACCTCGGGGGAGAGGTCCTGGCCCTGGATGCGGCTCGTCTCGGCGATGTGGCCGATCGCGGAGAGGCCGTAACCGGTGTGGGTGAAGTCGCGGCAGGTCTCCTGGGTGAGGCCGTTGACGAAGGTGGTCTGGCCCTGCCAGTACCTGACGATCTCGTCCCGCGTGTCGAGGCCGGATCAGGCTCCTGCGGGAGACGGCACGTGTGAGGCGGCATGCGCGGTGCGGAGGCGACGCCCCGAACAGTCCACCCGCGCGCGGCGATGGTCTTGCTCCTGCTGCCGGTGTACGGGCTCTCCGCCCGGCCGGTCGTCGCGGGGCTCGTCCTCTCCTCACTCATGCTGCTCGTACGCGACCTGCTCGCCGGACTGCACGCGGTGCCGAGGAGACCCGCCAGGCGGCGCGGGGCGTGGGGACGGGACGGTCGGGCCGCTGCCCGCCGTCGAACTGCCCCTCGCGCTCCCTGCCGCGACGGCCGGCCTGCGCATCGCCACCGTGTCCGCCGTCTCCCTCGTCACCCGGCGGCGGCCACGTCCGTCCCTCGGGCGCGGAACCGGAACGATTGGTTCGCCGCTTATTCTGCGCGCATGACGAGCGAGCCGACGCAACAGCCCCAGCAACTGCAGCCGATGCCCACCGACTGGCAGCGCGCCCTTGCCGTGGTGGCCCACCCGGACGATCTCGAGTACGGGTGCGCCGGAGCCGTCGCCGGATGGACCGACGGCGGCCGCGAAGTGGCGTACCTGCTCGCCACACGCGGCGAGGCCGGGATCGACGGCCTGGAGCCCGACACGTGCGGCCCGCTGCGCGAGCGGGAGCAGCGGGCCAGTGCGGCGGTCGTGGGGGTCACGACGGTCGAGTTCCTCGACCACCGGGACGGCGTGATCGAGTACGGGACCGCACTGCGCCGGGACATCGCGGCCGCCATCCGCAAGCACCGTCCCGAACTGGTCATCACCCTCAACCACCGCGACACCTGGGGCGGCATGGCGTGGAACACGCCCGACCACCGGGCGGTCGGCCGGGCCACCCTGGACGCGGCGGGCGACGCCGGGAACCGCTGGATCTTCCCCGAGCTGGCGGCGCGGGGGCTCGCCCCCTGGGACGGCGTGCGCTGGGTCGCCGTGGCGGGGTCCTCGACGCCCACGCACGCGGTGGACGCGACGCCGGGCATGGAGCGGTCCGTACAGTCGCTGCTCGAACACCGCGCCTACATCGAGGCCTTGACGGACGAGGACCCCGAGACGTACTGCCGCACCTTCCTCGGCCAGAACGCGCAGCGGTCGGCGGAGCGTTTCGGCGGGAAGCCGGCTGTCACCTTCGAGGTCTTCAGCCGCTGAGGAGCCGCTGAGGCCGCGGAGCTCGGTGGCCGGGGACGCGGCCACCGGGCGCGGGGCCCCGGCCCGGCCGCGCCGGCGAGCCCGCTCAGGTCTCGCAGAGCATCCCGGTGCGGAGCTTGCCGAGGGTGCGCGACAGGAGGCGCGAGACGTGCATCTGCGAGATGCCCAGCTCGGCGCCGATCTCGGACTGCGTCATCTCCTGGCCGAAGCGCATCTCGATGATGTGCCGCTCGCGGTCGTCGAGCTCGCCGAGCAGCGGCGCCAGCGTGTGCAGGTCCTCGACCGTCTCCATGGCGGGGTCGGACTCGCCCAGCACGTCGGCGAAGGTGCGCGAGGCGGCGGCGCGGCCGTCCTCGCCGGGGTCGCTCGGCATGTCGAGGGAGCCTGCGGTGTAACCGTTGGAGGCCACGAGGCCTTCCACGATCTCGTCCTCGCTGAGCTTCAGGTGGTCGGCGAGTTCCTTGACCGTCGGATCCCGGTCCAGCGCGGTGCCGAGTTCCTCCTTGGCCTTGGCCAGCTCGACCCGCAGCTCCTGGAGTCGGCGGGGAACATGGACGGCCCAGGTCGTGTCGCGGAAGAACCGCTTGATCTCCCCGACGATGTAGGGGACGGCGAACGTCGCGAACTCCACCTCACGGGACAGGTCGAACCGGTCGATGGCCTTGATCAGACCGATCGTGCCGACCTGGACGATGTCCTCCATGTCACCGCTGCCGCGGTTGCGGAAGCGCCCCGCCGCGAACCGCACCAGGGAGAGGTTCATCTCGATCAGGGTGTTACGGGCGTACTGGTGCTCCGCAGTGCCCTCCTCCAGAACCTGGATCTGGTCGAAGAAGACCTTCGACAGACTGCGGGCGTCCTTCGGGGCCACCTTTCCCGCGTCCTCGATCCACGGCAGCTCGCTCGTGCCGGGGGCAGCCCCGGTACGAGAGCCCGTCGCGACCCGCGTCCGCGGAACCTCCGAATCACGCACCGGCGTTGTCGTCATGTTCCCGCCTCTCTCCTGATCGCTCCGTTCCTTCCGACTGCCCAGACATCCGCGTTGTATGTCTCCCGCCGCCGAATGGCGGACGGGAGTGCTCCCACGGGTACGGCTATCCGGCCGAAAGTTGACTGGAGGTGCCCGTGGTGCGGAAACGTCTTGATCAGACGTGCGCGCCATTGACAGCCTGTCAGGCCCCTGGAGGATTCTGTGGCGTTGTGATGCGCGACTGCCCACAGCTCTCGCCGGGACCCCTGGAGGACGTGTGACGCTCCGCCCGCGCCCGCTCGCCATGCTCGCCTGCGCTTCCGCTCTCGCCCTCGTACTCGGTGCCCCGGCCGTCGGCTCGGCCGCCGACGCGCCGGCAGGCAGGGGCCTGAGACCAGCGCCCGTCATCACCCCGACCCCGCAGGACATCCGTACGCGCGACGACCGTGTCACCGTCTCCCCGACGGTGACACTCGTCGCCGGCGCCAAAGCCGACGCCGGCGCCCTGAAGGTGACCCAGCAGGCCCTCCTCGACGCCGGCGCGCACCAGGTCGTACGCGGCGAGAAGCCCGTCTCCGGCCGGCTGACCGTCTACGTCGGCGGCCCGGGGGAGACCCCGCAGACCGCCGGCGCGCTCAGCGACCTCGGCATCGAAGGCCCCGGACAACTTCCCCCCGAGGGGTACGTCCTGGGCGTCGGTGAGCGCCGTATCGCCCTGTCCGGCAAGGACACGGCCGGTACGTACTACGCCGCCCAGTCGCTGCGCCAACTGCTGCCCGAGCGCAAGGGGCCCGGTGGGAAGGTGGCGGGGGCCGAGATCCGCGACTGGCCCACCACCTCGATCCGCGGTGTCATCGAGGGCTTCTACGGCATCCCGTGGACCCACGCGGCCCGCCTCGACCAGCTCGACTTCTACGGCGAGCACAAGATGAACATCTACGTGTACTCGCCCAAGGACGACCCGTACCTGCGCGAGCGGTGGCGCGAGCCGTACCCGTCGGCCCAGCTCGCGAAGATGCGGGAACTGGTCGAGCGGGCCCGCGCCCGGCACGTGGAGTTCACCTACGCGCTCTCGCCGGGGCTGAGCGTCTGCTACAGCTCCGAGGCCGACATCAAGGCGCTGACCGACAAGTTCGAGACGGTCTGGGACCTCGGCATCCGCACCTACGCCGTACCGCTCGACGACATCAGCTACACCAAGTGGAACTGCCAGGCCGACCAGGACAAGTGGGGCACGGGCGCCGCAGCCGCCGGCGCGGCCCAGGCGTACCTCCTCAACCGGGTCAACCGGGACTTCATCGCCACCCATCCGGGCGCCGCCCCGCTCCAGATGGTGCCGACGGAGTACTACAACGTCACCCCGTCGCCGTACAAGAAGGCCCTCGCCGAACAACTGGACGAGGACGTGGTGGTCGAGTGGACCGGTGTCGGGGTCATCGCGCCGGTGATAACGGTGGCGCAGGCGAAGGCCGCGCGTGACGTCTTCGCGCACCCGATCCTGCTCTGGGACAACTACCCGGTGAACGACTACGTCACCAACCGGCTGCTGCTCGGTCCGTACAACGGCCGGCAGAAGGGGATGCCGGCCGAACTCGGCTCCGGGGTCACCGCCAACCCCATGAACCAGGCGTACGCCTCGAAGCTCCCGCTGATGACGGTCGCCGACTACATGTGGAACGACGCGGTCTACGATCCGCGCACCTCGTGGCGGACGGCGATCTCCCTGTACGCGGACGGCGACGCGAGGGCCGAGAAGGCCCTGCGGACGTTCTCCGACGTCAACTACAGCTCCCGCATCAACGCCCAGCAGGCGCCGGACCTCGCCGGGGAGATCGCCCGGTTCTGGGACGCCGGGGAGTCCGCGGACGCGGCCGCGCTGGACAGTGCGCTGAAGGGGCTCCAGCAGGCGCCGGACGTCCTGCGCGAGCGGCTCGCCGAGCAGGAGTTCGTCACCGACAGCGCCCCCTGGCTCGACGCCGCCGAGGCGTGGGGCGTGGCGACGCGCGCCGCGCTGCGGCTGGTCGGGCTGGCCCGCGACGGAGAGGGCGCGGCGGCGTGGGACCAGCGGCAGCGGCTGCCCGCTCTCGTCGCCGCGGCGAAGTCCTTCACGTACACGGACCTGGAGGGGCGCAAGATCCCGGTCGTCGTGGGCGAGGGGGTCCTGGACAAGTTCACCGAGGACGCGGCCGCCGAGCACGACCGGGTGCTCGGCGTCACCGGAGCCGTCAAGGGCCTCACGAACCTGCCCACGTACCAGGGCAACACCGTCGCGCGGATGCTCGACGGCGACGACAGCACGTTCTTCTGGAGCAACCGCGCCACCGCCACCGGCGACCACGTGACGGTCGACCTGCGCAAGGAGCGCGAGATCGGCCGCATCTCGCTCGCCATGGGCAAGCCGGGAAGTGTGAACGACTACATGCGCCAGGGCGTGCTGGAGTACTCGACGGACGGCTCTTCCTGGGAACAGCTCGCGACGTTCTCCGGAAAGCCCGTCGTGACGGCGACGGCCCCGGCGGGCACCGAGGCGCGGTACGTACGGGCGCGCGCCACGGCGGGGCAGACGAACTGGCTCGTCGTGCGGGAGTTCGCCGTCGAGACGAAGGACGCGTCCGTGACGGGCGGACCACCGCCGGCGGCGGGCAGTGGCCTGCGCGCCGCGGCCGACGGAGACGTGACGAGCGTCTACCGCGCGGCGCGCGCCCCCGAACCGGACGAGGCGCTCCAGGTCGACCTCGGAGGGGCACGCGAGGTGCTGTCCGTGACCGTCCTGCGCCCGAAGGGCAGCACGGCGCACGCCGACGTGCAGGTCCGCGCGACGGACGGCGACTGGCGTACGGTCGGCGAGCTCGCCGGCGCCTACCGGCAGTTCACGGTGGGCGGTGACGCGGTGTCGGCCGTACGCCTGCTCTGGAGCGAGGGCGGGTCCGCGCCGCAGATCGCGGAGGTCGTCGTGCGGTAGCGGCTCTCCGCCACGGCGCGCGGCGCGGCTCCCGGGCGATCGGCCCGGGGGCCGCGCCGCGCCCGGCTGTGATCGCCGTCACCGGGAGCCGCTTTGCGCCCCCTTTACTATGGGTGGGCAGGGTCCTGGACCCTGCCGCCACATGTGAACCACCACACCTGAACGAAGAAGGAGCTGCGGTCCCGCAATGGGTGAGCCTCCCAGTACGAGCCGTGCCACGTCCGTCCCGTCGAACAGTGGGACGGAGGTGGCACGGTGACCGAAGTTCTCCTCCTGCTCCTCGCACTCGCACTCACTCTGGCGTGCGCGTTGTTCGTCGCGGCCGAGTTCTCGCTGACCACGATCGAGCGCGGTGAACTGGAGCGGGCCGCGCAGGCCGGTGAGCGGGGCGCCGCGAGCGCCCTGAAGGCGGCCAAGCGCCTCACCTTCCAGCTCTCCGGCGCCCAGCTCGGCATCACCGTGACCTCACTGGTCATCGGCATGCTCGCCGAGCCCTCCCTGGCCGTGCTGCTGCGCGGCCCCCTGGAGGCGGCGGGGCTGCCCGCCGGAGCCGTGTCCACCGTCGCGACGCTGCTCGGGGTGGCCGTGTCCACCGTGGTGCTGATGGTGGTCGGCGAGCTCGTGCCGAAGAACTGGGCGATCTCCAGTCCGCTGGCCGTCGCCAAGGTCGTGGCCGGCCCCCAGCGCGGGTTCACGGCGGCCTTCGGGCCCCTGATCCACCACCTCAACAACACCGCCAACCGCGTGGTGCGCCGCTTCGGCCTGGAACCCGCCGAGGAACTGGCGTCCGCCCGTACCCCGCAGGAACTGGTCGCCCTGGCGCGGCACTCCGCGCGTGAGGGCGCGATCGAGCAGGACTCGGCCGAGCTGTTCGTCCGCACCCTGCACCTGGGCGAGCTGACCGCCGAGAACGTCATGACGCCGCGCGTGGACGTCCAGGCCCTGGAGGCCCGCGCCACCGCCGCCGACGCCGCCAACCTCACGCTGGCCACGGGGCTGTCCCGGTTCCCCGTCTACCGCGGGACCCTGGACGAGGTGATCGGCACCGTGCACATCCGCGACGTGCTGGCCCTGGACGAGACGAAGCGGGCCCGGACGCCGGTGACCGAGCTGGCCACCGAGCCCCTGCTGGTCCCGGACTCCCTCCCGGTGGACCGGATGCTCCAGCAGTTGCGCCACAGCCGGACCATGGCCGTGGTCATCGACGAGTACGGCGGTACGGCGGGCGTCGCCACGGTCGAGGACGTCGTCGAGGAGGTCGTCGGAGAGGTGCGCGACGAGCACGACCCGCACGAGCGCCCCGGCCTGGAGGCGGGCGCCCCGTCGGCCGAGGGCCGCGCGGTGTGGGAGGCGGACGGCAGCGTACGCCTGGACCAGCTCCTGGAGATCGGCTTCACCGCTCCGGACGGGCCGTACGAGACGCTCGCCGGGCTCGTCGCCACCCGCCTGGAACGCATTCCCGAACCCGCCGACCGGCTCGACGTGGACGACTGGAAGATCACCGTCCTGGACGTGGCGCACCACCGGGCCGACCGGGTCCGCATCACCGGGCCCGCGCACGCGCCGGCACCCGTTCCCGCACCCGCACCGGCATCCACGGTGAAGATCGCGGAGGAAGTCCGATGACCGCCTTCCAGCTCGCCGTGGGCGCGCTCACCCTGCTCACCAACGCGTTCTTCGTCGGCGCCGAGTTCGCCCTCATCTCCGTACGGCGCAGTCAGATCGAGCCGGAGGCCCTCCGGGGCAGCCGCCGCGCCAAGAGCGCCCTGTGGGGCCTGGAGCACCTGTCCGCCGTGATGGCCACCGCCCAGCTCGGCATCACGATCTCCTCGCTCGTCCTGGGCGCGGTCGCCGAACCGGCCATCGCCCACCTGCTGGAACCGCCGTTCCACGCGGTCGGCGTACCGGAGGCGCTGATCCACCCGATCGCGTTCGTGATCGCGCTGACGCTGGCGACGTACCTGCACATGCTCGTCGGCGAGATGATCCCGAAGAACATCGCGCTCGCCGCTCCGGCGCCCACCGCGCTGGCACTGGCGCCGGCGCTGGTGGCCCTGACCCGCGCCCTGCGGCCGGTCGTCTTCGGCATCAACGCGTTCGCCAACCTCCTGCTGCGGATGCTCGGCGTCGAACCGAAGAACGAGGTGGCGTCCGTCTACACCGACGACGAGCTGGCCCGCCTCGTCAAGGACTCCAGCGAGGCCGGCCTGCTCGCGCCGGCCGACGGCGAGCGGCTGCGCGACGCCCTGGAGCTGGGCAACCGCCCGGTGGGCGAGGTCATGGTGCCGCTCGGCCGGATCGTCACCGTCGACCACACCACCACGCCGCAGGAGCTGGAGCGGGCGGCGGCCACCTGGGGATTCTCCCGGCTGCCGGTGACCGGTCCGGGTGACGAGGTGCTGGGCTACCTGCACATCAAGGACGCCCTCGGTGTCGTCGAGCGCACCCGGCCGTTCCCGCGTGCCGCGCTGCACCCGGTGATCCGCGTGGAGATCGACACACCGCTGGACGACACCATGACCGCCATGCGCGCCGCGGGCACGCACCTGGCCGCCGTCACCGGCGGCAAGGGCACGGTCATCGGCTTCGTCACCATGGAGGACGTACTGGAGGAGCTCGTCGGTCCGGCGGCGAAGGGCGGCGCCCTGCCGGTCTGAGCCGGGCGCGGGATTGACAAACACCTTTGCCGATCCTGCAATGTCCCCATGGACGAAGAACCGGATCTCGACGGTGTACTGAACGGCGTGGGCCCGCGTCTGCGCAAGCTGCGCAAGGAGCGCGGGGCCACGCTCGCCGCCCTCTCCGAGGCGACGGGGATCTCGGTGAGCACCCTCTCCCGGCTGGAGTCCGGCGGGCGCAGGCCGACCCTGGAACTGCTGCTGCCGATCGCCCGCGCCCACCAGGTGCCGCTCGACGAACTGGTGGGCGCGCCGCCGGTCGGCGATCCGCGGGTGCGGACGAAGCCGATCGAGCGGGGCGGGCAGACGTACCTTCCGCTGACCCGCCAGCCCGGCGGGCTGCAGGCGTTCAAGGTGATCTCCCGGCGGTCCGGCGAGGAGCCGGAGCCCCGCACGCACGAGGGCTATGAGTGGCTGTACGTCCTGTCGGGCAGGCTGCGGGTGGTGCTGGGCCCGCACGATCTGGAGATCGGGCCCGGCGAGGCGGTGGAGTTCGACACGCGGGTGCCCCACTGGTTCGGGCCGGTGGGGGAGGCGCCCGCGGAGTTCCTGAGCCTGTTCGGGCCGCAGGGGGAGCGGATGCACGTGCGGGCCAGGCCGAAGTCCGGCTGATGTGGCCAAGACTGTTCCCATCGAGGCAAGCGACCGCTTAGTATGCGGGCGAGCGTGGTACTGCCTACGGTGTTGTGGAGGGTCTCGGATGCAGGCATGGCGAGTGCACGAGAACGGCGAGCCCGGCGAGGTGATGCGGCTCGACGAGGTCGAAAGGCCCACGCCGGGCGACGGGCAGCTCCTCCTGAGGGTGCGCGCCGCGAACATCAACTTCCCCGACGCCCTGCTGTGCCGAGGCCAGTACCAGGTCCGCCCCCCGCTGCCGTTCACCCCGGGCGTGGAGATCTGCGGCGAGACGCAGGACGGCCGCCGCGTGATCGCCACCCCGGCGCTGCCGCACGGAGGGTTCGCCGAGTACGTCGTCGTGGACGCGGCCACCGTGCTGCCCGCGCCCGAGTCGCTCGACGACGCCGAGGCGGCGGCCCTGCACATCGGTTACCAGACGGGCTGGTTCGGCCTGCACCGCCGGGCGCGCCTCCGGGCGGGGGAGACCCTGCTGGTGCACGCGGCGGCGGGCGGCGTCGGCAGCGCCGCCGTACAGCTCGGCAAGGCGGCGGGCGCCACCGTCATCGGCGTCGTCGGCGGCCCCGACAAGGCCCGCGTCGCGCGGGAGCTGGGCTGCGATCTGGTGATCGACCGGCGTACCGAGGACATCGTCGCCACGGTCAAGGAAGCCACCGGCGGGCGGGGCGCGGACGTCGTCTACGACCCGGTGGGCGGCGACGCGTACGCCAAGTCGGTCAAGTGCGTCGCCTTCGAGGGCCGCATCGTCGTGGTCGGCTTCGCGAGCGGCGAGATCCCCTCCCCGGGACTCAACCACGCCCTGGTGAAGAACTACGCGATCCTCGGCCTCCATTGGGGCCTCTACAACACCAAGGACCCGGCCGCGATCCTCGCCTGCCACGAGGAGCTGACCAAGCTGGCCGCCGAAGGCGCCGTCAAGCCGCTGGTCAGCGAGCGCGTGGCCATGAAGGACGCGGCGGACGCCGTCCAGCGCGTCGCCGACGGCACGACCACCGGCCGCGTGGTCGTCGTACCCGAGGGGGCGGCCCGATGACCGACGCGGCAGAAGTACGGGCACTGACCCAGGAGCTGCTGGCGGCCCATCCGCCGGCCACCACGGACCGCACGGACTTCCTCAGGGCGCGCTTCGACGCCGGACTCGCCTGGGTGCACTACCCGGCGGGTCTCGGCGGCCTCGGGGCGCCCCGCTCCCTGCAGGCCGTCGTCGACGCCGAGCTGGCGGCGGCCGGTGCGCCCGACAACGACCCGCGGCGCATCGGCATCGGCCTAGGTATGGCCGCGCCGACCATCCTGCGCTTCGGGACGGACGAGCAGAAGCAGAGCCTGCTGCGGCCCCTGTGGGTCGGCGAGGAGGTGTGGTGCCAGCTGTTCAGCGAGCCCGGCGCGGGCTCCGACCTCGCGGCGCTGGGCACGCGCGCGGTGCGCGACGGCGACGACTGGGTCGTCGACGGGCAGAAGGTGTGGACCTCCAGCGCCCACGTGGCGCGCTGGGCGATCCTCATCGCCCGTACGGACCCCGGCCTGCCCAAGCACCAGGGCATCACCTACTTCGTGTGCGACATGACCGACCCCGGGGTCGAGGTCAGGCCGCTGCGCCAGATCACCGGCGAGGCCGAGTTCAACGAGGTCTTCCTCACCGGCGTGCGCATCCCCGACAGCCGGCGCCTCGGCCCGGTCGGCGAGGGCTGGAAGGTCGCCCAGACCACCCTCATGAACGAACGCGTGTCGATCGGCGGCTCCCGCATCCCGCGCGAGGGCGGCATGATCGGCCCGGTCGCCCGGACCTGGCGCGAACGTCCCGAACTGCGCACCCACGACCTGCACCAGCGACTCCTGGACCTGTGGGTCGAGGCCGAGGTCGCCCGCCTCGCGGGCGAACGGCTGCGCCAGCAGCTCGTCGCCGGCCAGCCCGGCCCCGAGGGCTCGGGCATGAAGCTGGCCTTCGCCCGCCTCAACCAGGAGATCAGCGGCCTGGAGGTGGAACTGCGCGGCGAGGAAGGACTGTTGTACGACGACTGGACCATGCGCCGTCCCGAACTCGTCGACTTCACCGGCCGCGACGCCGGCTACCGCTACCTGCGCTCCAAGGGCAACAGCATCGAGGGCGGTACGAGCGAGGTGCTGCTCAACATCGTCGCCGAGCGCGTACTCGGCCTCCCGTCCGAGCCGCGCAGCGACAAGGACATCGCCTGGAAGGACCTCGCCCGATGACTGATCTGCTGTACTCCGAGGCCGAGGACGACCTGCGCGCGGCCGTACGCTCCCTCCTCGCCGCCCGCTGCGACGCGGCGGCCGTCCTGACCCGCGCGGAGTCCGACACCCCGTACGACCCGGGCCTCTGGGCCTCGCTGGCCACCGACATGGGCCTGGCGGGGCTCCTCGTGCCCGAGAAGCTCGGCGGCCAGGGCGCCACCCACCGCGAGGCGGCGGTGGTGCTGGAGGAGCTGGGACGCAGCGTCGCCCCGACCCCGTACCTCACCGGGGCGGTCGTCGCCGCCGAGACGCTGCTGGGCTGCCACGCCGAGAACCCCGCGAGCCCCGAGGCCGCGGCGGTCGCGGAGCTGCTCGGGGCGCTCGCGGACGGCCGTACGGTGGTGGCGCTCGCCGTTCCGCTGTCCGCCGCCCCCGGGGCCCACGTGCCGCGCGCGGTCCGGGCGGCCGACGGCTCGCTCAGCGGACGGGTCACCGCCGTCGCGGACGCGGCCGCCGCCAAGGTGCTGCTCGTACCGGCCGAGGACGGGCTGTACGCGGTGGAGACCGGGACGCCCGGCGTCACCGTCGAGTCGCTCACGCCGCTCGACCTGACCCGGCCGCTCGCCACCGTCGTCCTCGACGGGGCGCGCGGCCGCCGGCTCGCCGGCTCGGCGGACGCTCCCGTACGGCGCGGGCTGCTCGCCGGGGCCGGACTGCTCGCCTCGGAGCAACTGGGGCTCGCCGAGTGGTGCCTGGAGGAGACCGTCCGGTACACCCGCGACCGCAAGCAGTTCAACCGCCCGGTCGGGTCCTTCCAGGCGCTCAAGCACCGCATGGCGCAGCTGTGGCTGGAAGTCGTCTCGGCGCGGGCCGCCGCCCGCAACGCCGCCGACGCCCTGGCCACCGGCAGCCCGGACGCGCCCCTCGCGGTCGCGGTCGCGCAGACGTACTGCTCCCGGGTCGCGGTGCACGCGGCCGAGGAGTGCGTACAGCTGCACGGCGGCATCGGCATGACCTGGGAGCACCCCGCGCACCTCTACCTCAAGCGCGCCAAGTCCGACGCGATCGCCTTCGGCGCGCCGGGCCGCCACACGCAGGCGGTGGCGGAGCTCGTCGGCCTGCCGGCGCCCCAATAGGCGCTGACCTGCCCCGGTAAGGGGCAGTGGATCTAGCACCCCTTTACGTGAGGTTTAATTGCGACCGGTTCGCAATAACTGTTGATCTTGTTTAGGGGTGTGGAGAGCCATGCTGTCCCGATCGATACGTGGGGCGGCCGCCGCGACGCTGGCCGGAACCCTGGCCATCAGCGCGGCGGCCTGCTCGAAGCCGGGCGAGAGCGCGGCCGGACACGGCGCCGGGGACTCCGCGGTCGTCGGCATCGCGTACGAGCCCGAGACGCTCAGCCCGCTCCTCGGCTACGGCAAGGACGGCAACTCCAAGATCTTCGACGGACTGCTCACCTTCGACAAGGACATGAAGCTCAAGCCGGCCCTCGCCGCCGAGCTGCCCGAAGTCGCCGACGACGGCCGCACGTACACCTACACGCTGCGTCAGGGCGTGAAGTTCAGCGACGGCAAGCCCTTCACGTCGAAGGACGTGGTCTTCACCTACCGGACCATCCTCGACAAGAAGACGAACAACGCCTCCAAGACGGAGCTCGACGCCGTCGAGGACGTCAGGGCCGAGGGCGACCACAAGGTCGTCTTCACGCTCAAGTACCCGTACGCGCCGTTCGCCGAGCGCACGGTCCTTCCGATCGCTCCGGAGCACGTCGCCGGCGAGCAGGACGTCAACAGCGGTTCCTTCACGACGAAGCCGGTCGGCACCGGGCCGTACATCCTCACCGGCTGGTCCAAGGGCGAGAAGCTCAGCTTCAAGGCCAACCCCGGTTACTGGGGCGGCGAGCCCAAGGTGAAGAAGTTCACCATGGCGATCATCAAGGACGACGACGTGCGCGCCACACGGCTGCGCACCGGCGACCTCGACGGCGCCATCCTGCCGCCCAACCTCGCCAAGACCTTCAAGGACGACGACGGCAGGACGACGTACGCCGCCAGGTCCTTCGACTACCGCACCGTGACCCTGCCGACGCACAACAAGGTCGCGGGCGACACGGACGTACGGCGGGCTCTCGACGTCGCCGTCGACCGCCGCGCCATGGTCGACAAGATCCTGGAAGGCGCCGGCAAGCCGGCCTACGGTCCCGTGCCGACCGACAGCCCGTGGTTCGCCAAGGGCACCGAGCGCACGCACGACCTCGCCAAGGCGAAGAAGATCCTCGACGAGGCCGGGTGGAAGCCGGGCGCCGACGGCATCCGCGTCAAGGACGGCGTACGCGCGCAGTTCCCCCTCTGGTACCTCTCCGGGGACAAGCTCCGCCAGGATCACGCCCTCGCCTACGCGTCCGACGCGAAGAAGGCCGGCATCGACATCAAGACCCAGGCCGGCACCTGGGAGGTCATCATGCCGCGCATGAAGCACGACGCGGTGCTCGCGGGCGGCGGCGCGCCCGGCGACCCCGACTTCGACCAGTACACGCTGCTCCAGTCCTCCCTCGCGGGCGACGCCTTCAACAACATGGCGTGGTACGACAACCCCGCCGTCGACAAGGCGCTCAAGAAGGGCCGTGAGAGCGGCGAGACGGCCGATCGCAGGGCCGCGTACGACACCGTCCAGCGCGAGCTCGTGAAGGACCCCGGCTACACCTTCCTCACCCACATCGACCACCTGTACGTCGTCGACGACAAGTGGTCCGGGCTCACCACGCAGACCGAGCCGCACGACCACGGCCTGGCCTCCGGACCGTGGTGGAACGTCGAGGACTGGACACCGAAGAAGTGACACACCCCGGCCGGAAGCTCCCCTGGGGGCCGATGGCGAGGATGGCCGGGCGGCGGACCCTGTTCGCCGCCCCCGTCCTGCTGGTGGTGACGTTCGGCGTGTTCGCCGTCGCCGCCGCCTCGCCCTTCGACCCCGTCAAGGCATACGCGGGCACCGCGGGCCTCACCGCGTCGCAGGAGAACCTCGACCAGCTCCGGGTCAACCTCGGCGTCGACCAGCCGCTCGTCGAACGCTGGTGGAACTGGCTGACCTCCGCCGTCGCCGGGGACCTCGGCGACTCCAGCGTCATGCGGCAGCCCGTCACCGACGTCATCACCGAACGCCTCGGCTGGTCGGTGCTGCTCGCCGTCACCGCGTTCCTCGTCGCGATCCTGCTCGGCACGTCGCTGGGCGTACTGGCCGCGCGCCGGCAGGGCGGCTGGCTGGACCGGGCGGTCAGCTCGGCGGCGTACACCCTGGAAGCCGCGCCCGCCTTCTGGCTCGGCCTGCTCGCCATGTGGTTCTTCGCGCTGCGGCTGGGGGTCCTGCCCGCGGGCGGTCTGACCGACACCGACAGCGAGGTGGTGACGTTCGGGCAGGTCGCCACGCACCTGGTGCTGCCGGCGGCCGTTCTCGGCGTCTCGCAACTTCCCTGGTTCTTCCTCTACGTGCGCCAGGGCGTCGCCGACGCGCTGGAGGAGGACCCCGTACGCGGCGCACGCGCGCGTGGGCTCGACGAACGCACCGTGCTCCTCGGACACGCCCTGCGTTCCGGGATGCTCCCGATGCTCACCCTCGTCGGCTCGCGCGTGCCCGAACTCATCACCGGAGCGCTGCTCGTCGAGACGGTCTTCAGCTGGCCGGGCATCGCGGCGGCGACCGTACAGGCGGCGACTTCGGTGGACTTCCCGCTGCTCGCGGCCCTCACGGTGCTCGCCACCGCGGCGGTCCTCGCCGGAAACCTCCTCTCCGACCTGCTGTACGGACTGGCCGACCCGAGGGTGGGCTTCGATGGCTGAACTCGCTCCGAAGACCGCCGGGTGGCGATCCCACGGCCGCACGCGCCGCTCGACGCGCACGGTCCGCGTCCGCACCTCGGCCGTCGTCGTCGCGGCGGTGCTCCTCGCGGTCCTCGTCGTACCGCCCCTGGCCAACCTCGACCAACAGGCCGTCGACCTGTCGATGAAGCTACGGCCGCCGTCCTTGGCGCACCCCTTCGGCACGGACGACGTCGGCCGCGACCTGCTCCTGCGCTGCGTGTACGGGCTGCGCGTCTCCCTCCTGGTCGGGCTGGTGGCGGCGCTGGCCGCCACGATCATCGGTACGGCGGTGGGGGCGGCGGCAGCGGCGTTCGGCGGCTGGACGGACCGTGTGGTGATGCGGCTCGTCGACACCTTCTCGTCCGTCCCGCACCTGCTGCTCGGCATCTTCGTCGTCGCGATGTTCCGGCCCGGAGTGTGGCCGGTGATCGTGTCGGTGGCACTGACCCATTGGCTGTCCACGGCGCGCATCGTGCGCTCGGAGGTGCTGTCGCTGCGCTCGCGGCCGTACATCGACGCGGCGGTCTCGGGCGGCGCTTCACGGTGGCGGGTCGCCGTACGGCACCTGCTGCCCGGGGTGCTGCCACAGGCGGGACTCGCGGCCGTACTGATGGTCCCGCACGCCATGTGGCACGAGTCGGCGCTCTCCTTCCTCGGCCTCGGCCTGCCCACGCACCAGGCGAGCCTCGGCAACCTCGTGCAGTCGGCGCGCGGTTCGCTGCTCGCCGGCGACTGGTGGCCCACCCTCTTCCCCGGCCTCCTCCTGATCGTCCCGACCCTCGCCATCGCGGGCCTCGCGGGCGCCTGGCGGGAACGGATCAACCCGCGCCGCCGATCGGAGCTGATGCTGTGACGACGCCCCAGAACACCGACCGGGCCGCCTCCGCGACGACGGGGCGTTCCCGTGTGACGCCCGGCGCCGTTCCCGGGAACGCTCACCACGCGTCTTCGGAGCGTTCCCGGGAGCCCTCCGCGGCCGTTCCCGGGAACGCTCGTAACGCCCCCTCCGCCGTCGGCCGTTCCGCGTCGGAAGGCAGCCTCCAAACGCCACTGCTGTCGGTGCGCGGGCTGTCCGTGCGGTTCCGGATGCGGGGCGGGCGGCACATCGCCGCTGTCGCCGACGCCGACTTCGACCTGGCGCCGGGAGAGTGCCTCGCCCTGGTCGGCGAGAGCGGGTGCGGCAAGTCCGTGCTCGCCTCAGCGCTGCTCGGGCTGCTCCCGGGCAACGCGCAGACGGCCGGTTCCGCGCTCCTGGGTGACGTCGATCTGCTCACCGCCGACGAGCGCACCCTGGCGCGTACCGTACGGGGGCGCCGCGTCGGCCTCGTACCGCAGAGTCCCGCCGCGCACCTCACGCCCGTACGGACCGTCGGGGCGCAGCTCGCCGAGACGCTGCGCGCGCTGACCGGCACGCGCAAGCAGGACCTGCGCGCGGCGGCTCGTACGGCGGCCGAGCGGGCGGCGTTCCCCGCGGACCACCTCGACCGCTACCCGCACGAGCTGTCCGGCGGACTCGCGCAGCGCGCCGCGACCGCCCTCGCGCTCGTCGGCGACGCGCCCCTGCTGCTCGCCGACGAGCCGACCACCGGCCTCGACCGCGACCTCGTCGACCGTACCGTCGACGAACTGCGCCGCCACGTCGACGAGGGCCACGCCCTGCTGATGATCACCCACGACCTCGCCGCCGCCGAGCGCGTCGCCGACCGCGTCGCGGTGATGTACGCGGGAAGAATCGTCGAACTCGCCGACACCGCTCGCTTCTTCGGTACGCCCGGACCCCGGCACCCGTACGCCAGGGGCCTGCTGAACGCCCTTCCCGAGCGCGCTTTCACGCCGATCCCCGGCATGCCGCCCGAACTGGGCGACCTGCCCCCGGGGTGCGCCTTCGAAGCCCGCTGCACGTACGCCACCGACGCCTGCGCCGTGCGCCCGGCCTTCACGGACGGCGTCGCCTGCCACCACCCGCCGGCCGAGGAGCCCGCCCGTGCTTGAGCTCGACGCGATCACCGCAGGTTACGAGCGCGGGGCTCCGGTCGTCCGGGACGCGCACCTCACCGTCGCGGCCGGTGAGGCGGTCGGCCTGCTCGGGCCGAGCGGCTGCGGCAAGTCGACCCTCGCCAGGGTCGCCGCCCTGCTGCACCGCCCCGACGCCGGGACCGTCACCCTCGACGGCAGCCGCGTCACCGGCTGGCGCCACCGCGCCCCGCGCGGCCAGCGCACGGCGATCGGCGTCGTCTTCCAGCAGCCGCGGCTGTCCGCCGACCCCCGGCTGAGCCTGCGCGACCTGATCGCCGAGCCGCTGCGCGCCACCGGACGGCGCGACGAGGCGGCCGCCACGGTGCGGGAGCTGTCCCGGGCGACAGGACTGGGCGACGACCTCCTCGGCCGCCGCCCGCACGAGGTGAGCGACGGCCAGCTGCAACGCGCCTGCCTGGCCCGCGCCCTGGTGCTGCGCCCCCGCTGGCTGGTGTGCGACGAGATGACGGCCATGCTGGACGCGTCGACCACGGCGGCCCTGGTCGCGGTGGTCGAGACGTACCGGCGCGAGAGCGGCGCGGGCCTGCTCGCCGTGGGCCACGACCGTGTCCTCCTGGAGCGCTGGTGCGACCGTACGCTGCGCTGGGACGAGGTCGCGGCGGCCTGAGCGCGCGACAACACGCCCTGCAGGAACCCCGCCTGACGTCTTGGTGCCGGGCCTGAACCGCCGGCGACGGGTGGCGGAACTCTTGTCGTGACCCTGCCCATCGATGCGCCGCGGAGCCGATACTCGCCGGAGTCCCCGAACGCCCCGTACACCTCCGGAGGCACCATGGCCGTCGCCGCGCCCACCCGCCGCAGAGTCGTCACCACCTTCGCCGCCGCGTTCGCGGGAGCTGTCGCCGTTCCCGCGTACGCCCAGGCCGCCGAGCGGAAGCCCGGGCCGAGCCCGCTGCGCCGCGCGCACGCGCACAACGACTACGCGCACGAGCGCCCCCTGCACGACGCCCTCTCCCACGGCTTCACGAGTGTCGAGGCGGACATCTTCCTCGTCGAGGGGCAGCTCCTCGTCGCCCACGACCCGGTCGACCTCGACCCCTCCCGCACCCTCGAATCGCTCTACCTGGCCCCCCTGGCGGCCCGGATCAGGGCCAACCACGGCCACGTGTACCGGGGGTACCGCCGCCCCGTGCAGCTGCTCGTCGACATCAAGAACGACGGCGCGGCCGCCTACCTCGAACTCCACCGCCAACTGCGCCGTCACCGCCGCATGCTGAGCACGTACACCCACGGCCACGTGCGCCCCGGCGCGGTGACCGCCGTCGTCTCCGGCGACCGGGCCGCCCGCGTCCCCCTGGAGGCGCAGCGGGTGCGCCACGCCTTCTACGACGGGCGGCTCGACGACCTCGCCGCGCCCTCCCCGGCTCCCGCCTCCCTCATCCCGCTGATCAGCAGCAACTGGACGCACAGCTTCACCTGGCAGGGCGCCGGACCGTTCCCCCCGGCCGAGCGGGCGAGACTGCGCGCCATCGTCACGGACGCGCACCGCGGCGGCCGGCGCGTCCGCTTCTGGGCCACGCCCGACCTGCCGGGACCGGCGCGGGAGGCCGTCTGGACCGAGCTGCTCGCCGCGGGCGTGGACCACATCAACACCGACGACCTGGCCGGTCTGGAGCGTTTCCTGCGGAAGCACGACGCGTAGCCGCCCCTCACCATCAGTCAACACCCGTACGGCGGACACGTCTTCCGCCCGGACGGCCCCCGCGCTGCGCCAGACTGACGGCCGAATGCCGCGATTCACGCGCGGCGGAGGAGGTTGACCATGGCCATTTCGATCTCGTTGGTGCTGCTCCTGCTGATTCTCGCGGTGATCTTCCTGCGCAACGGAGGACTGAAGGTCTCGCACGCGGTGGTCTGCGCCCTGCTCGGCTTCTTCCTGGCCGGTACGAGCATGGGGCCGACCATCCAGAACGGGATCGCCGCCACGGCGGACGTGGTGGGCGACCTCAGGCCGTGACGGGGGACCGCGCGCGGGGTGTTGCGCGCGGATGGCAGGGCGATGAAACCGTGCGGGTTTCCATGGACACTTCAAGGAGTCGGCCCTAGCGTCGGGCGGCGGCGCGACCGTCCCCCCTCAAGGAGCCCGATGCCCAGGACCCGCAGAGCGTACGCCCGCGCGCTGGCCCTCGCCCTCGCCCTCGTCGTCCCCGCCGTCCTGCCGTCGGGGGTCGTGCGCGCCGAGGAGATACCCAAGGCGCCCGGCCACCGGCTCGTCAGCGCGTACGAGGGCGAGCCGGCCACCGCGCGGCCGGTCCCCGGCGAAGCGCCCCCTCAGCACCCGTTCCTCGCCCCGAACGGTCGCAGCGGCATGCACGCGGACGCGGCGGGCAGCGGCACCCACCCGTACCCGGGACCGCTGGGACGCGACCCGCAGGTCACCAGCGAGCGCATCGCGGCCCTGGGCGGCGAGTGCGCGACCGCCACCTTCGACGCGGCGGGCCGCCTGATCACCGTCTGCGGCACCTTCCAGGGATTCCGCCTCAAACTGCTGCACCCGCGCACCCTGGCCACCCTCGCCGAGTACAAGCTGCCGCAGCGCTCCTCGACCGTCGAGGCCGTCACCCGCCTCGACTTCGAGAAGATCTTCAAGGACACCTCCGGGGGCGCGTACTTCTACCTCGACAACGAGGACCGGGTGGTGCTCGCCGACTCCCGCCAGCACGTCCTGCGCATCGCGCACGAGCGCACGGCGGACGGCAGCTGGCGCTTCGTCGTCGAGGACGACTGGGATCTCACCGCGCACGTCCCGCACGACTGCGTGACCTGGACCAACCTGAACCCGAGCGGCACCTGCGACCCCGTGACGTCCGTGATGCCCGACTGGCAGGGGCGCGTCTGGTGGGTGACCCGGCTCGGCCGCGTCGGCACGGTCGACCCGCGGACGTCCGCGATCCGCGCGATCCGCCTGGCAGGGGAGGAGATCCAGAACTCCTTCTCGGTCGCCGAGGACGGCGTCTCGATCGTCTCCGACCACGCCCTCTACAGCTTCCGCGCGGACCCCGACGGCACCCCCCGCGTCCAGTGGCGCCAGACGTACGACCGGGGAACGGGCACCAAGCCCGGCTCCGTCAACCAGGGATCGGGCACCACCCCCGACCTGTTCGGCGACGGCTACGTGGCGATCACCGACAACGCCGACGACCGGATGAACGTCCTCGTCTACCGGCGCGGAACGAACGTTCCCGGGAACGACCGGCTCGTCTGCGAGGTGCCCGTCTTCACCTCCGGACGGTCCACCACGGACAATTCCCTCATCAGCTGGGGCAACAGCCTGGTCGTGGAGAACAACTACGGCTACGAGAACCCGTCGTCGCTGCTCCTGGGACGCAGCGTCACGGGCGGCGCCACCCGCATCGACGTGCGCGAGAACGGCAGCGGCTGCGACACCGTCTGGGAGAGCGACGTACGGTCGCCGTCCACCGTCCCGAAGCTCTCCACCGCCAACGGACTGCTCTACTTCTACGCCAAGGAACCGAACAGGCTCGGCATCGACGCCTGGTACCTGACGGCGGTCGACTTCCGTACGGGAAAGATCCGCTGGCGGCAGCTCACCGGAACGGGCCCGGCGTACGACAACAACTGGGCGCCGCTCACCATCGGCCCGGACGGCACCGCGTACGCCGGCGTCTTCAACGGCATCGTCGCGGTGCGCGACCGGGACTGATCCGGCGCGGGCGCCGCGCCCCGCGCCTCACAGCGGGCCCGGCGGCGCGTCGCCGTCCGGCAGCGGCTGCTCCGTCCAGATGACCTTGCCGTCCCCGGTGTACCTGGTGCCCCAGCGGTCGGCGAACTGCGCGACGAGGAAGAGCCCGCGCCCTCCCTCGTCCGTGTTCGCCGCCTGTCGCAGGTGCGGGGAGGTGCTGCTGCCGTCCGCCACCTCGCAGATCAGGCTCCGGTCGCGGATCAGCCGGACGCGGATGGGACCGGCCGCGTAGCGGATGGCGTTGGTGACCAGCTCGCTCAGGATCAGCTCGGTGGTGAACGCCTCCTCGGCCAGCCCCCACTCGGCCAGCTTGCCGGTCACCGAGGCCCGGACCTCCGCCACCGCCGACGGATCGTGCGGCACGTCCCACTCGGCCACCCGGCCGGAGTCCAGTACGCGGGTACGGCTGACGAGCAGCGCGATGTCGTCCCGCTGGCGCGTCGGCAGCAGCGCGCCGAGCACCTCCTCGCAGGTCTCCTCCGGCGTCAGGTCGGCGTGGTCGGCGAGCGTGCGGAGCAGGAGCGCCAGGCCGTCGTCGATGTCCCGGTCCCGGTCCTCGACGAGCCCGTCCGTGTACAGGACCAGCCGGCTGTTCTCCGGCAGCCGAACGTCGAGCGTCTCGAACGGCAGCCCGCCCAGCCCGAGCGGCGGGCCCCCGGGCACATCCGCCAGGACCGTGGTGCCGTCCGGGCGGACGATCGCCGGCTGGAGGTGACCGGCCCGCGCCATGGTGCAGTGCCCGGTCACCGGATCGTAGATCGCGTACAGGCAGGTGGCCCCGGTGACCCCCGCGTCGGCGTCGTCACCGGACTCGTCCTGGTCGATGCGGGCGACCAGCTCGTCGAGGTGCCACAGGAGCTCGTCGGGCGGCAGGTCCAGGGTGGAGAAGTTGTGCACCGCCGTGCGCAGCCGCCCCATCGTGGCGGCTGCGTGGAGCCCGTGGCCCACGACGTCGCCCACCACGAGTGCCACCCGGGCGCCGGGCAGCGGGATGATGTCGAACCAGTCGCCGCCGACGCCGCCGAGCCCGCCGAGTCCCGCCTGCGCGGGCAGGTACCGGTAGGCGACGTCGACGGCGTTCTGCTCCGGCAGGCCCCGGGGCAGCAGGCTGCGTTGCAGCGTCACCGCCATGGTGTGCTCGCGCGTGTAGCGGCGGGCGTTGTCCACGCTCACCGCGGCGCGGGCCACCAGTTCCTCGGCGACGGAGAGGTCCTCCTCCTCGAAGGGCTCCGGCTTCTCCGAGCGCCAGAAGATGGCCAGGCCGAGGATGACGCCGCGGGCGCGCAGCGGCACGGCGATCATCGAGTGGATGCCGTGCTCGACGAGCCGGCGGGCCCGGTCCGGGTCCTGCTCCTGCCAGCCGGTGAAGCTGCCCAGATGCGCCTGGAGGACCGCCTCGCCCTTGCCGAGACTGAAGCCGACCGGTGTGGACGGTACGAAGCGGATCGTCTTGCCGAGCGGATAGAGCGACGTGTCCGCGCCGAGGCCGTGGAATGCCACCCGGCGCAGGTCCACGCCTGTGCCCGTGCCGGTCGCGGTCGGCTCCTCGCTGCGCAGCACGGCCTCCACCAGATCGACCGTGGCGTAGTCGGCGAACCGGGCCGCGGCGAACTCCGTCAGCTCCTCGCACGTGCGCACCACGTCGAGGGTGGTGCCGATCTCCGTTCCGGCGTCGTACAGCAGCTTCAGACGGGCCCGCGCCACGTCCGCCCTGCCGGACAGCGCCTGGAGCTCGGTGGTGTCCCGCAGCGTCGTGACGCTGCCGGCCGGGCCGCCGTGCTGGTCCGTGGTGCGCTGGTTGACGGCGAGCAGACGGTCGCCGACCGGATGCACCTCGTCCGTGACGTCCTGGCCCGACGCCAGCAGCGCGGCGGTCCGCGGGTCGAGCCCCAGTTCGGTGACGTGCAGTCCCTCGACCTCGTTCGGCAGGCCGAGCAGCCGGCGCGCCTCGTCGTTGGCGAGCAGCAGCCGGCCGTCGCCCCCGACGATGAGCACGCCCTCCCGTACGGCGTGCAGGACCGCGTCGTGATGTTCGTACATCCGGGTCATCTCGGCCGGACCGAGGCCGCGCGTCTGGCGGCGCAGCCGCCGGCTCACCAGGGCCGTCCCACCCGTCGCGAGGAGCAGCACCACCGCCGCGGCCCCGAAGAGCAGCGGGATCTGCTCCTCGACCACACCGCTGACCTTCTCGATGGTGATGCCGGCGGACACGACACCGATGACCGAGCCGTCACGGCCGGTGACCGGCACCTGGGCCTGCACGAGGGGGCCGATGGTCCCGGTGATCTTCTCGGTGACGACCCGGCCCTCCAGCGCCGGTTCCAGATCGCCCACGAACTTCTTCCCGATCCGGTCGGGCAGCGGGTGGGTGTAGCGGATGCCGTCGGTGTTCAGTACGACGATGAAATCGACGCCGGAGCGTTTTCGGGCCTCTTCGGCCGGCCCCTGCAGTTCGGCGGTCGGGTCGGGGCTCTCCAGGGCCTCCTCGACGCCGGGTGCGCCGGCGAAGGTCTCGGCCACGGCGACCGAGCGGTTGCGGGCCTCCCGCTCGCTGTCGGACCGGGACTGCAACACCAGCACCGCCATGGCGCTGGCCACGAGCAGCACGACGATCGCCACCTGGAGGAGGAAGACCTGACCAGCGACAGTTCGCATCGGCGAGACCGAGCGCGGGCGGCCGTTGCGTCCGGCCATGACCTCTTTCTACACCTCCCGCATACGCCGGGCGAGCCGCGCGCCGCGAGGGCGACGGCGGCCGGCCGATCCGTTCAGGGGTCACATTCATACCTGTGCGGATGCGCGGGGGACAGAGGGCGGAAGAAAACTCTGGCGACGGGAGTGAACCCGGCCCGGCCTTTTCTCGTCTGAGAGAAGCAGGAAGCATGCGGGGGAAGCGGAGCGGAAGTCGCCGTCAGTGGAATTCCGTTCCCCTTCTTTGACGTGCTCACAGCGGGGCTTCTAATGTAAGCCGGCGTCATAACACCGCGCCTGCGCAGGCTTTTTGACGAGCCGTTGGCTCTTCATAAACCTGTGCTCCGCCGTGGTGTCATTTCACCGAATCGGAGAAAACCCCCCATGCACATTCCATTCTTCCGCCGCCACTTGGGGCGGACGTCCGCCGCGGGTCTGGCGGCCGGCGCCGCTCTCACCCTTTTCATATCGGCCGCGAGTCCCGCGCAGGCGGCCTCGGCGCCGGTGGCGAAGGACGGGGACCGGCCCAGCGCCTACATCATCGGCGGCGTCGAGAAGGCCAACGGCTCGTACCCCTTCATGAGCGCCCTGCTGAACAAGGGCAGGGGCAGCGCCGTGGACCGGCAGTTCTGCGGCGGCAGCCTGCTGACCACGAACGTCGTGCTCACCGCCGCGCACTGCGTCGAGGGCACCAAGGCCAAGACCGTCGAGGTCACCGTCGGCCGCACCGTGCTGTCGAACAAGAAGCAGGGTTCCCTGCGCAACGTGACCGACATCGTCGTCCACCCCCGGTACGCCAAGGGGCAGGAGGCGTACGACATGGCGTTCCTGATGCTGGACAAGCCGGTGCGGGGCACGGCTCCGGTGCTCCTGCCGACCCTCGGCACCGATGCCCTGATCCGGCCGGGCGCCTCGGCCACGGTCGCGGGCTGGGGCAACACCAACACCGAGATCCCGTCGTTCCCCGACCGGCTGCGCGCGGTGAACGTGCCCGTGCTGTCGCACATCGAGTGCAGGGCCGCCTATCCCGGCTACGACAAGGGGGTCAATGTCTGCGCCGGCGTCGAGGGCAAGGACTCCTGCCAGGGCGACAGCGGCGGTCCGCTGTTCCGCAAACTGCCCGGCCGTCAGGGCGTCTACCAGATCGGCATCGTGTCGTACGGCGACGGCTGCGCGGAGCAGGGAGCTCCGGGAGTCTACGCGTACACCGGCTCCGCCAAGCTGTGGAAGACGCTGGACGAGTCCGCCAAGGGCAAGAAGGTCAAGCGGCTGCTCGGGCGCTGACCGGCTGACAGCTGACCCGCTGACCTGACGGCACGCCGACCTGCCGGCCCGTTCGCCGCCCGGCCCCGCCACCCTCGGGGCCGGGCGGCACCGGGCCGCTCAGGCCGCCGCGTGGAACAGGGCCGCCGCCTCGCCCCGCGAGGCGACCCCCAGCTTGGTCAGGATCTTCGCGACGTGGAACTTCACCGTCGACTCGCTGATGTGCAGTTCCTGCGCGATCACCCGGTTGCGGTGCCCGAGCGCGAGCCGCGCCAGCACCTGGAGTTCGCGCGGCCCCAGTGCCCGCAGGGGATCGGCGGAGGCGGGGGCCTCGGGCGTCGCCAGGGGGACGACCGCCGTGACCGTCGTTCCCCAGCCCGGCACCGCGTCCACCTCCAGCCGTCCGCCCAGGACGTCCAGCCGGTCCGCGACGCGCGCGGAGCCCAGATCGCACAAGGACAGCGCGCCCGGCCCGTCGTCGCGCACGGTGGCGCGCAGCTCCTGCTCGGTGATCTGCCAGCCCACCCGTACCCGGGTCGTCGTCTCCTGCTCCAGCACGGTCAGCACCACCGCGCGTACGATCGCCCGCGCCGCGTGGGCCACGTCGGCGGCCACGTGGCGCACGGACTCCGGAGGTGCCAGTTCGAGCCGGACGGAGCTGTGGCGCACCAGGGCGCGCAGCGCGTCCGCGAGCCGGCCGAAGGCATCGTCGGCCCGCTCCTCCGCGACGGCCTTGTCCCGGTCGGCCTCGGCCCGCAGCTCGATGAGCGCCGACACGGCCAGTTCCGTGGCCGTCGCCCGCGCGGCCGTGTCGTCGAGGCGACGGCTGCGCAGCACGCCCAGCAGCCCCGTCAGCGCGGCCGAGTGGGTCTCGCCCAGCTCCGCGATCACCCGGGCCCGGGTGTCGGCGGCGGCGCGGGAACGGGCCAGGGCGCCGGGTGTCGCCTCCGTCGCCAACCGGTCGAAGTGGCTGGTCACCAGCGACCAGAGGGCCTGCGTGACAGCGAGTGCGCCGGCGTCCACCGGCGCGGCGCCGTCCTCGCGCACGAGCACCAGGAGCGCGCCCCTCGGGGTCGCGTCGGTCATCACGGCGACCACCGGCCGCTCGGCCCCGGCGATCCACGCCGTCCCCTGCCAGGGCTCCCCGGGAACACCGGCGAGGAACAGCGGTTCCAGGTCCGCCGCGCCGATCCGCGCGGCCGGGGCCGTGTCACCGGACACCTTGAACGGCGAGTGTGCGCAGTGGGTGGACAGTTCGGCGGCCGCCAGGTGTGGGATTAGCACGGCCAGGACCGCCGACAGCCGCGGCAGGATCTCGCCCAGCGGCTGCCGGACGACGTCGTGACCGGCGGCCAGGGCGGCGAGCGCGGTGGCGTCGGGCGTGAGGGGCCGCGCCGCGGCGTTGGTGCCCGCCGTGGGCAGGAAGGTCACGGACCCGGTCGGTGTCAGCTCCATCCCGTCACCCTAGCCAGGAGCGCGGCCGGCACGGCTGGTCTTTCGGCCAGGTCTCACTGTCCCGAAGGCCTGTCCGTCAGGCCCTTCCGGGGACGCAGGCTGTGGACGTCAGCAGATCGGCGTCAGCAGCGGGGAGTCAGTCGTGGAAGCGATCGTGTACGAGACGTTCGGCGGTCCGGAAGTCCTGCGTCACAGCAGGGTCGGGAAGCCGGAGCCGGGCCCGGGCCAGGTCCGGGTCAAGGTGATGGCGGCGGGGGTGAACCCGGTCGACTACAAGATCCGGTACGGGTGGATGGACGCGTTCTACCCGACGACGCTGCCGGCGGTCCCGGGCCTGGAGTTCGCCGGCGTCGTGGACGCGGTCGGCGAGGGCGTGACCCACACCGGGGCCGGCGCCGAGGTGCTCGGCTGGACCACGACCGGCGCGTACGCCGAGTACGCCCTGGCCGGTGACATCGCCGCCAAGCCCGCCGGCCTGTCCTGGGAGCGGGCGGCGTCCCTCCCGGTGGCGGGCGAGACGGCCCAGCGGGTCCTGGACCTGCTGCGGGTGAAGTCCGGCGAGACGCTGCTGGTGCACGGCGCGGCGGGCGTGGTCGGCTCGGTCGCCGTGCAACTCGCCGTGGCCGCGGGTGTCACGGTCGTCGGCACGGCGTCCGAGGCCAACCACGGCCATCTGCGGGCCCTCGGCGCGACCCCCGTCCGCTACGGCGACGGCCTGGCCGAGCGGGTGCGGCAGGCCGCCCCCCGGGGCGTCGACGCGGTCCTCGACGCGGCCGGCCAGGGCGTACTGCCGCTCTCGATCGAACTGCTCGGCGGCGCCGAACGCGTCGTCACCATCGCCGACCCGAACGCCGCCGACCACGGCGTGGTCTTCTCGGCGGGCGGCACGGAACCCCGGGCCGTCCGCACCGGACTGGCGGAGCACGCCCGCCTCGCCGCCGAAGGTCTGCTGGACGTCCGGATCGCCGAGGTCTTCCCGCTCGCCGACGCGGCCAAGGCGCACGAGCTGAGCGAGGCGGGGCACGCCCGGGGCAAGCTGATCATCAGGCCCTGACGGGGCCCGGCGCGGGACCGCCGCCGCTGACAGCTGCTCCTCAGCGGTCGCCCCCCGAGGGCTCGGGCGTCCAGTCGCCGAGGTAGGCCGCGCGGGTGTGCGCGCGAGCCTCCCCGGCGGTCAGCCGCGGCCGCTCGGCGGGAACGGTGACCCGGGCGCCGGGACCGGTGTTGCGGTACTCCGCGAAGCGCTGGTCCTGCCACGGGTGGGCGTCACGCATGGTGGCGTACGGGGCGTCGGCGTCGATGCCGGGCCCGAGCCAGGTGTCCCGTACGACCAGGGACGGCCACGCGCTGGGATCGGAGGTCGGCACCCAGGGGCGGGCGAGCTTGTACGCCCGGCCGGGCGCCGCGCTGGTGACGCGGCAGTGGACGGCGAGGTACCCGCGCGCGGTGGCCCTCGCCGTCGAGGGGGCGAAGACGAAGCCGTACGGGGTGAAGTCGACGTCCCGGTCCAGGGTGTGCAGGCGGCAGTGGTCGAAGACGGCGGTGGCCCGGCCGAAGACGAAGTCCACGTCGCCCTCGATGTGACAGTGGGCGTAGTACTGGCGGGCCACGGCGTCGAGCGAGCGCGTGTCCGCGTACAGGGTGTCCTGGTGGCCGAGGAAACGGCAGCGGTGGAACGCGCTGCGGTCGCCCAGCACGCGGATCGCGACCGCCTGCGTGCCCGACGTGATGTCGGGGTGCTCGGCCCGCAGCCAGTCGTTGGCGAACGTGATCCGGCGGGCGGAGAAACCGTCGGCCCGGACGAGCGTCGTGGCCGAACCGCCGGTCCCGTACACCGTCCCGTCCGGTTTGAGCGTGCCCGCGGCGTTGTCGTACACGACGACCGTCTCGCGCGGGTCGCTCGCGGCCCCGAGGAGAGTGAGTCCCGTGCGGTCGGCGGGCACGGTCACCGTCTCGCGGTACGTCGCCGGCGCGAGCACGAGGGTCCAACCGTCGCCGGGGGTCGCCGTGACGGCGGCGGACACGGTGGTGTGGTCGCCCCGGCCGTACGGGTCGACGTACAGGGTGCGGGGGCCGAGCCGCCGGGCGGGGGACCCGTAGCGGCCGAACGGGCGCGCGGGCGGGGCGGCGGCGGCAGCCGTCCGGGTGCCGCCGAGGGCGAGCGCCGCGACGGTGGCGGCACGGAGCGCGGCGCGTCGGGTGGGGCGGGGCACGGGCATGCGGAAGCTCCTTCATGGGCACGGGACGACGAGCGCGGGTTCATGAGCGGGTGGGACGAGCCGGGCGGTATGACCTGGACTACGAGCGGGGGATCACGCGTACGGGCGCGGCCCGCCCGGCTGCCGGGGCCGCCCGGGCGGGGCACGAGCCGAACGGACGCGCCCGGATCGGCCGATGACGGCGCATCACCTCAGGTGGTGCGCGCCCGCCCGCCGTGTCACCAGCGCCGGGACGTGGCGCGGCGCGTCGACCCGGGTGCGCAGGACCGGAGTCCAGCCCGCCCCCTCGCGCAGCCGGTCACCCGGGTTGGCCGCGTTGTGCGCGGCCACCAGGTCCACCGCGACGCCGTTGACCCGGTTGCCCTCGGCGGTCACCGGGGCGTCTTTCCACTTCTTCAGGATCTTCCCCGCGTTCACACCCTCCGGCAGTGCGAACGTGTTCTTCTCCGCCACCAGTCGCGATTCCAGACCGATGCCGAAGGTGTACCCGTACCCCCGCGCCGCCACCACGAAGTGGTTGTTGTACGCGTCGACCCGGCCGAAACGCACACGCGGCGCACGCTCGACGACGTGGTGGAAGAGGTTGTGGTGGAGTGTGACCCGCAGCCTGCCCCGGTCGGTCGCGCCGGCGCCGTCACTGTTGCCGATCATCAGGGTCTTGTCGTGGTCGGCGAAGACGTTCCAGGAGACGGTGACGAGGTCGGCGCCCCGGACGATGTCCAGCTCGCCGTCGTGCTGCTGGTACAACCGGCCGTAGTACAGCGGCTGTTCGCTGTCCGGGCGGCGGCCGTCGGTGAACGTGTTGTGGTCGATCCACACGTGCGTCGAGCCGTGCACGACGAGGTTGTCGTACGCGGAGTTCCACGCGCCGCCCTCCCCGTCCGTGGGATCCCACTGCGGGAAGCAGTCGAAGGCGTCCTCGAACGTGAGCCCGCGGACCACGACGTTGTCGGCGTTCTGGATCTGGAGCGAGCCGCCGAGCACCCGCGCGCCCCCGCCCAGGCCCACGATCGTCGTGTTCGACGGGACGTACGCCTTGATCTGCTGCGCCTGCGCGCCGGCCGAGGCGGCACGGGCCTCCTCCTGCGGGCCGGAGGGCGGGGCCTTGCCCCAGGTCGCCGGGTCGTACGCCGCCAGATAGGCGTCCAGGGCGTAACCACCGGTGGCGAAGTCCTCGCAGCTCCGGCCGCCCATGCCGTCGAGCGTGCCCCGCACCCTGATGACCTTGGGGGCGTCCCCGCCGTCCGCGAGGGCCTGCCTGAACGCGTTCCAGGTGGTGACGGTGTACGTGTGCGCCGCGTCGGCACCGGCGCCCCCCGTGGTGCCGCCGTCGGCCGCCGCCCAGCCGTCGTGCGCGGGGAGGACATGGGCGGGGCGTACGGGGGCGTGTGGGGGAGCGGCCGGCGCGGCGGCGAGCAGGCCGGGCGTCAGCGCGGCGGCGGCCAGGGCCATCAGGCGTGCGGGGGATGGGGGTCTGCGCATGTCACGGCTCCTCGTGCCAGGTCAGCCAGGTCAGCCAGGTCTCGGGAATGTGCGCGCCCAGGCGCCGCGTCGCGTGCGCGCCGAGCACCTGTTCGCTTCTCAGCGCACGCACCGTCATCCGCGCCACCTCGATGGCGCCGCGCGGACAGAAGTGGGTGTTGTCCGACACGCCGTCGGGGTAGTTGGGCGACTCGCCCGGCGCCAGCCAGTGGAAGTACTCCTTGCTCGGCTCGGGCCCCAGCTCCTGCCACCGGGCGAGCGAGAGCGCCGCCATGTCCAGCAGCGGTACGCCGTGTTCCGCCGCCAGCGCCCGCACGGCCGCCGGATACGTGCCGTGCGTGGCCACAGCCGTACCGGCCGCGTCGAACCGCCGGCGCTCCACGGACGTCAGCAGCACCGGGCGCGCGCCACACGCCCGCGCCCCGGTGACGTACCGGAGCAGATGCTCCTGGTAGCTCGTCCACGGTTCGGTGAAGCGGGCGGGGTCCGCACGCTTCTGGTCGTTGTGGCCGAACTGGACGAGCAGGAGATCGCCCGGGCGGATCGCCGCCAGAATCGGCGCGAGCCGCCCCTCGTCGATGAAGCTCTTGGAACTGCGGCCGTTCACCGCGTGGTTGGCGACCTCCAGGCGCTCGTGCAGGAAGAAGGGGAGCGCCATGCCCCACCCCGTCTCGGGCGCGGCCGGGACGGACTTGCCGGCGGCGGTGGAGTCCCCGGCGACGAAGACGGTGCGCGCACCGTGCGGCCCTCGGCTCCCCGGGGGTTCCTGGGCGAGCGCCGCGGCCGGCGGGACGCCGGCCGCGGCGAGCGGCAGCGCGGCGGCGGTCGCCGCCAGGGCGCGCCGACGGCTGATCACTTGTTCTGCTGCTTCCACTCGGCCTGGGCCTCGTTCAGGTCGTCGGCGAGCTGGTCCAGGAACGCCTTCGGCGTCGTCCTGCCGAGGAGCACCTTCTGGAACTCGGGCTCGTTGTCGGCCTTGGTGACGGAGTTCCAGTCGGGCAGGTAGTACGGCAGCTGCACGATCTTCGTGCTGCCGTCGGTGAGGGACCGCGCGGCGAGCTTCGTCGGCTCCGACTCGTTGATCCAGGCGTCCTTGGCCGCCTCGGTGTTCGCCGGGATCGCGCCGGCCGCCTCGTTCCACTTGCTGTTCGACGCGTGCGACGCCGCGAACTCGATGAACTTCCACGCCGCCGCCTTGTTCCTGCTCGCCTTGAACAGGCCGAGACCGTCCACCGGATTGGACACCTGGACGCGCACGCCGCCGGGGCCGGTCGGGTTCGGTATTCCGGCGAACTTCTCCTCGCCCAGCGCCTTCACATGGTCCTGGTACGAGCCCAGGTTGTGGCTCAGCATCCCGATCGTGCCGGAGTCCCACTGGGCGACCATCTTGGCGAAGTCGTTGTTGACGTCGGCCTCGGGCGTCGCCTTCTTGTACAGCCGGACGTACTTCTCCAGCGCCGCGACGTTCGCCGGGTCGTTCACCGTGGTCCGGTCGCCCTTCCAGAACGCGGTGATCCCGGACTGCCCGTACATCGCGTCCAGCGCCTGCGCGACCGAACCGGCCCCGCCGCGGATCGTGTACCCGAACGCGTTCTTCTCGGCGTCGGTCAGCTTCCCGGCCGCCGTGTAGAACGCGTCCCACGTCGTCGGCGCCGCCAGCCCCGCCGCCTCGAACAGGTCCGTCCGGTACCAGAGCGTGCCGTTGTTCGCGGACGTCGGCACCGCGTACATCTCGTCCCCGCGCCCGCCGGCGGCCTTGACGCCCTCGACCATCGACTCGACGAGCCTGCCCTTCAGCGCGGAATCCCCGATCCGCTCCCCGACCGGCTCCAGCGCGTTCTGCGCGACGATGCCGGCGAGGTACGCGGTGCCCACGCCGCCCACGTCCGGCAGACCGCCGCCCGCGATCGCCGTGTCGTACTTCGACTGCACGTCGGTGATCGGAATCGGAACGTACGTGACCTCGATGTCCTTGTTCGCCGCCTCGAAGTCCTCGATGATCTCCTTCCACACGGCGGTACGGGGCCCGCCGTTGTTGTCCCAGAAGGTGATCTCGCCCTTGCCCGACCCCTCGTCACCCGTGCTGCCGCTGCCGTCGTCCCCGCAGGCCGCGGCGGTCAGCGCCAGCACGCCGGCCATGACGGCCGCGGCGGCGGTACGCCCCCGTCGGCGCCCGGTGGAAGTCCTCATGTGCTGCTCTTCTCTCTCGGTGTGTGTCATGCGGCTCTCTCCTCGGCATGGGTCGGGTGGGGCTCGGGTCAGGCGTTGATACGGAAGTCGCTGAACAGGGCCGTGCCGGCCGGCCGCGCCCCGGGCGGCGCGGTGGCGAACAGCGCGAGCTGCGCCCCCACCCAGCGCCACGGCACGGCCGCGAAGACCTCCCCGGAGGGGCGGAAACCGTCCCCCGTGTCGGCGGAGAACCGGCAGCGCGCCCCTGCCGAGACCTCGATCCGCAGCCGTACCCGGCCCGTGCCGGGCACCGGCCGGCTGTACGCCGCGTCGCGTTCCCTCTCGGCCGCCTCCTCGGCGTACCGGTGCACCAGCCGTACGCCGCCGTCGGCCTTCCGTTCCAGGCCGATCCAGGAGAAGGCGTCGCCCAGCACGGCGAACCCGGCCTTCGCCCCGGACGCCCGGCTCCTGAGCGCCAGGCCGACGGTCGCGGTGAACCCCGGGGCCGCGAACCGCTGGACCAGCACGTTCGCCACGGTGCGCAGGTCGTGGGCGTGGCCGGTCCGTACACAGGTCGCCAGCAGCCCGTCCCCGGAGTGCGGCACGGTCCATCCGGTTCCGGGGCCGGCCGTCCACTGCCACTGCCGCCCGTGGCGGCCGCCGGGGAAACGGTCGTCGGCGACCGGGGCCGTGACGGGCTGCGGCGGAAGGTCCGGCTTGGGGTGTACCGACACGGGCTCGCCCGCGTCACCGATCACCGGCCATCCGGCGTCGTCCCAGCGCATCGGCTGAAGGTGCACCACCCGCCCGTACGCCCCACGTGCCTGGAAGTGCAGGAACCAGTCCTGCCCGGCCGGCGTCCGCACCCAGCCGCCCTGGTGCGGCCCGTTGACGTCGGTCTCGCCCTGCCGCAGGACCACCTTCTCCTCGTACGGGCCGAAGAACTCCCGCGACCGCAGCGCCCCCTGCCAGCCGGTCTCGACCCCGCCGGCCGGCGCGAAGACCCAGAACCAGCCGTCGTGCCGGTACAGCTTCGGGCCCTCCAGGGTGAACCAGCCGGGGATCAGATCCCCGTCGACGATCACCTTGCCCCCGTCGAGCAGGGTGCGTCCGTCCGGACTCATCCGATGGCCGGTCAACCGGTTCTTCACCCCGGAGCGGGACTTGGCCCAGGCGTGCACGAGGTACGCCTCGCCGCTCTCCCCGTCCCACAGCGGACACGGGTCGATCAGCCCCTTTCCCGCTTTGAGCAGGTGCGGCCGCGTCCACGGTCCCCGGATGTCCGGCGCGCTGATCTGGTGGACGCCCTGGTCCGGGTCGCCCCAGAAGATCCAGAACCGGCCGCCGCTGTGCCGCAGCGACGGCGCCCACACCCCGCCGTCGTGCCGGGGCGCCGCCGGCTCGCCGTCGGTCGCCGGGTGGTGCAGGGCGTGGCCGATCAGCGACCAGTTCACGAGATCGCGCGAGTGCAGCAGCGGCAGCCCGGGCCTCCGGCCGAAGCTGGACGCGGTGAGGTAGTAGTCCTCGCCCACCCGCACCACGTCCGGATCGGACCAGTCGCCGGCGAGCACCGGATTGCGGTACGTGCCGTCCCCGAGGTCCGCGGTCCAGGCCCGGCTCACGCGCCCACCGCCCTGCGCACGTACGCCGCCGCCGCGCCCCGGCCCAGGGCGCCGTCGGCGACGACCGTCACCAGGCGCCGTACGACCGTCTCCCCGGCCGCGAGGGGCAGCCGCCGCTCCCAGGCGAGCGCCGAGCCCACCCCCGGATACGCTCCGGTCCGTACGAACCAGGGGTCGCACCGGGTCCGCGCGGTCGCCCCGGCGAAGACCAGCGTCCAGCCGTCGCCGGTCAGGCCGAGCCAGTCGGCCGTACGGCCGTGCACCGCCGCCTCGCCCCTCTCCGCAGCGGTGAACGCGAGCGGCGCCGTGGCCTGCCGGGGAGCCCGCCAGAAGAAGCCGCCGTACCCCGCGCCCGCCCGGCCGTTGGTGGCCGGGCTGCCGATCGACAGGTCTCCGCCCGAGGTGTTGGTGAGCGAGAACGTGAAGTCCAGTGCCCAGGCGGTGGTGTCCAGCGCGACGGCGGCGACCGTGCGGTGCTCGCGCAGCAGTTCGGCCGCGCCGTCCGGGCCGGCCCGCCAGCTCAGCTCCTCCACGAAGCCGTCCGGGTCGCGCAGCTTCCACCCCCGGTGCGCCTGGACGCCGTGGTTGTCGAGCTCCACGGGCCCCCGGTCGCGTACGTAGGTCCGCCCGCCCCAGAAGTTGGCGCCCGCCACGTCGGGCACGGCGATCCCCGCCCCCAGGTGATGGAGGTGGTCGGCGGGCATCTCCTCGGTGACCGGCACGCCGCCGAGCGTCGAGACGGGATGCAGGTACGGGCGCGCCGGGAGTCCGGCGCCGAGGGCCGGAGCGAAGGTGTAGCGGCCGACGGAACGTCCCGAACAGCGCAGGGTCAGTGTGGAGTTCACGGGGTACTCACCTCGGTGGCGGGCGCCCAGGGGACGCCCAGTTCGGAGAAGAGGGTCAAGGTCTCGGCGCTCGCGGCGACCACGTCGTCCACGCCGGACACGATCCGGCGCGGCGCCTGCGCGTCCCCGGGCGCGGCGCGCCAGGCGGATTCGGGGAGCGCCACCGGGTCGGGAGCGAGCCGGACCGCTTCGACGACCCGCATGAACGCGCCGGTGAGTTCCGGCGGCACCAGGAGCGGGCTGTGCCCGGACAGGTGGCGGATCAGGTTCTCCAGCAGATCCGTCCTGCCGTGCACCTCCTCGCGCGGACCGTGGCCGGAGCGCTGCACCAGCACCCGGTCCTGCCGGTACCAGAAGGTGATCCGCCCCAACGCGCCGTGGGCGACGACGTACGGCTCGGCGGTCCGCTCGGCGCAGAGAGTCGCGGCGACGGTGACGGGGACACCGCCGGCCGTCGTGATCCGTACACAGGAGGTGTCGTCGGACTCGATGTCATGGGCGCGGAACAGCTCCGTCTCGATGCCCGCCACGTCACCGGCCCGCGAACCGCCCACCACGGCGAGGGCGGTGGCGACCGCGTGCGCCAGGGGGTTGGTCAGCGCCCCGTCCACCACGTCGACCGCCCCGATGCGGCGGCGGCCCGACCAGGGGGCACGGGCGAAGTACGCGCTGTCCCGCACCCAGCCCCCGGCGGCGCCGACGCCGCGCAGGTCGCCGATGGCGCCCTCGGCGATCAGGGCGCGGATCGCGGGGAGGGCGTGCGAGCCGAGGGACTGGAAGCCGACCTGGCAGACGGCGCCGGCCGCCCGTACCCCTTCCGTCAGCCGCTCGAACTGAGCGAACGACGGCGCGGGCGGCTTCTCCAGCAGCAGGTGCACCCCGCGCGCGGCGGCCGTCAGCGCCAGGTCGGTGTGCGTGTGGATCGGCGTGCAGATGATCGCGACGCGGGCGCCCGTGGCGTCCAGCAGGGCGCCGAAGTCCGCCGACTGCGGCGGCCGGCCGAAACCTTCCAGCTCTTCGGCGTCCAACGGCCGCAGTTCGCAGATCCCGGCGAGCCGGGCGAGCCCCAGCTGTTCGAGACGCCGGACGTTGTGCAGATGGGAGCGGCCGTGTCCGCGCGCGCCGGCCAGTACGACGGGCAGGGTCATCCCTTCACCGCCCCCGCGCTGAAGCCGGTGATCAGCCACTTCTGGATGAAGGCGAAGACGATCACGACCGGTACGGCGGCGATGACCCCGCCGGCGGCCAGCGCCCCCAGGTCGACACTGTCCGCGCCGATCAGCGTGTTGAGCCCGACCGGGATCGTCTGTTTGTCCTGCTCGCTGAGGAACATCAGGGCGAACAGGAAGTGGTTCCAGCTGTGCACGAACGCGAAGGAGCCGACGGCGATCAGGCCCGGCCGCAGCAGCGGCAGCACCACGGCGCAGAACGCCCGGAAGCGCGAGCAGCCGTCCACCCAGGCGGCCTCTTCGAGGGAGACCGGCACGTTCTTGATGAAACCGCTGATCAGGATGATGGACAGCGGGAGCTGGAAGACGGTCTCCGCGATGATCACGCTGCCCAGCGAGTTGATCAGCTGGAGGTTCCTGAAGATCTCGAAGAGCGGTACGAGCATCAGCGCGCCCGGGATGAACTGCGAGCACAGCAGGGCCAGCATGAAGGCGTTCTTGATCCGGAACTCGAACCGCGCCAGCGCGTAACCGCCCGCCAGGGCGATCCCGGTCGTCATCACCAGCGTCGCGACGCCGACGGTCATGCTGTTCTGGAAGAACATCCCGAAGCTGCGCTCGTGCCAGACCTTCCCGAAGTGCTCGCCTGTCAGCGGCCAGGGCACCAGCGCGGTGGACCCGGCGGGCCGCAGCGCGAAGAGCAGCATCCAGTAGAACGGGACGAGCGTGAAGAGCAGGTAGAGGGTCAGGGGCAGGTAGATCTGCCAGCGGGGTACGTCGTCGAAGGCCCGCTCCCGCCGGAAGCGGCGGGTCCGAGTTCCCCGGCCCGGCGGGGCGGGGGCGCCGGTAGCGGGCGGCGGCGCGGCGACGGAGTCCTTCTCCGCGAGTGCTGCGGTCACTTGGAGTCGCCTCCGAACTTGCTCAGGCGCAGATAGAGGATCGAGCAGAAGAGGAGGATCACGAAGGCGACCGTGGTCAGCGCGGAGGCGTAGCCGAAGTCGTGGCCCTCGATGCCGGTGTTGGCGACGTACAGGGGCAGCGTGGTCGTGACACCGGCCGGTCCGCCGCCCGTGAGGGTGTAGAGCAGGTCGACGTTGTTGAACTCCCACACCCCGCGCAGCAGCGTGGCCAGGACGATCGCGTCCCGCAGGTGCGGCAGCGTGATGTGGAGGAACTGCCGTGCCCGGCCGGCCCCGTCGACGGAGGCGGCCTCGTACAGCTCCTTCGGAACGGACTGCAGATCGGCGAGGATGAGGATCGCGAAGAAGGGGACACCGCGCCAGAGCTCGGCCAGCACCGCGGCCCAGAAGACGGTGCCGGTGTCGGAGAGGACCGAGGTGCCGTACGAGCCGATGCCCGCGTCGGCCAGATAGCGGCTGATGCCGGTGGACGGGTTGTAGAGCAGCATCCAGATGGTGGTGGTCAGCACCCCGGACACGGCCCACGGCGAGAAGACCATCGCCCGCGCCACGCCGCGCCCGACGAAGGTCTGGTTGACCAGCAGCGCCAGGACAAGCCCGAGGGCGAGTTGCAGGCTCACCTGGACGACGACCCAGCGGGCGCTGAAGCCGAGGGTGGTCCAGAACTGCGGGTCGTCGGTGAAGATCCGTACGAAGTTGTCGAAGCCGGCGAAGCCGTCGCGCCACGGCTTGGTGACGTTGTAGTTCCGCAGGCTGTAGTAGAAGACGCTGATGACCGGATAGGCGATGAAACCCAGCATCAGCAGGCCGGCGGGGGCGATGAGCAGGTACGGGAGGCGGCGCGGCGGTGCTCCCGCGCGGCGACCCGGCGCCCTGGGCGCTCTGGCCACGGCTGAGGCCATGACTGCTTCTCCGTTCTCGTGCGTGCTCGTGCGGTGCCGTACGGAAGTGAAGCGCTTTCCAGACGGTGTTCGGGATCTCGGACAGGGGGAAGGAGGTGAAGAGGCGAGGGCCGGTCAGCCCGCGTAGGGGTCGGGCACTGCGCCCGGCCGTGACAGGAACGCGAAGTCGCACCCGGTGTCGGCCTGCGTGATCTGCTCGCCGTACAGCGCGCCGTAGCCCCGCTCGTACTTCGCCGGCGGCGGTGACCACGCGGCCCGGCGGCGCTCCAGCTCGTCGTCCGGCACGTCGAGGCGCAGGGACCGGGCGGGCACGTCGAGACTGATCGTGTCCCCGGTCCGTACGAGGGCGAGCGGCCCGCCGACGTACGACTCGGGCGCCACGTGCAGCACGCAGGTGCCGTAACTGGTGCCGCTCATCCGGGCGTCGGAGATCCGCACCATGTCCCGCACGCCCTCCTTGAGCAGGTGGTCGGGGATCGGCAGCATCCCGTACTCGGGCATCCCGGGGCCGCCCTTGGGGCCCGCGTTGCGCAGGACGAGCACCGTGTCGGCGGTGATGCCGAGACCGGGGTCGTTGATGGTGCGCTGCATGGTCCGGTAGTCGTCGAACACGACGGCGGGCCCGGTGTGCCGGAGCAGGTGCGGCTCGGCGGCGATGTGCTTGATCACCGCCCCGTCCGGGCAGAGGTTGCCGCGCAGGACCGCGACCCCGCCCTCGTCCGCGAGCGGCCGCGAACGCGGTCTGATGACCTCGGTGTTGTGCACCCGCGCCCCGGCGAGCTGCTCGCGCAGCGAGTCGTGCGCCACGGTGGGCCGGTCCAGATGCAGCACGTCCGTCAGCCGCGACAGGAACGCCGGAAGCCCGCCCGCGAAGTGGAAGTCCTCCATCAGGTACTGGCCGCCGGGCCGCAGGTCGGCCAGCACCGGAACCGTGCGCGCGATCCGGTCGAAGTCGTCGAGGGCCAGCGGTACGCCCGAGCGCCCCGCCATCGCGATCAGGTGGATCACGGCGTTGGTCGAACCGCCGAGCGCCAGCACGGTAGCGACAGCATCCTCGTACGCGGGCCGGGTCAGGATCCGCGAAAGCCTGAGGTCGCGGTGGACGAGGCCGACGATCCGGCGCCCCGAGGCCGCGGCCATCCGGTCGTGCCCGGAGTCCACGGCCGGGATCGAGGAGGCCCCCGGCATGGTCACCCCCAGGGCCTCGGCCGCGGCGGTCAGGGTCGAGGCCGTGCCCATGGTCATGCAGGTGCCGGGGGAGCGGGCGAGGCCGTTCTCCAGCTCGGCGAGTTCGGCGTCGCCGATCAGGCCCGCCCGCCGGTCGTCCCAGTACTTCCACATGTCCGTGCCGGAGCCCAGCACCTGGTCGCGCCAGTGGCCCGGCAGCATCGGCCCCGCGGGCACGAAAACGGCCGGCAGGTCGACGGACGCGGCGCCCATCAGCAGGGCGGGCGTCGACTTGTCGCAGCCCCCGAGCAGCACGGCCCCGTCGACGGGGTAGGAGCGCAGCAGCTCCTCCGTCTCCATGGCCAGCATGTTCCGGTAGAGCATCGGAGTGGGCTTCTGGAACGTCTCGGAGAGGGTGGAGACCGGGAATTCGAGCGGGAAGCCCCCGGCCTGCCACACCCCGCGCTTCACCGCCTGCGCGCGCTCCCGCAGGTGGACATGGCACGGATTGATGTCCGACCAGGTGTTGAGAACCGCGATGACGGGCTTGCCCAGGTGCTCCTCGGGGAGGTACCCGAGCTGGCGGGTGCGGGCGCGGTGGCTGAACGACCTCAGGCCGTCGGTCCCGTACCACTGGTGGCTGCGCAGACTCCCGGGGTCCCTCACGCCGACCACCCGGCTGTCAGCGCCGCGATCGCGCCGCGCCGCTCCCCGGGCAGCACACGGCTCGGGGCGCGGACGTCGCGGCGGCACAGGCCGAGGGAGGCCAGCGCCTCCTTCACCACCGAGACGTTGTCGGCCGACCGGTGGGCCGCCCGCAACTCCTCGAAGGCGCGGATCTGTTCCCAGGTCTTCATGGCGGCGGGGTAGTCCCCGGCGCGCAGCGCGTCGAGCATCCCCAGCGAGACGGACGGCGAGACGTTGACCAGCCCCGAGGTGAAGCCGGTGGCACCGACCGCGAAGTACGCGGGTGCGTACAGCTCGGCCAGCCCGGCGACCCACACGAACCGGTCCAGGCCCGCGTCCCGGGCGAAGGCGGCGAAGCGTGCCGCGTCCGGGACGGCGTACTTCACCCCGATCACGTTCGGGCAGGACTCGCCCAGCGCCGCCAGGCTCCGCGCGCTCAGCAGCGGATCGCGGACGTACGGTACGACGCCGAGACCGGGGACGGCGCCGGCGACGGCGCGATGGTAGTCGGCCCAGCCGTCCTGTGAGACGTACGGATGCACCGGCTGATGCACCATCAGCATCTGGGCCCCCGCGTCGCGGGCGTGCTCCGCGTCGGCGACGGCCGTCGGCACGTCGTGCCCCACGCCGACGACGACAGTGGCGCGGCCGGAGGCCTCCTCGACAGTCAGCTCGGTGACCGCGCGGCGCTCCTCGGGGGTCAGCGCGTAGAACTCGCCGGTGTTCCCGTTCGGCGTCAGGGTCCGTACGCCGCCGTCCAGCAGCCGGCGGAGCAGGGCGCGGTGGGCGGCGGTGTCGAGCGAGCCGTCGGCGGCGAACGGCGTCACCGGGATCGCCACGACGTCGGCGAGGGCGTGGCGCTGACCGGAGAAGTCGGCGCTGGTCATACGGGGTCCCCTTCCGGGAAGGCGCGCTGGACGAAGTCGGCGATGTGGGCGTGCAGGGCGCGGGCGGCTCCGTCCGCGTCGCCGTCGAGCGCGAGCCGCAGGATCACGAGGTGCTCGGCCGCCTCCCGCTGCCAGGAGGGGACGGCGGCCCAGGCCACGGTGGAGACCAGGGCCGCCTGGTCGCGTACCTCGTCCAGCATCCTGGCGAGCAGCGGATTGCCACACGGCAGGTACAGCGCGCGGTGGAACGCCCGGTTCGCCAGCGACCGTTCGGCCTGGTCGGTGGCCTCCTCGGCCCGGATCAGGGCCTCGCGGGCGCCGTCGAGGGAGGCCCGTGAGGCGATGGTGCGGCGCAGGGCCTCCGGTTCGAGCAGCAGCCGTACGTCGTAGACCTCGCGGGCCATGGCGGCGTCGACCGTCCGTACCGTGACGCCCTTGTACTGGTTCATCACGACCAGGCCGGTCCCCGCGAGGGTCTTGAGCGCCTCGCGCACCGGAGTCTTGGACACGCCGAACCGGGCGGCGAGTTCCGTCTCGACCAGGGGCTGCCCCGGGCTGAGGCCGCCGGTGAGGATGGCGTGCTTGATCGCTTCCAGCACGTACTGCGTGCGGGAGGGGATCGGACTCGGAGCGAAAGCCATGGGGACTCACATATCTCGCGTATCACGTCTCATATATGACGTACGAAGTACGACGCGATGAAGCTAAGTCCGCGCCCCTGCGGCGTCAATGCCTGCGACACGACAACTTCAGTCGTCCGTCGCCGAGTTGAGCGCCGCGGGGCGGCTGTTCGAGGTGCCGGACGCGGAAATCGACCCGTACCGTCCCAGGGGTGGTGTGTGCGGCGGAGCCCGGTTACCGTCTCGGCTGCACAGAGTCCCGTACGCCGTTCGGCATGTCGAACCACTGCATCGGAGGAGCTCGGTGAACCATCGTCAGACACCCGCCCGCCGGACCCTGCTCAAGGGCGCCCTGGCCCTCGGCGCCGCCGCGGCCGCCGCGCCACCCGCCCACGCGGCCGGTCCCACCGGCTCCGTCGCCCTCGCCAACCCGCTCGTCCGGCAGCGCGCCGACCCCCACATCCACCGTCACACCGACCGGCGCTACTACTTCACCGCCACCGCGCCCGAGTACGACCGGATCATCCTGCGCCGCTCCCGCACCCTCGCCGGCCTCGGATCCGCCGACGAGGCCGTCATCTGGCGCAGGCACACCACCGGCGACATGGCCGCACACATCTGGGCGCCCGAGATCCACCACGTCGACGGCGCCTGGTACGTCTACTTCGCCGCCGCCCCCGCCCACGACGTGTGGCAGATCCGCATCTGGGTGCTGGAGAACAAGAGCGCCGACCCCTTCCGCGGCACCTGGACCGAGAAGGGCCGGCTCACCACCGCCTGGGACACCTTCTCCCTCGACGCCACCACCTTCACCCACCGCTCGGACCGCTACCTCGCGTGGGCGCAGCACGAACCCGGCATGGACAACAACACCGCCGTCTTCCTGTCGCGGATGGCGAACCCGTGGACCCTCACCGGCCCCCAGATCCGGCTCACCACACCGGAGTACGACTGGGAGCGCGTCGGATTCAAGGTCAACGAGGGACCTTCGGTCGTCCGGCGCAACGGCCGGCTCTTCATGACGTACTCCGCGAGCGCGACCGACGCGAACTACTGCCTCGGCCTCCTCACCGCCGACGAGGACGCCGACCTGCTCGCTCCCGGGACCTGGCGGAAGTCACCGCGGCCCGTCTTCACCAGCAGCGAGGCGACCGGTCAGTACGGGCCGGGCCACAACTCCTTCACCGTCGCCGAGGACGGGCGCACCGACGTCCTCGTGTACCACGCCCGCCAGTACCGGGACATCACCGGCGACCCGCTGCACGACCCCAACCGCCACACCCGCGTCCAGCGCTTGGGCTGGAAGGCCGACGGCACGCCGGACTTCGGCGTGCCGGTGGCCGACGGTCCGGTACGGCTCCTCGGCGCGGGGCGTCACTGACGCGCCGAGCGGGCCCGCCGCCGAGCGGGCCCGCTCACCCCGAAAGGGCGGCGGAACCGGCTGCCGGCCGGTCCCGCCGCCGCGTCGGCCCAGGTCACTTGTAGAGGATGTCCGAGGAGGTGTAGAGGCAGTGGACGCCGTCCGGACCCGCTCCGTTCGTCGGGGGTTCGGCCCCCGTGGTGTTCCCGATGTACTTCTGGCACGGCACGATCTTCCTGCCGCTGTCACCGATGACGGTGACGTTGCGCAGCGAGGCGCTGTCGCCGTAGTTGGTGTTGATGCCGACGAGCCGCGAACCGGGGGCTGTCACCTCGACATTGCTGAACGAGGAGGTGCGCTTGTACTGCTTCGAGCAGTTCCCGCAGGAGCGGTAGAGCGTCTTGAAGTCCTGGACCGCGAAGTTCGAGACGTTCAGCCTGCCGCCGCCGTTGTGCTGGAAGACCTTGTCCGTCGCCTTCTTCGCGCCGCCGCCCGTCACGGTGTAGACGGCGGAGCTGCCGCCCTTGAAGGTGGCGGCGTCCTCGCCGACGTCCTCCCACCAGACGTTCTGCAGGGTGCAACTGCCCTTGCAGTGGATGCCGTCCGCGCCGGGTGCGCCGATGACGACGTTCTTGAGGGTCGCGCCGTCGGCCAGTTCGAATATCGGGTCCTGGCCCTCGTCCTGACCGTCGCCGGCGAGGTCGCCCGCGCCGTAGTACTTCGTGTACGCGCCGTCCACGGTGCCGGAGACGGGGATGGTGGCGGTCACCGGCCTGCTGCCGTTCGGCGTCGGCCAGGTCGCGGCGGAGGCGGTGGAGGCCAGCGAGCTGAAGCCGAGCAGGCCCGCGGTCAGCGCGAGGGCGGCGCCGCCGCCCGCGAGCGCGCGCCCGCGCGTCCTGCTGTTCCTGTGCTGGTGACTCATAGGGGGTGCGTCCTTTCGGTGGGGGTCCCCGGGAGTGTCGAAGGCCGGCGCCGGATGAGGGGGCCGTCCCGCCGGTCCCGGGCGGTGTGCCCTGTCAGTCGCCGCCGGTCGCGGGAAGGTTGCCGCCCGCGCGGAGATCTCCGAACGCCGGCTCCGGCCCCCGGGCGCGGGAAACCCCATCGTGACGAAGTGGGCATCCGAACACACCGGGGCCGGCCGACTGCCGCCCTTTCGACCGGGGTTCGACGCGCAGGAGGGGAGGCCACCCGTGGACACAGGCGCGCCTGATCCCGCTGCGGAGTTCCATGACTTCTTCGAGCGCCACCACGCCGGGCTCGCCCGCCTCGCCCACCTGCTCACCGGTGACGCGGACGCCGCCGACGACCTGGCCGCCGAGGCGATGGCCGCCGTCTGGGACCGCTGGGACCGGGTACGGGCCGCCGAACACCCCGCGGCGTACGCGCGGGGCGTCGTCGCCAACCTCGCGCGCAGCCGGATACGCGGCGCCGTACGCGAACGCCGCCGGATCGCGCTCTTCTGGCCGCATCGCGCGGAGCACACGCGGGGCCCGGACGTGCCGGCGGTCGTCGACGTGCAACAGGCGCTGCGCACCCTGCCGTTCCGCAAACGCGCCTGTGTGGTGCTGCGCCACGCCTTCGACCTCTCCGAGCGGAACACCGCCCTGGTGCTCGGGACGTCGGTCGGCACGGTGAAGAGCCAGACGTCGAAAGGCGTGGCGCAACTGGAGAAGCTGCTGGGCCCGGCCACCGCCGAGGAACTCGTGGGAGCCAGGCGCTGAGGGGCGGCCTTCGCGTGCGGCCGCGCGAAGCGGCGGGCGCGCACGGGCCCGACCGCGGGCGGAACACGGGCGGTGACGCTTGCACGGCTGCGGCGTCAGCGGGCCCGGCCGCGGCGGCGTCCGCCGCCCGGAGGGCAACCCCGCGCGGCGGCTTCGCGCCGCCTCAGCAGGCGATGCCCTGCGAGCGCAGCCACTCGCACTGGGTTTCCCCGGAGGTCTTGCCGCCGTCGTACGCGCGCGGGTCCTTGTAGCCGGGACCGACCGGCTCGTGCGGCTCGAAGACGCCGTCGCCGTCCAGATCGCCCCCGTCGGGGTCGACGGTCCCGCCCGGGTTGCGACAGGCCGCGCGGTCGGCCGGATCGGTGGTGCACACCCGGCGGTCGCCGGACCCGGGAGGCTCGGACGCCGCGTCGCGGGCGGCGGCCTTGCGGGCCGCCGCGTCCTGCGCCGTGGCCTGGTCCGCCACCGCGTCGGTGAGCGAGGAGCCGAAGGCCAGGGGCACGAGCGCCGGCTCGGCGGCGGCCTGCCGTGTCGTCGGAGGATCACCGGAGCCGCACGCCGACAGCGTGAACGGCAGGCTGGTGATCAGCAGCACCGTACTGGCGAAGACGGCGGCCCGGCGGCGGGTGGGGAAGGTAGCGACCATAATGCGCCCAATGAGCGATTAGCGGTGTTGGCTCCCTCACAGTACGGCCCGCCCGAGAGCGGGTCAACGCTCCGCCGACCGGCCCGCCGCGCGGGCGCGTGACCGCCCCGGCGCAGGCCGGCGGCCCGGCGGAACCTCCCCGTCCGGTGTGCGGGACGGGCGTTCCGCCGGGCCGTGTCCGGTGCCCTCAGCGGTCGGCGGGGGCCTGCGGGGCGCGCCGTACGCCGAGCGCGGCGACGACGGCGCCGGCCACGCACAGCACGCCGGTGACGAGCGCGGCCGTGTGCACGCCGTTGATGAACGCCTGGCCGCTGCCCTCGACCACCGCGGCCCTCAGCTGCGCCGGCATGTCGCCGGAGACGGGGGAGACCCCCATCGCCACTGCGTCCTCGGCCTCACGCAGGTGCTCGGCCAGGGGCGCCGGCACCCCGGCGCCGGTGAGCTCGCCCGTCAGGGTCGAGCCGACCCGGCTGCTGATCAGCGAGACCAGGACCGAGGTGCCCAGCGCCCCGCCGACCTGGAGCGCGGTGGCCTGCAGGCCGCCCGCCACGCCCGCGTCCCCGACCGGGGAACTGCCCACGATGGCATCGGAGGACGCGGCCATCACCATGCCGACACCCAGACCCAGTGCGATGAACGGCGGCCACATCGCGGCGTACGACGAGTGCACGCCCCACGCCAGCATCCCGAAGGCGGCGCCGGCCTGCAGCACCATGCCGAGCGGCATGGACAGCCGCGCCCCGAACCGCTCCGTGAGCTTCGCGCCCAGCGGCGAGGCGACGACGGAGGCCAGGCTCAGCGGCAGGGTGCGCACACCGGCCTCGACGGGGGTGAACCCGCGGACGTTCTGGAGGTAGAGCATCACGAAGAAGATCACGCCGAGCAGGACGAAGAAGTTGACCGCCGTGACGATGGTGCCGATGGTCAGCGCGGGGCTGCGGAACAGGCGCATGGGCAGCAGCGGGTGCTCGACGCGCGTCTCGTACCAGCCGAAGACCAGCAGGATCACGACGCCGGCGGCGAGCGCGCCCAGTGTCGGTCCCGAACTCCAGCCCCACGTCTCGCCCTTGACGACGCCGAAGACCACGACCAGCAGCCCGAGCGCGAGCAGCGCGACACCGGGCACGTCGAAACGGTGGTGGCCGGTGGCGTTCCTGCTCTGCGGCAGCACCAGCGCGCTGAAGACGAGCGCGACGATCCCGATCGGGGCGTTGATGTAGAAGACCGACTCCCAGGTGACGTGCTCGACGAGCAGCCCGCCGACGATGGGGCCGAGCGCGGTCGACACCGACGACACCATCGCCCAGATGCCCACCGCCATGCCGAACTTCTTCGGCGGGAAGACCGCGCGCAGCAGTCCCAGTGTGTTGGGCATCAGCAGCGCGCCGAACAGGCCCTGCACGGCGCGGAAGGCGATGACGCCCTCGATCGAGCCGGCGAGGCCGATGGCGACGGACGCGAGGGTGAAGCCCAGGACGCCGATCATGTAGTACGTGCGCCGGCCGAAACGGTCGCCCAGCTTTCCGCCGAGGATCAGGGCGGCCGCCAGGGCGAGCAGGTAGGAGTTGGTGACCCATTGCAGATCGGCGGTGGACGCGTGCAGGTCCCGGCCGATCTCGGGGTTGGCGATCGAGACGACCGAGCCGTCGAGACCGACCATGAACAGGCCGAAGGCGACGGCGACGAGCGTCAGCCAGGGGTTGGCGCGCCGTCCGGCCGGTGCGGCCGACGGGGCGTGTGCGGGCAGGGCGGAGTGGTCCACGACGGTGGAGGGCATGGGGGAGTGCCTTGCTTGTTTGGAGAGACGGGGGTGTGCGGCGGCGGACCTCCGCGCGGGAGCGCGGGTCCGTCAGCCGGCGGCGGGGTGAATGTGCCGCGCCAGCCCCTGGAGGGCGCCCAGGGCGGACCCGATGGCGTCGAGATCCCCGTCGGTGAGCGCGTGGAGCGCCTCGGCGACGTACCCGGCCATGAGGGTGTCGACCGCTGTCAGCCGGCGCCGTGCCTCGGCCGTCAGATGCAGGTGCGCCACCCGCTTGTCGGCCGGATCCTGCCGGCGCTCCAACTGTCCCTGGCCGGCCAGCTGGGTGACCAGGGCGCTCACGTTGTTCGGCTTCATCAGCAGGACGTCGGCGGCCTCGCGCACCGTGACGCCGTCGCGATCCCCGACGAGCCGCAGGAGGGCCAGGTGGCCCTCGGGCGGCTTGGGGTACGGGAAGTCCTGGGCGACGCGGCGGTCGAGGGCCCGGTGCAGCGCGGGCAGGACCGCCGCGAGCCCGGAGGCGATGCGGCGGGGGTCCTGCTCGGACGCGCTGGGGGTGGCCATACGTGCAATATAAGTATGGCCAGATACCTATGTCAACATACCTACTGCTCGTCGGCCGCTCTCAGGCCGACTCGCGCCGTACCAGCTCGGTCGGCAGGATCACGGCCGCCGACTCCTCCCCCCGGATCATGGCCAGCAGCATCCGTACCATCTCGGTGCTGATCCGGTCCCAGGGCTGACGGATCGTCGTGAGTGGTGGACGGGTCGACAGCGCGGCGGGCGAGTCGTCGAAGCCGCCGACGGCCACGTCCTCGGGCACCCGCCGCCCCGCGCGCGCCAGCGCGTCGAGCACCCCCTGCGCCATCAGGTCCGACGCCACGAACACGGCGTCCAGGTCCGGCGACCGGCGCAGCAGCAGCTCGGCCGCCGCCTCCCCGCTGTCCCGGCTGTAGTCGCCCGCCGCGATCAGCGCGTCGTCGGCGGGCAGGCCGCACTCGGCGAGCGTCTCGCGGTACCCGGCGAGACGCTCGACGCCACCGGGGGTGTCGGCGGGGCCGGTCACCGTGGCGATCCTGCGGCGGCCCGACGCGTACAGGTAGCGCACCATCTCCCGCGCCCCGTCCCGGTCGTCGGCCGCGACGTAACTGACCCTCGTACGTTGCCCCAGCGGCTTCCCGCAGGCGACCACGGGCACACCGGCCGCCTGGAGGTCGCTGACCACGGGATCACCGGAGTGGCTGGAGACCAGCAGGACCCCGTCCACGTGTCCGGCCGCGATGTACCGCAGGTTGCGCCGCCGTTCGGCCTCGCTGCCCGCGATCATCAGCAGCAGCGGGATGTCCTGGGCGGCCAGCGCCTGGGTGCACGAGCGCAGCAGCACATTGAAGTTGGGGTCCTCGAAGAAGCGCTCCTGCGGCTCGGTCAGCAGGAACGCCACCGAGTCGGATCTGCCCGTGATCACCGAACGGGCGTGCCGGTTGACGACGTAACCCGTCCTGCGGATCGCGCTGTTGACGGCCGTCTGGGCCGCCGGGCTGACGTAGTGGCCGCCGTTGAGGACGCGCGAGACGGTGCCGCGCGAGACTCCCGCCTCGCGCGCCACGTCGTGGATCGTCACCGGCCGGCGCTTGCCCTCTGTGCCGCGCTTCATGTTCTGTTCCCCTCTTCCCCGTCCTGGGGCGCTCAGGACTTTACGGCTCCGGAGAGCAGGTCGAGACTCCAGAACCGCTGGATGACGAGGAACAGGGCGACGAGCGGGACGATCGCCAGCAGCGCTCCGGTGATCACCAGCGTATAGAGGGCGGGCGTGTTGGACCCTTGCGCGAGCAGGGTGAACAGGCCCACCGTCATCGGGAACTTCTCGTCGTCGCCGAGCATGATGTACGGCAGCAGGAAGTTGTTCCAGATCGCCACGAACTGGAAGAGGAAGATCGTCACCAGGCCCGGGGACATCATCGGGACGGCGATCCGCAGGAAGATGCGCCACTCGCCCGCGCCGTCCACCCGGCCCGCCTCGACGAGTTCGGTGGGAATGGCGGCCTCGGCGTAGATCCGGCCGAGGTAGACGCCGTACGGCTGGGACCCGGCCGACCCCTCCTCGGGCAACGGCTGGGAGAACCAGGCCCTGTTCGACTACGACAACAGACTGCTCCCCGCCGCGAGCTGGTTCCGGCACCGCTGACCGCTGCCGTCCCCGGGCCGGTGCGAGGCTCCGGCCCGCCGACGCGTGCGGGCGCGCGGGTCACGGGCGCGCGGGTGGCGGCTGGGCCGCGGTGCGGGCGCGGGCGAAGTCGACCGAGGCGGCGAAGCAGCGTTCGACCTCCTCGTCGGGCAGCCCCGCCCAGCCGTGATCGGCGCCCCGGACGGCCCGGAAGTCGACGGCGGCGCCCGCCGCGCGCAGCGTCGCCGCCAGTTGTTCGCCCTGGGCGAGCGGAATGAGTGTGTCGTCGGTGCCGTGCAGGACGAGGAACGGCGGCGCGTCGGCGGTGACGTGCGTGACCGGGCTGGCGGCGCGGGCCAGGGCGGGTGCGTCGGCGATCGCCGCCCCGATCAGCTGGGCCTCCCGGGTGGTGGGGTCGGCGGCGTCGTACGCGCCGGGGCCGGACTGGTCCGGCAGGGTGGTCAGGTCGGTGGGCCCGTACCAGACGACGCAGCCGCTCACCGGGGCGGTGAGGGCGAGCAGGGCGGCGAGGTGACCGCCGGCGGACTCGCCCCAGGCCACGGTGCGGCGCGTGTCCAGGCCGAGTTCACCGGCCCGGGCGTCGAGCCAGGCCACAGCCGCTGTCGCGTCGTCGAGCTGCGCCGGATAGCGGGCCTCGCCGCTGAGCCGGTAGTCGACGCTGGCGACGGCGAAACCGGCCCGCGCGAGACGGGCGAAGGGGTCGGGGCGCCGGCCGCGGAAGCGCGGCCCCATCTCCGTACGTGTGCCGGCGCGCCAGCCACCGCCGTGGAGGTAGACGACGACCGGCAGCGGACCCGGCGACCCGTCGGGCAGCCACAGGTCGAGTTCGAGGGGCCGGACGCCCGTGCGGACGGCGTACGGGACACCGCGCAGCAGCCGCACACCGGCGACGGGGTGCGCGGCGGGCGGAAGCGGCAGCCGGGCGGGAGGGGGCGGGGCGAGGAACGCGGCGAGTTCGGGCGTCAACGGCATGGGTGCCTCTTTCCTTCTAGGGAGCCGGTTTCCGGGGGCGGTCGGGCAGCGGGCGTGCGGGCAGCGGGTGGCGGGGACGCGCGCGGCGGCGGGAGAGCCGGGCGCCGAGCGCCGTGGCCGCGCGCTCGCCGAGGCCGACGCCCAGCAGTCCGGCCAGGCCGAGCAGGGTCGGTGCGGGCGCGGTGAGCCCCACGGCCCAGCACACGCCGCCCATCGCCACCCCTGCGGCGAACGACACCGCGGCAGGGCGCGCGCACCGGGGCGGGCGGGTGCGGCGTACGGCCTTCACAGCGCGCTCAGGGCGGTCTGTCCGACGATCATCCCGAGCAGGCCGAACAGCGCGACGGGCGGGGGAGCGGGGGCCCTCACCCGCAGCGCCGCGTAGAGCACGCCGACCAGTGTCCCGGTCAGCAGCATGCGCGCGTACGCCACGGTCAGCTCCCGGTGCGCCACTGGTGGTCGGGCAGGAAGCGCACGTCGTACCGCTGGGGCACGGTGGCGAACGCGTGCGGCTCCGGTACGTACGGCTCCCGGGGCAGGCCCAGTTCTCCGGTCGGGGTGCCGAGGTTCTCGAAGAACCGCTCGAAGGTGCCGCCGGGCCCGGCCGCGACGCCGACGACCCGGCTGTGGTGGCGCTCGACGCGGTAGGCGTGCGGGCAGTTCTTCGGTACGAAACCGAAGTCGCCGGCGGTCAGCAGCTTCTCGTGCTGCTCGCCCTCCAGGTCCTCGACGAACAGCCGCACCGCGCCGTCGGTGATGTAGAAGACCTCGTAGGTGTCGCGGTGGAGGTGGGCCGGGATGACGTCGCCCCTGGGGCCCTCGACGGTGAAGAAGTTGAAGGCGTTCTCGGTCTGCTCACCGCCCGCGTAGACGGTGACCAGGTCGGTGAACAGGTGGGCGCGGTCGCCCAGGCCCTTCTCGATGAAGTAGGGCCTTCCCGGCTCGGCGGGGATGTGCGACCCCGGGCGGTGCGGACGGGCGAACTCCATGGTCATGGCAAACCTCCGGCACGACGAAGCGATCAATGTCAGGGTACCTGACATTGGCGGCGGGGGCAGCCCCCGTGCTGTCGCTATGCTCGAAGCCCCGTACCTCCGAGGAGCCATGACGAGCCCCGCGCGCAACCTGCCCCGACTGCTCGGCGACGCCAAGCGGTGGTTCGACGACGCGTTGCTGGCCAGCATGCGGGCCGCGGGCGAACAGCCGGTCACCGTGGGGCAGGCGGCTGTGTTCGCCGCCCTCGACGAGGAGGGCACCACGGTCTCCGAGCTCGCCCGCCGGACGGGCGTCACCCGGCAGACCGCTCACCAGGCCGTGCACGGCCTCATCGGCATGGGGCTGCTGGAGCAGGCGCCCGATCCGGCCTCTGCCCGCAGCCGCCTGATCCGCCCCACCGCCGAGGGCGCCCGCGTCCACCGGCGGGCCCAGGACACCCTCGTCGTCATCGAGGGCGTCCTGGCCGAACGGATCGGCGCCGCGGCCGTCGACGCCCTGCGCGAGGCACTGACCCTCCCGCTGGGGGAGCCCCCGTTGGTGGAGGCTCCCTGACCGGCGCGGCCCTGTGCCGTGCGGTGCGTTCCGGTCAGCGGGCGGCCGCGAGGACTGCGTCGGCCATGGCCCGCTCACCGGCCGCGTTGGGGTGGAACGGCGCCGCCGCGTTGGTGACGAGCGGTTCCATCCAGCGCGTCCCGGCCGGCTTGCAGATGTCGCGGCCGACGGACTTGGTGTACGTGTCGACGTAGACGGCTCCGCGCGCGGCGGCCTGGGTGGCGATCATGGTGTTGAGACGCTTGTGGGTGTCTCGCAGCCACGGGGCGTCGCCCTTGGCGATGGTGACGACCCAGGGGCAGTTGGTGCCGTTGTCGGGAAGGATCGCCGGATAACCGGTGACGAGGATCCTGGCCTTGGGAGCGCGCTGGCGGATGCCGTCGATCGCGGCGGCGATCTTGGGGGCGGTGGCGTCGACGGTGGCGGCGAGCTGGTCGGTGCCCGTCCAGGTGTAACTGCTCTTGCAGGGCGAGCCGCCGAGGTTGAACGCTCCGAGGGTCACGCAGCGCAGGATGATGTTGGCGAAGCCGACGTCGTTCCCGCCGATGGTGAGCGTGACCAGGTCGGTGTCGGCGCTGAGCGCGTCGAACTGCGGTGGCGCGGACGTGTTCTGGGCCGACGTCATGTGCACCGTGGTGGCCCCTCCGCAGGTGACGTCCTTGTGGGCGGCGGGGCTGAGCGCGGCGTTCACCAGAGCGGGGTAGTTGACGTCGGACCGCATGCAGGCGGAGTCGACCTGGGCCGGCACGCCGGCTCCCGAGGCGTACGAATCACCGAGCGCGACGTAGCGGCCGGCCGTGGCGTCGGCGGCGGCGGCGGGGCCGGCCCCGAGTCCGGCTGCCGTGGCCAGGGCGGCGGTGACGGCGGTGACGGCGGCGGCGGTACGCGCGCGACGGCTCGTTGGAACTGATCGCATGACGGTGCCTCTCGTGTGGGGTGCGGGGATCGGGCACCTTCCGGCCGCCGGGGAGGGCCGGTTGGCGCACCGGACCGGCGGCAGGCGGTCCCGTCCGCCTGCCGCCGGGATGGGCGAGGGCACTGCGCGCAGTGTTACTGGTCGGTTGTACTGGCTCGTAATATGTGGCCGGCCTGACGGGGCGTCAAGATGTTGGGCGTTAAATAGTTCCGGGCGCCCATCGGCGCCTTGCTCGGCTGGGGGGCCGGCGGGGGGTGGCCAGGGGCACGCCAAATGGCATCTCTGGAGCCCGAGTTGACGCGTACGTCACGCCGCGTACGCCACGGGGCACGGTTCGCCGCGTCGGGGTGCGTCAGGTGGCCCCGGGGTTCGCCGCTGCCGGGGAACGCCTGCACCGGCGGCCGTGCCGAGGGAAGCCGTGTACGGCGAAGGGGCGCCGAGCGGTGTTGCTCAAGGAGCCCCGAGAGCGACGACGAGGTCAGGGCGTGGCCGGCGCGTCACGGCGGTCAGGCGCCCGGTGCGTCCGGCAGTCCGGAGCCCTCACCGACGACCCCGGCGCCTCCTTCAACGCCGGCGCGTTCTCCGCCCGCCCGAACCGCCGGGCCTGGCCGCCATCGGGGGCGCCGCCCTCGTCGAGGAGTTCGGCGCGACCGTACGTCGCGAGTACCTCGCCGTCGGCTTCCGTGTGGCCCTCCACCCGCGGGCCGACCTGGCCACCGAGCCGCGCCGGTCCCGCCAGTCCGGCTGCCGAACGACACGCGGGACCCGGTCTTCCCGTACGGCCACGGACTGTCCCTGTGACCGGCGCCGCCCCAGAACGGGGGGCACCTGACGGTCCCGCCCGTCGCCCGGGCCTGCCTGCGGGGGACAGGTCCCGGGCGCACCATTTGCCGCCGCCTCGCGCGGTCATGTCCTACAGGGGCGCGGCGGCGCACAGGAGCACGGCCCGGACGCCGTTGTCCCCGGTGCCGTATCCGGGGAAGGTCACCGTGTCGCCGGGCCCGGCTGTCCGGCAGGGGACGGTGCTGCCGTCGTTGTACTCGACCGTCACGTGCTGCGTGGTGTCGCAGGTGTTGGTGACGAACGTGTAGCGCCAACTCGTCGAATAGTGAACACAAGTGGGCGCGGTTTCGCTACGGTTGGCCGCTTCGGCCCCGCTCACCTGGGTGAGGCATGCGGCCACGGCGGTCAAACCTGCTGAAACAATACGTGCGGTTGAACGCGAGGTGCGCTGCATTGGTGATCAACCCTTCACTTCTCGAACGGTACGAAGTGAGAGTAGAGACGGCGGCCGACCGCTTGAAAGAGATTCCGCCATCTTGCGCAAGCTCTCGCCGTGCCGCCGGACGCCGCGTCGTCGAGGCGCGTACGGGACGTGAAGCCCAGCTCGGCCGACACGTGGTGGTGGGTGGGGTGTCCCGGCGGGCGGCGTACGGGTCGCGGAGACGTGCGGCGGTCCGGCGCGGCCCCGCGGGCGTCGCCGCAGGAGAGGGGCCCGGCGCCGCCGCATCACCGGCGGGTGCGCGAGGGCGGTGAGAACGCGCGGAAATCGACGCCGAGCGGGCCGGGGCGTCCACGCGTCCTTACGCCGCCTACGTGCCGACTGATAGGGGCGGCAGGGGGCGAAGCATGTGGGTGCTGGCGGATGGGTTCGTGTACTCCAGCGTGATCTCCTGCCAGGGCTGCGTGAACCCGAGGTCCGTCAGGGCGAGCAGGCGGGCGTGCTGGTCGTGGACGCGCCGCCGCATGGTCAGGCCGGGGGCGGCGGGACCTCGCCTGTCGTGCCGCGTGAGGGTGATGGCCTCCCGCACGACCGTACGGAGCCCGGCCCGCTCCAACCACAGGTAGAGCAGGCTCAGATCGGGATCGCTGACCGGGACACGCGTCAGATAGCGGGCCAGTTCGGGGACCTCGGCCACCGCCGTGGGCGAGAAGTAGGTGACGGCGTCCTCGACGGCCTTGCCCGCCGCGTTGAGGACGCGATGGTGGTGGATCAGCGTCGTCCGCCCTGCGGCCAGGCCGAGTTGCTGCGCCAGTGACGGTGACACCGACGCGCTGAACAGCCGGCCGGAGGTGGGCCCTCCGGCCGACGGAGCCGGAAAGGGCGGCAGGTCCCGTGCCGCCGACCGCGGCGCGGGAACGGGCGGAGTGTCGTGGGAGGCCCGGTCGACGGCGTAGGTGCCCCGGCGGTCCGTCAGCACCAGCCGTTGGTCGCGCAGGTGCTGGAGGGCCGCCCGTACGGTCTGGCGGTTGACGTCGAACCGCGCGGCCAGCGCGCGTTCGGCGGGCAGTCTGGAGTTGACGGGGATCGTGCCCTGCTCGATGTCCCGGGCGAGCGCTGCCGCGATGCGCAGGTACACGGGGGTGGCGGGAAGCTCGGGGCGCGATGAACGGGGCATGAGGACCTCTCACGTCACAGGCTGCTACGAAGCGTGCGGGAAGCGCGACCAAGGTAGCAGTGGTCTACACCTGTGGCGACCCGAACTCGGCCTGCCTGGCCTGAATTGCCTGCCGGGTGCTCTCCCCGGTTGGCGCGCCGACCGGCTGCTACGCGGCGCTGCGAGGTACGGGACCCAGGGGGCCACGTACCCGGGCACCGGCCGAAGAGGAACGGGTCGCGAAGTCCACGGCCCGCCCGCCCGGCGCCGGGCCGTGCCCGCTCGGCTCCGGGACGCGCGGGCGGACGGAATGCACCATCATCGAGAGGGCAGGCAGCCGCTTCGCACGGCGAGAGGAAGGTGGTGGAACCGGGGTGCCGACGCTCGTGGACGAACTGAACCGGCGGGTCGACCCGCTGCGCCTGCGGCGCGACGTGGAGTTCCTGGCCGACCGCCCGCGCAGCCGCAACCGGGCCCCCGAGGCCATGCGGCGCGCCGAGGCGCACGTGGCGCGCGAACTGGCCGCCGCGGGCTGGCGGACCGAACGGCAGCCGTTCGACGTACGGTGGCGGCTGGGCGGCACCGACGGCGGGGGCGAACGGGCCGTAGCGCTCCAACTGCGCCTGCACAGACGACTGACCGGCGCGAACCTCGTGGCCCGCCTGCCGGAGGCCGACGACCGGCCCACCGTGGTCGTCGGCGCGCACCTGGACACCGTCGACGCGAGCCCCGGCGCCGACGACAACGCCTCGGGCGTGGCCGCGCTGCTGGAAATCGCCCGCCTGCTGGGCGGGCTGCGCCGCCCGCCCGCCGTCACCCTCCTGTTCTTCGACATGGAGGAGCTCGGCATGATCGGTTCCCGCTTCGCGGCCCGGGAGCTCGGCCGCCAGGTGGCGGGCATGATCTGCCTGGAGTCCGTCGGTTGCTTCGCGACCGCGCCCGGAACCCAGCGCATGCCCGCGGGCTTCCGGGCGGCCTTCCCCCACGCGGCCGCCCAGGTCCGAGCGGGCGGGCGACGGGGTGACTTCACCCTCGTCGTCCACCGGCGTGCGACCGCGCGCGCGGCCTCGGCGTGGCGGCGGGCGGCACAGGCGGCGGAGCCGAGCCTGCCCGCGCTCACCCTGCGCGACCCGCGACCGAACGGCCTGCTCGGCGCGCTCGCCGGCCTCGTGGTGCCCCCGCTGCTCCACCTGGACCGCAGCGACCACGCGTCCTTCTGGAACGCCGGGATCCCGGCCCTGATGCTCACCAGTACGGCGAACTTCCGCAATCCCCACTACCACCGGCCGACCGACACGCCGGACACCCTCGACTACGGCCGCCTGGCGTCGGTCGCCGTCGCGACCGCCGCCACCGCTGCGTCCTGGTGAGTTCGCCGCCTCCGCCACGGGGGCGGTACCCGGACTACCGGCCGGTCCGGACGGTAGTAAAATCACGTGCCATGTCGAACCCTGATGGTCTGCTCGTCGATGTCGCCGCCATGGTTGAGTCCGAGCACTGCAATCAGATGTCCCTCACCGTCGTCACGGGCGGCGCCGTGATCACCGGACGCCTGGCTCCCGAAGCGGTGTGGCGGCAGCGAGTTGCCGAGGTACTCAAGGACTCCGATCGCCTGGGCCCGTTCTCCGGCATCTTCATGGCGTCCAGCGCCCCCGCGCACCCCGACGGTGCCGAGCCCCCCACTCATCTGCACTTCCACGTCGCGAGGATCCTCCAGGGCAGCGTGGGGATTCCCGAGACCGGTGGGATGTACCGCATCGCGATCAAGGACGTGAGCGCGTGGACGGTGGGTGACTTCAGCTACTCGGACCACTGACTCTCGATACCCCGACAGCCGCGCGGGCCCCGGCACGCCACCTCACCGGTGCCGAGCCGGGGCCCGGGCGCGTGCGGTTGACAGGTCGAACTGCCGCGCGACAGCATCCGGTCGATGGAGATCACCGACCTGACACCGGCGGAGCACCGCGTCTGGCAGGCGTTCGCCGTCGACGGTGGTGTCGACTTCCGGGAGAGCGACGACGAGGACCCCGCCGCCGGCGCCCTCTGGGGACCGGAGCGGACCGTGCGCGCCGAAGTCCTGCGGGCGCTGCTGCTCAACGGGCCGACCCGCGACGGTGAGACGGCGGGCCTGAAACTGACGGGTGCGCGCGTCACCGGACAGCTGCACCTCATGTACGGGACCGTCGATCACGCCGTACGGCTGCGGTCCTGCTACTTCGAGCAGTCACCGAACCTGTACGGCGCGCAGGTCCGCGCCCTCGTGCTGAGCGAATCGGTGCTCCCGGGGCTCACCGCCGGCACACTCCGGGTCGACGTGGTCCTCCGCATCACCTGCTGCCGCATAGCGGGTCCTGTGCGGCTCGCCGGGGCACAGGTCGCCGGTGCCTTCTTCCTCAACGGGGCCCGGCTGGGCACCCCCGCCGCACCTGGCGGCCCGGACGCGCCCGACCCGTCGGACGAGGCGACCGGGGAACCGGTCCTGCAGCTCAACCACGCGGTGATCGGCGCCGACGTGTGGGCCGTCGGCCTCCACGCCCACGGCGAGGTCCGGCTGAACGGCGCCACCGTCGGAGGCCAGATCAACCTCGACGACGCCGAGCTGCACGCCTCCGGTGGTACCGCCCTGCACGCCGAGACCCTGTCGGTCGGCACCGACCTGCGGGCCGTGCGGCTGCGTGCCCACGGCCGGGTCGACCTGAGCGGTGCCCGCGTCCCGCGCCAGCTCAACTTCGCCTACGCACGGCTGAGCAACCCCGGAGGGCAGGCGCTGCGCGCCAGCAGCTGCGTCATCGGCGAGCTGTGGCTGCGCGAGGTCCCCCCGATCCGGGGCACCGTCAATCTCCGCCGCTCCCAGCTCGACCTGCTGCACGTCCCGCCTCAGGCGTGGCCGGACCAGGTCCGCCTCGACGGCCTCACCTACCGGAGCCTCGCCCCGCACCTCCCCGCCGAGCAGCGGCTGCCGCTGCTGGAACGCGAGGAGAGCGGCTATCTCCCGCACGCCTACGAGCAGCTCACCACCGCGTACCGCGCCGTGGGGGACGAAGCCGCCGCCCGCACCGTCCAACTGGCCAAGCTCCGCCGCCACCGGCGCACCCTGCCCCGGTACGCCAGGGCCTGGGGGCACCTCCAGGACACGACCGTCGGCTACGGATTTCGCCCCATGCGCGCCGCCGGGTGGCTGCTGGTTCTACTGCTCACCGGCGCCTGCGCGTTCGCGCTGGAGCATCCGCGCCCGTTGAAGCCCGGAGAGGCTCCGGACTTCAACCCCGTCTTCTACACCCTCGACCTCCTGCTGCCCATCATCGGCTTCGGGCAGGAGGGGGCGTTCGCGCCGCAGGGCTGGTACCAGTGGCTGTCGTACCTGCTGATCGCCACCGGGTGGGTCCTGGTGACGACGGTCGCGGCCGGCATCACGCGGTCCCTGAACCGCCAGTAGGCGCCGTCCGTGCTGTCCCCCTCGACCGGGGCGGCCGTGCGGGCGGGAAAGCCGCCGGCCCGGCCCCCGTCGACGGGGGCCGGGCCGGTCGGTGCGGTGCGTCCGGGTCAGGCCGCCGGGGCCGGGTACGTCGGGTACTCGACGCCGGAGACGTGCTGCACGACGCGGATGACCTGGCAGGAGTAGCCGAACTCGTTGTCGTACCAGAGGTAGAGGATCGCGTTGTCGCCCTCGACCTTGGTGGCGCCCGCGTCGACGATCGAGGCGTGGCGCGAACCGATGAAGTCGCTGGAGACCGCGTCGGGGGCGTTGATGAAGTCGATCTGACGCTTGAGCGGCGAGGTCAGCGAGACGTCGCGGAGGTGGTCGAGGACCTCCTCGCGGGTGGTCTCGCGCGACAGCTGGAGGTTGAGGATCGCGATCGAGACGTCCGGCACCGGTACGCGGATCGAGCTGCCGGTGATCTTCGCCTTCAGCTCGGGCAGCGCCTTCGCGACGGCGGAGGCGGCGCCGGTCTCGGTGATGACCATGTTGAGCGCCGCCGAACGGCCGCGGCGGTCGGAGCTGTGGTAGTTGTCCAGCAGGTTCTGGTCGTTGGTGAACGAGTGGACGGTCTCCACGTGGCCGCGCAGGACGCCGTACTCGTCCTCCATCGCCTTCAGCGGCGGGACGATCGCGTTCGTGGTGCAGGACGCGCAGGACAGGATCTGCTCGTCCGGCTTGATCGTGTCGTGGTTGACGCCGTGCACGATGTTCGGGACGTCGCCCTTGCCCGGAGCGGTCAGGACGACCTTGTCGATGCCGGGGCGCAGGTGCTTCGACAGGCCCTCGCGGTCGCGCCACTTGCCGGTGTTGTCGATGAGGATGGCGTCGTTGATGCCGTACGCCGTGTAGTCGACCTCGGACGGGTCGTTGGCGTAGATCACCTTGATCTCGTTGCCGTTGGCGACGATCGTGCTGTTCGCCTCGTCGACGGTGATCGTGCCCTGGAACTGGCCGTGGATCGAGTCGCGCCGCAGCAGTGAGGCGCGCTTGACGAGGTCCTCGGCCCGGCCGCCCCCGCGGACGACGATGGCGCGCAGGCGCAGGCCGTTGCCGGAGCCGGCCTTCTCGATGAGCAGGCGGGCGACGAGGCGGCCGATGCGGCCGAAGCCGTAGAGGACGACGTCGCGTCCCTCGCTGCGCTCGATCTTGTTCGCGCCGGTGGCGCCGGCGACGGCCTCGGCGGTGAACTCCTCGACGGACAGACCCCGGCCGTCGGTCCGGTACGTCGCGGCGAGCATCCCGATGTCGATCTGGGACGGGCCCAGGTCGAGCGTGGTGAGCGCCTTCAGGAACGGGAGCGTCTCGGTGACCGACAGTTCCGCGCCGGCTATCTGCCGGGCGAAGCGGTGGGTCTTGAGGATGCTGACCACCGACTTGTTCACCAGGGAGCGGCTGTGAAGCAGGACGTTGACGTCCTGCTCCCGGTGCAGCTTCCCGATGATCGGGATCATCGACTCCGCGATCTCCTCGCGAGTTTTCCAGCTGGTGAACGAGTCGTCATTGACAGTCACAGGTTTATCTTTCGAGCTAGGCGGCGCTCATATGCTAACCCGCCGCTGTTTTGATCTTTCAGCCGGTGCCACCGGAGCGGGCCGCGGGGCCGGAACGGGCCGGCCGCGGGGGGCCCTTCACGCCGTACGCGCCCCGTGTTCCGGCGGCACCGTCACGGCCGTGACGGCGAGGCCGTCGCGGACCTGCCAGCGGCCGTCGAACCCGGTGAGGGTGGTGCCCGCCCGGGTGGTCCCCGGCACCAGCAGGTCGGCCGTGAAGGTGCCGTCCGGGCGCAGGGTGACCCGGGCGTCGTGGAAGCCGAGCCACCGGCCGGTGAGCGGCGACCACGCCTTGTAGACGGACTCCTTCGCGCTGAACAGCAGCCGGTCCCAGGGCACGCCGGGGCGGTGTGCGGCGAGCGCGCGCAGCGCGGTGCGCTCGTCGGCGAGGGTGACGAGCTTCAGCACGCCCTCGTCGCGCAGCGGCTCGGCCGGTTCGGCGTCGATCCCGAGGGCGGCGACCGTCGTGTCCCGGGCCACGGCCGCCGCCCGGTAACCGGCGCAGTGCGTCAGGCTGCCGACCATCCCGTCCGGCCACCGGGGCGCACCTCTGGGGCCGGGGAGGACCGGCGCCGGAGGCAAGCCGAAACTGGCCAGGGCCGTGCGCGCGCAGTGGCGGACGGTGGTGAATTCGTGCCGCCGCTTGGCGACGGCCGCCGCGACCAGCGCCTCCTCTTCCGGAAACAGCAGGCGTGCGCCGCCGTCGTGGGGTCCGGCGCTGTCGTGGAAGGTGTCGACGGCGGTGACCTGCGGGGGGAGCAGCGAGGTCAGCACGCCGGCCGGAACCGGGCCACCGGTCGGAAGCAGGGTCATGGGCGGTAACGCTACCGGGAGCCACCACGGGCCCCGGGGGCCGTGCCGGATGCCGTACAGGCCGGATACAGCCAGTGAACCCACGCTCGACTCATTCGCACGGATGGGGGCGGCATGGCGGATCACGAAGCACAGGCGGATCACAAGGCACAGGCGGATCAGGAGACACAGGTGGCCCTGGTCACCGGAGGGTCACGAGTGGGACTCCGTACTGAGCACCAATCTCGACGGCACGTACAACCTGCTGCGCTCGGTGGTCCGCTCCATGATCCGGCGCCGTACGGGCACGGTCGTCGCACTCTCCTCCGTGGGCGGCGTCGTCGGCAACCTGGGACAGACGAACTACTCGACGTCGAGGGCCGGGATCATCGGCCTCACCCAGGCGCTGGCCAAGGAGTTCGGGCATGTCCGCCACCGACGCCGGGCCGAAGCCCTCCGGGTAGCGGCGGATCAGGGTCCGCAGCCCGGCAGCGGCCTCGGAATCCGCCGGCGCAGGCCGCGTGGCCGCCGCGACGTACGAGGGCCGGGTCTCGAACGATCAGGGCCCTCCGGTGGGCGCGTGCCACAGCGGGGCGTACTGCCCCGCAGTATCCGCTGCGCCGCCGGGTCCATCGGGGCACCCAGGCGCTCCTCCAGCCAGCCCGCGATCTCCGCGCCGGTCCGTGGCCGGCCGGCGTACCGCAGCAGGCCGGCCACGAGGGCGCCGGTCCGCTCGGCGCCGATCCCCGCCGCCCCGTGGCGCGCGTCACCGAGCCGGGACGCGTACAGCGTCGGCTCCATGGCCTCGCGGAAGGTGCGCCGGGCTCGGCTCAGGCCGGCCGCTGGTTGATGTTGACCAGCCACGTGATGCCGAAACGGTCCGTGCACATGCCGAAGACGTCGCCCCACATCTGCTTCTCCAGCGGCACCGAGACCGTGCCGTCGGCGGAGAGCTTGTCCCAGTACCCGCGCAGTTCCCCGGCGTCCTCGCCGCTCACGCTCACCGCGATGTTGTTCCCGGGCTGGTGCTCCATCCCCGGCGGGATGTCCGCGCCCATGAGGGTGAAGCCGCTGTCCGTCTCCAGCATGGCGTGCATGATCTTGTCGGCGGCGTCCCCGGCCTTCTCCTCGCCGAATTCCCCGAAGGTGTTCAGGGAGAGGGTGCCGCCGAAGACCTCCCTGTAGAACTCCATGGCCGACCGGGCTTCGCCGTCGAAGCTGATGTAAGGATTCAGGCGGGAAGACATGAAACGCTCCATTCATCCGGAAATGTCAGCTATGACAGCCTAGGCGAAGGACTGCCGCCAAGCCGGACGGCTCCCCGGGCGGTCGGTACGGCGCACACTGCCGCAGCGGGGGCGCGGACCCTCATCGGCGCCTGGTGCTTCATCGACCATTACGGGCCCGACGACGTCGCCGAGTCCGGGGGCACGGACGTGGCCCCCACCCGCACACCGGCCTGCAGACCTTGAGCCGGCTGTTCAGCGGGGAGATCGAGCACCAGGACAGCCTGGGCAGCCACGCCTTCGTACGGCCGGGTGAGCTCAACCTCATGACGGGCGGGTACGGCATCAGCCACTCGGAGGTTTCCTCCTCCCGCACCACCGTCCTGCACGGGGTCCAGCTGTGGGTGGCGCTGCGCGGCGAACACCGCCGCACCGGGCGGGACTTCAAGCACTGTGTACCCCGTCCGGTGCGGGTGGACGGGGCTGAGATCAGGGTGTTCCTCGGCACGTTGGCGGGTGACACCTCTCCGGTCCCCACCTTCACGCCCCTGCTCGGCGCCGAACTCCTCCTCGGGCCGCGCGCGGCCGTCACGCTCCGGTGGACGCCGGCTTCGAGCACGGCCTCCTCGTCGACGAGGGGCAGGTCCGCACGGCCGGAACGACCGTGCCGCGCGCCGAGTTGGGCTACCTCGGCACAGGGCACGACACGCTGACCCTGTCGAACGACACGGACGCCACCGCCCGGGTGGTCCTGCTCGGTGGAACACCGTTCGAGGAACAGATCGTCATGTGGTGGAATTCCGTGGGCCGCAGCCACCAGGACGTCGTCGCAGCCAGGGAAGCGTGGGAGAACGCGTCCGAACGTTTCGGCGCGGTCGACGGCCACGACGGCAGGGCGTCTGCCCGCCCCGGCGGCGAGACCGCCGGCCACACCGCGTACCGCGACCGCCAGCGCGTGTTCCACCACACCGGGATCGACGACGCCTTCGCGGGACAGGGCCTGGCCGCCGTCCTCGTACAGCAGGCGCTGAGCGACGTGCGGGCCTCCGGCAAGCGGATCGTGCCGGTCTGCCCGTACGTGGCGAAGTTCCTCACGAAGCACGACGAGTTCGCCGACATCACCGATCCGGTGACGACCGATGTCCTGAGGTGGCTGAAGACGGTGCTGCCGCACTGACCACCCCGTGCCGCGACGCTTCCCCTGGCATCAGCTGCACGAGCCGCCGCCTACGGCTGGGTGGTCACCTCGAAGCCCGCGCCGTGGACGTCGGCGGGATCGGCGGCGTCCCGGGCACGGAGGTCGCCGAGGATGTTGGCCGAGCTGGTGTAGACGTACGGCGGGAACCCGAGGATGCGCGCCTTGGTGATCCCGGCCCAAGGCCCCTGTGCCTGCCAGCCGTTGGCCTCGGACGGGTACGCGCTTCCCGGCACGTGACGGATGGCCGGGCCGCCCGAGTCGCCCGCCTGGTGCGGCGCGTGGGACTGGTAGATGCCGCCCGCGTTGTTCGTGACGCGTCCGTACCAGACACCCAACTGGCCCGACACCACCAGCTCGTTGTTGTCGAAGAGCCCCGCCCCGAGCAGGCGCTCGTTGTCGCGCGCGGGCGTCGGGGCGTTCGGGGACGCCGCGCCGCCGGGGACCTCCACCATGCCGGTCTGCTTCAGGTGCGGGCCCTGGGAGGAGAGCGTCACCTCGGGGACCAGCTCGATGACCATGTAGTCCTTGGTCGGGTGCCCGGTCATCGAGCCCTCGGCGCTCTTGAAGTACCGCATGTACCCGATCGGGCCGTACGCGAAGTCCTGACGGTCGTACACGGGCAGGACGTTCTCGTGGATCTCGCGGTCCGCGTAGGCGGCGCCCGGGCCGCAGTGGCCGGCGGAGATGGCTGTCTTGCGCCCGTAGTCGTCCAGGCCCACAGCGCCGATCGTGCAGAAGGCGTCGGGGGAGGAGGGGTGGGCGAACTGCATGGAGTTGTACACGCGCTTCGCAGGCCGCTCGGCCGGCTCCTGGGCGTGGGCGGTGCCGGCGCCCATGACCGCGGTGACCGCCAGGGCGGCTGCGAGGGTGCGCAGTTGTCCGAGCATGCGTGCTTCCTGTCTGTCGGGGAGCGACCGGAGCAGCCGCGGTGAAGACGGCGGCTCACATGACCGCGAGGGCCTCACACCGCCTGCGGCGGGCCGGACCCTCACCGGGCCGAGACTTTCCCGTGGCCGGCCCCCGGGGAGCCGGGTTGTGACAAGTTGGCCGGTTCGGCACGGTGACGGAGCCTCCCCCGAGGTCGGGTGCGCCCGGTCCTGTCGCGGACGGCGGCGCGCGGACCGACGCCCTAGGCTGCACCCGGCACCCGCCTCGACCCAGGAGCGCACCGCATGTTCGACCCGGATCAGAAGCACCCGTATCCCGACGCCCTTCGACCGGACGCGTCACCCGCGCCGCACCCCCTGCTCGCGCCGCTGCTCGGATTCCTGGGCACGTGGGCCGGCCGGGGCCGCGGCGAGTATCCGACGCTGGCCGAGGACTTCTCGTACGCACAGGAGGTCACCTTCAGTCACGACGGGAGGCCCTTCCTCCACTACGAGGCACGGGCCTGGCTGCTCGACGCCGACGGCGAGCCGCTGCGGCCGTCGGCCCGCGAGAGCGGCTGGTGGCGGCTTCAGCCCGACGGGCGGGTGGAGGCACTGATCACCCAGCCCACCGGCGTCGCGGAGATCTCGGTCGGCCGCGCGGCCGACGGCGCTGTCGACCTCGCCACCCATCAGGTGGCGCTCGCCCCCACCGCCAAGCAGGTCGACGCCACCCGCCGCCGTTACACCCTGACGGACGAGGACACCCTCACCTTCGTCCACGACCTGGCGGCGGTCGGGCAGCCCCTGCAGCACCACCTGTCGGCGCGGCTGCGACGCGGAGGGAGACGCTAGCCGCCACCGGGGCACAAGCCCCTGCCGGCACGGGTGGCTGGTGGCTGCGGCGGAACCGCTGCGCGGTCACGGCGACCCAGAGCATCGCGGTGACGGCACCGACGGCCAGGGTCCGGCTCAGGCCCCGCCCCTGAGCGACCTCCAACTCCGTGGCCCGGCGCCGGCGGCGTCTTCGACGGACACGCGGCAGCGGAGGCTCAAGCACGGCCGGCCGGTACGTCCGGGACCACAGCGCGGACGGCCTTCGGGTCGGGGTGAATCCCCTGGTCGCCGGGGTGCGCGCGGAAAATTTCCTCTGGTGGTGTGAGGAGGGACACGTCCTTTGAGGCCTGTCCCATCGGATGACGGATGGCGTGAAAGCGCGCACAGGCGGCACCCGGCACCGACCCCGTTCTCCCGGCCGTCGACGATCTTCGGAGCGGCCGCCCCTACCCTCCGCAGTCCCGCAGCCTCTTTACGTAGAGATCATCAGGGCAGCTCAGGCCGGGTGCAGGTCAGGGACAACCGCGGTGATCACACCTTACGGTGCGGGCCGTATCCGCCGTATCCGCCGTATCTGATAGGTCATCCCTTTTGAGTGGAATTAGTTCATCTTTCCACTAGTTGCCGCTCTCTTTAACAAGCCCGGTCGCCGTCCGAAATCTTTTGTTGACGGAGCGAATTTGCGCGGGTTAGGTTCGTCAACGTCTTCGATGAGTGCAAACGCGAAGCTAGGAGGGGGATTGTGACCATCACCGCTGAAGGTGTGACGAGCTATCACTTAACCGAACCCGAGGCCATCAAGACGCGAGAGTTGTCTGCGCTCGCGGGCCGACTCTCCGACTCACCTCCCATCGTCCTTTCGGGACTTCTACTCGACCTCCCCGAAGGAATGCGGAAGTCTCTGCTCGACTTCGGGGCGGGGGGCGGGGAAGATGGACACTTTCTGCTTCGCGGCCTGATGGTGGGCGATCCCCCGGAAACACCTGCGGTTCATGGAATCGGGGTTCTCGACCACCATTTCACGAACGGCACTCTCATGCTCGTGGCGGACCTCCTCGGCTCCCTCGTCGGATACCAGGATGAGAAGTCGGGAGCGCTGTTCCACGATGTGCACCCGGTCCGCGGCGAAGAGCACCACATCGAGAACAGCGGGTCGGTCGCTTTCGACTTCCACACGGAGAACGTGCACCATCCCCTGCGGCCGGACTTCCTCGGGCTGCTCTGTCTGCGTCAGGACCACGAGGCGGTCGCCGCGACCCGCCTGTCGTCCGTGCGCGACGCGCTGCCGCTCCTCACCGAAGACCAGGTGGCAGAGCTGCGGAAGCCACAGTTCCACAGCCTGTACCCGACCTCCTTCACCCGGAACACCGAGGGCCCGCGCCCCTCGGCGGGGCCTCACCCGGTGGTCTTCGGGCCCGCGGGCCGGCCGTTCATCCGCTTCAACTCGCACAACACACGGGCTGCCGACGCCGGCGGGGAACGCGTGTTGCGTGCGCTGACCGAGGCGTTGGAGAGCGTCTGCCGCGATCTGGTACTCGCGCCGGGCGACCTCGTCGTCCTGGACAACCACGTGGTGGTGCACGGGCGCAGCGCGTTCCAGCCCCGCTACGACGGGCGGGACCGGTGGCTGCGCCGGTTCTACTCCTTGCGTTCCACCCCGCTGTGGGCTCAGCGGATGATGCGGCACCCCCGTGTGCTGCCCGCGATGGCGGACATCCGCGGCGTCGTCTGACCCGCGCCCACAGCCATGCCCATGCGCCTGACGTCGTGCCACGCGGCCCGAGGGTGACCCATGTGACACGAATGAGGAAGAGTGGATCTGTACGAGGTACTCGGGCTGCTCGTCGCCGCGACGGCAGCCGGGTGGGTGGATGCCGTCGTGGGCGGGGGCGGGGTGCTCCTCATCCCTGTGCTGCTGCTGACCTTCCCGCAGTACCCGCCCGCGACGGCGCTCGGCACCAACAAGATCGCCGCCGTCATGGGCACCGCGACCGCCGCGTACATGTACCAGCGGCGTACCCGCCTGGACCGCTCGGTCCTCGTGCCGGCAGCGGTGCTCGCGGTCCCGTTCGGCGCGCTGGGGGCGTTGTCCGCGGCAAGCGTGCCCACCAGTTACTTCCGGCCCGTCATCATGGCTCTGCTGGTCGCGGTGGCACTTTTCGTAGCCTTCAGGCCGAGTTTCGGAGTGCAGCAGACGGCTACCGTCGTGACCCGGCGCCGCCGTATTACGGCCATTGTTCTGGCGGGCGTCGGGATCGGTTTCTACGACGGCGTATTCGGCCCCGGAGTCGGCACCTTCCTCATTATTTCCTTCACCACCCTCCTTGCCACGCAGTTCCTGGAGAGCGCTGCCATGGCGAAAGTCATCAACGCCTCTTCCAATTTGGGCGCCCTGGCGGTTTTCGCGTGGCAGGGGAACGTTCTGTGGGCCATCGGTCTCGGAATGGCTGTGGGGAATATAGCGGGCGCGATGATCGGCTCACGTACCGCGATGAAAAAGGGCTCCGGCTTCGTGCGGGTGGTACTGGTGCTTGTGGTCACCGGAATGGTGATCAAGATGGGATTCGATCAGTTCGCTTAAGTGAACTCCCCGCGTCGCTGGGGCAAATTCTCCGCGACGGCGACGGGTGAGATCTCAGACAGGAGAGTTAATGGCAAGGGAACTGTCCGCTTTATTGACCCTGCCCGACTTCGAGCGTGCAGCTGACTCCGTGCTCGACTCCGCTTCCTGGGCGTACGTCGCCGGCGGCGCCGATACGCAGGTCACGGTGCGTGCCAATGTCGAAGCGTTCGACCAGGTCTGGCTGCGGCCCCGGGCTCTCGGAAGCGCGAGCGAGGACCCGGACACCTCGGTGGATGTGTTCGGGCAGCGGCTCGCCCTGCCGGTGCTGCTCGCTCCGACCAGCCCACAGCGGCTGCTGCACGACGACGCGGAGATCGCCACAGCCCGGGCGGCACAGGCCCTGGGAACGGTCTCCATCGTCAGCACCGACAGTCACCATGCCTTCCCCGAGGTGACCGGGTCGGTCAAGAGCGACAGCTGGTTCCAGCTCTACGCCTACCGGTCCCGGGAGGATGTCGCCGCGACGATCGCCCTGGCGGAGGAGGCCGGCGCGACCGCTCTGGTGGTCACCGTCGACGCCAGCCACGCGGCCCGCCGGATCACCACCCGGCGAGCGGGCTTCCGTACACCCGCCCATGTCGACTTCGGCAATCTGCGCGCCCTGGGCATCCTCACCGGCGCGATCCCGGACGGTGCGCGCATCGAACGCCTCCCCCTGACATGGGAAGACCTCGCATGGATCCGGAGCCTCACCGGCATGCGCCTGGTGGTCAAGGGCATCCTGCGCGCCGAGGACGCCGAGCGGTGCCTCGACCTCGGGGCGGACGGGGTCATCGTCTCCAACCACGGCGGCCGCCAGCTCGACGGCGCGATACCGAGTCTGGTCGCGCTCGAACAGGTCGCGGCGGCCGTGTCCGGCCGCGGCCTGGTCCTGATGGACGGCGGCATACGCTCCGGGGTCCACGTGGTCAAGGCTCTCGCCCTCGGAGCGGACGCCGTGTGCATCGGCCGGCCCTACCTGTGGGGCCTCGGACTCGCCGGTCAGGAGGGCGTCGAAGCGGTCCTGCGCCTCCTCAAGGACGAGATCAAGGACACGCTCCTCCAACTCGGCGCGGCCTCGGTCGCCGACATCGGTCCCGACTTCGCCACCCGGGCCTGACGCTGCCTCCGGCCCTTTCGACCCACTCGCTCCAAGGAGACGACCTGTGACCGTCCAGACCGTCCACTTCTCTCGCGGCATCCCCCCACTCGACGCGATACCCTCCGCCGCCATCGCCGAGCACACCTCCGCGGTACTGGCCGCGGAGCCCGACCGGGTCTTCCAGTACGCGCCCATCGGCCGCCACACCGGTGACCAGGAGCTCCGGGAACAGCTCGGCAAGTTCCACTCGGTCGATCCCGACCGGGTGTTCGTCACCAACGGTTCTCTGCAGGCCCTCGACCTGCTCGCGGCCCATGAGCTGCGCGACACCGTCGCACCCGAAGTCCTGGTCGAGGCACCGACCTACGACCGCGCGGTGCAGATCTTCGAGCGGCACGGGGCCCAGGTGTCCGGGGTGCCCCTGCGGCACGACGGTCTCGACCTGGACGTCCTCAGGGAGCGCCTGCGGACCAAGGTCCCCGCCTTCGTCTATGTCATCCCGGACTTCCAGAACCCGAGCGGTGTCACCACGAGTGAGGACAAGCGCCGCGAACTGGTGCGTCTGTCCGCCGAGTACGGCTTCACCATCCTGGAGGACATTCCGTACCGGGAACTCCGCTTCAGCGGCACTGCCCCCACACCTCTGGGCGAACTGGCCGAATCCACCGACGGCGCGCGGGTGCTGACCATCGGCTCGCTGAGCAAGGTGCTCAGTCCCGGCCTGCGCGTCGGGTACGTCATCGGCCCGCCCGGGGCACCCCAAGCCCTCGCGGCCCTGGCCGAGAGCATCTATCTGTCCCCGGCTCCGTTGCTCCAGGCGGTCGCCGCGCGGGCCCTTGCGAACGGTCTCGTCCAGGAGAACCTGGAGCACGTACGGCAGTTGCTGCGCCCCCGCCATGACGCTGCCGTCGAGGCGGTACGGCAGACCCTCGGCGAGGTCCATCTGTGCGTACCGGAAGGCGGCTACTACATCAGTGTCCACCTTCCGATCCGTACCGACGAGGAGTCCTTCCTGACGTCGGCGCGGAACGACGGCCTTGCCCTCACACGTGGTTCGGCCTTCTACCCGGCGGACTCCGCACCTCCTTCCGGCACCGCGTTCCTGCGGCTGCCGTTCCAGGCACTCGATCCCGAGGAGTTCGCGGAAGGTGTCCGGCGACTCGCCGCTGCCGCTCGACGAGCGGCGTAAGGAACACGGGGCGGTGCCCGCAGGGGCGGGCGCCGCCGGCCGGCCCGGCCGGGACGGCGGGCCGGAACGACGCGGCGTCGTCCGCGACGCTTCGCTCTCCGCGGTCCTCGCCGGGCTGGTCGCGGTCGTGGTCTCCTGTTCCGGCCCGTTGATGATCGTGCTGGCCGCGGCGGACACCGGCCGGCTCAGCAACGAGCAGACGGCGTCGTGGGTCTGGGCGGCGTGCGTCGGCAGCGGTGTGACGTGCGCGGCCTTGAGCTGGCGGACCCGTATGCCGGTGATCACGGCCTTCTCGACACCGGGCGCAGCGGTCCTGGTCGGCAGCCTCGGGGCGTATCCGTACGCCGAGGCGATCGGGGCGTTCCTGGTCACTGGCCTGGTCATGGCGCTGGTCGGGATGACCGGCGCCTTCGGGTGGGCCATGCGGCGCGTGCCGCCCGGGGTGGTGGCCGGCATGCTCGCGGGCGTGCTGTTCTCCTTCGGGGCCGGTGTGTTCTCCGCACTGGACAGCATCCCCGTCCCCGTACTCGCCTCGCTCGTCACGTACTTCGCGGTCAAGCGGTGGTCACCGAGATACGCGGTGGCCTGTGCCCTGTTCGCCGCTGTGCTCGCGACAGCCGCGGGACCGGGCATTCATGTCGCGGCGGGCGACATCACCCCGGCCGTCCCTGTGTTCACCGCTCCCGACTTCTCGCTTCAGGCGATGGTGGGCATCGCCCTCCCTCTGACCGTCGTCACCATGGCTTCACAGAACGCCCCGGGTCTGGCCGTCCTCACCGCCTTCGGGTACCGCCCGGACGATCGCACGCTGATCGGCGTCACCGGACTCACCACGGCGGCACTCTCACCGTTCGGCGGGCACGGGATCAATCTGGCGGCCATCACCGCGGCGATCTGCACCGGCGAGGAGGCGCACCCCGACCCGCGGCGCCGCTATGTCGCGGGGGTGGCATGCGGCTTCTTCTACCTGGTGACCGGGGTGTGCGGGGCCGCCCTCGTGGGTCTGTTCACCGCACTGCCGGCCGACTTGGTCGCGGTCGTTGCCGGGGTGGCTCTCCTGGGCGCGTTCTCCACGAGTCTCGCCCAAGCCGTCGCCGACGAGTCCGGCCGGGACGCGGCCGTGGTCGCGTTCCTGACCACGGCGTCGGGCGTCACACTCGGCGGCATCGGCTCGGCGTGCTGGGGTCTCGTTCTGGGCCTCGCCACGCACGGAACGCTCACCTTCCGACACCGGGCCCGCACCCGACGATGACTGATGCTGAGGGGAAGGCCCTCCTTCTGTTCCCAGAAGCTGTTCCTAGAAGAACCCCAGCTTCTTCGGCGCGTACGACACCAGCAGGTTCTTCGTCTGCTGGTAGTGCTCCAGCATCATCTTGTGGTTCTCGCGGCCGATGCCGGACTGCTTGTATCCGCCGAAGGCGGCATGCGCCGGGTACGCGTGGTAGCAGTTCGTCCAGACGCGTCCCGCCTGGATCGCGCGGCCCGCGCGGTAGGCCGTGTTGATGTCCCGCGTCCACACGCCGGCCCCGAGGCCGTACAGCGTGTCGTTCGCCGTGCTCATCGCGTCCTCGAAGTCGGAGAACGACGTCACCGCGACGACGGGGCCGAAGATCTCCTCCTGGAAGACGCGCATCCGGTTGTCGCCCTCGAAGACGGTCGGCTGCACGTAGTAGCCGCCGGCCATGTCCCCGCCCAGCTCCAGCCGCTGCCCGCCCGTCAGTACTTTCGCCCCCTCCTGCTGCCCGATGTCGATGTACGAGAGGATCTTCCGGAGCTGCTCGCTGGAGGCCTGGGCGCCGATCATCGTGGTGGTGTCGAGCGGGTGGCCCGCCGTGATCTGCTGCGTACGGGCGACCGCCGCCTCCAGGAAGTCGCCGTAGTGGCCGCCCTGGATCAGGGCGCGCGACGGGCAGGTGCACACCTCGCCCTGGTTGAGCGCGAACATCGTGAACCCTTCGAGGGCCTTGTCGCGCAGGTCGTCGTCGACGCCCCAGACGTCGTCGAAGAAGATGTTGGGGCTCTTGCCGCCCAGTTCCAGCGTCACCGGCACCAAGTTCTCGGAGGCGTACCGCATGATCAGCCGCCCCGTCGTGGTCTCGCCGGTGAAGGCGATCTTCGCGACGCGCGGGCTGGACGCCAGCGGCTTCCCGGCTTCCTCGCCGAAGCCGTTCACGATGTTGACGACGCCCGGTGGCAGCAGGTCGGCGACCAGGCTCATCCAGTAGTGGATGGACGCGGGCGTCTGCTCGGCAGGTTTCAGTACGACCGCGTTCCCCGCCGCCAGCGCCGGAGCCAGCTTCCAGGTCGCCATCAGCAGGGGGAAGTTCCAGGGGATGATCTGCGCGACCACGCCGAGGGGCTCGTGGAAGTGGTACGCGACGGTGTCGTCGTCGACTTCGCTGATCGACCCCTCCTGGGCCCTCAGCACGCCCGCGAAGTACCGGAAGTGGTCGATGGCCAGCGGGATGTCGGCCGCCAGCGTCTCCCTGACCGGCTTCCCGTTCTCCCAGGTCTCCGCGACGGCCAGCTCCTCCAGGCGCGCCTCCATGCGGTCGGCGATCCTCAGCAGCACGTTCGCGCGGTCGCCCGCCGCCGTACGCCCCCACGCCGGCGCGGCCGCGTGCGCCGCGTCGAGGGCGAGATCGACGTCCTCGGCGGTGCTGCGGGCGATCTCCGTGAACGGGCGGCCGTTCACGGGGCTCGGGTTCTCGAAGTACTGGCCGCGGACGGGTGCGACGTACTCGCCGCCGATCCAGTTGTCGTACCGGGCCTCGTACGAGACGATCGCGCCCTCGCTGCCGGGCGCGGTGTATCGGGTCATCGCGGTGGCCTCCCTCCGGCGCCGCCCGCCGTCGGGCGGCACTCGGCGCGAGGTTAGGAGGTTGTACGTTGCGACCGCGTTGCGGCGGCCGGAGCGCGGACCCGGCCGCTCAGGTCGCCCTGATCATGTCGGCGCACTTCTCGCCGATCATCATCGTCGTGATGCACGGATTGACCGCGGGCAGGAACGGCATCACCGAGGCGTCGGCCACCCGCAGCCCCGTCACGCCCTTGACCCGCAACTGCGGATCGAGAGGCGATCCGGCGTCGTCGGCCGCGCCCATCCGCACGGTCCCCGCCGGGTGGTAGACGGTGTTGTGCGTCTCGCGGATGTACGCGAACAGCTCCTCGTCGGTCGTCGCGTCCGGGCCCGGCGCGAGCTCCGCCCCCGCCCACTCGGCCATCGGAGCCTGGGCGGCGATCTCGCGGGCGAGCCGCAGACCGTACGTCATCACCCGGATGTCGTGCTCGTGCGTGAAGTACCGGGGGTCGACCTTCGGCTTGTCCCGGTAGTCGCGGCTGCGCAGCCGGACCGTTCCCATGGAGCGCGCCCGGGTGACGTTCGGCGTCAGGCAGAAGGCGTTGTCCGTCGTCGGGTAGCCGCGCCGGTAGGTGTTCATGTCGAAGGGCACCGAGCCGTAGTGGAACATCAGGTCCGGCCGGTCCAGGCCCGGTTCGGTGTCCGCGAAGATGCCGATCTCCCACCACTGGGTGGAGGAGGTGACCATGGGCTGCTTCGCCTCCCACATGATCACGCCCTCGGGGTGGTCCTGGAGGTGCGACCCGACGCCGGGGGAGTCGACCCGTACCCCCACGCCGCAGTCGCGCAGATGCCCGGCCGGCCCGATGCCCGACAGCATCAGCAGCTTCGGCGAGTCGATCGCGCCGCAGGCGACGATCACCTCGCGCCGGGCCGTGACGGTGCCGGTGTGAACGGTGTCGGGTCGCAGGTACTCGACACCCGTGCAGCGCCGGCCGGTGGGGCCCGACCCGCTGTCGCCGTCGTCGTCGAAGAGGAGCCGCCTGGCCTGCAGTCCCGTACGGACCTCCAGGTTCGGCCGCCTGCCGAGGACCGGGTGGAGGTACGAGACCGAGGCGGACGAACGGGTGCCGTCGGGGCGGGAGTTGATCTGGAACCAGTGGGCGCCGCGCACGACGGTGGTCCCGGTGTTGAACGGCGTCGTGGGAATGCCCGCGGCCGTGCACGCTTCCAGCAGCGCCGCTCCGCACGGGTCCTTCGGCGGCACGGTACGGATGGTCACCGGACCCGAGCGGCCGTGGTGGTCACCGGGCGCGTCGTTGGTCTCCAGCCGCTGGTAGAGCGGGAAGCAGTCCGCGGCGCTCCAGCCCGTGCAGCCCAGCGCGCCCCACTCGTCGAGGTCCTCGGCCGGAGCCCAGAAGGCGATGCAGGAGTTGTGCGAGGAGCAGCCGCCGAGCACCTTGGCACGGGCGTGCCGCATGAAGCTGTTGCCGTTGACCTGGGGTTCGACCGGGTAGTCCCAGTCGTAGCCGGACTCAAGCAGCGCCATCCACCGGTCCAGCCGCAGGATGTTGTCGTCGCCGACGTCCGACGGGCCGGCCTCCACCACGCAGACGGTGACGTCGGGGTCCTCGGTCAGCCGCGCCGCGACGACGGCTCCGGCCGTACCGCCTCCGACCACGACGTAGTCGAACGAGTCCGACGGGATTCCTGAGGGCATTGCGTCTCCAGAGTCAGCGGATCACGGGGCGGCCGACGGCGGGGGAGCGGAGTCCCCGGCCTCGAAGCGGTGCTCGTCCAGTACGCCGGTCTTGTGCCGCTGCACGAACCAGTAGTACGCGAAACCGCCGAGGGCGACGATGCCGATGAAGAGGAACGCGCCCCAGCGCAGGTACCAGTGCTGCGGCCCGGTCGCGTTGTACACCTCGGCGCGCGGCCAGGCGAGGTTGATCGCCATGGCCGCGCCCCACAGCACGGCGAGGATGTTGACCGGCAGCCCGAACCTGCCGAGCGAGAAGCTGCCCTCCGCAGGGTGCCACTCGCCGCGCAGCCGCTTGAGCAGCATGGGAGCGGTGACCAGGAGGTACGCCAGGTAGATCATGATGATCGCGATGCTCGTGATCACCGAGAAGATCTGCGGCTGGTCGATGTTGATCACCAGGATGACGACGGCCACCACGCCGATCAGCACGGCGGGCACCACGGGTGTCCTGAACCGGGGGCTGACCCGGGCGAGCCGCGAGCCCGCCGGCAGGTTGTTGTCCCGGGCCATGGCGAACATCAGCCGGATGCCGGCGGCCTGCACGGCCAGCACACAGACGGTGATCGCGATGACCACGGCCCACAGGAAGATCTCGCCGATGGTCGAGCCGAGGGTCTCCAGAACGACGTACTGGAGACCGCCCGTGGACAGCTCCTCCGCCTCCAGGTCCGGTACGGACATCAGGGCGAAGAGCAGAATGAGACCGCCGATGATGAAGGACGCGACGAGCGCGCGCAGGATGGCGCGCGGCGCGTTCCTGCCGGGGTTGTGCGACTCCTCCCCGAGCGACGACGCCGTGTCGAAGCCGTACATGACGTAGGCGGAGGCGAGCGAGGCGGTCAGGAACGCGCCCAGATAGCCGAGGCTCTGCCCGCTGCCGAGGCCGTACGTCTCCGTCAGGACGCTGCTGGGGCCCCGGGTGATGTGCGCCGCGAGGAATACGATCAGGGCGACGGCCGCGATCAGCTCGATGAACACGCCGGCGGAGTTGATCCGGGCCATGAGCTTGACGCCGAAGGCGTTGACGAGGGTCGAGAACAGCACCAGGACCGAGCCGAGCAGCACCGCGTTGGCCGCCGCGTCTGTCTTCCCGCTGCCGTCGCCGACGAACTGGAACCAGTCGTCGATCTGCGGCAGCGTGATCTGGTACGCGAGCGCCACGGCCGACAGCGTCACCATGGTGGCCGTCATCATCATCCAGCCGCCGAGCCAGCCGACGTGCGGGCCGCCCATGGCCTTGGCCCAGTTGTAGACCGATCCGGCGACGGGGTAGCGGGCGGCCAGCTCGCAGAAGCACAGGGCCACCATGAACTGGCCGACGAACACCATCGGCCAGGACCACCAGTAGGCGGGGCCGCCGAAGGACACGCCGAAGTAGAAGAGCTGGAAGGTGCCGGTGAGGATCGAGATGTAGCTGACCCCGGCGGCGAAGGTGTGGAAGTTGCCCAGGGTGCGCTTGAGCTCCGGCCGGTAGCCGAGCTCGCCCAGGGCGTCGTCGTCGTGCTGCGTCTGGGTACGGGCGGCACCCTCGGGCCCGGGGCCCTCCGGCCCCTTGCCGGCGGCGGTCGTACTCACGCGAACCACCTCTGCGGGGTCGGGGCGAGATTGCGCCAGATGTGTTTGGCCTCCTGGTACTCCGCCAGTCCGGCCGGGCCGAGTTCGCGGCCGAAGCCGGACTGCTTCATGCCGCCCCACTCGGCCTGGGGCACGTACGGGTGGAAGTCGTTGATCCACACCGTTCCTGCCCGCACCCGGGACGCCACCCGCTGGCCCCGCGCCACGTCCTGCGTCCAGACGGCGCCGGTGAGCCCGTAGACGGTGTCGTTGGCGAGCGCGACGGCCTCGGCCTCGTCCCGGAACCGCTCGACGGTGAGCACGGGGCCGAAGGACTCGTCCCGTACCACCGACATGTCGGGGGTGCAGTCGTCCAGCACGGTCGGCAGGTAGTAGAAGCCGTCCCGCAGCGCCGGGTCGTCGGGCCGGGCTCCGCCGCAGCGCAGCACCGCGCCCTCCGCCAGGCCGGCCGCGACGTACGCCTCGACCTTGTCGCGGTGGGCGGCGGAGATCAGCGGGCCGGTACGGGCGTTCTCGTCGAAGGGGCCGCCGATCGGGATCTCCCGCGCGCGCTTCACCAGCTCGCCGGTGAACGCGCCGTGCAGTTCGTCCTGCACCAGCAGCCGCGCCCCGGCCGAACAGACCTGGCCGGAGTGCAGGAAGATCGCCATGAGCGCGTAGTCGACGGCGGCTTCGAAGTCGGCGTCGGCGAAGACGATGTTGGGGTTCTTGCCGCCCAGCTCCAGGGCGACCTTCTTCACCGTCGGGGCGGCGGCCGCCATGATGCGGCGCCCGGTGACGAGCCCGCCGGTGAACGACACCATGTCGACCCGCGGGTCCTCGCTCAGCGGCGCGCCCGCGGTCGGCCCGGCGCCCAGGACGAGGTTCGCGACCCCGTCGGGCAGTCCCGCCTCGGCCAGCAGCTTCATCAGCATGACGGCGGTGTGCGGGGTCAGCTCGCTGGGCTTGAGCACGAACGTGTTGCCCGCGCCGAGCGCCGGAGCGACCTTCCAGGCGGTCTGCAGGAGCGGATAGTTCCACGGTGTGATCAGCGCGCACACGCCCACCGGTTCGTGCACCACCCTGCTGTCCACGCCGGTGTCGCCCGTGTCGACGATCCGGTCGGAGCCGCCGGAGGCCGTCAGGTTGCCGAAGTAGCGGAAGCAGTTCGCGATGTCGTCCATGTCGTACTCGCTCTCGACGAGCCGCTTCCCGGTGTCCAGGGACTCGGCTCGGGCGAAGGCGTCCTTGTCGCGTTCCAGCAGCGCGGCGACGCGCAGCAGCAACGCCCCCCGTTCGGAAGCGGGGGACGTCGGCCAGGGGCCGCTGTCGAACGCGTCGCGGGCCGCGGCGATCGCCGCCGCCACGTCCTTCGGGCCCGCCTCGTCGACGGTGGCCACCAGGGAACCGTCGGCGGGGCAACGGATCTCGCGAACCCCTCCGTCGGCGGCGGCGGTCCATGTGCCACCGATGAACAGCTCCGGCATGGGGGGCTCCTCCGGGTTCGGCCGTCGGACGCCCGGGCGGCGCCCCGTCGGGTCACGCCGTGCGGTGCTCCACCGGCAGGCAGCGCTCCGTGCGCGGCGTGTACGACATGTCCGTGTACGACACTAAGGAGACGCGGCGGGGTTCGCAGTACGGAAGCCCTCATCCGGCGCAAGGGGGGCCGCCCGGACACCGCGCCGCGCACCGCGTCCGGCGCCCCCTCACGCGCCCTGCCAGGCGTCCAGCTCGCGCACCCGGGCGAGCGCCGGGGGACGCTGCGGCGCGGGCAGTACGGACGCGAGGGACCGCCAGACGGGCAGGTCCTCCTGGCCCCAGGAGCTGTACGCCCAGTCCGCGAGCAGCGCCGGGTCCGCACGGGCGATCAGCGCGTGCCGCAACTGGTCCGCCAGGCGCTCCCGCACGCGTACCACCGCAGGTGCCCGTGAGGCGGGCAGCAGCGGGCCGGCGTACGCGCTCATGGCGGCAGTCGTCGCACCGGACGCCAGGCGCCGCTCCACGGCCGCGAAGTCCGTGTCGACGGGTACGGCGAGCCGGTACGGCCGGGACAGGACCAGCGCCGGACCCACCAGACGGCGGAGCCGGGCCAACTCGGCGCGCAGGGTGACCGGGGTGACCGACTCGTTCTCGTACAGGGCGACAAGCAGCTCGTCGCCGGTGATGCCCTCCGGGTGACGCGCGAGCAGCACCAGGATCTCGCTGTGGCGGCGGCTGAGACGTACCGTGCGGCCCTCCACGACGAGCAGCGCCTCGTCCCGGCCCAGCGCCCCGAGCCGCAGGCGGGTGCGCGAAGGGGGCGCCAGGAGCGCGAGCCGCGACTCGGCCGCGCACGCGACCGCCTGGACGAACGCCAGACTGTGCGGGTGCGCGAGGCCGTTCCCGCCCGTGATGTCGACGGCTCCCAGGAGCCGCCCGGTGTGCGGGTCGTGCACGGGAGCCGCCGCGCACGTCCAGGGCTGCACCGGCCTGCTGAAGTGCTCGGCGGCGAAGACCTGGACGGGCCGGTCGAGCGCGACGGCGGTACCCGGCGCGTTCGTGCCCACGGCGCACTCGGCCCAGCGGGCGCCCGGCACGAAGTTCAGCCGCCCGGCGCGCCGCCTGGTCCGCGGATGGCCCTCGACCCACAGCAGCCGGCTCTGCGCGTCGCACACCGCGAGCAGATGCTCGCCGTCGCTCGCGAAGCCGCCCATCAGTTCGCGGAACAGGGGCATCACCCGGGCGAGCGGGTGCTCGTCCCGGTACGCGCCGAGGTCGCTCTCCGTCAGCTCCACACAGGCCGTCGTGTCGGGGCTGACGCGGGCCCGCGCGGAACGCCGCCAGGACTCGCCGACGACCGACCGTACGCGCCGCCCCAGCCGTCCCTCGCCGGTGAACACCTCGTGGGCCCGGCGCAGTTCACCGATCCGCTCCCCGGGGTCGGCGCCGGCTTCCAGGGCCACCCATGAATCGCTCACTCCGGCCTCCCCGGGCCATCGTGACGGAGGAGAAGCGGCCCGGCAACCACGCGCGGGGGGAGGCCTGGGGCGGTCCGGTCGAGGTCCTGTGGGGGCGGCCGGGGGTGCGGCTGGCCCCACCCCCGGCATCTGGTGCAGGCACCACCGGAACCCGGGTGCTGACACCATGGTCATCAAGGGACCCGGCGCGTAGTTTCGTCAGCTCAGAGCACGTTTCAGCCAGGTCCTACAGACCGGAGAACCAGATGCCCCAGGCCGCCGCTGTCGCGGAACCCACGACAGCCACCCCGGGGAGCGATTTCGCCCCGCTTCTGCGCAGCGCCAGGGACCAAGGACTGCTGGAGCGACGCACCGGCCGGTACGCGCTGGGCATCGCCGCCAATCTGCTCGCCCTGGCGGCTGTTGTGGCAGGCCTGGTGCTCGTCGGCGACTCCTGGTGGGCCCTCGCGCTCGCCCTGCCGCTGACCGTGCTCTGGGCCCGCACCGCCTTCGTCGGCCACGACGCGGGCCACGCGCAGATAACCGGCGACCGCAGGGTGAGCCTGGTGATCAGCCTCGTCCACAGCAACCTGCTGCTCGGCATGAACCAGGCGTGGTGGAACGACAAGCACGTACGCCACCACGCGAACCCGAATCACATCGACAAGGACCCGGACGTCGGCGTGGGGGCCCTGGTCTGGACGCGGAAGCAGGCCGAACAGCGCGAGGGCTTCGCCCGCTGGCTGACGCGCAACCAGGCACGCCTCTTCTTCCCGATGCTGCTGCTCGAAGGCATCGCCCTGAAGATCTCCGGCTTCCAGTACCTGCGCCGCCAGCCGGTCCGCGCCCGCGTGGCGGAGGGCTCCCTGCTCGTGGTCCACCTCGTCGGGTACTTCGCCTTCCTGCTCGCCGTCATGTCGCCGGGCAAGGCCGCCGTCTTCGCCCTCGTGCACCACGCGCTGTTCGGCCTCCACCTCGGAATGGCGTTCGCGCCCAACCACAAGGGGATGGAGATGCCCGACCCGGACGGGGAGCGCTGGGGCCACCTGCGCCGGCAGGTCGTGACCTCACGCAACGTACGCGGCGGGCTACTGACCGACTGGTTCCTCGGCGGTCTGAACTACCAGATAGAGCACCACCTCTTCCCCAGCATGGCGCGTCCGAACCTCCGCCTCGTCCAGCCGCTGGTGCGCGCCCACTGCGAGGAGCAGGGGCTGCCGTACACGGAGACCGGACTGATCGACTCGTACCGGCAGGCCCTCACGCACATGCACGACGTCGGTGCGCCGCTCAGGGCCGACGGGACCGGCAGGAGCGACCGGGGCTGGCCGGCCTGACCGCCGCCGGCCGGCGGGGACGGCTGCAGCAGGCAGCGGCCCGAGCGGCGGAACTGTGGCGCGGGCGCGCACGTTGGTGGAGCATGAAGCGGCAACAGCCGCGAAGGAGGCGTCGAAGATGTCGAAGAGCGCGAAGGTCGCCGCCGGTGGCGTTGTGGTCGGGGTCGCCCTGATCTGGCTCGTCGGGTTCTGGCCCGCCCTGCTGGTCATGATCGGTGTCCCCGTCGCGGCGTACCTGCTGCTGGACAACTCGCAGCGCCGCAGGCTGCGCGGGGTCTCCCGCAAGCAGATCGGCCGCTGAGCCGGACCGGAACCGTGCCGGTTATAGGGTCTGTCGCAGATCGAGTACCGGCACGGACGGGGGCTTGTGCACCATGGGCGGCACAGTAACGGCGGTCAGCAGCAACGGCGAGTACACGTTCACCAAGCCGAACCGTGGGAGCGTCACGCTCCTGACGGGTCTCGGTGTGGAAGGCGACGTGCACGCCGGAACGACCGTCAAGCACCGTTCACGGGTCGCACAGGACCCCACCCAACCGAACCTGCGCCAGGTCCACCTCATCCACGGGGAACTCTTCGACGAGCTGCGCCGCGAGGGCTTCACCGTCCAGCCGGGGGAGCTCGGCGAGAACATCACCACCAGCGGCATCGACCTGCTCGGACTGCCGGAGGGCACCCTGCTTCACATCGGTGACGAAGCCGTCATCGAGGTCACCGGCCTGCGCAACCCCTGCCGGCAGATCGACGCGTTCCAGGACGGCCTCCTGAAGCAGGTCGTCGGGCGGGACGCGCAAGGCAACATCGTGCGCAAGGCCGGGATCATGGGCGTCGTCAAGGCGGGCGGCGTGGTGCGGCCCGGCGACCGGCTCGAGATCGTCCTGCCCGCCGAACCGCACCGTCCCCTGGAGCGTGTCTGAGCCTCCGGCTCAGCTCAGCGCGCAGGAGTTGACCACATCACCGCCCGCGGGCCTGGCGATCGTCCGGTCCGCGGGCGGAGCGCTGCCCTCCTCCACCCACGCGGCGAGCGCCCCGAACGCCGAGCGGTAGCAGGGCAGGATGGGCCGCAGCCGGTCGGGATGGGTGTCGTAGAGCGAGTCGACATGGGTGCCCCCTTCGACCGTGTAGTAGCGGTGCAGCCCGGAGCGGCCCCGGCGCGTCACCATCCGCTCGTACACATCCGAGTCGGTGGCGATCGGCAGCAGCGTGTCGAGGTCGCCGTGCAGAGTGATCAGCGGCCGCCCGATCCGTCCCGTCAGCGCGACCCGCCCCACCGCGCGGTGTACGGAGCCGGGGCGCGCGGCGTAGTCGTACTCCGCGTCCGAGGCGCAGGGCGCGAGGATCTCCGGCAGCGTCGTACCGGCCGAGGACCCGGGACAGGACGGGTCGTACGACGGGTCGAACTCCGCGCGGTAGGCCTTCTGCGTCAGGCCCCAGTACGCCTTCTCGTGGTACGGCCACAGGAAACGCGAGCCCGGCGCGAATCCGGCCTTCAGGAGGTCCTCGTCGTCGGCCCGGCCGAGGGTGCGGGCCACGGTGACCGGCAGCGACCCGAGGAGACCTCCGCCGTCGGCGGTCCACAGGGCGCCCTCCCAGTCCACCCCGCCGTCGTAGAGCTCCGGATGGTTCTCCAACTGCCAGCGGGTCAGGTAGCCGCCGTTGGAGATGCCCGTCATGTACGTACGCCGGGGCGCGTGTCCGTACCACCGCTCGACGGTCCTGCGGGCCGCGCGCGTCAGTTCCGTGGTGCGCCGGTTCCACTCCGCCACGGCGTCCCCGGGCCGCCGGCCGTCGTTGTAGAAGTCCGGACCGCTGTTCCCCTTGTCGGTCGCCGCGTACGCGTACCCCTGCGCCAGCACCTGGTCGGAGATGAGGGTGTCGGTCGCGTACTGCTTGCGCGTTCCGGGCGCACCCGTGACGACGAGACCGCCGTTCCAGCGATCGGGCATCCGGATGACGAACTGCGCGTCGTGCCGCCACCCGTGGGTGGTGTTGAAGCGTGAGTCGTCGGGGAAGTAACCGTCGACCTGCGTGCCGGGCACGCCCGAAGGGTTCCTCGTTCCCTTCGCGGACAGTCCCGCCTGGTCGGCCATGTCGGTGTACGCCGTGCCGGCGAGCCCTGCCGTCGTCAGGTCCGGCAGGCAGGCGACGCGTTGATGCTCCGCCCCCGGGACGTACGGACGGTCCTGCCGAACGCACGCACCGGCCCCGGGGGCGCGGGCCGCGGCGCCCGCGGAGGCGGTGGTGGTCAGCACCATGAGCAGTGCGGCGACGAGCGGGACGCCTCTGGACGGGCGCATGGGAAGCCTCCGGTTCACTTCGGGAGTGCGGAAAGAAGAGGGGCGCAGCGCCACATCGTGCTGCCGTTCGGCCCGGTACGGCCATGGGCCCGGCCCACACGCCGCGCGGCGCGGACATGGGTGCCGTCCACGAAAAGTGTTTGCCCGTTGATCAGTTCGCTGGAGGATCAGCGCATGAAGACCGGAAAGGGGGCCTCACGATCCTTCGGTGATCGCTGATGGCCACATTCGACGCCCCGCACGCCCGGCCCCAGCCGCTGACTCCCGCATGGCTCAGGGCCCACTTCGCCCCCCTGCCCTTCCCCGCCCGAAGGGCCGCACTCGCCCGGTACGGCAGAGCACTCGCCCCGGACGCCTACGCCGCGCTGCACGCCGTCCTCGACGCCGGGGACGCCGAGGAACGCCACATGGCCCTCTTCCTCGCCGTGGTGCGCCGGGACACGGACGCCGTCTGCACGGCTCTCGGAGATCCGCTCCTGCGCCGCCGTGCGCTCTCCGCCTGCCCCTGCCCGAACAGGCCCTCACGGCGCTCGCGCTGCACGGCACCGGTGCCGTGCGCCACGAGACGTTCCGGGTACTGAGAGCGGGGCGCCGCACCGCACTCGCCGACGCCCTGCTGCCGCGCGTCCACGAACGGCACGGCCCCCCGGGAGGCGGCGCGGTTGCTCACCGCCTGTTCGGCCCGGACAGCCGCGACCTGGCTCCCGCGCCTGGAACCCCTGGCCGGCGTCCTCACCTCCCTGGCACGCACCGCCCCCGCCGCCGTCGCCGCCCGCCTCGCCGACGGGTACGCGGCCCACACCGGCCCCGAGCGCCAACGCTACGTACGCATCCACCTGTCGATCGCCACCACGGTCGCCGATCGCGACGCACACGCCGGGCTGTCGCTGCTCCGCGAAGCCCCCGGTCTGATCGGCGCACGGGCGGCGGTGGCCCTGCTGCGCCACCCCGCCGGGGTGCTCGGCGTCCTCCGGGCCGCCCCACCCGAACCCGACGGCACGCCGCGCACACTGCGGTTCACGCCGGGCCGGCTCCCTCCCTCGGTCAAACGCGCCGTTCTGGCGCTGCCGCTCCGCGACCGAACGGAACTCGTGCGCCACTGCCACGCCGCCGCACCGCTCAGGCGCCACGGGGGACCGGGCCAGGTGTCCCCCGACGCGCTGCTCCAGCTGCTGCCACCCGACGCGCGCCGCCGGGCCGTCGAGGAACGCACGGCGAGCACGTGCACACGCCGCACGTTCCTGTCCGACCTCGCCGCCGTCGCCGCGCTGCGGCCCGACGACAGGGCCGCCTTCCTGGCGCCCTGGACCGATCAGCCGCGGCGCAGCGGCCGGACCGTCCGGCGGGCCGCCGCCGGTCTGCCGCTCGCGGTCGCCGAACCCATCCTGCGCGAGCAGACAGCAAACCATCGGCTGCACCTGAGGCTGTTCGCCTGGCCCGCTCTGCTCGCCAGCGCCGAACTCGACGGCGACCCGCAGGAGTACGCCCGGATCGCGGCGTCCTGCGAACGCGCCTGGCACGACCGGGACGAGGTACGCCACGGCGCTCTGGCCCAGCTGGCCGAAGCACCGCCACACCTCCTCGCGGCGGTCGAGGACCGGGTCCTGCGGGACGCGGTCATGACCGCCGTCCAGTCGCGCGACTCCACCGGCCCCACCCTCGCCGCCGCGGAGAGATGGCTGCGCCGCACCGCGGGGAGCGCCGCCTCGCGCGGCGACGACCGCCGGGCCGCCTTCGCCGCCCGGCTGCTCTGCCACGTCCTCGCCGACCCCAGGCGAAAGGGACCCCGCACACCCCTGCGCGTCGACGCCCGTACGGCACGCTCCGTGTGGTCCTCGGTGGCGGCCGGAGAACGAACGCTCCCGGGAACGCTCGTGTCCCTCGCCGAACTCCTCGCTCCCCACCTGCCGCACCTCCCCGCCCTGAAGCGCAGATGCGGCGTACCGCGGAAGAGCTCGACGACCCCGAGGTCGCTTCCCGTGCGGCGGCGGTGTGGATCGGACCGCCGGCGACCAGAGAGCGGCGCTGCGCCGAACTCGTACGCCTCGACCCGTCCTTCGCCGCCGTGCCCGAGGTGCTGCGTACGCTCGCCACCCGCCGCACCGACCTGCTCGACGACGTCCTCCGGGCCGCGGCCCGCGACGGCCTGCACGGGCGCGTCCGTCCCGGCGCCAAGCCCTGGGCGCCCCGGCTGCGACCCGCCGACACCGGCCGCTGGCTGCCGCGCCAGCGCCGCCAGTGGGCGGCGTATCTCGCTTCCGTCGCGTCCGACGAACAGGTCCCCCTGCGGGAGCGGGCCGACGCCGCCGCGCTCGTCGGCTCGCCCGAAGAGCTCATCGCCCTGGCGGGGAGCGCGCCCCACCCGGTGGCGGCGGCCGCGCTCGGCAGTCTCGGCACATTTTGCGCGGCGGGTCCCGTCACCGCGGAACTGCTGGAAACCCTCCTGCGGCACGCGGGCACGGGCGGCGTCCGCGGGCGCGCCGCCATGACCGCCGTGCGCCGGCTGCTCGACGCCGTACCGGACGGCCACGCCGTCCCACTGCTCGCACCCCTCGTGCGGAACCCGGCCAACCCGGTCGGCACGAGGAAGGAGGCAGCCAGGGCGCTCGGCGCGCTCACCGGAACAGCCGTCCTCGAAGCGCTCCTCGCCGCCTGGGACGAACCGGCCCAGCACCGGGACGTACGGGCCGTCATCGCGCCGATCCTCACGCGCGCCGTCGACCGCGCGGAGGTCGCGGACAGGCTGTCCGCCGCGATGCGGGAACCGGCGGTCAGGGAGGCGGTGCTCGGCAGGCGGGCTCCCACGGTGCCTCCCGGGAACCGCGCCGCGTACACCGCCTTCCTCGTCGGCCTCCTGCGGGACGGGGACGACGACACCGTGGTGGACGCCTGCCGCGCCCTGCCCGCGCAGGCCGGACCCGAGGGCGCCCCGGACCTCGCCCGCCGTCTCGCCGAGATCGCCGTCGATCCCGCCCGGGCCTGCAAGGTGTGGAACGAGGCTGTACGGCAGCTCGTGTCCCTGCCCCTGACGCCGGACACCCCGCCCCTCATGGCGAGCGCGTTCCGCACGCTCCTGCACAGAGCGGGCTCCGACGACACGGAGATCAGAGCCGACGCGCTGCGTCGCCTGGACGCCTGCGCCGAGACGCTGGCCGCCCGGCAGGACGACGCGGACCTGCGGGCCGTCACCGACTCGGCGATCGACGCCCTCGTGACGGCGGGGCTGCTCCGCCGGGCGGTCGCCCTGGCCCAGGAAGCGGCTCTGTGCGCGATACGGCGAGCAGACGCGGCGCCCGCGCTCTGGGACCGGCTGCTGGAGCTGATCGGAAAGCGCCCCGAGAGGCTGTCGCCGAACGGTTCGCTCCACCTCGAAGCAGGCCGCGCCGGCCCCGTGGCCGCCGCCCTCGACGCGTCGCGTTCGCTGCGCGGCCAGGGCTCACCAGCCGCGGGCAGGCTCGCGCTCGCCCTGGTGAGCGCCGTCGGCCGTGCGACGGGCTGGCAGGATCCCTGGCCCGGGGAACTGGCGGCCCTGCGCGAGCACCCGGACCCCGACACGTCCGTGGAAGCGCTCCTCGTCGTTCCGGGGAACGCTCACTGACCGCGGGGGCGGCCGTCAGGCAGGCCGTACGGCGATCTTGTCGAGCGCCTCCAGCAGGCCGGGGAGTTCGGGCCCCCGGCCGACCGGAAGCACCTCGCCCGGTTCGTCGTCCAGCAGCACGAAGGCGATGTCGTCGGTCCTGGCGACCACGGACCAGCCGGGGCCGTCGGCCCGCAGGGTGCGGGCCTCGCCGGACGCGAACGTCGAGCGCACCCGTCCCGGCGGCGGCGGAGCTTCGACGTACCCGTGCAGTTCCTCGATCACCCGCCGCACCCCGGAGTGCGCCGGCGTCCCACCGGCACCGGCGAACGTCTCCTCGTCGTCGATCTGCTCGCGCCAGGCCGCCCACTGGAGCGCGATCTCGTCGGCGCCGAGCCGCCGCTGGGCGGGCCCCCACGTGTCGGTGTCCGGCGGCGACAGGAGGGACGGCTCGTACGCGCCGTCCGGGCCGTTCCCGGGAACGGGGTCGTGCGGGTCCGGTATGCCCGGAGCGGCCACCGCCAGGGGGAGCGGCCAGCCGGGCAGCCCGGCGACGACCGTGCGCTCGTCGGGCGACAGGTCGTACTCCATCCCGCAGTCCCAGGACGCGATGGCGACCGCCACCAGCGACACGTCGTCGATCACGACGGTCCACCGCGCGCCCGTGCCGTCCTGGCCGAGCACCAGGCCGTACCCCTCGGCGTACGGTTCGAGACCGAGCGCCGCGCAGGCCTGCGGGTAGTCGTCCCCGAGGACGCTGGGGAACTGCGCGGGGGTCAGCAGCACCGCGGTCAGCACGAACAGTGCGTCCTCGGCGTCCTCTGCACTGCTGGCGGTGTCCGGCCCGGTCACGGCACCCTCCTTCGGATCGGTCGTCGGCGCACCCTAACCAGTGAGTAACCCCGTCGTCGAGGTCCACGAGGTAACGAGCGGATCAGGCGGCGGGGAGGCCGAGGAGGGTACGTGCCACGCTCTGCGGCGACTCGCCGCGCTCCCGCGCGAGCGCGATCACCGCCCGGCAGGCCAGTTCGTTGACACCGAAGGAGAGGGCTTCCGGCGACACCCAGCCGGCCGCTTCCTCGATACGGCGCTCGTCGTCCTCCGCGCACGCCGCCACGTACACCGCGGCGGCCTCGAAGATGTTGTGCTGACGCGTCTCCCGGCGCGCCCGCGGCGCGCCGGCCGTACCGCCCGTACGCGGTCCGAAGAGCTTGCGGAGTCTGTCCCATGCGCCGTCGAACACGTGGACCGCCTTCCCTCTGCGTGATGCGTTCACGGAACTCCCATGTGTGCTCTCCCAACGTAGAGTTGGACACCGGGCGACAGAAGGGGGACGGAGCGTTGAAGCGCTACGACCGGCTCAAGGAGATCCAGCGTCTCGACCCGGACAAGGACTTCCTGACGATCTACCGGCTCACCTGGACACACGAGTTCCCCTGGGACCACTCGCGCGCACTGGAGCTGGCGCTGTACCGCACGTACGCGGTCCCCTCCATCGGTCGCCTCCTCGCCCGGACGGCCGAGCTGACCGACCGTTCCCAGAAGCGCTACGACGACACCGCGCTGCTCCTCGACACCGTCGTGGAGCACGGATTCGACACCGAGGAAGGCCGCACCGCCCTCCGGCGCGTCAACCAGATGCACCGCGGCTACGACATCAGCGACGACGACATGCGCTACGTGCTGTGCACGTTCGTCGTCATGCCGAAGCGCTGGCTCGACTTCTACGGCTGGCGACGCCTCAGCGACCACGAACTGCGGGCCTCTGCCGCCTACTACGGCGCGCTCGGCCGGCACTTGGGTATCAAGGACATCCCGCGGTCCTTCGAGGAGTTCGAGCGCTGCCTCGACACCTACGAGGCGGAGCACTTCGGCTGGGACGAGGGGGCACGCGAGGTCTCGGACGCGACGCTCGCGCTCATGGCGTCCTGGTATCCGCGCCCGCTCGCGCCGCTGGTGCGCCGCGCCGCCCTCGCACTCCTCGACGACACGCTCCTGGAGGCCTTCCGTTACGACCCTCCGGCGCCCGCCGTCCGCGCGGTGGTCAGGGGCGCCCTGCGGCTGCGTGCCCGCGCTGTGCGGCTGCTCCCGCCGCGTACCAAGCCGCACTACGCCCGGCAGAACCCCGAGATCAAGGGGTACCCCGACGGCTACACCGTCGCGGACCTGGGGACGTTCCCGGCTCCCGGCGCCGGGGGCTGCCCGGTCCCGCACATCGCGCGCCCGGCGGCCGCCGCCGAGTGACCGCCGGGCGCGGACGGCACGGTTCCCGGTTCAGTCCTTGCGCACGGCCAGCACCAGGAACCGGTCGTCCTCGTCGGTGTACGACGTCATGAGCCACCCCGAACCCGCGAGCAGCGGGCGGAGGTTGGGCTCGGCCCTCAGGTCGTCCGGTGTGATCTGACGCCCCTGACGGGCCGCGAGGGCCGCACGTCCCACGGGGTGGAACAGCGCCAGGAGGCCGCCGGGCCGTACCGTTCTGGCCAGCTCGCGCAGATCTTCCGAGGGCCGGGCGAGATGCGAGATCAGACCGGCCCCGAAGACGGCGTCCAGCGCGCCCGTCCGGACCGGCAGCCGGGCGACGTCGGCGACCAGCAACTGAGCGGCGCGATGGCGGCCCGCGCCGACGGCCGCCTCGAGCATCGCGGGCGTCAGATCGGCGCCCAGCACCGAGCCCCCGGGACCGACGGCGTCGCGCAGGAAAGGCAGCGCGCGGCCGGTGCCGCAGCCCGCGTCCAGCACGGCGTCGCCCGCCCGCAGCCCCAGGCCGGCCACTGCGGCGGCGTACGCCGGTCCGTCGTCCGGGAAACGGGAGTCCCAGTCCGCGGCGCGGGCCGTGAAGAACTCCTGTACGTGGGTGTGGTCGTCGTGCGTGCAGTCATTGGCCATACGCACATCCTGCCTCGAAGTCTGCGCGCTCCGGCCGCTGCACCGCAGATGCGGCGCGCATGTTCGACCGCAGGCCGATCGTTCGGGAACGTATCTCTGTCATATTCGGGCAGCTTTCGAAATGCGCTCCCACCATGCGCCCCTCGCGGGGCTAGCGTCTCTGGGCCATGGGACACCTGGACCACGCCACCTTCGGCTGGCTGACACCCGTGCTGTCGTACGCGATGGCCGTCATCGGCGCCGCTCTTGCCCTGCGGTGCACCGTCCGCGCGCTGGGAGCGAGCGGACGCTCCCGGCGCAACTGGCTGATCACCGCCGCGTCCGCCCTCGGCACCGGCATCTGGACGATGCACTTCGTCGCCATGCTCGGCTTCGGCGTCACCGGCACCGAGATCCACTACAACGTTCCCCTGACCGTCCTCAGCCTGATCGTCGCCATGCTCGTCGTCGGCGTCGGCGTGTTCGCCGTCGGCTACGGCCGCGACCGGGGCAGGGCGCTGCTCCTGGGCGGTCTCACCACCGGCCTCGGCGTGGCGAGCATGCACTACCTCGGCATGGCCGCGCTGCGCCTCAACGGCGCCGTCTCCTACGACCCGCTGGTCGTCGGCCTCTCCGTCGCCATCGCGGTCGTCGCCGCGACCGCCGCCCTGTGGGCCGCCCTGAACATCCAGTCGCCGGTCGCGGTCGCCGTCGCCTCGCTGGTCATGGGAGCGGCCGTCAGCAGCATGCACTACACGGGCATGGCCGCGGTCAGCGTCCAGGTCAGCCCCTCCGCCAGGGACCTTCCCGGGGCCACGGCCATGCAGTTCGTCTTCCCCCTGGCCGTGGGGCTCGGGTCGTACCTCTTCCTCACCGCCGCCTTCGTCGCACTGTCGCCCACAGCACGCGAACGCGCCGCCTACGCCTCCGCGGAGCGGTCGACCGAAGAGGCCGTTCCCTAGAACGGCGCCGGCGCTCGCAGCACCGTCCCTTACGCAGCACGACCCCGTATCCGGAACGAGGAGGCCATGCGCAGACCCCGCAGGACCCCGGGCGCCGAGACACCATCCCGATCCGCGCCCCCCGCGCGTGGACGGCGGGCGCACGCGGGTCCCCCCGCCGACGAGAACACCGCAGCTGCCGGCGGCGGCACCCGTACACGGGCGCGTCCCCCGGCGGCTTCCCGGGAACGGTGGCGACTGCGCCCGAGAACGGTACGGGCGAAGATCGTCTCCCTGCTCATGGTGCCCGTCGTCTCCCTGCTCGCTCTCTGGGCCTTCGCCACCGTGACGACGGCCCAGGACGTCGCCGTGCAACAGCGGCTGGTACGCGTCGACGAAGAGGTGCGCACACCGGTCACCGCCACCGTGGCCGAACTCCAGGCCGAGCGCCGCGCCGCCGTGCGCTACCTCGCGTCGCCGGACGACGACCGCGCGGAGGATCTGGAACAGCAGGCGAAACGCACCGACAGCGCGGTGGACGTCCTGCGCCTCGACGACGAACACACCGTCGCCGACGGCGCGGACCTCCCCGGCGAGGTCGCGGCCCGACTCACCACCTTCGTCTCCGGCACGGAACGGCTGCGCACACTGCGCACCCGCGTCCTCGACCGGGGCGCCGACTGGGACGAGACGTACGAGCAGTACACGCGGACCATCCAGGACGCGTTCGGCGTCAGCGGCGCGCTCACCGGTGTCCAGGAGGCCCGGTTCGGCGCCGACGCACGCGTACGGCTCGAGTTCGCACGGGCAGGCGAGATGCTCGCGCGTGAGGACGCTCTGCTCTCCTCCGCGCAGCTCACCCGCACCTTCGACGCGCGGCGCCAGCGCCGGTTCGCGGGAGCGGCCGAGACCCGCAGACACCTCACCGAGTCCGCCGTCGCCGACCTGCCGCCCACGGAGCGCGCGGCCTGGCGCGCACTCACCGGCGAGAGCGCGTACGCCGACGTGCTCGCAGCCGAGGACAAGATCAGCGCGGCGCCGCCCGGTCGCAAGGCCGCACAGGCCGTCCCCGCGGCGACCTGGGAAGCCGCCCACAGCGCGGTCCAGCGCTCCGTGCGCGACATCGGGGCGCGGGCCGAACGCAACGCGGCCGGGCGCGTCGGCCCACTCGCCCGCGCCCTCACCCCGTCCGGAGCGGCCGTACTCCTCGGGCTAGCGGCTGTCGCGGCCTCGCTCGTCATCTCCGTGCGCATCGGCCGCCGGCTCGTCGTCGAGCTCGTCAGCCTGCGCAACAGCGCCCTGGAGATCGCCCGGCGCAAACTGCCGCACGCCATGGACAGGCTCCGCGCCGGCGAAGAGATCGACATCCAGGCGGAAGCCCCCCAGGGACCGCCCGCCGACGACGAGATCGGTCAGGTCGGCGAAGCCCTCGCCACTGTGCACCGCGCGGCCGTCGGCGCCGCCGTGGAACGCGCCGAACTCGCCAGCGGTGTATCGGGCATCTTCGTCAACCTCGCCCGGCGCAGCCAGGTCCTCGTCCACCGCCAGCTCAACCTGCTCGACAGCATGGAACGCCGCGCGGACGACCCGGGCGAACTCGGCGACCTCTTCCGCCTCGACCACCTCACGACCCGCATGCGCAGGCACGCCGAGAGTCTGATCATCCTGTCCGGTGCGGCTCCCGGCCGCGCCTGGCGCATGCCCGTACCGCTCACCAACGTCGTACGCGCCGCGGTGTCCGAGATCGAGGACTACGCGCGCGTGGAGGTACGCCCGCTGCCCGAGGCAGCCGTCGCGGGCACCGCCGTCGCCGACCTGACCCACCTCCTGGCGGAACTCGTCGAGAACGCGGCCCAGTTCTCCCCGCCGCACACCAAGGTGCGCGTCACCGGCGAACCCGTGGGCAACGGTTACGCCCTGGAGATCGAGGACCGCGGACTCGGCATGGGAAAGGAATCGCTGTCCCGGGCGAACCGGAGGATCGAACAGTCCGAAGCGCTCGACCTCTTCGACAGCGACCGGCTCGGCCTCTTCGTCGTCAGCAGACTCGCCGCCCGGCACGGCATCAAGGTCCACCTGCGCACCTCGCCATTCGGCGGGACGACGGCGGTCGTCCTCCTGCCGATCGCGCTGCTCCAGAGCCTCGTCACCGAGGGAGAAGGCGCGCAGCCGGCCGCCGTTCGCGCGCAGCGGCGGGACGGCGTTCCAGGGAACGCCGAGGGCGAGCCCCGGTTCGGGCCCGCCCTCGCCCCGGAGCCCCGCCCTGCCCGTACGAACGCGGGCGTCTCCACCGCACAGGCCGCCCGCCCCGTACTCGCCGTGCAGCCGTCGCCCGAGCCCCCGCCACGGCAGCCGGCCGGAGTCACCGCGCTGCGCCCGCACCACCGCACCCCGCGACCGGACGTTCCCGGGAACGACGAAAGCGGGCTCCCGAGAAGGGTCCGGCAGGCCAGCCTCGTCCCCCAACTGCGCGAAGCGCCCCCGCCGCCCGGACCGCCGTCCTCGGACCCCTCCTCCGACGACGCCGCCAAGGAACGCACACCGGAACAGGTGAGGGACCGAATGACGGCATACCGCAGCGGATGGACCCGCGGCAGAGAAGGAGATCAGAAATGATCGAGCACGAGAGGACGACCCGAACCGCCCAGGGTTCCGGTGAACTCGACTGGCTGCTTGACGATCTGGTGACCAGGGTGAGCGAGGTACGGCACGCGGTCGTGCTGTCCAACGACGGCCTGGCCGTCGGCGCGTCGAGCGCGCTGAACCGCGAGGACGCCGAACACCTGGCGGCTGTGGCGTCCGGCTTCAACAGCCTCGCCAAGGGGGCGGGGCGTCACTTCCGCGTCGGTGACGTACGCCAGACGCTGGTGGAGATGGACGACGGCCTGCTGTTCGTCGCGGCAGCCGGTGACGGCTCGTGCCTCGCCGTGCTGAGCTCCGCCACGGCCGACATCGGTCTCATCGCCTACGAGATGGCCCGGCTGGTCAAGCGAGTCGGCGAGCACCTGTACACGCCACCGCGCTTCACCGCCCAGCCGCCGGCCGCGGGCTGACCGTACGACCGCACAGAAGGCGGCACCGCACATGACCGAGGACAGAGCCACCGACCCCACCCTCCAGGGAAGCCACTGGTACGACGCCGAGGCGGGCCCCCTGGTACGCCCGTACGCGATGACCGGCGGCAGGACCGAACCGGGCCCCGGCGGCGCGCGTTTCGACTTCATCGCGCTCGTCGACCTCGCCGAGGACGCGCCGGGCAGCGCCGAGGAATCGCTGCTCGGACCCGAACACCGTGCCCTGGTGGCGTTGTGCCGCCTGGAGACGCAGTCCGTCGCCGAACTGTCGGCGGGCGCCGACCTGCCCGTCGGCGTGGTCCGCGTACTCCTCGGCGACCTCCTCGAATCCGGCTACGTCAAGGTCAGCCGGCCGGTACCGCCCGCGCAGCTGCCGGACGAACGGATCCTGAAGGAGGTGATCGAGGGCCTGCGTGCCCTCTGACACCGGCTCACGCCACCGCCCTGTCCCACCGCACCCACCCCACCCCGTCCCCACCACGCCGCCGAACCCCCGCCGCGGCACGCCTGCTCGGCGCGACGCGCGACGGGGACGCACCGATGCCGACCGTTCTCCTGAGAGAAGTGATCGATGGGCTCCGAATACTCCGACGACAAGGCCGGTCAGACATCCGCCCTCGCGTTGAAAATCCTGGTCGCCGGTGGCTTCGGGGTCGGCAAGACCACCCTCGTCGGCGCCGTCAGCGAGATCCGGCCGCTGCGCACCGAGGAGCAGCTCAGCCAGGCCGGCCGCACGGTCGACGACACCGGAGGCGTCGACCGGAAGACCACCACGACCGTCGCCATGGACTTCGGACGCATCACCATCCGGTCCGGGCTCTCGCTGTACCTCTTCGGGACGCCGGGGCAGGACCGGTTCTGGTTCCTGTGGGACGAACTGTCCCAGGGAGCCCTGGGAGCCGTCGTCCTGGCGGACACCCGCCGCCTCGAGGACTGCTTCCCGGCCGTGGACTACTTCGAGCACCGCCACATCCCCTTCGTCGTCGCGGTCAACTGCTTCGCCGGGTCGCGGGCCTACGGGGCGCACGACGTCTCCCGCGCTCTCGACCTCGACCGGGGGACACCGGTGGTCCTGTGCGACGCGAGGGACCGCGATTCGGGCAAGGAGGTTCTCGTGCGTCTCGTCGAGTACGCCGGAAGGATGCACACCGCCCGGCTGCTCGACACGGTCGGCTGAGGCGCCCGTACACCCAGTGCCCCACCGCGCCCAGGAGCACCAGTGGAAACACGTGCTTGCCGCGACGACGACAGTGGGGAAGGCTGGTCGACGACCAGGGCAACGGGGAACAAATGAACGGGGAGGCCCAAACATGGCTTTGGACAAAGGACTCGACTGGCTTCTTGACGACCTGACCAGTCGTGTCGAACGCGTGCGGCACGCGCTGGTGCTGTCCAACGACGGCCTCGTGACCGGGGCCAGCACGGGTCTGGCACGGGAGGACGCCGAGCACCTGGCCGCCGTGTCGTCGGGCCTGCACAGCCTCGCCAAAGGGTCGGGCCGGCACTTCCGGGCCGGCAAGGTCCGCCAGACGATGGTCGAGTTCGACGAGGGGGTTCTGTTCGTCACGGCGGCCGGCGACGGCAGCTGTCTGTGCGTACTGAGCGCCGCCGAAGCCGACATCGGGCAGATCGCGTACGAGATGACCCTGCTGGTGAACCGCGTCGGTGAACACCTCGGCGTGGCCGCGAGGCAGCCGGGGCTCGGCTCGACGCACGAGTTCTGACCTGTGCGTTCTCGCCCGGCCGTGGAGTTTTCCACAGGCCGGGCGGGCGACGCGCCATCCAGGCTACGGTCGTCACCGAGAGTATTCGGATCTCACGGGGAGACGATCATGGCCGTACAGGCAGCACACCGCACCGCCGAAGCCGCGCCGACGGGAAAGCCGCTCGCCGCGTCCCGCGCCATCCAGGAACTGGGCCTGAAGCGCAGCGAGTTCGACCTCGCCGTCCTGCTGGGACACATCCGTACGTCGGTGGACAGTGACGGCGGCCACCGCAGGGTCGCTCGCGAGGAAGTCGACCGGCTCCGGGCGGCCGACCCGCGTCTGGAGACGCTGCGTGAGCGTGTCCGGACCGTGGGCACCACCGAGGGCTCGCAGCTGATGGGCATCAGCCCCGTACGGTTCGGCAAGCTGGCCCGCGCCGGGTACATCACCCCCGTCAAGTTCTACCTGAATCGCTACCGGGCCGTCGTCTGGCTGTATCTCGCCGAAGAACTGACGGAGTTCGCGGACGGTCACCCCGCGCTGCTCACCGGCAGGTCTCCGCAGAAGATGCGCGCCGTGCTCGACGCGCGGGAGGACCGCCGGGCCCGCAACTGGCGGAGCCGGCGCCTGAGTCTGCTGACGCGGCAGACGGAGGACCCGTGGGAGCAGGCGGCGATCATGAGTTCCGTGCTCGACCCCGTCCAGCTCGCGGAGGTCGTCGACGACCCGTACGAGCGCGCGTACCTCACCAAGCTCCGGCCGGGACTTGTGGAGCGTCACGGCGAATCGCCCGCCGCGCGCGAGGCCATGGACCGGCTGGTGCTGGCCGACGACCCGGACGAGATCCTCTGGCAGCGGGTGAGTCTCGCGCTGTGCCTGGACGAGGCACGCGAGCACCGCCCCGCACCGCGCCCGGAGACGCGCCGGCCACTCCCCGCCACCGCCCCTGCCTGCGCCCCTGCGCCGGAAACCTCCCGGGGGCTTCGGGCGTGGCTGCGCCGCCGGGGGCGGGAGGAGCCCAGGGGCCTCTGACCCGCTGACCCGCTGACCGCGCGGGGCGTCTGCGACGGCTGCTGCGACACAGCTTTATCGGCCTATAAACAAGGTTGATCTGGGCTAGGATCGCATCCGTGGGATAACAAGGAATCGAACGGGACGGGGACGGATGCTCGCGGTGGACGTGAGGCAGTCGCTTCGCAACGGCCAGACCGTCGCGGAAGGCGCGGCCCGGTGGTGGCGCTTCTCCACGCAGACCGTCGGGAAGCACGGGGACTTCCTGCTCGCCTTCGTCGACGGCGGGGTCTGTGTGGGCGCTTTCCGGATCGTCGGATCCGAGCCGGACGACACCGCGGGCGGCAAGTACGCCTTCGACCTGGCCCCGGCCGCCCGCTTCCAGTGGGCCCTGGGGCGCCGGCTTCCGCTGCCCCCGGGCCGCAACCCCGCCCGCATCCTCACCGGCCGGCACCTGCGCGAGTTCCTCGACGCCGCCCCGCACCGCACATCCGCGACCGACAACGACTGACACCGAAGGAGCGAGCGCCGCATGGCGAGCAAGCCCGACCCCGTCGACGCCCTCCTGAAGTCCGGGCCGCGCCGCACCCACCTGCCCGAGCCGGCCGAGCGTGCCAGGCTGCGCACCGACTACGGCCTCACCCAGGCCGAGATCGCCGCCGCGCTCGACGTCACCCGCACCACCGTGGCCGGGTGGGAGGCCGGCCGCAGCGAACCGCAGGGCGTCACCCGCGCCGCCTACGCCAAGCTCCTCGAAGGCATCGCCACCCAACTGGCCACCGCGTCACCTCCCCGGAGTGCTCCGGCAACGGCAGAACAGCCGGCGCCTGCCGCCACCCGGGCACCGCAGGCCGCTCCCACCGCGCCGGGACCGCAAAGCCCGCCGCCGGTAGGACCCGGGGATGCCGGGCCGCCCCCGGCCCGCACCCCGTCCAAGGCGCCCACCGCCCCTGGTTCCTCGGCATCACGCCGGCCGCCGGCCGGGCAGCCGACGGCGCACGCGCCCGCCTCCGCGCGGGCCGCCGCCGATCCGAACTTCGCCAACGGCCCGCTCGCGGTACTCGACGGTGACGGATCGGCGTACTGCGTCGGCGGCCTGGTGCTCGACTGCCCGGCCACAACGGTGCCGGCCCTGGTCGACTGGACCCTCACCGAGGCCCGGCTGGGAGCGCCCCGGCTGCACCGCCACGGCAAGGACGCCGACCCGCTGATCGTCATCACCGCGGCGGCCGCCGAGCGGCTCGGCCTCCCCGCCGTCCTGGAGGACCGGCGAGCGCTGCGCCTTCCCGCCGACCACAAGGTCAACCAGCAGATCACGCGGGCCCAATGGAAGACGACCCAGCGCGGCTTCGGCCCCTGGGCCAGGGTCTACCGCCCGGCGCAGGCAGGCCGGCGCCAGTGCGTCCAGTTCGCCGTGGTGCCCTGGGGCGCGCTCGACCCCCGCGCCTGGGGCGACGCCGCGCACCTCCCGGCGGCGGATCTCGCGCAGGTTCTCGGCACGTACGCGACGAGGGTCATCACCCCCCGCGGCTCCTGCGCCGTCTCCGGCCTGGAACTGATGACCGCGCTGCGCCCGCCCACCCGTGCGGTCAAGGACGCGACGACCGGCACGTGGTCGTCCGGCCCGAACCCCGGTGCGCTCACCGCTCCGGTGGACCCCGCGCCGCCGGAAGCCCCGGACGAACACCCGGTCGTCGCCGCCCTGTACCCACGAGGCCACCGGCGCACCCCCGCCGAAGTCCTCGACGAGGAGGCGTACGAGTGGATCCGCGACCCGGAGCTGCTCACCGACGAGGAGTGCGCGAAGCCGTACGCGGTCGGCATCGACGTCAACATGGCGTTCGCCGCCGCCGCGAACCGGCTCAACGTCGGCGTAGGACCCGCGACGCACCTCCACCACCCGGCGTTCGACCCGAAGCTGCCCGGCAGCTGGCTCGTCGACCTGTCCCACGTCGACATCGATCCGCGCCTCCCCAACCCGTTCACCCCGCACGGCGAACGCCCGGCCGGTCCGGCCTGGTACGCGACGCCGACCGTGGCCTACGCCGTGGAACTCGGGCACCAGGTACGGCCGGCCGAGGCGTACGTCCGTCGGGAGCACGCCGCCTACCTCGACGCCTGGTACACGCGGCTGCGCGACGCGTACATGGCCACCATGGAGCGGCTCGGTGTCGTCTCCGGCATGAGCGAGGCCGACTTCCTCGAGGCGATGGACAAGCACAAGCACGTCGACACCGGGCAGGCGGCTGTCCTGTCCGCGGTGAAGGCCACGGTCAAAGGCGGCATCGGCAAGCTCCGCGAACGCCCCCAGGGTCTCGGATACCGGCCCGGTGACCGCTGGCCGGCCCTGGAACGCCCGACGTGGCGCCCCGACATCCGTGCCGCCGTGATCTCCGCCGCCCGTATCAACATGCACCGCAAGATGCTCAAACTCGCAGGCGTCGGACGGTTCCCGATCGCGGTCCTCTCCGACTGCGCCGTGTACCTGTCCGACGGCCCCTCGCCGCTGGACTTCCTTCCGCGCACGCCCGACGACAAACCGCTGCCCGGTGGGTTCCGGCTCGGCGTCTCACCCGGGATGGTCAAGTGCGAGGGCAGCCGGCCGATGATGTGGGCCGTGCAGATGCTCGACCAAGGTCACAACCCCGCCCGGCACATCAAGGGCGGCGACGCGTCGGCCGACGGCGAATAGAGAAGTAGGGGTCAGCGATGGGCATCCTGGGCGACAGCCTCGACAAGGCCGAGGCGAACACGTTCACCCGGCCTCTCCCGAAGTCGGCGCAGGCGCAGATGCGGTTCCTGGTGAAGCACGAGAGGGGCTCCACCAAGGCTGTGGCCGAGCGGCTGGGCACCTCGCAGCGGACCGTGGAGCGTTACCTCACGGGTCAGTTCAAGCGGCCGCGCAGGGACCTCGCCGCCCGCCTGGCCACGGAGGTGGCCAAGAACTGGCAGCCGAAGGTCCGGGAGCGGGCCAAGAAGCAGGCCGCGAGCACCACCGGCATCGTGATCGAGACCCGCGCGCGGTTCGGATTCACGGCGGCCCCGGGCTCCACGGACGACAGCAGGCTGCGGCTGATCACCCAGCATCTGCCGCCCGCGTACGCGAGCCGCCTCTTCGACGCCCAGGCGGCGGGCGCGACCGAGCAGCAGCTCCAGCGCATCGCCGCCGAAGGGCTCCAGGAGGAGTACTTCAAGGACCGGGGGCGCCGGGCGCCCGGCCTCCAGGTGGAACTGAACGACATCGACTACATCGAGCTCGACTACCGCTAGAAGCACCCGGGGTCGCCGGCCGCCCAGAGGCCGAGGCCCCCGCGCCGAGTTGGTGTGTACCTGCCGCTAGAGTGCGTTCTTCGATCGACGCGCTGTACCGCGAAGGGGGACGCATGAGTGGGCAACTGAGGGACATCGCCAGCGAGTTGGCCGACGTGCTGTGGCGGGAGCACACCGTGTACCGCGACCGCGCCGGGGGAGTGGTCATCAGGGGCGAGCACGTGCGGCGCTGGATAAGCCTCGCACCGGCGGGCGGCCGGGGCGAGATCCTCGTCCGCGCCGGCCGCATCCTCGACGGCGGTACGACGGCCCCGGCCCGCTCGGAGGCGATCGTGCCGCTGGCTGCCGGAACCGGGGAACTCGCCGCGACCTGCCGCCGCCTGCTCGCCGAGGCCGCGGTCGACGCCGCCCCACGCGTGCCCGTCCCCTCGCGCGCGGGCCGCTCCGTCCGCCCCGGCCGCACCCGGAACTCCCGTGGGGCCGGCCGCTCCACAGGCTCTGCCACGCCCCGACGGCGGGGGAGACACACGAGCTTCGGCTCGTTCGTGGTCCTGGTCTGCGTGGCCGGCGTCGTCGCTCTCTACCTCTACAGCGCCGGCGTGTTGGGCAGGTAGCGGAAAGCGCGCCCGCTCAGCCCCGCTTGCGGGCCTCGATGAGGAATCGGGTCGAGTGGGCGACGAACGGTCCTTCGTTCTCGATCTTCTCGTGCAGTTCCCGCAGCCTGTCGCGGTACTCGTCGACGGTGAAGCCGGGGACCATCCAGATCACCTTCCGCAGGAAGTAGATCACCGCGCCGATGTCGAAGAACTCGATCCGCAGCCGTTCGAAGCGCAGGTCGGCCACTTCCAGGCCCGCCGCCTCGGCGTCCCGGCGCTCGTCGTCCGGATGACGCGCGCGGCGTACCTCCTCGGGCTGCGGACCGAGGAAGTACTCGACAAGTTCGAAGACGCTGGAATGACCGACGTGCTGGGAGAGGTACGTGCCGCCGCGCCGCAGCACGCGGGCGATCTCCTCCCACCACACCGTCGCCGGGTGACGGCTGGTCACCAGGTCGAAGGCGCCGTCGGCGAACGGAAGCGGCGGTTCGTCCGAGTCCGCGACCAGGACGGCGCCGAGCGGGTGCAGCAGCCGCGTCGCCTTGGCGACGTTGGGCGGCCACGACTCCGTGGCCACCATGGTCGGCGGCAGCTTCGGCGCGCCCGCCAGGACCTCCCCGCCACCCGTCTGAATGTCCAGCGCGGCCGACGCACGGGCCAAGTGCTCGGCCATCGTGCGCTGGTACCCCCACGAGGGGCGCTGTTCGGTGGCCCGGCCGTCCAGCCAGGAGAAGTCCCAGCCGTCGACCGAGACGGCTCGCGCCTCGGCCACCAGTTCGTCAAAGGTGCGTGACATACCCGGATGATCACCCCGGAACGGGAGCGAAGCAAAGCGATTTCCCTGCGTTCCCGCTGGCAGGAGGCCCGCCGGCCATGACCGCGCCATGCCCGGCCGTACGCCCGTGAGGCCGTCGCCGAGGCCGTTGACCGGGCGCCGGGCATGCGCGTGCGCCGCGGCCCGGGGTGGTCGCCCTGACCCGGGCGGCCGACGCCGCCTCCGACGGGGACGTGCATACCTTGCGCCTGCAGGCGGGCTTCCGACGGGACGTGCGCATACCTTGCGCCCGCACGGCGGCTTCGACGTGGACGTGCGAACGCCTCCACCCGCACGCCGTCGGACCATCCGAACCGCTTCCGTACGAAATCCGAGCCCGGCCGGCCGCGCGGCCGTCAGGATCTGCCCAGGGACACCACGACCATCGCCTTCCCGCTGCTGACCTCCGCCCCCTGCCGACGCGAGTCCAGCAGCGGACCGGCCCATCGCGAAGGCCGATGCTCGTCCGCCCGTGATCGCCGCCCTCGTCGCGGGGCTCCTCGTCGGCTATGGCATCGCCATGCCCGTGGGCGCGGTCGCGGCGTACCTGGTGTCGCTCACGGCTCGTACGTCCCTGAAGACCGGCGCCTGCGCCGCGCTCGGCGTCGCGACCGCCGACGGTCTGTGCGCCCTGATCGCCGCCGTCGGAGGGTCCGCGCTCAGCCCCGTCATCCAGCCGATCGTGCTGCCCCTGCGCTGGGTCTCGGCCTGCGTGCTGATCGGCCTCGCGGTCCGCGGCGGGCTCGAGGCGCTCAGCCAGTACCGCGAGCACCGCACGGCGACCGGCGGCGACGAGGAGCAGGCCGGTGCGGCCCGGGCCTATCTGGCCCTGCTCGGCATGACGATGATGAACCCCACCACCGTCATCTACTTCGCCGCGCTGGTGCTCGGCAGCCGGAGTACGGGCCCGCCGGACCACGCGGAACAGGCCGTGTTCGTACTCGCCGCCTTCGTGGCGTCCGCCAGCTGGCAGCTCCTTCTGGCGGGGGGCGGGGCGCTGCTGGGCCGAGCGCTGACCGGGAGCCGCGGACGGCTCGTCACCGCCATGGCGTCAAGTGCTCTGATCATCGCCTTCGCCCTTCACCTCCTCCTCCAGGGCACGTTCGCCCCGGGGTGACCGGCCAGGTCGGGGCCATACACCCGGACGAGCGGCACGAACGGGCGGTTCACTCGAACGGACTACGAATCCCAGCCCAACCGCCGGGATGCACGGCCGTCTCCGCGTGCGGGGCCGGCGCTTTGCGGCTACTCGTAGGACATGGCATCGAAGTGGCAGCAAGAGCACGGAGACGACGATCCCGACCGCGACCAGCGTCCGCCGGACGCCGGGCCGGACGCGGAGTCCGGCAGCCGTGCGGGTCCGGACCCGCAAGTGGAACGGGACGCTCCCGACACGCCCACCCAGCTGGGCAAGCAGTCGTGGGGGTCGGTGCTCAAGCGCACGATGGCGGAGTTCAAGGACGACGAGCTGACCGACCGGGCCGCCGCGCTGACGTACTACGGCATCCTCGCGCTCTTCCCGGCCCTGCTGGTGCTGGTGTCGATCCTGGGCATCGTGGGCGAGTCGGCGACGAAGGCCGTCCTGGACAACATCGCCAAGCTGACGCCCGGCTCCGCCCGCACCGTCATCACCGGAGCGGTGGAACAACTGCAGGCGAGCGGCAGCGGAACGGGATCGATCATCGCGATCGTCGGTCTCCTCGGCGCGCTCTGGTCGGCCTCCGGCTATGTGGCGGCGTTCATCCGCACCTCCAACGCCGTCTACGACATCCCCGAAGGCCGGCCCGTCTGGAAGATCACGCCGCTGCGGCTGGTCCTGACACTGGCCCTGATGATCATCGCGTGCGTCAGCGCGCTGATCGTGGTGTTCTCGGGCAGTCTGGCCCGGCAGCTGGGCCAGACGCTGGGGATCGGCGACACCGCTCTCAACGTCTGGTCGATCGCGAAGTGGCCGGTCCTCGTCGTGCTGGTCACCATCATGATCGCGCTGCTGTACTGGGCTTCGCCGAACGCGCGGGGCCGGGGCTTCAAGTGGGTCACGCCCGGCAGCTTCCTGGCGCTGGTGATCTGGATGATCGCCTCCGCCCTATTCGCGCTGTACGTGGCGAACTTCGCCTCGTACAACAAGACGTACGGTGCCCTGGCCGGTGTGATCATCTTCCTGGTGTGGCTGTGGATCACGAACCTGGCGATCCTGCTGGGGCTGGAGTTCGACGCGGAGATGACCCGTGAACGTGCCATCGTCGGCGGTCATCCCAGCGACGAGGAGCCCTACGTCGAACCGCGCGACACGCGCAAGTGGACCGATCAGGACCGCAAAGAGATGGGCAGCGACTGACCGTGCCGGAACACCAGGGCAGGGGTGTCGACGGCGTCGGCGTCGCACGGTCCAAGGAAGCCGTGACGCGCTTCCTCCACGACCTGCACCGCTTCGAGAGGCGACTCACCCACCGGGCGGCCTCCTGGGAGTCGCCGTGGGCCCTACAGGTGCTGCCGGCCGTGGAGTCCGCGGCCGAGCGGACCAAGCTCTGGTGGGGCGCGGCCCTCGCCCTGGCCGCCCTCGGAGGCGCCTCGCAACGCCGGGCCGCGGTCGAGGGGGTGGCGAGCATGCTCGCCGCGCAGCTGATCGCCAACGGGGTGTGCAAGCCGCTGTACGAGCGGCGCAGGCCCCCCGCCGACATGCTTCCGCACAACGGCGCGGAGGAGCGGCCCGACAGCTCGTCCTTCCCGTCCGGACACACCGCCGCCGCCGTGGGGTTCACCGTCTCGGTGGCCTTCACCTCGCCCTGGGTGGGCGCGGCGGCCGCGGTTCCGGCCGGGATGGTCGCCGTGCAGCGCGTCCAGGCAGGTGCGCACTACCCCAGCGACGTCGCGGCCGGTGCCGCGATCGGTGTGGGGAGCGCCCTGCTGGTACGTCACGCGCCGCGCCTGCTGCTGCGCCTCCTGCTGTAGGGCGCGCCGGACGCGGGAGCGGACCGGCGCCGCGGATGCGGCCATCGGGCGTGTCCGTCGGTCCGCGCCGCGTGGGGTGTCGGCTGGCGGGCACCCGAGCGAGCGGTTACGACTTGAAACGACAGCCACCAGCGAGCGGGTCAGCGTCGGCGCCCTGTCGGGCGCGGGCGAGAGCGGCAAGGAAAGGCAGGTCACGAGGATGAGCACGTCAGTGGACCAACCGCCCCGCAGGGACGCCGATCGGTCGGTGGGGGACTTGGTCAAGCACGCGTCGGAGCAGATCTCCCAGCTGATGCGGCAGGAACTGCGCCTGGCGCAGGCCGAGATGCAGCAGAAGGGGAAACGGTTCGGGGTCGGCGGCGGTCTGCTGGGTGGAGCCGGCCTGGTGGGCATCCTCGCGCTGCAGGCCGCGGTGGCCACGGCGATCGTCGCGCTGGACCTCGTATGGCCGCTGTGGCTCGCCGCGCTGGTCGTCACGGGCGCGCTCCTCGTCCTGGCCGCGGTCCTCGCCCTGATGGGCAAGAAGCAGGTCGGCCGGGCCACGCCGGCCGCCCCCGAGCGGGCCATCAGCAGCGTCAAGGCCGACGTGGCCGAGATCAAGGAGAGGGCACGGCGATGACGGACAAGGCAAAGGGTGATGGTTCCTCGCCCGACCCCGACGAGCTGCGGGCGCAGGTGGAGCGGACCCGCGCGGAGCTCGGCCGGACGGTCGAGGCACTGGCCGCCAAGGCCGACGTGAAGGCGCAGGCGCAGCAGAAGGCGGCCAAGGTGAAGGGCATGGTGCACGACAAGGCCGCCTCCGCCAACGAGCAGCTCTCGGGGACCGCCCACGTGCTGGGCCGCAAGATGCACCCCCGCGGTCCCGAGGCCGGCGCGACGCACGGCGCGGGCACGCACACCCACCGCAATGTGCTCGTACTGGCCGGGCTGGTGGCTGCGGCGATCGCCGTGGCCGTCGTCGTGACGCGACGCGACGGGAAGTGCTGATGAAGGCGTCCAAGGTTGCCTACAAGCCGGTCGGCATGGTGTTGGGCGCCCTGAGCGGCGCCCTGGCCGGTGCGGCCTTCAAGCAGGTGTGGAAGGTCGTCGGCCACGACGAGGACGCCCCCGACGCCACCGACGAGGAACGTGGCTGGCGGGAAATCCTCATCGCGGCCGCCGTGCAGGGCGCCATCTTCGCCGCGGTCAAGGCGGCGGTGGACCGCAGCGGGGCCACCACCGTGCGCCGCCTGACCGGAACGTGGCCCGGCTGAGCCGCGGTGCGTACGCCGCCCGAGCGGCGCGCGGCGTGCTCGGTGAGCCCTGCCGGTTCAGAGCGCGACGCGTCGCTCGTCGGCCGTGATCGGGAGGTCGTTGATGCTCGCGTACCGGCGCCGCATCAGACCGTTCGCGGCGAATTCCCAGTTCTCGTTGCCGTAGCTGCGGAACCACTGGCCCTGTTCGTCGTGCCACTCGTACTCGAAGCGGACGGCGATCCGGTCGTCCGTGCAGGCCCACAGCTCCTTGCGCAGGCGGTAGTCGAGCTCGCGCCGCCACTTGTCGCGCAGGAACTCCACGATCTGGGCGCGCCCCCGCAGGAAGGTGTCGCGGTTCCGCCACTCGGAGTCCTCGGTGTACGCGAGGGCCACCCGTTCGGGGTCCCGGGTGTTCCACGCCTCCTCGGCGGCCCTTACCTTCTGCCGGGCGGTCTCCTCGGTGAACGGTGGGAACGGCGGCCTCTTGTCGGTCATGGCTCTCCCCTCCAACAAGGGAGAACGGACGTTCTCCCTTGTCTTCGATAGCCTAGGAGAACGGTGATTCTCTCGCAAGGGGAAGTGGGCATGGAAGCCGCGACACAAGAGACCCGCATCCTCGACGCCGCCGAGGAGCTCTTCTACGGGCGCGGCCTGCAGGCGGTCGGCATGGCCGAGATCCGCGACGCGTCGGGAGCCTCCCTCAAGCGCCTCTACCAGCTCTTCCCCTCCAAGGACCACCTGGTGGAGGCCTACCTGCGCCGCCGTGACGTGCGGTGGCGGGCGTCCCTGGCGGCGTACGTCGAGGCCCGGCGCCCGGGGGAGGAGCGGATCCTGGCGGTCTTCGACTGGCTGCGGGAGTGGTTCGCGGAGCCGGCCTTCCGCGGCTGTGCCTTCGTCAACTCCTTCGGGGAGCTGGGCGCCACGTCGGACGCCGTCGCGCGGGCCGCCCGGGACCACGTCGACGCCCTCAGGGACCATCTCGCCGGCCTCGTCACCGAGGCGGGCCACTCCGCCCGGCTGGCCCGCTCGCTCCTCCTCCTGGTCGAGGGCGCGATCTCCACGGCCGCCGTCTCCGGGGACGCCGGCGCGGCCGACGACGCCAGGGAGACGGCGCGCGGGCTGCTGGAGCTGGAGTCCGCCCGCATCAGCGGCGCCGGCTGACGCTCCCGGCGCCGTCCGCGCCGCGCCCCACGACGCCCCGCCGTCACAACCTGCGGTCGACGAGGAACGGCACGAGCGTGAGGAGGTCCCCGACCGCCGCCGGCTCCAGCGGGACGCTCTCCAGGCAGCCGCGCGCACGGTCCAGGTGGCGGTGCGCCTCGGCCAGCGCGGCGCGGCGCCCGCCCGCCTCCTCGACGAGCGCGGCGGCCCGGCGGGCGTCCGCGTCGTCGAGGGAGCCGTCCGACGCGAGGAGCGCCACGAGTTCCCGCGCGGCCGGGCCCCGCGCCGACACCGCCGCGAGGACGGGGTACGTCTTCTTCCCCCGGCGCAGATCGCTGTGCACCGGCTTCCCGGTGACCCGCGGGTCGCCCCAGATCCCCAGCAGGTCGTCCACGGCCTGGAAAGCCACCCCCAGGTGCCGTCCCGCCCGGGTGAGGACGTCGGCCGTGGCCGCCGGAGCTCCGGCCAGTACGGCGCCCAGCCCCGCCGCGCAGCCCAGCAGCGCGCCGGTCTTGTGGCCGGCCATGGTCCGGTACTCCCCGGGGGACACCGCCTCGGGGCCCGTCCACGGCCGGGCCTCGAAGAGCAGGTCCTCGGCCTGCCCGCGCACCAGGTCGCTCAGCGTCCCCGCCAGATGCCGCACGGCCGCCCCGCTGTGTACGTTCCGCGAGTCGGCCAGGGTCTCCACGGCCAGGGCGAACAACGCGTCTCCCGCGAGCACCGCCGGGCCCGTGCCGTACGCCTTCCACACGCTCGGGCGCTGCCGCCGGGTCTCGTCGCCGTCCATGATGTCGTCGTGCAGGAGCGAGAAGGTGTGGATCAGCTCGACGGCGACCGCGCCGGCGACCGCGTCGGCGCCGGACCCGCCCGCCGCCTCGGCGCCGAGCACGGTGAGTGCCTGGCGTACCCCCTTGCCGTGCGAGCCCGTGCCGGGGTCCGGCACCGGCCTGCCGCCCACCTCGCTCCAGCCGAGCGAGAACGCGGCCATCTCGGCCGGCCACGGATGGAGGCGCCGCACCGCCTGCGTGAGGGCGGGCCGCACGAGTGCGCGGCAGCGGTCGAGGATCTGCGGCGCGGTGGCCCGGGTCGTCACCGGCGGCGTCATCGTCGGCCGCCCTCGGCGTCGTCGCCGGCGGTGGCGAGGGGGAGCACGCCGAGCTCGGCGTGGGCCTTGTCGACCATCTCCCGGGCGTGGCGCAGGCCGATCCGGTCGAGGGTACGGCGCAACTCGCCCAGCTCGGCGGCGGTCTCGGCGTGGCCCCGGCCGAGACGGGCGCGCGCTTTGGCCAGCCCCAGACGCGCCAGTGCCTCGCCCCGCGGCTCGCTCATGGCGCGGAACTCGGCGAGCGCCTGCTCGTACACCTGGCGGGCCTCCTCGTAACGGCGGGCCCGGTAGAGCACGTTGGCGCGCATCTTGTGGTTGTAGGCGAGCGCGCTGGACAGGTTCATCTCGCGGCAGGTCAGTTCGGCCTCGCCGAGCAGAGCCAGGGCGCGCTCCGGGTCGTCCCGCAGGGAAACGATGTCAGCCATGCCGCGCAAGGCCCACGCCCTGCCCCGCCGGTCGTCGGCCTTCCCGGCGATGTCGGCCGCCTCCTCGAACATCGCGAGCGCCGTGTCGTAGGAGCCGGTGTTGCGGTGGATCTGCGCGATGCCCTCCAGGGCCCACACGGTGTGGCGGGCCTCGCCGCGCTGCCGCGCCTCGGCGAGCAGTTGCTCGTGCAGTACGGCGACGGCCTGGTAGTCGCCCTGGATGCGTCCGGTCTCCGCCAGGCCGGCCAGGGAGTACCCCCTGGCGACGACGTCCCCGCCCCGCTTGCCCAGGTCGGCCGCGAGCCTCAGCAGCCGGAACGCCAGCGCAAGCGCGCCCCGCTGCCGGGCCAGCGTCCCGCCGCTCCACAAGGCCCAGGCCATGGCCCCCAGGTCACCGGCCGAACGGGCCGCCCGGTAACTGGCCTTCCACGCCCGGTCGGCCTCCTCGACGTTGCCCAGCCTGCGGTGCGCCTCGGCCACGGCCAGCCCGGAACGTGCCACCTCCCGCTGCTCACCGGAGGCCTCGGCCGCCCGCAAGTGGCGCGTGCCCTCTTCCAGTACGTCCGTAAGGGAGGAGTTCACTGACAGCGCGGTGAGGGCGCCTTGGTACTCCGGGGCGAATGCCTTGCTGTGCATGGGTGCCTTTCGTGCGCGGCCAGGGCGGCGGCGCGGCGACTATGCACAGCATGTATACGCACTGTGTATAGATGGCCGGTTCTCGAACCCTGGTGCTCGGGGATCCGGGGACCGCCGACGCTCTCGCGGCGGACCGTCCTGTTGTGGATCAAGACGGCTGCAGCGCGCGCGGGGTTGCTCACGCCCGCTGTGTTTTCTCCGGCCGCCCCCCGCCGGGCTTTCCGGGCACAGCCCGCCGGCACGGCCAGTGCCTCCGGGGCCTTTGGCGACAACTCCTTCCCGCAGCCGGGCGTTCTCCGCCGGGCCGGTGCCCGCCCGTCAGATCCCGCGTGGTGCGGCCCGCGCGGCCCCCGTCCTCACGTACGGATCCGCCGGCCGCTCAGCCGGGTCGGCCCTCGCGGGTCGCCGAGCGGCACACCGAGGGCGGCGGCGGCCGGCCTCCGCGCGGCAGTGGGCGATACGCCGGCCCACAGCAAGGTCCGGGCCGGCAGGCCGTCCGGCCTCGGAGGGTGCCGGCGCGGCGGCGGTCGCGGCGACAGCGGGGGTCATGGCTTGTGTTTCCTTCACCGGGTGCGCGCCGGGGCGTGGGCGGTGCCGCCGCGGCTGATGGTCAGGGGCGGGCTGCAGGCGTCGTACAGCAGCTCGGGGGACGTGATGCGCACGCGGTACGGGCCCTCGGGCAGCTCCGGCACCACGACCGAGGCCCGCAGCGCACGCGGGTCCACCTGGGAGGCGAGTACCGCCGCCTCGGACCACTCCCCTTCTTCGGTCCTGCGTTCCAGGAGGACGCAGCACGGGTGGTCCAGGCCCCCGGTGATCCGCCAGCTGATCTGCCGCCGCTCGACGCAGTTCCAGCACTCCCCTCCCATGGGCGCCTGTACGAGCAACGCGTCCGACGCCGGTTCGCAGGGGGCGGGGCGGGGCGGGAGAACGGCGTCGGTCACCCGCTTCAGTCGAGCTCTGGCCAGCGCGATCCAGCGCATTGTCTTCCTTCCCTGGCGCTCTTCGTGATGCGGGTGTGTCCGCCCTGAAAGCGCCCCACACGGGACCAAGGTCCCGACCGGCAGGGGCCTTCGGCACCACCTGACCGGCGCCCCCGGGCTCCCGCCACAGCCGGCCGGGTGGCGCTGAGCGTTCGCGCGGCTCGGGGGCGGAACCTACGACCCTCCTGCCGGCGCACTCCGCGGAACTGGCCGAGCTGGGACTCACCGTGGCCGCCGCCTACCTGCCGGCCGAGCACGACGCGGCGGTGGGCGGTGACTGGTACAAGTGCCGGCGACTGCGGGACGGGCGGGCGCTCCTCGCCATCGGAGACGCCGTCGGCCACGGGCTGGACGCCGTGGCCCGGATGGCGCAGCAGCGCCACGCCCTCGCCGGCCTCGCCCAGACGGGCGCTTCGGCGGGCGAGATGACGACGTGGCTGAACGAGTTGCTGTGCAGTGACGCGTCCGCGATGACCGCGACCATGATCACCGGGCATGTCGACCACGACCGTGTCCTGCGCTGGGCGTGCGCGGGTCATCCGCCTCCGCTGCTGCGGCGGGGCAATGAGGTGTCACCGCTCCCCTCCGACCACCTCGGCCCGCTGCTCGGCCTGACGCCCGGGTACGCGTACGAGACCGCGGAGGTGCCGCTGCGCAGCGGTGACCTGCTGCTCCTCTACACCGACGGTGTGGTCGAACGCCGGGGTGAGGACATCGCCGAGGGCATCGGCAACCTCAGCCGCAGCCTCTCGGACAACCCCGGACTCTCGCCCGGCGAGACCCTCGACCGGATCATCGCCGAGTACAGGCGCAGCGCCCACGACGACGACGCCTGCCTGCTCGCCGTCCAGGCGGACTGAGTGGACCGGGGGGACGGCCGGCGCGGGTGCGACGCCGAGCCGGCGGGAAGCACGCGCGCGGGCGGCGGGGGACCCGCCGGGTCACGCCTCGTCCCCGAAGCGCAGCACGAAGCGCTTCTGCCAGGGAGTCTCCACGGCGCGCGGGTGGTAGTGCCGACGGGTGTACGCCACGGCCTCGTCCGGCGGCGCCCCGTCCAGGACGGCCAGGCACGCCAGCGCCGTACCGGTGCGTCCGCGCCCGCCGCCGCAGGCGATCTCCACCCGCTCGCCGGCCGCCCGCTCCAGGGCTTCTGCCAGTACGTCCCGGGCCTGGCGGCGGTCGCTCGGCAGCCGGAAGTCCGGCCAGCGCAGAAAACGGGCCTCCCACGCCACCGGCGGCGGTTCCTTGCCCAGCAGGTGGACCGCGAAGGACGGCGCCGGACCCGCGGGCAGCGGACGGCGCAGGCCCCGGCCGCGTACGAGCAGGCCGGAGGGCAGCCTCATCACCCCGGCGTCGGACGGACCCCACTTCTCGCTCACGCGTCCACTCTAGGCAGGTGGTCCGAGGCTTCGGAGAGGAAGCGGCACACCCGGGGCTCGTCCGGGCGATCCGCCCGCAGGGGTGTGAACATCCGCGTCCGTCCGGGTGGCGCCGCGAAGTGATGCGCCACCCTGGCCGCATCCGCCGTCCTCGCCGGCGCGGGCACCGCCAGCGCCGACGCCTACGCCGAGGGCAAGGTGAAGCGCTCGCCCGGTTTCCTCTCGGGCAACCTCGTCCAGATCCCGATCCACGCCCCGATCAACGTCTGCGGCAACACCGTCAACGTCATCGGGCTGCTCAACCCGGCCCTCGGCAACCGCTGCTTCAACAAGTAGTCACCGCCGCCGCGCCGCGGGCCGCGGGTGAGTCACGCTCCCCGCGGCCCGCGCGCCCGGCCGTACCGCGTCAGGCGGCCGACATCTTCGGCATCTCGCCGCTCGTCGTCGTCAGGTCGATCACGGCGAACGCCGCGCCCTGCGGGTCCGCCAGCGCCGCGAACCGGCCGAACGGGCTGTCCATCGGCCCGAAGTGCAGCGTGCCGCCGCGCTCGGTGGCCTTCGCCACCGCCGCGTCGCAGTCCTCGACGGTGAAGTACACCTGGATGTACGGCGGGATCTCCGGCGGGAAGTCGTCCGTCATCGTCATCCGCCCCAGGACGGCGTCGTCGCCGACGTTGAAGACCTTGAAGTCGATCGCGTCGTCCTCCATCCGCTGCGCGGTGTACGGGAAGACGGCGGGGAAGAAGGCGTCCGACTTCTCCGGGGCGCGCGTGAAGACCTGGGCCCAGGCGTACGCTCCGGGCTCGCCGCGCTTCTCGAAACCCTCGTGCCGGCCCGCCTGCCACACGCCGAACACGGCGCCGCCCGGGTCCTTCGCCAGCAGCATGGAGCCGAAGTCGCCGACCTGCATCGGCTCCATCAGCACCTCGCCGCCGTTGTCAGTGATCTTCCGCGCGGTGGCGGCGACGTCCGGCGACGCGAGGTACAGACACCAGGACGACGGGGCGTCCTGGCCGGGCATCGGCGGGACGACGGCGGCCACCGCCTTGCCGTCGGAGTACGCCTGGGTGTAGTCGCCGTACTCGGTCGAACTCTCGGCGAAGGTCCAGCCCAGCACGTCGCCGTAGAAGCTCTTGGCACCTTCCACATCGGTGAACATCGCGTCGGCCCAGCACGGAACGCCCTCTGGTTGCGCGGCCATCGTTTCGCTCTCTCCTGCTCGGTGATTGGTCCGTATTCATAACGGTATCCAGTCATATACCCGTGTGCAGGGCTCGCGTCTGCGCCGGCCGCCGCGTCCGACCGCTTCCGCGCGCGGGCCCCGCAAGGCCGAAGGGGTGACAGTACGCAACCAGGTGAGTGACTCCACGCCCGTGGCGATCACCTCCGGCCGCTTCCGTGCGTTGAGGTGGGCTCGCGATCTCGCCCGTGGTCCCAGCCTGGCGATCCCTCTCATCCTCTGGAGGTTCCATGCTCCGCTTCCGTGCCCGACAGCTGTCCGCCGCCGTGACCACCGCCGCCATGGCGATGACGGTCACGGGCGCCTTCGCCCTCACCGCCCAGGCGGCCCCGGCGCCGAAGGCCGAGTCCAAGGCGAAGGTGCTCAACTGGCTGGCGCACAAGCACTCGGACAGCATGCCGCACAAGCTGCGCAAGGGCGGCGACTGGACGTCGTACGCGTACCTGTACGACATCAAGAAGGGCAAGGTCGGCAAGAAGATCGGTGACGCCACCGCCCACTGCAGCGCCGTCGAGGTGACGCCCCACAGCGTCATCGCGCAGTGCCACAGCGTGCTGCGCACCGACCACGGCAGCATCACCGTCAGCGGCACCGTGGACTACCGCGGCCACGGCCCGTACGGCGGCGACGCCGCGATCACCGGTGGCACCGGCAAGTACGAGGACGCCGAGGGTCAGGTCGAGGCCGTCTTCCACGGTGACTACGCCAAGCTGCGCATCAGCCTCGACGACTGACGAGTGGTACGCCGACCGCCCGCCCCGCCACCGGGGCGGGCGGTCGGGTGATTGACGGCGGATGGTGCCTGTGTGGGGGGAGAGGGGGAACAAGCCTAGGGTGCCTGAAGTTACCGACCCGCTGCTGAACCTCGTCAAGCGGCACAAAGAACCCGTGGTCGTACAGACCGTCAGGTCCACGGTTGCCGCAGTGATCTCCTACGTCGTCGCCCTGGCGCTGAGCAGCGAACCGGCGCCGCTGACCGCCCCGCTGACCGCACTGCTCGTCGTCCAGGTCACCCTGTACGCGACCCTCACCACCAGCATGCGCCGCATGAACTCGGTGGTGGCCGGGGTGGTCATCGCCATCGGATTCAGCTCCCTGGTCGGGTTGAGCTGGTGGAGCCTCGGGCTCATCATCCTCGCCTCGTTGACCATCGGCCGGTTCGTGAAGGCCGGTGAGTTCGTGCCCGAGGTGGCGATCAGCGCCATGCTGGTGCTCGGGGTGACGCGGGTTGCCGCGACAGCCTGGGACCGGGTACTGGAGACGCTGATCGGGGCGGTCGTCGGACTTCTCTTCAACGTCCTGTTCGCCCCGCCGGTTTGGGTGCAGCCCGCCAGCGCCGCCATCGAGGGCCTCGCCGGCCGGATGCGCGACCTGTTCGTCCGGCTCGGGGACCAGGTGCGCGGCCACACGACCGTGGCGGACGCCGCCGAGGTGCTGCACGACGCGCGCCGGCTGGACCACGACATCGTCGAGGTCGACGCCTCCCTGCGGCAGGCGGAGGACAGCCTCCGCCTGAATCCCCGGGTCAAGGAGGGTCTGCTCTTCCGGGTCGTCCTGCGCACCGGCCTGGACACCCTGGAGATCTGCGCCGTGGTGCTCCGTACGGCGTGCCGCACCCTGACCGACCTCGCCAAGGCGCGTACGGACGAGCCGCTCTTCCCGCAGGAGATCGCGACCGGCCTTTCGGAGCTGTTCGTCCACATGGCCCGTGCGGTCGAGAGCTTCGCCGTACTCATCACCACGCAGGTCAGCGTGAACGCCGAGGAGGCGGAGGAGCGGCTCGTCAGCGAGCTCGCCGCGAGCCGCGCCAGCCGCGAGATCGTGGCGCACCTGCTGCTCGACGGCGTGCAGGAGCACCCGCGCCAGTGGCAGCTGCACGGCGCGCTGCTGGCCGAGATCGACCGGATCCTGGACGAGCTGGACGTGGAGAAGCGGTCCATGCGGCTGGTGGAGGAACTGGACCGGCAGTCGCGGGAACAGCGGGAGAAGTACCCCGTGGTGGACAAGCTCCGCGGCAGGCTGCGCCTCGGCCGGTCCCGTGAGGCTCCCGAGGAAACCCTCGACTAGGGACGCGACGACCGGGTACCCGGTGCTCGTGCCAAGATCCGCGCGGCAGACACGCTGCCGCGCGTCACCCAAGAGGAGGCGCAGATGAGCACGGTGAAGGAGACGGTAGAGGTCGAGGTCCCCGTTCGCACCGCCTACAACCAGTGGACGCAGTTCGAGGAGTTCCCGAACTTCATGGAGGGGGTGGAGGAAGTCAGGCAGATCGACGACCGCCACAACCACTGGACCACGAAGATCGGCGGCGTCACGCGCGAGTTCGACACCGAGATCGTCGACCAGCTCCCCGACGAGCGGATCACCTGGCGTACCACCGGCGGTGACACGCACCAGAAGGGCATGGTCCGGTTCCAGCGGCTGGACGACACGCACACGCGCGTGGAACTCGTGATGGACATCGACGCGAGCGGCGCGGCGGAGAAGGCCGCGGACATGACCGGCATGATCGACCGGCGCGTGAAGGGTGACATGCGGCGGTTCAAGGAGTTCATCGAGCACCGCGACGGCGAATCCGGCTCCTGGCGCGGCCGCATCACGCCCGGCTGACCCCGGCCGGCGGCGAACCGACGGCTCTGACGCTCCGCGGCGTCGGGGCCGTCGCCGCTGTGCTGGGGGGTACCGACACGACCTCGCCGGATTGAGCGGGGGCTTGTCAAGTTTGCTGCGGCGAGCTATATAGATGTTGTCGCCATGTGCATCCCGTATCCGGGAAAGGAGTGACCGATGATGCTCATGCGTACCGACCCCTTCCGTGAACTCGACCGCCTCACCCAGCAGCTGGTGGGTACCGGCGCGAGGCCCGCCGCCATGCCGATGGACGCCTTCCGGCAGGGCGACACGTTCGTCGTCGAACTGGACCTCCCCGGCGTGGACCCCGAGTCGATCGACCTGGACGTCGAGCGGAACGTGCTGACCGTACGGGCCGAGCGCCGCTCCCGCGCGGGACAGGACGCGGAGGTCCTGATCGCGGAACGGCCGACCGGGTCCTTCAGCCGCCAGATGTTCCTGGGCGAGACGCTGGACACCGAACGCATCGACGCGTCGTACGACGCCGGAGTGCTGCGCCTGACCATTCCCGTCGCGGAACAGGCCAAGCCGCGCAAGATCTCGATCTCCGGGGGCAGCGGCCCCAAGGAGATCAACGGCTGACTCCGGCGGGGCGGGACCGGCGACCGCGTTCCCGGTCCCGCCCCATCCCGCGCCCCGCCCCGAGCGGGCGCGAGCCCCACAGCACCCGTACGTACGAGGGAGGCCGGCGGCATGGTCATGAAATGGGACGCGTTCCTGTCCGCCGTGCAGGAACGGGGCCAGTACCCCTCACGGCAGGAGGCCGAGCGGGCGACCAGGGTGGTGATCGCCCTCCTGGGCGCGCACGTGGTGGGCTCCGAGCGGTCCGAACTGGCCGCCCGGCTGCCGGAAGGCTGCGCCCTGCTGTTGCTCAACCCGTTGCCCGCCGCCGAGCCGCTCGGGCCCGAGCGGTTCGTACGGGCGACGGCGGCGTGGATCGAGGGCGCCACGGAGGAGACGGCGAACTGGGACGTCAGCGCCGTTCTCAGCGCCGTCGCCGACGCGGCCGACGACGAACTGATGCGCCGCGTCCTGCTCCAGCTGCCTCCCGGCTACGACCTCCTCTTCGGCCGCCCCCAGCCGTCGTGAGCCGTGGGGCGTTCGGCGGAGTCGGCACGGCGGCCGGGCGGGCCCGCGCATAAGGTGCTGCCTTCCTGAAGTGGGGGCATGCTGATGTGGGACACCTCGCAGAACAACAGAAAGCGCACACAAGCACCACATGAGTAACAACCGGATACCTCCGGTCATCACGAAAACAGCAGAGAGGCAGGTAGCCACAGTGATGCGGTGGAACGAACTCGTACAGCAGGTCCGCGCCTCAGGGCAGTACGCCACCGACGCCGAGGCGGAGCGCGTCCTGCGCACCGTACTGACTGTGCTGGGCACACATACCAGTGGTGAAGAGCGCCGCGAACTGGTGCGCCTGCTGCCCGTGGAAGCGGCCGTCATCCTCGCCCGCCAGGCCCCGGCGGCCCGGTCCCTGACCGCACCGGAGTTCGTCGAAGCCGTCGCCGCGCGACTCGGGGGACTCACGCACCCGGCCGCGCGATGGGGAGTGAGTTCCGTGCTCGGCGTGGTGGCCGACTGCGTGGGCGACGACCTCACCCGCCGCATCACCGCCGTACTGCCGAGGGGTTACGCCCTGCTCTTCGGCCGCGCCGAACTGGCCCCGGCAGCCGCCTGAGCCCGCTGCGGAACGCCGCCTGCCGACAGGGGGAACGCTCGCCGAGCGTTCCCCCTTCTGTGTGCTTCCCGCCTCCCGCCCGCTGCCGGTTCGGTGCATACGGCCGTACGCTTGCCGTATGGCGGACAAGGAACGCGTGACCATCACGATCCCGGCGGAGAGCGCGGCCGCGCTGCGGCGGCTCGCCAAGGAGAAGCGCATCGAGTCCGTGTCGGCGTACGTGACCGAGGCGGTCGAGGAGCGCCTCGGCCGCGAGGAACGCGCCCAGCGCATCATCGAGGGCTGGGCCGCCGAGGTCGAACGGGCCGGCGTCGAGGAGTGGGCCGAGGCGGTGGAGTGGGCGCGGGCCTCCGACCGGCGGGGAGACGACGCGGGGGGCGCTGCCGCGTGATCGGCGGATACATCCTCGACGCCGGCGCCATAAGGCAACTCGTCCTCGGCCGGCCCTTCATGGTGGCCCGGCTGGTCGTCTCGGTCGAGCAGATCCAGGTCCTGTACGTCCCCACCACGGCCCTGGCCGCGGGCCTGATCGGCCACGACATCTCACCCCGGCGGCGGGAGCAGGTCGACCTCGCGCTGGCGGCTCCGGTCTTCGAGTTCCACCGTCTCGACCGCCCGGCCGCGCTCGCCGTCGCGGAACTCGCCACCATGGCGCAGGTCGACCTGGCCACCGCCCACGCCGGCCACCTCGCCCTGCGGCGACCGGGCTGGCCGGTCATCACCGACCGCCCGGCCGAGCTGCACAAGATGCACCCGGGCATCGAGACGGTCGAGCTGCCGTAACCGGCCGGCCGGTCGGCTCCGCCGTCACTGCGCTTGGCGCGCGGCCTCCTCGGCCCGGCGACGGGCCGCGCGCGCCTCGGCGGCGGCCTCCCGGGCGCGGCTCCGCGCCTCGGCGACCTCGTCGCGGGCCGCCCGCTGCCGCTCCTTGGCGGCCTTCAGTCGCTCGGCCAGCGAGGACACCTCGTCCTCGGCCTCCCGCAGCCGGCTCTCCGCCCGCTTGCGTTCCTCCTCGCGGGCCGGCGCCCGCTCTTCCGCGGCTCTCGCGTCCTTCTCGGCCTTCTCGGCCCGGGCACGCCGCTCCGCACGCGCCCTCTGCTCCCGCTCGTCCTGTCGCTCATCCCTCTTCCCTGTCTTCTCTCTCGTCCCGCTGTCGGTGACGGCGGGACGGGAAGCCTCGCGCACCACGGCCTCCGGGGCGGTGGCAGCGGTGAATCCGACCGGCGGGCTGAGCGATGTGGTGAGGCATCCCGCAGCCCACTCCCGCGCCGCTTCCGGGTCGGCGAGAACGGCGTGCAGGGTGCTCTCCACCTCGTGCCGCACGTCCTCGCCGACCGGATGCCCGGCGTCGGCGGCCAGTTGCCGCGCCTGCCGGGCCAGTGCGCCGACCAGGTCGTGCTGGCGCCGGCCCAGCTCCCGCAACTGCTCCCCGTCGAGCTCCCGGTGGGCCTGGCGCATGCCTTCGCCGAGACTCAGCAGCGGCCGCACCTGCTCGGGCAGTCGGCGTACGAGCAGATTGCTCGCCCAGGCGGACAGCGTCGGGCGGCGCAGGGCCTGGATCCGCCCCGCCAGCTCGCGGTCGCCCGCCGTGCGGGCCGCCGCCACCCGCTCGTTCCTGGCGGGCGTGAAGTCGGCCGGGTGCAGGCCGTACAGCTCGTCGGTGACGCTCTCCAGGTCCACGGTTCTCCCTCTCACCCGCTCCCATCATCCGTCCGACCGGGCGCGAAGCGGCGATCCGGCGGTCGCGATCGGCCTAGCGCGCCCCGGTATACGGGTGACTTCCCGCGTAGCGGAACGCCGACGGGGAAGGCGGATGGCACGATCGGCCGCGGGGTCGCTGACGCCCCACCGGCGTGTACGGGTACCGACGAGGAGAGGGCTGGCCGTGGCGGGAGAGGATCTGGGGCGTCTGTTCCGGGGGCTGCTGGGGAGCGACGACGCAAGGGCCGACCTGCTCGGTTCGCTGCTTGACGAGCTGGGCGGCAGTACGGCGGGAACCGGCAACCCGCTCGACGGGCTGCTGGCGGCGCTCGGCGAAGGAGGTCTGGGCCACCAGGCGCACTCCTGGGTGGCGGCGGGCCCCAACGAGCCCATCGACGGCACGCAGCTCGTGGGAGCGCTGCCGCCGGACACGCTCGACGAGGTCGGCCGGCGAGCCGGGCTGAGCGCGGCCGAGGCGGCCGACCAGCTGGCGCAGGTCCTGCCGGAGGCGGTGGACAGGCTGACGCCCGGGGGACAGCTTCCGCACGACACGTCATTGGAAGACTTGATCAAGTCGCACACCTCGTGACGTCATGACCCTCTGACGCCGCACCTGCCGGTCGCGCCGGGCCGGGTGACGTCGACGGCCGGGGCGGGGTGCCTACGCGGGGCCGGGTTCCGGTGTGCCCTCGTCGTTGTCGTCCCGCTCTCCCTCCGCCTGGGACGGCGTCGTCTGCCGTACGTCCTCGTGCTTCTCGCCCTCGCGCTCGCCCTCTGCCTGGGAAGGTGACTGTTCGGTCATCGCTGGATCCTCACTGCCGGGAGCCGTTGGTGTGGCCGGTGGCCGTCGAAGGGCGCGGCCCTGCACACACCAATTTTCGCCGCACGGCACCTTTCCTGCGATCCGGCGGACCCGTCCAGCGGGCGCGGCGGAGGTCCGCCCACCAGGACGGTGTCATGCGGTGGGCGGCTTGCGCAGTTCCTCGTTGAGACGCAGGGCTTCTTCGAGCTGGTCTTCCAGGATGACGATGCGGCAGGCGGCTTCGATCGGCGTACCGGCGTCGACGAGCTCGCGTGCCCGGGCCGCGACGCGCAACTGGTAGCGGGAGTACCGGCGGTGGCCGCCGGCGGACCGCAGAGGGGTGATGAGCCGGGCCTCGCCGATGGCGCGCAGGAAGCCGGGCGTCGTGCCGATCATCTCGGCGGCGCGGCCCATCGTGTAGGCCGGATAGTCGTCGTCGTCGAGCCGGTCGGTGGTGGCGGGTGTTCTCGGGGTGAGCGGGTGGGCTTCTTGCGTCATTTGCACCTCTTCTGGGACGCGTCGAGGGGCCCCGGCGCCGTAACGGCACCGGGGCCCCGAGGTTCTTGCGCCATCCACCGGCTCCGAGCTGGGCCGGTTTCCGCGCGATGCGCTGATCTGTGGGCAGTATCGCAAACCTTAGCGACGCGGGGCGTGGATGTCTATCGCCGCCGCAACAGATATTCAGGCATGCCGCACGATGGATCAGCCGCCGCTCCCGCCGTCGACACGCAGTCGTACGTGCTGCTCCAGCCGTTCGAGGCTGTCGTCGAGGGCGGCGTGCACGGCCTTCTCGCCGGGGTCGTGCTCCTCGTCGAAGAAGGACAGGTGCACGGTCACCTCGGTGGCCCCGCTGCCGATGCCGGCCACCTGGAGCCACCCGGCGTAGCCGCCCTGGTCCCTCGTTCCCCACTCCAGCCGCATCTGCTCCTTGTGGGCGCGCAACAGGGCAGCGGTGTCCTGGTCGGTGCGGTCCTCGTGGACGGTGACGGCGGGCAGTTCCCCGGCGCGCACGTGCAGTGCCCGCGGCAGCCACGCGTCCAGTCGGTCCACGTCGGCCGCCTGGTCGAAGACCTGCTCGGGCAGTGCGGGCATCGTGCGTGAACGCTCGTATTCGGTCATCACCACACCATTCCTCGGCTCGAAACCGTCCGACGAACGCTTGCCCGACTCGTCGGACATGAAGCCGCGCGCCCGCACAACCACCCGTTCGCCGCAGGTCGCGCATCCAGATGCCGAGACGGTGCCGACGTCGCCCGCGCCACCCCTTGACGCGCCTCGCGGGCCCTCACATACTGGCGGCCAAATCGATTTGGCCGAGTCGATGTGGCCCCCGTCCCGGGCCGGATCACGGTCGAAACCGGAGCGAGCCGAACGGAGCTCGAACGTGCCCAGTCCCCGCCCCGCGTCCCTTCACCCCCAGCCGGCCCACCCCGGGCCGGACCCCCGCGAACCGATCCATCCTGTGGACGAATCCCGCCCGTTCGGCAGAATCCTGCTGTTCGGCATCCAGCACGTACTCGTCATGGCCGCGACCCCCATCTCGGCGATCTTCCTGATGAGCGCGACCCTGCGGCTCGACGCCGGCCTGACCGTCGACCTGCTCTCGGCGGCCTTCCTGCTCTCCGGCGTCGGAAGCCTGATCCAGTCGCTCGGGCCGTGGAAGTTCGGTCCCAAACTGCCGTTCGTCATGCTGCCCGGCGGCGCCCCGCTGATCCTCTTCCTGGCGATCGCCGAACAGCACGGCCTGCCCACCGCGAGCGGCGCGGTGATCATCACCGCCGCCTTCTACTTCGTCGTACTGCCCGTCTTCTCCCGGCTGCTGGCGTTCTTCCCCGCCCTCGTCATCGGCACGATGATCGTCATCGTCGGTGTGAACCTGGTGAAGGTCGGCGCGCTGCTCGTCACCGGCCGTCCCGGGCAGCCCGGTTTCGCCGACACCACCAACCTCCTCCTCGGGCTGGCGACCATCGGCTTCACCGTCGCCTTCTACTGGCTGTTCACCGGTGTGCTGCGGCAGCTCGCCGTCATGCTCGGCCTGATCGCGGGTACGGCCCTGGCCTTCGCGCTCGGCTCCGTCGACGCCGGCCGGGCGGCCGAAGGCGGCCTGCTGAGCGTCCCGCAGCTCCTGCCCTTCGGCTCACCCGAGTTCAACCTGCTCGCCGCCCTGCCGCTGATGCTCTACAGCCTCGCCTCCATGGCGGAGGCCACCGGCCAGACCGTGATCAACGCGGAAGCCGTCGGCAAGGAGATCGACAAGCGCGCGGACGTGCCCAAGACCATCCGCGGCGACGCGCTGACCTCCCTCTTCGGCGGCTTCTTCGGCCTGCCGCTGATGGTGACCAGCGGCGAGAACATCGGCATCGTCCGCGTCACCGGCGTACGCAGCCGTTACGTCACCGCGGCCGCCGGCGTCGTACTCATCGCCATCGGCTTCCTGGCCCCCGCCACCCGCGCCATCAGCGTCGTCCCGTCGGCCGTCGTCGGGGGCACCGCCATGGTCGTCTTCGCCGTCATCACGGTGCTCGGCATACAGATGCTGGGGCGCGCCGACGTGGACCAGCACACCAACACCTTCATCTGCGCCGTCGCGATCGCCCTCGGCCTGCTGCCGATCCTCATCCCCGGGGTGTACGGCGGCTTCGCGCCGGGCCTGAGGATCCTGCTCGAAAGCGGTGTCGCCGTCGGGGCGTTCGTCGCCGCCGTACTCAACATCCTCTTCCACCACGTGCGCCCCCGCCTCACGCGCACACCGGCCCCGGCGGACAGCGGCGCACCCGCCCCCACCCCGCACTCCTGACCCGTCCCAGCGGAAAGAGCCCGATGAACCACCCGTTCGACCTGCCCGGCCTCCCGGGCCCGCCCCCCGACCGACTGCGCACCGACGGCGACGCCCTGCTCCTCGCCCCCGACGTGGTGCTGACCCCCGACGGACCGATGGACCACTACGCGGCCGTCGTCAGCGGCGGCACGTTCCTCGCCGTCGGACCGGCCGAGCAACTGGAGCGCGCCCACCCGCACCTGACGCCCGTGAGGCTGCGCGGACAGATCCTGATGCCCGGCTTCGTCGACGCCCACCACCACCTCACCCAGACCTTCGGGGCCGCCCTGGCCTTCGGAGAGCCCTCCGAGATCTTCCGCCGGGTCTGGGTGCCCCTGGAGGGCGCCCTCGACGAGGAGGCGGTGTACGTCGCGGCGAAGCTCGCCGCGCTCGAGTCGCTGCGCGGCGGGTTCACCACCGTCGCCGAAGCGGGCACCCGGGCCGACGTGGACGTGGAACTGGTGGCCGCGGCGGCCCGGGACGCGGGAATCCGGTGCGTACTCGGCCTCGTGTGCAACGACGCCGACAACGCCACCGACACCGCGACGAGCCTGGCCCGCGCCGAGAAGCACCTCGTCCGTTACTGCACCGAGGAGTTGATCCACCCGTCCCTCGCCGTCTCCGTCCCGGAGGCGGCGACGGCCCGCACCCTGCGCGACACCGCCCGGCTGGCCGCGTCGGCGGGAGCCGTCGTCCAGATCCACGTCAACGAGCATCTCGCCGCCGTGGAACGCTCCCTCGTCGAGCACGGGCTGCGCCCCCTGGAATACCTCCACGAAGTGGGCGCGCTCGGGCCGCAGTTGCTGGCCGCGCACGCCACCCTGCTCACCCCGCGCGAACTGACCCTGCTCGCCGACTCCGGCGCCGCCGTGAGCTACAACCCCGTCGCCAGCGCCTGGAAGGGCAACGCGGTGGCCCCGGCGACCACCATGGCCGAGCGCGGCATCCGGTTCGGTCTCGGCACCGACGGCACCCGGGGAGACGCCTTCCGCCTGGCCGAGGCCGCCGAGTTCGCGCAGCGGCTCGCGTACGGGCTGGCCACCGGAGACTCCTCCTGCGGCGCCGGCTGGACCTGGCTGGAGCACGCGGCCCGGGGCGGCGCCGACGCCGTGGGGCTCGGCGCCCGTACCGGCCGAATAGCCGAGGCAGCCGCCGCCGACTTCCTGCTCGTCGACGTCAGTGGTCCCGAGATGCGGCTGTCCTGGGACCTGCCGTGGGAGCTGGTACGACGCGGCAACCGCGACCAGATCACCGCCGTCTTCGTCGCGGGCCGGCTGCGTCTGTGGCGCGGCTGGCCGGTCGACTGGGACGGCCCGGCGCTGGTGCGGCGGGCCGCCGAGCTCAGCCGTGACGTGCTGCTGCGTGCCCCCGTGACCCGGGTGCACCCCACGTCCACGGCCGCGCGGCGCGCCCGGGCCCAGGGGAGCGCGGCGCAGTGAGTACGGAGACGATGGCGGTCCTCGCGGTGACCGTGGCCGTCGCGGCGTTCGTCCAGGGCTCCAGCGGTCTGGGGTTCGCGCTGATCGTCGCGCCGGTCGCGGGGCTCCTCGATCCGGGACTGGTCCCCGTCTTCGTGCTCGCGTCGATGATCCCGCTCAATGCGTACGTCGCCTGGCGCGAGCGGGACTCCCTGGACCTGCGCGGCGCGGGCTGGATCACCGCGGCGCGGCTGGCCGCCACCCCCGGCGGGCTCATGCTGCTGTGGGTCATCCCGGACCGCAGCCTCGGCCTGTTCGTCGGGGCGGCGACCGTGCTGGCGGCGGTGGTGAGCCTCGCCGCCCCGGCGTTCACACCCGGGCGCGGGGCCTACGTCGCCGCCGGGGCCGTCACCGGACTGACCGAGACCGCGACCGGGGTCGGCGGGCCGCCCCTGGCGCTGGTCTACCAGCACCGCCCGCCCGCCGAGCTGCGCTCCACGGTGGCGGTGTGCTTCCTAGTCGGCGAAGTCGCCTCGCTGGCGCTGCTGTTCGCCACCGGTCAGGGCAGCCCGGCCCAACTGGGCTGGGTGGCACTGCTGTTGCCGGCGCTCGCGGTGGGAGCCTGGCTGAGCCGTCTGGTGCACCACCGCCTCGACGCCCGCAGGACCCGCCAGTTCGTACTGGCCTTCGCCCTCGTCTCCGGGGCGGTGCTCATGCTGGCGCCGTGACGCGCAGCGACGAAGCGCGGGGCACGACCCGGGGCTCGGGCATCTCGGCGGCCGGCCCCCCGGCGCCCGGCACGCCGCCGAGGCGGCCGAGCAGCAGCTCCACCGCCTCGGCGGCGGCCCGGTCGAGGTGCAGGTCGACGGCGGTCAGCGGGGGGTCGCAGGTCCGGGCCCGCAGACCGTCGTACCGCGTGACGACCATGACGTCGTCGGGGATCCCGCGGCCGCTGTCCCGGATCGCCCGTACGGCGCCGACCGCGAACGCGTCCACGAGCGCGCAGACCGCGTCGGTCCGCGGGTACTCGGCCAGCAGGGCGGCGCAGCGGTCGTACCCGGCCTGCTCGCCGCCCTCCTCCGGGGCCGTCACCACGACAGGTGCCCAGCCCTGCTCGGCGGCGACGCGTTCGTACGCGGCCCGGGCGTCGACCGCGGAGTGGCGGGCGCCGGCGCCGATGAGCAACGCGGGCCGGCGCGCTCCCTGCTCCCGCAGGTGCGCCAGGAGCAGCTCGGCGACCAGGCCGCCGCGCAGATCGACGTACGGGGCGTCGTCGCCCGGCGACATGGGCCGGCCGAGCGCGACGTACGGCAGATGGCGCTCGCGCAACTGCGCCACGGCGCGGTCGTCCTCGTCGGGCTCCACGACGATCGCGCCGTCGATGTCCAACGAGTACAGCGCCGACCCCGACTGCACGGGCGGCACGAGGACGAGTGCGTAGTCGTGGACGAGCGCCCGCTCGGCGGCGGCCGCGGCGACCTCCATGTAGAAGCCGAGCCGGGACGGCCCGCCGGCCACCGCGAAGGGCATCGACGAGGCGAGCGCGATGGCCTTCGCCTGCCCCCGGCGCAGTCGCTGGGCCCGCAGGTTCGGGCGGTAACCCAGCTCGGCGGCGACCTTCTTGATGCGTTCGCGGGTCCGGGGGTCGACCTTGCCGAGGCCGTTGAGCGCGTGCGAGACAGTCGTCCGCGACACCCCGGCGGCCGCGGCGACATCGGCGATCGTCGGCGGTCGTGCACCGGGACCGGAAGTGGGCATCTGCGCTGACGCTCCTCGCTGCTTCTGCGGACGAGTGACTCCGGCGGTGGAGTCGCTCCGGCGGACGGGTGACACGGGACAGCCACATCTTCCCCGACCGGCCCCCCTTCGCACACGCGTACGCGGCATCGCCGGTTGCTCCATTGGGCGCAAACGGGGCTCCGAGCGGCGTGGGCTGCCGCCTGGACGAACCGTCGCCGGGTCACGATGCCGAACGGTGGACAAGGTTCCGCTTTCGGATCGGGACCCGGCGGAGAAGAGGAGGCCTTGTGACGGCTGCACCGGGCGTTGCCATTCCGCGCGAACCGGTACCGGCCGGAGGCGGCCCGGGGCGGGGGAGCGGAAGGAGCCGGGGTCTCCACCGGTCATGGACGGGCGTCCTGACGGCGGTCCTGTGCCTGCTGCCGCTCGGACTGCTCGTGGCGGGCGCGTGGCTGGGCCGCCATGTCCGCCCCAGCGCGGACGAGTGGTGCTTCCTGCCCAAGGTGCGCGACCTCGGCGTCTGGGGAATGGTCGAGAAGTTCTACGTCACCGACAACGGCCGGATCGGCAACGGCCTGCTCGTCGGCCTGTACGCGCAGTTCCCCGTCGCCGGCCACCAGTGGTTCGCCCTGATCAGCGGTGTCGTCATGCTCGGCGTGCTGTGGGCCCTGACGGTCCTGGTGCTGCGCAGGTCCGGCCGGACGGCGCCACGCGGCATGCCGCTGCTCGTGGCCTCCATGATCACGGCGGTCTTCCTCTTCGCCACGCCCAACACCTACAAGACGTTCTACTGGCCCGCCGCCTCCGTCTCGCACACCCTGGCCCCCGTACTGGCGTGCGCGGCCGCCCTCCCGCTCCTGCTGGCCCGCGGCCGCCGGGGCAGGGAGATCGCCCTGGCCGTCGTGTTCGCCTCCGGCGTCTTCATGGGCACCCTCTCGGAGGAGGCGTCGGTGGTCTGCCTGGTGGTACTGGCGGGCATCGTGCTCCTCGGCCGCTGGATCCTCACCGAGCGGGCCCGCGCCGCCGCCCGCTGGTGGTCCCTGGCCGGCATGGCCGGAATCGGCATCGGAACGCTCGTCCTGATGACGTCCCCCGGCGGGCGCAGGCGGCGCGAGCGGTTCGGCCTCGAAAGCACCTCCATGCTGGCCCCGGAGTCCCTCGTCGCGTCGCTGCGCGGGTACGCGCACATCCTGGAGACCGTCCTCACCACCTGGCAGTACGCCGGCGCGCTCGCGGCGGGGGTGCTGCTCGGCCTGCTGGCGCGCGGCCGGGCAGCGGGCGCACCGGTCCTGCTCCCCGTCCGCCCGCTGCTGTGGACCGGTTTCGGCACCCTCGCCTTCCTGGTCTCGGGCTACCTCTGCACCGTCATCACGTACCCGGTCTTCGGCGCGCGGGTGATGACCGCCCAGCGCACCTGGAACGACTACCTGCTGCTGTACGTCCTGCTCCTGGTGGGCGCCGGCGCGTTCCTGGGACGTGCGGCGCGCCGGCGCGAGCGGCGTACCGGCGTGGCGACGGCGGTCGCCGCGGTGGTGTGCGCGGTGGCCGTCGGCGGGCTGGCCGTTCCGCTCCACGACCTCGGCCAGGACATGCGGGTACGGGCCCAGAAGTGGGACCGCCAGGACCGGTTCCTGCGCGCACAGGCGGCCGCGGGCGCGAAGTCGGCGCCCTACACACCGCTGTCCGTCGCCGGGACGCTTGAGCCGTTCGGGGGCAAGGGACGCAAGTCATGGCCGGCCGGCTGCGTCGCGGACTACTACCGCCTGGACCGGGTCACTTACTCGACTCGGCTTCCGTGACCGGCTCCGCACCCGGCGGCTGCGCCGTGCCCGAGGCCCGGGTGGCGGCCGCGCCGGAGACGATGGCCCACCGCGCCAGCAGGAAGGACAGCGGCGTGACGAGCACACCGGCGGCGAGCGCGGAGATGTTCTCCGGCAGGTGCAGCCGGCTCACGGCCACGTACAGCAGGATTCCGCTGCCCACGACATTGGCCGCGCCCGACAGGGGGTAGCGGACGAAGGCGCGCCAGGTCGGCTTGGTGCGGAGGGTGACGTACGAGTTCAGGAGAAACGATCCGACGACGCTCACCGCGTAGCCCACCCCATGGGCGACCAGGTAGGGCAGCCAGATGTTCAGTGAGGCGTACACCGCGTAGTAGACGGCCGTGTTGACGACGCCGATCGCGGCGAAGGCGGCGAACTGGCGCAGGCCCCGGGCGTTCATCCCTCCGGCCGGGCCTGTCCCGCGGGCTCCAGCGAGAGACCCGGTCCCAGCACCGTGGCGGTCTCGTCGGTTTCCCGGACCACGTAGTGCGGGCGGCGCTTCGACTCGTCGTAGATCCGCCCCACGTACTCGCCGATGACGCCGAGCGTGGCGAGCTGGATCCCGCTGAGGGCGACGACGGCGGTGATCAGCGTGGCGTAGCCGGGGGTGTCGACACCGTCCAGCAGGACGTTCGCGATGATCCACAGCGCGTACACCAGGGCGGAGAGGAAGAGCCACAGGCCGGTGTGGATGGCGAGGCGCAGCGGGCGGCTGTTGAACGAGATGAGCCCGTCGATGCCGTAGTTCAGCAGGTGGCGGCCGCTCCACTTGGACTTCCCGGCGGCCCGCTGGACGTTCTCGTACGTGAAGCTGACCGTGTCGAAGCCGATCCAGGAGAACAGCCCCTTGGAGAAGCGGTTGTTCTCCGGGAGCGCCAGCAGGGCATCGACGGCCCGGCGCGACAGGAGCCGGAAGTCACCCGCCCCGTTCACGACCTCGACGTTCATGCAGCGGCGTACGAGGCGGTAGTAGGCGCGGCACAGGGCGGTGCGCAGGACGCCCTCGTTGGCCCGGTCGCGCTGGGCGACGACCTGGTCGTACCCGTGCTGGTGCAGTTCCAGCATGCGGGGGATGAACTCGGGAGGGTGCTGCAGGTCGGCGTCCATGAGGACGACCGCCGCGCCCCGGGACATGCGCAGGCCGGCGAGCATCGCCGATTCCTTGCCGAAGTTCCGGCTGAAGGACGTGTAGCGCACCCGCGGGTCCGCCGCCGCGAGGTCCTTCAGGATCGTTATGGTCGCGTCGCGGCTGCCGTCGTCGACGTAACAGATCTCGAAGGCCGAGCCGGTCGGTTCGAGAGCGGCGACCAGGGCGTCATGAAAGGCCGCGAGCACCTCGCTCTCGTTGAAGCACGGCACGACGATCGACATCTGGACCATGGTCATATCACTCCATGCACGGTTCCCGGTACATGCGCTGCCGCCTCCAGTGGAACGCGGGGGCGCGCCGGGGGCCGTCCCAGGCACTCCACACGGGTGATGGGGCCCGGGACGGTGGTGTGCGGGGAGTACGGGTGACAGCGGCGTCACCTGTGCCGCTTGCGGCGGGCGGGGGTGTCGGTGACCTCGCCCTCGCCGGAGCGCCGCGCGCCCGGGTCCTCGCCGGAGGACTCCACCCCGGCCAGGCTTTCGCCGTCCGCCGTGCCGCCCTCGGCCGGGTAGCCCTCGCGGGCGCTCGCCGTGCCGGGTACGACTCTTTCGTGCCTGGCGCTCGGCGCCGGAGTGCGCGCCGGGGCCCTTCTCCGTGCGCGGGCGGGGCCCGCGGTCCGGATCGCGCGCTTGCTTCTCACTCATCGCACACACCTCGTTCCTGGGTGTCCACAACCCCGCTGACCTGCGGAGTCTTCGCGCCTTAGGGGTACCCGCACGGTACGTGTGACAACCCCTGCGGGGGTCAGGCAGGGGTGAGACCGGGCCGGCCGGCTTCGGTGACGAAGGAGGCCGCCGCGGTGAGCGTCCCGCCCGGCCTGGTGACCTCCGAGACGGTCTTGAAGTCCGCGCGGGCCCGCTCCGTCTCCAGGGTGATGACGGTGTAGCCGCGACGGCCGTTGTAGAACTTCAGGTGCGGGTTGGCTGCGACGAGGTTGTCGAAGTTGGCGGGCCTGTCGGAGCCGTCCTTGCCGCTGGAGACCGAGGTGGTGGCGATCTCCGTGCCGACGGTGCGCGAGGCCGGGTCGTCGAAGTCCTTCTTCAAATCGAAGCCGTATCCGACGTGGGCGTCGCCCGCCAGCACCATCAGGTTCTGCACGCCGGCCGCCTCGGCTCCGTCGAGGAACCGTTTGCGCGCGGCGGGGTAGCCGTCCCAGGCGTCCATGGACAGCTTGTAGTCGGCGGTCGGCAGATCACGCCGCCGCGCGAAGGTGACCTGCTGCGGTACGACGTTCCAGGTCGGGCCCGAATCCTTCCAGCCGTCGAGCAGCCAGCGCTCCTGCGTCTCGCCGGTCATGGTGCGCGACGCGGCCTCCGACTCCGGGCCGGGCTTGTGCCAGCCGCCCCCGTACGCCCGTTGCGAGCGGTACTGGCGGGTGTCGAGGATGTCGAACTGCGCGAGCCGGCCGAAACGAAGCCGCCGGTAGAGCCGCATGTCCGCGCCGTCGGGCCGTTGCGGAGAGCGCAGCGGCTGGTTCTCCCAGTACGCCCGGTAGGCGCCGGCGCGCCGGAGCAGGAACTCCTCGGGCGGGACGTTGTCCTCGGAGGTCTCGTCCGCGTAGTTGTTCTCGGTCTCGTGGTCGTCCCACGTGACGGCGAACGGGTGCGCGGCGTGCGCCGCCATCAGGTCCGGGTCGGACTTGTAGAGGGCGTACCGCAGCCGGTAGTCGGCGAGCGTCGTCGTCTCGCGGTCGAAGTGCGCGGGCAGATGGCGGTCGGTGTAGGCGCGGGAGCCGCCGGCGCCGTCGACGGCGTACTCGTAGAGGTAGTCGCCGAGGTGGACGACCAGGTCCACGTCCTCGCCCGCCAGGTGCCGGTGCGCGGTGTAGTAGCCGTGGTGGTACGCCTGGCAGGCCACGGCGGCCAGGCGCAGCCGCGACTTCACGGCGTCGCGCGCGGGCGCGGTGCGGGTACGGCCGGTCGGACTGGCCCAGGTCCCGGTGCGGAAGCGGTAGTAGTAGCGGCGGTCCGGGGCGAGGCCGGTGGCCTCGACGTGCAGGGTGTGGTCGAACTCGGGGTGCGCCGTGACGGTTCCGCCCGTGACCCGGCGCAGGAACGCCTCGTCGTGCGCGAGTTCCCAGGTGACCAGCACCCGTTTGTCGGGCAGGCCGCTGTCGGGTTCGAGGGGGCGAGGGGCCAGCCGGGTCCACAGCAGCACGCTGTCGGGCAGCGGGTCCCCGGAGGCGACGCCCAGCGTGAACGGGTTCTCCGTGATCTTCCTCGGGTCCAGCTCGGCCGCACTGGCCGCACCGGCGGCCGGCAGGTCGGTCGCGAAGGCGAGCGCGGCGGCGGCCGCGGTGAGGGTGAGGAAATGGCGGCGTCTCAGCCGCCGGGCGGCGGCGCGGAGCTCAGGCTGATGACTGTTCATATGCCGCGTCATATGCCCGCTTCGCGGCTTTCTTGATCACCGCATTCGAGTGGTGCGGCGTTCACGGGCGACGTACCCCGGGACGCGGGCCGTCACAGGTCCCGGCTGTGCGACGCCGGCGCGCCGACCGTGAACGCCGGCGAGGGCGGCCGGGACCCGGCCGCCCTCCGTACCGATGCCGCTGGTGCCTCGGCCCGTCCCTGCCGGACCGTCAGGCGCCGTTCGCCGTGTCGGGCTCCTTCTGACGGCGCAGCAGGGCCGAACCGGCGAGGACCGCGCCGACCGCGGCGCAGGACACCGCCGCGGCGTCCGCCCACGCGAAGGACTCACCCAGACTGCTCTCCAGCAGGTCCACCGTGCCGACGCTCGCCAGCGCGTGCAGGGCCACGATGCCGATGGCGGTCGCGGCGCTCGCCGCCCAGACGCGCACGGTGTCCCGTACGGCCAGCCACACGCCGAACACCAGGCAGAGCACGGTGACGGCGATGGACAGCGCGTCCGCGTAGCCGCCGGAGCGCAGGTGCGCGAAGTCCGTAGGCAGGTGGATCACACCGCAGGCGAAGAGGAGCACCGCCGCGGGCCATCGCAGTACGGAACGCAGGGCCGGCGAGGGGGTGTCGTCGCCGAGCGCGTCGCCGACGGACGGGACCGTGCCCCGGGTGCCGACGGTAGGCCACGGGGTGCGGCCGCCCGGCCGCTCCGCGCCGGCGGCCGGCTCGGCGGCGGCGTCGCGGCTGCCGGCGAGCGGCGTCGTCACGGCCTCGGTCTTCACCGGGCTCTTCCGCGCGGCGGCGGGCTCGGCGGCGGGGGAGTGCGCGTGGTCGCTCTCCTCGTGACCCAGGATGCTCACCAGTTGCGCCACGTCCTCGATCGGCCTGCCCACGGCCGCGGCGCGCAGCGTGGTGTCGGCCTCGTCCACCTCGTGCGGCGCCTCGTTGAGCATGGCGACCAGCTGCCGGACCTCGTCCAGCGGGCGGGCCACGGCGGCCGCGCGCAGGGCCTCGTCGCCGGGGCTGGGAACCTCTCCGGTGTGCCTGAGCAGGCTCACCAGCGCGGCGACCTCCTCCAGTGGCCTACAGGTGGCCGCCGTCCAGAGCAGAGTCCGTATGGGTTCCTCGCCCGGGTCCAGGTCCGGGTCCTGCGGCCCGGCGTCCGCCGCACTCCCGTCGGCGGCCTTGGCCTTCGCGGCGGCCACCCGGGCGGCGTCCTCGTTCGCCACGGCGACGCGCGCGGCGGTCTCGTCCCTCGGGGGTACGCGCGCGGCGGTGTCGTCCGCCGGGGTCACGTGCCCGGCGGCCCCGTCCGCCGGGGTCGCGCGCGGGGCGGCCTCGTTCGCGCGGGCGCTCCGGGCGGCGGCCTCGTCCCTGGCGGCCGCGTAGGCGGCGGCCACGTACGCCGCCGCGTCGTCGGGCGGCTGCGAGCGGTCGTCGTTGCTGGGCGTGGGGGGCTTGGTCGGGTCGGTTGTCATGGCGCGGCTCCGTTCGCCGTACTTCCGGTGGCACACACCGTTCGGTTGTCGTGCGCCACCTGGACGCACGCTTTGCACCATCAAAGGGGCATGTGCGGCTGTTGCGCCATCCGGGCAGGGCAGAAGGGGGGTTCCGGCCGGCCCACGACGGCGGCCCGCCGTGCCGCGCGGGCACCGCCGTCGTCAGGTCGCGGGGGTGTCCTGCTCCTCCGTCCTGACCCGCGGCAGCAGCAGTACGCCCCAGGTGACCATCACCGCGCCGATGCCCTCGGGGACGAGCCACCACCCCGTGCGCACCTCGTCGCCGTACACCAGCATCCCGAGAGCCACGCTGACCAGTGCCTCTCCCAGCGTCAGCGCGGGCTGGGAGGCCACCAGCGGGCCGGACTCCATGGCATTGGCCAGCAGGAAGAGCGCGCAGGCGCCCGCCACCACGAAGCCGTACGTCTGCCAGCAGGCCAAGAAGGCGCCGAAGCCGTGCTGTTCGAACGTCGTGGTGGAGAACTTCATCAACGTCGCCGTCAGGGCGTAGCCGATCGCGGAGGCCGAGCTGAACAGGGCCGCGCGCGCCATGCCCCGCGGCCGCGGCAGGGCGGCCAGTACGCAGGCCGTCATGGCGCCCCCGGTCGTCACCAGGGTCAGCGCCCACACGGCCGGCGAGACCGCGGAGTGGCGTTCGTACGGAGACGCGGCGGCCAGGGCGACACCGAGACCGACGGCGATCATTCCGGCCGCCGTCCAGCCGGCCGCCGGAAGGGGACGGCGGGAGACCATGCAGGCGATCAGGAGGGTGAAGGGCAGCTCGCTCACCAGGATGGGCTGTACGAGCGACATCGAGCCCAGGGTCAGGGCCAGCGCCTGGCACGCCGCGGCCACGACGATGACGGCGATGCCACCGAGCCATGCCGCGCTGTGCACCAGGTGCGGGATCAGCCGGAAACTGAACGCGTCACCCGGGGGCACTCGCCGCGCGGCGACCCGCTGGAGCACCGTGCCGGTGGCGTTGCCGACCGCAGTGAGCACGGCGAACAGCACGGAGAGTACGGATGCCACGCGGCGCTTCCTCCGGTTCGCGGGAACTCAGGAGGTACGGCCGGCCGGCCGGTTCTCCGGGTGCTGCGGCGGTGCGATCCCCGGCAGCGGTCCGGTCGCGGCTCCCTGCGCCCGACCGCCGCCGGACACGCGCAGTGCGCGGGCCAGGAGGGCGAACCACAGCCCCACCAGCAGCAGATGCGCCCGCTGCGGCAGCCCGTGCCAGCCGGGACTGCCGATCAGCGGGCCGACGGTGCTGACGGCGGAGACGAGCGCGCCGGCCAGCAGGAGGGGGGCCCAGCGCCGGATCAGCGGCGTCCGGGAGGGTGCGGACGCCGCCGCCACGCAGAACAGCACCATGGAGACGAAGAGGAAGAAGTGCACCAGCCCGCTGGTGACCGTGTGCCACGGATGCACGGCGCGGCAGGCCGGCTCCAGGGAGGGCGCGCAGCCCATGGGCAGCATGACGTCGGCGAGCGAGGACGCCCCGAATCCGCACAGCGCCCACCAGCCGCCGCGCGCGGCCGCCCCCGGCAGCAGGTCACGGGCCAGCAGTGCTCCCGCCATGACGAGTACGGCGCACGCGATCTCCATGCCGCCGAACAGCGCCCTGAAGGGCTGGTCGGCGGCGAAGAGTTCGCTCACGTACGAGTGCCGGGCATCCAGGCCCGTCGGCAGGGACAGCTCCAGCAGCCAGCCGTTGTACAGGAGCGCCGCGCCGGCCAGCGCGACTGCCGCCGCTCCGCGCCGTCCGTCGGCCCGCCGCCCGGGCCGTCCGGGTTCCACGGGCCGTACGGACGGTGTCCGCCGGGCGGGCGTGCTGCGAGTCAGGTACATCGTGACGCTCCGAACCGGGCGGTCGTGGCGGCACGCGTCAGGGGGACGCTCGGATCGGTGAGCGTGGCCGCGGCGCCGCCACACGGAAGAGGCATGGTCATCGCCGCTGGTCTAGCGGGCTCAGCGCGCCCAGTCCAGGACCTGACGCCTTTTCTCACCCGTGTGGCTCCGCCGGGCGGACCCGGCGTTGTGCCGGATCAGGGACTCCACCAAGCCCGGGCGGGTGTTCGGGAAGTCCATCGGCACCACGCCCAGCCCCGTCCAGCCGCCGGCCTCCGCGCCGTCGAGGAAGCCGTGCACTCTCGGGTTGAGCCGGTCGGAGTTCCAGCGGGGCGGCAGCAGCGCCGACGTGCTGACGTAGTTCAGGAACAGCTTGCCCGGCTGCTGGGCGGCTTTGCGGAAGTGGGCCTCGATCTTGGGGTACTTGGCGCCCGGCTCGGCCATGTAGTCGTCCTGGATGTCGAAGAGCGCCGGGTCGCCGTACCGCACACCGGGCAGTCCGCCGTTGTCGGCCAGCAGGACGACCCTGCCCCGCGCCTGTCCGAGCGCCGGCAGTCCCGCGTCGATCCGGAAGAGCGGCCGCCACCCCTTGCCGTCCAGGTAGAGGTCGAAGATCCGGCGGAACTCCGCGTCGGCGGCCTCCGAGTACTCCTGCTTGACGCGCATCAGGACCGTCTCCGAGGGGCGCTCGCGCAGGAAGTCCCGGCAGGCGATGAGCACGTCACCGAACATCAGGTTCTGGTAGTACGCGCCGTGGTGGATGGCGAACGAGTCCCCGGTGACCCGGCACCGTACGTCCAGGAAGCGGATGCCGGCGCGCAACTGATCGGCGACGGCCGTGTTCTGGCAGGCCACCCACGGGCCGCCGACCCGGGCGCCCGAGTCGTGGGTGCCGGGGATCGTCAGCCGCTGGATCGGAGTGGAATCACCCAGGCCCGCCATCCAGTCCTGTACGGACAGGGTCCGCGGCGCCGCGACGGCTCCCGTCGATCCGAGCAGGGCGGTCGCGGAGACCGCCGCCGCTCCGGTGAGGAAAGTGCGCCGGTCCACGCTCATGTGCCTGCTCTCCCTCGGTCGGCCAGTGATCGCCGACCGCCCGACCGGCCCGTGAAGTATGACGTGCACAGGTCACATCTACCAGAGTGCCGACGCCTTCACAGCCGCCCCGGATCCGGGACACTTGAAGGAGGGCCGGACGACGCCCGGTCCCTCAACTCCCCTATGGAGAGGTGCACATGACTGCCAGAAACCCAGGTTCAGCCGCGCGGCCTCTCGCGGTCGCGGCCACCGGGCTCGTCGCCACAGTCGCGCTCTACATGGCGCTCGTGGCCTTCGGGAACATCACGGACTTCGGTACGAACCAGGAGTTCGTACGGCACGTCCTGGCGATGGAGACCACGTTCAAGGACGAGGACCTGATGTGGCGTGCCGTCGAGTCGAGGACGGTGCAGGACGTCGCGTACGTCGCGATCATCGTGTGGGAGACCGTGGCCGCGCTCGTCCTGATCGCGGCGAGCGTGCGGTGGGCCGTCGCCCTGCGCGGCGGCGGCTTCGCCCGGGCGAGGCGTACGGCGAGCCTCGGCCTGCTCATGGTGCTGCTGCTCTTCGGCGCGGGCTTCATCGCCGTCGGTGGCGAGTGGTTCGCCATGTGGCAGTCGGAGGACTGGAACGGGCTGGAGGCCGCCACCCGGAACTTCCTCGTCGCGGGGCTCGCCCTGGTGGTCGTCCATCTGCCGGCGGGGGAGGACGGGCGGCGGGCGCCCGGAGACAGCACGCGGTGAGGGCGGGACAGAGTCTGTCGCGCCCTCACCGGAGCAATGCTGAGGTCAGGGCTGGGGCGGCCGGTCCTGGCCGGTGCCCTGGTCCCCGCCGAACTCGTTGCGCAGCCGCTCCTGGCCGGTGTCGACCTGGCCGCTGTACTTGCCCTTGGTCCGGTCGTCGACGGCGTCGCCCGCCTTGTCGGTGCCCTTCCCGGCCTGGGACTCGTGGCCCTTCATCATCTGCTTGAGCTTGTCCATCATGGACATGAGCTAGCCTCCTAGCTGGTCGCCCCCACCCCTACAGGGTCCCCGCACCTCACGCTGTCCGCATCCGCGAGCCCTGACGACCCGGCGAGGACTGCGATGCGAAAGATCATTCTGATGATGTCGGTGTCCCTCGAGGGCTTCTTCGAGGGCCCCGAAGGGCAGATCGACTGGCACCTGGTCGACGACGAACTGCACGGCTACTTCAACGAACGCCTCAGCGCCATGGGTGCCTTCCTGCACGGGCGACGCACGTACGAGCTCATGGCCGACGTCTGGCCGACCGCCGACGCCGATCCCGCGAACGCCGGCCCCACGGCCGAGTTCGCCGGCATCTGGCGGGACATGCCGAAGTTCGTGTTCTCCAGGACGCTGGAGCGGGCCGACTGGAACACCACGGTCGTGCGGGACGTCGACCCCGACGCGATCAACGAGCTCAAGGCGCGGCCCGGCGGGGACATGGCGATCGGCGGCGCCGACCTCGCCGAATCGTTCATGCGCCACGACCTGATCGACGAGTACCACCTGTGCATCCATCCGGTGCTCATCGGTAAGGGCCGACCTCTGTTCCCCGTGGCGGACGCACGGGTCGGTCTGCGGCTGGTGGAGACCCGGACGTTCGGCAACGGCGTACTCCTCGTCCGTTACGCCAGACGGTGAGCGAGGCCGCTCACCCCGCGTCCAGCCAGCCCCGCGCGCGCAGCTGCGCGACGAAGCGCTCGTACGACTCGTCCAGCGCCGCCCGCTCCCGCTCCACCGGCTCCACCGCCCGCCCGGCCGCCGTCATGGCCGCCGCGCTCGCGGTCAGGTCCGGATGGAGGGTGCCGGCGGCGGCGAGCAGGGCCGCCCCGAACGCCGTCTGGGCCCGCTCGGCCACCCGCAGCGGCCGGCCCAGCACGGTGGCGCGGATCCGCGTCCACAGATCGCTGCGGCTGCCGCCGCCCGCCGCGTGCAGCGGTCCGCGCACCTCGACGCCCAGCGCCCGCACGCGCTCCAGGGCGAGCCGCTCCAGGAAGGCGACGCCCTCCAGCGCGGCCCGGTGCCCGTCGGCCTCGTCGCGCGGCGTTCCGGCCACAAAGCCCCGGGCGTCGCCCGAGACGAAGGGGAACCGCTCGCCGTCGCGCCGCAGCGGATAGTTCAGGCACGACGCCGGACCCCGGGCGTCCGCCGCCGCGTCCAGGCCGGGCAGCCGGGCCGGGTCCACGGCCGAAAGCGCCTCGCCGCCGGTGTTCGACGCGCCGCCGGGCAGCCACCAGCCGTCCGGGTGGCGGTGGCTGTAGAGGGCGCCGGACGGATCGGTGACCAGCTCACGGGTGACGCCCTTCAGTACGTACGTCGTACCCAGTACGCCGACGAACTGGCCCGGTTCCACGGCGCCCGTGGCGATCTGGCCCGCGCAGCCGTCCGTCATGCCCAGCCGGACCCGGCAGCCGACGGGCAGGCCGGTCTCCGCCGCCGCCTCCGCCGAGACCGTCCCCGCCTCGGAGCCGGGCGCGTGCACGGCGGGCAGCAGACCGGGGGAGACACCGAAGGCGTCGAAGACCTCGCCGGCCCACTCGCCCGCGCGCGGGTCGTACCCGGTCTTCAGGGCGTGGCTCCAGTCGGTGGCGACCGGGTGCCCGGTGAGTCTGCGGCCGAGCAGGTCCGGGGTGTGCAGCACGAGGTGGCCGGGGAGCGCCCGGTTCGCGCACCAGACGAGCTTCCCGAGCGCGGCCGTCGGGCCGACGGTCAGGCCCAGTGCCCGCCAGCGCCGCGCGCCCAGCTCCTGCGCCTTGGCGTTGAGGTCGGCGGCCCGCCGGTCGTCGTACATCAGCGCCGGGCCCACGGGCTCCCCGTCCGGGGCAGCCGGGACCAGGGTCCCGGAGGTGGCGCAGACAGCGACCGCCACCACCTCGGCGCCGCCGCCCGGCAGCGCCCCGGTGGCCTGCCGCAGGGCCGCGGCGGTGGCCGGCCACCACGCGCGGGCGTCCTGCTCGCTGCGCCCGCCCGCGCCGCGCACCGGCGGGGGGAGCGCCGCCCGGCCCTCGGCGAGCACCCGCCCGCGGGCGTCGGCGCACACCACTCGCACCGCGGCGGTGGCCACGTCGATGCCGGCCACGACGGGGACGGGGGAGCGGGGGGCGTCGGCGGTGGGGCTCATCGCGGGACGGGTCCTTCCGGGTGCGGGAGACGGGGGCTTCGGGTCAGGTGGTGGCGCGGGCGGCGACCGGCACGGCGGCCTCGTGGAGGGACTTGCCCTGCGCGATGGCCTCCTCCGACGCTCGCGGCAGCCGCAGGAAGAGCGTGAGGACGGCGGCGACGACGTACAGGCCGGCGAAGATCAGGACGACGCCGTCCCGGCCAAGCGGCCCGAGGAACAGCGAGACGATCGCGGGCCCCACGAAGGCCGCGCCGCCCGCGCCGAGGTTCAGCAGCGCCATCGCGCCGCCCTTGTTCTCCGGGGCCAGCGACGGCATCAGCGCGGAGATCGGGACGAAACCGGCGAGCGTGGCGCCGTAGACCATGCCGACACCGACCGCGACCCAGTAGTTGTCGGTCATCAGCTTCGGTACGAAGTACAGGGCGAGGACGCTCACCGCGCAGCCCACCGCACCGAACCAGCCGATGGTGGTACGCCAGCCGATCCGGTCGCTGACCAGCCCGAAGAGCAGGTTGAAGAAGATGTTGGTGGCGAACATGATCGACAGCAGTCGCAGCCAGTCGCCGTCACTGAAGCCCATCTCGTCGGTGAAGAAGGCCGGGAGGATCACCCACAGGCCGAACTGCGGAGCCGTGTTGATGACGCGCACCACGCAGCCGACGGCGACCTTCGGGTGGGTCCAGGCGATGGACAGGCTGCGGGCCAGCGACTGCACCGGCTTCACCCCGGGCGGCGCGAGCCGGGAGTACCCGGTCCGCTCCCGTACGCCGAGCAGGCAGAAGGCGCCGCCGATCGCGATCAGGGCGAGCGCCACCCAGAGCGTGCCGAACTTCCCGAAGAGGGGGTTGGTGACGGACGCGGTGAGCGAGCCGAGGGTGGGCAGGCCGCCGGTGAAGGCGAAGTAGAACCAGCCGACGGCGGCGCCGAGCCGGGCGACCGGAGCGGTGGCCGTGACCCACACCAGGAAGGAGAACGCGAAGAGCGGATAGCCGAAGCCGCGCAGCCCGTAGAAGAGCAGCATCAGGGCGTAGTTGTCCTGGGCCGCGCCGAACGCGAGGAAGAGGATGTCGAAGACGATCCAGATGGCGAGGCCGAGCTGCATCACCCGCCGCGGTCCCCACAGTTCGGACAACGCGCCCGACAGCCAGGAGGCGAGCATGACCGTGACGCCGTACGCGGTGATCACGTAGCTCGCGCGGACCTCGCTGCCCGCGCCGTTGCCCTCGATGAACGGCGCGATGAAGCCGGACTCGACCCCGTCGCCGATCATGAAGATCAGGACGCCGATGAACCCGAAGAGGAGGGGCCTCGGAATTCCCACGCGATCCCAGACGGTCTCTCCCGCGCGCGCGGCGGATGTGGCGGTGCTGCTCATTGCTCGTGCCTCCACAGTGACGTGCCCTGGCCCGCGGACCTACGGCCGCGCCGGAATGCATCATGACCTCTGTGAAATTAACACGCAAGAGTTTAAGAACCTTGTTGTCACACGGCGGGTGCGACGCGGACGTCCGTACGCTCCCCCAGGGCCGCCAGCAGCTCCCCGTCCACCCCGGCGTCCACCACCAGGTGGTCGAAGTCCTCCAGGGGGGCGAGCCGGTGCAGCGCGGTCCTGGCCAGCTTCGTACGGTCCATCAGCAGCACCTTGCGCGTGCCGGAGGCCAGCATCGCCCGCTTGACCAGCACCACGTCCTGCTCCTGGTGGTACGTCATCCGGGCGTCCATGGCCGAGGTGGAGACCAGCACCATGTCGACTGAGAGCGCCTCGATGGCCTCCAGGCACGGCACGCCGAGGAAGGAGTCGTGGGTGCGCGAGTACTCCCCGCCGAGGGAGATGAGCCGTATCTCCTCGTGGCCGGCGAACACGTCGACGACCCGCCGGGCGTTGGTCACCACCGTCAGCGGGGCCTGGTCCGCCAGCAGCGCGGCCAGCGCGAGCGCGGTCGTGGAGTCGTCCAGCATCACCGACATGCCCGGCTCGACCAGCTCGGACGCGGTCCGGGCGATCGCCTCCTTCTCGGCCCTGTTGACGCCGAGGCGGTAGTCGAGATTCGACTCGAAGACGGTGGAGGGCAGCGCCGAGACCCCGCCCCGGAACCGGCGCAGCACCCCGCGCCTGGCCAGTTCGTCCAGGTCCCGGTGCACCGTCATCAGACTGACGCGGGTCAGCTCGGCGAGTTCGGCCCCGCTCGCCGTGCCGTGCTTGAGGACGTGCTCGGTGATGATCTGCCTGCGGGCCTGGGCGCCGGTCGTCGTCATGTGCCCAAGTTTCGCGTACCGCCGTGGAGAGGTGCCCAGGTGGGGACGTTGAGCGAGCGCAGGGCGGTGTCCGCGTCGCTCACCTCGATCTCGGTCACCGCCGCGTTGTCGAGCCGGGGGAACACCAGGCGGTAGCGGCCGACCGGGATGGAGAGCATCGCGCACAGCGCCATGCGCAGCAGGGTGTTGTGGGCCACCACCAGCACCGTGCCGCCCGCGTGCTCGCGCGCGATGCCGCGCAGCGCGGTGGAGGCGCGGGCCGCCGCCTCGGACGCCGGCTCCGATCCCGGGAAGGCGCCCAGCTCGGCGTCCTCCATGAAGCGTCGTACGGCCTCAGGGTCCTCGGCGGACATCTCCGCGATGGTGCGGCCCTCGCCCCAGCCGAAGTCCACTTCGCGCAGCCCCTCGACGACCTCGGGCCGCACGCCGAGCACGTCCGCCGCGGGCCGGGCGGTCAGCCGGGCGCGGCTGACCGGCGAGCAGGCCACGGCGTCGACCCCCCGGTCCCGCGCCCATTGCCCGAGCTCCTCGGCCTGGCGCAGCCCCTTCGAGGTCAGCGCGACGTCGGAGACGCCGGCGTACCGGTTCTCCGCGTGCCACTCGGTCTCTCCGTGCCGTACGAGCAACAGGCGTGCTGCCATGGACGATCTCTCCCCTGAGCCGCGGCGGCGCGGCCCCCGGAGGCAGCGCCGGTCCATTGATTCTTCAAAACAATGATGTTAAATCTATCAGCGCCAGTGTTAGTGGCGCTGCGGCAACGCCAGACGCGCACCGCCACCGCGACCCCCGAGAAGGGCCCCGCCCCATGCGCATCCTCGCTGCCGGCGATCATTTCGTACGCCCCGACCTCCTGCGCGCCGCGCTGCGCGAGGAGCTCGGCGCCGCCCACGAGATCACCGAACTCACCCTGCCCTGGCCCCACGAGCCGTTCGGCCCGGTCGGCGACGTCCACGAGGCGAGCGGCTCCGAGGAAGAACTCGTCGAGGCGCTCGACGGCGCCGAGATCTGCGTGACCCAGATGGCGCCCTTCACCGAGAAGGTCTTCACCGCCTGTCCGGACCTGCGGATGGTCGCCGTATCCCGGGGCGGGCCCGTCAACGTCGACCTTGCCGCGGCCACCCGGCACGGCGTCGCCGTCTCCTTCGCGCCCGGCCGCAACGCCCCCGCGGCCGCCGAGTTCGCCATCGGTCTGATGCTCGCCGCCATGCGGCGCATCACCACCGCCGACGCCGAACTCAAGCGCGGGAAGTGGCGCGGCGACTTCTACGCGTACGAAGAGGGCGGCATCGAACTCGACGGCGCCACCGTCGGACTCGTCGGCTACGGCGCCATCGGCCGCATCGTCGCCCGCGTCCTGCGGGCCTTCGGCGCCCACGTCCTGGTCGCCGACCCCTACACCGACCCGCACGCCGCCCGCGCCGACGGCGTGGAACCGGTCGCACTCGACGAACTCCTGCGCCGCAGCGGCGTGGTGAGCCTGCACGCCCGCCTCACCCCCGAGACGCACCACCTCATCGACGCCGCCAAACTGGACCTGCTCCCCGAGGGCGCGGTGCTGGTCAACTCCGCCCGCGGCGGCCTCCTCGACTACGCCCCGCTGCCCGGCCTGCTCCGGAGCGGCCGCCTGGGCGCCCTCGCCCTCGACGTGTACGACGTCGAACCCCCGCCCGCCGACTGGCCGCTGCACGACGCCCCGAACGTCGTCACCGCGCCCCACCTGGCCGGCGCCACCCGGCAGACCGCCCACCGCGCCGCCGCCATCACCGCCGGTGAGGCGGGCCGTTTCGTACGCGGCGAGGCGCTCGCGCACCCCGCCAACCCCGAGGTCCAGGAGGCCGCACGGCCATGAGCGTGATCATCGGCGTCGACATCGGCACCTCCGTGACCAAGGCCGTCGCCTTCGACGGCGAAGCGAACCCGCTGGCCTCGGCCACCCGCCGCAGCAGTGTGGTGCGGCTGTCCGGCGGCCGCGTCGAACAGGACCTCGACGACGTCGTCCGTACGGTCGCCGAGGTCGTACGGGAGACCGCCGCCGCCCTTCCGGTTCCCCCCACCGCGCTCGCCCTCACCGGCCAGGGCGACGGCCTGTGGCTGCGCGACGCGGACGGCCGCGCGGTGCGCCCCGCCATCTCCTGGATGGACGGCCGCGCCTCGGACCTCGTCGCCCGCTGGCTGGCGGACGGCACGGCCCAGGAGGTGTACAAGCACACCGGATCCGGCATGTTCCCCGGCTGCCACGCCCCGCTCCTCGCGCACCTTCGGGAGCACGAGCCGCAGACCCTGCTCCGCGCCGCCACCGCGGGCTACTGCGTCGACGCGGTCGCCCAGCGCCTCACCGGCCGGGCCGGCGTGGACGCGTCGGACGCCACCCTGCCGTTCCTCGACCCGGTGAGCCGCACGTACGCGACCGAGGCGCTCGCCGCCTGCGGGATCGAGGACCTGGCGCGCCTGCTGCCCGCCCCGGCGCCGCCCGGAACCGTCCTCACGCTCGACGCCCACGGCGCCGCACTCCTCGGGCTGCCCGTGGGGCTCGCGCTCACGGCGGGTCCGTACGACCTGCCGGCCTGCGCGATAGGCAGTGGCGTACGCGATGTCGGCGACGGACTGCTGATCGTCGGCACCACCCTCGCCTGCCAGGTCCTGACCGACCGCGCCCGGTCGGACGCCTCCACCGAACCGGCCGGCATGTGGCTGTGCACCCCCGATCCCGGCCGCTGGCTGCGCGCGATGCCCGCGATGGTCGGCACCGCCGCCCTCGAATGGTTCCTCGCGTTCACCGGCGCCGGCACGGCCGACCTCGACACGCTGCTCGCCGAGAGCCCCCCGGGCGCGAACGGCGTCACCGCGCTGCCCTTCCTCTCCGACGCGGGGGAGCGCGCCCCGTTCGTGGACCCGGCCGCCCGCGGCCGCCTCGACGGCCTCACCCTCGCCCACACCCGTGCCGACGCGGTACGGGCCATGTGCGAGGCGATCGGTTACGCCGCCCGGCACTGCCTGGAGGCCGCCGGCCTCACCGGCACCCTCGCGGCCTGCGGCGGCGGCACCCGTTCCGGGCCGTGGGCGCAGTTGTTCGCCGATGTCCTGGGGCGCCCGGTCCGCATCCCGCTGGAGAACGAGGTGGGCGCGCTCGGCGCGGTGCGGGTGGCGCGGCGCTTCCTCGGCGAGGCACCGGAGACCATGCCGCAGCGGTTCCGCACGGTGGAGCCGCGCCAGGAGTCCCGCGCGGTCTACGAGGACGGCTACGCCGCCTACCGCCGCGCTCTGGACGCCGCCCGCGCCCAGTGGGCTCAGCCGCCGCGCTGACGCCCGTCCGGCGCGTGCGCCGCCGTCCTAGGCCTCGGCCGGGGCGGCGGCCCTGCGGGCCTCGCGGATCGGGGCTCCCGCCCGGTGCAGGCTGGTGAGCGCCTGACGGTACGACGTGATCAGGCTGGTCTCCAGGTAGCTGATGCCGAGGTCCCGGCAGTAGTCCCGGACGATGACCTGGGCACGCCGCAGGTGCGGGGTGGGCATGCTGGGGAACAGGTGGTGCTCGATCTGGTAGTTCAGCCCGCCGAGCATCAGGTCGGTGAACCGGCCGCCGTGCACGTTGCGCGAGGTGAGCACCTGGCGGCGCAGGAAGTCGGGGCGCTCGTCGCCGGTCAGGATCGGCATGCCCTTGTGGTTCGGGGCGAAGATCGATCCCAGGTAGACGCCGAACAGGCACTGGTGGACGGCCAGGAATGCTATCGCCATGCCCGGCGGCAGGACCAGGAACAGCGCGGTCAGGTACACCGCGAAGTGGGCGAAGAGGAGGGTGCCTTCGAGGGTCCGGTGCTTGAGCGAGCGGTTGGCCAGCGCCCGGACACCGGCGACGTGCAGGTTGAAGCCCTCCAGCGTGAGCAGCGGGAAGAACAGGAACGCCTGCGAGCGGCCGAGCAGCCGGGGGAGCCCCTTGGCGACGCGCGCCTGGTCCTGGGACCACACGAGGACGTCGGGGAGCACGTCCGGGTCGAGCTCGGCGTGGTTGGGGTTGGCGTGGTGACGGGTGTGCTTGTCCTGCCACCATCCGTACCCCATGCCGATGCCGAGGTTCCCGGCGAGGCGGCCCGCGCGCTCGCTGGCCTTGCGCAGCCGGAAGACCTGGCGGTGGGCGGTGTCGTGGGTCACCAGCGCGACCTGGCCGAAGACGAAGGCGAGGAAGCCGGCCACCGCCAGTGTCCACCAGCTGTCCCCGACGAGGACGAAGGCGGCCCAGCCACCGGCGTACAGGGCGGCCACCGCCGCGATGCGGGCCGTGTAGTAACCGGGGCGGCGCCCCATCAGTCCGGCGGCGGCGATCTTCTTGTACAGCCGCGCGAAGTCACTGCCCGGCTTCTGGTACGGCGCGGGCGGGGGCGGGGGGCGTACGGAGGTCTGCACTGGCATGTGACGAGTCCTTCTGACGGGGGCGGGGGCGGGGGCGTATACGGGGCCGGACACGCGGGGGGCTGTGGGGTCCCGCGCGGGCGGGTGGTCCTGTGGGCCGCGGCGGGACTCACGACGGCCATGTGCGGATCTGAGGTGGGCGGAGGCGGCGGCGGGACCGGGGGGCGGCCGGGGCGGCGGAGTGAGCCCGGCAGGGGGCTGCCGACAGGGGCGTCCCGGCTTCGTGATCTCGGCGACCCGGCCGTCGGCGGCGCGGGCGACGGCCGTTCTCTGCCCACGGTAGTCCACCCGCGACCGGCGACCCTCCGGCGCAGGGCCTTCCGGATCTCCCCGGAGCCCCTGCCGCCCCGCCCGCCCTAGGGGACACGGCCCGCGCCCCTTGTGGCGTGAATCACTGCGGTCCGGTACCCGCCCGGCCGGATACGACGCCCCGGCGGGCGTCGGCGGCCCCGCTCGGCGTGGGGTGCGCCGCACTTCCACCGCGCGGTCGCCGGCGCATTCCTCGTCCGCGCGGACCGGCTCGCTCAGCGGCGGCGGAAGGCCGGGGCTGCGGACGATCGCCGCGACCGCCCCGGCAACACGGCCCGATGAACGCCTGAGACGCGTGAACCTGCGACGCGTGAACACGTCTCCCCGTACGGCCGGCAGCCCCCGGGCGCGTTCCCGTCCGGTGGCTCCACTGTGGCCCGGACGCCCCTGCCCGGGACATCCCCGCGGGCGGGCGGCCGGGGGCGGGGATCACCCCCGCCGCTCCGCCAAGTGCCGGGCGAGCCGGTCGAGGAAGACACGCTGGCCCGTGACGAGCCGCTTGTGCGCGCTCTCGGGCGTGCACCACGCGGCCTCGTCGATCTCGGGAAAGTCCTGCTGTACGCCGGAGCCCCTCGGCCACTCCATCGTGAAGGTGCCGAACTCCGCCAGCGCCGGGTCGAGATCGGCCTCGATCGCCCAGACCGTGACGATCTTTCCGCTGGGCTGACGGGACTCGCCGAGGGGGACGAGCTCTCCGTCGGGCACCGGCAGCCCGAGCTCCTCCGTGAACTCCCGGCGCGCGGCCGCCTCCGGCGTCTCGTCCGGCTCGTACTCGCCTTTGGGGATCGACCAGGCGGCGGCGTCGCGGCCGGCCCAGAACGGACCGCCCATGTGCCCGATGAGTACCTCGGTGCTGCCGTCGTCCGCGTTGCGGAACAGGAGGAGACCCGCGCTTCGTTTACCCGACATACCGTCAAGTCTGCTCGCCCGGGAGGCCGGACACCATCGTGCGCGGCCGTGTCGCCCCGCCGGACGCCGTCGCGGGCGCCACCCGACCCGAGAGCCGGCCATCGCGGCGCCCACGGGCCCAGGCACACGCGGGCCGCCGCACGCCCCGTTGGTGTGCGAGGTGGCGCGTTCCTGCTGTCGGGGCGCGGTTCCGGGGTACAGGGAGGCCATGGATCACGTGGTGCTTGCGGGGATGTGGGGGCTGGTGGCCGGTTCGGCCCTGCTGCTGGGAGCCGTGCTCGGTTACGGAGTGCGCGTCCCGCAGTGGGTGGTGGCGTCGGTGATGGCGTTCGGAGCCGGCGTACTGCTGTCCGCGGTCTCCTTCGAACTGGTCGAGGAGGCGTACGACCAGGCCGGGCTGGGTCCTGCGGCGATCGGGACCGTGGGCGGGGCGGCGGCCTACACGGTGGGCAACCTGTGGCTGGCGCGGCGCGGGGCCCGCCACCGCAAGCGTTCCGGCCACCGGCAGGCCCAGCCGTCGGAGGCCCAGCAGGCCGGGTCCGGCCTGGCGTTGGCGCTCGGCGCGCTGCTGGACGGGGTGCCGGAGTCGGCGGTGATCGGCGTCAGCCTCGTCGACGGCGGGGCGGTCAGCACGGTGACGGTGGTCGCGGTGTTCATCAGCAACGTCCCGGAGGGCCTGTCGAGCTCCGCCGGCATGCGGCAGGCCGGGCGAGGCAAGAAGTACGTCTTCGGCATCTGGGGCGGTGTCGCCGCCGCGAGCACGGTGTCGGCGGTGCTCGGCTACGCCGTCGTCGGCGCGCTGCCCACCGCCGTGATCGCCGCGGTGACGGCGGTGGCGGCCGGGGCGATCCTCGCGATGATCGCCGACACGATGATCCCGGAAGCGTTCGAGGACGCCCACCTGGCGGTCGGCCTGATCACGGTCAGCGGCTTCCTGGTGTCCTTCGCGCTGTCGCACGCGTGAGCGCGGTCACCAGGCGGCTGACAGTGCGTCATGGGGGAGACGGGCGAAGCGGATGGTCTCGTGCGTGGCCCGCGGTCCCGTCTCGTACAGCAGCCCCACCCGGCCCACGCCCGTCTGCACCAGGTCCGAGTAACCGGCCAGGTCCCGCGACACGGACCAGGCCGGCCGCCACGAACGCCCGCCGTCGTCGCTGGCCCGCACCTGCATCCGCCGGCGGCTGTCCGGGTCCGACGGGCCGGAGTACAGGAGCGGACTGCGCGACGGCGGCCCGGCGACCTGCAGCACGCTGCCCTGCACCATGGGGCCCGTCAGCCCCGGCTGCGCCCGGAAGGGCACGGACAGGGACACCCCGCCGTCGGCGCTGTACGCGTCCGCGCGGGAGCCCCCGACGGTCCGGTCGTGATCCCGGGAGTTGATGTAGACGGTGCCGTCGGGGAGTTCGGCGAGCGTGCTCTCGTTGAGCGCGAGGGGGCCGTCGCCGTCGACGGATCCGCTCACGTACCCGAGGCGCCAGGTGTGCCCGCCGTCGTCGCTGTAGAGGGAGTGCGCGCCGCTGCGCCCGGTGGCGCCCGAGCTGTGGTTCGCCGGTACGAGCAGCCTGCCCCGGTGGCTCCCCTGGCGCAGGGCGACGGCGTGGCCGGGGCCGACGGCGTACCAGCGCCAGTCGGCCGGCTTGACCGCCTCGGTGATGTCCCGCTGCGGCGACCAGGTCCGGCCGCCGTCGGTGCTGCGCTGCACGTACACGCGGCGGACCGATGCGGCGACGCTGCCCGACGTGATCTGCCGTTTCGTGGCGCCGCCGAGGGTCCGGCAGGTCACCAGCACGATGTCCCCGCTGCGGGGGTCGATCACCGGCACGGGGTTGCCGACCGTGTCCGTACCGGCGTCCGCGACCAGCTGGAGGGGCTGCCAGGTGCAACCGCCGTCGAACGAGCGCCGCAGGACCAGGTCGATGTCACCGTCGTCCGCCGAGGAGTCGCGCCGGCCCTCGGCGAAGGCGAGGAGCGCGCCGCCGGGCACGTGGAGCGCGGCCGGGATGCGGAAGGTGTTGTAGCCCGAATCGCCCGACCGGTACGGCACGGAGGCCGGGCAGGGAGGGTTGTGGTCGTACGCCGTCCTGCCGTGCGCGGCGGGGGCGGCCGGAGCAAGGGCCGCCCCCAGCCCGGCGATCAGGGTCAGCAGGAGGGTCAGTCGCCGGGTGGCAGTGGCACGAAGTCTCATCGCGTCTCTCGTCCGGTGCTGCGTCAGCGGAGGCTCGGCAGGGCGCGCAGGTCCGGCGCCTCTGTCCGGATGGAACATAACGACAGAAAGCGCCTGCCCCGGCGCGCGCCACGCCCGCGCCGGGGATCGGACGGCCGGGAACCGAGTCGGGCGGCCGGCGTCACCGGCCGGGCGTGACGCGCCGGGGCGGAAGCCGGTGCAGCCGCACCTCGCCCAGCCGCCCGTCTTCCGCGACGGCGGTCATGTACGTGCAGTACGGCTCCCGGCGCCGGTCCGTCGGCGACCCGGGGTTCAGCAGCCGCAGCCCGCCGGGAGCGGTGCTGTCCCACGGAATGTGACTGTGGCCGAACACCAGCACGTCCAGGTCCGGGAACCGCTCCTCGCACCGGCGCTCGCGCCCCTGAGCCCCTCCGGTCTCGTGTACGACGCCGAACCGCACCCCGCCGAACTCGGCCCGGGCCACCTCCGGCAGGCGCGCCCGCAACTGCGGCCCGTCGTTGTTCCCGTACACGCCGACCAGGAGCCGTGCGCGCGCTTCGAGGAGGTCGAGCGTGGCCGCGTCCACCCAGTCGCCGGCATGGACGACCGCGTCGGCCTCCCGTACCCGCGCGAGGAGCTCGGCGGGCAGTTCCCTGGCGCGTCGGGGCAGATGGGTGTCGGACATCAGGAGCAGGCGCACACGGACACCGTACGCACCCGGCCCGCCCGCCGAGGACCCGGCCGGTACCCGCGGGCGCGCCTTCGGCCAGGCCCGATAGCGGTGGGTGACCGTTCGGCGTGCGCGGACGCGCCGGCGCTGCTTCGCTGGTTGCGCCCGCTCTGTCCTGTCACCCGAGGAGTGATCATGAGCGCTGCAGATGAGTCCGGCGGCCGTGCCCAGGAGTTGCGCCAGATGGCGCGGGAGATGGACCAGGCCGCGGAACGTGCCGCCGACCCGGAACAGCGCAAGCGGCTGGAGGACAAGGCTCGCCGCCTCAGGGAACAGAGCGAGCAGGCAAGCAGCATGGGCGGCGGGGACATCTACCCCCCGCAGTAGCCCGTGCCCACGGCACCGGCCGGTGGCTGCCCCCGCGCCCCGGGCGCGCGCGAGGCCACCGGCCGGTCATGTGTCGCACCGTGAACGGTCCGGCCCCCCGCGAGCACGGCCGTCCCACCGGCACGCCCGGGGGCCGGCGATCGGGCCGGTTCGCCGCTCCGGCGGCGGTGCGCGGCGACAGAACCGCCCGACCGCGTGATGCTGATGCCGTGAACGTTCAGGACCCGGCACACCCCCGCCCGGCAACCCATGTGCCCGCCCGGCCGCCCACGGTGGGCGTCGAGGAGGAGTACTTCCTCGTCCACCCCGCCACCCGGCGAATGGAGCCCGCGGGCGCCGAGGTCGTCGCGCGGGCCGGCGCGGTCCTGGGCGACCTCGTCACCGGCGAGTTCACCCAGTACCAGATCGAGGGCAGGACGCCCGTCTGCGCCACGTCCGGCGAACTGCGTGCGGAACTCACCCGGGTGCGGGCCGCGACCGTGGCAGCCGCACGCGACGCGGGGCTGCGCCTGTGCGCCTCCGGTACACCGGCCGTCGGAGGCGGCGTACCGGACGACATCGGCGACCACCCCCGGTACCGGGCGGGCGCGGACCAGTACCGCGCCCTCCTCGACGACTTCGCGATCAGCGCGTTCCACGCCCATGTGCACCTGCCCGACCGGGAGGTGGCCGTTCTGGTCACCAACCACCTCAGGCCATGGCTGCCGCTTCTCGTGGCGATGAGCGCCAACTCGCCCTTCCACCAGGGGCGCGACACCGGTTACGCGAGCTGGCGAGCCGTCATGCGGAGCGGCTTCCCCTGCCTCGGACCGCCTCCGTACGCCGCGTCGCCGGCGGAGCACCAGCGGATCGCCGAGGAGATGGCGGCCTCTGAGGCCATGCTGGAGCCGGACATGCCCTTCTGGGACGTCCGGCTCAACCCCCGGCTGCCGACGCTGGAGATCCGCACCATGGACGTCCTGCCGGACATCGACGACACGGTGGCGCTCACCGCGCTCATCAGGGCGCTCGTGGTGACGGCGGAGGCGAAGGTACTGCGCGACGGCGACCCGGGCCCCCGGACGGGCGGTGAGCTGCTGCGCGCCGCGTACTGGCGTGCGGCGCGGGACGGCTGGTCCGGCGCCGGCGTCGACGCGCTGAGCGGCCGGATCCTGCCCGCCCCCGTGCAGGCGGAGCGGCTCGTCGCGTACGTACGCCCCGCCCTGGAGGAGTACGGCGACCTGGAGGAGGTGGCGGCGTTCTTGCGGCGGCTGACGGAACGGGGCTGCGGCGCCCGGCTCCAGCGTGCCGCGGCCGCCATGGGGGCGGGACCCGGTGCGGCCGTGGACGAGGTGATCGCGGCCACCGCCGCCGGGCGGTGGGCCCTGCCCCGGTGAGGGGGTGCCGCGACCCGGGCGGCTGCCCGCCTAGCGGGCGGTGAGGGTGGTCACCAGGACGTCGCGGCAGGCGAGCCGGCCGGGGTCGAGCGGCCGGATCGGCGAGACCTGGTGCAGGGTGCGGCGGTCGTCGCCGAGGAGCAGCGTGCCCGGCTCGTCCAGCGTCGTCGCCAGTACCCGCTTCCCGTCCGGGTCGAACACCGTGCTCTCGCCGCCCTCGGCGTTGCGCCGGGCGATCAGGAGCGAGGAGACGAGGGTGACGCCGTCCCGGTGCAGCCCCTCGGGGGTGGGCTCCCCCCGCCCGTCGGCCGCCGCGACGACCCGGAACGGATGGACCTTCACGTTCCATTCCGCCGCCCGGTCGAGACCGCCTGCGAGCTGTCCCAGGAGCCTGATCACGGCCAGCAGCACGGGGTCGGCCGCGAAGGCGTCGGTGAGCGGGTCGAAGTGGCGGTCCACCTGGACGTAGAGCGGGTTGGTGTCCTGCGGCTGAACGAACGGCACATGGGGCAGCGGGGTCACTTTCCCGGTGTCCGCCGCGAGGGAGAAGTGCCCGAAGCGCCGCAGCCGGCAGGTGCCGCTCTCGGCGGCGTACCGGTCGGGCGACAGGTCCTCCCAGTGCGCTCGGAACCGGTCCCAGGCCCCGCTGTCCGTGCCGGTGCACGCCGTCAGGGTGTCAGGCGGCATCAGATGTACGCCGGTCGAGGCCAGGGCCCGCCGGGCGGCCTCGACCGAGGCCGTGCTGACCGGGCCGGGGGCGGCACCGGTCGTGGTGCCGTAACCGAGGTCTTCCATTGACGACGTCCGTCCACTTCGGCGCTGTGGCGCCCTGCGGCGCCCCGGCTTCCCATCGTCGGGTGCCCGGTGACGGTCCGCATCCCGGCCCGCCGCCGGCCTCCGCCGGGGCGGGGTGACGCCGGGCGGGCGCGGTGTGCGACCATCCGGCCATGGATCTCGCCCCCCTCGAACTCGCCGTCAACCGCCTGCGTGAAGCCGAAGCCGCTCTGGACGCCGCCCGCGCCGACGTGGAGACGGAGGCCGTCGCCGCCGTCCGCGAGGGCGCGCCGGTCGAAGCCGTCTGCGACGCTTGTGGACTCACCCCGCACGACCTGCTGCGTCTGGAGAAGACGGCGGGCGAACTGCCCCACTGAACAGCGGCGGCCCGTGTCACGTGCCGGGCACGCACCCGACGGGGATCCGCTGCACGAGGTTGTTGCCGAAGCCGCCCCGGTTCCACGGCTGCTCCACGGGCTGGGTGCGGCCCGTCGCATCGGTGGCGCGGGCGCTCGGCACCTGGCGGCCCGGCTCGGCGGCCGAGGACGTCCGCCACCGTCGCCAGGCCCAGACGTTCCCGTCCGGCGGGGCGAGTTCGGCCTCGCCCCACGAGCGGCCGTCGTCCGTACTCACCTCGACCCGCGCGACCTCGCCGTACCCGGACCAGGCCCGGCCCTCCAGCGGCACCCGGCCGGGCCGTACGACGCGGGTCCGTGACATGAAGTCCGGGAAGCCCGGCGGGACCATCAGCGCCCTCGGCGCGATGCGTGTGACCGGCTCACCGGGATCGCCGGCCTCCTGCCGGTAGCGGTACGCCACGGCCTGCTGGAAGCCGGTGAACGGGGTGTCGGTGAGGGTGATCTAGCGCAGCCACTTCACGTGCGCCATGCCGTACCAGCCGGGCACGACGAGACGCGGCGGATGGCCGTGCTGCGGCGGCAGGGGGGCGGCCGTTCATGCCGTACGCCACCAGCACGTGCGGATCGTCGCCCAGGGCCACCGCCAGTGGCAGACTCCGCCGGTGGTCCTGCTCGACTCCGCGCTCGACGCCGTGATCGGCCCGCCGAAGGCCGCCTCGACGGCGTCCGCGCCGACTCCCGCCTCGTCGAGCAGCAGGCGCAGCGGCACCCCGGTCCACTCGGCTGTTCCGACCGCCTCCACCAGCCAGGGCTGGCTCACGGGCCGGGGTGTGAGCCGTGCCCGGCCGTCACCCCGCGCACTTCATGGTTCCGCGCAGGGTGACGGCCGGGAAGGACCGCAGCGTCCGCAGGCCGAGCGTCAGCGGCTTGCGGACCCGGCCGCCCGCCGTGAGCCGCCAGTCCTCGGACGCGGTCACGGGGATGCCGTAGTGGACGAGTACGTAGTGCGGTCCGGGCGGGGTGACGTCGTGGCGCAGCGCCTCCAGCGGCAGGCCGTGGTTGCGGGCCGATGTCCTCCAGCCGTGCGCCGGCGGGTGCGCCCCTGTGTCCGTCCATGCCCTCATGGTGCGCTTTTCCCAGGTCCCGGGCACCTCGCGACGGAATTGCGCGGGTTCCCGGCCGGCGGGATGCTGGACACATCAGCCCTCCGGCGTGCTGTCCGCCGCCCGTGCGCGGCCGAACGGGGGCGCCCGCGGCGTCGGCGTACGCAACCGCTCACCGGCGGGCCCGGCAAGGGGTGGGGGCCGGGTGGGAAGCAGCGGTTCCGCGTCTCGGCAAGGAGATGGTCATGGACGGCAGAACTCTGGAAGCGATGCGGACCGCGCTGCGCGGCCCGGTCATCGGCCCGCAGGACCCGGAGTACGACGAGAGCCGCACGATCTACAACGCCATGATCGACCGGCGCCCGGCCGCCGTCGTGCGGTGCGCGGACGCCGCCGACGTCATGGCGGCGGTCGACTTCCTGCGCGACAACGGGTGCGAAGTCGCCGTCAGGGGCGGTGGGCACAGCGGCCCCGGCCTGGCCCTGACGGAGGACGGCGTCACCATCGACCTGTCACCCATGCGCTGGGCGCACGTCGACCCGGCCGCGCGGACCGCGCGCGTCGGCGGCGGCAGTCAGCTCGGCGACCTCGACCACGCCGCCCACGGCTTCGGCCTGGCCACCCCCGCCGGCATCATGTCCACCACGGGCGTCGGCGGCCTCACCCTCGGCGGCGGGCACGGCCACCTCACCCGCAAGTACGGGCTGACGGCCGACAACCTGCTGGCGGCGGACGTCGTACTCGCCGACGGCAGCTTCGTCACCGCGAGCGAGACCGAGAACCCGGACCTCTTCTGGGCGTTGCGCGGCGGAGGCGGCAACTTCGGCATCGTCACCTCGTTCAGCTTCCGGCTGCACCCGGTGAGCACCGTGGGCGCCGGCATCACCGTGTGGCCGGTCGACAGCACCCGCGAGGTGCTGCGCTGGTACCGCGAGTTCCTGCCGCAGGCGCCCGAGGACCTGAACGGCTTCTTCGCGTCGCTCACCGTGCCGCCCGGCCCGCCGTTCCCGGAGGAGATCCACGGGCAGAAGATGTGCGGTGTCGTGTGGTGCTGGACAGGGGACCTGGACCGCCTCGACGAGGCTCTCGCGGTCGTCGGCGAACCCGGCCCGCCGGCCTTCCACTTCGCGGCGCCGATGCCCTATCCGGCGCTGCAGACCATGTTCGACGAACTGATCCCCGCCGGACTCCAGTGGTACTGGCGGGGGCACTTCTTCGACCGGATCACGGACGACGCCGTCGACGTGCACGCCAAGTACGCCGAGAACCTCCCCACCGACCTGTCCACCATGCACCTCTACCCGGTGGACGGAGCCGCGGGCCGCGTCGGCCCGGACGCCACCGCGTGGGCGTACCGGGACGCCGTGTGGTCCGGCATCATCGGCGGCATCGACCCGGATCCCGACAAAGCCGAGATGCTGAAGCAGTGGTGCGTGGACTACTGGGAGGAACTGCGTCCGCAGTCCATGGGCGGCGGTTACGTCAACTTCATGGGCTCCGGCGAGCGGCAGGACCGGGTCAGGGCCGCGTACCGCGACCACTACGACAAGCTGGCGGACATCAAGCGGACGTACGACCCGCACAACTTCTTCCACGTCAACCAGAACATCGAGCCGGCGGAGCAGTACTGACCCGCGGCCGCCCCCGGGGCTCGCGGCCCTGCGGCTCGTGGCGGCCGTGGCGCGGGACGGCAGCGGCCGGCAGAAGGGCCCGGACGTGCAGCAACCAGCCGTCGTCGAGGCGCCGTCCGTACTCGGGCTGCGGCCCTCCGGCGTACAGGACCTGCCGGCCGCTCTGCTCGGCGCCGGGCTGCTGACGCGGCTGGGGGCGGCGTGGGCGGGCCGGGTCGAGGCGCCGGCGTACGACCCCGTGCGGGACCGCGAGACCGGTGTCCTCAATCCGGTCGGCATCGCGCGGTACTCGGCACACCTGGCCGACAGGGTCGGCGGTGTCCTCGGTCGCGGCTTCTTCCCCGTGGTCCTCGGCGGTGACTGCAGCGTTCTGCTGGGCACACTCCTCGCCCTGCGCCGCCGCGGGCGCCACGGGCTGCTGTTCCTCGACGGTCACACCGACTTCTACCAGCCGTCGGCGGAGCCGACGGGCGAGGTGGCGTCGATGGTACTCGCCCTGGCCACGGGGCGGGGTCCGCTGCCGCTGGCCGACCTGGAGGGCCGGGGACCTCTCGTACGGGACGAGGACGTCGTCGCCCTCGGCTTCCGCGACGGCGCCGAGTCCGCCGAGGCGGGGATGCAGCCCCTGCCACCGCTGCTGCACGCGGTCGGCCTCGACGCCGTGCGCGCGGACGGCGCGGCAACGGCCGCGCGCCGGGCGGTCGGCCGGCTCGGCTCCGGCCGGAGCGCCGGTTACTGGGTGCACCTCGACGTGGACGTCCTGGACGACGCGGTCATGCCGGCCGTCGACTACCGCCTTCCCGGCGGCTTGACCTGGGCGGAGCTGGAGACCGTACTGCGGACGGCGCTCGCCGGCGAAGGGGCCCGGGGGTTCGACGTCACCATCTTCAACCCCCGCCTCGACCCCGACGGGACGCTCGCGCTCCGCCTCACCGAGTGTCTGGCCCGAGGGCTCTCAGCGCGTACCGGGCACGGAAGTTGACGCCGGACGCGCCCCGGGTTCCGGGGCCGGTGCACACCGCCGGAAGCGGAGCGGTCAGGGCCGGCGCGGGCCCGCGGACCGGCCCACGACCCGGCGGGCCACGGCGTGCGCCCCGGCAACCGTGGCCACGGTGGCGAACGCCAGGCTCCGCGCGGCGTCGCCGGGCCGCGCGGGAAGCAGGACGGACGGCCTGCTGGTAGAAGGCGGAGCGCCCGCCCGTGCGGTGCCCCTGGACAGCGGCGGCGGCGACCACCAGGGCCATCCCGCCCACGGCGGCCGCGAACTCCCGGCCGTCGACGGACTCCAGCCGCCGCCACACCGGCTCCGGCACCTGGGGGAAGCGCTCGCGCAGCTCCGGTACGTGCGTACGGGCCCACCGGGGCACCGTGGCCACTTCCTCCGCGTCGTGCGCCGCCCACGCCACCAGCAGGCCGAAGGTGACTCCGGCTCCGACGCCGCCCCGTGTCCGACCGCCCCCGCGTTCGCTCATGAACAAGCAGTCTCCCAGGGCGTGTTACGCCCGGCGAGAGAGGGGTCGCCACCACGCGCGGGCGCCCGCCGCCGGCCCGGCGGGCTGAGCGGGCGTCACCCGCGGACCGTAGAGGACGGTCGCCAGCCCGGCGCCCAGGAGCCCGCCGAGGAGCTGGGCGGTGACGAAGCCCGGGAGCGACGCCGGCGCGATGCCGGTGAGGGAGTCGGTGAGGGCCCGGCCGGCCGTCGCCGCCGGGTTCGCGAAGGAGCCCGACGAGGTGAACCAGATCGCCGCCGCGATGTACGAGGCGACCGCGACCGGCATCAGCCGTGCGCGGCCGATGCGCTCCAGTCCGTACACCACCAGCACCAGTCCCGCCGTGGCGACCGCCTCGCCGAGCAGCAGATGCCCGTCCGACCGCACCCGCGTGGACCAGACACCGGGCGTCCGGCCGAACATCGCCTCGGCCAGCAGGCCCCCGGCGACCGCCCCCGCGAGCTGCGCCGTGATGTAGAGGGCGGCCTCCCGGCCGCTGAAGCGGGCCGCGGCGCGCCGCTGGGACCACCAGGCGAAGAGCGTGATCACCGGATTCAGGTGGGCCCCCGAGACGGGGCCGAGCAGCACGATGAGCAGGCCGAGCCCGATCGCCGAGGCCAGGGCGTTGGCGAGCAGCTGCACCCCGGTGTCCTGGCTGAGGCCGGCGGCCTGGATGCCGGAACCGACGACGACGGTCACCAGGGCGGCGGTGCCCACCAGTTCGGCGGCCGCTCGGCGCGGCAGTGCCCTGTCGATGCCCATGCTGTGGTCCTCCCCCGCATCGGGACGCTGATAATGGAAAGTGTATTCCGTATCTTGGAAGCGGTGGAGGGTGGTGTCCACGGGCCGGACACCCGGGCATCAGTTCGGGCCGGGGAGGTGAGCAGGCACGGGGGCGGCCTGAGCCCCGTCTTGTGGACCACCTACACTCGTCCTCCGTTCCGGCTGACGCCGGAATCCGCACGTTCTCCGACTTGAAGGGCCCTCTCCGACGTGAGTTCCGCGAACCGTGCCGAGGCACCGATCTATGCAGGCCTCGTGGAGGAGCGGGGCGACGTACCTGCCGAGGTGCGCCAGATCGCAGAGGAGACTCTGCGGGAGGTCGAGCAGGCCATGGACTTCAGCGCCGTTCGGGCGGCCGGCCCGCGCTGGTAGGCGCCCTGGTCGCACGCCCCTCCAGGACCGCCGGGCGCGCCCCTCAGGCCGTCAGGCGCCTCAGGAGGGCGGGCAGCGCCGTCCCGATCGGCTCGCGCACGACCTCGTCGGCCAGCGCGTCGTAGGGCGTCGGTTCGGCGTTGACGACGACGAGGCGGGCGCCGTGCTCCGCCGCGATCCCGGCGAGTGAGGCGGCCGGCTGCACCTTGAGACTGGTGCCCACCGCCACGAACACGTCGCTCGCCCTGGCGATCGCCAGGGCCGCGGCCACCACCTCCGGGTCGAGCCGCTGTCCGAACATCACGGTGGCCGACTTGAGGATGCCCCCGCACGCACGGCACGGCGGGTCCTCCTCGCCCGCCGCCACCCGCGCCAGCGCCTCCTCCATCGGAGAGCGGTCCCGGCAGCCGGTGCACACCGTCGAGCGCGCCGTCCCGTGCAGTTCGAGCACCTTGCGGGCGGGCAGGCCGGCCATCTGGTGCAGCCCGTCGACGTTCTGGGTGAGGACCCGCACCGGCACCCCGGACTGTTCGAGCTCCGCGATCGCACGGTGGGCGTCGTTCGGCCGGGCCCGCCGCGCGGGGCTCTCCAGCCGCATGCGCCAGGCGCGGCGCCGGATGTCCGGGTCTGCCATGTAGAAGCCGTACGTGACGAGCTTCTCGGCCTCCGGATCGCGCCGCCACAGGCCGTTCGGCCCCCGGTAGTCGGGGATGCCGGAGTCGGTGGAGATCCCGGCTCCGCTGAGGACGGCGACCAGCGGACGCCGCGCGGTGCCGTTGTCGCTCATACCGTGAGCGTAGGCGGCGGCCGGTGCGCCGTCGACGGGATTACCCCGCACCGGACCGCCGGGCGCCGGGCGCCGGGCGGAACCGCAGGCGCCGCCCGGGGCGTCCCCCGGTCCGATGTACAAGATCGACACACGGGATCTCTCACCTTCTCCGGGGGCGGCGACATGACGGACACAGCCACGCGGTACCTCTATCTCGCCCGGCACGGCGAGGCGTCGGCGGACGAGACCGAACTGACCGAGGCCGGACGCCGTCAAGCCGTTCTGCTCGGAGAGCGACTGCGCGGGACGCCGCTGTCCGTCGTCCACCACGGCCCTCTGCCCCGCGCCGCCCGGACCGCACGCCTGATCGCCGACCAGCTCGACGGCGTACCGCTGCGCGCGTCGGAGCCGGCCGGCGACTACCTCCCCCACCTGCCGCGCCGCGAGGAGCTTCCGCCGGACTCGGCCGACGCCCTGCTGGGCTTCCTCGGCCAGTTTCCGGCCGAGGAGCGCGAGCGCGGTCCCGCACTCGCCGCCCAGGCCCTGGCGCGCTTCACCGGGCCGGTCGAGGGCGACGTGACCCGGCACGAACTGCTCGTCACCCACAACTTCCTCGTCGGCTGGCTGGTCCGGGCCGCCCTCGACGCACCCGAGTGGCGCTGGATGGGCCTCAACCACGGCAACGCCGCGCTGACGGTGATCCGGTACGCGCCCGGCAGGCCGTCCGCCGTGCTGTGCCACAACGACACCCGTCACCTGCCCCCGGAACTGCGCTGGACCGGTTTCCCGCCGGAACTGCGCGTCTGAAACCGGCCGGCCGACGGGCGACCCGGCGGCCCCGGAACCCGTAGTGCGGGACTATGGGTGTATGGACTCAGGGGCGCGGCGCAACGGCTTCTCACCGAGGAGGCGACATGGGCAGGTCTGATCGCTACGAACTGGTCTTCGTACGTCCGGGCGAACCGGCAGCCGTCCCGGACGCGGCGGACGTCGTGCAGGTGCACCGCACGGACCGCAGTGGGCCCGGCGGCCACCCGGTGTACGCGGACGACACGGGCATCGTCCTGGCCGAGATAAGCGACCGCGACGAGGTACGGATGATCGCCAGCGGCGGGCACCAGGACCCGGCGGTCGCGGTCCAGGTGCGCCCGGCGTAACGAGAGCTGCTGCCGGTTGCCGCACGTGCGGCCCGCGCTTTTGATGGAGGCAGGGCCCCGGCGGACCTTCCTGCCCGGACAGCCCGCTGCCCCGACGACGAAGCGGGAACGGCACCGGGAGAGGGAACGGATCGTGGAGCTCGTACTGCGCACCGGAAGGCCGGAGGACGCCGCGGAGTGCGGCCGGATCTGTTACGCCGCGTTCTCCGGCATCGCCCTGGAACACGGTTTCCCCTCCGACATCCCAGGGGCGGAGGTCGCCGCCGGCATGTTCCTCACGGTCCTGGACCACCCGGGCTTCTACAGCGTCGTCGCCGAGCTCGACGGCCGGATCGTCGGCAGCAACTTCCTGGACGAGCGGTCGCCCGTAGTCGGCGTCGGACCGATCACGGTGGACCCGGCCGTCCAGAACGGCGGCGTGGGGCGGCGGCTCATGGACGACGTCATGCGCCGGGCGGCCGAGCGGCGGGTGCCCGGCGTCCGTCTGCTGCAGAGCGGATACCACGCGCGGTCGTTCGCCCTCTACGCCGGCCTCGGGTTCGAGTTCCGCGAGACGGTGGCCTGCGTGCAGGGACCACCGATCGGAGGGACGGTGGACGGGTACGAGGTGCGGCCCGCGACCGACGCCGACCTCGCCGCCTGCAACGAGGTGTGCCGCAGGGTGCACGGGACCGACCGCGGCGGGGAACTGGCCGACGCCCTCCAGGCGGGCACGGCCCGGGTGAGCGAACACGGCGGGCGGATCACCGGTTATGCCACCGACCTCTCCTTCTTCGCACACGCGGTGGGCGAGAGCACCGAGGACATCAGGGCGCTCATCGCGGGCGCGCCGGCGTTCGGCGGTCCGGGCATCCTCGTCCCGGCGTCCAACAGCGTGCTGCTGCGGTGGTGCCTGCGCAACGGACTCAAGGTGCAACAGCTGATGAGCCTGATGACCACAGGGCTCTACAGCGAGCCCGCCGGGGCGTACCTGCCGTCCGTCCTGTACTGACGCCAGGAGGCCGGATCCCCGTCCGGCCTCCCACCCGATTTCCCTGTGGTGTGACGAGATGCTGTTGGGGGCGTTCGGGTGGTTGCCGGCCCGGCGTGCAACTGGACCGCGTCCCGCGGGACTCCTGTGGGTCAGTGACGACCCGACCCCTGGAGGCTTTGATGACCGGCACACCGATTCCCGCGTTCGCGGCGAGGACGCCCCGGTGGGCGCTCGACCCGTACCGCTTCCACGGCGTGGACGACCTCGACCGGCAGAGCGCGGCGCCGGCCGTCGACGACGCCGACGACTACGCGCTGCTCGCCCCGCGCGCCGAGCGGCGGCCGTCCTTCACCCTGGCGGCCACGGACCGGCGCCGCCTGGACCTCCACGCGGCCCTGACCACGACCGGTGTGGCGCCCCTCCCCGGCGATCTGGAGGCGATCGACGCCCTCAGCCGGCTCGACGACACCACGGTCCGGTCCGTCCTGCGGTGGATCACCAGTCCCTGATCCGGTCTGCCGGGGCCGGGAACACGTCGTCGGTCCGCCGTGTTCTGGTGGAAAAGGCGGCACGCCGTCCTCGCGGGCGAGCCGTCCGTCCTCTCACCGATCCGGAGTGCCCATGATCAGTCTCCGTATCGTTTCCCTCGCCCCGGCGGGCGCGCTCGTCGTCGCGCTGGTGGGCTGCGCGGGCGCCGGTGCCGCCGGACCGGACGCGAAGCCACCGGCCGCTCCCGTCTCGGTGGCCGCCTCGGACACCGCCCCGGCGGGGCCCGTGTCCGCCTCCCCGTCCGCCGAGCCGGCGGTGCGCGAGAGCGGCACGCGGCAGCAGACCGCGCTGCTGGCCATCCCGTCGATCGGCGTGGTGGACCTGCGCGTCGTGCCCTACGAGGGGACGACGGACGACTGGGCCGGCACCCGGATCCAGGACCGCGGTGTGGCCGCCAGCCCGTACGGTGACGAGGGCGGTGTCGGCCCCGGCGAGGTGGGCAACTACCTCGTCACGGCGCACCGCCTCTCCGCCGGCGGCCCCCTGCGCGCGCTTCCGTCCGTCGACAAGGGCGACTCCGTCTTCGTCACCGCGGGCGGCAAGGTGTACGAGTACGAGATCACCGAGACCCGCACGACGTCGTTCCGCTCGGAGCGGTCACTGGCCGAACAGCGGGCCGCGGTTCCGGGAGCGCCGGGGGAGAAGCCCACCAGGGCGATGATCACGCTCTCCACCTGCGCGACGCCCGAGGACGACGCCGCCGGGAACTTCTGGCGCGACGCCAAGGGCAACCCCGAGCACCGCATCGACAAGGTCGGTGTGCTGGTCTCGACCCGGGCCGCCCCGAGTGAGTAGCACGGCCGCACGGTGGGCCGTCGAACACCGGCGCACGCGATGTGGCTTGCGGGTGACGGGCGCCGTGCGGCCGTGTCCGCGCGGGCGGTCCGGCCGTTGCTCAAGTCATGATCAAAGCTAAGCGTGTCCTCGCCGTCGCGGCCCTCGCCGCCGGCGTCTCAGCCCTCGCCGCGCCGACCGCGAGTGCCGCCGACTCCTCCGGCTACCTGCTGTCCGTTCCCGACGAGCTCGACAAGCTCGGTTCGAGCGCCGTCCCGGTCGACCGCCGGGGCGAGGTGCCCACCGTGACCGATCAGCTCAAGGGCCTCGGCCAGCTGCACGAGCTCCGTGAGCTCCAGCAGGTCACCGGCCTGGCAGCGCCCCTCACGGGGCTGGTTCCCGAGATGGGCTAGCGGCTGAGCCGACGGCAGACACCCGCGCCACAGGGCCGGGGAGCGGTCGCTCCGCCTCTGTGGCGCGGCCCCGGTGTCGAAGCCCCCGTCAACGCCGCTACGAGGGGCGACGGCGCTCACAGCCGTCATGCCGCGTCCGGGTCCGGCTCCGCCGACGTGCGCGCCGACTCCAGTTCCGCCCACACCGTGTGCCCGTGACCGGACCGCTCGTTGCCCAACGCGGAAGCGAGTGTGTCGACGATGAACAGGCCGCGCCCGCCGCCCAGCAGCGAGCCCGAGGGGTGACGCCAGCGGGCGCGTATCCGCTCGATGTCGACGCCCGCCCCCGCGTCGTGCACTTCGAGCCGGACCCCACGGCGCCCGCTCTCCCCGCCCTTGAGCCACATGCGGGCCCGCCACGGCGGCCGCCCGTGGCGGACGGCGTTCGACAGCAGCTCGCTCACGATGAGCGTGGCGTCGTCGCCGAGGTCCTCCAGGCGCCACCACGCCAGCTGCCGGCGGATCGCCTCCCGCGCCCCGGTGGCGCAGCCGGGCGCGAGGGACACGGCAGCTCTCGTACTCATCACTCGTCACCGCATTCTCGGCGAAGCATTCCTGAACAGGGGGCGGGGCCGGTCAGTCCACGGTGACCACCACCGAGTGCCGTCCGCTCGCCCCGTCGGCAACGGTGCGCGTCCGCTTCCCGGTCTGGACGGTTCCCGTACGGCCGGTGGCGCGCACCGTGAGGGTGTGGCCGCCGAGCGTGGCCTTCCGGGGGAAGGACCACTGCCGCCCGGTGTCGACCGTGTCCTGGTCGGCCAGGTCCGCCGGCCGCCACGGCCCGTCGTCTACCCGGACCTCGACGCGTTCGATGCCCCGGTGGTGGGCCCACGCGACGCCGGCGACCATGACGGTGCCGGCCTTGGGCCGGGCGAACGGCTTGGGAGTGTCGATACGGGACTGCGTCTTGACCGGGGCCTTGCGGGCCCATTTCCGCTTCACCCAGTACGGGTCGTAGTCGGCGCACGTGGTCAGCTCGATGTCCTCGATCCACTTGCAGGCCGAGACATGGCCGTACAGCCCCGGGACGAGCATGCGGACCGGGAAACCGTGCGCGAAGGAGAGCGGTTCGCCGTTCATGCCGACGGGGAGCATCGCGTCGCGGCCGTCCATCACGTCCTCGACCGGTGTGCCGAGCGTCATGCCGTCCACCGAGCGGGCCACCAGCTGGTCGGCGGGACCACCGCGTGACGGCGGCTTCACACCGGCCTCCCGCAGGAGGTCGTCAGCGGTACGCCGATCCAGCGCGTGTCGACCCGGTAGAACTTCTCGCTCGGCGTGGTGAAGGCGCTGATGCCCGGGACGCGCAACCGCGCGCCGGGCGGGACCGGGGCCGCGGGAGAAGCGGGCCGGGGCAGCCGCACCGCGGCGCGTGAGGCGACGGCGCTTTGGCCGCGCCGGCTGCCCAGGGTCCGGCCGAGAGCGCCCGCGCCGGTCGCGGCGATCCCCGCGGCCGTCGCCGCGATCAGGAACCCGCGCCGGTTCCAGCCGCTTTCCCGGCCCCGGGAGGCCAGGGCCCTTGGCCGGTCCAGCGTGCCGATGAGCACGTACAGGACGATCGCGCCGGCCACCGCGCCGAGCAGCGACGGCAGCCCGTCCGCCGGGCCGGTCGCCGTCCGGACGGCTCACCGCCGCGGCGGTGAGCACCGCGCCGAAGGCCAGCACACCGGCCGACCCGGCGCGCCGGTGGCGCAGGGCCAGTACGCCCAGGGCGAGCGCCAGGGCGGCGAGCGTCGCCACGATGCCCAGTTGCAGAACGAGCTTGTCGCTCTCGCCGAAGGTGCGGATCGCCCAGTCCTTGACGGGCGCGGGAGTGCGGTCGACGGCCGCACCGCCCACGGCGGTGACGGGCCCGGCCGCGGGCCGGACGGTCGCCGACACGAGTTCGGCCGCCGCCAGCGCGGTGTAACCGGAGAGCAGGCCGGAAAGGGCGGCGAGCCCGCCGCGGACCAGGGCCGTACGGGAGATCCTCACGCCCCCTATTCGCAGCCGGTCACCGGGCGGATTGGTCCGTCATCGAGCGTCCGTCCCGGGACCGTGCTGCGGGTCCGGACTAACGGAGCCGTGGCTGCTCCTCCGGCTCCTCGTCCTCTTCGTCCGGCAGCTTCACGTCGCTGACCGTGATGTTGACCTCGACGACTTCGAGCCCTGTCATCCACTCGACCGCCGAGATCACGCTCTCGCGCACGGAGCCCGCGACCTCCGTGATCGAGACGCCGTAGTCGACGACGATCTCGAGGTCGACCGCCGTCTGCTTCTCGCCCACTTCGACGTTGACCCCCCGCGAAACGGACTTCGCGGCGCCGGGCACGCGCTCGCGTGCCGCCCCGAAGGCCCGGGAGATCCCGCTGCCCATGGCGTGGACGCCCGACACGTCCCGGGCCGCCATCCCGACGATCTTCTCGACCACACTGTCGGCGATGGTGGTCCGTCCGCGGCCTCCGGGGTCGCCGTGCTTCCCGCTGAGATTCTGTCCGGTCTCGGTCATGGCCGGTCGTTCCTTCCCAAGGAGAGGAGGTTGCCACCCTCCTTCCACGTTAGGCCCGTCCGGCCGACGATGCTCGGCGCGGCAGGAGACCCCCGGTGTCGCGCTCAGACCGTGCGTACGGTCACGCCCGCCGCGACCAGCGCCGCGGTCTGTTCCTCGGACGCGCCGTCGTCGGTGACGACGACGTGCAGCGCGGAGGCGGGCGCGACGAAGGCGAGGGCGGTACGGGACAGCTTGGCGGACTCCGCGACGGCGACGACGCGGCGGGCCGAGGCGATCGCGGCGCGCTTGACGGCGGCGTCTTCGAGGTCGTACGCCGTCAGGCCGTCGGCGGGGGTGAGTCCGCAGCAGCCGATCACGGCGGTGTCGAAGCGCAGGGCGGCCAGCGAGGCCGCCGTCAGCGGACCGGTCAGTGCCAGCTCGCCCGGCCGCGGCCGCCCGCCGGGCACCAGGAGCGTCAGGCCGGCTGCCGAGGTCAGCGCGTTCACGGCGTGGAGGGACAGCGGCATCACGGTCAGGCGGCGGTGCTCCAAGGCGCGGGCCACTTCCAGGCAGGTGGTGCCGCTGTCGACGACGACGGACTCACCGTCGGCGATCAGGGCGGCGACCTCGGCGGCGATCCGCCGCTTGGTCTCCGACCCCTCCTGGGCCCGCAGGGCGAACGGTGGTTCCTCGCCCTGGAGCAGCAGGCTTCTCGCTCCGCCCCGGTAGCGCTCCAGAACGCCCTGCTCGGCCAGGACCTCCAGGTCCCGGCGGACGGTCATCTCCGAGGCGCCGGTGAGCGCTGCCAGTTCCGCGACGCCCATGCGGCCCGCCTCGCGTACGGCGTCGGTGATCTGCCGCCAGCGGTCTGTGCTTCCCATGCGCGCAATTGAACACGAGTAAAGTCCGGAACACAATCTTTCGAACATGACAGATGTTCGTTATGTTCATAGGCATGGAAAGATCCCTGCGGGCCGGCCGGTCGGCCACCTTCGTGTACTTCGCCCTGAACGGCTTCCTCATGGGGATGTGGATCGTCCACATCCCCGCCGTCGAACACCGTGCCGGGACGAGCCATGCCGTGCTCGGCTGGCTCCTGCTGCTGCTCGGTGCGGGAGCCTTCGCGGGCATGCGGCTCGCGGGTCCGCTCACCGACCGCGCCGGCGCCCGGACCGTCGTACCGCTGGGCGCGGCGCTGTGCAGCGCGGCCCTGGTACTGCCCGGCCTGGCCACGAACACCTGGACGCTGGGCGCCGCGCTGCTGGTCCTCGGCTTCGGCAACGGCTGCCTCGACGTGGCGATGAACGCCCATGCCGTACAGGTGGAGCGCGGTTACGGACGGCCCGTCATGTCCGCCTTCCACGCCACGTTCTCCATCGGCGGCGTACTCGCCGCACTCGTCGGCGCCCGTACGCTCAGCTGGGGCCTGAGTCCGGCCGCGACCTTGGGCGCGGTGGCGCTCCTCGGCCTCGTCGCCGCCGTGGCGGCCGCGCCGGCACTGCTGCGGGCCGAGCCGACGCGCACCGCCGACGACCTCACCGCCGCCGTGCGGACAGGCCGCGGGACGCCCCGGCGCATCCGGCTGCTGGCCGCGCTCGCGTTGATGCTCATGCTCTGTGAAGGGGTGGCCAACGACTGGAGCGTGCTCCACCTCGAAGACGTCCTGGACGCACCGGCCGCCACCGCCGCGCTCGCGTACGGCGCCTTCGCCACCGCCATGACCGTCGGGCGCCTGCTCGCCGACCGGGTGGCCGCGCGCTGCGGCCCGGTCGCCGTCGTCCGGTACGGCGCGTCCCTGGCCGCCCTCGGCCTCACCACGGCCGCGCTCTCCCCCTGGATCCCCCTGGCGCTGGTCGGCTGGACCCTGTTCGGAGCCGGGTTGTCCGGTTGCGTTCCGCAGCTCTTCAGCGCCGCCGGACACGCCGACCCGGACGCCGCCGGGGCCAACGTCTCCCGGGTCGCCGGCCTCGGCTACCTCGGCATGCTGGCCGGGCCCGCCGTCATCGGGCCCCTCACCCACCTCGTCCCGCTCAACCTCACGTTCTTCCTGCCCGTGGCCTTCTGCGTCGTCGCCGCCTGCACGGCCGGCGTCCTGAGGCCGCGTCACACCACCCCGGCGGCGCAGGAGGCCCCAGCGGTGTGACCTTCGCGGACCGGCCATGAGGGCTGCCCCTGCGGCGGGGCAGCCACCCGCTCCGCCGATACCCGACCAAGCCCCGCGTTTCGTCATGCCCCGGACTGACACCGCCTCCTCCACCGGTCGCACGCCGCCCCGCCTGCGGGATGATCCCGGCGCCGCCAGGCAACGCACCGCCCGCTCCCGTCCTCTTCCGCCCTGAGAGCCGATCATCAGGAAGGGACGACGTATCTTGGGTACGAGCCATGCGAGACACGGGGCAGTGGCCCTGACCGTCATAGGTGCCGTACTGGCGCCCGTGTCACCGGCGTTCGCCGCCGATCCGCCGCGGGCCGACCTGCGGGCCGACGTGAACCGGGACGGGCGGGCGGACGTCACCGGAGCCACGGACACCGAGGGCGAGGACAGCTGGTCCGCCCGCCGGGGAGCGGTCTTCCTCCCCAACATCGACGACGACACCAGGCGTTGCCCCGTCAAGGGACCCGACGGCCGGCGCCTGTCGGACGCCAAGCTCGCCGCCTGCAACGACGCGTCCGACGCCAAGGTCAACGGCGCCGGTGACGCGGCCGACCTGGCCCGGGTGCGGTCCGTACCGATGACGCACCTGCCCGCCACGGCGACCGGCACCCTGAAGGTCGTCACCGGCGGAAAGAAGGCGCGCGTCTTCGTCAAGCGCTCCTCCGGCTGGGCGGTGGTCACGGCCGGAACGCGCCTGACCGCCGCCGAACTGCGCGCCGGAGCGGAGCTCGGCGTCGAGGGCACCGACGTCATACGCGACAGCGCGGTGTGGGACGGCCGCGCCGTCGTCCGCCTGACCGTGACCTCCGGCGGCAGGAGCACCTCCGACGACGTCACCCTGCGCGTCGCACCGCTGCTCACCCACCACCACCTGCAGAAGGCCCAGCAGATGATGGTCAGCAAGGTGCCGGGCAGGGACGACTACGCGCGCCGGCAGCAGGCGTTCGTCAAGGGCCTCGCCACCGAGGTCAAGGCGGCCGGGATCGACAAGCCGCTGGTCACCTTCGACAAGTACGGCGACATCTGGGCCCAGGACTTCGTCGAACCCGGCTACGTGAGCATGGCCGGCCCCGCCGGAAGCCGCCGGACCATGCGCGTGATGCTGCGGTCGGCTCAGGCCGACCGCGAGGCCGGGCGGGAACTGTTCGAGAAACTGCGTGGCAACGGCGTGGGCGTCGTGCAGGTCTCCGGGGTCCGCGACACGGAGGAGTGGACGCTCAACTCCATGGGCAACCTGGAGACCATCCCTCCGTACACCCACGGCGGCCGGTCCTTCCCGGCCGGACGCATCATCATGGGCGAGCGCAAGGACAACGGTTCGAAGCCCGCCAGGGTGATGCGGACCCTGCTGAAGTCCCAGGGTCTGCAGGACCCGCTCCTCCTCGACACCTCGTGGCTGCACGTCGGCCACGTGGACGAGTTCGTCCAGTTCCTCCCCGCCGACACACCGCGCGGCTGGAAGATCGGCATCGCCGATCCCGAGGCGGGCCTGCGGCTGCTGCGCGAGGCGCAGGAGGCGGGCCACGGCGGGACCCGGATGTTCTCGGTGCCGGGCGCCCCGGGCATGCCGGCCCCCAAGGAGACCATCGACCAGGCGCTCGCGTCGAAGTGGCTGGTGGCCGACAACACCATGGCCGCGCAGCGGATCAAGGCCAACCTGGAGGTCCTCAAGCGCGAGACGGGTGCGACCGACGCCGAGGTCGTACGGGTGCCCGCGCTCTACACGCGGGGTACGGAACAGGGCGAGAGCGGCGAGCGCATGCCGCGGCTGTCGCGGATGGGCGCCGGCCAGGTGCCCGACGTGGTCCGCGAGTACGGACAGCACAAGGAGCTGGCGCGACACGCCGACCGCGCCGGGGCGCCGCCGGAAACGGTCATGACCAGCGCCTATGTCCCGGGCGCGGTGAACGGGATCGTCCTGGGCGGGAACCGCTACCTGGCCCCCCGCCAGTGGGGGCCGGTCATCGGCGGCAAGGACATCTTCACCTCCGCCGTCGACGCCGCGTACGCCGGGGCCGGCATGAAGGTGTCGTACCTCGACGACTGGTACACCTACCACCTCGGCGCCGGCGAGGTGCACTGCGGCACCAACACCCTGCGCGACGCCTCCGCCGCGTGGTGGATGCGGTAGGCGGTCCGGAAACGTGCCCTCACGCCCGCGTGGCGACGTGCCGGCGTCCGCAGGTTTGACCTGATGACGGGTGGGGACAGGCTGAGTGAAGGATCGTTCTCAGCGAGATCGGAGGACTCCATGATCGTCCTCGGAATCATCCTGCTCATCATCGGTTTCGTGGCCGGCATCTCCATCCTGTGGACCATTGGGATCGTCTTGGTCGCCATTGGCGCCGTCCTCTGGATCCTGGGATCGGTGGGGCGCGCGGTGGGTGGACGCAAGCATTACTGGTGAGAGCACCACCCGGACGGGTGCGCCGGGCGCCTGACGCCCGGCGCACCCGTTCGGCCCCACGCCGGAGGGGACAGGAGCGCTTGCGGGTACTCGACGGGACATGCCCCTGAAATCCGGTGCGCCGCACGAAGGCCGCCCACAGCACGGACACCGGCTGCACCGGCTGCGGAGCTCGGTCGTCGTACTGACCTGGGAACGCGGTCGCGCGATCGAGCTGATGCACCGCGCCATGGGCTTCGCGGCGCTCAGCTTCCTCACCCTGGTGCCGCTGCTCGTCGTCGTCGCCGCGGCCGACCTCGCGAGCGGACAGGGCTTCGCCCGGTGGCTGGTCGCGGGGCTCGGGGTCTCCGAGGTGTCGCAGGCCGAGGTCGAGGAGCTGTTCGGCCGGCCGGGCCAGGCACTGCAGCGGACCACCGCGTTCGGTCTCGCCGCGCTCGCCACGTTCGGTGTGACCTTCGGATCCGCCGTGCAGACCGGCTACGAACGCGTGTGGGACCTGCCGACCGCGCGCTGGCACACGATGTGGCGGCACGTCGTGTGGCTCGCCGTGCTGATCGCCGCCCTCCTCCTCTTCGTCAAGACGCCCACCCCCGCGGAGTCCCCGGCGATCGTGACGATGCTCGTCGCCGCCGGTGACGTCATCGGCTTGTTCTTCTTCTTCTGGTGGTCGCAGCGCGTGCTGCTCTGCGGCCGGATCCGCTGGCGCGCGCTGGCGCCCGGGGCCGCCCTGACGGCCGTCGGCCTGCTCGGGCTGCGGATCTTCTCGCAGTTCGTCTTCTCGCCGCTGATCGCGTCGAACGCGGTGACGTACGGGCCGTTCGGCACCGTACTGGTCCTGCAGTCCTGGCTGGTGGGCGTGGGGTTCGTGGTGTACGGCGGCGCGCTGGTCGGACGGCTCGTCCACGAGGGGCAGGTGCGGCGCAGGCTGGATTCCGTCGCGGGGGAGCCGGGTTGACCGTACGCGCCCGGCCGCGACGGGCCGCCGCCGGTGCCCCGTGGTTCAGCGCGTGCTGTGGCGGCGCAGGTTGTCCACGAGCAGGGCGGTCGATTCGGCGACACCGGCGCCGCCCGTGGCGCCGGTGTCCGGCAGGAGCCCGTCCGAGGTCTTGAGCCGGGTCAGGGCGTCCTCCACCGCCCGGTGCGCGGCGAACAGGCAGGGCGTGCTGTAGACGGCCACGTCGACGCCGAGCGCGGCGAGTTCGGTCAGCGACAGCCGAGGTGACTTGCCGCCGGCGATCTGGTTGAACAGCAGCGGCTTGGTTCCGACGGCCTCCCGGATCCGTCGGATCGCCCCGACGTCGCGCACCCCGTCGACGAGCACCACGTCGGCGTCGGTAGCCGCCAGGGCCTTCGCGCGGATCATGATGTCCTCGTCGTCGGTGGCATCGGTCCGGGCGACGACCAGCAGGTCGGTGCGGCTCGCGAGCACCCGGTCGAGCTTCACGAGGTAGTCCTCCAGCGGCAGGACCTGTTTCCCGTCGGCGTGGCCGCAGCGGCGCGGCCGCTGCTGGTCCTCCAGGACCACTCCCGAGATGCCCGACCGCTCCAGGCGCCGCACCACGTGGCAGGCCAGCTCCGTGTCCACGTAGCCGTCGTCGATGTCCACGAGCAGGTGGTGCCGGGGAAACGCGCCGCGCAGGCGCTCCGCGAAGGCCACCATGTCCGGCCAGGCGATGAACCCGATGTCGGGAAGCCCGTAGTACGAGGCGGCGAAGCCGAAGCCGGACACGAACAGACCGTTGTAGTGCCCGGCGGCGAGCGACGCGGAGTACATGTCGTACACGCCGATGAGCGGGGTGGTCCCGGCGGAGGCGATCTCGTCGCGCAGGGCGTTGCCGTACAGCATGGGGTGGACTCCTGGCAGTGGGGCGGAGGCTGATCACGCGGGCTGATCAACGCGGACCGCCCCCGCCGGTTGCGCGGGATCACCCCAAAGGTCGCGTTCGCCGGGGCGGCGCGCCGCTCCCTCCGGCGCGCCGCCCCGGGCGGGTCAGCGGTGGAGCTTGTTCACCGCGGTGCGGGTGGTGGTCCTGAAGCCCTGCACCGGGGCGTCCGGCAGGTCGCCGAGCCGGCCCCACTGGACGTAGGTGACGGTGCGTCCGTCGCGGCCGGCCGAGAACAGGTGGATGTCGGTGCTGCCGACCTCCTGGTCCCGGGTGTCCAGGCTGTAGACGTACGCCCCCTCCTCGACGGCCAGCCTGCCGTGGTAGGCGCTGCTCGCCTCCGTGCCGGGGTACCGCCGCTCGACGCGCTCGGCGCAGGCGGCGAACCCCCGGCGCAGCTTGGTGACGAGTTCGGCGGCCCGGGAGGCGGTGGGGGCGACCGTGTTGATCTGCAGACCGCCGGTGTCCAGCTCGGTGCGGAACACGCGGTGGCTGGTGCCCTTGGCCGGCAGGGCGCCCGGTGCGCAGAACGCGCTCCCTTCCGGCAGGCCCTTGGTGACCTTCCCCGCCGACCACGGGGTGGACGACGCCGGCATCTGCCGGGCGTCGAGGAACGCCGGGGCGGCGGGCGCGGAGGCCGCGCCAGCCGGAGCGAGCGGGGCGGCGGCCAGCACCAGGGCGGCGGCGGTGCAGGAGGCGGCGAGTGCGGTGCGCAGAGCAGGCATGGACGGAACATCCCCCGTTGCGGTGGTTGACGAAGACACCGATCAGCTTGGGCGGGTGACGCCCCGCGGCACAAGCAGGACGCGGCGGTGCGGGACGGTGGAACCATTCCACCCCCGCTGACGTGGGGACTTGCGGGTGGGTGGTACGCCGCCCGGGACGGGTGGAGGGGCGGGAACGGATGAGTGCGTCGAGGGAAGCCGAAGTCGAGCGGTTCGCCGGGCGGTTGCGCGCGCTCAAGGACGGCTCCGGCCGCAGCTACGGCGCTCTGGCCCGCCGCCTGGGCGTCAGCGCCTCGACCCTGCACCGCTACTGCTCGGGGGAGGCCGTACCGGCCCACTTCGCGCCGGTCGAGCGCCTGGCTCGGCTGTGCGGTGCGGCCCCGGAGGGCGTACTCCCCGACGCCGCTCACCGCCCCGACGCCGCTCACCTCTCCCGGGCCGGCCGCCACCGTCCCGGCGCCGCGCCCGCCTCGCCCGCGCCGGGTGGTGCTCGCGGCGGCCGCCGTCGCCGTGCTGGCCGCCGGGGTGGCCGCGCTGGCCTTCGCCGGGCCGGGGACGCCGACGGCACGGAGCGCGGAGGGCCGGGGCCCCACCGCCTCGGCGGGCAGGTCCGACGGAGCCGACGCGACCCGGGGAGCCGGCGAGGACCGTACGCGGCAGTCGCCGGCCGGCGCCCCGGGCGCGCGCCCGGGCACGTCCGGCCCCTCCGCCTCCCGTACGCCCTCAGCGACCGCGGAGCCGAAGAGGAGCGGCACGCCCACCACCCGCGCCCCGCGCCCGGCCCGGAGGCCGGGCGGCGCGCCCGCCGGTGTCCCGTTCGGCTGGACCGTCGATTCCGACGTCTGGCAGAGCGGATGCGACCACGGCTATCTCGTCGCCCGCGGCCCGGACCGCGTCCCTCCGCCGCCGGTCGAACAGGACGCCGGGCCCTGGGCCCGCTCCCTCGACGCGCTGCACGCCGGGGACACCAACGTGCGCGTCACGCTCCGGGGCACGTCCGAGCGGGCGGTCGTACTGGAAGCGCTGCGGGTGCGCGTCACCCAACGCGACGCGCCCGCCCGGGGAAACGTCTACGGGATGAGCGACGGGTGCGGAGGCGCGCTCAGTCCGCGCCACATCGCCGTCGACCTCGACGCCCCGCGTCCCGTCGCCCGCTCCGTCGCCGGCTTCGACGGCGTGGCGGAAACCCCGATCCCGGCGGTCGCGTTCCCGTACACCGTGTCGGTCACGGACCCGGAGGTCCTGCTGGTGAACGCGAGGACAGCCGGCTGCGACTGCCGCTGGTACCTGGAGCTGGTGTGGAGCAGCGGTGCGCGCTCCGGCACGGTCCGCATCAGTGACAATGGGCGCCCCTTCCGCACCAGCGGAGCCAAGGGAATGCCGCGCTACGCGTACTCGGCCACCGAGCACCGCTGGATCACGAGCCGCTGAGCGCTCAGCGCTTGAGCAGGTCGCAGACGAAGTCCTCCTGTACGTCGCGCACCCGTTCCAGGAGTTCCGGCTTGTTCTCCTTGTTCACCTGAGCCGTGAGGGAGAAGGTGAGCGAACGGCTGCCGTCCGCCGTGGCGGCGGCGAGCTGGGTGTAGCCGGGGAAGTTGCCGGTGTGCCCGTACACGACGCCGCAGCGGGTGGTGTAGCGGAAGAGGGCCAGCCCGGCGGCGTTGCGGCCCGGTCCCGCCGGTTCCGAACCGCCGGCGACCCACTTCAGCTGCTGCCGGCGGGTCTCCTTGGAGATCAGGCGGCCGCCCGCGTACGCGCGGATGAACGACGTCAGGTCCTTCGGGGTGGAGACGATCCCACCGGACGCCCACACACCCGACGCGCTCAGTACGGTGCTGACGTCCTCCGGGGGCTCCTGCGGAGCGACCTCGTAGCCGTGCAGATAGGGCTCCGGCAACCGGAAGCCCTGCGGGAGGCTGGTGTCGCGCAGATTCAGCGGACGGTAGACGGTCGTCCGCAGCAGCTCCTCGTACGGCCGGCCCGTCACCGCCTCCGCCATGAGAGCCACCGCGATGTTGTCGGAGTTCGAGTAGCGGTAGCGCGAGCCGGGACGGAAGGCGAGCGGTTCGCCCGCGACGAAGTCGAGCAGCCGGCGAGAGTCGAACCGGCGGCGCGGGTCCTCGGACAGCAGGCGCACGAACTGCGGAGCGGTGGTGTAGTCCGGCAGTCCGCTGGTGTGCTGGAGCAGCTGGCGCAGCGTCACCCGCCGCCAGGCGGCGGGCAGCGCGGGCAGCCGCTTGCCGATGGTGTCGTCGAGCCGGAGCTTCCCCCGGTCGACGAGCTGGAGCGCGACGGCCCCGGTGAACGCCTTGGCCGTACTGGCGATCCGCATGTGATCGGTGGGCTGCGGCGACCGGTCGGTCCCGAGCTCGGCGACCCCCGCGCGCACGACCCGCACGTCGTCACCGCGCCGCAGCACGGCGATGGCCCCGGGCGGCCCGCCCTCCGCGCGCACCAGCCCCCACAGCCGCTGCCGCAGTTCCCGCTCGCCGGGGCTCGGTTCCTTCGCCTGTGCGGGCGCCGACACCAGGCCGGCGACACACGCGCCGGCCACGAGCGCGACGGTGGACAGCCGGAGCCGGCGGGAGCGGGACGGTGCGGGACGTGTGGGCAGCATGGCGGGTTCCTCCTGGTGACGTGGGCCGGGGCCCCGTCGGTGCCGGGCGCCCATGACTCAGCATCAGGTCACGGCCGGAAGTCCGCCCGCGCGGTCGTCCATCCGGTACGTGCCCGGGGGGCCGCCGGGGCCCGGCGCTCAGGCCGGGGCCAGAAGTGCCTCGGCGGCCGTGGCGGCGACCGCCTCCGCCAGGGCCGACAGCGCGGGCGAGTCCAGCTTCCACTGCTGCCAGAACAGCGGTACGTCCACGGGCCGGCCGGGCGCGAGCAGGGTGAAGGCGCCGGCCCGCAGCAGCGGTTCGGCCTGCGGTTCCGGCACCAGGCCCCACCCGAGGCCGGCGGCCACCGCGTCGCAGAACCCCTCCGAGGTCGGCACGTAGTGACGTACAGGGCCCGCGCCCGACCCGCCGTGGGTGAGCGACCGTACGAAGGCGTCCTGGTGGTCGTCCCTGCGGTCGAAGATGATCACCGGGGCGGCCCGCAGATCCCTCTCCAGGGGGCCGCTCAGGTGGCGGGCGGCGAAGGCGGCGGTGGCCACCGGCAGGTACCGGGCCAGACCCAGACGGCGTACGGTGCAGCCGGCGACCGGATCGGGCGACGACGTGACGGCCGCCATCACCTGGCCCTCGCGCAGCAGCGCCGTGGTGTGGGCCTCGTCCTCGCGGCGCAGTTCGAAGCAGACCGGCGGGTCCTGCGGCACCCGGGTCAGCGCCGGCAGGAACCAGGTGGCGAGCGAGTCCGCGTTGACGGCGATGGGCAGCCGGGCCGGCCCCCGCCCGTCGGCGATGCCCAGCTCGGCCCGGGCGTCCAGTTCCAGCCGGGCGAGCTGGCGCGCGAAGCGCACCACCACCTGCCCGGACTCGGTGGGGCGCACCGGCTTCGTACGCGTCAGCAGCACCCGGCCGGTGCGCTGCTCCAGCGCCTTGATGCGCTGGCTGACGGCCGACGGCGTCACGTGCAGGGCGGCCGCGGCGGCGTCGAACGTGCCCTCGTCCACCGCCGCGAGCAGGGTCCGTACCTGGTCAAGAGGAAGCTCGTCCATCACGAACGCTAAGGGTACGTTAGAACCTTTAGCTGTACTGAAGACTTGTTGATCCATAACGTCAGGGGCATGAACCACGGAATCATCACGGCGGCCCTCGTCGGCTTCGGCACCGGACTCTCCCTCATCGTCGCCATCGGCGCGCAGAACGCGTTCGTCCTGCGCCAGGGGGTCCGGCGGCACGCCGTCCTCGCGGTGGTCGCCATCTGCGCCGTGTCCGACGCCGTCCTCATCGCGCTCGGCGTCTCGGGCGTGGGAGCCGTGGTCACCGCGTGGCCCGCCGCCCTGACCGTGGTCGGTCTGGCCGGCGGCGGGTTCCTCATCTGTTACGGCGTCCTCGCCGCCCGGCGCGTACTGCGGCCCGAGCCCGGCGCGGCCCTCAGCGCGCAGGGCGCCACCACCGGGTCCGCCCGCAAGGCGGTGCTGACCTGCCTCGCCATGACCTGGCTCAACCCGCACGTCTACCTGGACACCGTCCTGCTGATCGGCTCCGTCGCCGCCGACCACGGCTCCCAGCGCTGGGCCTTCGGAACCGGCGCCGTGCTCGCCAGCCTGACCTGGTTCGTCACCCTCGGGTACGGCGCCCGCCTGCTCAGCGGTCTGCTGGCCCGGCCGGCCGCCTGGCGGGTCCTCGACGGCCTGGTCGCCGCCACCATGGTCACTATGGGCGGGATGCTGCTGGCCGGGATCTAGCGCCCCGCGCCGCGGGTGCGCGCCCGCCTGTCCCGGGCGTAACGTCCAGAGATGATGTGTCTGGTGATGCGTCGGACGAGAAGCCGTTAGCCATGGTCCCGCCGACGGAGGAGTCCGGGCAGCCGGAGGTACTGGACCGGCTGCTGTCCCGCGTGCTGCGCGAGTCCGACGCCTACGGCGGCGGGATCTACGTACTGACGGCGGGCGGCCAGGTGCTGTCCGCCATGGTGCTCGCCGGTGTGCCGTCCACCCTCGCGATGCCGTGGGCCAGGGTGGGCATCTCGGCCTCGGGGCCCCTGGCGGAGGCGGTGCGCGAAGGACGCCTGGTGTGGGTCGGAGCCGAGGGGGAGCTCGCCCGCCGCTATCCCCGGATCGGTCTCGCGCTGCCGTACTCGTTCGCGCTCGCGGCGGCTCCGGTGGTCAGCGCGCAGCGGACCTGGGGCGGGCTGCTGCTGTGGCCGGGCTCCCATCCGCTGGTGATCGAGCCGCAGTGGCAACGGGCGATCGAGAAGGCCTCCGGATACGTCGGCGCGGCCCTGCGCCGGGCGGAGGAGAGCGGCCGTCCGATCGTGGCCACCCCCGAACCGCGCATCATGCCGGTGCCGCGACGGCGTATGGTCACGCAGGCCGAGTCGCTGGCGGCGGTCGACTTCACCGAGAGGCTCCCCGAGGGCTGCTGCGCGCTCGATCTCGACGGACGGATCACTTTCATCACCCCCAACGGGGCGGACCTGGTCGGCAGCAGCGTCCCGGCGCTGCTGGGGACCAGGCCCTGGGAGGCGCTGCCCTGGCTGGACGACCCCGTGTTCGAGGACCGCTACCGGTCGGCCGTGATGAGCCGCCACGCTCACGCGGCGCGCGTCGCGCCGGTCGGCCGACCGCACGGACGACACGGCGCTGTTCCTGCTGCGCCTCGCGCCGTAGGGGTCACGCCGGGGAGGCCGGCGGGCCGCGCCCGGTCGGGTCACGGGAGGATCGAGTCGACGTAACCGCCGTCGACCCGCAGCGCGCCGCCCGTGGTGGCCGAGGCGAAGGACGAGCTGAGGTAGACGACCATGTGGGCGATCTCCTCCGGCTCGATCAGGCGCTGGAGGAGCGACTGCGGGCGGTGCTCGCGCGCCTCGGGCAGCGCGCCGAGCACCTGCCGGGCGCCGCCGTCGTCGGCGATGTCACCCGGCGCGGCCAGGAACGAGCCCTCGGGGGACTCGCCGCGCAACCGGTCCAGCGCCGCGTCGACGGACTCCCGGGTACGACCGTTGACCGCGACCCGCGCCCCCGCACGGGCGAGTCCCGTGGCGATGGCGGCGCCGATTCCCTGCGTCGACCCCGTGACGAGGGCCGTCTTCCCGGTGAGATCGATCAGCACAGCGAGCCCCTGTTCGGCGGTGATGTCGCGGCGTACGGACCGGATCGTAGAGGACGATCACGCCCGCGTCGCCGACCGAGGGCCTTGGCGGGCCGGTCCGCACAGCACTGTGCCCCGGGAACCCGTCCCGGGGCACAGCGAGCGGCAGCGGATGCCGTGATCACACGAGGGGCGTCAGTTGGCGTCGACCAGGTCGTGCGCCGGCACGCTCACCGTACGGGCGCCGGCCCGGCCGCCGAGCACGACCTTCCGCAGGGCGCTGTTGTTCGTCAGGCTGGTCTCCTTGAGGCGCTTCTCGGGGTTGGCCAGCACCTGGATGTAGTACGTGCCGTTCGGCAGGTTGCTGATGTCGAACGACTGCCCGGGAAGGTCCTGGGTGTACGTGTCGCCGGAGCCGACGTCGAGCACCTCGCGGACGGAGATCGAGTTCTCCTGGCCGCACGCGGTGGACAGGTCGGTGTTGTCGGGGTGCCAGTTGGCGTTCTCCACCGTGTAGTCGACCGCGTCCGTGTTGGCCAGGCAGAAGGCCTCCTTGCCGCTGCGGACCGTCTCCTTCTTGTCGGCCTTCAGCAGCCGGTAGCTGGCGAAGTCCGTGAAGTGCCAGTGCTCGTGGCCCGCGCGCGGGTCCCACTCCATGGTGCCCGTCGGGGTGTACCCGACCTGCTTGCCGTCGGCGTCGTAGAAGTACTGGTAGGCGTCCATCAGCTTCTTGCCGGGGGAGCGGAAGCCGTCGACCACCAGCTGCGCGGGTCCCGCGTTCCACACGTTGGCGCTGAAGGCCAGGTAGTCCTTGCCCCGCGTGCTGCCCTGCCCCTTGGTGGCCTGGATGCCGTAGGCCGGGAGGGAACGCAGGTCCGGCTTCGGCACGTCCGGGACGTTCGGCGCGCCGGTCGGCCGCTTCGCGGCGGGATCCACGGCGGGAGCCTTGCGCGAACCGTCGGTCTGCCCGGGCTCGTCACCGGCCGCACCCGCCTTCAGCGCGGCCCTCTTGAGCGCCCACGGGAGGGCGGGCGGTGCGGGCGTGTGCGGCCCGTGACCCACGTTGTACGAGGGGCCGGCCCCGCTCGTCGGCGCGGCCGGCGCGGGTGCGCGCATCGCGCCGTGACCGGCGTGCCCGGCCGCGTGCGACCCGTGCTTCATGGCGCTCGCCGCGCCCGCGCCCATGTCGTCGTAACTGCGCTCGCGGATGGTCACCTTGATGGTCTGCGGCTTGTTCTCGATGCCGAACGCCAGGCGGTAGCGCTTGGCGACGGACACCTTGGCGGTGTACTTGCCGGCCGGCACGCGGACCGGCTCGGAGTAGTAGCCCGCGTAGGTGTTGGACGCCCAGCCGTCCTCCACGCCCCACACCGACCCGAGCGTGAACGGGTTGACGGGGCAGCTCTCCGGGTACTTCGACTTCGCCGGTGCGTCGGGACGTATCCGGCCGGAGGCGTTGTTCGGACAGAACGACTCCGTCTTGTCCATCACCTTCCTGCCGTTCGCGTCGGTGAGGGTGACGTGGGCGAAGCCCGGCAGCCCCGAGAAGTCCTTCACCAAGCCCGCGGGAAGGGTCTTGCTCCGCGTCTGTGCGCCCTCGCGGATGACCTGCGTGGCCACGACCGGGTCCTTGTAGGACTTGCGGGACACCCTGAGTTCGAGCGGCCCGTTCTCGGCCGTGACGTACGTACCGAGGTCCAGGTAGACACCCGGGTTCTCCTTGTACGAGTCGAGCGTCACCGACTTCGAGGCGGCGATCAGGCTGAGCTTCGGCGTGCTCTCGGCGGCCTTCTCGTCCTCGGGTGCGGCCGCCACGGCGCCGGCGGTCACGGTGATCGCCGCCGCGGCGGCGATCAGTGAACGCCATGGGCGGGCTTGGTGGAATCTGGTCATCGTCCCTCGTTTTCCGCGTGCGTGCTGCGAACTGGCTCCGGTCGGTGAGAGTCGGTGGAGGGCCGCACGGGTTGTCTCGGGACGCGTGAGACTCACATCGTTGTCCGAAAACAGCCCTTGGGCGCCCAGTTCCAGCCGTTGCAGGTCGCTCTCGCCGCTCGGTGCGCCAGTTGTGGTACAGCGAAGATACGGGGCGGCCGACTGCCGTGACCGACCGCCCTCGGTGGACGCGTGAGGGCCCCCCGGACGCCCGATCAGAGGTCCGTACGGGAGACTTCGGCGTACAGCGCGGTACGGAGCCAGTCGTCGGCGGCGCCGGGGGTCGGTTCCGGCGAGCCGGAGACTTCGGCCGTGAGCTGCCAGTAACGGTCGATGCGGGCCTCGGCGGCGAGCTGCCGGGCGAGGCCGCGACGGAACGCCGGGGTGTCCCGCGCACCGCTCGACCGGGCGTAGGAGGCCACGAAGCAGTCGAGCGCCTCGCCCTCCCGCGCCGGGCGCCGTGCCCGCACGTGCGGCGCCGCCAGCGCGTACGCCTCCCGGAGGCCGTCGTAGAGCACGGCGGGGCGCGAGCCCGGGCCGGACCGGTGCGCCGCCGGCTGGCAGTGGCCGGCGCCGGGATGGACGCCGGAGGCGAAGGCGTGCAGCCGCGCGAAGGCGAGCACCTGGGCCGGGGCCGGGTCGGCCGGCGGCTGCGGAACGGCCTGTTCGAGGATGGCGGAGACCAGGCGCGCCGGGAGGCGCGGCGGCAGCCAGCGCCGCCAGAAGCGCACGAGGGCGGCCGTGCTGGGCGGCGAGGCCATGGAGCCGACGAGACGCAGCCGGTCGGCGCGTTCCTCGGCGGCGCAGTCCCGCAGCAGCTGGAGCGCGGCTTCCCGCCAGCGCAGCGCGGTCAACTGCGAGCCGACTTCGCTGAGCCGGCCCGCGATGACGTCCTCCAGCGCGCCCTCCTGGCCGAGGATCCGGCCCACGTCCGTGACCGGCACGTCGAGGGAGCGCAGGGAGCGGATCAGGTGCAGCCGGTCGAGGGCTTCGGGGCCGTAACGGCGGTGCCCCCCGGAGCTGCGGGCGGTTTCGGGCAGCAGACCGCGATCGGAGTAGAAGCGGACCGTCTTGACGGTGACGCCCGCACGCTCGGCCAGCTCGCCGATGCTCAACACGCTGTCGGGGGACACGGCTCGAACCTCCCTGCGGGGAAGCTCTCACCGTACCGGTGAGCGCGCGGGCGACCGCTGTCAGGTGAGGACGTGGACGCGCTGTGTGGTCAGTTCGTACCGCGCCCCGGCGATGGCGAGCCTGCCGGTGGCGACCCGCTCCGCCAGGTCGCGGTCGGCCGCGAGCCGCGAGCGGACCATGCCTACGTGGCGGGTGATGGTGGAGTCGATACGGGCGGCGCCGTGCTGCCCGTGGTCTATGGCCGGACGTATCTGATCGGCCAAGTACTGGATGTGCGCGGGTAGTTCCTCTCCCGTCTCGTCCGCGTGCACGGCGGCGGACACGGCGCCGCACGACTGGTGGCCGAGCACCAGGATCAGCGGTATGTCCAGTTCCAGAGCGCCGTACGCGATGCTGCCCAGGACGGCCTCGTCGAGGACCTCGCCCGCCGAGCGCACCGTCATGAGGTCGCCGAGCCCCTGGTCGAAGACGAGTTCCGGCGGCACACGGCTGTCGACGCACCCCAGGACCACGGCGAACGGGCTCTGACCCGACGCGAGCGACCGGCGCACGGCGGGCGTCTCGTGCGGATGCCGCTGCTGGAACGTCCGCCACCGGCGGTTGCCGGCGGCCAGCGCGCGCAGCACCTCGTCGGGGGTGCGCGGCGTGCTCGTCGTCCTGGCCGGGGACGCGTCGGCGGCGGACGCGGCGCCTGCCCCAAGTCCCGTGCCGACGAGGGCGGTTGCGGCTACCGCGGCTCGCAGGAATGAGCGGCGCACGGTGCTCACCGGCGCGGAGGGTGCGTGTCGATTGAAGGTCACGAGGGGGAACGTAACGGTCAACCTCTGGCCCGAGGTTCACGCTTGTGATCTGTTGGCGCGGTCTTGAACATTCCATGGCCGAGGCGCGCCGATCCGCCGCAGGTTACGGCGCCTCGCGGACGCATCGGCCGCGCCGCCCCGGACGCGTCAGCGGCGCACGCCCCGGCGACGGCGGTGGTCCCTGATGACAGCGGCGTCGGCGAGCGCCAGCAGGGCCAGCACGGCGAACAGCAGCGCGATGGCTCCCAGCGCCCACGGGCTCGGTGCGAAGCCTGCCTGGGAGCCCCACGCCCATACGCCGAACAGCACGGCGAGGGCCAGGTACAGCGGCATGTGGACCGACGCCAGCAGATGCCTCAGCCGGTACGCGCGGCGCCGGGCCTGCGGCGAGGGAGGGGCGGCCCCGGGACGCTGCCGTTCGTCCTGGCCCCGTGTGTTCTCGCGCATCGGCTGCTCCCGTGCCGCAGGACCCCTGCACCCAGGGTAGTCCCGTCCCCGCGACCGCCGGGCCGCGCCGGCGGGTGCGAGCGGCGCAGCGCAGGCAGGCGACCGGTGGCGCCGTCGGTCGCGGCTCCCCCCGGAGGGGCGCGGCCGCCGAGGCCACGCTCCTACTCCACCTTCCGCCGGTCCAGGCCGAGGGCCGACGCGGTGTTCCTGGACGTCTTCTCGTCGATGATCGGCCCCGGGCCCAGCACCGCCGACGTCTGCCGGTCCGCCCAGAACCCGAGGTCGAGCGAGGCCTTGGTGAGCGCCTCCGAAGCCCCCAGAGCGGCCTGCTCGGGGCCCGCGGCCTGGGCCGACGAGGCGGCGCTGCCGAATACCAGGAGATTGAGTGCCGCGGCCGCGGCGGCTGACCGGAGTTTCATGTGCCCACCTCTGTTGCAGGAACGTTCCCGACGGTCAACGAACGCACCCGGTGAGCGTTACGAAGCCGCGCCGACCGGGTCACGGGGCCCGCCGGGCGCACGAGCAGGCGTACGGCCCCGGCGCCCGGGAGCGGCTGAGGGAGCTGACCCGCGCCCTCGTCGCCCGCGACGGCTCAGTCCTCGGCGAGAATCGCCTCGATCCGCAGCAGCTCGTCGTCGCCGAACTTCAGCCGGCCGGCGGCCTCGACGCTGTCGCGCAGCTGCCGGGCGCTGCTCGCCCCGACGATCGCGGACGCCACCGTCTCGTCGCGCAGCGTCCAGGCGAGCGCGAGCTGGGCCAGCGACTGGCCCCGCTCTGCCGCGAGTTCGTTCAGCGACCTCAGGCGCGACACCAGCGGAGCGGTCACCGCGTCCGCCGTCAGGAACGGGCTCGTACCGGCGGCGCGGGAGCCTTCGGGGACCCCTTCCAGGTAGCGGTCGGTGAGCAGGCCCTGGGCGAGGGGCGAGTAGGCGACGGCGCCGGCCCCCACCTCCCGCAGCGCGTCGAGCACGCCGTCCTCGGGAGCGCGGTCCAGCATCGAGTAGCGGGGCTGGTGGATCAGCAGGGGCGTGCCGAGCTGCCGCAGGATCGTCGCGGCCGCACGGGTCTGCTCGGCCGGGTAGTTGGAGACGCCCGCGTACAGCGCCTTGCCCTGCTGGACGGCGGAGTGCAGTGCGCCCATGGTCTCTTCGAGCGGGGTGTCGGGGTCGTACCGGTGCGAGTAGAAGATGTCGACGTGGTCGAGACCCGTCCGGCGCAGGCTCTGGTCGAGGGACGCGAGCAGGTACTTGCGCGATCCCCACTCGCCGTACGGGCCGGGCCACATCAGGTACCCGGCCTTCGTGGAGACGACGACCTCGTCCCGGTGGCGCGCGAAGTCCTCCGCGAAGAGCCGGCCGAAGACGCGCTCGGCCTCACCGGGCGGCGGCCCGTAGTTGTTGGCGAGGTCGAAGTGGGTGACTCCGAGGTCGAAGGCGCACCGCAGGATCTCGCGCTGGGTGTCCAGGGTGCGGTCGCTGCCGAAGTTGTGCCACAGGCCGAGCGACAGCGCCGGCAGCTTCAGGCCGCTGCGGCCGACCCGGCGGTACGGCATGGCGTCGTAGCGGCCGGAGTGTGCGGAGTACACGAAGGGTCTCCTCTGAGGAGTGCGGTTTCGGCGGGGGAACGCCGCGCGGCGCGCGTGCGCCCTCCCAGCCTGCCGGGCCCCCGCCATCCCGTCCAACAGAAGAATCCGAACACTTTGAGAAGCTACTCTTCTGAATATGGAGCTGAGACACCTGGAGCACTTCGTCACCGTGGCCGAGGAGTGCCACTTCACCCGGGCCGCGCAACGGCTCATGGTGTCGCAGTCCGGCCTTTCGGCGTCCGTGCGGGAGCTGGAGCGGGAGCTCGGCACCGCGCTGTTCGCCCGCACCACCCGCTCGGTCGGCCTGACGGACGCGGGGCGCGCCCTGCTGTCCGAGGCGCGCCGCACCCTCGCGGCGGCCCGCGCCGCCAGGGACGCGGTGGCCGCGGTCCAGGGCCTGCTGCGCGGCACGCTCACCGTCGGCACCGAGCAGTGCATCGCGGGGGTGCACGTCCCGGGGCTCCTCGCGCGCTTCCACCAGCGGCATCCGCAGGTCGAGATCCGGCTGCGGCAGGCGGGCTCGGCGCAGCTCATCGAGGAGGTCGGCAGCGGGCGGCTCGACCTGGCCTTCGCCATCGACTGCGGGGACACGCCCCGGAACGTACGGACCCTGCCGCTCACGGACGAGCCGATGCTGCTGCTCTGCCACCCGGAGCACGTGCTGGGCGGGGCCGAGGAGGTCTCCTGGCACGAGCTGCGCGACGAGCCCTTCATCGACTTCCACTCCGACTGGGGACCGCGCAGGGTCGGTGACGCGGCGTTCGCCGCCGCCGGGGTCGGGCGGCAGGTGTCGCTGGAGGTCAACGACGTCCACAGCCTGCTGGAACTGGTCCGGGAGTCGCTGGGCGTCGCGCTCGTCCCCCAGCACTTCACCCGCAAGCCGGAGGCGGCGGGACTGCGGGCCGTTCCGCTGGCCGGCGCGCGACGGCTGACGTACAGCAGCGTGACCGCGCTCCCGCACGATGAGGCCACGAGCCCGGCGGCCCGCGGCCTCGTCGCCCTGCTGGAATCCACGGCTCCGTAAAGGGCGCGGGCGCACCGCGCCCGCCGGCATTCCCGCCGTACACGCGCCCCCGGACCGGTCACAGGCGCCGCAGCAACCTCCGCAGGCGCCGCAGCGGACGTGGTGCGCGGGCCGGCGGCGGTGGGCCCGCCGAGCGGGGGGCGCCCGGCTGCCACAGGGGTACCTGCGGCATGAGGATCCGGGAGCCGGAGACCTCCATCGCGCAGAACAGCTCGCCGCCCATGTCCTCCAGGAAGATGCGGAAGGGCCGCGGCGGGTCCTCCGGCAGCTCGGCGCTCAGGATCATGACGCTCTTGACGCGGCCCCGTTGGTACGCGACGACCTTGCCGTCCACCAGGAGCTCGATGCCCTCGTGGGGCCGCCCGACCTGGACGGTGATCGAATGCCCGTCCCGATCGAGGTGAAAGCGGTGACCGCCGGCCATGCGAACCTCCCCGGGCGGAGCAGGACGTCCTGCTCCCAGGGTACGCAGCCGGGCGCGGAACCGGGACGTCGGAAGCGGCGGGGGCGCAGCTGCCGCCCCCGCCGCCCCGGCTACTTCTTGAAGCCGTGGTCCAGTGTCTTCCTCGCGTCCGCCGCGCGGTTGGCCTGGGAGGTGGAGGCGAGGACCGTGCCGATGACCGTCCTGCCGCCCCGGGTGGCGGCGTACACCAAGCAGTACTTGGCCTCGGGGCCCGAGCCGGTCTTGATGCCGATGGTGCCCGCGTAGGTGCCGAGGAGGGGGTTGGTGTTGGTCCACGCCATGTAGCGGTAGCCGTTGTTGCGGGTGGTGACCTTCTGCTTGGTCGACCGCGTCTTCACCACCGTGCGGAACAGCGGGTACCTCATCGCGTCGGAGGCGAGCTTCGTGAGGTCGCGCGGCGTCGAGTAGTTCGCCTTGTTCCCGATGCCGTCGAACGAATCGAAGTGCGTGTTGCGCAGCCCCAGGGTCCGGGCGGTCGCGTTCATCCGGCCGATGAACGACTGCACCCGTTTCGCTCGCGTGGGGCCGCTGCCGAACTTGTCGGCCAAGGCGTACGCCGCGTCGCAGCCCGACGGGAGCATGAGGCCGTACAGCAGCTGACGGACGGTGACCTTGTCGCCGACGATCAGCCGGGCCGAGGAGGCGGTCTTCGCGACGATGTAGTCGCTGTACGCCTTCTGGACCGTGACCTTGGCATCCAGGTTGAGGTTCCGCTGCGCGAGGACCACCCGGGCCGTCATGATCTTCGCGGTGGACCCGGTCGGAAGGCGCTTGTCGGCGGACTTGGCGAAGAGCGTCCTGCCCGTGCCGTTGTTCATCACGAAGCCGCCCTTCGCGGCGATCGTCGGAGGCCCGGGCGTGTCGGCCTGCGCCGCGGCGGAGAGCGGCCCGGCCGTCAGGACGGCTCCGGCGGTGACCGCCACTCCCGCGACGCGCAGAACGGCCCCGATGTCGGTTTTCAATGGATACTCCAAACGCCCCAGGGGGCGGCCAGGTGAGGAATCCGGTCGCTCGTACAACGGCCGGCACCGGGCAATGGATGTGTCCTGAGTCCTGGCCCGCCCGGAAGCGGGGGGACGGACGCCGCCGAGGCCGGCAGCGCTCAGCGCGTGGCACCGGCCGGGCGCCACCCCGGGGCCGGCGGCGTCGCGCCCGCCACGTACGCGCGAAAGCCGGTCCGCCGCCCCAGGTCGGGGAGCGGGTGGACGCGCCAGTCGCGGGCGTACGCCGGGGGCCGGGCCCCGGCGGAGACCAGGACCGCGACGGGCCGGCGCAGCGCCGTGGCGGCCAGGGCGCGCGGGGTGGTGCTCCCGTCGTGACCGCCGGGCTGGCGGGAGGCGCACCCCGTCCGGAACGCGACCCGGACCGCCTCCTCGCCGCTGACCACGCACGGCGGACGCACCCCCAGAGCCCGCAGCTCCGCGGCGATCCGGGTGAGGTCGCGGGTGTCGCGGCGTACCCGGTCCGCCACCGAGTCGACCACCGCGTACTGGACCGCCAGATGGGCGGCGACGGCCACGGCGACGACCCCGGCCGCGGTACGCCGCCACCGCGCCCGGGGCCTGCAGGCGTCGGCCAGGCACTGCGCCACGGGCAGGGCCAGCAGGGCGTACGCCGGGAGCAGGAAGCGCGGAGCCGCGTACCCGACGGTGAACAGGTAAGGCGCGGCGAGGGCCGCGCCCACCCCCGTGGCCAGCACGATCGGCACCCGCCGCCCGGCGCGCCCGGCGGCCCGCACACCGCCGGCCACCAGGAGCGGCAGCGCGAAGAACCAGAGCGCGGACGGAGGGTGGCGCCAGGGCACGTCGCAGGGCCGGCACAGCGCCCGGCCGCCCAGGGCCCGCACATGGTCGTCGACGGCGAAGTACCAGCCGAGGTGCCCCTGGATCTCACTGGCCCGCCGCAGCCGGGCGCCGAGACCGCCGTAGTGGACGTACGCCTCCACCACCCACTCGGCGCAGCCGAGCGCCACGCCCGCGGCCGCCACCACGACCGGCAAGACCCTGCGCCGCGCACGCGGCAGCACCAGGGCGGCCACGGCGAGGGCCAGCACCAGCCACACCGCGTCGGTCGGCCGCATCAGCGCGGCGAACGCCACCCCGGCGCCCGTGCCGAGCAGCGCCCGGCGGTCGCCGGGGTCGCGGGCCGCCCGCAGGAAGCACCCCGTGGCGGCGAGGGCCCCGTAAGCGACCCAGAGGTTCGGCATCGCCTGCGCGGCGTAGAACATCGTGACCCACAGGCTCGCGAACAGCGCCCCCGCCACCGCGAGCACCGGAGCGGGCAGCAGCCGTCGCCACACCCACAGCGCCAGGAACAGGCCGCCGCCGGCCAGTACGGCCAGGTACAGGCGCAGCGCCGCGACCGAGGTGGTCACCGCCGCGACCGGCGCGACGAGGTAGGTGATGCCCCGGGCCCGGGGCGCGCTGAAGAACGCCGCCGGTGCCTGCGGGCTCACCTGGCTGACGTACACGGTCTCGTCCCAGCCGAGTCCCAGCCCGGGGGCGACCAGGGCGAGGTGGACGAGGGCGAAGGCGGTGGCGACGGCGGCGAGCAGGGGGAGCGGCCGCGCGGACGCGCCGTCCGGGGAGCGGCGCTCGTGCGTTTCGACCGGCACACGGACCGGCGTGCCGGTGACGAAGCGTCTCTCGTACATGACCTGGCCTCGCTCGGGGGTACGGCGGCTGACGGTTCCCCGGCCCCGTCTCCCTCACGCTGCGGGCGGTCGCACCCGGGCCACCACGCGGGGGAGGCACTCGGCGCAGCGGTTCTCCCGAACGAGTGAGGCGGCGCGGTCCGGCGGCCGTGGTTAGCATCCGACAGGGGGCAGGCCCATCGATGGCACGGAGGCCGTCATGCAGCAGACACCCGCTTCACGTCTGTCGGCGAACCGCTCACGTCTCGCCCACCAGGTGCGGTACGCCCTGAGGCACCCGGAGCGCGTCGTTCCCCATCTGCGCCGGGCGGGGCGGGACGGCTGGCTGCGGCTGCGGCATCGGGGGAGCCATGTGGCGTACTACCGGGCGGTGATGGCGTCCGACACGGCGCGCAGCCCGGAGGCGGCCGTCGGCGGCGGTCCCTCGCGCGACCGCTGGCTGGCCATCGGGCAGATGCAGTACGACTACCTGGTGGGGCACGGACTGAAGCCGCGGGACCGGATGCTGGAGATCGGCTGCGGCAACCTGCGCGCCGGATGGCGGTTCATCGAGTACCTGGAGCCCGGCCACTACTACGGGATCGACATCTCGCCCGACATCCTCATGGAGGCCAAGAAGACCCTGGTCGCCTACGGGCTCCAGGCGAAGCTGCCGTACCTGACGCCGGTCGCGGACCTGAAGCTGGACTTCCTGCCCGACGGCTGGTTCACGGTGGTGCACGCCCACAGCGTCTTCTCGCACTCCCCGCCGCAGGTCATCGACGAATGCCTGGCGCACGTCGGCCGCGTGCTGGCGCCCGGCGGCTTCTTCGACTTCACCTTCGACCGTACGGAGGGAGCCGAACACCAGGTGCTGCGCGAGGACTTCTACTACCGCACCGGGACGCTGGTCCGGCTGGCGGCGAAACACGGCCTCGACGCCCGCTTCATGGACGACTGGGAGCGGCTGCCGCACGGCCAGTCCAAGATCCGGGTCACGCACCCGGCGGCCGGGCCGGCTCCCGGTGCGGCCGCCGTGGACGACGTACCGCTGGCGGAGACCTGAGCGCGGGGGTCGTGTCCTAGCCGTCGGCGGTGGCCGGATCCGGTCGTACCGGCGGGCGGAGCTCGGCGGCGAAGGCGCCCCGCAGCAGTGCGCGGGCGCGTTCCAGGGAGAGCGAGCCGCTGAGCCAGCGTTCGCTGAGGCCCTCCACGAGGGTCGTCAGGCGCTCGGCCGCGTCGGCGGCGCTCACCTCGCGGTCTACGGTGCCGGCCTCCTGCGCCCGGCCGATGAGCTCGGCGGCGTACGCGTTCCACTCCTGCGTCGAGTCCCGGATCTGCTCGCGCAGTTCGGACTCGAAGACGGCGGTGGCCCGCAGCTCGCCCCAGGCGATGCTGTTCTCCACCACGGCGGGAACTTCCTGCAGTTCGAGCAGCAGCATCTGCTTCAGACGCGCGCGCGGATCGCGGTCCACGGACGCGGAGGGCTCGGTGTAGCGCTCGGCGCGCCCGCTGATGAACTCCAGCGTGCGGCGCATCAGCCCGGCGCGGTCGCCGAAGTGGTAGTAGATGAGCGCGGTCGAGACCTCGGCCTCCGCCGCCAGTTCTTCCACGCGCAGGCCACGCACGCCGCGCCGGGCGATGACGCGGGTGGCGGCCTGAAGGATCAAGGTTCGGCGGTCTGGCACAGTCCCTCACCGTACCGGCAGGGGAGTGCTAGCCTGACCGTCCTGACTGAAATTTCAGTCAGGAATCGCCCCGGCGACGAACCGGGAATACCTCTTGGGGTGGGAGACCATGGTGACGGAGCGCTCGCGAAGGGCCCTGCTCAGGTCCGGTACGGCCGCCGCACTCGCGGGAGCCGGCTTCCTGACACCGGCCTGCGCGCCGCCGCCGGGCCACGGTCCGGACGGGCGGCGCACCGCACCGGCCCCCGGTCCGGCGGGGCACCGGATGCCGGCCGAGTGGCGGCGCCACGCGCGCACGTACATGGCGTGGCCGCCGTCGGACTCGCCGTGGCGGGACGACGTCCCGGCCGTCCGGCGGGACGTCGCCCGGATCGCACGGGCCGTGGCGGAGTACGAGCCGGTCACCCTGCTCGCGGCCCCCGGCGACGTGGCGCGGGCCGCGCGGGCCTGCGGGGCGTCCGTCGAAGTCGTGCCCGTCGCGGTGGACGACCTGTGGATGCGCGACACCGGCCCGACCTTCGTCACCGGGAAGGACGGAGCCCTCGCCGGGGTGGACTTCCACTTCAACGGCTGGGGCGGCAAGCAGGAGCACCGGCGCGACGGCCGGGTGGCGCGGCGCCTCCTCGCCCGGGAGCACGTCACCCGCACCGACGCGCCGATCACCGCGGAAGGCGGCTCGCTGGAAACCGACGGGGCGGGCACGCTGCTCGTCACCGAGAGCTCGCTGGTCAACCCCAACCGCAACCCCGGCCGTTCCCGCGCCGACGTCGAGGCCGCGCTGCGGGAACTGCTCGGCGTCGACAAGGTCATCTGGCTCAAGGGGGTACGCGGAGAGGACATCACCGACTGCCACGTCGACGCGCTGGCACGGTTCGCCGCGCCCGGCGTCGTCGTGCTCGGCCGGCCTGCCTCCGGCAGCGGGCCGGACGTGTGGACGCGGGTCCACGCACAGGCGCGCACGGTCCTGGAGTCGGCGACGGACGCGCGCGGCAGGCGTCTGGAGATCGTCGAGCTGCCCGAGCCGGAGCCGGCCGGACTCGGCCGGCGGGGACCGGAGTTCCTGAGCTCATACGTCAACTACTACGTGGTCAACGACGCGGTGATCCTCCCGCGCTTCGGCGACCGCCGGGCGGACGACCGTGCCGCGTCGATCGTCCGCGACCTCCACCCGGGGCGGACCGTCGTCCAGGTGGGCATCGACATGCTCGCCGAGGGCGGCGGCGGCATCCACTGCGCCACCCAGCAGCGACCGGTGGCCGGCTGAACGCCCACCGCACCGCGTGCGCGTCGCGGGGCGCGGCCGGGGCGCCGTTACTGGCCGCGGGCCGGCTGGTCGGCGATCAGCAGGGTGACACCGGCGCGGCGGAAGCCCAGACGGGCGTAGATGCGGGCGACCGCCTCGTCGGCGTAGGCGAGGAAGACGGTGTGCACGCCGTTGTCCCGGGCGTGGGCGGCCGCGGCCGCCATGACGGCGGCGCCGAGACCCTGGCGGCGGGCGGCCGGGAGGGTGCCGATGCCGCCGATCTCGGTGGCGCCGCCCGCCGGGTGGTAGTGGCCGGCGGCGAGCGGGGTGCCGTCCCCGTCGAAGGCGGCGACGAGCGTCTTGTGGCCGGCGTACAGCGAGGGAAGGGCCGTCGCCACCGTGCCGTCCGCCGTGAGCCGCGCGGCGACCGCCGTCAGCTCCGCCCGGCCCGCCGTGCCCGCAGCGGTGCCTTCGGCGGCGAAGGCGAGGTGGGGGATGGCCAGTACGGCGGGCAGGGCCGGGTCGTCGGCGTCGACCACGCGGACCGTGACCCCTTCGGGCAGCGTCGGCGCGGGCAGCGGAAGGTGCGGGTCGAGGACCATCAGCGGGCGCTCCGCCACCGGGAGGCCGGCCGCCTCGATACGGGCCCGCAGCGCCGGGTTGACCTCCGCGAGCCACTCGAAGGACTCGGGCACACCGAGTTCACGCTGGCGGGCCCGCACCCGGGCGATGTCGGCGTCGGTGATGTCCGGGGCGCCGGCCGGCGCGGGGCGGGCGTGCGACGGGCCGCCGTAGTACGGGGCGCCCGGCTTCCTCCGTACGAACAGGCGCAGGGAGCCGAAGTCCTCGGCTTCGGCGAACAGCAGCGGCACGGTGGCGTAGTACCGCTCCACGCGGTCGCGCGGGGACGTCTCGATCATGCGGTACATCCCATCACGGGGGCATCGCAGCGCACCGCGGCGGACCGGCCGGGGGCGGGCGCCGGACGTCCGGCGCCCGCCCCCGGCGGCCGGGATCAGGCAGCGGCGGGTGTGTAGTGCGAGGCGTCGTCGCCCTCCACGGTGCGGCTGAGCGTGCCGTCGACCCCGGCCGGTACGTCTTCCGCCGGCGTCTCACATTCCGAATCTCCTGTCACACCCGCGCAATGGGGCGTTCATCATGACGCCGGAAGGCCGGGTGCCGCCGTCACTTGCTCAGCGTGTTCGCGCCGATGATGAACAGGCCGAACAGCATGTCCACGCAGCCCGACCGGCACGCCGCCGCCCAGCCGCGCCCGGCCACGCGGGTGGCCCACAGCCCCCAGCAGAACAGCGCCAGGGTGTTGATCACCAGCGCCGCAGCCAGGGCGGAACTCTCGCTCCACCACCGCGCCTGCGCGGTGAGCAGCATCAGGACCGTGGGCAGGACGGCGACCATCAGGGGCCACTCCGCCAGGACGGACCGGAGCGTGCTGGTGACCGCCGGGTCGTGGGCCACCCGGTGGGCGAGGGCGTGGGCGTAACCGTGCGACGCGGCGGCGGCCACGGCGGCGACGAGGATCCACGCGGCGTCGTACCCCGGATTGGGCGGGCCGCTGTCGTTCTCCAGGGCGGCGGCCAGCGCACTGGCCAGAACCGTTCCGTACACACCGCCGAACAGCAGCCGCTGCAAGGGCTCCGCACGCCGGGCCGGACGCGGAGGACTCACGGAACTCCCTGACAAGTCGTCATCTCCCCACACAAGGGTCATATCGATCGGCGAGATCTCACATGTACCAGTTCGCGGGCGGTTGTCTTCCGCGACGAGCCGACCGGCCGGACCGCGGGCCCGTGCCGGCGGCGTGACGAGTTCACCGCCCGCACACGCGGGCACCGTGCGCCGTACCGCTCGCGGTCACCCGGTGGTTGGATGCTCACGCCGCGATCGTCATGTACCCGACAGTGAGGAGCTCTTCGTGACCACGAACCGTCCCGCCCGTTCGGCGGCCCTTGCGGTGGGTACGGCGCTGGCGCTGGTCGCCGCGCTCGCGCCCGCCCAGGCCCGCACGCACGCCGCCGAGCCGCTGCCCGCCGTCACTCCGAAGGCCGAGACGCCCACGCTGTACGACGACGAGGCGGGCGGCAGCGCCAACGCGGACGACCCCGCCATCTGGCGCGACGCGGCGGACCCGGACAGCAGCCTGGTGATCGCCACCGCCAAGGAAGGCGGCCTGCGGGTCTACGACCTCGACGCCCGGCAGGTGCAGTCGGTGCCCGCGCCCGCCGCGCCGGGCCCCGACGACGCGCCCGGCCGGTTCAACAACGTCGACCTCGTCCACGGCCTGCGGCTGCCGGCCGGACGCGCCGACCTGGCGGTGGTCAGCGACCGCGGCCACGACCGGCTGCGGGTCTACCGCATCGACCGCCGCCGACCCGGCGGCCCGCTCACCGACGTCACCGACGCCGCCGCCCCCCGCGTCTTCTCGGCCGGCCAGGACGAGGTCAACGACCAGCACACGGCGTACGGCCTGGCGACCTGGACCGACCCGGCGACCGGCCGCTCCTACGCCCTGGCCAGCCGGCGCAACCGCACCGAGGTGGCCCTCCTGGAGCTCCTCGCCACCCCCGGCGGCACGGTCACCTACCGGAAGGTCCGCAGCCTCACCCTGCCGTCCGCCTTCCGCCTCCCCGACGGCACCTCGTGGACGCCGTGCGCCGAACCGGGCGAGCTGCCCCAGGTGGAGGGCATGGTGGTCGACCCGGCCAACGGCATGCTCTACGCGGGCCAGGAGGACGTCGGCGTCTGGCGCGTGCGCGCCGATCTCAGCGGCACGCCGAAGCTCGTCGACAAGGTCCGTGAGTACGGCGTCCCGGGCGTGTACGACGAGGAGACCGAGGAGTGCGCCCCCGGCGCCGACCCCGGCTTCGGCGGCACGCGCCTGGCGGCCGACGTCGAGGGGCTGACCCTGCTCACCGAGCCCGACGGCGACGGGTACGTCCTCGCCTCCAGCCAGGGGGACGACACCTTCGCCCTGTACGACCGGGAGCCCGAGGACGACAACGAGTACGAGGGAGGCTTCCGCGTCACCGCGGGACGCACCGCCGACGGCTCCGAGGAGTGCGACGGCGCGGCCGTGCTCAACGCCCCGCTCGGCAGCAGGTACCCGCGTGGCCTGCTCGTCGTCCAGGACGGCCACGACACCCCGTCGGTCCCCGAGGGGCGCGAGGCGACCGGGTTCAAGTTCGTCGACCTCGGCCGGGTCATGGACCGTATCGACGACTGACCCCCCCCGGGGCACGGGTCGGGCCCGGTAAACCGTCCCGGATCGCGTCTGCTTTTCTGTTATCCGCTGCCCGCAGCCCAGGTCTCCCTGGTGTCGGACAGGACAGACGAGCAACGGGCGCAGCCCGAGGAAGTGAGCCGAGTGTGGGCAGCGAACGCGAAGCCGCGACGGTCCGGGCGGCGCAGGGCGGTGACCAACGGGCCCAGGACGAGCTGGTCACCGCGTACCTGCCCCTCGTCTACAACATCGTGGGCCGGGCGCTGAGCGGGCACGCCGACGTCGACGACGTGGTGCAGGAGACGTTGATCCGCGCGCTGGGCGGCCTGGGGTCCCTGCGTGATCCCGGGAACTTCCGGTCGTGGCTGGTGGCCATCACGATGAACCAGATACGCGACCGCTGGCAGGCCCGGCAGGCGGACCGGACCGGGGGCGAGCTGGACGAGGCCTACGAACTGGCCGATCCCGGCGCTGACTTCGTGGACCTGACGATCGTGCGCCTGGGTCTTTCGGGGCAGCGCCGGGAGGTGGCGGAGGCGACGCGCTGGCTGGACACCGACGACCGGGCCCTGCTGTCGCTGTGGTGGCTGGAGGCGGCGGGCGAGCTGACCAGGGCCGAGGTGGCCGACGCGATGCGACTCTCGCCGCAGCACACGGCGGTGCGGGTCCAGCGGATGAAGGCCCAGTTGGAGACGGCCCGGGTGGTCGTACGGGCCCTGGCGGCGGCGCCCCGCTGCGTCCTGCTGGACGACGCCCTGGCCGCCTGGGACGGGGTGCCGTCCACGCTGTGGCGCAAGCGGCTGGCCCGCCACGCCCGCGACTGCACGATCTGCTCCGGGTACGGCGCGGAACTGGTGCCGGCGGAGAAACTCCTGGTCGGCCTGGCGCTGATTCCGGTGAGCGCCGCGCTGGCCGGAGCGGCCCTCTCGGGCGAGCATCACACCGTCGGCCTCGCCGCCGCGCACGGTGACTCCTCCTCGCAGGGCGCCGCCGCCTCGTTCCCGGGCGACGCTCCCGTCCGGCTCGGGCCCGCCGGACGCCGCCAGGAGCGGCACAGCCGGCGGATGCGGCGCCGGCGCGCTGTCGCGGCGTCGGCGGCGGTGCTGCTGGTGGGCGGAGGGGGATACACCGTCCTCACGCTGCTGGAGCCCGGGGAGGCACGAGAAACGACGCGTTCCCAGGCGGCGGCCGAGGCGGCCCTGCCGCCCGTGGTCGCCCCGACGCCACCGGCCTCGCCGACGTCGGCGCCGCCCAGGACACGCTCCGCCTCCCCCCGCGCCTCGGCCTCGCCGTCCAAGAAGGCGTCCAAGAAGACACCCCGGGCGACCCCGAGCAGGACCGCCGCCAAGCCGTCTCCGCGCCCCGTACCGCCGAAGCCCAGCTCGCCCGCCCGGCCGGTGGCGGCCCCTTCGTCCTTCGCGCAGCAGGTCACCGCTCTGGTCAACACCGAGCGGAGCAAGAACGGCTGCGGCCCGGTCAGCCAGAACAGCCGACTGGACACAGCCGCCCAGCGCCACTCCGCGGACATGGCCGCCCGTGACTTCTTCGACCACACCAACCCCGACGGCGCGGGCCCCGGCGAGCGCGTCACCGACGCCGGTTACGCGTGGAGCACGTACGGCGAGAACATAGCCATGGGGCAGCGGACCCCGGCCCAGGTGATGGAGTCCTGGATGAACAGCTCCGGACACCGCGCCAACATACTCAACTGCTCCTTCAAGGAGATCGGCGTCGGCATGCACGACGCGTCCGGCGGTCCCTGGTGGACGCAGGTCTTCGGCGCATCCCGCTGACGGCGCCCGTCAAGTCCCCTGCGAACATGGGGTCATGAACGTGGTGATGCGTCGGATCTGCGCCGTGGCCGTCCTCCTCGCCGGGGTGTCCCTCGGCCTGTGGATCGTCTACGGCGATCCTTTCGGATGGAGGGGCGGCCTGCGGCTGCTGCGCTTCGGTCTGGGGCTGGCCTCCATGGGCCTGATCACCGCGAGCGCCTGGCTGATGTTCCCGGGCGGCCGGGAGGACGACGAGGGCCCCGCCGCCGCGTCGACGGCCCGGGACCCCGCCCCGCCTCCCGGCCCCCTGGACGTCTAGATGATCGATTCCAAGGGGTCAGTGGTCATAGGCGGTCAGTGAGCGCAGGACGGGCTGTCCCGTGTAGTCGTTGTGCCAGATCGCTGCGGTCAGCGCGAGGAGGCGCTGCATGACGCGGGCGATGACCCCGCCGGGCGTGCGTCCTCGATGCTGTTCGAGATCGAGCTGTCCCTTGAAGGTTTCGTTGACTGACTCGACGACCTGCCGCAACGGCTTGAACAGGGGTGCGCCGGGCCGTTCCGGCTCGCCCTTGCGGGCCGGCCGCAGTAGCCGGATGTCCTGCTCAGCCAGGTGATGTTCGAAGTCACGGCCGAAGGAGCTCTTGTCGCCGAGCAGTGTCTGGCCGGGTCGGCTGGATAGATGCCGCAGGTGGGAGCGGGCATGGCGGAGCCACCGGGCCTCGGAGGTGAAGCCGAGCATGGCCTGCATCATCGCGAGCGTGACCAGCTCGGCGTCGGTGAGCTTCGGGGCGGTACCCACCGCCGGCTGCCACGGAGCAAGCTGCGGCGAACCCTTCAGCAGGTCGTCGGTCTCCGCATAGAGTGCGGTCGCGAGGGAGTCCAAGTCTGTTGTCACAACCTGACTTTGGGTTCCCTTGTCTCATCAGCTGTGGGTTCCCGCTTCTCGTGGCGGGCGCCGGGTGGACCTCGCCCGGTTGCCGCAGCCGAGGGAACACCATGCCTGGTCACGGCGCCTGGCCAGGAAGAACATGCCGCAACTGGGGGCGTGGCAGCGCCGCACCCGCTGACGGTCTGGACCCGCGGCCAGGACGAGCGTCTCGCGGGCGACGACGGCGTCGGCGCCGCCACCCTGTTCCTGCTGTGCGAGCAGGCCGTCGCCGGTTATCCGGAAGACGACGGGGGCGGACGAGGCGAGTTCGTTCAGGCGGCTCCGGAGGCTGTCGGTGAGCGGCCGCTGTCCGGCCGTGGCGTCCAGCGCGTCGCGGACCAACCCACGCAGCCGTTCCAGCTCCTCCAAGGAGAGGGCGGCCAGTCTGCGGTCGGCGGCGCGGGCGCGCCATCGCCTGGTGAGTTCCCGGTCGGCGAGGAAGTCGACGTCGCCGCGCCCCGGGCCTGCGCCGACGACGACGGTGTTGGCCAGGTCGAGGACCAGGTCCTCGCCGATCCACGGCATTTCCTGCAGGTCCCGGATGGTCATGCCCCTCAATCTACTGGATTCAGGGCAGCGAACCCGTGATAACTTCATCTCACGTGTTTGATCCACTAACTCCGTGAGTCACGTAATCGACGAAGGGTGATGCCATGAGTGCAACCATCGAGTACGTAAGGTTCGACACCGACGACCTCGCCGCCCTCACCGCCCACCGGGAGCAGCTCGTCGAGCTGCTCAAGGAGCAGTACGGTGACGGCTTCCAGGGCGCCCACCTCGCCCAGTTCGACGACGGCACCGTCCTGGACTTCATCGTCTGGTCGTCCGCCGCCGTCGCTGAGCGCGCGGCCAAGGAGATGCCGTCCGACCCCCGGGCCCAGGGCTTCTTCAGCCGGATCGGCACGGTGCACGAGATGCGGCACGCTCAGGTACTGCATACCGCGTAGCCCCCGAGATCAAGGAGAATGACGCTGTGCCCTCGGCAGACGAACTGCTCAGCGCGGACACCGTCGCCGACCTCGCCCGATGCCTTACGCGAGCCGGTGGCGGGATCACGGCGCTTGAGACCCGGGGGTGCGGCGCCCTCCTGGCCGGGCTGAGCTTCACCGAGCGTGTCGCCCTGATCAGAGATGCTGTCCTGGTTGATCTTCCGGCGGATTACCCGGTCTTCGCGACGGTGTTGCGCGCCGCACTGCGGGACAGGGATTTCACCGGATGGATGATCTTCCCTGTCGCCGAGGCCGTCGCCGTACGGGGCCGGGACGCCTTCGAACCGGCGCTCGCCCTGCTGGCAGAACTCACCCCGCGCCTGACCGCGGAGATCGCCGTCCGGCCCTTCCTCCGTGCTGACCTGGAACGCGCGCTGCGGGTCGTGACGCCGTGGACCGCGCATCCCGACCTCCACGTCCGCCGACTGGCCAGTGAGGGCACGCGGCCAAGACTGCCCTGGGCGCCCCAGCTTCCGGAGCTGATCGCGGATCCGGCACCCGCGCTGCCCCTGCTCGACGCGCTGTACCGGGATGACTCCGAGTACGTCCGCAGATCAGTGGCCAACCACCTCAACGACATCAGCCGTGACCACCCCGACCTCGCCGCTGGTGTGGCGGCGCGCTGGCTGAGCGACCCGGCGCCGACGACGACCCGGTTGGTACGGCACGGCCTGCGGACCCTGATCAAGTCCGGCCACGCGGGGGCCCTTACGCTGCTCGGTCACTCTCCGGACAGTCCCGTCGCTGTCGAGGGCCCGCACGTGCACACCCCGGAGATCCGGGTGGGCGACTATCTGCTGTTCGACTACTCGGTGACCAACACTCACGATCAGACCGCTCACCTCGTCGTCGACTACGTCGTCCTCCATATGAAGGCCAACGGGACCCGCACCTCCAAGGTCTTCAAACTCACCACGCGGTCCCTGGCTCCCGGCGAGACGTGGCGCGCGACCCGTAGACATTCCTTCAAGCCGATCAGCACGCGGCGCTACCACCCGGGTGTCCATCTGGTGCAGCTCCAGGTCAACGGCCGATCCCACGGGGAAGCCTCGTTCACGCTGCACTGCTGAGGGCAACCGCCTCGCATCCCGCTTCGACGGCTGCCATCGCGTCGCCCCAATGGGGCTTCCGCCACCAGGAACAGGAGCCTGCATCCGCGCAGCTATCCCTTGGGATCAATCATCTAGAGCGCCCGGCGGGGTCTCCGGCCTCCGGCCCGGCTACTCGAACCGCGCCGTGTCGCCCGCTCCCCGGCGTACGATCTCGGCCTCGCCGCTGGAGAAGTCGATGACCGTGGTCGGCTCGGTGCCGCAGTCGCCCGAGTCGATCACGGCGTCCACCACGTGGTCGAGCCGTTCCTTGATCTCCCAGCCCTGGGTCAGCGGCTCCTCCTCGTCGGGCAGGAGCAGGGTGCTGGACAGCAGCGGCTCGCCGAGGTCCGCGAGCAGGGCCTGGGTGACGGCGTGGTCGGGGATCCGTACGCCGACGGTCTTCTTCTTCTGGTGGAGCAGCTGGCGGGGCACCTCCTTCGTCGCGGGGAGGATGAAGGTGTAGCTGCCGGGCGTCGCCGCCTTGATCGCGCGGAACACGTCGTTGTCGACGTGGACGAACTGGCCCAGCTGCGCGAAGTCCTGGCACACCAGGGTGAAGTGATGCCGGTCGTCGAGGTTCCGGATCGACCGGATCCGGCTGAGGCCGTCCCGGTTGCCCAGCTGACATCCGAGGGCGTAACAGGAGTCCGTCGGGTACGCGACGAGCGCGCCGGATCGGATGCTGTCGGCCACGGTGCTGATGGTGCGCCGCTGAGGGTTCTCGGGGTGCACGTCGAAATACTTCGCCATCCGGCGAGCGTACGCGATCAGCCCACCGCGCTCCGGCGGCCTCGGCCGCACGCCGCCGCGGTGCCGGGACTTCCGTTCCGCTCCCGCTTCGCATTGGTCTATACCTTGACTTGATCATGACATCGCGCTTGAGTGTGGGCAGCCCCCCACCACGGCCGTTCGCCGGAGGCCAAGTGCGCGCTCCGGACGGGCCGTTGCGCTCAAAAGGAGTGATCGAGTGCTGAGAACACGCCTCATGGCCCTGCTCGCGGCCTTCCTCGTCGCCACCGGTCTCGTCGTGACGCTGACGCCCTCGGTGTCGGCCGCGCCCGCCGCGACCGTCTGCGACACCGCGCCGAACTGGCAGCAGGGCGCCTGGTACACGGCTGGCAACGTTGTCAGATACAACGGCGCCTACTACATCGCCGAGCACGACAACCCGGGCTACGACCCGACGATCAGTACCTGGTACTGGAATCCGCACACCTGTAGCGGCGGCGGCACCCCGTCACCGTCCGGCTTCGTGGTGAGCGAGGCGCAGTTCAACCAGATGTTCCCGAACCGGAATTCCTTCTACACCTACAGCGGCCTCACCGCCGCCCTGAGCGCCTACCCGGGCTTCGCCAACACCGGCAGCGACACGGTGAAGAAGCAGGAGGCGGCGGCTTTCCTCGCCAACGTGAGCCACGAGACCGGCGGTCTGGTCCACGTGGTGGAGCAGAACCAGGCCAACTACCCCCACTACTGCGACTGGAGCCAGCCGTACGGCTGCCCGGCCGGCCAGGCCGCCTACTACGGGCGTGGCCCGATCCAGCTCAGCTGGAACTTCAACTACAAGGCCGCGGGCGACGCGCTCGGCATCGATCTGCTGAACAACCCGTGGCGGGTCCAGAACGAGGCGGCCGTCGCCTGGAAGACGGGCCTGTGGTACTGGAACACCCAGAACGGCCCCGGCACGATGACCGGCCACAACGCCATGGTCAACCAGGCGGGATTCGGGCACACGATCCGATCGATCAACGGCTCGCTCGAATGCGACGGCAAGAACCCGGCGCAGGTTCAGAGCCGGGTCACCAAGTACCAGCAGTTCACCCAGATCCTGGGTGTCCCCACCGGCTCGAACCTCTACTGCTGAGGCCGGCCGGTCCCTGAACGGGCCGCGGACCGGGGAGGTGTCGTCCCCCGGCCCGCGGCCGCTCCATGTGCCGCCCGTCGACCGCGAAGCGCGGGTCGGCGGCCCACCGGGTCCCCGGTGCGCCGCGTCGCCGGGGGGCACCCGTGGAGACGCGGACCAGCTCGGCGCTACAGGGCCACGACGGTCGTCTCGGTCGCCTTGACGCTGGTCCACACGGACGTCCCGTCGGCGAGCCCGAGTTCGGCGGCCGCCTGCGGAGTGATCTCGGCCACGAGGTCCGGCGCGTGCTCCGAAGTGATCAGTACGCGCAGCCGGCTGCCCGACGCGGTGATCTCGCGGACGGTTCCGGGCCAGACGTTGCGGGGGCTGCCGCCGGGCTTCTCACGGTGTACGGAGACGGCCTCCGGCGCGATGATCGCCAGCGCGTCCGCGCCGGCGGGCAACGGGTCCGCGACCACCAGCGTCTGCCCGCCGGCCAGGAGGAGGCCCTTGGCGGTGGCGGTGCCGGGCCAGGCGTTGCGGCCGAGCATCCGGGCGACCCAGGGCGAGCGGGGGTGGCGAGTGACCTCGGCCGGCGGGGCGTCCTGGAGGGCGCGGCCGTCGTCGAGCACGAGGACGCGGTCCGCCAACGACACGGCCTCGACGGGGTCGTGGGTGACGATCAGGCAGACGCCGCCGAAGCCGTCGAGGTGGTTGCGCAGCGTGTGGCGGACATGGGCGCGGGTGGTCTGGTCGAGGGCCGCGAGGGGTTCGTCGAGGAGCAGCAGGCGCGGCCGGGCCGCCAGTGCGCGGGCCAGGGCGACCCGCTGCGCCTGGCCGCCGGAGAGCTGCGCCGGTCTGCGGTGCGCGAGGTGGCCGACGCCGAGGCGGTCGAGCCAATCCTGGGCACTGCGGCGGGCCTCGGCGCGCGCGACCCCGTGGGCGCGCAGGCCGTACGCCGTGTTGGCGAGGGCGGTGAGGTGCGGGAAGAGCGCCCCGTCCTGGGGCACCCAGGCGACACCGCGCCGGTGCGGCGGCAGCCGGGTCACGTCGGTGTCGCCGAGGCGCAGATCCGCGTGGGCGCGCGGGGTCAGTCCCAGGAGCGCGCGCAGGAGGGTGGTCTTGCCGGCGCCGTTGGGGCCCACCACGGCGATGGTGGTGCCGGGCGCGGCGTCGAGCGTGAGGCGGTTGAAGCCCGTGACCTCGGCGTGCAGCGCCCAGTGCTCCTTCGGGCCGGCCGGCTCGGGGACGGCGGGCAGGGGGGCGCCGGCCGGCTCCGGCTCGTCCGCCGGCGGCGCGGACGTGTGCGAACGGCCGGCCGGGGTGCCCGTCCAGCGGCCCCGCAGCGCGATGAGCACCACCATGGCGATGGCGAGCAGCAGCAGGGAGACGGAGGTCGCGGCCGCCGGCTCGTCCTGGAGGAGCAGGTACACCTGGAGGGGCAGGGTCTGCGTCGTGCCGGGCAGGTTCCCGGCGAAGGTGATCGTCGCCCCGAACTCGCCCAGCGCGCGCGCCCAGGTCAGAGCGGCCCCGGCGACGAGCCCCGGGGCGACCATCGGCAGGGTCACGGTGAAGAAGACGCGCACCGGGGACGCTCCCAGGGAGGCGGCGGTCTCCTCGTACCGGGGCCGCAGCCCGCCGAGGGCTCCTTCGAGGCTGATGACGAGGAACGGCATGGCGACGAACGTCGCCGCCAGCACCGCGCCGGAGGTGTGGAACGGCAGGGTGACGCCGAACGTGTCCTCCAGCCACCCGCCCAGGAGCCCGCGCCTGCCGAAGGCGAGGAGGAGCGCCACGCCGCCGACGGTGGGCGGCAGCACCATGGGCAGCAGGACGAGGGAACGTACGAACGCCTTGCCGGGGAAGGCGACCCGGGCGAGCAGCCAGGCCAGCGGGACGCCGAGCAGCAGGGACAGTCCCAGCGCCCAGAACGACACGACGAGCGACAGCCTGAGCGCCTCGGTGGTCGCCGGCTCGCCCAGATGCTGCCCGAGGTCGTTCCACGGGGTGCGTACGAGTACCCCGATCAGCGGGAGCAGCAGGAACACGACGGCCAGCAGGGCGGGAATCCCCAGGAGGACGGGGGTGCGCGGGCCGGCCGCGCGGTTGCGGAGTGGGTTCATCGTCAGGTCCCTGGGGCGCGTCGTGCGGAGGCGGGGCTGCCCGGCGCGGGCCGGGCAGCCCCGTACGCGTGCGTACGGCTGGTGATTACGGCTGCTGGAAGTCCGCGTCCTTGAAGATCTTCCGGGCCTCGGGCGACGACAGCCACTTCACGAACGCCTCGGCCGCCGCCGGGTTCTCGGAGGTCTTCAGTGTCGCGGCCGGGTACGCGGCGATCGCGTTCTGCGCGTCGGGGATCTCGATCGCGTCGACCTTGTCGGTCGCGGTGGCGGCGTCCGTCTTGTAGACGAGACCGGCGTCGGCCTCGCCCAGTTCGACCTTGCTGAGTACGGCGCGGACGTTCGGCTCCTGCGACACCGGCTTCACGGTGATCTTCTGGGCGTCGAGGATCTTCTGGCTGTAGCGGCCCACCGGCACCTCGGGCGCCGCCAGCACCACCTTGAGGTCGCTGTCCGCGAGGTCCTTGAGGCCCCGGACGTCACGGGGGTTGCCCTCGCCGGTGGCGATGACCAGGCGGTTCCTGGCGATGACGGTCGGGGTCCCGGTCTCACCGCCGAGCGCGTCCATGGTCTTGGTGTCGGCGGTGACGAGGGCGTCCGCGGGGGCGCCCTGGTCGACCTGGGCGGCGAGTTCCTGGGAGCCGGCGAAGGAGAAGGTGATCTCCGTGCCCGGGTGGGCCTTCTCGTACGCGGCGCCCGCCGTCTTGAAGACGTCGGTCAGCGAGGCGGCGGCCAGCACGGTCAGATCGGCGCCGGTCGCGGCCTTGCCGGACTGGACCGCCGTCGAGCTCTTCTCGCTGTCGTCGCCGCTGCCGCAGGCGGCGAGCGGCAGGAGGAGGGCGGTGGTGGCGAGCGCGGCGGCGGCGCGGCGCCCGCTGATCGGCAGAGCGAGGGACATGGGCGGAACTCCTTGGGGACACGGTCGGCGGACGCCGTCCGGGCGGATGGTGACGAGCCGCGCCGAGGACGGGCGACGCCGGTGTGACGAGCAAGGAACCGGGGCGGGCGGCGGGGTCAGGTGCGGTCGATGTGCACGCTGGTCGACTTCACGCGGGCGGTGGCCTGCATGCCGACCTCCAGCCCCAGCTCTTCGACGGCTTCGCGGGTGAGCAGGGAGACGAGCCGGTGCGGACCGGCCTGGATCTCCACCTGCGCCGCCACGTCGCCGAGCTTCACGGCTGTGACGATGCCGGGAAAGGCGTTGCGGGCGGAGGTGTAGCCGGGTTCTTCCTCGCCGGCGCCGGCCTGGCCGACCTCGACGGAGAACGCCGCCAGGTCACGGCCGTCGATGAGGCGACGACCGCTCTCGTCGCGATGGGTCGCGACCCGGCCGGCGTCTGCCCAGCGGCGCGCGGTGTCGGGGCTCACGCCGAGCAGACGCGCCGCCTGTCCGATGGTGTAGGACTGCATGCGCGTCAAGATAGAGCTGATTGCCTGGCATCTGCAAGGTTCGGTGCGAAGCTCCATGGCAGATGCGAGCCTCCTTGGAGAAAGCGCCGAACGGCGCTCCGGACCGGGTTCGGGTCGGTCGACGCGCGCGGCACGGGCCCCGGTGGCGTACTGGAGAAAGAGGCGTACCGGAGAGCGGCGGGGGAGCGGGGCGCGTTCGCCGGCGGGTCCGGTCCGGCGGCCGGATCGTGGGGTGCGGACACACGGCGTACGCGGCCCACGCGGCCCGCGCGATCGGAACGGGCCGAGCCGGAACAGGCAGAGCCGGGACGGGGTGCGACGGCTGTGGGAAGGCGCGCGGTCACGGAAGGCCGCTTCCGTCATCGAGGGGCGGACCTGGTCTACGAGGACGCCGGTGAGGGGCCGCTCGTCGTCCACGCGCACGGCGGTTTCGTCAGCCGGGCCGTCGAGGACCGCATGGGCCTGTTCGACTGGACGCCCGTCCTGGACAGCGGTCATCGCCTGGTCCGCTACGACGCCCGGGCCCACGGCCGGTCCACCGGCGACCCCGTGGACACCGACTACACGTATCCCTCGCTCGCCGACGACCTGCTGGGCCTGCTCGGCCACCTGGGCGCCACGCGTCCCGCCGACGCCGTCGGCGCGTCGATGGGATGCGGCACCGTGCTGCACGCGGCCGTCCGCGCGCCCGGCCGCTTCTCCCGGCTGGTGCTGCTCGTCCCGCCCACCGCCTGGGCGACGCGGGAGGCGTACGCGCGGACCTCCCTGGCATCCGCCGGCGTCGTCGAACGGGACGGGGCGGACGCCTGGATCGCCGCCCGGCAGGACCGGCCGCGCCCCGCGGTGGTGGCCGACGTCCCCGCGTTCCCGCCGACACCCCCCGAGCGCGTACTGCCGTCCGTACTGCGGGGCCTCGCCGCGTCCGACCTGCCCGCCCCCGCGGCGCTCGCCGCGCTGCGCCGGCCGGCCCTGATCCTGGCGTGGGCGGACGACCCGGGCCACCCGCTGTCGACGGCCGAAGCCCTGGCCGACGCCCTGCCGCAGGCCGACCTGCACGTGTCCCGGACGCGCGCCGACGTCGGCACCTGGGGGCACCGCATCGCCGAGTACCTGAACCCGACGCACCCTTGAACCCGGACTGCGACGAACCCGACGCGCGCACCGGCGGTGCCCTGACGGCGCGGCCCGGCCGGGGGCGGCTCCCGTACGGCGACGGCGCGGCGGGCTGCTGACCGGTCGTCAGCCCGTCCGGTCGCGAGACCGTACGGGTCCCCCGGTCGGCCGAGTCCGCCCCGCCCGTTCGGCGGCGCCGGAAGAATCGGGCCGGCTTTGGGTACTCGTGACGTACCCGTTCCGACAGAGGAGTCCGCATGACCACCTACGTCATCTCGATCCCGGGCACGTTCCTGCGCGACGTGCCCGACGAGGCGCGCACCGCCCTCGTGCGGCACCTGCGCCCGGCCGACCCCCAGCACACCTCGCTCGGCCAGTCGGAGGACCTGGACATCCTCACCGTCAATGACAACGGCACGTTCAGCATCCACCTGGAGGTCGACGCGGACGACAGCCGCAGCGCGGAGGCGCACGCCAAGGAGGTGGCGGCCACCGCGCTGCGCAACGCGGGGCTCACCGAGAAGGACGCCCCGCTCGGCCCGACAGCGGTGACCGGCATCGACACCTAGCGGTACGACGCCGCCTCGGCCCGATTCACCCGGCACCGGGGCCCACCTCGCCCGTCCGGGGCCGCAGGGCGGCCCCGGACAGGCCGCCGACCGGTGGTTGTCATGTCGCCGATTGGACGTTGCTCTCTGGTGAGAGGCGGTTCCGCCGTGTAACGTCGCTCGCAGATGTCGTGGTTCGCAGTTCCTGCCCGCGCTATGGCGTGGGCGCTTTGCTGTGCAGTGCCAAAGAACCAGGGCGATCACCTCCGGATTCGCGCGGTGCGGATCCGATATCGACTGAAAGGCACCAGCATGGCCAGCGGAACCGTCAAGTGGTTCAACTCCGAAAAGGGCTTCGGCTTCATCTCCCAGGACGGCGGCGGCCCGGACGTCTTCGCTCACTACTCCAACATCAACTCCTCCGGCTTCCGTGAGCTGCAGGAAGGCCAGACCGTCACCTTCGACGTCACCCAGGGCCAGAAGGGCCCGCAGGCGGAGAACATCACCGTCGCCTGACCCGACGCCAGGGACACCGGGCCCCCCGGAGCACACGCTCCGGGGGGCTTCGCGCTGCGCGCCCGCGCCGACGCCGCACGACCGGCCGCCGGCCGGGGCGCTGCTTCCGGAGCTCGCGGGCTGTGCCGTCGGGCCGATCCGGTCCGTACGTCAGGTCTCTTGACGCCGTGTTCGGCCCTGTGGGAGAAACCGCTTACCCCGAGCGTGGTTCTGGGTCACTCGCGTCCCGAAACCGGAGGTCTCTCCGCATGGACTCCCCGCCCCCTGCCCTCCTCATCTCCCGCCGCACGCTCCTGCGCGCCGCCGCCGTCCTCGCGGCGGGAGCCCCGGTGGGGACGTCCGCGCCGCAGGCCCACGCCGCCGACGCCTACGACACCCTGCGCCTCGCCTGGCGCGACCTCCTCCTCGGCACGGGCTTCGCACCGGACGCCGAGCCCTTCGCCGGCAAGCTGGCCGCCCTCGGCTCCACCGCGGCCGGCCTCCGCTCGACCATGGCGCCGGCGGCCGGCTCCCTGTGGCCCGACCTTCCGTACGCCGACCCGGAACCCGACACCGACGCCGAGTCGTACACGTACTCCGGCAACCTCACCACCAGTTACCACCGGCTGCGCACCCTCGCCGAGGCGTACGCCCAGCCGGGCACCGGCCTCACCGGCGACCCCGCCCTGCGCTCCGGGATCCTCAGCGGCCTCGACCACCTGCACGACCAGGCGTACCACGCCGGCCAGACCCGCTACGGCAACTGGTACAGCTGGCAGATCGGCATCCCGCAGGCCCTCCTGGACATCGACGCCCTGCTGTACGCCGACCTCGGCGCCGCCCGCGTCGTCGACCACTGCGCGGCGGTCGACCACTTCGTCCCCGACAGCGTGGTCGCCTCCTACACCGGCACCTCCACCGGCGCCAACCGCGTCGACCTGTGCCGCGTGCTCGCCCTGCGCGGTGTCATCGGCAGGAGCGCCGGCAAGCTCGCCCTCGCCCGCGACGCCCTCTCGCCCGTCTTCCCGTACGTCACCTCCGGCGACGGCCTCTACGCCGACGGCAGCTTCGTCCAGCACACCTACGTGCCCTACGCCGGTTCGTACGGCCAGGTCATGCTCGGCGGCCTGTCGCTGCTCTTCGCCCTGCTCAAGGGGTCCGCATGGGAAGTGACCGACAGCGGCCGGCACGTGGTCCTCGACTCCGTCGACACGGCGTACGCGCCGTTCCTCTTCAACGGGCTGGTGATGGACGGCGTCGCGGGACGCGCGATCAGCCGCGGCGTGCAGAAGTCCGACACCCGCGGGCTGCGCCAGGACGACCACCTGCGCGGCCACACGATCATCGCCTGCGTGGCCCTGCTCGCGCGGAGCGCGTCGGCCGCCGAGAAGGCCCGCTGGGACGCGATGGTCAAGGGCTGGATCGCCCGCGACGACTTCAGCCCGGTGCTCACCAGCCCCGCACTCGGTGTCGCCCAACTGGCGCGGCTGCACGCGATCGACAGCTCGTCAACGGCCCCGGCCGCCGAACCCGTCGGCCACCGGCTCTTCCCCTGCATGGACCGGGCCGTGCACCGCAGGCCAGGCTGGGCGGCCGGGCTGTCCATGGCCTCCCGGCGGATCACGTACTACGAGAACGGGAACGGCGAGAACCTCCGGGGCTGGCACACCGGCTCGGGAATGCTCTACTGGTGGGGCAAGGACTTCGCCAACGGCCAGTACAGCGACGACTTCTGGCCGACCGTCGACCCCGGGCGGCTGCCCGGCACCACCGCCTCCCGCAAGCCGCTCGCCGACGGCGAGGGCGAGGCCTGGGGAGTGACCCGGCCCGACGTGCGCTGGGTCGGCGGGGCGACGGACGGCACGTTCGGCGTGGCCGGCCAGTACCTCAAGGGCCTGTCCTCCACCCTCATGGCCAAGAAGTCGTGGTTCTTCCTCGACGACGCCGTGATCTGCCTCGGCGGCGGGATCCACGGACGCGACGGCGCGGGGGTCGAAACGGTCGTCGAGAACCGCAACCTCGGGGCGGCCGGTGTGCACGCGTTCACCGTCGACGGCTCGGCCCGCCCCACCACGCCGGGCTGGAGCGCCACCCTCACCGGCACCCGCTGGGCCCACCTCGCCGGTCACGCCGGCTACGTCTTTCCCGGCGGCGCGACCGTCCAGGCGCTGCGTCAGGCCCGTACCGGGGCCTGGTCGGACATCAACGGCGGCGGGTCGACCGCCCCCGTCACCCGCCGCTATCTGACGCTGTGGTTCGACCACGGCACCGACCCGACCTCGGCGACGTACGCGTACGTCCTGATGCCGGGCGCCACCGCGCAGCAGACCTCCGCCCGCGCCGCCGACACCTCCTGGCTCGACGTGCTCGCCAACACCACCGGCCAGCAGGGCGTCGGTGTTCCCTCGCTCGGCTTCACCGCGATCAACTTCTGGCTGGCCGGGACCGTGGGCGCCGTCTCCGCGTCCGCGCCCGCGAGCGTGCTGATCCGTGAGAGCGCGGGCTCGGCCACGGTGTGCGTCTCGGGGCCGCTGCGCGACGGCGCCGTGATCGACGTGGTGTGGAGGCGGCCCGTCTCCTCCGTGACGTCCAAGGACCCCTCCGTGCAGGTGGTGTCGACGGGCTCCTCGCTGAGCCTGCGCATCGCCCCGGGCCAACTGGGCGCCGTCCACAAGGCGGTGGTACGGACGGCCTGACCGGCGGTGGCCGTGGGGAGCCACGGTCGTGACGAGGCAGGTCCCAGCGGTCGAGGCGGGGGCCTCAGGCGTCGCGGTCGCCGGCCGAGGCGAAGCCGAGCCAGGTGTGCGGGTTGCCCTCCCAGCACCAGCCCAGCTTCGGGGCGCCCTTGCTGATCCACAGCGCCGGCACCCTGCGGTCCCCGAAGCGGCTGCCGCCGAGGGAGAAGCACTTGTTCTTGGCCAGGGCACCGGGGTACTGGGTGACGAACGCCAGGCCCTCCTCGATGGTGAGCGGCGTACGGTCCCGCTCCGCGATCGTCGCCAGGGCGTTCAGCGGCACGACGTCGCAGAACTCCTCGCCCCGGTCGATGTCGAAGGCCACGTACACCTCGCCCTCGGGAAGGGCGAGTTCCTTCAGTGACACGAACCGCTCCAGCTCGCCCTCGGCGTAGAAGCGTTCGATCACGCCCGGTTTCGTCTTGCCGGCGAGCGTGGTGAGGGGCACCGACTCCTCCAGCGGTACGAGCGACCTGGTGACCACGAGCAGGAAGGGCACGCGGCCCTCGGCCGGCGGCTCCATGGTGGCCCGGCGGCCGAGGACGGCGGCGCGCAGCGGTTCGACGAGGTCGCGGAACGCGCTTTCCGTCATCCCGGCGAGGGCCGGGTACCCCAGGCCGACGAGCGTCGTGACCTGGCGGTCGAACTCGGTGGCGGCGTCGAAGTCGGTCATGTGAAGCCTTCCTGCGTACGGCGGTCGGGGAGCGGACGAGCTGTGCGGGGTCAGTAGGACCCCCTGCGCGGGGCGTTGGCGGCGCGGAAGTTGCCCCCGCGTCGTGCCGGGGCGGGCAACAGGTCGCGGATGGGACGCTGGGTCCCGCGGTTCTGTACGGCGTTCTTCCGGTCGAGGGCTGCGGCGAGATCGGCCTTGCGGGAGTGCTGCACGGGTGCCTTTCTGCAGGCGGTGAAGGAGAGTGCGCCGCGAGTTGAAATTTGCGACGGACGTAAACTTAGCCTCATTGTGCGAAGCGCGTCAAGCGAAACTTGCGACGAGTGTAAGGTTGCCGCATGGGTATCGAACCGATGGGACTTCGTGAGTCCAAGAAGCAGGAGACCAGGCAGCTCATCTCGGACCAGGCGACCAGGCTGTTCATCGAGAACGGCTTCGAGGCCACGACGATCGCCGAGATCGCCGCGGCCGCCCGGGTCGCGAAGAAGACGGTCACCAACTACTTCGCGCGCAAGGAGGACATGGCCTTCGACCACCAGGACGAATTCGCCGCGGGCCTGGCCCGTACCGTCGCGTCCCGCGCCGAGGGCGAGTCGGCGCTCGCGGCCCTGCGGCGCGAGTTCCTCGGTGGGGTCGAACGGCACGACCCGGTGATCGGGTTCTCCGGAGAGGTGTTCGCCCGGATGATCGCCGACAGCCCCACGCTGCTGGGCCGGCTGCGCGATCTGCACGACCGGCGCGAGGACGCGCTCGCCGGCCTCCTCGCCGCCGAGACCGCCGCCGCCCCCGACGACATCACCCCCCGGGCCGCCGCCGCCCAACTGGGCGGCGCGCACCGGGTCCTGTTCCAGCGCATCCTGGACCTGACCCTCGACGGGCAGAGCACCGAACGGATCGCGGCGACCGTGTCCGTCGCCGCCCACCGCGTCTTCGACCTGCTGGAGGGCTCGCTCGGCGACTACGCCGTGAAGTGAGCACCGCGCACGGCCGGAGGCGGAAACCGCCTGGTCCGCGGGGGTCGCGGGAGGGCCCCCGGGGCGCCCGGGCGGCCCTCCCGCGGCGTGCCGGCGGAGAAACCCGCCGATCTTTCAGCCGTCGAGCCGAACAAGACGGCCGCCCCGCACGTACTGGACGTACAAGCAAGCCGGGACGGACGAGACGACGGATGAAGGACGGGCGAGATGGGCGTAATCAGGAGAAGCGTGTGGACGTGGCGCAGGCGCGGGAGCATCGCTCTGCTCGCCTGCGGCGCACTGGCCGGCGGAGGTCTCGCGGCGGCCGGTGTGGCCGTACTGGAGCCACGGACGGCGAACGCCTCCAGCCACCGGGAGGCGCCGCTGATCTCGGGGCAGCCACAGTTCGACACCACGGACGTGTACGCGTTCGTGAGCCCCGACCACCCCGACTCGACGACTCTGGTGGCGAACCTGCTGCCGTTCCAGGAACCGGCGGGCGGACCGAACTTCTACCCCTTCGCCACCGACGCGCGCTACGACCTGCACATCGACAGCGACGGTGACGCGCAGGACGAACTGCTGTACCGGTTCACGTTCAAGGACCATCGGAAGAACGAGAACACCTTCCTCTACAACACGGGCGCCGTGGAGAGCCTGGACGATCCGGACCTCAACTTCACGCAGACGTACGACATCGAGCTGCTCCGCAAGGAGGGCGGCAAGACGGTCTCGCGCCACAAGGTCGCGAAGAACCTCCCCGTCGCCCCCTCGAACGTCGGCAAGGCGTCGATGCCCGACTACCAGAAGCTGCGCGACGAGGCGGTCCGCAAGGTGCCCGGCGGCCTGAAGGCCTTCGCGGGCCAGGCCGACGACCCGTTCTTCCTCGACCTGCGGGTCTTCGACCTGCTGTACGGCGGTGACCTGTCGGAGGTCGGCAACGACACGCTCAAGGGCTACAACGTCAACACCATCGCCCTCCAGGTGCCGACCTCGTACATCCGCGAGTCCGAGGAGCAGCCGGTCGTCGGCATCTACGCGACGACCGAACGCAGGAGCGCCTCCGGCCACTGGACGCGCGTGTCGCGGCTCGGCATGCCGCTGGTCAACGAGGTCGTCAACCCGGTCAAGGACAAGGACAAGTTCAACGCCTCCTCGCCGGAGAACGACGGCGACTTCCTCAAGAACGTGACCGAACCGGAGCTGCCGAAGCTCGTCGAGGCCATCCACAAGATCAAGGCTCCCCAGGAGCCCCGCGACGACCTCGTCTCGGTGTTCCTGACCGGAGTCAAGGACCTCAACCAGCCGCCCAACGTCACCCCGTCGGAGATGCTGCGCCTCAACACCTCCGTCAAGCCGGTGGCGGAGCCCAAGCGGCTCGGCGTACTGGACGGCGACAACGCGGGCTTCCCGAACGGGCGCCGGCTCACGGACGACGTGCTGGACATCGCGCTGCAGACCGTCGAGGGCGAACTCGTCGGTGCCAAGAACGACCTGGGCGACGCGGTCGACGCCAACGACAAGAAGTTCGGCGACACCTTCCCGTACGTCGCCCTGCCCACCGCCGGCTCCGACACCCGCAAGGGCGCCGACGTCGGTACCAAGACCGACGCCACCGGGCTGACCGGCGGTGCGGCCGCCCTCACGTCGTCGTGGGGCGAGAACACGGTGATGCTCGCCTCGGCCCTGGCGGGTGCCGTGGGGGTGCTGCTCGTCGGCTTCGGCATGTCGTACGCGCGCTCCCGGCGCCGGCCCGCACGCCGGTCCTGGCTCGGCTGAACCCCGTCCGCGGGGCGGCAGCGGAACCGTCCGGGGCCGCCCCGCGGAGAACACCCCCTGAAGGCCGAGGAAGGCGAGACAGATGCCCGTAGGGAACCTGCGGTTCGTGCCGCGACGGCACGAGCGAGGGCGGGAGCGACCGGCCGACGGGCCGCGTGGGCCACGGCGGTGGCGGATCGCGGCGCTCCTGGCGATGGCCGTGGGCCTCACCGCCACCTCGGTGGCGATCGGAGCCGACGGCGGCCCGGACCGGACCGGCCGGGACGCGCCGGTCCTCGCGGCGGACATGTCCGCCGAACGGCTGGCGGCCGGTGACCTCGGGCGCGGGATCGACGCCCTCCACCGGCACCTGCGCGAGCAGCCCAAGGACGCCACCGGCTGGGCCGGCCTGGGCGCGGCGTACGTCGAACAGGCCCGCACCAGCGGCGACCCGACGCTCTACCCACGGGCGGAGAAGGCGTTCGGCCGGTCGCTGCGACTGCGCCCGGCCGCCGAGAACGACGCCGCCCTCTCCGGCCGGGCGGCGCTCGCCGCCGCCCGGCACGACTTCGCCGCCGCGCTGAGCCAGGCGGACCGGGCGCTGCGCGTCAACCCGTACAGCGAAAGGGCGTTGTGCAGCCGGGTCGACGCCCTGGTGGAGCTCGGCCGGTACGACGAGGCGTGGCGGGCGGTCGAGCTCGCCGACCGGCGCCGGCCGGGCATCCCGGCCTTCACCCGGTACGCGTACGTACGGGAGCTGCGCGGCGACGCGAAGGGCGCGCGCCGGGTGCTGCTGCGCGCGCTGGAGTCCGCGTCCGCTCCGCCCGATGTGGCGTACGTGGCCACGTCGCTCGGGCACCTGGCCTGGTCCCAGGGCCAGTACGGGCGAGCACGGTCCCACTACGCGACGGCGCTGCGCGCCGACCCGGGGTACGTACCGGCGCGGGAGGGGCGGGGACGCGCGTACGCCGCCGAGGGCGATACGAAGCGGGCCCTCGGTGATCTCGAAGAGGTCGTACGTCGATACCCGCTGCCCGGGCAACTGGCCGCCCTCGGCGAACTGCACGAGGCGGCCGGGCGGCGCGAGCGCGCCGAGGAACAGTACGGACTCGTCCGAACCTGGACCCGGCTCGCCCGCGCCCACGGCGTCGCCACCGACTTGGAGTCCGCGCTCGTGGAGGCGGACCACGGCGACGCCGCCGGGGCGCTGAAGGCGGCGCGCGCCGAATGGTCGCGCCGGGAGAGCGTCCACACGGCGGACGCGCTGGCCTGGGCCCTGCACGCGAACGGCGAGGACCGGCAGGCGCTGAAGTACGCCAAGAAGGCGACGGCCCCGGAACCCGGATACCGGAATGCTTCGTTCCTCTTTCACCGGGGCATGATCGAGCACGCCCTCGGAGACGCCAGGGCCGCCCGGCGGCACTTGCGCGCCGCGCTCGACCTGAACGCCGGCTTCTCACCCACGGGGGCACGCGAGGCGAGATCCGTGCTGAACCGGATCGGGGGGACGTCGTGAAGCGCCGCACCGCCGCCTGCGCCCTCGCCACGCTGGCGGCGGGCGCGGCACTCGCCGTCCTGCCCGCCGGGGCGGCTCAGGCACACCCGCTGGGGAACTTCACCGTCAGTCAGTACGACGGCCTCGTCGTGACCCCGGGCAAGCTCGCGGTGGACCACGTCGAGGATCTGGCGGAGATCCCGGCCGCCCGGGAACGCCGCCGCATCGACGCCGACGGAGACGACACACTCGGGCCGGCCGAACTGTCCGCGTGGGCCGGGACGCGGTGCGGCGCGGCGGCACGGGACGCCCGGCTGACGCTCGCGGTCGCGGGTGGCGGCTCGGCGGGCGGCGAAACCGTACCCCTTTCTGCGGACAGCGCGAAGGCTCAAGTGCGGCCGGGGCAAGCCGGGTTGGAGACGCTGCGCGTGACGTGCGCGCTGACGGCCCCGCTGCCGCGTGCGGAGAGCGTACGCCTGGCGTACCGCCCGGGAGGTGTCACGACGACGGCGGGGTGGCGGGAGATCACCGCCCGGGGCGACCGCATGACGCTTTCCGCGTCGGACGTGCCGGGGAAGTCCCTCTCGCGCCGGCTGACCGCGTACCCCGGCGACGTGCTCTCCACGCCGCCCGAAGTGCGGTCGGCCGCCCTCACGGTACGAGCAGGGGGACCGGCGCTGGTGCCGGGCGGAAACGACGGCGGCCCTTCCCCGGCAGCGGGCGTGCTGCCGCGTGGGGCGGACCGCTGGGCGCAGGCGCTGACCGGCCTCGTGGCCCGGCACGAACTGACCGCGGGCTTCGCGGCACTCGCACTCGGCATGTCGCTGTTCCTGGGGGCCATGCACGCGCTGGCACCGGGGCACGGCAAGACGATGATGGCGGCGGCGGCCGCGGCGGGCGGCCGCAGCTCGGTGCGCGACATGGTCGGCCTGGGGCTGTCGGTGACGATGACCCACACCCTGGGCGTCTTCGCGCTGGGCGCCCTGATCACGGCGGGGTCGGCCGCGGCGCCCACCGTCGTCTCGTGGCTGGGCATCGCGAGCGGCGCCCTGGTCGCGGTGGCGGGCGCACTGCTGCTGCGCAGGGCGTGGCGCCGCCGCCACAGCCCGCACGGCCACAGCCACAGCCATGACCATGCGCACGGCCACAGCCACGGTCATGGTCATGCGCACGGGCACGACCATGCGCGTGGGCACAGCGACGGTCATGCGCACGGGCACGCCCACAGCCCGGCGCACAGCCACACCGCCGACGCCGACACGGTCCACGTCGAGGAACGGGCGCTCACGTCAGTGGCTTCCTCCGCGTCCGCGCACGGTGCGACCGGCCACGCCGCCGACCTTCAGCCGCCGGCGAAGCCCCGTCACGCGCACGACCGGGGGAGTGCACACGCCGGTCACGAGGCGCCCCCCGGAGACAGCCACCCGCGCCATCCCCACACGCACTCCCACCCCCCTCCCGCCCCCGGCCTGCGCGGAGTCGTGCTCCTCGGCTTCGCGGGCGGGCTGGTCCCGAGCCCCTCGGCCGTCGTCGTCCTGGTCGGCGCGGCCGCCCTCGGCCAGGCCTGGTTCGGGTTCCTGCTCGTCCTGGCGTACGGAGCCGGTCTGGCCCTCACCCTGACGGGCGCCGGGTTCCTGGCTGTCCGGCTGAGGGAGACGACGACGCGCAGGCTGACGCGGCGGCCGCGAGGCCGGTTGCTCGCACGGGTTCAGCGCGCCGCCCCGCTCGGCACGGCTGCCGTGGTGTTCGTGCTGGGATGCGGACTGCTGCTCAGAGGGGCCGCGACAGCGCTCGGCTGAGAAGGCGGCCCGGCGCGGGCGGGCGGTACAGCGACACAGGGGTACTGGCGGGAACGGCCTGCCAGTAGCCCTGTGTCGCTGGTGACGGGGGACCGGCGGACCGCCGCCCACCCGCCCCCGCCGAAGGTCAGCCCCAGACTTGGGAGTACTGCCGACGGTAGCTCCTGCGGTCGTGAGCCGACCGGATCCACCGGGTCGCCACCAGGCCCACGAGGCTCACGGCCGCGACGAGCAACCCCGGAACGTAGCCGCGCGGGACGCCGATCCAGGCAGGCAGCCGTACACCTCCCGCCGCCTCCGGCACGGTGGTCCCGCCGGCGCCCGGCGGCGGCACGGCGACGCCCGGGCCGTCCTCGGCCGCCGTGGTGGCGCCGATGACACGCACTCCGAGCGCCGCCGTAGCCGTGGTCACCGGCTGGAAGTACGTGAGGCCCCCGGTGGTGCAGTCACCGTTGCCGCCCGACGTCACGCCGAGCGCCACTCCCCGCGCGAACAGCGGGCCGCCGCTGTCGCCGGGCTCGGCGCAGACCGTCGTCTCGATCAGCCCGGTCACCGTGCCCTCGGGGAAGTTCACCGTCGCGTTCAGCGCGGTCACCCGGCCCGCGTGCACGCCCGTCGTACTGCCGCTGCGGAAGACCTGCTGGCCGACGAACGGATCGGCGGCACCGGTGATGCGTATCTCGCGGCCACCGCCGATCCCCACCACGCTGCCACCCCTGGACGCGGCGCCGTCCTCGTACTCGACCAGGGAGAAGTCACTGCCGGGAAAGTTGCTCGCGGTCGTCGTGCCGACCCGCCCCGCGGCCTGCGGATCCTGGAACCAGGTGGTGCCGACGGGACCGCAGTGCCCCGCCGTCAGGATGAAGTTCCTCCGGCCGTCGGTGACGTCGAAGCCCGCCGAGCAGCGTCCGTTGCCGGCGAAGACCGGGGCGCCGCCGCTCACTCTGGTGGTGAAGGACCCCTTCGTACGCTGCATCTCCACGAACCCGCCGATCTCTTCGGCGAGCCCGGACATGCGCGACCAGTCGTCGGACGAGACGGTGCTGTCGGCGTGCACCACGACCTTGTTGGACGCGTAGTCCATCACCCACGCGGTGCCGGGCACCCGGGGCGCGGAGCGCAGCGCGTCCGTGGCCGAGCGTAGTTGCCGCATGCTGTGGCGGACGACCTTGGCGCGGGCTCCGGCCCGCCCGACCTCCGCCGCCGCTTGCGCGTCGGTCACCGCGACGACCGGAAGCCCGTCGGAACCGATCCAGGTGCCCGCCGTACGGGCGGCGCCGAGCCGCGCCACCAGGCTCGCGCCCAGTTCGTCGGGCCGGGCGGTGGCGCTGCCCCCGCCCGCTTCGCGGCCGGCCGGGGCGGACGGCTCGCCGGCCGTCGCGGTCGTGATCATCAGGCCGCCGCAGAGTATGCCGCCCGTGGCGGCCACCTGCGCCAGCCTCTGCAGTCTGCGTCGCGCGTGCCTCATCCGTACCTCACAGCAGTTCCGACACGACGTCACAACGTCGGGCCGCAGGGAGCGGTCCCCCTTCCATACGGCCCGCCGACCGGGCACGTTCACCCACCTGCACGCGCTCCGCTCATCCGGTACGCCGCACCCACCGCACACCACCCACGCGCCCCACGCGATGAACGCCACCTCACCGCCGTCCGTATACCGGGGCGGCCCGATCAGTACGGATACGGGCCCTCGCAGGCAGGGGAGGCACTCATGGCCGGCAGCAACGTCACGCAGCTCTTCAACGCGTCCACCGCGCACAGCCCCTCGTACTTCACCCTCGACCGGGCGGGGGCCGGCGCGGCCGGCGGGATCACCGACTTCTGCATCCCCTGCAACCCCTACTTCCCCACCCCCGCCATGTTCGACGAGCTGGGCAGCCGGCTGCGCGACATCCTGACGTACTACCCGAGCGGCGCCGACACCATCACCGCCGAGCTGTGCCAGGTGCTCGGGCTCAACCCGCAGACCGTCGCCATGGGGAACGGCTCCACCGAACTCATCACCTGGATCGACCACTTGCTCGTCCACGAGTCCCTGGCCGTGCCCGTTCCCACCTTCGGGCGGTGGACCGACCAGCCGATGGAGACCGGGAAGCGCGTGGACATGCTCCTGCTGCCCGAGGCCCACGGCTTCGGGCTGGATCCGGAAGCGTTCGTACGGTTCATCCGCTCCAGAGGCTCCCGCGCGGCCGTCATCTGCAACCCGAACAACCCCGACGGCGGCTTCCTGCCCAAGCAGCGGGTCCTGGCGCTCCTCGACGCCCTGCAGGACCTCGACCTGGTGGTCGTCGACGAGTCCTTCCTGGAGTTCGCCGACGCGGAACCGGAACCGAGCGTCGCGGCCGAGGCGGTCCTGCGGACGAACGTCATCGTGCTGCGCAGCCTCGGCAAGAACTTCGGGCTGCACGGCGTCCGCTTCGGCTACCTGGTGGCGAATCCCGGACTCGCGGGGAGAGTACGCGCCGCCCTGCCGAAGTGGAACCTCAACTCCTTCGCCGAAACCGTGGTGTTCATGCTCAAGGCACACCGCGAGGAGTACGCGGACAGCATCGCGCGCTCGCGCCGCGACCGGGAGGAGATGACCTGGCGCCTGTCCCGGCTGCCGGGCCTCACCGTGTATCCGTCGCAGGGCAATTTCGTGTACGTACGGCTGCCGCAGGGCGCGGACGGGATCGTGCTGCGCGACCGGCTGCTGTCCGAGCACGGCGTGCTGGTGCGCGACTGCGCCAACAAGGTCGGCAGCTCCAGCCGCTTCCTGCGCCTCGTGGTGCGCCCCCAGCAGGATGTGAACCGCCTGATCGGGGCGCTGGAGCAGGTGTTGTACGAGGCGGCGCCGGAGGCGGCGTCGTGGACGCAGGCGCCGCGGCAGTTCGCACCGGAGCCCGTACCGGCGGCGCCTCCCGCACTCACCGCGGAGCGACCTCGGCATGCCCCCACGGCGATGCTCACCCGGGGCTACCAGGAGACGACGTCCGCGCGGGACCTCGGGCCGGTGCGGCCGCAGGGCTACACCTCGGGGACCGCGGCGGTGGACCGCCTGGTCAGCGGGGCGTGAGCGGCCCGGCTCCCTGGAGCCGGCGGACGCCCGGGCCGTGCGAGGATTCCGCCGTGGCAGGCGCGGACATGTGGAGCACAGGACCGGCGGGCGAAGCGGTGACATCGGACGGCGGCCTCGTGTCGCTGCTGCGCCGGGCGGGCGGCGCGGAGCAGCCTGGCGAGCGGGTGGTGACCGCCCCGGTCGTGTGCCGGCACTGCGACTGGCACCAGTACGAAGTGGCCGCCGGTGAATGCTTCTGCGAGGGCTGCTGCCTGCCACTCGGCATCGCGGACGGCGACGTGGTCCCCGGCGCCCCGATGTGGCAGCTCGTGCCGTCCGGCGCTCCGCTCCCGCACGCGGAAGGGGACTCGCTCACAGCGGCGGACATGGTGAGGTGCCCCGCCGGACACGACCTGTTCCAGGTCGGCGTCACGTACACGCTCGCCGACGACGGCCGGGTCCGCCGTCTGTCGGTCGGCCTGCGGTGTCCGCTCGACGGAGCGTCGCGCCTGTACGTCGACAACGCGCTTGTGGTGCCGAGGACGTGCTGTTCCTGACCCTCCGTCCCGTGGCCGCCGCACGGCAGTGAGGGACCGGCGGCCCCCGGAACGGTCTTCCCGGGGAGCGACGCCCGGTCCGCCCGCCATCCCGTGCGTCCCACGAGGCAACCCACGGCCGTCAGTTGTCGTCCTCCCGGGGCGAGGGAGGCACCGGGGATTCCCGGGGCGTCCCGACGAGACCGATGCTGAGGAAGGCCACCTTGATACGTGTCACACGCGTGGTGACCGCTGCCACGGCGCTGCTCGCGCTGGCGGCGGCGGCACCGGGGACGGCGCACGCGCTGCCGTCCGCCGCTTCCCTGTCGGACGCGCCACCGGGAAGGACCGGCGGAGAGCTCCCGCCGAACTGGGAACTCACCGGCACGGGTGCCGGAAGACAACTCGTCTGGACGTCGCGCGGACACGTGCCCATGGGCGACGCCCGGGTCGAGTTCTACGCGGGCGACCGGCTGCTCGGCCGGCCGGTCGCCGCGAAGGACGGGCGCTCGTTCCGGCTGGACTCCGCCGGCGCACGGATCGGCCCGGCGAAGGAGCTACGCGTGATGGCCGGCGGACGCCGCCTGGACGCGGCCGGCCCCGACCCGGCCCGTGGGACCGTCTCCCCGCCCCCGGCGCGGCGGGCAGCCGCGCCCCTCCCCGCCAACGAGGTCGACCCGGGAGTGCCGGGCCCCTACCGGACCGTGAGCGGCGAATACGCCCTGAACCCGGTGCGGTTGCCCGGCTTCCCCGCCCCGGTGGAGATGCGCGCCGCGGTGGTGGGACCGGCCGACGCCCCGGGGAAGCGGCCGGTGGCGCTGTTCCTGCACGGCCGCCACTACACGTGCTTCAAGGCCGGCAGCGACGACCAGGGCGGCGACTGGCCCTGCAAGGCCGGCACCCGCCCGGTGCCGAGCCACCAGGGCTATCTGCGGGCGCAGAAACTCCTCGCCTCGCAGGGCTACGTGACGTTGTCCATCGCGGCCAACGGCATCAACGGTCAGGACCACCTCGCGGAGGACGGCGGCGCGCAGGCCCGCTCGTCCCTGGTGCGGCAGCACCTGGCCCGTTGGGCGGACTGGGCCGCCGACCCGGCCGCCGCACCGGCCGCCGTGCGGGCGGCCTCCCCGGCGGACCTGTCCCGCGTGCTGCTGGTCGGCCACTCGCGGGGCGGAGAGGGCGTCAACCGGGCCGCGCTCGACAGCCTCTACCGGCCGCCCGCCGACCAGGACGGACACCAGGGCGAAGCGCGGTGGAACATCCGCGGCACCGTCCTGATAGGGCCCACCGTCTTCGGGCAGAACCCCGCCCCCGAGGTGCCGTCCATGACGATCCTGCCCGGCTGCGACGGCGACGTCTCCGACCTCCAGGGCGAGATCTACGTCGACGGAACGCGCGGCGTCAGCCGCGGCGCGGCACTGCACAGCGCCGTGTACATGGTGGGCGCCAACCACAACTTCTTCAACAGCGAATGGACCCCGGGGCAGGCCAAGGCACCCGCCGACGACGACTTCTGGTCCGGGGAGACACCCGACCCGGTCTGTTCCCCCGGCACGGCGACCCGCCTGACCGCCACCCGGCAGCAGACCGCGGGCGCCACGTACATCGCCGCGGCCGCCCGGCTGTTCGTCGAGGCCGACGACCGGGTGCGCCCCCTGCTGGACGGGAGCGAGCGCCGCGCGCCCTCGGCGGACCCCGCCCGCGTCCTCACCCACGCCGTCGGCGCGAACCGTACGACGGCCTTCCTGCCGGGACCCTCGGCGGTCGTCTCCGGAGGCCGGCTCTGCGGGCAGGTCGATCCCGATCCGGCCCGCTCCTGCCTGCCGCCCAACGGCGCGGGCGGCCGGTCACCGCACTTCGCCTCCTGGGAGACATCGCCGGAACCGGGCCGCGACGCGGTCGCCATGCGCTGGTCGAGCCCGGGATCCGCCGTCTCGGTGCGCCCCGCGGACCCGGTCTCCCTGGAGGGCGCCGAAGCGCTGGCGCTGCGGGTGATCGTCCCGCCCAACACCACCGGCACCCAGCTGGACATCACCCTCGTCGACGCCTCAGGTCGGCGGGCCACGCTCGGCCGGGCACGCGTCGACGGACTGCCGGGCAGCGAGCGTACGGCTTCCCACTGGGGGCGCGAGATACGCGTACCCCTGTCCGCCGCCGTCCGGTCCGGACTCGACCTGAAGCAGGTGAAGGCCCTGGAACTGACCCCGCGCAACCGGTCCGGCCGGGCCTGGCTGATGGACGCGTGGGGCTGGAGCCCCGGCACACCGGACGTGCGCCCGGCCGAACTGCCGCGCGTCGACATCGGCCGGCTGTCGGTCAAGGAAGGGAACTCCGGCGTACGGACCTACCGCGTTCCGGTACGGATATCCGGCCAGGGCAGCGGCCAGGTCCGGGTGTTCGTCGCCAGGGCGGGTACGGACGAGGTCACGCACCGGACGGTGACGGTGAGCCCGGGCAGCAACGCCATCAACGTACCGGTGCTGGTGCCCGGCAACACCCGGTACGGCAACGACGTCGCACATCACGTGTACGTCAAGGCGGTGCGCGGCGCGGCGGTCGGCTCCCACAGCGGCGGCGTGACCGCACGGAACGACGACCCGGTGCCCACGGTCCGGGTCAAGCCGGTCGCGGGTGAAGTCACCGAGGGCCGGAACCTGACCTGGCGGGTGTCGCTGGCGAAGGCCGCCGACGCGGACGTCATGGGCGAGTTCACGTTCCGGCCCGTCGACCACGGCAAGGAGCTGTCCACCCTGGACGTCGGCAGGAGCTGGCTGGAGGAGTCCCTCGGCGCGTCGCCGACCCCGGCCCGGCCCCTGTCCAAGGCCGTGGAAGGGCCGTACCTGCCGGTCACCATTCCCGCGGGCGAGCTGAGCACGGAGGTGACCGTGTCCACCGTCACGGACCGCGTGAGGGAGCCCAAGGAAGCGCTGAAGGCGCAGATGATGGTCTACGACCAGGCCTGGGAGCTTCGGCCGGGCCCAGTGGTCACCGGCTCGGTGCGGAACGCGCCCTAGCGCGCTCGCGCCGCACCGACCGGATCCGACCGACCCGACCACACGCCGACTGCACCAGTACACCGACCGCACCACGACACCGGCCTCCCCCAGGGGGCCGGTGTCCCGCTTCTGCGGCGGTAAGAAGTGGTGCCCCGGCTTTTCCGCGACCCGTACAACTTTCGCGCACCTCCAGCGGTCCTCTGTGCACCGGTCGGAACCTTCTCCCAGGACACGGCCGGGGTGCCCGGAGCCGCCGAGTCGCACGACCAGTTCGGCGGCTCCGGGCACCTCACGGACAGCACCGGCGACGGCCGCGCCGAACTGGTCGCGGGCGCCTTCGCCGAGAACGACGGCGCGGGCGCGGTCTGGCTCTTCAAGGCCGGTACGAGCGGGATCACCGCCACCGGTTCCACCAGCTTCGGCTCGACGTCCCTGGGTGGTCCCGCCGGTCTGTCGTACTTCGGCGACCGCTTCGCCAACTGACCCCACGCCGCGTGACGGACAGCGCGCCCCCACCGGTCGTCAGGGGTGCGCTGTCCGTTCGGGCAGGTGGGGCTTGAAACAGGCGGTGACGGTCTTCCCGTGCTGCTGCGCGTGGGTCTGCCAGCTGTCGGCGAGCGACTGCACGATGCTGACACCCCGGCCCGACACGGCGCCCGCGTCCGGGGTCCTGGGCGCGGGCATGGTGGCGGCCTCGTCATGGACGCTCACATGAAGACAGCTGTTGTCCCACGTCAGCACGAGTTGGGCGTCACTGTGGGCGTGCACGTGCGCGTTGGTGAGCAGCTCGGACACCGCGAGGACGATCTCGTCCACCGTCTCGGGCGCCTCGGCGGCCCACGGGAGGGAACTCAGCTGACGGCGCGTCCACTCCCGCCCCGCCCGCACCCCTTGGCCCGCCGGAAAGGTGTGGGCCCACCCTTTCGCCTTGACGCTCATTTGGCATGCTCCCGGAATCTCGTCCACCAGTGGCTGCACAGGCGAGTACCCCCTCAGGCCCGGAATCACCTCCGCGAGGAGACTTGGCCCGGAAAGGTCTGTACGAACCGGCGGCGACGCACAGGCGACGGCGAACCGGCGGCCGCGACGCGGTCCAGGAGCGCGGTCGCCACCCACCCGCTCGCGTTCAGCCGCTCAGCAGGTCCGGGTTGTCGGCCAGCGCGCCGAGACGGCCTCCGGGATCGGCGATCAGTTTCCGCGCGGACAGGTCGAGCATGCCGCCCACGCCGGAGATCTCCGCGGCGACCGTTCCGTCCTCCTTGATGATCTGCTGCACGATCCCGAAGGTCTTTCCCGTGCCGTAGACGAACTGGCAGGTCACCCGCACCCGCTCGCCGCCGCGCAGCTCACGCGCGTACTTCACCGTGACTTCCAGCTGTACGGGCCCCACGCCGTCGGCCAGGAGCTTCTCCTGCGGCAGCCCCGCCGCCCGTAGCAGTTCCCATCGCGCGTGCTCGGCGTACTGCAGATAGACGGCCTGGTTCACGTGTCCCTGGGTGTCGAGCTCGTAGCCACGCACTGTCACGTCGACGGAGAAGGTCATGGACGTCGTAACACCATGGCTTGTTCCGCCATTCCCGGGGCCGGGCGGTGCTGCTCCGAGCACACCGTACGACTACATCAGGTTCACCGAAATTGGGATGACTGGTGAAGGTCGAGGTGGGTACTCAAATAAGTTTCGTCGCTGTGAGTGCCGGTCGGCAGGCTGGGCAGACGACGCTCATGAACGAGGACCATGAGCCGGTCGGCAGCGAAGAAGCGACGACCGTGCCGACCGGCCGTGACCAGGCGGTGGACGGCGTGGCGGAAGCCTGGTCGGGCGCCATCAGTTCGGTACGTCGGCAACTGGCCCGGGTGCACGAGGGGCTGCCGCCCGTCGAGGAAGAGCCCCCCGCGCTGCCGCCCGTCGAGGAAGAGCCCCCCGCGCTCCCGCCCGTCGAGGAAGAGCCCACCGCGCTCCCGCCCGGAGACTGACCTGCCCGCACCGGTCCCCGACGTGCGACCGCCGGGAGAGCCGGGTGCTCGTACGGGCGGGATCCCGCCAGCCGGCCCCGTCCGTCGGACCAGCCCCTCCCGCACGCCGTCTCCTCGCGGAAGAGACCGGCCCGCACACGGACTTCCTGCTGGCGGCGACGGGCGGGGCACCGGCCGAGGCCGCTCCTTCCCCCCTCGCCCCCCGCCCGCTCGCCCGCCTCGCGCACCGACCCACCGCGTTCCGGCCACGGCCCACCGGGGCGGCGTTGACGCTGCGGACGAACGGGTGTTTGCCTGGTGCGGCGGCCCGCCTCCGGAGGGTCCGTAGGCACCGGACACCGTGACCACCGCGGGGTAGGTACACATGCTCGTCGCGCACTTCTCCAACGAATACCCGCCCGAGACCACCGGCGGCCTCGGGACGTACATGGAGGCCCTGATCACCCATCAGCGGAGCCGGGGCGACGACGTCGACCTCTTCTACCTCGGCCCGTCCCCCCTCTCGACGAAGTCCGTACACCTGCCGGCGTTCGACGGCGAACAGCCGCTGACGTACGCCCCCGGGGAACTGGCGCGCCGCTCGGGTGGACGCCGCTACGACGTCGTCGTGTGCCACGACTGGCCCGGGATCGTCGTCTCGCAGGAGCTGTGGAAGAACGGCGTCCCTCTGGTGTACACCTGCCATCTGCCTCTGACCTGGGACATCGGGGAGTTCGACGACGTCCCGTGCGCGTTCTCGCGGGAAATGGAGTTCTCCGCCCTGGCGCACGCCGACGCGGTGGTGGCGGTGAGCGCCTCGGTGGCAGGGGAACTGGCCACCCGCTTCCCCTTCACCGCCGGCAAGACGCACGTGATCCACCACGGCACCGATGTCGGCTTCTTCCGTCCGCCGCCGGACCGTTCGACGCGCGAGCCCGGGACCGTCGCGTACATCGGCCGCTTCTACGAGCAGAAGGGTTTCGATCTGCTGCCCGAGATCTTCGCCGCCGTACGCGAGGGCCGGCCCGAGGCACGTTTCGAGATCATGGGTGTGGGAGAGCTCGAAGCGCCGGTTCGCCGGCGGTTGCGCGAGCTGGACCTGCGGGACCGGGTGACCTGGCACCCGTTCTCCGGCCTGGACACCGTACGCGCCCTCTACCGGAGGGCCTCGGTGGTCGTCATGCCCTCGCGCCTCGAACCCTTCGGGCTCGTCGCCGTCGAGGCGATGGCGTGCGGAGCGCCTCTCGTGGCCGCGGACACCGGTGGTCTGGGTGAGATCGTCCGCGACGAGGACACAGGTCTGCTGGCGCCCCCGGGTGACGCCGCCGCTGCCGCGAAGTGCGTCATCAGGCTTCTCACCGAACCCGGGACGGCGGCCAGGATCTCCACTTCCGCGCGCGCCGCGGTCGTGCGGGACTTCGACCAGAGCCGCAACTACGAAAGATCCCGCGCTCTCTACCGCCGACTGGCCGGTGACGGGCCGTCGACGTGACGGCGCGGCGGACCCCCGCCCCGGCGGTACGCGCGCGGCCCCCAGCACGGTGGTGCGCCGCGCCGCCGGCGGGAGGGTGAGCATGCGGGTGGCAGTCGTGGGCGCGGGCCGGATGGCCGCCGTCCGTACGCGGGCCCTCGCCGACGTCGAGGGGGTCGAGATCTGCGGCGCCGCCTCGCGCCGCCCGGAGCGCGCGAGGGCGTTCGCCGCCCGATGGGACGCCGGATTCAGCACGGACCGCTACCAGGAGCTGGCTACGACCGCACCCGACGCCGTACTCGTGGAAGCGCCCCACCGGGTCCAGGACGAAGTGGTGCGCTGGGCCCTGGAGAGCGGACTGCACGTACTGGTGGGTGGCTGCCTCGCCGCCGACCTCCCCGCCGCCCGGGAGGTACGACGCCTCGCCGCCGCCCGGCGACTGGTCGTGGAGGCCGGGTATGAGGCCCGGTACAAGGAGGTGTGGCACCGGGCTGCCGAGCTGGTGGGGGAGGGCGCCGTAGGAGAAGTGCTCTGCGTCCAGAGCACCGCTCTCGTCGATCAGGATCCCGCTTCCTGGTACTACGACGAGGCCGCCAGCGGCGGAATGATCGCCACCCACCTGAGCTACGCCTTCCTCAACCCCCTGCGGTGGCTGTTCGGCATGCCGTCGACGGTGGCCGCGGTGACCAACCGCAAGGTGCGGACCCATCCGGGGGCCGTGGCACACGAGACCTGCGTCGCCACCCTCACCTTCGCCGGTGACGTGCTCTGCACCGCCACGGCCGGTTACGTCAAACCCACCGCCCTGTCGGCCTGGAGCGTACGGATCCTCGGCTCGGCCGGAGCCCTCGACATGATGCCGGGCGACGACGACCCGGGCCATCTGCTGCACTACCCCCGGCGGGGCGGCCCCCGCGCCCACACCTTCGACCACAACACCGCCTTCCACGCGCAGGCCCGGGCCTTCGTGGGCGCCGTCAGGGGCCACGAGAGCGTGGCGAACCCTCCCGAGGACGCGATCCTCGACCTGCACCTGTGCCAACTCATCGCCGATTCGGCGGCCCGGGGCGGCATTCCCCTCAGAACCGGCCCGTAACCCACCCCCGGGGGCGGGGCCGCCGATGACCCCCGCGAAGGTACCGGCAACCCAACCGTCAGGAGCACTCCGTGGCCGCATCATGGGGCTCGGCCCCAGACAGGACGACAGCACACCCTCTCCGCCGACGCGTCGTGGTGACCGGTGCCGGCGGCTACCTCGGTTCCGTACTCGTACCGAAACTGCTCGCGGCGGGGCACCACGTCACCGCCGTGGACACGTTCTACTTCGGCAGGAAGACCTTGGAGGGCAGCGAGGACCATCCTCGGTTACGGGTGGTCGTCGAGGACGTCCGGGGCCTGTCGCCCGAAGTGGTCCACGGCATCGACACGGCGATCTGCCTCGCCGCGCTGAGCAACGACCCGGCCGGTGACATCGACGAGTCGTGGACCGAGTCCATCAACGTCGACGCCACGGTCCACTTCGCCCGGATCGCCAAGGAGGCGGGGGCGAGGGCGTTCCTCTTCGCGTCGTCCTGCAGCGTGTACGGCGCGGGCGAGGAACGCTCGCTGCGGGAGGACGCCGAGGTGCGCCCCCTCACCGCGTACGCCCGCTCGAAGGTGGCCGCCGAACGGGCCGTGGCCGCCGAGTCGGGCCCCGGGTTCACCACCGTGTCGTTACGCATGGGCACCCTCTTCGGCACGTCTCCGCGCATGCGGTACGACCTGATGGTCAACGCCATGACCGCGTCCGCCGTGCTGCACAAGGAGGTCGGCGTCGACGGGGACGGGCAGCAGCGCCGGCCGCTCCTGCACGTGGCGGACGCGGCCGACGCGTACGTGCGGCTGGTGACCGACGCCGAGCGCCTGCCGAAGGCGTCGGCGGTCTACAACCTCGTCAGCATCAACGCCTCGGTTCGCGATGTCGCCGAGGAAGTGGTGGCCGCCGTACCCGAAGCGGACCTGGCCACCACCGCGAAGGGCCTGGACGCGCGCGACTACGCCGCCGACTCCTCGGCGATCGGCCGCGACACCGGCATAGCCCCGCGTCGCAAACCGGCGGACGGCATCCGCGAGGTCCGGGACTCGGCCGTCGCCGGCCGGCTCACCCCCGAGGAGGTCGAGAGCGCCAACACCGTGCGGACCCTCCTGACGCAGGCGAGGAAACCGGCCCTGCACGGCGGGGAACCCGTACGTCGCGACTTCCTGCCCCTCGCGAAGGCCGACATCGGACCCGAGGAGGAAGCAGAGGTGCTGGACACCCTCCGGTCGGGATGGCTCACCACCGGTCCGAAGACGGCGAGGTTCGAGTCGATGGTGGCCGAGTACGTCGGGAGCCGGCACGCCATCGCCACCAACAGCTGCACCGGAGCCCTGCACGTCGCACTCGCCGCGGTGGGCGTGACGACGGGAGACGAGGTCATCACCACCCCGGTCTCCTGGCCCTCCACGTCCAACGTCATTTGGCACCTCGGCGCCCGCCCGGTGTTCGTCGACGTCGAACCCGGGACCCTGAACATCGACGCCTCGCTCGTCGAGAAGGCCGTGACACCCCGTACCAAGGCGATCGTGCCCGTGCACATGGCGGGACAGGCCTGCGACATGGAGGCGTTGGAGAGCATCGCGGCCCGGCACGGCCTGGCGGTCGTCGAGGACGCCGCCCACGCGATCGGCGCCACGTACCGGGGGAGCCGTATCGGCTCGCGCGGCAACCCGACGGCGTTCAGTTTCTACCCGACGAAGAACATGACGACCGCCGAGGGAGGCATGCTCGTACTGGACGACGACGCACTCGCCCGCACCGCACGGATGCTGACCCTCCACGGCATCTCCAGCGACGCGTGGAAACGCGACAGCGCCACCGGCTCACCGCACTGGCACCTGCACATGCCGGGCTTCAAATACAACATGACAGACGTCCAGGCCGCTCTCGGACTGCACCAACTGCCCAAACTCGACGGGTACATCGACCGCCGCCAGCACCTTTCCGCGCTCTACACCGAGGGCCTCGCCGGCATCGACGGGCTCACGCCACTGCGGACCGCGCGCCCGCAGGACCGGCACGCACGGCACCTGTTCGTCGTCGCCCTGGCGGAAGGCACACCCGAATCCGACCGGGACCGCCTGCTGGCCCACCTCCGCTCCGAAGGCATCGGCGCCGGCGTCCACTTCCGCGCCACGCACCTCCAGCCGTTCTACCGGGAGACCCTCGATCAGGCGTGCCGCGACCTCCCCGTCGCCACCTCGCTCTCCGGGCGCATCCTCTCGCTCCCGCTCTTCCCCCTGATGAACGACCGCGACGTCGACGACGTCCTCGACGCGCTGCGGAAGGCCTGGGCCTGACCGATGAGCACACAGCAGTGGTCCCACGGCACCGTCGGCGTACAGGCCATCGTCCTCACCCCGTCCGAGGAAGTCCTCCTGCACCTGCGCGACGACGATCCGCTCATCCCCTTCCCCGGCACCTGGTGCATCCCCGGCGGGCATCTGGAACCCGGCGAGGAGCCGCTGGACTGCGTCGTCCGCGAACTCCGCGAGGAAATGCAGTGGTCCGTCGACCCGGGCGACGTGCGGCACCTGTTCTCGCGCCGGCGCACCTACGGCTTCGAGCACACCTTCTGGCTGCGCCGGGACGTGGACGTCGCCCGGATCGGGCTCACGGAGGGTCAGGCGGTCCGGCTGTACTCCCGGCCGTCCCTGTGGGGACTGACGCTGGGGTACGAGGACGGCGACGTACTGCGGGAGTTCTTCCGCGACCTCGACGCCGGGAGGCTGGCGTGATCGGGCCGCGAGCCGCCCGGCGGCAACCCGGCGCCGGTCCCGGCCCCGTCGGCGAAGACCTGTCACTCGCCCTGGCCGCCGACATGGCCCGGACGGCCGGCGCCCGCCTGCTCGACCTCTTCGCCCGCGGCGACACCCGCCCCGTCACCAAGAGCCCCGGCCAGCGCGGCAGCGCGGCGGACACCGAAGCGGAGCGGTACATCGTCGGCACCATTTTGACGACGCTGCCCGGACACCGCGTCGTCGCGGAGGAGTCCGGAGCGTGCGGACCCGCGTCCGACCACACCTGGATCGTCGACCCCCTCGACGGTACGCACAACTTCCTGCGGGGACGGCGCGACTGGGGCGTCAGCATCGCCTACGCCTACCGCGACACGGTGCTGACCGGAGTGTTCCACGCCCCGACCACCGGCACCCTGTACGCCGCCACCCGGGACGGCGGCGCGTACCGCGACGGACACCGCCTCCTCGTGCGGCCCGCGCCGCACCTCTCCGAGTCCCTGGCCATCTGCTCGGCCTCCGCTCCGCCGTGGCGGGACACGGCCCGCCGAATCCTCGACGGGCTGTGGGGGGCGGTCCTGGACCTCCGGATCACCGGCTGCGGCGCAGGCGCGCTCTGCCAGGTGGCGGAAGGGTCCGCGGACGTCTTCGCCGAGGTCGACGGCGAGAGGTGGGACTACGCGGCAGGCGCGCTCATCCTGCGCGAGGCCGGCGGGACACTGACCGACTTCGCGGGCGGCCCGGTCACCGCACGCTCCTCCACCGTCGTCGCGGCGGCATCACCAGACCTGCACGCCCAGGCCCGCGCCGTGATCGGCGGCGAACCGCCGGGCGCCCGGGCGGCCCCACCGGGCGATGGGCGCGGCACACCGCACGGGCCGCCGGGGGAGGGCCGGTGAACCTGCCGACGAAAAGCAGCGCGGACCTCACCCGTCCCCGAACCGCCGTCCTCGCCCTCTTCTTCGCCAACGGCGCCCTGTTCGCGAACTGGGCCCCTCGCATCCCCGCCGTCCAGAGCGGGTTGGCGATCGACGCCACGCTGCTGGGTGTGGCCCTCACCGGGCTGGGAGCGGGCGGCCTGCTCTTCACCCTCACCGCCGGAACCCTGGTCGACCGCGTCGGAAGCCGACGGGTCCTGCTCGCCGCCACCGCCGCGCTGTGCGCCGGACTGGTCCTGCCCGCCCTGGCCCCCACCTGGTGGGCCCTGTGCCTCGCGCTCGTCGTCCTGGGAGCCGCCGACGCCGCGATGGACGTCGCGATGAACGCCCAGGGCGTCCTGGTGGAGCAGCGGTCCGGGCGGCCCCTGCTCAACGGCTTCCACGCCTCGTGGAGCGTCGGGGCGGTGGCGGGCGGACTCGCCGGCACGGCGGCCGCGGCCCTGCGGGTGCCGCCCGCGCCGCACTTCCTGGCGACCGGCGCCGTCCTGGGCGCGGTGGCTCTCGTCGTACGACACCGCCTGATCGACGACGAGGAGAGAGCCGACGCGCTCGACACGGGCACGAAGCGCCGGCGCGGGATCACCCGGCCGCCGCCCGCACTCCTGCTGCTCGGTCTGATCGTCGTGTTCGCGGCCCAGATCGAGGACGTCCCGCAGTCCTGGAGCGCGGTCTATCTCTCCGACCTCGGAGCGGGGCCGGGGACGGCCGGTCTCGCCTTCGTCGCCTTCTCGGTGTCCATGACGGCGGGCCGCCTCGTCGGTGACCGGATGGTCGAGCGCCTCGGCCCCTCGGTGGTGGTCACGGGCGGAGGGCTGCTCGTCGCCCTCGCCTTCGGGATCGCCCTCCTCGTCGCCTCGCCGCTCGCGACGATCATCGGCTTCGCGCTGGCCGGCCTCGGCGCGAGCCCGATGTTCCCGGTGGCCTTCAGCATGGTCGGCCGGGTGCCGGGGGTCCTCCCGGGCGCGGGGATCGCCACGGTGTCGCTCGTCTCACGCATCGGCTTCCTGGCGGCGCCGCTGCTGGTGGGCGGCCTGCTGGGGGTCTCGACCTTCCAAGTGGCCCTGTCCGTCGTCGTGGTGGCGGCCGTGGGCGCCGCGGCTCTGGGGCCCCGCCTGGGCCGGCTGCAGGACCGGCCGCCGCCGGACTGACGACCGGCCGTGCGGGCGGGAGCGGCGGCCCGGGCCGGCGGCGCGAGCCGAGCGTCGCACCGGGCCAAGTACCCACCGGTGCCCGCGTCCGGCCGGGACCCCGGCCGGACGCGGGCACCGGCCCGACGCGCCTCGCGCGATCTCAGGGGCGGCTGTTCTCGGCCGTCCCCTCCGGGGGAGCCGGTGGCCACGGTACGTCGGCCAGCAGCGGGAGGAGTGCTTCCTCCTCGTAGTCGAGGTGTGCGTTCAGTTCCGCCGACATCCGTGCGAGCTCGGTGCGGAAGCGCCGGGGCTCGGCGACGCCGATGCCGGACAGGAGCGACGCCAACTCGCCCTGGATGCGGGCGACCGTACGGTGCTCGGCGTGCAGGCGCTCGAACGTGCCGGCCAGGTGGGGGTGGTGGTGCGCGATCCCGGGGAACAGGTGCGCGTCCTCGCTGGTGTGGTGGAACTCCAGCGTCTGGCAGAAGGCCAGGCACCGCTGGCGGATCTGGAGCCCCAGGCTCGGGGCGGGAGGTTCACCCGGGCCGTCGTGCACGGCCCGCGCGGTGAAGTGTGCCTCCACCTCGGCGCTCACCTGGCGGAGCTGTGCGCGCAGCCAGGTGTGCACCTCCGTGAGCTTGTCGGCGAGGTTGTCGATGCGGCGCGGTCCGTCCCAGGCGTCGGGCTCGGCGCGTTCCAGGACGACGACGGGGAGAGGGCGGCTGGTTCGGGCCTGGTACTCGGCGTACCCGGGCTCCACGCTCAGGACGTGCGCGAACAGTTCCTCGCGTCGCACCCCCTCGGCCGGGACCGCCAAGGCTTCGAAGGTCCGGGTGCCGAGTTCCACCTGGACCAGCGGGTGGGCGAGCAGGTTGTGGTACCAGTCGGGGTGCTGCGGGGCCCCCATGTTGGACCCGATGACCAGGAGCGAGTCTCCGTGGCGGACGTAGCCGAGCGGCGTGGTCCGCTCCGCCCCCGACCTGGCGCCGGTGGTGGTCAGCAGGAGCAGGTCCGAGCCCGCGAAGGGGCCGCCCACCTTTCCCGCGTTGGCACGGAACTCTTCGATGACAGAGGTGTTGAACGACGTGGGCATGACGGTGTGGTGTCTCCGGAAAGCAGGTGTGTCCGCGAGTGTGCGGCACATGGCCGGTGGTGAGGTGCGCGGGACGCGGCCGGACACCGGGCCGTGCGGTGAACGCGGGTGCGCGAGCCGTCAGGGCGGGGCGGTGTCCGGGCGTCGAGAGCCGGCACGCGCGGGTGCCGGGGCGAGAGGAGCCGCAGACGCGGTGCGGCTGCCCGGGGTTACGTACAGGGCGCGGAGTACGGACTCATGACGGACCCTTTGACTGCAAGGTGCTCGCCCGGTCACCGACCGGCCCACTGCTCTTTGGTCGGTGCCACGCGGCACGTGCCCATTAAACGTATTTGTAGGGCGCCCTGTCAACGTGCCCTGTCAGCGCCGGAGGTCGCGCGTCAGGGAACCGAGAGCGCTCCGGCCGTCAGCCGGCCGGGGCGACGGCGTCTATACGGCGCTCGACACCAACTCGACGAGGTCGGACACGCGCTGCCGCCACCGGTGCGTTCGCCTGCAGTAGGCGCGGGACCACCTGCGCCCCGTCGTCGGCCGGAAAGGCCGGCCGCACCACCTGCACGGCCGCAGCGCCATCCTGTCGTCACCGGTCGGCATGTACCGTCCCCCGTCCTTCGTAGCCCAGCCAAGGCGCGACCATAGCCAACCTCGGGGGTCGGGCCGCCGTCGGGTGGTGCCGCGCGGCTCCGGGCTCGGCATCGGTGGTCGTGAGGAAGCGGCGGGCGTACGCCGATACACCACCGAACGCTTCTCCGACGTGGTTTCCACCGTATGGGCGCGACAGAATCCCGCTTTCCGCGCCATGAATAAATCTGTCATGGCGGTAGTAGACATTGGCGCTTCCTGGGGTATGGTTTTCCTCGTAGCCAGGACAACGAGTGAGGCGCGGCAGGGATGAACTGCCGCGCACGCGGGTGGGAAAGAGCAGTGGCACGGCGGTGGAGCAGCAGGGCCGGACGCATCAAGGGGTCCTGTCGCTGGTCGCCGGGCCGGCGGCCCACAGGGGCCGCGAGAAGTTCCGCGGTTCCAGCGGTACGACAGGTTGAACGCACGGAAGAAGGAGGCAGACGCCATCAGGATCGCCCGGGTGAGGACGAGTCCGCCCGGGTACCGAAGACCCCGGAACGAAAGGTGGTCACCGGTCACACATCCGCGATCCCCGCACCCCGCCCGTCACTTCGGCGGCGATGCGGACACATGAATCCGGCCCAGCAGTAGCCGGCAGATGGTGTTGCAACCCCCGGGACCCCGGTGCCGCACGGCACCGGGGTCCTTCGACGCACGGCGTACCTCAGCTGCCGCCGGTCTCGCGGCGCGTGTCACCGGGCGGGATCGCGCGCCGCGCCGGTCGTGGGCTACAGCGCCGGGTGGGCGTTCTTCATGAGCTCCTGGAACTGGGCCGAGAACCAGTGGCCGGAGACGGGGGCGTTCCCCAGCGCGCCCGACATGTTGTTGTTGTTCCGGGGGTTGCCGGTGTACGTCGGGTCGCACATCCGGTCGAAGCCCTTGCCCTCGTCGTTGGGGATCGCCTTGCTCGACCCGTCGGACTCGCCCGGCGGCTTCATCCAGACGTACGCGTCGATGCCCGCCGCCGGTGCCGAGCGGGGCCGCTCACCGAGGCCCGCGCCCGCCTGGTTGCACCAGTTGCCGAGGTGGATGCGCCGGTCGTAGCGGCCGCCGTCGACAAAGGTGTCGACGCTGGTCCGCGCTCCGGGGGCGGAGGGCCTCGCCGTCCCGCCCCAGCCGTTGCGGGAGGTGTCGATCAGCATGCCGAGGCCGGAGTCGAAGCCGAGCGAGACGAGCTTGGCCCGCATGGCCTGGGCGTACGACAGCTCGTCGGTGTACCGGTTCCAGTCCACCCACTTCGACTGCCGCACGGACGTCCCGTTCACACTGTCGTCGATGGTGAAGTGATCCTCCTTCAGCGCGCTGTAGTTGGCGGTGTTGACGATGAAGCCGTGCACCTTGGCGAGGCTGGAGCCCTCGGCGGTCGCGGCCTGCTTGAAGAGTTCGGCGGAGGCCCCGAAGTTGTCGTCCCAGCCGAGCCATCCGTGGTGGCCGGCGTCCACGTAGTTGTAGACGGTGGGGACCGCTCCCAGCTTGTTCAGCGCGTACCCGACGCCCTTGATGTAGTTGCCGTTGGCCTTCATGGTGTCGCAGTTGGGGGTGGCGGTCGCCCGGGGCGTGACGTTGGTGACCAGGTTCGGCAGCGAGTCGATCTCGACGGTGGTCACGATCCGCAGGCCGGCGTACTTCGGGTCGCCGAGTATGGCGGCGATCGGATTGATGTACTGCGTCTTGTACGCGTCGATCTCGGTCGGGCCGAGCTCCCCGTTGGAGGCGAGCGCCGCGCAGTCGCGGCCGGGCAGGTTGTAGATGACCAACTGGACCACGAGTTCGCCGGCGCCCTTCTGCCTCAGGGCCTCGTCGAGGTGAGCGCGCAGCCCCATGGTGCCGTTGCCACCCGCGACGGCGGCCGTCCTGTCCAGCCAGACACCGGTCGGCTGCCCGGCGATGCGGCTGCCGCCGGGCTCGGCCGCGGCCTTGGCGGACCACTCGGGGTTCACGTACACCTTGGCGCCGGCGTACGGGTTGTCCACACGGCCACCGGGCGGGTCGGTCGGGTCCGGGGGGTCGGTGGGATCGGTCGGGTCGGTCGGACCGGCGTTGCAGGTCACGCCGTTCAGCTTGAACGCCGTGGGTAAGGCGTTGCTGCCGCTGTACGAGGCGTTGAAGCCGAAGCCGGTGGAGGCTCCGGTGGCCAGAGTGCCGTTGTACGAGACGTTCTTGGCGGTGACGGCGGCGCCGGCCTGGGTGATCTCGGCGTTCCAGCCCTGAGTGACCCGCTGGCCGCCGGCGTAGGACCACTCCAGCTTCCAGCCGTTCACCGGGTCACCGGTGTTGGTGACGGTGACGGCGGCTCCGAAACCGGTGCTCCACTGGTTGGTGACCTTGTAGTCGACGGTGCAGCCGGCAGCGGCGGCGCCGGCCGGGGTGGTCAGGGCTGCCGCGGTGCCGCCGGCCGCCGCGATCACGGCGCAGGCCGTGATCAGGGCGGTGTGCCGTGCGGAAGGCGGGGTGGTGCGGCGCGTCATGGTGTGTCGCATGAGCGAGTCCTTGTCGGTCGGGATCAACTGACGGAATCGCTCCCACTGGTGTTCTGGAAGCTAGCACTGAGTTGCTCAGGGCAACAGAATGGGTCGCAAGTTTTCTGAAAACACGCTGCGGAATTGGTTCGGGCGACGCCGATTCGTGCTGCGGCTCTTGACACTCCTCTGTCACCGAGCAACTTTGGGAGCGCTCCCACTGGTTTTCCGCACTTCCCACCGAGCTCCCTCGTCACACGCCAGGAGAGAGGCTGCCCATGCCCCCTTTACCCGGCTTTCCGCTCCCACGGCTCGGCCTTCTCACGCGCACGTTCCGGTGGCACGTCCGACGCGGACTTCGCCGACGGAGCGCCTGTGCCGGTGTCCGGCCGGGATTCGGGCGCGGCCGTCGACGCGTCGAGAACCCACTTCTGCTCCACGGAGCCGTCGCGGATCTTGACCACCACGTCCGCCCCCTTCTCCGGGGACGCGGGTACGACCGCGAGCCCTTCGCGCCGCTGGGGGAGCAGTTGGCCCTGGACGGTCAGGTCGTAGCGCAGGCCGCGGAAGTCCGCCGCCTTGGCGCCCACGCACCGGGCGAGGGTGACCGCGCCGTCGTCCGCTCGGGAGTCGAGGCACAGTTGCGGGTCCGCGAGGCTCCGCAGCAGACCGTCGGTTCCGTACGACCACTGCTGGTTCTTCCCGGCGGAGCAGCCGCTCATCGTCGTACCCGCGCCGGACCGCGCATCGCCGCCCCGGACGTCGAGGCACAGGTCCGTCCCGGCGTTCCGGAGCCGGGCGTGGCCGAAGACCCCGGGGAAGCCCGCGGAGGTGGCCGGTGGCGGCACGGCCGGGGGGCTCGCTTGGCTGCCGGTCGCCCCCGGGGAGGCCGCCGGCCCGGCGCCACGGCCCTCGTCCGACGAGAGCGTGGTGACGAGGACGGCCGAGAGCACGGCTGCCGAGGCGAGCCCGGCCCCGGCGATCACGGACATCGAAGGCATCCGCGACGGAGTGCGGCGCACGTCCGGCGCGTTCGTCCGGGACAGCAGGCGGTGGCGTCCGCCCTCCGGGCGACGGCCGGCCTGGCCGGGTACGAGACCCGGTCGCGCCCCCCGCGTACCCCGGCCCGGCCGCGATTCCAGGTAGCGCCGGGCGCCCCACCCCAGTACCGCCTCGCTCAGCAGGACGCCCAAGCCGGTGGTGCAGAGCGCGAGTTGCTCGGCGGCGTGCCGGCAGTAGCGGCACTCCAGGACGTGCTCGCGCACGTCGGGCAGCAAGGCGCCGCCGCGACGGATCGGTATGTCGAGCAGGCGGTTGTAGAAGCGGCATTCGGCGGCCGGCGCGAGGTCCCTGTGGGCCCGTACGCAGCCCGCCCGGAACTGTTCCCGCGCCTGTTCCAGTGTGGCCGTCGCGCTTCCGGTGTCCATGGCCAGCAGACCGGCCGGTACGGATATGGGCTCGGCTTCGACCTCGGTGTGCCACAGCAGGCACTGGGCGGATCCCGGGAGCGCCTGGAACGACCGCTCGGCGAGCGCGCGGTGCGACGCATCGGCCTGGGCGGCCGCCCGCATGCCGCGTGCCCCGGCCGACTTCCTCAGTTCCGGCAGCAACCCGGACACGTGGTCGTCGCCGGACCACGCCGTGACGGTTTCCCGTACGGCCACCAGGAGCCGCGGGCGCAGCGCGTCGCCCGCATCCCGTTGCCGAAGGCGCTCCAGCACCTGACGGAACGTCGCCGCGGCCGCCATCGAGGCGGCATGTCCCGAGGTGCCGAGGCAGATGGCCGCGTAGTCGTACGTCGGCTGCCAGTGCCGTGCGAGCAGCAGCGCGAGAGGGCGGGCGGCATCGCCCTGCGCACGGCCCGCCGCTTGGGCGGCCAGGCTCTCGTCGGACTCCTGGGGAGCCGCACCGGGGCGAGGGGGGTACGACGGCCGAGGGGGGTGGGGGGTGTACACGTACCAATTCCTTCCAGGGCGCCAGACGGGAACGCAGCGTTTCCGCTCGGAAAAAGGCAGCCCGGCGCCGGCCAATTCCTCGGTGAGGCACTAATGAGGTCGACCGGTGCGGAATTCCTGAGCGGGGTGAATGGATTGGACCAATGCCTCTGGTGAGGAAGTTCACCCTCGCACAAGTGACTCATGGGAAACAAGGCGCGCGAGTGATCTCCATTCGCCCGGAAATGGAGCTCGACCACTGTTACCGGCGGTACCCGCACCCACTTTCGAAAACCGGGAGTGGCGCGGCTCGTTGCCGCACGACGCGCACAGCACCACCTCATGTGCCGCCCGCCCCGGTGGTCCGTCAGAACGTGACGGACGAGCCGGGCGCGTTCTCGTGTGCGCTGTCACTGATCATGTACGGGACTCCTTGGACCTGCGGGCAACCACAGGCGCTGCGACAATCGTTGCGGCCGTACCATCGTGCCCTGTCCTTGAGGAGCCGCCCGGCCGGTCACACCCCGGCGCGCCGTCCGGCGCGGAATACAGGGCGCAAGGAACGAGGTTGGGGCCGACATGGCAGACACGGATTTCGACCCGCACGCGCTGCTCGCGCGCAGCCGGCTCGGCGTACTCGCGACGATCAAGGCCGACGGCCGGCCCCAGCTTTCCCCGGTGTTGCCGGCTTACGACCGGGACGCCGGTGTCATCCGGGTGTCGACGACCGTGCGGACGGCCAAGGTGGCCAACCTGCGGCGCGACCCGCGCGCCGCGCTGGAGGTGACCGGCCCGGACGGCCGGGAGTGGGCCACCGCCGAGGGCACCGTCACGCTCGTCGGGCCGGGCACCGACCCGGACGGTCCCGAGGTGCAGGCGCTGGTGGACTACTACCGCATCGCCGCCGGGGAGCACCCGGACTGGGACGAGTACCGGTCGGTCATGGTGTCCGACCGACGCGTTCTGATCACCATGACGGTCGACAACGTGTACGGCGCCAACCTGCGGTGACGGTCGGCTCCTGCCGTGCGCCTGGCGTGGCTCCGCGTGCCGCCAGGCGCACACTCGCGCGCGCGGTGCGGTGCCCAGGCGCTGACACGCGTGCCGTGTCGAGTCGTGCAACGCCGGTGCGCGCGCCGGTTTCACGCCTGATGTCTGCCACCGACGCGCGCTCGGTCGAACAGGTGGAAAAGCGTTTCGTCATTCACTCGCCGGTGTGACCGGCCCCGGCGCGTGGTCGGGTCCCGTGCCGACCGGGGCAGGAAGGCGCCGGGGGGAAGTGCACGTGGGCGTCCCGGACCCGGGTCGATCTCGGCCTCCCGTACGACTCCGGTGGGACCGTGCGAGGCCGGACGACCGCTGCCCGGCTGCCCGCGCCCCGGGGCTTACCCGGCGGCCCCACCGACCGCGCCTACGTGATGTTCACCTCGGGATCGACCGGTCGGCCCAAACCGGTGGCCCTGCCGCACCGCGGCGTCGTCCGCCTCATCCTGTCCGAGCCGGACCTGCCCCCGCCCGGACCCGGCGACGTGGTCCTGCACGCGTACGGACTCTCGTCGGACGCCTCCACCATCGAGATCTGGGCCGGCCTGCTCACCGGTGCCCGGCTCGAACTCGTCGACCGCGAGGACCTGCTGTCCGGCCCCGGTCTCGAACAACGCCTCAAGCTGGGCGGGGTGACGGTCGCCTACCTGACCACCAGCGTCTTCCACCACATGGCGCGCTCCCGGCCACAGGCCCTCAGTGGCCTGCGCTTCCTGTCCGCGGGCGGTGAGGCGATGGACCCGGACCTGGCCCGCGTCGTCCAACGCGCCTGCCCCGCCACCACGGTGGTGAACTTCTACGGCCCCACCGAGAACTCCGTGGCCTCCACCTACCACCGGCTGACCCCCGCCGGCCGCCCCGCCGCCGTCCCGATCGGCCGCCCCCTCGGAGCCTCCACCTGCTACGTCTTGCGCCGGGACGGCACCGAGACGCCGGCGGGGGAGGAAGGCGAACTCGCCGTGGGCGGGGACGGGCTCGCGCTGGAGTACCTCGGCGACCCCGAACTCACCGCCCGCCGGTTCGTCCCGGGACCGTGCCCCTCGGGTGAGCGCCTGTACCGCACCGGCGACCGCGCCGTCCGGGACGCCGACGGAGTGCTGCACTGCCTGGGCCGTATGGACCGGCAGGTGAAACTGCGCGGCCACCGCATCGAACCGGACGAGATCGAAGCCAGACTGCGCACCCACCCCCGGGTCGGGGAAGCGGTCGTCGAACTCGACGCCGCAGGCGAGACACTCCTCGCCTGGGTCACCCCGCTCCGCCCCGGCGACACGCTGCCGCTGGACGAATTCAGGCAGTACTGCGCCCAGTGGCTGCCCGCCCAGGCCGTACCCCGCCTGATCGCGCCCGACCGCCTCCCGGTCACCGCGTCCGGCAAGGTCGACCGTCAGGCGCTGCTCAAGTCCGCCACAGCGCGGACGGTCCGGGCGGCCCCGACCGTACCCGCCGGCACGACGCCCGGGCGGCCGCTTCCCGGCGCGCACACCACCGCCGGCACGCCGGCCGCGACCACGGCGATCGAGGCGCTGCTCGCGGAGATCTGGTGTGTCGTGCTGCGTGTACGGCCCCATCCTGAGGACAGCTTCTTCCACCTCGGCGGCGACTCGCTCCTCGCCGCGGAAGCGGTCGCCCGGACCCTCGGCGCCCTCGATCTCGACGCCGAGCACAGCAGCGGACTCACCCGCTGCCTGCTCGACGACCCCACCTTCGCCGCCTTCACCGACGCCGGACGCACCGCCCATCAGGGCATCCCGGCTCCTCGCGGCACGGTGTCGGGGACCGACTTCGCACGGGAGGCCGAGCTGGGCTTCGCGTTTCCGCAGGCCACCGGACCCGCCCCCCGGCCCGACCGGCCCCGGCACGTGCTGCTCACCGGCGCCAGCGGCTTCGTCGGGGCGTTCCTGCTGGACCGGCTCGTGCACCACACCGACGCCGTGATCCACTGCCCCGTCCGCGCACGCTCCAGCACACACGCCCGGCGACGCGTGGAGGCCGCCTTCGACCGCTTCGGGCTGGACCCCGCACCCCGCGCGGATCGCTCCCCCACTACCCCTTCGGATTCAGCGGAGACGCCCTCGCACCGGCCCTCGAACGGTTCCTGCTCCAGGCGCCCGTCACCCGGGTCGTGACCAACGCCGGCGACCCCGGATGGCTGGTCACCGGGTACGCCCTGGCGCGTGAGGCGCTCAAGGACCCGCGCCTGAGCCGCAGCGCCGTCAGCGACCCGGCCATGCCCCAGGAGGAGAACGGAGCGCCGCCCCTGGCCGTCGTGGGCACCATGACGATGCTCCGGCGGGCGGGACTGCGCGACGAAGTGATCCGGGGCTTGAGTCCGCGCCAGCCGTACGTGTCCCTGGACCGCGTAAGGGCTGTCGCCGACGACCTCCTCGACGCCATGATCCGGCGGGGCGACTGCGGCGACCTGGTCGAGGACTTCGCGCTGCCCTGGGCCGCACGCGTGACCGGCGAGCTGCTGGGGCTGCCGGAGGAGGCGGTCGCCGAACTCGGCGGCTGGTTCGGGCTGATGGCCGTCGGACCGCTCGCCGACGCACACCTGCCCACCGCGTGGCCGCAGTCCCTCGCCGTGTTCCAGACATGGATGAACGACCTGAAACCGCCGGGCCTCCTGCCCCACCTGGTGCGGCTCAACGAGCGTTCCTCCCGCCCGCTCGCCCCCGACGAACTCACGGGGATCGCCCACATGCTGGCCTTCTCCGGCCTCGCCAACCCCTCGGCGTTCCTCGCGGCCTGCTGCTTGGCCCTCGCCCGGGACCCGGCCCTCGCGCAGCGCCTGCGGACCAGCCCCGACCTGGTGCCGCGCATGGTCGCCGAGATGTACCGGTGGGCGCCGCTGCTCGGTGACTCCATCACACGCATCGCCCTCGAAGACGTCACCCTCGGCCACGTCCGCGTGCGCGCCGGGGAACTCGTGATGATCTCCAGGGACGCCGCCAACCGCGACCCGGCGGTCTACCCCGAGCCGGAACGCCTCGACATCGACCGCAACGCCGCGCCCCATCTCCGCTTCGGGCAGGGAAAGCACTACTGCCCGGGAGCCGCCCTCAACCAGGCGCAGACCGAGGCCGCGCTGCACGCCGTGCTCGCCAGGATGCCGGACCTGCGGCTGGCACCGGGCGCCGCGATCGCCTGGCGCGAGCACCACGCGGTCCTGATGCCGGTCGGCGTCCCGGCCCAGTGGTGACCACTGCCCGCCGACCGGGCGGCCGGCGCCCGATGTGCCGGCGGCCCCTGTGCGTTCATCTCGCCGGGAGGACCGGCGGAGTTGTTCCGCCGGCTCGACCGGCTGAGCGAGGAGTTCGGCCCCGAGGAACCGGAGCGGGAGTCGCAGGGGCACTGGGTGCCTGAACGCGGGAAGGGGGCGGGGAGAGCGCGTCGCTCTCCCCGCCCCCTTCCCTGGCGGTGCATCAGGCGCGGTCGGCCCACACCGTGTTGAGCTTGCTCTGGTAGTAGAGCGGGGTCAGACCGAAGACGAAGGCGAGCAGCAGGCCGACACCGCCGGAGCAGTCGGCCGTCACGCCGGCGGCGCGCTGCGCCTGGGCGATGCGGGAGCCGGTCTTCACGATGGAGACGAACGGCGGGACGATCAGGAACGAGCCGAGCGTGAGGGCTACGACCGCCATGCCGGGGTTGACCTCGATGGTCGGGTCGATCGCCTTCACCTGCTTGTTGACCTTGTAGTACCAGACGAGCCAGTAGATGCCGAAGGTCACCAGGGTGAGCAGCCAGGTGACAACCGGGCTGGCAGGAGCGCCGGCGGGCGCGGACGTGCGGACGTCGGTGGACATCAAATTCCCCACTTGCTTGCTGTGCTTCCTGCCGCCCGTTCTGGCTGAGCCACCCCACGGGGGGCAGGGAGTGATGAGTGTGTCGCCTCACGTGGCAGCTGATGCAGCTGTTTCGAGCGAGGCTTACGGAGCGTACGGGCTCCGCGCATACCAAAGATGAGCGTGGGCATTACAAGTTCATTACAACGCGCAAATCGGGGGGATGCGGTCCGGAAGACATGTCCGCGTGACGACTTCGCGCGGTCGTGACGCCAGTGGCGGAACAAGGCCGCACACGCGAGGAGATGAGACCGGAGCTGCCGGACCCTCCGAGGGCCGAGCAGGTCCGGGCCCGGGGCGAACTGGCCGCGCACACCCGGGACTCTGGCTCGCGGCGATCGCAAGGGAGCGTCAGCGGTACGTCAGTGGTACGTCAGCGGAACGGCAGCGCGGGAACCGAAGCTGTGAGCAGACCAGGTGCCCGCATCTGGCGTCGACCACAGCAACCGCACCGACCGCATCATCACGGGGAGCACCACATGCGTACCTTCATCCACCGTCCTGCCACACTCGCCGCGTCCGCCGTGGCCGCCCTCGGCCTGACGCTCACCGCGTGCGGCGCAGGTGACAGCACGAAGGACCACGGTGCCGCCGAGTCCGTCTCGGTCGACACGTCCGCCGGCGGCAGTGATGGGGGGAAGGAGGACGCGGCCACCGGAGGCGAGGCCGCTGCCGGCACCGGCACGTCCGGTTCGGGCACCTCCGGCACGGGGACTTCCGGTTCGAGCGCGTCCGGCTCCACCGGCTCCGCCACGCAGGCCGGTTCCCGGCACAAGGCGCGGGGCAAGGCCAAGGCCGGTTCCCGGCACAAGGCCAGGACCAAGGGCGCCGCCAAAGCCCCGGCCTGCGCCGTCGACGACGTGAGGATCTCCGCGGCCAAGCAGGACGGCGTACCGACCACGCACCTCACGCTGACCGCCGTGAACGTCTCGGGCCACGCCTGCACGCTGCTCCAGTACCCGGTGATCGCGTTCGGCGACGTACCGCAGACCGCCAAGGACGTCCCGCCCGTGGCCAAGAGCAGGCCCGCCGCCCCCGTCGTGCTGAACGCCGGTGCGCCGGCGTACGCGGCCGTACGCGTCAACCAGGGCGGCGTCGACGACAACAACCGCGTCGTCACCTCCTTCTACGTCAACCTCTTCGCCGCCGACGGCCCGGCCGAAGGCAGCAAGACCGTCCCCGCGCCCAAGGGCGGCATCGCGGTTGACGACGCTGCCGCGAAGACCGGCTACTGGACGCACGAGCTGCGCGACGGCGCCGACGACTTCTAGAGCTGCGTACGCCTGCCCCGACCGGGCGGGTGTGCGTGCTCGCCAACCAACAGTCCCCGGGCCCGGTGTCCGGGACGCCGTACCCGCACACGGGCGTGTGCCGCTACGGCCGTCGGCACCGGGCCCCATCCGCTCCTCACAGGAGGCGCTGTGCAACGACGTACATTTCTCACCGGAACCCTGCTGGGCGCGGCGTTCGCCGCCGGGCTGCCGGCCGGCGCGTCGGCGGGCGAGGCGAGGGTCACTTCCCTGGACGGCCTCCAGGACGCGATCGACCGGGCGGCGCCGGGCGATCGGATCGTGCTCGCCAACGGCACGTACACCGTTCCGGCGGGAGGCGCCATCAGCGTCTTCGGCAAGAAGGGCAGCACCACCCAGCCGATCACCATCACGGCGGAAGCCCGCGGCGGCGCGGTGCTCCAGGGCGAGCGCGGCTTCGTGTTCGCCGAGTCGAGCGACATCACGGTCAGTGGCTTCTCCTTCCGGCAGCGCACCACCCTGGAGATCCCGGCGAGTTGCTCCCGCATCCGGCTGACCCGCAACGACTTCCGGTTCGCGGACATCAGCGGTCTCGACTGGGTCGTCGTGCGGGGCGACGACGCCAAGATCGACCGCAACCACTTCCACGAGAAGACGACCGAGGGCATCTTCGTGGTCGTCGACGGCCCCGGCTCGACCGCCGTCGCCCAGCGTCTGCACGTCTTCAAGAACCACTTCTCCGACCACCGCTTCGCCGGCGCCAACGGCGGCGAGCCGATCCGGCTCGGGGTCAGCAGCCGGGCACTGTCCAGCGCCCACGCGGTCGTGGAGTACAACCTGTTCGAGCGGTGCGACGGAGACCCCGAGACCATCTCGGTGAAGTCCTCCGACAACACGATCCGGTACAACACGATCCGCGACAGCCTCGGCGGCATCGTGCTGCGCCACGGCAACCGCTCCACGGTGGACGGCAATTACCTGCTCGGCGGTACCGACGGTCTGCGCCTGTACGGCAACGACCACCTCGTGGTCAACAACTACCTCGGCGGGCTGACCGGCCGGGCCCTGACGATCGGCAGCGGCACCGTCCGCGACCACCACGCGGGCGAGACGGCCGAGCAGAGGCGCGGCAACGACGCGTGCGACCGTGCGGTGATCGTGCACAACACCCTGGTCGGCAATGCCCGTACCCTGTCCGGCGAGACCCGCGACCACGAACCCCGGGACGTCGTCGTCGCCGACAACCTGCTCGTCGGCGACGCGGGCAGCCTCGTCGCGATGGGGAAGACCACCGGCTTCACCTGGCAGAGCAACATCCTGTGGGGGGCGGCGCCCAACGGCAACCTGCCCGCAGGCGGCTACGTCAGGACCGACCCCCGACTCCAGCAGAGGTCCGACGGCGTGTTCCGGCTCGCGGCCGGCAGCCCGGCGATCGGCGCGGCGACGTTCACCGGCGCGTCCGTGGCCGAGGACATCGACGGCCACGCGCGCGGCAGCGCCCGCGACATCGGCGCCGACGAGTACGGGACGCTCGCTCCCGTGCGCCGCCCCCTCACGGCGGCGGACGTGGGCCCGCACGCGTCCTGAGCGACCACCCGTGACGGACCGTCCGCTAGGTCGCGTACTGCGTCCACTCCGACCGGTCCGCCCCCGCCGTCCTCCGCGGCGGGGCGGACCCGCCAACGCCGCCGGTCGCTGTTCCTCGGCGACGTACCGCACGTCAGGACGCCACCAGCCACGTGATCAGTACGCTCGTGCCCACCAGGACCAACGCCGCCGCGACGGCGAGGCAGCCCACCGTGCGCTTGGCGGACGCCCACACGGCGGAAGGCAGCTGCCGAGGGTCCCCGGCGCGGGCCCTGCGCGCGTTCGCACGCAGATGGAACGTGACGGCGCGCAACAGCTTCGTCCTGAGACGGGGCTGCGGCTCGGAGGGGACCGTGCCGGCGAAGACCGTGCGACCGACGTTCACGGTGGTGCGCCAGACGCGCTTCACCCGGCCGTCGTCCTTGCCCGGAGGGGGCGTGGCCGAGAGCAGCCGCAGTACCGCCTCCACCAGGCGGCGCATGCTCCCCTGGCCGTCGTCGGACCGGGCGACACGGTTCAGGATGTCGCTGTCCGACTTCTTCAGATGGGCGAGCTGGCGTTTCGTCCATCGCAGTGCCCTGGCCTTCTCCTCGGCTTCCCCGTCCGCCTCCCCGCCCTCGGCGGGGGCCTCCGCTCGGAGAATGGCCCAGTGGAGCCGCTCCTCGAGGCTCTCCCGTTGCTCCGACGTCAGCCGGTTGAAGAGGGACAGCAGGTGGTGGGCGGCGTCGAGGCGCCCCCAGACGAAGTCGGACCTGCGCCACTGGGCGTCGAAGAAGGCCCCGAAGTGCTTGAGACGCAGACCGTAGAGCTTGCGGTCGCCCAGCTCGGCGAAGCTGTCCACGTTGAACAGCGGCCCCATGGCGTCGTGCCCAGCATCGCGGGCACGTCGAGGTCCTCGTACAGCTCGTCCAGCAGCGTCGCCAGTGTCTCGTTGCTGTCGTCACCCGCCGTTCCGACCCGGGTCTGCAACTGCTCGTCGAGTGCCTCGCTGATCGGTAGACGCGTACGCGCCGGATGGGACTGTCCACCACCCCCCCCGGCCGGTGATGGCCTCCTGCACCGGCTCGAACGGGGCGCTGTTGAGCACGCCCCCGCCCATCACGCAATTCGCCGGGAAGCCGGCGGAAGCCCGGGCCGCCAGGGCCAGTACGTCCGTGCAGGCCGCGGAGAAGTCGTCGGGCTCCTCCGAGGTGAACTCCCACCTGGTGTCGTCCCGCTGTTCGTAGCCGAACCGGGTCCCGTAGCGGAACCGGTAGAGCCGGCGGTGGTCCGCGATGTCGAAGGGGTTGCCGAAACTGTCGCTGTGGGGAAGGTCGCGGCCGTCCAGAGCGGTCGCGGTCACGAACAGGTCGACGGGCGTGCGTCGGACCGCTCGATCGCGTTGATGGCCTCCAGCGCGTCGCGCGTGAACACCTCACCGTTGAAGACACTCGTCCTCGACGGCGCTTCGAGCAGCCGGTCCAGCGCGGCGGACCTCCCACGTGTCACGCGCGGCGACGGCAGGTCCCTGCCCCGCGCGATCGCCGTCGCGAGCAGCATCCCGTTCAGCCCGCCGGCGGACGTCCCCGATACGACGTCGATGGTCACCTGGGCACCGGCCGCGGCGAGCACCTCGCCCCGGATCTCCTGGACGGGGTCGTCCTCCCGCTGTTCTTCCCCGGCCCGCGGGCGGGGATGCCCGGCCCGTTGGGACGCGCGACACAGCCGATCGAGCTCGTGGGTCACTCCGCCCATCCAGACGGCGAGGCTCACCCCCACCGTTCATGACCAGGGCCAGGCGGATCTCGTGGCGCGCGTGCGGTGCGGACTTGTCTGTCGTCATGGTGCGAGCCTGGCCAGACTTCGGCCCCGCACCGGTTCCGCGAGCCGTGTGCCACCGCGTTTCCCCCCGATGGCTCCACCGGGGGTACGACGTTTCAGCCGCGCCCCCGCATGTGCCGCCCGGCGTGGCGCTGCGCCGGCGGCCCGGCGCAGGGCCCTCGTCGCGAAGTGGCGGGTGCCCGCGGGGGACCCTAGATTTGTGATGACCGGCCGCGGGTGAGCCGCGAGCGCGCCCTCAAGGGGGCCGCGGCGGTGGAAGGGGGCGTCTCGTGCCATCGGACCGCCCGGGGGGCGAGCGGACGCACGGTCCCTTCCGGTCCGAGCCGGGGACGTTGCTCGAACACGTTTCCGTGGCCGTCTTCGGCATCGACGACGACGGTCTGGTGTGCCACTGGGGGCCCGGCGCACGGGACCTGTTCGGATACGAACCCGCCGCCGTCCTGTCGAAGCCGGGCGCCCTCCTGTTCGCCGACGAGTCGGGCGGCGTCTCCGCGTCGTGCGAGCGGATGCTGGAGCGCGGCCGGGCCGAGGGGTACTGGCGGGCCGGACTGACGGCGCGGCACCGCGACGGTACGGCCTTCGCGTGCGGCTTCCGGGTCTTCCCGGTCGCCGGGGCCGGAGCCGGTTCGGTGGTGATGGGGCTGGCGAGCCGCAGTGACGAGCTCGACCGTGTGAAGACCAACCTCGCCTTCCTCGACGCGCTCTTCGAGACCTGCCCCATCGGCCTGGTCATGCTCGATCCGGAGCTGCGCTACGTCCACCTCAACCAGGCGCTCGCCGACATGGACGGCCTGCCCATCGAGGCGCACCTCGGACGGCGTACCGACGAGGTCATGATCACGTCCGACGCGGGCGCGTACGCCCGGATGCTCCGCGCCGTCGCCGGGGGCGGGCGGCCCGTCGTGGGGGCGCTGGTCGGTCTGCGCACCGCGGGGCATCCGGACCGCGACCAGGTGCGGTCGGTGAGCTTCTTCCCGCTGAGCCAGGCGGCCGGTACGCGGCCCGGGGTGGGCGGCCTGATGGTGGACGTGACCGACCGGGAGCAGGCCATCCTGGAAGCCACCGCGGGGCGCAGGCGGCTCGCCCTGCTCGACCGGGCGGCCTCCCGGATCGGCACCACCCTCGACGTGGGCCGCACGGCGCGGGAACTGGTCGACACGGCGATGCCCGACTTCTGTGACGGCGTGGTCGTGGAGGTCGTCGAGTGGAGGGACGAGACCGAGCGGATCGACCCGGACCTGCCGCTGGTCACCCGGCGCATCGCCTCGGGCACCGTCCTGCCGCCCCCGGCGCCGGAGCTCGTGGGCGGGGTGGACACGGTGACCTACCCCGCCGGCTCCGTCATCCACGACATGCTGCGCACGGGCCGCCCCATCTCGGCCGACGTGGACGCGGAGTTCGTGGCCAGGACCGTTCCCCTGGAGTCGCGTGCCCGGCTGCTGGCCGAGAGCGGACTGGCCTGCATCGTCATCGCCCCGCTCATCGCCAGGGACACGGTCCAGGGCATCGCCATGTTCGGCCGGTCCGCCGCCCGGCCGGCCTTCACCCAGGACGATCTGAGCCTCGCCGGTGAGCTCGCCTCACGCGCCGCGATCTGCCTGGACAACGCACGCCTCTACAGCCGGGTGACGGACATCGCGCTCACGCTCCAGCGCGCCCTGCTCCCCAGCGCGCTGGCGACCAGCCCGTACGTGGAGGCGGCCCACCGGTACGTACCCGGCAGCAAGATCACAGAGGTCGGGGGCGACTGGTACGACGTGATCGACCTGCCCGGCGGCCTGGTCGCCCTCGTCGTGGGAGACGTCATGGGGCACGGCGTCCCGGCCGCCGCGTCCATGGGCCGGCTCCGGATCACCACCAAGGCGCTGGCCCGCTACGCCCCCGAACCGGACCAGCTGCTGACCCGGCTCGACGAGTGCGCCCACGAGGCCGGCATCGAGCTGGCGACGTGCCTGTGCCTGGTGTACGACCCGGAGACCGGCCGCGCCCGCGTCGCCTGCGCCGGTCACCCGCCGCCCCTCCTGCTCCACCCGGACGGCAGGGTCGAGACCATCGACGGCAATGTGGGCGTCCCGCTCGGCGTCGGCGGCTTCCCGTACACGGCGATCGAGGTCGAACTCCCCGAGGACGCCGTCCTGGCCCTGTACACCGACGGCCTCGTCGAGGCACGCGGCCGGGACATCGAAGCCGGCCTGGACGCCCTGCGCGCCGAACTGGGGCGTGCCCCCGAACCGCTGGAAGCGATCGCGGACCGGATCCTCGCGACCCTCCTGCCCGACCCGCCCGCCGACGACACGGTCCTGCTGCTCGCCCGCGTCCGTCGCGTCCCGCCGGGCGAACGGCCGGACGCGGGCTGACGTCCGGGGTTCGCCCCCGGCCAGGGCGGTCCTTCAGGTGAAGGTGCCGGGGGAGGGTGGCGGGCCGGGTGTCCGGGTTACCGGAGACCGCTTCCGCGATGTCACGGGGCCGCGTCCCGCGAGGCGTCCTCGGGGACGCCCCTGGAACGGAGGGTTTCCCCCACCCGTTCGGTCGTGACGTGGGCCAGAACCGTGCCGAACACGGCCAGGCCCACACTCGCCGCGAAGTTGCGGACGGTCTGCGTGATGCCGGTGACCTCGCCGTACGAGGCGCCGATGGACCGGTTGACGGCATCGGTGGAGGCGGGCGCCAGCAGGAGCCCGATGCCCGCGCCCGCCATCGCGGCATACGGCCACTGGTCGTGCATCGAGAGGTCCGTCATCTTGTGCGCCCAGAGCGCGAACCCCGCGGCGCCCAGCGCCGTGCCGATCTTCATGGCCGGACGGGCCCCGCGCCTGTCAAGGATCCGCCCGCCCCACTGGGACGCCAGACCGAACCCGATGAAGAAGTAGAGGAGGAACAGCGCGGCCTGGTCGGGCGACGCGCTCAGCGACACCTGGGCGTACACCGAGGCGAAGAAGAAGACCGGGACGAAGGCCGTCATCGCGAAGAACAGCACGAGGGTGTCCGCCGTGAACGCCTTGTCACGGAACACCCGCAGCTGGACCAGGGGGTGGCGCACCGTGAGCTCGTACCGGCAGAACAGGGCCAGGACGAGCAGCCCGCCGACAACACAGCCCCAGGTGGCGGGGCTGCTCCACCCCCAGGCCGACGCCTGTTGCAGGCCGAGCACGCTCAGCCCCATGCCGGCGGGCCGACAGCGGTGAGGGCTCCGGACAGCCCGAAGAGCAGAGCGAGGGCCCGGCCGCGCCTGTCCACCGGGAAGACCGCGATGACCACGGCGAGGGAGAGCAGGTAGGCGTTGACCACCCATTGCATGCCGGACGACGACAGGGACAGCTCGTCGACGATGCTGGGCGCGGCGATGCTCACAATGGTCTGGTCGATGAACGTCATCGACACGGCGAACAGCATCGCCGCGAGCGCCAGGGACACTGATTCGCCGTCCCGGCACGCTCCGGACCTGGGGTTCTCCTGATGCCGGTCATACCGGGAATCTGATCCGCCGTCCCCCGGCGCGCACCCGGAGCGCGGCGGGGACCGGGCCCGCCGCGCCGGTCATCGCGCCAGTACGATCACCCGGTCTCCGGCGGCGAACCGCACCCGCTGGTGCTTGTCCGGGTTGATCCGTACGCCGTAGTCGGGGCCGATTGCCGACCGGGCCTGCACCCGGTATCCGATGGCGCACTCCTGCCGGCGACGAGCGGACGCGACGACCGTGGCGAACGTGACGTGGCGGCCGGGCAGCACGTACTGCCCGGCGGCTCTGAGGTAGATCTCGTGTCCCTCGGCGTTGAACAGCTCGTCGAAGACGTCGGCCAGGTGGCGGCTTTCCGAGATCTGTGTCATCAGCTGGCTGATGAGCCGGCTGCTCACGATGAAGTCGGCGCCCTCCCGGACGGGCGCGAGCAGCCGGTTGCGGTCGTCGGACAGTTCCGTGGTGAGGGAGAGTTCCCGGCGCGCGGCCTCCTCGACGGCCCTCAGGTGCAGCAGTGCGACCAGCGTCCTGTCGTCCGCCTCCGCCTCCGCCTCCGTACCCGGGCCCTTGTCGCCGATGACGATCACGCTGTCGTACGACGGCACGTCCAGCGCGGCCAGGGTCCGCGGGTCGGTGATGTCACCGCGGTGCACGGTGACTTCGAGGTGCCGCCTCGCTCCCGCGAGGTCGTACGCGCCGCGCATGGTCGGGCCGTCGCCGAGCGCCACGACGTCCAGGGTCGTTCCCGGGCTCACGTACTGGTCCAGTTGGTCGACGATCAGCGCCGCTCGGCGGTTCCAGCCCAGGAGCAGCAGGCGCTCGGGACGGGCCGCCGTGGAGCCGGCCGGGACGATCGCGTCCTCGTCGACGGCCGGCGGGGTGTCCGCGACCGTGGCGGTGTCGTCGTCCCGGGAGATGACGACGATCCGGTCGGTGGCACCGATGAGGGTGCCGGGGTCCGGGTTGAGAGCGACGGTGCCCTGGTCACTCAGGAGACCGACCACCGAGGACGCGGTGAACGACAGGAGCGCCTCGCCGAACGTAAGGCCGGTGAGCGCGGGAGCGGCGACGGTGTAGAACTCGTCGCCGTCGAAGTCGAGCAGTTCCTGGTACACGAGGGAGAGGCCGGGCCGGCGGGAGGTCTGGACGAGCAGCCGGGCGACGATGTCGTCGATGTTCAGCACGTGTCCGCCGGGCGGGGCGGCCAGTGTGGCCGCGACATGGTTGCCGGCCTCGCGGACCGCCGCGACCACCACGGCGCCGCCCGCGGCGGAGGCGGGGGAGTTGAGCGCGAGCAGGGTCTTCACCACGCGGGAGTCACCGTCGTCCCCGCTCGGCGGGAGGATCAGCACGGCCTTCGCCGTCCACGGGCTGACCCTGGCCAGGTCGGCGGGGTCGGTGGTGCGGCCGTTTCGGCAGATGATCCGGGTGGAGCCGGTGCGCGGCAGGTGGGTGGAGATCTCTTCCTCCATCTCCACCTTGTCCCTGGGGGCGAGGACGGCGATGGCCGCCCCGCGCTGGTTGGCGTTGGCCGCCACCAGTTCCGTGACCACGGGGAAGATCTGGTCGCCCCATCCCAGTACGACGGTGTGCCCCTCCTCCATGACGGTGGAGTGCCCCAGCCGCAGCGCCATGATCCGTTGGTTGATCCCCGTCGTGATCAGGCTGACCAGCGTCGACACGAACAGCAGGGCGACCAGCGCGAGCGACACCGACGCCAGCACGTAGACCGGCGAACCGACCGCGCCGCCGATCTTCAGCGTCTGCCCCACGCTCGCCCACACGGCGGCGAGCCGGCCGGAGAGAGTGGCGGGCGGATGGCGGTCCGCCCACACCAGCACCACGCTGGCCGGGATGACGACGAGCAGGCAGACCAGGGCGAGCCAGCCGATCAGGGCTGCGGTGCCGCGCGCCACCAGGTTGTCGAACCGGTACCGCATACGCTGCCGGCGGGAAGCCGCCTCCGGCGCCATGCGAGCCCCCCAGGGTAAGCCGACGTGCCGCCCCGGTGTCGGCCCTGCCGTCGGCCCAAGCTAGTGCGCCGGACCCGTCCGCAGGCCCGGAGATCGTCGCCCTCACTCCTCCGTATGAACGATCGCCCACGCTTCCTCAGCGGGCCGGCCACGCGGTGGCACGTCCGGTGGCCCGCACACGGGGGGACGCACGCGGCGGGCGCCCGGCGGCGCGCCGGGCACCTTGCGGCCGTACCGGGGCGCGGGCGGGGCTTACCTTCGGGACATGGACGAAGAGCGCCGAGGGTGGCGCCGGTGCGTGCTCGGCGGGGCGGTGTTCGCCGTGTGCATGGCCGGCACCACGCTGCCGACCCCCCTCTACGGCCTCTACCAGCAGAAGTTCGGGTTCTCCGAGCTGACGGTGACCGTCGTCTACGCCGTCTACGCCTTCGGGGTCATCGGCGTGCTACTGCTCGCGGGCAACGCCTCGGACACCGTGGGCAGGCGACCGGTGCTGCTGGCCGGCCTGGCCTTCGCGGCGGCGAGCGCCGCCTGTTTCCTGTGCGCCACCGGGCTGGAATGGCTGTACGTGGGGCGGCTGCTGTCGGGTCTGTCCGCCGGCCTGTTCACCGGGGCCGCCTCGGCGTACGTGATGGAGTCGGCGCCGTACCGGGGCGCCTCCCGCGCCACCTTCGTGGCGACGGCCGCCAACATGGGCGGGCTGGGCTGCGGCCCGCTGCTCGCCGGCGTCCTCGCGCAGTACGCCCCCTGGCCGCTGCACCTGCCGTTCGTCGTGCACCTCGCCCTGGTGGCGGTCTCGGCCGCCGTCCTGCTGCGGCTTCCGGAGACCGTACGCGAGCGGCGACCGCTGAGCGCCGTACGGCCCCAGCGGCCGGGCCTGCCCGCCGAGGTGCGGGCGGTGTTCGTGCCGGCGGCCATCGCCTCGTTCGTGGGGTTCGCCCTGTTCGGGGTGTTCACGTCGGTCAGTCCGGCGTTCCTCGCGCAGTCCCTGCACGTGACCGACCACGCCGTGAGCGGGCTCGTCGTCGCGCTGGCCTTCTTCGCCTCGGTCGGCGGGCAGCTGGCGGTGGACCGGGTCGGGACGGGCCGGTCGCTGCCGCTGGGCTGCGCGGGACTCTTCGCCGGGCTGGCGCTGCTGGCGGGGGCGTTGTACTGGGACCTGCTGGCGCTGGTCGTGCTGAGCGCCGTGGTGGGCGGGGCCGGTCAGGGCCTGGCGTTCCGGGGGGCGCTGTCGGCGGTGGCCGGGGCGTCGCCCGCCGACGGGCGCGCGGCGGTGATCTCGACCCTGTTCGTGGTGGCGTACACGGGGATCTCCGTACCGGTGATCGGTGTCGGCGTACTGGCGGACCCGGTCGGTCTGGAAGGCGCCGGGCTGGTGTTCATCGCCTGCATGGCCGTCCTGGTCTCCACCGCGGCCCTCTACCTGCTCCGGCGGCCGGTCCCCGCGAAGGTGTGAGCGGGTACGGACGCGGGAGGCGCGCGGAGCCCTGGGTGACGTGCCGATTGCGGGGAAGGGGATGGGTCTACGTACTCGCACAACCCAGGAGGCGACGTGACCGACGTGGTAGAGCTGATCACCCAGGACCACCGGCGGATGGAGGACCTCTTCCGCGCGATGCGCAGCGTGGAGGAGGACCGGGCCGCCGCGCTCAGGGAGTTCGCGGACCTGCTGATCGCACACGGTGAGGCCGAGGAGGCCGAGGTCTACCCCGCCCTGCGTCGATACCGGAAGGTCGACAACGAAGAGGTCGACCACGGCGAGGAGGAACACACCGAGGGCAACAAGGCTCTGGCGGCGCTGCTGGAGGTCTCAGAGGTGGGGTCGGAGGACTGGGACGAGAAGCTGGAGGAGCTGTCCGAGGCCATCACCCACCATCTGGACGAGGAGGAACGCACGCTCCTCAACCACGCCAGGGAGCTCGTCGCGGACGAGCGGCGGGCGGAGCTGGGAGAGGCGTTCGCCCGCGAACGGGAGCGGCTGCTCAAGGAGGGGTGCGGAAGCCTGGAGAACGTCCGCAAGGTCATCGCGGCCTCCGCATGACGCCGCTGCCGGGGGCGCCGGGCTGTCCGCCGCGACGCCCCCGGGCGTCGCGGCGGACCGTACCTGACCTGGGCTGACGCTTCCCTCAGTTGTGCGCGCCGCCGTCGTCGCCGGCCGCTTCGCCCTGCGCGTCGCCGCCGGCCTCGCCGGCTCCGCCCGCGCCGGTGTCGTCCGCGCCGCCCTGGTTGCCGGCGTCCGGACCGGCGTCGGCACCGGCGTTCGCACCGGCGTTGGCCTGCGCGCCGCCGTTGTCTTCCGCGACGCCGCCGCCGTCCTGCGCACCGGCACCGTCGTCGGCACCCGCGTCGCCCCCGGCTCCGCCGTTCTCCTGGGCCCCGTTCGCGCCGTTGTCGTCGCCGGCGCCGTCGCCCGAGCCGTCACCGATCCGGGCGCCGACCGCTGCGAGCGCCGTGGTGACCGGCTGGAAGAACGTCTCGCCGCCCGCCGTGCAGTCCCCGCTGCCGCCGGACGTGAGCCCGATCGCGCTGCCGTCGGCGGTGAAGAGCGCGCCACCGCTGTCACCGGGCTCGGCGCAGACGTTGGTCTGGACGAGGCCCGTCACCGTGCCCTCCGGGTAGTTCACCGTGGCGTCGAGGCCGGTGACCTGGCCGTCACTGAGGCCCGTCGTACTGCCCATCCGGATGACGTCCTGACCCACCGCCGCGTCGGCGGCCCGGGCGATCGCCACCGTCTGCCCGTCGCCGGTGTCGACCTCGCTCGGGGCCTCGGTGGCGGGGTCGTCGTACGTCACGAGCGCGAAGTCGCCCGCGCCGGGGAACACCGCTTCCTGGACGGTGCCGACCGGCGCGCCACCGGCCTCCTCCGACCACTGTTCGGCCGCCACACCGCAGTGCCCGGCGGTCAGGAATCCGGGACTGCCGTCCTGCGTCGTCACGTTGAATCCGAGTGAGCAGCGCGCGCCGCCGCCGAAAATGGCGTCGCCGCCTTCGAGGAACGTCTTGAACTCGCCCTCGGACTTCTGGATCCGCGCCATGCCGGGGCCGAGGTCCTTCACCGCCGCTTCGAGCCTGTCCCAGCGCTCACCGGTGACCGTTCGGTCGGCCGTGACGAGGACCTGGTTGTTTCTCGGGTCGATGGCCCACGACGTGCCCGCAACGGTGGCCTCGCGGGACAGCGTGCTCTTGGCAGCGCTCAGCTCACTCGCGCTGTTGTCGACGCTCCGCGGCACCGCGCCGGCCTTCTTGACCTGGACGTCGATGGCGTTGTTGTCGCCCACGACGTTCACGACGAGCTGCTGCTTGCCGGCGTCGTAGTACGCGCCGCCGTAGGACTCGCCGAGCTGCTCGCCGAGTTGCTGGAGCAGCTCCGCCGCGGAGGCCGCGCTCATCTTCCGGGGGGCCGACGCGTCGGACCGGGCCCCTTCCTGCCCGGCGTAGGCCTGCGGAAGCAGGACGGCGGCCGCGGCAATGCCGACCGCCCCCGCTCCCGCCAGAACGGCCTTTCGCTTGGTTATTCGCCTGTGACTCAACTCGCCGCCTCCTGTAGGGGTACGGAGCCGGTTGCCGATGGGCACCCGGGGGACGCGTCCGCCTCTTGATACGCACGGGACGCGTGTTGTTCTCATCGCGCGTGCGCACTTCTGCGCGGACGGTCCGTCACCACCGCGTACGGGGGAGCCCGAGAGGACCGAATTGACCTCAAGTCCGCTTGAGGTCCTAGCGTCATGCCCATGGACATGGAAGTCACCGCTTGGACATCGCTGCACAACGCGATCAACGCCAGTCAGGACCGCAGGCCCGTCTCCCGGACCACCCTGCGCCGCATCGGCCGGTTCGCCCGGCCGCATCACCGGCAGCTGTACCGCTTCCTGCTGCTCAGCGTGGTGACCGCCCTCCTCGCGGTGGCCACGCCGGTGCTCGCCGGAAGCGTCGTCGACGCGATCGTCCGAGGCCGCGAGGAGACGACGGTCACCCGGCTCGCCCTGCTCATCGCGGTCATCGCCGTCGCGGAGGCTGGGCTGGGCCTGCTGACCCGCCGGCTGTCGGCCACCCTCGGGGAGGGGCTGATCCTCGACCTCCGCACGGCGGTCTTCGACCACGTCCAGCGGATGCCCGTCGCCTTCTTCACCCGTACCAGGACCGGTGCGCTCGTCAGCCGTCTCAACAACGACGTCATCGGCGCCCAGCGCGCCTTCAGCAACACCCTCTCCGGCGTGGTGTCCAACCTCGTCACCCTGCTGCTGACCCTCGCCGTCATGCTCAGCATCTCCTGGCAGATCACCCTGCTGGCCCTCGCGCTGCTGCCGGTGTTCGTCGTGCCCGCCCGCCGGATGGGCGTGCGCATGGCGACGCTCCAGCGCGAGGCAGCCCACCACAACGCGGCCATGGGGACCCAGATGACCGAACGTTTCTCCGCCCCCGGCGCGACCCTCGTCAAGCTCTTCGGCCGTCCGGCCGACGAGTCCGCCGAATTCGCCGCCCGCGCCCGCCGCGTGCGCGACATCGGCATCCGTACCGCCATGGCGCAGTCCACGTTCATCACCGCGCTCACCCTGGTCTCCGCACTGGCGCTGGCCCTCGTCTACGGACTCGGCGGCTTCTACGCCCTGCGCGGCAGCCTCGACCCCGGAGCCGTCGTCGCTCTCGCGCTGCTCCTCACCCGGCTCTACGCCCCGCTCACCGCGCTCGCCGGCGCGCGCGTCGAGGTGATGAGCGCCCTGGTGAGCTTCGAGCGGGTCTTCGAGATCCTGGACCTGCGCCCGCTGATCGCCGAGAAGCCGGACGCCCGGCGGGTGCCGGACGGGCCGGTGTCGGTGGAGTTCGACCGGGTCTCGTTCGGCTACCCGTCCGCCGACAAGGTCTCCCTCGCTTCTCTGGAGGACGTCGCGACGCTCGACTCGCGCGGCGGCACCCAGGTCCTGCACGAGATCTCGTTCCGGGCCGAACCCGGCCACATGGTGGCCCTCGTCGGTTCCTCCGGCGCCGGAAAGTCCACGATCGCGCAGCTCCTGCCGCGGTTGTACGACGCCGACTCGGGATCCGTACGGCTGAACGGCGTCGACGTACGCGACCTGAGCGCCGACTCGGTCCGCGAGACCCTCGGCATGGTGACCCAGGACGGGCACCTCTTCCACGAATCCGTACGCGCCAACCTGCTCCTCGCCCGGCCCGACGCCACCGAGGACGACATCTGGGACGCCCTGCGCCGCTCCCGTCTGGACGGCCTCGTGGCCTCCCTGCCCGACGGCCTGGACACGATCGTCGGCGAACGCGGCTACCGGCTCTCCGGCGGCGAGCGGCAACGCCTCACCATCGCCCGCCTGCTGCTGGCGCGCCAGCGCGTCGTCATCCTCGACGAGGCGACCGCCCACCTCGACTCCACGTCGGAGGCCGCCGTGCAGGAGGCCCTGGCCGAGGCGCTGGAGGGACGTACCGCCGTGGTGATCGCCCACCGCCTGTCGACCGTACGGGCCGCCGACCTGATCCTGGTCGTCGAGGACGGCCGGATCGTCGAACGCGGGACGCACACCGAGCTGCTGGCGGCGGGGGGCCGCTACGAGGAGCTGCACCGCACCCAGTTCGAACGCCCGGGCCTGGAGGACGCGCGGGCGAAGTAGGCCCCACCCGGGCGGCGCGCGGCGGTCCAACGGCCCGGCGTGACCAAGCCGACCCGGCCGGTGGGCAACCGAGGACCCCTCCACACCGTCCCTACGGGGACGGATCTTGTCGGGCACGCATGCGGTGGAGCGGCGTGGAGGGGTGGGGCAGCGAATGAACAGGCCGCTGAGGCACGTGGCGATCTTCTGTGGGCTGCTGATACTGGCCCTGCTCCTGCGGATCAACTGGGTGCAGTTCGTCCAGGGGGAAACGCTCGCCAACCACGAGAACAACCGGCGGGTGCAGATAGCGCAGTTCGCCGAACCGCGTGGGGACATCATCGTCGCGGGGCGGCCGGTGACCGGCTCGAAGGAAGTCGCCGGCCAGGACTTCACGTACAAGCGGACCTTCACGGACGGGCCGATGTACGCCCCGGTCACCGGCTTCGCCTCGCAGGCCCGAGGGATGTCGCTGCTGGAGAAGACGTACGACTCGATCCTGAGCGGACAGGACGACCGGTTCGCGTTCAAGCGGGCCCGGAGCGTCCTGACCGGGGAGCCGCTGCGCGGAGGGTCCGTCGTCACCACCATCGACCCCAAGGCGCAGAAGGCCGCCTACAAAGGGCTGACGGATCTCGGGGCCAGGGGCGCGGTCGTCGCCCTCGAGCCGAGCACCGGCAAGGTGCTCGCCCTGGCGTCGGCGCCTTCGTACGACCCGTCCGTGTTCGCCGGGATGACGTTCAAGGAGAGCAAGAGGTTCGAGGCGCTCCTCGCCGACAAGAGCAAGCCGCTGGCGAACCGGGCGCTGCGCGAGACGTTCCCGCCCGGCTCCACCTTCAAGATCCTCACGGCGGCCGCGGCGCTGGAGCACGGCGTGGTCACCGACGTCGACGCGGCGTCCGGGGCCCCGTCCCCGTACCCCCTGCCGCTCTCCACCTCCAAGATCGGCAGCGAGGCCGGCGACGCGGTGTGCGCCAAGGCCTCGCTGAAGACCGCCATGCAGTTCTCCTGCAACAACGTCTTCCTCGACGCCGCGTCCCGGATCGGCCCGGACAAGATGCGGGAGACGGCGGAGAAGTTCGGCTTCAACGCGGATGTCTACTCGGAGGACTTCGGCGACATGCTGGCGTACAAGAGCCTCTACCCCGACCGGCTCGACAAGCCGGGGACCGCGCTGACCGGAATGGGGCAGGGCAGCCTGACGAGCACGCCCCTGCAGATGGCGATGGTGACGGCCGCCATCGCCAACGACGGCAAGCTGATGCAGCCGTACATCGTCGACAAGCTGGTCGACCCCGAACTCTCGCCGGTCGAGGAGCACGAGCCGAAGCTCAAGAGCCGGGCGGTCTCCGAGGACACCGCGAGGAGTGTGCGGGAGATGATGGAGTTCACCGCGCGCGAGGGCAGCGCGAAGGGGGCCCTGATCGACGGGATCACCGTCGGCGGGAAGACCGGAACGGCGCAGCGCGGCGTCGACGTCGAGGACGAGGTGCCGTACGGCTGGTTCGTCTCGTACGGGAAGAACGCCGACGGAGCCTCCGTGGCGGTGGCCGTCTTCATCGACCCGACCGACATGGACATCTCACGCGCCGACATCTCCGGCGGCAAGCTCGGCTCCCCGATCGCCAGGGAGGTCATGCGGGCCGTCCTCGTCAAGTGAACGGGGTGCGGGCCCGAATGCGGGGCCTCACGGGCAACGGCTTCCCCGCGCATCTCACGACTGTGGCGGAATTATTGACTCCTATTCATTTGAAAACACCCCTCGTTCAATTTGAAGATCACCATGCTAATGTCGGAGGACTGATTCGCTGAATTGCGGGGGTCCGATGCTCCAGTTACGTGATCGCCTGAGCGCGGCCCGGGGAACCAAAGCGATCAACTTCAAGCATGTCCTGCTCTCCGTCATGATTAAGAGCGACAGTCAGGCCGGTCTGGCCCGGCGCACCGGACTTGCCCAGTCCACCGTTTCGAACATCGTCCGCGAGTTGCAGACGGCCAAGGTCTTCGTTTCGGAGCCCGGGCGCGGGACGAGAGTCTGCCTCGCCCCGACGCGCAATGTCGCGGTCGGCGTCCACCTCGGCTTCAACCAGGCGACCGTCGTGGCCCGGCGGGTCGACCGCCCCGTCACCGAGACGCACTGGGAGCACGTGGGCAGCGGTGCGAACCGGGGGCTGGGCGAGATCATGCCCTCCCTGAAGCAGGCCGTTCGGGAGGCGGTCGCCAGGACCGGCCGCGAACTGGAGGACGTCGTGTCCCTCGGGGTGGCGGTCCCGAGGATGGTCGACCCCCGGACCGGCACGTTCCGTACGCCCGTCCTGCCCCCGTGGAGCGAGGGGGACGCGCCGTCGGACGACCTGGGGCAGTGGCTGCGTGTCCAGGGCGCGCTCGACAACGACGCCAACCTCGGCGCGCTGGCGGAGCAGACGTACGGCACGGACGGCCACTGCGAGATCGTCGTCTACGTCAAGGGCTCCACCGGCATCGGCGCCGGTCTCGTCATCAGCAGCAACCCCATTCGCGGCCACGGAATGGCCGGCGAGATCGGGCATCTCGTGCTCGACCCGGACGGCATGGTCTGCCGGTGCGGCGGCCGTGGCTGTCTGGAGACGATCATCGGTGCCGACGCGCTCGTCCGTCAGGCCCGCGAGGCACTGGCCGGCAGCGTGGCCGACGTGCCGTACTCCCTCGCCTCCCTGATCGAGCGGGCCCAGTCGGGCGACGCGGTGTGCGAGCGGGTGGTGCGGGACGCCGGGCGTGTGCTCGGCCAGGCCCTCGCGCTGGTCTGCAACCTCCTGAATCCGGACCTGATCGTCCTGGGCGGGCAGCTCGCCGCCGCGCAGAACCTGGTCCTGGAGCCCTGCCGGGAGTCCCTGGCACGCTTCGGGCTGCGGGGTGCGGTCGGTCCGCACAGCGAATTCGCCCTGAAGCTGAGTGCGATGAATCCGCTGTCGGAGGCGCAAGGGGCACTGGTGCTCGGTCTGACCTCCTTGCGGAGGACGGACGTGGACAAGGACTGAGCGGGAATTGAAGCTCGGCTCCTGTTCCGCACGGCGTGCACCGACGAGCTGAACTCCCCGCCCGTACCGTCGGCTGACGGCTCTGCGAATTGGCGACGAGGGACTTCGCGCGGGCAGAACGCTCTTCACTGAGAGGCGCCCCTCCGCTGGTCGGACACCTGCCGGCGCGCGTGGACAACGGCCGCTCGCGCCTGCCATGGTGGCCCACGCCAGGGGTGCGAAAACCCGGTGTGCGGCTAAAGTCGAATAGCAGACTCTGTCCAAACGTGTTCGTTCATGCAATTGCATGCGCCTTTTGAGTCAACATCAGGTGGATATATGACCTTGCTGAGAAAATACGCCCACCGGTCGGCGGTCCGGCCCTCTGTTTCCGATACGGGTGCCCAGGAACACGGCGCGGCGGCGGATCCCGACCGCGACGACTCCTACTCCCCGCCGGTGCTGGTCGACCTCGGTCACGTACGGGAGGTGACCCTAGGAAGCTCCAGCAGTGGCACCGCCGACGCCAACTCCCACTACTACTGGTGATCGACGTGACCGCGGCCGACCACAGCACCGACCGGCGGCTCCACCCGGGCTTCACCGGGTGCTTCCCACTCCCCGCGGGCCCATCCGCTCCTCTCCTGCGGGTGACCGGTCACTGGCGGGAAGGCGAACTGCGCAGCCACCGGTGCGCGGGCGGCACTGTCATCACCGTCGGGCAGTGTCTCGCCGGGGAGCGGCAGTTCGCGGCGGACGCCGAGCGGGCGCTCGCCACGGACCGGCTCACCACCCTGACCCGCTGGGCGGGCAGTTACCTCTGCGTCGTCGTACGCCCCGGCGACCTCACGGCGTTCGTCGACCTGGCCGGGCAGTACCCGCTGTACTACCGGCGGCGCTCCGGCCGCACCTGGATCGGTTCGCGGCCGATGGACACGGCGGTCGCGGCCGGCGGCGGTTGCCGCCCGGACCCGCAGGTCCTGGCCGCGCAGATCTTCTGCCCCGGCGTACCCCTGCTGCCCGAGAGCCGGTCCGTGGTGGCCGGTGTCGAGCGGCTGGGCGGCGGACACGCCCTGCGCATCACCGCCGACGGCGAGGCCGTCCAGTGGGAGTACGAGACCCTCCGGCCCCGGGACGACGCGTCGGCGGCGACGGCGGCCGAGGCGCTCGGGGCGGCGCTCGACGAGTCCGTGGGGCTGCGCGCCGCGCGGGCGCGGACACTGACCGCGGACTTCAGCGGCGGACTCGATTCCACTTCGGTGGCGTTCCTGTCGTTGCGCCACCGGACCGACCCGCTGCCCGTTTTCACCTATCACCGGGCGGACACGTCCTGCGACGACCTGGAGTTCGCCCGCGGCTACGCGCGGCTCGACGAACGGCTCCGCCTCGAAGTGGTCACGGGGACGACCGCCGGCACCCTGCCCTACCAAGACCTGCACGACGGGGAATGCGACGGGGAACCCAACCCCGCGGCGGTGGGCGCGGCCCGTACACGGCTCCGCCTGGAGCGCATCGCCGCGCACGGCGGCGACCTCCACCTCGGCGGCGAGGGCGGCGACGCGCTCCTGAGCCCGCCGCCCTCCTACCTGGCGGGCCTCGCGCGGCCGGGCGGACTGCGCAGACTGTTCCGCGACGGGCACCAGCTGGCGCGAGCGCGCCACTCCTCGCCCCTCCACGTCGTCGGCAGGGCCGCCCACCTGGCGCGTACCCCCGTGGCAACCGCCCTGCGGCGGACGGCCGAACGGCTGGAATCACCGGGGGAGCGCGCCCCGCACTGGCTGGACACGCTGAGCTGGTGGGTGCCTCCGGGCCCCGAGGCGGCTTGGCTCACACCCTCCGCGCGCGGGGAACTCGCCGAACTGGCCCGTACGCGGGCCTCCGGGCGACGCGCGCGAGAGCGGCGGACGGACGGCCCGCCGGACCTCCGCACGACCCTCCACGAGCTGCGCGCGTCGGCCTCGGCGCAACGCCAACTGGCCCACCTGGCAGCCCCCTTCGGCATCTGGCCACAAGCCCCCTTCCTCGACAACGACGTCGTCCGGGCCTGCCTGCTGCTGCCGGCCCACCGCCGCAGCCGCCCACCGGCCCTCAAACCGCTGCTCGGCTCGGCGCTGGCGGGCGTCGTACCCGCCCCCGTGCTGGCCCGGCGGACGAAGGGCGACTACTCCGACGAGGACTACCAGGGAGCCCGGCGTGCCGCCGGGACGCTGCGGGACATCATCGGTACGTCCCGGCTTGCCGCCCTCGGTGTCATCGAGCCGCGCGCGGTCACGGCTTCACTGGACCGCGCCCTGATGGGGCTGCGCGCCCCCTTCCCCGCCCTGAACCGCTTCCTCGGCGTCGAGTTGTGGCTGAGGAACACGTCGTGGCCAGGCGACTCGCAGTATGGAGGCAGCTCGTGACCGAGCTCCGGATTCCCCCGCACGTCCACGCCGGCGAGGCGCCGCACGGCGGGACCGTGCTCTTCAACGCCCGTTCCGGGCAGTGGTACGCGATGAACGGCACCGCGCGCGACCTCTGGGAGGAGTGGCGCCGTACCGGTGACTTCGACACGGGCGTGCAGGCGGTCGCCGACCGCTTCCCCGGAGTGCGGTACGACCACGTACGGCTGGACGCCGAAAGGCTCGCCGGCGACCTGGCCGAACGCGGCCTCGTCGCCACCGAGAAGCACCGGGCCCCTGACGCGGGGGCGGGGCCGGACGCGGGGGAGGGGAGGGCGTACGGGCAGGCGGTCTGCGCGCCGCCGGCCGACGGCGTCCGGTGGCTCAGGACGGCCGGGTGGCTCGGGCTGTGCCTCGCGCTGGTGCTGTTGCGGCTCCCCTTCCGCGTTCCCGCGCAGGCCGTGGACGTACTGAAGCGGCCGCGGTCGCGCCTGCGTCCGGCCACGATGCACCAGGCCGAGGCGATGCTCGCGGTCGTCCGCCGGGTCGCGGACGGGTATCCCGGGCGGGCCGCCTGCCTGGAGCACTCGCTCGGCACGGTGCTGGGGCTCGCGCTCGCCGGGCTCGCGGCCGACTGGTGCCTGGGCAGCGCCGACGATCCGTACCGGTTCCACGCCTGGGTGGAGATCGACGGCGAGACCGTCACGCGTCACGAAGCCGACGACCGCGTCTCGTTCCGACGGGTTCTGGTGCTCTGAGCGCGCCGCGGCGGGCCCGGCTCTGCGGAATGAAGGCCCGAGCTGCTCCCCGGTTCCGCTCGTTGTTCAATTTCGGTGCGAGTTCCTGCGGATATCGCGCGGAAGCCGATCGTGAGCGCGCTCCCACGCCCTGTCGGCGGAGGCATGTATATGAAAGCTTCCTTCGAATTACCGACGCCGCGAGTCGCGGGAGCTGCTTACCGATCGGTTTCACACTAATTCCCGAGCGAGGGTTTCCCCGAAGTTTGTCGAGCGCTATGCTCGATGCGCGCACAACAAAGACTTGAGGGGCCGCCCGCTGCAACGGGCAACCCCTCAAGCGCATGGAACCACCTGATCGGTGAGATCAGATCAGAGGCGTGACTCCTTTGTTCACCAGGGCCAGGACGATCAGGATGGTGATGACGACGACCTGGATGACGCGTGCCCAGCTCAGGTGCGTGCTGCCCTGGATCGTCATTTCTGCGTTCACGTTCACGGAGGATTTCCCTTCGGGGGTGAGGGCCGGCGCAGTGTAGATCGAAAAGCAACACCGCGACAACAGTTTCTTCCGCATTTCGCGGCCTGGCAAGCCCTTGGTTTGTGCGCCGATGTCGCCCTGCGGAGCATTTCTCGCGGCGCAATCGCATGTGCGGAACGAGGGTTCTGCAATTCGTCGGTCCTGTGCCCCGGAAATCAGTGCCGGAAGCGGAAATCGAATGCGGTACGCAGTCCGGGGCGGCTGCGGCCGACACCTGGCTCCGACCGCGCTGCCACTCCCGGCCCCGCGTGGCGCGTGCGTCAATCCGTACACCGGGCACCGCTGTTGCGGCCCGACGACATCGGATCGACCCTCGCTCGTCCGGGACCCGCCTGCTCGGACGGCGAATTGACGGTCGGCGGTGGTCGGCGGTGCGGGGCCGGCTCGCGAAAAGAATCTTGGCCCGGGTTTCACGCCTGAAGGCGAAGGAGCTCGCACGGCCCGACGGACTTCATGAAGTGGCCGCGCCGCCCCGCCCGGCCGCGATCACAGCGCCTGGGTCCGCGCCTCGTGCGCGACGGGACGGTCCGCGTCGGCGATCTCCGGCTCCAAGCCCTGGGCCGGCGTCGTGAGCGGACGCCCCGTGTCCGCACGCCAGGCCTCGAAGGCGAGGGCCGTGGCGGTGACCACGGCGAGTCCGAGGAACCAGCCGCCGATCACGTCGCTGACCCAGTGGACCCCCAACGCCACCCGCGTACCGCCGACGCCCAGGACCGGGACGACCGCGAGAGTCCAGGCCACCGGGCGCCGGCGCCGGGGCACCAGCGGAAGAAGGACCAGCAGCAGGACGGCGCAGGACGTCGTCGCCGTCATCGCGTGCCCGGAGGGGAACGAGAAGCCGGGACTGTGCGCCACCGGGTCCGGCAGGTGCGGACGGGCACGTTCCACGACGTTCTTCGCCAGCAGACCGGCGCAACCGCCGGCCAGCGCGGTGACCGCCGCCCAGGCCGCCAGCCGCCAGGCGCGGCGGCTCAGCAGCCACACGACGAGCGCGGCCACCAGCAGACGCATCGTCACGGGCCCCCACACGACGTCCGTGAGGAAGTGGAGGACGCGTACCAGGCCCGGATGTTCGAGCGCCTGTCGGTGCAGCGCCGCGGCCGCGCCGCGGTCGAGCCGTCGCAACGGCGCCCACTGGGCCTCGACCAGCACCAGCGCCAGGGCCGCCGGCATGGCCGCCACCACGGTGACGACGGCGGTGCCGACCAGCCTCATGCCGAAGGTGACGTCCGGCCCCCAGTGGCGGGAGATCAGCGGTGCGACGCGTCGTCGCGGGCCGGCGGGGCGCCGGTCCTCGGGTCGTCGTGCCATGGCGCGGTGCGCCTCCTCTCAGAGAACGTCACGGGTCCGGCCGAGCGGCGCCGGCGCGGCCGGTGTCGCTCGCCCCGGACGTACGGGCGCCGCAGGCCCGTCGTGCCGGTCGCCGTGCTCGTCGTCAGCGGGTGCGGCGGCGGGTGCGGGTGCGGGTGACGGTCCGGGACGCGGGCCCGAGCGGTCGGGCGCCGAGGCCGGGGCGAGGGCGGGCTGCCTGCTCCGGGGCAACTGGACCAGCAGCGCGCCCGGTTCCACCTCCGCGACCAGTCGCGTGCCCTCGACGGCGCAGTCGCCGTCGACCTCGCGGGCCTGTGGCTCGGCGAAGCGGATGTCGACCCGGGCCGCGCTGAAGTACTCCAGGGCGCCGCGCGCCCTGAGCCGTTCCGTCGTCCCGGCGGCCGGGGGCGTCCCGGCTGACGTCGACACCACGGCCGGGCGTCCGGAACGACCGCGCGTCATGCCGCGCAGGAGGTGCGCCGCCACGGCGAGCCACCCGGCGCCACCGCGGGGATCGAGCAGGACGACCTCCAGCCGCCCGCTGTCGGGCCGGGCGTCCGGAAGGAGCGGTACGCCGCCCTGCAGGGAGCCGACGTTGCCGACGACGACCATGCGCGCGCGGCGGCGGCGGACATCGCCGGTGTCGAGCCGGATCGTCAACCGCATCGGGGGATCCCCGAGGTGGCGGACGGCCGAGACGACGTACGCGAGCCACCCCAGCGATGTCTTGAGCCGTGGTGAGGCGTCCCGCACCATCACCGCGTCGAATCCGGCGCCGGCCATGACGGTGAAACGGGTCGGTGCCAGACCGTCGCCGCTCACCCGCCCCACGTCGATACGGACGGGGTCCCCGCGCAGTGCCTCCTCCAGGGCCGCGGCGGGCCGCACGGGCAACCCGAGGTTGCGTGCGAGCAGATTGCCCGTACCGCACGGGACGACCGCCAGGGCGGTGCCGCTGCCGGCCAACGCGTCCGCGCAGGCGCGTACCGTGCCGTCTCCTCCGCACACCACGACCAGGTCCACCCGTCCGGCCGCCGTGTACGCGGCGAGGTCGCCGCAGGGGCGTTCGGCCGTCGTCGACGTCCACCGCACGTCGGTGCAGCCGTGACGGACCAGGATGTCGCGCACCTGGTGCGCCACCTTCTCGGTGCAGGCCAGCGGATGGCGCACCACGACGACGCGGCGGGCGACCGGGGCATCGGCGACCGCGCCCTCGGCGGGCCGGGGAAGGGGCAGGCGGCCGCCCTCACGGACGGTGGGCGCGGGGGCGGGACGCCCGCGCGACGCCAGCAGCGCGGCCCCGATGACGAGCAGGGCGCACGCGCCGTTGACCAGGCCGCCCACCACGTCGCTCGGATGGTGCATCCCCCGGTACAGGCGGGACACGGCCACGGCCGGCGGAACCACCAGCAGCGCCGCCGCGGCGACGTACCGCCAGGGGCCGCGCAGCCGGGTGACCGCGAGCGCGGCCAGCCCGCCGTAGAGGGCGACCGACGCTCCCACGTGGCCGGAGGGGAAGCTGGAGGTCGGCGGGGCCGGATCGAGGTGGGACACGACGGGGCGCGGCCGCTGGACGCACAGGGTGATGAGCAGGAAGAGCGCCGACTGCGCCGCTACCGACCCGCCGAGGAACACCGCCTCCCGCCACCGGGGCACACGCGGCAGCGCGACCAGCGCGAGGACGCAGACGACAGTGACGCCGATGACGCTTTCGGTGGAGGCGACGAGTGTCAGCCACTCGGACACCGCCGTGGCCGCTCCGGTGCGATGCCCGGCGAACCAGGCGTTGACACCGCCCTCCGCCGACAGGGGCCACCAGGTGGCGGCCGGGCCGGTGATCAGCAGCCCCGCTCCCACCATCAGTGCCCACAGGGGTGGCAACAGCAGCAGGGGTCTGGTCCGTCCGGCGGCCGCGCCGCTACCCGTCGTCATGCCCCCCGTGTTGCCCGTCGCGGCCGGGTGAACCGTGATGACGTGCGCATCACACAGCGTCACATCGGCGGCGAGCAGGGATCGGGCTTCTTCGGGCGTCCGTCCCGGGAGAGTTCGGCGTTGAACTGCGCCCCGCCCAGCAGAACGACGTGGGACACCCACAGCCAGACGAGGAAGGCCACCACACCCGCCAGGGAACCGTAGAGGCGGTTGTACGTCGCGATGTGCGAGGCGTAGAACGCGAAGCCCGCCGAGGCCACCAGCCACAGCAACACCGCCAGCGCCCCGCCCGCCACGGTCTGCCGCAGCCCCCGGGATTCGGACGGCCCGGACCGGAAGAGGAGCAGGACCAGGGCGACGACCACCAGGAACAGCAGCGGCCACTTCAAGCCCGCCCACACGAGCGCCGCCTGATGGTCGGTGCCCGTCCCCCGGCCGATGGCACGCGCGATCCGTCCGGTGGCGGTCAGCGTCAGCACGCCGCTCACCAGCAGCGCCAGGACGGTCAGGGCCCTGAGCAGCGTGGCGGGCAGCGTCCGCCACGCCGGGCGGCAGTCCGCGACGCCGTACATCGCGTGCAGCGCGCGCCGGAACACGGCCAGATAGCTGGAGGACGACCACAGCGCCGCGCCGCCGGTGAGCACGACCAGGAGCCAGGGACCCGAAGCCCCCTGCGGCCGGGTGCCCAGGGCCTGTTCGAGCACCGGGCGGGCCGTGCGCGGTACGAACGCGCCGAACTGTGCGATGACCTCCTGGGGCGAGCCCGTGCCGAGCAGCGCGATGGCGAAGACGATCACCAGGAGGGCCGGGAAGACCGCCAGCACCGCGTAGTACGTCAACGCGGCCGCCCAGTCGGTGAGGTCGTCCTCCCACACGGCGACCGGCGTACGGGCCAGGGCTCTGGCGTACGCGCTCCGCTCGCCACCGTGCGCGGAACCGCTCGCGGGGACACCGACCGCCATGAAACACACTCCGTTCCGGCCCTGCCGCCCACATCGGCCGCTTCCTCGTCGCACGGCTGCCGACAGGCTTTCTTCCCTGCTGCCCGGCAACGGTGGCCGCACGCCATGGCACGGAGGTGAATCCGGGGCCGCCGGCCGCCGCCACCGCGCGCGGCCGCGGCGGATCAGCGCACGAGACCGCCCCGGACCGCAGCGCGCCGTAACGCGGGCGGACTTCGGCGGCCGGTACGAGGAGCCGCTGCGGGAGTTCGCCGGCCGGTACCGCCGAGCGCGGACACCGGACCCGGACCCGTGCGTGGAGGGGACGATTCCGGGGACATGAAGCGGCATGTCGACAGTCGAGCAACAGCCGCCCACCGCCCAGTCCGGCCCCGCCCTCAAGCAGACCCTCACCACGGGGCTGCTCTACTTCTTCATCCTGGGCGATGTCCTCGGCGCCGGGGTGTACGTCCTGGTGGGCGAGGTCGCCGCCGACTCGGGCGGGGCCGTCTGGGTGCCGCTCCTCGTCGCCCTCCTGCTGGCCCTGCTGACCGCCGCGTCCTACGCCGAGCTGGCGACCAAGTACCCCAGAGCAGGCGGCGCCTCCCACTACGCCACCCGGGCGTTCGGGCCGTTCGCCGGCTTCGTCGCGGGGTTCTGCATGCTCGCCGCCGGTGTCGTCTCCGTCGCGGCGCTCGCCCGCGGCTTCGCCGGCGACTACCTGACGGAGTTCGTGACACTGCCCGTCGGCCTCGTCGCGGTGGGCTTCCTCCTGGCGCTCGCACTGATCAACGCGAGGGGCATCAAGGAGTCGACCCGCGCCAACGTCGTCGCCACCGTGATCGAGGTCGGCGGCCTCCTCGTCATCGTCGCCCTCGGCGCGTGGCTGCTCCTGCGCGGCGACGGCGACCTCGGGCGCCTCACCCGGCTCGGCACACCGGACAAGGGCGCCGCCGCCGCCGTCCTGAGCGGTTCCGTACTCGCCTACTACTCCTTCGTCGGATTCGAGACGTCCGTGAACGTCGCCGAGGAGACCCGCGACCCCCGGCGTTCCTACCCGCGCGCCCTGTTCGGCGCGCTCGCAACGGCAGGAGCCGTGTACGTGCTCGTGGGCATCGCCGCCTCCGCGGCCGTACCGACCGCGCGACTCGCCGCGTCCGGCGGACCGCTGCTCGAAGTCGTCAGGGCGGCCGGGGGCGTGCCGACGTGGCTCTTCAGCGCCATCGCGCTCGTCGCCGTCGCCAACGGCGCGCTGCTCACCGGCATCATGTCCTCCCGGCTCGCCTACGGCATGGCACGCGACGGACTGCTGCCCGCCCCACTGGCCCGGGTGCTCCCGGGACGCCGCACCCCATGGGTGGCGATCACGGCCACCACCGCCCTGGCGGCCCTCCTCGCCCTCACGGGCGGTGTCGCCACCCTGGCCTCCACCCTCGTCCTGCTCCTGCTCGTCGTGTTCCTCGTCGTCAACGCGGCCGTTCTCGTACTGCGCCGCGACCGGGGACGGGCGGACCACTTCCGGGCCCCGACCGCGCTGCCCGTACTGGGCGCGCTCTCCTGTGTCGTCCTCGCCACACAGATCGAGGCCCAGGTGTGGCTCCGGGGGCTCCTCGTGCTGGCCCTGGCCGTGGTGCTCGCCGCGATCGCCACCATGCGGCGCGCCGACGGTCCCGGCACGCCCGCCGGGGACGCGACGACCGCGCCCTGACGAGGGCCGGGAGGCGGCGCGGGCAGGAGGGCGAACGATTCGAGGTGGATGGTGCACCGCACACGGGGTACGCGATCCACAGCGTTGTCCATGTCCATGCCTGCTCGTGGTGACAGTACGGGAGACCAGATGAGGGTCCGCCAATCGCCTTTCCCTCCGGCGTTCCGGATGTCCGCCGAAGTCGTGGCCGGTCGCTACCGGTTGGGTACGAAGATCGGCACGGGAGGCGTGGCCGACGTCTACGAAGGGCTGGATCTGCGCCTCAGGCGCCCCGTGGCCGTCAAGGTCTTCCGGCCCGGCGCCGACCCGGAGATGGAGGAACGCTTCGCCGACGAGGCCGTCCTGCTCGCCCGGCTGCAGCACCCGGGGCTGGTCACCGTGTACGACACGGGCCGGCACAAGGACTGCGGGTACCTCGTGATGGAGCTGGTGACGGGTCAGACGCTCCGCCGGCGCGCGGCGACCGGGCCGCTGGAACCGGCGTACGTCGCCGAGCTGGGCGCCGCCCTGGCCCACGCTCTCGCTCATGTGCACGCCGCCGGCATCGTGCACCGGGACGTGAAGCCCTCGAACGTCCTGCTGGACGACGCCGGCCGTCCGCATCTGACCGATTTCGGCATCTCGCGGCTGATCAACTCCACCAGGAACACCGCCTCCGGCGCGCTGATAGGCACCGCCGCGTACCTGGCGCCCGAGCAGGTCCTGGGCAGGGGAGCGGGACCGGCCGCCGACGTGTACGCCCTCGGGCTGCTGCTGCTCGAATGCCTCAAGGGAGAACTCGAGTACCACGGCGCTCCGTTGGAGGCGGCCCTGGCGCGTCTGCACCGCCTGCCGGAGATACCCGACTCGGTGCCCGAGGGCCTGGCCCGCCTCCTGCGGGCGATGACCGCCCTGGAGGAGGAAGCCCGTCCGGACGCCGAGGAGTGCGCGCACGTGTTGTCCGCGCTCGGCTACGAGCCGGACCTCGTGGCGCCGACCCCTGCCGCCGTGCCCGCTCCCGTCGGCGGCGCGTCCGCCCTCGACACGCTGAGGACCGCCGGGGCCCGGGCCCCCGCGCGGCAACCTCACGGGCGGGGCCGGGCCCGTCACCTGATGGCGGCCACGGGCACCGCGGTGCTCACGGCGGTCCTCGGTGCCACGCTCGTGGCGTCGGACGGCCCGGGAGACCGAGCCGAACGCTCCAGCTCCACGCCGCCCCGCGTCGCCACCGAGCGTCCGCCCGCCACCACCGCGCCCACCGAGGGCACCGGCGCGGTGGGACGGCGACCCGCCGCGGCCCCCTCCGGACCGGCCCCGCGGACCTCCGACTCGCCCGCGCCCGCCGCCCCGGTGGGGGAGGCCCGGTGGACGCCGGGCGAGCCGGGCGCCAGGCCCGCCGTACGGACACCGGCAGGGGACGGCACACACGCCGCCCGCACCGGCACGCGGCCGGGCTCCGCGCCGCGCGACGACGGCGACAAGCGGCAGGAGAAGGCGAAGGCGAAGGGGAAGTCCGAGGACCGCCCCGGGAAGGGCGAACCCCACTGAGCGACCGCCCGCCACCACGGCGCCCGTCCCGGGGCGAGGGCCGCCGGCCCTTGTGGGGCAGCGGCCACTCGCGGGCCGTTCCGGCCGGCTACCACATGACGGGAAGCCGTTCAGGCATCCGCTTCATGAACCGGGTCCGCCACACGAGCTGTTCGACGGGGACCGCCAGCTGGAAGTCCGGCATCTTCTCCAGCAGCGTCTCCAGGGCGATCTCCGCGTGCCTCTTGCCCAGCGCGGTCGCCGGGCAGTAGTGCTGCCCGCCCCCGAAGGAGAGGTGCGCGGTGTTGTTCTCCCGCGCCAGGTCCACCTTGTGCGGGTCGGCGAACGCGTCGGGGTCGAAGTTGGCGCCCTCGACCAGGACCAGGACCAGTTCCCCCTTCTTCACCTCGACCTCCCCGAGCGTGACGTCCTCCAGCGCGAGGCGCGGAAGGCCGTCGCCGATGGACAGGTTGATGCGCAGCAACTCGTCGACGGCCGCCGGGATCTTGCCCGGGTCGGCGAGCAGTTCGGCCGTCAGCTCCGGGTGCTGGATCAGGGATACGAGGGCCATGGTGAGGAAGCCCGAGGTGGAGATCACGCCCGCGCCGAACATGGTGACGCCGACCGTCGCCAGCATCTCGTCGGTGAGGTGGTCGTACTCCGGGTCCTCGCGCAGGGCCGCCAGCTCGGCCATCAGCCCGGTGGTGGCCGGGTCGTCGAGGCGCTCCACCATGTACGCGATGTCGCGGTCCCAGTTCAGCTTCGCCCCGCTGACGGGGCACGCGGAGTTCATGAACGCGATGTCCAGGCTCCGCGTCAGGCGCGGGGCGTCCGCCTTCGGGATGCCGAGGATGTGGCAGTGCATGCCCGCCGAGTACGGGTCGGCGAACTGCCCGCGCAGGTCGGCCGGCGCGCCCTCGGCCATGAGGCCGTCGACCAGCTCGGCCGCCTGCGACCGCATCCACTCGACCAGGCCCGGGGCCTTCGGGTTCAGCGCCTTGAGCACCGCTTTGCGCAGCCCGGCCCCGGTGATGTTGCCCATGTTGTTGACGACCTCGGGCGGGATGGTCAGGGCGTACTGGCGCGGCACACCCGGGGCGGAGGTGTCCTTCAGGCTGAACCGCCGGTCCTCCAGGACCTGTCTGCACAGCGCGTGGGACGAGACCAGCCATGCCTCGTCGCCGGCGATCGTCCGCACCCGCTTGACGGGTTCCCTGCGCAACACCTCTATCTCGTCGGGCAGGTGGTCGCCGCGCCAGGAGAACGGGAAGTCGATCAGCTCGTCGGGCAGCGTCTCAACGGACATCGGATTCTCCTTGTGCGGGGGTGACGATGGCGTGTCCCTGGTTGCGGGAGGCGCGCAGGCCTGAGCCGCGCGAGTAGAGCAGCTCGGCCATCGGCAGAAGCTGGTGGTAGCAGTTGAGCGACGACGGGACGCCGAGGATGGCGGGGGTGTCGAGGAACAGCGGCGCTTCGGCGCAGACGTACTCCAGGCACACCGCGCGCTGCCGCTCGGTGGCGGCTTTCCCGTCCAGGACCTTGGAGGAAAGGAAGGCGTCGACGAGCGCTTCGCACGTGGCGCGGAAGTCCGCGTCGGTCCGCAGGCGGTTCTGGAGGTGGTCGTGGATGTCGCGGTACGCCGCGTTGGTGGTGAACACCGACATGGGGTGGGCGCGCAGCCGGACGCCGTCGGGATCGACGGTCTGCACGGCGTTGGACACCTTGGCCCGTACGCCGCGAAGGTTCTTCACGGCCTTGCGCCGGGCGTCGTCGGCGGGATAGCCGGACGCCTCGTACATTTCGGCCACGTGGAGATCGGTGTAGACGAAGTCGACCCGGTGGAAGTGCTCGATGCCCCAGCGGGCCAGATCGATGACGCGCTGGGCGGAGAAGTAACTGTTGCCGGGCGAAACGCCGATGACCGCGTGGGCGCCCTCGGCGCAGATCACCTGGCAGTGGGCGGTATAGGGCTGGATCTGGAACAGCCCGGTGGGCGACGCGGGCGGTGTGAAGGGCTGGCTTTCGAAGACGGTCTCAGTCGTCAACTGGAAGGGGTCCTTCGCGTCGCTAGTCCCAAAGGAGCCTCGTGCTCCTGGTGTGGCGACGACGCCGTGAAGTTAGCTTCCGGACACGGAGAGTGTCAACGTCGGTCCACGGGCGGGGGTTTGCGCCTACGATCCCGTTTCCTTTCCGTCGCACCGAGGCCACGCGGTGTTCATCATTCCGCTACCGGGGGTGCGGGAGGCGCAAGGGGTGAGGCGGTGCTGCTGATCTGGGGTGACGAAGGCCGTGATGCCGCATGAGTGCCGGAAGATCGGGAAGCCGCTAGTACTCCACGTTTCAAGGAACGAAGGAGCAGATGTGGCTGCCGAACCGGATGATGCGGAAGAGGGACTGCTGACCGCTGTCACCGTCGAACAGAGCTGGCGGTTCGACGGTGTGCTGAGCGATGTGACAGCGGCCCGCGACCGGGCCTCCGACTTTCTCTACGAACTCGCCCGCCTGCACCCGCCGGCGGCGCCGGACGCGCACGACGACGCGCTGCTCGTCGTCACGGAACTTGCCTCCAACGCCTTCGCCTTCGCGCCCGGCCCCTTCGTGCTCACCCTGGGCATGGTGATGGGGGGAACGCTGCGCGTCGCCCTCGCCGACACCAATCCGGCGCCACCGCGGCCGCGCCCCGTCTCCCTCGCCGGGCGCGGCGGCGTGGGCTGGCACCTCATCAACACGCTCGCCGAACAGACCATTTCGGTGCCCGAGGCCGAAGGCAAGACGGTGCACGTCTTCCTGCCCTGGTAGCACCGGGCAGCAGGAGCCCGGCCCCCCACCACTTCCGGCAAGAGTTGACAGAGGGCAACGGTTGTGTGCGAGGGTGAGGGGACGCCAGCCTGGTCTGGTGGGAGGCCCCGCGCCGCCCTTGTGGTCACTGTGTGGCCGGGGCGCGGTACGGGTGGTCTTACTCGGCTGTGCGCGGCCCACGCCGCGCGCTTGACGGCGCCGCCGCTCTGCCGGCCGCCGTGATGGGCTCGACCCCTGGATTGAGGGGCGAACCGTGAAGGATTTCACCGTAACCGTCGAACAGCGTCCCGACCTGACACGCGTCACCGTGGCCGGGGAGTTGGACATGTCGACCGTCCCCGCGGTCGAAGAAGCCACCGTCGTCGTCCCGCTCGGCGGCAAGGCGCTGCATGTGGACCTCGTGGGGGTGTCCTTCATGGACTCCAGCGGGCTCAACCTCCTTCTGCGCCTGCGCCGCCGCATGCGCGAGGAAGCCGGACACCTGGTGCTGTCCGGTCTGGGGGAGCAACCGGCCGGGCTTCTGCGTCTGACCGAGACGTACGACCTGCTCACCGCCGACGGTGTGGGCACCGCGCCGCGCGCCGAGCTCCAGGCGGCCTCCCGGGTGTGAGGCAGGCGCACAGCCCTGCGTACGGCGTCCCGGACCCCCCGCGGGCACACCGATGCCCGCACCGGCTGACCGGAGCGGGCATCGAAGGGATCTGCGGCCGGTAGGGGTGCCGCCTCAGAACGGCAGGCGCCCGCGGGCGCGCCGGCCGGCGGAGCCGCTACGGCCCACAGCCTTGGAGCTGCTGCGGAAGGGCTTGCTGAACATCCGGCCCAGCACTCCGGGCGCCTTGCCGCCGGCGCGCGATCCCGCTCCCAGCGTGCGCTGCGTACCGCGCTCGGGGTGACGGGACAGGCGAGGTACGAAGAAGGCGAGAACAGCGAGTACGACACAGACCGCTGCGATTCCGGCGATCATCATGGGGTGGCTCCTTGGTCCGAGGGTGTCCTGGCCGCATGCCCCGACACACCGCGTGCATGCGCGGCGCCCGGGCAGAAGGCGGTGCGGCCCCACCAGGCCGGTTGCGCCGCCCGACGGACGACCTCACCGACGGCGGCCGGCCCCCGGCCGCGTCCCGGGGCCCCGGCCGAGTGGGGGAGCGTGTCGGCCCCGTCCGTGGTCGCCAGGGGTTTTTGCCCCGTTTTCCCGGGGAACCCGCAGTGCCATGGACCACTCACACGACCCGTGCTCGACGCGCTGGCCGCGTACCACGCTCAGAAGCAGACTCCTTTCACCCCGCCCGGCCACAAGACAGGGGCGCGGCACCGACCCCCGCGTGCGCGCGGTCCTCGGTGACGCCGTGTTCCGCTCCGACGTGCTCGCCACCAGCGGCCTGGACGACCGGACCTCGTCCAGGGGGGTCCTCGCGAAGGCGCAGGAGCTGATGGCCGACGCCGTCGGCGCCGAGCACACCTTCTTCTCGACCTGAGGCAGCTCCCTGTCGGTCAAGGCCGCCATGCTGTCCGTGGCCGGGCCGCACGAGAAACTCCTCGTGGGGCGTGACGCCCACAAGGCGGTGGTGTCCGGCCTCGTACTCGCCGGGATCGTGCCGATCTGGGTGGACCCCCAGTGGGATCCGGAGCGCCACATCGCCCACCCGCCCACCCGGACCTGCCGACCTGGGCCATGGACGCCGGCGCCGACGTGTGCGTCACCTCCGTCCACAAGATGGGCTCCGGGCTCGAACAGAGTTCGGTCTTTCACCTCCAGGGCGACCTGATCGACCCCGAGGTGCTCAAGAACCATGAGGACCTGCTGGGCACCACCAGCCCCTCCGTGCTCGTGTACGCCGCCTTCGCCGGATGGCGCCGCCAGATGGTGGAGCACGGCCACGCCGTCTACGACGACGCGCTCACCCTGGCGAAGACCGTACGGGCACGGATCGCCGAGATCGACGGCATGCACGTCCACGGGCGCGAGGACTTCTGCGGCCCCGGACGCGGCGCCGACCTCGACCCCCTCCAGGTCATCGTCGACATCAGCCGCCTCGGCACCACGGGATACCGCATCGCCGACTGGATCCGCGAACACCACCACATCAACCTGCACCTGTCCGACCACCGGCGCACCAGTGCCCAGCTGACCCACGCGGACGACGCCGACAGCGCCGACGCCCTGATCGCCGCGCTGCGCGACGTCGCCGACCATGTCGACGAGCTGCGGCCCGCCGCCCAGGTGGACGTCCCCGACCCCGCCGACCTGCGGCTGGAGCAGGTCCTGCTGCCGCGCGACGCCTTCTTCGGGCGGACCGAGCAGGTGCCGTGAGAGAAGGCCGTCGGCCGCGTCAGCGCCGAGATGCTCACGCCCTACCCGCCCGGCATCCAGGCCGCCCTTCCCGGCGAGAAGCTCAACTCGGAGGTCCTGCGGTACCTGCGCAGCGGCGTGGAGGCCGGCATGGTCGTACCGGACGCGGCGGACACCGCGGTCACGTCCGTACGGGTGAGCCTGGAGGACTGACGTACGCCGCCCCACGAGCCACCGGGGCGGCGGACGGTCGGGCGCCTCACGACGCGGCCTTCACAGCCCTGCGCGCGCCTTCTGCCGGAAGGACGCCCAGGCCCGTTCCGGTACGTCCGTACGCAGCAGGACGTCGGCCGCCGTGCACGCCAGCGCCTCGGCGGCGGCCAGCATCACCTGCCGCGCGCGGGGCCCGGCGGCCGCCTCGGCGAACTGGGGCGTGTGGTCGGCGCCGTCCGCACCCATGATGGCGACGAACGGATGGATCGCGGGCACCCGCGTGCTGACGTTGCCCATGTCCGACGAGCCCAGGTACACGCCGGGCTCGGGCTCCGACAGCGGGATGCCCGCCCGGTCCAGGTGGCGGGCGAACAGTCCGGAAAGCACCTCGTTGTCACGGAAGTGCTCGTACCGGCCGCCGACATCGGTCACCTCCACCTTCGTACGGGTGGCCCGCGCCACGCCCTGGGCGCACGAGCGCAGCTCCTCCACCAGGTCCTCCAGTGCCGCCGTGGTCCCACCGCGCAGCCCGAACAGCCCCTCCGCGTACTCGGGGACGATGTTCGTGGCCCGCCCCCCGTCCGTCACGATGCCCTGGATGTGCGATCCACCGGGAAGCCGCCGGTGCAGGACGCCGAGCGTGTTGAAGAGCTGGATCAGCGCCCCCAGCGCGTCGATGCCCTCCGTCGGGCTGCCGGTGGGGTGCGCGGCCCGCCCGTGGAACCCCACCCGCACCTGTGCGCTGGCCGTCAGCGGCGCCCACGACCAGTCGCGGACGCCCGGATGGAACATCAGCGCCGCGTCCACCCCGTCGAACAGGCCCGCCTCCACCTCCACGACCTTGCCGCCGCCGCGCTCCTCCGCCGGCGCCCCGACGGCCAGCACCGTCCCGTCGACCTCGCCGAGCGCGGCCCGCACGGCGAGCGCCGCACCGAGGCCGGCCGACGCGATCAGGTTGTGGCCGCACGCGTGCCCGAGCAGCGGCAGCGCGTCGTACTCCATCACCAGGGCCACGCAGGGGCCTTCGTCCGCCGACGCGGCGGTCCCCGTACGCGCGACGAAGGCGGTCGGCAGCCCGGCCGCGCCGCGCTCCACGCGAAAGCCCTCCCGTTCGAGCTCGCCCGCCAGCAGATGGGCCGCCCGGTGCTCCTCGTAGGCCGTCTCCGGTTCGCGGTGCAGCGCGAGGGCCACGTCCCAGAGCCGGTCCGCGCGGGCGGCCACCTCCTCTTTGACGCGGGCGTACAGGGAATCCGTGGTGGGTGACACGTGGGCCTCCTCGACGAGCCGGTGCGGTGGGTGCGCATCGCACGTGTTCCACCGTCTCCGCCGCCCAATGCCTCGCAGCGGACGCGGATCCCGCGTCGCCGCCGCGCAGCCGGTACGACGAGGGCGTCAGCGGCCGGCGAATCCGGCTCGGCGCACCGGCCGCACGCGTGTGTCCAAGTGGAGGAATCTGCCGCGCATGACATCCCGGCCACGGGGCACCAGCACTACAGCACCCAGTCAGGCGGCCTCCCCCCGCCGCCCGACGCGGAGAGGCCGCGCGAACCCCACCCCCCCGGGTTCGCGCGGCCGTTGCCCTTCACGGGTCGACCGGCCGGTCGTCAGGACGCTGACCCCGCCCACCACACGGCAGCCGACAGGGCCGGGATCAGGCGGGAAGGGCGTCGACGGTGAGGACGACGGTGCCGAACAGATCGGTGACGGTGGTCAGGGCGGCGGCCCGCAGCGCGGCGGCCGTCAGGACCGTGCCGTCGGGGGCGGTGAGGGCGCGGGTGGCGGTGGTCTCGGCGACGACGGCGGGCCGGTAACCGAGATTGAACGCCCCCTGGGCGGTGTGGCTGACGCACATGTGGGTCATGAAGCCGCCGATGATCAGGGCCTTGCCGCTGCCGGGGGCCGCGCCCAGGTCGGCCAGGGTCTTCTCCAGTGCGGTGCGGTGGAAGGAGTCGGGGTACTGCTTGACCACGACCGGCTCGCCGTCCTTCGGGGCGACTTCGTCGCTGATGGCCCCGATGTGGGCGCGGATGTCGTAGAGGGTGTCCGGGCCGTCGTCGTTGACGACGTGGACGACCGGGGCACCCGCGGCGCGGGCGCGCTCCAGCAGCCGGGCGCCGGCCGCGAGGGCTTCCTCGGCGCCTTCCAGGGCCATGACGCCGGTGTGATAGGTGTTCTGGTAGTCGACCATGATCAGGACGGAGTCGCTCAGCCGGGGCGGCCGGTTGTCCAGGCCGATGACGTCACGCAGGGGCGTGGAGGGCTGGTTCGAGGTCATGCGCGTGCCTTTCGTCGGTGAATGAGGCAGGGCGAATCGGGCAGGGCGAAGCCGACCGCCCTGCCCGCGTACGGCGGAACAGGTGGATGCCGGTGAACGCCGGGGGTCAGGTGGCCCGGGTGCGGAAGCGGCGGCGGTACGCGGCCGGGGTGGTGGCGAGCTGCCGCCGGAACGCCCGGTGCAGGGTCTCCGCCGATCCGAGCCCGGCAGCGGCCGCGATCCGTTGGAGCGGGTCGTCGGTGGTCTCCAGCAGGCGCCGGGCCACCTCGACCCGGGCAGCCTCGACGTACGCCGCCGGACTGGCGCCGGTCTCCTGTGTGAAGACGCGGGCGAAGTGCCGCTCGCTCAGGCACATCCGGGCCGCCAGTACCTCCGCCGACAGCTCCTCGTCGAGGTGGTCGGCGATCCACAGCCGCAGGTCGTCGATGTCACGGCGGGCGGAGGCGGGCCGGCTCAGCGGTACGGAGAACTGGCTCTGCCCGCCCTGCCGCTTGAGGTACATCACCAGCTGCCGGGCCACCGACAGCGCGGTGTCCTCGCCGAGGTCCTCGGCCACCAGGGCGAGCGCGAGGTCAAGACAGGCGCTGATCCCGGCGCCCGTCCACAGCCGGCCACGGTCGGCGCGGACGAAGATCGGATCGGGATCGACGGTGACGGACGGGTGCTCGGCGGCGAGCTGGGCGGCCGTCGACCAGTGCGTGGTCGCCGTCCTGCCGTCCAGCAGCCCGGCCGCCGCCAGGACGTGCGCGCCCACGCACACCGATGCCACGCGCCGGGCGTGCGGGGCGGTCTCCTTCACCCACGCCACGACATCGGGATCGATCCGGGCGAGGGGGCCGTCGTCGGTCAGGTCGACCGCGCCGGGCACCAGCAGCGTGTCCACGTTCCCGCCGGCCTCGTCGAAGGACAGGTCGGCCAGCAGCCGCACACCCGCCGACGTCCGCACCTCGCCGGCCGCCGCCCCGGCGAGACGGACCTGGTAGGCGGCGCGGCCCACGGTCCGGTTGGCCAGCGTGAAGACCTCGGCCGGGCCGGTGACGTCGAGGAGGTCGACATCGGGGAACACCGCGACGACGACCCGGTGGGGAAGGGGCATGCGCCCATCCTCACCGCCCCCACGCGTGACCGCAATGACGGCCAACTGTCACATCCGGACACGCGGCCCGGCGTACGGCCACCCCCACATCGCCACCCGACGGCGGGTCACGAAGTCGCTGCGCGACGGTGGTTGCCGTGCCGTGGTGCGCGCCTACAAGTCGTGCACCGCCGCCCGGGCGGTGGAGACGAAGGCCAGGACCGACGCCCAGAAGGGGTCGTAACACTGATCGAAGGCGTCGAGGGCGTCCGGCTCGCCGGCGATCGCTGCCTCAAGTGCTTGGTACGGCGGCCGCGTCGCGAGCCTCAGCGTCTCCGCGGCCTCGGCGACGTCGTCCGGGCCTTCCAGGTTGATCACCCATATGAAGTGGCGGAGCTTGCCGTACCCCTCCCTGAGGCCGGCCTGGACCTCTTTGAGGGCGGGCAGTTGCTCCGAGCGGGTGCCGCCCGCCCTGTGGGTGTCGGAAACGGTCCAGTACAGCTCAGCCATGCGGTGCGCCTGTTCGATGAGGCTCACGTAGGCGTTCCGCCGCGCTTCGTTGATCCGGATGGTGCGCTGGGTCTTCTCGGCGGCGACGGCCTGGATCTGCGCCGCACGGGCGGTCCCGCGGCTGGTGACCCAGCTCGCGAGCACGGCCGTACCGGCGGTCAGGGCGGAGATCCACAGGGCGGAGTCAGTCATGCAAGTTACGGCGCCCTCGTGTCGGCCATGACCGGCTGCTCGGGGGCGATGCCGGCCGCTGCGGGCGTCCGCGTGGACGCCGGCTGCCGTCCGGGCGGGGCGGGGGCGAACAGCCGGCCTACGGGCGGCCGGGTCAGCGGCCGGACCAGTCGGCGGACCGGCGGTGAGCCGAGCACGAGCGTCAGCAGGACCGCGCACAGCACCAGGCCGACGATCTCGACGGGGGTGTTCACCCGGGCGATCCAGCCGTGTTCCCGGACCGGCAGGATGACCAGCGGGTGCAGCAGGTAGACGGTGAAGCCGCCCGCGCCCACCACGGAGACCAGCGGAAGCCGCCGCCGTGGCATCAGCCGTAGCAGACAGAGCACGAGGGCCGCGGCGGAGGCGAGCACCAGCAGCCGGACGACCCAGGCCCATTCCAGGCCCATCGGATCGGCGACGGAGTAGGGGTGGCGCATCGACAGCCAGTTGCCCTTGATCTCCCGGTGCCACAGCCACCCCACGACACAGGAGGCCAGGATTCCGGCGACCGCCACGGGCAGGCTCCAACGGCTGGTGAACCATGTACGCAGCGAGCCCTGCCCGATGCGCCAGCCGAGGTAGAACAGCGGCAGGTAGACCAGTGTCCGGCTGGCCGAGAAGGCCATCCCGAACTCGTCGACATACCCCACCGCGAGAGCGACGCACGTGGTGACGAACAGCGGGTGCCGCAGCTGCACCACCAGCGGCAGCAGCAGCCGCCAGAAGAAGAGGGACATCAGGAACCACAGGGTCCACGGCAGTTGGACGACATGCACGGTGAACTCGGCGCCCAGCCAGGCGTTCTCCAGCGAGAAGAGCAGACTGAAGATCAGCGCCGGCAGCACGATGCTCTGCAGGAGGGTGCGCAGGTTGCGGGGGCCGAGTGGGCCCGCGCTGCTGAACACACCGGCCAGCATGACGAAGGCCGGCACCCGGAAGGCCCAGCTCGCGATGTGGAAGGAGTGCAGCACGTCCTCGCGGGTCATGATGCTGCCGGCCGTGTGCAGCACCACGATCAGTGTGGCGGAGACGAACCGCGTGTTGTCCCACCAGGGATTCCTGGCCCGTTCGGGCCGGGCGGCCCCCGCGGAGCCGTGGGCGGCGGTGGTGGGTCTCGGGTGTGGCGTGTCCATCGGGGCGGCGAGCTCCTGACAGCGGGGCCGGCCGTGACACGGGCTGCCGCACTGATGATCGGATCGGGTCGGGTGGCCACACTGTGCCGACCGCCGCGAAGTGCCCGGTTGCCGCTTCACGTTCGTACGGTGAACTCCGCATGTACGTCAGGAGCCCCACCGGCACCCTTCGCCTCCGGCGGGCCGGGGGCGAGCAGGGCGGCGAGCTCCGCCGGTCAGTCCGTCGGCAGGCGATCGGCGCACCGGCCGCAGAACCGGGCGTCGTTCTCCGTGGCGAGCCGCCCGCACCCGGGGCACACCCGGTCGAGCAGGCACGGCGCCTCGCCCCCTTCGGCGCTCGCGCCCCCGACGCCGAGCCCCGGGCGTCGGCGATGCGCGCTGAGGTGGACGAGGCCCCGGTCGCCGGCGTACAGGGCCCGCCGGGTGCCGCGCGGGAGCCAGACCACGGCCCCCGGCTCCAGACGCTGCGGCCCGCCGTCCGTCGTCAGCTCGCCGCTTCCGTCCGTCACGTACAGCAGCAGGTCGAGATGAGGCTCGACAGACGCCCGACCTCGGCGCCCGCCGTCAGCCGGACCAGGTTCGCGTCCAGTTGGCGGCCCTCCTGGTCGAGCCGCCACAGGGCTCCGCCCCTGCTCGCGGGCAGGTCACGGAGCAGTTCCGCCAGCCGTGCCGGCACGCCGGGCACCGCGCCCCGTACGGCGTCGTCGTCCACCACCACACGACCTCCGCTCTCCCGTCCGGTCCCGCGCGGGACTCGCCGGCCCGAGGTCCCGCACCCCACTCTCCCTGCCCCGGCCACGGTGGCGCGGTCCGCCAGCCGCCCGGATCAGCGGGGCGGGCCGGTACGGGCCTGCGCGTACGCCGTCGGGGGCACCCCCACCCGGGCGGTGAAGTCGCGTACGAGATGGGCCTGGTCGCTGTAGCCGAGTTCCGCCGCGAGTGCGGCCCAGTCCGGCGGGGCGCCGGTGCCGGCGCGCTCCAGGGCTTCGTGGACGCGGTAGCGCAGGATGACCCACTTGGGGCTGACGCCGACGTACGCGGCGAACAGCCGCTGTACCGAGCGCACCGACATGCCCACCGTGTCGGCGAGTTCGTCGACGCGGCGGATCGACCGGTCTTCGCGCACACGGTCGGCCAGGGCCATGGCGCGCTCCGCCCGCGGGTCGGGCGCCGGCCCGAGCGTCAGGAGGAAGTCGTCCAGGGCGGCGACACGGGCGTCCTGTGCCTCCGGTCCCAGCACCGCCGAGGGCGCGGCGCGGAAGCCGGGCAGCACCTCGGGCAACGGCAGCCGCCGGCCGGTCAGGTCCGACACCGGACGGTCCGCGAGGAACGGCCGGAAGCCGCCCGGCCGGAACTGGATTCCACAGACCCGGCCGCGCCCTTCGAGCTTCTGGGTGAAGAGTTCCAACCCGATGCCGGCGACCTCGCCGAAGTCCCCGGTTCCCTCGTACCGCTGGAAGACGATGTTCACGCACGGGTGCGGAACGACGTGGGACGCGAACGGCTCCGTCAGATCCCAGTCGATCAGCCAGTAGTGCTCCACGTACGGCCGCAGCGGCTCGGCCGGCTCGCGGCGGCGGAACCGGACGCGCGCGAAGAGTTCCGGGGCGGCGACGATGCCCCGGGTGTCACTCCGTGGAGCTGCCATGGCGCTCATCCTATGTCGCGTTTCTTCAAGCCCCCGTCCGCCGCCACTCCTACCCTCGTACGCATGACCGACAAGATCAGTGACCTGCTCGAAGCGGCCGCCGCGCACGCGGAGCCCGTGGTGCGTGGCGTGGACGACCGGCAGCTCGGGGCGGCGACGCCGTGCGCCGACTACGACGTAAGGGACCTGCTCAACCACCTCTTCCACGTGGTGGTCGGCTTCCAGGCCCTCGCGGCCCGGGAGGAAGCGGACTTCTCCCACACGCCCGACTACCTCGCGGGGGAGTGGCGTGACCGGTTCGCCGCGGAGACCAAGCTGCTCGTCGAGGCATGGGCGGCCCCCGGCGCCGAGGAGGGCACCACGGGGGCCATGAACCTGCCCGCCCGCACGGTAGCCGCAATAGTCCTCCTGGACCTGACCGTGCACGTCTGGGACCTGGCGCGAGCGACCGGCCAGGACTTCGCGCCGGACGAGGAGGGGGTCGGGGCGCTCGCCGCGCTGGTGGCGAGGATGGGCCCCACCGCCCGGCAGATGCAGATGTTCGGCGACCCGTTCCCGGCGCCGCAGGGGGCGACGCCGTTCGAGGAGTTGCTGGCCTCGACCGGCCGCAATCCGCACTGGACACCGAACCCCTGACGGCAGCGGCGTCGCGTGTCCCGGCGGGACAAGCCGGAGTCGGCGCGCCACGTCACCATCGGCGACAACGCATCGACGACCTGCTGCGCGAAGCCTTCACCCGGTTCGCCGACCACATCGTGGACGTCTTCACGCTCCACCTCCGCCGCGCCGACAGCCCGTGGGGTGCGGACCTGACACCGTGCCCCACGGGCCTCACCCGTCGTACGGAAGGCCGCATCCGGCCTGAAGACCACCGGACCGTCACCGTCGGCCACCCCTGCTCGCGGCAGGCGCCGGCAGGGCGTCCGGGCGATCGCCCGGCGTGTTCACGGGGAACCGGGAGCCGCGACCGCGCACAGTGAAACGGGGCCGGCCGAGGCTCCGCTCTCACAGCCCTCTGACAGCGATGGAGAATCCAGTGACGGTGATCAACGACAGTACGGGCGCGGAACTCGCGGAGGGTTTCCTGCAAGGCGTGGTGAACGAGCCGATGCGGGCGGCGACGAAGCTGCTGGGCGCGCACAGCGACGGCTTCTGGCTGCGCCGGTTCGCCACCGACCACGCCCTCGCGGCCGCCGCCGGCCACGCCCTCATCGATCACTCCGGCCGGTACCCCACGGTCGACTGGGACGGTGTGGGGCTGCTGCTGAAGTCCCCGGGGTGGTCGGGCGACGCGTCGAGGAGCCAGGTGGCCGTGGTCGAGTTCGCCGCCTCGCTCGTCAACCGCTGTCCGGTCCAGCTCGGCCAGGTCAGCGGCGCGGTGGACGACGCCGAGTTCCAACTGCTGCTGCGGGCGCTGGAGGAAGCGACGTACGGCGACGCCCGCTGACGTACGGCTCGATCACACGGCCCGCGGTGACGCCGGCTGTCCGGCCGGGCGCCGACGCCCCTCGCCCACGCGGCCCGGACGGTGAGGGGCACGGCCCGCGTCAGCCGCTGAGCCAGCTCCGCAGCAGGCGGCTGACCGTGGGCATCGCCACGTACGTCATCAGCACGTTGTAGACGCAGGCGAGTACGGCGCCCGCCAGGGCGACCGGGAGTGCCGTCAGGTGCGGCACCAGGAACCAGCCGCCGAGCAGGGTGATCGGATAGATCGCCAGGGTGGCGCTGATGGCCATCTTCCACCGGGGCGGCGCGGGGCGGGTCGACCCCGGCTTGGCGAACCAGGTCTCCATGCCCGTCAGCACGCGCCGGGCGATCTCGATGTGCTGGTGCCCCTCGCACCGGTCGAACCACGCCGCCCGCTCCGGGGACCCCTGCCAGGACCGGCACGCCTCGGCGTCGCGGAAGCGGTGCACGAGGAACCAGGGAGCGCCGTCCCCGGACGAGCGGAACAGGCCGTAGCCCAGGTGGCCGGGGAAGCGCGACGCGCTGTCGAGGATGCCTCTGGCCCACTGCTCGAAGGCCTCTTCGTAACCCGGCTCCACCTGGCGGGCTATCAGCAGGGTCACCTCGTCACTGTCGGCGGGGACAGTGGTGTGCTCAAGGCTCGGCGCAGACACTGGTCGTTCTCCTCGTCGTCGTGCCGCGCCCAGCGACACCCTACTGTGCCGGGCGTGTCGCGCAGAGCCCCGGCGCTCGGGGACCGAGCGGGTCGGATCACCTCAGGAAGTGGCCGCAGCAGGTGTGCCGCCGCGCCGGGGCCGGACTGTCGCCCCGGGACTGGCGGGCCTGCCTGCCGACCTCTCCTACCGCGACACCTGCTGAGGCCCCGCCACGCGCCGGGGCGCGGACCGGAGCGCGGCGCGTCGCGGCCGCTGCCGGGCCGGGCGCCACGTCGCGACGAGGGCGGCGGTCAGCAGCAGCTCGGCGAGGTCCCCGCCGTAGTACATGATCTCCGCGCCGCCCCGCACCTGGGGGACGGGGGCGCGTACGTCGATGAGGAAGCCGCCGTACATCAGCTGGGAGATCGTGGCGTGCGCGGCGACAGCGACGCCGAGGACGACCAGGCGGGCCGGCACCCCGGGCCGTGACGGCGCGGGGTCGGGACCGGCGATCGCCCAGGCGAACAGGCACCCGGACACCAGGAAATGGGCGTGCGTGAGGTGGTGCAGGACCGGCTGGTTCGTCGTCGCGTTGAACAGGGGCGTGAAGTACAGCGCCGCCAGCGTCCCGGTGCTCAGCACCAGGGCCGTGACCGGATGGGCGAGCACGCGCACGGGCCGGGTGTGCAGCAGGCCGGTCAGGCGCCGGGCGCGCGCGGCGGGAAGCGTCCGCAGCAACAGGGTGAGGGGAGCGCCCAGCACCAGGGCGAGAGGCGCGTACATGCCGACGAGCATGTGCTGGACCATGTGCCCGCGGAAGTCCCCGTGCGCGAACGGGGCGAGGGGCGGCAGCAGGGCCGCGCCCAGCAGCGCGCATCCGCTCAGGAAGCTCACCGTCCGCCACCGCCCGGACCCCGGCGCGGGGTTGCGCGCACGGGCCCGGTGGACGAGCACGAGGTAGACACCCGCGAGCAGGACGAGCGCCACGGCGGGCAGCAGCACCTCCCACCCGCCGTGCCCCGCACCGCCCCCGTGCACGTGGTGCGTGCCGCCGCCCATCAGAGCCGCCGCCCGCCCCTCGCGCGGACGTCGGCCGCGTCACCGGCGCCGGGGTCGAAGGGGCGGCCGCCGCGCTGCAGCAGGTGGCCGCCGGCCACAAGGACCGCGCCCAGGAGCAGGAATGCCATGTCCCACCAGATCTGGTGCTCGCCGGCGTACACATGGTGGATGCCGAGGATCTGATGGTCGAGAAGGCCCTCGACGATGTTGAACAGGCCCCACCCCACGAGAATCCAGCCCCACAGCACGCGGGAGGCCCACACCCGCCGCCGATCGTGCGTCACCCGCGCGTACAGGATGCCCAGTCCCAGCAGCACGGCCAGCCAGCACACCGCGTGGAACACGCCGTCCCACACGGTGTTCATCTCCAGGCCGGAGACGGTGTTCGGCGCGTAGTACTTCACCCCGATCCGGTCGTCGTTGGTGCTCGTCAGCATGTGGTGCCACTGAAGGAGTTGGTGCAGCAGAATGCCGTCGACGAGTCCGCCGAGCCCCACGCCCAGCACGATCCCCGGCAACCGGATGCTCCCGGGCGCGCTGCCCTCCCGTACCTCACCTGCGCTGTCGGCCATCGTCCGTCCTCTCCCTGGCCGCGGCGGAGACCGAACCGCGGACAGGACGTGTTCCCCTCCGGGCGCCGCCCATCACAGAAACGGGCCCGCGGCTCGGCCTTCCGGCGCTACGCGCCACCGAAGGCCCGGCAGCGGCTCAGTGGTTGAGGTGGCGTTCCATCCAGTCGGCGGCGGTACGGCGGAACAGCCGCCGGTTGTCCGCCCGCAGGAACTCGTGCCCCTCGTTCCTCAGCAGCAGCAGCTCCGCGGTGACCCCGTGCTCACGAGCCGCTCGTACCATCTGCTCCGACTCGCCCGGCGGAACGTTCGTGTCGTGCTCGCCGTGGACCGTCAGCAGCGGCGCCCGCAGCGCGTCGACGCGGCTCATGGGGGACAGCGAGTGCAGCAGTTCCCGGTCGTGCACGGGGTGGCCGTACTTGACCGCCGCCGACTGCGCGATCCACTGCTCGGTCCCGGCGAAGAAGGTGGCGAAGTCCGACATGCCGCAGACCGCGACACCGGTACGGAACAGCTCCGGGTGGAACACCAGCGACGCCATCACCAGGTAACCGCCGTAGGAACGGCCCATCACCGCCAGCCGGGTGGGATCGGCGAGCCCGGCCGCGACGGCGTGCGCGGCGCAGTCGGCGACGTCGTCGATGGCCGCGAACCGCCCCGCGCCCAGGTCCGCGTCCACGAAGGAGCGGCCCCAGCCGGAGGACCCCCGGACATCGGGAGCGAAGACGTCCAGTCCGCGCCCGAGGAGTTCGTGGTACAGCGGGTTGAACACCGGCCGCTCCTGCTCCTCCGGCCCACCGTGCAGATGGATGACGCACGGCGCCGGACGCCCGGGATCGCGGCCCGGCGCGCGGTAGTACCAGCCGCCGATCGGCAGCCCGTCGCGGGCCCGCAGACGAACCGGCGTGGGCCGCACCGGCGGGCGGCCCGGCGGTACGGCGTCCTCGTCGCGCGCCGACCAGGCGGTGCGCACGGGCGTCACGCCGTCGGGAAGCCACCACACGCCGGGCCTCCGCCGGGAGCCGGAAAGGGCGAGAAACAGACCGTTCGGCCCCGCGTGGGCCATACGGGTGACCACCTCGTGCGGCAGCGGTACGGACCGAGGGGCGGCGACGGCGCCCACGGCCCCCGCGCCGGGCAGAGCGACCGTTTCCAGCTCGGTGGCACCGTGCACGTTCCAGGCCAGTTCGGCCGAGGCGCCGTCGTCGCAGACGGTCAGCAGCTCAAGGCCGGCAGCCTCTCGTGCGAGCGCCGGGCGCAGACCCGAGAACTCGCCGCCCTCACCCAGCGTCACCTCCATGAGGGCCGGAAACTCGCGGTCGGCGTCGCTGCGCAGCCACAGGGTGCGCCCGTCGGGCGAGAACCGGCCGATCCACGGGTCGCCGTCGGCCACCGGCACCACGCACGCCGTCCGCGTGTCGGCGGTGCGCACGACCATCGCCTCGCGCCGTCCGCGCGGCCCGTGCCGCAGCAGCGCCAGCCGGCCGTCCGCGCTGACGTCGCACACCCGCAGGGAGGCCGCCCCGGCTTCGGCGGTCAGCAGGACGGGGGAGACCACGGCCTCGGGGTCCACGAGATACGCGGCGAGCCCTCCGTTCACCGGAGTACTGTCCACCGGCCCGGCCGCGTCCGGCCGGCGGGCGGGGGCCGCGCCGTCCAGGCCAACGCCGCCCAGGAGGGTGGCACGACCGTCCCGCTCCGCCCAGCCCGGAGGCAGCCCCGGCGGCGCCCCGTAGGCCTCGGTGGGGGCTTCGTCCGGCGCGTGGGCGGTCGCACCGAGCACGAGGGGCGGGGCGGCCGGTTCGGCGACCGTGACGGCCAGGGCCGAGCCGTCGCGCGTCCAGCAGCCCAGATGGGCGAACTGGCCCGCTTCGGCGCCGGCGAGCACCCGGCGGCCGGTGCCGTCGGGGCGTGCGCACAGCACCCGGGTGTGCTCACCGCCTCCGGGAGCGCAGGTGTACGCGATCCAGCGCCCGTCCGGCGACCAGGACACCTCCGTCACCGGGTCGGGATCGGAGTCCAGGAGGTGGGCGTCGGCCCCGTCGGCCGTCGACGCCCACAACTGCGGTACGCCGCCGCGGTCGCAGATGAACGCCACGTGCTCGCCCGTGGGGTCCGCCGAGGGATACCAGCAGCCGTGCGCGACCAGCGGCGCCGGAGCGTCCCGGAGACCGGGCGCGTCCGGCAGCGCCACCGTGGCGGGAGCGGTCGACGTGAAGGGCGTCGGGTCGGACACGGGCGGCGCGGGCGGAGCCCCGGGCCCGTACGTGCCAGGGGTGCCCGGCGGCTCCTTCGGATCCCGCGGTGATTCGGCGGGCGCGGCGGGCGCGGCGGGAGCGGTCCGCTGCCGCTGCCCGTGCCGCGCCTCGATCAGCTGATGGAGTGCGTCTGCAGCCATATCTCCAGCAACGCTACCTGCCACAACGCGTTGGCTCCCCGGTTGGTCCGGTGGGTGTCGGGCGCCGCCAGCAGCTCGGCGACGTACGACTCGCGGAAGATCCCGCGCCGCCGGGCCTCCGGAGCGGACAGTGCCTCGCGCACCCGGTCGAGGACGGGCCCCGCCATGTGCCGGATCGCCGGGACCGGGAAGTACCCCTTCGGCCGGTCGACGACCGTGTGCGGCAGCACCTGGCGTCCGACGTCCTTGAGCACCCCCTTGCCCCCTTGCGCGAGCTTGAACTCGGGCGGACAGGCGGCGGCCAGTTCGACCAGCTCGTGATCGAGGAACGGCACCCGGGCCTCCAGGCCCCAGTCCATGGTCATGTTGTCGACGCGCTTGACCGGGTCGTCGATCATCATGACGTGGGTGTCCAGCCGCAGCGCCGCGTCGAGCGCGGTCTCGGCCCCGGGCGCCGCCATGTGGTCACGGACGAAGTCCCCGGAGACATCGTGGTCCGCCAGCATGTCCGGTCGCAGCATCCGGGCGAGGTCGGCGTGCGGCCGGTCGAAGTACACGTCGGCGTACGTCCCGGGCTCCTGCTGCCGCTCGACGGCGGCCATCCGCGCGTACCAGTGGTAGCCCGCGAAGACCTCGTCCGCGCCCTGGCCGCTCTGCACGACGCTCAGTTGCTTGGCGACCTGCTCCGACAGCAGGTGGAAGGCGACCGTGTCATGGCTGACCATGGGCTCGCTCATGGCCTCGACCGCTCCGTCGAGGCCGGCCGACACCCGGTCGGAGGGGACCATGAGCTGGTGGTGGTCCGTGGCGAACTCCTTCGCCACGATGTCCGAGTAGGCGAACTCGTCGCCCTCCTCGCCGTTCTCGGACTCGAATCCGATGCTGAACGTGGCCAGGTCCGTCTGCCCCTCCTCGGCCAGCAGCGCCACGATGAGGCTGGAGTCCAGGCCGCCCGACAGGAGTACGCCGACGGGGACGTCCGCGACCATCCGGCGGCGTACCGCCGTGCGCAGGGCGTCCCGTACCGCGTCCCGCCAGTCCGCCGCGTCCATGCCGGCGTACGCGGGTCTGCGGGTGTACGACGGCTGCCAGTAGCAGTGGTCGTGGTGCCGGCCGTCGCGTTCCACGACCCGGACGGTGGCCGGGGGGAGCTTGCGCACCCCGGCGAGCACGGTCCGCGGTGCGGCCACGGTGGCGTGCCAGCTCAGGTACTGGTGCACGGCCTGCGGGTCGAGGGAGGTGTCCACCCCGCCGCCCGCGAGCAGGGCCGGGAGCGACGAGGCGAACCGCAGCCGGTTGATGTCCTCGGCCAGGTACAGCGGCTTGATGCCCAGGCGGTCACGGGCCAGCACGACGCGCCCGCTCTCGTGTTCCACCACGGCGAAGGCGAACATGCCCAGGAGGTGGTCGACACAGCTGGTGCCCCACTGGCGGTAGGCCTTGAGCAACACCTCGGTGTCCGAGGTGGAGAAGAAGCGGTGCCCGAGGCCCTCCAGCTCCTTGCGCAGCTCCCGGTAGTTGTAGACGCAACCGTTGAAGACACCGGTGAGCCGGTTCTCCGCGTCGGTCATGGGCTGCGCGCCGTGCTCCGACAGGTCGATGATCTTCAGTCGGCGGTGACCCAGAGCCACCGCTCCCTGTGACCACAGTCCCCGCCCGTCCGGGCCACGCGCGGCCAGCCTGTCCGTCATACGTTCGACCCCCGCGATGTCGGGGCGCCCACCGTCGAACCGGATCTCTCCGCTCAGACCGCACATACGGCACCACCCGGGGCGGCGGCGGGCCATGGATCAGAAATACTCAAGGTCCTCTCCTCACGGGATGCGCCGGACTGCCCCCTACGGGTTCCCCAAGACTGACCACACATGTCACACACGCAACATTGTGAGGTCGACCGGCGGTGTGCGCGCGAGCTGTCGGACAGCTTCGACCGGTGATCGCCTGATCGCGTCCAGTGATCAGCGCCGGGCGGACGCGTCGCTGTCGTTCTCCTCGCACACGGGGCACCGCTCCCTGCCGTCCCACGCGGTCCAGCCGAAGACGGCAGGGGACAGCGACCGGCCCTCCAGTTCGTCGCGTACCGCCACCCGGTAGGCCCACACCGCGTCGAGGTACGGGTGGTAGACGTCGTGGAACGCGGACGACGTGTCGCGCGCGCCCCCGGCGACCACACCGCGCAGCGCACGAAGTCGCTCGAACATCGACTGGCCCGCACCGGCGACCGCCGCGCTGGCGTCGATGAACAGCCGCTCACGTACCTCGTAGAGGCCGGCGTCGACCAGGGCGGCACGACTGGCCGCTTCCAGGTCCGTGGTGTCCTCGGACGAGTGCGCGAGCCGGCGCAACCGGGTGTGGGCGGAGCCGGCGGCGGCGATGAACTCGATGTACACCTCGCGCCGTCGCGAGCCGAGGCCGCGATCGTCTTCGTGCCGCGTGCGCAGATGGTCGGCCAGTACGGTGCCGGATATCGCGATCACCGCGCCGCCGAGTGTCGCGACCAACGTCCCCCACTCCACGAGAACCCCCCAATTGCCCTCCGGTGGAGGGACCGTAGCATCAGCCGACCTTGGTGGCCGTGTGGGCTGTGCCGACCGGTGCCGCGCTTCCGGTGCTCTTCGCAGCCGCATGTCCTGTTCTCCGGCGTGTACGGACAACCCTGCCGCCGAGCACCGCACTTGACCCACACCTGAGCGTTGCGGGGTCGGCAGTGCTACTCGCTCGGCAGCGTCCGGCCCAGCTTGCGCAGCAGGTCGGTCAGGGTGCTCCGCTCGTCGGCGGTCAGTCCCGCGAGCAGCCGCGCCTCGTTCTTGACGTGCGCTTCGAGCGCTTCGTCGACGAGCTCGCGGCCCCGGCCGGTGAGCCGGATCAACCGGCCCCGTGCGTCGTCCTCGGCAGCTCGGCGACCGACCAGCCCGGCGCGCTCCAGCCGGTCGACCCGCTTGGTCACCGCACCCGAGGTGACCATCGCCGCCCCGCGCAGCTCACCGGCTGTCAGCTCGAACGGAGGGCCGGAGCGGCGCAGCGTGGCCAGCACGTCGAACTCGCCCCGGCCGAGGTCGTATCGCGCGAAGACACGGCACAGGTGCTCGTCCAGTGCCCAGTGCAGTCGGGTGATGCGTCCGACGACGTGCATCGGTCCGGGGTCCAGATCGGGCCGTTCCCGCTGCCACTGACCGACGATGCGGTCGACCGCGTCGTCGTCGGTGGGCCGGGCGAGGGGGTCGGCGTCCTGAGGCATGCCTTGACTATACCTTCCATGGAAACTAACTTTATCTTCCATGGAAACTATCTTGTGGTGCCCGGCCTTGGCGTACCCGGGGGACTGTCCCTCCGGTGCGGAGAGTGGGGCGGCATGACGACCGGCCGGCCATTCCTCACTTCAGGCGTGACGGCGCTGGCGCCCGCAATCTGGGGCAGCACCTACCTCGTGACAACCGAGTGGTTACCGCCGGACCGCCCGCTGCTGGCGACGACCGTTCGAACGCTGCCCGCGGGCCTGATCCTGCTGGCCTTCGTCCGTACGCTGCCGGCCGGGTCATGGCTGTGGCGCTCCCTCGTACTCGGCACCCTCAACATCGGCGCGTTCAACTTTCTGTTGTTCGTCGCGGCCTATCGCCTGCCCGGCGGTGTCGCGGCGATGATCACGGCGGTCCAACCGATGCTCGTACTGGCCCTGGCGGCCCTGCTCCTCGGGGACAGAATCCGGTTCACGCACGTGGTGGCCTGCGTCCTGGGCGCAAGCGGTGTCGTGTTGCTCGTGTTCAAGGGGGCAGTGGCACTCGACTACGTCGGTGTGGCGGCGGCGTTGGCTGCGGCGGCGTGCATGGCTGCCGGCATCACACTGACGAAACGGTGGGGACGTCCGGACGGTGTGGGGCTACTTCCGTTCACCGCATGGCAGTTGATCGCGGGCGGACTGGTGTCGTTGCCGTTCACGCTGGCCGTCGAGGGGCTTCCGGCCACCGTCACTGGAACCAACATCCTCGGGTTCGGCTACCTCATCTCCCTGGGGGCCGTCATCAGTTACGCGATCTGGTTCAGGGGGATGGACAAGTTGCCGGCGCTGGCGGTCTCCTTCCTCGCCTTGGCCAGTCCGATCGTCGCCACCCTCCTCGGGTTTCTGTTTCTGCGGCAGACGTTGTCAGCGATGCAGCTGGTCGGAATCCTCGTGATCATCAGTGCCGTGCTGCTGGCGCAGCCCCGACAGCCCACAGCGCGAGAAATCCCTGCCAGTAGTGACGAGCCAGGCGGACCGGCGGTGCCCGGATCGAAGGCGCGGAGTCTCGGTCTCGGCAAGCAGGGGTGAGGCCGCTCCGGCCCACCCGCTCGCGGGCCCCGGCCCGCGCCAGGTCTTCACCCGTGCAGTCGCCGACGTCTCGCTGACATAGGGCAGGCGTGGGACGTTGGCTGAGGCAAGGTAACGCGTTGCAAGGGAGTAGGCATGTCATCGAAGCGACGTCGTAAGAAGAGGGCTCGTCGTAAGCACGGAGCCAATCACGGCAAGCGGCCTCAGTGCTGAACGGGGGCTGCCCGGCTTCCGCCCGGCGGCCTCCTCGCCGGCCCTTCGTCGGCTGACCGGGGGGCCGGCGGGTGAGGCCGGGCGGGCCTCCGCCTTGAGTCCTCCCCTTCCCTCACAGCATGGACCTCCTCAGCCACCGATGTAGTCGAGGGCCACTCCGGCGAATCCGGCGAGGTTGCGCGGACAGTGCCACCGTTCCAGCAGTTCCGGGCCGGTCAAGGCGCTGTCCTCGTTCGCGGAGCTGTCGTGTTCGTCCTCGTCGTCCTGGAGGTCAAGCCCTCCGGACCTCCCCGGTTCGGGGTCGGTCAGAACCTCCAGCGCACCGGGCAGCCGGTCGAGGTACAGGTCCATGTCCTCTTCGAACGGCTCGTAGGGGTGCCGTTCGTGCGCGCACGCATGCCCTTCGTGCGCGAGAGCCACTGCGGCGAGCACGTCCTTCACCGGTGCCTCTATACCGGGCCCCGGGCTGCCCCACCCGACGTACGGGGACAGGACGACCAGTCCGAGGGTCCACGCGAGCGAGTGGGGGCCTGTCACATCCGCGCCAAGGGAGTGGACGCACCGCAGGACGGCCTCGTCCTTGTCTCCGAGGTGGTACCCGTGCCGCAGGGAGTCCCAGTCGGCCACCAGCGCGGACCACGCGTCGGCGGTGGTGGGAGGGGGTAGTGGGGCCGCCGGGGTTCGTGAGGCGTTGCTGTCCATGTCCTGTACGACGGCACGGCGAACGCACCGGTTCCGCTCGGGATCTGCCCTCTGCGGACTTCGTACGCACGCGCATGGTGGTTTGGGTGACGTCTGCGGGGAACTCGAGTGGTGCGTGGTGACGGTGACAACCGCGGACCTCGCGGGGCGGCGTCGGCCGATCGCCGGCTCCTTTCCGTATCCGCGCACCTTCGAGAGCGGCCAGGGAGTGAAGGCGGTATGACCCTTTCGATCGCGGAACAGAGCATTCAGGATCTCGGCGGCGAAGCCAGCGTGCTGGCACGTCAGCGACGTGACCACGCCGAGCTCGACCGCCTCATGCACTGCTACGAGTCCGGCACGGTGTCGCGGGCGGAGCGTCAGCAGACGCTGAAGGAGATCGTCCAGTTGACCTTCAGCCACGCCTTCGCCGAGGAAGTCGTGCTGTGGCCCGCCCTACGGCGCCTCGCTCCTGATGGAGAAGAGCTCACCTCCCGGGTGGAGGAGGAGCACCAGGAGATCAACGATCTTGTCGCCGAGATCGAGCGTACGGACCCCGCTGATCCCCGGCACGACCGGTTGGTCGGTCAGGCGTTCGCGCTGATCCGGCAGGACATACGCGACGAGGAGGACCTCCTGCTGCCACGCCTGCAGGAGGCGCTGGACCGTGCGGGCCTGCGCAGGCTGGGATCAACCTGGGAGACCGTACGCCGTACGGCTCCCACCCACCCCCATCCGGGAGTGCCACGCCGGCCCCCTGGCAACGCTGTGGCCGGCGTGCCGCTCAGTGTCATCGACCGTGCCCGTGACCTGCTGCCCGCCGACACCCGTGCGCCGAACGGCAGGAGGGTGGCCGGGGTGGCGGCCGCTGTGCTCGCGGCATGGCTGATCGCCGCGGCGGCACGACACCGGCACTGAACCGGCCCGTAATGCCGTTGCCGGCCGTTGAAGCGCGCCCCATGTGTGGTGCGTGACGCGTCCGCTGCCCATGAGGCGGCGGACGCGTATCGACATGGCGCCTGAACTTCGCTCAAGCCAACGGCTGTGGTGCCCGAGTCGTAGGAGACCTGCGCCAAGGCCGCTGTGTCGGTACGGGTCGAAGTGTGGGCCAGCGCGCGAGCATGGCCTGGCGCATGTCGGCGACCAGGCTGCTCACGCCGTTCATGGCGGGGTGGCCGGTGGTCGTCTCGCTGACCGCGCCGAGTCGGTGGACGAGCCGTTGCCGGGCAGTCGCGGTGCCCCACTTCCAGTCCTGGTGCGGGATCCGGGCCAGGTGGTCGGTGCTTTCGCGGCGTGCCCGCTCGACCAACGCGTCGCCGCGGATCAGCCAGCCCGCGCACGCGTCGGCGAGTCCGTCCTGGATGTCGGAGCCGGTCGCGGCGCGCCACGCCGTGCGGTAGGCGAGCTCAGCCCGCTCCAGCAGGGGAACGGACGCCGAGGTGACACACCAGCAGGTCGGGAAGCCGATGCGCAGATAGGCCAACTCCATCAAACCGCTTCCCAGCGAAGCCTGTTCGAAGTCGATGAACCTGACGCCCGTGTCGGTGTGGAGGTCGTTCCCCGGGCAGGGGTCCCCGTGGAGAAGGGCATGGCCGGGGGCCTGGCCGAGACGGTCCACGAGGTCATCGAGTTCGCCGGAAACGCCAGGCGGGACCGGGATTTCGAGGGCCGTGGCCAGCCTGAGGAAAGATGCGATGTCAGCCTGGTTCGGGCCCTGCCACCGGGGGAGTGCTCCGGCGTCCTGCGGACGAGCGGTGGCATGCAGCCGGGCCAATGCGGCGGCGTATTCGACGATCCAGTCGCCGGAGGGCGGCCGGTGTTCCAGATGCTCCAGGACGAGCACCCGTTCGTCGGCGTCGGTGGCCAGCAGCGCGGGCACCACGGGTGTTTCGGCTCGGGCGGCGAGCCGCAGGGCGGCCACCTCACGGGCGTACCGCTCGTCGGCGCCCGGGCCGTCGACGAGCTGCTTCACCACCACCGAAGCCTGCGGCAGCTCGACGCGCCACACACGCGAACGGGGGCTGCTGTCCAGTACGCGAGCGCTCCTGGGGGATCCCAGCTCGGCCCACAACTCGTTCCCGAACGCCATTCCCGGCACCATGCGCTCATCCTCGCACGCGGCCGAAAGGACCACGTGAGCTACGGCAGCCCGGCCTGGGCCGGGCTGCCGGGGCCATCTCAGGCCCGGAAGAATCATGCTACCGACCAGTAGAAAGGAGGCGGCCGACCGCTCATTCTGGGTCGTGGACATGTCACTCAAGGACTCGTGGCCCCACAAGGGCGAGCCTCCCGTGAACCGTGATCCCAAGGAGCGAACCCCCCCATGCGTGTCAGCAGATGGAGAAGCAGAGCCGCCGCGTCCGTGACCGCGGTGGTCCTCACGGCGGCCGCGGTGATCGCGTCAGTCGCGCCCTCGGCCGCCTCGGCTCCTGCGCGGAGCCCCGCGGTCCGCACTCTCCCCGCCGCCGCCCCGTCCCAGCACCCGGGCGCCGAGGCGCACTTGTCGAACGTGGATTACGCCACCTGGCAGCGCGATGTGGCCGCTGTCGTCGCCACGGCCCGCCCGTACATCGAGCAGCGCACCTCGGGCCCCTCCGACGAGAAGCACGCCCTCGTCCTCGACATCGACAACACCTCCCTGGAGACGGACTTCCACGACTTCTGGGAGTACCCCACTCCGGCGGTCAAGCCGATCCTCGACCTCAGTCGCTTCGCGGCCTCACGGGACGTGGACGTGTTCTTCGTGACCGCCCGGCCCGGCATCGTCGAGTCGCTCACCGAGTACAACCTGCGCAAGGTCGGCTATCCGGTCTCCGAGGTGTACACGCGCAGTCTCCCCGACCTCTTCGAGGAGGTCAGCGCGTACAAGACCGACATGCGGGCGGACATCGAGGGCGACGGCTACACCATCATCGCCAACATCGGCAACCGGAGCAGCGACCTGGTGGGCGGGCACGCCGAGAGGACGTTCAAACTGCCCGACTACGGCGGCCAGTTGTCGTGATCTCACCGGACAGCGGCGGCCTCGCCCCGTGACCGGCCGGGCCCGGCGCCGTACAGGTGCGCGGGCCCGTGCCGACCGGTGGCCGCGAGGACTCCGGTGTCCGGTGGCGCGCGGAGGCGTCATCCGGGCCGGCGGGTGTCCTTCAGGGTGCCCCAGCCGTGCCAGCGGTCGATCTCGATCCAGGCGCTGACCCGGCGGCGGTCGCGCATTGAGTACGGCGTGCCGAGGTAGTGCCGCGACAAGCGGTCGATGTCGGCGAGTCCCTCGTCCTCGGCCAGTTCCGTGACACGCCCCATGATGCTGATGTGGGTGTACCAGTTGCCCTCGTCGAGCACCGTGAGTGACACCCGCGGGTCGTTGCGCACGTGCTCGAGCCGTTTGCGTCCCTCGTCCATGTTGACCAGTACGCGGCCGCCGTCCCAGAGGTACCAGGTGGCCGTGGACACCGGTTGGCCGTCCGAGCGCAGGGCCGAGATCACGGCCGGGTTTGGTTTCGTCAGCATCGCGATCACCTCGTCGGGCAACGGCGGTTTCGACATGGGCAGCCTCCTGACGCACGAACTGACCCCCTGCGAGTGATCACGGAGTGCGGAAGTGGTCACACGTACCGCACTGTTTCACGTTCCGGCGGGCGACGCCCGGTCAGCCGCGGCCGGCCTTTTCGAGGGCCGGCCTGATCGCGTCGGCGTACAGGCTGAACAGGCGCAGCCGGTGGTGTTCGTCCGCGGCGGAGGCCGCCTGGTGGTCGAGGAGCCGGGCCCAGCAGCGGGCGGCCAGGTGGCGTGCGTGGGCGCCGGCCCATGGCTGGGGGAGGAGTGGGGGCGGTAGGAGCGGGTCGGGTTCCATGGCGCGGGTGAACGCGGCGGCGAGTTCGACGGCGATGGTCAGCTGGTCGATCCCGGTCGGTTCGCCTACGGCGTCGAGTTGCCCGAGGCGGGCCTGCGCGAGCGCGGCCAGTGCGTCGTAGCGGTCGGCGATCTCCTCCAGAGGCCAGAGCCCGGCGGCCAGCCCGGCGGCGTCATGGCGCTCTCCGACGCACAGGTCGCGGCTGGTGAAGGTCGTGAGGGCGTCCAGGATGCCGAGGTGTCGTGCCTGGGCCTCGACGTGTGCCCCGATCGGGTTGGCGCTGACGTACAAACCGCCCTGGACGGCGGCGGCGCCGAGTCCCAGGAGGGTGTCGCGCAGTGTGTCGCGCGCCGCTCTGGCCGATTCGGGGACGGCGAACGCGAAGAGGTGCCATACACCGTCCCAGGGCGCCTGCCCGTGATCCTGCGCGTAGGCGTAGCGGACGTACTCCGCCTCGGGGGCCAGGGAGCCGGTGACGTCGGCGGTGGCGTGCAGCAGCGCCTTGCGGCCCCGTCCTTCGTGGGTGAAGCGGCCCTCGGCGACGAGCCGTTTGATGCACAGGCGTACTTGCTGGTCGCTCATGCCGAGAGCACCCGCGACGGTGTAGAGCTCGCCGGTGTCGACCGTGCCGTCCTCGCGGACCAGGGCGTGTACGAGCAGGCGGGTGGGGATCTCGGGGACGTTCTCGGGCATGGGCCGAGCATAGGCGTGAGGCGCGGGGGCCCCGGTGCCGCTCACGGCCGTCCGCCCGCCCGCGGAGGGACGGGGCGGTGCATGGTGGTGACGGCGCCGAACCCCATCAGGCGGCGCAGGTAGGGCGTTCGTTCGGTGTGGACCGCGCAGAAGCCGTGGCGTTCGTAGAGGGACCGGGCGCGGGGATTGACGTCGATGACGTCCAGCCGGACCTGTCGGCAGCGGTTCTCGGCGGCGACACGGAAGACCTCGCCGAGCAGGAGACCGCCGATGCCGCGTCCCCGGAAATCCGCCGCGACGGCGATGCCGTCCATGACCAGTTGCCCCGCTGCCGGAGTGCGTTCGAGCAGCGCGAGCAGCGCGAGCCGTGGCATGCCCTGGAACAGTCCGTACGTGTCCAGGACGTCGCTCACGCCGCCGCCGGTCAGTCCTCGGCCGTCGAGTTGATATCCGGCCACCGCGACCACCTGGTCACCGGCGAGTGCCACCACCGCCCGGTCCCGGTGCAGATGCGCCGCGATGAAGCGCTGCCCGGTGGCCGGCGGGTTGAGCGCCGCGCCCAGCTTCCGGCCGAACGCCTCCCAGTACAGCGCGGCCACCGTGTCCTCGGCGCCCTCCGGGACGCCGCGCCGAAGGGTCACCGGTATGGGTTCGGCACGGGGGTCTTCCCTCTTCTCCGCCTGCGGCATGTCCAGGTCTCCTCGTCGGTCTCGGTCTCGGTCTCGGACTTTGTGCTGCGACCACCATACTCTCATCTCTGATACGTTCGTAAACGAAACGAGCGTTTTGAGGACGATAGATCGGAGTCGGATGTGCGGACGAAGCAGCGCGAAGACGTGCCCACGGGCGGGCGTCGCACGAGTCGCAGGAAACGAGTGGTGCTCTGGTCCCTGATCGGCGTGCTTCTGGCGGCCGCGGGGCTCGGCGGAGTGGTGATCCGGCAGAACACGTACGACATCCGGGAGGAGCGGGTCTCGCTGCGCCACGGCAAGCACAACCTCGACGGCGTACTGGCCACACCGAAGGATCAGCGCGGGCCGTACGGGCTGGTCGTCTTCGTCCACGGGGACGGGGCGATCGACGCCACCCACGACGGCTTCTACCGCCCGCTGTGGGAGTCCTTCGCCGAAGCCGGGTACGCCTCACTGTCCCTGAGCAAGCCGGGGGTGGGCGGTTCGTCGGGGAACTGGCTGGACCAGAGCATGGACGACCGGGCCGACGAGACGGCGGCGGCCGTCGCCTGGGCGCACCGGCGGCCGGATCTCGACAGTCGGCGCATCGGGCTGTGGGGAGCGAGCCAGGCGGGATGGGTACTGCCCAAAGTCGCGGCCCGCGTCCCTGACCTGCGCTTCGTCATAGCCGTATCCCCGGCGGTGAACTGGCGGCAACAAGGTCGCTACAACCTCCTGGCCCAGCTGCGCGAAGACGGCGCCTCCACGGAACAGACAGCGGCGGCGCTGCGACGGAGGGAAACCACTTTGCGTCTGCTGCGCCGCGACGCCTCGTTCTCCGCGTACCGGGACGCAGTCGACGACTCGCCGGGCTCGCCGGGGATGACGGCCGACCGATGGCGGTTCGTCAAGAAGAACTACACCGCCGACGCCACGGCGGACCTGCGGGCCGTACGAGGCACTCGCGTCCTGCTCGTCCTGGCCGGCCATGACATCAACGTCGACGTGGCCGACACCGAAGCCGCGTACCGCAAGCTGCTCCCCGCCCCGCTCCTGCGGGTCGGGCACTATCCGGACGCCACGCACTCACTGGTGAGGCACGACGTCGAGCAGTCGGAGCTCAAGCTCACGCTGACGGCGGTCCTCGCGCCCAGGGCCCTGTTCGCGAGCGGATTCCTCGCCGACCAGCGCCAGTTCGTCGAGCAGGCCGACGCCGGCACGGACAAGGGTGGGCGGACATGACCGACACGGCGAGAACACGACCGAAGCCCGCAGGCCCGGAAGGGCGGCGGATCACCGACATCGACGTGCTGCGGGGTTTCGCCCTCCTCGGCATCCTGATGGTCAACATCACCTACATCGCCTCCGCCCACCACGGCACCGGCCTGGAAGACCCGAGATTCGACTCGCCGGCCGACCACGCGACCCGCTACCTGGTGGCGACCTTCTTCGAGGCGAAGTTCTTCCTGCTGTTCTCCTTTCTGTTCGGCTACAGCTTCACCCTCCAGGCGAAGTCCGCCGCACGCGGCGGCGCCCGCTTCTCCCGCCGGTTCCTGCGCCGGCTGGCAGCGTTGTTCGCCCTCGGCGCCTTCCACGCCGTCGTTCTCTTCCCCGGGGACATCCTCACCACGTACGCGCTGCTCGGCCTGGTACTCCTCGCCGCCCGGAACACCCGGCCGCGCACCGCGGTGAAAGCCGCGGTCGCCCTGTTCGCCGTCACGGCCACCGGCTACCTGATGCTCAGCTTCGCCCAGTACGCCGCCGGCGGTGGCGGCACGGACGCGGCCTCCGCGGCGACCCGTGCCCAGCAGGCCACGGAGGCGCTTCGCGGTAGCCCGGGCTCGGTGATCGGCGCGCACCTCGAACAGCTCCCGGACGTAGCGGTGCTGCTCGTCTTCTTCCAGGCCCCCGCCGCGCTGGCCGCCTTCCTGCTCGGCCTGGCGGCCGGCCGACGCGAGGTGCTGACCGCTGCCGCGTGCCGCATACCGGTACTGCGACGGCTCCAGCAGATCGGATACTCCGTCGGGCCGGCCGGGGGAGTGGTCTACGCCCACGCGAGCCTGGAACACCCCGGCACCGCCTACCACTTGGCGGCCCTCGGCCTGGATGTCGTCACCGCCCCCCTGCTGGCCGCCGCGTACGCGGCCACCGTCCTGCGCCTGGCAGCCACCACCCGCGGCCACCGGCTCACCGCGCCGCTGGCTCCGGCGGGCAGAATGGCCCTCACCAACTACCTGACCCAATCCCTGCTCTGCGCCCTGCTCTTCACGGGATTCGGCGCCGCTCTGGTGGGCCGCGTGTCGCCTCCTGCGGCAGCAGGCATCGCACTGATCCTGTTCACCTGCCAGCTGGTGGCCTGCCGCTGGTGGCTGCACCGCCATCGGTACGGCCCGGTCGAATGGCTGCTGCGAGCGGCGACCAACGCCGCCTGGCCGCACCGGTCGCGTCGCCGCAGCATCGACGCATCCTGACAACGCCGAGGGCGTCGTGCGAGTGGACGGTGGTGGAGGTGGGACGGTGGGCCGGAGCGGAGGCGGCGCGGGTCCGATCGGTCAGGAATCGAGAAGCGCGGATCACCGTCCGTGCCTAGCATGATCGTCATGGACATCACCATTCACACGAGCTTCCTCCCGCACGACGACCCGGACGCGTCCCTGGCCTTCTACCGCGACGCCCTCGGGTTCGAGGTCCGCAGCGACGTCGGACAGGGCAAGATGCGCTGGATCACGGTCGGCCCGGTCGGCCAGCCCGGCACGTCGATCCTCCTGGCGCCGCCGGCCGCCGACCCCGGGGTCACCGAGGACGAGCGCCGCACCATCATCGAGATGATGGCCAAGGGCACGTACGGCTGGATCCTGCTGGCCACCCGGGACCTCGACGGCACGTTCGAGAAGGTGCTGGCCGCCGGCGACGCCGAGGTCGTCCAGGAGCCCACCGAGCAGCCGTACGGCATCCGCGACTGCGCCTTCCGCGATCCCGCGGGCAACATGGTCCGCATCCAGGAGATCCGCTGAGCGTTCCGGTCACCGACGCGGCCATGACGGCCGACCTCCGCGACCAGCTGTGCGGAGTACGGCCGCCGAGCCGGCGCCCACACGCGGGTTGCCGTACCCAGGTGCTCGCGGACACCGACGAGAAGGAGTTCCCGCATGTGTCACCCCTCGTGGGGGCGCGCACGCGCCGCAGCGCAGCACCTGAGCGACCTCGCGCGACTGCGTCGCGTCCGCGACCGGATCGACCGGGAGCACGCGCAGCCGCTGAACGTCGAGGCCCTCGCCCGCGGCGCGGACATGCCCGCCGGGCAGCTCAGCCGCCAGTTCCGGCTGGCGTACGGCAAGTCGCCGTACGCGTACGTGACGGCGCGTCGCACGACCCGCTTCCCCGAGTCGGTCGGCCTGCCGCCGTGGACGGCGAAACCGGTGACCGGACCGGTCAGGAATGAAGAAGCGCCGGACGCCGAGCCGCAACTAGCGTGATGGGCATGGCAAACATCGAATCCGTAACCCTCGACGTGGCCGACCCCACGGCCGCCCACCGCTTCTACACCGCCGCCTTCGGTCTGGACACGCAGGTACGCCTGCGGGCCTCGGAGGCACCCGCAACCGGCTTCCGTGGATTCATCCTGGCGCTCACGGTGTCCCAGCCGGCCACCGTCGACCGCCTCGTCGAAGCGGCCCTCGAAGCCGGCGCCACGTCGCTGAAGCCCGCCGCGAAGTCGCTCTGGGGCTACGGTGGTGTCGTCCAGGCACCGGACGGGACCGTCTGGAAGGTCGCGACCTCGGCGAAGAAGAACACCGGCCCGGCCACCCGGCAGATCGACGAGATCGTGCTCCTGCTGGGCGTGGCGGACGTGGCCGCGAGCAAGCGGTTCTACGTCGAGCACGGCCTCACCGTGGGCAAGAGCTTCGGCCGCGTGTACGCCGAGTTCGCCGCCGGGTCGAGCCCCGTCAAGCTGGCGCTGTACAGGCGCCGCGCCCTGGCCAAGGACGTCGGCCTCACTCCCGAGGGCACCGGATCGCACCGGCTCGTGATCGGCGGCGGTGCCGGACCCTTCACCGACCCGGACGGCTTCACATGGGAGGCCGCATCGCCGGCTCCCGCGACGGCGGCCGTGTCCGCACCCGCCCCCGCACCCGCGCCCTGAGGGAGGCGCCGGGGCAGGGGCGGCCCCGGCGTCCGCGCAGCCCACGCCCCGGTGAACCGACCGATGACCGACGGAGCCCGTCCCCTGAAGTGCGGGCTCCCCCTGTGGATGGAGGACGCATGACGGGAGCGCCGCCGCGGTGCCTCGAGGACAGGCTGCGGGACACCTGCGCGAAGCTGGAGAGCGACGTCGACCTCTGGGTCGCGACATCGGGTTCCACGGACGGCGTCCACCTCATCCCGCTGTCCTACCTCTGGGACGGGGCCGCGTTCCTCGTCTCGACGCCGCGTGCCTCGGCCACCGGCCGCAACCTGCTGGCGGACGACCGGGTACGACTCAGCCTCGGGCCGACCCGCGACGTCGTGGTCGTCGACGGCACCGCCGAGCCCGTGGACATCGCCGACCTCGCCCCCGGGAGGGGCGACGAGTTCGCGGCCAGGACCGGATTCGACCCCCGCGCGCTCGACGAGCCCTACCAGTACTTCCTGATCCGGCCGCGGCGTATTCAGGCCTGGCGTGAGGCGAACGAGCTGCGGGGCCGCGACCTCATGCGCGACGGCCGCTGGCTCGGCTGACCGGCGTACGACCGCCTTCTCCCGGTCAGGCCCGCATGGCCCGCAGGGCGAGCAGCCGGTCGGCTTCGTCCCGCGGCAGGCGGCGCACCGCTTCTCGGAGCGTCACGGTCGACATGTGCTCGATGTGGACGGCGCTCCACGTCCGCACGAAGTCGCCGTGCCGGTGCGACGCGAGTTCGCGCAGAACCCAGCCGAGGGCCTTGCGGATGAAGAACTCGGTGTCCGTGACGGTCCGGCGGCCGTACTGGTCGATCCGGCCGAGGTCGGGCGTGCCCGTGCGGATGCCCGCGACAAGCGACAGCAGGGTGGTGCGCCGCACCCAGAAGTCGTCGTCGGTGATCCACCGGTCGAGCGTCGGCCCGGTGGCAGCCGGGTGCTGGAGGCGGAGCGGGCCGGTCACGTGCACGGCGAGGGTGTCCACCAGGGCCCAGGTGCGGGCCTGACGGGCCAGGCGCTCGACGAGGTCCAGATGGTGGGGGCCGAGCCGGTCGGCGTGGAAGCGCAGGACTTCCACCGCTGCCCATCGGTACTCGTACACCTCGCGCCCCCAGGCGGCCTCGGCGATGGTGAGGATCTCCTCGAGCGGTGTGCCGGCGAGGGCGCGGTGCCAGGTCTTGACCGCGGTACGCAACTGCGGGACGGGGACGCCGAGGTGTTCGAGGGGGCTGCGGAGGTAGTCGCGGTCCCGTGCGGCCCGCTCGGGCGTGCCGAGTCCCGACAGCGTCTGGTCGAGGGCGGTCAGGGCGAGGCGGGTCTGCGTCGAGGGAGTCATGCGCCGGTGCCTTCCGGGACCTGCTCGCGGGTGACGTGTTCGGCGGCCATCGGGTGGTCCCCTCCTCGACGACCTCGTCGGCAGGGTACTCGTGGCCGTGGTCGCCGGGGCCGTACCGGCCGGGTGGTGGGCCGTGAGTGAAGGCCCCGCTCACCCGGGACCCGGACTTCGTGGCCGCCATGGACCGGCTCCTCGAAGAGGCCGCCCGCCGCCGGACGGCGGCGATGTGCGGCGAGGCGCTCTGGTGGCGCTGTCACCGGCGCCTGATCGCCGGTTTCGCCGTTGGCCCGGGGGCCCCGTACCACCTGATGCACGACGGGCGGTTGGTCCCGCACCTGAGCGCCATGCCTCCACCGCTTCCGGTGACGCCAGGGCCCCGGCGCTCCCCTCCAGCAGCGCCGGGGCCGGTCGTTCGCCGCATTCGGCGATCAGCGGCTGGTCCGTACGTACCTGGCGAGCCGCGCGGCCTCGGAGCCGGTGAACGTGCGGTCGGGGCTCACGGGAGTCACTGTGACGTGCCCCCGCTGGAGCAGCGTGAAGTCCGCGTCGCGCTTGGTCTCCGGCCGGCACTCCGCCGCGCCCGGCGCGCAGATCGCCCCGCCGACCGCGAAGGTGTCGCCGCTGCCCCGGTACACACTGCGCACCACCTTCTGCGTCCCCACGGACGTCCAGGCGGTGCTGCGGGGGCGCCGGCCTTCCGCGAGATGCGGGTAGTTGACGTTCACGACGAACTTCGTGGTCAGCAGCCCGCGCCGGTGCAACCGGCCGATGAAGTCGGCCCCGAACTCGCCGGTCCGGCGATAGGTGCGGTCGGCCACCTCGAGCGAGGTCGTGACGGCCGGGTCGTACGAGCTGTTGAGCGCGACCGCGGGGACACCCTCGTCGATCGCGGCGAGCGCGGCTCCGACCGTGCCCGACTCGTTGACCACGGAGGCCACGTTGGGCCCGTAGTTGCTTCCGCTGACGACGAGATCCGGGCCGTCCGCCCAGCCCGCCTTCGCGGCCAGTCCACCGCCGAGTCCCAGGCGTACGGTGTCGGCGGGTGTGGCACTCGCGGACTCCGGACCGCAGGGCGACGTGCCCTTGCACACGCCGTACACCGCACCGCGCGACGGCGTGCCGGAACAGTCCTTCGCGTAGTCGCCGGGCAGGACGGCCCGGCGCTGGACGGTCAGGTGGCCACCGCTGGTGGCGCTGGTGCCCGCACCGCTCTGATTCGCCCAAGGAGCCATGACGACGACGTCCGCTCCCGCCGCGCACAGCGCGCGCCGTGCCTCGTACAGGCCCTTTCCGTCGGAGGCGTCGGGACGCGCCATCCGCATGGAATCGTCGTTGCTCATGAGGACGCGCAGACCGGCGAGCGGCTGCGCTCCGCCGTACTGCCGCTGGTCACGGTCCGGCGGCCGCGGGACCTGGGCCTGCGCGCCCGCGGTGACGGCGAGCAGGAGTGTGCCCGCGGCGGCGAGGACGGCCGTGGCTCGCCGTCCGGCTGTGGTGGTCATCGTTCTCCTCGTTCGGTACGAAGTGACATCGGAGGTCTTGCGTGCGGGTGCCGGCCGGCTCGTGCGCGCGGTACCGGAAGGGGGCAGCGGGGTCAGCGGACGCCACGTACGCGCAGTACGACGAGCGCGCCGACGAGGGAGACCAGGGCGGCCATGGGGAACAGCGCCTCGTAGCCGCCTGCGGCGACGATCCAGCCGGCGACGGTCGGTGCGAGGATCTGCGGCCCGGCATTGGCGATGTTGATGACGCCCATGTCCTTGCCGGCGTCCGCCGTACGCGGCAGCACCTTGGTGATCAGGGCCATGTCGACGGCGAGATAGGCGCCGAACGCCATGCCGCCGACGATGTTGTACGCCAGCATGCCATCCTCCGTGGGCGAGATCATCGGCAGTGTCAGCGCGAGCGCGGCGAGGACTCCGGACGCCAGCACGAAGGGCTTCACGCGGCCGGTTCGGTCGGCGAGCGGCCCGATGAGAACCGAGGCGGCGACCGTGCACAGCGCGTTGACGATCATCAGGAAGCCGACGGTCGGCAGCAGGTCGTGCTGCGGGATCTTGATGTGGTCCGCCAGCAGGAACATGTTGTACGTGAGGACGACGAAGTAGCCGAGCATTACGCCCAGTCGCGACACGAACGCCCAGCAGAAGTCGGGGTGCTGCCGGGGGCTGACCCAGAAGTTGCCGAAGAAGGCCTTGAGTTCGAAGCGCTCGCGGGGCAGTTGCCGTGCGTCCCGGTCGGGCGAGAGGACTGTGAAGAAGATCGCGGCAACGACCACGATCGCGGCGATCAGGTAGTAGCCGTTCTCGCCGGCGAACCGTCCGCCGAAACCGCCGATGACGCCGTCCCTACCGAACTTGGTGCCGGGTACGCCGCCGATGACGAGCGCGGCGACGATCGTACCGAGCGGTACTCCCAGGCCGACGAGGGCGGAGAACGTGCCGTACCGGGAGGCCGGCACCCGGTCCGGCATGGCGGCGGTCAGGGCGGCCTGGTAACCGTTCATGATGAACTGCACGACACCCCAGCTGAGCCCCAGCGCGGCGATGCCCGCCGCCTGGGCCTGGGCCACGAGGGCGAGCGCGCCGAGCAGCGCGCACAGGAGGATCCAGGGCGCCCGGCGCCCGTAGCGGGAGCGCGTGCGGTCCGACAGCTGGCCGAAGACGGGGTTGCCGACCGTGGCGAGGATCGCGCCGATGGTGCTGGCGGCGGACAGGGCGGCGGTGTCGTTGGTGCCGGTGATCCGCGCGACCTGGATCGGCAGCAGGAAGCTGCCGACACCGAGCCAGAGCAGATAGAGCGCGACGTTCGCGACCGGCAGGGTGACCTGCAGCAGACGAAGTGAACCTTCGTCGGGCGCGACGGACGGGGCGCCAGTGCCAGGAACAGCGGCTGGTACCGGTCTCGCACCTTCGGGAAGTGCACCTTCAGGAAGTGAATGAGTCATGGGTGGGCCCCCTGGAGAGCGTGCCAGGCAATGAAGCAGGTGGAAGCAGCGAAGTGCTGTGGGTTGGACGGGCGCACTCCGGCGGCCGCAGAAGCAGGCCACGAAGCGTGCTGAAGGGGAGGGTAGGTGACACGTGTCATCTCCGGAAGGGGTGCGGCAGGGTGCGACTGTTTCGTGACCCGGGACGTGGCCGGGGACGTGCCCCGGGAGGGAGCAGGGAGGTGAGCCGTTACGTGATGTGGGGAGACTCCGAGGTTTCGTTGAAAGGTTGAACGCAACTCGGCCGCCCGGGCGGCTGCGGCCCCTGCGGAGCGCGCGGTGGCGGCAGCCGGTGCTGTGCGCTTGCGGCGCTGCGCGCCCCACGACGGACCGCGCCCGCCACGGGTGTCGACCGTGACGGGCGGGGAAGAGCGGGGTACTACCTGAAGCACGGCCCCGGGGCCGAGGGAACCATGGGCCGACCACTCGTCCTCTGGGCGCCGCAGGGCCTCGGCTGTTCCCTCATGACCATCGCGAAGCAGGGCGGCCGAGGCCCGGGGCCGCCCTGCTTCGAGCCGGTGGGGGTCGGCGCCGGACCGCCCTTCGCGCCGTACCCGCGCGCTCAGCCCACGGGGGCGCCGAACCACTGCCGAAGCCGGCTGAGCAGATCCTGCTGGTCTTCACCTACCCACACCACGTGGCCGTCCGGCCGCAGCAGCACCGCCGGCGCGTCCAGTTCCTCGCTGACGTCGACGACGTGGTCGACCCGATCCGCCCAGCCCTCGACCGAGAGCCGGCCGGTCTGGTCGAGCAGCAGCCCGCGGCCGTCGCGCATGAGCTCGTAGAGGCGCCCCTGCTTCAGTCTCACGTCCCGCAACCGCCGCCCGAGCAGTTCGTGGCCCTCGCCGAAGTCGTAGCGTACGTCGACCGCGGTGATCATCCCGGTGACGTACCGGTTCACCTCCTCGAAGTCCATCAGCTTCGAGAACAGTTCCCGCAGCGCCGTCGCGCCCGGGTCGGTCCCCAGGAGCGTGATCTGCGCACGGGTGTTGTCCAGCACGCGGGCACCCACCGGGTGCCGTTCGACGTGGTAGCTGTCCAACAGCCCTTCCGGCGCCCAGCCGTCGACAGCGGCGGCCAGCTTCCAGCCGAGGTTGAACGCGTCCTGCACGCCGAGGTTGAGCCCCTGCCCGCCGGTCGGCGGGTGGATGTGCGCCGCGTCGCCGGCAAGGAACACCCGGCCGACCCGGTAGCGCTCGGCCTGCCGGGTGGCGTCGCCGAACCGGGAGAGCCAGCGCGGAGAATGCACGCCGAAGTCGGTACCGGCGACCGCCCGCAGCTGCTGCTTGAATTCCTCGAGGGTCGGTTCGGCCGTACGGTCCTCGCTCACGCCGTCGGCGGGCACCACGACGCGGCACACCCCGTCCTTGCCGGGGGCGACACCGAACCGCAGTTGGGTCTTGCGGACCTCCTCGACGACGGCGGCGATCGTCGCCGGGTCCTCGGTCACCTCCATGTCGCCGAGCAGTGTCTCGACCTTGGCGGGCTCACCCGGGAAATCGACGCCGATCAGCTTGCGCACCGCGCTGCGGCCGCCGTCGCACCCGACGAGGTAACGCGAGCGCAGCTGCGTGCCGTCCGCCAGCTCGATGCTCACCCCGTCCTCGTCCTGGCTCACTCCGACGACTTCGCAGCCGCGCCGGATCTCGGTACCGAGTTCGAGCGCACGCTCGTTGAGCAGCCGCTCGGTGACCGGCTGCGAGGCGGCGACGCCGAACGGGTGAGCCGTGTCCAGTCGATCCGGCCACGGTTTCATGATGCCGCCGAAAAGACCGCCGACCTGGAACTTCTCACTGACCGCCAGGAACCGGTCCAGGATGCCGCGTTGGTCCATCACCTCGGCACTGCGCGTGTGCAGGCCCTGGCCGCGGGACTGCTGGGTAGGCTCGGTCAGTTTCTCCAGCACGACCACGTTCACGTCGTGCAGTCGCAACTCACCGGCCAGCATCAAGCCGGTCGGTCCGCCGCCGACCACGATCACGTCAATCATCAAAAGCCCGTTCAAGAGATTGGATGGTCCGGCCAGTCGCTCCGCGCGGTCCGGTGGACGGCCCACGCGCGCCTTCGCGCCGAACCCCTGCAACCGCACCGCGAGGCCACCAACGGTTCGACGTTCCCGCGCGACCCCTACGTCGAAAGACACGCATGCGCGCCTCGGGTGCGTCATTTCCGCTGGTCCTGGCCTTGGACGAGCATTCTGCGGTACGACGGGGGTCTTGCCGCAAGGCCCCCGGTGCGCTATATGTTGAGAGTGGCAAGGAGCGGCTGAGCTCCTTGCCTTCGCCATGTGGCGTCCGCCGCGGACGGGCAAGTCACTTCAGGAGTCCGGTCACGCGCGGCGGACACCGATCGCGTGACTGACGGAAGCAGCCGTCGTGCCGAGCAGGGACGCCCCCGCGAGGGCCGCCAGCCTGTAGACGTCGACGAGACCGTCCCAGTCCAGCTCTCCGTGCTGGTGGACGACGAAACCGTCGTAGCAAAGCCAGCACACGACGGCGGCGAGCGGTATCACCCGGGGCCGCGCGTGGAAACCGACGAAGGCCAGGAGCGCGCAGTACGCCGCCAAGGCGGTTGCCGGGTGGTGCAGTTGCCCGCCCACGCCCAGCATGGGGAGCAGCCCCATCGCCCCGGTGAAGACCACCGCGCACACCACGGCGGTGGAGTACGCCCACGGCACACGGTCCGGCCCGCGGGCGGCAACTCCGGGCGCGCGCCACCGAACACCGGCCATGGCCCCTCCTCGGTCCAGCCGCTCGTTCTCACCGCTACCGGGGCGTCCGGCGGTGGACGACACCCGACTTCCCAACTCCGACGGCACAACTGAGACTTCACTGTGCGTCAGGAGGAGGTCCGGGGATAAGGCAACGACCGGCCATGTTCGGTGCGGGAGGAAGGGAGAGGGGTCAGACGGCCACGACGATCTTTCCGTGCACATGCCCGGACTGGCTCAACGCGAAAGCGTCGGCGAGTTCCTCCAAGGGGAAGGTCCGGGCCACCGGCACCGCCAGCTTTCCCGCGTCGGCGAGCGCTCCCAGCTCGGTCAGGTCGTCGCCGTTCGGCCGTACCCACATCCACTGCCCGCCGGCTCCGACGACGGAGTTGTCCGCGACCGACGCGTGCCGGCCGCCTTCGCTCAGGACGGCCAGCGTGGTGTCCAGGACCCCGCCGACGAAGTCCGCGACGACGTCGACCCCGTCCGGTGCGAGCTTGCGGACGCGCTCGACGACTCCCTCGCCGTACGCCGTGGGCTCCGCGCCGAGCTCGCGGAGCCGGTCGTGATTGGCGGGGGAGGCGGTGCCGATGACCCTGGCGCCGAGCGCACGGGCGATCTGCACGCCCAGGGAACCCACTCCGCCGGCGGCCCCGTGGACGAGTACGGTGTCACCCGGGCCGGCGCCCAGGCGCTTGAGCACCTGGTACGCCGTGAGACCGGCCAGCGGCAGGCCCGCCGCCTGGTCCCAGGTCAGTGACGCGGGCCGACGGGCGAGGGCCCGCACCGGGACGGTGACGAACTCGGCGAAGGTGCCCCCGTGCACGTAGTCCTTGCGCGCGTAGGCGATGACCTCGTCGCCCACCGCGAACTCGGGCACGTCGATACCCACTTGCTCGACGACCCCGGCGACGTCCCAGCCGGGGATCACGGGGAAGACCGTGTCCATCAGGCTCTCCAGCCCGCCGGCCATGATCTTCCAGTCGACCGGGTTGACCGCCGCGCGCCGTACGCGCACGAGGATCTCGCCGGGGCCGAACTTGGGGCGCGGCTGCCGGGTCTCCGAGAGGACTTCCGGACCCCCGAAGGCCGAGTACGTCATCGCCCTCATGTCACTGCCGCTGTCGGGGCCGGCAGCGTCCTCGCGTCCCATGGTGCGCCCTTCCTCCGGTGGTTTCCGGGTCGTGCCCGGCTGATCGCTTGTCTATGGGTTGCCGGAGAGCGCGCATGCGAAACCGGCGGCAGCGAAGACGGACGCTCCGCGCCGCGTGGCGGCACATCAGCGCCCGCCCACCTCGTGCGTCCTCTGCCCCGCCCGTACCGCCCGGCTCATGGTGCCGGGAATCCTTTGGGCGGCCCCGCGCCTCTTATCACCGTGTCGGCAGAACGCCGGGACGTGAAATGGAGGTTGCCGTGATCGTCGGAATCGCTGTCGCCGTCGGAGCCGTGCTGCTCTGCACCTGTGGGTACGTCGTACTGCGCAGACGGGGCCGGGCCCGTGGCTGAGTCGTCCTGGCCCGGTGAACTGCTGGTCGTCGCCGCGCAGCGGGGTGACGTCGACGCGATCACGGCGCTGGTGTCGGGCTCGCATCCGAACGTGCGGCGGTTCGCCCGCTCCCTGTGCGCCACCCCTGAGGACGCCGAGGACGCGGCGCAGGAAGCACTGATCATCCTGTACCGGAAGATCGGGACGCTGCGGGCGTCCGGCGCTCTCGCGTCGTGGATGTTCCGCATCGTCCGCAACGAGTGCCTGCGGCGCGCGCGGGCGATGGCGCGGGACCGCACACCGCCGTGGGACGGCTTCGCGCCTTCGGCCGAGGAGGAGGTTCTGCTGCGCCTGGAGGCGGGCAGGGTGGCGGCGGCGGTCGCCGCGCTGCCCGTCGACCAGCGACGCGTGCTGATCATGCGCGACATCCAGGGTCACAGCGGACGCACGGTCGCCGATGCCCTGGGACTGAGTACGGCCGCGATGAAGTCGCGTCTGCACCGGGCCCGCGCCGCCGTCCGCCACATGCTGGGTGCCGCACCCGACGCGACTCCTGAAGGGAACACCGATGGGAACGAAGGCTGAGAACCCCGACTTCGCGAGTTCGTCCCTGCCCCGACATCTCGCCCGGGGCGTGGTGGGGTTCGGCGGCCTGATCGGCTCCGTCGCGCTGATTCCGGTGGTCGGACCGGTCAGCCTGCTGTTGCTCCCGGCCGGGGCGATGGCGCTGCGCGGGTGCCCGATGTGCTGGACGATCGGACTGGTGCAGACCGTGTCGAGGGGACGCCTGCGGCGCTCCTGCCGGGAGGGGCGGTGCGCGTTGACGGCCGTCGGTCACGAGAAGCACGCGGGCGAGCCGGCCACCACCCGGAAGCAGGAAGCGGCGGCCAAGTAGTCGTAGGAGCGATGGTGTGGTGCGGCGGTGTACGCGCGGGGTTGCCGGGCAGTCGAGCGAGCATGCGAGCTCTCTTGATCAATTGCACTCTGAAGCCGTCCCCGCAGCCGTCGAACACCGAGGCCCTGGCCCAGGTGGTCACCGCGGAACTCGTGTCACGGGGGGTGAGCGTCGAGTCGGTACGGGCGGTGGACCTCAACCTGCTGCCCGGGGTGAAGTCCGACATGGGCGAGGGCGACGACTGGCCGCGCGTCCACGCGCAGCTGCTGAACTCCGAGATTCTCGTCATCGCGTCCCCGACCTGGCTCGGCCGGCCGTCCTCGGTCGCGCAGCGGGTGCTGGAGCGGATGGACGCCATGCTCTCCGAGACCGACGACGACGGCCGGCCGGTGGCGTACAACCGGGTCGCCGGCGTCGTGGTGACCGGGAACGAGGACGGCGCCCACCATGTCATCAGCGAGATCGGCGGAGCCCTCGGCGACATCGGCTACACCATCCCCGGCCAGGCATGGACGTACTGGCACCTCGGCCCGGGCGCCGGTCCGGACTACCTCGACGACGAACGCGGGCACGACTGGGCCCACAAGACCGGCCGGGCCATGGCCGCCAACCTGCACACCACCGCCCAGGCGCTCGCCGCTCACCCCCTGCAGGCTCCGCCGTCCTGAGCCGGTCTCGCCCCCGCCGCACCCGCGCACGGCGGCGCCCGTGGCGGGGCTGCCTGCGACCGGGGCGACGACGCGGCGGGCCTGCCGGGAAAGGCCACCGGTCGCTCCGCCGCCCCGCCACGACACGTCGCCCTCCCCGCCGTCAGGCGGGGGAGCGGGACGCCGTACGGAACGTATGGCGACAGGCCGTCGGGGACACGCCGATCACGGCCGTCAGGTGCCGGCGCAGCGAAGCGCCGGTGCCGAGGCCCGCCTCGGTGGCGATGCGGTCCACGGTGAGGTCCGTACTCTCCAGGAGGTGGCGCCTCTGCCGCCCAGGAGCGACCACGACGACGACCGTCGGGCGGGCCCGTAACCTCACCGTTCACCCCGGTGTACGAACGCGTGAACGAGGACCCCGCCCGGCGCACGCACGCCGTGGAGTCCGGGCACAACGTCCTCCGGGGCGCCCCGGAGGACCTATCGAAGCTCGTCCTCGGTGCCGCCGGCGATCAGCCCGGCACCCTGGGCGCCGCCGGTACCGGGTGAGCGGGCGGGAACCGGGTACCCGCACCGCGTGCAGGCGTACGCAGCCCCGTACGGACGGAGGGCCCCTGCCGTGGAACACACCGACTGGCTCCTGACGGCCGGCGAACGCGGCAATTCCGCGACCCGCCTGGACAGCCGCCGACCGGACCGCGTGGCCTGGTCGGACGGCAACGACGCGCGGCCCCTGGTCCACGGCGCGACGTACTTCGCGGAGCTCCTCGCGGGGATCCGCGCGCAGCGCGCCGGTGACCTGCTCCTGTTCACCGACTGGCGCGGCGACCCCGACCAGCGCCTCGCCGGCCCGGGCACCGAAGTCGGCGCCGTCCTGAGCGAGGCGGCACAGCGCGGCGTGATCGTCAAAGGGCTGGTGTGGCGCTCCCACCTGGACCGACTCCAGTTCAGCGAGACCGAGAACCGTCACCTCGGCGAGGAGATCGAAGCGGGGGGCGGCGAGTGCCTGCTCGACATGCGGGTGCGTCCGGGAGGCTCCCACCACCAGAAGCTCGTCGTACTGCGGCATCCCGGCCGCCCCGAGCTCGACGTGGCGTACGTCGGCGGGACCGACCTGTGCCACAACCGCAACGACGACGCCACCCACCGCGGTGACCCGCAGGCCCAGCCCATCTCCGCCGCATACGGACCGCACCCGCCGTGGCACGACATCCAGCTCGCCCTGCGCGGTCCCGCCGTCGGCGACATCGAGGCGTGCTTCCGCGAACGGTGGGACGACCCGGCACCGCTCAGCCGCAGCCCCCTGACCCGTCTGCGGGAGCGGATGCACCGGGAGGACACCGAAGCCGACACGCTGCCGCCCCAGCTGCCGGACCCCGAGCCGCGCGGCAGGCACACCGTCCAAGTGCTGCGCACGTATCCGAACCGCCTGCTGCGGGGCTACGACTTCGCTCCCGACGGTGAGCGCAGCATCGCGCGCGGCTACCTCAAGGCGCTGCGGCGTGCTCGTGCGCTCATCTACCTGGAGGACCAGTACCTGTGGTCTCCGCACGTGGTGAAGTTCTTCGCCGAGGCGCTGGCCGCGAACCCCCGTCTGCGTCTCGTCGCGGTCATCCCCTCCGTCCCCGAGCAGGACGGCCGGTTCAGCCTGCCGATGAACCTGGTCGGCCGGATCACGGCCCTGGAGAAGCTGCGTCGCGGGGGCGAGGGGCGCGTGGCGGTGTACGGGCTGGAGAACCATGCCGGGACACCGGTGTACGTGCACGCGAAGGTGTGCGTGATCGACGACGTGTGGGCCTCGGTGGGCTCCGACAACATCAACCTCCGCTCCTGGACGCACGACTCGGAACTGGACTGCGCCGTCCTGGACGGGAGCACCGACCCGCGCGAGCCGCGCGATCCCGGCGGCCTCGGGGACGGCGCGCGCACCTTCGCGAGGGACCTGCGACTGGAGCTCTCGCGCGAGCACCTGGACCAGGAGGAACCCGAGGCGCCTGACGCGCCGGACGCCCTGTGCGACCCGGTGGGCGCCTTCGACGCCTTCGCGGCGGGTGCGGCCGCCCTGGACGCCTGGCACGACGGCGGCTGCCGGGGGCCGAGGCCGCCCGGGCGTCTTCGCACGTACCGTCCCCCGGACCTCTCGCAGCCGGAGAAGGCGCTCGCCATGCCGCTCTACCGCCTGCTCGTCGACCCCGACGGCAGGCCGTTCAGCCGCCGCCGGAGCAACACGTTCTGAGGAGCGGCGGTCCGGGTCGATGACTCAGCCGCTACGGGACGCGTTGGCGGGGAACGGCGCGCTGAGGCTGTCGTCGTCGTTCGGGACGTCGGCTGCCTCCGAGACGCGGGCGCCGGTGCGGGTGGCGCCGATGCCGGCGATCACGACGCACACGACGCCGAGCGCGGGCAGCACGCCGGGTACCTGGCCGAGCACCAGGAGCCCCGCCAGGAGCGCGATGGCGGGCTCCAGACTCATCAGGGTGCCGAACGCGGAGGTGGTCAGGCGGCGCAGGGCGAGGAATTCGAGGATGAACGGCAGGACGACGCTCAGTACGGCCAGTCCGAGCATGAGGCCGAGCAGCTTCCACGTCACGTGGACCAGGTCGGACGGTGCGGCGAGGAGCAGGCCGAGGACACCGGCGACGGGCATCGAGAGGGCCAGGCCGCTCAGACCGGTGACACTGTCGCCGACGCGCTGGGTCAGCAGGATGTACCCGGCCCAGCAGGCCGCCGCGGCCAGCGCGTAACCCGCTCCCGCGGCATCGATGCCGCCGTCCCACGGCTCGGTCAGCAGCACCACCCCGACAGCCGCCGCGGCGGTCCAGCGCTTGCGCCCGCCGCCCGGCCCGAACAAGGACACGGCCAACGGGCCGAGGAACTCCAGCGCGCTGGCGGTGCCGAGCGGCAGTCGCGAGACGGCGAGCATGAAGAACACCATCATCCCGGCGGTCACCGCCCCCAGCACGGTGCAGGCCAGCAGGTCCCGGCCGGTGAAGTCGCGGGGACGCGGACGCACCAGTACGAGCAGGAGCAGGCCCGCCCAGGCGAGGCGCAGACCGGTCGTGCCCAGGGCTCCGAGCTGGTCGAGCAGGGTGACCGACAGCGCCAGCCCGAGCTGGATGCTCGACATGGACGCGAACGTCATCAGGGCTCCGCCCTCGGCGCCGCGCAGGCGGGGACGGACGGCGCCGGAGTTGTTCAGGGAGGTCAGCGGGCTCATGGGCCCCAGTAGAGGGCTTGACCATCGTCCGTGTCCACGTGCCGATCATGGACACTCTGTTCGGAAATCCTGAACAATGGAGTGATGGAGACACGACGGTTGCACCTGCTGGTGGAGTTGTCCCGACTGGGATCGATGCGGGCGGTGGCCGAGGCGCAGAACACCACCACCTCGACGGTGTCCCAGCAGATCGCCGTTCTGGCGCGGGAGATGGGCACGGCGCTGATCGAGCCCCACGGGCGCCGGGTCCGGCTCACCCCTGCGGGCCGACGGCTGGCCGAACACGCCGTGACGATCCTCGCCGCCGTCGAAGCGGCGTACCTCGACCTCACTCCCGGGGCGGAGCCCAACGGCACCCTGCGGGTGTCCGGGTTCGGCACCGCCATCCGCTCCTACCTGCTGCCGCTGGTCGGCGACCTGGCGGTAAGCCATCCGCGGCTCCACGTCCTGATCCGGGAGCACGAACCCGCCGAAGCGCTGTCCCTGCTGGCGACGGACGAGGCGGATCTGGCGCTCACGTACGACTACAACCTCGCGCCGGCCGCCGAGGACCCCGCGGTGCGCGCCACGCCGCTGTGGACGGCCCGGTGGGGCCTGGGCGTGCCCGCGCGGACCGACGCCGGGCAGGGGACGGCGCTGGACATCGTCCACCGCTTCCGCGAGCACGACTGGATCGTCAACTCGCGCAACACCGCCGACGAGTCCGTCATCCGCACGCTGGGCTCGATGGCCGGCTTCGTCCCGCGCGTCACGCACCAGGCCGACAGCCTGAACCTGGTGCAAGGCATGATCACGGCGGGCCTCGGCGTGGGCCTGCTGCCACTGGACACCGCCGTGCTCCCCGACGTACGCATCGTCCCGCTCACGGCGCCCGACATCGAGCTGCGGGCGTACGCCGTCGCCCGACGCGGCCGCCTGAACTGGCCCCCGCTCGCCCTGGTGACCGACCGGCTGACGCGGGCGGCGCGCGGCGACGGGACCACCACCGCGTGACGTACGTGAGTGGATCACTTACGTCTGTACGGCGAGGCGGCCGGTCAGCGTTCCGACAGCTCGGACGGGGCCTCCTGGACCACCCAGCCGTTGCCGTCCGGGTCCTCGAAGGACATGAACGAGTTCCAGGTCTCGCCCTTGCCGTCCTCCCAGCCCGTCGCACCGACGTGCCGGATCGGGGAGGCGTCCACGCCGCGGCCCACCAACTCCTCCCGGGCCGCCTCGATGTCGGTGACACAGACCTGAAGGCCCTGCAAAGTGCCCGGAGCCATCGTCTTCGTGCCCGGTGCGGCGGGCATGCCCTCCAGCATCGCGATCGAGCATCGCGAACCGGGCGGCGTCAGCTGGACGATGCGCATGCCGGGTGCGACCTCGTCGTCGAGGTCGACGCGGAAGCCGGCCTTCTCGGCGTAGAACTTCTTGGCGCGGTCCATGTCGGTGACAGGGACCGGGACGACTTCGAGTGTCCAGTTCATGGAGAGTCTCCTCGGAAACGCGGCGAGTCCGTTCGAACGCAGCGCCCTCGGTGCGGCCGCAGCCGACCGAGGGCGCGGACGTACGCGGCTCAGGGCTGGTCCACCGTCGCCCACCATGGACCGCTCACGCACGCCGAAACGCCAGCCTTGTCCGTATTTTTCTCGCGGCGCGCCTGAGGACGCGACGACCCGTCACCCGACGGTCGAGCGGTGCGGCTCCTCTCCTCGGGGTGCCGTGTCGAGGAGGGGAGACGGCTTGAACCCCTTGGCGATCAGCCAGACGGCAAGGCTCACCTCCCACGCGAAGACGGGGATCGCCGCGACCGACCCCGCCACGGAGAGCTGCTCGTACACCCCGAACAGCACGGCGGTCGCCGAGGCGCAGATCAGCGTGCCTCCGGCGAGCCCCAGCACGGCGATGACCCGTGGGACGAGGCCGGAGCGGTACATCAGCCACGCCAGGACCAGCGAGTTCGCGCCCAGGGCGAAGTTGGGTCCGATGAGGAACGCCCAGTCGTGGAAGGCCACCAGTGTCCTGCCGGCTGTGACGAGCGAGGCGGCATCGCTGCCGGCCGCTCCCGCGAAGTCCCTCCGCAGCGTCACGACGGACAGAACGCTGATGATGCCGACGACGATGACGGCCGCTTCGAGCAGGCGGGCGCACACGTATCCCAGCGCCGCTCCCTCGTTCTGCTTCCTGAGGACCGGGTACAGCGCGGCGCCCGTGCCGACGACGGCCGCCGCCAGAACCATCTCGAACAGTGCGCCGAGGAACACCCGCGAGTCGGCGCCGGAACCGACGACGTAGTCGGCGTCCTGCAGCACGGGTCCGTACAGCACGAGCCCGCCGATCGCGGCGGCCTCGGTGACGAGGAACAACACGCCTGCGACGACCGCGGTTCTTCTGGTCGGTATCACCAGGACCCACCCCCATATGAAAGGTGTACGGCGTACACCGAAGGTCCACGGTAGGTGTACGCCGTACACTCGTCAACCCGGGCCACAGACACGACGGATCACGAGGGAGCTGACGGCGAGATGGCAGAGCAGACGAAGGCGGCACGCCGAACCCCTCTGACCAGGGACCGGGTGCTGCGGGCGGCCGTCGTGCTCGCCGACGACATCGGCATCGAAGCCCTCAGCATGCGCAAGCTCGCGCAGGAGCTGGGCGTAGTGCCGATGGCGCTCTACAAACACGTCGCGAACAAGGAACAACTCCTGGACGGCATGGTGGATGTCGTCGTGGGCGAGATCGAACCGCCGGTCGCGGGGGCCGACTGGAAGAGCGCGGTACGCCGGAGGATCCTCTCGGCGCGACGCGCTCTCGTCGGACACTCCTGGGCGGCCCAAGTGATCCGGACGCGCAGCGGCCCGACGCCGGCCGTGCTCGCCTACATGGACTCCGTGATCGGCATGTTCAGGACCGGTGGCTTCTCCGTCGATCTGACCCACCATGCGATGCACGCGCTGGGCAGCCGCATGATGGGCTTCACGCAGGAACTGTTCGACGCCTCGCCTGGTCCCGACCCGCGAACGCGGCCGGCCCGGCCCCAGGAGGACGCGGGGGAGTACCCGTACGTGAGGGAGCTGGCCGGCGCGGTGGCCCACGACGAGGGGTCCGTGGTCGGCCAGGGGTGCGACGACCAGTTCGAGTTCGAGTTCGCGCTGGATCTCCTCCTGGACGGGTTCGAGCGACTGCGGCGCCAGGGGTGGTCCTCCGCCGGCCGCTCGGGGGGCCGGACCACATGACGCCGGGCACGCGGACGGGGTCCGCGCAGCGACAGCCGTGCGGCGCGCCCCGACCGCGCAGCGGCGTCCCGGCAGCCTTCAGCGCGCTGCCGATTCGCCGGGCCGGATCCGTGCTGTGCCCCTCGCTGCCGGCCGTGGGACGGGTGTCGGGCGCTTACGGGTGCGGGACTCGTGGGGCGGGTGGGGTCCAGCGACGGCTTCGCGGGACGGTGGAGGCGACGTCGTAGTCCTTCTTCAGGTGTTCCACCAGCTCGCGGGCCAGCACGGCCCACAACGGCCGTGTCCGGGAGAGGTACGCGGCCGGCAGACCGGAGGTGGTGAAGAGCTGCCCGGCCCAGGACATCAGCAGATCGCCCACCAGCATGGCCAGCGACCTGGCGGCGGCCTTCGGGCGCGGTCCGGCGGCCGTGGCGCCGCGCAGGGCCACGTGGACGCTGGGCAGCCCGTGCCGGACCTCGCTCCGGTCGACGAGGTCGGCGTGCACGGCGGCTGCAGCGTGCACCAGTTCCATCGAGGCCGCTGCCCGCACCACGGCGTCGCCGTCCGGCTGACCGGCCGCTCGCCAGCCCCAGTAGCAGAACGCCGCGCGCAGCCGCTTTCCGTGCGCCGTGGCGACCTGGAGCTGCTCGGCCACTGGCGCGAGCTCGGCGTCGATGTCGACCAGGCGGTCGGCTTCGCGTTGGGCGAACTGGTGCAGCACCTGGTCCACGCGGGCCTTGAAGGCGGCCTGATCAGCCCATTCGGACATCGGCAGCGCCACTGCGTCGGGCGGTCACCTGCCGGGCCAGTACCTCAAGGTGCGCCGGTGGGCCCGAGGCGTAACGGTCCAGGACCAGGCGGCCGCGCGCCTTGATCTCCTGCTGCCCCTCACCGGCCGGGTCGGCCACGTCCGAACGGCGGAGCAGCCCGCGCAGCCCGCCCAGAACGCTGCCCGGTGCTCCCGCCGCGAGATCCGCCATCCCGGCTGCCAGCAGCACCGCGTCACTGTGCCGTGGCCGGCCCCACTCCGGTCCCGTATCCCAGCTCATGCCGTTGTCCCCCCTTGCTCTTCGGCCACCCGCGTCCGGCACGACCGGTGTCCGGCTGCCGTGGGTGGACGGGGTGGTCACCCCGTGTCCCCTGGGGAGCCTGACCGGAGCTGTCCGGCGACGCGCTGCGGATCACCGATCGAGCGACCTGCCGGACTGGCGTGCCACCGGCGCCCCAATGCGTCGCACGGGCGGCTGGAGAGGGCTCGGCGACGCGGAACGGGCTCATGAGTCAGGGCCCGGCGGAGGGGATGCCGGGCCCTGGCAGACGTCATGCGTCGAGAGTCAGTGCTTGAAGGTGTCCTTGATCTTTTCCTTCGCCTGGCGCGCGTCGCCCTTGGTCTGCTCGGCTCGCCCTTCGGCTTCCACGGACTCGTTGCCTACCGCACGCCCGGCGGCCTCCTTGGCCTTGCCCTTGGCCTGCTCGGCCTTCGACTTCGCCTTTTCGTCCCCAGCCACAGCGCTCACGTCCTTCCGTTCAGGCTTCCGTTCAAGCAAGTGGACGCCCTACGTCTGACCGCTGACGCGCCGGTCAAACGTGGCGGCGGCCCGCGAGGCAGCAGAACAGGTATGTGCTGCGGGGTAACGTCGGTCACGAGGTGAGCGGAGGTGCCGGCCGAAGCGCTCACCACCAGGTGTCCTCCCCGGGCCGCTTTGCCGTGGACTCGCCCGAAGGGTGCGCCTCGGGGCCGCCTCGGGGGAGTACGTCCACAGTGGCTGGGAAGGCGCGGGTACGACCCGAAGAGAGCACGCGGAGAAATGAGGCAGGAGGGTGCGATGGTGACCGGGCCGTTCCACGACGGCGGCATTTCTCCGCGCTCCAAGACCGTGACCGCCCGCTTCCGCGGTGACGTCGGCGACGTCACCGCCGCACGCCTGACAGCGGAGCGTTTCCTCGACGACCTGACCAGCCAGTACCCGCCCTCGGAGCGCGAGAGCCGGGACGACATCCTGTTGACGGTCTCGGAGCTGGCGGCCAACGCGGTGCAGTACGCCCCCGGCCCCTTCGTCCTGCACATGCGCAGTACCTTCGACGGCATGCACGTGTGTGTCGGCGACACCAATCCCGCTCCGCCCGTGCCACGCTCCTGTGATCCGGCACGCGGGGCCGGGGGGATCGGCTGGCACCTCATCCAGGCGCTCTCCCGTGAGGTCGGTGTGGTGCGGGAGCCGGGCGGAAAGGAGATCCACGTGTTCCTGGCGTGGTGAGACGACCATGGAGTTGCGGCACGGAGTTCCGGTCTCGCGGCGGTGTCCGTGCACCACGGTCCCGATGAGGCCGCCCAGGCCCTGGGTCCTCCGCAGCCGAACAGGGAAGGCGACTGACATGACCACCCCCCATACCGCGCGACCGGACGACACCCCGCTCGTCGGCGTACGCACCCACACCGACATCGATCTGGCGCTCAAGGACCAGGCGGGCCACGGCGGTGCTCCGCAGTTCGCCGCCGGGGCGGCCGCAGCCTACACCTGGGCCCTCGGCCGTACCGACCGCTCCCCGATCACCGGGACGGGCGCCGCCCAGGGTTTCCCCGGGCTGCCGCTGCTGACCGCCGAGGTGGACGCTTCGGTGGTCCAGCTGGACGACGCCACCACCCAGGGAGACGCCCGGGACTACATCCGGGGCGTGCACGACGCCCTGGCCTGGATCTGCGGCTACAGCGACCAGCCCGCCTGACCGCCCGGCGCGGTGCGCTCCCGCCGCCGCGCACTCGACTACCGCACGGCCACGGGCGAGTGGTAGGCGCCCAGCTCGTCGAGGTAGCGGGTGCTGCTGGTGTCCTGGTCGTGCTCGAAGGCCGGGGCCTGCTTGATGTCCTCCTTGGTCCTGGCCACCCGGATGACACGAGCGGACCTGTCGATGGAGGTCACGAGGCCGGCGGTGATGACGACGCTCCTGCCGAACACCCAGACGCCGGTGTCCACGACCAGGTGGTCGTACCCGGGGACTTCCGACTGCCTGTCCACGCTGCCCACGCTGCCGTCCACGGCCTCCACGGCGTAGCCGGTGAGGTCCTCGTCGGCCATCCGCTCAAGCCCCGGCAGGTAGTTCCAGATCCCGGTCATGTCCAGCCTTTCCGTCACCGCCACCCCAGTGGTCGCGTCATGTGCCCCCACTTGCCCCTGAACCGGGCGCACATGCGCGAAGAATCGTCCGACGGCCCCGCGGCATCGGCCGGCGTGTCGGCTGCCGCCGGCTGCCGCCGGCTGCCGCCGGCTGGCGCCCAGCGCCCGCGCCGCCCGCTACGCCAGCGTCGCGGCGACCACGGACGCCGCTTGCGCGATCAGCCTGTTGTCGTGTCCGGCGTCCTCCTCGTCGCGGTTCGACATGATCGCCACGACGATCGGAGCGGAGCCGGGGGGCCACACCACGGCGATGTCGTTGCGGGCCCCGTAGCCGCTCCCGGTTCCCGTCTTGTCGCCGACCACCCAGCCTTCGGGCATCCCGGCCCTGATGGTCTCGTCCCCGGTGGTGTTGGTCCGCAGCCACGTCGTGAGCTGTGCGCGTTCGTCCTTGCCGAGGACGTCTCCGAGGACGAACGCGCGCAGGTCCTCGGCCATCGCGCGCGGCGTGCTCGTGTCGCGCGTGTCGCCCGGCGCCCAGCGGCTCAGCTCGGGCTCCCGGCGTTCCATGCGGATGACGTCGTCGCCCATCCGCGCGAGATGGGCGTCCAGGCCCTTCGGGCCGCCGAGCGCGTCCAGCAGCAGGTTCGCCGCCGCGTTGTCGCTGAACCGGACGGCGGCGTCGCACAGCTCGCGCAGGGTCATCCCGGTGCCGACGTGCTTCTCGGTCACGGGGGAGTGGGCGATCAGATCGTCCTCGGAGTACGTGACCACCTGGTTCATCCCGCTCAAGGTGTACGTGCGCAACACGGCGCCGGCGGCCAGCGCCTTGAACGTCGAGGCGTAGGCGAAACGCTCCCTGTCGTTGTAGGCCACCTCGCGCCCGGTGCCGGTGTCGACGGCGTACACCCCCAGCCGCGCGTCGAACTTCCGCTCAAGGGCCTTGAGTTCGCGGACGAACGGCTTCGCCGTCGCGCTCGGCCCCGCCGCCGGCGAAGTGGGGGACGAGGGAGCCGGCGAGGCCGGGGAGTCGCCCTGGCCGCAGGCCACCAGCGGGACGAGGGAGAGCGTCGCGAGCGCGCCGAGGAGGGCGCGCCGCATCGGACGCGCGGACTGCTTGCACTGCTGGGGCTGCGCGGACTGCATGGTCCAAACCTCCGAGGGGCGCCCCGCGGGCGGGGTGCGTGGCGGGACGGAGCGAGCGACACGGCGCCGTCCGGGTGCGTGGTCCTGATTGCCGGAACCCGTCCACCTTCGCCCTCGGGCGCCATGCGGTCCAATACGCTCCGGCGCCGTTCCATGCCGAACTGGCACAGCGTGCGGGCCGTGGATCTGGTGGGAGCGTGTCGCGCGTTCGTCAGCGTCAGCGAGTACGGCGGCTTCACCGTCGGAGGTTTCGCTGTCGCCGTCCTCACGGCGTCACGCGTCGCGGCCCGTACGCAGCCCGGTGCGGACGCCCTCATGGCGCACGTCGCCCGCACCCTGCGTGACCACCTGCGGCAGCTCCAGCGCCCCGACCCGGGCTTGTGCCCGCCGCGGCCACGGGCGGCTCAGGAGGCGGGGGGATGCGCCCCCGGACCGGTGCTGTGGGGGACCAGGGGCGTGGGGGAGAGGCTGGTGGGCTCCTCGCCGGGCTCCAGCAGGGTGTCGGCGGCGCCGACGATCAGCGGATCGGCTTTCCCCACCGCCTCGGCATCCTTGCTGGCGTACTCGATGCGCGACAGGAGGCTCCGCATGGCCTCCAGCCGGCCGCGCCGCTTGTCGTTGCTCTTCACCACCGTCCACGGCGCGTACGCGGTGTCGGTCGCCCGGAACATGTCTATCTTGGCGGCGGTGTAGTCGTCCCACCGGTCCAGCGAGGCCACGTCGGTCGGCGAGAGCTTCCACTGCCGTACGGGGTCGACCTGCCGGATGGCGAACCGGGTGCGCTGCTCCGCCCGGGACACCGAGAACCAGAACTTCACCAGCAGGATCCCGTCGTCGACCAGCATTCGCTCGAAGGCCGGGCACTGCCCGAGGAACCGCTCGTACTCCTCACGTGTGCAAAAGCCCATGACGCGCTCCACACCGGCCCGGTTGTACCAGGAGCGGTCGAAGAAGACGATCTCGCCCGCCGAGGGCAGATGCGCGGCGTACCGCTGGAAGTACCACTGCGACGCCTCCCGCTCGGTCGGCTTCTCCAGGGCCACCACGCGGGCGCCTCGGGGGTTGAGCCGCTCCGTGAAGCGCTGGATCGTGCCGCCCTTGCCCGCGGCGTCCCGGCCCTCGCAGATGACGATCAGCCGCTGACCGGTCTCCCTGACCCACCGTTGCAGCTTCAGCATCTCGATCTGGAGCACCCGCTTGCGGCGCTCGTAGTCCCGCCGGCCGACTTTCCGGTCGTACGGATAGTTCTCCCGCCACGTCTTGATCGACTGCCCGGTGGCGTCCAGCAGGACCGGTTGTTCCGGCCTGGTCTCGTCCACGGTCAGGCCGTCCAGCAGCCCGTCGGCCCCGTTCCCGCTGCCTGATTCCTGGTTCATCGCGTCACCACGCCCGTTCGCACCAAAGGTCATGGCCCATGTGTGCCCCGATCGGCGGCCGGTACGACGGTTCCGGCACACCGGACGTCATGCGTCCCATTGTGCCCGTCCGGCACCTGGCGCGTACGGCCACCGCTGAGGTGCACAAGCGCTACGGAACGTAGCCGGCCGGTGCGGTCCGGTGCCCCGCACGAAAGCCGGGCCGTGGAGGACCCGGCCCGGGGCAAGCCTGTCGCCCGCGGATCTCACAGCGGATCGGCGGGCGACGAAAGCTCGGGCGTCGGCGGTCGTACGCCCGCTCCACCGTCCGGAGCGCCGCCGAGCCACCACGCGCGGGCGCGTGTGCGTCAGTTGTTCACGTCCCGGTCGAAGTCCTTCGCGCAGGCGTCGCGTTCGCTCTGTGTGTCGGCGTGCTGGACGCAGTCGTCGAAGTTCTTGAACTCGTCGGAGTTGAGGATCGACGCACCGATCGCGATGATCACCGCGGAGGCGATCAGACCCAGCGCGCCGAGCACCGCACCGATGATCGACATCTTGCCGTGGGGCGCGCGTCCCCCACGTGCCTTGCGTGCGCCGACGATGCCGAAGACGACAGCCAGCAGGCCCAGCACGATGCCGCCGAAGACGGTCCAGAAGAGCAGGAGCGCCGCGACACCCAGGACGAGTGCGGTGACCGCCGGGCCGTTGCTCCGCTTCACCCCCGCGTCGTGGTGGGTCTGCGCGTAACCGTCAGGGGCCTGGGGGTGGTTGGAGAAGGACACGTGATCACTCTCATCTCTGCTTTCCGGGCTGTGGGTCGTCGTACCTGCCCCTTGTGCCCAGCGGTCGGCCGCGAATGCGTGCCTCGTCGCCGCCGACGGCTCGATCGCCGCCCGCCCCCCGCCAGATTGACCCATGATCCCCGCATCGAAATGCACCCCGTGGCCGGTCTCTTGGCCGCCTAGAGTCGTAGTCAAGAGAGCGCGGGAAACGCCCGTCGTCACAGCTCAGCAGGGAGTACGAACCATGAACACCGCCGCACTGAAGCCGGTTCTGACCCGCGCCGCGTCCGCCGAGACCACCAGCGACCCGAGCAGCGTCATGACGCTGCTGGCCGACTGCGGCACGGACGGCAGCCCGCTCACCAGCTACCGCTCACAGTTCGCCAACGGCGCGGTGGGCGCCCCGGCCCACTTCCACACCCGTGCCTCCGAGCTCTTCTTCGTCATCAGCGGCTCCTTGCGGGTACTGGTCGACAACGAGGTGAAGACCCTCGACGCGGGCGACCTGCTCGTCGTGCCGCCGCACACGCCGCACGCGTTCGCGGCGGCTCCCGGCGCCGAGGCCGACGTGCTGTTCGTCTTCACGCCCGGCATGCCGCGCTTTGACTACCTGCGGCTCCTCGGGCGGGTGATGCGCGGGGAGGCGAGCCCGCAGGAGATCGCGGAGTCCTCCGAGCACTTCGACAACCACTACGTGGACAGCCCGGTGTGGCGCGCCGCTCTGGAAGCCGCACACTGATCAGGCGTCCTACGCCCCGCCGAGAGACAGCCGTCGCAGGTGAGGTGATCTTGATCGTCAGTCCGCCGCAGGACCGTCCGAGCACCGGGCTGCGGTGCCCCCTTCTTGGGCGCCGGCCGCGTGCTGGCGGGCCCGGATGATTCTGGAGTCGACCGACACAGCGACCGGTCCAGCGCCTGGATCTGCGCCTTCTCGTCGACGCGTAGCACCACCGCTTTCTCCGGCGGGTGGTGGTACAGCCCGACGACGTCGAGAACCTTCGCGACGAACTGCGGGTCGGTGGAGAGCGTGAAGGCGTCCCTACAGGTGCGGCTTGAGGTCGGACCTCTTCCAGATCCGCCCGATCGTCGACTTCGACCGCCCGGGGCGGGCCGCCACCGACGCCCGTGACCAGTGCGTGTCCTTTCCCGGAATGGAATCCAACATCGCCACGATGACGTCCTCGACCTGGTCGAGCAGGATGGACGGAGGCCGCCCCACCCGTCGCTCGTCCGCCAGGCCCTCCAGCCGCGCGATGTAGAGGCGCTCGGGTGCGCTTGGCTGTCCGTTCCTGTCCTGCAGACGATTCGGTCACAGAACGTGACGATGTCGCGTTGGTCGAGCAGCGCGACGGCCTGCCCGCCCTCCGCGCTGGAGGCGTAGGCTCCTCGAGAGCTCCACCACCGCGTCTATCCGCCGCTGCAGCGTGCGGCCGCCGCCTTTCCTACGGCGCCGGGGCAGATCGTCGGCGGCCCAACGGCCATGACGGAGCCCGCTCGCAGCTCCGTGCCAGAACCGTCGCTACCAGCGGAAACGCCGGCTGAAGGGCCTGGCCGGGGGAGTGCGGCAGCGTCGGGTGTTGTGCGCGTCAGCGGTTGTCGTCGAGTTCCTGGTGCCTCTGGGGCTGGTCGTCCTTGTGATGGGGCCCTGGTCCACGGGATGGATCAACATTGGATCGAACTTCAGCCCGTCGCTGGAGTAGAAGTGGCAGGGGCGGCGCGGTGGGCACCGTCCGGGTGCCGGGCGGGTCGTCCGGCCATGCGGGTGCACGCGGGTTGCCGACTGACAAAGCCACCCCATCAACGGGAAGGTCCGACCCGTAACGCATTGCGTGCTGACGTGCGCAAAGAAACCGCACTCCTTCCAGGCCGTGGCCTACGGCAGAAAGCGGTGAGTAATGCCCGCCCACCCCTCTCCCCAAGCTGAGTCAAGGGACGCCGTTGACGTTCTCATTGTTGGTGCCGGCCCGACCGGCCTCGCCCTCGCGGTCGACCTTGTCCGGCGTGGCGTATGCACCCTCGTCGTCGAGGCGGCCGACCGGCCGTTCAGCGGTTCACGCGGTCTGAGCCTGCAGCCGCGCACCCAGGAGGTCCTGGACGACATCGGTGTCATGGACGCGCTGCGGGAGGCCGGTAGGCCCCTTCCGCCCATGCAGACCTGGCGCAACGGCCGCCGAGACGGCGAATGGCGGTTGGTGGAACGCGATCCGCAGGCGCCCGTGACGCGGTATCCGGTGCAGTGGCTGGTGCCGCAATGGCGGACGCAGCAGATCCTGCAGGACCGGCTCCTGGCATTGGGCGGGGCGGTGGAGTACGGCACCCGGCTGACGGCCCTGCATCAAACCGACCAACTGGTGCAGGCCGAGCTGACACAGACCGATGGCAGCCGCCGCACCCTGAACATGCCCTACCTGGTCGGCGCCGACGGCGGACGCAGCACCGTCCGCGAGGCGCTGGGCATCAAGATGAAGACCGAGGGCGGCGCACTGCACGCCGCGGTGGTCGCGGACGTCCGCGTCGACGGCCTGGACCACGACCACTGGCACACGTGGCCAGACGGGCCGGGCGGTGAACTACTGCTTTGCCCGCTGCCCGGAACCGACCAGTTCCAGCTCACCACCCCGGTCGGCGACGAGGAAGGCGACCCCTGCCCGCAACGGGTCCGGGAACTGATCGCCACCCGCACCCACCTGCCCGCAACGGCCGTCACCGACGTCCAGTGGACCTCCTCCTACAAGCCCCGCACAGCACTGGCCGAACGCTTCCGCGACAAACGGGTCTTCATCGCGGGCGACGCCGCGCACGTCCACCCGCCCGGCGGCGGCCAAGGCCTGAACATCGGCGTCCACGACGCCTACAACCTGGGCTGGAAACTAGGCCAAGTCCTGCACGACCACGCTCCCGACACGTTGCTGGACAGCTATGACGCCGAACGCCGCCCTGCCGCCCACGACGTCCTTGACATCAGCGCCCAGCTCTACCGCCTCGGCCGCAAACCCGAGGGAAGCCGCGTGCGCGCCCGCCACCGAGGGCGCCTCACCCTCCTGCCGGTCCACTACCGCGACAGTCCCCTGAGCACCGAAGCCCGCGAACAGCTCACACACACGGTCCTCCAAGCTGGTGACCGCGCCCCCGACCTCACCTTCACCCCGGCAGACGCAGCCGCCCATGACACCCCACGACAGCTCTTCGAACTGCTCGCAGGCCCCCACTTCACCCTGCTCGCAGTGGACAGCGCACCGCCCCCCGTACCGCCGGCTGTCCGCACCCTGCAGGTGACCGGCGGCACCCTGGCGCAGGCCCTCGGCACGGGCCTGTTCCTGATCCGCCCCGACGGTCACATCGGCCTGGCTACACAGAACCCGGCACACCTGGAGCGCTACTACACCAAAGTCGGCCTCGCCGCCGGCTGAGCGGTCCCAGCGGCCCAGGAGCACTTCACCCGTCCGGCCGGTCATCGAACGAACCTTGCATCAGATCGACGCGGACGGTGACGGCTGCAGGGCTCTCCGCTGATGCGCTGCGCCGCTGGACGTGGGTTCTTGAGGTGCGGTTACCGGTGGCCGGGATGGCGGGCAGTGCCCGCCACAGAGGCAGGGCGGGTACTGGAGCGGGCCTGTGCGGTGCGGGGCCGGGTCGGCGGCAGGCCCATACTCGATGATCGTCGCGAGTCCCTATCTCGTAGCCGTTGTGCGCGTGCGCTGAAAAGAGTCGGAAGGGCTGATGGCGGATATGAGCGAAGCGGATCAGGCGGGGATGCCGGAGGTGGTGGACAGTTCTTCTCTGCGGGCTCAGCCGTCTGGTGGGCTGGCGCGGTGGATGCTGCGGCACCGGGTGCAGCCGGTGGGGCCGGCCGCGGGTGAGGGGCACGCCGAGCCGCACGCGTGGTGGAAGGTGATGTGCCTGACGGGCCGACCAGGTCGCCCTGCGCCGCATGGAGAACGGCGGCGCCACCATCACCTCCATCAACCAGCTCCTGGCCGAACTCGCCGAGTCCTGGACCGGCCCCGACGGGCAGAAGATCCTGCCCATCGTCGCCGGCCTGATGCCGCAGTAACCCCACACTCCACACCCCCCAGCCCCGAGCGCCACTCCTGCCCCGGACCGGCCGGTCCGGGGCAGGAGCCCCCCGCGGCACACCCCGCTGCCGCCCCCGGGGGCACCCACCCGCCGACCCGGGCGACGCGGCCACCCCGCCGACAGGTCCTTCTCATGACGCGGCCCCCGCCCAGGCCGCCGACAGAAGCTGTACGGCGACGGCGAACAAACCAGCCTCGACCGGCTCGTGCTGCGGTTCCCCGCCAGGCCGGCACACTTCCCCTCCTGGACCGCCCTGCTGTCCGGGAACAACGAAAGACAGACATGACCACCACCCCCATCACCGAACCAGCTCTCGAGGGCTTCGCGCACCACTACGCCGACGTCAACGGCACCCGCCTGCACTACGTGACCGGCGGCCAGGGAGAGCCCTTGGTGCTCCTGCCGGGCTGGCCTCAGACGTGGTGGCAGTTCCACCAGGTCATGCCCGCCCTCGCCGAGCACTACCAGGTGATAGCCGTCGACTACCGCGGCATGGGCGCCTCGGCCAAGCCCGCCGATGGTTACGACAAGAAGACGATGGCCCGCGACGTCTACGAACTCGTCCGCCACCTCCGGCACGAGAAGGTCAACATCGCGGGTGAGGACATCGGCGCGATGGTCGCCTACGCCTTCGCCGCCAACCACCCCGAAGCCACCAACAAGCTCGCCTTCTGGGAGGTCGGCCATCCCGGCGAGGTCTTCAACGACTTGCGGATGATGCCCCAGCCCGGACAACCGCACCTGTGGTGGTTCGCCTTCAACCAGGTCGACGACCTGCCCGAAAAGCTCCTCGCAGGCCGCTACCGGCTCCTGCTCGACCACATCATCAACCTCGAAACCCTCGACTCTGAGGTTCCCCCGAGATGCGGGGGTGGGTGACAAAGGGCCAGATGGGTCTCATGAGAGGAGCCCAGACGATGCCCGCACCGAGAAAATACCCGCTGGAGTTGCGTGAGCGTGCGGTCAGGATGTACCGGACCGCCGAGCCGAAGCCCGTGATCCGCCGCATGGCCGAGGAACTCGGCGTGCACCACGAGGCCCTGCGCAACTGGATCCGGCAGGCCGAGGCCGACGCCGGCGAACGCGACGACATGCTCACCACCGCCGAGCGTGAGGAACTCGCCGCCCTGCGCAAGGAGAACGCCCAGCTCAAGCGGGCGAACGAGGTCCTGCGGACTGCCTCGGCTTTTTTCGCGGCCCAGCTCGGCCCGACCCGGCCCAGGTGACCGCGCTCCTCGACGAGCACCCGCACCTGGGGGCCGAGCCTGTACTCCGGGAACTTTCCATCCCCTCCTCCACCTACTACCGCTGGCGCCAGGCCGAGACCGAGCCGTGCGAGCGGCACCGCCAGGACGCCGAGCTGACCAGCAGGATCCGTCAGGTCCACGACGAGTCCGGCGGAATCTACGGCTCACCCCGCGTGCACGCCGTCCTCAAACGTGAAGGCGTCCACGTCGGCCGCAAGCGCGTCGAACGGCTCATGCGCCAGGCCGGCCTCGCCGGAATCAGCCCCCGCAAGGGCAAGGGCTTCACCCGCCGCGACCCGGACGCCGTCCTCGCTCCTGACCTGGTCAAGCGCGACTTCACCGCGAACGGGCCGAACCGGCTGTGGGTCACCGATCTGACCATGGTCACGACGCTCGAGGGCCCGCTGTGGCTGCCCGCGATCCGCGACGCGTTCTCCCGCCGGGTGGTCGCCTGGGAAACCTCCGCCCGCGCGGACGCCGACCTGGTCCTGACCTCGCTGGAATACGCCCTGGCCAGCCGCGAAGTCGCCCCCGGTGAGCTCATTCATCATGCGGACCACGGCTGTCAATACACGTCCGTGAAGCTCACGACACGCCTGGTCAGGGCCGGGATCCAGGCGTCCATGGGCTCGGTCGGCGACTCGTACGACAACGCCCTCGCGGAGAACCTGTGGATGGTCATCAAGACCGAGTGCATCCGCGGCCGCGTCTTCGCCACCCGCGCCGAGGCGAACCTCGCGCTCTTCGAGTACATCGACGGCTTCTACAACCCCCGCCGCATCCAGAAACGACTCGGCTACCTCAGCCCGATCGAGTACGAGGAGAAGCACTACGCCAACCAGGCAGCAACCGAACAAGTGAACCTGAAACCACGTCAACCCGCCCTGACCAGCTAGTGCGTTGGCCACGAACGTTCGCCGGGTCGGGTGACACGCCGGTCGATGTTCGGGGTGCCAGGGTCTGTCGGCCTCACTCTCGATGACAACGTGATTGCTGTTGAGAGTGAGGCCATCGATGGCAGAGCCGGTCCGAGCACGGCGGTTGACTGATCAAAAGGGGCAAAGACTCCAGCAGATCGTCCGGCGGGGCCGCCATGAGTCCGTGCGGGTTCG
>NZ_BMVO01000003.1 GCF_014650755.1 Streptomyces chryseus | reverse complement strand
CGTGTTCCCGACTCTATCAGACTCTTTCGCGTCCGACTTCCTCGGCGCTTTCCAGTTCCTCGCTTTCGCGTTTCCCTTTCCGGCGATTCCGACTTTATCAGAAGTTCTGAGTCGGAATTCCCGCCCCGCTCGGGTGGCACCGGGCGCACCAGTGCGCCGGGCTTCCCGTTCAGGAGGAGACGTAAACGTACTGGAGCGGAGCGCCTCGATGCAAATCGAGGGGCTCCGCTCCCCGTTGGGGCCGTCAGACCTCTACGACGACCGGCAGGATCATCGGACGACGGCGGTACGTGTCCGAGACCCACTTGCCCACCGTGCGGCGGATGAGCTGCTGGATCTGGTGCGTCTCCAGGACGCCGTCCTGCGCCGACTTGGCGATGGCCTCTTCCATCCGCGGGACGACGGCCGCGAAGGCCGAGTCGTCGATGCCGGAGCCGCGGGCGTGGATGTTCGGGCCGCCCACGACCTTGCCGGTGGCGGTGTCGACCACGACGAACACCGAGATGAAGCCCTCTTCGCCGAGGATGCGGCGGTCCTTCAGGTGGGTCTCCGTGACATCGCCGACCGAGAGGCCGTCGACGTACACATAGCCGGCCTGGACCTTGCCGACGATCTTCGCGCGGCCCTCGACCAGGTCGACGACGACGCCGTCCTCGGCGATGACGATGTGGTCCTTGGGGACACCCGTCAGGGCACCGAGCTCGGCGTTGGCCCGCAGGTGGCGCCATTCGCCGTGGACCGGCATGAGGTTCTTCGGCTTGCAGATGTTGTAGAAGTACAGCAGCTCGCCGGCCGAGGCGTGACCCGAGACGTGGACCTTGGCGTTGCCCTTGTGGATGACGTTGGCACCCCAGCGGGTCAGGCCATTGATCACGCGGTAGACCGCGTTCTCGTTGCCCGGGATGAGCGACGAGGCCAGGATGACGGTGTCGCCCTGGACGATGCGGATCTGGTGGTCGCGATTGGCCATGCGGGAGAGCGCGGCCATGGGCTCGCCCTGGGAGCCCGTGCAGACCAGTACGACCTCGTGATCGGGGAGGTCGTCGAGGGTCTTCACGTCGACGACCAGGCCGGCCGGGACCTTCAGGTAGCCGAGGTCGCGGGCGATGCCCATGTTCCTGACCATCGAGCGGCCGACGAAGGCCACGCGGCGGCCGTACTCGTGGGCCGCGTCGAGGATCTGCTGGATGCGGTGCACGTGGCTGGCGAAGCTGGCCACGATGATGCGCTTCTGGGCGTTCGCGAAGACCGTGCGCAGGACGTTCGAGATGTCGCGCTCGGGCGGTACGAAGCCGGGGACCTCTGCGTTCGTCGAGTCGGAGAGGAGGAGGTCGATGCCCTCCTCGCCGAGCTTGGCGAACTTCGGGAGGTCGGTGAGGCGGCGGTCCAGCGGGAGCTGGTCCATCTTGAAGTCGCCGGTGTGGACGACCATGCCCGCCGGGGTGCGGATGGCGACGGCCAGCGCGTCCGGGATGGAGTGGTTGACCGCGACGAACTCGCAGTCGAAGGGGCCGACGCGCTCGCGGTGGCCCTCGGTGACCTCGAGGGTGTACGGGCGGATGCGGTGCTCCTGGAGCTTCGCCTCGATGAGGGCGAGCGTCAGCTTGGAGCCGATCAGCGGGATGTCCGGCTTCAGGCGGAGCAGGAAGGGGACGCCGCCGATGTGGTCCTCGTGGCCGTGCGTGAGCACGATGCCCTCGATGTCGTCGAGGCGGTCCTTGATGGACGTGAAGTCCGGCAGGATCAGGTCGATACCGGGCTGCTCCTCCTCGGGGAAGAGCACGCCGCAGTCGACGATGAGCAGGCGGCCGCCGTACTCGAAGACCGTCATGTTCCGGCCGATCTCGCCGAGACCGCCGAGCGGGGTGACGCGCAGACCGCCCTTGGGGAGCTTCGGCGGGGTACCGAGTTCAGGATGCGGATGACTCAAAAGACTCTCCTCACCACACACGCCACGTACCGCTGAGGCACGTGGCGCGCATGACATTCGTGCACTTGCTGTTGTGTGTGGGATTCCTGCGTATTCAGTTGTGAAGTCTGGTTAGAGGGCCACTCCGCCGGCCGCGAGGTCCCGCTTGAGCTGTGCCTCTTCGTCGGGCGTCAGCTCCACCATGGGAAGGCGCAGCGGGCCTGCGGGCAGGCCCTGGAGGGCGAGGGCGGCCTTGGTGGTCATGACGCCCTGGGTGCGGAACATGCCGGTGTAGACCGGGAGCAGCCGCTGGTGGATCTCCGTCGCCTTGCGTACGTCGCCGGCGAGGTGTGCCTCGAGGAGGGCGCGCAGCTCGGGGGTGACCACGTGGCCGACGACCGAGACGAAGCCGACGGCGCCGACGGACAGCAGGGGGAGGTTCAGCATGTCGTCGCCGGAGTACCAGGCGAGGCCGCTCTGGGCGATGGCCCAGCTGGCGCGGCCGAGGTCGCCCTTGGCATCCTTGTTCGCGACGATCCGCGGGTGCTCGGCGAGCCGGACGAGCGTCTCGGTGCTGATCGGCACGCCGCTGCGGCCCGGGATGTCGTAGAGCATCACGGGGAGCCCGGTGGCGTCGGCGATGGCCGTGAAGTGGCGGAGCAGGCCCTCTTGCGGGGGCTTGTTGTAGTACGGCGTCACCGCGAGCAGGCCGTGCGCGCCGGTGCGCTCGGCGGCGCGGGCCAGCTCGAGGCTGTGGCGGGTGTCGTTCGTGCCGACGCCGGCGACGACGTGGGCCCGGTCTCCTACGGCCTCCAGTACGGCTCGTACGAGGTCGTTTTTCTCCGCGTCGCTGGTGGTCGGGGACTCGCCGGTGGTGCCGTTGACGATCAGCCCGTCGTTGCCGGCGTCCACCAGGTGGGCGGCGAGGCGCTGGGCGCCGTCGAGGTCGAGTCCGCCGTCCGCCGTGAAGGGCGTGACCATGGCGGTGAGGACCCGCCCGAAGGGAGTCTGCGAAGTGGAGATCGGAGCCATGGGTAACACGCTACTCGCTGCTCAACGCGTCGTGTCCCCTCGGGGGAGGTCGGACGTACGGGAAGAGTGGAACCCGGCACTGCCTGCTCGGGGGTTCAAGCAGTGCCGGGTCCGTTTGATCAGCCTAGATGAAATTCTCGAACTGCGGCAATACGGACACTTCGGACGGTGGATCCGTACATCAGTCCTCGGGCCGGCCCACGGGCCCTACGGCGCGACCCGGCCGTTGGCGTTGAAGGCCGCGTAGGTGAGGGGCATGAGCGTGGCCCACTGGGCCTCCATCTGCTCTCCCACCATCTCGATCTCGCGCTGCGGGAAGGACGGCACCTTGGCCAGCTCGTGCTGGGTGCGCAGGCCGAGGAAGTGCATGAGCGAGCGGGCGTTGCAGGTGGCGTACATGGAGGAGTACAGACCGACGGGCAGGACCGCGCGGGCCACCTCGCGGGCGACTCCGGCGGCCAGCATCTCCTGGTACGCCTCGTACGCCTGGCGGTAGGAGTCCTCCATCGCGCGGGTCGTGAGCTTCTGCTGCTCCGGGGTGCCCGCGACGAACTCGTACTTGCCGGGGCGGCCCTGCTGGACGAGCTTGCGGGACTCACCGGGGATGTAGAAGACCGGCTCCAGCTCCCTGTAGCGGCCGGATTCCTCGTTGTACGACCATCCGACGCGGTGCCGCATGAACTCGCGGAAGACGAAGATCGGGGCGCTGATGAAGAACGTCATCGAGTTGTGCTCGAAGGGGCTGCCGTGACGGTCGCGCATCAGGTAGTTGATCAGGCCCTTGGAGCGCTCGGGGTCCTTGCTCAGCTCCTCCAGGGACTGCTCGCCGGCGGTCGAGACCCGGGCGGCCCACAGCACGTCGGAATCGCCGGCGGTGTGCTTGACCAGGTCGACCGTGACGTCGCTTCGGAAGTCGGGCTTGAGGGTCTCGGTGGGGGTGCCATCAGGGGTAACAGTCACCGGCGGGTCCTTCCATGTACATCGCTCGGGCGCCCCACACTCTACGGGCCGCCGCCGCCCGCGAAGGCCGGTGCGACCCCGGCGGCGGTCGGGGGACATTGTTCGGCCGATTCAGGGAAATCGGGCACCAAGCGACAGCTTTGTACGTCTGTCCCTGTAGAAGCCCTAGTACCAGATCAAAAAGAGCAAAGGAGTGCGCCCCATGTTGCGCCGGCGAGAGTCCGTCCCCTTCGCGTTCGTCGCGGAGGCCGACCGATTCCGCAGTAATGTCACCCCTCCGCCCCCCGAACGTCCGAGCGTGTCCGAGGTCGTCGGACGTACGCTCATCGGTCTCACCGTCGTCGCCGGTCTGGTGGGATCGCTGCTCTTCGGGCTTCCCGCCCTCGACCCCGCGCAGGGGCCGGGCGTGACACAGAAATCCGAGGCCGCTGACGGGCGGTGACTCGTCCGGGCCCCCTGGGGTGGCCGGGCGAAGACCTGCTGGGTAGCCTCACCGGGCACAGCCCAATCGAGCGTGCTGGTGAGTGAGGATCAGTCGTGCCCCTGCCCTTTCTGACGGCCGACCGTGCGTTCGAAGTGTCCGGTGAGACGTCCGACGACGTCGCGCTGCCCTTCGACGATCACGATCAATGGCGCCGGCCCTACCGCCCCGGCCCCTGGCGGGTGGGAGCGGCAGCCCTGCTGCTGCTCCTCGCGTCCTTCGTGCTGCTGGCCGCGATGGTCATCGCCTTCACCGGAGCGGTGTCCGCCGCGGTCTGTTTCGGCCTCGCCGCCGCTCTCATCGGCTGCGCGCTGCGGTTGCTGCGGGTGGGCGCCTGGGTCAGCCGGCACGGGCTGCGGCGCGTGGGGTTCTTCTCGACCACCACGGTGCCGTGGGCCCGGGCGACGCACGTGCGTACGGTCCAGCAGCCGGTGCGGTGGCTCGGGCTGCCGCGCACGGTGCAGGGGCAGGCGCTCGTACTCCACGGCCGGGACGGTGAGCGGCTTCAGCTGCTGACCGATCACAACGCGGACTTCCTGTCACGGGTCGAGGCGTTCGACCGGGCCGCCGACACGGTCGAGGCGTGGGGCGACGAGTACCGGCCGGCCCCGGTCGCGTAAGGCAGGGGAATGGGGGGCGTCCGGCCGGACGCCCCCCATTCCCCTGCCTACCTGCCCTCGTGGAGGGCGATCGCCCGCTGCATCGCCTTGCGGGCCCGCGGGGTGTCCCGCGCGTCGTAGTAGGCGATCGCGAGGCGGAACCAGGACCGCCAGTCGTCCGGGGCGTCCTCGGTCTCCGCGCGGCGGCGGGCGAAGACCGCGTCGGCGGAGTCGCGGTCGATGCGGCCACTGGGCGTACGTACCAGCTCGTCCACGGGCAGGCCGCCCTCGGCCTCCAGCTTCGCGGACAGCGCGTCCGCCTTGCGGGCGAACTGCGTGGTCTGCCAGAGGAACCAGATGCCGAGGCCCGGCAGGACCAGCACCGCGACGCCGAAGGTGACGGTGAGGGCGGTGCCTTCCCGGATGAGGAAGTACCCCCTGCTGCCGGCCAGGACGAAGTAGACGACCAGGACGGCGGCGAGGACGAAGTAGGTGATCTTTGCGCGCATGGCTCTTGCTGCCGTCAGTTCAGGTCGAGGAAGTTTTCCAGGCCGAAGGTGAGGCCGGGAGTGGTCACCACGCGGCGCGCGCCGAGCAGGATGCCCGGCATGAAGCTGCTGTGGTGCAGGGAGTCGTGGCGGATCGTCAGGGTCTCGCCCTCGCCGCCGAGGAGCACTTCCTGGTGGGCGAGGAGGCCGCGCAGCCGGATGGCGTGCACGGGTACACCGTCGACGTCCGCGCCGCGGGCGCCGTCGAGCGCCGTGGTGGTGGCGTCGGGCTGGGGGGCGCTGCGGGCCTCGGCGCGCGCCGCCGCGATGAGCTGGGCGGTGCGGGTCGCGGTGCCCGAGGGGGCGTCGGCCTTGTTCGGGTGGTGCAGCTCGACGACCTCGACGGACTCGAAGTACGGGGCCGCCTGCTGGGCGAACTTCATGGTCAGGACGGCACCGATGGAGAAGTTCGGCGCGATGAGCACGCCGGTCTCCGGGAAGGTCTCCAGCCAGGAGCGGAGCTGCGCGAGGCGTTCGTCGGTCCAGCCGGTGGTGCCGACGACGGCGTGGATGCCGTGGCGTACGCAGAAGTCGAGGTTGCCCATCACCGACGCGGGGGTGGTGAGCTCGACGACGACCTGGGCGTCGGCCTCGACGAGGGCTTCGAGCTTGTCGCCCCGGCTCAGCGCCGCCACCAGTTCCATGTCTTCGGCGGCCTCGACGGCCCGTACGGCCTCGGAGCCGATTCGGCCCTTGGCACCGAGAACGGCCACGCGCAGCTTGCTCATTGTTGCTTCTTTCTGGAGGGCTCTAGGCGACTGATTCGTGCAGGCGGTCGGCCTGCTTGTCCTTCAGCGGGCCGATGACCGACAGGGACGGCCGGTGGCCCAGGACGTCGGCGGCGACCTCCCGTACCTCGTCGGGGGTCACTGCCGCCATCCGGGCGAGCATGTCGTCGACGGAGATGTGCTCGCCCCAGGCCAGCTCGCTCTTGCCGATGCGGTTCATGAGCGCGCCGGTGTCCTCCAGGCCGAGGACGGTGGAGCCGGAGAGCTGGCCGACGGCGCGGTCGATCTCCTCGTCGGGCAGACCGTTCGCGGCGACCTTCTCCAGCTCGTCGCGGCAGATCTTGAGCACGTCGTGCACCTGGCCGGGCCGGCAGCCCGCGTACACGCCGAACAGGCCGCAGTCGGCGAAGCTGGAGGTGTACGAGTACACGCTGTAGGCCAGGCCGCGCTTCTCCCGTACCTCCTGGAAGAGGCGGGACGACATGCCGCCGCCGAGAGCCGTGTTCAGTACGCCGAGCGCCCAGCGGCGATCGTCGGTGCGGGACAGGCCCGGCATGCCGAGGACGACGTGCGCCTGCTCGGTCTTGCGGTTCAGGTGCTCGACGCGGCCGGCGGTGCGGATGACGCGGGAGCCGTCGCGCGGGTCGAGCGGGACCGCGTCCGTACGGGACAGGGCGCCGGCGCGCTCGAACGCCTTGCGGACCTGGCGCACGACGGTGGCGTGGTCCACGTTGCCCGCGGCCGCGACGACGAGGTGCGTCGGGTCGTAGTGCTTCTTGTAGAAGCGGCGGATCCGGTCGGCGGACAGGCCCTCGACGGTGTCGACGGTGCCGAGGACCGGGCGGCCCAGCGGGGTGTCGCCGAACATCGTCCTGGCGAACAGGTCGTGGACCACGTCGCCCGGGTCGTCCTCGGTCATCGCGATCTCTTCGAGGATGACGCCGCGCTCGGCGTCGACGTCCTCGGCCCTGATCAGGGAGCCCGTCAGCATGTCGCAGACGATGTCGATGGCGAGGGGGAGGTTGGTGTCCAGTACACGGGCGTAGTAGCACGTGTACTCCTTCGCCGTGAAGGCGTTCATCTCGCCGCCGACCGCGTCGATCGCGGACGAGATGTCGAGGGCACTGCGCTTCTCGGTGCCCTTGAAGAGGAGGTGCTCCAGGTAGTGCGTGGCGCCGTTCAGCGAGGGCGTCTCGTCGCGGGAGCCGACGTGCGCCCAGATGCCGAAGGTGGCGGACCGTACGGAGGGCAGGGTCTCGGTGACGACGCGCAGACCGCCGGGGAGGGTGGTCCTGCGGACGGTGCCGATGCCGTTCTGGCCCTTGAGCAGCGTTTGGGTACGGGCGACGGCCCGCCCCTCCGAGGAGGTGCGGGCCGTCGTCACGGAACTACGGGACGTCACTTGTCGGTGTCGTCCTTGTCGGCCTCGGAGCCCTCTTCGCCCTCGATCACGGGGACGAGGGAGAGCTTGCCGCGCGAGTCGATCTCGGCGATCTCGACCTGGACCTTCTGGCCCACGCCGAGCACGTCCTCGACGTTCTCCACGCGCTTGCCGCCGGCGAGCTTGCGGATCTGCGAGATGTGCAGCAGACCGTCCTTGCCGGGCATCAGGGAGACGAAGGCACCGAAGGTGGTGGTCTTGACGACCGTACCCAGGTAGCGCTCGCCGACCTCCGGCATGGTCGGGTTCGCGATCGCGTTGATCGTCGCGCGGGCCGCCTCGGCCTGCGAGCCGACCTGGGCACCGATGTAGATGGTGCCGTCGTCCTCGATCGTGATGTCCGCGCCGGTGTCCTCCTGGATCTGGTTGATCATCTTGCCCTTGGGGCCGATGACCTCACCGATCTTGTCCACGGGGATCTTGACGGTGATGATCCGCGGGGCGTTGGGGGACATCTCGTCCGGCGTGTCGATCGCTTCCATCATCACGTCGAGGATGTGGAGGCGGGCGTCGCGGGCCTGCTTGAGGGCCGCGGCCAGGACGGAGGCCGGGATGCCGTCCAGCTTGGTGTCGAGCTGGAGGGCGGTGACGAATTCCTTCGTACCGGCGACCTTGAAGTCCATGTCGCCGAACGCGTCCTCGGCGCCGAGGATGTCGGTGAGGGCGACGTAGTGCGTCTTGCCGTCGATCTCCTGGGAGATCAGGCCCATGGCGATACCGGCGACGGGGGCCTTGAGGGGCACACCGGCGTTCAGCAGCGACATGGTGGAGGCGCAGACCGAGCCCATGGACGTCGAGCCGTTGGAGCCGAGAGCCTCGGACACCTGGCGGATCGCGTACGGGAACTCCTCGCGCGTCGGCAGCACCGGCACGATGGCGCGCTCGGCGAGCGCGCCGTGGCCGATCTCGCGGCGCTTGGGCGAGCCCACGCGGCCGGTCTCACCGACGGAGTACGGCGGGAAGTTGTAGTTGTGCATGTAGCGCTTGCGGGTCACCGGGGAGAGGGTGTCCAGCTGCTGCTCCATGCGGAGCATGTTGAGGGTGGTGACGCCCAGGATCTGGGTCTCGCCACGCTCGAACAGCGCCGAGCCGTGCACGCGCGGGATGGCCTCGACCTCGGCGGCGAGCGTACGGATGTCCGTGACGCCGCGGCCGTCGATGCGGACCTTGTCCTTGATGACGCGCTCGCGGACGAGGTGCTTGGTCAGCGCGCGGTACGCACCGGAGATCTCCTTCTCGCGACCCTCGAACTGCGGGAGCAGCTTCTCGGCGGCGATCTCCTTGATGCGGTCGAGCTCGTTCTCGCGCTCCTGCTTGCCGGCGATGGTGAGCGCCTGCGTGAGCTCGGACTTGACGGCGGCGGTCAGCGCCTCCAGCACGTCGTCCTGGTACTCGAGGAAGACCGGGAACTCACCGGTGGGCTTGGCGGCCTTGGCGGCGAGGTCCGACTGGGCCTTGCAGAGGACCTTGATGAACGGCTTCGCGGCCTCGAGACCGGCGGCGACGATCTCCTCGGTCGGGGCGTCGGCGCCGTCCTTGACGAGCTGGATGGTCTTCTCGGTGGCCTCGGCCTCGACCATCATGATCGCGACGTCGCCGTCCTCCAGGACGCGACCGGCGACGACCATGTCGAAGACGGCGTCCTCGAGCTCGGTGTGCGTCGGGAAGGCGACCCACTGGCCCTTGATCAGGGCCACACGGGTGGCGCCGATCGGGCCGGAGAAGGGCAGGCCGGCCAGGATCGTGGAGCAGGAGGCGGCGTTGATCGCGACCACGTCGTACAGGTGGTCGGGGTTGAGCGCCATGATCGTCTCGACGATCTGGATCTCGTTGCGCAGGCCCTTCTTGAAGGAGGGGCGCAGCGGGCGGTCGATCAGGCGGCAGGTGAGGATCGCGTCCTCGGAGGGCCGGCCCTCACGACGGAAGAAGGAGCCGGGGATCTTTCCGGCTGCGTACATCCGCTCCTCGACGTCCACCGTCAGGGGGAAGAAGTCGAGCTGGTCCTTGGGCTTCTTCGAAGCGGTGGTGGCCGACATCACCATGGTGTCGTCGTCCAGGTACGCCACGGCGGAGCCGGCGGCCTGCTTGGCGAGGCGGCCCGTCTCGAAGCGGATGGTGCGGGTGCCGAAGGAACCGTTGTCAATGACGGCCTCGGCGTAGTGGGTCTCGTTCTCCACTAGCGTTATCTCCGATACTTTTCGTCTTTCGTCCCCGTCGCCCGTGTGGCGGGGGGACAGTGGCGGAGAAGCGCTTCAGCTGCGGGCCGGTCTTCGATCGAAGACCCCGGTGTCGATGTGCTCCGGGGGCCACTACCGAGGACCGGCGGCGGGGAAGCCGCTTCTCGCGTGTTTCTGTGTTGCGTTGTACGACCAGACTACTGAGCGTCCGGTACGTCACGCACGTACAGCAAAGGGAGCGGTCCCCTGGAAGTGGGGTACCGCTCCCTTCACGACGTCCGTCTTACTTGGCGCCGCCGGCCGCGCCACGGCGGATGCCGAGGCGGTCGACCAGGGCACGGAAGCGCTGGATGTCCTTCTTGGCCAGGTACTGCAGCAGGCGGCGACGCTGGCCGACCAGGATCAGCAGACCACGACGGGAGTGGTGGTCGTGCTTGTGCGTCTTGAGGTGCTCGGTGAGGTCCGAGATCCGGCGCGAAAGCATGGCGACCTGGACCTCGGGGGAGCCGGTGTCGCCTTCCTTCTGAGCGAACTCGGTCATGATCTGCTTCTTCGTAGCGGCGTCGAGCGGCACGCGTACTCCTCTTGGTCTTCGTATTGCCACCGAGTGCCCCAGGTCGAATTCTCTGGGGAGCTTCCGTTACTCGGGAGGCGGGGATCCGCTGGGCGCAGCCTCCGGATGTCCGGGGGCGCATACACAAGCGGCCGTCATGCAGCTTACCAGCAGATGCGAGCGCCCCCGACGGCGGCCCGTGGGGGCGCGGACCGGCGGGGGCGTACGGGTGCGGGTCAGACGCCGCCGCGGACCTTGGCGTACACGTCGAGGACCGCCAGGCAGATCGGGATCAGGGAGAGCAGGACCAGCGAGTCCGCCAGGTCCAGCATGCGGCCCCAGAAGGGTGACAGGCCCTTCTGCGGAACGATCAGGGCGATGGCGATCAGGAGCATCGCACCGGCGGCGACCGAGGCGCCGAGCCACAGGGTCCGTACGTCGACGGCCGCGGAGTCGCCCTTGGCCAGGTCGACGAGGATCTCCATGGGCGGCGAGATCGCGAGGCCGAGGATCAGCAGGCCCATGGTGAGGACGCCGGCCACGAGCAGGCAGGTGACCTGGGCGGTGTAGCGGAACAGGCGGGCCCGCAGCATCGCGGCCAGCGCGGTGACCAGGGCCATCAGCTGGGCCCAGCCGCTGTCGCTGAAGCCGAGCACCGCGCCGCCGGCGCCGAGGATGACGACGGCGCAGCCGCCGACGAGGCCGAGCAGCAGCTCGTGGCCGCGGCTGGTCTGGGCGACGATGCGCTGTACGTCGACGGCCTCCTGGCTGCCCTCCTGGCCCTCGCGGCGGGCCCTGGCGAGGTCCTCCGGGTTGCGGAAGCCGATCGGCAGCTTGGCGAACCGGGCCGACCAGCCCGGCAGGAAGCCGACCACGGCCAGGGCGACGACCGAGGTGACGGCGGCGATCTCGCGGGGCTGCGCCTCGGTGAGCACTCCGCCGAACGCGGCGAGGGTGCCGATCGCGGCGGCGAGCGCCGCGGCGACGAAGGGGGCGTCGCCCTGCGGCAGCAGCATGATCAGTACGACGGAGAAGATCAGAACGGCGACGCAGCCGACGAGGAACTGGAGCCGGCCGGGGCCCTCGCCCGCGTCCTGCGGGAGGACGCCGGAGCCGGCGATGAGCGCGTGCGGCAGGGCGGCGATGCCGAGGGCGACGGCGGATGCCCGGTCGTCGTACACCCGGCCGCGCACACCGGCGAGGGCCGTCAGCGTCAGCGCGACCACGCCGGCGACGATGCCCTGGAGTCCGTGCATGTCGTGGCGGAGCGGGTCGGCGAACCAGAAGACGAAGCCGAGCATCGCCAGCAGCAGGACGCCGGACACGAGGCCGGCGACCCGCATCAGGTTGTCGTTCCAGCCGCGCAGGTCCTGCTTGACGGCGGTGGCGACCGCGTCGACCACGTCGTCGTGGACGGCCGGCGGCAGCGAGTCGGCGAACGTGCGCAGCAGCAGCACCTCGCCGTCCCTGACGCGGTGTTCCAGCAACGACCGGCTGGCGTCGAGGACATGGCCGTCGCGGCGCACGAGGTGGTAGCCGGCGAGGCTGCCGTCGGACTGGGCCATGCCCGAGAGCCTGATGATCTCCGGATAGATGTCCTGGATCGGCAGGTCCTCCGGCAGCGCCACATCGATACGGCTGTCCGGCGCTGCGACGGTGACTCGGCAGAAACCCGTCGATGTGCCCGTGCTCACCTGGTAGTTCCCCCTGCTAGACAAGCTTCTTTACGCCGCTCGTACGACGCGGAGCGCCACCTTATCGTCCGCCCCGGGGGGCACAGGTCCCGCCTCCCTCATTCCTCCTCGCACTCCCCCGCATCTCCACGCTCCTGCCTCCCGGCGGTCTCGGGCGTGACAGTAGGATCAGCGGCTACGCGTGCCTGCTTTTCGGGCCGGGGGTCCGGGGGTTGCACCCGGGAAGAAAACACAGCAATCGCGAAGGATGAGTGCATCGGTGAGCGTCGTCATCATCAAACGGCAGCCGCGGATCCAGCCGCCTGCTGTCCCGGACGGCGAGGTCAAGCTGGAGTCGCCGCCAGAGATTCCGCGGGAGGGTGACGACAGTGTGCTGATGAACCTGCTGCCGATGATGGGCATGCTGGGTTCTGTCGGCTTCTTCTTCATGCCGAACCTCCCCTCCTATATGCGGGTGGTCGGCGGGCTCATGCTGGCCTCGACCCTCGCCATGGGCATCGCCCAGTTCGCCAAGTCCCGGCAGGGCGGCGGCGCGGGGATGGCGCAGGACCGGCGTGACTACTTCCGCTACCTGGAGCAGGTCCGCAAGGACGTGCACAAGACGGCCGAACTCCAGCGCCGTACGCAGCTCTTCCAGCACCCGGACCCGGACCAGCTGTGGGCGCTGGCGGCGGACGGCAAGCGGCTGTGGGAACGCCGCCCGACGGACGCCGACTTCGCGTCCGTCCGCATGGGGCTCGGCAGCCAGCAGCTGGCAACTCCCCTGGCCGCGCCGGAGACCGCTCCCAAGGAGGAGCTGGAGCCGCTGACGGCGGCGGCCATGAAGGCCTTCCTCGACGCGCACGGCAGCCTGGCCGACCTGCCGGTCTCCGTCTCGCTGCGCGCCTTCTACCACGTGGCGGTGGCCGGTGACACCGACACCGTGTACGGCAACGCCCGTGCGGCGATCGCGCAGCTCGCGACGCTGCACTCCCCGGAAGACCTGATGATCGCCGTGGTCGCGCACCCCTCCGCCGCAGCGGACTGGGACTGGATCAAGTGGCTGCCGCACAGTCAGCACCCGAAGGCCAAGGACGGCGCGGGCTCGGCCCGGCTGCTCTTCGACGACCTCGGTGAGCTCGAGGAGGCGCTGGAGGACCAGCTGGGCGACCGGCCGCGCTGGAACCGGGACGCGAATCCCGTGTACGACCAGCCGCACGTGATCGTGGTGCTCGACGGCGGCACCGTACCGCCCGACTCGGGCCTCGCCGGTGCGGAGGGGCTGCAGGGCGTCACGTTCCTGGAGATCGCGCCCGGTGAGCTGGAGGACGAGCTGCGCGGCGGTCTGACCGCGTACGTGAAGCCGGACCGCATGAAGCTGTACGTGGGCCACGAGTCGGCGTACAGCGGCAAGCCCGACGTGCTGAGCCCGGAGCAGGCCGAGTCCCTGGCCCGGCAGCTCGCCGCCTTCCGGGTCGGCACCGCCGAAGAGGGCGAACCGCTGCTGTCCAACCTCGACTTCACCGACCTGATGGGGATCGGCGACGCGGGTTCGGTCGACGTCTCGCGCACCTGGCGTCCGCGCACGCTGCACGAGCGGCTGCGGGTGCCGATCGGTGTCGGCGAGAACGGCGAGCCGGTCATGCTCGACCTCAAGGAGGCGTCGCAGGAGGGCATGGGACCGCACGGCCTGTGCGTCGGCGCGACCGGCTCCGGCAAGTCCGAGGTGCTGCGTACGCTGGTGCTCGGTCTCGCGGTGACGCACTCCTCGGAGACGCTGAACTTCATCCTCGCGGACTTCAAGGGCGGCGCGACCTTCGCGGGCATGGTGGACATGCCGCACACCGCGGCCGTCATCACCAACCTGGCGGACGACCTGACGCTCGTCGACCGCATGCGCGACTCGATCATGGGTGAGATGCAGCGCCGCCAGGAGCTGCTGCGTACCGCCGGCAACTACGCGAACATCCACGACTACGAGAAGGCGCGGGCGGCCGGTGCCGCGCTCGAACCGCTGGCCTCCCTGGTGATCGTGCTCGACGAGTTCTCCGAACTCCTCACCGCCAAGCCCGACTTCATCGACATGTTCATCCAGATCGGCCGCATCGGCCGTTCGCTGGGCGTGCACCTGCTGCTCGCCTCGCAGCGGCTGGAGGAGGGCAAGCTGCGGGGTCTGGACACGTACCTGTCGTACCGGATCGGTCTGCGTACGTTCTCCGCCGCCGAGTCGCGTACGGCGATCGGCGTCCCGGACGCGTACCACCTGCCGTCGATTCCGGGTTCGGGCTATCTGCGGTACGACACCGACACCATGGTCCGCTTCAAGGCGGCGTACGTGTCGGGTCCGTACCACGGTGAGGGTCCGTCGCGGGTGCACCGCTCCACCCAGCTGCGGCCGGCGCTGTTCACGGCGCAGCACGTGGCGCTGCCGCCGCAGCCGGTGGTCGAGGAGCCGGAGGCCGGGAACCGGGTCGACGACGCGCTCGCGGACACCGTGCTCGACGTGATCGTCGCCAAGATGGAGAACCAGGGGCCGCCGGCGCACCAGGTGTGGCTGCCGCCGCTGGAGGAGGCGCCTTCGCTGGAGCAGCTGCTGCCGGCGCTGGCCGTCACGGCGGAGCGCGGTCTGACCGCGCCGGAGTACACGGCGCTCGGGCGGCTCAACGTGCCGGTCGGTCTGGTGGACAAGCCGTTCGAGCAGCGGCGTGACGTGCTGTACCGCGACTTCTCGGGCGGCGCCGGTCACGGTCTGTTCGTGGGCGGGCCGCAGTCCGGAAAGTCGACGCTGCTGCGTACGCTCATCTCGTCGTTCGCCTTCACGCACACGCCGAGCGAGGTGCAGTTCTACTGCCTGGACTTCGGCGGCGGCGGTCTGATCGCGATGGAGGACCTGGCGCACGTCGGCGGGGTCGCGAACCGGCTCGACGGCGAGAAGGTCCGCCGTACGGTCAGTGAGGTCGAGGGCATCCTCAACGCGCGCGAGGAGTACTTCCGCGCGAACAACGTCGACTCCATCCAGACGTACCGGCAGCGCCGGGCGGCGGGGCAGCTGCCCGACCAGCCGTGGGGTGACGTCTTCCTGGTCATCGACGGCTGGGCGACGTTCAAGACGGACTACGAGATGCTCGAGGCGAGCATCACGGACATGGCGATGCGCGGCCTCGGCTTCGGTGTGCACGTGATCCTCACCGCGAGCCGCTACACCGAGGTGCGGCCCGCGCTCAAGGACATGCTGCAGAACCGCATCGAGCTGCGGCTCGGTGACCCGACCGAGTCGGAGATCGACCGCAAGGTGGCGCAGAACGTGCCCGCGTCCGTCCCCGGTCGTGGTCTGACCACGGACAAGCTGCACTTCATGACCGCGCTGCCGCGGGTCGACGGCTCTTCGGAGACGGAGGACCTGGCGGAGGCGACGGGCGTACTCATCCGGGGCATCAACGAGAACTGGCAGGGCGCCCCGGCTCCGACGGTGCGGCTGCTGCCGAGGATCCTGGAGGCGGACCGGCTGCCCAAGGGGTTCGAGCAGCCCGACCGCGGCGTCGCGTTCGGCATCGACGAGTCGGCGCTCGCGCCGGTGTTCATCGACTTCGAGACGGACCCGCACTTCATCGTGTTCGGTGAGAGCGAGTCGGGCAAGTCGTCGGTGCTGCGGCTGCTCATCAAGCAGATCACCGAGCGGTACACGCCCGAGCAGGCGAAGATCGTCATGGGCGACTACCGGCGCGCGCACCTGGAGGCCGTACCGGACTCGCACCTGTCGCGCTACTGCGCGTCCGCGCCGGCGCTGACGGAGACGCTGGAGGGCCTCGCGGGGTCGCTCAGCCGGCGTATGCCGGGGCCGGACGTGACGCCGGAGCAGCTGCGCAACCGCAGCTGGTACAACAGCCCGGACGCGTACGTCATCATCGACGACTACGACCTGGTGGCGACCGGCATGAACCCGCTGTCGCCGCTGGTGGAGTACCTGCCGTACGCCCGTGACGTGGGCCTGCACGTCATCATCGCGCGCTCGGCGGGCGGAGCGAGCCGGTCGCTGTACGAGCCGGTGATGCAGCGTCTGCGGGAGCTCGGGGCGCAGGGTCTGGTGATGTCCGGCGACCGGTCGGAGGGCGCGCTGCTGGGCAGCATCACGCCGTCGCAGCTGCCGCCGGGGCGCGGGTACTTCCACACGCGGCGCAGGAGCGGGCAGATGGTGCAGGTGGGGTGGCTGCCTTCGCGGTTCTGACGGCTGCGGCTGTGCGCGTGTGACGGGAGGGGCGGAGTGTGACGAGAGGGGCGGCGGCCGGTGGGCGCCGCCCCTCCCCCGTATCCCTTGGAGGGGGCGCGGCTCGGGCGTTAGGCTGACGCTGCGACATACGTGCGGTGTGGCGGACACGGGGGGCAGTTGTGGCGGGGGACGGGGTGAGGGTCGATGCGTCGGTTCTCAAGGGTGAGGGCTTCCACATGTTCGAGGTGGGGCAGGACTTCGCCCTGGCCGCGAAGGCGCTCTTCGAGGGGCTGAACGCCATTGAGGAGGACTCGGGCAAGACGCCGCCGTGGGGCGACGAGGAGATGGGCGAGCACTTCGGCGTCGTCTACGAGGGCCTGCGCGACGGCATGAAGGACTCGATGCCCAGCCTGGCGAAGCGGATCGCGGGCATGGGTCTGAAGTTCACGACGATGGGTGTGAACCACGAGAAGCACGAGGCGGAAGAGGACGCGAAGTACGCGGCGCTGACGTCGCAGCACGAGGCCGACGGCGGCGCGAAGGTGAACAACTTCAGGTCGGTGTGAGGCGCCGGTGCGTCTGCGGTGCTGCTGATGTGCTGAGCCCTACCGACGGATGAGGTCGGCGGTCAGCGAACGGCGGCCGGCGTACGGGCGTCCGTACAGCGCATGGGCCTCCTGCCGGACCGCCCGAGCACGTCTACGATCGACGTCGAGTCAGCACACACGGCCCCAGGATCTCTTGCCGACGATTGTGTCGGCGAGTTCTCACCCAAGGCAACGCGAGTCAGGCAAGGACACCACCCATGACCCCGGAGACACCCGCCCCCGAGCCCCAGGTCCCGCCCACCACTCCGGAGCAGGCTCTGGAGATCGTCCGCAGCCGTTACGCCCAGCCCAAGCTGGCGGACGGCACACCGGCCCCGATGCACGTCCACGAGTTCGACATCGGCTACCTGGTGTACGCGACCTTCCCGCCGACCACCGACGCGGCTGGCCGGCCTCGGCCGGCACAACCCGGCGGCAGCAAGATCGTGGTGGCCAAGGACACCGGCGAGACCGTGACCGTGCCCAACTACCCGACGCAGAAGGCCGTCGCGCTGTACCGCCGGCAGCGCGAGGCGGGCGCGTAGGGACCGCCGCCACGACAGCCGCCGCGGCACGCACACCTTGTTCACCGGATCCGCCCTGTTCGCAGCACGGTTGTGACAGGAGCGGGCTCCAGCAACGGTGGTGATGGTTAGTAAGCTCTAGCCACAGCCGTACTTCGTGTGATTCTCCTGTCGTTGGGGGACGTTGTGCGGCGGTTGCCTATCGGGGGTGTGGCGCGCTGTGGCGATGATGTTGCCGGATGAGCTCGAGTGGGTCCTGAAGATGCTCGGCTACAACTGGCCGACAGCGAACGAAGACCTGCTCAGAGACTCCGCCGCGCTGTGGCGGAAGTTCGGTGACGACGCCCAGAAGCTGCGAATACGGGCGGACACGAGTGCACGGACGGTGGTCGCGCACAACGGGGGCGAGTCCATCGACAAGTTCACGACCCACTACAAGAAGTTCTCCGACGGCTCGGACGGCTACCTCGCCAATGCCTCCGAAGCCGCCTACATCATCGCGAACGCCTTCGAAGCCGCCGCCTACATCGTCGAGTTCGCCAAGTACGCCATCATCGTCCAGCTGATCGCATTGGCCATCCAGATCGCCGCCGCAGCCGCCGCATCGATCGTCACGTTCGGCCTCTCCGCAGCCGCCGGAATGGCCGCCACCCAGATCACACGCCTCGCCGTACGACGCATCCTCGACGCACTCAAGGACGCGCTGATACAGGCCGTCATCGAAATGATGAAGGAACCAGCGGTCTCCGCCGTCCAGGCCATGGTCACCGACCTCGTGAGGCAGTCCGTCAACGTCGGCTTCGGCACGCAGGAAGGCTTCGACCTTGGCAAGACCGTCAAAGCCGGCGCCAAGGGCGGCTGGGAAGCCATCAAGCAGAGCCCGCAGACGTTTGCCGAAGGTGTGCGCGACGGCCTCGGCAAGAAGGCCGGCAGCAGCATCCGCGACGGCATCGACAGTGGCTACAACAGCAGCATGGACGCCTACGCCAACCGCAACAATCCCAGTGCGGGCAGCGGTGACGGGGGCAACGGCGACGGCTCGGGGAGTGGCGGCTCGGGGAGTGGCGGCTCCTCCTCCGACGGCTCGAACTCGTCGGCTTCGGGTGCGTCGGGCTCGAACTCCTCCTCGTCCAGTTCATCGGGCACTTCCAACTCGTCGGGCGCATCCAACTCGTCGGGCCCGTCCGGCTCCTCCAACTCGTCCGGCCCGTCCAGTTCCCCGGACTCCTCCAGCTCGGACTCGTCGACGACCTCACGGTCGAGCACCAACACGGGCAACACGAACATCGGTGGCGGCATATCCGCCGACGGCGACGGTCCGGCGGCCTACAACGCCCCCGACCTCGGGAGCTTGCCGAACACCGACCCCGGGAGCAGCACCCCGGACTCGTCACCCAGCACCTCGGACACCGGGCAGAGTCCTTCCTCCTCGAACTCGCCCGCCCGGCCGACCCTGTCGGACTTCGACGACCCTTCGCCGAGCAACACGGCGCCCTCCCCGTCCCCGACTGGGGACACCAGCAGCAACACCCCCAGCGCGGGTGACAACCGCGGCGGCTCGCCCTCAGCCGGCGGCCTCACCTCACCCACCCCCCAATCGGCGCCCACGCCGACGGGCGGCAGCACACCCTCCTCCACGAGCAGCGGCGGCTCGATCAGTACGTCCATCGACAGCCTGGCCGCCAGCATCCCCACCCAGTCGAACGCCGCCCCGGCGCCCACCACGGCGGACCCGTCGACCTCGGCCGGTCCCCGCCCGGACGGCAACTCCTCCATGCCGACCTCACCCACACCGCCCTCCACGGCGGCAGACGGCGGAGCGGGGGCGCGTACGGGTACGAACACCACCCCCGGCGGCTCCCCGTCCGGTACGAGCCCCACCAGCCCGAACCCCTCGCAAGGCCCGCCCAGGACCCCGTCCGCCACCCCGGGCACACCCAACCCGACCGGTACGGGCCCCGCCTCCACCCCGAGCCCGACACCGTCGACACCGCCCCGCACGCCGACACCCTCGGCCGACGTACGTACCCCGGGCGCGACGCCCGGCGCCGTGACGAGCCCCACCGGAAACACCCCTGGCGGGGCGAACACCCGCACTCCGGGAACGCCCCCGACCACACCGGGCACGAGTGACGGCCGCACCCCGAACCCGAACACTCCCGCCCCGACCGGCGGTCGTACGCCGAACACGCACACCCCAGGCCCGGACGGCAGCCGTACGCCGCCCCAGAGCACACCGGCCCCGGCCGGCGGACGGCCTTCCGCCCCGACGCCCACCACGCCGAGCTCGACAGAGGGCCGCAGCCCCCACACGAGCCCGAATCCGGGCTCCACCACGCCGAACCAGGACCCGCGGCAGCCTGCCCCGCCCACGAACACGACGCCGCCCAGGACCCCGACGGCGACTCCAGCGGCGACGCCGGGTGCGGCCAACACACCCGGCAACGGAACTCCGGCTCGTACACCCGACGCCGCACCGCCTCCGGCGGCCGGCAACAGGCCGACCGCGTCGCAGTCGGGTACGAGCACCGCCCCGCCACGGCCGCAGCAGCCGGCGGGCAACGCTCCCCACACGCCGAGTAGGCCGGACACACCCAACACGCCGCAGCAACCCGCCAGCGGCAACCCCGGCACGCCGTCGAACACCCCTAACCAGCAGCAACAGCAACCTCAGGTGACTGCGGTACCGATTCACACCGCGGTGCCCACCCCGAGTCCGGCGGGACAGGCGTCGAGCCCCCCTCCGTCCGGCCCGAAGGAGCCCGGTTCGCCGCAGGCCGACCCCGGCACGCCCGACAAGCCGGAGCCGGAGCCGGACAGCTTCAACGACATCCGCGACGACTTGGACCACTCCCCAGGAGGGCTGAGGGAGCCCGACCCGCAGGACCAGCAGATCCTGGCGAACGCCGTGCCGAAGAACCCTGACGGCACCCCTCAGCGGTTCCCCGACCCGTTCGGTCCTTGGAGCCAGCTCCAGAACGACGGCGGCAACCAGGTGCCTGGGCGCAGCAACAACTGCGCCGACTGCTCACGCTCCTTCCTGGAGACCTGGTACGGAAACCCGCAGGTCTCCGCCCCTCGCACCCTGGACGCCGACGAGGACGGAAACCCCGACCCGTTCTCGCCGGAGAACAACGCGAACGAGAATCAGATGCGCTGGGCGGGCACGCCGTACACCTACTCCGGACCCGGCGACGACCCCAACACCGCAGCGGGCATCGTGTGGGACCTGGAGCAGGCCGGTCACGGCGCGGCGGCCATCGTGCATGTGGACTGGGCCGACGGCAGCGGCGGCCACGCCTTCAATGTCGTCAACCACAACGGCACCGCCATCTGGGTCGACACCCAGAGCGGTGAGGTAAGCCACGAGCCGCTCCACATCGCCGACGCGGAAAACGTCTGGCACATCCCCTTGGACGCCGACCGGAACCCGATCCTCCCGCCGGAGACCGAGACGGACGGCTCGGACGAGACGACCGACGACTCCGACCAGACGACGGACGACTCCGGAACGGGGACGGACGACTCGCACGGAGGGAGCAATGACTCCCCTTCGTCGGAGAACGGGCAGAGCGCCCCCGAGAACGACTCTTCGGGCCCTCAGGGCCAGCCCAAGGCCGGTGACGCGACCGGTAACTCCAGCACCCCGGACAGCCGGCCCGGCCGGGCCACGCCCCCGGCCGGAGACACCGGCAGCTACCGCTCGGAGCAGAGCTCTACGCCGAACCCCACCAGCACGGGCCTCTCGTCCACCCCAAGCCCGACGGCGTCAACCACGCCGACACCGTCGCCGGACAGCCGCGCCCCGGGACCGGACGCCCGTACCCCGGATCCCAACCAGCCGGCCCCCGGCACGACACCGGCCAGTTCGACCACCACACCCGAAACCTCGCCCGGCCGGACACCGACTCCTCAGGCGAACACACCGAACACCAGCACGCCGAACTCGCCGAACTCGCCGAACTCGCCGAACTCGCCGAACAGCGGTACGCCCAGCCCGGGAACGACGCCGACGACGCCCAACTCGAATCGTCCGGAACCAACCACCCCGCACCAGGACCCGAGGCAGCCCGCGCCGCCGAGGGACACCCCGTCACCCACCCACATGCCGACGGCGACACCGAGCCCGGCCACCCCTGACGCCGCCACCCCCGGCCAAACGCCCGAAAGCGCGTCGTCGCCGAACAGCAGCACCCCGAGCACTCCCCACCAGTCCGAAGCCACTTCTACGCCGGCCTCGGCCACACGCGACAGCACGCCTCCAGGCGGCGTCACCGACCCGACGCGCGCGGAACAGGACGCCCTGGAGAACTCCGTCCCCCGGGACGAGAACGGCGACCCCACCCGCCCGCCGGACCCCGCCGACGGCCCCTGGGTCCAGAACATCAACGGTGGCGGACCCGACACCCCCGGCCGGAACAACAACTGCGTCGACACCGCCCTGTCCACCGTCGACACCTACTCCGGCAACCCCACGGCCGCAGGCGCGCGTACCCCGGACCTGGATGCGAACGGCAACCCGTCGGACCGTGGCGAGAAGGGCGGCCGCGACCGAATAGAGAACGCCCTCGGCACCCGCTTCAGCGACATGGGCAACGGCCGTGACGCGTTCAACCGCCTGGAGAACACCCTCCAGCAGAGCGGCCACGGCTCGCAGGCCGTGATCATCACCCAGGACGCGAACGGCCGTGCCCACGCGTGGAACGCCGTCAACCACAACGGCAAGATCACCTACATCGACGCCCAGACGGGGCAGCAGAGTTCGAAGCCTCTGCACAGGGGGGACAACGGAGTCTTCGCGATTCCGCTGGACTCGGACCGCCGACCGGTACCCACACATTCCTCGGAGTCCGGCCGGCGATCCCAGCCTGACTCCATTCGGCCCTCGTCCGCCACACCGGAGGGGGCAGGGCGGCGTCCGAGTGCCGAGCCCGCGGGGCAGCCGGGTGATCCGGCCGGGAAGGACGACCCGCACAACTCGAAGGACCCTGCGGACGGCACGGATTCCACGGACAAGGACGGGAAGAAGGATCCCGACGACCGTCCGTACACCGAGCCTCATGACCGGGGCACAAGTGACACAGCGGACGAGAGCCAGAGGGTCACCGAGGGTGGACCGGAGAGTGACGCTTCCCGCACCCACGAGGACCGGGAGAAGCCCACCTCGCGGGAGTACGGCATCGAGCCCGACGCTCTCCAGCAAACGATGCGTCAGAACCGTGAGGTGCACCGAGTCGACCTGGACAGGGTCCACGACAGCCTCGACCGCTGGGCGGACTCCGGCGAACTCGCACGTGTGCTTCGGGAGACAGAACGCGGTCCCGGTAACCAACCGCACGCCTTCACCAGGGACCAGCTCAGCAATGGCCTGAAGGGCTTCGGCAACCTGTCCCGGGGCGAGCAGCAAGCCGTCGTGGCGTCACTGGCCAGGCTCAGCTTCTCGTTCCACCAGCAGCACAGCGTGGGCCAGAACCCCGAACGCGTACAGCACCCATACCGTGAGCCCGGCGAGCCCGCACCCGAGCCGGGGACGAAGGACCGCGGGGGAAAGAAGTCAGGGGAGTCCCTGGGCGTAAAGCTGCATCGGAAGTTCGTCAACACGATGTTCAAAGCGGCGGAGTTCAAGAACCTTCCCAAGGACCAGTCGGATGCGCTCAGGCGCCACGGGCCCGACTTCTCCGGCAAGAACTTCGCCGTACTCGAAGTAAAGGGGCCGCCGCCGGACCACGAGGTCACCTATGTCGTGGATTCATCCGTGCCCGCGTCGCTGCCAGGAGTCACACCCCGCCACTCGGAACAGCATTTGCTCGACTGGTTGCAACGCGTGGACCCTGACGGCACCCAGTACACGCCCGTGGGCCTCTACACGGAGCGCGAACCGTGTGGTCAGGGCCAGGGGCACATGAAGTGCTCCAACGTCCTGCAGCACGAGCGTTTCGCCGGTACCCCGATTCACTACAGCGCCACTTATCGGGACGATCCGGCTGGCGTGCAGCAACGCGATGCCATGCTTCCCGATAAGCAAGCAGCCGTCGACGCTGTGGGCGACCTGTCGGACCAGGAGGTGAAGGAAGAGTTGAAGCGTCGCGTGGCCGAGAAGCTCGTTCCGCATTCGAAGGCTCTCGAACCGAACCTGCAGACGGTCGATGGCATGTCCGCAGAGGCTGCGCGGGCCCGTTTGGTGAACGAGGTCAAGAACGAACAAGACCGCCTGCGCGACGCCGTAGAGACCCATAAAGAGCGGGCGATTGACGCAGAAATGACCCGCCACATGGATGTCCTAGAACGGACGTGGGGCAAACTCCGCCTCCAGCTTGTCCCGCCTGCCCCTGGTTCGCCACCGGGACAGACGCCCGAAGCCGGCAACACTGACCACGATTAGGCTGATCCTCATGCCAGACGACATCGACGCCCTCGTACGGATGGGCGAAGCAGCCGTCCCCCGTCTCCAGCAGATCCGCCGGCAAGGGCCGGGGCGGCTTCGGGCCCCCGCTCTCCGGGCGCTTGCCGATGTGAGCGGTTCCCGCGACTTCGACGCGAAGGACCTCGGCGCGGTCGAGCGCCTCATCCGGACGAAGCTCCTGGACGAGCGCCCGGTCACCATTCCCACGGCCGGACGCTGGATCGCCTTCCCTGCGGATCAGCTGGATACCGTGGTGTCCGTATGGGGACTGCATGATCTCCGGGCAGCCACCACCGCCATGGGCCTCTCCGCGGCCACAGTGGCGCCGGATACCGCCGACTTCACCACCGCGGACGGAAGCTCCGCCACCGCTTACCGGGTCTTCATCACTCCGGAATTCAAGAACTGGCGCCTCTTGTACGGCAACTCGTTCCTGGACCAGCTCGGTGGCCACGAATTGGCCGAAAAAGCCAGTGAACAATGCAGCGAGGCTCACTTCTACACCATCGACCCCTACCACAATGCCGACGTGTGGTGGGTCGCCCGCAATGGTGAAGTGGTCCGCGGGTACGCCACTTACGGCGATCCGGAATGGGTGGGTGACCCTTTGCCTTTCGAGGTCGAGTTCATCGAAATGGACGAAGATGACCTGTGGTACGACCCCTACTTCGCCGAGAAGTACAGCGAAGGGGTGACCGACGCGCACAAGGCCGCCGAAGAACTCTCGGTCGAGCCCGGCCCGGTACGTGAACGCGACACCCATGGTCACGGCTGGCTGGCGACCACCCACCCGGATGTCCCCACCTCTCATTTCAAGGGCGCCCTGCCCATCTGACCGAAGCCGCCACCAGCCACACAGCCGCCAGATGCCTTCGCACACGTCCGCACCAGCGGAGGACGGAAAGCCATGACAGATCCAGCCGACGACTATCTCCCTCACCCCCACATAGGCGGTCGCACCAACGCCCTACGGGCACTTGCCACCTGGCGTACGGAGCGGCCGGGGGCACCTCGTGTCGTGGTCGTGACGGGAGAGTCCGGCAGTGGGCGCTCGCGGCTGCTCACCGGATTTCTGATGCTCTGTGACCCGGATTTCCGCGAGCAGCTGCTCCTCGACCGGCTGGATCCGTCCACCGTCCCGCCCGAACTGCCGGCGCCCGCCGCGGCGAACGCACGCGGGCTGACGGCTGATCAGTTTCTGTGGGCCCTCGCAGACCATTACGAACTGGAGACCGAGCGCTCCGAGGACGTCTACCCGGCGCTCGCCGCGCTGGGCGAACCCGTTCCTCTCGTCGTCCTCGATGCGGATGAGGCCGGGCCGGTACGGTCGGCGGACGAGCCGCCAAAGTTCGTCCGCCAGGTGCTCATGCCCCTGGCCGCGCTCGACTCCGTACGTCTCGTGGTCGAGCTGCCCCGCCCACTCGCCGGCGAAATGGCCAGCGGCCTGCCGGCGGGCACCGTGCAGATCATGGATCTGGACGATCCCCAGTGGGCCGACCCCGAAGTCCTTCTGCGCCATGCCGACGCAGCCCTGAGTACGCAGTTCGGCGCGCCCGAGCTGCCGTTCACTGTCGATCCTGGGATCCGGCGCGCCCTGGCAGCGGCCATCGCACATCAGGCCGGCACGAATGCACTGGTCGTTCAGCTCACCGTTCAGAGTGTCCTCACCGCACCTGAAAGGTTCGACCCCACCGACCGAGAGCGGCTGCCGACGTCCGTCGCCTCGGTTGTCGACTGGCATGCACAGCGCCTCGGGGCCGACCCGGGAACCCTGCGGATGCTCCTCACTCCGCTGGCCTTGGCCGAGAGCGACGGAATTCCCGTCGATCTGTGGACCCGACTCGTGAGCGCGGTCGCGGGAAGGGACATGACGCAGGCCGTCACGTCCGGAATGCTACTCGTCGGTCCGTTCGTCACGCCGGTAGAGGACCCTGACGCCGCCTCCGGGCAGCGCACCCTGCTACGTCTCGCGCACCCAGCCATAGGAGAAGCCGTCCGTGCAGCTCTGCCGCAGGCGCATGCCGCCCAGGCCCAGATCGCCATGGCGCTCCTCGAGGCGGTGCCTGATCAGGACTGGAGCAAGGCGGACCCCTATATACGTGATCACATCGCTGGACACGCCCTCGGCGCAGGCCTGCTGCCGCAGCTCCTCACCGATCCCGGCCTCTTCGTGTACGCGTCGCCCGTTCCGCTGCGTGCCGCCGTCGAAGCTGTACCTTCGGACTCGCTCGGTGCTCCGGCACGCACTTATCTGCGCACCGCCGCGCTGCTGACCCGCAACGAGATGTCACCGCTGGGGCGCGCGGCCCTTCTGGAGACCGCTTTCGTGGAGGACGGCCTGCACGAGTACGCCGCAGCAGTACACAGGCTAGGTTTCGATCTTCCCTGGCAAACTTTGTGGAGTCTGCCCGTCATCGACATCAGTGAGGTGACGGTTGCTGAGCTGCCCACGGCCGAAGGAGGCCGGTACCCAGTCGCGGTCCTCGTAGTTTCCGCAGACACGCCCGGAGCCCATCCAGTAGAAGGCCCGGAGGACAGTACTGATGTCCGCCAACGTGGACTGCTCGTGCACGACCTGTTGCGGCCACACGTTCTCGCGGCGGCAGATCCGGCACAGATCGTGCGCCCGACGGAGGAGGAGAGGAGCACCGCCTCCCTTGGCCTAAGCCGAGGCGCAGACTATGTCCGTGTCTGGGATCGCACCACCGGGGATGCCGTTGCCACGCTGATCTCCGACGTCCCCGTGACGGATACCGATCTCTCGCCCGGCGGCATACTGCTTGTTGCCACCGAGCGCGGGGCGAAGGCCCTGCGCATCCCAGAACAGACTGCGGCGATAGCCTCCTAATCTTGATCCCCACCACCTTCGAAGGAGCCTTCCGCATGACCACCCAGGAGCAGGCGGTCACCACCGCCGACCGTTGGCTGAACCCCGAAGGTGCGGGGGAACGCCGCGAGGTCAGGATGCGGGAGTTCGACCTCGGGTGGGTCGTGTGGGGCGCGCCCGCGCCGATGGAGCAGGACCCGGAGACCGGGGAGCGGCGGCCGCCGGCCGAGATCGGGGACGCGTGCGGGGTCGTGGACCGGCGTACCGGTGAGCTGACGGTGTGGCCGTCGGTGCCGGTCGACGAGGTCGTGCGGATGTACCGGCTGAAGCACGGCGGGGACGGATCAGGCGCCGATGCCCGTCCGATCACCGGCCCCGGCAACACGTCCGTCTTCACCTACACCGATCCGGCCACCGGCGAGGAGACGACCCTCTTCCGCAACTCCGGCCCTGGTCTCCCGCCGTCCGAGCACCAGGCGGCGGCCGAGCTCCGGCGCATGGGCGTGCCGAACGAGAACGTGCTGGCGATCCACACCGACCTGCGCCCCAGCCTGCTCCCCGGCGGATACACTGCCGAGCTGCTCCACACGTACCGGAACGCCAGCCTCTCTTGCAGCCAGACGTACGGCACCCGCCCCGAGGCCCGTGCCGAGGGCGTCGCCGGGCTGGTCCAGCACGTCGAGATGATGCACCAGGTCGCCGGCCAGCAGCCCCCGCCGCGCCCCCACCGCATCCCCGCCCCCACGCACGTGCCCCCCGTCGAGCCGTTGCGAGACGTGGCCCTCGGTCGCCACCTCACCGACATCTTCGGCACCGACGGCGCACGCCGCTACGACGCCGACGACCTCGCGGCCACACCACTGCCGCATGACACACAGTCGTTGCTCACGTGGGCGGGGCTTCCCGTCGACCTGCCGCTGTTCTTCGCCGCGGACCGGCCCGAGGCTCCGCCCGCCGGCGGGCTGTTCACCGACGTGGCCACCAACCTGCGGGTGCGCCGCAGTCCGGCCGGTGAGGAGAAGATCGCCGCACTCGCGCACCTCACCCGCATCGGCTGGGACGGCGTCGCCGTGCTCGCCGTACAGTGCCTGCCCGGCTCGACGGAGCCCAACGGACTCGGCGCCGTCTGGGCGATCGACCCCGTCACCGCCTCGCCCCGCTATGTGAACATCTCGCTCGGCGCGTACGTCCGCTCCCTCGCCCTGCTCGCCACCGTCCGGGAGCGGATGCAGGGGCTCGACCCGGTGGCCGCGGGCGCGGCGGTGGCGGAGCTGCAGGAGCAACTGGTGGCCATCGACGCCACGGCGCTGGTGAACCCCGACGGCTGGTGGTCACTGATCGTCGAGCAGATGTGGCACGGGCTGTTCTGAGCAGCGGTCCGGCCTCGCGCCCGCCGCCAAACCTCCAGCTCGTACGGAAGCGCACAACGCAGTGGGGCCGGGCGGGTCCGCCCAGCCCCACTGTGAATGCCCTGTCCCGCGCCTACGGGTGCTCAGTACAGCGAGAAGCCGCCGCTGTGCCGGCCCTGGCTCTTCTTGCGGGGCTGCTGCTCCTCGGCGCGCTTCGGCGCGCTCGGGTCCGAAGGCGCGCCGTCGCCCGCCGGTGCTTCGCCCTGCCTGATCTGCTCCTGCTCCTCCTCGGAGAGCGACTCCCACTGGTTGCGCAGCGACGCCATGGGGCCGCCGCTCAGAGCGCGCACCGCCGTGGGGTCGTCCAGGGCGTCGCGCAGTTGGAGGCGGCCCGACAGCAAGTTCTTCGCCGTGTCCTGGAGCTCCTTGCCGGCGCCGCCACCGTCGGCGAGCTTGCGCAGCGCGGAGTTCAATGAGCGGACCTGCTCGGGGTCGAGCGCTTCGTCCCACACGCCGCGGTCGGCATCGGGTCCCTTGGGGTTCTGGGGCTGCTGAGCCATCTCGCTTCTCCTCACCTCTCGTCCCCGCAGTATCTCCCGCCACCTCAAGTCGGCGCACTCGCCGCCGGACAGAGGCACGGAGAGGCGGGCGGGCGAGGGGGCGGGCGGCTGATGGGTAGCAGCTGGCCGGCGAACGGACGGGACGTCAGAAGACCCTGCGCGCGAGCCCCGCCCGCTCCGCCCGGGCGATACGGTCCGGACCGGCCGACTCGCGCTCCGAGGCCAGCCTGTCCCACTTCTCCGGGTGCATGAGCAGCAGCGCGCCGCTGCTCGGTACGAACGCGATGCCTCCGAACGGCAGGTCACCCGCCACCCACACGCCGTTCTGGATGCCCTCCGGCCACGGGTCGCGCCGCCTGCCACGACTGGGCACTTCGAGCACGCGCAGTAGCGGAGACCTCGTGCCTTCGGCGTTCTTCAGTCTGAGCGTGAGTTCGGGGCGCCCCCTGGTGGCTCGCTTTCCGTCCTTCTTCACCACGTGCGGCCAGAACTCTTCGAAGGAGTACTGGCGCAACACCTTCCGGCTCGCGCGTGTGACGACGACGGCGGACGGGAGCTTGTAGAAGAGGAGGACCAGGAGCCCCATGATGCCGATGCCCGTGAAGGGCGCCGTGATGTTCACGAGCCAGTGCCACGTGCCGTCGAAAGCTCCTGACTGCACCAGCAACGGCGGAACGACCGCCATGACCGCGAAGGTCGCACCGTACGCCAGGAACTTCCTGACCACACGGGAGGTCAGGCGCTTGCGCAGCTCCTCCGTGTCCACGGCCGCGGACGAGTGCTCAACATGCGGTGCTTCCGGCATGGGTCTCCTTTGGTTACGGCCACTTCCGGTGGTCTCGGTCACTGCCGTGGCTATCCGAAGTCGTTCCTGATGGCGTTCGTAGCGGCGGAACCCCGGCCCGTGCCGCCGTCACCGCCCGGCTCGTCCCGGGGCGACAGGTCGGTGAACGACAGGGTGTGCGCGACGCCGAGCAACACGTTCCGGTAGTCGTCGGCGAGGTCGACCGCCGCCGTCACCAGCTGCACCACCACGATGTCGGGCATGCCGCTGCCCGTCACCGCGACCGTTCCCTGCCAGACGACGTCCTCCGGGGAGACCCCGGCGCCCTCGGGCGGCCTGCCGGGTGCGACCGTACGCCGCTTCTTCTCGGCGATGAAGCCCGTTCCGCAGGGCAGTTCCAGCGGGCGCATGCCTTCGTCGGGGTTGTCGGCGGCGGTGCCGGCCATGCTGGCGAGTACCAGCTTGGCGTTGACCCCGGATGCCGGGACGGTCGAGACGGTGAGTACGGAGGACACGGCCCCGCCGGTCTCGTCCGGGTGGAGCCCGATCGCGCAGCCCTGCACCTGCTGGGCGTTCAGCAGGCCCACGACGCCGGTGTAGAACCGCACAACCTCTTCCGCACGCTCACGCAGTTCGTCGGGCAGGCTGAGTACCTGCTGGATCAGCGCCACGACCTGCTCGAACGGCGGGTCGGGATCCAACCGCAGGTAGCCGTGCGGCAGTCCGTACCAGAAGGCGGGCCGCGGCTCGCTCGCCACATCCGCGTAGTGCTCAGTCACTTCTCAACCCGATTCTCGCTTGCCGCGACATGCTCGCTCACAGCCATCCCAGAAGCCCCGCGATGCTGTGTGCGGTGGCAGCGGCCTTGGTGCCTTCCGCGGCGTTGTGCTCGCCGCCTTCCTTGTCGACCACGCCCAGGCTTTCCAGGGACGACACGACGTTCGCGGCCACGTTCACGCCGTTGGCGGTGATCTCGCCCATCAGCTTCGCCGACCCGGAGGCGGTTTCCCCCGGCCGCGCGCCACGCATCGGCGACCTCGTCCGAGGCGTTCTTCGCGAACCCGGGGACGATTTCCTTGACGAACGTGCCGGCCTGCTCCGTGTTCGACACGGCAACGCCCATCCTGCTGGCCATGCCCACGCCGTCGGCCACCTCCTTCGCCGCCATGCACAGGGCCTTGCCGCCTGGAATCATGCCGACCGTGTCACCTGCGATGGAAGCCCATGCGGAGAACATGTCCATTCCACTGCCGCCGCCGAACAGGTCGCTTCTGAATTTTCGGATCGGAGAGGTTCTTGGACATGGACGCGGCGCTCGTCACGACCGCGATGCCGGCGAACAGCGGAGCCAGCGGCGTCGGGAAGAGCGCCAGCATGCCGGCGATCGTTCCGGCGTGCTCGTACAGGAACGCCCCGACGGCCTTGATGCCGTCCCAGATGGCGTCGACGGCCTTGCTCAGCCAGCCCGGTTCCTTGGGCGCCAGCTTGTCGGTGGCGTCGTCGAGCGACTTGGCGACCGTCTCGGCGTTGTCCGAGTGCGTGGTCTCCAGCGTCTTGGCCTTGGTGATGACGTCGTCGTACGCGCCGTTGGCCTGGTTCAGAGCGGTCGTCGCCTCGTTGAGGCTGCGCTCGGCCGCCCGCAGCCGCGCCGTGGCCGCGTCGGCCTCTTCCTGGGTGCCGAACTGCTGGCCTGCGAGCTTGAGGTCGGGATGCTGTCCCGCCTTGTCGTGCCGGTCCTTGGCCGTGTTGGCGGCGGACTTCTTCTCGGCGGCGGCCGCGTCGTACTTCTGCGCCAGGTCGCGGTTGGCCGTCAGATCGCCGTCCCAGTTCCCCAGCTGGGAGCTGGCCTTCTCCAGTGACCGTGCGGCGTTCTTGATGTACGTCGGCAGCTCGCCGTCTATCGCCTCGCGGAACGCCTTGGCCGCGTCGCCTTCCCAGTAGCTGCTCTCACCGATGAGCTTCTGGAGCTGGGTGTGGCACGTGCGCAGTGCGGTGGCGGCGGTGGTGACCTTCTGCTTCAGAGCGTTGACTTCGCTCGGTATGCCGGGAACCGGGTTCCACCCGAGGTTGGGATAGGGATCCACGGCCATTACTTCGCGCCCTTCCACCCGAGGTGGACTCCTGAGCCATGTCGTTGAAGGCTTTCTCCAAGGCCTTTTCGACCTCTTCGTAGCCTTTCTTGTTCGACTTCACGCCCTCGCTGATGGCGTCGATCATCTTCTTGGTCTGTTCGGACCCGTACTTCCAGCGTTCCTGGAATCCGTCACACGCCTCGTCGAGTCGCTTCGTACCGATCTGATCGGCGCGGACGTGATCCAGAGCGGCACGAGCCTCATCGAGATCGCGGACGCAGCCCTCGAGGGTCTTGAGGAACTCCCCCAGCTGATCCGTGTCTGCCTTGAAATGATCCCCCATGGACCGGAGTTCTCCCTCATCGACTACCGACTCATCACTGACAGGCGACTCTGGGAGCAGCCCCGAAGGATGGCAGCGAAGCGCACCCGGCGGCCAGCTCAGCGGGCCGGGCGGCGTACAGGCTCTCCGACGCTTCCCGATGCTTCCCGGGCAGGTTCCGCAGGGGTGCGGAGCGGGCCGTACTCACCCCTGGTGGCCAGGAGGCGGACTTCAGCCCCTCTGATCACACCCTCCCCATAAGTCACCCAACACCCTACGACCTTCGCCATCGCAAAGTCGCAGCAGCCCGCGACGGGTTCCGTGGAGAACTTGTGACCGGGCTTGTCGCCGTACGACGTGTGACGAGTCGAGTGACGAACGTGAGGAGTACCGGCCCTTCGAGCCCTCGGGGGCGGGCAGCGGAAAGCTCCCGGTGGCGCGGGGGCTGTCGGGGTCGTCGACCCTGCGCTGCGCGCCCACCGGAAGCTCGGTGTCGTGTCGGGGGCTTACGGCCACCACCGTCGACGTACGAAGGTGGTGGTCGTAAGCGCGTCATGGCGTGCGGTCACGAGACGGGCCGGGGGTGTCGAGCCGTACCGCTTCCGGGTCCGTGGAGTCACGGAACGCGCCGTGGAGAACGACTACTTGCGCCCGCAGAAGCGGGGCAGTGGGCGCGGGCCGCTCACCCGAAGTCGTCCCTGATGCTTCGTCGGCGCGATGTCGTCCCCGTTGCAGGAGGTTCGCCGGCTCCGTCCGATCCGCCTGCTCCATCCGGCCGGGCGTTGGCTGCGGGGCGCGGGGCGCCCTCTTGGCGAGTGCTTGTGGACGGGTTCGTCGCGTCGGGGGTCACCGGAGGGACGGTCGGGCTGCCCGCCGCTTGGAAGCGACGGTGCGACATGGCTCCGATGCCTACTCCGCCGGCGCCGCCGACACCACCTCCTGCGGCGTTGACCACGGCATTCTTCAGCCACTCCGGCTTTTCGCTGCCCGTGACCCGGGATACTCCGTCGACGGCGACTCCGCCCGCGACGTTGCCCACTGCCCCACCCACGATGTTCTCCGAGGCTCGGATTCCCAGCTGACTCATGCCACGGTTTCGCAGCAGGGCGTTCGCCCCACCCGCCCCGGCCAAGCCCATCGGCGTACCTGCGAGCGACGCGACGCCTCCCTGCCAAGTCGCTTTGCCGAGGCTCCCGGCATCGAGTCCTTCACCTGTCGCCACGTCGCTGGCGACCGTCGTGAAGGTGTTCCCGGCCCAGTTGACACCGAAGTCCACCAGCAACTTGGCCAGCTTCGTCGACCGTTGGTACGCACGCATCGCTGCGGCGATGCCACGCAACAGCCGGCCGAGGCGTTCGGAGAGGCTGATGGCCTGCCCGGCCAGCCTCGCGACGTTCGCCGCTGCCGCCGCGCTTCCGAGGCCGAGCGTGACGAAGGACAGGGCTACGCCGACGCCGATCGAGACGCCGATCTCGACGTAGATGTCGTGGATCTCCGAGTTCACCTGCTCGATCGAATCGGCGGCCTCGTCGAGCTGCCTGGCGATCTCGTCGTACTGCTCCGTCGCCTTCTCGACCTGCGCCTTCATCTCGCGCCAGTGGTCCCTGAACGCTTCGGCGGCGGGGCCGCGCCAGGTGTCCCCCACGACGTCCTCGACGTTCCTGTCGAGTGCCTTCAGCAACCCGTCCGCGCCTGCGACCTCCTTCTGCAGGCGACGCCACGCCTTGGCGGCCTGTCGGAGCTCCTCCGGCCTGCCGCCGGGATTGACGAGCTCGATCCCGAGCTCGACGAGCTCCTCACCCACCGACTCGTTTCCGCTCACTTCTTGCCACCGTCGCCCTTCGCACCGAAGAGCACCGCGACACCTTCGTCGGTGAACTCGGTGTCGCGGTGGACCTTTCGCAGGGAATCAGCCACGGCGTCCAGGTACTTGTGCACCAGGTTCAGGGCAGCAGTGGCGTCCGAGGAATAGCCGACGTATTCGGTTCTCAGTTGGTCGGACTCGGTCAGGAGGCCGAATCCGTCCGAGATGGCTTCCTCTCCCGTCTCGTCGATGAACTTCTTCAGGTGCGCACGTAAGTCGTAAGCCCGAGACTCGAAATCGCGAGCAAGTTTCCTGCCTGCGTCCTGTGCGTAGAACGGCGCGTCGTCAGCCACGTGCGACTCTCATTCGAATTGGCTCCGGAATTGCGGGCCGGTGGATGCCCCGGCCCGGAGAGTGCGCGACTCGGCGTGCAGCCGCCCATGTTGACTCGTGTGACCGACCGCCCACGCCCCCGTACCGGCCCCGCACTCCCACGATCGGCCCAACGATCAAGCCGCCGCTCGGGACATGGTCTTGGCCTACTGGCTGTGGTGGGGATGGGTGATTGCGCGACGCTCGCCGCGTCGTCCAGGTGGGGGTGGCCATCGGCCTGCTCGTCCGCCGGGACGGGCGGGCGTTGGGCATGGGAGCGCAGGGACATCTGTGGTGCGGGGGCTTGGTCGAGGCTGACCTCAGAAACGACTGAGCCCGTCGTGCATGCCCTGAGGGGGCGGACACGACGGGCTCACTTTTGGGCGTACGGCTTACTGCCCCTGGTGCGGGGGGTGCTGGCCGTAGGGATTTTGGTGCTGGGGTGCCTGGCCGTGAGGTGAGCCGGGGTAGGGCTGTTGGGCGGAGGGATACGCCGGCTGGTTCGGGTAACCAACCCCCTGCGCTCCGCCGCCGGGGCCGCCACCGCTGCCCCTATTTCCACGGCTGCGGATCACAGCGAAGACGATGCCACCGATCACGAGTACGCCTGCGATACCGGCGATGACGAGGATGGTGCCGGAGGAGGACTTGGTCTTCTTCTTGGCCTGGTTCGTCGTGCTGCTACCGCCTTCAGAGCCGCTGGCGGCCTTCGAGGACGTGGACGCGGGGGCTTGCGGGAGGGGGCCCTCCTTGGGGCCCTTTGGAATGTCCATCGTTAGCGCGCGGTAGGGACGGATCACTCCGTAGCCGAACTCCTCGTCGGGCACCTTCTTGACGTCGTGGTCGAGGAAGGTCGTGGACTTGATCAGACGGTTGATGACCTGGCCAGCCGTCAGATCAGGGTACTTGGAGCGCACCAAAGCAGCAGTGGCTGAGACGAGAGCAGTTGCGTCAGAGGTACCGTCCGCTTCCGCGTACCCTGACGAGCGACTTGGGTCAGCTCTTAGAATCTTCTCTCCCGGCGCGGTCAAAGTGATCCCCTTGCCGAAGTTTGACTTGTCCCAGAATTGGCTCGACCGGTCTAGAGCTCCTACAGCGACGACCCCCGGCAGCGCAGCGGGGTACATCACCCTGGCATCACCATCGTTACCAACGCCCGCGACTACTACTACGTTGCGCTTCTGCGCGTAAGCGATGGCCTTCGCCGCTTCGGTGGTGGGGTTTGCGTGGTCGTCAACAAACGAAAGGTTGATGACCGATGCACCGTTATCTACCGCATAGCGAATACCGGCAGCCCAGCGTCTCTCGTCGACGACGTCATCTTTGCTTGCGCGCATGACGCGCACCGGCAAGATCTTAGCCTTAGGAGCCAATCCCATTACACCGGCTGAGCGACCCTCCCCGTGACCATGACCAGCGATGAGGCTTGCCATCCCTGTGCCGTGCCCAGCCTCATCCTGATGAGCGTTCCCTCCTACCGTGACGTCTTTCCCCGGCAGCACCTGCCCGGTCAGATCCGGGTGGGTTGGGTCCACGCCCGTGTCGACGACAGCGACTGTGACGCCCTGGCCTTCAGATTCGGCCCACACCTTTTCCACACTGAATGCGTCCAACGTCCACTGTTGGTCGCGGATGTAGTCCGCTGATGCTGCAGGGGCTGAAGTGAGGAGCAAGGCTCCTGTCAGCGCCACGACTCCTGTCGTGGACCAGACTCGCTTGACACCCATTCCTTGCTCCTCACTCAACTACGACTGGTTACGCCAGCCTGCAAACGCGGACCGCTGGCAGCTTGCCACTCGGGCCGCGCGTGTGCCTACTCGATGTTCCGCGGCACGTTGCGCTTGCGGTCCTCCTCCGAGATCCAGGTCTCCTCGTCCTCGACCAAGTAGTCGGGACGCTCTCCCCTGCTGTTCTCGTCCTCGGGGCGCCTGCCGTTGCCTCGGCCCATGCCGCCGGCCATACCACCTGCCATACCGCCGCGCTGTGATCCACCGCGGCTGCCGTGCAGGCCCGCACCGGCACCTGTGCCCTTACCGGTAGGCGCCTTGGCCGCACCGACTACGCCACCTCGCGCCTTTGCAAGGGCTCCCCGGCCGCCCGCTGCAGCGCCACTTCGACCGGCTGCGCCGGCCCCGGCACCGCCGCCCATGCCGCCCATGCCAGCTCGACCTCCGGTACCGCGGGTGGCTCCGGCGCCTCCCGGGCCGCCCAAACCGGACCGGCTCCCGGGGGCTCCGATACCGCTGCGCGCAGTTGGGGCGATCCTGCCTCCCGGACCACCGATGCCGCTGCGTCCGCCGCCAGCGCCGAGACCAGGTCCTCCAATAGGAGCTATGCCGCCGGGCGGCATAGCTCCGCCTCCACCACCGCCGCCTCCACCGCTGACAGGGCCAGGGCTAAGGCCGGGGCCAGTGAGCCCGGGCTTGATGCTGTCCACGTTCGTTCCCGTGGTGGGCGGGAGCACGGCACCGCCGGTAATGCCCTTCGCCCGCGGAACCTGTGGGGCCGCGCCGATCTGGCTGGTTCCGCCGGCGCTCCAAGGCTTGGGAGCTGCCCCTACCGCACCCGGGCGAGCACTGCCGGAAGGACTCGGCATAGTAATGGGGGGCGGCATCGTCACATCATTGCTTGGGGGCTGGAACGGATCCCTCGGGTTATCGACGGCCTGGCGATTGAGGTTTTTCGCATAGACCTGGTAGTTGGCCGCCAAGCTCTCCATGACGGCAACACCCTGCAGCTGCGCTTCCTTGCCCGCAGACAGCATTTCCTCGTTGGCCTTGCGCGCGGCGTCCGCGCTGACGCCGTTCTTGACGTCCTCCTTCAGCATGGCGTCGTCGCGGCCGCCGGAGTCGCCCATCTTGTTCCAGAAGCTGTCCCAGCCGGAGGGAACCTTGACGTCCCTCATCTTTTCCTTGGCCGCTCGCAGGTCCTTCTGCACAGCATCCATCTGCGCAGAGGCGAGGTTGGCGAAGGCGCCGCCGTTCACCACCTTCTGGGTAATCTCTCCAGCCTTGCGCTGGAACGCGCGGGCAGCGTCACCCTCCCAGTGCTCCATCACGTTGTCGACGGCCGTCTGCAACATGCCGGCGACGCTGTCCTTGGACGAAACAGCGTCCACGCCGCCGCTCGCACCGTCGCCGTCGCCGCCGGAGAGGATGTTGTGAACCTGCTTCCAGCTCAGGCTCGCCTCGTAGATGGCATCCGGATCCGAGTCCAGGATCATCTTGCGCAGTTCAGGAATGCCTTCCTGCATGAACTGCGTCCTGAGAGCGTTCCGGTCGAAACTGGTCTTGCCCCCGTTGGCCTGCTCTTCGAGCTTCTCGTCGTGGTCGTCCTTGATGCGCTGCTGATGCTGCCTCTGCTGCGCTTCAATCTGCTCGGGTGTGGGCCGGTAGCCGTACCCCATGTTCGTCCATCCCCTCCGTTTGTGACCGATGCCTGAGGTCGTTTACGCGTAAGCACCCTTTTTGGCCGGCCCAGAGTCGCCGCCCATCCCGTGCTTGTTGGCGTGCTCCTGCTCGTTGTACTTGTCCCGGACCTTCGAGGCGCTCTTGCCGAACTCGTCGATCAGGCCGTGCAGCCCCTTGATCAATCCCTCGATCTTGGTCTTCATCTGCTCGTGAGCGAGGTGGAGGTCGTTCGACTCGAGGAACCTCTCGCTACCGAACGCATTGCTCGGGACGTTCGTCGAGTACGTCACCTTGCCGCCGGCCTTGTCCATGTCGTCGAGCAGACCCCAGAGCTTCCGGATGACCTCATCCAGTGCACTCAGATCCACCCGCATTCCGTCGCTCATACCCCGTGTCCTCTCCCCTGTGTTTCAACGTTTTCCTGCACCCACGCGCTCACAATGCCCCGGGCGAACCTGACTGCCTGGCGCGTTTGTTGCGCCAGTCCCGCACCGCGATTCCGCTCCCGCTCGCCAGGAGTACCAGCAGCAGGCCCGCGCCCACCACGTACATCGCGACCCGGCGCTCCTGTTCCGCTTCCGTCTCGCCCATCGTCACCGCCATGGGGATCACGTCGGTCGTGCCCGCGGGCGCCGGTGGGTCCTCCTGCGGGCGGGTGCCCGGGGTGGCGTCGTCCGAGAGGGCGGCTACCGGGTCGACCACGCCCCAGCCCAGGTAGCGGTTCGGGCCGAGGCCGGGGCGTTGGGCGGATTCCTGGATGCGGGTGGCGATCTGGGCGGCCGTCCACTTCGGGTGCTTCTCCTTCAGCAGCGCCGCCACGCCCGCCACATACGGGGCGGCGAAGCTCGTGCCGTCGGCCGTGCACTGGCCGCCCTTGGGGACGGTCGAGACCATGCCCACGCCGGGCGCCGCGATGTCGACGAAGTCGCCGGCCTGCGAGAAGGAGGCCCGTTCGTTGTTGCGGTCGGACGCCGCCACCGCCAGGACACCGGGGTACGACGCCGGGTAGGTGTCGGCGGACTTGCCGTCGGCGCCGTCGTTCCCGGATGCCGCGACGATCAGGACGCCGGCGTCCACCGCGTTCTTCACCGTGGCGCGCAGCGGACCGTTGTCCTTCTTGTTCGCCGTGTCGGACGAGATGTTGATGATCTTCGCACCCTTGGCGACCGCGTCGCGGATCGCGGCGGACATCGTCCCGGAGTCGCCCTGCTCCTCCTCCCCGCCCGTGTAGCGGAGAGACAGGATCTTGGCCTTCGGGGCGATGCCCGCGAAGCCGGTGCCCGGGAACGGCCGGGCCGCGATGATGCCCGCGACCCGGGTGCCGTGGCCCTCGATGTCGTCGGTGCCGTCCTTCGACTTGCCGACGTAGTCCTTGCCGCCCGGGGCCATCGCGCCGCGCAGCTGCGGGTTGGAGTCGTCGACGCCGGTGTCGATCACGGCGACCGTGACGCCCTCGCCCGTGGCCTGCTCCCGCAGTTGGCGCAGGAGTACGCGCTGGAGCGACCACGGCGTGGACCTTATGGTCTTGCCGCCGAACGTGCACTCGGAGCTGGAGGTCAGTCCGAAGGACGGCTTGTCGGCGTCCGCGAGACGGGTGGGGGCCGGAGGGGCCGTGGCCGCTGCCGGTGGGGCGGTCGTGAGACACACCCCCGCGATCGCGAGCACGCCACAGGCCCGCTGCAGTGCGCGGGTTCCACTCGTGCGCCTACGCGGACGGGGTGTCAGGACCCCCATGTTCAGGCTCCCCAGGCTTTCTCGCTCCGGTCCGGAAGGCCGGAGCTCTGGTCTTGTCGCAGAAGTGGGTCGGCCCAGCGGACGCCGTGGCGTCGGCCGGGCCGCCCCAACTCGTCTTGCCTCGGAGCGGATCAGCCCCAGGTGTTGGCGTTGCTCTTCTCGGTGGCCTGGTAGTTCTCCGCCGAGTTCTGCAGCGCCGCGGCGATCTTCATCAGCGTCGCGTGCAGGTTGGCCGCCGTCTTGTCCCAGTCGCGCTGCTTGCGCTGGTAACCCTCCTGCGCCTCACCCTCCCAGGTGGAGGCGACACGACGGACAGCCGCCTCGACGTCGTCGAGCTGCTGCTTGATACGGCCGGCGGTGTTCTTGACGTCCGTGGACGCGTTGGTGATGGTGGCGTAATTGACGAGAATCGACATCGTCGCTCCCTTTCAGGAAGAAGTCGTGGCGGGTCGGGGAGAGTTGCTCAGCCGAAGTCGGACATGATCTTGCTGACTTCAGCGTTCTGCTGCTCTTCCGACGCGGTGTAGTTGCTCCGCGTGGAGTCCACGGCTTCCTTGATGTCGTTGAGGATGTCGCTCATCCTCTTGGCATCCTCGTTCCACCGGTTCTGGAGCTCGTGGTACGACTTGGCCGCCTGGCCCTGCCAGCCCCCCGCGATCTGGCTGATCACGCCGTCGAGACGGCGGATCTCGCCCTGGATCTGACCATTCACGGTGGCGATCTGGCCCGAGAGCCTGGTCAGCTCATCTTCTGTTACCCGAAACTGCCCGGCCATGGTGAACCTTCCCCCATGTCGTTGATGGTCCGGGAAGCCTGTACCACTCCCCGGATAAGCGTCATATCAGTGAGCGCTGCAAACACTCTATCGCCCGTCCGTCACACATCCACATGTGGCGGTTATCAGTTACAGAGTTCACACACACGCGCGACGGCCCTGTGATCGACAACACCAAGTGCCGCCCTGATTATGCCCGTTGGGGTCACTGACTCTGCGGCTGCTTGGCGCTGCCGGTGTCCAGCATCGGCCCCTTCGGAATGAACTCGGCGTACGGCTGGGGCACGGCGGTGGGACTGACCTTCTCGTATCCCAGACGCGTGCGCGCCTTGTCCGTCTCGCTCGCCCCGTCCTCCGACGAGGACGAGGCGCCGGTGCCGGTGCCGGTCTTGTCGGCCGCGCTGTCGTTGCTCGACGGCAGCGAATAGCGCAGCCCCGTGTCGGTCAGCAGATACGTCGCGCCACCGCCCTCCGCCGCACCCGCGACCTCCTGGAAGAGCAGACCGGAGCCCGAGGAGACGTACGCGTTCAGCGAGTCGGCGATGACCTTCTTGGGGTACGCGGCGCCCGCCCAGGCGGCGAGCTTCGGCTTCGCGTCCGCTCCGATGCTTCCGCTGAAGACGCTGCACGAGGTGGTACGGGCCGCCTCGGTCGCCGTCGCCGCCGGGTTGGCCTGCCGCGGGACATCGTGCGGCCAGCCCTTGTCGTCGTAGAAGGCTTCGCTGATGCCGCCGTTGGCGCCGATGATGGCCGAGGTCTCGGCCTTGATGGCGGCGACCTGTTCGTCCCCGTACGCCTTCGAGGCGGACGGCGAGTCCATGAGAAGGGCGGCGACGAACGGCGAGATCAACGCGATCCGGTCCTTGAGCACGACGTAGTACTGGTGCCCCTGCGCTTCCTCCGCCTTGAGCACCCGGCCGACCGTCGTGGCCTCGGCGGGAAGCTGCTGGAGCGTGGTGCGCTCCCCGATGCCCTCCACCGTGGGGAAGGAGATCTCGCCGCCGGGGTTGAGAGTCCTCACCCACTCCGTGCTCACCGGCTGCGGCTTGGCCGTCGACCCCACGACGGAGGCGCGCAGCTGCTGCATCTCCGTGTCGTTGAGACCCGCCGAGCCGCCCAGGACGAAGGCGTTGCCCTTGCCGTCGACGAGGTACTCCGCCCTGGTCCTGGTGTCGACGACGTACAGCGCCTCGCGCGCGTCGACCTTCCCCGTGCCGCCGACCGACTTGGCGTCCTCCTCGTCGAGGACGAAGACCGCGCGGTCGATGGCGGTGTTCGACCCCGGGGCCGGCTGCTCGCAGACCGCCCAGGTCTTCGCCTGCTCGGCGTCCTCCTTGGTGGGCAGCCGGTCGGGGGCGTACGGGATGCCGAGCGTCGCGCCGTGCGGGATGCCGCTCTTGTCGATCTCCTTGCCCGGCACCTCGATGACGCTGCCCTTGCCCTTGTCCAGGAGGAGCTTGGCGGAGGCGTAGTTCAGGACGGGGTGCAGCGTCGGGACCTGCTTGCCGTTCGCCGCCTTGTCCTTGACGACCACGTAGCGCGTGGTGGAGTCGCTGTCGACGATGATGTGCTCGTAGGGGGTGTCCCAGCCCTTGGGCGCCGACGGCTTGATGACACCCCAGGCGATGAAGCCGATCACCAGGACGACACCCACCGCCAAGCTGGGCATCACCGTACGGATGGGACGCGGCGCGCCCTCGTCGGAGCCACCGGGCGAAGGTGCCAGGAACGCTGCGACGGTGCGCTTGCGAGCGAACGTATAGGCGGCGAGCTCATCCCGACGCGTTGCCATGGTCCTGGCTCTCCCGTTTGGTCGTGCGTGAAGGCTACTTGAGCCGAACAGGCCACCTACTATGCACTGCGCCGCACGACCGTGATCCACCAGGTGCGCGGTCCCCGCCGCATCTTCACAGCCCTGTGCCATGTTCGTAGCCCGGCACCTGTGTCGCCCCGTGTTCATCAACGGGTACCGTGACCACTCGCACGACTGACGTGGGCAATTGTGGCCCCTGGCCCCGTCGCCGCGTTCCGCGAGACGGATCCGCACCGACGAGGGCCACCACTTCGCGAAAGGGATCTCCCGGGGGATGAGCAGCGCTACGAGCACTCGGCGCGGACGCCGCGCACAGCAGCAACCGGGCCGTGGCCGCAGAGCCGCCCCGGCCCCGGCGGCCACCGGCACCCTGGCGGCGCCGCGCACGCTGCCCCACCCCGGCGGCCTGGGACCGCTGCGGCTGCAGCAGCTCATCCTGGTCGAACTCGCGGCCGCCGTGATGCTGGCCGCCTGGGTCACCTCCGAGCGCTGGCTGCTGGCCCCGGCGGGCGCCGTGGCCGCGCTGCTGCTGCTCCTGGCGATCCTGCGCCGGCACCACCGTCCGCTGCCCGAGTGGTACGAGACGACGCGCGCCCTCAAGCGCCGCCGCCGCGAGGCCCAGCTGCCCGTCCCGCCCGGTACGGACCCGCTGCTGGCCCCGACGGTGGAGTGCGACCCGGCCCTGCGGACGTACACCTTCGTCTCCCGTGACGACCGTTCGATCGGCATGATCGGCGACGGGTCCTTCCTGACCGCCGTGCTCTTCGTGCAGCCGGGCGACGAGCCGCTGCGGCCCGGGTTCGCCGGCCGCCAACTGCCGCTCCAGCTCGTCCAGGACGCCCTGGAGGTCGACGGCATCAGGCTCGCCTCCGCGCAGGTCGTGCAACACACCCAGCCGGCCCCCGCGCCGCACCTGCCCCAGCAGTCCGTCGCCGCCCGGTCGTACGGGCCTCTCCAGGCCCAGGCCGGTTCTCCCGCGCTGCGGCTCACCTGGGTCGCCCTCAAGCTCGACCCGGAACTGTGCCCCGAGGCGGTGGAGGCGCGCGGCGACGGCGTCCCCGGCGCCCAGCGCGCGCTGCTGCGCGTCGCGGACCAGCTGGCGAGCCGACTGGCCGGAGCCGGCTTCCGGGCGACCATCCTGGACGAGAACGAACTCGTACAGGCGCTCGCGACGTCGAGCTGCCTCAACCCCCGGGCCAACGCCCAGCGCGGCCAGGACGGGCGGCCGGCCCAGCGGCGTACGGTCGAGTCGGTGCGCAGCTGGCGGGTCGACGACCGGTGGCACTCCACGTACTGGATCTCCCGCTGGCCGCAGTTGGGCGACAGTGGTGTCGCACTGCCGCGCCTCATCACGCAGTTCACCTCGCTGCCCGTCCTCGCGACGACGTTCAGCATGACCTTGAGCAAGGCGGGCAACCGCGGGATCTCCGTCACCGGACACGTGCGCATCACCGGCCGGGGCGAGAACGAACTGGACCAGGTCCGCCGGGACTTGGAGCGTGCCGCGAGCGCGTCCAAGGTCGGCCTCGTGCGCCTCGACCGGGAACAGGTCCCCGGAGCACTCGCCACCCTGCCGCTCGGAGGTACCTCCTGATGTCCTACCCCGCACCGACCATGAGCCAGGGGCAGCGCGGCCAGGAACCCGCCCGCACCCCCGCGCACGTCGCCTCGCCGACCGACACCGGTCTCATCCCGATCGTCCGGCCACAGACGCCCCAGCAGCAACGGCGCATCTTCAGCCCCGGGTTCGGGCTGCGCGGCCCGCGCCGCAACCGCCATGTCGTCACCGCCGAGGAGATCGCGGCGATCAGCATGCCGATCGGCGACGACGGCGTCGTCATCGGCACCGACACGCAGTCGCAGCCGGCGGTGCTCGGCCTGGCCCGGCCCACCCCCTTCGACGTGGTCGTGGTGGGCGGTCTGTGGATCGCCCAGGTACTGGCGCTGCGCTCGGCCGCGACGGGGGCCCGCGTGGCCGTCGAGACCGGTCGTCCGCAGGCCTGGCAGCAGCTCGCGCAGGCGGCGGGCGGCGGCCAGCAGTGCATGACCGTCTATCCGGTGGGCCGGGTGCCCGCCCAGGGGCCCTCGGTGTCCAGCCCGGTGGTGCTGATCCGCGACTGCGGTGTGCGTCCGCCGCGCGGCCGGGTGACGTCGCTGCCGTGGCAGGCGGTGGTGACGGTGCTGCCGTTCGTCGGGGAGCACGCCCCGCGCTGGCTGGCGCAGGCGCAGTTGGTCGGGATCCAGCGCATTTCGCCCCAGGAGACCGAGGTCGTACGGGAGACGCTCGGCATCCCCGCGGAGCACCTCGAGATGCTGCCGACACTGTCCGACAACGTCGCCCTGTGGTGCACGCGCAAGCATCGCAAGTACGTCATGACCGAGCCCACGGACGCGGAGACGGGTCTGCTCGGCATGGCCCGCCGCCTGGACTGAGGGCACGCGCCGGGCGTCGTGGACGGGCGTGGAACGGGCGGGGCGCCGGGGGAACAACGGAGCGGGTCCGCACGCAAGGGCGCTTTTCCGTACCGTGGGGCGAAAGATTAGTCTTCTGGTGATGCGGTGAACGTCGCAGCCGCGTAGGACGCGCCACCCATCCGCACGACCGCGACGACGCATTCAGCAGCAGTGGCTGACCAGGAGGCAACGCAGTGAACAGGGATCGGTCCGAGTACGACGGCGGCGGCCAGTCCTCGGACGGGGACGACCGCGAGCTGGATCTCACCGGCGAGTTCGAAATCGTCTACGAGCCTCCTGCCTGGTACGACCAGAGCACGCGGGGTGGCTCCGCGCAGGGTGGCCAGGGCAGCGCCGGACCCGCGTCCGCGCCGCCGCCGACCGGGCCGCCGCTCGGTCAGGGCGGCCCCGCCCAGCCGGGACCGCCCGCCCCGCAGGCCCCCGCCCCGGCGCAGCCGTTCGCGCAGGGCGCGCCGCAGCCGGACCCGTACGGCGCGGGCGGCTACGGCTTCCCGCAGCAGCCGGGGCCCGGCGCGCCCCAGCAGGCCGGTGGTTACGGGTACCCGCAGCAGGCCGCCCCGGGCGGGTACGGATACCCCCAGCAGCCCGCGCACCAGCAGCCCACTCCGGCCGCCCCGCAGCAGCCCGCCCCCGTGGCCCCGCAGCAGCAGCCGACGCCCCAGCAGCCGGCGCCCGGCGCCCCGGAGTCCGGCCAGGACGCCTCCGGTGGTTACGGCTACCCGCAGCAGCAGGCGCCGGCTCCCCAGGCCCCGGCCCCGGCGGCCGTTCCCGCTCCCGGTTTCCCCGTACTGCGTCCGGTCGGCGAGGCCGCGCAGGACGACGCGCCCCAGGCCGCGGCCCCCGAGGCGGGCGTACCCGAGCAGGAGCAGCAGGCGGAACCCGCCCAGCAGATCCCCGAGCCCAACTACGCCGCCGCCGATGCCGAGGCCGCAGCGCTCTTCGGCAGCCCGGACGACGACGAGGAAGTCGCGGAGGAGCCGGGCGGCGAGGCCGCGACGGGCGAGTCCGAGGCCCAGCACGACGGCGAGGCAGCCGCCGCCCCGGTGGACGCCGACGGTGAAGGCGACAACGGCGAGACCGCGGACGAGCCCGCCGCAGCGCCGGCGTCGGCACCCGCCCAGCCCCAGCCGGCGGCGCAGGTTCAGCCGCAGGGCGCCCAGGAGCTGCCTCCGCTGCCGCAGGGCTACCAGCCCGCCGCGCAGCCGGTCCAGGGCGCCCCGCAGCAGACGGACCAGCAGGCGGCAGCGGCCGCGCACGCGGCGGGATACGGCTACCCCCAGCAGCCGGCCCAGGGCGTGCCGCAGCAGGCGGGACACCCGGACCAGCAGGCCGCCGCGGCAGCCGGGTACGGCTACCCGCAGCCCTTCCCCCAGCAGCCCCAGCCGCAGCACCAGGCCCCGCCGCAGGGCACGTTCGGCGCGGCCCAGCCGCTGCCCCAGCAGCAGCCCGTCCCGCAGCAGCACCCCGGGTACCCCGCGCAGGGCGGACAGCCCGCGCCCGGCTACCCGCAGCAGCCCCACCCGCAGGCGCCGCAAGCCCCCCAGCCGCAGCCTCAGCCCGTACAGCAGCCGCACCCGCAGCAGCCGCACCCGCAGGCCGCGCAGCCGCAGCCCGTCCACGCGCAGCCTCCGCAGCAGCCGCAGCCCGGCTACACCTACCCGCCGCAGCAGGCGGGTTACGGCTACCCGCAGGCGGGGCAGCCCGTACCCCCGCAGCAACAGCAGCCGCCGGCCCAGCAGCCCCAGTACCAGCAGCACCCGCAGCAGCAGGCGCCCCAGCAGCAGTCCCCCGCCGCGTACGGCTCCCAGGGCTGGACCGCCCCGGCGGGACCGCAGGCCGGCGCCCCGCAGCAGCAGGCCGCGCCCGGCACCCCGCTCGGCTACAACGCCGCCGTCGAGCTCTCCTCTGACCGGCTGCTGCGCAACCAGCCCAAGGCCCGTAAGAACAACTCCGGCCCGTCCCGCTTCAAGCTCGGCGCGAAGAAGGAAGAGGAGGAGCGGCAGCGCAAGCTGGCGCTGATCCGTACGCCGGTGATGTCCTGCTACCGGATCGCGGTGATCAGCCTCAAGGGCGGCGTCGGCAAGACCACGACGACCATGTCGCTCGGTGCCACGCTCGCATCCGAGCGTCAGGACAAGATCCTCGCGATCGACGCGAACCCGGACGCCGGCACCCTCGGCCGGCGCGTACGGCGCGAGACCGGCGCCACCATCCGCGACCTGGTGCAGGCGATTCCGCAGCTGAACAGCTACATGGACATCCGCCGCTTCACCTCGCAGGCGCCGTCCGGTCTTGAGATCATCGCCAACGACGTGGACCCGGCGGTCTCCACCACCTTCAACGACCAGGACTACCGCAGCGCGCTCGAGGTCCTGGGCCGGCAGTACCCGATCATCCTCACCGACTCGGGCACCGGCCTGCTCTACAGCGCGATGCGGGGGGTGCTGGACCTCGCCGACCAGCTGATCATCATCTCGACGCCGTCCGTCGACGGCGCCAGCAGCGCCTCGACGACGCTGGACTGGCTCTCCGCGAACGGCTTCGCCGACCTCGTGCAGCGCTCGCTCACCGTGATCTCCGGGGTCCGCGAGACGGGCAAGATGATCAAGGTGGACGACATCGTCGCGCACTTCGAGACCCGCTGCCGCGGCGTCGTCGTGGTGCCCTTCGACGAGCACCTGGCGGCCGGCGCCGAGGTCGACCTGAACATGATGCGGCCCAAGACCCGCGAAGCGTACTTCCACCTCTCGGCCCTCGTGGCCGAGGACATCGCCCGCACCCAGCAGGGCCAGGGCTTCGCCCCGCAGCAGCAGGGCCCCCAGCCTCACCAGATCCCGCAGCAGCAGCCCCCGCAGGGTTACGCGCCCCAGCAGCATCCCGGCGCCGCGCCCCCGCCCGGGCAGGGCTGGCAGCAGCCCGGACAGCAGCAGCCTCCGCAGGGGCAGGGCTGGCAGCAGCAGCCACCGGCCCCGCCGCAGAACCCGCAACAGCCCGGCCCCGGCTGGACCCAGTAGCACCGGGGGGCCGTCCCTCGTACGGGTGAGTTACTACAAGATGCTTGTGCGCAAGGCCCGTTGTGTCGGCCTAAGATGCCCGAACGACGTCCTGCCCGATGCCGAAAGGGAGTTTCACCATGGGGAGCGCACAGGAGAAGGAAGAGCTGTACGCCCTCGACATCTCCGGCGTCGAGTGGCACAGCGCGCCCGGCACGAGCGAGCACGAGGAGCGGGTGGAGATCGCGTACCTGCCCGAGGGGGCCGTCGCGATGAGGTCGTCCGTGGATCCGGAGACGGTCCTGCGGTACACCGAGGCCGAATGGCGGGCGTTCGTGCTCGGAGCGCGCGACGGTGAGTTCGACCTGACGTGACCTGACCTGACCTCGTCCGAGGGCCCGGGTCGTGACAGCGCTTCGCCCCGCCGGACGGGATCCGGCGGGGCGAAGTCGTGTCGGAAGCGCGCCGAAGGTGTCAGCGGCGGGTTCTGCCGACCAGGTGGGCGAGGCCCCAGGCCGCCGCAGCGGCGACCACGAGGCCGAGCAGGCTGATCGGCCAGCTGTCGCCCCCGTTGCCCCACCAGGCCTTGGCCGGGATCAGGGCGTCGGCCTGCATCATGTTCCGGAAGGCGAACCATCCGGCGTCCATGGTCACGAACACCACGGCGTTCGTGAAACCGAAGAAGGCGCCGAGCACGGCCACGACGGCGCCGCCGATGTGGGCGCCGGTCCGCCGGTGGCCCACCAGACCGACCAGCGCGCCGACGGCGGCTCCGTTGACAAGCGCGTGGAGCACGTACAGGACGTAGACGGTGTTCTCGGACTGGTCCTGGTACGTGGCGTAGACGATGCCGCTGTACACCAGCGAGACGACGACCGAGGCGAGGAACCCGAGGAAGAACGCGCCCACCGGGTTGCCCGACCTCCGCTGCGGCCCGTACGGCCCCTGCTGCGGATAGGCCGGCTGCGGCGGGAACGGTCCCGGCGCCGCCGGCGGCGGGGCCCCGAACCCCTGCGGGGGCCCAGGCGGCTGCTGGGGTACGGGTGGCTGGTGGCCCGGGTTGTACTGGGGCTGCCAGGGCTGGCTCATGAAGGGGTCCCCCGAGAAGCAGAAGCAGAAGCTGCCCAAATTACCAAACCGCACCGCCCGGGCCGCGGGACGATCCGAGTCTCCGCCAGACCCTCACCAGGCAGGCGTCAGGGGTGTAGACCAATGAGGGCGGCAAGGACCCCCGCGACACGCTCTCGTTGCCGTCGGGCCGGGTATTCCCGCAGTACACACGGGGTTTTTGACATCGTTGACTCGGCCGGACCAGCGCTGGTAGACCTTCGCTCACGAGCTGGACATCAGTGATCAACACGCCTTCTCCGTGCGAGTGATGACGCGAGGTCAAAGTCCTATGGACACCACCACAGTTCCGCGCACTGCCCGTCCCTCCCCCCGAGCCCTCACCCTGCTCGCCGTCGGCGCCACCGCCCTGGCCCTGACCGCCGCGGCCGCGACCCCGCTGAATCCCGCACCGCGGCAGGCGCGGGCGGACGGGCAGCGGACGCTGACCGTCGCGGTCTCGCAGAGTGTCGACTCCCTCAGCCCGTTCCTGGCCCAGCGGCTGGTCTCCACCACCGTCCACCGGCTGATCTACGAGAACCTGACGAACTACGACGCCAAGGACAACCACGCGATCCCGGGCCTCGCCACCAAGTGGGAGCCGTCCCCGGACAAGCTGACGTGGACGTACACCATCCGCGAGAACTCCACGTGGTCCGACGGCAAACAGGCCACCGCCGAGGACGCCGCCTGGACGTTCAACACGATGATGACCGACGAGGGCGCGGCCACCGCCAACGGCAGCTTCGTCGCCAACTTCAAGAAGGTCACCGCCCCCAGCCCGACGAAGCTGGTCATCGAGCTGAAGAAGCCGCAGGCGACCATGGCCGCCCTCGATGTGCCGATACTGCCCAGGCACGAGTGGGAGAAGGTCGGCGACTACGCGAGGTTCAACAACGACAAGAAGTTCCCGATCGTCGGCAACGGGCCCTTCATCCTCACCGACTACAAGGTCGACCAGTACGTGAAGTTCAAGCCGAACCAGAAGTTCTGGCGCGGCGCCCCGAAGTTCGACGAACTGGTCCTCAAGTACTACAAGGACGGTGACGCGGCCGTCGCCGCCCTGCAGAAGGGCGAGGTGTCCTTCGCGTCCAACCTCACCCCCGCCCAGGCCGCGTCCCTCGCCAAGGCCAAGAACATCAAGGTGAACGACGCCCCCGGCCGCCGCTTCTACGCGCTCGCCACCAACCCGGGCGCCAGGTCCAAGGACGGCAAGAAGTTCGGCGACGGGCATCCCGCGCTGCTGAACCCCAAGGTGCGCCAGGCCCTCTTCGCCGCCACCGACCGCAAGACGATCATCGACAAGGTGTTCCAGGGCCACGCGGTCGAAGGGCAGGGCTACATCCCGCCGCGCTTCTCGGCGTACCACTGGAAGCCGGACGCCGATCAGCGGATCGCGTACGACCCGGCCAGGGCGGCCGCGCTCCTCGACGAGGCGGGCTACAAGAAGAACAAGGCGGGCAAGCGCGTCGGCAAGGACGGCAGGCCGCTCGACTTCCGCATCCTGTGCCACGCCACGGACCCGAACGACAAGGCCATCGGCAAGTACATGCAGGAGTGGTGGGGAGAGCTCGGCATCGGGCTGAAGGTCGACTGCCTGGACAACGTCTCCGACCCCTGGCTGGCCGGCGAGTACGACCTGGCCTTCGACGGCTGGTCCGTCAACCCCGATCCCGACTTCGTCCTCTCCATTCACACGTGCGCGGCGCTGCCGTCCACGCCCAAGGACACCGGCGCGACGGACAACTTCATCTGCGACAAGAAGTTCGACGAGCTCTACGCGCAGCAGACGGCGGAGTACGACCAGGCCAAGCGGGCCGATCTGGTCAAGCAGATGCAGTCGCGGCTTTACGACACCGGATACATGAATGTCATGGCGTATCCGAACGCGGTCGAGGCGTACCGTACCGACCAGATCAGGGCGATCACGACAATGCCCGAGTCCGGCGGCAACCTCTGGGGTCAGGACGGCTACTGGAGCTGGTGGTCCGCCGTGCCCGCCGAGGTCGACGACACCTCCGGCGGAAGCGGCTCCTCCACCGGCCTCGTGATCGGCATCGTCACGACCGTCGTCCTCGCCGCCGGGCTCGTGGTCTTCGTCGCCACGCGCCGCCGCTCCACCGCGGAAGACCGTGAGTAGTACATGAGCACTACAAGCTCCACCCCCCTCGTGGAGGGCGCGGCCGACGGCCCGGTCCCGGTGAAGACCGGGCCGTCCGGCCCCCGCGCCCGCTCCGCCCGTGCCTATCTGACGTACGTCGCCGGGAAGCTCGGCGGCGCGGCCGTCTCGCTCTTCGCCGTACTCGTCACCAGCTTCTTCCTCTTCCGGATCATTCCTGGCGACCCGGTGCGCACCATGACGCACGGCCGCCAGGTGTCCGCCGAGCAACTGGCCTCGCTGCGGCGCCAGTTCGGCCTCGACCTGCCGGTGTGGCAGCAGTTCACGGAGTACTGCGCCAAGGCGCTGAGCGGGGATCTCGGCACCTCGTACCAGTTCCACGCGCCGGTCGGCGAGCTGATCGCGGAGAAGCTGCCCGCGACGCTGCTGCTGACCGGCGTCGCCGTCGTCATCTACTCCGTGCTCGGCCTGTGGCTCGGCACGCGCTCCGCGTGGCGCCACGGCCGGCTGGGCGACAAGGTCAACACCGGCGTGGCCCTCACCCTGTGGTCCGTGCCGTCGTTCTGGCTGGGGCTGCTGCTGATCATCACCTTCTCGGTGGGCATCGGCCCGATCCCCGGCATGTTCCCCACCGGCGGCATGGAGACGGGCGGCGAGACCGGCTTCGGGTACGTCGCCGACGTGGCGCACCACATGGTGCTGCCGGTCGTCACCCTGGTCGCGGTCGGGTACGCGCAGACGCTGCTGGTCATGCGGGCCTCACTGCTGGACGAGATGGGCAGCGACTACCTGACGACGGCGCGCGCGAAGGGGCTGCGCGACGACCTGGTGCGCCGTCACCACGCCGTGCCTAACGCCCTGCTGCCGACCGTCACCATGGTGTTCATCAACCTCGGCCATGTGGCGGCCGGCTCGATCCTCGTCGAGACGGTCTTCTCCTGGCCGGGGCTCGGCGGCCTCTTCTACCAGGCGCTGAGCGTGCCGGACCTGCCGCTCGTACAGGGGCTGTTCGTGGTCTTCGCCGGAGCGATGATCCTGATGAACCTCCTCGCCGACCTGCTCTATCCGCTGCTCGATCCCCGGGTGGGCCGATGACTGTGCCTTCGACTGCCGCTCAGACCGCCTCCTCCCTGGCCTGGGCCCGCCGCCGCGGTTCCGTGGCCCGGTTCTGGCGCGCGTACCGCACACACCGGGCGGGCCTCTTCGGACTCGGCGCCCTGGCCGTGATCGCCCTGGTGGCGCTGGCCGCGCCGCTGCTCGTCGGCAGCGACGTACAGAGTGTGACGAACGCGCCCGGGGCGGCGCTGGAGTCGCCGAGCGGCGCGTTCCCCCTCGGCACCGACCAGTTCGGCCGCTCGCTGCTCGGCCTGCTGATCTGGGGCGCGCGGATCTCCCTGACGGTCGGGCTGATGGCGGCGGCGCTGTCGGTCGCCATCGGTACGCTCGTGGGCATCCTCGCGGGACACTTCGGCGGCTGGTTCTCGACCGTGACGATGCGGATCACGGACTGGTTCCTGGTGATGCCGACGCTGGTGCTCGCGATCGTGCTGGCCACGGTGATGTCGCGCAGCGTGTGGACGGTGATCCTGGCGATCGGCGTCACGAGCTGGCCGACGACGGCCCGTCTCGTGCGGGCGCAGACGCTGGCCGTCGAGTCCCGTCCGTACATCGAACGGGCGACGGCGCTCGGCGGCGGCCACGGGCACATCATGAGCCGCCACGTCCTGCCGAACGTCATGCCGCTGGTCCTCGCCCAGACGACGCTCGGCATCTCCAACGCCATCCTGACCGAGGCGACGCTGGCCTTCCTCGGTCTGGGCGACCCGGACGTCGTCTCCTGGGGCGGCATGCTCCAGGACGCGCGGGAGGCGGGCGCGGTCTCGTCGGGGCACTGGTGGTACCTCGCGCCGCCCGGCATCGCCATCGCGGCCGTCGCGCTGGCGTTCACGCTGTGCGGGCGCGCGGTGGAGTCCGTCCTGAATCCCAAGCTGGGGGTGTCGACCCGATGAGCACACAGGGCCCGTTGCTGGAGATCAGGGATCTGCACGTGACGTACGGCGCCGGGACGCGCGCCGTGCGCGGGGTGGACCTGACGTTGTCCGCCGGCCAGAAGCTGGGCATCGCGGGCGAGTCCGGCTGCGGCAAGTCGACACTGGCGCTGGCGCTGCTGCGGCTGCTGCCGGCGTCGGCGAGGCTGAGCGGGGAGATCCTCCTCGACGGCGAGGACGTGCTCACCATGAAGTGGGGGCGGCTGCGCGCCGTACGGTGGGCTGGGGCCTCGATCGTCTTCCAGGGCGCCATGCACTCGCTGAACGCCGTGCACCGCGTCGGGGAGCAGATCGCGGAACCGGTGCTGCTGCACAGCGGGGCGACGGCGGCGGCCGCGCGGCGGCGGGCCGGTGATCTGCTGGAGCAGGTGGGGTTGCCGGCGGGGCGGGCCGACGCGTATCCGCACGAGCTGTCGGGCGGACAGCGGCAGCGCGTGATGATCGCGATGGCGCTGGCGTGCGATCCGCGGCTGATCGTCGCGGACGAGCCGACGACGGCGCTGGACGTGATGATCCAGGCGCAGATCCTGCGGCTGATCGAGCAGTTGGTCGCCGACCAGGACATCAGCCTGCTGATGATCAGCCACGATCTGTCGGTGCTGGCCGACACGTGCGACCGGCTCGCGGTGATGTACGCCGGGAGGGTCGTCGAGGAGGGCCCGGCGGACGAGGTCTTCACAGACGCGCGGCATCCGTACGGCCTGGCCCTGTCGGCGGCGTTCCCCCGCATCGGCGACGCGGCGTCGCGGCGGGCCCCGCGCGGCCTGCCGGGCGACCCCCCGGACCCGTCGGCGCTTCCGCCCGGCTGCACGTTCCATCCGCGCTGCCCGGTCGCCCTGGAGGAGTGCGGTACGCAGGACCAGGCGTTGCGGGAGGCGGGGGTGGGGCGCCGGGCGGCGTGCGTACGGGTGGGAGCGGCGGTCCCGTCCCCGTCCCCGGTCCCACCGGCGTGAACACCCGGCGTGGCGGGGGCCGTGGCGCTGCGCGGGGCTTTCCCCCGCCCCTTCCCGGACCGGGGCACGCCCCGGGCCCCGGACGCCCTGGCGTGTCCTCGAACGCCGGACGGGCTGGGCATGCCCGCTCAGCGGGGCAGGCCGCCCGCACGGGTGCGTCAGCCGTGCTCGGCGCGCCGCAGCCCTCCAGCCGGGCGCGACCCCCATCCGGCCAGGCCCGCCTCCCACCCACGGCGCGCCACCGGCCGGAGCGCACTGCCCGCCCGCCGGGCGCTTCCCCTCCGGCGCTCGAAAGGCCGGGCCCGGGGCAGCGTCCCGGTTCGGGAACGGGCGGGTAGGGGAAGGGCTCCGCGCAGCGGCCCCGCCCGGACCGCAGCCTGATGTCCCAAGACCGCAGCTCGTACTCGCCCCACCCACCGCCCCGGAGCCAGACATGCGTACCACTGTCAGCCCTCTCCTCTCCGCCGCCGGACTGCACGTCGCCTTTCCCGGGCGGCGCGGCGCGGCGACCGCGCGGGCCGTCGACGGTGTCGACCTCGACATCCGCCCCGGCGAGATCGTCGCCCTCGTCGGCGAGTCCGGCTGCGGCAAGACGACGCTCGCCCGCTCCCTGCTCGGCCTGGTGGCGCCCACCTCGGGCCACGTCACCTTCGCCGGCGCGCCCCTCGACTACGGCTCGCGCTCCCTCAAGGCTTACCGCAAACGCGTCCAGCTCGTGCTCCAGGACCCGAGCGGCTCGCTCAATCCGCGCCACACCGTGTACGACGCGGTGGCGGAGGGGCTGCGGATCCACGGCTACGCCGGTGACGAACGCGACGCGGTCGCGGGGGCGCTGTCCCGCGCCGGGCTCCGTCCCCCCGAGCGGTTCTTCCTGCGCTACCCCCACGAGCTCTCCGGCGGCCAGCGCCAGCGCGTCGTCATCGCCGGCGCGCTGGTCCTGGAGCCCGAACTGATCGTCGCCGACGAGCCGGTGGCCTCACTGGACGCGTCCGTACGGGGCGAGATCCTGGCCCTGCTCCTGTCGCTGCGCGACGAACTCGGGCTCTCCGCCCTGGTGGTGACCCATGACCTCGGTCTCGCCTGGAACATCGCGGACCGCGTCGCGGTGATGTACCTGGGCCGGATCGTCGAGACGGGCCCGGCGGAGCAGGTACTGACGGACCCTCAGCACCCCTACACGCGCGCCCTGTTGTCCGTGCTCCCGGAGTCCGGTGAGGCGCCGGTCGTCCTCACGGGCGAGCCCCCGGACCCGTCCCGCGTACCGGACGGCTGCCGCTTCCACGCCCGCTGCCAGGTGCTCGCGTCCGGTGAGGCCGAGCGTGCGGGCGTCGCCATCGACTGCCGTACGACGCTCCTGCCGGTCCTGACCGGCGGCGACGAGGCGCAGGTCGCCTGCCACTGGGCGGCGGCCCGCGTCGCCGGAACGGAGACCGCCGGCGCGCTCGAACCGTAGGACGGGCGCGGGGACGGCAATCCCCGCGGCGCTCGCCGGTACAGCGGGGCTCGGGGTCAGCGCGGCGCTCGGGGTTACCGCGCCGCCGGCCCCTCGGCACTCGCCCGGACCTCGTACGCCTCGATCAGCTCGCTCGACCGCTTCACGTCCGCCCCGATCGCTTCCAGCAGCGCCTCGATCGAGTCGAACTTCTCCTGCCCGCGCACGTACGCGAGGAAGTCGACAGCGACGTGCAGCCCGTACAGGTCGAGGCCGACCCGGTCGATGGCGTACGCCTCCACCGTCCGCTCCGTGCCGTCGAACTGCGGGTTCGTGCCGACCGAGATCGCGGCGGGCATCCGCTCGTCCGCCACGGTCAGCCAGCCCGCGTACACGCCGTCGGCGGGGATCGCGGTGTGCGGCAGCGTCTCGACGTTCGCCGTCGGGTAGCCGAGCTCACGGCCGCGCTGCGCCCCGCGCACCACGACGCCCTCGACACGGTGCGGCCGGCCGAGGATCTCCGCCGCGCCCTCGACGTCGCCCTCGGCGACGAGCCGCCGGGTCAGCGTGGAGGAGAACGGCTCGCCGCCGCCCGCCTCGCCCCGCACGTACAGGTCGACGACCTCGACCTCGTAGTCGTACGTCTGCCCCAGTTCGGACAGGAACGCCACGTTGCCGGCCGCCCGGTGCCCGAAACGGAAGTTGGGGCCCTCGATGACCGCCCGTGCGTGCAGCTTGTCAACCAGCACCTTGACGATGAAGTCGGCCGGCGAGAGCTTCGAGAACTCCTGGGTGAACGGCAGGATCAACAGCGCGTCCACGCCCAGCTCCGCCATCAGTTCGGCCCGGCGGTGGTGCGGGGCGAGCAGCGGGGGGTGGCTGCCGGGGCGCACGACCTCGCTGGGGTGCGGATCGAACGTGACGACGACCGACGGCACGCCCAGCTCACGGGCGCGCTCGACCGCCCGCCCGATGATCAGCTGGTGCCCGCGGTGCACGCCGTCGTAGGAGCCGATGGTGACGACGCTGCGTCCCCAGTCCTGGGGGATGTCCTCCAAGCCACGCCAGCGCTGCACTGTGACCGCTCTCCTCGTCCGCACTCGAACCTGATTACGCAGGTCTAAGACTGCCATGCCCACGGGGTGCGGCTCGCATCGGCATCGCGGAGGCCAGGCTCCCGACCGCGCGGCGGGCGCCCGGCCCCACCACGGCCGCCCATTCGTGCGGTGCGGCGGCCAGCCAGCCGGCGACGAGCGCGCCGAAACCGGGGACCTCGCGGGCGAGCCCGACGAGCAGCCGGTCGAAGCAGGCGGCCCCCTGCGGCGTCCGGGCGAGGAGCATCCCGGTGCGGTGGACGAGGTCCCTGGTGCGGGCCTCGTCCCTGCGCCGCGCGCCGGTTCCGGCGGCCAGCAGCACCGCCTCCAGGACGCCGACGTCCCGCGCCCCGCACTCGCCGTCCCGCACCTCCCGCCCGTACCGCTGCTCGCAGTCCAGGAGTACGTCGAGCAGTTCGCCCCGCAGCGCCCGCGAGGCGCGGGTGCCGGGGGCGGCGAGCACGGGGGCGAGGGCGCGCCGTACCTGGCGGGGCTGGTCCCGCAGCAGACCGGTGACCAGCGGCCGCAGGGCCGCGCGGGCCTCGGGGCCGTGCTCCAGGCACCGGTCGACGTACGCGGCGGCGTGCGCGGCCCCCTCGGGGTGCCGGACGACGTACGCGCGGACGAGCTCGGCGGCGCGGGGGGCGAGCGCGGGCGCACGGACGTCGGCGAGTGCGCGCAGCACCTCGGCCGCGTCTTCGCCTCCGTCCGCGAGGCGCGCCAGGAAGGCGGCGAGGACGGGTGCGGGGTCGGTGGTGAGCGCGGCGGCGAGGGCGGTGGCGGGCAGCTGTGAGCCGTCGCGCGCGAACGCCGCCAGAGCCCGGGGCAGGTAGCGCGACCTCGTCTCCGGGTCGCGTACGAGCAGGCCCAGGGCGGGTCCGTGGAGGGAGGTGTCCCCGGGCCGGGTGAGCAGCGCGAGCGCGGCGTGGCGCAGCAGCTCGCGGTCGGCGCGGGTGGTGAGGTGCGGCGCGGTGGCGAGCCCGTACGCGGCGGCGGTGGCCGGGCGGCCCGGCCGCGTGTCGTCGTGCGACCAGCGGTCGACGGCCCGGCAGAGCGCGGACGGCTCCTCCTCGGCGAGCGCGGCGAGCAGTTCGCCGGCGCGGGGGTGCGCGCTGTCGGCCAGGGCCTCGGTCAGGTCGTCGACGGCGAGCGCGCGGCGGGCGTAGAGGAGCGCCTGGGCGGTGTCGGCGACGGTGGGGCGCACGTCGGCGTCGGCGTCGACGGGCAGCCGCCGTTCGTCGTCGAACCACTGGCAGAGAAGGGGCTGCACGGTCCGTGGCGCGGCCTCCAGGCGACGTGCCACGGCGTCGAGGTACCGGCCCTGCGGCAGTACGGTCCCGCTCGCCCGGCGCGGCGGCCCGTCGGCGGGCACCAGCCGCCGCAGCAGATCCAGGCGCTGCTCCTCCGGGACGCGCAGCCGCTCCCAGAACGCGGGCCCGAACTCCCCCGGCGTTCCCGGCTCCCCGGCCCGGTCGAGCCAGTGCGGTGCGTCGCCCCGGACCGACCACCGGGTGATGCCGTCGGCCAGGACGCGCAGCACGCCCAGGCACCCGGTCGCGTCGCCCAGCCGCGACAGCACCTCTGCCAGCAGCCGGCACGCCCACCAGGAGCCCCCGCCGTGTGCGTCGTCACCGTCTTCGGCTCCCGCGGGGGCGCCCCCGGCGGTGGCGTCCGGGACCCCGGGAGCCGCTTCTCCCCCGCCCCACGGCCCCCGAGGGGCCGGCACGGCGGGCACCGAGGAGTCCCGGGGCGGGCCACCGGCCGCGACGGCGGGGTGGGCTGCGGGCGCCTCTTCCAGCGCGTGGACCAGATCCATCAGCCTCCGCGCCAGGGCGGGCGGGCCGTGCACCCGGTGCAGGAGCAGCAGGGACTCGACCACCGGCCCGACGCGGTGGCGCTCCAGCTCCAGGAGGAAGGGATGAACCGCCGGAGGTGGGCCGGGCTCGGCGGTCGTGCCCAGCACCGTGCCCAGGACCGCGTCGATGTCCAGGTGCTGCCCCTGGAGCCAGTCCGCGAGCGCCGCTTGGGCGAACCGGTAGCCGTCCCCGGCCGGCACCAGGAGGCCCTCCGTCAGCACCGCCGACGCCCAGCCGGCGCGCGGCGGGAAGATCTCCTCGAACGACGCGCGGTCCAGTCCGCCGCCCCCCGGCCCGAGACACCGTCGCGCCGCCTCGTGCACCTGCCCGGCGACCTTCGCGGCGAGCCGCCGCACCGCCGTGCCCCGCACAGCGGGCCGCCGCGCCGCCGCGAGCCGTCCCGCGACGCGCAGGCACACCAGGTCCAGGTACGCCGCGTACACGTCCTCGCGCGAGGGCCGGCCCGGCGCCTCGCCCTCCAGCGCCTCCCGCACCTGCGCGAGCAGCCGCAGCGTCAGCGGGTGCCGGGCGTCGGCGGGGTCCGCGAGCGTCCCGTCCGGGATGCCGTACCGCTCGCGCGCGGCGGCCGCCCGCGCCTCGCTCAGGTTCCCGGTCCGTACGGCCCCGGGCAGCCCCGGGAACGGCCGCGCCGGCCGGTGCGCCACGCCCCCGGGGAACAGCGCACCGGCTGTCTGCCAGTACTCGGCCCGGCACGCCACCACCAGCCGCGCCCCGGTCTCCCGCAGCCAACCCGCGGTCCCCGCCGTCCAGTCGGGCAGCCGGTGCAGCAGCGCGGGCGGCATGTCCTCCGGATCGTCCAGCAGTACGAACAGCGGCCGCCCTCCCGCGTGGGCCGCCCGCGCCACCCGCTCCGGCGTGGCCGCTCCGGCGCCGGGGCCGCACTCCCCCGACGCGGCGACGGCCCGCTCCGCCTCCCGCAGCGCCCGCCCCACCGCGTCCGCGACCGACGCGTCCCCGGCCCGCAGGCCGGCGCCGCGCAGCCGGAGCGTCGGAGCGGGCTCGGGGCCCCGGGCACGCCGCGCGGCCAGCGCGGCGAGTTCCGTCGTACGACCGGTCCCCGGGTCCCCGACCAGGGCGAGCACCAGGGCGTCGGCGGACGCCGAGAAGGCGGCGAACTCCCGTGTCAGGTAAGGGCGTTCCACCGGGTCCGGCCCGTCGGCCGGAGCCGGCCCGCTCGGCGCGGCGGCCGTCAGCCGTACCGCTCCCGCGAGATTGACGTCGGGCCCGTACGCCGGCACCGTCGCGGCGTTGCGCCGCAGCAGCTCCGCCAGGGGGCCGTCCGGCCGGGTCGCCGCCGCCGTCCGCAGGGGTACGGCGAATCCCGCGGCCCGCCGCTCCGCGCACAGGGCCGTGCCGAGGACGGCCAGTACCGCTCCCGTCCCGGCGTCCAGGACCGGCCCGCCCGCCGCCGGGCCGCCGAGCCGCAGCGCGTCGCTGCCTGCCGTGCCCATCGCCAACTCGACGGCATCGTCGATGAGGTGGAAGCGGTCGATCGCCGTATAGGTGACCGGTACCTGCCTGAGGACGCGCGCCTCGCGCCAGCCCCCGGCCGCCAGCCGCACGTACAGGCCCGTCTCGATCTCCTCCCGCACCGCGACGGGCACCGGGGGTACGCCGAGCCCCTCGGTCCGTACGAGCGCCAGACCCGTCTCCGGCAGCGGGACGATCGCCTCGGCCTCGGCCAGGCAGGTCCGCTCCCCGGGCGCGTGCAGGACGACCCGGCTCAGGCCGTCGACGGCTTCGTGGCTGGTGACGACGGTGCCCAGGTCGTCGGCGACGAACCCGGTCCCGCGCGGGCGACCGGCCAGGTCGCAGATCCGCACCAGCGTGACCGGCGCGGGCGCGGGCAGCGGCGTCTCCCGTACCGCCATCGCCGAACCTCCCGCCGTGCCCCGTGCACCCGACGTTAGGCCGACGGTGATCAGCGGGAGAAGGACGCACCGCGAAAGCGCCCCCTGGGCACCGGCCGTTCACTCCGAGCGCCCGCCCAAAGGGGTGAATCGGCGGGGCAGGTTGGACAGACCCCTACCGAGGGGGATCGTGGAGCGGGCGGCCCGAGGGCCGGCCGCTCCACGGTGGGTCCGGACGGTGCCCGGCGCGTCCTCAGCCGAAGACGGCCAGGCTCTTCGCCTTGCCCCGGCTCTCCTCGACGAGCGCCAGGAACCGCCCCTCGGGCCCGAAGACCGCGACCGGGCTGGTGTCGTACGCCGGCATGTCGAGCCGTACGCCGTTGGTCACCAGGCCCGCGCGCCGCTCGTCCACATCCCACCGCGCGAACGCGGCGGCCGCCGCGTCGGCGATCGGCATGACCGTGAGCTCCTCCTGGAGCTGCTCCAGCGTCTTCGCGGCGTCCAGCCCGTACGGGCCGACCCGGGTGCGCCGCAGGGCGGTCAGGTGACCGCCGACGCCGAGCCCCGCGCCGAGGTCGCGCGCGAGGGCGCGGATGTACGTACCGGAGGAGCAGACCACCGAGACGACGAGGTCGACGACGGGCGTCCCGTCCTCGGCCACCGCCTCGCGCACGTCGTACACCTGGAAGGACGAGACGGTCACCGGCCGGGCCGGGATCTCGAAGTCCTCGCCCTCGCGCACCCGCGAGTACGACCGCTTGCCGTCGATCTTGATGGCGCTGACCTTGGACGGCACCTGCATGATGGCGCCGGTCAGCTCGGCGACACCCGCGTCGATGCCTTCCCTGGTCACCCCGGAGGCGTCGGCGGACGCGGTGATCTCGCCCTCCGCGTCGTCGGTGACCGTGGTCTGGCCGAGCCGGATCGTACCGAGGTACTCCTTCTCGGTCAGGGCGAGGTGGCCGAGGAGCTTCGTCGCCTTCTCCACGCCGAGGACGAGAACGCCCGTCGCCATGGGGTCGAGGGTGCCCGCGTGCCCGACACGGCGGGTCTTGGCGATCCCGCGCATCTTGGCCACGACGTCGTGCGAAGTGAAGCCGGACGGCTTGTCGACGATGACAAGGCCGTCCGGCGTCGTGGTGGTGCGCTGCTTCATTCCGCGGTTTCGCCCTCGTCCTCGGCTTCGGCTTCGTCCTCGTCCTCGGGCTTGCGGTACGGGTCGGCCTCGCCGGCGTACGTCTTGCCCGTCGACACCTGGCGCACCTCGGCGTCCTTGGCGCGCGCCTTGTCGAGGAGGTCCTCGATCGTGCGCGCGTTGTCCGGCAGCGCGTCCGCGACGAAGGCCAGCGACGGCGTGTGGCGTACGCCGGTCTGCCGCCCGACCTCGGAGCGCAGGACACCCTTGGCGCTCTCCAGCGCTGCCGCCGAGGCGGCGCGCGCTTCGTCGTCGCCGTAGACCGTGTAGAAGACCGTGGCCTCCCGCAGGTCACCGGTGACCCGGGCGTCCGTGATGGTCACGAACCCCAGTCGCGGATCCTTGATTCGCCGGTCCAGGGTCTCCGCGACCACGACCTGGATGCGATCGGCCAGCTTGCGGGCCCGCGCTTTGTCGGTCACCGGTCCGTCTCCTCTTTCTGCTGCTGCTGAACTTCAGGTACTTCAGTACTTCAGTCTTCATCACCGTGGAGCCGCCGTCGTACCGACAGCAGTTCCACCTCGGGCCGGGCGGCGACCATGCGCTCGCACCGGTCGAGTACTTCCGTCAGGTGCCCCGTGTCCCCTGATACCACCGCGAGGCCGATCTCGACCCTGCGATGGACATCCTGGTCGCCGACTTCCGCGACGCTCACCGCGAACTTGCGATGGAGTTCGGCGACGATCGGGCGTACCACGGAGCGTTTCTCCTTCAGCGACCGTACGTCGCCGAGGAGCAGGTCGAAGGACAGTGTCCCCACATACATGTGTGTCCGGATGTCCCGCCGGTTCGGGGTCGTGCCCCGCCAACCGCTTGGCAGGGACACCAGCACCGTACACGCAACGGCCGGGGCCGCTCGACGGAAATAATCTCCGCCGAGCGGCCCCGACTGCACTGCGTGGCTACACGGCTCAGCCGCGCGGCTTCTCGCGCATCTCGTACGTCGCGATGACGTCGTCGATCTTGATGTCGTTGAAGTTTCCGAGGTTGATACCGCCCTCGAAGCCTTCGCGGATCTCGGTGACGTCGTCCTTGAAGCGGCGCAGACCCTGGATGTTGAGGTCCTCGGCGATGACCTTGCCGTCGCGGATGAGGCGCGCCTTGGTGTTGCGCTTGACCTCTCCGGAGCGGACGAGAACACCGGCGATGTTGCCCAGCTTGGACGAGCGGAAGATCTCGCGGATCTCCGCCGTGCCGAGCTCGACCTCTTCGTACTCCGGCTTGAGCATGCCCTTGAGGGCCGCTTCGATCTCTTCGATCGCCTGGTAGATGACCGAGTAGTACCGGACGTCGACGCCCTCGCGGTCCGCCATCTGCGCGGCGCGGCCGGCAGCTCGGACGTTGAAGCCGATGACGATGGCGTCGGAGCCCATCGCCAGGTCGATGTCGGACTCGGTGACCGCACCCACACCGCGGTGCAGGACCCGGATCTCCACCTCTTCACCGACGTCGAGCTGGAGCAGCGAGGACTCGAGAGCCTCCACCGAACCGGACGCGTCGCCCTTGATGATGATGTTGAGGTCCTGGACCAGACCGGCCTTGAGCACCTTGTCGAGGTCCTCGAGGGACACCCGGCGGGTGCGCTTGGCGAAGGCGGCGTTGCGCTCACGCGCAGCACGCTTCTCGGCGATCTGGCGGGCCGTACGGTCCTCGTCGACGACCAGGAAGTTGTCGCCGGCGCCGGGGACGTTGGTGAGACCCAGGACCAGGACGGGGGTCGACGGACCCGCTTCCTCGACGTTGTTGCCGTTGTCGTCGAGCATGGCGCGGACTCGGCCGTACGCGTCACCGGCGACCATCGTGTCACCGACGCGGAGCGTTCCGCGCTGGACGAGCACGGTGGCGACGGCGCCGCGGCCCTTGTCGAGGTGGGCCTCGATCGCGATGCCCTGCGCGTCCATCTCGGCGTTCGCCCGGAGGTCGAGCGACGCGTCGGCGGTGAGGATCACGGCTTCGAGCAGCTGCTCGATGTGGAGACCCTGGCGCGCGGAGATGTCGACGAACATCGTGTCGCCGCCGTACTCCTCGGCCACCAGACCGAACTCGGTGAGCTGACCGCGCACCTTGGTCGGGTCGGCACCCTCGACGTCGATCTTGTTGACCGCGACCACGATCGGCACACCGGCCGCCTTGGCGTGGTTCAGCGCCTCGATCGTCTGCGGCATCACACCGTCGTTCGCCGCGACCACGAGGATCGCGATGTCGGTGGACTTCGCACCACGGGCACGCATGGCGGTGAACGCCTCGTGACCGGGGGTGTCGATGAAGGTGATGGCGCGCTCTTCACCGTTGACCTCGGTGGCGACCTGGTACGCACCGATGTGCTGCGTGATGCCACCGGCCTCGCCCGCGACGACGTTCGTCTTGCGGATCGCGTCGAGGAGGCGGGTCTTACCGTGGTCGACGTGACCCATGACGGTCACGACCGGCGGACGGGAGACGAGCATGTCCTCGCCGCCCTCGTCCTCGCCGAACTCGATGGAGAACGACTCGAGGAGCTCGCGGTCCTCCTCCTCCGGGCTGACGATCTCCAGGATGAAGTTCATCTCTTCGGCGAGGAGCTTGAGCGTCTCGTCGGAGACGGACTGCGTGGCAGTGACCATCTCGCCGAGGTTCATCATCACGCCGACGAGCGACGCCGGGTTGGCGTTGATCTTCTCGGCGAAGTCGGTGAGCGAGGCACCGCGCGACAGGCGGACGGTCTGTCCGTTGCCGCGAGGCAGCATCACGCCGCCCACGGACGGGGCCTGCATGGCCTCGTACTCCTGGCGCCTCTGCCTCTTCGACTTACGACCGCGACGCGCCGGGCCGCCGGGACGGCCGAACGCACCCTGCGTGCCACCACGGGCACCGGGGCCGCCGGGACGGCCACCGAAGCCGGGACGACCGCCGAAGCCGCCGCCGCCACCGGGACGGCCCGCGCCGCCACCGCCACCGGGACCACCGGGACGGCCGGCGAAGCCGCCGCCGCCACCGCCGGGACCGGCCGGACGGCCGGCGAAGCCGCCGCCACCGGGACGACCGCCGCCGCCTGCCGGACGGCCACCGGGGCCGCCGGGGCCACGGCCACCGCCGCCAGGACCGCCACCGGGACGGGGACTGGCAGCAGGACGCTGCGGCATCATGCCGGGGTTCGGACGGTTACCGCCCGGAGCACCACCCGGCCGCGGGGCGCCGCCCTGCGGACGGGGCATGCCACCGGGGGTGGGACGAGCGCCGCCACCCTGGCCCTGCGGACGCGGAGCGCCGCCGGGAGCACCCTGCGGACGCGGGGCACCACCGGGGGCGCCGGCACCGCCGGGACGCGGGGCGCCACCCGGACGGGGCGTCTGCGGACGCGCCATGCCGGTGGAGCCACCGGAGGTGAACGGGTTGTTGCCCGGACGGGGACCCGCGGGACGGGCGCCGCCGGGACGGGGGGCCTGCTGGCCACCGGGGCGGGCGGGACGCTCGCCACCACGGCGGTCGTCGCGCTGGCCGCCGTCACGCTGACCGGCGTCACGCTGGCCGGCCGGGGCCGGGCGAGCGGGCCGCGGACCCGGCGTGGCGCCCGCGGGACGCGGGGCCTGCTGGGGCTGCGCGGGGGCAGCCGGAGCCTGCTGGGCCGGCTCGGGCGCGGAGAACTCAGCCGCGGGCACCGGGGCCGCCGGGGCGGGCCGGGGCGCGGGCTTGGGACCCGGACGCGGGGCACCGGACGGCGCCGTTCCCGTCTGGGGGGCGGCCGGGGCCTCGGCCGCGGCCGGCTTGGGGGCCGGTGCGCCGGGCTTGGGGGCGCCGGGACGTGCTGCCTGCGCCGGGGAGGGCGCGGACGAGGGGGCCGCCGGAGACGGCTTCGCGGGCGTCGCCTTACGCGGCGCGCCCGGCTTTGCTGCGGACTTGCCGGCGTTGCCGCCGGGACCCTGCAGTGCGTCAGTCAGTTTGCGTACAACCGGCGCCTCGATCGTCGAGGACGCCGAACGGACGAATTCGCCAAGTTCTTGGAGCTTGGCCATGACGACCTTGCTCTCCACACCGAACTCCTTGGCGAGTTCGTAAACCCGGACCTTTGCCACTTCGCTCCTTTGAGGTCCGGGTTACCGCCGGACCGTCGCTACTTCATGGGCGTACTCATCGCGTACTCATCGAGTGCTCATCGCAATCTCGACCTACTTCCAACTCGCGAGGTACCTGACCGCACGGTTATCCGTGCCGTTCTCTTCTTACGGTGTTGCTGTTGCCTGCTCGACAAACCGGCTCAGTGCCGTTGTGTCGAGCGGTGCCCGGCCCCGAAAGGCCCGGGGAAACGCCCGGCGGCGGACCGCCAGGGCGAGACACGCAGGGGCGGGGTGAATGTACGCACCCCGGCCGGGCAGCGTACCGCGAGGATCGGGGACACATTCACCCTCGATCTCCACGATGCGCAGCAGTTCGCGCTTGGCCGCTCGCTCCCGGCATCCCACACAGGTTCGCTCAGGGCACACGCGGGCATGCGTCCGGCCAGACACTATTAAGTCTACCTCCCCGCGGCGACCTCACCCCATGGGGGCAAAAATCGAACGGTTGTTGTCGTAAAACCGGCCTCAGTCCTGGTGGGAGGACTCGCCGTCGGGCTGCTCGGTGTCGGAACGGATGTCGATGCGCCAACCGGTCAGGCGCGCGGCGAGGCGGGCATTCTGGCCCTCCTTGCCGATGGCCAGCGACAGCTGGTAGTCCGGAACGGTGACCCGGGCGGACCGGGCCGCCATGTCCACGACCTCGACCTTGCTGACGCGCGCGGGCGACAGGGCGTTGGCGACCATCTCGGCCGGGTCGTCCGACCAGTCCACGATGTCGATCTTCTCGCCGTGCAGCTCCGCCATGACATTGCGCACGCGGCCGCCCATCGGGCCGATGCAGGCACCCTTGGGATTCAGACCCGAGCGGGTCGAGCGCACGGCGATCTTGGAGCGGTGGCCGGCCTCGCGGGCGATGGCCTCGATGACGACCGAGCCGTCGGCGATCTCCGGGACCTCCAGGGCGAAGAGCTTCTTCACCAGGTTCGGGTGGGTGCGGGAAAGCGTCACGGAGGGACCGCGCATGCCCTTGGCCACCCGGACGACGTACGACCGCAGACGCAGGCCGTGCGTGTACTCCTCGCCGGGCACCTGCTCCTGCACCGGCAGGATGGCTTCCAGCTTGCCGATGTCGACCAGGACGTTCTTGGGGTCCCTGCCCTGCTGGACGACGCCGGTGACGACATCGCCCTCGTGGCCCGCGTACTCGCCGAAGGTCCGGTCGTCCTCGGCGTCGCGCAGACGCTGGAGGATGACCTGCTTGGCGGTACTGGCCGCGATCCGCCCGAAGTCGGACGGGGTGTCGTCGAACTCCTTGGGCTCCTGGCCCTCTTCGAGGTCGGCCGGGTCCTCCTTCGCCCAGACCGTCACATGGCCGGTCTCGCGGCTGAGTTCCACGCGCGCGCGGCGGTGGCTGCCCTCGGTGCGGTGGTACGCGATGAGGAGGGCCGATTCGATCGCCTCGACCATCAGGTCGAAGGAGATCTCCTTTTCTTTCGCCAAGCCCTTCAGGAGCTTTACGTCGATGTCCATGGCTACGCCTCCTCTTCCTTCTTGTCCTTGCGGTTGAACTCGATCTCCACCCGCGCCTTGGCGATGTCCGCGAAGGCGACGCGGCGGGCGGTGGGCTTGCGGCCCTTCACGCCCGGCACCTCGAGGTCCAGGCCCTCGTCGTCCACGGTGAGAATGCGCGCGACCAGCTCGTCGCCGTCGTTCAGCGTCAGCTTGGCGAGGCGGCCGGTGGCCCGGACGTAGTGGCGGTGCTCCGACAGCGGGCGGTCGGCGCCCGGGGAGCTGACTTCGAGGACGTACTCGCCCTCGCCCATCGCGTCCGTCTCGTCGAGCTTCTCGGAGATGGAGCGGCTCAGCTCGGCGCAGGCGTCGAGTTCCACGCCTTCGTCGGAGTCGACGACGATCCTCAGCTGGCGGCGCCTGCCGGCCCGGGACACCTCGATGTCCTCCAGATCGAGACCCTCCGCGCTGACCAGTGGTTCCAGGAGTGCGCGCAGCCTGTCGCTCTGGGTGGTGCTCATCCGGGTGACTCCTCGGCCGCGTGTGCTGTTGTGTGGATCGTCGCGTGTCAGATCAAAGGGTATCCGGTCCCGAGGGGTGTTGCCGTCCGCCTGCCGGGGAGCCGCGGGTACGCTCGCCTGCGGTGATCACCGCAGCGGCCCGAGGGAGACACAGTGCGGCGCACGGAAACCACACGCAGGGGTGCGCTCGCGGCGACCGGGGCCGCGGCCGCCGCGCTGCTGGCCGGCGGCTGCGCGCGGGACGCGGCTCCGCGCGGCCGGGAGGGCACCGCCGCCGACGCGGCGGCCGCCGCCGTGCGGGCCGAGGCGGGGCTGCGGAAGCGCTCCGCGCGGGCCAGGGTCGCCCTCCTGGCGCACTACGACGCCGTGATCGCCGCCCATCCCTCCGCCGCCGGCCGGCTGGAGCCGCTGCGCGACGCGGTGGCCCGGCAGGCGGACGCGTTGCGGGGCGAAGGCGCCGCCCTCCGCGCCGCCGCGCCCCCGGCCGCCCCGGCCGTCGCCGCGGAGCGCCGGGACGCGCTCAAGGCGCTGGCCGCCGAGGAGCGGCGCGGCGCCGACGCGCACACCGCGGCGCTGCTCGACGCGCCGCCGGAGCTGGCGCGGCTGCTGGCGTCGGTCGCCGCGGCCGGCGCCGCCCATGTGTATCTGCTGACCGAAGGGAGCGACGGGTGAGCGCCACGCCGAGGACCGCGCGGCCGGTGGAGGCCGTGCAGGCCGCGCTGGCCGCCGAGCACGCCGCCGTGTACGGGTACGGGGTCGTCGGCGGCCGGGTCGCCGACGAGCGCCGGGACGAGGCGCGGGAGGCGTACGACGCCCACCGTGCGCGGCGTGACGCCCTGGAGCGGACCGTGCGCGACCTGGGCGCCACCCCGGTGGCCGCGGCCGCCGCGTACGCTCTGCCGTTCCCGGTGCCGGACGCGGCGGCCGCCGTACGGCTCGCCGCCGAGCTGGAGGACCGGGTGGCCGGGGTCTACTCCGACGTCGTACGCGCCGCCGGCGGCCCCTTGCGGCGCGAGGCGGCGGGGGCGCTGCGGGAGGCAGCGGTGCGGGCGGTGCGCTGGCGGGGGCGCGGCGTAGCCTTTCCTGGGCTCGCCGAGCTGACCACGCCGGCCGTGAGCCGCAAGCAGTGAGTTTCGGCCCGGCCCTGCGACCGGGCACACGACCGGCCAGAGAACCGGCCTTTGAGGGGACACCGCACGCATGCTTTTCGAACCGCCGCAGCGTCTCGTACGAGCGCTCGGCGAGGCGTACCCGGAGGTGGCCGCCGACTGGCTCGGGCAGTTGCCGGGGCTGACCGAAGAGGCCGTGAGCCGGGGGAAGCTGGCCGTCGAGCGGGTGCAGAACCCCGGTGGCAGGAGCAGCCTGGTCGTCCTCGTGCGGCAGCAGGACGGCGCGCCCGCCGCGCTCAAGATCGCCCCGGAGGCGGCCGGGCCCGCCGCGGAGCGCGCGGCGCTCGCGCACTGGGCCGGCTGGGGGGCGGTCCAGCTGCTCGACGGGGACGCGGCGAGCGGTGAACTCCTCCTGGAACGCCTGCACTCGGAGGTCTCCCTGCGTTCCCTGCCGGAGGCCAAGGCGCTTCTGGAGGCGGCCGGGATCGTACGGCGGCTGTGGATCGAGCCGCCCCCGGAGCACCCCTTCGAGACGGTCGCCGAGCGCACGGCCCGCCAGGCGGTGGCGATGCGCGCGGCCGACCCGGCGCAGGCCCCGCTGGTCGAGGCGGCCCTCGCGGCCCGCGACGAGCTCACCGCGTCCGCGGACGAACTCCTGCTGCTGCACGGCAACTTCCGGCAGGGCAAGGTACTCGCCGGCGACCGGGCGCCGTGGCTGGCCGTCGGCCCCGAGCCGCTGGTCGGCGAGCGGGCGTACGACCTGGCCCGGCTGGTGCGCGACCGCGTCGAGGATCTCGTCGCGACGGCGGCGGGCGCGTCCGCCGCCCGCCGCCGGGTGAACAAGCTCGCCGACTCCCTGGACGTCGACCGGGCCAGGCTGCACGGCTGGACGCTGTTCCGCGCGGTGGAGTCGGGCGTACGGGCGCGAGCGGCCGGCCGCCACCAGGACGCGGAGCTCCTCCTGGAGTTCGCCGGCTGGCTGTAGCCGGGCCACCGGGTGCCCGACGCCGGCACCGCATACGCCACGAGGGCCCCGCGCGGATCGCGCGGGGCCCTCGTGGTGTGTGCCGGCGGCCGTCAGGCCGTCAGGCGGGCGATCGCCTCGTCGACCGTCAGCTCCTCGCGCTCGCCGGTGCGGCGGTCCTTGAGCTCCACGACGCCCTCGGCGCTGCGGCGGCCCGCCACCAGGATCTTCGGTACGCCGATGAGCTCGGCGTCCGTGAACTTCACGCCCGGCGAGACGCCCGGACGCTCGTCCACCAGCACCCGCAGACCGGCCGCGCCCAGCTTGTCCGCGACCTCGACGGCCAGCTCGGTCTGGAGCGCCTTGCCCGCCGCGACGACGTGCACGTCGGCCGGGGCGATCTCGGCGGGCCAGCACAGGCCCTTGTCGTCGGCGGACTGCTCGGCGAGCGCGGCCACGGCGCGCGAGACGCCGATGCCGTACGAGCCCATGGTCACGCGGACCGGCTTGCCCTGCTGGCCGAGCACGTCGAGCTGGAAGGTGTCGGCGTACTTGCGGCCGAGCTGGAAGATGTGGCCGATCTCGATCGCGCGGTCCAGCTTGAGGCCGGTGCCGCACTTGGGGCAGGGGTCGCCCTCTTCGACGACCACGACGTCCAGGTAGTCGTCGACCTCGAAGTCGCGGCCCGCCACGACGTTCTTGGCGTGCTTGCCGGGCTTGTTGGCGCCGGTGATCCAGGCCGTGCCGGCGGCGACGCGCGGGTCGGCGACGTAGCGGACCTTCTCCAGACCCTGCGGGCCGACGTAACCGCGTACCAGGTCGGGGCGGCCCACGAAGTCCTCGGCCGTGACCAGCTCGACCACGGCGGGCGCCAGGTGCTCGCCGAGCTTGCCCAGGTCGACCTCGCGGTCGCCGGGGACGCCGACGGCGACGATCTCGCCGTCGACCTTCACCAGCAGGTTCTTGAGCGTCGCCGAAGCCGGTACGCCCAGGTGCTGCGCGAGGGTCTCGATCGTCGGGGTGTCGGGGGTGTCCAGCTCGACGACCGGGCCGTGCTCCGAGCCGTCGTACGCGGCGGCGACGGCCTCGGCGCTGAAGGTGACGGCCTCCGTGTTGGCGGCGTAGTCGCACGCCGGGCAGTCCACGAAGGTGTCCTCGCCGGCCGCGGCCGGGGCCAGGAACTCCTCGGACGCCGAGCCGCCCATCGCGCCGGACACGGCGGAGACGATGCGGAAGTCGAGGCCCAGGCGCGCGAAGATCTTCTGGTACGCGGCGCGGTGCAGCGCGTAGGACTCTGCCAGGCCCTCGTCGGTCGTGTCGAAGGAGTACGAGTCCTTCATCTGGAACTCACGGCCACGCAGCACGCCGGAGCGCGGACGCGCCTCGTCGCGGTACTTCGTCTGGATCTGGTAGAGCATCACCGGCAGGTCCTTGTAGGACGTGCACTGGTCCTTGACCGTCTGCGTGAAGATCTCTTCGTGCGTCGGTCCGAGCAGGTAGTCGGCGCCCTTGCGGTCCTTGAGGCGGAACAGCAGGTCGCCGTACTCCTCCCAGCGGCCGCTCGCCTCGTACGCGTCCTTGGGCAGGAGCGCGGGGAGCAGCACCTCCTGGGCGCCGATCTCGTCCATCTCCTCGCGCACGACGCGGGTGATGTTCTCGAGGACCTTCTTGCCCAGCGGGAGCCAGGTCCAGATCCCCGCCGCGTTCCGGCGGACGTACCCGGCGCGCACCAGCAGCTTGTGGCTGAGCGTCTCGGCGTCCGCCGGGTCGTCACGCAGTGTCTTGACCATCAGACGGGACATGCGCTGGACCTGGGCCATGGTGAACTCCTGCGAAGAAAAGTGTGATGGCTAGGAGGTTAGCCGGGCGGCACAGACACGGGAAATCCGTTACGGGGCGTGACGGCGCAGCGGGAGGGGCGCGCCCATGACGGCGTACGGTCTGGGAGCGCTCGGGAAGTGCACCTGGCAGGCGAGGTCGAGGTACCCCAGCTCCCGGTAGAGGCCGCGGGCCGGGCTCTCGGTGTCGATCGCGGAGAGGATCGAGCGGGGCTCCTGCGCGGCGTCGGTCAGGGTGGTGATGAGCTCGCGGCCGATGCCGCGTGCCTGGTGGGCGGGGGCGACGTGCAGTTCGGTGATCACGAAGGAGTTGTCGAGCCACCCGTCGTTGCCGGCCCGGCGCAGGTACGGCTCGACGACCGTGGACCACCAGTGCGTACGGCTGTTGGGCATCCCGTAGACGAAGCCGACGAGCCGGCCGTCGGGCGTCGTGGCGCCGAGGGCCCGCGCGCCGGGGTTCAGCAGGTGCCGCAGCACGATGTGCCGGCGTACCCCGATCTCGTCGTCGGTGAGGCCGAAGGCGAGGGCCTGCACGGCGAGCGCCTCGTCCACGCGCGCGGCGAGATCGACCGGTGCGATCACAACGGCGGGGGGCCGGGGTTCTCCCCCGGGAAGAGGTGCCATGAAGCGCACCCTACTTCGCGGCGAGGTCAGAACAACACGCTCATGAACGCGCCGACCTCGCGGAAGCCGACCCGCCGGTAGGCCGCGCGGGCCGCCGTGTTGAAGTCGTTCACGTACAGGCTGACGACGGGCGCGATGTCGGCCAGCGCGTAGCGCAGGACGGCCGCCATGCCGGTCTCGGACAGGCCCTGGCCCCGGAACTCGGGGGCCACCCAGACGCCCTGGATCTGGCACGCCTGCGAGGTGGCGGCGCCGATCTCGGCCTTGAAGACGACCTTGCCGTCGTCGATACGGGCGAACGACCGCCCGGCCGCCACGAGTTCGGCGACGCGCGCCTGGTAGAGCAGGCCGCCGTCGCCGGCGAGCGGTGACACGCCGACCTCCTCGGTGAACATCGACACACACGCCGGCATGATCACCTCCATCTCGGCCTTGCTGATGCGCAGCACGCGCGGGTCGGGCCGGACGTCGGGCGAGGGCTGCTCGGTGACCATGAGCGGCTGGTGCGGGCGTACGTCGCGGGCCGGGCCCCAGCTGGGTTCGAGCAGCCGCCACAGCTGCCGCGTGGTCTCGGCGGGGCCGACGATCGAGGAGCAGCGGCGGCCGGCCCTGCGGGCACGGTCGGCGAAGGCGCGTACGGCTTCGGGGGTGGCGCAGATCGGAACGAGGTTGGCACCGGAGTAGCACAGGGAACGCAGGCGGCCGTCCGCGTACCAGCCCCACATCTCGCCGCCGAGGCGCCACGGGTCGAGTCCCGCCGCCTGGACGCGCGAGGTCACGAAGGCGTTGGCGACGGGCTCGCTCTCGAGGATCGCGAGCGCCGCGCCGAGTTCGCCGGGGTCGAGGACCCGGGTAGTGGTCTGAGTCAACACGTGAGGGGCCTCACCGTACGGTCTTCTGATCTCCGCACTCTACCGGGCGCTCCCGGCAGCCGCCGCCCTACGGAAACGGAGCCCTGCCGGGGGGCAGGGCTCCGTTTCTGTGGCGCTTCGTTTGGTGCGGGTCGTCGGGGGCGGTCAGCCGCTGACGGAGACCTCGGGCTCTCCGGACATGACGCCGTCCTGCTCCATCTGCTCGGCGATCTTCATGGCCTCTTCGATGAGCGTCTCGACGATCTTCGATTCGGGGACGGTCTTGATGACCTCGCCCTTGACGAAGATCTGCCCCTTGCCGTTGCCGGACGCGACACCGAGGTCCGCCTCACGGGCCTCGCCGGGGCCGTTGACGACGCAGCCCATGACGGCGACGCGCAGCGGCACCTCCAGGCCGTCGAGCCCGGCGGCGACCTGGTCGGCGAGCTTGTAGACGTCGACCTGGGCGCGGCCGCAGGACGGGCAGGAGACGATCTCCAGGCGGCGCTGCTTGAGGTTGAGCGCCTCCAGGATCTGCAGGCCGACCTTGACCTCCTCGACGGGCGGCGCGGACAGCGAGACCCGGATGGTGTCGCCGATGCCCTCGCTCAGCAGCGCGCCGAACGCCACCGCGGACTTGATCGTGCCCTGGAACGCCGGACCCGCCTCCGTCACGCCGAGGTGCAGCGGGTAGTCGGACTGGGCCGCGAGCTGCCGGTAGGCGTTGACCATCACGACCGGGTCGTTGTGCTTGACCGAGATCTTGATGTCGCCGAACCCGTGCTCCTCGAAGAGCGACGCCTCCCACAGCGCGGACTCGACGAGCGCCTCCGGCGTCGCCTTCCCGTACTTCTTCAGCAGGCGCGCGTCGAGCGATCCGGCGTTGACGCCGATCCGGATCGGGGTGCCCGCGTCGGAGGCCGCCTTGGCGATCTCCTTCACCTTGTCGTCGAACTGCTTGATGTTGCCCGGGTTGACCCGCACCGCCGCGCAGCCGGCGTCGATCGCCGCGAAGACGTACTTCGGCTGGAAGTGGATGTCCGCGATCACCGGGATCTGCGACTTGCGCGCGATCGTCGCCAGCGCGTCCGCGTCGTCCTGGGTCGGACAGGCCACCCGGACGATCTGACAGCCCGAGGCCGTCAGCTCCGCGATCTGCTGGAGCGTCGCGCCGACGTCGGACGTCCTCGTGGTCGTCATCGACTGCACCGAGACAGGCGCGTCCCCGCCGACCGCCACCGATCCGACCTGGATCTTGCGGCTGACCCTCCGGTCGGCGAGCTTCGTCGGAACGGACGGCATTCCGAGAGAAATTGCAGTCATCTGCTGTGCAACCCCAAGTGTGGATCAAGGTCCCGAGATCGGCGGGCTCCGGACTCCGAGGTTACGTCACCGCGAAAGCCCGGAGCACACCACGTCACTACGTCCGGTCAGGAGATTCGTACCGGATTGACCACATCGGCCACCAGTACGAGCGCGGTGAAGCAGATGAAGATCCCGGCGACCACGTACGCCACAGGCATCAGCTTGGCCACGTCGAAGGGGCCCGGGTCGGGCCGCCTGAAGACCTTCGCCACATTGCGCCGCAGCGACTCCCACAAGGCACCCGCGATGTGCCCGCCGTCGAGCGGCAGGAGCGGCAGCATGTTGAAGAGGAAGAGGGAGAGGTTGAAGCCGGCGATCAGGAACAGCATCATCCCGACGGTGTTCTCCATCGGCAGTCCGAGCCCGAGGATCTCGCCGCCCACGCGCGCCGCGCCGACCACGCCCATCGGGGAGTCCGCCTTGCGCTCCTCGCCGTTGAACGTCGCGTTCCACAGGTCCGGGACCTTGGACGGCAGGTCGATGAGCGAGTCCACACCGGACTCGATCATGACGCCCATGCGGTCCAGCGAGTCGGTGAAGGACAGCGGGGTGACGGCCGAGCCGGGGCCGAAGCCCAGATAGCCCGCCGTGACGTACTGGTCGGCGATGGGCTGGCCCTGGGCGTCCTTCTTGGCCACCTTGTTGGCGATCAGGTTCGCCTTGAGGACCTTCTCGGCGCCGTCGCGCTCGACGGTGATCGTGGCCGGGCCGACGGTGTCGCGGATGCGGTCCGAGAGGGCGGTCCAGTCCTCGACCGGCCGGCCGTTGAAGGCGACGATTTTGTCGCCCTTCTCCAGCCCCGCCGCCTTGGCGGGCGACGCCGGGTCGCCCTTGCGGCAGTCGCGGTTCTCGCTCTGCGCGACGACACAGGGGACGACGGTGTCGACGGTGGTCGTCTGCTGGTTCAGGCCGATCGTCATGAAGACGCCGAGGAAGATCGCCACGGCCAGGATCAGGTTCATGAAGGGGCCGGCGAACATCACGATCACGCGCTTCCACGGCTTGCGCGTGTAGAACAGGCGGGTCTCGTCGCCCGGCCGGAGCTCCTCGTACGCCGCCGAACGGGCGTCCTCGATCATGCCGCGCCACGGGGACGTGGACCTGGCCTCGATCTTCCCGTCCGGTCCGGGCGGGAACATCCCGATCATGCGGATGTAGCCGCCGAGCGGGATCGCCTTGACGCCGTACTCCGTCTCGCCCTTGTGCCGCGACCAGAGGGTCGGGCCGAAGCCGACCATGTACTGCGGCACGCGGACGCCGAACAGCTTGGCGGTCGAGAGGTGACCGAGTTCGTGCCAGGCGATGGAGATCAGCAGCCCGGCGAAGAAGATGACTATCCCGAGGACCGTCAACAGGATCGTCGTCATGCGCGAGCCTCCGCTGTTGCCTGTGCTGCGATTTCACGGGCCCGGGCTCGTGCCCAGGTCTCGGCTTCCAGGACGTCCGCGACCGTGAGCGAGGTTCCCGAACGAGGGGTGCCGTGCTCGGCCACTACTTCCGCGACCGTATCCACGATTCCGGTGAACGGCAGCCGTCCCGCGAGAAACGCGTCGACGCACTCCTCGTTCGCGGCATTGAACACCGCCGGGGCCGTGCCCGCGAGCGTACCGACGTGACGGGCGAGTCCCACGGAGGGGAACGCGTCGTTGTCGAGCGGGAAGAACTCCCACGTCGACGCCTTCGACCAGTCGAAGGCCGGGGCGGCGTCCGGGACGCGCTCCGGCCAGCCGATGCCGATGGCGATCGGGCCGCGCATGTCGGGCGGCGTCGCCTGGGCGAGCGTCGAGCCGTCGGTGAACTCCACCATCGAGTGAACGTACGACTGGGGGTGGACGACGACCTCGATACGGTCGAAGGGGATGTCGTAGAGGAGGTGCGCCTCGATGACTTCCAGACCCTTGTTGACCAGGGTGGCCGAGTTCACGGTGATCACCGGGCCCATCGCCCAGGTGGGGTGCGCGAGTGCGTCCTGTCGGGTGACACCGGCCAGCTCGGCCTTCGTACGGCCCCGGAAAGGGCCGCCGGAGGCGGTGACGACGAGCTTGCGCACGTCGGAGCGGGTGCCACCGGCGAGGGCCTGGAAGAGCGCGGCGTGCTCGGAGTCGACCGGGATGATCTGTCCCGGCTTGGCGAGGGCCTTCACGAGCGGGCCGCCGACGATCAGCGACTCCTTGTTCGCGAGCGCGAGCGTGCGGCCCGCTTCGAGGGCGGCGAGGGTCGGGGCGAGCCCGATGGAGCCCGTGATGCCGTTGAGCACGGTGTGGCACGGGGAAGCGGCGACCTGCGTGGCGGCGTCGGGCCCGGCCAGGATCTCGGGGAGGGGCTCCCCGGTGCCGTACTGGGCCGCCAGCGCCTCGCGCAGGGCGGGCACGGCGTCCTCGCGGGCGACCGCGACGGTACGGACCCGCAGCTTGCGCGCCTGCTCGGCGAGCAGGGCGACCCGCCCGCCGGCCGCGGAGAGCGCGGTGACGCGGAAGCGGTCGGGGTGGCGGAGTACCAGGTCGATGGCCTGGGTTCCGATGGACCCGGTGGAGCCGAGGACGACGATGTCCCGGCGGCCTTCGGAGGGGTCGAAGGCGATGTGCGGGTCGGCGAGGGGGGCTGGGCTGTCGCTCATGCCCCCCATTGTTGCCGCAACTGCTCACTGGGTGGACAGCGAGTCCCTCTCGCCGCGGTGCCGTCGTGCCGGTCGGGGCGGTCGCGGAAACGTCCCGGCTCGCGGATCACCCGGGTGCGACGACCGAGCGGAACTTCTCCCACTGGGCGTCGGTGACCGACTCGGGCACGCCGCCGATGTCCTTGGTGCCGAGGAGGTCCGCGCGGAAGGAGAGCGTGGTCGAGCCGGACCGTACGACCGTGAGGTAGTCGTGCAGCCTGAGCTTGCCCTTCACGTCGAGAATCGTGAAGTGGTACGCCCTGACCTCGTCCGCGCCCGCCCCGAACTCGGGTGCCCGGACGGGCTCGACCTTCAGGTACTTGCCCTTGGCGACGGACCGCACCTCGGTGAAGCCGTCGGCGCACTTCCTGCCGGCCTTGTCGAGGGCCTTCATGACGCGGGCCGCGTCGCCGCCGCCGTACGAGCGGAGCTGGACGACGACGCTGAGGCCGAGCATCTCGCCCGCGACGTCGACCCGGCGGTTGACCTCGCTCCTCATGTCGTGGTCGGTGACGTCGGCGGCGAGGCTGACGAGGGGCTGGCAGACGGCGGGGTCGGCGGTGTAGTCGTCGCTGTGCGGCGCGCCGAGGGTGAACTCGGAGGCGGTGTACTTGCCGACCGTCTCGCCGTCGGTGAAGGCGGCGGCGGTGAGCTGCGCCTCGGTGAGAGCCCTGGGCCCGGCGGCGCTCGCGGGCGCCTTCGGCCCGCCGTGGGGCTTCTTGTCGTCCCCGCCGCCGTCCCCGCCGTCACCGCCGCCGCACGCGGCCGCGCCGGCGAACAGGACGCCGCCCATCACGAGGGCCGTGCCGCGCCCGCGCCTGCTGTGCCGTGCCGCCCCGAACATGCGTGACCCCTGGTTCTGTTGACGCGTGGGTGAGTGCACGATTGTGGTGCATGGGTGCGGCTCGCGCCACAGGCACCGCCCCCGCCGGCCGTCGGCCCGTACGAGAAGGAGCATGCCTTGAGCACGGAGCGCCCCGACCCGTTCGTCGTCGCCGGTGAACGCGAGACGCTGCGCTCCCTGCTGGACTTCCACCGCGCGACGCTCGCCATGAAGTGCGAGGGGCTGAGCGACGAGGACCTGCGCAAGCAGGCGGTGCCGCCGTCGACGCTGTCGCTGCGGAGGTCGAGCACGCGCGGCGCGTCGAGCGCGAGGCCGAGTCGCTGGACGTGACGGGCGTGTGGGCGAGGACGGGCCAGGACGTGTCGCTGCGGGTGGTGATGCTGCACATGATCCACGAGTACGCCCGCCACAACGGCCACGCCGACCTCCTCCGCGAGGCGATCGACGGGAGCACGGGCGTGTGACGCCTGGTCCGCGGCCCCCGAAGCGGGCCGCGGACCACCGTGGTTCACCAGGCGCGCTGAAGTGCCGCGAACGCCTCGTGGAAGGCCGGGAAGGTCTTCCGTACACAGCCGGGGTCGTCGAAGGTGACGCCGGGGGCGGTGCGCAGTGAGGTGACGGCGAAGGACATCGCCATGCGGTGGTCGCCGTGGGTGGCGATCTCGGCGGGGCGGGGCGTGCCCGGCCGGATCTCGATCCAGTCCGGGCCGGTGGCGACCGTGATGCCCATCCGGCGCAGGTTCTGCGCGCACCCCTCCAGCCGGTCGCACTCCTTGACGCGCGTGTTGGCGACGTCCTCGATGCGGACCGGTCCGGCGGCGTACGGCGCGACGGCCGCCAGCGTCGGCATGGTGTCGGAGATGTCGCGCATGTTGACCGTGAGGCCGCGCAGGGTGCCGGTGCCCCGGACGGTCGTGCTGTCGGCGGTGACCCGCACCCGCGCGCCCATCCGCTCCAGTACGTCGACGAACCGCAGGTCGCCCTGGAGCGCGCCGGCGCCGAGCCCGGCGACCGTGACCTCGCGGCCGGGCGAGATCGCCGCCGCCGCGAAGAAGTAGCTCGCGGTGGAGGCGTCGGGCTCGACGGCGTACGTCGTCGCCCGGTAACCGCCGGGCGGGACGGTGAACGTGCTTCCCTCGCGCGTCACTTCGGCCCCGAAGGCGCGCATCATCGCGAGGGTGATCTCGACGTACGGCGCCGAGACGAGGTCGGTGACGGTGATGCGCAGGCCCTCGGCGGTGAGCGGGCCGAGCATCAGGAGCGCGGTCAGGTACTGCGACGACTCGCCCGCGTCGAGGGTGACGTCGCCGCCCTTGACGCCGGCCGCGGCGATGCGCAGCGGGTGGTGGCCCTCGGCCTCCTCGTGGCTCAGGTCGACGCCGAGTGAGCGCAGGGCGTCGGTGAGCGGGGCGAGCGGGCGGCGGCGCATCTGCGGTGAGGCGTCGAAGCGGTACGTACCGGACGCGCCGGCCGCGGCGAGCGTGGGCAGGAAGCGGGCGGTGGTGGCGCCGTCGCGGCAGTGGACGTCGGCCTCGCTTGCGGCCGGGCCCTGCGGGCGCCCCTCGACGCGCCAGGCCCCGGCCTCGCGCTCCAGGCGGTACCCGAGGCGGCCGAGCCCCTCGGCGAAGCCCTCGGTGTCGTCCGAGCGCAGGGGGCGCAGCAGGGTGGTGGTTCCGGCGGCCGCGGCGGCGAGGAAGAGGGCGCGGGCGGTCACGGACTTGGAGCCGGGAATGTCTACGACGGTCACGAAACCCCATCCTGCCGCGCGCGCACCCGCGCACCCCGGTCCGTTCCGCCCTTTGGACACTTAGGGGGGACACGCGGTGTGGAGCGCGCCCGGCACCGGGCGCCGGGCGCGCTCCGTGCGTCAGCGGATCGGGCGGTGGACGTTCTGCCGTTCGGAGGGGCCGGGGGCGGCCTCCGCGATCCAGGGGCCCTCGCCGCTCGGGTCGACGATGCCCTCCTCCAGCCAGGTGTACGTACCGGACAGGACGCCCTTGACGACCTTGCGGTCGAGGTCGTCGGTGTTGGTCCACAGGCGGTTGAAGAGTTCCTCCGTCCGGATGCGGGACTGGCGGCAGAAGGCGTCGGCCAGTTGGTACGCCTCGCGTCCGTGATCCGTGGTCGTGCGCAGGAGTTCGGCGCGTACGCACGCCGCGCTCACCGCGAAGAGCTCCGCGCCGATGTCGACGATCCGGCCGAGGAAGCCCTGTTTCGTCTCCATGCGGCCCTGCCAGCGCGACATCGCGTAGAAGGTGGAGCGGGCGAGCTTGCGCGCCGTGCGTTCCGCGTAGCGCAGGTGCACCGAGAGGTCGGGGTGTCCGGCCGGGTGGAACTCGGCGTACGAGCGCGGCAGCTGCCCCGGTCCGGTGACGAGCTTGGGGAGCCACTTGGCGTAGAAGCCCGCCGCGTTGGCGCCCGCCTTCGCCTTCGCCGAGAGCGGCTTGTCGGGGTCGATGATGTCGCCCGCGACCTTCAGGTGGGCGTCGACCGCCTCGCGCGCGATGAGCAGGTGCATGATCTCGGTCGAGCCCTCGAAGATCCGGTTGATGCGCAGGTCGCGCAGGATCTGCTCGGCGGGAACGGCCCGTTCGCCCCGCGCGGCCAGTGAGTCCGCCGTCTCGAAGCCGCGGCCGCCGCGGATCTGGACGAGTTCGTCGGCCATCAGGCAGGCCATCTCGCTGCCGTAGAGCTTGGCGAGGGCGGCCTCGATGCGGATGTCGTTGCGGTCCTCGTCGGCCATCTGCGAGGAGAGGTCCAGTACCGCTTCGAGGGCGAAGGTGGTCGCGGCGATGAAGGAGATCTTCGCGCCCACCGCCTCGTGGTGGGCGACCGGCTTGCCCCACTGCTCGCGCACCGACGACCACTCGCGGGCGATCTTCAGGCACCACTTGCCCGCGCCCACGCACATCGCGGGCAGGGAGAGGCGGCCGGTGTTGAGGGTGGTGAGGGCGATCTTGAGGCCGGCGCCCTCGGGGCCGATGCGGTTCGCGGCGGGGACGCGTACCTGGTGGAACCGGGTGACCCCGTTCTCCAGGCCGCGCAGGCCCATGAACGCGTTGCGGTTCTCGACGGTGATGCCCGGCGCGTCCGCCTCGACCACGAAGGCGGTGATGCCGCCCCGGTGCCCTTCGGACTTCGGCACGCGCGCCATGACGACCAGCAGGTCGGCGACCACCCCGTTCGTCGTCCAGAGCTTCACGCCGTCCAGGACGTACGCGTCGCCGTCCGGCACCGCCGTGGTCGCGAGCCGGGCCGGGTCGGAGCCCACGTCCGGCTCGGTGAGGAGGAAGGCGGAGATGTCCGTGCGGGCCAGGCGCGGCAGGAAGGCGTCCCGCTGTTCCTGGGTGCCGAAGATCTTGAGCGGCTGCGGTACGCCGATCGACTGATGCGCCGACAGGAGCGCGCCGATGGCGGGGCTCGCCGAGCCGACGAGCGCCAGGGCCTTGTTGTAGTACACCTGGGTAAGGCCGAGGCCGCCGTACTTGATGTCGATCTTCATGCCGAGCGCGCCGAGCTCCTTGAGCCCGTTGATCACCTCGTCGGGGATCTTCGCCTCGCGCTCGATCCGCGCGCCGTCGATCCTCGTCTCGCAGAAGTCCCGGAGCTTGGCGAGGAACGCCTCGCCGCGCGCCGCGTCCTGGGGCGGAGGCAGGGGGTGCGGGTGGATGAGGTCCATGCGCAGGCGGCCGAGGAAGAGTTCCTTGGCGAAACTGGGCTTGCGCCAGTCCTGCTCGCGCGCCGCCTCGGCGACCTGCCGTGCTTCGCGCTCGGAGACCTTGGGCTGCTGGGTCGGTTGTGCGGACATGAGGAGCTCACCTCGCCGCGAGTCGTGGCCCGGCCGGTCGCATTACCGGCTGGTTTACTCGACCGTATCTACCCGATTCCCGGCATCCCCACCACCCCTGGCGCACCGATCGCGTTCGGGACCGGGTGTCGCCGCGTCGTGCGCGTCCGGCTGACACGGGGCCGCGGCGCGAGGACGGAAGGCCCGGCAGTCGTCCTGCCGGGCCTTCCTGGGCGGCTCACCTACGGCGGCCTCTCACCTGACGGCCCGGCCCGGGCCCGGAACCGGTTCGAGGTGACTCAGCCGGAGCGGGAAGGCCGACGCCATGCGGCTCCAGCCGTGGCCACCGAAGTGGACCGAGCACCATGAACCGTCGACGAAGCCGATCTCGTGGTTGCCACCCGCCACGTCGCTCCGGTCGCGGATCCAGGTCACGTTGCGAAGATCCGTGGACCACCCCACCTCGGCCGGACCGGGCCCGCCCGTGAAGGAGCGCGCGCGGGACACGTAGGCGAGCTGGAGGCGTCGGTCGGTGACCTGCATCAGCACGGCCGTGCTGTTCTTGGTCCGAGGCAGTACGGCGCGGGCCAGGTGGCCGGCCATGCTGTTCCAGCCGCCGTGGAACGGCTTGCCGGGCTTCTTCGCCTCACGCCAGAAGACCGCTTCGAAGAACGCCTCGAACGGGTTCCAGGTGATGGCGATGAGTCTCGCGGCCGCGTTCACCGGGAGCAGCAACCAGCTCCCGAGCGTGCGGCGCTCGGACCGCAGAGCACGCGGGCGGCGGAAATGACCGGGCCGCGGCGCGCGGCCGGCCAGCGAGATCCCGTGCTCACCCCGCAGCACCTCGCCCGCCGGTACCAACGCCCTCGCCCGCTCGGCGGCCTCCGGGTTCCGGTTCGCAGTGCTCACCCGAAATCGTCCCTCACTGTCCTGGCCGCACCCGAAGGAGTCACGTCCGTACGCTCGTCAAAGCGCTGTGGAGCGGGCCGCTGATGGTACTCGTAGCGCTCCTCCGCCACCCCCGGCCCGTCCTCCAGAAGCCTTCCCTGGACCGCGCCGGCCGGGTCGGCGCCGATCACGTCCTTGACGACGCCCTTCACTCCCTTCTTGACAACCCTGTAGCCCGCGTACATGGCCAGATCGTAGGGGTCGCGCACACCCTGGTCATTGCCGCGGACGAAACGCATCAGGCCGCCCTTGAAGTGCTTGGGGCCCTTACGCAGCGCACTCCTCAACTTCGCCGCTTTGCGCAGCAGTTGCATGCGCTTGGCGATGTCCGCCAGGGCGTCCGCCAGTTTCGCGGTGATCCTCACGGCCTTCGCTGCCCGGTGGGCGATGCCCGCGGCCGCTACGAGCGGGCCGATGGCGGCGGCGGCGCCCGCCGTGAGCAGGGAGAGGATCGCCGTGGTCGCGGCTGCCGCGATCGCGACCTCCACGATCTCCACGATGAGGTCGAGCATCAACTGCTCGGCGGCCGCACACTCCTGGGCCGCCATTTCGAGGAGCTCGGCCATGGTGTCCATGTCCGCGGCCTCGCCCGTGAGGGCTTCCTCGAACTCGGACATCATCTTGTGGAAGCTCTCGAACGCCTCGCCCTCCCACTGGGTGGCCAGCGTGCGGCGTTCGGCAACGAGGTCCTCGACCACGCCGCGCAGATCGTTGGCGGCCTTGCGCCACTGGACGGCGGTCTCGGCGAGGAGCTCGTTGTCCCCGCTGACCTGCTCGAGCAGCTCGTCCAGGTTGAACTGCTTCATGATGCCGCGGATGATCTCGTCCAGAACACCGGCGAGCGGGTTGCTCCAGTCGAGCGCGAAATTGATGCGGCTCAGGGCATCACCCGCCGCCTGCCCGGCGCCCATCAAGCACCCCCGCCCAGGTCACCGCTGATCTTCTTCTCAGTGGTGTGGTACGCGTCCGCGCTCTCTCTGAGCGCGTCGACTATGGCGTACAGGGTGTCGACGGCGTCCTCGAGGTCGTCGCGGGACTCCTTGCGCTGAGTGTCGTAATCGGCCTTCAGCTCGTCCGATTGAGGCAGTTTCCCGAAGGTCTGCTGTGTCAGTGCCAGTTGATGTGTACGGGCCCGGATGGCGTCGACCCGGCCTGCCGCGGCTTCCACGCCGTTTTTCGCGTAGGTGCGCAGTGCGCTGCCGTCGACATTGAATCCCCCGCTCATGCTGTCCCCTTGTCATTGCGGTGCCCGGCTGGTGGCGGCCGCCACCAGCCGGGCAATGAGGGACATTCGATCACAGGGGCCTGGCGATGATCCAACCGCCCGACTGAATGACGGCCGGCACACGAGCCGTTCCAGCAGGTGGTCGTGGGACGGAAAGGGAACGGCCGGAGCCCCCGCACAGTGCGTTCCTCAGACCGCCTCTGACCTGCGACGTTGCTCTGACCTGCACGGATGATTCGTGCATCCGGCCGAATCTTCCGTCACCCGGCCGCATCTTCCGGCTTACTCGGACGCCCGTGTTCCCGTGGGAACACGGGCGGGAACACGGCCGGGAATAGCTGCGGAGGCCCGACACAGTGGTAGGCCCGGCGGTGAACCGCCGGGCCTACCTCGCACCCCGTCAGCTTGCGGAGCATGGAACGGGGACGCCCCACCGCACCCCCTGCGGGCTGCGGCGAGTTCTGCAACAACGCTTCGGATCTTGTCTGAAACGATGCGCGTAGCACAAGGTCCACATTCCTTTGAATTGATCACTTGTTTTGCTCGTGATCTTTGTGGGCACGAACGAACGAGCCCCGCAGCTTCGTCTGAACCTACGAGGCCGCGTCGCCCAGCACCCTCTGGACCAGATGCGCCACGCGGTGTTCCAGCACCTTCTCCGCGTCAGGGGTGATCGTGGCGAGGGCGACCATGCTCGTCACGATCACATCAGCCAACTCTTTTTCAACGTCCTGCCAGGTGTGGCTGTTGCCCTTCCGCGGATTGGCGCCGAGCGCCCCGGTGATGGCCTCGGCGGCCTCCCCGAACTCCTCCCCGATCTTGAGCACGCGCAGCAGCTTCACGTCGCCGGCCGCGGCCTGGTTCTCGTCGTCCAGCCAGCCGCGCAGCTTCTGCACGCCGTCCCACGTTGCTTCCATGGCTCGTCTCCTCGTCGTCTACAGGGGTTTTCAGCGGGGCAGGGCTACCGCAGCCACACGGCCAGGCACAGGGCGCCGACGAGGGCGCCCAGGACCGCGACGTGCGCCGCTGCCGCCCAGGCGAGCGACGGATGCGAGCGACGGATGCGCCGCCACGCGACCCACCCGGTGTGGCCGTCGGCCTGGGCGCGGACCCCGAACGCGCTGATGCTGAGGGCCACGTACTGCGCGGGACGCGGTTCGGCCCCGTCCGCCTTGAAGGCGTTCATCACTAGCTCCTCACTGGGGGTCAGAACAGAGCAGGCACCAGGTCGTGCACCCAGGCCGGGTCCTTCACGTCCAGGGGCTCCACGGCGTTGACGGCCAGGGCCACCGTCAGGGCGGAGTGGTCCGTCAGCCGGTCCTCGCCGGTGCGCGGCTCGTGCACGTACCGGCAGCTCGCCACGTCGCCGGCGAGCGGGCCGGAGACGTGGGCGTGGTCGTAGCGGTAGCCGTCCCCGGTGCGCCCCACCCAGGAGTACTCCAGGGCCTCCGGGGCCAGGAGGCGGAAGGCATCCCGGTACCCGGCCGCGGCGAGCCCGGTGTAGAACTCGTACTCCCACGTCTGGAACGTGCGGTACCGGGGCACGTGATCCGGCTCCAGGATGTTGAAGTCCCCGAGCACCAGCCAGCGCCCCGTCGCCCCGGGGGGCAGGGCAGCGGCCAGGCCCTCCAGGAACGACCGCTTACGGGTCACCTTGGCCTCGCTGGTGTCCCGCGAGGGCACGTACACCCCCACCACGTTGAGCGGCCCTGTGCTGGTCTCGACGGTCACCGCTGCCACCCGGTGCGGCAGGTAGGCGACGGACAGCGGTAGCGGGTGCGTGGTGAGGCGGGACACGATCATCACGCCCCGCTCCCGGCTCCCGTACGCGGGCCGGGGGAAGGTCACGGAGTGCCCGGCCCCCTCGAACTGCTCCGCCAAGAACTCACACCCCGCGCTGCGCGCCGTCTCCGTCAGCACCAGCACCGACTCCGGCCGCTGCGCCAGATACCGGAGCTGCCTCTCCGCGCGCTCCCGGGACGGATTGTTCAAGTTGAACGTCAGCACGTCCAGCGTCATGGTTCTGGTGGTCCTTCCGGAGTCGGACGATCGCGGCGACGATCGAGCGGGCGACCTCTTCGGCCGGCACGTGTGAGGCGTCCACGCCCAAGACGCGGTGCCCCTTCTTCCGCAGGAACTTAGCGGCCTCCGCGAAGTACGCGCATTCCACGTGGCTTGAGCCGTCGGCGCGTTCGTACCGGGAGTGCGCCCCCCGCGCGGCGAGACGCGCCTCGATCACGTCCGGCTGCCCGCTCACCATCACGGTCAGGTCCGGCTGGATGACCCGCTCGTTGAGCAGCCACACGAACTCCTGGTCGACGCCGTCCATGCACTGGAGCGCGAGGCTACTGGCGATGTACCGGTCACAGACCACGATCTCCCCCCGCTCCAGCGCGGGCCGGATCTCCTCCCCGTGCATGAAGCGGTCGGCCGCGATGAGGCAAGCCATGGCCTCGCCCTGGTACTCGTCCGTGCCGTGCCGTGCCAGGTTGCCCAGGTCGGTGTCGGTCGGCTCCCTGGTGGCCAGCGCGGGCAGGCCCTCGCTCTTCAGCAGCCGCGTCACGAGGGCGGTGGCCGTCGACTTTCCCACACCGCCCGGCCCCTCGATGGCGACCAGCAGGCCGCGGCCGGCGGTCACGAGACACCCACCACAGGCAGGACGCGGGTCTGGCGCGGGACCACGGGGCACTGCTCGGTGTCCACGGCTCCGATCCGCTGGCCGGCGGCCACCACGGCGGCCGGGCAGCCCTTCCCGCACGAGGCGGACATGGAGCAGGATCCGCACGTCGAGTTCCCGCCGAGGTCCCACCGGTCGGAGAACTTGCCGTACGCATCCAGGCGGGCCGCGATGTCGTCGTGCTCCCACACGTTGCCCACGAGGAAGTCCGTGTCAGGGTGCCGGGAGATGTTCGTCCGGGCCGCAAAAACCAAGTACGGGCAGATCGCCACACCGCCGTCCGTGAAGACGTAGATGATGTTCCCGGCCTCGCAGCCCGCCAGCGGCTTGCCCTCCTCGTTCGGGAACCGGATGTTCACCATTTCGAGCGGGCCGGCTACCTCCGCCGTCATGGCGGCGATGTCCCGCATCCGGTCGTCCGGCGTGCGGAGCTTGCCCTGCGCCTTCTTCGACGCGCCCCGGCCCATCGAGCCGAGCGGGTTCATGAGGACATACGTCGCGCCCTGCTGCCGGGCGAACTCGACCAGCTCCCGGTACTCCCGGTCCTCGGCCAAGCTGTTCGGCGTGCACAGGAGGCCCTGGAGGATGCCGGCGCGGGCGAACCGCTTGATGGTGTCCACCGTCTCCGCGAAGCACCCTTCGAGCTTGCGGAACGTGTCGTGCGACTCCGGCGCGAAGCCGTCCAGCGACACGTTCATGTGGACGTCCAGCTCCGCCAGGGCGGCCACCATCTCGTCAGAGCACATCGTGCCGTTGGTGCACACGCCGACCGACATCCCGGCGGCGCGGAACAGGGCGACGACCTCCAGGAGGTCCGGGTGCATCATCGGCTCCCCGCCGGTGATCGTGACCTTCGTGACGCGGGCCTCAGTGAGCTGCGGGACCAGCCTGTCCCGGATGTCGTCCACCGGCATGTAGTTGCCGCGCTCCGTGGCGACTACGAAGCAGTGGTCACACTTGGCATTACACGGCTCGCAAATTTGGATCAAGGCTTTTCGGTGGGGGGCGTCCACGGTTGTGCGGAAGTAGCAGGAGGCGGCCTGGCCGCCGTTCAGGATGGGGCGCGCACTCAAAGGGGTCTCCCTCATGGGTGGTTGGACCCGGCCCACTCGGGCCGGGTGGTGTGCCGTCCTGCCCGTCACAGCAGGACAGGCGTCCGCCCTCGTTCCGCCCAGCGTGAGCCGGTACCGGGCGCGCGGGGATGTCCCCCGGCGAGGGCGGGAAGCGGGAAGGGGGGGCGGCGTCAGCCGAGGTGCGGGTAGGCGCCGCGCCACACGAGGAGGCCGGCGTCCTCGTCGCGCGCCGGCGACATGGGGCGCTCCGCGCCGCGCACGTGGTAACCGGCGGCCACGAGGTCTTGCCGGACGCGGCTGACACCGGCCCGCCAGTGCTCCTCAGCCCCGGCCGGGACCGCGCCGTCGGGCAGGCGCTGGAACCGCTCGGAGGGCTGCCACAGCACCCGTACGCAGCTCTCCGCGTGCGGGGGCCAGATGACGGCCGAGGCGGTCACCGTGAGGACCCGGCCGAGGTCGGCGGCCGGCCAGTGGCGGCGGGAGTTGTTCAGTACGGCCTCGACCAGGTGCAGCGGGTTGCGCTCCGGGTACCGGTAGTCCGGCTGGTCGAGGTTGGGGCGGGCCGGCGCGGAACCGTGCCACGCCTGAAACGGCGGCCACGCTCCCTCGTGGTCCTCCGGCACCCGCCAGACGAGGATGTCCTCCTGGGCGTGGAGGCGCGGGGCGCGCGGCGGGCCGGTCGCGGCCGCCTTGTATCCGGCCGTCGCGAGCGCGGCGATGGTCGCCCGGGTGCGCTCTCTCCAGTGCTCCTCAGCACCGGCCGGGACGTGCCCGGTGTCGTTGTTGCGTCGGTAGGCCTTGTCCGGGTGCCAGCGCACGATGACGCACAAGTCCGCGCCGGGCGGCCACGCCTCCTCCGGGGCATACAGGACCTGGCACCAGCCCTTGCCCACCGGCAGGGTGCGGTACGAGACACCGCCCCGCGTGGTGTGGGTCGGGGTGAGCCCGAGGGCTTCGAGGTCCTTCTCCACCAGGGCGACGATTGCCTGTCGGGCGTCGCTGCGGCTCTGCTGTTCGGTCGTCATAAGAGTCCAGTCACGGAGTCGTCGGGGAGCACGGGCAGGACGCCGGAGAACACCTCGGGTGCGTCGTTCAGCAGCACCAGGAGCCGGATGACCGGGGGCGGCGGCAGCAGGTCCACCACGCCTCGCCGTGCGGGGTCGTCCAGGAGTTGCCCGCCGAGGGTGAGCATGTTGTCCACGAGGCTGCGCAGCCGGCCGGGCGGGACGGGGGCGTACTGCTCGCGCACCTCATCCATGAGGAGCCGCAGGTGCCCGTGCAGCAGGGTCAGCAGCCGCTCGACCTGCTCGGGTCGGGGCTGCGCTCCGCCGAGGAGGCAGTCCGCCGCCAAGGCGTCGGCCTCGGCGCACGTCTTCCGGATGGTGACGTGGTCTATCGGCTTCTCATCCATGGCCCGCCGCCCGGTACCGGCCGGTCATCACGAGCTGGGAAACGGCGTGCGGGGAGCACAGGGACGCGGCCGAGTCCATGGGGACCGCCCAGTACACGCGCTCGCCGGCGGCGCACAGGCCCGGCCGGGGAACGCCGAGGGACGTCCCCACGCCCAGGCACACGGTGTCCGGAACGTCCCACCCCCGGGCGGTGCTGGCCGGGACGAGGGCGTAGTACCAGTGGGCGTAGCGGTCGCGGATGACCGGGCCGTCCATCAGGGCGCCGGCGAGGTAGGTGTCGATGACCGCCTCGTCGGTGGTCCGGGCCGCGGCCTGGACCACCTCTGCCGGGATGCGTACGGCCGCGAACAGGGAGCCGCACGACAGCATGACGACGGAACGTTCCACCCAGTCCCGGCGCGTCTGTGCCGGATCCGGGGACGCGGAGGACAGCCAGTGCTCGACCGCGAGGCGTCGTTCCTCGCCCGTGGTCACCTGTTGCACCGTCACCGGGTCACCTCCGTGCCGGCCGCGTGCTTGGCCTCGCGGAGGTGCCGCCCGACGTCCCGGCCGTGGAGCAGGGTCACCGGGGTCGCGGTCTGCTCGACCCAGGGGGCGGTGTCCCAGCGCACGCCGTGCGTCGGCGGCACCGCGATCCACTGGTCCGCCCCGGAACGCACCTCGCCGGGCACGTCCTCGACGGCGTACCGGCCCGTGGCGGGCAGCACCAGGAGCACAGCGTGGTCCTCGCCGGCGACGAGGCACGGCACCGGGGCCACGCGGTCCAGGGACACCATGGCGGCCATGCCCAGGGCGCGAGGGACGACCAGCGCGTCGAACACAGTCGTCCAGGCGATGAGGCCGGCCCCGGGCGATGCCTCCAGCTCCCGCAACGTCTCCTCGGCGCCACGGAAGGTGGGACGCCCGGGCACAGGGTGGGCCCCGGGCGTCCGACATTCCTCGGCCTGACAGGTGCACCCCTGCCGCGGCCGGTGGCGGTATCCCACCGTCAAGGGCCAGTCCAGGATGCCGGCGTACGCGCGTACTGCCGCTCCCGGTTGTCGGGTATCAATCGGCTCCATCGCCGCTACTCCCAGGGTGATCACTTCTTCACGGGCAGTGACCTTCCGAGGGTGGCGGGCGCGCAGCAGTGCGCCCCCTAGAAAATCTAGGGGGCGTCAACTGTTCGATTGCGTGGGCGAGTTACCCGGCGAGTTCCATGTTCCGGATGAGGCCGGACAGGGCGCCGGCCTGGGACGGGACCCCGACCCGCGCGAGGTCGGACACCAGGGCCCGGCTCATCGGGTCGGCGTACACGTAGTACGGCGCGGCGGCCGCGGCCTCCCGGAGCTTGACCACGGCCGACGGGCTCTGTCCCATCCGGTGCAGCGCACGGGCCTCGTCGATCCGGAAGTGTGTCCGCCGCTCCTTACTCGGCACCTCGCTGATGTCCACCCTCGGCACCTTCGTCAGACCGGCGTCCGGCTGGTCGACCTCCACCCCGGCCTCCACCGCGTGGACGGCCACCGTGCCCCGGCCGAACACCGTGTGCCGCTCCAGGTCGTACCAAGACGGGCCGAGCTGGTCGGCATCCTGCAGCGCGGCGTCGATCCTGGCCCACGCGTCGTCCTTCTGCCCGCCCCGGGCATGGGCGATCGAGCACCGCAGGTGCAGCGCTCCGCGCAGGGACACCGCCGCCTTATTCCGTCCGCGCCCCGTGGCGTGGGGCTCCAGGTCCCGCAGCGCGGCGTCGGCGACCGCGATGGTCTCCCGCAGGGATGCCTGGTGCAGGAGCGCCCCGCACCGGTCCCAGGCCACAGCAGCCTTCACCACGGGGTCATCCAGCGCCGTCGCGGCGCCGGCGGCCACCTCGGCGGCCGACCACGCCAGGTCCGGGTAGCCGAGCTGGTTCAGGCACATCCGGGCCGTACGGGCGGCGTCGGCGAGCAGCCGTAGAGCCTCCTCCCGCTCCGTGCCGGTCGCGGTGAGGACGGCCGTGTTCAGGTCCTCGACCAGCGGCGGGAGCAGCGTGGCGACCCGGGGCAGGTTCGCGGCCTGCCGGGCGGTGTTGGCCTTCCTGGTGCTCTCGGCCATGGCCTCCAGGTCCACCGGCCCGCCCTGGGGAGTCAGACCGGGGTGGCCGGACAGGATGAGCCCGGCCCGGCGCAATCCCGTGCGCAGCGCGGGGATATGGGCGTGGGCCAAGCTGCCGCCGTTGCGCTGGAGCCGGTAGGGCTGGCCCAGCAACCACACCACGTCCACGTCGCAGCGGTCCGCGATAGCGGTGATGACGCTGTACCGGTCGAGGGACTGCCGTCCGTTCTCCACGTTGGCGACCCAGGACTCCGTACGCGACAGGAAGTCGCCGAGCTCCACCTGAGTGAGGCCAGCCGCGTTCCGGGCAATCCGTACACGCGTGCCGATGTGCTCGTCAGAAGGAAGGGGCATACTGAACTCCGTACTCCGTGCTGACCTAGACACTCAGGACGGTACTCCGGAACGCGCCCCCGTACAGCCCCGAGCGGTATGGGGGCGCAGTCCGTTCCGATGTCACACCCGGCCCCTAACGTGGTGCCCATGCCTCCCCGCCCTCGGCCTCACGGCCTGCTGCGCCCTGCCGCTGCCCAGATCAACGAGGCGATCCGCAGCTTGATAGACCAGCCGAACGACGCCGCTCGGGCCGAGGAGTACCAGCGGCTGCTGGTCGCCTGGGCCGAGGCCACCCGCGCCGATCTCGTCAAAGCCGCCTGACCCAAGCACGATCCGGGCCCAGGTGTCCGACCCTGGCCCTACCCTCCCCTCCATGACGGACATAGATCGACGCAGGCGACACCGCCGCCTGTTGCTCGTGCTGGCGTTCATCGCCACGGTGGGCGGCGTGGTGCTGCTCACCGCTCTCGACCAACTGGGCAAGGATCGCGCCGCCCTCGTCGCCGCCTTCCTCAGCGTCGTAGCTGCCGCTGCCGCGTGGGAGGCGACCGGGCGGGCCAGTGACACAGCAGAACAGGCCAGGAAGACGGCCGAGGTTGTAGCCCGGATCGAGCGGGACCGATGGCTCGCCGAGCTGTCTCCCCAGTTCGAGTTCACGCTGACCAAAGAGGGCGACCAGGCGGCCAGGCTCCTCGTGCACCTCGCCGGCCCGGACGCCCTCGGTCACCTGGACTCGGTCACCGTCCGGATCGGTGATGACGACTACGACCACACCCCTACGCAGCAGCGCCTGGGCTTTACCGACCCCCTCGGTCCTACGCCGGAGCAGATCGCAGCGCACATCTGGGGCCCGTTCCGTCTCAGGCCCCGTGTCAACGAGGCCGACGACAACGGTCGAGAACTCACCTTCACGGACCTCCAGGTGGGCCGCGGCCGACCGCTCGCGCTGGACCGGACGTATCCGAGTTCCTGGATGGGCGGGAAGACCTACGACATGTGGCAGCGCGAGTACGAGGGGCACCCCCTGCGGCTCGTCTTCACGTGCCGCCGAGGTGAGGAGACCTGGAAGGTGGCGCGGACTGTCGACAACCCCGATTGGCGCCCCGCAGAGCCCCAGCAGCCCAGCCCCTGAACCCGGCGCGGACACCCTGTCCGGACAAATGTCCTCACAGGTCGAGCGGGGCGGACACCGTGGGGGCGGACAGGCTACGGACACCGTGTCCGGACAGTGCGGACAGGGTGTCCGCCCAGCAGTGCGCCCCGTCCGGGTTCCACCGCCGGACGAGGCGCACAAGGGGTCCGAGTAGCACGAGCACGGACACGACGGACGCTAGCGCCCGGGTGTGACACCGGCCCCGGCCGGGGTGTCCCAGCAGGCGAGTGGCGGGCGGCACTTGGGGGCGCGGTGCGCACGGCATCGTCCGCCCCTGCCGTGCTCCCTCGCGCCCCTGTTTGCCGACACTCCGTCGGTATCTACTCGACCGCATGACCATCCTCACTGAGCGCGACGCTCCAACTCCAGATGGCATCAACCCGGCACGCGCCCGCCGCGTAGTCCGGGCCCTCTACACCGGCCCGGCCCTCACGGCCGCGGACCTGAGCGCGCCCCTCTTGACCCTGCCCGACGACGCCAAGGGCGGCAGCGCCCTGCCCGGCGCCGTACCGCTGGCGGGCATCCCGGCCACCGTCGCCCGCTGGGCCGAACTCGGCATCGCCGGCGTCAAGGCCTTCGCGTACGGCCACGACCGCGACGGCCGGGCCACCGGCGCCCTCGCACCCGGCAACCGCATGGTGGCCACCATCGCCGCCGTGAAGGACATCGCCCCGGACACCGCCGTCACCACCGAGGTGTGCGGCTGCTCCTGGACCGACCACGGGCAGTGCGTGCTGCGCACCGACGAGGGCGGGATCGACCTGGACGCCACCTACCAGCTCATGGCCGATATGGCGGTGCAGCACGCGGACGCCGGTGCTGACGTCGTCTCCCCCACGGCCATGCTCGACGGCTCGATCCGCGTTGTCCGACAGGCGCTCGACGCGGCCGGGCACCGCGACGTCGGCGTGAACCCCAACCTGGCCATCCACACCACCCTGTACGGGCCGTTCAAGACCCTCATGAACACCGACCCCCGGGCCGGGCACCGGCGCGGCCTCCAGCTCGAACCCGGCCGCGCGGACCGGGACACGATCACCCAGGCCCGCCGCTGGATCACGGAGGGCGCCGACTCCCTCACCCTTCAACCCGTCATGACCGCCGTGGACGTCCTCGTGCGGCTCCGCGACGACCAGCGCGTGCCGATCGTCGCGTACTCCACGTCCGGGGAGTGGGCCGCGCTCCAGGCCCTCGGCACGTCCGGGATGGTGGAGTACCTGACCATGCTCAAGCGCGCCGGCGCGGACCAGGTCCTCACCTTCGCCGCCGAGGCAGCGGCCCAGTACCTGGAGGCCGGCCGTGCATGACGCGCCCTACATCCGCCCGCCGCGGCTGGACGCGATCCTCGCGGACGCCCGCCACGCCGAGTTCGCCATGTCCTGCGAGGACCGCACCGGCTCCCTCCTCGCCACCCTCGCCGCGTCCAAGCCCGGCGGCCACTTCGTGGAGCTGGGCACGGGCGTGGGGGCCGGGGCCGCGTGGCTGGCCGCCGGCATGACCGCCGACGCTCGCCTAACGACGGTGGAGGCGGACAAGGACGTCCAGGCCATCGCGCGGCGCCACCTGGGCGACGACCCCCGGATCGAGTTCGTCCACGCGGACGCGGATGCCTGGCTCACCGAGCAGCAGCCGACGCCCACGTTCGACTTCGCGTACGTCGATTGCAGGCCCGGGAAGTACCTCCGTCTGCCGGATCTCCTGGCCCTGCTCAAGCCGGGCGCCCTGTACGTGGTGGACGACATGCTGCCCCAGGCCACATGGCCGGAAGACCACCAGCCCAGAGTGGACGGCTTCCTCGAACGACTGCCCGACGTACCCAACTGGCGCGCCACGCCGATGAACTGGGCCTCGGGGCTGGTGGTGGCCGCCCGCATCTGAGGGACTATCGTGCCCCCATGCCCAGTGATCTGATTCGCATCGTTTCCCGCGATTCGCCGATGGCACTCGCCCAGGTGGAGCGTGTCCGCGCCGAACTGGCCGCGCTCCACCCCGAGGTCGAGACCACCGTGCTGCCGGTCAAGACGACCGGCGACAAATGGATGGGCGACCTCGCCCAGGTCGAGGGCAAGGGAGCGTTCACCAAGGAGGTCGACGCCGCCCTCATCTCCGGGGACGCGGACCTCGCGGTGCACTGCGTCAAAGACGTGCCCGCCGACAGGCCCCTCCCGGCCGGAACGGTCTTCGCGGCCTTCCTCAAGCGCGACGACATCCGGGACGCCCTGATCCACCCCGGCGGCCTCGCCCTGAACGAACTGCCGCCCGGGACCCGGATCGGCACCTCCTCCGTACGCCGCATCGCCCAACTCGCGGCCTCCCACCCGCACCTGGAGTGCGTCCCGATGCGCGGCAACGCAAACCGGCGCCTGGAGAAGCTGGAGGCCGGCGAGGCCGACGCGCTGCTCCTGGCCGTCGCCGGCCTGGAGCGGATCGGCCGCACAGACGTCATCACCGAGATCCTGTCGGCAGAGACGATGATGCCGCCCATCGGCGCCGGGGTCCTGGCACTCCAATGCCGCGAAGGCGACACAGAGCTGATCGACCTCATCAGCGGGCTCGGCGACCGCGACGCCTACCGGGAGACCCAGGCGGAGCGGATGTTCCTCCACGTCCTCCAAGGCCACTGCAACTCCCCGATCGCCGGGTACGCGCGCGTGGAGGGCAACGGGGAACTGTCCCTGCGGGCCTGCGTGTTTTCCCCGGACGGCAAGACCGTACTGAACGCCCATGAGTGGGCCGGCCGCCTCGATCCCGCCACGCTGGGGACGTCCGTGGCGGTGGCCCTGCTCCGGCAGGGCGCGCGCGACGTGATCGACAGCATCGCGCACTGAGCGAGCGCCCGCCCCACGGAGTCGCAGGGGGCGGGCGCTCGATCACGGGGCCGCAACAGGCGGCGGGGGGTAGGCATCGTCCGGCGGCTCTAACGAAGGACTCTCCTCACGGTCCAGACACAGGCGCGAGAGCCGTTCGTTCGCCTGGTCCACGGCATCCCGCAGTGACCCGCCGCTGTTGGGGTACAGCTCGTGCTCGACCCGGGTGAGGCGGTCCTCGATCCCGCCTATCCGCTCCATGACGCCCGGCCGGTCCGGGATGCCGGGACGTCCCGGCTCCCCGTACCAGTCGTCAATGAAGTAGTCGACCCGCTTAGCGATGCGCACCCCGCCACGCATCAACCGCCATGCGGCTGTCCCCAGCGCGAGGAGCATCGTCACGGCCCCGCCCCACACGAGGACGGTGTCCAGGGCCGGCAGTCCGGTGGCAGGTGCCGCCATCACGCTGCCTTGACGAACATGTCCTGCGCCCGGCGGCTGACACCAGTCGGCTTCCACAGGCCGAAGTGCGAGGCCACCGCGATCACGAAGTTGACCAGGGTGAGCACCAGGGCGTTGGAGGCGTCCCAGTCGGGGCCGCCGGCCGCGAGCTCCGTGATGAAGCTGTCGGCCGCGGCCAGGGCCAGGAGCACGACGGCCTTCGTCCCGGCATGGGTGACGCGGGTGGTCACCAGGCCGACGACGACAGGCAACACGAAGGAGAGCAGCAGCCCGTACCAGTAGGCCGCGTCCAGGGTGGTGTCCATGAGGGGGGTACTCCTTTTCAGGCGGCGACGTCGAAGCCGTGCTTCGCGCCGAGGCGGGTGAGCGTGATCCGGCCGGGGATGCCGTCCGCCGGCTGTCCGGGGTTGCGGCCACGGAAGCCGCATTCCTCCTGCCACTCACTCATCGCGTCGATGGTGGTGGTGCCGTAGTGGCCGTCCTGGTAGCGCTTGGCCAGCAGACCCTCGTCCACGAGAGCGGCCTCCACGGTGATGACCCCGGCGTACGTGACGGGCGTGCCGACCATGCGGGGGTTGCTGCGCGCGGCGGCGATCAGCTTGGACAGGGAGACGACAGGCCGGGACGGGGTGGGCAGCGGCGTGGTCGGCAGGGGGTGACCGAGGCGCGCGGCGATCCGGTCGCGCATGGACGGCATCGTGAACCCGCGCGGGTCCGGCTTGCCGGGCTGCCACTCCAGGTGTCCGAGGACCGAGCGCGCGCCCCAGCCGTGGGCCCGGCACAGGGCGGCGGACGCCCGCTCGATGGCGAGGAGCTGCGCGTCCGGCCATGGGTCGGTGCCATCGCCGGCGTTCTCGCACTCGAAGCCGTACATGTGCCGGTTGCCGTCGACCGTGGCCTCATCGTCCACGGGGAGGGCGGTCTCCGCGATCACGGCGCGCAGCACGTCCGGATCTCCGAGCCCGGCATGGTTGGTGCGTCCGTGGCCGATCAGGTGGACCTGCCCGCTCTTGGCAATCATGCCGTGGCACAGCGGGCCGGGGAGGCCGGAGTACCCGTCACGAACGATGCGGACGGTGGTGGCGGTTCCGCGGGTGACGGTGTGGTGGATCATCACCCCGTGGACGGGCCCCCAGGGGCCGCGGCTGTTGCGGTTCCTGGTCTCCCAGCCGGGGAGCTGGACCACGTCCAGGCCCTCGTCGCGGAGGGCGCGCAGGAGCCGGTCGGCAGAGAGCGGGGTGGCCATTACGCACGCTCCAGGTGACGGCGGGAGGTTCCGACGGCGGGTCTGCCGACGGTCGTCGGGATGAGGGACATAGGGACCTCCAGGGGGTGGGGATAGGCCCGCGCGGACACTGTCCGGACACGGGGTGAGGGGTGTCCGCGCCCGTGTCCGGACGTGAGGGCGCGGACGGCTGTGACCTGCGGGGACAGGGCGCGGACAGTGTCCGGACAAGGGGTGTCCGGACAGGTCGGCGGAGGGCAGTGGCCGGGGCTCATCCGTACAGCTCCACGATCACGATTCCGCGCTCGCCGGCGGCGCCGGCCTGTGCGGCGCCGTTCGCGGAGACGGCCCCGCCTCCGCCCCCGCCGTAGCCTCGCGGCACGATGCCCACGCCGGCAGTTGCCCGCGAGGCACCGCCGTGGCCCATGCGCGAGGAGCCGCCAGCGCCGCCGATACCGGCGTTCCCACTCAGCCGGATCGCGCCCTCCCCGGCACCGCCGCCGATGGCCCAGGACCCGGTGCCGGCTGCGGGACCGGTTGTGCCGCTCGTGGTGGTGACGGTGGAGCCCGTGGCCATGGTGGCCGCGCCAGCGGTGCCGCCGAGGGCGGTGGCGTGCGCGCCGAAGCTGCTGTTACCGCCCGCGCCGCCTGCGCCGTTGGCGGACGCGCCTGCCGCTCCGCCGACGCCGACGGTGACGGTCTCCACGGCCGAGAGCGAGGCGACGTTGATCAATGCCTCCGCGTACCCGCCCCCTGCTCCGCCGGCCCTCCAAATGGACTCGGCAGCCGCGGCCGAGGCACCGGCCGACCCTCCGCCGCCGGCCTGGACCTTGACCATGACCCGGGCCAACCACGGATAGTCCGCTTTGGTGAAGTTGAAGGTGCCGGCCGTGGAGTAGGTGACGATCTGCCGGAGTCCCATGCTGCCGGGCTTAAGACAGGTGTCCCCCGAACCGTCGGTCGTGAAGTATTCGGCGCACAAGTCGATGGCGCCCGGGAACACGAAGACGCCGTTATCGCTACCGAAAGTCAGCGCGTTCCCGGGGTCGGTCGACGGCAGAGCACTGATCGTGCCTGTGCCCGGGTGGTAGGTGATCCCGGGTCCGGCCTGGAGCAGCTCGGCACGGTCGACGCTCACCACGAACGGGGACGAGGCCGACCCGTTCCCAGAGACGTCGACCGCCCCGGCGCCGTTGATCGCGCAGGAGCATCCCCCCTGGCATCCGCATCGGGCCATGTCTATCCCTGCCTCTCCTGTGTGTCGGTCTGGGTGCCCTCGCTGTCCTCGGGCGGCGGGCACTCGCCCCGGCAGCGGCCGGTGCACCCGCACGCGAGCGCCGCCGGGCGGGTCTGCTGTCCGGGCGGCGCGGCGAGGTCGATGACCATGTGCTGGCCGTCGACCCACCCCCACCCGATCGCGGTGGCCAGACCGCCGGCCGCCGCCTGGACGGACCGGCCGAGGGCCCGCTGACTGGACGTCATGGCGCGTACGGTGCGCTGGGCTGCGCGCTGTCCTGGAATGGGGCTCACGGGGGGTCTCCTACGAACGGGTCGCCGATGGGGATCAGGGAGACGCCGACGTTCTCGCCGTTCTCGCCCCAGTCCACGTCCACGTCGGACAGCCGGTACGGCTGGGACAGGCCCATGCACATGCCGGTCGCAGCGACGTCGATACGGACGCCGGGCACGAGCTGCCGCATGGACACCGGAGCGGTCGTGGCCAGGCCGGCGCCGTCCGGGATGCGCAGGCTCGTCGGCACCGGGTGCCGGCCGGTGTACGAGCCGCGCGCGATCTGCCACAGGTCGTACGCCGTCAGGCCCTCGGCCGTCGTACGGATCAGGTGGTCCAGACGCCCGTAATAGCCGCTGACCACGCCGGACACGCCGAACTGTGAGCCGCTGATGTCCTGATCCTCTTGGTTGGTGACCCACACGAGGCTGGCCGCGTTGGTGCCGTCGCGCACGATCTCGACGTCGCCGGCGAAGCTGTCGAGCGTCAGGCGGGCCTGGGCCGGGTCGGCGGTCGTCTGCGACCGTCCGAGCACCAGGGCGCGGCCGACCGTGGTGTACTCCAGGCCGCGCGGGACCAGCTCCTCGTCCAAGATCCTCAAGATCGGGACGATCCAGATCTCGTTGTCGGCGGTGCCGTCCTTCTCGAATCGCGCGGTCACGGTGTCGTCCTGGCGGACGATGTAGGGCAGCATCTTTGGCCAGTCCGGCGAGGAGGCGTAGAGCCCGCCGGCCAAGTTCTCCCGGATGACGGACTCCGCGATCTGCTGGATCGGGCTCTGGCGCTTCGGGTCGGCCGGGTTGGTGCTGACGTACCGCAGCAGGGTCGTGTTCACGGTGCGGGCCAGCCACTCCGTGACGTCGTGTGCCTCGATCACGAAGCGCCTGCGGGACTCGGTCACCCGGAAGACGGGGCCCTGCCAGACGAGTTCGCTGTCCCGGTAGATGGACAGGTCGTGCGCGAAGGGTTCGATCTGCCCGAGCTGCGCGCAGCACTCCGCGCCAGCCGCTCCCTTGGCGATCGTGATGGACGCCTCCGACGTGTCGTTGAGCGTCCGGTTCCAGGAGACCGACGTGAGCGCGGAGACGCCCGGCGACGTGAACGGCAGGCTGCCGCCCCGCCAGTGGACGATGGCGCGGTACTCCTGTGCGCACCCGAGACTGGCCATCAGCCCACGTCCGATCGGGGAACGAGGAGGACCCGCGCGCGGGCGTCGGCGGCCGTGGTCGCGGAGGTGGACAGGATCTCGATGCACACGCCGGTCGGGCACGAGAACACGGGCCACTCGAAGCTCTGGCCGAGGGGCCCGTAGAGGATCGGCTCGCTTGTGGAGGCGTCCAGTGCTCCGGCGTTGCACTCCACCTCTGCCGTCTGCGTACGGCCGTCAACGATCAGCGTGGCCCCGGCCGGTAGGTAGGGGATCTGGATGTCCGTGCACGCCGCGCAGGGGTCCGCGACCTCCTGGCAGTCCCCGCCCAGGGGGTTGGCCCAGAACCGCACCACGAGGCGCCGCAGCGCGCTCCCACCCGTCTCCAGCTCCAGGACCGGCACGGCCTCCAGCCACTCCGGCTGATCCTGCGGGGACAGGGCCACCACGGACCGCCGGAACTGCGCCGACCCGGTCGGGTAGCACGGGTCCACCGGCACCGGCGCCCGGATCGGCAGCGGCGGAGGCGGGCACAGCGGATCCTCGAGGCACGCGTCTGCCTCCACGCAGTCCCCGTAGATCTCGTCCGGGTCAACCGTCACCAGTTCGCCGCTGGCGAGGTTCACCCAGTTCGTGAGGGTCTGGAGCGGCTCGCGGTAGATGTACGGCACCGACGCGGCGAGCGTGAACGTGGCCTCCGCGATGATGCCCTCCGGGTAGTACCGGACGGTGGTGATCTGCGGGCCATTCATGAGCCCCACGCCGTACAGATGGCGCAACTCCCCGGTGCCGTCCCCGGTCGGGCAGCAGGCGAACACCCCCAGCTCGTCCCCGCCGCAACCCCCCTCGCAGGGGGCGCCGCGCAGCGCGGAGGCCAGCCACTCCAAGGCGTAGGCCAGCGCACACTCCTCCAGGGCCAGGAGGAGGACGGTGTACGTGATCTCGCGGTGGGAGCGGCGTGCGATACCGAGGGCGGCCCCGTCGCCTACGAGCTGGACGGGGTCGCGGGACAGCGTGGACTGGGAGAACCCGACGACGCCCATCCCCATGACACCGAGGAAGTCGGCTGACTCCGGCACGGCCGCGTCATACCAGGGCGCAGGGTCGGTCACAGGATCCACGTACGGGGCATCGTTGAGGACTGCCGCGATGTCCGGGCACGGGTTGCAGCTCGTCAGCAGGCAGGAGGGTTCCGCGTAGGCCGCGGCCCTGGCCGAGTTGATGATCTCCGTACACCCGAAGTCGGCGTAGTCGCTGATCACGTCACACCCCTGCCGCTCGGGCCAGTTGGCCGTACAGGTGCTCGGCCAGGACGCGGGGGTCCTGGGCTGGCGTGCTGATGTTCCAGTTGTGGGTGACGGTGCGGCTCACGCCGCCGGCGCCTCCGCCCCCGTCTCGGGCGATAACGCCCCTCTTCGCGAGCAGGTCCAGCAGTCCAGACTTCTCCGCGAGCTCCACGGCCCTCGCCGGTCTGGTGAGCGGCAGGACAACCTCCTTGCCCGCCTCGCCGATCAGTGCGGCCGTCGGGCTGGTGACGATGCCGCCGTTGGCGAAGGGCAACAGGTTGCGGACGGAGCTCGGCAACCCGCTCTTGATCTTCGAGACGATCCGCGAGCCGATGTTCCCCAGGCTGTTGACGATCCGACCCGGCAGCGTCGAGAACAGCGACACCACGGACGAGATCAGCGAGGAGACCGCGCTCCTCGCGCTGCCGACCGCGCTGCGGAACGCGGACGCGATCCGGGAGCCGACCGACGACAAGGCAGACCCGACCCGGCCGGGCAGCTGTGAGAAGAACGAGACGACCGAGGAGCCGAGCGAGCGGGCCGCGGACAGGGCCGAGGAGCCAGCGGAGGTGAACATCGACCGGACCCGCCCCGGCAGGGCGGCCAGGGCGGAGCCCACCCGGCCCGGGAGCTGGGCGAAGAACGTGGCCGTCGAGGACAGGAACGAGGAGGTCGCGGCGCGCGCCGAGTTGAACGCGTTCCGGAAGGCGGTCATCATCCGGGAGCCCAGGGAGGCCAGGGCGTTGTAGATCCGGCCCGGCAGCACCGTGAAGATGAAGATCACCGCCGCGACGGCGGTCAAGAGGGCGATGCCCACGGCCGCGACGGCGTTGACGAAGAGGTCGACCAGCAACCCGGGGAGCGCCCGGAGTCCGGCCATGATCATTCCAGGGAGCCGGGTGAAGAAGCCGACCACGGCGTTGAACCCGCTGGTCAGGATCGATCCCAGGGACGTGAACAGGTTCGTGAAGAACGTGGTGATCGTGGACGCCAGGGAGGACACGGCGCTGGAGATCATCCCGGGGAGGGCCTGCCAGAACCGGTGGACGGCCGCGGAGGCGTTGAGGAGCCCGGCCAGGGCGTTGACCACGCCCCGGATGATCGGGACCGTGATGTTCAGCGTCGTCCAGCCCGCGAACGCGGCGGCCAACTGGAGAACCGGCGCCAGGAGCTGGATGACCAGGACGGCCAACGGGGCGATGGCCGACACCAGGTTCGCGACCGCCGGCAGGATCGGGATGAGCGCCTGGACCATCCCGGAGAACGCGGCCACCAGTGGCGGCAGGACGGGCAGCAGGGCATCGGCCAGGGCCGCGATGACCGGGACGAGCGCGACCGCGACCTCCACCAGGGCGCCCGCGACGGCGGCCAGCAGCGGCGCGAGACTGGCGACCAGCGCGGCGAGCTGCTTACCGATGCCGGCCGCCAGGGGGACGATCGCGTTCGCGAGCATCACGAACGCCCGGGTGATCGGCGGCAGGACCGGCAGCAGCGCTCCGACCAGGGCGGAGATGATCGGCGCGAACAGCGCGGCCAGGGCCTGGAGGACGGGGGCGAGCGCGGACGCCACCACGTTGACCAGCGCACCGACCAGCGGCAGCAGCGGGGCCAGGGCACGCAGCACGGACCCGATGGCCGCACCCAAGGGGCCTAGGGATGGACCGATGGCGGCGAACGCGTCGGCCAAGGCGGTACCAACGACCGCGAGCGCGGGCGCGATCTGCGCCAGGGCCGGACCGAGGGAGTTGACCAGGCCGACGATCGCCGGACCCAGCGCGGTGAAAATGGGCGCCAACGCGGGCGCGATGGCCCCGACCTGCGTGATCAGCGCAGCCAGGATCGGACCGACCTGGGCCGCGACGGTGGCCACCGTACGGAACAGGTTGCTGATCGCCTCCTGGCCCCTCGCCGAGTTGACGAAGGCCGCCATCTGGCGGGTGATCTCCTGGAGGCTGCCGAGGAACCCGCCCCCGGACTGCTCCCCGGCCCGGAAAACACCGGCGATGATGCTGCCGACGTTGCCCAGCAGGTCACCCAGTCGCGCGAGGGCGTTGAGCGCGCCGTCCACCCAGGCGACGGCCTGCCCGCTCTCGGAGATCCGGGTGAGGAAGCCCCCGAGCCGCTCCATCACCCCGGAGATCCCGGAGCCCAGCTCCGCGCCGAAGGCCTCGGCGACGGCCGCGCCGACGTCCGTAAAGCCCTGGATGAGCGGCCGGATGCCGGTCACCAACCCGCCCACGGCGTCCTGGGTGCCCTGGAGGATCGCCCGCGCGTTGCCCAGGAACCTCTGGGACTGGACGAACTTCAGGCCCTCGTCGGCCGCCGCGCCGAAGGAGGCCGCGATGTTCTGGAGGTTGGCCCGCAGCGGCAGGAGGTTGCGGATCGCCCCCTCGATCTGGCCGGCGAACTGCTCGAAGAACGCCTGCTGTACGGCCTGCTGGACCTCTTTGAGCTGGGGGGCCAGGCCCCGGACGGCCGTGACGGCCTCCCGAGCGGCCGGTGCCAGCTTCTCCAGGGCCTCCTGGTACTTCTCGGCGTTGTCCCCGAACGCGGCCGACAGGGCGTCGCTGACGCCCACCAGCGCCAGGCGCAACGTTCCTGCTGCGGCCTGGAAACCCAGGACGAGCGCGGGGTAAGCGGCGATGAGCCCGGCCGCCGGGGCAAGGGCCGCGGCGAGCCCGCCGACGGCGGACGCGGCGCCGGCTGCCGCGATGCCGATGGCGCCGATGCGCAGCAGCCCGCCAAGGGCGCTGCCGACCCGCCCGGCGATCCCTCCCAAAGCGCCCAGGGCGCGGGCGAAACGGCCGGTGTCGACGTCGGCGTTGACGTTGATGTCCGGCGCGTTGTGCGCCCGGATCCGCTCGTCCAGACCGTCCAGGTCCGGGACGATCCGGATGGTGAACTCCTGGCCATCCAGGGCCGCGCGCACTCGCTCCGCAAACTGGTCCAGGTCCGGCAGGACGGGGATGTTGATCCCGTCCAGGCCACGCAGGCCCCGGAGGAGTTCGCGGTCAAAGCGGCTCAGGTCCGGCAGGACGGGGATGTTGATCCCGTCCAGGCCACGCAGGCCGCGCAGCAGCTCCCGGTCGAAGCGGCTCAGGTCCGGGGCCACCGGGACGTTGACGGCGCCCAGGGCGCGGAGGCCGGTGGTGAGGAGCGTCCGGAACCGGGACAGGTTGGGCGTGACCGGCACCGCCACGGCGTCCAGGCCCCGGAGGCCGGCGACGAGGAGCTCCCGGAACCGGGATAGGTCCGGGGTGACGGGCACGCTGACGGCCGACAGGCCGCGCAGTCCGGTGGTGAGCAGCCGGCCGAACCGCCGTACGTCCGGCTCGACCTGGACACTGACGGCGCCGGCCGCGTTCAGTCCGCGCTGGACGTTCCGCCGGATCTGCGCGCCGACGGTGCGGGTGCTGCGGTCTAGCGCTCTCTGGATTCGCGCACCGAGGTCCCGTGCGTCGGCGACCGCACCCGCATCGTCCAGCTCGATGCGGATACGGCCGACGCCGTAGTCCTCTTCCTCGGCCAAGGCAACCCCACGCGTGTGCGGTGGTTGCCCGGCCCAAAACCAGCGGCGATGTCCAGACTAGCCGGTGCGCCGTCCGGCGAGTTGTGCGTCTTCGGCGGCGAGCTGGGCCATGAGGGCTTGGGCCCCGGATGGGTCCAGCCGCGCGGCAGGTGGCGGCCTCATGCGCCGGCCGCCGGGACCAGCCGCCCGGGGCGGCGCGTACAGCTCGGCGCGGTTGCGCTCCCGTTGTGCCTCGTCCTCGGCCGCGTCATCAATCGCGGCCTCGGCGGCGGAGAGCATGACCCTTAGCGGCCACGTGTGGATGTCGACCCCTTGGAGGGCAAGGCGGCCCTCCCACGCGGACCAGGACCGGGAGATGCTGAGGCAGAGGCGTTCGACGACGTAGGAGGGCGCTGGCCGCCCGCACCTCCGTACAGCTCGACTACCCACTCCATCAGCTCCACCAGGACGCGGTCCGGCAGCCGCATACCGGCGTCCAGGACCTTCCCGCCCTTGCGGCTCTCCGCCGCCTCCCGGGCTTCCTCCGGGTCGCGGTAGGAGCCCACGGTCTTTCCGCCGGCGCGGACCTCCCACCGGGCGAACTGCTCGGCGGACTCCGGCAGCATGAGGGACGCGAGGAATACCCGGAGCGCGACGTTCGCCTCCCGGACGTCGGACAGGTCCACGCTGGTCGCGTCGCTCAGGTCGATGTTCAGTTTCTTGGTCGTCTCCTGGAGACGACCGTAGGCGTCCAGGAACTCATCGCCCATCACCTCGGGCTGGAACAGCAGCGTCACGTCGTCGCCGATCTCGGCCTCGTGGGGCTGTGTGTTGAGCGCGAACTTCTTGATGGCCACGGGTATGCCCTTCCACTCCCGCGCGGTCGCCCGGCCCAAAACCAGCGGCGTACCCCGAAGGGTAGCCGCGGCCGGGCCGGGGCCGTCGGCAGCCGCTACCGGCCCTCGCGCAGGGCCTCTCCCAGGAAGTTGTTCGCCCTGGTCCCCGGGTGGTTGACCTTCGTGGCGAACACCATGCGCCCGCCCATGTCGAAGCGCAGCGCCTTCGCCCGCCTGGGCCGGATGACGTGCGGCCGGGTGCCGTCCAGCACGAACCGCACCGCCGGGTGGTCACAGGTGACTACGCCTTGGAGGCCGTTGGGTCCCTGCTCGATCTTCCAGGCCACGTAGTCGCCCATGGACCCGGGTGCCTTCCGCTCCGCGAGGTTGGCGACGCGCTCCGTTCGCCGGCGCAGCCCTCTTTCCGCGATGCCTCCACGCAGCCGCAGCAGCCGGACGATGCGCCCGGGGTCGATCCTTACCTCAACAGACACCGCACACCCCTCTACGGGCGAAGCAGGACGTACGTCTCGCCCTGCTTGTTGGACTCAACCTCGGGCGTCTCCACAGCGCTCGGAGTGATGTCCGAGTAGTCGTACGCCCGCACGTCCAGGTCGCCGTGCTCCTCCCACATCCGGTGCAAACGCGGGATCAAGTCGCTGATCTTCACGGTGACGTCTCCTCGCTCGGGCAGGCACAGCCTGGCAGTGCCACGGTGACGCGCTGCTCCACTCCCATGCAACCGCCTTCCTGCTCCAGCACGCGTTGCGCGCCGAGGAAGAACATCGGGCCCCGGCGCCTGGTGCCCGTGGTCGGCAGGCAGCACAGCAGCGCGTTGTAGATCGTGGCCGCGTCCACGTGGACCGTCCGGGCCGCGGCCGCCAACTCCTCGCACGAGGGCGGGCAGCCGCGATCATCCACGACCGGGGCGCAGCGCAGCAGCGTCACGACGAGCTCCACCCCGGTCGCGGCCGGCGGGGCGCAGTTCCGCCCACCCTGGACCACCCGGTCGTCCACCGGGAACGAGGACGTGGCGAAGATCCGGGCGACGTGGACGGTGAGCTGCCCGCCGGCGCCTTCCCCGTCCACGCCGCACGGCTCGTTGCAGCCGTCCCACGCGGGCGGGCCCGGCGTCACGCACGCGCGGCACGGGCAACCGGGCTGGTCCTCGACGGCCGCGGCCGTGTCCTCCAGCGCGACGCACACGCACCCCAGGACGGTCTCCGCGAGGGCGTGGACGTCCAGCAGGTTCAGGGCCATGTCGTCACCCTCGGGCGCTTGTAGTCCGGGCTGAACACCCGGGACGGGGAGGCGAGGCGGTGAGGGTTCACGGTGGACAGCCACATGTCCACCAGGGGCAGCCCGGTCCGGCCCTCGGCGAAGATGACCGTGGGGTCGGCCATCTCGATCTCCACGCCGCGCCGTACGACCCGCGTGACGTTGCCGGGCAGCCGGCACTCCCCGCACCCCTTGGTCCCGGCCGGGAGGCAGGCCAGGACCAGTTGGCAGGTCAGCTCCGACACGGCCGCGATGGCTGCCTCGTCCAGCGGCAGACCCCACCGGTACGTCACGGTCCAGGTGCCCGGGGCGCCCTCGGGTGCGGCTATGTCCTGGCAGATCGGCCAGCACTCGCCGTCCGTGCGCACCAGCATCCCGGGGGCGTCGATGCGATATGCCTCCGGGACCAGGTCCTCACCGTCCACGTTGACGCTGACGACGTCGTAGACGGGGCCGGGGAGCTTAACCTCGCACAGCTCCCCGCAGGAGCAGGAGGACTTGCACCCGCAGACGCTCGCGTTGCGCCACATGCCGTCCGAGCCGATGTACGGCACCCACGGTCCGGTGCCCACCCCGGCCTGGAAGGAGATGGGAGCGGACTCCAGGCAGGAGCGGCGGCACGGCCGTACGGTCACCGGGCACGGGCCCCACCGCATCCCGGACAGGCGCCAAAGGGTCTGGGAGGCCACCCGCTGCCACCGGTCGATGACCGCCGGGTCCAGGTCTTCCGGGAGTTGGCAGCACAGGTCTACCTCCCACGGGTCGCACGGCCCGACTTGCAGCGGCATCAGCGTCTCCCAGGGATCTCGTACGGGCTGGGCCGGGGGAAGGCGCGCCGGATGAACTGGCCGACGTGCCCGGCCGCGAAGGAGTCCGGCATGGTGGACAGGAAGCGGCTCGTGGGGCCGTAACCGTGCGGGGCGCGGTGCAGGATCTTCACGTCCTGGATCTCCTCACCGCCCAGGCCGGCGAGGTTGCCGTAGAGCGTCCGCTTGTGGACCACGTCCAGGTGCCGGGCTTCCTTGAGCGCCGCGAGCATCGCGGTCTTCTGGACGGGCATCGGGACGTGGAGCTCGTAGGACAGCGGCTCGGGGTGGCCGCGGCTCTCCAGGAGCGCCCTTGTCTCCCGCATCCCCCGCAGGTACTTCCCAGAGGCTCGGACCGCGTAGTACGCCTCCACGGCCTTGACCGGGCCCCGGTGGAGCACCGGCATCCCGTCCGGCATGGGGTGCATGACGAACATGTCGTCATTGGCGAGGAGGAACACGCCGGAGACCCCCGGGTGCTGGCAGGCCGCGCGCACCGCGAGGGTGGTGTTCTGGTACTTCGTTCCGGTCTGCCTGGTGGCGATGTGCTCGACGCCGGCCGCCCATCGTGGCCGGTGTCCGACCAGCCACACCCGGCCGTGAGGCAGGTGGGCCGCCCACGAGCGGAGCGCAAAGCGAAGCTGCTCGTTGACGGCCCCCTCCCGCACCGGAACCACGATGTCCGGCGCGTCCACGGTCAGGAGGCCAGGCAGAGGTCGCCGGCGACCGGGGTGTAGTCCCCAACGGCCTCCGGCGGGGCCACGGTCGTGACGAACGTCCTGCGGTGGCAGGTCGCCCCGAGCGGGGTGAGCAGGGTGCCCGGCGTGCCGGCGGCGTCGATCGGCATGACGTCGTACGGGCCGACGCCCCACCCGCCGCCCGCGCGGGTGGCGCCGGCGAGGGTCAGGGACACAGACTCGGAACCGACCTCCATGTTGCCGAGCTGCCCGCCCGTCACCCAAGGCATGAGGAAGTAGATCCACGCGCCGTCCCCGCCGCCGGCGCCACAGGCATCCTCGTCCAGCACCTCGGCCCACAGCTCGATCGCGAAGCCGCTGTTGCACTGGACGGAACAGTCGTCGTAGCCGATGGGCTTGCCGTCGTAGCCGTAGACCACGGGGTTGCCGGTGGTGATCTCGATGAACTCCGGGCTGACGGCGAAGAAGTTCAGCTCGATGTCGAAGCCCCGGAAGCTGGGGCAGCCGCGCTTGAAGCCGCAAATCCTGCCGTTGGCGGCCCGGTACTCGACGTCCTCGCCCTCATCCGTGTTCGGGTTCATGGAGAGGCTCGCGAAGCAGTCGAACGTGAAGCCGTTGTCGACACCGCAGACGGGGCGGCCACAGCCGTCGAGCCGGGTGACGCGGATGGTGTCGGCGTTGGCGATCAGAGGGGTGGGCACTGTGGGCCTCCAACAGTTCTGCGTGTTGGTCGGCCCGGCCCACAACCAGCGGCGACGTCAACAGCATAGCCGCGCACCTCTTGCCGCTCCTGGGTGTGCGCACCGAGGGCGTTGGGGAGTGCGCGGTGCCGCCGGGAAGGGCCGACGGCACCGCGCGGCTCATTCGGCCGGCGCCGGGGTGCCGTGCTCGGCCCACACGTCGGCCGCGCTCTGGGCCGCGGCTCCCTCCTTCGCGACCTGGCGCTGCTCGTACTCCTTGGCAGTCACCTCGGTCCAGCCCTCTGGAGGGGGCAGCACGCCGTTGGACTTGAACGGGGCGCCGTCCGGCGCGATGAGGCGCGGTCTCGTACCGCCCCCGAGCGAGCCGATGGCCTCCACCCACAACTCCAGCTCGTGACGAGACTGGTCGGCGAGGAACGCGCTGCGAGCCCGTGCCGCGGCCACCATCCGGTCGCGGGCGGGGCCGTCGCGGTGCAGGGCCTGGATCGCTGCCGCCCAGGCTCGGACGTCGGACCGGTCAAGGAAGGTGCCGGCGTCCCCCAGTGCCTCCCGGAGGCCGGGGGTTGGGTGGGCGATGACCGGGATACCGGAGGCCAGGGCTTCCACAGCGGCCATGCCGAACGACTCGTAGATGCTCGGCGCGGTGAGGACCCGCGTCCGGCTCCACACGTCTCGGCGCATGTCGGAGGTCTGCGGGATGACTCGGATGTTCCGGAGGGCGGGGCGGCTCACCTGTCGGCCGTGGGCGCCCGTGACCCCGAGGAACGGCAGGGAGCCCAGGAGGGCCGCTGCCCCGCGCCAGGTCGCGACCCCCTTGTTGACGTTCAGGTTGACCAGGGTGACGTGGTTGCCGGTCTTCGGCGCCCGGTGCTCTTCGGCGATCACCGGGGGGTGGATGACCAGCGCGCGAGCCTGGTCGAGCTGCGGGTAGCGCGCGGCCAAAGACTTCATCACCCAGTCGGTGTTGTAGACGCACAGGTCCGGGCCGAGCGCTACGGCCGGCTGCTCGTGGTCGTTGTGCAGCAGCAGCACCGACCGGGCCCCGACCCTCTTGGACAGGGTGATCGCGTCGGAGGCGAAGTGGTGGTGCGTGGCGAGGACCCTGGGCCGCATACGGCGGATCGTTGCCTCGGCCGCGGCCGGAGCGAGCTGGGCGTAGGGGACGCCGTCCACGTCCCACACGGCGGGCGCCTCAGGCATCTCCGAGCAGATGACCAGGACGCTGGTGCCCGCGTCCTTCAACGCGCGCATCATCGTGTGCAGCATCGTCTCCGAGCCGGCACGCCGGTAGGGCACGCCGTAGTGCACCCAGGCCACCACCTCGGCCGTCGGCGGAGGCCCGGCTGAGACCGCGCCTGCCGGTGTGCGCGGGGGGCGCTGGGGGTGGCGGACCCTGGCCGGCCGGGAGGGGAGCAGGCTGGCGCACGCCTCCTCGAAGGCGCTCAGGCTGCCCGCGTAGTCGAGCGTCTCGGCGTGGGCGACGGCCGCGGCGGACGCTGCCGCGTAGGCGGCCGGGGCGGACAGCCGGCGGATCTCCCTCGCCCACCGGGCGACGTCCTCCCGCTCGATGTACGTCGCGGCCGTGCCCAGCGCTTCCTGGACCCCGGGCAGCGGGGAGGCGAGGACGGGGATACCCGACAGCATCGCCTCGGCGCCGACGCGCCCGTACGACTCCGTCGTGGACGGCATGAGCAGGATGCGGGTGCGAGCGTACACCTGCATCGGGTCCGCACGGTCGACCAGCTCGACGTTCCCGGGCATCGGCGGGTCGTCGCGTCGCGGGGTGCGCACGACGAGGAATCGGGTGTCGGGCATCCGGCCGGCGAGCTGGGCGACCAGGTCGGCGCCCTTCGCGGCCGTGGAGCCGTTCAGGGTCACCAGCTCGCCGGGGACGGTGCGGTACCGCTCCGGGTCGATCGGCGGCGGCAGGACGATGGAACGGCCTCGGTGCGGGTAGTGGGCGCGGCAGGCCTGGGACGGGAACCAGGCCAGGGCCGGCCGACCGAGGTTCAGGTCGTCGGCCATACCGTGCACCATCAGCAGGTGCGGCACACCGGGCGTCTGGGCGACGATGCGCGCGGCCTTCCGGTCCCGGTGGTGGGAGATCACCACATCGGGCCGCGCGACGCGGACAGCGCGCAGCCAGTACGGCAGCGGCCACACCCGCACGCCGCCGTCGGTGCGCGGCTCGCCTGTCGGCTCCTTCACGGTGGTCACGACGTGGACCGCGTGACCCGCCGCTGCCAGGTGCTGGACGTACTCGCGCGTGGTGACGTGTGCGCCTGCCGGGGGCACCTGGTCGTAGACCGGCAGGATGGCCAGGATGCGCATGGTGCTCCTTACGGCTCGATGGCCGGGGCATGGACGGTGCCCCTGGTCGCGGGCGTCCCATCCGCCAGGGCGCCGCTACGCCTCCGGGTGCTTCTGGCGGCGGTGGCTGTCCCGGCCGCGCTCGGTCGCGTACTCCCGCTCGCACAGGTCGCACGGGAACGAGCCGGTGTCTTCGGCGAGTTCGGCGGGCTGGTCGCTTGAGTCGCTGCCCTCGGCCTCGTCGCCGAGGACGTCGAGGGGCACGGAGTCCGGGCCGTACGCGGAGGCGGGTACCTCCGGCAGCGGCTCGCCGGGCACAGCGACCCTCAGCTCCTGCGTGCCGGGCTCTGCCAGTCCCTCCGGGGTGGCTACCCCCAGCAGCTCCCCCGGGGCCGCCCTCCCCTCCTGGGCGTCCTCCTGGGGGGAGACGTACCGGTGGCCGTCAACGAGGGAGCCGATCAGGATCTCCTCCGGGGCCTGGGTGAACACCTCAGCCGGGACGGCGAACACGTTGGGGCCGACGGTGCGCAGCTTGGGGGTCTGGGCGACCGCCCACTGTGCGAACGCGCGCCGCTGCGCCGGGGTGGGCTGAATGTGGATGAGGTCAGTCATAGGTCACCACCTGGATCGCGCACACGGTGCACGTCGTGCCGACCACATAGGTCCGCTCGACGAGGACTTTCCGGTCGTTGGTGCGGTAGTTGACGGAGGCGCCGGCCTGGTCCGGGATGGTGTCCACCGGGCCGCGGCGGATGACCAGCGGGCCGGTGATGTAGAGCCACGCGGTGCCGGGCTCGGCCGGGATGTTCCCCGGGCCGGCGGCGGAGTAGCCGGCGCCGATGATCGCGCAGTTCCCGGCGAGGGTGCGCAGAGCACCGGACACCGGGTCCTCCCGCAGGACGTTGCAGCAGCCGAGCAGCGCGGCGGCGCCGGCCGGGACGTGGAGGGTGCCGATACCGCCGTAGGACGCCGCCAGGCAGCCCTCCAGCGCGGCCACGCCCTGGGCGACGCTCACCGGGCCCTGGGCAGGGGTCAGGTCGACGGCGTCCATGGCGAGCTTGGTCCGCCAGAACGCGGCCTCCAGCGCGTGCTGTTCGCCCAGGGCCATGGTGGCCTCGGCGTGGGCGCGGGCTTCGGCGTAGGTCCAGCCGAGGGTGGAGCACTCCGAGCCCGCGTAGACCGTGATGGGGGCGGCGTGCTCGGTGGTGGGGCGGCAGAACTCCTTTTGTGCCGGGCTGCCGGGCGACTCCTCGCCGGGGCTCTCCTCGTTGCACGGGTCCGGCCAGTCCCGGACGGGGCAGCAGCCCAGGGCCAGCCACTCCACGCCGTTGAGTTCGTGGATGCGGTCCTCGGTGACGTCGGTGATGGTCGTGCATGAGGCGCCGAGGATGCCGTGCGGCAGTGGCGTGCCCGGGATCGCCTCTACGTAGCTGCGCAGGCCGGCGGACGGCATCACGCACCTCCAGTGGTGTCAGGCGCGGTGCCGGGCCCAAGAGGGCCCGGCACGCGGTTGTGGGACGGAGGTGGTCAGCTCTCGTCGGCGAGGCAGAGGATGGCGGTCTGGGCGCCGGTCTCCCCGCTCGGGCAGACGGGCACGGTGACGACACGGGTGTCGACGGACCGGTCCACGAGGGCGATGCATTCCTCCGCGAAGAGGGCCGTGTAGTCGTTGGTGACGAACTTGCTGGAGTCGTGGATCACGCCGAGGTTGACCTCCTCACCGCGGCCGATGACGAGGGAACCGGCCGGGTAGATGAGGAACTTGAGGGTGGACGGCCAGTCCAGCGCCGGAGACGGGGCGCCGATGTCGGTCGGGACGGCCGGGGACAGGCCGCGCGCCCACTGGATGCGCACGCCGAGCGGGGTGAACAGGGCCTGGATCTGGGCCGTGGTGACCTCGTCCACGCTGACGCCGTTGCGGCGCGCGAGGTCGGCCAGGAACAGGTTCCGGCTCCACCACGGCAGGACGACCTCCAGCGCCGTGGTCTCACACAGGCTGTGGCGCTCGATCATGTCGGCGGCCTGGAGGGCGATGGCGGCGTAGACGGCCGACAGTGCTCCCATGGTGGCCGGGACGCTGACCGGGGTCGCGGCGGCCAGGGCCTGCTGGAAAAGCACCTGCCGGATCCGGATCTCGTGGGCCACCATCGCGTTGCGCAGGTACCACCCGATCAGCTCCGGGAAGTGCCGGGCGGTCAGGATGCCGGCCTCCAGGCAGACGCCGACCGCGTCACAGCGGACCTCCACCGGGTCCGGGCAGGGGATGCGGAAGCAGGGCTTGGTGTTGCCGGCGATGTCGTCGGCCTCGGTGTGGACCCAGGTCATGGACGAGACGTCCAGCGACAGCGGCTTGTAGTACCTGAGCCCGCCTCGGGCGAGCTGGATTTCCGGGGCGTCCCACAGCATGTCCGGGCAGGAGCTGTCCGTCAGCTCGTACAGCGTCTCGGACGGGGCGCACCAGCCGCCCGAGGCGACGAGGTCGCCCTTGGGAAGACGGTTCTGCGCGGAGGCGGTCATGGCCACCGTCGTGCCCTCGGGCGCGGACGAGGAGTCCGTGACGATGGTTTCCTGCGGGTACGGGTGCCGGTAGCTGATGACCTGGCCGACGCCGCCGCCGGCCGTCTTGAGCGCGGTCGCGCGGGAGTTGATACCGCGCACGACGTCATCGAAGTTGAGAGCCGCGCCCGGGGTGTAGCCGGGGACGTCCACGGCGGCCGTGATGTGCGTGCCCGGGGCCGGCGGCGGGGGCAGGACACGAGGCTGACGCCGGCGCACCTGGGAGAGGTCCAGCGCGGGTCGGGTGACGAGGGAGGCGGTCGCGGTGACCGGCTCGGCCGGCTCGGCCGGAGCCTCGGGGGCGGGGTCGGCGGCGACGGGCTCGGCCGGCTCGGCGGGGGTCTCCGGCTCCGGGTCACCTCCGCGGACCTGCGCGGCCAGGGCGTCGATCTCGGCCGCGGCCTGCGTGGCGGCCTCGTGACGTGCGGCCTGCTCGGCGCGGATGCTCTCGACACCAGCGGCCAGCGCGCGGAGCTGCTCCAGGTCCTTCGGGGTGACAACGCTGGACGTGGACCGGGCGTCGAAGGCGGCGACCGCCCCCTCCAGGAGCTCGCTCAGCTCCTCGTCGTTGAGTGCGGTGATGTCCTCGGGAAGCTCGAACGGGTCCATGGGACGGATCTCCATTGATGTGATCTGGAGACCCGGCCCATAACCAGCAGTCGTCTGCGGTGAATCTTAGCCCTCCGGGCAATCCGGCGGGCAGGTGTCAAGCGGCACGCCCTACTTCACGGCCGTGGGCGCGGTCTTGGCCTTCTCCCGGACCACGCTGTTCGGATAGCGCTTCGCGACGGTGTCGGCCGTGGGCTTGGACGCGCTGGTGAACACGACCTTCCCGGACTCGGCGACGACCTCGTACTGCTGCTTGTTCTTCTGGCATGCGCAGGGCATCAGCTCTGTCCCTTCGGGGCGGTGCCGGCGGCTCCGGCGGCGAGTTCTTCACGGGCAGGGGCGACGGCGGCGGTCAGCCGTTCCAGCTCGGCCCGTGCCTCCTCCGCGCGCGCGGCCTCCCTGTCCGCGAGGGCGCCGGCGAACTGGTCAAGGAACACAGGGCTGGTGAGCAGCGCGGCCACGGCTTCCACGACTTCCCCGCCCTGGGCGGACACGGTGTCCGGGCGGTGTCCGTGCTGGTCAGCCGGGGCGGACACGGTCGGGGCGGACAGGGCCGAGGACACGGCGTCCGGGTGTCCGGGGACAGTGTCCGGGTGGGTGTCCGCGACGGCGGCGGCCGAGGCGGCGAGGGCCAGGTTCGAGCGCTCCGCTACCGAGGCAAGGAGCGGCGAGGAGTGCCCGGGGACGGGGACGGACAGGACCGCGCGGAGCTGCCACTTACCGCCGGGCCCCTGACGCATGTGATAGCTCGGCTGGCACCCGGTGAATACTGTGCGGTCCCACTCGGCAAGCCACGGGGCCGCCGCACCGCTGAACCACAGGCCCCGCTCGTTCATGCCGACGGTGACGATGCCGGCGACCGTACGGGTGTCGTCCCACTGGCAGGACGCGGTCTCGCACTCCGCGCCGTCCCTGTGGTGGCCGACGTTCATGGTGAACGCCCCCGCGCGCACAAGGCTGCCGTCGTCCAGCTTGAAGCGGGCGCGCAGGAAGTGGGACGTGTCGATCTCCCCCAGGCTCTCGATCGTCAGGTTCTGGCCGGGCATACCCGCGTGCGGCTCGCCGGCCTGTGCCACCCACCCGAAGATGCGGCCGGCCGCGTAGTGCACGCCGCCGCTCCCCGGGGGCAGGTCCTCGTCGGTCGGCTCCCGGAACCAGTCGGCGGGCATGGGCGGGAGGTCCTGCATCGCGGTCCAGGCGGACGCGACGAGCTCTGTGAGCCCTGGGTCCTCTCCGTCTGCTGCGAGGTCGGCAGGCGTGGACTCGGGGCCTTCCGGGATGGTGGAGGAGCCGACGTACAGGCCCGGGGCCAGGCGTACGAGGCGGCCGGCCTCCACGGCGCGGGACAGGTGGCCGCGCGCGGACTCCATGCTGATCCCGAGAGCGGTGGCGACCTCCCGGGCGCCGACCGGCACGGGAGAGGCGGACACGTAGTCCACGACGCGCTGGTGTGCCTCGCTCGGGGCGGCGGCGGTCATGGCGGCCGCGGCCTGGTCCTCCTCGTCCTCCAGGGGGTCCAGGACGATGCGGGCGCGGTCGTAAGCGGGCATCGCGACGAGGGTTGCCCCGCGTACCCGGCCCTTCGTGATCCGGAGCAGGAAGTCCCCGGTGCGCTCGCTGTGGACGACGACGCCGGTGTCCGGGTCGTCCGGGTCGCCGGCCGCGGCCATGAGGACGCCGGTGGTGGTGAACGCGGCGCGCAGCGCGTCGGCGGAGACGGTGCCGCCGGGGCCGGTGATGAGCTGGACGGCGTGCTGGGCGCGGGACAGGGCTGCCCCGGAGGCGGTCCACTCCGGGGCGGTCGCGGCGGTGATCATCCACGCGTCGTCCGGCAGGCGCATGACGCTCATGGACGGCAGGGAGGCGGCCAGCACGAGGAACCCGTCCTCGTCCTCGCTCATGGTGCGGTCCACGAACTCCACGTCGACGTCGTCCAGGTCGACGCTCACGCCCAGGGGCGCGCCTTCCTCCAGGAGCATGGTGGCGTCGGCTCCGGCCGGGCGGCTGGTGTAGAGCACGCCCTTGCCGGTGATGCGGGAGCCGTCCCGGCCGAAGGACTCGATCGAGCCGGCGAGTTCCGCGCCCTCGTGGCCCATCAGCATCTCGTCCGCGTACTGGAGCGGGGCCGGGCCCTTCTCCCAGTACAGGGAGCCAGCGGCGAAGATCCGGCCGTCGCCGGTCTCCTCGCCCTCGAAGGCGAGGGCGGTGTCATCGGGGGTGGACCAGGAGCGCGTCGGCATCCCGGCGGCCGTGGTCTCGGCGGGTTCCATGGGGGCCTCCGTGGGGCCGATGGGGATATCGGTGTAGTCGTCGGCGAACGCCACGCGCAGCCGGTCGAAGGTGATGGGGCCGAGCCGCTCCTCCAGGGCGGCCAGGAGCGCCGCGTCGTCGCTGTAGGCGGCGCACACGTGGGGCTGCCAAGGTGAGTGCTGGGCGGGGATGTCCGGGCCGTGCCGGTCCTCTAGGGCGTACGTGGCGGCCCAGCGGGCGGACTCCAGGGTGGGGGTGCCGTCCGGGCGGTCGCGGTCGTCGCCCACGGCCCACACCCAGGACGGAGTGTCGGTGCCGGCGTTCCAGTGGTTGGCGCCGAACGCGCGGCCATGGACCAGGCCGTCCGCGAGGCCGTGTTCCTGGGCCTGGGTGCGGAGGTTGGCGATCAGCTCGTTCCGCTGGTCCTCGTTCCAGTCGGCGCCCTCCCCGAGGAAGAACAGGGTCAGGTGCAGCTCCTCCGGTGGCTCCCCGCCATCGAGGGCAAGCCGCGCGGCGTCCTCCTCGGTGGGCATGAGGGCGATCATGGCGCCGGTTCGGTGGCTGCCGTCGGCGGCGGCCGTCACGGGTTGCACGGTGCTCTCCTCGGATTCGAAGGCGCGGCCCCGCGAGGGGTCTTGCGGTTCGTAGGCCGCTGCCCGGTCTGCTCTTGCGAGTGCCAGGGCGCAACGGCAGTTGATGACGAGCTCGGGCGGGGCGGTTGGGTCGCCGGGGGCGGTCATGGATACGCCGGCGACGGTGAACGGCTCATCGAGCAGCCGGAGCTGACCGTTGATCCGCTCGTGGGCGTCGCGGACGTCGGTGTCGCGGCGGGTCAGCCACTGCTTGACCAGGGGGCGGTCTGGGCCGGTGAGGACCTGGGCCGCGGCGAGGGTCGCGAGGTTCCAGGCGCGGGCGGACTCGGTGCGGGCGATGCGCTCCTCGCGGACCTCCCCGAGCTGGGCCCCCTCTCGGGCGAACGCGGCGCGGAGGCGGGCGCGGAGCTGGTCGACGGTCTCGCCCTCGTTGACCCCGGCCGCCAGTTCCTCGACCGCGACGGCGGCCAGGCGGTTCCCGACTGCGCGCAACAGGTGTTCGGTGCTCTCCACGTAGTCCCCGAGCTGTGTCGGGAGGGTGTCGTCGTCGTAGCGGCCGGGGAGGTCGTCCCAGCCGTCCGGCAGCGGGACGTCGACGTCGTCGGCGGCCTGGTGGGCGGCGGTCTCCGCGACACCCAGGAGGCGGCGCACGAGGCGCGGCACCCGCGCGGTCCACATGGCGGCGATGCGGGAGACGGAGAACCGGGCGGCCACCAGCTCGGTCGCGGCCTCCAGGGCGTCGGTGTACTCGGCGGCCACCTCCGCGAGGACGTCGGCGACGGCGCCGGCGACGTCCTCCTCGGCGGTGTCCAGGGCGCGCTGCAGGGCCTCATCCATGGGCGGGCCTCCGGTCGTCCGGGTCGTTGGTGTCGGTGCAGATGTCGCACCAGGTCCAGGGGCCAAGGGTGGACACGCCGTCGGGAGTGAGGGCCAGCAGCTCCCCGGTGAGGCGGGTGTATGCCTTGCACGCCGTGCACCACTCCTCTGTGGGGGTGGTGGACGTGATGGTGAGCGGCAGCACGGCATCAGGTGGCGCCGGTGGGCGGGGCTTGTGGGGGCCGCTCATGCCGCGACCGCCCTGGGGGCGCACTTCCCGATGGCGGCCGGGACGACGTCGAAGGTGTGGACTACCCCGGCCGCGATCAGTTCCCGGCAGTAGCTGTCCAGGCTGGCGGTCAGGCACTCCGGGTCCAGGCCATAGCGGGTGGCGACCTCCGGGACGCGGGCCCATGCCCCGTCCAGCAGGCGCCACTGGTCGACCTGGTCCGCGCCCACGGTGAGCAGGGTGTGGAGTTGGGCCGGGTCGACCTCCCGGGCCCGCGCCCGCTCGCTGCGGGGGCAGGCGGGGGTGCGCTCCAGCTTCCGGCCGGCTGCCGACAGGGCAGCCCAGATGAGGCCGTCGGCGGCTGCCAGGGCGCCGTCGGTCGGGCGAGGGGTGGCCGCGGCCGGGAGGGTGTCCGGCTCGCCGGGGGCCTCGTCCACGGGCAACGGGGTGGGCACGGGTACGTCCTCCTGCTCCTGGTCCTGCTGGTCGCGGTCGCTGCGCTCCTCGGTGCTGGGGGCGTCGGCCTCGTCGAATCCGGTCTCCCGGCGCAGCGCTCTGCTGGAGATGGCGCCGAGTTCGAACAGACGCAGCGCGGTCTCCGAGCGGTTGGTGCGCACGCGCAGGGGCGAGGAGTCCGCGAAGACAGACCACTCCTCGGCGTCGTTGACGTTCTCGCTCTCCAGCAGGGGGCGGAGCCAGTGTTCGGTGTAGGCATGGGCGACGACGGACAGCCGTGGCTCGATGCCCAGGCGAATCGCTTCTGCGGTCAACTCCCAGGCGCCCCAATGGTTGACCTCGCCCAGGCCCAGCAGGAATTCCCCAGGGATGTCCGCAGCGGTGGCAAAGCGCCGGATGTTCTCCTCGCGGAGCTTGATCGCCAACTCGTCAAAGTCGGATTCGAACGTGAGGCGCTGGATCAGGCCGACCATCTCGGCCGGCACCTCCAGAATGATCGGCACCGTGGCCGCCGCGCTGGACGGGTCACGGATCGCGGTCTCCGCGACCTCCATGAAGATGTCGATCAGGTCGTCCTCCTCGCTGCCCTGGACGGGGGTGGAGGGGAAGCGGGTGCCCTTCGGGACGACTAGGACGCCGCGGCCGATGAGCCGGGACAGGGTGACTGCGCGGACGGCGGCGCCGAGGAGGCGCAGTTCCTCCAGCTCGTTGAGGCTGGCCAGGACCGGGGAGTCGGCCTCCAGGTGCCGTTCGGGGCTCGGGTCCCACACCCGGATCGCGACGGGATCGAGGGAGCCGGCCGCGTCCTCGGTGCCGTTGTCGGCCGCGGCCGGGATGGGCACCGGGGCGCCGTCGATCTGGGCCTCCATGCCCTTGCCCTTGCTGCTCATCTCCAGGACGGAGACAACGTGCCAGGTGGGCAAGGCGCTCTCACGGGGGCGGATGACGGTCCAGCCCTCGCCGGCGACCGCGAGGTGCCGGCCGTACTCCCGCAGGAGCTGCGCCTGTCCGTCCCGGCCGCCGGCGATCTCGGCGACGATGCGGGAGGCCGGGTGGTTGTCCGGGGCCTTGACGATGCTGTCGCCCGGTCCCAGGCGACCCGCGTACAACCTCGCGCCGCTCATGGCGTTGCCGATCCAGTTCGCGAAGGAGCGCACTTCCGGGGTGCGGTAGAAGGACCATGCCTGTTCCTGGCGGGCCCGTGCCGGGTTCTGGGCGGAGGTCTTCGCGGTGCGCTGGGTGTATCGGACGGCGGCGGCCTTGAGCGTCTTGTGCGGCTGCGTCATCAGCCCACCCGGCCGAGGGTGTCGTCCACGCGGTTGAGGAACACGGCAGCGCCGGCGACGGCGAACCACTCCAGGCCGTGAATGAGGAGCGGCGCGTCATCGAACTGGCCGGTGACCAGCAGGTAGGTGGCCAGGATCGCGCCGGAGAGCCACCAGCCCATGCAGTACACGCAGGAGATGAGGGCGATCACGAACTCCCGGGCGGCGGACTCCGATCGGCGCTCGTGCCAGGCGTGCATCCGGTCGCGGACGGGGTCGAGGATCGTGTCGTGAACGGCGAGCTGGGTGGCCCGGTACCCGGCGAAGCCGAGTAGGGCGAGTGCGGTCAGGTCGATCATGGTTCGCCCCCAGGCGGAATACGGTCCTCCGGTTGTCGGCGGAGCATCATAGGCCACGCCCGGGACCGGGGGCCTGGGGGCAAATGCCCTGGTCAGCACGGGAGTTCTGATCATGGCGTGCCGGTAGGGTGCCGGTCCTGAGCGCCGGCGGCCATGCCGATGCAGTGTCCGGACGGCGCGGGCGCACACACCCCGCGACCGCCGGCGCCCGCTCCCCTCACGGCCGGGAGCCCTGCCAGACTTCTGCTCATGACTGACGACGCAACGGCGCTGGACGATGCCCGGGTCATCGCCCAAGGCATCCGCCACGGCGGATCCGCCGAGATCATCGCCGCCCTGGAGGCAGCGGACGCGGAGGGGCCTCTCACCCCGGACGGTATCGAGCAGGTCGCGCATCCGGACTGGGACCGGCTCCGGTTCGAGGAGATCCGGCAGGTGCCCCCGCCGGGCGACGTGGAGGCGGTCGGGCTCGCTCACCTCCATGAACTGCCCCGAGGTGGCCACGTGGTGGCAGCCGACGGGATCGGGTGGGTGCCGGGTGCCTACGCGTCCCGGGCGACGGCGCTCCTTGCGTACGGGTACTTCCTGGGCGGGGAGGGGGCCGGTCCCTTGGCGGAGCTACGCGCGCGAGCCGTCGCGGAGGGGCGCCGGCTGATCGAGGCGGCCGAGCTGGCGGCCTTCGTCCAGCGGGACGGGACAGGGGCGGTAGTGAAGTTCCCCAAGCACCCGTGAGCGGAAAGCCCCTGCCGGGCCAGGGCCAGCGCACTACCGTGGATGCATGGCTGATCACCCGGAGCCGGGCGACGAGGAGCCGTTGCGGCTCGTGGAGCTGGACACGACCGAGGGCCGGGAGGGCATCGCCTACGGCCCCGGCCCCTCGTTCCCTTTGGTGGGCGTGGTGTTCGTGCCGGCGGAGCTGCTGGCCGAGGAGTCCTAGCCCGCTGGGACCCAGGTCCCCCCTGGTGTGCACCGGCGGAGCGGAACCCTGGCCCCGGGGCGGCCACCATCGAATCCCAACCCCACACTCGTAACCTGCGCGGAGGTGACCCGTTAGGGGATGACATGAGGGAAGCGCCAGGCACCCCGGCGGGCGCCCGCTCCGGCGAGCCTGCCGGACCGGCCGGCCTTGGTTGGGCCCCGGCCGGCCCGGCGGGCGTTGATCCGTCCGTGCGCGGGATGGTCGAGCAGATCGTGCAGGCGGTGCGCGATGGCGACGACGCGGTCATCCGCACCCTACTGGCCGATCTGGCCGCCGTTGCGGACACTGCGGCCCTGCTGTACCTGCGCGAGCGGTTGTACCGGCCGCAGTAACCTGCGTGCCGGTGCGCGATCACGGCCGACCCTACGGCGACCCGGCTGCCAGCAGCTCCTCAGCAACGCGGGTGATGAACTGGCGGGTGCGCTGCGGGTCCAGGGCCCGCGCCTGAAGGTGGTCGAACATGACGCTGTAGGGCTGCACGTCGGATCGTTTCTCCAGGTAGAGGTCGCTGGTGAACCTCTCCAGATACACCGTCCCCGTAGCGGCGTCCGGGAAGTCGAGGATGGAGAACTGTCCCGAGACGCCCGGATGGGCTCCCACGCTGTGCGGGACGGCCTGCACGGTGATGTGCGGCTGCGCGCCGATGCGGTTCAGGAACTCAAGCTGTTCGCGCATGATCTGCGGGCTGCCGACCACGCGGCGCAGGGCGGATTCATCCAGTACCACCCAAAGGCGCAACCGCCGGGCCGGGTGGTGGGCCCGGGAATGACGACGCAGCCGGACCTCACGGCGCACGGCGATCTGTTCGGCCGTGGCCAGTGGGATCGTTTCCGCGACGACCGCCGCCGCGTAGGCGGGCGTTTGCAGCAGGCCCGGGATCACAAGGGGCTCATAGGAGCGGATCGAGGAGGCTGCCGTCTCCAGGCCGATGTAGACGGCGTAGGGGACCTCGCCGCAGGCCACCCACCAGCCCTGCCGGTCCGCTTCCGTGGCCATCCGCATCAACGAGTCGATGACCTGCGGGTCTGCGACTCCGTAGAGGGCACACAGGTCCCGCACATCACGGGGCTTGATGGCGCGGCGGCCGTTCTCCAAGTGGCTGATCTTGGGCTGCGAGATCAACAGACGTTCGGCTACCTGCGTACTGGTCAGGCCACGGGCCAGGCGGAGCCGACGCAGCTCCGCGCCCAGCCGGCGTCGTCTGACGGTCGGGTTTCCGTTCGCCGCCACGGGCGGTCTACCTCCGGCTCGGGACTGTCTACCAGCCACAGGAATTGCGGGGCGGGCGAACTCACTGTGCAGTGATGATCAACGGGCCCTGCCGGTGAGTGTCACGTCCCGTGAACGCAGGCGCGTGCACAGCCCGAGCAGATTTCACCCAGACGCCATGACCTTTCACCTATCTGCCGGAAAAGCCTGCCGACCGAGGTGGTCCGGTGCTCCCTCGATCCCCAGACAGCGCCGTCTACCGCCCCCTAGCCTGACGGCATGAGTGATCTGACGGACGACCATGTGCGCACGATCCTGAAGCAGCACCGAGACGGCGGCCCGATCTCCCGGCTGTACGCGACGGGCGAGATCGAGGCAGACACGGTGCCGGCACTCGGGATGCTGTCCACGCAGCTCGAAGAGGACGGGCGGCACGAGGACGCCGAGCAGCTCGGCGACGTCATCGGGTATGCCCTGTCCGCCGGGGAGCGGCCCCCGGTCGCCGGGTGGGTCGCCAAGCTCTAGCCGCTGTCGGGCGGCGGCTGCTCACCGGCGCCCGCCCGTACGGGAGGGACCTCCGCTGCCGAAGCTGCGCCCGTACCGGGAGGCCGCGGCTGTCGGACGGGCGGTGCGCTGCGCCGGGGACTGGATCGTGGAGTAGGCGAGGTTTTCCGCCCAGAAGGACATGACCACGGCGTCACCCCGGTCCGGGGAGCGGCCCAGGCGCGCGACGACGTCCTCCTTCCGCTCCACCTGGATCTTCGGCGGCACGCCCGTGGTCACGTCCCACGTGGGGGTGGTGAGGTCGGACAGCAGCAGGTCGTCCGGCGGCAGCATCAGCTCCGCGCCGAACGCGGGGTCGAGGAGTTCCCGCATCCGCCAGTACGCGGCGGACCGTACGTTGGTGAACCCCCACTCCCCGTCCCTGGTGCGCTGCTTGGTCTTCGCGGCGCCTGTGTACGCCAGCACGGGCACGCCGAGTTCGCGGAGGCGGTCCACCACGCCGCCCCCGACGCCGATGGAGTCGACCACCGGCACCAGGCCGGTCGCCTCCTCGTCGCCCACGGCGGCCTGGACGCGGGCGGTGGTCTGCATGGTGTCCTGCCGGTCGTACGCGACGAGCTCCGCGACGAGGAGGCCGCGGCGGTGGACGAACACGGTGGAGTCACCGCCAGAGCGGGCGACGTCCACGCCGAGGATGCGCCGGCCCTCCACTTCCGGGCGTCCGGCCGCGTCCCATGCCTGCCAGCGCTCGACGGCGGCCTCCAGCCAGGCGAGCGGGATGACGCTGTCCTCGTCCGCCGCGCGGAACTCGCCCAGGACGCGGTTCGCGTACAGGGCGGAGTCCTCGCCCCACTGGCGGGCGCGCTGCCGGGCCCAGTCCTCGCTGATACGGCCGGCGGCGACTGCTTCGGCGAGAGTGACGTGCCGGGTGTACCAGTCCTCGAGTCCCGGGGCGCGCCGGTGGATGTCGTAGAACCGGCCCGTGGTGGGGCCGGGGGTTGAGATGGCCAGGGCGAAGGCCTCCGGGAAGCCGTCCATCCGTCCGCCGGAGAACGCGCCCTCGATGGCGTCCCACGTCGCGTCCGGGACGATCTTGGCCTCATCGATCAGGTACAGCAGGCTGTCGGCGTGCGCGCCCTCGATCAGCTCGGCCTTGTTGGAGGCCACCGGGGACGCGGCGCCGTGCTCCAGCTTGAGGTTCTGGGTCAGCAGCTCGGTCAGGTCGTTGAACGGCGGCCGGCCCAGGACGTCCCACCGGATGCGGCGGGCCCACTTGTGGATCTCCGGCCATAGGTAGACGGACAGGTGACGCCACGCGCTCGCGGTGGTGAGGACCTTCCAGTCCACCCCGGCCGCGTCCCTCGTGGTCGCGAACCAGAGCACGACCATGCTCGCCATGCCGGTCTTGCCGAGGCCGTGCGGTCCGCGTGCCGCGACGCGACGGTACTCGGCCAGGGCCTCCATGATGTCGCCCTGGTAGGCGGTGATGCCGTCCCCGCCCTGCCAGTCGATGACCTCCTGCGCCCAGACCGCCGGGCGGTACATGTACCGCTCCTGTGCCTGGACGCGCCGCTCCAGCACGGCCAGGTGGGGGCGCAGCTCCGCCGGCGCCCCCCGCGCGAGCCGGAGGCGGTCCGCGCGGGAGAGCTGCCGGTACGCGGCCTCGGCCTCACGCGTCAGCATCAGCGTCGTCCGCCGGGGCGTTGCGGATGATCTCCATCAGGTCCTCGGCGGTGACCTGCCCGGTGACGTCTAGATCCAGCTTGTCCGGCTCCGCGAGGCCGTACAGCTTGACCACCCGGTCCGTCAGCTTGGCGGCCGTCTCCACGGCCCTGAGGTCGCCTTTCAGTGCCTTGGGCCACACGGCGGCCAACAGCCGGTGATAGCGGCGTGCCTGGACCTCCCGCAGCGTCCCGGCCTCCGTCTTGAGGTCCGCGAGGTTGGCCCGAAGTGCCCGGTCCACGTCCGTGTGCGCTGCGCCCCGGGACGCGTACCCGAGGCGTTCGGCGATCGTCTCGTAGTCCAGGCCGGCGAGCACCATCTGGATGGCGTTCTTCCGGCGCTCCGCGACTTGGGCGCGTTTGGCTCTGCTGGCGCTCACCGGGTGACCTCCGTTCGCATGTCGCTATTGGTTCGCACGTCCGCCCGGTCAGCGGGCCATGAGGCGGTGGAGCTCGTCGCGCGCGGCGGGGTCGTCACGGAAGACGCCGGTGTAGGAGGCCGTGACCATGACGGAGCCGGGCTTGCGGGCGCCTCGGGTGGACAGGCAGCCGTGTTCGGAGCGGATGATGCACGCGGCTCCGGCCGGGGACAGGTGGCTGTCCAGGGCGGTGGTGACCTGCTGGGTGAGCTGTTCCTGTGTCTGGAGGCGTCGGGCGTAGACGTCCAGGACGCGCGGGAGCTTGGACAGGCCGGCCACGGGGTCGCCGGGGCGGGGCTGGTACGCGATGTCCGCGTGCCCGGTGAACACCAGCATGTGGTGCTCACAGAGGCTGGTGAACGGCACTCCGGTGACGACGATGGGGCCGCCGTCGTGGTCCACGGGGAAGGTGCGGGCGAGGTGGACGGCCGGGTCCTCGTCGTAGCCGGCGGTCATCTCCTCCAGGGCGCGCAGGATGCGGGCCGGGGTGTCCACGAGGGCGGGGCTGTCCGGGTCGAGGCCGCGGCCGGCGAGCCAGGCGCGGACGCCGTCGACGTACGCGGCGCGGGCCACGGCGGGGTTGCCCGCGTACAGCTCGGCGGTGGTGGTGGCGGTCATGATCAGTGTCCCTTCTCGTCGCCCCACGCGTGCACGTGGAGGCGGGTGGTGATGTTGAAGCCGGCGGCGATGGCCGGGTCTGCGATCTCGGCCAGGCGGGCGCACAGGGTGGGGGTGTCGGTGCCTTCGGGCATGACCCACACTCGGGCGGGGTCGAGGGCGTGGGCGGTGGTGAAGTCCTGGACCTCGCGGAGGTCGTCCGGGCCCTGGCAGACGAACTTGAACGCGGCCTTCCCGGTGGCGTGGAGGGCGCGCAGGGCCTCGGGGCGGATGCGCTTGGCGGCCGGGTCGCCGGCGTGGGCGAGCTTCGGGGACACGTTGAAGCGGGTGACGAGCCGGGCGGTGGGCTCGGTGGGGGTCTGGGTGCCGTTGGTCTCGACCTCCACCTCCGTGCCGGCGAACGTGAGGGCGGCCAGCAGGGAGAGCCACCCGTCTTGTTGCTGGTGGAGCAGGGGCTCCCCGCCCGTGATGACGACCATGCCCGGCTCGCCGTCCAGGGCTCGTGTGACGATCTGTTCGACGGTCCGGCGGGTGAGGGTGGCGCGGAGGTCGAAGCGGGAGGCGTCCCAGGTCTCGGGGGTGTCGCACCAGTGGCAGGTGAGGTTGCAGCCGCCGAGGCGGATGAACGCGCAGCGGCGGCCGGTGGATGGGCCTTCGCCCTGAACGGTGGGGCCGAACACCTCCCGGACGACGAGGGTGTCCGAGAGGCTCACGGTCACGGTCGTGGTGCTCACGGCGCCGTCCAGGTAGCGGCGTTGACATGTGTCTCGCTGATCTTGACGCGGGTGACGCGGGCGCCGGGGGCACGGACGAGGTCCAGAAGGGCGTCCTCGGCGACGCGGGCGAGGAGGCTGGCGACGTTCTCGACGGTGGGCCAGCCGGGGACCTGGTGGATCTTCATGCCGTACTGCTGGAGCACGGGCAGCATCGGGTCCTCCGGGCCGAGCATGAGGCCGTGGTCGAGGTGCTGGTCGATCCAGCGGCGGAGCTGCTGCTTGAACGGGCCGAATTCCACGACCAGGCCGCCGGCAAGGGCGGGCGCCTCGGCGGTGACCTCGGCCCACCAGGAGTGGCCGTGGAGGCTCTGGCACTTCCCGGGCAGGTGCGGGAGGCGGTGGCCGGTCTCGAAGTTGTGGCGGACGGTCACGGAGTGCGTCATCACAGGGCTCCCTGCTCGTGCGGGCGGGCGACGGTGTAGCGGGTGGTGGAGTTGTCGTGGCCGATGTCGTCGTGGACGCCGATGACGTCCAGGTGGATGGCGCGCAGCCGGTACTGGCCGCCCCAGGGCTCCCACTCCGGGTCCACGTAGCCGTCCAGGTGGGCGAACAGGCGGTCGGCGATGTCCTCGTTGGTGGCGTCCTTGAACACCCGGCGGGTCAGCTGGTGGATCCGGGCCTCCAGGGCGGCGTTCGTGGTCGCGAAGGAGGGGTAGCCGTGGCGGCCGACGGTGTCGTAGACGACGGTGACGGCGCCGGTGTGGGAGTGGGCGCGCAGTCCCATGGCCTTGTTGACGTTGGTGAAGTAGATGGCGAAGGGGCCGACGTCCACGGTGCGGATGAGGGCCGGCCCGTCGACAGGCGGCGGGGTGGTGGGGGTGTCGGTCATGAGGTGCTGGCCTCCTGTCGGGCGGCCTGGATGCCGGCCGCGGCTCGGTAGAGATTCGTGGTGGTGGCCTCCGCGAGGTACAGGTGGAGGCCGGGGGGTGCCTGCCGGGGGCCGCCCCGGGTGACGGGGTTGTGGGGTCCGGGCGGGATGGTGATGGGGCCGTGGCGGGCGCGGATGTACTCCTCCGCGCGGCGCCACGCGACGGCCGCGAGCACGGTGGCGTCGGTGCGGTTGTAGGTGGCCCGGGTGGCGAGGCTCATCGGGCTGATGTGGTGGGCGCGGACCAGCTCCCGGTGTTTGAGCAGGGCGTCCCGGTCGCGCATCATCAGGTTGGTCCAGGAGCCGTTGGCCGGGTCGAACAGCTTGATCACGCCGAAGCGGAAGCCGGAGCCCCAGGTGGAGGAGTCCACGCTGTAGAACGGGAACTCCCGCAGCGCGCGCCACACGGTCATGCCGAAGCCGTGGAAGACCGCCCGGCCGTCAGCGATCTTGAAGGCTTTCGCGATCCACGGCAGGACCTCGTTGACGGGGTTGCCCAGGAGCTTGCCGAGGGCGATGTAGGTGTAGCCCTCGTCCAGGTAGCGCTCCAGCCACTCCCATGGGTCGCCGGTGTGGAAGACGGGGATGGGCTCCAGGCCGTGGACGAGCTCCAGTTCCTTCTGGTTTCGCCACGTGGCCTCCGGGCCGCCGATGACGTCCAGGTTGGCGTACAGGGTGAGTTGGGTGTCCCACTTCTGGCACCAGGCGGCGTAGTCCTCCAGGGTCAGGTGGATGCCCATGGTGCGCGCGGAGTGGGCGCCGGAGTCCCCGAAGATCATGTTGACCGGGGTGGCCAGCTTGTTGGTGAAGTCGCGCATGTCCTTCGTGCGCCAGAACGCGAAGGAGGTCAGGGCCTTGAAGTCCTGGTCCAGGCCGCCGAGGTGGACGCTCACGCCCCCGCCTCCGCTGCTGTGGCGGCCGCGGCACGGGTGCGCTCGATCTCGTCCAGCAGGCCGTCGAGCTTGGCCTCGTCGTCCTTGCCGGGGTGGGCGTCCAGCGCGAGGCGCCACCGGTCGAAGGTCTCCGCGTCCACGGTCATGCTGATCTTGGGGCGGAAGATGTCTTCGTTGGGCTCGCCGTGGTGGTCGGAGAGTTCGGTGACCTCGTCCGGGGGTGCGGTGAGCAGGGCGGTGATGTCCTCGACGTCGCGCGGGGTGTAGCCGGTGCCGTCCAGGTCGTCCAGGCCGGCGAGGAGTTCGGACAGGGCCTCGTAGTCGTAGCCGCCCAGGTCGGCGGCGCGGTTGTCCACGATGTTGATGCGGCGGGCGGTGTCCTCGTCGCACTGGACGATCTCGCAGCGGGCGCCGGGCTGCCATGACGGGTCGTTCTGGCAAATGCCGCACGGCCCGGTGCCGTTGCTGGTCTTGACGGTCTTGCCGCAGTCGCCGGCGCCGTGCGCGCCGAGGGCCTGCATGGTGTGGTTGCCGGCGAGGACGATCAGCGGGCCGTCGGGGATCTCCCGCACGACCAGGGAGCGGTACTGCCCGTTCCTGCGGAGGCTTTCCAGGATGGTGTCGACGTTGCCCCGTTTGGCGTTGCCGGGGAACGGGGTCAGCTCGTCCAGGGCGACGTCGGCGGTGCGGACGTAGGTGGCCTGTGCGGTCATGCGGGGCTCTTTCCTGCTGGTAGTGGGCGGACTCGAGGACGCGGGCTGTTACGGGGTGGGGGCGGCGCGGGCGCGGTCCAGCAGGTAGCGGAAGCGGGTGGCGTCATCGCCGGGGTTGGAGCAGGAGGCGGTGAGGTCGTAGAAGTCGTCCCGAGCCTCCGGGGGGACGGTGAAGCGCAGGACGGGCCACAGGCCGTCCTCCTCCGGGTGCCGGTAGGTGTCGGCCAGTTCCTCCAGCGACGGGGGCGGCTCCAGGAGGCGGTGGACGTCGGCTACCTGGTAGCCGGTGGCCTCGTAGTCCTCGTCCAGGAAGGACAGCAACTCGGCCAGGGCGTCCGTGTCGTAGCTGCCCAGGTCAGCGGCGCGGTTGTCCACGAGGTTGATGCGGCGCGCGGTGTCCTCGTCGCAGGTGACCAGCTCGCAGCGGGCGGCCGGCTGCCATGCAGGGTCGTTTCCGCAGATGCCGCAGGGTCGTTCCTCGCCGTGCTCGCGGAAGGTGCGCCGGCAGTCGCCGGGGCCATGCTCGGCGAGGGCGGCCATGGTGTGGTTGCCGGCCAGGACGATGAGGCGGCGGCGCAGTTGGAGCGTACGGGCCATGGACATGGCCGGGCCGATGTCCTGGTCCTGCTCGCCGTCGATGTGCTGGACGACCAGGGAGCGGTACTGCCCGTGGCGGCGGAGGCTGGTCAGGATGGTGGAGACGTCGCCCCGTTTGGCGTTGCCGGGGAACGGGGTGAGGTCGGCGAGCGGCACGAGGGCCGTCCCCTGGTACGTGGCCTGTGACATGCCCTGGTCCCCTCGTCGCGTGATGGCAGCGCAAGAGGATAAGCGGAGGGGCGGACCGGCCTCCTGGAGTGACTATCTCCACTGATCAGAAAGGGAGTTGATCACTTTCGCACCCACAAGCGGAACCCATCGGCGGGCCGGGGCCGGACATGCGCCTGGCCTCCCGTGGGGAGGACCGGGAGGCGGCGCGGCCCCGCGTGCTGGTCAGGCACGGCGAGGCCGGTGCACCTGCCCGGCCTGGGGGGGAAGGCTCGGGCGGCGCGTGTTCAGCATGGCACCGGTTTCAGCCACAGCACAGGGGCGTGACTGGAAAACATCTCCGGACGATGGGGAGTCAGCGGCCTCGGCGCCTCGCGTCGCGCTCGGCCTGCCACTGACGGAAGGACCGGCCGCCCATACGCCGCTTGAACTGGGGGATGTTGTTCGCCGGGATGCCGACCGGCGCCGGGCCGAGGACGGCCAGGAGGTCGCTCGCGTCCTGGGAGTGGTACCCGGCGGACAGGATGGCGGCCTCGTCCGGGAAGACGTCCGCGACGCGGTCGCCGGGCCGGATCAGGTGGTCCTCGTTCCCGCCGTAGGAGAACACCCACCGGAAGTTCCTGGGGGGCGCGGGCTCCACGAGGCGCCGGAACCTGCTGACCTCCTTCGTGTAGGCGTAGAAGTTCACGGCCGGGCGGAACGCGATCAGGCGCAGCCACATGGACAGGTACCGGTCACTGAAGAAGTCGCCGGCGTCATGGATACGGATCCAGCCGCCACGGTGGCGAGGGTGCGCGAGCTCGGCGGCCATCTGCCGCTGCCACCCGGCAGGGTTGTCCAGCACGTAGGCCAGGTTCTGCTGGTGGCGCTGGACCACCCCGGGGAAGTTGTACGTGCCATTCCTCGCGTAACAGGCCTGGGCACAGACCCCGGCCGCCGGACAGGTCTTGACGACCCGTCCGTCCCACAGGCGGGTGGCCAGGGCTGGGATGGTCCAGTTCCAGATGTTCTCTTCCCGCAGCTCCGTGTTCTGGGTGAGGAGCCGCGGCGGCCGGCGAACGCGGCGGACCTGGGGGGCGTCGAGCAGGACGGCGGTCACGGCCGGTCGACCCCGGCGGCCTTGAGCAGCGCGGAGACGGTCACCACCCCGTCGTGGTTGTGCCGGGAGTCCAGCAGCGCGGTAAGGGCCCGCAGCGCGCGGAGCACGATCTCCGGGGCCCCCTCGGCGGGGAACAGCTCCCGGGCGGCGGACACCAGGCGCGCGGCCTCGTCGCGGTCGGGGGGCAGGTAGGTCAGGGTCATGAGCACGTGGCCGGGCGGGGGCGGCAGCGGGGGCGAGGAGTCGCCGGCCGCGGCCGGGGCCAGGCTCGTGCCGATGGTGTCCTGGGCGCCGGGGGTCGCGGCCGGCGCCGTGGTGGCGGGCTGCTCCTCCTCGGGCGGCTCCTCCTCGGCCGCGGCCTCCTCGATGGCGGTCAGCAGGTCGCCCAGGTCCTCGTCCGTCCAGCCGGTGCCGCCGAGGTCGTCCAGGCCGGCGATCAGCTCCGCGAGGGCCTGGTCGTCGTACGTCCCGAGGTCGGCCGCGCGATTGTCCACGAGGTTGACGCGCTTCGCGGTGTCATCGTCGCAGGTGACGACCTCGCACCGGGCGACGGGCTCCCAGGGCTCGTTGCCGCACACCCCGCAGGGGCGTTCCTCGTCGCCGACCTTGACGGTCATGCCGCAGTCGCCGGGCCCGTGGGCGGCGATGGCCTGGGTGGTGTGGTTCCCGGCCAGGACGACGTACCGGTCCGGCTCGACCTGGCGGACGACGAGGGAGCGGTACTGCCCGTTCCGGGCGAGGCTGGTGAGGATCGCGCCGACGTCGCCCCTCTTGGCGTTGCCCGGGAACGGGGTGAGCTGGGCGAGCGGGATGGTGTCGGTGCGGACGTAGGTGGCCTGGGTCATGGGCGTATCCCCTGGTCGCGGCGGATGAGCGGCGCAGAAGGATACGGGCAGGCGTCCGCGTGCCCGCTCGGCAGCGGCCGGGGGACCCAGACCCCCGGGGAACAGCAGCAGGCCCGCACGCGCGCGGCGGGCGCAGTGCGGGCCGGGGTGCCGGGGGACGGGTCAGGCGAGGCCGGCGACCGCGTCCCGGAGGGGGGCAATGTCGGCGTAGAGGAGTTCCACGCTGTGGAGGTGGGCGCCGTCCTGGTCCTCGGGGTGCCGGTGGTCCGGGCCGGTGAGCAGCAGGCGCCCGTCCGGGCGTCGCTCCGCGCGGACGTCGGCCGTGGACTGCCCGCTCTCGGCCTTCCAACGGCCGTAGCTGGGGTGGTCGATGATCTGGTCCAGCGCGGCGAGGAGCGCGGAAACGGGCGCGGCCGGGGTGGCGAAGGTGTCCGGGCCGAGGGTGAGCCAGGCCGCCGCCCGCTCCTCCTCGGTGTAGTCGACGCCGCCGCCGACCTCGCGCCAGTCGGTGGCGCCGCCGGCCTCGCGGATGCGGTACCAGCCGTGGAGGTAGGTCGTCGCGGTCAGCTCCGCGTGCGTGGTGTTGGCCTCGACGTTGTACCAGGGCCGCATGTCGGCGGTCGGGGTGAGGCAGGCGCCCATCGTGTGCTCCTTCGGGGTGCGGGATTTGCAGGCTAACGGGGAGGGGGCGGCCAGCGGGCCGCCCCCGGGCGGGTCAGGGGGTGGTGGTCGGGGCGAAGAAGTCGTTCAGGAACTCCTCCAGGTCCATGGGCTCCTCGGCGGCCGGCTCCTCGACGGGGGCGGGCGGCTGGACGGAGGCGAGGAGGGAGGCCAGGAAGTTCTTCGCGCCCATCGGGGGGCGGGGCTCCTCGACGGCTGGGGGCTCCACGGTGGCGTTCGGGTCGATGAACTCGTGGCAGTCGGCGAACAGGGTGTCGGTGGGGTCCAGGTCGAACTTCACCGGGGGGTGGGGGCGGGTCATGGCCTTGAAGTTGGGGAAGGACGGGGCCTCGAACTTGCGCTTCTCGATCCGCTTGACGGCGCGGTGCGCGTCCTGGGCGGCGATGAGGTCCGGGCCGCTGTTGTGGTTGCGCGCCTTCGCATCCGCCTTGCGGGCGGTCGCCTTGGCAGCGGCCAGGGCCTGGTCCTTCCCGGCGGCGTGCAGCTCCTCCAGGGTGGCGCGGACGGCGCGAGTGTGGGCGGTCTCCATCTGGCGGACGGTGCCGGTGCGCTCGGTGCGCACGGTGTGGGTCGTGCCGTACACGGTGACCGTGGTCTCGCGGTAGTCCATGGTGCTGCTCCCTGCCTGGTGGTGCGGGCTCCAACACCCACATATTTGCAACATAAGGTTGCAATGTCAAGTTGCATGGCGAGGGTGTCCGGGCAGGTCAGGCGCAGGGAGGCCCGCACCGGGCACGGTGCGCGGTGCGGGCGAGGGGCAGTCAGGGGCGGTCGACGGTCACCCACTCCCACGCGCGGCCGGTCACCTCGTCCTCGGCCGTCGGGTTGGTGATGACCATGCCTCCGGGGCCGGTGCTGATCTCCCGGACGGTGACGGGCTCCGGGGTGCTGGTGATCACGTCCCCGACCTTGAGGTCGTCTGCCTGGATCTTCTTCTCGGGCATGTCGGTCTCCTGGGGGTCGAGGACTAGCGGCGGCGGGTGTACGGCGGCAGCGTGCGGTCGGCGGCGGTCACCAGGTCCACGGCGCGGCGCTGCCCGGGGATGCGCGCGGCCTCCCGCAGTACGGCCGGGAGCACGTCCGCCGGGACGATGCGCACGCCCTGGAACACGAGCTCGCTCGCCGGCCGACCCTGGGGGCCGACGAGGGGCGCGCCCTCGATGGCGACGATCGCGGTGACCGGCACGCCGAGGGCGCGCGCGACGGCCGCGGCCTCGTCCCGGGCGCTGGTGACGCGGCCGGAGACGTCGCGGTCGCCGTGCCACACGCGGCCGACGCGCACGGTCACCGGGTAGCGGCTGGTCCACAGCTTGGGGTCCAGGACGAACACGCCGCCGTTGGGTGAGATCGCGAGGGCGTCCACGTTGGCCGGTCCCTCGCCGGACGGGAGGGCGCGGTCGTAGCGCAGCGTCCAGCCCTGCCGGGCGAGGGGCTCCAGGCGCGCGGCGGCGCGCTCCTCGCCCACGGCTCCGGCCTCCCAGTTGCTTGCCTGCCGACCGGCCCGGGTGTCGATGCCGACGAGGTCGGCGAGGCGGACGAGGGGGGTGCGGAGCTGCCGGGCGCGGGCGGCGGCCGAGGCGCCGGCCCCGGTCCTCGTGCGGGTGCGGTGGTGCCTCCAGATCCACCATGCGGCGGCCAGGAGGAGGACAGTCCAGAGGGTCACGGTCGGGTCCTTTCGCGGGGCCCGGACACGGTGTCCGGGCAGGGGAGGACAGGGCGCGGACAGGGGGGCGGACACCAGGGGCCAGGAGTGTCCGCGCGGGGGCGTCGTCGCAGGTGGGACAGGGCGGACAGTGTCCGGACAGGGGGTGTCCGGCAGGGTCGTCCGGGAGTTGTTCGGGGTTGTCCTGAGCAACCGGGGCGGACAGTGTCCGGGCACTGTCCGCCCCGGTGTCCGGTCAGCTGTCCGGGGTGTCCGCGACGTGGTCGCAGGACAGTCCCTTGACCTCCTCCCAGCCGTACCGGTCCGTCCAGGAGTAGCCAGTCGTCACGCTCACGGTCTTGCCGTTGGCGCGGGCGACCGTGCGCCACTGGCCCCGGATCTTCACCCGGTCGTCGCGGTGGACGTTCTCCTTCGAGTAGCGGCCGAATGTCCCGGCCTCCCGGGCGGCGTCGAGGACGGCGCCGTCGCCGGCGATCCGCTCGACCAGGACGGCGCGCTCTCCCTCGTACTGGCGGCGCAGCGCGTCGGAGCCGGTCTGCGGGTACAGGGACAGGCCAGCCATGCGGCGGTCCAGGGCGCGCAGATCGGTCTCCAGGCGGTCGACGCGGCGCGCGGTGACGTCGGGGCGCTCCTTGTACGCCTCGGCGCGGCGGGACCCCTCGATCCAGGAGGGCATCCGCTCGGCCTCCTGGGCGGTCAGGGCCGAGCGGATCGCGGTGTCCACCGACCGCTCCAGCAGGTTGCGGTGCGCGCGCCCGCGCCGTCCGGGCATGACCGGCTGTCCGAGCGGCAGGTGCTCAACCATGGCGTCCGAGCGGCGCCGCAGTGCCTCGGCCTCCTGGGTCAGTTTCTGGCCCTTCGTGGTCAGGGCCTCGCGGCGGTCCTCCAGCCGCTCGTGCTGGTCGGCGCGCACGACGTCGTTGGGGCGGACCTCCTCGGCGATCTCGACGGTCACCGTGTGGCCGGCCGCGCGCAGCTCCTCGGCCGCGGCCTCCATGGCGACGACGCGCGGGGCGCGGTCGCGGCTGTTGCGGTGGCCGTACTGCCGCAGGGAGCGGAACCAGGTGAACCCGTAGCGCTTGAGGATGTCGCCGGTGCCGTCGCCCTTCTCCGTGTCACCGTCCACGAGGGTGCCCTCTGCCGGGGTGTGGCTGATCTTGATCGTTGCCATGGGTGGCGCCTTTCGTCTGTGATGCTCGGGCGGGTGACCGGGCCTGTCCCTCCGAGGGGGGCGGACAGGCCCGGACACTGTCCGGACAAGGGGTTAGGGGCGCAGGTCGGCCAGGAGGGCGGTCGCGTTGTCCGCGTAGATTCGGTTCGGGTCCAGGGCGCGGCTGGTCTTGACGGCGGTGTCCACGGCCAGGTTCACCAGGTCCCGCACGGTGGGGATCAGGTCGTCGCCGTCGCACTCGGTGTAGAGGCAGTGCCCGGCGTCCTCGTGGGGCTCGTACGCGCCGTCCGAGGCGAGCAGCAGGCGGCAGGGGCCGGTGATCTCCCGCGTAGTGGTCTCGATCGCGGGGTGGCCGTAGCGGTTGGTCACGTCCTCGTCGGTGCCCTCCGCGCCGAGGCAGGAGGTGATGTGGTTCCGGTTGCCGCCGTACGGATAGGTGGCGGTGGGCGGGTAGACGCGCCGCTTGTTGTGGTCGTCGGTGAGGCGCACCGTGATCCCGCGCTCCAGCAGGTACGCGCGGGAGTCCAGGCCACCGTCAGGGGCTTGCCGGGGGCCTTGACGGCGACCACGGCCGCGGCCTTGTGGCTGTAGCCGTAGTGGATGGCGTCCTCCCGGCAGAGGTTGTAGACGTGCCGCAGGCCGGCCTCCGCGTTCTCCCGGCGGGCGGCGGTGCCGGCGATCTGCCGGGCGGCGCCGAGGGCCCACCGGTGGGTCTCCTCGCGTCGGCCGATGCCGTCCAGGAGGACGTACGCGCGGGTTCCGTCCGGGGCGGTGCGGACGGCGGTGGCGTCGCACTGGCCGGGGTCGGTGCCGGTGTGCTGGGCGGTGGCGTAGGTGCGCATGGTCGTGCTCCGTTCTGGGGTGGTGGGGCCGGGGGCCGGGCCGCCCCGGGGTGGGGCGACCCGTGGGCGGGTCAGAGGCGGTTGCAGGGGCGGGCGTTGTCCACGGCGACGGCGGCGGCCACACGGGCGAAGTTGCGGTGCAGGTCGAGCAGGACGGCCAGGTGCGCGATGCGGGTGGTCTCGTCGGCGGGGCTGCTGGCGTCCAGGTCGTGGGCGGCCAGGGCGATCTGGGTGCGCAGGCGGCCTTCCTGGCGGGCGTGCTGGGTGCTCACCGGGTTGAGCTGCGGCAGGTCCACCGGGCGGCGGCTGATCGGGGCGGTGACGTAGTAGAAGACCTCGTCCGGGATGCCGGCGGCCGGGTTGTCCACGGCCAGGGCCATGCACTGGACGAGGGCCATGCCCGCGTCGATCGGGGTGGTGTTGGTGACCGTCACCCCGTCGATGACCGGGGCGTCCTCGGCCTCGAAGGCCAGGGCGGCGGTGTCCAGGTGCTCGACCATCTCGGTCAGGGCGTCCTGGGCGGGGTGGAGGGCGGCGCGGCTGAGGATGACGTAGGCCAGGGCGCGGGCGCGGGCGGCGGCGTCAACGGCGGTGGCGGTGATGGTCACGGCGGTCCCTTCCGGGGCGGGCTTTGTGCCTCTCCCTCATGTCTCCACATTTGCATCCCCATGTTGCAACGTCAAGTTGCAACAGTGGGCACACGGGTGACATTCCGAAGGACGCTCACCGGGGGCCCCGGTCAGCCGGTCATGCACTCCGCGCATCCGCCGCAGTCGCACCGGGCCACGGCCGGGGCCGGGACGGGGGCCAGGTGCTCGGCGATGAACGCGGCGGCCACGGCGCGCCGGTGATCGCGCGTCAGCCGACGGGCCTCGTCGCGGTCCCCGCCCCACCCGGACAGGGCGCCGCACGAGCACGTGGCCGCGCTGCCGCCGTCGCGGAGCATCCCGGCCCGGCCACCGGGGCGGTTGAGCCCGGCCGCGCCGTAGGGGTCGCCGGCGGACGGCCGGTACCAGCCGCGCGGCTCCGTGGTGCGGGTGCGGTGCTGCTGGGCCAGGGCCCCCAGGCGGGCCGTCAGGGACAGGCGCAGCCGCTCCCCGTCCTCGACCACCAGACCCCGGGCGCGGAGCCGTGCGGTGGTGAATGCGGGGATCTCCCACACGAGGCCGGTGATCACGCGGCGGCCGCCCTTCTCCGCGTACTGGGCTTGGCGGTCGCCGGCGACGAGGTCCAGGTCGATCCGGGTGGTGGGCGACAGGGCGCCGACCGGCATCAGCGGCTCCAGGCTGATGGACCGCTCCGCGCGGACGACGCTGCCCTCGCCGGGGCCGAACAGGTGCCGGGTCCAGGTGATGAGCGCTCCCCCGGCAGGGGTGAACTCGACCGCGTACCCCCGGCGGACTGCGGAGGTCAGGAGCATCGTGGCGTGCCGCTCGCTCGCGGTGCCCTCGGTGACTCCGGTGGAGTGCTGGACGGTCTCTCGGTACACGGGTCCTCCTGTGGCGGTGCGGTGCGGGGGGCCGGGCGCGGGTGCGCCCGGCTCTGGAGGGTGGGGAGGGTTAGCCCCTGGCGGGCTGGAAGCCGTGGGCCCGGAGGTTCTGGCGGTCCCACCAGCCGCAGTCACACAGGGGGCAGTCCTCGGGGCAGGTGCCGATCCAGCAGGGGTGGACGTAGCGGGGCTCGTCCAGGTCGAAGCCCTCACCGGCCGGGACGGGGCCGACGTGGCGGGTGCGGGCGTCCAGGACGCGGGCGATGCCCTGGGTCCAGATCGCGGCGTCCGTCTCCCCGGCCGGGAAGAAGTCGCCGGCCTTCGGGTCGTAGAACTCCGCGTGCATCCGGGTGGCCCGGTGGCCCAGCGGCAGGACCGCGCCCAGGAGGGCGCCGGTGGTGTCGCGGACCTCGTAGCCCGCCACCGGGTCCTCGCCCGCCCACTCGTCGCCGATCCACTTCCAGCCCTGGACCTGGGCGGCGGTCATGCGCACCAGGAGAACCGTTACGTCGCGGAAGGTCATGCCGGTGCCGGTGGTGCCGGTGAACTGGGGCAGGGTGCTGGTCGTAACGGTCTTGCGCATGACGTCCTCCGGGTGGCTGCTGCTGGTGGCGGGGGGCGGGGGCGGACCCCGTCGCCCTCCCGGTGGGGGGCGGCGGGGCCCACCTGGTCAGGTGCGGGCGTGGGCCGGGCAGGCGTAGACGGGGCGGAAGTGCTCGGCATGGGCGGCCTTGACGAACCGGTCGACCGTGGCGGGCTCGCCGCACTCCGGGTGTCCGAACTCCGTGGTGGTGCCGAGGTCCGCGCGGTTGCGGTTGACGGGCACCCGGCGCCAGGTGGCTGTGCACGTGCCGCGCTTGCGGTGCGGGACGCCTGCCGGGTCGGCGGTGGTCGGCTCCGGGTCGGCGGGCGCGGCCTCGGCGGTCGGGATGCCGGCGGAGTTGCAGTAGTGGGCGATCAGGCTCTGCCCCACGGCGATCACGGCGTCCTTCGGGGTGGCGCCGTCCGCGATCCGCCGGTCGTACGCGGTCCGGATCGTGTCCAGGACCGTGTCCGAGGTGACGATCCGGCCGACCGTCTCCAGGTCGTGGCCGTCGTGCCCGCCCTCCGCGATCACGCGGGTCGTCAGTGCGGCGATCTCCGCGACGGCGTCCTCGGTGCCGGTAATCCGGATCGTGCGGCTCATGACCGTTCCCCTTCCTGGTCGGGCTGGTCACCCTCCCTGACACCTCGATACTTGCACTGTTGTGTTGCAACGTCAAGTTGCAACGTGGCGTGTCGGGGTGGCGCCGGGGCTGCTCCCTGTCGGCCGGGTGCTCCCCGTCCTCGACGGCGGCCGGTGCCGACTCGCCGGCGGCCTCCCGGGCCACGGCCGCGGCCTCCTCCCGCAGTGCCGCGACCACGGCCGGGTCCAGGGAGTGGAGGCCTGCCTCCTCGTCGGTCGGGGCCCAACCCCGGGGGTGCTTGCGGCCGAGGCGGTACGTGATGCTGGCGACGCGCGCCCAGGCGTCCCACAGCCGGTCCTGCCACTCCTCGGCGGCCTGCCGCTGCTCGAACTCCTCGTACCAGCGCTCCCGCTCCGCGCGGCGCCGCTCCTCGTCGGCCCGGAACGCCTCCGAGCGGCGCGCGGCCTCCTGCCCTCCCCGGAGGGGTTGCAGCGGCAGGCCCTCCTTCTTGCGCGGGCGCTCCACGGGCTCCGGCCGGTGGAGGTCCCACACCAGCAGGGCGCGGCGGCCGTCGTCGGTCGGCTCGATGCGGGTCACCTCGTCCCGCTCGACGTCGGCGAGGAACCCGGCCGCCACCAGCGGGGGCAGGAGCGCGGCGGCCACCCGGCGGCCGGCCCTGCCGGGGGCCACGCGGCGCGGCGTGCCGTCCCCGTCGCGCACCAGCTCCCCGGCCGCGGCCCAGCGCACGGCGTCCGCGTGGCGGGTGGACCACCCCAGGGCCTTCGCCTGCCCCTCCTGCCGGTACTGCTCCCAGTGATCCACCGGCGGGGCCTGGGCCGGGATCTGCACCGGCTCGGCGGGGGCGTGCGGGGTCGGCACGTCTTCCTGGGGGGTCTCGCTCGCCGGGGCGGTCGCGGGGGCGGCAGGCGCGGGCAGGCGGTCGGCGGGGGCCGGCCCGACGCGCCCGGCGGCGTGCCACTCCCACAGCTCTCGGGCGGCCTCCAGGCTGCTGCACCACCCGACCTGACGGCCGATCCGGCACACCTCAAGGCCGTCCTTGCACGAGCAGGTCACGCGGAACTTGCCCGCATGGCGGGTGACCACGGCCTGGAGGATCCAACCCCGGTGGTCGCCGGCGACCACGTCCAGGCGGACGGCGCTCTCCACCTGCTCGGCGGTCACCACGACCAGGGTCTCCACGTCGTCCAACTGGGTCCAGGCCGGGACGTGCTCGGTGGCGGCGTGGGTCTTGACGGCCACCCACCGGCCGAGGCGGTAGACGTCGCCCACCACGGCGGCCTGCCACTGCTCCGCGTAGTTCTGCATCACCAGGTCCCCCCGGCGGACGTGCGGGGCGTCCGCGAGGGGGCGCAGCGCGGCGGCCGGGACGGTGGTGCGCTCGCGGTCGCCGGACCGGGCGGGCTCGACCTCCCAGGCGTCCTCGGCCGGGGCCATCAGCTCCCAGTCACCGGGGCGCCCGTCCACGGCCACGATGTCGCCGGTGCGGAACTGCGCGGCCGGGGCCGGGGCCGGGGCGGGTGCGGGGGCCGGCGCCTCCTCGGCGGCGGGGGCGGTCTCCTCGACGGCCGGGGCCTCGTCGCGGATGCGCTCGGCGCCACCGTTGCGGATCGAGGGCCACGGGCGGGGGGTGTCGAAGTAGCGCACCGACACGGTGAAGGGGAAGTTCGCCTCTGCCGTCCAGCGCTCCAAGGTGTCGGCGTTGTCCGCGACGACCTGCCGGGCGTGGGCGGTCTGGAGGTCCACGTACGTGTACCGGCGCTCCCCGTTCACGTAGTGGCCGGCGACCTTGAAGTCCTTCCCGGGGCCCTGGGTCAGGCCGAGTCGGCGCAGGTCGCGGGCGACGGCTACGGCCGGGGTGCGGGGGGCGGTCATCAGTGCCACGGGGGCTCCTTCGCTGGTGGGGTGGGGCGCGGTGCGCGTCCTCACCCCCACATAATGACAACACCACGTTGCAACGTCAAGTTGCAATGTGGTGCGTCGGAGTGTCGGGGGGTCAGCTCCCGGACTGGGCCAGGACCGCGAACGTCAGGGCCGCGTCCACCCCCTCGCGCCACGCTGCGCCGGCCTCCTGCTCGCCCCAGGCGCGGGCCACGTGCGCCGGTACGGGCACGCCCCGGTACGCCTGGGGTGCGGTGCGGTCGCACGGCTGCGGGGCCGGTGCGGGCTTGATGTAGGCCGCCGTCTTGCCACCCCGGGCCAGCCTCAGCTCCCCCTCGTACCAGTGGTGGGTGGCCCCGAACTGGAGCTGAGCGGCCAGGAACCGGGTCGCCTCCGCGCGGCTCTGCAGCGGGGCCGCGTCCTCCGGCCCGCCGATCACGTGGAACACCTCCGCCTCCCGGAGGCCGACGTCGTCCAGCAGGCGCGCGGCCACCTCCAGCAGGTGGGCGTCCTCCGCCTCGGCGGTGCACGGGAAGTCCCCGAACTCCACGAGGCGGGCCCGCTTGTCGCACACCAGGCACAGGAACGCGTACGCGCTGCCGGGGCCGTCGATGCCCTCCCCGGTGTTCGTGATCAGGTGGGCCCCGGCCTCCAGGCCGCGCGGCTCCTCGGCCGCGGCCTCGGTCGGCTCCTCGACGGCGGGCGCCTCCTCGACCGGGTCGGCGGCGGGCGCCGCCTCGAGGACCCCGGAGGGGGCCGGGAACAGGCCGGCCGCGCGCAGCGCGTCGCGGACGGCGTCCAGCCGCGCGGCGCCGGCCGCGCCCCGGGTGCCCGGGAGGTACCAGTAACCCTCCTTCCGGTGCCACTTGAGGTCCTGGTCGCGCAGGACCGGCGCGGACCCGTCGCCCCGGCGGGTGCCGCGCACGACGACGCCCTCCTCCTCGGTGTGGGTCACGTGGAGGCCGGGGCCGAACAGGGCGGCGGGGGCGGGCTCGGCCGGGGCGGCGGGCTCCGGCGCGGCGGCGGCCGTGGCCTCCTGGGCGGCCTTCCAGCGGCGCGGCAGGACGACCTTCCGGGCGATGTCCAGCACCTGGTTCACGCCCCAGGATCCGGCGATGAACTCGCCCTCGCAGGTGAAGCCGCCGTTCGTGGCCTGGGTGTCGGCGTCCTCGTCGTTGGCGGTCTTCCACAGGGTCAGGGCCTCGGCGCGGACCTCGTCGGACACCTCGTGGTGGAGGCTGATGTGGTCGACCACGGGCTTACCGGTGACGCGCTTGCCGTCGATCGTGACGGTGACCTCGTTGCCGGTGGACTCGTAACGCTCGTCATAGCCGTTCCAGGAGGACCCCTGCATGGGGCGGGCGATGGCGGCGACGTCGGCGTCGGTGGGGCCGTCCGTCCAGGTCACGTCGATGCTGGCGGAGCCGGTGCCCCGTCCGCGACGGACGTAGAACTTCGCGCCGGGGAACTCGGCGGTCAGCCGGCGCTTGAGCTCGGCGGACACGTAACGGGCGTCGATGTACGTCGTCATGGCGCTGCTCCTGGTTCCGGGGGGCTTGGTGCCTCCCTCCACACACATAGTTGCACCCTCATGTTGCAACGTCAAGTTGCGACATGGGGGTGCGTGTCGGATGGGCCGGGCGGAGGGGACGCCCGGCCCGGGTCGGTCAGGCGGCGGGAGCGGCGGACACGTCCACCAGGACGTCGTCCTGGTCCGCGTAGTCGGCGGCGTACGCGGCCAGCAGCTCCGGCAGCTCCAGGACGGCGGTGGTGGTGTCGAAGCGCAGCAGGGCCGCGCGCTCGCCGTTCTCGATCCGGACGGCGCTTACGGAGTAGAGGGCGGCAACCATGGGGGGCCTCTCGGTGGTGGTGCGGTGGTCGGGTGGTCAGGAGGCGGCGAGGGTCGAGCGGACGCCCAGGCGCCACCCGTCCCCGAGCGGGGTGGTCCAGGCCCCGCGCACGAGGGCGGGCACGGCCACCCCGGCGTACGTGGTGGGGACGGTGGTCAGGAGGGCGTCGCACTGGCCGCACAGGGCCAGGCCGTGCGCCTGGGCCTGGTGCTCGGGCATGACCTCCTGGCCCCGGTACGTCTCGGGCTTGCCGTTCAGGGCCGGGCAGGCGGAGTCCGGGTGGTAGGCGGTGCGGTGGGTGCCGATGCGCACGTGGACCGTGCGGGCCGGGGGCTCGACGGCCGGCGGTGCGGCGATGTGGGCCGCGGCCTCCTCGGCGTCGGTCACGCCGATGCCGTGCTCGACCCCGGGGCCGACGAGGCGCCACCCCCACTTCGCGCCCATGTACGTCAGCTCCCAGCAGGCGCCCGCGTGCTGGACGGTGCGGGTGACCCGGGTGCCGGGCTTGATCGGGCCCAGCTCCAGGCCGGCAGCGGCCAGGGCGGCGGTCATGCCCTCCAGGGCGGCGGCGGGGATCGTGCGGGGCAGGTGCGACATCGCGGGCTCCGTTCCTCGGGCGGTGCGGGGTGGCGGCCGGGCCCTCCTGGGCCCGGCCGGGGTGAGGTGGGTCAGGCGCAGGTGCAGGGGGCCGGGTCGCTCGCGTACTCCGCGAGCGTCCGGTCGAGCACCCGGCGGTGGTGGTCCCGGTACTCCTCCAGCCGGTCGGTGCGCCGGCCCTTGCTCGCCGCGAGCTGCACGTAGCGCTCGCGCTCGGCCACCTCGCGGCGCTGGTCCAGGACGTCGGCGGCGCGGGAGTAGGCGGCGCAGGAGAAGGAGGTGAAGACGGACCGTCCGGCGGGGGTCGTGCCCACCGGCACGACGCGGGCGCAGTCGTAGGTGACGGTCTCCGGGCTCTGGCAAACGGTCATGCCCTGGGGCAGGTCCACGGTGGTGCCGGACGGGAAGGTGAGGGTCTGCATCGGTGGCGTCCTCTCGGGGGGTGGGGGGCCGGGCACCGTGGGGTGCCCGGCCGGGCGGGGTGGGTCAGGCGGCGGGGGCGAGGACCAGGGCCGGGGCGGCGGCAACGGCGACCTTGAACGTGTCCTTACGGCCCTTGCGCGGGGGCACCAGGCCCTGGTCCGCGTAGTCCAGGGCGACCTGGTCGCCGTCCAGGACGGTGCCGCCGGGGGTGCGGGCGACGGTCACGCGGCCGAAGACCCCCACGGGGATCTGTCGCAGCCACTTCTTCTCGGCGTCGGCGGCCTTCGCATAGGTCTTGGCCTTCGCGTCCAGCTCCGCGAACCGGTCGGCGTGCTCCTCGATCTCCTCGACGGCGGGCAGCTCCTCGGCCGGGAGGACCGGGTCGGCGGCCGGGGCGGTCGTCAGGGCGGTGCGGCCCAGGCGCTCGGCGATCTCCCCGACGGTGTGGGCGGCGCTGCGGGCGGCGCGGCGGGCGAGGGCGTCCAGGCGGCGGGCGGCGGTGCGCGCGGCGCGGCGGGCGACGGTGGCCTCCGCCTTCGCGTCCTGGGCGGCGGTGGCCAGGGTGGCGCACTTCACGGTCAGGCGCTCCACCCGGCGCTCGGCGGCGGCCAGGCCCTTGCCGGTGCGGATCGCGGTGCGCAGCTCGCGGCGGGCGGTGGCGGCGGCGGTGCGCGCGTCCTTGAGGCGGGCGGCGGCGCGCTCGGCGCGGGCGGCGGTGCGGGTCTCCTCGCGGCCGGCGACCTTCGCGGTGGTCTCGGCGTCGGCGAGGCGGGCCATCATCTGCGCGGTCTTGGCGGTGCTGTTCATCGCGGTGTCCCTCCGTCTGGTCCAGGCCCCTCGCCCTTCCCGATACCCATAGTGTTGCAACATGAGAATGCAACGTCAAGTTGCAAAGGGGGGTGCGGGGTCCTTTCACCCGGGCGGGTCATCCGGCCTGGTCCGGCGACGTGTTGACCGGTGATCAGCGGCGTCCGCTGAACAGTTCTGAACACCCCTGAACGGCCGGTCGCCCCGTCCTCGGCGTGCGAGGCGGGGCGTCCGTGGCGGGGCGGTCAGGGGTGGTTCAGCGGACCGGGGCCACCCAGTACTTCGTGGCCACGCCCCACAGGTGGGTCTCACGACCGGTCGCGTCCTGGGCGTACCGGGTGCCGTGGGCCATCCAGGTCCGGGTGATCGTCAGGGGCTCCCCGGTGCACTGCTTGCGGTCGTTGGCGGGGCGGAACTCCTCGCCGTTATCCTCGCCGTACAGGAGGAACGGGGTCTCCATGCCCTTGAGCGTGCGCCACTCCGGGGCGACGGCCGGGGCCTCAGCCTCCTCCACCACGGGGGCCGGCGCCTCCTCGGCCACCGGGGCGGGGGCGTCCTCGACCACGGGGGTCGGGGCGGGCTCCTCGACCGGGGTCGCGGCCGGGGTGCTCATCGCGCGGGCGGCCTCCCGGTTCTCGATGACCCGCTGGACCTCCTTGCGGCGGCGCAGGACCCGCGTAGCGGCCAGGACGGCGGCCATGTCCACGGCGCCGACCTCGGCGGGGGCGTCCTCCTGGATCGGGGTGCCGGTGAAGTCCACCCGGATCGGGGCGGCCTCTCCGCGCACCCACACCCGCTCACCCTGGGCGTCCCGGGCGACGATCACGGCCACCTTGTTGACCGTGAACCGCTCGTCGGCCGCGTTCCAGCGGGGCATCCGGCGCATCTTGGCCACGGTCTCCACCACGGCGTCCGCGTCCAGGGTCAGGACCCGCTCGTCGTTGTCCTTGCCGTTGGCGTGCAGCACCTCCACGGCGGCGGTGTACGCGGTCACCTGGACCAGCGCGGCCGGGGCGGGCTCGATGTCGTCCACCTCCGGGGCGTCCTCCACCTGGGCGGGCTCCTCGTCCTGGACCAGCTCGGCGGCGGCCGGCTCGATGTCGTCCACCTGCGGGGCGTCCTCGGCGTCGACGGCCGGGGCGGCCGGCTCCTCGTCGGCGGGCGCGTCCTCGACCAGCTCCGCGGCCTCCTCGACGGCCGGCGCCTCGGTCTCCTCGACCTCCGGGGCCTCAACCTCGGCGGCCGGGGCGGCGGCGCGCTCCTCGGCGATCCGGTTGCAGGCGACGCACTCCTTCATCTTGGCGGCCTCGGCGGGGGCCAGGACCCGGGACACCGTCCGCTCGCACAGGGTGTCCGCGCTGAACGCCTCGGCGTCCGTCTTGTGGGCGGTCCGGCCCTTGCCGACCTGGGCCGGGGCGTACTGGGCGGTGGCGGTGGTGGCGGTCATGGTGTCCTCCGGGGCTTGTGGGGCGGTCCGTTCGTCCGTCCCGATACCCATAGTGTTGCAACATGAGGTTGCAATGTCAAGGTGCAGGTGGACCCTGGACCACGTTCACCCCTGCGGGTCACGAGGGCGCCGGCCGCAACGACCGGACGCCCCGCCTCGTACGAGGCGGGGCGTCCTGGGCGGCGACGGGCCGGGGTCTCACCCCTGGCGCTGCACGTCCGGCACGTGGGCGAACAGGCACTGCGCGGACCGGCCCATGCGCTCCGTCTCCCACCCCTCGCGCTTCATCCGGTCCTCCAGGCAGTCAAGGGCCGCGCCGTGCAGCGGCGTGTCCCGGCGGATGATCTCCCCGCCCTCCAGCCAGTAGATGGCCACCCGGCCCTGTCCGCGCGGGTTGACCATGTACCCGCGCACGTCCTCCTCCTCTTCGGTCGGCTCGGAGACGTCGTGGTGGTCGGTCAGGCGCGCGGCGGCCAGGCCGGCGAGCGCGCGGCGCGCGGCGAGGACGTCCGGGTGCTCGACGTCGCGGGGCGCGCATCCCTCCGTGGCGCCGTCGTGCTGGACGATCACGCCCTCCACGACTCGCCGGGCCGGGGCGTTCTCGTGCGGGGTGTTGTCGCTCGCGCGCAGGGCGTCCAGGCCCCGGCGGATCTCCGCGACCGGGCGCGCGGCGAGCGCGGGCATCAGGTCGTGGCTCGTGGGGGCCAGGGTGCCGGCCTCGTGGTGGTCGAGGACGGCGCGCTCGGACTGCCACCGGTACTCCGTGCCCACCTGGGAGATCAGGCGCCCGTACGCGGTCACCCACCCGTAAGCGGCCTGGGTGCCGTACCCGGTGCGGAAGGTCCAGCCGACCGGCCGGTCCCGGTCGCCGGCGACCACCGGCTGGAACACGGCGGAGGAGGCGTACGCGGCGCGGGCGGTGATGCGGGCCACGGCCTCCTCCAGGACGGCGGCGCGGTGCTCGGGGTTGAGGGCGTCCGGGTGGTCACACACCCCACACAGGCGCTGGAACGGGACGCCGTCCGCTGCCTCGTCGCTGGACTCCACCACGTACACCCCGCACTCCTGGCAGCGGACATCGCGGCTGCGGACGCGGCGGCGGTAGGTGATCCGGTCCTCCACCGTGAACTGGACGGGATAGGCGGCGCCGTCCAGGACCAGGTCCACGAAGTGCGGGTTGCCGTCGCGTGCCTGGCAGTCCGTCACCGTGAACGTCTCGCCGTCCAGCTCCACGACGTCGCCGGGCTTGGCTGTGACGGCGAGGAAGGACGGGCGCGGCGGGTTGTAGCTGAACGCGGTGGTGTGGCGGCGGGTCAGCTCCTCGCGGTGGGCGCGGGGGGTCAGGAGGCTGCCGGGGCAGTGCCCCATGGTGCCGGGGGTGCGCTCGTGGACGTCCATGGTGCCGTCCTGGCGGGCCGGGGCGAGGTGGTCGGCGTAGCCGCACAGGGCGCGGGGGCCGGTGTAGCCCTCGGGGGCGTGCAGCTCCAGCTCCCGGGCGTGCTCGCACTCGCTCGCGATCCACTGGGCGCCGCCCTCCACGATCACGCGCAGCGGCTCGCCGGCGAACTCCGGGGCCATGGCGGAGACGGTGCGCACCTTGCCGTCCGCGCAGACGATCAGGTCGCCGGGCTTGAAGGGGCCGGGCTGTCCGGGCTCGGCCATGCGCTCCGCGATGCGGTCGACGGTCGCCGGGGGCAGGGGAGCACCGTGGCGGTGCGCCTCGGCGGCGCTGCGGTCGTCCATCGTCGCGCGGTAGGTGGCGCGGGCTGCGGTGACCTTCGCCCGCTGCTCGGCCAGGGCGGCGGCACGCTGGACGGCCGGGTCCTGGCGGTTGGCGTGCCGCTGGTCGGACAGGACGGCGGTCGGCAGCATCGCGGCGGCGTCCTCCCGGGTGGGCTCCAGGGCCATGGAGAACGTGCGGTCGAGGGTGATGAACCCGTACCGGGTGCGGCCGTGGGACTCGGCGCGGAAGGTGTAGCCCAGGAGCGTGCCGTTCGCGTCCTCGGCGGTCCGGAAGTCCTGCGCCGTGGTGTGGACCTGGATCACGATGCCGCGCGCCTGGTCCGGCAGCAGGAGGGTGGTGTCGCGGACGGGGGAGGGCTCGACCCAGGCGCGGAACAGGCACGGGCCGCCGTACGTCTCCATGCCGGTGATCGTCCAGCCCAGGGCCTCCAGCGCGCGGCCGGCGTTGCGCTGCGGGTCGTAGGGCAGCTCCTCGTCCAGGACCGGGGTGGTCTCGCCCTCCAGGGTCACCGTGATCCGCTGGACGCGCTGCTCCCCGGCGAGGTCGGTCACGTAGTCCGCGAGGTAGCGGGGCGCGGCCGGGGCGGCGGCCGGGGCCGGCGCCTCGGTGGTGTCGGTGTCCGTGCCGTACGCCTCGGCGAGGGCGCCCGCGAGGCTCACGCGCTTCGTGAAGCGGCCGGTGTCCTGGGGGCGGGGCTTGCCGGTGAGGTGGGTGTAGAGGGCCCAGCCGAGCGGCGTGAGGAAGTAGCCGACGTGCCCGCGCTCGTCGCGCCCTTCACCGATGAGGCCGCGGCGGTGGACCGCGCCGTGGGTGCCTCCGCCGCGGCCCAGGTTGGTGCGGGCGGTGCTCCCCTGGGGGTTGTTGTCGCCCCAGAAGATCAGGGCCTCGGTCATGCGGGGGGTCATGCCGGCTGCGATCTCGGCGAGCGTCTGGGCCATGGGTCCTCCTCGGTGCGGGGGTGGGCTGTCCACCCGTCCAACACTCATAGGGTTGCATCACTATGTTGCGATGTCAAGTTGCAACATGATGGGGTGCCCGACACGCGGTAGCGGTGCCGCGTTGCAACCTGATGTGGCACACTGCCCTCATGGCGACCCACACCCCCGAACAGACCGCGCTGGCAGAGCTCGACCGGCTGACCTCGGCATTCACCCAGGCCACGACCCGGTTGGACACCGCCCGCGACACCCTCCACGCCGCGATCGTGCGGCACCTCAAGGCACGCAGCGCACCCCCGGGCAAGCTCGCGGACCACACCCCCTACGACCGCAACCACGTCGGCCGGCTCAGTAAGGCGGCAGGCGTTCCCCCTCTGCGGGGGCCGGACGCGGCGCCGGCGCCTGTGTACGACGAGGAGACCGAGAGGGCGGCCCTCGCCGAGCTGGACAAGCTGACGGCCGCGTTCAACCGCGCCCAGGCGAAGGTGGACGCCGCGCGCGACCCGCTCCAGGAGGCGATCGTGCGGCACTACTCGGCGCGCACCCTGACGCCCGGGGTGATCGCGCAGCACGTCCCGTACGACCGGAACCACGTCGGCAGGATCGTCAAGGCGGCCGGCGCCCCGCTCATCCGGGGCTGAGGACCAGCGGGGGACAAGCCGAAAGGGGCCGCGCACTGGGGAGTGCGCGGCCCCTTCGTCGTGGGAACGAGGGGAGGGCCGCACGCGGAGACGTGTGGCCCTCGGGGGGTGTCCGGCCCGGCTCGTGGTGCGGGCCGGGGGGTGGTCTACATGTGGCGGAATATGACCAGGACGACGATCACGGCGAGCATGATCCCGCCGCCGATCCACTGGTTACGCGGGACGTCGGCGAGGTCGGCAAGGCGGAACGGCTCCCGCTCGGGCGTGGCGTTCGCCCGCGCGCAGCAGCAGCACTGCGCCGGGTGTGCGTGCTGGTCGTGGCTCATGGCCGTCCCTCCCGTAATTCCGATCACCCCCACTATGGCGCACATCGTTGATCCACTGCTACATGCTGCTCCCGGACGGGCACCCAGGGTCAGCCTTCCCAGCGCTCAATCTTGGACGCGGACGGCCCGCGCTCGGGGTCCGGGACGGACCGGAAGCCTCGCGCGATCTCCTCCAGGGTCCACCGGCCATGCTCTCCGCCCGCTCTCCACGACTCTCCGCCCCCGGAGAGATTCGCAGGTCGGGAGGGGTGGAGAGTGGGCGGAGAGTGGTCTCCAGCCCCTTCTGGGGCGTTCCCAGGGGAGGGCAGTGGCGGGAGCTGTGTGCGGTGCACTCCGGCCCTCCCAGCGACCCCCCTCGCACGGAACGTACGGGAGGGGTCATAGCCGGCCGCGACGAGGTGCTCCCGCAGCTCCTTATCCGTGGCCTGGGAGAGGCCGGGGAGGTGCTTCCGCATGAGGGGGCGGAGGTCGCCCAAGTGCACCCCGTTCTCAGCCCCGATCGCCTCCCGCAGGAGAGCGGTCAGGGGGTCCTCCAGCGGGGCCGGCGGGGGCTCCTCCTCGGCCTCCTCGGGGGACTGCTCCGAGGCCTCGCCGGGGGCGTCGCCGGGGGCGTCGTCGGGGGCGTCGTCGGGGGCGTCGTCGGGGGCGTCGTCGGAGGGTGCCGGGCGACGGAACAGACGGGCCGCCCACGACGCCCGGGGAGGGTCGGCTGGCTTCCCCTTGGACACCTCGGGGATCTCCTCGACGTCGCCCTCGGCCGGCTTCTCGGCGGGGGCGTCCTTCCTCTTCGCGGGGGTCTCGGCGCCCTTCTCAGCCGCGGCCCCCTTCTTCCCGTCCCCCTTGCCTGCCTCCTTCTTCGCGGGCTTGCTTACGGGAATCTCGATGTGGCCGGTGGCCCCCATGACGGTGGCCATCAGGACCAGGCCGAGGGCGACCCACGGGGTGTACGGGTGCTCACCGGACAGCTTGACAGCGGCGTACACGAGGGCGGCCACCCCGCCGAAGCGGGCGCCGAGGCTGCCGCGCTTGCCGTACTTCCCGGACAGCCACCCGGTGAGCAGGGCGAGGATCACGCCGACTCCCCCGGCGTACCAGGCGACCATCCGGCCGATGGCGCGAAGCAGCCGGCCGACCGCGCGGAACAGCCGCGCGAGCGCGCGGAACAGCGGGGGGCCGACCTCCTTGGCGAGGGGGCCGAGCTCGCGGAGCGGGCGCGGGTCGACGTACGGGCGGAGGTCCGGGACGGTCATGTAGCCACGGGTCGCCGGCGCCTCCTCCTCGTCCCACTCCCCCGCCTCGGCGTCGCCCTCGTCGTCGTGGTCCTGGACGTGGTCGTCGTCGGCCTCGTCCAGGCCGTGGTCTGGGGTTTCGTCGTCGGGCTCGTCGTCCTGGTCGCGGTCCGTGTCCGGCTCGGGCGCCCGGCGGGGGGCGATGACGGCCGCGGCCGGGGCGAGGGCGGGGACCAGGACAGGGCGGTCCCCCGGCCCCGGCGCCTCGTCGGGCTCGGGGTCGGGGACGACGTGGAGGTGGGCGCCCATCACGCGAAGCTGTTCATGATCGTGGTGATCTTGTCGGCGATCAGGGTGAACCCGCCGCCCGCACCAGTGGCCACGTTGAAGTAGATGATGCCGATGATGGCCACCTGCCGGGTCGTGAGCTTCTTGTAGAGGATCACGGCGGTGAGGAAGAGGCCGATACCGGCCATCGCGACGCCCGGGAAGACCTCGCCGAACAGGCCGAGGAGGTCCTGCACCAGGCTGGAGACGAGGTTGAACGGCGTCCCGGCCGCGTTGTAGGCGGCCCCGGCGACCATGGCCAGGAACAACGTCCACCACCAGCCGAGCGGCTTCACCTTGCCGCCGGTCGTGGTGCCGAGCCACAGGAAGCCGGTCAGGCCGAGGGCGAGACCTGGGGCGCCGAAGGCGGGGAGGAGGGTGTCCATGCTGCTTTCCGTTCAGGGAGGGGTGGTCAGGCGGCCGGGTTGCCGTACAGCAGCACGCCGACGATCATCGAGACGAGGGGGATGCGGGTCAGCCAGGAGAAGACCGGGAACCAGCCGCGCGTGCGGTAGTCCAGGGCCCAGAGGGCGACCGCGACGCCGTACCAGACGCAGACGTAGAAGTCGGTCCACGAGTCGTAGGTGTCGACCAGGTAGGCGACCTCAGCCGTGAAGAACTGGGGGACGCCGAGGTAGAACCCGGCCCCCAGCGCGGTGCCGTTGTAGAGCAGGTGCCGCTGCTTGCGGGACACCCCTGACCAGACCTCGATCAGGGCTTTCTTCCGCTCCGCGGAGTCCTTGGCGTAGACGGGTCGGCTGTAGGACTTCTGGCCGGTGCCCCGGATGCCCTGGGTCCAGCGCTGCCGGATCGAGGGCGGGACCGGGTCGGGCTTGGCGTCCTCGCCGTCCTCTCCCCCGTCGTCGTCTTCCTTGGTGACGTCGGTGAGTTCGTCGTAGTCGTCGGGGACCTCAAGCTGGGTCTCGCAGGCAGCGCACCAGAACGCGAGGAGCTGCCCGGTGACCTTGTTGCGGACTTCGTGCGGCTCGGGGTGCTGGCACGGCCCGGACGGGCGAGCGGGCGCGGCCGGCGCCGTCTTGGGCTTGGCCTCCGGGACGGCCTGGGCGTCGGGGGTGAGGTCGGTCTTGCAGTCCGGGCACCAGTGGGGGATGACCTCGCCGGTGTCCTTGACCGTGAAGGTGTAGGGCATCGGGTGCTGGCAGGCCTGGGCCGTGGGCGCGGCGGCGGTGATGTCCGCCTTCGGTGCCCACCAGGCGGGCACGTCGTGGTTGTCGTCGCGGGCCTCCCGGCCCACCCGGGCCGCCGGGATGGTCGGCGGCTCGGTGGGCATGGGCGGGGCCTCGGGGGCTGCCTCCTCGTCGGCGGGCTCCTCGTCCGCCTCGGGGGCGCCCGCGCGGCGGAACTGGAAGACGTCGCGTACGCGGAACGGGCGCTCGTCCTCCGGAGCCTCGGCCTCGCGGGTCTCCTCCTCGGTGGTGTCACTCACCACGCCCCCCAGTTGAGGAGGGCGACGAGGAGACCGCCAGCGGGCTGGTCCTGGTCGACGTCGTCCTCGAGGCGGAGGGCCTCGGGCTTGTCGTCCTCGTCGGCAGGGTGCGGGACGGGGGGCATGTCGTTGAGCCCGAGGCCGCGCCGGAGGAGGATCCCCCGGACGCGGAGCTCGTCGGCTCCGGGGGCGGCGCTCACCAGGCACCCCAGTTCAGGAGGGCGGTCACCAGCCCGGCGAAGGCGGCGAGGCCGCCGAGGAACCGGGTGTCGCTCTGCCGCCCGTACAGGGCGAGGAGCAGGCCGAGGAGACCGGCTCCCAGGAGCAGGTAGATCATGACGCCTTCTTCTTGAGCTTGTCCTCGATCCGGCGGCGCGTGCGGGGCACGGTCTGGACGTTCTTCGGGTCGTCGCCGTGCACCTCGTTGACGCGCTGGATCAGGGCCTCGTCGGAGATGGAGGGGTTGGCCGCCAGGGCGGCCCGGATGGTGTCGGACTTGAAGGGGCCGCCGACTGCGTGGAGGGCCGGGGGCTCCGGGGCCTCGGTCGCCGGCGGAACGGGCGCCTCTGCCGGGGCCGGGGCGGCAGGAGCCGCGGCCGGGGCCTGCTGCTCGCCGCCCTGGTCGACCACCGGAGGGGCCGGAGGGGCCGGAGGGACCGAGGGTGCGGAGATGGTTACCGCCGGGACCGGGGCCTGGACCACGGGGACCTGGACCACGGGGGCCGGGACCACGGGGGCCGGGACCGAGGCCGTGGCCTGGACCGGGGCCGTGGCCTGGACGACGGGCGGGGCGGGCGCAGCGACCGGCGCCGGGATGGGCTCTGCTGCGGCCTGGGGAAGGTTGTGCCGCGCGGTCTCCGCGCTCGCCAGGATCGCCTCCGCGGCCTGGTACTCCGCTCCGCCCACGGCCCGCTGGTACGCGGCCCGCCGGTTGAGGCGGCGCACCCGGGCGCCGAGGAGCGCGCGGCCGGCGAGCTTCTGCTCCTGGTTCTGGACCCAGTGCGCAACGCCCGCGTCGAGCGGGACGGCGTACTCACGGAGCAGTAGCCACCATGAGCCCTTGGCGACCAGGTCGACGCACGCGCCGAACCCGCCCGCCCACTCCTGGTGGAGGGTGTGGCCGTACGCCGCGACGGCACCCATGCTGAGCAGCAGGAAGAACCACCCGGCGATCTTCGCGGCCCGGGCCCGGTCGGGCGCCGTGCGGTTCAGCCACTCGATCCCCAGGCAGTACAGCCACGCGATGGCGAACACGGAGCCCATGCCGTACGCGACGACCGAGGGGACCAGGGGGTCGAGGAGGCCGCCGAGACTGGCCGTACCACCCGCCACGGCGACGGCCGTGAAGCCCACCGCGATCCCGGTGACGCCTTTCAGGATCAGGTCGTCCCACTCGCGCGGCGGAACCGGCTCCCAGCCGTCGTAGGGCTCACGGCGGGTCGAGGGGACGCCGTCAATGACGGTCGTCTCCGTTCGGTACAGCCGGACCTTCCGGTACTTCACGCCCGGGATGCGCTGCTGCTCGTGGTCGGGGGTGGGGTGGGTCATCATGGCGCCCTTCGCGCTCGTGGGACGGACGGAGAGCCGGGCCCACACGGGGTGGGCCCGGCCGGTCAAGGGCGGGGGCGAGGAGGTGGCTACCGGCGTCCGCGTGTGCGTTCGCGCTGCCGGTCGGCGTCCTCCCACGCCTGGCCCTGTTGGGCCGCCTCCTGGATGCCCCGGGCGCGGTGCTGGTGCTGCCGCACCCGGGCGGCCCGGTCGGAGGCGGATTCACGGCCCGCGTATTTCGTGGCCGCGAGCTTTCGGTCATTGCCGATCAGGCGGTCGAGGAGGCCCATCAGCGGCCGCCCCTGTCGGCTCCGGCGGACTGCGCGCCGTTCTGGCGGGCGGTATCGGTGGCGGCGGCGACGTTGGCCTGGTCGCGCTGCGGGGCGGCGTTGCGGTAGGCGTCGCGGGCCTCGGCGAGGAGCTTGGCGGCGTTGCTCATCAGCACGTCCCCCGTCCACGGCAGGCGGCGCACGACTTCCAGGTCTTGCGGATCACGCCGCCGGACGAGGTGTCCACCTCCTTGCCGCCCTGGCCCTTGCACGTCCCGCACTGGCGGGCGACGGCCGGCGACGCGACCGCGCGGGCGAGGGCGAGGGCGAGGCTGGTGTCGGTCCACCCGCCGCACTTGCCGCACACGAGCTGTCGGCCGTCGCGGCGCATCGGGCGCCCGCAGCAGGTCAGGCTGCTGGACGGCTGCGGGCCGGGCTGCTGGGGGATCTTCACCGGGACCGGCTCCGTGCGCGGAGCGGGGATACCGGGGATGCGGGGGATGGCCGGGTCGTTGTCGCCGTCGGGCCACTCGTGACCGGCGGCCAGGGGGGCGCGCTCCAGGAGGGCGGTCATCATGCCTGGCCCCCGTTCGCGGCCAGGACCTCGCGCAGCAGGGCGGCGTACGCGCCGCGCGTGCTGCCCTCGGGGATCTCGGGGGCGAGGGCGAACGCGGCCTTCGACATCGCGGGGCCGTCGCCGTGGAGGCTGCGGTCCGCGAGGTTGTAGGCCTCCGCGCCGATGCACACCAGGAGGTTGTGCGTCTCCAGGAGGTCGGTCGGGTTGGTGGTCTCGAAGTGGCCGGCGACGGCGGCGAGCACGAGCTCGGCCGCCTTCCCGGTGTCCACGGACGTCTGATCAGTACAGTTGGGCACTGCGTCAGCTCCTGTCGATAGCAGGTCTGGCGCCCTGGCCCCCACGGGGCCGGGGTTGAGGCGGTGTCCGGGTCAGCGACCCCCGGGCACCGCCGTTTTCATCAGCCCCGACCTCCGCGAGCGACCACGAGGTCGGGGCCTTGTGACAAGCAACATGAGGTTGCTTGCTCGACTGTAAGGGACTCCCTTACAGTCGAGCAAGCGGCGCCCCGAGAAAAGGGACGGGATGGCCGAGGAAAAGGCGGTTGAAGAGGAGGCGCGGCGCGTGTTGACGGCGTTCAACGACCTCGTCGAGATGACCGACGAGGCGGCCCAGGCGCGGGCGATTAGCCAGGTGCTACGGGACCAGCCAGCGAACACTCAGAGGCTGAAAGCGATCCGGCGCGCGTACGTGCTCCGCCGACGAGCCGAGAACATTTCCTATCGAAAGATCGCGGCGGAGCTGGGCGTGTCGGCCGGCACCGTCCAGGACATCGAGCGGGGGTACTCAGGCTCGGGGCGGGATCGACCCCGGAAGAAGACCGGGGCCGAGGACGAAACGGACTGACCTGCCACGCCTGCCGGTGGGGGCCGGGCGGCGTGGACGTCCGCCCGGCCGGTACGGGCCCAACCGTGCCCGGCAGGACGGAGGCGCGGCGTGGCCGGTACGACGCATTCGTGATGATGCTCCTCGGCGCCTGTGTCGTCGCCCTGGTGGCGGTGATCGCTCGGGCTCGGGTGGAGATCGCCCGGATCGACGCGAAGGACGTGAGGCGAGGAGCGGACGGCCGTCGCTGACCGCCGTGGCGTCCTGGTGGCCCCCTGTCACGCGAGCGGCAGGGGGCTTTCTGCTGCTGGTCACCAGGCTGTTCGGGACAACCTGTCCGGACGGTGTCCAGGTGCGTCCGGACAAGGGTCGGCGGAGGCTGGGGGCATGCCTGGACGCCTGCCCGTGGTCGTGCATCCGCCGAGTCCGACCGGCGGGCGCCGGGTGCGCGCGGACGGGCAGATCCTCGGGTTGGCGTACGGCCTGGGTGACCTCGTGGAGTTCTTGCGGCGGGCTGGCCTGGAGGGCCTGGACGAGGAGGACGTCGCCGCGTCGGAGCTGATCGAGTGGCGCGGGGGCGGGCCGGACGTGTGGGGACCCTTGGGGGCGTGACCCGCCCGGCCGGGGCGCGCGGCGGACCGCGCAAACACCCCTAGAAATCCTATGGGTTGGAGCTGTGCGGGACCGGGATGGTCTGGGGGGTCACATTCCGTACAGGTGTGATCACCCGGGGCTTTCGACTGCCATCGCATTCGCGTGTCTGCCGGGTGTCGTCTGCGGGCGCGTCTGTGTCCGCATGGCCGAAGGAGGACCCCTATGGCCCAGACCGTGCCTGCGCAGAGAACAGCGGCGCTCGTGCCGCCCCCGGTGGAGGCGGTGATGGGGTACGCGGCCGAGCAGACCGTCCGGGCCGCTCGGACCTTGTGGCCTCGTGCTGCCGTCGTGGCTGGCGAGGTGGCACCGAGCGTCACGAGCTACGTCCAGCGCATTGAGGTGGACGGGCGGCCCTTGTACGGCAAGCTGCCGTTGCTCGGCGTCTCGCTGGTGTCGGTGCTGCGCGGGGTGTGCGGTGACTGGGCGGCGGTCGAGGCCGCCCAGGTCGCCTACGCGAAGTCGCCGACGTCGCTCGCGCGGCGGGAGGCGTATCAGCTGCGGACCCTGGCCGCGGCCGGGCTGCTGGTGCCGAAGGTCGCCGGGTGCGCCGACGGGGTGCTGTTCACCGAGCCGGTGCCCGGCCCGACGCTCGGGGAGCTGATCGCCCGGGAGCCGCACCGTACGGCCGGTCTGCTGGGGCGCGTGGCCGACGTCCTCGACAAGGGGCTGAGCCAGCCTGGTCTCGCGGGCCGGGTGGACCGGGCAACCATCGGCGAGAGGTCGATCTCCACCACGTTTCAGCGGAAGTTCACGGCCAGCAGCGGCGCCTACCTCCAGGGGACGGGCTACGGGGAGCTGCTGGCGCCGGTGGTCGAGCGGCTGCGCGCGGTGCCGCTGCGCGAGGCACCGTTCCAGCCGGTCATCTTCGGGGACTTGAAGCCGGAGCACGTGGTGTTCCCGGCCGGGGCGGACGGGCCGGTCATGTTCCTCGACCCCGGGTTGCAGCGCGGCCGGCCGTGCGCAGACGCGGCGAAAGTCGCCTCCCGCACGGTGCTCAGCCTCCTCGCGTGCCCGCCCTCGTCCGGGGAAACCCGTGCCGTGCTGTCCGGGCTGGCCGCGTTCGCGGCCGGGCGGACGGCCGGGATGGATCCGGCCGATCAGGACACGTGGCTGCGGGAGTTCGTCGTCCTGTGGCTGATGGACACGGTCAACATCCTGACGACCTACCTCTCCTCCCCGCCCGGCCTGTCCCTCTCGGACCAGGCCGCGGCCGTGGTCCACCGGGCCCTGGTGGTGTGCCAGATGCTGGACCACGCCACGGCGTCCATGGCGAGCCGCGCCCCCGCGCGGTCCTGGTGGCGGGTGTGCCTGGATGACGCCGTCTGGGGGGTGTCCGCGTGAGCGAGGTGGGGGTGATCGGCGCAGGCGCCGTCGGTCAGGCCCTCAGCACGCTGCTGCTCACGACCAGGTGGTGTGAGTCGGTGGTCGTCACCTCCGGCAGCGGCGGGTCGGCGGCCGGGCTGGTCGCTGACCTGGACGACATGCGGGAGGTGACCGGCTCACCCGTGCGGGTGGTGCACGGGGACCTGGAGCGCATGACCTCCTGCGACGCGGTCGTGGTATGCCCGCGCGCCGAGTTCACCAACCGGGCCAGCACCGACATAAGGATGGCCGGGCTCGCCGCGAACGGTCCCCTCATCGCGGCCATGGGGCGGGAGTTCGCTGGCTACCGGGGCGCGGTGATCGTGGTGACGAACCCGGTGGACGTGATGAGCCGGCTGTTCGCTGCCACCTCCGGCTGTGACCGGGTGTTCGGCGTCGGCTCCAACACCGACACGGCTCGATATCGCCTGATCCTGGCCCGGCTGCTGGCCGTGCCGACCTCGGCGGTCGCCGGGCACGTGATCGGCGAGCACGGGGATCACGCGGTGATCTGTGCCTCCTCGACCACGGTCAACGGCCAGCACGTGCCGGTTCCGCTACAAGCCGTGCGGGACGAGCTCGCCGCGCGCCCGCGCCGAATCAGCTCCGGGATCGGCCGCACCCGTTGCGGCCCGGCCGGCGCCACGCTCGCCGCCCTGGAGCACGCCCTGGGACACACGGACGGGGTGATCGAGCTGTCCGCGCCATGGCGGGGCGAGTGGCTCGGAATTCCGTTGCGGTTCACCACCGGCCGCCCCACTGTGTGCATCCCTCCCTTGGACCCCGGTGAGACCCGGCAGCTCGATGCCGCCGCGTCCAAGATCCGGTCCGCGTATGACCAGCTTCACCAGACGATCAAGGAGACGACCGCATGACCGACATGTTCGCCACCCGCATCACGCCCGCCCAGGGGTACGCCGTCACCGTCACCAGCCGCGCGGAGGCGGTCACGGACTGGGCGGTCCGGTACTTCGGCATGTGGTGGAACGCGGCCCAGGTGGACGCGGCCGACGTGGCGGGGGCGGTCGTCGCTGCCGATGTCGACCCGGGCGAGGTGGCCGCGCTCACCGGCGCCGTCACGAGCGGGGAGCACGCCGAGGTGGTGTACGCCAACGACCGGATGGTCTACGCGGTCAACGGGGACGGCGTGGTGAGGGCCGCGCAGCCGGACGCGGGTCTGGCCTACCGGTGGGAGCCGGCCGTCCGCCGGCTGACCGTCGTCGGCTGTGACGAGACCGCCGTGGCGACGGCCGCGGCCCGGATCGCCCGCGAGGTTGTACGAGGTCAGCTCCTGGGCAACGGGTGGCAGATCCTGCACTCTTCGGCCGTCACCCGGCCGGACGGGGCGACCGTGTTGTCCCTCGGGGACAAGGGGGCCGGGAAGACGACCGTCGGGTTCCTCCTCGCGCGGGCCGGGTGGGGGCTGCTCGCCAACGACCGGGTGTTCGTGCGCGTCGAGGAGGGTGCCGTGCGGGTGCTGCCGTGGCCGTCGGCGGCGGCGATCGGGTTCGGGCTCCTGGACGCGATGGGCTGGTACGACGTTGTCCGCGACCAGGTGCGGGCCGGGGAGCAGATGCACCCGACGCAGCACCAGCGGGTGACCGACGCGCTGCTGGCCGACGAGCGGGAGCCGCTGTGGAAGTCGAGCGGGAAGGAGTTGAAGCCGCAGTTCTTCCCGGACCAGCTCGACACGATGCTGGGCATGAAGCTGGCCACGGAGGGCCGGGCGGCCGCGCTGCTGTTCCCCCGGATCACGGCCGGCGCCACCCCGGCGTTGAGCGACGAGGAGCGGGGCGTCCAGGACGGCGATTTCTTCAACGCCAAGACCGAGGACCGGTACCCGGACGTGTTCCGGCTCCTTCCTTCGGGCGGCCCGTCTGCCGGGTTGGCCGAGGCGCTGGCCGCTCTGCCGCACCGGTCGGTGGTCCTGGGCCACGACACGGCCGCGAACACGGCACTGCTGGAGGGGGTGACGGACGGCCTGCTGTGACCCACACCGTGTGACCCGAGTGACCCCCCGCAGTCGGCTGCGGGGGGTCACGTGTTGTCTGCGTCCGGACATGGGTGTGCCCCCGCCCTGGGCTCGGAAGGGCGGGGGCACGGGGGCGCTGTCCCACGGGCGGGAGCGTAGCCGCTACTCGTGATCAGGTGGAGCGTCGACGGGCGGCGGCTCCTCGGCCCGGGTGGCGGTCTCCCGGGCGATGATCCCGAACGCCTCGGCGACGGCCGCGCCCAGCATGTGGCGGGGGACGCTGGCCCGGTACTCGATCCGGACACCCTGTCCTGTGTCCTCCGTGTCCGCGTCCCCTGGTGTCCGGACAGTGTCCGTGCTGGTCGGCAGGGGGCCGCAGTCGGCAGACTCCCCGACGTCCAGGGGTGTCCGCAGGATGCCGCCGGACGGGGACACCGTGTCCGTGGACGTGTCCGCACCGGTATCCGCCGGGGTGTCCGGGGGCATGGCGGTGAGCTGGTCCAGGGCCGCGAGGGCGCGGCGCCGGCGCACGGAGGGGATGCCGGTGTCGCAGCATGCCTCCCGCCCCCAGGAGAGGTGATCCGGGTCCAGGCGGTCGCCGTGGTAGCGGCAGCGCTCCGGGAGCTGTTCCAGGGCGCGGCGGAGGTGGCGCTCGGCGTACGGGATGCGGTCGACCACTGCCTCGACGGCATCCAGCCGGGCGTAGAGCTGATCCAGGTCGCGGGTGGTCATGTCGTCCAGCCGGATGCGCTTCACGCCGCTGCCCCTTCCTGGTCGACGTCGGCCGCGGCCGGGGCGTCGGCCGGCTCCCCCTCCAGGAGGTCGTTCCGGTAGACGACGAGGTTGCCCAGGAGCTGCCGGGCCATGTGCTCGGCGCACTCCGGGGACAGGTCCAGGGCCCACCCCCGGTGGGCCTCCTGCAGCGCCGTGGCGAGGGTGGCGACGTCGACCACGCGCGGGTCTCCATCCGGCGGGTTCAGTGCCTCGTCCCACGTGTAGTCACAGCTCCAGCACTGCCGCTCCAGGCGCTCCCCCTTGCGGGAGGGGCGGAAGGTCGGGCGGTCCTGGGTGCTGTGCTCGCCGGCGGCCCGGAACCGAGTGATGGCCTCGGTGTGGGAGCACTTCGCGCACACGACGAACGGGCCGGTGTACGACGGCAGGTCGTCGCCGGCGGGCCCGGCCGGGACGGGGCGGTGGCCGAGCTGCCCGATCGCGGCGGCGGCCAGGGCGGCGCAGTGGGCGGCCGGGTCCGTGACGATGCCGGCCTCCACGCGCTCGTGCCACGTGGTCAGCAGGGCCTCGGTGAGCCGGTCGAGGAGGGCGGTTTCGCTGGGGGTCACTGGGGGTCTCCTTCGGTGCGGGCGCCTCGGCGGGCGGCCCAGTCGGGGTCACGTCGGGGTGTGGATGGCGGGGTCCGGTCCTGGTGCCAGGACCGGACGTTGGCGGCGGACCGGCGGGGGTGGCAGGTCCACAGGACGGCCAGGCCGGCAAGGAGGACGGGCGCCGCGAGCCAGAAACGCGGGGACCGGGCGGGGCGCTGGGTCACCTGGTCCTGGGCCCAGTCGATGAGCCGCGGCCAGGGGCGAGCGCGGCCGGCCGCGTATCCGGTGAGGACGGCCGCGGCCAGGGCGAGCCACAAAGCGTCCACGGTCAACCCTCCTCGTCGTTTCGGGTGTTGGTGGCGCTGGTCTGCTGAGTGCATGTCGGGTCGTGGTCGGTGCCGAAGGTGGACCACCACCGTTCGCAGCGGCAGGTCCGCGCGAGCTCGGCGCGCATGACGGCGTCCAGGTCGCTGGGGTAGGTGCGCGGCCGGGGGCGCCGGCCGCGTACGGCGGCGGCCTGGAGGGCAGCGGCGTGCTGCCACTCCCGGCCGCCGGCCACGAGGACGACCGTGGCGGTGGCGTAGAACGCGGCTGCCTGGCCTGGGGCGTTGTGCTGGAGGCAGACGGCCGAGACGTACGCGAGCCAGACGAACGCGACCAGGTAGACGGCCAGGAGTGCGCGGGCGAGGCGGGTCACCGGGATCGCATCCGTTCCGCGACGAGGTGTTCCCCGGTGGCCACGGCCATGCCGTACACGATGCCGATGGCCTGGCCGAGGTCGCGGCTGCCGATGCGGTCGGCCTCGCCGGCGAAGACGTCGAAGAGGGCGCGGGCCTGGGCGCGGTCACCGTTGGCCCACACGGTGGCGAACTGGGTGGCGAACCGCAGCGGTGCGGGCAGGTCGTCGGCGGAGGCCCTGCTGCCGTCCAGCGCGGAGGTGACCTCCAGGCCGTAGAACGTGCCGGGGCCGTTCTCCATGCGGGCGGCGAGCGAGGCGGCTTCGGCGAGCATCCCCAGCAGGACGTAGGTGGACTGGGGGCCCTGGTGCACGAGGGGCTGGAGCAGCGCGCAGCCGGCGTCCTGGTCGCCAAGGATGCCCAGCGTGATCGCCTGGGTGACGATGCTGGGCGGGTACGGGGTGATCACGGGTATGCCTCCTCGGCGGCGGTGATCGGGTTCTGGATCCAGTCGCCCAGGGCGGCGGCGTACGCGGCGCGGGCCTCGTCGGCCGCGGCCTGGAGCCGGTCGGCCTCGGCGTGGAGCTGGGCAAGGTGGGGGGCGTGCTGATCGACACGTTCACGCAGCCACGGGGGCATGACGTCCGCGAGCTTGTTCACGGTGCGCTTCACGCCGTAGCCGGGGTCCAGGCACAGGGCAAGGAACGAGCGGGTGTCCTCGGGGGTGTTCAGGTCGGGCAACGTGGCTCCTCGGATGGGGGGGGCCGCCCCCGGGCGGGTGGGGGCGGCAGGCGGTCGGCTACGGGCGCCGGGTGGTGGAGAGGTGGCAGTCCGGGGAGTGCGGGATCGCGTGCCCCTCGTCATCGCACGTGACGGACCATGCGGCGTCGGCGGCGGCTGCCAGTTCAGCGGCGTGCTTGGCCAGCAGCTCGGCCGCGTTCTGCCGGGCGTCCCGGGTCCGCAGACCGCCCTCCTCGTAGACCTCGGTGAGGTCCTGGAGGGCGGAGGTGTCCGGGACGTCGTGGAACGCGGGCACGTACATCAGCCACTGCTCGACGACCACGGGCCGGCGCACGACCTGGACGGCCTGGACGGTGTCCCCGTGCCAGCCGTGGCCGTCGGGCGCCGGGCCGGTCTCGTGGTCGCCGGCGTCGATCGGGGCCTCGTACTCGACCGCGTACGTCCGCTCGTCGTCTGCCAGGAACACGGCGCGCCGCCTCTGGGTGTACTTGAGCGTCGCGACCGGCTCGTCGGCCAGCAGCGTCTCGGACCACTGGACGTCCTGCGGACTGTCCGGGGGGACGCCCAGGGCCGCGAGTTCGGCGCGGGTGAAGTCTCGTGTGGGCACAGCGTTGCCTTTCGGGTCAGTCGTCGGCGAGGAGGAAGGTGGCCAGGCCGAGCCAGGTGAGGACGGCGGCGATCGCACCGACGACGACGGCGGGCGTGGTGTCGGCAGTGAGGGCGTAGGTGATGCCTCCGGAGAGGCATCCCAGGAGCAGCCCCAGGGTGAAGCGGTTCACGGGCTTTTCCTTTCGGGTCAGTCGGTGGCCAGGGTGTGGACTGCGGCGAGCGCGAGGTGCTGGCCCTCCGGGCACATCTCCGGCAGCCGGGCGGCCGGGGTGCACGTGGTGCACCCGTCGCGGATGTGGTCGTTGGCGGCCTGGAACGCGCCGATCGCCGCCTCGAGGAGGGAGGGCGCGACGCCACCCGGGAGGGCTGGGCGCGGGATGCCGTGGGTGATGTGGGCGCGGGTGCGGGCTTCGACCTGGGCATGGGTGGGGCGGGCCCACCGGTGCCAGTTCGCGGCGTCGCTCCAGCGCAGCCCGTGTGTCTCCTGCGGGGTGCCGCACCATCGGCAGCCGTCCAGCTCGGGCGGGGAGCCGTCCGGGTACCGAATGAAGCCGCGGCGGAGTCCGGTGCCCTCGTCGCGCGTGATCAGTGCCATGCGGGTCTCCAGGGGTGGGTGGTCGGGTCAGGTGGTGCGGGCTCGGTGTGCGCGTTTCTGGTCGCGCTTGCACACGCCGCAGTACGGGGCGCCGTCCGGCTCCAGGCGGCCGTGGACGGCCTGGTCATGGCCGTGGCGGCAGACCTTGGGGCGTTCGGGTGCGCCGGTGATGGCGCGCAGTTGCTGCCGGACGTGGAGGCGGCCGGGCTCGTCGTCCACGTGGGCCGGGGCGACGCAGTGCCGGAACTCGCACTCCGCGCGGACCTGCCCGACGGGGGCGCGGCCGGTGCGCTTCGTGAACGCGATCCCGGCCGGGCTGACGGACTTCTCGCGGAACCGCATGACCGGGGTGCCGCTGCGGCCGGCTCGTTCCCCGAGCCACTCCAGGTGTCCGCCGTCGACCTCGCGGACGAGGCCGGCCCACTTCTCCTCCGCGCTGGTGTGCTTCGGCGGCACGTACGCGATGCCTGCCTCGCCCCGGATGCGGCGGACGGCGGCCCGGTCGACCTTGAGCTCCAGGGCGATCTGGTTGTTGCTCATGTGCCGCAGCAGGGCGCGGATCTCGGCGTCCCTCGGGTGCGGCCGGGAAGCACGAGGCTGGGTGGCCCGGCCGAACCCGCCCTCGCGGCGGAGGCGGGCGACAGTGCCGACGTCCGCGCCGGTCCGGCGCCCGATCGCCGCGTCGTTGTAGCCCTCGTCCAGCAGCGCCAGGATCTCCCGGTGCTTGGTGGCGGGGAGGCGCTGGTACGCGTTGCGGGGCACGGGCGGGATGCCGGCGGTCTCCCGGATGCGGGCCACGGCGCGCGGCCCGACGAACAGGCGCCGACTGATCGCGTTGTTGGTCAGGCCCTGGGCCAGCAGGGCGCGGATCTCCTGCTCCTGGGGGTGCGGGTCGACAGGGCGGCCGGCCATCACAGGGCCCCCGTCCAGATGGCCAGTTCCTCGGCGGCGGAGGCGTTGGCCTTGACCAGCGCAGTGCGGTCGACCAGCAGCTCCACCAGGGCAGTCCGGGCGTCGGCCAGCAGCGGGGCCGGGTCGGCGTCGCCGGGGGCGGCGAGCTGTCGGGCGAGGGCCTGGATCTCCTCCAGCCGCCCGGGGGTGAGGTCGTGGGTCATCGAGACAGCTCCTCGTCGTACGGGCGGCGGGTGATCGCCGGGTGCTTGTGGGTGCCGCGGCCGGCGGCAGCCTGGGCGCGGGCGACGGCGCGGGCACCGTGGCGGCGTACGGCCTCGGTCTCGCCCTGCTCCGCGAGGGTGCGGACGACGTCGCCGAGGTCCGGGTCGATGGCCGTGGCCTGGAGCCGGGCGCGGTGGCGGCGGCCACGGCACAGGAGGCACAGGCCGTCCGTCGGGTCGAGCGGGCCGGTTGGGTGCTGAGGGCAGGCGCCGGTAGAGGCCGGGCCCTTCGCGGCGGCGAGCAGGCGGCGGGCGTCCTCGACGGCCTGGGCGACGACGGCCAGTTGCTCCGGGGTGGCATCCGCCGGCGACAGGCGGTCGCCGTAGGTGCCGAGGGTGCGCAGCACGGTCACCAGGGAGGGCAGCGGGGTGCGGTTCACAGGCCGTTCACCGCCTCGGCCTGCTGGGCCCACAGGCAGTCAGGGCAGCGGTCGGTCGGCTTGTGGGCCCGGTGCTGCCGTCCGCACTCGCACACCCGCAGCGGGGCGGCCGGGTCCTGGGCGGGGATCTTGAACGGCTGCGTGCCCGCCTGCGGGGCTGCGGCGCTCCCGGTGAAACCCGAGGGCATCGGCGTCAGGAAGGCCCCCTGCACCGGCGCCTGTGGATCTTGCTGGGTGCCCTCAGCCTTCTGCTGGCACCCGTGGCACAAGCCGCTCGCGGCGCGCAGCAGCCGCACCCCGCACTCCTCGTTCGCGCAGCGGCCCCACGGCTTCTCCTCCGCCGGGGAACTCTGCTCCTCGTCGCCTCGCGCGCCCACGCGCCCCTGTGGCTGAGGTTCAACAGCAACCGTGTCGTGGTCAGTGTCTGGGTCCCTACCGTAGGTAGGGGGGTCCTGGTCCCCCCCGGCGGGAACGGGTTCCGGAACCCGTCGCGGAACGGTGTCCGTACCCGTTCCAGAACGGTTTCCGGATTCTTCGGAACCCCCGGCGGGAACGGGTTCCGGAACCCCCGTGGGGGACGGGTTCCGGACACCGTTCTGCGACGGGTTCCGCTCCTCGGCCTCTCGGACCTTCTCGGCCTTCTTGCGGCGGGCCTGGCGGGTGTCGGTGTAGAGGTGCAGGTGGGTGTTCCACGGCAGTCGCCCGGGGGGCAGCATCAGTTGGTACACCGACGACTGGTTCGGGCGGCGGCGCCGTACCAGCAGCCCTACCGCGACGAGGACCTTCACGGCCCGGGTGACGGTCTCGTCGGTGCAGCCGGCCAGGGCTGCCAACGTCTCGTTCGAGGGGAAGGCGCTCGATCCGTCGGCGTCCGCGTACGTGGCGATCCACACGCCGACCCGGGCGCACTTCGCGACCTCGGCACGCCCCGTGCGCAGTACCTCGTCACGTAGGCGGTTGATCCACGCGTTACGGACGGTCTGCACGCGGTCATTGCTCGTGCTGGCCATGCGCGCTCTCTTCGTCGTTCCTGTTCAGGGGCAGTCGAGTGCGGCCGGGGCGGCATCTACACGCCCCACCGAATTCGATGCCTAATGTTGCATCCTTGCATTGCACCGTCAAGTTGCAACACTGAGATGGGTTACAGGGCGCTGCCCAGCCACCCCGTCAGCTCGTCGTCCGTCGCGTGCTCGAACGCCTGCCGGAAGTCCACGCAGTGGCCGGCCTCCTCCGCGAGGCAGGCATCCGAGTAGCAGGAGGTGCACAACAGCCGCGGCAGCCCGTCCCGTACGGACCGGTGGGTGCTCAACGCCCGCCGCTGCCCGCAGTGCTGGCACCTGCCGAGCGGCGGCAACGTTCCCGTCACCGTCGGCCGCCGGGCACGATCCGCAGCCGCTCACGCCGCGCGGCATCCTCCAGGGCACCCCACCGGCGGTTGAGCGTCCGGCGCTGCCTGTCGGTCAGGCGCACCGCCCGGGACACCACGGAGACGACGACCGCGCCCTCCGCGCACCAGGTGGGGAAGAAGTCTTCCGTGGACTCCTCGACCTCTCCCGTCGGCTCGACCACGTACAGGTCCCCGAGCCACCACTTCGAGGCGTAGAACCGCGCGTACTCCCGGTCCGTGGTGATGTAGAGACGGTCCGGCCGCTCGGTCAGCGGGTCGACGTTGCCCAGGCCGGGCACGATCGGCTGTTCGCCGGCGGCCTTCGCGGCGCAGATCGGGCAGCCGTCGACCACGTTGGGCTTATGCGGGGCCAGGAAGTCGCCGGGATTGAGACCGGGCACACCGCCGTGGAAGTACCGCACGGCGTCCGGCTGGTGGGGTTGGGACATGAGGACACTCCGGGTGTGGGACGAGGACACCCCGGGGCGCACGACCGCGCCCGGGGCCGAGAGAGGGGAAGGGGTGTCCGGACACCAGCAGGAGGGGTGTCCGGACACCGGTCAGCGGGCGCCGCCGCGACCGCGCAGCTTGACCTGTGCCTCCAGCAGCAGCGTCCGCGCAGTGCCGTAGGACAGGTCCGCCGCGTCGGCCACGGCCCGGATCGAGGCGCCGGCCTCGTACCCCTCGGCGAGATCCTGCGCGACCTGGGCGCGGTCCTCGCCCCGGAGCCGGGGCCGGTAGCTGGTGGACAGGCGGGCGGTGGTGCTGGACATCGTCAAGTCCTCTCGTGGCAAGGGGTGGTGGAGCCGGCCCGCAGCAGGCCGGACACGCGGGCGAGCAGGGCGCACACGGACTCCGTGAGCACGCGGGGGTCGCCGGCCTCGGCGGCGGCGCGGAACAGGGCCACGGTCATCTCCCGGTCGCCCCGGCCGTACGCGGCCAGGAATCGGGCCGCGAACAGCCGGTGAGGGTCGGCCGGCGGCGAGGACGGCCCAAGCAGCCGGGCCAGCGGCGCGCGGCCCGGAGGGTCGCCCTGCAGCGCGACCCGGGTGGCGTTCGCCGCCGCGATGCACAGGCCGTACGCGTCGGCGTCGTCCCCGTCCTCGACCACGTGGTCCAGGACGGCCGCGGCCTGGTCCAGGTCGCCGGCGACGAGGTGGTCCAGGAGGTCGCCCACCAGGGGCACGAGCGCGGCCGGGCCGATCACGCTTCCACCTCCACGGCCGGACGGGGCAGAGAGTCCAGGGCGTCCCCGAGGAGGTCGGCCAGGTGCCGCCGGTACGCGGAGAGCTCCGCGTCCGTGGCCGTCTCGGCGCACTGGACCAGGCACTCCACGGCCTCCGCGAGGTCGCCGGGGCCGAGCCCGGTCAGCACGAGCGCCATCACACCCACCCGGGTGCGGACGCGATGTCTGCCTCGGCCATGGCAGCCAGGCAGGCGGCCTCCGCGTCGGCGGGCGTGAGCGGCCGGACCGCGCGCCGGGGCACGTAGCGGCGGTCCACACCGGCCTGGGCCCACCACAGCGCGAGCTCTACGGACGAGATCGCTTCGGACTCCTCCCGGGAGCCGGGCACCAGCTCGTGGACGAGGAGGGCGAACTCCTGGGCCGCCGCTGCCAGTCGGGTCTTTATGGCAGTACGGGCCTCGTCGGTCGCCGGTGCAGCGAAGCGGGTGCGGATCTCGTTCTCGTTGATCGCCACGAAGGGCTCCGTTCTCAGGGTGGTGCTGGTCAGGTGAGTCGTTCGTTCTCGTAGGCCGCGGCCATGTCCTGGTTCTGCTGGTGCAGCGCGGCCTCCGCGCACGTCTTGTGCGCGGGCTTGCGGTTGGAGTCCCGGAGGTTGGTCGGCTGGTCGCAGTACCGGCACGGGCGCGCCGTCCGGTCCCAGTGCCGGGAGTCGGTCCAGTCCAGGAGCCCGGTCGGCGGTAGATCAGGCCGCTGCCGTGGCCGGCGCCGAGGCATCGGCCGCCTCCTTAGCCGCGGCCTCCTCCTTGAAGCGCAGGGCGGCCTGCTCGGCGGCGCGGTGCAGGATGTCCCGCCGCTCGTGCTCGTCCAGCCCGCCCCACACCCCGAACGGCTCCCGCCGCTCCAGGGCGTCGATCTGGCAGTTCCCGGAGACCGGGCACCGATGGCAGATCTCCTTGGCCAGAGCCGTCGTCGCGATGACGTCGGCCTCGGTGCCCTCCGGGAAGAAGATCCGGGGGTCCTCGTTGCGGCAGGCGGCCCGGCGGTCCCAGTGCGCCGGCCGCGCGATGGTGTCCGGGAACCGGTGCGGTCCGTAGTGGGTCGGACGAGGCATCAGCGCTCTCCCTCCTCGTCGTGTCCGGACACCGCCGGACAGCTCTCGAAGGACACGTCCGGACCCGTGTCCGCGTACGTCAGCGGGTCGGCGCCGGCCGGTTCCGGACCGGTGTCCGCGAGGTGACGGACAACCTCACGGACGCTTGTCCGGACCGTTGTCCGCAGGGAGGGCCGGCCGCCCCGGTGACGGCCGGTCGGCCGCAGCCGCCACCACACGGCGACCGCGACCAGGACGGCCAGGACCGGACCCCACACGGGCGTCGTGGACACGACCGTGATGACCACGTCCAGGACCGCCAGGGGGTCAAGGGCGTCCATCACTCAGCCCCGCCTCATCGCGCCACCGGACGACCGTGCGCGCCGCGATTCCGAGCCGCTCCCCGATCTCCTCCGCCCCCAGGTCGGCATCCCGGGTCATGACCACCACGGCGTACCGCTGCTCGGCCTCGTTGAGCACCGGCAGCGGCTGCGCCCCGCGCATGACCCGCTCCACGGCGATGAGGTCCACGTCCCGGTGCCAGGTCGCCCCTGCGGGCGGGTCCAGCAGTCCCCGGCCCTTCGGCCGGCGCCGCTCCTCCTCGGCGCGCCGCTCCTCGCGGATGACGCGGTCCTCAAGGTGGCCACCGGCCACGCACCGGGGGTAGCCGCAGGTGGGGTTGGTCTTGCCCTCGGCTTCCCGGCCGTGGTGGATGCGGAAGGCGTACCGGTACGCGGTCTCTGCCTCCAGTCCGAGGCGCAGCAGCGGCGTGCCGTGCTCGGACAGGGGGCCGGTCCACTGGAGGTGGCCGCCTTCGACGGCCACCGTGCGGGCCGCGAACGCCTCCTCCCAGGTGGCGCACGAGCGGCGGCGACCGCGTTGGTACGGCGGCAGTCCGGCCGCGGCCCGGACCCGGCGCACGCGCGCCGGGCCGACGCCGAGGGTGCGCGCAACGTCGAGGTTGGACCGGTCGGTACCGTCCAGCGCGGCGGCGATCTCCTCCCTGGTGATCACTCGTCCACCACCTTCGGCCGCTCGATGCGCCAGAGGCGGATGGTGCAGCCGGGGCCGTCGAGGACGCCGTCCACCAGGCCGTGGTCGGTGGTGTACCACTTCCCGAGCTGCCCGTACTCCACGATCAGCGCATCGTCCTGGTACACACCGGCCGTCGTCAGCGCGTCCTCCGTGGACCGCACCAACTTGCTCAAGTCAGGCTTTACATGAGGGCGCAGCGGCGCCGAGGGGCGCACGACGGTGGCGTTCCGGCCGGAACCCATGTGCCCCTTCGGCCGGTCGAAGGAGAACACCAAGTCCACGCGCAGAGGCCCGGACAACTTCGCGAAGCCTTCGATCTTCTCCCTGGCCTCGACCGCTGCCGACACCACGTCCGCGCGCCACGGCTTGACCTTCGCGGAGGACTCGATCATGACGCCGTTGCCCACGTGGCGCTTACTGCCCTGGGGACCAGGCAGGCCGCGCACGACGACCATCAGCGCGGGCGCCGGCCACTGGGGCGCCTCGTCCTCGACCACGGGGGCCGGGACCGGCGCGGCGACCTCGAAGAGGGGAACCGTCTCCATCAGGCCTCACCGCCCGACGGGGCGACGTCCACGCGCCCCTCCGGCTGGTCGGCGTCGGCCGTCTCGTCCTGGACCAGGGGGATGTCCCCGGCCGTCCAGGACGACGGCAGCGGCGGCGCGAGGCTGATGTTCGTCAGCACCAGGTCGTCGGCGTGCTCGGTGTAGCAGTTGGCCGTGGCCTCCAGGAACTTCCCCGGCAGCTCCTCGGCCTTCAGGCCGGTGGCACTGATGAGTTGGTCCAGGAGCATGGTCGCCGGCTCCGTCAGGCTCCACCCGACGACGATCACCCGCGCCGTGCGCGTGGTCACGTCGACCATCTCCACCTGAACAGGGGTGGTGAACCTCGGCTCGCGCCGGGCCGCCAGGTACGTGGCCCCGAGCTCGGTGATGATTGGGCGGGAGTCGACGAACGCGACGTAGCGGAACAGCCCCAGCGGGGTCATCTGGTCGACGTGCTCGGCGACCGACTCGCCGGCCGCGACGGAGCGCAGCGCCGCCTCCACGTCGACCGGTAGCGGGTTGAGTTCGGCCCGCATCGTCGCGCGCATCTTGCCGGCCCGCCACGCGGCCGTGCCGCTCGTCTCCTCCGACGAGCACGGGCAGCCGGCGACAATCTCCCGGGTGTCCTCGGTGGCGGTGTGGCCGAAGCACTCCAGGATGGACGTCGCGCCCTTCTCGCACAGGCGGGCTGTGCAGCAGTTGCAGTTGGGACAGTCCTTCTCGGCCGGGCGGACGTACTCCGGCCCGAACGTCTCGGTTGTCATCGTCACTGGTCTCCAGGGGAGTTGTGCCCGCAGTGCCAGCAGCTCCGCGAGCCGTCAGCGTGGACGGCGTGGGGCCGGGTGCGGCGCTCGTTGGGGCAGTGGAGGAACTCGCAGGACTCGGCGTTGGCGGGGAGAGCCAGGGCGCAGCGGCGGGCGCGGCGCCAGCTCTGGACGAGCGGGGCGACGATGTACGCCGCGGCCGTCACCAGCCCGGCACTGCACGCCGTCACGCTCACGCCGATCAGGTAGGGGTCACTCACCGGACGCGCCGCCTTTCGCCGGCACCGGGGCGAGCGTCCCGGCACGGTCGACGGCCTCGCGGCACAGGTAGTCCAGCGAGCGGTGCTCAGCGCGGATCTGCCGGTCCAGGCTGAGCCGGGCGCCCTCGGAGAGGTACAGCAGGCGGGAGGTCTCGCGGAGCTGGACGCGCAGTGCCTCGGCCTCACGGCTCAATGCGGTCTTCTCGGCGCGGAGCCGCTCGTTCTCGGCCTGGCACACCTGGGCGACGGCCTCAGCGGCGGCCACCTGCCGCGCGGCGCGGCGGGACATACGGCTCATGACCGCACCTCCAGCAGCGTGGCCGGGATCAGTGGCCAGTCCAGCCGGACGCTCACGGCAAGGTGCTCCTTGCCGTCCGTTCTGGCGAAGTACTCACGCAGCCCTTCGGCCTGCTCGCGCGCCCAGTGGACTTGCTGCTCGTGGAGGTCGCCCAGGTCCACGCGCGTGAGCCACCGGTGCCGGTTGGCGAGCTTCCACGTCACCGCGCACGCCGCGACCGCGTCGGCCTGGGCCGTGTGCGCGTTGTCGAGCTGGACCACGTAGTGCCGGCACAGGTCGGTCAAGGTCCGGCCGCCCTTGCGGAACCGGTCCACCTTCTTGTCCAGGACGCGCGGGTCCAGCACGCGCGGGGCGGCGCGCTCGAACAGCGGACGCACGCCGTGGCGCCGTGCCTCCCGGTCCAGCATGGTCAGGTCGAACTGCGCGTTCATGGCGACGATGGGCACGCTGAGGTCCGCGGCCTCGGCCAGCGCGTCGGTGATCTCCGCGATCACGTCCGGGGCCGGGCAACCCGCAGAGCGGGCGTACTCCGTCGTGATGCCGTGCACGGCGGTCGCCCCGGCGGGGATGTCGACGCCCGGGTCAGCCAGCCACGACCGGCCGGTGGTGGGCTGCCCGCCGCCGTAGTGGACGACCGAGGCGGTGACGATGCGGTCGTGCTCCGGGTCGGTCCCGGAAGTCTCAAGGTCGAAGCCGCAAAAGGGCTTCCGATGCCAGCTCATGCCGTTCCTTCCGACGTGCAGAGACCGGACCCCCGGGGGGCCCGCCACGGCCGGGCGGCCGTGACGAGTCCCCACGGGGAAGGGGCGAGGGGCCGGTATCACCGGCGACCGCCCCGGTTCTTCTTGGGCTTGGACCGGCCCCGGCCCTTGCCCTTGACCGGCAGCGGCCGGACGGCGACCAACTGGGGCGCCTCGGCGGCGCGGTGCGCCCGCTCGGCCTCGGCGACCAGCGCGGCCGTCTCGGTGTCCGGGGCGTGGAGGATCTGAAGCTGTCCGGCGTCGCCGGCGTCCTCGACGGCACCGAGCGCGCGCAGCTCCGCCGAGGTGGGCACGACCTTCTCCAGGCGCCGGATCGCCGACTTCAACCACATGTCGTCGAAGCGGAGGTGCCAGAAGGAGTCACGCGCTCCGGACTCCTCCGCGCGCCGGTACGCCTCGCTGTACTCGTCGCGGATCGTCTCGGCGTCCTCGCGGTTGAGCAGGACCACCTGGGACCGGCCGCCACCCTTCATCCGGCAGAACGCGTAGGCCAGGATCGGCTCCCCGCGCTCGGCCTTGGACAGGTCCGGCCGCGGCTTGTGCGTGAAGTCCAGCGGGTACGGGGCGGTGGGCTCGTAGCTCCACTCCTCGTTCGCGTGGATCATCAGCACGTGGACCGACTCCACCCGGCCGGACCGGTACATCAGCTCGACGTAACCCCGGTAGGTCGGGATGAACGTGGCCAGGTTCCCGGACGCGGTGATGACGGCCTGCTGACCGTCCGGGATCAAGCCGAACCGCGCACAGGTCAGCAGGGCCTGGAGCTTGGACGCCGGGGTGCACCGGCTGAGCGAGGGCAGGACGGCGCGCACGGCGGCGAAGAACGGCCCGGCCTCCAGGTGTGCGGGCAGGGCCTCGTTGAAGTGCTCCTCGTACCGGCGCAGCCACTCCATGACGCCCTCGGCGCCGTCCGGGTGGCCGGCGCCCTGCTCGCCCTCGCCGTCCGCCGTCCGCTCGTGCCCGTCGTCCAGGGCCGGGCCGACCGGCCCGGTGCCGCGCGCGGTGGCGGCCTTCACTCGGTCCTTGAGGCTGGTCGCCATGTCACAGCTCCTTCGCAGGCACGCGCAGCACGCGCGCGCGGAACTCGGTGTAGAGGTAGGGGTGTTCGGCCTTCAGCCGGTCGACGTCCAGTTCCTCGACCACGCGGGTCAGCTCGGCGGCCAGCTCCGGGTGCGCCTCGCGGAACCGCTTTGCGGCGAAGTTGCCGTTCTGCTTCCACGTCCAGGCCACGTCGTTGCCGCACTTCGCGACCTCGGCGGCCTCGTTGACCAGCCGCATCTCGTTCTCGACCGTGGTCAGATCGGTCTCCAGGGACTTGATCTGCTTCCGGAGGTAGGCCCGCTGGGCGCGCAGCTCACGGGCGCGGTCGCGGTCGACGTCCACGATGTCCTCGGGCTTGGCGACCCACAGGCGGCCCAGCAGCTCCTTCGTGGCCTCCAGGCCATCGGCCGGCGGCGGGAACCCCTCGACCACGTGCTTCTGGTACCAGTCGCCGCAGTGCTGGACGAGGTAGCCGATCAGCTCTTCGTCGCGCTCCAGCCGGTGGTAGCGCAGCCGGTTACCGCCGATGAGGGCCGCGACCCATGCGTAGTCCCAGCCGCCCACGGCCATGTACCAATGGGCCTGGATCGCCGGGGAGTCGGGGATGCCCTCTTCCCAGTCGTCGGCCTGGTACTCACTGCGGTTCTTGCACTCGACCGGGGCCACCACGGCGCCGGACTCCGGGTCCAGGGCGTAGCGGTCGACGTTGGCGAGCATCCACGGCTGCTCGTTGTGGACGAGGGTGCCGGGCGGGGTGATGATCGGGACGTTCGCGCGGCGGGAGAAGGAGCGGGCGATGACGTCCTCCAGCTCCCGGCCGAACTCCATCGCCTCGTTGTCGGACTCGGTGTCCCGGCCATGCTTGGCCTCGAAGACGTGGCGCGGTCCCCTGTACTTGTCCAGGCCGAGGATCGCGGCGACGTCCGAGCCGCCGATCCCGGACCGGCGCACCGCGTGCCACTCGTCGGCGGAGGCGGTGGCGGGGAGCAGCAGGCGAGCGGTCGGCGCATCGGGCCGACCGGCGGCCGGGGCCGAAGCCCCGGACCGCTCGGTGGTGGTGATGGTCACGGGACGTTCCTCGTGGTCGTGGAGGTCGGGGCGGAGTCGGGATCGGGCTTGGCCAGGTCACGGAGGAAACTCGCGGCGCCCTTGGCGGACATGTGGCCCCGGCGTTCCTTGAGCTCGGCGCGAATGAGCGCGGCGGCGTCGCTGTGGCCGTGCTCCTCCAGGAGCAAGGCGGCCTGCTTGGCGTGCATCCCCCGGCGGCTTGCGGCGGCTGTGAGGATCAGGGCGACAGGGCCGTCCTCGGCCGGCGGTGCCGCCTGCTCCGGCGGCGCGGGGGCAGGCGGCGGGAGCTGTCGGTCGCGGGACTCCCTCAGTACGGCGACGTACATGTCTGTGTGGCCGCAGGGGTTCGTCCAGCGGTCGACGGTGTACTGGTCGCCGTCGTGGTGGAAGTGGTGAGGGCGGACGGTCTCCCAGCCGCGGGGACCACCACAAGCGGGGCACCGGGTGGAGATCGTCACGGTCACGATGCCGACCCCGCTGTAGCCGGGGCCGTCGCCGTCGTGGCGGATCCGGACGGTCATGCGGTCCGGGAGCGGCGAGACCGGCTCCTCACCGGCGACGTACCGCACCCAGACGGTTACCTCGTCGCCGGTGGGGGTGGCGTAGGCCTCGAACGCCCCCGCAGGCTGGTAGCCGACGTACTTCTCGGAGCCGGTGCGGATGAGGCGCGCTGCGGTCTTGGCGCTCATGGTGCTGGAGAAGATTCCGGCGAGGACCCAGGTACCGCGCTGGGCGCGGGCGGTCTCGGCGGCTGCATGGTGGTCGGTCGCGGCTCGGTAGGGGGAGCGCATCGCCATCACTCGCCTCCCTTCTGCCCGGGGATCGTGGAGAGCGCTGCGCGGGTAGCGAGCTGGGAGGGGTGGCGCAGGGCCGCGCAGTGGCGGCAGCTCGTGCTGTGCTCGTCGGCGGTGACGTCGGTGGCACGGCGGTGTGCGACGACCGAGGCCACCAGGGCGATGAACGTCGCGGCCATGGCGGCGAGGAGGAAGGTGCTCACCGGGCACCGCCGAGTGGGGCCTCGGGGTAGCTCGCCCAAACGTGCACGGGAACGTCACGCCAAACGGTGGTGAGCTGCGCCAGTCCCTGACGGTCGCCGTCACGGGTGAAGCAGACGTGTGCGGCAGTGCCGCCGATGATCTCGGCGACCTCGTCCACGATCTGGCCGTCGCCGGATTCGGCGTGGCGCTCTCCCCGCAGGGTGCCCAGGGGGTCGATCGACCACGTGAGCCCGGTGACGTCCGGGTGCTCCGCGAGGAGCTGGCTCAGCGCCGTAGCGGCCTGAGCCTGGGAGTTAGAGTGTGCGGTCACGGTCCCTCGATTCACTGGTGGTTGAGGTGACTGGGTGGGCGGGGTCGTCAGGACCCGGCATGGTCCGGGCGGCCCCGTTCGCCGTCAGGCGCCGCGCTTGCGCCCCTGGGCAGGGCGGATGGTGCGCAGGTTGGCGGCGGGGTTCTCCGCGCTGGTGGGCGCGGCCTCGGCCTGGGTCAGCGCCAGCTCGACCGTGGTCGGCATGACGCTGCAAAGGGCCTGGATGATGGCGAGTTCGCACTCGCAGAAGACGGCTGCCTCGCCAATTCGCTGGTGCGGCAGGCTGCTGATGTGGTCACGCAGCCACCCCTCCTTGCAGCCGAGCTTGTCGGCGGCCTCGGGGTACCTGTAGTTCCGGACGGTGGTGCACCGGCAGTACTCGCGCCGGGCCGACACGGCCGCTGCTCGGACCTGGAGTGCCCGGCTCATGCCGGCACCTGCTCGACCTCGGGCACCTCGCTCGTGAGCGCCAGGAGTTCGTCCAGAGTGTCGAGCCCGTACGCGTCCCTCAGCCTGACGAGCGTCGCGATGCTCGGCGTCGTCTCGCCGGCGAGGAGACGCGTGATGGTCGAGTTCCGCACCCCGGCGCGGGTGGCGATCGCGAGACTCGTGTGATCGCCGGCCTCCTCGGCCTTGGCGTTGAGAACGTCGCTACGGAGGCGAATGGACACAGTCCCTCCCTTCGCATGAGTTGCATCACTGCAACGCGGTTGCTTGCGTGCAACCCTAGATCAGTTGCTTGCACGCGTGCAACCGGCGGCGTGTGAAATCCGAAGGTGAATTTTCTGACCTTGAACCAGGAGCGATGGGCATCTCATCTGCGGTAAGACGAAAGGGGCCTCTCACCTGGTCGATTGCACGCATGCAAGCGCTCGCCAGTTGCACGCATGGGCGCTACCCTCCGCCCATGCGGAGTATGGAACCCCCCAAGGAGGGGACCGTGGCCCAGCGCTTCGGTGCCCTCATTCACGCCCTCGCGACGCGCGCGGGCTACGACCTCACCCCCGGCGCCGGCGGACGGCTAGAACTGGCCAGGCTCAGCGGCATGCACAAGAGCAGCGTTGGCCGCATGCTCGACGGCCAGACGCTCCCCAACCCCAGCAACTTCGCTGGCCTGGCCCGCGCCCTCGACGTCGACGTCCTCGACCTCATGGTTGAAGGCGAAATCCTCACCGAAGAAGACAGGCGCAAAAGCGCTGGCACAGATGTACGCTCAGCTACCTCACAAACACACCCACTCACCCCAGAAGCAGCAGCCGATGCATGGGGCATCAAGAACCCCATCATTCGCGGCATGCTCCTGAGCAACATCAACGAGGCGATTCGGCTCCAGCACGAGGCAGATCAGCCGGGAACGGCGTCTACAGGGGGCCCGTAAGCCAGGCACGAGGCAAGGGGGACGTTGTATGCCGGGTAGAAACACCATCGCCACAATGTGTGGGCTCGGCGCTGGTATCACCCTCACTATCGCGGCGATGGACGAGTACGAACCCGGTGACATCGGCAGCATCCTTCTGTTTGCTGCCGCCAGACTGCTCCCGATGATGGCCGTGACGGTGATCGCCCTGGCGTTCGCCAAGAAGTGGATCAACGCCCACGAGGCACGTACCCAGGGACAGCTCAACGACATGGCGGAGCTGCGCCGCCAGCTCGACGAAGACCACGGCCGTCGACTGCTGGAAATCCAGGCCCGCGAGGAGCGGCTGAATCAACTCTCCGACGCCCACAACACCCAACTCGTCAGCTTGGCCCAGCGACTTGACGAGGCACTGGCCGGACAGCAGACGGAGCGGCACCTCCGCGCCGTGCTCCAGACGGAGTTCGACCTGCTCGCGGCCGAACACAACGCACTGATCGTGGAGGTCCTGCGAGAGCGTGCCTCCGCCTTCACCCGAGGTGCCAGCCGCCCAGCGAGTTCCTCAACCTCCGGCTCCGCGGGGTCCCCCACGCCCCACGGGCCGGCGCGCCTTCGAACCTCCCTCACCGCCATCCCGCAGCCGCACGACGAGCACACCGGCGCGACCGAAGGTGTTGGCGACGCCGGATAGCTCCCTCGCCCCATATGCAGAAGGGCCCCGCTGGGGCCCTTCTGCATATCTGCGAATCGTCAGGCCACTGACTCCTGTCCGTCCTCCGTCGCCGTTCGCGTCCAGGGATTGAGCGCGCACACCCGCAGCGCCTCCGTGCGGGCTGCCGCGTACGCGGCCAGGACTGCGTCCCGCTGAAGCCCCCACGCGGAAGCCTCGGTGTGGCCTTGAGGGCGGTGCTCGGTGTGCCGGACGGCCGCCTCGGTGGTGTAGGCGTCCTCCCACTCCCACACCCACCCCCGCCGCGGCTCGTGTGTTTCGGGACTGGCCACGCGCTCCGTGCCGTCCGGCTCGTAGCAGGCCGGCCCGACGCTCCACGCCTGTACCCGGGCCGGAACGTGGCTGCGCACGGTGTCCCGGCCGCCGGCGACCGCCCGCTGCCACCAGGCCGCCGAGACCGCCTCAACCAGTGCGGTCTCGCCCCGGTCCAGCTCCCACTGCTCAGCCACGGCCGCCGCGTCGTCCGCATCCCAGAACCCGAGGACGTGAGTCCCCACATGGACGGCGTGCACCTGCTCGCCCTGCTTCTGCTGCGGCAACCTCACCAACTCGGCCACGGCCTTCACAGCGGGATCGCTCTCCAGCCGGACATCCAGGACACGGTCGAGCGTCACGAGCGCGGCCTTGTGCGCCGACTCGAGGAGGTGCCCGTACCGGTCGCTGGTCGTCTGGATCGACTCGTGCCCCAGGCGCCGCTGCACGTAGGTCAAGCTGTGCCCGTCCGACAGCAGCGCAGCGACGTGCGAGTGCCGAAGATCGTGGAAGGTGGGGAACTTCCAGTGAGGCAGCAAGCCCTCCTTCTTGGCCTTCTTCACCGCCCGGTTCCAACGCTCCCAGAACGTCCCGTACTTGATGCGCTCACCGTCCTGGCCACGGAACACGAGCTCGTCCATGCCCTGATCGGCGAGGCCGTAGTCCTGGAGCTCCCGCCACAGCCCGGCCGTGATCTCAACCGTCCGCCGGCTGGCCGGGGACTTGGGCGCGCCCAGGTAGAAGACGGATGGCGTCTGCCGCTTCCAGGCCCGGGTGACACGCACCTCGTAGCTGTCCGGACCGGTGTTGCGCACGTGCTTGGTGGCCAGGGCCGTGAGCTCGCCCCAGCGGAGCCCGGTTCCGTAGGCAGTCCGTACGAGCATCCGGTCCGAGGCGCGCGGGAAGCAGCTGACCAGGCCGGCGACCTCCGTAGGAGTCATGAACTCCATCTCGTCGCCGGAGTCGTCCTCGACGCCGTGCTCGTCGTCCTTCGGCAGCCGGGTCAAGTCACACGGGTTGCGGTCCCGCAGCGGCGGCTCGGCGACCATGGCTTCTTTCAGGACCGACGAGAGCAGGCCGTGAAGTCCCCGCAGCGTTCCTGATGACATGTCCTTCGGCTTGCCGCCCCCACGTCGAACCTTCGTGGCCCGCATCTTGTTGATCCAGGCGCCGATCGTCGCCTTACTGAAGTGCTCGGCGCTCCGGATGTCGCAGTTCTGGAACGTGGGGAAGATATACATCTCCAGGTTCCTGATGCGCTGCCGCTTGTAGTAGTCGCCCGCCGTGCGGTTGTCGATGGAGGCACGGGCGAACTGGTCGAACCGGTATCGCAGTTCGTCGTCGGACTCCGGGTCGATGTACCCCTTGCCCTTGACCCAGCCAGGGGGCCAGTTCTGACCGTGCTCGTCAACGGAGTCCTTGAAGACCTTCGCTGAGTCCTCGTCCTCGAACCGCTCGTTCTGCCAATCGCCGGTCCTCGACCCACCATCACGCCACTTCACCTGGTAGCTGGTGACCTCGCCGGCCGCATTCTTGCGTGGAACAACGCTCGCCATAGCGGGTGAGAGTACTCCGGTGTTCCCAGCGTGTTCCCAAGGGTGCACAGGAACCGGCCAACATCCCACCATCTCAGCAGGTCAGCGCATAGATAAAGAAAGACGGCCGGAGCCCCCGCACAGTGGGCTCCGGCCGTCGTTCAGGTGGCGTACGGGGTCAGAGGGCGAGGCCCGTGAAGACCATGACCCGCTCGTACGTGTAGTCGTCCATCGCGAACCGCACACCCTCGCGGCCGACGCCGGACTGCTTGACACCGCCGTACGGCATCTGGTCCGCGCGGTACGACGGGACGTCGCCGACGATCACGCCGCCGACCTCCAGCTCGCGGTGGGCGCGGAAGGCCGTCTGGAGGTCGTGCGTGAACACGCCCGCCTGGAGGCCGTACTTGGAGTCGTTGACCGCGGCGAACGCCTCGGCCTCGCCCTCCACCTTGCGGATCGTCAGGACCGGGCCGAAGACCTCCTCGCAGGAGACCGTGGTGTCGGCCGGTACGTCGGCGAGAACGGTCGGGGCGTACGAGGCACCCTCGCGCTTTCCGCCGGTCAGCAGGCTCGCGCCGGCCCTGACGGCCTCGTCGACCCACGACTCGACGCGCTTGGCGGCGTCCTCGTTGACCAGCGGGCCGACGTCGGTGGAAGCGTCGTTCGGGTCGCCGGTGACCTGGGCCTCGACGGCCGCGACGATCTTCGGGACGAGACGCTCGTACACGGACGCGTCGGCGATCACGCGCTGCACGGAGATGCAGGACTGGCCGGCCTGGTAGTTGGAGAAGGTCGCGATGCGGGTCGCGGCCCAGTCCAGGTCCTCGTCCGAGGCCCAGTCGGCGAGGACGACGGCCGCGCCGTTGCCGCCGAGCTCCAGGGTGCAGTGCTTGCGCGGCACCGAGTCCATGATCGCGTAACCGACCTTCTCGGACCCGGTGAAGGAGATGACGGGCAGGCGCTCGTCCTGCACCAGCGCGGGCATCTTGTCGTTGGCGACCGGCAGCACCGACCACGAACCGGCCGGCAGGTCGGTCTCGGCGAGCAGCTCACCCAGGATCAGGCCGGACAGCGGCGTGGCGGGCGCCGGCTTGAGGATGATCGGGGCGCCGACGGCGATGGCCGGGGCGACCTTGTGCGCGCACAGGTTCAGCGGGAAGTTGAACGGCGCGATGCCGAGGACGGTGCCGCGGGGGAAGCGGCGCGTCAGGGCGAGGCGGCCGACGCCACCGGCGTCGGTGTCGAGGCGCTGGGCCTCGCCGCCGTTGAAACGACGAGCCTCCTCGGCGGCGAACCGGAACACGGAAACGGCGCGGCCGACTTCACCGCGGGCCCACTTGATCGGCTTGCCGTTCTCGGCGGAGATCAGCTGCGCGATCTCCTCCGTCCGCTCCACGAGACGCTTGCTGACGTGGTCGAGGGCGGCGGCGCGGACGTGCGCGGGGGTGGCCGCGAACTCGGCCTCCACGGCGTGCGCGGCGGCGACGGCCTCTTCGACCTGCGCGTCGGTGGGGATGCTCACGGTACCGACGAGCCGGCCGTCCCAGGGGGACGTGACGTCGAACGCGTCCTCGCCGGTGGCCTGGCGGCCGGCGAGCCAGAAGGCGTGGGTGGAAGTCATGTCGTTTCCGGCCCTTCCGAGGGGGTGGGTGCTGATGCCACCACGGTAGGGGTGCGAGGGCCGCAGGTCGTTTGTCCGACGTGGAGTGCTGCGCGTCGCGGGGACGCCGGTTTGGAGGACGACACGCCGTGGCGCCTCCGGCCGGGGCGGGTGGAGGCGGGGTGCGGGGCGGCGGAGGCCCGGGCCCGGGGCCCGGGCGCCCTCCGGATGTGCCCTCGGAACGCCGGACAGGACGGAGGCCCGCCCGGCGGGGCAACTTCCCAGGCCGGCCCCACGGGCGCCGCCTCAGGCGGCGCCGGACCCCGCCCCGGACGTCGCCTTGAGGGCCAGCCACAGCTCCATCCGTACGTCCGCGTCGTCCAGGGACCGGCCCAGGATCTCCTCGACCCGACGCATCCGGTAGCGCAGCGTGTGCCGGTGGACGCCCAGGTCCGCCGCCGCCGCGTCCCACTGGCCGTGCCGGGAGAGCCACGCCCGCAGGGACGCGATCAGGTCGCCCCGGCCCTTCGCGTCGTGTTCGTGCAGCGCCCGCAGCGTCCCGTCCGCGAAGGACCGCACGGCGTCGTCCGCCAGCAGCTGCATCACCGAACCCGCCGCCAGCTCCTCGTGCTCGACCAGCGCGCGGCCCCGCCGCCGGGCGACCGAGAGCGCCTGTTCCGCCTGCTTGTACGCGCCGACCGCCGTGATCGGCCCGGCCGGCGCCGAGAGGCCGACCACCAGGTCGTCCGCGTCCGCCGGCTCGTGCGGCCGCGCCGAGTCGCCGCGCAGCGCCTCGGTCAGGGCCAGGCACGCCTCCACCGCTTCGCCGCCGTCCGCCGCCAGTACCACCAGCCGTTCGCCGTCCGGCACCACCAGGACCGGCTCCCCCGCCCGCAGCGCCGCCGACTCCATCGCGTCGGCGAGGGCGCCCAGCGGGTCGGTCGCGGCCGGCGCGCCCTCCGCCTCCGCGGCGGCCGGCTCGGCGATGAGGAGCCGGAAGGGGGCGTCCAGCAGCGCCCCGTACAGCTCCCCCGCCACCGCGCGGGCATGGTCAGGCTCCCCCGCCAGCAGCATCCGCAAAACCGCCGCACCGAGCCGCTGCTCGGCCGCCTGCAGGGACCGCGACCGCTCCGTGGTCAGGGTCAGCAGCGCGATCGCCGAGTGCACGGCGTACCGCTCGGCCGTGCCCAGCGGAGCCCCCGTGCCGACCGCCAGTACGCCCCGCACGCGCCGCCCCGCGCCCAGCGACTGGAGTTCGACGCGGTCGTCCGCCTCGGCGTCGCCGTCCGCCCCGCCGCCCCCGACGACGGAGCTCGCGGGCGCCGGCCGCTCCCGCAGCCGCTCCACATCGGCGGTGAGCCGGGCGGCCCGGCGCGCGGCCCAGTCCGGGGCGGCGGCGACCACCGAGCCGGAGACGTCGTACAGCGCGGCCCAGCCGTTGACGTGCGACGCGAGCCGGGCCAGCAGGTCACCGGGCCCGTCCCCGGAGAGGGCCGCCTTCGTCAGCTCGCGCTGCGCCTCGAACCCGGCGGTCACGGCGCGGTACTGGTCGGCGGCGTTCGCGGCGGAGACCGCCTTGCTGATGGCGAGGAAGGGCGTACGCCGGGGCACTTCCAGCAGCGGCAGGCCCTCCTCGGTGGCGGCGTCGACGAGAGCCTGCGGGATGTCGTCGTAGTGGACGCCGATGGCGAAGCCGAGGCCCACGACGCCCGCCCCGGCCAGCCGACGCACGTACTGGCGCATCACTTCCGGGTCCTCGGCCTCCAGCTTCACGGCGGTGACGAGCAGCAGTTCGCCGCCCTCCATGTACGGGACGGGGTCGGGGAGCTCGCTGACGTGGGCCCAGCGCACGGGCGTGTCCAGCCGGTCCTCACCGGCGCGCACGGTGAGCTTGAGCGCCGAGTGGTGGACGAGGGAGGCGAGAGTGGGCGGCATGGACGGCTGACCTTAAGGACGGAGGGGTGGTGCGGCGGCGGGGTCGATGCGGAGGATTTTCGCCGTCGCGTATGAACGGCTCACTTCGATTCTGCCAGGACGTATGGGTACCCGGCACCGCGCCACTCAGCCGTCCGCTCCGCCGCCGCTCAGCTCCGCAGATCCACCAGCAGCGGCGGAGCGTGTTCGCCGCGCACCGTGGTCAGCGACAGCACCGCGTGCCCGGCGGGTACCGAGTGCGCCAGTTCGGACGCGGACCACCGCTCGCGCTCGACCTTGCGTACCGTGATCGCGTCCGTCGTCACGGCCTTGCCGGTCACGATCCGCCGGAAGACGTGCAGGGCGCGGGTGAGCGGCTGGTCGGCGAAGACCGTCCGGCTCGTCACGTCACGCGTCTCGACCCATTCGGTCCCCCACGCCTCGGCGAACCGCTTTCCGTCCCACGTGGTGACCCCCGAGAAGGCCATCCGGCATCCCACCGCGCCGAGCAGCGCCGCGTGCAGGTGCTCCGGTACGTCGTCCAGCGACCGCAGCGTGATCACCGCACCCGCGTGGGCCGACCGCAGGCGCTGGATGGCGCGCACGGTCTCGGCGGTGATCGCGCGCGTCGCGTCGTCCAGCACCAGGCAGGCGAAGAGCGAGCGGTCGGCGCGGTGCGCGGCGCTCGCCGTGAACTGGGCGAGGACGAGCCGTGCGAGCATCCGGGACGCCTCGGCGTGACCGCGCTCGGGCAGGTCGATCCGGACCCGCAGCGGGTGTTCGAGGGACCGCAGCGAGAAGGGCCGGGTCCTGCCGCTGGTGTCGAAGAAGGAGGCGAACGCCGGCCGGTCGAGCAGCGCGACCCGGTCGGCGAGCGCGAGCCCCGGGTCGCCGGGAGCGCCGGACTGGCGCGCCCGCGCGTCGAGCTCGCGCTGGAGGGCGTACCGCGAACCGTCGTCCAGGGCCTCGCGCAGCGCGCCGAGCGCGGCGGGCACGCCGTCGAGGAGCTCGCGCAGCTCGGGTACGGAGGGGAAGCGGCCGTAGGCGGCCCGGTACGGGCCGAGGAGCTGGGCGAGGGCGGTGGCGGCGCGGCGGCTGTCGACGTCGGGGAGGTCGCCGACGAAGCCCTCGGCGAGCACGGCGGCGGCCTCGTCCGGGTCGGTGGTGCCGCCGTACAGGTCCAGGTCGTACAGGGAGGCCGGGTCGCCGAGCTTGATCACGACGTCGTACGCCTCGTCCGGGCCGAGTGGCGTCCCGGCCGCCGCGACGGCGATGACGGCGGCCTGGCCGGCCAGGGCCTGCAGGGCGAGCGATTCGACGACGGGCCGCACCAGGGCCCTGGTCTTGCCGGTGCCGGGCGGGCCGACGGCGACGAGGGAGGTGCCGAGCAGCTCCGGGTCGAGGGCGAGGCCGGTACCGCGTCGGGCGTAGGGGTTGCGCTCGCCCGGATGGACGGTGCCGAGCCTGACCTGGCGGGCGTACAGGTCGTGCGCTGCGGCGCGTACGGGCAGGTCGCGCGCCCCGGAGGGGTGGGTGCAGGCGGCGGCGCCGTTGCGCAGGACGGTGTCGGTGAAGGCGCTCAGCCGGGTGGGGTCGGCCCGTACGGACTGCCAGGCGCGGCGGATCCGGGTGTGGTCGACGTCGTTCATACGCCCGGACCCGGTCTCCTCCGCGAGCCGGGCGGCGGCCGCGGCCTGGCCGGCGTCGCGCAGCTCGGGCCAGGCGGCGGGGTCGGCGGCGGAACCGGGTTCGGTGCGGGGGTCGGGCACGGCGCGGGCGGCGGCGGGCTTGGGGAGGAGGTAGCGGCGTACGACCTCGGCCCAGCGGCCCATGCGGCCGAAGGCGACGGCGAGGAGGAGGGCGAACAGGCCGTAGTAGAGGTACGAGACCCAGACGTAGGCCATGTTGCCGCCGTCCTCGCGCCACGCTTCGGGGGTGAACCAGAAGAGCGGCCAGAGCCAGAAGCTGATGTAGCCGTTCCAGCAGAGCGACCAGATGAGCAGGGCGGTGAGGAGCGAGATCAGGGCGCCGCTGACGAGCTGGCGGCCGGGGACGGTCTCGGGCTCCTCCGCCGGGCGCGGGACATGGCCGTACGACCAGACGCCGGGGCCGTCGGCGTTGCGCGGGGTCCGCAGCCAGTCGGTGAGGCTCGGCCCGGTGGCCGGGGCGTGGGTGGGGGCGGGCGGTACGGCGGGGGGCGGACCGGCGGGGCGCGGTACGGGGTGGGCCGGGGTGGCGCTCGCGTCGGGTGTGCCGGGTGTGGCCGTGCCCTCGGTGTCCATGTACTGCCCTGCCCCTCGTCCCCTGACCAGCCTGTGCGCAGGGCTTCAATCTAGTGCCCGGGGCAGGGCAGTTCACCGTCGCGCGCCCGGGCCGGGCCGATGTCGCCCGCGGCGCCGTCCCGCACCCGCTATGTCCGTCACGGACAAGGACACGCCCCCACTTCTCCCGAACGGAACATGCCACCCCCCACCCACCACCCCTAGCCTGCGAAGTAAAGAAGCGTCCGGAATACCCCCAGGAGCCCCCCATGACCGCAATCCCGCAGGAGCGCCGCGTCGTCACCGCGATTCCCGGCCCGAAGTCGGCCGAGCTTCAGGCCCGGCGCACCGCCACGGTCGCCGGTGGCGTGGGCTCCGTGCTGCCCGTCTTCACCGCGCGCGCGGGCGGCGGCATCATCGAGGACGTCGACGGCAACCGCCTGATCGACTTCGGCTCCGGTATCGCCGTGACCTCCGTCGGCGCCTCCGCCGAGGCCGTGGTACGCCGCGCCTCCGCGCAGCTCCAGGACTTCACCCACACCTGTTTCATGGTCACGCCGTACGAGGGCTACGTCGAGGTCTGTGAGGCCCTCGCCGAGCTGACCCCGGGCGACCACGCCAAGAAGTCCGCGCTGTTCAACTCCGGCGCCGAGGCCGTCGAGAACGCCGTCAAGATCGCCCGCGCGTACACCAAGCGCCAGGCCGTCGTCGTCTTCGACCACGGCTACCACGGCCGTACGAACCTCACGATGGCGCTGACCGCGAAGAACATGCCGTACAAGCACGGCTTCGGTCCGTTCGCCCCCGAGGTCTACCGCGTCCCGGTCGCCTACGGCTACCGCTGGCCGACCGGCGCCGAGAACTGCGGCCCCGAGGCCGCGGCGCAGGCGATCGACCAGATCAACAAGCAGGTCGGCGCCGACAACGTCGCCGCGATCATCATCGAGCCGGTGCTCGGCGAGGGCGGCTTCATCGAGCCCGCCAAGGGCTTCCTGCCGGAGATCGTGAAGTTCGCCAACGACAACGGCATCGTCTTCGTCGCCGACGAGATCCAGTCCGGCTTCTGCCGCACCGGCCAGTGGTTCGCCTGTGAGGACGAGGGCATCGTCCCCGACCTGATCACGACCGCCAAGGGCATCGCGGGCGGTCTGCCGCTCGCCGCCGTGACCGGCCGCGCCGAGATCATGGACGCCCCGCACGGCGGCGGCCTGGGCGGCACGTACGGCGGCAACCCGGTGGCCTGCGCCGGCGCGCTCGGCTCCATCGAGACGATGAAGGAGCTGGACCTCAACGCGAAGGCCAAGCGCATCGAGGAGGTCATGAAGGGCCGTCTGGCCACCATGGCCGAGAAGTTCGACATCATCGGCGACATCCGTGGCCGCGGCGCCATGATCGCCATCGAGCTCGTGACGGACCGCGACACCAAGGAGCCGAACGCGGCTGCCGCCGGCGCGCTCGCCAAGGCATGCCACGCCGAGGGTCTGCTGGTCCTGACCTGCGGAACCTACGGCAACGTGCTCCGCTTCCTGCCGCCGATCGTCATCGGCGAGGACCTGCTCAACGAGGGTCTGGACATCATCGAGGCGGCCTTCGCCGGCGTGTGACCTGTGAAGACGTGCGACCTGTGAAGAAAGGGTGGGGGGCCAATGGCGGGATGGAGTTCCGGCTGTCGGCCTCCCACTCGCTGGCGTACGGTTTCGGCAGATGAGTGAAACACCCCGCTCGCAGGGGACTGCGGGTGGTTCCAGGTCGAGGCACCCCCTGCCCCGCCCTGGCCGTGCCTTCGCGCACATGACCGGAGCTTCGGGCTCCGGAACTCCTCACCGATCGGATGGCCGCCCGCCCCACACCCCCCGGGGCGCGCGGCAGCCCGGTCCAGGCGGCTGCCCCGGAACCACCCCCCCTGTTCCGGGGCAGCCGGCTTTCCTCTGCCGGCTCTCCGGACTCCCCCGGCTCCCCGGACCCCGCGGCCTCGTAGCACTCTTCGCCCTCTGCGGGCTCGCCTTCGCGCTGGTCACCTGGCAGGTCGCCGCCGCCGGCCCGCTGCGCCGCGCCGACGAGCGCCTCGGCCGGGCCCTCTTCGGCCGCGGCCCCACCGGCCTCACGGAATTTTTCGCCGATCTCGGCAGCACGGCGGTCGCGCTGCCCGTCCTGGCCGCCTCGCTCGCGTACGCCCTGTGGCGCGGCGGCCGCGCCGCTCTCCCCCGCGTCTCGGCCGCCGCGCTCGCCATGGCGGCGGTGCCCGCCCTGGTGGTCCCGCTCAAGTCGTGGATCGCCCGTACCGGCCCGCTCACCCGGGACACCGGCTACTACCCGTCCGGGCACACGGCCACCGCGGTCGTCGCCTACTGCGGCGCGGCCCTGCTCCTGTGCGCGTACGTACGCCGGCGCCGCTGGTGGCCCGCGGTCCTCGCGCTCGTACTGGCCCTCGCCACCGGCGCCGGTCTCGTCCTGCGCGGCTACCACTGGCCGCTGGACGTCGTCGGCAGCTGGTGCCTGTGCCTGATGCTCCTGCTGCTCAGCCACCGCCTTCCCGGGCGATCGAGGCGGCCGCCTCGTGCATCGCGAGTTCGAGCAGCGCCGGATCGGTGAGCGTGCCCCTGCCGTCCGGCAGGACGAGCCAGCGGACTCCGCCGGCCGCACGGCCGGGATAGGGGACGACGATCCAGGTGCCGCGCCCCGCGCCGCGTACGCCCGTGCCGATCCAGCGGCCGACCGTGCCCGCCGGTACGAAGAAACCCATGCGGGAGTCGCCGAAGTCGGCGAGCACGGGGCCGGGGCGGTCGACGAGGCGCGCCAGGATGTCGAGCGTGGGGTAGCCCAGCCCCCCGGGCAGGATCAGGACGTCCCAGCGCCTGCCGGCGGGAAGGAGAGCGACCCCCAGCGGGTTGCGCTCCCATTCCCAGCGGCAGGCGTCGGGATCCGGTGCCACCGATACGAGCCAGTCCACCGCCGTGTGTGCCCCTGAGCCGGTCATGTCGTCCAGCCTCCGTTCGTGTGCGCAGCCAGTGCGTTCACGAGGGAGAGGGGGACGGGCCCGCACTATGACGCGGGTGCGGTCACCTCATTGGTGTGAGCCGGGTATCAGCCGCACCCGCCCGGCGCCGGCCGGGGCTCAGCTGTCGAAGCCGAGTCCCAGCTTGTCCATGGCCTTCAGCCACAGGTTGCGGCGCCCCCCGTTGTCGTCCGAGCGGGCCAGCGACCACTTGGTGATCCCGATGCCCGCCCAGGCGAAAGGTTCCGGCGGGAAGGGCATCGGCTTGCTGCGGACCATCTCCAGCTCCGTGCGCTCGGTCCGCTCGCCGTCGAGCAGGTCGAGCATGACGTCCGCGCCGAAGCGCGTGGAGCCGACGCCGAGACCGGTGTACCCGGCGGCGTACGCCACCTTCCCCGCGTGAGCCGTCCCGAAGAATGCCGAGAAGCGCGAGCAGGTGTCGATGGCGCCGCCCCACGCGTGGCTGAAGTTCACGCCCTCCAGTTGCGGGAAGCAGCGGAAGAAGTGCTCGGCCAGCTTGAGGTACGTCTCCGGGCGGTGGTCCATGTCGGCGCTCAGCTTGCCGCCGAAGGGGTAGACGGCGTCGTAACCGCCCCACAGGATCCGGTTGTCGGCGCTGAGGCGGAAGTAGTGGAACTGGTTCGCGCTGTCGCCCAGGCCCTGCCGGTTCTTCCAGCCGATCGAGGCGAGCTGCTCCTCGGTGAGCGGCTCGGTCATCAGCGCGTAGTCGTAGACCGGGACGGTGTACGGGCGCACCCGCTTGACCAGCGACGGGAAGATGTTGGTGCCGAGCGCGAGCCGGCGGGCGAAGACCCGGCCGTACGGCGTGCGCACCGCCATCCCGGCGCCCGCCGCGACCAGGTCGAGGCCCCGGGTGTGCTCGTAGATCCGTACGCCGAGACCGAGGCACGCCCGCTTGAGCCCCCACGCCAGCTTGGCCGGATGCAGCAGGGCGACGCCGCGCCGGTCGAACAGGCCGCCGAGGAAGGTCGGCGAGTCGACCTCGGCGCGCACCTGGTCCCGGTCGAGGAGTTCGAGGCCGGTGAAGCCGAGCTTCCTGGCCTCCTCGTACATCTCCTTGAGCTCTGCGAGCTGGTGCGGCTCGGTGGCGACGTCGATCTCACCGGTGCGCTCGAAGTCGCAGTCGATGCCGTACGCCGCCACGGCGGCCTCGATGGCGTCGAGGTTGCGCTCGCCGAGTTCCTCCAGCTTGGCCAGCTCGCCGGGCCAGCGCGCGATGCCGTTGCCCAGGCCGTGGGTGAGGGAGGCGGCGCAGAAGCCGCCGTTGCGGCCCGAGGCGGCCCAGCCCACCTCGTGCCCCTCGATCAGTACGACGTCCCGCCCGGGGTCGCGCTCCTTGGCGAGGAGCGCGGTCCACAGTCCGCTGTATCCGCCGCCGACGACGAGCAGGTCGCAGCGCTCGTCCCCGGTGAGGGCGGGCTGTGGTGCGGGCTTGTCGGGGTCGTCCAGCCAGAACGACACCGGCTTCGCGCCGGAAAGGGATTGTGCAGCAGTACGCATGGCAACTGGGGCCATGGTTTCCAACTCCTTCAGGGCTTACTTGGGCTGTGCGCTGTTCTTCCGGCGGTTCGCGACGAGCTGACCGCCGAGCACCATCAGTACGGCGATGACGAACATGGCCGTGCCGATGACGTTGATCTGCACAGGCGTACCGCGCTGCGCCGATCCCCACACGAACATGGGGAAGGTGACGGTGGAGCCCGCGTTGAAATTGGTGATGATGAAATCGTCGAAGGAAAGCGCGAAGGCGAGCAGCGCTCCGGCGGCGATACCGGGTGCGGCGATCGGCAGGGTGACGCGCAGGAATGTCTGCACGGGCCCGGCGTAGAGATCGCGCGCGGCCTCTTCGAGGCGGGGGTCCATCGACATCACGCGCGCCTTGACCGCCGTCACCACGAAGCTGAGGCAGAACATGATGTGCGCGATGAGGACGGTCCAGAAGCCGAGCTGCGCGCCCATGTTGAGGAAGAGCGTGAGCAGCGAGGCGGCCATGACGACCTCGGGCATGGCCATCGGCAGGAAGATCAGCGAGTTGATCGCGCCACGCGCCCGGAAGCGGTAGCGGACCAGCGCGAAGGCGATCATCGTGCCGAGGACGGTGGCGCCGACGGTGGCCCAGGCGGCGATCTGGAGCGAGAGGGAGAGCGAGCCGCACAGGTCGGCGACTCCGCACGGGTCCTTCCAGGCGTCCAGCGAGAATTCCTGCCAGGCGTAGTTGAAACGCCCCTTCGGATTGTTGAAGGAGAACACCATGACGACGATGTTCGGCAGGATCATGTACGCGAGCGTCAGCAGCCCGGCGATGACGACGAGATTGCGCCGTATCCAGCGAATCACAAACATCAGACCAGATCCTCCGTCCCGGACTTGCGGATGTACACGGTGACCATGGCCAGCACGATCGCCATCAGGATGAAGGAAAGGGCGGCGGCCGTCGGATAGTCGAGCACCCGCAGGAACTGCGACTGGATGACGCTGCCGACCATTTTCGTGTCGGTGGATCCGAGGAGTTCCGCGTTGACGTAGTCACCGCTCGCCGGAATGAAGGTGAGCAGCGTTCCCGAGACGACACCCGGCATGGAGAGCGGGAAGGTCACCTTGCGGAAGGTGGTCGCCGGGGTGGCGTACAGGTCACCGGCCGCCTCGTGGAGCCTGCCGTCGATGCGCTCCAGGGAGGTGTAGAGCGGCAGGATCATGAAGGGCAGGAAGTTGTACGTCAGACCGCAGACCACGGCCATCGGCGTGGCCAGCACGCGGCTGCCCTCGGTCCAGCCGAGCCAGCTCGTGACGTCCAGGACGTGCAGGGTGTTCAGCACGTCCACCACCGGGCCGCCGTCCGCGAGGATCGTCTTCCAGGCGAGCGTGCGGATCAGGAAGCTGGTGAAGAACGGCGCGATGACCAGTACCAGGACGAGGTTGCGCCAGCGGCCCGCCTTGAAGGCGATCAGGTACGCGAGCGGGTAGCCCAGCAGCAGGCACAGCAGGGTGGCGGTGCCGGCGTACAGCAGCGACCGTATGAACTGCGGGTAGTAGTCCGTCAGCGCGTCCCAGTAGGTCTGGAAGTGCCAGGTGACCTCGAAGCCCTTCTCCAGCGAGCCGGTCTGGACCGAGGTCGACGCCTGGTAGACCATCGGCAGCGCGAAGAAGACGACCAGCCACAGGATGCCGGGCAGCAGCAGCCAGTACGGTACGAGCCGCTTGCGGGTGGCGGGCTTGCGCGGAGCGGGCGGCTCCACCGGTGAGGGCGCCAGGGGCGGCGCGTCGGTCACGCTCACGCGCTCTCCTCCACCGTCTCCACGCCCGCGTCGATGTCCTGGTCTGCGTCGAGACCGAAGGTGTGCGCGGGATTCCAGTGCATGACGACCTCGGCGCCCGGGACCAGCCGCGCGTCGCGCTCGATGTTCTGGACGTACACCTCGAAGTCCGCACAGGCCGGGCTGTCGACGATGTACTGGGTCGAGACGCCGATGAAGCTGGACGCCACGATCCGGCCGGTGATCCTGTTGCGGCCGGTCGCGACACTGCCCGCGTCGTCGGCGTGCGCGACCGAGACCTTCTCCGGGCGTACGCCGACGAGCAGCTTTCCGCCGGCGCGGGGCTGCGAGGCGCACCGCTCGCCGGGGACGCGGAGCTTGGCGCCGCCGCAGGTGACCACGGTGTCCTCGCCCGCCGTCTCGACGACCTCGGCCTCGATGAGGTTGGACGTACCGAGGAAGTTGGCGACGAACGTCGTCCTCGGGTTCTCGTACAGGTCGGCGGGGGCGCCGAGCTGCTCGACGCGGCCGCCGTTCATCACCGCGACCTGGTCGGCCATGGTCATGGCCTCCTCCTGGTCGTGCGTGACGTGCACGAAGGTGATGCCGACCTCGGTCTGGATGCGCTTGAGCTCCAGCTGCATCTGGCGGCGCAGTTTGAGGTCGAGCGCGCCCAGCGGCTCGTCGAGGAGCAGCACCTGCGGGTGGTTGATGAGCGCGCGGGCGACGGCCACGCGCTGCTGCTGGCCGCCGGAGAGCTGGTGCGGCTTGCGGCCGGCGAAGGCGCCGAGCTGGACGAGGTCCAGCATGTCGTCGACCTGCTTCTTGTACGACTTGATGCCGCGCCGGCGCAGGCCGAAGGCGATGTTCTCGGAGACGTTCAGGTGCGGGAAGAGCGCGTAGCTCTGGAAGACGGTGTTGACCGGGCGCTTGTACGGCTGGAGGTCGGTGACGTCCTTGTCGCCGAGGAAGACCGTGCCGGTGCTCGGGTCCTCGAGTCCCGCGATCATCCGCAGGGTGGTCGTCTTGCCGCAGCCGGACGCGCCGAGCAGGGCGAAGAAGGAGCCCTGCGGAATGGTGAGGTCGAGCGGGTGTACGGCCGTGAAGGAGCCGTAGGTCTTGCTGATCCCGGAGAGGCGGACGTCGCCGCCTGCTGTCTTCTGCGTCATGGGGTGTGGTCCCAGGGTGGTGAGAGGGGGGGCGGAAGCGGACAGCGGCTCAGGCGCCGATGAGCTTGGCGAACTTCTCCTCGTACGCCGTCTCTTCCTTGCCGGTGAGCGAGCGGAAGGCGCGGGACTTGGCGGCCATCGCCTTGTCGGGGAGGATCAGCGTGTTGGAGGCCATCGACTCGTCGATCTTCGCCAGTTCCTCGCGGACGCCCTCGACCGGGCAGACGTAGTTGATGTACGCGGCGAGTTCGGCGGCGACGGGCGGCTCGTAGTAGTAGTCGATGAGCTTCTCGGCGTTGGCCTTGTGCCGCGCCTTGGCCGGAACCAGCAGGTTGTCGCTGGAGGTGATGTAACCGGCCTCCGGGATGACGAACTTGATGTCCGGGTTGTCGGCCTGGAGCTGGATGACGTCACCGGCCCAGGCGAGACAGGCCGCGAGGTCGCCCTTGCTGAGGTCCGAGGTGTAGTCGTTGCCGGTGAAGCGGCGGATCTGCTTCTTGTCGACGGCCTTCTGGATCCGGGCGACGGTGGCGTCGAAGTCGTCGTCGCTGAACTTCCCCGGGTCCTTGCCCGAGTCGAGCAGCGTCATGCCGATCGAGTCGCGCATCTCCGACAGGAAGCCGACCTTCCCCTTGAGGGAGGGGTCCTCCAGCATCTGGCTGACGGAGTCGACCTTCTTGCCGCCGGTCGCCTTGGAGTTGTACGCGATGACGGTGGAGATGCCGGTCCAGGGGTACGAGTAGGCCCGGCCCGGGTCCCAGTCGGGCGACCGGAACTGCGGGGACAGGTTGGCGAACGCGTGCGGCAGGTTCGCCGGGTCGAGCTTCTGCGCCCAGCCGAGCCGGATGAGCCGGGCGGCCAGCCAGTCGGTGACGCAGATCAGGTCGCGTCCGGTGTCCTGACCGGCGGCGAGCTGCGGCTTGATCTTGCCGAAGAACTCGACGTTGTCGTTGATGTCCTCGGTGTACTTGACCGTGATCCCGGTGCGCCTGGTGAACGCCTCCAGGGTGGGCCGGCTCTTCTCGTCCTCGCTCACGTCCATGTACTCGGTCCAGTTGGAGAAGCTGAGCCGCTTCTCCTTGGCCGAGTGGTCGTCGGACGCCGGGGCGCCGCCTTCCCGCTTGGCGGGCGGGATGCCGCAGGCGCTCAGGGTGCCCAGGCCGCCGACCGCGAGCGCGCCCATGCCTGAGGCGCGCAGCAGGGAGCGGCGGGTGAGGGCGCCCCGGCCGCTCGTCGCGCTGCGTCGCACGGCGGCCACTTGGGCCGCGGACAGGCTGTCAGGCTCGTACTGCTCCATGCGCAAGTGCCCTTTCGGGTGGGTAGGGCCGCTGGTCGTGCGGCGTAGCTCTATCGGTCCCCGAAGATCGTGCGGTGCCAGTCCTTGCGGGCGACCGCGGTGTTGTCGTACATCACGTGCTTGACCTGCGTGTACTCCTCGAAGGAGTACGCCGACATGTCCTTGCCGAAGCCGCTGGCCTTGTAGCCGCCGTGCGGCATCTCGCTGATGATCGGGATGTGGTCGTTGACCCACACGCAGCCCGCCTTGATCTCGCGGGTGGCGCGGTTCGCGCGGAACACGTCGCGGGTCCAGGCGGAGGCGGCGAGTCCGTACGGGGTGTCGTTCGCCAGCGCGATCCCCTCGTCGTCGCTGTCGAAGGGCAGGACGACCAGCACCGGGCCGAAGATCTCGGCCTGGACGATCTCGCTGTCCTGGGGGGCGTCGGCGACGAGGGTGGGCCGGTAGTAGGCGCCCTTGGCGAGATCGCCGCCCGGCGCCTCGCCGCCGGCCACCACCCGGGCGTACGCACGGGCCCGCTCGACGAAGCCGGCGACCCGGTCGCGCTGGGCGTGGCTGATGAGCGGCCCGAGGTCGGTGGACGGGTCGAAGGGGTCACCGAGCCGCACGCCGTCCATCAGCTCCGCGACGCCGGCGACGAACGCGTCGTACAGCGGGCGCTGTACGTAGGCGCGGGTGGCGGCCGTGCAGTCCTGCCCGGTGTTGATGAGCGAGCCGGCCACCGCGCCGTGCACGGCGGCTTCGAGGTCCGCGTCGTCGAAGACCACGAAGGGCGCCTTGCCGCCGAGTTCGAGGTGGAGGCGCTTGACGGTGGAGGTGGCGATCTCGGCCACGCGCTTGCCGACGGCCGTGGAGCCGGTGAAGGACGTCATGACGACGTCCGGGTGCCCGACGAGGTGCTCGCCCACGTCCTTGCCGGCGCCGGTGACGATGTTGACGACACCGTCCGGGATGCCCGCCTCCTTCGCCGCCTGCGCGAACATGATCGACGTCAGCGGAGTGATCTCGGCGGGCTTGAGGACGACGGTGTTGCCCGCGGCGATCGCCGGCAGGACCTTCCAGGCGGCCATCTGGAGGGGGTAGTTCCACGGGGCGATGGACCCTACGACACCGATCGGCTCGCGGCGTACGTAGGAGGTGTGGTCTCCGGAGTACTCACCGGCCGACTTGCCTTCGAGGTGCCGGGCCGCGCCCGCGAAGAACGCGGTGTTGTCGACACTGCCGGGCACGTCGAACTCGGTCGACAGCTTGATGGGCTTGCCGCACTGGAGCGACTCGACGTACGCGAAGTCGTCCGCCTGCTCGGCGAGGACGGCGGCGAACCGGTGCATCGCGTCGGAGCGCTCGCCGGGGGTGGTGGCTGCCCATCCGGGGAACGCATCGCGGGCGGCGGCGACGGCGGCGTCGACGTCAGCGGTGGACGCCAGCTCGTACGTGTAGACCGTCTCGCCGGTCGCGGGGTCCACGACGGCGTGGGTACGTCCTGAGGTGCCCGCCCGCAGCTGTCCGCCGATGTACTGCGCACCGTCCGCGAATCGGTCCTGCACCGGGAAGCGGTTGACCATGACGCACTCCGTAGCTCCAGCTGGATTTGAGTGCCGATCCTGACAGAGCTACTGATCACCAACAAGGGATTCCGTTGTTGCCTTTTGGTTACGCGACGGAATCGGTCGACCATGTGTCGAGGTGAGCCGCGAATACGGGACGGAGTGTCCGTGGCGCCGGGCGACCCCGCGTGGCATGACGGGCGCTCGCGGGTGAAACCGCAGGTCGGAAGGGTTGTCGCAGGGCCCGTTCCACTGCGGCACGGCCGCCCCCGCCCGTCCGGCGCGTGCGGACCGTGGTCCGGGGGGGCGCGCCGGTGCCGGGAAGGGGCGGGGCGGGGTGGAGGGGAGAACTCGGGCCGCGTGCGTCAGCGGGCCGGGGTCTCGATCACCAGGGAGGAGTTCGCGTACGGGTCGTACTCCGAGTCGAGGTCGTTCTCCTTCTCCCCCTGGACGATCGCCCAGACGATGAACCCGATGAACGCCGCGCTCAGCACGAAGCCGATGACCCCGAGGATGATCCCGGCCAGCGCCATACCGGCGTTCGTCGCCTCGCCGCGCTGCACCCGCTTGCGGCCCAGGATGCCGAAGATCAGCGCCAGGACGCCCAGGATGATCCCGAGCCCGTACGCGCAGAAGAACGTGACGGCGATGATGCCGAGCACCATCGCGGTGATGCCGTACCCGTTGGCCGGCGCCGGTCCCTGCTGGCCGGTCCAGGCGGCCGGGCCGCCGTATCCCGGGTACCCGGGGTAGCCACCGGTGGTGTACGGCGTCTGGGGCTGGCCGACGGCGTACGCCGGGTAGCCGTACTGCCCGGGAGCCGTCGGCGCCGGGCCGCCCTGAGGCGCCGGCGCGGCCGGTGGCGGCGGCACCGCGCCCTGCCCCTGCGCGCCGCCCGGTCCGAAGCCCGGCGCCGGGTCCCCGGTCGGCATCGAGGTGACCGTCTGCTGGTCGTGCACGGCGGGACGGTCGGCCGGCGGCTTGTCCAGCGGCACCTTCCGCGCGGACTGCTCCGGCGGAGCCCAGGGGTCCCGCGGCTTCTCGGGCGGCGGGCCCGAGGGGTGGTTTGCGTTCTCTGACATGTGCTCCCCCATCGTGGTTCCGCCATGCTACGGCCTGTGTTCCGGCCCGTACCGCCCGCCTACGATGATCCTTGCACCCGCTCCACCTGCCCGTACTCCGGAGGATCCGATGACCGATCTGCACCCGTTCGTCGCGGGGCTGCCCAAGGCCGAACTGCATGTGCACCACGTCGGATCCGCCTCCCCCCGCATCGTCGCGGAGCTGGCCGCCCGCCACCCCGACTCCAAGGTCCCGACCGACCCCGAGGCGCTGGCGGACTACTTCACGTTCACGGACTTCGCGCACTTCGTCGAGGTGTACCTGTCCGTCGTCGACCTGATCCGCACCCCGGAGGACGTCCGGCTGCTGACGTACGAGGTCGCCCGCGACATGGCCCGGCAGAACATCCGGTACGCCGAGCTGACCATCACGCCGTTCAGCTCCACCCGGCGCGGCATCGACGAGAAGGCCTTCATGGAGGCCATCGAGGACGCCCGCAGGGCGGCGGAGACCGAGCTGGGCACCGTGCTGCGCTGGTGCTTCGACATCCCGGGCGAGGCCGGTCTCGAAGCGGCACAGGAGACGGCCCGGCTCGCGGTGGACCTGCGCCCCGAGGGCCTGGTGTCCTTCGGGCTCGGCGGCCCCGAGATCGGCGTACCGCGCCCGCAGTTCAAGCCGTACTTCGACCGCGCGATCGCGGCCGGGCTGCACTCCGTCCCGCACGCCGGTGAGACGACCGGCCCCGAGACCGTCTGGGACGCGCTGAACCACCTGGGCGCCGAGCGCATCGGCCACGGCACCAGCTCCGTCAAGGACCCGGCACTGCTGGCCCACCTCGCCGAGCACCGCATCGCGCTGGAGGTCTGCCCGACGTCCAACATCGCGACCCGCGCGGTGGCCACGCTGGACGAGCACCCGCTCGGGGAGATGGTGGACGCGGGCGTCCTGGTGACGATCAACAGCGACGACCCGCCGATGTTCGGCACCGACCTCAACAGCGAGTACGCGGTGGCCGCCCGCCTGCTCGGCCTCGACGAACGCGGCGTCGCCGGCCTCGCCAAGAACGCCGTGGAGGCGTCCTTCCTCGACCCGGCGGGCAAGCGGCGTATCGCCGCCGAGATCGACGCGTACACCGAGAACTGGCTCGCCCGGTAACGCGTCACCGGACAATGGGCCCATGCGCACTGTCACCGCCGTGGCCCACCGCGGCGACCCGTACCGGGTCCGTGAGAACACCCTCGCCTCGCTCCGCTCCGCCGTGGAGCGCGGCGCGGACGCCGTCGAGATCGACGTCCGGCTGACCCGCGACGGTGTCCCCGTCCTCCTCCACGACGACTCGCTGAAGCGGCTCTGGGGCCACGAGCGGCTGCTCGCCCATCTGACCGCGCAGGACCTGCGCGAGCTGACCGCCGGGGGCGTCCCCACCCTGCGCGACGGGCTGGAGGCCCTGGGCGCCCACCGGGTCATGATCGACCTGCCGGGCGCCACGGCGGAGTCGGTACGGGCCGTGGTCGGCGTCGTCCATGAGTGCGGGGCGGCGGACCGGGCGTACTACTGCGGAGGCGTCCGCGCCATGCTCGACGTGCGGGCCGAGGACCCCGGCGCCGAGATCGCCATGACCTGGACGACCCTCAACCCGCCGCGCCCGACGCTGCTCGACGCGGTGAAGCCCCGGTGGGTCAACTACCGCTTCGGGCTCGTCAGCCGCGACCTGACGGACCGGGTGCACCGGGACGGGCTGCTGGTCTCCGCGTGGACCGCCGACACCGGGCGTACGATGCGCCGGCTGATCCGCCGCGGCGTCGACTCCATCACCACCAACCGCGTGGACACGCTGCACGGCATCCTGCGGCGCACGCGCTGACGCGGCCGGGGGAAGCGCCGTGCCCTACAGCCCGACGATCGCGTTCCACTTCTTCGCGAAACCGGCCCGCTCCTCCGCCGTGATGTCCCGCGCGATCGCCAGCCGCTCGCGCATCGCGTCGTCGGGGAAGATCAGCGGGTCCTCGGCGAGCGCGGCCGTCTCCTCGTCCTTGGCGGAGGCCAGGACGTCGCGCGCCGCCGGCACCGGGCAGACGTAGTTGACCCAGGCGGCCAGCTCCGCCGCCACCTCGGGCGCGTAGTAGTGGTCGACGAGCTTTTCCGCGTTGCGCTTGTGGCGGGCGAGGTTGGGGATCATCAGGCTCTCGGCCCACAGCTCCGCCCCCTCCTCCGGCACGACGAACTCGATGTCGGGGTTGTCCGCCTTGAGCTGGATGACGTCGCCGGAGTACGCCTGGCACGCCAGCACGTCACCGCTCGCCAGGTCCTTGATGTAGTCGTTGCCGGTGAAGCGCCTGATGTGCCTGCGGGCGACCAGCTTCTCCATCTGCTCGCACAGCGCGTGGAAGTCGTCGGCGCTCCACCGGGTGACGTCCGCCCCGTTCCCCTGCATGAGCAGCGCGAAGCTCTCGTCGAGTCCCGAGAAGAGCGTCACCCTGCCGCGCAGGTCGTCGGCCCACAGCTGGGAGGTGGAGCGGATGTCGTGGCCGAGCTTCCGGCGGTTGTACGCGATGCCGGTGATCCCGGACTGCCAGGGCACGGAGTGCCGCCGCCCCGCGTCGAAGGCGGGGTCGCGCAGTTGGGGGTCGAGGTACTTGGCGACGTTCGGCTGCTTCGCCCGGTCCATCTCCTGCACCCAGCCCAGGCGGACGAACCGGGCGGCCATCCAGTCGCTGATGACGACGAGGTCGCGGCCGGTCTCCTGGTGGTTCATCAAGGAGGGGCTGATCTTCCCGAAGAACTCGTCGTTGTCGTTGATCTCCTCGGTGTAGCGGACGGATATCCCGGTCCGCTCGGTGAAGGCGTCGAGGGTGGGCCGCCGCGACGCGTTCTCGTCGTCGGTGTCGATGTAGAGCGGCCAGTTGGCGAACTGGAGGCTGCGGTCGCGCTCCGACCGGTCCTCGGCGGCGGCCCGGTCGCCCGGTTCGACGTACGCGGCGGGCACCCCGCAGCCGGCGAGCGCGCCCAGCGCGCCCGCTGTCCCGAGTCCCCGGAGCAGCGTACGGCGCGACACCCGACCACGACCAAGATCACTCATGTCCCCCACCCTCGCCCCGCGCACGAAAGGCGGGCAATAGACAGTGTGTCTATTGCCCGCCCCTGGGGAACAGCGCCCTGATCAGCCCTCGATCGAGGTCATCACGTGCTTGATGCGCGTGTAGTCCTCGAAGCCGTACGCCGAGAGGTCCTTGCCGTAACCGGACTTCTTGAAGCCGCCGTGCGGCATCTCCGCGACGAGCGGGATGTGGGTGTTGATCCACACGCAGCCGAAGTCGAGGTTCTTGGACATGCGCATCGCCCGCGCGTGGTCCTTGGTCCACACCGAGGAGGCCAGCGCGTACTCGACGCCGTTGGCCCACTCCAGGGCCTGCGCCTCGTCCGTGAAGGACTGGACGGTGATGACGGGGCCGAAGACCTCGTTCTGGATGATCTCGTCGTCCTGCTGGAGGCCTGAGACGACGGTGGGGGCGTAGAAGTAGCCCTTGTCGCCGACCTGCTGGCCGCCCGCCTCGACCTTGGCGTGCGCCGGGAGGCGGTCGATGAAGCCGCTGACCTGCTTGAGCTGGTTGGCGTTGTTCAGCGGGCCGTAGAGCACGTCCTCGTCGTCCGGCTGCCCGGTCTTCGTGTCCTGCGCGGCCTTGGCCAGCGCGGTCACGAACTCGTCGTGGATCGACTCCTGCACGAGCACGCGGGTCGCGGCCGTACAGTCCTGGCCGGCGTTGAAGAAGCCCGCGACGGAGATGTCCTCGACGGCCTTGGCGATGTCGGTGTCGTCGAAGACGACGACCGGCGCCTTGCCGCCGAGCTCCAGGTGGACGCGCTTGACGTCCTTGGCGGCGGACTCGGCGACCTGCATGCCGGCCCGTACGGAACCGGTGATGGAGGCCATCGCCGGTACCGGGTGCTCGACCATCGCGCGGCCGGTGTCACGGTCGCCGCAGACGACGTTGAAGACGCCCTTGGGGACGATGTTGCCGATGATCTCGGCCATCAGGACGGTCGACGCGGGAGTCGTGTCCGAGGGCTTGAGGACCACGGTGTTGCCCGCGGCGAGCGCGGGGGCGAACTTCCACACGGCCATCATCATCGGGTAGTTCCACGGCGCGACCTGCGCGCAGACGCCGACCGGCTCGCGGCGGACGATGGAGGTCAGGCCCTCCATGTACTCGCCGGCCGAGCGGCCTTCGAGCAGCCGGGCCGCACCCGCGAAGAAGCGGATCTGGTCGACCATGGGCGGCAGTTCCTCGGTCCGCGTGAGACCGAGGGGCTTGCCGGTGTTCTCGGACTCGGCCGCGATGAGTTCCTCGGCGCGCTCCTCGAAGGCGTCCGCGATCTTGAGCAGCGCCTTCTGGCGCTCCGCGGGCGTGGTGTCGCGCCAGGCCGGGAAGGCCGCGGCGGCGGCGGCCATGGCGGCGTCGACGTCCTCCTGGCCGGAGAGCGGCGACGTGGCGTACACGTCGCCGGTAGCCGGGTTGACCACGTCGATGGTCCGCCCGTCGGCGGCTTCGCGGAACTCTCCGTCGATGTAGTTGCGCAGGCGGCGCAGTTCGGTGGTCACAGCCACCCCTCCCTTGTCAGATGTCCGATTGCTGAGATCCCCACCCTAGTCGCTCGGGTGTCGCTTTCGACATACCCACCCGCCAGGAACTTCGGATTCAGCATGATCGGAAGCCTCAGACAACGAATTTCATCGGTTTGGGGTTGCGGAACGGGCGAGACGTCGTGCACAGTGAAGCCGTGGCCAGCAGAAGCACAGATTCCAGAACCGGGAACGGCTCGTCCCCAACGGTCGATGCCGTCTCTCTGGCGATCATCGAGCAGCTCCAGGAGGACGGTCGCCGTCCCTACGCCGCGATCGGCAAGGCCGTCGGCCTCTCCGAAGCGGCCGTGCGCCAGCGCGTGCAGAAGCTGCTCGACCAGGGCGTGATGCAGATCGTCGCCGTCACGGACCCGCTCACCGTGGGTTTCCGGCGCCAGGCCATGGTCGGCATCAATGTCGAGGGTGACCTCGATCCCGTCGCCGAAGCGCTGACCGCCATGGCCGAATGCGAGTACGTGGTGATGACCGCGGGCTCCTTCGACCTCATGGTGGAGATCGTCTGCGAGGACGACGACCACCTGCTCGAAGTGATCAACCGAAGGATCCGCACGCTCCCCGGCGTGCGTTCCACCGAAAGCTTCGTCTACCTCAAGCTGAAGAAGCAGACCTATATGTGGGGAACCCGATAGTCGTGAGCCAGGACCTCTCCAAGACCGCGTACGACCACCTGTGGATGCATTTCACCCGCATGTCGTCCTACGAGAACGCACCCGTGCCCACCATCGTGCGTGGTGAGGGCACCTACATCTACGACGACAAGGGCAAGAAGTACCTCGACGGCCTCTCCGGCCTGTTCGTGGTGAACGCCGGTCACGGCCGCCACGAGCTCGCCGAGACCGCGTACAAGCAGGCGCAGGAGCTCGCCTTCTTCCCGATCTGGTCGTACGCGCACCCCAAGGCCGTAGAGCTGGCCGAGCGCCTCGCGAACTACGCGCCGGGCGACCTCAACAAGGTCTTCTTCACCACCGGCGGCGGCGAGGCGGTCGAGACCGCCTGGAAGCTGGCGAAGCAGTACCACAAGCTCACCGGCAACCACACCAAGTACAAGGTGATCTCCCGCGCGGTGGCCTACCACGGCACCCCGCAGGGCGCCCTGTCCATCACCGGCCTGCCGGCCCTCAAGGCCCCCTTCGAGCCGCTCGTACCGGGCGCGCACAAGGTCCCGAACACCAACATCTACCGCGCGCCGATCCACGGCGACGACCCGGTCGCCTTCGGCCGCTGGGCCGCCGACCAGATCGAGCAGGAGATCCTCTTCGAGGGCCCCGAGACCGTCGCGGCCGTCTTCCTGGAGCCGGTGCAGAACGCCGGCGGCTGTTTCCCGCCGCCGCCCGGGTACTTCCAGCGGGTCCGCGAGATCTGCGACAAGTACGACGTGCTGCTCGTCTCCGACGAGGTCATCTGCGCCTTCGGCCGCCTCGGCACGATGTTCGCGTGCGACAAGTTCGACTACGTACCGGACATGATCACCTGCGCCAAGGGCATGACCTCGGGCTACTCCCCGATCGGCGCCTGCATCATCTCGGACCGCCTGGCCGAGCCGTTCTACAAGGGTGACAACACCTTCCTGCACGGCTACACCTTCGGTGGCCACCCGGTCTCCGCGGCGGTCGGCTGCGCGAACCTCGACATCTTCGAGCGCGAGGGCCTCAACCAGCACGTTCTCGACAACGAGGACGCGTTCCACTCGACGCTGAAGAAGCTCAACGACCTGCCGATCGTCGGCGACGTCCGCGGCAACGGCTTCTTCTACGGCATCGAGCTGGTCAAGGACAAGGCCACGAAGGAGACCTTCACGGACGAGGAGACGGAGCGCGTGCTCTACGGCTTCCTCTCCAAGGCCCTCTTCGAGAACGGCCTGTACTGCCGCGCCGACGACCGTGGCGACCCGGTCGTCCAGCTCGCCCCGCCGCTGATCTCCAACCAGGGCACCTTCGACGAGATCGAGGGAATCCTGCGCCAGGTGCTCACCGAGGCGTGGACCAAGCTCTGATCCCGGGGCCACCGGCCGGATGTGCCGGCCACGGTCCGAGCTTGCTCTGATCGTATGACCCCGACCCGGCCCGGATACGCCCGTTCGAGTGAGAACGGACGTATCCGGGCCGCGCGCTTGCCACGCCACCACCCCTCGCGTCCTTACGGTGCAGTGACCGATCGGCCCCGTCTTCGTTCCCCCATCCGGGGGACGGGATATCTGCTGTGACACTCAAGACGCGAGGTGTACGCCATGGTGGCCCCGCCCGACAACGATGTGCTGTGGGCACGCTCCCTGCTCTGCTCCCACGGCGGATCCCCCGCCCTCACCGGCGTTTCGCTGGGTGTGCGCGAGGGCGAGATCCTCGCCGTCACCGGTCCGCGCGGCAGCGGCAAGACGACCCTCCTGAAGTGCCTGTCCGGCCGGATCGTCCCCCAGGAGGGAGAGGTCTGGTTCAACAGCGTCCCCCTGCACACCATGAGCGCCCCGCTGCGCGAGAGGCTGCGCGGCGACCGGTTCGGCTGGATCGGCCCCGAGCCCCGGCTCGTACCGGAACTGAAGGCCTGGGAGAACGCCGCACTCCCCCTCCTCCTGCACGGCGTCTCGCACCGCGCCGCGAAGAAGACCGCCATGCAGTGGCTGGAGCGGCTCGACATCGGCTCGGTCGCGCGCAAGCGGCCGGCCGCGCTCCCCCAGTCCCAGCGCCAGCGGGTCGCCGTCGCCCGCGCCCTGGTCACCGGCCCGGCGGTGCTCTTCGCCGACGAGCCGTCCGCGCCGCTGCACCGCGCGGACGGCGCCCAGGTCCTGCGCACGCTCACCACCGCGGCCCGCTCGCACCGGATCACCGTGCTCCTCGCGACCCACGACCCGCAGGTGGCGACGCTCGCGGACCGTACGCTGTCGCTGCTCGACGGGCGCCGCGTCAACTTCGTACAGCCGGACGGCGACGACGGTGCGGAAGGCCGGGCCGCGTGCTCGCTCTCCGTCTAGCCCGCGGCACCCACCCGCTCGTCCTGCTGCGCCGGCTGCTGGTCGCGGCGGCGTCCGGCGGCGTGGGATTCCTTCTGCTGTGCACCCTGGGATACGCGCTCGGCCACCCGGAACAGTCCGCGGGCTCGGTGCGGCGCCTGCTGTGGTGCCTGCCGCCGCTGGCCACCACGGTCTACTTCGCCGTCGCGGTCGCCCGTACCGACCCGAGTACGAACGCGCCACGCACGGGGCTCTCCGCGGTGGGCCTCGGCCCGGCCCGGCTGGCCGCGCTCGCCGCGGTCTCCACGGCGCTCTCGTGCACCCTGGGCAGCGCGCTCGCCCTCCTCTTCTTCCTCCACCTGCGCGGTGACCTCTCCGGGCTGCCGTTCGACGGCGCGGGAGCGGAGCTGCTGGCCGCGGGCCGGCCGCTGCCCGTGGCCGGCGCGCTGACACTGCTGTGCGTGGTGCCGGTGGCGGCGGCGACCGCGTGCGCCCTGGCGCTGCGGCCGCGCGCGGCGAAGCGCCCGGACGCCGAGCCCGCCGGCCCGGTGTCCCCGACGGGCCTGCCGTGGGGCGTGGCCCTCGTCGCGGCGGGCCTCGCGGTCGAGACGTACGTGAGCCGCGGCCGGCCGGGCGCGTCGCTCGCGCTGCCGGGCCGGCTGGACGTGGCCCCGGCCGGGGTCCTGGCCGGCTGGGCCCTCACGGCGTTCGGTCTCGCGCTGGCGGGGCCCGGGCTGACGTACTTCTCGGGACGCGTTCTCCAGGCGGTGCGCCCGGGCGCGGCCCGGCTCCTCGCGGGCCGGGTCCTGATGGACGAGGCCCGCCGCCTCGGCCGCCCGCTGGGGGTGCTCTGCGCGGTGGTGTCGGCGGCGATCGCGGCGGCCGCCCTGTACGACGGCGGGGCCGCCGCCGATCCGTTCGGCCCCGTGGCCGGGCTCGGCGCGGCGCTGGTGCTGGCCTGCACGGTGGCCACGCTGATGATGGCGGCCCTGGAGATGCGGCAGTCCCGCGCGCCGACCACGGAGGCCCTGGTGGGCCTGGGCGCCCCGTCCCAGACGCTCCGCGCGGCAGCGGCCCTGCGCGCGGCGGCCGTCCTCGCGGTCTTCGCCCCGGTGACCGTGGGCCTGGCGACCCTGGCCGCCTCTCCGCTGACCGCCTGACCCCGGCCCACCCGTCCGTCCGCCCGTCCGCCGACGGCGCGCGGCGGCTCCCGGGCCGGGGTCCGGTTCCCGCCGGGGCCGGGACCCGCGCCCCCGCCCCGACCGCCTAGCATCTTCGGGTGCCTCAACTCTCGGACCGTGCCCAGGACCCCGCCCCCGACCGCGAGATCGAAACCCTCGCCGAGTTCGACGACGTCGTCGCACGCGGTGCGCTCGGGGGGTACCGCGTACAGGCCGTCGATCTGACGGCCCGTACCCCCGACCTGCTCGCCGTCGCCACCTCCGGCGCCGTGTTCCTCGGCTGCCCCATGGAGCCCGGGGGCCTCGCCAAGGTCCGCGCGGACGGTGCGCTCGTCTTCCCGCCCGTCCCCGACCTGCCGTTCGACCCGTACCGAGGTCTCCTCTACACCGCGGACGCCCTCTTCGAGCACCTCGACCAGGGGTACGACGCCACCCCCGACGCCCTCGCCTACGCGTGGTTCCAGCGCACCAAGGCCGACGGCGACATATTCGCCTCGATGCTCCGCTCCGTCCACGACGACGCCGTCTCCGACGCCCTCGACGAGCACCTCGCGGGCGCCCGCGTGGTCGGCGTCATGGGCGGCCACGCCATGGCCCGGGGCACCAGCGCCTACACCGGCGCCGCCCGCCTCGGCCGTACCCTCGCCCGCGACGGTCTGACCGTGGCGACCGGCGGCGGACCCGGCGCGATGGAGGCGGCGAACCTCGGCGCGTACCTGGCCCCGGTAGAGGACGCCGCGCTCGACGAGGCACTCGAACTCCTCGCCAAGACCCCGTCGTTCACACCCTCCGTCACCGACTGGGCCCTCGCCGCCTTCGACGTGCGCGACCGCTGGCCGTCCGGCGGCGACTCCATCGGCATCCCCACCTGGTTCTACGGTCACGAGCCGCCGAACCCGTTCGCCGGCCACATCGCCAAGTACTTCGCCAACGCCACCCGCGAGGACGGCCTGCTCGCGCGCTGCAACGGCGGCGTCGTCTTCCTGCCCGGAGCCGCCGGCACGGTCCAGGAGATCTTCGACAACGCGACCCCCAACTACTACGAGTCGCGTGGCGAACCGGCTCCCATGGTCCTCGTCAACCGCGCCCACTGGACCGAGAAGCTCCCCACCTGGCCTCTTCTCCAGTCCCTGGCCAAGGACCGCCCGATGGAGTCACGCATCGCCCTGGTCGACACCGTCGAAGAGGCCCCGGCGGCGCTGGCCCGGCTGGCCGTCTAGCAGCGCGACGAGCCGCTCGTACGACCGGTCCCAGCTCCACTCCGTACGGACCCGCTCCCGCCCCTTCTCGCCCATCGCCCGGGCGAGAGGGGGGTCGGTGAGCATCCGCACCAGCCGGTCGGCGACCGCCGCGCCGGACCGCCCGTCGACGACGTACCCCGTCTCCCCGTCCCGTACGGCGTCCGGCGCGCCGCCCGAGTCGCCCACCAGGACCGGCAGCCCGCTCGCCGCCGCTTCCAGGAACACGATCCCGAGCCCCTCCACCTCCAGGCCCCGCTTGCGCGTGCGGCAGGGCATCGCGAAGACGTCGGCGGCGGCGTAGAAGGACGGCATGGCGCCGTGCGGGTGGCCGCCCGCGAAGACGACGCGGTCGGCGACCTCGTACGCGGCGGCCAGCCGGCGCAGCCGGCGCTCGTCCGGGCCGTCCCCCACCAGCAGCAGCACGGCGTCCGGCACCGCGCACCGCACTCTCCCCAGCGCCCTGATCAGCGTGTCCTGACCCTTGCGGGTGACGAGCCGCGCGGCGCACAGGATCACCGGCCGGTCCCCGAGGCCGTACCGCTCGCGCACCGGCGCCGGGTCGAGACCGGGCCGGAAGACGCCGGTGTCGACGCCCGGCACGAGCCGCTCCAGCCGCGCGCCCGGCCCCATCGCGGCCGCGATCGGGGCGAGGGTGCTCGCCCCGAGGTACGTCACCGTGTCGGCCCGCGCCCCGACCCGCCGCAGCAGTCCGCGAGCGCCGGGCGTGCGCGCCCACCACACCTCGTGGCCGTGTGTCGTGGCGACGGCGGTGCGTATGCCCGTCGCGCCGCGCAGCCGATGTGCCATCAGCCCGAGCGGCGCGGCGGCCCCGAACCACACCCGGTCGCAGCCGTACCGGCGGGCTATGGCGGCGGAGCGGGCGGCGGTGCGCCGGGTCGGCAGCAGCGTCCGCACGGGCGCGCGGACGACGGGGTACGGGAGCGTCGCGTCGTACGCCTCCCAGCCCGGCGCGCGCGAGGTGTGGACCACGACCTCGTCGGCGGGAAAGCGGCTGGTCATGGCGTGTACGAAGGTTTCGATGCCGCCCTGCCGGGGCGGGAAGTCGTTGGTGACGACGAGGGTCCTGGTCATGTCGTGGCCTTTCGCGGGACGGGTGCCGGGCGCGCCCCGCACCGGGGCAGCGCCCAGAGCACCAGTGGGTAGACGAGGTAGCCGAAGCGGGTGGCCGGGATCAGGGACATGGCGAGCCCCAGGCCGAGGGCGAGGCGGTCCGCGGCGGCCCGGACGGTGAGCGGCGGCCGTACGCACAGCGAGAGGGCCAGCAGCAGGGCGCTCACCGCGAGCAGCGACAGGGCGATCACCGTGCCGCCGGGCACGTACACGGCGAGGAGGTGGCCGGGCAGCGGGCTGGCGGCGGGCGAGGCGGCCGTACCGAGGCCGAGCGGGAAGGCGACGACGTTGGCGTGGAAGCCGCCGGGATCCGCGAGGAGGAACGGCGCGACGGCCGGCACCCCGGTCCCCAGCGCCACGGCGGCGAACCGCCGCGCGGGCCGCGCCCCGCCCCGTACGGCGAACAGCGCGCAGGCGACCGGAAGCGCGGGCCACGCCGTCCACTTGAGCGCGGCGGCCGCGCCGAGCACCAGTCCCGCCTGCCAGGGCCGGCCCCGCCCGGCCAGCACCGTCCCCAGGCACATCAGCCCCACCACGGGCAGGTCCGTACCGCCCACGCACAGGGGCAGGGCGACCACCGGGCACGCGACCAGCCACGCCGTCCTCCCGCTCCGGCCCGCCGCCGCGGCCAGCGCACCGGCGAAGACGGCGCCCGTCCACCAGCGGGGGTCGCCGGGCAGCAGGCCGAAGACCGCCATGCCCGGCAGGTACGGGTTGAAGTCGGCGACGGCGGAGGGGGCGGGGAGGTATGGGCCGCCGGTCGCCGCGAGCCGCTGCCCCGCACGTTCCACGACGGCCACTTCGAGCTGCGCGAGCCCGGTGGCGAGGAGCGCGCCGAGGGGCAGCACCACCGCGCCGGCGACGGCCACCGCCCGGGAGGCGGTGAGCGCGGCGGCGGCGTACCCGAGCGCGGCGGTCAGGCCCCACACCCGGTGAGGCGCGAGGTCCGACAGCGCGGCGAGCGCGAGCGCGGCGGCGGCGCACGCGGCCCACAGCCCGCGCTCACGCCGGACGGACGGTGTGCGCACCGGGACACGGAGATCACTCATACCGGGCAACGCTAGGAATCCCCCGGCCCGACGGCGTCAAACGGGAATCCGATCCCCGCCGTCAACCCGTGGCATGAGACGCCCGGCCCGGCTCAACCCGTGCGGTGACGCGGACCGCCCGCCGCATCCGGAGAATGGGGGGATGAGTTCGTCCGCCCGGCGGCGCCTTCGCGCGTGGATCGCCGCCCCCTCCTACCCGTGGATCACCGGTGGCGCCCTGACGGCCTGCGCGGTCGTGGAACTGTTCGCCTACCCCGGCTCGGTGACGATCGCGGTGGGCGTACTGCTCTCCGCCGCCTCGCTGATGTGGCGGCGCTCCTGCCCGCCCGTCGCCGTACTCACCGTCGCCGCGGGCCTGGTCGCCTTCGCGGCCGGCAGCAGCCTCTACATCTGCACCATCGTCAGCGGACTCGCCGGCTTCTACACCCTGGGCCGCCACCGCGTGCATCACCCGGCGATCCTGCTGGCAGGCGGTGTGCTGGGCTCTCTCGCCGTGAACCTGGCGCACATCGCCGACTGGTCCCGCCAGGACGACCTGCCGGTCCCGGCCCTCGGCGGCCCCGGCTCGCTGGGGCTCTTCGCCGAGGCGTTCGTCCTGTCGGTGGTGCTGCTGGGGGCCGTGTCGATGGGTGACGCGGTACGGGCCCGGGAGGAGACCCGGCGTGAACGCGCCCTGGCGCAAGACCAGTTGATCGCGATGGAGCGGCAGCAGGCCGCCGAGGCGGAACGCGCGGCGATCGCCCGCGAGCTGCACGACATCGTCTCCCACTCGGTGTCGATGATCGCGGTGCAGGCGGAGAGCGCGACGTACACCACCCCGGGGCTCACCCCCGAGGCCCGCGACGGCTTCCAGCACATCGCCTCCACCGCCCGCTCCTCGATGGCGGAGCTGCGCCGCCTCCTCGGCGTACTGCGCACGGGGCAGCAGGACGGCCCGGCCCTCACCGCGCCTCAGCCGTCCCTCGCCCACCTCCCCGAACTGCTCGACCAGCACCGGGCGGTGGGCGGCGACGCGGAGCTCGAAATCACCGGCGCGCAGGTCGCGCTGCCTGCCGCGTGGGAGCTTTCGGCGTACCGCATCGTGCAGGAGGCGCTGACCAACGCGCGCAAGCACGCGCCGGGCGCCCGTACGGTGGTGCGGATCGACTACGGCGCCGACCGGCTGGGCCTGCGCATAGGCGACGACGGCCCGGGGCCCGCCGCGCCGGTCCTGGCCGGTCACGGCCTGACCGGGATGCGCGAGCGGGCGGCGCTGGTGGGCGGCCGGCTGAGCGCGGGGCCCGGTCCGGACGGCGGATTTCTGGTGGAGGGTGAGTTGCCTTGGTGATCAGGGCGATGGTGGCGGACGATCAGGCGGTCGTACGGACGGGCTTCGTGAGCCTGCTCGGCACCCAGGACGACATCGAGGTGGTGGGCGAGGCCGAGGACGGCGCGCAGGCGGTCGGGGTCGCCGCCGAGACCCGCCCCGACCTGGCGCTGCTCGACATCCGGATGCCGCACAAGAACGGCATCGAGGCCGCCCGCGAGATCCTCGCCGCCTCGGACGGGGCGACGAAGGTGCTGATGCTGACGACCTTCGGTCTGGACGAGTACGTGTACGAGGCGCTGGCCGCCGGGGCGGGCGGCTTCCTGCTCAAGGACGCGACGTTCCCCGAACTCCTGCACGCGGTGCGGGTGGTGGCGGCCGGGAACGCGCTGCTGTCGCCCGAGATCACCAAGCGGCTGATCGGGCAGTTCATCAGCGCGCGGTCCGCCGCGCGGCCGGTGCGCACGGTCGAGGACCTGACGGCGCGGGAGGTGGAGGTGCTGGTCCTGATCGCGCAGGGCCTGTCGAACGCGGACATCGCCGGACGGCTGACGATCACCGACCACACGGTGAAGACCCACATCAACCGGCTGTTCACGAAGATGGGCCTGAGAGACCGGGCGCAGGCGGTCATCCTGGCGTACGAACTGGGCCTGGTCCGGCCGGGGAGGTCCCTCTGAGCCCCCGACCGGTGCGGTACGTCCGGTGTTTGTGGCCCCTGGGCATGGTTCGGCAGGGGGACCCCACCGTGGGCGCCCACACCCGACAGCCCCTCAGCCCCCCACCCCCAGCACCACGACCTCGTCCCCCGCGAAGGCGACGCCCACCTCCGTGCCCACCTCCGGCGCGTCGCGCAGCGCGCACTCCGCCTCCAGCGCCGGCCCCTCGGACGGCCGCAGCAGCAGGGCCACGTGGTGGCCCCGGAACGTCCGCGCCGTAACGACGCACGGCAGCCCCTCCGCGACCGGCACGAGCCTCACGCCCGCCGGCCGGACCAGCAGGCGTGCCTCCCCCTGCGGCGTACCCACCGGAACGGGCACCTTGCCCCACACCGTGTCGGCCGCCTCGCCGCCGACCGTCGCCGCCACGACGTTGTCGAAGCCCAGGAAGCGCGCGACGAACTCGGAGGCCGGCCGCCGCCAGACCTCCAGCGGCGTACCGCTCTGCGCGATCCGCCCGTCCCGCATGACGACGACCCGGTCGGCGAGCGCGAACGCCTCGCCCTGGTCGTGCGTGACGGCCAGCACGGTCGTGCCCAGCCGCCCGAACAGCTGCCGCAGCTCCACCACCAGACGCTCGCGCAACCCCCGGTCCAGCTGCCCCAGCGGCTCGTCGAGCATCAGCAGTTTCGGCTCGGGGGCCAGCGCCCGCGCCAGCGCGACCCGCTGCTGCTCACCGCCCGAAAGGGTGCTGATCGCCCGCGGCCCGGCGCCCGGCAGGCCCACCATCTCCAGCAGTTCCGCGACCCGGCGCGCCTGACCGGCCTTCCCCACGCCCCGCATCCGCAGCCCGAAGGCGACGTTCCCCCCGACGTCCCGCTGCGGAAAGAGCTGGTGGTCCTGGAACATCAGCCCGACGCCCCGCCGGTGCACCGGCACCCCGCGCTGGTCGCGCCCGTCCAGCAGCACCCGTCCGGCGTCCGCCGTCTGGAGCCCGGCGACAACCCGGAGCAGCGTGGACTTCCCGCTGCCGCTCGGCCCGAGCACGCACACCACTTCGTGCTCGGCGACCTCCAGGTCCACGTCGTCGAGCGCGGCCCGCTTCCCGAACCGCACGGTCGCCCCGTCCAGCCTCAGCATCAGAACTCCCCGGCTCCGGATCGGTCGGGACGCATGCGTTCGAGAACCAGCAGCGCCACCGCGCACACCACCATCAGAATCGTGCTCAAAGCCATCGCCTGCCCGTAGTTGAGGTCCCCCGCCCGCCCCAGCAGCCGCGCGACGGCCACCGGCAGCGTCGGGTTGTCGGGCCGCGCGATGAAGACCGTCGCGCCGAACTCGCCCAGCGACACGGCGAAGGCGAACCCGGCGGCGACCAGCAGCGCCCGCCGCACCATCGGCAGGTCGACCTCCCGCCACACCCGCGGCGGCGACGCCCCGAGCACCGCCGCCGCCTCGCGCAGCCGCGCGTCGACCGCCCGCAGTACCGGCAGCATCGTCCGTACGACGAAGGGCACCCCGACCAGCGCCTGCGCCAGCGGCACCAGGATCCATGACGTGCGCAGATCCAGCGGCGGCTCGTCGAGGGTGATGAGGAAACCGAAGCCCACCGTCACGGCGGAGACGCCCAGCGGCAGCATCAGCAGCGCGTCGAAACCGCGCACCAGCCGTCCCGCCCGCCGGGTCAGCGCCGCCGCCGCGAGCCCGCCGACGACCAGCGCGATCGCCGTCGCGGCCAGGGCGTACTCCAGCGAGTTCCACACCGCCTCCAGCGGCGGTACGAGGAAGGTGCCCCCGCTCGCACCGGCCGACTGAAGCGCCCGGTAGTAGCCGAACCCGTACCCGTCGGGCCCGTCCAGCGACCGCTCGACGAGCACCCCGAGCGGCACCACGATCAGCACCGCCACCGTGGCCAGCACTGCGCCGAGCAGCGCCCACTGCCCGGCCCCGCGCGGCCGCCGCGCGGTCCGCGCCGGGTCGACCAGCCTCAGGGCGCTCTCCCGGCGCCGTACCGTCCACGCGTGTACGGCGAGGATCGCGCCGACCGCCGCGAACTGCACCAGCGTCAGCACGGCGGCCGTCGGCAGGTCCAGGAACTGGGCGGTCTGCCGGTAGATCTCCACCTCCAGGGTGGAGTACGCGGGCCCGCCGAGGATCTGCACGACGCCGAACGAGGTGAACGTGAACAGGAAGACCATCAGCGCGGCGGCGGCCACGGCCGGCACCAGCGCCGGCAGCGTCACCCGCCGCCAGGCGGCGAACCGCCCGGCCCCGAGCACCCGCGCCGCCTCCTCCTGGCGCGGGTCGAGCTGCGACCACAGGCCGCCCACGGTCCGCACCACCACGGCGTAGTTGAAGAAGACGTGCGCGAGCAGGATCGCCCAGACGCTGGTGTCGAGCCGTACGCCCCACAGCTCGTCCAGCAGCCCGCCCCGCCCGAGCAGCGCCAGGAACGCGGTCCCGACGACGACCGTCGGCAGCACGAACGGCACGGTGACCACGGCGCGCAGCAGCTGCTTGCCGGGGAAGTCGAGCCGGGCGAAGACGTACGCCGCGGGAAGCGCGATCAGCAGCGTCAGTGCCGTCGAGGCGAGCGCCTGCCACGTCGTGAACCACAGCACGCCGCGGATGTCCGGGTCGGCGAGCACCTCGCCGACCCGGCCGAACTGCCAGACGCCGTCCACGGTGAGCCCGCGGCCGGTGATCGCGGCCACGGGGTAGGCGAAGAACACCGCGAAGAACGCGACGGGCAGGGCCATGAGGCCCAGCCGCACCGCGCTCCCGCGCGTGCTCCTCGTGTGCGGCGCCTTCGTTACTTCAGGACGAGCGAGGACCACGACTTGACCCACCGCTCACGCTGATCGGCGATCTTCTCCGGGGCCACGGTCTGCGGCTTGTCGACGACCACGCCGTGCTTCGTGAACAGCTCGGGCAGCTTCGCGTCCTTGATCACCGGGTTGACGAACATGTTCAGCGGCATGTCCTCCTGGAACTTCTTCCCGATGAGGAAGTCGATGAGCGCCTTGCCGCCCTCCTCGTTCTTCGCCCCGGTCAGCAGCCCCGCGAACTCGGTCTGCCGGAAGCAGGTGCCGGTCGCGACACCGGTCGGCGCCTCCTTGGGCCGCGGCTCGGCGTACAGCACCTCGACGGGCGGGCTGGAGGCGTACGAGACGACGAGCGGCCGGTCCGCCTTGGCCTTCTTGCCGCCGGCGGAGCCGGAGAACTCCTCGTTGTACGCCTGCTCCCAGCCGTCGACAACCTTGACGCCGTTGGCCCGGAGCTTCTTCCAGTAGCTCTGCCAGCCGTCGTCGCCGTACTGCCCGACCGTGCCGAGCAGGAAGCCGAGGCCGGGCGAGGAGGACCCGGCGTTCTCGGTGACGAGCAGGTTCTTGTACGCCGGCTTGATCAGGTCGTCGAAGGACTTCGGCGGCGCCAGCTTCTTGTCGGCGAAGTACTTCTTGTCGTAGTTGACGCAGATGTCACCGGTGTCGACGGGCGTGACGCGGTGCTTGTCGCCGTCGAGCCGGACGCCCTGCGGTATCGCGCCGAGCCCCTTGGCCTCGTACGGCGTGAAGATGCCGTTGTCCAGGGCCCGCGACAGGAGGGTGTTGTCGACGCCGAAGAAGACGTCGCCGCGCGGGGAGCCCTTGGTGAGGATCTCCTGGTTGAGGGCGGCGCCCGCGTCCCCGCTCTTGAGGACCTTGACCGTGTAGCCGGTCTCCTTGGTGAACGCCTTCAGCACGGCTTCGGACGCGTTGAACGAGTCGTGGCTGACCAGCGTGACGGTCTTGGACTTCTTGGGGTCGCCGGAGCCGGAGTCGCCCTTGTCGCCCCCGCACGCGGCGAGCGTGGAGACGCCGAGGGCGGCGGCCAGCGCGGTGACCGCGAACTTCTTGGTGGTGCTCACTGAATTCCTCCTGGGATGGGACATCCAGGAAGAGACGCGGCCCTGCCCGGGGAAACGGGCAGGGCGCAACAGCTCGAGTAGTGACCGAACTTCCTACCCAGAATGACCTGGGCAAGGTTCAGAGGGTCTGCGGCGTACCGCACTCTCAGCGCTGTGGCGCTCCCCTGTCGGAATATGCAGATGTGCGGCCCAGGTTACACGGGCCCTCTCGGCGGCCTACCGCTCGGTGGCCGCCAGCTGCCCGCACGCTCCGTCGATCTCCTGGCCGCGGGTGTCCCGTACGGTCACGGGCACGCCATGGGCCGCGATCGCCTCGACGAACGCCTTCTCGTCCTCGGGACGGGAGGCGGTCCACTTCGAGCCCGGGGTCGGGTTCAGCGGAATGAGGTTGACGTGCACCCGCTTGCCCTTGAGGAGGCGGCCGAGCAGGTCACCGCGCCATGCCTGGTCGTTGATGTCGCGGATGAGCGCGTACTCGATGGAGATGCGCCGGCCGGACTTCTCGGCGTACTCCCAGGCCGCGTCCAGGACCTCCCGCACCTGCCAGCGCGTGTTGACGGGCACGAGGGTGTCACGCAGCTCGTCGTCCGGGGCGTGCAGCGAGACGGCGAGGCGGCACTTGAAGCCCTCGTCGGCGAAGCGCAGCATGGCCGGGACGAGGCCGACGGTCGACACCGTGATGCCGCGCTGCGACAGCCCGAGCCCGTCCGGCTCCGGGTCGGTGAGCCGGCGGATGGCGCCGACGACGCGCTTGTAGTTGGCGAGCGGCTCGCCCATGCCCATGAAGACGATGTTCGAGAGCCGCGCAGGTCCGCCCGGGACCTCGCCGTCGCGCAGGGCGCGCATGCCGTCGACGATCTGGTGCACGATCTCGGCGGTCGACAGGTTCCGGTCGAGCCCGGCCTGTCCGGTGGCGCAGAACGGGCAGTTCATGCCGCACCCGGCCTGCGACGAGATGCACATGGTGACCCGGTCCGGGTACCGCATCAGGACGGACTCGACGAGCGTCCCGTCGTGCATCTTCCACAGCGTCTTGCGCGTGGTGTCGTCGTCGCAGCTGATGTGCCGCAGCACGGTCATCAGCTCGGGCAGCAGCTCCGCCCGGAGCTTGTCGCGCGAGCCGGCCGGGATGTCGGTCCACTCCGCCGGGTCGTGGGCGTACCGCGCGAAGTAGTGCTGCGACAGCTGCTTGGCACGGAACGGCTTCTCCCCGATCGCTGCCACGGCCTCGCGGCGCTCGGCGGGCGTGAGATCGGCGAGGTGCCGCGGGGGCTTCTTGGCTCCGCGCGGCGCGACGAAAGTAAGTTCTCCAGGTACAGGCATGGTTCTTCCAGTGTGGCAGACCGCCTGCGGTCCTCACGGTCGTCGCCTGCTCAGGTAGCGACCAGCCCCTCGCGGCAGGTCGGCATCGGTCGTGGTCGGCCACCACCGGCGGCCCTGCGGCGGCGCACAGACGGCCCGGCCTCGCCCTGCGACCGTGACGCATTCCACCCGAGGGCAGCGGCGGACGGGCCGCACACCGAAAGCCGGAATCGCATGCACGCGCACTCATGTCGACAAGTCGCGAGCGCACTCCCAGGTCGAAGGGGTGCTCCCGCCGCGCGGCGGGACGTCCCGCTCCTCAGAACGTCACGACTCCGACCTTGTAGCTCAGCATGTACGAACTCACGTCGCTCAGGAACTCCGCCGTCCTTGCACCAGAGCCGGCGTCGCTGGACTTGATCCTCACGAAGCCCATGGAGTCATCCGGGCCGAACGCCTCCCGCTCCATGAGGCGGAGGACGACAGAATCGCCGCTGATGAGGACGAGCGTGTCCATCGGAACCTCCTGACCTGCTGCGATGGGTGTGGCGACGTCGGACGGCCAGACCTTGCCTCCAGGGCCGGTGATCAGCACCTGGTCGCCGTCGGCAACGTCGGGCGGGTTCATCGGAGTCTCGCAGCGGAGCGACTCCAGCAGGGCTACGGCACCCATCAGCGGGCCTCCTCAACGTCCGATCCACTACCCCCACGAGAACACCCTCGGTGGGGAGTCGCAACGCGTTGATGAGAGGACCGGGCTGACGGGCACGAGCAGCGCTGACGCCCAGAGACGGCCGCGAGGACCGACTGAGGCCGTCCAACAGTTCGGAACGCGCCGCCGGCAGGCGACCTCCGCTGCTTGCGGTGTCGCAGACATACGGAAAGGGCCCGCCGTCCTGTGGACAGCGGGCCCCTCACCGATGAACGCGCAGGTCAGCCGGTTCCTACGAAGACCACGAGCAGCAGCCAGACCACCGGTGCGGTCGGCAGCAGCGAGTCCAGGCGGTCCATGATCCCGCCGTGACCCGGCAGGAGCGTTCCCATGTCCTTGATGCCCAGATCCCGCTTGATCATGGACTCCCCGAGGTCGCCGAGTGTGGCGCTCGCGGCCACCGCGAGACCCAGCAGCAGGCCCTGCCACCAGGCCCCGTCGTGCACCAGGAACTCCATGCACACCGCGCCCGCCGCCATCGCGAAGGCGACCGCGCCGCCCAGCCCTTCCCGGGTCTTGCCGGGGCTGATGCGCGGCGCGAGCTTGTGCCTGCCGAAGCGCCACCCGACGGCGTACGCCCCGGTGTCGCTGACGACCGTGAGCAGCAGGAAGGTGAGGACCCGCTGCGCGCCGTCGTCGGCCGCCAGCATCATCGCGACGAACGTCGCCAGGAACGGCACGTAGAACGCCGCGAAGACGCCCGCCGTGACGTCCTTGAGGTAGCCCTCGGGCGGTTCGGTCATGCGCCACACCAGCACCGCGAGCGCGGTGAGCGCCATGGCGACCCACGCGCCCTCCGCGCCCCTGACGTACCCCGCGACGACCATCGCGGCGCCGCCGACCGCGAGCGGCACCAGCGGAGCCCTGATGCCCTTGCGCTCCTCCAGCCGCGAGGTCAGCTCCCACAGCCCGACCACGACTGCGACCGTTATCACGCCGATGAAAGCGGCTTTCCAGATGAACAGCGACGCGATGATCACCACGCCGAGGCCCACGCCCACCCCTATGGCGGCACGCAGATTACGCCCCGCGCGCTTCTTCGGGGACGGCGGCGGCGTCGGCATGGGCTCCTCGGGCGGCACGATGGGCATGGGGCGAGTCTGCTCGGCCGGATGCGCATCGTAGGCGGGACCCGCCGGGGCAGGCCCCTGGTCGGAGGGTCCCCACGCGGCGGCGTAGTCGCCCCGCGCCGGGGCCCCCCAGGAAGAGTCGTTCATCAGACCTCGAGCAGCTCGGCTTCCTTGTGCTTGAGCAGCTCGTCCACCTGCGCGGTGTACTTCGCGGTGGTGTCGTCGAGCTCCTTCTCCGCACGGCGGACCTCGTCCTCGCCGGACTCCTTGTCCTTGACGAGCTTGTCGAGGGTCTCCTTGGCCTTGCGGCGGACGGAGCGGATCGAGATCTTGGAGTCCTCGGCCTTGGTCTTGGCGACCTTGATGAACTCCTTGCGGCGGTCCTGCGTCAGCTCGGGGAACGTCACCCGGATGATGTTGCCGTCGTTGCTGGGGTTGACGCCCAGGTCGGAGTCGCGGATCGCCTGCTCGATGTTGCGCAGCGCGCTCTTGTCGAACGGCGTCACGATCGCCATCCGCGCCTCGGGGACCGAGAACGAGGCGAGCTGGTTGATCGGCGTCAGCGCGCCGTAGTAGTCGGCGACGATCTTGTTGAACATCGCCGGGTGCGCACGGCCGGTGCGGATCGCGGCGAAGTCCTCCTTGGCCACCACGACGGCCTTCTCCATTTTCTCCTCGGCCTCGAGGAGGATTTCTTCGATCACCACTTGCTCCTGCGTGTCTCGATCGGGCCCGGCATGAACTGCATGAACAGACCCTGTGAACCTGCGTCTGTGAATCTGCGGCGCGTCTTCCCTGCACGGTGTCCGACCGGCAGAGTTCTTGTCCATCCCCCGGTCAGGCCCGGGTGCCCCGGTCGCTCACGAGCGTGCCGATCTTCTCACCCTTGACCGCCCGCGCGATATTGCCCTCGGCGAGCAGTTCGAAGACGAGGATCGGAAGGTTGTTGTCCCGGCACAGCGTGATCGCCGTCATGTCGGCGACCTTGAGGTCCCGGGTGATGACCTCGCCGTACTCGAGCGCGTCGAACTTGACGGCGGCGGGGTTGGTGCGGGGGTCGGAGTCGTAGACCCCGTCGACACCGTTCTTGCCCATGAGCATGACCTCGGCGTCGATCTCCAGGGCCCGCTGGGCGGCGGTGGTGTCGGTGGAGAAGTAGGGCATGCCCATGCCGGCGCCGAAGATGACGACCCGGCCCTTCTCCAGGTGGCGCACGGCGCGGAGCGGGATGTACGGCTCCGCGACCTGGCCCATCGTGATGGCGGTCTGCACGCGGCTGTCGATGCCTTCCTTCTCCAGGAAGTCCTGGAGGGCGAGGCAGTTCATGACCGTGCCGAGCATGCCCATGTAGTCGGACCGGGCCCGGTCCATGCCGCGCTGCTGGAGCTCGGCGCCGCGGAAGAAGTTGCCGCCGCCGATGACGACCGCGATCTCCGCACCGTCGCGCACGACGGCGGCGATCTCCCGCGCGATGGCGTGCACCACGTCAGGGTCCACACCCAGGCCGCCGCCGCCCGCGAACGCCTCGCCGGACAGCTTCAGCATGAAACGGCCGGTCACTTTGCCGTCGTCGCTCTTCTGGGTATTCGTCATGGAGATCTCCTAGTGCACATACGAAGAAGGCCATTGCCGGTGGGTGCTGAGTCCCGTGCGCGGCAATGGCCTCCTCGTAAGATCTGCGGTCGTCCGTTACGTACGCGTCCGACTGCCGTAGACCCTAGCGGGGGTCCACGCTCGATCGCTGGAACGGACTCAGATGCCGACCTTGATGCGCGAGAAGCGCTTCAGGGTGACACCGGCCTCGTCCAGAACCTTCTGGACGGACTTCTTGTTGTCCAGGGCGTACGGCTGGCCGAGGAGGGTGGCCTCCTTGAAGAAGCCGTTGACTCGACCCTCGACGATCTTCGGGAGCGCGGCCTCGGGCTTGCCCTCGGCGCGGGTGGTCTCCTCGGCGACGCGGCGCTCGGCCTCGACGACCTCGGCGGGGACGTCGTCGCGGTCCAGGTACTTCGGCGCGAAGGCGGCGATGTGCTGGGCGATGCCACGGGCCAGCTCGGCGTCGGCCTTGTCCAGCTCGACCAGGACACCGATCTGCGGGGGCAGGTCGGGCATGGTGCGGTGCATGTACGCGCTGACGTAGGCGCCGGAGAACTGCGCGAAGCGGTCCAGGACGATCTTCTCGCCGAGGTTGGCGTTGGCCTCGTCGACGTACTGCTGGACGGTCTTGCCGGCCTCGATCTCGGACGCGAGGAGCGCCTGGATGTCGGCGGGGGACGTGGCGGCGACGTGCGCGGCGAGCGCGTTCGCGACGGCCTGGAACTTGTCACCCTTGGCGACGAAGTCCGTCTCGCACTTCAGCTCGACGAGGACACCGGAAGTGTTGTCGTCGGAGATGAGGGAGACGACGGCGCCGTTCTCGGCAGAACGGCCCTCGCGCTTGGCGACGCCCTTCTGACCCTTGATGCGCAGGGCCTCGACGGCCTTGTCGACGCTGCCCTCGGCCTCGTCGAGCGCCTTCTTGCAGTCCATCATGCCGGCGCCGGTGAGCTCACGGAGCTTCTTGACGTCCGCGGCGGTGTAGTTCGCCATGATCTGTGAATCTCTCTCGAAGTCGAAGCGAAGATCTACGGGTGGCGGCGGGGGCGGGCGCTCACCGCGCCCTCCCCCGCCGTCGTCAACCGTGACGGGTGTCAGGCCTGCTCGGCCTCGGCGGCCGGGGCGGCAGCCTCGCCGGCCGGGGCGGCAGCCTCGTCGGCCTTCTCGGCGTCGGCGACCTTCCCGGTCTCGGCGGAGGTCTGCACCTCGGCGTCGGCGGCCGGGGCAGCGGCCTCGTCAGCCTTCTTGTCGCCCTCGAGCAGGTCGCGCTCCCACTCGGCGAGCGGCTCGCCGGCGGCCTTGTCGCCCGGCTTCTGGTCGCCGGTCGCGGCGCCGGAGCGGGCGATGAGGCCCTCGGCGACGGCGTCGGCGATCACGCGGGTGAGCAGGGTGACGGAGCGGATCGCGTCGTCGTTGCCCGGGATCTTGTAGTCGACCTCGTCGGGGTCGCAGTTGGTGTCGAGGATCGCGACGACCGGGATGTGGAGCTTGCGCGCCTCACCGACGGCGATGTGCTCCTTCTTGGTGTCCACGATCCAGACGGCGCTGGGCACCTTGGACATCTCGCGGATACCGCCGAGGGTCTTCTCCAGCTTGGTCTTCTCGCGGGAGAGGACCAGGAGCTCCTTCTTGGTGAGGCCGGACGCGGCCACATCCTCGAAGTCGATCTGCTCGAGCTCCTTCAGACGCTGAAGGCGCTTGTAGACGGTGGAGAAGTTGGTCAGCATGCCGCCGAGCCAGCGCTGGTTGACGTAGGGCATGCCCACGCGCGTCGCCTGCTCGGCGATCGCTTCCTGCGCCTGCTTCTTGGTGCCGACGAACATGATGGAACCGCCGTGGGCGACGGTCTCCTTGACGAACTCGTAGGCGCGGTCGATGTACGACAGCGACTGGAGCAGGTCGATGATGTAGATGCCGTTGCGCTCCGTGAAGATGAAGCGCTTCATCTTCGGGTTCCAACGACGGGTCTGGTGACCGAAGTGGACGCCGCTTTCCAGCAGCTCCCGCATCGTGACGACGGCCATGGCCGTACTCCTTGAGTTACTCGGTTTGCCGCGTCCGCAGGATTGCGGTCGCGCCTGACGCCCCATGCGCCGTGCCACGAAGGACCGAGCGGCGCGGCCACCGACCGCAGAGAGGGTGAGGTGGCGGGGCGTGCGAAGTCGACCCGGTGACCCGGATCGCCACAAGAAGTGTACGGGACCTACGCAGTGCCGGGTGACGGCGATGTCCACAACCGGCCGCCGGTCCACAGATCGGGTCCATGATCCCCGCGAACCGGCCCGTCGCGGGACGGTGTGGGGATGCGACGAACGACTGTGCTGGTCCTGGTCCCGATCCTGCTTCTGCTGACGGCCTGGGGCGTCCCGCTCCCGGAGGCCGCCGCGGGCACGCCCCCGGCCGAGCCGGTGCCCGCCCCAGGCACGCCCCCGTCCGAGGGGGTGTGGCCCGTGGGGGAACGGCCACCGGTCCTGCGGTCCTGGGAGCCGCCGCCCTCCCGGTACGCGGCCGGGCACCGCGGTGTCGACCTTGCGGCCGGACCCGGTGCGCCGGTACGGGCGGTGGCCCCGGGCCGGGTCTCCTTCGCGGGCCCGGTGGCCGGACGCGGCGTCCTGTCCGTCACCTTGGCGGGGACGGGCGACCCGCCGCTGCGGACGACGTACGAGCCGGTGCGCGCGCTGGTCGCCATGGGCGACGAGGTGGCCGCCGGGCAGGTGGTGGGCGTACTGCAGGACGGCCCGTTCCACTGCCCGTCCGGCTGCCTGCACTGGGGCCTGCGCAGAGGGGACGCGTACCTCGACCCGCTGACGCTGCTTCCCGGGCACCTGCTGCGCCGCGGCCCGCCGCGTCTGCTGCCGGTCTTCGACGTACCGCTGCCGCCCCGGGCCGAGCCGCGGCGGCCGGCGGGTCAGCCCTGGACGCCGCGCAGTGCCATCGCCACGGCCGTGTCCGCGATGACGTCCGGGTCCTCCGCCGCGCCGAGCTCGATGCGCCGCACCGCCGCGTCGACGACTCCCTGGAGCATCATCGCCGCCAGCCGGGGCTGGTCGTGGCCCAGCGCGCCGAGCGCCTCGACGATCATCGTCACCAGACCGCCGTGGGCGGCGCGGATCTTCTCGCGCGCGCCCGCGTCGAGCTCGCTGGCGGAGATCGCGACCACGGCGCGGTGACGCCGGTCGCCGACCAGGAGCAGTTGCGCGCGTACGTACGCCTCGACCTTGCCGGCCGGGGTGCCGGCCCGCTCCATGGCGTTCTCGACCTCGGCTGCCCAGACCGGGAAGTCGACGGCGCACAGTTCCTCGACGACGGAGGCGCGGGAACGGAAGTACTCGTACACGGACGACCGGGCGAGGCCGGTGCGCTCAGCGAGGGCGGGGAAGGTCAGCGCTTCCGTACCGCCTTCGGACAGCAGGCAGCGGGCGGCGTCCAGCAGGGCGCCGCGCTGCATCGTCCGGTGCTCGGCCACCGAGGCCGCTCGAATCCTTGGCACGGTCCCACTCTACGGATGAGCCGTCGCCCTGACGATGCGACCGAGGCGGCAGGGACGATTCAGCGCCGCCGTCAACGCCCGGCGTCGGCCAGCTTCGCCCGCAGCTGGAGCACCGATTTGGTATGGATCTGGCTGACCCGGCTCTCGGTCACGCCCAGCACGTTGCCGATCTCGGCGAGGGTGAGACCTTCGTAGTAGTAGAGCGTGACCACGGTCTTCTCGCGGTCGGGCAGCGTGTTGATGGCCCTGGCCAGCAGCCGGCGCAGCTCCCGGTCCTCGGCCACCTCGACCGGGTTGTCGGCGTGGGTGTCCTCCAGCGTGTCCATCAGGCTCAGCCGGTCACCGCCCTCGCCGCCGGCGTGCAGCAGCTCCTCCAGGGCGACGACGTTCGCCAGTGACAACTGGCTGAAAACAGCGTGCAGTTCCTCCAGGAGGATGCCCATCTCCGCGGCGACCTCGCTCTCGCTGGGGGTACGGCGCAGCTGCGCCTCCAGCGTCGCGTAGGCGCGCTCGACCGCCTTGGCCTTCTGCCGCACCGAGCGGGGGATCCAGTCCAGGGCCCGCAGCTCGTCGATCATGGCGCCGCGGATGCGTGTGATCGCGTACGTCTCGAACTTGATGGAGCGCTCGATGTCGAACTTCTCGATGGCGTCGATGAGCCCGAAGACACCGGAGGACACGAAGTCGGCCTGCTCGACGTTGGGCGGCAGCCCGACGCTGACCCGCCCGGCGACGTACTTCACCAGCGGCGAGTAGTGCAGGATCAGCTGCTCTCGCAGCCGCTCGTCGCCCGTGGTCTTGTACGACCGCCACAACTCGTCGAGCGAGGAGGGTGCGGCGGGCCGCACGCCGCCACGCGCCGCGTGTGGCACTGCCGCGCGGTCAGACCCGGAGGTGTGCTGGGGCATGCGTTGCCTTGAGCCGTTCTGCTGTGACGTCGGGGGGATCTTGCGTCTGGGAGGATTCCTTGTGAGCGTAGCGTGACTGCGGCGTCGCAGTCCGCGCAGGATATGGGATCGCCCCCGTCAAGATGAATGCCGAGCGGCACGCCGCTCTCCGGGGCCATCACCGTGTACGGCGGCCCCGGAGAGCGGTCCGGGCGGGCTGAGAGGGTCATCACCAGTACCTTTTCACCCGAATGCCGCTGGTCAAGGACCGCCTCGCCGCGCGTTCGCGTGCTGTACGGGCCCCGGCGTCAACTGCCAGCCGTCACCCCGCCGTTCGACGAACCCCAAGGAGTGCAGTTCGTACAGCTTGCCGAGTGCGTCGTCGGGGGTGGTTCCCGCTCCCCGGGCGACGTCGCGCGCACCGAGGGCGCCCCGGGCCGGCAGTGACTCCAGGACGAGCGCCGCGACGGGATCCAGCAGATCTCTGGGCAGCAGTGGTCCCCGGCGCGCCGGGGCCAGATCGCCGATCTCCCCGACCAGTTCCACCACCTCGGCGGCGTCGGTGACCAGGACGCCCTCGCCCCTCAGCAGTTCGTGGACACCCGCCGAGAGTCCGCTGGTGGCGGGGCCGGGCACGCCCATCGTGAACCGTCCGAGCCGCTGCGCGCCGCGCGCCGTGACCAGCGAGCCGCTGCGGTACTGCGCCTCCACCACGACCGTGCCCCGGGTGAGGGCGGCGATCACCCGGTTCCGGAGGATGAACCGGCTCTGGGTGGGATGACCGCCCGGCGGCAACTCGCCGAGCACCAGCCCCTGTTCGGCGATGCGCCCGATCAGTTCGGCGTGGCCCCGGGGATAGACGACGTCGACGCCGCAGGCCAGCACCGCGACGGTGGCCCCGCCCGCGGCCAGTGCGCCCCGGTGGGCGGCGCCGTCCACGCCGAACGCGGCCCCGGAGACCACGACCCAGCCGCGCTCGGCGAGCCCGGCGCCCAGCGACGCCGCCATGTGGGCCCCGTACGAGGTGCAGGCCCGGGCCCCCACGACGGCGACGGACCGCAGCGCCCACATCCGCAGATGCGGCCCGCCCCGCACCCAGAGCCCCACCGGCCGGCCGTCGCCCAGGTCGTCGAGCTGCCCGGGCCACTCCTCGTCGCCGGGGCACACGAAGCGGCCGCCCACCGCCGCCATCGCCGCGAGGTCCCGCTCGGGGTCGGCGGCCGCCGCGCGCATCCGGTAGCCGCCGAGCCGCTGCCCGCTCACGCCGGTCAGCGCCTCGGCCGCGTCCGCGACGTCGAGCGAGGTGAACCTGCGCATCAGCTCCACCGGCCCGCACTCCCGGAGCCACCGCCCGGCGGCCTCGTCCCCCGGCTCGACGACCCGGGTCAGGGCCGCCCGTGCCAGCCGCTCCTGATCCCCCACGCCCTGGCCGGGCCCGGGCGCCGCGCCCTCGCTCCGCCGCCCGGCGCCCGCCCGGCCCGCCGCCCCGCCCGTCGCGGTCACCGCCTCCTCCCGCACTCCCCCGCTCATCCCGTGCCTCCGATCAGCGCGGGCGCTCCCCGTGCGATCCCCGTACGCAGCTCCAGCGCCAGGTCGACATGGCTTGCGTCGGGCCGGTCGCAGCCGGCCAGGTCGGCGACGGTCCAGGCGACCCGCAGCACCCGGTCGAGGCCACGGGCCGTCAGCAGCCCGCGCTCCATGTCCCGTTCGGCGGCGCCCAGAGCTCCTGGGGCCGGCTGCCAGCGCGTACGCAGTTCGTGGCCCGGCACGTCGCTGTTGGTGTTCCACGGGGAGCCGTCCAGTCGCGCCGCCGCCCGCGCCCTCGCCTCCCGCACCCGTTCCGCGACTGCGGCGGTCGGCTCGCCGCGCCCGCCCCGGCCGAGCAGGTCGGCCCGCTGCACCGGCTCGACCCCGACCCGCAGGTCGACCCGGTCGAGCAGCGGCCCCGACAGCCGGGCCTGGTACTTGCGGATCGCCGACGGCGGGCATTCGCACCCCGAGCCGTGCAGGGTGTGCCGCCCGCAGGGGCACGGGTTGGCGGCCAGCACCATCAGGAACCGCGCGGGCAGCCGCACCACCCCGGCGCTCCGCGCCACCACCACGTGCCCCGACTCCAGCGGCTGCCGCAGCGAGTCCAGGGCCTTCCCGCTGAACTCCGGCGCCTCGTCGAGGAAGAGGATGCCCCGGTGTGCGAGCGAGACGGCTCCGGGGCGGGGCAGTCCGTTGCCGCCGCCCACCAGCGACTGCATCGTCGCCGAGTGGTGCGGTGCGCAGTACGGCGGCACGGCGACCAGCGGCTCTCCCGGCGGCAGGATGCCCGCCACCGAGTGCACCGCGGTCACCTCCAGCGACTCCTGCCGGGTCAGCGCCGGCAGGATCCCGGGCATCCGCTCGGCGAGCATCGTCTTGCCGGCGCCCGGCGGCCCGTGGAGCAGCAGGTGGTGACCACCGGCGGCCGCCACCTCCAGAGCTGTACGGGCCGCATGCTGCCCCGCGACGTCCGCGAGGTCCGGGCCGTCGCCGCCCCGGCCACCGGCGGCCAGCCCTGTGCCCAGCCCGGCGCCCGGCACCATCAGCCCGGCGAGCATGGCGTCCGGCCGGCCTTCCTCGGTCCGCTCCTCCTGCGGCACCTCTGATCCGGTCAGTACGGCGATGAGCTGGCCCAGGCTCCGTACGCCGAGGACCGACACCCCGGGCACCAGCCCGGCCTCGGCCGCCGTCTGTTCCGGTACGACGACCTGCCGGTACCCGGCTTCAGCGGCGGCGAGGACGGCCGGCAGGATCCCGCGCACCGGCCGCACCCTCCCGTCGAGCCCCAGCTCCCCGATCAGCACCAGATCGGCGATCTCCCTGGGGTCGACACGCTCCGCCGCCCCGAGCACCGCGACCGCGACGGCCAGGTCGAAGCCGCTTCCGCTCTTGGGCACGAAGGCCGGGCTGAGCCCGACCGTGAGCTTCTTCTGCGGCCAGTCGGCGCCCGAGTTGACGACGGCCGCCCGCACCCGGTCCCGGCTCTCGACCAGACTCTTGTCCGGCAGTCCCACCAGAGTGAAGGCGGCCACGCCCGGCTCCAGGTCCGCCTGGACCTCCACCACCACGCCCTCGACCCCGACCAGGGCCACCGAGCACGTGCGCGCGAACCCCATCACGCCACCGCCCGTACGTGCTCGACGAGGGGCGCCCCGCGCCGGGGCAGCACCACCCCGACGAGGTCGATCCGCACCCCGCCCGGCGGGGGTCCCCCGTGCTCGTGCACCCAGCGTTCGGCCAGGCGGCGCAGCCGTTCCGTCTTCGTGGACCTGAGGGCCTGCATCGGGTGCTCGAACGGTCCGGCCCTGCGGGTCTTGACCTCGCAGACGACCAGAGCGTCGCCGTCCCGGGCGACGATGTCGATCTCTCCCGCGCGGCAGCGCCAGTTGCGCTCCAGGACGGTCATGCCGTCCTCGACGAGCCTGCGCGCCGCGAGGTCCTCGCCGTACCGGCCGAGAGCTCCTGTGGCATTCTTCGCGTTCATCCGGTTCCACCTCCGGAACCGAATGTGCCGCGCTCACCGCCAACTAGTGGATCTTGGTGGACAACTCGTCAGTTGTGGAAAAGTCAGCCACTCGGAAGTTCGAGATCGCTCTTGTTCAGCTCCTCGATGTTCACGTCCTTGAACGTGAGCACCCGCACCTGCTTGACGAACCTCGCCGGCCTGTACATGTCCCAGACCCAGGCGTCCGCCATGGATACTTCGAAGAAGACCTCACCCTGGACCGAGTGCACCTGCATCTCGTAATCGTTGGTGAGGTAGAAACGCCGCTCGGTCTCGATCACGTATTTGAACAGACCGACGACGTCGCGGTACTCCCGGTAGAGCTTCAGCTCCATCTCGGTCTCGTACTTCTCGAGGTCCTCGGCGCTCATGGCATGTTCCCCTTCAGCCTTGCGTCCCCCTATTGTGCGCCAGCCCCGTGCGCCCCTATGCGACTTCCGGGGCCAAGACCGTCGGCGTACCAGGAGGACCCTCGTCGAGCAGCGTACGCAGCAGCCCGGCGAGCTTGATGGGGTACACCGTCTCACGCGTCGCGGACAGTTCGGCGGAGGTCCACCACCTCAGCCCCGCGACGCTCCGCCGCTCCAGTCCGGTCAGCCCGTCGAGCACCGTGGCGGTCTGTGCCGTACGAGCGAGGTAGAACCATTCGTCCTGGTCCCAGCGCCGCCCGTCGAACAGGAACGAGCAGTGCCGCTGCCAGATCACCGGACCCAGCTCGACCTGTGTGATCCCCGTCTCCTCCGCGAGCTCGCGCAGCGCGGCCTCGGCCCGCGTCTCGTCGCCCTCCAGTCCGCCGCCCGGGGTGAACCACCAGGTCAGCGACGGATCGTCCGGCTCGTACCCGTGCATCAGCAGGATGCGGTCGGCCGGATCGAGCAGGATCACCCGGGCGACCTTCCGGAGCGGGCCGCCGGCCTCGTCACTCGCTCGCTTCTCCACCGTCACCTCACCGTGCACCCGTACCCGCCCGGCGCCGCCCGACCCGCTTGGCGACCGGCCCGTACGCCGCCCCGCCGAAGATCAGCACCACTCCGGCCACCACAGCGGCCAGCACCGGAGCGATCGGCCCGGGCTCCGAAACGCCGCCCGGCAGCGCCGCGAAGGTGTCCGGCCGGGCGAGCGTCCCGCCCCACGGCCACGCCACGGCGTCGACGCGCGCGTCCACCTTGCCCACCGGGACCGTGCCCTTCGCGGCGTCCTCGATGTGCCCCCGCGAGTCGACCGACGTACGCCGCTCGTCGCCCAGCAGGAACAGGTGCCCCTCGGGCACCTCGGACGTGAAGGGGGTGGCCGACGCCGGCTCCCCGCTCGCCAGATACGGCTCGTCAAGGGGCTCGCCGTTCAGGGTCAGCCGGCCGTCCTTGCCGCAGCATGCGACCTTGTCGCCGCCGATCCCGACCACGCGCTTGACCATCGGCAGATTGCCCCACACGGAGTCGCTGAAGATCACCACGTCTCCGCGCCGCACCTCGCCGCCGGTTATGCGCTGGGCGAGCACGCGGTCCCCCGCGCTGATCGAGGGGGTCATCGAATCGGTCGGCACCGTGTACGGCTTGTACTGCACCGCTCCCCAGGCGAAGCCGCCGAGGAAGAGCACACAGCCGACGGCCACGGCCAGCCCGGACAACGCGTTGCCGAGCCGGCCGCGGCCGTCTTCTGTACGTCCTGTTCCGCTCATCGCAGCGCTCCCACCTAGGAGATCGAAAATCGCTGATCCGAGCGGCACCCTACCCGGCGGTACGCCCGCCGGTCAGCCTCCGCCTGCGCCACAGCACCAGCGGCGCCGCACCCGCGAGCCCCAGCGCTCCGGGCGCCGCGGTCATCGCGACGCCCGCGGCGTTGAGCCCCTGCTGGTCGAACGTCGCGGGGACCGACAGCGCGGCCCAGCGGTTGACCGGCCACGCCACTACGATGGCGCGCCCGACGACCTCGTCGGTGGAGACCGTTCCGTGGCCCGGCAGCTCCTGGTGGTAGCGGGAGTCCAGCGAGTTCTGGCGGTGGTCGCCCATCACCCAGATGCGGCCGTCCGGCACCTTGAGCGGCCCGAAGGGCTCGTCGTTGCACGGGGTGTCACCGGGGAAGATGTACGACTTCTCGTCGAGCGCCTTCCCGTTGACCTTGACCGGCCCGTTCTTCTTGCACTCGACGGTGTCCCCGCCGACCGCGATGACCCGCTTGATCAGGTCCTTCTCCTCCGCGGACGGCATGAGGCCGATGAAGCTGAGGAACTTCTGCACGACGTTCGGTTCCGGCGTCACGGTGCTCTCCAGCCAGCCGCCCGGGTCGTGGAAGACCACGACCTCGCCGCGTTCCGGCTCCGAGCCGAACCACGGTGTCAGCTTGTCCACGAGCACCCGGTCGCCCCGCTGCAGGGTGTTCTGCATCGAGTCCGAGGGAATCGAGAACGCCTGCACCAGGAAGGTCTTGATCAACAGTGCCAGCACGAGCGCGATGCCGATCAGCAGCGGCAGTTCCTTCCAGAACGAGCGCGGCTTCCTCGGGCCCGCGCCACTGCTGCTGTCTCCACCACTGGAGCCGCTGCCGCTGTTGTCACTGCTGCTCGGGTCCTGGCCCCGTACGTCGTCGCTCACGGCTGCGGGTGACTCCGGTCGTTCCTCGGGCTCGTCGCGTTCGGATCGTGCGCCGACCGCCAAATCCCCCACATCAACTCCTCACTCCGTTCCACCGCCCGCGCCATACCTGGCGCAGGCCCACCACTCCCATAACGAGCGGGAGTTCCGCAGGGGTCGGGAGCAGGATCACCGCGTTCGGATCCTGGGACGACACTGTATTCGACGGGCCGCTCGCGGCGGTCGTCCCGCCGCGCGGGTCAGGGACGCTCGCGTACGTCTCGGGCTCCTCCAGCTTCCGCCAGTGGCTGAAGGGCCACACGATCGCCACGGCCCGCCCGACGACCTCCTCCTCTGAGACCGTTCCCTCGAAGCGCTCGTCGAGGTGGAAACGGGAGTCGGCGGAGTTCGACCGGTGATCGCCCATCACGAAGAGCCGCCCTGCGGGCACCTTCACGTCGAACTCCAGCTCGGAGGGCCGGTCGCCCGGGTTCAGGTACGGCTCGGCCAGCGGTACGCCGTTGACGGTGACCCGCCCGTCCGCGTCGCAGCACTTGACGGTGTCCCCGCCGACCGCCACCACGCGCTTGATCAGGTCCTGTTCGTCCTCGGACGGCAGCAGACCGATGAAGGTGAGGGCCTCCTTGACCTGCCGGACGACCACCGGATCGTCCTTGACGTCGGTGTTCTCCTCCTGGAGCCAGCCGCCGGGATCCCTGAACACCACGACGTCACCGCGCTCCGGCTTCGATCCGAACCACGGTGTCAACTTGTCGACCACCACCCGGTCGCCGATCCGGATCGTCTGCTCCATCGAGCCGGACGGGATCACGAAGGCCTGCACGAGGAAGGTCTTGAGGACGAGCGCGATGAGCAGCGCGACGGTGATCAGGATCGGTATCTCTTTGACGGCCGACCTCTGCCGCCGCCTCTTCACCCGCTTCGCCAGCTTCCGCCGGTCCGCCCTGCCGGGCAGCGCGGGCCCGGTGGTCGGCCGCGTACCGGTGGGCAGCCGGGTGTCCGCACGGTGGCTCGCCCGTGCCCGTCCGCGGTTACCCATGGGACCCGACCGGTCCGGGCGCCGGGACGCGGGTGAAGGCGCCGGACTCGTCCACCGAGGACCAGCGGCTCACCGGCCAGCCGATCCAGTCCGCCCGCCCGACCACCTTCTCGACGGGCACCATGCCGCCGCCCGGCTCGCCGAGGTGGTCACGGGAATCGCGGGAGTGGGATCGGTGGTCGCCCATGACCCACAAGGTGCCCTGCGGTACGACGATGTCGAACGGGACCTTCGAGGGGGCGTCGCCCGGGTACAGGTACTCCTCGTCCACCGGCAGGCCGTTCACCTCGACCCTCCCCCGCTTGTCGCAGCACACGACCCGGTCGCCCCCCACGCCCACCACGCGCTTGATGTAGTCGGTCTCGGCGGGCTCGGCCAGTCCCACGGCCGCGGCCGCCCACCGCAGCAGCCCGGTGACCGGGTTCCGCTCGGGCTCCTCGCGTACGAAGGACCCGGTGCCGTCGAAGACGACCACGTCGCCGCGCTGCGGTACGGAACCGAAACGGTACGCCAACTTGTTGACGAGCACCCGGTCCCCGATGTCCGCCGTCGGCTGCATGGAGCCGCTGGGGATGAGGAAGGGCTGCAGGACGAAGGTGCTGAAGAGCAGCAGAAAGGCCGCGCAGGCGCCGCCGAGCAGAGCCGGCCGGCGCCACGCGGCGGCGGAGAAACGCACGGAGCGCGCCCCCTCTTCGTCCCCTGGCGGGGGGACGGAAGAGCGGTCGCGCTCCGTGTCGTGTGCTTCGGTGTCCATCGGAACGTGAGCCTATCCGGCCGGTCCCGGGCGCCGAGTGCGCGACTTAGCGGTCGCGCTTCTCCTTGATCTTCGCGGCCTTGCCGCGCAGCTCACGGAGGAAGTACAGCTTCGCGCGGCGGACGTCACCGCGGGAGATGAGCTCGATCTTCTCGAAGATCGGGCTGTGCACCGGGAAGGTGCGCTCGACGCCGACGGAGAAGGAGACCTTGCGGACCGTGAAGGTCTCGCGGACGCCAGAACCCTGGCGGCGGATGACTACGCCCTTGAACTGCTGCACACGCGAGCGGTTGCCCTCGATGACGCGAACGTGGACGTTCACGGTGTCACCGGGGCGGAACGCGGGAAGGTCGGTACGCAGCGACGCGGAGTCGACGGAGTCGAGAAGGCTGGACATGTGAGTCTGCTTCCTCGCCGATGCCACAGGTCATCGACGGAATTCGATAAGAGAGTTTCGGGGTGCTGTCCGCGTCGGGCGGGCGTCGTTCCCCCTGTGGCAGGGGCGCACGCCGGACGTACAGCAGCGGCCTATTCTTCCACGGCCTCGGGGTTACGCCCAAATCGGCCGTCGGCACCGGGCCGCCAGCCGAGGATGCTGAGCATCTCGCGGTCCTTCTTGTCGAAAACCGCCGGGTCGCAGCGCTCGATGAGGTCCGGCCGATTGGCGGTGGTACGCCGCAGCGCCTCGTCCCGCCGCCACCGGGCGATCTTCCCGTGGTGGCCGCTCAGCAGCACCTCGGGGATGCCGCGGTCGCGCCACTCGGGCGGCTTGGTGTAGACGGGGCCTTCGAGCAGGCCGGCCATCGCGCCGGGCGCGAAGGAGTCGTCGCGGTGGGATTCGGCGTTGCCCAGCACTCCGGGCAGCAGCCGGGCGACGGCCTCGGTGATCACCAGTACGGCGGCCTCGCCGCCCGCCAGGACGTAGTCCCCGATGGAGACCTCGTACACCGGCATGCGGGTGGCGTACTCGTCGACGACGCGGCGGTCGATGCCCTCGTACCGCGCGGGTGTGAAGACCAGCCAGGGCCGCTCGGAGAGCTCGACGGCCAGTTCCTGGGTGAACGGCCGGCCGCTGGGCGTCGGCACGACCAGCACCGGGCCGTGCGCCCCGTGCTCGTAGCCGTCGGCCAGGGCGTCGTCGAGTGCCGCGCCCCAGGGCTCGGTCTTCATGACCATGCCGGGTCCGCCGCCGTAGGGGGTGTCGTCGACCGTGTTGTGGCGGTCGTACGTCCAGTCCCGCAGGTCGTGCACGCGTACGTCGAGCTGTCCGCGCGCGCGGGCCTTGCCGACGAGCGAGACGTTCAGCGGCTCCAGGTACTCGGGGAAGATCGTGACGACGTCGAGCCGCATCAGTCTTCGTCCTGGCCGGTCTCGTCGTCCCGGCTGGACGCCACCTCTGCCTGGCTGTCGTCGATCAGGCCCGGCGGCGGCGTGATGACCGCGCGCTGCTCCTCAAGGTCGATCTCGGCGACGATCTCCTCGACGAAGGGGACCATCACCTCGCTGCCGTCGGGGCGCTCGACGATGAACAGGTCCTGCGAGGGCAGGTGGGTGATCTCGGTGATCCGGCCGACCGCGGTGCCGTCGGCGAGGACGACGTCGAGGTCCATCAGCTGGTGGTCGTAGAACTCCTCCGGGTCCTCCGGAGTCGCCTGTGGATCGACCTCGGCGATCAGGAGCGTGTTGCGCAGCGCCTCGGCCGCGGTGCGGTCCTTGACGCCCGCGAAGCGCAGCAGCAGCCGGCCGCTGTGCACCCGGCCGGTCTCGACGGTCAGCGGCCCTGCGGAGGCCGGGTCCGTGGCGAGTACGGCGCCGGGCCCGAGCCGCAGCTCCGGCTCGTCCGTACGCACCTCTACCGTGACCTCGCCCTTGATCCCGTGGGCGCGGCCGATCCGCGCGACTACGAGCTGCACTTGATGTTTCTCCTGTCGTACGACTACGGGCCGGGAAGGGCTGGTGAGCCCTCCCCGGCCCGAGCCGGCGTATCTAGGTAAAACTGGTCGACTACGTCAGCGGACCTGGTCCACGTCGACGAGGTCGACGCGGATGCCACGGCCGCCGATGGCGCCCACGACCGTACGCAGAGCGCGAGCGGTGCGGCCGTTGCGGCCGATGACCTTGCCGAGGTCGTCGGGGTGGACCCGGACCTCCAGCACGCGTCCGCGGCGCAGGTTGCGCGAGGCGACCTGCACATCGTCGGGATTGTCGACAATGCCCTTCACGAGGTGCTCAAGAGCCTCCTCGAGCATGCTCAGGCCTCGGTCGACTCAGCGGACTCGGCCGGAGCCTCGTCAGCCTTCTTGTCGGCCTTCTTCGCCTTCGGGGTGATGGCCTCACCCTTGGACTCGTCGCCACCCTCGAGGGTCTTGGCGAACGCGTCGAACGAAGCGCGCTTGTCGGCCTTCGTCTCCGGCTGGAGCAGCGGAGCCGGGGCGGGGAGGCCCTTGTGCGCCTGCCAGTCACCGGTGAGCTTCAGGATGGCCATGACCGGCTCGGTCGGCTGGGCGCCGACGGACAGCCAGTACTGCGCACGCTCCGAGTTGACCTCGATGCGCGAGGGGTTCTGCACCGGGTGGTACAGACCGATCTCCTCGATGGCCCGGCCGTCACGGCGGGTACGGGAGTCGGCGACGACGATGCGGTAGTGAGGCGAACGGATCTTGCCCAGACGCTTCAGCTTGATCTTGACTGCCACTGGAGTGGTGTCTCCTGGTCTCTGACGTGGTTGGGCACAACAAGATGCCACGTGGGGTTGCGGTACTCGGGTGCCCGATGGACGCGTCAGCCGGAGGCGAGAGGGTTCCTGTGCGGCTGTCGAGTACAGCTAGCCATTGTGCCACACCCGTGCGGCACCCCGGCACCCGGCCAAGGCGGCTGCGACCGGGCACCGGCGGCGCCGGTGGAGGAGGCGGTCAGCTCGCTGCGGCCACCACTTCCGGGATACAGAAGGGCTTCCCGCAGCCCCCGCACACGATCGGCGCCTGGGCCAGGACCGACGGCACGACGCGGACGTTGCGCCCGCAGTCGCAGACGGCCTTGACCCGCACCCCGCCGCCGGACGAGCCGTGCCGGGCGGCGGGCCCGCGGAAGGAGCGCTTGGTGTCCGACGCGGTCGCGACCGTGTGCGCCTTGAGGGCGCGCTGGAGCCGCTCGATCGTCGGCCGGTAGCGCCGCCTCGCCTCGGGGTTGAGCGAGACCAGCGAGAACCCGCTGCTCGGGTGCGGTTCCTCGGGGTGGTCGAGGCCCATCTCCTCGGCGATCGCGAGGAATCTGCGGTTGTGGTAGCGGCCGGCGCGCGAGGTGTCACGGACGCCGCGGGCGGCGGCGATGCCGTGGACTGCCTCGTGCAGCAGTCGTTCGAAGGAGAGCTCGGCGCCACAGGCGGACGAGGACTCTCCGATCAGGGATTCGGGCGCGGCTAGGTCTGGCAGCTCGGGGTGGTACCGCTGAATGTCGGCCCACGCCTGCGCCAGCTCTGCGGCGAGAACAGGTGGTGTCGTGCTCACGTCGTGACAACGAGCCGGGACGCCCCGGTGTTCCTATTCCGGGCCATCCCAAATAATTTGCACGTACCAGTCAGTTGCCATTGATGCGTCGTGACGAGGGCGGGTGCGCTGATCTGCGGAGGACACGCCCAGCACGCATCATCCCGGGGCGTACCCGCGCGTACGCCCCGGCGCGTAGAAAAGGCCGCACGCCGGGGCAACGGTCGCTCCAGCGGGCGCGAGAAGCGGCCCGGGAGCCGGCGGCGGCCCCGAGGGCGGGGCCGCAGACCGCGACAGTACCGGGGGCGCAGCGCAGGCCCGGCACCGCCCCGTCCCCGGTGAAGGGCGACCGGACGGCGGCCGCCCTTCCCGTGGCGGGATCCGCCGGGCGGCGGCACTCTGGAATCTGGATCCGCTCCGGCGCGGGGGCGCACGGCAGGGGCATACAAGCATTGCCCTTCAACCCCTGGACTTGCCGCCGGATGCGGAGTTCCCTGGCTACGGGGAGTACAGGCGCACGCACACGGGGGAACGTCCATCAGGACACGACATGACCTCTCGGCGGATTGGGGCGCTTTCGATGACACCTACGCTCGTCCGGCACCACCGGCACGACCCGAACACAGCCTCAGCGCCGGCGACCGACGCGGGCGCGCGCGCCCGCGACTGGGCCGAGATTCAGGAGCGGATGCTGGTGCCGCTCTACGAAGCGGCGTACGACCGGCTGGAGGTGGGCCCCGCCACCAGGCTGCTCGGCCTCGGCTGCGGCTCGGGTCTCGCCCTGCTGATCGCCGCCTCGCGAGGCGCGCACGTGACAGGCGTCGATGCCGATCCGGAGCGGGTCGCGCTGGCCCGGGAACGCCTGCTGGCGGACGCGCCGCGCGCGGGCGGCGCGCCCGAGGAAGCGAAGGAGACCGTACGCCTGTACGAAGGCGATTCGGCGCAGGTCTGCGGCGCCGACCCCCGGGCGTACAACCTCGTCACCGCCTTCGAACCGCTCGGCTGCGCGGCCGGCGACTCCGAGGGGCTCACCGCGGCGCTGGAAAGCGCGATACCCCTCGCCGAGCGCGGCAGCGAAGTACTGCTGGCGGGCTGGGGCCCGCCCGAGCGCTGTGCGACGTCCGCGGTGCTGCGGGTCGCCTCCCGGCTGACCGAGACGCTGCGCTCCGGCGGCGGCCGGGGCTGGCGTCCGGCGCTCAGGGACGACCTGGAGGACGTGGCCTCGCGGGCCGGCCTGAAACCGGACGGCTCGGGGCGGGTCGCCTGCCCCTTCGGTTACGCCGACATGGACAGCGCCGTACGCGGCCTGCTGTCGACCGGGCTGTTCGACGCGGCGGTGCGGGCCACGGATCCGGGCCAGGTGGAGAAGGAGCTCACCGAGGCGCTGCACCCGCATGTGCGGCGGGACGGAACGGTCTGGATGTCGAACGTCTTCCGCTACCTGATCGCGCGTACGCCGTGACGCACGTGGGCGCCCGCTCCGGGAAGGAGGGGGCGCCCACGGCGCGGTGCGTACGGTCCGGCGTCAGCCCATGAACTTCTTGAACTCGTCGGGAAGCTCGAAGTCCTGGGCGCCCTGGCCGGCCGGCAGGCCCAGCGCGCCGCCCGCCTGCGCGGCCTGCTCGCGGCGCTCGGCCGCGGCCTGCTCCTCCAGCTTGCGCTTCATCGGGTTGCCGCTCTTGCGCTTGCCCTTGGCCTGCTTCTGCTGCTTCTTCTGCCGGCCGGGGCCGCCGCCCATGCCGGGGATGCCCGGCATGCCGGGCATCCCGCCGCCCTGAGCCATCTTCGACATCATCTTGCGCGCCTCGAAGAACCGCTCCACGAGGTTCTTGACGGCGCTGACCTCGACGCCCGAGCCCTTGGCGACGCGGGCACGGCGCGAGCCGTTGATGATCGTCGGGTCCTGGCGCTCGGCGGGGGTCATCGACTTGATGATCGCGGCGGTGCGGTCCACGTCGCGCTCGTCGATGTTGGCGATCTGCTCCTTGATCTGCCCCATGCCGGGCATCATGCCGAGCAGCTTGGAGATGGAGCCCATCTTGCGGACCTGCTCCATCTGGGCCAGGAAGTCGTCGAGCGTGAAGTCCTTGCCCTTGCTGCTCGCCAGCTTGGCCGCCATCGCTTCGGCCTCTTGCTGGCTGAAGGTCTGCTCGGCCTTCTCGATGAGCGACAGCATGTCGCCCATGCCGAGGATGCGGGACGCCATGCGGTCCGGGTGGAACGCGTCGAAGTCGTCCAGCTTCTCGCCGTTGGAGGCGAACATGATCTGGCGGCCGGTCACCTTGGCGATCGACAGCGCGGCGCCACCGCGGGCGTCACCGTCGAGCTTGGAGAGCACCACGCCGTCGAAGCCGACGCCGTCGCGGAACGCCTCGGCGGTGTTGACCGCGTCCTGGCCGATCATCGCGTCGACGACGAAGAGGACCTCGTCGGGGCTGACGGCATCGCGGATGTCCGCGGCCTGCCGCATCAGCTCCTGGTCGATGCCGAGGCGGCCCGCGGTGTCGACGATGACGATGTCGTGCAGCTTGTTCTTGGCGTACTCGATCGAGTCCTTGGCGACCTTGACCGGGTCGCCGGTGCCGTTGCCCGGCTCGGGCGCGTAGACGGCGACGCCGGCGCGCTCGGCGACGACGCTGAGCTGGTTCACGGCGTTGGGGCGCTGGAGGTCGCAGGCGACCAGGATCGGCGAGTGGCCCTGGCCCTTGAGCCACAGACCCAGCTTTCCGGCGAGGGTCGTCTTACCGGCGCCCTGGAGACCCGCGAGCATGATCACGGTGGGCGGGTTCTTGGCGAACCGCAGGCGGCGGGTCTCGCCGCCGAGGATGCCGATGAGCTCCTCGTTGACGATCTTGATGACCTGCTGCGCGGGGTTCAGCGCCTGCGAGACCTCGGCCCCGGCGGCGCGCTCCTTGACTTGCTTGATGAACGCCCGGACGACGGGCAGCGCGACATCCGCTTCCAGCAGCGCGATACGGATCTCACGTGCCGTGGCGTCGATGTCCGCCTCGGACAGGCGGCCCTTGCCCCGGAGGCTCTTGAATGTCGCTGCGAGGCGGTCGGAAAGAGTATCGAACACGGCGGTCGCGAATCCTCGGGTCAGGGGGCGGGTGGACACAGATGCCCCCAGGGTATCTGTCCGTCTGCGGTGGGGTCTGCCCCCTTCCCCTACCGCAGCGCACCCTCCAGCGCCCTGGCCACCTCGGCGGCCTCGCCTTCCGGCAGCGGCGCGCCGTTCGGCCCCGTGACGTAGAACGCGTCGACCGCGTTCGCGCCCAGCGTCGAGACGTGGGCGCTGCGCACCCGTACCTTCGCCGCCTCCAGGGCGTGGCCGATGCGGTGCAGCAGGCCGGGGGCGTCCTGGGCGCGCACCTCGATCACCGTCGCGAGGCGGGAGCCGGCGGGGGCGACCGTCACGCGGGGCGGCGGGGCCTGGGCGCCGCGCCGGCGCGGGTTCTTCTCGTACGCGCGCTCCCGCTCCGCCAGGCGCGAGGGGATGTCCAGCGAGCCGTCCAGGGCGCGCACGAGGTCCGCCCGCAGCCGGGCCGCCTGTGGCAACGCGCCGTACTCCGCCGCGACCCGCCAGTCGAGCAGCAGGACGCCGGGCCCCGGCTCGGAGCCGTCGGCGGCCACGGCGCCGGGGAGTTCGGCGGCCCGCAGCTCGGCCGTGCGTACGGTCAGCCGGTGCATCGCCAGTACGCCGGCCACGGCGGGCAGCACACCGGGCTGGTCCGGTACGGCGATCAGCAGCTCGACGCCCAACGGCTCCGGCTCGTCCCCCGGGTCCTCCTCGTGCGCCTCCGGCTGCGCGCGCAGCGAGAGGACGGGCCCGCCGGTACGGAACGCCTCGATGGCGAGGCGTTCCTGCTCGGCGCTGGGGGCGGCGGGCTGCGGAGCCGCCGGTTCGGCGCCGGCGAGGACGGCGGCGACCCTCCTGACCAGGTCGGCGACGAGCGAGGCGCGCCAGGCGGACCAGGCGGCGGGCCCGGTGGCCAGGGCGTCGGCCTCGGTGAGGGCGTGCAGCAGTTCGAGGGTGCCGGTCGATCCGACCGCGTCGGCGACCGCCCGGACGGTCGCCGGGTCGTCCAGGTCGCGCCGGGTGGCAGTCTCGACGAGCAGCAGGTGGTGGCGTACGAGCGTGGCGATCACGCCCACGTCCGCGCGTTCGAAGCCGATCCGGGTGGCGACGTCGCGGGCGATGATCTCGCCGGCCACCGAGTGGTCGCCGGGCCAGCCCTTGCCGAAGTCGTGCAGCAGGGCGGCGGTCAGCAGCAGGTCGGGGCGGTGGACGCGGCGGGTGAACGCGGAGGCCCGCACGGCCGTCTCGACGAGGTGCCGGTCGACGGTCCAGGTGTGCACGGGGTTGCGCTGCGGGCGGCACCGTACCCGCTCCCAGTCGGGCAGCAGCCGCGTGATGAGGCCCTCGGCCTCCAGCGCCTCCCACACCGGGATCGTCGCCTCGCCCGCGCCGAGCAGGGTGACGAGCTCCTCGCGCGCCTCCGCCGGCCACGGCACGGGCAACGGCCGCGCCACGGCGGCCAGGCGGCGTACCGCGTGCAGGGAGACCGGGAGCCCCGACTGGGCCGCCGCGGCGGCGGCCCGCAGCGGCAGCACCGCGTCGCGCTCGGGCCGCGCGGTACGGGCGAGCACCACCTCGCCGTCCTGCTCGACGACGCCTTCGGCGAGCGGGGTGCGCTCCGGCGCGGTCTTGCCGCCGAGCATGGCGCGCAGCCTGGGGCGCACCGAGCGGGCGCGCAGGACGCGGCCCACCTCGCGCCAGGTGACGTCACCGGCGTACGCGATGGTGCGGGCCGCCTCGTACACCTCCCGCAGCAGCGTGTCGGCGTCCAGCAGCCCGAGCGCGGCGGCGACCTGGTCCTGCTCCTGGAGGGCGAGGCGGTCGGTGGCGCGTCCCGTGGTCAGGTGCAGCGCGTCGCGTACGTCGAGGAGCCGGCGCCGCGCCGCGTCGAGGCCCTCGCGGGGCGCGTCGGCCAGCCAGGAGGCGGCGACGGCGCGCAGGGCGGTGGCGTCGCGCAGGCCGCCGCGCGCCTCCTTGAGGTCGGGTTCGAGGAGGTACTGGAGTTCGCCCTGCCGTGCGGCCCGTTCCTGGCACAGCTCGTGGAGTTCGGGCAGCCGCTTGGGCGCGAGGTTGCGCCAGTCGGCCAGTACGGCGGTGCGCAGTCCGGCGGTGACTCCCAGGTCACCGGCGATGTGCCGGGCGTCGAGGAGCCCGAGGTGCACCTTGAGGTCCTCCCCGGCCGTCCTGCGGGCCTCGGCGGGTGTGCGGACGGAGTGGTCGAGGGCCATGCCCAGGTCCCACACGGGGTACCAGACGCGGTCGGCGAGGGCGGCGATCGCGCCCGCGTCGGCCCGGCCGTCGTGCAGGAGCAGCAGGTCCAGGTCGCTGCGCGGCGACAGTTCGCCCCGGCCGTAACCGCCGACGGCGACCAGGGCCGCGCCGCGCACCCCCGATGCGAGGGCCGCCGTGGTGAACAGCGCCTCCAGCCAGTCGTCGGTCAGCTTCGCGAGGCCGGAGCGGCGCGACGGCCCGGACCGCGACTCCTCCTGGAGAAGTCGCAGCCGGGCCGCCGCGTAGCCGCTGGGTCCCGAGTCCTCGTACGGTTCGGCAGGTACTTCCACGCTCGTCACCCAGCAGCTCCCGTTCTCACGATGTGATGCAGGTCAGAGGGCGTCCGGACCGCGTTCGCCGGTCCGCACCCTGACCGCCGTCTCGACCGGCACGCTCCACACCTTGCCGTCGCCGATCTTGCCGGTACGGGCGGCCTTCACCACCACTTCGATGAGCTGTTCGGCGTCACTGTCCTCGACCAGCACCTCGATCCGGATCTTCGGTACGAGATCGACGGTGTACTCGGCGCCCCGGTAGACCTCGGTGTGACCGCGCTGGCGGCCGTACCCGCTGGCCTCGGTGACGGTGAGCCCCTGGACTCCGAAGGCCTGGAGCGCCTCCTTGATCTCGTCGAGCCGGTGCGGCTTCACGACCGCGGTGATGAGCTTCATGCGTCCACCTTCTTGTTCTGCGCGGCGCCGGCCCTGTCGGTCAGGCCGGGGGCGGGTGCGGCGGTGCGGGAGGCCGAACCGCCGCCCGCTCCGCTGAAGTCGTACGCGGTCTCGGCGTGCTCGACCTGGTCGATGCCCAAGACCTCGTCGTCCTCGGGGACCCGCATGCCCATCACCTTGTCGATGACGAAGGCGAGGAGCGCGGAGACCACCAGAGAGTAGGCCAGTACCGCGAAGACGCCCACGGCCTGCTTGCCGAGCTGGTCGAATCCGCCGCCGTACAGGAGGCCCTTGGCGTCGGACTGGACGCCGCCGGTGGCGAAGAAGCCGACGAGGAGGGAGCCGACGACGCCGCCGACGAGGTGGACGCCGATGACGTCGAGGGAGTCGTCGTAACCGAGCTTGTACTTGAGGCCGACGGCCATGGCGCACAGCAGACCGGCGATGACGCCGACGGCGATCGCGCCGAGGGGGCTGACGGAGCCGCCGGCCGGGGTGATCGCGACGAGGCCCGCGACGGCGCCGGACGCGGCGCCCAGAGTGGTGAACGATCCGTGCCGGATCTTCTCGTACGCCAGCCAGGCGAGCATGGCGGCGGCGGTGGCGACCTGGGTGTTGAGGAACATCACGGCGCCGATGCCGTCGTCGTTGCCGAGCCAGGAGCCGGCGTTGAACCCGAACCAGCCGAACCACAGCAGCCCGGCGCCGAGCATCACCAGCGGCAGGCTGTGCGGGCGCATCGGGTCCTTCTTGAAGCCGACGCGCTTGCCGATGACGAGGATGACGCCCAGCGCGGCGGCGCCGGCGTTGATGTGGACGGCCGTGCCGCCCGCGAAGTCGATGACGCCCATCTCGAAGAGCCAGCCGCCGGAGCCCCAGACCCAGTGCGCGACCGGGAAGTAGACGACGGTGACCCAGAGGGTGACGAACAGCGCCCAGGCGGTGAACTTGACGCGGTCCGCGAGGGCGCCGCTGATCAGGGCGGGGGTGAGGATGGCGAACATCAGCTGGAAGACGGCGAAGACGTACACCGGGATGGTGTAGCCGTCCCAGAGCTCGGTGACTCCGATGTCGCCCAGTCCCACGTACGCGGACGACCAGCCGATGACTGAGCCGACGTCGGTGCCGAAGGCGAGGCTGAAGCCGTAGAGCACCCAGAGGATGGTGACGATCCCGAGGCTGATGAAGCTCATCATCAGCATGTTCAGCGTGGACTTGACGCGGACCATGCCTCCGTAGAAGAAGGCCAGGCCCGGCGTCATGAGCATCACCAGGGCGGAACAGATGAGCATGAAGCCGGTATTGGCGGCAGACAGTTCGATCTTGTCTGCGGCAAGCGTCGTGATGCCTGGAGGCATCGGCGTCTCCTCGTCGTCGGTGCGGCCCGTGCGGGGGCGGAGCCTGTTGGCCTGTTCGGCAGCAAAGGGGTGCGCCGCTTATGCGCCATGAGGTTGGCGCAGCGCGGTTTCGGCCGATGCTGCTCGATGTTTCGCACCAGTGACGAAGAGGTCGTGCGTGTTACGTGCGGGTGAACCGGCTGACCGGGTGAGGGACGGCCGTTATCGTGTCGCAACCATCACAAGACCGGCCGCGACCGCCACCCGGTTGACCTGGCGCGGGGGAGCCGAGTCGGGCTTCACGGGGTGGCTGTCGCGGCCGGCGTCTGTGGGGGCCGCCCGTCGGGCCCTCAGACCGCCTCGGCGGCTTCGGGCAGCTGGGCTGCGAGCTGGTCGGTGAGGTCCAGGACTTCGGCGACGTCGCCGAAGTCCCTGGCGGCCGTGTCGACGGTCTTGCGCAGCCGCGTGTTGACGCGCTCGGAGCGGACCCGCCGGGCGACGCCCAGGGCCTTCTCGGCGAGGACGACGGACTGTTCGGGCTCGCGCTTGAGCAGGTGCACGGTGGCCATGCCGATGAGGTTCAGTGCGTACGAACGCTGGTGCTCCTCGTCCTTGCCGAAGAGCTCGACGGCGCGCTCCATGACGGGCTCGGAGAGCGAGGCGTAGGTGGGGCTGCGGCCGGCCACATAGGCCAGGTCGCGGTACGAGTGGGCGTTCTCGCCGTTGAGCTCCGCCTCGGAGAAGAAGCGGATCCAGTCGGGCTCGGGCTCGCCGTCCAGGCCGGCGTCGGAGAAGGTGTCCTCGGCCATCCGGACGGCCCGTTTGCACTTGCTGGGCTGTCCGATGTTGGCGTAGGCGCGGGCCTCCATCGCATACAGCATCGCCTGGGTGCGGGGGGTGGCGCAGTCGCGGCTGCCGTACTGGGCGAGGTGGATGAGCTCCAGCGCGTCGTCGGGGCGGCCAAGGTGGATCATCTGGCGGCTCATGCTGGACAGGACGTACGAGCCGAAGGGCTTGTCGCCCGCTTCCTTGGCGGCGTGCAGCGCGAGGACGAAGTACTTCTGCGCGGTGGGCTGCAGGCCCACGTCGTAACTCATCCAGCCGGCCAGCTCGGCCAGCTCGGCGGCGCACTTGAACAGCCGCTTGGAGGTGGCCTCGGGCTGTGGCTCCTGGAGCAGGTCCGTCACTTCGTGCAGCTGTCCGACGACCGCCTTGCGCCGCAGGCCACCGCCGCACTGGGCGTCCCACTGGCGGAACATCACGGTCGTCGACTCCAGCAGGTCGAGCTCCGGCCTGGAGAGCCGCGACGGCCGCCGGGACGATCCGGCCGGCTCCGCCCGGCGGGGCTCGCCGGCCGGCGACGGGACGAGCCAGCGCTGCATGGGCTCGATGAGGGCGGGCCCCGCGGCGAGCGCCAGTGAGGTGCCGAGGAAGCCGCGGCGAGCGAGCATCAGGTCGCTGCGGGAGAACTCGCTGAGCAGGGCGACGGTCTGCGGGCCCGCCCAGGGCAGGTCCACGCCGGACACCGAGGGTGACTGGTGCGCGGTGCGCAGTCCGAGGTCCTCCACGGCCACGACGCTGCCGAAGCGCTCGGAGAAGAGCTCCGAGAGGATCCGCGGGATCGGCTCGCGCGGCTGCTCGCCGTCCAGCCAGCGGCGGACCCGCGAGGTGTCCGTGCTGATGTGGTGCGCGCCCATCTGGCGGGCCCTGCGGTTCACCTGCCGCGCGAGCTCGCCCTTGGACCAGCCGCTGCGCACGAACCACGAGCCCAGCTGCTCGTTCGGGCGCTTTCCAGCGTTCGAACCGCCTGCGCCACTGCCGCCCACTGGTACGCCCCCATCCCGCCGAAGCCTCTTTGCCCGAACCCCTGAAGAATGCCGTGAGTTGCGGCCTGTTGTCCCCGGGATGCAGCCCTCGAACACGAAACCGGCTTGCCTCCGGCATACCCACACGCGCGGTCATTCCGGGGTTCGTGTACCGAAAGTAATCCTACGATCACCCCTCCGGCCATGGCGATTCCACAAACGCCACCATTCGCCACCCCAACGAATGAACTCCCCTGCCGCCGGGCGCGATTCACTTGACATACGCCGATCGGGAGTCGGTGGAGCGAGGTGCGCCGGGGCGCTCAGATCCGTCCGCACCACCTCGAACGACACTGTGCGCCGGACGGACCACCTCGACGGCAGCGGAGCGTAACGACTTGACTCCAGGTCGTAACCACCGGTGCGCTTGACCCGTTGGAGGGGGCATGGGCTTCACGATCGGCCGGGAGACACGGTCCGGCTCACGGCGACGCGGCCGCATGTCGGACTGCACCACAGTGGCCGAGTACACCGGCCTCTGGGGCTGGGCGGTCGTCCCCGGCGCCAGAGCGGCCTCCGGCGGCGCGACGGGTTCCAGGACCGCGGCCCGCGCCTGCTCCTGCGGCGCCGCGTCCTGCCGGGCGCCCGGCGCCCATCCGCTGGACTTCGCGCCCGAGGTGCCGCCCGGCGCCACCCTCGGCGACGTCACCAGGACCTGGTCGGAGTTCCCGGGCGCCGCGGTGCTGCTCCCCGTGGGCCGTACGTTCGACGTCATCGAGGTCGCCGAGGCCGCGGGGCGCCGGGCGCTCGTACGGCTGGAGCGGATGGGGCTGCCGCTGGGGCCCGTGGCTGTGACGCCTGACGGCCGGGCCCTGTTCTTCGTCGCCCCGGGGGCCGCCGCCGAACTCCCCGGCCTGCTGTACCGCATGGGCTGGGACGACGCGGACCTCGACCTGCGCGGACTCGGACCCGGCGACCACGTCGTGGCCCCCCCGTCCGACCTGGCCGGTCTCGGCCCGGTCCGCTGGCTGCGCCCGCCGTCGCTGGACACGGCCCAGGCCCCGCCACAGGCGCGGCTGCTGCTGGGGACGCTGGCGTACGTGGCGCACCGCTCACCGGCGTAACAGCGCGAAACGCCGGGCGGGCCCCGCGAGGAGCCCGCCCGGCGTTCGCGTCGTACGTCGGTGTCAGTCGCCGATCAGGGCGTCCACGAACGCCTCCGGCTCGAACGGCGCCAGATCGTCCGGGCCCTCGCCCAGACCGATCAGCTTCACCGGTACGCCCAGCTCGCGCTGCACCGCGATCACGATGCCGCCCTTCGCCGTGCCGTCCAGCTTCGTCAGCACGATGCCGGTGATGTCGACGACCTCGGCGAAGACCCGCGCCTGCACCAGGCCGTTCTGTCCGGTGGTCGCGTCCAGGACGAGCAGCACCTCGTCGAGCGGGCCGTGCTTCTCGACGACGCGCTTGACCTTGCCGAGCTCGTCCATGAGCCCGGCCTTGGTGTGCAACCGGCCGGCCGTGTCGATGAGGACGACGTCCGCGCCCTCGGCGATACCTTCCTTCACCGCGTCGAAGGCGACCGACGCGGGGTCGCCGCCCTCGGGTCCGCGCACGGTGCGCGCGCCGACGCGGTCGCCCCAGGTCTGGAGCTGGTCGGTGGCCGCCGCGCGGAACGTGTCCGCGGCGCCCAGCACCACGCTGCGGCCGTCGGCCACCAGGACCCGGGCGAGCTTGCCGGTGGTGGTGGTCTTGCCGGTGCCGTTGACGCCGACGACCATGACAATGCCCGGGATGTCGGCGGCGCTCTCGGTCTTCACCGCGCGGTCCATGTCCGTACCGAGCAGGTTGAGCAGCTCCTCGCGGAGCAGGATCCGCAGCTCCTGCGGCGTGCGGGTGCCGAGCACCCGTACGCGCTCGCGCAGCCGCTCGACCAGTTCCTGGGTCGGGGCCACACCGACGTCCGCGGTGAGCAGGGTGTCCTCGATCTCCTCCCAGGTTTCCTCGTCGAGGTGCTCACGGGAGAGCAGGGTCAGCAGACCCTTGCCGAGCGTGTTCTGCGAGCGGGCGAGCCGGGCGCGCAGCCGCACCAGGCGGCCGGCGGTGGGCTCGGGGACCTCGATCTCGGGCGCGACGGGTTCGGCGACGACCGGGTCCTCGAGGGCGACGGGCTCCTCGACGGCGGTCTGCGCGTCGGGGAGGTCCACCTCCTCGATGGTCCGGCGCGCCTCGTCGTGCGGTGGCGCCGCGTCCTCGCCGACCTGCGGTTCGGCGGGCGGGGCGGTGATGGTCGGCGTGGTCGGCGGCGCCTGCGGCGGCAGCTGCTTCTTCTTGCGGCTGCTGACCACGAGCCCGCTGATGGCGCCGATCGCGACCAGGGCGATGACTACAGCAAGGATGACGATTTCCATAACCCACCCAGTATCAGTCACACCCGTGTTCCCACGCCCTCCTCGGAGGATCGCACGACGACCCGGGAGAGGATTTGGACCTTTTGGGGGGACCGTACGCCGGTGTGACCGTAAGATGCTGTTCGTTCCCCCACGCCTGCACGGAGTTCCACCATGCCTGAAACGTCCGCCCCCGAGTCCGAGGGCGCGATAGAGACCCGCGGTCTCGAGCCCGTCCCCGACAGCGAGCGCTCGGGCCGCGTCCGTGAGCTCTTCCCCACCTGGGTCGCCGCCAACATCAGCGTGCTCCTGCTCACCATGGGCGCCGGCCTGGTGGTCTTCAACCGCCTGAACATCTGGCAGGTGCTGGCCGTCGCCGTCGCGGCGCCCCTCGTCTCGTACGGGCTCACCGGTCTGATCTCGATCGCCGGCAAGCGCGGCGGGTCGCCCGGCATGGCGCTCTCACGGGCGGTGTTCGGGCAGCGGGGCAATCTCTTCCCCGGCTCGCTCATCTGGGTCGCGCGCTGGGGCTGGGAGACGATCAACGCGGTGACCGGCGCCTACGCCGTGCTGACCGTGCTCGACCTGCTGTTCGGCGTCAAGAGCAACACCACCCTGATCGTCGTGACGCTGCTGCTGTTCGTCGGCTGCACGTTCCTCGTCTCGGGGCTCGGCATCAACGCCCTGCGCCGGTGCAGCACCTGGTCGACGTACCTCTTCGGCGCGTTCAGCGTGCTCGTGCTGGTCTACCTGATCGCCAGCACCGACTGGTCGGCCGTGTTCGCCAAGCCGGCCGGCTCCACCGCGATGATGATCGCGGGCATCGGCACCATCGCGGCCGGCGGCATCAGCTGGGTGCCCTCGGGCCCCGACTTCACCCGCTACCTGCCGCGTACGGCGTCGGGCAGGGGCATGGTCGCCGCGACCGTCGGCGGCGCCGGCGTCGTGGTGCTGCCGATGGTGCTCATGGGCGCGGTGATGGCCGTCAGTACGCCGGACCTGGCGTCGGCCAAGGACCCGGTGTCCTTCATCGGGGAGCTGCTGCCGAGCTGGATCGCCGTGCCGTATCTGCTGATCGCCCTCATCGGCATGCTGCTGATCAACTCGATGTCGATGTACTCGGCCGGCTTCACCGCGCAGACGCTGGGCATCAACGTGCCGCGCGCCTGGGCCGTGAGCGTCAACGCGATCATCAGCCTGGTCTTCGGCTTCCTGCTGATGGTCGTGGCGACGAGCTTCTTCGGCTCGTTCATCTCCTTCCTGACGCTGCTCGCGGTGGCGTTCTCGGCGTGGATCGGCGTCTTCGGTGTGGACATGCTGAGCCGCCGGACGTACGACGGTGAGGCGCTGATGGACACCACCCGCACCAGCGGCTACTGGTACCGGGGCGGTTTCGCCTGGCAGGCCATGACGGCGTGGGGCGTGGCGCTGGTGGCGGGCCTGCTGTTCACCAAGGTCGACTGGTTCACCGGGCCGCTCGCCGGTTCGTGGATCGGGCGCAACGGCCTGGGCTGGGCGGCAACCGTCGTCGTCGCGGCGCTGCTGTACGCGGCGCTGCCGAGGACGAAGGCCAGAGAGCCGGCGCAGGAGCCGGCCGAGGCCGAGAAGGTCACCGAGCCCGCCGGGGGCCTGTCCATCTGACGCGACGTCAACTAACGTCCCCCTTCGCCACACCGGCATCCGGCGGAGGGGGACGTTTCGTCATGAGCTTCACAGTGGTCCGCTTCAACCTCGTCGATCCCGACGCGACCCCCGACACCCACGCGGCCCGCTACCGGGCAGCCCTGGAGATGGCGGCGTACGCGGACGACCGCGGCATCGACACCGTGCAGACCGAGGAGCACCACGGCACCTCGAACGGCTGGCTCCCCTCCCCCTTCGTCTTCGCCGGCGCGGTGCTGGGCGCGACGCGGCGGGTCGCGGTCACCGTGTCGGCGGTCATCGGTCCGCTGTACGAGCCGTTGCGGCTGGCGGAGGACATCGCCGTACTCGACCTGATCGGCCGGGGGCGGCTGGTCACGGTGGCGGGGATCGGGTACCGGCCGGAGGAGTACGAGCAGCTGGGCGTCGACTGGGGCCGGCGCGGCCGCCTCCAGGACGAGGTGCTCGAAACGCTGCTCCTGGCGTGGACCGGCGAGCCGTTCCCGTACCGGGGGCGGACCGTGCGCGTCACGCCGCGGCCGTACACCCAGCCGCATCCGATGCTGCTGGTGGGCGGTTCCTCGCAGGCGGCGGCCCGGCGTGCGGCGCGTTTCGGGCTGCCGTTCTTCCCGAGCGCGCACCTGCCGGAGCTGGAGGCGTACTACCACGCGAAGCGGGCGGAGTTCGGGACCGACGGCTACTGCGTGATGCCGGCGGCCGGGACGGCGCTGCTGCACGTGGCGGAGGATCCGGACCGGACGTGGGCCGAGTACGGCGAGCACTTCCTGCACGAGGCGCAGACGTACGCCTCCTGGCAGTCGAAGGACATCCGGTCGGCCGTACGTTCGCGGGCGACCACGGTCGACGAGCTGCGCGGCGAGGGGGTCTACCGCGTCCTGACACCGGACGAGTGCGTGGCGCGGGCGGCGGACAGTCTCGTACTGCATCCGCTGTGCGGCGGGATGCCGGTCGACGAGGGCTGGCGCAGCCTGCAGCTGTTCTGCGAGAACGTACTGCCCCGGCTCAACAGCTGAGCCGGGGCAGTGCCGTGTCCGAGGAGCGGGGCAGCGGGGTTTAGCCCATCTCCTCCAACGCCTTGCCCTTGGTCTCCTTCACGAACTTGAGCACGAAGGGGATCGAGAGCACGGCGAAGAATGTGTAGATCATGTACGTCCCCGAGAGGTTCCACTCGGAGAGGCTCGGGAAGCTCGCGGTGATCGCCCAGTTGGCGATCCACTGCGCGGAGGCGGCGACACCGAGCGCGGCGGCGCGCAGCCGGTTGGGGAACATCTCGCCGAGGAAGACCCAGACGACGACACCCCACGAGAGGGCGAAGAAGAGCACGAACACATGGGCCGCGATGAGCGCGACGACGCCCTGGGCGTGCGGCAGCTTGCCGTCGATCAGGTCGGCGGAGAAGGCCCAGGCCTCGAAGGCCAGCGCGAGCGCCATGCCGGCGGAGCCGATGAGGGCGAGCGGCCTGCGGCCGATCCGGTCGACGAAGATCATGGCGATCACGGTGCCGACGATGTTGATGATCGACGTGGTGAACGAGTAGAAGAACGAGTCGCTCGGGTTGATGCCGACCGACTGCCACAGGGTCGCGGAGTAGTAGAAGGCGACGTTGATGCCGACGAGCTGCTGGAAGACCGAGAGGCCGATGCCGACCCAGACGATGGGCAGGAAGCCGAAGCGGCTGCCGAGCAGGTCCTTGAACGTGGACTTGTGCTCGCTGCGCATCGCCAGCTCGATCTCGTTGACGCGCAGGTCGAGGTCGATGTGCTTGCCCTCGACGTCGGCCAGGATCGCCTTGGCCTTGTCGACCTTGCCGACCGAGATCAGGAAGCGCGGGGACTCGGGGATGGCGAAGGAGAGCAGGCCGTACAGCACGGCCGGGACCACCATGACGCCGAGCATGACCTGCCAGGCCTCGATGCCGAGCAGTTCACCGCGCTGGTCGCCGTCGGCGAGGTTGAGGATGCCCCAGTTGACGAGCTGGGAGACCGCGATGCCGATGACGATCGCGGCCTGCTGGAAGGACCCGAGGCGGCCGCGGTACGCCGGCGGGGCGACCTCGGCGATGTAGGCCGGGCCGATGACCGAGGCCATGCCGATGGCGATACCGCCGAGCACCCGCCAGAAGGCGAGGTCCCACAGGGCGAAGGGGAGCGCGGAGCCGACGGCGCTGATGGTGAACAGCGCGGCCGCGATCTGCATGACGCGGATACGTCCGATGCGGTCGGCGATGCGGCCCGCGGTGGCGGCGCCGATGGCGCAGCCGATCAGCGCGATGGCGATGACCTGGGCGAGGGTCGCGGATCCGACGTCGTACTTGCCCCGAATGCCTTCGACGGCGCCGTTGATCACGGAGCTGTCGTAACCGAAGAGGAAGCCGCCCATCGCGGCTGCCGCCGTGATGAAGATGACGTGGCCGAGGTGGTCCGGGTGGGCCGCGCGGGCTCCGGACGCGGGTGGTTGCGCTGTGCTGGTCACATCAACTCCTGGTGCCTGGCCGCGTCGCCGGGCGTGGGGGGCAAGCACTTCAAGGTGGGGCACAACATCGCGCCGCGCACCACTTGAAGGTAAAAACGACGTTGCCGAGACTATTCCTTCAGGTTTCGAAGTCAAGAGGTGGAGAACGTGAGATTCAAGAACCCTCGGTGTCGACTCGCGTTCAAGGTTTGAAGGTACGTAGCTGATTCAGCGGAGGCGCTGGCTGATGACCTTGGACACGCCGTCCCCCTGCATGGAGACGCCGTACAGCGCGTCGGCGACCTCCATCGTCCGCTTCTGGTGCGTGATCACGATCAGCTGGGAGCTCTCCTGGAGCTCCTCCATGATCCGGATGAGCCGCTGGAGGTTGGTGTCGTCGAGCGCCGCCTCCACCTCGTCCATCACGTAGAACGGGCTCGGCCTGGCCTTGAAGATCGACACCAGCATGGCCACCGCGGTCAGCGAGCGCTCACCGCCGGACAGCAGGGACAGCCGCTTGACCTTCTTGCCCGGCGGCCTGGCCTCGACGTCGACCCCGGTGGTGAGCATGTTGTCGGGATCCGTGAGGATCAGCCGCCCCTCACCGCCCGGGAAGAGCCGTGAGAAGACCCCCTCGAACTCCCTCGCCGTGTCCCGGAACGCCTCGCTGAAGACCTGCTCGACGCGCTCGTCGACCTCCTTGATCACCTGCATCAGGTCGGCGCGCGTCTTCTTCAGGTCTTCAAGCTGCTCGGAGAGGAACTTGTGCCGCTCCTCCAGCGCCGCGAACTCCTCAAGGGCCAGCGGATTCACCTTCCCGAGCTGCTGGTACGCCCGTTCGGCCGCCCGCAGCCGCTTCTCCTGCTCCGCGCGCACGAACGGCCGCGGCTGATTGCGGGGGTCCTCCGGGTCGTCCGGCACCTCCTCGCCGTCGGCGGGCGGCGACGGAGGCACGGGCTGGTGGGGGCCGTACTCCGCCACGAGCCCCGCCGGTTCGACGCCCAGCTCCTCCAGCGCCCTGGTCTCCAGCTGCTCGATGCGCAACCGCTTCTCGGCGCCCAGCACCTCACCGCGATGGACCGAGTCGGTCAGCTTGTCCAGCTCGCCCTTCAGCTCACGGCCCCGGCCGCGCTCGGCCGCCAGTTCCCGCTCGCGGTCCGCCTTGTCCGCCTCGGCCGCGGCCCGCTCCTCGTCGGCCCGTACGAGCGAGACCTCGACGTGGGCGAGCAGCTGACGCGCACCGGACGCCACGGCGGACGCCACCCGCGCCTCGTTGCGCAGCCGCGCGCGCCGCTGCTCGGCGCGCGCCCGTGCCTCGCGCTCCGCGCGCGCCCCCCGGTCGAGCGCGTCGGCCCGCCCGGCGAGGCCCTTCACCCGCTCCTCGTGGGTACGGACCTGGAGCCGGGCCTCCATCTCGGTCTGGCGGGCGTTGGCCCCGTCGGCGGCGAGCCGGTCCCGTACCGAGGTGTCCGGCTCCTCCTGTACGGGCGCCTCCTCGGCCACCAGCAGGCGTTCGGCCAGCTCCTCGGCCTCCTCGGTGGCCCGCTCCAGCGCCTCCTGGGCACGGGCGGCGGCAGCGGCCGACCGTTCGGCCTCGCCCGCGGCGCCGCGCGCCTGCCCGGCGAGCCGGCCGAGCTGCTGGGCGACGCCGGACTTCTCCCGGTCGGCGGCGCGGCGGCGCTGCGCCAGATCCTCGACGAGCGCGGCGCACACGTCACGCCGCTCCCCCGCCCCGTGCTGCGCCGCCGCGAGCTCCTCGCACCGTACGGCCAGCTCCTCCAGCTCGGCGGCGGCCTCGTCGACGGAGGCCTGCACCTCCAGCAGGCTGGGCGCACCCGCCGAACCGCCGTGCGCGAAGTACGCCCCCAGCACATCGCCCTCGGCGGTGACCGCCGTCAGGCCGGGCCGGGCGGCGACCAGGTCCTCGGCGTCCTCCAGCGTGCCGACGACGACCATGTCCCGTACGAGCCGCCGCACGGCGGGCATCAGCTCGGCGGGGCCGCGCACCAGCCCGGCCACAGGCGCGGGCGACCCGGCCGTACGCCGTGCCACGACCACGCCTCCCGCCTCGGGGGCCATCCCCGCCCCACCGCTCCCGCTTCCGGTTCGCCCGTGGCTCGCTCCTCCGGGCACACCGGGCGCCGCACCCTGCCCCGGCACGCCGTGCGCGGTCCCCGGCCGGGCGGTGTCCGCACCGGCACCGGCCGCCTGACCCGGCATGTCGATCACCGCCGGCGATGCTCCGGGGCCGCCCCCGGACTCCGAAGCGCCCCCGAAGCCGCCCGGCAGCAGCACCGCCCGGCCCGCGTCCTGCTTGCGCAGGAGTCGGATCGCCTCGGCGGCGGTGGCCGGGTCCTTCACCGCGATCGCGTCGGCCGCCGCGCCCAGCGCCGCCGCCACCGGCACCTCGAATCCGGGGGTCACCGTCAGGAGCTCGGCCGCCGGGCCCAGCAGGCCGGCGAGCGCGGGCTGCGCGGCGAGCAGCGCGCCCGTGCCGTCCTTGCGGCGCAGTCCCAGCGCCAGCGCGTCGTGCCGCGCGGAGGTCGCCGCCCGGCGGCGCTCGGTGGAGGTCGCCGCCTCCCGGGCCGCGGTGAGACCGGCCTCGGCCTCGGCCAGCTCGCGCCTGGCAGCCTCGTACTGCTCAGCAAGGTCCGATTCGCCCGCGTCCAGCCCTTCCACCTCGGCCTTGAGCTGCTCGTACTCCTCCTGTGCGGCGGCGGCCCGCTCCTGGGCGCCCCGGTGCGCGGCGGCCAGCCGGTCGATCTCGGCCTGGGCCGAACCGGCCCGGCTGCGCGCCGCGTTGACCTGGCCGCTGAGCCGGGCGAGGCCCTCGCGCCGGTCGGCGATGGCGCGGGCCGCGTCCTTGAGGCGGCGCTCCTCCTGCGCGAGCTCCCGTTCGAGCTCGGCCCGGTGGCCGGCCGTGTCCTCCAGCGCCCGCCGCGCCGCCTCCAGCGCCGCTTCGAGCTCCGCCTCCTGCTCGCGGACCCGCGCGGCCTCGCGTTCCATGTCCTCGGGATCGCGCCCCCGGCGCTCCTCCTCCTGCGGCGCGGTCGCGCTCTTCACCCGGGCGTCGGCCAGCGAGACCGTGCCGCGCACCCGCTCGGCCAGCCGCGACAGCTCGTACCAGGTCTGCTGCGCCGCCTGGAGCCGAGGGGCGAGGCGGCGTACCACGTCCTCCAGCTCCGCCTCGCGCACCAGCGCGGCCTTGAGCTGGGCATCAGCCGCGTCCTTGCGCTCCTTGAGCGCCTCCTCGTCGGCGATCTCCGCGCGCAGTGCCTCGCGCAGCTTCACCAGGTCGTCGGCGAGCAGCCGCAGCCGGGAGTCCCGCAGGTCGGCCTGGATGACGGCGGCCCGCCGCGCGACCGCCGCCTGCCGGCCGAGCGGCTTGAGCTGGCGTCGCAGTTCGCCGGTCAGGTCCTGTACGCGCGAGAGATTCGCCTGCATCGCGTCGAGCTTCCGCAGCGCTTTCTCCTTGCGCTTGCGGTGCTTGAGAACGCCGGCGGCCTCCTCGATGAACGCCCTGCGCCCCATCGGATCGGCGTGCAGTACGGAGTCGAGCTGGCCCTGCCCGACGATGACGTGCATCTCTCGCCCTATGCCGGAGTCCGAGAGCAATTCCTGGATGTCGAGCAGCCGGCACGTGTCGCCGTTGATCTGGTATTCGCTGCCGCCGTTGCGGAACATGATCCGCGTGATGGTGACCTCGGCGTACTCGATGGGCAGCGCGCCGTCGGAGTTGTCGATGGTCAGGGAGACCTCGGCCCGGCCGAGCGGCGGCCGCCCGGTGGTCCCGGCGAAGATCACGTCTTCCATCTTGCCGCCGCGCAGCGACTTCGCTCCCTGCTCTCCCATCACCCAGGACAGGGCGTCCACGACATTGGACTTGCCCGATCCGTTGGGGCCGACGACGCAGGTGATGCCTGGTTCGAACCGGAGTGTCGTGGCCGATGCGAATGACTTGAAACCGCGGAGAGTCATGGCCTTGAGATGCACCGCCGCACTCTACCTTTCACCGCCGGTTTCACCCATGAAGGTGCAGGGCACATCAGACGGTAAGGGAAGAGGTGTACGCACGGCCCGGAAAGAAAGAAGGGACGCCGAAGCGTCCCTTGCAATGTCTTGCTGATAGATCTTGAGCAAATCTCAAGCGGCTGATACGGACAGCCTGACAGGCTCGGAATGTCCTACGAGCCGTGTCAGGTGAGCGCAGGCTCCGCCTGGGGTACGTCGATGTCGATGCTGTCGAGCAGCGAATCTCCGCGGTGGTGAGCGGCGGCGCTCAGCGCGTCGTTCTCGGACTGAATCCGGTTGAGCTCGGACTCGAGATCCTGGACGCGCTGCTGAAGCCGTCGCATCTCGGCGAGGAGTCGCGGGTCGGAGCCGCCGACGTAACCGAGAAGCGCCTTTGCCATGATGGATGGTCCTCCACACTGAGTGACCGACCGAAACGGTGGTGGGTCGTGAGGGAATCGCACCCGCGGTGCTTGTCATCTCTGTTGTTCTCAATGCCAAACAGCTAAGGTGCGCGGGGCTTCCAGAGTCTCACCAAAAAGTTTGACGGTCAACACGATCACGCCCCGTATCGCGTGCAGCCCGGGGGCGCGCGGCCGCGAAATGCAGCGGCGCCGCCTCTTCTGCGGGCCCGGGGGGCGTAGGGATCATCCGTACTCCGGCAGCTTTCCACGCCAACCGTTTCTTGGCAACCACCAGGTCGTTTCTGCCCCAGGCACCTGCCACGGGCATTCCCGGAACGCGCCGGAGGCGCCCCCGCCGCGAAATGATCAACGCATCGCGAAGCCCGTATAACCCCCGCGCGGCGTGCCCCAGATCTCGGTCACGCCGTCGACCCGCCCGGGAGTGTCGGCGGAGCGCAGCCAGTCCAGCAGACGGTGGCAATTCTCACGCGGACCCTCGGCCACGACCTGCACCCGGCCGTCGTCAAGATTCAGGGCGAAGCCGGCGAGGTCGCCGATCTCCAAAGCGTTTGCCCTGGTGAACCAGCGGAAGCCCACTCCCTGTACTCGGCCGCGTACCCAGGCGGTGAGCCGCACTTCTTCGTTCATGCCCGAACGCTAACTGGCCAATTGCTCACGAGGCACTTCGCCCCCACGCGTCATGGCGTACAGTCCCGACGAAATAAAGCCTCACCCATTCGGGTGAGACGTATCGACGTGGACCACGTCGAGCAAGCATGAGGAAGGCACAGCAGATGGGACGCCATCGTCGCTCCGCCGCCGGACCCGTAGCAGCAGACCACGCGGACGCACCGGCAGGCCGGTACCAGGGGAACTCGCGCCGCCGGAAGAAGCGGGCCGCGCCCGTACGCACCGGACTGCTCGGCGTCTCCGCCGCCGTGGCCCTGGGTGCCGTGGCCGTCACCTCCGGCCTGCTGCCCGGCGGGGAGAACTTCTCCATCAGCGGCGGCTCGGGCGACCGGGTCAGCGCCGAGGGCACGGCCGGGCTGGAGACGCAGGGCGGCAGCTCGGCGCAGCCGACGGACCGGACGACCACTCCGGCCGTCGAGGACACCGGGCGCGCCCACGCGCCGTCGAAGTCCCCCTCGCCCAAGCCGTCCCAGCCGTCGAAGTCCGCGCAGAAGCCCTCCGCGAAGCCGTCGGCCGAGCCGTCCGAGCGGCAGACGGCCGAGGACCGGCGCACCGAGAAGCCCGCCGCGCCACCGAAGACGGCGAAGCCCGAACGTGTGGTGCCGGTCCCGTCCGTGAAGGTCCCGGAGACCGGTGGCGGCGACGCAGGCGGCTCCGGCACCGAGACCGCCGCCGAGGCGGCCGTCCTGACGCTGGTCAACAAGGAGCGCGTGACGGCCGGCTGCTCACCGGTACGGGCCGACCGGCCGCTCGGCGAGCTGGCGCAGGACTTCAGCGAGGACATGGCCGCCCGCGGCTTCTTCGACCACACCGACCCGGACGGGGCGACCCCCTGGGACCGCGCCGAGAAGGCCGGCATCGACGGGCTGGGCGGCGAGAACATCGCCCGCGGCCAGGCCGACGCGCAAGCGGTGATGGACGCCTGGATGAACAGCGAAGGCCACCGGGCGAACATACTGAACTGCGAGTTCAAGACCCTCGGCGTCGGCGTGCACATGGCTCCCGGCGGCCCCTGGTGGACCCAGAACTTCGGCTTCTGACCCCCGCCCCACCTCAGCACGCAGGCCCCCGTCCGGACGGACGGGGGCCTTTGCTTTCACGCGGTGCCGTGAGGGGCGCCGGTTCAGACCGCGACGGCTGCCCGTCCCGCCGCGAACACCGTGGTGGTCTCCGCGATCCGGCGTCCGAGGTGCTCGGCGGTGGCGATGTCCGCCTTGTGCACGGCGTCGGGGCCCTCGTCGTTGTTGGTCCGGGCGCCGGCGCCCGAGAAGAAGCCCGGTGGGTCGACGGCGTGAGCGAGAAGATGCTGTCCGGGACGCTGCACGCGCTGGAGCGCGACGGGCTCGTCAGCCGGCACGCGCAGCCGACCAACCCGCCGCGCGTGGACTACGAGCTGACGCCGCTGGGGCAGGAGGTCGCGGGCCGGCTGCTCGACCTCATCATGCTGATCGAGGGCCTCATGCCGCAGGCGCTGACGGCGCAGGCGCGTTACGACGAGACGCGCGGCGGGTCGGAGGGGCGCGCATCGCGCTCTAGCGAGGGCTGCGGGGTGCCGGCGGGCGCTGGCAGCGCGGGCAGAAGTAGCTGGAGCGGTTCATCCAGGGCCGCCGCCGCATCGCCGTGCCGCAGCGCCGGCAGGGCTCGTCCTCGCGCCCGTAGGCGTCGAGCGAGCGCTCGAAGTACCCGGACTCGCCGTTCACGTTCACGTAGAGGCTGTCGAAGCTGGTGCCGCCGACGGCGAGCGCGGCGTTCATGACGTCCCGCGCGTGACCGAGGAGCTCGGTCGCGCGGGGGCGTGTGAGGGTCGCGGTGGGGCGGTCGTAGTGCAGCCGCGCGCGCCACAGCGCCTCGTCCGCGTAGATGTTGCCGACGCCGCTGATCAGCGACTGGTCGAGCAGGGCGCGCTTGACGGTCGTACGGCGCAGGCGCAGCGCCGCGCAGAACGCGTCGTCGTCGAAGAGCGGGTCCAGCGGGTCGCGCGCGATGTGCGCGATGACGTCGGGGAGCCCGTCGGCGGCGTTGTCGTGCAGCGAGAGCCCGCCGAAGGTCCGCTGGTCGACGAAGCGCAGCTCCGTGCCCAGGGCGTCGTCGAAGCGGACGCGGATGCGCAGGTGCTTCTCGTCGGGGGCGGTCTCGGGCTGTACGAGCAGCTGGCCGCTCATGCCGAGGTGGCCGAGGACGGAGGCGGCGGTGTCCTCCAGCGGCAGCCACAGGTACTTGCCCCGGCGGCGCGCGGCGCCGACGCGGTGCCCCTGGAGGCGTACGGCGAAGTCCTCACCGCCGGCGAGGTGGCGGCGTACGGCCCGGGGGTGCAGGACCTGCACCTCGGCGACGGTCCGGCCGGTGACCCAGCGCTCCAACCCGCGACGTACGACTTCGACTTCGGGGAGCTCGGGCACGGCAGCAGCATACCTCTGTGCCCCCTGCCGGAATCCGGCAGGGGGCACAGAGAGCAGTACTCACATCACTCAGGCGTTGGCCTCGGCCGACGACGTCGCGTCCTCGGCCGTGGCCGGGACGGGCGCCGCCTCGGCGGTGGCCGAGGCCGCCGCCGCGCGCTCGTCCGCGTCCGCGCGAATCGCGCGCCACGCGGACTCCGCCGCCTGCTGTTCCGCTTCCTTCTTGCTGCGGCCGGTGCCGGTGCCGTACGAGACACCACCGACGCGGGCAGCAGCGGTGAAGGTCTTCTCGTGGTCCGGTCCGGTCTCCGACACGAGGTACTCGGGAACCCCGAGGCCCTCGCTCGCGGTGAGCTCCTGGAGACTGGTCTTCCAGTCCAGGCCCGCACCGAGACTCGAAGACTTCTCGATCAGCGGATCGAAGAGCCGGTGCACCAGTTCCGATGCGGCTCCGAGACCCTGGTCGAGATAGACCGCGCCGATCACCGCTTCGAGGGTGTCGGCGAGGATGGATGCCTTGTCCCTGCCACCCGTGCCCTCTTCGCCCCGGCCGAGCCGGATGAAGGAGCCGAGTTCGAGGCCGCGGCCCACCTCCGCCAGTGCACGAGAATTGACCACCGCGGCCCGCAGTTTGGCCAGCTGGCCTTCCGGCAGATCGGGGTGGGTCCGGTACAGCGTGTCCGTGACCACCAGGCCGAGCACGGAGTCCCCGAGGAACTCCAGACGCTCGTTGGTGGGCAGGCCGCCGTTCTCGTACGCGTACGAACGATGGGTCAGCGCGCGCACCAGAAGGGCGGACTCGAGCTGATACCCGAGCCGCCCTTCCAGAAGCGTGTGGGACGAGGCCGTGTTCTCCGCCGGCTTCTTGGCGTTGTCCGCCTTGGCGTCAGACATCGTGCCTCTCACCAGCCGCTCAGACCTCGAGGACCTGGCGCTTGTTGTACGTGCCGCAGCTCGGGCACGCGATGTGCTGGAGCTTCGGCTCCTGGCAACGCTCACACGAAACCAGGGTGGGGACCGCAGCCTTCCACTGCGACCGGCGGTGGCGCGTGTTGCTGCGCGACATCTTCCGCTTCGGAACAGCCACGGCTACTTCTCCTGCTTCTCGTCGACGCCCGACTCGGCGGCGTCGCCAATGTTGTCCTTCTCGCCGTCCTGGTTGGTCCCGGCGAGTCCTTGCAGTGCCGCCCATCGAATGTCGACGGCGTCATGGTTGTGATCGGGATTCTCGTCCAGCCTGATCCCGCACTGCGGGCACAGGCCGGGGCAGTCCTCCCGGCACACCGGCTGCATCGGCAGTGCGAGCACCACCGCATCGCGCAGCACGGACTCGAGGTCGAAAAGACCGTCCTCGAGGTAGAGCCTGTCCTCGTCGTCCTCGTCGTCGTCGGCCGGTTCCGCTTTGGAGCGGCCCCGGTCATCGGCGGCAGGGTACGAGAACATCTCCTGGAAGTCCGCTGCAACGTCCAGCTCCAGCGGCTCCAGACACCTTACGCACTCCCCCTCGGCCGTCGCACGGGCGGTGCCTGTGACGAGCACCCCTTCCATGACGGATTCGAGGCGGAGCCTGAGATCCACCGGCGCGCCCTCGGGCACGCCGATGACCCCGTCGAGACCGAGGTCCTTGGGGGCGCCCACCGAGCGGGTCAGCCGCTGGAGCGCACCGGGACGCCGGCCCAGCTCGTGTGTGTCGAACACGAGGGGGTTGCGGTGGTCGAGGTGGGCGTTCAGGGGTCTTCCTGCTTTCGGTTCGCTGTGGTGGGCCGCCGTGTCGCCGTCGCGGAACGCGAAGCGGGCAGCCGTGATCGCGGGCATACGCGCGACCGAAGAGCCAGGATACTTGACGCTTCGCTCAGGGCCCAATCGGCGGCTAGCGCCCCTGTTCGTACTCCCGCAGCTGATCGAGGTCGATCATGCTGGTGTCGAACAGGCTGGTCTCGTCGAGCGCGCCCTGCTGCTGGGGGACGTGCCCCTGCTGCGGGTGGCCGTAGTCCTGACCCTGGCCGTAGCCCTGCTGCTGGTGCTGCTGGTACGCGTAGGGGTCCTGCTGGTAGCCGTACGGATCGGGCTGCTGGGCGGCGTACGGGTCCTGGGGCTGCTGGTACGCGTAGGGGTCCTGCTGCTGCGCGGGCTGCTGGTAGGCGTACGGGTCGTACGGCTGCTGCGCGGGGATGTGCGGCGCCTGCTGCGGGGCGGCCACGGGCACGGCGGCCTGCGGCTCGGCCAGGTCGGCGAGGAAGTCCGCGTCGCTGCTGTGCTGCGCTCCGGCCTCGTCCTGGGCCACCATGTGCGCGCCGAGCTCGTCCGAGGCCACCCGGCCGTGCAGCTTCTGCCGGCCGCGGCCGACGGCTTCGAGGGTCTTGGAGAGCACGGCCTCGAAAGCGCCGAGCTTGGTGTCGACGTACTCGTCCGCGCGCTGCCTGAGGGTCTCCGGGTCGTGGCTGCGCTCCGGGGCCTCCTCGTCGGCGTACCCCTGCTCGTCGAGGCCGGGGCCCCGGCCGAGCAGCTTCTCGCGGCCGCGGTCGACGGAGCCGAGGGTCTTGGTGAGGACGACCTCGAAGTTCGCGAGCTTGGAGTCGACGTACTCGTCGGCCTCGGCGCGGATCTCCTCCGCGTCGCGGCGGGCCTCGGCGAGGATGCGGTCGGCCTCCTCCTGGGAGCGGCGGGCGACCTCGGTGTCGGAGATGAGCGACCCGCGTTCGGCGTGCGCGGACTCGATGATCCGCTCGGCCTCCTGGCGGGCCCGCTCGGTGATCTGCTCGTGGCCGCCGATCAGCTCCTGGGCCTGCGCCAGGGAGCCGGGCAGTGCCTGGCGCACCTCTTCGAGCATCGAGAGCAGATCGGCGCGGTTGACCACGCACGAGGCCGACATGGGCATCGACCGGGCGCTGCCCACCGCTTCGACGATCTCGTCGAGCTTCTTCTGCACGTCCACCGTGTGCTCGCCACCTGTTCTTCCGGCTGGAGACGGACGGGACGACTGTACGGGCAGTCGGCCCCCGCCCGACACCTGGTGACGTTCCGTCAGATTGTCACTTCTTGGTGAGGCGCTCGGTGAGCGCGCCGAGCACCCTCGGGGGGACCAGGTGGGAGACGTCGCCGCCCCAGGCCGCGACCTCCTTGACCAGGCTGGAGGAGAGGAAGCTGTAGGTGGGGTTGGTGGGGACGAACAGGGTCTCGACCCCCGAGAGGCCGTTGTTCATCTGGGCCATCTGGAGCTCGTAGTCGAAGTCGCTGACCGCGCGCAGGCCCTTCACGATGGCCGGGATGTCGCGCTGCTTGCAGAAGTCGACCAGGAGCCCGTGGAAGGCCTCGACCTCGACGTTGCCGAACTCGGCGGTGATCTCTCGGATCAGGTCGATCCGCTCGTCGACCGTGAACAGCCCCTGCTTGGACTGGTTGATCATCACCGCGACGTGTACGACGTCGTACAGCTTGGAGGCGCGGGCAATGATGTCGAGATGTCCATTGGTGATCGGGTCGAATGACCCGGGACAGACTGCGCGGCGCATCTGTAGTCCCTCGCTCTCCGGTCCGGTCATCGTGCGTCTTCGCACGTAGAGGCGGCGCGACCGTACCAAAGCGTGCCCTCGCCGTAGCGACGGGCCCGCAATGGCTCGAATCCCGTGGGCCAGTTGAACTCTCCACCTCTTGTGCTGCGCTCCACGGTGGCCACGGCGTCGTCCGCGAGCCAGCCCTGGGTGCGGAGTGTGAGGAGGATCTCCCGAAGATCGTCGTCCGTGACGGCGTACGGAGGGTCGAGGAACACCACGTCGTACGGCGTCTCGGGCGCCGGGCCTGTCACGATCTGCTCCGCTTTGCCCGCCCGGACCTCGGCGCCGGGCAGGCCCAGGGTGCGGACGTTGTCCCGGACCGTGCGGGCGGCCCGGCCGTCGGCCTCGACCAGCAGGGCGTGCGCGGCGCCGCGCGACAGCGCCTCCAGGCCCACGGCGCCCGAACCCGCGTACAGGTCGGCGATCCTGATGCCCTCCAGGGTGCCGAGCAGCGACTGCCAGGTGGAGAACAGGCCCTCACGCGCGCGGTCGGATGTGGGGCGGGTGCCGTTGCCCGGCGGGACGGCCAGGCGGCGTCCGCCGGCCGTGCCGGCGATCACGCGGGTCATGGGTGTCGGGTCCTAGGGTCGTAGGTGCGGGCGAGCGGAACGGATTCCGCTCCCCCATTGTCAGCCCTTGTCGAGGTACTGCTCCCGCTCCTTGTCCAGCAGGGCGTCGAGGGCGGTGCGCAGCTCCGGGAGCCGTTCGAGCTCCGGGTCGGCGGCGACCACGGCGGTGGCCTCCTCGCGGGCCGCCACGATGACCTCCTCGTCGTCGATGACGGCGAGCACCCGCAGGGACGAGCGGACTCCGGACTGGGCCTGGCCGAGCACATCGCCCTCGCGACGCTGTTCGAGGTCGATGCGGGAGAGCTCGAAGCCGTCGAGCGTGGCGGCCACGGCGGCCAGCCTCGCGCGGGCCGGGCTCGCCTCGTGCATCTCGCTGACCAGCAGGCACAGCCCGGGGGCCGAGCCCCGGCCGACCCGGCCGCGCAGCTGGTGCAGCTGCGAGACGCCGAACCGGTCGGCGTCCATGATCACCATGGCGGTGGCGTTGGGGACGTTCACGCCGACCTCGATGACGGTGGTGGCGACCAGGACGTCCACGTCGCCCGCGGAGAAGCGGCGCATGACGTCGTCCTTGTCGTCGGGCTGCATCCGGCCGTGCAGCACTTCGACGCGCAGGCCCTGGAGGGGGCCGGCGGCGATCTGCTCGGCGATCTCCACCACGGCGAGCGGCGGCCGCTTCTCCGGGTCCTCCTCGGCGGACGCGGCCTTCTTCCTGCCGCCCTTGGCCGCCTTGGGGTCGTCCTCGCCGTCGCCGATGCGGGGGCAGACGACGTACGCCTGGTGCCCGTTCTCCACTTCCTCGCGCACGCGCTCCCACGCGCGGGCGAGGAAGTGCGGCTTGTCCTTGGCCGGGACGACGTGGGTGGCGATGGGCGAGCGGCCGGCCGGGAGCTGGTCCAGGACGGAGGTCTCCAGATCGCCGAAGACGGTCATCGCGACCGTGCGCGGGATGGGCGTGGCCGTCATGACGAGCAGGTGCGGGGGCTGCTTGCCCTTGGACCGCAGGGCGTCGCGCTGCTCGACGCCGAAGCGGTGCTGTTCGTCCACGACGACCAGGCCGAGGTCGTGGAACCGCACCTTGTCCTCGATCAGCGCGTGCGTCCCGATGACGACGCCGGCCTCGCCGGTGACCAGGTCCAGCAGGGCCTGGCGGCGGGCGGGCATGCCCATGGAGCCGGTGAGCAGGACGACCTTGGTGCCCTGCTCGGCGCCGCCGAGCAGGCCCCCCTCGGCCAGCTCGCCCATCATCTCGGTGATCGACCGGTGGTGCTGCTGGGCGAGCACCTCGGTGGGCGCGAGCATCGCCGCCTGCCCGCCCGCGTCGACGACGGCGAGCATCGCGCGCAGCGCGACCATCGTCTTTCCCGATCCGACCTCGCCCTGGAGCAGCCGGTGCATGGGGTGCTCGGTGGCCAGGTCGTCGAAGATCTCCTTGGAGACGCGCTGCTGCCCGTCGGTGAGCGTGAAGGGCAGCTTGGCGTCGAAGGCGTCGAGCAGACCGCCGGGGACGGGCCTGCGGGCGACGGCCGGCAGCTGGCTGTCGGCGAACCGGCGCCGGGCCAGCGCGACTTGGAGAACGAACGCCTCGTCCCACTTGAGCCGGTCGCGCGCCTCGGCGATGTCGGCCTTGGTGCGCGGCCGGTGCACCTTGCGGAACGCGTCGGGCAGGTCGGTGAGGCCCCGGCCCTCGCGCAGGGCGGGCGGCAGGGGGTCGGTGATCTCCTGCCAGCCGGTGGCCTCCATGGAGGCCAGCACCACGTCGACCGTCTTGGCGATCTTCCAGCTCTCCATCTGGGCGCAGGCGGGGTAGAGCGGGATCAGCTGGTTCGCCCAGGCCTCGACGGCGTCCGCGCCGCTGTCCGCGCCGAGCATCTCGTACGCCGGGTGGGAGAGCTGGCGGACGGTGCGGAACATGCCGACCTTGCCGGAGAACATGCCGCGGCGGCCGGGCAGCAGTTCTTTCTGGTGGTGGTAGATCGACTTGCCGAAGAAGACCAGCTGGAGCCGTCCGCTGCCGTCGGTGAGGGTCACTTCAAGGCGCTGGCCCTTGCCGTTGTTGAAGCGCAGCACCCGGGCGTCGGCGACCTGCGCCACGACGGTGGCGTGCTCGTCGAGCGGGAGGTCGGCGAGCTGGGTCAGCTCGCCGCGCTCGGCGTACCGCCGGGGGTAGTGGTGCAGCAGGTCACCGACCGTGTGCAGGTCGAGGTGCTCGGCCATCACCTTCGCGGTGGTGCCGCCGAGCGTCTTCTTGAGTGGTTCGTCGAGCGCGGGCACGGGACCATTGCACACCACACCACTGACAACGGGCCACGTTCCCTCGCGGGAGGCGCCCCGCCGGGGCGGCGGGAGGCGCTACTCGACGCCGATCAGCAGGGGGGACGACTGGCGGCCGCCGTCGTATGTCACCGTGTCCACCGCCAGGTGGGACTCGCGTACATACCCCTCCAGGTACGCGGCGAGGTCCGCCGGCGCGTCCTCGCCGAGGACCAGCGTGACCATCTCGCCGCCCGCCGCCAGCATCCGGTCCAGGACGGTGCGGGCCGCCGCGGTCAGGTCGGAGCCGATCACGGCGACGTCGCCGTCGATCAGGCCGAGCACGTCGCCCGCCTGGCAGATGCCGGCCGTCGTCCACGACTGCCGTTCGGCGACGGCCAGTTCGCCGTAGCGGGTGGCGCCGGCCGCCGAGGTCATCGCCACGACGTCCTCGTCGAAGCGCCGTTCGGGTTCGTGGACGGCGAGGGCCGCGATGCCCTGGACCGCCGCGCGGGTCGGGATGAGGGCGACCCGTACCCCTTCGGTCCGCACCTGCTCGGCCGCCGCGGCCGCCGTGTGCCGCAGGTCCGCGTCGTTCGGCAGCAGGACGACCTCGCGCGCGTGGGCGCGCCGGATCGCCTCCGCCAGCTCTCCGCTCGCGGGCGGCTCCCCGGGGCGCGCGAGCACCGTCGTCGCGCCGGCCTCCGCGCACAGCCCGGCGAGCCCCTCGCCCGGTACGACGGCGACGACCGCCCGCTGGGCCCGCTCCCGGGGCGGGGCGACCCGGTCGGCGGCGAAGTGGGTGATGCGGATGCGGTACGGGCGGCCCGCCTCGACGCCGGCCTCCACGGCGGCGCCGGCGTCGTCCACGTGCACATGGACGTTCCACAGGCCGTCGCCGCCGACGACGACCAGCGAGTCCCCGAGCCCGTCGAGCCGGGTGCGCAGCCGGGCCACCGCCGCGTCGTCCGCCTCCAGCAGGTAGATCACCTCGAAGGCGGGGCCGCCCTCCTGCGGGGCGTCGGCCGGGCAGTCGTCGTCCTCGGGCAGCGGCGCCGGCGCCTTTGGCGCGTGTACGGCGACGGCCTCGCCCGAGACGGTTTCGACCAGCGCGCCGAGCACGGCCACCAGGCCCCGGCCGCCCGCGTCGACCACGCCCGCGCGGCCGAGCACCGCCAGCTGCCGGGGGGTCGCGTCCAGTGCGGTGCGCGCCCCCTCGTACGCCGCGCGCACCACTTCGGTGGCGTCGCCGCCCGTCCGCTCGGCGGCCTCGGCGGCGGCCGTGGCCACCGTGAGGACGGTGCCCTCGACGGGGTGCGCGACCGCCTGGTACGCCGATTCGGCGGCCCTGCGCAGCGCCCGGCGCAGCGCCTCGGCGTCGGCCGCCCGGCCGGAGAGCACCTGCGCCATGCCGCGCAGCAGCTGGGCCAGGATGGTGCCCGAGTTGCCCCGGGCGCCGATGAGCGCGCCGTGCGCCATGGCCCGTACCGCGTCGGCGAGGGCAGGGGCCGACGCCTGCCCGGATCCCGCCCGGGTGACGGTCTCGTGGGCGGTGAACACCGCCTCGACGGCCTGGGCGGCGGACTCGACGGTCAGGTAGAGATTGGTGCCGGTGTCCCCGTCCGCGACCGGATAGACGTTGATCGCGTCGATCTCCTCGCGGGCTCTGCCCAGGGCCTCCAGGGCCAGCGAGCACCAGGTGCGTACCGCGACGGCGTCGAGGGATTGCGGCACCTGGCGTCCTCCTTGAGAGCGGGTTGCACCGCAGGGTAGTCGCGCGACGGCCGGGCCCGGTGGCGGGGGCGGAGCGGAGGGGGACGGGGACGGGGCGCCCGGCGGTCGTGGTAGTTTCGTTCTACGGGAGCAGGCGATGTATGCTGCTCCGGTTGCCCGATGAGAATCGGGACATTCCCCCGGCTACGCCACTCGATTCTTCGATCCCGGCATGCCGGGATCCACTGTAAGTGCATCTGAAGTCTTTGGAGTGACCCGTGGCTGCCAACTGCGACGTCTGCGGCAAGGGGCCGGGCTTCGGCAACAACATTTCGCACTCGCACCGCCGTACGTCCCGTCGCTGGAATCCCAACATCCAGCGCGTGCGTGCAGTGGTCGGTCGGACGCCGAAGCGGCTCAACGTCTGCACCTCGTGCATCAAGGCCGGCAAGGTCTCGCGCTGACGTATGCCAAGCGCGGCCACCTAGCTGGTTGCTTGAGAACCGGTCCACCCTCGTGGTGGACCGGTTCTTTTTTGTTCCCCTACGCCCCCGGCGGGGCGGCCGCCTTCAGGACGCAGGGCTGTTCCTGAGCCGCCAGCCGTGGTCGACCGGCCCGATCCCGGCGCCGAGCGCGAACCCGGCGGCGATCGCCTCGGTCACGTACTCCTTGGCGGCGGACACGGCCTGCGGTACGTCGAGGCCCTTGGCGAGTCCCGAGGCGATCGCGGAGGCCAGGGTGCAGCCGGTGCCGTGGGTGTGCCGGTTGTCGTGACGGGGGGCGCGGAGCCAGTGCTCCTCGGTGCCGTCCGTGAGCAGGTCGACCGCGTCGCCCGGCAGGTGGCCGCCCTTGACGAGGACCCAGCGCGGACCGAATTCGAGGAGCGCGCCGGCCGCCCGCCGCAGTCCGGCCTCGGACTCCACGCGTACGCCGGTGAGCTGGGCCACCTCGTCGAGGTTGGGGGTGGCGACGGTCGCCGTGGGCAGGAGTTTCGTCCGTACGGATTCCAGGGCGGACGTGGCGAGCAGCGGGTCGCCGTGCTTGGAGACGCCCACGGGGTCGACGACCACCGGGGCGTCGGTGCCGGCGAGCAGTTCGGCGACCGTCTCGACGAGTTCGGCGGACGAGAGCATCCCGGTCTTGACGGCCTGTACGCCGATGTCGTCGACGACGCTGCGGTACTGGGCCCGTACGGCCTCCACCGGCAGGTCCCAGGCGCCTTGCACGCCCAGGGAGTTCTGCGCCGTCACCGCGGTCAGCACGCTCATGCCGTGCACGCCGAGCGCCAGCATCGTCTTGAGGTCGGCCTGGATGCCGGCACCGCCGCCGGAGTCGGATCCGGCGACGGTGAGGACGCAGGGAAGTATTCGCATACGGGCGAATCTAGTACGCCCCGGGCCCGGGCCGGGCCTACGGTCCGGTCTCGATGTCGCCGAAGTGGTCCCAGCCGCCCTTGCTCGTCCAGGGCGCCCCGTCGACCGTCACCTGCGGCAGCGCCGACGGGTTGAGGACCTCGCCGATGATCTTCCAGCGGGCGGGCAGCTTGGTGTCCGGCGGGAAGGTCGCCACGATCGCGTGGTCCTCTCCCCCGGTCAGTACCCACTGCAGGGGGTCCACGCCGACCGCCTGACCGATGTCGGACATCTGGGTGGGGATGTCGATGAGCCCGGACCGCAGGTCGATGCGCACCTTGCTGGCCTCCGCGATGTGCCCGAGGTCGGCGACCAGCCCGTCGCTGACGTCCGTCATGGCGGTGGCGCCGAGTCCGGCGGCCGCGGGGCCCGCGTGGTACGGCGGTTCGGGGCGCCGGTGCGCCTCGACGAAGGCGCGCGGCGAGCGGAAGCCGCGCGAGAGGACGGCGAGGCCCGCCGCGGACCAGCCCAGCCAGCCGGTGACGGCGACGACGTCGCCGGGCCGGGCGCCCGAGCGCGTCACCGGTTCGTGGTTGCGCAGGTCGCCGAGGGCGGTGATCGCCACCGTGATGGTCTCGCCGCGTACGACGTCACCGCCGACGACGGCGGCGCCCGCGACCGCGCACTCGTCCCTGATGCCGTCCATCAGCTCCGTCGGCCAGCTCACGGGGAGTTCGGCGGGGACGACGAGGCCGAGGAGCAGCGCGGTCGGCACGGCCCCCATGGCGGCGATGTCGGCCAGGTTCTGCGCGGCGGCCTTGCGGCCCACGTCGTACGCCGTCGACCAGTCGCGCCGGAAGTGACGTCCCTCGAGCAGGATGTCCGTACTCGCCACGACCCGCCGGTCGGGTGCGGCCACGACGGCGGCGTCGTCGCCGGGCCCCAGCCGAACCGCCGGGGTGGAGGTGAGCCGGGAGGTGAGCTCTCGGATGAGGCCGAACTCCCCCAGTTCGCCCACAGTGCCCTTCATGGATGTGCCCCTTCTGCCCCAGTGCGCTTGCGGTCGCGAGCCATCACTGCTGTAGGTACCGTCAACACATACGTCAACTTCTGGTCTCCGTACGCCACGCTCCGTGCGCCGCTGGCCGCGCAGGTCTCCCCGCTGCCCGCGACGACGCGATACGGTGGCGTCTCTTTATCTCCCACATGATCCTCGTGGCCGCCCTGGAGGTTCCGTGGTACAGGCGTACATCCTCATTCAGACCGAGGTGGGCAAGGCGTCGTCCGTCGCCGAGACCATCGGCAAGATTCCGGGAGTGATCCAGGCCGAGGACGTGACCGGACCCTATGACGTGATCGTGCGCGCGCAGGCCGACACCGTCGACGATCTCGGCCGGCTGGTGGTCGCCAAGGTCCAGCAGGTGGACGGCATCACCCGCACTCTGACCTGCCCGGTCGTGCACATCTAGCCCCCGTCTACTCTTGGCCGGTGACTTCCACTTCCCGCCGGCTTCTGTCGTACGCGCCGGTGCCGGCGCTCTCGTGCGCCGCCCTGCTCCTCGCCGTCGCCGGCTGCTCCCTCACGGACGACGCCGTAGCGGTCCCGGTTCCCACCCCGTCCCCGGAAGAGGCCGAGGTGTGCCGGGCGCTGCACGGTGAGCTGCCGGAGACGGTCGACGGGCAGCGGCGGCGCACCGCCGAACCGGAGTCGGACCTCACCGCCGTATGGGGAGATCCGGCGATCGTACTGCGCTGCGGCGTCCCGCGACCCGAGAAGATGAGCGACGCCGCGTCGAAGGGCGTGGAGGCGGACGGCGTCAACTGGATGCTGGAGCGGCAGGAGGACGGCGGTCCGCGGTTCACCACGACCTACCGCGAGGCCTACGTCGAGGTGACCCTCCCCGCGAAGTACGCCCACGACGTGACGCCGTTGGCGGCCTTCGCGGGGCCGGTGAAGAAGACGGTGCCGGACAGCCTGTAGTCCCGGCCGGCCGGCCCGGCGCCGCTAGCGCAGGCCGGTCGGGCGGCGCAGCGCGGCCTGGATCAGCCGGTCGACGAGCTCGGGGTAGGACACCCCGGTCTCCTGCCACATCCGCGGGTACATGGAGATCGGCGTGAAGCCCGGCATGGTGTTGATCTCGTTGATCACGAACTCCCCGCTGTCGAGCAGGAAGAAGTCCGCGCGCACCAGGCCCTCGCAGGACGCCGCGTCGAACGCGTCGACCGCGAGCCGCCGCACCTCGGCGGTCTGCTCCTCGGTCAGCGGCGCGGGCACCAGCCCGGCCGCGGAGTCGATGTACTTCGCCTCGAAGTCGTAGAAGTCGTGCGACGTGACCGGCGGGATCTCGGCGGGGACGCTCGCGCGCGGCCCGTCCTCGAACTCCAGCACGCCGCACTCGATCTCGCGGCCGCGCAGCAGCGACTCGACGAGGATCTTCGGGTCGTGGCGCCGGGCCTCCTCGATCGCCTCGTCGAGGCCGGAGAGGTCGTCGACCTTGGTGATGCCCATGGAGGAGCCGCCGCGGGCGGGCTTCACGAACAGCGGCCAGCCGTGCTCGCCGGCGAAGCCGACGATCTTCTTGCGGGCGGCGGAGGGGTCGTTCTCCCACTCCCGGGGGCGGATGACCTCGTACGGGCCGACCGGCAGCCCGAAGGAGACGAACACCCGCTTCATGTACTCCTTGTCCTGGCCGACGGCCGAGGAGAGCACACCGGAGCCGACGTACGGGACACCGGACAGCTCCAGGAGGCCCTGGAGGGTGCCGTCCTCGCCGTACGGGCCGTGCAGCATCGGGAAGACGACGTCGACCTCGCCCAGCGCCTTGGGCACCGAGCCCGGCTCGCTGAGGACGACTTCACGGTTGCCCGGGTCGACCGAGAGGACCACGCCGCCGTCCGTCGACTCGGCGAGGCTCTCGACGCTCGGCAGCGTCCGGTCGGCGATGGCCATCCGGTCGGGCTCGTCGGCGGTCAGCGCCCAGCGGCCGTCCGTCGTGATGCCGATGGGCAGGACGTCGTACTTCTCGCGGTCGATGGCCCGCAGTACGGCGCCGGCCGTGACGACCGAGATGGAGTGCTCGGAGCTGCGGCCGCCGAAGACGACGGCCACGCGCGGCTTGCGGGGCTCCTGCGCGGGGCTCTGGGGGAGGTTCTCGCTGCTCATATCGCGTTGAGGGTACCGTGCACATCCGGTGCCGGGGAGTGCGGGCGCGGGCGCGGCGCGCTGCCCGCCTCCCCAGGACCGGTGGCCGGACGCCACGGCGGCACCTCGAAGCCCGCTGAGCGGCGCGAGAGGTGCGTGCGCGGGCGGTCAGCGGCGCTCGGGCTTGGCGCTGCGCGCCATCAGTTCCTTCAGGGCGACGATCGGCGGCTTCCCGTTGTGGACGATGTCGACGACCGTGTCCGTGATCGGCATGTCGACCCCGTGGCGGCGGGCCAGATCGGCCACCGACTCGCAGGATTTGACGCCCTCGGCGGTCTGCCGGGTGACCGCGATGGTCTCTTCGAGCGTCATCCCGCGGCCCAGGTTGGTGCCGAAGGTGTGGTTGCGCGAGAGCGGCGACGAGCAGGTGGCGACCAGGTCGCCCAGCCCGGCGAGTCCCGAGAAGGTGAGCGGGTCGGCGCCCATCGCCAGGCCCAGGCGGGTCGTTTCGGCGAGGCCGCGGGTGATGAGGGAGCCCTTGGCGTTGTCGCCCAGGCCCATGCCGTCCGCGATGCCGACGGCGAGGCCGATGACGTTCTTGACGGCGCCGCCCAGCTCGCAGCCGATGACGTCGGTGTTGGTGTACGGGCGGAAGTACGGGGTGTGGCAGACGGACTGGAGCCGGGTGGCCACCGACTCGTCGCTGCACGCCACGACGGCGGCGGCGGGCATCCGGGCCGCGATCTCCTTGGCGAGGTTGGGCCCCGTGACGACGGCGACCCGCTCGGCGGGCGCCTTCGCGACCTCCTCGATGACCTCGCTCATCCGCTTGGCGGTGCCGAGTTCGACGCCCTTCATGAGGGAGACGAGGACGGTGTCGGCGGGCAGCAGCGGGGTCCACGCCGCGAGGTTGCCGCGCAGCGTCTGCGAGGGAACGGCGAGCACCGTGAAGTCGGCGCCCTCGGCGGCCTCGGCGGGGTCGGTGGTGGCGCGCAGCCGGGCGGGCAGTTCGACGCCCGGGAGATAGTCGGGGTTCGTACGGCCGTTGTTGATGGCGTCGGCGACTTCGGCGCGGCGGCCCCAGAGGGTCACGTCGCAGCCCGCGTCGGCGAGCACCATGCCGAAGGCGGTGCCCCAGGAGCCTGTTCCGAATACGGCCGCCTTGACCGGCTGGCGTGTCACTTCGCGTTCTCTCCCTCGGCCTTGCGCCGCTGCTGCGCGCGGGCCATGCGGTGGTCGTACGGCTGGGCGGGCGCGGGCTCGCCGCGCAGGTCGGCGAGCTGCTCCGTGATGGCGGCCATGATGGCCTCGGTCGCCTCGCGCAGCACTTCGGGCGTCGGTTCCTTGTCGTAGAACCGGTCCAGGTCGACCGGCGGACCCGCCTGCACCTGAAGCGTCTTGCGCGGGAAAAGCTGAAGCTTGTTCTCCTTGGCGTACGGCGGCATCGCCAAGTTGGCGCCCCACTGGGCCACCGGGATCACGGGGGCCTTCGTCATCAGGGCCACCCGCGCCGCTCCGGTCTTGCCGGCCATCGGCCACATGTCGGGGTCGCGGGTGAGCGTGCCCTCGGGGTAGAAGGCGACGCATTCGCCGCGCTCGATGGCGCCGACCGCCGCGCGGAAGGCGTCGAGGGCGTTGGTGGTCTCGCGGTAGACCGGGATCTGGCCCGTACCGCGCAGCATCATCCCCACGAACGGCGTCTTGAAGAGGCCCGCCTTGGCCAGCAGGCGCGGAACGCGGCCCGTGTTGTACTGGAAGTGCCCGTAGGAGAGCGGGTCCAGATACGAGTTGTGATTGACCGCGGTGATGAATCCGCCCTCGGCCGGAATGTGCTCCATTCCGCGCCAGTCCCGCTTGAACAGAACCACCAGCGGCGGTTTAGCGATGACCGCTGCCAGGCGGTACCAGAAGCCGATTCTACGGCGGGACACTCGGACACCTTCCTCTAGGACCGGGCTGCTTGTACACATGTGCCTGGTCAGCCGCACAAGTGTCGCGCCAGGTCCCCTGTCTGTCGAGAACACCGTACGCCCCGGCAGAGCCCCCGGAGCCCCTGCCCGCCGTACCGGCAGGCCACAATGGGGCCCGACGCGCACTGGACGGAGGGCTGGCCACTGAACACGCTCCGGACCGCTCCCTGGTCCCTGGTCGTCCCTCTGAAGCCCCTGTTGCTGGCCAAGAGCAGGCTCGCTCCGTCGGCGGGCGACGCGTTGCGCCGCAGGCTCGCTCTGGCCTTCGCCGAGGACACCGTCGCCGCCGCGCTGGCCTGTGCGGCCGTACGGGATGTGGTGGTCGTCACGGACGACGGCCCGGCGGGCGCCGCGCTCGCCGCCCTGGGGGCGCGCATCGCCTCGGACACCCCGGCCGCCGGCCTCAACGCCGCCCTGGCGCACGGCGCCCGTACGGTGCGCGCGCTGCGGCCCGGCGCGGCCGTCGCGGCGCTGAATGCGGATCTGCCCGCACTGCGGCCGACGGAATTGCGGCAGGTGCTCGATTACGCGGCCGAATTTCCGCGCGCATTTCTGGCCGATGCCACCGGAATCGGTACGACGCTGCTTTCCGCGGCGCCGGGGGTGGAATTGGCGCCGTTCTTCGGCGGCCCTTCGCGCGCCCGGCATTCGGCCGCGGGCGCCCGGGAAATACCTCTTGCCGGAGTGGATTCCGTACGCCGGGACGTGGACACCGGCGACGATCTGCGGGCGGCTCTGACGCTCGGCGTGGGCCCGCGTACGGCCCGGCTGAGCACGGCGGTCACCGGCAGATACGCTGCGGTCATGCAGGCGACCGCGTACACGTACGACTCCGAGACCCGCAGCGGCAGTGTGCTGCTCGACGATGGCACCCCGGTGGACTTCGACGCCACGGCGTTCGACGCGGGAGGTCTGCGGCTGCTGCGGCCCGGGCAGCGGGTGCGCATCGAGGGTGAGGGCGAGGGCGCGGACCTGCGCATCACCCTGGTGACGCTGCAGACCTTCTGACGCCGCTGACGCACTGGTCCTTCCGAGTGGCGGGCGGGGCCTCGTGCGGGGCCGCGCCCCGGCTCCGCCTCACGGGTCCCCGCCGCACGTCCCCGGGCACACCGCGGGCCGGGCTCCCCGGAGGGAGCCCGGCCCGGCGCGTGAGTCCTTGGTGCCGCTCCTACTTCCCGGCGGCGGTCTTCTTCGCGGTGGTCTTGCGGGCCGTGACCTTCTTGGCGGGGGCCTTCTTCGCCGTGGCCTTCTTGGCCGGCGCGGTCTTCTTGGCGGTGGTCTTCTTGGCGGCGGGCGTGGCCTTCTTGGCGCCGGCCGTCTTCTTCGCCGTCGCCGAGGTCTTCTTGGCGGTCGCGGTGGTCTTCTTGGCGGCGCCCGTGGTCTTCTTCGCCGGGGTCGCCTTCTTCGCGGCGGCGGTGGTCTTCTTGGCGGGGGCCGTCTTCTTCGCCGGGGTCGTCTTCTTGGCGGCGGCCCGCTTGGTGGCGGCCTTCTTGGCGGCCGACTTGGCAATGGTGGGGGCCGGTCCCGAGAGGCTGCCCTTGGGCGCCTTCTTGACGGCGACCTCGCCACCCTTGGGGAGCTTCTTCGAGCCGCTGACCAGGTCCTTGAAGCCCTGACCGGCACGGAAGCGCGGAACGGAGGTCTTCTTGACCCGCACCCGCTCGCCCGTCTGCGGGTTGCGGGCGTAACGGGCCGGACGGTCGACCTTCTCGAACGATCCGAAGCCGGTGACCGACACACGGTCGCCGCCGACCACTGCGCGGACGATCGCGTCGAGTACCGCGTCGACGGCGTCCGCGGCCTGCTGACGGCCGCCGACCTTGTCTGCAATCGCTTCTACGAGCTGCGCCTTGTTCACGTCTTCCCCTTCGGAGACATTGCCAGAACGAATGCGTTCAAGCTTTTTCGCACGTTAGGCAGATATATACCGCAAATCAAACACGAAACGGGCTAATCACCCTAGTGCCGCAACGAAGTAGACCGGCGGGAGTTCCACAGGTCTCACTCGCCTTCGGGGAATCGGCCCTCGTCGAGGTCCTTCGTCAACCTGTCCAGGCGCCTTGCCGCATCGGCGAGATCGTGTTTCGCCGCGGCCGTGATGACCAGCAGCTTCCGGCTCAGCGCCATCCGTACGCCCTCCGGGACTTGCAGTGTGCGCACCCTTGTGTGTGCTTCTTTCAACCGGGCCGCGACCGCCGCATAGAGCTCGAGTTGGCTGTCGCGTTCCATGCACCGATTGTGCCATCTGGGGCGAGTTGTCGCCTCCGGCGGGGGCAACTAGCGGCGTCCGGACGGCCAAAAGGAGCCCTGGACACCTGCGGTGCGATCGTCATGTCCCTCGCGTACCACGGCAGTTGATGCCCAAACACGACGGTGCCCCCCGCCGCGGACGGCAGGGGGCAACGGAGTGATGGAAGTGCGTCAGAGCCGCACGGTACTGGGCTTGTGGGACGGCCTCGAAGCCTCGTAGGCGGCGATGGACGGCTCGTTCTGGAGGGTGATGCTGATGTCGTCCAGACCGTTCAGCAGCCGCCAGCGGGCGTTCTCGTCAAGCTCAAAATCAGCCGTAATGCTTCCGGCGCGGACTTGACGGTCCTCGAGGTCCACGGTGATCTCCGCCGTGGGGTCGGCCTCGACCACATCCCAGAGCGCGTCCACGGTCTTCTGGTCCAGTACGACGGTCAGCAGGCCGTTCTTGAGCGAGTTGCCGCGGAAGATGTCCGCGAACCGCGAGGAGATGACGGCCTTGAAGCCGTAGTTCTGCAGCGCCCACACGGCGTGCTCACGGGAGGAGCCGGTACCGAAGTCCGGGCCCGCGACCAGGACCGTCGCGCCCTCGCGCTCCGGACGGTTGAGCACGAACTCGGGGTCCTTGCGCCACGCCTCGAAGAGCCCGTCCTCGAAGCCGTCGCGGGTGACCTTCTTCAGCCAGTGGGCGGGGATGATCTGGTCGGTGTCGACGTTGCTGCGGCGCAGCGGAACGGCCCGGCCGGTATGTGCGGTGAAAGCTTCCATGGCCATGGTGATCAGGCCTCCACGAGCGTCGGTACGTCGGACAGGTCCACGGGCGCGGCCAGGTGGCCCAGCACCGCGGTGGCGGCGGCGACCTGCGGCGACACCAGGTGGGTACGGCCGCCCTTGCCCTGCCTGCCCTCGAAGTTGCGGTTGGAGGTGGACGCGGAGCGCTCACCGGGCGCCAGCTGGTCCGGGTTCATGCCCAGACACATCGAGCAGCCCGCGTGCCGCCATTCGGCCCCGGCGGCGGTGAACACCTTGTCCAGGCCCTCCTCGATGGCCTGGAGGGCCACCCGGACGGAACCGGGGACGATCAGCATCCGTACACCGTCGGCGACTTTGCGGCCGTCCATCAGCGCGGCGGCGGCCCGCAGGTCCTCGATGCGTCCATTGGTGCACGAACCTACGAAGACGGTGTCGACCTTGATCTCGCGCAGCGGCTGGCCGGCGGTCAACCCCATGTACTCCAGCGCCTTTTCGGCCGCGAAGCGCTCCGAAGCGTCCTCGTACGAAGCAGGGTCGGGGACGTTGGCCGACAGCGGCGCGCCCTGGCCCGGGTTGGTGCCCCAGGTGACGAACGGCGCCAGTCCGGCGGCGTCGATGACGACCTCCGCGTCGAACACGGCGTCGTCGTCGGAGCGCAGCGTCTTCCAGTAGGCGACGGCGGCGTCCCAGTCCTCGCCCTTCGGCGCGTGCGCGCGGCCCTGGAGGTAGTCGAACGTCGTCGTGTCGGGGGCGATCATGCCCGCCCGCGCCCCGGCCTCGATCGACATGTTGCAGATGGTCATCCGGGCCTCCATCGAGAGCTTCTCGATGGCGGAACCGCGGTATTCGAGCACATAGCCCTGGCCGCCGCCGGTGCCGATCTTCGCGATGATCGCCAGGATCAGGTCCTTGGCGGTTACGTCGGCGGGCAGTTCGCCCTCGACCGTGATGGCCATGGTCTTCGGCGGGGCCATCGGCAGCGTCTGGGTCGCCAGCACGTGCTCCACCTGCGACGTACCGATGCCGAAGGCCAGCGCGCCGAACGCGCCGTGGGTGGAGGTGTGGCTGTCGCCGCAGACCACGGTGGTGCCGGGCTGGGTCAGGCCCAGCTGCGGTCCCACCACGTGGACGACACCCTGCTCGACGTCGCCGAGGGGGTGCAGACGTACACCGAACTCCGCGCAGTTCTTCCGCAGCGTCTCCAGCTGGACCCGGGAGACCGGGTCCGCGATCGGCTTGTCGATGTCGAGCGTCGGGGTGTTGTGATCCTCGGTGGCGATGGTGAGGTCGAGCCGCCGGACCTGGCGGCCGCTCTTGCGGAGGCCGTCGAAGGCCTGCGGGCTGGTCACCTCGTGCAGCAGGTGCAGATCGATGAAGAGGAGGTCCGGCTCGCCCTCGGCGCGCCTGACGACATGGTCGTCCCAGACCTTCTCCGCAAGTGTCCTACCCATCGCTTTCCCTTCGACCGGCGTCTTCGCCGGCCCATCTAGAGATCGGATCGCCCCCGCCGAGACCCCCGTCCGGGGCGGTGGCTGCTGAGCCGTTGTGCGGCCTCATCTACAGATTCGCAAGTTCGGGAGAAAATTGAACTTGCGTTTCACAGAGTGAGACGCGAGTATCGACGCATGGACAACTCTAGCGGCGTCGGCGTTCTCGACAAGGCAGCTCTGGTACTGAGCGCACTGGAGTCCGGTCCGGCCACCCTCGCCGGGCTGGTCGCGGCGACAGGGCTTGCACGACCCACGGCACATCGCCTCGCCGTGGCACTGGAACACCACCGGATGGTGGCGAGGGACATGCAGGGCCGGTTCATCCTCGGTCCGCGGCTGTCGGAACTGTCCGCCGCGGCGGGCGAGGACCGGCTGCTGGCCACGGCGGGACCGGTGCTCACGCACCTGCGCGACGTGACCGGCGAGAGCGCGCAGCTCTACCGCCGGCAGGGCGACATGCGCATCTGCGTCGCGGCGGCGGAGCGGCTGTCCGGACTGCGGGACACCGTCCCGGTGGGCTCGACGCTCACCATGAAGGCGGGCTCGTCCGCCCAGATCCTGATGGCCTGGGAGGAGCCGGAGCGGCTGCACCGGGGCCTCCAGGGCGCCCGCTTCACGGCGACGGCGCTGTCCGGCGTACGCCGCCGGGGCTGGGCCCAGTCGATCGGCGAGCGGGAGCCGGGCGTGGCGTCGGTGTCGGCGCCGGTGCGCGGGCCGTCCAACCGCGTGGTCGCGGCCGTCTCGGTATCCGGACCGATCGAGCGCCTGACCCGCCACCCGGGCCGGATGCACGCCCAGGCGGTCATCGACTCGGCCGCGCGCCTGTCGGAGGCCCTGCGCCGCTCCGGCGGCTGACGGACGCCCGGAGCGCGGCCCCAGGGGTCGCCCGGGGCGCTGCCTCGAACGCCGGTGGGGCCGGATCGCCGGCCCCACCGGCGTTTTCGCCGTCGGCACGGAACGACCGCCCCGGCTGGCCGAGTTGGGGCGTACGAGGGGTTCGTCGCCGCGCCCTGCGGCCGGCCACCGGGGTCATTCCGTACGGACACACGAGAGAAGGCCCCCCGCGCGATGCGGGAGGCCTTCTCTGTACGTACCCCCGACCGGATTCGAACCGGCGCTACCGCCTTGAGAGGGCGGCGTGCTAGGCCGCTACACAACGGGGGCCTTGCAGATGTGCTCTGCGAGCTGGGCTACCAGGACTCGAACCTAGACTAAGGGAACCAGAAACCCTCGTGCTGCCAATTACACCATAGCCCAAAATGGTTTAGACCAATTCGGTTTCAACCCGTACCCCCGACCGGATTCGAACCGGCGCTACCGCCTTGAGAGGGCGGCGTGCTAGGCCGCTACACAACGGGGGCCCTAGCGATCCTTGCGTCAGCGCATCCGGGAGCGACCCGAAGGCGATGGAAAGAAAGGATCTGTACCCCCGACCGGATTCGAACCGGCGCTACCGCCTTGAGAGGGCGGCGTGCTAGGCCGCTACACAACGGGGGCCTTGCAGACACTGCATGACTTCAACAGCTCCTGCGAGCTGGGCTACCAGGACTCGAACCTAGACTAACGGAACCAGAAACCGTCGTGCTGCCAATTACACCATAGCCCACCACAACACAACCCCCTGGTGGGGGTTTGTTTGGTTTGCGCTTCCCGGCCGGACCTTTCGGCCCTCTCGGGCGGCGCAGAAAGAACATTACCCGAAGGTGGACGGCGCTCCAAAACGGGTATCGCGCCGCAACAGCCCTGGTAGCTGCTCGAGCCCGGTGATCCGGATCAGCTCCGGACGCCCGCCCAGTCCGGCGCGGTCGAGCCAGATGCCGACGAGTCCCGCGTCGACGGCGCCCCGGGCGTCGATGTCGGGCTGGTCACCGACGTACGCGACCTCGTGCGGAGGCAGGCCGAGCGCGTCGCAGGCGGCGTGGAAGGCCTCCGGGGCGGGCTTGGAGCGCCCCAGTTCGGCGGCGCACAGCAGCGCCTCGAAGCGGTCGCGCACGCCGAGGATCCGCAGCTTGCGGTCCTGATTGCGGACGCTGGAGTTGGACAGCACGGCGTGCCGGTAGTCGTGCGCGAGCGCGTCCAGGACGGGGACGGTGTCGGGAAAGAGGGCCCAGGCGGACTCGTAGTGCCCGATGTAGCGGTCGAACCAGGCGTCGGCTTCGGCGTCGGTCAGAGACGGCGCGTCCAGGAACTCCCGGACCCGGTCCCGGCGCTGCTCCTCGAAGCTCGTCTCGCCCGTCCCGAAGCGTGCCCAGTGGCGCTCGGTCGCCCGCCGCCAGAGCTCCAGCGCGAGCTCGGCGGTCTCGTAACGCCCCAGCAGGCCCTCTGCCGCGAGGTGGGCCCGTATGCCGGCGGTGTCGGCCGTGGCGTAGTCGAAGAGGGTGTCGTCGACGTCCCAGAGGACAGCTCTGATCGGCATGCCTTCGAACGTACGCGACGACCGCTCGGGATGAGGTGGAATCCAGCATTCTTAGCGGAACTCTAGATTCCAGTTGACGTGGTGGCTCTCCATCCGCCTACACTCCGTCCGCCACTCTGGCGATCAAGGTTCCTGGAGGAATTTGTGACCAATATTCGGCGCGCCCTGGTTGTTGCACTTCCGGCTGCGGCAGCCCTTGCCTTCAGCGTGACCCCGGCCCAGGCCTCGGTCGGCATTCACTGCACCGGTGATGCCAGCTGCGGAACCTTCTGGTACAACTCCGGCCAGAACGGCTCGCGTACCAGCTTCACCGGAACCGGCGGCATCAACGGCAGCATCAAGGACCTCGCGGGCTATAAGTTCCTGGACTCCGGAGCCGGACAGGGCACGCCGGTCAAGAATGGGGCCGCCTCGTTCTACAACGGCAGCGGCGCCCCCACCACAATCTTCTACAACAGCGGCTGGAACGGCCCCTGCGACACCGTCGCGGCCTACACCGTCGCCAACCAGCTGGTGAACACGTACAACGACAACGCCTCATTCGCCTTCGGCGCGTCCGGTTCGAACTGCTACAAGTTCAACTGACGAACAACCGTTCCTTCTTTGCACATCAGCCCCGCGTGAAGGCCACAGCCCACGCGGGGCTCCGCAGTGGAAGCAGCATGATGAGACGTCTGGTGACACCCGCGCTGGCCTTGTTCGCCCTGGTCGGATGCACGGCGCAGGGACCGCAGAGGGACGCCGAGGAGCGGCCCGAGGCGAGCCGCAGCAAGGAGTCCGCCGCCTCCGAGCGGGACTACACCTCGCGGCTGCCCATCGCCGCCTACAGCTATACCAACGCCGAGTACGCGTCCATCGAAGCGGCCGAGAATGTGCTGGCGAACACCTGCATGGCACGCTATTCGCTGACCTATAAGCCGCCCAAGCCGCCCACCGCGCCGCCGGGTGCGGATCGCAGGTACGGCTTGTCGGAGGAAAGCAGTGCCGCCCGTTACGGCTATCATCTGGATTCCTCCGCTGCCCCGCCTCAGCGTATTCAGCTCAGCAAGGACGAACGCACCGTGCTGTTTGGAAAGCAAGCAGGCGATGGGAAGTCCGGACCGCTCGAGTACCGGGGAACAAAGATTCCGGACGTCGGATGCATCGGACAGGCCAAGAATAATCTCGGCAAGGACTACTCCTATCCGGAAGGCGCCGAGACGGCCAGCCGGATATCGGCGCTGAGCTATCAGAAATCCATGCTTGTGCCCGAGGTGCAGACCGTCTTCAAGAAGTGGTCGGCCTGCATGAAGAAAAGCGGATACGACTACGGCTCGCCCCGCGACCCGTTTTCCGTGGAAAACTTCAGCGAAGGCCCTCTGACGGCGCAGGAAAAAGACACCGCAAAAGCCGACGTCGCCTGCAAGCGGAGCACCGGTCTCCTGGACGTGTGGTTCACCGCGGAGTCGGGAATCCAGAAGACGATGATCGCCGAGGACGCCGCGGCGCTCCGCAAGCTCCGCGATCTGCACCAGAAGAAGGTCGCGGCGGCCCGGAAGATCCTCGCCGAGGGCTGAGCCCGCTCCCCCACCCGGAACATACGAGGCCCGGACCCACCTTTGGGGGATCCGGGCCTCGCGTGCGCTGCGGGGCGACTAGCCGGCCAGCTTCGCCAGGGCCGCGTCGATGCGGGCCAGGGTCTTCTCCTTGCCCAGGATCTCCAGGGACTCGAAGAGCGGCAGGCCGACGGTGCGGCCGGTGACCGCCACGCGGACCGGGGCCTGGGCCTTGCCGAGCTTCAGGCCGTGCTCCTCGCCGGCGGCCAGGACGGCCTCCTTGAGGGACTCCGGGCTGGTCCAGTCGGCCGCTTCGAGCTTGGCGCGGGCGGTGGTGAGCAGCGGTACGGGCTCGCCCTTCATCGCCTTCGCCCAGGACGCCTCGTCCTCGACCGGCTCGTCGAGGAACAGGAAGTCGACGTTGGCGGTGATGTCGGAGAGGACCGTCACGCGGGTCTGGGCGTGCGGGGCGATCCGCTCGAAGGCCGCCCGGTCGAAGGACTCCGGCTTCCAGTTCGCGTACGGCGCCTTCAGCCACGGCTCGCAGGCGGCGATGAAGTCGTCGACCGAGAGCTTGCGCAGGTGCTCGGCGTTGATGTGCTCGCACTTCTTCAGGTCGAAGCGCGCCGGGTTGGCGTTGACGTCCTTGATGTCGAAGGCCGCCACCATCTCCTCGATCGTGAAGATGTCGCGGTCCTCGGCGATCGACCAGCCCAGGAGGGACAAGTAGTTCAGCAGGCCCTCCCGGAGGAAGCCGCGCTCGCGGTAGAGGTTGAGGGACGCCTCGGGGTCGCGCTTGGAGAGCTTCTTGTTGCCCTCGCCCATGACGTACGGGAGGTGCCCGAACTGCGGGATCTCCTTGGCGACGCCCAGCTCGATCAGCGCCTTGTAGAGCGCGATCTGGCGGGGGGTGGAGGACAGCAGGTCCTCGCCGCGCAGGACGTGGGTGATCTCCATCAGCGCGTCGTCAACCGGGTTGACGAGCGTGTAGAGCGGGGCTCCGCTGGCGCGGACGATGCCGTAGTCCGGGACGTTGTCCGGGTTGAAGGTCAGCTCGCCGCGGACCAGGTCCGTGAAGGTGATCGGCTCGTCGGGCATCCGGAAGCGCACGATGGCCTCGCGGCCCTCGGCCTTGTACCGCTCGACGCGGTCGGCGCTCAGGTTGCGGCAGGTGCCGTCGTAACCCGAGGGCTTGCCGGCGGCGCGGGCCGCGTCGCGGCGGACCTCCAGCTCCAGGGCGGTGCAGAAGCACTCGTACGCGTAGCCGCCCGCCATCAGCTTCTGGGCGACGTCCTTGTAGATGTCCATCCGCTGGGACTGGCGGTACGGGGCGTGCGGGCCGCCGGCCTCGGGGCCCTCGTCCCAGTCGAGGCCCAGCCAGCGCAGCGAGTCCAGCAGCTGGTTGTACGACTCCTCGGAGTCGCGGGCGGCGTCGGTGTCCTCGATGCGGAAGACCATCGTGCCGCCGTTGTGCCGGGCGAAGGCCCAGTTGAACAGGGCGGTGCGGACCAGGCCCACGTGGGGGTTGCCGGTCGGCGAGGGACAGAAACGTACTCGGACGGGAGACGGGGTTGCGCTATCCACGCTTGATCACCTTGTTGGTGAGAGTGCCGATGCCTTCGATGGTGACGGCGACTTCGTCGCCGACGTTCAGGGGTCCGACTCCGGCCGGGGTCCCCGTGAGGATGACGTCGCCCGGGAGCAGCGTCATGGCCTCGGAGATGTGCACGATCAGGTCCTCGACGGAGCGGATCATGTCGCTCGTACGCCCCAGCTGGCGCTGCACTCCGTTGACCGTGCACTGAATGGCCAGGTCGGCGGGGTCGAGGTCGGTCTCCACCCAGGGGCCGAGCGGGCACGAGGTGTCGAAGCCCTTGGCCCTGGCCCACTGCTTCTCGCGCTGCTGGACGTCGCGTGCGGTGATGTCGTTGGCGCAGGTGTAGCCGAAGATGACGTCCTTGGCGCGCTCGCGCGGGACCTCGCGGCACATGCGGCCGATGACCACGGCGAGTTCCGCCTCGTGGTGCAGCTCGCTGGAGAAGGAGGGGTACGCGATGTCGTCACCGGGGCCGGTCACCGAGGTGGACGGCTTGAAGAAGGTGAGGGGGAGGTCGGGGACCTCGTTGCCCAGTTCCGCCGCGTGCTCCGCGTAGTTGCGGCCGATGGCCACGACCTTGCTGGGGAGCACGGGCGGCAGGAGGCGCACCTTGCTCAGCGGGACCTTGACGCCGGAGAGCTCGAAGTCGGCGTACGGGATGCCCTTGATGATGTCGAGGACGAGGTCGTCGGGACCGCGTTCGCCGGCGGCCGCGCTGATCGCGCCGAAGGCCACGTTGCCGTCGATGGAGAACCTGGCGATACGCACGGGATGCTGCCGCCCCTTACTTGCTGGCTGGAGACTGAACGCCTCAGGCTAACGCGGCCGAGGCGTCCCGCCTCCCGTGTCGGCGCCGTGCCCGGCTACGCGGCGGGGGCTTCCATGAGGATGGTCCGGCGCGGGTTGGCGGTCTCCGAGGGGAGGTCGGCGGCGTGCTGGGGCCGCTCGGGCTCGCGCAGTTCGGCGGCGTCCGCAAGGTGCACCAGCGTGGTGCGGCGGGGGTTCGCGGTGCTGCGGAACATCGACGCGGTCGTGGTCTTCATCTGCTGTTCAGGCCTGTCGGTACGGGCGCCCGCCGGGCGCGGTGATTGTCGGATTCGCCATCCCTGTAAAGCGTCAGGCTAAACATCCGGATCCCCGCCGAAGATGTGAAGCACTCGGGAATGCCGTGTGAGTTTCCTCACGAGATGACGGTCAAACCGGCCATATCGGGCGGCGCCCATCGTTGCGGGAAACGGACATTGCGCCACTGAAGCGGCCATTCCGCTCCTGATCATCAGGACTGGGACACCCCCTACCCCTAAGTGACTCGCTCACCTTTGCCCCTTTTCAGCCCGAACGGTTTCTACACCAGGTGACCCGTCACTCACATGGCGTCACCGGGCCCGCGGGGCGACACGCGGGCCTTGTTGGAGATCCTGCACTGTGCTGGAATTCCCCGGACCGCCGCGAGATTCCAGCCGGCGCGCAGGGCGCAACGCAGCGCCGAGTGGCGGCGGGAAAGGGAGAAGCGCCGGTCACTCACGACCACCCATGGGGCCGCTCGGTACCCCAAGACTCGACACCGTTCCGCCGTTCGCGCGGGGGAACGCCTGGTCCAGAGGTTGCGACGCTAGTGCAGGGACGTTTCAAGAGGGATGGCAGCGCTGCGGCGGAGCAGGAGCCGCGCGGGACAGACCGCGGATCCGCACCCCAGCACGCCCAAAATCACGCACCGGCCCCGGTCGGCGGCGGCGATCGTGCCGCGCACGGCGGGGCCAAGGGCGGCGGTGAGCAGGCGGCTGCCCCGAGGGCCAAGGAACCCGGTTCCACGGGCTCTCGAATAGCCCTGCGCAACTGGCGCATCAGTACCCGTCTGGTCTCCCTGCTGGCCCTCCCGGTGGTCGCGGCGACCACCCTGGGTGGTCTGCGTATCAACGAGTCCATGAACGACATGGAGCAGCTGGAGCACATGCAGCTGCTGACCGACATGACCAAGCAGGCGACCGAGCTCGCCCTCGCGCTCCAGGAGGAGCGCGACCGGTCGGCCGGTCCGCTCGCCAACGGCACCAGCCCGGCCGACTTCAAGGTCAAGGGCCCCCGCGAGAAGACCGACCGGGCCAAGGACGCCTTCATCGAGGGCACCCAGCAGGTCAAGCCCAACGGTGACGAGAGCCTGCAGAGCATCCGGGGCAGCCTCACCCAGATCGCCATGCGCCTGAACTCGATCCGCCAGATCCGCGAGGGCGCGTACCAGAAGAAGACGACCAACTCGCAGACGGTCAACAACTACAGCCAGCTGATCACCTCGCTGCTGAGCCTCTCCCAGGACATGGCGCAGGCCACCTCCAACCCGGAGATGATCAAGCGGACGCGCGCCCTGTCGGCGTTCTCCTCCGCCAAGGAGTACGCGTCCATCCAGCGCGCGATCATCGCCGCCTCGCTGCCGGCGAACGACCGCGAGGTCGGCACGCTCACCGAGAACGACCGCCTCTACGCCAAGTCCGCGCAGGACAGCGAGGCCGCCGCGCTCAAGCAGTTCGACCAGGTCTACGTCGGCGACAACGAGCAGCTCACCGCCTCCCTGGAGAGCGGCAACGACGCCACGATCGAGGCCGCCAACAAGTACGCGGACCGCGTGCTGCAGACGCCGGACCGGCTCAAGAGCGAGCAAGAGCGCTCGTACATGGACTGGATCGACGCCGACACCACCAAGCTCCAGGCGATGAAGCGGATCGAGGCCACGCTTCTCAACGAGATGGAGCAGAAGGCCCGTGAGCTGCGCAACGAGTCGCAGCGGGACGCCATCCTCAACGGTGTCCTGATCCTGCTCGTCCTCGGCGTCTCGCTGGTCGGCGCGTTCGTCGTGGCCCGCTCCATGATCCGCTCGCTGCGCCGCCTCCAGGACACCGCGACCCGGGTCGCCCAGGAACGTCTGCCCGAGCTCGTCAAGCAGCTCTCCGAGGCCGACCCGCAGGACGTCGACACGTCCGTGGAGTCCGTCGGTGTCCACTCGCGCGACGAGATCGGCCAGGTGGCCGCGGCCTTCGACGACGTGCACCGCGAGGCGGTCCGACTGGCCGCCGAGCAGGCGCTGCTGCGAGGCAACGTCAACGCGATGTTCACCAACCTCTCGCGCCGTTCGCAGGGCCTCATCCAGCGTCAGCTCTCGCTCATCTCCGAGCTGGAGTCGCGCGAGGCCGACCCGGACCAGCTGTCCTCGCTGTTCAAGCTCGACCACCTCGCGACCCGCATGCGCCGTAACGGTGAGAACCTCCTCGTTCTCGCCGGTGAAGAGCCCGGCCGCCGCTGGACCCGGCCCGTGCCGCTCGTCGACGTGCTGCGTGCCGCCGCGTCCGAGGTGGAGCAGTACGAGCGCATCGAACTGTCCTCGGTGCCCGGCACCGAGGTCGCCGGCCGCGTCGTCAACGACCTCGTGCACCTGCTCGCCGAGCTGCTCGAGAACGCGACCTCCTTCTCCTCCCCGCAGACCAAGGTCCGGGTCACCGGTCACGCGCTGCCCGACGGGCGGGTGCTCGTCGAGATCCACGACACGGGCATCGGCCTCTCGCCCGAGGACCTCGCGGCGATCAACGAGCGGCTCGCCTCGCCGCCCACCGTGGACGTCTCGGTCTCGCGCCGCATGGGTCTGTTCGTGGTCGGCCGCCTGTCCCTGCGGCACGGCATCCGCATCCAGCTGCGCCCGTCCGACTCCGGTGGCACGACCGCGCTGGTCATGCTGCCCGTCGACGTCGCCCAGGGCGGCAAGAAGGCCCCGGCCAAGACCGGCGCCGCCGCTCAGGCCCAGGTGCCCTCCGGCCCCGGTGCGCGCATGCCGGCCGGTCCGGGTGCGGTCGGCGGCGGAGCCGCTCCGGCGGGCCGGCTGCCCGCCGGTCCCGGTGGCGCGCGCGGTCAGGTCGCGGGCTCCGGGCAGCGCGCCGCGCTGCCCGGCCGCGACGGCGCCCCCGCGCAGGGGCAGCAGCCCGGCGCGGGTCAGGGCGGCGGTCTCTCCGGTGCCTTCGGCGGTTCCCGGCAGGCCGGGAACCGTGAGCGTCCCGACGCACGCCCCAACGCCTTCCAGAAGAACGGCCCCGCCCAGGGCGATCAGGGCCGTATGCCGCAGCAGCCGCAGCAGCCGCAGCAGCAGAACCGGGGCGGCGCTCGCGCCGAGCTGCCCGGCAACCCGGGCCAGCAGCGCCCGGCGCGGCCGCAGGCCGCCAGCTGGGGCGCCGACCAGCCCCGCGGCCACGAGGAAGCGGACCTGGCCTCCCGGCAGAATCCCGGCGCCACCGCCGAGTTCGAGCGCCCGAACTTCGACGCGCCGGACGCGTCCGCCTCCACCGGTGTGTTCGAGCGTTCCGACGTGCGCGGTCCGGTGGGCCCCGCGTCCACCGGTCAGTACGAGCGCCCCGGCCGGCGCGGTCCGCAGGACCCCGCGTCGCCGGGCCAGTTCGCCCGGCCCGCGGGCAACGCCCCGCAGAACAACGCCCCCCACGGCAACGTTCCGCAGGGCAACGGCCCGGCCGGCCAGTACCAGCGGCCCGAGCTGCCCGGCCCCCTGGACCCCGCGTCCACCGCGCAGCTCCCCCGGCCGGACTTCAACGCCCCGCAGCAGGCCAACCCGGCCGGTGCGTACGGCGGGCCGGTCCAGCCGCAGGGCCAGGGCAGGCGCCCGGCCCGCCCCCAGTCCGGCCAGGACCAGGGCGGCCAGAACCAGCCGGGCCACCACCAGGCCGGTCCGCAGGCCCTCGCACCGGCCCCGCGCCGGCACGGCCGCGACAACGACGGCACCCCCGGCGGCGGCGCGCCGCGTCAGCCCGCCGCGAGCCTGCCTCCCCAGCCGCAGCAGCACGAGCTGCCGCCCGCACACGGCCCCGGGGACGGACGTACGCCGCTGTTCGACACGCTGGAATCGAACTGGTTCCAGCAGCAGCAGGCCGAGCAGCAGGCGGCCGCGCCCCAGCAGCACCAGCAGCAGTCCGGGCGGCCCGCGCAGCAGTCTCCTGCCGCGCCCTCCGCCATCCCTCCGATGCCGCAGCGCGCCCAGGCGCGTGACACGGGTGCCGCGAGCAGCACCACCAACGGTACGAACGCCACCAACGGCGCCGCCTGGCGCACCTCGCCGAACGACGAACTCGTAAAGCAGGCCGAGCGGGTCAAGAAGCCCGCAGCCGGCGGTGTCACGACCTCGGGTCTGCCGCGTCGCGTCCCGCGCGCCAATCTGGTGCCGGGTACAGCGCAGCAGCAGAACCACCAGACCGGTCCGCAGGTCTCGCGTGCGCCTGACGACGTGCGCGGACGGCTGACCAATCTTCGTCGGGGTATCCAGCAGGGTCGGCAGGCCGGCAGCGGCTCGTCGACCGGGAGTTTCAACATTGACCCCACTCACCAGCAGGAGCGTTAGTTGAGTCCGATGAGCCAGGCGGCGCAGAATCTGAACTGGTTGATCACCAATTTCGTGGACAACACCCCAGGGGTGTCCCACACGGTGGTGGTCTCCGCCGACGGACTCCTTCTGGCGATGTCCGAAGGTTTCCCGCGTGATCGCGCCGACCAGCTGGCGGCCGTGGCCTCCGGCCTGACCTCGCTGACCGCGGGGGCTTCCCGGATTTTCGAGGGCGGGGCTGTGACCCAGACCGTCGTCGAGATGGAGCGCGGTTTCCTCTTCCTCATGTCCGTCTCCGACGGTTCCTCCCTCGCCGTGCTCGCACACCCCGACTGCGACATCGGCCTCGTCGGTTACGAGATGGCGCTGCTGGTCGACCGGGCCGGCAGCGTTCTGACCCCGGACCTCCGCGCGGAGCTCCAGGGGAGCCTTCTCCACTAGGCAGCGCACCCCAGGTATTGCCGAGAACAGACCCAAGGCCGCGCACAGCCCCCCACCCCGGCCCCGTCAGACGGCAGGCCCATCCCCTGTCGTCATGCCCGGAGGATCGATCCATGACCCCGCCCCCCGCCTCTCATGATCCGTACGGAGCGCGCCTCGACGCGTCGTACGATCACGAAGGCGACCAGCCGCTGGTACGTCCGTACGCGATGACCGGCGGCCGGACCCGGCCGCGCTACCAGCTCGCCATCGAGGCGCTGGTCAGCACCACCGCCGACCCGGCGCACCTCTCCTCGCTGCTGCCCGAGCACCAGCGCATCTGCCACCTGTGCCGCGAGGTCAAGTCGGTGGCCGAGGTCTCGGCGCTGCTGTCGATGCCGCTGGGCGTCGCGCGGATCCTCGTCGCCGACCTGGCGGAGGCCGGCATGGTGGCGATCCACCAGCCGGGCAACGGAGAGGCCGGCGGCACGCCGGACGTCACGCTGCTGGAAAGGGTGCTCAGTGGACTTCGGAAGCTCTAGCAGCGGAGCGGCCCGCTCCACCACCTCGGCGAAGATCGTGGTGGCGGGCGGCTTCGGCGTCGGCAAGACCACGTTCGTGGGCGCGGTCTCCGAGATCGACCCGCTGCGCACCGAGGCCGTCATGACGTCCGCCTCGGCGGGCATCGACGACCTCACCCACACCGGTGGCAAGTCGACGACGACCGTCGCCATGGACTTCGGCCGCATCACCCTGGACCAGGACCTGATCCTGTACCTCTTCGGTACGCCCGGTCAGGACCGCTTCTGGTTCATGTGGGACGACCTCGTGCGCGGCGCGATCGGCGCGATCGTGCTGGTGGACACCCGCCGTCTCGCCGACTGCTTCCCCGCGGTCGACTACTTCGAGAACAGCGGGCTGCCGTTCGTCATCGCGCTCAACGGCTTCGAGGGGCACCAGCCGTACACGCCCGACGAGGTGCGCGAGGCCCTGCAGATCGGTCCCGGCACCCCGATCATCACCACCGACGCCCGCCACCGCGCCGACGCCAAGAGCGGTTTGATCACGCTCGTGGAGCACGCGCTCATGGCACGTCTCAAGTAGTCCCTCGTATACGGCAGTTGTCGTAGCCGTCCAGGCGACGATTCAGGGGCGGACTGTGTCCTTTGACACTCTCCGCCCCTGTGTTCATAACGTTTCGAAAGAGAATTGCGCCGCCGTCACCACCGCAAGCGACCGCGTGGTGCCGCTGCGCTCACATCGGCCCCGCCTTTTGGCGGGGCTCGCTCTTTTTGACCGTTTTATCTGAGGCTTACAACACTCGGAATGGCGGGTTCCCCCTGTTTGGAACGCAGCCGCTCCCCGTGCTGGAATTCGTCGAACTCCCGAGTAGTACGGCCCTGAACGAGAAAAACGGCACACCGTAGGTGCCGGCGCCGAGAGGTTGTTGGTCGAGTGAGGCGTAGCAGCAAGACGAGCTCCGCACAGCAGCAGGCGCGGGGCAACTTCACCCCGCCGCCGCGCACAGCGACGTCGCCCGCGACCTCGCCCGCCGCCGCGCCCAAGGGCAGCGGTGGCAGTGGCGGCAGCAGCAGCAAGTTCTCGCCGCGCAACTGGCGCGTGCCCACCAGGCTGAACGCGATCCTTCTCATACCCGTGGCTGTCGGCCTGGTCATGGGCGGCTTCCAGGTCAAGGGGTCGATCGACACCTGGCGCGAGGCGCAGGACGCCGAGAAGACCGCGGTCCTCGTCCGCGCCGCCTCGGAGTACGGCCAGGCGCTGCTCAACGAGCGCGACCTGACCGCCGACCCGCTCCTGAAGGGCAAGCGCAAGGCCCCCGAGGTCGCCGAGGCGTACGCCGCGACCGACGAGGCCGCGGCGAACTTCCGCGAGGCCACCGGGGACATCCCGGAGAAGCAGGGCCTCGAACGCCGCCTCGGCCTCTTCGCCAAGGAGGAGCCGAAGCTCGCCGCGCTCCGCAAGGCCGCGTACAGCGAGGCCCTCGACCCGGTGAAGACCGAAGAGGGCTACGTCCAAATCCATCACTACCTGATGGAGCTGTCGAACGAGCTGGGCCTGGGCACCGGCAACATCACCTCCTACGGCCGTACGGTCTACGCCGTCCAACTCGCCAAGGCCGCCACGTCGCTCCAGCGTTCCATCGGCGTGCACCTCCTGGTCCGCCCGAGCGCCGACCCGGAGAAGCTCGCGAAGCAGACGGTCGCGTTCAACTCGTACAACTACCTGGAGCAGATCGCCCTCGGCGAGTACGTCTCCGGCGGTACGCAGGCGGACACCGACAAGCTCGAGCGCATCATGAAGGGCAAGGCGGAGGACGGCGCCAAGAAGCTCGCCGCCGCCAAGCAGCAGGCCCAGCAGGCCGGCGTCCCCTTCAAGGCGCCGCCGAGCAAGGGCGGCTCGATCCTGGACGGCATGGCCGAGGCGATCGGCCAGGGCAAGCCGTCCGGCCTGAAGGCCCAGGGCATCACGCCCGAGGTGTGGATGGCCGCTTCCACCGCCAAGTTCGACGGCTACACGGAGATCGAGCAGGACCTCGTCGACAAGGCGGTGGAAGAGGCGGCGACGATCTCCTCCGACGCCAAGACCGACGCCATCGTCAACGGTCTGATCGTCGTCATCGCCCTGCTGGCCTCGGTCATCATGGCCGGTCTCATGGCGCGCCAGATGAGCAGCGCGATGAGCCGGCTGCGGACCGCCGCCTTCGGCATCGCCGAGCAGCGCCTGCCGATGCTGGTCGACCAGCTCTCCCGTACGGAGCCGGGCCGCGTCGACACCCGTGTCGAGCCGATCCCGATCACGTCGCACGACGAGATCGGCGAGGTCGCCCGCGCCTTCGACCAGGTACACCGCGAGGCCGTCCGGCTCGCCGCCGAGCAGGCCATGCTCCGGGGCAACGTCAACGCGATCTTCACGAACCTCTCGCGCCGCAACCAGTCCCTGATCGAGGGCCAGCTGACGCTGATCACCGATCTGGAGAACAACGAGGCCGACCCGGACCAGCTGGAGAACCTCTTCAAGCTGGACCACCTCGCGACCCGTATGCGCCGCAACGGCGAGAACCTCCTCGTCCTCGCCGGCGAGGAGCCGGGCCGCCGCTGGAACCAGCCGGTCCCGCTCGTCGACGTGCTGCGCGCCGCCTCCTCCGAGGTGGAGAGCTACGAGCGCATCGAGCTCAGCGGCGTACCGGAGTCGGAGATCCACGGCCAGGCCGTGACCGACCTCGTGCACCTGCTCGCCGAGCTCCTGGAGAACGCCACCACGTTCTCCTCGCCGCAGACGAAGGTCCGCGTCACCGCGACCCGGCTGCCCGACGGCCGCGTCATGATCGAGATCCACGACAAGGGCATCGGCCTCACCGCCGAGGACTTCGCGGACATCAACCACAAGCTGGCGAACCCGCCGACCGTGGACGCCGCCGTCTCGCAGCGCATGGGCCTGTTCGTGGTCGGCCGCCTCGCGGACCGGCACAGCATCCGCGTCCAGCTCCGCCCCTCGGGCGAGCAGGCCGGTACGACGTCGCTCGTCATGCTGCCGGACGCCATCACCCACGGTGGTGGCGGCGAGCAGCTCCCGCACGACGACTTCACCGTCTCCTCGATCATTCCCGAGCAGCAGGTGTACGAGAGCGCTCCGATGCGCACCGCGGCCGAGCTGGGCTTCGACGACTCGCGCTACGGCAACGAGGGCGACGAAGCGCAGCTGGACCCGGTGGGCCGCTCGCTGCTCCGCGAGGAGCGGCGCGCCCAGCTGGAGGCCCAGGCCACCGGCGACCGCCCGCTGTTCCGCGACGAGGCGCAGCAGGCGTCGTACGACGACCCGCAGCAGTCGTACGGGGACCCGCAGCAGCAGTACGAGCAGCCCCAGCAGCCGGCGTACGACCAGGGCGGGTACGACGACTACCCGGCGTACCAGACGTATCCGGACTCCGATTACCAGGACCAGGCGGCACCGCAGGCGACGTACGAAGACTCGTACGATTCTGCCTCCCACCAGGGGAACTGGCCGGATCAGGGCTCTTATCAGGGAGCGTACGAACCGGAGTTCGGGTCGGAAGCGGAATCTGCGCCGGGCGCTCCCGCGAACGACCGGGAGCGCGTAGGCTTCGACCGTCCGGGTTCCGCCCCGGCCCCCGGCCACGAGGTGACCGACGCCGGTCTCCCGCGCCGTGGCGGCCAGCAGCACTGGCAGCCCGGTGGGGACTCCGTCGGGCAGGACGTGACGCAGCAGCCGGTCGTCGCCCAGCAGCCGCAGCACGACGCGCCGCAGCAGGACGGGGCAGGGAAGGGCAGCACCGACGACTGGCGTTCGTCGAACGACGAGCGCTGGCAGCGGGCGGAGAAGCTCCGTGAGCCCAAGGCGGGCGGAGTCACCTCCTCCGGTCTTCCCCGGCGGGTACCCAAGGCCAACCTGGTCGAGGGAACCGCGGAGCAGACCCCGCAGGGCGGCCCACAGGTCTCCCGCGCTCCCGAGGACGTCCGGGGCAGGCTGAGCAACCTGCGCCGGGGTGTCCAGCAGGGTCGCAATGCGGGAACGGACACGAACACGGCGGCCACCTACGATCAGAACGGTGGCCATGGCAACACCTACAACCAGGAGCGTTAGTGTGAGCCCGATGAGCCAGGCGGCGCAGAATCTGAACTGGTTGATCACCAACTTCGTGGACAACACCCCCGGGGTGTCCCACACGGTGGTGGTCTCCGCCGACGGACTCCTGCTGGCGATGTCCGAGGGCTTCCCCCGGGACCGCGCCGACCAGCTGTCAGCGGTGGCCTCCGGACTCACCTCGCTGACGGCGGGTGCGTCCCGGATCTTCGAGGGCGGCGCGGTCAACCAGACCGTGGTGGAGATGGAGCGCGGGTTCCTCTTCCTCATGTCGATCTCGGACGGCTCCTCGCTGGCCGTGCTCGCCCACCCGGAGGCCGACATCGGTCTCGTGGGTTACGAGATGGCTCTCCTGGTGGACCGGGCCGGCAGTGTCCTCACTCCGGACCTGCGCGCCGAGCTGCAAGGAAGTCTTCTCAACTAGCAGACAAAGAGTGCGCTTTGGTGTCCACGGGCTTTAATGTTCGGGAACGTGGCACCTCAGCAAGCAATCGGGCGCCCGGCAGTCGGAGGAGGAAACGTGGCAACACCCCCGGACGGTTCTTCGGCCAACTGGCCTTACGGCCAGGGTCAGAATCAGGGTGACACCTCGCACAACAGGTTCAACTTCCCCTCCGCGCCGAGCCGGCCGCAGCAGTACGAGCAGCAGCCTCCGCACCAGCGGCAGCCTCAGCAGCGGGTCCAGCCGGCGCAGTCGCGGCGGGCCCCCGCGCCCGCCGCCTCGCAGGCGAACCACAACCCGCTGGTCCGGCCGTACGCCATGACCGGTGGCCGCACCAGGCCGCGTTACCAGCTCGCCATCGAGGCACTGGTCAGCACCACGGCGGACCCGTCACGTCTGCAAGGGCAGCTGCCCGAGCACCAGCGGATCTGCCATCTGTGCCGGGAGATCAAGTCGGTCGCCGAGATCTCCGCACTTCTCACCATCCCCCTCGGGGTGGCCCGGATCCTCGTCGCCGACCTGGCCGAGGCCGGACTTGTAGCCATTCACCAGCCCGGCGGCGACGAGTCCGCCGGCGGTCAGCCAGACGTGACACTGCTCGAAAGGGTGCTCAGTGGACTTCGCAAGCTCTAGCAGCGGAGCAGCCCGCTCCACAACCTCCGCGAAGATCGTGGTGGCGGGCGGTTTCGGCGTGGGCAAGACCACGTTCGTCGGAGCCGTCTCGGAGATCAACCCGCTGCGCACCGAGGCCGTCATGACGTCCGCTTCGGCGGGCATCGACGACCTCACCCACACCGGAGACAAGACCACCACCACGGTGGCCATGGACTTCGGCCGCATCACCCTGGACCAGGACCTGATCCTGTACCTCTTCGGTACGCCCGGTCAGGACCGCTTCTGGTTCATGTGGGACGACCTCGTACGCGGTGCCATCGGCGCCGTCGTCCTGGTCGACACGAGGAGGCTCGCCGACTGCTTCCCCGCCGTCGACTACTTCGAGAACAGCGGACTGCCGTTCGTCATCGCCCTCAACGGCTTCGACGGACACCAGCCGTACAACCCGGACGAGGTGCGCGAGGCCCTGCAGATCGGTCCCGACACCCCGATCCTCACCACCGACGCCCGCCACCGCGCGGACGCCAAGAGCGCGCTGATCACGCTGGTCGAGCACGCCCTGATGGCGCGGCTGCGGTAGGCGTACGGAGCACGCGTACGAGAAAGGCCCCCGCCACTCGCGAGAGTGGACGGGGGCCTTCGTCGTACGTGCCGGGAAAGGCGGTGGGGCTCAACCCTGCCAGCTGTGCGGGGCGCGGAAGCCCGGGGTGCGCTCCAGGCGGCGCCAGCCGGCCGTGGAGCGGCCGTGGTGGGCCGGGGCCTCGTCGGAGCGGTTCGCGGCGCGGGCCATCAATACCGCGGTGATCGCGGCCAGTTCCTCGGGCTCGGCGTGGCCCTTCTCGACGCGCAGCAAAGACTCGTTCACTGAGGTTCTCCTCTTCGTCGCAGGATTACTGCGGGGGGTTGCCGTGCTTGCGCGACGGCAGGTCGGCGTGCTTGCTGCGGAGCATGGCGAGGGAGGCGATCAGCACCTCGCGCGTCTCGGCCGGGTCGATGACGTCGTCGACCAGGCCGCGCTCCGCGGCGTAGTAGGGGTGCATCAGCTCGGCCTTGTACTCCTTGACCATGCGGGCGCGCATGGCCTCGGGGTCGTCGGCGTCGGCGATCTGCTTGCGGAAGATGACGTTCGCCGCGCCCTCGGCGCCCATCACCGCGATCTCGTTGGTGGGCCAGGCGTAGGTGAGGTCGGCACCGATGGACTGGGAGTCCATGACGATGTACGCACCTCCGTAGGCCTTCCGCAGGATCAGGGAGATCCGGGGCACGGTGGCGTTGCAGTAGGCGTACAGCAGCTTGGCGCCGTGGCGGATGATCCCACCGTGCTCCTGGTCGACGCCCGGCAGGAACCCGGGGACGTCCAACAGGGTGACGATCGGGATGTTGAAGGCGTCGCACATCTGGACGAAACGCGCGGCCTTCTCGCTGGCCTCGATGTCGAGGACACCGGCCAGCGACTGCGGCTGGTTGGCCACGATGCCGACGACCTGGCCGCCGAGGCGGGCCAGGGTGCAGATGATGTTGGTGGCCCAGCGCTCGTGGATCTCCAGGAAGTCGCCGTCGTCGACGAGCTCCTCGATGACCTTGCGCATGTCGTACGGGCGGTTGCCGTCGGCCGGGACGAGGTCGAGGAGCACGTCGGAGCGACGGTCCTCGGGGTCCTCGGACTCGACGGTGGGCGGGTTCTCGCGGTTGTTGGACGGCAGCATCGAGATCAGGTAGCGGACCTCGGCGATGCAGGTCTCCTCGTCGTCGTACGCGAAGTGCGCGACGCCCGAGGTCTCGGCGTGCACGTCGGCGCCGCCGAGGCCGTTCTGGGTGATCTCCTCACCGGTCACGGCGCGGACGACGTCCGGGCCCGTGATGAACATCTGCGAGGTCTCGCGGACCATGAAGACGAAGTCCGTGAGGGCCGGGCTGTACGCCGCGCCGCCCGCGCACGGGCCGAGCATCACCGAGATCTGCGGGATGACACCGGAGGCGCGGGTGTTGCGCTGGAAGATGCCGCCGTAGCCGGCGAGCGCCGAGACGCCCTCCTGGATACGGGCGCCGGCGCCGTCGTTCAGGGAGACCAGCGGGGCGCCGGCCGAGATGGCCATGTCCATGATCTTGTGGATCTTCGTGGCGTGGGCCTCGCCCAGCGCGCCGCCGAAGATGCGGAAGTCGTGGGCGTAGACGAAGACCGTACGGCCCTCCACCGTGCCCCAGCCGGTGATGACACCGTCGGTGTACGGCTTCTTGGCCTCCAGGCCGAATCCGGTCGCCCGGTGCCGGCGCAGCTGCTCGACCTCCTTGAACGTACCCGGGTCGAGCAACAGCTCGATGCGCTCACGGGCGGTCAGCTTGCCCTTGGCGTGCTGGGCTTCGGTCGCCCGCTCACTGGGGCCGCGGCGGGCCTGCTCGCGCAGCGCGAGCAGTTCGGCCACCCGGCCACGGGCGTCGGTGGGCTCGCTCGGCGTCTCGTCCAAAACGGTCATGTACCGACCCTACGGAGGAGTACAAGAAAAACAGGCCGTCGACTCTTCACAGTCTCCGGCCCGTTCTCCTGTCACCACTGAACAGAACCATCCGGCTATGCAGCCTAACTACCAGCTCAGAGCCGTCGGCCGTTGTGGAGGTCCGACAAGGACGTGGCGCGCGGTCAGCTGAGAGCCACCTCACAGCGGTGGCTCGCGCCGGCCGTTCCCGGCGTGACGCGAAGCCTCAGGGTACGGCCGGTGGACAGCACCTCGACGGAGGGGTCCTTCGAGACGACGCGGGCGCCTCGGTGCGCCCACGTGACCTCCAGCGGCTGCCCGGTGCGCGGCGGCTCGCTGACGGCGAGGGTCGCGGTGCGGCGCTTCTTCCGTACGAGCACACTCGCCGGGGCCGACACGGTCAGCCGTTCCACCGTGCCCGGCTGCCAGAAGTTGGCGGCCGTGACGCCCAGGGAGCGGATCGCCACCGCCTGGACGGCGCTGGTGTTGGCGAGCGTCCTCAGCCAGCCGGTGTCGGCCGCGCGGGCGGCGACGGTGCGGCGGGAGGCGCCGGGCATGAGGAGGTAGGCGTAGCCGGCGTCGACCGGATCGATGCCGTGGTCGAGCCAGAGGGTCTGGTAGCGGCGGGTACGGCGTTCGGTGGTGCTGGTGGTGTTGATGTCGCTCCAGGAACCGGTGCGGTCCTCCCGCAGCGTCTTCAGGTCCGCGCCGGCCGCTGCGGGGAAGACCCAGCCGCCGTGGCCTTCGAGGTGGGCCCAGCGGGGGGCGGCGCGCCCGTCGTCGACGGTGAGAGTGTTCGTACCGGCTTCTCCCAGCATGCGGTTGTCGACGATCGTCTCGGCGGGTACGCCGTCGGTGGAGGTGATGCCGGCGCCGAGGCAGACGAGGGCGTCGGCCACGCAGAACCACGACTTGCGGGCTTCGAGGGTGGAGCCGAGGCCCTTGAGGTGCTGGCCGACGGCGGCGAACTCGCCGTCGGTCGCACCGCCGACCCACCGCACGGCGGGCTTGGGGGCGCCCCATTCGCCGCCCGCCCGGTCGGCGAGCCGCCGGGTGGACACGGTGGTGCCGGGCAACCGGTAGAAGTCGACGGTCGGCCAGAACCAGTTGGTGTACTGATCGTTCTCCCGCTCCCCCGGCCACCAGTAGAGCATTCCCGCCCCGGTGTGCCAGCCGCGCGGGTTCTCGCCGTTGCCGCACTCGTAGTACGAGATCCGCTCCGAGGCCATCGAGATCCCGGCCGCCCAGCCGGGGCGGCGGTGCACGGCCCGGTCCATGGAGGCGAAGAGCTTGTGCGCGACGGGCTCGGGGGCGGCGGGCACGGGCGAGGCGGCGACGGCGTGCAGCCGGGAGAGGTCGGCGACGTTGAACTGGGGCGCGGTGAGCAGGGGCGTCGTACGGTCGCGTTCGATCCAGCCCTTGACGATCGCGGTCCAGCGCTCCCGCTCGGCCGCGGACGCGCCGCCGGCGAGCAGCGGGACGGCGGCGATGAGTCCCTGGCCGTGGAAGTGGTCGCTGCGCATGACCTTGCGGTCGTCGCTCCTGAGGTAGCCGCGGCTGATGGCGCGGCCGTTGACGCTGTCCATCATCAGGCCGTTGTAGATGAGGGGCGCGTACGCGTTCTCGACCGAGTCGAGGATGATCTGGCGGTTCGGGTCGGTGACGGCCCAGGTGGAGCCCTCGAGGAGGGTGAAGAGCCGGCCCAGCCCGTCGAGCATGACCTGGCCGTACGTGCCGGAGTAGGCGACCCAGGTGTGCTGGACGAAGGAGCCGTCGACGTACAGTCCGTCTCCCTTGGTCACGTATGGGAAGACGGGCGACAGGGCGTCACGGGCGAGAGCGACCTTGGCCGGGGCGCGGCCGAGGACGCCGCGCAGCGCGACGGAGCGGCAGAGGTCGACGCGGTTGGCGCCGGTGCTGGTGCCGGAGTAGTTCCTCAGGACGGCGTCGGGGACGAAGTGGTCGACGGCGGCGCAGGCGGCTTGGCGCTGGGCGTCGGTGAGCCGGTCGTGGAGGGCGGCTGCGATGTCCATGAGGAGCCGGGGACTGCCGATCTGCCACTCCCACCAGTTGCCGTAGCGGGTGGTGGAGGGGTTGTAGACGCGGGCGGAGAGGTGGTCGAGGCCGCGGAGGACGTCGGCGAGGAGGCCGGCGTCGGCGGTGAGGCCCGTGCCGGGCTGGAGGTAGGCCTGGGTCATGGTCCACAGGCGGCTGTAGCTCTGGGTTATGCCGGCGGGCGGGTCGAAGGGGTGGCCGGGCCACAGGGAGGCGTCAGCGGGGGCCATGGTGGCGCGGAAGCCGGTGGCGAGGCGGCCGGTCTCCTTGAGGCGCGAGGCGTAGGGCTCGGCGGCCGGGTCGAATCCCGAGCCGAGGGAGAGTTCGACCCACCGCAGGCGCAGCACGTCGAATTCGTCGGCGGCGGGGCCGGCTTGGGCGAGGGCGGCGCGGGCGGGGGCTGCCTGGGCGGGCGTGGGGAGGCCGAGTGCGGTGGCGGAGGTGGCGGCCGCGGCGGTGGCGAGGAAGGCGCGGCGGGACCAGGGGGATGCGGGCGGCACGTGGACCTCCGGGGGCTGGGGTGGTGTAGACCTGTGCCCGCTGGTCTAGCACGGGGCTCCGCGCCCGTTCAATGGCTGTGCGGCACTTGATGGAAAGCGCTTGCGCCCGGCGATTGGCGCGGAGTGCGGGGAAGGGGGCGCGGGTGGCTTGCGGCGCCGCCCCTGCACCCTGCGGCGATGGGGGCGTCGTGCGGGCGGGGCGCCGGCCACCGGTCCCGGCGCAGAGCCTGAGAGCGCTCTCAGGCACAAGCCTTGACGCCCGTCCCGGCGGTCGCGGACAGTTGAACTCCCCCCACAACAACAGGAGTTCACCTTATGCTTACCCGTCGCATCTTCCTCGCAGGCGCCACCGCGGCCACGACAGTGCTCTCCTCCCCCGCCTGGGGAAGCGCTCTCAGCCCGCAGGCCGCCGCCGCACCCACCACCTGCGAACTGGCCCTGGCGAACAAGTCGCTGCCGGGAACGGTCCACGCGTACGTCACCGGTCACGAGCAGGGCACCGGCCGCTGGGTGCTGCTGCGCCCCGGCGGGGGCGTGTACTACCCGCAGTCCCCCGCCGCGCCCCAGACCCCGCTCCCTGTCGACTGCGCCATTCCGCTGCGTCCGGCAGGCGCGGGGCCAGTGGTGCTGACGCTGCCTCAGATGTTCGGCGCCCGGGTCTACTTCGTACGCGACGGCAAGCTGGACTTCTTCGTGAACCCGGGCCCCGCCCTGGTCGAGCCCGCCTTCGCGACCTCCACCGACGCCAATTACGGCCGCACCTGGTCGTTCGCGGAGTTCACCTTCAACCCGCAGCAGCTCTACGCCAACATCAGCTATGTCGACCTGGTGACCGCTCTCCCCATCGGCCTCACCCTCACCGGCGACGCCACCCACACTGTCGCCCCCCTGCCGGCCGGCGCGCTGCAGAAGACGGCCGACGCGCTCGTGGCGCAGGCCGCCCGGGACGGGAGGCCGTGGGACAAGCTGGTGGTCCGCGCCGCGAACGGCTCGGTCCTGCGGGTGATCTCCCCGCAGAACCTCATGGCGCCGCACTTCGACCGCCCCGGCCAGATGCCGCTGCGCGACGCCTTCACCGGGTACATCGACCGCGTCTGGGAGAAGTACCGCACCACCGACCTGCGGATCGACCTCCAGGGTGGGCGCGGCGTGCGCGTGGGCCGGGTCAGCGGGGGCGTCCTGAACTTCACCGGCGGCCACAGCTTCACCAAGCCCACCTCGAAGGACGTCTTCACCTGCAACCACGGGCCGTTCACCAACAACCCGGGCGACCCGGACGACCGCAAGGCGCTGCTCGCCCGGCTGGCGGCGGGCTTCAACCGCACGACTCTGCTCACCCACCCCGACCAGCCGAACGGCCCGGCACCCACCGACTACTACCGCGACCCGTCGACCAATCACTGGGCACGCGTGGTCCACGCGCACACGCCGATCGGCTACGCCTTCCCGTACGACGACGTCCGTCCGGACGGCCGGCCGGACGTCTCGGGCGCCGCCCACGACGGCAACCCGCGTCGCTTCACGCTGACGGTCGGGTCGTAGCCGGGGCGGATCGCGCCGCGGCTGAGGGCTTCCACAGGCCCCTTCCGCGCACTTGTTGAAACTTGAACGGAATGGGTCTACAGTCGTTCTCGTTGAAGGTTCAACCAACTTCGAAGGAGTTCGTCATCATGGGTCTCTTCAGCCGCGGCACCGCCACCACGACCGCCGTCCCCACCACCCCGGCCGCCGTCGACCCGGCGCTGGCCGCCCTGACCGGCGAGTACAGCATCGACCCGGCGCACAGCAGCATCGGCTTCACCGCCCGGCACGCCATGGTCACCAACGTCCGCGGCTCCTTCCCGGACTACGCGGGCACGCTGGTGCTCGACGGCGCGAACCCGGCCGCCTCCACCGCCTCGATCGACGTGAAGATCGGCTCGATCGACACCGGCAGCGCCGACCGGGACAACCACCTGCGCAGCGCGGACTTCTTCGACGCCGAGCAGTTTCCGCTGATGACCTTCCGCTCCACCTCGGCCGAGGCGCTGGGCGGCACCGACTACCGGATCACCGGCGACCTGACCATCAAGGGCGTCACGCGGCCGCTCTCCATCGACCTGGAGTTCAACGGCTCGGCCACGGACCCGTTCGGCAACGAGCGCGTCGGGTTCGAGGGCAAGGCCGACATCCTGCGCTCCGACTGGGGCCTGACGTGGAACGCGGCCCTGGAGACGGGTGGCGTGCTGGTCAGCGACAAGATCAAGCTGACCTTCGACATCTCCGCCGTGAAGAGCGCCGCGACCTCTTGACTCGGGAGGAATCGGGAGGACAATTCCATATACACCGGAAAACCGGAGCGAGCCGCACGGTCGGCGGAGACGTTCACCGACTTGCGTGACGACCCACTCGCAGGTTCTGGCCAGGCCCCCGGCAGATCCCCCCGGCCCCGGAGTACCCAGCGACGGCTGGGCCTCGCGGGAACGGGACGGACTACCGGGGACTGCTTGTGTCCGGGGCCGCCCGGACGGTACCCGTGGGCGCCGGCCCCGGACGGCCACGGCGGCCTAGAAGCCGCCGCCGCCGACGTCGCCGCCCCCGAAGCCACCGCCGAAGTCGCCTCCGCCGCCGAAGTCCCCGGAGTTGAAGTCGCCCCCGGAGAAGTCGCCGCCCTCGTAGCCGCCGGCGCCCGGGTCCGCGTAGGCCGGGGTGGAGAGCATCGAGCCGAGCATGGTGCCCATCAGCAGGCCGGGCAGGATGCCGCCGCCGTAGTAGCCTCCGATCCACGGGGCGTACGCCGGGCCCGCCTCCCAGTACGGACGGCGGCCGTCCGCCGTCTCGACGGTGCGGGACATCGGGTCCTGCCCCTCGGACAGCCGGGTGGCGTCCGCCGCGCACACCGGCACCAGGCGCGTGTGGCCGCCCGCCGGAGCCCAGTCGACGTCGGTCGTGGAGGGTCCGTGGCGCGGGTCGAAGAAGCACGGCGGCCGGCGTTCCGGAAGCGGGGCGCCCTCCCGGCGCGCGGCGAGCACGGCGAGCGAGAAGCGGCCGTCCTCCAGCGCGTTGGTGACCCCGCGGGCCTCGTCGGCCTTCGTCGCCCTGGCCATGGCCGATTTGGCCTTCTCGTACGCGTCCAGGGCACGCTCGTAGTCGGCCCGCATCGCGTCGTCGGCGCCCGGTTCGCCGGGATGGAAGTCCAGGCGCTCCAGGGTCTCGCCGAAGGCGGTGATGTCCTCGTCGACCACCACGCGCACCTTCTCCAGCGCGGCCCGCTCGCGCTCCGCCCGGCGCCTGCGGCCGCGGTTCGCCACGAGGAGGACACCGGCGGCTCCGGCGACCAGCACCACGCCGAACGTCACCAGACCGACGACGGAGGACGGCCCGCTCTGCGCGCCTTCCCAGGTGCCCGGGGCGTCGCCCCGCGCCTGTTGGAGGGCGTCGTCGACGAAGGTGTTCAGCTGGGTGACGGCGTCGCTGCCGCCCGCGGGCTCCACGGAGGCGGTGAGGTTGCCTACCGCCTGACGCGACATCACGGCGGGGTCGGCGCCCGCGTCGAACCCGTCGCCGAGCCGGACGGCGTACACCCCGGTGATGCCCGTCTTGGTCCGCAGGTCGGCGAGCAGGCCGTCCGGCGGGAACTGTTCGTTCTGCGGGAGCACCGCGACGAAGACGGGCTTGTCGGCGTCGAGGATCTTCTGCTCCAGCGCGTCCGCCTCACGCGGCGGCAACTGGTCGCCCGCGCGTTGATCGACGTACACCGGCCCCTGGCGCAGCGCGTCCGCCGCCGCGTCGAGTCCCGTGGCCGCCTGCGCGCCCGGCGCCATGGCGAGTACGGCGGCCGCCACCGAGAGCAGCAGCCCTGACAGGGTGGAGAACGGTCGTGTCCTCATATCTAAAAGCTACCCGAAAGGGTGCATTTTAGGACAGATGTGTTTGCGGAAGCGCGACCGGCGGACCGGCGGGGTGCCCCGGCCGGCGCGCCACCCGCGCCCCTCCCGCCGCCGACTACTCCGCGGGCGCGACGCCCGCCTTCAGCAGGCCGTACGTGTACGCGTCCTCCAGGGCCTGCCAGGAGGCGGCGATGACGTTCTCGCCGACTCCGACCGTGGACCAGTCGCCCTCGCCGTCGCCGGTGGTGATCAGTACGCGGGTGGTGGACTCGGTGCCGTGCGTGCCCTCCAGGATGCGGACCTTGTAGTCGAGCAGTTCCAGCTTGGCGAGCGGCGGGTAGATCCGCTCCAGGCCGACGCGCAGGGCCCGGTCCAGGGCGTTGACCGGGCCGTTGCCCTCCGCCGTGGCGACGATCCGCTCGCCCTTGGCCCACAGCTTCACGGTGGCCTCATTGGCGTGGGTTCCGTCGGGGCGGTCCTCGACGATGGCCCGCCACGACTCCGTACGGAAGTAGCTGAGGGCGCGGCCCTCGGCTTCCGCGCGCAGCAGCAGCTCGAAGGAGGCGTCGGCCGCCTCGTAGGTGTAGCCCTTGAGCTCCCGCTCCTTGACACGGGCGACGACGCGGCCGACCAGCTCGCGGTCGTTGCCGAGGTCGACACCCAGCTCCTTGCCCTTGAGCTCGATGGAGGCGCGGCCCGCCATGTCGGAGACCAGCATCCGGATGTGGTTGCCGACCAGGCCCGGGTCGATGTGCTGGTAGAGGTCGGGGTCGACCTTGATCGCGGAGGCGTGCAGGCCGGCCTTGTGCGCGAAGGCGGAGACGCCGACGTACGGCTGGTGGGTGGAGGGCGTCAGGTTGACGACCTCGGCGATGGCGTGCGAGATGCGGGTCATCTCGGCGAGCGCGCCCGGCGGGAGCACCTGCTTGCCGTACTTCAGCTCCAGGGCCGCGACCACCGGGAAGAGGTTGGCGTTGCCGACCCGCTCGCCGTAGCCGTTGGCGGTGCACTGGACGTGGGTGGCGCCCGCGTCGACGGCGGCGAGGGTGTTGGCGACCGCGCAGCCCGTGTCGTCCTGGGCGTGGATGCCCAGGCGCGCGCCGGTGTCGGCGAGGACGGTGGCGACGACGGCCTGGATCTGGGCGGGGAGCATGCCGCCGTTGGTGTCGCAGAGGATGACGACGTCGGCTCCGGCCTCCGAGGCCGCCCGTACGACCGACTTCGCGTACTCGGGGTTGGCGCGGTAACCGTCGAAGAAGTGCTCGCAGTCGACGAAGACGCGGCGGCCCTGGGCGCGGAGGTGGGAGACCGTGTCGCGGACCATCGCGACGTTCTCGTCGAGCGTCGTGCGCAGGGCCAGTTCCACATGGCGGTCGTGGGACTTGGCGACCAGGGTGACGACGGGTGCGCCGGAGTCCAGGAGGGCCGCGACCTGCGGGTCGTCCTGTGCCCTCGCGCCGGGGCGGCGGGTGGCGCCGAAGGCCACGAGCTGCGCGTTCTTGAACGTGATCTCGGCCTTCGCGCGGGCGAAGAACTCGGTGTCGCGCGGGTTGGCGCCGGGCCAGCCGCCCTCGATGAAGCCCACGCCGAAGTCGTCCAGGTGCCGGGCGATGGTCAGCTTGTCGGCGACCGTCAGATTGATGCCTTCGCGCTGGGCGCCGTCGCGCAGCGTGGTGTCGAAGACGTGGAAGCTGTCGTCGGAGAAGCTGTCGTCGGGGCCTGAAGTGGTCATGGCTTTCTGGACTCCTGTCGAGTGGAAGGACTGGCTCCACTTGCCCCCATCATCGCGCGCCTCGCCCCGGCCGTGATGGGGCCGGGAAACGAAAAAACCTCTCGCGGGTGCGAGAGGTCTGCGCGCGGGTCTGGGGCACGGTGGCCGCGCCGTACGTGGTCGTACGGGAGCGGTCACTGGGGACCGGCGCGCCTGCTGCCCATAATCACGGCGAACGAGAACACGAGGGCAGTCTGGCACGTTCGCCGTGGCGTGGTACTCCCGTCTCACGATGCGGGCGGGCAGGTCCGCCCGTCGCGCGCCCACGTCGTGACGGTCGGTCCGGTGGTCCGGCCCGCCCGGCTTCACGTCGGTACGCGCGCCCGGCCTCAGTGGAGCGTCTCGTCGAGGAACTCGCCGATCTGGGCGAGGACCTGGGTCCGCTCCGAACCGGGCAGCCCCATCGCCACATGTGTGCTGAAGCCGTCGAGCAGCGCCCGTATCCGGGTCGCGAAACGGTCGGCGTCCACCACCGTGCGCAGTTCGGAGCGCGAGGCGCCCTCGACGAGCAGGGCCACCAGGTCACGGTGCCAGGACAGCTCGATGTCGAGGAGCCGGGACCGCGCCTCCTCGTCGACGGCGTGCGAACGGTTCCAGAGTTCGAGCCACAGCGCCCAGTGCGGATCGCGCGGCCCCGCCGGCACGTACAGGTCGACGTACGCGTCGAGGCGCTCGCGGACCGGGACCTGGCGGGCGAGCGCGGCCCTGCGGTCCATGCCCAGCTGCTCCTCGCTCCATTCGAGCGTCTGGAGGAGCAGTTCGTCCTTGCTGCGGAAGTAGTAGAGCAGGTGGCCACTGCTCATTCCGACCTCACGACCGAGCCCGGCCATGGTCAGCCGCTCCAGCCCGTGCTCGGCGATGCTCGACATGGCGGCGGCGAGCACCGTCTCACGGGGCGGGGCGGCGTTGCGACGGCGGGACGGCGGCTTGGCGGCCCCGGAATCAGCACCGGACCCGGTCATGAGGCGTTCACATTCACTCGTATGTTTTACCCGATCTGCCCGATCACCTGTGCGTCGCGGGCTGCTGCTGGGTGATGCAGTGGATGCCGCCGCCGCCCGCGAAGATCTCGCGGGCGTCGACCAGCGTGACCGTACGGTCGGGGAAGAGGCCGCGGAAGATCTCGGCCGCCTCCTCGTCGCGCGGGTCGTCGAAGGCGCACAGGACCACGCCGCCGTTGCACAGGTAGTGGTTGATGTACGAGTAGTCGACCCAGTCGCCGTCGACCTGGACCTTGGCGGGCGCGGGCACCTCGATCACCTTGAGCGGGCGGCCCTTGGCGTCCGTCTGGGCGCGCAGCAGCTCGACGTTGGCCTTGCACGGCTCGTGGTCGGGGTGTGACGGGTCCGGCTGGGTGTGGGCCAGGACGACACCGGGCGCGGCGAACGCGGCGACGATGTCGATGTGGCCGAGGGTGCCGAAGCCGTGCGGCGGGTAGTCGGTGGTCAGGCCGCGCGGCAGCCAGATCGCCTTGGTGGTGCCGAGCTTGGCGTGGATCTCCGCCTCGACCTGTTCACGCGTCCACCCCGGGTTGCGCTCGGGGCCGAGCTGGACGGTCTCGGTGAGCAGGACCGTGCCCTCGCCGTCGACGTGGATGCCGCCGCCCTCGTTGACGAGCGGGGAGGAGAGCACGGGGACACCCGTGAGATCGGCGATCGCGCCGGCGATCTTGGAGTCGTGCTCCCAGGTGGCCCAGTCCTGGGCGCCCCAGCCGTTGAACACCCAGTCCACGGCGGCCAGTTCACCCGTCTCGTCGTCCTTGACGAACGTCGGGCCGATGTCGCGCATCCACGCGTCGTCGAGCTCGCGCTCGACCAGCTCGATGTCCGGGCCGAGCAGCTCACGGGCGCCCTGCGCCTGTCCGGGACCGCAGACCACGGTGACCGGCTCGTAGGCGCGTACCGCGCGGGCGACGCCCGCCCACGCGGCGCGGGAGGCGGCCAGCTCCTCCTGGTTGGAGAAGGTGACGTTGGGGCCGGGCCACGCCATCCAGGTGCGCTCGTGCGGGGTCCATTCGGCGGGCATGCGGTAGGTCATGGGGGGTCCTTACAGGAAGTAGAGACGGTTGAGGGAGACGGAGTCGGCGGGTTCCGAGCGCAGCGGGTCGCCGTCGAGCGTGACCAGTCCGCTGTGTCCGTCCACCCCCACCTGTCCGATGCGGGAGTTCAGGCGCAGGTCGGCGGGGCCGATGCCGCGCGTGCCGCGTACGGCGACGCGGCGCCGGCGCGTCGGCATCAGGTCGTTGCCCTGGTCGAGGGCGGCCTGTGCGACGAAGGCCACCGAGATGTCGGCGGGCGTCGCGCCGTGCGCACCGAACAGCGGTCCGAGGACCAGCGGTTCGCAGGTGTCGGTCGCCGCGTTGGGGTCGCCGGTGACGCCGTACGCCGGGAAGCCCGACTTCAGGACCATCTGCGGCTTCGCGCCGAAGTACTGCGGCCGCCACAGCACGATGTCGGCCATCTTGCCGACCTCGATCGACCCGATCTCGTGGGCGAGACCGTGGGCGATGGCCGGGTTGATGGTCAGCTTCGCCATGTAGCGCAGGACGCGGGCGTTGTCGTCGTCCGGGCCGTCGCCCTCCATCGGGCCCAGCTCGGCCTTCATCTTCCCGGCCATCTGGAAGGTACGGCGCACGGTCTCGCCCGCGCGCCCCATCCCTTGCGCGTCGGACGAGGTGATGCCGATGGCGCCCAGGTCGTGCAGCACGTCCTCGGCGCCCATCGTCCCGGCGCGGATGCGGTCGCGCGCCATGGCGGCGTCGCCGGGCAGGTCGGTCTTCAGGTCGTGGACGGAGACGATCATCCCGTAGTGCTCGGCGACCGCGTCCCGCCCGAAGGGGAGGGTGGGGTTGGTGGACGAGCCGATGACGTTGCGTACGCCGGCCATCTTGAGGACGTTGGGGACGTGCCCGCCACCGCAGCCCTCGATGTGGAAGGCGTGGATCGTACGGCCTTCGAGCACGGAGAGGGTGTCCTCGACGGAGAGGCACTCGTTGAGGCCGTCGCTGTGCAGGGCGACCTGTACGTCGTGCTCCTCGGCGACCCGCAGCGCGGTGTCCAGGGCGCGGGTGTGCGCGCCCATGTCCTCGTGGACCTTGAAGCCGGACGCGCCGCCCTCGGCGAGCGCCTCGACGAGCGGGGCGGCGTCGGAGGACGAGCCGCGCGCGAGGAAGCCGATGTTGACGGGCCAGGCGTCGAAGGCGCCGAAGGCGTGGCGCAGGGCCCAGGGCGAGTTCACGCCGACGCCCCAGACCGGGCCGAACTCCTGGCCGATGATCGTCGTCACGCCGGAGGCGAGCGAGGCCTCCATGATGCGCGGCGAGAGCAGGTGGACGTGCGTGTCGACGGAGCCGGCCGTCGCGATCAGGCCCTCGCCGGAGACGATCGACGTACCGGTGCCGACGACGACGTCGACGCCGTCTAGGGTGTCCGGATTGCCGGCCCGCCCGATGGCGTGGATCCGGCCTTCCTTGATGCCGATCGACACCTTGCGGATGCCCTGCGCCACGTCGATGACCAGCACGTTGCTGATCACCACGTCACAGGTCTCGCGCACGGCGGCGGCCTTGAGGTGCAGCCCGTCGCGGGCCGTCTTGCCGAAGCCCGCGAGGAACTCCTCGCCCGGCTTCTGCGCGTCGGACTCGACGCGCACGGTCAGCCCGGAGTCGCCGAGCCTGACCCGGTCCCCGGCGCGCGGGCCGTGGACGGCGGCGTACTCGTGCGGATCGATGCTCATGCCTCAGCTCCTCCTTCGGGCCGTGCTCCCAGGTAGCCGCAGGCCGCGGCCCTGCGCAGGGCCTCTTCCTTCGCGCCGGGCGCGTCCAGCGGGCCGTCGACCAGGCCCGCGAAGCCGATCGCGACCCGGGCGCCGCCGATCGGGACCAGGCCGATCTCGGCCTCGCCGCCCGCGTCGAAGCGGACGGAGGACCCGGCGGGCACACACAGGCGCATGCCGTACGCCGCCGAGCGGTCGAAGTCGAGGCGGGGGTTCGCCTCGAAGAAGTGGAAGTGGGACGTGACGCTGACGGGGACGGCCGCCGTGTTGCGTACGGTCAGCCGCACCGCCGGCTCCGGCTCCGCGTCGGCGGGGCCGGGCAGGACCGCGCCCGGGGCGTCGTCGCCCAGGGTCGCGCCGCCGCCGATCGGGGACGACACCACCGCGAGCCGCGAGCCGTCGTCGAAGACCGCCTCCACATGCACCTCGGTCACCACATCGGCCACGCCCGGCAGCACGTCGTCGGGGCCGAGCACGGACCGCGCCGCCTCGATCGCCTCCGCGAGCCGCCGCCCGTCGCGGGCCGCCTCGCAGACCGTGTCCGCGATGAGCGCGGTCGCCTCGGGCACGTTGAGCCGCAGCCCGCGCGCCCGGCGCGCACGCGCCAGCTCGGCGGCTCCGAACAGCAGCAGCCGGTCGCGTTCCGTCGGGGTCAGTCGCACGCCGCCACACCTCCAAGAAGTTTAGAACTTCACTCTAACCATGAGATTCACGCGTCGGAAACATTGACGCGTCACCTTGAGGCAAGTCACATTGAACAGCACTCAAAACTTTGTTGTCCGGCGGACCGGGAGGACCCAGCCATGCCGATAGAACAGCGCGGAGTCGACACCATCCCCGACGAGGAGCGCACCAGCGGGCCGCGCGACCTCGTCTCCCTCCTTCTCGGCTCGAACCTCTGCCTCGGCGTCGTCGTCTTCGGATGGCTGCCGCCGTCCTTCGGCCTGGGCCTGTGGCCCTCGGTGACCTCGATCCTCGTCGGCACCCTGGCCGGAATCGCGGTCACCGCACCGCTCGCGCTGATCTCGCTGCGCACGGCCACCAACCTCTCGACCTCAAGCGGCGCCCAGTTCGGCGTACGCGGCCGGCTCGTCGGTTCGGTCGTCGGCCTGCTGCTCTCGCTCGGTTATACGGCGCTCACGCTGTGGATCGGCGGCGACGTGATGGTCGGGGCCCTCTCCCGGCTCACCGGCCTGCCGGACGGCGGGGCCTCCCGCGCCGTGATGTACACCGTGCTCGCGGGCGCCACCGTCGTCGCCGCGGTGTACGGCTACAGGCTGCTGCTGAGGCTCAGCAAGGTGCTGTCCGTCGGCATGGTGCTCCTGCTGCTGGCCGGCGTGTACGCCTACGCGGGCGACTTCACCACCGCCGCGCCGCCGGACACGCCGTACCTCCTCGGCTCCTTCTGGCCCACCTGGCTGCTCGCCGCCGTCGCCGCCGGACTGAGCGGCCCGGTCGCCTTCATCACCCTGCTCGGCGACTACACGCGCTACATCTCGCCGCGCCGCCACACCTCGCGCAAGGTCCTGTGGGCGACCTGTCTGGGCCTGCTCCTGGGCCTGCTGGTCCCCCAGCTGTTCGGCACGTACACCGCCCTCGCCGCCCGCGCCGGTCTCGACTACGCGGGACCGCTCGTCGAGGCCGCGCCCTTCTGGTACCTGGCGCCGCTGCTGCTGGCGGCCTCCGCCGGGTCGGTCGGCAACGCCGGCCTGATGCTGTACTCGATGGGCCTCGACCTCGACGCGATCCTGCCGCGTGCGACGCGCACCCGGGCCACCGTGATCGCCGCCGCCGTCGCCACCGCGTTCGTCTTCGTCGGCTCCTTCGCCTGGTCCGTGCAGTCCGCGATGACGTCGTTCGTCCTGCTCCTGACGGCCATCGGCACACCGTGGGCCGTGATCTCCCTGATCGGGTACGCGCGCTGCGGCGGCCAGTACGACGCGGACGCCCTCCAGGTCTTCAACCGCCGCGCCAAGGGCGGGATCTACTGGTACCGCTCGGGCTGGAACATCCAGGCCACCGTCTCCTGGGCGCTGGGCGCGGCGGTCGGCCTCGCGGCGGTCTCGACGACGGTGTACGAGGGTCCGCTGCTGGCCCTCACCGGCGGCGTGGACTGCAGCTTCATCCTCTCGGGCCTGGCGGGCGGAGTCGCGTACGCGGCACTGACGGCGAAGGCCGGGACGGCCGCGCACCCCGCCGCCGAGCCCCTCGCCGAGGCCGAGACCGAGACGCCCGCTGTGGCCTAGACGCCGGCCGCCCGCCGCATAGCGCGGCGCCCATGGACAGCCACGGCCGCGACGCGGCCACAGCTGAGGAGTACGAGCGGGCGGTGCGGGAGCGCGAAGCCTTCCGAGGCCGCATCGCGTCGGCGGCGAGCGCCCATGGCGTCGACCTGTGGATCACCCCGGGCGCGACCGGCCCGGGGCCGCGCGGCCTCGCCACCACCGGCAGCTCGGTCATGTGCCTGCCCTGGAGCCACGCGGGGCTGCCGTCGCCGTGCGTACGGACCCGCCGTGCGGGCCGCCTGCCGATGGGCCTGCACCTGGTCGGCGGCCGCGGGGAGCGGACGAGCGGCTGCCGGCGGTGGAGGCGGCGGTGGAGGCGGGCCGGGGATGACCCGCGCGTGCGCCGGCATTCGCCGGAGCCGGCCCGTCCGGCGCCGTGACGCGTGAGGCCGCGACCGGCGGGATGCCGGGCGCGGCCTCGTGCGCGTACGAGCGGGGTCAGGCCAGGTCGTGCGTCCAGCCGTGGACGTCCTCGGCGGTGCCGGTCTGGATGGCGAGCAGTCGCTTGCGCAGCTCCATCGTGACCTTGCCCGGCTTGCCGTCGCCCTGGACCCACTCCGCGCCCTCGGACTTCACCGAGCCGACGGGCGTGATCACGGCGGCAGTGCCGCAGGCGAAGACCTCGGTCAGCGTGCCGTTCTCCGTGTCGCGCTTCCACGCCTCCGTGGAGATCCGGCCCTCCTCCGCCTCGTAGCCGAGGTCGCGGGCGAGCTGGAGTAGCGAGTCACGGGTGATCCCCGCGAGGAGCGATCCGGTGAGGGCGGGGGTGACGATCTTGTCGCCGTACACGAAGTACAGGTTCATGCCGCCCATCTCCTCGACCCACTTGTGCTCCAGCGCGTCCAGCCAGACCACCTGGTCGCAGCCCTTCTCCGCCGCCTCGGCGAAGGCGAGCAGCGAGGCCGCGTAGTTGCCGCCGGTCTTGGCGAAGCCCATGCCGCCGGGGACGGCGCGCACGTAGTTCTCGGACAGCCAGACCGAGACCGGCTGCACGCCGCCGGGGAAGTAGGCGCCGGCGGGCGACGCGATGACGATGAAGAGGTACTCGTTGGCCGGCCGCACGCCGAGCCCGACCTCGTTGGCGATCATGAACGGGCGCAGGTAGAGGGACTCCTCGCCGCCGTGCGGCGGAACCCACGCCTTGTCCTGCTGGACCAGCGCGTCGCACGCCGCGATGAAGGTCTCGACCGGCAGCTCCGGCATCGCGAGGCGGCGCGCGGAGGTCTGGAAGCGCTTGGCGTTGGCGTCGGGGCGGAAGGTGGCGACCGAGCCGTCGGGACGGCGGTACGCCTTGAGGCCCTCGAAGATCTCCTGCGCGTAGTGCAGAGTCATGTTCGCCGGGTCGATGGACAGCGGCGCGTACGGCACGAGCTGCGCGTCGTGCCAGCCACGGCCTTCGGTCCACCGGATGGTCACCATGTGGTCGGTGAAGTGGCGGCCGAATCCGGGGTTGGCCAGGATCGCCTCGCGCTCCGCGTCGGACAGCGGGTGCGAGGAGGGCTTGAGCTCGATCGTGGGCGTCGTCATGAGTGCGTGTCCTTCACCGTTTGTGTGTGGTGGACCGCGCTCACGCCTTAGTAGGACGTCCGAGCTTCCCCTCATACCGCGGCCCCACGTTCGATTATCGCCCGTGGGAGTGCGTGCATGAAACGGCGTGGAGTGCGGCCCAGGAATGATGGTCCCACCCGGCCGCGGCAAAACACAGCCGCCGGGTGTCTGTGACCCGGCGGCTGTGGGAGGAGTCCGTCGGGTCAGCCCGCTACGCGTACCGCGAGCGCGTCGCCGATCTCGTCCGTCGTACGGACCGTGCCGCCGTCGCGCTCCGCGAGGTCGGCGGAGACGGCCGCCTCGATGCGGCCGGCCTCGGTCTCGAAGCCGAGGTGGCGCAGGAGGAGGGCGACGGAGAGGATCGTGGCCGTCGGGTCGGCCTTGCCCTGGCCCGCGATGTCGGGCGCGGAGCCGTGGACGGGCTCGAACATCGACGGGAAGGCGCCCGTCGGGTTGATGTTGCCGGAGGCCGCCAGGCCGATGCCGCCGGTGACGGCGGCGGCGAGGTCGGTGAGGATGTCGCCGAAGAGGTTGTCGGTGACGATGACGTCGAAGCGCTCCGGCTGCGTGACGAAGAAGATCGTCGCGGCGTCGACGTGCAGGTAGTCGGTGGTGACCTCGGGGTACTCCTGGCCGACCTTGTCGAAGATGTTCTTCCACATGTGGCCGGCGTGGACCAGGACGTTGTTCTTGTGGACCAGCGTCAGCTTCTTGCGCGGACGGGCCTTGGCCCGCTCGTACGCGTCACGGACGACGCGCTCGACGCCGTACGCCGTGTTCAGGCTGACCTCGGTCGCGACCTCGTGCTCCGTACCGGTGCGGATCGAGCCGCCGTTGCCGGTGTACGGGCCCTCGGTGCCCTCGCGCACAACGACGAAGTCGATGTCGGGGCGGCCGGCGAGCGGGGTGGCGGTGTTCGGGAACAGCTTGGACGGCCGCAGGTTGATGAAGTGGTCGAAGGCGAACCGCAGCTTGAGCAGCAGCCCGCGCTCCAGGACGCCGGACGGCACGGACGGGTCGCCGATCGCGCCGAGCAGGATGGCGTCGTGCCGCTTGAGGGAGTCGAGCTCCGCGTCCGGGAGGGTCTCTCCGGTGCGGTGCCAGCGCTGCGCGCCGAGGTCGTACTCCTTGGTCTGCAGCTTCACATCCTGGGGGAGGACGGCGTTGAGGACCTTGAGGCCCTGGGCCACGACCTCCTGGCCGATGCCGTCACCGGGGACCACTGCGAGATTGATGCTGCGAGACATGTCGGCACCCTACTCCCGCGTCCCACCCCCTGACACCGGGCGTCCGCCATTCGGACGCAGAATCTCGACAGATTCTGTTCACCCGCAGGACTGGCCGGAGTTGGGTGCTACTGGGAAGTTCTTCTTCATGGCCGACACCCCCCGCACCGGTATCCCCGAGCAGATCGCGCGCCGCATGAGCATGCCGGAGCAGCACGAGTATCTGCGGACGAAACTCTCCCGTCGCAGGATGATCACCTCGTCCGCCGCCACCGTGGGCGGGGCCGCCCTGCTCGGCGGCGCGAGTCCGGCGTACTCCGCCTCCTCCCCCACCCTGCTGCCCTCCTCCGTCACCGCACGCGTGGACGGGTCGCTCGTCGCGCCCTTCGGCCGCCATCTCGCCTTCGGCGCCGACCCGAAGACGCAGATGCGCGTCTCGTGGCAGGTGCCCTTTGCGGTGAGGAGCCCGTACGTACGGGTGGGCCTCAAGCCGTGGGAACTGAGCCGGAAGATCGAGGCGGAGGTGCGCGATCTGCACACGCCGTCGCTGTCGCGGAAACTGCCCGCGGTCGACCAGTTCTATCTGCACGTGGGGCTCGACGGGCTGAAGCCCGGGACGACGTACTACTACGGCGTCGGGCACGACGGGTTCGACCCGGCCGACGCCTCACGGCTGGCGACGATCGGCTCCTTCCGTACGGCGCCCGCCTCGCCGGAGACCTTCGTCTTCACGGCCTTCGGTGACCAGGGCGTCAGCTACGACGCGCTCGCCAACGACCAGTTGATCCTCGGCCAGAACCCGTCGTTCCATCTGCACGCCGGTGACATCTGCTACGCGGACAGCAGCGGGCACGGCAGGGAGTCGGACACCTACGACGCGCGGGTGTGGGACCAGTTCCTCGCGCAGACCGAGAGCGTGGCGTCACGGGTCCCGTGGATGGTGACCACCGGCAACCACGACATGGAGGCCTGGTACTCCCCCAACGGCTACGGCGGCCAGTCGGCCCGCTGGTCGCTGCCCGACAACGGGCCGGACGCGGCCAACGCCCCGGGCATCTACTCCTTCACGTACGGCAATGTCGGCGTCGTGGCGCTGGACGCGAACGACGTGTCGTACGAGATCCCCGCGAACAGGGGCTACACGGACGGCGCGCAGAGCGCCTGGCTCGACAAGCGGCTCGGCGAGCTGCGGCGGCAGGCCGGCATCGACTTCGTCGTCGTCTTCTTCCACCACTGCGTGTACTCGACGTCCACCCACGCCTCGGACGGCGGCGTGCGCGACGCGTGGCTGGCGCTGTTCACCAAGCACCAGGTCGACCTGGTGATCAACGGGCACAACCACGTGTACGAGCGCACCGACGCCATCAAGGGCGGTGAGGTCGGCAAGCCGGTGCCGGTCGGCGCCTCGACCGACCCGACGCGGGACGGGATCGTCTACGTCACCGCGGGCGGGGCGGGCAAGGACCTGTACGGGTTCGGGCTCGGCGTGAAGGACAGCTACGAGGGCCATGTCCACGACCACGAGCACATCGTCAGCTTCCACTGGACGAAGGCGCGGCTCCCGGACCCGGACACGGTGGAGTGGTCGCGGGTGCGGTACACCGGCTTCTCGTTCCTCGCGGTGGAGGCCGAGGCCGGTACGTCGCCGAGGCTGAAGGTCTCCGCGCTCGCCGAATCCGGGGAGCGCGTCGACTACTTCGAGATCCGGCGCGGCCGCTGAGCAGGACCGCGGTGGCGCCGCCGGCGGCTCAGTGGCCGGTGGCGCCGCCGTTGTCGCGGCGGTCCAGCGCCCGCTGGAGGGCGGCGACGGCCTGCTTGCGGTCGGTGTCGTTGGAACGGGGGGCGCGGCGGACGCGGCGGGCGGTCTCGGCCATGATGATCGACTCCTTGAGATCAGAATGATTTCAGGGCGCCGGAATGGGCGGGGAGCAGATGCCGCAGGGGTTACCTGCATGAGGCACGGGCTCGCGACCGCCGTTCGCTGATGGAGCGAGACGTTCGGCTTCTTCCAAGCTAAGCGAGGCCGGACTGTCTGTCTCCACAATTACTCGGACTTCCTACTATCTGAGACGCGATCATGGCCGCGCCCCGGAGAGGCGCGGCCGTCACCGTGCTCAGGAAGCCGTGAGATACATCTTCGAGGCGTCCGCGCCCACCGTGTTGCGGCAGGTGTGGGCGCCGCCCGTCGCAGCCGCGTACATCAGGGCGAGACAGCGGCCCTGGGCGAGCTGGCCGTAGTGATTGGGGTGCATGGACTCCTGCACCGGCCCCTGCGTGGAGTCGCTGTCGATCCAGCGCGCCCACTCGCTGGCGGCGGCGGACGCCGGCTGGGTGGCGCTGACCAGCCTGCTCTGCCGGGCGCACACCTCGCGCCCCTGGAGCATGTCGCGCAGATCCAGGAACTGCGCTCCCTTGGCGGCGGCCACGCCCTTGAGACGGTTCGCGATCTGGGGCACGAGCGAGTCGCGCGCCCAGTCGGAGTCCCTGTCCCAGAACGGGCAGCCGCCCGTGCCGACCCGGCTCCAGCCGCTCTCCGGGTAGCGGTTCTCGGCGGCCCTCGGGATCGGCGAGGGGTACGACTGGAGGACGATCCGGTAGGCCGAAGCGGCGTAGCCCCCGGCGGACATCACCGCGCGGATCTCGTCGACGGCCTTGCCCACGTTCGCCATCGCCGTGTCGATCTTCGCGTCCACGACGGCCTGCTGGTCGTCGTGGCAGTACGCGTACCAGACCATGTAGTCCGTCGCGCAGGTGGTGATGATGTCGGCGAAGCCGAGGTCGTTGCCGCCGACCGACAGCGCGACGACCTTCACGTTGTTCGCCGCGGCGATGCCCGCGAGCTGGTCGGCCTGCGGGGCCTCGCCCTTGAACGCGACACCGCCGTTCGCGGCGCGGAAGACGTTCCGGGTGGTGGCTCCCGAGCAGGCGATGTTGATCAGCGCCTGGGTGGTGCCGGTGGCGCTGCGCACCTCGGCCGAGTCGGACCGGTGGCAGCCGTTCGCGGCCGTCGGACCGTATACGGCGGCCGGGTCGTAGCCGCTGCCCGTCCACGCGCGGTCGGAGCCGTCGCGGCTGCCGCTGTTGGTGAGGCTGTTGCCGCGCCAGCGGCCCGCCTCGCCCGAGATGTAGCTGTCGCCCATGGACACGATGGCGGTGGGGCCGGTGGTGGGACTCGCGGCCGAGGGGGCGGCCCCGGCCGTCAGTACGGCGCCGAAGGCCAGGGGAAGGCTGAGCGCGGCCGCGGCCAGGCGCCGGGCGCGAGAACGGTCGAGGGTGGGTCTGAGCGTATGCGTGAAGCGGAATCCGGACACGGCGGAACTCCTGCGCTGAGCCACTGGGGCGTATCGGTGAGGGAAGCCGCCGGCCGGTGGCATGCGGAAATCTGGCACGCCGCCGTTTGTTACCGCTAGGTACGTGCGGGTTTCTTTTACGTCACGGCGTGTCCGGGCCACGACGTCCCGCGCCCCGGCCGCCGCCGGACGGGAGCGGCCGGCCGCTCAGAGCAGGTCGCCGCCGCGCCAGTCGAAGAGCAGGGCCTGCGACGCGTCGAGCCCGCCCACCGCGCGCACGTACGTCGAGCCCTCCTCGTCCGGCAGCGGTACGACGCCGTCCGGACCCAGCGCGGCGAGCCGCCCCGGCCACACCGCCCAGCCCCGCGCGGCGTAGAGGGCGGCCCCGTCGTCGGACGCCGAGAGGGCGCCCAGGACGTACGCCCGGTCGATCACTCCTTCCAGCGCCTCCATGACCAGGCCGCCGAGCCCCTCCCTGCGCCGGTCCGCCCGTACGGCCACCCCTTCGACGTAACCGACGCGCAACGACCTGCCGGCGTGCAGGACCCGGCGCTGGACGACACTGCCGTGGGCGGCCAGGCCGTGCTCGTCGTGGACGAGGGCGTGCATGCCGCCGACGGTGTGGTCCCAGTCGTCCTCGCCGAAGTCGCCGTCGAAGGCGGCGTCGAGGAGCGCGCGGATCTCGTCGAGCGCGGCGGGGACGAGGTCGGCGGTGTGGACGGTGCGGGCGGGGCGCGTGTGCTTCATGCCCGCACTCTCGCAGGGCCGCCACCCCACGCGGGAGGTGGCGGCCGGTCGTACTCAGTACACATTCACGCCGTACGCCGACAGGGCTTCGCGTACCGGCTGGTGGATGGCGGAGCCACTGGTGCCCGTGCAGCCGGAGCTGCCCGAGTGGATGCCGAGCGCGACGCTTCCGGCGAAGTGGGCGCCGCCGCTGTCACCGCCGGCCGAGCAGGCGGTGGTGCGCACCATGCCGTAGACGGGACCGTCGCCGTAGTTGACGGTGACGTTCACGGCGGTGACCGTGCCGCTGGTGACCTTGGTGGTCGAGCCGCTCTTCCTCAGGGCCTGGCCGACCACGGCGTTCGCGGCGGACGCGATGTCCTGGTAACTGCCGTTGTGGAGGTTCACGTTGCCCGCGGGCGCCGACCCGTCGGTGTAGCGGACGATGCCGTAGTCGTTGGTCGGGAAGCTGGTCCCCTCACGGACGCCGATCACCGGGCCGCCGGACGTGGCCGACCAGTTGGCGGCGCTGTTGGTGCAGTGGCCGGCCGTCACGAAGTAACGCGCCGTCCCCTTCGAGACGTTGAAGGCGGCCGAACAGCGGTACCCGCCGCCGTAGATCGCGTCGCCACCCGCCACCTCCCGCTGGAACGTCCCCGGTACGCGGGTGATGCGCACCGCCCCGTCCTGGGCGGCGGCGACCTTCCTCAGCCGGGCCAGCTCCCGGGCGCCGACGGACCGGTCGGCCTCGACGCTGACCTGGTTGGTCCTCGGGTCGATACCCCACGACGTACCGGTGATCTTCGCTCCGGACTCCAGAGCCGCCATGGCCGCCTCCAGCCGCGCGGCCCCGCGCGCCACGCGCTTCGCCACGGCGCCGGCCGCCCGGACCTGCTCGGCGGCGCGGTCGCTGGTGACGGTGACGACGAGAGCGCCGGTGCGGCGGTCGAGGTAGCTGCCGGCGGTGTCGTCGCCGAGGCGCGCCGAGAGCGCGGTGTCGAGGGCGTACGTCGCGGTGCCGACGGCGGCTTCGGCGGCGGTCCCGGCGTCGGCCGGGGCGGCGCCGAGGCCGAGTGCTCCGGCGGCCAGTAAGGCGGTCAGAGCCGTGCGGGTGCGGAGGATGCGTCTCATGGGGGGATCTCCTCGGTCGAGTCCCCGCGGGGAACGGGAACACCGCTGAGGAACTTGACATGTTCATCGCCATATCACAAGACCGCGTGGGCCCGCCCCCGGCCCCCGCCGGTTTCCCCGCCCGCTTCGGGGCACATGGACTGCGACGAAGGAGGCGAGACATGGGCACTTGGGCACTCACCCGTCGCGGCAGACGCACCGCGCGCCAGGCGTCGGACAGTTCGGCCATGGAGGCCGCCGCACGCTGGGGATTCGTGGCACGCGGCGTGCTGTACCTGCTGATCGGCGTACTGGCCCTGCGGATCGCGCTCGGCGACGGCGGCCAGGAGGCGGACCGGGGCGGGGCGCTCGCGGAGGTGGCCGCGCAACCGCTCGGCCAGTACCTGCTCTGGGCGCTGGGGATCGCGCTGGCCGGCATGGCGCTGTGGCGGCTGTCCGAGGCGTGCTTCGGCGCGGCGGGCGCCGACGGCCACAAGCCGCGCAAGCGCCTGTTCTCCCTGGCGCGCTTCGTCTTCTACGCCTTCGTGTCCTATTCCGTACTGTCCTTCGCCGCCGGTGCCAGTGGCAGCGGCAGCGGGTCGAGCGACGACCAGTCCGAGGACGTCACGGCCCGGGCCATGGAACTGCCGGGCGGCCAGTGGCTCGTGGGCATCGGCGGCCTGGCCATCGCGGTCACCGGGCTGTGGATCGCGGGCCGCGCGGCCCTGCGCAAGTACCACAAGCACCTGAAGGCGCCCGCGCTGCGGGGCCGGACCGGCAAGGCCGTCGACATCACGGGCGTGGCCGGCGGCATCGCGCGCGGCGCGGTCTTCGCCGTACTGGGCGGCTTCGCGGTCAAGGCGGCGGTCGACTACCAGCCGGACGAGGCCAAGGGCATCGACGACACCCTCCGGTCCTTCGCCGACACCCCGGCGGGCCCGTGGCTGCTGGCCCTGATAGCCGTCGGCCTGGCGGCGTTCGGCCTCTTCTCCTTCGCCATGGCCCGCTGGCGCAAGATCTGAGCCCGGGCGGACGTGGAACCGCCCCCGTCCGGCGTGGGGGCCGGGACGGGGGCGGGGTCTCGCGGGGCGCGCGGCCGGGGCCGCGCGCCGGGGGCGGTCAGCCCTGGTGCGGGTAGGTGTAGTCGGTCGGCGGGACCAGGGTCTCCTTGATGGCCCGGGTCAGGGTCCAGCGCTGGAGGTTCTGGGGCGCGCCGGCCTTGTCGTTCGTGCCGGACGCGCGGCCGCCGCCGAAGGGCTGCTGGCCGACGACGGCGCCGGTCGACTTGTCGTTGATGTAGAAGTTGCCCGCCGCATAGCGGAGCTTGTCCATCGTGTACGCGGCGGCCGCGCGGTCACCGGAGATGACGGCGCCGGTCAGCGCGTAGTCGGACGCCGACTCCATCTGCTCCAGCATGGCGTCGTACTTCTCGTCCTCGTAGACGTGGACCGCGAGGATCGGGCCGAAGTACTCGGTCGTGAAGACCTCGCTCGAAGGGTCCGTGCAGGCGATGACCGTCGGGCGGACGAAGTAGCCGACCGAGTCGTCGTACGTGCCGCCCGCGACGATCGTGCAGGTCGGGTCGGCGGCGGCGCGGTCGATCGCGGCCTTGTTCTTGGCGAACGAGCGCTCGTCGATGACGGCGCCGATGAAGTTCGACAGGTCGGTGACGTCGCCCATGGTGATGGCGTCGACCTCGGCCGCGAACTCCTCCTTGAAGCCGTCGTTCCAGATCGAGGCCGGGACGTACGCACGCGAGGACGCGGAGCACTTCTGCCCCTGGAACTCGAACGAGCCACGGGTCAGCGCGGTCTTCAGCACGGCACGGTCGGCGCTCGGGTGCGCGACGACGAAGTCCTTGCCGCCCGTCTCACCGACGAGACGCGGGTACGTGCGGTACTTCTCGATGTTGTTGCCGACCGTCTTCCACAGGTACTGGAAGGTCTTGGTCGAGCCGGTGAAGTGGATGCCGGCCAGGTCGCGGTGGTTGAGGGCGACCTCGGAGACCTCGATGCCGTCGCCGGTGACGAGGTTGATGACGCCCTTGGGCAGCCCGGCCTCCTCCAGCAGCCGCATCAGCAGCACGGCGGCATGCGTCTGCGTCGGGGACGGCTTCCAGACCACGACGTTGCCCATCAGGGCGGGAGCGGTCGGCAGGTTGCCCGCGATGGCGGTGAAGTTGAAGGGCGTGATCGCGTAGACGAAACCTTCCAGCGGACGGTGGTCCAGCCGGTTCCACACGCCCGGGGAGTTCGCCGGCGGCTGCTCGGCGAGCAGGTCACGGGCGTACTTGACGTTGAAGCGCCAGAAGTCGACGAGCTCGCACGGGGTGTCGATCTCGGCCTGCTGGACGGTCTTGGACTGGCCGAGCATGGTCGAGGCGGCCAGCGTCTCGCGCCACGGGCCCGACAGCAGCTCGGCGGCGCGCAGGATGATCGCGGCGCGGTCGTCGAAGGACATCGCGCGCCACGCCGGCGCGGCGGCCAGGGCGGCGTCGATGGCGTCCCGCGCGTCCTGCTGCGTGGCGTGCGCGGCGGTACCCAGGACGGCCTTGTGGTTGTGCGGCTGTACGACGTCGAAACGCTCGCCGCCACCCATCCGCTTCTCACCGTTGATCGTCATCGGGAGGTCGACGGGGTTCTCGGCAAGCTCCTTCAGCTTGACTTCGAGGCGTGCGCGCTCCGGCGAGCCCGGGGCGTAGGTGCGCACCGGCTCGTTGACCGGGGCGGGGACCTGGGTCACAGCGTCCATGAGTTCCTTGACTCCTTTGTGAGGGGTGGAAGGGCTCGGCCCTAGGGTCAGCCTGGGTCAGTTCTTGGTGATCATCGAGCGGACGAAGAACAGCAGGTTGGCCGGCTTCTCCGCGAGGCGTCGCATGAAGTAGCCGTACCAGTCGGTGCCGTACGCGGTGTACACACGCATCCGGTGGCCCTCCGCCGCGAGCCGCACGTGCTCTTCGCTGCGGATCCCGTAGAGCATCTGGAATTCGTACTCATCCAGTTTGCGCCCGGCGCGCCGCGCGAGCTCCTGGCTGACCGCGATCAGGCGCGGGTCGTGGGACCCGATCATCGGGTAGCCGTCGCCCGCCATGAGGATCTTCAGGATCCGGACGTACGCCTTGTCGATCTCGGCCCTGTCCTGGAACGCGACGGTGGCGGGCTCCTTGTAGGCGCCCTTGACGATACGGACGCGGCTGCCGGCCGCTGCCAGGCGGCGCGCGTCGTCCTCGGTGCGGAAAAGGTACGCCTGGATGACGCAGCCGGTCTGCGGGTGGTCCTTCCGCAGCTCCTCGTGGATGGCGAACATCGAGTCGAGGGTGGTGTGGTCCTCGGCGTCGAGCGTGACCGTGGTGCCGATCTCGGCCGCCGCCTCGACGACCGGGCGGACGTTGGCGAGCGCCAGCTCGTGGCCGCCGTCCAGGGCCTGGCCGAACATCGACAGCTTGACGGACATCTCGGCCCGCTCGCCGAGCCCCAGCCCCTTGAGGTGCTCGATCAGCTCCAGGTACGCGTCCCGGGCGGCGAAGGCCTGCTCGCGGGTGGTGATGTCCTCGCCCACGACGTCCAGCGTGACCTCCAGGCCCTTGTCGGCGGCGTCCTGGACGATCGGGACGACCTGCTCGACGGTCTCACCGGCGATGAACCGGCCGACGACCTGTTTGGTGCCCGGGGCGGCCGACACGAAGCGGCGCATCTTGTCGCTGCGCGAAGCGGCGAGGATCACGGGACCCAGCACGGGGCACCTCCACGGATAAGGCTTGAAGGGGGCCGTGGCCTGGGGATGGGGCTACGGCACGGATAACCACCGTGAAATCTAAGGATCGCCCCGGCAGGCGGCCATCGACAGCTGTCACGCATCCGTGTCCCGTATCTCATACAGATGTCTGAAGGGGTGCGAGAATGGAAAGCGTGAAAGGCGATTACCAGGATCTGGTCGACGAGATCTCGGCGGTGCTCGGCGCTCCGGCCACGCTGGAGGACCGCGACTTCCGGCTGATCGCGTTCGGCGCGCACGACAGCGGCAGCGGTTTCGACGAGACGACCCTGGACCCGGTCCGTACCCGCTCGATCCTGACCCGCCGCTCGACGGCCGAGGTCCGCGCCTGGTTCGAGAAGTTCGGCATCGCGACGGCGCAGGGCCCGGTGCACATCCCCGCCGACCCGGCGGCCGGCGTACTGCGCGGCCGGCTCTGCCTGCCCGTACGGCACCGGGGTGTCGTCCACGGTTACGTCTGGCTCCTGGAGGAGGCCGACGGTCCGCCCGGGCCGGTGCCGGACGCGGCGATGGCGGTCTGCGCGCGGATCGGAGAGCTGCTGGCGGACGAGGCCCGTGCCCGCGCCGACCTCGGCCCCCACCTGCTGACCCTGCTCACCTCGGAGTCAGCCGACAGCCGGTCCGCCGCGCTGGCCTCGCTGGGTGCGGCGCTGGGCGACTCGGGTCCGTACGCCCTGCTGTGCGTCGCCCCGTGGGCCGGGGCCGTGCCGGGCGTGCGCAAGGTCCCGGGCGCGGCCGCGCTGTGCCTGCTCCCGGTGCCCGGTCCGGCCGGCCCGCGCCTCGCCGCCCTGATCCGCATCCGTACGAAGGCCGACCTCCCCCCCGCCCACCACGCGGCCGCCGCTCTGCTCACCGCGCCGGGCCCGGTCGTCGGCATCGGCGACCCGGTCACGGCACTGGACGACCTGCCGGGCGCCTGGCGTGAGGCCTCGGCGGCCGCCCGGGCCGCCCTGGCCCGGCCGCACCTCGGCCCGGTCGCCGAGTGGTCGGGGATCGGTCCGTACCGTCTGCTGGCCGCGCTCCCCGACAGCGGGCCCGGCCACCCGGTGGACCCCGTCGTACGCCCCCTGCTCGAACCCGCGCACGCCGAACTGGCCCGCACGGCGGAGGCGTTCCTGGACTGCGCCGGCCAGGCGGGCCGCACCGCCGGCGCCCTGAACATCCACCGCCAGACGCTCTACTACCGCCTGTCCCGCGTGGAACAGCTCACCGGTCTCGACCTGCACAACGGTGAGGACCGGCTGCTGCTGCACATGTCGCTCAAGGCCGCCCGCCTGTAGCCCGCGCGCTCGCCGGCGGCCGTCGCTGTACGGCGACTGCGGACCGCCGGTCTCCGGTGGACAGCACCGTGCCCGGGACGCGGACCGCTCGTACCGGTGTGTACGAGCGGTCCGTGCGTCCCGGGCACGGGGTGGAGCTGCGCGCGGTGCGTCAGTCGGCCAGGTTCACGAAGCGGGCCGAGGACGCGCCGATCTCCTCGGCGATCTCGGTGAGCACCGTCGGCGGGACCGTGTCGTCCACGGACAGCACGGCCAGCGCCTCGCCGCCCTGGTCGGCACGCGAGACCTGCATGCCGGCGATGTTCAGACCGCCCTCACCGAGGATGCGGCCGACCGTGCCGACGACACCGGGCCGGTCCTGGTAGCGCAGGACGACCATGTGGTCGGCCAGCGTCAGGTCGATGTCGTGCTCGCCGATGCCGACGATCTTCTGGAGGTGCTTCGGGCCCGCGAGCGTGCCCGATACCGAGACCTCGTCGCCGCCGGAGAGCGTGCCGCGCACGGTGACGACGTTCTTGTGGTCCGGGGACTCCGAGCTCGTCGTCAGGCGGACCTCGACGCCGCGCTCCTGCGCGAACAGCGGCGCGTTCACGTAGCTCACCGTCTCGTCGACGACGTCCTCGAAGACGCCCTTGAGCGCGGAGAGTTCGAGCACCTTGACGTCGTACTGCGTGATCTCGCCGTACACCTCGACGTCGAGCCGCACCGCGACCTCGCCCGCGAGCGCGGTGAACATCCGGCCGAGCTTCTCGGCGAGCGGCAGACCGGGGCGTACGTCCTCGGCGATGACACCGCCCTGGACGTTGACCGCGTCCGGCACGAGCTCACCGGCGAGGGCGAGGCGCACGGACCTGGCGACCGCGATGCCCGCCTTCTCCTGGGCCTCGTCGGTGGAGGCGCCGAGGTGCGGCGTGCAGACGACCTGGTCGAGCTCGAACAGCGGGGAGTCGGTGCAGGGCTCCTTCGCGTACACGTCGAGGCCGGCGCCGGCGACCCGGCCCTCCTTGAGCGCGGAGTACAGCGCCGCCTCGTCGACGATCCCGCCGCGCGCGGCGTTGACGATGCGCACGGACGGCTTGACCTTGTGCAGCGCCTCGTCGCCGATGAGGCCGAGCGTCTCGGGCGTCTTGGGCAGGTGCACCGTGATGAAGTCGGCGACCTCCAGCAGCTCGTCGAGCGAGAGGAGCTTGACACCCATCTGCGCGGCGCGCGCGGGCTGCACGTAGGGGTCGTACGCGACGATCTTCATGCCGAAGGCGGACATGCGCTGCGCGACCAGGACACCGATGCGGCCGAGGCCGACGACGCCGAGGGTCTTCTCGCTCAGCTCCACGCCGGTGTACTTGGAGCGCTTCCACTCGCCGTTCTTCAGGGCGGTGTTGGCCTGCGGGATGTTGCGCGCGGTGGCGACGAGCAGGCCGCAGGCGAGCTCGGCGGCGGTGACGATGTTGGACGTCGGCGCGTTGACGACCATGACGCCGGCCTTGGTGGCGGAGGAGACGTCGACGTTGTCGAGGCCGACACCGGCGCGGGCGACGACGCGCAGCTTCCTGGCGGCCGCGATGGCCTCCGCGTCGACCTTGGTGGCGGAGCGGACGAGGATCGCGTCCACGTCGGCGATGGCCGGCAGGAGCTCTGCCCGGTCGGCGCCGTTGCAGTGCCGGATCTCGAAGTCCGGTCCCAGGGCGTCGACGGTGGCGGGCGACAGCTCTTCAGCGATGAGTACGACAGGTTTCGAGCTCACGTGAGTCCTCACTGGTCCTTTGCGGACGGCCGTCCCGACGGCCGCAGGCGGTGGAGGGGCTAGCCGCGTGGAAGACGCACGACGCTGTGGGCCTGACGCGTGTATGTAGGAAGCAGTCTAGTGGCGCTGGACAGCTGGTCTTCCGCCTCGACGGAAGGATCACCCGTCCGTGGCTGGACGTTCTGTCCAGGTGTGCGCGAAGGGCCGCGGCGGTACGCCGCGGCCCCCCGTGCCGGAGGCTTACGCCTCGTCGTTGTCGACCCAGCTCATGAGCTTGCGGAGCTCCTTGCCGGTGGTCTCCAGCAGGTGCTCGGAGTCCTGCGTCTTGTACTCGTTGTACTTCTTCAGACCGCCGTGGTACTCGTCCATCCAGTTCTTGGCGAACGTGCCGTCCTGGATCTCGGCGAGGACCTTCTTCATCTCGGCCTTGGTCTGGTCGGTGACCACGCGCGGGCCGGTGATGTAGTCGCCCCACTCGGCGGTCTCGGAGACCGACCAGCGCATCTTCTCCAGGCCGCCCTCGTACATGAGGTCCACGATCAGCTTCAGCTCGTGGAGGCACTCGAAGTACGCGATCTCCGGCTGGTAGCCGGCCTCGACCAGGGTCTCGAAGCCCGCCTTGACCAGCGCCGACGCACCGCCGCAGAGCACGGCCTGCTCACCGAACAGGTCGGTCTCGGTCTCCTCGGTGAACGTCGTCTTGATGACGCCGGCGCGGGTGCCGCCGATGGCCTTGGCGTACGAGAGCGCCAGCGCGAAGGCGTTGCCGGTCGCGTCCTGCTCGACGGCGGCGATCGCCGGAACGCCGCGGCCTTCCTCGTACTGACGGCGGACCAGGTGGCCCGGGCCCTTCGGGGCGACCAGGGCGACGTCGACGCCGGCCGGGGCCTTGATGAAGCCGAAGCGGACGTTGAAGCCGTGGGCGAAGAACAGCGCGTCGCCGTCCTTGAGGTTGTCCTTGACGGACTCCTCGTAGACCTGGGCCTGGATCGGGTCCGGGATCAGGATCATGATGACGTCGGCCTCTTCGGCGGCCTGCGCAGGAGTGACCACGCGCAGGCCCTGCTCCTCGGCCTTCGCCTTGGACTTGGAGCCCTCGTGCAGACCGACGCGGACGTCGACACCCGAGTCACGGAGCGACAGCGCGTGGGCGTGGCCCTGGCTGCCGTAACCGATCACCGCGACCTTGCGGCCCTGGATGATGGACAGGTCGGCATCGTCGTCGTAGAACAGCTCGGCCACTGGGATTCTCCTTGTGTGCTGGTTGTGCTTCCCACCGTACGGCGGGGTGCGGAATGAAAGTGTTCGGGTCTCGCTATGCGAGCAGACGACACAGCGCTATGCGAGCAGACGACACAGCGCCGTGCGAGCAGACGAAACGGCGCCGTGCGAGCAGCGGGACCGGTGCGCGGTCAGGCCGATCGGTCGAGGGCCCGCAGGCTGCGGTCGGTGATCGACCGGGAGCCGCGCCCTATGGCGATCGTGCCGGACTGGACGAGCTCCTTGATGCCGAACTGCTCCAGCATCTTGAGCATCGCTTCGAGCTTGTCGGCGCCGCCCGTCGCCTCGATGGTCACGGCCTCCGGGGAGACGTCGACCGTCTTGGCGCGGAACAGCTGGACGATTTCGACGATCTGCGAGCGCGTCTCGTTGTCGGCGCGCACCTTCACGAGGACGAGCTCACGCTGGATCGCGGCGGCCGGCTCGAGTTCGACGATCTTCAGTACGTTGACGAGCTTGTTCAGCTGCTTCGTCACCTGTTCGAGCGGCAGCGCCTCGATCACGTTGACCACGATGGTGATGCGCGAGATCTCGGGGTGCTCGGTGGTGCCGACCGCGAGGGAGTCGATGTTGAACCCGCGGCGGGAGAACAGGGCCGTGATCCGCGCGAGGACGCCCGGCTTGTTCTCGACCAGGACGGAGAGGGTGTGCTTGGACATGGGCTTGAAGTCTCTCTCTCGTCTGCTCAGTCGTCTTCGTTGTCGCCGAAGTCGGGGCGCACCCCGCGGGCGGCCATGACCTCGTCGTTCGAGGTGCCGGCGGCCACCATCGGCCAGACCATGGCGTCCTCGTGCACGATGAAGTCGACCACGACCGGGCGGTCGTTGATGGCGTTGGCCTCGGCGATGACCCTGTCGAGATCGGCCGGGTCCTCACAGCGGATCGCGTGGCAGCCCATCGCCTCGGACAGCTTCACGAAGTCCGGGATCCGGGTGCCGGCGCTCGGCTGCCTGCCGTCGGCGTCCGGGCCGCTGTGCAGCACGGTGTTGGAGTAGCGCTGGTTGTAGAAGAGGGTCTGCCACTGGCGGACCATCCCGAGCGCGCCGTTGTTGATGACGGCGACCTTGATCGGGATGTTGTTGAGCGCGCAGGTGGTCAGTTCCTGGTTGGTCATCTGGAAGCAGCCGTCGCCGTCGATGGCCCAGACCGTACGGTCCGGCATGCCGGCCTTGGCGCCCATCGCGGCCGGGACGGCGTACCCCATCGTCCCCGCGCCGCCGGAGTTCAGCCAGGTGGCGGGCTGCTCGTACTGGATGAAGTGCGAGGCCCACATCTGGTGCTGGCCGACGCCCGCGGCGTAGATGGTGCCCTCGGGGGCGAGCTGGCCGATGCGCTGGATGACCTGCTGCGGGGAGAGCTGGCCGTTCTCCGGCAGGTCGTAGCCCAGCGGGTAGGTGTCGCGCCAGCGGCTGAGGTCGTTCCACCAGGCGGCGTAGTCGCCGGTGTTGCCCTCGGTGTGCTCGGCCTGGACGGCCTGGACGAGGTCGGCGATGACCTCACGGGCGTCGCCGACGATCGGCACGTCCGCAGCACGGTTCTTGCCGATCTCCGCCGGGTCGATGTCGGCGTGGACGATCTTGGCGTACGGCGCGAAGCTGTCCAGCTTGCCGGTGACGCGGTCGTCGAAGCGGGCTCCGAGGGCGACGATCAGGTCGGCCCGCTGCAGCGCGGTGACGGCGGTGACCGCACCGTGCATGCCCGGCATTCCCACGTGCAGCGGGTGGCTGTCGGGGAAGGAGCCCAGCGCCATCAGGGTGGTGGTGACGGGGGCGCCGGTGAGCTCGGCGAGGACCTTCAGCTCCGCGGTGGCGTTCGCCTTCATGACGCCGCCGCCGACGTACAGGACGGGGCGCTTGGCCTGGACGATCAGCTTCGCGGCCTCGCGGATCTGCTTGGCGTGCGGCTTGGTGACCGGGCGGTAGCCGGGCAGGTCCTGACTGGGCGGCCAGCTGAAGGTGGTCTTCGCCTGGAGGGCGTCCTTGGCGATGTCGACCAGGACCGGGCCGGGGCGTCCCGTCGAGGCGATGTGGAACGCCTCGGCGATGGTGCGCGGGATGTCCTCGGCCTTGGTGACCAGGAAGTTGTGCTTGGTGATCGGCATCGTGATGCCGACGATGTCCGCCTCCTGGAAGGCGTCCGTGCCGATCGCCTTGGAGGCGACCTGGCCGGTGATCGCGACCAGGGGGACGGAGTCCATGTGGGCGTCGGCGATCGGCGTGACGAGGTTCGTGGCGCCGGGCCCCGAAGTGGCCATGCACACGCCGACCTTGCCGGTGGCCTGCGCGTAACCGGTCGCCGCGTGACCGGCGCCCTGCTCGTGGCGGACCAGGACGTGGCGGACCTTCGTGGAGTCCATCAGCGGGTCGTACGCCGGCAGGATGGCGCCGCCGGGAATGCCGAATACCGTGTCGGCTCCCACTTCCTCGAGGGAGCGGATGAGCGACTGGGCGCCCGTCACGTGCTCGACAGTGGTGGCGTGGTGTCCGCCGTTGCGGGGCCGCGGCTGCGGATGGTGGGCCCCGGAGGCCTGCTCGGTCATCGGCATTCTCTTCTCGAAGCTGAGGGTTTTGCGAGGGTTTGGGGAGTGCCAGTGCAACAAAAAACCCCCCGTGCCGTGAGGCAAGCGAGGGGAGCGCGCCGGTGGGGTGTGCAGAGCCGCAGGTGCGTGCTCTGCTTCAGCCGACGCGCTTTCCAAGTACGAGAATTCGGGTGCGCATGACACTGACCCTCCCTCCGGCGGCCAGTGCCTGTCAAGTAGGTGGGACGGGCGTCTCACTATTTGAGCGCATTGGAGGGTGTGTGATCGTTTCGCTTCCGTTCGCGCCCACATGACGTACGGGAAGTGATCCACCGGGCCCGCCGGCCAGGACCGGCAGCGCTGCCCCGCCCGGCAGGGGGAACTCCCCGCGCACCAGTGCCCGCCGCAGCCGGTACTCGTCGAGCGGGCCCGAGAAGGCCATGCCCTGCCCGTGCGTGCACCCCATGGCCCGCAGGGCCGTCACCTGCTCCGGCACGTCCACGCCCTCGGCCACGGACTGCATCCCCAGATCGCACGCGATCCGCAGCAGACCGCTGGTGATCTTGTGCAGCCGGGCGGACTCGACGACGCCCTCGACCAGCCCCCGGTCCAGCTTCAGTACGTCGATGGGGAGCCGGCGCAGCGCGTTGATGGCGGCGTACCCGCTGCCGAACCCGTCAAGCGCGATCCGCACGCCGAGTCTGCGCAGTGCCACCAGGCGCCGCTCCAGCTCCTCGAACGAGATCCGCGGGTCGCTGTCGGCCAGCTCGATGATCAGCGAGCCGGAGGGCAGTCCGTACCGGGTCAGGAGGGCCTCGATGGAGCCGCGCGGCAGGGACTTGTCCACCAGCCTGCGGGCGGAGAGCCGGACCGTCACGGGCACCTCGTGGCCCGCCCGGTTGCGCTCCGCCGCCTGCTCGACCGCCTCTTCGAGCAGCCAGCGGCCGAGCTCGGCCATGCGGGCACCCTCCTGGGCGTCGCCGTTGTCGGTCACCCGCAGGAACTCGGCGGGGGTGAAGAGGATGCCCTGGGTGGAGCGCCAGCGGGCCTGAGCGGCGACGGAGGCCACCTGGCCGGTGGTCAGGCTCACCACCGGCTGGTGGAGCAGCGCGAACTCGCCGTCGTGGAGCGCGGTGCGCAGCCGGGTGGCCAGCTCCGTCCTGCGGACCACGTCGGCCTGCATCTGCGGCGCGTACAGCTCGACCCGGTCCTTGCCGCCCGCCTTGGCCCGGTACATGGCGAGGTCGGCGTTGCGCATGAGGTCGGTGGGGCTGATGCCGGGCTCGGCGAAGGCGACGCCGATGGAGGCGGCGACGCGTACGTCGTTGCTGCCGATGCGGTACGGCTGGGACAGGGTGAGGCGCAGCCGGTCGGCGATCTCGTGGACCTGGCACTCGCGCGCGGCCTGGTCCCTGGAGCCCTCGCCGACGATCAGGGCGGCGAACTCGTCGCCGCCGAGCCGGGCCGCGGTGTCACCCGCGCGGACGGAGTCCTGGAGGCGGCGGGCCGCCTGGATCAGCAGCTCGTCGCCGGCCTGGTGGCCGATGGTGTCGTTGACCGCTTTGAAGCCGTCGAGGTCGATGAAGAGCACGGCCGTGCCGGGGTCGCCGACGCGGCGGCCGCTCAGGGCCTGGCGTACCCGGGCGGTGAACAGCGCCCGGTTGGGCAGGTCGGTGAGCGGGTCGTGCTCGGCGTTGTGCTGGAGCTGGGCCTGGAGGCGGACCCGCTCGGTCACGTCCCGGCTGTTGAAGATCAGTCCGCCCTGGTGCCGGTTGACGGTCGACTCGACGTTGAGCCACTCCCCCGTGCCGGACTTGAAGCGGCACTCGATGCGGGTGGTCGGCTCCTCGGCGGGGGGCGCGGCCAGGAAGCGGCGCACTTCGTGGACGACCCTGCCCAGGTCCTCGGCGTGGATCAGCGAGGCGAGCTCGGATCCGATCAGCTCTTCGGCCTCGCGTCCGTAGACGCCGGAGGCGGCGGGGCTGACGTAACGCAATATGCCGGTGGGGGCGGCGATCATGATGACGTCGCTCGATCCCTGCACCAGGGAGCGGAAGTGGTTCTCCTTCTGCGCCAGTTCCTGGGTGAGGGAGATGTTGTCGACGAGCATGATGCCCTGGCGCACGACGAGAGCGAGCACGACCGTGCAGCCGGTGAAGACCACGACCCGGTCGACCCGGCGGCCCTCGATGACGTTGTAGAGGATGCCGAGCGTGCAGACGGCGGCGGCGAGGTACGGCGTGAGGGCGGCCAGGGAGCCGCCGATGGGGCGGCTGCCCGGATTGCGGTGGCCCCAGTGGTACGGAGCACCCTCCCCCCACTGCTCCGCCCGGCGCGCGCCCCACGGCGCGTAGGCGAGGAGCAGCGAGCCGGCGAACCAGCCCGCGTCGAGGAGCTGGCCCGAGCGGTAGCTCTCGCGCAGCAGGGGCGAGGTGAACAGCGCGTCGCACAGCACGGTCGTGGCGAGGGCCGCGATCGCGGTGTTGATCGCCGTGCGGTTGGCGTTGGAGCGCCGGAAGTGCAGCGCGAGCACCATGCTGACCAGCGCGATGTCGAGCAGCGGGTAGGCGAGGGACAGTGCGGCGTGGGCCGTGCTCTCCGCCTCGAAGTGCGCGGTGTGCGCGAGCGCGAGGCTCCAGGAGAGCGTGAGCAGCGATCCGCCGATCAGCCAGGAGTCGAGGGCCAGGCAGACCCAGCCGGCGCGCGTGACGGGGCGCTTGGCGAGGACCAGCAGGCCGACGATGGCGGGCGGACCGAAGCAGAGGAAGAAGAGGTCGGCGAACGAGGGCGAGGGGACCTCCCGCTGGAGCACCACCTCGTACCAGCCCCACACCGCGTTCCCGCAGGCCGCCATCGCGGAGGAGATGCCGAACAGCAGCCACGCGGGGCGAAAGCGGCTCTCACGCGCGCGTGCGTAGAGGAAGCAGGAGACGGCGGCGACCAGGGCGGCGGCGGCGAGGCCGAAGTCGCCCATGATCAGTGCCACTTGCGTGGAGCCCCAGCCGAGGGCCGAACCGACGGCATAGGCACCGCAGACCAGCGCGAGGCCGAGCTGCGGGATCAGGCTCCCCCCGCCGCCGGACGCCTGCTGCCGGGCGAGGAGTGCTCCCGGCGCACTCACCGGGCCGCCCTGACGCGCGGCGCCGCGGGCGCCTGGGCGGCCGGGAACGGTCGCGGGTCCGGCCCGCCCAGCGGACCGCCGGCACCGTGCCTTTCGCGCCGGCCGTGCGGAGGTTGTCGCCGGTGGCCCCGCCGCGTCGGATCCTTGGTCCATTCGCCGTGCATCGCCCGTCGCCCCCCTCACAGTCCGGTCGCTCCCCAGCGCCGTGACAATGCGCGGCGCAGCCCCTTGGTCCGGACGATACACCAATCCCGTCACTCAGGGACACACTCCCTCTACTCTCCGTAACGAGCTGAGGGGCTGTCGGCACGCCGCGCATTCGGGTGGCTTCGGAGTGTGTCCGTTCTTGATCCGCTCCAAACCGCTCAGGGGGTGGTGAGCACGATGTTGCGCAGGGGGTCGCCGGCGGCGAAGCGGGTGAGCTGATCGGCCATGAGGCGCTTGGCGCGCGGCATGAACGCCGACGTACTGCCGCCCACATGAGGGCTGATGAGGAGGTTCGGAGCGTGCCACAGCGGGTGGCCGGCGGGCAGCGGCTCGGGGTCGGTGACGTCGAGGGCGGCGCGCAGGCGGCCCGATTCGAGCTCGGCGAGCAGTGCCTTGGTGTCCACGACGGGGCCGCGCGCCACGTTGACCAGCAGTGCTCCGTCCTTCATGCGCGACAGGAAGTCGCCGTTCGCCAGGCCCTGGGTCGCCTCCGTCAGCGGGGTGGAGAGAATGACGACGTCGGCGGAGGGCAGCAGTCCGGGCAGGTCGGCCAATGGGTGCACCGGACCGCGCTCCGTTGTACGGGCAGAGCGCGCGACGCGCGCCACCCGCGCACATTCGAACGGCGTGAGCCGGTCCTCGATGGCCGCCCCGATGGAGCCGTACCCGACTATCAGGACGGACTTGTCGGCGAGCGCGGGATAGAAACCGGCCCGCCACTCCTCCTGGTCCTGACCGCGCACGAAGCCGGGGATGCCGCGCAGCGACGCGAGGACGAGGGCGAGGGTCAGCTCGGCGGTGCTGGCCTCGTGGACGCCCCGGGCGTTGCACAGGTGCACCCCGGAATGCAGGTCGGCGAGGCCCGGCTCGACGTGGTCGATGCCGGCGGAGAGCGTCTGGACCGCGCGAACGGAGGTCATGGCGGCGAGCGGGCGCACCGCGACCTCGGGGCCCTTCATGTACGGGACGACATAGAAGGCGCAGTCGGCGGGATCGGCGGGAAAGTCCTGGCCACCGTCCCAGAAACGGTAGGTGAAGCCGTCCGGGAGGCCCTCCGTGCCGAGGGCGGGGACCGGCAGCCATACGTCTGAAGTCATGGCCACGAGGCTATGCGAAGGGCGGCGGAGCGCAGAGGTTAGTTTGGGGAGCGGCAGAGGGAGGGGTACGGGGAGTTGGAGCGCAGGACAATCGGTGCGGCAGCGCTCGAAGTGGGTGCGATCGGACTGGGGTGCATGCCGATGAGCTGGGCTTACACCGGCTCGCAGCAGCGCGGGGACCGGTCGTTGCGTACCGTGCACGCGGCGCTCGACGCGGGGTCCAGCCTGCTCGACACGGCCGACATGTACGGGCCCTTCACCAATGAGCTGCTGCTGGGGCGGGTGCTCAAGGAGCGGCGCGCCGATGCCTTCGTCTCGACCAAGTGCGGGCTGCTGGTCGGCGATCAGCACATCGTCGCCAATGGGCGTCCGGGGTACGTACGGCGGGCCTGTGACGCTTCGCTGCGGCGGCTGCAGACCGATGTGATCGACCTCTACCAGTTGCACCGGCCCGATCCGGAGGTGCCGGTCGAGGAGACCTGGGGCGCGATGGCGGACCTCGTGCGGGCCGGGAAGGTGCGGGCGCTCGGGGTCTGCGCGGTGGGGGCCCGGGCGTCGCGGCGGCCGGGGTCGCGGATGCATGACGAAACGATTCGCCAGCTGGAGCGGGTGCAGCAGGTCTTTCCGGTGAGCGCCGTGGAGGCCGAGCTGTCGGTGTGGTCGCCGGAGGCGCTGACGGCGCTGCTGCCGTGGTGCGAGGCGAGGGGCATCGGCTTCGTGGCCGCCATGCCGCTGGGCAACGGGTTCCTGACGGGGACGCTCAAGCCGGGGCAGGGTTTCGAGCCGGACGACGTACGGGCGAGGCATCCGCGCTTCACCGCGGAGATGATGGCGGCGAACCAGCCCGTGGTGGCGGGGCTGCGCCGGGTCGCCGAGCGCCACGGCGCGAGTCCGGCGCAGGTGGCGCTGGCATGGGTCCTGGGGCGCGGCCGCCACGTGGTGCCGGTGCCGGGGACCAAGCGCGAGCGGTGGGCGGTGCAGAACGCGGGTGCGGCGGCGCTGCGGCTGACGCCGCGGGACCTGGCGGAGATCGCGAGCCTGCCGCCGGCGCGGGGGTCGTGGGACTGACGGGGGGCGATCCGCGACCGGCTGATCCCCCGGGGCCGCGTGGGACGGACGAGGAACAGCACCTCTACCCCGGGGCGACGCTCCTCCCGGCCGGGACGACCCGCGACCCGGCTGATCCAGAACGGAACCCGGGACCGGCGAGCGGTGTATGAAGAGTGAGAGCCGCCGCCGGCGACGAGTGCCGGCCGTCGAAGGGATGCCCACCGTGCAACGTCCTGCTGTGACAGCTGTGTTGGCTGCCGCCGTTCTCCTGCTCACCGCGGGATGCTCCGGCGGGGACGGGAACGCGCCGGCCCCGACGGCCACGGGCGGCACGAACGGCGCCAGTGCGTCGCCGTCCGGGGACGCGTCCGGGCCGGGCGCCGGAGCGCGCGCCGAGCCGCCGCCCGCGAAGGGCTCGGTCGAGGTGGCGGGCACGCTCACCGAGGGCCTCAAGTCGCCCTGGGGGCTCGCCGCGCTGCCCGACGGCGATCTGCTGGTCTCCTCGCGCGACGAGGGCACCATCACCCGGGTCGACGGCGAGAGCGGTGAGAAGACCCGGATCGGCACGGTGGCCGGGGTCGCGCCGGCCGGGGAGGGCGGCCTCATGGGCCTGGCCGTGTCGCCCGGCTTCGCCTCGGACCACATGGTCTACGCGTACTTCACCACCGAGTCCGACAACCGCATCGCCCGCATGCTGTACGACGAGAAGAAGCCCGCCGGGCAGCAACTGGGGGCGCCGGACACCATCTTGCGCGGCATCCCCAAGGGCACGGTCCACAACGGCGGACGGATCGCCTTCGGCCCGGACAAGATGCTCTACGCCGGAACGGGCGAGACCGGGGAGACGGGGCTGGCGCAGGACAAGAAGTCGCTGGGCGGCAAGATCCTGCGGATGACCCCGGACGGCGAACCGGTGCACGGCAATCCGGAGGCCGACTCGGTCGTCTACTCGTACGGGCACCGCAATGTGCAGGGGCTGGCCTGGGACAGCGAGAAGCGGCTGTGGGCGGCCGAGTTCGGCCAGAACACCTGGGACGAGCTGAACCTGATCCGCCCCGGCGGCAACTACGGCTGGCCCGAGGTCGAGGGCAGGGGCGGCGAGGAGGGGTACGTCGACCCGGTCGCGCAGTGGAAGACGTCCGAGGCCTCGCCGAGCGGCATCGCGTACGCCGCCGGGTCCATCTGGATGGCGGGCCTGCGCGGCGAGCGGCTGTGGCGGATTCCGCTGGACGGCACGAAGACGGTGACCGACCCGGAGTCGTTCCTGGCACAGAAGTACGGCCGGCTGCGGACGGTCGTGGCGGCGGGCGGCGACAAGCTCTGGCTGGTCACCAGCGAGACGGACACGCGCGGCACCCCGGAGGCGGGCGACGACCGCATCCTGGACCTGGAGGTGAAGTAACCGGCCGCCCAGGCGTCCGCCGCCGGCGGGCCCGGCGCGCGGCGGGGCGCGCCGAAGGCCGGGGCGGGCCGCTCGGCGGCGCGCGGCGTGCAGGTCAGGCCGTGGCCAGGGACTCGTCCTGAAGGTCGGGGAACAGGTGCAGGCGATGGGCCACGGCGGCGGCTTCGCCCCGGCCGGAGACGCCGAGCTTGGCCAGGATGTTGGAGACGTGCACGCTCGCCGTCTTGGGCGAGATGTACAGCTCCTCGGCTATCTGCCGGTTGCTGCGTCCGGCCGCGACCAGGCGCAGTACGTCCTGTTCACGGGGGGTCAGGCCGAGCGACGCGGCCGGGCTCGCCGTGAGCACGGGGACTTCGGGGGCCTGGGTCAGCGAGAGCCGGGCGCGCTGGGCCAGCAGAGCGACGCTCTCGCCGAGGGGACGGGCGCCCAGGTGGTCCGCCGCCGCGCGGGCCAGCCGGAGCAGCTCGGCGGCCCGCTCGCGCTCGTCGGCGTTCAGCTCGCGCGGGCTCGGCGCACCGGCCTGCGGCCCGGCGGCCACGTCGGCGGTGGTCGAGGCGGCCAGCAGGGACTCCGCCCAGCGCAGCCGGGTGCGGGCCAGGTCGTACGGGCGCTCCAGTGTCTCGAACCCCGTGACCACGCCCGCCCAGTCGTCCGGGGTGACGCGGCCCTCGGCCCGGCGCAGTTCGGCTCTCACCCAGCGTTCGTACGCGTGCCAGAGCGGCACCGGGGTGGCCAGCCGCTTGGCGCCGGTCCGGATCAGCTCCAGGGCTTCGGCGCGGCCCTCGCGCGCGGCGGGCAGGCCGCGTGCGTCCGCCTCCGCGACGGCGGCTTCGACGAGGAGGGCCCAGGCGTAACGGTGGGTCCCCAGGGGGAAGCCGGCCGCCGCGGCCCGGGCGAACTCGGCGCGGACGTCCAGGATGCGGCCCCGGGCGGCGGCGAGGGCCAGCTGGACGCGGTGCAGCGGGAGGTCGTGCTGGGGCATCGGGTCGTGGCTGCCGAAGTAGGCGCGGGCGGCGGCCAGCCGCTCGTCGGCCGCGGTCAGTTCGCCGCGGGCGCGCGCCACGTCGGCCTGTATCCAGGCGGCGGCCCCGCGCGGCTTGGGGCTGGGCGCCGAGGCCCGTTCGATGTCGACGGCGTGCTCCACGGCCTCGCTCCAGCGCCCGAGGGAGACGAGCGACTCGGCGAGGTTCCCGCGGACCCAGGCCTCGACGTCGGCGAGGCCGTACTTGCGGGAGAAGGCGACGCCTTCCTCGGCGATCTCCACCGCTTCCCGGGAGCGTCCCACCGACTCCAGGGCCGAGGGGAGGTTCACATGGATGCGGCCCGCGACGCTGGCCATGCGCTGGGCGACGGCCTGCTCCTTGACGGCGTACAGCGTGGCCAGGCCGCCCTCTATGTCGCCCGAGTCGACGGTGAGGCCGCCGAGGGTGGTCAGGGCGGACAGTTCGGTGTCGCGGGCGCCGACCATGCGCGCGTACTCCACGGCCTGTTCGGCGGAGACCAGGCTTTCCGGGCCCGGCTCGTGGAGCATGCCCCAGCCCGCGACGTACGCGAGGACCTCGGCGTGGACGGCGGACGGCGGCAGACCGCGCACGAGATCGCGTGCGCGGGCGAGTTCGGCCCAGCCGTCGCCCCGGCCGAGGCTGGATATGAGCTTGCAGCGCTGCACCCAGAACCACGCCTCGCGCAGCGCGTCGCCTTCGCCGTCGAGCAGTCTCAGCGCCTTCTTGGCGATCTTCAGGGCCCGTTCGCGCTCGCCGCCGAACCGGCCGGCGACCGTGGCTTCCGCCATGAGGTCGAGGTAGCGCAGCGGCGTCGTGGCGGGGTCGCAGCCGCACGGCGGGTAGACCTCGGCGTAGTCCAGGGGCCGCAGCACCGCGCGGACGGCCTCGGGGGCGTCGTCCCACAGCTCCATCGCGCGTTCGAGGAGGCTGAGCTGGTCGGCGTACGCGTGGCGGCCGCGTGCCTCGACGGAGGCCTTCAGGACGGCGGGAAGCGCCTTGGCGGCGTCGTGCGCCGCGTACCAGTAGCTGGCGAGGCGCGTGGTGTACTCCTCGGCCCGCACCAGTGCGGGGTCGGCCTCCAGCGCTTCGGCGTACCGCCGGTTGAGGCGGGAGCGCTCGCCGGGGAGCAGGTCGTCGCTGAGTGCCTCGCGCACCAGGGAGTGCCGGAAGCGGTACCCGTCGCCGTCCGGTGTCGCGAGCAGCAGATTGGCGCCCACGGCGGCCCGCAGGGCCTCGATCAGGTCGTCCTCGGGCAGTCGCGCGACGGCGAGCAGCAGCCGGTACTCGACGGTGGAGCCGCCTTCGGCGACGATTCTGGCGACCTTCTGGGCGTCGTCGGGCAGCGTTTCGACGCGGACGAGGAGCAGGTCGCGCAGGGAGTCGCTGAGGCCCGTGGCGCAGCCGGTCCCCATGCAGGAGGCCAGTTCCTCGACGAAGAAGGCGTTGCCGTCGGAGCGGGTGAAGACCTCTTCGGCCAGCGCCGCGTCCGGCTCGGCGGCGAGGATTCCGGCCAACTGGCGGTGCACTTCGGCCCGGTTGAAGCGGGGCAGCTCGATGCGCCGGACCGTGCGGAGCCGGTCGAGTTCGGCGAGGAGGGGGCGCAGCGGATGGCGGCGGTGGATGTCGTCCGCGCGGTAGGTGCCGATGACGACGAGGCGGCCGCGCCGCAGGGTGCGGAAGAGGTACGCGAGGAGGTGCCGGGTGGAGGTGTCGGCCCAGTGCAGGTCCTCCAGGGCGAGCACCACCGTACGGTCGGCGGTGATGCGCTCCAGGAGACGGACGGTCAGCTCGAAGAGGCGCGTCATGCCGTCCTCGTTGTGCTGGTCGCGGGTGGTCTCGCCCAGCTCGGGCAGCAGCCGCGCCAGTTCGCCCTCCTGGCCCTCGGCCGCGGCGGCGACCTCGTCGGGCATCCTGCGCCGCAGGGCGCGCAGCGCGGTGGAGAACGGCGCGAAGGGCAGGCCGTCGGCGCCGATCTCCACGCAGCCGCCCACCACGACGACGGCGCCGGCCTCGCAGGCGGCGGCGAAGAACTCCTCGACGAGGCGGGTCTTGCCGACTCCGGCCTCACCGCCCACGAGCAACGCCTGCGACTCGCCCGCGGTGGCGCGGGCGAGCGCATCGGTGAGCTGGGCGAGTTCGCCGGCGCGACCGACGAACACGGGGCTGACAGACCTGGTTTCCACATCGCCGAGCATCGCACAGGGGTCCGACATCGTGGGGGCGACCAGTGAATCTCTCAAGGTCACGACCGTCATCGTGGATCCTTCGGTCAGCCGTCGGGCCGCGTCAGGCGGCCCGTGCGAAGCGGTTGCGCAGCGAACTCACCGGCCCCTCCGAAGCGTTCTGCCCGGAGGAGCGGGCGGCGCGGCGGCGGGCCTTGCGGGCCTTGGCGGCCTGCCGTGCGAGGCGCTCGCCGGCGGCGACGCGCCTGAGCTCGGCCGCGTGCTGCTGCTGGATCTCGTGCTCGAACATGGTGTTCTCCCGGTGAGGTGGGTCTTCGTCGGTCTCGCTTCCGCGATGACTCCACTCTCGTTTCCCAGGGGCCCCCGCCGCATCGGGAGACTGCCGCATCTTGACGGCACGAAGGGCCTTAGGGACGTACGCGCGAAGGTGCGTACGTCCCTAAGGCCCCTGGCGCGGCTGCCTTACTGGCCCGCTCCGGCGCCCGTGGGAGCGGCGGGCGGCGTGGGCATCGCGGCGAAGAGGTCGAAGTACATTCCGGCCGACACGAGCAGCCCGAGGACGCCGAGGGCGAAGCCCGCCCACGCGAAGGAGCTGACCCACGCGGGCCGGATGCCCGCGCCGGGCGTGCCGAAGGACGGGCGGACCAGCACCACGGCCGCCACGACCAGGGCGAGGAGCGCGAAGCCGCCGTTGACGAGGGCGGTCATGTGCCAGCCGTTGCCGTAGAGCGCGGCGACCTGGTCGGCGGGGCTGTCGGTCTGCTGGGCGCCGAGCTGGCCGATGAGCGTCTGGCGCTCGGCGGCGACGCGGCTGGTCCAGGTCCCGGTGAGGGCGGCGAAGCCGAGCACCGTGGAGACCACGGCGGCGGCGCCCGCGCCGACGCCGGACGAGGAGGCGGCCGGTGCCTCGTCGAGGAGGTCCGCGTCGTCGTCGGCCTCGTCGTCGTGGGCGGCGCCGGCCTCCGCGTCGGCCTCCGCGGCGTCGGCAACGGCCTCGGCGTCGTGGTGGTCGTCCTTGCCGACCACCACGACGCTGTCCGCGGCCGCCCGGCCGCCGGCGGGGGCCTCCTGGCCGGCGGCCTTCGTGGTGTCTTGTGCGGCGATCTCGTCGCCCTTGTTCTCGTCGGACCGGGTTCGGGCTGCAGCTGTCATACGCCGCACGCTAGGCGCGGTTTCTGAGAGCTCTCTTAACGGCTCTCGCGCCACTCCGGTGCCAGCACCGACCAGATCTCCTGGTCGTGCCGCACCCCCCGGTACGCGTGCGCCTCGCGCCGTACACCGTCCCGGGTCATCCCCAGCCGCTTCGCCACGTTGATGCTGGCGGTGTTCCCGGAGGAGACCAGCCACTCGACCCGGTGGACCCCCCGCTCCTCCACCGCCCAGTCGATCAGTACCCGCGCCGCGCGGGTGACCAGGCCCCGGCCGACCGCGGACTCCTCCAGCCAGCAGCCGACCTCGCAGGTGCCGGCCTTCGCGTCGAAGAGGCGGAAGAGGACTCCGCCGACCAGCGTGCCGTCGAGCCAGATGCCGTAGATCCGCCCGGCGTCGGCCGCCTGCTTGTCCGCGTACGACTGGAGGAAGGCCCGCGCCGCGTCGAGGTCCTCGGCGGCCGCCGCGAGCCCGATGAACCGGCCGATGTACTCGCGTCCGCGGTCGATGTGGGCGAAGTACTCCTCGGCGTGCCAGGGCTCCAGGGGGCGCAGCACCGCGTTCTCGTCGCCGCCGCCCAGGTGTATCGCGAACATCCCGCTCCTCGCCGGTTATCGCACGAGCTGCTGGGACTCCTCCGGGTCGCCCGTGCGCTGGACCTTGATCTTGTCATGGGCGGGCAGGGCTTCGGCGGGTTCGATGCTGATCCGCGGCAGCCACCGGCCCAGCCGGCGCGGCAGCCACCAGTTCGCGCCGCCGAGCATGTGCATCAGGGCGGGGACCAGGAGCGTACGGAGGACGAACGCGTCCAGGGCCACGGCGGCGGCGAGCGCGATGCCGAACATCGCGATCACCCGGTCGCCGCTGAGCACGAACGCCAGGAAGACCGAGATCATGATCACGGCAGCCGAGTTGATCACGCGGCTGGTCTCGGCCAGACCGACCCGCACCGCCCGCCGGTTGTCGCCGGTCTCCAGCCATTCCTCGTACATCCGGCTGACGAGGAAGACCTGGTAGTCCATCGAGAGCCCGAAGAGCACCGACACCATGATCACCGGCAGGAACGGTTCGATCGGCCCCGCGCTGCCGAGCCCGAGCAGTTCGCTGCCCCATCCCCACTGGAAGACGGCCACGACGACGCCGAAGGAGGAGGCGACGGCGAGCACGTTCATCAGGGCGGCCTTGAGCGGAATGCCGACGCTGCGGAAGGCGAGCAGCAGCAGGACGCAGCCCAGCGCGATCACGACGCCCACGAAGAGCGGCAGCTTGTCGACGATGACCTCGGCGAAGTCGTCGTACCCGGCGGTGATCCCGCCGACGTACACCTCAAGGGTCGTGCCCCGCTCGGCCTGCGGCAGGACGCTCTCGCGCAGCCGGTCGACCAGGTCGCTGGTCTCCTGCGACTGCGGCGACGACTGCGGTACGACGGTGAGGGCGGCCGTCCCGCCGTCGGCGCCGTACGCCACCGGGCTGACGGAGGCGACACCGTCGGTGCCGCGCACGGTGCCGGCGAGGGCGTCCATGGCGGCGCGGTCGTCGGCTCCGTGGACCTCGGCGACGAGGGTCAGCGGACCGTTGCTGCCGGGACCGAAGCCGTCGGCGATCAGGTCGTACGCCGAGCGGGTCGTGGAGGACGCCGGGTTGTTGCCCTGGTCGGACGTGCCCAGGTGCAGGCCCAGCGTGGGCAGCGCGAGGACCAGCATGACGACGGCGGCGACGGCGCCGAGCAGCTTGGGGTGGCGCTCCACGAAGGCGGACCAGCGGGCCGCGAACCCGGTGGGCAGCTCGGGCTTCGGGCCGTGCTCGGCGAGCTGCCTGCGCTCGCGGCGGCTCAGCGCCCTCAAGCCGATGAGGGAGAGCAGGGCGGGCAGCAGGGTCACCGAGGCGGCGACGGTGAGCAGGACGGTCAGCGACGCGGCGATCGCGACGCCGTTGAGGAACGACAGGCGCAGTATCAGCATGCCCAGCAGGGCGATGCAGACCGTAGCGCCGGCGAAGACGACGGCGCGGCCGGTGGTGGCGACGGCGTTCGTGGCCGACTCGGTCACGGACAGGCCGCTGCGCAGCCCCTTGCGGTGCCGGGTGACGATGAACAGGGCGTAGTCGATGCCGACGCCGAGCCCGACGAGCATGCCGAGCATCGGCGCGAAGTCGGCGACCGTCATGACGTGGCCGAGGAGGACGGTGCCCGCGTACGCCGTGCCGACGCTGACCAGGGCGGTCGCGATCGGGAGCAGGCTGGCCGCGAGCGAGCCGAAGGCGACGAAGAGGACGACGGCCGCGACCACCACGCCGACGAGTTCGCTGAGGTGCGAGGTGGGAGCCTCGGTGAGGGCCACGGCGCCGCCGCCGAGCTCCACCTGGAGCTGGCCGGTCTGAGCGCTCTTGGCGGTCTTGACGAGCGCCTCGGCCTGCTTCTGGAGGACGTCGTCGGACTGCGCGTCGAAGGTGACGGTGGCGTAGGCGGTGTGCCCGTCCTTGCTGATCTGGGCGGCGCCCTCGCGGTCGTACGGGCTGACGACGGACTCCACGCCGGGCAGGTCCTCGACGGCGTCCAGCGTCCGCGTCATGGACTGCTCGACTCCGGCGGCCTGGACGGTGGTGCGGCCCGCGGTGTGCCAGACGACGGTGTTGCCGTCGCCTCCCCCGCCGTCGAACGCCTCGTCGAGGAGGGCGGTGGCGCGTCCCGACTCCGTGCCGGGCACCTCGTAGTCGTTGGAGTACGCCGAACCGGCGACTCCGGCGGCTCCCGCGACCACGCCGAGCGCGAGAAGCCAGAGCAGGACTGAGGCGAAACGGTGCTTGACGCACCACCGGGCGATCGCTGCCAACGGATTTGCTCCCTGGGTGGTTCGTGGATCTTCACCGGGACCAAACCCGCAAAGAACTCAGGACCTACGCTCAGCTACCTTGACAGCCAAACGTGATCCTTTGTCCCTTTCGTGTGCATCATCACAGGAGTGGCGGGAGCCGGGGCACTGCTCCCGGGCTCCCGCAAACCACCCGGTCTGTCAGCCTGAGACGCTCGCGCGCCCGTTCTCAATGTGCCCCATGAGGCGTCGGCGGAAAGCATCGTCACCCGTAACGGTGATCGCCAAGTCGTACCACCCGTGGGCGTCCGCGGCGGAGTGCACCACGGTGCGGCTGCGGCCCGGCTTCACGGTGATCCGGCGGGGCCGCCCGTCGTCGAGGTCGGCCTCGTCCGCGTAGGCGAGCGTCGTCACGGTGAAGGTCAGCGGCTCCTTGCCCCGGTTGGCGAGGGTCAGGTGCAGGTCGCGGTCGCCCACGTCGAGGTGCGAGGACACTTCGGCGGCCCCCGTGCGCGTACCGGCGAACTCGCGGCGGAAGCCGTTCGGCCCGGTGACGGTGAAGCGGTAGGCGTCCCGCGTAAGGGGTACGGCCCATCGCGCCGTGCCCCTTACGTCCCGGTGCTGCGGAATGGCGAACTCGCCGGCGTAGGGGTAGAGCGCGAAGTGCGCGCTCGCGCGCCCCGTGTTGCTGAGCTCGACCTCGAAGACGCCGTCTTCGACCTTCCCGTGGGCGTCCGGCTGGTACGGCAGCGGGCGCGCGGGGCGCGTCCCCTCCTCCTGTACGGGCATGTGCTGCTCCAGCGGCGGTACCGGCCGCCAGCGCCCCGTGAACGGCGGGACCGCGCCCGGCTGCTCCACCGGCGGCTGCCGGCGCCCGCGCCCGAAGTCGAACGCGGAGGTCAGATCGCCCACGACCGCGCGCCGCCACGGCGTGATGTTGGGCTCCTCGATGCCCGTCCACCGCTCCAGGAAGCGGATCACCGACGTGTGGTCGAAGACCTCGGAGCAGACGTACCCGCCGACCGTCCACGGCGAGACGACCAGCATCGGGACCCGGATGCCGAGCCCGGTCGGCCGTCCCTGGTACCGCTCGTCGGTGTGGTCGGCGGGCGGCACGGGCGGCGGCACGTGGTCGAAGAAGCCGTCGTTCTCGTCGTAGTTGATCAGCACGACGGTGTGCCGCCAGACCTCCGGGTGCGCGCCGAGCGCGTCGAGCACCTTGTAGACCAGCGAGGCGCTGGCGATCGGCGACGAGGAGCCGGGGTGCTCGGAGTCGACCGCCGAGGGCACCAGGTAGGACACCGCGGGCAGCTTCCCCGCCGCCACGTCGGCCCGGAAGTCGTCGGCGAGCCCTCCGGTCGGGACCCGCCGCAGGCCGCGCTCGAACAGCGACCGCTCGGCGCGGGTCAGCGTCGCCACGCCCTCCTCCAGCGCGGCGAGCAGCCGCTCGCGCTCGGCGGCGTCGGCCGTCTCCCGCACCTTGGCGTAGAACGCCTCCATGTACGTGAAGCCGCCGGGAGCCTTCGCGAGCGCCTTGCGGGCGATCGCCTTGAACGCCGTGAAGAACTCGACGTTGTTGTCGGTGAAGTTCTCCCACTCCTGGTACGTCTTCCAGGACCGGCCCGCCTTCTCCAGCCGCTCGGCGTACGTCGGCCACGGGTAGCCGGGGTGGGTGCCCTCGGCGTACGCCGCGTTGGTGACGGCGCGGCTGCCGTCGGCCTCGTGGCCGGTCCAGCCGCTCCACAGGTGGTTGCGGTTCGGGCTCGTCGAGGTATGGATCGACGAATGGTAGGCGTCGCAGATGGTGAAGGTGTCCGCGAGCTCGTAGTGCAGCGGCAGGTCGCGGCGGTCGTAGTAGGCCATGGTGGCGGCGGTCTTGGCCGACACCCAGCCGTCCATCCAGCCCTGGTTCCACGCCTTGGCGCCGCCGCCCCACGAGTGGTCGAGGTCGCCGATGTACTGCAGGTCCCTCTTCTGCGCCTCGGCCGCGTCCCGTACCGGGAAGGGCAGGACGGAGCGCAGCGGGCCGGGCTGCTCGAAGACCGGCTTGCCGGAGGGCAGCTCCACGGCATTGCGGTCACCGAAGCCGCGTACGCCGCGCAGGGTGCCGAAGTAGTGGTCGAAGGACCGGTTCTCCTGCATGAGGACGACGACGTGCTTGACCGCTCTCAGACCGCCGGAGGGCGGTTCGGCGGCTATCGCCGCCTGCAACGAGGGTGGAAGCAGCGATCCGGCCGCGGCGGCGCCGACGGCGCCTGTGCCCAGCGCGAGCATCCTTCTGCGCGAAATGTCCGGTGACACGCTCGACCTCCCAGTCGACAGCCAATGGTCCGCCTGTGATCCATTGAGTGGTACGTCTGGGACGGTAGTGAGGCCGGGTGGCGGCGAGAAGACCCGGCGACGACTCCGGCGTGAACGTCCAAGACAAGGCGCCAAGAGTCCAAGCGCCTTCCGGCCACGCGCGAGCGGCCCCCGCACGCCGGAGGGGCGGCGCCCCGGAAGGTTCCGGTGCGCCGCCCCTCGGGCGTGTCGGGCGTACGGGCGTCAGCCCTCGGTGACGCCGAGCTTCTCCAGGATCAGCTCGCGCACCCGCGCCGCGTCGGCCTGGCCGCGCGTGGCCTTCATGACCGCGCCGACCAGCGCGCCGGCCGCGGCGACCTTGCCGCTGCGGATCTTGTCCGCGATGCCGGCGTTGGCGGCGATGGCCTCGTCGACGGCCGTGGACAGCGCGCCCTCGTCCGAGACGACCTTCAGGCCGCGCTTCTCGACGACGTCGTCCGGGCCGCCCTCGCCCGCGAGGACGCCCTCGATGACCTGGCGGGCCAGCTTGTCGTTGAGGGAGCCCTCCTTCACCAGGGCGGTGACGCGGGCGACCTGCTCCGGCGTGATCGGCAGCGACGCGAGGTCACGGCCGGACTCGTTGGCGTTGCGGGCCAGCTCGCCCATCCACCACTTGCGCGCCGAAGCGGCGTCCGCGCCCGCCTCGATCGTGGCGACGATCGGGTCGATCGCCCCGGCGTTCAGCATCGACTGCATGTCGTGCTCGCTGACGCCCCACTCCTCGCGGAGGCGGTTGCGGCGTACCCGCGGCAGCTCGGGCAGCCCCTTGCGGAGCTCCTCGACCCACTCGCGCGCGGGGGCGACAGGCACCAGGTCGGGCTCCGGGAAGTACCGGTAGTCCTCGGCGTTGTCCTTGATGCGGCCGGCCGTGGTGGAGCCGTCCTCCTCGTGGAAGTGCCGGGTCTCCTGCACGATCGTGCCGCCGGAGTTGAGCACAGCGGCGTGCCGCTGGATCTCGAAGCGGGCCGCGCGCTCCACGGAACGGAGGGAGTTGACGTTCTTCGTCTCGGAGCGCGTACCGAACTCCTCACGGCCGTGCGGCCGCAGCGAGAGGTTCACGTCGCAGCGCATCTGGCCCTGCTCCATGCGCGCCTCGGAGACGCCGAGCGCCTTGATGAGCTCGCGGAGCTCGGCGACGTACGCCTTCGCGACCTCGGGGGCACGCGTGCCCGCGCCCTCGATCGGCTTGGTGACGATCTCGATGAGCGGGATGCCGGCGCGGTTGTAGTCCAGGAGGGAGTGGGACGCGCCGTGGATACGGCCCGTCGCGCCGCCGACGTGCAGCGACTTGCCGGTGTCCTCCTCCATGTGGGCGCGCTCGATCTGCACGCGGAAGATCTCGCCGTCCTCCAGCTGGACGTCCAGATAGCCGTTGAAGGCGATCGGCTCGTCGTACTGGGAGGTCTGGAAGTTCTTCGGCATGTCCGGATAGAAGTAGTTCTTCCGGGCGAAGCGGCACCACTCGGCGATCTCGCAGTTGAGCGCGAGGCCGATCTTGACGGCCGACTCGACGCCGATCGCGTTGACGACCGGCAGCGAGCCGGGCAGACCCAGGCAGGTGGGGCAGGTCTGGCTGTTGGCGTCCTGCTTGAGCTCCGTGGAGCAGCCGCAGAACATCTTCGTCTTTGTGCCGAGCTCGACATGGACCTCCAGGCCCATGACGGGGTCGTAGGACGCGAGCGCGTCCTCGTACGACACCAAATCAGTGACGGTCACGGTGAAACTTTCCCTCTCAGCCCAGCAGGACGTCGTCGTCGCCGAGCTTCTTCAGCTCGCGGTAGAGCAGAGCGAGGCCGGTGACGATGGCGGCGGCGGAGACAGCGGCGTCGACGAGACGCAGCGTGTCATTGTCCTTGCGGGCCATACGGGCCTGCTTGACGACGCTGATGGCGCCGAAGGCGGTGGAGCCGATCGACAGGTACGTAGCAGCCTTGGAATTCTTGAATCCCTTGGCCTTGATGGGCATGGGGCTCACAGCGACGGTGCCTCCTCAAGCAGCGGGTGGCCCCACTTTTCCACGAAGGCTGCCTCTACGGCGGCGCCGACCTTGTAAAGACGGTCGTCCTTCATGGCGGGGGCGATGATCTGGAGACCGACCGGCATGCCGTCCTCGGGAGCCAGGCCGCAGGGCAGCGACATGGCGGCGTTGCCGGCCAGGTTGGTCGGGATCGTGCACAGGTCCGCGAGGTACATCGCCATCGGGTCGTCGGCGCGCTCGCCGATCGGGAAGGCGGTGGTGGGCGTCGTCGGCGAGACGATCACGTCGACCTTCTCGAACGCCTTCTCGAAGTCCTGCGTGATGAGCGTACGGACCTTCTGCGCCGAGCCGTAGTACGCGTCGTAGTAGCCGGAACTGAGCGCGTACGTACCGAGGATGATGCGGCGCTTGACCTCGTCGCCGAAGCCGGCCTCACGGGTGAGGGCGGTGACCTCCTCGGCGGACTTCGTGCCGTCGTCGCCGACCCGCAGGCCGTAGCGCATGGCGTCGAAGCGGGCCAGGTTGGAGGAGCACTCCGACGGGGCGATGAGGTAGTACGCGGACAGGCCCAGGTCGAAGGACGGGCAGTCCAGCTCGACGATCTCGGCGCCCAGTCCGCGCATCAGCTCGACGGACTCGTCGAAGCGCTGCAGGACACCGGCCTGGTAGCCCTCGCCGCGGAACTGCTTGACGACGCCGACGCGCATGCCGGCGACCGAGCCGTTGCGGGCCGCCTCGACGACCGGCGGGACCGGGGCGTCGATGGAGGTCGAGTCGAGCGGGTCGTGCCCGGCGATGACCTCGTGCAGGAGCGCGGCGTCCAGGACCGTACGGGCACAGGGGCCGCCCTGGTCGAGGGAGGACGAGAACGCGACCATGCCGTACCGGGAGACGCCGCCGTACGTCGGCTTGACGCCGACGGTGCCGGTGACGGCGGCGGGCTGGCGGATGGAGCCGCCGGTGTCCGTGCCGATCGCGAGCGGCGCCTCGAACGACGCGAGGGCGGCGGAGGAGCCGCCTCCGGAGCCGCCGGGGATCTTCGTCAGGTCCCAGGGGTTGCCGGTCGGGCCGTACGCGCTGTTCTCCGTGGAGGACCCCATGGCGAACTCGTCCATGTTGGTCTTGCCGAGGATGACGACGTCGGCCGCCTTCAGCTTCTTGGTCAGCGTCGCGTCGTACGGCGGGATCCAGCCTTCGAGGATCTTCGAGCCGACGGTGGTCGGGATGCCCTCGGTGGTGAAGATGTCCTTCAGCGCGAGCGGGACGCCGGCCAGCGGGCCGAGCTTCTCGCCGTTCTCCCTCTTCGCGTCGACGGCGCGGGCCTGGGCCAGCGCGCCCGCGCGGTCGACGTGCAGGAAGGCGTGCACCTTCTCGTCGACCGCGTCGATCCGGGCCAGGTGGGCCTCGGTCACCTCGACGGCCGTGAGTTCGCCCGAAGCGATCTTCGCGGCGGTCTCGGCGGCGGTGAGCCTGATGATGTGGGCGTCGGTCATGGTGATTAGTCCTCCCCCAGGATCTGCGGCACCTTGAAACGCTGCTGCTCCTGGGCGGGGGCGCCGGAGAGGGCCTGCTCCGGGGTGAGCGACGGACGGACCTCGTCCGCGCGCATGACGTTCGTCAGCGGCAGCGGGTGGGAGGTCGGCGGTACGTCTTGGTCGGCGACCTCGGAGACGCGGGCGACCGCGCCGATGATGTCGTCGAGCTGACCGGCGAAGTGATCGAGCTCTTCGCCCTTCAGCTCCAGACGCGCCAGCCGTGCGAGGTGGGCGACCTCCTCGCGCGTGATGCCAGGCATGCAGCGATCCTCAGGGGTGAGTGTGTGGATTTTGGCCCAATCCTATGGGGCTCGGGCCCCTGCCCACGAAACGGTTCCCCGCCGAAGCCCTCGTACGCTCCCCGTGCGCTACTTCACCGGCTGGCCGGACGGCGACGGGGTCTGGTGCTGCGCCTCTTCCAGGGCCGCCGCGGCGGCGACCCGGTCCAGGTCCACCTGCCGGTGCCAGCCCCGCTCGCCCCGCGCGAGCAGCCACGCCGTCGCCTCGTCCGGCGGCATCGCCGCCGCCACCAGCCATCCCTGGACCGCGTCGCAGCCCAGGTCGCGCAGGCGCTCCCACGTCTCGTCGTCCTCGACGCCCTCGGCCACGACCAGCAGGCCGAGCGAGTGGGCGAGGTCGACCGTGCAGCGGACGATCTCGGCGTCCTCGTTGTCGACCGCCAGCCGGGCCACGAAGGACCGGTCGATCTTGAGCTCGCTCACCGGGAGCCGGCGCAGGTGGACCAGGGACGAGTAGCCGGTGCCGAAGTCGTCCAGGGACATCTTCACGCCGTGGCCGGTCAGGCCGGCCAGGGTGTCCGCCGCCCGCTGCGGGTCCTCCAGGAGCACGTGCTCCGTTATCTCCAGCTGCAGGGAGCCGGCCGGGACCCCGTGCCGGGCCAGCCGGGCCGCGACCGCGCCCGCGAAGCCGGGCGTGTGCACGTCGCGCGGCGAGACGTTGACCGCGACGGGGGTGTTCAGCCCCTGCTTGCGCCAGCGCGCGACCTGCGCGAGCGCGGTCTCCAGGACGTACTCCGTCAGGTGCGGCATCAGGCCCGACGACTCGGCGATGGCGATGAACTCGTCGGGAGGGACCCGGCCGCGCTCCGGGTGCACCCACCGCACCAGCGCCTCCAGGCCGGCGACCTGTCCGTCGAAGCGGACCTTCGGCTGGTAGTGGAGCTCGACCTCGCCGGCGTCCAGCGCCCGCCGCAGGTCCCCCAGCAGGCCGAGCCGGTCGGGGGTGTTGCTGTCCCGCTTGGACTCGTAGACCTCCACGCCCGTACGGTCCCGCTTGGCCTGATACATCGCCACGTCCGCCCGGCGCAGCAGCCCTTCCGCGTCCAGCGCGTGGTCGGGGAAGACGGCGACGCCCGCGCTGGCCTCCAGGACGAGCGTCAGGCCGTCCAGGTCCAGCGGCGAGGAGAGCGCGGCCACCAGGTGCCGGGCGACGCGCTGCGCGCTGGTCGTGGAGTCCGCGGTCGGCAGCAGTACCGCGAACTCGTCACCGCCGAGCCGCGCGGCCTCCGCCCCGCGCGGCAGGGCCAGCCGCAGCCGGTCCGCTATCTGGAGCAGCAGCCGGTCGCCCGCCAGGTGGCCGAGCGTGTCGTTGACCGCCCGGAAGCGGTCGAGGTCTATCAGTACGAGCGCGGACCTGGTCCCGACGCTCTCCGCCTCCTCCAGCACCGGGCGGGCCCGCTGCAGCAGCCAGTGCCGGTTCGGCAGCCCGGTCAGCGGGTCCCTCAGCTGCTCCTCCGCCCTGGCCCGGGCGATCCACAGCGTGGAGTCGAGCGCGATGAGCGGTACGGAGAACAGCGGCAGCAGGACGGGCAGCGCCACCGCGGTCACGCAGATCAGGGGGGCGATCCCGAGCAGCGCCACCGCGACGAGCCCCTGCCGGTACAGGGCCGTCCGGGCGACGGACGGCAGCCGCCCGCCGCGCGGGGCCAGCGCGTACCAGAGCAGCAGCCGGGTGAGGGCCAGGTACGCGACGGCGGCCAGCACGACCTCCGGGACCGTCTCTATGCCCCACTCCAGCGGGTTCCAGGGACGCTCGACGGTCGGTACGTCGCCGAACACGGCCAGGACGATCGCCGCCGCGCCGATGCCGAGGATGTCGACCGCGCCGTGCAGCAGGCCCTGCTTCCAGCGGTGCCGGCGGGCCATCCCGACGAGCACCACGACGGCCAGGCTGACCAGGCCGGCGGGCACCCAGCCGTACAGCAGCAGGACGGCCAGGGTGAGCGCGGCGCCCGAGCCGGTGCCGCCCCACCACCGGTCGCGGCCGAGCGCGACCAGGTGGCCGACGATGACGGCGGTGAGGAGGGCGAGGGACCAGCCGACCGTGCTGTCGGGGAACAGGGCGCGATCCCCGGTCACGGCGCGGAAGATCCCGGTGGCAAGGACGAGGGCGGCCACTGTCACGACGGCGGTGGGCAGCGCCCTGGGGGCGCCTGCCCACCGCCGCAGCCGTGAGGCCGGGTCGGCACTCTCGGTCGGTTTCATTCCGTCCCTCTCACAGCCGGCGGTGCCCGTGCCAAGCGCTGGCCCCGTTGTCATGCCGTCCACGACTGAAATCCCTTCCCCGGGCTCCGTGCGAGCAGGGGGCACCGCGTTGCAGCCGTGCACGGCAGGCGCACATCTCAACAGTAGGCCGCAGAAGGCTCTTCGGGGCAGCGGTCCACCGCTCTTGCCCGAATGCGACCCAGCCACCCGCGTCCGTCTGCTATGCGCTGAACGGGTGATCCCGGCGGCGGTTCCAACCCCTCTCACCGCCCCTTTCCCCGCCCTGCGGCACCCCTACTCCTCGGTCGGCACAGCCGCTTCACGCGCCGCGTCCGGACCCTCCGCCAAAAGGACGGCAAATCCTTCTTCGTTCAGGACGGGCACCTTCAACTGCATGGCCTTGTCGTACTTCGAACCAGGACTGTCGCCCACCACCACAAATCCGGTCTTCTTTGAAACAGATCCGGTCACTTTTGCGCCGAGGCTCTGGAGCGCCTCTTTTGCGCCATCCCTGGTGTAGTTCTGCAGGGTCCCGGTCACCACGACCGTGAGTCCCTCCAGCGGGCGCGGCCCCTGCTCCTCGCCGGCGCCCTCCTCCTCCGCCCGGACTCCGGCCGCCCGCCACTTGCGCAGGATCTCCCGGTGCCAGTCCTCTTCGAACCACTGTTTGAGCGAGGCGGCGATGGTGGGTCCGACCCCCTCCACGGCGGCCAGTTCCGCCTCCGTCGCCTGCTCGATCCGGTCCAGCGAGCGGAACTCGCGGGCCAGCGCCTCCGCCGCGACCGGCCCCACGTGGCGGATGGAGAGGCCGGTGATGACGCGGGCCAGCGGTCGCTGCTTCGCAGCCGCGATGTTCTCCAGCATGGCGAGGGTGTTCTTCTTCGGCTCGCCCTCCTGGTTGGCGAAGAAGGTGACGATCTTCTCCTCGCCGGTCTTCGGGTCGCGCTTGGGCAGCCCGGAATCCTGGTCCAGGACGTACGACTTGATGGGCAGCAGCTGCTCGACCTTCAGGTCGAACAGGTCGCCCTCGTCGCGCAGCGGCGGCTGGGCCGGCTCCAGCGGGCGGGTGAGCGCGGCCGCCGCGACGTACCCGAAGTTCTCGATGTCGAGGGACTTGCGGCCCGCCAGGTAGAAGAGCCGCTCCCGCAACTGGGCCGGGCAGGAACGGGCGTTGGGGCAGCGCAGGTCGATGTCGGCCTCCTTCATCGGCCGCAACGGCGTACCGCACTCGGGGCACTCGGACGGCATCACGAACTCCCGCTCGCTGCCGTCCCGCAGGTCCGCGACGGGCCCCAGGATCTCCGGGATGACGTCGCCGGCCTTGCGCAGCACCACCGTGTCCCCGATGCGCACGCCCTTGGCCTTCACCACTTCCTGGTTGTGCAGGGTGGCGAACTCGACCTCGGAGCCGGCCACCGTCACCGGCTCCACCTGCGCGTAGGGCGTCACGCGTCCCGTGCGCCCCACGCCGACACGGATGTTGACCAGCTTGGTGTTGACCTCCTCCGGCGCGTACTTCCAGGCGATGGCCCAGCGCGGCGCCCGCGAGGTGGAGCCGAGCCGGCCCTGGAGCCGGATCTCGTCGAGCTTGACGACGACGCCGTCGATCTCGTGCTCCACGGAGTGCCGGTTCTCACCGAAGTACGCGATGAACTCCCGCACGCCCGCGAGGTCGTTCACCACCCTGTTGTGCCGCGCGACCGGCAGGCCCCACTCGCGCAGCAGCTCGTACGCCTGCGACAGGCGGTCGATCTCGAAGCCCTCGCGTGCGCCGACGCCGTGCACCACCATGTGCAGCGGGCGGCTCGCGGTGACCTTGGGGTCCTTCTGCCGCAGCGAACCGGCCGCCGCGTTGCGCGGGTTGGCGAACGGCTTCTCCTCGGCGGCCACCAGACGGGCGTTCAGCTCCTGGAACTTCTCCATCGGGAAGTAGACCTCGCCGCGGATCTCGACCAGGTCCGGGATCCGGTCGCCCCGCAGACGGTCCGGGATGCCGGCGATCGTGCGGACGTTGGGCGTGATGTCCTCGCCCGTGCGCCCGTCGCCGCGCGTCGCGGCCCGGGTGAGCCGGCCCTTCTCGTACGTCAGGTTGACCGCGAGGCCGTCCACCTTCAGCTCGCACAGCAGGTGGTACGGCACGGCCCCCAGCTCGTTCGCGACGCGCTCGCCCCAGGCCGCGAGCTCCAGGTCGTCGAAGGCGTTGTCGAGGGAGAGCATGCGCTCGCGGTGCTGGACCGCGCCGAACTCCGTCTCGTACGCCCCGGCGACCTTCTGGGTCGGCGAATCGGGCGTCCGCAGCTCGGGGTACTCGTCCTCCAGCGCCTCCAGCGTCCGCAGCAGCTGGTCGAACTCCGCGTCGCTGATGACCGGCTGGTCCTTCACGTAGTACCGGAAGCGGTGCTCCTCGACCTGCTCAGCGAGCTGTGCGTGCCGCTCCCGTGCCTCCGCGGGTACCGCCGCCTGCTGTTCGCCAGCCATCGTCCTGTCCTCCCGTTTCCGATCCCGTCCCCGTTACTCAGGGTTGTCCGCGAGCGATCTCGCCGCCCTGGCGCAGTGCGCGAGCGCGGCGCGCGCGTACGCGGGCGAAGCCCCCGCGAGCCCGCACGACGGGGTGATCACCAAGGACTCGGCCAGAGTCCCCGGATTCAGCCCCAGCCTGCGCCACAGCGTCCTGACACCCATGACGCTACCGGCCGGGTCCGACAATGCCGTGTCGGTGCCCGGCACGATTCCGGCGAACAGCCGCGTACCGGCCTCGACCGCCTCGCCGATCGACTCCTCGTCACGCTCGGTGAGCAGGGAGAAGTCGAACGAGACCCCCGAGGCACCGGCCCGGCGCAGCAGCGCGAACGGCACGTCCGGTGCGCAGGAGTGGACGACGACCGGCCCGTCGGCCGCCCCCATCACCTCGCGCAGCGTCCCCTCGACGACCTGGCGGTCCACCGCCCGGTACGTCCGGTACCCGCTCGCCGACCTGACCTGCCCGCGCAGCACGGCCGTCAGCGACGGCTCGTCCAGCTGGAGCACGACCTGCGCCCCGGGCACCCGCCGCCGCACCTCGGCGAGATGGGACCGCAGCCCCTCGGCCAGCGAACCCGCGAGGTCCCGGACGGCGCCCGGATCGCCGAGCGCCGCCTCGCCGCCGCGCAGCTCCAGCGACGCCGCCAGCGTCCACGGCCCGACGGCCTGCACCTTCAGCGGCCCCGTGTACCCCTGGGTGAACTCCTCCAGCGCGTCGAGGTCCTCGCCCAGCCAGGACCGGGCGCGCCGGGTGTCGCGCCCCGGCCGGTCGCTGAAGCGCCAGCCGCTGGGTTCGAGGTGGACGTACATCTCGACGAGCATTCCGGCGGTCCGGCCGATCATGTCGGCGCCGGGGCCGCGCGCCGGCAGCTCCGCCAGGTACGGGAAGTCCTCGAAGCTGCCGGTGACGGTCCTGGCGGCCTCCCGGGCGTCCCCGCCGGGCATGGACCCGACGCCGGTCGCCGGGCCCCAGGCGTACTCGGACTGCGGCGCGCTCATCGGCCCGGCCGCACGGTCAGGTCGTTGACCTCGGCGTCGCGCGGGAGGTCGAGCGCCATCAGGATCGTCGTCGCGACCGACTCGGGGTCGATCCAGCGGGACGGGTCGTACTCCTTGCCCTCCTGCTGGTGGACCTTCTCCTGCATGGCGCTGGCGGTGCGTCCCGGGTAGACGGAGGTGACGCGCACGCCGTTGCCGTGCTCCTCGTGGCGCAGTGAGTCGGCGAGCGCCTTCAGGCCGTGCTTGCTCGCGGCGTACGGGCCCCATTCGGCGTGCGCGGTCAGCCCCGCGCCGGAGTTGACGAAGACCACATGGCCCTTGTCCTGGCGCAGTTGGGGCAGGAAGAGCCGGGTCAGCTCGGCGGGGGAGACCAGGTTCACGTTGAGCTGGCTGTGCCAGGTCTTGGTGCCCAGGTCGCCGATGCGGCCGAGGTCGACGACGCCCGCGATGTGCAGCAGCGAGTCGACCCGCTCCGGCATCGGCTGGTGCGAGAACGCCCAGGAGAGCCGGTCGGGGTTGGCGAGGTCGCCGACGAGCGTACGGGCGCCGGGGAGGACGTCCGCGAGCTGCTTGGCGCGGCCCGCGTCGCGGGCCATCAGGACGACTTCGTCGCCGCGCTCGTGCAGGCGGCGGGCGACGGCCGCGCCGATGCCCGACCCCGCTCCGGTGATCACATGTGTAGCCATAGCGCCCATGCTCGCATCACTGGACGCCGGTCGACTCCTCAAGGTAGGCGAGTGCCGCGACGCCGTCCTCGGCGAAGAACACCAGGTCGGTGAGGGGTACGGGCAAGAAGCCCTCCGCCTCCATCCGCTGGAACTGGAGCTTGAGGCCGTCGTAGAAGCCCGCCGTGTTCAGCAGCACCACCGGCTTGTCGTGCAGACCGTGCTTCTTCAGCTCCAGTATCTCGGTGGCCTCGTCCAGGGTGCCGGTGCCGCCGACCATGACGACGAGCGCGTCGGACTTGGCGAGCAGCAGCGCCTTGCGCTCGGCGAGGTCCTTGGCGATCAGCATCTCGTCGGCGTTCTCCCGCGCCACGCTGTGCAGGAACTCCACCGACACGCCGACGAGCCGCCCGCCGGCCTCCTGCACGCCGTCCGCGACGACCTTCATCAGCCCGGCCTCCGAGCCGCCCCACACCAGGGTGTGGCCGCCCTTGCCGATCAGTTCACCGAATTCCCGGGCGGGGCGGGTGTAGCGCTCGTCGAGGTCGGCGGCGGAGAGGAAGACGCAGATGTTCAGTGCCATGGGGAAGAACCTACGCCGCGCGGACGCTGGAGAGGGAGACGGCCGTCGCACCCCACCGACCGAGGAGAGAGCCGCCCGTGACCGCAGGACACCGCATCACCGTCGAGCAGGGAACCGAGCATGTGCGCGTCACGTACGGGGGGCGGGTGCTGGCGGAGAGCCGCCGTCCGCTGCTGCTGCGCGAGACGGGTCTGCCGGTGCGCTACTACCTGCCGCCCGACGACGTCAGGACCGACCTCCTGACGCCTTCGGACAAGCGCACCCACTGCCCCTTCAAGGGGTACGCCTCGTACTGGTCGGTGCCGGGCGCGGCGGACCTGGTGTGGGCCTACCTGGACCCGAAGCCGGAAGTGGCCGCTGCGAAGGGGCACTTCTGCTTCTACGAGACGGAGGTCGTCGGTTCGCGGTGAGATTCTTCTCCCGGGAGCGATGAGTTCCGGGACGCCGCGCGGTCAGCACCTCATGACCAAAGTGGTGTCCCGTGACGGCACGCCCCTCGCCTGTGAACGGCTCGGCGACGGGCCGCCGTTGATCCTGGTGGGCGGCGCGTTCGTCACCGGCGCCGCCGAGGCGCCGCTGGCGGCGCTGCTCGCGCCGCGCTTCGGCGTCGTCACGTACGACAGGCGCGGCCGCGGCGGCAGCGGGGACACCGCCCCGTACGCGGTCGCGCGCGAGGTCGAGGATCTGGCGGCCCTGGTCGACGACCAGGACGGACCCGTGTCGGCGTACGGCATGTCGTCCGGCGGGGCACTGGTCCTGGAGGCGGCGGCGAGCGGCGTGCCGTTCGAGCGGATCGGCGTGTACGAACCGCCCTTCACGGCGGCCGGTCCGGCGGACAGGGCGGCCGGGGCGCGGTACACCCCGCGGCTCGGGGAGCTGCTCGCGGCGGGTGACCTCGGGGGCGCCGCCGAGCTCTTCCTGTCGACGACGGGCATGAAGCCCGAGGTGGTCGCGCACCTGCGCGGCTCGCCGATGTGGCCGGAGCTGGAGGCGGTGGCGCCGACTCTGGCGTACGACGACGCGGTGACGGGCGACGGCACGGTGCCGGTGGAGCGGCTGGGGTCGGTGAGACAGCCGGTGCTCGTCGTCGACGGCGGGGCGAGCCCCCCGGCGATGCGGGAGGCGGCCCGGCGGGTCGCGGAAGCGGTGCCGCGCGGCCGCCACCGCACGCTGACGGGCCAGGTCCACGACGTGGCACCGCACGTACTGGCTCCGGTGCTGCGGGGATTCTTCGCGGAGTGAAGTCCTGCGCGCAGCGACGCTGCTGACTGGGCGTCATGCAGATCGCCGCGCGTTGGCCGGAGGTTGTGCGCGTTGTCATCCACAGCCGCGAGACCGGGGGTGACGTGAGCCGGGGTCGGCGGGGGAGCCGTCCGTGGCGGTGGGGGAAGACAGACGGTCGAAGTACCTCGGCCGGGCATCAGGCGCGCGTCGCGCCCGGCCCGGTCGCGGCGCAGCTTTCTCGTGACGTTCCTGCCGCTGGTCGCGGTCGTGCCGACCGGAACGGCCGCACTCGCGGTGTCGGGGAACATCCTGCTGCCGGCCCGGCGTGCCATCACCCTGGGGGGGCAAGATTCGTCATGGATGTAGGGCGGGCCCGCTCCGGGCTCCCCCTGGGGCGTCAGGCCAGGGCGGCCGTCGCCCGCGCCGTCGTGGCGATCGTCGCCGAGCCGACCACGCGGGTGCCGTCGTACAGGACGATCGCCTGGCCGGGGGCGACGCCGCGCACCGGCTCGTCGAAGGTGACGCGCAGCTCGCCGTCGACCAGCTCCGCCGTCACCGGCGTCTCGCCGCCGTGCGCGCGCAGCTGGGCGGTGTACGTGCCGCTGCCGGCCGGGGCCGTGCCGCACCAGCGGGGCTTGATCGCGGTCAGGGAGGTGACGTCGAGTGCCTCGGCCGGGCCCACCGTCACCGTGTTGTCCACCGGGGAGATGTCCAGGACGTAGCGCGGCTTGCCGTCGGCGGCGGGGTGGCCGATGCGCAGCCCCTTGCGCTGGCCGATGGTGAAGCCGAAGGCCCCGTCGTGGGTGCCGAGCTTGGCGCCCGACTCGTCGAGGATGTCGCCCTCCGCCTTGCCGCCGAGCCGGTTCGCCAGGAAACCCTGGGTGTCGCCGTCCGCGATGAAGCAGATGTCGTGGCTGTCGGGCTTCTTCGCGACCGCGAGCCCCCGGCGCTCCGCCTCCGCCCGGATCTCCTCCTTGGTGGTGAGGGTGTCGCCGAGCGGGAACATCGCGTGGGCGAGCTGCCGCTCGTCGAGGACCCCGAGGACGTACGACTGGTCCTTGGCCATGTCGGAGGCGCGGTGCAGCTCACGGCTGCCGTCCTCGTTCAGGACGACCGTCGCGTAGTGGCCGGTGGCGACCGCGTCGAAGCCCAGGGCCAGCGCCTTGTCGAGCAGCGCCGCGAACTTGATCTTCTCGTTGCAGCGCAGGCAGGGGTTCGGGGTGCGCCCGGCCTCGTACTCCGCGACGAAGTCCTCGACGACGTCCTCGCGGAAGCGCTCGGCGAGGTCCCAGACGTAGAAGGGGATACCGATGACGTCGGCGGCCCGGCGGGCGTCGCGCGAGTCCTCGATCGTGCAGCAGCCGCGCGCGCCGGTACGGAACGACTGCGGGTTCGCGGACAGGGCGAGGTGCACGCCGGTCACGTCGTGCCCGGCCTCGGCGGCTCGGGCGGCGGCAACGGCGGAGTCGACCCCGCCGGACATGGCGGCGAGGACACGGAGGCGGCGCGGGGTCTCAGTCATAGCTCCACCAGGGTAGACGGAACCACCGACAGGGCCGAAAGCGTTAAAGGGCTCATGGAGCAGAAGAAGGCGGCAAGGGTGAGCAGACGCGCGCTGTTCATCGGGGGTGGAGCGGCCCTGGTGGGCGGTACGGCCGCTGTGTACGGCGATGAGCTGGCCCGGATGTGGTGGCTCGTGCCGGGTATCGACAAGCAGCGCACGGAGGGAGAGGTGGATCACAAGGGCGCCCGGTGGGTGGCGGCGTCGGCCGCGAATCTGCGGACCGCGGACCGCCCGGCCGACTACACGATCGACCGGATCGTGATCCACGTGACGCAGGGCAGCTTCGCGTCGGCCGTGCGCGTCTTCAAGAACCCGCTGCACGCGGCCGCCGCGCACTACATCGTGCGCGCGAAGGACGGCCACATCACGCAGATGGCCAGGGAGCTGGACGTCGCGTACCACGCGGGGAACCGCTCGTTCAACGAACGCAGCGTCGGCATCGAGCACGAGGGCTTCGTCGACCGGCCGGAGGACTTCACGGACGTCATGTACCGCTCGTCGGCCCGCCTCGCGGCCGGCATCTGCCGGCGGTACGGGATACCCGCCGACCGGGAGCACATCATCGGCCACGTCGAGGTCCCGGGCACCGACCACACCGACCCCGGCCCGCACTGGAACTGGGCCCGCTACCTCCGGCTCGTACGCGCGGAGCTGGAGGGCCGGCCGCCCGCCCGGGCGTAGTCCTTCAGCGGGTCAGACGAGCCCCGCCGTACGGGCCCGCTCGACGGCCGGCCCGATCGCCTCCGCCACGGCGGCCACGTCGTCGGCGGTCGAGGTGTGCCCGAGCGAGAAGCGCAGGGTGCCGCGGGCCAGGTCGGGGTCGGTCCCGGTGGCCAGCAGGACGTGGCTCGGCTGGGCCACTCCGGCCGTGCAGGCGGAGCCGGTGGAGCACTCGATGCCCTGCGCGTCGAGCAGCAGGAGCAGCGAGTCGCCCTCGCAGCCGGGGAAGGTGAAGTGGGCGTTGGCCGGCAGCCGGCCGCCCGGGGAAGGGTCGCCGCCGAGGACCGCCGTGGGGACGGCCGCCCGTACGGCGGCCACCAGTTCGTCGCGCAGCCCGCCGATCTCACGCGCGAACCACTCGCGCTGCTCGGCCGCGATCCGGCCGGCCACCGCGAAGGCGGCGACGGCCGGGACGTCGAGCGTGCCGGAGCGCACGTGCCGCTCCTGACCGCCCCCGTGCAGGACGGGTACGGGGGTGTACTCACGGCCGAGCAGCAGCGCGCCGATGCCGTACGGGCCGCCGATCTTGTGCCCGGAGACGGTCATCGCGGCGAGTCCCGAGGCGGCGAAGTCCACGTCGAGCTGACCGAACGCCTGCACCGCGTCGGCGTGCAGCGGTACGCCGAACTCGGCTGCCACGTCGGCGAGTTCACGGACCGGCATGACGGTGCCGATCTCGTTGTTGGCCCACATGACGGTGGCCATGGCGACATCCGAGGGCTCGCGCGCGATGGCCTCGCGCAGCGCCGCCGGGTGGACTCTGCCGTATGCGTCGACCGGCAGGTACTCGACCGTCGCGCCCTCGTGCTCGCCCAGCCAGTGGACGGCGTCCAGCACCGCGTGGTGCTCGACGGGGCTGGCCAGGACGCGGGTTCGGCGCGGATCGGCGTCGCGCCGCGCCCAGTACAGGCCCTTGACGGCGAGGTTGTCCGCCTCGGTTCCGCCGGCGGTGAAGACCACCTCGCTGGGGCGGGCGCCGAGGGACTCGGCGAGCGTCTCGCGGGCCTCCTCGACGGTGCGCCGCGCGCGTCGGCCGGCGGCGTGCAGGGACGACGCGTTGCCGGTGACGGCGAGGTGGGCGGTCATCGCCCCGACCGCTTCCGGAAGCATCGGGGTGGTCGCGGCGTGGTCGAGGTAAGCCATGGTGCACTCGATTCTACGAGCCCGTGGGCCGCCCTCCGCTCACGCCCTCTCCCGCCGTCCCCACGGCGCCCCCTCAGCCGCCGAAGGTCCAGGACACGGTGTCGTCGGCGGACGCGAGCACGGCGAGGACCAGCAGGTCGGCCACCCCGAGGCCGAGGCCGAGCAGCGCCCGGCCCCGCCGCTCGGTGCCCCGGCGCAGGGCCAGGGACGCCAGGACGATCGAGACGGGGCCGAGGAAGATGTTGAGGACGAGCAGCCCGACGAGTCCGAGCACGAACGAGGCGACGGCCATGCCGTCGGCGTCCCGCGTGCCGGTCCGGGCGCGTGCGGACGCGGTGAACTCCATGGCGCGTTCAGCTCCTTCGGGTCGTACGTCGCGAGTGACGCTCACGGGCGGCGAAGACGAGAAGCCAGACGCCGATGAGCGCGGCGGCGACGAGGGACACCGGGGCCGGCACATGGGCGACCGAGCCCATCAGCACCCCGAGCAACAGCAGAGCCGCTACGAGGACGAACACGTGAACCCCTCCTGGGAGTACGACTGTTCACTGACTACTCAGTCTAGAGTGCCCCCATGGTTCCCCCGCAATCAGGGAACGGTTGTTTACTGAATGTCATGAGTCACATCCTTGGCGCCCGCCAGGCCCAGAAGCAGAGGACCCGCCAGGCCCTCATGGAGGCGGCGCTCGTCCTGCTGGAGCACCAGAGCCTGAGCAGCCTCGGCCTGCGCGAGGTCACGCGCGCCGCCGGCGTCGCCCCCACCGCCTTCTACCGGCACTTCCGGGACACGGCGGATCTGGGCGTGGCACTGGTCGAGGAGGCGCTCGGCGGCCTGCACGCGGTGCTCCGCGCGACCCTCGCCGAAACCGGCGACAGCGCCGTGCGCATCGACGGCGCGGTGGGCCTCATCGCCCGTCACGTGCGGGCCTACCCCGCCCACGTCCGCTTCGTCACCCGTGAACGGCACGGCGGGGTGGAGCGGGTGCGCGCCGCGATCGGCGGGCAACTCGGCCTGTTCGCCGAGGAGGTGGCGGCCTGGCTCGGCACCCAGCCGGACTGCGCGCGGTGGAGCGAGGACGACGTACGGATGCTCGCGCACGTCCATGTCGACCACATGGTGATGACCGCGTCCGCGTTCCTGGAGGCCGGACCGTACGGCGAGGAACGCGTCGAGGCAGCCGCTTCCCTGGCCCGCCGCCAGCTGCGCCTGATCGGGCTCGGCCGCCGCCACTGGCTGGACTGAGCCGGCGGACGGGACTCCGCACGCACCCGGACGGCCGTCCGGGAGGACGACGGTCCGTGATACGGGCCGCGCGGGAAGTTCAGCCGCGCGGCGCCCGCGCGAGCTGCCGGGACTGGGCGACGAGACGGTCCGCGCTGTCCCAGACCTCCGCGTCCTCCTCCAGGAAGCCGCCCGCGAGGTTGCGGGTGGTGATGGAGACGCGCAGCGGGCCCGGGGCGGGCCGGCAGCGTACGTGGGTGGTGAGCTCGACGGTCGGCGTCCAGCCCTTCAGCCCCAGCTCGAACGAGGTCGGCGGCAGGGCGTCGACGGTGAGCAGCAGCGAGAGCGGGTCGGCGTCACGGCCGTCGGCGAGTCCGAACCAGCCGCGCATCTCGCCCCGGCCGGAGGGCGCGCCCACGGCCCAGCCGACGGTGGCGGGGTCGAGGCGGATGTTCAGCCGCTCGGTGATGGCCGAGCTGCCCGGGATGGCGGCGGGTCCGGCTTCGGCGCCCAGGCACTGCTCGTACGGGGGCATGACCGGCGGCTTCGCCGTCGTGCGGACGTCGTCGGGCAGGGCGTCGAGGTCGCCGTAGGAGGCGAGGACGCGGATCCGCTCGACCTCGGTGCCGTCGTCGGCGTACTGGAAGAGGGAGGCCTGGCCGGTGGAGAGGGTGCGTCCGGTACGGACGGCCTGCGTCCGGATCACCGCCTTGCCGGGCACGGACGGCGTCAGATAGTGCGCCGAAACCGTGAAGGGGTCGGGATGCGGCAGGGCGTCACCGAGCGCCCGGCCGAGGAGGGCGAGGAGGTAGCCGCCGTTGACGGCCTGGATGATCGTCCAGCCGGCGGAGAGCTCCGCGTCGTAGACGCCGGGCGTCCGCTCCGTGAGGGCGGTGTCGCGGTCGAACTCACTGTCCCCGATGCATGCCTGTGCCATGGCATGCACGGTACACCGGGACGTTACTAAGCGGTAGCTAAGTGCTGGACTCGGATTCCCCCTCGGCCTTCGCCGAGCTCCGGTGCCAGGCACGCGGCGCCCGCCAGTGGAAGCGCATCGCCAGCAACCGCAGCACGAAGGCGGTCACGACGGCGATGCCGCTGGTCACCGCGTTCAGCGCGTCGAAGCGGATGCACAGCGCCACCATGGAGGCGCCGACGATCGCGGGGACGGCGTACAGATCGCGGTCCCAGCGCAGCAGCGAGGGCACCTCGTTGGCGAGCACGTCGCGCAGTACGCCGCCGCCGACCGCGGTCGCCAGGCCCAGGGCGGCCGAAGCGGTCAGGCCCAGCCCGTACTCGTACGCCTTGGTGGTGCCCGTCACGCAGAACAGCCCGAGGCCGGCCGCGTCGAAGGCGTTCACGGCGCCCTGGATGCGCTCCACCTCGGGGTGCAGGAAGAAGACGAGGGCCGCCGCGATCAGCGGTGTGGTGAAGTAGCCGAGGTCGGTGAAGGCGGCCGGCGGCACGGCGCCGATGATCAGGTCACGCAACAGCCCTCCGCCCAGCGCGGTGACCTCCGCGAGCACCGCGATGCCGAAGACGTCGAAGTTCTTGCGCACGGCGAGCAGCGCGCCGGAGATCGCGAAGACGAAGATCCCGACGAGGTCGAGCGAATGCTGGACGGAGGGCGTGAAGAGTTCCTGGAACACCGGGCAATTGTGCCGGTTCTAGGCCTTGCCGATGTCCCCCGCGCTCGCGGACCCGGCCGCGGGACCGGATTCCGGCGCCTGGTCGGGCGCGTTCTCCGGGTGGTGGCAGGCCACCTGGTGGCCGGTCTTGAGCGTGGTCAGCGCCGGCTCCCGCGTCGTGCAGATCTCCGTGGCCTTCCAGCACCGCGTGTGGAAGCGGCAGCCCGTGGGCGGCGAGATCGGCGAGGGGACGTCGCCCTTGAGCAGGATCCGCTCGCGCTTGTGCTTGCTGCGCGGGTCGGGCACCGGGACGGCCGACAGGAGCGCCTTCGTGTACGGGTGCATCGGCGCCTCGTACAGCGCCTTGCGGTCCGCCAGCTCGACGATCTTGCCGAGGTACATCACGGCGATGCGGTCCGAGACGTGCCGGATGACCGACAGGTCGTGCGCGATGATCACGTACGTGAGACCGAGCTCGTCCTGGAGGTCGTCCAGCAGGTTCACCACCTGCGCCTGGATCGACACGTCCAGCGCCGACACCGGCTCGTCGGCGACGACCAGCTTCGGCTTGAGGGCGAGCGCCCGCGCGATGCCGATGCGCTGGCGCTGGCCGCCGGAGAACTCGTGCGGATAGCGGTTGTAGTGCTCGGGGTTGAGCCCCACCAGCTCCAAAAGCCGCTGGACCTCCCGCTTCACCCCGCCCTCGGGCGTGATGTTCTGCAGCTTGAAGGGCGCGCTGATGATCGTGCCGACCGTGTGGCGCGGGTTCAGCGAGGAGTACGGGTCCTGGAAGATCATCTGTACGTCGCGGCGCAGCGGACGCATCCGGGCGGTGCCCAGGTGGGTGATGTCCTGGCCCTCGAACTCGATCTTCCCGCTGGTCGGCTCCAGCAGCCGGGTGATCAGCCGGCCCATCGTCGACTTGCCGCAGCCCGACTCACCGACCACGCCGAGGGTCTCCCCCGGGCGTACGTCGAAGTCGAGGCCGTCGACGGCCTGAACCGCGCCGACCTGGCGCTGCAGCACGCCCTTCTTGATGGGGAAGTGCTTCACCAGACCGCTGACCTTGAGCAGGGGCTCGGTCGAGGGCGACAGCGGCGAGGACGACGCCTGCTCCGGGATCGTCACGTCGGGATCCTTCGTCTCGCTCACAGCTTCGGCGCAATCTCTTCGGTCCAGATCCGCGTCCGGTCCTCGGCCGCCATGTGGCAGGCGGAGAAGTGCCGTTCGGATTCCTTGCCGGGCAGCAGCTTGAGTTCCGGCCGCTCGGTACGGGTGATGCCGCCCTTGGGGACGTCCGCGTAGGGGCAGCGCGGGTGGAAGGCGCAGCCGCTCGGGATGTTGATCAGGCTGGGCGGGGAGCCCTTGACCGGGATGAGGCGGTCGGTCTGGTCACGGTCGATGCGCGGCATCGAGCCCAGCAGGCCCCAGGTGTACGGGTGCTGGGGCTCGTAGAAGACCTGCTCGGCGGGGCCGCGCTCGACGCACCGGCCGCCGTACATCACGAGGATGTCGTCGGCCAGCTCGGCGACGACGCCCAGGTCGTGCGTGATGACGATGACCGCCGAGCCGAACTCCTTCTGCAGGTCCCGGATCAGGTCGAGGATCTGCGCCTGGACGGTGACGTCCAGGGCGGTGGTCGGCTCGTCCGCGATCAGCAGCTCGGGGTTGTTGACGAGCGCCATCGCGATCATGGCGCGCTGGCGCATGCCGCCGGAGAACTCGTGCGGGTAGCCGTCGAAGCGCTTGTCGGGCTGCGGGATGCCGACCCGGTCGAGCATCTCGATCGCCCGCCGCTTGGCGGTCTTCTTGTCGACCTTGTTGTGGATGCGGTACGCCTCCACGATCTGGTGGCCGATCGTGTAGTACGGGTGCAGCGCGGACAGCGGGTCCTGGAAGATCATCGAGATCTCGCGGCCGCGCAGCTTGCGCACCTCGTCGGGGTCGGCGGACAGCAGGTCCGTGCCGTCCAGCCAGATCTCGCCGGAGATCCGGGCCTTGCGCCGGCCGTACTGGCCGACGGTGTGCAGGCCCATGATGCCGAGCGAGGTGACCGACTTGCCGGAGCCGGACTCGCCCACGATGCCGAGGGTCTTGCCCTTCTCCAGCTTGAAGGAGAGGCCGTCCACCGACTTGACGAGGCCGTCGTCGGTGGGGAAGTGCACCTTGAGGTCGCGTACGTCGAGGAAGGCGTCCGCCTGCGGGGAGCCGGCGCGTACGGGCTCCCCGACCGCGCCGGTCTTCGTCAAGGGGGCTCCGGGGGCCTCCCCCGGGACAGGCACAGTGGTCACGAGAGCCTCACTCGGGGGTCGATCACGGAGTACAGGATGTCCACGACGAGGTTCGCGAGCACCACGGCGGCGGCGGCGATGAGCGTGACACCCAGGATGAGCGGAAGGTCGAAGTCGCCGATCGCCTTGACCGCCGCCTGGCCGAGGCCCGGGAGGCTGAAGGCGGTCTCGGTGAGGATCGCGCCGCCGACCAGGGCGCCGAGGTCCATGCCGAGGATGGTGAGGATCGGCGTCATCGTCGAGCGCAGCGCGTGCTTCCCGACGACGACCGGTTCGCTCAGGCCCTTGGCGCGGGCGGTACGGATGTAGTCCTCGCCCAGGACCTCCAGCATGGTGGCGCGGGTGAGCCGGGCGTACATCGCGGCGTACAGGAAGGCGAGGGTCACCCACGGCAGCACCAGGCCGCTGAACCAGCCGAGCGGATCCGACGCGATGTCCACGTACTCGGCGTCGAACCAGCCGAGCTGGGTCCGGAAGATCGCCAGGGAGAGCAGCGCGGTGAAGTAGATCGGCAGCGACACACCGGCGAGGGCGATGGTCATGGCCGTACGGTCGATCGCCGTACCGCGCTTGAGGGCGGAGATGATGCCGGTGGTGACACCGACGACGACCCACAGCACGCACGCGCCGGCCGCCAGGGACAGCGTCACGGGGAGCCGCTCGGTGAGTACCGGCCAGATCTCCTGCTCCGTACGGAAGGAGTAGCCGAAGCACGGGGCGTCGCAGTGGAACGACGAGCCGCCGCCGGTGTAGTCGCGGCCGACGAAGATTCCGCTGATGAAGTTCCAGAACTGCACCAGGATCGGATCGCCGAGCCCGAGCTTCTCCCGGACGCCTTCGACCGCGCCTGGGTCCGCCTGCTTGCCGATGAACATCGCGGCGGGGTCGCTGCCGGTCAGTTTCGGGATGACGTAGAAGATGCCGAAGGTCACGAGAGTGACCACGAGCAGCATCACGACGACGGCGGTCAGCCGCCTGATGAGGTATGCGAGCACTACGGTCGGCCCGGCGGCGGCCCGGGGATCCGGTGGGGGATCCCCGGGCCGCCGCACGCGGCCATCACCTGCCCTTCGGGCTTAGCGGCGGGTGTGCCGGCGGAGCGAACGGACGGTCACTTGACGCCGAGGGAGGCGTAGTCGTAGCGGCCGTTGTAGGAGTCGGCCGTGTAGACGTTGGTCAGCCGCGAGCTGCGCCAGATCACGTTCTTCTCGAAGGTGAAGGGCAGGTAGACCGCGGCCTCGGAGACCTTCTCGTTGATCTGCTTGTAGAACTCGGCGGCCTTGTCCGGGTCCGTCTCGAGCAGCGCCTTGTCGAACAGGGCGTCGATCGACTTGTCCTTCATCATCGAGAAGTTGTTGTTGCCGCTGTCGAGGATGAAGCGGCTGTCGACCAGCGGCTGCGAGAAGCCCTGACCGGACGGGAAGTCAGCACCCCAGCCCATAATGATGATGCCGTAGTTCTTCTTCTCGACGTTCTTGGGAGCGCCGATGATGCCGGAGGTCTGCGCACCGTCGTACTGGTCGATCTGCACCTCGACGCCGATCTTGCGCAGCGACTCCTGCATCGACTCGGCGGTGGCGATCTCCTGCGGCTTGTTGTTGCGGACCGCGATGGTGGTCTTGAAGCCGTTCGGCTTGCCGCAGGCCTTGAGCTCCTCCTTGGCCTTGGCGACGTTGCCCTTGGTGTCCTTCAGGACGTTGTACGGGTCGTACTTCGGGTCGGAGCCCTTGATGCTCGGCGGCAGCATGTTGGTGGCGATGTCGCCGCCCGCCATCGGTCCGCCGCGCGCGGTCTGCAGCGACTTGTGGTCGGCGCCGTAGATGAGCGCCTTGCGGCAGTGGACGTTGTCGAGCGGCTTGACCGTCTGCGGGAACACCGCGTACCGGATGAAGCCGGTCTGCGGGTTGTCGACGTTGGCCTTGTGGTCGCGCAGCGCCTTGGTACGGCCGGCCGGGCTGATGCCGGTGGCGTTGATGTCGACGTCGAAGTCGCCCTCGATCAGGCGGTTGTCCATGTCGTCGGCGTTGGTGATGAGCTTGAGCGAGACCTTGTCCGGCAGCGCCTTGCGGACGGTGTCGGTGTCCTGCTTCCAGTTGGGGTTGCGGCTCAGCTCCATGCCCTTGTTGGGGGTGTAGGAGTCGATCTTGTACGGGCCGTTGGAGAAGGGCTTCAGGCCGTACTTCTCGACCGTGTCCTTGTCCTGGCGGACGGGCGTGGCGGCCGGCATGGCCAGCATCTGGAGGAAGTCGCCGTTGGGCTTCGGGAGCTTGAAGACAATGGTCTTGTCGTCCGGCGTCTCGATGGCCTTCAGGCCGAGCTTGTCGGCCGACTTGTCCTTGTACGGGCCCTTGTACTCCTTCTTCGGGTCCAGGACCTGCTGCAGGTAGATCGGACCGCCGGAGATCTTGTCCTGCGCCCAGATGCGCTCGATGCCGTACTTGATGTCCTTGGAGGTGACGGGCTTGCCGTCCTCCCAGGCCACGCCGTCCTTCAGCGTGAAGGTGTACGTCTTCTTGTCCGCGGAGACCTTGCCCGTGTCGGTCGCCATGTCGGCGACGAGCTCGGTGGACTCGGTGCCGGCGGCCGGCTTGAAGGTGATCAGCTGGCGCGTGTAGTAGCGCGCGAAGTCCCACATGAAGCCGTAGTAACCGCGCTGCGGGTCCCAGGAGTCGGCATCCTGCGTACCGATGAACTTGATCGTGCCGCCCTTCTTGTCCGAGGCGTTCGCGATCTTGCCGACGGCCGCGTTGAAGCCAGGGGCCTTGCCCTTGCCCTCGGTCTCGTCCTTGCCGCCGCCACCGCAGGCCGCGGTTCCGACGAGCGCGGCGACGACGAGCGCCGCGCTTGCGGCGAGCCGTCGCCTGGAAGAACTGTTGGCTGTCACGATCAGCAACCTCCGTAAGAGTGCCGGTCCGTTGCGGAACCGGCGGTTTGGGTGGCCTCCTGACACATCGGCAGGGGCGGCGCGGTGGGAACGTGCGGTGGTACGGGACGAACGGTCAGCGGGAGCCCTTCGGGTCCAGCGCGTCACGCACGCCGTCGCCGAAGAGGTTGAAGGCCAGAACCGTGACGAAGATGGCCACGCCGGGCGCGATCATGAACATCGGGTCCGCCTCGTAGTACTCCTTGGCCTTGGAGAGCATCTGCCCCCAGGAGGCGGTGGGCGGCTTGACTCCGGCGCCCAGGAAGCTGAGGGCGGCCTCGCTGAGGACGTTGGTCGGGATCATCAGCGTCGTGTAGACGGTGATCGGGGCGACCAGGTTCGGCAGGAGCTCCTTGAAGAGGATGTACGCGCGGCCCGCGCCGAGGCTGCGCGCCGCCTCGACGTACTCGCGTTCCCTGAGGGAGAGCGTCTGGCCGCGGACGATCCGGCCCACGTACGGCCATCCGAAGAAGCCGATCACGACGATCAGGGCGCCGATGCGCACACCCGAACCGCTGAACCCCCAGAGGGAGTTGGGCAGGACCGAGACCAGCGCGATGATGAAGAGCAGCTGCGGGAAGGCCAGCAGTACGTCCATCACCCGGCTGATCGCCGCGTCGACCCAGCCGCCGAAGTATCCGGCGATGATCCCGAAGACCGTGCCGAGGGCGACGGCGAAGAGGGCCGCGAGGAAGGCGACCAGCAGCGAGATCCGGGCGCCGTAGACGAGGCGGCTGAACACGTCGCGGCCGTTGACCGGTTCGACTCCCAGCAGGAAGTCGGAGCTCATGCCGCCCCAGCTGCCGATCGGCGTACCGAACAGCGGGTCGATCTTGTCCTCGTGGAAGTCGTTCGGCGGGTGGCCGAGCGCGCTGACGATCAAGGGCGCGAACACCGCGACCAGGATCAGGAACAACACGACGACGCCGCCGGCCAGCGCGACCTTGTCGCGCTTCAGACGCACCCATGCGATCTTCCAGGGCGAGCGGCCTTCGATGGCTTTCGCCGGAACATCGGCCGCTACGTCAACGGCGGCGGTCTCTGCCGCGCTCGTGTCGTGCAGTGGTGCCGTCATCGTGGTGGGGACCCCTCTCGGCTCGGCCGACGGGTGGTCGGCCCGCGCCTGCCGCTGTGGCGGCTTGTTCGCATCGCAGGTGCAAGTGGTGCGGAAACGTGCAGAAGGTGCTCGGACAAACACAGTTGACACGGGGAAGGCGGGTCGTACACAGGACCGACGTTCCTTGTTGCGGGAGTCTTCAATGAGCGCGCGATCACCCGCCAGCCCTGGCGGGCAATGGATGCGCAACCGTGATGTGGCCTGTGGCCTTCCGTTATCCGGACGCCGCGATCTGCTGAGCGGATCAGAAGCGGCCCAATGCACCAGACCGGACATGCCGCCCAACGGCCCTCATGGGCCGTCGAATTGGGCTATGTACGCCGTATGGCGAGGTCGCCTCAGTAGGCGCGCGGCGCCGGGTAGCCGTAGCCGCCCTGCGGGGCGGAGGTGGGGGCGGCGGGCGCGTGGGCCTCGCGGTCGTAGAACGGGCGGGCGTTCGCGCGCAGCCACATGGACACGGGGTCGTACTCGTCGGACATCGCGACGGTGGACACGGGCAGCCCTTCGGGGACCACGCCGATCGACTGCTGCATCATGGCGCGCACGGCGTCGACGGACTGCTGGCTCGTGTCGTACAGATCGAGTCCGACGGCCAGGTACGGCGCGCCGAGCGCCGGCTGCACCCAGGCGCGGCGCAGCGCGCGGACGGCGGGGGTCCGGTGGGCGTTCTGCGTGAGCAGGGCGTAGAACTGGGGGATCTCGACGGCCGGTTCGGACAGCCGCAGCGGTCCGGCGGGCATCCGGTCGAGACCGGTCGCGATACGCCGCAGGTCCAGCCAGGGGATGCCGACGCCGCCGCCGTGGGCGTGCGGGTTGAGCCAGATCCCCCAGCGGTCGGGGAAGAGCGCCCGCGCGACGTCGTGGGCGGACACCACTTCGTACGCCCGGCTCCAGCCGCTCGCGGCCAGCTCCTGCGCGGAGGTGACGCACGGCGCGTAGCCGAGGCCGTCGACGTCCATGTTTCCGTACTGGGCGTCGGGGGACCCCGCCTGGCCGTGCCAGAGCAGCATCCACAGCTTGCCGCCCGCCGGGTCGGCGAGGGCGCGCAGGAGTGCCTCGTACGCGTCGTAGCGCCCGGGTGTCACCTGGCGCAGCATGTGCTCGACCTGCCCGGCCGCCGCAGTGCCTGACGCGCTCACCCTGGGTCCCGCCCCTCTTCGATCCACCGTGTCGGTTGTCGGTCAAGCTTAAGCGGCAGCACCGGCGCTGAGCACGGGTCGGGCACGAGTCAGGCGCGCGTGTAGAACGGCCGCACCTTTTCGAGCATCCAGCCGGCGACCGGGTCCCGCGTCACGTCGAGCAGGATCAGGTTGACCTCCCAGGGCACCTGGACGCGTCCGAGGGCCCGGCCGAGGGCGTCCATCGGTGCGTTGGGGTCGGCGCCCTCCGCGTTCGACAGCTGTACGCCGACGAACAGGCTCGGGGGTGCGCCCTCGACGCTCGCGAGGGCGCGGCGGGCGCTCACGACCACTCCGCTCTCCTGGAACTCCCCGGCGGCGGCCGCGAGGAAGTCGACCGGCTCCTCCTGCCAGTCCGGCTCGAAGAGCCGGACCCTGCCCCCACTGGCCGGTCCGTCCAGCGGCGTACGGCCGGCCCGGCAGAGCTCGGCGACGGCGGCCGGCGGCAGCGGCACGCCGACCGCGCCGTCCGGGTTCACCGCGATGCCGAGCTGCGGCGGCAGGCCGCGGGCGAACTCCCGGGCGGGCGCGACGGTGAAGGACATGTGGGGCCCGGTGCAGTGGCGCAGCTGCTCCTCGGAGCTGTAGACGGGGACGTACGCCTCGCCGTTGATCTGCACCGTGGGCAGGTCGAGGTTCGGGGAGTCGGGCCCGCCGCCGTTCGGCAGCGGCACCCAGACCTGGCTGCGCCCGAGCGCCTCGACGATGCGGCCGCCCGCGGCGGGGTGGCCGAGCGAGGCGCCCAGTACCTCTTCGAGCTCGTTGCCGGGCCAGCCGCTGCCGCCGTGCGGCGGAACGGATATGGGGAAGTCGGGGTAGTCCACGGGACGACTTTAACGCGGTGCGCGGGGTGTCCTGCGGGGCTGTCCGCCATCCGTCCCTAGGGGCCCGCCGGGGCCGGGGCCGGAAAGTCGATCACCTTGAGCGCACCCGCCGCGTCCCGGTCCAGCAGCACCGCCGACGCGCAGCCCACCGGCAGCCGCCCCGCCTCCGCGTCCCGCACCAGCCGGCCCACCGCCCGCCGGTGCCGGGCGAAGGCGTAACCGGAGACCCCGCGGCCGCGCTCCTGCTGGCCGGCCCGCGCCACGTCCGCCGTCACGTCGAGCAGCACCAGGTGCAGCGCGACGCCCCGGCGCCGGGCGTCGCGCGCCAGCCAGCGCCGCACCCAGGTCTGCGTACCGCAGTCGTGCACCACGACCCCGTCGCCCGAGCGCAGGGCGCGCCACAGGCCCGCGTAGTGCGCCACGCGCACCAGCGGCCGGTACAGGGCGTACGGCAGCAGGCGGGGCATCGCCGCCTCCCAGCGCTCGCGCACGTCCTGCGAGTCGATCCGGTGCGCCACCGCGCTCGCCGTACGCCGGATCAGGGTGCTCTTGCCGCTGCCCGGCAGGCCGGACACGACCACCGTGTCACCGGTCGCGAAGGCGAGGGTGCGCGGGCCGCGTCCCGCGCGCTCGCGCAGATCACGCACCACGGGCACGGGCCGGGCGGCCGTCCTGACCGGCACGGCCTGTTGTGCGGGCACCGCGCGGTGCGCGGCCCCCGCCGTCGTCGCGTACACACCGGGCTGCTGCAACGTCATCGTCTTCCCCCTGTCGGGTGTCCCCCACCCTTCCCCACAAAGTGTAAAGAAAAGGTAATGCGCCACAAGTCCATTTCGGGATCCGCCCAGGTGCTGTCGGGGCGGCGCCCACGTGCAATGATGTGCGCGCCAACTGCATACCGGCCGCTTGAATCCGCGCGGGAGAGTCCGAAGCACTCTGTGCCCAGGACGCCGAAGGAGCAAGTTCCTCCCTTGAATCTCTCAGGCCCCGTACCGCGCGGGCGAGGCAGATCTGAAAAGCGGGCCGCTTCGTCGCGGCTCCACCCAAGGTGCAAGCCGGGACTCTCCCGGTGAACCTCTCAGGTTCCGATGACAGATGGGGAGGATTGTCCTCGCCTGTCATGCCCTGGGAGCCCCACACATGAGCAATGTCCCCCGTCACACCGCCCTCGACGCCACTCATCGTGCGCTGGGCGCGACCATGACCGACTTCGCGGGCTGGGACATGCCGCTGCGGTACGCCAGCGAGCGCGACGAGCACAACGCCGTACGCACCCGGGCGGGCCTCTTCGACCTCTCCCACATGGGCGAGATCACCGTCACCGGCCCGCAGGCCGTGGACGCCCTCGATTACGCCCTCGTCGGCAACATCGGCACCATCGGGCTCGGCCGCGCCCGCTACACGATGATCTGCCAGGAGGACGGCGGGATCGTCGACGACCTGATCGTCTACCGCCTGGGCGAGACCGAGTACATGGTCGTCGCCAACGCCGGCAACGCGCAGATCGTCCTCGACGCCATCACCGAGCGCGCCGCCGGCTTCGACGCCGTCGTACGGGACGACCGTGACGCGTACGCCCTGATCGCCGTCCAGGGCCCCGAGTCCCCCGGCATCCTGAAGTCCGTCACCGACGCCGACCTGGACGGGCTGAAGTACTACGCCGGCCTGCCCGGCACCGTCGCCGGCGTCCCGGCGCTGATCGCCCGTACCGGGTACACCGGCGAGGACGGCTTCGAGCTGTTCGTCGCGCCGGCCGACGCCGAGAAGCTGTGGCAGGCACTGACCGAGGCGGGCAAGGACGCCGGGCTCGTACCGGCCGGCCTCTCCTGCCGCGACACCCTGCGCCTCGAAGCCGGCATGCCGCTGTACGGGCACGAGCTGACCACCGCCCTGACGCCGTTCGACGCGGGTCTTGGCCGGGTCGTGAAGTTCGAGAAGGAGGGCGACTTCGTCGGCCGCGCCGCGCTGGAGGCCGCCGCCGAGCGCGCCGAGAGCGCCCCGCCGCGCAAGCTCGTCGGCCTGATCGCCGAGGGCCGCCGCGTCCCGCGCGCCGGTTTCCCCGTCGTCGCGGGCGGCGAGGTGATCGGCGGGGTCACCTCCGGCGCCCCCTCCCCGACGCTGGGCCGGCCGATCGCCATGGCGTACGTCGACGCGGCGCACGCCGCCCCCGGCGCCTCCGGTGTCGGCGTCGACATTCGCGGTACGCATGAGCCGTACGAGGTCGTCGCGCTGCCGTTCTACAAGCGTCAGAAGTGACCCCCCGCACAACCTCCCCGTTCACCAGCACTCCCCCGCGTACAGGAGAATTCAGGTCATGAGCAACCCCCAGCAGCTGCGGTACAGCAAGGAGCACGAGTGGCTGTCGACCGCCGAGGACGGCGTCGCGACGGTCGGCATCACGGAGTTCGCGGCCAACGCGCTCGGTGACGTCGTCTACGCCCAGCTCCCGGCGGTCGGCGACACGGTGAGCGCGGGCGAGTCCTGCGGCGAGCTGGAGTCGACCAAGTCGGTCAGCGACCTGTACTCCCCGGTCTCCGGCGAGATCGTCGAGTCCAACCAGGACGTCGTGGACGACCCGTCGCTGGTGAACTCCGCCCCCTTCGAGGGCGGCTGGCTCTTCAAGGTGCGCGTCGCGGAGGAGCCGGCCGACCTGCTCTCCGCCGACGAGTACGACGCCTTCTCCTCCGGCAACTAAGACCCTCGAACGGGACCGTGATGACGCTTCTCAACACTCCCCTGCACGAGCTCGACCCGGACGTCGCCGCCGCCGTCGACGCCGAGCTGCTCCGCCAGCAGTCCACCCTCGAGATGATCGCCTCGGAGAACTTCGCTCCGGTCGCCGTCATGGAGGCCCAGGGCTCCGTACTGACCAACAAGTACGCCGAGGGCTACCCGGGCCGCCGGTACTACGGCGGCTGCGAGCACGTCGACGTGGTCGAGCAGATCGCCATCGACCGCATCAAGGCGCTCTTCGGCGCCGAGCACGCGAACGTGCAGCCCCACTCGGGCGCCCAGGCCAACGCCGCCGCGATGTTCGCGCTGCTCAAGCCCGGCGACACCATCATGGGTCTGAACCTGGCCCACGGCGGTCACCTGACCCACGGCATGAAGATCAACTTCTCCGGCAAGCTCTACAACGTGGTCGCGTACCACGTGGACGACGCCACCGGCGAGGTCGACATGGCCGAGGTCGAGCGCCTCGCCAAGGAGTCCAAGCCGAAGCTGATCGTGGCCGGCTGGTCGGCGTACCCGCGTCAGCTGGACTTCGCCGCCTTCCGCCGCATCGCGGACGAGGTCGGCGCGTACCTCATGGTCGACATGGCGCACTTCGCCGGTCTGGTCGCCGCGGGTCTGCACCCCAACCCGGTGCCGCACGCCCACGTCGTCACCACGACCACGCACAAGACCCTCGGCGGCCCGCGCGGCGGAGTGATCCTCTCCACCGCCGAACTCGCCAAGAAGATCAACTCGGCGGTCTTCCCCGGTCAGCAGGGCGGCCCGCTGGAGCACGTCATCGCCGCGAAGGCCGTCTCCTTCAAGGTCGCCGCGAGCGAGGAGTTCAAGGAGCGCCAGCAGCGCACCCTGGACGGCGCCCGCATCCTGGCCGAGCGCCTGGTACGGGCGGACGTCACCGAGCACGGCGTGTCCGTCCTCACCGGCGGCACGGACGTCCACCTGGTCCTGGTCGACCTGCGGAACTCCGAGCTCGACGGCCAGCAGGCCGAGGACCGCCTGCACGGTCTGGGCATCACGGTCAACCGCAACGCCATCCCGAACGACCCGCGCCCCCCGATGGTCACCTCGGGTCTGCGGATCGGTACGCCGGCCCTGGCCACGCGCGGTTTCCAGGCCGAGGACTTCGCCGAGGTGGCGGACATCATCGCCGAGGCGCTGAAGCCGTCGTACGACGCCGGGGCCCTTTCGGCCCGGGTGACGGCACTGGCCGGCAAGCACCCGCTTTACCCTGGTCTGAAGTAGTTACGTACGACACAGACTGAACACCGGGGCACCGCGCACACTGAACAGTGAGTGCGGTGCCCCGCACCGTGTCGCCCCGCCTTGATCATCTGCACCACCCCGGCAGACAACGGCGTCTTCCCCACCCCTTAGGAGTTCCCCCGTGGCCATCTCGGTCTTCGACCTGTTCTCGATCGGCATCGGCCCGTCCAGCTCCCACACGGTCGGCCCTATGCGCGCCGCCCGCCTGTTCGTGGGACGCCTGAAGAACGACGGTCTGCTGGCCCACACCGCGTCCGTACGGGCCGAGCTGTTCGGTTCGCTCGGCGCCACCGGGCACGGCCACGGCACCCCCAAGGCCGTGCTGCTCGGCCTGGCGGGCAACTCCCCGCGCACCGTGGACGTCGAGACCGCCGACGAGGAGTTCGAGCGGATCAAGGCGGCCAAGCGCATCAGCCTGCTCGGCGCGCACGAGATCGGCTTCGACTTCGACGAGGACCTGGTCCTGCACCGCCGCAAGGCCCTGCCGTACCACGCCAACGGCATGACCCTGTGGGCGTACGACGCCGAGGGCGCCCCGCTGCTGGAGAAGACGTACTACTCGGTGGGCGGCGGCTTCGTCGTGGACGAGGACGCGGTCGGCGAGGACCGGATCAAGCTCGACGACACCGTACTGAAGTACCCCTTCCGCACCGGTGACGAGCTGCTGCGCATGGCCAAGGAGACCGGCCTGTCGATCTCCGCCCTGATGCTGGAGAACGAGAAGGCCTGGCGCACGGAGCCCGAGATCCGCGAGGGGCTGTTGGAGATCTGGCGGGCCATGCAGGACTGCGTCGCGCGCGGCATGTCCCAAGAGGGCATCCTGCCGGGCGGCCTGAAGGTCCGCCGCCGCGCCGCGAACACCGCCCGCAAGCTGCGCTCCGAGGGCGACCCGCTGGCGCTCGCGATGGAGTGGATCACGCTCTACGCGATGGCGGTCAACGAGGAGAACGCCGCGGGCGGCCGCGTCGTCACCGCCCCGACGAACGGCGCCGCCGGCATCATCCCGGCCGTCCTGCACTACTACATGAACTTCGTGCCCGGCGCGGACGAGGAGGGCGTGGTCCGCTTCCTGCTCTCCGCGGGCGCGATCGGCATGCTCTTCAAGGAGAACGCCTCCATCTCCGGTGCCGAGGTCGGCTGCCAGGGCGAGGTCGGCTCGGCCTGTTCGATGGCGGCCGGCGCGCTCGCCGAGGTCCTCGGCGGCACCCCCGAGCAGGTCGAGAACGCGGCCGAGATCGGCATGGAGCACAACCTGGGCCTGACCTGCGACCCGGTCGGCGGACTGGTCCAGATCCCGTGCATCGAGCGCAACGGCATGGCGGCGGTCAAGGCCGTCACCGCGGCGCGGATGGCGATGCGCGGCGACGGCAGCCACAAGGTCTCCCTCGACAAGGTCATCAAGACCATGAAGGAGACCGGCGCGGACATGTCGGTGAAGTACAAGGAGACCGCGCGCGGCGGTCTGGCCGTCAACATCATCGAGTGCTGACCGCGCACGGACCCCAGCGCTGACGGCCCCGGGCCGGGCGGCCCCGCCGGAGCGGCGGGAGGCCGCCCGGCCCGGGGCCGTGTTCAGCCCGCGTGGGGGACGTGCTGGGTGACGCAGTGGACCCCGCCGCCGCCGAAGGCGAGCGTGCGCGCCGGGGCGGCGACCACTTCGCGTCCCGGGAACAGCGTGCGGAACTGGGCGAGCGCCAGGGTGTCGGCGGGTTCGCCGGCGACCGGGACGACCACGCTGCCGGACGTCTCGTAGTAGTTGGTGTAACTGAACGTCTCCACCAGCCGCCCGCCGTGCCGGAACTGGGGCTGGTGGTGCAGTTCCACCAGCTGGAAGCGTCGGCCGCGGGCGTCGGTGGCTCCCCGGAGCACCGAGGCGTTGGCCGCCGTCCGGGCGTGGTTGGGGTGGCTCGCGTCGGGCTGGACGTGCACGAGGAGCCTGGCCGGGCCGAGGTAGGCGGCGACCAGATCGACGTGGCCGTTGGTGACGTCGTCGTGGTGGAGACCGTACGGGAGCCAGATGACCTTGGTGGCGCCGTACGCGGCCAGCAGAGTCGCCTCGATCTGGGCGCGGGTCATGCCGGGGTTGCGGTTGGGGTGCAGCAGGCACTCCTCCGTGGTGATCAGGGTGCCCTGGCCGTCGGCGATGACGGCCCCGCCCTCCAGGATCATGGCCACGTCCGTGCGCGGGACCCCGAGGTACTGGCAGACGCCGACCGGCAGGAAGTCGTCCTTGTCGTACGGGAACTTCCCGCCCCAGCCGTTGAAGCCGAAGTCGAGCCCGGTCTTCTTCGTCCGGGTCGCGTTCAGGGCGAAGACCGGCCCGGTGTCGCGGGTCCAGCAGTCGTTGACGGGGTACTCGACGACGGTGACCGTGCCGCCGCACTGACGGCGCGCTTCCGCCGCCTGGCCGGGTTCCGCGACCATGGTGACCGGTTCGAACCGGGCGATGTGACGGGCGATGCCCGCGATCTCGGCCTGCACGTCGGGCAGCAGTCCGCCCCAGCCGATCGTCCGGTCCCACGGCCACGCCATGACGCAGCCGGAGTGCGGCTCCCATTCGGCGGGCGCGGTGTACTGCTCCTCCGTCCGCGGGGCGGCCGGTGCGGCGACGGCGCGGCCGCCGATCGCGCTGGCCGCCGCCGTGGCGGCCAGGGTGGTCAGCGCGGCCGCGCCGAACCCTCGCCTGGACATGCGGGGCGGGTTCACGTTCATGGCAACTCTCCTCGTGGAACAGCTCGTGGATCGGATGGGACAGGGGGGCTGGGAGGGGCTCGGAGGGGGCAGCGGGGCGGGGCGCCGGTTCAGGAGGGCTCGGGTGCGAGCTCCGCGGCACGCTCCGGGTCCGGCTCCGCGGCGGTCCGCTCGGCGGCGCGGAGCTTGTCCTGCGGGCGCCGGACGAGCAGGTACACGAGGCCGGCGGTGATGACGACGCCGGTGCCCAGCAGTCCGGCCCACACCTGGTACCAGGGGGCGCCGGGCGGGGCGAGGACCGCGCGGGGCCAGCAGACGTTGGCCACCTCGAAGGCGGTCCACAGCACCGCGAGCACGTTGAGAAAGGTGCCCCCGCGCCCCAGGCGGATGTGGCCGGACGGCACCCACGTGCCGCGCAGCCGGGCGACGAGCGCGGCCAGCGAGACCAGGAAGAAGGGCAGGAACGTGGCCGCCGTGCCGAAGGCGATCAGACTGCCGATCGCCGTGGCGTCCAGGCCCAGCAGCAGGGCGGAGCTGCTGACCACGGTGGAGGCGATCAGGCCGCCGATCGGGGCCTGGCGCCGGTTGACCTTCCGTACGTACCGGGAGAACGGGAAGACGCCGTCGCGGGCCAGGGAGTACACCCCGCGGGCGGCGCCGCCCTGGGACGCCATGGCGCAGGCGAGGAAGCCGATCAGTACGACGCACACGAAGGGCTTGTCGGACCAGGAGCCGAACGACGAGATCACGGCGGTGGTCACGGGGTCGAGGTCCTTCCCCGCCACCACAGCCGCCGGGTCGGGGTGGGCGAGGGCGACCGCCATGGCGTTGAGGATCACGACGACGCCGACGCTGAGCAGCGCCCACCACATGGCGCGCGGCACCTGGCGCCCGGCGTCCTTGGTCTCCTCGGCCGTCGAAACGCAGGCGTCGAAGCCGATGAAGCCCCAGCCGGCGACGGCGAGTACGGCGAGGAAGGCCATGGCGGTGGAGCCGCCGGACAGCTCCTCGGCCCCGAGCGTCGCGGTGAACAGCGCGAAGCCGTGCTCGCGGAAGAACAGCAGCAGGGCGAAGCCGACGAGCACCGAGGCGACCGCCTCGGCGGCGATGCCCAGCGTCACGAACCAGCTCAGGATCCTGATGCCGAAGGCGTTGACCAGCATGCAGGCCAGCAGGATGCCGGCGGCGACCGCCACCATCGTCCCGGGCGTGGGCGTGACCCCGACGAGGGCAAAGACCCAGGGCGCGGCGAGGTAGGCCACGGTGGTGTTGCCGAACATCACGGCGAACTGCCACACCCAGCCGCTCAGCCAGCCGAAGGACGGCCCGAGGAGCCGCCGTCCCCACTGGTACGGGCCGCCGGTCAGCGGCCACTGGGACGCCAGCTCGGAGTAGACGTTGACCACCAGGCACTGGCCGAGCAGGACGACCGGCAGCGCCCACACCCAGGCGGGTCCGGCGATCGTCGTGGCGACCATGGACACCGCGTACAGCGCGACCACCGGCGAGACCACGGCGAAGCCCATGGAGATGTTCCCCAGGATGCCGAGGCTGCGCCGCAGCTCCTGCTGGTATCCGAGGTCGTTGAGCCGGGCGGCGTCGGTGTCCTGCGGGGCGGGGGCCGGGCCGGGGGAAGGGGGTTGAGACATCGGGGCACCTCACAGGGCATCGGCAGGCAGAGGGTACGGCCGGCATCGCACGCTGCCGACCTAAATCTAACCTTGTTAGGTTTACGGGCTGCGGGGACGGTAACGCGCCCCTGTCCGCTTGTGAAGCCCCTGCTGACGGGTAACCTGACCGCCGATGGAGGGGGAGCGCCACCATGGCCCGACCGAGCCGGCCGCTGCTGAGCCGCGCGATCATCGCGCGTGCCGCGCTGGAGCTGATCGACGAGGAAGGGCCGCAGGCGCTGAAGATGCGGTCGCTCGCCGAGCGCCTCGGCGTGCGCGGCGCCTCGCTCTACCACCACGTCGCCTCCAAGGACGACCTCCTGGACGCCGCCTCCGAGCTCATCAACGAGGAGATCGACCTCCGCCCGCTCCAGGACCCGCGCTGGCGCGAAGGTCTCGCCGAGTACGCCCGCGGCTACCGCCGCGTCTACCTGCGCTACCCGAACGTGATCGCCCTGGTCGCCCGCCGCCGGGTCGAGGCCGAGCAGGCCCTGCGGGGGTACGACGCCCTGCTCGCGGCGCTGGTACGGGCGGGCTGCACCCCGGACCGGGCGGCCGAGGCGGCAGCCGCCCTCGACTACCTGGTCCTCGGCTCCGCCCTGGAGACCTTCGCGGCGGGCTTCACCCGCGCGCCGGACGGCTACCGCCCCGCCCATCCGGCGCTCGCCGACTCCCTCGAGTCGTCGGACGCGCGCCCGGGAGGCCTGGCCGCCCTGGACGACCGCGGTTTCGAGACGGGCCTGCGCCTCCTCCTCGACGGCCTCGCGGCCCAGCTCGCGCCGTAGCCCCCGGCCCGAGGCGCGGCGGAGGCCGTATCCCCCGCAGGCATGCGGTGAGTAATACTCTCCATATGGCATCACGCATTACCCGCATCCGGCGGGCCACCGCGCGGGACGCGAAGCGGCTCACCCGGCTCGTGCGGAGCTCGCGCGCATACGAGGGCCCGTACGCCTCGATGGTCGCCGGATACCGGGTGGGACCTGACTACATCGAGGCGCACCGGGTCTTCGTGGCGGTCGACGCCGCGGACGACCGGCCTCTGGGCTTCTACTCCCTCGTGCTGGAGCCGCCGGAGCTCGACCTGATGTTCGTCGCCGACTCGGCGCAGGGACTCGGCATCGGCCGGCTGCTCGTGGCGCACCTGCGGGAGCAGGCGCGCGAGGCGGGGATCACCGGCGTGCGCGTGGTCGCGCACCCGCCCGCCGAGGGGTTCTACCTCAGCGTGGGCGGCGAGCGGACCGGTACCGAGCGCGCCAACCCGCCCGCCGTGATGTGGGACCGGCCGGAACTCGTTCTCCCGGTCGGCCATTCGGAGGACTGACGGCAACGGGCGGGAACTGAGCGGGGCGCGCAAGCGTTGGCGGGTTGGGCAAAGAGATCGTCAAAGGGCGCGGCCCGCGCCGGATTGAGCAGGGATCTTCATGGGTGTCAGTCTCTCCAAGGGCGGCAACGTCTCGCTCTCCAAGGAGGCCCCCGGCCTGACCGCTGTCACGGTGGGCCTGGGCTGGGACGTACGCAGCACGACCGGGACCGACTTCGACCTCGATGCCAGCGCCCTGCTGCTCGATGTCAACAACAAGGTCGTGTCCGACCAGCACTTCGTCTTCTTCAACAACCTCAAGAGCCCCGACGGCTCCGTCGAGCACACCGGTGACAACCTCACCGGTGAGGGCGAGGGCGACGACGAGCAGATCAAGGTGAGCCTCTCGACGGTGCCCGCCGAGGTCGACAAGATCGTCTTCCCGGTCTCGATCCACGAGGGCGAGAGCCGCGGCCAGAGCTTCGGCCAGGTCCGCAACGCCTTCATCCGGGTCGTCAACCAGGCGGACAACAACGAGCTCGCGCGGTACGACCTCTCCGAGGACGCCTCGACCGAGACCGCCATGGTCTTCGGCGAGCTGTACCGCAACGGCGCGGAGTGGAAGTTCCGCGCCGTCGGCCAGGGCTACGCCTCGGGTCTGCGCGGTATCGCGACGGACTTCGGCGTCAACATCTGACGAGCCGCCGCAGGGCTGTCCGGGCCGGCGCGCCCGGCCGGGACAGCCCGGTTCGCCCTGCGCGGCCCCGCCGCGCCGGCTCGGCGTGTGCGCCGCCTTCCCGCCAGGCCGACCAGTCGGTACGTTCCTCAGTACGTCGACGACCGCGACCGGAGGGCCCGATGAGCCAGCCCACGCCCCAGCCCGCGCACCAGCCTGATCCGCACACCACGCCCCAGCCCGCGCCGCGGATCCACGGCCACTGCGACGACCGGTTCGCCGCCGTGCGCGACGCGTTCGAGCAGAACTTCAGGGAGCGCGGCGAGCTGGGCGCGGCCGTCACCGTCCTGGCCGGCGGCGAGACCGTGGTCGACCTGTGGGGCGGCTGGGCCGACGCCGCCCGCAGCCGGCCGTGGGAGCGGGACACCGTGGTCAACGTCTGGTCGACGACCAAGGGCCCGACGGCGCTCTGCGCCCATCTGCTGGCCGACCGGGGGCTGCTGGACCTCGACGCCCCGGTGGCGTCGTACTGGCCGGAGTTCGCGGCCGCCGGCAAGGAGGCCGTTGCCGTACGCCACCTCCTGTCGCACCGGGCCGGGCTCGCGGGTCTGCGCGAGCCGCACACCTTCGCCGAGCTCTACGACTGGGAGCTGACGTGCGCGCGCCTGGCGGCGACCGAGCCGTGGTGGGAGCCGGGCACCCGCTCCGGCTACCACGCGATCACGTACGGCTTCCTCGTCGGCGAGGTGGTCCGACGCGTCACGGGCCTGCTCCCCGGCGCGTTCCTGCGCCAGGAGGTCACCGGGCCGCTCGCAATCGACTTCACCGTGGGACTGCCGGAGCGGGAGGCCGGGCGGGCCGCCGAGCTCGTGCACCCCCGGGCCGAGCCCACCAGCGAACAGGCGGCGCTCTTCGCCGCCCTGGAACCGGTCGCGCTCGCGGCCCTGCTCAACCCCGGCCCCGGCGCGGCCCAGGCCAACACCCCCGAGTGGCGGGCCGCCGAGATCCCGGCCGCCAACGGTCACGGCACGGCCCGCGCGGTGGCCGCCCTGTACGGGATCTACGCCACCGGCGGCCGCGCGGGCGAGCACCGCGTGCTCTCCCCCGAGGCCGCCGAGCGGGCCCGTGAGGGCCAGGGCAGCTGCCGGGACCTGGTGCTCGGCACGGGGTTCGGGCACGACACGGAGATCGGGCTCGGCCTGTGGCTGAGCGGCCCGCGCGGCTCGTACGGGCCGAACCCGCGGGCGTTCGGCCACGACGGCTTCGGCGGTTCGTGCGGTCTCGCGGACCCCGAGGCGGGTCTCGGCATGGGGTACGTGATGAACCGGATGGGTCCGAACATCGCCGACGACCCGCGCAAGATGGCGCTGGTGGAAGCGGTCTACAGCGCTCTGTGAGCAGCGTGGACGCTGATCGGTGACCGCCGTCGGTGACGGCAGTCAGTGACCGCCGCCGAGCTCACCGCTGAGAGCGCCGTGCATCCGGGCGCTGTACCGGTTCAGGCCGACGATCTCCACGGTCCGGCCCCGGTGCTCGTACTTCGTGGTGACGGCGTCGAGCGCGGCGACGGACGAGGCGTCCCAGATGTGCGCGGCCGCCAGGTCGATGACGACGTGCGGCGGGCCGCCGCGGCCGCAGTCGAACTGCTCGACCAGTTCATTGGACGAGGCGAAGAACAGCTCACCGGTGACGGTGTAGACGACCCGCCCGCCGTCCTCGTCGGCGACCGCCGTGACGTCGACCAGGTGCGCGACCCGCTTGGCGAAGATGACCATCGCGGTGACGGAACCGACGACCACTCCGACGGCGAGGTTGTGCGACACCACCACGCACAGCACGGTGACGGCCATGACGACGGTCTCGCCCAGCGGCATCCGCCGGAGCGTCTTCGGCGCGACGGAGTGCCAGTCGAAGGTGGCCGCCGAGACCAGGATCATCACCGCGACCAGGGCCGCCATCGGGATGTCCGAGACGACCGGCCCGAAGACGATGCACAGCACGAGCAGCAGGACGCCGGCGAGGAACGTCGACAGCCGGGTGCGGGCCCCCGACGCCTTGACGTTGATCATGGTCTGGCCGATCATCGCGCAGCCGCCCATGCCCCCGAGGAACCCGGTGACGATGTTGGCGACGCCCTGGCCGATCGACTCGCGGGTCTTGCTGGAGTGCGTGTCGGTGATGTCGTCGACGAGCTTGGCCGTCATCAGCGACTCCATGAGGCCCACCAGTGCCATCGCCAGCGCGTACGGAGCGACGATCTTCAGCGTCTCCGGTGTGAAGGGCACGTCCGGAAGCCCGGGGACCGGCAGGGAGGACGGCAGGTCGCCCTTGTCCCCCACGTCCGGTACGGCGATCCCGGCGGCCAGCGTCACCGTCGTCAGGATGACGATGGAGACCAGCGGAGCCGGCACCGCCCTGGTGATCCTCGGGAACAGGACCATCAGCACGAGGCCCGTGACCACCAGCGGATACACCGCCCACGGCACGCCGGTGAGTTCCGGGACCTGCGCCATGAAGACCAGGATGGCGAGCGAGTTGACGAAGCCGACCATCACCGAGCGGGGAACGAACCGCATCAGTCGGGCCACGCCGAGCGCGCCCAGGACGATCTGGAAGACGCCCGCGAGGATGACGCAGGCGATCAGGTACCCGAGGCCGTGTTCCCGGTTGAGCGGGGCGATGACCAGCGCCACCGCGCCGGTGGCGGCCGAGATCATCGCCGGCCGCCCGCCGACGAACGCGATGGTGACGGCCATGGTGACGGAGGCGAAGAGACCGACGCTCGGATCGACCCCGGCGATGACGGAGAACGAGATCGCCTCGGGGATCAGCGCCAGCGCGACCACCAGGCCGGCCAGGAACTCGGTGCGGAAGACCTTGGGCGAGAGCCAGGCCGGCGGGACATCGCAAGGGTGGGCAAGAGGAACCTGAGCCTGTTGTACGCGGAGGGGGGACCGGCACTGTGGGCCGGCCGGTCAACTGTACGAGCCCCGGGTGTCGTCCAACTAACACGGCATTCTTTATGCAACTTGTTGCACAAGGCGCCCCGGGTCGACTACACATTGCGGCATGAGTCCGACGACTGCGTACCCGCACCTGCTCAGCCCCCTCGACCTGGGCTTCACGACCCTCCCCAACCGCGTGCTGATGGGTTCCATGCACGTCGGACTCGAAGAGGCCGAGCGCGGCTTCGAGCGGATGGCCGAGTTCTACGCGACCCGCGCCCGGGGCGGCGTCGGTCTCATGGTCACCGGCGGCATCGCCCCCAACGACCGCGGCCGTCCCTACCCCGGCGGCGCCAAGCTGACCAACGCCGAGGAGGCCGCGCAGCACCGACAGGTCACCGACGCCGTACACCGCGAGGGCGGCCGGATCTGCATGCAGATCCTGCACTTCGGGCGGTACGCCTACCACCCCGACCTCGTGGCGCCCAGCGCTATTCAGGCCCCCATCAGCCCGTACACCCCGAACGCGCTGACCGACGCCGAGGTCGAGGAGACCGTCGAGGACTTCGTCCGCGCGGCGGACCTGGCCAAGTCGGCGGGGTACGACGGCGTGGAGATCATGGGGTCCGAGGGCTACCTGATCAACGAGTTCATCGCCGCCCACACCAACCACCGCGACGACCGGTGGGGCGGCTCGTACGAGAACCGCATGCGCTTCCCCGTCGAGATCGTCCGCCGGGTGCGCGAGCGCGTGGGCCCGGACTTCATCCTCATCTACCGGCTCTCGATGCTCGACCTGGTCCCCGGCGGCTCCTCGCTCGACGAGGTCATCACGCTCGCCCGGGCGATCGAGGCGGCCGGCGCGACGATCATCAACACGGGCATCGGCTGGCACGAGGCCCGCATCCCCACCATCGCGACATCCGTGCCGCGCGGCGCGTACGCCTGGGTGACCAAGCGCGTCATGGGCTCGGTGACCATCCCGCTGGTGACGACCAACCGCATCAACACCCCCGAACTGGCCGAGGAACTGCTCGCCGAAGGCTGCGCGGACCTGGTCTCGCTCGCCCGTCCCTTCCTCGCCGACCCCGACTTCGTCGCCAAGGCCGAGGCCGGCCGCGCCGACTCCATCAACACCTGCATCGGCTGCAACCAGGCCTGCCTCGACCACACCTTCAGCGGGCTCATCACCTCCTGCCTGGTCAACCCGCGCGCCTGCCACGAGACCGAGCTGGTCCTCTCCCCCACCCGCCGCGGCAAGCGCGTCGCCGTCGTCGGCGCCGGACCCGCCGGGCTCGCCTGCGCGGTGACGGCGGCCGAGCGCGGCCACAGTGTGACGCTGTACGACGCCTCCGACGTGATCGGCGGCCAGCTCAACATCGCGCGCAAGGTGCCGGGCAAGGAGGAGTTCAACGAGACGCTGCGGTACTTCCGCAACCAGCTCGACGAGCACGGCGTCGAGCTGCGTCTGGGCACCCCCGCCACCGCCGAGTCCCTCACCGCCGCCGGCTACGACGAGATCGTGCTGGCCACCGGCGTCACCCCGCGTATCCCGCAGATCGAGGGCATCGACCACCCGAGCGTCATCAGCTACCTCGACCTCCTGCGCGACGAGGCGAAGGCGGGCGACCGCGTCGCGGTCATCGGAGCGGGCGGCATCGGCTTCGACGTGGCCGAGTTCCTCACGGACACGTCCACGGGCGCCGACGACGCGGCGAGCCTCAGCCCCGAGGTCTTCTTCGCCCAGTGGGGCGTCGACATGGAGTACGGCGCGCGCGGCGGCCTGCGGACCCCGGTCCGCGCCCCCCAGACCCGCACCGTCCACCTGATCCAGCGCAAGGCCACCAAGGTCGGCGCCGGACTCGGCAAGACCACCGGCTGGATCCACCGCACCGAGCTCAAGCACCGCGGCGTCACGATGGTCGCGGGCGCGGCGTACGACCGCATCGACGACGAGGGACTGCACGTCACGGTCGACGGCGAGCAGCGGCTGATCCCCGTCGACACGGTGGTGCTGTGCACCGGGCAGGAGCCGCGCCGCGAGCTGTACGACACTCTGCTCGCCGCCGGGCTGCCCGTGCACCTCATCGGCGGCGCGGATGTCGCGGCCGAACTGGACGCCAAGCGCGCGATCCGGCAGGGAACGGAACTCGCGGCCGCCCTGTGAGGCCCGGCCCTCCTTAGGATGCGTTCATGTCCCTCCCGTACGCCATCCTCACCGCACTGCTCGAAAAGCCGTCGTCCGGGCTGGAGCTGACCCGCAGGTTCGACAAGTCCATCGGGTACTTCTGGTCCGCGACGCACCAGCAGATCTACCGCGAGCTGGGAAAGCTGGAGGAGTCCGGGGCGATCCGGGCGCTGCCGGGGCCGCGGCAGCCGACGCGCGGGCAGAAGAAGGAGTACGAGGTCCTGCCGGCGGGGCGCGACGAACTGGCCGCCTGGGTGGCGAGGATCGAGGACCCCAAGCCCATCCGTGACGCCCTCCTGCTGCGCCTGCGCGCGGCGGGAGTGGTGGGAACGGAGGGGCTGGAGGCGGAGGTACGGCGCCATCTGGCCCTGCACCGGGCACAGTTGGCGGAGTACCGGGCGATCGAGGAACGGGACTTCGGCGAGGGCGGCAAGAGCGAGGTCGACCGGCTGCGGCACCTCGTCCTGCGGGCCGGCATCGACCTGGAGCGGTTCTGGATCGGCTGGCTGGAGACGGCGCGGGCGGAGCTCGCGGACCTGGGCGCCGGTGCGGCGGCGGATGCGCGTACGGGCCCGGCGGCCACGGCCTGAGCCGCGGTCGCCGGGCCCGTACGGCCGGCGTCAGCCCTTGTTCTGGGACGCCCAGAACTCGTCGAAGGTGAGCTTGCCGTCACCGTCGCCGTCGTGGGAGTTGATCACGGCCTGAGCCACCGTCTCGGTGACATAGGGGTCACCGAGCTGCGCCATGACGCTCTTGTACTCGACCGCCGAGATCGTCCCGTCCCCGTTGAGGTCGTACCGCTCGAACGCCTTGCGCGCCGCCTCGATGTCCGCCACTGGACCCACCCCTTCTGGTGCTGATCAGAACCCGCACAGATTATCGGTCCGGCCGCCGGACACGGCAGGCGCCCGGGGACCCGCCCGCGGGGGCCCGCCCCGGCGGTGCTTGGATCTCGGCATGAGCGACCTGACCGATCCGGCCGGCCCGACCGGCGCGAGCGACCCGACCGGCGCGACCGGATCCACCGACAGCGGCGCGCTGGCACGGATCCTGGCCGCGGCGGCGCGCGGCGAGTTCCCCCCGGCGGACGGCTCGACCACCGTCGTCCCGCAGCCGAACGCCCGGGACGCGGGCGTCCTCGCCTTCACCGCGCACTCGGTGGTCTTCACGGACGAGGACCCGGACTGGGTACGGTCCACCCTGGCCGCCACCCGGTGCGATCCGCTGGCCGCTTCGATGAACCCGGCCTTCCTCATGCCCCTGATGCGGCGCGCGGGCCGCAGGATGAACGACACCATCGACCTGCTGACGTACGCCGACGCCCTGCCGGGCGCCCCGGAGATCGAGCTGCGCGCCCTCGACGACCCGGAGCACCCGAGGGTGGCCCGGGCCATGCGGTTCCGGCACGAGGTCCGGGTCTGGGCGGCGGACGGCGGCGTACTGATCCTCGGCCGGGGGGTCGCCGGCCGCTGGGAGGCGGCGATCGAGGTCGACGAGCCGGCACGCGGCCGGGGCCTGGGGCGGCGGCTCGCGCGGGCGGCCCGCCATCTGACGCCGGGCCCGGTGGTCTGGGCGCAGCAGCCGCCGGGCAACGCCCGCAGCGTACGCACCTTCCAGGGGGCGGGGTACCGGCCGGTGGGCTCGGAAGCGCTGATGGTGGCCCCCTAGTACTTCACGACAGAACTTCTCCCGCGTGGGAACAGCGTGTTTCCCGCCCCGGAGTGCCCAGTTCCGGCCAATACCGGAGGCCACTTCGTCACTCTCCGCCGCCGGGCGATAACTTCATGGCGTCGCCGCCACACCAGGAGCACAGGGCTCCCCGGGACTAGCGGCGCCGAGGGCGTTCTTTCAGTGGACTTCACGACTGACGCATTCACGAGCGACTTCCGTGCCCGGCGCATCCGCCGAACCCCCGAGCACTGCGCCCGCCTCGCCGCCAAGAGGCTCAGAGCGGTCCGCCGGCGCGTTCTGGCCGGGGTGGAGACGGCCGGACCACCGGGCCCGCCGGCGCGGGTGCCGGGCCGCCTCCGCGCATCCTCCGCACACGCCGTGTACGAGCTGCCGCACGATGCCTACGGAAAGGACCGCGGACGATGAGCGACAGGCTGCTTGATTTCCCGCTCTCGCGGCGGGGCGACGTGGTTCCCGAAGAGGGCTCCTGGCTTCGCGGGCAGCAGCCGGTGGCCCGCGTGCGCACCCTGAGCGGTGACATGGCCTGGCTGGTCACCAGCTGTCCACTGGCCAGGAAGGTGCTGGAGGACGAGCGGTTCGCCCTCGGGGGCACGGCCGCCCCGGGGCCGTACGCGCACACGGTCGCCCCCCGGGCCGGCGGCGACGCGGGCGCCGGACTGCGCGGGGCGGTGATGAAGGCGCTCAACCCGCGCACCGGCAAGGGAATGCACGGCTGGCTGCGCATCACGGCCGACCGGCTCATCGACGACCTGATGGCCTGGGGGCCGCCGGTGGACCTGCGGGCGGGATTCGCCGACCCCTTCTCGGCGGCCCTGCACTGCAAGATCCTCGGGGTGCCGTTCGAGGACTGGCCGCGCCTCATGGCGAGCCTGGACGTCGCCTTCATGACCAGCGCGCAGCCCTTCGAGGGCTCCCAGCTCAACTGGTACAAGGACGTCGGCTACATGGTGGAGCGGCTGAACGCTCCCGCGTCCGAGCGCTCGGGGCTGCTGGGTGAGCTGGCCGCGCTGCGGGAGGACCCGCGGTCCTCGCATCTGACGGACGAGATGCTCGCCACCGTCGCCGCCTCGCTGTTCGGCGCCGGCGCCGTGTCCACGTCGGCGTTCCTGGCGCGCGCGATGCTCGCGCTCCTGCGACGGCCGCAGTTGACCGCGTACCTGAAAGACCGTCCGGACCGGATGGCCCGCGCCGTCGACGAACTGCTGCGCGGGAACCTGTCGGTCGGCGACGGGCCGACCCGCCTCGCGCTCGCCGACGTCCACCTCGGTGACGTGCTCGTACGCAAGGGGGAGCTGGTCCTGGTCCTCGTCGAGGGCGCCACCTTCGACGCCGAGGTCTTCGAGCACCCCGAGATCCTGCACCTGAACCGGGCGTACAACCCGCACCTCGCCTTCGGCGGCGGCCGGCACCTCTGCCCGGCGTCGGCGCTGGGCCGCGCGCACGCCCGGACCGCGCTGACGGCGCTGCTGGAACGGATGCCGCGGCTGGGGCTCGCGGTGCCGGAGGAGCGACTGGTGTGGCGCACGGGGCTCATCAAGCGGTTGCCGGAGCGATTGCCGGTGCTCTGGTAGGAAGCCGGGCGGGGCTCCGGGCGGAGCCGCGGTGCGCCCGCCCGGACCACGCGTCAGCGGAAGATGCCGGTGTGCCCCAGGGAGTAGCGGCCCGGCTGCGGGTAGACCGCGAGGCCGTGCGGACCGCCACCGACCGGGATACGGGCGAGCTGCTTGCCGGTGGTGGTGTCGACGGCGTACACCTCCGAGTCGTAACGGCCTGACAGCCACAGCACCTTGCCGTCGGCCGAGACACCGCCCATGTCGGGGCTGCCGCCGTCGGGCAGGTGCCACTTCTTCGTCAGCTTGTTCCGGGTGAAGTCGAAGACGGAGATCGAGCCCTCGCCCCGGTTGGACACGTACATCTCCTTGGAGTCGCGGGAGACGTAGAGGCCGTGGCAGCCCTTGCCCGTCGGCAGCAGCTCGGGGGTGGTGAACTTCTCGCCGTCCAGCACCCACATGCCGTGCGCCATCATGTCGGCGATGTAGATCGTCCTGCCGTCGGGCGAGATCTTCACGTCCTGCGGCATCGCGCCCTCGAACGGGAGCTTCTGCTGGCCGACGACCTCCATCTTCTCGGTGTCGACCTTGAGCAGTTCGCCGGAGAACTCGCAGGAGACGACGAAGTACCGGCCGTCGGCGGAGAAGTCGGCGTGGTTGACGCCCGCGCAGGACACCGGCACTGTCTTGACGCGGTCCATGGTGTGCGGGTCGCGGAAGACCAGTTCGCGGTCCATCGACGCCATGACGACGGCGTACCTGCCGTTGGGCGTGAAGTAGAGGTTGTACGGGTCGTGCACCTCCACCGGTTTGCCCACCGCGCCGGTGGCCGGGTTGATCGGTGTGAGGGTGTGGCCGCGGTTGTTGTTGACCCACAGCGTCTTCAGGTCCCAGGACGGGACGACGTGCTGCGGCTGGACGCCGACCGGGATCGTCTTGACGACCTTGTACGTCTTGGGGTCGATCACCGACACCGTGTTGGAGTTGGTGTTGGGGACGTAGACCCGGGACGGGAAGTTCTTGACCACCGGTGACAGCTTGTTCGGCCGGTCGGCGGCGTACACGTCCTTGGGGTCGAGCACCGGCGGCATGCCCGGCAGCCCCGCCGGCGCGGTGTTCCTCACCTCGCCGGGCGGCGCGGCGCCCTCGGTGCCGCGCGCCTCGGCGGAGCTCTTGTCGTCGGGGCCGCCGCAACCGGCGAGGGCGGCCAGGAGGGCGCCGGCGAGCAGCGCGGTCGTGCGTCGAATGATCGTCGTCATCGGGTCAGCAGCTCCGTGGTCGTCACCGCGCGCAGGCCGCGGCGGTCGAGTTCGTCGAGGAGGGCGGGCAGCGCGGCGACCGTGTCCGCGTAGCCGAAGTGCAGGCTCACCACGGATCCGTTGCGGATCTCCCCGGTGACGGTGCGGGTGACGGCCGGGGCGCCGGGCGAGGTGAAGTCGAGCGAGTCGACGTCGTACGAGAGGACGTGCGGGTATCCGGCACGGCGCGCCAGCCGCTGCACGAGCGGTGTGGCGTACTGGCTTCGCGAGGGCCGGAACCAGGTGCCGATGGATCCGGTGAGCCGGCGCAGCCGGTCCGCGCAGCCGGTGATCTCGGTGTACGCCTCCCGCTCCCCCATGGCGGAGATGGCGAGGTGGCGCTGGGTGTGGTTGCCGAGTTCGTGGCCGCCGTCGAGGATCCGGCGGGCGAGCGCGGGGTGGGCGTCGAGCCATGCGCCGACCGCGAGGACGGTGACGCGGGCGCCGCGCCGCTCGGCCTCGGCGAGTACGGCGCGGGCGGTGGCCGGGTCGCCCTGACCGTGGAAGGTGAGCGCGACCCGGGGCCGGTCGCGCGGGCCGTGGGTGATCTGGACGGGCAGCCCTGCGAAGCGGTGGGGGGCGGGAGCCGGGCGGGGCGGCGCGGACGAGGCGGCGGCGGGTGACCCGGAGCCGGCGTCGCAGCCGGTGGCGAGCGCTCCCGCGACGGCCGCCCCGGCCGCTCCGGCTCCGGCCCGCAGCACGCTGCGGCGGCATGTCTGAGTCACGCGCCCCATTTAAGGGGTAATGCGAGCAAAAGGTAACGATTGAGCCAATTCGCGGCCGAGCGGGTCGCCCGGCCTGGAGGGCCACCCAGGGACCCCCGCTAATGAATCACGCAGCTCACTTCATATCTATGCACTCATTACCAGGCAGGTGGCACAGTTCACCTGTGATTCATCAATGCAATCTGCCACTCTGCGACACATTGTCCCGGTGTGGTCTTTTGGCACCGTGCTCACCTGTCTGCCATAGTCGGTGCCACGACCCCCATTGACCCGGGCCAGGTCGTCATCACAAGCGGCCGTGGATCACACCCCCCCGTTCCACGGCGCTCCACAGAAGCCCCCGACGTGCCGCACCCCGGCCACAGGGGGCTTCTGTGCATGCCGCTCGGCAGGTGCGACGCCTAGCGCTCGGAGGTGCGGTCGCTGACCCGCATCTCGAACCAGGTGGTCTTGCCGCGCGGCAGGAGGTCCACACCCCACCGGTCGGAGAGCTTGTCGACGAGGAAGAGCCCTCGGCCGCTGGTGTCGAGTTCGTGCACGGGCATCAGGCAGGGCAGACCGCGCGACGGGTCGCGCACCTCGATCCGCATCCAGCCCCTGCGGCGCAGCATGCGCAGCCCGAAGACACGAGCGCCGGTGTGCCGCACCGCGTTGCCCACCAGCTCGGAGACCAGCAGCACCGCGTACTCCGCGGTCTGCGGCGAGAGCTGCCACTGGCGGAACACCACGCAGTGCGTGAGCCGCCGCGCCGTCGCCGCCGACTCCGGACGGGACGGCAGACGCACTTCTTCGTCTGCCGGATTCCCGAACAACTCCACTGCTTTGAACGCCTGTTCGTCCTCGACCGCCGGCGTCCACCGCGCGGCCGTCGCGCTGCCGCGCGGCCGCGGTTGCTCCATACCCTCCAGCCCCGCCATGCCCCCCATCATGGCCGCCCGGGAGGCCACCCGGGGCCGTTCCGGGGGATTCAGTCCCTGGCGACCACCCCGTTCAGGGGTGCGGGTTGACATATGCCAGAGGCAGCACATGCCCCGCCGCACCCCCTGCGACCTGCGGTGACGTGGCGCTTACGCCTGATCACCCGGCGCCCGGAGCAAGGCTCGCTTCAGGCGGGCTTAAGGCGGCGTTAATCCGCCCGAGAGGATGACCCCCCGGATTCACGCCAACTTGCCTCGACTCAGAGGAACTTGGCCTTGCCGGGCCCCTCGTCGACGAAACTGCGCATGCCGCGCTCGCGGTCCTCGGTGGCGAACAGCCCGGCGAACCAGTTGCGTTCGATGGTGAGCCCGGTGTCCAGGTCCGTTTCGAGGCCCGCGTCGACGCACTCCTTCGCCGCGCGCAGCGCCGTCGCGGGGCCCTGGGCGAGCTTCGCGGCCCAGGCGTGCGCCTGCTCGTACACCTCGGCGGCCGGCACGACCCGGTCGACGAGTCCGATCGTCAGCGCCTCGTCGGCGCGCACGTGACGTCCGGTGAAGATGAGGTCCTTGGCCTTGGACGGGCCGACCAGCCGCGCGAGCCGCTGCGTGCCGCCCGCGCCGGGGATCAGGCCGAGGAGGATCTCGGGCTGGCCGAGCTTGGCGTTGTCGCCGGCGATGCGGAAGTCGGCGCACAGGGCGAGCTCGCAGCCGCCGCCCAGGGCGTAACCGGTGACCGCCGCGACGACGGGCTTGGGGATGCGGGCGACGGCGGTGAAGGAGTCCTGGAGGGCCCGGGAGCGTACGACCATCGCCGCGTGGTCCATCGCCTGCATCTCCTTGATGTCCGCGCCGGCCGCGAACACCTTCTCGCCGCCGTAGAGAACCACGGCGCGCACGTCGTCGCGCCGGGTCGCCTCCTCGGCGAGCTCGCGCAGCCGGTCCTGGGTGGCGATGTCCAGTGCGTTCATCGGGGGGCGGTCCAGCCGGATGGTGCCGACGCCCTCGGAGACTTCGAGATTCACAGTCATACGAGCGAGGTTAGCCCGCGTTAACGACAACGGACCCGGTGCGCTCGATCACAGTGCACCGGGTCCGTACGTCCGTACAGCGTGTGTTACTTCTACTTCTTCCACTCCGCCCAGGACATGTTCCAGCCGTTGAGGCCGTTGTCGGGCTGGATCTGCTTGTCGTTGGAGTTCTTCACGACGACCACGTCACCGAGGATCGAGTTGTTGAAGAACCAGGCGGCCGGAGCTTCCTTGTCCCACCCGCCCCGCACGTCCCGCAGACCCACGCACCCGTGGCTGACGTTCGCCGACCCGAAGGTTCCGGCGCCCGCCCAGTAGTTGCCGTGGATGAAGGTGCCGGAGGTCGACAGGCGCATCGCGTGCGGTACGTCCTTGATGTCGTACTCGCCGCCGAAGCCGACGGTGGCACCGTTCATGCGGGTCACCTTGTACTTCTCGCTGATGACCATCTGGCCGTTGTACGTCGTCGTCGACGGGGCGCCCGCGGTGATCGGGATCGTCTTGAAGACCTTGCCGTCGCGCTTGACGGTCATCGTGTAGGCCTTGGCGTCCACCACGCTGACCTGGCTGCGGCCGACCGTGAACCTCACCGTCTTCGACTGCTTGCCGTACACGCCGGGCCGGCCCTCCACGCCGTCGAGGTTCAGCTTCAGCGTCACCTTGGTGCCCGCGGCCCAGTACTTCTCGGGACGGAAGTCGAGGCGGTCGTTGCCGAACCAGTGGCCCTCGATCGGCACCGACGGCTCGGCCGTCACCTTGACGGCCTTCTCGACGTCCTCGGGCGCGGTGATGCCACGGCTGAAGCGCAGCGAGACCGGCATGCCGACGCCGACGGTGGAGCCGTCCTCGGGCGTGAAGTAGCTGACGAACGTGTTCTTCGGTACGAGCGTCGTGAAGGTGGTGTCCTTCGCGGACTCGCGGCCCTCGGAGTCTTTCGCGATCGCGTGGACCTTGTACCGGGTGGCCGCGCCGAGGTGGTGCGCCGGCTCCCAGGAGGTGCCGTCCGCGGTGATCTTGCCCTCGACCTCGTTGCCCTTGGTGTCCTCGACCTTGACGGACGTCAGCCTGCCCTTGTCCGCGCCGATCTTCAGAGCCCCGCTGGTGGCCACGTTCTTCGCGTCGTCCTTCGGCGCGATGGTCACCACCGCCTGCGACGCCTGGGTGTCGCCGGCCTTCCCCGCCCCGTCCTTCTTGCCCTTGCCGTCACCGGAATCGCTTCCCGCGCACGCCGTGACGAACAGCAGCATCGCCCCCAGCAGCAGAGCCAGCAGTCCCGGGCCCCCGCGGCGGGATCCGCGCTCCCGGCGCGTCCCGGCCGACGTCCCCGATATCGGCTGCCTTTTCACGTGTTGTTCTCCCCTCGCACGGCCTGGCCCCAGCCATGGCCCGCACCCCCACGCGCAGCAACCGCGCGTCTGGTGAATGGTAATCACACCGGGCGTGTCGCCGACTGCGCGTGTATGTCACCGTTCGGTCCCAAGTGCGAGGAGAACGGGCGCGGGGGCCGTGCAGGTCAGGGAGGGGTTATCGGAGCGCGGAACCGGCCTTCCAACGGTCCCACTCCATGTTCCAGCCGCCGAGGCCGTTGTCGGGAGCCACCTTCCGGTCGCGCGAGTTCACCACTTCCACCACATCGCCCACGAGCGTGCGGTCGAAGAACCAGCCGGCCGGGGTGTCCGGGCTGCCGCCCTTCACATCGCGCAGCCCGACGCAGCCGTGGCTCGTGTTGACCGATCCGAAGGTGTCGGCCGGGGCCCAGTAGTTGCCGTGCAGGAAGGTCCCCGACGCCGTCAGCCGCATCGCGTGCGGAACATCCGGAATGTCGTACTCGCCGCCGAAGCCGACGGTCCTGCCGTCCATCCGCGTGACGTCGTACAGCTCGGTGACCACCATCTTCCCGTTGTACGTCGTGGTCTTCGGCGCGCCCGCGCTGACCGGCACCTTCACCGGCTCCTCGCCGTCGCGCCGTACCACCATGGTGTGCGCCTCCGCGTCGACCGTGGAGACCTGGGAGCGGCCGACCGTGAAGCCGACGGCCTTGTGCTGGATGCCGAAGACGCCGGGCGCGGCCTCGACGTCGCGCAGCCGCAGGTCGACGCCGACGCGGGTGCCCGGCTTCCAGTACGCGCGCGGCCGGAAGTCGAGGCGCTGGGCGCCGAACCAGTGGCCGGACACCTCCACCGGCGGCTGGGAGGTGACCTCGATGGCGCGTTCGACGGCGGCCCGGTTGACGACGGGACGGTTGAAGGAGAAGGAGACGATCATGCCGGTGCCCACGGTGGAGCGGTTCTCCGGCTTGAAGTAGCCGATGAAGCGGTGCTCGGGGACGACCGTGGTGAACGAGGAGTGCCGGGCCGAGCGGCGGCCGTGACCGTCGACGGCGACCGCGTGGACCCGGTACTTGGCGGCCAGCCGCAGCGGCCCCGCGTCCGGGCGCCAGCTCAGCCCGTCGTCCGCGATCCTGCCGGTCACCTCGTGCTGGTCGGCGTCCTCGACCCGGACGACCCGCACCCGTTCGAGGCGCCCGTCCGGGACCCTCACCTCGATGCGGCCGTCGGCCCTGATCCCCTTCGCCCCGTCGGCGGGAACGATCCGGATGGCGTCCCGGGGCGAACGCGGCTTCCCGCCGAACAGCGCTTCGCCGTCGGCCGTGCAGCCCGCCAGTCCGGCGATCAGGCCCGCTCCTGCCAGTACGGCGGCCAGGACCGCCCGTGCGCGTCTCACTGCGTCTCTCACGCCGGGCCCAACGACCGCGCCCCTCCAGGGGAAACGTGAGTACGACCGCTGTTCCGGGAAGAACAGGTGGGAGGAACGCGCGAGGGGGCCACGGCCGGGACGCCGTACGGTCTCAGGATCCGCCGGTCCCAACGAGCCGCGGGAGGCTTACAGGTGTCCAGCGCACCCGAGCAGGAGGCAGTACAGGAGGCGGTGCGGGCAGCGGTGCCCGAGGCGGTGGGCGACGACCGCCCCGCGTCCGCGCCCGTCCCGGCGGCGGTCAACGGGCACCGCCCGGGCCACGACCGGGGCGGGCCGCCCGTGTGGCCCGGTGCGCCGACCCCGCTCGGGGCGCGCTTTCGCGTCGGACCCGACGGCGTGGCGGGCACCAACTTCGCGCTGTGGGCGGGCGGGGCCGAGGCCGTCGAGGTGTGCCTCTTCGACGCGGACGGCACCGAGCGGCGCTGCCCGCTGACCGAGCTCACCCACGAGATCTGGCACGGCTTCGTACCCGGCGTACGGGCGGGACAGCGCTACGGCTTCCGGGTGCACGGCCGCTGGGATCCCTGGACCGGCGCCCGCTGGAACCACGCGAAGCTGCTCCTCGACCCGTACGCGCGGGCCGTCGACGGCGACTTCACCCTGCCCGGCGAGGTGTACGGGCACGTCAGGGACTGGCCGCAGCAGAGCGTCGCGGACACCGTGCGCGACGACCGCGACTCGGCGCCGTTCGTCCCCAAGGGGGTGGTGGTGCACGACGAGGCGCCGGACGACGAGTGGGTCGACGACCGGCGGCCCAAGACGCCGTGGGCCGACACCGTCATCTACGAACTGCACGTGCGCGGCTTCACCAAGCTGCACCCGGGCATCCCCGAGGAGCTGCGCGGCACGTACGCCGGACTCGGGCACCCGGCGGCGGTCGAGCACCTCCAGCGGCTGGGGGTGACGGCCGTGGAGCTGCTGCCGGTGCACCAGTTCGCCCACGAGGACCATCTGCTGCGGCGCGGTCTGCGCAACTACTGGGGCTACAACTCCATCGGCTACTTCGCGCCGCACGCGGGGTACGCGGCGTCGGGGACGGCGGGGCAGCAGGTCGGCGAGTTCAAGGCGATGGTGCGCGCCCTGCACGCGGCCGGCATCGAGGTGATCCTCGACGTCGTCTACAACCACACCGCCGAGGCGGGCGAGCTCGGGCCCACGCTGTCCCTGCGCGGCATCGACAACCGCGGCTACTACCGCCTCCAGAACGACGCCAGACGGTACGCCGACTACACGGGGTGCGGGAACACCCTGCACGTCGTCCAGCCGAACGTGCTGCGGCTGATCACGGACTCGCTCCGGTACTGGGTGACCGAGATGGGCGTGGACGGCTTCCGCTTCGACCTGGCGGCGGCGCTCGCGCGCTCGATGCACGACGTCGACATGCTGTCGCCGTTCCTCGCGGTCATCGCGCAGGACCCGGTGCTGCGGCGGGTGAAGCTGATCGCCGAGCCGTGGGACGTGGGCAGCGGCGGCTACCAGGTCGGCGCGTTCCCGCCGCTGTGGACGGAGTGGAACGACCACTACCGGGACGCCGTACGGGACTTCTGGCGCGGAGCGCTGCCGGACGTCCGGGACCTGGGCTACCGGCTCTCGGGGTCGAGCGACCTGTACGCGTGGGGCGGCCGTCGCCCGTACGCGTCGGTCAACTTCGTCACCGCGCACGACGGCTTCACGCTGCGGGACCTCGTCTCGTACCACCAGAAGCAGAACGCCGCGAACGGCGAGGGCAACCGGGACGGGACGAACGACAACCGTTCGTGGAACTGCGGCGCCGAGGGCGAGACCGAGGACGCCGGGGTGAACGCGCTGCGCCGGCGGCAGCTGCGCAACCTGGTGACGACACTGCTGCTGTCGACGGGCGTGCCGATGCTGGTCGCGGGCGACGAGATGGGGCGTACGCAGGGCGGCAACAACAACGCGTACTGCCAGGACAACGAGGTCGGCTGGGTCGACTGGTCGCTGCTGGAGGACCCCGGCTGGCGGGAGCTGTTCCGGCTGACCTCGCGCCTCCTGGCCCTGCGCCACGCGCATCCGGTGCTGCGCCGGCGCGCCTTCTTCTCGGGGCGGCCGCAGGCGGCGGACGGGTTGCGCGACCTGGCGTGGTTCACCCCGCGCGGGGAGGAGATGACGCAGCAGGACTGGTACGCGCCGGCCTCGACCGTGGGGCTCTACCTGTCCGGCCGCGACATCCCGGGGCGCGACGCGCGCGGTGCGAAGATCACGGACGACAGCTTTCTCGCCGTACTCCACGCGGCGGACACTCCGGTCGATTTCACCCTGCCCGGGCCGCCGTGGGCGCGGACGTACGAACTGGTCGTCGACACCTCGCGGGAGAGCCAGGAGGACGGACCGGGGACGGTGCACCGGGCGGGCGGGGCCATCACCGTGCCGGCCCGGTCGGTGCTCCTGCTGAAGGCGGGTGCGGCCAAAAACCCATGAGCGCTGTCAGTGGTGAACCGTACGCTCGATCCTGATGACCGGAGCGGATGCACCCACCAGGAACCGATCGGCCGTACGTTCCCTGCTGCGCCTGTGGCCTTACGTGCGCCCGGTGCGCGAGCGGCTGGCCTGGGCGGCGTTCGTGGCGGTGCTGGCCTCCTGCCTGAGCCTGGTCATCCCGCTCGTCCTGAAGTGGATCGTGGACGGTCCGGTCGCGGAGCGGGACCCGGGCGGGGTGTGGCTGGGGGCGCTGTACCTGCTGCTGCTCGGGCTCGCGGAGGCGGCGCTCTTCGGGCTCCGGCGGTGGCTGGTGGCCCGGCCGCTGGCCGGGGTGGAGGCGGCGATGCGCGACGACCTGTACCGGCATCTCCAGCGGCTGCCGGTGGCCTTCCACGACCAGTGGCCGTCGGGGCAGTTGTTGTCACGCGGGACCACGGATCTGATGCTGCTGCGGATGTTCCTGGCGTTTCCCCTGACGTTCCTGCTGGTCAATGGGGTGACGATCCTCGTCGGGTTCGTCATCCTGCTACAGCAGCAGTGGTCGCTGGGGCTGGTGCTGCTGGCGCCGGCGGTGCCGCTGGTGGTGCTGTGTTCCCTCTTCGAGTCGAAGTACTCGCTGGTCGCGCGGCGTTCCCAGGACCAGGTCGGTGATCTGACCACGGTCGTCGAGGAGAGCGTGCTGGGCATCCGCGTCATCAAGGGATTCGGCCGCCACCGCAGTCAGGCCCGGGCGTTCCGGGAGCTGTCGCTGACCCTCCGGGGCACCGAGCTGGTCAAGGCCCGGCTGCTGGCGGGCATCTGGACGACCATCACCGCCCTGCCGGAACTGGCGATCGGGGCGGCGCTCGTCCTCGGCACCGTCCAGGTCGCCGACGGAGGGCTGTCGGCGGGCACGCTGGTGGCGTTCCTGTCGACGGCGCTGGCCCTGCGGTGGCCAGTGGAGTCGATCGGCTTCCTGCTCGCGATCAGCCAGGACGCGGCGACGGCGACCGAGCGGTATTTCGAGGTGATGGACGCGCCGGAGGAGACGGCAGGGGGCGGCGCGCCGCCGTCGCCCCCGGCGACCGCCGGCCGGGACGGGATGGTGTTCGACGCCGTCGAGTTCCGCTACCCCGACGCGCCCGAGGGGACGCCGCCCGTACTGGCCCGGGTCGATCTGCACGTACGGCCCGGCGAGACCATGGCCCTCGTCGGGGCCACCGGCAGCGGCAAGACGACGCTCACCGCGCTCGTCCCCCGGCTGCACGAGGTGACGGGCGGGCGGATCACGCTAGACGGGCAGGACATCACCGCGATGCCCCGCGAGCGGCTGCGGGAGCTGGTGTCCGTGGCCTTCGAGGAGCCCACGCTGTTCTCCGCGAGCGTCGGCGAGAACGTGCTGATGGGCGCGGGCGGCGGCGCGGGCGAGGCCGATCTGGAGCGGGCGCTGGACACCGCCCAGGCCCACTTCGTGCACCGGCTGCCCGAGGGCGCGGCCACCCAGGTCGGCGAGCAGGGGCTGAGTCTGTCCGGCGGGCAGCGACAGCGGCTCGCGCTGGCCAGGGCGGTGGTCGGCAGGCCGCGTTTCCTGGTGCTCGACGATCCGCTGTCGGCCCTGGACGTGCACACCGAGGCGCTGGTGGAGGCCGCACTGCGGCGCGTCCTCGCGGACACCACCGCGCTGGTCGTCGCGCACCGCCCGTCCACGGTGCTGCTCGCGGACCGGGTGGCGCTGCTCTCCGGCGGCCGGGTCACGGCGGTCGGCACCCATCAGGAGCTGCTGCGCACCAGCGACGAGTACGCCTGGCTGATGTCCGGGGCGGGCGACGGCGGGACGAGCGACGGCCGGACCGCCGGCGAGAAGGGGGACACGGCATGACCACCACCGCGGACGACCGCCCGAACGACCAGAGGCCCCCGGACACCGGGCCGCCCCGCCAGCCGCAGGCGCGGACGGAGCCCCGGCCGCAGGCCCGGCCCGAGGGGGGCGGGGACCCGTTCGACCGGGACGCTCTGCCCGCGCCGAAGGGGGCGACGGGGGCGCTGCTGCGTTCGCTGCTGCGGCCACGGCGGGCCAGGGTGGCGGTCGCCACGCTCCTCCTGCTGCTCCAGCAGGCCGCCGTGCAGGCCGGTCCGCTGCTCGTCGCGTACGCCATCGACCGGGGCGTACCGGCGCTGCGCCGCGACGACTTCGGGCCACTGGTCGTCGTCGCGGCCGGGTACCTGGTGTGCTCGGTCGGCGCGGGCCTGCTCCACTACGCCTTCATCCGGGTCTCCGCCCGCGTCAACCAGGACGTACTGCTCGATCTGCGCGGCAGGATCTTCCGGCACGCGCAGGCGTTGAGCGTCGACTTCCACGAGCGGTACACGTCCGGGCGGCTGATCTCGCGGTCGACGACCGACGTGGAGTCCCTGCGGCAACTGCTCGGCGAGGGCCTGCAGGAGCTGATCGGTGTCATCCTCTCCTGCGTCTACATCTGCGCCCTGCTGCTCTGGCTCGACGTGGGCATCGGCGGGCTCGCGGTGCTGTCGTTCGCGCCGCTGTACCTCCTGGTCCGGCGCTACCGGCGCCGCGTCTCGGTCGTGTTCGCCCACCGGTCGACGGCGATCGCGGCCGTCATCGTGAAGTTCGCGGAGACGATGAACGGGATCCGGCCCGTGCGGGCCTTCCGCCGCGAGCGGGCGAACGACGTGGAGTTCCGGGCGCTCAACCACCGCCACGAGCGGACGAACGGCGACGGCCTGCTGGAGATGGCGCGGTACGTCGTCGGGTCGCGGCTGGTCGCCAACACGACGGTCGCCGGGATCGTGCTGTGGGGCGCCCACCAGGTCGCCGAGGGCGCCCTGGCGCTCGGCGTCCTCGCCGCGTCCGTGCTCTATCTGCGGCGGCTCTACGACCCGATCGACCGGCTCGGGATGTTCCTCAACTCCTACCAGTCGGCGGCCGCTTCCCTGGAGAAGATCGCCGGCCTGCTCGCCCAGGTTCCCACCGTCCGCGAGCCCGCCGTGCCACGCGCGCTGCCCGCCCCGGCCGGCGGCGGGCCGGGGCGGGAGGTCGTCTTCGACGGCGTCAGCTTCGCCTACCGCACGGGCGGCGAGGTCCTGCCGCGCTTCAGCCTGACCCTGCCGGCCGGCCAGACCGTCGCCGTCGTCGGCTCGACGGGCGCGGGCAAGTCGACGCTCGCCAAGCTCCTGGCGCGCTTCTACGACCCGACCGAGGGCCGCGTCCTGCTCGACGGCACCGACCTGCGCGACCTGGCCGTGCCCGAACTGCGGCGCGGGGTGGTCATGGTGACCCAGGAGGCGTTCCTGTTCTCCGGCACGGTCGCCGAGAACATCGCCATCGGCCGCCCCGACGCCGCCCGGGAGGACATCGAGCAGGCCGCGAAGGCGATCGGCGCGCACGACTTCGTCGCCGGCCTGCCCGAGGGGTACGACACGGACGTACGCAAGCGGGGCGGCCGGATCTCGGCCGGGCAGCGTCAACTGGTCGCGTTCGCCCGCGCGCTGCTCGCCGACCCGGCGGTGCTGATCCTCGACGAGGCCACCTCGTCCCTGGACGTCCCCGGCGAGCGGGCGGTGCAGCGCGCGATGGACACCGTGCTGCGGGGACGTACGGCGGTGGTGATCGCGCATCGGCTGTCGACGGTGGAGATCGCCGACCGGGTGCTGGTCATGGAGCAGGGCCGCATCGTCGAGGACGGTTCCCCCGCCGCCCTCATCTCCGGTGCGGGGCGCTTCGCCCACCTGCACCGGGCCTGGCGGGACAGTCTGGCCTGACGGCGCGCGCAGCAGCCCGGCCGCCTCTCCCCGCGTCACCGTCCTGCGGAACGCACCGAACCGGTCAGCGGGCGACATCGTGCCCCGCGGCTACGGGCGGGGCCCCGGACGCCACTACCGGGGCTCGGTGACAGCCCGTGAAACGTCCGCTTAGCGAACATGACTATTCGGGCAACGGACGATTTCCGGCCAACTTCTTGACGCGCTCCTGACAGGAGGTCCGCACTCCTGCCACTCTTCCCCCGTTCCGCGCTTCACCTTGCTCCGCACGGCTCTGCCCGGGCAGCCCACCCAAGCCGCCCGCCACCCCCCTTGCAGAAGGAGTTCGCGTGAGATCCACGCCCAGACGACGTGCCACCGCGGCCGGTGCGCTGCTGACCGCCGCAGCGCTGCTGACGGTCGGCGTACAGGCCGGCACCGCGACGGCCGACGACGCCAGGACCGCCGCCCAGAAGACCGCCGCCGCGGGGAAGGCGGACCCGGGCGCACTGCCCGCGAAACTCTCCCCCGCCCAGCGCGCCGAGCTCATACGCGAGGCCAACGCCATGAAGGCGGCCACCGCCAGGGAACTCGGCCTGGGAGCGAAGGAGAAGCTCGCCGTACGCGACGTCGTCCAGGACCGCGACGGGACCACCCACACGCGGTACGAGCGCACGTACGACGGACTCCCGGTCCTCGGTGGCGACCTGATCGTCGCGGAGACGAAGGCGGGGAAGACCGAGGGCGTGACCAAGGCGTCCAGGGAGCGGCTCACGTCCGTCGACCTGAGCGCCGAGGTGGCACCCGCCACCGCGGAGAAGCAGGCGCTGGCCGCGGCGAAGGCCGAGGGCTCGAAGAAGACCGAGGCCGACCGCGCCCCGCGCAAGGTGGTGTGGATGGGGCAGGGCAAGCCCACGCTGGCGTACGAGACGGTCGTCGGCGGCCTGCAGCACGACGGCACCCCGAACGAGCTGCACGTCGTCACGGACGCCTCCACCGGCAAGAAGATCTTCGAGTGGCAGGCCATCCACAACGGCACCGGCAACACCCAGTACAGCGGCCAGGTGACGGTGGGCTCCGCCCCCTCGTACACGCTGACCGACACCGGGCGCGGCAACCACAAGACGTACAACCTCAACCGGGGTACGTCCGGCACCGGCACCCTCTTCTCGGGGCCGGACGACGTCTGGGGCGACGGCACCCCGCAGAACCTGGAGACCGCGGGTGCGGACGCGGCGTACGGGGCGGGACTGACCTGGGACTACTTCAAGAACGTGCACGGCCGCAGCGGCATCCGCGGTGACGGCGTCGGCGCGTACTCCCGGGTCCACTACGGCAACGCGTACGTCAACGCCTTCTGGTCGGACTCCTGCTTCTGCATGACGTACGGCGACGGGGCCGGCAACACCAAGCCGCTCACCTCGATCGACGTCGCCGCGCACGAGATGACGCACGGCATCACCTCCAACACCGCCGGCCTCGTCTACAGCGGCGAGTCGGGCGGCCTCAACGAAGCCACCTCCGACATCTTCGCCGCCGCCGTCGAGTTCGCCGCCAACAACCCGAAGGACCTCGGCGACTACCTGGTCGGCGAGAAGATCGACATCCGGGGCAACGGCACGCCGCTGCGCTACATGGACAAGCCGAGCAGGGACGGTTCCTCGAAGGACGCCTGGTACTCGGGCATCGGCGGCATCGACGTCCACTACTCGTCCGGCCCGGCGAACCACTGGTTCTACCTGCTCTCCGAGGGCAGCGGCGCCAAGACCGTCAACGGCGTCAGCTACGACTCGCCGACCTCCGACGGCCTGCCGGTGACCGGCATCGGCCGGGAGAAGGCCGCGCAGATCTGGTTCAAGGCGCTCACCACCAAGTTCAGCTCCTCGACCAACTACGCGGGTGCGCGCACCGGCACGCTCGCGGTCGCCGGTGAGCTGTACGGCACCACCAGCGCCGAGTACAAGGCCGTCGCCGACGCGTGGGCCGGCGTCAACGTCGGGACGCGTCCCGGCGGCGGCGACCCGGGCACCGGCACGTCGTTCGAGAACACCACCGATGTCGCCATCCCGGACAACGGCGCGGCGGTGACCTCGTCGGTCACCTCGACCAAGACGGGTGCGGCGCCCAGCAACCTCAAGGTCGACGTGAACATCGTCCACACCTGGCGCGGTGACCTGGTCGTCGATCTGCTGGCCCCTGACGGTACGGCGTACCGGCTGAAGAACTCCAGCGGCTCGGACTCGGCCGACAACGTCGTCGCGTCCTACACGGTCAACGCGTCGTCCGAGACGGCCAACGGCGTCTGGAAGCTCAAGGTCCAGGACGTGGCCGCGCAGGACACCGGCTACATCAACAGCTTCAAGGTGACCTTCCCATAAGGCGCCTCGAACGCAGACCAGCCCTGCGGGAGCGGACCACCGTTCCCGCAGGGCTGTTCCATGGACCGGTACGGGCCGTCAGCGCATCAGCACGCCCGCGCCCTCACCCGTCGCCTCCGTCGGCAGTGCCACCAGGCCCAGGTCCGCGTTGTGCGGCAGCAGGCGGTGGGACGGCAGTATCCGGACGGTGTAGCCGAAGGGTCCCGTGCGGTCGAGGGCCAGCGGGCCCTCGTACATCCAGCGGCCCTCCAGGTCCGGGCCACCCGCCGGTTTCAGCGGGAAGGTCCGCGCCTCGCCGATCGCGTCGTCCGGGTCGACCCGGCCGGCGACCGCCTGCACCTCCACGTCGTCGGGGCCCAGCGGGCCGAGCGCCACCCGGACCCGCAGGCTCAGCGTCGAGCCCAGCTCCGCCGTGCCGTTGACCGGGGTCGCCGCCAGCGCCTCGACGTGGTCCACCGCGACCTTCGGCCAGGCGGCGCGCACTCGCGCCTTCCACCGGGCCAGTTCCCGGGCAGCCTCGGGGACCATCGCGCGGTGCGCCTCGGCGGCCGGGGCGTACAGCCTCTCGACGTACTCCCGCACCATGCGTCCCGCGAGCACCTTCGGGCCGAGCCTGACCAGGGTCTGACGGACCATCTCGATCCACCGGTCGGGCAGCCCGCCGCGGCCCCGGTCGTAGAAGCGGGGCGCGACGCGCTGCTCGATGAGCTCGTACAGCGCGTTGGCCTCCAGCTCGTCGCGCCGGTCCTCACTGGTCGCCGCACCGTCGGCGGTCGGGATGGCCCAGCCGAAGTCCGGCTCGAACCACTCGTCCCACCAGCCGTCGAGAACCGACAGGTTGAGGCAGCCGTTGAGCGCGGCCTTCATGCCGCTCGTTCCGCACGCCTCCAGCGGGCGCAGCGGGTTATTGAGCCAGACGTCGCAGCCCGGATAGAGCTTCTTCGCCATGCCCATGCCGTAGTCGGGCAGGAAGACGATCCGGTGGCGCACCCGCGGGTCGTCCGCGAACCGCACCAGCTCCTGCACCAGCCGCTTCCCGCCGTCGTCCGCCGGGTGGGCCTTGCCCGCCACGACGATCTGCACCGGCCTGTCCGGGTGGAGCAGCATCTCCATCAGCCGGTCGCGGTCGCGCAGCATCAGGGTGAGGCGCTTGTACGACGGGACGCGCCGCGCGAAGCCGATCGTCAGGACGTCCGGGTCGAGCACGCCGTCGATCCACCCGAGTTCCGCGTCCCCGGCCCCGCGCTGGCGCCAGGAGGCGCGCAGGCGCTCCCGTACCTCCTGGACCAGCTGTTCGCGCAGGGTGCGCCGCAGGTCCCAGATGTCGGTGTCCGCGATGCCGGCGACGGCGTCCCAGCGCTGTCCGCCGTCGGCGGAGCCGCCGGACCCGACCGACAGGGCGTCCTCGGCGCGGCCCTCACCGATCTGCCGCGCCCCCAGGCGCATGACCTCGGGGGCGACCCAGGTCGGCGCGTGCACCCCGTTGGTGACGGAGGTGATCGGCACCTCCATGGGGTCGAATCCGGGCCACAGGCCGGAGAACATCCGGCGGCTGACCGCGCCGTGGAGCGTGGAGACGCCGTTGGCCCGCTGGGCGAGGCGCAGGCCCATCACGGCCATGTTGAACAGGTTGGGCTCGCCGCCCGGGTACGTCTCCATACCGAGCTGGAGGATGCGCCCGACGTCGACGCCCGGCAGCTCGCCGGACTCGCCGAAGTGGCGCGCGACCAGCTCGCGGTCGAAGCGGTCGATGCCGGCCGGTACGGGCGTGTGCGTGGTGAAGACGGTGCCGGCGCGCACCGCTTCGAGGGCGGGTTCGAATTCCACCCCTTCGCCGGCCAGTTCCCGGATCCGCTCCAGGCCGAGGAAGCCGGCGTGGCCCTCGTTGGTGTGGAACACCTCGGGCGCGGGGTGGCCGGTGAGGCGGCAGTACGAGCGGACGGCCCGCACCCCGCCGATGCCGAGCAGCATCTCCTGGAGCAGCCGGTGCTCGCTGCCCCCGCCGTACAGCCGGTCGGTGACGTCGCGCTCGCCCGCCGCGTTCTCCTCGACGTCCGAGTCGAGCATCAGCAGCGGTACGCGTCCGACGCGCGCCTGCCAGATGTGGGCCCGCAGAGACCGCCCGCCGGGCAGGCTCAGCGCGACCTGGCTGGGGGTGCCGTCGGCCTCCCGGAGAAGGGAGACGGGCAGTTCGTTGGGGTCGAGGAGGGGATAGTGCTCCTGCTGCCAGCCTTCCCTGGACAGGCTCTGCCGGAAGTAGCCGTGCCGGTAGAGGAGCCCTACCCCGATGAGGGGTACGCCGAGGTCACTGGCGGCCTTCAGGTGGTCCCCGGCGAGGATGCCGAGGCCGCCCGAGTACTGCGGGAGAGCCGCTGTGACCCCGAACTCGGGGGAGAAGTAGGCGATGGCCGCGGGCAGTTCCGGGTTCGGTGACTGCGACTGGTACCACCGCCGGCCGCGCAGGTAGTCGTCCAGGTCGTCCGCCGCGGCGGTCAGCCGGCGCAGGAACCGCCGGTCCTGGGCGAGCTCGGTGAGCCGCCCGGCGGGTACGGAGCCGAGCAGCCGTACGGGATCACCCCCGGAGGCTGCCCAGCCTTCGGGGTCCACGGCCTCGAACAGGTCGCGGGTCTCGGTGTGCCAGGACCATCGCAGATTGCGGGCGAGGTCGCTGAGCGGTCGTAGGGGATCGGGGAGAACGGGGCGCACGGTGAATCGACGAATGGCCTTCACGTGTTCCACCTTCGCAGGGGACATACGAACCGGGTCGGACGCACGGCGGTGTGTGTCCGGCCTTTCCCCCACGAAGGTAGTGGCACCCCGCTCTCCGCCACCACGGCGCACGGGGGCGCTGGGGATCATCGCAGGGCGTGCGTCCCCACGTCGTACGGCGATCCGAGGTTGACGGTGGCCGGGTCGAACGCGCCGGTCGCCGCGTACCGGGCGAAGACGGCCGCCCGTTCCTCGGCCGGGATCACCTCGTCGATGTCGGTGAATCCGCCGGACGCCCGCTCGTGCGCCAGATTGATGACGACCTCGGGCCCCAGCCGCCGGTTGGCCCGCTGGAGTTCGGTCATCGCGGGCCTGCGGTCGGCCTCGTACGCCGCGAGGGCCTCGGCCGGGTCGGCGTGCCGGGCCATGGCGTGGGCCAGGGCGCGGGCGTCGACGATCGACTGGGTCGCGCCGTTCGACCCGATCGGGTACATGGCGTGGGCCGCGTCGCCGATCAGTGTCGTACGGCCGTGGCTCCAGCGCTCCAGCGGGTCGATGTCCACCATCGGGTACTCGAACGCGCGCTCGGTGGCCCGCAGTACGTCCGGGACGCTGACGCCGTCGAACTCCCAGCCCTCGTAGTGCCGCAGGAACTTGCCGACCGGGACCGGCCGGTTCCAGTCGCCGCGCGCGGCGTCGTCGACGGACTCGGCGGGCATCGCGAGCGCCCAGTTGACCAGGACCTCCCCGGTCCGGGGGTCCGGCTCGGTCATCGGGTAGATCACGGCCTTCTGCCGGTCGGAGCCCGCGACGCACATGAACGTGCCGGCCCGTTCGGCGGGCATCCGCGAGGTGCCGCGCCACACGAGCATGCCGTTCCACAGCGGCTCGCCGCTGCCCGGGTGGAAGGCGGTGCGGACGGTGGAGCGGATGCCGTCGGCGCCGATCAGCACGTCGGGCTCCAGCGCGGCGTACCCGCGCGTCGTGTCGTCGCGGTGCTCCAGCTTCACGCGCGCCCGGCCGCTCGGCAGCGGTGTCACCCGGGACACCCGCACACCGCCGACGACGGCGTCCGGGCCCAGCCGCTCCCGTACCGCGGCGGCCAGGGCGAGCTGCAGGTGGCCCCGGTGGACCGAGAGCTGCGGCCAGCGGTAGCCGGCGCCGAGGCCGCGCGGCTCGCGGGAGATCAGGCCGCCGGAGCAGTGGTAGTAGCGCAGCTCGCGGGTGCGCACGGCCTGCTGGTCGAGCACGCCGAGGAGCCCGAGCGCGTCGAGTTCGCGCACGGCGTTGGGCATGATGTTCAGCCCGGCGCCGACCGGCTGGATCTCGCGCGCGGCCTCGGCCACGGTGATCCGGCGGAAACCGGCCGCGTGCAGGCTCAGGGCGGCGGTGAGTCCGGCGATGCCGCCGCCCGCGATCAGGATGTGGGTCATGATGGGGCCCTTCAGGCGTGGGAGGCGACCGGGGTGCGCGGGCGGGCGGTGGCGCGGCGCACGAGGGTCTCGTTGTCCCGGGTCAGGTCGAGCACCGAGCGCAGCAGCTCGATCGGCGCGCCGCCGGAGCCCACCTCGTACAGCCGCACATCCTCGCTGTACGCCTTGCGGGCGATGCCGATGTGGCGCGCCCGGAAGGTCTTGAGGATGCGCAGGACACGGGCCAGGGAGACGGCGGAGGCGGCGAGCTGCGGGGACAGCCGGTCGGCGGCCGCCCAGTCGGTCGCGGCGGCCAGCCGGGAGACGGCGGAGGTGCCGACGCGGTGCGCGGCGTGGAAGTCGCGCCAGGAGGGCAGCGAGTACCGCACCGACTCGGCGAGGAAAGCGTCGTACTCCGGGCTGTTGTGGTCGCACTGCCACAGCGTCAGGTCGACCAGCCACAGCGGGACCTGGGCCGCGGCGGGTCCGAGGAAGGCGTGGCCCGCCACGTCCACCTCCTCGAAGTACGGGCGCAGGACCTGGGCGAAGAAGACCGGGGAGACGTTGGCGACGGTGAAGTCGATGGAGTCGACCATCGACTGGACGTGCTGCGCCGTGCGGTCGAGTGCGACGGCGAAGCCCGGATCGTGCGGTTCGAGGCGGGCCAGCGCGGCGCAGGTGTCGAGCGAGGCGGCGAGGCTGGGGAAGACCATACGGACGGCGTCCTGGAGGTTGCCCTCCATCTCCTCCCCCGTGAACATGCGCTGGCGCGCGCCGATCGGGTTCCACGTCGTGTAGTGGTGCACGGTGTCGCGCGGCACCATGTCGGTACGCCGCCCCAGCGCCTCCAGGACCGGCCCGGCCTCGGGGACGACGGTCAGCGGCTCGGTGCCGTGCCGTTTGAGCGAACCGAGGAACATGCCGAGGTCGCGCATGGCGGCGAGCGCCTCGACGACGTTCCACCGGGCCACGACGGCGGGCAGCGGCAGCAGGGTGCGCAGGGCGACGGTGAGCGCCGGCACGTCGGCGTCGCGGTTCATCGCGGGCAGTACGGCGAGCAGCGGGTCGGCGGCCAGCGGGTCGGCCCGGCGTATCTCGGATATCCGGTAGCGCGGCTCGTTGCGCGCGTCGAGACCGGGCGCGACGAAGTCGGCGGCGTCCCGCAGGTACGTGACGTGCGTGATCATGGAAGGGCCCCCTCGGGCGGTGGGATGCGGTGGATGCCATGCGGTGCGGCCGACGGCGTGGGTCCGACGCGGCGTGGGCGCGGCGGAGGCTTGCGCAGTGCGGTGGTGCGGTCCGTGGTGGCGGCCCCGTATCAGTCGCGGCGGGCGGCTCGTGGCCGGCCGTTCGCGTGGTGTCCGGCCGTCGCGAGCGCCGTACGCCGGGCGGTTCGGCCCGTGCCGTACAGTGCGCCCTGACGCGCGCCGGAGCGCGGGCGAGTCCCGCGCACGGGCGGGCGGCGCCCCTCGACACCGCCCGCCGCGGCCTCTACTTCAAGGCGTCCCCCGCCCGCTCCCGAGGTGCCGGGAGTTCGGCCGGTGCGGGGAGGCGCAACCGGGTGGAGAGCAGCGCGGCGAGGCCGGCGAGGGCGGCGCCGACGAGCAGCGCGGCCCGGAAGCCCGCCGTCTCGGCCGCGGCGCCGGCGGACGCGTCCGTGACGGTGGTGGCGACGGTGACGAGGACCGCGAGACCGAGCACCGAGCCGAACTGCTGGCTGGTGTTGACCAGTCCGGAGGCGAGTCCCGTCTCCTCGGGCGACGCCTCGGCCGTCGCGGCCACATTGGTGGTGACCATGACCAGCGGCAGCGCGACGCCGAGCACCAGGCTCGGGGCGAGGACGGTGGAGAAGAAGGTGCCTTCGGCGGCGAGCGCGAGGCCCAGCCAGGCCGTACCGACGAAGAGCAGTCCGAAGCCGAGCGTCATGGTGGAGCGCAGTCCGAGGCGGGCGATGAGGCGCCCGCTCTGCGGCGCGGTGAGCACGACGACGACCGACAGCGGGAGCAGCCCGAGGCCGCCGAAGAGCGGCGAGTGACCGAGCACGCTCTGGAGGTAGAGGCTGACGAGGAAGAACATCGGGAAGAGCGCCGTCTGGCCGAGCGCGCTCAGTGCGTTGGCGAGCCGCAGGGCGGGCCGCCGCAGCACGGCCGGCGGTACCAGCGGGCGCGCGACCCTTGCCTCCAGTACGGCGAAGACGACGAGCAGCAGCACCCCGGCGCCGCCGGCGGCCAGCGTCCGCCCGCCGGGCCGGCCAGCCTCGCCCGCGCCGACGAGGGCGTACGCGATCAGGCCGAGCCCCCCGGTGACGGCGAGCGCGCCGCCGACGTCGAAGCCGCGCTCGGCGGAGCGCGTACCGCCGTCGAGGAGGCGCAGCGCGAGTACGCCGAGGACCAGCCCGACCAGCACGTTGAGCCAGAAGGTCGAGCGCCAGCCGAGCAGGTCGGTGAGGACCCCGCCGAGGACGGTCCCCAGGACACCGCCGAGCCCGCCCATCGCCGCGAACGCGCCGAGCGCCTTGTGCCGGGCGGGCCCGTGCGGGAACAGGATCAGCAGCAGGGCGAACGCCGCCGCCGCGGCCAGCGCGGCCCCCACGCCCTGGACGGCGCGGGCGGCCACGAGCGCGCCGGAGGTGTGCGCGAGCCCGCCGGCGGCGGAGGCGGCCGCCAGCAGGACGAGTCCGGCGACGAACAGCCGCCGGTGGCCCAGGAGGTCGGCGGCGCGCCCGCCGAGCAGCAGCAGCCCGCCGAAGGTGATGAGGTAGGCGTTGGCCACCCACGACAGACCCGCCGAGCCCGAGCCGAGGTCCTCGCCGATCGAGGGCAGAGCGACGTTGACGATCGCGGTGTCCATGATGAGCAGCAGCTGGGTGGAGGCGAGCAGCGCGAGGGCCGCCTTGGCAGAGCCCTTCACAGCGCCGGGCGCTCCCCGCCGCCCGCCTTCAGGGTGTACCCGTCGAGGCAGGCCTGCGCGAGCGATTCGCACGCGCCGGTGTCGCCCTCCCAGACCTGCTGCACGAGATAGATGTGCGGGGCGCCGTGGTAGAAGCGCTCGTACTGCTCGTGCCGTCCGGCGAACTCCGAACCGAGCGCGTCCCAGGCCAGCTTGAGCAGCTTGATCCGGTCCTCGGCGGGGTGCCCGGGCGAGCGGATGTACTTCTTCACCAGCGGCCCGAGTTCCGGGTGCAGCAGGTCCTCGCCGGACGCCGGCAGCTGGATGACGCCGCCGCCCGCGAGCATCTTGATCTCCTGCACGGCCTGCGGGTAGAGCTCACCGGCCATGATGCGCTGCGCGTACGAGATCTCCTTGCCGGGCCGCACGCCCTGCCCGCCCTCGACGTTCTCGTACGACGCCTCGGCGGCCAGCACGAACGCCTTCGCCTGGGCCACCTTGCCCATCAGCCGGCCGATGGCCTGGGTGACGGGGGGCAGCTCGTAGGTGTTGTTGGCCTTCGTGATGAGGATGGCGAGGCCGGTGAGGAACTCCAGTTTGGTCCAGAAGCGCGTGGCGGCCTGGTGCACGAAGTTCACGTACGCCGGGGTCCGCCACCACATCGAGAAGCTCGCGTCGACGTTGCGGTAGGCCAGGACGTTCTCCCACGGTACGAAGACGTCCTCGCAGACCAGGAGCGCGTCGTTCTCGTCGAAGCGGGAGGAGAGCGGGTTGTCGAAGACGCTGCGCGCCTGCGCCTCGTACGACGTGCGGGACAGGAACTTCAGGCCCGGGGTGTCGATCGGCACGGAGAAGCACACCGCGTGCTCGACGTCCTTGGGGGCGAGCGGCTCGATCGTCCCGACGATGACCTCGTTGCCGAAGACGGCGCCGGTGCCGATCATCTTGGCGCCGCGTACGACGATCCCGCCGTCCCGCTCGGCGACGACGCGGACCACCAGGTCGTCCTCCTCCTGCTCGGAGGCGGAGCGGGTCCGGTCGATCTGCGGGTTGGTGATGGTGAACGTCGGGTAGAGGTCGCCCTCGGCGAGCCGCCGGTGGTAGGCAAGGGCGTTGGGGGCTCCGTCGAACGACTCCGTGGTGAAGACCTGCGGGAGCGCGGCGAACCCGGCGGCGCCGCCGGCCATGTAGTCGGGCGTACGGCCGAGGAAGCCGAAGCTCGCCTCCGCCCACACCTTGTAGGCCCGGCGGCGGGCGACCAGGTCCTCGTAGGACCGCGGGATCGTGTACGCGCGGTGGACGCCGTCCGAGGTGAGGACGGGTGTGTGCGCGGAGTCGTGCGCGAGGTCGAAGAGGCGGGCGACGGAGCCCGCGGTGTTGCGGAAGGCGGGGTGCCGGGTGACGTCCTTGACGCGCTCGCCGTCCAGCCACACCTCTCGGCCGTCTCGCAGCGATTCCAGATAATCCTGACCGGACCTCGTCACCATTTCTCCTCATACGGAACGGCACTGCCGCTGCCGAGCCTGTCTGTCCGCGCCTGTCCGGGCAATGAACACCCGTCCACCGGTCCTTATGAACCGGCCAGTCGGGACCGAAATCCGCCCCCGGCGGGCCCCACGGCTGTCTGCCGGGCCGTCGCCCCACACGCCGGCGGGGCCGGAGAACCGCTCCAGCCCCGCCGGTCCGCGCACCCGCCCGGCCCTACGCCACGCCGGCCGCCGTCCGGTACTCGCCCGGCGTCGTGCCGAACCACTTGCGGAACGCGAGATGGAAGCCCACCGAGCTCTGGTAGCCGACCCGCTGGGGCACCGCCGACTGCGCCACCGTCGTCTCCCCCAGCAGCCGCGCCGCCTCCTGCATCCGCCGCCCCGTCAGATGGCGCGCCGGCGCGTCCCCGACGAGGCTGCGGAAGGCGGCGGTGAACGCCGACCGGGACATCCCGACCTCGCGGGCGAGCGACTCGATGGTCCACGGCTCCGCGAACCGGGTCGCGATGATCACCATGGCGCGGCTGATCCCGGGGTGCCGCAGCACCGGCAGCGCCGCCGGGTTGTGGGCCAGTTCCCGCAGCAGCGGCCGCAGCGCGAGCACCAGCGCCATCTCGAACGCGCGCAGCGTGATGAGCCGGTCGCCGGGCCCCACCGGCCGGTCCGGCGCCGCGAGCAGCCGCAGCGTGTCGCGCAGCAGCGGCTCGGCGGCGACCTGCGGCCCGTCGAGGACCAGGGCCCACGGCAGCGCCTTGTAGAGGCCCGTGGCGGCGCTCGCGTCGTAGTGCAGCCCGGCGCACAGCAACCGGCTCTCCGGCCCCTTCCCCTCGATCCTGATCTCGCCCGACGTGCCCGGCTGGCGCTCGGGCAGCACGGCGCGCAGCGGCACCCCCTGCCGGTCCGGCCGGTCGGAGAGCCGGTGCGCGATCCCGGTCGGGAAGACGGCGAGGTCGCCCGCGTTCAGTTCGAGCGGGGTCTGGCCCTCACCGCTGATCCAGCATCCGCCCTCGACGATGTAGTGGAGTACGGCGCAGCTCTGCTCGGCGTCGCCCTCGATGGCCCAGGGGGCGTTCACGTGCCAGCGGCTGTCGAAGACGCCGGTCAGACGCAGGGGCTTCAGCAGTTCGCTGAGCAGGTCGTCGCCCTCGTCGGCTTCTCGTTCCATCGCGTCCATTGGACGATCCCTCAACCCTCGCCCCGGTTTGTTAATTGATCGGCCGAAGCCCCCGCCGCCAGCCTGGAGAGGCCGTTCCCGGCGACAGCCTCACCCTATCGAAGGGCTCTACACACCCATGTCCGATCAGATTCCGATGCGCGTGGCGGTCGTGGGGGCGACCGGCTTCCAGGGGGGCGCCACGGCCCGTCTGCTGGCCGAGCGCAACCACCGCATCCGCACCCTGACCCGCAAGCCCGACAGCGAGCGCCCCCAGGTCGCGGGAACCGCCTTCGTCTCCGGCGACCTCGCGAACGCCGACGACGTACGCCACCTCTTCGAGCGCGCCACGCACGCCTCGGTCGTGATGCCGCTGGTGTACGACGCCGAGACGGTCGGCACGTACGCGCGCAACATCGCGCACGCCGCCCGTGAGACCGGCGTGCGCAGACTCGTGTACAACTCCAACACCCGCGTCCCGGAGTCCTCCACTCATGTGGCGGCCTTCGAGACCCGCCGGCTCGCGGAGACGGTGCTGCGGGAGAGCCTGCGCGGAAGCGGGGTGGAGTTGGTCGTGCTGCGGCCGCCGGTCTACCTCGACAACCTCTTCAGCCCGTGGAACGGCCCGGCACTGGCGAAGGACGGCGTACTGGCCTACCCGCTGCCCGCCGACACCCCGGTGGCCTGGATCTCCCACCGGGACCTCGCCGAGGCCGTGTACGCGGCGCTGACCGTGGACGGCGTCGCCGGGCGCACCCTGGACATCGGCGGCGCGCGGAGCCTGGCCGGCGACGAGCTGGCGGAGGCGTTCGCGCGGGGCCTGGGCCGGGACGTGCGCTACGTGCCGCTGGCGCCGCACGTCTTCGAGGAGGGTCTCGCGCGGGCCGTCGGCCCGGAGGCGGCGGCCGGGGTGGCGGGGATCTACCACTACATGGCGAGCGGCGCGGGCCCCGACCTGATGGCGGCCGACGACGGCGGATCCACCGAGGCGCTGTCCGTGCGGCCGGCGCCGGTGGACGAGTGGGTGGCCAGGCAGCCGTGGCAGATCTGGTCGGACGACACGGCCGCGGCCTCCTAGATCTGGACGATCTGCGAACGACCTGGGTAATCACCTCCTCAATGCCCTCACCGGGCGGGCGGCCCATTCCCGTCGCCCGTGGGGTCTTGTAGTGCCTCACAGCGCACGAGAGGCTGCCCGCAGGCGTCTGCGGCAGCGCTACGGGGGACCGGCGGCCAGGGCCGGACCGGCTCCGCATACAGTGCGCCCAGTTGAGGAGGGGACCCAGCACATGGCACCAACACGCATTTCACGCCTGCGCCTCGCGGGGGCCGTCACCGCTGTCACCACGGCAGCGGTGCTTTCGGCCGTCACGCTTCCCGCGCAGGCCGCCCCGGCCGAGGGGCGAATACTGGGAGCCGGTTCACCCGGCTCGGTCGGCGGCAGTTACATCGTCACGCTCAAAACGGGATCGGGGGGAATCAAGGCTCCCTCGGCGGCCGGCAGCAAGCTGGCGCGCCAGTACGGAGCGACGATCAAGCACACGTACAGCACCGCGCTCAACGGTTACGCGGTGAAGGCGGACGAGGCGGAGGCCAAGCGCCTCGCGGCCGACCCGAACGTCGCGGCCGTGGTCCAGGACACCAAGGTGTGGCTGGACCAGACCCAGACGAACCCGGTCTGGGGCCTGGACCGGATCGACCAGCCCGCCCTGCCCCTGGACAAGTCGTACTCGTCCCCGGACAGCGGCGGCACGGGCGTGCGGGTGTACGTCATCGACACCGGCATCCGCACGTCCCACCAGGACTTCGGCGGCCGGGCGAGCAGCGGCTGGGACTTCGTCCAGAACGACGCGAACGCCCAGGACGGCAACGGCCACGGCACGCACGTGGCCGCAACCGTGGCCGGCGCCAAGTACGGCGTCGCGAAGAAGGCCAAGGTCGTCGGCGTACGGGTGCTCGACAGCGAGGGCGGCGGTACGACGTCCCAGGTGATCGCGGGCATCGACTGGGTGACCAAGCACGCCATGAAGCCGGCCGTGGCGAACATGAGCCTCGGCGGCTGGGCCAACGCCCAGCTGGACGCCGCCGTACGCAACTCGATCGCGTCCGGCGTCACCTACACGGTCGCGGCGGGCAACGACGGGCTGCCGGCGAAGCTGTACTCGCCGGCCCGTGTCGCGGAAGCGGTCACGGTCGGCGCGACCGATGTCGAGGACGCGCGCGCGAGCTTCTCCAACTGGGGCCCGGGCTTGGACGTCTTCGCCCCCGGCGCGTCCATCACGTCCGCCTGGAACACGGGTGACACGGCGACGCAGACGATCTCCGGTACGTCGATGGCGGCCCCGCACACGGCCGGCGCGGCGGCGCTCTACCTGGCCGGCCACACGTCGGCCACCCCGGCGCAGGTCAGCGCCGCCCTGACCGCCAAGGCGGTCAAGGGCAAGGTCAAGGGCGGGGGCATCGGCTCGCCGAACCTCCTGCTCCAGGTGAACAACTGACCGCGAAGCACATCTGACGGACACCGCGAGACGGAACGGCCCCGCCCGAAAGGCGGGGCCGTTTCTTTTCGGACCGTTTACGCGGCGGTAGTTAACAAAGCGCCGGATTGCGCACCCGGAGTACGAGGGAAGGCTCCTCCGGTACGCATGCCCGTGTGCCCCAAGTCGGCCCAAGTCGGTCCACCCGAGTGAACGTGGACAGGAGCGGTGATGCCCGCACCCCGCCAGTCGCCAACGGAGCAGATAAAAAGGACAGACCCCAAGAAAGCCCCCGAACGCGAGCCGCGCTCGTCCGCGGCCGCACAGCCCCCAGGTGAGCCCATGATCGGTCGCATTCCTGTCCTGGACGTACGTCCTTCCGTCGACTGCGGCAGAAGGCCGGCGAAGGCGGTGGCCGGTGAGACGTTCGAAGTCACCGCCACCGTCTTCCGCGAGGGCCACGACGCCGTCGCCGCCAATGTCGTCCTGCGTGACCCGGCGGGCCGGGAAGGCCCCTGGACCCCGATGCGCGAACTCGCGCCGGGCACCGACCGGTGGGGTGCGCGTGTGACGCCCACCGCCGAGGGGCAGTGGACGTACGCCGTCGAGGCCTGGTCCGACCCCGTGGCGACCTGGCGCCACACCGCGCGCATCAAGATCGCGGCGGACCAGGACACCGAGCTCGTGCTCGCGGAGGGCGCGGAGCTGTACGAGCGGGCCGCGTCCGGGGTGCCGAAGAAGGACGGCCGGGAAGCCGTGCTGGCCGCCGTCGACGCCCTGCGCGACACCGCGAGGCCGCCGGCCGAGCGGCTCGCCGCCGCGCTGGAGGCGGAGGCGGACGCCGCGCTCGGCCGCCACCCGCTGCGCGAGCTGGTGACGTCCTCGCCCGAGATGCCGCTGCGCGTCGAGCGCGAGCGCGCGCTGTTCGGGTCCTGGTACGAGTTCTTCCCGCGCTCGGAGGGCGCCCGTACCGACAAGCGGGGGCGGGTGAAGAGCGGGACGTTCAAGACGGCCGCCGAGCGGCTGCCCGCCGTGGCCGCGATGGGCTTCGACGTGGTCTACCTGCCGCCGATCCACCCGATCGGCACCACGCACCGCAAGGGCCCCAACAACACCCTGTCGGCGACCGCCAAGGACGTCGGCGTGCCGTGGGCGATCGGCTCGCCGGCCGGCGGCCACGACGCGATCCATCCCGACCTCGGCACCTTCGCGGACTTCGACGCCTTCGTCGCGCGCGCAAGGGACCTGCGCATGGAGATCGCGCTGGACTTCGCGCTGCAGTGCTCGCCGGACCACCCCTGGGTCAAGGAGCACCCGGAGTGGTTCCACCACCGCGCCGACGGCTCGATCGCGTACGCCGAGAACCCGCCGAAGAAGTACCAGGACATCTACCCGGTCGCGTTCGACGCCGACATGCCGGGGCTGGTCAGCGAGACGCTGCGGGTGCTGCGGCTGTGGATGAGCCACGGCGTACGGATCTTCCGCGTCGACAATCCGCACACCAAGCCGGTGGTCTTCTGGGAGAAGGTCATCGCGGAGATCAACAGCACCGACCCCGACGTGATCTTCCTCGCCGAGGCGTTCACCCGCCCGGCGATGATGCACACGCTCGGCGCGATCGGCTTCCAGCAGTCGTACACGTACTTCACCTGGCGCAACACCAAGCAGGAGCTGACCGAGTACCTCACGGAGCTCACCGGCGACGCCGCCTCGTACATGCGTCCCAATTTCTTCGTGAACACCCCGGACATCCTGCACGCCTACCTCCAGCAGGGCGGCCGTCCCGCCTTCGAGGTGCGGGCGGTGCTCGCCGCGACCCTGGCGCCCTCGTGGGGCGTGTACGCGGGCTACGAGCTGTGCGAGAACGCCCCCGCCAAGCCGGGCAGCGAGGAGTACCTCGACTCGGAGAAGTACCAACTGCGCCCGCGCGACTGGGAGTCGGCGGAGCGCGAGGGCCGCACCATCGCCCCGCTGATCACCACGCTCAACCGGGTGCGCCGCCGGCACCCGGCGCTCCAGCAGCTGCGCGACCTGCACTTCCACCACGCCGACAACGACGCGGTCATCGCGTACTCGAAGCGCTCCGGTTCGAACATCGTAGTGGTGGTCGTCAACCTCGACCCGCACCACACCCAGGAGGCCACGGTCTCGTTGGACATGCCGGAACTCGGCCTCGAATGGTCCGATTCCGTCCCGGTGCGCGACGAGCTCACCGGTGAGACCTACCACTGGGGCAGGACCAACTATGTGCGCCTCGAGCCGGGCCGTACGCCCGCGCACATCGTCGTCCTGCGACCGTCCCCGCCGATCGGAGGGTCACCCACATCATGATCGTCAATGAGCCCGTCCACGACACCTTCGAGGACACGCCCGCCAAGGACCGCGACCCCGAGTGGTTCAAGCGAGCGGTGTTCTACGAGGTGCTCGTCCGCTCCTTCCAGGACAGCAACGGAGACGGTGTAGGCGACCTCAAGGGCATCACCGCCAAACTGGACTACCTCCAGTGGCTCGGCGTCGACTGCCTCTGGCTGCCGCCGTTCTTCAAATCACCGCTGCGCGACGGTGGTTACGACGTCTCCGACTACACGTCCGTCCTCCCCGAGTTCGGTGACCTCGCCGACTTCGTGGAGTTCGTGGACGCCGCACACCAACGCGGCATGCGCGTCATCATCGACTTTGTCATGAACCACACCAGCGACCAGCATCCGTGGTTCCAGGAGTCGCGCTCCGATCCCGAGGGGCCGTACGGCGACTACTACGTCTGGGCCGACGACGACAAACAGTTCCAGGACGCCCGGATCATCTTCGTGGACACCGAGACGTCCAACTGGACCTTCGACCCGATCCGCAAGCAGTACTTCTGGCACCGCTTCTTCTCCCACCAGCCGGACCTCAACTACGAGAACCCGGCCGTGCAGGAGGAGATGATCTCCGCCCTGCGCTTCTGGCTGGACCTGGGCATCGACGGCTTCCGCCTCGACGCCGTTCCCTACCTCTACCAGGAGGAGGGAACGAACTGCGAGAACCTCCCGCGCACCCACGACTTCCTCAAGCGGGTGCGCAAGGAGATCGACGCGTCCTACCCGGACACCGTGATCCTCGCCGAGGCCAACCAGTGGCCGGAAGACGTCGTCGACTACTTCGGCGACTTCAAGAAGGGCGGCGACGAGTGCCACATGGCCTTCCACTTCCCGGTCATGCCGCGCATCTTCATGGCCGTACGCCGTGAATCCCGCTACCCGGTGTCGGAAGTCCTGGCCAAGACCCCGGCCATCCCGTCCAACTGCCAGTGGGGCATCTTCCTGCGCAACCACGACGAGCTGACCCTCGAAATGGTCACGGACGAAGAGCGCGACTACATGTACGCGGAGTACGCCAAGGACCCGCGGATGCGCGCCAACATCGGCATCCGGCGGCGGCTCGCCCCGCTCCTCGACAACGACCGCAACCAGATCGAGCTGTTCACGGCTCTGCTGCTGTCGCTGCCGGGATCACCGATCCTGTACTACGGCGACGAGATCGGGATGGGCGACAACATCTGGCTCGGCGACCGGGACGCCGTGCGCACCCCCATGCAGTGGACGCCGGACCGCAACGCCGGCTTCTCGTCCTGCGACCCGGGACGCCTCTACCTCCCCACGATCATGGACCCGGTCTACGGGTACCAGGTCACCAACGTCGAAGCGGCGATGACCTCGCCCTCCTCGCTGCTGCACTGGACCCGGCGGATGATCGAGATCCGCAAGCAGAACCCGGCCTTCGGACTCGGCTCGTACACCGAGCTGCCGTCGACCAACCCCGCGGTGATCGCGTTCCTGCGCGAGTACAAGGACGACCTGGTGCTGTGCGTCCACAACTTCTCGCGCTTCCCGCAGCCGACGGAACTGGATCTCCAGACCTTCAACGGCCGCCACCCGGTCGAACTCATCGGCGGGGTGCGTTTCCCCGCCATCGGCGAATGGCCGTATCTGCTGACCCTCGCAGGTCACGGCTTCTACTGGTTCCGGCTGCGCAAGGACGCCACGCCGCCTCCGGTCAAGCGCGCCTGAAGTGCCTTCTGCGGCAGGGCGGTTTCCCCCGCCCCGCCGTGGGCACTCATCCCGTCATATCGGGTCCGTACGGACGATCCCCGACCCGACACTCCCCGCGTTTCGACTGCGGGGAGAACCCCACGCACCGCCCGGACAGCTACGGTCGCAATCCGGGACACTCTGCGCATCCTGTGGTGTGCCCGGGGAAAGGACGCGATGCCATGTCGGAGGCTGCATCCACCCGGAGTACGGCCGCCCGCCGCGCCACTGGGCCGGCTCCACACCCGGCGCTGCTCCCCTCACTGGCGCCCCTGCTCCACGAATGGCTGCCCAGGCAGCGGTGGTTCGCCGGCAAGGGACGCCCGGTCACCGGGTTCTCTCTCGTCGCCGCCACCGAGTTGCTGCCGGCCCGGGGCGGCTCCCCTGGCGATACGGGCGCGCCCGGTCTGCTGCACCTGCTGGTCGGCGTCCAGCAGCCCGCCGGGCCCGCCCACGGCCCGTCGGCGCCGCCGGTCGCCGACTGCTACCAACTGCTGCTCGGTGTACGGTCCGCGCTGCCGCCACGGCTCGCGCAGGCCCTGATCGGGCACGTCCAGGAGGGACCGCTGGCCGGTCTCACCGTGTACGAAGCGCTGCTGGACCCGCGGCTGGCCGCCCTGCTCCTGGAACGGCTGCGCACCACCGGCTCGCCGGGCGCGCTGCGCTTCGAGCGCGACCCGTCGGCCGTGATCCCGCCCGGCCTCACACCGAGGCCGCTCGGGGCCGAGCAGTCCAACTCGTCCCTCGTCTATGGAGATTCGTTCATCCTCAAGGTCTTCCGCCGGGTCAGCCCCGGCTCCAACCCCGACCTGGAGCTGCCGCTAGCCCTCGCCCGCAAGGGCTGTGAGCGGGTGCCGGCGCCGGTCGCCTGGTACGAGGCCGACAACGGCGACGATCCTGACGAGCCGTACACCCTCGGGGTGCTCCAGCCCTTCCTGCGCGGCTCCGAGGACGGCTGGCAACGCGCGCTGCGGGCCCTGGCCGCCGGCCACGACTTCACCGCCGACGCGCGGGCGCTGGGGCGGGCCACCGCCGAGGTGCACACCGCCCTCGCCGTCGCCCTGCCGACGGTGACGCTGCGCAGGCAGCAGACGGAGGCGCTGGCCGCGGCGATGACCGAACGCCTCGACGCGGCGGCGCAGGCGGTGCCGGCGCTGGTTCCGTACGTCCCGGCGCTGCGCACCGCGTTCGACGCCTTCGCGGCGCGGGGGCGGGCCGGACGGGCCTGGCCCGCCCAGCGGGTCCACGGCGACCTGCACCTCGGTCAGGCGCTCCGCGCGCCGGGCGGCGAGTGGTCGGTCATCGACTTCGAGGGCGAGCCGTCGCGCCCGCTCGCCGAACGACGGCGCCCGCAGCCGGTCGTACGCGATGTGGCGGGCATGCTGCGGTCCTTCGACTACGCGGCCCGCTCGCACCAGCCCTGGGAACCGGAGTGGGCGACGCGGTGCCGGGAGGCGTTCTGCGACGGGTACGCGAAGGCGTCGGGGACCGATCCCCGGGACGAACCGGAGCTGCTGCGGGCGTACGAGACGGACAAGGCGGTGTACGAGGTCCTCTACGAGGCCCGCCACCGCCCGGACTGGCTGCCGGTCCCCCTGGCGGCCATCCACCGCCTGGCCTCGGCGCGGCCCGGCGGCGGAATCCCGGCCCACCGCTCCCCCGGACCGCACCCGGGCCCGGCGCGGCACAGCGCCCCCACCCGGCCCCCGGGGACGCCCCCGCACAGCCATCCCGCTCCGTCCTCGGACACCACCGGCCACCGCGCCCCCGACCCGCCCCCGGACACCGGCCACACCCCGGGGCCGACGCCATGACCGCGCACGGGCCGGCGCGCCGTCGTCCGCGGCCGCGGCGCGGGGCCGGACCACCGGGCCCGCACGCCCCCGCGCCACGCCCAGCCCATCTCCCCCCGTCCACCCCACCCGACCGGATCCTCCCGAGGAGGCCGCACCCGTGACCCCCCGTCCACCGTCCCGCAAGTCCGCCGAATCCCCGAACGTGCCCACGCCGCCCGAGTCCGCGCCGCCCGTACCGCCGCGCAAGCGGGCCAAGTCCGCCCGGGCGCCGAAGCAGGCCGAGGCCGTCGAGCCGGCGCAGGCGGCGCAGGACGCTCCGCAGCCCCTGGCCGCCGCAGAGACCCCGCCGCCGCGCAAGCCCGCCCGGGCCGCGAAGCAGGCCGGGGCGGCCAGGACCGCCAAGGCCGCGCAGCCCGCCGCCGCTCCCGACTCCGCCGCCGGGGCCGCGCAGGACGCGGAGTCCGGCGGACCCCTGGCCGCCGTCTCCAAGGCGTCCAGGCCGGCCAAGGCCACCAAGTCGCGACGGACCACCACTCCCGCGGACCGGCCTCCCGGCTCCGCGCCGAAGGCCGGCCAGGACACCGGGCCCGCCGCCCCCGCACTCCCCGGCGGGGAACCGGAGCCGGAGCCGCACGGCCCGGCCCTGCGCGGCAGCGACCGGGACCGGCTGCTGGCCGGCGGCCACCACGACCCGCACGGGCTCCTCGGCGCCCACCCGGCCGACGACGGGGCCGGGGTCGTCCTCCGCGCCCTGCGGCCCTTCGCCCGGGGCGTCACCGTGCTGACCGGCGGCCACCGCACCGCTCTGCACGACGACGGCGACGGGCTGTTCTCCGGCGTACTGCCGCTGGACGCGGTGCCGCCGGAGTACAGCCTGCTCGTCAGCTACGCCGACAACGAGCTGGAGGTGCAGGACCCGTACCGCTTCCTGCCCGCCCTCGGCGAACTCGACCTGTACCTGATCGGCGAGGGCCGCCACGAGGAACTGTGGCGGGCGCTCGGCGCGCAGCCGATGACGCACCAGGGCGTGAGCGGCACCCGCTTCACCGTCTGGGCGCCGAACGCGCGCGGCGTACGCGTCGCGGGCGACTTCAACTACTGGAACGGGACGGGGTTCCCGATGCGTTCCCTCGGCTCGTCCGGTGTCTGGGAGCTGTTCGTTCCCGGCGTCGGCGAGGGAACGCTGTACAAGTTCGAGATCATGCGCCCCGACGGCAGCCACACGATGCGCGCCGACCCGATGGCCCGGCGCACCGAGTGCCCGCCCGCCAACGCGTCGATCGTGACGGCCTCGCACCACGAGTGGCGCGACCAGGAGTGGATGGAGCACCGCGCCGACCGGCCCGTGCACCAGGCGCCGTTCTCGGTCTACGAGGTGCACCTCGCGTCCTGGCGGCCGGGGCTGTCGTACCGCGAGCTGGCGGAGCAGCTTCCGGCGTACGTCGCCGACCTCGGCTTCACCCACGTGGAGCTGATGCCGGTCGCCGAGCACCCCTTCGGCGGCTCGTGGGGCTACCAGGTCACCGGCCTGTACGCGCCGACGGCCCGCATGGGTACGCCGGACGACTTCCGGTACCTGGTCGAGTCGCTGCACCGGGCGGGCATCGGCGTCATCATGGACTGGGTGCCGGCGCACTTCCCGAAGGACGACTGGGCGCTGGCCCGGTTCGACGGCCCGAACCTCTATGAGCACGAGGACTGGCGGCGCTCGGAACACCCCGACTGGGGCACGCTCGAATTCGACTACGGGCGTCCCGAGGTGCGCAACTTCCTGGTCGCCAACGCCACGTACTGGTGCGAGGAGTTCCACATCGACGGCCTGCGCGTCGACGCGGTCGCCTCGATGCTCTACCTCGACTACTCGCGCGAGGAGGGCCAGTGGGCGCCCAACGAGTTCGGCGGCCGTGACAACCCGGACGCCGTCGCCTTCCTCCAGGAGATGAACGCGACCGTCTACCGCCGCAACCCGGGCGTCGTGACGATCGCCGAGGAGTCCACCGCATGGGACGGCGTCACCCGCCCCACGGACAGCGGCGGCCTCGGCTTCGGCCTCAAGTGGAACATGGGGTGGATGCACGACTCGCTGGTGTACGTCAGCAAGGAGCCGGTGCACCGCAAGTACCACCACAACGAGATGACGTTCTCGATGGTGTACGCGTACAGCGAGAACTACGTCCTGCCGATCTCCCACGACGAGGTGGTGCACGGCAAGCAGGCCCTGGTCAGCAAGATGCCGGGCGACTGGTGGCAGCAGCGTGCCAACCACCGCGCGTACCTCGGCTACATGTGGGCGCACCCCGGCAAGCAGCTCCTTTTCATGGGGCAGGAGTTCGCCCAGGGAGCGGAGTGGTCGGAGGGGCACGGACCCGACTGGTGGCTGCTCGACCCGTCGTACTCGGCGGAGCCGGACCACCGGGGCGTACGTGACCTGGTCCGCGACCTCAACCAGGTGTACGCCGGCACGCCCGCGCTGTGGGAGCTGGACACCGTCCCCGACGGTTTCGCCTGGGTGCTGGGCGACGCCGCCGAGGACAACGTCTTCGCGTTCCTGCGCTTCGACGCGAAGAGCGGCCCGCTGCTGGCCGTCTCCAACTTCTCGCCGGTGGTGCGCCAGGGCTACCGGCTGTGCGTACCGGACCTGATCCCGGCCTGGACCGAAGTCCTGAACACGGACGCGGCCCGGTACGGCGGCAGCGACGTACGCAACGCCGAGCCGCTCAAGCCGGAGCCGGCCGGGGCGAACGGCGGCCGGCCGCATCTGGAACTGACGCTGCCGCCGCTGGCGACGGTGTGGTTCAAGCCGGCCTGACCGTCTGGGCGCTCTCCCGCGCGAGCCCTTCCCGGAGGCATTCGGGAAGGGCTCCCGTGTGGACGACGGCGAGCCGCTGCGTGGCGCGGGTCAGCGCCACGTACAGGTCGTTGGCTCCGCGCGGCGACCCGGCCAGGATCTGTCCGGGCTCGACGACGACCACGGTGTCGAACTCCAGTCCCTTCGCCTGGCGCGGGTCGAGGAGCACGACGTCACGGGTGAGGTCGGGCGTGGGGCCGTACGACGCGCCGGGCAGTGCGGCGGCGAGTTCCGGGTGCAGGGCGGCGGGTGCGACGACGGCCAGCCGGCCCTCCTGGGGTGCCTCGTCCGCGACCGTGCCGGCGACGGTACGGGCGAGGTCGTCCGCACGCGCCGCGCGCGCCCGGGGCCGTACTCCGGTGGAGCGGACGGAGCCCGGCGGTTCGAACGCGGGGTCCTCGGCCCGGCGTACCCCGGCGGCCACCCGCATGATCTCGGCGGGGGTGCGGTAGTTGACGCCGAGGCGGGTGTGCTCCCAGCGGTCGCCGACGTACGGGTCGAGGATCTGCCGCCAGGAGTCGCAGCCCGCCGGGTCACCGGTCTGCGCCGGGTCGCCGACCAGCGTCATGGAGCGGGTGGGGCAGCGGCGCATCAGCAGCCGCCAGGTCATGGCGGACAGCTCCTGCGCCTCGTCGACGATGATGTGGCCGAAGGCCCAGGTGCGGTCGGCGGCGGCGCGTTCGGCGGCGCTGCGGTGGTCGGCCTCCTCGTGGCGCTCGGCCATCCGCTCGGCGTCGACGATGTCGTGCGCGCCCAGGACCTCGGACGCGTCCTTGTCGAGCTCCTCCTTGTCCTCGAACTCGTAGGTACGGGAGGCGTACGCCACGTCCAGCACGCCCTGCGCGTAGGCGATGCGCTGCTGGCGCTCGGCCTCCTCGGCGGCCCGGGCGGCCGAGTCGTCCTCGCCGAGCAGCTCGGCGGCCTCGTCGAGCAGCGGCACGTCGGCGGGGGTCCACGGGCCGCCGGTGCGTCGGATCAGCTCGGCGTCGATGTGCGCGAGGTGGGCCGGTTCGGCGAGGAACTCGGTGACGAGCTGCTGCGGGGTGAGCATCGGCCACAGCGTGTCGATCACCGCGTGCACGTCACCGCTGAGCGCGACGGCCTTGCCGAGCTGGGCGATGTCGTCGGGGCCGAGGAAGTTCGGGCCGCCGTACGGGTCGGCGCCGATGCGGTCGGCGAGCTGTTCGGTGAGCGCGTCGATGATCCGGAAGGCGAAGTGGGGGCGGGCGAGGTTGTGCGGCAGCCCGGTCTGGCGGGCGGCGGCCCGGGCGTCCTCGGCCATCGCCCGGTCCAGCACGAGCGTGCCGTCGTCGTGCTCGATCTCGATGCCCGGGTCGGGCACGGTCTGGCGGTCCCGTACGTACCGGGCGAGCGCGTCCGCCATGGCGGAGCGGCCCTTGACCTCGGCGGCGGCCGCGGTGTCGGTGCCGGTGGCGGTGACGCCCGGGAAGAGCTCGCCGACGGTCGCCAGCAGCACGCCGGTCTCGCCGAGCGAGGGAAGCACTTCGCCGATGTAGGCGAGGAAGGCCGGGTTGGGTCCGACGATCAGCACGCCGCGGCGGGCGAGCAGGTCCCGGTACGCGTACAGCAGGTACGCCGCCCGGTGCAGCGCGACGACGGTCTTGCCGGTGCCGGGGCCGCCCTCGACGACCAGGACGCCCTGGTGCGAGGCGCGGATGATGCGGTCCTGCTCGGCCTGGATGGTCTGCACGATGTCGTGCATGCGGCCGGAGCGCGCCGCGTCGAGCGCGGCGAGCAGCACGGTGTCGGCGGCGGAGCCCTCGTGGCCGGTGCGGGTGGTGTCGGTGAGATCCAGGATCTCGTCGTGCAGCGCGGTGACGGTGCGGCCCTCGGTGGTGATGTGCCGGCGGCGGCGCAGGCCCATCGGGGAATAACCGGTCGCGAGATAGAAGGGGCGGGCGATGTCGGCCCGCCAGTCGACGACAAGAGGGGTCCGGTCGGCGTCGTTCTGCCGGATTCCGATACGGCCCATGTGGTACTGGCGTCCGTCCTGGAAGTCGAGCCGCCCGAAGCACAGCCCGCTCTCCCCCGCGTTGAATGCGGCGAGCAGCCCGGACTGCTCGGCCACCAGCACATCGCGTTCCAGCTTCGCCTGTTGGCCGGACGCCACCTGCGTCAACGCCGACTGCACGGTGACCTCGGCCTCCGCACGCAGGTCGTCGAGGCGCGCGTAGAGACCGGTGATGAATTCCTGCTCTTTCTGAAATTCCTCGGTTGACAATTCAGCTCCCCACAAGCTACGCTGTGTTCATACGGCACCTCTGCAACCCAATCTAAATCAGGTCGCAGAAACGCTCAATATACGCAGAGAAATACCCCGGGTGTCAATTCCCCGGGGTATTTCTTTTGCCCGCGTCGGCGCTCCGGCCGGTTACACGTCCGCCAGCTCCGCCAGGAGCTTGCGCTTCGGGCGCGCGCCGACCATCTGCCGCACGGGCTCGCCGTCACGGAAGACGATGAGCGTCGGCATCGACAGCACGCCGTAGGTGAGCGTGGTCCCGGGATTGGCGTCCACGTCGAGCTGGACGACCTTGAGGCGGTCGGCCTCCTCGCGAGCCACCTCACTCAGTACGGGCGCGAGCTGACGGCAGGGGCCGCACCAGTCGGCCGTGAACTCCACCAGAACGGGCCTGCCGGACCTGAGGACCTCGGCCTCGAAGGTCGCGTCCGTGACCGCGTCCACTCCCACTGCTCGCACCATTTCTGTCTCCTCAGTCCGTCAGTCCGTCAGTCCGTCAGTCCGTCGTGCGTCAGCGCGCCCTGCGTCAGTTCGCAGCGCGGCTCGGGGCCGCCCGGCAGCGCCGCTCCGGCTTCCAGCTCGGCGCGGGCCAGCTGGGCGCCCACCTGTGTGCGTACGGCGTCCAACTGCCCGATCAGAGCGTCGAGTTCGGCGAGCTTGCGCCGGTACACGTCCAGCGAGGCCGGACAGGAGTCCCCCGCCGGGTGGCCTGCCCGCAGGCAGTCCACGAAGGGGCGGGTCTCCTCCAGCTCGAATCCGAAGTCCTGAAGGGTCCGGATCTGCTGGAGGAGCCGCAGGTCGTCCTCGTCGTACGTGCGGTACCCGTTGACCGCGCGCCGGGCGGGGAGAAGACCGCGGGACTCGTAGTAACGCAGCGCCCGGGTGGTCGTCCCCGCGCGCTCCGCCAGCTCGCCGATTCGCATGCCCCGACGGTAGTCCTTGACGTCGGCGTCAAGGCAAGGAAGGAGTTCGAGGCCGGGCGGTGCTCAGCCCTTCGGCTTGAGCGCCTCGATCGTGCTCGCCCAGTCGTCGGCGCCGTGCCCCCGGGCGATCGCACGATCGGCCACGGCCTTGATCGCCTCCAGGTGGCCCGTGTCCAGGCCCCGGTCCCGCGACATGTGCAGAAGGTGGTCGACGCTCGCGGTCATCATGGCCAGGTTGGCCTGCTGACCGTCGTACTGGCCCGTGTCGATCGCGGTCGCCATGCCGGTCGCGATGTCCGGCAGGATCGCGACGATGGAGTTCAGGTACGGGGCGAGAGCCGTGGCGGCGACCTTGTCCTCCCGGGCCACGGCGAAGGCGTGCACCAGGCCGGACATGCTCGCGTAGAACAGGTCCAGCATCGACAGGTCGTAGACGGCGGCGAGCCCGTGGTCCTCGCCCAGGTGGGCGGCCTGCCCGGCCAGGGCCTTGAGGGTGCTCTCGTACTTCTCGAAGACCGGCCGCGCGCCGGCGAACAGGATCAGCGCCTCCGGCCCGCCGACGAGCGGGGTCGGCACCATCACCGCGCCGTCCAGATATGCGATGCCGCGCGCGTCCGCCCAGGCCGCCGCCGTACGGGCGCGCTCCGGGGAGTCGGACGTCAGATTGACCAGCACACGGCCGGCCAGAGCGTCGGCCAGCGGTTCGACGATCGCCTGCGAGGCGTCGTAGTCCACCACGCAGACGACGGTCAGCTCGGCGGAACGGACGGCCTCTTCGGCAGTCCGGGCGAGGACCGCGCCGCGCGCGACGAGGTCCTCGCCCTTTCCCCCGGAGCGGTTCCAGACGGTGGTGGGGTGCCCGGCGTCCAGGAAGGCGCCGGCGAGTGCGCGGCCCATGGCGCCGAGGCCGAGAACGGTGACAGGAGCAAGGTGGTCGGAAGAAGTCATGACCACCATGCTTCGGTGCCGCCGCCGGTCGGACAAGTACCCACTTTTTTGTCAGTACCCGTACACATCCAGGTCGGTGACGGACGCGAACACGTGGCCCGCGCGCGGCGTCAGGCGCCGGTGCGTGCCGGCTCGCGGGCGGGCTGCGGCGCGTCGTCCACGGTTGCCCGGGTCCGGCGCGGCAGGAGTACGGCGACGAGGACCGTGCCGGCGCCGAGGACCGCCGCGCCGACCAGGCTGGTGTGCGCGACCGCGTCGGAGAAGGCCGCGCCGACCGCGTCGGCCATCTGCCGTGCTCCTTCGGCGAGTTGCCCGGACTGGCCCTTGAGCTGGTCCGCCTGCTCCGGCGTACCGGCCTTCGCGGCCTGGCCCGCGAGCTGCTTGGACTGGTCGCCGATGCCCTGGGCGACGGCGTAACCGGCGCCGACCGAGTCCTGGGCGGTGGTCAGCGCGTCCGCCGGAAGCTTCGTGCCGGCGGTGGCGTCGGCGAGGTGCGAGGAGTACGAACCGGCCAGCACCGAACCGAGGATGGCGATGCCCAGTGAGCCTCCGAGTTCGAGCGAGGTGTCGTTGACGGCGCCGCCGACGCCCAGTTCGGACTCGGGGAAGGCGCCCATGATCGCGTCGGTGCACGGGGAGAGGGACAGCCCGATGGCCAGGCCCAGGACGACCAGCGGCAGTACGAAGTCGCCGTACGCGGAGGCCGCGTCGACGCGGGTGAGCAGGGCCAGGGCGGCCGTGCCTCCGGCCATGCCCGCCGTGACCGTGATCTTCATGCCGAGGCGCGGGGTGAGGAAGCCGGTCAGCGCGGAGCCGACGAAGACGGCGCCGGCCAGCGGCAGCATCCGTACGCCCGTCTCGAAGGCGTTGTAGCCGAGCACGAACTGGAGGTGCTGGGTGAGGAAGTAGAACGCGCCGAAGACCGCGAGGAAGAACAGGGCGACGGCGAGGTTCGAGCCGGCGAAGCCCCGGTCGAGGAAGCGGCGTACGTCCAGGACGGGCCGGGGGTGGCGCAGCTCCCAGACGACGAAGAGCACGAGTCCGGCCCCCGCGACGACGGCGGCTGTGATCGCCTGGGTGCCCCAGCCGAAGTGCGGGCCCTGGATGATCATGTAGACGAGGGCGGCGACCCAGACGACGGACAGCAGCCCTCCGACGTAGTCGATGCGCCCGTGGCGGGCGGCCTTCGACGGCGGGATCAGCACGAACGCACCGACGATCGCCAGAGCCGCGACCGGCACGTTGATCAGGAACGTCGACGCCCAGCCGTGGCTCTCCAGCAGCGCGCCGGCGACCAGCGGGCCGGCCGCGATCGCGAGTCCGGCGGTGGCCGTCCACAGCACGATGGCCTTGGCCCGCTCGGCGCGCGGGAACGTCGCGGCGAGGAGCGAGAGCGTGGCGGGCATGATCATCGCCGCGCCGGCGCCCATCACCGCGCGGGCGGCGATCACGCCCTCGGAGCTGTCCACCAGCGAGCCGACGACCGCTCCCCCGCCGAAGACGACGAGCCCGAGCACGAGCGCCCCGCGCCGGCTGTACTTGTCGCCGATCGCGCCGAGCAGCAGCATCAGCGCCGCGTACGGGACGGTGTAGCCGTCGATGACCCACTGGAGGTCCGCGCTGCTGAGCCCGAGGTCCTGGGTCATGTCGGGGGCGGCCACCGTCAGGGCGGTGTTCGCCATCACGATGATCAGCAGGCTCAGGCACAGGACGAGCAGCGCCCACCAGCGCCGCCGGTACGGCTGCTCCATCTCCTCCACCGGCTGGTTCACGACCAGGCGCATGGCTCCACACCCTTCCCACGATTTTGCACATAACTGTGCAACTGCACAACACTGTGCAATTTAGCGGGCTGCACAGCGATGTGCAAAATGGGGAGCATGACCTCCGGTATCAGGGCCGACGCCAACCGCCGCCGCATCCTGGACGTCGCGCTCGCCGAACTGCTGCGCGACCCGGACGCCCCCATGGACCAGATCGCGCGGGCGGCCGGCGTCGTCCGCAGGACGGTGTACGGGCACTTCCCGAGCCGGGAGGCCCTCGTGGCGGCACTGGTCGACAGCGCGGTGGCCGCCGTCTGGGAGGCGCACGCGGCGGGCCGTGACGGTGTCGCCGACCCCGCCGAGGCGCTCGCCCGGGCGACGCTGGCGGTCTGGCGGATCGCCGACCGCTACCGGCTGCTCGTCGCGCTCGCCCAGCGCAGCGTCACGATGGAGGGCATCAAGCAGCGGCTGGCCCCGGTCCGCAAGGAGTGCGTCGACCTGCTGCGGCGCGGCGCGGACGCCGGGGTGTTCACCTCCACGCTGCCGCCGGCCGCGCTCGGCTACGTACACGAGCAGACGCTCTTCGGTCTGATGGAAGCGGTCAACGACGGTGCGCTGGACGCGGCTGACGGCGGCCGCGCGGCGGCCTCGACGGTCCTGCTCACGGCGGGCGTGCCGGCGGAGCGGGTGGCGGCGCTGCTGGCGTCGATCGAGTAGCGGGCCCGGAACACGTGGGGCCCGGAGACGCAGCGGTGGTTCGGGACACGCGGAAGGGGCGCGGCCGTCACCGGTCGCGCCCCTTCCCCCGTGCGGGGTCCCGCACGCGCCGTGCCTACACCTTGGCCACGGCCTTGTCGTCCTCCCGCGCCTGCGGCCTCGCGTCGTCCGCTTCGGCGGGCGCGTCGTCGAGCAGGGTCTTCTCGTCGAAGGGGGCCAGCCCCGCCAGCACCTGGTCGACCCGCTCCTTGTCGATCTCCTTCGTCCACGTGCCGACCAGCACGGTCGCCACCGCGTTGCCCGCGAAGTTCGTCAGGGCGCGCGCCTCGCTCATGAAGCGGTCGATGCCGACGATCAGGCCGACGCCGTCGACCAGATCCGGGCGGTGCGACTGGAGGCCGCCGGCCAGGGTGGCCAGGCCCGCCCCGCTGACGCCCGCCGCGCCCTTCGATGCCACGAGGAGGAAGAGCAGCAGCGGGATCTGCTCCCCGATCGACATCGGGGAGCCCATGGCGTCGGAGATGAACAGCGAGGCCATGGTCATGTAGATCATGGTGCCGTCGAGGTTGAAGGAGTAGCCGGTCGGAACCGTGATGCCGACCACCGGCTTGCTGATGCCCAGGTGCTCCATCTTCGCGATGAGCCGCGGCAGGGCGGACTCGGACGACGACGTGGACAGGATCAGCAGGAACTCACGGCCCAGGTACTTGAAGAACGTGAGGATGTTGAGGCCCGCGACGAGGCGCAGCAGCGCGGCGAGCACGATGAAGACGAAGAGGAAGCACGTGACGTAGAAGCCCAGCATCAGCACGGCGAGGCTCTTGAGCGCGTCCAGGCCGGCCGATCCCGTGACGGCCGCGATCGCGCCGAAGGCACCGATCGGCGCCGCCCACATCACCATGGCCAGGATGCGGAACACGAGCCGCTGGATGTGCTCGACCCCGCGCAGGACGGGCCGGCCCGCAGCGCCCATGGCCTGCAGGGCGAATCCGGCGAGCAGGGCCACCAGGAGGGTCTGGAGGACCTCACCCGTGGTGAAGGCCGACACGAACGTGGTCGGGATGATCCCGAGCAGGAACTCGACGGTGTCCTTGGCCTCCGGCGCGACCTGGCCCTGGCCCGCCTCCTTGATCGCGTCGGTCACCGCCAGGCTGTCGCCGGGGTGCAGCACGTTGCCGACGACGAGGCCGATGGTGAGGGCGACCAGCGACATGGCGGTGAAGTAGCCGAGCGCGATGCCGCCGACCGCGCCGACCTTGGCGGCCTTGCGGACGGAGCCGATGCCCAGCACGATCGTGCAGAAGATGATCGGCGAGATCATCATCTTGATCAGGTTGACGAAGCCGGTGCCGAGCGGCTTGAGCTCGACGGCCACACCGGGGGCGGCGAAGCCCACCGCGACGCCCAAGACCACGGCGACTATGACGGCGATGTACAAGTAGTGCGTGCGGTCCCGCCTTGCGGCTGCTGTGCCTGCCACGGAGGCCTCCTCGGAATTGTCCTGCGATACCCACGTCCCGTTGGGTCCCGGCGACTATCCATCACGCTGTGACCCCCGTCACCGTTACGTGCATTTCGTTCACGGGATTTCGGCCAGGCACACTGGCCGCATGCGCCTACCCCGCCCCCGCAGCCTGGCCGGCCAGCTCTTCGCGATGCAGGTCGTCCTGGTGGCGGCCATCGTCGCGGGATGCTCGGTGTTCGCGTACGTCTCGGACAGGTCCCAAGCCGAGGAGACCGCCCGCCGGCAGGCCTACGCGACCGCCATCGCCGTCGCCAAGTCCCCCGCGGTGATCGAGGCCGCCCGGTCCGGCCACCCCACCGGGCGCCTCCAGCCGTACACCGAGGCGCTGCGCAAGGAGGCCGGGGTCACCTTCGTCACGATCATGGCGCCGGACGGCACCCGCTGGACGCATCCGGAGGCGCAGGAGATCGGCCGGACGTACCTGGGGCACACGGGTCCCGCCCTGGCGGGCCGCACCTTCGACGAGACGTACGTGGGCGTGCTGGGGCGGTCGGTGCGCGTGGTGGCGCCGGTACGGGACACCGAAGCCCGGGGCGGGCGGATCATCGGCCTCGTCAGCGCGGGCATCACCATCGAGGCCATCAGCGCACAGGTACGGCAGCAGGTCGCGGCGCTGCTCGGCGTGGCGTCGGGCGCGCTGGCCCTGGGCGGTCTCGGTACGTACGTCATCAACGCCCGGCTGCGGCGGCACACCCACGGCATGAACGCCCGGGAGCTGAGCCGCATGCACGACTACCACGAGGCGGCGCTGCACGCGGTGCGCGAGGGACTGCTGATGCTGGACGGGCGGCAGCGCATCGCGCTGATCAACGACGGCGGGCGCGAGCTGCTCGGACTCGGGCCGGACGCGGTCGGCCGCCCGGTGGCCGAAATGGACCTGCCGGGCCCGCTGACGGCGGCGCTGCTCGCCCCCGAGCCGCGGGTGGACGAGGTGCACCTGACGGCGGACCGGGTGGTCGTCGTCAACAGCCGCCCGGTGAGCGGCGGGGAGAAGCGCGGTACGGTCGTGACCCTGCGGGACCACACCGAACTCCAGGCGCTCTCCGGCGAACTGGATTCGGAGCGCGGCTTCACGCAGGCGCTGCGCTCGCAGGCCCACGAGGCGGCGAACCGCCTGCACACCGTCGTCTCCCTCATCGAACTCGGCCGCGCGGACGAGGCGGTGGAGTTCGCCACGGCCGAACTGGAGCTGGCCCAGGCGCTGACCGACCAGGTCGTCAGCGCGGTGGGCGAGCCGGTCCTGGCGGCGCTGCTGCTCGGCAAGGCGGCGCAGGCGAACGAGAGGGGCGTGGCGCTCGTGCTCGACGAGGACAGCCGGATCGACGACGGCCTCCTGCCGGGCACGCTGCCCGCCCGTGACCTGGTGACGATCCTCGGCAACCTGATCGACAACGCGGTGGACGCGGCGCAGGGCAGTGACGGCGCCCGGGTCACGGTGACGGCCCGCACCGACCGGGGCCGCGAGCTGCTGCTGCGCGTCGCGGACACCGGGCCGGGCATCGACCCGGGCGCGGCGGACGCGGTCTTCGCCCGCGGCTGGTCGACGAAGAGCGCGGGGCGCGGGCTCGGACTCGCGCTGGTCCGCCAGACGGTGCACCGGGGAGGCGGCGCGATAGCGCTGAGCGATGCGCCGGGCGGCGGTGCGCAGTTCACCGTGCGGCTGCCGCTGCTCGCCCGAGCGGCGCCGGAGACGACGGAGGTGCGGGCATGACCCGGCAGGCGTCACCTCTCTCCCACCGGCCCCCTCGCGCACCGGGGCCGCGTCGCCGCAGACCCGGCTCCCCGAACGCCGCGAAAGCCGCGTCGGCGGCCCGTCCGCCGCGCCCGGAGGCCGCCGCGTGAGCGCCGCCCCGCCCCCGATCCGCGTGCTCGTCGTCGAGGACGACCCCGTCGCAGCCGACGCCCACGCCCTGTACGTCGGCCGCGTGCGCGGCTTCGCCGTCGCCGGGGTGGCGCACTCGCGCGCGGCGGCGGTGCGGGCGCTCGACCGGGGGCCCGTCGACCTGCTGCTCCTCGACCTGTACCTGCCCGACGGCCACGGCCTGCAGCTCGTACGCTCGCTCCGCGGGGCGGGGCACACCGCCGACGTCATCGCCGTCACCTCGGCCCGCGATCTCGCCGTCGTACGCGAAGGGGTGTCCCTCGGCGTCGTCCAGTACGTGCTGAAGCCCTTCACCTTCGCCACCCTGCGCGACCGTCTCACCCGTTACGCCGAGTTCCGCGCCACCGCCGGCGAGGCCAGCGGGCAGGACGAGGTGGACCGGGCGCTGGCCGCCCTGCGCTCGCCCCAGCCCGCCGCCCTCCCCAAGGGGCTCAGCGCGCCGACGCTGGAAGCGGTGACCCGGGCCCTGCGCGGAGCACCGGACGGCACCACCGCGGCCGCGGCCGCCGCCGCGCTCGGGATCTCGCGGATCACCGCCCGCCGGTACCTGGAGCACCTGGTCACGGCGGGCCGCGCCGAGCGCGCCCCGCAGTACGGACAGGTCGGCCGCCCGGAGCTGCACTACCGGTGGATCGCCGTACGCTGAGCGGGAGTTGACCAGCGGCACGGCCTTCCCGACGCCACCGGTCCCAGGCCGCCAGGGCGGCCGTTTCGCGCCGGCCGGGGCGGTGCAGGGGTGACCGGAGGGTAACGTGAGCAGTGCGGGAGTGATGGTGCGAAGGTAGGACGTTCCTACGAGTTGTGATCTTGGGTGAACGCACCGTAGTCATCGGAGCCCTTCCCTCCGTACGGTGTGCCCGTGCACCCCTCTCCGCCTTTCAACGCCCTCGCCGCACGCCGTCTGCGCGAGGGCCTGGGCATGGCCCCCGGCCACGTCGCCTACGGGCTCCGTGCGCAGTACGGCCTGAACATCGGCCCCGACCTCGTCGTCGCGTGGGAGCGCGGCCAGCGCGCGCCCGACATGCAGGAGATCACGGCGCTCGCCGGTGTCCTGTGGTGCGCGGTGGGCGACCTGATCGCGGCCCCCGGGACGCTGCGCGAGCACCGGATGGCGCGGGGTCTGGGCGCGCCCGACCTGGCGCGGATGGTGGGCGTGGACCCGGCCTCGTACCAGCGGATGGAGGACTCCGGGCGGTGGCGCGGCAACGAGCGGCAGTCCGCGGCGCTCTCCGAGGTGCTCGGTCTGTCGCCCCGGGAGTTCGTCACGGCGACGGGCCGCGACGAGGACCTGGCCGAGGTGCTGTGCAGCGCGGTGACGACGCGCTGGCAGGCGTACGTACGGCCGACGGCCAAGCTGGTTCCGGTGCCCCGGCGCCAGCTGGAGGACGTCCTGCAGCGCCTGCACGCCGACTACCAGTCCCGGATGGTGGCGACGCTGAGCTGGGGCGGGAGCGACTCGGGCGACGGGGCGAAGGGCCGGGAGTATCTGGACGAGATCGTCGGCCACTTCTGGCGGCTGGCCCCCTCCTGACCCGCGGCCTCGACCCCCTCACCGAGCGAGCCCGGACGCGCCCGAGCGGCCCGGCCACCCCGTCGGGAGCGGCGGGCCGCTCGGTGCGTGACACGGCGCGGGCGCCGGCGCGGGTCAGAAGACGGACTCGGCCTCGTACATCCGCTCGCGCGGAACCGTCTTCAGCTCCTCGACGCCCGCCGCCAGCGGCACCATCGTGATCTCGGTGCCGGTCAGCGCCGTCATGTTGCCGAAGTCGCCGCGGTGCACCGCCTCCACCGCGTGCCAGCCGAAGCGGGTGGCGAGGACACGGTCGTACGCCGTCGGGGTGCCGCCGCGCTGGACGTGGCCGAGGATGACCGGCCGCGCCTCCTTGCCGAGGCGCTTCTCCAGCTCGCTGGCGAGCCGGTTGCCGATGCCGGTGAACCGCTCGTGTCCGAACTGGTCGATGGCGCCCTTCTCGTACGGCATGGACCCCTCGGCCGGACGCGCGCCCTCCGCGATGCAGACGACCGCGAACTTCTTGCCGCGCGAGAAGCGTTCCTCGACCATCTTCACCAGGTCGTCGACCTCGAAGGGCCGCTCCGGCAGGCAGATGCCGTGCGCGCCGCCCGCCATGCCGGACTCCAGCGCGATCCACCCGGCGTGCCGGCCCATGACCTCGACGACCATCACGCGCTGGTGCGACTCGGCGGTGGTCTTCAGACGGTCTATGGCCTCGGTCGCGACGCCCACGGCCGTGTCGAAGCCGAAGGTGCGGTCGGTGCCGTTGATGTCGTTGTCGATGGTCTTCGGTACGCCGACGACCGGCATTCCCGCGTCCGCCAGCATCCGGGACGCGGTGAGCGTGCCCTCGCCGCCGATGGGGATGAGCGCGTCGATGCCGGAGCGCTCGGCCAACTCGTGCCAGTTCTCGGCCGCTTCGCGCAGCCGGTCGCGCTCCAGGCGGGCGGAGCCGAGGATCGTACCGCCGCGGGCCAGGATGCCGCTGACGGCGTCCAGGTCGAGAGGGCGGAAGTGGCCGTCGAGCAGGCCCTTGAAACCGTCCTCGAAGCCGATGACTTCGTCGCCGTGCCCAGCGACGGCCCGGTGCACGACCGACCGGATCACTGCGTTCAGCCCGGGGCAGTCTCCGCCTGCGGTGAGGACTCCGATACGCATCGTGCTGTGTCTCCTGCTCGCTAGTGGTACATGTGAGCCAGAATTTGATTGTTTCACGGCTCGCATGGGCTCGGCGCTTACGGCTACTCCTCCATAAGGGCCCGCGCCGGACTGTACGGAGGGGTCGCGCGCACCGTCGGATTCGCCCGTACGAGACCTTCGGTCGCGGCCTCACAGGCCCTCTGCCCGGCGGGCGCCCTATCCACCCACACAGGTATTGTCAAGAGGGCAAGACCACCCTATCTGGACGGAGAGCACGCGTGACGCGCAGCGTGTACGTGACCGGGATCGACCGGGGAGACGGCCGGCAGGTCATCGAGCTGGGAGTCATGGAGCTCCTGACGCGCCAGGTGGACCGGGTGGGCGTGTTCCGCCCCCTGGTGCACGACGGGCCGGACCGGCTCTTCGACCTGCTGCGCGCCCGCTACAGGCTGTCGCAGGACCCGGAGACCGGGTACGGCATGTACTACCAGGAGGCGGCGGCGCTCCAGGCCGAGAAGGGCACCGACGAACTGGTCGCCCGGGTCGTCGACCGCTTCCACACGGTGGCGCGCGACTACGAGGTCGTCCTCGTCCTCGGCACGGACTTCGCCGACACCCAGCTGCCGGAGGAACTGGCCCTCAACGCGCGCCTGGCCAACGAGTTCGGCGCCTCGGTCATCCCGGTGGTCGGCGGCAAGAACCAGCCCGCCGACGCGGTGCGCGCCGAGACCCGCAACGCGTACCGCGCGTACGAGGCCCTCGGCTGCCAGGTCCTCGCCATGGTCGCCAACCGGGTCGCCCCGGCGGACCGCGCGGAGGTCGCCGAGCGCCTGGGGGCCCGGCTGCCGGTGCCCTGCTACGTGCTGCCCGACGAGCCCGCGCTGGCCGCCCCCACGGTCGCCCAGATCACCCACGCCCTCGGCGGCAAGGTGGTGCTCGGCGACCCCGCGGGGCTGGCGCGCGACGCCCTGGACTTCGTCTTCGGCGGCGCGATGCTGCCGAACTTCCTCAACGCGCTGACCCCCGGCTGCCTCGTCGTGACCCCTGGCGACCGCGCCGACCTGGTCGTGGGTGCGCTCGCCGCGCACAGCGCCGGGACCCCGCCCATAGCGGGCGTACTCCTGACCCTCGACGAGCGGCCCGGCGACGAGGTCCTCACCCTGGCCTCGCGCCTCGCGCCCGGCACCCCTGTGGTCTCGGTGGCGGGCGGCTCCTTCCCCACCGCCGCCGAGCTCTTCGCCCTGGAGGGCAAGCTCAACGCCGCGACGCCCCGCAAGGCGGAAACCGCGCTCGGCCTGTTCGAGCGGTACGTCGACACCGCCGACCTGCTGACCCGGATGTCGGTGGCCCGCAGCGGCCACGTCACGCCGATGATGTTCGAGCACGACCTGCTGGAGCGGGCCCGCGCCAACCGCCGCCGCGTGGTGCTGCCCGAGGGCACCGAGGAGCGGGTGCTGCGCGCCGCCGACGTGCTGCTGCGCCGCGACGTGTGCGACCTGACGCTGCTCGGCGACGTCGACGTCCTGCGCAAGAAGGCCGCCGACCTGGGCATCGACCTCACCAAGACCCAGCTCATCGACCCGCAGACCTCCGAGCTGCGCAGCCGCTTCGCCGAGACGTACGCCAAGCTGCGCGCGCACAGGGGCGTCAGCGTGGAGCTGGCGTACGACGTGGTGGCCGACGTCAACTACTTCGGCACGCTGATGGTCCACGAGGGCCTGGCCGACGGCATGGTCTCGGGCTCGGTGCACTCCACCGCCGCGACCATCCGCCCCGCCTTCGAGATCATCAAGACCAAGCCGGACGCCAAGATCGTCTCGTCCGTCTTCTTCATGCTCCTCGCCGACAAGGTGCTCGTCTACGGCGACTGCGCGGTCAACCCGGACCCGAACGCCGTCCAGCTCGCGGACATCGCCGTCCAGTCGGCGGTCACGGCCGAGAAGTTCGGCGTGGACGCCCGGATCGCGATGCTGTCGTACTCGACGGGCAGCTCCGGCAGCGGCGCGGACGTCGACAAGGTGCGCGACGCCACCGAACTGCTGCGCGTCAGCCGGCCGGATCTGCTCGTCGAGGGGCCGATCCAGTACGACGCGGCGGTCGAGCCGTCGGTGGCCGCCACCAAGCTGCCCGGCTCGGAGGTCGCCGGCCAGGCCACGGTGCTGATCTTCCCCGACCTGAACACCGGCAACAACACCTACAAGGCCGTCCAGCGCTCGGCCGGCGCCGTCGCCGTCGGCCCGGTCCTCCAGGGCCTGAACAAGCCGGTCAACGACCTGTCGCGCGGCGCGCTGGTCCAGGACATCGTCCAGACGGTCGCCATCACCGCGATCCAGGCCCAGGACGCGAGCGCATGACCTCCATCCCGAACCGAGAAGGCACCGCACCCGTGACGTCAGCCCAGCGCATCCTCGTCCTCAACTCCGGCTCCTCGTCGGTGAAGTACCAGCTCCTCGACATGCGCGACAGCTCGCGCCTGGCCGTCGGGCTGGTCGAGCGGATCGGCGAGCAGACCTCGCGCCTGGTGCACAGCCCGCTCACCGACGGCGGCGAGAAGCGCGAGCACACCGGGCCGATCGCGGACCACGAGGCCGCGCTGAAGGCCGTCGCCGAGGAACTCGCGCGCGACGGGCTGGGCCTGGACTCCCCCGAGCTGGCCGCCATCGGCCACCGCGTCGTGCACGGCGGCCTGAAGTTCAGCGCGCCGACCGTGATCACCGACGAGGTGATGGCGGAGATCGAGCGGCTCGTCCCGGTCGCCCCGCTGCACAACCCGGCGAACATCACCGGTATCCGCACGGCGCAGGCGCTGCGCCCCGACCTGCCGCAGGTCGCCGTCTTCGACACCGCCTTCCACACGACGATGCCGGAGTCGGCGGCCCGCTACGCCATCGACGTCGAGACGGCGGACGCCCACCGCATCCGCCGGTACGGCTTCCACGGCACCTCGCACGCGTTCGTCTCGCGCGAGACGGCGAAGCTGCTCGGCAAGGACCCGTCCGAGGTCAACGTCATCGTGCTGCACCTGGGCAACGGCGCTTCGGCGACCGCCGTGCGGGGCGGGGCCTGCGTCGACACCTCCATGGGACTGACCCCCTTGGAGGGGCTGGTCATGGGTACGCGCTCCGGTGACATCGATCCCGCGGTGACGTTCCACCTGGAGCGGGTCGCCGGGATGAGTTCGGACGAGATCGACGTATTGCTGAACAAGAAGAGCGGGCTTGTCGGCCTTTGCGGTGACAACGACATGCGGGAGATACGCCGTCGTATCGACGAGGGTGATCAGCGCGCATTGCTGGCTTTCGAGATCTACATCCACCGGCTGAAGAAATACATCGGCGCTTACTACGCCGTTCTCGGCCGGGTCGACGCCGTGGTGTTCACTGCGGGAGTCGGCGAGAACGCGGCGCCCGTGCGCGCGGCCGCGGTCGAGGGCCTGGAGGAGCTCGGCCTGGTGGTGGACGCGGATCTGAACGCCGTACGGTCGGACGCGGCGCGGCTGATCTCGCCCGGGTACGCCCGGGTCGCGGTCGCCGTGGTGCCGACCGACGAAGAGCTGGAAATCGCCCGGCAGACGTATGCGTTGGTCAACGCCTGAGCGGCATCCCGCCCATTTGTACATTCCACCAGACGGAATATTCCGCAGCGAAACAAACCGATAGGATCCGCCTCATGCGCCGTTCCAAAATCGTCTGCACACTGGGTCCCGCCGTCGACTCCCATGACCAGCTCGTGGCTTTGATCGAAGCCGGCATGAGCGTGGCCCGATTCAACTTCAGCCACGGCACCCACGCCGAGCACCAGGGCCGGTACGACCGCGTCCGCAAGGCCGCCGAGGAGACGGGCCGCGCGGTGGGCGTGCTCGCCGACCTCCAGGGCCCGAAGATCCGGCTGGCGAAGTTCGCCGAGGGGCCGGTCGAGCTGGTCCGCGGGGACGAGTTCGTCATCACCGCCGAGGACGTCCCCGGCGACAAGTCGATCTGCGGTACGACCTACAAGGGTCTGCCCGGCGACGTCTCCAAGGGCGACCCGATCCTGATCAACGACGGCAACGTCGAGCTCAAAGTCGTCTCGGTCGAGGGCCCGCAGGTCCACACCATCGTGATCGAGGGCGGTGTGGTCTCCGACCACAAGGGCATCAACCTGCCCGGCGCGGCGGTCAACGTCCCCGCGCTGTCCGAGAAGGACGTCGACGACCTGCGCTTCGCCCTCCGTATGGGCTGCGACATGGTCGCGCTGTCCTTCGTGCGCGACGCCGACGACGTCAAGGACGTCCACAAGGTGATGGACGAGGAGGGCCGCCGGGTCCCCGTCATCGCCAAGGTGGAGAAGCCGCAGGCCGTCGAGCACATGGAGGGCGTCGTCATGGCGTTCGACGGTGTGATGGTCGCCCGCGGCGACCTGGCCGTCGAGTACCCGCTCGAAAAGGTCCCGATGGTGCAGAAGCGGCTCATCGAGCTGTGTCGCCGCAACGCCAAGCCGGTGATCGTCGCGACCCAGATGATGGAGTCGATGATCACCAACTCGCGCCCGACGCGCGCCGAGGCGTCCGACGTCGCCAACGCGATCCTGGACGGCGCGGACGCGGTCATGCTGTCCGCCGAGTCGAGCGTCGGCGCGTACCCGATCGAGACCGTCAAGACGATGTCGAAGATCGTCGTCGCGGCCGAGGAGGAGCTGCTCTCCAAGGGCCTCCAGCCGCTCGTGCCGGGCAAGAAGCCCCGTACGCAGGGCGGTTCGGTCGCCCGCGCGGCCGCCGAGATCGCCGACTTCCTGAACGGCAAGGCCCTGGTCGCCTTCACCAAGTCCGGCGACACGGCCCGCCGGCTGTCCCGCTACCGCGCGGCCCAGCCGATCCTGGCCTTCACGACCGATGTCGGCACCCGCAACCAGCTCGCGCTGAGCTGGGGCGTCGAGTCCTTCGTCGTCCCGCACGTCGACAACACCGACGCGATGGTCGACCTGGTCGACGCCGAGCTGCTCAAGCTCCAGCGCTACAACAACGGCGACACCATGGTCATCACCGCCGGCTCGCCCCCCGGCGTACCCGGCACGACCAACATGGTCCGGGTGCACCACCTGGGCGGCGGCGGGCACGACGCGGCCTGACGCCCACCGCGCGGACGCTCGAACGGCGGCGGCCCGCCCCCTGGATGGGGGGCGGGCCGCCGCCGTCGCCGTACCGCCGTGCTGTCAGCCGGTCAGCCGTCAGCCGGTTCAGCCGGTGTAGAAGTTGTGCAGCCCGGGGACCTTGAGCGTGCCGCCGAACTGGCCGGCCTGGGTCACCTTGACCTTCGTGAACATGGCGATCGGGACGTTCAGCGGGGGCGGTGTCTCCGGGCTGAAGGTGATCGGGATGAGGCCGAAGAGATTGCCCTTCAGTTCCTCCGTGTACATGGTCACCGTGCCGTCGCGGAGGGTGGACGTGGAACCCTGCGCGGCCTGTACGTGCGCCGTGGTGCTGTTGGGGCCGACGACCTTCTGGTGGAGGTCCTTGATGTCGGTTTCCTCGGCGGTGAACTTCAGGACCTTCTTGATCTTTCCGCTGCCGGTCCTGACCTCGACGATCCCCTTGTAGTCGAGCCCGCGCAGAGTGAGCATCGAGCTCTCCAGGATCCACGGGTCGTCCGGCAGGTCCGGGATGCCCTGTTCGAGCTCGGCGTTCGCGAGCGCCTCGGGGTCCGCCGTCGGGCAGGGGAAGGGCTCCTTGCCGTCGGCGTCGGCGGCCCGGTCGTCGGCCTCGCCGTCCGCCTTGCCGGCGTCGTCCGCGGTGCCCTTCGCCGCGTCGTCGAGCTCCTCGACCTTGGCGCCGGCCTTGTCCGCGGCGTCCCTGATGGCGGCAGCGGCCTTGTCGGCCGCGTCGCTCTTGTCGGCCACGCCGCCGGCCGGGCTCTTGGACTCGTCCGTCCCCGGCTTGTCGCTGCCGGGCTTGCCGGCCGCGGGCTGCTCGGCGTCCGGTACGCCGGCGTCCGGCTTGTCGGTGTCAGGGGCGGTGGCGTCCGGCTCGGTGGCACCGTCGGCGGCGTCCGTCTCGGACGGCTCCGGAGCTGCGGTCTCCTTGTCGTCCGGCCCGTCGAGGATGTCCTTGATCGCGTCGCCCACGCCCAGCGGGTCGAGCGGGTTCTTGGTCTCGCTCTCCGTCGGCTCCGGCGCGGGAGCGTCCGGCGCGGCCCCGCCCGCCTCCGGCTCCTTGGTGGGCTCGGTGGCCGGCGCGGTGGTGTCGGCACCCGGGTCCGGGGTCTCGCCGGGCTTCGGCGTCCCGTCGGTGCCGGGCGTCTCGGACGGCTTGTCCGGTGTGGTGTCCGGACTCGGGGTGGCCGAAGGTGTCGGCGTGGCCGAGGGGGACGTGGACTCGGAGGCGTCCGGGTCAGGAGTGTCCGAGCGGGTTACGCACGGGCCGGGGGCGAAGGGGTTCGTCACCTGGTCGTCGGCGAGCGCCAGCTTGGGGGTGAGCCCCATGCCGACGAACACCGCCGTCGGCATCGCGGCCAGGGCCATCGCCTTGCCCGCGGGTATCTGCAGCTTCGTCAGGAGCGACTTCCTGGGGGCCGCGTGACGCGGCCCGCTTCTTTCACGGGTCCGGTCGCCTCCGGCCGCGGTCAGCTCCGCCTCGTCACCCCGCACTGTTCCTCCCGCCATTGGCGTCAACAGATGTGTCGGTTGCGTACGTGTGGTCCGTGCCGTCCGGGACACCGGCCGGCACGTCGCCCGCGGGCGGGACCTCACCGGTCCGCTCCGGGTACTCGGCGGGTGCGTCCGGCTTGGCCGGCGCCCAGGAGATGGACAGGGCTCCGCCGGTCAGCGCCAGCAGGAAGCCGACCCCGAAGCCGCCCAGATTGGACACGGGGATCGAGACGAGCGCCAGCAGAATCGAGGCGACGCCCGCGAAGACCCGGACGATGTGGTGGTACCACATGGTCAGCCCGAGAGTGACGAGCAGTACGCCGATGATCAGCGAGCCCGCTCCCGCCGTGGTGGCCATGGCCATCGTGAGGTGGCCGATCTTGATTTCGGCGTACGGAAGCCAGGCGATCGGCACACCGCCCACAACGGTGAGCAGGCCCGCCCAGAACGGCCTGCCGCCCCGCCAGGCACGGAAGCGCAGCCGCCAGTAGTGGAAATCGCGGCTCGGACCCGAGGACTCGGCGCTCATGGAAAACAGCTCCCTGGAACCGGTGTTGCTGTGCAGAGATGAGGGAGGGGGTAGCGGGCGGGACGACGCGACGCGTCACGCGTCCCGCCCGCGGAGGGAGTGCTTAGTAGCACTCCTTGACGCCCTTGTGCAGCTTCATGCTCAGACCACTGAGCTTGAAGGTGCCGGCCGTGGTGGCCCAGGCCTTCTGCTTCACGTCGGTCAGCACGGCCGAGTCGGCCTGCTGCGAGAAGCCGTACGGGTTGGCCCGGGTGCCCGGCTGGATACCCGGTCCCTTCGTGGCCTTGCCCGCCGCCACGCCGATGTCGATGTTCTTGAACTCGGCGTTGGCGCCGAGCTCCTCGACGTCCAGGTACAGGTTCTCCGCCTTGACAGGCGTACCGTTTCCTCCAGCGGTGAGCTGGAGGGAGATGTTGCCGAAGATCGGGACGTTGGGCGTCACGACCGACTGACACATCTTGGTGATCTCGGCGGTCTTGAACGCCGACACGGCGACCGGGTGGGCAGCCTTGTTGCCCTCGAGGTCGGTGCCTTCGGCCATTCCTCCGTACTGGAAGAAGCCCTTACCTTCGAGCTTCTCCGCGCTGACCTTGAAGCTCTGGCCAGAAACGCTGAACGACGCCGCGAGGGCGCCCTGTGCGAGGGCGACGCCTATCGCGGCCGTCGCGGCCACACTCGGCACCATGACGACGGCGAACCGCTTCCATCTGGTCCCGCCACGAACTGCAGACTCCATGACTTTCCTCCTTCTCGGACGTACATCTCCGGTACGGGCAAGGGCCCGCAGGGGGATGGGAGAAGTGCTACGTCCTCGGGAAGGAGAGCGCCCGTATCGGAGGCGCGAACGACTTCCGAATCACCGGCGATCACCCCCGAGCGACAACCACTGGCCACGCATTCGCGCAACCTGCTGGACAGGCCCCGCCGTTCGGCAGAGACCCCCCTGTCCACGGCCGGCGAGCACTGCCGCCGACCGACTCGGTGGGGACCCACGGGACCGCGGCACCGATTGGCTGTCGGGCTGGTGCGGTATTGGACCGAGCGTGGCCGATCGTGGTCCATTCGCGGCCGGGGCACAAGGGGGTTCGTTACTCGCTAGTAACGGCCGGATAACCGAAGCGCGACCGCCCGGCATCGACGAGCCACGGACGGTGCCGTCAAGTGACGGGAAAAACGCAGAGATTGTCGCCCAGAAACGGGCAGAACACCTTGATCAACTTACTGCAAGTAACAGCGGCCGCGATTACCAAGTTTCGGTAAAGCGCGGCCGCTCATTGTCACTGTGTCGCCAAATCAACGACGGCTGCCCAGGGGCGCCACCGGTGCAAACACCGGTCGGGGTGACGGATTGGGGTTGCGGGTCGGGGTCACGGTCTGGAGTGACGGGTCGGGGTGGCCGGTTGTCAGCGGCCGGTTGTCAGCGGCCGGTCGGTAGCGGCCGGTCAGAGCGACCGGGGCAGAGCGACCGGTCAGAACCGGCCGGTCAGAACAGCACCCTCGCCAGTGCCGCTCGCGCCGGCGCCACGCGCGGGTCGTCGCCGCCGATGACCTCGAAGAGCTCCAGCAGCCGCACCCGCGCCGCGTCACGGTCGTCGCCCGCCGTACGCCGCACCGTCTCGACCAGGCGCCCGAAGGCGTCCTCCACATGGCCGCCGACCAGGTCCAGGTCGGCCGCCGCGATCTGCGCGGCCACGTCGGCCGGGTTCTCGGCGGCGTCCTTGCGGACCTGCTGCGGGTCGAGACCCTGGACGCGCGCCAGGAGTTCGGCCTGGGCGAGGCCCAGCTTGGCCTCGGTGTTGCCCGGGTCGTCGACGAGCACGTTCTTGTACGCCTGGACCGCGCCGCCGAAGTCGTTCGCGTCCAGCGCCCGCGCCGCCGCTTCGAGCAGCGCGTCGTACGGACCGGCGGGAGCCTCGGCCGCTTCGGCCGGCCCGGTGCCCGCCTCCGCGTCGACGGCGATGCCGGTCAGACCGAAGCGCTCCTCCGCGACCTGGATCAGCTGGTCCAGCGTCTCGCGGATCTGCGCCTCGGGGGCCGCGCCCTGGAAGAGCGGCAGCGCCTGTCCGGCGACCACCGCGAAGACCGCCGGGATCCCCTGGATCCCGAACTGCTGCATCAGCATCTGGTTGGCGTCGACATCCACCTTGGCCAGGAGGAAGCGACCGTTGTACTGGAGGGCGAGGCGCTCGAGAAGCGGGCCGAGCTGCTTGCACGGCTCGCACCACTCGGCCCAGAAGTCGATGACGACCGGGACCTCGGCGGAGCGCTGGAGGACATCGCGCTCAAAACCGGCCTCGTCGACATCGATCACCAGGCTCGACGGGGCTGTTCCGCCTCCGCCACCGTTCCGGGCGGCCTCGGCACGCGCCTGCTCCGCCTTCTGCCGGGCTTCGCCGGCCGCCTTCACCGCGGCGAGGTCGACGACGCCGCTCATGGACATGTTCCTAGGCTGCATGCGTACATCCTCCCCCTTTCGCGCGCGGTAAAGAAAAAACCTGTGCGTGTGCGGTGGCTGCCCGGTGCCGGGCACGTGCTCACGACGTGCGCGAAGCGTGTACGACCGCGCCCGAGACGTGCGCGTGGGACGCACGTGGGCGTGCCCGAGACGTGCGCGTGGGACGTACGTGGGCGTGCCCGAGACGTGCGCCTGGGACGTACGCGACGTGCCCCTGAGGCGTACGCGAGCGTGCCCGATCAGCTCCGTGACGGCCGCCGAACCGCACCTGATACACGAACCGCGCCCGCCCGCAGCCCCCCGCCGGTTGCGAGGCGTACGAACGAACACGGTTCAGGGTCCCGAGGAGGACCTGGGTCGGCGCGGGGTCCCCACCCTCGCGCCAGTGCTGTATTGCTGTGGTTGTCGCTCCAGCTTTCGCTGTCGCCGCCGTTCTGGTTCCACTCTTTCGCTACTGGTCGTAGCGTAACTTGAAAGCCGGCCGGCCTGCCCGCTGTATACGGTGATCTGGCTCACGACGCCGAGTCACCTACCGGCCGGTATGGTCGCGGGCATGCCGCCCAGCGACCCCCCACTCCCTCCTCCCGCCCGCACCGGGCGCCCCCGCAGCGTCGAGGCCCATGCCGCGATCCTGCGGGCGACCCGGGCGGCGCTGGTCGAACTGGGCTGGTCCAAGCTGACGATGGGCGATGTGGCGAGCCGGGCGGGCGTGGCGAAAACGACGCTCTACCGACGCTGGGCGAACAGGAGCGAACTCGTCGTGGACGCCGTGGCCGTCCTCTTCGACGAACTGCGGCTACCGGACCGGGGCAGCCTGATGGCCGACGTCGAGGGAGTGGTGCTCCAGTTCGCCGCACTGCTCGACCGGCCGGAGGCCAAGACCGCCCTGATGGCGGTGGTCGCCGAGTCCACGCGCGACGAGGCCCTGCGCGAGCGCATCCGCTCGGCAATCGTCGACCGCCAGAAGCGCCTGGTGCTGCTCGGCCGGGAACGCGCGCAGGCACGCGGCGAGCTGCCGTACGAGGACGACCCCGCGCAGGCGGCCCGTAACGCGGACCTGATCTTCGACGTCATCGCCGGCGCCGTCGTCCACCGGGCGCTGGTCAGCGCGGAACCGGTGGACACGGAGTGGGCACGCAACTTCGCACTGCTGGTGGTGGGCGGCCTGACGGCGGGCGCGGAGGCGTCCTCACCGCCCGAGGCTCCTCCCCGTCGATGAGGGGGAACCCGCCCGCCACGACAGGCGCGAGCGGCACAGCCACCGGGTAGGCACTCGGGGCAGGCGTGGCACGTGACGCCTCCGCGACGAGAGGACGGCCCCAGTGGGTGAGAACAAACGGCGCATGCTGGCCGGTGACTGGTACCTCCCGGACGACCCCGAACTCTCCGCCGACACCCACCGCCGCGCCGAACTCTGCGCGGCGTACAACGCGGCGACGACCGCGACCCCGGAGGAACGTGCCGCGATCCTCCGCCAGTTGCTCGGCAGGGTGGACGAGACCGTGCGCATCCGCCCGCCGTTCCACTGCGACTACGGCCACCACATCGCCATCGGCGCGGGTACGTTCGTCAACTTCGGCGCGGTCTTCCTCGACGCCGCGCCGATCACTGTCGGAACGGACGTACAGATCGGCCCGAACGTCCAGCTCCTCACCCCCTCCCACGAGCTGCACGCCGAACGCCGCCGGGCCGGCTGGGAGAAGGCCAACCCCGTGACGATCGGGGACAACGTCTGGCTGGGCGGCGGCGTCATCGTCTGCCCCGGCGTGACAATCGGCGCGAACACGGTGGTCGGCGCGGGCGCAGTGGTCACCAGGGACCTGCCACCCGACGTACTGGCGGTGGGAAACCCGGCGCGGGTGGTGCGGGTTCTTGGTGGGGGGTGATGGGCAACGGGGGGTGGGGGCGGACGGAAGGGCGGGGCGGACGGAAGGGCGCGGGTGGTCCGGTCGGTCCGGACGGTCACGTCGGTCCGGTCGGTCACGTCTCAATCCGTCGGTCACGTCGATCCGGTCGGTCACGTCTCAATCCGTCGGTCACGTCGATCCGGTCGGTCGCCTCTCGATCTGGTCGGTCGCGTCGGGCCGGCGAGGTGAAGTCAGTCCAGTTATCCAGGATTGGACTTGGCGAGCCACTGATTGGCATCGATACGGTACTGCCATGCGAATTCACGTGGTGGACGCCTTCACTGACACTCCATTCGCCGGGAACCCGGCAGGCGTGTGTCTACTGCCGGCCGGGGAATGGCCGGACGAGACCTGGATGGGGAAAGTCGCGGCGGAGATGAACCACCCCGAGACCGCGTTCGCTCTCCCGTTGCCGGACTCGGCCGAGGCCGACTGGGCCATCCGCTGGTTCACGCCACTCGTCGAGGCCGAACTGTGCGGCCACGCCACATTGGCCACGGCTCACGTGCTGCGCACCGAGCGGGGACTCGTCGGCAGGGTGCGGTTCAGCAGCCGGCGGCACGGCATCCTCGTGGCGGACACCGCCGAAGAAGGCGACATCACGCTGGACTTCCCGGCCGCACCCGGGGCTGAGGTCGCCGTGCCGCCGGGGCTGTCCGAGGCGCTCGGGACCGAGCCTGAGGCCACTTTGCACGCTGGGTCGCTCGGCGACCTGCTGACGGTGCTGCCCGACGAGGCCACGGTCCGGGCGGTGGATCCCGACCTGAACGCGGTAGCCGCCTTGACGCGGCGCGAGGGGCTGCGCGGTGTCATCGTCACGGCCCCGGCGGCCGAGCCCGCCCGGGGGTACGACTTCGTCTCGCGCTTCTTCGCACCAGCCAACGGCATCCCGGAAGACCCGGTCACAGGCAGCGCCCACACCGTGCTCGCCCCCTACTGGGGAGCGCGACTCGGCCGCGACACGCTCACCGGCCTCCAGGCGTCCCCACGCACCGGCCTGGTCCGTACGACGCTGCACGGCGACCGTGTCCACCTCACCGGTAACGCCGTCACCGTCTTGGACGGCACCCTGTACGCCTAGCCGGCAGGGTGTTGCTTCTGGGGGTGTGGTTCCTGGGGTGTACCACTGGTTGTTCGGCGGGGTGGTTCTCGGGCCGTCCCTGGCGCTTCAGGGTCGGTGGGCCGGGGTGGTGCGTCAAGGGCGCTCCTGCGTCGCGTCGCCTTCGGCGATTGCGCTTCGCTTCACCCTTGACCCACCACCCCGGCCCACCGCTGACGCTCAACAAGGGACGGCCCAAGAAAAACGCCCAGCACGGCAGCAGGTCTGTCGGTGCGGGTGGGTTTGGTGGCTGTCGGGTGTGTGGGTGGGGCGCGGTAGCTTCCGGGGGTGGTGCGGCCCCAGTCTCGGCGGGTGCGGCGACGGTTGTTGGTGCGGCACCACCATTCCGACGTACACGTGCACCCAGGCCGGTGGGCGGCCGCGCTGTCGGGGCGACCTGCGGATCGTGCTGCCTGCGGGTGGGGCGCGGTAGTGGAATGGGGTGACTCGGGTGGTGTGGCGTCCACCCCCCACCGGAGACCGCCCGGAGCGCAGGCACGGTGCTGGGGTGAGTGGGCGGAAGGGCACCCGGGGGGTAGAAGTTGGGAGGGGCCTGCCGACGACGGCTTGGAGGGGCGAGCCGGCCGAGGGCCGCCTGTCGAGCAGCGCCAGCGGGGCGGTTAGCTGCCCCCTGCTCGGGTGTGATGAACCGAAACCAACAGAAGACGAACCCCGACGCCCACTATGCCCGACTTACCCCCATCATGGATGGGTGGGTGTGCGGCGACTGTCGGGTTAGCTCCACACGAGCCCCTCAACACGGCTCGACACTCCGCGACAGGGCGTGAGCCGCCCCGCCCGACAGGACGGGCGGGCATTCCGGCCGCCACATCAACCACACCCGTCCCACCGGACGCCCGGGTGTCGTTGATGACCGTTGTCCGTCCTGCCGTCGCGCCGCGCGACGGCAGGGCAGGTGGTCGTGGTTGCTTCAACGGTTGTCGCAGAGAGCCGAAATGGACTCAACCCGACAGTTGATGAAAGCCGACGCCTCTCCCACCTCGTCAGTCACACCCGTACGGCTTCCGTTCGCCATCTGTGAGTTTTGGTTCATCACGACACAACGGCTCGACGGCTCCACGGGGCGGCGGTTTGATGACCCTCCGCGCCGCCGTGCGACCACGCCCCATCACCGCCCGCCGCCCCCAAGCGCTGCCCACTACTCCGATGCCGCCGGTGTGGGTGGCGGTGGCTTACCACCCACGCACCCCAGCAACCAGCCTGCAGTCCGGGCGGTTTCCGGTGGGGGTGGACGCCGAACCAGCCCGAGTCACCCCATTCCACTCTCGCGCCCCACCCGCAGACAGCACGATCCGCAGGTCGCCCCGACAGCCCGGCCACCCACCGGCCTGGGTGCACGTGTGCGTCGGAACGGTGGTGTCGCACCAACAACCGTCGCCGCAAGTCGCTGAGACTGGGGCCGCACCACCCCTAGACCGACCGCGCCCCCACCCCACACCCGCCACCCGGCAACGGCGCGCGACCACTCCCCGAACCTCCCCCGTGGGCTTCCTTCCGGGGGC
>NZ_BMVO01000002.1 GCF_014650755.1 Streptomyces chryseus | reverse complement strand
AGGAACGGACGCTTCCTTTGTACTCACCCTCTCGGGCTTTCCTCCGGGCTTTCGTTCGACATTTCGTGTTCCCGACTCTATCAGACTCTTTCGTGTCCGACTTCCTCGATGCTTTCCAGTTCTTCGCTTTCGCGTTTCCCTTTCCGGCGATTCCGACTCTATCAGTCCTTTTCCGCTTCCCCGACCAGCGCTCCGCAGGCATGCGGAAGCTCAGATAAGGGATATGGTTTAGACCTGTCGGAAGCTGCCGACCCGCTACCCACAACGGAGTGCGTGCTGGTGTCAGGCAGGACTACGAGAGTACATCGCTCCAGCAGACGAGGCAAACCGTTGCCGGTGCACCCCTAGGTCCGCCAAGCGTGACGTCTCGGGCGGAACTGGGACTTATCGTCACTTACCCTTCTCAACAGTACGCCGTCCTGGACAGGTAGTGACGGCGGCACACGAACTCTCCACCCCTGGGAGGCCCCTCATGACCAGCGTGACGTCCCCGCTTGCCGGACGCGCCATCGGACTCGCCGCAGTCCCCGACCCCGTGTTCTCCGGGGCGATGGTCGGTCCCGGCACCGCGATCGACCCCGTGCGTGAGCCGTCGGAGGCTGTCGCCCCCGTCGACGGAGTCATCGTCTCCCTGCACCCCCACGCGTACGTCGTGGTCGACGGCCAGGGGCACGGCGTTCTGACGCACCTGGGCATCGACACCGTGCAGCTCAATGGTGAAGGCTTCGAGTTGCTCGTCAACAAGGGGGACACGGTGACGCGCGGCCAGGCGATCGTGCGCTGGAACCCGGCCGCCGTCGAGGAGGCCGGCAAGTCGCCGGTGTGCCCGATCGTCGCGCTCGAGGCGACCGCCGACTCCCTCGTCGACCTCGTCGAGGACGGCGACGTGAAGGCCGGCGAGCCGCTCTTCAGCTGGGAGTGACGTCGGCGCCGTAAAGAGCGGCCACGGGTACGACATTCATCGCGGGGGGACTGGACAGGGTCCCCGTCGCAACTATCGGAGACGGTGAGATGGAGACAACGCTGCGAGGCGTCGGCGTGAGTCACGGTGTGGCGATCGGCGAGGTGCGGCACATGGGCACGGCGGTTCTCGAGCCGCCGGCCAAGCAGATTCCCGCGGAAGAGGCGGGGCGCGAACAGGGGCGCGCCCGCCAGGCCGTGGAAGCTGTGGCCGCCGACCTGATTGCGCGCGGCAACCTGGCCGGCGGCGAGGCACAGCACGTGCTCGAGGCGCAGGCCATGATGGCGCAGGATCCCGAGCTGATGGCCGATGTGGAACGGCGCATCGCGGTCGGCAGCACGGCCGAGCGCGGGGTGTACGACGCCTTCGCCGCCTACCGAGCGCTGCTGGCCAACGCCGGCGAGTACCTGGCGGGGCGTGTCGCCGACCTGGACGACGTGCGGAACCGTATCGTCGCGCGGCTGCTGGGCGTGCCGATGCCCGGTGTGCCGGACAGCGACGAGCCGTACGTGCTGATCGCGCGGGATCTCGCTCCCGCCGATACAGCGCTGCTCGACCCGACGCTGGTGCTGGGCTTCGTGACCGAGGAAGGCGGGCCGACCAGCCACAGCGCGATTCTCGCGCGGGCGCTCGGTGTGCCCGCCGTGGTCGCTCTGCCGGGCGCCGGCGAGCTGGCCGAGGGCACGGTCGTCGCCGTGGACGGCAGCACGGGTGAGATCTTCGTCGAGCCCACCGCCGAGAAGCGCGCGGAGCTCGAGGCCGCCGCCGCCGCGCGCAGGGCGGCGCTCTCGGCGTCTACCGGGCCCGGTGCGACGTCCGACGGTCACAAGGTGCCGCTGCTCGCCAACATCGGCGGTCCCGCCGATGTGCCGGCCGCGGTCGAGGCGGGCGCCGAGGGTGTCGGTCTGTTCCGTACGGAGTTCCTGTTCCTCGACGACAGCAAGCAGGCCCCGTCGGAGGAGAAGCAGGTCGAGGCGTACCGCAAGGTTCTTGAGGCGTTCCCCGAGGGCCGTGTGGTGGTGCGGGTGCTGGACGCGGGCGCGGACAAGCCGCTCGACTTCCTGACGCCGGCCGAGGAGCCGAACCCGGCGCTCGGTGTGCGGGGACTGCGGTCGCTGCTCGACCACCCGGACGTGCTGCGTACGCAGCTGACGGCGCTCGCGAAGGCGGTCGAGGGCCTGCCGGTGTACCTCGAGGTCATGGCGCCGATGGTCGCGGACCGTACGGATGCCAAGGCCTTCGCCGACGCGTGCCGTGCCGCCGGGCTGCGGGCGAAGTTCGGTGCGATGGTCGAGATCCCGTCTGCCGCGCTGCGGGCGCGCTCGGTCCTGCAGGAGGTCGAGTTCCTTTCGCTGGGGACGAACGACCTGGCGCAGTACACGTTCGCCGCGGACCGGCAGGTCGGTGCGGTGTCGCGGCTGCAGGACCCGTGGCAGCCGGCGCTGCTCGACCTGGTGGCGGCCTCTGCCGACGCCGCCAAGGCCGAGGGCAAGAGCTGTGGCGTGTGTGGTGAGGCCGCAGCCGATCCGCTGCTCGCCTGCGTGCTGACGGGCCTGGGTGTCACCTCCCTGTCGATGGGCGCGAAGGCCATTCCTTATGTCCGCGCGACGCTGGCGAAGCACACGCTCGCCCAGTGCGAGCGGGCGGCCGCCGCGGCGCGTGCCACGGACACCGCCGACGAGGCGCGGGCGGCCGCGCAGACGGTGCTGTCCGGCGAGTGACCGGCGTTGCCGTACCGATCCGAGGGGCTCTTGGCCGACGGCCGGGAGCCCCTCGGGCGTTTCAGTGGTGAGGGTCGGGCTCCTCGATGTCGAAGCCGGGGCAGTACTCGACGCCGGGCTCCGGGGACACGGGGTCTCCGGTGTCGGCGTCGGTGCAGTAGGCGCTGAAGACCTCGCCGGCGGTGAGGGCGAGCAGGCGGCCGCGCTGCAGTCGCCAGCCGTGCAGCCGGTCCGGGGCACCGGGCGCCGTGGTCCGCAGGACGACTCCCCCGGGCCTTTCCGCGGCGATGCCGGCGGCGAGGACCGTCACGAACTCGGCGGCCTCGGTTTCGGGCAGCTGGACCGGTTCGTTTCCGGTGCGCTCCGCGTGGAGCACGGCGAGGAGCTGTTCCTCCTCGGCCGGGACGCTGCACACGAGGTGGTGGCTGCCGGGGCCGGCCTGTTCGACCAGGCGTGTGACGAGACGCTGGGCCCGACGCAAGGACTCGCGGCCGATGTCCTCGCCGCACTCGGCGCAGTCGCCGAGGCGGGCCAGAAGCAGCGTCGCGTATTCCCAGGTCGCCTGGCGGACCGCCTGGTCGACGAGCACTGGCACGATGCTGTCGACGGGCTGGCCTGCGTACGGGACGCAGGCGCCGGAGGCGGCGATCTCCGCGGTGAAGCGGGTGCGGCTCTCCGTCGAGTCGGGGTCGATTCCGGTCGCGCCGCAGTACTCCAGGAAGTCTTCGGGGTCGAAGAGCGCGACGGTGGTGTGCACGCCTTGGGCCGCGAGGGCTCGTAGCAGACCGTCCACTTCCTGGAGGTAGGCCTGGTGGTCGTCGAAGGCGAAGCTGCGGTAGGCCCGCATGGCCGCGAAGTCCTGCTCGTCGGCCAGCAGGCCTACGACGCTGGGGACTTCGCGGCGTAGCGTACGCCGCATCGTCCTGTTCCGGTGGTGCTTCGTGGACTTGGTGCGCGCCATGATTCCCCCTGAGCGCAGTCGATCATTGCTCACTCACCGTAACCGACCGCACTGACAATGCGACCGTCCGTGAGGGAGGGGGCGCCGCTTCTCAGCGGCGGGTGCGGGCCAGGGCCTCGTAGAAGTGGAGGAGTTCCAGGTTGTCGACCGAGCCGGGGTTGACCGCCTTGGCGAGCGGGGTGCCCTGGAGGAGTCGCTTCACGGGGACCTCGATGCGCTTGCCGGTGAGGGTGTGCGGGACCGCGGGGACCTCGATGATCTCGTCGGGCACGTGGCGCGGGGAGAGGGCGGTGCGGATGGCCTGCTTGACGCGGGTGCGCAGGGCCTCGTCGAGGGTGGCGCCGGCGGCGAGGTGGACGAAGAGCGGCATCCAGTAGCCGCCGTCCGGCTCTTCGAGGCCGATGACGAGAGATTCCTTGATCTCGGGCAGCCGCTCGACCACTTCGTAGATGTCGGCCGAGCCCATCCGGACGCCCTGGCGGTTGAGCGTGGAGTCGGAGCGGCCGTGGATGACCACCGAGCCGTGGCCGGTGATGGTGATCCAGTCGCCGTGCCGCCATACGCCGGGGTAGGTGTCGAAGTAGCTGTCGTGGTAGCGGCTGCCGTCGGGGTCGTTCCAGAAGTGGACCGGCATGGACGGCATGGGGTTGGTGACGACGAGTTCGCCGACCTCGCCGGTCAGCGGCTTGCCTTGGGGGTCCCAGGCCTGGAGGTCGGTGCCCAGGCAGGCTGCCTGGAGCTCGCCGATGTGGACGGGGAGCGTCGGGACCGCGCCGGCGAAGCAGCTGCACACGTCCGTGCCGCCGCTGACGGACGCGATCCACAGGCCGGCCGCGACCTCGTCGTGGAGCCACCGGAAACCGTCGGGCGGGAGCGGGGAGCCGGTGGTGGCGACGCACTTGACGGCGGAGAGGTCGTAGTCGCGGGCGGGGTGGACGTCCGCCTTGGCGCAGGCCATGACGTACGCGGCCGAGGTGCCGAACAGGGTCGCCCCGGTGAGTTCGGCGACGCGCCACTGGGCACCCGTGCCGGGATAGCCGGGGCTTCCGTCGTACAGGACGACCGTGGTGCCCGTGAGCAGGCCGGAGACGAGGAAGTTCCACATCATCCAGCCGGTGGAGGTGAACCAGAAGAAGCGGTCCTCGGGGCCGAGGTCGCAGTGCAGGCCGAGCTGCTTGAAGTGCTCCAGGAGGATGCCGCCCTGGGACTGGACGATGGCCTTCGGGAGGCCGGTCGTGCCGGAGGAGTAGAGGACCCACAGGGGGTGGTCGAAGGGCACCTGCTCGAAGACGGGTTCGGTGTCGGCCGAGGTGAGGGCGGACCAGTCCAGGGCGCCTTCGGGAGCCGCGGTGCAGAGCAGGGGGACGTGGACCGTGGCGCGCAGGGTGGGCAGCTCGCGGCGGAGTTCGGCGACGGTGTCCGTGCGGTCGTGCTCCTTGCCGCCGTAGCGGTAGCCGTCGACGGCGAAGAGGACGACGGGCTCCACCTGCTGGAAGCGGTCGAGGACGCTGCGGGCGCCGAAGTCGGGGGCGCAGGAGGTCCAGACCCCGCCGACGGCGGCGGTGGCGAGCAGGGCCACGGCGGCCTGCGGGATGTTGGGGAGATAGCCGCTGACGCGGTCTCCGGGGCGCACGCCGAGGGCGCGCAGTTCGGCGGCGAGTGAGCCGACCTGGCGGCGCAGCTGCGACCAGCTCACGGGGATGGGCTCGTGGGTCTCGTCGACATACAGGAGGGCCGGGTCGTCCACGCGGGACGGGTCTTCGGCCGTTCGCAGGGCGTGCTCCGCGTAGTTGAGGGTCGCTCCCGGGAACCACTGCGCGCCCGGCATGGAACGGTCGGCGAGGACTGTTTCGTACGGGGTGGAGAAGCGCACGTCGAACCAGTCGGCGACGGCCTTCCAGAAGGTGTCGAGCTCGTCGACCGACCAGCGGTGCAGCGCCGCGTACCCGCCGTCGGCGGGTGCTCCGTACCGCTCGGCCGCCCAGCTCTGGAAGCGGGTGACAGCGGCGGCGGCGATGCGGTCCGCGTCCGGCTGCCAGAGGGGCGCGGTGTTCGCTGCTGAGGACATGGGGCGACTCCCGGGCTGTACGCGTGTGTGCGTGTGTCGCGCGCACGTGCGAAGGGTGTGCGCACGAGGCGGCTGACAGGGACGATGCCACGTGATCGTCCTGCGCACCAGGGCGGGCCGCCCACAGTCAGGTATCGGGTCATGTGCGCACACCACGGGTGAACGGCAGTTGAACGCCCCCTGCGCGCGTCCCGGCGGGTGGCAGGGTGAGCCGTATGGACGGTCGTGACCTGGTGCGCTCGGTGAAACTGGTCGGCACGGTGCGAGGGCTGGGCTTGGCGGGCCCATCGTGGTGGCGGCGTCGCACGGACGCCTGGGGGCCGCGCCGGCAGGGCGCGGCGCGCGCCCGGGTGCCCGGTGGGGTGACGGGGGCGGAGCCCCAGCCGGGCGGTGGGGTGATGCGGTTCGCCCGTTCCGAGCTGCGGGTGATGGTCGCCGCCGGGGGCGCGGTGTTCTGGGGGTGGGACGGTGCGGGTCCGGAGCCGTCGTACGCGCTCGAGGGGACGTGTCCCGAGCCGGACACCAGGGCGGAACTGGAGCCCGACAAGAACGGCGGCTGGCAGGTGGTGTCGGAACGGCTGACGGTCGCGGTGTCGCGCGACGGTGCGGTCGAGGTCCGTACGCCGGGCGGCGCGGTGCTGCGCCGGGACCTGCCGCCGCGCTGGTGGGAGCCGGTCGACGGCGGGCCCGCGCGCTGGTTGCAGCGCGGCGAGGTGCCGGCCGACGCGCGCTTCTTCGGTCTCGGCGGGCGCCCTTGCGGGGTCCGGTTGCGGAACGGCACCTACCCCCTGGTGAACTCCGGTCGAGACGGTGGCCCGGCGGGCGGTGACGAGCCGCTTTCCCTCGCCATGCCGGTGCACGTGGTCGTCTCCGACGCGGGCACCCATCTCGTCTTCCACGACACCGCGTCACAGGGGCGGATGAGACTGCGGGAGGGCGAGGAGGGTGCCGGGTCCGGACACGACCGGCCGGGCATGAGTGAGCTGCGCATGGACGGTGGCCCCTTGCGCTGCTGGGTGGTGGCGGGGACACCGGCCCGCGTGCTGCGGGGCTGGACCGCGCTCACGGGCGCGCCGGTGCTTCCGCCGTCGTGGGCGCTGGGGCCGCAGCACGTGCGGCGGGGGGCCGGCGGCGAGCGCGAGGCGCGGCGGGTCGTCGCGGGGTTCGAGGAGCGGGGGGTGCCGCTGTCCGCGCTGCACGTGGAGGCGGACACGGGTGAGGTGGCGGGTGAGGGGTGGCCGGGGCTCCCTGCGGAGCTCGGGGCGTCGGGGGTGCGGTTGGTTTCTGCTGTTCCTTCTGCCGTGCGGGCCGAGCCGGGCAGTGCGTCGTCCGACGGCTCACGCGCGCGTGCCCAGTCCGACGAGGGGAACGAGGGGGTGTCCCTTCCCTCTCCCTCGGTCGGTGGTGCGGCGTCGCCCGTGCGGGCGGCACAGGGCGTACGGGCGGAGGGCCGTTCCCGAGAACGGCCGTTTCTCTTCTCGGATTCGGGTTGGGCGGGTGCGCAGAGGTACGGCGGCACGTGTGCGGGGGGTGTGCCCGCGGGCTGGCCGGGTTTGCGTTCCGCGCTCTCCCTGGTGCTCGGTCTCGGGTTGTGCGGGGTGCCGTACTCGGGAACGGACGTGGGCGGGTCGAGCGGTACGCCCTCACCCGAGCTGTATGTGCGCTGGTTCCAGATGAGCGCCCATCTGCCGCTGCTTCGCACCCGGGACGCCGCCCTCACGGGGCAGGGCGCGCCGTGGCACTTCGGCCCCCAGGTGCTCGGGCATGTGAAGGCCGCGCTCGCCGAGCGGGAGAGGCTGCGCCCGTACTTCGTGACGCTGTCCCACCTGGCCCGCTTCACGGGGGCGCCCTACGCGCGCCCTGTGTGGTGGGCCACTCCCGGGGACCGGGCGTTGCGCGAGTGTGAGGACGCCTTCCTGCTCGGGGACTGCTTGCTGGTCGCTCCCGTGCTGGAGCCCGGCGCGGACCGCAGGTCGGTGCGCCTGCCGCGCGGGCGGTGGTACGACACGGCCACCGGGAGGGCCTACGAGGGGCAGGGCCAGGTCCTGCTGGAGGCGCCGCTGTCGCGTATCCCCGTGCTGGCGCGGGCCGGCGCCGTGATTCCCGTGTGCGGCGACGACGGCGGGCCGGCGCTCGATGTGTGGGCGCCGGCTGCCGGGCGTACCGGGGGCGGGATGGTGGTCACGGAGGCCGGGGACGGTTCGGGGCGGGTGGAGATCGAGCGGTTCACGACGCGGCTGAGCGGTGGCCGGGTGGTGGTGGAGCGCAAGGGCGGCGGAGACGTGGGGCTCCCTGTGCGGGTTCGGGGCCGCTGAGGCAGAGGTACGACGCTTCACTGGCGGCACGGCGGGTCGTTCGCGGGCGGCGCGGCAGGGCGGGTTGGGCGACGTACCGGGGAACGGTCACGCGCTGGGGCCGTAGCTTCCCGCGAACCATCGGCGTACCGCTTCCGTGTGCAGCGGGAACGCCAGGTCCGCGGGCGCCCGCAGAAGGTGCCAGCCGGTTGTCTCGTCGGTCGGGGCGGACGGCGGAAGGTCGGCGGCGGCGCGTGCGGGGAGCAGTCCGAACAGGAGCAGGTGGCCGGCCGGGGAGCTCAGCGCGTCGGCGAGGCGTACGTCGTCCGCGGCCGCCTCGATGCCGGTTTCCTCGTGCAGTTCCCGCACGACCGCGTCCTGCCAGTCCTCGCCCTGGTCGATGAATCCGCCGGGCAGCGCGGTCCCGCCGAGCTGCGGCTCGATGCTGCGGGTGATGACGACCAGTCCGCCGCCGGGAGCATCCCGTCCGCCCGGTGCGTTGTGAACGGGCTGGAGGGCGACGGCGACGGGCAGGGGGTTGCGGTAGGCCGTGTCGCCGCACGAGGGGCATGTGCGGGGCCAGTGAGCGGCCGGCCGGTACGGCGCTCCGCAGGTGGAGCAGTGGGAGTCCCTGGCGGGCTTCTTCGTGGGTGCGGACACGCGCGGACTGTACCGGATCGCCCTTCCCCGCAGGGTGGTTGAGCTGATAGATGGAGAGCCCATGACACGACTTGCCCCATCACCGCGCGCTCTGGCCATCGCTGCCGTCACCCTGCTCGCCGTCACAGCGGCTTCCCCGACGGCGCAGGCGAAGCCCGAACCCAAGGCCCCCGGGGAGTTCGTGTCCCTGCGGTCCGTGGATCCGTCGATCATCCAGGAGATGCGCTACACCACCGCGCACAACTTCGTGGGCGTGCCCGTGGACGGCTATCGCCAGCCGGTCTGCATCCTGACCAGGCCAGCGGCGAAGGCCCTGCACGAGGCGCAGACGAAGCTGCTGCGGCGCGGCTACTCCCTCAAGGTGTACGACTGCTACCGGCCGCAGCGGGCCGTGGACCACTTCGTACGGTGGGCGAAGGATCTCGACGACGAGGCGATGAAGGCGGAGTTCTATCCGAGTGTCGACAAGTCGCGTCTTTTCGCGGACGGTTACATCGCGGAGAAGTCGGGGCACAGTCGGGGCAGCACGGTCGATCTGACGCTGGTGAAGCTTCCCGCGAAGGCCACGAGGCCGTACGTCCCCGGTGAACCGCTCGCCCCCTGCTACGCGCCCAAGACGGAACGGTTTCCCGACAGTTCTGTCGACATGGGGACTGGTTACGACTGCTTCGACACCCTGTCCCACACGGAGGACCCTCGCGTCCAGGGCGTTCAGCGCGCGAACCGGCAGCTGCTCAAAGGAGTGCTCGGCGCGCTCGGTTTCGCGAATCTGGCCGAGGAGTGGTGGCACTTCACGTACAAGCCGGAGCCGTTCCCGGACACGTACTTCGACTTCCCCGTCGCCCGCCGGTCGGTCGCCGGGCACTGACGCGCTCTGACGGCAGTAAGGAGGGACGGGCGGCCGGGGCCACCCCCGTGGGTCCCGGCCGCCCGTCCCGTCTCCCCTACGGACGCGGCACGACGGTATCCGGTTCTCCGCCGAGCCATTACCTTGCGCGTATGGAGCAGCGGACTTGTGACTCGTACGAAGAATTCTGGCCCTACTACGTCGCGATGCACTCCAGGGCGGCGACCCGGTGGGTGCACCTCACGGGCACACTCACAGGGCTCGCGGTCAGCGTCTACGGCCTGGCGCGCGGCCGGAAGCGGTACGCCGCCGCGCTGCCTCTGATCGGGTACGGCGCAGCCTGGCCGGCGCACTTCCTGATCGAGAAGAACAATCCCGCCACGTTCGGGCATCCCCTCTGGTCGCTGCGCGGCGACGTACAGATGATCCGGACGATGCTGGCGGGGCGTGACCGTGAGCTCGCGGAGACCGCCGCCAAGTGGCTCGCGGAGAACCCGTGCACGCGGTCGTCGGCCGCAGCGGCTTCGGACGGCGGTTGCCGTCCACGACCTTGACGCCCCATCACCACCGGTGAACACTTCCCGTTGTCAGTCGGCGTCGCCGTACGACGGCTCCCGGGAACGCTCGTAAGTCTGCTCCCGGGTCCTCCCTGTCGCTGTTCAGGGGCCTCCCCCACGGGCGATCGCGCCGGCCCGGCATGCTCGGACGCCGGGCGGGGAACGGCACTCCCTGCCTCCGGTTCATCAGCCATGGAACACGCACCCTGCACTTCAGAACCGGGGCCGGGCCCCGGGCGAGGGCCTAGGAGCCGCCATGAGCAACGGGGACGTCTTCGTCGGTGAGGTCATCGGCACCGCCATCCTGATCCTCTTCGGCGCCGGTGTGTGCGCCGCGGTCACGCTCAACCACTCGAAGGCGAAGGCCTCGGGGTGGATCGTCATCTCCTTCGGATGGGGCATGGCGGTGCTGGCGGGGGCGTACACCGCCGCCCCGCTCTCCGGCGGCCATCTCAACCCGGCGGTGACCGTGGGCATCGCCGTCGACACCGGTGAGTGGGGCCAGGTGTGGCTCTACGTCCTGGGGCAGATGGCCGGGGCGATGCTCGGCGCCGTACTGGCGTATCTCGTGTACTACGCGCAGTTCGCGGCGAACAGGGACGAGGAAACGGCGCTTCCGACCCTGGGGATCTTCTCCACCATTCCGGAGATCCGCAGCCCGGTCGCCAACCTCGTCACCGAGATCATCGCGACGGTGGGTCTGGTGCTGCCGGTCCTGGCGTTCGGGATGACGCAGGGGCTCGGTGAGTCCGGTACCCAGGTGCTGATCGTGGCCCTGCTGGTCGTCGGCATCGGTCTCTCGCTGGGCGGGCCCACCGGGTACGCGATCAACCCGGCGCGCGACCTGGGACCGCGCCTCGTCCACGCCGTGCTGCCGATCCCGAACAAGGGGACGTCCGACTGGGGATACGCGTGGGTGCCGGTCGCGGGGCCGCTGATCGGCGGGGCCCTGTCGGGTCTGATCTACAACACGGCCTTCTGAGTACGCGGCACGCGCACGTTCCACTGCACGCCTACCACTGAACACGCAGAACTGAGCACGCGCATCGAGCATGGAGCACGACGCTTTCAGCCGAGTTCGGACAAGGGGACGTCATGACGGAACGAGCCGGGCAAGCCGAGAAGTACGTAGCAGCCATCGATCAGGGAACCACCTCCAGCCGCTGCATCATCTTCGATCACAGCGGCGCGATCGTCGCGATGGACCAGCGTGAGCACCGCCAGATCTTCCCGAAGCCCGGATGGGTCGAGCACGACGCGACCGAGATCTGGTCAAAGGTGCAGGCAGTGGTCGCGGGCGCCCTCGCGAAGGCCGGCCTGCGCGCCGGGCAGCTGAGCGCCCTGGGGATCACCAACCAGCGCGAGACGACGGTGCTGTGGGACCGGGCGACGGGCAAGCCGGTGCACAACGCGATCGTGTGGCAGGACACGCGTACCGCCGCCCTGTGCAACGAACTGGGCGGCGCGGACGGCCCGGACCGGTTCAGGGAGGCGACCGGCCTGCCGCTCGCCAGCTACTTCTCCGGTCCGAAGGCGGCCTGGCTGCTCGACCACGTTCCCGGGCTGCGGACCCGCGCCGAGCGGGGTGACATCGCCTTCGGGACCATCGACTCGTGGCTGATCTGGAACCTCACCGGCGGCACGGACGGCGGGTACACGTCACGGATGTGACGAACGCCGGGCGCACCATGCTGATGGACCTGCGGACGCTCCAGTGGGACCCGGCGATCCTCTCCGCCATGAACGTTCCCGAGGCCGTGCTGCCGGAGATCAGGTCGTCGGCGGAGGTGTACGGGACGGCCGTGGGGCAGCTCTCGGGCGTGCCCGTGGCCTCGGCCCTCGGTGATCAGCAGGCCGCTGTGTTCGGGCAGGCCTGTTACGACGTGGGGACGGCGAAGAACACGTACGGGACGGGCAGCTTCCTGCTGCTCAACACGGGTGCCCGGCCGGTTCCTTCGAAGAGCGGGCTGCTCACCACCATGGGGTACAAGATCGGCGGCGAGGCGCCGGTCTACTGTCTGGAGGGGTCGATCGCGATCACTGGTGCGTTGGTCCAGTGGTTCAGGGACCAGCTCGGGATCATCCGTTGCGCGGACGAGATCGAAACGCTCGCGGGAAGCGTCGAAGACAACGGCGGAGCGTACATCGTGCCGGCCTTCTCCGGGCTGTACGCGCCCTACTGGCGCTCCGACGCGCGCGGTGTGATCACCGGTCTCACCCGGTACGTCACCAAGGCCCATCTGGCGCGGGCAGTCCTGGAGGCCACCAGCTGGCAGACGCGGGAGGTCGTCGACGCGATGCACCAGGACTCGGGCGTGGCCATCACCACGCTCAAGGTGGACGGCGGCATGACGAAGAACAACCTGCTGATGCAGCACCAGGCCGACGTCCTGGGCGTTCCCGTGATCCGGCCGAAGGTCTCCGAGACGACCTGTCTGGGCGCGGCGTACGCCGCTGGGCTGGCGACCGGCGTGTGGTCGGACCTGGACGAGCTGAAGTCGCACTGGCAGCGGGACGTCGAGTGGACGCCCCGGATGGAGGCGCCGGAGCGCGACCGCGAGTACCGCAACTGGCGCAAGGCCGTGGAGCGGAGCTTCGGCTGGGACGATGAGGGCGGGCAGGGCTGAGCCCGCCGGCGGCGCGACCCGTGACCGCGGTCCGTACCCCTGTCGGTGGGGGTACGGACCGCTCAGGTGGACGCGGTCTGGCGCCGGTCCGCGGAACGCGCCAGTGCGTGCTCGACCACCGCGATGAGCACCGCCTTGACGGCCTCCCGGTCCCGCGCGTCGCACAGCAGAAGGGGTACGCCCTCGTCGAGGTCGAGGGCCGCCCGTACCGTCTCCGGAGGGTAGCGGTCCGCGCCTTCGAAACAGTTGACGGCGACGGCGAAGGGGATGCCCCGGCGCTCGAAGTAGTCGATGCCCGCGAAGCAGTCCTCCAGGCGGCGGGTGTCGGCCAGGACGACCGCGCCGAGCGCTCCCTGGGCCAGCTCGTCCCACAGGAACCAGAAGCGGTCCTGGCCGGGCGTACCGAAGAGGTACAGGACCAGGTCCTCGCGGAGTGTGATCCGCCCGAAGTCCATGGCGACGGTGGTGGTGTTCTTGCTCTCGACGCCTTCGAGGTCGTCGACGGGGCGGCCCGCCTCGGTGAGCGCCTCCTCGGTGCGCAGCGGCCTGATCTCGCTGACCGCGCCCACCAGGGTGGTCTTGCCCACCCCGAAACCACCCGCGACGAGGATCTTGAGCGTCACCGGTTCGACCAGTCGCTTCTTGCGGCTAGAGCGCCCGAAGGCCATTGATTACCTCGCGAAGGATGCTCTCGTCCGGCAGCTCGGCCGGAGGTACGGGTCGGGTTACATGCACGAGCTCGTCCTCCACGAGGTCGCCGACGAGCACTCTGACCACCCCCACGGGGAGGTCGAGGCCCGCCGCGAGCTCGGCGATCGACTGCGGCGTCTCACTGCACAGTTCTACGATCTCGACGTGTTCGGGAGCGAGCGTCTGGTCGCGCCCGGGATCGTCCGCGGCCGGTTCGGGGACGACCAGCGCGATCAGGTCGAGCCGGTGCCGGCTCGCACTGCTCGTACGGCCACGCGTCATCGCGTACGGGCGCACCACCGGGCCCGCGTCGTCGTCGAACCAGTGCGGCGATCCCTGCTGGCCTGCTGCTCTCATGTCAGCCCACTCACCCTCCGGCGGGCAGACCGGAGCGGGGCGCGGTCGTCAGATGCACGCCGACCCGCTTGACCATCAGTGTCATCTCGTACGCCACCTGTCCGACATCGGAGTCGGAGTCCGACAGCACGGCGAGGCAGCTGCCGTCGCCCGCGGCCGTGACGAACAGGAAGGCGTCGTCCAGTTCCACCACGGTCTGGCGCACGCGGCCCGCGTCGAAGTGACGCCCGACGCCCTTGGCGAGGCTGTGGAAACCGGAGGCGACGGCGGCGAGGTGCTCGCCGTCCTCGCGCGTGAGGTCCCCGGAGGTGCCGGTGGGGAGCCCGTCGCTGGAGAGCACCAGGGCCTTGCGGATGCTGCCCACGCGGTCGACGAGCTCGTCGAGGAGCCAGTTGAGCTCCCCCGAGCCCCGGCCGGTGGTGTCGTGTGCTGTGGCGTTCGGTGCGGTCATCGACCGTCCCTCTCTGGTCTGGTTCCTGGAGCTGTGCCGCCGGGGCCCGTCTCGTCCTCGGCGTTCTGCCGGCGGCCGCGCTGCCAGCCGCGCTGGAGCGAAGCCATCCGGCTGCGCGCCTGCTCCGCCTCGCGCTGGGCGTCCTGCGCGGTGGCCGGTACGTCGGCGGCGGGTTCGGGGCGGGCGGTGGAGGTGTCGCGCAGCTGCGGGGCGAGGTTGGCCTGGCGGACGCGGCGGGGCAGTCCGCCCAGCGTGAGGTGGTCCTGGGGCTCGTTGCTGGGGGCCTGTTCGCGGGCGGGTGGTGCGTGGGGTGCGGTGCGTGCCGCCGACGGCGCCGTGGGAGCGGTGGGGCTGTGCCCGCGGCCGCCGACACGGCGGCCGTTGTCCGCGACGAGGGTCGGTGCGTTGCGGCGGGGCAGCGGAACGGGGCCGGCGGGACGGACGCTCTCACCGTTCCCGGGAAGGTGGTCCGACGCCTGCTGGTGCTGCTCGCCGGCCGCTTCCCGGGCACGGTCGCGCGACCGTTCCACGGGACGCCCCCGCGACCGGTCCCGGGAACGGTCGCGGGCCTGGAACAGCCCGCCCCGCTCGCTCTCCGTGTCGTCGAGGTCGGTCGCTCCCGCGATCTCCGTGACGCCGCTGAGCGACGCCTCTTCGAGGCCCAGTGCACCCAGCGGCGGTTCGAGTTCGACGGGGCCGTCCAGAACGGCCTGAGCGGCGAGTTCGGCCGGCAGGCGGGAGAGCGTCGTCAGGGACCTGCGATGCCCGTCCGGTCCTGCCTTCCCGTCGTCCCGTTCGCCGGTGGAATGCTTGCGGTCGAGCCGGAAGCCGGTGCCGTTGGTCTCGGGCGCGTCCGTGAGCAGGGCGGCCGGAATGAAGACGACGGCGGTGGTTCCGCCGTACGGCGACTGCTGGAGCGAGACGCGCACGTTCTGCCGCTGGGCGAGCCGGCTGACGACGAACAGACCGAGCCGGTCGGTGTCCGACAGCTCGAACTCGGGCGTCTCGGCGAGCCGGAGATTCGCGTCGAGGAGGGCTTCGGGCGTCATGCCGAGGCCGCGGTCGTGGATTTCGAGGGTGAAGCCGTTGGCGACCCGCTCGCCGAGGACCTGCACGCCGGTGTGCGGGGGTGAGAACACCGTGGCGTTCTCCAGCAGTTCGGCGATCAGGTGGGTCAGGTCGGCGACCGCGGGGCCGCCGACGCCGATGCGCGGCAGGCGGCGTACCTCGATGCGCTCGTAGTCCTCGACCTCGGCGACGGCGGCCCGTACGACGTCCATGAGCTGGACAGGCTTGCGCCACTGCCGGGACGGGGCGGCTCCCGAGAGGATGACCAGGCCCTCCGCGTGGCGGCGCATGCGCGTGGTCATGTGGTCGAGGCGGAACAGGTCGGCGAGTTCTTCGGTGTCCTCGGTACGGCGTTCCATGGTGTCGAGGAGCGTCAGCTGGCGGTGCAGGAGCACCTGGTTGCGGCGGGCCAGGTTGACGAAGACCTCGGAGACGCCGCGGCGCATGTCGGCCTGCTTGACGGCCGATTCGACGGCTGCGCGCTGCAGCGTGCTCAGGGCCTGGCCGACCTGGCCGATCTCGTTCTTGTCGAACTCCAGGCGGGGGGCCTCGGTCTCGACGTCGACGTCCTCGCCGGCGGCGAGCCTGCGCATGACGCTGGGCAGCCGGACGCCGGAGATCTCGTGGGCCTCCTTGCGGAGTCGCGAGAGGTCGCGGATGAGGGAGCGGCCGATCCGCACGGACAGGAAGAGCGAGACGACCAGGGCGAGGAAGCCCAGTACGCCGGCGGCTCCCGCCTTGACGAGGACACCGACGGCGACGGGCTCGACGGCTTCCTGGTAGCGGTCCCCCGCCTCCTTGCCCTCGCGGGCGAGGTGGTCGAGCACGCCGGTCGCGGCCTCGTTCCAGCTCTTGGCGGTGACGGCGCGGGGATCCGTGGTGGCGCCGGCGGTGATGAGGCGTTCCTCGGCGGTGCGCAGGGGCTCGGTGGCGGGGCTGTCCCAGTAACCCGCGAAGGCCTCGCGCTCGGCGGCGGGCAGGATTTCGAGGTTGACGTCGTACAGCAGCTCGCGGTTCGCGGCGAGGGAAGCGATCTCGCGGAGTTCGGGTGCGTCGAACTGGCCGGCGACGAGGCCGGACATGACGAGCGCGTCCTCGCGGGAGAGCATTTCGCGGGCGCGGGTGACGCCGACGAGGGCGCGTCCCTGTTTGTCCATCTCCACGTCTTCGAGGGCGTGGAGGGTGGTGAGGAAGGAGTAGCAGGGGTCGATGAGGCGGTTGTAGCGGTCGAGGGCCTGGCGCCGGGTCACATTGCTGCTCTCGACGGAGCCGCGCAGCGTCGCGATGCCTTCGAACGCCTCGAGGAGAGAGGCCAGACGCTTCGCCGCCTGGGGGCGCAGGTCGTCGCGTACGCCGGGATCCTCGGCGCGGGCCGCGATCTTCTCGACGGCTTCGTCGGTGGCGACGCGTTCGCGGCGGAGAGCGGCGAGGGCGTCGGAGGCGCGGGGGTCCGCCAGGTAGATCAGTGTCTGCCGGCGCTCCCGCTGTATGACTTCGACCGTGTCCTCGATGGAATAGCCCACCTGCTCCACGATGTGGGCGACGTCCAGCAGCTGGTTGGCCTCGCGGCCGGTGATCACGGTGGCGAAGCCCCACAGCGAGGTGAGGGACACGAGCGGCACCAACAGCAACGCCACGATCTTCCGGCGGATGGACTTCCCGCGAAAGCGCATGGCCTCCCCCAGCTCGACCTCCGTCGGGCGGAGGTGGTGTTCCGTCAACAAACGGCGTGAGCCTACTACTGCCACTCGCACAACTCGAAGGCACGTCCGGACGATTTTCGGCCGCACCATGGGGCGTTGATCATGAGTTGTCATGCCATTCCGGGAGTTGGCGGGCACCACTGCGGCAAGGGACACCTGTTCACACGCCTGCGGCCCGATGGAGGCGGATGGCTGGAATTGCCCGTTCCGCGGGAATCTTCACGGCGGCCCGTTCGTCCTGGTGTACGGGGGAAGCGGACCGGATGAGGCCGTACGCGTCGCATTCGCACCGCGGGGGACAGCGTAAAAGGGCGCAAGGCGGGCAGCCACTCGTGAAGGCGGAAGTTCCGTGCCCGAGTTGAGGGGCATGCCAGGCGGCGGTGGGGAGTGAAGGTTCGATGGACACGGAAGAGCGCCCCAAGGCGTTGTCCGCAGCGCCCGTGACGATCGCGGGCAAGGCCGAGGCCGGGATGGAGGTCGCCGGGGATTCCCGGGCCGGGGAGGCGCCGGGTGCGCAGCGGCAGTTGTGGGTCGACGAGCCCGCGGTGCGGCCGCGGCTGCCCGACCCGGTGCGTACCGCCGCCGTCCGCGCGGTCATCATCACGTCGCTGACGCTGATGCAGGCGATGGTCGCCTACCTGTGCACACTGGCCGGGTCCTGGCTGGCCTTCCCGATGGTGCTGAGCAGTGTGGGCAGCACGGTGGTGGCCACCTGGGGCGTGCTGGACGTGTGGGTCACGCGCCAGGTGTGGAACCAGCGCAACGGCGTCGTGTCCGTTCCGAGCAGTACAGCGCGCCAACTGCGCCGCGAGCGGCGGAAGGCACGCCGGGTCGCCCGCAGGACGGCGCGTACGCGGCAACGGGAGGAACGGAGCCGCAGGAGCACGCGCAGGCTCTCCCAGGCCTGAGGCCCCGCGCCGCGAACGGCCACGTCCCGACGGGCCGGGTGCCCGGGCCGGCCGGGTGCCTCGCGCAGCCGGCCGGTCCGCGGATACCTACTCGGCCGGTGCCGGTGTGCGCTTGAAGATCCGCGTCGCCGTGATCTCGCCGTGCACCGTCTCGCCCTCGGGGTCCTGCTGGGGCAGCCCCGGCCGCAGGTGCTCCTCCACGCTGATGTACTTCAGCCCCGCCCGGAGGTCGGCGTCGTTGCGCAGCCGGATGACCAGCGGGAACTCGGCCAGCGCGGTCGTGTCGAACAGCCCGGTCGTGTACAGCAGCTGCACACCGAGCGCGTCGGACACCGCCCGCTGGAGCTCCAGCAGGTACGTCGCGTTGGCGCGTCCGATGGGGTTGTCGAGGAAGAGCGTGCCCGCGTGCCGGTGCTTGTCACGGCCCCGGTCGTTGCTGCGCAGCGCGGCCATGGTGCAGTACAGAGCGATCGCCGCCGTGAGCAGCTGCCCGCCGGAGAAGACGTCGCCCATCTGCCCGACCGGCACCCGCTCGGCGCGCAGTACCGCGTCCGGCTTGAGGATCTCGACCGAGATCCCCTTCGGCTGAAGGGCGGCCTGAACACCCCGCAGCAGCAGGGACATCCCGTCTCTGCGCAGGTCGGAGTTCTTCTTGACGGCGGCGCTGGTCGCCTCGTCGATGACCTCGCCGAGCCGCTCGACGAGCGTCGCCTGGTCCGGCTCCTCGAAGCGGATCCGCAGGAACTCCTGCCCGGACCACTCCCCCAGCCCCTCGGGCAGCTGCGAGAGCCGCTGCGCCGAACGGAGCGTCGCCAGGGCCGACTCCACGAGGCCCCGGAGCCGGTCGACGATGCTGTCGCGGTTGCGTTCCAGCTGCGCCAGCTCGTCGGTCAGTACCCGCAGCCGGGGCTCGAACGCCGCCGCCCAGGCCGCCGCGTGCTCGGGCAGCGAGGCGGCGGGCAGCTCGCGGATCTGCTGGCGCGCCGGGGTGCGTACCTGCTCGTACCGCGTCGAGTTGGCATGCCGTACGAGCACGTCGCTCGCCTCGCGCACCGCGGTCTCGGCCGCGGAGAGGTCGGCCGCGCACCCGCGCAGCGAACGGCGGGAGTCGGCGGCCGACTGGCGCGCCTCCTCCAGGCTGCCCGGATACGGATCGGGGTCCTCCGTCGCCTCGTCCTCCGGATGGTGGTCCCTGAGCAGGTCGCGCAGCAGCGCGGCCGTCTCGTCGAAGCCGCCCGCCGCGTCCTCGGCCGCCCGGTGCGCCCGCAGCAGCTCGGCGTGGGCGGTGCGGGCGGAGTCCAGCGCGTCGGTGCGGGCGGCGAGTTCGGCCGTGGCGGTGCGCAGGAGCGTCTGCGCGTGCTCCGCGTCGCGGGGCACGAGGTCCTCGGGCAGCTCGGTGTGCGCGGCGCCGTCCTCGGGGGCGAGGCGCTCGGCCTCGCCACGCAGCCTGCCGAGCTGCTCACTGGCCGCGGACGCCCGCGACTCCAGCATCTGCACGAGCGATTCGGCGCGGGCGACCGCGGCCTGGCGGGACGGGCCGTCGGCGCCGTCCGTGCCTTCGAGCATGAGGGCGGCCCTGGTGCGCACCTTGTTGCTCAGCCGGTTGAGCTCGGCGAGGGCGGCGCTCTCGTCGCTCTCCGCCCTGGCCTGCTCGGCGCGCAGGTCGGCGCCGACGCCGACCTTCTCGTACAGCTGGGAGGCGGCGCGGTACGCCTCGCGCAGCGCGGGCAGCGCGACGCGCGGTGCGCCGGGGGCCGGCTCCGGCAGCGTCTCGGGCACGCCCGCGATCTCGGCCCGCTCGGCGCGCAGGGTGCGCGCCGTCCTGTGGGCGTCGTCGGCGGCGCGCTGGGCGGCGCGGCGGTCCTCGTCGGCCGCCTTGGCGCGTTCGAGGCAGACCGTGGCCCGGGCCTCCGACTCCGCTGCCTCCTCGGTCAGTTCTCGTACCCTGACCAGCCAGCCGGCGCGCTCGCGCAGCCGGTGGGCGAGGCCCGCGAGGGCGTCGGCGACGCGTCGGGCGCGCTGGGCCGCGTCCTGGCGCTCGTCCCTCACGCGGGCGGCGTCGGCGGCGGCCTCGTCGGCCTCGGCGCGGGCCGTACGGGCTTCGGCGAGCACGGCTTCGGCGGCCTCGGCCGCCTCGCCCGCCTGCCGGGCCGTCCGCGCCAGTTCGGCGAGCATCCCGGGCGGGCAGTCGGCGCGCCAGGAACCGAGCCGGGCGGCGAGTGTGCGGTCGCCGGCCAGGCGGGCGGCGAGCCTGCGGATCTCCTCGTCGCGGGCGGTCGCCCTGGCGCGCAGCGCCTGCCGTTCCTCGTCGGCCGCGTGTTCGTCGTGCATGGCGGGGTTCGGCGGTACGAGGAAGACGTCGGCCCGGCCGGACGGGGCGTCGTGCGGCGACGGTACGGGCGCGAGCAGCGCGGCGGCGGTGCCGACGGCGACGGCGGAGCGGGGCAGCAGCGCCGCCCCGGCGAGGGCTTCGCGGGCCCGTACGTGCGCGTCGGGGTCGGTGATGACGACGCCGTCGACCAGTTCGGGCCGGGCGGCGAGGACGGCTGCGTGGTCGGCCGGGTCGACGCTCTGCGCGAGGTAACGCCAGCCCGGGAGGGCGGGGATGCCGTGTTCGCCGAGGAACTCGACGGTGGCCAGGACGTCCGGGCCGGGGGGCAGCAGCCCTCCGTCGCCGAGCGCGCCGAGGATGCGGGCGTCGTCGGCGGCAGCGGTGCGCAGCTCGAAGAGCTGCCGCTCGGCGGACGTGATGCCCTGGTCGAGGAGGACGAGGAGGTCCTCCGCGTTGCGGTCCAGCTCCTCCGTGGTGAGCGGTCCTTCGGCTGTGCGCCGAGTCGTGCGGCGGGGCGCGGGCGCGGTGGACCGGCCGAAGGCGTCGGTGCGGGCGGCGGTGGCCGCCTGGTCCGCGGCGTCGGCCTGCTCGGCGGCGGGGTGGCCCGCATCGCCCGTGCCGGGGCGTGCGTCCGCGCCCTGGCCGTCGGCGTCGCTCGCGGCCCCGGACGCGTCGGCCGGCCGGTCCTCCCCGGCGTCGGCCCGCGCATCCTGGCGCGGAGGGCGGCCGTCTGCGCCGACGGCGCGCGCGCCGTCCGGGGCGGCCACGCCTCGGCGGGGCTGCGGCACGGACGCCGCGGCCGCCGGAGCCGAGGGCAGGCTGAGCAGTTCGGCCAGGCGGTCCTCGGCGGCCAGCGCTTGCGCCGCCCGGCGCTCCGCCTCGTACGCGTGTTCCGCGCCCTGCGCCGCGTCTGCCGCGCGGGCCGCCGCGAGTTCGGCCCGCGCTTCCACGCCGGCGGCCTCCTTCGCGCGGTCGGCCGTCGCCCGCGCGGCCTCGCGCGCCGCTTCCCAGGCGGCGACCGCCGTCTTCTCCGCGTCGGTCGCCGCGAGCGCCGCGCGCGCCGGGTCGGCGTCGGGGGCCGTGTCGTCGAGCCAGCCGGCGCTCACCGCTTCGGCGGTTTCCTGTTCGACCTCGGAGAGGCGCTGGCGCAGGTGCCCCGCCTCACTGCGGGCGCGCTGTGCCTGGGTCGCGGCCGTGGTGGCGTCGCGGTGCGCCGTCTCGCCCGCCTCCTGGAGGGCTGCCGAGCGCTCCTCCTCCTCGGCGGCGACGCGCTCGCCGTCCTCGGCCGCCGCGTGCAGCGCCCGTACGAGCTCGCCCGCGGCGGTGGCGCGGGCGGCCAGCGCCGGGGCGGCGTCCCGCTCGGCCTCGCGGATGGCGACGGCCACCCGGGCGGCGCGGTCCGCTGCCGCGCGGTGGCGCAGTACGGCCTCGGCGGCCTGCCAGGCGGCGTGCAGGGTGCGGGCGTCGGCGAGCTCACGGCGCTGTGACGCCGCCGCCTTCTCGGCGGCGGTGAGGGCGAGCGAGGCGTGCCGGTAGGCGAGTTCGCTGGCGATGAGGGAGCTGCGGCTGCGCGCCTGCTCCGCCTCGGTGACGGTGTGCGCGGTGGCGGTGACCTGCTGGGCGAGCTCGGCGGTGCGGCCGCGCTCCTCGCCGGCGCGGGCGGAGAGCCGGCGGGCGAGCGTACGGGTCCTGCGCTCGGCCCCCGCGTGGACGTCGCGGGCCCGCACGCGGGTCTCGGCGGCGTCGACGATGCGGCCGAGCAGGTCGACGGAGCCTGCGGTGAAGTCGCGCTCTGCGGTGAGCTCGGCCCGGCGGCCGAGTTTGTTGCCGAAGCCGTGGACGAGGTCGGCGAGACCGTCGGTGTCCCTGGTGTCGGTCACGGCGCGCAGCAGCAGGTCGGTGAAGTCGGAGTCCTTCTTGACCGCGAAGAGTCCGGCCGCCTCGCCCTCGTCGGCGTTCATCTCCCGCTGGTAGCGGAAGAGTTCCGGGTCGAGTCCGAGGTTGCCGAGGTGCTCGTTCCAGCGGTCGTGGATCTCCTCCCAGTGGATGTCGAGGTGCGGATAGGCCTTGCCCGCCTCGGTGATGGCGTCCCGGAAGCCCTTCATGGTGCGGCGGCGGCCCTGCGCCCCGGAAACGCCTTCGCCGTACGGGCGGACGGCGGTGGACTCGGCGACCGGCAGCGAGTCGAGGCTGAGCCCGGGGCCGGGCCGGAAGGAGTACCAGGCCTCGGCGAACTTCCGCGGGTCGTTGGACACCTGGCGCCCGCGCCACTCGCTCACCTTTCCGACGACGACGCACTCACCGGTGAGCGTGTGCTGCCATTCCAGCGCGACGTGTCCGCAGTCGTCGGCGAGCAGGAACTTGCGCAGTACGCCGGAACTCGCGCCGCCGAGCGTGTTGCGGTGGCCCGGCAGCATCACCGAGAAGATCAGCTTGAGCAGGACGGACTTGCCGCCGCCGTTCTCCAGGAAGAGCACGCCGGCGGGCGCGGGGCGGCGCGGCGGTCCGACCGGCTCGTCCTGGAAGAACTCCGCCTGGGTGGGCGCGGGGTTGGGCACGGGCTCGCCGACTCCGCGCAGGTCAAGCACGGTGTCGGCGTAGCGCGCACCGGCGGGCCCGATGGAGTAGAGGCGGACCCGGGACAACTCGTACATGGCGGCGGACTCTCGTCGTAAGTCGTGAAGCGGCGGGGGTGCGAAGGCCGGTCGGCCGGTCAGGCGTGGAAGGGCAGGCCGGCCTCGGCGGTCAGTTCGAGGTCGTCGGCGTCCGACGGCGGCACCAGCGTCGCGCTGCCGTCGGTGACCGGGACCACGCCCAGTTCCAGCAGTTCGGCCATGGCGGCGCTGCCCGCCATGTCGCGCACCTGCAACTGGTAACGGGCGGTGGTGCGGTAGGCCCCTCCGGCGTCGTCGCCCGTGCGGTGCAGGAAGCCCGATTCGCTGAGGAAGGCGACGGCCTTGCCGACGATGCCCGTGGTGGAACCGGCCAGCCGGCGCGCGTCCTTGGTGGCTCCGGTCGCACTGCGGCGCGCGTAGATCCGCCAGGCGGCTTCGAGGCCCGGGGCCTCGGTGGCCGGGTCGGTGTTCTCGCCCTGCTCGTCGGCGCGCTCCTCCAGGCGGCGGCAGGCCTGTCGTACGAAGGCGTCGACGCCGTTGACTGTTATGCGGCCGATGTACCCGTCGTCGGCGAGGTCCTCGGGGCGGGGGAAGGCCAGCGCGGCGACGGCGAGGTGGGCGAGGCCGTGCAGGAACCGGTCGGCGGAGTCGGCCGAGGCGCGCCGCGCGTAGTCGCCCATGCGTACGGCGAAGACCGAGTCCTCCGCCGCGCAGACCGCCATGCCGGCGCGCGGGGAGACTTCGAGGACGACGAGCCCGAGCCCGGTCGCCACGGCGTCGGCGAGCCGGGCGAAGGCGGGCTCCTCGCGGTAGCGGCGCAGGAGGTCGGCGTACTCCATGTCGCGGGCGGGGAGCAGCTTGGGCTGGAGGCCGAAGGACACGAGCCGGGCGGCGTCGGCCGCGTCGGCGGGCGTCACGGCGCCGTGCCCGGCGGCGGAGGGGGCCGCCGCGGTCGCCTCGCCGGTCACAGCCGCCGAGCCGGGGTCCGGAGTGTCGGGCGCGCCGGCGACCGCCCGCTCGCTCCACGCGTCGGCGTGCTCTGCGCGGTGGTCGCTCACGACTGGTGCTCCTCGGTGCGGAAGTTCTCAGTTCTCGGTACGGGTGGGACGACGCGCCCCGGGTCCGGCGCGCAGAACGCTCCGGCGCCGGCGCGACGGGCGCTGCCCCGGGCCCGCAGGTGCGCCGCGGCGCGTTCGGAGCGCGGCCCGCCCGCTGCTTGTCGTGTGGTCATGCCGCCTCCGTCCGGTCCGCCGCCATGCCGGCCGCGTCCAGCAGCGCCGTGCCCACTATCAGGTCGGCGCCGCCGAACTCCGGGTCGTCGAGCTGCGTGCCGTCGTCCACGGCGAACAGGAGCCGCTTCTCGCCCTGCCGGTAGGCGGTGCCGACCGGCGGGCTCGCCGCGTGGACGGCGAGCAGCGCGACGAGGTACGGCAGATCGGGGTCGCCGCGCCTGGCTTCGGCGAGCAGTCCGGACAGCCGGCGCGGCGCGTCGTGCGGCAGGTCGAGCAGTTCCATCGCGCGCGCCAGCTGCTCCTCGCTGAAGCGGCTGTCGTCGGGGGTGGCGATCAGGTCCGGCTCGGGCATTTCGGCGCCGAGGTGTTCGCGCTCCACCGGCGGCGTCAGCAGTATGTCGACCAGGTCCCCGACCCGTACGGACACGGGGGTGCGCAGGCCGGTGCCGTGCGCGAAGAAGGCGTCGGTGACCCGGATGGCCTGCTCGACGGGCAGCGGCAGCAGCGGGGCGAGGAGCTGGCCGTAGAGATCGAGTCCGGCTCCCGCCGTGGGGGTGGCGAAGGCCTGGCGGTCCTGCTCGGCGCGGAACAGCGGTCCGGCGTCCAGCAGGCGCGACTGGAGCTGCGTGTGCCTGCGGATGCAGTCCTTGACGATGTCGACGAGCTCGGCCGCGCGCCGCTTGTTCTCGGGCTCCTCGGCCTCGTCCCGCGCCTTGCGGATGTTGGTGAGGATCGCGTTCTCGTGCCGGTAGCGGTCGGCGACGTGGTCGAGCGCCTCGGCGATCATGTCGGGCACCGCGTTGAGCCAGTCGACGGCGCGTACGTTGCGCCGGGTCGCCTCCAGGGTCCTGCGGAGCGTCTCGGCGTACTGCACGGTCCGGTAGCGGGCCTGCTCGGCGGCGAGCTGGGCGTCGGCGAGCCGGCCCCGGCTGATCAGGACCTCGAGCTTGACCTCGGCGGCGATCTGGGCGCTGGTGACGTCCGTGTCGAGGGCGCCGACGAGCACGTTGACCGCTTCGTCGGTGGTGCGCAGGTAGACGCCGCCGCCGTACCCGGGGACCTCCTCGATGAGCTTGAAGTCGTAGTCCCTGCGGACATAGGCACCGTCCGGGCCGAAAGTGCCGTACACCGCGCGAAAGCCGCGGTCCACGCTCCCGACGTTGATCAGGTTCTCCAGGACCCAGCGGGCGACGCGCTCGTGCTCGGCGAGTGGACGGTGCGGGGCCTGGGCGGCGACGCGCGGGAGCAGCCTGGCCACTATCTGCTCGTGGTCCGCGCCGGTGTCGAAGTCCATGTTGAGCGTGACGAGGTCGATCGCGGCGAGTGCGACCTCGGCCATCGCGTAGACCGAGTACTCGCCCGCGAGATTCGCCTTGCGTACGTCGAGATCGTGCAGCGGCGCCGTGCAGGCGAGCGCGCGGAGCCGCCGCGCGAGCCCCTCGTCGGCGGCCGGGCCCTGCGCGGGCCGCGGCCCCGCGCTGAGCTGGGGCGGAACGAATTCCGTCGATGCTGGCGAAGTCACGTGGCACAGATTAGGTCCTCGCACCGACAACGGTCGAAACGGCGCAGAAGCGACCCGTCGCGCGGGACCGGATCAGCGGCGCCCAGGGCCCCTCAAGTACCCCGTGTCGCGGCCTCGATGTGCCGTGCGTAGACCTCGACGAGCTGGCTGCGGGAGTCGTCGAGGTAGCCGGCGAGCAGCCGTTCGGCCCCCGCGCCGTCGCCCGCGCGCAGATGTTCCAGAATCTGGCGGTTTCGTACGAGATACGGCTCGTGCAGCCGACGGGGATCGGCCACCACGTGGAAGGCGAGACGCAGTTCGGCCAGGACGCCGCGCATCAGTTCGTCGGTGCGGGGGCTGGCGGCGAGGGCGACGAGCTCGCGGTGGAAGTGGATGTTGGCGGTCGACACCCCCGCCCACTCCTGCCTGCCGGCCGCCCGCTCACCGTCGGCGACGGCTTTGTCCAGGCCGCCGAGAGGGAAGGGCGGCGCGCCGAGGCCGCGGACGACGGCGCACTCGACCAGACACCTGGTCCGGTAAATGTCCTCTACATCCTCGATGGCCAGGATTCTGACGAATACACCCCGGTTGAGCTGATGAACGAGGAGCCGTTCGTGGGTCAGCAGCCGGAAGGCCTCGCGCAGGGTGTTGCGGGAGACGCCGAGCGCCTTGCCGATGGCGTCCTCCGAGAGGCGCTCCCCCGGCGGGAAGTACCCCTCGGCGATCCGGGTGCGGAGGATGTCCGCGACGCGCTCCGCCGTGCTGGTGCGGCCCAGCAACGGGCGGTCGTCGGCCAGTCCGCCGGTCGTGGACTCCGTCGTCCTCACAGCACGTGTCTCCCTCGGCTCTCCCGCACCGGCCGCTCTCGCCGGGCGCGCGCTCCCATCGTAGAAGCAGCAACGAGCTGACATGACTCTTGTCGGATCGTTCAACAATCCCATACCTTGGCGTCACCGCACGGTCTCCAGCGCACTCCTCCCCCTCGCGAGGTGCAGATGAGTACCACCCAGGAACAGCCGAAGCAGGACGAACGCCCCGACGACACCGGCGCGTTCGCCTGGCTGCGTGCCCTCGGCCCGCGTGGCCGCCGGGCCTTCGGCGGGGCGTTCGGCGGATACGCCCTCGACTCCTACGACTTCTTCATGCTGCCGCTGGGCATGGTCGCCGTCTCCGCGTACTTCAGCCTCAGCACCGGGCAGACCGGGCTGCTCACGACCGTCACCCTGGTCGTCTCCGCGATCGGCGGCGCCGTCGCCGGCATAGCCGCCGACCGGATAGGCCGGGTCAAGGCGCTGATGATCACGGTGATCACCTACGCGCTGTTCACCGTCCTGTGCGGCTTCGCGCCCAACTACGAGACGCTGCTGGTCTTCCGGGCCCTCCAGGGCCTCGGTTTCGGCGGCGAGTGGGCGGTGGGCGCGATCCTGGTCGCGGAGTACTCCTCCGCCCGGCACCGCGGCCGTACGCTCGGAGCGGTCCAGAGCGCCTGGGCGGTCGGCTGGGCGCTCGCGGTCGTCGTCTACACCGTGGTCTTCCAGTACTTCGACCCGGACACGGCATGGCGCGTGATGTTCTGGACCGGCGCTCTGCCCGCGCTTCTGGTGATCTACGTACGCCGTCATGTCAGCGACGCCCCGGAAGCGACCCGGCGGCGTCTCGCGAGCAGCGACAAGGGGTCGTTCGCGGCGATCTTCAGGAAGGACCTGCTGCGCACCACGCTCTTCGGCGTGCTGCTCTCCACCGGTGTCCAGGGCGGCTACTACACGCTCGCCACCTGGGTGCCCACCTACCTCAAGACGGAACGGGGCCTCACCGTCGTCGGTACCGGCGGCTACCTGACGTTCCTGATCTCGGGCGCCTTCATCGGCTACCTGACCGGTGGGTACCTCACGGACAGGCTGGGCCGCAAGAAGAACATCGCGCTCTTCGCGTTCCTCTCCGCCGCCTGCGTCGTGGCGTACACCAACATTCCCTCGGGGGCGAACGACGTGGTGCTCGTCCTTGGCTTCCCGCTGGGGTTCTGCATGTCGGCGATCTTCAGCGGGTTCGGCTCGTTCCTGAGTGAGCTCTATCCGACGGCCGTTCGCGGGACCGGTCAGGGGTTCACGTACAACACGGGGCGTGCCGTGGGCGCGTTCTTCCCTACGCTCGTGGGCTTCCTGGCCGGCAGCTGGGGAGTGGGCGGCGCTCTGATCTTCGGAGCGGTCGGTTACGGACTCGCCGTACTGGCGCTGCTCGGGCTTCCCGAGACGCGCGGAAGGGAACTCTTGTGACGCTGGTGAACGGCGCGGCACCGGACAGGGGAACGGACCCAACCTCGGCTGTGATCGACCTGAACGCCGACCTCGGAGAAGGCTTCGGACGGTGGCGGCTGACCGACGACGAACAGCTGCTTTCCGTGGTGACCAGTGCCAATGTGGCCTGCGGCTTCCACGCCGGCGACGCGGCGACCATGCGACGCGTCTGCGACCTGGCGGCCGAGCGCGGGGTACGGATCGGCGCCCAGGTGTCGTACCGCGATCTGGCGGGCTTCGGGCGGCGCTCGATGGACGTCCCTTCCGGGGAACTGGCCGCCGAAGTCGCCTACCAGATAGGGGCGCTCGAAGTGTTCGCGCGCGCGGCCGGTTCACGGGTGTCGTACGTCAAGCCGCACGGCGCGCTCTACAACCGTGTGGTGCGCGACGAGGAACAGGCCGCCGCGGTCGTCGACGGTGTGCTGCTCGCGGGCGGCGGGCGGCCGGTCCTCGGGCTGCCGGGGTCGCGGTTCCTCGACATCGCCGCGAAGGCCGGGCTGCCCGTCGTCGCGGAGGCGTTCGCGGACCGCGCGTACACGGCGGAGGGGACGCTCGTTGCGCGCGCACAGGAGAACGCTCTCGTCACCGACCCGGGAGCGGTCGTCGAACGCTCCCTGTCCATGGCCCGTTCCGGTGTCGTCACCTCGCTGTGCGGACGCCAGGTCGCCGTACGGGCACGTTCGCTCTGCCTGCACGGCGACACCCCGGGCGCCGTCGGCCTGGCCCGCCGTGTACGGGAACGCCTGGAGGCCGCCGGCGTGCGCGTGGAGGCGTTCGCGTGAGCACCATGAGGGTGCTGCCGGCCGGTGACCGCGCCCTGCTGGTCGAACTCGGCAGCGGCGAGGAGGCCGAGGCGTTCCACGCCGAGTTGCTGAGGCGCCGCGCACAGGGCACGCTCCCCGCCGTGCGGGAGATCGTTCCGGCGGCGCGCACCGTGCTGCTCGACGGCCTCGACGATCCCGCGCGCTTCGCGAAGGGGCTCGCGGACTGGGAGATCCCGCCCCTCGTGCCCGGCGCCGGGAGCACCGTCGAGCTCCCGGTGCGCTACGACGGGCCCGATCTGGCGGCGGTGGCCGAGCTGTGGGGCGTACCGGCCGGGGAAGTGGGGCGGATCCACGCGAAGACGCTCTTCCGGGTGGCCTTCTGCGGGTTCGCGCCCGGATTCGGCTATCTGACCGGCCTCGCCGAGCGGTACGCCGTACCGCGCAGGAGCACGCCGCGCACAGCGGTGCCCGCGGGAGCGGTCGCACTGGCCGACGCGTACACCGGGGTGTATCCGCGTTCGTCACCCGGCGGCTGGCAGTTGATCGGGTCGACGGACGCCGTGCTGTGGGACCACGCGCGCGTGCCCGCCGCGTTGCTGACCCCGGGCACCCGGGTGCGCTTCGTACCGGAGGAAGGGTGACGGACCGGGCTTTCGCCGTGGTGCGGGCGGGTGCGCTCACGTCCGTGCAGGACCGGGGGCGGCCCGGGCACGCCCACCTCGGAGTGCCGCGCTCGGGGGCGCTGGACGAGCCCGCGCGCGATCTCGCGAACCGGCTGGTCGGCAACCCGTCCGGAGCAGCCGTTCTGGAGACGACGCTGAACGGCTGCGCCGTACGGCCGCGTTGCGCGGTCACCGTCGCGGTGACCGGTGCGCCGTGCCGGGTCACCGTGGACGGCCGTCCCGCGGCCTGGGGCGCGCCGGTGCGTGTGGCGGCGGGAGCGGTGCTCGACGTGGGAAGCGCCGCGGACGGCGTGCGGAGCTACCTCGCGTTCGCCGGAGGCATCGCGTGCGAACCCGTACTGGGCAGCCGCTCGACCGATCTCCTGTCGGGCCTCGGGCCCGCTCCCCTGACCCACGGTACGGTGCTGCCGCTGGGCCCGGTGGCGGGTCCGCCGGTGTACGCCGATGCCGTGCCGTGGCAGGGTCCGCCGCGCGAACTGGTGCTGCGGGCCGGTCCCGGGCCGCGTACGGACTGGTTCACCGCACGGGCGCTGCGCACGCTCGCCACGGCGGTCTACCGGGTCTCCCCCACCGGCAACCGCATCGGGCTGCGCACCGAAGGTCCCCCTCTGGAGCGCGCCGTGGACGGCGAGCTGCCCAGCGAGGGCATGGTCCTCGGGGCGGTGCAAGTGCCCCCGGACGGGCGGCCCGTGGTGTTCCTGGCCGACCACCCCACCACGGGCGGGTACCCGGTGATCGCTGTCGTGCGGGAGCGGGACCTCGCGGCGGCGGCGCAGGCCGCCCCCGGCACGCCCATCCGCTTCGTCCTGACGGGAAGGCACTGAAAGGCGGCGGTGAAGGAGACCGGTGACGGCCCGAGAAGGCCCTCAGCGGCCCTCTCAGGCGCTCACGAGCCGCCCGGGGCGCCGTACCCGCCCCCGCCCGGCGTGCGGATCTCCAGGACGTCCCCGGGGCCGACGTCGGCCGTGTCACAGCCCTCCAGCCGTGTGACGGTGCCGTCGGCCCGCTCGACGCGATTGCCGCCGGTCTCTCCCGGTGCGCCGCCCGACATGCCGTACGGAGGGACGCGGCGGTGGCCGGAGAGCAGGGCCACGGTCATCGGCTCCAGGAACCGGATCCTGCGGATCACGCCGCAGCCGCCCCGCCACCGGCCGTCTCCCCCGCTGCCCTCCCGCACGGCGAAGCTCTCCAGGCGCACCGGAAAGCGCCACTCCAGCACCTCGGGATCGGTGAGGCGCGAGTTCGTCATGTGGGTCTGCACGGCGTCGGCTCCGTGGAAGCCGTCGCCCGCCCCCGAGCCGCTCGCCACGGTCTCGTAGTACTGCACGCGGTCGTTGCCGAAGGTGACGTTGTTCATCGTCCCGGAGCCCTCGGCCTGCACGCCCAGGGCGGCGTACAGGGCGCCGGTGACGGCCTGGGAGGTCTCGACGTTGCCCGCCACGGTCGCCGCCGGAGGGGCGGGCGCGAGCATCGATCCTTCCGGGATCCGCACCTCCAGGGGTTTGAGGCATCCGCTGTTGAGAGGGATGTCGTCGTCGATCAGGGTCCGGAAGACGTACAGGACGGCCGCCATGACCACCGACTTGGGGGCGTTGAGGTTGCCCGGCTGCTGGGGCGCCGTACCGGTGAAGTCGAGGACCGCGCTCCTCGCCTCGCGGTCCACCCGCAGGGCGACACGGATGACCGCTCCGCTGTCGGTCTCGTAGGCGTACTCGCCGTCCCGCAGGCCCGCCACGATGCGGCGCACCGACTCCTCGGCGTTGTCCTGGACGTGCCGCATGTACGCCTGGACCACCGGGAGGCCGAACTCTTCCACCATGCGGCGCAGTTCGGCGACGCCCTTCTCGTTGGCGGCGATCTGCGCGCGCAGGTCGGCGAGGTTGGCGTCCGGGTCGCGCGAGGGGTACGCGGCGGTGGTCAGCAGCTCCCGCGTCGGGGCCTCGCGCAGCACGCCGTCCCTCACGAGGAGCCAGTTGTCGAACAGGACGCCCTCTTCGTCAACGGTACGGCTGAAGGCGGGCATCGAGCCGGGCGTGATGCCGCCGATCTCGGCATGGTGTCCGCGCGAGGCCACCAGGAAGCGCAACGGCCCCCCTTCGGCGTCGAAGACGGGTGTCACCACCGTGACGTCGGGCAGGTGCGTGCCGCCGTGATGGGGGTCGTTGACGGCGTACACGTCGCCGGGGCGCATGACGCCCTCGTTGCGCCGCAGCACCTCCTTGATCGACTCTCCCATGGAACCGAGGTGCACGGGAATGTGCGGAGCGTTCGCGACGAGGTTCCCGTGCGCGTCGAAAAGGGCGCAGGAGAAGTCCAGGCGTTCCTTGATGTTGACGGAGTGGGCGGTGTTCTCGAGGCGTACGCCCATCTGCTCGGCTACCGCCATGAAGAGGTTGTTGAACACCTCCAGCATGACGGGGTCCACGTCCGTTCCGACCGCCGTCGTGGCGGGGAGCGGGCGCACGCGGGTGAGCAGCAGATGTCCGTGCTCTCCGGCGGACGCGCGCCAGCCGGGATCGACCACGGTGGTGGCGTCGTCCTCGGCGACGACGGCGGGTCCTTCCACGGTGTCGGAGGGCAGCAGGTCGGCGCGCCGGTACAGCGGGGTGTCCCGCGGCCGTCCCTCGGTGAACATCCGTACCGAGGCACGGGCCCGCGCCGTTCCCGTGCGGGGCCGATCCCGCGTGACGTTCCCGGGAACGTCGGCTCCCGCCGTCCCGACCGCCTCGACCGACACGGCTTCGACGACCAGCGGCTTGTCCATGGTGAACGCGTACCGCGCGCGGTGTTCCGCCTCGAAGGCCGCCGTCATGTCCGTCACGCCGCCCAGGGGCACCGGCAGGCTCGCGTCCGTACCGGCGTAACGGAGCAGCACGCGCGCGTGCGTGCTGATCGCCGCGTCCTCGACGCCGTCGGCGCGCAGTTCCCCGCGGGTACGGCGGGCCACCCGGTCGCACAGTTCGCGTACGCGCCCCAGTGCGGCCTCGTCGAGTTCCGCTTCGACCGACTGCTCGCGCATGGCGGTGGCGTCGGCCAGTCCGATGCCGTACGCGCAGAGCACTCCGGCCAGCGGCGGCACGATCACCGTGCCGATGCCCAGCGCGTCGGCCACCGCACAGGCGTGCTGTCCGCCGGCGCCGCCGAAGCTGGTGAGGGCGTACCGCGTGACGTCGTGCCCGCGCTGTACGGAGATCTTCTTGACGGCGTTCGCCATGTTGAGCACCGCGATGTCGAGGAAGCCCGAGGCGACCTCCTCGGGGCCGCGCCGTACGCCGGTCGCCTCCGCGATCTCGTCGGCGAGGGCCGCGAACCGGCGGCGCACCGTCTCCGTGTCGAGGGGCTGGTCGCCGCGCGGCCCGAAGACGGCGGGGAAGTGGTCCGGCTGGACGCGCCCCAGCATCACGTTGGCATCGGTGACGGTGAGGGGGCCGCCGCGCCGGTAGCACGCGGGCCCGGGAACAGCGCCGGCCGAGTCGGGGCCGACGCGGTAGCGGCTGCCGTCGAAGTGCAGCACGGAGCCGCCGCCCGCCGCGACGGTGTGGATGTTCATCATCGGAGCGCGCATGCGTACGCCCGCCACCCGCGTGCCGAAGTCCCTTTCGAACGCGCCGGCGTAGTGCGACACGTCGGTGGACGTGCCGCCCATGTCGAAACCGATGACCCGCCCGAACCCGGCCTGTTCCGAGGTGCGGGCCATTGCGACGACGCCGCCCGCCGGGCCCGAGAGCACGGCGTCCTTGCCGCGGAAGTGCGCCGCCTCCCGCAGGCCTCCGTTGGACTGCATGAACATCAGGCGCACGCCCCGCAGTTCCTCGGCGACCTCGTCGACGTACCGGCGCAGGATCGGCGAGAGGTAGGCGTCCACCACGGTCGTGTCGCCGCGCGGCACCAGCTTGATCAGGGGGCTGACCTCGTGCGAGCAGCTCACCTGGGTGAACCCCAGTTCGCGCGCCGCGGCGGCGACGGCCCGCTCGTGCGCCGGGTGGCGGTAGCCGTGCATCAGCACGACGGCCGCGCTGCGCAGACCGTCGCTGCGCGCGGCGCGCAGTCGGGCGGTTACGGCCGCCAGGTCCAGCGGCCGTACGGTCGTTCCGTGCGCGTCGATCCGCTCGGGGACCTCCACGACGCGTTCGTACACCGCCTCGGGCAGGACGATGTGGCGGTCGAAGAGCCGGGGGCGGTTCTGGTACGCGATGCGCAGGGCGTCCCGGAAGCCCTCGGTGACGACCAGTACGGTCGGCTCGCCGCGCCGTTCGAGGAGCGCGTTGGTGGCCACCGTCGTGCCCATCCTGACGGCGTCGATCCGGTCGGCCGGGACCGGCTCGCCGGGAGCGAGCCCCAGCAGCAGGCGGATCCCGGCGACGGCCGCGTCCCGGTAGCGCTCCGGGTGGTGCGAGAGCAGCTTGCGGGTCACGAGCCGTCCGTCGGGCCGCCGGCCGACCACGTCGGTGAAGGCGCCGCCACGGTCGACCCAGAATTCCCAGCGCCCGCTCATTCCCCCATTCTGGCGCGGGGCGGCGCCGGCAGGGCGGCCAGCGCCGCCGACAGGGCCTGGGAGGCGCGCAGGTCGAGCCGCCCGCCGGCGCCGCGCGCCCCGTGGCGTACTTCTGTCGCCGCCAGGGCCAGGAGCTGCGGCAGCAGGTCGGTGGAGCGGCGAGCCAGCCAGCCGGTGCCGGCGGTCAGGAGCCACCTCAGGGCGGCCGCGCGGGTGGGCGGGGGCTGCTCGGGTTCCTGTCCCGGCGGGTCCCCGGCCGCGAGTCCCTCGGCGGCGAGCAGCGCGTGGAAGCGGGCCGCTATCAGCCGGTGGCCGCGTTCGCCCGGGTGCAGGCGGTCCGCGCTCCACAGGCTCCGGTCGGCCACCCACGTGCCCTGGGCCATGTGCAGGTGCAGGGCGCCGTAACGGGCGGACAGCGCGTGTGTCACCGCGTTGACGGCACGCTGTCTGCGGGCCAGCGGACGTGCGAGCGGAGCGGGCAGGCCGAGCATGGTCCCGGGATCGGGCAGACACGCCGTCAGCAGTACGGCGCCGCTCCCGGCCAGGGCGGCGCAGACCCGGTCGAGTCCGGCCGCGAACGCGTGGATGTCGAAGCCGCGGCGGAGGGTGTCGTTGACGCCGACGACGACCGACGCGATGTCCGGGGCGCAGGCCAGGGCCCGGGGCGCCTGGTGCTCGACGACATCGCGGCTGAGCGCCCCGCTCACGGCGAGGTTCCGGAACTCCGCCGCCTCGCCGCGCGCAGCGAGGCCGGCGGCGAGCAGCGCCGCCCAGCCGCGCCACCCCTCGCCCACCGGGTCCCCGACGCCCTCGGTGAGCGAGTCCCCCAGCGCCACGAACCGCACCGCACCGCCGTGGCCCGGCCACCAGCCTGCCCGGGCAGCCTGCCGGCCGCGCGGCTCGGGCGCCCGGTCGTGGAGAACCGCACGGACCGGGTGGTCGCGCGGGAACGCCGGCGCACGAGCCGTGCGCAGCAGGGCGGGACCGTCCGAGGCCCGCGTACGCGCCCCCTGGTGCCCCGGCGCCTCCCTTCCGGCACGTACGACGGTGCCGGCCGCCCCGCCACCGCGCAGTGCGCCGGCCAGGGCCTCGGTACGAGCGTCCAGGGTCATCCCTTCACCTCGGGGGACCGCACCGGCGTCCGGGCGTCGTGGGCGGCCAGGAACGCGTCCACCGCCGCGGGCCACCCGAAGAGTTCCGCCCGTGCCCTGGCCGCCGCACGGCGCGCCTCCTCGGGGCGGGCGAGCAGTTGCCGTACGGCGCCGGCGAAGGCGGCGCCGGAATCGGCGGCCGCGAGCCCCGCGTCCCCGATGACCTCCGGCAGCGCGCTGGAGGCGCTGGCGACGACCGGGGTGCCGCACGCCAGTGCCTCCAGCGCCGACAGCCCGAACGTCTCGGCGGGCCCGGGCGCCAGGCACACGTCCGCGGCGGCCTGAAGGTCCGCCAGTTCGCCGCGCTCCCCCACGTGCCCCAGGAACACGGCCGGCAGCCGCTGCGCACGCGCCCTGCGCGTCAGCCGTTCCCGAAGGGGCCCGTCCCCGGCGACCACCAGTGCGGCGCGTACGCCGTTCCCGCGAAGCGCCGCGAGCGCGTCGAGGGCCGTTCCCGGGTGCTTCTCCACCGACAGACGCGAGCACAGCAGCAGCAGGACGTCGTTCCCGTGTGCGTGCCGGGCGCGCAGTCCCGTACCGCGCAGCTCCGGACGGCACGCGCGCAGATCGACGCCCAGGGGGGCACGCACCACGTTGCGCGCGCCGATGCGCACGAACTCGCGCTCCGCCCACTCCGTGGTGCACACGATCCGGGAGTACGCCCACGCGCTGCGCGCGTTCAACCGGTCCGCCGTGCGCCCCGCGACCCCCTCCGGCAGCCCCCAGGTGCGCAGCACCCCGTCCGCCGTCTCGTGCGACACCATCACCGAGGGAACCCTGTTGCGCCGCGCCCACTCCCCCGTCCAGCGCAGCGACGTACGGTCCGACACCTCCAGCCGGTCCGGCGCGAGCGTCTCCAGGAGGGCGCGCAGCCGGCGGCGGCCCGCGAGGACCCGGTAGCCGCCGGTACCCGGCAGCTCCACGCCCGGCAGCGTGATCACGCGCCCCTGTGCGGTGATCTCGTCACTCTCGCGCTCCCCCGGTACGACGAGCACCGGCTCGTGCCCGGCGGCCGCGTAGCCGCGCCCCAGCTCCCGCAGGGCGGTGCGCAGCCCGCCGGACGACGCGGTGACGAAGTTGGCCAGCCGGACGATCCGCAGCGCCCCGCCGTTCCCGCCCCCGCTCATGCCGCCACCGCCGTACGCTCGCGCAGTACGTCCGTGTAGTGGCCGATCAACTCGTCGCCGACGGCCGCCCAGGTCCTGGTCTCGACGGCCGCCCGCCCGGCCCGGCCGTAGGCGGCGCGCAGCCCGGCGTCGCCGGCGAGCGCCGAGACGGCCGCGCGTACGGCTGCCGGGTCGCGCGGTTCGACGAGCAGCCCGGTGTTCCCGTGACGGACCAGGTCGAGCGGGCCGCCCGCCGCCGGAGCGATCACGGGAACGCCGCTCGCCATGGCCTCCTGAACGGTCTGGCAGAAGGTCTCGTACGGTCCGGTGTGCGCGAAGGCGTCCAGGGAGGCGAAGATCCGGGCGAGTTCGTCACCCGTCCTGCGCCCGAGGAATACGGCGCCCGGCAGCGCGGCCCGCAGCGAGGGCTCGCTCGGTCCGTCCCCGACGACCACCACCCGTACGCCCGGCAGCCCGCACACCCCCGCGAGCAGCTCCACCTGCTTCTCGGGGGCGAGCCGCCCGACGTACCCGACGAGCAGTTCCCCGCCCGGCGCGAGAGCGCGCCGCAGCGCGTCGTCGCGCAGGGAGGGCCGGAAGCGCTCGGTGTCGACCCCACGCGCCCACAGCCGCACCCGGGGCACTCCGTGCTCCTCCAGGTCGCGCAGCGCCGCCGTGGAGGGCGCGAGGGTACGGTCGGCCGCGCTGTGCACGGCCCGCAGGCGCCGCCACGCCGTCCCTTCCCCGGCGCCCACGTACGTACGGGCGTACCCGGCGAGGTCCGTCTGGTAGACGGCGACGGCCGGGATGCCCAGGCGTGCGGCGGCCGCCATGCCGCGCGCGCCGAGTACGAAGGGCCCGGCCAGGTGGACGATGTCGGCCCGGTGGGCGGTGAGGGCGGCGGCCACCCGTCGGCTGGGCAGCGCGACCCGCACCTGCGGATAGCCGGGCAGCGGCAGCGAGGGCACACGCACCACGGGGTACGGCAGCCCGCTGTCGGACGCGCACCCGGCCCCGGACCAGGAGCCCGACCAGGTGCCGGCCCAGGACCCGGCGGGCGCCGCCGGCCCGGACCCTGACGCCGACGCGGACCCGGAAGCGCTGGGGGCCGCCCCGGCGGCGGCGGGGGCTATGACGAGCGGTTCGTGACCGCGTGCGGCGAGGTGCCGGGCGGTCTGCAGGGCGCAGTGGGCAACGCCGTTGACATCGGGGGGAAAGGACTCGGTGACGATGACGACACGCAAAGGCATACCCGTGTTGTCGTCGTGCCACGAGAGTCCCGGCCGACTTGGATCTGTCCGGGCGAGGAACGTCCTATGAGCGTTTGGCCCCCGCGCCCGTCACCTCCGCCTCCCGCCGCTCCGCGCCCGCTCAGACGGCGGGCGCGTCGGGCCCGATCCGGCTCCGCACGGCGGTCTGGACCTCGGCCTCCTCGGCCGGATCGGCGGCGAGGCGCCGCAGGCGCTCCGCCACGCGCGCGTCGCCGGTCTCGGCGTGCAGCGCCGCCAGTTCCCGGGTGGTCTCCTCGCAGTCCCACAGGCACTCGACGGCGAATCCGGTGGCGAACGAGGGATCGGTGGCGGCCAGAGCGCGCGCCGCGCGACCGCGCAGGTGCGAGGAGGCCGTCTCCCGGTAGACGTGGCGCAGTACGGGCGCCGCGGCGCGGACGCCGAGCCGCCCCGCGCCGTCCACGAGGGTCCACAGGTGCGGTGCGTCGGGCCCGTCCGCCCGTACGGTCTCCCGCAGCGCGCCGAGGACGAGCGGGGCGTCCTCGGCCCCGCCCCGGCAGGCGAGCACCCCGGCGGCGGACGCCCCGAGGGCGTCCGGGCGGTGCACCCAGCCGCGTGCCCGGTCCACGGCGTCGTCGCCGCACATCCGCTCGAAGGCGGCCACGGCCGCGTCCGCGACGGTACGGGAGGGGCCGCGCACCGCCGACTCGACGAGGTCGAGCAGCGCGGGGTCGCGCGATTCGGCGAGGTAGTGCAGCGCGGTGCAGCGCGCGCCGTCCGGGCCGCCGCGGGCGGCCTCGACGATCGCGGTGCGGTCCCCGGGTCCGGCGACCGCGCCCAGGCACCTGGCGGCCGGCACGTGCAGCGGCGTACCGCGGTCCAGACCCTGCTGGGCCCAGTCGAACACGGCTTGGACGCTCCACTCGGGGCGGGGCCCCGCCGGGCTCATCTGCCGCTGCCAGCGGTGGAAGGAGCCCTGTTCGCGGGCCGCGCGCACACGGGCCCCGACGGTCTCGCGCGGGTCCTCGGACCACAGCCGCCACGGCCGCGGCTCGAAGGCGTCCCGTACGGCGGCGGCCAGTGCGGCGTCGCCCTCCGGGGTGCCGGGGAACCGGCCGAGGACGGACGCGGCGAGGCCGCGCAGTCCGGCGTCGTCGTCGCGCAGGGCGAGCTCGTCGAGGGCCCAGGTCCAGTTGGCGCCGGTCCTGGCGTACCGCCGCAGCAGCACGAGGGCGTCGTCCCTGCCGTACGAGGCGAGGTGGCCCAGTACGGCGAGCGCGAGACCGGTCCTGCCCTCGTCGTCGTCGACGAGGTCCTCCGCGTCGAAGAGGTGCCGCTCGATCGCGTCGAGCCCGCCGTCGAGATCCAGATAGAGGCGCGCGTAGTACAGGGAGCGGTTCTCGACCTGCCAGTCCTGGCGGGGATCGTCGAGAACGCAGTGGTTCAGGGCCGCGAGCGCTTCGGGGCGGGGCGCGGCGAGCGCGTGCAGCGTGCCGTCGCCGCGGCCCCTCTGCAGGAGGCCGAGCAGGGTGCCGCTCGGCGCTATGACTGGATCGAACATGGAAAAAGCCTCACATCAAGCTGTCGACGCAACCGGGATACGTGCCTGTCTAGGCCGCGCGACAACATGTCCGGCCGGCGTCCGCCGTCATCTCTCGCTCGTTGTAGACCATTTCCTCTGCCTCTCGTCGGTGGGCCCGGAGTGGGCCCGCTCACATTCCCCGTGATCCGGCAACTTCTGCCCGCATCACGTGCATGTGAATCCGACGTCATGATGACCCAGTCATTTCACCGACGCGACCACATTTACGGCGCCCGCTCACTGGGCCCCGAAGAGCTCCAGCAGGTCCTTCTTGTCGAACATGCGCGCGGTGTCCACCGCGGACGGCGTTCCGGCGGCCGGGTCGGCGCCGCCCTCGACGAGTACGCGGACCACCGCCGTCTCGCCCTTGAAGACGGCGCCGGCGAGCGGCGTCTGGCCCCGGTCGTTCACCCGGTCCGGGTCGGCGCCCCGGCTCAACAGGACGTCCACGGCGGCCGCGTGGCCGTGATAGGCGGCGAGCATCACGAGGGTGTCGCCCTTGTCGTTGGTGAGGTTCGCGGGCACGCCCGCGTCGACGTACGCGGCGAGCGCGTCGGCCTCTCCCTGACGCGCCAGATCGAAGACCTTGCCGGCCAGTTCGATCACTCCGGGATCCGGGGTTTCGCTCATCGGACGGACCGCCTTCCACTGCCGTTCACTGCTGTGACCTGTATGTACGGCACCAGCGCCGTACGAGTGAATCGTCAGGGTACTGCCCGTTGACCGACATGACGCGGCGCGACGGCGGCAAAGATTCAGGGCGAACCGGACGTCCCACCGGCACCCATCCGCCACTCCAGTGAAAAAGCCGAAAAGTAACCCATTTGCACCTTTTGTCGTATAGATACATCCTGTGAGCCTGGAAGAACTCATGGTGACTGTCCCCTCAACCAGGAGAACCTCATGATCCTGTCCATCTCAGGCGTCGTGCTTCTCGGCATCATCGTCTTCCTCTTCTTCCGGAAAGACGGCCTCAAGGCCTCGCACGCCCTCGTCTGCGCCCTGTTCGGCTTCTACCTCGCGGGCACGGCGATCGCACCGAGCATCAAGGCCGGCGGCGCGAGCCTCGCCGGCCTGCTGGGCGGGATCAAATTCTGACCCGCCACCACCGCGTCAACACCCCCAGGAGACCGAAGTGGCCCGGCGACCTCGTCAACTCCCTCGCATGCTGAGCAGCGGCAGTGCCGCGATCACCCGCAGCCGCGAGATCGCGCGCACCGCAGCCGACAGCGCCACCGACGTTCTCCATCCCGTGATCACGCTGACGCGTGGTCTGCGGAAGCTGGTCGCCGCCGGCCGGCGCAAGTGGTCCGACACGCCCAAGGAGCGGCGTGGGTCTGCCCTGTTCCTGGCGGCGGCCGTCGTCCTGGTGGTCGCGCTCATCCCGTACGGGCCGCTGCTCGCCCTGATCACGGTGATGGCCGCGGCCGCCTGGAAAGGGCGCGACCGCACCCCCGCGCGGAACGGCCCCGGCGAGGCCGAGACGGACCGGCTGCGGGCCCTGTACGAGGCCCTGGTGCCGTACTTCTCGGTGGCCGAGGACCCCGCCCCGCTCTTCGCGCACGGCGGTGAGTGGGACAAGGCGTTCCCCGAGTACGACTTCGACGACGGCCGCCTCGTGCGGCTGCTGGTGCGCTACCCGGCGTACTTCACCGACGGCGAGCCCGCGTCCCGCGCGCGCGTCGAGCAACTGCTGCACGCCAAGTCGGGGCGCGGCCGCGAGTACCGCTTCGCGTGGGACGAGGAGGGCAACCAGCTCCTGATGACCGTGCTGCCCCCGCTGGCCACCTCGATCGCCGCCCAGCGCTTCGTCACCGCCCCCGGCGAGACCGTCCTGGGCTTCACCGACGCCGACGCGGTCCAGCGGACGGTGCCGGTCACCGAGGGCGACAGGACGTACGACGCCTCGCCGGTCATCTGGCGGACGGGGACGCGCTCGACAGAGCCGCACCTGCTCGCCCTGGGTCAGCCGGGCAGCGGTACGAGCAGCCTGCTGCGCTCGATCGCCCTGCAGGCCCTCCAGCACGGCGACGTGGTGATCGTCGAGGGCAGCGGCACGGGCGAGTACGCGTGCCTCACCGGACGCGGCGGCGTACTGGCCGTCGAATGCGGCCTCCCGGGAGCGCTCGCCAGCCTGGAATGGGCCGCACACGAGACCGAGCGGCGGCTGATCGCCGCGAACCGCGCCCGGCAGGCCGGGCACCCCGCTCCGGAGGACACCCGGCGTCCGCTGTGGATCCTGCTGGACCGGCCGAGCGTCTTCGGTCATCTGGCGGCCGCTGAGGGGCGCACCGATCCGCAGCAGCTGCTCCAGGTGCCCCTGCGGCACGGCAGGGCGGCGAACGTGACCGTGGTGGTGGCGGAACAGTTCGACGCCGTGGACGCGCTCAGCGAGACCGTGCGCACCCACACACGCGCGCGCGTGGTGCTCGGTCCGGCCACTGCCGGGCAGGTCGAAGCCGTCCTCGGCGAACCGCCGCACACGACGCCCCCGCGTGACGCCCCGCCCGGACGCGGCTACGCGCGCCTGGGCACGGGCCCCGTGATGCGGCTCCAGGTCCCGGCCACGCCCGACCCGTACGACGACGCGACGAGCGAGGCGCACCGGCAGGCCGTCGTCGAGCTGCTCCCCGAGCGCGTCCTCCCCCCGGAGACCGAACCCCAGGGGCAGGCCCGGATCCAGCCCCCGGCGCAGGAACCGGAACCGGTGCCCGCCGAGGGGTGATCCGGGCGGGCGCCCGAGGCCCCGTCAGGCGACGAACGTCCGCGGGGCCTCGGACCCGTTGCTCGCGCCGCTCTCCACCAGCCGGGCGGCCGCGGCCAGCCGCACCGCCGCCTCGTCCGCCACCGGACCGCCGACGGTGAACGGCAGCCGCACGTAGCCCTCGAAGGCCCCGTCGACCCCGAAGCGCGGCCCCGAGGGGACGCGTACGCCGACGCGCTCCCCCATCTCGGCGAGCCGCGACCCCGACAGCCCGCCGGTACGCACCCACAGCGTCAGCCCGCCGCCCGGAACGTCGAACTCCCAGTCCGGCAGCTCCCTGCGGACCGCCGCCACCAGGGCGTCGCGGTTGTCGCGGGCCTGCGCGCGGCGGATCTCCACCGCCTCCTCCCAGCCCCCGGTGCTCATCAGCCAGGTGACGGCGAGCTGTTCCAGTACGGGCGTGCCGAGGTCGGCGTACGCGCGCGCCGCCACCAGGCTGCGGATCACGTCGGGCGCCGCCCGCACCCAGCCGATGCGCATGCCGGCCCAGAAGGCCTTGCTCGCGGAACCCACGGTCAGGACCGTGCTGCCGGACGGGTCGAAGGCGCAGACCGGCCGCGGCATGTCGATACCGGCGTCCAGGAACAGCTCCGTCATCGTCTCGTCCACGACGAGCACCGTTCCCGCCGAACGCGCCGCGTCGACGAGCCCGCGCCGCTGGTCCTCGTCGGCCAGGGCGCCGGTCGGGTTGTGGAAGTCCGCCACCACGTACGCCAGGCGGGGCGCGGCGTCGCGCAGGACCTGCCGCCAGCGGGGCAGGTCCCAGCCCGTGAGCCCCTCGGCCATGGCGACGGGCACCAGCCGGGCACCCGCCTCGCGCATCAGCTGCAGGATGTTGGCGTACGACGGCGACTCGACGGCGATGCGTTCGCCGCGGCCCGCGAAGAGGTGGCAGATGGCGTCGATCGCGCCCATGGCGCCGGTGGTGACCATGATCTGCTCGGGCATGGTGGGGATGCCCCGCGCGGTGTACCGGTCGGCGAGCATCTGGCGCAGCGCGGGCAGCCCGGCCGGGTAGTCGCCGTGAGTGTGCGCGTACGGCGGAAGCTCCTCCAGCGCGCCCTGCACGGCCCGGGTGAGCCACGGCTCGGGCGCCGGCAGTGAGGCGCAGCCGAGGTCGATCACGGAGCCGAGGGACTCGGGCGGCAGGGGTTCGAGGCCGCGCGCGGGGAGCGGGTTCCCGGCGGGAACGGCGGTCCAGCTGCCGGCGCCCCTGCGGGACTCCAGGAAGCCCTCGGCCCGCAGCGCCTCGTACGCCGCCGCGACGGTGGTGCGGCTGACGGCCAGGGCCACCGCGAGCTCGCGCTCGGCGGGCAGCCGCGCCGCGACCGGCACCCGCCCCTCGAGGACCAGCAGCCTTATGCCGTCGGCGAGGGCGCGGTAGGCCGGTGGCTTGCGCGTGCCGGGGCCCGGCGGGCGGGTCTGCTGGGCGTTGAGCTGCCTGGCGAGCTGCGCCGCGCCGACCGCCGAAGTCCACTGCGCCATGATTTCCAGTCCACCTAAGTCAAATTGGCCATGGATGGCATCTCGTGCCAAGCCACAGAGTGTCATGCGGCGGTCCACTCACGCCACCACCTCTACCCAGGGAGCACCACGTGTCCAGGGAACTCACGCGTCGGCTGTCGCAGCTGTACGTCGGTCTCGCGCTGTACGGAGTGAGTTCGGCGGTGCTGGTCCGGGCGGGGCTCGGCCTGGAGCCCTGGGGGGTGCTGCATCAGGGCCTGTCCGAGAAGACCGGGCTGACGATCGGCGTGGTCTCCATCGCCGTCGGCGCCGCCGTCCTGCTGCTGTGGATCCCGATGCGCCATCGCCCCGGGCTCGGCACCGTCTCCAACGTCGTGGTGATCGGCGTCGCGATGGACGGCACGCTCGCCCTCGTGCCCGAGGTGCACGCCCTGGCGGGCCGGATCCCGCTGCTGCTCGCCGGCATCGTGCTCAACGGCGTGGCGACCGGCCTCTACATCGCCGCCCGGTTCGGCCCCGGCCCGCGCGACGGGCTGATGACGGGCCTGCACCGGGTCACCGGGCGCTCCCTCCGCCTCGTACGCACCGCGATCGAGGTGGCCGTCGTCGCCACCGGCTTCGCCCTGGGGGGCTCGCTCGGCGTCGGCACCGTGCTCTACGCCCTCGCCATAGGCCCGCTCGCGCAGTTCTTCCTGCGCGTCTTCGCCGTACCCGCGCCGGACGCCGGCAGCACGGTCGTCGCCGCCCGTACACCGCGAGGCGTGATAATCCCCCGGTGAACCGCGTACGCCATCCCTATCTGGACCACCCCGCGCCGCTGGCCTTCGCCCACCGGGGCGGGGCGGCCGACGGCCTGGAGAACACCTCGGCGGCGTTCCGGCGCGCCGCGGAGGCCGGGTACCGCTACTTCGAGACCGATGTGCACGCCACGGCGGACGGCCGGCTCGTGGCGTTCCACGACGCGACGCTGGACCGGGTGACGGACGGGCGGGGCAGGATCGCGGCGCTTCCCTGGAACGCCGTCAGCCGGGCGCGGGTGGCGGGGAAGGAACCGCTGCCCCTCTTCGAGGAACTGCTCGAGGAGTTTCCGGACGCGCGCTGGAACGTCGACATCAAGGCGGAGGCCGCTCTCGCGCCCCTGGTCGACCTGATCCGCGGGACGGGAGCGTGGGACCGGATCTGCGTCGGTTCGTTCAACGAGAACCGCGTCGCCCGGGCGCAGCGCCTCGCGGGCCCCCGGCTGGCCACCTCCTTCGGCACCGCCGGCGTCCTCGGACTGTGGCTGCGCGCGCGCTCGCTGCCGGCCGCCGTGCGGCGCGGCGCGGTGTGCGCCCAGGTGCCCGAGACGCAGAACGGCGTCCGGGTCGTCGACCACCGCTTCGTACGCACCGCACACGCGCTCGGCCTCCAGGTCCACGTATGGACGGTGAACGATCCGGGCCGGATGGCAGCGCTCCTCGATCTCGGCGTGGATGGCATCATGACGGATCACATCGAGTCGTTGCGCACGGTCCTGACCGAGCGGGGCGCCTGGGCCTGAGCCCGGGCATCCACCCCGTGGCGCGCAGCGGCACGGGGACGAGCGAGGGGGCGCCCGGTGAGCGCTGGCACCGTGGACCGTTCGGACGGCACGGACGAGGCGGGCGGTCCCGGCGGACCGGCCGCCCGCATACGCGAGCAACGCGGCTGGTACTTCTACGACTTCGCGTGCTCCGTGTACTCGACGAGCGTGCTCACCGTCTTCCTCGGCCCCTACCTGACGGCGGTCGCGAAGACCGCGGCGGACGCGGACGGCTTCGTCCACCCGCTGGGCGTCCCGGTACGGGCGGGCTCGGTGTTCGCGTACGCCGTCTCCGTGTCCGTCGTGGTGGCCGTCCTGGTGATGCCCCTGGTGGGCGCGGTCGCCGACCGGACGGGCCGCAAGAAGCCGCTGCTCGCGGCCGCCGCGTACGTCGGGGCGGCCGCGACGGCGGGCATGTTCTTCCTGGACGGCGACCGCTACCTGCTCGGCGCGTTCCTGCTGATCGTCGCGAACGCCGCCCAGTCCGTCGCGATGGTGCTCTACAACGCCTACCTCCCGCAGATCGCCGAACCCCACGAGCGCGACCGCGTCTCCTCGCGCGGCTGGGCCTTCGGCTACACCTCCGGGGCCTTCGTCCTCGTCCTCAACCTGATCCTGTACTCCGGCCACGAGAGCTTCGGCATCACGGAGTCCCAGGCCGTGCGGATCTGCCTGGCGTCGGCGGGCCTGTGGTGGGGCGCCTTCACGCTCGTACCGCTGCGCCGGCTGCGCGACCGGAAGGCGGCGGCGGGCGGGGCGGGCGGCGACCGTGCGCCGGGGCGGGTCGGCGCGGGATGGCGCCAGCTGGTCGCCACCGTGAAGGACATGCGCCGCCACCCGTTGACGCTGTCCTTCCTGCTGGCCTATCTGGTCTACAACGACGGCGTCCAGACGGTGATCTCCCAGGCGTCGGTCTACGGGTCCGAGGAGCTGGGTCTCGACCAGACGACCCTCATCACGGCCATCCTGCTGGTGCAGGTGCTCGCGGTCGCCGGGGCGCTCGGCATGGGCCGGCTGGCCCAGCGGTTCGGCGCCAAGCGCACGATTCTCGGGTCGCTCGCCGCCTGGACGCTGACGATCGGGGCGGGCTATTTCCTGCCGGCCGGGGAGCCCGTCTGGTTCTACGCGCTGGCCGCGGCGATCGGCCTGGTCCTCGGCGGCAGCCAGGCCCTGTCCCGCTCCCTCTTCTCCCACCTGGTGCCGCGCGGCAAGGAGGCGGAGTACTTCTCGGTGTACGAGATGAGCGACCGGGGCATGAGCTGGCTCGGGCCCCTGGTCTTCGGACTCGCCTACCAGCTGACCGGCAGCTACCGGGACGCGATCATCTCGCTCGTGGCCTTCTTCGCGCTGGGTTTCGTCCTGCTCGTACGGGTACCCGTACGACGCGCGGTGGAGGCGGCGGGAAACCCCGTGCCGGAGCGAATTTAGACCTTGAAGTGAAAGGCCGGTAGTGTACGCCTTTGGCCTGCCAGGCGGACCGTTACTGCGCGCTCGGAAATCGACCACGCTGGGTGACATCTGCTGCCATAAGTGACAAACCGGGCACTGGTGGGTACCCAACCCTTGGGAAAAGCAGCGGCACGACGGGCGACGCATGACCCGCAACGGGAATCTTTACCGCCGACCGGACGTTGACCGGATGACGACGACAGCGACACCTGTCCTGTGGGCGACAAGCCCGGGAGGCACGATTCATGAGTGAGCGAGCTCTCCGCGGCACGCGACTCGTGGTGACAAGCTACGAGACCGACCGCGGCATCGATCTGGCCCCGCGCCAGGCGGTGGAGTACGCATGCCCGAACGGACATCGATTTGAGATGCCGTTCTCGGTAGAGGCCGAGATTCCGCCGGAGTGGGAGTGCAAGGCGTGCGGCGCCACGGCACTCCTGGTGGACGGCGACGGGCCTGAGGAGAAGAAGGGCAAGCCCGCGCGTACGCACTGGGACATGCTCATGGAAAGGCGCACCCGCGAGGAACTCGAAGAGGTCCTGGCCGAAAGGCTTGCGGTACTGCGATCCGGCGCCATGAACATTGCGGTGCATCCGCGGGACAGCCGCAAGTCCGCGTAGCGCCCCGGCGTTGCGCCTGACGGCAGTCAGCACATCGGCAAGAGCCGCGGGGGTGTGACACAGCGAGTCTGTGTCACACCCCCGCGGCTCTTGTCGTTCCACGGGCGGTCTTCGCGCGACGCGCCGGGCGTCCCGGCGGCGCGGCACGGTTCACGGGAGCACGCCCGGCCCGCGCGCGGCGCGAGGGGCCGGGCCCGGTCCTCAGGGGGTCAGCGGCGGCCGCGGGCCGTCGTCACGCCGGGGCGCGGGCGACCCGTCCTGCCGGATGACCTCACCCTGCACGACCTTGCCGTCCGGCCGGTGCATGCGGGCCTGCTGGAAGGCGTCGCCCAGACCGCCCGCGCCCGCCGCGCTCATCCTGCGCTCCAGGGAACGCTCGGCGCGCCTTCCGAGGAACGTCCGAACCGGCGGTACGAGGAGCAGCAGCCCCGCCACGTCCGAGACCGGTCCGGGCAGCATCAGCAGCAGGCCGCCGAGCATCAGGAAGCCGCTGCCGCTGCCCAGCCGGCGCTGCGCGGGCGTCTCGCCCGCCTGCTGGCGCTGGAGCGTCTCGGTGAGGTTCTTGAACGCGCGCCGGCCCCCCCGCTTGATGACCACGCCGCCCAGCACGGCGCCCGCGAGGAGCAGCAGGAAGACCGTGAGGCCGCCGGCGGCGTCGGCCACCAGGGTCAGGAGCCAGATCTCCAGTCCCAGCCAGGCGGCGACGCCGAGCGGTACGAAGGTGCGGGCGCGCGAGCGCCGGGAAGCTGTCGGGGGCGGTGAGCCGGTCGTCATGCCCCCCAGTGTGCCTGGACGGGTGCCTGGGCGGCGTAAAGGGGAGGTCAGGAGGGCTTGCGCCCCAGCAGCTTGTTCGCCCGGGAGCCGACGCCCCACGCCGTCACCCGCCACAGCGCCTCGACGACGATGTCCCGGCTCATCTTGCTGTCGCCCAGTTCGCGCTCGACGAAGGTGATGGGCACCTCGACGACGTGGTAGCCCGCCTCGACCGCGCGGCGGGCGAGGTCGACCTGGAAGCAGTACCCCTGCGAGGCGACGTCTTCCAGGCCGAGGCCCTCCAGGGTCTCGGCGCGGAAGGCCCGGAAGCCGCCCGTCACGTCCCGGATCGGCACGCCGAGGAGCACCCGCGAGTACGTGCTGCCGCCGCGCGAGAGCACCTCGCGGTGCTTGGGCCAGTTGACGACGCGCCCGCCCGGCACCCAGCGCGAGCCGAGCACCAGGTCGGCGCCCTTCAGGGCGGTCAGCAGCCGGGGAAGCTCCTCGGGCTGGTGCGAACCGTCGGCGTCCATCTCGACGAGCACGCCGTAGCCGTGCTCGATGCCCCAGCGGAACCCCGCCAGGTAGGCCGCGCCCAGCCCCTCCTTGCCCTTGCGGTGCAGTACGTGGACCTGGTCGTCCGAGGCCGCGATCTCGTCGGCGGTCTTGCCGGTGCCGTCGGGGCTGTTGTCGTCGGCGACCAGGACGTGCGCGTCGGGCACCGCGGCACGCACCCGGGAGACGATCGGCTTGATGTTCTCGGCCTCGTTGTAGGTCGGAATGATCACCAAGGCTCTGCCGAGCGGGCCGTAACGCCTCTGACCGCCGTCGTTCACTGCTTCCCCTTAATGTCCGTACACCGTTGCCCCACCATAGCGAGCATGGTCGACGGGCCCGCACGGCCGGCGGCCGGGAAGCGAGAAGTCGTTTCTGCGGGTCGGGGCCCGGTGTCCTTCGGGCCGGCCCCGGGCCCGCCGGCTGCGGGTCGGCCGAGAGCCGTTGTCTACTGAACGTCCGGGCCCCACCCCGGTCCCACCTGCCGGTCGGCCGAAACCTTCCCTCGCCCCCGAGGCGCGGGCGCTGAACCTGGCTCCGAGTACTGGTGCGCCGGTGCGGCGCACCACCCCATGACCCAGCGGCGTTCGACGACTGCGTGGAGGTTTGCCGGCCGGACGTCCTGCGGTGGACTCCGCCGAACCTACCCGCCGGTGGCCGCTTTCTGTCAACAGTCGTTTGACCTGGGGTGTTTGCACAAATCACCAGGTCAGTGCGGAAGATACGCAGGTGGCACGAGACCCCGGTGGATCACCGATCGGCCGTAAGCCGCCGGCGCACATCACTCGTTCGGCCGCTCGTAAACAGTTTGTCCGAAGACCACCGTCCGCAGGCAGACGGGGAGTTGGACGCCGGGTGTGAGGTCGGGCAGGCCGGGCGTGCCCGAGCGCGGGTCGGTGGACCAGCGGGCGACCCGGTCGTCGGGCGCCTGCACCACGAGAGCGTCGGCGCGCCAGACCGCGTAGTCGGCCGGCGCCCCGGGGACCAGCGTGCCGGCGTCGTCGCGGCCGACGGCGCGCCAGCCGCCGCGGGTGTGGGCGGTGAACGCGGCGCGTACGGAGACGCGGTGCTCGGGAGTGCGGTGGAAGGCCGCGGCGCGGACCGTGCCCCACGGGTCGAGCGGGGTGACCGGGCTGTCGGAGCCGAAGGCCAGCGGCACACCGGCGCGCAGCAGGGCGGCGTACGGGTTGAGCGTCCGGGCCCGCCCGGCGCCCAGGCGCCGGGCGTACATCCCGTCCTCGCCGCCCCAGGCGGCGTCGAAGGCGGGCTGCACCGACGCGGTCAGGGCGAACTCGGCGAAGGCGGCGATGGTGGCGGGGGTGAGCATCTCGGCGTGCTCGACCCGGTGGCGGGCGGCGCGGACCCGGGCGAGGCCGAGCTTGTCGGCCGCGGCGCGCACCCCGTCGACCACCGAGGTGAGCGCGGCGTCGCCGATGGCGTGGAAGCCCGCCTGCAGCCCGGCCTCGGTGCAGGCGGTGACATGGGCGGCCACGGCGGCGGTGTCGAGGAAGGCGGTGCCCGTGTGGGACGCGTCGGCGTACGGGGTGTGGAGGCAGGCGGTGTGCGAGCCGAGTGACCCGTCGACGAAGAGGTCGCCCGCCGCGCCGGAAGCGCCGAGTTCGCGGATGCGTTCGGCGCTCTTGGCGCCCTCGACCTGCTCGGCCCAGTAACCGAACACACGGGGGCCGGGCTCACCGGCCGCCAGCTTCAGCAGGGCGGTGAAGTCCTCCTCGGAGGAGATCTCGGGTCCGGCGCACTCGTGGACCGTGCCGATGCCGAGGGAGGCCGCGTGGGCGAGCGCCGCGCGCTGTGCCTCGGCGCGCTGCCGCGGGGTGACGGCGCTGTGCGCCGCGGCGCGCACCGCGTGATGGGCGTCGGCGGTGAGGGGGGCGTCCGGGTGGTACCCCGCGAGGGCGGTGATGCCGGGGACCAGGTCGAGCAGGGCGGTGGTGACGACGGCCGAGTGGACGTCGACGCGGGGCAGGTACAGCGGACGGCCGCCGGCCGCCTCGTCGAGTTCGGCGCGGGACGGGGGCCGCTGTTCGGGCCAGCGCGTGGCGTCCCAGCCGTGTCCGAGGAGGATCCGGCCCGCCGGGGCGGCGGCCGCGTGGGTCCGCACGCGCTCCAGCGCGTCGGCGAGGCCGCGCGTCCCGGACAGATCGAGGCCGGTGAGCGCGAGGCCGGTGGAGGTGGTGTGCACGTGTGCGTCCGTGAACGCGGGGGTGACGAGTGCCCCTTCGAGGTCGACCACCTCGTCCACGCCCGGGGCGAACGCGTCGGCCGCCCCTTCGGAGCCCACCCAGGCGACGTGCCCCCGTTCGACGACCATCGCGGTGGCGAAGGGGTCGGCGGGGCTGTGGACCTCTCCGCCCCGCAGCAGAACGGTGCGGTGGTCGGCCCGGGGGGTGGAGGCGTTGTGCTCGGTCATGGTGAACAGTCTCGCCCCTCGCGCCGGACGGGCCGTGCGCGGGGGCGTGGACAGCGGTCGGCCCCGGCGGTCAGACCTGGGGCGGACGGGCTTCGTACGGGGTGGACAGGACGACGGTGGTACGGGTGGACACGCCGGCCAGGGACCTGATCCGGGTCAGCAGGTGCTCCAGTTCGAGCGGGGTCGCGACCCGTACCTTGAGGATGTAGTTCTCGTCGCCCGCCACGCTGTGGCACGCCTCGATCTCGGGAACGCCCGCGAGCCGTTCCGAGATGTCGTCGGGGGCGCTGGGGTCGAACGGTTTCACCGAGATGAAAGCGGTGAGCGGCAGCCCGACGGCCTCGGGATCGACCACAGCGGCGTAGCCGCGGATGACACCCCGCTGTTCCAGCCTGCGCACCCGCTGGTGCACGGCTGACGTGGACAGGCCCGTGGCCCTGCCCAGGTCGGTGTAGCTCATCCGCCCGTCCTTGACGAGCAAATCCACGATCTGACGATCCAGCTCCTCCATAGCGGGTCAACCTATTGCCCCGGAGGCCCTCAGGCACAGCCGGAGTCTCACGGGAGGGGCACCTGCGGCGGGCATGTGACGAACGCCACAGGGTGCAGGCCGTGTCCATCGGGCCCACGCGATTACCGCGCGTGCGCGGGGGGAAGTGCTTGCTGTGGTCGAGGTCGCAGCACCTTGTCGGCCCACCCGAGGGGGAGTGTCTCCATGCAGAACCTGAAGCGCACCGGACGTACCGAACCGGAGCCTGTTGAACGCGTCGACGACGACGAGATCGACGATCTCGACGGGTACGACACCTTTGAGATGTTCCGGGTGATCTGCCCGGACTGCGTCCAGCCGATCGCGTTGCTGGCGGACGAGAACGTCCTGCCCCAGCACGCGAAGTGCCCCACCCCGTGGAACCCGTTCGGGCTCACGGCGTGCGAGGGCACCGGCCGCCCCGCGGCGGACGCCGAGCCCGCCGACGAGACGCTGGAGGTCCACGAGCAGGAGACGGCGCTGCTCCTGACGCTCCCTCAGGGGCTCGACTGGCGGACGCAGCCGTTCTCGCACGTCGGCGGCCCCGGCTCGCGCCCGCTCAAGGCGTCGCAGCTGCGCCGCGCCGCCTAGGGGGCAACGCCCTCAGGGCGCCGGCCAGTACGTCCCGCGCACCATCGCCTCCAGTGACGCCCGGTGCAGGATCATCGTGTCCGGGTCCTCCGGGACCCGGGCCTCGCCGAAGTGCACCTGCCGGTAGGCGATGCGCAGCATCACCACGGCGTGGCGCAGGGCGGCGTACAGCGTGTGGAACTCCATGTCCCGCGGTGTGTGGCCGGTCAGTTCGGCGTACCTCCGCTCGACGGCGTCGCGCCGCAGGAGATCCGGCAGGCCCGGCTGTCCGAACCCCACCGTGAGGTCCTGGAAGAAGCGGTGGAGGTAGACGGTCCAGGCCAGGTCGAGTTCGCGCGGGCCACAGGACGCCATTTCCCAGTCGAGTACGGCGGCGGGCTCGAAGCCGTCGTAGACGATGTTGCCGATACGGGCGTCGCCCCAGCTCAGCACGGCGGGGCCCGGATCACGGGGCCACAGCTCCTCCAGCCGGTCGAAGGCCGCCTCGATGAGCGGCGAGCGGGCGACGCCGTCCACGACCCAGTCGTAGTAGGCGCGTTGGGCGTCGACGTGGCGGCGCAGCGGATCACCCGTGCCCGGCTCCGTCAGGCACCGCGCCTCCTCCGCCGGGAACTGGTCGTGCAGGCGCGCGAGGACGCTCAGCGTCGTGTCCTGGAGGCGCGCGCGCTCGGCGTCGGTGGCGGAGTGCAGCCAGTTCCCCTCGTACGTATAGGGCATCACGTCGGGCGGGACCCGCCCGGCGGCGCGCTCCATGACGAAGAAGGGCGCGCCCAGCGGCCCGGGATCCTCCTCCAGCCACAGGACGCGCGGCACCGGCACGTCGGTGTGCTCGGCGACGAGGCTCATCACGCGGTGCTGGCGGGCCATGTCGTAGACCGGGAAGACGCTGTACGCGGCGGGGTCGGCGGCGAGCCGCAGGGCGCAGGCGGACACCGGGGCCGACGGGTGGACGAGGTCGAAGAGCAGCGTCTCGCTGGACATGCCGTTGGAGGCGGGCGCGTCGACGCCGCCGACCCGCGCTCCGGGCAGCCGGGCGCCGAGCCAGGCGGTCAGGCGGCGGACGAGTTCCTCGGGGTCGCGCGTGGTGGTGCGGGGGCGGGGTGCGGTTGCCATGCCGTACTCCTGTCGTGAGGCGGCTCTCAGGGCGCGGGCGAGTCGTATCCGGTGAAGCCGCTCGGGTCGTGGCGGCCGAAGGTGCCGTGCTCGAAGACGCCGTGGCCGGTCCGGCCGTCGAGGGTGAAGCGGGCGGCGTGGTCGGTCACGCCGTACGCGGCCATGGGGTGCGCCGCGGGATCGGAGAGGTCGTACGTGCGCCGGTCCGTCCAGCCGCGCCCCTGCCAGCTGCCGTGCTGCCAGTCCGTAGCCGGCGGATAGCCGGCGCCGACGGCCAGCGGCGAGGAGTTCAGGATCTCGACGCCGAGTTCCAGCGGCTTGCGGTCGGGTCCGGTCAGGTGGACGACGGCGCGCTCGGGGTGGCGGGTGCCGGGGCGGTAGGTGATGTCGGTGTGCGGCCAGCCGAGCTGGACGTCGCGCTCGCCCTCGCGCACGAGCAGCGCCTCGTTCAGGGTCCGGTGGCCGTCGGCGTCCTCCTGGGCGATCACCATCAGGAAGCGGTCGTCGAAGCGTGCGGGTATCCAGAGCCAGTGGAAGCCCTCGGGGCGGTGCTCCTCGGCGGCCCGGCCGCCGTCCTCGCCCGGGATCGGGCGCACGCCCCAGCTCCGGTCCCGGGTGCCGGTCCACTCCCCCGCGGCCAGCCGTATCTCCTCTCCCCCGGCGCGGATCACGCCCGTACAGCCGCCCGCCTGGACGAAGCGACGGCCTTCGAGCATCAGGCGGTCGCCGCGCCGCTGGACGTGGTGCGGCTCCCAGACGGCGGGGAAGTGCGCCGTCCAGCTCACGTCGTACGCGAGGGAGTCCGGGTCGGCGGGGTCGGCGTCGCAGTGGAGCGTGAAGCGGCGCAGCGGCTCGTCCACGGTGATCCGCAGCGGGCCGACCGAGAGGTTCATACGGTCGTCGGTGAGGGCGTCCGAGGCCCGTACGGCGTGCAGCCGGTCACCGACGCGCAGGGTGGCGTAGGCGTCGATCACCCCGGTGTTCGGGTACACGCCCAGTCCGGCGATGAGCAGGGCGCGGCCGGTGTGGTCGACGAGGTGGAAGATGCAGCGGTCGTAGGCGTTGCGGTCGCCGGTGGCGACGTGCTTCATCGACAACGGGGCCTGGTGGATCGGGTATTCGTCGAGCGCGATGGGACGGTCCTCGGCCACGGCGGTCCTCCTGGGCGCGGACACAGCGGGATACGGCGTGCGCGTCGCCCGGAGGTGCGGTCCACGGCGGCGAATTTGACGGTACGTCAGAATCCCCTCCCAGGGCCATACGCGCGTCGTCGCCCGGGCCGGCGCGGTTCACCGCGCGAACGGACGCCCGAATGGTGTCGGCGATAACCCGGGCGGCCTTGCGGCTGTTGGCCCGATATGACCCTGCAGTACACCCCGGTCGGCGACGGACGCCGGCGCCTCGTTCCCCCGCCCTCCGTTACCGCAGAATCGGTTCCGCATCCCTCGGACCCGCCCCTGTTCCGAGCGCTCCTGCGGCAGTGGCACAGCAAAGGCCGCACCCTGCCGGGACGCCGCGATCCGGAGTGGGTCCGGCTCGTGGCGTCCCCGGCCTGGCCGGACACGGCGCGGCTCAGCGCGTCTCGGGACCCACGAGACGGCGGGCGATGACCATGCGCTGAATCTGGTTCGTACCCTCGACGATCTGGAGCACCTTCGCCTCGCGCATGAAGCGCTCGACGGGGAAGTCCAGCGTGTACCCGTAGCCGCCGAGCACCTGGACGGCGTCGGTCGTCACCCGCATCGCCGCGTCGGTGCAGAACAGCTTCGCCATCGCGGCCTCCCGCGAGAACGGCCGCCCGGCGTCCCGCAGGCGCGCCGCCGCCAGGTACAGCGACCGGCCCGCCTCGATCTGGGTGGCCATGTCGGCGAGCATGAACCGCAGGCCCTGGAAGTCGGAGATCGGCCGGCCGAACTGCTGCCGGCCGGTGGCGTACGAGACCGCCTCGTCCAGGGCGGCCTGGGCGACGCCGATCGCGCAGGCGGCGATGCCGAGCCGCCCCGAGTCGAGCGCGGACAGCGCTATCGCGAAGCCCTGCCCCTCCTCGCCGATGCGGCGCGCGTCCGGGACCCGTACGCCGTCGAAGTTGAGCTGGGCCGTGGGCGAGCCCTTCATCCCCATCTTCTTCTCGGGCGCCGCGGCGTTCAGCCCCTCGGCGTCGCCGGGCACCAGGAAGGCCGTGATGCCCCGGGGGCCCTCTTCACCCGTACGGGCGAGCACGGTGTAGAAGTCGGCGATGCCGCCGTGGGTGATCCACGCCTTCGTGCCGGTGACGACCCAGTCGTCGCCGTCGCGCACGGCCTTGGTGCGCAGCGAGGCGGCGTCGGACCCGGAGGCGGGCTCCGAGAGGCAGTAGGCGCCGAGCAGGCCGCCGCCGAGCATGGCGGGCAGGTGCGCGGCCTGCTGCTCCTTGGTGCCGTAGCCGGCGAGGGCGTGGCAGGCGAGGCTGTGGACGCTGACGCCGAGGCCGACCGTGAGGCGGGCGGCGGCGAGCTCTTCGAGAACCTGGAGGTAGACCTCGTACGGCTGGTCTCCGCCGCCGTGCTCGGCGTCGTACGGCAGACCGAGCAGACCGGATTCGGAGAGCAGCGCGAAGACCTCGCGCGGGAAGTGCCCGGCGTCCTCCTCGGCTGCGGCCCGGGGGGCGATCTCCCGTTGGATCATGTCGCGCACGAGCGCGAGCAGATCCCGGGACTCCTCGGTGGGCAGCTGTCGTTCCACCGGCTGCGGGGCACGGTCGGGCATGGGGGCGCTCTCCTCCCTGTCGGGCGCTGCGGCGGTCGCGCGCGCAGGGTGTGGCCGCGCCGCCGGTCTCACTGCCTGGCCGCCGGCACCCCTCCGGATCACGGAAGTCGCTGGCCAGCGGCTGTGGCGCGTTGAGTATGCCCGATGGAACGACTTCCGTCACGGGGTGGTGGACGGCGCCGGGCAGCTCGGTTCCAGTTCCTCGATCGTACGAAGCGTGGCGCGCAGCAGCCTGGTGAGCAGCTCGCGTACGGCGTCGCGGCCGAGTTCCTGATGACCCAGCCAGTCCAGCGTGACCCCTTCGGCCCCGGTCATCCAGCCGATCAGGGCCAACCGGGCGGTCAGCGGGATGTCGCGGCGGCCGTACGCGCCCTCCGCGAGGGTGGCGATCAGCTCCTCGCGCACCGCGTCCCGGATGGCCTGCACCTCGGCGTCGAAGCCGACCCCGCCGGTGACGATCGTGCGGTACGCCGCCTGGTGGTGCTGGGCGTAGCGCAGATAGCCGTCGATGGTGCGCTGGACACGCTCGGCGGTCGGCAGGTCGCGGTCGCTGCCGGCCCGGGCGACCAGTTCGGCGACCGACTCCTCGACGATGGCGAGGTAGTAGCCGCGTTTGCTCTTGAAGTAGTAGTAGATCAAGCCCTTGGCGACGCCCGCGTGCCGGGCGATGTCGTCCATCGACAGGGCGTCGTACGACGTGTCGGCGAACAACTTCCGCCCGGTCGCGATGAGTTCGGCGCGGCGCACCTGAGATCGCCCGGTGGATCCACGCTGTTGACTAATATTCAATACCGGCCCTAGTCTCCAACTGCCACAGGATGTCCGCAGTATGGCAGACCTGCGCGAACTCCCTTTCCCTGTCGGTCTGTCGGCGGATTCCGCACGTGTGCGCGCGTACTTTCCAGAGCACCTCCACGCATCACGCACCCCCACGCACTTCCCCTGCGCACCGGACGACGTACGGGAGGAACAAGTGAGCGCATCCGAACAGCCGCCCGCCGAGGGCAGGACGGCATGGAAGAAGACAGCGGTCGTCGCGACGCCGGCGGTCCTCGCGGTCGCGGTGATGGCGTCGATGATGGGCCAGGGAGCGCTGGCCGCGTCGTTCGCCGTGTCGGGGACCAGCTTCCAGGTGGCGTCGGGAAAGCTGACGAGCCAGGGACTGTCCAGTTACGTCCAGACGGACCGGTCGGCGGACGGCAAGGGGCATCCGGTCGCGCTGCTCGGTATCGGCGACGCCCGGCTCAGCGACATCTGCCAGGCCGCCGAGGTCGGCACTCCCGTCGGCAAGGTCGTCTTCAAGCTGACGGCGGGCGGCAAGGCCGGTGAGGTGACGGCCAGCAGCCTGGTCATCGACGCCGAGGACCTCGTCGGCGATGCCCGCTTCGGCACGGCGCAGATCGGCCGGGACGCCTCGACCCTGGACCAGGTGCCGGGGGTCAGGGGCGAGGCCGGGAAGTTCGGGCTGCAGGCCGGGGACATCGAGGTGGCGGGCGTGAAGTCGCACGCCTGGTCGGCGACCGGCGGGAACTTCCGGCTGAAGGGGCTCGGCATCGATGTGAGCCTGGACGGCAAGAAGTGTTTCTGACCCGCCGCCGTCCGGCGAGGGGGCGGCTCGCGGACCGGCTGCCGTACCCGGACGCGCGACGCCGGCTGCGGTCCTGGCGGCGGACCCGCCCGTTCTGGGGCGGGCTGCTGCTGATCCTCGGCGGGGCCGAGCTGCTGCTGGTCCCGCTGTCGCCGCTGACGGTGCTGGTGAGTCTCGGACTGGGCGGGCTGGCGGCGATCGGCATCGGGCTCGCGCTGATCGCGGCGGGCCTGTTCCTGTGGTTCCTGCCGCACACCCGCCACTACGTGAGCGTCCACGCGCTGCTGCTGTCCGTGCTGGCCTTCACCGCGACCAACCTCGGCGGCTTCGTGGCCGGGACGGCGCTGGGGATCGCGGGCAGCGCGATGGGCTTCGGCTGGACGCCCGTACGGGACGGCGCGCGGGACGGGCAGGGGACCCGGACGCTCGCCGCCGCGCTGCCGGTCGTCCTGCTGGCGGCGCTCGGTCAGAGCCCGGTGCGCGAGGCTCCGGAGCCGGGAGGCGTCGTCGCGGCCCGTACGCCGCCGGTCGTGACCACGACGCTGTTCGCGCCGCACGGCTTCCTGATCGCGGGGGTGCGGGAGGTGCCGACCGCGGGAGGTCCGGTGAAGGCCATGGTCCTCAGGATGCGGTCCGCGTCCCTCACCGACTACCGCCTCAGGACCCGCGACGGCCGCGAAGAACTCGCCCTGGGGGCCGACACCCTGGACCTGAGCGGCGATGTGACGCTCTACCTCACCAAGTTCAGCGGCTGCCTGGAGGGCGTTCTCTGCCTCACCTTCACCCCGGACGGCCTGCCGGTGCCGCCGGTGGTTCCCCCGTTCGTCTTCATGACCGACGTGCGCGCCGAACAGGCGCTGGTCACCTCGGACTCGATCGTCACGGACGGGCTGACCCTGGAGGCGTCGGCTACATGAGGCCGGCCCGGGTGACGAACATGGCGAGGACCACGACGAGGGTCCAGCCCATGACGTGCTCCAGGATCGCGGGGCCGTCGTCGTCGGGGCCGCCGGTGCCGGCCCTGGACGCGGTGCGGGTGATGTCGGCAGTGGTCGCTGTCATGGCATCCACAGTGCCCACCGGGACCGCCCCCGGGGAAGATGACGTTCGTCACGCCCCGGGGGACCGGCCGGCGAGGTCAGCGGATGCCGACGGCCGCGAGGGCCCGCCGCTGGGCGGCCGTGGGGTGGGCGGGCCAGTAGAGGTAGCAGACGCCTCCTGTGCCGGACACCACTTTCCCGCTCGCGTTGTAGCGCTTGGTCCGCAGCCAGATGTTCTCCCACTCGCGGCGCCGGTAGACGCGGCGTACGGCCGGGTTGTCCGGGGAGGCCGGGTCGTTCGCGATCACGTCGCCGTCGGGAGTGAAGCCGACGACGGTCATCAGGTGGCCCGCCGTGCCGTAGCCCGCGCCCGTCAGCTCCTCCTTGAGGAAGGACTGCGACGTTATGGCCGGGATGCCCGCACGGATCAGGGTCTCCAGCTCGGTGAGGGAGTGCAGGCGGGTGACGACGGCGCTCATGTCCCTGTACGTCGCGGCGTAGGCGGCGTTGAAGGGCCAGTTGCCGCACCCGCTGTACTGGTGGTCGAAGGTGAAGCGCGCCGCGTGGCACACCTGCGGGTCCTCGAAGGCCGGGTCGACCCAGGCCAGGTCCTCGGCGGTGGGCCGCCGGCCCCAGTACTCGATGATCATCTGCGACGAGGTGGGGCTGCACCACGCCTCGCCGCCGTTGTCGTACTCGGGGTACTGGCCGATGTGCGTGTTCTGCGAGTAGCGCGGCACGTCCAGCTCCCGGGCGACCCGGGGCGGTGAGGCCGGCACGGTGAAGCGGTCGGGGATGTCGGAGGCCATCGCGCCCACGCGCCACACCGTGGGGGTCAGGCCGGTGCCGGGCCTGCGGTGCAGAGTCAGCCGCAGCCGGTACGACGCCAGGCGCAGCGCGCCGGCCGAGCTGTTCATGGCGAACGTGTCGGTCCAGACGCTGCTGCGGCCGTCGCTCTGGTCGTCGACGGAGGTGCGCCTGATGTCCGTGTCGCCCGCCGCCCAGCGGCCCATCACGTACCAGGGCGTGGCGGCGCCGTCCGCGTAGGTGCCGCGCAGCTCGACCTCGATCCAGGTGCCGGCCGGCGTGCGGGCGTTCCAGGAGGCGACGACCTCGCTCGCCGGGACCGCCGAGCGGTGGACCGGGGAGGTCCAGGTGGCGCTCTCCCAGGTGGAGGTGGTGCCGGTGTGCGGGTCGGTGTACTCGGTGCGGCCCGACGGCGTACCGATGACCACGCCCGGCCTGCGTCCGGCCACCACCCGGGTGCCGGCGGCCTCGCCGGAGCGCCAGTCCTTGAGGGAGGACCAGAAGCGGTTGTCCACGAGGCGGGGCGGGGCGGCGCCGAGGGCGGCGGCCGGGGAGGCGGGCGCCGCCACGGCGCCCGCCGCCGCGGCGATCGCGGCGGTCAGGACGGTGCGGCGGGAGGTGGATCTGGTCATGGTCATGGCCCCCGAGTCGGATGCGGATGCGCGGGCAGGTGCACGACAGTGCGCCAACTATGGACGCCGACGACGGGCTTCTGCCAGCACTTCGGACCGCGTCGCTCCACCAATATTGGTGTGGACCGGTGGCGTGAGCCGGCACCGCACCCGCCGCCTAGGGTGGAGGCGTGGAACGCCTCGACGAGCTTGCCGCCTCCCTGCGCGCGCTACAGCCCTCCTGCGGCCCGGTGCGCCTGGTCGCCTTGGACGGGCACGCCGGGTCCGGCAAGAGCACCTTCGCCGCCCGGCTGGCCGCGGCGCTCGGCGGGGCGCCCGTGCTGCACCTCGACGACCTGGCGACCCACGAGGAGCTCTTCGCGTGGACGGACCGGTTGCGCGAGCAGGTGACGGGTCCGTTCTCGCGCGGCGAGCGCGCCCGGTACGCGGCGTACGACTGGACGCTGCGCCGCTTCGGGCCGGCGCGCCCGCTGGAGCCCGCGCCCGTGGTGCTGGTCGAGGGCGTGGGGGCCGGGCGGGCCGCCGTACGGACGGAGCTCGCGCGGCTGCTCTGGATGGATCTGGACGCCCGGGAGTCGTGGGCGCGCGGGCGGCGCAGGGACGGGCCGGCGCAGGCGGACTTCTGGGACGGGTGGACGGCGGCGGAGACACGTCATTTCGCCACGGACCCCTCGCGGCCCTACGCCGACCTGTTGGTACGCCAGTGCCAGGAGGGGTACGAGTGGCGCCCGGGACCTTACGCGACAGCGTTGCCGAACCATTCCGTCACCGTGGGTGACCATCAGGGCCCGCCCTCCACAACGGCCTGAAAACCTCCCCCCTGAGTGCCTCAACTCCGCTTGACCCGGGGGGCGTACAGGTCTTACGTTCTCAATGTGCGGCTTTTCGAAGCCGCCGCAGACGCGAAGCCCCCGGTTGTTCCCCCGTGATCGGGGGCTTCGTTCTGCCCTCAGCCCCCCTCAGGGGCCCCTGGTGACGCGGTTCGCTCACCCTCGGTCACCGTCTCTCTTGGGCCTGCGCCACCCTTAGTCCGGGACCATCCGCCCGGGTACGATGCCCTTCGGTGCGGTCAATTCCCGTCCGCGACACGGCGGTTCTGAGACCTGCCGCCGGGCGCAGGCCCAGCGGCACATCACGGGGGGCACGGTTCGTGGGGGATGTGACGGATTCCGGCACGCAGGGCGTGAACGCCCCGGCCGACCTCGCCTGGCTGCGCGGTGTCGACGCGTACACGATGGGCGCGTATCCACAGGCCGAGGAGGAGTTCCGGGCCGCCGTACGGATGGACCCCGGCATGGCCGACGGCTGGCTCGGCCTCCACGCACTGCGCGTCGACACCACCACCGCGCTGCTGCGCATGTACCGCCACCGCGAGCGCTTCGGCGAGCAGCGCGCCCGGCACCGCCGGACGCTCAACTCCTGGTACTGGCTCGGGTGGTGGGTGCAGCCCGTCCTGGAGAAGCCGCGCGACCTGCTCCTCGCGCACGCCTCCCACTGGCTCGACGGGCGCCATGTGCCCGAGCTCGACCGGGCACTGGCCGGGCTGCCGCCGGTGGACGCCGATCCGCAGGTGCGGTTCCTGCACGCCTGCCGCGCGTACCTGGTCAAGGACTGGGAGCAGCTGGTACGGCACACCGATCCGCTCGTCGACGACCCGCTGCTCGGCATCGAGACCGGGCTGTTCGGCGGCATGGCACGGGTGCGGCTGGAGATGTACGGGCAGGCCGAGCCGATGCTGTCGGCGGCCCTGATGCGCTGCCGCAGCGAGCAGCCGCAGCGCAAGGAGCTGCGCTACTGGCTGGCCCGCGCGCACGAGGGCACCGGGCGCAGCGCGGCGGCGCTGCCGCTGTACCGGGCCGTGCACCGGGTGGACCCCGCCTTCATGGACACCTCGGCGCGGCTCGCCGCGATCGCCGAGGGGGACGGTTACGAGGACTCCGCGGGCTTCGCCGCCGTGTCGCTGGCGGGGATCGGCCAGGACGCGGCGGACGCCGCCGGCGACACCGAGACCCTGGCGGGCCCGGAGCTCCCGGAGGGCCGGGACCTGCTGCTCGGCGGCGGGGGGAAGCCGCCGTTCGGCGGCGGGCCGGCCGGGGACGGCGGCGTACGGGAGAAGGATCGGGTGCCGCCGCGGCCCGGAGCGGCACGGTCCTTTCCGGCAGGGCCCTCCGATCCCGCGCTGCTCGCCGAGGCGCTCGCGGAGCTGGAGCGCATGGTCGGCCTCGAACCGGTGAAACGCCAGGTCAAGGCGTTGTCGGCGCAGCTGAACATGGCCAGGCTTCGAGCGGGGCAGGGCCTGCCCGTCCAGCCCCCCAAGCGCCACTTCGTCTTCTCGGGCCCCTCCGGCACCGGCAAGACCACCGTCGCCCGCATTCTCGGCCGGGTGTTCTACGCGCTCGGGCTGCTCGGCGGGGACCACTTGGTGGAGGCGCAGCGGGCCGATCTGGTCGGTGAGTTCCTCGGCCAGACCGCCGTCAAGGCCAACGAGCTCATCGACTCGGCGATCGGCGGCGTCCTGTTCGTCGACGAGGCGTACTCCCTCTCCAACTCCGGTTACAGCAAGGGGGACGCGTACGGCGACGAGGCCCTCCAGGTGCTCCTCAAGCGCGCCGAGGACAACCGGGACCACCTCGTCGTGATCCTGGCCGGCTATCCGGAGGGCATGGACCGACTGCTCGCCGTCAACCCCGGCCTCTCCTCCCGCTTCACGACCCGGGTGGACTTCCCCAGCTACCGTCCGCTGGAGCTCACGGCCATCGGCGAGGTGCTGGCGGCGGAGAACGGGGACGCCTGGGACGAGGAGGCACTGGAGGAGCTGCGCAGCATCAGCGGGCACGTCGTCGACCAGGGCTGGATCGACGAGCTGGGCAACGGCCGTTTCCTGCGCACGCTGTACGAGAAGAGCTGCGCGTACCGCGACCTCAGGCTCTCCGGTTACGCCGCGACGCCCACCCGCGACGACCTGGCGACGCTGCGCCTCCCCGACCTGATGCAGGCGTACGGCGAGGTCCTGTCGGGGCGCGGCCCGGCGAACCGGGGGCGGCAGGAGCCGCCCGCACTCTGAACGGCGCGGACGGCTCCGCGGGTCACCCGACCAGCGCCGCCGTCTCGTCTGCGGCCGCCGGGTCCGGGGACGGCCGGGGCGCCGCGACCCGGTGGGCGGGATCGCGTACCTCCCCCACCAGCATCTCCAGCACGTCCTCCAGCGCGACGAGCCCGAGCACCCGCCCCGCCCCGTCGGCCACCTGCGCCAGGTGCGTCGCGGCGCGGCGCATCACCGACAGGGCGTCGTCGAGCGGCAGTTCGGCTCCGAGCGTCGCCATCGGCCGCCAGACCTGCTGCGGCACCGCCCGCTCCCGCTCCTCCAGGTCGAGTACGTCCTTGACGTGGACGTATCCCATGAAGGCCCCGCCGCCGACGCACACCGGGAAGCGCGAGTAGCCGGTCCGTACCGTCAGCTCCTCGATCTCGCGCGGGGTGACCGAGGGCTGGACGGTGACCAGCGACGCCCGGTCGAGCAGCACGTCGGTGACCGGCAGGCTGCCGAGCTCCAGGGCGTCCTCCAGGCGCTCCTGCTCGCCGGGCTCCAGGAGCCCCGCCTGGCCCGAGTCCTCGACGAGGCGGTTGAGCTGCTCACTGGTGAACACCGCCTCGACCTCGTCCCGGGCCTCGACCCCGAACAGCCGCAGCACCACCCGCGCGCAGGCGCCGAGTCCGGCCGTCACCGGGCGGCACAGCCGGGCGAAGCCGACGAGCCCGGGGCTCAGCCACAGCGCGGTCTTCTCGGGCGCGGCCATGGCGAGGTTCTTCGGGACCATCTCGCCGATGACCAGGTGCAGGAAGACGACCACGGCGAGCGCGATCACGTACCCGAGGGGGTGGATCAGCCCCTGCGGCAGGTGCACGGCGTGGAAGACCGGCTCCAGCAGGTGCGCCACGGTCGGCTCGGCGACCGCGCCGAGGGTCAGCGAGCAGACGGTGATCCCGAACTGGGCCGCCGCCATCATCTGCGGCAGGTTCTCCAGACCGTGCATGACCTGCCGGGCACGGGCCGAGCCGTCGGCCGCCAGCGGTTCGATCTGGCTGCGGCGTACGGAGACCAGCGCGAACTCGGCGCCGACGAAGAATCCGTTCGCGAGCACCAGCAGTCCGGCGAACAGCAGGTGGACCACGCTCATCGCACGGCCTCCGGAACCTTCGCGGTACGGACGAACCGCACCCGTCCCGCGCGGTAGCGGTCCACCTGTCGCACGGAGAGCCGCCAGCCGGGCAGTTCGGCCCGGTCACCGGGGGCGGGGATGCGCCCGAGCAGGTCCGCGACCAGGCCGGCCACGGTCTCGTACGGCCCCTCGGGTACGTCGAGACCTATGCGCCGCAGGGTCATGACCCGGCAGCTGCCGTCCGCCTCCCAGGCCGGCCGGCCGTCCTCGGCGGGGGCCGGGGCCAGTTCCGGCGGTTCGGCGCCCTCGTCGTCGTGCTCGTCCCTGACCTCTCCGACGAGTTCCTCGACGATGTCCTCCAGGGTGACGACACCGGCCGTGCCGCCGTACTCGTCGACGACGACGGCGATCGGCTGCTCGCCGCGCAGCCTGACGAGGAGCTGCTGTACGGGAAGGGTCTCCGGGACCAGCAGCGGAGGTACGGCGGCCCGGGCCACGGGGGTCCGCAGCCGCTCGTGCACCGGCACGGCGAGGGCGTCCTTGAGATGGACCATGCCGACGATCTCGTCGATGCGCTCCCGGTACACGGGGAAGCGCGAGAGGCCGGTGGCGCGGGTGAGGTTGAGGACGTCCGCCGCGGTCGCCGAGGACTGCAGGGCGCTGACCTTCACGCGCGGCGTCAGCACGTGCTGCGCGGTGAGGCCGCCGAGGGAGAGGGTCCGTACGAACAGGTCGGCGGTGTCCTGTTCGAGGGCGCCGGCCCGCGCCGAGTGGCGGGCGAGGGAGACGAGTTCGCCGGGGGTGCGGGCGGAGGCCAGCTCGTCGGTGGGCTCGACGCCCAGCATCCGTACGAGCCGGTTGGCCACCGCGTTCAGCAGGGAGATCACGGGGCGGAAGACGGTGGAGAAGAGGTGCTGCGGTCCGGCGACGAACCGCGCGACCTGCAACGGCCGGGACACGGCCCAGTTCTTCGGTACCAGCTCGCCGATCACCATCTGGACGGCCGAGGCCAGCAGCATGCCGACCACGACGGAGACGCCGGGGACGGCTCCACGCGGTATGCCGGCGGCGGTGAAGGGGCCGGACAGCAGGTGGGCGAGCGCGGGCTGGGCGAGCATGCCGACCACCAGCGAGGTGATGGTGATGCCGAGCTGGGTGCCCGAGAGCTGGAACGACAGCTCGCGCAGGGCCGCGACGACGGTGAGGGCGCGCCGGTCGCCTTCGGCGGCGGCGCGCTCGGCGTCCTGCTTCTCGACGGTCACGAGGCCGAACTCGGCGGCCACGAAGAACCCGTTGGCGAGGATCAGGAGGAATGCCGCGGCGAGCAGCAGGAGGGGGATGGTCATGCCGCCGCCTCGGAAGAAGGGGCGGCGCACGTACTGGCGGACGATCCGTCCATTGCTGGAGGGAGTCACTCCTCGGGTCGCAGGTGCTCCGCGGGCCGGTGGTGCGCGCCCTGTGCTGCGGAGCGGGGCGCCACGCGGCGCCGCCCGCACCAGAGTAAACGGGACCGGGCCGCCCCGGGGCAGGGGCTCAGCCGCCGTGTGTTCCGGTGCCCCGGGATTCCGCCAGGTCGCGCAGGGCGCGGGCGTCGCGGACGGCCTGCTGCTTGGCGACGCCGGGCTGGATGCCGAGGGCCGGCAGGCTGGTGCCGTCGCTGAGGTCGAGGAAGACCCAGGCGTCGCCGGGGCGCAGGTTGACCCGTACGATCTCGGCCCACTCCAGGCGGCGCTTGGTCGTCAGGTTGACCACGGTGACGCCGCCCTCGTCGGCGACGACCTTCGGGCGGCTGAGCAGGACGAGTACGCCGGACAGGAGCAGCGCGGTGAAGACGAACGCCACCCGCTCCCCACCGCTCAGCGTCTTCAGCATCAGCGCGATGGCGGTGATGACGGCGAACATCGCCGCCCCGACGGTCAGGAGGACGGCCCGGGTGCGGGTCGGCCGGAAGGTGACCGGCAGGGCGGGGAGTTCGGGCTGTGACACGGCGCTCGCGTTCCTTCGAGGGTGGGGGCGGCTGCGGGGCGGTCAGAGGCGGCAGGCGTGGATGGCCGTGGTGAGGATGGCGCGGGCGCCGAGCTCGTACAGGTCGTCCATGACGCGCTGGGACTCCTTGGCCGGGACCATGGAGCGGACCGCGACCCAGCCCTCGTTGTGCAGCGGTGAGATGGTCGGCGACTCCAGGCCCGGGGTGAGGGCCACGGCTGCTTCGAGGTGTTCGGCGCGGCAGTCGTAGTCCATCATCACGTAGCTGCGGGCGACCAGGACGCCCTGCAGGCGGCGCAGGAACTGGGCCACCTTCGGGTCGACGGCCTCCTCGGCGGAGACGCCGGTGCGGCGGATCACGACCGCCTCGGACTTCATGATCGGCTCGCCGATCACTTCGAGGCCCGCGTTGCGCAGGCTCGTGCCGGTCTCGACGACATCGGCGATGATCTGGGCGACGCCCAGCTCGATGGCCGTCTCGACCGCTCCGTCCAGGTGGACGACCGACGCGTCGATGCCCTCGTCGGCCAGGTGCTTGGCGACGATGCCCTCGTACGAGGTGGCGACCGTCATGCCGCCGAAGTCCTTGACACCGGTCGCGGTGCCGGGCTTCGTGGCATAACGGAAGGTCGAGCGGGCGAAGCCGAGCTGGAGGATCTCCTCGGCGTTGGCCCCGGAGTCCAGCAGCAGGTCGCGCCCGGTGATGCCGATGTCGAGACGGCCGGAGCTCACGTAGATCGCGATGTCGCGGGGCCGCAGGTAGAAGAACTCGACCTCGTTCTCCGGGTCGACGAGGCGCAGCTCCTTCGACTCCTTGCGCTGCTGGTACCCGGCCTCATGGAGCATCTCCGACGCAGGTCCGGAGAGGGAGCCCTTGTTGGGGATGGCGATGCGCAGCATGAGGTCAGGTCCTTCTGTGCGGTGGGAGTCGTGGTGGTGCGGGCGTGCGGAGAGCGGTGCGGCTCAGAGGTGGGCGTAGACGTCGTCGAGCGAGATCCCGCGGGCGACCATCATCACCTGGACGTGGTACAGCAGCTGCGAGATCTCCTCGGCGGCGGCTTCCTTGCCCTCGTACTCGGCGGCCATCCAGACCTCGGCGGCCTCTTCGACGACCTTCTTGCCGATGGCATGCACCCCCTTGCCCACCAGCTCGGCGGTGCGGGAGGTGGAGGGGTCGCCGGTGGCGGCCTTGTGCTGGAGCTCGGTGAAGAGCTCTTCGAAGCTCTTGGCGGGTTTGTTGGCCATGATGGTCCTAAGAGTACGGGGTGGCCCGGTGCCACTCAGCGCCAGGGTTCGGCGACCGTGCGCAGCGTGGCGGCGGTGGCGACGGCGGCGGTGACGGCCTCGTGGCCCTTGTCCTCGTGGGAGCCCTCGATGCCGGCCCGGTCGAGCGCCTGCTCCTCGGTGTCGCAGGTCAGGACGCCGAAGCCGATGGGAACACCGGTGTCGACGGAGACCTGCGTGAGGCCGTTGGCGACGCCCTGGCACACGTACTCGAAGTGGGGCGTTCCGCCGCGGATGACGACGCCGAGTGCGACGATCGCGTCGTAACCCCGGCCCGCGAGGACCTTGGCGACGACCGGCAGCTCGAAGCTGCCGGGGACCCGCAGCACGGTCGGCTCGTCGATGCCCAGCTCGTGCAGGGCGCGCAGCGCGCCGTCGACGAGGCCGTCCATGACCTTCTCGTGCCACTGGGCCGCGATCACCGCCACCCGGAGGTCGCCGCAGTTCTTCACACTCAGTTCGGGTGCGCCCTTGCCGCTCACGCGTGGTCTCCTTCGAGGTTGTGTACGGGTTTACTGGTTGCCGCAGGTGGAGGCGGAGGCGCCGTCCAGCCACGGAAGGTCGTGCCCCATCCGGTCCCGCTTGGTGCGCAGGTAGCGGAGGTTGTGCTCGCCCGCCTTGACGGGCATCGGCTCGCGTTCGAGGACGGTCAGGCCGTGCCGTACGAGCGCGTCGGTCTTCTCGGGGTTGTTCGTCATCAGCCTGAGGCTGTGCACGCCGAGGTCTTCGAGGATCTGCGCGCCGGCCGCGTAGTCGCGGGCGTCGGCGGGCAGGCCGAGTTCCAGGTTGGCGTCGAGGGTGTCGCGGCCGAGCTCCTGGAGTTCGTACGCGCGCAGCTTGGACAGCAGCCCGATGCCGCGCCCCTCGTGGCCGCGCAGGTAGACGACGACGCCCCGGCCCTCCTCGGTGATGCGCTGCATGGATGTTTCCAGCTGGGGGCCGCAGTCGCAGCGCTGGGAGTGGAAGATGTCGCCGGTCAGGCACTCGGAGTGGACCCGCGCGAGGACGTCCTCGCCGTCACCGATCTCGCCGTGGACGAGCGCGACGTGCTCGACGCCGTCGACGGTCGAGCGGTAGCCGTACGCGGTGAAGTCCCCGAAGGTCGTGGGGAGCTGGACGGTGGCCTCGCGGCGGACCTTGGGGTCGGAGGTGCGGCGGTACGCGATCAGGTCCTCGATGGAGATGATCGTCAGGCCGTGCTTGCGGGCGAACGGGATCAGCTCGGGCAGCCGCAGCATCACGCCGTCCTCGCCGGCGATCTCGACGATCGCGCCGGCCGGGCGCAGGCCGGCGAGCCGGGCGAGGTCGACCGCGGCCTCGGTGTGGCCGTTGCGGACGAGTACGCCGCCGGGCTTGGCGCGCAGCGGGAAGACGTGGCCGGGGCGGACGAAGTCGCCCGCGGTGGAGCGGCCGCTCGCCAGGAGCCGCAGGGTCGCGGCGCGGTCGGCGGCCGAGATGCCGGTGGTGACGCCGTGCGCGGCGGAGGCGTCCACGGAGACGGTGAAGGCGGTGCTCATCGACTCGGTGTTGTTCTCGACCATCTGCGGGAGTTCGAGCCGCTCCAGCTCGTCGCCCTCCATGGGCGCGCAGATCAGGCCGCGGCACTCGCTCATCATGAAGGCGACGATCTCGGGCGTCGCCATCTCGGCGGCGATGACGAGGTCGCCCTCGTTCTCCCGGTTCTCGTCGTCGACGACGACCACGGGGCGGCCGGCCGCGATGTCGCGGATGGCCTGCTCGACGGGGTCGAGGGCCAGGTCCTCGGCGTTGTCGGTGCTGTACCAGGTGGGCAGGGCACCACTCATGCTGCTGCTCCTTCGATGGCGGGCTTCACGCTGGTGCGCGAACGCTGCCACCAGTCGTAGGCGCCCCACAGGACGAGGGCGAAGTAGACGACGTACACGAGACCGGAGAAGGCGAGGCCGCTGCTGAAGGCGAGCGGTACGCCCACCAGGTCGACCAGCAGCCAGGCGAACCAGAACTCGACCAGGCCGCGCGCCTGGGCGACCATCGCGACGAGCGTGCCGACGAAGATGTACGCGTCGGCCCAGGGGCTCCAGGACAGCGACGGGTACAGGGTGAACAGGCCCCCGACGGCCAGCGTGCCGACGACCGCTCCGGCCGCCAGCAGTGCGCGCTCGCGCCCGGTGGCGAAGCGGACGGCGATCGAGCCGTCCTGGGCCTGCTGCTTGCCGAGCTGCCACTGCCGCCAGCCCCACAGGGCGACGCCGATGACCAGCAGCTGCTTGCCGACGCCGCCGCTGAGGTTCGCGGAGGAGTAGGCGGCGACGAGGATGACGCCGGACAGGAACTGGGCGGGCCAGGTCCATATGGAGCGCCGCCAGCCGAGCGCGAGGGCGATCAGGCCGATGGTGTTGCCGATCATGTCGGACCACAGGATGTGCTGGTCGAAGGCGGTGAACGCCTCGCTGTTCAGCCAGGACACGGCGCTCACCTGACGCTCTCCTTCCGGTCCGCGCCCAGCAGCCTCTCGACGTACTTGGCGAGGACGTCCACTTCCAGGTTGACCGGGTCGCCGGCCTGCTTGATGCCGAGGGTCGTGAGGTCGAGCGTGGTGGGGATGAGGCTGATGGTGAAGTAGTCGTCCCCGGCCTCGACGACGGTGAGGCTCACGCCGTCGACGGTGATGGAGCCCTTCTCGACGACGTACCGGGCGAGGTCCGGGGGGAGCGAGACCTTGACGATCTCCCAGTGCTCGGACGGCTCGCGGCCGGTGATCGTGCCGGTCCCGTCGACGTGTCCCTGGACGAGGTGTCCGCCGAGGCGGCCGCCGAGCGCCATGGGGCGCTCCAGGTTCACGCGGGAGCCGGTGGTGAGGGCGCCGAGGCTGGAGCGCTTCAGCGTCTCGGCCATCACGTCGGCGGTGAACTCACCGTCCCCGCACTCCACGACGGTGAGGCAGACGCCGTTGACGGCGATGGAGTCGCCGTGCTTCGCGTCCTCGGTGACGAGCGGGCCGCGCAGGCGGAAACGGGAGGCGTCACCGAGGTTCTCGACGGCGGTGACCTCACCCAGCTCTTCGACGATTCCGGTGAACACTCAGGTCTCCTTCGGTACGGGAGTGGCGGGGACGGCGGTGATGCGCAGATCGGGGCCGACACGCACGGTCTCGGTGACGTCGAGCCGCAACGCTTCGGTGAGGGTGGTGATTCCGGCGTCGGCGAGGGCGGCGGGGCCCGCGCCGAGCAGGACGGGGGCGAGGTAGCCGGTGACGGCGTGGACGGCGCCCGCGGCGACGAACGCGCCGGCGAGCGTGGGACCGCCTTCGAGGAGTACGGAACGCACGCCCCGGGTGTGCAGGGCGGCGAGCAGCGCGTGGACGTCGAGGCCGCCGGCGGCGCGGGGCAGCCGTACGACCTCCGCCGCTGTCCCGTCCAGGTGCGCGGCGTCGGCGTCCTCGGCGACCGCGACCAGCGTCGGCGCCGCGTCGTCGAGGACGCGGGCGCCGGGCTTGACGGCGGTGGCGTTGGTGTCGACGACGACGCGCAGGGGCTGGGTGACGGCCTCGGTGGTCCCTGCGCCGCGTACGGCGAGGTGGGGGTCGTCGGCGCGCATGGTGCCGGAGCCGACGATCACGGCGTCCGCCTCGGCGCGCAGCCGGTGGACGTCGGCGCGGGACTCGGCGGAGCTGATCCAGCGGCTGGTGGAGTCGGCCGCGGCGATGCGGCCGTCGAGCGTCGCGGCGTACTTCCAGCGGACGTACGGGCGGCCGAGGCGTACGGACGTGAGCCAGGCGATGTTGCCCGCCCGCGCCTCGTCCACGAGCAGGCCCTGCTCCACCTGGACGCCGGCCGCGCGCAGGGTGCCGGCGCCACCGGTGGCCTGCGGGTTCGGGTCGGCGACGGCGTAGACGACGCGGGCGACGCCGGCGGCGACGAGGGCCTGGGCGCAGGGGCCGGTGCGACCGGTGTGGTTGCAGGGTTCGAGGGTGACGTACGCCGTACCGCCGCGCGCCCGCTCCCCCGCTTCCCGCAGGGCGTGCACCTCGGCGTGCGGGCCGCCCGCGCGCTGGTGGAATCCGGCGCCTGCGGGCTGTCCGGCGGCGTCGAGGACGACGCATCCGACGACCGGGTTGGGGCTGGTGGAGCCGAGTCCGCGGGCGGCCAGCGTGATGGCCCGGCGCATGGCGTTCGCGTCGGTCGTGGCTTCGGCTGCGGTGGCCACCGGGTCCTCCTGCCTCTTCGGGCACGGACTCCGGGGCTGTCGAGGACGACAGAGAGCGGGAAAACGCCAACGGGTAACGACGGGACGCCCTGGCCGGAATGAGGGATCGCCCCTGGAGGACGAGCCGAACCGCCGACAGCGGCGTACCGATGACCTGTGACGGCCCGCCGCGCACTGCCTCCCATCCGGACTTTCACCGTCGGTACAGGAATTTCACCTGTTCAACCGGTCACTGGAGGTGACCGGGTCGCGGACTGTAACCGCCGGTTCGGAATTACACCGACCCCGGAGTGCGCTGCTGCTGGTACAAGGTCAGTGTGCCACGCCGGACACAGTGCCACTCATCCGATTTCCTGTGGCCCGGCTCACAGAGGATTGGTCCATACCTATTGACCACCCTGGTCTAGTCCTCTTAACGTCTGCGCAACAAGACGATCACCCACCGTTGTTGTGCCAGGCCGACCTCCCCAGGAGGAACAGACCGTGCTGTCCCCCACCCGAGCGAGACCCGCCCTGCTCGCCGCCGGCGCGGCCGTCGCCGGACTCCTGCTCAGTTCGCTCGCCGGAGGCGTTTCGCACGCCGCCGACAACGAGTCCTGTCGTCCCGACGGCCTGTACAAGACCCCGGGCGTCGACGTGCCGTACTGCTCGGTCTACGACGCCGAAGGCCGCGAGAAGATGGGCGCCGACCACAAGCGCCGCGTCATCGGCTACTTCACCGGCTGGCGTACGGGCAAGAACGGCGAGCCCGCCTACCTCGCCTCCGACATCCCGTGGGACAAGGTCACCCACCTCAACTACGCCTTCGCGCACATCGGGAGCGACAACAAGATCTCGGTCGGCTCCGACGGCGAGAAGAACGCCGCGACCGGGATGACCTGGCCGGGCGTGGCCGGTGCGGAGATGGACCCGGCGTACGGCTACAAGGGCCACTTCAACCTGCTGAGCAAGTTCAAGAAGCAGCACCCGGACGTGAAGACGCTGGTGTCGGTGGGCGGCTGGGCCGAGACCGGCGGGTACTTCGCGGACAACGGCGACCGGGTGAACTCCGGCGGCTTCTACTCGATGGCGACCCACGCGGACGGTTCGGTCAACCAGGCGGGCATCGACACGTTCGCGGACTCGACGGTCGCGTTCATCAAGAAGTACGGCTTCAACGGTGTCGACATCGACTACGAGTACCCGACGACGATGAAGGACGCGGGCAATCCGCTGGACTTCTCGTACTCCAACGCCCGCCGGGCCGGGCTGGTCAAGGGATACGCGGCGCTGATGAAGTCGCTGCGCGAGAAGCTCGACCGGGCGGGCGCCGCGGACGGGAAGCACTACCTGCTGACGGTGGCCGCGCCCTCGTCGGGGTATCTGCTGCGCGGCATGGAGACGTTCCAGGTCCAGAAGTACCTGGACTACGTCAACATCATGTCGTACGACCTGCACGGCGCGTGGAACGAGTACGTCGGCCCGAACGCCTCACTCTTCGACGACGGCAAGGACGCCGAACTGGCGGCCGCGGGTGTGTATTCGACGGCGCAGTACGGCGGGGTCGGTTACCTGAACACCGACTGGGCGTATCACTACTTCCGCGGCTCGATGCCGGCCGGCCGCATCAACATCGGCCTGCCGTACTACACCCGCGGGCACAAGAACGTGCAGGGCGGCACGGACGGGCTGTGGGGCAAGGCGCCTTCGGCCAACTGCCCGGCCGGCGCGGGCCTGACCAAGTGCGGTGACGGGGCCTCCGGCATCGACAACCTGTGGCACGACAAGGACACGGCGGGCAAGGAGTCCCCGGCCGGGTCCAACCCGATGTGGCACGCGAAGAACCTGGAGAAGGGCGTCGTCGGGGACTACGTCACTCAGTACGGCTTCCCCGCCGGCACGAAGCTGACCGGCACGTACGCCCGCAAGTACGACCCGACGCTCGTCGCGCCCTGGCTGTGGAACGCGGAGAAGAAGGTCTTCCTGTCGACCGAGGACGAGCAGTCCGTCAAGGCCAAGGCCGACTACGTCGTCGACAAGGGCATCGGCGGCACCATGGTCTGGGAGCTCGCGGGCGACTACGACTGGAACGCGGCGAAGGGCCAGTACGAGATCGGCGACTCGCTGACGACGGCGATGTACGAGAAGTTCAAGTCGGCCTCGCCGTACGGCGCGCAGCGCTCCACCGTCGAGCTGCCGGCGAAGGCGCTCGACATCGGCGTGGACTTCGGGCAGTTCCCGCTCGGCGACTCCAACTACCCCATCAGCCCCCAGCTGAAGATCACGAACAACACGAAGGCGACACTGCCCGGCGGCACGGAGTTCCAGTTCGACTACGCGACCTCCGCGCCCGCCAACGCCAAGGACCAGTCCGGCTTCAACACGAAGATCGTGCGCAGCGACCACACGGCCGCCCACAACATCGGCGGGCTGAAGGGTGACTACAACCGCGTCTCGCTGAAGCTGCCGGCCTGGCAGACGCTCGCGCCCGGCGCCTCGGTCGAGCTGGACTTCGTCTACTACCTGCCGACCTCCACCCCGTCCAACTGGACGGTGACCTTCGGCGGCCGGTCCTACGCCCTGGCGGGCGACCTGGCGCGCGGTACGACGGTGGTGGAGCCGGGAACGGGCCCCGGGCCGGGGCCGGACCCGAGCCCCACGCCGAGCCCGGGCGGGCCGTGCGCGGCGCCCGCGTGGAGCGCCTCGTCCGAGTACGGCAGCGGTACGACCGTCGCCCACAAGTCGCACCAGTGGAAGTCCAAGTGGTGGACGAAGGGCGAGGAGCCGGGTACTACCGGTGAGTGGGGTGTCTGGCAGGGCCTCGGAGCCTGCTGACCCCCGGCAAGACGCCCGGCGGCGGTGACCGGCCCTTCCCGCCGCCGGGTCCACCCCTCCCGGAAGCCCCGGAGCACCGGCTCCGGGGCTTCCGGCGCGTACGGGGCGTCAGGCCCCGGAGGTGTACGGGCCGTCAGGCCCTCGGGGCGAACAGGTCGTCCTGGGCCGCGTCCCTGGCCGCGAGCAGGGCGCCCTGGAGCACCGCCGCGTCGCCCAGTTCCCCGGCCCGCACCTGGGTGCGCAGCGGTGACATCGCGGCGAGCTTTCCGGCGACGCGGGCGGCGAGCGCCGCCCCGCCCGCGTGGCCGCTCTCGCCGCCGAGGACGACGCAGCCCGGGTCGAGTACGGCGGTGACGGCCGCCGCGCCGACGGCCAGGTGGGTGGCCAGGGCGTCCAGGAACGGCTCACCGCGCGTCCCCGCCGCGAGGGCCGCCCGTACCCCGGCGGCGGCGGAGGGGTCACCGGCTGTCGCGATGCCGTGCCGCGCGGCAAGGGTGCCGATGGCGGCGCCGCCGACCAGTGAGTGGAACCCGCCGCCGCAGTCCGTGGCCGAGGGCAGGCCCTCGGTGCCCGGCACCGGCAGGAACCCGATCTCGCCCGCGCCGCCCGACGCGCCCCGGCGCAGCCTGCCGTCGAGCACGAGCGCCGCGCCGACGCCGTGGCCGAGCCACAGCAGGACGAAGGTGTCGCGGTCGCGGGCCGCGCCGAGCCGCTGTTCCGCGACGGCGGCGAGGTTGGTCTCGTTCTCCACGAGCACGGTGGCGGGCAGGCGTTCCTGGAGGGCGGCGACCAGCCGGCGGTGCCACGCGGGGAGCCCGGTGGTGGCGCGCAGTTCCCCGGTGGCGGGGTCGATCAGGCCGGGGGCCCCGATCCCGACGCTGTGCAGCCGCTCGGCGCCGGCCTCGCGGGCGGTGTGCTCCAGGAGGGCGACGGCCTGTTCGACGGCCGGTCCGGTGCCCGTCGCGTCGCCGTCGATCGGCAGCGTGGCCTCGGCGAGCGTCGTACCGAGCAGATCGGCCACGACGACGGAGACCCCCTGGGTCCGTACGTCGAGCGCGGCGAGGTGGGCGCGGTCCGCGACGATGCCGTACAGCCGGGCGTTGGGGCCCCGGCGCCGCTCCCCGGCCTCCCCCACCACGGCGATCAGGCCCGCGCCCTGGAGTCGTTCGACCAGGTCGGCGACGGAGGGGCGGGACAGCCCGGTCAGCGTCTTGAGCTGTCCGGCCGTCAACGGGCCCTCGTCCTGGAGCAGCTTGAGGGCGGACCGGTCGTTGATGGCCCGGGCGGTGCTCGGTGATGCGGGCATGCCACGGATCCTCTCAGACGCGTCCGCCCCTATTTATCAGGCAGGGTTCCTGATAGTTTACTCCGGCACGCTGGAGAGACGGGCCACGGGGAGGATGCGATGTCGGGCGAAATGGTCTTCAGCCGGACGCGGTTGAAGCGGGCGCGGTACGCCGTGGCCGCTGTCTTCTGCGTGCACGGAGCGGTCACTGGCAGCTTCGCCACCCGCATCCCGTGGATCGCGGACCACACCGGCGTCGGCGCGGGCCAGCTCGGCCTCGCCCTCGCCTTCCCCGCGATCGGCGCCTCGGTGGCGATGCCGCTGGCCGGGGCGGTCAGTCACCGGCTGGGGGCGCGGACCGCGCTGCGCGGCCTGCTGGTCCTGTGGACCCTCTCGCTCACGCTGCCCGCGCTGGCGCCGAACATGCCGGCGCTGTGCGCCGCGCTGTTCGTGTACGGCGCGACGGCGGGGATGTCGGACGTGGCCATGAACGCGCTCGGCGTCGAGGTCGAGAACCGGCTGGACAAGTCGATCATGTCCGGCCTGCACGGCATGTGGAGCGCGGGCGCGCTGATCGGCTCGGCCGCCGGAACGCTCGCCGCCCACCTGGGAAGCGACGCGCGCCTGCACCACGCGCTGGCCGCCGCCGCCCTGACCGTACTGGGCCTCGTCGCCTGCCGGGGTGTGCTCGACCTGCGCAGCGCGCCGGACGCGCAGGCCCCGCCGCGTTTCGCGCTGCCGCCGAGATCGGCGCTGGTGATCGGCGCGATCGGGTTCTGCGCGGTGTTCGCGGAGGGGGCCAGCCTGGACTGGTCGGCGGTGTATCTGCGGGACGTGCTGGACACCTCGCCGGGCCTCGCCGCCGCCTCCACGACCGCGTTCGCCCTGACGATGGCGGTGGCCCGGCTGGCCGGGGACCGGGTGATCGACCGGTTCGGGCCGGTGCGTACGGTCCGGGTGGGCGGCGTCGCGGCGACGGCCGGCGGCCTGCTCGTGGTGTCGGCGCCCGGTCCGGTGCTCGCCCTGTCCGGCTTCGCGCTGATCGGACTCGGGGTCGCGGTGGTCGTACCGCTGGCCTTCGCCGCGGCCGGCCGCTCGGGGCCGAGTCCGAGCCAGGCGATCGCGGGAGTCGCGACGATCACGTACACGTCCGGCCTGATCGCCCCGTCGGCGATCGGCGCGGTGGCGGACGCGACCTCGCTGGTGGTGTCCTTCGGCGTGGTGACGGCGCTGGCGTTCGGGCTGGTGGTGGGCGCCGGGGTACTGCGCGGAGCGGGCCGCGCGCCGGACCGCGATCGCGGCGGCGTTTCGCCGTCCCCGGCCACAGCGGTCAAGGACTAGGGCGCGGTCGGCGCTCGCCCGTTCACCGTCGCCCGAGGGCCCGGCGGGGCGTACGGCTGAACCCGGCGGACACCGGCGCGAGTTTCCGCCCGTAGCATGGCTGGGATCATCTCTGACCGAATCTGCACGGGAGCCACCATGGACCTCGGGGTGCGCTGGACCCTGCACGGCGACGGGCGGACCCCCGCCCCCGGAGCCGTCGTACGGCCCGACGAGCGCCTCTCCTGGCCCCGTACAGCGGGGCTCGGCGCCCAGCACGTGGTGGCCATGTTCGGGGCGTCGTTCGTCGCCCCGGTGCTCATGGGACTGGATCCCAATCTGGCCATCATGATGTCCGGCGTCGCGACGGTCATCTTCCTGCTGGCCACCCGCGGCCGCGTGCCGAGTTACCTCGGCTGTTCGCTCTCCTTCGTCGGCGTGGCGGCCACGATCCGCGCGTCCGGCGGCGACAGCGCCACGGTCACCGGCGCGGTCCTGGTCGTCGGCGCGGCGCTCTTCGTCGCCGGTCTCGCCGTCCAGAGGTTCGGCGCCCGCATCATCCACGCCGCGATGCCGCCGGTCGTCACGGGCGCGGTCGTCATGCTGATCGGCTTCAACCTGGCCCCGGTCACGGCCTCGACGTACTGGCCGCAGGACCAGTGGACGGCCCTGCTGGTGATGCTCTTCACCGGGCTGGCGGTCGTCTGCCTGCGCGGCTTCTTCTCCCGCGTCGCGATCTTCCTCGGCCTGCTCTTCGGGTACGCGATCTCCTGGGTCTTCGACCGGCTCTTCGGGAAGATCCACTCGCCCGTGGGCGGCCCGGAGGCCGTCGACCACTGGCGGCTGGACCTCTCGGCGGTCGGCCGGGCCGACTGGATCGGCCTCCCGTCCTTCCACGCGCCGAGCTTCGAGTGGTCGGCGATCCTCGTCGCGCTGCCCGTCGTCATCGCGCTGATCGCCGAGAACGCCGGGCACGTCAAGGCCGTCGGCGAGATGACCGGCGACTCCCTGGACGACAGGCTCGGCACCGCCATCGCCGCCGACGGCGCGGCGTCCATGCTGTCCACCGCCGTCGGAGGGCCGCCCAACACGACGTACTCCGAGAACATCGGCGTCATGGCGGCCACCCGCGTCTACTCCACGGCCGCGTACTGGGCCGCCGCCGGTTTCGCGCTGCTCTTCGGGCTCTGCCCCAAGTTCGGCGCGGTCGTCGCGGCGATCCCCGGCGGTGTGCTCGGCGGCATCACCGTCATCCTGTACGGCATGATCGGCCTGCTCGGCGCCCAGATCTGGCTCAACGCCCGCGTGGACCTGCGCAATCCACTCAATCTGGTGCCGGCCGCCGCGGGCATCATCATCGGCGTCGGCGGCGTCAGCCTGAAGATCACCGACAACTTCGAGCTGAGCGGCATCGCGCTCGGCACGATCGTCGTGATCACCGGCTATCACGTCCTGCGCGCCCTGGCCCCCGCCCACCTCAAGGAGCAGGAGCCCCTGCTGGACGCGGGCACCTCGACGTACGACACCACCAAGGACTAGGCGTCGGCCAGTTCGGCGTTGGCGCGGGCGGTCAGGACGGTTAGCAGGCGGCCGGCGACCGCCAGCTCGTCCGGCTCGAAACCGTCGTACAGCCGCGCCGTGATCTCGCCGACCTCGGTACGGATCGAACGGTGCAGCTCCCGGCCCGCGTCCGTGAGCCGGATGCGGCACTCGTCGCCGGGTACCGCCTCCACCAGCGCCGCGCCGGTCAGTTCGGCGATCGTCGCCAGCGCCGTCGCGTCGTCGGTCTTCAGGCTGCCCGTCATGCGGCTGACGAGGTGGCCGCGGTCGACGCCGGTGCCGCTGTCCGCCGCGACGTTGAGCGCCACGGACTGGTGGAAGGTGGTGCCGGTGCGGGCCAGGTACCGCTCCAGTACGGCGCGGGTGGCGTAGTGGGCCTGGCCGATGATCTGGCCGTTGACGTTCGGGGTTGCGGACATGGCTACTCCTCGGTCGGTGCTTCGGGCGGTACGCCGGACGACGCGTCCAGCGGTACGTCGATCAGGGCGGTCAGCTCACGGACCAGTACCTCGGTGCGCCGCCCCTCCAGGCCGCCGAGCGGCGCCAGGAGCTGGTCGACGAGCCGCTGTACGACCGTGATAGCGCGGCCGGTGGCCTCCCGGCCCCGGTCGGTGAGCTCCAGCCGGACCGCCCGGGTGTCGGCGGCGTCCCGGGTGCGCTCGACGAGACCCGCGGTCTCCAGCGCGCGGGCCAGCTTCGAGACGTACAGGGCCTCCAGGCCGGTGTGGTCGGCGAGTTCTCGCTGACTCGGCCGGCGTCCGGCGTGTTCCATGCCGAGCAGCGAGGCGAGCAGCGAGTACTGCGCGTGGGTCAGGCCCAGCGGCCCGAGGGCCCGGTCGACGGCCACGCGCCATCTCGTCGACAGTCGCCAGACCAGGAAGCCGGGCGTCGGGCCTTCGGTGGCTGCGCTCATGACAGATACAGTACATAGCTACTATGTACATGGCTAGTGTTTTGCTCAGTCGCCGCGCGCCAGCTGGTAGGCGTAGTCCGGTGCGAAGGTACCCGCCGCGCCCTTGCAGCCGTCGGACTCCCCCGGCAGCTTGACCCACAGGTACGCGTCGATCCGGTCCTCCCCGGTCCGGGTCGTCGGCGCCCGGCCGAGGGCGCGGCCCGCCGGGTCGCACCACTGGCCCTCGGCCGGCGGGCCGTTGCCGTTCCTGCTGGTGTCGATGACCGCGCCGAGCCCCGGCGGGCCGCCGAGCGCGGCGAGCACCCGGCGCGCGTAGGCGGCCTCGTCGGCGGTGCGGTGGAAGTTGGCGACGTTGGTGAAGATCCCGTCGCCGCTCGACCGGGCGCCCGCCGCGCGCAGGGCGGCGGCCTGCTTCCCGGCCGAGTGCCAGCCGGAGTGCCCGGCGTCGAAGTAGACCTTCGCCCGGGGGTTCGCGGCGTGCAGGGTGCGGCCCGCGCGGGCCAGCGACGCGAAACGCGCCTGCCGCTGCGCGGTGGAGAGGCAGTCGGACAGGGCGATCGAGTCGGGTTCCAGGACGACGACGACCTCGCCGCCGCCGAGTCCGGCCGCGAAGTCCCCGATCCAGTCGTCGTACGCCGCGAGGTCCGGCGCGCCGCCCTGGGAGGCGCCGCCGCAGTCCCGGTCGGGGATCGCGTACGGCACCAGGACGGGCACTCGGCCCGCCGCCTCCGCGGCCGAGGTCACGGACCTCACCCGCGCGGTGACGGCGCCCGGGTCGTACGCCGCGAACCACACGGCGGCGGGCCGCTCCGCGATCCGGGACGCGATCAGCGCGTGCCGGGGGTCGTCGCCGTTGGCCCTGACCCAGTCGAGCACCTGGGACTCCGGGTGCCGGTAGAGGGCGGCGCCGCCGGGCTCCTCCCCCCGGTCCGCTTCCGGCTTCCCCGGGGCCCGCGTGGGCGACGAGGCCGGCGGCGCGGGACGGGAAGCCCGGGGCGGCTCCGTGGACGGGAGCGCCGCCGGACGCGAGGCCGGGGCCGAAGCCTTGACGGTCGGCGTCGCCGAAGCCGTCGGGCGCGCGGGCAGCGGCCCCGGAACCGGCGTCGCGGTCGTCGTCGGCCGCGCCGCGTTCCGGTGGTCCCCCTCGCCCGCCGACGCGGACATCACCCCCGTCACCGCGCCGACGGCGACGACCGCCGAAGCCGCGACGGCCATCGCGTCGCGCCGCCTGGCGCGACGCCTCCGCGCGCGCTCCGTCCGGCGCTGTGCACGTACACCCGGCACCCTGGCTCTCCCCCGCTCGGCCGTCCCCCGGCGCCCGCGACACGGTTCGTTCCCCCGTTCCGGGGAAGCCCGTGTCTACGGCGCCCGGGGAAAAGCCTAGGGCTGCGACGCTGCCCGTATGGCGCAGATCGAGCACTTCCCAGCTCAGACGGACCGCTCCCGGACCTCGGTCGACGCGGTGGTGGCGCGGATGCGTTCCTTCCGCTGCGACTGGCCGCCGTCGGACGGCCTCGCGGTCTTCAACCGGCTCTACCTCGCGGTCACCGAGGAGATCGACCGGCGCATCGACGGCGGCCTGTTCCCCGACGCCCGCGCCGCCGCCACGCTCGACGTGCTCTTCGCCGAGCGCTACCTCTCCGCCGTGGACGCCTCGTCGGCGGGGCGGCGCGGGCCCGCCTGCTGGCGGCCGCTGCTGATGTACCGGCGCCATCCGGGCGTACGGCCGCTGCAGTTCGCGCTGGCCGGGATCAACGCGCACATCGGGCACGACCTGGCGCTGGCCGTGGTCGACTCCTGTGACGTGCTCGGCTGCCGGCCGGCCGATCTGGAGGGTGACTTCGACCGGGTGGGCGACACGCTCGTGGCGCTGGAGGAGCGCGTCCGCGAGGAGCTGATGCCGGGGCCCGACCTGCTGGAGATCGCCGACCCGCTGACCCATCTGCTCGGCTCGTGGAGCCTGGAGCGGGCCCGTGACGCCGCCTGGTCCGCCGCCCGCCTCCTGTGGCGGTTGCGCGAACTGCCCGATCTGGCGGAGGACTTCACGCGACGGCTGGACGAAGGCGTGGGCCTGGTCGGGCGGATGCTGCTGACGCCGCTGCCCGGCGGCGACTGAACCCGCCCGCGGCCGCGCGCCGGTGAAGCCCGGGTGAACAGCGTCCGACGGACTGCCCCGGCCCGGGTTCCCGCGCCCCTGCCGGCCCTACCCTGACCCGCACAAGCGCGCGAACGGGCGTGCGCCGGCAGGCTGGGGCGAGGGCGAACGCGTGGAGTGGTTGAACCCCGAGAACGTGGTGGCGCTGCTGACCGCGGTGGTCGGCGTGGCGGCCGCGGTGGGGCCCTTCTGGTACGAGCGCCGGGTCCCGCGCCGCAAGCGGATCGGCTACCGCGTGCAGATGGACACCCCCATCGGCGGCGACGCCCGCAACGGCCACGACACCGTGCGCCTCGGCCTGTTCGACGACTCCCCCGACATGTCCAACGCCACCCTCGTCCTGCTGCGGATCGAGAACGACGGCGCGCAGGGCATCTCGGCCACCGACTACACCGGCCCGGACACGCACGGCCTGACCGTCCACTTCACCGACCGCACGGTCCGCGGTGTGGCGGTCACCCAGCCCAATCCCGAACACGCCCACCTGATGGCACACTTCACGCCCGAGGCCGGGATGCGGCACCAGCGGAACCGGGTCCACCTGCCGAAGGTGCCGCTCAACCGGGGCCAGCACTACAAGCTCCTGGTCCTGCTCGGCGGGGGCGGCGTCGGCAGCGCGGTCCGGGTGACCGGCGGCATCCAGGACGGCGCGGTGATGCCCAACGAGAGCACCACCCCGGACGACAAGACGCCCCTCTTCAGCCGCCCGGCCCGCACCCTCATCCTCGCGCTCGCCGTCTGCGTCGTCGCCCTGGCCACCCTCACCGTCGTACGCGACGACGCGGACCCGCCGCCCATGGGCTGCGCCGCCGGGAAGCTGACCGTGACCGGCTCCACCGCGTTCACGCCGGTCGCGAAGGAGCTGGCCGAGAAGTACGAGGACGAGTGCCCCGGTTCGCAGATCACCGTGGACACCCACGGAAGTACCGCCGGCATCCGCGCTCTCGACGAGGCGGGCGCCGCGGCCGAGGACGGCTCGCCCGCCGTCGTCGCCCTGTCCGACGGTCCGAAGCCGAACGGCTACCCCCGGTTGCGCGAGAGCCGGGTGGCGGTCTCGGCGTTCGCCCTGGTGCTCAACGACCGCGTGCCCCTCAAGGGCCTGACGACCGCGCAGGTACGCGCCCTGTACGCCGGCACCGTCCGCAACTGGAAGGAGCTCGACGGGCCCGACCTGCCCGTCCGCCTCGTGAGCCGGGACGCCAACTCCGGCACCCGGCAGGTCTTCCAGCGCCGCGTGCTGGGCGGGGGCGAGCCCGCGAACACCTCGCAGGACTGCGTCCGCCGGGACGACGGGCGGCCCGGGGTCGTCCGCTGCGAGCTCGATTCGACCGAGCAGGTACTGGCCGAGGTCGCCTCAGTGCCGGGCGCCCTGGGCTACAGCGAACTGCGCTCGGGCACCACCCCCGGGGGCGTCCACCGCCTGCGCCTGGACGGCCGGGAGCCGAGCATCGAGGGCATCGGGGCCGGCGGCTACCCGTACCACGAGATCGAGTACGCCTACACGTACGGCAGCCCGCCCGCCGACTCCCTGGTCTCCAGCTTCCTCGTCTATCTGACGCGCGGCAGCGGCCAGGACGTCATCCGCACCCACGGCCACCTGCCGTGCGCCGCCCCGGAAGCGGCGAAGCCCTGCGCCGGATAGGCACAGGGCTGTTGATGGCCGCTCGGGCCGGCCGGATCGCGGCCGGCCCGAGCGGCACGTTTCTGGGTGAGCACCAGGAGGTGCCCGGAGGTGGTCCGGGGTCAGTCCTCCGGCAGCTCGACCGGGGCGATCTCGTCGTAGAGGTCACCGGGGCCCGGGTTCGTCGGGTCGGTCGTACCGCCGAAGTGGTGCATGACGCCCCACACGGCGTTGAGCGCGGTCTGCACGGCGCCCTCGGCCCAGCCGGCCGTCCAGGAGATGTCGTCGCCCGCGAGGAAGATGCCGCGCTTGTCCTCGGGGAGGCGGTCCTGCATGAAGTGGGTGAACAGGCGGCGCTGGTAGCGGTAGTGGCCGGGCAGGTTCGCCTTGAACGCGCCCATGAAGTACGGCTCGTTCTCCCACGACACGGTCACCGGGTTGCCGATGATGTGACGGCGGATGTCGACCTTCGGGTAGATCTCGCCCAGCGACTTCAGCATGACCTCCATCCGCTCGTTCGCGGACAGCGGCAGCCACTTGAGACTGTCGTCGCACCACGTGTACGAAAGGCAGATGGTGGCGGGCTTGTCCGGGCCGTCGTCCAGCAGGTACGTGCCGCGCGTCATCCGGTCGGTGAGCGTCATCGACATGACGTCGCGGCCGGTCTCCTCGTCCTTGTCCAGCCAGAACGGCCGGTCGACCGGGACGAAGAGCTTGGAGCTCTCCATGTAGTGGGTGCGCTCCATCGCCGTCCAGTGGTCGATGGGGAACAGCGAGTCGTCGCACGTGATCTTGGAGAGCAGCATCCAGGACTGCGCGGTGAAGATCGCCGCCTGGTACGTGCGGATGTCGCCGGAGGCGTCGGTGACGGTGATCCGGTTGCCGGCCGTACGGTGCAGGCGCGTGACGGCGGGCTTCGGCTCGCCCTCGTGGAGGGATTTCAGCGACGTACCGAGCGGCCAGTGCACGAGCTTGGCCGGCTCGCGCTCCCAGAGCCGGACGGGGAGCTGCTGGCTGCCGCCGACGATGCCGCGGTGGTGGTCGTCCGCCTCGGTGTAGACGACGCGCAGGATCTCCAGGATGGAGTTCGGGAAGTCGGTGTCCCAGCCGCCGGTGCCGAAGCCGACCTGGCCGAAGATCTCGCGGTGCCGGAAGGACTTGAACGACTCGGACTCGCACAGGAAGCCGTAGAAGGTCTGGTTGTCGAGCTTCTCGACGAGCTTGGCCCAGATCTCACGGATGCGCGGTACGTCGCGCTCCCGCATGGCCTGGTTCATGTCGGAGAAGTCGGCGCCCTCTTCGAGGCAGGCGTTCCAGGCGTTCATGACGTCGCGGTAGACCTGCGGCAGGTCGTCGACGGTCACGGCGTAGTGCGACTCGCCCTTGAGGTCGACGACGGTCGACGGGGTCTCGGGGGCCAGCGGGTTGGGGAACGCCTTCGTCTCCAGGCCCACCAGGTCGATGTAGTGCTGGAGCGCGGTGGAGGACGGCGGGAAGCGCATGGCGCCCATCTCGGCCGTCAGCGACTCGTCGCAGCCCTCGAAGCCGACGGTGCGCAGCCGGCCGCCGATCTGGTCGGCCTCGTACACGACGGGCTTGAGGCCCATCTTCATCAGCTCGTACGCCGCGATGATGCCGGACAGGCCGCCGCCGATGACCGCGACCTCGGTGCCGTGCTCGGTCGCCGGTATCTGGCCGAGGCCCGCCGGGTGCGCGAGGAAGTCGTCGTACGCGTAGGGGAAGTCCGGACCGAACATGGTGATCGGCGGCTGCGCGTCGGTGTGCTGGACGGCTGTGGGCACCGTGGACGTCATGGGGTCGGGCTCCTTGCGAAAACGAGAAGTGAGGGGGCGAGGCGGGGGCGGCGTCAGGCCAGGGACGCGTACAGCCCGGGGCGGCGGTCGCGCAGGTACGGGTTGTTCTCGCGCGACGCCCGCAGGAACTCGGGGTCGGCGTCGCCGAACACCAGCTCCTCGCCGCGCCCGGCGCGGGCCCGGGAGGCCCCGTCGGGACCGGCCAGGCAGCTCAGCCCGACGAACTCGAACTCGCCCTCGGCGCCGGTCCGGTTCACATAGGCGACGTACATCTGGTTCTCGAAGGCCCGTACGGGCACCACGGACTCGGCGACGAACTGGAACGGGTGCATCTGTGCGGTGGGCACCAGCAGCAGGTCGGTGCCCGCGAGCGCGTGGGCGCGGACGTTCTCCGGGAACTCGACGTCGTAGCAGATCATGAGGCCGACGGTCAGGCCGCCGAGCTCCGCCTGGACGACCGTGTCGTCGCCGGGCGTGAACCACTCCTGCTCGAAGCAGCCGAACAGGTGCGTCTTGCGGTAGTTCGCGAGGCGCGTGCCGTCGGGGCCGATGAGCTGGGCGGAGTTGTAGACGGCGTCCCCGTCGCGCTCGGGGTAGCCGTAGTGGACGGCCAGCCCGTGGCGTACGGCGATGTCCGCGACGGCGTCGGCGGCCTCGCCGTCGGCGGGCTCGGCCAGCCGGTGCACGTCCGCCCCGATGGCATAGCCGGTCAGGAACATCTCCGGGCAGACCAGCAGCCCGGCGCCCGCCGCCGCCGCCCGGCCCGCGGCGTCGTCGAGGACCTTGAGGTTCGCCTCGACGGAGCCGGGACGGCCGGAGCTCTGGAGCAGTGCGGTGCGCAACGGCGGCATGGCTGACCTCGGGCTGGTGGGGAAGGTGTGCGGGAGACGTAATGACGGTACGTTCCGCGCTCGCACCCGGACAAGGCGCGACCGTTGCGGACCGACCGTTGATCTGTTGCGCAACAAGTGAGGTCCGCGGCGATTCGTTGCGTGCGGGCCGGTAAGCCTGAGGTCGTACGGTCCTGGGCCCCCAGCGGTAGCCGGTACGGCGCAGTCCCCGCCGCCCGGCGGAGTCCCGTCCGTACCCCGGTGCGATGTGCGCGGGGCGCGCCGACGGAAGAGTGATCGCTGTCCGGACAGCCGCCGGATCACCTGCCGAAGGAGCCCCGATGAACCGCCTCGCCCACCGTCGTACGAAGATCGCCGCCCTCGGCGCCGCTCTGCTGATCACCGCCGGGGCCGCCGGCACCGCGCTCGCCTCCGGCGCCGACGTACCGCGTGGCAAGCCGCGCGAAGCGGCGGCGCTGACCGGCACGGCGAAGCTGTACCGGCCGGCCGGGGACGACATCACGTTCACCTTCGACGCGCACCTGGCGGCGAAGGACACCATGGACCCCGAGAAGGCTTACGGCACGTTCCGCTTCGAGCACGTCTTCCCGGACGGCACGTCCGGCTGGGCCGAGGGAAGGGTCGACTGCCTGGTGACCGGCGGGAAGGTGGCGGTGGTGACGGGGATCATCACGGACACCGAACAGGACAACAAGGGCAAGCGGGTCGGGATCTCGGTCCACGACCAGGGCCGGAACGACCGCCTGGGCTACAGCTGGATCGGCCGTGACGTGGCGAAGCAGAACCTGCCCAAGTGCATGAGCTCCGCCCCGTTCGAGAAGACCAGGGCGGGCTCGGGCGACTTCAAGGTGCTGCCCTGGCAGCCGGTGTACGAGCAGGCCGCCCCGAAGGGCTAGGCGGGCGAGCCCGACGAGAAGCGCCGGAGCAGGGGGGACAGGACGAGCACCGACTTGGTGCGCTCGACGAACGGCTCCCCCGCGATCCGCTCCAGGACGCGCTCGAAGTGGCGCATGTCGGAGGCGAAGATCTGGACGACGGCGTCCGCGTCGCCGGTGACGGTCGACGCGGACACCACCTCCGGGTAGCGCGACAGGCCACGACGGATGTCCTCGGGGGACGTGTTGTGGCGGCAGTACATCTCGATGAAGCCCTCGGTCTCCCAGCCCAGCGCGGCCGGGTCGACGCGGACGGTGAAGCCGGTGATGGCACCTTCCGCCCGCAGCCTGTCCACGCGCCGCTTCACAGCGGGCGCGGACAGGCCGACCTCGGAGCCGATGTCCGCGTAACTGCGGCGGGCGTCCTCGGCGAGGGCGTGGACGATGCGTTCGTCGAGATCGTTCAGTCGCACTGCGGGTGGGTCACTTCTCTGCGGTGGCCAGACTGGAGCGGCGCATGCCGTAGAAGAAGTAGATCACGAGCCCGGCGATCATCCAGCCACCGAAGTAGACCCAGGTCTTGCTGGGCAGGCTGAACATCATGTACGCGCAGAAGGCGAAGCCGAGGATCGGCGTCACCGGGAACAGTGCCACCCGGAACGTACGCGGCATGTCGGGGCGCTTGTACCGCAGGATGACGACGGCGACATTGACGAGAGCGAAGGCGAAGAGGGTGCCGATGCTGGTGGCGTTGGCCAGCTCGCCGAGCGGGATGAAGGCCGCGAGGACGCCGCAGAAGAGCGACACGATCACGACGTTGGCCTTCGGCGTGCCGGTGCGCTCGTCGACCTTGGCGAACACCTTGGGGACGAGGCCGTCGCGGGACATCGCGAAGAGGATGCGGGTCTGGCCGTACAGCACGGCGAAGACGACGCTGGCGATGGCCACGACCGCGCCGGCGGCGAGGACGACGCCCCAGAAGCTGTGACCGGTGACGTCCTTCATGATCTGCGCGAGCGCCGCCTCGGTGCCCTCGAAGTCCTGCCACGGCATGGCACCGACGGCGACCAGGGCGACGAGGCAGTAGAGCACGGTGACGATCAGCAGCGACAGCATGATCGCGCGCGGCAGGTCCTTCTTCGGGTTCTTGGCTTCCTCACCGGCGGTGGAGGCGGCGTCGAAGCCGATGTACGAGAAGAACAGGGTGGCCGCTGCGGCACTGATCCCGGTGACGCCGAGCGGGGCGAGCGGGGCGTAGTTGCCGGCCTTGATGCCCATGAAGCCGATGACGCAGAAGAGGACCAGCGTGGCGATCTTGATGACGACCATGATCGTGTTGACGCGGGCGCTCTCCTTGGCGCCGCCCATCAGGAAGACCATGGCCAGCAGGATGACGATCAGCGCCGGGAGGTTGATGAATCCGCCCTCGCCGAGCGGCGCGGAGACGGAAGCCGGGATCGTGACGCCGATCGTGCCGTCGAGCAGCTCATTGAGGTACTCGCCCCAGCCGACGGCGACGGCCGCGACGGACACGCCGTACTCCAGGACCAGGCACCAGCCGCAGATCCAGGCGATGACTTCGCCCATGGTCGCGTACGAGTAGGAGTACGAAGAACCGGACACCGGTATGGAACCCGCGAGCTCCGCGTACGAGAGCGCCGAGAAGAGGGCGGTGAGACCGGCGATGACGAACGAGATCGCGACTGCGGGGCCGGCCAGCGGGGTTGCCTCACCGAGCACGACGAAGATGCCGGTGCCGAGCGTGGCGCCAATGCTGATCATCGTCAGCTGCCACATGGTGAGTGAGCGGCGGAGCGAACCGCCGTCGCCCTGGCCGCCTTCCGCGACGAGCTGCTCGACGGGCTTGCGCCGCATCAGCCGGGTGCCGAGATTCGGACGCTCGGATTCCGGTTGGGGAGTGACGGGTGGCGCTGCGTCCAACACTGGGGTGGCTCCTTATCGCTGCCGATCGGGAAGGCGGCGACCGCAGCGGTCCGCTCGGGGCGTCAGGAATCAGCCCGGAGCTCGGGAACCGCCGAGCAGGCGGTCCCCGCCACTCCACGTACAGCGCGAAGCCTACGAGGTGTGCGTTCACCTCCGTAATGCAGCAACCTTGCGTACCGGCGGACGATCATTGCGCACGACTGCGATACCTGGCTTTTTGTTGCGCCTCACCTTTCGATATCCCTTTTGTCCGGTACGGCGGAGGCCCGTGACCGCCGTACGCACCCCACGACCGGAGGCGATCATGACGACGACGGACCGAGCGGCCGGGACCGGCTTCGCGGACGCCGGGGGCTGGCTGGACCCGTCCCCCTACCTGCGCGGGGTCGCCTGGCGCGACGGCGGCCGCGTGGTGCGCGCCGACCCCGGCGATCTCGACCGGCTGCCCTGGGACACCGCCGAGCGCGCCGCCGTGCCGGTCGGGGTGCGGCTGGAGTTCACGGCGCGGGGCGCCACCGCCCTCGACATCCGCTACCGCGCCGCCCTGCCCGGGCCCGCCCAATCGCTGCGCGACCTCGCCCACACCTTCGCGCTCTGGCACGACGGCGCCCTGGTCACTGAGGTCACCGAGGATCCGGAGCGGGAGGCGGTCGTACGGATCGGGCTGCCGGAGCGCGGCGGCCGGTTCACGGTCCACCCGCCGGAGAGCCAGTGTCCCGAGATCCTGGGCCTGCGCCCGGTCGGCGGGACGGTCGCACCGGCCCCGGCCCAGCCCCGCTGGCTGGTGCACGGCGACTCGATCACCGAGGGCTGGTGGTCCACCCGCCCCGCCCACGCCTGGCCGGCGGCGGCCGGCCGCGCGCTCGGCCTGGACGCCGTGAACCTCGGCCACGCGGGCGCCGGCCGGGGCGAGCTCGTCGTCGCCCAGCAGATCGCGGGCCTGCCCGCCGAGCTGCTGACCCTCGCCTTCGGCACCAACTGCTGGTCCCGCACGCCGTTCTCGGCGCCCCTGCTGTACGAGACCGTGCGGGCGTTCGTCGGCCTCGTACGCCAGGGCCATCCGGACACCCCGCTGCTCCTCCTCTCCCCCGTCCTGCGCCCCGAGGCGGAGGGCGCCCGCAACGCCCTGGGCGCCACCCTCGCCGACCTGCGCACCGCCCTGGAGGACGCCGCGCGGGCCCTTGCCGCCGAGGGCGACGACCGCCTCGCACTGCTGCCCGGCCTCCCCGTCCTCGGCCCGGAGCATCTGGCGGACGGGCTGCACCCGAACGACGCGGGCCACGCCCTGATGGCGGAGGCGGTCGCCGCCGCGCTCCGGGAGGCCGGATTCGTTCCGCCGCCGGGGGGGCCGGGGCCCGCGCCGTGTTCGCCCACGGCGTGAGTACGGGAGGGGCCGGAGGGTCATGGGACGGTGGAGGGCGGGTAGGTGAGTCCTAGATGACGGAGGAGCCGCCCATGGTTGTCCTGGACTCACCCCGGCAAGACACCGCGACGGCCAGAGAGGCCGCCGCCGACTACGTGGCCCGGCACTGCCCCTGGGCCGATCTCGACGCGGTGCTGCTCGTCGTCAGCGAGCTGGTCGCCAACGCGGTGCGGCACACCTCCGGGTGGTGGCGCCTCACCCTCCACGCGGGCCGGGAGGAGCTGGTGGTGGAGCTGGACGACTCCAGCGACCAGCCGCCGGTGCCCCGCGAGCCGGACTTCGGGGGCGGCGGCGGGTTCGGCTGGCACATGGTGCAGCGGCTCGCGGGCCGGGTCGAGGTCCGGCCCCTGCCCGAGGGCAAGCGCGTACGGGCGATCTGGCCGCGCCCGGCCGAGGCGTACTGAGCGCGCACAGGCCACTGGCCGGTCCCCGCGCGAGCGGGAACCGGCCAGTGGCGACACGACGACTGCCGGAGCGTCAGCTCCAGCTGGCGTGCAGGGGCTTGCCCTCGGCGTAGCCGGCGGCGCTCTGCACCCCGACGATCGCCTTCTCGGCGAACTCCTCGAGCGAGCTGGCACCGGCGTAGGTGCAGGAGGAGCGGACGCCCGCGATGATCGAGTCGATCAGGTCCTCGACGCCCGGACGGGTCGGGTCGAGGAACATGCGCGAAGTGGAGATGCCCTCCTCGAACAGAGCCTTGCGGGCGCGGTCGTACGCCGACTCCTCGCTCGTACGGTTGCGGACGGCGCGGGCCGAGGCCATGCCGAACGACTCCTTGTACGCGCGGCCGTCGGCCGAGTGCTGGAGGTCGCCGGGCGACTCGTACGTGCCGGCGAACCAGGAGCCGACCATGACGTTGGACGCGCCGGCGGCGAGCGCCATGGCGACGTCGCGGGGGTGACGGATGCCGCCGTCGGCCCAGACGTGCTTGCCGAACTTCTTCGCCTCGGCGGCGCACTCCATGACGGCGGAGAACTGCGGCCGGCCCACGCCGGTCATCATGCGGGTCGTGCACATGGCGCCGGGGCCCACACCGACCTTGATGATGTCCGCGCCGGCCTCGATGAGGTCGCGCACGCCTTCGGCTGCGACGATGTTGCCCGCGACGATCGGGACCTGCGGGTCGAGCGCGCGCACGGCCTTGACAGCGGCGATCATCGACTCCTGGTGCCCGTGCGCGGTGTCCACGACGAGCGTGTCCACACCGGCGTCGAGCAGCAGCTTGGCCTTGCCCGCGACATCGCCGTTGATGCCGACGGCGGCCGCGATGCGCAGCTTGCCGTCGCCGTCGGTGGCGGGCGTGTAGAGGGTCGCGCGCAGGGCGCCCTTGCGGGTCAGGACGCCGGCGAGGCGGCCGTCCTTGTCGACGGCGGGCGCGTACTTGCGGTTCGCGTGGTCGAGCCGGTTGAACGCCTCGCGCGGGTCGATGCCCGCGTCCAGCAGGACCAGGTCGCGGGACATGACCTCGGACAGCTGCGTGAAGCGGTCGACGCCGGTCAGGTCGTGCTCGGTGACGACGCCGACGGGGCGGCGCTCGGCGTCCACGACGACGCCCGCGCCGTGTGCCCGCTTGGGCAGCAGCGACAGCGCGTCGGCGACGGTCTGCGAGGGGGCCAGGACGATCGGGGTGTCGAGCACCAGGTGCCGCGTCTTCACCCAGGAGACGACCTCGGTGACGACCTCGATCGGGATGTCCTGCGGAATGACCACGAGCCCGCCGCGGCGGGCCACGGTCTCGGCCATCCGGCGGCCGGCGATCGCGGTCATGTTCGCGACGACCAGCGGGATGGTGGTGCCGGTGCCGTCGGGGGCCGTGAGGTCCACGCCCTGGCGGGAACCGACGGCCGAACGGCTCGGCACCATGAATACGTCGTCGTACGTGAGGTCGTACGGCGGCTTCAGATCGTTGAGGAAACGCACGTGCTGAACATCCCAGTCGTTCGGAGTTGGCCCCCGGGCATTTCAGCCGGGGAAAAACGCACGTACTTCAGTGTCCCATGCCCATGCCGGAACACCCTCCGGGCCGATCGTCCAGGCCGCGGGGGGTGCGTTCGTCGGATCCTCCGAACCGCGTTCCTTCTCCTCAGTCGTCCGGGTCGGCCCGGTCCAGCGCGGGCCGGGGCGCCGACCCGGTCTCGCTCAGCAGGTAGTCGGCCGCGGCGGTGTCCGTGACCAGGCTGGTGACCAGCCCGGATCTGAGTACGGCGTCGATGGCGGCCGCCTTGCGCAGTCCGCCCGCGATGGCCACCACCTCGGGGACGCGCCGCAGCCGGTCCGCCTCGACGGTGATGCACCGCTCGCCCAGGTCGCGCCCGACCCGGCGGCCCTGCGCGTCGAAGAGGTGCGCGGACATCTCGGCCGCGACGCCCAGCGAGGCGTAGTGCGCGCGCTCCTCGTCGGAGAGCATGTCGTGGACCGTGGAGATGCCCGGCTCCCACGAGCCGATGGACACGGCGGCGACGGTCACCTTGTCGAAGTACTCGAAGGCGCGCGCGATACCGGTCTGGCTGCGCAGCGCCGCCGCGGTCGCCGGGTCGGGCAGCAGCATCGGGGCGTAGATCGGGTGCGCCTCGCCGCCGGAGACCTGCGCCGCGCGGCGCACCGCCTCCACCGAGCCGCGTTCCGCCGTCCCCGCGTCGTACACGCCGGTCAGCTGGACGACCGTGCACGGCGGCAGCTGGTGCAGCGCCGCCGCCATGTGGATGGTGGAGCGGCCCCAGGCGAGACCGAGTACGTCGCCCTCGTTCACCAGCTCGCCGAGCAGGTCGGCCGCGACCTCTCCCAGGTTCTCGGGGTCGGTGGGCGCGCTGCCGGCGAAGCCGGGAGATCCGGGGAGGGCGTCCTCGGTGGCGTCGGCCGGGGACTCGACGACGACCGCGTGCCGCAGGCCGTAGCGGGCACGCAGCGCGTCGGAGCGCTCCGCGTCCAGCTCGGCGGGCACCCTGATCTCGATCCGTACGAGGTCGCGCTCCAGGGCGGTCTCCAGGACCCGGGCCACCTTGAAGCGGCTGACGCCGAACTCCTCGGCGATCTGGATCTTGGACTTGCCCTCCAGGTAGAAGCGGCGGGCCATGGCCGCCGCCTGGACCAGCTCTGCGGGTCCCATCCGCAGGGCTGACCGGCCCGCCGACATTGCAGACACCGCGATCTCCTCACTGCTGTTCACACTCTGGTCTCGCTGTTCATCCTGTCAGATCAGCGAGACCTTGATCAGCCCCGAAGGGCGGCGTTCACCGAGCCGTGGCTCAGTGGTCGCATGCCCAGCCGGCCGTGGCCGTGGTCTCGGTCGCCTGGTTGCGCAGCATGCGCACCGCGGCGGCCGGGTCGTCGGTGCCGTACACGGCCGAACCGGCGACGAAGACGTCCGCGCCGGCCTCCGCGCAGCGCTCGATCGTCGACGCCGATACGCCGCCGTCGACCTGCAGCCACAGCTCCAGGCCGTGCTTGGAGATCAGCTCACGGGTACGGCGGATCTTCGGCAGCATGATGTCGAGGAACGCCTGGCCGCCGAATCCCGGCTCCACGGTCATGATCAGCAGCATGTCGAGCTCGGGGAGCAGGTCCTCGTACGGCTCGATGGGCGTGGCCGGCTTCAGCGCCATGGAGGCGCGGGCGCCCTTGGCGCGGATCTCACGCGCCGTGCGTACGGGGGCGGCGCACGCCTCGGCGTGGAAGGTGACCGATCCGGCGCCCGCCTCGACGTACTGCGGGGCCCAGCGATCGGCGTCCTCGATCATCAGGTGGCAGTCCAGCGGGATGTCCGTCGCGCGGCTGAGGGACTCCACGATCGGGACGCCCAGCGTGAGGTTGGGCACGAAGTGGTTGTCCATCACGTCGACATGGAGCCAGTCGGCGCCCTCGACGGCCTTCGCCTCCTCCGCCAGGCGGGAGAAGTCTGCGGAGAGGATACTGGGATTGATCTGAACAGCCATGGGCCAAGCCTGCCACGTTCCGGGGCGCTTCCTCGCCCCGGTGGTCCCATCGGTACGGACCAGCGGTGCCCGGGATCAGCACACACCGCGCAATCCTGGCGATTCGGCCCGCGACAACGGACCCGACACCTGGCCTCAGGGGGCGCCGTGCCGAAGACGCAGGAGCTCTCACCGCCGCCGCGCCGAGGGGTCGGCCGGCTGGTCTGCGGGCGGCGCAGCAAGTGGGTCGCGGTGGTCCTGTGGCTGGTGGTCATCGTCCTTGCCTTCCCGCTGGCGGCCAGGCTCACCGACGCGCAGGACAACGACTCCGCCTCCTGGCTCCCCGGCAAGGCGGAGTCGACCCCGTCCTCCAGGAGGCCGAGGAGTTCCGGCCCGAGGTCATCCCGGCGGTCGTCGTATACGCGCGCGCGAGCGGCCTGACGCCCGCCGACCGCGCGCGCATCGCCGAGGACGTCGCGGCGTTCAAGGACCTGCGGGACCACGGGCTGCGCGGCGCCGAGACGCGCGGCCCCGTGCTGGACCGGCCCGTCGACCCGCGGGCCGCGGAGGTCTTCGTACCGATCACGATGGACGAGAAGGGCTGGGAGCGGCTGGCGCCCGCCGTCGACTCCCTGCGCGCGCAGAGCGGCACCGGCGAAGGCGGGCTCGCGGTCTACGTCACCGGCCCGGGCGGCACCTCCGCCGCCTTCTCCGAGGCGTTCGAGGGCATCGACTCCACCCTGCTGCTCGCGGCCCTCGGCGTGGTGATCGTGATGCTGCTGATCACCTACCGCAGTCCGACGCTCCTGGTGGTCCCGGTCGTCGGCGTCATCGGGGCGCTGGTCGCCGCGCAGGCGCTGATCTATCTCCTGGCCGAGCACGCCGACCTGACCGTCAACGGGCAGAGCGCGGGCATCCTCACGGTCCTCGTCTTCGGCGCCGGTACGGACTACGCCCTGCTGCTGGTGGCCCGCTACCGCGAGGAGCTGCGCCGCCACGAGGACCGGCACGAGGCGATGGCGCTCGCCCTGCACCGGGCCGGGCCGGCCGTGCTGGCCAGTGGCGCCACCGTGGTGCTCGGCATGCTGGTGCTGATGTTCGCGGACATGAACTCGACCAGCGGGCTCGGTCCGGTCGCCGCGATCGGTGTCGCGGTCGCCCTGCTGGCCATGCTGACGCTGTTCCCCGCCCTCCTGGTGATCTTCGGGCGCTGGATCTTCTGGCCGGTGATCCCGCACCTGGGCTCGCCCGAGCCCACCGAGCGCGGGATCTGGGCCCGTACCGGACGGCGTATCGCCCGCCGCCCGAGGGCCGTGTGGGGGGTCACGGCGCTCGTCCTCGCCGTCTTCGCGCTCGGTCTGACGCAGTTGCGGGCCGAGGGCGTCAGCAACGCGGACGCCTTCACGGGCAAACCCGACGCGATCACCGGGCAGGAGGTGCAGGACCGGTACTTCCCGGCGGGCAGCGGCAGCCCCCTGGTGGTCGTGAGCAACGCCGGGCAGGCGAGGCAGGTCGGCGAGACCGTGGCGCGCACCGACGGGGTCGTGCCCGGGTCGGTCACCGTCCCGCCGGGCACCAAACCCGTGCACGACGGCCGGGTGCTGCTGGAGGCCACGATGACGCAGGGCGCCGACAGCACGGCCGCCAAGGACACGGTGGAGCGGGTACGGGACGCGGTGCACGCCGTCCCGGACGCCGACGCCCGGGTGGGCGGCGGCACGGCGGCGCTCCTCGACATGGACGAGGCCACCACGCACGACAACGTCCTGATCATCCCGCTGGTGCTGGTCGTGGTGCTGCTGGTGCTAATGGTGCTGCTGCGCTCGCTGGTCGCGCCGCTGCTGCTGATCGGCACGGTCGTGCTGTCGTTCGCCGCCGCCCTCGGCCTGAGCGCGCTCGCCTTCCGGTACGTCTTCGACTACGCGGGCGAGACGACCGACTTCCCGCTGTTCGTCTTCGTGTTCCTGGTGGCGCTGGGCATCGACTACAACATCTTCCTGTCCACCCGGATCCGCGAGGAGGCCCGGCGCACGGGCACCAGGGCCGGCGTGGTGACCGGCCTGGCGACCACCGGCGCGGTCATCACGTCCGCCGGCCTCGTCCTGGCGGGCACGTTCGCCGCCCTGGGCACGCTGCCGCTGGTGGCCTTCGCCGAGATCGGCTTCGCGGTCGCGCTGGGCGTGCTGCTCGACACCCTCGTCGTACGGTCCGTACTGGTGCCGGCACTGTTCCTGGACGCCGGCCCGAAGGTGTGGTGGCCCCACCGCATGGCCCGCGAGGACCGGTAGGGCGCGCCCCGGCTCACCACTCGATGTCGTCGCCGGCCACGATCGCGGCGTGCATGTTGCGCCGCATCATCTCCAGCGCGGCCTCGGCCAGCTCCGGATGAATGTGCGCGACGGCGTCCCGGGGGACGGTCACCCGCAGGTGGCGGATGTGCGCGTCGAGCGCCGAGTACAGCACGCACTGCTCGGTGACCTGGCCGCACAGCACCACGTGGTCGGCCTGCAGGGAATGGAGCAGGTAGCCGAGCGGTGTCTCGAAGAAGATCGAATGGCGCGCCTTGACCACGAACAGCGAGTCGCCGTCCGGCTGGAGGGGCCGCACCAGCTCCGCGTGCGGCCCCGACAGCGCCGTGTCGACGATCTCACCGTGGTGGGAGCGCCATTCGCCGAAGTTGTCGTTGGCGTAGATGACCGGAACGCCGCTCTCCCGGGCGCGCTTGAGCAGCCGGACGATCGCCGGGACGGCCTCGCGCGCCGAGGGGAGCAGCAGCTCCGCGTCGTCGTGGTCGTAGGTGGTGATCATGTCGATGACGATGAGAGCGGTCTTTCCCATACGCCCCAGGTTCCCCGTCAGTCGACGATCGCCCCACTCGGGAACGCCCCTGCCTAGGCGGTCCGCCGCAGCAGCGCCAGGTACATCGCGTCCGTGCCGTGCAGATGCGGCCACAGCTGTACGTCGGGGCCGTCGCCCAGCGCCGGTACGCCGGGCAGCAGCGGCCGGGCGTCGATCCACTCGGCCTCGACCGGCTGGTGCCCGCCGCGCCCCTTGAGCACGTCGTCGACCACGACCCGGGTCTCGGCGAGGTGCGGGGAGCAGGTCGCGTACCCGACGACTCCGCCCACCCGTACCGCGCTCAGCGCCTCGCGCAGCAGTCCGCGCTGGAGCGGGGCGAACCCCTCCAGGTCCTCGGCGCGGCGGCGCCAGCGCGCCTCGGGGCGGCGGCGCAGGGCGCCGAGGCCGGAGCACGGGACGTCCATCAGGACGCGGTCGAAGGAGCCCGGAAGCCACGGCGGGCGCGTGCCGTCGGCGGCGATCACCTGGTACGGGCCCGGGTTGCCCGCCAGCGCGCGCTCGACGAGGCGGGCGCGGTGCGGCTGCTTCTCGGAGGCGAGCAGCGCCGCGCCACGCCCGGCGGCGAGTCCGGCCAGCATGGCGGCCTTGCCGCCGGGCCCGGCGCAGCCGTCGAGCCAGCGCTCGTCGCGCCCCTCGACGGGAGCGTTCGCGAGTGCGACGGCGACCAGCTGGCTGCCCTCGTCCTGGACCCCGGCCCGGCCCTCCTGGACCGCCGCGATGGCGCCCGGCTCACCGCCCTCGGCCAGGCGTACGGCGTAGGGGGACCAGCGGCCCGGCAGCCCGGAGTCCTCGCCCACCGCGTCCAGCAGTTCGTCGGCGGTGGAGCGGCCCGGGCGGGCGACGAGCGTCACCTCGGGCCGCTCGTTGTCGGCCTCCAGCAGGTCCTCGATGCCGGCGCGGCCGCCGCCGAGGGCGTCCCAGAGCGCGGAGACGATCCAGCGCGGGTGGGAGTGGACGACGGCCAGGTGCGCCTCGGCGTCGTCGTCGTACGGCGGGGCGACCTGCTCCACCCAGGCGTCGAGGTCCTGCTTGGAGATCTTCCGCAGCACCGCGTTGACGAACTTCGCGCGCCCCTCGCCGAGCACCACGCGCGCCAGCTCGACGCTCGCCGACACGGCGGCGTGCGTCGGGATGCGGGTGCCCAGGAGCTGGTGCGCGCCGAGCGCCAGCACGTCGAGGACCGGCGGGTCCACCTCGCGCAGCGGCCGGTCGACGCACGCGGCGACCACCGCGTCGTACGTGCCCTGGCGGCGCAGGGTCCCGTACACCAGCTCGGTCGCGAGCGCGGCGTCGCGCTCGTCGAAGTCGCCCTTGGCACGGGCCTTCTTCAGCAGCGGCGGCAGGACGAGGTTGGCGTACGCGTCGCGCTCGTCGACGGCGCGCAGCGCCTCGAACGCGAGGAAGCGGACCGGGTCCTTCTGGGGGCGCCGGTGCGGCTTGGCGGGACGCTTGCCGGTTCGCTTGGCGGGAGGGCTGCTTGGCTGGTCACTCACGAAAAAGGTGCTCCGCTGAAGAGGGGGACGAACCCTCTCAGCGTACGTCCGCCGCGCCCACGTGCTCGCCCGGGGCGATCCGCACGCCGCGCGCCCAGTCGGCGCCGAGCATCGGCTTCTTGCCCTGCGGCTGCACCCACAGGAGTTCCACGGGGTGCGATCCGGTTCCCGCGTACACGTTCTTCTTCCCCGCCGACAGCTCACCGGGGGCCAGGGCCAGGTCCGTCCGGTCGGGCAGCGGCTTCACGGAGACGAGCTTGAGCCGCTCGCCCCGGAACACCGTCCAGGCGCCGGGCGCGGGCGTGCAGCCGCGTACGACACGGTCGACGCGCAGCGCGGGCGCGGCCCAGTCGATCTGCGCGTCCTCGACGGTGATCTTGGGTGCGAGGGTGATGCCCTCGGCGGGCTGCGGTACGGCGTGCAGGGTGCCGTCCTCGATGCCGTCCATGGTGGCGGCGAGCAGGCCGGAGCCCGCGAAGGCGAGCCGGGTGAGCAGGTCGCCGCTGGTGTCGGTGGGGCGTACCCGCTCGGTGAGCACGCCGTACACCGGCCCGGAGTCGAGCCCTTCCTCGATCAGGAAGGTCGACGCGCCCGTGACCTCGTCGCCCGCGAGGATCGCGTGCTGCACCGGGGCGGCGCCGCGCCATGCCGGCAGCAGCGAGAAGTGCAGGTTGACCCAGCCCTTGGCGGGGACGTCGAGGGCGGTCCTGGGGAGCAGCGCGCCGTACGCGACGACGGGGCAGCAGTCCGGCGCGATCTCGCGCAGCCGCGCGAGGAAGTCCTCGTCACGCGGGTGGACCGGCTTGAGCACCTCGATCCCGGCCTCTTCCGCACGCGCGGCGACGGGGCTCGCGACGAGTTTGCGGCCGCGTCCCGCCGGCGCGTCGGGCCGGGTGACCACGGCGGCGACCTCGTGCCGGCCGGAGGCGATCAGGGCGTCCAGGGCGGGTACGGCGACCTCGGGGGTGCCTGCGAAGACGAGCTTCATCGGTGGCGCGGGCCTCTCGGGCAGGAAGGGCGGTAACGGGTGCGGCGTCAAGGGACGCACCAGTCTATGGGCCGTCACGGTCCTTGGCCTCAGGGGGCGTACGCACGACCGCGCGCCCCGCGCGGACACGTCTACGCCCCCAGCAGCGTGACCCCGGCGCCGGGTGACGCGTTGGTCAAGTGAGATTGACCGATACGGCCCGCGCAAGCGGCCCCGACTTCCCGCCCGCTCCCCCACACGCACCTTTCCCTCCTTCTTCCGCCCCTTCTTTCACGCCGGTTCGAGAGGCTTGTTCATGGCCGACCACGCAACCCACGACGCCCAAGCACGGGCCAGCCTGCATCTGTTGGTACGGGACATCGAGCGGGTCCGCCGGCAGGTGGACGCACTGCGCACCCTCACCGCCCAGCTCGGCAACGTCTACCGCCCGCGTCGCTCCGGCCCTTCCACGGGCTTCGTCGTCTACGGCCGGGCCCCGGCGCCCACCGTCCGCCTCGCCCAGGAGCTGCGGGACAGCGTCGAGACGCTGGTGACCGCCGCCGTGGACTTCGACCGTTCGCTGGGCTTCTCCTGGGACGCGGTGGGCTCGGCCCTCGGAGTGACCAAGCAGGCCGTGCACCGGCGATACGGCGCGCGGCGGGCCGCTGCGCAGACCAGCGCACCGGCGGAGGCCGAGCCGGCCGCCGAGACGGCGACCGCCACCCGCACCCTGCCGGTCCCGCCGCCCCTGCCCTCCGTGCCGGCGGCCCGCTCCATGCCGCCGCAGCCGGCAGCCGCGACCCAGTCGCTGCGCGACGAACTACGCCCGACCGCCCTCCCCGGCCCCCGCAACGGCTGACCTTCTTCGCCCGTCCCGGCCGGGCTCCCCGGCCCCTCCCGTCTCCGCCGCAGGGCCCTGCACCTGACGCCCCACGCGCCACCGGCCCTCGCCGACCGTCCCAGCTCCGCCCGGCGAGGGCCCGCACCGGCGGAGCCCCGCCTCACCCTCCACGGTGCCGGGAGGGACGCGCCGGGGCGCTCCCCGCAGGGTGTCGAACGCAACCCTCCCGAACGACTCGTCGCCCCGACACGTTCGGCACCCGAGGAGACGCCCCGGCGCGGCACCGACCCCAAGGCACCTGCGGACTCCAGGGCCGGACCCCGCCGCGCGCCACACCAGCGACGGCACACTCCGGGAGTCGCCCCGCCGCCGCCGCCCTCAGCCGATGTCCGGCGGATCGATCCGGATCCGCACCGGATCGCCGCCGCCCCGGGCCAGCCGCGCCGCCTGGGCCGCCTTCAGCGCGGTGGCGAGCGCCGCTCCGCTCCCAGGCGGCACCCGCAGCAGCGCGCGCTCCCACACCTCGCCCACCGGCGGGTCGCCGGGCCGGCGCGGACGGCCGGGCTCCGCGACGGGCAGCGGCACCGGGCCGAGGACCTCCGCGTCGGCCGGCAGTTCGGCCGCCGCCAGGAACGCGGCGATCGCCTCGGGCCGGCCGCTCACCGCCGCCATCCGCGACACCGGCGGGAAGCCCAGCTCCGCCCGCTCTGCCAGCTCCCGCTGCGCGTGCCCCACCGGGTCCCACCGCACCAGCGCCTGCACCGGCCGCAGCGACGGCTCGGCGACCACGACCACCGTCCCGCCCTCCGCCTGCCCCCTCACCAGGGCCGACGCGCTGATCCACCGGCGCAGCGCCTCCTCCCCCGCGCGGAGGTCCGGGCGGCCGAGCATCGCCCAGCCGTCGAGCAGCAACGCCGCCGCGTAACCGCCCTCGGCCACCGGCTCGGCCCCCGGCGTACTCACCACGAGCGCGGGCGCCGCCGGCACGCTCTCCAGCACGTGATCGCGCCCGGACGTGCGCACCGGCACGGCCGGGAACGCCCGCCCCAGCTCCTCCGCCGTGCGCCGCGCGCCCACGACCTGCGCCCGCAGCCGCACGCTCCCGCACTCGCCGCACCGCCACCCTGCCGCGTCCCGGCCGCACCACCCGCAGTGCAGTTCCCGCTGGTCGGCCGCTTCGAGCGGCCCCGCGCAGTGGCCGCACCGCGCGGGCGTACGACACCGCTCACACGCCAGGCTCGGTACGTACCCGCGCCGGGGCACCTGCACCAGTACCGGACCGGACCGCAGCCCGTCCCGCACCGTCTGCCACGCCAGGCTGGGCAGCCGGGCCGCCCGCGCGGCCCCGTCCCGGGCCACCTCCTCGTCGCCGACGGTACGGATCAGCGGCGCGGCGGCCCGCACGTGCTCGCGGCCCGGCCGCAGCGGCACGGCCCACTGGCTCTCCACGAGCTGGGCCGCCTCCACCGTGCAGCTCGTGGCCCCCAGCAGGAATCCGCACCTGCTGTGCTGCGCCCGCAGCTCCAGCACCTCCCGCACGTGCGGGAACGGCGCGTGGTCGTCGCTGTGGCTGGAGTCCCCGTCGTCCCACACCGCCACGAGCCCCAGATCCGTCACCGGGGCGAACATCGCGGCCCGTGTCCCGATCACCGCCCGCACCGACCCCCGCCGGGCGGCCAGCCACTGCCCGTACCGCTTCTGCGGCCCGGCGTCGGCGGTCAGCAGCGTGTGGTGGCCCTTGCCCACCAGCGCGGTGAGCGCCGCGTCCACCCGCGCCGCGCTCCGGCCGTCCGGCAGCACGACCAGCGCGCCCCGGCCGGACGCGAGCGTCGCCACCACGGCGCGGGCCAGTTCCTCGGGCCAGTGCGGCCCCGGCAGCGCGTTCCACACGGCGCGCGGCGCCCCGCCCGCCGCCAGCTCCCGCAGGAACGCGGGTCCGTGCGCGTACCGCCCCCAGGTCCCGGGCGCCGGCGCGCCGGGCGGCGGCAGCGGCTCGGGCGAGGCCTTCTTCTCGGCCGGCCCGTTGCGCGGCGGAACGGCCAGCTGGAGCACGTCGGCGAGGCTGCCCGCGTACCGGTCGGCGATCGCCCGCGACAGGGCGAGCAGCTCGGGGCTCAGCACGGGCTCCGGGGACACCACATAGGCGAGCGCCGCGAGCGGCCCGGCGTAGTCCGACTCGGCCCGCCGCTCGATCAGGAACCCGTCGATCATCCCGCCGCCCTCACGGCGGCCGTCCCGCACGTTGTGCGAACCGGCGCCGAACCGCACCCGGACCCGCACCCCCGGCTGGGCGACGGCGTCCAGCTCCTCCGTCACGGCGTAGTCGAAGTACTTGTCGAGGTGCAGCACCCCCTTGTCGACCAGCACCCGCGCGACGGGCAGCTCCTTGGCCAGCGGCGCGCCGCGCCAGGTCCTCGGTTTGGCCTTCGGGACCTTCGCCTTCCGCACGGTCTCCCGGATGAGCGCAAGCTGCTCCGGCGCCCCGCCCGCGGGCTCTTCGGGCCGCTCGTCGTTCCTGCTCACAGCCAAATTCCTACCAGACACCACGGACAGTGCGACCAGCGCGAAGGCCCCGGACCAGTACGGTCCGGGGCCTTCGCGTGCGAACAGTGGGGCCGGTTCAGAGACCCGTCGCCGCGCGCAGGGCGTCCACGCGGTCCGTGCGCTCCCAGGTGAAGTCGGGCAGCTCGCGGCCGAAGTGGCCGTACGCCGCCGTCTGGGCGTAGATCGGGCGGAGCAGGTCGAGGTCGCGGATGATCGCGGCCGGGCGGAGGTCGAAGACCTCGGCGATGGCGTTCTCGATCTTCTCGGTGGCCACGGTGGCGGTGCCGAAGGTCTCGACGAACAGGCCCACCGGTTCGGCCTTGCCGATCGCGTACGCGACCTGGACCTCACAGCGCGCGGCGAGACCCGCGGCCACGACGTTCTTGGCGACCCAGCGCATCGCGTACGCCGCAGAGCGGTCGACCTTGGAGGGGTCCTTGCCGGAGAACGCGCCGCCGCCGTGGCGGGCCATGCCGCCGTACGTGTCGATGATGATCTTGCGGCCGGTGAGGCCGGCGTCGCCCATCGGGCCGCCGATCTCGAAGCGTCCGGTCGGGTTGACCAGCAGGCGGTAGCCCTCGGTGTCCAGCTTGATGCCGTCCTCGAGCAGCCCGCTCAGGACGTGCTCGACGACGAACTCGCGGATGTCGGGAGCGAGCAGCGAGTCGAGGTCGATGTCCGACGCGTGCTGCGAGGAGACGACGACCGTGTCGAGGCGGACGGCCTTGTCGCCGTCGTACTCGATGGTGACCTGAGTCTTGCCGTCGGGGCGCAGGTACGGGATCGTCCCGTTCTTGCGGACCTCGGACAGCCGGCGCGAGAGCTGGTGCGCCAGGTGGATCGGCAGCGGCATCAGCTCGGGCGTCTCGTCGCACGCGTAACCGAACATCAGGCCCTGGTCGCCCGCGCCCTGCTTGTCGAGCTCGTCGTCATCGCCTTCGACCCGCGTCTCGTACGCCGTGTCGACACCCTGCGCGATGTCGGGGGACTGCGCGCCGATGGACACCGAGACGCCGCACGAGGCGCCGTCGAAGCCCTTCTTCGAGGAGTCGTACCCGATGTCGAGGATCTTGTTGCGTACGAGCGTGGGAATGTCGGCGTAAGCCTTGGTCGTCACTTCGCCGGCGACGTGCACCAGGCCGGTGGTGATCAAGGTCTCCACGGCGACCCGGGAAGCCGGGTCCTCCCGCAGGAGCGCGTCGAGGATCGTGTCGCTGATCTGGTCAGCGATCTTGTCGGGGTGGCCCTCGGTCACGGACTCCGAGGTGAACAGGCGGCGGGACACATCGCTCCCTGGGGTTGCAGCGGCTGCTGGCTGAGCATTGATGGAACGGACCGGGAGCTGCGCCCGGCGTCGGTCCGGCACCAGTTTATCGGTCGCTTCCGGTCGGCGGACCACGCGTCTCGCTTCTTGGGAGCCCTGTGACCAGCGGCACTGCATTGTGCAGCACGGCCGGGGGCCTCCGCCAGAGGGCGAATGGCCCGATTCCCAGCGGTTCGCGACACCGGGCGTGGCGCACCGAGTATGGCGAGATTTAACCGAGCCGACGTGCCACCAGGTCCCACACCGTGTCGGCGAGGGCCTCCTTGGGGCCGTACGGCACCGGGGTCTCGCCGCCGTCGGCGTCGAGCACGACGGCTTCGTTCTCCTCCGAGCCGAACGTCTTGCGCTCCCCCACCTCGTTGACGACCAGCAGGTCACAGCCCTTGCGGCGGAGCTTGTCCCGGCCGTTGGCGAGGACGTCGTCGGTCTCGGCGGCGAAGCCGACGACCACCTGCCCGGGCCGTCCGCGCCGCTCGGCGGCGAGCTCGGCGAGGATGTCCGGATTACGCACCAGCTCGACCGCGGCCGGCTCCTGCCCGTCCTTCTTCTTGATCTTTCCCGAGGCGTACGCCGCCGGCCGGAAGTCGGCCACCGCGGCCGCCATCACGACCACGTCGGCGTCCGCCGCCGCCTTCAGCACCGCCTCGCGCAGCTGCGTCGCCGTGCCGGCGCGGACCACGTCGGCGCCCGCCGGGTCCGGCAGCCCGGTGTTGGCCTCGACGAGCGTGACCCGGGCGCCGCGCGCGACGGCGGTACGGGCCAGCGCGTAGCCCTGCTTGCCCGAGGAGCGGTTGCCCAGGTAGCGGACCGGGTCGAGCGGTTCGCGCGTACCGCCGGCGCTGATCACCACGTGCCGCCCCGCGAGGTCGGGCTCGGCCACGCCCCGCGCGAGGACGCGCCGGCAGACCTCGAAGATCTCGTCCGGGTCGGGCAGCCGGCCCTTGCCGGTGTCGGTGCCGGTCAGCCGGCCGACCGCGGGCTCGATGACCACCGCGCCCCGGCGGCGCAGGGTGGCGACGTTCTCCCGGGTGGCCGGGTGCTCCCACATCTCGGTGTGCATGGCGGGAGCGAAGACCACCGGACATCGGGCCGTGAGCAGCGTGTTCGTGAGGAGGTCGTCGGCCAGCCCGTGGGCCGCCTTGGCCAGCATGTCGGCGGTGGCCGGGGCCACCACGACGAGGTCGGCGGCCTGCCCGATCCGTACGTGCGGGACCTCGTGGACCGCGTCCCACACCTGCGCCGAGACGGGGTGGCCGGAAAGCGCCGACCAGGTGGCGGCGCCCACGAAGTGGAGCGAGGAATCGGTCGGCACGACCCGTACGTCGTGGCCCGATTCCGTCAGCCGGCGCAGCAGCTCGCACGCCTTGTACGCGGCGATGCCCCCGCTGACTCCCAGCACGACCTTCGGCTTGTCCACTGCGTCTCCCGCTTGCCCGGTTGTCCGACGGTTCACGTCCCTATGACACACCACAGGCCCGGCAGTCTCGCTGCCGGGCCTGTGGTGGAAAAGATTCCTGCGCCTGCTGACTACTGAGCCGGGCCCTCAATGGCCTCGGAGGTCAGCAGACCCGCGTTGATCTCGCGCAGGGCGATCGAGAGCGGCTTCTCGTGGACGTGGGTGTCCACCAGAGGGCCGACGTACTCGAGCAGGCCCTCACCGAGCTGCGAGTAGTACGCGTTGATCTGACGCGCACGCTTCGCCGCGTAGATCACGAGGCTGTACTTCGAGTCCGTGGCCTCGAGCAGCTCGTCGATCGGCGGGTTGATGATGCCCTCGGGCGTGGAAATGGAAGAGGACACGCTCTACCTTCCGATAAGTGAACAGAGATCAAGCAACTTCCATCAAGGCTAGCAGCTCGCGCGCCACGTCCTCGACGGAGGTGTTGACCAGGGTGGTGTCGAACTCCGCCTCCGCGGCGAGTTCGATCTTCGCCGCCTCCAGACGGCGCTCGATCACATCGGGCGCCTCCGTACCGCGGCCGGTCAGCCTGCGGACCAGCTCGTCCCAGCTGGGCGGGGCCAGGAAGACCAGTTGAGCCTCGGGCATCGACTCGCGGACGAGCCGTGCGCCCTGGAGATCGATCTCCAGGAGCACGGGCTCACCCGCTTCGAGCCGGTCGGCCACGGCACGCCGGGGCGTGCCGTACCGGTTGCCGGCGAACTCGGCCCACTCCAGCAGCTCACCGTTGGCGACGAGCTTGTCGAACTCCTCGTCGCTCACGAAGAAGTACTGGACACCGTGGCGCTCGCCGGGTCGCGGCTTGCGTGTGGTGGCCGACACCGAGAGCCATACCTCGGGGTGGACCTTGCGCATATGGGCGACGACCGTGCTCTTGCCGACACCCGAGGGGCCGGAGAGCACGGTCAGCCGCGGACGTACGTCCGGGGGTACGGGGGTCGTCCCCCGGGATGTTGCAGCCATGGATGCGATTATCCAGGTTCTCGGGGGTGCCCGAGAACGTCAGGCGGCTCCGCCGCCGAACTCGCGCTCCAAAGAGGCGATCTGGTTGGAGCCGAGACCGCGCACACGACGGCTCTCGGAGATGCCGAGCCGCTCCATGATCTGCTTGGCACGGACCTTGCCGACGCCTGGCAGAGATTCGAGAAGGGCGGAGACCTTCATCTTGCCGACGACGTCATTCTCCTGTCCCTGCTTGATGACCTCGTGGAGCGAGGCGCCGGAGTGCTTGAGTCGATTCTTGACCTCGGCCCGCTCCCGGCGAGCCGCGGCGGCCTTTTCGAGCGCGGCTGCGCGCTGTTCAGGGGTAAGGGGCGGAAGAGCCACGCCTACGTCACCTCGGATGTCGAACTGTCGGATACGGACCGGTGAGGAACCTTGTCGCCCCACACCAGGCGAGCAACGAACAGCAGGCCGCGAACGACGAGCTGCGCGTTTCTCTCGACGGAGACTAGCGGCCAGGACCGCTCCAGTCAGCGAGAAGCGGCGAAAAGTCCTGGTCAGCCTCTGTCGACTCAGACATACCAGACATACCACCCCGCTTTTCGGTCAGGATTCCGTCAACATGAATCGCCGACCCACCGTCAGGCCGCCGAGACCGCCGCTCTGACCTCGTCCGCGAAGCGAGAAGCGGACTCACGCAGTCCGGCTACGTCGGGGCCGAAGCGCAGTACGCCGCGGCTCACACTCGGTACGACGTTGCCGACGGCCGGCCCGAAGACGCCGGGGAGATCGGCGGGCGTCGCGCCCTGCGCGCCGATGCCCGGAGCCAGCAGCGGACCGTTGATGGCGAGGTCGACGCCCGCGTCGCCGAGCGTCGCGCCGACCACGGCGCCGACCGACCCGAGCGGCTCGGCGCCCTCGTTCTCGGCCGCCATGTGGTCGAGCATGAGCTGGGCGAGCGAGCGCCCGCCGGCCGCGGTGGCGCGCTGGACCTCGGCGCCCTCCGGATTGGACGTGAGCGCGAGGACGAACACGCCGCAGCCGTTGATCACGGCCGCGTCCAGCGCCGGACGCAGCGAGCCGAAGCCGAGGTACGGCGAGACGGTGACCGCGTCCGAGAAGAGCGGCGAGCCCTGGTGGAGGTACGTCTCGGCGTACGCGCCCATGGTGGAGCCGATGTCGCCGCGCTTGGCGTCCATCAGCACCAGCGCGCCGGCCGCCCTGGCCTCCTCGACGGCCTTCTCCAGCACGGCGATGCCGCGCGAGCCGAAGCGCTCGAAGAACGCCGACTGCGGCTTGAGCACGGCGACCCGGTCGGCCAGCGCCTCTACGACGGTGCGGGTGAACGCCTCCAGGCCCTTGACGTCGTCGCTCAGGCCCCAGGCGCTCAGCAGCGACGCGTGCGGGTCGATGCCGACGCACAGCGGACCGCGGGTGTCCATGGCGCGGCGCAGACGGGCGCCGAAGGGTTCGACGGTCGGTTCGGTGGCGGCGCTCACTTGGCGGTCTCCCGGGTCTCGGCGCCGACCGCGTCGGCGAGGGTGGCGTACGGGCTGTTCGCGAGGCGTTCCGCGAGGCCCCGGTGGATCGCGCGGGCCCAGAACGGGCCCTCGTAGATGAAGGCGCTGTAGCCCTGGACGAGCGTGGCGCCCGCCAGGATCCGCTGCCAGGCGTCGTCGGCGTTCTCGATGCCGCCGACCCCGATCAGGGTGATCCGGTCGCCCACGCGGGCGTACAGGCGGCGCAGGACCTCCAGGGAGCGCGCTTTGACGGGCGCTCCGGACAGTCCGCCGGTCTCCTTGACCAGGGCCGGGTCGGACTTCAGGCCGAGGCCCTCGCGGGCGATGGTGGTGTTGGTGGCGATGATGCCGTCGAGGCCGAGCTCCAGCGCCAGGTCGGCGACGGCGTCCACGTCCTCGTCCGCCAGGTCGGGTGCGATCTTGACCAGCAGCGGTACGCGGCGGCCGGTGACCGTACGGTCGACGGCCTCGCGCACGGCGGTCAGCAGCGGGCGCAGCGACTCGGTGGCCTGGAGGTTGCGCAGGCCGGGGGTGTTCGGGGACGAGACGTTGACGACGAGGTAGTCGGCGTGGGCGGCGAGGCGCTCGGTGGAGGCGACGTAGTCGGCGACGGCCTCCTCCTCCGGAACGATCTTGGTCTTGCCGATGTTGACGCCGACGACCGTCCTGAAGACGGGGTTACGGGCCGCCAGGCGGGCCGCCACGGCCTCGGAACCCTCGTTGTTGAAGCCCATGCGATTGATGAGCGCGCGGTCCTTCACGAGGCGGAAGAGGCGCTTCTTGGGGTTGCCGGGCTGCGGCTGGGCGGTGACCGTACCGATCTCGATGTGGTCGAAGCCGAGCATCGACATCCCGTCGATGGCGACCGCGTTCTTGTCGAAACCGGCGGCGAGGCCGAACGGGCCGTGCATCCGCAGGCCCAGCGCCTCGGTGCGCAGCGTGGTGTGGCGGGGCGCGAGGAGTGCGGCGACGAAGGTGCGCAGGACCGGGACGCGGGCGGCGAGGCGGATCCAGCGGAAGGCCATGTAGTGGGCCCGTTCGGCGTCCATGCGCTTGAAGACGAGGGTGAAGAAGAGTGTGTACACGGTGCGTTCCTCGGGAGGCTCGGCTGCGGGCTGGGCTCACGAAGAGGGGGACACCGCGACCGGTGTCCCCCTCCTGGGCCGCTAGACCTCGCGGGCCGCGGTCAGGTGTCGCGCGTGTTCCTGGAGGGAACGCACGCCCACGTCGCCGTGGGTGAGCGCGTCGATGCCCTGGACGGCGGCCGCGAGGGCCTGGACCGTCGTGAGGCACGGGACGCTGCGCGCCACGGCGGCCGTACGGATCTCGTAGCCGTCGAGGCGGCCGCCCGTGCCGTACGGCGTGTTGACGATGAGGTCGACCTCGCCGTCGTGGATGAGCTGGACGATCGTCCGCTCGCCCTGCGGGCCCTGGCCCTCGCTCTGCTTGCGTACGACGGTGGCGTTGATGCCGTTGCGCTTGAGCACCTCGGCCGTGCCGGAGGTGGCGAGCAGCTCGAAGCCGTGGGCGACGAGTTCGCGCGCCGGGAAGATCATCGAGCGCTTGTCCCGGTTGGCGACCGAGATGAACGCCCGGCCCTTCGTCGGCAGCGGGCCGTACGCGCCGGCCTGCGACTTGGCGTACGCCGTGCCGAAGACCGAGTCGATGCCCATGACCTCACCGGTCGAGCGCATCTCCGGGCCGAGGACGGTGTCCACGCCACGGCCCTGGATGTCGCGGAAGCGGCTCCACGGCATCACGGCCTCCTTGACGGAGATCGGCGCGTCGAGCGGCAGCGTGCCGCCGTCGCCGGTCTTCGGCAGCATGCCCTCCGCGCGCAGCTCGGCGATGGTCGCGCCCAGCGAGATGCGGGCGGCGGCCTTCGCGAGCGGCACTGCGGTCGCCTTGGAGGTGAACGGGACGGTGCGCGAGGCGCGCGGGTTGGCTTCGAGGACGTACAGGATGTCCCCGGCCATGGCGAACTGGATGTTGATCAGTCCGCGTACGCCGACGCCCTTGGCGATGGCCTCGGTGGAGATCCGCAGCCGCTTGATGTCGAAGCCGCCGAGGGTGATCGGGGGCAGCGCGCAGGCGGAGTCGCCGGAGTGGATGCCGGCTTCCTCGATGTGCTCCATGACGCCGCCGAGGTAGAGCTCGGTGCCGTCGTACAGCGCGTCGACGTCGATCTCGATCGCGTCGTCGAGGAAGCGGTCGACGAGGACCGGGCGGGTGGGGCTGATCTCGGTGGACTCCGCGATGTACGAGGACAGGCGCGTCTCGTCGTACACGATCTCCATGCCGCGTCCGCCGAGCACGTACGACGGGCGTACCAGGACCGGGTAGCCGATCTCGTCGGCGATGGCCTTGGCCTCGTCGAAGGTCGTCGCGGTGCCGTGCTTGGGGGCCGGGAGGCCGGCCTCGGCGAGCACGCGGCCGAACGCGCCGCGGTCCTCGGCGGCGTGGATGGCCTCCGGCGGGGTGCCGACCACCGGTACGCCGTTGTCCTTGAGCGCCTGGGCGAGACCCAGCGGGGTCTGGCCGCCGAGCTGCACGACGACGCCGGCGACCGGGCCCGCGAGGGTCTCGGCGTGGACGATCTCCAGCACGTCCTCGAGCGTCAGCGGCTCGAAGTACAGGCGGTCGGAGGTGTCGTAGTCGGTGGAGACGGTCTCCGGGTTGCAGTTGACCATCACGGTCTCGTAGCCCGCGTCGCTGAGCGCGAAGGAGGCGTGGACGCAGGAGTAGTCGAACTCGATGCCCTGGCCGATGCGGTTCGGGCCGGAGCCCAGGATGATCACGGCGGGCTTCTCGCGGGGCGCGACCTCGGACTCCTCGTCGTACGAGGAGTAGAAGTACGGCGTCTTCGCGGCGAACTCGGCGGCGCAGGTGTCGACCGTCTTGTAGACCGGGCGCACGCCGAGCGCGTGCCGGACCTCGCGTACGACGTCCTCGCGCAGGCCGCGGATGCCGGCGATCTGGGCGTCGGAGAAGCCGTGGCGCTTGGCCTCGGCGAGCAGCTCGGGGTCGAGCCTCTCGGCGGCGGCGAGGTCGTCCGCGTGCTCCTTGATCAGGAACATCTGGTCGACGAACCACGGGTCGATCTTCGTGGCGTCGAAGATCTCCTCGGGGGTGGCACCGGCCCGGATGGCCTGCATGACGGTGTTGATGCGGCCGTCCGTGGGGACCTTGGCGATCTCCAGGAGGTCGGCCTTGTCGCCCGGCTCGCCGGTGAAGGCGAACTGGCTGCCCTTCTTCTCCAGCGAGCGCAGGGCCTTCTGGAGCGCCTCGGTGAAGTTGCGGCCGATGGCCATGGCCTCGCCCACCGACTTCATGGTGGTGGTGAGGGTGGCGTCGGCGAGCGGGAACTTCTCGAACGCGAAGCGGGGCACCTTGACGACGACGTAGTCGAGCGTGGGCTCGAAGGACGCCGGGGTCTTCTCGGTGATGTCGTTCGGGATCTCGTCGAGCGTGTAGCCCACGGCGAGACGGGCGGCGATCTTCGCGATCGGGAAGCCGGTCGCCTTGGAGGCCAGTGCGGACGAACGCGAGACGCGCGGGTTCATCTCGATGACGATGATCCGGCCGTCGTCGGGGTTGACGGCGAACTGGATGTTGCAGCCGCCGGTGTCGACGCCGACCTCGCGGATGATCGCGATGCCGACGTCGCGCAGCCGCTGGTACTCGCGGTCGGTCAGCGTCATCGCCGGGGCGACGGTGATGGAGTCGCCGGTGTGCACGCCCATCGGGTCGAAGTTCTCGATGGAGCAGACGACCACGACGTTGTCGTTCTTGTCGCGCATCAGCTCCAGCTCGTACTCCTTCCAGCCGAGGATGGACTCCTCCAGGAGCACCTCGGTGGTCGGCGAGAGCGTGAGGCCCTGTCCGGCGATGCGGCGCAGCTCGTCCTCGTTGTGGGCGAAGCCGGAGCCGGCGCCGCCCATGGTGAAGGAGGGGCGGACGACGACGGGGTAGCCGCCGAGCGTGTCGACGCCCGCGAGGACGTCGTCCATGGAGTGGCAGATGACCGAGCGGGCGGACTCGCCGTAACCGATCTTGGCCTTGACGGCCGCCACGACGCCCTTGAAGAGGTCGCGGTCCTCGCCCTTGTGGATGGCCTCGACGTTGGCGCCGATGAGCTCGACGCCGTACTTCTCCAGCACACCCTGCTCGTGCATGGAGATCGCGGTGTTGAGCGCGGTCTGGCCGCCGAGGGTCGGCAGCAGCGCGTCGGGGCGCTCCTTGGCGATGATCTTCTCGACGAACTCCGGGGTGATCGGCTCGACGTACGTGGCGTCGGCGATCTCCGGGTCGGTCATGATCGTCGCCGGGTTGGAGTTGACCAGGATGACGCGCAGGCCCTCGGCCTTGAGGACGCGGCAGGCCTGCGTGCCGGAGTAGTCGAACTCCGCGGCCTGGCCGATGACGATCGGACCGGAGCCGATGACCAGGACGGACTGGATATCGGTGCGCTTAGGCACGCTGGCCCTCCATGAGCTGTACGAAGCGGTCGAACAGGTACGCGGCGTCGTGCGGGCCCGCTGCTGCTTCGGGGTGGTACTGGACGCTGAACGCGGGCTGGTCGAGGAGCTGGAGGCCCTCGACCACGTCGTCGTTCAGGCAGACGTGGGAAACCTGGGCGCGCCCGTACGGGGTCTCGGAGACCTTGTCGAGCGGGGCGTCGACGGCGAAGCCGTGGTTGTGCGCGGTGACCTCGACCTTGCCGGTCGTGCGGTCCTGCACGGGCTGGTTGATGCCGCGGTGGCCGTACTTCAGCTTGTACGTGCCGAAGCCGAGCGCCCGGCCGAGGATCTGGTTGCCGAAGCAGATGCCGAAGAGCGGTGTCTTGCGGTCCAGGACGGCCTTGACGACGGTGAGGTCGACCGTGGACGGGTCGCCGGGGCCGTTGGAGAGGAAGACTCCGTCGGGGGCGACGGCGTACACCTCCTCGACCGTGGTGGTGGCCGGCAGGACGTGCACCTCTATGCCGCGCTCGGCCATCCGGTGCGGGGTCATGCCCTTGATGCCGAGGTCGATCGCGGCGACGGTGAACTTCTTCTCACCGATGGCGGGGACGACGTACGGCTCGTCGGTGGAGACCTCGGCGGCGAGCGAGGCGCCCACCATCTGGGGGGCCTCCTGCACACGGGCGAGCAGCGTCTGCTCGTCGGCCAGGGCCTCGCCGGAGAAGATGCCGACGCGCATCGCGCCGCGCTCGCGCAGGTGGCGGGTGAGGGCGCGGGTGTCGATGCCGCTGATGCCCACGATGCCCTGCTCGGTGAGCTGCTCGTCGAGCGAGCGGCTGGAGCGCCAGTTGGACGGGATGCGGGCGGGGTCGCGTACGACGTATCCGGCGACCCAGATCTTCTTCGACTCGTCGTCCTCGTCGTTCACACCGGTGTTGCCGACGTGCGGGGCCGTCATGACGACGACCTGGCGGTGGTACGACGGGTCGGTGAGGGTCTCCTGGTAGCCGGTCATGCCGGTGTTGAAAACCGCCTCGCCGAAGGTCTCCCCCACGGCCCCGTAGGCACGGCCGCGGAAGCTGCGGCCGTCCTCCAGGACGAGTACGGCGGGAGCCTTGGCGGCTCCCCGGGTGGAGATCGTCATCGTGCGGTGCCTTCCGTAGAAATACGTGTCATGGAGTTGATGGCCTCGACCCAGGCCGTGTGCTCGGCCGCGCGGTCGGAGCGGAAGCCGGAGTCGATCAGCTTGTCGCCGTGCTGCCAGGTGACGACCAGCAGGCCGCCCTCGGCGAGGACCTTGCCCGCGATGCCCTTGTCGAGCCGCGCCTCGCGGAGCTGCCCGGCCGGTACGAAGAAGTCGGCCGCCCCGGGGCGTACGACGTCCAGTCCCGCGTCGGTCAGGGTCAGCTCGGCGCGGCTGCGCGTGCCGAGGCCGTGGGCCACGATCCGGTCGAGCCACTGCCCGGCGGTCGTGGAGCCGTGGTACCGGCCGCTCATGCTCAGCTTCGCCTCACCCGGCGCGTCGGGCGCGGTGGGGAGCTCCGGCAGGTCGGACTGGAGGACGGCGCGCCACTTCCAGCCCTGGCGCATCAGCCAGTACACGAGCGCGATGAAGAGCAGCAGCCCGACGACCCAGCCGATGCGGGCGGCCCAGTCGGTCACTTCGGCCGACTTGCGCTCCGCGGCGACGGCGCCTGCGGCCAGATGGATGAGAGGTGTCACGCCAGATTCCCGTCGACGACCGTTGCGCGGCCCCGCAGCCAGGTGTGGGTGACGCGTCCCGGCAGCTCACGGCCCTCGTAGGGGGTGTTGCGGCTGCGGGAGGCGAAGCCCGAGGGGTCCACGGCTCCACGGTAAGCCGGATCGACCAGCGTGAGGTTGGCGGGCTCGCCTGCCGAGACGGGACGGCCGTGGCCCTCCAGGCGTCCGATGGCCGCCGGGCGGAACGACATGCGGTCCGCGACGCCCGCCCAGTCGAGGAGGCCGCTGTCGACCATCGTCTGCTGGACGACGGACAGGGCGGTCTCCAGACCGACCATGCCCATGGCGGCCGCGGCCCACTCGCAGTCCTTGTCCTCGTGCGGGTGCGGGGCGTGGTCGGTGGCGACGCAGTCGATGGTGCCGTCGGCGAGCGCCTCGCGCAGGGCCATGACGTCGGCCTCGGTGCGCAGCGGCGGGTTCACCTTGTAGACCGGGTTGTACGTGCGGACCAGCTCGTCCGTGAGCAGGAGATGGTGCGGGGTGACCTCGGCGGTGACGTTCCAGCCCTTGGACTTGGCCCAGCGGACGATCTCCACCGAGCCGGCCGTGGACAGGTGGCAGATGTGGACGCGCGAGCCGACGTGGGCGGCGAGGAGGACGTCGCGGGCGATGATCGACTCCTCTGCGACGGCCGGCCAGCCGCCGAGACCCAGCTCGGAGGAGACGACGCCCTCGTTCATCTGGGCGCCCTCGGTGAGGCGGGGCTCCTGGGCGTGCTGGGCCACGACGCCGTCGAAGGCCTTCACGTACTCCAGCGCGCGGCGCATGATCACGGCGTCGTCGACGCACTTGCCGTCGTCGGAGAAGACCTTCACCCCGGCGGCCGAGTCGTGCATGGCGCCGAGCTCGGCGAGCTTCTTGCCCTCCAGGCCGACGGTGACGGCGCCGACGGGCTGCACGTCGCAGTAGCCCGACTCCTTGCCGAGGCGCCAGACCTGCTCGACGACGCCGGCGGTGTCGGCGACCGGGAAGGTGTTGGCCATCGCGTGCACGGCGGTGAAGCCGCCGACGGCGGCGGCCTTCGTACCGGTCAGGACGGTCTCGGAGTCCTCGCGGCCCGGCTCGCGCAGGTGGGTGTGCAGGTCGACGAGGCCGGGCAGCAGGATCTTGCCCTCGGCCTCGACGACGGTCGCGCCCTCGGCGCTCAGGCCGGTTCCGACCGCCTCGATGCTCTCGCCGTCGATCAGGACGTCCTGCGGCTCGCCGCCCAGTACCTTCGCACCGCGGATCAGGATCTTGCTCATCGTTACTTGTTCTCCTCGGTGCGTGCGGGGGCAGGGCTGATGGCGGACTCGTTGCCGCCCAACAGGAGGTACAGCACGGCCATCCGGGTCGAGACGCCGTTGGCGACCTGCTCGACGGCCGTGCAGCGGTCGGAGTCGGCGACCTGCGCGGTGATCTCCATGCCGCGGTTCATCGGGCCGGGGTGCATGACGATGGCGTGCTCGGGCATCCGGGCCATCCGGTCGCCGTCCAGGCCGTAGCGCCGCGAGTACTCGCGCTCGGTCGGGAAGAAGGCGGCGTTCATCCGCTCGCGCTGCACACGCAGCATCATGACCGCGTCCGACTTCGGCAGCACCTCGTCGAGGTGGTACGAAACCTGGCACGGCCAGTGCTCGACGCCGATCGGGACCAGCGTGGGCGGGGCCACCAGGGTCACTTCGGCGCCGAGGGTGTGCAGCAGGTGGACGTTGGAGCGCGCCACGCGGCTGTGCAGTACGTCGCCGACGATGGTGATCCGGCGTCCGTCCAGGTCACGCCCTATTCCGGCGTCGGGGCCGACGAGCCTGCGGCGCATGGTGAAGGCGTCGAGGAGCGCCTGGGTGGGGTGCTCGTGCGTGCCGTCGCCCGCGTTGACGACCGCGCCGTCGATCCAGCCGGACGTCGCGAGGCGGTAGGGGGCTCCGGAGGCGTGGTGCCGGATGACGACGGCGTCGGCGCCCATCGCCTCCAGGGTCAGCGCGGTGTCCTTGAGCGACTCGCCCTTGGAGACGGACGAGCCCTTGGCGGAGAAGTTGATGACGTCGGCGGAGAGGCGCTTGGCGGCGGCCTCGAAGGAGATGCGGGTGCGGGTCGAGTCCTCGAAGAAGAGGTTGACGACCGTACGTCCGCGCAGGGTCGGCAGCTTCTTGATCGGCCGGTCCGCGACGCGGGCCATCTCCTCGGCGGTGTCGAGGATCAGCACGGCGTCGTCGCGGGTGAGGTCGGCGGCCGAGATGAGGTGACGCTTCATCTGGTGCTCCGTGGTTCGTCAGGGGCGTGTGGGGAGGCGGGCAGGAGGGCAGACCGGTGCGCGGCCCCGGGTGGTCCGGGCCCGTACGGGAATGCGCTACTGCTCGCCGACCTGAGCGGTCTGCTGGAGGCCGAGCAGCACGGCGTCGCGGCCGTCCTCCTCGGAGAGCTGGACCTTGACCGTCTCCCGCAGCGACGTGGGGAGGTTCTTGCCGACGTAGTCGGCGCGGATCGGCAGTTCGCGGTGGCCCCGGTCGACGAGGACGGCGAGCTGCACGGCGCGCGGGCGGCCGATGTCGCCGAGCGCGTCGAGCGCGGCGCGGATCGTACGGCCGGAGAACAGCACGTCGTCGACGAGGACGACGAGCCGGTCCTCGATGCCGTCACCGGGGATCTCGGTGCGGGCGAGGGCCCGCGCGGGGCGCATGCGCAGGTCGTCGCGGTACATGGTGATGTCGAGGGAGCCCACCGGCATCTTCCGGCCGGTGATCTGTTCGAGCCTGGCGGCCAGCCGGCGGGCCAGGAAGACACCGCGGGTGGGGATGCCGAGGAGCACCACGTCGTCCGCGCCCTTGGCGCGCTCGACGATCTCGTGGGCGATGCGGGTCAGTACCCGCTCGATGTCAGGGCCCTCGAGTACGGGGCGCGGAGCATCGGATTCAACCGTGTCCATTGGAAACGGACCTCCTTCTCCGCCTCACGGGACGGACCTTAAAGGACGTCGAAATTGCGTCACCACGGTACCAGCACTATTCGGCAACCCTTGCGAGACCCCACGAGTAGGCGGTCTGGCCCCATTCGGCTTGACGCACCCAAGTAACGCTGCGTAACCTCACAGTGAGTTACCAGTCTGCGTCCGGGGAGCCATATGTCCAGCGAATACGCAAAACAGCTCGGGGCCAAGCTCCGCGCCATCCGCACCCAGCAGGGCCTTTCCCTCCACGGTGTCGAGGAGAAGTCCCAGGGCCGCTGGAAGGCCGTCGTGGTGGGCTCGTACGAGCGCGGCGACCGCGCCGTGACCGTGCAGCGCCTTGCCGAGCTCGCGGACTTCTACGGCGTACCGGTGCAGGAGCTGCTGCCGGGCACGACGCCCGGCGGCGCCGCCGAGCCGCCGCCGAAGCTCCGCCTGGATCTCGAGCGCCTGGCCCACGTGCCGGCCGAGAAGGCGGGCCCGCTCCAGCGCTACGCGGCGACGATCCAGTCACAGCGCGGCGATTACAACGGCAAGGTGCTGTCGATCCGCCAGGACGACCTGCGCACGCTCGCCGTCATCTACGACCAGTCGCCCTCGGTCCTGACCGAGCAGCTCATCAGCTGGGGTGTGCTCGACGCGGACGCGCGCCGCGCGGTCTCCCACGACGACATCTAGGTCGAGCGGCGCCAGCAGAAACGTAACGCCGGGGTCGGCGGAAGCTTTCACTTCCGTCCGCCCCGGCGTTTTCTCGTCGCTTTTGCCGCTTTGCCCGCCCCGCTGCCCCTCAGAACACTGCCCGGGCACCGACCCGGCAAAGACGAAAGGGCCCCCGGCATGCCGTGAGGCGTGCCGGGGGCCTTTCAGCCGTCTTGGGCCGGGCGACGGACCTATTCGCGCCGCAGATTCGGCTTGAGGTCCTTGAAACGGCCGAGGAGACCGTTCACGAAGGACGGTGAGTCGTCGGTGGAGAACTCCTTGGCGAGCTGCACCGCCTCGTCGATCACCACCGCGTCGGGCGTCTCGTCCATCCACACCAGCTCGTACGTGCCGAGCCGCAGGATGTTCCGGTCGACGACCGGCATCCTGTCGATCTCCCAGTCGACCGCGTACGTGGCCATGAGGTCCTCGATGCGGTCCGCGTACTGCGCGTACCCCTCGACGAGCTGCATCGTGTACTCGCTGACCGGCGGCTGACGGGTGTCGGTCCTGGCGTGCCGCATCCAGTCCGCGAGGACCGTCTGCACGGACTCACCGCGCTGGTCGGCCTCGAAGAGGATCTGGAAGGCGCGCTTGCGCGCCGTGTTCCGGGCAGCCACGGTTAGCTGTTCACCCGGCCGAGGTAATCGCTCGTGCGGGTGTCGACCTTGATCTTCTCACCGGTGGTGATGAAGAGCGGGACCTGGATCTCGTGGTCCGTCTCCAGCGTGGCCGGCTTGGTGCCGCCGGTGGAGCGGTCGCCCTGGACGCCCGGGTCGGTGTGCTTGACGGTCAGCTCGACCGCGGCGGGCAGCTCGACGTACAGCACCTCGCCCTCGTGCTGGGCGACGGAGGCGGTGAAGCCCTCGATCAGGAAGTTGGCGGCGTCGCCGACGGACTTGCGGTCGACCATGAGCTGGTCGTACGTGTCCATGTCCATGAAGACGAAGTACTCGCCGTCCATGTACGAGAACTGCATGTCGCGTCGGTCGATGGTGGCCGTCTCGACCTTCACGCCGGCGTTGAAGGTCTTGTCGACGACCTTGCCGGAGAGCACGTTCTTGAGCTTGGTGCGCACGAAGGCAGGGCCCTTGCCGGGCTTGACGTGCTGGAACTCGACGACGGACCAGAGCTGGCCCCCGTCGAGCTTGAGCACCATGCCGTTCTTGAGGTCGTTCGTGGAAGCCACGGTTGCGGAATCTCCTGGACTGAAGGCTGGTGGGGCTGCTGTGACCTGGGGGTCGCACTGTGGCGCTGGGCTACAGCGCGAGCAGCTCCTTGGTCGTGATGGTGAGTAGCTCGGGTCCGCCGTCCGCGTCGGGGCGTACGACGAGCGTGTCATCGATCCGGACACCGCCCCGGCCCGGGAGGTGGACCCCCGGTTCGACGGTGACCGGCACACAAGCGTCCAGTTTACCCATGGCCGCAGGTGCCAACTGCGGGTCCTCCTCGATTTCGAGCCCGACACCGTGCCCGGTCTTCGGCGCGAGCCCCTCGCCGTGGCCCGCGGCGGCGAGTACGTGGCGGGCCGCGCGGTCGACTTCGCGGTACTCCGCACCCGGTACGAGCGCCTCCCGGCCCGCCCGCTGAGCGGCGAATACGACCTCGTACAGCTCGATCTGCCAGTCGGCGGGCGTCGTGCCGATGACGAAGGTACGGCCGATCTCGCACCGGTAGCCGCGGTAGTTGGCGCCGAGGCAGACCGAGAGGAAATCTCCCTCCTCGACGCGTCGGTCCGAGGGCCGGTGCCGGCCCAGGCCCGCGTTCGGACCGGTGGCGACCGACGTGGGGAAGGCGGTCCCGTCCGCGCCGTGGTCGACCAGGCGGCGCTCCAGCTCCAGCGCGAGGTGCCGCTCGGTCCGGCCGACCAGGATCGATTCGAGCAGCTCTCCGAGCGCCTGGTCGGTGATCTCGGCCGCGATCCGCAGGGACGCGATCTCTTCCTCGTCCTTGACGATCCGCAGCTGCTCGACGGCGCCCGACAGGTCGCCCAGGCGCAGCCGGGGTGCGACCGAGCCCAGAGCCCGGTGCCGGGCGACGGTCAGGTGGGTCTCCTCCACGGCGAGCGACTCGGCGCCGGCCGCCGCGGCCGTGCGCGCCGCCGCGACGACGGTGTCGCCTCCGGGCGCGGGTAGCACGGTGATCCGCAGCCGGTCGTCGGGGCGGCCCTCCCCCGGGTCGGGCACCGACGTACCGGGGCAGATCAGGACGTCCTCGTCCGGCCCGAGCAGCAGTACGGCGCCGGGCGGCGCCCCGCCGGCGAGGTAGCGGACGTTGGCGGGACGGGAGACCAGCGAGGCGGCGCTGCCGGCAGCGGCACACCGGTCGCGCAGCCGTCCACGGCGGACCGCATACAGCTCTGACATGGTTCGAGCGTACGAGCGCCGCCCGCGTCCGGCCGGTTCAGCGCGTCCGACCGGGCGGCGTGGGGCGCGCCGGCGGGAGGTCACGGTGGCTCTACCAGGCGGGCGGGCTGGCTATGGAGCGGGCGAGCACCTCGTCCAGGACGCGGGCCGTGGTCGGCACGTCGTACTGCGAGTTGTCGATGATCGGCAGCCCGGAGCCGTACCACCCGGCCATCCGGCCGTGGATCCGGGCGACTTCCTCGTCGGACAGGCGCCGGTTGCCGCTGCGCTGCGCGTTGCGCTCCAGCACGATCTCCAGGCCGGGGAGGATGACGACCGGCAGCAGCCCCGGCCCCACGTGCCGCTTCCAGCCGCCGAGCCCGACGACGGGGCGGTCCGGGAAGACCGCGTCGTCGACGATGCACGAGATGCCGTTGGCGAGGAAGTTGCGGGCGGCGAAGCCGCACGTGCGGCGGGCGAGGCGGTACTGGGCCTCGGACTGGTCGTTCCAGCCGGACTGCGGGTCGGCGAACCCCGAGCACACCCATTCGCGTACGTCGTCGAGGCTGATGTGGGCGGTCGGCACCCGGCGGTGCCGCGCCCAGTGCCGGGCGACGGTCGTCTTGCCCGCGCCGGCGGGGCCGATGAGCAGCACCGCGAGCGTGGTGGTGCCGGTGTCCGTGGGCGCGGCGGCGTGCGGCGGCGCCGGGACGGGGACCGGCCCGCCCGGCGGCAGCTGCACGTGCCCGGTGATCTCCCGGCCCGGCGGCACGGAGGCGTGCTGGGCGTGCTGCTGGACGGGACCGCTCCAGCCGGGAGGCGCGGGGACCTGTGGCGCCTGGGGCGGGTGGGGCGGCCCTGGGGGCCCGGGAGGCCCTGCGGGGCCGGGAGGCGGGCCCGCGTGCGGTCCGGCGGGTTGCGGGGCGCCGTGTGCCCACCCTGCGGCGGGCCTCTGGGGCGGTGGCAGCGGAGCCCCCACTGCGTGCTGCATCCGGTGCGACTCCGTCTCGTACAGGCGACTCTTGGCGGACCAGGACGGCCCGGGCCTACCGAAAGGTACCTGCCCCCGCCGTTCTACTGTGAACGGCGGGGGCAGGTCCAGAGTGCCCCGTCAGCCGCCGAGTTCCTCGGCGAGGGCGCGCAGGGCGAGGCGGTAGGAGCCGATCCCGAAGCCCGCGACCGTACCGCTGGCCACCGCGGCGACCACCGACGTGTGGCGGAACTCCTCGCGGGTGTACGGGTTCGAGATGTGCACTTCGATGAGCGGCGCGGTGCGCTGGGCCGCCGCGTCCCTCATCGCGTACGAGTAGTGCGTGAAGGCACCCGGGTTGAGAACGACCGGAATTGACTCGTCCGCGGCCTCGTGCAGCCAGCGGATCAGCTCCCCCTCGTCGTTGGTCTCCCGTACGTCGACGTCGAAGCCGAGCTCCTTGCCGAGCCGTCCGCACTCCTCGACGAGCCCGGCGTACGACGTCGCGCCGTACACGTCGGGCTCGCGCGAGCCGAGCCTGCCCAGGTTGGGTCCGTTCAGGACCAACACGCGCCGGGCGGCGGTCACTTGGACACCTCGCCGTAGGCGGCGAGCAGCACCGCCGGGTCGGGGCCTTCGAGGACGGTCGGCTTGGCGAGCCCGTCCAGGACGATGAAGCGCAGCAGGTTGCCGCGCGACTTCTTGTCGACCTTCATGGTCTCCAGCAGCTTGGGCCACTGGTCGCCCCGGTAGGCCAGCGGCAGCCCGACCGACTCCAGCACCGTGCGGTGGCGGTCGGCGGTCGCGTCGTCGAGCCGGCCGGCGAGGCGGCCCAGTTCGGCGGCGAAGACCATGCCGATGGAGACGGCCGCGCCGTGGCGCCAGTTGTAGCGCTCGTTCTTCTCGATGGCGTGCGCCAGCGTGTGACCGTAGTTGAGGATCTCGCGCAGTCCGGATTCCTTCAGGTCGCTCGACACGACGTCGGCCTTGACCCGGATGGCGCGCTCGATCAGCTCGGCGGTGCGCGTCCCCTGGGGCGTACGGGCCGCCGCGGGGTCCTCCTCGATCAGGTCGAGGATCACCGGGTCGGCGATGAAGCCGGCCTTGATGATCTCGGCGAGGCCGCTGATGTAGTCGTTGACCGGCAGCGAGTCCAGTGCCGCCAGGTCGCAGAGCACGCCGGCAGGCGGGTGGAAGGCGCCGACGAGGTTCTTGCCCTCGGCGGTGTTGATGCCCGTCTTGCCGCCGACAGCCGCGTCGACCATGCCGAGCACGGTCGTGGGTACGGCGATCCAGCGCACCCCGCGCAGCCAGGTGGCCGCGACGAAACCGGCCACGTCGGTCGTGGCTCCCCCGCCCACGCCCACGATCACGTCGGTGCGGGTGAAGTTGGTCTGCCCGAGCGCCTTCCAGCAGTACGCCGCGACCTCGACGGTCTTGGACTCCTCCGCGTTCGGCAGCTGGATCGCGATGGCCTCGTACCCCTGGGCCGCCAGGTCCTCGCGGATCGCCTCGCCGGTGCCGGCGAGCGCCTCCGGGTGCAGGACGGCGACGCGCTGGGCGCGGCCGATCAGCCCGGGCAGCTCACCGAGCAGCTGCCGGCCGACCAGCACCTCGTACGGCTCCGCGCCCTCGCTGCCGCCGACCTGGATACGGGTGACTGCCTGCTCCGTCATGCTTCCTTCAATTCGAGTGCGTCGAGGACTGCCTGCGCGACCTCTTCGGGGGTGCGGTCGTCCGTCTCGACCACCGCGTGGGCGACCTCGGTGTACAGATGACGGCGCGATTCCATCAGCTGCTTCCACTGCTGTCGCGGATTGACGGCCAGCAGCGGGCGTGCCGTGTTGAGCCCGACCCGCTTGATCGCCTCGGTGACCTTCATGGAGAGGTAGACGACGGGCAGCCCGGCCAGGGCCGCACGTGTGCCGTCGTCCATGACCGCGCCGCCGCCGAGCGCGAGTACGCCCGGGTGCGCGGCGAGAGCGGCCCGTACGGCCTGCCGCTCCAGCTCGCGGAAGTGGGCCTCGCCCTCGTCGACGAAGATCTCGGCGATCGGCCGGCCCTCGGCCTCGACGATGTCGGCGTCCGTGTCGCGGTACGGCACGTTCAGCCGCGCGGCGAGGAGCTCCCCGACGGTCGACTTGCCGACCCCCATGGGCCCGACGAGCACGACCAGCGGGCCGCCTGCCTCGCTCACCGCACGACCAGGTTGTCGAGGTAACCCTGGACGTTGCGCCGGGTCTCGCCGACGCTGTCGCCACCGAACTTCTCCGCGACGGCGTCCGCGAGGACCAGCGCGACCATGGCCTCGGCCACGATGCCGGCCGCCGGGACGGCGCACACGTCGGAACGCTGGTGGTGGGCCGCCGCGACCTCGCCGGTGGCGGTGTCGATGGTGGCCAGCGCGCGCGGCACGGTGGCGATGGGCTTCATCGCGGCCCGTACGCGCAGCAGCTCGCCGGTGGACATGCCGCCCTCGGTGCCGCCGGCCCGCCCGGAGGTGCGGCGTACGCCCTCGGCGGTGGGAACGATCTCGTCGTGCGCCTTGGAACCGGGCACCCGGGCCAGGTCGAAGCCGTCGCCGACCTCGACGCCCTTGATCGCCTGGATGCCCATCAGCGCGGCGGCGAGCCGGGCGTCGAGCCGGCGGTCCCAGTGCACGAAGGAGCCGAGGCCGACGGGCACGCCGTACGCCAGCACCTCCACGACGCCGCCGAGCGTGTCGCCGTCCTTGTGTGCCTGGTCGATCTCCGCGACCATCGCCTTCGACGCGTCGGCGTCCAGGCAGCGCACCGGGTCCTCGTCGAGCCGCGCCTCGTCGGCGGGCACGGGAAGCACGCCGTACGGCGCCTTGGCCGCGGCCAGTTCCACGACGTGCGACACGATCTCGACGCCGGTGGTCTCCTTCAGGTACGACCGCGCGACGGTGCCCAGCGCGACGCGGGCGGCGGTCTCGCGGGCGCTCGCGCGCTCCAGTACCGGCCGGGCCTCGTCCAGGGCGTACTTCTGCATGCCGGCGAGGTCGGCGTGGCCGGGGCGCGGGCGGGTCAGCGGCGCGTTGCGCGCCAGCTGGGCCAGCTCGTCGGGGTCGACGGGGTCGGCCGCCATGACCTGCTCCCACTTGGGCCATTCGGTGTTGCCCACCATGACGGCGACGGGGCCGCCCATCGTCAGGCCGTGCCGTACGCCGCCGAGGAACGTGACCTCGTCCCTCTCGAACTTCATCCGCGCGCCGCGCCCATAGCCGAGCCGCCGCCGGGCGAGCGCGTCCGCCACCATCTCCGTGGTGACGGGGACACCGGAGGGAAGGCCCTCCAGCGTCGCCACGAGTGCGGGGCCGTGGGATTCCCCCGCGGTCAGCCAGCGCAACCTGCTCAACGGTGCTCCTCATGCTCGCGCCTGGAACTGCGACGGCGCGACCGGGTGCGCGGCCCTGGCCCGCCACCCCTGATCCTCCCACGACCGGGCGCCCGTCCCGGCCGCCGGTCCATCAGTCGGACGACCTTCTCACTCCGCGGGACGCGCGGAGGGGCTCCGCCGCGCCGCCACGGCGCGCCTCAGCCGGCCGATGCCGTAGGCCGTCATCAGGAGCAGAACGGCCGCGCCGAGCGCGATACGGAGCCACTCCGGCAGGAGGTACAGCGTCAGCTTCAGCAGGTCCGGCGCCGCCAGCGTCTGCTCCGCCGCCCTGCTCATGATCGCTTCTCCCCCTGTGACCTGCGGTTCTCTCCGCAGATCCTAGTGGGCGGCGAGTGCGCGCTCACCCGCGGCCCGCATGACGGGGAGCGGCGCGGTGGCGCGGCCCGTCATCTGCTCCACCTGGAGCGCGGCCTGGTGGACCAGCAGGTCGAGGCCGCCGACGACCGCGCCACCGTGGGCGGACCAGGCCGCCGCGAGCGCCGTCGGCCACGGCTCGTACAGCACGTCGAACAGCGTGCCGGGGCGGTCCGGCACGGCTCCGGCCAACGCGTCGGTCGTGCCGGCCGGGGTGGTGGCGACGACGAGCGGCGCGTCGAACGCCCGGTCCGCCTGGGCCCAGTCGGCGATCCGTACGTCGACTCCGAGCCGCTCGCCCCACTGCCGCATCTCGTCGGCCCGGGCGGGGCTGCGGACGTACGCCGTCACCGGGCCGGTGCACAGCCGGGAGAGCGCGGCCAGGGCGGACGAGGCGGTGGCCCCGGCGCCGAGGACCGCGGCGGAGTCGACTTTCTCGATGCCCCTTTCACGCAGGGCGGCGATCATCCCCGGGATGTCGGTGTTGTCGCCGAGGCGCCGGCCGTCCTCCCTGAAGACCACGGTGTTGACCGCCTCGACGGCGGCCGCCGTGTCGCTGATCTCGTCGAGCAGCGGGATGACGGCCCGCTTGAGCGGCATGGTCAGGGACAGCCCCGCCCAGGACGCGTCGAGCTCCGCGAAGAAGCGCGGGAGCCCGGCCTCGTCCACCTCGAAGCGGTCGTACGACCAGTGGGCGAGCCCGAGTTCCGCGTACGCGGCGCGGTGGAGCACCGGCGAGAGGGAGTGGGCGATGGGCGAGCCGAGGACGGCCGCGCGTCGGGGCGTGCTCACTGTCCGGACTTCTCCAGCTCTTCCTCGTACTGCCGCCGGTTCTTCTCGTGCTCGGCGTTGGTCACCGCGAAGAGCGTCTTGTCCGCTGTGACCGACACGAAGTAGTACCAGGGGCCGGGCTTCGGGTTGATCGCCGAGTGCAGCGCGTCGGCGCCGGGGTTGCTGATGGCGCCCGGCGGCAGGCCCTTGATGTCGTACGTGTTGTACGGGTCCTTGATCTGGCGCAGGCTGTCGACGGCCCCGATGTCCAGCCTGCTCTCGGCCTTGATGTAGTTGATCGTGGAGTCGAACTCGAGCCGTCCCACCGTCTCGGTGTTGTTCGGCTTGAGCCGGTTGTAGACGACCCTGGAGACCTTCTCGAAGTCGTGCTTGTACTTGCCTTCGACCTGGACGAGGCTCGCCACCGTGATCAGCTGCATCGGCGAGTCGAGCCCGAGCCTCTGCGCCTCGGCTTCGACGTTCGCGGCCTCGTACTTCGCCTTGGCCCGCGTCACCATTTCCTTGAGCACGGACTTGGGCGTCGACTTCTTGCCGATGTCGTACCGCGACGGGTAGAGGAAGCCTTCCAGCGGGTCCTTGATGTCGGGGTCGTCGTTGGCCCATTCGGGCAGGCCGAGGTCCTTGAACTCCTTCTCGGCGACGTCCTCCGTGGTACCGGCGTCCAGCTTCAGCTTGTTGTCGATCGCCTCGTAGATCCCGACGTTCCGCTCGCCCTCCTTGACGATGAGGGCGTTCAGGTTCGACGGGTTGATCATGAGATCGACGGCCGCCTTGCCGGACATCTCCTTCTTCATCGGATAGACGCCGGGCTGGATTCCCTGGCTCTTCGGGTTGGCCGTCGCCGCCGACACGAAGGCACCCGAGCTCTTGACCACTCCCTTGCGGGCGAGGATGCTGCCGATCTGCCCCAGCCCCGCGCCCTTGGGGATCTCGACCTCGACGGAACCGGTGCCGCTGCCCGCGAAGTCCTCGGGAGCACCGAACTGGTCCTGATAGAACTGGTATCCGAAGTAGCCGAGGCCGCCCACACCGCCGACCAGGACCACCGCGACGAACAGGCACGCCGTCCCGTTGCGGCTCTTCTTCTTGGGCTTCCCGCCGCGGCGGTCGTTGCCGCCCCGGCCGCGCCGGGGCTCGCGGGGCTGGTCCGGTTCCGCGTCGTCGCCCTCGTCGGCGCCCGTGAAGAAGGGGTGCTTCTCCGGGGCCTCCTGCTCCGCGTCCCACTCGGCCGTCGGTTCCGGCTCGGGGGTGCGGCGCTGGTTGGGAGGCTGCGGCGGGGGGTACGCGTCGGGCGCGGCGTAGTAGTCGTTCCCGTCGGCGCCGTAGGCGGGCTGCTGGCCGGCGTAGGGGTCGGCCGCCGGGTTCATCCCGTACGGCACCGGCTCCTGCTGCTGGGGCGTGTCCCAGCCGCCGTTGTGGCCGTACTGCTGCTGCTCGGCGTAGTGCTGCCCGCCGTCGTAGTACGGCTGCTGCGGCTGCGGCTGCTGCTCGTGCTGATACTGCTGCTGCTGCGCGTCGTGCTGGTACTGCTGCGGCTCCTGCTGGTAGTGCTGTGGCTGGCCGCCGTACGGGTCCTGCGTGCCCTGTTCGGCCTGCTGCCCTGCCCACCCCTGGTCCCCGTACAACGGGTCCTCGGGATGCCACGGTTCGTGGCCTGCGCCCCGGCCGTACTCAGTCATGAAACCCCATAGTGTGCCGCGAGGCGGTGGCTGCTTCGCGCGTGGGGGCACGGCATCCGGTCCGCCTCTTCTTTGTGCGGCAGCTGTTCGAACACCGCCGCATCGCGCGGAACGTTACCGTATCGCGATCAGACAACCACTTCGACGCCCTCGCCCGGGGGACTCCCGGAGACCCGTTCGGCCTCCAGGGCGTTCTGAAGGATGACGATCGCGGCCGCCTGGTCGATCACAGATCTGCCCTTCTTGGACTTCACGCCCGAAGCGCGCAGCCCCTGACTGGCCGTCACTGTGGTCATCCTCTCGTCAACCAGTCGCACCGGGACGGGTGCGATGCCGCGAGCGAGCTCCTGGGCGAACGCCCGGACCTTGACGGCCGCCGGCCCCTCGCCCCCGCTGAGGGAGCGAGGGAGGCCGACCACGACCTCGATCGGTTCGTACTCCTCGACGAGCTGCCCGAGCCGCCGGTGGGCGGCCGGGACGTCGCGTCCCGGCACGGTCTCCACCGGCGTGGCCAGCACCCCGTCGGGGTCGCACGAGGCGACCCCGATGCGGGCGTCCCCGACGTCGATCGCGAGCCGACGGCCGCGTCGCATCAGGCGCTCTCGCCCACGGCGCGCTCGACCGCGGCCACGGCGTCACCGATGGCCTGCGGGTTCTGGCCGCCGCCCTGGGCCACGTCCGGCTTGCCGCCACCGCCGCCGCCGAGGGTCTTGGCCGCCGTACGGACCAGGTCGCCGGCCTTGAGACCGCGCTCGCGGGCGGCCTCGTTGGTGGCGATGACGGTCAGCGGGCGGCCGTTGGCGGTGGTGAAGAGCGCCACCACCGCCGGGCGGTCGGACGGGATGCGGCCGCGTACGTCCAGGACGAGCCGGCGCAGGTCGTCGGCCGAGGTACCGTCCGGTACCTGACCGGTGACGACCGCGACGCCGCGCACGTCCTTGGCACCGGCGGCGAGACCGGCGGCGGCCTGGAGGACCTTCTCCGCGCGGAACTTCTCGATCTCCTTCTCGGCGTCCTTGAGCTTGGCGAGCATCCCGGAGATCTTCTCCGGCAGCTCCTCCGGACGGCCCTTGACCAGCTCCTGGAGCTGGGCGACGACCGTGTGCTCACGGGCCAGGAAGTTGTACGCGTCGACGCCGACCAGGGCCTCGATGCGCCGTACGCCGGAGCCGATCGAGGACTCGCCGAGCAGCTTCACCAGGCCCAGCTGGGCGGTGTTGTGGACGTGCGTGCCGCCGCACAGCTCCTTGGAGAAGTCGCCGATGGTCACGACGCGCACGCGCTCGCCGTACTTCTCGCCGAACTCGGCGATGGCGCCCTGCTTCTTGGCCTCGTCGATCGACATGACCTCGGCCTGGACGTCGAGTTCCCGGGCCAGCACGTCGTTGATCTTCTGCTCGACGTCGGTCAGCACGGTTCCCGGTACGGCGTTCGGCGAGCCGAAGTCGAAGCGGAAGCGGCCCGGCGAGTTTTCCGAACCGGCCTGGGCGGCCGTCGGGCCGAGCGCGTCGCGCAGCGCCTGGTGGGTCAGGTGCGTGGCGCTGTGGGCGCGGGCGATGGCGCGGCGGCGCTTCAGGTCGATGGCGGCGTAGGCGGAGGCGCCGACGGTCACCTCGCCGACCTGGACCGACCCCTTGTGGACGGAGACGCCCGGGACCGGCTGCTGCACGTCGCGGATCTGGATGACGGCGCCCGTGTCCAGCTTGATGCGGCCGGTGTCGGCGAGCTGGCCGCCGCCCTCGGCGTAGAACGGCGTGCGGTCGAGGACGACCTCGACCTCGTCGCCCTCGGTGGCGGCCGGCGAGGGCAGTCCGTCGACGAGCAGGCCGACGATGGTCGACTCGCCCTCGGTGTGGGTGTAGCCGGTGAACTCCGTCGAGCCGGAGTTGTCCGCGACCTCGCGGTAGGCGGAGACGTCGGCGTGGCCGGTCTTCTTGGCCTTGGCGTCGGCCTTGGCGCGGTCCCGCTGCTCCTTCATCAGGCGGCGGAAGCCGTCCTCGTCCACGGACAGGCCCTGTTCGGCGGCCATCTCGAGGGTGAGGTCGATCGGGAAGCCCCAGGTGTCGTGGAGCAGGAACGCCTTGTCGCCGGAGAGGACCTGGCCGCCGGCGGCCTTGGTCTCCGTCACGGCGGTGTCGAGGATGTTGGTGCCGCCCTTGAGGGCCTTGAGGAACGCGGCCTCCTCGGCGACGGCGACCGTCTCGATGCGCTTGCGCTCGGTCAGCAGCTCCGGGTACTGCTCGCCCATGGTCGTGACGACCACGTCGACGAGCTCGGCGACGACCGGCTCCGTGGCGCCCATGAGGCGCATGTTGCGGATGGCACGGCGCATGATGCGGCGCAGCACGTAGCCGCGGCCCTCGTTGCCGGGGGTCACGCCGTCGCCGATGAGCATCACCGACGTACGGATGTGGTCGGCGACGACGCGCAGCGAGACGTCCGAGCCGGCGTCGGCGCCGTAGCGGACTCCGGTGAGCCCGGTGGCCTTGTCCATGACGACGCGCAGGGTGTCGGTCTCGTACATGTTCCGCACGCCCTGCAGGATCATGGCGAGACGTTCGAGGCCGAGACCCGTGTCGATGTTCTTCGACGGCAGGTCGCCGAGGATCGGGAAGTCCTCCTTGCCGTCGCCGGCGCCGCGCTCGTACTGCATGAAGACCAGGTTCCAGATCTCCACATAGCGCTCGTCGTTGACGGCCGGGCCGCCCTCGACGCCGAACTCGGGGCCCCGGTCGTAGTTGATCTCGGAGCACGGGCCGCAGGGCCCGGGGACACCCATGGACCAGAAGTTGTCCTTCTTGCCCAGGCGCTGGATGCGCTCGGCCGGTACGCCGATCCTGTCGCGCCAGATCTGCTCGGCCTCGTCGTCGTCGAGGTAGACCGTGATCCACAGCCGCTCGGGGTCGAGCCCGAAGCCGCCGTCCGCCACGGAGCTGGTGAGCAGCTCCCAGGCGTACGAGATGGCGCCTTCCTTGAAGTAGTCGCCGAACGAGAAGTTGCCGCACATCTGGAAGAAGGTGCCGTGGCGGGTGGTCTTGCCGACCTCTTCGATGTCCGGCGTGCGCACGCACTTCTGCACGCTGGTGACGCGCGGGGCGGGCGGCTTGACCTCGCCGAGGAAGTACGGCTTGAAGGGCACCATGCCCGCGGGGACCAGCAACAGGGTCGGGTCGTCCGCGATGAGCGACGCCGAAGGCACGACGTGGTGTCCGCGCTCCTCGAAGAAGCGCAGCCAGCGGCGGCGGATTTCAGCCGACTCCATCAGTGGTCCTCATTCCGGTTGTACGAATGCTTGGTGTGGTCGAGAGCGGCGACGCGTCGGTACTCGACGGCTTGCGGGTCGTTCCGCGCTTCGAGGCCGAGCGCCTCGCCGAGTTCGGTTTCGCGCTGCGCCATGCCGGCCTTGACGTCGAGCGCGAACTCCTTGAGCCGGTGGCCTGCTTCGACCGCCTTGTCGGCGGCCTGCGCGGCGAGGCTCTCGGGCGTCAGCTGCTTGAGCTTGCGGTTGACCTTGGTGGTGGCCCACACACCGGCGGCAGCGCCCGCGGTGAACCAGAACGTACGGCGGAACATTGCGGCTTCAGCCCTTCCGCTTCCTGCGCCGGGCGGACGGCACGGTCCGGCCGACGATCACGGTGCGACGCGACGGCTGCTGAGCCGGAGCGTCCTTGTCGCGGCCGAGCGCCCGGCGGACGCCGTACCCGAAGGCGGCGACCTTCACGAGCGGGCCGCCGAAGGTCGACGCGACGGTCGTCGAGAGCGCGGACGCGTTCGAGGTGACTTCCTGGACGTCGGTCGCGATGGCGTCGACCCGGTCGAGCTGGGTCTGCGCGGACCGTACGGTGGCGGACGCGTCCGCCAGCAGCGGGACGGCCTGTTCGGTCACGTCCGCGACAAGCTTGGTCGTCGCCCTCAGCGTCTGGGCCAGCCTCACCAGAACCACGGCGAGGAAGGAGACCAGGATCGCCCAGAAGACGGCAACCAGGATGCCGGCCACCTCTCCACCGGACACGTTGCACCGCTCCCTGACATTGAGAAAAGTCGTTCTGCGAGCCTATCGCGCCGGGGCTCCGGGTCCGTACCGCATTGAGGCCGGGGGCGGGGGCCGTCCGGCCCGATTGTACGGAGTGCTTACGGATCGGTACGCTCCGTGTCCTATGCGACGCACTTCCCCTCCCGTGTCCCACTCCCCCGCGCACGGCGGACTCCCGGCTGAGCTGAACCGGTTCGTCGGGCGCCGCGCGGAACTGCTGGAACTGGGCCGCCTGCTGGAGGAGGCCCGGCTGGTCACCGTGACCGGGGTCGGCGGCGTCGGCAAGACCCGTTTCGCCCTGCGTGCCGCGTGCGAGGCGCAGGAACGGTACTGCGACGGCGTCCGGCTCGCCGAGCTGTCCGCGCTCACGGACCCCGGGCTGCTGGAGCACGCGCTGGCCGAGGCGCTGGGGCTGACCGACCACTCCGGCAAGCCGCCGCGCGCGGTGCTGGCGGAGCATCTGGCGGGGCGCCGGACGCTGCTCGTGCTCGACGGCTTCGAGCACCTCGTCGACGCCGTCGCCGGGCTGACCAGGGAGCTGCTGCGGCGGGCGCCCGGGTTGACCGTGCTGGCCACCGGGCGGCTGCCGCTGTGCGTCGACGGCGAACAGACCTTCGCACTGCCGCCGATGCCCGGCCCGGAGGCGGTACGGCTCTTCACCGACCGGGCCGCCGGGCGGTCCGGGTTCCGGCTGACGGAGGCCGACAGCGACGCCGTGCACGAGCTGTGCCGTCGCCTGGACGGGATTCCGCTGGCGCTCGAACTGGCGGCGGGCCGGCTGACGGCCCTCTCCGTCGAGCAGGTGCTCGACCGGCTCGACCACCGTTTCCGGCTGCTGACCGGATCGGCCCGGGGCTCCCTCCCCCGCCACCAGACCCTGCGCACCGCGATCGGCTGGAGCCATGAACTGTGCACGCCCGAGCAGCGGTTGCTGTGGGCGCGCCTGTCCGTGTTCGCGGGGCCGTTCGACCTGGAGGCGGCCGAGTACGTCTGCGGCGGCCCGGAGCTCCTGGACGACAGTGTGCTCGGCGTCCTCGACCTGATCACCGATCTGATCGCGCAGTCCGTCCTGATCCGCGAGGACTCGGCGGCCGGTGTCCGGTACCGGATGCTCGACACCGTCCGGGAGTACGGCGCCGAGTGGCTGGTGGCCATGGGCGACGCGGAGCGCGTGCACCGCCGGCACCGCGACTGGTACCTGGGGCTCGCGACGTGGTGCGAGCTGGACTGGTTCAGCCCCCGGCAGGCCGATGTCGCCGCGCGCGTCGACAGTGAACTGCCCAATCTGCGCCGGGCGATGGAGTACTCGCTCGAGCATCCCCAGGACGTGCACCTGGGCCAGTACCTGGCGGGCACCCTGTGGTTCTACTGGGTCGGCTGCGGGCGGCTGGCGGAGGGCCGGCACTGGCTGGACCACGCGCTGGAGCCGGAGGGCGAGCACGAGGCGCACCGGCTGAAGGCGCTGTGGGTGCTCGGTTACGTGGCCGTGCTCCAGGGCGACGCCATCGGGGCGCTCGCCGCCCTGCAGGAGTGCCGCGACGGCGCGGAGCTGAGCGCGAACGCGTCGGCGGCGGCGTACGCCGTGCACCGCTCGGGCTGCCTGGCGCTGGTCTCCGACGACATGGCGCGTGCCGAGGAGCTGCTGCGTGAGGCGCTGACGCGGTACGAGGAGATCGGCGAGCTGAACAGCAATGTGCTGATGGCGCGGATCGAACTGGCGATGGCCGTTGCCTTCCGTGGCGACCTGGCCCAGGCCGTGGCGATCTGCGAGGAGGTCACCGAGGTCTGCGAGGACCACGGGGAGCGCTGGGCTCTCGCGTACGCGCTGTACGTCCTGGCCTACGCCGCGCACACGGACGGCCGGCTGGACCGGTCGCGCGACCTGCTGCTGGAGTGCCTGGCGATCGACCACGCGTTCCACGACCTGCTCGGCGTGGTACTGGCCCTGGAGCTGCTGGCGTTGGTCACCCTGGACGCCGGCGATCCGGCGGAGGCGGCCGTGCTCCAGGGGGCGGCCGAACGGATCTGGCCGTCGGTGGGCCTGCCGCTGTTCGGTTCGGCGTACTACAACGCGCCGCACGCGCTCTGCGAGCGCAAGGCACGCGAGCGCCTCGGTGACGGCCGGTACGAGGCGTTCCGGTGCGAGGGCGCCTCGCTGTCCCTGGACGCGGCGGTGGTCAGGGCTCTCGAAGGGCCTCCCCGCCCGGCACCCGTCCCGCCCCGGCCGCGCGCGGCGACCACGACGGCGCGCGGCGCCGCCCCGCACACGCGCGAGCCCGCCGCCTCCCGTTCCGTGCGGAACGGGGAGACGACGGGCTGAGGCACGTGCCCGACTACTGCGGCCGCTGGATCAGCGGGCGTAGTACTCGACGACGAGCTGCTCGTCGCAGATGACCGGGATTTCCTTGCGGTTCGGGTCGCGGTCCAGGCGGAAGGCCAGGGCCTTCAGGTTCACCTGGAGGTAGCGCGGCGTCTCACCCTCGGTGTCGTAGCCACCCTCGCGGGCAACCTGGAAGGGGTGCTTCTCGCGGCTGCGCTCGCGGACCATCACGACGTCGTCGGGACGGACGCGGAACGACGGCTTGTCGACCTTGCCACCGTTGACCTCGATGTGGCCGTGGACGACCATCTGACGGGCCTGGTAGATCGTGCGGGCGATGCCCGAACGCAGGATCAGGGCGTCGAGGCGGCGCTCGAGCTCGATGACCAGGGCCTCGCCGGTCTTGCCTTCGGCCTTCTTGGCGCGGTCGTAGGCGCGGGCCATCTGCTTCTCGCTGATGTCGTACTGCGCGCGCAGACGCTGCTTCTCGAGCAGACGGACCTTGTAGTCCGAGTTCTGCTTGCGCCCACGGCCGTGCTCGCCCGGCGGGTAGGGGCGGGCCTCGAAGTACTTGACAGCCTTCGGCGTCAGCGCGATACCGAGCGCACGGGACTTCTTGACCTTGGGACGCGACTGGTTAGGCACGTTCTCCAGACCTCCGTTGTAGGTTAGGTTAGGCTCACCTTACTCAAGGAGATCGCATGTCTCGTCCGGGGAACACCAGTCACGTCACGGACAACACAAAGAAGGCCGACATCAAAAGTGTCGACGCGACGGAGGTCCGATCAGATCGTGGTCAGCCGCGTCCCAGCGGACTTGAAATCGCGCGGATGCCGTCAGCAGCCGAGCGCACACGAACTCTCGTACAGAGTACCTGCTCCGCGGTAGTGCTTCTCCCCCGTCCCGTCGCGGCCCTCCCCGAGCAGCTGGTTCCCGAGGAGCGGAGCGTGGGGCCCGACGGCGAGGTGCTGCTGGTCTTCCCCGCCGACTCACCGGTCGTACGGGCCGCCACCCACGCCCAGGACGACGAGCTCCCGGCGGTGCTGGAGATCACGGACGTCGCCCCGGTGTCCGTGCCCAACCGTATCCGGGGCCGCGCCTGGGTCTCCGGCTGGCTGACCTGCGTACGCGGGGTCGCGGAGCCGGGGCGCATGCTGCTGCGGCTGGAGGTCGGGGAGGCGCGGGTGGACGATCTGTGGGGCACCGGCATGGTCGAGCCCGAGTCGTTCGCGGCGGCGGCCGCCGATCCGCTCGTCGAGCACGAGGCGGAGCTGCTCCAGCATCTGCACGCGGCGCACGGCGACCAGGTGCGGCAGCTGTGCGGTCTGGTCGGCGAAAGGGCCGCCGACACCGCCGCGGTGCCCGTGGGGCTGGACCGGTTCGGGCTGCGGGTGCGCTTCAGCGGCGGTGAGCGGGGGCGGGTCTTCGACGCGCGGTTCGACTTCCGCGAGCCGGTGCGGGACATCGTCGGGCTGCGCCGGGCCATGCACCAGCTGTTCGAGGCGGCCGCGCACTGAACCCGGCGGGCGGGCCGGCGCTGGGTCAGGGGCGGGTTTCGGCCTGACCGTCGCCGCGCAGCCGGCCGCGCACCTTCTCGACGACGTCGGCGTACCGGGCTTCCGCACCGTAACGCGTGGGCTCGTAGTAGTGGCGGCCCTGTACGGCGTCCGGTGCGTACTGCTGGGCGGCGATCGCGCCGGGTACGTCGTGCGGATAGACGTAGCCCTGCGCGTGGCCGAGCTTGGCCGCGCCCTGGTAGTGCCCGTCGCGCAGGTGCGCGGGGACCGGGCCCGCCAGTCCCTTCCGTACGTCGGCCTGGGCGGCAAAGATCGCGTTCGTCGCGGCGTTGGACTTGGGCGCGAGAGCCAGCGCGATGGTGGCGTGGCTGAGGGTGAGGGCCGCCTCCGGAAAGCCGATCATGGCCACGGCCTGGGCGGCGGCCACGGCCGTCGGCAGGGCGGTCGGGTCGGCGAGGCCGATGTCCTCGCTCGCCGAGATCATCAGCCGCCGCGCGATGAACCGGGGGTCCTCCCCCGCCTCGATCATGCGCGCCAGGTAGTGCAGGGCGGCGTCGACGTCGGAGCCGCGGATGGACTTGATGAGGGCGCTCGCCACGTCGTAGTGCTGGTCGCCGTCGCGGTCGTACTTCACCGCCGCCCGGTCGACCGTCTCCTCGACCGTTTCGAGGGTGATCTCCTCCTCGCCCTTGGCGATGGCCGCTCCGGCGGCCGCTTCGAGCGCGGTGAGCACGCGCCGGGCGTCGCCGCCCGCGATCCGCAGCAGGTGCGCCTCGGCGTCGTTGGCGAGTGTGACCGCTCCGCCCAGACCGCGCTCCTCGGTGAGCGCCCGGCGCACCAGGGCCCGCAGGTCGTCGTCGGTCAGCGGTTCCAGCGTCAGCAGGAGGGAGCGGGAGAGCAGCGGGGAGATGACCGAGAAGTACGGGTTCTCGGTGGTCGCCGCGATGAGCGTGACCCAGCGGTTCTCGACGGCGGGCAGCAGTGAGTCCTGCTGGGCCTTGCTGAAGCGGTGGATCTCGTCGAGGAAGAGGACGGTCTCCTTGCCGAAGCCGCCGGAGGCGCGGCGGGCCCCGTCGATGACGGCGCGTACTTCCTTCACGCCGGCGGTGATAGCGGAGAGCTCGACGAAGCGCTTCTGGGTGGCCAGGCTCACGACGTACGCCAGCGTGGTCTTACCGGTGCCGGGCGGGCCCCAGAGGATCACCGAGGAGGGTCCGGCTGGGCCCCCGCTGCCCTCACCGACGAGCCGGCGCAGCGGCGCCCCCGGCTTCAGCAGGTGCTGCTGGCCGACGACCTCGTCGAGGGTGCGCGGACGCATCCGTACGGCGAGGGGGCTGCTGGACGGATCCTTGAGCTGACGCTCTTCGGCGGCTGCGGTGAACAGGTCTGGCTCCACGCGTGAAGCCTATGTCAGCCCACTGACAACGCCGTCCGGCTCAGCTGGTCCAGAACGTCCACCAGCGGGTCAGGATCAGCATGCCGATGATCCCGATCCACAGGACCGGCGGCAGCCAGTGGAACTCGATGAGGACGCTGCGCAGGCCCTTGGGGGCGGGGAGCAGGCGGTGCTTGATGTTGTGCGTGGTGACGTAGCAGAACATCACGATGGTGGCGACCCAGGCCAGGCAGCACCACAGGCACAGCGAGCCGATGTTGTACAGCGACTGGTACTGGAGCCAGGTGCAGAATCCGACGCCGAAGAGGGTGCCCGCGTTCAGGCCGAGCCAGAACCAGCGGCGGTAGCGCGCCCCCGCCAGCAGGCCGACGCCGATGGAGACGACCATCGCGTAGGTGACGAGTCCGAGCATCGGGTTGGGGAACCCGAAGGCCTCGGCCTGCTCGCTCTTCATGATGTTGCCGCACGCGACCACGGGGTTGAGGCTGCAGCCCGGTTCGAAGCCCGGGTCCTCGAGCAGCTTGATCTTGTCGAGCGTGATGACCCAGGAGGCCAGCAGCCCGGCCAGACCCGTGATCACCAGCAGCAGGGCGAGGGGACGGCCGCTGCCGGTCGCGCCCTTCGGGCCGTCCTGCGTGCCGTTGGAGGTGCGGTCGTCCACCGCTGCAGTCGTCATATCGCCGTTCCGTCACTGAGTGGGCTGCCGGACAGGCTCATTCTGCCGCACCGCCGCCCCGGTCCACCGTTCGATGGACATAAAGGGATACGGGCCCACGCCCCGCCGCGCGCCCTCCCGCAGGGCTGTGACCGGCGCGAAGTGAGGTACGCGGGCACCGGCCCCGGCCGGGCGAATCCGCGCCCGCGGAGTTGACCGTACGAGCGGGTGTACGAGTGGGTGCCGCACGGGCAGGGGCCCGGTCGTCGTCGCGACGGCCGGGCCCCTGCTTGGCGGGAAAGGTGCTCAGGCCAGGCGGCGGCGCAGCTCCGCGGTGACCCCGTCGAGGGCGACCGGGACCTGCTCGCCGGTCTCCATGTCCTTGAGCTGGACCTGGCCGTCGGCCAGATCCCGCTCACCGGCGACGATCGTGTACCGGGCCCCGGAGCGGTTGGCGTTCTTCATGGCGCCCTTGAGGCCCTTGCCGCCGTACGCGAAGTCGGCCGCGATTCCGGCCCTGCGCAGCCCGGTGACCGTACCGAACAGGACGCGGCGCGCCTCCTCGCCGAGCGGCACCGCGTACACGCTGGTGGTGGCCGGCAGGTCGAGCTCGACGCCCTCCGCCTCCAGCGCCAGCACCGTGCGGTCCACGCCGAGCGCCCAGCCGACGGACGGCAGCGCGGGGCCGCCGATCATCTCGGACAGGCCGTCGTAGCGGCCGCCGCCGCCCACCGCGGACTGCGAACCGAGGCCGTCGTGGACGAACTCGAAGGTGGTGCGGGTGTAGTAGTCGAGGCCGCGCACCAGCTTCTCGTCGTCCTCGTAGGCGACGCCCGCCGCGTTCAGCAGCTCGCGGACCTGCTCGTGGTACGCCTTGCACGCGTCACACAGGTAGTCGCGCAGCATCGGCGCGCCCACGAGCTGCTTCTGCACCTCGGCGCGCTTGTCGTCGAGGACCCGCAGGGGGTTGATCTCGATGCGGCGGCGGGTGTCCTCGTCGAGGTCGAGGTCGCGCAGGAAGCCCTGGAGGGCCTCCCGGTAGACGGGGCGGCACTCCTTGTCGCCCAGCGAGTTCAGCAGGATGCGGAACTGCGAGAGGCCGAGCGAGCGGTACGCCTGGTCGGCGAGGATGATCAGCTCGGCGTCCAGGGCCGGGTCCTCGGCGCCGATCGCCTCGGCGCCGACCTGCGAGAAGTGGCGGTAGCGGCCCTTCTGCGGGCGCTCGTAGCGGTAGTACGAGCCGGAGTACCAGAGCTTGACCGGCAGGTTGCCGCTCTTGTGCAGGTTGGCTTCGAGGGCCGCGCGCAGCACGGAGGCGGTGCCCTCGGGGCGCAGCGCCAGCTTGTCGCCGCCCTTGGTCTCGAAGGCGTACATCTCCTTGGAGACGATGTCGGTGGACTCGCCCACACCGCGCGAGAAGAGCGCGACGTCCTCGAAGCCGGGCGTCTCGATGTAGCCGTAGCCGGAGTTCCGCAGCGGCGCGGAGATCGCCTCGCGGACCGCAAGGAAGGTCGCGGAGTCCGGCGGGATGAGGTCGTACGTGCCCTTGGGGGCCTTGAAGGTGCTCACAGGAAGTCTCGTCACATTCCTCGTCGGGGAGCGGCGGCCAGACCGTTGAGATACGGGTTGGTGGCGCGCTCGCGGCCGATGGTCGTCTGGGAGCCGTGGCCGGCCAGCACCACGGTCGAGTCGTCGAGCGGCAGGCACACGCGGGCCAGCGACTCGAGCATCTCGGTGTGGTCGCCGCCGGGCAGGTCGGTGCGTCCGACGGAGCCGGCGAACAGCAGGTCGCCCGAGAAGAAGACCGACGGGATGTCGGCCTGCTCGGGCAGCCGGAAGGTCACCGACCCCTTGGTATGGCCGGGCGCGTGCGAGACGGTGAAGTCGAGGCCCGCCAGCTTCAGCTCGGCGCCGTCGGCCAGTTCCTTGACGTCGTCGGGCTCGCCCACGGTCAGCTCGCCCATCAGCGGCATGCCGATCGAGCGGCCGAGCGCCTTCTCGGGGTCGCTCATCATGTACCGGTCGGCGGGATGGATCCACGCGGGTACGTCGTGCGCTCCGCACACCGGGACGACCGAGGCGACGTGGTCGATGTGGCCGTGGGTGAGGACGACGGCGACCGGCTTGAGGCGGTGCTTCGCGAGCGCTTCCTCGACGCCCGCGGCGGCCTGGTGGCCGGGGTCGATGATCACGCACTCCTCGCCCGCGGCGGGGGCGACCAGGTAACAGTTGGTCCCCCAGGCCCCGGCGGGGAACCCGGCAATAAGCACGATCGTCCTCAATATGTCGTCCGGCGGGAGATGCCGCTGTCGATTGCAGCAGATCAGAGCCTACCGGCGCCGCTCATCGCACAGCGAACCCATATACGGTACGGGCAAGCTCGGCTCGGCCGGACAGCAGTGCGACAGCAGTGACACACGAGACGTACGAGGAGAACACCGGTGGTCAGCAGCGATCAGCGGCGGCGCCAGCTCGCCCGGGAGAAGTTCGAACGCCAGCAGCAGCGCCGCGCCGAGAACCGGCGCAAGGCGCGCCGCCGCAACGCCGTGATCGCCTCGGCGCTCGCCGTGGTGCTCGCGGCCGGCGCGACGGCGTTCGCGACGGGTGTGCTGGGCGGCGACGACAAGGACGACACCGTCGCCGACGCGACGCCCAGCTCCACGCCCTCGAAGGCGCAAGACCCGTGCGCCAAGCCCGCGCCGGGCTCGGTCAAGAAGCTGTCGTACAAGAAGGAGCCGGCGCTCACCGTCGACAAGTCGGCCACGTACACGATGAAGCTCGACACCACCTGCGGTGACATCACGCTGGCGCTGGACCCGGCGAAGGCCCCGCGCACGGTGAACTCCTTCAACTTCCTCGCCTCCAAGGGCTACTTCGACCACACGAAGTGCCACCGGCTGACGACGAGCGGCATCTACGTCCTGCAGTGCGGCGACCCGACGGCGCAGGGCTCGGGCACGCCCGGCTACAAGCTGCCGGACGAGAACCTGAAAGACCCGAAGCTCAAGGGCGGCGTCTACCCGGCGGGCACGGTCGCCATGGCGAACGCGGGTCCGGGGACCGGCGGCAGCCAGTTCTTCCTCGTCTACCAGGACAGCAAGTTGCCCGCCAACTACACACCGTTCGGAACCATCGCGGGTGGTCAGGACGTGCTGAAGAAGATCGCCGGGGCGGGTGAGGCGACTGGTCAGGGCGACGGGGCGCCGAATGCCACCGTCGTCATCGACAGGGCGACCGTCACCAAGTAAATCCGGAGGTGCGGGATGCGGACAGCCGCCCTGCCGTTCGCCTATGTTGGCGGTGTGCAGGGCGCATGCAGCCCCGCGAAGGAAACTGTGGACGATGCCCGGGGTGAACAGCCCTCGCGGGCATCATGTGGAGGAGGCGCTGTGAGCAGCGACCCGTGGGGCCGAGTCGACGAGACCGGCACCGTGTACGTGCGTACGGCCGAGGGCGAGAAGGTCGTCGGTTCCTGGCAGGCGGGCTCTCCCGAGGAGGCCCTGGCCTACTTCGAGCGCAAGTACGAGGGCCTGGTTGTCGAGATCGGCCTCCTCGAGCGGCGGGTGAAGACCACCGACCTGTCCGCCAAGGACGCCCAGGCCGCGATCGGGCATCTGCGTCAGCAGGTCGACGAGCACCACGCGGTCGGTGACCTCGACGCGCTGAGCAAGCGCCTCGACGCACTGGTGGCGACGGTCGAGGCGCGCCGCGAGGAGCGCAAGGCCGAGAAGGCGAAGCAGACCGACGAGGCGAAGCACGCCAAGGAGGCTCTGGTCGTCGAGGCCGAGGAGCTGGCGCAGAGTGAGCAGTGGCGGGCCGCCGGCGAGCGACTGCGGGCGCTCGTGGACATCTGGAAGGGCCTGCCGAGGCTCGACCGGAAGTCCGACGACGAGCTGTGGCACCGCTTCTCGCACGCGCGCTCGGCGTTCTCCAAGCGGCGCAAGGCCCACTTCGCCTCGCTGGACGCCCAGCGCGAGGAGGCCCGCAAGACCAAGGAGAAGCTGGTCGCGGAGGCGGAGAGCCTCTCGGGCTCCACCGACTGGGCCGCCACGGCCGCGCGTTACCGCGACCTGATGACCGAGTGGAAGGCCGCGGGCCGCGCCCAGCGCGAGGCCGAGGACGACCTGTGGAACCGTTTCCGCGGCGCCCAGGACGTCTTCTTCGCGGCGCGCGGCGAGGTCTTCGCGGAGCGCGACGCCGAGCAGGCCGAGAACCTCAAGCTCAAGGAGGAGCTCGCGACCGAGGCCGAGAAGCTGGTGCCGGTGAAGGACCTGAAGGCGGCCAGGGCCGCGTTCCGCTCCATCAACGAGCGCTGGGAGGCCGTCGGCCATGTGCCGCGCGACGCCCGCCCGAAGGTCGAGGGGCGTATGCACGCCGTGGAGAAGGCGCTCCAGGAGACCGAGGAGAACGAGTGGCGCCGTACGAACCCTGAGGCGCGCGCCCGCGCCGCGGGTCTGACGGGCCAGCTCCAGGACGCCGTCGACAAGCTGCGCGGTCAGATCGACCAGGCGCGCGCGGCGGGCAACAACGCCAGGGCCGACAAGCTCGCCCGCGAGCTCGAAGGCCGGCAGGCGCTGCTGGACCAGGCCCTCAAGGGGCTCCAGGAGTTCGGCGGCTGACACCCGGCGGGTACGCGCGAGGCCCCGGTACGGATGTCCGTACCGGGGCCTCGCGCGTGTCGTGCTACGGCCGGCGGGCCGAGGTGACGCGGTAGACGTCGTACACGCCCTCCACGCCGCGCACCGCCTTCAGGACGTGCCCCAGGTGCTTGGGGTCGCCCATCTCGAAGGTGAAGCGCGAGGTGGCCACCCGGTCGCGGGACGTCTGGACGGCCGCGGACAGGATGTTGACGTGCTGGTCGGACAGGACGCGGGTGACGTCGGACAGCAGCCTGGACCGGTCCAGTGCCTCGACCTGGATGGCGACCAGGAAAACCGAGGACTGGGTCGGGGCCCACTCGACGTCGAGGATGCGCTCCGGCTCCTTCGACAGCGAGTCGACGTTGACGCAGTCGGCGCGGTGCACCGATACGCCGCTGCCGCGCGTGACGAACCCGATGATCGGGTCGCCGGGCACGGGCGTACAGCAGCGGGCCAGCTTGACCCACACGTCGTCGACGCCCTTGACCACGACGCCCGGGTCGGTGTTCGAGCGGCGTTTGCCGCGGCCGCGCGAGGGCGGCGCGCTCTCGGCGATGTCTTCGGTGGCGGCCTCTTCGCCGCCGAGCGCCTGCACCAGCTTCTGGACGATGCTCTGGGCTGTGACGTGACCCTCGCCGATCGCGGCGTACAGCGAGGAGATGTCGCTGTAGCGCATCTCGTGCGCGAGCGTGACGAGGGAGTCGCCGGTGAGGATGCGCTGGATCGGCAGGTTCTGCTTGCGCATGGCCCGCGCGATGGCGTCCTTGCCCTGCTCTATGGCCTCGTCGCGGCGCTCCTTGGAGAACCAGGCGCGGATCTTGTTGCGGGCGCGCGGCGACTTGACGAAGCCGAGCCAGTCGCGGGACGGGCCCGCGCCGGCGGCCTTGGAGGTGAAGACCTCCACCAGGTCGCCGTTGTCGAGCGTGGATTCGAGCGGTACGAGCCGCCCGTTGACCCGCGCCCCTATCGTCCGGTGGCCGACCTCCGTGTGGACGGCGTACGCGAAGTCGACGGGTGTCGCACCGGCCGGCAGCGCTATGACGTCGCCCTTGGGCGTGAAGACGAAGACCTCGTTGCGGGACAGGTCGAAGCGCAGGGACTCCAGGAACTCGCTGGGGTCCTCGGTCTCCTTCTGCCAGTCCAGGAGCTGGCGCAGCCACGCCATGTCGTTGACGGTGTCCTGGCCGCGCCCGGTGTTCTTGGGCACGTCGGTGCGCACCTTGGAGGCGCCCGCGACGGCCTCCTGCTTGTACTTCCAGTGCGCGGCGATGCCGTACTCGGCGCGGCGGTGCATGTCGAACGTGCGGATCTGGAGTTCGACGGGCTTGCCGCTGGGTCCGATGACCGTCGTGTGCAGCGACTGGTACATGTTGAACTTCGGCATCGCGATGTAGTCCTTGAACCGGCCGGGGACCGGATTCCATCGCGCGTGGACGGTGCCGAGGGCGGCGTAACAGTCGCGGACCGTGTCGACAAGTACCCGAATACCCACCAGGTCGTAGATCTCCGCGAAGTCACGGCCGCGGACGATCATCTTCTGGTAGACGCTGTAGTAGTGCTTCGGCCGGCCGGTGACGGTGGCCTTGATGCGGGCGGCGCGCAGGTCGGCCTGGACCTCGTCGGTCACTATGGCCAGGTACTCGTCGCGCTTGGGGGCACGCTCGGCGACGAGCCGCACGATCTCGTCGTACATCTTGGGGTAGAGGATCGCGAAGGCGAGGTCCTCCAGCTCCCACTTGATGGTGTTCATGCCCAGCCGGTGGGCCAGGGGCGCGTAGATCTCCAGGGTCTCGCGGGCCTTCTTCTCCTGCTTCTCCCGCTTGAGATAGCGCATGGTGCGCATGTTGTGCAGCCGGTCGGCGAGCTTGATGACCAGGACGCGCGGGTCCTTGGCCATGGCGACGACCATCTTGCGTACGGTCTCGGCCTGCGCGGCCTCGCCGAACTTGACCTTGTCGAGCTTGGTGACGCCGTCCACGAGGAGGGCGACCTGGTCGCCGAAGTCGCGGCGCAGGGTGTCCAGGCCGTACTCGGTGTCCTCGACGGTGTCGTGCAGCAGCCCCGCCATGAGGGTCGCCGGGTCCATGCCGAGCTCGGCGAGGATGGTCGTGACGGCCAGCGGGTGCGTGATGTACGGGTCGCCGCTCTTGCGCTTCTGGCCCCGGTGCCAGCGTTCGGCGACCTGGTAGGCGCGCTCGATCTGGCGCAGCGTCGCCGTCTCGATCTTCGGGTCGTTGCTGCGGACGGCCCGCAGGAGCGGTTCGAGGACCGGGTTGTACGGGCTGGAACGCTGGACGCCCAGCCGGGCGAGCCTGGCCCGTACGCGGTTGGAGGACCCGCTGGCGGAGCGCGGGGCGGAGCCCTGGGCCGGTTTGGAGCCGGCCACCGGCGGCGTGGACCCGGCCCGCTCGGGGGCGGACTTCGGCTTGCCGGTGGGCTCGGGATTCCTGACGGGGTCGCCGCCGCCCGCCGGGGCGCCACCGTCGGCGGGAGGGCCGCTCTTGGCCGGGGGGCCGCCGCTCGCCGGGGGGCCGCCCTTCGCGGGCGTGGCCGAGGGCCCCGATCCGGGCGTGGCCGGGCCCGCCGCGGCCTCTGCGGCCTGCTGCTGGTCGGGCTTGGCGGCTGCGGGGTCCCCCGGACGGGAGCTGGGGGAGAGTGGCTGGGCCTCGTCTGGCAAGAGCGCTCCTCGTGCGGGTCCGGGTCCCCCGGTCAGGCCCGGAAAGCCCATGGTAACGATGCCCGGCCTCCGGTTCGCCCCCGGCCTGACACCAGGCACAACGCGGAAGGCGGGCCCCGGAATTCCTCCGGGACCCGCCTTCCACCTACAGCCGTGCTGGTCAGACCGTGATCAGGGCCTCCAGCGGAGCCCCTCGGAGCGCCGGTTCCAGACGGGCGCGCCCGCCCAGGAATCCGAGCTCCATGAGGACCGCGACCCCGGCGACCTCGGTGCCGGCCCGCCGGATGAGCTCCAGCGAGGCCTCGGCGGTGCCGCCGGTGGCGAGGACGTCGTCGATCACGATGACGCGGTCGCCGTCCGCCAGGTCCTCGGCGTGGATCTCGATCTCGGCCGTGCCGTACTCCAGCTCGTACGCCTGCTTCAGCGTCGCACCCGGCAGCTTCCCCGCCTTGCGTACGGGGATGAACCCGAGGCCGGCGCGGACGGCGACCGGCGCGGCCAGGATGAAGCCGCGCGCCTCCAGACCGACGATCTTCGTGGCGCCGCAGCTCACACACAGCTCCGCGAGGGCGTCGGTCAGGGCCGTGAACGCCGCCGGGTCCGCGAGCAGCGGGGTGATGTCCTTGAACATCACTCCGGGCTTGGGATAGTCCGGCACGTCCCGGATGCGGCTGAGCAGGAGGTCCTGCGTGCCCGTCGTCATCGGCGCTTCCCCGAGGGCCTGCCCCGGCCCCCGCTGCGGCCGCGCGGCTGACCGACGACGGCGCCGGCCGGCGCCGCGTCGCCCGCGGAGCCGTCCAAGGGCTCGCCGGAGGCGTCGTAGCCGTCGGCGTCCGGGTTCTCGCCCTTGGCCGTCGCGGCCGCCCGCTTGGCGAGGACGCGCTTCTTCAGGGCCTTCATCTGCGGGTCGCCTTCCTTCAGGTCGGCGACGAGCGGAGTGGCGATGAAGATCGAGGAGTACGCGCCGGCCGCCAGGCCGACGAAGAGCGACAGCGAGATGTCGTTGAGCATGCCCGCGCCCAGCACACCGCCGCCGATGAACAGCAGGCCCGCCACCGGGAGCAGCGCGACGACGGTGGTGTTGATGGAACGCACCAGCGTGCCGTTGAGGCTGCGGTTGGCGATCTCGCTGTACGTCCAGCGCGTCTGCTTGGTGATGTCCTTCGACCCCTCCTTGAGACCGTCGAAGACGACGACGGTGTCGTAGAGGGAGTAACCGAGGATCGTCAGCAGACCGATCACGGTGCCCGGGGTGACCTCGAAGCCGACCAGCGCGTACACACCGACGGTGATCGTGAGGTCGTGGACCAGGGCGATGAGGGCGGCCAGGGCCATCCGCCACTCGAAGGCGATGGCGAGGTAGACCACCACCAGCACCATGAAGATCGCGAGGCCGGTCCAGGCCTTGTTCGCGATCTGCTCGCCCCAGCTGGGGCCGACCAACTCGGAGGTGATGTCCTCCGCCGAGATCCCGAGGTCCTTGGCGAGCTCGTCCTTGACCGGGGTGGCGGTGTCGGTGTCCAGACCGCTGATCTGGATCCGCATGCCGCCGTTGCCGAGCTCCTGGACGATCGCCTCGTGCCCGGAGGCCTTCTCGGCGTCCTCCTGGACCTGGGCGACGGAGACGCCGGTCTTGGACGTCGTGAAGACGGCGCCGCCCTCGAACTCGATGCCCATGACCAGGCCGCGCACCGCCAGGCCGACGATGGCCGTGATGGTGATCAGGATCGAGAGGCCGTACCAGATCTTCCGCTTGCCGACGAAGTCGTAACCGACCTCACCGTTGTAGAGGCGGGCGCCGAGGCTTCCGAGTCGGGACATCTCAGGCCTCCTTCGGGTCGATGGGGGCGGAGACGCGACGGGTACGGCGCAGGGGAGGCTGTACGCCGAGCCGCTTCGGGTCCAGGCCGGACCACGTGTGGCCCTGGCCGAAGAACTTCGTGCGCGCCAGCAGCGTCATCAGCGGCTTGGTGAAGAGGAACACCACGACCACGTCGAGCAGGGTGGTGAGGCCGAGCGTGAACGCGAAGCCCTGCACCTTGCCGACGGTCACGGCGAACAGCACCGCGGCGGCGAGGAACGACACGAAGTCGGAGACCAGGATCGTGCGGCGGGCACGCGGCCAGGCGCGCTCCACGGCGGGCTTGAGCGTGCGGCCGTCGCGGATCTCGTCACGGATGCGTTCGAAGTACACGATGAACGAGTCCGCGGTGATGCCGATGGCAACGATCGCACCACACACCGCGGGGAGGTTCAGGGCGAAGCCGATGGCCGGGCCGAGCAGCGTCATGATCGTGTACGTCAGGATCGCGGAGACGACGAGGCTCACGATCGCCACGAACGCCAGGCCGCGGTAGTACGCCAGCAGGTAGACGACGACCAGCGCGAGACCGATGGCGCCGGCGATCAGGCCGGCCTGCAGTTGCTCGCCGCCGAGCGCGGCCGTCACGGTGGTGACGGTCTCCGTGCTGAAGGTGAGCGGAAGCGCGCCGTACGACAGGATGTTGGCCAGGTCCTGGGCCGACTCCTGGGTGAAGCTGCCGGAGATCTCGGCGTTGGCGCTCAGCGTCTCGTTGACCGACGGGGCCGAGACGACCTCGCCGTCGAGGACGATCGCGAACTGGTTCTGCGGGGGCTGCTGCTGCGAGAGCTTGCCGGTGATCTTCTGGAACTTCTTGGAGCCCGCGTCGGTGAACTCCATGTTCACCTTCCAGCCGCCGCCGCGCTGGGTGTCGAGGGTGGCGCTGGCGTCGTCGACGTCCTTGCCGTTGACCTCGGCCGGGCCCAGGATGTACTTCTCCCACTGGCCCCCGTTGTTCTTGCCGCAGGCGACCATCGGGTCCTCGGGCTTGACGCCCACGTTGACCTGGACCCGGTCGGTCTTCTCGCAGTCCAGCGCCGTGAACTTCTTCTCGAGCGCGGCGGTCGCGGGGTCGGCCGGCGGGGTGGCCGACGGCTCGCCGCTCTTCTCCGGGCTCTTCGACGCGCTGCCCGTGGGCGTCGGCGTCGCGTCCTTCTTGAGCCCGTCCGTCACGGCGCGGCCCTGCGTGGTGGCGGTGGCGGTCGGCGTGGACTTGCCGTCCTTGCCGTCCTTGCCGCCCGCCGAGGGCTTCGGGGAGGGAGTGGCGTCCGGCGTCGGCGTACCGGCGGTGTACGTCACCACGGGCCGGAAGTAGAGCTGGGCGGTCGTGCCGACCTGCTCCCGGGCCTGCTTCTCGTTCGTGCCCCGGGGGATGTTGACAATGATGTTGTCGTTGCCCTGGGTCTGAACCTCGGCCTCGGAAACACCAAGACCGTTGACGCGGCGGTCGATGATGCCGACCGCGGTGTCCATGTTGGTCTTGTTGATCGAGTTCGGCTTGCCGGGCTCGGGCTTGGCCTTGAGCGTGATGCTCGTGCCGCCGGCAAGGTCGATGCCCAGGCGCGGTGTGAGCTCACCGGTCGCGAACATGCCGCTGGTGAGCGCGACCATGGCGATCAGGATCAGAGCCAGGGCTCGACCTGGCCTGCCCGGAGCCCCCGCGGGCCTGCGGCCCTTCTTCGGTGCTGCCACCTTCTCGTTTCTCCCTGTCCAACCGCCCCCGCGCCGGGTGAGCGCCAAGGCGGCCACGAAGTATGTGGGGCCCAGCCCCGCGGAAGTCGACACGGTCCGGAAACCGGGGCACGCCGGTGGGCGCGCCCCGGTCCCCGTACGTGACTACTTCGCGTCGCTCTCGCCGTCGGTCTTCTTGTCCTTCGGCTCGTCGGCGGCCACGTCGGCCGCGTCGTGCGCCTTGTCCGCCTCGCCCGCCTCGTCCTTCTTGCCCAGGTCGATGCGCGCGACGTCGCCGGAGTCCGCGGACTCGGTCAGCGAAGAGGCGTCGTCCGGCACAACCGGAGCGTCGATCTTGAGGTCACCGTCGCCGTGGACGATGCGGTTGTACTCCTCGTCCTCGAGGACGGCGCCGACGGCGTTCTTCGCGTAGACGGCGTGCACGCCCGGCGCGACCTCGAGGAGGATCGTGTCGTCGTGAACTTCCTTGACGGTGGCGTACATGCCCCCGATCGTCCGGACGCCGGTGCCGGGCTGCATTTCGTTGCGCATCTGCGCAGCCGCCTGCTGCTTCTTCTTGGCGGACCGGGTCATCAGGAACATGGCCCCGATGAGCACGATGAAGGGGAGGAGGGTCACGATATTCACGGGACGGAAATTCCTTCGCACGACCGCGCCGGGGAGCGGCCTGATCTACGGGGGTGGGCACGCCGGCCCTGGAAGGGCGGCATCGGCGGAGTCTAAGCGAGTCCGCATCAATGGAACAACGCCCAGCATGGCACCGGGGTTCCTGACAGGGCGACCCTCCGCGCCGTCAGGTCCATCACGTCCCAAAGAGACCCTGTTGTCCGATTCTTCCGTTACCCTGCTGCGGCGGTACGAGCCCCAGGTGCGCCCAGGCCGCGGGCGTGGCCACCCGGCCCCTCGGCGTACGGGCCAGCAGCCCTTCCCGTACGAGGAAGGGTTCGGCCACTTCCTCGACCGTCTCGCGCTCCTCCCCCACGGCCACGGCCAGCGTGGACAGCCCCACGGGGCCGCCGCCGAACAGCTTGAGCAGGGCTTTGAGGACGGCCCGGTCGAGGCGGTCGAGGCCGCGGGCGTCCACCTCGTACACCTTCAGGGCCGCGGCGGCGATGTCCCGGTCGATGATCCCGTCGGCCTTGACCTGGGCGTAGTCACGGACGCGGCGCAGCAGCCGGTTGGCGATGCGCGGCGTGCCGCGGGAGCGGCCGGCGATCTCGGCGGCGCCGTCCGTGTCGATCTCCACGTCGAGCAGCCGCGCGGAGCGGTGAAGGACGCGCTCCAGCTCCGCCGGTTCGTAGAACTCCATGTGCCCGGTGAAGCCGAACCGGTCGCGCAGCGGGGGCGGCAGCAGGCCGGCCCTCGTGGTGGCTCCGACCAGGGTGAACGGCGGCAGCTCCAGCGGGATGGCGGTGGCGCCGGGGCCCTTGCCGACGATCACGTCGACGCGGAAGTCCTCCATGGCCATGTAGAGCATCTCTTCGGCGGGGCGGGACATCCGGTGGATCTCGTCGAGGAAGAGGACCTCGCCCTCCTGGAGGGAGGAGAGGATCGCGGCGAGGTCACCGGCGTGCTGGATGGCGGGGCCCGAGGTGATGCGGATCGGGGCGTTCATCTCGGCCGCGATGATCATCGAGAGGGTGGTCTTGCCCAGGCCGGGGGCGCCCGACAGCAGCACGTGGTCGGCGGTGGCGCCGCGGGCGCGGGCCGCCTTCAGGACCAGGTCGAGCTGCTCGCGGACCTTCTCCTGGCCGACGAACTCGTCGAGGTCCTTGGGGCGCAGCGCGGCCTCGACGGCCTGGTCCTCGCCGTCGGGGCCGGAGTCGACCAGTCTCTGGTCGATGTCGGGTCCGTTGTCGTCCCAGTTCATGTACGGGTCTCTCGCATCGGAAGTGAGCGGTCGGAGCCGGCCGGCCGGAGTCAGCGGGCGCGGTTGAGGGTCTGGAGCGCGGCGCGCAGCAGCTGCGGCACGGGCGGCCGGTTGCCTTCCGCGAGGGCCGCCTCGGCCTGCGGGGCGACCGCCGCGACCGCCTCCTCGGCCTCCCGCGTCGCGTAGCCGAGGCCGATGAGCGCGGCCTGGAGCTGCTCGCCCCAGGGCGCGGGGCCCGACGCGGCGCGCTGGGCGCCGACGTGGCGGCCGGTGCCGAGCGGCTCTCCGAGCCGGTCCTTGAGTTCCAGCAGGAGCTTCTGGGCGCCCTTCTTGCCGATGCCGGGCACGGCGGTGAGCGCCTTCTCGTCGCCCGTCGAGACGGCCAGGCGCAGCGCGTCGGGCGAGTGCACGGCGAGCATGGCCTGGGCGAGCCGGGGGCCGACGCCGCTGGCGGTCTGGAGCAGCTCGAAGACCTGGCGCTCGTCGTCGTCGGCGAAGCCGTAGAGGGTCAGCGAGTCCTCCCGTACGACCAGCGAGGTCGCGAGCTTCGCGTCCTGGCCGACGCGGAGGGTGGACAGCGTGTTCGGCGCGCACTGCACGGCCATGCCGATGCCGCCGACCTCGATGACCGCCGTGGTGGGAGCGAGTGCGGCGACCGGGCCGCTGACGAACGCGATCATCGCGTGACCTTCCGTACGGGGATGCGGGGCGCGCGGGCCGCGGCGTGCGCCTGCTGGAGGCGGTTGACCGCGGGGGCGCGCCAGATGTGGCAGATGGCGAGCGCGAGGGCGTCGGCGGCATCGGCCGGTTTCGGCGGGGCGTCGAGCCGCAGCAGACGGGTCACCATGGCCCCTACCTGGTCCTTCTCGGCCCGGCCGTTGCCGGTGACGGCCGCCTTGACCTCGCTGGGCGTGTGCAGGGCGACGGGCAGCCCGCGGCGCGCGGCGCAGAGCATCGCGACCGCGCTGGCCTGGGCGGTGCCCATCACCGTACGGACGTTGTGCTGGCTGAACACCCGCTCCACCGCGACGCATTCGGGCCGGTGCTCGTCGAGCCACGCCTCTATGCCGCGCTCGATGGCGACCAGCCGGTCCCCCAGCTCCGCGTCCGCCGACGTCCGTACGACTCCGACGCCGAGCATCTTCAGGGGACGGCCCGCGACGCCCTCGACGACGCCGACGCCGCACCGGGTCAGCCCCGGGTCCACGCCCAGTACGCGCACGATGCCCTCCCCTTCGATCACCTGTTTGTGCAGGCTATCGGCTACCAGTGACAAAGCGGCGGGCCGACGGGTGTGTCCCGTCGGCCCGCCGCTGTTTCGCGCCACTGACAAGAGCGTCAGGCGTCGACCTTCTCCATGACCTCGTCGGACACGTCGAAGTTGGCGAAGACGTTCTGCACGTCGTCGCTGTCCTCCAGCGCGTCGATCAGCTTGAAGATTTTCCGCGCGCCCTCCTCGTCGAGCTCGACCTGCATGGTCGGGACGAAGTTGGCGTCCGCCGAGTCGTAGTCGATGCCGGCGTCCTGGAGCGCGGTGCGGACCGCGACCAGGTCGGTGGCCTCGCTCAGCACCTCGAAGGACTCACCGAGGTCGTTGACCTCCTCGGCGCCCGCGTCGAGGACCGCGCCGAGCACGTCGTCCTCGGACAGCTCGCCCTTGGGGACGACCACGACGCCCTTGCGGTTGAAGAGGTACGAGACGGAGCCGGGGTCGGCCATCGAGCCGCCGTTGCGGGTCATGGCGACCCGCACGTCGGAGGCGGCGCGGTTGCGGTTGTCGGTGAGGCACTCGATGAGCACCGCGACGCCGTTGGGGCCGTAACCCTCGTACATGATGGTCTCGTAGTCGACGCCGCCCGCCTCGAGCCCGCCACCGCGCTTGACCGCGGAGTCGATGTTCTTGTTGGGGACGGAACTCTTCTTCGCCTTCTGGATGGCGTCGAAGAGAGTCGGGTTGCCGTCGATGTCGGCGCCGCCGGTGCGCGCCGCGACCTCGATGTTCTTGATCAGCTTCGCGAAGAGCTTGCCGCGCTTGGCATCGATCACGGCCTTCTTGTGCTTCGTCGTAGCCCATTTAGAGTGGCCGGACATCCGCCTGTCTCCTTCGCGTCACCAAATACTGCTGCGTTCGGCAGAGATCCTACCGGGATCCCGTCAGCGTACGGCGCGCACCATCTCGGTGAAGAGCCGGTGCACCCGGTGGTCGCCCGTCAGTTCGGGGTGGAACGACGTGGCGAGGGCGTTGCCCTGGCGGACGGCGACGATGTGGCCGTCGTGCTCCGCGAGCACCTCGGTCCGGGCGCCGACCGACTCCACCCACGGGGCGCGGATGAAGACGCCCTCCACGGGGCCGTCCTCGATGCCGGCGATCTCGACGTGGGCCTCGAACGACTCGTTCTGCCGCCCGAAGGCGTTGCGGCGCACGATCATGTCGATGCCGCCGAACGTCTCCTGGCCCGAGCGCGGGTCGAGGATCTTGTCGGCGAGCATGATCAGGCCGGCGCAGGTGCCGTAGACCGGCAGGCCGTCCTTGATGCGCTCGCGCAGCGGCTCCTGCATGCCGAAGAGCACGGCCAGCTTGGACATCGTGGTGGACTCGCCACCGGGGATGACCAGGCCGTCGATCTCGGCGAGCTCCTCGGGGCGCCGGACCGGCCTGGCCGTGGCGTCCGCCACGGCCAGGGCGACCAGGTGCTCCCGTACGTCGCCCTGGAGAGCCAGGACTCCGATCACGGGGTTGCTCATCACCGTGACTACCAGCCGCGGTTGGCGTAGCGCTCGGACTCGGGGAGGGTGTCGCAGTTGATGCCGACCATGGCCTCGCCGAGATTGCGGGACGCGTCCGCGATGATCTTCGGGTCGTCGTAGAAGGTGGTGGCCTTCACGATCGCGGCGGCGCGGGCGGCCGGGTCGCCGGACTTGAAGATGCCGGAGCCGACGAAGACGCCCTCGGCGCCGAGCTGGCGCATCAGCGCGGCGTCGGCGGGGGTGGCGACGCCACCGGCGGAGAACAGCACCACGGGGAGCTTGCCGAGCTCGGCGACCTCCTTGACGATCTCGTACGGGGCGCGGAGCTCCTTGGCGGCGGCGTACAGCTCGTTGTTGTCGAAGCCGCGCAGCTTGGCGATCTCGTTCTTGATCTGGCGCAGGTGGCGGACGGCCTCGACGACGTTGCCGGTGCCGGCCTCGCCCTTCGAGCGGATCATGGCCGCGCCCTCGGCGATGCGGCGCAGCGCCTCGCCCAGGTTGGTGGCGCCGCAGACGAAGGGGGTCGTGAAGGCCCACTTGTCGGAGTGGTTGACCTCGTCGGCCGGGGTCAGCACCTCGGACTCGTCGATGTAGTCGACACCGAGGGACTGCAGGACCTGGGCCTCGACGAAGTGGCCGATGCGGGACTTGGCCATGACCGGGATCGAGACGGCCTCGATGATCTCTTCGATCATGTTGGGGTCGGACATCCGGGCCACGCCGCCGTCCTTGCGGATGTCGGCGGGCACGCGCTCCAGCGCCATGACGGCCACGGCGCCCGCGTCCTCGGCGATCTTCGCCTGCTCGGCGTTGACGACGTCCATGATCACGCCGCCCTTGAGCTGCTCGGCCATGCCGCGCTTCACGCGTGCGGTGCCGGTCTCCGGGGCCTGGAAGTTGCTGGTGCTGGACACGGATGGACCTCACTCGGAGAAAGAAGGTTCTTGCTGTCTCTGAGAGAACATCGCCCGACCAGTCCACCGCAAGGGCCAATGTGCAGCCGGTGGATCGTTTTGTCAGCTGCCGGGGCGGTCGGCCAGCGCCACCGGGGGCTCGTCGTCCATTTCGAAGGCCAGCGGGAACGGCGCGTGGCCCGCCAGCCGGAACCAGCGCACCGTGCGGTGGCGGCGCAGCGCCCGTGCGGCGCGTACGGAGTCGTTGTGGAAGCGCCGGGCCATCGGCACCCGGCGCACGGCCGCCGCCAGTTCCCCGGCCGCGTCCTCACCGCCGGGAGCCTCCTTGACCGCCTCGACCTGCGCCGTCTCCCCGAACACCGCCCGCAGCGCCTGGCTGAGCTCGCTCTCCGCCACCTCCCGGTGGTCCTCCTCGGCCTGCCGGGCGGCGTGCGCGGCCTGGTAGAGGAGGATCGAGGCGGCGGGGTCGAGCACCCCGGAGGTGGCCAGCTCCTGGGTGACCGAGGCGCGGCGCAGCAGCTGGGCGTCGAGCGCGGCACGGGAGGCGTCGATACGGGCGTGCAGGCGGTCCAGCCGGCCGGCGGTCCAGCTGAGGTACAGCCCGATCGCGAAGAGGGCTACGACGATCCAGATGAGGGTTGCGGTCACGGGCGGCTACGTTACCCGGGCCCGGCGGGGCCCCGGCCGCCCACCGGCGCCCGGCCCGGATCAGTCCCGGGGCAGCCCGAACCGGGCCCGCAGCCCGGATCAGTCCCGGGCCAGCCCGAACCGGGCCCGCAGCCCGGAGCGTTCGTCGGTGTCCACCGACGCCGCGCCGTCCGTCACCGTCTCGTACACCGACAGGATGTCGGCGGCCACCGTCGACCAGTCGAAGCGCCGTACGTGCGCCGAGCCGTTCAGCCGCAGCTCCGCCAGCCGCTCCGGGTCCCCGAGCAGCCGCACCGCGGCGGAGGCCAGCGCGTCGGCGTCCTCGTTGGCGAAGAGCTCGCCCGCGGCCCCCTGGTCGAGCACCTGCGCGAACGCGTCGAGGTCGCTCGCCAGAACGGCGGCGCCCGCCGACATCGCCTCGACGAGGATGATGCCGAAGCTCTCGCCGCCGGTGTTCGGGGCGACGTACAGATCGACACTGCGCAGCAGCCGCGCCTTGTCCTCGTCGCTGACCATGCCGAGGAACTCGACGCGCTCGCGCATCTCCTTCGGCAGCGAGGCGACCGCCTCCTCCTCGTCCCCGCGCCCCGCCACCAGCAGCCGCGCGTCGGGGCACTCGGCCAGGATCTTCGGCAGGGCGCGCATCAGGACGGGCAGGCCCTTGCGGGATTCGTCGATGCGGCCGATGAAGCCGATCGTCCGCCCCTGCCACCGCGCCTTCGGCTCGGCCTTCGCGAAGAAGTCGACGTCGACGCCGTTGGGGATGACGACCGCGTCCCCGCCCAGGTGCTCCACCAGGGTGCGGCGCGCGTACTCGCTGACGGCGATACGGGCACTGATCTTCTCCAGCGCCGGCTGGAGGATCGGGTACGCCGCGATCATCGCGCGCGACTTGGGGTTGGAGGTGTGGAAGGTGGCGACGATCGGCCCCTGCGCGGCCCAGCAGGCGAGCAGCCCGAGCGAGGGCGAGGTCGGCTCGTGGATGTGGATGACGTCGAAGGTGCCGTCGTGCAGCCAGCGCCGTACCCGCGCGGCGGAGAGGAACCCGAAGTTCAGGCGGGCGACCGAGCCGTTGTACGGCACCGGGACGGCCCGGCCGGCCGAGACGACGTACGGCGGCAGCGGTGTCTCGTCGTCGGCCGGCGCCAGGACGGAGACCTCGTGCCCGAGCCCGATGAGGTGCTCGGCGAGGTCCCGGATGTGGAACTGGACGCCGCCCGGAACGTCCCACGAGTACGGACAGACAATGCCGATCTTCACGAAGTCTCCTGACGCGGCTCGAGGTCGTCGAGCCACAGCCGTTGCAGCATGTGCCAGTCCTCGGGGTGCTCGGCGATGCCGGTGGCGAAGGCGTCCGCGAGCGCCTGCGTCATGACGGACGTCTTCTCGGCACGCGTGCCCGTCTCCGGTACCTCGACGGGCGGGTGGACCCGCGCCCGCATGACCGGCGAGTCGTCGTACCAGAGGGTCGCCGGCAGCAGCACCGCCCCGGTCTGCTGCGCCAGCAGCGCGGGCCCGCCGGGCATCCGCGCCGTGTCGCCGAAGAACTTCACCTCGGTGCCCGAGGCCGACAGGTCGCGGTCGGCGACCAGGCAGACCAGGCCGCCGGCGCGCAGCCGCCGCGCCAGGGTCCCGAAGGCGCTGCCGCCCTCGTGCGGCAGGACCTCCATCCCGAGGCTCTCGCGGTACGCGACGAACCGGTCGTACAGCGTCTCGGGCTTGAGCCGCTCGGCGACGGTGGTGAACGGGACGCCGAGCGCGGTGGTGACCCAGGCGCCCGCGAGGTCCCAGTTGGCCAGGTGCGGCAACGCGAGGACGACGCCCCGCCCGGCGTCCAGGGCGTCCGTCACGCGGTGCACCTCCTGGACCTCCACGCCGTCGCTGACGCGCTCCTTGCTCCAGGCGGGCAGCCGGAAGGACTCCATCCAGTAGCGCATGTACGAGCGCATGCCGGCCCGGGACAGCTCGGCCAGGCGCTCGGGGCCGGCGTCCGGGACGACGCGGGCGAGGTTGGACTCCAGGCGCAGCACGGCGGTCCCGCGCCGCTTCCATACGGTGTCCGCGATCCCGCGCCCGAGGGCTACGGACACCGGTTCGGGCAGTTTCTTGACGGTGGCCCACCCGAGGCCGTACAGGCCGTCCGTCAGCCGTTCCCTGGCGCCGCTCACGACGTGGCCTCACTCCCCGGCGCGGCGGCGTCCGCCTCGCCCGCCTCCTTGCGTACGGTCACGACACGCTGCCCGAGCGTGACGAGGCTGCCGACCGCCACGACCCACAGCGCGACGGGCAGCAGGACGTCGATGTGGGGCACGCCGAAGCCGTGCAGTCCGGCCAGTCCCGCGGCGACGAGCGTGATGACGAGCCGCTCGGCCCGCTCCACGAGGCCGTTGACCGCCACCGGCAGTCCGATCGACTCGCCGCGGGCCTTCGTGTACGAGACGACCTGGCCGCTGGCGAGGCAGAAGATCGCGACCGCGCACAGCACGTTGTCGTCGCCGCGGCCCGCGTACCAGAGCGCGATCCCGCCGAAGACGGCCGAGTCCGCGACCCGGTCGAGGGTCGAGTCCAGGAAGGCGCCCCAGCGGCTCGACACCCCGGCCTGGCGCGCCATGTTGCCGTCGACGAGGTCGGAGAAGACGAACAGCGTGATGACGATCGTGCCCCAGAAGAACTCTCCCCGGGGGAAGAAGACCAGCGCACCCGCCATCACTCCGGCCGTACCGATGAGCGTCACCGCGTCGGGGCTCACCCCTCGGCGGAGCAAGAACGCGGCGAACGGTGTGAGGACACGCGTAAAGAATGCACGCGCGTACTTGTTCAGCATGGCCTTCCCGAGGGTCGGTGCGCCGTGCGGCCCCTGTGGCCACCGGCTGGCCCATCGTAGCGACGACCCGCCTCCGGCAGTGCCGGGGCATCGCCGGGCCGCCACGGGGGCTCCTGGCGCCTGCCGGTCGCGTACTACGTATGGACGCGCCGTGGCCGGAGTGGAAAGCTCGAATGACCGCGGGCGTCACTGGTGTCGCCTCGTCACTGCGGCTCCCACATGTCCGCGCCCCCTCTCCTCACCGTGCTCGAACTGGGAGGCAGGATCATGGGCGGAAAGACGCACACCCACCCCGGAGCCGCCGGCAGGGCGGCGACGGCCGACCGGCCCTCGTCGATACGCAACGTCGTGCTGGTCGGCCACAGCGGATCGGGCAAGACGACCCTGACCGAGGCTCTCGCGCTGGCGACGGGAGCGGTCAACAGGGCGGGCCGCGTCGAGGACGGCGCGACCGTCTCCGACTACGACGAGATCGAGCACCGCCAGCAGCGCTCGGTGCAGCTGTCGCTGGTCCCCGTCGAATGGGGCGGCGTGAAGATCAACCTCATCGACACCCCCGGATACGCCGACTTCGTCGGGGAACTGCGGGCCGGTCTGCGGGCGGCGGACGCCGCCCTCTTCGTCGTCTCGGCCTCGGACGGCGTGGACGGCTCGACCCGGATGCTGTGGGACGAGTGCGCGGCGGTAGGCATGCCGCGGGCGATCGTCTTCACGCACCTCGAAGCGGCCAGGTCCGACTTCGACGAGATGACCCGAGTGTGCGCGCGGACGTTCGGCGGCGACGACCCCGACGCCGTACTGCCGCTGTACCTGCCGCTGTACGGACCCCAGGGAGCGGACGGCCACGCCCCCGTCGAAGGGCTCGTCGGCCTGCTGTCGCAGCGGGTCTTCGACTACTCGTCCGGCGCGCGCCAGGAGTCGCCGCCGGACGGCGAGCAGGTGCCGCGGATCGAGGCGGCCCGCAGCCGGCTGATCGAGGGCATCATCGCCGAGAGCGAGGACGAGACCCTCATGGACCGGTACCTCGCGGGCGAGGAGATCGACTGCAAGACGCTCGTCGACGATCTGGAACGGGCCGTGGCGCGGGGCACCTTCCATCCGGTGCTCGCCGCCGCCCCGCCGACCGACGGGAACCGCGAGGGCATCGGCACGGTCGAGCTGCTGGAGCTGATCACGGGCGGCTTCCCGACCCCGGCCGAGCACGAGGCGCCCGCCGTCACCACACCGGACGGCCGGCCGCGCCCGCCGGTCACCTGCGACCCCGACGGGCCGCTGGCCGCCGAGGTGGTCCGGACGGCGTCCGACCCGTACGTCGGGCGGGTCAGCCTGGTCCGGGTGTTCTCCGGCACCCTGCGGCCCGACGAGACGGTGCACGTGTCGGGACACGGCCTGACGGACCGGGACCACGAGGGCCAGGACCTCCACGAGGCGGACGAGCGGATCGGCGCCCTCTCCTCACCCTTCGGCAAGCAGCAGCGCACCTTGAACCGCTGCATCGCGGGCGACATCGCCACCGTCGGGAAGCTCATGCGGGCCGAGACCGGGGACACCCTGTCCTCGAAGGACGACCCGCTGCTGATGGAACCGTGGACCATGCCCGACCCGCTGCTGCCCCTCGCCATCGAGGCGCACAGCAAGGCGGACGAGGACAAGCTCTCCCAGGGGCTCGCCCGGCTGGTCGCCGAGGACCCGACGATGCGCCTGGAGCAGAACCAGGAAACCCGGCAGCTCGTCCTGTGGTGCCTGGGCGAGGCCCACCGCGACGTGGCGCTGGAGCGGCTGCGCAGCCGGTACGGGGTGCGGGTGGACGTCGTACCGCACAAGGTGTCGCTGCGCGAGACGTTCGGGGCCAAGGCGTTCGGGCGCGGGCGGCACGTCAAGCAGTCCGGCGGCCACGGCCAGTACGCGATCTGCGAGATCGAGGTGGAGCCGCTGCCGCCGGGGAGCGGTATCGAGTTCGTCGACAAGGTCGTGGGAGGGGCGGTGCCGCGCCAGTTCATCCCGTCCGTCGAGAAGGGGGTACGCGCCCAGGCGGCGCGGGGCGTCGCCGCCGGACACCCGCTGGTGGACGTGCGGGTCACGCTGACCGACGGGAAGTCGCACTCGGTCGACTCCTCCGACGCGGCGTTCCAGACGGCGGGCGCTCTGGCGCTGCGCGAGGCGGCGGCCGAGGCCAGGATCCATCTCCTGGAGCCGGTCGCCGAGGTGGTGGTGCTGGTGCCGGACCCGTACGTGGGGCCGGTGATGAGCGACCTGTCGGGACGGCGGGGGCGCGTGGTCGGGACCGAGCAGGCGGGGCAGGGGCGCACGCTCGTGCGCGCGGAGGTCCCGGAGATCGAGATCGGGCGGTACGCCGTGGACCTGCGGTCGGTCTCGCACGGCACCGGGGGGTTCAGCCGCTCGTACGCACGCCACGAACCGATGCCGCCGCAGCTTTCCGGCAAGATCCGCGAACAGGCCGAAAACGGATCATAGTTGGCAGGCCGCCCGCCCAATTCGATTGCGGCGGGCGGCATTTCACTGTCCCATGACGGGCAGGGTCATCCCCGGGGCCGTCCCCGGCCGCGCCGGATACGCTGGTGTGCTCCGGGGCGCCCCGGCCCGGAAGGTGTGCGGGGCAGGGCAGTTGGGCAAAGGCCGCAGGAGCGGTTGCGTGCGGCGATGGGGGCAGCAGTGGCGGATGACGGGTTCGACTTCTCACCGGGGGCGCAGGTCCCGCTCCAGGGCGCCGCGGGCCAGACGGCCGCGACGCAGGCCCTGGCCTCGGCGGCGTACCGCGACAGCCCGGTGACCGAGATCATCAAGGCCAACAGCGAATGGCACAAGTCCGAGGTGAAGAAGGGCAAGCTCTCCCTCCTCGAACCGAATCTGGGCGAGGCCTTCTCGCGCGCCGTCCAGGTGCGCATGCTCGGCGGGGCCCGCAAGGCGCTCATCCAGTCCTTCGGCACCGAGCCGCAGACCGTCGTCGAGCACTGCCTCGCCGCCACCCGCATCCGCAAGGAGCGGGACGCCAGGCTCACCGCCGTCATGGCGCTCTTCGGTCTGCTCTTCCTGCCCGGCCTGCTCATCTGGCTCGCCGTCTTCCAGTTGCGCCGCACGATCGCCGGCGCCCAGGGCAAGCGGGCCGGCGCGTTCGGCACCGCCGCCCTGGTCGCCGTGGGCGGCCTGCTGCTGATCCTCCTCGTCAAGCTGCCCCTCGACGGAGTCCTGGCGATCTATCTGCGGGCGATGCTCGTCGCCCCCGTCGTCGGCTGGGTGCTGGCCAAGCGGATCAGCGAGTCCACGGCCAAGGACATGCGGGCCCGCTGGGAGAGTCTGCTGGGGGGCGGCGGGGTGGGCGCGAAGATCCCCGAAGCCGTGCCCCGCGACCCCAACGAGTCCGCCGCCGAGCAGCTGCGCCAGTCGCTCGCGAAGCTCACCGCCGAGCAGTACAGCAATTCGGTCTTCTACGCGGGCCCCAAGGGGATACTGGGCATGGGCACCCGCTGGGGCAGCTGGCAGCTCGCCGAGGAACTCGTTCCCCGCGAGGCCGGCAAGGAGATCCACGGCTTCCGCAGCTGGGACGTCATCCGCGCCATCCACGACCAGCTGCGCATGCTGGAGCGCGGCCCGCTGCACACCGGCGGCTTCCCCAAGCCGTCCGTACGGCACTGGATCGTCGCCCCGATCGGCGAGAACGCGGGCGAGGTGGCCAGGCCCGACGGCCAGGACGTCGACGCGTTCCAGATCAAGGGCCACGAGATACAGCGGATCTGCAACGAGCAGCAGTTCGGCGCCGGGAACCGCCACTACCTGGGCGTGCAGTTCACCCTGTGGGACGGCCAACTCGTCATCACCATGCTGATCACGGTCACCGTGCTGCACGAGACGCTGCGCATCGAGGTCACCGGCCACGCGCTGGGTCCGGTCCACTCGCTCTTCACCACGAAGCCCGCGGCCAAGACGGTGACGGTCAGCAAGGCGGTCAAGTTCTGGGAGACGGTCGACAAGAACCTGCCGCTCGTCGACGCCAACGAGGTGGTCAGGCTGGCGGTCCGCGCCCCGTTCACCTGGTTCCCGCCGGTCCTCGACTACTTCGGCGGCAAGATCGTGCTCCCCGAGCCCTTCGGCCTGCGGCACGCCTGGGCCGAGAAGCCCTGGCGGCACCGCTTCATGGCCGACGACGCGATGCGCGCGGCCACGCCCGTACTGCGCGTGGTGCACGCGGCGGCGATCCGCGTGCTCGACGACCACGGCGTGGACACCGACCGCTTCACCAACCGGTCCCTGGTCCTCAGCGGCCTGGTCCAGGACGCGGCGCCGAGGAAGGCCGACGTGTACGACGCGTAGCTCCGCCGGGGGGCGGCCCGCTCAGAGCGCCTCGGGCCAGGCGTCGGCCAGCATGGTGCGGGTGTCCCCCAGCAGCTGCGGCAGGACCTTGGTGTGCCCGACGACCGGCATGAAGTTCGTGTCGCCGCCCCAGCGCGGCACCACGTGCTGGTGCAGGTGGGCGGCGATGCCCGCCCCGGCGACCGAGCCCTGGTTCATCCCGATGTTGAACCCCTGCGCGCCGGAAGCTGTGCGCAGCGCCGTCATCGCGCGCTTGGTGAAGGCACCGAGTTCGGCGGTCTCGGCCTCGTCGAGGTCCGTGTAGTCGGCGACGTGGCGGAACGGGACGACCATCAGGTGGCCGCCGTTGTACGGGTAGAGGTTCAGCACCGCGTACACGTGCTCGCCGCGCGCGATGACGAGCCCGTCCTCGTCGGACTTCGCCGGAATCGAGCAGAACGGGCAGCCGTCCTCGGCCCCCGGACCGGTCGGCTTGTTCTCCCCCTGGATGTACGCCATCCGGTGGGGCGTCCACAGGCGCTGGAACGCGTCCGGCGTCCCCACTCCGATCTGCTGCTCCGGCTCAATCGTCATGGAGTGCAGCATATGACGTGGTACCCGCCGAACGTGTCGCCGGGGCGAGGCCGGCCACCCGGCGGCCATGCTGGGGCGATGCACGACGATCACGACAGTCCGCTGGGGCGGTGGGAGGAGCGGACCGAGCTTCCGCTCTTCGCCGCGTCGCTCCTCTTCCTCGCCTCCTACGCGGTCCGCGTGCTGGCCCACGATCTTGCCCCGGCCTGGCGGGACGCGTGCCTGGCGGTGACCGTGGCCCTGTGGGTGCTGTTCGTCGCCGACTACGCGGTGCGCTGGCGGCTGTCGGGCCGGAGGCTGGGCTTCGTCCGCACGCACTGGCTGGACACCGTCGTGCTGGTGCTTCCGCTGCTGCGCCCGGTCCGCATGGTGCGGGTGTACGGGGCGGTGCAGCGCAGGCGGGACCGGCCCCGGCTGAGCCTGCACGCCCGGGTGATCACGTACGCGGGCCTGACGGCCGTGCTGCTGGGGTTCGCCGGCGCCCTGTCCGTCTACCACCAGGAGCACGCCGCGCCCGGCGCGTCGATCCGCACCTTCGGAGACGCCCTGTGGTGGACCTGCTCGACGCTGACGACGGTGGGGTACGGGGATGTGACGCCGGTGACCTGGGCCGGCCGGCTCATCGCGGTCGCCATGATGGGCGGCGGCATGGCGCTGCTGGGAGCGGTGACGGGCTCCTTCTCGGCCTGGCTGATCCAGACGTTCGCGCGGGAGGACGAGAACAGGCCCCCGGCGGGCTGACTGCCCCGCCGGGGGCCTGTTCTCACCGTTCACACGGGAGGGCCGCTCACACCTGGACGCGGCGCTCCACGACGTCGGCGATCTTCGCCAGCGCCTCCTCGCGGGGGATGCCGTTCTCCTGCGACCCGTCGCGGTAGCGGAAGGAGACGGTGCCCGCGTTCATGTCCTCGTCACCGACGATGATCATGAAGGGGACCTTCTGCTTCTGCTGGTTCCTGATCTTCTTCTGCATGCGGTCCGAGGAGGCGTCGACCTCGACCCGCAAGCCCTTCTTCTTCGCGTCGGCGGCGAACTCCTGGAGGTACGGGATGTGCGCGTCGCCGATCGGGATGCCGACCGCCTGCACGGGGGCGAGCCACGCCGGGAACGCGCCCGCGTAGTGCTCCAGGAGCACCGCGAAGAAACGCTCGATCGAGCCGAACAGGGCGCGGTGGATCATCACCGGGCGCTGCTTGCTGCCGTCGGGGCCGGTGTACTCCAGGTTGAAGCGCTCCGGCAGGTTGAAGTCGAGCTGCACGGTCGACATCTGCCAGGTGCGGCCGATGGCGTCCTTGCACTGGACGGAGATCTTCGGGCCGTAGAAGGCAGCGCCGCCCGGGTCCGGGACCAGCGGAAGCCCCTGCTTCTCGGCGACCTGGCGCAGGGTCTCGGTGGCCTCTTCCCAGATCTCGTCCGAGCCGACGAACTTCTCCGGGTCCTTGGTGGACAGCTCCAGGTAGAAGTCGGTCAGGCCGTAGTCGCGCAGCAGGCCGAGGACGAAGGTGAGCGTACGGTCGAGCTCCTCCGCCATCTGCTCCTTGGTGCAGTAGATGTGCGCGTCGTCCTGGGTGAAGCCGCGGGCGCGGGTCAGGCCGTGCACGACGCCGGACTTCTCGTACCGGTACACGGTCCCGAACTCGAACAGGCGCAGCGGCAGTTCACGGTAGGACCGGCCCCGCGCGTCGAAGATCAGGTTGTGCATCGGGCAGTTCATGGGCTTGAGGTAGTAGTCCGTGCCCTCGTCGAGCTGCATGGGCGGGTACATGCCGTCGGCGTACCAGTCCAGGTGGCCCGAGGTCTCGAAGAGCTTCCCCTTGGTGGCGTGCGGGGTGTAGACGAACTCGTACCCCTCCTCCTCGTGCCGGCGGCGCGAGTAGTCCTCCATGACACGGCGGATGATGCCGCCCTTGGGGTGGAAGACCGCGAGGCCGGAGCCGATCTGCTCGGGGATCGAGAAGAGGTCCAGCTCGCTGCCGAGTTTGCGGTGGTCGCGCTTCTCGGCCTCGGCGAGGAACTCCAGGTGCGCCTTCAGCTCGTCCTTCGACGGCCACGCGGTGCCGTAGATGCGCTGGAGCATCGGGTTCTTCTCGCTGCCGCGCCAGTAGGCGGCGGCGTTGCGCATCAGCTTGAACGCGGGGATGTTGCGGGTCGTGGGCAGGTGCGGACCCCGGCAGAGGTCCTTCCAGCACAGCTCACCGGTCTTGGCGTCCAGGTTGTCGTAGATGGTCAGCTCGCCGCCGCCCACCTCGACGTCCGCGCCGTCGTCACTCGACGCGGAGCCCTTGATGCCGATGAGCTCCAGCTTGTACGGCTCGTCCGCCAGCTCGTCGCGCGCGGCCTCGTCGGTGACGACGCGGCGCGAGAAGCGCTGCCCGCGCTTCTGGATCTCCTGCATCTTCTTCTCGACGGCCTTGAGATCCTCGGGGGTGAACGGCTTCTCGACGTCGAAGTCGTAGTAGAAGCCGTCCTTGACCGGCGGACCGATGCCGAGCTTCGCCTCGGGGAACAGCTCCTGGACGGCCTGCGCCATGACGTGCGCGGTCGAGTGGCGCAGGATGTTCAGGCCGTCCTCGGACGAGATCTCGACCGGCTCGATCTCCTCGCCGTCCGCGACGACGTACGCCAGGTCCTTCAGCTCGCCGGCGATGCGCGCGGCCACGACGGTGCGCTCGCCGGGGAAGAGCTCGGCCGCCGTAGTGCCCGTCGTCACCACGCGCTCTTCCCGCTCGGAATCGCGTTGGATGAACACACGGACGTCTGACACCGGTCTCTCCTGACTGAGGGGTCGCGCGTAAGTGCTTGCGCGCGTGGCTAGTAACTGTACCGAGCCGGGTGACCTCCTCGCGAAACGGTTAATCCCCGCCGCACGCCTCCTCGAAGAAGTCCAGGTTCTCGTGGAGCGACTTCATCAGCCGGTCCCGCTCCGCGTCGTCCACCTGCACGGGCACCACACTCCGCGCGCCGGTGAGCCGCCGGAAACCGCCCCGGCTCTCCAGCTGCCCGTGGACCCTGATCGGCAGCCCGACCAGGTGGGCGTGGCCCGCTGTCCGGTACGCCTCCTCGTCGAGCACCATCCGTACGTGCGGCACCTCCGCGCCCGCCAGGACGCGCAGCCGCACCGTGCCGGCCCCGCGCGGCCCCGAGCGCCGCATCCGGACGACGGCGCCGGTGATCCGTACCGCGACGGACGGCTCGTCGAGGGTGTAGCGCGCGGCCGCCGCCCTCAGCGCCGGCAGGTCGCCGGGCGAGAACTCGACCGCCTCGGGACGCACCGCGCAGCCCTCGGGCACTCCGGCGCCCGGCGACCACTCCAGCCCGATCCGCGCGCCCTCCGAGCCGTGCACCAGCGCGATCACCGCGTCCGTCAGCTCGCGGCTCACCCCCGCCTCGACAGCGGAGTCGAAGGCGTCCATGCCGCCCGTCGCCCGCTGGTAGTCGACGGCTTCGCGCGCGGCGTGCAGGGCGTGGTGCAGCCGTACGACCGCCGCGCGTCCCGCCTCCACCGGTACGAACGCGGCGAGCGCCCGCCCGCCGGGCACCGGTCCCACCAGCACGCCCTCCAGCGACGCCTGCGCCTGCCGCCGGTGCCGCGCCCCGTAGTACCCGGCGCGCCCCCGCGCGGCGAGCGCCGCCGCGAGCAGCATCCGGCGCGCGGCCGAGCGCAGTTGTTCCTGCGCCGTCCACGAGGCGGCTCCGGACGGGCTTTCCGGTACGTCGCGCCACCACCTGATCTCGTCGCTCGGGACGGCGAGCGAGACCAGCACCTCGCGGGCGGAGGGCGCGGCGCAGCGGGCGAGCGCGGTCAGCGCCTCGCCGAGCAGGTCGTCGCTGTCGGGAAACGCCCTGCTCTCCGGTACGAGCAGGCTGGTGGCGCCACCGGAAGGCCCCGGCGCGGTCCAGCGCGCGTAGCGCCCCGCCGCTCCTCCGCGCCGCCGCCAGCCGTGCCGGGCGAGGAGCACGCCGAGCACGGCGGGGTCGACCTGCGCGGGATCGGGCCCCGCGCAGGCGTCCCAGACGCCGGGCCCCGCGGCGAAGCCGCCGTCGGGCTCCGGGCTCGGGTGGGGTCGTACGGGCTCGTCGTTCGGCCGGTGCTGCATCAGGGTCTCCCTCCCACCCCGACCCGGGTCATGATCTCGCAGAGCGCACGGTCGTCGAATATCCGTGAGGTCGGGATCCGCACAGTGGTCCTGCGCCTGCCCGTCACCGGGTGTCCGGCCAGGTTGGTCCAGTAGCAGCAGTGCCGCAGGTCGAGCCGGTCGTGGCCGGCGCGCAGCCAGTCCTCCTGGGTCCGCGGCACGAGCATCACGACCAGGATCTTGTGCACCGACACCGGGCTGCGGGCGAGCTTCTCCAGGTGCGCGTTGTCGAGCGTGAAGGAGAAGGCGCCCCCGGCCGGGTGCGGCGGGATCTGGTAGGTGCACTTGAGCTGCACCTTGATGGTGACTTCGTCGTCGACCGTGTGCTCGGGAGCGCTGTGGCTCACGTGCCAGTCGATGCCGTTGTCCGGAAACGGCTGTGAGAGAGAGCATCCCGCGGCCGCCGCGACCGCGTGCAGATAGCCCACCTGAAGAGTCTCCATGCAGGCGGTGGTGGCGAGTCCGCCGCGCAGCGGTGCGATCCGCTCGGGCAGCAGCCCGCCCGGTTCGGGCTGCGTGAGCGCCATGGCTGACGGTGCCTTCCGGGCTGTTGCCGATCTTTCCCCGCGACGGTCCGTCAACCGCCCGTGCCGTCACCTGTGTTGTCTCCGCTCCGCCTGCCCCGCAAACGGCGTACCGGGCAAACGTCCCGGGTATCACCGGTTCGGGCAGGGGACGCACGCCATCTGCCATAGGAGTCAGAGGAGTTCGACATGACGTGCTGGTACGAAGGACCCCTCGCCGCGTTCGACACCGAGACGACGGGGGTGGATGTCGAGGAGGACCGCATCGTCTCCGCCGCGCTCGTCGTGCAGGACGCGCCGGGCGGGCGGGTGCGGGTGACGCGCTGGCTGGTGAATCCGGGAATCCCGGTGCCGGCCGAAGCGGCCGCGATCCACGGCCTGACGGACGATCACCTCCAGCGCAACGGCCGCTGGCCCGCCCCCGTCATGGAGGAGATAGCCAGGTGCCTCACCGAGCAGAGCATCGCCCGCCGGCCGCTGGTCGTGATGAACGCACCGTTCGATCTGACGCTGCTGGACCGTGAGCTGCGGCGCCACCGCGCTTCGTCGCTTTCGCGGTATCTGGAGAGCCGCCCGCTGTGCGTGCTGGACCCGCGCGTACTGGACAAGCATCTGGACCGCTACCGCAAGGGCCGCCGTACGCTCACCGACCTGTGCGCGCAGTACGAGGTGGAACTGGACGGGGCGCACGACGCGGCCGCCGACGCGACGGCCTCGCTGGAGGTCGTACGCGCGCTGGGCCGCCGTTTCGCCACGCGTCTCGAACGGCTCTCCCCCGCCGAGCTGCACTCCCTCCAGGCGGTGTGGCACGCGGCGCAGGCACGCGGGCTGCAGGCGTGGTTCGCGCGCAACGGGTCGGAGGAGGCGGTGAATCCGGCGTGGCCGCTGCGCCCCGAGATCCCGGCGGCCGCGGCCTGAGCGGCCGGGCGCAGGGGAACACGCACGGTGCGGGGGCACGAAAAAGCCGGTCCGTCTGGGACGGACCGGCCTTTCCCGGGGTGGGCGATACTGGTTTCGAACCAGTGACCTCTTCGGTGTGAACGAAGCGCTCTCCCACTGAGCTAATCGCCCGGGAACGGACTGAACCATACAACCCCTCGCGGGTTCGGTTCAAACCGCGAGGGCTGCCGCCAGCGCACGCCGCCCGCCGCGCATCATCAGCGCGTGGTTGGCGATGAGAAGGGGACGCCCGGGTACGGCGAGCCGGCGCACCAGTGTCTTGCGGACCTCGACCTCCTGCTCGTACACGGCGCGCGTCCCGTCCGCGCCGCGCGGCCGCACCGTCCAGCGGGCCCAGCCGTCCATGTCGCCGCTGATGGCCACCTCCAGCACGCCGGCTTCGGGTGCGCGCCGCTTCTCCCGCACGGCGACGACCAGTTCGTACGGCAGGAAGGAACGCACGCGGACGACGCCGGTGTTCTCGTCGAGACGGGTGACGGCCCGCACCTGCGGCCACCAGCGGGGGTACGCGTCGACCTGTTCCAGGGCGGTGTAGACCGCGCCGGGCGGGGCGGGCAGGTCCCACACGCTGCGGAAGCGGTAATGGCTCCAGTTCATGCCCGCAGTCTGCCCGCGTCGCGTACTCACGCACCGATCTGAGTACGCGAACCCATGTCCCGGGGTGTGGCGGCCACCACACTCGTCGGCATGGAGAACGCGCCACCGCCCGCCGAGGAACTGGTGATCCTCGACCGCGAACTGGGACACCTCGAAGCCCGTCGCGCCCAACTGCTGGCTCGCCGGGCCTGGCTGCTCGGCGTCATGCGGCAGGCCGCCGTCGCCGCCCCGTACCCGCCGAGCCCCCCGCACCCCTTCGCGCCGCCCGCGCCGAAGGACGCCTCGCCGCGCGGCGCGCAGAACGTGCTGCTCACGCTCGGCGGCGTCCTGCTGACGATCGCCGCCGTCGCCTTCACCCTGGTCAGCTGGGGCCACCTGGGCATCGGCGGCCGCTCGGCGGTGCTGGCCGCCGTCACGGCGCTGGCGCTGGCGGCGCCCGCCGTGCTGCTGCGCCGGGGGCTCGTGTCGACGGCCGAGTCGGTGGCCGCGCTCGGCCTCGCGCTCACGGTGCTCGACGTGTACGCCCTGCACCGCGTTGCGGCGCCGGACACGGACGCGCTGGCGTACGCCGCGGGCGGATCGGCGGCGCTGGCGGTGCTCTGGGCGGCGTACGGTCTGGGCCTGGGCCGACTGCGCCTGCCGCTGCCCGCGGCGGTGATCACCGCTCAGTTCCCCTTCCTGCTCTGGGCGCTGGCCGCCGACGCCGGTCCGCTCACGCTCACTTGGGCGTTGCTGGCGACGGCCGCGCTCGACGTGGCCGTGGCGCTGTGGGGCAGCGGCCGGGGGGTCCGTCCCCTGGCGTGCGCCCTGGCCTGGCCGGCGGGAGCGGGGACGCTGCTGAGCGCCGGCGCGCTGTCGGTGGCGGCGGGCGGCTTCGGCGAAGCGGTGCGTCCGGGCGTACTGCTGCTGGCCGTCGCGGCCCTGGCGGTGTTCGCCGCCTGGCGGACGCCGGCGCCGCGCGGCGGCGTGGCACCGGACACCGTGCCCGGCACCCACGCCCCCGCACCGGACACGGCCGCCACCTGGTCGCCGCACGCGGTCGCCGCCTCCGCCGTCGCCGCCCTGGCCGTACTGGCCGCCGTCGGCGGCGTGCTTCGGCCCCTCGTGCCGGGCGCGTGGGCGGTACTCGTGTACGTGCTGTGCGCCGTGGCGATGCTGGCCGCCGTACGGCCGGGCCTGCCGCGCCCCATGGTCCTGGGTGCGGCCGGTTCGTCCGGCGCCGTGCTGGCGCTGGGCGCGCTGTGGGCGCTGCCGCCGGTCGCGGTCGCCGTCCTGGGGCCCGTCCGCTGGGCGGAGCACGTCTGGTCGGGCGCCCCCGCCGGTATCCGCGAGGCGCTGTCCCCCCAGACGTCCTGGCCCTGGCCCTCCGCCGCCCCGGTGGTCCTGCTCACCGTGGCCGCCGTCCTCGCGGCGGCGCGCCGCCGGACCTCCCCGGGCCCCGCCTGGCGCGACCCGGCGGCGTGCGGCGCCCTCGCCCTGACCTGGGCGGCGGCGTACAGCGTCCCGGCGGCCCTCGACCTCGGCCACCCGGTGGCCCTGGCCCTCTACGTGCTCCTGGCCGCCGCGCCCCTGGCCCTCGCGGTACGCCCCACCGCCGCCGGTGCGGGACTCGCGACCGGCGGGCCGTTCGCGCTCACCGCGTTCGGCTGCGCCCTCGCGGCGGCGGTCTCCGTCTCGCTGCTGTCGCTGGCCGCGCAGCTCCCGACCTTCGCCGTGCTCGGCGTGCTGCTGGGGCTCTTCGCGACGGCCGCCGCGCTCGGCGGCGGGCCCGTCGTCCCGGCCGCCTCCGCCCCCGCGGCCGTCGCGCTGGCGACCGGGCTGAGCGGTGCCGGCGCCGCCTCGCTGGAGCTGCCGGCGCACCGGGCCGCGTTGCTGGTCCTCGCCGTACCGGCGCTCGCCGCCGTACTCGCCGCCCGGGTCCGCGGGCACGTCACGGCCCTGCCCCTGGAGGTGTCGGGCGCCGCGGCGGCGCTGGTCGCGATCGCGCTCGCGACGGGCGACGCGCCCACGCTCGCGCTGGTCCTGGCCCTGTGCGGGGTGATCGCCGCCGGCACGGCCGTACGGGCCGACCGGCGCCCGGTCGGGTACGCGGCAGCCGTGCTCCTCGTGCTGGCCACCTGGGTCCGCCTCGGCGCCTCGGACGTGGCCACGCCCGAGGCGTACACGCTGCCCGTGACCGTGCCGGCTCTGGTGATCGGGGTGCTGAGGCGGCGGCGCGACCCCCGGGCCTCGTCCTGGACGGCGTACGGCCCCGGTCTCGCCGCGACCCTCCTGCCGAGCGTGCTCGCGGCCTGGGGCGACGGACACTGGCTGCGCCCGTTGCTGCTGGGAGCGGCGGCCCTGGCGGTGACCCTCACGGGCGCCCGGCACCGGCTCCAGGCGCTGCTGGTGCTCGGCTCCACCGCCCTCGCCCTGGTCGCGTTGCACGAGCTGGCGCCGTACGTCGTCCAGGTGGTCGGCGCACTCCCCCGCTGGCTGCCGCCGGCCCTCGCCGGTCTGCTGCTGCTGGCCGTCGGGGCGACGTACGAGCAGCGGCTGCGCGACGCGCGCCGGCTGCGCGACACCCTGGGGCGGATGCGGTGAACGACGAAGGCCCGGAAGACTTTCGTCTTCCGGGCCTTCGGTCCGGGTGGGCGATACTGGGTTCGAACCAGTGACCTCTTCGGTGTGAACGAAGCGCTCTCCCACTGAGCTAATCGCCCCGGCGCTCCGCACACATTACCCCATGTCAGCGGGTCCCCCGAACCGTTTCCCGGTCACTCCTCGATGTGCCACGGCATCGCCATGCCGAAGTTCCAGACGTAGACCGCGACCAGTACGGCGATGATCACCAGGCCCACGGTCGTCAGGATCATGTTGCGTCGCCGGACCCTGGGGTCGAGCGCCTTCTGCGCCGCCTCGGTGACCTTCCGCTTCGTCCAGCGCAGGACCAGCTGCGCCCACACGAACTCGGTGGCCCAGATCGCCATGCCGCCGAAGATCACCAGCCAGCCGGGTCCCGGCAGGGGCAGCATGACCACGCCCGCCGCCACGACCGCCAGACCGATGACGAAAACCCCGACCTGCCAGCTCAGATGCAGGGTGCGGTAGCGCTTGACGACCTGCGGCGCCCGCGACCCGAGCTCCCGCTCGCCCCCGGTCGCGCCCTCCTCGGCGGGCTCTGCGGCCGCCGGGCCGACGGCTTCTTCCCGCTCGTTACTCTCCGCGTTCATGAGGCCCAACCTACCGGACGTGATCGCGTGGCCGGAATGGTCGTACTGCCTCAAGTGTCACTCCGCCGTACGAGGTACCTGAAGCGCCGCAAAAAGGTCAGAGGGGTTTACAACGACACCGTAGGTGGCATGTCGATTTCGCCGACGTGCGAATCCCCGAGCGCACACTGAGCGAAAGGCCCTGGCGCTTATGAACACCACGGTCAGCTGCGAGCTGCACCTGCGCCTCGTAGTGTCGAGCGAGTCATCACTGCCTGTACCCGCGGGCCTGCGGTATGACACGGCCGATCCCTACGCCGTGCATGCCACCTTCCACACCGGAGCCGAGGAAACCGTCGAGTGGGTGTTCGCCCGCGATCTCCTCGCCGAGGGCCTGCACCGGCCCACCGGTACCGGAGACGTCAGAGTCTGGCCGTCCCGCAGCCACGGCCAGGGTGTCGTCTGCATCGCACTGAGCTCCCCGGAAGGAGAAGCCTTGCTCGAAGCCCCGGCGCGGGCCCTGGAATCGTTCCTGAAGCGGACGGACGCCGCGGTTCCACCGGGCACCGAGCATCGCCACTTCGATCTCGACACCGAACTCTCACACATCCTGGCGGAGAACTGAGCCAGGCCGAGAGCCACCCAGCGCCGTCCGACTCGGGGCGACGGCGAGGGGCGGACAACTGCATACGGCAGACACCGGCGCCGTCTCCGCGCGTTCCACCGCGGGGACGGCGCCGGTGCGCTTCACGCACGAGCCGCTAAAGTCGTCCGGCATCCGCGGGCGCCCGCCCGCGGCAGGCCAGGGAGCGAATCGTGCTGATCCCCCACGACACCCGGCGCGCCCTCGACGTCGTCGTCGATCTGCTGAACACGGCACCGGAGAGCGACCAGGGCGACCGGCTCGCCGACATCGAGGCGCTGTACGGCTTTGTGCGGCTCCACCACGTCAGCGACGTGGGAACGCTCACCGCCGCGGACCTCAGGGCCGTACGGGACGTGCGAGGGCGCTTCGCGCAGGTGTTCGCGGCGCCCGATCCCCGTACCCGCGCGGAGCTGATCAACCAGCTCGTGGCGGCCGCCGGCACCACGCCCCGGCTGACCGACCACGACGGCTTCGACTGGCACGTGCACTACTTCGCGCCCGGCGCGTCGGTCGCCGACCATCTCGCGGCGGACTGCGGGATGGCGCTGGCGTTCATCGTGGTCTCGGGCGAGCAGGAACGGCTGCGCCGCTGCGAGGCCCCGGACTGCCGGCGCGCGTTCGTCGACCTGTCGCGCAACCGGTCCCGCCGCTACTGCGACAGCCGCACCTGCGGCAACCGGCTGCACGTGGCGGCGTACCGGGCGCGGCGCAAGGAAGCCGCCGGCTGACGTGCCGCGCGGCGGGGACCGCCCAGCGGGGCCGTGGCCTCACAGCAGGAAGAGGTCGTGCATCGCGGCCATCAGCAACAGGAAGCCGATCACCCCGAGGAAGATCATCAGGGGTGGCTGGGAAAGCGCGAACAGGCAGCCGCGCGGTTCTTCGGTGGGTGCGGGGGCTTCGCCCCGGGATGTGTCCAGCATCTCGGGCCGATGATGACGCAGGCCGACCACCCCCCACGACCAACACGCCCACCTGCGCCAGCAGTTCGCCGGATCTTGGCGATACGCGATCTTCCGCTGATCACTTCGGCATCCGAGTTGCCAGCTTTCGCTTCGGAAGCCGCACCGTCCTCGGCCGCGCCGCCGCGCGCCCGGACGCCGGGCCCGCCGGTGCCGGACCCGCCGCGACGCCGTGCCCGCTCAGATGCCGTGCTTCTTCAGGATCGCCTCGATGTCACTGAAGTCGTCGCCCTGCGCCTTCGCCCCGGACCGCGGCTGCCGCTGCGGCGCGGCCGCCGGGGCCCCGGCGCCGAGCGACGGCGCGGCCGCCCCCGGAGCGACGGCCTCGCGTCCCGCCGCACGCGCGGCCCTGCGCTCCCTGCGGGTGCCGCCGCCGCGGCGCTCCACCGCCCTGGTCGTCATGAAAAGCACCCAGGACAGGGCGAGCACTCCGAATCCTGCCCAGACCTGCGGCTTGAGGGCGATGCCCGAAACCCACTCGACCACACCGGTCATCACCAGCCCGACCGGCACGAGCGCGTACGCGGCGATGCGCGTCGCGGCCAGGAATCGCTTGCGGTACGCGGTGATCGCGGCGATGCCCAGACCGGCCGCGGACACCGCGGAACAGATGGTCTCTGCCAGCATCCGGTCCTCCAGCCCCAGGGTGTACGTTCCCCTCCATCCTGCACCGGACCGCGCCGGCCGGGCCACGCCCCCTGCGGACCTCAGGGAGATCTCGGGGGCGCGCTCCTCCCCAGGTCCCGGTTGGGGCGCGGGGTACGGGGCTGGAAGACTGGCCCCATGACCGACTCCTCCTCCGCCCGCCCCGTCGTCCTCGACGTCTGGTGCGAGCTCCAGTGCCCCGACTGCCACGCCGCCCTGGACGACGTGCGCGCCCTGCGTGAGCGCTACGGCGACCGGCTCGACGTACGCCTGCGCCACTTCCCCCTCGAGAAGCACAAGCACGCCTACGCCGCCGCGCAGGCCGCCGAGGAGGCCGTCGACCAGGGCAAGGGCTGGCCGTACGTGGAGGCCGTGCTCGCGCGCAACGAGGAGCTGACGGCCAAGGGCGAGCCCCTGCTGCTCGAGGTCGCGGCCGGACTGGGCCTGGACGCCGAGGAGTTCGACACCGCCCTGATCGACGGCAGGCACCTGCTGATCGTCGACGCCGACCAGGCCGAGGGCAAGGCCATCGGCGTCACGGGCACGCCGACGTACGTGATCGACGGCGAGCGGCTGGACGGCGGCAAGAGCCAGGAAGGGCTGCGCGCGCGCATCGAGGAGATCGTCGACCGGCTGCTCGCCTGACCGCACGCGGGCCCGCGACGCCGTCTCAGAGGAGCTGCTTGAAGAGGTGGTACGACACCGGCTCGTAGCCCAGGGACTCGTACAGCCGCAGGGCCGGGGTGTTGTCCGTGTAGACGTTGAGTCCCACGCGCTCCAGTCCGGCCGCCAGGGTTTCCCGCTCCGCGAGCAGCAGCAGCGCCCGCCCGAGCCCCTGGCCCCGGTACTCCCCGGGCACCTCGACATCGAAGACGTACGACCCGCTCTGCCCGGGGTGCGGGTGGCGCAGCGCCAGCCAGAGCGTGCCCACCACCGCGCCGTCGCGGACCAGGACGCCCAGGTACGTGTCCGGGGTGGCGGCCCCGTCGGCGAGGGCGGTCGCGTGGTCCGCCTCGGACTTGGCCCGCGCCGCCTCCTCGGACCAGCCGCGCGCGGTCAGGGTCCGGACGTACCCGGCCTTGGTGTGGACGAGCCAGGTCGAGAACTCGCCCTCCGTCATCGGCCTTCCCACGACGCCCGGGGGCAGGCCGGGCGGCTGTGCGGGCAGTGCCTTGGTCATGACGCGGCGGCGTTCCGTGTAGCCGAGGGCCGCCGCCATGCGCCGCGCGGCCGACGCCTGCGCGGGGACGGAGATCTCCACCTGGCGGCAGCCCCAGCCCCGCAGCACCTCCTCGGCGGCGAGCGCGGCGACCGTCGCCCTGCCGCGGCGCCGGTCGGGCTCGTCGATGCGCAGTGCGGCGATCCGGCCGACGGGGCCCATGCCGCCGGCCCGGGGGTCCGCGGACAGCTCGACGGAGCCGACCGGGCGGCTGTTCACGCACACGTCGTACGTGCGTGACTTCGCGCCGTCGACGCCCTGCTGAAGCGGCGCTGTCGGCCGCAGAGTCGTGGTCATCAGGGGAGTTCTACCCGCCGGACGGCCGTCCGTCATCCCCGCGGGGCGGACACCCTGGCCGGGCGGCCTACGGGTCCAGGTCGGACGCGGCCCGCTCGTCGAAGACCCGCATCGCCTTGGCCGTCACCGGGCCCGGCGCGCCGGGCAGTTGACGGCCGTCGACCCGGTGCACCGCCTGCACGTCGCGCAGCGTGGACGTCAGGAAGACCTCGTCGGCCCGCTCCAGGACGTCCATCGGCAGATCGGCCTCCTCGGCGCCCGTCCACTCGGCGGCCAGGGCGCGCGTGATCCCGGCCAGGCAGCCGGAGGAGACCGGCGGGGTCAGCAGCCGGCCTTCGACTACGACGAAGACGTTCGAGCCGGTGCCCTCGCAGAGTCGCCCGACGGTGTTCGCGAACAGCGCCTCCGACGCGCCCCGTTCGTGGGCGCGGGCGAGGGCGACGACGTTCTCCGCGTACGACGTGGTCTTCAGGCCGGTGAGCGCGCCGCGCTCGTTGCGCGTCCAGGGGACGGTGATCACGGCGGTGCTGTCGGGCCGGCGGGCCGCCTCCCCCACCGCGACGATCAGGGTGGGGCCGGTGTCGCCGCGCTCGGAGCCGAGCGGTGACAGGCCCCCGGTGTACGTGATCCGCAGCCGGCCGAGCGCCATGGGGTTGGCCTCCAGCACGGCGGCGCAGGCCCGGCGCACCTCGTCGAGGTCGGGCTCGGGCAGCCCGAGACCGCGCGCCGAGCGGGCCAGCCGGTCCAGGTGGCGGGTGAGGGCGAAGGTCCGCCCGGCGGTCGCCTTCACCGTCTCGAAGATGCCGTCGCCCACGGTCAGTCCGTGATCGAGTACGGACACCCTGGCGGTCGCCGCATCCCGCAGCCCGCCGTCGACCCAGAGTTTCATGACGCGGTCCTTCCCGTCTCCCGGTAAGTGCCCGACGCTACCGCGAGCAGCCGGGATGCCTTGAGTTCGGTCTCCGCCCACTCGCGCTCGGGGTCGGAGCCCCAGGTGATGCCCGCGCCCGTACCGAACCGCAGGACGGGGCCGCCGGGGAGGGCGCGGTCGATCCAGAAGGTGCGTATGCCGACGGCCAGCTCGCCGGTGCCGCGGTCGGCGTCGACCCAGCCGATGCCTCCGCAGTACGGACCGCGCGGCGCGGTCTCCAGCGCCTCGATGATCGCCAGGGCGCTCGACTTGGGGGCGCCGGTGACCGAACCCGGCGGGAACGTCGCCCCGAGCAGTTCGGCCCATCCGGCGCGGGGCGCGAGCGCGGCGCGCACGGTGGAGACCAGGTGGACGAGGCCGGGGTGGGGTTCGACCACGCACAGCTCCGGCACGGTCACGGAGCCGGCCACGGCGACCCGTCCGAGGTCGTTGCGCACCAGGTCGACGATCATCACGTTCTCGGCGTGGTCCTTCTCCAGGAGATCGCCGGCCGTGCGCCCGGTGCCCTTGATGGGCCCCGACTCGACGGTCCGCCCGTCGCGCCGCAGGTAGAGCTCGGGGGAAGCGGTGGCTATCTCGACGCCGTGCGCGGGCAGCCGGATCGTTCCCGCGTACGGCGCCGGGTTGCCCCGCGCGAGCAGGGCGGTGAGCGCGTCCACGTCGGCCCGCGCACCGGCCCGGTCGGGCAGCGGTGCGGTCAGGACGCGGCACAGGTTGGCCTGGTAGACGTCGCCGGCGGCGATGTGCTCACGGATGCGGCGCACCCCCGCCGTGTACGCGGCGCGGTCCATCGACGACGTCCAGTCACCGGCCGAGGGCCCGTGCCAGGCGCCGGGCACCGGGGCGGGGACCGGCTCGGTGCGTACGTCGCCGAAGCGGGCACACACGAGACCGCCCTCGAAGTCCGCGGTGACGGCCCAGAAGCCGGCGGAGTCGAGTGCGGCGGGATCGCTGGTCACATCGCGCAGATCGGAGGCGACAAGGCCGCCGAAGCGGGCCAAAGGGGGAAGGTCGTGCACGGCCCCGAGTCTAGAGCGGACCGCGATGACCTGCGCCGGGGCGGAGGCAGCGCAGCACGCTGCACAAACGCGTTTTTGTACTGGCCCCGGAATCCGCTAGAGTTCAACACGTCGCCGGGACAGGGAAACGCCCCGGCAAGACAAGCGGACGTGGCTCAGTTGGTAGAGCATCACCTTGCCAAGGTGAGGGTCGCGAGTTCGAATCTCGTCGTCCGCTCGGTGTGGGGGATCTTCCCGAACCCCTGTCATTCACTCCTGGTGGAGTGGCCGAGAGGCGAGGCAACGGCCTGCAAAGCCGTCTACACGGGTTCAAATCCCGTCTCCACCTCCAAGGACGATTAGCTCAGCGGGAGAGCGCTTCCCTGACACGGAAGAGGTCACTGGTTCAATCCCAGTATCGTCCACTGGATCGCCCGAAACGGGTGTCCGTCCCGCGCGATTAGCTCAGCGGGAGAGCGCTTCCCTGACACGGAAGAGGTCACTGGTTCAATCCCAGTATCGCGCACGCAGTCAGCAGGACCGCAGGATCAACTGAATGAACCCGCGCGATTAGCTCAGCGGGAGAGCGCTTCCCTGACACGGAAGAGGTCACTGGTTCAATCCCAGTATCGCGCACCACCAGCAAGCAGCCCCCGGCCGGGACATCGGCCGGGGGCTGCTTCGTGTGCCGGTCCGGTCAGGACGAGAAGAGCATCCGGCCGAAGCCCTTCTGGCGGTGTCCGCCGTGGTGGCCTCCCTGGTGCCCGCCGTGGTGGCCGTGCTGCGGGGCGCCCCAGGCGGGCGCGGGCGCGGGGGGGTAGGCCTGCGGGGCCGCCGGCGGGGGCGGGGCCTGCTGGGTCCACTGCGATTCGAGGCGGGTCAGGGACTCCAGCTCGCCGTAGTCGAGAAATATCCCGCGGCAGCCACTGCACTGCTCGATCTGGACACCGTTGCGGTTGTACGTGTGCATCGCCGCATGACATTTGGGGCACTGCATGATCGGGTCAACTCCTCGCCGTCGGTTCGGCATCGCCGGAATGCATGCCCGGCGACGGTCCGTTCACCCTACGACGGGGCTTCGCACTCCAACTCGGGCGGGAGCGAGGCGATACGGGCGCAGGCGTCGACGACCAGCTCCTCCACTTCGTCCAGCGGCCGTTCGCCGACGGCGGACTTGGCGAGGGCGAGGGCCGCGGTCTGGACGGTCAGGGCGCGGGCGGGCACGTCGAGTTGGGGCCAGGGATCGCCACCGGAGGGTACGGCCGTACCGCCCGCCGCCCGGTACGCGCCGAGGAAGCGGTTCCAGACGTCCGGGGCGAGCAGCCCCGCTGCGTACCAGGCGGCGGGGCGGGCCAGGTCCCAGGCGGGGTCGCCTGCGCCCAGGTCGTCCACGTCGATCAGCAGCCAGCGGTCCTCGCGCGGGGCGCCGGACGGGGCGCGGACCAGTTGTCCGAGGTGGAGGTCTCCGTGGCACAGGGCCGTCCGGGCGGGCGGGGGCGGGGCCTCGTCGCGGGCCCAAGCGGGCAGCCCGGCCCAGGCGCGGAGCACGGCGGTGGCCGCGCCGGCGGTGTGCGGGCCCGACGCCCGCATCCGCGCGACGGCTCGGGCCGCCTTCGCGGGGCCGCGCATGGGCGGCAGGGGCGCGGGGAGTTGGAGCGCGCCCGGGGCGGTCGCGTGCAGCCGGGCCAGGAGCGTCGCGGCCTCCTCCCAGGGGGCGGCGTCGGGGTCATCGGGGTCGACGGGCGTTCCGTACGGCCACAGGGAGACGGGCCGGCCGTGCAGCTCCGCCGTGAAACCCTGCGGCCCGGTCGCGCGGGCGGCGCTCCTCGGCGCCGGCGGTACGGGAAGGGGCGGGAGGAGGATGCCGGCCAGCAGGGGATGGGCGGCTGTCGCGATACGGGCGGTGAGGGCGGCGGCATCGGTACCGGGGGCGTGCGACTTCGCGACGACGGCGCCGTGGCGCACGACCGTGCCGTCGGGCCGGTCGGCGAGCACGTCGGGGCGGGGGCACGCGCAGGGCGGGGCGGGCGGGGGCGTCGGCGCGGGGGCGGAGGGCGGTGCGGCGGCGTGGGGCGCGGCGGCGTGCGCGACGGCGCTCAGCGCCTGCGCGACGGATACGGTCACGGGCTCCCCCGGGGCTGCGGTGCGGTGTCGCGGTGCGCGCGGTGTGGTGCGGCGCGGTGTCGCGGGGCGCGCGGTGTGGTCGGGTGCGCCGCGGCGTGGCGTTGCGGTGCTCGTGGGTGCGGTGCGGTGCGGGCGGAGTGGTGTGGTGCTGTGCGGTGTAGTGCGCGTCGTGCCGACCGGGAGCCTACGTGCCGTGCTGGGTCTCTTCCCCACCGCGTCTCCCGACCGAACGGAGACAGGCCCCGAACACCGGCACAGCGCGGCGCGGAGCCTGCGTCCCGGCGGGAAAAAGGCGTTGCCCGGACAGCTCCCCAGCTGTCCGGGCAAACGCAGCCGTCCGCCGCACCCCCGTCCCCACGGGGTAGTGAAATGGCCGGATGTCCTGGCCCGGTCCGCTCTACCGGGGCCGTGGGCGCCGCTCAGCGCCCGAGCATCACGCCCACGGACGACGCCTGGGTGACCACTGCTTCCCAGCCTCCGAAGAGGACGACCAGCAGTGCCGCGAGGGGAAGGACCATGGCCGTCGCCACCAGGGGGTGGCGGGTGCCCGAAGGGCGGGTGCCGAACGCGGCGGATGCCCTGCGTCCGTGCGTACGGATCATCGTGCGTGATGCCGTGTCCGCCATGGTCCCTCTCCTGTCGTTTTGGCAGCGGCGGGTGTCTGACCTCGGGGGACGAGTGCTTCACCCGCCGCTTGACCTCAACATTAGGGGCGCGGGGGGACGGGGGCGTCATGCCCGCGTACTGATTGCCGGGCCTCCCGGAGGATGAGCGACCACCCCGCGACGTACTCCCCAGGGTGGAGAGGCGGCCCCGCCTCTTGGGGTCTTCCCGGAGGGGGCGCTCCCCGCCCCGCGCGCGCTCGCGGTGTCAGGACTGCTCGGAGGCGTCCTCCCTGGGGACCGGCTGTTCGACCAGGGCGAGCACCCTGGTCGCCATGAACCGCGCCGTGCGTACCACGGAGCCGCTGCGGGTGACTTCGCTCACTTCCACCACTCCCCTGCGGACCGCTGTCTCCACCCGCCGGCCTGCCCGGCTGGCCACCACTTCGTACGTACGGGTCGTGTCTCCCGCGTCCACCACTATCTCCACGCGATCGCCCTTCATTGATCCAATCCCCCTTCTGCGACGGACCATTGAGACTTCGCACGGGCCGGGGGCGGCGCATCGGCCGCCCTCTGACCACTCTTCAAGTTTCCCACCCGGCACTGACAATCGATCGGTTCGCGAGGGCGCGGCCTATGAGCACACCGGGCCACGGGTACGTAAGCTGTGCGACGTCGAACGGACCGGTCAGCGGCGGAGTGGGGAAGGCCCCACCAGAGGTAGGGGACGGACATGGCGATGATGCGGCTCCGGCGCGAGGACCCGCGTGTCGTCGGCTCGTTCAGGCTTCACCGGCGGCTCGGAGCGGGCGGCATGGGGGTCGTCTACCTGGGCTCCGACCGGCGGGGGCAGCGCGTCGCGCTGAAGGTCATCCGGCCGGATCTGGCGGAGGATCAGGAGTTCCGGTCGCGTTTCGCGCGCGAGGTCTCTGCCGCGCGACGGATTCGCGGCGGCTGTACGGCCCGGCTGGTCGCGGCCGACCTGGAGGCGGACCGGCCCTGGTTCGCGACCCAGTACGTACCCGGCCCCTCGCTGCACGACAAGGTGGGCGAGGAGGGGCCGCTGATCGCCTCCGAGGTGGCCTCCATCGGCGCGGCGCTGTCGGAGGGCCTGCTGGCGGTGCACGAGGCCGGTGTCGTCCACCGCGACCTCAAGCCGTCGAACATCCTCCTGTCCCCCAAGGGCCCGCGGATCATCGACTTCGGCATCGCCTGGGCGACCGGGGCGAGCACCCTCACGCACGTCGGCACGGCCGTCGGCTCCCCCGGCTTCCTCGCCCCCGAGCAGGTGCGCGGCGCGGCGGTCACCCCGGCCACGGACGTGTTCGCATTGGGGGCCACGCTGGCGTACGCCGCGACCGCTGACTCCCCCTTCGGACAGGGCAGTTCCGAGGTCATGCTGTATCGCGTGGTCCACGAGGAGCCGCAGCTGTACGGCGTGCCGGACGCTCTCGCGCCGCTGGTGCGGGCCTGCCTCGCCAAGGATCCCGAGGAGCGCCCCAGCACGCTCCAGCTCTCCATGCGGCTCAAGGAGATCGCGGCCCGGGAGGCGCAGGGCGTCGGCGACGCACGCCCGCCGCATCCCCGCGCCGATCACGACCGGCCCACGGGGCGGCTCGCCGAGCGGTACGTCGACCAGGAGACCGAGCGGGGGCGTACGCCGGGCACGCCCGCGCCGCGCGCGCACGCCCCGCGCTCCTCCGCCCCGCGGCCGGGCTCCCGGCCCTCGGCGGGGCGCAGTACGACGCGTTCCGGCGGGCGTACGAACGGGCGGCCCGGAACGAGGCCGGGGACCAGGACCACGTCCGCCGGGCGGCGTCCGGCCAACCCCAGGCTGCTGCGGCAGCGCCTCGTCGTCTTCGTCGTGGTGACGCTGCTGGTGGCCCTCGGGATCGCCGCGGCGCAGGGGTGTCAGGGACCGGCGAGGAGTCTGGGCGTCCCCACCGACGTGGACCGGCGGCCGGACCAGGACGGCCCGCGGCTCCTGTGAACCCCGGGCGCGCCCCTGGGGGCGCCGGTCAGGAGCGCGGGCGGCCCGTCGCCACCGCGTAGAAGGCGACCGCGGCGGCCGCACCGACGTTCAGCGAGTCCACCCCGTGCGCCATCGGGATGCGTACCCACTCGTCGGCGGCGACGAGCGCCTGCCGGGACAGGCCGTCGCCCTCCGCGCCGAGCATCAGGGCCACCCGGTCCAGGCGGTGCGGAGCCGCCTCGTCGATGACCGTGGCCTTCTCGTCCGGCGTCAGCGCGAGCAGCTTGAAGCCCGCCTCCCGTACCTGCTCCAGGTCCTTGGGCCAGGACTCCAGGCGGGCGTACGGCACCGAGAAGACCGCGCCCATCGAGACCTTGACCGACCTGCGGTAGAGCGGGTCGGCGCTGTCCGGGGACAGCAGCACGGCGTCCATGCCGAGCGCGGCGGCGCTGCGGAAGATCGCGCCGATGTTGGTGTGGTCGTTGACCGCTTCCATGACCACGACCCGGCGCGTGGACGCGAGCAGCTCCGCGGCCGTCGGGAGCGGCTTGCGCTGCATCGAGGCGAGGGCGCCGCGGTGCACGTGGTACCCGGTGACGCGCTCGGCGAGGTCCGGGCTCACGGCGTACACCGGGGCCGGGACCTCGTCGATGACGTCGCGCATGACGTCGACCCACTTGGCGGACAGCAGCATCGACCGCATCTCGTACCCGGCGTGCTTGGCCCGCCGGATGACCTTCTCGCCCTCGGCGATGAAGAGGCCCTCGGCGGGTTCGCGCCTGCGCCGGAGTTCGACGTCGGTCAGGCCCGTGTAGTCGCTCAGGCGCGGGTCGTCGGGGTCGTCGATGGTGATGAGATCGGCCACAGGGTGATACTGCCTTGTCCTGGATGCGGTGTGAACGGGTGGGGCGGCGGTTCGGTTACCGGAGGTTACCGCTCGTTCGGCGGCGCGGCCTGGGCCGGGCCTGCCTCCGGGGAGTGCGCCGGTCCTGCCTCCTGGGGGTTCACGGTGACGACCTCGCCGATGACGATCACCGCGGGCGGGCGTACGTCCTCGGCCCTGGCCCTCCGCGCGACCGTCGCGAGCGTCGCGTCCACGCGGCGCTGGGTGGCCATCGTGCCCTCCTGGATGATCGCCACGGGGGTTTCGGGCGAGCGGCCGTACGCCGTCAGGGCCTCGGCGATCGCGCCGATCCGCTCGACGGCCATGAGGAGTACGAGCGTGCCGCGCAGGCCCGCGACCGCCTTCCAGTCGACGAGGGAGCGCGGATCCTCGGGGGCGACGTGGCCGCTGATCACCGTGAACTCGTGCGCCACGCCCCGGTGGGTGACGGGGATGCCGGCCGCGCCGGGCACGCTGATGGAGCTGGAGATGCCGGGGACCACGGTGCACGGGATGCCGGCCTCGGCGAGCGCCTGCGCTTCCTCCATGCCGCGGCCGAAGACGAACGGGTCGCCGCCCTTGAGGCGTACGACGGCCTTGCCCGCCTTGGCGTGCTCGATGAGCGCGTTGTTGATGGCCTCCTGGGCCATGAAGCGGCCGTACGGGATCTTCGCGGCGTCGATCACCTCGACGTGCGGCGGGAGTTCGTCGAGGAGGTCGCGCGGGCCGAGGCGGTCCGCGATGACGACGTCGGCCTCGGCGAGGAGGCGGCGGCCGCGCACCGTGATCAGGTCCGGGTCGCCGGGACCGCCGCCGACAAGGGCAACGCCGGCGGTACGGGTGCGGTGGTGCGGGGCTACGAGGGTGCCGTCACGCAGGCCCTCGACGATGGCGTCGCGTACGGCGGCGGTGCGGCGGGGGTCGGGGCCTCCGCTGGTGAGGACGGCCACGGTCACGCCCTCGGAGCGGCCGGTGGCGGGCGTCCAGGCGGTGGCCGCTTCGGCGTCGTCGGAGCGCACGCACCAGGTGCGGGTACGTTCCGCCTCGGCGGAGGCTGCGGCGTTGGCGGCGGTGTCGGTGGACGCGATCAGGGCGTACCAGGCTTCCGCCAGGTCTCCCTCGGCGTACGGGCGGCGCTCCCAGCGGATCTCGCCGGCTTCCGCCATCGCCTCCACGGAGGGGGTGGCGGACGGAGACACGAGGACGATGTCGGCGCCGGTCGCGATGAGCGCCGGGAGACGGCGCTGGGCGACCTGGCCGCCGCCGATGACGACTACGCGCCGGCCGGCGAGGCGGAGTCCGACGGGGTAGGCGGGGTACGAATCGCCTGCGGCGGCGTGCGGCGCTGTCATGGCGTGCGGCTCCTCGGGGCGGGGAGGTGGGTGCGGCTTGCGGCTCTGCCGGTGTGCGGCGTGGGGGCCTTGCGCCGCTGCGACGGTGAAGCGGCTGGTGGGAGGGGTTCGAGCCCCCGCCAATACCTTACGGGCCGGGGGCTTCGGGGTCACCGGCGGCCGGGGGGCAGGGCGGGTGGCTTCGGGGCATTGCCGACGGGGTGGGCCGGGGTGCTGCGGGGGGCGGTTGCTGCCCGGGGCCGGGAAGCGGTGGGGCGGTTGCTGCGGGGGCGGGAGGCGGTGGGGCGGGCTGCGGGGCCTCGGCTCGCGGACGGGATCGGTGCCGCGTCGCGGCGTCTCCTCGGGTGCCGAACGTTCGGGCACGGGGATCGTTGGGGGCGTGTCGCGTTCGACACCCTGCGGGGAGCGCCCCGACACATCCCCTCCCGGCGCCGTGAGAGGCGGGCCTGCCCCGCCACGGGCTGCGAGAGGCATGCGGGGCGTGTGACACCGCTCGTTCCCACCCTGCGCGTAGCTCCCCGACACGCCCCTCGCGTCACTGCGAGCGGGCCAGGCCCGGCCGTGGACTGCGATCGGCATGCTGGGGCGTGGTGCCGCTCTCCTCGGCCGGGTGGAGGGGGCGGTGGTGTCGGTGGCGGGCGAGGGTAGCGGTGTGCCCCCCGCGGTGGAGCGCGGGGGGCACGGGCCGGCCGGGGTGCGGTTACTTCTCCGTGACTCCTGCCGAGTCGAACGTCGCCACCTCGTGCATCGCGCGCGCCGCGCTCTGCACCACCGGCAGCGCCAGGAGGGCGCCCGTGCCCTCGCCGAGACGCAGGTCCAGGTCGACCAGGGGGCGCAGGCCCAGCTTGTTGAGGGCGGCCACGTGGCCCGGTTCCGCGCTGCGGTGGCCCGCGATGCAGGCCGCCAGCGCCTCGGGGGCGATGGCGCGGGCCACCAGCGCGGCCGCTCCCGCGCTGACGCCGTCGAGGATCACCGGCGTACGCAGCGACGCTCCGCCGAGCAGGAAGCCGACCAGCGCCGCGTGCTCCAGGCCGCCGACCGCCGCCAGGACGCCGATCGGGTCCGACGGATCCGGCTGGTGCAGTTCGAGGGCACGGCGTACGACGTCGACCTTGCGGGCGTGCATCTCGTCGTTGATGCCCGTACCGCGGCCGGTGATCTCAGCCGGGTCCAGGCCCGTGTAGACGGCGATCAGGGCTGCCGAGACCGTGGTGTTGGCGATGCCCATCTCACCGGTGACCAGCGCCTTGTTGCCCGCCGCCACCAGATCGCGCGCCGTTTCGATGCCCACCTCGATCGCGGCGAGCACCTCCTCGTGGGTGAGCGCCTGACCCGTGGTGAAGTCCGCCGTTCCCGCGCGCACCTTGCGGGGCAACAGGCCCGGGGTGGAAGGGAGTTCGCCGGCCACGCCGACGTCCACCACACAGACCTCCGCGCCCACCTGGCTCGCGAAGGCGTTGCAGACCGCGCCGCCGCCGAGGATGTTGGCGACCATCTGGGAGGTCACTTCCTGCGGCCAGGCCGTGACTCCCTGGGCGTGGACGCCGTGGTCACCGGCGAAGATCGCGACGGCCGCGGGCTCGGGGATCGGCGGCGGACACATCCGGGACAGGCCGCTGAGCTGCGCCGAGATGATCTCCAGCATGCCGAGCGCACCGGCCGGCTTGGTCATGCGCTTCTGGCGTTCCCACGCCTCGCCGAGCGCCTTGGCGTCCAGCGGGCGGATGTTGGAGACCGTCTCCTGGAGAAGGTCGTGCGGCTCCTCGCCGGGCAGCGCGCGGCGGCCGTACGTCTCCTCGTGGACGACCCAGGAGAGCGGGCGGCGCTTGGACCAGCCCGCCTGCATCAGCTCGGGCTCCTCCGGGAACTCGTCGACGTAGCCGACGCAGAGGTACGCGACGACTTCGAGGTGCTCGGGCAGGCCCAGGGCGCGGACCATCTCCCGCTCGTCGAAGAAACTGACCCAGCCGACGCCCAGTCCCTCGGCGCGGGCCGCGAGCCACAGGTTCTCGACCGCGAGCGCGGAGGAGTACGGCGCCATCTGCGGCTGTGTGTGGCGGCCCAGGGTGTGCCGGCCGCCGCGGGTCGGGTCGGCGGTGACGACGATGTTCACCGGGGTGTCGAGGATGGCCTCGATCTTCAGTTCCTTGAACTGCTTCGCCCGGCCCTTGGGCAGCGACTTGGCGTACGCGTCGCGCTGGCGGACCGCCAGTTCGTGCATCGTCCGGCGCGTCTCGGCGGAGCGGATGACCACGAAGTCCCACGGCTGGGAGTGGCCGACGCTCGGCGCGGTGTGCGCGGCTTCCAGGACGCGCAGCAGGACCTCGTGCGGGATGGGGTCGCCGCGGAAGCCGTTGCGGATGTCGCGCCGCTCCCGCATGACCCGCAGGACCGCCTCGCGCTCGGCGTCGTCGTACCCGGGCGCCGGTGCGGAGGCCGAGGCCGGGGCAGAGGGGGCGGCTGCCGCAGGCTCCTGTGGTGTGGGCTCGGGGGTGGGCGTGGGCTGAGGCGCTGCTTCCGGCTCGGGGGTGGCGGCGCTCGCCGGGGCGGGCTCGGCCACCGGCTCCGGCTCCTGCTGTACGGGCAGCTCCGCTGCGGGGCCGCCGTCGCGCGGGGCGGGCACCAGGACGGGAGCGGGGGCTTCCGCCACCGGCTCCGCGTCGGCGAGGGCGGGGAAGGTGTCGGTGGCCGGGGCGGCCGGCTGCTCCGGGATCGGAGTTGTCTCCGGCTGCGGTTCCGGCTGCGACTGCGGATCGACGGCTGCTGCGGCCGGTTCGAGGGCCGACTCCGGCGCTGCCTGGGGCGCTTCCGGCTCGGGCTCCTGCGCTGCCTCGGGCGCCTCGGGCTCGGGGGCGGCAACGATCGCCGGCTCGGGCTCCGGCTCGGGAGCCGTCGCCTCAGCCGGTACGGGCTCGGGGGCCGGCGCGGGCTGCGCTTCGGGCTCGGGGGCCGCCTCGGGGGCGACAGCGAGCGGGGTCGCGTCCGTCACCGGCTCGGCCGGCTCCGCGACCGGCGCCGCGACGACGAGCGGCTCGGCCGGGACGAAGTCGGCGGCGGGCTGGGGCTCCTGAGCCGGCAGCGGCTGCTGGGGTTCGGGCTGCTGCTCCGCCTCGAACTGCTGGGGTTCGGGCTGCTGCTCCGCCTCGGGCTGCTCGGGTTCGGGCTGCTGAGGTTCCGGAGTGGCCGGGGCCGTGACGACCGGCTCGGGTGCCGCCGGCTCCACGACAGCGACCGGCTCCGGGGTCACCGGCTCCGGCGCGGCCGGGGCGGGCGCGGGCTCCTCCGGGACGGGCGTGGGCGCGGGCGCCGGAACCGGCTCCGCGGCCTGGGCCGGCGGTTGCGGAGTGGCAGCCTCCGGAACGACCGTTTCTGCTGGGGTCTCCTGGGGTGCCTGGGACTCCTGAGGCTGAGGCCATGAGGTTGCGGCCTGCGACGGAATCATGCCGAGCTGCGGCCCGGGCAGCGCGGCCGCCTCGGCGCTCGGAATGTCCAGGTACTCCGGTCCGGCGACCGGCGGAGCCGGCTGCCGCACGGGCGCCGGGCTCTGCGGCATCACGGGTGCGCTCGTCGCGCCCGCCGCGGGTCCCCGGTCGGCCAGCGACCGTACGACGCCGCCGGTCGCGTCGGGCACCGGCGGGCCGAGGTGGAGGGGACGCCGCGCGGGCGCCGGCGCCTGCGCCACCGCGGCCGCCGGCTGCGGCGTACGAACGGCGCTGAGGTCCACGGAGCCGGAGTCGCGGCCACCGGTCTCGTGCGCGCCGGGCGCGTCCGTCCCGCTCTCGGGCCGGGGCAGCGGCTGCGGCACGCTCAGCGGCTCGGCGCCACCGGCCGCGGGCTCGGCCTGCGGGGCCTCGGCGGCCTGTTCCACCGCCTCGGGGGTCCGCACCGCGTGCTGCGGCACCTGCTGTATCTGCGGCGGCACCTGCGTCTGGGACTGCGGCGGCGGTACGACCTGCGGGTCGCTCCACGCGCCCTGCGCGCCCGGCATCAGCAGCAGGTCGTCGTCCTCGGCAGCGCTCTCGGAGGGTTCGAGGAAGGTGTACGCGTCCGGAGCGGGGATGCCCGGCTGCGCCACCATGCCTGCGTCCTCCGGCAGTCCCTCGCCCGGGACCCGGCCGGTGTCAGTCATGCGTACCCCTCGCCCATCGCTTGTGCTCCTTCGGCCTTCGCCCGGGACGCCCGCTCGCGGCACGTCCGACACTCGCTGCAACAACAACGAGCGTCCCCGTCGCGCGGCACGAAAGCCCCGTCGACACCATGCATTCTCGCGGCCGTTCGCCGCCAGGGCGGGAAGTCCCGCCACGGCCCGCTGTGGGCTGCGCCACGTTGCGCGCCCCCGGCTGCGCCGTACCACACAGAGCTCCAAAACGGGCCCTTTTTCCGGACATTGGCGAACGAAGCGCCGAACGCCCGGCTGCGGTACAACGATCGGCCAGCCTACCCCGCGCCCTGCGGCGGCATCATCACGGGGCGCGGTCCTGGACACCGGTCCCCCGGGTTCACCTGGACGCTTCGCGCCGTTCCTGGACACCGGAGAGCAGGAAGACCACCGAGCGGTCGCGTTCCGACCAGGCGTGGGTGTCGAGTTCGACGGACTGGAGCAGCGCGCACTCGACGGCGTAGCCGCCCTCGGTGAGCGCCCGGCCGATCGCCTCCGCCTCGTCGCGTGTGGACGCGTGCGTCACGATGCGTTCGGGCCTGCGGTCCGCGCAGGCGGAGACGACGGGCACTCCGCCGCCCCCGATGCGGACGACGTCGGGCTCGGGCAGGTTCTCCAGAACGTACGGCGCCCGCCCGTGCACGACCTGGAGCTGTACGCCGAAACGCCGGGCGGCGGCCGTCGTACGGCCGCACGCGTCCGGGTCGGCGTCGACGGCGATGACCGCCGCGCCGAATCTCGCCGCCTCCACGGCGAGGGCGCCGCTGCCCGAGCCGATGTCCCAGACCAGGTCGCCGGTGCGCGGTCCGAGGCGGGCCAGCTGGGCGGCCCGCAGTCCGGCCCACTCGCCCTCTCCGGCCGGCGTGCGGTCCGGCCGGGCGTCGTCTCCGTCGGCGTACGCGCTCGCGGGCAGCGCCCAGCCCCGTACGGCGGGCGGGTAGCCGGAGTCGCGGCCGCCGATCCAGCCGCCTCCCGCGCCGCCGGGACCGCCGGGGCCGCCCAGACCGGCGGCGGAGACGGGGCCGGCGCTGCCTCCGATGACGATGACGACGTTGGGGTCGCGCCAGGCGTGGTCGGCGGCCTTGTCGGACGTGAGGACGGTGACCTGCTCACGGGCCGTGCCCAGCTCCTCGCAGATCACGAAGGTGCGGTGGACCCCTTCGAGCAGCAGGGCGAGTTCGGCGGGGCCGGCGCCCGGCGACGTGAGCACCGCGACCTTGGGGTACGCGCGGCACACGTTGACGGCGCGGCGCAGCGTACGGCTGTGGGCGACGACGATCTGGGCGTCGTCCCAGGGCATCCCGGCGCGGGCGAAGGCGGTGGCCACCGAGGAGACGGCGGGCACGACCTCGACCTCCAGGCCGTGCTGGGGCGCGCGCAGGGTGCGGACGACCCCGAAGAAGCCCGGGTCCCCGTCGGCGAGGACGACCGCCGTACCCCGGTGCCCGGCGATGCGGCGGGCGGCGAGTTCGACGCTCCCGAGGCGGATGCGCTCGGCGCCCGGCGGCACTTCGGGGAGCGCCAGATGGTGTCCGGCGCCCGCGACGAGGGTGGCGGCCGCGAGGGCGGACCTGGCCGCGGCGGTGAGCGGCGATCCGTCCCAGCCGATCACCGTGACCCGGTCGGCCATCCTTGTCAGTCTCCTGAAGTCGTCGCTGGTGGATGCGGTGGGTGGGGTGGCAGTGGCTGCTGTTGCGGCGGCGGGCAGGGTGAGCGTATCCGGTACGGACCAGGACGGCCCCGGGCGGGCGGTCAGTTCCAGTCGTTGTACGCGCCGTAACCGCCCGCGTCGGCCATCCGGTCGGCCACGCCTTCGAGGTCCTCGGGCAGCAGGCTCCACACGATCAGATCCGTGCGGATGTCGGTCCAGCCGCCGTCCGTGCCGTTCTCGGTCCGGGTGCGCGCTATCCAGGCGTTACGCAGGACGCCCTCGCTGATGCAGCCGATCTTCTGGGCGACCTGCTGGGAAGCGGTGTTGTCGGCGGCGGTGCGCAGTTCGAGGCGCTCGAACCGCTGGTCCCGGAAGATCCACTGGGCGACGGCGAGCACGGCCTCGGTGGCGTACCCCTCGCCGCGCGCCCACGGCGCCGTCACGTAGGCGACCTCGGTGGCGCGCGTGCGCCAGTCGGTGTGCCGCAGGTGGACGGTCCCGACGAGCCGCTGGGTGAGGAACTCGGTGACGGCGAAGGCGATCCCCCGGCCCTGGGTGCGCTCAGCAGGAGCGATCCTGCGGACCCAGCGCTCGGCGTCGAGTGTGGTGTAGGGGTGGGGCGCGGCGGTCCAGGCGATGACCATCTCGTCGCTCATCATCTCGGTCAGCGCGGGGATGTCCGACTCGTCGAAGGGGCGCAGCACCAGCCGGTCCGTGCTGATGGAGATGTCCGGGAAGGTGGTAGTCATGCTCAGCTCCATGCCGTGGACCGTCGTGAGGGACGTAAAGGCACAGCATGCAGCATCATCGCCGCCGTGTGCATGGCCGGGTGGCGGCGCTCCGGGTGCGCGAAGGCCCCGCGCGGCCCGTGGGGGGCCGGCGGGGCCTTCGTGCACAAGGACCGTACGGGCGTCAGGACTTGGCGCCGAAGGCCGGCACGATCGAGCCGGCGTACTCGTCCTCGATGAACTTCTTGACCTCGGCGGAGTTGAGCAGCTTGGCCAGCTTCTCGACCCGGGCGTCCTTCTCGTTGCCCTTCTTGACCGCGAGGAAGTTGGCGTACGGGTTGCCTTCGGCCTTCTCGATCGCCAGCGAGTCCTTGGCGGGCGAGAGGTCGGCCTCGATGGCGTAGTTGCCGTTGATGACCGCCGCGTCGACGTCGTTCAGGGCGCGGGGCAGCGTGGCCGCCTCCAGCTCCTTGAACTCAAGGCCCTTCTTGTCCTTGATGTCGCTCAGCTTGGCGTCCTGGCCCGCGCCGTCCTCCAGCGTGATCAGGCCGTTGTCCGCGAGCAGCTTGAGCGCGCGGCCCTCGTTGGTGGTGTCGTTGGGAACCGCGACCGTCTGGCCGGGCTTGATGTCCTTGAGGTCCTCGGCCTTCTTGGAGTAGAGGGCCAGCGGCTCCAGGTGGACGTCGGCGACGGGCACGATGGTGGTGCCCTTCTTCTTGTTGAAGTCGTCGAGGTACGGCTTGTGCTGGAAGAAGTTGGCGTCGACCTCGCCGCTCTGGGTGGCGGTGTTCGGCAGGACGTAGTCCGTGAACTCCCGGATCTCGAGCTTCAGGCCGGCCTTCGCCGCCAGGTTGTCCTTGACGTAGTTCAGGATGTCGGCGTGCGGCGTCGGGGACGCGGCGACGACGAGCGCCTTGGACGCGTCGGCCTTGCCGCCCGACTCGGTCTTGGCGCCCGGGTCGGAGGCCGTGCCGCAGGCGGTGAGGCCGAGGGCGAGGGCGGCGGAGGCGGCGGCAGCGGCGGTGATCTTGATGTTCTTACGCACGAAAAGTGCCTCTTTCTGGGTGTTGCGGTGGTGTCGCCCGGACAAGGAGTGCGGGCTTGCTTGGGTCAGGAAGTACGGGGGGCGCGCTAGGAGGCGGTACGTCCGCGGCGCGCGAGGAGCCGGATCACGCCGTCGCCGATGAGCTGCACGAGCGTCACGAGGGCGACCAGGATGACCACGGTGACCAGCATGAAGTCGGTCTCGAAGCGCTGGTATCCGTAGGTCACGGCCTTGCTGCCGAGTCCCTCGCCGCCGACCGCGCCCGCCATCGCCGAGTAGCCGACGAGCACGATCACGGTGGTGGTGATGCCGGAGATCAGGGACGGCAGCGACTGCGGCAGCAGCACCTTGAAGACGACGGTGGGTACGCCGCCGCCCATGGCCTGGACCGCCTCGACCAGTCCGTGGTCGACCTCGCGGATCGCGGTCTCGACGAGGCGGGCGAAGAAGGGGATGGCGCCGATGGCGAGCGGCACGATCATCGCGCTGGGGCCGATGAACGTACCGACCACGAGCGTGGTGAAGGGGATGAGGGCGATCAGCAGGATGATGAACGGCAGCGAGCGGCCGATGTTCACGATCACGCCGACGACCTTGTTGACCGCCACGTTCTGGAGCAGTCCGCCCTTGTCCGTGAGGACGAGCAGGATGCCGAGCGGCAGGCCGCCGGCGACCGACACGACGGTGGACCACAGCACCATGTAGAGCGTGTCGATGGTTCCCTGCGTCAGCAGGGGCTGCATCTCCGACCAGTTCACTTGGCACCTTCCTTCACCAGGGCGGCGGCGGTCTGCGCCGGTACGTTCGCTGGGCCGTCGACGACCTCGACCTGCAGCCCCTGCTCGCGCAGGAAGCCGACGGGGACGACGTTCTCCTCGTACCGTCCGGGCAGCTCGATGCGCATCCGGCCGATCTGCTTGCCCGCGACGGTGTCCATCGCGGCGCCCAGGATCGAGATGTCGATGTTGTACGTGCGCGAGAGCTGGGAGATCACCGGCTGCGTCGCGGCCTCGCCGTGGAAGGTGACGTCGATGACGGTGCGGCCGGGGCCCGAGGCCTGGCCGCCCACCGGGAAGAGTTCCTGGGCCAGCTCGGAGCCGGGTGTCGCCAGGAGCTCGCTCACCGTGCCGGACTCGACGATCCGGCCCTTCTTCATCAGCGCGGCCGAGTCGCAGATCGTCTTGACGACGTCCATCTCGTGCGTGATGAGCAGGACGGTCAGGCCGAGCTGCCGGTTGAGGTCGCGCAGGAGCTGGAGGATCGAGCGGGTGGTCTCGGGGTCGAGGGCCGAGGTGGCCTCGTCGGAGAGCAGCACCTTGGGGTCGCCGGCCAGGGCGCGGGCGATGCCGACGCGCTGCTTCTGGCCGCCGGAGAGCTGGGCGGGGTAGGCCCTGGCCTTGTCGGCGAGGCCGACCAGGTCGAGCAGTTCCAGCGCCTTGCGGGAGCGTTCCTGTCCGGATACGCCGAGGATCTCCAGCGGCAGTTCGACGTTGTCCTGCACGGTGCGCGAGGACAGCAGGTTGAAGTGCTGGAAGACCATGCCGATGCGGCTGCGCGCCTGGCGCAGTTCCTTGCCGGCGCGGCGGCCCCGGCCGGCGAGCGCGGTGAGGTCCTGGCCGTCGACGGTCACCGTGCCGGCGGTGGGCCGCTCCAGCAGGTTGACGCAGCGGATGAGGGAGGACTTGCCGGCGCCGCTCTGGCCGATGACTCCGTACACCTCGCCCTCACGGACGTGCAGGTCGACGCCGTCCAGGGCGGTGACCTCGCGGCCACGCGATGGATAGACCTTGGTGAGGCCCGTAGTGGTGATCACAGGGTTTCCGTCACTGTCGAGTGCGCGGCGAGGTGTCCGCCGGGCACGGGGCATGTCGTCTTGTGGACGTGGCACGGCTGGGTCGGTGGGTACCGGAGGCAACGCGTGCGCGGGGCAGGCGGGCCCGGTCCGTGGAGTACGTACGCACTCGATGGACGCGGGGCGCGGCTGTCGGGGTCTCGCTTCGGGGCGCGAGGCTCAGGCAGGGGCCCTCAGAAGGCGCACATTCGACACATACAACGAGCACCGGGCGTCATCGTCGCCTCGGTCGCAAGGGTGCGGCTGCTCGTCGTGGTCATGCGGATGAGTAAACCAGACGTGCGTACGCATCGATCGACGCCGTCCGAATAGCGGACATCTTTGTCTCGCCATCGGACCCTGTTGTGTCGCTGTCAGTGAGCGACGACGATCCGCACACCGTCGCCCGTGGCCTGCGCCGACACCGCCGAGAGGTCGGGCACGACGATGTCGGCGACCAGCTCGGAGGGTGCGTGGGTTGTGGCCAACGCCACGGTTCTCATGCCCGCCGCGCGGCCGGCGGCGAGCCCGGCGGGGGCGTCCTCGAACACCACGCAGCGCGCCGGGTCCACGCCGAGCCTGCGGGCCGCCGTCAGGTACGGCTCCGGGTCGGGCTTGCCGCGGGTGATGTCGTCCGCGGCGATCATGGTCTTGGGAAGGATGCCGGCTTCGGCCAGGCGCGCCTCGGCGAGCCTGCGGGTGGCGGAGGTGACGACGGCCCAGCGGTCGGCGGGAAGGCTCGCGAGCAGCTCGGCGGTTCCCGGGAGCAGCACGACCGCGCCGGGCCCGGTCACGTCCTCGACCTCCAGCTGCTCGATACGGGCCACCGCGCCCGGCACCACGTCGGGCGGCAGGAGGTCGGCGGCGATCTCGGCGGCGGGGCGTCCGTGCAGTTCCACGGCGGCGAACCGCTGCGCCGATATGCCGTACTCCGCCGCCCAGCGGGTCCAGCAGCGGATCACCGACTCCAGGGAGGACAGGAGTGTTCCGTCGTTGTCGAACAGGAGGGCGTCGGCGTCGATCTTCATGGGGACCGACCCTAAGCCCACCCGTTGTCGCGGGCGTAAACGGTCGTAATACGCTCGTCGTCATGCTCGACGCCCTGACGGTCACCCTCTCCGTGGCCGCGCTCGCACTCGCCGCGTGGTGCGGTTACGCCGCGTTCCGCGATCAGCCCACCAAGGACTGGCACTTCATCGGCATGGCCGTGGTGTCCCTGCTCGCGCTCGCCCAGGTGGTCGTGGGCGTCGTGCGGCTGGCGGGCGGCGACAAGCCGGACGAGGGCGCGGTGATCTTCGTTTCGTACCTCCTCGGCGCGCTCGCGGCGGTGCCGGCCGCCGGTTTCCTCTCCCTGGGCGAGCGGACCCGGTGGGGCTCGGTGACCGTGTCGGCCGGCGCGGTCGTGCTGGCCGTGCTCGAAGTGCGGCTGCACGACATCTGGGGAGGCTGACATGGGCGAGCCCGTCACGCGGGAAGGCGCCGCCGGTTCGCGCGCGCGGCTGGTCCGGGGGCCGGGGCTGCTGCTGGTCTGGCTGTACGGCGTCATGTCGGTCGGCGCGGTGTCCCGCTCCGCCTACCAGATCGCCACCGAGTACGACCGGGCCCCGCTCGCGTACACGCTGTCCGCGGTGGCGGCGGTGGTGTACGCCTTCATCACGTACACGCTCGTGCGGGGCGGCGAGACGGCCCGCCGGGCGGCGCTGGTGTGCTGCGCGGCGGAACTCGTGGGGGTGCTGGTGGTCGGCACCTGGACGGTGATCGAGCCGTCCGCGTTCCCGGACGCGACGGTGTGGTCGGCGTTCGGGAGGGGCTACCTGTTCATCCCGGTGCTGCTGCCGGTGACGGGGATCGTGTGGCTGCGCAGGTCGCGGCGGAGCTAGGCGGACGTCCAGGGGCGGGTACGGACACCGGACGCCCGCCGAACCGCTAGGCGCTCGCGGCGAACGACTGCGCCGCCGGCTCCTTCTGCAGGGTCACCAGGGCGAAGCCGGGGGCAATCTGTTCCGTGGCGACCGGGGCGTAGCCGTGGCTGCGGTACAGCCGCAGGTTGCCCTCGCTCCGGTGGCCGGTGAAGAGCTGGAAGCGCTTGGCGGCCGGCTCACCGGCGAAGTACCCCTCGATCGCGTCGAGCAGCCTGCCCCCGAGCCCGTGCCGCTGCATCCGGGGATGGACGATGAGCTTGGCGATCCTCGCGGTCCCGGCCTCGTCGACCGCCGCCCGCACCGACGCGACCACCTCGTCGCCGAGCCGCGCCACCAGGGTGTGGCTGCGGTCGAGTTCGGCCCGCAGGTCGTCGAGGGTCTGGGTGAGCGGCTCGATGCTGTAGTCGCCGTACAGCTCGGCCTCGCTCTGATAGCACAGGTACTGCAACTTGAGGATCTGCTCGGCATCCTGCGCCGTTGCCGCTGAGATGGTCACGCTCATGCCCATGTGTGCATGCCTCCCGCTCGCCTGATACGCCGGTTGCTTATCGCTCCTTTCCCCTCAGCTCAGGAGCCGCAACCTCCGCCGCGAGCATTCTGCGCAGGCATCCCAGGCAACGGGAACGCATCGGCCCCAAACTGCCTTGTGACATTCCCAACTTCCCTGCGATTTCCCGGTACGTGGGATCCGCCGGCGACAGCATCGCGTTCAGCAGCCGCGCGCACCGGCCGGGCAGTCTGCCCACCGCGGCCCGCAGGACGCGTCGCCGTTCGGCGCTCAGCGCGGCGCGTTCCGGGCAGGCGGTGTCGGTCGTGGCGGCCGGCGGGAAGGGGTACGGCAGTTCGCGCCGCGTCGCGCGCCGGGCCAGGCTCGCCTCGGTGCGTACGGCGTGCAGCAGCCAGCCCGCCGGGTCGGCCGGTGGACCCGACCCGTCGAGGAGTTCGAGGAGCCGCAGCCATACGGCCTGTTCCAGGTCGCCGGGCTCGACTCCCCCGCTCGCGGCCTCGGCCACGGCTTCGGCGGCGAGCAGGGGGCGCAGCGTGCGGAAGAGGTCGTACGCGTACGAGGCAGCGGCGGCGGACGGGGCGGCGGAGGCGGCCGGGGGCGCGGCGGCGGGCGCGGGGAGGGTCATGCCAGGCGGGACGTGCCGCCGCCGCGCGGTGGTTGCCGCGCGGCGCGACAGTCACCCGTCCGTGAAGCCCGGGCCGGCCGGCACCCCGGTTCCCCGCCCGTCAGCGGCGGCGCGTGAAGTCCGCCGCCGCGAGCAGCGCCGTGTCCGGGTTGTCGGAGAAGATCCCGTCGATGCCCTGTTCGAAGTAGACCTTGAGGGCCCCGAAGGCGTCTCCGTACGCCGTCGGGTCGGTGCCGCGCCGGAAGTCGGCCGGCAGGAAGCTGTTCTCGTTGCGCATCGTGTACGGGTGCAGGACCAGGCCCCGCGCGTGCGCGTCCCGTACCAGCGTCGTCGGCGTCCCCAGCTTGCCCGTGGCGTCCTTCGGGATGATGAGGTCGAGGGTGGGGCCGAGGCCCTGGGCGAAGCCGGCGATCCACTTCAGGCCCTCGGGCTTCACCAGGTCGGCGACGGTGCGCGGGTCGCCGGCCACCTGGAAGTCCCACGGCCGGGTGGCGGCGCCGGACAGGAGCACGACGCGCGGCGCCGCGACCAGCTCGGCCATGCGCCGCATGCTGCTGGGCTCGAAGGACTGGAGGAAGTTCGGCGAGTTCTTCCTGTGGCGGCCGTAGGTGCGCAGCAGCCGGGCCAGGGGCTCTTCGAGGCCGAGGCCGAGGTCCCGGAAGTACGTGGGGTGCTTCGTCTCGATGTGGAGCCAGATCCGCCGGCCCCGGGCGCGGCCCTCCCGCTCGGCCCAGCGCAGCACCTCCTCGAAGGAGGGAATCGTCCAGCGGCCGTCGTACAGGGTGTTCTCCTGCCGGGTGCCGGGGATGCGCTCCTTGGCGCGCAGCGTCTTGAGCTCGGCGAGGGTGAAGTCCTCGGTGAACCAGCCGGTCAGCGACACGCCGTCGACGGACTTGGTCGTCCTGCGGGAGGCGAACTCGGGGTGCTCCGCGACGTCCGTGGTGCCGGTGATGTCGTTCTCGTGGCGGCACACGAGGTGGCCGTCCTTGGTCGGGACGAGGTCCTGCTCGATGACGTGCGCGCCCATGTCGAGCGCGAGCTGGTACGAGCCGAGGGTGTGTTCCGGGCGGTAGCCGCTGGCTCCTCGGTGCGCCACGACGGTCGGTACGGGAAGATCGCGGTACGAACCGCCGTCCTTGGAGGAAGCGGCGCTCGCCGGACCCGGCACCCCGAGGGTGACGCCGCCCGCCCCGAGCACGGCCGCGCCGAGAACCGTGCGCCGCCCGGGGTTCGTCTGTCCGCCCTGTGTCATGAACGCTCCTCTGAGAATGTCCCGCACCTGTCAAGAAGTAAGGGCCCGATCGTAGGCGCCTACGTCTTACGTGGACGAGGCTCTGGACGGAACGCAGTGGAAACACACGTCAACACCGCGTATCGAAGTGATGAACCCGATGTGCGCGGGAAGGGAGCCCGCGAGTATCGTCCTCACCTGCACAGACTTCATACAGAACAGGCCGCCGAGCCCCACCCGGCCACGACACCGGAGGAACCGTTGTCCCGATCGCGCTCATCAAGGCAGTGCTCGGACCGATCCTGCGCCTGATGTTCCGCCCACAGGTGGAGGGCGCCCAGAACATTCCCGGGACCGGTCCGGTCATCCTGGCGGGCAACCATCTGACGTTCATCGACTCGATGATCATGCCGATCTGCTGCGACCGGCAGGTGTACTACATCGGCAAGGACGAGTACGTCACGGGCAAGGGGCTCAAGGGCCGTCTGATGGCCTGGTTCTTCACCAGCTGCGGCATGATCCCGGTGGACCGGGACGGCGGCCGCGGCGGTGTCGCGGCGCTGATGACCGGCCGCCGGGTGCTGGAGGAGGGCAAGATCTTCTCGATCTACCCGGAGGGCACCCGCTCCCCCGACGGCCGTCTCTACCGGGGCCGCACGGGCATCGCCCGCCTGACTCTGATGACCGGCGCGCCGGTGGTGCCGTTCGCGATGATCGGTACGGACAAGCTCCAGCCGGGCGGCGCCGGCCTGCCGCGCCCCGGCAAGGTGACCGTGCGCTTCGGCGAGCCCATGGAGTTCTCGCGCTACGAGGGCATGGACCGCGACCGGTACGTGCTGCGCGCGGTGACGGACTCGGTGATGGCCGAGGTCATGCGACTGTCCGGCCAGGAGTACGTCGACATGTACGCGACCAAGGCGAAGGCCGCCTGACGGGGGCTCACCGTACGGCGCAAAGGGCCGGGGCACCGACAAGGTGCCCCGGCCCTTTGCGTACGCCTGCCGCGCGTCAAGGGATGTCGTCGACGATGCCCTTCGCCAGCTTCTGGCCCCGCAGCATGAACGACGCGGCGACCGCTGTCACGAACAGCACGACCGACCCCACCCACGCGCCCGCCTGGAAGCCGTCCGTGAACGCGTCCTGCGCCGCCGCGACGAGCGCGGCGGCCTGGTCGGCCGGGAGGGACTCCGCCGCCTCGACGGCTCCGCCGAGGGAGTCGTGCGCGGCGTCCGCCACGTCGGCGGGGGTGCCCGGGGGCACCCTGAAGCTGCGGTAGATGCCCGTCACGATCGAGCCGAGCACCGCGATGCCGAGCGCCGCGCCCAGTTCGTACGCCGTCTCGGAGACGGCCGACGCGGCTCCCGCCTGTTCCTTGGGGACGCTGGAGAGAATGACGTCGGCCGTCACGGTGAAGGCCAGGCCCGCCCCGATACCGCCGACGATCATGGCGGCGACAAGCATCGGCACGCCGGTGTCGGCCGTGACGACGGTGCAGGTCAGCAGGCCGAGACCGAGCGCCACCAGTCCGCCGGAGACCGCGATGCGGACCGACAGCCTGCGCGCCACGTAACCGGCGGACAGTCCGGCGACCACCGCGCCGGCCGCCGCGGGCAGTTCGATGAGGCCCGATTCCAGCGGGGTGCGCCCCTGGACGAGCTGTAGGAACTGCGAGAGGAAGAACACCAGGCCGGACAGGCCGAGGATGGTCAGCAGGTCGGCGAGGACCGCGCCGGAGAACCCCCGGTGGTGAAAGAGCCGCATGTCCAGCAGCGGCGAGGGAAGCGTGAGCTGGCGCCGTACGAACCAGAAGAGCGCCGCCAGGCCGGCCAGCCCCGTGAGCCCGGTCCCCCAGGCGAGGCCGTGCGCGGCCGCCTCTTTGACGGCGTACACGAAACAGATGATGCCGACGAGCGAGAGCACGACGCTGAGCAGGTCCCACGGGCCCGGCGACGGGTCCTTCGATTCGGGCAGCAGCTTGATGCCGACGAGGACCAGGACCAGCATCACCGGCACGTTGATGAGGAAGACCGAGCCCCACCAGAAGTTCTCCAGCAGGAAGCCGCCCACCACCGGCCCCACGGCCGCGCCGGCCGAGGCGGCGGCGCCCCAGATGCCGATGGCGAAGCTGCGTTCCTCGGCGTCGTGGAAGATGTTGCGGATGAGCGCGAGGGTGGACGGCATCAGCGTCGCACCGGCCACGCCGAGCAGGGCGCGGGCGAGGATCATCATCTCGGGGCTGGAGGCGTACGCGTTCAGCACGGAGACCGCGCCGAACGCGACCGCGCCGGTGAGCAGCAGCTTCTTGCGGCCGATCCGGTCGCCGAGGCTGCCCATCGAGACGAGCAGACCGGCGATGACGAACGAGTAGACGTCGCCGATCCACAGCAGCTGGGTGCCGGAGGGCTGGAGGTCCTCGCTCAGGAAGGGTGTCGCCAGGCCGAGTACGGTCGCGTCGACGGCGACCAGCAGCACGGCCAGCACCAGGACGCCCAGGGCAAGCCAGCGGCCGGGGTGGTGGACGGCGCTGCGCGCCACCTGGTGCCGGCCGCTGCTCGTCATTGCTCCACGTTCCGACGAGCTCCGCCGAGCAGCAACTCGACGATCATGTACTGGAAGTCCTTGGCCGCGACCCGGCCGTCCTGGACGGCCCACGCGCAGGTGCCGATGAGCCCGTACAGCGCCTCGGTCAGCCAGGCCGGGGTGAGGTCGATCCTGAACTCGCCCTGCTGCTGTCCACGCCGGAAATGCGCGGAGACGCGCGCGTCCAGACGGCCCCATCCCTCGTTGACGTGGGCACCCTCGAAGAGCTGGTTCTCGGTGACGAGGAAGGCGAGCAGGCCGGCGGCGGGCTCGATCCGCGCGACCAGGCGGCGCAGCCCGTCCTCGGCGGAGCCCTCGTCGAGCCGGGCGGCGTCGAGCGCCGCCTCGAACTCGCGGATGCCGAGCTCTTCGAGCGCCTTGACCAGGGCGTCGCGCCCGGCGAAGTGGCGGTGCAGGGTCGCCCGGCCGATGCCGGCCGACTTGGCGACCTCGTCCATGGTCGCGGTCGCCTTGCGGGAGAGGAGGGCGGCCGCGGTGCGGAGCACCTGCTCGCAATCGACAGTCATGAGACAACGATAACCCGAATGAGACAACGATGTCTCGCCGACCGGGTGGCTCCCCCGCCGGAACGCCTCAGCTCCAGGGCAGTTCCGAGCGGTGCTTCCAGTACGCCGCCGGCTCCTCCGGCAACTCCGCCAGACGGGCCAGCTGCCCCTCGTCGAGGTCCACCACCGCCGCGTGCAGGTTCGCCGACAGCTGGACGGCGGTCGCCGCGCCGGACAGGACCACGCCGGCCCAGGGCAGCCGCAGGATCGCCGCCAGGGCGACGGCGTCGCAACTCGCGCCGGTCTCCTCGGCCACCGCGCGCAGAGCGGGCGGGGCGGCGGGGCCGGCCAGCCTGCCGTTGGCCAGGGATTCCTTGACGATCACGGTGAGGCCCGCGTCGTGGGCCTCGGCCAGCGCGCTCGCGGCCGAGGGCTCCAGCAGGTTGTACGTCGCCTGGACCGTGCGGAACAACGGCTCGCCGTCCACCGTCACGGCGAGCGCCGCCCGCACCGCGTCCGCCTGGCCGGGTCCGCTCGTGGAGATGCCGACCGTCACCCCGCCGGCCGCGAACTCCGCCAGCAGGGCGTGGAGGGCGGGGTCGGTGAGCGCCGGGCTGTCGGGCGTCACGGAGTGGATCTGGTACAGGTCGAGGCGCTCGCCCAGCAGGGCGCCGGTCTCCGCGCGCTGGCGCTCGAAGGCCTCGGCGCTGTGGTCCTTGACCTCGTGGACTTCCGCGTCGGTGCGCCAGTCACCGGTGTACGTGTAGCCCCACTTGCTGCCGATCACCACGTCCCGGACGTCGGGCCTGGCACCCAGCCACTCGGCGAGGAACTCCTCCGCGCGGCCGTAGGAGCGGGCCACGTCGAAATAGCGGACGCCCTGCGCGTAGGCGGCGTCCAGCAGCTCGTGGGCGCGCTCGCGCAGGGCGTCGGGGCTGCGGCCGTCGGGCAGGTCACGGTCCCGGCCGGGCGTGATGTACGCCGGACGGCCGACGGCCGCGAGGCCGAGTCCGAAGTGGGCGGTGGCAGTGGTCGCCGCCGACAGCCGGGCAAAGGGCATCGTGGGCCTCCCCGCGAGTACGGTCGAGTACGGTCCCTCACTACCGTACTCAACCGGACCGCGCTGTTCAGTGCTTGGCGGTCGCCCAGGCGTGCTGGTTCGCCAGATCGGCCTTCACCTCGGCCAGCTGGACCGCGACCGCCGAGGGCGCGGTGCCGCCGCGACCGTCGCGCGAGGCGAGGGCCCCGGCGACGTTCAGGACCGTACGCACCTCGGGGGTCAGGTGCTCGGAGATCTTGGCGAACTGCTCGTCGGTGAGCTGGTCGAGCTCGATGCCGTGCTGCTCGCACTCCTTGACGCACTCGCCGGCGACCTCGTGCGCGACCCGGAACGGCACGCCCTGCTTGACCAGCCACTCCGCGATGTCGGTGGCGAGCGAGAAGCCGGCCGGCGCCAGTTCCTCCATGCGCTCGCGGTTGACGGTGAGCGTGGCCATCATGCCGGTGAAGGCGGGCAGCAGGACTTCGAGCGTGTCGCAGGAGTCGAAGACCGGCTCCTTGTCCTCCTGGAGGTCGCGGTTGTACGCGAGCGGGAGCGCCTTCAGCGTGGCCATCAGGCCGGTCAGGTTGCCGATGAGGCGGCCGGACTTGCCGCGCGCGAGCTCCGCGATGTCCGGGTTCTTCTTCTGCGGCATGATCGAGGAGCCGGTGGAGAAGGCGTCGTGGAGGGTGACGAAGGAGAACTCCTTCGTGTTCCAGATGATGATCTCTTCCGCGATCCGGGAGAGGTTGACGCCGATCATCGCGGTGATGAAGGCGAACTCCGCGACGAAGTCGCGCGAGGCCGTCCCGTCGATGGAGTTGCCCGAGGAGCCGTGCTCGAAGCCGAGGTCGGCGGCGACCGCCTCCGGGTCCAGGCCCAGCGACGAGCCCGCCAGCGCCCCCGAGCCGTACGGCGAGACGGCAGTCCGCTCGTCCCACTGCCGCAGCCGCTCGGAGTCCCGGGACAGCGACTGGACGTGGGCCAGCACATGGTGGGCGAAGAGGACCGGCTGCGCGTGCTGGAGGTGCGTACGGCCCGGCATGGCGACGTCCGGGTGCGCCTCGGCGAGACCGACGAGCGCGTCCTGGAGCTCGGCGAGGAGGCCGCCGATGATCCGGGCGTGGTCCCGCAGGTACATCCGGAAGAGGGTGGCGACCTGGTCGTTGCGGGAGCGGCCGGCGCGCAGCTTGCCTCCGAGGTCGGCGCCGAGGCGCTCCAGGAGGCCGCGCTCCAGGGCGGTGTGGACGTCCTCGTCGGCGATCGTGCCGACGAACGAACCGTCCGCGACGTCGGCCGCCAGCCGGTCGAGCCCCGCCTGCATGCGCTCCAGCTCGTCCGTGGTGAGCAGCCCCGCCTGGTGCAGCACGCGCGCGTGGGCGCGGGAGCCGGCGATGTCGTACGGCGCGAGCCGCCAGTCGAAGTGGACGGACGCGGACAGCTTGGCCAGGGCCTCGGCCGGACCGTCGGCGAAACGGCCGCCCCAGAGCCGGACGTCACCGTTGTTGCTGCTCACAGCTACTGCTCCTCAAGGGGTGGGGATGTGCGACCGCCTCCCCACCCCTGGAGGGTCGGGAGGCGGGCTGTCGAACGAGTGGTGCTTACGCCAGGTCACGCTTGGCGGCGATCTTCGACGACAGGCCGAAGATCTCGATGAAGCCCTGCGCCTTGGACTGGTCGAACGTGTCGCCCGAGTCGTACGTCGCCAGGTTGAAGTCGTACAGCGACTCGTCGGACTTCCGGCCGGTGACGACGGCGCGGCCGCCGTGCAGGGTCATCCGGATGTCGCCGGTGACGTGCTGGTTGGCCTCGTTGATGAAGCCGTCGAGCGCGCGCTTGAGCGGGGAGAACCACAGGCCGTCGTAGACCATCTCGCCCCAGCGCTGCTCGACCTGCCGCTTGTAGCGGGCCAGCTCGCGCTCGACGGTGACGTTCTCCAGCTCCTGGTGGGCGGTGATCAGCGCGATCGCGCCCGGTGCCTCGTACACCTCACGGGACTTGATGCCGACCAGCCGGTCCTCGACCATGTCGATCCGGCCGATGCCCTGGGCTCCGGCGCGCTCGTTGAGCTGCTGGATGGCCTGGAGGACGGTGACGGGCTTGCCGTCGACGGCGACCGGGACGCCCTCCTTGAAGGAGATGACGACCTCGTCGGCCTCGCGGGGGAGCGCCGGGTTCGAGGTGTACTCGTAGATGTCCTCGATCGGGGCGTTCCAGATGTCCTCCAGGAAGCCCGTCTCGACGGCGCGCCCGAAGACGTTCTGGTCGATGGAGTACGGGGACTTCTTGGTGGTCGCGATCGGGAGGTTCTTCTCCTCGCAGAAGGCGATCGCCTTGTCCCGGGTCATCGCGTAGTCGCGGACCGGGGCGATGCACTTCAGGTCGGGACCGAGCGCGGAGATGCCGGCTTCGAAGCGGACCTGGTCGTTGCCCTTGCCGGTGCAGCCGTGGGCCACGATCGAGGCGCCGTGCTTGTTGGCGGCGGCGACGAGGTGCTTGACGATGGTCGGCCGCGAGAGGGCCGAGACCAGCGGGTAGCGGTCCATGTAGAGGGCGTTGGCCTTGATCGCGGGGAGGCAGTACTCCTCGGCGAACTCGTCCTTGGCGTCCGCGACCTCGGCTTCGACGGCACCGCAGGCGAGCGCGCGCTTGCGGATGACGTCCAGGTCCTCGCCGCCCTGGCCGACGTCCACGGCAACGGCGATGACCTCGGCGCCCGTCTCCTCGGCGATCCAGCCGATGGCGACGGAGGTGTCCAGGCCGCCCGAGTAGGCGAGTACGACGCGCTCGGTCACGGGTTTCTCCTTACGATGCATGCGGTGATGGGTATAAGTATGCACTCCACCGTATGTTTCGTCAACGCGGTCGCGGGACGACGCGAAAGCCGCCCGAATGCACCGCGCCGACGGGCGGCCGACCCCGAGGCCAAGGTGTGCGTGGTCCGGAAGGTCACCGGCGAGGTGGTGGCGGAGCCGTACGTACGCAGGTACGGAGACCGCCGCCTACCTGCAGCGCCTCACCTCAGCCGCCGTCGGCCGCTACCCGCGGCTGGACCGCGCGCAGATCAGGTGGCACCTGGTCGACGTGGCGCCGCGCCTGCTGCCCGAACTGGGCGAGAAGCTGGGCGAGAAGGCGATGGCCACCCTGCGCTACCGGGGCATCGAGTTCTCGCTGGGCACCTCGGTCGACGCGACGACGGTGAAGCTCACGGACGGCCGCACGCTGCCCTCGCACACGCTGATCCGGACCGCCGGCGTCTCCGCGAGCCCGCTGGTGGCGACGCTGGGAGCGGAGACGGTACGCGGCCGCCTCGCGGCCACCCCCCAGCTGACCGTCCCCGGCTTCGACGGCCTGTTCGCGGCGGGCGACGCGGCCGCCGTACCCGACCTGGCCAAGGGCGGCGACGCCGTGTGCCCGCCGACCGCGCAGCACGCCCAGCGCCAGGGCAAGGCCCTCGCGGAGAACATCCTGGCCCGCCTGCGCGGCGCCCCGCTGAAGCCGTACGTCCACAAGGACCTCGGCCTGGTCGTCGACCTCGGCGGCATCGACGCGGTCTCCAAGCCGCTCGGCCTCGAACCGCACGGCCTGCCCGCCCAGGCGGTCGCGCGCGGCTACCACCTGCTGGCGCTCCCGACGCTGACCGCCAGGACCCGCGTCGTGACGAACTGGACGCTCAACGCCCTGGCGGGCGACGACTTCGTCCGCACGGACTTCCAGTCCCGCAGACCCGGCACCCTGCAGGACTTCGAGAGCGCCACCTCCTACCTGACTCCGGAACAGGTCCGGGAGCACAGCCGGCCCCTGGCGGCCAGGGCCTGACCACCGCCGGGACGACGCGACGGTCCGGTCGCCGAACGGGCGGCGGGGGCGCGGGAATCGGCGCGGATAATCCGTGGCATGGGAAAACTTTATGAACGTATCGACGGCAGGATCCGCGCCTTCATCGAGGACCAGCCCGTCTTCTTCACCGCCACCGCGCCGTTGGCCGCCGACGGGCATGTGAACCTGTCGCCCAAGGGGCGGGCCGGGACGCTCGTCGTGCTGGACGACATGACCCTGGCGTACCTGGACTTCGGTGGCAGCACCGCCGAAACCGTGGCGCACATACGGGAGAACGGGCGGGTCACCCTGATGTGGTGCGCCTTCACGGGGCCGCCCAAGGTCCTGCGGGTGCACGGGGACGGCGAGGCCGTCTTCCGTGACGATCCGCGGTGGGCCGAGCTGATCACGCGGTTCGAGGGGGCCGACGGGGCCGCCGCGCGTGCCGTCGTCGTGGTGCGCGCCCGGCGCGTCAGTGACAGCTGCGGGTTCGCCGTGCCGTTCATGGAGTACCGGGAGGAACGCACGCAGCACGCCGAGTACTTCGGCCGCAAGACGGACGAGGAGTTCGCGGCGTACTGCGAGAAGAAAGACCACGTCGGCGTGAGCCTGGACGGTCTGCCCGCGCTGCCGCTGCCGTTGCCGGCGCGGGCGGACCGGGTGGGCTAGCGGTCGTTCTGGGCCAGGCGCAGGAGGTGGTCGGCCAGCGCCTGGCCGCCCGCCGGGTCGCGGCTGATCAGGAGCAGCGTGTCGTCACCCGCGATGGTGCCGAGGATGGCGTTCAGCTCGGCCTGGTCGATCGCCGAGGCCAGGAACTGGGCGGCCCCCGGGGGCGTGCGCAGGACGACGAGGTTGGCCGAGGCCTCGGCGGAGATCAGCAGTTCGCCGGAGAGGCGGCGCATCCGCTCCTCCTTGGCGGATTCGCCGAGCGGCGCGTGCGGGGTGCGGAAGCCGCCCTCGCTGGGCACGGCGTAGATCAGCTCCCCGCCCGTGTTGCGGATCTTCACCGCCCCCAGCTCGTCGAGGTCGCGGGAGAGCGTCGCCTGGGTGACGCTCAGCCCGTCGTCGGCGAGGAGCTTCGCGAGCTGGCTCTGCGAGCGCACCGGGGCCCGGTTCAGGATGTCCACGATCCGGCGGTGCCTGGCGGTGCGGGTCTGCGGTACGGCAGGGCCGCCGTGCTCGTTGTCCTGCGCCTGCGCCTCGGTCATCGGTGTCATTCTCCGGATCGTCGGTCCCCGTGTGCGGTGTCGAGAACGCCGGGCAGTGCCCGCAGGAACGTGTCCACCTCCGCGTCTGCGAGGACGAACGGCGGCATGAGCCGTACGACATCGGGGGCGGGCGCGTTCACCAGGAGTCCGGCGTCCTGAGCCGCCTGCTGCACCTGGGGAGCAAGGGACTCGGTGAGCACGATACCCAGGAGCAGACCCGCGCCACGGACGTGGGAGACCAGTGGGTGCCCGAGTGACTCGATTCCGTCGCGCAGCTTCTCCCCGATCCGCTTGACGTGGTCGAGGAGTCCGTCGGCCGCGATGGTGTCCAGTACGGCGAGTCCGGCGGCGCACGCGACGGGGTTCCCGCCGAAGGTCGTGCCGTGCTGGCCGGGCTTGAGGAGGTCCGCGGCGGGGCCGAAGGCGAGCGTCGCGCCGAGGGGCAGACCGCCACCGAGGCCCTTGGCGAGCGTGACGACGTCCGGCTCGACGGCCTCGTGCCCCTGGTACTCGAACCAGCGGCCCGTACGTCCGACGCCGGTCTGCACCTCGTCGAGGACGAGCAGCGTGCCGGTGGCGCGGGTGATCTCGCGGGCGGCCCGCAGGTAGTCCTCGGGCGGGACGACGACGCCGAGCTCGCCCTGGATCGGCTCGATGATCACCAGCGCGGTGTCGGTGGTGACGGCGGCGCGCAGGGCGTCGGCGTTTCCGAACGGCACGTGCGTGACGTCCCCGGGCAGCGGCAGGAAGGGGGTCCGCTTGCCCTCCTGGCCGGTGAGGGCGAGCGCGCCCATCGTCCGGCCGTGGAAGCCGCCCTGGGTGGCGACCATGTGCGTACGGCCCGTGAGGCGCCCGATCTTGAAGGCCGCTTCGTTGGCCTCGGCGCCCGAGTTGGAGAAGAAGACCCGGCCGGGGCGGCCGGAGATCTGGATCAGCCGCTCCGCGAGTGCCACGGGCGGCTCGGCGATGAACAGGTTCGAGACGTGACCGAGCGAGGCGATCTGCCCGGAGACGGCCTCGACGATCGCGGGGTGGGCGTGGCCGAGGGCGTTCACCGCGATGCCGCCGACGAAATCGGCGTATTCCTTGCCGTCGGCGTCCCACACCTTCGCGCCGCTGCCGCGTACGAGGGACAGCTGGGGCGTGCCGTAGTTGTCCGTCATGACCGTCTTCCAGCGCTGGGACAGCTCCTGGTTCCCGGTCCCGTGACGCGATGTCACCGCGTTCCCCCCTCGTGCTCGTCGGGCACGACCATCGTGCCGATGCCCTCGTCGGTGAAGATCTCCAGCAGGATCGAGTGCTGTACGCGGCCGTCGATCACGCGGGCGGTGTTCACCCCGTTGCGTACGGCGTGCAGGCAGCCCTCCATCTTGGGGACCATGCCGCTGGAGAGCTCGGGCAGCAGCTTCTCCAGCTCCCTGGCGGTGAGCCGGCTGATCACCTCGTCGCTGTTCGGCCAGTCCTCGTAGAGACCTTCGACGTCGGTGAGGACCATCAACGTCTCGGCGCCGAGCGCGGCGGCGAGCGCGGCGGCGGCGGTGTCCGCGTTCACGTTGAACACGTGGTGGTCGTCCGCGCTGCGGGCGATCGACGAGACGACCGGGATCCGGCCGTCGTCGAGCAGGGCCTGGATGGCGCCGGTGTCGATCGCGGTGATCTCGCCGACCCGCCCGATGTCGACGGACTCGCCGTCGATCTTCGGGTAGTGCTGGGTGGCGGTGATGGTGTGCGCGTCCTCGCCGGTCATGCCGACGGCGAGCGGCCCGTGCTGGTTGAGCAACCCGACCAGCTCGCGCTGCACCTGGCCGGCCAGGACCATGCGGACGACGTCCATCGCCTCGGGCGTGGTGACCCGCAGGCCGGCCTTGAACTCGCTGACCAGGCCGTGCCGGTCGAGCTGCGCGCTGATCTGCGGGCCGCCGCCGTGCACGACGACCGGCTTGAGACCGGCGTGCCGCAGGAAGACGACGTCCTGGGCGAAGGCGGCCTTGAGGTCCTCGTCGATCATGGCGTTGCCGCCGAACTTGATGACGACGGTCCGGCCGTGGTGGCGGGTGAGCCAGGGCAGCGCCTCGACGAGGATCTGCGCCTTGGGCAGTGCGGTGTGCTTGCGTGTGCTCATGAGCTGTACGCGCTGTTCTCGTGGACGTAGTCGGCGGTGAGGTCGTTGGCCCAGATGACGGCCGACGCCTCGCCCTCGGCCAGGTCCGCCGTGATCCTGACCTCCCGGTAGCGCATGTCGACCAGGTCGCGGTCGTCGCCGACGCTGCCGTTCCTGCAGACCCAGACGTCGTTGATGGCGACGTTCAGCCGGTCGGGGTCGAACGCGGCCTTCGTGGTGCCGATCCCCGACAGGACCCGGCCCCAGTTGGGGTCCTCGCCGTGGATGGCGCACTTGAGGAGGTTGTTACGGGCGATCGAGCGCCCCACCTCGACGGCGTCGTCCTCGGTCGCGGCGTTGATCACCTCGATGCGGATGTCCTTGCTGGCGCCCTCGGCGTCACCGATGAGCTGGCGCGCCAGGTCGTCGCAGACGGCGCGCACGGCGGCGGCGAAGTCGTCGTGACCGGGGGTCGCTCCGGACGCTCCGGAGGCCAGCAGCAGCACGGTGTCGTTCGTCGACATGCAGCCGTCGGAGTCGACGCGGTCGAAGGTCTGGCGGGTGGCGTCGCGCAGCGCCCTGTCGAGTACGTCCGCTTCGACGTCGGCGTCGGTGGTGAGCACGACGAGCATGGTGGCGAGGCCCGGTGCGAGCATGCCCGCGCCCTTGGCCATGCCGCCGACGGTCCAGCCGTCGCCGCCCGCGACGGCCGTCTTGTGCACGGTGTCGGTGGTCTTGATGGCGATGGCGGCCTTCTCACCGCCGTGCGCGGAGAGTTCCCCGGCGGCCTTCTCGATGCCCGGCAGGAGCTTGTCCATGGGGAGGTTGATGCCGATGAGCCCGGTGGAGGCGACGGCGATCTCACCGGCGCTGTGGCCGGTCAGGCCCCCCTTGTTCAGCACCTCCGCGGCCTTCTCGGCGGTGGCGTGGGTGTCCTGGAAGCCCTTCGGGCCCGTACAGGCGTTGGCTCCGCCGGAGTTGAGGACGACGGCGGAGATCCGGCCGCCCTTGACGACCTGCTCGGACCACAGGACCGGGGCGGCCTTCACGCGGTTGGAGGTGAAGACGCCCGCGGCGGCCAGTCGGGGCCCGTTGTTGACCACGAGGGCCAGGTCGGGGTTGCCGCTGTCCTTGATCCCCGCGGCGATGCCCGCCGCGGTGAATCCTTTCGCTGCCGTGACGCTCACTGCATCTCCTCGTTCGCCCCGCCGCTGTGGCGGCTGCTGTCACTGTCGTCCGCGCGGCCCGTCGGCGCGGCTTTCGTCGTGGCCCGCGGCCCGGTGGCCGCGCGTACGTCGCTCACGGGGCGACTCCCGTGGCCGCGAGTCCGGTGTCCTCGGGAAGTCCGAGAGCGATGTTCATGCTCTGCACCGCGCCGCCGGCCGTGCCCTTGGCGAGGTTGTCGATGGCGCTGATCGCGATGACGCGGCCCGCCGCCTCGTCGTGGGCGACCTGGATCTGGACGGCGTTGGAGCCGTACACGGAGGCGGTCGCGGGCCACTGGCCCTGCGGCAGGAGGTGCACGAAGGGCTCGTCGGCGTACGCCTTCTCGTACGCCTCCCGTACGCCCGCCGCCGTCACGCCCGGCCGCGCCTTGGCGCTGCACGTGGCGAGGATGCCGCGGGACATCGGGGCCAGCGTCGGCGTGAACGAGACGGTGACCGGCTCGCCCGCTGCGGCGCTGAGGTTCTGGATCATCTCGGGGGTGTGGCGGTGGCCGCCTCCGACGCCGTACGGCGACATGGAGCCCATCACCTCGCTGCCGAGCAGATGCGGCTTGAGCGCCTTGCCCGCGCCGGAGGTGCCGGTCGCGGCGACGATCACCGCGTCGGGCCGCGCGAGCCGCGCGGCGTACGCCGGGAACAGCGCGAGCGAGACGGCCGTCGGGTAGCAGCCGGGGACGGCGACCCGCTTGGTGCCCGCGAGCGCGGCGCGGGCGCCGGGCAGTTCGGGCAGCCCGTACGGCCAGGTGCCGGCGTGCGGCGAACCGTAGAACTTCTCCCAGTCGCCGGCGTCGCGCAGCCGGAAGTCGGCGCCCATGTCGACGACCAGCACGTCGTCGCCGAGCTGCTCCGCGACGGCGGCCGACTGGCCGTGCGGCAGCGCGAGGAACACCACGTCGTGCCCGGCGAGCACCTCGGGGGTGGTCGGCTCCAGCACCCGCCCGGCCAGCGGCGGCAGATGCGGCTGGAGGGAGCCCAGCCGCTGGCCCGCGTTGGAATGGCCGGTCAGGGCGCCGATCTCCACGCCGGGGTGGGCGAGCAGGAGACGGAGCAGTTCCCCGCCCGCGTATCCGCTCGCTCCTGCCACTGCTGCACGTACCGCCATCGAATCCTCCTCGTCGAAGGCATGACTATACGCAGTTCCGCAGTTTTATGCAACGAATCGTTGAGGCCGGGACCCTCGCGAGCACGGGAGCGGCGTACGGGCGGGCGATAGCCTCGGCCTCATGGATGAGCACGTGCTCGACGGAGTGGAGATCATCGCCTTCCCGGACGCCGCGGCGTTCGAGAGCTGGCTCGCCGGGCACCACACCCGCCACGAGGGCGTGTGGGTCAAGGTGGCCAGGAAGAAGTCCGGCATCGCGACGGTCACCGACGACGAGTTGGTCGACATCGGGCTGTGCTACGGCTGGATCTCCGGCCAACGGCGGTCGCTCGACGCCCAGTACTACCTCCAGAAGTACGTCCCCCGCCGCGCCCGGAGCCTGTGGTCCCGGGTGAACGTGGACAAGGTCGCGACGCTGATGGCTGCGGGCCGGATGCGGGAGCCCGGGCTGGCCGAGGTGCGCAGGGCGCAGGAGGACGGGCGGTGGGTGGCCGCGTACGCGTCCCAGCGGACGGCGGCCGTGCCGCCCGACCTCGCGGCGGCGCTCGACGCGGACCCCGTGGCCCGCGAGGCGTTCGAGGCGCTGGACCGGACCGGGCGCTACCTGGTGATCCTCCCGCTGCTCCAGGCCCTCACCCCGGAGACCAGGCAGGCCCGGCTCGAACGGGCGCTGCGGACGCTGACGGGCGGCGCATAGGACGGGATCCGTCCTACTCCGGGCCTAGTCTCGGCGTACCGGCCCCGGAGACAGGAGCAGCGGATGAGTCACGTCGACAGCGACCAGCCCGAGTCCACCCCGACCTGGATCGACCTCGACGTACCCGACCCCGGTCGCGCGCGGGACTTCTACGGCGCGCTGTTCGGCTGGACCTTCGAGACCGGAACCGGGGCCGCCGCCGGCCACACCACCTGCCTGCTGCGGGGCAGGGCCGTGGCCGGTTTCCGGCCGGCCCCCGCGCCGGACCCGGCCCCGGGCCTGTGGCGCGTGTACTTCGCGACGCGGGACTGCGACTCCACCGCCCGGCGCGTCGTGGACGCGGGCGGCAGCCTGACGCACGGCCCGGTGGACCTCGGCGACCGGGGGCGCCTGGCCCTCGCCACCGACTCCGTCGGCGCCCGGTTCGGCCTCTGGGAGGGCCGTGCGCACCCGGGCTGCCGGACCGTGAACGAGCCGGGTTCGCTCGTACGCAACGACCTGACCACGCCCCGGCCCGGCCCGGCGCGGGACTTCTACACCGCGCTCTTCGGCTTCACCCTCGACGGCAACGAGGACCTGCCCGGCTTCGACTTCACCTTCCTGCGCCGCCCCGACGGCCACGAGATCGGCGGCGTCTTCGGGGATCCCGGCGCCCCCGTCTCCGCGTGGCAGACCACCTTCGAGGTCGCGGACACCGACGCGTCGGTGGAGCGCGCCGTCGCGGCCGGCGGCGCCGCCGCCGCGCCCACGGACTCCCCGTACGGCCGCTACGCGGAGATCACCGATCCCTTCGGCACCGCGTTCAGTGTGATCGCCAGGCCCCCCGCCCAGGCGGAGTGAGCGGGGCGGGCCCTCGGTTAGCCTGAGGGCACAATGAACCATTTGACGACGTCACAGGGCGAATACGACCTCGTTCGCTTCCCCGAGGACCCCCGCGACAGGCTCCGCGCCTGGGACGCGGCCGACGCGTACCTGCTGCGGCACCTCGAGGGAACGGCCGACGCTCCCCCCGTGGACCTGTCCGGGACCGTCGTCGTGGTCGGCGACCGCTGGGGCGCCCTGGCCACCGCCCTCGCCGGCTGCCGCCCGACGCAGATCAGCGACTCGTTCCTCACCCAGCGGGCGACCCGGCTGAACCTGGAGCGCAACGGGGTCGACGACGTGTCCTCGGTACGGCTGCTCTCCACCCAGGAGCCCCCGCCGGAGCGGATCGACGTCCTGCTGGTCCGCGTCCCCAAGAGCCTCGCGCTGCTGGAGGACCAGCTGCACCGGCTCGCTCCGCACGTCCACGCGGGCACCGTCGTCGTCGGCACCGGGATGGTCAAGGAGATCCACACCTCGACGCTCCGGCTGTTCGAACGGATCCTCGGCCCGACCCGGACATCGCTCGCGGTCCGCAAGGCGCGGCTGATCTTCTGTACGCCGGACCCGGCGCTCCCCCGGGGCGGCGACCCGTGGCCGTACACCTACGACCTGCCCCCGGACGTCGGTACGGCGTCCGGCCTCACCGTCACCAACCACGCGGGCGTCTTCTGCGCCGAGCGCCTGGACATCGGCACCCGGTTCTTCCTGGGGCACCTGCCGCGGCGCCGGGGCCCCGAGCGGGTCGTGGACCTGGGCTGCGGCAACGGCGTGGTCGGCACGGCGGCGGCGCTGGCCAACCCCGAGGCGGAGGTCCTGTTCACCGACGAGTCGTTCCAGGCGGTCGCGTCCGCGCGGGCCACGTTCCGGGCGAACGCCGGGGCGGACCGGAAGGCGGAGTTCCTGGTGGGCGACGGCCTGTCGGGCGTACCGGAGGGGACGGTGGATCTCGTGCTGAACAATCCGCCGTTCCACAGCCACCAGGCGACCACGGACGCGACGGCGCGGCGCATGTTCGCCGGGGCGCGGGACGCGTTGCGGGAGGGCGGCGAGCTGTGGGTGGTCGGCAACCGGCATCTCGGCTACCACGTGCTGCTGCGCCGGATCTTCGGCAACAGCGAACTGGTCGCGAGCGACCCGAAGTTCGTGGTGCTGCGCGCGGTGAAGCGCTGACCGCGGGCGTTGTGCCTAGGCGCCCCGCGGGGCCTGGGCGCCGCCTCCCAGCAGCCCCGAGCACGCCCCGCGCAGCCGGCGTACTCCCTCGGTGATCTCCGCCGGCCCGGCCACCCCGGCGAAGCTCAGCCGGACGTGTCCGGCGGTCGGTTCCGCGCTGAAGTACGGGCGGCCGGGCGCGATCGCGACGCCCGCCCGCAGCGCCGCCGAGACCACCGCGTTCTCGTCCGCCCCGTCGGGCAGCCGCAGCCACAGGTGGTAGCCGCCCGCCGGGATGTGCGGCAGGGCCAGCTCGGGCAGGCCGAGGCGCAGGGCTGCGGCCATGGTGTCCCGGCGGGACCGCAACTCCCCCGAGACGGTCCGCAGATGGCGCGGCCACGCCGGGGAGCCGACCAGTTCCACGGCGGCCTCCTGGAGCGGCCGGGGAACGAAGAAGCTCTCGACCACCTGGATGGCCCGCAGCCGCTCCAGCACCGGTCCGCGCGCCGCGAGGGCGCACACCCGGAAGCTGGGCGAGGTCGCCTTGGTGAGGGAGCAGACGTGCACGACGACGCCGTCGCGGTCGTCCGTGGCGAGCGGCCGGGGCAGCGGCCCCGCGTCGTCGTGGACCAGGCGCCGTACGAAGTCGTCCTCGACGACGAAGGCCCCGGCCGCGCGGGCGATGCGGAGCACTTCGGGGCGGCGCTCGGCACAGAGCACCGCGCCGGTCGGGTTCTGGAACAGCGGCTGGCAGACGAAGACCCGCGCCCCGGTCGCCTCGAAGGCGGCGGCGAGCAGTTCGGGGCGTACGCCGTCGGAGTCCACCGGCACCGGCACCGGGCGCAGTCCCGCCGCGCGGGCGATGGCCAGCATGCCGGGGTACGTCGGCGACTCGACCAGCACGGGTGCGCCGGGCGGCGCCAGTGCGCGCAGGGCGGTGGTCAGGGCGCTCTGGCCGCCGGCGGCGATGAGCACCTCGGCGGCCGTGATGGCACCGCCGATGCCCCGGGCGAACCACTCGCGCAGTTCCGGGACGCCGTCGGTGGGCGGCCGGCCCCAGGCGCCGGGGCGGCGGCCGGCCCGGGCGAGGGCGGCGGCCATGGCCCGCTCGGGCTGGAGGGCGGCGTGCAGGTAGCCGCTGTTGAACTCGATGACCCCGGGCGGCGGGGCGGCCAGCGTGACCAGGACCCCCGACGCGTCGACCGAGCGCGGCACGAGCTCGGTGGCGCCGTCGGCGCTCAGCGCGACCTCCTGCCAGGAGGTGTCGCCGGGTGCCTCGACGTCCGTACGGGGCCGCGCCCGGAAGGCGCCGGCGCCGGGCCGGGTGACGACGAGTCCCTCGGCGGCGAGCTGGGCGAGGGCGCGCGTGACCGTCACGGGGCTCACCCGGTACCGCTCGACCAGGGCCCGGCTCGACGGGAGCTTTCCACCCGGTGAGTAGCGGTCGAGCTCCCGCTTTATCGCTTCGGCCAGGTCGGCAACGCTGCTACGCTCGTGCATGACAGCACAGAATAGCGCTACTCACGCGACGACAGTAGCGGTCAGCGACGGCGGCACCGGCTCCACGACAACGGCCCGGACCGGCCCGGCCCGCGGCGGGACCCTCCTCGCCGCCCTGGGCGTCACCGCCTTCTCGCTGACCTTCCCGGCCACCGCCTGGGGCCTCGAAGGCTTCGGCCCCTGGTCGCTCGTGGCCGTACGCAGCGTGCTCGCCGCACTCGTCGCGGGCGCGGCCCTGCTCGTCCTGCGGATACCGGTCCCCGCCCGCCGCCACTGGGCCGGGCTCGCCGTGGTCGGCGGGGGTGTGGTCCTCGGCTTCCCGATGCTGACCACGCTCGCCCTGCGGACCTCCACCACCTCGCACGCCGCCGTGGTGGTCGGCCTGCTGCCGCTGACCACCGCCGCGCTCTCGGCGCTGCGCACCGGGGCCCGGCCGTCGCGGGCGTTCTGGGCGGCGGCGCTGGCCGGCGCCGCCGTGGTGATCGCCTTCACCGTGCAGCAGAGCGGCGGCGCGCTGTCCACCGGCGACCTCTTCCTCTTCGGCGCCCTGCTGGTCTGCGCGGCCGGTTACACCGAGGGCGGCAGGCTGGCGCGCGAGATGCCCGGCTGGCAGGTCATCGGGTGGGCGCTCGTGCTGTGCCTGCCGCTCGCCGTCCCGGTGGCGGCCCTGGCGCTCAGCTTCGAGCCGGTGCGCTTCACGGCGCACAGCGTCGCCGGCCTCCTGTGGGTCGCGATCGGCTCGCAGTTCCTGGGGCTCGTGGTCTGGTACCGGGGCATGGCCGAGATCGGGGTCTCCAAGGCCAGCCAGATCCAGCTGGCGCAGCCGCTGCTGACCCTGGTGTGGTCGGTCTCCCTGCTCGGCGAGCACCTGTCCCCGGCGGCCCCGCTCGCGGCCGTCGGCGTACTCGTGTCCATCGCGGTCACCCAGCGCGCCCGGACCTGAACGGCCGCACGGCGCAGCGCCAACTCGCGCCGCCGGTCATAGACTGGCACTACCTGAAGCACTCCTAGAGTCCGCCTCGAGAAGGGCATCCCGATGCATGCGAGCGAGGGCGACCAGCTGCTGGTGCACGGCAGGACCGTGGGTCACGAGGACAAGGTCGCGAAGATCGTCGAGGTGCTGGGGTCCGAGGGCAACCCGCCGTACCGCGTCCGCTTCGACGACGGGCACGAGGCGTTGGTCTCGCCGGGTCCCGACTCCGTCGTACGGCACACCGCGCACGGCGGTACGGCGCAGTAGCCGCGGCCGTCAGGCGGGCGGCCGTACCCGGCCCGGGTAGTGGTCCGCCACCACCCGGGCCATCGCCCCGATGCGGTCGGCCGCGACCTCCTTGGCCGAGAAGAAGACATGCCCCCGCACCTCCGGGAAGTCCTCGGCGAAGGTCAGATGGCGCGACAGTTCGGCGGGGTCCTGCCAGGCGGCGGGCTGGGCGGGGTCGCCGGCCTTGTAGAGCGCCTCGCCGGCGTACAGGTCGACGCCGGTGCCGCGCACGGTCCGCGCCCACCACGGCACCAGCTTCGCGTAGTCCGCGGGCTCGAAGCCGATGTTCCAGTACAGCTGCGGCACGATGTAGTCGATCCAGCCCTCCCGCACCCACTTGCGGGTGTCGGCGTACAGGTCGTCGTACGTCTGCACGCCCGCCCGGGTCGGTGAGCCGAGCGGGTCGGTCGCGGCGTTGCGCCACACTCCGAAGGGACTGATCCCGAAGCGGACCTTCCTGCCCTTCTTCCTGACCGCCTTGATCCGCTCCGCCGTCTCGCTGACCAGCCGGTCCGTGTTGTCGCGCCGCCACGCGGCCCTGTCCGGGAACCCGCCGCCGTGGCGCGCGTACGCCTCGTCGTCGTCGAAGACCTGCCCGGCCACCGGGTACGGGTAGAAGTAGTCGTCCCAGTGCACGGCGTCGACGGCGTAGCGCTCCACGGCGTCGAGCATGGCGTCCTGGACGAAGCTCCTGACCTCCGGCAGCCCCGGGTTGTAGTAGAGCTTCCCGCCGTACGGCAGCACCCAGTCCGGATGGACGCGCGCCGGATGCGACTCCACGAGCCGCGAGGGGTCCGTGTGATTGGCCACGCGGTACGGGTTGAACCAGGCGTGCAGCTCCAGGTCCCGCTTGTGCGCCTCCTCCACCGCCGTCCCCAGCGGGTCCCAGCCCGGGTCCCTGCCCTGTACGCCGGTGAGGTACTGCGACCAGGGTTCGTACGGCGAGGGCCACAGCGCGTCGGCGGTCGGCCGCACCTGGAAGACCACCGTGTTCAGCCTGCGCCGTACCGCCGTGTCCAGGTGGGCCAGCAGCTCGGCCTTCTGCTCGTTGGCGGTCAGGCCGGCCCTGGAGGGCCAGTCGCGGTTGGCGACGCTCGCCAGCCACATCCCGCGCAGCTCGCGCTTCGGCTTCCCGCGCCGCACGGGCGAGGCCGTCGCCGCGTCCCCGCTGACCGCCAGCACGGACAGCGCTCCGACCGCCGCCAACAACCCTCTTCGCCGGATCTGAACCATATGTCGCCCCTTACTAGGTGCATACGTCCCGCCGTATCCGCAGAGCATGCCCGCCCCGGCCCCTCACGCACACGTAGGTCCGGAGTAACGTCGGGGGCCGAGGCGGGCACCGGTACGGCCGGATGCCTGCCGAACTGTTGATCAGCGAAAGGCACGATGTGACGGACTCCATGGCGGATGTGCAGCGCGTCGGAGTGGTGGGCTGCGGCCAGATGGGCGCGGGCATCGCCGAGGTGTGTGCCCGCAGCGGCCTCGAGGTGAAGGTCGCCGAGACCACGGGCGAGGCCCTGGAGATCGGCCGCACCCGGCTCTACAACTCCCTCTCGAAGGCCGCCGAGCGCGGCAAGATCACCGCTGAGGAGCGCGACGAGACGCTCGCCCGCCTCAGCTTCACGACCGACCTCGGCGAGTTCGCCGACCGCGACCTCGTCATCGAGGCCGTCGTCGAGAACGAGTCGATCAAGACGGAGATCTTCCAGGTCCTCGACCAGGTGGTGACCCGCCCGGACGCGATCCTCGCCTCCAACACCTCCTCGATCCCGCTGGTGAAGCTGGCCGTCGCGACCTCCCGCCCGGACCAGGTCATCGGCATCCACTTCTTCAACCCGGCCCCGGTGCAGAAGCTCGTCGAGCTGATCCCGGCGCTGACCACCTCCGAGGAGACCATCAAGCGCGCCGAGGCCGTGGTGCAGAACGTGCTCGGCAAGCACGCGATCCGCGCCCAGGACCGCTCGGGCTTCGTGGTCAACGCGCTCCTCATCCCGTACCTCCTCTCGGCGATCCGGATGTTCGAGTCCGGCATCGCGAGCCGCGAGGACATCGACAACGGCATGGAGATGGGCTGCGCCCACCCGATGGGCCCGCTCAAGCTCGCGGACCTGATCGGCCTGGACACGGTGGCCTCGGTCGCCGACTCGATGTATGACGAGTACAAGGAGCCGCTGTACGCCGCTCCCCCGCTGCTCCAGCGGATGGTGGACGCGGGCCGGCTGGGACGCAAGACGGGTTCCGGTTTCTACCCGTACTCCTGAGCCGTTCCGAGCCGCGATTCGCACGGAGTGTGCGGGGCGTACCCGCATATGCCCCGCACACACGCTCCCGCCGTGGCCACAGGGCGAGTTGGCTCTGTGGCACCTGCACAGGGCCGCCGGACGGCCCTGTCGAGAGAAGGAGCGGACCGTGAGTATCGACACCGATCAGACCGTGGTCGTCGAGGAGTACGCCGAGTTACGTCGCTGCCTCGACGTGGGGCTCACCAGGATCGACGGGCAGCTGGCACTGCTGGCCCACCGGGACGACCAGGCCGACGGCGATCTGGACGGCCTGGCCGCGCGGGTGACGGCCCTGGAGCACAACCGCTGGCCGCTGCCCACCGTTTCGGCGCTCACCGCCGCCGGAGCGCTGGCGGTGACCGTCTGGCAGGCCGTCGGCCGCTAGGGGGAGCGGGGGCCGGCCGGCCTCTAGCCGAGGCGCATGTGATGCAGCATCAGCAGCCCGGCCGCCATGTTGGCGGCCGGGACCTCGCCCCGGGCCACCATGTCGGGGACCAGTTTCAGCGGAACCCACTCGCGTCGTGAGGACTCGAAGTCGTCCTCGGGATGCCCGGTGTACGTCGCCTCGTCCGCCCAGTAGAGGTGGTGCCGGGCGTCGGTGAGGCCGTTGGACGGCTCGACGGTGAGGAGATGGCGCAGCGGCCCGGGCCGCCAGCCGGTCTCCTCCTCCATCTCGCGGGCCGCCGCGGTTTCGATGTCCTCGCCGTCCTCGACGACTCCCGCGGCCAGCTCCCAGCCCCAGCTGTCGGTGATGAACCGGTGCCTCCAGAGCATCAGCACCTCGTTGGCCTCGTTGACGACCGTGGCCACGGCCACCGGGCGCAGCCGTATGACGAAGTGGTCGAGGTGTCGGCCGTCGGGGAGTTCGACGTCCGCGAGGTTGATCCGGAACCATCGGTTCTTGTACACAGTCTGTTCGCTTAGGTTCGTCCACTGCACTGTTTTGCCACCTTCCGACAAGTAGATGGCAACATCGCAGCAGGAGGACGGTCAGAGGGGAACGCGCAGCGCCCCGTCGATCAGTTCGGCCGCCTCGTCCGCACCGGAGCACCCGCTCCCCACCAGATGCTCGCGCACCGCCCGCAACCGGTCGCGCAACCGCTGCGACTCCATCCCCTGGGCGCGCTGCGCCATCTCCGTGGCGATCTCCACCGCCCGGTCGGCCTTGCCCTGCCGCAGCTCGATGTGGGTGAGCATGGCGAGCCGGTGCACGCGGCCCCGGTCGTGCGCGGGAGTGCCGACCGCCGCGTCCGCGTGCTCGCGGGCCGCCGGAAGATCTCCCAGGCTGAGCAGCGCCTCGGCCACCTGCACGTTGACCAGACCCGGCTGGACGTAGCCCGTCTCGTCCGGTTCGCTGCCCGGTCTGATGGACTCCGCCTCGGACTCCGCACGCCGGATGCAGCACAGGGCGTTCTTGCTGTCGCCGAGGTGCGCGTACGCCTTGGCCTGCATCGCGTGCAGGTCGGCGGCGAGCGCCGGGGTGATCTGGCTGCCCGCCGTGCGCAGGGCCGCCTCCGCGAAGGCCACGGCCTGCCGGTACTCGGCCATGAACAGCGACTGGTTGACGAGCAGCGCGATGATGTACGCCCCCAGCCCCCGGTCCCCGCTGGCCTTCGCGAGCCGCAGGGCCTGGTGGAAGTACCGCTGGGCGAGCCCCTGGGCGTCCGAGTCGTACGCGCAGATCCCCGCCACCGCCACCAGGCCGCCCGTCGCGCGGTGCAGGTGGCGGCCCATGGCGTTGGAGTAACTTCCGCGCAGCAGCGGGGCGGTCTCGGCGTTGAGGAAGCCCACGACGCGCGCCCGGGTGGCCACGCCCCCGGCCTTGCGGTACATCAGCTCGTAGTGCGCTCGCGCGGCGCGCAGCATCTGTATGTCCGCGACGCTGACGCGCGTCTGCCCCTTGCGCGAGACGTCGGCGTCCTCGGGAGGGTTCTCCCACTCCCACACGGGCATCACCGCGGGCGTCCCGGTCACCGCCGGGGCGCCGAGGATGTGCGGCCGCTGCTGCTCGTCCGAGCGCCACAGCGCGGTCGCCCGCTCCACGAAGCCGGTCAGCGGGGAGCCGTGCGGCATCGCCGCCTCGCCGGGCATGCCGAACCCGATGTCGTCCAGCGTTATCGGCCGGTGCAGCCGGGCCGCGAGGACCTCGCAGATCAGGTCGGGCACCTGGCCACGCGGGCGCTGGCCCTTCAACCAGCGGGCCACGGCGGTGTGTTCGTATCTCAGCGCCAGACCTCGCGCACTGCCCGCCTGGTTCACGTGGGCGGCGAGGCCGGCATTGGAGATGCCCGCTTCGTCGAGCAGGGCGTCGAGCAGGGTATTCGGCTGCATGGGCCTCTCCGGTGGCTCGGTGGAGTCAGCGTAATGGAGCCTCGTTCACACGGGGTGTGAACCAAGTGCCCGCGGTCGGGCCCCGCGTGCTCTCCCGCCGTGCGCCCGTGTCCGATTGACTTCGGTTTGCCTCCCTGGAGGCGGCCGGGCCGCCGGCTCCCCCTCGTACAGTGCGGCGGCCCGATCCCGTTCCGTCCGCCCTGCCGGTCTGCCCGACACTCCGCGGCAGGGCGGACGGAGCCGTACCAATGGGTCCGGAGCGACGGCCGGTCACCGATGGGAGGATTCCGCGCGCCAGCGGCGCAGCCCCTGATCCCCGGGCTGCGCCGGCACGCGGCTGCGGTCGTTGCGCAGCACGAGCAGCGCGACGTCGTCGGCGAGCCGCCCGCCGGTGTGCCGCAGCAGCGCCGTGTGCACGCGCTGCACCACCACGGCCGGTGAGACCGGCGAGCCCAGCGCCGCGGCCTGGGTGAGGGCGCGCCGCAGGCTGAAGAACTCCCCGGCGGCGTTCCTCGCGTCCTCCGCCCCGTCGGTGTGCAGGACGAGCGCCTCGCCGGACAGCAGGCGCGTGCACCGGCGGGCGGCCAGGCCGTCGGGCAGCGGGAACAGGCCGAGCGGCGGCAGCACGTCCCCGCCCGCGATCGGCTCGGCGGTCCGGCGCAGCCGGTAGGGCCACGGGTGGCCGCAGTTGAGCGCCAGTACCTCGCCGTCCTCGTGGATCTCCAGCAGGAGTACGGTGACGAACTCCTCGGCCAGCGGGTTGTCCGGATCGGTGCCGCTCACCGACGGGTGCTCGGAGCGCGCCCTCTCGCGCAGGTGCCGTCGCAGCGCCCGCTCCAGCTTCCGCATGACGCCCGCGAGGTCCGCCTCGTCGTGCGCCGCCTCCCGGAAGCTGCCGAGCAGCGCGGCCACCGCCCCGATCGCGGCGATCCCGTGGCCCCGTACGTCGCCGATGACCACGCGCACCCCCTGCACGGTGGCCACCGCCTCGTACAGATCGCCGCCGACGGTCGCGCCACGGCTGGCGGACAGCTGCCCGGCGGCGAGCGCGAGTCCGTCCAGCCGGGGCGGCAGCGGCCGCAGCAGCACCTGCTGGGCGGCGCGCGCGATCTCGCGGGTCCGGCGCAACTCCCGGACGGGGCCGAGCCGTACGCTCGTCAGCAGGTAGGCGACCAGCGCCAGGAAGGCCGCGCAGGTCACGAAGCGCGGGGCCATCCCGTCGTGCGAGTGGAACGGGCAGGTCAGCTCCCAGACGGTCGCGGCGACGAGCCAGACGGCGGGGAGCCCGAAGACCAGGGCTCGCCGCACGTGCGGAGCGCACGCGCGCCGCACGCCCCGCCAGGTTGTTGTACGGATCATCCCGACGGCCCCCTAGGCCCTGGCCCTGTACCACGCTGCCTGTACGACGCTGGCCCTCGTCGGCCGGAATGATTGTGTCGACCGTCCGTACCTGTTTGCGTACCTCGCCCCCACTTCTCACCCGAATGAGTGAGGGGCGTGCCCGTGACTCCGGACACGCCCCTCCGTACTACCGCGGCACCGGGTGTTACGCCCCGCGCAGCACCGCGCCCGTGCGCTCGCCGGCGAGCGCGACGGCGGCGTCACGCGCGGCCGTGGCCTCGTCGACCGTCAGCGTGCGGTCGGCGGCGCGGAAGCGCAGCGCGTAGGCGAGCGACTTCTTGCCCCCGCCGAGCTGCTCACCCGTGAACACGTCGAACAGCCGCAGCGATTCGAGGAGTTCACCGGCGCCCTCGCGCAGCGCCGCCTCGACGTCCGCCGCGGCGACGTCGGTGGAGACGACGAGCGCGACGTCCTGGGTCGCCACCGGGAAGGCGGAGATCCGCGGGGCCCGCAGGACGCCGGTGCCCGCCTGCTCCAGTACGTCGATCTCGATCTCCATGGCGCAGGTGCGCTCGGGCAGGTGGAGCGCCTTGATGACGCGCGGGTGCAGCTCACCGGCGTGCCCGGCGAGGGTCTCCTCGCCGTTCACCGTGACGTACAGCGCCGCGCAGCGGCCGGGGTGCCACGGCGCGTGCCGGTCGCCCCGGACGACGAGCTCGGCCCCGGCCTCGCGGGCGAGGACGCGAGCGGCCTCGACGGCGTCCGCCCAGGTGCCCGGGCGGCCCTTGCCCCACCAGCCGGTCTGCTCGCGGGCGCCCGCGAGGACGACGGCGGCGCGGTGCGGCTGGCGCGGCAGCGTGGCGTCGAGACCGGCGATCTCCTCGTCGGTCGGGCGCCGGTCGACGGGCAGCCGCACGGCCTTGTGCTCGTCGCCGGTCGGCCGGAAGACCAGGCCGGTCTCGAAGAGCGCCAGGTCGTGCGAGCCGCGGCCGTCGTTGCGGCGCAGCGCGCCGAGGAGGCCGGGCAGCAGCGTGGTGCGCAGCGCCGGCTCCTCGTCGGAGAGCGGGTTGACCAGCTTGACCGTACGGCGGCGGGCGTCGTCGGCGTCCAGGCCCAGCTGGTCGAGGACGGCGTCGCCGATGAACGGGTAGTTCAGCGCCTCGACGTAGCCCGCCCCGGCCAGGGCGCGCCCGACGCGGCGGTGCAGCCGCTGCCGTTCGGTGAGCCCGCGGCCCGAGGGCGGCGTCGGGAGGGTCGACGGGAGGTTCTCGTACCCCTCCAGCCGGATGACCTCTTCGGCCAGGTCGTTGGGGAAGGACAGGTCGGGGCGCCAGGACGGCACGGTCACGACCAGCTCGTCCTGCCCGTACACGTCGCAGCCGACCTCCTGGAGGCGGCGTACGACGGTCTCCCGGCCGTAGTCGACACCGGCCACCCGGTCGGGGTGGTCGGCCGGCATGGAGATCGTGCGGGGCGCGGAGGGCGCGATGACCTCCGTGACACCCGCCTCGGCGGTGCCGCCCGCGAGCAGCACCAGCAGGTCGACGGTCCGCTGGGCCGCCGCGGAGGCGGCCTGCGGGTCGGTGCCGCGTTCGAAACGCTTGGACGCCTCGGACGCGAGCTTGTGCCGGCGCGCGGTACGGGCGACGGAGAGCGCCTCGAAGTGCGCCGCCTCGATGACGACCTCGGTGGTGCCCCTGACCGTGCCCGTCTCCGGGTCGGGCACGGAGTCCGCGATCTCGGTGTTGGCGCCGCCCATGACGCCCGCGAGCCCGATCGGGCCGCGGTTGTCGGTGATCACCAGGTCCTCGGCGTCGAGGACGCGCTTGGTGCCGTCGAGCGTCGTGAACTTCTCGCCCTGCTCGGCGCGGCGCACACCGATCGGTCCGTCGATGCGGGACCGGTCGTACGCGTGCAGCGGCTGGCCGAGCTCCAGCATCACGTAGTTGGTGACGTCGACCGCGAGCGAGATCGGACGCATCCCGGCCTTCTGCAGCCGGCGGCGCAGCCAGATCGGCGAGCGGGCCTCGGGGTCGAGGCCGACGACCGTCCGCGCGGTGAAGCGGTCGCAGCCCCGCGGGTCGGCGATCTTCACGAGGTAGCCGTACGAGTTGGGCGCGGGCACGTCGAGCAGCGCCGGGTCCCGCAGCGGCAGTCCGTACGCGGTGGCGACCTCACGGGCGACGCCCCGCATCGACAGGCAGTAGCCGCGGTCGGGCGTGACGGCGATGTCGAGCACCTCGTCGACGAGTTCGAGCAGCTCGATGGCGTCAGTGCCGACCTCGTACTCGGGCGGCAGCACGATGATGCCGTCGCTGCCGTCGTCGCCCATGCCCAGCTCGTCGCCGGAGCAGATCATGCCGTGCGAGGTCTTGCCGTACGTCTTGCGCGCGGCGATCGCGAAGTCGCCGGGCAGGACCGCGCCGGGCAGGACCACGACGACCTTGTCGCCGACGGCGAAGTTGCGGGCGCCGCAGACGATCTCCTGCGGCTCGCCGGTGCCGTTGGCCGTGCCGACGTCGACGGTGCAGAAGCGGATCGGCTTCTTGAACTCGGTCAGTTCCTCGATGGTGAGGACCTTGCCGACGACCAGGGGGCCCTTGAGGCCGGCGCCGAGCTGCTCGACCGTCTCGACCTCCAGGCCCGCGGACACGAGCTTGGCCTGCACGTCACGGCCGGTCTCGGTGGCGGGGAGATCGACGTACTCCCGCAGCCAGGAAAGCGGGACCCGCATCAGATCTCCATCCCGAAGGGCCGAGTGAACCGGACGTCACCCTCGACCATGTCTCGCATGTCTTCTACGTTGTGGCGGAACATGAGCATCCGCTCGATGCCGAACCCGAAGGCGAATCCGCTGTACTTCGCGGGGTCGACGCCGCAGGCGGTGAGCACCTTCGGGTTGACCATGCCGCAGCCGCCCAGCTCGATCCAGCCCTCGCTGCCGCAGGTGCGGCAGGGACGGTCCGGGTCGCCGACGGACTCGCCGCGGCAGACGTAGCAGACCATGTCCATCTCGGCGGACGGCTCGGTGAACGGGAAGTAGTTCGGGCGGAGCCGGGTCTTCATGCCCTCGCCGAAGAGCGCCTGGACCATGTGGTCGAGGGTGCCCTTGAGGTCGGCCATGGTGAGGCCCTCGTCGACGGCGAGCAGCTCGATCTGGTGGAAGACCGGGGTGTGCGTGGCGTCGAGCTCGTCCGTGCGGTAGACGCGGCCGGGGCACACGACGTACACGGGCGGCTCACGGTCGAGCAGCGCGCGGGCCTGGACGGGAGAGGTGTGCGTGCGCAGGACGACACCGGACTCGTCGGACTTCGGCCCGGACCCCGCGGCGGAGCCGCTGTCGGATGCAGCCTGGACGAAGAAGGTGTCCTGCATCTGGCGCGCCGGGTGGTCCGGGACGAAGTTGAGGGCGTCGAAGTTGAACCACTCCGCCTCGACCTCGGGGCCCTCGGCGACCTCGTAGCCCATGGCGACGAAGACGTCGGCGACGCGCTCCATCAGCGTGGTCAGCGGGTGCCGTGCGCCGGCAGGGACACGGTCGTACGGCAGCGTGACGTCCACCGCCTCCTCGACCAGCACGCGCTCGTCCCGCTCCGCCTCCAGAACGGCGAGGCGGGCGGCGAGGGCCTTGTTCACGGCGCCGCGGGCCATGCCCACGCGTTTGCCCGCCTCGGCCTTGGCGGCCGGCGGCAGGGCGCCGATCTCACGGTTGGCGAGCGAGAGCGGCGAGGTGGGGCCGGTGTGCGCGGTCTTCGCGTGGGTGAGCGCGTCGAGATCCGCCGCGGCGTCGAAGGCGGCGAGCGCCTCGTCCCGCATGCGCTCGATCTCTTCCGGTTTCAGCGCCTCGACCTCAACAGGGTCGTACGACTTATTGGGTGCGGACATCTCTTCCCGTACTTCCGATTGGCTGGTGGCGTGGCCCCCGCTCGACGACTGAGGACGCAAAGGTGCCAAAGGTCGAGTCTAAAGGCCGCGAGGGGTGAAGAAGCCCGTGGGCCGCTCAGGCGAGATAGGCCGGAGCGCCGACGGGCAGGATAAATCGGAACTCGGCGCCGCCGCCGGGCCCGCGGCCGACGGTGATCGAGCCGCCGTGCGCCTCGACGATGCCCTTGACGATGTACAGCCCCAGGCCGGTGCCGCCGCGCTTGCTGCCCCGCCAGAACCGGGTGAAGACGCGCCCCATCGACTCCTCGGGAATGCCGGCGCCTTCGTCACTCACGGTCACGGCTGTTCCCTTCGCTGCGTGGTCGGCGGTCTTGAGCGGGGCTGCGCCCACCTCGATGGTGACCGTTCCCTCGCCGTGCCGCACCGCATTTTCCAGCAGGTTGCCGAGCACCTGGTCGATCTTGTCCGGGTCTGCCCAGCAATCGGGCAGCGGCTGGTGGACCCGGACCAGGAAGCGCTCCGGGGGCTGGCCGTTGGAGAGGTGCGCCTGGACGTGCCTGCCGACGGCCGCGGGCAGGTCCACGGGCTGCCGGCGCACCTCCAGACGCCCGGAGTCGATGCGCGAGATGTCGAGCAGCTCGGCGATCAGCCGGGTGATCCGGCCGGCGTCCGCGTCGACGGTCTCCAGCATCAGCTTCTTCTGGTCGTCGGTGAAGCGCTCCCACTTGGCGAGGAGCGTCGCCGTGAACCCCTTGACCGAGGTCAGCGGGGACCGCAGCTCGTGCGCGACGGTGGCTATGAGTTCCGCGTGGCTGCGCTCGGTGCGGCGCCGGGCCTCGGTGCCGCGCAGCGAGACGACGACCCGCCGCACGGGTCCCGTCGGCTCACGCCGCACGTACCGCGCGGAGACCAGCACCTCGCGGCCGCCGGGCAGCAGCAGGTTGCGCTCGGGCTGCCCGGCGCGGATGGCGAGTCCGCCGTACGGGTCGGTCAGGCTCCACCAGCGCCGGCCCTCCAGGTCCTCCAGGGGCAGCGCGGCCTCCAGGGGCCGGCCGAGGGCGGCTTCCCTGGGGGTGGCGGTGATCCGCGCGGCGGCGGCGTTGAAGCAGACGACGCGGCCGCTCTCGTCCGCGACGACGAGGCCGTCGGGGAGGTCGTCGGGGTCGATCCCGTGTCCGTCCTCCGCGTACGGCCGCTCGGCGTACGGAAGCTCCGCGTGCGGACGCGGTAAAGCCTCGCTCGCCCCGGACGGACCGCTCGTGCCGACAGCCATCCCCGTATCCCACCTCTTCCGAATGGCGGAGGGGGTCCCTCCCCGCTCAAGGGGGTCCCTCCCCGCGCGAGCGAAGCCGAGAGCGCGGGGGGAGAAGCCGAGAGCCCGCCCCCGAGCCCGCCACCCTACTAGCTGGAGGTGACGCTGCGGCACCCTCCGGAAGCGCGCTGCGCACGCGCGGAGGCGTACAGGCACACGGCGGCGGCCGTGGCGAGGTTGAGGCTCTCGGCCTTTCCGTGGATCGGGACGCGCACCACGGCGTCGGCGAGCGCCCGGGTCTCTTCCGGCAGGCCCCAGGCCTCGTTGCCGAAGACCCAGGCGGAGGGCCCGCCCATGGTGCCCGCGTCGAGTTCGTCGTCGAGGTCGTCGTCGCCCGCGCCGTCGGCCGCGAGGATGCGCACACCCGCGCCCTTCAGCCCGCTGACGGCCTGCTCGACGGGGACGCCGACGGCGACCGGCAGGTGGAAGAGCGAACCGACCGAGGCGCGGACCGATTTGGGGTTGTAGAGGTCGACGGAGGCGTCGGTGAGGACCACTGCGTCGGCTCCGGCGGCGTCCGCGCAGCGCAGCACCGTACCGGCGTTCCCGGGGTCCCGGACGTGCGCCAGGACGGCGACGAGCCGGGGCTTCGCCGCGAGGATGTCCTCGAAGGGCGAGTCCAGGAAGCGGCAGACGCCGACGATGCCCTGCGGGGTGACCGTCTGCGAGACCTCGGCGAGCACCTCGTCGGGAGCCGGGTGCACCCGGGCCCCGGCGGCGCGGGCGGCGGAGACGATGTCGTCGTACCGCTCGGCGGCCTCGGCGGTGGCGAAGAGCTCGATCAGCGTCGGCTCGCCGTCGCTGCGGTGCTCGACCGCCTCGCGCACGGCCTGCGGCCCCTCGGCGATGAACCGGCGCTCCTTGCCGCGGAAGCTCCGCTTGGCCAGCCGCTTGGCGGCGGTGACGCGCGGGGATCGCGGGGAGATCAGCTCGGGGGTGCCCATGGTCGGCGGCTCACTTCTCTGCGTATCTCTGCGTACGAAAGGGGTCGTGCACGTCCGGTACGACGCACCGGACCCGCAGGCGGCGCACGCCTGCGGGTCCGGTGGACGAAGAGCTGCTGCCTGAGATCAGGCGGCGGTCTTCGGGGCGTTGACGTCGCTCGGGAGCGCCTTCTGGGCGACCTCGACGAGGGAGGCGAACGCGTTCGGGTCGTTGACCGCGAGCTCGGCCAGGATCTTGCGGTCCACCTCGATGTTGGCGGCGTTCAGACCCTGGATGAGGCGGTTGTACGTCATGCCGTTCTCGCGGGCAGCGGCGTTGATGCGCTGGATCCACAGCCGACGGAAGTCGCCCTTGCGCTTCTTGCGGTCGTTGTAGTTGTAGACCAGGGAGTGGGTGACCTGCTCCTTGGCCTTGCGGTACAGGCGCGAACGCTGACCGCGGTAGCCCTTGGCCGCCTCGAGGATTGCCCGGCGCTTCTTGTGGGCGTTGACTGCCCGCTTGACGCGTGCCACTTGTTAACTCCTTGTAGCGGGGCCGCGGGTGAACTCACACGGCCCGGAAACGTATTGGTCTCGGTCGGTCCGACGAGGGGCTCCGGTCGCCCGGAGCCTCGACGTCACTTGCCGAGAAGCTTCTTGATCTTCGGGGCGTCCGCCGGGGACACCACGACAGCGCCGGTCAGCGAGCGGGTCTTCTTGGAGGACTTGTGCTCCAGGAGGTGGCGCTTGCCGGCCTTCTCGCGCATGACCTTGCCGGAGCCGGTGATCTTGAAGCGCTTGCTGGCACCGCTGTGCGTCTTGTTCTTCGGCATAGCGCCGTTCTCTCCTCGTCAGTGGCGCTCCCCCGGTACGTGTACCGGAGAGCGGGAGCGTCAGTCAGTGATATGGGGGCTGGGGCTTCCTGGCCGAACCCGGGGCCGCCTGGATGGCAGCCCCGCGGATCACGCTTCGGAAGGGGTCTCGGTCTGCGCCTCGGCCGGAGCCTCGGTGACCTCGTCCGTCGACTCGGCCTGCTCGGCGTCGTCGGGGGCGTTGCCCTGGCGTTCGGCCTTGCGGGCCGCCTGGGCCTCGCGCGCCTCGGCCATGGCCTCGGTCTTCTTCTTGTGCGGGCCGAGAACCATGATCATGTTCCGGCCGTCCTGCTTGGGATTCGACTCGATGAAGCCAAGGTCCTCGACGTCCGAAGCCAGACGCTGAAGCAGTCGGAAGCCGAGCTCGGGGCGGGACTGCTCACGACCACGGAACATGATCGTGATCTTGACCTTGTCGCCCTGCTTGAGGAACCTGACGACATGACCCTTCTTGGTGTCATAGTCGTGCGGGTCGATCTTCGGCCGGAGCTTCATTTCCTTGATGACCGTGTGCGCCTGGTTCTTGCGCGCCTCACGGGCCTTCATGGCCGACTCGTACTTGAACTTCCCGTAGTCCATGAGCTTGCACACGGGCGGACGGGCGGTCGCCGCGACCTCGACCAGGTCAAGGTCGTACTCCTGCGCAAGCTCCAGGGCCTTCGCAAGGGGCACGATGCCGACCTGCTCGCCGCTGGGTCCGACGAGTCGCACCTCGGGAACGCGAATCCGGTCGTTAATGCGGGGCTCAGCGCTGATGGATCCTCCTCAGTAGCACCACACGACTGTCTGGCAGACAGCCGCGTAACGTCTGTTTCGTGAGACCAACCTCAGGGAGCCATGAAAAATGCCCCGGACGGGAACACAGGCGGGGCTCCTGGAAATACCGGAGCACCACCGCGCATCAACCGCGGGGCGCACATCGAGCGGCGCTCCATCGTCCGTACGGAACGATGGGGACCGCTTGACCGGTGACCCGCCGTCCGTGAGGACAGCCAGGTGGGAGATCGGAGCCTCCACTTGTGGGCCGGGCACAGAGGTGTCCGGCCGGTCGTTACACAAGGTTAGCAGCTCCGCCGGGGAGCGGCGACCCCGGTCGGGCCGGGGCCGCCGCTGGGCGGGGGCATATCGTGTGCGTCATGAGTGACGCGACCTCCCCCAATGAATCTCCCGACTTCGACGCCATGACGCGCGACATCGCGGAAGTCCCGGCAGTCGAGGTGATCGTTACGGTGGCGGTCAACCTGATGAGCGCCGCCGCCGTGAAGCTCGGCCTCACCGAGGACGGCGACGAGCACAAGGACCTCGACGAGGCCCGCAAGCTGGTGCACGCGCTGGCCGGCCTGCTGGACGCCAGCGCGACCGAGATCAGCTCCTTCCACGCGGCGCCGCTGCGCGACGGGCTGAAGTCGCTGCAGCTGGCGTTCCGCGAGGCGTCGGCGGTGCCGGACGAGGTCGGCCAGGGCCCGGGCGAGAAGTACACGGGCCCGGTGTACGGCTGACCGGCCTTCTTATCCGCGTACGAACAGGGGCTCGCCGGGAGGCGTGGCACCGGCCGGCAGCAGTGCCAGGTCGAGGCCGCGCACCAGGCGGGCCCTCAGCGTTTCGTCGGCGGCCAGGGCCCCGGCGACGCGGCGGGCCGCCCCGGCCGGTTCGGCGCCGGGGGCGAGGACGAGCGCGAGGGTGCCGTCGGCGCTGCCGGGGCCGAGGTGGGCGCGCAGCACGGCGGGCTCGGCGGCCACAGCCGCCCGTACCGCCTCGGTGACGGCCGGGTCGTCGAGCGGCACCGCGCTGGTGCGGCCCTCGGCGGCGGCGAGCAGTGCGGACCCGGTCAGCTGGTAGGGCACCGGGCCGGCCAGGTCCAGGACCAGCGTGTCGGCCCGCTCGTGGGCGACGGCCTGGAGCGCCTGGTGCAGGGGTACGGCGACGGGGCGCGCCTCGGGGTTCCAGCGGGCCAGGGACGCGGTGGAGGTGAAGGCCGGCAGCGCGCGGCGTTCGCCCGCCTGGAGGGTGGGCACGGCCATGTCGCTGGTCTTCTCGCGCCGCAGACCGGTCTCCTCGTCGGTCTCGGCCTCGCCGAGCACGGCGACGACGGGGACCAGGAGCCGGGCGCCGGCCAGCGCCGCGAGCACCTGCGGCTCGGCCGCCGGGTCCTCGGCCCACGCTGCGAGCGCCGCGGTGAGCCGCGGGTCGGCCGTGCCGTCGTCTTCGGAGAAACCGGGGTCCGGGATGTTCTTGAGCGCCACGCCACGAGACTATCCGCCGGGCGGCGGGGGTTTCCGCACGGGGCCGGTGGGCACCGCACCGGCTGTGGATGCCTCCTGTGTCGTGTCGGCCGCCGTCCGCCCGTGCGGGGGCCCGGAAACCGCCGTGTACGGGGCCGGGCGCTTTCCCGCCGCGAGCGTCGTCAAGGTCGGCGTCCTCGCGGCGCTGCTGCTGCGGGCGCAGGACGAGGGGCGGCGGCCGGGTCCGGCCGAGCGGGCGTACGCGGAGGCCATGATCCGGCGCAGTGACAACGACGCGGCGTCGGCGCTGTGGGCCGCGATCGGCGGCCCGGCGGGGCTGGACGCGGCGCACGCGCGGCTCGGCCTGACCGAGACGTCGGCGGACCGGGCGTGGGGACGTACGCGCACCACGGCGAGGGATCAGGTGGCTTTGCTGCGGGCGGTGTTCGACGACGGGGACGCGGACGGGCCCGGCGTGCTGGACGCGCACTCCCGTGCCTACCTCACGGCCCTGATGGGGCAGGTCGTGCCGGGGCAGGACTGGGGTGTGTCGGCGGCCGGCCGGGGCGCCGCGCTGAAGAACGGATGGATGACGCGGGACGCCACCGGGCTGTGGGCCGTGCACAGCGTCGGGCGGGTCCGGGCGCCGGGCGGGCGGGCGCTGCTGATCGCCGTGCTGTCCGAGGGGCACGCCACGAAGGAGGCGGGGATCGCGGTGGTGGAGCGGACGTCAGTGGAAGTGGCGGGAGGCCGTCGGCCGGCTGGTGCGCCACAGGGCCACCGCGCCGGCCAGTAGGAGCGCGCCGACGCCGCCGGCGGCCGGGGCGAACCAGCTTGCCGGTTCGCCGGCCTCGCGCACCGGGTCGGGACCCGCGCCGAAGTACTTCCCGCCGTGCGGGGCCGAGGCCGGTCGCAGGTGCGCCGGGCGGAGCCTGCCGGCGGCCTCCAGGGCGGCGGCGGGGTCGACGAAGCCGTAGCCGCGGGCGTCGTCGCGGCCGCCCTCGGGTGCGTTGCGGGCGGTGTCCGCCAGGAGCTTCTTGACCTGGGCGGGGGTCAGGTCGGGGTGCGCCGAGCGGACGAGGGCGGCCGCGCCGGAGACGAAGGCGGAGGCGGCGCTGGTGCCCCAGCCCTCGTAGTAGCGGCGGTCGGGGTCGGCGATGATCACGTCGACGCCGGGGGCGCTGACGGTCGCGTACCAGCGGCTGGTGGAGAAGGACGCGTGGGTGCCGGAGCTGTCGACGGCGGCCACCGCGATCACGCCGGGGTAGGCGGCGGGGTACGAGATGTGGTCGCCCTCCTCGCCGCTGTTGCCGGCGGAGGCGACGACGACGGCGCCCTTGGCCAGGGCGTACTGGACGGCGGCGTCCTCGGCGGGCTCGGGGTGGGCGGACTTGCTGTCGTCGCCGAGGGAGAGGTTGATGACGTCGGCGCCGTGGTCGGCGGCCCAGCGGATGCCTTGGGCCAGTGCGTTGCCCCGGGTGCTGCGGGCTCGCTTGCGGGCCGGGTCACCGCCTTCGAGGATCACCCGGACCGGGAGGATCTTCGCCTCGGGCGCGATGCCGACGACGCCGTCGGAGCGGCCGGGACCGCTGCCGTGACCGGCGATGATCCCGGCCATGGCGGTGCCGTGGCGGGCCCAGGCGCGGTCGCCCTTGCCCGCGCCGAAGCCTATGAGGTCCTTGCCCTCCAGTACGCGGCCTTCGAGGTCGGGGTGGCTGCCGTCCACGCCGGTGTCGAGCACGGCGACGGTGACGCCCTCGCCCTTGGTCGTACGCCACGCCTCGTCGGTGTGGAGTGCGTCGAGCGCCCACTGCTGGGCGCGGATGCTGTCGGCGTACGCGGCCGGGGCGGGCAGCACGGCGACCGCAGCGGCCACGAGGGCGGCGGCCAGGGCGCGCGGGGCGGCGCGGCGGGGGGCGGGGCCGGTGGTCCGCGCCGGGCGCGCGGCCGCTTGCGGGGCGGGGGTGCGGCGGGGTGCGGCGTCGGGCGTGCCGGTGGTGCGGGGCGCGGTTGGCGGCGTGCCGGTGGTGGCGGTCGGGTGGTTCATCGGGGCGGCTCCGTGGCCGGTTGTGCGGTCTTGCGCAGACCTCGTTCGACGCGGTCGGCGATGCCCTTCGCCTCGTGGCCGAGGCCCGCCTGGGCGGGGGCGTTCGTCGCGCCGGCGACGGTGGCCCGGCCGGCGGGCTGCGGGTCGGCGACGGCGCGGCCGTCGGCGAAGCCGGAGACGGCGTACACCACGACGGGCACGTCGGTGAGTACGCGCACCGTCCAGCTCGCGCGCTGCCGGTCCCCGAAGCCGGCGGCGACGGTGCCCTCGGCAGGGTAGGTGCGGGGCATCAGGTCGGTGCGGTCCGCGAGCCCCTCGTTGCTGAAGCGGGCACGCAGCGCCTGCATGGCCGGGGCGTCCGCCTCGGTGAAGAGCATGCCGACGGTGGTGACGCTGCTGGTGGTGGCGTCGCTGTAGGTGGCGCGCAGCAGGCGCAGGCAGCCGACCGGCTCCAGCGCCTTGAGCAGCAGGGGGTCGAGGGCCTTCGCGCAGCCGCTGTCGGGTGCGACCGCGACGCGCGTCCAGACGCGGTCGGCGCCGCCGGGGCCGGCGCCGTCGCCCTTGATGGTGGGCGGGAAGAGCTTGTTCACGGGGGTGCTGTGCCACAGGCCGCGCGCCTCGGCGTAACCGGTGGGCGCGGCGGCCTCGGCGTCCGCGCCGCCGGTGAGCCAGCTCCCGGTGACGGCGCCGCCGATCAGTCCGACGCCGAGTACGAGGCAGGCCGCGGCGGCGGCCACACGGGCGGGGCGCCGGGTGCGGACCGGCCGCAGCCGGGTGGTCGTCTCGGCCGGCGCCTCCGGTGCCCCCCAGTGCCGGGGCGCGGCGAAGTGGGCGGGCCGGGGCGCGGCGGGGGCACCGGGCGGCGGCGTCACGGGCGCAGTCGCGGGCGGCGGCGGGACCTGCGCGGGCAGCGGCCCGGGGGCGGCGGGCACGGGGCGAAGCCGCGCGGTGGTCTCGGCCGGGGTCGGACGGGGGACGGCGGGCGGGGGCATCGGCCCGGGGTGGCGCTGGGGCGCGGCGGGCGGCGCGGGGCGGCGCGGCGGCCCGGCGGGCGCGTCCGCGCTGCCGGCAGCGGACGAGGCGGGGGCGGACGGCCCGCCATGGCCACCGGGCGCGGGCGGCGTACCGGGCCGACGCGGTGGGGCCGGTGGAGGGGTCCACTCGTCCGCGGGGGCCTGGCGCGGGGAGGGCGTCACGCCACGGGCGGACGAGGGCCGGCTCCCGGGCCGCGACTGCTGCTCGCTCGCGGGCTGCGGCTGGTTCGCGGGCCGCGGCTGCCGCTCGCTCGCGTCGGACCCGGGTCGCGGGTGTGGCTGCGACTGCCTGGCGCCCTCGGGGGACGCGGGCCACGGGTTCGGCTGCGGCGCTCCGCCGGCGGGCGACAGGTGGGGTGCCGGACGCGCCGTGGTTCCGGCGGACGAGGAACCGGGCGTCGGCTGCGATGCTCCCCCGGCGGACGACGGCTGGGGCACCGGGTGCGGCTGCCACGGGAGGCTGGTGCGGGCCGGGGCGCCGGCGGGCGTCGGGTGCGGCTGGTGCGGGGCGCCGGTGGGGGCCGGTGGGCCCGTAGGTGTGGGCTGGGGCGGCAGTGGGGTGGTGTGGGGCCGCTGGGGTGGTGGGGGCGTGGGCGGGTACGGGGGGCGGTGTGCCTCGGTGTTCATCCGCCCCCCAGTTCCTGGTCCGCCCGGCCTGTGCCCCCGCGGTGCCCGATCGCCTTTCGGGGCAGGTTCGTTCGAGCCGTCCTCACCGCGTGGGCGTCACTCTACGGGCTGGTGGGGACCCGAGGGGAACCAGTCCCCGGCCTTGCGGCATCTGACCGGATGATCCCCCTACCCAGTGGTAATCCGCTCTGGCAAGCTCTGGCCATGACACCGCGCGCTGCCGACCGGGCCAGGTACGACCGGGCCACCGCCCACCTCGACGCTCCCGTCGCCGTCGTCGATCTCGAGGCGTTCGACGACAACGCCGCCGACCTGGTCCGCCGGGCCGCCGGCAAACCGGTCCGGGTGGCGAGCAAGTCCGTACGCTGCCGGGCTCTGCTGGAGCGGGTGCTGGCGCGCGACGGGTTCGCGGGCCTCATGTCGTTCACGCTGGCGGAGTCGCTGTGGCTCGCGCGGTCCGGGTTCGAGGACGTGCTGCTCGCCTATCCGTCGGCGGACCGGGGCGGGTTCGCGGAGCTCGCCGCCGATCCCAAGCTCGCCGCCGCCGTCACCGTGATGGTCGACGACCCGGCGCAGCTGGAGCTGATCGACCGGGCCAGGGACGGCGGCCGGGAGGAGATCCGGGTCTGCCTGGAGCTGGACACCTCGCTGCGGCTGCTCGGGGGCCGCGTCCGGATCGGCGCGCTGCGCTCGCCGCTGCGGGAGCCCGCCCAGCTCGCCGAGATGGCCCGGTCGGCGGTCCGGCGTCCCGGTTTCCGCCTGGTCGGCGTCATGGCGTACGAGGGGCACGTCGCCGGGGTGGGCGACGTGGTCGCGGGCCGGCCGTTGCGCTCCCGGGCGGTCAGGGTCATGCAGAACGCGGCGCGCAAGGAGCTGGCGGCCCGCCGGGCGGCGGTCGTGCGCGCGGTGCGGGCCGTCGCCCCGGATCTGGAGTTCGTCAACGGCGGCGGGACCGGCAGCGTCCAGCACACCGCCGCCGAGGACGCGGTGACCGAGATCGCGGCGGGCTCGGGGCTGTACCTCCCGCGGCTCTTCGACAACTACTCGTCGTTCACGGGCCGGCCCGCCGCCCTGTTCGCGCAGCCGGTCGTCCGCAGGCCGGGGGTGGGTGTGGTGACGGTGCTCGGCGGCGGCTATCCCGCCTCGGGGGCCGCCGGGCCCGACCGTTCGCCCGTTCCGTACCTCCCGGAGGGACTGCGGTACGACCCCCAGGAGGGGGCCGGCGAGGTGCAGACGCCGCTGCACGGGTCGGCCGCCGACGATCTGCTGATCGGCGACAAGGTGTGGTTCCGGCACGCCAAGGCCGGCGAGCTGTGCGAGCGGTTCGACGAGCTCCGGCTCGTCGAGGGTGACGCCGTGGTGGCGACCGTACCGACGTACCGGGGGGAAGGGCGGACCTTCCTGTAGGGCCGCGGGCCGGGCCTCGTGGCCGGGCCCGGCCCGCGGCGCGGTGGCTAGAGCGGGGTCACGTACGCGCCCGCGATGCCTCCGTCGACCAGGAAGTCGGTGGCGTTGATGAACGACGAGTCGTCGCTGGCCAGGAACGCCACCGCCGCCGCGATCTCGTCCGCCTCCGCGAAGCGCCCGGCCGGGATGTGCACGAGCCGGCGCGCGGCCCGCTCCGGGTCGCTGGCGAACAGTTCCTGGAGGAGCGGGGTGTTGACCGGCCCCGGGCAGAGCGCGTTGACCCGGATGCCCTCGCGGGCGAACTGCACGCCCAGCTCGCGCGACATGGCGAGCACGCCGCCCTTGGACGCCGTGTACGAGATCTGGGAGGTCGCCGCGCCCATGATCGCGACGAACGACGCGGTGTTGATGATCGAGCCCCGGCCCTGGCGCCGCATGTAGGGGAGGGCGGCCTTGCAGCAGAGGTACACGGAGGTGAGATTGACGTCCTGGACGCGCTTCCACGCCTCCAGGCCGGTGGTCAGGATCGAGTCGTCCTCGGGCGGCGAGATGCCGGCGTTGTTGAAGGCGATGTCCACCGAGCCGTAGGTGTCGTACGCCGCCTTGAAGAGCGCCTCGACCTGCTCCGGGTCGGTGACGTCGACCCGTACGAACGTGCCGCCCACCGCGTCGGCGGCGGCCTTGCCCGCCGTCTCGTCGATGTCGCCGCAGACGACCCGCGCGCCCTCGGAGGCCAGGCGGCGCGCGGCCGCGAGGCCGATGCCACTGCCGGCGCCGGTGATCACGGCGGTACGGCCGACGAGTCGGCGGCAGACGGCGGCGTCGGTGCCGGCGCTCTCAACAGTCTCGGTCATGGTCTCAGGCCTCCGTGCTGATGAAGATGTTCTTGGTTTCGGTGAAAGCGGTGAGCGCGTCGGGGCCCAGTTCGCGGCCCAGTCCGGACTGCTTGTAGCCGCCGAAGGGCGTCGAGTAGCGGACGCTGCTGTGGGAGTTGACGGACAGGTTGCCCGCCCGGACGGCCTGGGAGACCCGGAGGGCCCTGCCGACGTCCCGCGTCCAGATGGACCCGGACAGGCCGTACGGGGTGGCGTTGGCGAGGCGGACCGCGTCCTGTTCGTCGTCGAAGGGAAGCACCACGGCGACGGGGCCGAAGACCTCCTCCGTCGCGACGGGGGCGTCCGGGGCGGTGCCCGTGAGGACGGTCGGCGGGAACCAGAAGCCGGGCCCCTCGGGCGCGCTGCCGCGGATGGCTTCCGCTCCCCCGGGGACGTACGCCCGTACCCGCTCCAGCTGGGACCTGGAGATCAGCGGGCCCATCTGTGTCTTGTCGTCCGACGGGTCGCCCACGACGACGGCCTCGATCGCGGGCGCGAGCAGTTCCATGAAGCGGTCGTACGCCGTGCGCTGGACGAGGATGCGGGTACGGGCGCAGCAGTCCTGGCCGGAGTTGTCCAGGAAGGACATCGGGGTGGCGGCGGCGGCCGCCTCGATGTCGGCGTCGGCGAAGACGATGTTGGGGCTCTTGCCGCCGAGTTCGAGGGTCACGCGCTTCACGCGGTCCGCGCACTCGGCCATGATCCGCTTGCCGACGCGCGTGGAGCCGGTGAAGACGATCTTCGCCACGCCGGGGTGCTCGACGAGGGCGTGGCCCGCCACGTCGCCCGCGCCCGGCAGGACCTGGAAGAGGTGCTCGGGCAGGCCCGCTTCGAGGGCGAGCTCGGCGAGGCGCAGCGCGGTGAGCGGTGTCGTCTCGGCGGGTTTGAGGAGGACCGCGTTGCCGGCGGCGAGGGCGGGGGCCGTGCCCCAGGCGGCGATCGGCATGGGGAAGTTCCACGGCGCGATCACGCCGATGACGCCGAGCGGTTCGAGGAGGGTGATGTCCAGGCCGCCCGCGACCGGGATCTGACGGCCGTTCAGGCGCTCGACTCCCCCGGCGGCGAAGTCGAGCAGGTCGCGTACGTTGCCCGCTTCCCAGCGCGCGTTGCCCAGGGTGTGGCCGGCTTCGCGGACCTCCAGGCGGGCGAGTTCCTCGATGTGCTCGTCCACCGTGGCGGCGAAGCGGCGCAGCAGGCGGGCCCGGTCGGCGGGGGCGGCGGCCGCCCAGGCGCGCTGCGCCCCGGTGGCCCGTACGACGGCCGCGTCGACGTCGGCGGCAGTGGAGGCCGTGACGGTGGCGACGACCTCTTCGGTGGCCGGGTTGAGGATGTGGTGCTCGAAGGACACGGCGGGCCTCACAGTCGTTCGAAGGAGCGGCGAAGCTCCCAGTCGGTCACCGCGGAGTCGAACGCCCGGAGTTCGACCCGCGCCATGTTGCGGTAGTGCGCGACGACCTCGTCTCCGAAGGCGGCCTTGGCGATGGGGCTGTTCTCCCAGAGCTCGGCGGCCTCGCGCAGGGAGGTGGGGACGTGCGCGTAGTCGCCGGTGTAGGCGTTGCCGGTGCAGACCTCCGGCAGTTCGAGCTGCTGCTCGATGCCGTGGAGGCCGGCCGCGATCAGGCCGGCGACGGCGAGGTACGGGTTGACGTCGCCTCCGGGCAGCCGGTTCTCGAAGCGCATGGAACGGCCGTGGCCGACGACGCGCAGGGAGCAGGTGCGGTTGTCGTGGCCCCAGGCGACGGCGGTGGGGGCGAAGGAGCCGGGCTGGAAGCGCTTGTACGAGTTGATGTTGGGGGCGTAGAGCAGGGAGAAGTCGCGGAGCGCGGCCAGCTGTCCGGCGAGGAAGTGCCGCATGACGGGCGACATGCCGTCCGAGGCGGCGGCGTCCGCCATGACGTTGCGCCCGGCCTCCTCGATGGACTGCAGGGAGAGGTGGATGTGGCAGGAGTTGCCCTCGCGCTCGTTGTACTTCGCCATGAAGGTGAGCGAGACGCCCTCCTGTGCGGCGATCTCCTTGGCACCCGTCTTGTAGATGGCGTGCTGGTCACAGGTGACGAGGGCCTCGTCGTACTTGAAGACGATCTCGTGCTGGCCCGGATTGCACTCGCCCTTGGCCGACTCGACGGTCAGGCCCGCCGCGGTCATCTCGTTGCGGATGCGACGCAGGAGGGGTTCGATGCGTCCGGTGCCGAGGACCGAGTAGTCGATGTTGTACTGGTTCGCGGGTACGAGGTCCTTGTAGCCGCGGTCCCAGGCCTGCTCGTAGCTGTCCTTGAAGACGATGAATTCGAGCTCGGTGCCTACGTGCGCGGTGTAGCCGAGCTCGGCGAGGCGCTCCAGCTGGCGACGCAGGATCTGGCGGGGCGCGGCGACGACGGGTGAACCGTCGTTCCAGGCCAGGTCGGCGATGAGCATGGCCGTTCCGTCGTTCCAGGGGACGCGGCGCAGGGTGGAGAGGTCGGCGTGCATGGCGAAGTCGCCGTAGCCGCTGTCCCAGGAGGACATCTCGTATCCGTCGACGGTGTTCATCTCGGTGTCGACGGCGAGAAGGTAGTTGCAGCCCTCGGTGCCGTGGTCCAGTACGTCGTCGAGGAAGAACTGGGCGGCGAACCGCTTGCCCTGGAGGCGACCCTGCATGTCGGGGAAGGCCAGGACGACTGTGTCGATCTCACCGCTCGCCACGAGGGCGCGGAGCTCCTCAAGAGCGAGCGGGGGTGTGCGGTCTGCCACGGAAAGTTCCTCCTTCGGTCAGCCGGAAGCCATAAGGTATTGCTGAAGACCATTGCTTGGGAAGGGGAAACCGCAAGGTGGCGAGCGAAATCGATTCTGCGGACCGTCTGACGCCCGTACTGCGGCCCGTGCGGGCGGGCAACGGATTCGAGGAGGCGCTGGAGCAGATCCTCCAGGTCCTGCGCCTCGGCCTGGTGCCCGTCGGGGAGCGGCTGCCCGCCGAGCGCGAGCTCGCCGACCGGCTGCGGATCAGCCGGGTCACCCTGCGCGAGGTCCTGAAGGTCCTCCAGGACCAGGGGCTGGTCGAGAGCAGGCGGGGCAGGTACGGCGGTACGTTCGTGCTGCCGCGCCCGGACGCCTCCGGGGAGGGTGAGCTGCGCCGGCGCGTGGAGGCCGTCGACGTGGAGGACACGCTGCGCTTCCGCGAGGTGCTGGAGGTCGGCGCGGCCGGGCTGTGCGCGGCGTACGGGCTGACGGACGACGGCGTACAACGGCTGCGGGCGGCGCTCGCCGCCACCCACGACGCGCCGCTCGCGGACTACCGCAGGCTGGACACGCTGCTGCATCTCACGCTTGCCGAGCTGTCCGGATCACCGACGCTGACGGCGCAGTACGCCGCCGTACGCGCCACGGTGAACGGGCTGCTCGACTGCATCCCGCTGCTCGTGCGCAACCTGGAGCACTCCCAGCAGCAGCACACCGCGCTGGTCGAGGCGGTGCTCGACGGCGACGCGGACGGAGCGCGCGAGGTGATGCGCGAGCACTGCGCGGGCACTGCCGCGCTGCTGCGGGGCTTCCTGATGTGACCGCTCACCTCTCATGTGACGCCGGACGATGCGGATCCGTAACAGCGGCTTGACGCACAGGCCTTGCGCCGGGACCCGCCGGACCACAAAGGTATGGCATCCCACCATTGACCCGAGGCAGGAGCGGCTCATGGCCGACAGCACCGACTCGCGCACCGCACCACCTGTAACACCCGCCTCCCCTGACGCCGACGCCGGCTATCTGCAACGGCGCACCCTGCGCCGCGGCAGCGCCGGCTGGCTGCTGCTCACCGGGCTCGGCGTCGCCTACGTCGTCTCCGGCGACTTCTCCGGCTGGAACATCGGCCTCGCCGAAGGGGGCTTCGGCGGCCTCGCGATCGCCACCCTCCTGATGGGCGTGATGTACGCCTGCCTGGTCTTCTCCCTCGCCGAGCTGTCCGCGATCCTGCCCACGGCGGGCGGCGGCTACGGCTTCGCCCGGCGCGCGCTCGGCACCTGGGGCGGCTTCCTGACCGGCACCGCCATCCTCATCGAGTACATCCTGGCGCCGGCCGCCATCTCCATCTTCATCGGCCAGTACGTCGAGTCGCTGAACCTCTTCGGGCTCACCGCCGGGTGGCCGGTCTACCTGGCCTGCTTCGCCATCTTCATCGGCATCCACCTGTGGGGCGTCGGCGAGGCGCTGCGGTTCAGCCTCATCGTGACCGCCATAGCGGTGGCGGCGCTGCTGATCTTCGCGGTCGGCGCGTTCACCGAGTTCAGCGCGGACGGCCTCAACGACATCCCGGTCGACAAGGAGGCGCTCGGCGCCAACTCGTGGCTGCCGTTCGGGCTGCTCGGCATCTGGGCCGCCTTCCCCTTCGGCATGTGGTTCTTCCTCGGCGTCGAGGGTGTTCCGCTGGCCGCCGAGGAGGCCAAGGATCCCGTACGGTCCATGCCGCGCGCGCTCGCCATCTCCATGGCCGTCCTCGCGCTGCTCGCCCTGGTCACCTTCTTCGCCGCCACCGGCGCGCGTGGCTCGGCCGCCGTGCAGGACGCGGGCAACCCGCTGGTGGTGGCGCTGCAGGGGGACGGCGATCCGACGCCGCTCAGCCGCTTCGTCAACTACGCGGGCCTGGCGGGTCTCGTCGCCTCGTTCTTCTCACTCATCTACGCCGGGTCGCGGCAGCTCTTCGCCCTCTCCCGGGCCGGTTACCTGCCGCGCTTCCTGTCCCTGACGAGCCGCCGCAAGGCCCCGTACCTCGGGCTGCTGATCCCCGGGGCGATCGGTTTCGCGCTGGCCGCCGGGACGGGCGACGGCGCCCGGATGCTGAACATCGCGGTCTTCGGGGCGACCATCTCGTACGCCCTGATGGCCCTCTCCCACATCGTGCTGCGCCGCCGCGAGCCCGGCCTCCACCGCCCGTACCGCACGCCGGGCGGCGTGCTCACCTCGTCCGTGGCGTTCGCGCTCGCGCTGTCCGCGCTGGTGGCGACGTTCCTGGTGGACAAGGACGCGGCGTTCATCGCGCTCGCGGTGTACGGCGTCGCTCTCGCCTACTTCGCGTTCTACAGTCGCCACCGGCTCGTCGCCACCGCGCCCGAGGAGGAGTTCGCCGCCCTGGCGGAGGCCGAGGCGGAACTCGAACGCGACCGGTGAGCCGGGACTGAGTTCCCGCACCCCCGCAGGTCCCGTACAACCCGTACAACCCGTACAACCGCCAAGTCCCTTACGACCCGCACCGACCGGAGGTTCCGTGTCCAAGCCGCTCATCGGCATCAGCACCTACCTGGAGCCCGCCAAGTGGGGTGTCTGGGACATGCCCGCCGCCCTGCTGCCGGCCGGGTATCCGCGCCTCGTGCAGGCGGCGGGGGGCCTCGCGGCGATGGTCCCGCCCGACACGCCGTCGTACGCCGACGAGGTGGTGGCGCGCCTCGACGGGCTGGTGATCGCGGGCGGCGCGGACGTCGAGCCCGTACGGTACGGCGCGGAGCCGGACCCCCGCACCGGGCCGCCGGCCCGCGAGCGGGACGCGTGGGAACTCGCCCTGATCGGGGCTGCTCTGGCGTCCGGTACGCCGCTGCTGGGCATCTGCCGGGGCATGCAGCTGCTGAACGTCGCCCGCGGCGGCACGCTGGTGCAGCACCTGGACGGCCACACCGGCGGGCGCGGCGTCATCGGTCGGCACACGGTGCGGCCGGTGCCCGGCACGCGCTACGCCTCGGTCGTACCGGAGGAGACCGGCGTACCGACGTACCACCACCAGGCCGCCGACCGGATCGGCGACGGCCTGGTGGTGTCGGCGTACGCCGCGGACGGAACGCCCGAGGCGCTCGAACTGCCCGGCGAACACTGGGTGCTCGGTGTCCAGTGGCACCCGGAGATGGGTGAGGACCCGCGGGTGATGCGGGCCCTGGTGGCGGCTGCCGCCCTCGGCCGGGCGCCGCTGCGCGAGCGGCAGCTCCTGACCTGACACGCGGGAGGGGGCGGGGCGGCCCGCCGTGTCGCGGAGTTCGCCGGCCGGCGGTCCGACGAGACGGGTGGCGGGGCCGTGACCCGGCCGCCGCCGTCCCGTTCTCGCGTCGGCCCGCGCCCTGGGTAGGCGCGTTCCGCGTCGGCGCCCGGACAGCGGTGGCACGGGCGTGAGCGCCGTGACGGCCACCGGCCTCGCGCCGGACGCGGGGTCAGATGCGGCTCGACAGGAAGCGCGTGACCGGGCCCATGGCGCGCTGCTCGGCCTTGCGGCCCGCGACGAACGACGCCGCGCCGATCGCCACCGCGCCGGCGCCCGCGCCCGCGACGACGGCCTTACGCGCGTTGAGGAGCACCCACGCGGTGGACGCGGTCGACGCGACCTTGCCGGCCGCGGAGCCCAGCGCCTGGCGGCTCGCCTCGACTCCCTTGAGTCCGGCGGCCTTCGCGGAGCCGGCCATGTCGGCGGCCTTCGCGGTGGTGTCGGACGCGGCGGCCTTGGCGGTGCCCGCGGTGGCCCCGGCCTTGGCCGTGGTGCCGGAGGCGGCGGACTTGGCGGCGCCGGTCGCGTTCGCGGCCTTGCCGGTGGCGCCGTTGGCGGCTCGGGTCGCGGTGGCCTTGGTCTTGGTGTTCTTGTCCTGTTCAGTCATGCTCTTCGGGTATCCGCTCACAGCCGTGACAAACGGTCAACCCTTGCCCGGAGCCGGACGCGTCAGCCCCAGCAGGTCACGGGCCGGCCCGGTGGGCTTGGGTCCCGTCGGCCAGACCGCGCGCAGATCGCGGCTCAGCCGTACGCCCTCGACGGGGACTTCGACCAGCCGGCGGGAGGCCAGTTCCTCCCGTACGGCGAGTTCGCTGAGGACGCTGGGCCCGGCGCCGCTGACGGCCGCCGCCTTCACCGCTGTCGTGGAGGCGAGTTCGAGCAGGGGGACGGCGAGGCCGCCGTACTCCCCCAGCGCCGCGTCCAGGACCTGCCGGGTGCCGGAGCCCTTCTCGCGCAGGATCAGCGACGCCTCGGCCAGTTCCCGCGCGGCCACCGGACGGCGCCTGCGCGCCCAGGGGTGCTCCTTGGCCGCGACCACGACGAGCCGGTCGTGCCCGATGACGACGCCGTCGAGACCGTCCGGTACGGACAGGCCCTCCACGAAGCCCAGATCGGCCTCCCCGGAGAGCAGGCGCTGCGCGACGGCGGCGGAGTTCCCCGCGAGCAGCGAGACCGCCGTGCCCGGGCGCTGTCCGTGCAGCGCGATCAGCCAGCCCGGCAGCAGGTACTCCGCGATCGTCATACTGGCGGCGACCCGCAGCCGCGAGTCGCGCCGCCCGCGCAGCGCCTGCGCCCCGGCGTCGAACGCCTCGGCCGCCTCCACGACCCGGCGGGCCCAGTCGGTGACGAGCGCGCCGGCCTCGGTGAGGCGCGAGCCGCGCGGCGAACGGTCGACGAGGGCGACACCGAGCTGGCGTTCCATGGAGCGGATGCGGCTGCTGGCGGCGGGCTGACTGATGCCCAGCTCGCGGGCCGCGCGCCCCAGGCTGCCGAGCCGGGCCACACCGAGCAGCAGCTCCATGGCGCCGAGGTCGGGCACCCGGTGGGCGAGCGGCGCCCGGTCGCCGGGGGCTTGGCCGAACCCGGGATCGGGGCCGGAGGCGTGACCGTTACCTGGGTCGTCGAGGCTCATAACGTCAGTTTATGACCTCATACAACAATCGTCCCTGGTGGGGTCTGCCCGGTACGTCCACGCTGGCCCCATGGCCACGTACGCGCAGTCGCGTCCCCTCCTCGCCGCCCCGCGCCTGCCCGCCCTGCGCCATCTCGGGCCCAACTGGTACGCCACGGTCATGGGCACCGCCATCGTGGCCAACGCGGGCGCCGCCCTCCCCTTCGCCCTCCCCGGCCTGCGCCCCGCGCTCACCGCCGTCTGGGGGCTGTCCGTCGTGCTGCTCGGCGGGCTGCTGCTCGCGCGGGCCGGCCACTGGGCGTTCCACCGCGACCAGGCAGGCGCGCATCTCCTCGACCCCGCGGTCGCCCCGTTCTACGGCTGCCTCGCCATGGCGCTGCTCGCTGTCGGCGGCGCCACCGTGACGGTGGGCGGGGACGTCGTGGGCCCACCGACCGCGCTCGGCGCCGGGGCGGTGCTGTGGTGCCTGGGGACGGCGGTGGGCCTGACGGCCGCTGTGGCGATCCCGTACCTGATGGTCGTACGGCACCGGGTCGAGCCGGGCAGTGCCTCGCCCGTGTGGCTGCTCCCGGTGGTGGCGCCGATGGTCTCGGCCGCCCTCGGCCCCCAGCTCGTCCCCCATCTGCCCGCGGGCCAGTGGCGGGAGGCCATGCTGCTCGCCTGCTACGCGATGTTCGGCCTCAGCCTGCTCGCCACACTGCTGATGCTGCCGCTGATCTTCGGCCGCCTCGTCCACGGCGGGCCGCTGCCGCTCGCGCTGACCCCCGCCCTGTTCCTGGTCCTCGGGCCGCTGGGGCAGTCGACCACCGCCGTCAACTCCCTGGCGGACGTGGCCCCTGGCGCGATCGGCGCTCCGTACGCCGACGCGCTCGGCACGTTCGCGGTCCTCTACGGCGTGCCGGTGATGGGTTTCGCGCTGATGTGGCTGGCGCTCGCGGCGGCGATGGTGGTCAGGGCGGCCAGGAACGGCATGCCGTTCGCCATGACGTGGTGGGCGTTCACCTTCCCCGTCGGTACGTGCGTGACGGGCGCCGCCGGGCTCGCCCGCCACACCGGGCTCGACGCCCTCGGCTGGCTGGCGGCGGCCCTGTACGCGGGGCTCGTTCTCGCGTGGGCGGTCGCGGGCGTACGGACGCTGCGCGGCCTGGTCAGCGGAGTGCTGCTCGCAGCACCCGGGGCGCCTCGGCCAGGGACGGCCCGTACCAGGTGAGGTGGCGCCCGCTGACCAGCGCGGCGGGCAGCCCGGGGAACGCCTCGGGGCCGTCGTCGGCGGTGAAGCGGTAGGGCTCGTCGGGCAGGACGACGAGGTCCGCCCCGGCGGCGCGCAGGGCGTCGAGGGGGACGCGGGGGTAGCGCTCGGGGTGGGCTGCGTAGAGGTGGTCGACGCCGAGCCGGTCCAGCAGGTCCCCGGCGAACGTGTCGCGGCCCAGGACCATCCACGGCCTGCGCCAGACCGGCACGATCGCCGTGCGCCGCGGGCCGTCGGCCGCCGCGCCGCTCCACGCCTCCTCGGCCGCGTCGAGCCAGCCGGGGCGGGCGGCGAGGCCGCAGCCGCCGACGAGCACGCGCTCCAGCTCGGCGAGGGCCTCGGGCAGGTCGCGGATCACGGTGACCATGACGGTGAGCCCGGCGTCCCGGAGGGCGGCGAGGTCCGGTTCGCGGTTCTCCTCCTCGTTGGCGACCACGAGGTCCGGGCGCAGCCGCACGATCGCCTCGACGTCCGGGTTCTTGGTGCCGCCGACACGGACGACGTCGAGGTCCGCCGGGTGGCTGCACCAGTCGGTCGCCCCGACGAGCAGGCCGGGCGCGCTCACGGCGACGGCCTCGGTCAGCGACGGTACGAGGGAGACGACGCGCACGGGCCCGTCAGCCGTCGTGACCGGCGTCGCCGCCGTGGAGGCCGGGGCCCGCGTCGGTGTCGTCGTCGTGCCCGACGGTGCCGGCCGCCGCGACGACGAGGATCCGGGTGCCCTCCTCGGTGGCCCGCCACCGGTGCCGTACGCCACCGGACAGGAACAGCGTGTCACCGCGCTCCAGCCGGTACGCGCGGCCCTCCGCCTCCACCTCGGCGGCGCCGTCGGCGATGTACATCAGCTCGTCGCCGTGGTGCTGGAACTCGCGTCCGGTGTCCTGCTCCCCGGTGTACTCGGTGGCCCGCAGCTGGTGCCTGCCGCGCACCACGCATCGCACGGCCTCGACGGGTGCGCCGTCGTACTGCCCGGCCCGTACGACATCGACCGTACGGCCCGAGTCCGCGGCGGCGATCAGCTCGGCCGCGGAGGTCTCCAGCGCCTTGGCCACCCGCTCCAGGGAGCGGGGGCTGGGTCTGGCCCGTTCGTTCTCGATCTGGCTGAGGAAGGGCACCGAGAGCCCACTGCGCGCCGCGACCGTGGCCAGGGTGAGGGCCAGGGACTTGCGGCGCCTCCGGACGGCCGTACCGACCCGAAGGGTTTCCTTGTCGTCCATCGCTCCGGCTCCCTCCCTGTCTCGTGGTCGTCGACGCTGAATGCAGCCTACGCAGCTTCGCCCGCCGGTTTCGTACATACGTCAGGGAAGACCCCCCTGTCCAGGACAGCACCGAGGGGCGGGCCTCGCCACAAGACGAGTCCCACCCCTCGGCGGACCTGCGGTGACGCGTCCGCACGGGCCGTCGGCGCCACTTTCTCGGTAATGGCCGACCACAAGAACGATTCGGTTCACCGGCCGGTCGCTTCGGCGGCCTACGGCGCGCGGGGGCGTACGGCATGATCGGGGTGTGACGCGACGCCTGATGCTCCTCGACACCGCCTCCCTCTACTTCCGCGCGTACTACGGGGTCCCGGACTCCGTGCGCGCCCCGGACGGCACGCCCGTCAACGCCGTGCGCGGCCTGCTCGACTTCATCACCCGGCTCGTGCAGGACCACCATCCCGACGACCTCGTCGCCTGCATGGACGCCGACTGGCGGCCGCACTGGCGGGTGGAGCTGATCCCTTCGTACAAGGCGCACCGGGTCGCCGAACTGACCGTCACCGGGCCCGACGAGGAGGAGATCCCGGACACCCTCTCGCCGCAGGTGCCGGTCATCGAGGACGTCCTGGACGCGCTCGGGATCGCCCGGGTGGGTGTCGAGCCGTACGAGGCGGACGACGTGATCGGCACGCTCGCGGGGACGGCCCCCGGGCCGGTCGACATCGTCACGGGCGACCGTGACCTCTACCAGTTGGTCGACGACGCCCGCGGGGTGCGCGTCCTGTACCCGCTGAAGGGCGTCGGCACCCTCCAGCTCACCGACGAGGCGTGGCTCCGTGAGAAGTACGGCGTGAACGGGCCCGGGTACGTCGACCTGGCACTCCTGCGCGGCGACCCGAGCGACGGACTGCCGGGCGTCCCCGGCATCGGCGAGAAGACGGCCGCGAAGCTCATCGACGCCTACGGCGACCTGGCCGGGATCATGGCGGCGGTCGCGGACCCCTCCTCCAAGCTGACGCCGTCGCAGCGCAAGCGGCTGGACGAGGCGCGGGACTACGTCGCCGTGGCGCCGAAGGTGGTGCGCGTCGCCTCCGACGTACCGCTGCCCGCCTTCGACCCGGCGCTGCCGGCCGAGCCGCGCGACCCGGCGGCGCTCGACGCGCTGGCGGCGCGGTGGGGACTCGGCAGTTCGCTGGAGCGGCTGCTGGCGACACTGCGCGGCTAGGCTGTTAACTTAGGTAAGCCTAAGCAGCGTCGAGCAAGCGAGAGTCAGGGAGAGCGCCGTGGCAGAACGACCGGCCCGCACGTCACCGCAGGCCCGCGAGGCGGAGGTGGTGCGCACCGAGCGGATCACGCCGCACATGGTGCGCGTCGTCCTCGGCGGTGAGGGGCTGGCCGGCTTCGCGGCCGACGAGTTCACCGACCACTACATCAAGGTGCTGTTCCCGCCGGCCGGAGTGACCTACCCGGAGCCGTTCGACATGGCACGCGTCCGGGCGGAGTTCCCGGCCGGGCAGTGGCCGGTCACCCGGACCTACACGGTGCGCGCCTGGGACGCCGTACAGCGCGAGCTGACGGTCGACTTCGTGGTGCACGGCGACGCGGGCCTCGCGGGCCCGTGGGCGGCGCGGGTGCGGCCCGGCGAGCGGGTGCGCTTCCTCGGACCCGGTGGGGGTTACGCGCCGGACCCGGCGGCCGGCTGGCACCTGCTGGTGGGCGACGAGAGCGCGCTCCCCGCGATCGCCGCCGCCCTGGAACGGATGCCGCAGGGCGCCGTGGTGCACGCCTTCGTCGAGGTGGCGGGCCCCGAGGAGGAGCAGAAGATCGTCACGCCCGACGGGGTGGCGGTGACATGGCTGCACCGGGGCGACAGGCCGGTGGGCGAGGCCCTGATCGCCGCGGTGCGCGGCCTCGACTTCCCGGCGGGCGACGTCCACGCCTTCGTCCACGGCGAGGCGGGCTTCGTGAAGGACCTGCGCCGTCATCTTCGCGTGGACCGCCTGATCCCCCGCGAGCGGCTCTCCGTCTCGGGATACTGGCGCCTCGGCCAGGACGACGACGCGTGGCGCGCGGTCAAGCGCGAGTGGAACGAGCAGGTGGAGCGCGAGCAGGAGTCCGCCGCCTGATCGAAACTTCTTCCGCAGGGCCCCCGCCGGACTCGGCGGGGGCCCTGGCGTTTGCGCCCTCCTCAAGGTGCCCGCACGGCTGCCCGCGGTGCTTCCCGCAGGATCCCGGGCGAAACGAACAACCGGTCCCGCGCGCGGCTGAGGTGAGGTGGCACCGCGCGATGCAACGATCTGCGTCGAGAACCAATCCGGGCGGCCGGCGGCTCCGAATGCGGAGTGAAGCCAGCTCCGGGCCCGCCGGTCCGCACCGTGGAGGAAAGCCGCGTGAACGAAGTCGTACACATCGGGGGCATCGCCCCGATGCCGCCCGATCTCCAGGAACTGCTGGGCAGGGTGGCCCGCGGGGACCGTGACGCCTTCAGCCACGTCTACGACGCGGTCTGCGGGCCCGTACTCGGGCTGGTGCGCGCGGTGCTCCGCGATCCGGCCCAGGCCGAGGAGGTCGCCCAGGAGGTGCTGATCGAGGTCTGGCGGGGCGCCGCGCGCTTCCAGCCGTCCCGCGGCTCGGCCATGACCTGGGTGCTGACGCTGGCGCACCGGCGGGCGGTCGACCGGGTGCGGTCCGCGCAGGCGTCGTCGGACCGCGAGCGCAAGGCGGCGCTGCTGGACCGGACACCTGCCTTCGACGAGGTGACCGAGGAGGTGGAGAGCCGTCTCGAACGCGAGCAGGTACGGCGCTGTCTGCGCACCCTCACCGAACTCCAGCGGCAGTCGGTGACGCTCGCCTACTACCGGGGGCTGGCCTACCGCGAGGTGGCCGAACTGCTGGCCGTACCGCTCGGCACGGTCAAAACACGCCTGCGCGACGGACTGATCCGGCTGCGCGACTGTCTGGGGGTCGGCGCATGAGCACCGCGGAGCTGCACACGCTGACCGGGGCGTACGCGCTGCACGCGCTGAGCGCCGAGGAGCGCGCCGAGTTCGAGCGGCACCTGGAGGACTGCGCGCCCTGCGCCCAGGAGGTGCGGGAACTCACCGCCACCGCCGCGCGGCTGGGGCTCGCGGTCAACGTGACGCCGTCGGCCGCGCTCAAGGAACAGGTGATGCGGCGGATCACCACCGAACGCCAGGACCCGCCCAAGGTCCAGCAGCCCTCCCCCGCCTCGGGCGCCCGGCGCCGGGGACGCGCGCTGCCCCGCTTCGTCCTCGCGGCCTGCGTCGCCGCGGCCACCGCCTTCGGCGGCGTCGCGGTGTGGCAGCAGCAGGAGGCGAGTGACGCCCGCGAGGAGGCGCGGCGCTCCGAGCGGCAGTCGGAGGAGCTGGCCTCGGTGCTGGCCGCGCCGGACGCCAAGGTCACCACCGGAAAGCTGGCGGACGGCGCGAGCGGCACGGTGGTCGTCTCGCGCGAACGGAACAAGGCGGCCTTCCTGGCCTCCGGGATGCCGGAGCCGCCCAGCGGCAAGGTGTACCAACTGTGGTTCGACGACGACGGCACGATGCGGCCGGCCGGGCTGATGGACGGCTCGGCGCTCACCGGGCCGGCGCTCGCGGTGCTGATGGAGGGCCCCGTCGACACGGCCGACGGCATGGGGATCACCGTCGAGCCTGCGGGCGGCTCCGAGCGGCCGACGGGGGCCGCCCTGGCCCTCATGGACTTCCCCACCGCCTGACCGGACGACGGGGGCCGGGGGCCGGGGGCGGGGAGGCGGGGGCCGGGGAGGCGGGGCGGGGGCGGGGGACACGACCGAGAGACACACGAGGGCAAGGACAACGTATGAGCGTCGCCGTGGTGCTGTTCACCTCCGACCTGCGGCTGTACGACCAACCGGCGCTCGGGGCGGCCCTGCGCGGGGCCGACGAGGTGGTGCCCCTCTTCGTGCGGGACCGGGGCGTGGCCGAGGCCGGCTTCGACGCGCCCAACCGCCGCGCCTTCCTCGCCGATTGCCTGGCCTCGCTGGACGCGGGGCTGCGCGAGCGGGGCGGGCGCCTGGTGGTCCGTACCGGCGAGGTGGTGGAGGAGGTCTGCCGTGTGGTGGCCCGGTGCGGGGCCACGCAGGTGCATGTCGCGGCCGGGGTGAGCGGTTACGCCGCGCACCGCGAGGAACGGCTGCGCGCCGCCCTCGCCGGCGACCGGTGCGCGCTGCACGTCCACGACGCGGTCGTCACGGCCGTACCGCCGGGGCGTGTCACACCGGCCGGCAAGGACCACTTCGCCGTCTTCACCCCGTTCCTGCGCAAGTGGGAGGCGGCCGGCGTCCGCGACACCGGGAAAGCGCCCCGGGCCGTACGGGTGCCCGACACGGTCGACAGCGAGCCCCTGCCGTCCCGCGCGGCGGTCGCGGGGACGTCGCCCGCTCTGGCGAGGGGCGGCGAGCACGAGGCCCGCAAGCGTCTGCGCGGCTGGCTGGCCAACGGCGTCGAGGCGTACGGAGAAGGCCAGGACGACCTCTCCGGTGACGCCACGTCCCGGCTCTCGCCCTACCTCCACTTCGGCTGCCTCTCGGCGGCCGAGACGGTCCGGCGGGCGCGGGAGAAGGGGGGCCCCGGCGCGGACGCGTTCGTACGCCAGCTCGCCTGGCGGGAGTTCCACTACCAGGTCCTCGCGGCCCGCCCGGCCGCCTCGTGGACCGACTACCGCGCGCGCGGCGACCGCTGGCGTACGGACGAGCGGGAGATCGCCGCCTGGCGAGAGGGCCGCACCGGCTATCCGGTGGTGGACGCGGCCATGCGCCAGCTGCGGCACGAGGGATGGATGCACAACCGGGGCAGGCTGCTGACGGCGAGTTTCCTGGCCAAGACGCTGTACGTCGACTGGCGGGTGGGCGCCCGGCACTTCCTTGATCTGCTGGTGGACGGGGACATCGCCAACAACCAGCTCAACTGGCAGTGGGTGGCGGGCACCGGTACCGACACGCGCCCCAACCGGCTGCTCAACCCGCTGACCCAGGCCAGGCGCTTCGACCCGTCCGGCGACTACGTACGGCGCTGGGTGCCCGAACTCGCCGGGCTCGCGGGCGCCGCCGTCCACCAGCCGTGGACGGCCCCGGGACCGGACCGGGCCCGCTTCGACTACCCCGATCCGGTGGTGGACCTCGCCGAGGGGCGTGCCCGGTTCGAGCGGGCACGCGGTCTGCTGTGACCGCGCGCGGGCCACGTCCGCCCGCTCACACGTACGGAGATTGACCAGATGGGGGGAACGACCAATCCGCGGCTCCAGCGGCGCCGAATAGCAGGTGTGAGCGGAGACCGGGAAGCGGCGTCGGGGCGGGGCGTAACAGCTCCGCACCCGGCGCACCTCCGCGTCCCCTCGCCCCCTTTCGTACGTACCGCTTGAAGGAGACCACCATGATGACCACCCGCCTCCAGCGCCTGGCCGTCGTCGTCGCCGGGGCCGCGTTGCTTCCCCTGTCGCTGACCGCCTGTTCCGGTGGCGACGGCGACGACAGCGGGGCCGCCGGATCGCCCACCGCGGCGCAGGAGTCCTCCGGGTCCTCCGAGGCCACGGGGGGCGACCAGGCGGCGACGACGGACAAGCCCTTCGGCCCCGGCTGCGCGTCGGTGCCCAAGGACGGCGCCGGCAGCTTCGACGGCATGGCGAAGGACCCGGTGGCGACCGCCGCGTCGAACAATCCCGCGCTGTCCACCCTCGTCACCGCGGTGAAGAAGGCAGGACTGGTCGACACGCTCAACTCCGCCGAGAACATCACGGTGTTCGCCCCGACCAACGACGCCTTCGCGAAGATCCCGAAGGCCGACCTCGACAAGGTCCTCAATGACAAGGAAACGCTCACCAGCATCCTCACCTACCACGTGGTGGGCCAGAAGCTCACGCCCGAGCAGCTTGAGAACGGCACGTTCGAGACGCTCCAGAAGGGCATGCTGACGACCTCGGGCTCCGGCGAGTCGTACAAGGTCAACGACACGTCGAACGTGGTCTGCGGCAACGTCCCGACGGCCAACGCCACCGTCTACATCGTCGACACCGTCCTGATGCCCAAGTAGCCGCCGTACCGGTGCCCGGGTGACCACCGTCCGACGACCGCCGTGACCGGCCCGAGCGGCTCAGCCGCCCCGGCCGATGCCGGCACCCGGCCTGCCCTGCGCCCGCCCCGCCCGGCGCTCAGCCGGCCCGGGGCCAGCCGGCCACGCGCGTCGCGGCACCGGCGATGCGCAGGGCCGCGTCGGCCGTCGCGGCGGCGAAGGACTCGGGCGGGCGGCCCGGGTCGGAGCGGTGGATCAGGATGACGCCCTCGATGAGCCCGAACACCAGGTCCGTACGCAGGGCCAGTTCATCGGCGTCCAGTCCGCCACAGGCCTCCGTCGCGGCGAGCAGCTGCCCGTAGGCGGCCTTGAGGTCCGCCCGCACCTGGCGGAAGCCGGAGAACGCCTCGGTGCGCACCTCGGGCAGCAGGTACAGCGCGCCGAGATTGTGCGGGCCGCCGCACAACAGCTCGACGTCGGAGCGGCAGAGCTGCCAGAGCCTGGCCTCGGCCGACGCCGTGCCATCGGAGAGCAGCCGGCGGGCCAGCACCAGGGACGGGGCGACGGTGGACTCCAGGAGCCCGGCCAGCAACTCCTCCTTGCCCGCGACGTAGTGGTACATCGTCGCCTGGCGCATCCCGGCACGCTCGGCGACGGCGCGGGTCGTCGTGGCCGCGTAGCCGTGAGTCGTGAACAACTCCGCCGCCGCTTCGAGGAGTTCCTCGCGCGGGGTCAGACCGCTGTCCGGCCGCTGCTGGGCGCGCGGCCGTCCGACCCGCCGTCCTGTGGTGCTCATGCCACCGATCGTCGCACACCAGCCCCGCCCGCCCCCGACGCCGGCCCGCCACCCCGGCCGCTCCCGGACGCGCCCGCTGCCTGCCGCTCCCAGCGCCCGCCCGCCACCCCGGCCACTCCCGGCACCCGCCCGGCGCCACGGCCACTCCCCGCGGCTCCTGCCCCCCGCTCCGCCACTCCGCCCGATCCGCCCGATCCGCCCGATGTGGCTACCGGGCCCGTACGGTGGCCAGCACCTCGCGGTCCGGCTGGAGGGTGAGCGACGGCACCGGCCGTATCTCACCGGGGTCCACGTCCAGGTCGAACCGCCGCGCCAGCACGGCCAGCACCAGCACGGCCTCGACCATGGCGAACCGCGCCCCGAGGCACACCCGCGGCCCGCCGCCGAACGGGAACCACGCGTACTCCGGTATCTCGTCGCCGCCGTCCGGGTTCCACCGCTCGGGCCGGAACTCCTCCGGCTCCGGGAACCACCGGGGGTCGCGATGGGTGGCCCACTGGCTGCTCCACACCCGCGTCCCCGCGACCAGCGGCAGCCCGCCGATGCTCGCCCCCTCTCTGGCCACCCCGGTGAGCAGCCAGATCGTCGGATACAGCCGCAGCGTCTCCTTCACGACGGACTGCGCGTAGGTCAGCCGGGCGTAGTCCTCGAAACCGGGTTCGCGGTCACCGAGCACCCTCTCCAGTTCCGCGGTGAGGGCTTGGCGCACCCTCGGTTCGCGCGCGAGCAGGTACCAGGCCCACACGAGCGTGCTGCTGGTCGTCTCGTGGCCGCCGATGTAGAGGGTGACCGTCTCGTCGCGTATCTCCGCGTCCGAGAGCCGCGCCCCGGTCTCGTCCTGCGCGGTGAGCAGCCTGCTCAGCAGGTCGGGGCGCTCCCCGTCGCCCTGCCGGTGCTGTGCGACGACCCGGGCGACCTCCGCGTCGATGACCGCCGAGGCCCGCTTGATCCTGGCCCTGCCCAGGGTCGGAACCCAGTCCGGCAGCAGCGCCCCGATGCCGCTGAACTCCGCCCCGATCTCCCGCTGCGCGACATCCATCGCCCGGCCGATCGCCTCGGCGTCCGCGCCGATGTCCGCGCCGAAGATGGTGCGGACGGCGATCCGCTGCGTGAGGACGGCCATCTCGCGCTTGATGTCGATCCGTTCGCCGCCGGACCACTGGTCGGCGAGCTCCACGGCGCACTCGGCCATCGTGGCGGCGTACGACCGCACCTGCTTGGGCCGTACGGACGGCTGCACCAGCGAGCGCTTGCGCCGCCAGTCCTGTCCCCGCGCCACCACCACGCCGTTGCCCATCACGGTGCGGAAGGCGATGCCCAGTTCAGGCTGGTCGAACGTCCCCTCCGTCTCCCTCATCAGCTCACCGATGTGCTCCGGATCGGCGAGGAACAGCGACGGCTTGGGGCCGAACCGCCAGCGGACCATGTCCCCCCGGGCCCGCAGCCCTTCGAAGAAGGCGAGCGGGTCCTTCCCGAACTGCGGCAGATTGCCCAGCACCGGCACCCCGCGCGGACCCGCCACGGTCGTCCCTGGCGTCCCCGACGTCCCCGGCGTCCCCGGCTCCTTGGGCTGTACGCCGGAGGCGGTACCGGTGTGCGTGGTCATGACGGGACTCCCCTGCTCGGACGGCGCACTCCGTGCGGTGCGCTTCGCACGACCTATCGAAGCGCACAGGTCCGACACCACACCAGCCCTGTGGATAACTCCAACCACGCGCCACACAGGCCCCGTTGGCCCCGCTCACACCAATGCGCCGCTTCCTCCGAGCCTCACACGTGAGGACCCGGAGGAAGCGGCGCACCAGAAGCACCAACACCAACAGCGCCAACGACACCGGAGCGGCAGCAGCGACGCCGAACAACACCACCGGCACCGCATCCCGACGACGAACCGTCAGCCCACCGACGAGTACGCGACGACGCCCCGCAGCACGGCGTCCACCGCCTTGCGCGCGTTCTTCGTGACCGTACTGCCCTCGGCCGACGACGGCGCCGCCGCCGCGATCTGCCCCAGGACGTCGATGACCTGCTTGCACCAGCGGACGAAGTCGCCCGCCGGCATCTCCGCCTCGCGCAGCACCTCGTCGAGCCCCTTGCCGGAGGCCCACATGTACACCGCCCAGGCGAAGCCGAGATCCGGCTCGCGCTGGCCGACGCCCTCCGCCTGGTTGATCTTGAAGTCCTCCTCCAGGGCGTCCAGCCTGCCCCAGATGCGGACCATCTCGCCCAGTGCGGCCTTCGCCGGCCCGGTCGGCACCTTCGGCGCGACCGCGTCGTCCGCCTGCCGCGCCTCGAAGACCAACGCCGAGACGCACGCCGCCAGTTCGGCCGGCTTGAGCCCTTCCCACACCCCTTCGCGCAGGCACTCGGACGCCAGCAGGTCCAGCTCGCCGTAGAGCCGGGCGAGCCGCTTGCCGTGCTCGGTGGCCTTGTCGCCGCGCAGGTAGTCCAGCTCGGTCAGCAGAGCGTAGATCCGGTCGAAGGTACGGGCGATGGTGTTCGTCCGCCCCTCGATGCGCCGCTCCAGCTGCCGCGTGTCCCGCTGGAGGCGGTGGTAGCGCTCGGCCCAGCGGGCGTGGTCCTCGCGCTCGTCGCAGCCGTGGCACGGGTGCGCGCGCAGCTCGGTGCGCAGCCGTGAGATCTCGCGGTCGTCGGCCGCCGCCGCGCGCTGCTTACGGTGCCGCTCCGGCGCGATGTGCCCGGCCTTGGTCCGCAGCGCGGAGGCCAGGTCACGCCGCGACTGCGGGCTGCGCGCGTTGAACGACTTCGGGATCCGCATCCGCTCCAGCGCCTCCACCGGCACCGGGAAGTCGATCGAAGCGAGCCGCTTGACCTGCCGCTCGGCGGTCAGCACCAGCGGCCTCGGCCCGTCGTGCTGGTCGAACCCGCGGTGCCCGTTGGCGCGCCCGGCCGGCAGCCCCGGATCGAGCACCAGAGCCAGTCCCGCGAACTTGCCGGTGGGCACGTGGATGACGTCACCGGGCTTGAGCTTCTCCAGCGACGCGGCCGCCGCGGCCCGCCGCTGCGTGGCACCCTGCTTGGCCAGCTCGGTCTCGCGCTCCTTGAGTTCGCGGCGCAGCCGCGCGTACTCCTCGAAGTCGCCGAGGTGGCAGGTCATGCCCTCCCGGTAGCCCTCGATCCCCTCTTCGTTCCGCTGGACCTGCTTCGAGATCCCGACGACCGACTTGTCGGCCTGGAACTGGGCGAAGGACGTCTCCAGCAGTTCGCGCGACCGGTGCCGCCCGAACTGCTCGACCAGGTTGACCGCCATGTTGTACGACGGCCTGAAGCTGGAGCGCAGCGGGTACGTGCGCGTCCCGGCCAGTCCGGCGAGCGCCCCCGGGTCCATGCCGCGCTGCCAGAGCACCACCGCGTGGCCCTCGACGTCGATGCCGCGCCGCCCGGCCCGGCCGGTCAGCTGGGTGTACTCGCCGGGGGTGATGTCGGCATGCTGTTCGCCGTTCCACTTGACGAGCTTCTCCAGCACCACCGAGCGGGCCGGCATGTTGATGCCGAGCGCCAGCGTCTCGGTCGCGAAGACGGCCTTGACCAGTCCGCGTACGAACAGCTCCTCGACGACCTCCTTGAACGTCGGCAGCATCCCGGCGTGGTGCGCGGCGATGCCCCGCTCCAGGCCCTCCAGCCATTCGTAGTACCCGAGGACGTGCAGGTCCTCGCCGGGAATGGAGGCCGTGCGCTCCTCGACGATCTCGCGCACCAGCATGCGCTCGTCCTGGTCGTTGAGCCGCAGGCCCGCGTACAGGCACTGCTGTACGGCGGCCTCGCAGCCGGCCCGGCTGAAGATGAAGGTGATGGCGGGCAGCAGGCCCGCGCTGTCGAGCCGCTCGATGACCTCGGGCCTCGCGGGCGTCCAGATGCGGCTGCGCTGTCTGCGCTCCCGCTCCCGGTCGGCCTCCCGCAGGTTGCCGCGGCCTCGGCCGCGCGCGAACGGACTGCTGTTCTCCATCCGGGCCATGCGCACCAGGTCGGGGTTGACCTCGCGCCGGCCACCCCTGCCGTCGTCGGACTCCTCGAAGAGGTCGTACATCTTGCGCCCGGCGAGCACGTGCTGCCACAGCGGCACGGGCCGGTGCTCGGAGACGATCACCTCGGTGTCGCCGCGGACGGTGTCCAGCCAGTCGCCGAACTCCTCCGCGTTGGACACGGTCGCCGAGAGCGACACGAGGGTCACCGAATCGGGGAGGTGGATGATCACCTCTTCCCAGACGGCGCCGCGGAAGCGGTCGGAGAGGTAGTGCACCTCGTCCATCACCACATAGGCGAGCCCGCGCAGCGCCTGCGATCCCGCGTACAGCATGTTCCGCAGGACCTCGGTGGTCATGACGATCACCGGGGCGTCGGCGTTGACGCTGTTGTCGCCGGTCAGCAGTCCGACCTTGTCGGCGCCGTAGCGCCTCACCAGGTCCTGGAACTTCTGGTTCGACAACGCCTTGATGGGCGTGGTGTAGAAGCACTTGCGGCGCTCGGCGAGCGCCAGGTGCACGGCGAACTCGCCCACGATGGTCTTGCCGGATCCGGTCGGGGCGGCCACGAGCACGCCCTTCCCGGCTTCCAGGGCTTTGCACGCCTCGATCTGGTACGGGTCCAGCTCGAAGTCGTACAGCTCGCGGAAGGGCGCAAGCGCGGTGGCCTGCTCGGCGGCGCGGGTCCGGGCAGCGGCGTAACGCTCAGCTGGGGAAAGGTCCTCTGTCATCTTGTCTTCGAGCCTACCCGCCACGTATGACAGTCAGCCCGATCTTTAAATCGGGCTTGGAAATCCCGCGAAGTCAGGCTTGGAGATCCCGCGCGCCGAGGACCCTGACCGCGCCCCGCACGCACTCGGCCGTGAGCGGCAGCGCGCCCAGCGGCTCCCCGTCGGCGTACCCGGTGCTCCCCCGCGCGGCCAGTTCCACCCTGGCCGCCCGGTGGACGGTGACCTTGGGGTGGCCGAGGTGCGTGCCCCGGTAGACCTGGGGGAAGACCTTGATCAGCGTCGTACGGGAGCAGTCGCCGACCACCGTGACGTCGAAGAGCCCGTCGTCGGTCCGCGCGCCGGCGCAGATGCGCATCCCGCCGCCGTACGACGTCCCGTTCCCGACGGCCACCAGCGTCGCCTCGACCTCGTGCACGTCCCCGTCGTCGAGCGTGATCCGGTACGGGACGGGCTTGAAGGAGGCCAGCTCCGCGACCATCGCGAGGTCGTACTTCAACCGCCCGCTGGGCCACCGCATCCGGTTGCCCCGGTCGTTGACCCGCGAGTCGAACCCGGAGGCGAGGACGGTCCCGAACCACTTCTCCCCCACCCGCCCCAGGTCGACGTCCGCGATCCGGCCGCCCTTGAGCGCCTCGGCGGCCAGCGCCCCGGCGCCGGCCGGGTCCCGCACGGGCAGGCCGAGCGTCCGCGCGAAGTCGTTGCCGGTCCCGACGGCGACCACGCCCAGCGGAGTCTGCGTCCCGGCGACGGCCTGCAGCGCCAGCGAGACCATGCCGTCCCCGCCGACGGCTATGAGGGCCCCGGTCCCGCCCGCGACTGCTTCGCGCGCCCGCCGCAGGGCGTCGTCCGCGTCCTGGCCGAGGACCGTGCGCACGGAGAATCCCGCGCCCCGCAACGCGGAAGCGGCCGGCTGCGCGGCGTGCGCGCCCCGGCCGCGGCCCGCGGTGGGATTGACGAAGAGGGTGATCTCACTGGTCACCCGGCGGACCCTACAAGGTCAGGTGATGTCGTCGTAACCGTTCAGCTGCTTCGGTCCCGCCCCGGCGCTCTCACCCGTGGCCTGCCCGGGCAGCGCGCGCGAGGCGGACACGGCCTCGATCTCCCCGATCGACTCCGGCGTGAGATCGAGTTCCGACGCCTCGTCGGCGTCCAGTTCGGCGTCCGGGTTGTTGCGCTGTCGGCGCTTGTCGTTGAGAAGCGAGAACGCGACCGCGACGAAGTACAGGACGGCCAGCGGGCCGGCCAGCAGGAGCATCGAGATGGGCTCGCCACCGGGGGTCGCGATGGCCGCGAAGGCGGTGAGGCCGACGAGCATGCCGCGCCACCACCGCAGCATGCGCGCGCCCGTGATGACGCCGGTGATGTTGAGCAGGATGAGCAGCAGCGGCAGCTCGAAGGCGAGGCCGAAGACGATCACCATGCGGGTGATCAGGTCGAGGTAGTCGTCGAGCGGCAGCAGGTTCTGCGCGTCGTCCGGCGTGAAGCTGAGCATGATCTCGGCGGTCTGCGGGAGGATCGCGTACGCGAGGTAGGCGCCGCCCGCGAAGAGCGGGACTCCCGCCGCCACGAAGGCCAGCGAGTAACGCTTCTCGGTGCGGTGCAGGCCGGGCGCGACGAATGCCCACAGCTGGTAGAGCCACACCGGAGTGGCGATCAGGACGCCGGCCATCAGTGAGACCTTGAGCGCGATGGTGAAGGGGGACAGCAGACCGTTGGTGGTCATCGACGCGCACGGCTTCCCGTTGCGCATGGTGACGGCGCCGTCCACACAGCCGACCGAGGACAGGATCGGCTGCATCAGGAACCGGAAGATCTCCCGCTGGTAGAACGCTGCGACGACCACCATGACAACGATGGCCAGCACAGACTTCAGCAGGCGGTTACGCAGCTCACGCAGGTGCTCGGCGAGGGGCATGCGCCCCTCGTCGTCCTTCACCTGCTTGCGGGCAGACTTGAGCAACCCACGCCCCTCGTCTCGTGCGGCAGCTGTCAGTTGGTGATTCGGCTGAACCGCGTCAGCTCTGCGTGGTGTGGCTCGGGTCGTTCACCGGACGCGCGGTGGTGACGTCTCCGGGCGCGGCCTTGATCGTGCGCGGCGCCTGGGTCTGCTGCTCGGGGGCCGTCGGAGCGGCGTCGGCCGGGCTCGCCGCCTCGTCGTCCTTCTTCATCGCCTTGGCCTCGCTCTTGAGGATACGAGCGGACTTGCCGAGGGAGCGCGCCATGTCCGGAAGCTTCTTGGCACCGAAGAGCAACAGAATGACGGCGAGGATCAGAACGATCTCGAGGGGCTTCAGATTGCCGATCATGTGCGACTTCCTTCTCACCGAGGCGGCTGGGGTGGTACTACGGGGCTGTCCCTCCGGTCGGACCGATGTCCGCCCTTCAACGCTGCAAGCGATCGTAACCCGTACGAGTAAACGCGGGGCAATGCTTGCGCGTACTGCGGATTGCGGCCCGCGCCTCGATCCAAGAGCCGCCCGACCAGCCTACGCCCCCGCCCCCAGCCCGTGGCAGCCCCTCAGGGCTACCGCCACGCTTCGCCAGTGCGGGCCAGGTTCTCCGCCGCGCGCTCCAGGTTCTCCGCGGCCGTGTTGATGTCCCGCGAGGTCTCGGCGACCTGGCGCCCGAGGCGCTGGACCTCCACGAAGACCCGGATCGCCAGGACGCCCAGTACGGCGAGACCACAGAAACCAAGAGCGATTGCGAGCATCGGCCAGAGCATGGGCAGAGCCTAGACGGTCAGACGGTGGAGTGGAGTCGCAGCGTCCGCACGCCGCCTCCGGTGAGCAGTTCCACGATCCGCTCCCCCGCCGGTTTGCGCACCGCGGCCTCGCACTCGGGGCAGGTGAAGGAGTAGAAGGTCGTACGGCTGCTGGCGCCGATCGCGAGGCGCAGCGAGCCCGCGGACAGTTCGAAGCGGGCGCCGCAGTCGGGGCAGCCCGCCTTGAAGAGGACCGGGCCCACCTGGGCGTGGATCCCCTGGGCGGGGATCTTGGGCAGTAGCGACATGTCCACCAATCTCCTCAGGCCTGACCGGCGCTCTCGTACGCGGCGAGCGCCTCGCGGGCCGCTTCGCGCGCGCTGACCGCCAGTTCCGGCGGCGACACGATGTGACCGTCCCTGCCGAGCCGCAGCGCGAGCCGCCGCAGCGAGGCCGGTTCGGGCGTCCGCAGGGTGATCCGCAGGCCGCCGTCGGGCAGCTCCTCGGCGCTGTCGTGCGGGTAGTACTCGGCGACCCAGCGCCCGCCGGGCCCGACCTCCACCACGACCTCGGGATCGTCCGCCGAGGGCTGCACGAGCCCCTCCGACAGGTCACGCAGCTCGATCTCCGGCGGTGCGGACGGCTCGTCCAGCAGCCTGATCTCGGCGACCCGGTCGAGCCGGAACGTACGCCGTGCCTCGGACTGCCGGCACCAGGCCTCCATGTAGGTGTGTCCCACGGCGAAGAGCCGGATCGGGTCCACCTCGCGCTCGGTGAGCTGGTCGCGCGCCGGCGAGTAGTAGCGCAGCCAGAGCCGGCGCCGCTCCGCGATCGCCCGGTCGACGTCCGCGAAGACCCCGCCCTCGGCCTCGAAGATCACCGAGAGCCGGGAACTGGCGCCCGCCGCCTCGCCCGCCGCGGCCTCCAGCTTCGCCGTGGCGCGCAGCAGCGCCTGCCGGTCGCCCTCGCGCAGGCCGGGGAGGGTGGCGACGGCGCGGGCGGCGACGAGCAGCGCGGTGGCCTCGTCGGCGGCGAGCCGCAGCGGCTCGGCCGTGCTCGTGCCGGAGGCGTCCGGGTTGCGCCACCAGATCCGGTCGCCGTCCGTGTCGATGTCGAGCAGGTCGCCGCCCCGGAAGCTCGTGCCGCACATGGGCAGCACGTCGAGGTCGGAGATCAGCTCGTCCTCGGTGATCCCGAAGGCGCGGGCGACGTCGCTGACGTGCGCGCCGGGGCGCTCCCGCAGATACGTCACCAGGGAGAGCATCCGCCGGGTCTGGTCGATCGCGTTCGTGGCCATGGAGGCTGTTTCCTCGGTCCTTCTCAGTCCTTGGCCACGGCGCGCAGCCGGTCCACGACGTCCGCCCGCAGATCAGCGGGCTCCAGTACGACGACCTCGGGCCCGAGCTCGACCAGCCAGGCGTCGAGCCCGTGACCGTACGGGACGGCCAGCTCGTCCCAGCCGTCGCCCAGGTCCCGTACGGCGGTGGCCCTGGCCCGCAGCGGGTAGCCGGAGCCCTGGCGCAGCTTGATCAGGGCACTGCGGGTCGCGGTCTCGCCGGCCCAGCTCTCGACGGTCTCGCGTACGGTCACCACGTCCGGCACCTCGGCCGTGAACGACCCGGTGCGGGAGCGGACCTTCCCGGTGATGCGGGAGAGCCTGAAGACGCGCTCGGCGCCGCGCTCGCGGTCCCAGCCGGCGAGGTACCAGTGGCCGCGCCAGCACTCCAGCGTCCATGGCTCGACGTGCCGGGTCTCGGGGCGGGCGGCGTTGGCCTTGCGGTAGTCGAAGACGACGGGCCGCCGGTCGCGGCAGGCCAGCATCAGCGGCTCGAAGGCCGTCTCGTGGACCGGGATGCGGGGTTCGAGGGCGCTGTGGTGCCCGTCGAGGGGGTCCTGCGCCTCGGGCATGCCGGCGGCGCGCAGCTTCTGCAGGGCGCCGCTGGCGGCGCCGGCGAGGCGGGCCTGCTGCCAGACCTTGGCGGCGAGGCCCAGGGCGGCGGCCTCCTCGGCGTCGAGGGTGATGGCGGGCAGGCGGTTGCTGTCACGGCGGGCCAGGTAGCCGACGTCGCCGTCGAGGTTCTCGACGGTTTCGATCACCAGGCCGAGTTCGCGCAGATCGTCCTTGTCACGCTCGAACATCCGGTTGAAGGAGTCGTCGGTGCCGGCCTCCAGGTAGGCCTCGATGGACTCGCGCAGTTCCCGCTTGCTGAGCGGGCGCCGGGTCCCGAGCAGGCACAACGCCAGGTTCATCAACCGTTCGGCCTTGGCGATCGCCATCGGCACCCTCTTTCTTGCTCTACGACCCTCGACCGTACCGCCCCGGGGTGTCGCGGCAAAAGCCGAGGGCCCATGCCGGACGGCATGGGCCCTCGTAGCGCTCCTACTTGATCGGAACGCGCCTCGATCAGACCGCGACGAGGTCGCAGACAAAGATCAGCGTCTCGCCCGGCTTGATGACGCCGCCGGCGCCGCTGTCGCCGTACGCGAGGTGCGGGGGAATGATCAGCTCGCGACGGCCGCCGACCTTCATGCCCTGCACGCCCTGGTCCCAGCCGGCGATGACGCGCCCGCCGCCGAGCGGGAACTGCAGCGGGGTGCCGCGGTTCCAGCTGGAGTCGAACTCCTCGCCGGTGGAGAACGCCACGCCCACGTAGTGGACCTTGACGTTGTGGCCCGCCTTGGCCACCTCGCCGTCGCCCTCCCAGATGTCCCTGATCTTCAGGTCCTTCGGCGGCTCGCCACCCGGGAAGTCGACCTCGGGCTTGTCGATGCTCACGGAAATGCTCCTCTGTACTACGAACTGGGCAACCTGGACAGTCTTACATCACCGCGAGAATGTCCACCTGGAACACCAGCGTCGAGTTGGCGGGGATGGTCTGCTGCTTCTTGTCACCGAACGCCTGGTCCGGCGGGATGACGAGGAGCACGCGGCTGCCGGCCTTCTTGCCGACCAGACCGTCCTTGAGACCCTTCAGGGTGAGCTGCGGGAGCGCGAACTGCTGGGTCTTGCCCTGCGCGTACGTGCTGTCGAAGAGCTTGCCGTCCTTCCACACCAGGCCCTGGTAGGCGACCGACACCGTGTCGGTGGCCTTCACCACCGGGCCGTCGCTCTCCAGTACGTACCGGGAGACGAGCTTCTTCGACGGGTCCGACTGCTTGGGGACGGTGACCTTGGGCGCCTTGCCGTCGGTGTTGGTGCCGACCTTGGGCAGGTCGATGTTGTCCTGCGCGACCTCGGTGCCCTTGGCGGAGGCGGGGATGCTCTTGGCCTTCAGGATGTCCACGACGAAGACCAGCGTGGCGTTCGGCTTGATCGTGGGCGGCTGGCCCTGCGCCCCGTACCCCATCTCCGGCGGGATGACGAGCTGGACGCGGCTGCCGACCTTCTGGCCCTCCAGGCCCTTGTCCCAGCCGGGGATGACCATGCCCGCGCCGAGGGTCAGCGGGAACGGCTGCTTGCGGTCGAAGCTGTTGTCGAAGGGCTTCGTGGAGTCCCACTGCTGGCCGAGGTAGTTCACCTCGATGGCGTCACCCTTCTTGAGGGTCGCAGCATCGTCCTTGCCCTTGCTGAGGACCTCGGTCTTCAGTTCCTTGGGCGGATCGCCCTCACCCTTGGCAAGGGTCGGCTTCTCGCCGAACTTGGCTCCCGCGGTGATCGCCGGCAGTCCGTTCTTTGACGAGGTGGAGTCGGAGCCCTTGTCGTCGCTGCCGCACGCCGCTGTCGAGAGCAGCAGCAGGGGGACGACAAGTAGGCCGGCAAGTCGGCGCACGTGTTCCTCAGATCTCAGACGGCACAGTAGTCGCCCGCCACTCTAAGGCGTGGCCCGGGCCCCGCACGAGGAACGTGCGGGGCCCGGGTCGCGTTCCGGAGAACCGGAAATGGCCGGATCACATACCGGCGATGAGCTTTTCCACCCGGTCGTCGACCGACCGGAAGGGGTCCTTGCACAACACGGTCCGCTGTGCCTGGTCGTTGAGCTTGAGGTGCACCCAGTCGACGGTGAAGTCGCGCCGCTGCTCCTGGGCCCGGCGGATGAAGTCGCCGCGCAGCCGGGCGCGGGTGGTCTGCGGCGGCACCGACTTGCCTTCGAAGATCTTCAAGTCGTTGCAGATGCGAGCGGCTTGTCCCTTCTTCTCCAGCAGGTAGTAGAGCCCGCGCCGACGGTGGATGTCGTGGTACGCGAGGTCTATCTGGGCGACCCGGGGGTGCGACATGGTCATGTTGTGCTTGGCGCGGTAGCGCTCGATGAGCTTGTACTTCATGACCCAGTCGATCTCGGTGCCGATCCGGTCGAGGTCCTCGGCCTCGATCGCGTCGAGCGCGCGGCCCCACAGTTCGAGGACCTGCTCGACCGTGCCGGTGCGGATGCCGCGGCGGTCGACGAAGTCCACGGCCTTCTCGTAGTACTCGCGCTGCACCTCTATGGCGGACGCCTCGCGTCCGCTGGCCAGGCGCACCTTGCGCTGGCCGGTGATGTCGTGGCTGACCTCGCGGATGGCCCGGATGGGGTTCTCCAGGGTGAGGTCGCGCATCACCGTGCCCGCCTCGATCATGCGCAGGACGAGGTCGGTGGCGCCGACCTTGAGCAGCATGGTCGTCTCGGACATGTTGGAGTCGCCGACGATGACGTGGAGCCTGCGGTAGCGCTCGGCGTCCGCGTGCGGTTCGTCGCGGGTGTTGATGATCGGCCGGGAGCGGGTCGTGGCGGAGCTGACGCCCTCCCAGATGTGCTCGGCGCGCTGGCTGACGCAGAAGACCGCGCCGCGCGGGGTCTGCAGCACCTTGCCGGCGCCGCAGATGAGCTGCCGGGTGACGAGGAACGGGATGAGGATGTCCGCGAGCCTGGAGAACTCTCCATGGCGGGCCACGAGGTAATTCTCGTGGCAGCCGTAGGAGTTTCCCGCAGAGTCGGTGTTGTTCTTGAAGAGATAGACGTCGCCCGCGATTCCCTCCTCGTGCAGGCGGCGTTCGGCGTCGACGAGCAGGCCCTCGAGAATGCGCTCGCCGGCCTTGTCGTGGGTGACGAGCTCGGTCACGTCGTCGCATTCGGGAGTTGCGTATTCCGGATGCGATCCCACGTCGAGGTAGAGGCGGGCGCCGTTCCGCAGGAAGACATTGCTGCTGCGGCCCCATGACACAACACGGCGGAAGAGGTAGCGCGCCACTTCGTCAGGAGACAGTCGGCGCTGTCCCCTGAACGTGCACGTGACGCCGTACTCGTTCTCCAGCCCGAAAATGCGGCGGTCCATGACTGAACATTACGCCTGATGGCCTGTCCTGAAACCGGGTTCGGCCGCTCCGATTCGATCATTTTCGCAAGGGATTACGACAGAGTCCCGGGGAAGGGGAGCGGTGACGGGAATCGTGAGAACCCGCCGGGTGGTCAGCAGCACCACCAGAGCGGCCACTCCGCCCCCTGCCGCGACGGCGAAGCTGGCCGCGGTACCGCCGTACTCGACCGCCGGTCCGGCGACGCCGGTTCCCACCGCGGCGCCTACGCCGAAGGTGGTGACCAGCCAGGAGAACGCCTCGGTGACGGTGCCGCGCGGGGCGTGCCGGTCGACGACGATGAACGCGCAGGCGAGCGCGGGGGCGAGGAAGACCCCGGAGACGGCGGCGAGCACGACCATCGCGGGGACGCCGGGCGTGAGCATCAGCGGCAGGTACCCCGCCGCGAGCAGGGCGACGATGAAGCGCAGCCGCCGTTCGGGGGCGCCGGCCCACTGCCGGGCGCCGTACAGCATGCCGCCCCCGAGCGCGCCGAGGCCGAGCGCCGCCATGAGCCAGCCGTAGACCGCCTCGCGCCCGTGGTCGTCGGCGTACGCGACCCCCGCGACAGTGATGGAGCCGAGCGCGAGACCGACGAAGAAGAACGAGCCGAGCAGGGCCAGCAGCCCGGGCGAGCGCAGAGCGCCCAGCCAGTGCGCCTCGCGGGGCGCCGAGCGCCAGGTGCGCGAAGGCTCGGACAGGACGACCGAGAGCGCGCCCAGCACGCCCACGGCGTTGATGACGAGGAGGGCTGCCGCCGGTGACCAGAGCGCCACGAGCAGCGTCACCAGCAGCGGGCCGACGGTGAACATGATCTCCTGCGCCACGGCGTCCATGGCGTACGCCCGGTGCACCCGGTCCTCACGTCCGAGCACGTCGGGCCACAGGGCCCGCAGCCCGCCTTCGAGGGGCGGGGTGAAGACGCCGGCGAGGGCCACGGCGGCGTACGCGAGCGGGAGCGGGTCGGTCCCGGCGATGGTGAGCAGGACCATGCCGAGGGCGGACAGGACGGCGGCGGGCAGCTGCACGCGCGGCTGCCCGTACAGGTCCACGGCGCGGCCGAGCAGCGGCTGTCCCACCGCGTTGGCCAGCCCGTACACGGCCGCGAGGCCGCCGGCCAGGGTGTAGCTGCCCCCCTCGGCGCGGGCGAGCAGCACGATCGCGATGGGGGCGGTGGCGTTGGGCAGCCGCCCCACCAGCGTGCCCGCCAGCAGGCGTGCGGCGTGCCGCGTCCTCAGCAGTTCCGCGTATCCCGCGGCCATGTCCGCCCCTCTCCGCTCCGGCGCGCACCGAAGTTGTACGTATAACCTCTGGCGTCATACGTACCATGAGCCAGGCCGCGGGTCCACCTCGCGGCGTAGAGCCCTTGCTGCGGAGGCACGCGTGACCAGCCCGGACGAGACCCCGGACGACACCAGCGGCGCCGGCGCGGGAACGCCCCCCACGCCGCCGACCAGCAGGGACGTGGCCCGGGCCGCCGGGGTTTCGCAGGCGACCGTCTCGCTCGTGCTCGGTGACAAGTGGCGCGGCCGGGTGTCGGAGCGCACAGCGGACCTCGTGCGCGGGGCGGCGCGGGAGCTGGGGTACCGCCCCAATCTCGCCGCCCGGAACCTGCGGCTCGGCAGGACCAGGACCGCGCTGCTCGTCGTGCCCGCGCTCACCAACGAGTTCTTCGCCCGGGTCTACGCCGGGGCCGCCCGCACGGCCGCCGAGCACGACTTCGGCGTCGTCCTCTACCCCTCCCCCGAAGGCACCGGGCCGGCCCGGGACCCCTTCGCCTCGGCGCGGGCGGCGCTGGACGGGGTCATCGCCTCCTCGATGGCCACCGGCGCCCTGGAGGCGATCCGGGGCACGGGGCTGCCGCTCGTGATGCTCGACAGCGACCCGGCGGATCCGGGGGCCGCCGCGTACGTGAACCTCGGCATCGCCGACGGCATGCGCCTGGTGACGGACCATCTGCTCACCCTGGGCCACCGCCGGTTCGCGCATCTCGCGTCGGCCGTGGCCTCCTGGACGTTCGACGTACGGGCGACGGCCCTTCAGGAGGCACTGCGCCAGGTCCCCGACGCCGTGGTGCGCACGGTGCACGCGCCGCTGGACGTACACGGCGCGCGCAGGGCCGCCGAACTGGCCCTGACCGGCCCGGGGCCGCGGCCGACCGCACTGGTCTGCGACGACGACATCGTCGCGGCGGGCGCCTGCAAGGCGGTACGCCGCCTCGGCCTGCGGGTGCCCGAGGACGTGTCGGTCACCGGCTTCGACGACCTGGCCCTCGCGACCGCCGTGGAGCCGGAACTCACGACCGTACGACTGCCCGCCGAGCGGGTCGGCGAGCGAGGCATGGCGGCGCTGCTGGCCGTGCTGGACGGACGGACGCCCGAGAGCGGCGACATCCCCGTGGAACTGATGGTCCGCGGCTCCAGCGCGCCCGCCTGACGCCCCGTCGGGTCATGCGGGTGCCCCGGACCGCTGGGCGGACCGGGGCACCGGACATGAAGTCCGCGGTCGCTATTCCTCGGTGTCCGACGGGGTGTCGGTGGGCGCGGCCGCGTCGCCGTCCGCCTCCAGCAGGCGGTCGAGCTGACGGCCGACGATGCGCTTGAACTTCCGCTCCTGCGGGCGCGTGCGGTCCAGGACCGCCACCTCGAGCCGCTCTGCGGGGATCTCCCGCTCGCTGCCGTTGGTGTCCCGGGACAGGGCCTGCACGGCGAGCTTGAGCGCCTCCGCCAGCGTCATCCCGTCCCGGTGGCGCTGGTCGAGGAAGCTGCTGATCTGCTCCGCGTTGCCGCCGACCGCGACCGACCCGTGCTCGTCCACGATCGAACCGTCGTGGGGCAGCCGGTAGATCTGGTCGCCCTCGGGGCGGGCCCCGACCTCGGCGACGACCAGCTCCACCTCGTACGGCTTCTCGGCGTTGCTGGAGAAGATCGTGCCCAGCGTCTGCGCGTAGACGTTGGCGAGGCCACGGGCCGTCACATCTTCGCGGTCGTAGGTGTATCCGCGCAGATCGGCGTACCGGACGCCACCGATCCGCAGGTTCTCGTACTCGTTGTACTTGCCGGCGGCGGCGAAGCCGATCCGGTCGTAGATCTCGCTGAACTTGTGCAGCGCGCGGGACGGGTTCTCGCCGACGAATACGATGCCGTCGGCGTACTGCAGCACGACAAGGCTGCGACCGCGGGCGATGCCCTTCCGGGCGTATTCCGCCCGGTCGGCCATGGCCTGCTGGGGTGAGACATAGAACGGCGTCGACACCGGCTATCCGTCCCTTTCTGTCGTTGTCACGTGGATTCCGAGGACAGGAGCCGTCAGAGGAGCGCGGCCCGGGGACCGTCGGGCCGCTCCAGCCGCCGCTCCAGGATCGAGCGGGCCAGCTCCGAGGACTCCGCCTCGGTGAGCCGCCGGAAGCCCTCTTCGGTGATCACGGTGACGATCGGATAGATCCGGCGGGCCACGTCCGGGCCGCCGGTCGCCGAGTCGTCGTCGGCGGCGTCGTACAGCGCCTGGACGACCAGCGTGGTGGTCTGCTGCTCCGTCAGGTCGTCGCGGTAGAGCTTCTTCATCGAGCCGCGGGCGAAGATGGAGCCGGAGCCCGTCGCCGCGTAGCCCTGCTCCTCGGAGCGGCCGCCCGTCACGTCGTACGAGAAGATGCGGCCCTTCTCGCGGTCGACGTCCCAGCCCGCGAAGAGCGGGACGACGGCCAGGCCCTGCATCGCCATGCCGAGGTTGCTGCGGATCATCGTGGAGAGCCGGTTCGCCTTGCCCTCCAGGGAGAGCTGGGCGCCTTCCACCTTCTCGAAGTGCTCCAGCTCCAGCTGGAAGAGCCTGACCATCTCCACCGCCAGGCCGGCGGTCCCGGCGATGCCCACCGCCGAGTACTCGTCGGCGGGGAACACCTTCTCGATGTCCCGCTGCGCGATCATGTTGCCCATGGTGGCCCGCCGGTCGCCGGCGAGCACCACGCCGCCGGGGAACGCGGCGGCGACGATCGTCGTGCCGTGCGGAGCCTCTATGACGCCCTTGACGGGCGGCAGGACGCGCCTTCCCGGCAGCATCTCGGGCGCATGGTCGCCCAGGAAGTCCATGAACGACGACGAGCCCGGCGTCAGGAAGGCAGCCGGCAGACGCCCGGTGCTACGAGGGTTGGCTTCCACGCGTTTCCTTCCGGGTAGGCGGCGGCCCGCCACTGGGAGGCCGGGCCGATCTTGCGAACTGTGCAGGGACGATACCCCTACGGTGGCCGGTCATCCGTCCCGGTGTGCCGGACCTCGGTCCACGGCCACCGGGACGGACAACCGGCTCTACTCGCCGCCCTTTTGGACGAAGGAGCGCACGAAGTCCTCCGCGTTCTCCTCGAGCACGTCGTCGATTTCGTCGAGTACCGAGTCGACGTCGTCCGACAGCTTCTCCTGGCGCTCCTTGAGGTCCTCGGAAGCCTGCGCGTCCTGCGCGGTCTCCTCGGCCTCCCCGGTGGAACGCGTCGCCTTCTGCTGTCCGCCGTCGGTGTCCTTGGTCGCCATCTCTACCTCACCCCGCTCGCTCGGTTCGATGTCCTTGATCAGACCCTACAAGCGGGGTCTGACATCCGCGCCGTACTTTCACAACGCGTGGGGACCATCTCGATGATTCCCACCCGGCGCCCCTTTCAGCCGCCCGAAAGCACGCGGACCAGGTCTTCCGCCGTCCTGCACCGGTCGAGGAGCTCCTTGACGTGATTACGTGTACCCCGCAACGGTTCCAGCGTGGGGACGCGCTGGAGCGAGTCCCGGCCGGGCAGATCGAAGATCACCGAGTCCCAGGAGGCCGCCGCGACGTCGTCGGCGTACTGCTCCAGGCAGCGCCCGCGGAAATAGGCCCTGGTGTCCTCTGGTGGCTTCGTCGAGGCCCGCAGCACCGTGTCCTCGTCCAGCAGCCGCTTCATCTTCCCGCGGGCCGCCAGGCGGTTGTACAGGCCCTTCTCGGGGCGTACGTCGGCGTACTGCAGGTCCACCAGATGGAGCCTGGGGGCGTCCCAGTCGAGGCTGTCGCGCCTGCGGTAGCCCTCGAGGAGTTCTCGCTTGGCGATCCAGTCCAGCTCCCCCGACAGGCTCATCGGGTCGTTCTCCAGGCGGTTCAGCACGTCCTCCCAGCGCCCCAGGACGTCCTTGGTCTGGTCGTCCGCGTCGACGCCGAACCGCTCCTCGACGTATTTGCGCGCCAGTTCGAAGTACTCCATCTGCAGCTGGACAGCGGTGAGTGTCCGGCCGCTGCGCAGCGTGATCAGCCGCTCCAGCGTCGGGTCGTGCGAGACCTGGTGCAGGGTGCGTACCGGCTGGTCGATCGCCAGGTCGACATTGATGAAGCCGTCCTCGATCATGGACAGCACCAGCGACGTCGTGCCCAGCTTGAGGTACGTCGAGATCTCGGAGAGGTTCGCGTCCCCGATGATGACGTGCAGCCTGCGGTACTTCTCCGCGTCGGAGTGCGGCTCGTCCCGGGTGTTGATGATGGGGCGCTTGAGCGTGGTCTCCAGGCCGACCTCGACCTCGAAATAGTCCGCGCGCTGGCTGATCTGGAAGCCGTGCTCGTGGCCGTCCTGGCCGATGCCCACCCGGCCGGCGCCCGTGACGACCTGCCGGGACACGAAGAACGGCGTCAGGTGGCGCACGATGTCCGAGAAGGGGGTCTCCCGCTTCATCAGGTAGTTCTCGTGCGTGCCGTAGGACGCGCCCTTGTTGTCGGTGTTGTTCTTGTAGAGGTGGATCGGCTGGGCGCCGGGCAGCTGCGCCGCCCGCTCGGCGGCCTCCGCCATGATCCGCTCGCCGGCCTTGTCCCACAGGACCGCGTCCAGCGGGTTGGTCACCTCCGGGGAGCTGTATTCGGGGTGCGCGTGGTCGACGTACAGCCGCGCGCCGTTCGTGAGGATGACATTGGCCAGGCCGATGTCCTCATCGGTGAGCTGACTGTTGTCGGCGGCCTCCCGGGCGAGGTCGAAGCCTCGCGCGTCCCGCAGCGGATTCTCCTCCTCGAAGTCCCAGCGGGCGCGGCGCGCCCGGTGCATCGCCGCCGCGTAGGCGTTGACGATCTGGGACGAGGTGAGCATGGCATTGGCGTTGGGATGGCCGGGGACGGAGATCCCGTACTCCGTCTCGATGCCCATTACTCGCCGTACGGTCATGCGGCCCTCCTTGCCCGGCGTCGCCCCCGGACGGGGGCGGCACTCAAGTACCGCTGGTTCTCCGGTGCGTGTGCGGTGCCCGGCCCCGCACTGCGCGACTCGGCGGTACCGAAGAGCCTAGAACGCCTCTGCGCTGGCGGGGAGATCAATTCGGTCATTGCTCGGGTGTGATCGGTGTGGCGGCCGGGGTGGCTGGAAAGCAGCCGGCTGCGGATGCCCGGGGGGCACCCGCAGCCGGTCTGCGATCTAGAGGTACTGACCGGTGTTTGCCACCGTGTCGATGGAGCGTCCGGTGTCCGCACCCTGCTTTCCGGTGACGAGCGTACGGATGAATACAATCCGTTCGCCCTTCTTTCCGGAGATTCGGGCCCAGTCGTCCGGGTTGGTGGTGTTCGGCAGGTCCTCGTTCTCCTTGAACTCGTCCACGCAGGCCTGGAGGAGGTGGGAGACCCGCAGACCCTTCTGGTTCTGGTCGAGGAATGCCTTGATGGCCATTTTCTTGGCCCGGTCGACGATGTTCTGGATCATCGCGCCGGAATTGAAGTCCTTGAAGTACAGGACTTCCTTGTCGCCGTTCGCGTACGTGACCTCGAGGAAGCGATTCTCCTCGGACTCGGCGTACATCTGCTCGACGACCGACTGGATCATGCCGTGGACCGCGGCCTCCCTGGAGCCGGTGTGCTCGGCCAGGTCGTCCGCGTGCAGCGGCAGGGTGGAGCGGAGGTACTTCGCGAAGATGTCCTTCGCCGCCTCCGCGTCCGGACGCTCGATCTTGATCTTGACGTCGAGCCGGCCGGGCCGCAGGATCGCGGGGTCGATCATGTCCTCGCGGTTGGAGGCGCCGATGACGATGACGTTCTCCAGACCCTCCACACCGTCGATCTCGGCGAGCAGCTGCGGAACGATGGTGTTCTCCACGTCCGAGCTGACACCCGAGCCACGGGTGCGGAAGAGCGATTCCATCTCGTCGAAGAAGACGATGACGGGGGTGCCCTCGCTCGCCTTCTCCCGGGCACGCTGGAAGACGAGGCGGATGTGCCGCTCGGTCTCACCGACGTACTTGTTGAGGAGCTCGGGGCCCTTGATGTTGAGGAAGTAACTCTTCCCCGCGGGCTGGCCGGTCACCTCGGCGACCTTCTTCGCAAGGGAGTTGGCGACGGCCTTCGCGATCAGCGTCTTGCCGCAGCCGGGCGGACCGTAGAGCAGGATGCCCTTCGGCGGCCGCAGTTCGTGCTCCTTGAAGAGGTCGGGGTAGAGGTACGGAAGCTCGACCGCGTCGCGGATCATCTCGATCTGGCCGCCCAGACCGCCGATCTTGTCGTAGTCGACGTCCGGGACCTCTTCGAGGACGAGCTCCTCGACCTCGCTCTTCGGGATGACTTCGTAGACGTAGCCGGACCTGGGTTCCAGCAGCAGGGCGTCGCCGGGGCGGATGGTGACGTCCAGCAGCGGCTCGGCGAGCCGCACCACCCGTTCCTCGTCGGTGTGCCCCTGCACCAGGGCGCGCTCGCCGTCCTCAAGGATCTCCTTGAGGGTGACGATTTCCCCGGCGCGCTCGTACGCCATGGCCTCGACCACGTTGAGGGCCTCGTTGAGCATGACCTCCTGGCCACGCCGGAGCTCTTCGAGCTCCACGCTGGGGCTGACGTTCACCCGTAGCTTGCGGCCACCGGTGAAGATGTCGGCCGTGCCGTCCTCGTTCGCCGTGAGGAAGACACCGAAGCCGGCCGGCGGCTGCGCGAGCCGGTCGACTTCTTCCTTGAGGGCCACGATCTGGTCGCGGGCCTCACGGAGCGTATTGGCGAGCCGCTCGTTCTGAGCGGACACGCCGGCCAAGTTGGTCTGCAGCTCGACGATCCGCTCTTCGAGAATCCTCGTATGACGCGGAGAGTCGGCGAGCTTGCGGCGCAGGACGGCGATTTCCTGCTCGAGATAGGCAACCTGACCGGCGGGGTCCTCAGACCCTCGCACCGGCCGGATGCCGCGGTTGATGTCGTCGTCGTGGGCTGCCACGGTCCTCACCTCCTCCAAGGGGAGCTGGACGCTTCCTGACCCTACCTGGGCGGGTGCGGGTTGAAACCCCTAGATCACAAAGACTGCGGGGTGTGTCCGATCTTCACCCTTGCGTACTCCCTCACACCAGGGGAATACCCACCCATCAACATCGGAAAGCGGCCGGTTGTATCGTCGAAGTGTTCAACACCCGTCAGGGCTGGCTCCAATTGCTACAACCGCGCAGGAAACGGCAGGAGATATGACCGTGCAGCAGAAGGCTCCCACCGACGACGGCGCACAGACCGGCGACCCGCTCGAGGTGTGGATCGACCAGGACCTCTGCACCGGCGACGGCATCTGCGTCCAGTACGCCCCCGACGTCTTCGAGCTCGACATCGACGGGCTGGCGTACGTGAAGAGCCCCGGCGACGAGCTGCTGCAGAGCCCCGGCGCCACAACGCCCGTGCCGCTGCCGCTTCTCCGGGACGTCGTCGACTCGGCCAAGGAGTGCCCGGGCGACTGCATCCACGTACGCCGTGTCGCGGACCAGGTCGAGGTCTACGGCCCCGACGCGGAGTGACCGCTCACATACTGCGCGCGTCCGGCAGTACGGTCCGGGCGAACTTGCCGCCCCGCCACTGCCACTTGACCATCTCCCGCCGGTCGGGGCAGCAGCGCGGCACGTCCGGCGACGAGTAGCCGAGCAGCGTGGCCCGGACCGCGCCCCCGCGTACCGCGAAGTCAGTGACGCCCATCCCGTCGGCCGGGTCCACCAGCGTCGCCACCACGCGCGACGACGGGCCGGTGAGTACGAAGACCCCGCTCGGCGGGGTGCCGATGCCCGACACGCAGCGCACGACCGCCACGGTCTCGGGCCGGCCGTCGCCGTCCAGGTCGCCTGAGCCCTTCTCCACCACGGCGGGCTTCTGGCCGTGGCAGTCCAGGGGGTACACCGCGCCCGACGCGTCGGGGGCGGGCGCCGCTGCTGCCTCCACCGGCCCGGCCGCCGCTCCGACGGCCGTCTGGGAGGCGGTGGCCGCCTCGGGCTGGAGCAGGCCGGCCGCGGCGACGACCGCGGCCATGGCGGCGGCGGTGGCGAGCCAGTGCAGCGGGCGGGGCCGGGTGTGCGCGAGGTCCAGGGCGGCGGCGGAGGTCTGCACGCGGGGTGTCTCCTGGGGCTGTACCGGTGGGGTGGCGAGCATCGTGCCACACGTCACAGCCCGGCGGAACCGGGGGGTCCGTACCGGTGGGGCAAACATCCGGTAACGGAAAAGCGCCGCCGCCGAGTTCCCCGGTCGGTCGGGGAACTCGGCGGCGGCGCTGGCTCGTTGCCGGTTCAGCCCCGGGAGGCGGAACCGCTCTCGCTGCCGGGGCCCGTGTAGTCCTCGCCGTACGCGCCCTTGGCGGGGCGGCGGCGGCGCAGCGGGGGCTCCACGCCGTCCGCGAGGCGGCGGGCGGTGAGGAGGAAGCCGGTGTGGCCGATCATCCGATGGTCGGGGCGCACGGCCAGGCCCTCGACGTGCCAGTTGCGGATCATCGACTCCCAGGCGGTCGGCTCCGCGAAGCAGCCGATCTCCCGGATGGACTCGACGGTGCGCGCCAGCTGGGTGGTGGTGGCCACGTAGCAGCAGAGGATGCCGCCGGGGACGAGCGCCTTGCGGACGACCTCGAGGCACTCCCACGGGGCGAGCATGTCCAGGATCACCCGGTCGACATCGGTGTCGGTCAGGTTGTCCTGGAGGTCGCCGACGGTGAGCTGCCAGGCGGGGTGCGGACCGCCGAAGTAGCGCTCCACGTTCTGCGTGGCGATCTCGGCGAAGTCCTCGCGGCGCTCGTAGGAGTGCAGCATGCCCTGGTCGCCGATGGCGCGCAGCAGGAAGCTGCTCAGCGAGCCGGATCCGACCCCCGCCTCGACGACGCGGGCGCCGGCGAAGATGTCGGCGAAGGCCAGGATCTGGCCCGCGTCCTTGGGGTAGACCACGGCGGCGCCGCGGGGCATGGACAGGACATAGTCGGGGAGCAGGGGGCGCAGCGCGAGGTAGGCGACGTTTCCCGTGGTACGGACAACACTGCCCTCGGGAGCACCGATCAGCTCGTCGTGGGGGAAGGAACCCTTGTGGGTGTGGAAATTCTTCCCGGCCTCGAGCGTGAACGTGTAGTGGCGTCCCTTGGGGTCGGTGAGCTGGACCTGGTCCCCGACCTGGAAGGGGCCGCGACGGCGGGCGGCACCGGTCGGTTCGGACATGTGACCAGCGTACCGGTCTTTCGGGGGCCCGATTCGCCGCGGTACGCCGTCGGAGGGGGCGCGGGCGTCTACTGCGGGCGGGCCATGGCCGACACGAAGGCGCGCTCCACGTCGGCGGTGGACAGCACGCCGTAGATCTCGCCGGTCTCTTCGACCACCAGGTACTCCGTCGCCGGGGCGGCCCGCAGACGCTCCAGCAGGGCCTCGCCCGCCAGCTCGGCCGCGATCTTCATGTCCTCGGTGAGGTCCTGGGCGAGTCCGCTCACCGCGACCCATGGCCTGCGGTGCTCCGGTACGCCGACGATGGCCGTCTCGCGGACGACCCCCGTGGGCTCCCCCTGCCCGTCGACGACGACCAGGGCGCGCGCCCCGGCCGCGTTGGCACGGCGCAGGGCCTCGGACAGCGGGGTCTCCGACTCGACGGGGACCGCGCGGCGGGTGAGCGTACGGGCGCGCAGGTCGGGGAGGTGCTCGCGCAGCCGGGCCATCCGCAGGCTGTTGCCGGCGCCGGTCCAGATGATGGCGGCGAGGATGGCGGCGAGCAGGGCGTCGGTGACGGTCTCCATGCCGCCGATGTCCTCGGTGGAGTTGCCGAGGGCGCCGGTGTGGGTGAGCAGCGGCAGGCCGATGAGGACGGCGACGGCGAGCGCCCGGCCGACCCAGGCGGCGGCGATGGTGCCGCTCATCGGCTTACCGGTGATCTTCCACACGACGGCCCGGAGCATCCGGCCGCCGTCCAGCGGGAGGCCTGGCAGCAGGTTGAAGGCCGCCACGATGAGGTTGGAGATCATCAGGCCGGCCAGCAGGACGCCGGGCACCGTGCCGGGTTCCACGATCCGCATGCCGGCGTAGAAGACACCGCCCAGGACGAGCGAGAGCAGCGGGCCGACGAAGGCGAGGACGAACTCGCGCCCCGGAGTCTCGGACTCCTTCTCGATCTCCGAGACCCCTCCGAAGAACTGGAGCTGGATCCGGCGCACCGGCAGCTTGAAGCGGAGCGCGGCGACGGTGTGGGCCAGCTCGTGGACCAGCACGGAGGCGTAGAAGGCGACGGCGAAGAAGAGGGAGACCAGGTACCGGAGGTTGCCCAACTCCGGCAGGACGCGGTCGAGCTGGCCGCCGAAGACCCAGGTGATGAGGGCGGCGACGAGGAACCAGCTGGGGGCGACGTAGACCGGCACGCCGAACGGGCGGCCCATGAGGAGGCCGCCGCCCGGCTCGCGCGGGCGCTGCGGCTTGCCGCCGCTCCCGCCGCTCTTGTCGCGCTCGCCGCTCTCGTTCACAGGGTCCCTTCGTTCGCAGGCGTCCTCGCGCCGCGTCCACCGGCCACGCAGCGCGAGAGGGGTCTGCCGTCGATGGTATGCGGACTGCCCCGCCGGACTCCGCCTCGGCTCCCCATTCGCGGCCATTGATGCCGGGTCTGTCAGTGCGGGGTCTTAGGGTCGTGGCATGACTACGAGTTCCGGTCGGGCCGACGCTGCCCAGCGCCCCACCTCGCTCTCCCCCTCGCGGGCGAGCGATTTCATGCAGTGCCCGCTGCTCTACCGGTTCCGGGTGATCGACAAGCTGCCGGAGAAGCCGAGCGAGGCGGCGACCCGGGGCACGCTGGTGCACGCCGTGCTGGAGCGGCTCTTCGACGTACCGGCGACGGAGCGCACGGCGGGGCGGGCCAGGGCGCTGGTGCCCGGTCAGTGGAACCGGCTGCTGGAGTCGAAGCCGCAGCTCACAGAGCTGTTCGCGGAGGATCCGGAGGGCGAGCGGCTGTCGCGCTGGCTGGTGGAGGCCGAGGAGCTGGTCGAGCGGTGGTTCACGCTGGAGGACCCGACGCGGCTGGAGCCCGCCGAGCGGGAGCTCTTCGTCGAGACGGAGCTGGAGTCGGGACTGCGGCTGCGCGGCATCATCGACCGGGTGGACGTGGCGCCCTCCGGTGAGGTGCGGATCGTCGACTACAAGACGGGCAAGGCGCCCCGGGCCGAGTACGCCGACGGCGCGCTGTTCCAGATGAAGTTCTACGCGCTGGTGATCTGGCGGTGGAAGGGCGTCGTGCCGCGCCGGCTGCAGCTGGTGTACCTCGGCAGTGGCGACGTTCTGACGTACGACCCCGTCGAGGCGGATCTGGAGCGCGTGGAGCGCAAGCTGCTCGCGCTGTGGGAGGCCATCAAGGAAGCCACCGAGACCGGTGAGTGGCGACCGCGGCCGACGAAGCTGTGCGGCTGGTGCGATCACCGGGCGGTGTGCCCGGAATTCGGCGGCACTCCCCCGGTGTACCCGCTGCCCGTGCAGCTGACGGTGCGCCCGGCCGATCCGGCCGAGGGCGGCCAGGGCAGAATGGACGCGGTCTAGAGAAGGAGTCCTCCGTGGCTATCCGCGTCCTACTGGTCGACGACCAGCCCCTGCTGCGCACCGGCTTCCGGATGATTCTGGAGGCCGAGCAGGATCTCGCGGTCGTCGGTGAGGCCGGAGACGGTCTCCAGGCGCTCGACCAGGTGCGGGCGCTGCAGCCCGATGTCGTCCTGATGGACATCCGGATGCCCCGGATGGACGGCGTGGAGGCGACGCGTCAGATCACCGGCCCCGGCAAGGACGGCCCGGCGAAGGTGCTCGTGCTGACCACGTTCGACCTCGACGAGTACGTCGTGGAGGCGCTGCGCGCCGGGGCCAGCGGCTTCCTGCTGAAGGACGCGCCCGCCACCGAGCTGGTGCAGGCGATCCGGGTCGTCGCGGCGGGCGAGGCGATGCTGGCGCCGAGCATCACGCGCCGGCTGCTCGACAAGTACGCCGACCACCTGCCGTCGGGCGAGGAGCAGGTCCCCGACACGCTGCACACCCTCACCGAGCGTGAGGTCGAGGTGCTGAAGCTGGTGGCCCGCGGGCTGTCCAACGCGGAGATCGCCGCCGACCTCTTCGTGAGCGAGACGACTGTGAAGACGCACGTGGGGCATGTGCTGACGAAGCTCGGGCTGCGCGACCGGGTGCAGGCCGCGGTGTACGCGTACGAGAGCGGCCTGGTCAGGCCGGGCGCCCAGTAGCACCCGTACGGCGTGAAGCCGGACCCGGCCCCGGGGGGCTGGGTCCGGCTTCACGCGCCGGCGGCCAGGGCTCAGCCCTTGCTGATCTCCCAGAACCGGAAGACGGTCGACGCGTCCAGGGTCCACTCCAGGCCCGAGATGTCGTCGTACGCCACGGCGTACTGCTTGCCCTGCCACAGCGGGATGATCGGCACCTCGTCGGCGACGATGTCCTGGAGCTTGTTGAAGTCCTCCTCCGCCATGGGACGGTCGGTCGCGGCGGCGGTGTCGGGGATGATCCCCTCCGTGATCTTGCGGTTCTCGTAGTTGTTGGCGAGGACGTTGTCCTTGCCGAAGAACGGCAGGGTGAAGTTGTCCGGGTCCGGGTAGTCGGGGACCCAGCCCTTCACGTACACGCCGTACTTGCCGGCCGCGATGTTCCGCTCGTACTCGTTGATCTCGACCGACTCGACCGTCGCGTCGAACAGCCCGCTCCTGTTGAGCTGCTTGGCTATCGCCTTGAACTCCTCGACGGTGGCCGGGCCGTAGCGGCTGGGCGTGGCCCAGAGGGTGAGCTTCACCTTGTCCGTGATGCCCGCGCCGCGCAGGACGCGCTGGGCCTTGGCGGGCTGCGGGCTGCCGCCGTAGGTGTCGAAGAACGCCGTGTTGTGGGCGCCGATGCCGCTCGGGATGATCGAGTACAGCGGGGTGGCGGTGGACTGGTAGACGTCCCGCACCAGGGCGTCGCGGTCGATGAGGTACGCCATGGCCTTGCGCACGGCCGGCTTGCCGACGACCGGGTCGTTCACGTTGAAGACCAGGTGCTGGACCTCGGCGCTGGAGCCCTCGACGACCTCGATGCCCTTCTCACGGTGGGCGGTGGAGGTCTCCAGGTCGGCGATGTCGTCGGCCGTGAGTCCTCGGTAGGCGATGTCGACGTCGCGCTTCTTGAGGGAGGCCGCCAGCGCCTTCTGGTCACCGTGGAAGAACTTCATGGTGACGCCGTTGTTCTTCGTCTCGGCGGTGCCCTGGTAGTTCTCGTTGACCGAGAAGGACGCGTCGGCCCGGCCGAAGGAGTCCAGCGTGTACGGGCCCGAGCCGACCGCCTTGTTGTCCGTGCGCAGCTTGTCGAACGCGTACTCGCGGTGGTCGACGATGGAGCCGGCGCCCGAGGCGATCTTGCTCGGGAAGGTGGCGTCCGGCACCTTGAGGCGGAAGACGATGTTCTTCGCGTCGGGCGTCTCGATCGTGCCGATGGAACCGAGCATGACCGCCGCGGGGCCGGCCTTGTCGTTGATCTTCAGCGAGCGCTCGAAGGAGTACTTGACGTCCTTCGAGGTCAGCTCGTTGCCGTTGCTGAACTTCAGGCCGTCGCGCAGGGTGCAGCGGAAGACCGTGCTGCCGCCCTTGTCGAAGTCGCAGGTCTTCGCGGCCTCGGGCTGCGGGGACGTGCTGCCCTTGGGGAAGCTCAGCAGCGACTGGAAGACGTTGTTGAACAGCAGCCAGGAGCCCGGGTCGTAGCCCGATGCCGGGTCGGTGGCCAGCACCTCGTCCGACATTCCGATGACCACACCACCCTCAGTGCCCCCCGAGCCGCCCTCTTCGGTGCCACAACCGCTGAGCAGCCCCGCCGCCAGTCCCGCCGCGAGCGGGGCCGTCAGCCACTGGTTACGCCTTTTCACGGATCCTTGCCTCACAGATTCAACGAATGTCCCACCGGCGGCGCGGTCTTCGCCGCCGGATACTGCCGGCGTCAGGAGACGCCGCGGCCCAGCTCCCACAACTGCAGGTCGGCCGAGGAGTTGATGGCCCACTCGACGCCGGTGATGTCGTCGCGCGCGGCGACGTACTGCTTGCCCTGCCACAGCGGCAGCACCGGCACGTCGTTGGCGACGATCTCCTGGATCCGCTCGAACGGCCCGGCGGCCGAGGCCCGGTCGGCCGCGCGGCGCGACTCCGGGATGAGCTTGTTCCTGGCCTCGCTGCTCACATACGGGGAGTTGAGGAAGTTGTCCTTGTCCAGGAACGGCGCCACGTAGTTGTCGGCGTCCGGGAAGTCCGGGAACCAGCCCATGCCGTAGACGGCGTACTCACCGCGCTTCTGGCTGTCACGGAACTTCGACCACTCGGTTCCCTTGATGTCGACGTCGAAGAGGCTCGTGGCGTTGAGCTGCTCCTGGAGCACCTCGAACTCCTTCTTCGTCGCACGGCCGTAGTGGTCGGTCGTGTAGTTCAGCGTCAGCTTCACCGGCGTGCTGATGCCGGCCGCCTTCAGGATTCCGGCGGCCTTGGGCCGGTTCGGCTCGCCGTACTTGTTGAAGAACGCGTTCTGGTGCCCGGTGATGGTGTTCGGGATGAGCGAGTACAGCGGCTCGGCCGTCGCCGGGTAGACCTTGCTCGCGAGGTCCCCGCGGTCGACGACGGCGGCCAGCGCCTGGCGCACCGCCTTGCTCTTGACCGTGGAGTCGTCGGTGTCGAAGCCGAGGTAGCGGATCTCCAGGCCGGGCATCTCGATGAGGTCGATGCCCTCGGCCGGGTTCTCCGACAGGTCCTTGATCTGCTCGGGCTGGAGGGTGCGCGTCATCATGCTGATGTCGCCGTCCTTCAGCGCCTTCTCCATCGACTCGGTGTCGGTGAAGGACCGCAGCTCGATCTTGTCGTTGCGGAGCTTCAAGTCGCCCTTGTACTCGGGGTTCTTGGTGAAGACGGCCTTGACGACCCGGTCGCCCTCGGTCTCGGTCTCCAGTGTGTACGGGCCCGAGCCTTCGGCGGCGAAGCCGTCCCGGAGCCTGTCGGCCTCGTACGTTTCGGAGTCGACGATGGCCGCCGCAGGCGTGGCGATCTTGTACGGGAACGTGGCGTCCGGCGTCTTGAGGTGGAAGACGATCTCGTGGTCGCCGTTCGTCTCGATCATGTCGATGTTCGAGAGCAGCGCGACCGGACCGTTGTTGTTCTTGATCTTCAGCACGCGCTCGACCGAGAACTTCACGTCCTCGGCGGTGAGCGCGTCGCCGTCGGCGAACTTCAGCCCGCCGCGCAGGGTGCAGCGGTAGCTCTCGTTCTGGGTGTCCGTGAAGCCGCACTTGGAGGCCGCGTCCGGCACCGGCTCGCCGCCGCCGCGCGGGACGTGCATCAGCATCTGGACGGTCTGACGCAGAACGTTCCAGGCGCCGGCGTCGTAGGCGAACGCCGGGTCGAAGGGCGCGGGAGCGTCCTTCGTGGCCACGAACTGGTCCGTGGTGCCCACGACAATGGCGTCACCGCCCTTCCCGCCGCCGCCCACGCCGCCGCAGGCGGCCAGCGCGGGCGCGAGCAGGCCGAGCACGGCCGGCAGCACCAGAGTCTTGCGGTTCATCCTGGACGTTCTCCCTCATCCGGCACTGAGTTTTCAGCGGTGTACGGGATACTCCGCCGCGCCGCCCGGTCGGGGCGGAGCGATCGGGCCGGGATCAGAGCGATCGGTTCTGTGGTACCAGCAACTGGTTGAGCGCTGGAGCACATGGGGTGCGGCGAAGTTCTCGACTTGAGATTAGTGGGAATCACCCGAGGGGCCCGACCGGGCCGCTGCCCACCGTTACCGCTCGGTGATCATGGGACCGGGCAGGCCGGCGCGGCGGGGCGGGAATGTTTCGTACACCACTCCATCAATCAGGACACAAAGGCGCCAAACCGGGGCGCGCTGAAGGGCTTTGACGCTGAGGGGCACCCCTGTGGGCAGCACGGAGCGTGACTAAGGTCACCCTATGAATAGTTTTGATCGAGAGTGCATTTCTATTTCGGTGTGTCACGGAAAATGCACGGTCCAATGCCGAGAGTTCCCGCCCGATAGCGAAAGCACGCTCGGTGAAGGGATCAGTTCGGCCGCGTGATCAGAGTCGTCAGAAAAGCGAGGTCGACTTCTTCGAGCGACCCCACGACGACCCGTCCGCGCGCGGGCGCGATCGGGGCCACGGACGGCACCGCCACCACCCGGCAGCCGGCGGCCTCGGCGGCCGCCACACCGGTCGCGGTGTCCTCGACGACCGCGCATCTCCCCGGCTCGGCGCCGAGCCGCGCCGCGGCGTGCAGATACGGGTCGGGGTGCGGCTTCGTACGGGGCACCTCGTCGCCCGCCACGGTGAGCGTGAACATCTCGCGGCCCAGCGTCTCCAGGACCCGGTCGATGATGCGCCGGTGCGAGGCGGAGACCAGCGCGGTGGGCACCTCGTGCGCCGCGAGCTCGGCGAGCAGCCGGGCCGCCCCCGGCATCAGCGGCACCCCGCAGCCGATGCGCTTCTCGAAGCGGTCGTTGAGCAGCACCGTGAGCTCGGGCAGCGTGATGTCGGCGCCGGTCACCTCGATGAGATAGCCCGCGCTGCGCGTCATCGGCCCGCCGACCACCACGTCGCGCCACGCCTCGTCCAGCACATGGCCCAGGTCCGCGAAGACCTCCGCCTCGACCTCCCACCAGAAGCCCTCGGTGTCCACGAGAGTGCCGTCCATGTCGAGGAAGACGGCCTGCAGTGCGGAGCCTTCGGCCGTACGGGTACTGGGCGCGGGGACGGTGCTGGTCATCCGGGCACACCTCCTGAAGGGACGAGAAGGCCGGCCGTCTCCCCGGGTGGGAAGGCGACCGGCCTGCGCTGGACCGACCAGTGTACGACTCGTCCGGGTCTAGCGCGCGTTGAAGTACTTCGCCTCGGGATGGTGGATGACGATCGCGTCGGTGGACTGCTCCGGGTGCAGCTGGAACTCCTCCGACAGGTGGACGCCGATCCGCTCCGGCTGGAGAAGGTCCGCGATCTTCGCCCGGTCCTCCAGGTCGGGGCAGGCGCCGTAACCGAGGGAGAAGCGCGCGCCGCGGTACTTCAGGGCGAACATGTCCTCCATCGCGTCGGGGTCCTCGCCGGCGAAGCCGAGCTCGGAGCGGACCCGGGCGTGCCAGTACTCGGCGAGGGTCTCGGCCAACTGCACCGACAGCCCGTGCAGTTCGAGGTAGTCGCGGTAGGAGTTGGCCTCGAAGAGCTTGGCGGTCTCCGCGCCGATACGGGAGCCGACCGTGACCACCTGGAGGCCGACCACGTCGGGCTCACCGGCCTCCTCCGGGCGGAAGAAGTCGGCCAGGCACAGCCGGCGGCCGCGCCGCTGGCGGGGGAAGGTGAAGCGGGTGCGCTCGGAACCGTCCTCGCCCAGCAGGATCAGGTCGTCGCCCTTGGAGTGGCAGGGGAAGTACCCGTAGGCGACGGCCGCTTCGAGAAGGTTGTTGGACTGCAGGTGGTCGAGCCAGCCGCGCAGGCGCGGACGGCCCTCGGTCTCCACCAGCTCCTCGTAGGTGGGCCCGTCGCCGTTGCGGACCTGCTTGAGGCCCCACTGCCCCTTGAAGAGCGCGCCCTCGTCGAGCCAGGGCGCGTACTCCTTGAGCTGGATGCCCTTCACCACCCGGGTGCCCCAGAAGGGCGGGGTGGGGACCGGGTTGTCGGTCGCGACGTCGGAGCGCACGGAGCCCTCCGGCTCCTCGACCTCCAAGGCGGCCGTGTCCTTCTTCGCCACGCGGCGCTGCTTGAGCTCGGGAAGCGCCGCGCCGGGCACGCCGCGCTTGACGCCGATGAGGGCGTCCATCAGGCGCAGGCCCTCGAACGCGTCGCGGGCGTAGCGGACCTCGCCCTCGTAGATCTCGTGCAGGTCCTGCTCCACGTACGCCCGGGTCAGGGCCGCGCCGCCGAGGATGACCGGGAAGTCGGCGGCCATCTTGCGCTGGTTGAGCTCCTGAAGGTTCTCCTTCATGATCACCGTGGACTTGACGAGCAGGCCGGACATGCCGATGACGTCGGCCTTGTGCTCCTCGGCGGCCTCCAGGATCGCGGAGACGGGCTGCTTGATGCCGAGGTTGACGACGGTGTAACCGTTGTTGGACAGGATGATGTCGACGAGGTTCTTGCCGATGTCGTGGACATCGCCGCGGACGGTGGCCAGCACGATGGTGCCCTTGCCCTCGTCGTCCGTCTTCTCCATGTGCGGCTCCAGATGAGCCACCGCCGTCTTCATCACCTCGGCGGACTGGAGCACGAACGGCAGCTGCATCTGGCCGGAGCCGAACAGCTCACCGACGACCTTCATGCCCGCCAGGAGGGTGTCGTTGACGATGTCCAGGGCCGGGCGGCTGCGCAGGGCCTCGTCGAGGTCGGCCTCCAGGCCGTTCTTCTCGCCGTCGATGATGCGGCGCTGCAGACGCTCGTCGAGCGGGAGGGCCATCAGCTCCTCGGCGCGGCCGGCCTTCATCGACTTCATGTTGACGCCCTCGAAGAGGGCCATGAGCTTCTGGAGCGGGTCGTAGCCCTCGGCGCGGCGGTCGTAGATCAGGTCGAGGGCGACCTTGACCTGCTCCTCCTCCAGGCGGGCGATCGGCAGGATCTTGGAGGCGTGCACGATCGCGGAGTCCAGGCCGGCCTTGACGCACTCGTCGAGGAAGACGGAGTTCAGGACGACGCGGGCGGCCGGGTTGAGGCCGAAGGAGATGTTGGACAGGCCCAGGGTGGTCTGCACGTCCGGGTGACGCCGCTTGAGCTCGCGGATCGACTCGATCGTCGCGATGCCGTCCTTGCGGGACTCCTCCTGGCCGGTGCAGATGGTGAAGGTCAGGCAGTCGATGAGGATGTCCGACTCGTCGATGCCCCAGTTGCCGGTCAGGTCCTCGATCAGCCGCTCGGCGATGGCGACCTTGTGCTCGACGGTACGGGCCTGGCCCTCCTCGTCGATGGTCAGCGCGATCAGGGCGGCGCCGTGCTCCTTGGCGAGCGCGGTGACCTTGGCGAAGCGGGACTCCGGGCCGTCGCCGTCCTCGTAGTTGACGGAGTTGATGACAGCGCGGCCGCCGAGCTTCTCCAGACCGGCCTGGATGACGGCCAGTTCGGTGGAGTCCAGGACGATGGGAAGGGTGGAGGCGGTGGCGAAGCGGCCGGCCAGCTCGGCCATGTCGGCCACGCCGTCGCGGCCCACGTAGTCGACGCACAGGTCGAGCATGTGCGCGCCCTCGCGGATCTGGTCGCGGGCCATCTCCACGCAGTCGTCCCAGCGGGCTTCGAGCATGGCCTCGCGGAACTTCTTGCTGCCGTTGGCGTTGGTGCGCTCGCCGATCGCCATGTAGGCGGTGTCCTGGCGGAAGGGGACCGACTGGTAGAGGGAGGCGGCGCCCGGCTCGGGGCGCGGCTCGCGCTGCGCCGGGGTGAGGTCGCGGGTGCGCTCGACGACGGCGCGCAGGTGCTCGGGCGTCGTACCGCAGCAGCCGCCGATGAGGGACAGGCCGTAGTCGTGGACGAACGTCTCCTGGGCGTCGGCGAGGCCGACGGGGCCGAGCGGGAAGTGGGCGCCGTCCTTGGTGAGCACGGGGAGGCCCGCGTTCGGCATGCACATCAGCGGCGTACGCGAATGGCGGGCGAGGTAGCGCAGGTGCTCGCTCATCTCGTCCGGGCCGGTCGAGCAGTTCAGGCCGATCAGGTCGATGCCCAGCGGCTCCAGGGCGGTCAGGGCCGCGCCGATCTCGGAGCCGAGCAGCATGACGCCGGTCGTCTCGAAGGCCAGTGAACAGATCAGCGGCACGTCGATGCCCAGGGCGTCCATGGCCCGGCGTGCGCCGATCAGGCTCGACTTCGTCTGGAGCAGGTCCTGCGTGGTCTCCACGATCAGGGCGTCCGCACCGCCGGCGAGCAGGCCCTCGGCGTTCTGCTGGTAGCCGTCCCGCAGGACGTCGTACGCGATGTGGCCGAGCGAGGGCAGCTTGGTGCCGGGGCCGATCGAGCCCAGGACCCAGCGCTGGCGACCGTCCCTGGCGCCGAACTCGTCGGCGACCTCGCGGGCGATGCGCGCACCGGACTCGGACAGCTCGAAGATCCGGTCGGCGATCTCGTACTCGTTGGCCGCCGAGTGGTTCGCGCCGAAGGTGTTCGTCTCGACGCAGTCCACGCCGACGGCGAAGTACTCCTCGTGGACGGAGCGCACGATGTCGGGGCGGGTGATGTTGAGGATCTCGTTGCAGCCTTCGAGGTTCTCGAAGTCCTCGAGGGTGGGGTCCTGCGCCTGGAGCATGGTGCCCATCGCCCCGTCGGCGACCACGACCCGGCTGGCGAGTGCTTCGCGGAGGGCGTCGGCGCGGCTGCTGTGGCTGGCAGGCGTGGGGGTCGGCAACGAGGCCATGGATCTGCTCCCTGGAGTGCGACGGCTGTCGGCTTTGCGCCCTCCCGGCGGACGGCGCACCTGGCCAGCGTAGCCGCGACCCCGTCCGTGGCGTGAAGGCGTCCCACGAGGCGGACGGTGCCGGTTGCAGGCCGTGTTCTGATGGCTCACGGTCGCCGGGCGGGCCTCGGACGGTGACACCCAGTCGGCATGAGCCGATAGTGTTCAGCATTGTCGAACCGAGGTGGAGGTGGCCGAGCGTGGCGAAGAACATCCAGTCGCTCGAGCGGGCGGCGGCGATGCTGCGCCTGCTCGCGGGGGGCGAGCGCAGGCTCGGCCTGTCCGAGGTGGCCTCGTCCCTCGGTCTTGCCAAGGGTACGGCGCACGGCATCCTGCGCACCCTCCAGGCGGAGGGTTTCGTCGAACAGGACCCGGCCTCCGGCCGCTACCAGCTGGGCGCCGAGCTGCTGCGCCTCGGCAGCACGTATCTGGACGTGCACGAACTGCGGGCCCGCGCGCTCGTGTGGACCGACGACCTGGCCCGCTCCAGCGGCGAGAGCGTCTATCTGGGCGTGCTGCACCAGCAGGGCGTACTGATCGTCCACCACGTCTTCCGCCCGGACGACAGCCGGCAGGTGCTGGAGGTCGGGGCGATGCAGCCGCTGCACTCCTCCGCGCTGGGCAAGGTGCTGTCGGCGTACGACCCGGTGGCGCACAACGAGGTCGTCGAGAACGAGCGCAAGTCCTTCACCCCGCACACCGTCACGGACGCGGTGGACTTCGAGGCGGTGCTCGACCTGACCCGCGCGCGCGGCTGGGCCGCCGACGTGGAGGAGACCTGGGACGGGGTGGCCTCGATCGCCGCCCCCATCCACGACCGCCGGCGGATGCCCGTCGGCGCGGTCGGCGTCACCGGCGCCGTGGAACGGATCCGCGAGGACGGCGCCCTGCGCACCGACCTGGTGGCGGCCGTACGGGACTGCGCGCGCGCGGTGTCCCGGGATCTGGGCGCCAGCCGCTTCTGAAAGGCGGGCTCCGCCGCCTCCTGGCAGGCTGGTAACGATCGGGATACCGGTCACGGAACTCTTGACGCACCTCTTAACCGAGGGCAAAACTGCCGTTCATCGGTCGGCAATGCCGAACACCTACCGGCAATACGCGCTAGAGTGTGGCAACGCCAAGGGACCGGTTAGGCCCTCACCGAGGGCGCGGACCACCCGGAGGGACCCGGGGTTCGCCTTTCCCCTGGACGAAGGACAAAGGAGTCGCGGGTGTCCAGCTCCGACATCTTCATCGGCGAGATCATTGGTACCGCCGTACTCATCCTGCTCGGCGGCGGCGTCGTGGCCGCCGTCGTGCTCAAGCGCTCGAAGGCGCAGAACGCCGGCTGGCTCGCCATCACCTTCGGGTGGGGATTCGCCGTCATGACGGCGGTCTACATGACCGGCAGCCTCTCCGGCGCCCACCTCAACCCGGCGGTCACCGTCGGCATCGCGATCAAGGACGGCGACTGGAGCAACGCTCCGGTCTACTTCGCCGGCCAGATACTCGGCGCCATGATCGGCGCCGCCCTGGTCTGGATCGCGTACTACGGCCAGTTCCAGGCCCACCTCACGGACCCGGAGATCCTCGCGGAGCAGCCGGCCGAGGAGGGCATGGTCGACCAGAAGGCCGCACCCAAGGCCGGCCCGGTCCTCGGCGTCTTCTCCACCGGCCCCGAGGTACGGAACGTCTGGCAGAACCTCGCCACCGAGATCATCGGCACCGTCGTGCTCGTTCTCGCGGTGCTCACCCAGGGCCTCAACGACAGCGGCAAGGGCCTCGGCGTGCTCGGCGCGCTGATCACCGCCTTCGTCGTCGTCGGCATCGGCCTCTCCCTCGGCGGCCCGACCGGCTACGCGATCAACCCGGCACGTGACCTGGGGCCGCGCATCGTGCACGCCCTGCTCCCGCTGCCGAACAAGGGCGGCTCCGACTGGAGCTACGCCTGGATCCCCGTCGTCGGCCCGCTGATCGGCGGAGCGCTCGCCGCGGGTATCTACAACATCGCGTTCGCCTGAGCCGACCGGCCGACCCTCTACAGACCTCCGGGAGCACACCGTGACCGACGCACACACCACCGGCCCGTTCATCGCGGCCATCGACCAGGGCACCACCTCCAGCCGCTGCATCGTCTTCGACAAGGACGGCCGGATCGTCTCGGTCGACCAGAAGGAGCACGAGCAGATCTTCCCGAAGCCGGGCTGGGTCGAGCACGACGCGGCCGAGATCTGGACCAACGTCCAGGAAGTCGTCGCCGGCGCGATCAGCAAGGCGGGCATCACGCCCGCCGACGTCAAGGCGATCGGCATCACCAACCAGCGCGAGACCACGCTGCTGTGGGACAAGAACACCGGCGAGCCCGTCCACAACGCCATCGTGTGGCAGGACACCCGCACCGACGCGCTCTGCAAGGAGCTCGGCCGCAACGTCGGCCAGGACCGCTTCCGCCGCGAGACCGGCCTGCCGCTCGCGTCGTACTTCGCCGGTCCCAAGGTCCGCTGGCTGCTCGACAACGTCGAGGGCCTGCGTGAGCGCGCCGAGGCCGGGGACATCCTCTTCGGCACCATGGACTCCTGGGTCATCTGGAACCTGACGGGCGGCACGGAGGGCGGCGTGCACGTCACCGACGTCACCAACGCCTCGCGCACCCTCCTCATGAACCTGCACGAGATGCGCTGGGACGAGAAGATCCTCCAGTCGATGGACATCCCGGCCGCCGTGCTGCCGGAGATCCGTTCCTCCGCCGAGGTGTACGGCGTCGCCAAGGCCGGCCCGCTGAAGGGCGTGCCCGTCGCCTCCGCGCTCGGTGACCAGCAGGCCGCCCTGTTCGGCCAGACCTGCTTCTCGCAGGGCGAGGCCAAGTCGACGTACGGCACCGGCACCTTCATGCTGATGAACACCGGTCACACGCCCGTCAACTCGTACAACGGCCTGCTGACGACCGTCGGGTACCGCATCGGCGACCAGAAGGCCGTCTACGCCCTCGAAGGCTCCATCGCCGTCACCGGCTCGCTCGTCCAGTGGATGCGCGACCAGATGGGCCTGATCAAGTCGGCCGCCGAGATCGAGACGCTGGCCTCCTCGGTCGAGGACAACGGCGGCGCGTACTTCGTGCCGGCCTTCTCCGGCCTCTTCGCCCCGTACTGGCGTCCCGACGCCCGCGGTGTGATCGCCGGCCTCACCCGGTACGTCACCAAGGCGCACATCGCCCGTGCCGTCCTGGAGGCCACCGCCTGGCAGACCCGCGAGATCAGCGACGCCATGACCAAGGACTCCGGCGTCGAGCTGACGGCCCTCAAGGTCGACGGCGGCATGACCTCCAACAACCTGCTGATGCAGACGCTCTCGGACTTCCTGGACGCACCCGTCGTGCGCCCGATGGTCGCCGAGACCACCTGCCTCGGCGCCGCCTACGCCGCCGGCCTCGCCGTCGGCTTCTGGTCCAGCACCGACGAGCTGCGCGCCAACTGGCGCAGGGCCGCCGAGTGGACCCCCCGCATGGACGCGGCCACGCGGGACCGCGAGTACAAGAGCTGGCTCAAGGCCGTTGAGCGGTCCATGGGCTGGCTCGAAGACGAGAGCTGACGAGGAGTCACGAACATGACCACCCTGCAGAGCGTCCCGACCCTCGGGACGCGCCCGGCCGACGGCTGTGCCACAACGAGCCGCGCCGAAACCCGGGAACACCTTTCCAAGGCGACGTACGACCTCCTGGTGATCGGCGGCGGCATCCTGGGCATCTCCACCGCCTGGCACGCCGCCCAGTCGGGACTGCGGGTGGCCCTGGTGGACGCCGGCGACTTCGCCGGCGCCACCTCCTCCGCCTCCTCCAAGCTGCTCCACGGCGGACTGCGCTACCTGCAGACCGGCGCGGTCAAGCTGGTGGCGGAGAACCACTTCGAGCGGCGCGCCGTCTCCCGTGACGTCGCGCCGCACCTCGCCAACCCGCTGACCTTCTACCTCCCCGTCTACAAGGGCGGTCCGCACGGCGCGGCCAAGCTCGGCGCGGGCGTCTTCGCCTACTCGGCGCTGTCCGCCTTCGGGGACGGCGTCGGCCACGTGATCAGCCCGGCGAAGGCCGCGCGCGCGGTGCCCGAGCTCCGTACGGACGACCTCAAGGCCGTCGCGGTCTACGGCGACGACCAGATGAACGACTCGCGCATGGCCCTCATGACGGTCCGTGCCGCCGTCGCGTCGGGCGCGACCGTCCTCAACCACGCCGAGGTCACCGGCCTTCGCTTCACCAACGGCCGGGTCACGGGCGCCGAGCTCAAGGACCGCCTGGACGGCGCGGAGTTCGGCGTGACGGCCCGTCTGGTGCTCAACGCCACCGGGCCGTGGGTCGACCACCTGCGCACGATGGAGAACCCGAACGCGGCGCCGTCCATCCGCCTCTCCAAGGGCGCGCACCTGGTGCTCAAGCGGACCGCCCCCTGGCGGGCCGCGCTGGCCACGCCGATCGACAAGTACCGCATCACCTTCGCGCTGCCGTGGGAGGACCAGCTCCTGCTCGGCACGACCGACGAGGAGTACGAGGGCGACCCGGCGGACGTGTCCGTCAACGAGAAGGACATCGCCCAGATCCTGGACGAGGCCGCCTACTCGATCCGCGACCAGCAGCTCTCCCGTGACCTCATCACGTACTCCTTCGCGGGTCTGCGGGTGCTGCCGGGCGGTCCCGGTGACACCTCGAAGGCCAAGCGCGAGACGGTCGTCACCGAGGGACGCGGCGGGATGCTGTCGGTCGCCGGCGGCAAGTGGACGACGTTCCGTCACATCGGGCGCACCGTCATGAACAAGCTCGCCGCCCTGCCCGGCCACCCGCTGGGCGAGGACATGGAGCCGATCTCGCGGCTGCCGAGGAAGCTGCCGCTGCCGGGCATATCCAACCCGAACGCGGTCGCGCACCGGCTGCTCGTCGACGGCGGTACGCCGGGCCCGCGGATGGCCGCCGACACCGCCCGCCACCTGGCCACGCACTACGGCTCGCTGTCGTTCGACATCGCGCGCCTGGCCAACGAGGACCCGGCGCTGGCCGAGCGCGTCCACCCGGACGCGCCGGAGATCTGGGCGCAGGTCGTCTACGCCCGCGACCACGAGTGGGCCGAGACCGCGGACGACGTACTGCGCCGCCGTACGACGCTGACGATCCGCGGCCTGGCCACGGACGAGGTCCGCGCCAAGGTGGAGGACGTACTGGGCCGCAGGGCCTGACGCGCCGGGCGCACGGGCGGACGGGTAAGGGGCAGCCGCCTGGACGGCTGCCCCTTACCCGTCGTGCGGGACACGGCGGTTGATCCGGCGGGCGCAGGGCACGCTTCCCGCATGCGCATCAGGCGTCACCGCACGTGGTGGAAGCCGTAAGGTTGATGCGTGCACAAGGGAACTTCGAAAGGGGGCGCTGGGTGATCGAGCTCGAGGGAGTTCCCGAGCTGATCGACCCGGTCATGGTGGCCGCGTTCGAAGGCTGGAACGATGCCGGCGACGCCGCCTCCACCGCGGTCGCGCATCTGGAGCGGGAGTGGAAGGGCGAGGTCTTCGCGGCGCTCGACGCCGAGGACTACTACGACTTCCAGGTCAACCGGCCCACGGTGTTCCTCGACGGTGGGGTCCGCAGGATCACCTGGCCGACCACACGGCTGTCCGTGGTGCGCATCGGCGGCGACAAGCCCCGTGACCTGGTGCTGGTCCGCGGCATCGAACCGTCCATGCGCTGGCGTTCGTACTGCAACGAGATCCTCGGCTTCGCGCACGAGCTGGGCGTCGAGATGATCGTGATCCTGGGCGCGCTGCTCGGCGACACCCCGCACACCCGGCCGGTGCCGGTCAGCGGTGTGACGTCGGACGCGGATCTGGCGCGGACCATGGACCTGGAGGAGACCAAGTACGAGGGCCCCACGGGCATCGTCGGCATCCTCCAGGAAGCCTGTACGCACGCGGGGGTGCCGGCGGTGAGCCTGTGGGCCGCCGTGCCGCACTACGTGTCGCAGCCGCCGAACCCCAAGGCCACGCTGGCGCTGCTCAACCGCCTCGAAGACCTCATCGACCTGCGGATCCCCCTCGGCGAACTGCCCGAGGACGCACGGGCGTGGCAGGTCGGCGTGGACCAACTGGCCGCCGAGGACAGCGAGGTGGCGGAGTACGTCCAGTCGCTGGAGGAAGCGCGGGACACCGCGGAGCTGCCCGAGGCGTCGGGCGAGGCGATCGCGCGCGAGTTCGAGCGGTATCTGCGGCGGCGTGACGGCGGTCCCGGGCCCGGGCACGCGACAGACGGGAGCGAGGGCACCGGTACGTACCTGCGCGACAGCTCCGGCGGCCGTGCGCGGCCCCCGAAGCCGCCGCGCGCGGAGCCGGCCGAGCCCCCTCAGGGCGCGGCGGGCGCGGACGAGGCCGACGGGGCGGAAGACTCCCCTGAGGAGTAGCGCGTACGGAGCGACGCGGCGGCGGGGCGGTGCCATCGGGCGCCGCCCCGCCGTCGCGTCGCCGCCCCGCCTGCTCCGCGCCGAACGCGGCCGCCCCCGGCCCTCCTGGTAGAGGGGCCGGGGGCGGCAGGCTGCGACAGCGGCTACAGAGCCACGCCCAGCAGTGCGTCGACGGCGCGCGAGACGACGCCGGGGGCGCCTTCGTCCGTACCGCCCTCGGACGCCTGGAGGGCGGCCCAGCGGTCCACGGCGGCGAGCGCGGCCGGGGCGTCGAGGTCGTCGGCGAGCGCCTCGCGGATCTCCTCCACCAGGGCGTCGGCGGACGGCCCGTCGGGGCGGGAGACGGCCGCGCGCCAGCGCCCGAGCCGCTCCACGGCGTCCTCCAGCACCTGGTCCGTCCACTCCCAGTCGGCCCGGTAGTGGTGCGCGAGCAGCGTGAGGCGGATCGCGGCCGGGTCCACGCCGTCGCGGCGCAGCTTCGACACGAAGACCAGGTTGCCCCTGGACTTCGACATCTTCTCGCCGTCCAGGGCGACCATTCCGGCGTGTACGTACGTCTTGGCGAACGGGTGCTCGCCGGTCAGCGCCTGGGCGTGCGAGGCGCCCATCTCGTGGTGCGGGAAGGCGAGGTCGGACCCGCCGCCCTGCACGTCGAAGCCCATCCCCAGGTGGTCCAGGGCGATGGCGACGCACTCGATGTGCCAGCCAGGCCTGCCGCGGCCCAGCGAGGCCCCGTCCCAGCTCGGCTCGCCCTCGCGGGCGGCCATCCAGAGCATCGGGTCGAGCGGGTTCTTCTTGCCGGGGCGCTCGGGGTCGCCGCCGCGCTCGGCGGACAGCAGCCGCATCGCGTCCGCGTCGAGACCGGAGACCTCACCGAAGTGCGGGTCGGCCTCGACGGAGAAGTACACGTCCCCTTCGAGCTCGTACGCCGCGCCCGCGTCCCGCAGCCGCTCGATGAGCGGCACGATGCCGGGTATCGCCTCGACGGCGCCGATGTAGTGCCGCGGGGGAAGCATCCGCAGGGCGGTCATGTCCTCGCGGAACAGCGCGGTCTCGCGCTCCGCGAGTTCGGTCCAGTCGTGTCCGTCGCGGATCGCCCGCTCGAGCAGGGGATCGTCGACGTCCGTGACGTTCTGGACGTAGTGAACCTGCCGCTTGGTGTCGAGCCACACGCGCTGTACGAGGTCGAACGCGTTGTAGGTCGCCGCGTGACCGATGTGGGTCGCGTCGTACGGCGTGATGCCGCAGACATAGATTCGGGCGACGGGACCGGGGTCGAGGGTGATCGGACCACCGGTCGCGGTGTCGTGGATCTGGAGGTCGCGGCCCTTGCCAGGCAGGGCGGGGACCTCAGAAGCGGGCCAGGCATGCATGCCTTGAGCGTAACCGGACGCACGTTCCGGATACGAACCGGATACGAAAGTGTGGCCGGTGAGCCACTCTTGCGCGAGCCCAACCGGCGTGCCTAGACCGGCGGCCAGGGGATGGCCGGCCAGTCGCCGCTCGGCTCCGGGTGGTGTCCGGTCTCCCGCAGCGCCGCCACCCGCCCGCGCAGCGCCTCCAGCTCCGCCGGGGTGATCAGTTCGGCCATCCGGGTGGCGAGCGGGCGCCCCGGGGCCAGTTCCGCCGCCAGCCGGGCCAGCACCTCGACCGCCTCGGCGGTCAGCGGCTCGCCCGCCCAGCCCCACAGCAGCGTGCGGAGCTTGTCGTCCACGTTGAACGTGACCCCGTGGTCGATGCCGTACAGCTGCCCGTCGGGGGCCGGCAGCAGATGCCCGCCCTTGCGGTCGGCGTTGTTGATGACCGCGTCCAGGACCGCCAGGCGGCGCAGGCGCGGATCGTCGGCGTGCACGAGCAGCGCCGTGCGCCCCTCCCCCACCTCGGCGTACGCGATCGCCTTCCAGCCCTCGGCCGGCTCCTCGTCCTCGACCAGGGCCAGCAGTCCCCCGTCGGGCCCGTCGGCGGCCGTCTCGATCCACAGCTGGCACATGCCCTCGCCGTACGGCCCGTCCCGCAGCACGGTCGGCGGCACGAGCCCCCACCCGGTCGCCTCGGAGATCTCGTACGCCGCCACCTCGCGGCCGGCGAGTGTGCCGTCGGGGAAGTCCCACAGCGGCCGCTCACCGGCGACGGGCTTGTAGACGCAGGACGCCGACACGCCGTCGTACTCGATCCCGCAGTACAGCACAGCGTTGGACGCCTCGCGCACGCGTCCGCGCACCGTGAGGCTGCCCTTCGCCAGCACGGTGAGCAGGCCGTCGGGCGGAGTCACGCCCCGCGGCGGTATCCGTTCTGGCGCGGACATACGTGTCCCTCCGGGTCGAGCGGCAGGCTGCACAGCGGGCACGGCGGGCGGCCCGCGTTGACGACGTCGAGGGCGCGCTTGGCGAAGGCGCGGGCCTGCGCGCCGCTGAGCCGGACCCGCAGCATCGGCGGGCCGTTCTCCTCGTCCTGGAGCAGCCGTTCCTCGGCCTCCGCGAGATCCTCTTCGGTCTCCACGTCCAGCTCGACGAGGGCCTGCGCCTCGACGATCATGCGCTGTTCCTCGCCGTCCCAGGCCAGCGCCATCGTGCCGACGCGGAACTCCTCCTCGACCGGGGCGTCGAGGGGGGCGCTGTCGGTGACGTCGGCCGGGGCCACGGCGGGCACGGGGGCGTTGCCCCCGGTGCGGCGTACCACTTCGTCGAGCAGCTCGTCGATCCGCTCGGCGAGCGCCGCCACCTGGGTCTTCTCCAGGGCGACGCTGGTGACACGGCCGGCCGCGGATGCCTGGAGGAAGAACGTACGGCGTCCAGGCAGCCCGACCGTACCGGCGACGAAGCGGTCCGGCGGGTCGTAGAGGAATACCTGACGGGACACGTCCTGTCTCCCTTGAGATCGTCGATCCCACAGCCGGCGGGGACGCCGGCGTCGAAATCGTCTGTATGCGCGGTCCTGGGGCGCGTCCACCCTACTGCGCGGAGCGATCACGGTGCGCCCGCGCCGCCCCCTACGGCCGCGTCCCCGTCGCCGCCGTTGTCGCGCGGCGCCAGCGAGGAGAGGTCGCCGGTGTCGCCGAGCCGCACGAGAAATGGCCGCAGCCCCGTGTACCGGATGGCCGTCAGGGAACACGGGTCGACGTGAATCCGCTGGAAGAGGTCGAGATGAAGCCCGAGCGCGTCCGCGACGACGGACTTGATGATGTCCCCGTGAGAGCACATGAGATACACGGCGTCCTCGCCGTGCTCGGCCTCGATGCGCGCGTTCCACTCCCGTACGGCGTCGACCGCGCGCGCCTGCATGGCCCGCATCGACTCGCCGCCCGGGAACGTCACGGAGGAGGGGTGTTGTTGCACGGCGGCCATCAGCGGCTCGTCGGAGAGTTCGGCGAGCTTGCGGCCCGACCAGTCGCCGTAGTGGCACTCCCCGATCCGCTCGTCGGTGTGCGCCGGCAGTCCGGGCCGCGCGTCGAGCAGCGGCTGCAGGGTCTCCCGGCAGCGTTCGAGCGGGCTGGTCACCACGGCGGCGAGCGGCACGCCGGCCAGCCTGCCGGGCAGCGCCGCCGCCTGTGCGGCGCCGCGCTCGTCGAGCGTGACGCCGGGCGTCCAGCCGGCGAGCAGTCCCGCGGTGTTGGCGGTGGAACGTCCGTGGCGTACGAGGATCAGCGTGGCCATGTCGGCCAGCCTAGGCGGAATGCGGCTCCGGGGTGTGCCGGGGTCCGTACCGGGGGAGGATGCGCGCCGTGATCGTCGACTGTGCCATCTACCGGGAAGGGTGCCGCACCGAGGGCCCCTCCGACTTCTCCGACGCGCTCGCCCGGGCGCGGTCGACCGGTGACGCCTTCCTGTGGATCGGGCTGCACGAGCCGACCGAGAAGGAATTCGATCTCGTGACCACCGAGTTCGGGCTGCACCCGCTGGCCGTCGAGGACGCCCTGCGCGCCCATCAGCGGCCCAAGCTGGAGGTGTACGACGACTCGCTCTTCGCGGTGCTGAAGCCGGTGATGTACGAGCCGGAGAGCGACACCGTGACGACGGGCGAGCTGATGGTCTTCGTGGGCGACTCGTTCGTGGTGACGGTGCGGCACGGCGAGGGCGCCCCGCTGGCGGCCGTACGCGACCGCCTGGAGGCCGAGCCGCAAGTGCTGCGGCACGGTCCGACCTCCGTCCTGTACGCCGTCAGCGACGCGGTCGTCGACCACTACATAGAGGTCGGCGCGGAGCTCCAGACCGACCTGGAGGAGCTGGAGGCGGAGGTCTTCGCCCCGGTCGGCCGCGACGCGACGAACACCGCCGCGCGGATCTACACGTTCAAGCGGCAGGTGCTCGAGTTCCGCCGTGCCACCGGGCCGCTCGCCCAGCCGATGCTGCGGCTGTCGAGCCCCGGGCTGCCGTTCGTCGACGAGCACGCCCAGCCCTTCTTCCGGGACGTCAGCGACCACCTGACCCGCGCGAACGAGCAGGTGGACGGGCTGGATCGGCTGCTGTCGGACATCCTGTCCGCGCATCTGGCGCAGATGAGCGTGCGGCAGAACGACGACATGCGGAAGATCTCGGCGTGGGCGGCGATGGCCGCCGTCCCGACGATGGTGGCCGGCGTCTACGGCATGAACTTCGACCACATGCCCGAGCTGCGGTGGGTGTGGTCCTATCCCGCTGTGATCCTGCTGATGGTGATGTGCGAGGTCGGGCTGTTCCGGCTGTTCAAGCGCCGCGGCTGGCTCTGACCCGTACCGCCGCGGCGCGGTGCCCCCGGTGCCGTCAGACGACTCCGACGGCCGACGTGGCCGGGCCTCCCAGCGCGTCGCGCCGTTCGGGCGTCGACAGGCTCACCATGCGCCGCCAGCCGCCGAGGCGCTCGTACGCGTACATGGCGTGGATGCCCGCGGCGAGCGCGGCGGACTTGGGCTTCGGCCACTTGAGGATGCGCCCCATGTGCGCCATGACGGCGAGGCTGACGTCCCGGTAGACGCGGCACTCCTCCAGGGCGCACTCGCGCAGGACGCGCAGGATGGTCCTGCCGTGGCCGGCGCGGGCGAGCCGGAGCAGCTCCTCGTGGCAGTACGCGAGGTGGTTCTCCTCGTCGTCGCAGATCATCCTGATCGGCCGGCCCACCTCGGGGTGGTCGCCGAAGTACTTGACCAGCATGTCCATCTGGTCGGCGGCCCGCTGCTCGGTCACCCGGCTGTGCGAGAGGTAGACGAGGATGTCCTCCTCGGTCAGCGGCTCGTCGCGGCGGAGCTTGTCGTGGGCGAGGCCGATGCCGCGCTGTTCGAGCAGCATCGTGTAGTCGGTCTCGGGCGGGACGGGGACCGGGTCGAGCTCCCGCTTCTTGAGCAGGGCGTTGAAGAGCCGGCCGTGCTTGTCCTCGTCGGCCCCGTGCCGGGTGATCTTGGGGGCGAGGTGTCTCATGCCGTCGGGCACGAGGGCCGCGATGCGGCCGTTCTCCCAGCCGCCCTGGGCCTCGCCGCTCGCGGCTATGGAGCAGAAGAGCTGGAAGGAGTCGTCGTCGTCGAGGATTTCCTGGAAGAGACTTCGGGCCGACAGCATCAGTGCTTACCTCCGTGTACCTCCGGGCAGGCGTCCGCAAAGGACAAGTCAAGAGCGGTACGGAAGGGCAGGCAACAGGGGCGGCGGTCAACTGCGCCGTACGAATGAACCCCGCGGCGGTACGGGCGCGTAACCCCACCGGGCCGTACGGCGTTGTTGTGCATGACGGCCGTGGCGGGGAGACCCCCGAGCCCCCACCACGGCCGCAGACTTTCTCTCCGCTCCTTCGTCCCGTGCGGGACTACGCCAGACCGGCGCGCTCCAGGGCGTCGGTGCCGGCCCGCAGGGCGGTGATCCGCTCGTCGAGCGTGAAGCCGGCGGGGGCCAGCGTCAGCGTCGTCACTCCGGCCTCGGCGTACGCCTGCATCCGCTCGGCGATCCGCTCCACGGAGCCCAGCAGGGCCGTCTGGTCGATCAGCTGGTGCGGGACGGCGGCGGCGGCGGCGGTCTTGTCGCCGGACAGGTACTTGTCCTGGATCTCGGCGGCTTCCTTCTCGTAGCCCATGCGCTGCGCGAGCTGGTTGTAGAAGTTCTGCTTGCGGCTGCCCATGCCGCCGACGTACAGGGCGGTGTACGGGCGGAACATGTCGGCCAGCGCGGCCACGTCGTCGCCGACCGCGAGCGGAAGGGTGGGGCAGACGTCGAAGCCGTCCATCGTCTTCCCGGCCTTCTCGCGGCCCGCGCGGATGTGGCGCAGCGCGGTGTCCTCGATGTGCTCGGCGGACGGGAAGATGAGCAGCGCGCCGTCGGCGATCTCGCCGGTCTGCTCCAGGTTCTTGGGGCCGATGGCGGCGATGTAGAGCGGGATGTGCTCGCGCTGCGGGTGGACGGTGAGCTTCAGCGGCTTGCCCGGCCCGTCGGGCAGCGGCAGCGTCCAGTGCTCACCCTCGTACGACAGGCGCTCACGGGTCATGGCCTTGCGGATGATCTCGACGTACTCGCGGGTGCGGGCCAGCGGCTTGTCGAACTTGACGCCGTACCAGCCCTCGGAGACCTGCGGGCCCGAGACGCCGAGGCCCAGGCGGAAACGGCCGCCGGAGAGGGAGTCGAGGGTGGCGGCGGTCATCGCGGTCATCGCGGGCGTACGGGCCGGGATCTGGAAGATCGCGGAGCCGACGTCGATGCTCTCGGTCTGGGCGGCGACCCAGGAGAGCACGGTGGCGGCGTCCGACCCGTAGGCCTCGGCGGCCCAGCAGACGTCGTAGCCGAGCCGGTCCGCTTCCTGGGCGACGGCCAGATTGTCGCCGTCCATCCCCGCGCCCCAGTAACCGAGGTTGATGCCGAGCCGCATGCCGCTCCCCTTACTGATCAGTAACGTCCCTGTTGCCCGGGGACTCTAGCGCGCGGGGCCGCGATACGTCAGGGGGCGCACTCGTCCACAGGACTTGTCCACAGGTCTCCTGCCCGCAGGCCCACGGCCAGTAATCTCGCGGCCATGGAGCAGAGGCATCTCGGCCGCACGGGCCTGCGCGTATCGAGAATCGGGCTGGGCACCCTCACCTGGGGCCGGGACACCGACGAGCACGACGCCGCCGACGTCCTGAAGACCTTCTGGGACGCGGGCGGCACGCTCGTCGACACGGCGGACGTGTACGGCGACGGGGAGGCGGAGTACCTGCTCGGGCAGCTCATGGAGCGGCTCGTGCCGCGGCGGGACCTGGTCGTCGCCACCAAGGCGGGCAGCGTGCCCGACCCCGACCGGCGCTTCGACGGGTCACGCGGCCACCTGCTCGCGGCGCTCGACGCGTCGCTGGAGCGGCTCGGCACGGACCACGTGGACGTGTGGCAGGTGCACGCCTTCGACGCGGCCACACCCCTCGACGAGACCCTCCAGGCGCTCGACCTGGCGGTCGCCAGCGGACGGGCGCGGTACGCCGGGGTGTCCAACTTCTCCGGCTGGCAGCTGGCGAAGGCCGCGACCTGGCAGCTCGCGGTGCCCGGCGTACGCACCCGGCTGGCCAGTACCCAGATGGAGTACTCGCTGCTCCAGCGCGGCGTGGAACGGGAGGTGCTGCCGGCCGCGCTCGACCTGGGCGTCGGGCTGCTGCCGTCGTCACCGCTCGGCCGGGGCGTCCTGACGGGCAAGTACCGGCGCGCCGTCCCGCCGGACTCGCGCGGCGGGTCGCAGCACCTGGCCGGGTTCGTCGCGCCGTACCTCGACGAGGCGTCGAGCCGCATCGTGGACGCGGTCGCGACGGCCGCCGACGGGCTCGCCACGACCCCGTTGCAGGTGGCTCTCGCGTGGGTCCGCGACCGGCCGGGCGTGGTCGCCCCGATCGTGGGGGCGCGCAACGCGCAGCAGCTCGCGGCGGCGTTGTCAGTGGAGGCGCTTAGTCTTCCAGACGAGATCTGCCGGGCGCTCGACGACGTGTCGGCGCCCGTGCACCGCTATCCCGACCAGGACTGGAGCACGCTGTGACCGCGCTTCCCCGGGGGGCAACCCCCGGATCCCCGGCCGACGACCGCGACGCCGCGGCGCCCGCCACCGAGCCGGCCCCCACGCCGGCGGTCCCGGTGCGGGGCCCCGCCGGGGACGTCGAGAAGCCCCGCACCGGGCCGGTGACCGCCACCGGAGCCGACGCCCCGGACGACGCGGACCCGGCGGAGCACCCTAAGGACGCGACCGAGGACGCAGGTACCGACGTGCAGCACGACGACAACACCCCGCAGCCCGACGCCGAGACCGCGCCGGCCGGAGCCGACGACGAAGCCCCGGACGCCGGGGCTCCGTCCGGCGGTGACGGCGCGGCGGAGGCTTCGGGTCCGGTGGCGGGCGCGGAGGACGAGGAGGCGATGGGCTCGGGACCGGATGCCGAGCCCGGGGAGGCCGTCGCCGGGGCGGAGGACGACGCGGAGGCGACCGGCGCGGGACGCGATGCCGAGCCCGGGGAGGCCGTCGCCGGGGCGGAGGACGACGCGGAGGCGACCGGCGCGGGACCCGATGCCGAGCCCGGGGAGGCCGTCGCCGGGGCGGACGCGGGGCCTCAGCTGTCCGAGGCGGAGGCCGAGCTCGCCGCCCAGCGGGCCTTGCGGGAGCGGATCGAGCGGCGCAAGGCCGAGAAGACGGCGCCCGTCGAGGCCGGTGCCAAGCTCAGCGGCCAGGCGGCCGATCTGCTGGCCGCGGTACGGGCCGTGGAGAGCGGCGCCAGGTCCGGGGACACGCCCTTCGCGGCGCCCCCGCCGCGCCGCGTCGCGCCCGCTCCCCCGCCGGGCCCCGGGGCGGGTCCGGCGGTGGAGCGGCCGGCGGACCGGGCGGCCGTCGCCGCCGCCGCGCCCGAGGCGGTGACCGCGGTACGGGTCGTGCTGGCCGAGGGCGGGGCACCGGAAGCTCTGGCCGCGTCCGTGGCCGGCGTACTCGGGGAACAGGCCGCACAGGTCCTGCGCGACGACCCGTGGCAGCTGCTGTCCGTACCGGGTGTGCGGCCGGAACAGGCCGACGGATTCGCCCGCGCCCTGCTCGGCGCGGAGTGCGGGCCCGGCGACGAACGCCGTACCGCCGCGCTCATCGGCCGGCTCCTGGAGCGGGCGGCGGTCCAGGGCCACACGGTCCTGGAGTCCGGCGCCGTCCGCAAGGCGCTGGCGGAGCACAAGGTGCCCGACCCGGACGAGGCCGTGGAGCACGCCGTCGCCGAGGGCGTGGCGCTGGTCTTCCAGGACGGCGTGGACGAGACCGCCGACGGCGGGGAGCCGGTGGAGGTCCTGCTGGGGCTCGAGCGGTACGCCCTCGCCGAGGAGAGCCTCGCCGACGGTCTCGCCCGGCTGGCCAGTACGTTCGCCGACGAGGCGTCCGAGGCCGGCGAGTGGGGGGCGGGGTCCGTCCCGCCCTCCGCCGCCGAGCTGATCCGCGCCGTCGCGTCGAACGGCCTGGTAACCCACAGCGGCGGCGAGGCCGCCCGCTCCGAGCCGGCCGCTCTGGTCACCGTGGCACGGGGGCTCGGCCTGCGGGCGTACGCCGCCTCGCACAGCGCGGACGGCCGCCGGCGTCTCGGCGCCGCGCTCGGCGACGCGTCGGCCTCGGTGACCGTCGCGGGTCTGCTCGCCGGCGTCGAGGGGCCCGGCCGGGACGCGGAGGGCGCGCTCGCCCTCGACCTGCTGGTCGTCCTGGACGCACCGCAGCTGGACGTGGAGAACGCCGCGGTGCTCGTGGAGTCGCTGGCGGACGGCACCAGGCTCGTCCTCAGCGGCGATCCGGGCGTGCTGCCCTCCGCGGGGGCGGGCCGGGTCTTCGCGGACCTGCTGGCCGCCCGCGCGTGCCCGCAGATCGTGTCGCGCACGCCGGACCCCGGCCCGATCGGCGAGTTGGTCTCCGGCATCGGGATCGGGGAGCTGAACCAGGTCGAGGCGCCCGGCAAGGAGGTGGTGATCGTCCCGGTCCGCGACGCGGGCGAGGCCGTGCACCGTACCGTCCAGCTGGTCGCGGACTCCGTGCCGCGCGCCTTCGGGGTGTCGCCCGCCCAGACCCAGGTCATCACCCCCGGCCACGGCGGCTCCGCCGGAACGCGCGCGCTGAACGCGGCGCTCAAGCAGCGGCTCAACCCCGGCCCGGGCCGGTTCGGCGGCTTCGACCCCGGCGACCGGGTCGCGTACGTCCCGGCGCCCGGCAGGACGCTGCCCGGCACGGTGGTGTCGGCGGACGCCGAGGGTCTGCACCTGGACTGCGAGGGCACGCCCGTCGTCGTGCCCAAGGAGCGGGTGGAGACGGCGGTGCGGCACGCCTGGGCACTCACCGCGCACCAGGCGACCGGGATGAGGTGGCCCGCGGTCGTGGTGGTCCTGCCGGGCGACGCCGCCCCGGCCCTGAGCCGCCCGTGGATCTACACGGCGTTCAGCCGCGGGGAGCGCCACCTGTCGGTGGTGCACGGCGTGGACCAGGCACTGCCGCGCGCGGTGGCCGAGATCCCGGACCGGCCGCGCACGACGCGCCTGCGCACCCTGCTCCAGCCGCCCGTCCAGCCCTTGGCGGAGGAGGCCCCGGAGGCGGCCGCCGGGCAGAGCGCGCCCTAGCGGGCGCCTCCGGAGGCCGGAACCCGGGCCCGGCGGGCGGGCCCGGGTTCCGGCCGGGGCCGCTCAGCCGTGGCCGGGGCCGTCGGCCTCGTCGAACTCGTCGTCGAAGACCGAGCTGACGTCGAAGCGGCACACGACCCGCTGCGCGTCGGCCTCCTCGAACGGGGCGTTGAGCCACTCCCCCGGTTCGGGCAGCTCGTCCACGGCGGCCACCCACAGCGTGGAGTCGCCCTCCTCCAGACCGAACTCCTTGTGCCGGGAAGCGATCTCATCGGGTTCGTACTCGCCGAAGAGCACGCCGAGAGCGGCGTGGACGCTGCCCCCGACGATCGCCACGGCGTTGCCGCGCTCCTCGGCGTCGACGTCGGTGTCCAGCTCGACCTCGATCGCCGGGGCGTCGACGTCCGGGTCGAGATCGGCGATGCGCTGTGCCTGGGCGAGCAGCCGCTGGGTCTCGACCACCGCGTAGTCGCGGCGGATCAGGACGCTCAGCGCGTTGGGCTCCTCGGGCCCCGCGTAAGGGGGCAGAGAGTCGTCGGATCCCGGAATCTCGAAGGGGGTGACCTCGTCGTAGCGGTCGTAGAGCCGCTCGTCGTACGCCTCGGCGGCAGCGGCAAGCTCGTTGAACGCGTCGTAGACGGCAGGGTCGTCGTCCCCGGTGCGGCGCTCGACCGCCTCGAGGTGACGGTCGAGCGCGACTTTGACCGCCTCGGCGGCGGCGCGTACCTCGGCAGCGGTGGGCTGCGCAGCATCAGACATAGTGCAGACGCTATCCGTACCGGGGCTCTGCCCGCACAATAGATGCGATGCCGGAATACGAATTTGTCGACGTGTACGTCCCGCGCGGGGTTTCCCGCAAGGAGGCGACCCGTCTGCTGACCGACCATGCCGAGTACGGACACTGGGAGTTGGACCGACTGAGTCTGCGCCGGGACGGCAGCCGCCGCGTGCGGCTGCGCAGGCGCATCATCCGACAGGTGCGAGCCACCTGGTGAAGACGGAGCGGGCCGCACCAGCGCTTTTCCTGCCTTACGCCGCGGAACGCGACCGGCGGTACAGCACCGCACCGGCCAGCAGGAGGCCCGCACCGGCCGGGATCACGACGCCGAGCGGAGCGCCGGAGCCCGTCTGCGCGAGGGCGTCGGTGCCCTGGGGCTGGGTGACGGTCTGCGTGTCCGGGCCGTCGGGGCTGCCCGGCTCGTCCCCGGTGCCCGGCTCGTCGGGGTCCGCGGGCACACCGGGCTCGGAGGGCTTGCCCGGCTGCGTGGGCTCGGTGGGCTCACCGGGCTTGCCCGGCTCTCCCGGCTTCCCCGGCTCCCCGGGCTTCCCCGGCTTCCCCGGCTTGCCGGGCTCGACCGGCTTCCCCGGCTTGCCCGGAGGGTTGTGGGGGCCGGTGGAGTCGTTGGCGCAGTCGTTGCCCGTGGCCGCGTTGCCGAGGCCGACGACGCTGACGTTGTTGCCGCAGGCGTTCACCGGCACGTGGACCGGTGCCTGGACGTGGTTGCCCGAGCCGACTCCGGGGGAATCGCTGGCGCGCCCCCCGGCCGTCGATCCGCCGCCGTGGTTCTTCCCGGGCTTCGCGCCGTGCGAGTCGTTGACGCAGCTGTTGCCCATGGCGGGATTGAGCACGCCGACCACGTTGACGGTGTTCCCGCACACATTGACGGGGACATGCACGGGAGCCTGCACGGAATTCCCGGACAGGACGCCGGGAGAATCCGACGTGGACCCCCCTGCCCCCGAACCGGCGTGCGCGTTGCCGCCGCCGATGGCCAGCAGGCCACTCGCGGCCGCCACGGTGATCAGGCTTTTCCTGGCTACCTGACGCATTGGTACGTTCCTCTGCCTTGTGCCTTCTCCGAATGCCCGCGGGACGTCGGTGCCGCCGCGGGACGAATGCCCAGCGGCCCCGGAGTGCATGGAGCGCACTCCGGGGCCGCCCGGGACTCAGACCCTTACGGGTGCGTGCACAACGTCACTTGTTGACGCAGGTGTTGCCGAAGGCGGGGTTCAGCAGCCCGATCACGGAGACCGTGTTGCCGCACGCGTTCACCGGCACGTGGATCGGGACCTGGACAACGTTGCCCGAAATCACGCCGGGGGACTTGACAGCAGCACCCTGGGCACCCGAGTCAGCGACGGCCATGCCCGCGCCGGCGAGAACCAGACCACCAGTGGCAGCCGCAGCAGCGACGACCTTCTTGATCATTACTTTTCCTCCTTGTTGGCAACCAATGCGGTCCCAGCCGCGGACCGCACACCTTGTAACGAAGGGAAAGCAATGGGGCTACTAGCCTATGGTTCCTTTCACTCTTTTCAGTCAAATAGCACGTCCGGCCGATTAGTTGGAAAGTCGTTTCAGTACTTGTCGGTTCAGCGGGTGCCGGTTCAGCAGTTGTCCAGGAAGCGGTCCAGGACCCGTACGCCGAACTTCAGCCCGTCGACCGGGACCCGCTCGTCCACGCCGTGGAACATTCCGGCGAAGTCCAGCTCCGGCGGCAGCTTCAGCGGAGCGAAGCCGAAGCAGCGGATCCCCAGGTCGTCGAACGACTTGGCGTCGGTGCCGCCGGAGAGCATGTACGGGACGGCCCGCGCGATCGGGTCCTCCGCCCTGAGCGCCACCTGCATCGCGTCGACGAGGTCCCCGTCGAAGCTGGTCTCCAGCGCCTTGTCGCCGTGCACGTCCTCGCGCCGCACGCGCGGGCCGAGGATCCGGTCGAGATCGGCGAGGAACTCGTCCTCGTACCCCGGCAGGAAGCGCCCGTCGACGTGCGCGGTCGCCTGCCCGGGGATCACGTTCACCTTGTAGCCAGCGCCGAGCATGGTCGGGGCGGCCGAGTTGCGCAGGGTGGCGCCGATCATCTTCGCGATGCCGCCGAGCTTGGCGAGCGTCGCGTCCATGTCCTCGGGGTCGAGCGGGGTGCCGAGCGCGTCGGAGAGCTCGTCCAGGAACGACCGTACGGTCTTGGTCACCCGCACCGGCCACGTGTGCCGCCCGAGCCGCCCGACGGCCTCGCACAGCTCGGTGATCGCGTTGTCGTTGTTGGTCATCGAGCCGTGGCCGGCCGTGCCGTCGACGGTGAGCCGCATCCAGTGCATGCCCTTCTGGGCCGTCTCCACGAGATACAGCCGCAGGTTCTCGTTGACGGTGAAGGAGAAGCCGCCGACCTCGCCGATCGCCTCGGTGACGCCCTCGAAGAGGTCCGGGTGCTGGTCGACCAGATACCGGGCCCCGTACGTGCCGCCGGCCTCCTCGTCGGCGAGGAAGGCCAGCACGACGTCGCGCGGGGGCTTGCGGCCGCTGCGCACCCGGTCGCGGACGACCGCGAGGGTCATCGCGTCCATGTCCTTCATGTCGACCGCGCCCCGGCCCCAGACGCAGCCGTCCGCGATCTCGCCCGCGAAGGGGTGGTGCGTCCAGTCCTGGGCGTTCGCCGGTACGACGTCGGTGTGCCCGTGGATGAGCAGCGCGGGCTTCGAGGGGTCCTCGCCCTCGATCCTGGCCACGGTGGAGGCCCGCCCGGGGTGGGACTCGAAGATCCGCGGTTCGAGCCCGACCTCGGCGAGCTTCTCCGCGATGTACTCCGCGGCCGCCCGCTCGCCGGGCCCCGAGTGGTCTCCGTAGTTGCTGGTGTCGATCCTGATCAGGTCACGGCAGAGATCGGTGACCTCGTCCTCGCCCGCTGCCCGCTCGGCCTGGCCGGCCGGAACGGCCGCCTTCGACTCGCTCACGCTGCTTCCTCCCACTGGCGTTGCTGGTGGTCCCCCTCATCCTCCCGCTGCCTCACCAGGGGGTGTGATCAGGGGGTCTGAATGTTTGCTATGGTTTTCCACGTCGGAACGGCCCAGGGCCGTGAGACAGACACCTTGTCCGGGTGGCGGAATGGCAGACGCGCTAGCTTGAGGTGCTAGTGCCCTTTATCGGGCGTGGGGGTTCAAGTCCCCCCTCGGACACCAGCGAAGAACCCCCAGCGACCTGGGGGTTCTTCTGTTTTCAGTGCCCTCTGTTGATCCACTCCTCCAGGTGCGGGGCCTCCGCGCCGATGGTGGTGCTCGCGCCGTGTCCGGTGCGGACCTCGGTGTCCGGCGGCAGGGTGAGCAGCCGGTCACGGATCGAGTCGACGATCGTCGGGAAGTGGGAGAAGGAACGGCCCGTAGCGCCGGGGCCTCCCTGGAACAGGGTGTCGCCGGTGAAGACCGTGCCCAGGCCGGGGGCGTACAGGCAGACGGCGCCGGGGGCGTGGCCGGGTGTGTGCAGGACCGTGAGGTCCGTGCCGGCGACGGTGAGGGTGGCGCCGTCCACGAGCTCGCCGTCGGGGGCGCGGTCGGGGTGGGTCTGCTTCCACAGCGGCAGGTCGTCGGGGTGCAGCAGGATCGGCGCGCCCGTGGCCTCGGCGAGGGCGGGAGCCGCGTCGATGTGGTCGTTGTGGGCGTGTGTGCAGACGATGGCGCGCAGGGTGCGGCCGCCGAGCGCGGCGGCGATGGCACCGGCGTCGTGGGCCGCGTCGATGACGATCGCCTCGGTGTCGTCGCCGACGATCCAGACGTTGTTGTCGACGTCCCAGGTGCCGCCGTCGAGGGCGAAGGTGCCGGAGGTCACCAGGTGGTCGATGCGTGCGGAGGTCATGCGAACTCCACCACCGAGCGCAGTACGTCGCCCTCGTGCATGCGCGCGAACGCCTTCTCGACGTCGGCCAGCCCGATGGTCTCGGTGACGAACGCGGCGAGGTCGATGCGGCCCTGCTGGTGCAGGTCGACGAGCATCGGGAAGTCGCGGGAGGGCAGGCAGTCGCCGTACCAGGAGGACTTGAGGGAGCCGCCGCGGCCGAAGACGTCGATGAGCGGGAGGTCGAGCCGCATGTCGGGGGTCGGGACGCCGACGAGGACGACGGTGCCGGCCAGGTCGCGGGCGTAGAACGCCTGCTTGTACGTCTCGGGGCGGCCCACCGCCTCGATGACGACGTCGGCGCCGAATCCGCCGGTGAGCTCGCGGATCGCCTCGACGGGGTCGGTGGAGCGGGAGTTCACGGTGTGGGTGGCGCCCATGGTGCGGGCGGCCTCCAGCTTGCGGTCGTCGATGTCGACCGCGATGATCTTCGCCGCGCCCGCGAGCCTGGCTCCCACGACGGCCGCGTCGCCGACGCCGCCGCAGCCGATGACGGCGACCGAGTCGCCGCGGCCGACCTGTCCGGTGTTGAGGGCGGCGCCGATGCCCGCCATGACGCCGCAGCCGAGCAGGCCCGCCACGGCGGGCGAGACCTCGGGGTCGACCTTCGTGCACTGGCCGGCCGCGACCAGCGTCTTCTCGGCGAACGCCCCGATGCCGAGCGCCGGGGACAGTTCGGTGCCGTCGAGGAGGGTCATCTTCTGGCGGGCGTTGTGGGTGTCGAAGCAGTACTGCGGACGGCCGCGCAGGCAGGCCCGGCAGCGGCCGCACACGGCACGCCAGTTGAGGACGACGAAGTCGCCGGGGGCGACGTCGGTGACGTCACCCCCGACCGACTCGACGATGCCCGCCGCCTCGTGGCCGAGGAGGAAGGGGAAGTCGTCGTTGATGCCGCCCTGCTTGTAGTGCAGGTCGGTGTGGCACACGCCGCACGCCTGGATCCGCACGACGGCCTCGCCGGGCCCCGGGTCCGGGACGAGGATCGTCTCCACGCGCACCGGTTCGTTCCTCCCCGGTGCGATTACCCCTCGGACCTGCTGTGTCATGGGCGAACTTCCTTCCGCGCGCGTCGAGTACGGGCACCGTAACCGCACCGTACTCGCTCTACAGACCCGCGTCGTAGACCAACTGTCCGGCCACGTAGGTACGGGCCACCCGGGTCTCGGCGATCTCCTCGGGCGGCGCGGCGTACGGGTCGCGGTCCAGGACCACCAGGTCGGCCAGGGCGCCGGCGCGGACGCTGCCGGTGTCGTCGAGGTGGTTCACGTGGGCGGAGCCCGCCGTGTATGCGGCGAGGGCGTCGGTGAGGCCGATGCGCTGGTCGGGGAGGAACACGGGGGCGGAGCTGCCGGGTTCGACGCGGTTGACGGCGGTGTGGACGCCGAGCAGCGGTTCGGGGCTGCTGACGGGCCAGTCGCTGCCGGCCGCGAGGGTGGCGCCGGAGCGCAGCAGCGCGGCGAAGGGGTACTGGTGGCCGGCCCGTTCGGGCCCGAGGAAGGGGATGGTCAGCTCGTCCATCTGCGGTTCGTGCGCGGCCCACAGCGGCTGGATGTTGGCGGTGGCGCCCAGGTGCCGGAAGCGGGGGATGTCGTCGGGGTGGACGATCTGGAGGTGGGCGAGGTGCGGGCGGGTGTCGCGCCATCCGTTGGCGGCGCGGGCGGCCTCGACGGCGTCCAGGGCGTCGCGGACGGCGCGGTCGCCGAGGGCGTGGAAGTGGCACTGGAATCCGAGGGCGTCCAGTGCGGTGACGTACCGGCGCAGGTCGGCGGGGGCGATGAAGCTGGTGCCGCGGTTGGCCGTGGGGCATCCGCAGCCGTCCAGGTACGGGGTGAGGAGCGCGGCGGTGCCGGTCTCGGCGACTCCGTCCACCATGATCTTCACGGTTGTGGCGCGGAACCGGCCGTGGCTCAGTTCCTCGCGGCGCGCGACGAGCGCGGGTATCTGCTCGGCGCCGCGCTCGCGGTCCCACCACAGGGCGCCGGTGACGCGGGCGGTGAGCGTGCCGTCGCGGGCGGCCGTGAGGTAGGCGTCGGCGGGGTCGTCCATCGATCCGAAGGTGCCGACGATGGCGTCCTGCCAGGCGGTCACGCCGTGCGAGTGGAGCAGCCGCTGGGCGCGCAGGAGGGCGGCGAGCCGGTCGGCGGGCGTGGAGGGCGGGGTGTGGCGGGCGACCAGTTCCATGGCGCCCTCCTGGAGGAGGCCGGTGGGCTCGCCGGTGCCGTCGGCGGCGCGTTCGATGCGGCCGTCGGCGGGGTCGGGGGTGGTGCGGTCGATGCCGGCGAGGGCGAGGGCGCGGCTGTTGCACCAGGCGCCGTGGTGGTCGCGGTTGGGCAGGTAGACGGGCCGGTCGGGGACGACCGCGTCGAGCAGGTCCTTGGTCGGGCTGCCGCCCGCGAACGCCTCCATGGACCAGCCGCCGCCCGTGATCCACTCCCGGTCGGGGTGGGCGTCGGCGTACGCCCGTACGGCGGCGAGCGTCTCGGCGGCCGTGCGGACGGAGGTCAGGTCGCACTGGGCGAGCTCCAGGCCGGCCGCGACCGGGTGGACGTGGGCGTCCTGGAAGCCGGGGAGGAGCAGCTTGCCGGCGAGGTCGACGACTTCGGTCCTGGGACCGACGAGGTCGCGTACCTCGTCGTGGCCCACGGCGGTGATCCGGCCGTCGGTGACGGCGACCGTGGTGGCGCGGCTGCGGGCGGCGTCCAGGGTGAGGACGGGGCCGCCGGTGAGGACCAGGTCGGCGGGGTGGTGGCGCATGGTGCGGGTTCCTTCGGCAGGTGCGGATGGGTGGGAGGTGGCGGATGGTCAGGCGGTCAGCGGGACCGCGTCGGGGTCGGTGCCGCGTCCGGTGACGAAGTACGGGGACTTGCGCACCCACTTCGCCCAGGCCGCGGCCATGATCCCGGTCAACAGCATCACGGCGGGGCACGCGAGCATGAACCAGCCGTTGTCGGGGCTGACTTCGAAGTGGTCGGCCGAGGTGTAGAAGGTCCAGCAGAGGTAACCGCCGAGGGCGAGCAGGACGGCCGCGCTGAGCACCGGGACGACGACGGTGAGCGGTCGCGCGCGGAAGCGCGCGGCGGCGGCGAGCGCGATGAGGGCGTAGTAGAGGGAGACGACGACGCCGATCGCGTTCACCGAGGCCAGGATGACGTCGCCGATCTTCGGCAGGACCAGGGAGAGGACCGCGACGGCGGCGGCGATCGCGCCGATCGCGAGCGTGCCGGCCGCCGGTGTCCCGTGGCGGGGGCTGATCCGCGCCCAGAGCGGGCCCATCGTGCGGTCGCGGCTCATCGCGAACATGCCGCGCACGGTGGGGATGACACCGGCCTGGAGCGAGGCGACGGCGGAGAAGGTGAGCGCGATCAGCGGGAGGGCGGCGAGCGGCTGGTCGGCGAGCCGGTCGCCGAGGAAGGCGAGGCCCTGGGCGCCGTTGCCGGCCAGTTCGTCCTGGGACAGCACGCGCTGGAAGGCGAACGAGCCGAGCAGGAAGAGGCCCAGCATGGTGAAGAGCGTGATCAGTCCGGCCTTGGAGGCGTCCGCCGGGTCGCGCACCTCCTCGTTGACGCTGAAGGAGGACTCGAAGCCCCAGTAGCAGAAGACCGACAGGATCAGTCCCTGGGCGAGGGCCTGGCCGGAGGGGATGGTGAAGGGGTTCAGCCAGTCGAGGCTGAAGGGGTGCGGGCCGACGACGAGGCCGTAGCCGCAGAAGGCGAGCAGGACGGCGTACTCGAAGACCAGCAGGTACTTCTGGAGGTTGGCGGCGGAGCGCAGGCCGGTGACGGCGGTGAGCGTGACGGCGACGAGGACGAGGATGCCGAGCGCGGTGGACTGGGCGGTGGAGTCGGGGTCCGGGGTGAGCCCCGCCACGGCGTCCAGGCCCGCGAGGCGGGCGAGCTGGAGGAGTGCGGAGCCGGTGACGGCGGTCGTGTAGGAGAGGAAGACGACCGTGGCGACGAGGCCGATCCAGCCGACGAGGAAGCCGAGCCAGGGGCTGAGGGAGCGCCCCACCCAGACGTAGCCGCTGCCCATGTTGGGTTCGGACCGGTTGAGCCGGGCGTAGGCGCTCGCGATGCCGAGGACGGGCAGGAAGGCGAGCAGCATGATGATCGGCAGGTGCAGGCCGACGACGCCCGCGGTGACGCCCAGGCCGATGCCGATGCTGGTGGTGGCCGCCGTGCTGGAGGCGGCGATGGCGAAGCCGTCCATGACGCCGAGGGACCTGGTGAGGGTGGACCGCGGGGGTGGTTCGCCGCCGTACGGCGTCTTCGGCGGTGTCATCGCTCGCTCCTTCACCGGGGGGCCGGACGGCCCCGATGGCGGCACATCGAACTCCGCGGGGGGTTTCCAGGTCAACGGTGTTGTCATAACGTGCGGGCCATGAGCGAGCGAGTGGTGCCGGAGGAGGGGCGGCGGCGCAGGCGGCCCACCAAGCAGGGCACGGTGCTGTCGGAGCGGCTGATCGTGGACACGGCGCTGCGGCTGATCGGCGAGCACGGGGCGGGCGCGCTCACGGTGCGGCGGCTCGGGGCGTCGCTGGGGGCCGATCCGAGCGCCCTCTACCGGTACTTCCGGGACACGGACGACCTGCTGCTCGCGGTCGCCGACGAGCTCATCGGGCGTACGCTGCGGCGCTTTCGGCCGACCGGCGCGTGGCGGGCCGATCTGCGCACGCTGGGGCTGATGATGCACGCCGACTACCAGGCGCATCCGCAGGCGGCGTTGCTGACCTGCGCGCGGGTGACGGGGCGGGCGTACGAGATCCAGGCGGTGGAGACGATCCTCGGAATCCTGCGCGGGGCGGGCTTCCCGGACGCGGAGGCGGTACGGGTCTACCACGTCTTCGTGGACCAGACGCTGTCGTTCGCGGCGCTCGACGCGGCGACGCTGGCGCTGCCGGCGGGGGCGCGGGAGGCGGAGGAGGGGGCGTGGCGGGGGACGTACGCGCGGCTGCCGGCCCAGAGCCATCCGCACATCGCCGCGACCGCTCCGGTGCTGGTGGCGGAGATGGGGCGCAGCGGGTACCCGGCGGCGCTGGAGATGGTGCTGGCCGCGGCCCAGGCGCGGCTGGGGGCGGTCCGCTCCCCCGGCCCGCCGCCGCCCGGGGCACGGGCGGCGGTTCCGGGACGCGGGCCGGGGTGACGCGCGCGGCGTGCGGATTCCGGTCGGCGTCCGGAAGCGACGCGTGGGGCCGTAACGCGCCGCCGAACACGCGAACGCGGGCCGGGGGCCCATGGCCCCGGAAAACGCCGGCGCCGACGCGGCTCCCGGAGGAGCCGCGTCGGCGTGGTGGGCCTCAGGCCCGTCCGGCGCGCGGGGGCGCGTGCGGTGGGGTCAGAGGGTTTCGCGCTGGGCCGCGAGGGCGGCCACGCGCCCCCGGACCACGTACCAGCCGCCGACCAGCGCCGCCGCGATCAGCGGGAGGCACATCACGGTCGTCCGGCCGACGCCGCCGCCCCACCACATCAGGACGACCACGGAGGCGAGGAAGAACAGCGTGACGATCTGCGTGTACGGGGCCCACGGGAGGCGGTACGCGGGGCGGGTGACCCGGCCGTCCTTCGAGCGGTGCCAGAACAGCAGCGAGCAGAGCATGATCATGCCCCAGGTGCCGAGGATGCCGATCGACGCGAAGTTCAGGACGATCTCGAAGGCCTCGCCCGGCATGAGGTAGTTGAGGCCGACGCCCAGGACACCGAAGCCGGCGGTCAGCAGGATGCCGCCGTACGGCACCTGGCCCTTGTTCATGCGGCCGGTGAACTTCGGCGCGGAGCCCGAGAGCGCCATCGAGCGCAGGATGCGGCCGGTGGAGTACAGGCCGGAGTTCAGGCTGGAGAGGGCCGCGGTCAGGACGACGAGGTTCATGACGTCCGCCGCGCCCGGCACGCCGAGCTTGTTCATGACGGTGACGAAGGGGCTCTCGTCACCGGAGTACGCCGTGTACGGGAGCAGCAGCGCGAGCAGGATGACGGATCCGACGTAGAAGAGGCCGACGCGCCACATGATCGAGTTGATCGCCTTCGGCATGATCTTCTCGGGGTTCTTCGTCTCGCCCGCGGCGACGCCGCACAGCTCGACCGACGCGTAGGCGAAGACGACGCCCTGGATGACCAGGAGCATCGGCAGCATGCCGACGGGGAACAGGCCGCCGCCGTCGCTGATGGTGGAGAAGCCGGGCGTGTGGCCGTCGAGCTGGTGCTGGGTGGCGACCAGGTAGATGCCGATGGCCATGAAGACGACCAGGGCGGCGACCTTGACGATGGCGAACCAGAACTCCATCTCGCCGAAGTACTTCACCGAGATGAGGTTCGCGGTGAGGACGACGGCGAGGGCGATCAGCGCGAGGATCCACTGCGGTACGTCGCTGAACATGGCCCAGAAGTGGGCGTAGGTCGCCGCCGCTGTGATGTCCGCCACGGCGGTGGTCGACCAGTTGAGGAAGTACAGCCAGCCGGCGGCGAAGGCGCCCTTCTCGCCCATGAACTCGCGGGCGTACGAGACGAACGCGCCCGAGGACGGCCGGTAGAGCACGAGCTCACCGAGCGCGCGGACCACGAAGAAGGCGAAGACGCCGCAGACGGCGTACGCGATGGCCAGCGAGGGGCCTGCTCCGGCCATGCGGCCACCGGCGCCGAGGAACAGGCCGGTGCCTATCGCTCCGCCGATGGCGATCATGCTGATGTGGCGGGACTTCAGGTCCTTGCTGTAACCCTCGTCACCCGCGTCGACATGTGGGGATGTCGACACGGGATCGGCGGGACCGGCGGGGGCCGCAGGGAGGATGCGGTCGCTCATGCTGTTTATTCGCCTTCATTTGGGGGGTGCTGTGCGGTACCGGGCCGCACGATGGTGTTGAGGGTGATCTCGACGTGTTCGAGGTGAGCGGCCATGGCCTGCACCGCCGCTCCCTCTGAGCCGCCGACGATCGCCTCCACGAGGGCCCGGTGCTCGAGGTCCGACTGGCGTCGCCGGTCCCCGAGTTGGTTCAGGAAGGTGGACTGCCGGGCGAGGGCGTCCCTTATCTCTTCGATGATCTTGTGGAAGACGGGATTGCCGGACGCTTGGGCGACGGAGATGTGGAAGAGCGTGTCCAGCGCCACCCAGGCGGTGGGGTCGGGCTCCTGCTCCATCTTCCCGATCAGGTGCGTCAGCAGGTCCACGTCGTCCCGCGTGCGCCGGACAGCAGCGTAACCCGCGACGGGGATCTCGACGTGCCGTCGCACTTCGAGCAGGTCGCGGGCGGAGTACGAGCCGAAGATCGGGTTCTGGTCGGGGCCGCTGGCCGCGACGTACGTACCCTTGCCGGCCCGGGACACCGTGAGGCCGAGCGCCTGGAGGGCGCGCAGCGCCTCGCGTACGACGGAGCGGCTCACCTCGAAGCGCCTGCCGAGCTCGGCCTCGGTGGGGAGCTTCTCGCCGACGGCGAGCTCTCCCCGCTCGATGGCGTCCCGGAGGTGCCCCAGGACGGCTTCCATCGCGCTGATGCGCCGGGGAGCTCCGCCACCTGTCCGGCTGTCTGACAAGACCATGCGGAGAATGCTCGGATGTCGGACACGCAAGCGTCAAGAGTGTTCAGAGAGTTGATTCAGAACGAACAAAAGGATAATGGGGCGGACATTCCGGGCGCTCACGGGGCGAGGACGTCGAGCTCCTGGAGGGCGCCGACGGCGATCTCACGGGTGAGCCGTTCCGCCCGGTCCGCGTCTCCTTCCCGTACCGCTTCGGCGACTTGGACGTGCAGCGTGACGGCGGCGGGGTCGGGATCCTCGAACATCACCTGGTGCCGGGTGCGTCCGCTGAGCACCTCCGCCACCACGTCGCCGAGCCGGGCGAACATCTCGTTGCCTGATGCACGCAGTACGACGCGGTGGAACGCGATGTCGTGCACGAGGTACGCGTCGAGCTGCCGGCCCCGCGAGGTCGCGACCATGCCCAGCGCCTCCTCGGTGAGCGCCGCGCACTGCTCCGGTGTGGCGAACCGCGCGGCGAGTCCGGCCGCCACCGGCTCCACGGCGGAGCGCAGCACGGTCAGCGAGCGCAGCTGGCGGGGCCGGTCGGCGCCGGCCAGCCGCCACCGGATGACCTGCGGGTCGTAGACGTTCCACTCCTCGGTGGGGCGCACCGTCACGCCGACCCGGCGGCGCGACTCCACCAGGTGCATCGACTCCAGGACCCGGACCGCCTCGCGGATCACCGTGCGGGAGACGTCGAAGCGCTGGGCGAGCTCGTCCGTACGCAACACGCTGCCGGGCGGGTACTCACCGGCGGTGATCGCGGGACCGAGGCTTTCCAGCAGCTGGGCGTGCAGCCCCCGGGCCTGGTTGGTCATGGGGCTCAGCGTACGGGGCGGGCGCCGGCAACAAAAAGTACGACGTTTATGTCACAGCCTCTTGAATACGTCGTACCTAATAGGTTTCAGTAGCGCGACGGACCGATGTCGATGAAGACAGCGAGGCACTCCACTCATGAACACCCCCCACGTCGTCGTGGTGATGGGCGTGGCAGGGACCGGCAAGACCACCATCGGTCCCCTGCTCGCTGGCCGGCTCGGTGTCCCGTACGCCGAGGGTGACGACTTCCACCCGCCGGCCAACATCGCCAAGATGTCGGCCGGCACCCCGCTGGACGACGCGGACCGCCTGCCCTGGCTCGACGCGATCGGCGCGTGGGCGCACGGCCGCTCGGGGCTCGGCGGCGTCGTCAGCAGCTCCGCCCTCAAGCGCGCCTACCGCGACCGGCTGCGCGCGGCGGCGCCCGGTGCGGTGTTCCTGCACCTCACGGGCGACCGGGAGCTGATCGAGGGGCGGATGCGGGAGCGCAGGGGCCACTTCATGCCGACCGCGCTGCTCGATTCGCAGTACGCCGCCCTCCAGCCGCTCCAGGTCGACGAGGCAGGCGTGTCCGTGGACGTCGCGGGGTCTCCCGAGGACATCACCGAACGAGCCGTCGCGGCCCTGCGCCGGCTCGACAGCAACGACTTCAGAAAGTAGAGCCCACCGTGACCAGTCTCAGCGTCGAGACGCTGGCAGCGGGCGCCGTCGAGCCGATCACCTCGGCGGGCAACGCCCAGCTCGGGATAGCCGTCCTCGCCGGCATCGCCGTCATCGTCCTGCTCATCACGAAGTTCAAGCTCCACGCCTTCCTGGCGCTGACCATCGGATCGCTGGCACTCGGGGCGTTCGCGGGCGCCCCGCTCGACAAGACGATCGCCAGCTTCTCGACGGGCCTGGGCAACACGGTCGCCGGCGTCGGCGTGCTCATCGCGCTCGGCGCGGTCCTCGGCAAGCTGCTGGCCGACTCCGGCGGCGCGGACCAGATCGTCGACACGATCCTGGCGAGGGCGAGCGGCCGTGCGATGCCGTGGGCGATGGTGCTGATCGCCAGCATCATCGGGCTGCCGCTCTTCTTCGAGGTCGGCATCGTGCTGCTGATCCCCGTGGTGCTGCTGGTGGCCAAGCGCGGCAACTACTCGCTGATGCGGATCGGCATCCCGGCGCTGGCCGGCCTGTCCGTGATGCACGGGCTGATCCCGCCGCACCCCGGGCCGCTGGTGGCGATCGACGCGATCGGGGCCAACCTGGGCATCACGCTGGGGCTCGGTGTGCTCGTCGCGATCCCGACCGTGATCATCGCGGGGCCGGTGTTCTCGAAGTACGCCGCCCGCTGGGTGGACATCCCGGCGCCGGAACGCATGATCCCGCAGCGTCCCTCGGAGGACCTGGAGCACCGCCCCGGCTTCGGGGCGACCGTGGCCACCGTCATGCTGCCGGTCGTGCTCATGCTGGCCAAGGCGCTCGTGGACATCGTCGTCGACGACCCCGAGAACGCCGTCCAGCGGGTCACGGACGTCATCGGCTCGCCGCTGATCGCGCTGCTCGCCGCCGTACTGGTGGGGCTGTTCACACTGGGCCGCGCCGCCGGATTCACCAAGGACCGGCTGTCCTCGACCGTCGAGAAGTCGCTCGCCCCGATCGCGGGCGTGCTGATGATCGTCGGCGCGGGCGGCGGCTTCAAGCAGACGCTCATCGACGTGGGCGTCGGCCAGATGATCCTGGACTTCTCCGAGGACTGGGCGATCCCGACGCTGCTGCTGGCCTGGCTGATCGCCGTCGCCATCCGGCTCGCGACGGGGTCCGCCACGGTCGCCACCATCTCGGCGGCGGGTCTGGTGGCCCCGTTGGCGGCGGACATGTCGGCCTCCCACGCGGCGCTGCTGGTCCTCGCGGTCGGCGCGGGCTCGCTCTTCTTCAGCCACGTCAACGACGCGGGGTTCTGGCTGGTGAAGGAGTACTTCGGCATGGACGTCGGCCAGACGATCAAGACCTGGTCGGTGATGGAGACGATCATCTCGGTGGTCTCGCTGGGCTTCGTCCTGCTGTTGTCACTCGTTCTCTAGGTCCCGTCCTCCAGGTCCCGTCGGCTGTTCACCTCCTGCGCCCACAGCGGGTGTTCCACCTCCGCCCACGCGCGGTCGACCGTCCCGGTGCGCATGCCGCGCCGGGACTCCGGCCGTGCCAGGGCCATTGCGATGTGCCCGGCGATCACGACGCCCATGGCGAGGGCGAGCCAGTCGTGGACGAAGGTGGCGCTCGTCCGCCAGACCAGCGGGGCCAGGCCGGTGAACCACATCAGCAGCCCGGTACCGAGCATCACCAGCACCGCCCCCGCCATCCAGCCCGCGTAGAGCTTCTGCCCCGCGTTGAACTTCCCGGCGGGGCGGGACGCCTGGCGCGTGTCCCGCCGCAGCGCGGCCTTCAGCCACCGCCGGTCGTGCGGCCCGAAGCGGTTGAGCCGGCCGAGGTCCGCCCGCACCGCCCGGGAGGCCAGGCCGAGCAGGAGCGGCGCCGGGATCAGCAGCCCCGACCACTCGTGCACGGTGACCACCAGGTGGCGGCGTCCGACGAGTTCGGCGAGCTGCGGGACGTACAGACAGGCCGCCGTCGCGACGCACAGCAGCGTCAGCCCCGCCGTGGCGCGGTGCACCCAGCGCTCGGCGCGGCTGAAGCGGCGCAGCCGGGAGTCCGGTTCAGACCGTGGGGGCATCGTCGCGTCCGTTGGAGCGGCCGACCCAGGCGTCGACGTCGTAACCGCGCTTCTCCCAGTAGCCGGGCCGGACCTCGGACGTGACGGTGATGCCGGAGAGCCACTTCGCGGACTTGTAGAAGTACATGGGCGCGACGTACAGCCGCGCGGGGCCGCCGTGCGCGTGGCCGAGCGGCTCGTCGCGCATGCGCAGGGCGACCAGTACGTCCCTGCGGTCGGCCTGCTGGAGGGTGAGGCTTTCGCTGTACGTGCCGTCGAAGCAGGTGAAGCGGACGGCCTTCGCCCCGGGCCGTACCCCCGCGGCGGCCAGCAGCGCCGACAGCCGCACCCCTTCGAAGGGGGTCCGCGGGACCCGCCAGCCGGTGACGCACTGGACGTCGCGCACCAGGCGCGTCTGCTTCATCGCCCGCAGGTCGTCGAGCGCGTACGTCGCGGGCCTGTCCACCAGCCCGTCGACCGTCAGCCGGTAGGTGTCCGGGCCCTTGCGGGGCACGGAGGAGGCGACGGAGTAGTAGCGGAAGCCGCCGCCGTTGGGCAGCAGGCCGGTCAGGCCGGTGGGGTCCTTGTCCGCGGCCGCGCCGAGAAAGGATTCGAGCCCCTTCTGGAGGTACGGCGCGGTGGCCAGGCCCACGGCGCCCAGGCCCAGCATGCCGAGGACGAGCCGGCGGCCGACGGGCGCGCCGCCGCCGTCCGGGCCGGGCGGTGGTCCAGGTGTCACAGGACCATTCGAACACCCGCGGCCGCCGAGGGCCAGCGACCGCGGGGGTCCGTCCGTCTTCCGTCACATCTCGCCGGCCTGCTTCTCCAGCTGGAAGGCCTCGTTGCCCAGGCCGATCCGGGCGTGCACCTCGGGCTTCGCCGAGCGGAGCACCGCCCCGTACACCAGCCCGCCGACGAGCGCGACGCCGATGACGCCCGGCAGGATCCAGCTGAGCGCCGAGCCGGGACCCGCGCCCACGAGCACGTCGAAGTCCCGCACCGTGTAGAAGGCGATGACCAGCAGGGCCACCGCGGCGATGCCCGAGGCCACCAGGCGTCCGGCCTGCGCCCGGCCGGCTCCCCGGCGTACGAAGAAGGCGATGACGGCGACGGAGGCGGCGGCCATCAGCAGGATGACGCCGAGCGCGCCGACGTTGCCCATCCAGGTGAACAGGTGCAGCACGGGCACGGTCGGGTCGCCGGCCGGCTTGTCGTCGCTGACCGCGAAGGCGAGGACGACGGCGAGGGAGAGGCCGGACTGGAGCAGCGAACCGGCGGCGGGGGCGCCGCTCGTCTTGTTCGTACGGCCGAAGGAGGCCGGCAGTAGGCCCTCGCGGCCCATGGCGAACGCGTACCGCGCGACGACGTTGTGGAAGCTGAGCAGCGCGGCGAACATGCCGGTGACGAAGAGGATGTGGAGGACGTCGGTGAAGGTGGAGCCGAGCCGGCTCTCGGTGAGCGCGAAGAGGAGTCCGGGCCCCTGCTCCCCCGCCACCTCGACGATCTGCCCGGGTCCGGCGGCGACGCTGAGCGCCCAGGCGCTGAGGGCCAAAAAGAGCGCGGCGTAACCGACGGCGAGGAACATCACGCGCGAGACGACGATCTGCGGGCGGCTGGTCTCCTCGGCGTACACCGGGGCCTGCTCGAAGCCGACGAAGGCGGCGATGCAGAAGCAGAGCGCGGTGCCGAGTCCGGCGCCGGTGAGGGTTTCGGGGTTGAACGCCTGGAGGGACAGGCCCTCCTTCGCCGGCTCGACGATGGCCGCCACGTCGAAGATCACGACGAGCGCGCACTCGACGACGAGCAGGACGCCGAGCACCTTGGCGTTGAGGTCGATCTTGAGCCAGCCGAGCGCGCCGACGACCAGCACGGCGACGAGGGCGGGGATCCACCAGGCGAGGGTGATGTCGAGGTAGGCGGCGAAGATCCCGGAGATCTCGAAGCCGAGGATGCCGTAGATGCCGACCTGCATGGCGCTGTACGCGACGAGGGCGACCAGGGACGCTCCGGCGCCGGCGGTCGGGCCGAGGCCGCGGGCTATATACGCGTAGAAGGCGCCGGCGTTGTGGACGTGGCGGCTCATCTCGGCGTATCCGACGCTGAACAGCATCAGGACCACGCCGAGGATGACGAAGAGCAGGGGCTGGCCGACGATCCCCATCACGCCGTATGTAGTGGGCATGACACCTGCGACGACCATGAGCGGGGCGCTCGCGGCCAGTACGGACAGCAGGAGCCCGGTCGTGCCGAGACGGCCGGCGCGCAGGGCGCGCTCCTGCCCCTTGTACGTACGGATCTCGCCGCTGTCCGCGGCTTGTCTGCTTCTCTCGCTCGTGCTCGAACTTCCCGTCGACATGGCGGGCTGGTCCCTTCGCTTCGGTGAGGTGGCGTTGGCCTTGGCCTGGACGTGCTGGGTCATGCGATCCCGAGCGCGGCGCTGCGCGCGGCGCGGAAGGCCTTGTGCGGGTCGCGGTCGGGGTACGACCACGGGGCTTCGGTGGCGTGGGGGCCGATGCGGTTGAGGAGGGCGGCGGCCTCGGCGGGCCTGCCCTCGCAGAGCTTCGCGTGGGCCAGGTAGTTGAGGTCGATGTGCCGGCGCGGGTGGCCCTCGTGCTCCCACTCCAGCCACCAGTCGAACGCCGCCTTCATCACCTGGCGGGCGCGCCGGCCCGACCAGTGCGCGGAGGCCGCCGGGTCCATCGGTTCCTGGCCCGCGAGGGCGAGGGCGCGGTAGCGCTCGGCGTGCGCCACCACGGGGAGTACGGCGAGCGGGGAGTCGGCGGGCGCCTGCTCGGCGGCCCAGGCGGCGAAGTCGTACACCTCGTGGAGCGGGTCGTTGCCTATGTCCGGGCGGCGTTCGGCGAGGCGGGCGGCCATCAGGTGGTGGGCGTGGTGGTGCTCGGGGTGGCGCAGCCGCACCTGGTCGAAGAGCTGGCCGACCTCCTCCTCCGTGCCCAGCGAACGGGCCAGGAGCAGCAGGCCGAGCCACGGCGTCGGGTCGGCCGGCGAGCGGTCTGCGGCGCGGCGGCAGGCTTCGCGGGCGCGGCCCTCGGAGTCCTTGCCGCGCAGCGCGCCGAGGACGGCGGCGCAGGCGATGAGGGTGACGGCGTCGGCGCTCTCGGGCTCGGCTAGCAGCCAGTCGCCGGCCCAGGCGGCGGCGCCGTTGGCCTGGGCGAGTACGACGAGACGGTGGCCGCGGCGGTCCCAGTCGTCGCCGGTCGCGGCGAGCAGGGAGCGCGCCCTGGTCCAGCGCCCCTGGGACAGCTGCCCGCGTACGGTGACGAGTTCGGCGTCGTCGAGGGCGGCGTCGAACGTCGGGTCGCTGCGGCGGCGCGAGCGGCCGAGGGGTGGCGGAGGTGGGGGCATCCGCGGGTCCTCCACGGCGCAGTGTGCGAGCGTTTGATCACGCACAGCAAAGCGGTAGGGGGCACTCCACGTCAAGGGCGGTCTAAACCAACTTTCGGCCGACATCCGGTAGTTGAACGGGCACCCACCTGCACCGACCCGCCCGGCCCGCCGGACCTGGCCCCGTCCGCCCGCCCGTCCGGCGGCCCCGGACGGCCGTCCGCCCGCCCCGCCGCACGGGGCCTAGGCTGGCCGCATGTCTGCACACTCTTCGCTTCCGCCGTACCTCCTGGCCTTCCCCGGGCCGCTGCGGGACCGGCTGGTGGCCGCCGTGCTGTCGGGCGAGAAGGTCTCGACCACCGGGCTGCTCGCCGAGTACGAGGCCGAGCAGGAAGAGCTGCCACCGGTCGGCGAGCGGTCGGTGGTGATCGACTCGGACGGCCGCGAGGTGGCGGTGATCGAGCTCACCGGGGTACGGGTCCTGGCGCTCGGCGAAGTGGACCTGCGCCACGCGCTGGACGAGGGCGAGGGCCACACCTCGGTGGCCGAGTGGCGCGCGGGGCACGAGAGGTTCTGGCACAGCGAGGAGATGCGCGAGGCGCTGGGCGACCCGGAGTTCACCGTCGACGACACGACCATGATCGTCGCGGAGCGCTTCCGGGTCGTGGAGCGCCTGCGGAGCTGAGGGTCCTACGCCACCGCGCGCGCGGCGGCGCGGCCCGCCGTGCGGCCGGAGAAGAGGCAGCCGCCGAGGAACGTGCCCTCCAGGGAGCGGTACCCGTGGACGCCCCCTCCCCCGAACCCCGCCGCCTCCCCGGCGGCGTACACACCCGGCAGCGCGTCGCCGCCCTCCGTGAGCACGCGCGACGACAGGTCGGTCTCCAGGCCGCCGAGCGACTTGCGGGTGAGGATGTGCAGGCGTACGGCGATGAGCGGGCCCGCCTGGGGGTCGAGGAGGCGGTGCGGCGCGGCCGTGCGGATCAGTTTGTCGCCCAGGTAGTTGCGGGCGCCGCGGATCGCCATGACCTGGAGGTCCTTGGTGAAGGTGTTGGTGATCTCCCGGTCCCGCGCGGTGATCTCCCGGCGCAGCTCCGCCTCGTCGATCAAGGGCTCCTCGGTGAGCGCGTTCATGCCGCGCACCAGTGACGCCAGGTCCTTCTCGACGACGAAGTCCGCGCCCTTGTCCATGAACGCCCGGACCGGGCCGGGGACATCGGCCCGCGCGCGGCCCAGCACGCCACGGACGGACTTGCCGGTGAGGTCCGGGTTCTGCTCGGAACCCGACAGCGCGAACTCCTTGCCGATGATCTTCTGGTCGAGGACGAACCAGGTGTAGTCGTACCCCGTCCGCATGATGTGGTCGAGCGTGCCCAGCGTGTCGAAGCCGGGGAAGAGCGGCACCGGCAGGCGTTTGCCGCGCGCGTCGAACCACAGCGACGAGGGGCCGGGCAGGATACGGATGCCGTGCTTGGCCCAGACCGGGTTCCAGTTCTGGATGCCCTCGGTGTAGTGCCACATCCGGTCGCGGTTGATCATGCGGCCGCCCGCCGCCTCCGTGACACCGAGCATCAGGCCGTCGACGTGCGCGGGCACGCCGGAGAGCATCGAGGCGGGCGGGGTGCCGAGCCGCTCGGGCCAGTTGGCGCGTACGAGGGCGTGGTTGCCGCCGATGCCGCCCGAGGTGACGATCACCGCCTGGGCCCGGTACTCGAACGTCCCGGCCACCTCCCGGCTGCTGGCGGCCCCGCGCTCGACGGCCGAGGGCTGAAGGATCTCGCCGGTGACGGTGTCCACGGAGCCGGCGCTCCGGTCGAGCCCGGTGACCCGGTGGCGGAATCTCAGCTGGACCAGACCGCGCGCCACGCCCTCGCGCACCCGGCGCTCGAACGGGGCGACGAGGCCGGGGCCGGTGCCCCAGGTGATGTGGAAGCGGGGTACGGAGTTGCCGTGCCCGGTGGCGTCGTAGCCGCCGCGCTCGGCCCATCCGACGACTGGGAAGAAGCGCACGCCCTGCCCGTGCAGCCACGCCCGCTTCTCCCCGGCCGCGAAGTCGACGTACGCCTCGGCCCACTTGCGCGGCCAGTGGTCCTCGGCTCGGTCGAAGCCCGCCGTGCCGTACCAGTCCTGGAGGGCGAGCTCGTGGCTGTCCTTGATACGCATGCGGCGCTGTTCGGGCGAGTCGACGAAGAAGAGCCCGCCGAAGGACCAGTGGGCCTGACCGCCGACGGACTGCTCGGGTTCCTGGTCGAGCAGGATCACCTTGCGGCCCGCGTCGACGAGTTCGGCGGTGGCCGCGAGGCCCGCGAGGCCCGCCCCGATCACGATCACGTCAGCGTCGTACGCCATGGTTTCCGTCCTTGCCGGTGGCGGGTGGGGCGAGAAGTTACCCGTGCGTCAGATCTTCGGCAGCGGCGGGCGGGGCGTCAACCGCCGGGCGCCATCGGGTTGGATGGTCCGCATGACTCCCGCGGACGAGATCCTGGACGTCGTCGACGACAACGACGAGGTGGTCGGGCAGGCCCCGCGCGGCGAGGTGTACGCACGGGGCCTGCGCCACCGCTGCGTCTTCGTCCTGGCGCGGGACGGCGAAGGCCGGTACTTCGTGCACCGCCGGACGCCGGTGAAGCTGGTCTTCCCCTCGCTGTACGACATGTTCGTCGGCGGGGTCGTGGGGGCCGGCGAGTCGTACGACGAGGCCGCGCTGCGGGAGGCGCAGGAGGAGCTGGGCGTGTCCGGGCTGCCCTCGCCCGTCCCCCTGTTCAAGTTCCTGTACGCGAGCCCGGACGGGGCGCAGACCTGGTGGTCGTACGTCTACGAGGTGCGCTGCGAGCCGCCGGTGAGCCCGCAGCCGGAGGAGGTCGCCTGGCACGCCTTCCTGACCGCCGCCGAGCTGGAGCACCGGCTCGCCGACGGCGCGTGGCAGTGGGTGCCGGACGGCCTGGCGGCCTGGGAGCGGCTGCGCGCGTTCGAGCGCCCGGGGGGTCCAGGGCCGGCCTGATCACGCCCCCAGCACTCGCACCGCCAAGGCTCTGATCACGCCCCGGCGGCTCGCCCCGCCAGGGCGTCGGCGAGGGCCCGCGCCTGCGCGTCGGTGACGCCCCGCGCGAGCGGGACCCTGCGGGGGCTGTGCGGCTCGTCGCAGACGGCGAGCGGGCTGACGTCCGTGACGTACCAGTGGGCGCCGTCGCCGAAGAAGCTCGTGTCCAGCAGGTGTACGGCGGTCTCGGCGGCCCGGTCGGCCGGTATGCCGCATTCGGTCAGGGCCCGCTCGACGACGGCCGCCGCGTCGTCGGGCGTGTCGGCGTCACCGAGCATCGGGAGCAGGAGCAGCAGGCGCCGCGACGGGTCGTCGAGGCCCTCGCGTCCGTCCGCCGGGGAGGCGGCGATCGCCGTCAGCTCCGCCCAGGTGAGGCCGGGGCCCGCGTCGTGGCCGTCGAAATGTCCGAGGTGGCCGGTCCGCCCCCAGTCGGGGTGGTGGACGAAGAAGTCGATGCCGCTCTCGTCGGGGAAGTTCCGGTAGACGACGACCGCGGTGTGCCCGCCGGCGAAGGGGACCCGCAGGACCGGCCACGGCCGTGCCTCGTCGCTGAGCCGGTCCAGCACGGCGTCGAGGTCCGCCGTGTCCGTGCCGAAGCGCTCGGCCGTCTCCTGCGGCTCCCCCGCGGTCCTCCACAGGTGCGCGAGCCAGAACGCCGGGTCCTCGGCCAGTTCCTCGGCCCCGACCAGCTCGTACCGCGTCTCGTACAGGGGGAAGCGCACCACGTCGTCCATGCGCCGCAGCGTAGGGGCGGCCACTGACAACCGGGCCGGTAGGGTGCGGCGGGTGACCGAGTTTGTACGGGGGCTGCGGCTCTGGTTCGCGCCGCAGCGCGTCCGGGAAGAGGGCGAGACCCCCGACTACCGCTTCTCGCTGGCCAACGAGCGCACGTTCCTGGCGTGGATCCGTACGGCGCTGGCGCTCATCGGCGGCGGCTTCGCGGTCGACCAGTTCCTGCCCGGACTGGCGTGGGGCGTGCGCGCCGGGATGGCGCTCGGGCTGCTGGCGGCAGGTGTGCTGTGCGCGCTGCGGGCGGTCAACCACTGGGTGCGCTGCGAGCGGGCCATGCGGCGCGGCGAGGACCTGCCCGTGACCCGTTTCCCGACGGTGCTCTCTGTCGTGGTCGCGGTCGTCGCCGTCGTCATGGTGGTGGTCGTCCTCTTCGGCTGGGAGGGCGGCAGTTGACCGGCCCGGCCGCGGCCGTCCGGGAACGGGACCCCGGCCTGCAGCCGGAGCGGACCCGGCTGGCCTGGCGCAGGACCACGCTGGCCTGCACGGTGGTGGCGGTACTGGCGGCGAAGCAGGCGGTCCACGACGAGATCGGCCCGGCCGGGCTGATCGCCGCGGCGCTCTGCCTGCTCGTCTGGCTCGGCTTCCTGCGGGTCGCCCACCACCGCATCCGGACCCTCGGCAGCGCCCCCCGGCCCGCGCCGATGCCGGCCCGGGCCGCGCTCACCGCGACGCTCTGCACGATCGCCCTCGCCGCCTTCGCCGTGGCGATCGTCGTGTGACCCGGGCGCGCCGGGCGACGGGTGGGTACCGGCGGCCGGTGGAACACGGGACGGACGCGCCGTGGGCGGGGCCGACGACCGGAGCGGTCCCCCAGGGCTAGCTTGGAAGTACCGCAGATCATCCGGAATCGCACCAGAGGTGAACGTACATGAGCGCCCTGCACCAGGAGCACGCCACCCATGAGCACGCGCACGGGCCGGCCTGCGGGCACACCGCCGTGCCGCACGGTGACCACACCGACTACGCGCACGACGGGCACCTGCACCGGGAGCACTCCGGACACTGGGACGAGTGCGAGTCCGCGGACCACCGCGCGCACGGCGCTCACGCCCACGCGCACGGGCAGGACTGCGGCCACACCGCCGTCCGGCACGGCGACCACCTCGACTACGTCCACGACGGCCACCGCCACGCCGCTCACGACGGCCACTGGGACGACCACTGAGGAAAGGTTCCGGTACCCGGCCTCCCTTCCCCCGGGCGGGCGCCGACTGGCAGGCTCGTCCCGACCGGTTCGAACCCCGAACGACCCGACACCGACCCGGGGGAACCCAGTGCCCGCCACGGACCCGTACCTCGTCCAGCTCGCGCCCGCCGTGCACGCGTACATCCAGCCGGACGGCGGATGGTGCCTGAACAACGCCGGGTTCGTCAGCGACGGCGCCTCGACCCTCCTCGTCGACACCGCGGCCACCGAGCGCCGCGCGCACGCCCTGCGCGAAGCGCTCCTGACGACGGGCGCGCCGCTCCCCCGCACCGTCGTCAACACCCACCACCACGGCGACCACACCTACGGCAACAGCGTCTTCGTGCCCGGGGCCACGATCGTCGGGCACGACACCTGCCGGGCCGAAGTGCTCGCCGCCGGGCTCCAGCTGCACCTCGTGTGGCCGGACAACGACTTCGGCGACATCACCGTCACCGCCCCCACCCTCACGTACAGCGAGCGGCTGACCCTGCACGCGGGCGGGACCGAGGTGCGGCTGATCCACCCGGGCGTCGCGCACACCACCGGCGACTCGATCGTCCACCTGCCGGAGTACGGCGTCGTCTTCACCGGCGACCTGGTCTTCCAGGGCGGCACCCCGTTCCTCCCCATGGGATCGCTGAGCGGGTCCCTGCGCGCCCTCGGCCTGCTCCGCTCGCTCGGCGCCGACACCGTCGTGCCCGGCCACGGCCCGGTCACCGACCCGTCGGCGTACGACGCGACCGAAAGCTACCTGCGGTACGTCGCCGAGGTCGCCGAGGCCGGGCACGCCCAGGGCCGTACGCCCCTGGAGACCGCCCGGGAGGCCGGCCCCGGGCCCTTCGGCGGCCTGCGCGAGAGCGAGCGGCTCGTCGCCAACCTGCACCGCGCGTACGCCGAACTGGACGGCGCCCCGGAGGGCTCGCCGCTCGACCCGCTGCTCGTCTTCGGCGACATGGCGGTCATGAACGGCGGGAAACCGGTCGCCTGCCACGCGTGATCCACGTCTCGGGTCACGTCGGCCCACTGGACGGCATACCGACTGGTCGGCATGATGAGACGCGACGTCCTGTCCGCCCTCGGAGGTGCCCCCATGAGTGCTGTTCACCCGCCAGGTCTCGATCCCGAGCGGTTGCGCGCCCATCTCGACCGCGCGCGGCCGGGGCTGGTGAGCGGGCCGCTCAGCGTCCGGCTCATCGAGGGCGGCCGCTCGAACCTGACGTACGCCGTCACGGACGGCACGTCCCGGTGGGTGGTGCGGCGGCCGCCGCTCGGCCACGTGCTGGCGACCGCGCACGACATGAAGCGCGAGTTCAGGGTGATCAGCGCGCTGCACCCGACCGACGTACCGGTGCCCGGGCCACTGCTGCTGTGCGAGGACGAGTCGGTGGTCGGATCGCCGTTCTACGTCATGGAGTTCGTGGAGGGCGTCCCGTACCGTACGGCCGACGAGCTGGCCGCGCTCGGCGCCGAGCGCACCCGCGCGGCCGTGTTCGGCCTGGTCGACACCTTGGTGACCCTGCACGCCGTGGACCCCGAGGCGGTCGGCCTGGGCGACTTCGGCCGCCCCGAGGGCTTCCTGGACCGGCAGTTGCGCCGCTGGGGCAAGCAGCTCGACGCCTCCCGCGACCGTGAGCTGGCGGGCATCGACGAACTGCACGCCGCGCTCGGACGCTCCCTGCCCGACTCCCCGAGGCCGACGGTCGTACACGGCGACTACCGGCTCGACAACGTCCTGATCGGCGGGGAGGGCGACCGGATCCGGGCGATCCTCGACTGGGAGATGTCGACGCTGGGCGACCCGCTCACCGACCTCGGGCTGCTGGTCATGTACAGCTCCGAGCTGGGGCTGCCCGACTCCCCGGTCTCCACGACGGCCGGCGCGCCGGGCCATCCGTCGGCCCGCGAGATCGTCGAGCGGTACGCCGCCGGGTCCGGCCGGGACACCTCCGCCATCGCCTGGTACACGGCGTTCGCCTGGTTCAAGCTCGCCGTGATCCTCGAAGGCATCCACTACCGCTACACGCTCGGGCAGACCGTCGGCGCCGGCTTCGACCGGATCGGCGACCTCGTGCCCGTGTTCATCGAGCACGGCCTGACCACCCTTCAGGAAGGCTGAGACCCCGCCATGGATTTCGCATACGACGCACGGACCGAAGAGCTCCGCGCCAAACTCCTCGCGTTCATGGACGAGTTCGTGTATCCGGCCGAGGCCGTCGCGCACGAGCAGCGCGAGCGGCTCGCCTCGCCGTGGGACACCCCGCAGGTCGTGGAGGACCTCAAGGCGGAGGCCCGCAGGCAGGGCCTGTGGAACCTCTTCCTGCCGGACGCGGAGTACGGCGCCGGGCTCACCAACCTCCAGTACGCGCCGCTCGCCGAGATCACCGGCCGCAGCCCGCAGCTCGCGCCCACCGCGCTGAACTGCGCGGCGCCGGACACCGGGAACATGGAGCTGCTGGCGCAGTTCGCGTCGGACGAGCAGAAGAAGCAGTGGCTGGAGCCGCTGCTGAGGGGTGAGATCCGGTCCGCCTTCGCGATGACCGAGCCGGAGGTGGCCTCGTCGGACGCGACGAACATCGAGACCCGGATCGAGCGGTCCGCCGACGGGAGCGAGTACGTCGTCACCGGGCGCAAGTGGTACATCTCCGGGGCGATGAACCCCGACTGCAAGATCTTCATCGTCATGGGCAAGACCGACCCGGACGGCGCGGACGTCCGCCGCCAGCAGTCGATGATCCTGGTGCCGCGGGACACGCCGGGGGTCGAGATCCGGCGCGCGATGCAGGTGTACGGGTACGAGGACCACTCCCACGGCGGGCACGCGGAGGTCGTCTTCCACGGGGCGCGGGTGCCGGCGTCGGCCCTGGTCGGCGAGGAGGGCGGCGGTTTCGCCATCGCCCAGGCACGGCTCGGACCGGGCCGGATCCACCACTGCATGCGGCTGATCGGCATGGCGGAGCGGGCGATCGAGCTGATGTGCCGGCGGGCGGTCGGGCGTACGGCCTTCGGCAAGTCCCTCGCCCAGCAGGGCGTGGTGCACACCTGGATCGCGGACGCGCGGGTGGCGGTCGAGCAGTTGCGGCTGCTCGTGCTGAAGACGGCGTGGCTGATGGACACGGTGGGCAATCGCGGGGCGCACACGGAGATCCAGGCCATCAAGATCGCAACACCGCGTGCGGTCGTCGACATCCTCGACAAGGCGGTGCAGCTGCACGGCGCGGGCGGCGTCAGCCAGGACTTCCCGCTGGCGGAGCTGTGGGCGGGGGCGCGGACGCTGAAGCTGGCGGACGGCCCGGACGAGGTCCACCAGCGGTCGCTGGCGCGGCGGGAGCTGGGGCGGTACGTGTAGCGCGGGCCGGGGTGGGCGGGGGGTGCGGTGCGCCGACGGGCGGGCCTGTCCCCACCCCGCCCCTTACCGAACGGGGCGCCGCCCCGGGCCCGGGTCCTCGCCGGAGGGGCTGGAGATCGCCGCCGGGCGGGCTCGCCCCGCGCCACCGCCTACGGCCGCAGCGCCCGCAGCAGCAGGTCCGCCAGGTGGTCCGCCACCTGCTGGGGCGTGAGCGGGCCGTCGGGGCGGTACCAGGTCGACAGGTGGTGGACCGACCCGAAGTGGTAGTCCACCACCAGATCGGCCGGGGTCGCGGTCGAGAACACGCCCTCCCGCTGCCCCTCCTCCACCAGCGCCCGGAACCGCTCGTGGTAGCGCCGCCGCTCGGCCCGTACCTGCTTGTCCTTCTCCGGGCTCAGGTGGTGCATGGACCGGAAGAAGATCGACGCGTCGTCGAGGTTGTCGATGGTGGTCACCACCACGTCCGCCGCCGCGTCCCGCAGCCGCCGCTCCACCGGCGCGTCCGCGTCGGCGAACGCGTCGAGCCGCTCCTGCTGGAGCCGCAGGACCCGGGCGTACACCTCGTGCAGCAGGTCGTCCTTGGAACCGAAGTAGTGGTAGAGCGCGCCCTTGGTGACGCCCGCCGCCTCGACGATCTCCTGCACCGACGTGCGGTCGTAGCCGCGCTCGGCGAACAGGCGGGTGGCGGCGGCCAGCAGCCTCTGGGGGACGGGAATGCCGCTTCCGTCCGTCGTCCTGGCCATGGCCGCCACCTGCCTTTCGTCGAAACAACCGGTTGGGGGTTCAGGAACGGGAACGCAGTTCCCGCCTGAGGATCTTCCCACTCGTCGTCTTGGGAAGTTCGGGCAGGATCTGCACTTCGCGCGGGTACTTGTACGCGGCCAGCCGCTCCTCGCAGTACGCCGACAGGTCCGCCGGCGCCACCTCGGCCCCGGGGCGCAGGCTGACGTACGCCTTGACGCTCTCCCCCCGGTACGCGTCGGGGATGCCGACGACGGCCGCCTCGCGCACCGCCGGGTGGGTGTAGAGGACGTCCTCGACCTCGCGCGGCCAGACCTTGAAGCCCGACGCGTTGATCATGTCCTTCTTGCGGTCGACGACGTACAGCCAGCCGCCCTCGTCCATGAAGCCGATGTCCCCGGTGCGCAGTTCCCCGCCGGGGAACGCCTCGGCACTCGCCTCCGGGCGGCGCCAGTAGCCGGGCACGACCTGCGGGCCGCTGACGGCGATCTCGCCCTGCTCGCCGAAGGGCACGTCCGCGCCCGTCTCGTCGACGATGCGCACGACCGTGTCCGGGCCCGGCACGCCCACGGAGAGCGTTCCCGAGGCCGGGTCGACCGGGGCCTCCTTCTCGGGCGGCACGGACGCGCAGGGCGCGGTGCACTCGGTGAGGCCGTAGCCGTTGCGGATGTACGGACCGAAGCCGGCCCGGAACTTCTCGACCAGCGCCGGCGGCACCGGCGCGCCGCCCGACGAGATGACCTCGAAGGACGCGAAGTGGTCCCGGGTGACGCCGGGAGTGGCGGCGAGCGCCATGAAGGCCGTGGACGGGCCGACGGTGTAGGCGGGGCGGTGCTCGGTGAACGCGTCGAGGACGACGCCCGGGTGGAAGCGGTACGCGAGGGCCAGCGTGCCGGCGTTGGCGACGCAGGCGGCGAGCTCGCACACCATGCCGGTGATGTGGAAGAGGGGCGCCAGGGCGAAGTACGTCGAGCCCTCGGCTATCGGGTGGCCGGTGCGCTGGCGCTCGGCGTTGTGCATGATCCCGCCGTGCAGGTTCATGGCGCCCTTGGGCGTGCCGCTGGTGCCCGAGGTGTAGCTGATCAGCGCCACGTCGGTGGCGGTGAGCTCCCGGTCCGCCGGGGCCGCGAGCCCCTGGCGGGCGACGGCCACCAGGTCGTCCGCGTCGGAGGCGGGGGCCGCCCGCTCGAAGTTCAGCACGCGGGTGTCGTTCCGGGTCTGGAGGTCGAGTTCACAGGCGGTGAGGGCGATCCGTACGGGCGAGGCGGCGGCGGTGTCGCGCAGGTACGCCTCCCACGCCCGGTCGGAGCAGACCAGCGCGCTCGCCTCGGCGTCGCCGAGCGCGTGGCCGACCTCGGCCGACTTGTACATCGGGTTGAGCGGTACGACGACGGCCCCGGCCTTCCAGGCGCCGAGCAGGGCGATCACGAAGTGCGGGCTGTTCTGGAGCATGACGGCGACCCGGTCGCCGTGCCGCAGGCCCTTCGCGGCCAGGTGGCCCGCGACGGAGTCCGACAGCGCGTCGGTCTCGCGGTAGGTGAGGCGGCCGTCGAAGTAGGCGAGGGCGGGGTGTTCCGGCGCCCGGGCCACCGCGTCGCGGAAGGCGTGCAGCAGGGTGGCGGGCGGGTCGACGGGAGCCCGCTGGGCGTCGGTGAGCTGGGCCAGCCAGGGCTTGGCGGCGTACACCTGTCCGGTGGGGGATTCCTTGGTCGTCTCGCTCATCGGCCCGCCTCCTCCCACTTCTGCTGCAGGTGGTTCATGCCGGCCAGCCAGCGGTCGGGGTTCCCGGCGCGCGCCTGGTAGTAGCCGGCCACCTCGGGGTGCGGAAGGATCAGGAAGCGGTCCGCCGCCATGCCGTCGAAGAGCGCGTCCGCGACGTCCTGCGGCTCGATGGCGGTGGGCGCGAGGACCAGTTCGCCGGCCGAGCCCGCGGCGGTCAGCATGTCGGTGCGCACCCCCTGCGGGCAGATCGCGTGCACCTTGACCCCCCGGTGGCGGTACGTCAGCGAGAGCCACTCCGCGAAGGCCAGCGCGCCGTGCTTGCTGACGCTGTACGGCGCCGCGCCGACCATGGTGAGCAGGCCGGCCGCCGAGACGGTCGAGACGAACCGGCCGCTGCCGCGCTCCAGCCAGTCGGGCAGCAGCGCCCTGGCCGCCCTGACGTGGGCCATCACGTTGACGTCCCAGGCCGCGGCCCAGACCGCCTCGTCGGCGAAGGCGTCGCCGGGCGAGGCGAGGCCGGCGTTGGCGCAGTACACGTCGACCCGGCCGCCGAGCGCCTCGCGGGCCTCCTCGACGATCGCGGAGGCGTCGCCGGCGACGGCGGTCGCGCCGGTCTCGTCGGCGATCGCCTTGATCCTGCTCGCGTCGAGGTCGTTGACGACGACACGCGCTCCCTCTGCCGCGAATCTGCGGGCGAGGGCGGCTCCTATGCCGCCTCCCGCGCCGGTGACGACGACTCCCGCGTCCTGGAACTGGCTCATCCTTGAGGCCCGCCTCTCCTGCCGATCCTGCCTGCCGATCGTGCCGCCGACCTCGGCAGACTAACCGGTCGGTATGGAGCTGCGGAAGGGGTGGAACACCGCCGACCCGCCTTGCGCGGCTCGTTCCCCGCGGCCGCCACGCGCGCTAGCGTGCGTGGCCATGACAGACGGCGCCGATCACGGAGGTACTGGGATGAACCTGTCCAGACGCGGGTTGCTGGCCGCCACGGGGGCGGCGGGAGCGGCCGGGGCCGCCGGATCCCTCGGCGCCGCGGGGAGCGCGGCCGCCGCCGGGCGTCCCGGGCGGTTCCGGGTGCGCACCGGCTTCGACCGGCTGGCCGCCGACGGGTACGCCGCGCTCGCCGGCCAGAAGGCCGGCGTCGTCACCAACCCGACGGGCGTCACCTCCGACGTACGGCACATCGTGGACGTCATGCACGCCGACGACCGGGTGAACCTCACCGCCGTCTTCGGGCCCGAGCACGGCTTCCGGGGCACCGCGCAGGCGGGCGGCTCCCAGGGGCGCTACGACGATCCGGCGACGGGGCTGCCGGTGTACGACACGTATCTGAAGAGCGGGCAGCCGCTCGCCGACATCTTCACTGCGTCGGGCGTGGACACGGTGGTGTTCGACATCCAGGACGCGGGCGCGCGCTTCTACACGTACATCTGGACGCTGTACGACTGCATGGCCGCCGCCGTGCTGGCGGGCAAGCGGTTCGTGGTCCTCGACCGGCCGAACCCGGTGACGGGGCGGGCGGCCCTCGGGCCGGTCCTGGACAAGGCCTTCGCGACGTTCGTGGGGCGCGAGCCGATCGCGCAGGCGCACGGGATGACGGTGTGCGAGCTGGCGCGGCTGTTCAACGGCGAGTTCCTGACGCGGCCGGTGGAGCTGGAGACGGTGCGGATGTCGGGCTGGCGGCGTGGCGACTTCTTCGACACGACCGGGCTGCCGTGGGTGCCGCCGAGCCCCAACATGCCGACGCCCGACACCGCGCTGGTGTACTCCGGCACCTGCCTCTTCGAGGGCACCAACCTGTCGGAGGGGCGGGGCACGACCCGGCCGTTCGAACTGCTGGGCGCGGAGGGCGTCGACCGCCGGTGGGCCGAGACCGCGAACGCGGCCGGGCTGGCGGGGGTGCACTTCCGTGAGGCGTACTTCGCGCCGACGTTCTCCAAGTTCCAGGGGAAGACCATCGGCGGCGTACAGGTGCACGTCCACGACCGGGAGGCGTACGACCCGGTCCGCACCGGCATCGCGCTGCTCATCACGGCGAAGCGGAGCTGGAGCGGCTTCGCGTGGCGGGCCGACCACTGGATCGACAAGCTGACGGGCAACACGCGCGTACGGACGATGATCGACGCCGGGGCGGGGACGGACGAGGTGGTGGACGCCTGGCGGGCCGACCTGGCGGCGTTCAGGTCCGTACGCCGGGAGTACCTGCTGTACCGGTGAGGGCTCGTCCGACGTGGTGTATGGCCAGTGGTGCGGTCCGGCGGGATGCTGGGGCGTGAGCAGGCCGTTCGGACCCGAGGGGTGCGCCATGACGGATGCGGTTGCGGAGCCGTACCAGGAGATCACCTTCGACGCGCGGGGTGAGGTGAACGAACGTCAGCGCGACCGGCTGGCGCGGCTCGAAGTCACCGACCTGGTGATGTTCGCGCACGGCTGGAACAGCAGACGCTCGGTCGCGACCCGGATGTACGAGCGCTTCTACGCCCCCTTCCCCGGCCTGCTCGCGGACTCCACCGGCGTGCGGCTCGGCTACGCGGGCGTCGTGTGGCCGTCGATGCGGTTCGCGGACGAGCCGGTACCGGACTTCGGCCGGAGCCTCGCCGCCGCCCCCACGGAGCCCGGCCTCGACCAGCAGACCCGGGAGGCGCTGGTGGGGGCGTTCCCCGGCTGTGAGGGGATCGTGGAGCGGCTGGGCGAACTGCTCACCCAGCGGCCCGAGGAGCCGGCGGCGTTCGAGGAGTTCGGGGCGCTCGTACGGCGGTTGACGGAAGGGGGCGCGGGCGGCGGGGGCGGGAGCACGGCGGCGCGGGCCTCCGACGGGGGCACGCAGCCCGAGCCGGCGTCGGCGTCGGACGAGGAGCCGGTGCCGGGCGAGGAGCCCGCGGCGGACGAGCCGCTGATGCTGCGCGACGACACGCTCACCGTGTGCCAGGGCTTCGCGGCGGCGCTCACGGAGGCGGACGCCGAGCCGGGGGCCCGGAGCCTGGCGCTCGGCGGCGGCCTGAAGAAGGCCTGGAACGGGGCGAAGGAACTGCTCCGCCAGGCGACGTACTTCGAGATGAAGCGCCGGGCGGGCACGGTGGGCCGGCTGGGGCTCGGGCCGGTGCTCGGGCAGCTCGCCCGGTCGTCCCCGTCCGTGCGGGTGCACCTGGTGGGGCACAGCCAGGGGGCGCGGCTGGTCGCCTTCGCGCTGCGGGGGCTGCCCGACGGCGTACGGAACGTGAAGTCGGTGACCCTGCTCCAAGGGGCCTTCTCGCACTACGCGTTCGCGGAGCGGCTGCCGCACGCGAGGGGGCGGGGCGGGGCGCTGCGCGGGGCGCAGCGGCGGGTGGACGGGCCGGTGGTGGCCTGCCACTCGCGCCACGACTCGGCGCTCGGGGTGATCTACCCGCTGGCTTCGCGGCTGGCCGGCGACTCGGCCGGGCTGGCCGGGCTCGGCAGCCGGTGGGGCGCGGTCGGCTTCGACGGCATCAAGGCGGTGCCGGGGACGGTGGGGCTCACGCTGGCGCGGGCGCTGACCGACGGCGTCCCCGGTGCGGGGTGCGTGAACGTCGACGCGGCGGCGGTCGTACGGCGCGGGGGCGCGCCTTCGGGAGCCCACAGCGACATCCTGCACCCGGAGCTGGCGCGGATGGTGCTGGCCGCGGGCCGGCTCACCGGCTGAGCGCGACCGTCCCCGGGGACTGCCGCAGGGCCTGATCCCGCCCCACCGGCGGGATCAGGCCCTCCTGCGTACGAGCGGCGCGTCAGCGGTGTGACGGGAACTCGCTGACCATCTGGTACGTCGGCCGGTTCTGCCAGTGCATCGCCGGGTGGGTGAGGCCGCCCACCGCGCGGTGCACGATCGAGTCGGCGCACCACTGCTCCCCGGCGTCGCAGCTGTCGTCGCCCGGGTACACCTCGGCGGCGGGCTTGGCGACGGCCTGCTTCAGGGTGGCGAGGAGCGTGTCGCGGCAGGCGGAGAGGTCGCCGCCGCCGCAGTACGTCTTGGCCAGCGGGCCCTCGACCCGCTGCCCCAGAACCTTGCGCAGGTCCTTGTCGACGTAACTCCACCAGCCGTACTGGAAGGCGGAGCCGGCGTGCGCCCCGGTCGGGCCGTGCCCGGCCGACGGCGACTCGTCGGTGCCGAGGTTCCTGGTGAGTTCGCCGTACAGCTCGTCACCGAGGCCGGGCCGGAACTCGGCCTCGACGAGCAGCGGCCACCAGGCGTCCATGATCCGCACCGCGTCGGGGTGGGTGTAGGTCCGCGAGCCCCGGGCGGTCTCCTTGCGCTGGGCGCCGGCGGCGCGCCAGGACTCCAACTGCTGGACGCCCCTGGCCGTGTCCGGATCGGTGACGGGCTTCGAACGCAGCACCTTGAGCAGTGCGGGCAGCACGTCCTCGCCGCGCAGGTCGGTGACGGCGGCCTCGGCCATGGCCCGGGTCAGCGAGGCGCGGGTGACGCCGCCGTCGGCGACCAGCTTCGCGACCCGGTGGTCGAGGAGGTCGCCCCGGTGCACGGAACCGTTGCCGAAGCCCGCCGCCGTGTAGTCCTTCGCCTGCTTGTTGTTCCAGGAGATGTAGTAGTCCTGGCCGGTGGACTGCGGGTGTTCGGCGGGCGGGGTGTAGGCGGCGGTGTTGAACGCCGGGTCGAAGTCCCGCCATTCGTTGGCCTTCTCTGCCTTCACCGGCAGCGAGGCGTCGACGCCCTCGGCACGCACCGGGTTCATGCCGCTGTTGTAGTAGGCGGCGGTGCGCGCGTCGGCGTAGAACCAGTTGAAGGCGTAGTCGATGTGCTGCGCCGCCTTCTGGAAGGACGCGGCGTCCTTCACGTACCCGGGGTCGTTGAACATCTGGAAGCCGATGATCGAGTCGGCCTCGTGCCGGTAGGTGGAGCGCAGGGAGGTGTACGCGACGGGCTTGCCGCCGACGGTGGCGCGGTGGGTGACCGTCCCGTACTTCGTGCGCCAGACCTGCATCCGGTACGAGCCGGCGGCGGTGGAGTCGGCCAGTGTCGGCTTCCAGGCGTTGCGCTTCTCCAGCTTCTCCATGGGGGTGCACGCGCCCCGGAAGAGGTAGTGCGCCGAGGTCTTGTCCGGGGCGCCGCCGCCCGGTTCGCACAGCTCCACCGCGTACGTGTCGGTGATGTCCTGTCCGGCGGAGGTGGCCGACCAGGCGTAGTCCTGGCCCCGGCCGAGCTGCACGTACATGCCGACGCCGGCGAAGGACGCGCCGCGGGCGCTGATGCCCGGGCCCTGGAGCTCCTGGAGCATGAGCAGCTGCGGGGCGAAGTAGCCGGTCTGGGGGCCGAACACGGCGACCGGGTTCCCGCTCGCGGTGTGCCGGCCCGAGACGAGCAGCGCGTTGGACATCCCGCGCTTCTTGGAGAAGTCGGCTCCCGGCAGGACCCCGTCGTCGTACATGCCCTGGAGGGGCCTGAGCCTCTTCGGGGCCCGGACGGGGTGCTTCTGCCCGGCGCGCGCGGTCTTCGCGGCGCCCTGGCGGTCGTACACGAGCTGCTCGGGGGTCACGGAGCCGCGGTCGGGCAGGGCCGTGCCGCGCGGGTCGGCGGGCTTTCCGGCGTACGGGAAGCTGGTGCCGTCGTTGACGGTGAGGACGGCCTCGGGGTCGTTGCGCTGGCGGAAGGACTCCCAGACCTCGGTGCCCTCGGCGACGCCGTACTTCTGCTGCGCGGCGAGCAGCGACAGCGCGGACTGGACCTCGCCGCCGCCTCCCCCGCCGAAGAGGCCGCCGACGACGGAGGCGAGCGCGATCAGGTCGGTGACCTTGAAGGGTTTGATCTCGCCGATGTTGGTGATCGCGTCGACCTTGCCGGTGAGCACGTACTCGCCGGGGAAGTAGCGGCCCTTCTTGGCCTTCTCGCGGTACGCGTTGATGCCGTCGACGTACGCCTGCGCGTCGGCCATCGCCAGCTCGCCGCGCTCGCCCTTGGTCGTCCGTATCCGCTCGACCTGGGCCCGCAGGTCCTCCTCGGTGTACGGGGCCTGCGGCCAGAACTGCTGCTCCAGGCCCTGGTTGGCGAGGGCGCCGCCCGCGAAGGAGGTCAGTTCGCCGCGGCCGATGTGCCGGAAGAGGTCCATCAGCCAGAGCCGGTCCTGGCCGGCCGCGTAGCCGGCGCCGAACTCGGTGCCGTAGCGGGTGGCGCCCTTGATGTGCGGGACGCCGGTCGCCTTGTCGCGGGTGATCGTGACGTCGTCCCGGGGGCGGATCACGGAGGCCGCCCGGCCTTCGGGGACGCCGAAGGAGGCGTCGTTGAAGAAGTCGGTCAGCTTCTCGTCGGTGAGGCCCTGGTGGCCCGCGACCAGGGCGTCGTACTTGGACATCTGGTCGGAACTGTGTGCGGGGCGGGTGCCGAGGACGCGGTGCGCGAGGATTTCGGCCAGGGTGGCGTTGCCGTTCTGACCGGGCGGCAGGATGTCGTCGCACTGGCCCCCGCAGTGGTCCGCCGCGGGGGCGGGGTCCTGGGCGGCCGCCCGCGCGGTGTCGGCCGCGGCCTGCGGCAGAGGGGACAGCAGGCCTGCGGCGAGGGCGATCACCGCTGCTGCCAGGGCTGTTCGGTGCTGTGCGGGACCGGTACGTCGTCGTCGCATGCGAGCTCCTCGGGGGGCGGCAGGTGCGACGGACGTTACTGGCGGTACGCGGCCGCCCGAAAGTGAGCATGCGTCACTTTTTCCGAATCCCCCACTGATGTCGGCCATTCGATTTTCGATGGCACCGATCGGGGCACCCGTACGTCCACTCTGTGACGCCGAAGTACAAGCGACGGAGGTGGCAAGTGCGATGGCCGGATTCCGGAGTCTTGCGAGACAAGTACGCGACCCGCGGTGCGATCTGGCGCTGCGGCGGTACTCGCTGCGCAAATGCCTGGAACGGTTCGCCCCTTACGGGCACAGGGCGACCTGGGACCATCTGTGTTCGAGGCACCTGATCGAACCGGAGGACAGGGCCCCCGATCCGGCGCGGCTGGTGGCCGCGCTCGAGGAGCTGGAGGAGGCGCGGGCCGTGTGGCTCGCCTACGAAGTGGAGTTCGCCCGGCGGCGCAAGCGCGAGAAGCACGACGGGCTGCGGCGCCCCGGTTCCTTCGACGACTGGCACCGCCGCACCTGGGGCGGGTGCGGAGTGGCCTGGTGCGACGATCCCGCGGCTCATCCGGTGGCGCCGCTCGGCGACGTACTGCGCCGGCTGATCTCCGCGCTGGAGTCCGGGCCGGGGGCCAACTGCCCCGTGTGCGCGGACAGCGGGATCGTCTGGAAGCAGGGACTGGCGCACGACCCCTGGTACGGGCCGGTGTGCACGGGCTGCGGCATTCTCGTGCCGCAGCCCGTCCTGACGCCCGAGGCCCTGGCGGAGGCGAAGAGGGTACGGCGCAGGGAGCTGGCGTCGGTGGCGTGAGCGCGCGGGGGCCCGGCGCTCGGCCGACCGCCGCGTCCCCGTGTCGCCCGTACCGTCGCAAGGCGCCGCGCGGGCCGCCGCGTTGTCAGTGGCGGCTGTCACCATCGGAGCCATGAGCATGTTCCGGATCCAGGTCTGTCTGAACGGCCCGCGCGGTGCGGGCGAGAGCGCGGCTGTGCCGGTGACGCCGGGCGCGATGGCCGAGGCCGCCGTCGCGGCGGTGGCCGCCGGCGCCTGTGACGTGCACGTGCACCCCAAGTCCCCCTGCGGCGAGGACACGTTGTCCCCGCGAGCGGTGGCCGCGGCGCTGACGGCGATACGGGCCGCGCTCCCCGCGACGGTCCCCGTCGGGGTCACCACGGGCGCCTGGGCCGAGCCCGATCCGCGGCGACGGGCCGAGCAGGTGCGCGCCTGGACGGTGCTGCCGGACCACGCGTCCGTGAACTGGCACGAGCCGGGCGCCGAAGAGGTGGCCGCGGCCCTCGTGGAGCGCGGTGTCGGCGTGGAGGCCGGCCTCTGGTCGGGCACCGACGGCGTACGCCGCTTCCTCGCCTCGCCGCTCGCACCCCGGGTGCTGCGGGTGCTCGCCGAGGTGACGGACACCGATCCGGCCACGGCCGAGACCTCGGCCCGGGCCCTGCTGGCCGAACTGGGCGACGCGCGGGGCATGTCCGTGCTGCTGCACGGTGAGGACGGCGGCGCGTGGCCGGTGCTGCGGCTGGCCCGTGCGCTGGGCCTGGCCACCAGGACCGGCCTTGAGGACACCCTGCTGCTTCCCGACGGCCGGCCGGCGCCGTCCAGTGCCGAGCTGGTGCGCGCGGCGCTGCGGTAGGCCGGGCGCGGCGTCGTTGCGGCGGTGCGGCGCTCGGGCCGGGCGGCTCAGGCGCTGGGCTCCGCCTTGCGCTCCTGCGCCCCGCGGCGCTCCGCGTACAGCCGGGAGCCGGTGATGCGCTCACCGAACACGTCGTCCGGGTTGGACAGTACGCAGGACTCCAGCGACAGGCAGCCGCAGCCGATGCAGTCGGTGAGGTGGTCGCGCAGGCGGCCGAGCTGCTTGATGCGCTCGTCCAGTTCCGAACGCCAGGCCCGCGAGAGGCGGGCCCAGTCCTCGTGGGTGGGCGTGCGCTCCTCGGGGAGTTCCGACAGGGCGTCGCGGATCGTGGCGAGCGGGATGCCGACGCGCTGGGCGGCGCGCACGAAGGCGACGCGGCGCAGCGCGTCACGGCCGTAGCGCCGCTGGTTGCCCGAGGTCCTGCGGCTCGTGATCAGGCCCTTGGACTCGTAGAAGTGGAGGGCCGACACGGCGGCGCCGCTGCGTGCGGACAGCTGGCCGACCGTGAGTTCGTGGATCTTCTCTGGTATCTGCGGCACTCCCCGAACCCTACCGGGCCTCCGTTGACAGAACAGGGAGTCCCCAGCATGCTGAGCAAGCGCTTAGAAACGTTGTGGGTACGCGCATGTCAGCCGTACGAGAGGCAGGGGCCGGGACATGGCAGAGCCGAGGGTCTTCACGTCCGCCGAGGAGCTGCGCGCCGGGGTCGGCGAGCAGCTGGGGCACAGCGAGTGGCTGGAGGTCGACCAGAAGCGGATCGACCTGTTCGCCGAGGCGACCGGCGACCACCAGTGGATTCACGTGGACCCGGAGAAAGCGGCGGCCGGCCCCTTCGGCACGACCATCGCGCACGGCTATCTGACCCTGTCGCTGCTGCCCGCCCTGGTCCCGCAGATCATGCGGGTCGAGGGCATGAAGATGGGCATCAACTACGGCTCCAACAAGGTCCGCTTCCCCTCCCCCGTGCCGGTCGGCTCGCGGGTGCGGGCCACGGCGGTGCTCAAGGAGGTCACGGACGCGGGCGGCGGCGTGCAGGTGACGGCGGTCGTGACGGTCGAGCGCGAGGGCGGCGACAAGCCGGCGTGCGTGGCGGAGTCGGTGTCGCGCTACTACTTCTGAGTCCGCCCGCCGCTCCTGGTCCCGCTTCCGCGCCCGGGCCCGCTCCTACTTCTGAGCGGCGACCATCCGCAGGACGAGGTCGGCGTACAGCGCGCCGACCTCGTCGGGCGTCCTGCGCCCCTGCGCGTTGAACCAGCGCGCCACGTCGATGCACAGCGACAGCACGGCCAGCGTGGTGCCGGGGACGTCCGGAACGTCGAACTCCCCGGCCTTGACGCCGTCGTTCAGGATGCGCCGGACGGCCGTGTCGCTGCGGCGGCGCAGCTCGATGATCTCGGCGCGGTGCTCGTCGCTGAGCGCGTCGAGTTCGTACTGGACGACGCGCGCGGTGGTGTGGCGCTCCGCGTGCCAGCGGACGAAGGAGCGTACGGCGCCGTCGAGCCGTTCGGCGGCGGTGCCCGGGCCCCCGGCGGCGGCCTGGAGGATCTCCAGGGCCTTGTCGTGCCCGATGCGGCTGATCCGGTGGAGCAGTTCTTCCTTCGTCTTGTAGTGGATGTAGAGCGCCGCCGGGCTCATCCCCGCGCGGCCCGCGATGTCGCGGGTCGTCGTCGCGTGGTAGCCCCGCTCCGCGAACGCCTCGACGGCGGCGACCAGCAGTTTCCTGGCCGCTTCGGGGGTGACCTCACCCCACGGCTTGGCCGTGTCGTCGTGTGGCTCGGCCGTTTCCTCCGCCGCACTCATGGCTCGCCCCTTCCGTCCGACAGGAACGAACACCATACCCCGAAGGTGAGCAAGCGCTTAGCGCGCCGTTCAGAGCTTCTGGAACGGGTCGTGCTCGGCGAGGAGCTTCTCCAGCCGCGCCTGGTCGACGCGGCTGACGATCTGCCCCGCCTCCTGCCGGTCCCTGATCACCTTGGCGAGGGTGAAGGCGGAGGTCACCAGGTACAGGACGCCGATGCCGAGAAAGGCGCGCACCCAGGGGTCGGCGTCCATGTAGAGGATGCCGAGGGTCACCGCTCCCAGGGCCGCGGCGAAGGCGGCGACGGCCTGCCCGTAGTAGGCCGTCGTGTTCTGCTGCTTGACGGGTGTGTCGCTCATGACGGACAGCATGGCCGGATGAGGCGCGGGTCACATCCGCTCGCGTACTCAGCTCACGTACTCAGGCGGCGGACCGGGCCGCCCCGCGGGAAGGGGGCGCCGGCCGGGTCAGAAGGCGGACACTCCGGTGAGCGCGCGGCCGATGACGAGCTTCTGGATCTGGCTGGTGCCCTCGTACAGCGTCATCACGCGGGCGTCGCGCAGCAGCTTGCCCGCCGGGTACTCGTCGATGTAGCCGTAACCGCCGAAGACCTGGAGCGCGTTGTTCGCCGCCCGTACGGCGGCCTCGGAGGCGAAGAGCTTCGCCTTGGACGCCTCGGTGACGAACGGCTGCCCCCGGTCGATCAGGTCGGCGACGCGCCAGGTCAGCAGGCGGGCGGCGTCCACGTCCACCGCGATGTCGGTGAGGAGCTCCTGGACGAGCTGGTGGTGCGCGATGGTCTTTCCGAACTGTTCGCGCTCGGTGGCGTACTCCACCGCCGCGTCCAGGGCCGCCTGTGCGATGCCGACGCAGCCCGCCGCGACCGACATGCGGCCCTTGGCGAGCGCGGACATGGCGACCGAGAAGCCCTTGCCCTCGGGCGCCAGCATCGCGGAGGCGGGGACCCGCACGTCCTCGAGGACCAGCTCCGCCGTGGCCTGTCCGCGCAGGCCGAGCTTGCCGTGGATCTCGCGGCGGGTCAGGCCGGGGGTGTCGGTGGGCACCAGGAACGCGGAGACGCCCTTGTGTCCGGGGGCGTCGGTGGAGCGGGCGAAGAGCAGCACGACATCGGCCCAGGTGCCGTTCGTGATGAACATCTTGGAGCCGTTGACGACGTACGCGTCGCCGTCCCGCACGGCGCGGGTCGTGAGGCTGCCCGCGTCGGAGCCCGTGCCGGGCTCGGTGAGCCCGAAGCAGCCGACCAGCTCGCCCGAGGTGAGGCCGGGCAGCCACTGCCGCTTCTGCTCCTCGGTGCCCCAGTGGGCGAGTGTCTTGGCGACCAGGCCGAGCGACACGGACACGATGCCGCGCACGGCGGAGTCGCCCCGGCCGAGTTCCTCGGTGACGAGGCAGTACGCGAGGTGGTCGCCGCCACAGCCGCCGTACTCCTCGGGGATCGTCAGGCCGAGGAAGCCGAGGGCGCCGAGCTTCTTCACGATCGCCCGGTCGACGCTCTCCGCCCGGTCCCACGCGACGGCGTGCGGAGCGATCTCGCGGTCGCTGAAGTCCCTGGCGAGCTGCCGTACGGCGGTCTGCTCCTCGCTGAGTTCCAGATTCATCCCGGCACCCCACTTTTAATTAGCACTGCTAGTTTCTTTTGCCGGGCCTACTATGTGCCGCATGGCCCGACCGCGCAAGCCCCTTCTCAGCCGTGACCGCATCGTGGGGGCGGCGAGCGCGCTGGTGGACGCCGAAGGGCTGGACGCCCTCTCCACGCGCCGGCTCGCGGCCGAGCTCGGGGTGAGCGGGCCGTCCCTCTACAACCACTTCCACAACAAGGACGAGATCCTCGACGCGGTCGCCGACGGCGTGAGCGCCAAGGTCGACCTGTCGATGTTCGACCCGGCGGACGGCCGCGACTGGCGGACGGCGCTGCACGACTACGCCGTCTCCTACCGCGCCGCGCTCACCGAACACCCCAACGTCGTGCCGGTACTGGCGCGCGGCCCCGGGCGACGCCCGGCCGGTCTGCGGGTCGCCGACGCGGTGTTCGGAGCGATGGTCGGGGCGGGGTGGCCGCCCGCCCAGGCGACGCACATCGGTGCGCTGATGCGGTACTTCATCACCGGGTCGGCGCTCGGCTCGTTCGCGAGCGGCTTCGTCGACGACGAGGCGGCGTACGACCCGGAGGACTATCCGCACCTCGGCCAGGCGCATCTCCTCGCGGAGCGGCGGCAGCAGGTCGACGAGGGCGCGTTCGAGACGGGGCTGCGGGCGCTGATCGACGGCCTGGGGCTCCAGTACGAGCAGCTGAGGACGGTTCGGCGGACGCCGAAGAGTCCCTGACGCATCCTGGCCCCATGGCACACGACGACTCCCCCGTCTCCTCGGTCTCCCCTGATTCCTCGCTCTCCGCCGCAGGGCGGCTGGCCGCGCTCGCCGCCCTGCTCGCCGACGAGACCCGCGCCTCGTTCTGCCTGGCGCTGCTCGACGGCCGGGCGTGGACGGCGGGCGAACTGGCGCGCCGCGCGGGGGTGGCGGCCTCGACGGCGAGCGAACACCTCGGCAGGCTGGTCGCCGGCGGGCTGCTCACCGAGGAACGGCAGGGCAGGCACCGGTACGTCCGCCTCGCCGGCCCGGGGGCGGCCCACCTGGTGGAGGACCTCGCCGCACGGACCGCGCCGCCGGCCGCCGGGCGGGACGAGGCGCCCCGCACCCTGCGGGCGGCGAGTGCGAGCAGCGCGATGGCGCGGGGCCGCACGTGTTACGACCACCTCGCCGGCCGGGTCGGCATCGTCATCACGGACGCGATGACGGCGCGCGGTCTGCTGCGGCAGGACGTGGGGTTCGCGCTCACCGACGAGGGGCTGGCCTGGTTCGACGCGCTGGGCATCCCTCTGGAACGCTCGGGCCGTCGCCCGCTGGTGCGCTCCTGCCTCGACTGGACCGAACGCCGCCCGCATCTGGCGGGGGTGGCGGGGGCGGCGCTCTGCCGCCACGCGCTGGAGGCGGGCTGGTGCGTACGCATCGGCTCCGAACGGGCGGTGAAGGTGTCGCGGGAGGGCGAGCGGGCACTGCGGGACGTGCTGGGGATCGAACCGGGGGCACTGGCCGGGACGCCGGGGGCGTGAGGCGCGGGCGGAGCCGTAACGCTTCGGCCGTGACCGAAACGTCACGCCACTACGTTCGTGGACATGACGACGCCGACGCCCACGCCCGACGCCCGTGCCCTGCTCTGCGACCCCCGCTTCCTCGTGCCGCAGGCGCCCTCCGGTGGCGCGCCCGGATCCATGCGCTGGCTGCGCGGCGCCGTGCCGCGGTTCAGCAACGGCCCCACGCACGCCCGGCGACGCGCTCTCGCCGAGGCCGAGTTGCGGCGCCTGGACCCCTCGCGGTTGCGGGAGGCGGCCAGGACCGCGACCCGCGCCGCCGCGTCGCCGGACGCCGCGCCCCATGTCCCGGTGGCCGTCCTCGGGGCCGCGCTCGGGGCGCGCGGGGACGTCGTGCCGGCGACGCGTGCGGTCGCCGCGGCCTACCGGCCCGGGGCGTCGCCGGAGCTGACGGCACGGGCCGACGAGGGCGTACGCACCCTGATGGGCCTGCTGCCGGACGGCGAGGCCGAGAGCGTCGCGAACCGGATCGGGCTGCTCGTGCAGACCTGCGACGCCACCGCCGCGCTGATCACCGGCGCGCTGGAACGCGCCGCCACGGGCCGGCCGCCCGGCTCCGTCGAGGAGTTGCTGACCGACACGCTCCGGCTGTCCCCGCCGGTGCGCGGCACCCAGCGCGTCGCCGGCCCGGAAGCGGCGCTGAACGGCCGGCCCGTGCCGGAGGGCAGCGAAGTCCCCCTGGACCTGGCAGCGGCCGGGGCGCCTTTCGGGCACGGCGTCCGCCCGTGCCCCGGATCCCGTCACGCCCTCGCGCTGGCCTGCGGCGTACTCGACGTACTACCGGAGGAGAAAGCCTCGTGAACCAGGACCGCTACGACGCGTTCCGCGCCCTGCACCACCGCCCCGGCGCGCCGCTCGTCCTCCCCAACGCCTGGGACCACGCGTCCGCCGCCGCACTCGCCGAGGCCGGGTTCGCCGCGATCGGGACCACCAGCCTCGGTGTGGCGTCGACCGCCGGCAAACCGGACGCGACCGGCGCGGCACGCGAGGAGACGCTCCACCTCGGGCGCCGGCTCGCGCGGCTGCCGGTGCCGGTCACGGTGGACATCGAGGGCGGCTTCGGCGCCGGCCCGGACGGTGTCGCGGCGCTGGCCGCCGATCTCGTACGGGCGGGGGTGGCCGGGGTGAACATCGAGGACGGCCGCCCGGACGGGACGCTCGCGCCGCTCGGCTTCCAGCGGGAACTGATCGGCGCCGTGAAGGAAGCGGCGCCGACCCTGTTCGTCAACGCGCGCGCGGACACGTACTGGCTGCCGGACCGGGCGGACGAGACGGCGCGGCGGCTGTCCGCGTACCGGGAGGCGGGCGCGGACGGCCTGTTCGTCCCCGGGCTCCAGGAGGAGCCGGTCATCGCCGCCCTGGCCGCCGAGTACGGGCTTCCGCTCAACATCCTGTACGCACCGGGGCGGTTGCCGGTCGCCCGGCTCGCGGAGCTGGGCGTGGCGAGGGTCAGTACGGGGTCGCTCCTGTTCCGGGCCGCCGTGCGGCACGCGGTCGATGTGGCGCGGGCGGTGTCCCACGGCGAGGCGGACACGCCGGGCGTGCCGACGTACGCGACGGCGGACGCCTGGTCGGACGCGTACGGGAAGTAGCGCCGGGCCCCGGTGTCGCGGGGCGCGGGGTCCGGGCTGAGCCCCCGGGCCCCGCGCCCGGCGCTCCTACCGCGCCCCGTCCCCCGCCGCCCGCGCCCGGTTGGCCAGGATCCTGATCGAGATCAGCGCGATCACCGCGAGGCCGATGATGTACGCGGACACCGCCATCGACGTACCGGTGGCCTCCAGCAGCAGCACCATCATGAACGGCGCCAGCCCACCGCCGAACACGGCCGCGATCTGGTAGCCGAGGGACGCCCCCGTGTACCGCATCTCCGCCGTGAACAGCTCGGCGAACAGCGCCGCCTGCGGCCCGTACATGATGCTGAGGAAGCAGCTCGTCACGAACGTGCCGACGGCCAGCCACAGCAGCGACTTCGTGTCGATGAGCAGGAACATCGGCACCGCCCACACCAGCAGCCCCACCGCCCCCAGCGCGTAGATCCGCAGTCGTCCGATCCGGTCCGAGAGCGCAGCCGAGGCGGGGATGAGGACCAGTTGCGTGAGGCTGACGCACAGCGAGACGGTGAGGACGGCGCTGCGCTCCATCTCCAGCTCGCGGGTGGCGTAGTCCAGGACTCCGGTAATGATGATGTAGAAGGTCGCGGTGTTGACCGCGAACGATCCGCCCGCCAGGAACACCGTGCCGAGGTGCTTGGTCAGGATGGTGCGCAGCGGAGAGCGCGACGCCCCCTTCTCCTGCTCGGCCAGCGCCCGCTCCGCCTCACGGAAGGCCGGTGTCTCCTCGACCCGCGTGTGGATGTACCACGCGAGGACGAGCACCAGGACGCCGACGAAGAACGGCACCCGCCAGCCCCACGACGCGAACGCGCTCTCGCTGGTCGTGGCGCCCGCGATCAGGAAGACCGTGTTCGCCGTGACGACGCCGATGGGCACTCCGAGCTGCACGAGGCTGCCGTACAGCCCCCGCTTGCCCTCGGGAGCGTACTCCGTGGCCATCAGCATCGCCCCGCCCCACTGGGCGCCGACGGCGATGCCCTGGACGACGCGGAGCAGGACGAGCAGCACGGGCGCCGCGATCCCGATGGTCTCGTACGTCGGCAGGAGGCCGATGCCGGTGGTGGCCACGCCCATCAGCGTCAGGGCCATGACCAGCATCGGCTTGCGGCCGCGCTTGTCGCCCAGGTGCCCGGCGATGACACCGCCGACGGGCCGGGCGAGGAACCCGACGGCGAAGGTCGCGAAGGCGGCGAGCACGCCGGCCGACGAGCTGCCGGAGGGGAAGTACAGGTCGCCGAGGACGAGGGCCGCGGCGATGCCGAAGACGAAGTAGTCGTACCACTCGACGGCTGAGGCGAGGGCGGCGGCGGTGGCCACCTTGCGGCGGTTGCGGTCGGCGGGAGGGGCTGCCGTGGGGTCCTGGAGCGGGGAAGATGCTGTGTCCATGCGCTGCACACTCCGGTGGGTGCGGGGACGGAGGAGGGGGTGGCGTCGAGATGTGCCGGACCGTACCGACCGGGCGGTACGGAGGTCAACGGGTTCGACGCCGGCACTTTTCGCCGCCCCGTCCGCCCGAACCGGAATCCGCGCAGCACGACCACCCCGGCCGCACGGAAGCGGCCGGGGTGCGGGGGCGGGGTGGCTAGAAGACGACCAGGGCGCGGCCGCCCTTGCCCGCGATCATGTTGTCGAAGGCGGCCGGAATGCCGTCCAGGCCGATCTGTTCGGTGACCATGCTGCCCAGGTCGAGACGGCCGGCCCGGATGTGCTCCGCCAGTACGGGCAGGTCGCGCGCCGGGTCGGAGTTCCCGTACACGCAGCCCGAGAGCGTACGGCCGAAGTGGAAGATCTCCAGGGCGTTGAAGGTGACCTGCTGGTCCTTGCCGCCGATGCCGACGACCGTGGTGCGCCCGCCCCGGCGGGTCGAGTCCCAGGCCGTACGGATGGTGACGGCCCGGCCCACGCACTCGATGGCGACGTCCGCCCCTTGCCCGCCGGTGAGCTTGCGGATCTCCCGGGCGGTCGTCTCGGAGGCGATCACGAAGTCGGTGGCCCCGGCGGCCCGCGCCAGCTCCTCCTTCTCCGGCGATACGTCGACGGCGACGATCTGTCCGGCCCCGGCGATACGGGCCGACTGGAGGACGGCGAGACCGACCCCGCCGACTCCGAAGACCGCGACCGACTCCCCCGCGCGCACCCGCGCGCTGTGGTGGACGGCTCCGTACCCCGTGAGGATCGCGCAGCCGAGCAGCGCGGCGTCGGTCAGCGGGATGCCGTCGGGGACGGGCAGGACGCAGTTCGCGGCGACGACCGTCTCCTCGGCGAACGCCGCGACGTTCAGGCCGGGGTGGAGGTCGGTGCCGCCGGCGGTACGGGCGTACACGTTCCCGGCGCCGGACAGGGCGTCGGCGCACAGCCACACCTCGCCGATGCCGCAGTGGTGGCAGACGCCGCAGGAGGGCGCCCAGTTGAGGACGACGGGGTCGCCGGGGGCGATGTGCGTGACGCCCTCGCCCACCGAGACGACCGTGCCGGCCCCCTCGTGGCCGAGCACGGCGGGGACCGGCACACGCATGGTGCCGTTGGACAGGGAGAGGTCGGAGTGGCAGACACCGGCGGCGGCGAGACGGACTCTCACCTGGCCGGGGCCGGTGGCCGGAAGGTCGATGTCGGTGATCTCCAGGGGAGCACCGACGGCGGGCAGGACTGCGGCGCGGACGCGGGCCATGGTGTGGGGTGCTCCCGGGGCTCAGAACTGGAGGGACTTGGTCTGGAGGTACTCGGAGAGGCCGTGCGAGCCGAGCTCGCGGCCGACTCCCGACTGCTTGTAACCGCCGAAGGGGGCCAGCGGGTTGAAGCGGCCGCCGTTGATGTCGACCTGCCCGGTGTCCATACGGCGGGCGAAGGCCACGGCCTGGGCGTCGTCCGCCGCCCAGACCGCCCCCGCGAGTCCGTAGACGGTGCCGTTGGCGATGCGCAGCGCCTCGTCCTCGTCGGCGTACTTCAGGATCGACACGACCGGGCCGAAGATCTCCTCCCGCGCGATGGTCATGTCGGGGGTGACGTCCGCGAAGACGGTCGGCGCGACGTAGTAGCCGGTGTCGAGCGGGGCGTCGGGGCCGCCCGCGACGAGGCGTGCGCCCTCTTCGACGCCCTTCTCGATGTAGCCGCGCACCCGCGCCTGCTGCTTGGCGTTGACGAGCGGACCGACCCGTTCACCGACGGTGTACTTCGCCACGGCGGCGGCCGCCAGCGCCACCGCCTCGTCGTACTGGTCCTCGTGGACCAGCATCCGGGTCCAGGCGCTGCACGTCTGACCGGAGTTGCCCATGACGTTGGCGACACCGACGTTGACGGCCTTCGCCAGGTCGGCGCTCGGCAGGATGACGTTGGCCGACTTGCCGCCCAGCTCCAGCGCGACCCGCTTGACGGCCGCGCCCGCCGTCGCGCCGATCTGCTTGCCGACGGCGGTGGAGCCGGTGAAGGAGACGAGGTCGACGCCCTCGTGCTCGGCGAGCGCCTGGCCGGCGACCGGGCCGAGGCCGGTGACCAGGTTGAAGACACCGGCGGGGATGCCGGCCTCCTCGACGGCCTCGGCGAAGAGCTGAGCGGTCAGCGGCGTGTCCTCGGCGGGCTTGAGCACCACCGTGCAGCCGGCCGCAAGGGCGGGGGCCACCTTGGCGACGATCTGGTGCAGCGGGTAGTTCCACGGCGTGATCGCGCCGACCACGCCCACCGGCTCCAGGAACACGGTCGAGTTCCCGACCTTCTCCTCGAAGGAGTACGTCGCGGCCAGCTCGGCGTACGAACCGGCGACCAGGATCGGCACCCCCGCGTGCACCGCCTGCGAGAAGCCCAGGGGCGCGCCCAGCTCGGCGGTCACCGTCTCGGCGATCTCGTCCTTGCGGGCCACCAGCACGTCGCGCAGGGCGGCGATCCTGGCGGCGCGCTCGGCCGGAGCGGTCGCGGCCCAGCCGGGGAAGGCGTCGCGGGCGGCCCGTACCGCCGCGTCGACGTCCTCGGCGGTACCGGCCGGGACGTGGCCGATGACCTGCTCGTCGGCCGGGTTCACGACCGCGATCGTGTCCTGGCCGACGGCGGGCCGCCACTGGCCGCCGATGTACATCGCGTCATGGGCCTTCATCGCTGATCCTCCAGAGCTACCGGGCTGCCGTAGTGGTCCGCACCCCAAACTAGCGCTGTTAGTTTTTACGCGCCAGGGCCCGAAGTCACCCGCCGCCCCGCCGGACCGCTCAGCCGCGCGCGAGGACGAGGAATGCCTCCCAGGCGCGGGAGGGGAGGGCGAGGACGGGACCGGCCTTGTCCTTGGAGTCGCGGACGTGGACGGTGTGGGGGGAGGCGGCCACTTCCACGCAGTTGTCACCTTCGGTGCCGCTGTAGCTGGACTTGCGCCAGGACAGGGCCACTTCGACGCAGTTGTCGCCCGAGGTCCCGCTGTAGCTGGACTTGAACCACGCCAGTTCCGTGGTGCTCATAGCGCTCCTCTGATTCGCTCCAGCAGGCCCACGGAGACAGTCGGGCTGAGGGCCTGTGAGCGGAGTGTGGCATACCGTTGGTGCAGCACGGCGGCCTCTTTCGAGTCGGCGATCAATCGACCCGACTCTTGCCCCTCCGAATACGCGAGACGCCTGCCGTCCGGAGTCTCCAACAGCGCGAGAGGACCGTCCAGTCCCGCATGGCACTCACTGCGCGTCGGCATGACCTGCACCGAGACGTTTCGCAGCTCGGCGTACGCCAGGATGTGACCGAGCAGCCCACGCGTGACTTCGATTCCTCCGAGGGTGCGTTGCAGGACGTGCTCGTCCATGACAAAGCTGAACGAGGTGTTGGGCCGTTCACACAGCAAGTTCTGCCGCTCCATTCGCGCGGCAACCTGAGCTTCCAGTTGCTGATCCGACAGGGGCGGGATGCGGTTGCTGAACGCAGCCCGCGCATACCCTTCCGACTGCAACAGCCCCGGCACGAGCCTGCACTCGTAGTTGCCCAGACTGAGCGCCTGCTGCTCCAGCCGCGCCCACTTCCTGAACCACGCCGCCAGCCCCGGCTGCCGCGTCAGGTGGCCGAACGCCCGGCGCAGGGCGCCCGTACTCCCCAGCGCCAGCTCCGCGCGCTCCACGAAGTCCTTGTCCGGCATGCGTCTGCCCAGCTCGATCGACTCGATCGTGTGCTTGGAGAACCGCACCAGCGGCCCGAACTCCTCCCTGGTGAAGCCCGCGTGCTCCCGCAACCCCTGGACGAACGCCCCGAAGGTCTTCAGGCTGTCCGATGATTCCGGCTCGTCGTGTTCCCAGTCCCCGGCCATGGACGGCCACCTCCCAGTGAGCGAATCTCCCCGCACTCAGCTCACCCAGGGTTACGGCATCAGCGACCGTACTGTCCACAGCGTGTGTCCGTACGGTGGCCCAGCGTACGGACGTGTCCGCTGGTCACGGTGGTGCCGGGCCCGCCACGGTGGGCTTCATGCATACCGAGACGCAGCCGTCCGCTGCCCAACCTCCCCTTACCGTACGTGTGTTCCGGCAGCGGTTCTCCGCCACGCGCAAGGCGGCCAGGCTGGCGCGGCTGCTGGCCGTGCACCAGTTCCACGAGTGGGGCGTCCCGTACGGGAGCGACTCCTCCGACGTCGCCGCGCTGATCGTCGCCGAGCTCGCCGCGAACGCCGTCACGCACGGCCGGGTGGCGGGCCGGGACTTCGAGCTGCGGCTGGTGCTGGAGGCGGGCGGGCTGCTGCGCGTCGAGGTCACCGACGCCCGCGCCGAACGCGGCCTGCCCGCGCCACCGCCCAATGCCCCGCCTCCTGACGCGGAGACGGGGCGAGGGCTGCTGCTGGTGGAGGCGCTGGCCGAGACGTGGGGGGTCGTCGACCGGCAGGTGGGCAAGACGGTGTGGGCGACGCTCCGGGTGACGGCGCGGACCGTCACACGGACTTGACGCCCGTGAGGTGGGCGAAGACGACGACGTTGGAGGCGTACCCCTTCTTCTTGTCGAAGGTCCCGCCGCAGGTGATCACGCGCAGTTCGGGGCGGCCGGCCTTGTTGCCGTACACCTCGGCGTCGGGGAATGCCTCCTTCTTGTACGTCTTCACCGCGTCGACGGTGAACTGCGCGATGCGGTGGTCCGCGCGTACGACGTTGACGATGTCACCGGGGTTGAGGATGTTGAGGTTGAGGAAGATGGCCGGGCCGGTCCGGGTGTCCCGGTGCCCGACGAGGAGGGAGGTTCCCGCCTCTCCGGGGCTCGGGCCGTCCTGGTACCAGCCGACCAGGGCGGGGTCGTCCACCGGCGGGGTGGCGAGGGTGCCCTTGGGGTCCAGTCCCATGCCGACGACGGGCGCCTCGATGGAGATGCGGGGCACCGCCACCCTCGCCGGGGGCGAGTGCGACAGGGGCGGGTACGTCGCCCCGGCCGGGCTCGGCGACGGCTTCGACGCCGAGGGCGACGGCGCCACCGGCTTCGGCGGCGCGGGGACCGGCTTCGACGGCGCGGGGACCGGCTTCGACGGCGCGGGACTCACCGCCCAGGGCGACGGGACCGCGGGCTTCGAGACCACGGGCACCGGCACCCCGGGCTTCGACACCGCCGGCGACGGCACCGGCGGCTTGGACACCGGCGGCGTCGTCGCCGGTCGCGGGACCGGTTCCGGCGCCGGGTTCTTGGCGGCCGTGTCGTGGGCGGCGGTGTCATGAGCGGCGGTGACGACCGGCGCGTCCGGGGGCGAGTCGCCGCACCCCCGGACGACACCGGTCATCAGCGTCACCGTCACGGTCGCCGTCAGGGCGAGGCGGCAGCCCCGGCTCGGTCCGCGACGGCGGCGGGAACGGGTGTTACGCGGCGCCATTTGCGCGGCGGCGGGCCCGACGGACGAAGATCAGCCCGGCCACGCCGGCGGCGCCCGCGACCAGCGCGGGAGCCATGCCGAGCGAGGAGCCGTCGTCGTTGCCGGCGCCGGTACCGGTGCCCGCGCCCGTGTCCGCCGCCCCGCCGCCGCCGGCGGGTACGGCGCCGCGCGGAGCGGGCTTGTTGTCCTGCTTCTTGGCGCAGTCGACCTTGAAGATCTTCTGCTTCGGCACGCCGCCCGGGAACGTCCAGTTGAGCTGGTAGTGGCCGTCCGGGAGCGAGTAGTCGGCGGTGTGGCCCTTGCCGCTCGCCATGTTGATGCCGCCCGTCAGGGTGGGCTGGGGAGGCGTCTTCGGCTGCGGGGTGATGGTCCAGTTGACCAGCGGTACCGTCTCGAAGTTGGAGGCGGCCAGGTTGAACGTACAGACCTCGTAGTGGTCCTTGCTGTCGTTGAAGCTGGTGCCGGCCTTGTGGATCTTGACCTCGCCGCTGTCACCGGGGACGGCGAAGGCAGCCGGCGCGCCCCACAGGGACACCCCTGCGAGGGCCAGCGTGGCGAGGGCGGCCATGCCCGGACGGACGCCGTGGGAGCGAAGAGATGTCGAGGTGGTCATGCGGGGCTCCTTCAAGCCGAGATGATTGTCGTACTGATCACTCGATCGCCTGATTAGATGTCACATATCGGGCGCGAAGAAGCCTAGAAACGCTGAGAAGTCGTCAGATATGACCTGACTGGCCGACAGCGGGTGTCTGCCGACCGAGGGAGGCAGCCCCTCCCCCACCGGCTCCGCCAGACTCCCCCGACCCGCTGGGCCCACCGGGCGCGTCGCTCCGTCGGCCGCGCAGGGCCAGCCCCGCCGCCCCCAGCAGGAGCACGCCCAGCATCAGGAAGGGCGCCGCCGTCCCCGCCACGCCGGCCACCAGCCCCGCCGACGCGGGGGCCGCCACCTGCCCGAAGCGGTTGCCCGTCAGGCGCAGGGCCAGGGCCGTCGAGCGCGCCTGCGGCGGGGACGCCTGGACCACCGTGGTCATCGACAGCGGCTGGCCCACGCCCAGGCAGAAGCCGAGCAGGGCCAGCATCAGCGCCAGCGCCCACACGGGCACGGGGAACGCGACGCCCGCGCACAGCAGGGCGGCCAGCACGCACGTGAGCGTCATCAGCGCGGTACGGCCGAGCAGCCGGATCATCGGCGTCATCACCAGCCGGCAGGCGATCGTCGCCGCGGCCCGCAGGCTGAGCAGCAGGCCGACGACGGAAGGGGCGATGCCCCGGTGTTCACCGACGACCGGGAGGTACGCGGTGAGGACGTCGGTCGCGGAGAGCACCGCGAGGCTGATGAAGATCCCGGCCGGCACGCCGCGCGTCCGCAGGATGCGGTGGACCGGAACCTTGGCCGCGTGCCCGGCGCGCGCCGCGCCCCGCGACCGGTGCTCGATCCGCCAGAGCGAGGTGAACGACACCGCCGCGACGCCCGCCGAGACGACCAGGGCGAGGGCGCTGGTGCGGGCCATGGCGCCGTCGTGGCCGGAGACCAGCAGGCCGGCGGCGACCGGGCCGACGAGCTGGCCGAGCGACGCCCCGATGGTGAAGTGGCCGAAGTTGCGGTCCTGTTCGGCCGGGGCGGACTGACGGGCGACGATCGACTGGGCGCCGATGACGAAGCACAGGTGCCCGAGCCCCATCACCCCGCTCCAGGCCGCCATCGCCGCGAGGGAGTCCGCCGTACCGCTGAGGGCGCACCCGCCGGAGATCAGGACGACGCCGACGGGCAGCAGGGGTGCGCACCGCCCGAAGTCCGTCCTGCGCCCCAGCGGTACGGCGGCGAACAGGGGCAGCAGCGCGTACACGCCCGCGATCACGCCGACCGCGCGCTCGTCCGCGCCCAGGGCCAGGGCCCGGTACGAGACGGCCGGGCGCGCCATCGACACCGCCGCCTGCGCGAAGCCGAAGGCGATGACCAGGCGCAGCAACCACCCCCTGCCACGCATCAGATGATGCCGAAGAGGATTCCGGCGCCGAGCACCACCAGCGAGGTGAGCGCCGCCCATTTGACGGTGAACCGGGTGTGGTCGCCGAACTCGACCTTGGCCATGCCGACCAGGACGTACACGGCGGGCACCAGCGGGCTGGACATGTGCAGCGCCTGTCCGACGAGCGAGGCGCGGGCGATCTCCAGCGACGACACCCCGTGCGCCGCGCCGGCCTCCGCCAGGACGGGCAGGACGCCGAAGTAGAAGCCGTCGTTCGACATGAAGTACGTCAGCGGGAGGCTCAACAGGCCGGTGACGAGGGCCATGTGCGGGCCCATGGCGTCGGGGACGGCGCCGACGAGCCAGTCGGCCATGTGCTTGACCATGCCGGTGCCGGTGAGGACGCCGGTGAAGACGGCGGCGGCGAACACCATGCCGGCGACGTTGAGGACGTTGTCGGCGTGGGCGGCGATGCGGGCCTTCTGGTCGGCCATGTTGGGGTAGTTGACCGTGAGGGCGAGGGCCGCGCCGATGAGGAAGAGGACCGGGATCGGCAGCAGTTCCATGATCATCGAAGCGAGCAGTACGACGGTGAGCCCGGCGTTGAACCAGTAGAGCTTGGGGCGCAGGGTCGCACGGTCGGGGTCGAGCCCCTGGAAGCCCCCACCGTCGGCGGCGTACGCCGGACCGGCGTCCGCGTCGTCCCCGCCGCCGGGGCTCTTGCGTGGCGCCTCGCCGCCCCCGCCGCCGGCCGTGACGAGGACCTCGGCCGGCGCCTCGACCGCCTCGTCGAGGGTGAGGCAGCCGAGGCGCTTGCGCTCCCGCCGGCCCAGCACGTAGGCGAGGGCGAAGACGAAGACCAGTCCGACGGCGAGGGCCGGGATCATGGGCACGAAGATGTCGGCGGCGTCGAGCTTCAGCGCCGTGGCGGCGCGGGCGGTGGGGCCGCCCCAGGGCAGTGTGTTCATCACGCCGTTCGCGGTGGCGGCGACGCCGGTCATCACCACCAGGCTCATCCCGAGCCGCTTGTAGAGCGGATACATCGCCGAGACCGTGATCATGAAGGTGGTCGAGCCGTCGCCGTCGAGCGAGACGATCGCGGCGAGCACGGCCGTGCCGACCACGATCCGCATCGGATCGGCCTTGCAGAAGCGCAGGATGCCGCGCACGATCGGGTCGAAGAGACCCACGTCGATCATCACGCCGAAGTACACGATGGCGAACATCAGCATCGCGGCGGTCGGCGCCAGGTTCCCGACGCCTTCGAGGACGTAGTCCCCGAGCTTCGCCCCCTGTCCTACGAGCACGCAGAAGAGCGCGGGGATCAGTACGAGCGCCGCGATCGGCGACATCTTCTTCATCATGATCAGGACCAGGAAGGTCGCGATCATGACGAATCCGAGGATGGTCAGCATTTGGGGTACCTCACGTTCGCCCTTGAACTCCCACCAGGCCAGGCGGTCCGATGACGTTAGGTCGCGTCGTGAGGCGTTAACAAGATGTTGAGGTGCGAGCAATAAGCGCAAAACCCCAGGTCACGATATGGGTGTTACATCGACGGGGAAGCCGTTGAGCACCGCCGTGCCCGACAGCGGGTCGAGCCGGCTGCCGTCGAGGAGCTGGTTGACGTTGACGCCGGGAGCGGCGGCGGCGACCGCCATCCGTACGCCCTCGCGGTCGTGCCCCCAGCCGTGCGGCAGGCTCACCACTCCGGCGCGTACCGCGTCGGTCACCTCGACCGGGACCACCAGCGCCCCTCCCTCGGCGGCGACACGGGCGTCCGCTCCGTCGGTGAGGCCGAGCCGCGCCGCGTCGTGCGGGTGGACCTGGAGGGTGCACCGGTTGCTGCCGCCGGTCAGCGAGGGGATGTTGTGCATCCAGCTGTTGTTGGAGCGCAGATGACGGCGGCCGACGAGGACGAGCGCGGCGGGCCGTGTCTCCAGCGCGCGCCGCAGCCTCGGCAGGTCGGCGGCGACGGGTCCGGGCAGCAGCTCGATCTTGCCGCTGCGGGTCTTGAGGACCTGCGCCAGGCGCGGCCGGAGGGGGCCGAGGTCGACGCCGTGCGGGTGCGCCAGCAGGTCGTCCAGCACGAGGTCGTACGGGCCGAGGCGCAGCATCATGTCCAGGCGCCGCTGGGGGCCGCTCGTCCCGGTGAGTGCGGCGGCGAGCCGGGCGGGGTCGTCGCCGTGGACGGGTGAGTGCGGCGTGGCGACCGCCTTGGTGAGGGCGCGCTCGATGACGAGGTCGTCGACCGCCGAGGGGTCGGCGCCGTGCATACCGCTCACCGCGAGGATCAGCCGGGCGTGGATCTCGCTCTCGTCCATTCGCCCGTCCTCCAGGGGCACGGCGGCGGGGGTGAAGCGCGCCTGGTTGCGCACGGCGAAGGCGTTGAAGGCGAAGTCGAAGTGCGCGCTGCGGGACGGCGGCGGTGGCGGCAGGACGACGTCGGCGTGGCGTGAGGTCTCGTTGAGGTACGGGTCGACGCTGACCATGAAGTCCAGGTGCTCGCTCAGGGCGCGGTCGAGCCGCAGCCCGTCGGGGGCGGAGAGCACGGGGTTCGCGGCGATGGCGATCAGCGCGCGCACCCGCCCCTCCCCGGGGGTGTCGATCTCCTCGGCGAGCGCGGCCAGCGGCAGTTCGCCCTTGGCCTCGGGGTGGCCGCCGGCCCGGCTCGTCCACCGGCCGAGCGCGAAGCCCTTGCCGGGCCCGGCGGGACGGGGCGCGGGGGCGGTTGCCGAGAGCGGGAAGAGGACGCCGCCCGGGCGGTCGAGGTTGCCGGTGAGGACGTTCAGTACGTCGACGAGCCAGTTCGCCAGGGTCCCGAACTCGACGGTGGAGCTGCCGACCCGGCCGTACACGGCGGCGGTGGGCGCGGCGGCGAGCCCCCGGGCCAGCAGCCGGATCTCGTCGGCGGGCACGTCACAGGCAGCGGCCACGGCCTCCGGGGTGAAGTCCCTTACCGCTTCCCGTACTTCGCCGAGGCCGTCGAGGTGCTCCGCCAGGACGCCCGGGTCGGCGAGCTTCTCCTCGAAGAGGACCTGGGCGAGCGCCGCCAGGAGCAGCGCGTCCGTACCGGGCCGGATGGCGACGTGCCGGTCGGCCAGCTTGGCGGTACGGGTGCGGCGCGGGTCGACGACGACGAGCGTGCCGCCGCGCCGGCGCAGCGCCTTGAGCTTGCCGGGGAAGTCGGGGGCGGTGCACAGGCTGCCGTTGGACTCCAGCGGGTTGGCGCCGAGGAGCAGCAGGTGGTCCGTACGGTCCAGGTCGGGCACCGCGATGGCCAGCGGGTCGCCGAAGAGCAGGCCGCTGGAGACGTGCTTGGGCATCTGGTCGACGGTGCTGGCGGTGAACAGGCTGCGGGTGCGCAGCATGGAGAGCAGCACGGGCGGGTAGAGCGCGCCGGCCATGGTGTGGACGTTGGGGTTGCCGAGTACGACGCCGACGGAGTGTGGCCCGTACTCCTCGATCAGCGGCCGCATCCGGGCGGCGACGAGGTCGAACGCCTCGTCCCAGGTCGCCTCGCGCAGTGCGCCGCCCTCGCGGACGAGCGGTCCGGTCAGCCGGTCGGGGTCGGCGTCCACCTCTCCGAACGACGCGCCCTTGGGGCAGATGAACCCCTTGCTGAAGACGTCGTCGCGGTCGCCGCGCGCGCCGGTGACCCTGGTGCCCTCGATGGTGAGGGTCAGCCCGCAGGTGGCTTCGCAGAGCGGACAGACGCGCAGGGCGGTGCGGGACGGGGCGGTACGGGCGGCAGTGGCTTCGTCGTGACCGGACATGGGCCCTCCAGGGCGGCGTCGACGGTGGCGCGCGGGCACAGCCGAGCATACCGACCGGTAGGCATGGCCGGGAGGGGGTCGGGGCGACGGGATCAGTCGAGAGTCCGGGCCAGGTAGGCGTGCAGTACGGCGCGGGTCTCGGTGATCAGGTCCGGGTCGCCCGCCGGGTCGGCGCGGAAGGCGAGCTGGAGCAGCGCGTCGGCGGCTTCCACGGCCACCAGGACCGTGCGGCGCAGGGCCGGGTCGGGGGTGAGGCCGAGGTGGGCCGGGAGGAGGTCGGTGAGGCGGTCGATGACCCGGTAGTTGATGTCGTCCTCGGCCGTCCGCTCGCCCACCGGGATCTGGACGCCGAAGTCGACGAGCCGGAAGCCCGGCACGGTGCGCTTCATGGCGATGTACTCGTCGAGTACGGCGTCGACCGCGCCGCGCCAGTCCCCGGCGGGCACCGTGGCGAGCCGGGCGCTGATCCGCTCGGCGTAACGGTCGAGGTTGCGCTGGGCGAGGGCGTCGGCCATGGCGCGCTTGTTGCCGAAGAAGCGGTAGACCGACCCGATGGGCACGCCCGCACGCGCGGCGACCGCCCGGGTGCTCAGCTGCTCGTAGCCGATCTCGTCGAGGAGTTGGGCGCAGGCGTCCAGTATCCGGGCGAGCCGGTCGGCGCTGCGCTGCTGCACGGGGGCTCGGCGGAGCGAGTTCGTAGAGGGCACGCACCCATGATGCCGACCCGGCCCCCGGACGCGGCACCCGTTGACGGGCGGCCTCGCTAATCCTACTGTCAACCATAGGATTCCTTCGGCACCCCGGGAGCGGACGATGAGCGGCATCGAGCAGGCGAGGAAATCGGCCGAGGGGCTGGCCCACTCCTCGGGCTTCGGCAACGAGCACAGTTCCGAGGCCGTTCCCGGCGCCCTGCCGCACGGCCGCAATTCACCCCAGCGCGCACCGCTGGGGCTGTACGCCGAGCAGCTGAGCGGCTCGGCCTTCACCGAGCCGCGCGCCCACAACCGGCGCTCGTGGCTGTACCGGATCAGGCCGTCGGCCGCGCACCCCCCCTTCGTCCGCACCGACAACGGCGCCCTGCGCAGCGCGCCCTTCACCGAGACCGTCCCCGACCCGAACCGGCTGCGCTGGAACCCGCTGCCCGAGCCGGCGCCCGGCACCGACTTCGTGGCCGGCCTGTGGACGGTCGGCGGCAACGGCGACGCGACCCAGCGCGCCGGCATGGCCATCCACCTGTACTGCGCCAACGCCTCCATGACGGACCGGGTGTTCAGCGACTCCGACGGCGAGCTGCTGATCGTCCCCGAGCGCGGCGGTCTGCTGCTGCGCACCGAGTTCGGCCTGCTGCGCTGCGAGCCCGGCCACATCGCGCTGGTACCGCGCGGGGTGCGCTTCCGCGTCGAGCTGCTCGACGAGAGCGCCCGCGGCTACGTCTGCGAGAACTACGGGCAGCCCTTCCAGCTCCCCGACCTCGGCCCCATCGGCGCCAACGGCCTCGCCAACGCCCGCGACTTCCTGGCCCCGGTGGCGGCGTACGAGGACGTCGAGGGCCCGGTGGAGGTGGTGAACAAGTTCTGCGGCAACCTCTGGTCGGCGACGTACGACCACTCGCCCCTCGACGTCGTCGCCTGGCACGGCAACCACGTGCCGTACGTCTACGACCTGCGCCGCTTCAACGTCATGGGCACCATCAGCTACGACCACCCGGACCCGTCGATCTTCACGGTCCTCACCTCCCCGTCCGACACCCCGGGCCTGGCGGGCGTCGACTTCGTCGTCTTCGCGCCGCGCTGGCTGGTCGGCGAGGACACCTTCCGGCCGCCGTACTTCCACCGCAACGTGATGAGCGAGTACATGGGCCTGATCGAGGGCGCGTACGACGCGAAGGCCGAGGGCTTCGTCCCGGGCGGTGGCTCGCTGCACAACATGATGTCGGCGCACGGACCCGACCGTGAGACCTTCGACCGGGCGAGCGCCGCCGAGCTGAAGCCGCAGAAGATCGACGACGGCCTGGCCTTCATGTTCGAGACGCGCTGGCCGGTCACGGCCACCGCGCAGGCGGCCACCGCCGGCCATCTCCAGACGGCGTACGACGACGTGTGGCAGGGTCTGCAACGCCACTTCAGGTCGTAGTACCTACGGAGAAATGAAACCGTGACCGCATTCGCCCCCGACTCCCTGGTCCTGAACCGGAAGCTGCCGCTCTGGTACCAGGTCTCGCAGTCCCTGCGCGCTTCGATACTGGGGCGCACGCCCGACGCGTCGCTGCGGCTGCCCACCGAGGAGCAGCTCGCCACGCACTACGGCGTGAGCGTGCTGACCATGCGCCAGGCCCTCAAGGAACTGGAGGCCGAGGGCCTGATCAGCAGGCACCGGCGGCGCGGCACGTTCATCGAGCCGGGCGCCAGGCGCGGTGCGCCGCGCCGGCTGCTCGGCTCGATCGACGCGATCGTGGCCCAGCAGTCCGGGGAGCCGACGACGATCCTCGGGCACGGGACCACGCCAGTGCCCGGCGACCTCGTCGAGCACTTCCCCGGCGTCGACGAGGTCGTCACCTACCGGCGGCTGCGCCGTGACGGGGAGAGCGGCGAGCCGACCAACTGGGCGGAGAACGCGGTGCTGCCGGACGTCGCCGCCGGGATCGACCTCGCCGATCTCGAACGCTGGCCGATGACGAAGGTACTGCGGGACGTGGTGGGCGTACGGATCGGCAGGATCACGGACACGGTCGAGGCGCGCCTCGCCGACCCGGAGACGGCCGAGCTCCTGGACGTCCCGCTGCTCAGCCCGATCCTGCACTACACGGGCGTGACCTGCGACCGCGACGGCCGGGTCGTGGACGTGGCGCGCATCCGCTACCGGGGCGACCGCTTCTCCTTCTCGGTGACGGTGGACGCGCGCTGACCGGCGCGCCGCCCGCCGTGGTTACGATGCCCGCATGATTGCCCGCACGCCTGCGACGCGGTCCGACGCCCCGCTGCTCGGCGACCTCATGCCCTGGTCGGTGGCGCCCCTGCGGCTCGGCCGCCGCTGGGTGCTCGCCCCGGACCGGCGGACGCTGCGGGCCCGTTGGGACGCGCTGGTACGGGCCGACGGCGCCGGACGCGAGGAGCTCTTCGGCGCCACCCGGGCCCGTACGACGCACACCTCGGTCGCCGCGCTGCCGGGGCAGCGGACCGGCACCGGGCGCCTCGCGCGCGAGAGCGGCCCCTGTCCCGAGCCGGTGCGCGTCACGCACGGCCCCTTCGACGAGCAGTGGCTGATCCCCGACCACCGGCTGATCGACGCCGCCCGGCCGGAGCTGTGGCGGGTCGCCGACGACTCCCATCAGCTCTTCGCCGTGGAGCCGGGCCACGTGCCCCAGGCGGCGGGCCCGCCGGTGCTGGTCAGCGCGCTGCTCCCGGACGGCCGCTCCCCCGCCGGCCGCCCCGGCCGCATCCGCCCGCTGCACCGGCGCCCCGGCGGCCGCGAACCGAACCTGGCGCCGGGGCTGCTGCCGTTGCTGAGCGAGCGGTACGGGCACGAGGTGGCCGCGGCGGACGTGCTGGCGTGGGCGGTCGCCGCGGCGGAGGGCACGCCGGCCGGCGCGGTGGTGCCGCTGCCCGCCGGGCCGGAGGTCTGGGCGGCGGGCGTGGAGCTGGGACGGCGGATGACCTCGGTGCAGGTGCGGGGCGCACGGGGCGGGGAGCGTCCCAGGCTGCCGGGAGGCCGCAGGCCGTACGTGCGCTCCGCTGTGCCGGCGTGGCCCTCGGAGCTGCGGTACGACGCGCAGGAGGAGGCCCTGCACCTCGGGGAGGGCCGCGTCTCGCCCGTACCGGCGGCGGCCTGGGACTTCCACGTGGGCGGGGCGCGGGTGCTTCAGACATGGTTCGAGCGGCGTACGGCGCCGGGCGAGCCGGGCACCCTGGAGGCGATCCGCCCCGCGGCCTGGCCGCAGGAGTGGACGTCCGACCTGCTCGAACTGATCACCGTCCTGGCGCTGCTGGCCGGTCTTCAGGCGGGCCGGGAGGAACTGCGGGACGGTGAGCGGATCACTCGCGCCGAGCTGGCGGAGGCGGGCGTCCTGCCGGTCCCGGACGCGGCCCGGCGTCCGGCGTCGGTCCTGGACCACCAGGAGGAGGGCCCTGAGGGGCAGTTCGCGCTGCTCTAGCCCTGGGCGAAGCCCCGGTGTTGTACGAGGCGGCCGGTTCGCACACCGCTCCCGGGCCGTTCTCCGCCACCGTGTCCGGTGACAAAGGTGTGACGTACACGATAGTCAGGTCCCCATGAGCACTCAGCCGCTGCCCCTGGAGGGCATCACCGTCGTCGCCGTCGAACAGGCCGTCTCGGCGCCCTTCGCGACCCGCCAGCTCGCCGACCTCGGCGCCCGCGTCATCAAGATCGAGCGTCCGGACGGCGGCGACTTCGCCCGTGGCTACGACACCGCCGCCGGGGGGCTCGCCTCGCACTTCGTGTGGTGCAACCGGGGCAAGGAATCACTCGCCGTGGACCTCAAGGACCCGCGCGGGCTCGACGTGGTGCGACGGCTCGTGGCCGGGGCCGACGTGTTCGTGCAGAACCTCGCCCACGGCGCGGCGGCCCGGCTCGGCCTCGACGCCGCCACCCTGTGCGCGGCGCACCCCCGTCTGATCGCCGTGGACATCTCGGGATACGGCGCCGAGGGACCGTACGCCGACAAGCGGGCGTACGACATGCTCGTCCAGTGCGAGGCGGGGCTGGTGTCCGTGACCGGCACGCCCGAGCAGCCGGTGAAGGCCGGCATCCCGGCGGCCGACATCGCGGCGGCGATGTACGCGTTCTCCGGCGTCCTCGCGGCGCTGCTGCGGCGTGCGACGACCGGACGCGGCGGCCCCGTCGAGGTGTCGATGCTGGAGGCGCTCACCGAGTGGATGGGGCACCCGCTGCACCACGGCATGCACGGCGGCGAGGCGCCGGCACGGACGGGGGTCGCGCACGCCGTCATCGCGCCGTACGACGCCTATCCGACGGCGGACGGCGGGCAGGTGCTGCTGTCGGTGCAGAACGACCGGGAGTGGCGGCGGCTCGCCGAACAGGTGCTCCGGCGCCCGGAACTGGCGGACGATCCGGCGCTGGCCACGAACACCGCCCGTACGGGCAACCGGAAGAGGACGGACGCGGTGGTGGCCGAGGCGCTGGGAGTGATGAGTGCGCCGGAGGCGATCGCCGCGCTGGAAGGGGCCGGGATCGCCTGTGCGCGGCTGAACACGGTGGCCGAGGTGGCGGCGCACCCTCAGCTGGCGGCACGCGACCGGTGGCGGGAGATCGGTACGCCGGTGGGCCCGCTGCGGGCGATGCTGCCGCCGATCACGATGCCGGGCGGGGCGGACCCGCTGATGGGCCCGGTTCCCGCACTCGGCGAGCACACCGAAGCGCTGCTGCACGGCCTGGGAATGTCGGACGTGGAAACAGCAGCGCTGCGCCGGGACGGTGTGGTCGCCTGAGCGGTGTGCGACCGAGGTCCGCCCGCGTCAGTGGCGGCTGCCGAAGAGCGATCGACGCAGCCGTCGCAGCGGGGCGAAGAGCGAGACCCGCGCGCTCCTGCTCGCTCGCGAGTGCGCGACATCACGTGACGTGAGCTCGCGCATCAGCAGCGTCGCCGCGGCCGCCTCACCGCGCGGCACGGCTGGTCCGCCGAGCACCGCGAGATGACGGTCGAGGCGCGAACTGGTCGCGCCGCTCCCGCATGTGATCGCAGGCACTCGTGGCCTGCTGCGCACCGTTATCTGTTCCATGTCACTCCCCACCCGTACGAGGGCACCCGGCCCGGGCAGGTTAACCCTATCGCCCCGTCGAGACACTCGTGTATCCCGCCCTTGTGATTCACCACCCCTGTACGGGGGTTGACGACTCGGTGGCGATTACTCTCCGAAGGCGTGCGATTCCAGGGCGAGTTGGACAGTTCTCCTATCGCGGCACTTCGGGCGTGGCGGATTGGCGCCCAAGGGGGCTGCACAGGACCTGAGTTGAGCTAACTTTGAGTGGTTTCCACCGCGATGCCGCTCCGCCGCTGACAGGGGGCTCGCCAGTGAACGGACAGCCGGGCAACGGACAACGGGTGATCGCGGGCCGCTACCGCCTGCTGGCCCCTCTGGGCGAGGGCGGCATGGGCGTCGTGTGGCGCGCCCGCGACGACGTCCTGGGCCGCGAGGTCGCCGTCAAGGAGGTCAGGGCCCCGTCCGGCCTCGGCGCCACCGACGGGCAGCGGCTGTACGCACGGCTGGAGCGCGAGGCCTGGGCGGCGGCCCGCGTCTCGCACCGCAACGTGATCACCGTGTACGACGTGGCGACCGAGGAGGGCCGCCCGTGGATCGTGATGGAGCTGGTGCGCGGGCTGTCGCTCTCCGACGTACTGGACGCGGAGGGTCCGCTGCCGCCGGGGCGGGCCGCACGCGTGGGGGCGGAAGTACTGGCGGCCCTGTGCGCGGCGCACGGGGCGGGCGTCCTGCACCGTGACGTGAAGCCCGCGAACGTCCTGCTCGCCAATGACGGCCGTGTCGTCCTGACGGACTTCGGCATCGCGACGGTCGAGGGGAGCTCGGCGCTCACGATGACCGGCGAGCTGATCGGGTCGCCCGAGTTCCTGGCACCGGAGCGGGCGCTTGGACGTACGCCGGGGCCCGAGTCGGACCTGTGGTCGCTCGGGGTGCTGCTGTACGCCGCTGTGGAGGGCGACTCACCGTTCCGCCAGGACACCCCGCTGTCCACCCTGCGGGCCGTGGTCGACGAGGAGTTGCCGCCCCCGGCGCGGGCGGGGGCCCTGGCGCCGGTGATCGAGGGGCTGCTGCGCAAGGAGCCGGCCGAGCGGATGTCCGCCACGGAGGCGGAGCGCCTGCTGCGGGCCGTGGGTTCGGGGGACACCCCGCGTACGAGGGGTACGGCGTTCGCAGCGGCGCCCCTCGTCCCGGCCGGTTCGCACGGCCCGGCCGCCACGGGTCCGCCGATCGCGGAGTCCTCCCCGTACGGGAGCCCGGCGACGACGGCCTCGGCCTCGACGCGGGACGGCTCACGGCGGGCGACCGTGGTGCTGGCGGCGGGGGTACTGGCGCTGCTGCTCGCGGTGGCGGGCATCACGTGGGCGGTGATGAACGCCGACGACGACCCGAACGCGCCCGCGAGCGGCGGCTCGTCGGCCACGACGGGCGGCGGCGACACGGGCGGCGACTCAGGCGGCGACGGATCCGGCGGAGGCGGGGGCGATGACGGCGGGAGTTCCGACGGCGGCGGAACGGACGGCGGCACCAGTACCGGCGGCGGCGCGACCGGCGGGGACACGGGCGCGACCGGCGCCGACACCGGAGGAAACGGCGGCGACGACGGCGGGGGCGACGGCGGCCACACCGGAGGCACCGGGAGCGACGGCGGCGGTGACGGCGGTACGACCGCGCCGCCGCCCCAGTCCGTGAAGGTCACCGTCGTGGCGGTGCGCGGCGGCTACTCCGGCGCCTGCCCGCCGCCGGAGGCCGGGGCCCCGGCGTTCACCGCGACGTTCACGGTCGGGCGGGTCCCCGTCCAGGTCGGCTACCGCTGGGTGACGGGCAGCGGGGAGTCCTCGGACCCGGGCTGGAAGACGCTGAGCTTCGCGGCGGGCGAGGAGAAGTCGAAGCGGGTGAACCACACGGAGACGACGTACAAGGAGGACGGGACCCACCACGACGAGATCCGCGTCGAGGTCAGGAGCCCGGTCGAGGCGACGTCCGGCTCCGTGCCGTTCTCGGTGACCTGCGAGCAGGAGACCCCGACGGGCGGGCTCTCCCACACGGCCGGCGGTTCGGCGGATGCGCGGACGCTCAGGCGGCGGAGGTGAAGACGGGCAGGTAGCCGCCCGACTGGCCGGCCGCGGTCGGGTGGTACGACTCGCCGATGTTGGTCCACTTCACGCTGTGCAGCCAGGGCGCCGACGAGCAGATCTCGTGGCCCGCGAAGGCCGGGGTGACCTGCGCAAAGGTGTAGCCGTGGTCCGCCGCGCGCTTGGCGGTGGCGTCGTTGAGGTAGTCGGAGGCGCCGTTGATGGCGGACCGCTCGCGCTCGGTGAGCCCGGCGATACAGCTGCCGTTCAGCTTGTAGAAGCGGGGGTAGCCGAGCACGACGACGCGCGCCGTGGTGGCCTTCGCTCTGATCGCCGCGTACACGGAGTCGAGCCTGCCGGGCAGCGTGGAGTCGACATAGGCGCGCGCCGTGGCGATCCGGGCGAGGCAGCTGGACTCGGACTGGGTGACGCACGTCGTCATGACGTCCGCGAAGCCGGCGTCGTTGCCGCCGACGGTGAGGGAGACGAGGTCGGTCGAGGCGTTGAGCGGGGCGAGCTGACCGGCGGTCACATCACCCGTACGGGCGCCCGAGCAGGCGGTGAAGGCGAACGTCGAGGGTGAATGGGACGCCGCCCACAGGACGGGGTAGGCGCGGGTGCTGCGCTTGCAGTCGCCGCTCGCACTGTCGTAGCTGCCGGCCCCGACGCCCGAGGAGTAGGAGTCGCCGAGGGCCACATAGTCCAGGGATTCGGCCTGTTGGGCCGCCTGCGCCGCGCTCGCCCCGGTGAGGGCGAGAGCCGCGGCGAGCAGGAGCGAGGATGAGAATGCCGCGATTCGGGACAGTTTCATGGAACCTCCCTTAGCAGGGTTTCCGCCTCAACTGTCGTAGCAGTCCCCATACATCACGGGAAGTGTTCATGCCAAGAACTTTCGACGAGGGCTTCCACACGACCCCTCCGCATCCTTGACGCGCCGGAGTGCGCTGCGCGACATTGAAGCCCGGCATCCGGCGCTTCAGGGGGCAAAGTCGCCAATGCAGACCATCGATGACAAGCCATTGACTCGCATCTCGGACTCGCTGCCCGCGCTCGCGGGCGCGGCACTCGCCGTATCGGCGGTCGGCGCCGTCCTGGCGTTCGCCGATCTGGCGTCGCCGCTTCGCGCACCGTTCACTCTCTTCTTCCTGCTCGTGGCGCCGGGCTGCGCCGTGGCGTCGGGGCTCCGGGGCCTGGATCCGCTGGGCCGCCTGGTGGCGTCGGCGGCGGCGGCCGTCGCGCTCAACCTGCTGGTCGCCCAGGCGATGCTGGCCACCCACGTCTGGTCCATCAGGGGCGCGGTCGCGGCGGTCGCCGTCATCAGCGCCCTGCTCTTCGTGCTGACACTGGTACGGCGCCCCGGCGGCTCCACGGCGAGAAGGCGGACCACCTGACCATGGACATCGCAGTGCACCGCCCCGGCGAGCTCAGCGCCGCCGACCGGGCGACGTGGACAGCCATGCAGTCCAAGGCCCACCTCCACGGTGCGCCGGAGCTGGCGAACCCTTTCCTCTCCCCCGAGTTCACCCTGGCGCTCGACCGGTACCGGCGCGGGGTGCGCGTGGCCGTCGTACGGGAAGACGGTGAGCCCGTGGCCTTCTTCCCGCACCAGAGGTCCGCCACCGGGGTCGGCAGGGCCGTCGGGCTCGGAGTGTCGGACAGTCAGGGCCTGGTGCACCGGCCCGGATTCATCTGGGACGCGCGGGAGCTGCTGCGGGCCTGCGGGCTCGCGGTGTGGGAGTTCGACCACCTGGCGCCGGGACAGGAGGCGTTCGGGTCCGGCGTCACGGGCACGTTCCCCTCACCGGTGATCGACACGGCGGACGGTTACGAGGCGTACCTCGCCCACCTGCGGAAGAACGCGCCGAAGTTCCTCAGGACGACGCTCGCCAAGGAACGCAAGCTGATCCGCTCGGTCGGCGAACTGAGGTACGTGCACGACGAGCGAGACCCGGCGGCGCTGCGGACGCTGATGCGATGGAAGTCCGCGCAGTACCGCAGGACCGGGCGCAGCGACCGTTTCACGCAGTCCTGGATCATCGGACTCGTCGACCACTTGTTCCACACCAGGACGCCGTCCTTCGCCGGCCTGCTCTCGGTGCTGTACGCGGACGGCCGGCCGATCGCCGCGCATTTCGGTCCGCGTTCGGAAAGGATCATGTGCTGCTGGTTTCCGTCCTATGATCCGCAGTTCGCGAAATTCTCGCCCGGCCTGCTCATGCACCTGCGGATAGCGGAGGCGGCGGCCGCCGACGGTATCGCGTACATCGATCTCGGACGCGGCCAGAAAGCGTACAAGGACTCCCTCAAGACCCGGGAGATCATGGTTTCCGAGGGGTGGATGATGCGACGTCACCCAGTGGCCCTCGGCCACTGGGCACACCGCGCCCCGCTGCGCGCTCTGCGCAATACAGTCGTCGAACGACCGGAACTGTTCGAACCCGCCGATAAACTGCTCAAGCGGATCGGCGAATTCCGATCGGGACGCTTCCGGAACTGACCGCCGATATAACGCCAAAGAGGTAGCAAAGCAAGACCCCGTTCCAGGTCTTGCCATACGGTCCACATCATCAATACCGTCGTACATCCACCCGCAACGGTGCATCACGCAAAGCGACTCCAGGGGAGGGCTCAGGCGTCGCGATGGGGGCCGGTGCGGGGCGCGGTAGGGGGGGTGTCGTACTCGGCGATCAGTGCTGAATTCGATCAGCGCTGTGCCGAGTCGCGTGCCGCGTGGGAAAGCTGTGCCAGCTCGCCCGTCCAGTACGGAGACGTATTCCGTCATGGGCCGGGCGAGAACCCCCCTTTCGAACCGGAAACTCATCCGGACCGCCCGGGGGCGGGCGGTCCACCGGTGGAGAGGGAAAAGACTCATGAGCTCATTCCTCCGCCCTGCTGTCGAGGGCCAGGATCCACTGATCTCCGACAGCCCATACCGGCCTGTCTCCTCACATCTCGCCATCGCGCCGCCGGTGAGCGTCGTGATCCCCGCCATGAACGAGGCGGAGAATCTTCCGTACGTCTTCAAGACCCTTCCGGCCTGGATCCATGAAGTGATCCTGGTCGACGGGAATTCGACCGACGACACCGTCCGGGTGGCCCGTGATCTCTGGCCGGGAATCAAGGTCGTCAAGCAGCGCGGAAGAGGCAAGGGCGACGCACTCATCAGCGGATTCGCCGCCTGCACCGGCGAGATCATCGTCATGGTCGACGCGGACGGCTCGGCCGACGGCCACGAGATCGTCAGTTACGTGTCGGCGCTCGTGTCGGGGGCCGATTTCGCCAAGGGCTCGCGCTTCGCCAACGGCGGCGGCACGGACGACATGACGCCGATCCGCAAGCTCGGCAACCGGGTGCTGTGCGCCGTGGTCAACGCCAAGTTCGGAGCCCGCTACACCGACCTCTGCTACGGCTACAACGCCTTCTGGCGGCACTGCCTCGACAAGATCGACCTCGACTGCACGGGCTTCGAGGTCGAGACGCTGATGAACATCCGGGTCGTCAAGGCCGGCCTGCGCGTCCAGGAGATCCCCAGCCACGAGTACGTCCGCATCCACGGCATGAGCAACCTCAGCGCCGTACGGGACGGGCTGCGCGTCCTGAGAGTGATCCTGAAGGAGCAGGGGAAGCGGCGCACCGGACGGCGCCGCCCGCCGGTCTTCGCCCCCGGCGCCAGCCGGGGAGAGGTGTCTTGAGCCACCTGGACATCTCGGTGGTGATCTGTGTGTACACCGAGGACCGCTGGGAGGACATCCTCGCGGCGGTCGACTCGGTGCGCCGCCAGTCACGGCCCGCCGCCGAGACCCTGCTGGTCGTGGACCACAATCCGGCGCTGCTGGAGCGCCTGAGCGAGGAAGTACGCGCGAACACGACGCCGGACGAGGAGGTGCGGGTGCTCGCCAACGCGGGCCCCCGCGGCCTCTCCGCCGGCCGCAACACCGGTATCGCCGCCGCCCGCGGCGAGATCGTCGCCTTCCTCGACGACGACGCCGTGGCGGAGCGCGACTGGCTGCGCCACTTCGCCGAGGGGTACGAGGACCCGCGCGTCATGGCCGTCGGGGGCCGGACCGAGCCGGCGTGGGCGTCCGGCCGCCGGCCGCACTGGTTCCCGGAGGAGTTCGACTGGATCGTCGGCTGTACGTACCGGGGCCTGCCGCCCGGACGGGTGCGGGTCCGCAACGTCCTCGGCGGCAACGCCTCCTTCCGCAGGTCGGCCTTCGAGGTGGTGGGCGGGTTCGCCACCGGCATCGGGAGGGACGGCGACAAGCGGCCGCTGGGCTGCGAGGAGACGGAGCTGTGCATCCGGCTCACCCGGGCCCTGCCGGACGCGGTGCTGCTGATCGACGACCGCTCGGTGATCCACCACAAGGTCCCGGCCGTCCGCGAGCGGTTCGGCTACTTCCGTACGCGCGCGTACGCCGAGGGGTTGTCGAAGGCACTCGTGGCACGGAGTGTGGGCATGGGCAAGGGGCTCGAGTCCGAACGCCGCTACACCACCCGGGTCCTGCCGGCCGGTGTCGCCCGGGGGCTGCGCGACGCGGCCCTCGGGCGGCCGGGCGGCGCGGGCCGGGCCGGGGCCATCGTGGCCGGGGTGGCGGCGGCCGCGGGCGGTTACGTGCTCGGCAGCCTCCGGGCCCGGAGGGGAGGAGCGATGTTCTCGATCCCGGGCACGGCTCCGGGGCCGGGTCCGGCGGCCACCGCCGGCAGACCCCGGGTGCGGGGGGAGGCGCCGTGAGCGGGCCGGTTCCGATCCTGATGTACCACGCGGTGGGGCCCCGGCCCGCGAAGGCGGCGTACGGCCTGTCGGTCTCCCCCGAGGCGTTCGCCGAGCAGATGGCGCTGCTCGGCGAACGCGGCTTCACCCCGCTGACCACCGCGCAGCTGGGGGCGGCCTGGCGGGGCGACGGGACGCTGCCGCGGCGGCCGGTGCTGATCACCTTCGACGACGGTTACGAGGGCGTGCACCGGCACGCCCTCCCCGCCCTGGCCCGGCACGGTTTCGCCGCCACCGTCTTCGTCTCGACGGGCTGGCTGCGCGGCCCGTACGACGCGGGCGGCGCGCTCGACACGATGCTCGACTGGGACCAGGTGCGGGAACTGGCCGCCGCCGGGACCGAGATCGGCGGCCACAGCCACACCCATCCGCAGATGGACCAACTGGCGGACGACGAGCTGTGGTTCGAGACCCGGCGCTGCCGGGAGATCATCTCGCAGGAACTGGGCGCCCGGCCCGTGTCCTTCGCCTACCCGTACGGTTATTCCAGCCGGCGGGTGCGCCGCACGGTGCGCGAGGCCGGCTTCGCGCAGTCGCTCGCCGTGCGCAACGCCCTCGCCCAGCGGTGCCAGGGGCCGTACGCCCTGGCACGGGTGACCGTACGGCGCACCACCGGCATCGAGGAGTTCGAGGGTCTGGTGCACGGGCGGTCCGTCGCCCGTACGTTCGCCGGGAGCCGGGTCCTCACCAAGGGGTACGCCGTGGTCCGCAGAGCCCGCGCGGTCGGCCGGAAGGTGAACAGGAGCCGTGTCTGACACGACCACCGCCCGGGCCGAAAGCCCGGCGAAGGACGAGCCGCCGACCGGGCGCCGCCTGCGCCTGCCGGGGAGCGGCGGCGGCAGTCCGCTCTTTCGCAACGCCTACGCGCTGATGCTCAACACCGGCATCAGCGCGCTGCTCGGTCTGAGCTTCTGGCTGGCCGCCGCCCGGTACTACTCGGAGTCCGCGGTCGGACAGGGCTCGGCGGCCATCGCCGCGATGAAGCTGCTGGCCGGGCTGACCGCGCTGACGCTGACCGGGGCGCTCGCCCGGTTCATACCGGTGGCGGGGCGCGGGACCGGGCGGCTGGTGCTGCGGACGTACGCGGGCAGTTCCGTGGTGGTGGCGGGTGCGGCGCTGGTGTTCCTGTCGACGCTCGGCCTGTGGGGCCCTTCGTACAGCTTCCTGAACGGCCCGCTGAACGGCGCCGGCTTCGTGCTCGCCGTCGTCGCCTGGTCGTTGCTCACGCTCCAGGACGGGGTGCTGACGGGCCTGCGCAGTGCGCTGTGGGTGCCCGTGGGCAACACCGTCTTCTCGGCGGTCAAGCTGGTGCTGCTGGTCGTGATCGCCGCCTCGGTCCCCACCGCGGGCGTGTTCGTCTCGTGGGTCGCGGCGATCGCCGTGTCGGTGATCCCGCTGGGGTGGCTGGTCTTCCGGCGCCTGGTGCCGCGGCACGTGGCGGCCACCGAGGACCGCGCCCGGCCGCCGACGCTGCGCCAGATGGGCCGGTTCCTGGCCGGCGACTACACGGGGTCGCTCTTCTCGCTGGCGGTCGTCTACGCGGTGCCGGTGATCGTCGCCTCGCAGGTCAGCGCCGAGGACAACGCGTACTTCTACATCACCACGACCATCGGCGGCACGGTCAACCTGCTCGCGATCAACATGGGCGCCTCCCTGACGGTGGAAGGCGCGCACGACCCGAGCACCCTGGCCCACAACTGCCGCGCCGCGCTGCGCCGGATGGCGCGCATCATGCTGCCGGTCGCGGCGGTCCTGTTCTTCGGCGCCCCGTACATCCTGGGCGTGTTCGGCCAGGGGTACGCCGACGCCGCGACCCCGCTGCTGCGCTGGTTCGCCGTCGGCGCGCTGCTGCGCGTCGTCATCGAGGTGTACTTCGCGGTCCTGCGCGCCCAGAGCCGCACCTCCCCGCTCGCCTACCTCCAGGGCGGGCTGTGCGTCCTGGTGCTCGGGCTGACGCTTCTCCTGCTGCCGCGCATGGGGCTCGTGGGGGCGGGGATCGCGGAGATCTCCAGCCTGGCGGTCGTGGCCTCGGTCGCGGGCGTGATGCTCTACCGGGTGGTGCGGTCGGCGCCGCCGGCGACGTCCACCGGCGCGGACGCGACGGCTCCGGACGGCGACCTGGCGGACCTGGCGGCCGACGGCGACGCGGGGGTCGCCGTCGGCGGCGAGCGCACGGAGTGGGACAAGCCGTCCGGCGGCGAGTTCGGGACGCGCTGGGCGCTGCGGTCGGCCCTCGACTCGCCCACCATGCCGCTCGGAGTGCGCCTGGACTTCGACCACCCGGAGCGCCGGCCCGATGTGCGGCCGGGGCCGCCGGCCCCGGCCGCCGGTACGCCCGCACCGGCGGACCGGCCGGGCGGCGAGGGCCACGGCACCCGGCCGACGTGGGCGCTGAGGCCGCCGCTGCCCGGGGCGGCCGTGCCCGCCCGCTCCCCCGCCTCCGTACCGGCGGGCCCACCGTCCCCCGAGGCGAGCGAGGAGCGCGTGCCGCCCGCCGCCCCGGCGCTCGGCGCACCGCCCGCGCCCCGCCGCACCACGATGCGCGCCCTGCGCACCCGCGCGCCCGAACTCACCGTCGTCCTGCTGCTCCTGGCGGCGCTGGCGCTCTACTGGCTGCCGGTGCGCGGCATCGGCGAGGCCGGTCTGGACCGTATGGGCGGCCTCGGCCTGGTCTCCGTACTGCCGGGGGCGACGCTGTTCGGCGCCGGGCTGCTCGCGGTGTCGTTCGCCTCGCTGCTGTGGCTGGACCGGCCGAGGACCGTACTGCTGACCGTGGCGCTGCTGGCGACGGTGGTGTCGCTGCACGCCCTGCCCGCCGTACTGGAGGCCGAACCGCGCTTCCCGACCGCCTGGCAGCACCTCGGCTTCCTCGACTACATCGAGCGGACCGGCACGGCGGTGCCCGACCTCGACGCGCGCTGGAGCTGGCCCGGCTTCTTCGCCCTGGCCGCCTTCGTCGCCGAGGCGTGCGGCGTGACGGACATGACACCGGTCATCCGCTGGTGGCCACTGGCCATGCAACTCCTCTACCTGCCGCCGCTGTTCCTGCTGACGCGCTCGATGCGGGCGGGCTGGCGCGCCCGGTGGGCGGGCGCGTGGATCTTCGTACTGAGCGGCTGGGTCGGCCAGGACTACTTCTCGCCGCAGGGCTTCACGTACGGGATGTACCTCGCGTTCGTCGCGGTGCTGCTGGTCTGGTTCCGTGAGCCGCGCGTGCTGTGGACCAGGCGGCGCCCTGGCGAGGCCGAGGTGAGGCCGGCCGGGCGGCGCGAGAAGGCGGTGCTGCTGCTGGTGCTGGCCGGGCTGTTCGCCGCCACCGTGCCGGCCCACCAGCTCACGCCGTTCGTGATGCTCGGTGTGCTCGCCGTCCTGGTGGTGGCGGGCCGCTCCACGCTGCGCGGGCTGCCCATGCTGTTCGCCGTCCTGGTCGCGGTCTGGATCGGCTTCTTCGCGGAGCCGTACTGGTCGGGGCACTTCGACGAGCTGTTCGGCGGGGTCGGCGGCGTGGGCGGCAATGTGACCTCGTCGGTGTCCGGCCGCATCGAGGGCGGCAGTTCGACGCACAAGCTGGTGCTGTACGTGCGGGTCGCGATGGCCGGCGGTGTGATGGCCCTCGCGTGCTGGGGCTGGTGGCGGCGGCGCTTCGCCGGTTACAGCGAGCGCTCGCTGCTCGTGCTGGCCTTCGTGCCGTTCCTCGGCTTCGGCATGCAGTCGTACGGCGGCGAGATGGCCCTGCGCGTCTTCATGTTCGCGCTGCCGGGCGCCGCCCTGCTGGCCGGGCTCGCGCTGTTCCCCCGGACCGGGGTCACGGCCGCCGAGCGGGAGGCGGACCGCAAGAGCCTCGCGCCGCTGGCCGCGCTGCTGACGGGCCTGGTCCTGATGGGCGGCTTCCTCGTCTCCCGCTGGGGCAACGAGTCCTTCGAGCGGACCCGGGGTGGGGAGGTGGCCGCGATGGAGTTCGTGTACGCGCACGACGACCCGTCGGTGCGGCTGCTGTGGATGAGCAACGACCCCGTCGACGAGGTCACGCCGGCGATCCCGTGGGGCGCGCGGGACATGGAGAAGGTCGCTTACGTACCGACGCTCGCCCCCAGGGACCCGGTCCTGGTCGCGGGTCTGGTCAAGTCGCTCAAGACCGCGGGGCCGAACGCGTACCTCATGATCAACCGGAGCCAGTCGACGTATCTGCGGCTCGACGCCGGCTACTCGCCCACCTGGGAGAAGCGGCTGACCGCGAACCTCGACGAGCGGCCGGAGCTGAGGAAGGTCCTGGCGAACGCGGACGTGTCGCTGTACGCGCTGCGCGAGCAGCCCGACGGCCCGGTCGAGCGGCCCGACCCGGGCCCACCGGGTCCGAAGATCACGTGGACGCCGTGGTCGGTGGTGGGCGCGCTGGCCGCGCTGGCGCTGATCGTGCTGCTGGCGGCGCGGGAGGTCGTACGGGTGGCGGTGGCGCCGGGCGTGCGGCAGTTGCAGTGGCTCCAGAGCACGTTCTGGTTCTCGCTGCCGCTGATGGCCGTGCTGCTGGCGTCGCTGGTGCAGCGCTTCCTGACGATGTCGTGAGGTGGGAGGGGTGGCCGGGGCGGCTTCGGCGCGCCGCCCGCCTCACCTCGCCTGCCACCTCACCTCGTACCCGCGCAGGTCGAGCGACGTGCCGTCGACCTTCGCGCGCACGGGCCGGTCGAGGGTGTTCACCACGAGGACGACCTCGTCGTCGGCCAGGACACGGAGGTCGGGCGCGTCCTCGGCGGCGGCGGTCCGCACGGTGTCGTCGTACCGGGTGCCGGGCGGGAACTCCTTCGCGAACCGCGACAGCAGTTTCATCATGGGCAGCGCCCCGCCGCCGTCGCTCAGCTGCGTGGAACGCCACAGACATCCGGCGCACGCGGCGCCCCTGTTCTGCGGATTCCAGTAGAACGCCGTACTCGCGCCGCCTCTCGCCATCGCCATCAGGCCCGACGCGTGGACGGCGACGCGGCGCGGTTCGCTCCAGCCGTGACGGTCGTCGTCGTCGTCGCCCGGTTCGACGTAGTACTCCGCCCACCACACCGGCAGCCCGCCCGACCGGTCGCCGATCCACTCGCTCACCGCCGTCAGCTTCTCCGTGGCGCGGAACGTGTCGGGCAGCAGCTCGTCGTCGCGGGTGTAGCTGGCGCCGTCCACGACGACGAAGTCGGCGCCCCTCTTGTGCTCGTTCCAGTACGCGTAGGCGTCGAGGACGCGCTGGTCGACGCTGCCCCAGGGCCCCTTGAGCGCGGAGGCGTACGTCGGGTCGCGCGGCTCGTAACTGTCCATGACGAGGTAGGGGCCGCCGACCAGGTTGGCCTTGTCGACCTTCTTCAGCTCGGCGTGGACCAGGTTGTAGAGCTCGGTGTAGCCCTCGTAGTTCCAGCGCCCGCGATCGTCGTCGAAGAAGCCCTTGAACTCGTTCCAGACGATGAAGTGGCGGACGTCGGGGTAGCGCTTGGCGACGGTGCCGGCGAGCTTCGCGAAGTCGTCGTAGTGCTCGGGCAGGGGAGCTGTCTCCAGGGCCTTCCTGCTCCAGTCGGTGCCCCCCTCCTTGCCGCCCTTCATCCAGTCGGGCGCGCAGCACAGGGTGACGACCGGGGTTCCGCCGGTCCTGCGGATCAGGTCGATCCGGCTGTCCAGCTCGTCGAACCGGTAGCGGCCCGGGGACGGTTCCGGGTTCTCCGCGCCCCATCCCATGATGTGCTGGATCTGCGGCACCGGCTGCGCGGACAGCGTCTGTTCGGCCCGGCGCCGGGCGTCGGCGTCGCCCTCGTCGGCGCTGTACTGCGTGTGCGTGAAGCCCCAGCCGAGCTCGGGCTGCGGGTCTCCGCGCGGCGGCACGGGGGTGCCGTGCACCTTGTCGCCGTCGGCGGTGGTGCCGGCGTCACGGCCGCCTCCGGGCCCGTCGGAGTACGTGGCGCACATCGTCAGTGCGAGGGCCATCGCGGCAAGGCCCACGCCGATCAACGCGGTGAGCCGCCACCGCCCGGTCCCGGAGTTCCACCCATGGCGTCCCATCACCGTCCAGCGTATCGGCGCGGGTTGGCATTCCGGTAGGTATTCAGAGGAACTGGCACGTAACGGCACGCTGCCGCGTGGAAAGGATGAACGTGGGAAACCGGGGTGCAGCAGGCGGCCGTGTGCCGGATCATGGGCGCCATGTCCGCACACCCTGAGGCCGCTCTGCCGATCCGGCTGAACGTCGACGACAGCGATTCGCCGTCGGACGTCGTCGACGCGCTGTTCCTCGGCCGTTTCGCGACGGGCGAGCAGCCGTACTCCCACAGCAAGTCGATCGACCGCGTCAAGCCGGGCGCGACCCTCCTGCCGCCGGCCGCGCGGATCCTGCGCGCCGCCCGAGACGACGACCGCAGTGCGACGCTCGCGGAGGGCGAGGGCTGGACGCTGCTGGTGTCGCGGTGGACCCGGGGCGCGGACGTCACGGTGACGGCCACCACCTCGGAGCTCGCGGAGCGGATCCTCGACCAGGCGACCGACGGCGTGCGGGACGAGCCCGAACCGCAGCCCGACAACGTCACGATGGGCTTCTGGTACGTCTCCCCGCGCCGCGGCCCGCATCGCACCACGCGGCAGATCTCCGCCGGTACGTGGGAGGAGGTCCGGCCCAACTACACCGCTCCGGTCGCCGAGGCACTGGACCGGCTGATGAAGGTGACCCCGGACGACATCGCGGGCCGGCTGCTCCTGCTGCACGGGCCGCCGGGAACGGGCAAGACGTCGGCGCTGCGTACGCTCGCGCGCTCGTGGCGGGACTGGTGCCAGGTCGACTGCGTCCTCGACCCGGAGCGGCTGTTCAACGACGTCGGCTATCTGATGGACATCGCGATCGGCGAGGACGACGGCTCGGCGAAGGGCCGGTGGCGGCTGCTCCTGCTGGAGGACTGCGACGAGCTGATCAGGGGCGAGGCCAAGCACACGGCGGGCCAGGCCCTGTCGCGCCTGCTGAACCTGACGGACGGTCTGCTGGGGCAGGGGCGCAACGTCCTGGTCGGCGTCACCACCAACGAGGACCTGGAGCGCCTGCACCCGGCGGTGGTGCGGCCCGGGCGCTGCATGGCGCGCATCGAGGTCGGGTCACTGACGCGGGCGGAGGCGATGGGCTGGCTGGGCCCGGAGGTGAGCGGCCGGGAGGAGGCCGTCGGCCGCGACGGCGCGACGCTGGCGGAGCTGTACGCACTGCGCCGCGGCACGGGCCCGGCGTCGGTCCCGGCCCAGCCGGACGGCTCGGACGCGGGGCTGTACCTGTAGCGGCGTCGGCCGTGACGCCGCGCGGAGGCTGCGGCCCGTGCGGCGTTCGCCCTGCCGAGGAGACGCCCCGGGGGCCTGAGCACCCCGGCGCCTACTCCCCGTACTCCGCTCGCAGCGCGGCCTCCACCGCCGCCAGCGCCTGTGCGCGGCCGAGGCCGAGGCGCCGGGCCCGCTCCGCGTATCCGGCGGCCGCCGCCGCGGCCTGGCGCTGGGCCGCGTCACCCGCCGCCGCCACGAACGTCCCGTTCCGCCCCCGCGTCTCGATCACCCCGTCGCTCTCCAGCGCCCGGTACGCCTTCGCGACGGTGTTCGCGGCGAGCCCCAGCTCCTCCGCGAGGCCGCGTACGGTCGGGAGCCGGTAGCCCACCGGCAGGGCGCCGGCACGGGCCTGTTCCGAGATCTGGGCGCGCAGTTGCTCGTACGGAGCGCTGCCGGAGTCCGCGTCGATGGCGATGTTCAGGGTCACGGCCCGATTGTCCCCCACCGCCGGAAAAGGGGAGGCACCACCGGACGTCCGCCGCGTAACGTGCCGCTCCATGACCGTGCTCGTTCGTGACTTCTCGCCCGCCGACACCGACGCCTGGATCCGGGTGCGCCGCGCGTCGGTCCCCTTCATGGTGACGACCAGGGAGTCGGTGGCCTTCGAGCGGGAGACCGCGCACCCGGACAAGAAGATGCGCATGCTGGTGGCCGAGGAGGACGGCGAGGTCATCGGCACGGCCTTCGCGGGCATCGCGTACGACAGCGCCGAACCGGGCCAGTCCTTCGTCACGCCCCACATCGGCCCCGGCCACCGCCGCCGGGGCGCGGGCGCGCTCCTGCTGCGCGCGGCGGAGGAGCACCTCGGCGCCGAGGGCGCCACGGCCGTCTACGCGTGGGTGCAGGACACGCCGGAGTCCCGCGCCTTCGCGGAGCGGCGCGGCTACCGGCCGACCCGGTCCCTGCACTTCCAGCGCCTCGACCTGGCGAACGGCCGGCTGCCGGGGCGTCCGTCCCTGCCCGCCGGGGTCGAACTCCGTACGGCGGCGGACTTCATGGACGACCCGAGGCCGATGTTCGAGGCCGACGCCGAGGCCACGGCCGACGAGCCGAGCGACATCAGCACCGACTTCACGGACTTCGACGACTGGGTCAGCCACACCTGGAACCATCCGCTGCTCGACCACGGCCTCTCCACGGTGGTGATGGCCGACGGGCGCGTCGCCGCCTTCACCGCGGCCCATACGGACGGCCTCACCCGGTACTGGTCCGGCATGACCGGCACCCTGCGCGCCCAGCGCGGACGCGGCTTCGCGAAGCTCGCCAAGGCCGACTCGCTGCACCGGGCCCGGGCCGCCGGCTACACGGACGCGTTCACGAGCAACGACGCGGACAACCGTCCCATGCTGGCCGTCAATCAGTGGTTCGGTTACGAGATCTGTGCCTCGGAGGTACGCCATGTCCGTGAACTCGGCTGACAACGACGACGGGATCGAGATCGCGCTCGTCAAGGCCGGCCGTACGAAGATCCGCTACCCGGCGTCCGTCCTCTCCGACGACGGCACGCACCTCGTGGTGCGCGCGCCGTGGGCGGCCCCCGGCGTACGGGACTTCGGCTTCGTCCGGTTCGAGCCGGGCGACGTGTTCACGGAGCACTACTGGCGGGACCGGTGGTACGCCGTCAAGGAGGTCAGGTCGGGTGACGGCACGCTGAAGGGCTGGTACTGCGACGTGACGCGCCCGGCGGTCGTCGGCGGCGGCCGGGTGGAGGTCGAGGACCTGGACCTCGACCTGTGGGTGTCGGCGGACGGCGGCGAGGTCCTGCGGCTGGACGAGGACGAGTTCGCGGCGAGCGGGCTCGCGGCGCGCGACCCCGAGGCGGCGGCCGAGGCGAGCCGCTCGCTCGACGATCTCGAACTGCGCGCCCGGGGCGGGGGCTTCGCCGGCCTGCTCGGTCCCTGAGGCCGAGCGGAAGCGGATCAGCCGGAGGCGCCGACCTCGTCGCGGGGGGCGCCGTCCCCCCACCGGGGGCAGGTCGCCGCGCTCGGGCATCCCGCCGCCACCGGCGCCGGAGCCCCGGCCGCTCGGCGGGAGCACCTCGTCCAGCTCCTCGTTGTCGGCCCGGTGCGCCTTCCCGGCGGCGCGCCGCAGGGTCGCGCGGTCCACGAGCTTCGGGTCGGCGCCGACCCGCACGACGTGGCCGTCGTACGCTCGCGCGTACTCATGGGTGGTGCCCGTCGCGCGGTACCGGAGGTCGCCGTCGCGTTCGCACACGGCGGTCGCGCCGGCCCCGGAGGAGCCCTCCCCCGGCTTCGGGCAGACCGCGCCGTCGAGCTTTCCCCGGTCGACCGAGAGCTGTATCTGGCCGCCGGTGCCGGCGGAGACGTACGCGGCCGAGAAGCCGTCGTTCCCGATGACGCCGACGGACTGCTCGGCCAGCTCGAACCCCGGCGCCTCGGTCACGTAGATCAGCTCGATCGCCGACTCACCGGCCCGCGCCCTGAGTTCGGCCGACCGCGGGCCCCCGGCGTCGTTCGCCTTCCCGGTGCCGCAGGCGGCGAGCACGAGCGGAGGCAGCAGGGCGGCGAGCGCGCCCGGGACACGTCTCGTCCGTACATCCTCGCGTACACGCGTGCGCTCTCTCAGGCCGGCGGGTCCGTCGCCGGCAGGTGGACCGCTCGGCGCACACCCTGTGGCTCGTGGACGATCGCGTCGCCGTCCTCGTGCCAGTGGAGGACGAAGCGCTCGCCCGCCCGGTACGCGTCGAGGCCGGCCCGGCAGTAGGCGACCATGTCCGCGGGCAGCGCGTGCAAGGGGTACCAGGCCAGCCCGGAGCACTTGTCCGGTTCCCGGTTGTACGGTGCGAGGTCCGGGCCGCACTCCGCTGCGAAGAACCAGCCCGTCCTCGGGTTGCCGCGCGGTCCCCGGTGCTGCATGACCAGGGCCACGCGCAGGTCGTCGGGGCTCAGCGCGACGCCGATCTCCTCCGCCGCTTCGCGGATCAGCGCGGCCCGTACGTCCTCGCCGTCCTCGACGTGCCCCGACGGCGCGTGCAGCAGCCCGTCCGCGTACCCGGTGCCGGACCGGCGGGCGAGCAGCACCTCGTCGCCCCGGCGCAGGATGAGGTGCACGTCGACCACTTCGGTGTGGCGGGGGCGCCGGGCGGGGCGGGCGACCAGCGCGTACCGTTCGTCGTCGACCGGACGGCCCCACAGGGTCGCGTCGGCGGACAGCGGTTCGTGCCGTACGTGCGAGGTGAGCGGGGTCAGCGCCGCCAGCAGCTCGGCCGCCGGGATGCCGTCGCCGCCCCAGGCCCCCTCGATCAGCAGCAGTCGCCCGCCGGGCTTCAGCAGGGAGCACCAGTGCCGCAGAGCCGCCGCGGCGTCGGGGAGCAGCCACAGCACATGACGGGCCATCACGACGTCGAATCTCCGCTCCCCGACCGGTGGCCGGTGGGCGTCGCCGACGAGGATCTCGGCCCGCGTGCCGGCCAGCTTGATCCGCGCCAGGTCCACCATGCGCGGCGAGCGGTCCACCCCCGTCACCCGGTGGCCCTGCTCCACCGCCAGGAGCGACAGACTGCCCGTGCCGCAGCCGAGATCAAGCACCTCGGCCGGCCGCCCGTCAGCCGGCAGCCAGGTCCTCATGCGCGCCGCCCACGCGGCGCGCACGGCGGGGTCGTGCAGGCCGTGGTCCGGCTCCCGGTCGAAGGAGTCGGCGGTGGCGTCCCAGTCAATCCTCGTCATGGTTCCGATCGTCGCAGCCGCCACTGACAGTCGCGCTCACGCCGGCAGCCGCTTGCGGTAGTGGAAGCGGTCGTACTCGCCCTCCGCCCGCCGCTCCACCTGCTCGTAGCCGTAGCGGGCGTACATCTTCTGGTTCTCCCACATCTTCGCGTTCGTCAGCAGCCGCACCTCGGGCAGACCGAGCGAGCGCGCGTGCGTCTCGACGAAGGCGAGCAGGCGGCGGCCCGTGCCGGTGCCCTGGGCGTCGGGGTGGACGGCGACGGAGTCCACCCAGAGGTGGTCCTCGTGTGCCACGAGGACCAGGACCCCCATGACGGGGTCGCCGGTGACGAACACCCGCCCCGCCGCGACGTTCGCACCGTGATCGGCCTCCATGGGGCCCGGTACGACGCCGATTCGCTCGATGTAGTGGTGATAGGCCGCGTCGGTCACGGCCTTCACCCTCGGTACGTCGGCGGGGGTGGCGGGACGGATGGCGTCGTCGGTCATGCCGACACGTTACGACGGCCTCGCGTCACCGCCTTCTTCAGCCAGGGCCAGGCCAGCAGCACCACGACGACGGCGTAGACCGTCACCGAGAAGGGGGTGTCGACCAGTCCGGCCGCGCTGCCGTCGCTGATCTGGAGCGCCCGCCGCAACTGCTGTTCGGCGGCCGGGCCGAGGATGACGCCGATCACCGCGGGCAGCACCGGCAGCCCGTACCGCCGCATGCCGAACCCGATGAGGCCGATGACCAGCAGGATCACCAGGTCGAGCGCCTCGCCGCCCACGGCGTACGCGCCGACCGCCGCGAAGAAGAGGATCCCCGCGTAGAGGTACGGGCGCGGGACGCGCAGCAGTTTCGCCCACAGCGGCGCCAGCGGCAGGTTGAGCAGGAGCAGCAGCACCATGCCGACGAAGAGCGAGGCGATCAGGCCCCACACCAGGTCGGGTTCCCGCTCGAAGAGCAGGGGGCCGGGCTGGATGCCGTACTGCTGGAAGGCGGCCAGCATGACGGCGGCGACGGCCGTCGTCGGCAGGCCGAGCGTCAGCATCGAGACGAGGGTGCCGGCCGCCGAGGCGGAGGCCGCCGACTCCGGTCCCGCCACGCCCTCGATCGCGCCCTTCCCGAACTCCTCCTTGTGCTTCGACAGGCGCTTCTCGGTGACGTACGAGAGGAACGTCGGGATCTCCGCGCCGCCGGCCGGGACGGCGCCGAACGGGAAGCCGATGACGGGCCCGCGCAGCCAGGACTTCCAGCTGCGCCGCACGTCCGCCCTGCCGAGCCAGGGGCGGCCGACCGGGATGGGTTCGGACACGCCGCGCCGCAGGTGGGCGGCGACCCACAGGGCCTCGCCGATCGCGAAGAGGCCGACCGCGACGATCACCACGTCGATGCCGTCGGCGAGCTGGAGCGAGCCGAAGGTGAGGCGCTGCTGGCCGGTCATCTGGTCGAGGCCGACGAGCCCGATGGTGAGGCCGATGAGCAGCGACGCCGCGCCCCTGACGCGGGACGAGCCGAGCACGGACGTCACGGCGATGAAGGCGAGCACCATGATGGCGAAGTAGTCGGGCGCGCCGATGTCCACGGCCAGCGAGGCGACGGTCGGGGCGAGCGCCACCAGCAGGATCGTGCCGATCATGCCGCCCGCGAAGTGGCCGACGGCGGCGGCCGCGAGCGCCTGCGCGCCGCGTCCGGCCTTCGCCATCGGGTTGCCCTCGATGGCGGCGACCACCGCCGCGCTCTCGCCGGGGGTGTTGAGCAGGATCGAGGTGGTGGAGCCGCCGAACATGGCGCCGTAGTAGATGCCGGCGAACATGATGAACGCGCCGGTGGGCTCCAGCCCGTACGTCACGGGGAGCAGCAGGGCGACGGCCATCGCGGGCCCGATGCCGGGCAGGACGCCGATGGCGGTGCCGAGCAGGACGCCTATGGCGGCCCAGAGCAGGTTGACCGGGGTGAGGGCCGTACCGAAGCCGTCGAGAAGGGAGTTGAGGGAGTCCATGACTCAGAGCACCTCCATCAGGGGGCCACCGGGGAGCGGGACTCCGAGCAGGTTGTCGAAGACGAAGTACGTGGCGAGGGACAGGCCGGCGGCGATGAGCGGGTCGCGGTCGTAGTGGCGGCTGCCCAGCGCGTACGCCGATCCCCAGAAGAGCAGGGCTCCCGAGACGGGGAAGCCGAGCGGGCCGATGAGCACGGCGTGGGCGAGGAAGACTCCCGCGAGGAGCAGGACCGTACGCCAGTCGCTCGGCTCGCTGAGGTCGATGTCCTCGCCGCCCTCGGCCTCGCCGCGCCCGCCGCGCAGGACGTCGACGGCGAGGAGTACGGCGACGAGCAGCAGGCCTGTCCCGACGACGACCGGGACGGTCCTGGGGCCGACGGGGCCGCGCTGGGTGAGGTCGACGTCCATGGTGAGGGCGTCGGTGAGCACGAGGACGCCGAGCAGCAACAGCAGTACGCCGACGCCGATCTCGGAGTGCTCGCGCAGCCAGGACCGGGGCGTGCGGGCCTCGGCCGGGGTGCGGGTTCCGGTGGTCACAGCCCCAGCTCCTTCAGCACCGCGTCCACGCGCTTGTCCTGCTCGTCCAGGAAGTCGCCGAACTTCTCGCCGGCCAGGAACGCGTCGTCCCAGCCGTTCTTCCTCATCGACTCCCGCCATTCGGGCGAGTCGTGCAGCTTCTCGACGAGCGTGACGAGCTTGTCGCGCTCGGCGTCGGTGAGGCCGGGCGGCGCCACGACGCCGCGCCAGTTGGTGAACTCGGTGTCGAGGCCCGACTCGCGCAGGGTGGGGGCGTCGAGGCCCTTGACGCGCTTGGGTCCGGTGACGGCGAGCAGGCGCAGTTCGCCCGACTTGATCTGGTCGAGGTACTCGCCGACGCCCGAGACGCCGAAGGCGACCTTGTCGCCGAGGATGGAGGCGAGCAGCTCGCCGCCGCCGTCGAACGGGATGTAGTTGACGGACTTCGGCTCGATGCCGGCGGCCTGCGCCATCAGCATGGGAGCGAGGTGGTCGGGCCCGCCGGGTGAGGAACCGCCGCCGACGGGGAGCTTGGCGGGGTCCTTCTTCCAGGCCGCGACGAGGTCGTCGATGGTCTTGTACGGGGAGTCCTTGGCGACGACGACGATGTCCTGCTCCTCGGTGAGCCGGGCGATCGGGGTCGTGTCACCGAGGGTCTTCGGCGACTTGTTGGTGTGTACGGCGCCGACGACTCCGAGGCCCATCGACATGGCGAGCTTGCCGTTGCCGTGTTCGCCGACAAGCCGGGTGAGGCCGACGGTGCCGCCGGCGCCCGGCAGGTTGAAGACCTCGATGGTGTGGGTGAGGCCGGCGTCCTCGGCGTTCTTCGCGGCCGTACGGGCCGTGATGTCGTAACCGCCGCCGGGTGTGTTGGGAACCATGAAGCGCAGGCCGGGGATCTGCGTGCCGGTGTCGGCGCCGCTGCCTGTCGTCAGCAGCGGCGGCCCCACCAGTACCAGCAGTGCCGCCCCGAGCAGGGCGAGGGGAGTGCGCATGCGCACCTGGGCCACCACCTGTCGTGTGAACTGGGGTTTCACGGGAAGTTGTGAAGTGGCCCACATGTTGCCCGCGTGTTAACAAGCTGTCTCCCTTCCGCAATCAACGGACGTTGTGGTCGTTGTGGTCGCGCCCTAGCCTTGCGCGGTGACCAAGGTGCTGGTGGTGGACGACGACTTCATGGTCGCCAAGCTGCACAGCCGCTACGTGTCCGCGATGGACGGGTTCACCGTCGTCGCGGTGGCGCACAGCGGCGCCGAGGCGCTGCGCGCGGCCGAGCGGTTTCGTCCCGATCTGGTCCTGCTCGACGTGTACCTGCCGGACATGGACGGGATCGGCGTCCTGCGCGAACTCCGCGCGGCGGAGGAGCGGCACGCCACCGGGCACACCGTGGACGCCCTGTTCATCACGGCGGCCCGGGACGCGGAGATCATCCGGGCGGCGCTGCGGGCGGGCGCCCTGCACTACCTGATCAAGCCGTTCAACCGGGCCGCTTTGCAGGAGCAGTTGCGGCACGTGGCGTCCATGCGCGCCCGCTTCGACGAACTCGCCGAGCAGGGCGAGGCGCGCCAGGCCGACGTCGACCAAATCTTCGGCACCCGCCCGCCGGGCTCGCGCGAGCTGCCCAAGGGCCTCGCGGCGCACACGGCGGAGCTGGTGGAGCGCACCCTGCGGGAGCACCCGGGTGGCCTGTCCGCCACCGAGTGCGCCGAGGCCGGGTCGCTGTCCCGCGTGAGCACGCGCCGCTACCTGGAGTACTTCGCCGACACGGGCCGGGCCGAGGTGACGCTGCGGTACGGCGGAACGGGCCGCCCGGAGCGCCGCTACCGATGGGTCGGCTGACGCCGGGACGGACCACCGCGTACGGGCCGGCCGACGCCTGACCCGGGCCGTTCTTAACGATCGCTGAGTGGCCCCTTAAAGGGACCATAAAGATCGCCGTTCCCCGTCCTCAGCAGGGGTTTTCGCCGATTCCTGGGGCTAGCGTGCTGATCGCCGGGGTGGGGTTCAGTCCGTCGGCGCCGCTGGTTCTCGGGGGGCCGCGCCGCCGGACTCGATCCCCGCCCCCGTGCCCCCACATGCTTCCCACCGCAAGGAGAACGTCCCGATGACCGCTCGTCGCCGTCGTACCGCAGCCTCCGTAGCCGCCCTCGGCCTCGCGCCGCTGGCGCTGACCGCCCTGTCCACCGCTCCGGCCTCCGCCCACGGATCGATGACGGACCCGGTCTCCCGGGTGTCGGCCTGTTACGCGGAGGGCCCGGAGAGCCCCGACTCGGCGGCGTGCAAGGCGGCGGTCGCGGCCAGCGGTGCGCAGGCGTTCTACGACTGGAACGCGGTGAACATCGCGAACGCCGCCGGGAAGCACCAGCAGTTGATCCCGGACGGCGAGCTGTGCAGCGCCGGCAACGACAAGTACAAGGGGCTGGACCTGCCGCGCGCCGACTGGCCCGCGTCCGCGCTCGCCGAGGGCAAGCACACCTTCCGTTACAAGGGCACCGCCCCGCACAAGGGCTCGTTCGAGCTGTACATCACGAAGGACGGGTACGACCCGGCGAAGCCGCTGAAGTGGTCCGACCTGGAGGCCAAGCCCTTCGTCAGCGTCACGGACCCGCGCATGGAGAACGGCGACTACGTGTTCGACGGCACCGTCCCGGGCAAGTCGGGCCGTCACCTCGTCTACAGCGTCTGGCAGCGCTCGGACAGCCCCGAGGCCTTCTACACCTGCTCCGACGTGGTGTTCGGCAAGGACACCGGCGGCGGCTCGGGCGCCGCGCCCGCCCCGGTCGCGTCCGCGCCCAGCGAGCAGGACATCGCGGACGGCGCCGACGAGTCGTCCGTGGAGCACGGCGGCCACGGCGACGACGACCACGAGACCGGCGCCGAGGAGACCGCCCCGGCCACCGGCCAGGACGACGGCCGGCCCGCCGGCGACGAGGCCGCCGAGCCCGCCGCCGGGAAGCCGTCCGAGGAGCCCGGCGTCAACGCGCCGGAGGCCAAGAGCGACGCCACGCGGCCGGTCACCACGGCCGCCGGTGAGAACCTGGCCGAGACGGGTGGCGACAGCACCACTCCGTACATCGCGATCGGCGGCGCCGCCGCGCTCGCCGTCGGCGCCGCGGTGATGTTCGGCTCGGTCCGCCGCAGGGCCGCCCGCCGCTGACCCGGACCCGTACGACCGCTGCCGCCCCCACCTCGTTTCCCGGGTGGGGGCGGCAGCCCCGTGCTCAGCCGAGGGCCGACGCGCAGGTGGTGGGGGTGGCCCGGCCCGGGTCGAGGGCGTTGGCCACCTCGTGGAACGCGATCCGGTCGATCAGGCCGATCGCCACGTGCTCGGAGAGGTCGACGGGGCACAGGTCCTGGAGCAGGACGTTCCGTACGCCGGGACCGTCCAGGAACTGCGAGCGGTACGGGGTGACCACCTCGTCGTACCGGGTCGCGATGACCGTGTACCGCACGCCGGGAACGGTGTCGCCGCCCGCGTTGAGCCTGGTCAGGAAGGCGGACCCGGCGACCTGGTCGGCGAGGGACGGGGTCTTGGTGGTCAGCAGGTGGCCGACGCCCGGGAAGTACGGCAGGAGTCCGGTGAGGCCGAGGAGCGTCGTGCCGTGGTTGTCGGGCGCGATGCCGACGAGGGCGTTCACCTCGTCGGCCCCGCCGAGGAACTTGAGGTAGTGACGCGGCATCATGCCGCCCTGGGAGTGGCCCACGAGGTCGGCCTTGGGGGCGCCGGTGGCGGCGAGCACCTTGTCGACGAAGGTGTCGAGCTGCTGCGCCGACTTGTCGATCGGGCCGAGGCCGTGGAAGAACGGCACGTCGGGGAGTTGCCCGTAGTCGAGGGAGAAGACGCAGTAACCGCGTTTGACCAGGTACGGGGCGAGGCCGAGCCAGTTGTCGACGGAGTTGCCGAAGGTGCCGTGGACGAGGACCACCGGGCGGGGGTGGGCGGTGGACGGCTTGCAGGAGTAGTTGTTCCATCCGCTGGTGGGGGCGGCGGACGCGGTGCTCGCCGTGGCGGTGGTGGTGAGGCCGAGAATGACGGCGAGGGCGAGGAGCAGGGCGGCGGCCGGTCTGAGGGCACGCTTCCAGGGCAGCATCGGGTGATCTCCTTGCGGCTCAAGGGGAAAGGGCGGCGTGATCCGGATCACACTGATGCCGTGCTGCGGCTAAATTACGCGCGAGTAGGTGAAGAGTGAAGTGACGCGTAGGTAAAAGTTGACGAAGAGTCAACCAGCGGGTCACGGCGGACACCCGAGGCAACCGCCCGCCGCCGGCCAGGGCGTGCCGGGGCAGTTGACGGGCCGCCGGGCGCGACTCTCGGCCGACGCACCCGTCAGGCGGCCAGTGACCCCGGGAGCACCGCTCGCGGGCCGAACTTCGCTCGCGCCCGGTCCGCCACCGCCTCGATCCGGCGCGCCTTGTCGTCCGCCGGGTCGAACGTCAGCTGGTGCGCGGCCTGTTCGGCCGGAGTCAGCCCCTCCGCGCGCAGCGCGACGGCCCGCACCCTGGCGCGTTGCAGGCCGAGGGACGCGTAGAGCCCGTACGCCCCGGCGGTGAGCGCCGCCGAGTGGGCCGTCGGCTCCACCAGGGTCCGGGTGCGGGTGGTGGTGGAGCGGTCGGCGTACCGCACGGTGAGCGCCAGCGAGCGGCAGACCTGCTCCTCGCCGCGCAGCCTGACCCCCACCTCCTGCGCGAGGGAGAGCAGGGCGCGGCGGTGGCGGACCGGGTCCAGTTCGTCGCGGTCGAAGCGCCGTTCGGCGGCGAGCGAGCGGGAGGCCGCGTTGGGGACGACCGGCGTACGGTCGATGCCGCGCGCCCGCTCCTGGAGCTCGCGCCCCGCCCGCGCGCCGACGATCCGCTGGAGGGTGGCGAGCGGCGCGGCGGCGACCCGGCCGACGGTGTCGAGCCCGTACGAGCAGAGGGTGCGGGCCGTGGCGGGTCCGACGCCGAGGAGCGAGGCGACGGGTTTGCGGCCGAGGTACTCCGCGGCAGCCTCCGGGCCGCCGGGTACGACCAGCGTCCTGCCCGGCGGCGCGTCCCGCGCGGCGGTCCTGGCCAGCAGCGGGTTCGCGCCCACGCCGATCGTGCAGTCGGCCCCGCAGTGCGCGAGGGCGCGCACCCGCAGCAGGGCGGCGAGCCCGGCCGCGTCCCGCCCGAAGTACCGCTCGGCGCCCCGGACGTCGACGAGCGCGCCGTCGGGCGGCAGCGCCTGGACGACGGGGGTGATGTCCTCGATCAGCCCGAGCAGGGTGGGGAGCGCGGCCTCGGACAGCTCGGCGTCCGCGGCGTGGAAGCGTACGTAAAGGATCATCCCGCACTCCCCGGGCTCGAATGCCACAACTTGCGGCCGGTCGGGACGCCTTCGCCCGCCGGCTGGAGGTCCGCCCACGGATTCATCTCGTACCCGGTGGGCAGGTGGACGCGCCGGCCGCCGTCCGCCTCGCCCTCTTGTTCTTCCGCCGGCCCGGCGGGCGCCGCCAGCCGCGCCGCGACCGCGTCGAGGCCGCCCGTACGCCGCAGCTCCACGAGCTCCGCGAGGTTCCAGGCCGCCGACCCGACCACACTGAAGCTGCGCGGCCCGCGCCGCTGCACCACTCCGCGCACCAGCAGGAGCCAGGAGTGGAAGACGGTGTGGGCGCACGTCGCGTGGCTGTCGTCGAAGAAGGCGAGGTCGACCAGGCCCGTACCGTCGTCGAGGGTCGTGAAGATGACCCGGCGGCCGGAGCGGATCGGCGGGGTCTGGGTGGCGGCCTTGGCGCCCGCGACCAGGACGGTCTGGCCGTGCTCGGCCATCCGCAGCCGCTTGGCGGAGGTCGCGCCCAGCTCCTTGAGGAAGCTGTAGTGGTCCCCCATCAGGTGCCGGGAGGCGTCCATGCCGAGGACGCCGAGCTCGGCGCTGAGGCGCTCCGCCTCGCTGAGATCGGGGAGCCCGGCCGGGGCGGCCTTCTGGCCCTCGCCGAGGAAGAGCTGGCCGCCGGACGCGCCCGAGGTCCGCTGCCCCGCCCGGAGTTCGGACAGGTGGAGGAGCAGGTCGCGGCGGTTGGCGCCGAACGCGTCCAGCGCGCCCACCTGGGCGAGCCGTTCGGCGACGGGCCGGCTCGGGTGGGCCCGCTGCCACAGGTCGAGCAGCGAGGAGTAGGGCCGGCCCGCGACGATCCGCTCGGCCTCGGCCTCGCTGATGCCGTGGACGTCCATGAGTCCGAGCCGGATTCCCCACATCCCCTTAGAAGCTCCTTTAGCACCCTTTCCGCCAGACACCAGTTCGATCTGATGAGCGGCCGCCGACCGGTTCACGTCCAGCGGCAGCACGGGCACCCCGCGCCGCCGCGCGTCCGCGAGCAGCAGCCGCTTCGGGTACATGCCGGGGTCGTGCGTGAGGAGCCCGGCGTAGAAGGCGGCCGGGTGATGGGCCTTCAGCCACGCCGACTGATACGTCGGCACGGCGAAGGCGACCGCGTGCGCCTTGCAGAAGCCGTACGACCCGAACGCCTCGACGATCTCCCAGGTACGGGCGGTCACTTCGGGCGAGTAACCCCGCTGCCCCGTCCGCTCCGCGAACCAGGCCCGGATCTGCCCCTGCGTCCCGGGGTCGGAGAGCCCGCGCCGCATCTGGTCCGCCTCGCCCCGGTCGCAGCCGGTCATGATCCGCAGGATCTCGATGATCTGCTCGTGGAAGACGACCACGCCGTACGTCTCGCGCAGCGCGTCCGCCAGGTCCGGGTGCGGGTAGCGGGCGGGCGCGCGACCGTGCCTGGCCTCGATGAAGGGCCGCACCATGTCGGCCGCGACGGGCCCCGGCCGGAACAGCGAGATGTCGACGACCAGGTCCCCGAAGGTCGCGGGCTGGAGCCTGCCGACCAGATCGCGCTGGCCCGGCGACTCGATCTGGAAGCAGCCGAGCGTCTCGGTCGAGCGGATCAGTTCGTACGTCGCCGGGTCGCCCTGCGGCACCTGCTCCGGGTCGTCGAGGTCGAGCGTCACGTCCGCCGCCCGCCGCAGCTCCGCGACCGCGTGCGCCATGGCCGACTGCATCCGTACGCCCAGTACGTCGAGCTTGAGCAGCCCGAGCTCCTCCACGTCGTCCTTGTCGAACTGGGACATCGGGAAGCCCTCGCCGCTGGTGGGCATGACGGGCGTGCGGCGCAGCAGCGAGGCGTCGGAGAGCAGCACTCCGCACGGGTGCATGGCAACTCCGCGCGGCAGCGCGTCCAGCGCCTCGACCAGGTCCCACATCCGCCCGTACCGGTCCTTGTCGGCGGCCACCTCGCGCAGTTCGGGCAGCTCCTCCATCGCGGCGCGGGCGTCGCGCGCCCGGATGTGCGGGAACGCCTTGGCGATGCGGTCCACCTCGGCCGGGTCCATGGACAGTGCGGCGCCCACGTCCCGTACGGCGTGCCGCACCCGGTACGTCTCGGGCATGGCGACGGTCGCGACCCGCTCGGCGCCGAAGCGGCCGATGATCGCGCGGTAGACCTCCAGTCGGCGGGCGGACTCGACGTCGATGTCGATGTCGGGCAGCGCGGAGCGCCGCTTGGACAGGAAGCGCTCCATCAGCAGGTGGTGCTCGACGGGGTCGGCGTGGGCGATGCCGATGAGGTGGTTGACGAGCGATCCCGCGCCGGAGCCGCGCGCGGCGACCCGGACGCCCATGTTCTGCACGTCGTCGACGACCCCGGCGACGGTGAGGAAGTACGAGGCGAAACCGTGGTGGGCGATGATGTCCAGCTCGTGGTGCATCCGCTGCCAGTACTCACGGGCCCGGGGCCCCCGGTCGTAGCCGCGCAGCAGCATGCCGGCGGTGGCCCGGGACGCCAGCACGCGCTGGGCGGTGCGGCGGCCGGCGCCGACGAGGTGCGGCTCGGGAAAGTGGACGGTGCCGAGCCCGAGGTCGTCCTCGGGGTCGACTCGGCAGGCGGCGGCGGTCTCCTCGGTCAGGGCCAGCAGCCGGTGGGCGGCGGCGCGGCGGTATCCGGCGGCCTCCGCGACCAGCTCGGCGGTACGCGCCATCTCCTGCGCGCCCTTGAGCGAGCGCTCGCCGCTGTCGAGAGGGCCGCGCGGGTCGACGGGGACGAGCCTGCGGGCCGCGTCGAGTACGTCGGCGACCGGCCCGAGCCCCGGGTCGGCGTACCGCACGGCGTTGGTGAGCACGGGGGCCACGCCCTGTTCGGCGGCGAGGCCGAGGGTGCGGGCGGCCAGCCGCAGTGAGCCGGGGCCCGTGCCCGTACGGCCGTGGTGGACGACTTCGAGGCGCAGGGCGTCGCCGTAGATCTCCCGCCAGGGCGCGAGCAGGGTGGCGGCCCGGTCGGGGCGGCCGGCGGCCAGCGCGCGGCCGACGTCGGAGCCCGGGCCGAGGAGCACGGTGAGTCCGTCGCCGTGGTTGCGGTCCCAGTCGAGTACGGGGTTGCGTCCGCCGGCCTCGTGGGCGGCGGTGATCAGCCGGCAGAGGTCCGCCCAGCCCGCCGCGCCGTCCCGGGCGAGGAAGGTGGCGCGGGGTGCGGACTCGTCGACGAAGGCTCCGCCGCGCACCGGCGTGCGCCGGCGCTGCGTGCGCCCCTCCTCGTCACGGCCGCGCTCCCCCGGCCCCAGTGCCAGCTCCGCGCCGAAGAGCGGACGGACGCCGGCCTTCGCGCAGGCCCTGGCGAAGCGGACGGTGCCGGCGACGGTGTCGCGGTCGGTGAGGGCGAGGGCGTCCATGCCGTGCTCGGCGGCACGCGCGGCCAGCCGCTCCGGGTGAGAGGCGCCGTAGCGCACGGAGAATCCGGAAACGGTGTGCAGATGCGTGAACACGGGCATCGCACCTCCTGAATCCCCTGGCTCAATCCTGTCTCACCTCCCCCATCTCCACCATAGACCAAGTTTCGAACGTGCGTGCGATACGCGTGCCCTCAGCCATTCGGCCCGGCCCCACCTGCGCAAACACCGCAGGACACCGAGCGTGAGGGGCATGACCTTCGTCGACGAGGTGAAGAACGCCGTCACACCACGGGCCGCGCTGCTCGTCATCGGCGTGCTGGCGCTGCAGCTGCTGTTCATCACGTCGTACGTCGGGGCGCTGCACCACCCGAAGCCGAGGGACGTCCCCTTCGCCGTCGTGGCGCCCGAGCAGGCGGCCGGCCGGCTCGTCCAGCAGCTCGAAGGACTGCCCGGAGACCCGCTGGACCCCCGTACGGTCGCGGACGAGGCCACCGCCCGCCGGCAGATCGTGAACCGCGACATCGACGGCGCGCTGATCGTCGACCCCGCGTCGAACACCGACACCCTGCTGGTCGCCTCGGGCGGCGGCACCGTCCTGTCCTCGGCCCTGACCACGCTCACGAACAAGATCGAGGCGCCCCGGCAGCGGAACGTGCGGACCGTGGACGTGGCCCCGGCCTCCCCCGAGGACTTCGACGGGCTCTCCGCCTTCTACCTGGTCGTCGGGTGGTGCGTCGGCGGCTACCTCTGCGCCTCGATCCTGGCGATCAGCGCGGGCTCCCGGCCCGCCAACGGGCAGCGGGCCGTGATCAGGCTCGGCGTCATGGCGTTCTACTCGATCGCGGGCGGGATCGGCGGCGCGGTGATCGTCGGCCCGGTCCTCGGCGCCCTGCCGGGCAGCGTGCTGGCGCTGTGGGGTCTCGGCGCGCTTGTCGTCTTCGCCGTCGGCGCGCTCACGCTGGCGCTCCAGGCGCTGACCGGCATCGTGGGCATCGGCCTGGCGGTCCTGGTGGTGGTGATCGCGGGCAATCCGAGCGCGGGAGGCGCGTTCCCGCTGCCGATGCTGCCGCCGTTCTGGGCGGCGATCGGGCCGGCCCTGCCGCCGGGGGCGGGCACGTGGGCGGCGCGTTCGATCGCGTACTTCGAGGGGAACGCGCTGCTCGGACCGTGCCTGGTCCTCGCCGCGTGGGCGGTGGCCGGCAGCGCGATCACCCTGGCGATGGCGGTACTGCGCAGACCGGCCGCGTCGGACACGCGTCCGTTCGGGGTCTGACGGTCGGGACGGCCCCCGGGCGGCGTGCGAAAGGCCCCGTCCGGTACGCGGCGTACGCGCGTACCGGACGAGGCCCCCTGGCCGGCCCGAGGTCAGCCGATCTCCGCGCCCAGCGCCGCCAGTGCCGCCGGCACCGGCTGGAAGAACGTCTCGCCGCCCGACGTGCAGTCACCGCTGCCGCCCGAGGTGAGCCCGATCGCCGTGTCGCCCGCGAAGAGCGAGCCGCCGCTGTCGCCGGGCTCGGCGCAGACCGTGGTCTGGACGAGCCCGTTCACGATGTCGCCGTTGCCGTAGTTCACCGTCGCGTCGAGCGCGGTGACCTCGCCGTCGTGCACCTGCGTGGTGGAGCCGCTGCGCGTCACCTTCATGCCGACGGTCGCCTCGCCCGCCTTGGTGATCGGCTGCGTGCTGCCGTTGTAGAGGTTGACCTCGCTCGGGTGCTCGACCCCGTCGGCGTACTTCACGAGCGCGAAGTCGTTGCCGGGGAACGTCGAGGCGGCCATCGTGCCGAGCGCCCCGCCGGTGGAGTCCGTCCACTGGCTGCCCGTCCGGCCGCAGTGACCCGCCGTGATGAAGTGCGGGGCGCCGTCCTTGACGACGTTGAAGCCGAGCGAGCACCGCCCACCGCCGCTGAGAATCGCGTCGCCGCCCGCGATGAGCGGCTTGAACTCCCCGGCCGACTTCTTCAGTTCGGCCTTCTGCCCGAGCGCGCCGACGACCTTCTCCAGCTTCGCCCACGCGTCGCCCTTGACCGTACGGTCGGCCGTCACGACGACCTTGTTGGTGACCGGGTCGGTGGCCCACGAAGTACCGGGAATGGTGGCCTTCTCGGTGAGAGTGCTCCGCACTGCCTTCAGTTCGGCGAGGGAGTTCTCGACGATTCTCGCCTTGCCGCCCGCCTTCCGGACGCCCTGGGCCGCCGCCTCGTCGACGACGTTGACCACGAGCGCCTTGGACTCGCTGTCGTAGTACGCCCCTGCCGCGTCGCCGCCGAGGACCGAGTCGAGGTCCGAGGCGAGCTTTCCGGCCCCCTTCGCCGACAGCGTCTTGACGGTGTACTGAGGGGTCTCCTCGCTGGCGTTCGCAGTCTGGAAGGTGACTCCCGCCGCGACCAGCGCCGCGATGCCTGCTCCCGCCATCGCCACACGCCGCTTGGCTATGCGTCGGTGCTTCACGTAATGACCTCCTGTGGGGGTTTCGGACCTGCGAAGTGGGGGCAGATCCGAGTACGCCCACTATTCCGAGGCTGATCGTCCGCACACAAGGTCGACTTCAGGACGCGCACACGACAGCCTCCGCACGCCCTCGATGTCTTTACACGCCAGGCGCCGCCTGTGCCGGTCGCGTTCGCGAACACCGCGTGCGATCACCCGGGCAGCAGCGGGTGAGGACTAGTCCTGTCCGGTACTCGCCCCTGCGGACCGGATTCCGGCGGCGCGCGTACGCAGTGCGGCAACTCGCCGCGCGAAAAGCCGGGTTGATGGACTGCGCGGCCCTGCTGTGCTCAGCGGTGAGTCCCCGCCCGGTTCGACCGGACGGGGACTCACCTGAAGCCGGTTCGTCCTGGGACAGGGCTCCTAGTAGACGCTGACTCCGTACGCGCTCAGTGCTTCGGTGACCGGCTGGAAGAAGGTCGTGCCGCCGGAGGAGCAGTTGCCGCTGCCGCCCGAGGTCAGACCGATGGCGCGGCTGCCGGAGTAGAGCGGCCCGCCGCTGTCGCCGGGCTCGGCGCAGACGTTGGTGCGGATCATGCCGTAGACGATGTCACCGCCGCCGTAGTTCACCGTGGCGTTGAGGCCGGTGACGGAGCCGCTGTGGGTGCCCGTGGTGGAGCCGCGGCGGGTGACCGACATGCCTACGGTGGCGTTGGCGGCGCTGGTGATGTCCTGGTTGCCGACGGTGCCGGGGTGCGCGAGCGAGGTGTTCGCGTACCGCACGAGGCCGTAGTCGTTGCCCGGGAAGCTCGATCCGGCCGTCGGGCCGATGCTCGTGGTACGGGAGGAGTTGGTGTACCAGGGCGGGTTGCCGTCGGTGCAGTGGCCGGCGGTCACGAAGAAGTACGTACCGGCGCTGTTGCGGACGTTGAAGCCCGCCGAGCAGCGCCAGCTCGTGGCGTAGATCGCGTCGCCGCCGGCCAGAAGCTTGGAGAACTTGCCGGGGGTGCGCTCGACGCGGAGGGCGGACGCGTTCGCACCGGCTTCCCGCTTGATCTTGGCGATCTCGGCGGCGGAGACCGTGCTGTCGGCCGTCACGACCAGGGCGTTCTTCGCCTTGTCGATGTGCCAGGCGGTACCGGCGACATCGGCTTCGAGGACCGCGTCACTCGCGGAGGCGAGCTGGTTGGCGCTGAACGTGCCGGCCGTGTCGGCGCTGGCGCTCGGTACGGTGAGTGCGGCTGCGGCGACGAGACCTGCCGTGACGGCGATCAGGCGGGACCGTCTGGCTATGCCACTGCGGGGGGTAGTGCGCTTGATCCTCACTTTTCGTTCCTCCCGAGGGAAGTAGGGGACCCGCTCGTGGGGTGAGCAGGGTCCGTGAGGCGCAGTCAGAGAACCGGTCCGGATTCCGGACAGGTTGTGCTCCTGACAAGCGCTCCTCGGGAGTATTCGGGGCGTCAACAGCGCGCGCAAGGGCGCCTTTCGGCCGCACGCGCGGCGCGGCACGGCTCGCGGCCCCGGCGGCACGGAGGCCGGCGGGGCTGCGCGGCGGCGCCCGCCACGCGGTGGTGACGTGGCCGGGGTGCGGCGTGGCGCCGGTCCGCCGCTGGGACGGGTCAGCGGTCGATCCGGTTCCGCTCCCCCGCCGGGACCGGGACCGGCAGGGTGTTGCCCGGCGGCGGGAACGGGCAGATGAAGTGGTCGGCGAAGGCGCACGGCGGCAGCAACGCCCGGTTGAAGTCGACCGTCACCGTCGCGTCGGCGGCGGGCGCGGGCGGCCGCAGGAAGCGGAAGCGGTACGAACCGGCTCCGCCGGTCGCGTCGGCGAAGACGGCCCACAGCGAGCCGTCGTCCTCGACGGCGACCTGGAGCGTGTGCTCGGCGCCGTCGATCTCGAAGGCGATCTCCCCGGCGAGCCCGAGCCCCCGCTCGCGCCCGTCCGCGTTCTCGACCCGGACGGTGGTGCGTCCTTCGGCATACGGACGGAACCGGCCCGGCAGTGCCCACTTCGCGTCGTACGGCGTCACCTCCAGGCCCGCGAACGCACGCCGGGCGGGCGACCGGGGGTCGAAGACCCGGACCGCCCACAGCCCTTCGCGGCGCAGGACGACCAGGCGCCGTCCGGCGGCGGCGACGCGGGACTCCGGTACGGGTCCGGTGTCCGCGGTCAGCCGGACCTCGCCGGCCGCCGGCTCGCCGTCGGCCGTGATCCCGTCCTGGGGCGAGGCGGTCAGGAGGACCTCGTCACCGTCGGCCGTCCACCGGCCCGGCACGCCGGGAACGCGGCCTTCCGGGTAGTCGGAGAGCCAGTACGTGCCGGTGAGCGAGAGCGGACCGTACGGCGCGGAGACCGTCGCGGCGCGCCGCTCGTGCCAGTGCTTCCAGTCCTGCTGGGGGTCGGTGCTCATGCGCGCCACCCTTCCACACGCGCGCCGCGGGGACGGGGAGCGCGAGAGCCACCACCCGCGTCGGACACGGCTGCCGCCGCCGGCGCGCGGACGGCCGGTGCGAGGACCACTCGGGCACCGCCCGCTCGCGCGCAGATCTACCGTGCACCGCCCGCCCGCGGACCACCCGCGCGACCGCCCGCTTCCTCCCGCGTCAGCAGTCGCAGTCGCAGCAGTCGCAGCAGTCGCAGTCGCACTTGTGGCAGAGGCCCTCGCGCTTCTTCCGCGACCAGGCCCCTTCGTACTCCGACGCGCAGCAGAGCTTGCACGTGCAGCACAGTCCGATCGCGACGGCGCACCCCGCCCAGAAGCCGCGCCGGCCGGGCCGGTGCGGCTCGCCCGTGAAGCCGGGCGGCATCCCGCCGGGGCCCCCGGGCACGCCCGGACCGCCGTAGCCGCCGTAACCGCCGCCCGGAGCGCCGGCCCCGCCACCGCCGTAGGGGTTGTTCGAGCCGTACGGACCGCCGCCGCCGTGACCGGCCCCGGGCGGCGGTGTCCCGTACGCCTGGACCTGGCCCTGGTGGCCGCAGGCCGCCGTGCCGAACACCCGGTCCACCGAGCGGCTCAACTCGTGCGCCAGCAGTACGTGAGCCAGCCTGGCGTCCGTGAAGGACGCGTCGCGCAGCGCCAGCCGTACGCCGTGCACGGCGTCGTCGCACAGCCGGCGCGCCTCGGCCGGCGTGGTGCCCGTCGCCGTCAGCGGGTTCCACGCACCCGACGCCGCGTCAGTTTCCAGGTCCTCCACGGCGTCCAGCAGATGCGCGAGCCGCCCGAAGAGCCGGCCCGCCTCGGCGAGCGGCGCCGCGTTCTGCGGCCTGCCCGCGAGCACGGCGGTGTGCGCGAAGGCCGCCGCCGTCGCCGTCTCGGCCGGTTCGGTGACCGTCAGGACGGAGGTGCCGGGCCCCGCCAGCGCCTCGATCCCGGCCTGCCGGTCCACCGCGTCGACCAGCAGCGCGGTGTCGAAGCCCAGGGAGGCGCCCGTACGCGCGCCCGCCCTGTCCCAGCCCGCGGCGACCCGCCGGGCGGCCGCCGCCACCGGCCTGCGGGCCAACAGCCCGTCCCGGTCGGCGACGTGGTCGCGCATCTTCGCCGAGGCCAGGACGAGCGAGACGGCCGCCGCGAGCCTGGCCCCCTCGCCCTGGGCGACGGGCGCGGTCCGCATGGCGCGCAGGGGGCAGGGTCCGGCCGTGCGCCGCCATCCCGTGGCGCGCTCGGACTGAGCCTCCGTCAGAACCGAGACGATCAGCCCGTCGTAGTTGGTCACGACCCTCGCGAGCTGCCCGTGGTCACCGCGAAGTGCCAGGCACAGACCGCACAGATGGGCGGTCCACTCGGTCCTGAGCGCCTCCGAGAGCCGATGACCGCATGGCCTGACGATTCCGAACAAGGCGCTCCCCCGTGAGTTGTTGAACAGTGCGGCCCGCATCGTACCGAGGCGGTCGCGGGCCCCCCGGGTTCACCCGTCCGTCCCCTTCCTCACCCGTGTGGCCCGACGGTCCTATTTTTCACTCTGTCAGCAGCCTGACAGGGGTGGAACCTTGACGAATCGCCACAACTTCTGCACCAGTACCGTCACGAATCCCCTGCGCGGCGGCTATCCACTTGGCGCGTAATCCGCATGATGGACGACGATAGGGGGAGCGGTACACAGACCGACCGCGGTGAAAGGAGGCGTCCCATGGGATCGGTGCGCAAGGCCAGTGCCTGGCTCGGGCTCGTCGAGGACAGCGACGACGACCGCTACTACGACGACGAGTACGCCGAGGGAAGCAACGAGACGGCCGAGCCCTGGGTCACGGACCCGCGGGTGAGGGCGGTCTCCGAGTCCGCCGAGGACAAGAGCCCCAGGATCGCCACGGTCACCCCGGACGGCTTCCGGGACGCGCGTGGCATCGGCGAGCTCTTCCGGGACGGCGTCCCGGTCATCATGAACCTCACGTCCATGGAACCCTCCGACGCCAAGCGCATCGTCGACTTCGCCGCCGGCCTCACCTTCGGCCTGCGCGGTTCGATCGAGCGCGTCGCGAACCGGGTCTTCCTGCTGAGCCCGGCCGACACCGAGGTCGTCAGCGGTGAGGCCGCGGGCCGCGACACGCACGGCTTCTTCAACCAGAGCTGACAGGCAGGGCCGCTCACCGGAAGGCGTCAAGGCCGGTGAGCGCCTTGCCCAGGACGAGCTGATGCATTTCGACGGTGCCCTCATAGGTGAGCACCGACTCCAGGTTCGTCGCGTGCCGCATCACCGGGTACTCCAGCGAGATCCCGTTCGCGCCGAGAATCGTCCTGCTCGTGCGGCAGATCTCGATCGCCTCCCGCACGTTGTTCAGCTTGCCGAAACTGACCTGCTCGGGGCGCAGCCGCCCCGCGTCCATGCGCTGCCCGAGGTGGTGGGCGAGCAGGATGCCCTTGTGGAGCTCGACCGCCATGTCGGCGAGCTTGGCCTGGGTGAGCTGGAAGCCGCCGATCGGCTTCCCGAACTGCTCGCGGGTCTTCGCGTAGTCGACCGCGGCCTCGAAGCTGGCGCGGGCGGCGCCCATCGCGCCCCACACGATGCCGTACCGCGCGTGGCTCAGACAGCTCAGCGGCCCCTTGAGCCCCGTGGCCTCCGGCAGTACGGCGTCGGCCGGCAGCCGCACCTCGTCCATGACCAGCTCGCTGGTGACCGAGGCGCGCAGGGACCACTTGTGCTTGATCTCGGGCGCCGAGAAGCCGGCGGCGTCGGTCGGTACGACGAATCCGCGAATAGCACCGATGCCGTCGTCCGTCTGCGCCCAGACGACGGCCACCCCCGCCACCGACCCGTTCGTGATCCACATCTTGCGGCCCGTCAGCACCCAGTCGGCGCCGTCCTTCTTCGCGTACGTCCGCATCCCGGCCGGGTCGGAGCCGTGGTCGGGCTCGGTCAGGCCGAAGCAGCCGATGATCTCGCCGGCGGCCATGCCGGGCAGCCAGCGCTGCTTCTGCTCCTCGGAGCCGAAGCGGTGGATCGCGTACATGGCGAGGGAACCCTGTACGGAGACCAGCGAGCGGATGCCGGAGTCGGCGGCCTCCAGCTCCAGGCAGGCCAGGCCGTACTGGACGGCGGACGCGCCCGCGCAGCCGTAGCCCTCCAGGGACATGCCGAGGGCGCCGATCGAGCCGAGCTCGCGGGCCAGCTCGCGGATGCCGGGGAGTTCACCGCGCTCGTACCAGTCGGCGATGTGCGGCAGGACGCGGTCGGCGGCCCAGTTCCGCACGGTCTCGCGGATCGCGAGGTCCTCGGGGGCCAGCAGGTCGTCGATGCCGATCGGGTCGCTGGGGTCGAACGGCGGAAGCTTCGAGGTTGCGGACATTCCTGGCCCTCCGGCGGCTGCTCGGCTCACGGTGCGAGGCGGTACGTGGGGTGCGGTGCGTGCGATCGACGTAAAACTAGCGGTGGTAGTTACGGCGCGCTGCCGACGTTACGGGGTCAGCGAGCGGCGCGTCCAGACCCGGCGTGCTCCCGGGAGGCCGGGAGCCTCACCTGCGGCAACGGCTCGCCCCCGTACTCCTTCTCCGCGCCCCGCGCCCCGCAGTCCATCAGCCGCGGCAGCCTCAGCGCGGCCAGCGCGCCGAGCAGCAGCAGCCCCGCGCTGACGAAGAGCGTCACGTGCAGGCCGTGGACGAAGGCGTGCCGCGCGGTGAAGCGCAGCGCGTCACCGGCGGGCCCGCCGATCCGGTCCGCCACCGTGTACGCCTCGCCGAGCGAGTTCGCCGCGCCCGCGCTCTGCGCCGGGGAGACGCCGGGGATCCGGGCGACGGCGGGCGCGTAGGCCGCGTTCATGACGCTGCCGAGCAGGGCGATGCCCATGCCGGCGCCGAGCTGGTACGAGGTCTCGCCGATGGCGGCGGCGCCGCCCGCGTGCTCGGCCGGGGCCTCGCTCAGCATCGACTCGTACGCGCCGAACAGCGTGGTCTGGAGCCCGAAGCCGAGCAGCACGAAGCCGGCGGTCAGCAGCGCGGGCCGGTCGTGCTGACCCATCAGGGTCAGTACGAGCACGGCCGCGGCGGTCAGCGCGAAGCCGCACGAGACCATCGCGCGCGGGCCGAGGCGCTGGAGCGTGTACGAGCCGGTGGCGGCGGCGGCCATCGCGGCGAAGGTCAGCGGCAGCAGCCTCAGCCCGGTCTCCAGCGGGCCCAGTCCGAGCACCAGTTGGAGGTACTGGACGGCGATCAGCTCCAGGCCGACCAGCGCGAGCATCGCGAGGACGATGCAGCCGACGGACGTCGAGAAGGCGGGCCTGGCGAACATCGTCACGTCGATCAGCGGCTGCGCCCGGGTCCGCTGACGCCGTACGAACAGCACGAGCAGCGCGGCGCCGACCAGCAGCGGCAGCAGCGTCTTCGCGTCGGCGACGCCCTCGCCGCCGGCCCGCTTCACGCCGAGGACCACGCCGAGCACACCGGCCGCGGCCATCAGCGCGCCGAGCACGTCCCACGGACCCTGCCCGCTGCCCCGGGACTCCGGCAGCAGCCAGCGGCCGACGGGCAGGATCAGCGCCATGAGCGGGATGTTGATGAGGAAGACCGAACCCCACCAGTAGTGCTGGATGAGGAAGCCGCCGAGCACCGGTCCGGTGGCGGCTCCTATGGCCGCGACCGCCGTCCAGATGCCGATGGCGACGGCGCGCTCGCGCCGGTCGGGGAAGACCTGGCGCAGGATCGACAGCGTCGCGGGCATGATCATCGCGCCGCCGACGCCGAGCAGCGCGCGGGCCGCGATGAGGACGTGCGGGCCCTCCGCGAAGGCGGCGAGCGCGGACGCGCCGCCGAAGAGGCCGTAACCGAGCAGGAGGACGCGGCGGCGTCCGACCCGGTCGCCGAGGGTGCCGAAGAGGATCAGCAGCGAGGCGCAGACCAGCGGATAGGCGTCGACGATCCAGAGCAGTTCCATCGCGCCGGGGCGCAGGTCCTCGGAGACGGCCGGCACGGCGATGTGCAGGATCGTCGCGTCGAGCGCGACCAGCAGGAGGCTGACGCACAGGACGACCAGCACGGCCCACCGGTTGCCGGGGGCGGCCCGTACGGTTCTCAGGGGCCCGGCGATCCCGGCGCGCCGCACGGCCTTCGCGGGCCGCACGGCCCTCGCACCCGGCCGGTGCCCGGGGGCGCCCGCAGACCGCTGTGTTCCGGCCGTGGTCGTCCCTGACATGTACGTCCCTCCCAGTGGCGCATCCCTCGCGCTCGGCGGACCGGCGGGAACGGCGTTGTCCAACGTTCCCGCGGGCCCGGCATCGACGGGCGAGTGAGCCGTCAGAGTACGCGAGTTCACACCCGGGTCGCGTGGCGCACCTCTCACCAGGGCGAACGGCCGGGTGTGGTGTGCGCCACGTCACGCCGGGCGGGCCGGGGTCCGGTCCGGGGGCCTCCCGCGATCTTGAGATGCGCGTGAGGGAGCGGGAAATTCCGCGTTGAGTTCCGGTGAACGCAATTCATCGCCACCCATTCACTCTTACGAGCGGGCCTCCGAATGAATTGCGCAGCGGACCTTCAGGCTTTCCCGAACGGCCTGGAATTACCGCCCCGGTGAGACACACCCCACATCACATCGTCATCACAAAGATGCCGGATGGGCCGGGCTTGTCGCTCACTCGCTGTAACGTCGATTCAGTGCGTACCGACCGAATCTTTGCCCGGCTGGACCGGGAACCGGAGCCGCCGAAGATAGAGATCCCCGGGATGAGCCGTACCCGTACGGCGATCTTCGGTTCGACGCTGGCGTTCTACATCGCCATCGTCTGGGCCGTGCTGATCACTTCCTGGCTGGTGGCTCTCGACTGGAAGATCATGCTGTTCCGGCCGTACGAGCAGTGGCCGGAACTGCACGCCTTCCTGGACTACTTCGTCGTGCTCGGGCAGCGCGGCCCCACCGCCGTCATGGTGGCGGCCTGGCTCGGCTGGCGCTCCTGGCGCCAGCACACCCTGCGCCCGCTGCTGACGCTGGGCGCCTCGCTGCTCCTGCTGAACGTGACGGTGGGCGCGGTGAAGCTGGGCCTCGGCCGGCGCGGCCCGCACTACGCGACGGAGATCGGCTCGGCCGAGATGTTCGCGGGCGGCGATATATTTCCTTCCGGTCACACCGCGAACGCCGTGGTCACCTGGGGCATCCTGGCCTATCTGGCGACCACCCCGCGGGCCAGGCGCTGGCTCTCGGTGCTCTCCGCCGTCGTCGCCCTCGGCGTCGGCGCGACGACCGTCTACCTGGGCACCCACTGGGTGAGCGATGTGCTCCTCGGCTGGGCGGCGGGGCTGCTGATCCTGCTGAGCCTGCCGTGGTTCGAGCCGCTGATCGGCCGCACCGAAGCGTGGATCTTCGCGGTGCGCGAGGTCTGGCGCGACCGTCGCCGGCTCGGCGCCGCGCGGCCCGCACCGGCCGGCGGACGCCTGTCGCCCGGTCTCTTCCCGCAGCGCCACCCCACCGCCCGCAGCACCGCGCAGGCGGACGGCCCCGCCCGCGAGCCGGTGGCCGCGGGGGGCGCCGGCCGCTCCCCGGGCGGCTCCAGGACCGCCGTCCACCCCGCCCAGCGGCCCCACACGGCCCGCTCGGAGCGGACCCCCGTCACCCCGGCGGGCAGCCGCCGGCCGCCGCACGCCGACCGTACGGGCGCGGCGCGCCCCGGCACGTCGCCCCGGCCGGTGGCCGGCGGCTGACGGCCCGCAGGACCGCGGGGCGGTACGCACAGGCCCCACCCGCGCACGAAGGCCCCGGCGGGCTCCGATGGAGCCCGCCGGGGCCTTCGCCGTGCCCGCCCGCGCCCGCCGGGCCGGGCCGGATCTCTCAGCCCTTCCAGCAGCGGATGACGGTGTCCTTGTCGACCTCGAAGTTGAGGCGGCCCGCCAGGTACTCCATGGTGATGATCGAGCCCGGCGCGAGCGCTCTGACGGTGGTCCAGCCGCGCTCCCGGGCCAGCCGCTCCGCTCCGGCGGCATCGAGGCCCACGTACGCCTCGGGGGCGTCGTCGGGCTGTGACGAGGGGGTCGGTAGAGGTGACATGCCCCTCACCGTAGGCCGCCGGGGACGGGGACGGAAGTGCGGGGCCCGCGCGGTGAGTCACCGCCTCACATACCTCAGCGGTCACACTTGTGTCACAGGATCACGACAGCCGTTCGGCATGAACGCCCTCGCCCAATAGGGCATCCACTGCCCAGCGGGACGGAAATGAAACACCCCTCGAATCATCACGCAATAGCAGATTCTGAATTCATTCCCGGCACCTTCGTGCGCTCCCCGAATTCCGCCCCTGCGCTCCCGCCGCACAACTGACGGGTCGTAGCGAATTCACGGTTCCCCCACAGAATCCGCACCCGCGAAGGTGAGTCGCCGCGGCCCCGGGTACGTACCCGGCCGCCGTACGTTCGCGGCCGACCGGCGGGCGCCCAGGTCACTCGGGCCCGCCTCGGTCCAGAGCGCGCGCGAGGAGATCACGGGCCGACCGGAACCGCTCCGTGAGCTCGGGCGGCTCGACCACCTGGAAGTCGAAGCCCATCAGCATGATGTGAAGGACCAGCACGTCGAGGCTCGCCGCCCCGGTGCGCAGGAGACAGCTGTGCTCGTCGACCGCTTCGAGCACGCCGTCGCTCGGCGAGACGGCCTGGCGCGCCTCCTCCAGCGGCGCCAGCAGCCGCACCACCGCCTTCGCCGCGTACACCTTGGTGGACACGCCCTGGGAGACGTACACCGCGAGGTCCGCGGCCGGGGGATCGCGCGGCTCGAAGCGCGGGCCGTGCGGCGGCGTGGGCGTGACGCGGTCCACCCGGAACGTACGCCAGTCCGAACGGTCCAGGTCCCAGGCGACGAGGTACCAGCGGTGCTCGGTGCACACCAGGCGGTGCGGCTCCACGGTCCGGCGGGTGGAACTGCCGCCGTGGTCGCGGTACTCGAAGCGCAGCCGCTCGCTGTCCCGGCATGCGTTGGCCAGTTCGGTCAGGACGGAGGCGTCGACGGTGGACGCCCCCGGGCCGCGCAGCATGGGGACGGTGAAGGCGTTGAGCGCGCCGACGCGGCGGCGCAGCCGGTTCGGCAGCACCTGTTCGAGCTTGGCCAGCGCCCGTACGGACGTCTCGCCGATGCCCTCGATGCCCTGGCCCGCGGCGGTGCGCAGGCCGACCGCGACGGCCACGGCCTCCTCGTCGTCGAGGAGCAGCGGCGGCAGCTCGGCGCCGGCGCCGAGCTGGTAGCCGCCGCCCGTGCCGGGGCTGGCGTTGACGGGGTAGCCGAGCTCGCGCAGCCGGTCGACGTCGCGGCGCACGGTGCGCGGGGTGACGCCGAGCCGCTCGGCCAGGTCGGGGCCCGTCCACTCGCGGTGGGCCTGGAGCAGCGAGAGCAGGCGCAGCAGACGTGCCGAGGTCTCCAACATGGGGCGAGTCTGCCAGGGCTTGAGGACAGCTACGGCCCTCGGGTTCCGGCGGCTCCCCGCCGCTATCTCAGGGTGTCGAGGCGCACGCTGAGGTCGTTGTCGACGGTGAAGTACGGGTACGCCGTCGTCGGCCGGGTCACGCGCGGCCCCTCGACGGGCAGCACCGGATAGCGGAAGACGCCCTTCTTGTCCCAGACGTCGTCCAGGATGCGCCCGATCCGTATCCCGGCGGCCTGTCCGGGCTCCGCCTCGGCCGGGCACAGCCACAGGTCCCACAGCCGCTGCTCGTCGCCGCGCCCCTCGGCGAGCGGTTCGTAGTCCAGGGTGAAGGCGAACGTACCGTCCGGCCGGACCGTCACCGGCACCCGGTGCACGTCCTTGTGCGCGCCGCGCAGCCGGGCCTCGGCGACCGCGCCGCTGTCGAGCCCGGCGCCGTACAGCCGCCCCTCCAGCGTCATCGCACCGTGCGAGAAACCGATGGTGCCGGCCTCGGCGTGCGGCGCGCGCAGCCAGCAGCGCACCGCGAGCCTGCCGTCGGCGGTCGGGTACGGGATGCGTACGGCGACCTGGGCACGGTGGGGGTCGGGGGCGCGGTCGACGAGCGAGCGCAGGTCCCTGATGCCGGGCTCGATGCGCTGCTCCCCGCTCTCGTCGCCGTGCGTCGTGAACGCGTCCCAGCGTCCCTCGGCCAGCTCCACCGTGCTGGGCAGCACCGCCCGCAGGCGGCCCTCGCCGGTCGGCGTGAGCGGCAGCCGCACGACGTCCGCCGCCGTGTTCCCGCCGCGCCGCCGCAGTACGAGCACCGCGCCCGGCGACGCCTCACCGACGATGTCGAAGGTGATGCCGCCGGCGGAGTCCGCGATGCAGTCGGCGCGCGGCGGCTCCGTGCGGGTCGGGGTGGTGTTCATGCGGTCTGCCCTTTCCGGAGCACGGAGGCGGCCTTGTAGCGCAGGGAGCAGGCCCCGTCGAGCACCGCTCCCCGGGAGGAGTACAGCGCGTCGTGGATCCGGCTGCGCGAACGGCCGTTGCCGCCGCGCGAGACCAGTTCGGTGAACAGTGCCTCGTGCCGCTCGGCGATGCGCCCGGGGTCGAAGCGGGCCGAACTCGCGAGGGCGGCCGCTCCCATGGCGCGGCGCTGTTCGTCGTCGTTGATCAGGCCGAGGAGTGCGTCGGCGACCGCGCCGGTGTCTCCGACCGGCACGAGGCGCCCGTCGCGGCCGTCGGTGATGATCTCACGCGGACCGTGCGGACAGTCGGTGGACACGACCGGCAGGCCGGAGCGCATCGCTTCGACGATGGTCATGCCGAAGGACTCGTGCTCGGAGGTGACCGCGGCGATCGAGCCCTTGACCCACTCGGGTTCGATGGGGCTGGCCGGTCCCATCAGGAAGACGTGGTTGTGCAGACCGAGTTCGCCGATGAGGGCGTGCAGGGCGCTTTTCTCGTTGCCGCTCGCGTCGCCGCTGCCGTAGATGCGCAGCCGCCAGTCGGGGCGGGCGGCGACGACCTTCGCGAAGGCCTCGACGAGCAGGTCGTAGCGCTTGACCCGGGTGAGGCGCCCGGCCGCCACGACCCACTTGGCGCCGTGGTCGGCCGGTGCGACGAGGGGCGCGGGCACGCTGTTGGGCACGGCCTCGATCCGTACGCCCGGCAGCTTGAGGCGGGTGCGGTAGGCGTGGGCGTCGGCCTCGGTGACGGTGGTGACGGCGTCCAGCAGGCCGTAACGGTGACTCAGTTCCCGGCGCAGCCGGTAGCTGTGGCCGGCGAGGGTGAGGTGCTCCTGGCCGACGCGCACCGGGCCGCGCCTGGTCTGGCGGGTGATGTGCACGTTGAGCCCGGGGCGGGTGCCGACGACGACGTCCGCCTCCGTGGACTTCAGGTGCGTGGCGATACGGGCGTCGGTCAGGCGGCTGTACTGCCTGTGGCGGCCGTCGCCCACCGGGAAGACCTTCGCGGGGAGCTTGAACCGCTCGTCGCCGCCGTCGTATCCGTGGCTCTTCTCGCGCAGGTCGACCAGGTAGTCCAGCCGTACGCCGGCGGGGGCGCCCATCTGCGGCTGGTCACGGTGACGGAAGACGGAGACGATCTCGACGTCGTGCCGCTCGGCCAGCGCCTGGGCGAGGTTGAACGTCGTACGGATGGTGCCCCCGATGCCGTACGCGTTGTGGAGCAGGAAAGAGATATGCATACGACGACGCGACCCCCAGATCTTCAGCGGACCGGTCATGTCCGACTGCTTTCAGAAATGGACTGTACTGGGCGGAAACTGATCGGTCTGAGCCGCATCAAATCGTTCTAATACGGTTGTGACATCGATAGCACAAGCGCGCAACCAAACTCCCGCTCCACGCATCAGGGCGGGTAGGAATCAGCGATCCGCGCGCGGAGCAGGGCTCTTGGCGGTGCGGAGGCGCCCCGACGCACGCGCGCGTGAGCTGTCGTCCGCGAGGAGCGTGCGCGCACCGCGCCGTGGAACGCTCGTCCTCAGCGGGCGGGCGTCGTGACCGACGTACGCGCCCCCGCGCCCTTCGCCGGCGGAATGACCAGCGTCATCCCGGTGCGGATGCGGTCCGGATCGCCGCCGACGGCCTTCGCGTTGGCCTCGTACAGCGCCTTCCAGCCGCCCTTGAGCCGGTAGCGGCGGGCGATCGAGGCGAGCGTGTCACCGGCCTTCACCACGTGCGCCCGCCCGGAGAGGCCGTAGCGCTTCGCACAGACGGGCCACGCCTTCCACCCCTGGGTGGCGAGCACCTTCTGCGCCACCTCGATCTGCTCCGTCCGGGTGGCGAGGTCCGCGCGCGGGGCGTACGCGAGCCCGCCGTGCTCCACCCACGTCGGCTGCCAGAACTGGAGCCCCCCGTAGTAGCCGTTCCCGGTGTTGATGTGCCAGTCGCCGCCGCTCTCGCACTGTGCGAGGCAGTTCCAGGGCCCCTGCTCGGCGGTGCAGCCGCCGGTGCCGGGCACAGGAGCGGCGCCGGGCGCGGACGGCGGCGACGCGGCCCGCGCGCCCGTCGGACACAGGACCAGCAGTACGGCGAGCAGGGCGACCGGCACAGGGCGGGACTGCGGCAGCTTCGGCATCGCGCCACGCTAAGCAGCCTCCCGCGCCGCGCTTCGGATGCCGCGCGCCCGGCCCCGAAGCCCCACCCGGTCGGCCGACCGGAAGACCGCCGGGGACCCGGCGCGGAGCCACCGCGCGCCGGCCCGCGCGAGCAGGGGCCGGCCGGTTCGATTCTGTTCCCTTCTTGGCGTGACCCCGGCGACAGCTCACCCGTTGTCTTCTTGACGAGCCGGGAACCGCCCGGCACCCGCACCGAGTCCGAGGAGTCCCCCGTGCCGCGCATGCTCGACGTCAGCGACGACGTACGCGCCGAGATCGGCAACGAAGAAGCCGACCGCCTGCTCGCCGGCGAGAACGCCCCGGGCAGTTACGACTGCACCTCCTGTCGCACCCAGGGCGACTCCGAACTGGAGCGCACGAGCACCGTCCTGTTCATCGGCGACGAAACGGCCGTCCTCGCGTTCGCCCACGCCACCTGCATCCCCTCGCAGGTCGTCCAGGTGGCCGAGGACCAGCTCCAGGGCGCCGTACGCAGCATCACGGGCGGCGGCCCCGACCTGCCCGGCGCCGAGGAGTTCGGCGGCGCGCCCGGCCAGGCCGTGCTCGGGATCACCAGCGGCCTCGTCCTGATCGACGGCCAGCTGCACCCGGCCCTGGTCGTCGAGCCGACCGGGCCCGTCGCCCGCCCCGGCTCCGACCGGACCACCGACGAGTTCCTGTCCCTCGTCACAGAGCAGGGCTTCCAGCCGGTCGCCGACATGAACGACGTACCCGCCGCGCTGCCGGGCTGGTCCGTGCTGCTCGCCATGGGCCAGCTGCACGCCGTGCTCCAGCCCGGGTCCAACGGCGGCAACCCGGTCTCCTGGTGGCAGGCGCACCAGCCGCTCCAGGTCACCGACGGCTGGCGGACGGCGGCCAACAAGTCGAGCACCGTCCTCGTCTACACCGCGCCCGCCGGTTCGATCGGCCAGCAGCCGCGCGAGGACCTGCTGCGCAACGCGCTGGAGCGGGCCGCCGCCCGGGGTGTGCTGGCCGCCGCCGCCATGCCGCTGGCCGGCACCTGACCGGCACGGGCCGTCCGGCGGGCCCGTGCGGACCGCTCACCCCCGCCGAGCAGGGAATTCCCTACTCGGCCCGCATCCGACGGGCGCTGGGGTCGTTGGCACATACGTGCACTCATACGACCCCTCACGCCATCAGCCGTACCAGAGCCAGATCCCCGCGATGCGTCCTTCGCGGGAAACCCAGACCGACCACTCGCACACCCCGATCTACGACGCGCTCTATTCGGAGTACCGCAGGTCCTTCCGGGCGCTGCCCGGCGACCGCACCGGCGAGGAGGATCTGGGCTTCACGGGCTTCTCCTCGGGACCGCGTCACGGCCAGGGCTCCACGAGTCACACCGGTCAGGGCGCGCACGGCGGACACACCGGCTACTGGCGGGTCACCAGCACCGACAGCGGCACCACCCCCCACAGCAACGGGCGGCAGCACACCGGGAACCACTTCCCGGCCGCGCTGCCGCCCGCTCCCCGTAGGGGGTTCTAGGCCGCTCGGGGCCTCGGCGTCACTTCTTGCGGCCGCGCTTCTCGCGCACCCGCACCGAGATGTGGATCGGCGTGCCGTCGAAGCCGAACTCCTCGCGCAGCCGGCGCTCGATGAACCGCCGGTAGCCGGCCTCCAGGAAGCCGGAGGCGAAGAGCACGAACCGCGGCGGCTTGGCTCCCGCCTGCGTCCCGAAGAGGATGCGGGGTTGCTTGCCGCCGCGGACCGGGTGCGGGTGGGAGGCGACGATCTCGCCGAGGAAGGCGTTGAGCCTGCCGGTCGGGATGCGCGTCTCCCAGCCGGCCAGCGCCGTCTCGATCGCCGGGACGAGCTTCTCCATGTGCCGGCCGGTCTGCGCGGAGACGTTCACCCGCGGCGCCCACGCCACCTGGGCGAGCTCGGTCTCGATCTCGCGCTCCAGGTAGTAGCGGCGCTCCTCGTCGAGGGTGTCCCACTTGTTGTACGCGATGACCAGCGCGCGGCCCGCTTCGACGGCCATCGTGATGATCCGCTGGTCCTGCACGCTGATGGACTCGCTGGCGTCGATCAGTACGACCGCGACTTCGGCCTTCTCGACGGCGGCAGCGGTACGCAGGGACGCGTAGTAGTCCGCGCCCTCCTGGAGGTGGACGCGGCGGCGGATGCCGGCCGTGTCGATGAACTTCCAGGTGATGCCGCCGAGCTCGATCAGCTCGTCGACCGGGTCACGGGTGGTGCCGGCGATCTCGTTGACGACGACGCGGTCCTCGTTGGCCACCCGGTTCAGGAGCGAGGACTTGCCGACGTTCGGGCGGCCGATGAGCGCGATCCGGCGCGGGCCGCCGACGGCCTGGCCGAAGGTCTGGGCCGGGGCCTCCGGCAGGGCTTCCAGTACGGCGTCCAGCATGTCGCCGGTGCCGCGGCCGTGCAGCGAGGAGACGGGGTGCGGCTGGCCGAGGCCGAGCGACCACAGGGCGGTCGCGTCCGCCTCGCCGCTCAGACCGTCGACCTTGTTGGCGCAGAGCACGACGGGCTTGCCCGCCTTGCGCAGCAGCCGGACGACGGCCTCGTCGGTGTCGGTGGCGCCGACCGTGGAGTCGACGACGAAGACGACCGCGTCGGCGGCCTCGATCGCGTACTCCGCCTGGGCGGCGACCGACGCGTCGATGCCGAGGACGTCCTGCTCCCAGCCGCCGGTGTCGACGATCTTGAAGCGGCGGCCGGCCCACTCGGCCTCGTAGGTGACGCGGTCGCGGGTGACGCCCGGCTTGTCCTCGACGACGGCCTCACGGCGGCCGATGATGCGGTTCACCAGGGTCGACTTGCCGACATTGGGGCGGCCGACGACGGCGAGGACGGGCAGCGGGCCGTGGCCCGCCTCGCCGATGGCACCTTCGACCTCTTCGGGGTCGAAGCCCTCCTGCGCGGCGAGCTCCATGAACTCCGCGTACTCGGCGTCGCCAAGTGCTCCGTGCTCGTCGCCGGAGTGAATCTGGTCGTTCATGAAGTCCGTTCCTCGTTCATCATCATCGATGGACCACCCGATGCGCGCGGTCCACTACTCAAGTCTCGCCTAGCGCCCGGTGAAGCGCCTGGCACTTTCCAGGTGGGCGGTCAGCCGCTCCTGGATTCGCACGGTGGCCTCGTCCAGGGCCTTGCGCGTACGCCGTCCGCTGCCGTCACCGGCCTCGAACGGGTCGCCGAACACGACGTCCACACGGCCGCGCAGCGGCGGCAGCCCGCGTATGAGCCGGCCGCGCCGCTCGGTGCTGCCGAGCACCGCCACGGGGACGATCGGCGCCCCACCGCGTACGGCGAAGTACGACAGACCGGCGCGCAGCGACGCGAAGTCACCCTCGCCCCGGGTGCCCTCGGGGAAGATCCCGAGCACGCCGCCGTCCGCGAGGACGCCGAGCGCGTTCGAGATCGCCGTACGGTCGGCGCTCGCGCGGTCCACCTTCAGCTGACCGATTCCGCGCAGGAACGGGTCGAGCGGGCCGACGAACGCCTCTTTCTTGATCAGGAAGTGCACCGGACGCGGGGCGGTCCCCATCAGCATGGGGCCGTCGATCATGTGCGAGTGGTTCACCGCCAGGATCACCGGCCCGCTCACGGGCACCCGCCAGGCACCCAGGACGCGGGGCTTCCACAGCCCGTACATGAGCCCGATGCCGATGCCGCGTCCGACGGCCGCACCACGCAGTGTGGGTGCGGTCACTTCGCGGCCCGCTTCCCCTCGACCAGGGTAACGACACACTCGATGACCTGCTCCAGCGTGAGGTCGCTGGTGTCGACCTCGACCGCGTCGTCCGCCTTGGCCAGCGGCGAGGTCTTGCGGCTGGAGTCGGCGGCGTCCCGCTTCAGCAGGGCCTCGCGGGTCGCGGACACGTCCGCGCCCTTGAGCTCGCCGCTGCGGCGGGCGGCGCGCGCCTCGGGAGACGCGGTCAGGAAGATCTTGAGATCGGCGTCCGGCAGGACGGTCGTACCGATGTCGCGTCCCTCGACGACGATGCCGAGCGCGGCGCCCTTCGCGATGGAGCGCTGGAGTTCCGTGATGAGGGTGCGCACCTCGGGAACGGCGCTCACGGCGCTCACCTTGGAGGTGACCTCCTGGGTGCGGATCGGCCCGGAGGCGTCGATTCCGTCGACCGTGATCGTGGGCGCGGACGGGTCCGTGCCGGAGACGATCACGGGCTTGCCCGCGGCGTCCGCGATGGCGACGGGGTCGGTGACGTCGATGCCGTTGGTCAGCATCCACCAGGTGATCGCCCGGTACTGGGCGCCGGTGTCCAGGTAGCTGAGGCCGAGCTTGGCGGCGACGGCCTTGGAGGTGCTGGACTTGCCCGTGCCGGAGGGGCCGTCGATGGCGACAATCACTGCTGCCGGGGCGGTCCGGGCGGCGGTTTCCACGGTGTAGGACACCTTCCTGGTACACGGGCATGGGCGGACGGGGACCCACGGGACCCCACACAAGGTTACCGAGTCCCCGGCCCCGCCCTCGACGCCCCTGCGAAGCCACCGCAAACCGGACATCGCCCCGGGGCGCGAGCGCCGCTACCGGCGGATCGACCAGCCCCGCTCCCGGAGCGAGTCCATCAGCCCGGGGGCGGCCGACGGCTCGACCATCAGCTGCACCAGACCCGCCTGCTGGCCGGTCGCGTGCTCGATGCGGACGTCCTCGATGTTGACGCCCGCCCGGCCTGCGTCCGCGAAGATCCTGGCCAGCTCGCCCGGACTGTCGCTGATGAGGACCGCGACGATTTCGTACGCCGCCGGGGCGGCCCCGTGCTTGCCCGGTACCCGCTCGCGGCCCGCGTTGCCGCGCCGCAGGACGTCCTCGATGCCGTCGGCGCCGCCCCGGCGCTTGTCGTCGTCGGCGGACTGGAGGGCCCGCAGCGCCTGGACGGTCTCCTCCAGGTCGGCCGCGACGCCGGTGAGCACGTCCGCCACGGGGCCCGGGTTGGCGGAGAGGATCTCGACCCACATCCGGGGGTCGGAGGCGGCGATGCGGGTGACGTCGCGGATCCCCTGGCCGCAGAGCCGTACGGCGGTCTCGTCGGCGTCCGCGAGCCGCGCCGCGACCATGGAGGAGACGAGCTGCGGGGTGTGCGAGACGAGCGCGACCGCGCGGTCGTGGGCGTCCGCGTCCATGACGACGGGGACGGCCCGGCACAGGGCGACCAGTTCCAGCGCGAGGTTCAGGACCTCGGTGTCGGTGTCGCGGGTGGGGGTGAGGACCCAGGGGCGGCCCTCGAAGAGGTCGGCGGTCGCGGCGAGCGGACCCGAACGCTCCTTGCCGGACATCGGGTGCGTACCGATGTACGCCGTGAGGTCGCAGCCCAGCGCCTCCAGCTCGCGGCGCGGTCCGCCCTTGACGCTGGCGACGTCGATGTACGCGCGGGCGATCCCCCGCCCCATGGCGTCGGCCAGCGTCGCGGCCACGTGTGCGGGCGGCACGGCGACGACGGCGAGGTCGACGGGGCCTTCCGGCGCCTCGTCGGTGCCGGCGCCGAGGGCCGCGGCGGTGTGGGCCTGCGCGGGGTCGTGGTCGGTGAGGTGGACGGTGACGCCCCGCCCGGCGAGCGCGAGGGCCGCGGACGTGCCGATGAGGCCGGTTCCGATGACGAGGGCAGTTCTCACTGGGCGATGTCCTTGCGGAGGGCGGCGGCGGCGCCGAGGTAGACGTGGGAGACCGAGGACTTGGGCAGGCTGGACTCGACGTGCGCGAGGACGCGCACGACCCGGGGCATGGCTCCGGATATGTCGAGTTCCTGGGCGCAGATCAGTGGAACGTCGACGATGCCGAACTTGCGCGCCGCGGCGGCCGGGAAGTCGCTGTGCAGATCCGGGGTGGCGGTGAACCAGATGCTGATGAGGTCGTCCGGGGTGAGCCCGTTGCGCTCCAGGACGGCCGTGAGCAGCTCGCTGACCCGCTCGTCCATGTGCCCGGCCTCGTCCCGCTCCAGCTGGACGGCCCCGCGCACCGCTCGTACTGCCACGTCGTGCTCCTCGCTCCGTGCCTCATGTGCCTCTGCGTGATCCAGCGTAGTTGGGCACGGTGGAGCGGGGGCCGGCGCGTTCCGCGGGGTGAGACACGCGAACCCGGCCGCCGGGTGCTTCTTCTCCGGGCCCCTGCGCGCGAAGATGCTGGCCTTCGCGCCGAATGTCCGGAGCGAAGGGTGAGGAGCACGTGATGGGCAAGGGTACGAGCCGCCGGGCGGTCCTCTCGGCCGGCGCCGCCGTGGCGGGCGCCGCCCTGACGGTCGGCTGCGGCGACGGAGAGGGCGGCGGCGAGGCCGACGAGACGCGGCCGACGGCCTCCGAGCCGCCCGCGCCGACCGGAGAGTCCCCTTCCGCCGGGGAATCCCCTTCCGCCGGGCAGACGCCCGGGGGCGGCCGGGCTCTCGCCGGCACCTCCGAGATCCCGGTCGGCGGCGGCAAGATCTTCGACGGTGAGAAGGTCGTGGTGACGCAGCCCGAGGAAGGCATCTTCAAAGCCTTCTCCGCGATCTGCACCCATCAGGGCTGCACGGTCGGCAGCGTCGAGGGCGGCACCATCAACTGCCCCTGCCACGGCAGCAAGTTCCGCGTCGCGGACGCCTCCGTCGCGAGCGGCCCGGCGCGCAGGCCGCTCCCCCCGCGGCAGATCACCGTGGAAAGCGGTTCGATCCGGCTGCCCTGACTGCGGCACAATCCCGGGCATGATCCCGCCCGCCACCCCCGACCCGACGACCGCCGACCCGACGACCGCCGACCCGACGACCGCCGACCGGACGACCGCCGACCGGACGACCGCAGGCGTGCCCGCCGTCCCCGCCTCCTCGGCGCCGACGCCCGAAGAGCTCGTACGCCATCACACCGTGTACTCCTGCGTGATGGGCTCGCGCGCCTTCGGGCTGGCGACGGACGGCAGCGACACCGACCGGCGCGGTGTCTTCCTCGCGCCGACACCGCTGTTCTGGCGCTTCGAGAAGCCGCCGACACACGTCGAGGGGCCGGCGCAGGAGCAGTTCTCCTGGGAGCTGGAACGATTCTGTGAGCTGGCCCTGCGGGCCAACCCGAACATCCTGGAGTGCCTGCACTCCCCCCTCGTGGAGCACGCCGACGCCACCGGCCGCGAGCTGCTCGCCCTGCGCGGCGCGTTCCTCTCCCGCCGGGTCCACCAGACGTTCGCGCGGTACGCGGCCGGTCAGCACAAGAAGCTGATGGCGGACGTACGGCAGCACGGCGCCCCCCGCTGGAAGCACGCCATGCACCTGCTGCGGCTCCTCGGCAGCTGCCGCGATCTGCTGCGTACGGGCGAGCTGGTGACCGACGTCGGCGAGGACCGCGAGCGGCTGCTCGCCGTCAAGCGCGGGGAGGTCGCGTGGCGGGAGGTCGAACGCCGCATGGAGGTTCTCGCGGCGGAGGCGGACGAGGCAGTGGCGAAGAGCCTTCTCCCTGCGGAGCCGGACCGTCCGCGCGTGGAGGACTTCCTGCTGCGTACTCGCCGCGCCTCAGCGCACTGAGACGACGGCGGGCGTGGTCACGGTGCCGCCGAGCCTCGCCCGTACGACGAAGTCGTTCAGCCGCTCGTACCCCGTCGCCTCGGCCGGAAGCCGGGAAGCGGCCTGGGCCTCGTCGAGGACACCGTGCAGGGCCTCGGCGTCGGCGCGCAGGCGCTCCCGGTCCGGCCCGGTGGCCGCGCCGTGCTCCGCCTCCGCCTTCGCCGCGATCAGCTCCTCCAAGTAGGCCGGGGCGTCCACGCGCGTCAGCAGCGTGGGCAGGTGGGCCAGCACCTCGCCGCTGCGCATGAGGTGGATGCCGGTCAGCAGTGCCCGGAAGGTGTAGAGCAGCGGCTTCAACTCGCCGGTCTTCTCGAAGAGCCTCCACTGCGTGCCCGCGAAACCCCGGTAGTGGTGCGCGTGGTGGCTGGTCAGGACGGCGGGCGCCAGCTCCACCAGCTCCGCGTGCGCGTCCGTCGTACGCACGATCAGGGGCGACAGCAACTGCTCCAGCACATAGCCGTTGCGGCGCAGCATCAGCCGTACGAACTTGCGCAGGTCGTGCGTGACCAGGTCCATCTCCACACCGTCGCGCACCCACATGCGCCCGCGCGTCTCCTCGGGCTCGTCCAGGCCGACGAGGTCCGCCGCGGGCAGCAGGTGCGTACCGCGCAGGTCGACGTCGGAGTCGCGGGACGGGAACCCGTAGAGGTGCGCTCCCGAGACGGTCGCGAACAGCAGGGGGTCGGTCTCCTCGGCGAGGACAGGGGAGAGGTCGGTGTCCGGCAGCCCGGCCTCGCGCAGGCGCTTCTCGTACGCGTTCATCGGTCAAGCGTCCCAGAGCGCGCCCAGGGCCAGCAGCTCGGTCCGGTACTCGATGCGCTCGGCCCATTCGGCCGGCCACGCGGCCGCGCCCAGGTGCGCTCCCGCGAACGCTCCCGCGAGGCAGGCGATCGAGTCCGAGTCGCCCTTCGTGCACGCGGCGCGGCGCAGCGCGGTGAGCGGCTCCTCGGGGAAGAGGAGGAAGCACAGCAGCGCGGTCGCGAGGGCCTCCTCCGCGATCCAGCCGTCGCCCGTCGCGAGGCAGGGGTCCGTCTCCGGCGACGGCGTGCGCAGAGCCGCCGTGAGCCGCTCCAGTACGGCCAGGCACTCGTCCCAGCCGCGCGCGATGAAGTCCTCGGGCGACGCGTCGTGGGCGTGCGTCCACAGGTCGCCGAGCCAGCGCTCGTGGTACCGCAGGCGGTTCTCGTACGCGTACGAACGGAGCAGCCCCACCAGGCCGGTGGGCTCCGCTCCCTGCGCGAGCAGACGCACGGCGTGCGCCGTCAGGTCGCTCGCCGCCAGTGCGGTGGGATGGCCGTGGGTGAGCGCCGACTGCAACTGCGCGGCCCCGGCCCGCTGCTCGTCGCTCAGCCCCGGTACGAGCCCGACCGGCGCGACCCGCATGTTGGCCCCGCACCCCTTGGAGCCGAGCTGACTGGCCTGCTGCCACGGCCGGTCGCTGTCGAGCAGCCGGCAGGCGACGAGGCAGGTGTTGCCGGGGGCCCGGTTGTTCTCGGGCGAGTGGTACCAGTCGACGAATTCCTCGCGGACGGGCCGCGCGAGCCTCGGCGGCCCGAGCACCCCGCGATCCATGGCGGTGCGTATGCCGCGCCCCAGGGCGAGCGTCATCTGGGTGTCGTCCGTGACGATCGCGGGCGACGGCAGTGCCATCTCCCGCCACGGACCGCACTTCGCGAGGATCGCGGGTACGTCGTTGAACTCGGTCGGGAAGCCCAACGCGTCGCCCAGTGCGAGCCCGACGAGGGCCCCGGTGGCTGCCTGCTTCATACGGACCGTTCTCCTTCGGATCGTCGTTCGGGGCGCAGAAGTGCGGGATGCAGGGTGGTGGCGGTCCCCGCCCGGTAGAGCGCGGCGGGTTTGCCGCGTCCTCCGGTACGCCGGGGCGCCCCCTCCACCGGCTCCACGAAGCCGGGCGAGGCGAGCACCTTGCGCCGGAAGTTGGGCCGGTCCAGCTCGACGCCCCAGACCGTCTCGTACACCTGCTGGAGCTCGCCCAGGGTGAACTCGGGCGGGCAGAAGGCGGTGGCCAGGCTGGTGTACTCGAGCTTGGCGCGGACGCGCTCCCGCGCGTCCGCGATGATCCGCGCGTGGTCGAAGGCGAGTGCCGGCAAGGCCCCGACGGCCGTCCACTGCGCGTGCGCCGCGTCGCCGCCGCCGCGCGGCTCGGGCAGACCGGGGACGAGCGCGGTGTACGCGACGGAGACGACACGCATCCGCGGGTCGCGGTCGGGATCGCTGTACGTGCGCAGCTGCTCCAGGTGGAGGGCGGCGGCGGACTCCTGCGACAGGCCGGTCTCCTCGGCCAGTTCACGGCGGGCGGCGTCCTCGGCGCACTCGCGGGGCAGTATGAAGCCGCCCGGGAGCGCCCACGCCCCGGCGTACGGGTCCTGGCCGCGCCGGATCAGCAGGACGTGCAGCCCGCCCTCGCGGACGGTGAAGACGGCGAGGTCGACGGTCACGGCGAACGGCTCGAAGGCGTGCGGGTCGTACGGCGTCGCGTCGTTCCCGCTCATCGCTTCTCCGGCAGGGGGTCGGTGAAGCCCCAGTCCTCGGCGAGCAGCGCGTCCACGGCGGCGACGGCGGCCGCGAGCCGTTCCTCGTGCGGTCCGCGCAGGGTGACGAATCGGCGTCCCGTACGGAGGAGTTCCTCGCGGAAGCGACCCGTCATCCAGGGCCGCAGGTGTTCGCCGTCGCGCAGGCCGTCGTCCTCGAAGGGCACGTCCGTGTGGTCGGTGAGGAGCCACAGGTGCTGGCCGCCCCGCGCGGCGACGCGGGCGACGTCGGGGCTGGGGGCGCCGAGGTAGCGCTCGTGCCACACCGTGGTGGCGAAGGCGTCGGTGTCGCAGAACAGCACGGGAGAGCCCTCCCCGGCCGCCGCGTCCTCGGTCTCGCACTGGCGCCGCGCGATCAGCGGGAACTCCTCCGTGCCGAAGACGACGTCCGTCCAGTCGGCGCCGGGCCGCTGTGCGCGCAGCGCGGCGAGCTTGCGCTCGCTGTACTGCCTGCCGTACTCGGGAACGCACTTCGTCCGTTCCCAGACGCCGCCGCGCGCCCGGTAGTGCGCGGTGAGCGCGCGCGCCATGGTCGTCGTCCCGGTCGACTCGGCCCCCAGGACGACGACGCGCCGGGCGAGGGCGGCCCGTACCGGCGCCTCCAGGAAGTGCCAGTGGCGGGCGGGGTCCGCGCGTACGGCCGTTCCCGAGACCGGGAAGGCCGTACGGTCCGGGTCCACGCACACCGCGTCCGCGCCGAAGCGCCGCGCGAGCTCCTCGCCGTACGTCTCCGAGGTGAAGACGGCGTCGACGGCCTCGGGCACGGCGGCCAGGAACACGGCCATGTGCGCGTCCCACACGGCGGGGTCGGTGAGGTCGACCGGGATGTCGTCCACGGCGCCGACGACATCGGCGTCCGGGTGCACCGCCCGCATCCACGCCACCCTTTCGTCGAGCGGCACGGACTCGACGGACGAGGCGCACACGAGAACGGTGAGCCGTTCGCAGCGTTCCCGTGCGGTGCGCACGAGGTGGTGGTGTCCCGCGTGCGGCGGATAGAACTTCCCGAGCACGAGGCCGTGCTTGTACGCGGTCATACGGCGGCCCGCACAACGGGCTGTTCCCGGGAAGCACCGCTTCGCCGCCAGTTGAGCAGCCCGAGAACGCACAGGGCCATGAAACCGACGTACAGCAGGGAGGTCAGGTACAGCTCCTTGTGCGCGTACAGCGGGACGTACACGATGTCGGCCGCGATCCACAGCCACCACGATTCGAGGCGCTTCCTGCACTGCCCGTACGTCGCCATGAGGGACAGCGCGGTCGTCAGGGCGTCCCAGAAGGGAACGGTCGAATCGGTGGCGCGGTCCAGGAGCAGGGTGAGGGCCAGGGTCCCCACCGCCCCCGCCGCCAGCAGCCAGGTCCACTCGGTGCGGCTCGTGCGCCGTACCGGGAGGGACGAGGAGCCTGGTCCACCCCCGTGGGTCCAGGTCCACCAGCCGTAGGCGGCGAGGGAGATGAAGACGACCTGCAGGCCGGCGTCGGCGTACAGGCCCGCCTGGGTGAAGAGGAGGACGAAGAAGAGGTTGTTGGCGATGCCGATCGGCCAGTTCGCGAGGTGCTGCCGGGCGACGAGCCAGACGCAGAGCGCGCCACTGCCGAACCCGAGAACCTCTGTCCAGCTCACCGGGGTGTCCAGGACGGTCACCAGCGGCTGCTGCAACGGCCCGAGTATGTCCGCGAGACTCACGCCCGCCTCCTTTATAGTCAGGATGACCATAAAGGGGTGAGGGGCCGTTCCACAAGCGGCAGAAAGCCCCGGCGGGTTCCTGTACGTACAGGAACCCGCCGGGGCTTAAAGACGGAGGGAGGAGCCGGTTACAGGCCGACTTCCTTCATCAGCATGCCGACCTCGGTGTTGGTCAGGCGGCGCAGCCAGCCGGACTTCTGGTCGCCCAGCGGGATCGGCCCGAAGGACGTCCGCACGAGCCGCTCGACCGGGAAGCCGGCCTCGGCCAGCATGCGGCGGACGATGTGCTTGCGGCCCTCGTGGAGGGTCACCTCGACCAGGTAGTTCTTGCCGGTGTTCTCGACGACGCGGAAGTGGTCGGCGCGGGCGTACCCGTCCTCCAGCGCGATGCCGTCCTTGAGCCGCTTGCCCAGGTCGCGCGGGAGCGGTCCCTGGATGGCGGCGAGGTAGGTCTTCTTCACGCCGTACTTGGGGTGGGTCAGACGGTGGGCCAGCTCGCCGTGGTTGGTGAGCAGGATGATGCCCTCGGTCTCCGTGTCCAGCCGGCCCACGTGGAAGAGACGCGTCTCACGGTTGTTGACGTAGTCGTTCAGGTTCTGGCGGCCGTCGGGGTCGCCCATGGTGGCGACGACACCGGCCGGCTTGTTGAGCGCGAAGAAGAGGTGCGACTGGGTGGCGACCGTCAGGCCGTCGACCTTGACCTCGTCCTTGTGCACGTCGACCCGGCGGCCCTGCTCGGTCACGATCTCGCCGTTGACCTCGACCCGGGCCTGCTCGATCAGCTCCTCGCAGGCACGCCGCGAACCCATGCCCGCGCGGGCGAGGACCTTCTGCAGGCGCTCGCCCTCCTGCTCGGCTCCGGGGAACGTCTTGGGCGTCTTCACCTGGGGCTTGCTGTGCCGCTCCCGCACGCGCTCCTCGAGCTTGGCGTCGAGCTCGCGCGGACGGGACGGAGCGCTCTGCGGGCCGCGGCGCAGCCCGGGCGTGCGGAAGCCGCCCTGCGGGGCCTTCGGGCCGCCCTTGGCGCCACCGCGCGCGGACGCGCCGCGGCTGCCGGTACCCGCGGAACCGCCGGCGCCACTGCCACCACGACCGGCGCCCGCGCCACCACTGCCACCACGACCGGCGCCCGCACCACCACGACCGGCGCCCGCGCCACCACTGCCGCCGCGGCCGGCACCACTGCCGCCGCGGCCCGCCCCGCCGCCCTCCCGGGCGCCGGGGGCATCACGGCCGACGTCGTAACGGCGCTCCTCGGGACGGGGGCGGTCCGGGCGGTCCGAACGCTTCTGCTTGTCGTCGCGCCCCTTGCCCGCGCCCCGCTGATTCCGGTCGTTGCCGCTTCCGCTGTTCCTGCCGCTGCTGCTTCGCATCAAAATTCCGTCTTGTCGTCTGCGTCTGTGTCCGGGGCGTCCGGATCGAACGACGGCACACCCTCTAGCGTCTCAGCCTCGATCGCGTCCGCCTCCGGGAGGAATGGCGCGAGCTCCGGAAGCTCGTCCAGGCCACGCAGGCCCATCCGCTCCAGAAAGTAGTTCGTCGTCCTGTACAGGATCGCACCTGTTTCGGGTTCCGTGCCCGCCTCCCCTACCAGCCCGCGCTGGAGGAGGGTCCGCATGACGCCGTCGCAGTTCACGCCCCGCACGGCCGAGACCCGTGACCGGCTCACCGGCTGCCGGTACGCGACGACCGCGAGCGTCTCCAGGGCGGCCTGGGTGAGCCGGGCCTGCTGTCCGTCCAGAACGAAGCTCTCGACCGCCGCCGCGTACGCGGGGCGCGTGTAGAAGCGCCACCCTCCGGCGACCAGCCTGAGCTCGAACCCGCGGCCCTGTACGGCGTACTCGTCGGCCAGCTCGCGCAACGCGTCCGCGACGGCTCTGCGGGGCCGCTGGAGCACCTTCGCGAGGTGTTCCTCGGTGGCGGGCTCGTCGACGACCATGAGGACCGCCTCCAGGGCGGGCTTGAGGCCGAGTTCCGCGACCCCCGCGGGCTCGCTCACGATGTCTCCTCCACCACTTGATCGAATTCGTCCGTCACGACGGGCCGCGCCGCCTCGCCACCGGTCCATCGCACCATGAGCTCCCCGAGGGCCTCCTCCTGGTCCAGGACGACGGCCTTCTCCCGGTAGAGCTCCAGCAGCGCGAGGAAGCGGGCCACCACGGTGAGGGTGTCGGCCGCGTCCTCGGTGAGCACCTGGAACGTCACCTCCCCCCGCTCCCGCAGCCGCGCGACGACCACCTCGGCCTGTTCCCGCACGGACACGAGTGGCGCGTGGATGTGGTCGACGTACACCTGCGGCTCCGCCCGGGGCTGCATGGCCTTCACGGCGAGCTTCGCGAAGCCGTCCGGGCCGATGCTGATGACGACCTCGGGGAGCAGCGCGGCGTGGTGCGGTTCCAGTCCGACGGTACGCGGGTACCGGCGGGCCTCCGCGTCGAGCCGCTCGCTGAGGATGTCCGCGATCCGCTTGTACGCGCGGTACTGGAGCAGCCGGGCGAAGAGCAGGTCCCGGGCCTCCAGCAGCGCGAGATCGGCCTCGTCCTCCACCTCGGCGGCGGGCAGCAGCCGCGCGGCCTTGAGGTCGAGGAGCGTGGCGGCCACGACGAGGAACTCGGTGGTCTGGTCGAGGTCCCAGTCGGGCCCCATGGCGCGGATGTGCGCCATGAACTCGTCGGTGACCTTGGAGAGGGCGACCTCGGTGACGTCGAGCTTGTGCTTCGAGATGAGCTGGAGCAGCAGGTCGAACGGCCCTTCGAAGTTCACCAGCCGAACGGTGAACCGCCCGTCCCCCGGAGCGTCGTCCCGGCGGTCCGGCGACCCACCCGCGGCTTCCGGCGGTGGCGCGGGGGTCGGCTCGGGCTCAGGGGTCGGCTCAGGCGCGGGGGGCGGCTCAGGCGCGGGGGGTGGCTCGCCCGCCCCGGCCTCCGGCACGCTCTCCGGTTCCGGCGTCGGCCCGGCGGCGCCCGGCCCGCCCGCCCCGTCGGCCGGCTGCGGCGCCCCCGGCCCGCGCCCCAGGCGGCGGCGGGGGGCGGGGGCGGAGTCGTCGGGGCGCGGTGGCATGGCGGTGGTCCAGGGTGCGGGAACGAGGGCAGGGGCAGCAGCGCAGGCTACCCCCGGTCCGCTCAGCGTCCGCGCAGGCGCCGTACGAGAATGCTCGCGTCGCCGCGCGACTCCAGGTCGGCGAGTACGACGGCGACCGCCTCCCGCACGATCCGGCCCCGGTCGACGGCGAGCCCGTGCTCTCCGCGCAGCACCAGCCGCGCGTGCTCCAGGTCCATCAGTTCCTCGGCCGAGACGTAGACCGTGATCTTCTCGTCGTGGCGTTCGCGTCCGCTCGGACGGCGATTCGCCCCGCGCCCGCCCCTGCGGCGCGGCTGGGCCCCCGCGGCGGGACCCGCAGGACGCTGCTGGGCGGCCTGCGGGGAGGGCGGCTGCCCTTCGGGCGCCCGGCGGGCCTTGGCGGCGGCAGCGGCCGCCTGGTCGCCCTCCACGGCCCGGTTGCGATGCCCGCCGGCCTCCGCGCCGGCGGCGGCGTGCTCCGCGCCCTCGCGGCCGCCGGGCTGACCCGCGCCCGGCGCGCCCTCGGACGGCTCGGCCGCCGCGCCGGGGTCGCTCTCGGTCGCCGGTCCCGGCACCCGTGCCTCGCCGTTGACGGGCGGGCGCCGAGGGGAGGAGGACTGGAGCGCCGTTCCCCCGGTCGTGCGGAACAGCTCGTCGGCCCCCGGCAGACTCACTCGGCGTGACACCGGGCGAGCACCTCCCTGGCGAGCTGGCGATAAGCGGCCGCACCGACCGAGTTGGAGGCGTACGTCGTGATCGGCTCACCGGCGACCGTGGTCTCCGGGAAGCGGACGGTACGTCCGATCACCGTGTGGTAGACGTGCTCGTCGAAGGCCTCCACGACGCGCGCCAGCACCTCACGGCTGTGCACCGTGCGGGAGTCGTACATCGTGGCGAGGATGCCGTCGAGCTCCAGGTCGGGGTTGAGCCGCTCCTGGACCTTCTCGATCGTCTCGGTCAGCAGGGCCACACCGCGCAGCGCGAAGAACTCGCACTCCAGCGGCACGATCACCTTGTGAGCGGCCGTCAGGGCGTTCACGGTGAGCAGGCCGAGCGACGGCTGACAGTCGATCACGATGTAGTCGTAGTCGGCCATCAGCGGCTTGAGCGCGCGCTGAAGTGTCGACTCGCGCGCGACCTCGCTGACCAGCTGGACCTCGGCCGCCGACAAGTCGATATTGCTCGGCAGCAGGTCCATGTTGGGGACCGCGGTCTTCAGGAGGACCTCGTCGGCCGACATGCCCCGCTCCATGAGCAGGTTGTAGACCGTCAGGTCGAGTTCCATCGGGTTCACGCCGAGACCGACCGACAGGGCTCCCTGCGGGTCGAAGTCGACGAGCAGGACCCGTCGTCCGTACTCCGCGAGCGCCGCACCCAGGTTGATGGTCGACGTCGTCTTGCCGACGCCGCCCTTCTGGTTGCACATGGCGATGATCTTCGCGGGGCCGTGATCGGTGAGCGGGCCCGGGATAGGGAAGTACGGCAGCGGCCGTCCGGTCGGGCCGATCCGCTCGCGGCGCTGGCGGGCAGCGTCGGGTGCGAGGGTGGCCGCGTACTCGGGGTCGGGCTCGTACTCGGCATCGGGATCGTAGAAGTGCCCCTCGGGCACCTCGTCGAAGTCGGCGAAACGGGTGGTGGACTTGTCCCCACTCTGGTCGCCGGCCATGGCGTTCACGTGTAGGCCGTCCATGCTCTGGTGGGCTGTCGTCATGTGCTGATGAGTGGCGAAGGTGCGGACAGCGACGGAGCCGACAGCCTGGAGCCCCGATGGGCCCTGGCCCCGTGCAGGCATTCCTGGTTGACCACCCCCGGGAGTAAATGTCGACTCATTCACAAGTCGTCTTACCTCCTTGGACGTGACCAGGAAACTTATCGATAGGTCAGCGTGGCACCATGCCGACGGTTGGCGACTCTATGGCGTGTCACCGGTCCGCAGCAACACAATCGGCCGGACGCGGCCCGATGTGTCGGCAATGGAACACCCCTGTGTCAAGGGTGCGCGGACGCGAAAGAGGGGCGCTGACCGCGCGTTTCGAGGGGTCGCGAAACGGTTAAAGGGTTACGTTCACGGCGAGTTGAACACGTGCGCCCCAGCGGTCGCAAACGCGTCCGGCCGGACCCTGGTCGACAAGGTCCGGCCGGTTGCGTGAGGTTGACGACTTTCGTTGACGCGTCAGCCGAGCAGCGTGCTCAGTTCGACGTGCGGCAGCGCGTGGGCCTCGGCCACCTCGCGGTAAACGACCTGGCCGTCGTGGGTGTTGAGGCCCTTGGCCAGGGCGGCGTCGCGGCGCAGCGCCTCGACCCAGCCGCGGTTCGCGAGCTCGACGATGTAGGGCAGCGTGGCGTTCGTCAGCGCGTACGTCGAGGTGTTCGGGACGGCGCCCGGCATGTTCGCGACGCAGTAGAAGACCGAATTGTGAACGTTGAACGTCGGCTCGGCGTGCGTCGTCGCGTGCGAGTCCTCGAAGCAGCCGCCCTGGTCGATCGCAATGTCGACAAGAACACTTCCGGGCTTCATCTTGGCGACGAGCTCGTTGGTGACGAGCTTCGGGGCCTTGGCGCCGGGGATCAGGACCGCGCCGATGACCAGGTCGGCCTCGACGACGGCCTTCTCCAGCTCGAAGGCGTTGGAGACGATCGTCTTGACCTTGGTGCCGAAGACCTTGTCGGCCTCGCGCAGCTTGTTGATGTCACGGTCGAGCAGGGTCACGTGGAAGCCCATGCCGACGGCGATCTGCGTGGCGTTCCAGCCGGAGACGCCACCGCCGATGACGACGGCCTCGCCGGCCGACGTGCCCGGGACGCCGCCCGGCAGCACACCGCGGCCGCCGACCGAGCGCATCAGGTGGTACGCGCCGACCTGCGGGGCCAGCCGGCCCGCGACCTCGGACATCGGGGCGAGCAGCGGCAGGGCGCGGTTCGCGGTCTCGACCGTCTCGTAGGCGATCGCGGTGGTGCCGGACGCCAGCAGCGCGTCCGTGCACTCGCGGGAGGCGGCGAGGTGGAGGTAGGTGAAGAGGGTCTGGTCCTTGCGGAGGCGGTGGTACTCCTCGGCAATGGGCTCCTTGACCTTCAGCAGCAGGTCAGCGGTGGCCCAGACCTCGTCGGCGGTCGCCAGGATCTGCGCACCGGCGGCGACGTACTCACCGTCCGTGATCGAAGATCCGACGCCGGCGTTCTGCTCGACGAAGACCTGGTGGCCGTGGCGCACCAGCTCGTGCACACCGGCGGGGGTGATGGCCACCCGGAACTCGTTGTTCTTGACCTCGCGGGGGATGCCGACCTTCACGTCGATCACGGTCCTTGGCTCAGGGGGAAAAGTGGGTCATTGCCATACATACCCAGGTACGCACGGCACACCCGGGCAACACCGCAGCATGACGCGGCAGAGCCAGTCTAATGAAGGATTTCCCGCTGTCTAGCCTTACAAAGCATCAATCTCTCGCCGAAGTACTGCGGATTTCGTAGGCAGAACCCTCGTCTCCCAGCAGTCTTTCCGCAGCGCTCCTGTGCAGCCGGGCCGCCGCCGGGTCCCCCAGCCGGTCGAGCGTGTCCGCGAGCCGCAACTCCAGGGCCGCGTGCAGCCGTACGTCTTCGGCCCGCCGCGCCCACTCCACGGCTTCGCGGCAGGTGCGCAGCGATTCCTCGGGCCGTCCCGCGTACTCCTGGACCCGGGCCACTTCGCTCAACGCCCTTGCGTGGCCGGGCAGATCACCGGCCTTGCGGTGTCCTGCGGCCGAGGCCCGCCAGTTGCGCAGCGCCTCGCCGTAGCGGCCCGCGTAGGTGTGGACGGCCCCGAGCCGCCCGTACAGCCGTGCCGCGTCCGCGCGTTCCCCCCGGGTCAGCCGCTGTTCCAGCGCCCGGCCGTACCAGTCGGAGGCACGCTGCCAGTCCCCGAGTTCCTGGTACGTACCGCCTACGGATTCCATCGCACGGCCTGTCGCGTACGGGTCACCCGCCGCCCGCCCGGCGTCCAGCGCGGCCCGGTAGCGCGTCAGCGCCTCCTGCGTACGCCCGGTCCGCGCGTCCAGATCCGCGAGGTTCAGCAGCGCGGCGGCCTTCTCGCGGTGCAGACCGCACCGCTCGGCGACGTCGAGTACGAGCCGGTGCAGCCCGTACAGCTCGGGAGCCGCCGCTTCGGTGCCCCGGTGGGCCGCGAGCGCCCGTACCAGCGCGGCCACCAGCCGCCTCGCCAGGGTGTCGAGCTCTCCGTCCTCGACGGCCATCCGGGCCGAGGCGAGGAGGGCCGGCTGCCGGATCCGCAGCCATTCGGCGGCGGCCGGGACGTTGGGGAAGCGCAGCGCGCGCGGCAGTCCGGCGAGCTTCTTCCGGGCCGGCGAGCCGTCGGGTTCGGTGATCGCCCGGCACGACTGGAGCCGGCGCACGGTCCGCTCCAGCATCCTGGCCCGGGCCAGCTGCACCTCGGCGGGACGGTCGCGGTCCTCCATCAGCGCCTTCAGCAGCGGCGCGAGGCAGCCGGGGACCTCGTACTGCCTGCCGTCCACCCGGTGCAGCAGGCCGAGCGCGGCGAAGTCGTCCAGTGCCGTCTGGGCCCCGGAGACGGAGCAGCCCGCCAGCGCGGACGCGATGTGCGCGTCCACGACGCCGGCCGGTGCGAGGGACAGCAGCCGCAGCATCCTGGCCGAAGGCTGCGGAAGCGACTCGTACACGAACCGGAACGTGCGGGCGAGCGGCCGCGCGCCGGTGGGCTGGCCCGGGTCGACGGGCATGTCGTGCAGCCGCTTCGTCACATCGGCGACCGACGCCTTGGGGCTGGCGGCGAGCCAGCCGCCGATCAGCGTGAGCGCGGCGGGCTGTCCCCCGCACTCCTCGGCGAGCGAGTCGGCGGCGGTCGGATCGACGGTGATCCGCACCGCGCCCGTGAAGCGGCCGAGCAGTTCGACGGCGGAGCCGGTGTCCAGGCCGCCGATGGTGCAGGGCCGCACGCCGGGGATACCGGTGAGCGGGCCCCGGGCCGTGGCCACGACCAGGCAGTCCGGGTTGTCCGGCAGGAGCGGATCGACCTGCTCGGCGTCGGCGGCGTCGTCGAGGAGCAGCAGGACACGCCGGTGCGCGAGTGCCGCGCGGACCAGCTCGGACAACTCGTCGTCACCGGCCCCCGGCGGGACCGGGACGTCGAGCTCGTCGAGCAGGGCGCGGGCGGTCCGCTCGGTGGGGACGCGCTCGCCGCCCGGGTCCGTCAGCCGGGCACGGAGTGTGCCGTCGGGGTAGTCGCCGGCGAGGTTCGCCGCCAGTGCGGCGGCGAGGGCCGTGCGCCCCGAACCCGGGCGGCCGGCGATCAGCAGCACGCGCGCCCTGGGAGCCCTGCGGCCGGCGAGGGTGTCGAGTCCGGTCCGCTCGATGTCATCCCGCAGCTCTTTCAGCTCGCGCACTCTGCCGAAGAACTCGCCCGTCGTCCGCCCTGCCGCGGAACCCGCCGCCATGCCGCTGGTGTCCACCGCCTGATCCGTCACGGGCCACGCTCCCGTCCGCCTGCGCACAAGCCCGCCGCGACTGCGGTCGGGAACTTCGAGCGTAGTTCACGCTCTGCTACGAACCGTGCGGAGCGCGGCGGGTGGATCACCCGATCGGATCAGCGGATTTTCAGATGACCGTCACTCTCGGGTGGTGATCGTCACGCCTCGAAGGGGCGGGCGGGCCACGGCGCGTCGGCGGGGCGCAGGGCCTCTACGCCGTCGCCCGTGAGCGCGGCGCTCAGTGCCAGCACGCCGACGGCCAGGCAGGTGTTGTGCAGTTCTCCGGCGAGCACGCCCCGCACGAGGTCCCGCAGGGGGACCCGGGCGAGTTCCATGTCCGCCTCCTCCTCCTCGACCTCGAAGCGCTCGCCCTCGACGTCGGAGAGATCGCGTGCGAAGAAGATCCGTACGGCCTCGTCGCAGCCGCCCGGCGTCGGGTAGACGTCGGTCAGCACGTGCCACTCCTCGGCCTTGACGTGCGCCTCTTCGTACAGCTCGCGCTGGGCGGCGCTCAGCGGGTTCTCACCGGGCACGTCGAGCAGCCCGGCCGGGATCTCCCAGAGGCGGTGCCGCACGGGGTGCCGGTACTGGCGGATGACCAGGACACGGTCGTTCTCGTCGAGGGCCAGGACGGCCACGGAGCCGGGGTGCACCTGGTAGTCACGGCGGACGACGTTCCCGTCGGGCATGACCACGTCGTCCGTGCGGACACTCGTCTTGTTGCCCGTGAAGGGGACCGCGGTCGCGGTGACCTGCCACTCCTCGGGGGTGTCCTTGATGGCCATGAAAGCGTCCTCCCAGAGCGGAAAGCAGAAAACCGGGGTACCGGCCCAGAAGGCCCGTACCCCGGCAACCGTATCTCCTGCGCCTACTGGGCGGCCGGGCCGGTCTTGGCCGCGGCCTGCTGCCGTTCGACGGCGGCCTTCACCAGGCCCGCGAAGAGCGGGTGGGGGCGGGTCGGGCGGGAGCGGAGCTCGGGGTGCGCCTGGGTGGCGACCAGGTAGGGGTGCACCTCGCGCGGGTACTCGACGTACTCGACGAGCTTGTTGTCGGGGGACGTGCCGGAGAAGACGATGCCCGCCTTCTTCTCCAGCTCCGCGCGGTAGGCGTTGTTCACCTCGTAGCGGTGGCGGTGGCGCTCGTCGACGTAGGGCTGGTCGCCGTAGACCTCACGGACGATCGAGCCCTCGGCGAGCTTGGCGGGGTACAGGCCCAGGCGCATGGTGCCGCCCAGGTCGCCGGCGCCTTCGACGTACGCGAGCTGCTCCTCCATGGTGGAGATCACCGGGTGGGAGGTGGCCGCGTCGAACTCGGTGGAGTTGGCGTCCTCGATGCCGGCCAGGTTCCGCGCGGCCTCGACGACGATGCACTGCAGGCCCAGGCACAGGCCCAGCAGCGGGATCTTGTTCTCGCGGGCGTACTGGATGGCGCCGACCTTGCCGTTGACGCCGCGCTCGCCGAAACCGCCCGGGATCACGATCGCGTCCACGTCGCCCAGTTGCGCGGCGGCGCCCGCCTGCGTCCTGCAGTCGTCGGAGGTGACCCACTTGACCTTGACGCGGGCCTTGTTGGCGAAGCCGCCGGCGCGCATGGCCTCGGTCACCGACAGGTAGGCGTCGGGCAGGTCGATGTACTTGCCGACCAGCGCGACCGTGACCTCGTGGTCGGGGTTGTGGACGCGGTCCAGCAGGTCCTCCCACTGGGTCCAGTTCACGTCGCGGAACGGCAGGTCCAGCTTGCGGACGACGTACGCGTCCAGGCCCTCGGTGTGGAGCACCTTCGGGATGTCGTAGATCGACTTGGCGTCGATCGCGGCGACCACCGCGCCCTCGTCGACGTCGCACATCAGCGAGATCTTGCGCTTGATGGACAGCGGCACGTCGCGGTCGGCGCGCAGCACGATGGCGTCCGGCTGGATACCGATGCTGCGCAGCGCCGAGACCGAGTGCTGCGTCGGCTTGGTCTTCAGCTCACCGGACGGGCCGATGTAGGGGAGCAGCGAGATGTGCACGACGAAGACGTTGTCGCGGCCGACCTCGTGGCGGACCTGGCGGACCGTCTCCAGGAACGGCAGCGACTCGATGTCGCCGACCGTGCCGCCGACCTCGGTGATGACGACGTCGACGTCGTCGGTCGCCATGCGCCGGATGCGGTGCTTGATCTCGTTGGTGATGTGCGGGATGACCTGCACCGTGTCACCGAGGTACTCGCCGCGCCGCTCCTTGGCGATGACCTGCGAGTAGACCTGGCCGGTGGTGACGTTGGCCGAGCCGTCGAGGTCGACGTCGAGGAAGCGCTCGTAGTGCCCGATGTCCAGGTCGGTCTCGGCGCCGTCGTTGGTGACGAACACCTCGCCGTGCTGGAAGGGGTTCATCGTGCCGGGGTCGACGTTCAGGTACGGGTCGAGCTTTTGCATCGTGACCCGCAGGCCCCGCGCCTTGAGCAGCGCACCCAGGCTGGAGGCCGTCAGGCCCTTACCGAGGGAGGAGGCGACACCCCCGGTGACGAAGATGTGCTTGGTCGTCATGGATTTGGGCGGCATCGCCAAGAGGGGGCTCCCGTGGTCGCGAAGTGAGGTGCGTACCGGCCGCCGGCCCGGAATCCGGGTGGCGCCGTCGCTGCGGTTTCGGGGCGCCTGATCGTCACAGACTGGCCACCGGTCCACGGGGTACCAGCCTATCAGCGACGGAAGGAGGCCGCTTCCGGCCACGCGCCGCGACGCGGGCCGTACAGGCGGCTACCGGCCACCTGCCGCTCACCCCGAGTCCCCACACAACTCACCCGTAGCTCGGCCGTTCGGCAGACTCGTGTTGCCGGTACCGTCGCGCAGAGCACTTGGCTGCGACGTATCCTGCTCGGATACATCGCTGCGAGCCGGCCGGCGAAGGCACCATCCCCGCCCGCTCCCGGGACCAAGAGCTCGTCGGAAATCCCCTGACCGCAAGTGCCCCATGGGGGCGAACGTGGCCGTTCGACTGGAGATTGCAACGTGGCCGGGCGCATCGAGGACTACGCACTTATCGGAGACATGCAGACAGCGGCGCTGGTCTGCAGGGACGGCACGATCGACTGGCTGTGCCTCCCCCGCTTCGACTCACACGCCATTTTCGCCGGGCTGCTCGGCACCGAGGAACACGGCTTCTGGCGCATCGGCCCGGCCCACGCGGCCGACGCGGGGCCCCCGGCCGCGGCCCGCCGCCGCTACCGCGGGGACTCCCTGATCCTCGAATCCGAGTGGGACACCCCGCGCGGGACCGTCAGGGTGACGGATTTCATGCCGCCGCGTGACGGCGCCCCCCAGGTGATCCGGATCGTCGAGGGTGTCAGCGGCCGGGTGCGGATGCGCTCCGCCCTGCGCATGCGTTTCAGTTACGGGCGCGTGGTGCCCTGGGTCCACAAGGTCGACACGCGCACGGTCGCCGTCGCGGGGCCCGACGCGGTGTGGCTCGACGCCGACACCGAGACGTACGGCAAGGACCTGACGACGTACTCCGACTTCACCGTCGCGCCCGGCGACCGGATCGCCTTCACCATCAGCTGGCAGCCCTCACACAAGGCGGAGCCGCCGCTGCCGGATCCCGAGGCCTCGCTGGAGGCGACGGCCGAGTTCTGGAGCGACTGGGTCGAGCAGTGCACGTACCACGGGCCCTACCGCGAGCCCGTCATCCGCTCGCTGATCACCCTGAAGGCGCTGACGTACGCCCCGACGGGCGGCATCGTCGCCGCGCCGACGACCTCGCTCCCCGAGGAGATCGGCGGCGTACGCAACTGGGACTACCGCTACACCTGGCTGCGCGACGCGGCGATCACCCTGTCGTCGCTGCTGCGCACCGGCTACCGCGAGGAGGCGCGCGCCTGGCGCGAGTGGCTGCTGCGGGCGGTCGCGGGCGACCCGGAGAACCTCCAGATCATGTACGGCATCGCGGGCGAGCGCGAGCTGGGCGAGGCGGAGCTGGACTGGCTGCCCGGCTACGAGAACTCGACGCCCGTACGGGTCGGGAACGGCGCGGCGCACCAGTTGCAGCTGGACGTGTACGGCGAGGTCACCGAGGCGCTGCACCTGGCCCACATGACGGGTCTGACGCGCAACGACTACGCCTCGCTGCTCCAGCTGAAGCTGATCCGCTACCTGGAGGACCACTGGGACCAGCCGGACGAGGGCATCTGGGAGGTGCGCGGCCCTCGCCGCCACTTCGTGCACTCCAAGGTGATGGCCTGGGTCGCCGTCGACCGGACGATCAAGCTGATCGAGATGGGTGACGCGGACGGCCCGGTGGAGAAATGGCGCGAGCTGCGCGACGAGATCCACCGCACGGTGTGCGAGAAGGGCTACGACCCGGAGCGCAACACCTTCACCCAGTCGTACGGCTCCAAGGAGCTGGACGCCTCCTTGCTCCTCATCCCGCAGGTGGGCTTCCTGCCGCCCGACGACAAGCGGGTCATCGGCACCATCGAGGCGATCCAGCGCGAGCTGTCCACGGAGGACGGTTTCGTACTGCGCTACCCGACCGCGGGGGACCACGCGGGCCTGGACGGTCTGGAGGGCGACGAGGGCGCGTTCCTGGCGTGCTCGTTCTGGCTCGCCGACGACCTGGCGATGATCGGGCGGGTCGACGAGGCGCGCAAGCTCTTCGAGAAGCTGCTGGGGCTGCGCAACGACCTGGGGCTGCTCGCCGAGGAGTGGGACTCCCGGCTGCAGCGCCAGGTCGGCAACTTCCCGCAGGCCTTCAGCCACGTGCCGCTGATCGACACGGCACTGCGGCTGACGGCGAGCGGCGCGTACGGCGGCTGACTAGAGCAGCTTGCCGATCACCTGGCGGGCGGCGCGTTCCCCTTCGGTCGCGCCGCCCTCCATGAAGCCCTGGAAGTCGTAGCTGCAGTGCTCGCCGCCGATGTGGACGTTCCCCTGCGGGGTGCCTTCGTAGCCGGCGTACCGGTGCAGATAGCCGACGGGCCAGTAGGAGTACGCGCCGAGGGCGTACGGGTCGCGGTGCCAGGCGGACAGCTGGGCCTTCCCGGTCCACGTTCTCGACGTTCCCGGGAAGAACGCGTCCACTTCCCGGGAACGGCGCGCGACGAGGTCCCGTACGTAGGGGTCCGACTCGGTGGCGAAGGGCGTGGCCGGGGCAAGCTCCCTGGCGAGCCGGCCGCTGCCGTACTGGATGAGGATGCCGCCGGTCCCGGGCTGGAGCTTGGTCGTGTCCCAGGTCTGCTGTACGTCGCTGTCGGTGAAGCAGTCGCCCGCCGACACCCCGGGCCAGGGGCCCGTGCCCCGCCACGGACGCGCCGAGAACTGCATGTTGAGCTTGGTGCAGTCGCCCATGCGGGCATCGCGCAGCAGGTTCGTCATGCGCGGGTCGAATCCCGCGGCGGACAGGTCGAGGCGCTGGAGAACGGGCAGCGGCACACACAGGACGGTGTGGTCCGCGGTGACGGTCGTGGTCGTTCCCCCGTCGCTGAAGGTAAGGGTCTGGGTGCCATTGGCGTTGGCCCTTACCGCGGTCAGCTGCTTGCCCATCCGGATCGTGCCCGCCGGCAGGGCCTGCGCGACGGCGCGCGGGAGCTGATCGTTGCCGCCGGTGATGTGGTACCGCTCGTTGGACAGCCCCCAGACGTTGAAGTGGCCCGGGTTCGGCTGGTAGCCCATCAGCAGCACCAGGGCGAGCGCCGACTGCTCGGACGTGTCGGCGCCGTACTCCACGGTGTAGGCGACGTCGATGAAGCGGCCGAGCGACGAGGAGTGGCCGCCGGGCACGCGCGAGTCGATCCACTGGCGGATCGACATGGTGTCGAGGACGGTCCCGGCCGGGGTGCTCTCGTCCCACTTCACCTCGCCCGCTTCCTGGAGGTCGCGGTGGAGGGCCTGGAAGACGTCCTTGAAGTCCTCGTCGGCCTGCTCGCGCGGGTAGTAGGCCCCGTTGAACCAGAGCACCTCCTCGGCGCCGTTCGGACCGCCGCCCAGGAAGTCCTCGGTCGCCAGGCCGAAGCGGCGGCACAGTTCGAGGATCTTCTTGTGGCTGGTGTCGATGAGCTCACCGCCGATCTCGGAGGTCTGCCCGTACGCCCAGTGGCCCCGCTGGGTCCACATGCGGCCGCCGACCCGGGCCGGGTTCGCCTCGTAGAGGGTGCAGCCGAGGCCCGCGTCCTTGAGGGTCAGCGCGGCGGTGAGGCCTGCTATGCCCGCGCCGACCACGGCGATCCTGGGCGCCGCCGCGCCCGCGGCGGCCATCCGCACCGGCGCGGCCTGGGCGGCGGGAACGGGACCGGCCAGGGCGGCGCCCAGGCCGAGGGCGGCGGCCCGGGCGAGCAGTTCACGGCGGCTGGAGCCGCGGATCTCGGCGGCGGGCATGCGCAGCCTGCGGGCGGCGGCGTGCTCGGCGGCGAGTTGTCGCAGTGCGTGCATGACGGGCGTACGGGACATGGGAGAGCTCCTCAGACGGTCGCGGCTGGCTGACTGGTCTGGCTGTCGTCGGTGCGCTCGGCCGCGTCCTCGAGGACAATCCGGCCGATGATCTCGTAGCGCTCGGGCTGCTTGGCCTTGAGGTACAAGCCGAGTCCCAGGCCGCCGAGGAAGACGAGGCCGACGATCCACGGGATCAGCTCGAAGAAGAGGGAGTCGGCGGCGAGCCCGGCCGCGGTCTCCATGTTGAGCACGAGCAGGACGACGACGGCGATCATGCCGATGCCGCCGAGGAGCGGAGCGGTGAAGGTCCGGAACCAGTGCCGGTCCTCCGGGTGGTTCTTCCGGAAGTAGCCGATCACCGCGAACGAGCAGAGCGTCTGGACGATGAGGATCGCCATCGTGCCGAGGATCGCCAGGAGCGTGTAGAGGTGGATGTACGGGTCCTCACCGGCCAGCCAGAAGGCGGCGACCAGGAGGGCGGCGATGGCGGACTGGACGTACGACGCGATGTACGGCGACCCGTGCGAGCGGTGCGTGCGGCCGAGGGCGGGGTGCAGGAAGCCCTCCCGGCCGATCGCGTACAGGTAGCGCGACGCGCACTGGTGGAAGGCCATGCCGCAGGCGAACGAGCCGGTGAGCAGCAGCCACTGGAACGCGTCGACGGCCCACGCCCCGATGAACGCCCGCGTCGGATCGAAGAAGAGATCGAGCGGGGAGGCCGAGGACGACACCTTGACCGAGCCGTCGAGGCCGTTGCCCGCGATCGTCATCCAGGAGACGTAGATGTAGAAGAGCCCGACGCCGACCACCGAGATGATCGTCGCGCGCGGGATGACGCGCTTCGGGTCGCGGGACTCCTCGCCGTACATCGCCGTCGACTCGAAGCCGACCCACGACCAGAAGGCGAAGAAGAGCCCGAGCCCCGCCGACGTTCCGGTGAAGGCGTTCACGGGGTTGATCGGTTCCGTGGGAATGCCGTCGGGGCCGCCGCCCGCGAGCAGGACCGCGGTGGCGACGGCGAAGAGGACCGCGATCTCGGCGACGAGCATGACGCCGAGGGCCTTGGCGGTGATGTTGATGTCGAAGTACGCGAGGACGCCGGTGACGGCGAGCATCCCGGCGGCGTACACGATCCACGGGATGTCGACGCCGAGCTGGTCGGCGACGGTCGTCCGGCCGAAGTAGGCGAAGATGCCGACGATCGACGCCTCGAAGACGATGTACGCGAGGACGGCGAGCATCCCGGACGCCATGCCGGCGATGCGGCCGAGGCCGTGCGAGATGTATCCGTAGAAGGCCCCGGCGGCGGTGATGCGCTTCGCCATGGCGACGTACCCGACCGAGAAGACGGTCAGGACGAGGGTCGCGAAGAGGTAGCCGGCGGGAGCGCCCGTCCCGTTGCCGAAGCCGACGGCGATGGGGAGGTTTCCGGTCATCGCGGTGATCGGCGCCGCGGTGGCGACCGCCATGAAGACCACACCGACCAGTCCCACCGAGTTCGCCTTGAGCCGCTGGACCTGACGTGCGGGTTTGTCAGACATGCCGCGCCCTCTCTGTTGTACGGGGGGCGACAGTCTTGGGCCGGGTGACGCAGACCACAATCGACACGGGGTCACTCAAAAGTGTTGCGAGGGCGACGAGTTGTCGGGCCGCCGGGCGGCGCGACTTGTCCCGTGACCGCAGGGTGATGTTCCTGGAACGGACACGCGGGTAGCGTCCATCGAATGCGGTGCCTTCCTGGGGCACCGCGGGAACGACGTCACGAGGTACATCGCAGTGGACACGCAAGGCGGCATCACCGTGCAGCGGGCGCTGGAGCTGCCGGGGCTGCGCGGCGGACTCCCCGAGGTCGTCGCCGGCGCCGACCGGCTGAACCGGACCGTGCGCTGGGTGCACGCGGGCGAGGTGCCGAACATCGCCTCGCTGCTCAAGGGCGGCGAGCTGCTCCTGACGACCGGCCTGGGCCTCGGTACCCGCCCCGCCGAGCAGCGTGCCTTCGTACGCCGCCTCGCGGACCGGGGCATCGCCGCCCTGGTCGTGGAGCTGGGCCCGCGCTTCAGCCGGCTGCCCTCGACGATAGTGGAGACCGCGCGGGCGGCCGGGCTGCCGCTCGTCCAGCTGCACCGCGAGGTGGCGTTCGTCTCGGTGACCGAAGAGGTCCACACGGAGATCGTCAACGGCCACTACACCCTGCTGCGGCGCGCCGAGGAGGTCCACCGGCGCTGTACGGAGGCACTCCTCGGCGGCGGCGGGATCCCCCAGGTCCTCGGCATCCTGGCGGACTTCACGGCCAACCCGGTCTTCCTGGAGACGGCGGACGGGCAGCTCCTGTACGCGGCGGGGCCCGAGTCGGGCGACGCGTGCGCCGATCCGCTCCAGGTGTGGGAGGGGCTGCGCGGCCAGCGGGAGGCCCGGGAGTCGGGTCCGCCCGCGAACGGTGTGCTGGTGGACGTGCCGGGCGGCGGCCACGGCACGGGAGCGGTACGGGCCAGAATCGCTCTCCTCGCGGTCTCGGGACCCCTCCTGCCGGTCCACCGGATCGCGGCGGAACGGGCGGCCGGAATCCTCGCGGTCGTCCTGATGCAGGCACGCCAGGAGGAGGAGCTCGCCGCGCGCGGCCGCGGCGACTTCCTGACCGACCTGGCGGAGGGCCGCATCTCCGCCGAGGACGCGCCGGCGCAGGCCAGGGTGCTCGGCTTCAAGCCGGGCGACGGCCCGCTGCTGCCCGTCGTGATGCGCCTGGCGGCCGAGCTGGAGCCGGCGGGCAACTGGGCGGTGCTGGCGCGGGCCGTCCTGGAGGAGCTGTCCTCGGTCGGCGTACCGGTGCTGCTGGGCGTACGACCCGTGGAGGGCCGCGTACCGCTGCTGCTGGGCCTGCGCTCGGAGTCGGAGCGCACGGCGGTCGCCGACCGGGTCGCGGCGGCGCTGCGCGCGGGCGTGGAACGGGCCGGGCTGGAACGGGCGGGGGCGCATCCTCCCGTGGTGGTCGTGGGCGTGGCAGGCGGCTGGACGGCGGCGTCGGCGGGCCTGCGCCACGCGGCCGAGACGGCGACGGCCGCCCAGGGCCTGTCCGACCGGCCCTGGTACGACGCGCGCCGCCTCGACATCGACCTGCTCCTGTGGCGCCTGCGCGAGCACCCGGACCTGGCGGCCTTCGTCGACCGGGCGATCGGTCCGCTGCGCGACCACGACCGGACGTCCCGCCCGCCCCTGCTGCCGACCCTCCAGACGTATCTGGCGCACGCCGGCCGCAAGGCCGAGACGGCCCGTGAGCTGCACCTGAACCGCCAGACCCTCTACAACCGGCTGGCCCGCATCTCCGAGCTCCTCGGCACGGACCTCGACGACCCGCAGACGGTCCTGGCCCTGAGCCTGGCCCTGCGCGCCCGCCGCCACACCACCTAGCCCGCCGCCGCACCACTCAGCCGGCCGCCACACCACCTGGCCGGCCCCCGGCCGGCCCGCTCTTCTCTCAGCCGGTCAGCTCGTCGTACACGCTCAGCACCTGCGCCACGGTCTCGTCCTCGGTCGGCCAGGTGGCCGCCTGCGCCCTGCCCGCCTCCGCGAGCCACTGCCGCCGCGCCGGATCTCCCAGCAGCCGTACGACGGCTTTCCCGAGCGCCGCGCTGTCCCCGTACGGAACCAGCTCGGCCGCGTCACCGACCAGCTCCGGCACTCCGCCCACCGCCGTGGCGACCAGCGGGATGCCCGCCCGCAGGGCCTCCTGCGCCAGTACGGACCGCCCCTCCCACCGGCTGGCGAGCACGGCGACGTCGGCGGCGGCGAGCAGCTCTCCGATGTCGTCACGCCGCCCGACGAGCCGCACCGGCAGCGACTCGGCCTCGATGCGCCGCTGCAGGGCGCCCCGCTCACCGCCCTCGCCGGCCACCACGAGCAGGGGGGTGGGAACCATGTCCCGCCAGGTCCGGGCGGCGTCGAGCAGGTCGTCGTACCCCCGGTTGCGTACGAGACTCCCGACGGCCATGACCAGCGGCCGGTCGACGGCCCCGAGGTCGGCCCGGGCCTTGCTCTCGCCGGCGTTCTCGGGCGGACGCGGCGCCGGCACGCTGACCGGCGCGAGCCGCGCGTCGCGCGCTCCCCTGGTACGGGCCCGGTCCACGAGGTCGGACGACGTCCCCAGCACCACGGCCGCCGCCCGCGCCGCCTTCCGCTCCAGCAGCCGCACCAGATGACCGCGCGGACCGTCGTCCTCCGCACGGGTGTGCCAGGTGACCACCAGCGGAATCCGCCGCCCCCGCAGCGCCAGCGCGCTCCGCACGGCGGCGTGCAGCCCGTGGGCGTGCACCAGATCGGCCCCGGCGCAGGCCGCGCGAAGCGCCGCCACGGCGGCGGGATCACTGCGCCGCGGCACGGCGACGAAACGCGCCCCGGAACCACCGAAGTCGTACGCGCCCTCCACCACGGCGGGGGCGCACACGGCCACCTGGAGACCCCGCGCGACGAGCCCGGCGGCCAGCGACCTGACGTGCGCGGTACTGCCCGCGCTGCCGCCGCCGAGGACCTGGACGACACTCAGCGGCGACCGACCGTACGGCGGGACCGGGGTGCTGCTCACGTCGCGGAGCTCCTGAGTCGGCGTCGAACGGAGGTGGTGCGTCGCTCAGGATGCCAGCCCGTACGCGCGTTCCGGCACCGCGAAAGGGTCCAACCGCTGGTCGCACCAGACCGTTATCACCCACACGGGTGAACAAGGAACGCGTACACACCCGAACGGGTGGCAAAGACCCACAGCCCGCCGGCCCCGCGCGGAGCTCACCGCCGCCGGCCCCGCGTGAGCTCACCCGCGAGCCCGCAGCGCACCAATCCCACGCGGAGCTCACACCCGCGGACCCCGCACGGATCCCCGCAGCCCACCAGCCCCCGCGCGAGCGCGGGGGCGCGGCTACGCCCCGCTGCGCGCGGCGGCCAGCAGCTCCTCCGCGTGCGCCCGGGCGGTCTGCGAGTCCTCCTGGCCCGCCAGCATCCGGGACAGCTCGCGCACCCGGTCCTCGCCCTCCAGCACGGTGACGCCACTCCGGGTGACCGACCCGTCGTTGGTCTTCTCCACCAGCAGTTGCCGGTCGGCGAAGGCAGCGACCTGCGGCAGGTGCGTCACCACGACGACCTGCGCCGACTTCGCCAGCTTCGCCAGCCGCCGCCCGACCTCGACCGCCGCCTTGCCGCCGACACCCGCGTCGACCTCGTCGAAGAGGTAGGTCGGCACCGGATCGGACCCGGCGAAGACCACCTCCACCGCGAGCATCACGCGGGAGAGCTCACCGCCGGAGGCGCCCTTGGCGATCGGCCGCGGCTGCGCGCCGGGGTGCGGCGCGAGCAGCAGTTCGACCTCGTCGGCCCCGGACGCCCCGTAGGCCACCGGCCGCCCGCCCACCTCGATCCCCTCGGGGTCGTCGGTCTGCCGGACGTCGATCGTGACCCGGGCGTGCGGCATGGCGAGCGAGGCCAGCTCCTCGGTGACCGCGTCGGCGAACTTCTTCGCCGCCCCGGTCCGCGCGTCGGTCAACGCCTGGGCCAGTGCGCCCAGTTCGTCCCGCAGGGCGTCCCGCTCGGCCGTCAGCTCGCCGATCCGGTCGTCGTCGCCCTCCAGCTCCGTCAGCCGCGCGACCCCGTCCTGGGCCCAGGCGAGCACGGCGCCGACGTCCTCGCCGTACTTGCGCGTGAGCTGGGTGAGCGCCGCCCTCCGCTCCTCCACGGCGGACAGCCGCAGCGGATCGGCGTCGAGGTTGTCGGCGTACCCGGCCAGCTCCCCCGCCACGTCGCCCAGCAGGATCCCGATCTCGCCGATCCGCTCGGCGAGCACGGCGAGCGCCGGATCGTGCGACCGTACGGCGTCCAGCGCCCGGTGGGCCCCGGCGACCAGCGTGGTCGCGTCGACGCTCTCCGGATCCTCGGGGTTCCCGGCGAGCGCTGCGTGCGCGACCGACGCCGCCGAGGCCAGTGCCTCGGCGTGTCCCAGCCGCTCCGCCTCGGCGGCGAGTTCGACGTCCTCGCCGGCGCGCGGTTCGACGGCCGCGATCTCGTCGAGCCCGAAACGCAGCAGGTCCGCCTCCTGGGCGCGCTCGCGCGCCCGCGTGGTCAGCTCGTCGAGTTCCACCGCGACCGCGCGCAGCCGCCGGTAGGCGGCCGCGTACTTCGCGTGCGGCACGGCGACGGCGTCACCCGCGTACCGGTCGAGCGCCTGCCGCTGCCGGGCCGGCCGCAGCAGGCCCTGCTGATCGGTCTGCCCGTGCACGGCGACGAGGTCGTCGGCCAGCTCCGCGAGGAGCCCCACCGGAACCGAGCGCCCGCCCACGTGGGCCCGCGAACGGCCCTCGGCCGAAATGGTCCTGCTGACCAGCAGCGCCCCGTCGTCGAGTTCGGCCCCGGCCTCCTGGGCGCGTACGGCGGCGGGCGCGTCGGCGGGCACGGTGATGCGCCCCTCGACGACCGCCGCCTTGGCCCCGATCCGCACGAGCGCGGGGTCGGCGCGCCCGCCGAGCAGCAGCCCGAGGCTGGTGACGACCATGGTCTTGCCCGCGCCGGTCTCACCCGTCACCGCGGTGAACCCCGGTGACAGCTCGACGACGGCGTCATCAATGACGCCCAGCGACCGTATCCGCATCTCCTCCAACACGGACACGACCTTACGAGGTCCCGGCCCCCCATTGCGACGGCCCCCGCACCGACACTCCCCCGCGGGCCCCGTCGCTCCCTCCCGATCCGCCGGGCGTGACGAGGAAAACCCCCACCAGGAACCGGGTGGGGGCTCCACGGGGCCCGCCCCCTTCGCCCTTCACCACGCGTTCAGGAGTTCGGGGGCGGGCGGGTCAGCTCCGCGGATGATCGGTGCGGTCTACATGTCGATACGCGCGTCGGCGCGGGGGGTGACGCGCCGCCGCGCGACCGTCACGGCGACGCGACGGCGCGAGCACCCGGCGGAGCAGACCCCCGTACCCCGAGGGCCCCGTACCCCGCACTCAGTGCGGCGCCCCCCGCCACCCCGACACGGGAAGGGCGAACTTGGCCACGAGCCGGTCGGTGAACGACGCGTGGTGCAGCCGCGCCAGCCGTACGGGCACCGCGCCCCTGCGCACCACCACGCGCGCACCGGAGGGCAGTTCCACGGTCCTGCGGCCGTCGCACCACAGCACGCCGTGCGGCGTGTGCGGCTGCACCTCGACGGCGAGCACCGAGTTCGGCGACGTCACCAGCGGCTTCGCGAACAGCGCGTGCGCGCTGATCGGCACCATCAGCAGCGCCTCCACCTCCGGCCAGACCACGGGCCCGCCGGCCGAGAAGGCGTACGCCGTGGAGCCGGTCGGGGTGGCGCAGACGATGCCGTCGCAGCCGAAGCCGGTCACCGGCCGCCCATCGATCTCCAGGACGACTTCGAGCATCCGCTCGGGCGAGACCTTCTGCACGGCGGCCTCGTTGAGCGCCCAGTCCTCGTGCACGATGTCGCCGTTGTTGTGCACCAGAACGTCGAGCGTCATGCGCTCCTCGACCTCGTACGCCCGCGTGACGACCCGGTCGACCACCTTGTCGAGGTCGTCGCGCTCCGCCTCCGCGAGGAAGCCGACGCGGCCCAGGTTGACTCCGAGCATCGGCACTCCGGAGGCGCGCGCGAACTCGGCACCGCGCAGCAGCGTCCCGTCGCCCCCGAGGACGATCAGCAGTTCGCAGCCGACGAGTACGGCGGGCGAGGCTTCGGCCACCGTCTCCACGGACGGTGGCAGCGGCAGGTCGGCCGCCTCCGCCGCCAGCACGCGTACGCCGATCCCACTGCGCAGCAGGCCCTGTACGACCAGTTCGGCACTGCGGATCGCCGCGGGGCGTCCGGTGTGCGCGAGCAGGAAGACAGTGCGTTCCGCTCCAGGGGTCTCGGCAGATCTGTCGGTCGTCGCTGTCGTCGTTGTCAACTCGGCCCCTCCGCCACTGCACGGTCAACATCCGCCGGGTCGAGCTCGGGAGCACCGGCCCGGAGCCACAGAAAGTACTCGACGTTCCCCGAAGGCCCGGGCAGCGGACTGGCGGTGACGCCCCGTACGCCCAGACCAAGCCCCCACGCCTGCCGCGCCACCGCACGTACCGTCTCCGCCCGGAGATCGGGGCTGCGTACGACGCCACCGCTGCCGAGGCGGTCCTTGCCCACCTCGAACTGCGGCTTCACCATCATCACGAGATCGGCGTCGGGCGCGGCGCACCGCACCAGCGCCGGGAGCACCAGCCCCAGGGGGATGAAGGACAGGTCACCGACGATCAGGTCGACCGCCTCCCCGTCAATCGTGTCGAGTGTCATTTCCCGCACGTTGGTACGGTCCTTGACTCTCACGCGTTCATCGGACTGCAAGGACCAGGCGAGCTGGCCGTACCCGACGTCGACGGCGACGACCTGCCGGGCCCCCGCGCGCAGCAGCACATCGGTGAACCCGCCCGTCGAGGCCCCGGCGTCGAGCGCCCGCCGCCCTTCGACCTTCAGCCCCAGCGGTACGAACGCCTCCAGCGCGCCGGCCAGCTTGTGGCCGCCCCGCGAGACGTAGTCCGGATCGCTGTCGTCCGCGAGCACCACGACGGCGGCGCTCGTCTCGACCTGTGTGGCGGCCTTGGTCGCGACGGCGCCGCCCACCTTCACCCGCCCTGCGGCGATCAGCTGGGTCGCGTGCTCCCGTGAGCGGGCGAGTTTCCGGCGGACCAGCTCGGCGTCGAGGCGTCGGCGCGCGACTCCTGCCACGATCGGTTCAGCTCCTGTTGTCGTACGAGGAAGGGGGCGCCGGAGGTCCCGGGCGTGCGTCCAGCGCGGTCAGCGCCTCACGCAGTCCCCGGTGTACATCCTCGTACACCTCGATGTGCCCGTCCGCCGGGAGGTGGTCGGCGTCGCCCAGCCGCTCCAGCAGCGCGTCGACGCCCTCGTGCCCGGTGGGCGTGCGCTCCACGCCGAGAGGCACCGGGCCGGCGGCCACCGCCGCCGCGTCGTCGTCGCCGTACCGGGCGTGATCGGTGTGCGCGCCACTCACGCCGCTGCCGGGGCGGGGGGCGTCCTCGACCTCGTGGTTCATGCCCCGACGCTACCCCGAAGCCCTGGGGTACCGTCGATCCGATGGCAACGACGGAGGAGTGCCGCGGCGCACTCGACACACTTTCGGACAACCTGGCCCGGGCCGACGACGACGGCGTACGCAGCGCCGCCGCGCTCGACCGCTCCCTGAGCTGTCACATCACGGACCTGGACGTCACCTTCACCGGCCGCCTCGCGGACGGCCGGATCGACGTACGGGACACCCACGACGGGCCGCCGCGCGAGCGCGCCGAGATCCGCCTGGCCATGACCGGCGACGACCTGGTGGCCATGGTCGGCGGCGAGCTGAACCTCGCCAGGGCCTGGGCCTCGGGCCGGGTCCGGCTGGAGGCCGGGTTCCGCGACCTGATCCGGCTCAGGAAGCTGCTGTAGCCGGCGCGGCCACGGCCCGGCCGCGCGCCTGCCGCGCCGCCGGCACCACCAGCGGCGTCCCCGTCTCCGGATCGTCGATGACCTGACAGCGCAGCCCGAAGACCCGCTCCACCAGCTCCGCGGTGACCACCTCGGCCGGCGGCCCCTGCGCCACGACCTCGCCGTCCCGCATGGCGATCAGGTGCGTGGCGTACCGCGCGGCGTGGTTCAGGTCGTGCAGTACGGCGACCAGGGTGCGGCCCCGCGTCTCGTGCAGTTCCGCGCACAGGTCGAGCACGTCGATCTGGTGCTGGATGTCGAGGAAGGTCGTCGGCTCGTCGAGCAGCAGCAGCGGCGTCTGCTGGGCCAGGGCCATCGCGATCCACACCCGCTGGCGCTGCCCGCCGGACAGCTCGTCGACGTACCGGTCGGCCAGCTCGCCGACGCCCGTGGACCGCATCGACTCCTCGACGATCCGCTCGTCCTGCGGCGACCACTGCCGCAGCAGCCCCTGGTGCGGGTAGCGGCCGCGCGCCACCAGGTCGGCGACGGTGATCCCGTCGGGCGCGATGGACGACTGCGGCAGCAGCCCCAGGGTCTTGGCGACCTTCTTCGCCGGCATGGAGCCGATGGCGTGCCCGTCCAGGAGCACCCGCCCCTGCGTGGGCTTGAGCATCCGTGAGAGGGCGCGCAGCAGCGTGGACTTGCCGCAGGCGTTCGGTCCGACGATGACCGTGAACGAGTGGTCGGGTATCCCGACGGAGAGGTCTTCGGCGATGACCCGCTGGTCGTACGCGAGGGTCACGGACTCCGCGCTGAGGCGCTGACGCTGCACTGGCATGCTCCTGGGGTTCTTCTCGGTCGTCATATACGTCCCGCCTTGCGCTCGGTGACCAGCAGCCACAGCAGGTAGCAGCCGCCGAGCACGCCGGTCACCACACCCACCGGCAGCTGGGTGCCGCCGAGGGCCTGCTGGGCGACCCAGTCGGCGACCACCAGGAGGGTGGCGCCCATGCACACCGAGGCGCCGAGGTTGGCGCCCGGCGACCGCGTCAGCCTGCGGGCGAGCTGCGGCGCGCTCAGCGCCACGAACGCGATGGGCCCGGCGGCGGCCGTGGCCACGGCGATGAGCAGGACGGCGGACAGCATCAGCACGAGCCGGGCGCGTTCGACGCTCACTCCCAGGGCGTACGCCGCGTCGTCGCCCATCTCCATCATGCGCAGCGACCGCCCGTGCCCCAGTACCAGCGGGATCAGTACGGCGCACACACCGAGCAGCGGCCACGCCTGCTCCCAGCCGCGTCCGTCGAGCGAGCCCGTCATCCACACCGTCGCCCGGGTGGCGTCGACGATGCTGGCCTTGGTGATCAGGTAGTGGTTGAGCGCCGTCAGCATGGCGGCCGCGCCGATGCCGACGAGGACCAGCCGGAAGCCGTGCACGCCCCGCTTCCACGCGAGGAAGTAGACGGCGGCTCCCGTCAGGAGGCAGCCGACGAGCGCGCCACCCGTCACCGCGAGCGCGTTGCCCTTGAACAGCACGATCACGGTCAGCGCGCCGGCCGTGGCGCCCTGCCCGAAACCGATCACGTCCGGACTTCCCAGCGGGTTGCGGGAGATGGACTGGAAGACGGCGCCGGAGGCCCCGAGCGCCGCACCGACGAGCAGCGCGACGACGGCCCGCGGCATCCGCAGCTCGGTCACGATGAACTCCTGCGACGCCGTGCCGTTGCCGAGGAGCGTACGTACGACGTCGCCCGGTGACATCGGGAAGTCGCCACTGCCGATGAGCACGACCCCCATGCCCACCGCCGCGGCGGTGAGCAGCAGCGTGGCGAGGAGCGCCCTCGGCTCGATCCGGAAGGAGAGCCCGCCGCCGGTGCGTATCGCGCGCGAGGTCCGGGTCCTGGACGGGTTCCGGGGCCGCGAAGGAGAGGTAACAGTCACAGTTGAGCCATCTTCCGGCGGCGTACGAGATGGATGAAGACGGGTCCGCCGACGAGCGCGGTCACGATGCCGACCTGCAGTTCGGACGGCCGGGCCACGACCCGCCCGATGACGTCGGAGCCCAGCAGCAGCACCGGCGCCAGCACGGCGGCGTACGGCAGGATCCAGCGCATGTCGGGTCCCGTGAGGGTCCGCACCAGGTGCGGGACCATCAGCCCGATGAAGACGATCGGCCCGCAGGCGGCGGTCGCGGCGCCGCACAGCAGTGTCACGGCGACCATGGCGAGCACGCGCGTACGGGTGAGATGAGCGCCCAGCGCCCGCGCCGTGTCGTCGCCCATCTCCATGGCGTTGAGCGGCCGGGCGATCAGCAGGGCGAGCACCACACCTGCGGCGATGAACGGCCAGACCTTGCCGATGATCTCCATGTCGGCGGAGGCCAGCGAGCCGACGGTCCAGAACCGGATCTGCTCCAGCGCCGCCGAGTCCATCAGCTGTACGGCGTTGACGTAGCCGTAGAGCGCGGCGGTCGCGGCAGTGCCGGCGAGCGCCAGCCGTACGGGGGTCGCGCCCCGGCTGCCCCCCAGGACGTAGACGAGCACCGAGACGACGCCCGCGCCGACGAACGAGAACCAGACGTATCCGGTCAGCGAGGTGATGCCGAAGAAGCTGATGGCGGACACGACGGCGGCCGCCGCGCCGGCGTTCACACCGAGGATGCCCGGTTCGGCGAGCGGGTTGCGGGTGAGCCCCTGCATGACGGCGCCGGAGAGCCCGAGCGCCACCCCGACGAGCACGCCCAGGATGGTGCGGGGCACCCGTACGTCCTGGACGATCACGTCGTTGCCCGTCCCCGTGGCCTGGAACAGGCCGTGCCACACGTCGCCCGGCGCGAGCGGCTTGGCGCCGATCGCGATGCTCGCGACGACGACCAGCAACAGGACGCCGACGGAGACGAACAGCCCCACGGCGCGCACGGCGTTGCGTCTGGGGGACGCGGGGGCCGGAGGGGCCTGCACCGCGCTCTGCTTGGGGGAACTCTCGACCAACACGCAGTTAGGTTAGCCTACCCTCGCATTACGACCAACGGACGCGGCACCCCCGCCGGCCTCCCACGACGCCGAGCGGCGACGGCGCCCCGCGGCACTCTGCCGCCACGCCGTGCCGACGACCCCGTGCCGCGACGCCGTGAGGTCAAAGCCCCACCCGCTCCAGCGCCTTCCCCGCGTCCAGCTCGCACGTCCCGTCCCCCGCGTACGTCCAGGCCGCCGCGCACAGCGCCCGCAGCCCGTCCATCGCCGCGCCCTCGCCGTCGGCCACCAGCTCCCCGTCCCGCACGGCAGCGGTCCAGCCACCGCACGCGAACCCGCCGTCGCGCCCGGCCACTTCCGGCTGCCCGGTGAGCAAGCCCCGCAGATCCGCGTCCACATACGTCGGCCGGTACTTCGGCGCCGCCGCCAGCAGCTGCGCGGCGTCCGTCACCCCGGTGAGGACGAGCAGCGAGTCCACGCCGCCGACGTTCGCCCCCTCGATGTCCGTGTCCAGCCGGTCCCCGACCACCAGCGGCCGCTCGGCGCCGGTGCGCAGGATCGTCTCCCGGTGCATCGGCGGCAGCGGCTTGCCCGCCACCTGCGGCTCGGCGCCCGTGGCGATCCGCACGACCTCCACCGCCGCGCCGTTGCCCGGCGCGATCCCCCGCGCGCTGGGAATCGTCAGGTCGGTGTTGGAGGCGAACCACGGCAACCCCCGCGCGACGGCGTACGACGCCTCCGCGAACCGGCCCCACGCCAGATCGGGCCCGCCGTACCCCTGTACCACGGCCACCGGATCGTCCTCCGCCGACTCCACGGGCACCAGCCCGCGCTCGCGCAGCGCGACCCGCAGCCCGTCGCCGCCCACCACCAACACCCGGGCCCCGGCGGGCACCTGATCGGCGATCAGCCGCGCGACCGCCTGCGCCGAGGTGATGACGTCGGAGGCCTCCGCCGGCACTCCGAGCTCCGTCAGGTGCTCGGCGACCGCGTCGGGCGTCCGCAACGCGTTGTTCGTCACATACGCGAGGTGCATCCCGCCCTCGCGGGCCACCCCGAGCGCGTCCACGGCGTGCGCGACGGCCACGCCGCCCGCGTACACCACCCCGTCGAGATCCAGCAGAGCCGTGTCGTACGCCTCCCTCAGCGCACGCGCGCTCGTGTCGGGCCGGGTCCTGGTCCGCTGGCTCATTCCGTATCGCTCCTAGATCCTCGCTCGTCCCCCGATCATCGCTCATCGGACGACCCCACTTACGATGCACCAATGAGTACACCTGGTCGGCCCGAGGAGGACCACGGCCTGCGCCTGGCCCCGTTCCGTGGACTGCGCTACGTCCCCGAGCGAGTGAGCAGCCTGGCCGCTGTCACGTCCCCGCCGTACGACGTGGTCGTACGGCCCGACGGCCTCCACCACCTGGAGTCGGCCGACCCGTACAACATCGTCCGCCTGATCCTCCCGCAGGCCGCCACCCCGGCCGTCCGCAACCAGCAGGCCGCCGACACCCTGCGCCGCTGGCTGTCCGAAGGCGTGCTCGCCCCGGACCCGGAGCCGGCCCTGTACGTGTACGAGCAGCGCAGCGGCGACCTCCTCCAGCGCGGCCTGATCGGTGCCCTCACCCTCTCCCCGCCCGCCGACGGCGTCGTCCTCCCCCATGAGGACGTCATGCCGCACGTCGTCGCCGACCGCGCCGCCCTGATGCGCGCCACCGCCACGAACCTCGAACCGCTCCTGCTGACGTACCGCGGCGGCGGCGCCGAGACCGGCGCGAGCGCCGTCATCGAGCGCACCATCCTGCGCCCGCCGCTCCTGGCCACCACGACGGAGGACGGTTTCAGCCATCGCCTGTGGTCCGTCACGGACCCCGCCGAGCTGGCCGAGGCCACGGCCGACCTGTCCCACCACCAGGCGCTCATCGCCGACGGCCACCACCGCTGGGCGACGTACCTCCGCCTCCAGGCGGAACACCCGGCCGACGGCCCCTGGGACTCCGGCCTCGTCCTTCTCATCGACACGGCCCGCTACCCGCTCCAGGTCCGTGCCATCCACCGCCTGCTGCACCGCCTCCCCGTCGCCGACGCCCTGGCGGCCGTCGCGGACACCTTCCGCGTCCGCGAGGTCCCGGGCCCGCTCCCCCGTGCCCTGGACGCCCTGGCCGACGCGGCCGGCGCCGGCAACGCGTTCCTGCTGGCCGGCGACGGCGGCTTCCACCTCGTCGACCGCCCCGACGAGGCCCTGCTGTCCCGTACGATTCCGTCCGGCCGCCCCGAGGCCTGGCGCACCCTGGACGCGACGGTCCTGCACGCGGCCCTCCTGGACCATGTGTGGTCGATCCCCGACGCCCCCGAGCACATCGCGTACATCCACGGCACCGAGGCAGCCGTCACCCAGGCGGAGCGCCACGGCGGCACGGCCGTCCTGATGCACCCGGTACGCGAAGAGGTCGTCCGGGACCTGGCCCGTCAGGGCGTCACCATGCCCCGCAAGTCCACCTCGTTCGGCCCGAAGCCGGCGACGGGCCTGGTCCTGCGCAGCCTCGACGTGAGCTGAGCCGACCCCGAACGCGAAAGGGCGGCACCCCGGTGGGGTGCCGCCCTTTCACACATACGGACTCAGTCAGTCCTTCTCGCCCTCAGCCGCGGAGTCACCGTCGGCCTCGGCGGCGTCAGAACCGGAGTCGGAGTCGTCCGTCACGACGGTCTGAGCCTCCACAGGGGCCTGCCCGGACTCCTCGCCGTCCTCGTCGAGAGCGTCGACGAAGTCGACGCCGTCGAGCTGGGCCAGCCGGTCCGAAGCGTCCGTCAGCCCGTCCTTGTCGGCCTCGATCGCCTTGGCGAACCACTCACGCGCCTCGGCTTCCCGCCCGGTGGTCAGCAGCGCGTCGGCGTACGCGTACCGAAGCCGCGCGGTCCACGGCTGCACCGAGTTCGAAGCCAGCTCGGGGCCCTGGAGGGTCACGATGGCCGCGTCGATCTGCCCCATGTCCCGGCGGGCGCCGGCCGCGACCATGCGCATCTCGACCTGGCCCGCCTTGTCGAGCTTCTGCACCTCGGGCTCACCGGCCATCGCCATCGCCCGCTCCGGCCGCCCGAGCCCGCGCTCGCAGTCCGCCATGACGGGCCACAACTCGACGCTTCCGGTCATACGGCGGGCGGCGCGGAACTCCGCGAGCGCCTCCGTGTACCGCTGCGTCGCGTACGCCGCGAAGCCCGCGGCCTCCCGTACGGCGGCCACGCGCGAGGCGAGCCTCAGCGCGATGCGCGAGTAGGCGTAGGCCTCCTCGGGGTCGTCGTCGATGAGGTTGGCGACCATGACGAGGTTCTTGGCGACGTCCTCGGCCAGCGTCTTCGGCAGGCTCTGGAGCTCCTGGCGCACGTCCTTGTCGATCTCGTGGCCCGTGACGTCCTCGGGGATGGGGAGCCGCTTGACGGGCTCACGCTCCCGGTCGTCACGCTGCCCGCGGTAACCGTCACGGTCGTCCCGACGCGGCGCACGGTCGTCCCGGCGGGGCCCACGGTCGTCACGCCCGCCCCGGAACCCGCCACCACGCTCGTCATCACGACGCGGCCCCCTGGACCGGTCGTCACGCGGGAACGAAGCCCCCCGCTCGTCGTCACGCCGCTGGTAACCCCCACCTGCCGGCCGGTCATCACGACGCTGGAACCCACCACCACTGGGGCGGTCGTCGTCGCGACGCGGCGCACGCTCGTCACGCCCGCCACGGAACCCGCCACCGCCACCACTGGGGCGGTCATCACGACGCTGGAACCCACCACCACTCGGACGCTCGTCACGACGCTGGTAACCGCCACCACCGCTCGGGCGGTCATCGCGACGCTGGTAACCGCCACCACCGCTCGGACGGTCATCGCGACGCTGGTAACCGCCACCACCGCTCGGGCGGTCATCGCGACGCTGGTAACCGCCACCACCGCTCGGACGGTCATCGCGACGCTGGTAACCGCCACCACCGCTCGGACGGTCGTCCCGACGCGGCGCACGGTCGTCACGCCCGCCACGGAACCCGCCACCACGCTCGTCATCACGACGCGGCCCACTGCTGGGACGGTCATCACGACGCTGGAACCCACCACCACTCGGACGCTCGTCACGACGCTGGTAACCGCCACCACCACTGGGGCGGTCATCACGACGCTGGAACCCACCGCCACTGGGGCGGTCGTCGTCGCGACGCGGCGCATGGTCGTCACGACCGCCACGGAACCCGCCACCGCCACCACTGGGGCGGTCGTCGCGGCGCTGGAACCCACCACCGCTCGGACGGTCGTCCCGACGCGGCGCACGGTCGTCACGACCGCCACGGAACCCGCCACCACGCTCGTCATCACGACGCGGCCCACTGCTGGGACGGTCATCGCGGCGCTGGAACCCGCCACCACTGGGGCGGTCATCGCGGCGCTGGTAACCGCCGCCACCACTCGGACGGTCATCGCGACGCTGGAACCCGCCACCACCGCCTGCGGGGCGGCCGCCCCGGTTGTCGTCGCGGCGAGGGCCGCTGCTCGGCCGGTCGTCGCGACGCTGGAAGCCACCACCACCACCGCTGGGACGCCCGCCTCGGTCGTCATCACGGCGCGGCCCGCTGGGGCGGTCGTCACGACCACCGCGGTATCCGCCGCCGGTGGGGCGGTCGTCACGACGGAACCCACCGCGATCGTTGTCCCGGCGCGGCGCACGGTCGTCACGACCGCCGCGGTATCCGCCCCTGTCATCGCCGTCTCGCCGGCGCGGCTCGCGCTCCGGACGATCGTCGGAAGAGTTGGTGGACATCGGTTGGCTCCTGTCTTGGGGTAACGCAGTCATTCTCGCGCAGTCGGCCATCCGACGCGCTTCGGGAAAAACAAAAAGGACCCTTGGTCCAGCATGAACGCTGGACCAAGGGTCCTGAAAGATTGTTCGGCGGTGTCCTACTCTCCCACAGGGTCCCCCCTGCAGTACCATCGGCGCTGAAAGGCTTAGCTTCCGGGTTCGGAATGTAACCGGGCGTTTCCCTAACGCTATGACCACCGAAACCCTATCGGGCTTAGCGAACAAGCACACTCTTCAATTAAGTAAGTGGATCTGTTCAACCGGTGCGATAACTGTTCGCAACCCGGGAACAACACAGTGGACGCGAGCAACTGAGGACAAGCCCTCGGCCTATTAGTACCAGTCAGCT
>NZ_BMVO01000001.1 GCF_014650755.1 Streptomyces chryseus | reverse complement strand
CGTCGAGGAGTGACCAGTCGACGTACGCGGACAGGGCCTGCGCGCACTCGGTCATCGCGGCGGCGAAGACCGGGGAGGTGTCGAGGAGCTCGGCTCCCATGCCGGCCCACTGATGCCCCTGGCCGGGGAAGACGAACGCGGTCTTCCCGTCCACGTCCGCCGTCCCCGTCACCAGCTCCGCAGCGGACTCACCCGCCGCCAGCGCCTTCAGCCCGGACAGCCCGGCCGAGGCGTCGGTCGTCCCGGCCAGCACCACGGCCCGCTCGTCGAGCGGCGCGCGGGTGAACGCCAGTGCGTGCCCGAGGGCGACCGGGTCGGCCTCCTCGGCGACAGCGCGTACCTGCTCCGCCTGGGCGCGCAGCGCGGCCGGTGTCTTGGCCGACACCGGCCACGGCACGACGGCCGGCGCGGCGCCCGACGCGACGGGCGCCTCCTCCTCGGCGACCGCGTCCGGTGCCTGCTCGATGATCACGTGGGCGTTCGTGCCGCTGACGCCGAAGGAGGAGACGGCGGCGCGGCGCGGCCGGTCCAGTTCGGGCCACGGACGGGCCTCGGTCAGCAGCTCCACAGCGCCTTCGGACCAGTCCACCTTCGTCGACGGCCGGTCCACGTGCAGGGTCTTGGGCAGCACCCCGTGCCGTATCGCCTCGACCATCTTGATGACCCCGGCGACACCGGCGGCGGACTGCGCGTGCCCGATGTTCGACTTCAACGACCCCAGCCACAGCGGCTGTTGTCCGTCCCGCTCCTTGCCGTACGTCGCGAGGAGTGCCTGCGCCTCGATCGGATCGCCCAGCATCGTGCCGGTGCCGTGGCCCTCGACCGCGTCCACGTCGGGGGACTGGAGGTGGGCGTTGGCCAGCGCCTGTCGGATGACGCGCTGCTGCGAGGGTCCGCTCGGCGCGGTGAGGCCGTTGGAGGCCCCGTCCTGGTTGACGGCGGAGCCGCGTACGACCGCCAGGACCGGGTGGCCGAGACGCTGCGCGTCCGACAGCCGCTCGACCAGCAGTACGCCGACGCCTTCCGCCCACCCCGTGCCGTCGGCCGCGTCGGCGTACGCCTTGCAGCGGCCGTCGGCGGCAAGGGCGCGCTGGCGGGAGAACTCCACGAACGAGGTGGGCCGCGCCATCAGCGCCACACCGCCCGCGAGCGCCATGGTGCACTCGCCGTTGCGCAGCGACTGGGCCGCCAGGTGAAGGGCGACCAGTGAGGAGGAGCAGGCGGTGTCGACGGTGAGCGCGGGGCCTTCGAGGCCGAAGGTGTACGAGACCCGGCCGGAGGCGACGCTGCCCGCCGTGCCGGTGCCCCGGTAGCCCTCCGACTCGGCCGGCGCGGCCACCACCTGGGACCCGTAGTCGTGGTACATCACGCCGGAGAACACGCCCACCGACTCGCCCCGCAGCCGCGCCGGGTCGATGCCGGCCCGCTCGAACGCCTCCCACGACGTCTCCAGGAGCAGCCGCTGCTGCGGGTCCATGGCGACGGCCTCGCGCGGCGAGATGCCGAAGAACTCCGCGTCGAACTCGGCCTGGTCGTACAGGAACCCGCCCTCGCGGACGTACGAGGAGCCGGGCCTCGCGCCCTCCGGGTCGTACAGCTCCTCCAGGTTCCAGTCGCGGTCCTCGGGGAAGCCGGACACCGCGTCCGTGCCCTGGTCGACCAGGCGCCACAGGTCCGCGGGCGAGGCGACCCCGCCGGGCAGCCGGCAGGCCATGCCCACGATGGCGATCGGTTCGTCGGAGCCGGCCACCTCGGGCCGTACCTCCTCGATCGCGGTCTCGGCACCGGTCAGCAGGGTGTGCAGCAGACGGGCGACGGCCTGGGGGGTCGGGTGGTCGAAGGCGAGCGTGGCGGGCAGCTTGAGGCCCGTGGTCTCCGTGAGGCGGTTGCGCAGGGTCACCGCGTGCAGTGACGTGAAGCCGAGGTCCTTGAAGGCGCGCTCGGGGCCCACCTGCCCGATGCCGCCGAGGTCGCGGACGCGGGCGGCCTCGGTGCGTACCGTCTCCAGGAGGATGCGCAGCTGCTCGGCCTCGGCCAGCGGGGCGAGCCGGTCGCGCAGGGCGGCGGCGACCTTGCTGTCGGCGGAGGCGGGCGTGGCTGAGGTGTCGATGAGGCCGCTGAGCAGCGGCGACACGCCGCCGCTCGCGATCGCCGCCGTGTCCATGGCCATCGGCAGGCAGTGGGCGGGGCCCGAGAGCTGGGCGGCGTCGAACATGGCGAGGCCGTCGGCGGTGCTGAGGGTGCCGACGCCGGCGGTCGTCTCCCGTGCCCGGTCGATGGAGGCCGTCGGCTCCCACGGGCCCCAGCCCAGGGAGAGCGCCGGAAGGTCGCGGTCGGCGCGGTGCTGGGCCAGTGCGTCGAGGAAGGCGGTGTACGCGGACCGGTCGCCCTCGCCCGGCGCCCCGAGGAGGGTGTCGGCGGACGAGCACACGACGAACGCGGCCAGGTCGTGGCCCCGGGTCAGTTCGTGCAGGTGCAGCAGGGCGCCGACGGCCGACTCCAGGGCCCGGTCGGGCCGGTGGGTGAGCGCGGTCTGCCAGCCGTGTGCGTGCACGACGGCGGTCAGCGGGCGCTCGGCCCGCTCCAGTACGGCGGCGAGCGCGGTCCGGTCGGCCGGGTCGCAGGCGGCGGTGGTCACCTTGGCGCCCAGCGAGGCGAGTTCGCCGCGCAGCGCCACCAGGGCCTCGTCGTCGGCGTCGTACGAGCCGATCAGGAGCAGCCGCCGGGCCCGGTGCCCGGCGACGAGGTGGCGGGCGAGCGCGGCGCCCTGCGCGCTGTCGGCGCCGGTGACGACGACGGTGCCCTCGGGGTCGATGGCGGGCCTGACCTGCGCCTCGGTGCTCGCCGCGACGCGGGCGAGGCGGGGGAGCAGCGGCACGCCGGTGCGGAGCGCGAACTGCGGCTCACCGGAGGCGAGGGCCGCGGGCAGCGCCTCCAGGGACGCGGGGGCCTCGTCGAGGTCCACCAGGACGAGCCGCCCGGGGTGGTCGGCCTGGAGGGCGCGGAGCAGGCCCCAGACGGGGGCGTGCGCGATGTTGTGGAGCGTCTCGTGGGGGCCGGCGATGACGGCGCCCCGGGTGGCGACGGCGATGCGGGTGCCGTCGAGGCGTTCGTCGGCGAGCCAGCGGGCGAGCTGGTCGGACAGTTCGCGCACCGTACGGGCCACGGCGCCCGCGAAGTCGGCGGCCGCCGCCGCCTTCGGCACGTCCAGGCCCAGCACCACGGTCCCGGGGGCGGGCCGTCCCGGCCCGGTGGCGGCGAGCCGGGCGTCGAGCCCGGCGGCGAGCGCCGCCGCGTCGGGGCCGGAGACCGTCCACGGCTCGGGGGAGGCCCCGGCGGGGGGCAGGGTGAGCGGCACCCAGTCGAGGCGCAGCAGCGACTCGTAGTGGCTGCTGTTGGCGGCGCGCAGCCGCATGGGGCGGGAGAGCAGCCGGTGGCGGGTGATCTTGCCGGACTGGGTGCGGGGGATGCGGGCGGTCTCGTACAGCTCCTCGGGCACCTTGTAGTACGCGAGCTGCTCGCGGCAGGTGGCGTACAGGAGTTCCGTGTCGAGGTCCTCGGGGCCCGGCACCAGGAAGGCGACCGGCACCTCGCCGAGCACGTCGTGCGGCTTGCCGACCACGGCGACGTCGGCGACGCCGGGCACGGAGCGCAGTACTTCCTCGATCTCGCCGGGGTGGATGTTCTCGCCGCCGCGGATGATGAGTTCCTTCAGGCGCCCGGTGACGGCGAACCAGCCGGCCTCGTCGCGGCGCGCCAGGTCGCCGGTGCGGTACCAGCCGTCCCGCAGCGCCTCCGCCGTGGCCTGGGGGTCGTTGTGGTAACCGGCCATCACGTTGGGGCCGTTGACCCAGACTTCGCCCTCCTCGCCGGTGGCCACGTCGGCGCCGGTCTGCGGGTCCACCAGCCGTACGTTGACGCCGGGCACCGGCAGGCCGCACGAGCCCTCGACGCGGGCGCCGTTCGGCCAGGTCATGGTGATGGAGCCGCAGGTCTCGGTGGAGCCGTACGCGTCGAGCAGCGGGGCGCCGTACGCCTTCTCGAAGGCGGTGTGCAGGGCGGCGGTGGTGACCGCGCCGCCGACCAGGCACACGCGCAGCCGCGGGGCGGTGAAGCCCTTGCGGGCCGCGGCCTGCACCAGCTGGTGGTAGAGGGTCGGTACGCCGGCGAGGAACGTCGAGTCCTCCTCGCGCACCGCGGCGAGCACGTCGTCCGCCGCGAATCCGTCGACGAGCCGCACGGACGCGCCGACCGCGGTGACCGCGACGACGCACACGATGTGCGACAGGCTGTGGAAGAGCGGCAGCGGCCACAGGACGCGGTCGTCCGCCGACAGCTCGGGGATGGGCACGTAGCTGGCGGCCACCGACCACAGGGCGTTGCGCTGGGTCGAGAGCACGCCCTTGGGCTTGCCCGTGGTGCCGGACGTGTAGAGCATCCACGCGACCTCGTCGAGGCCGAGGTCGTCCCGCGCGGGGGCGGGCGGCTCGGTGGTGGCGAGGGTCTCGAAGGAGAGGGTGCCGGCGGGGCGTTCGGCGCCGGTGACCACGATCCGTACCGACCGGTCCGCGCCGAGCACCCGACGTACCTGGTCCAGGTGGGCGGCGTCGGTGATCACGACGCGGGCGCCGCTGTCGGTGAGCAGATGGGTCAGCTCTGCGTCCGTGGAGCGCGGATTGAGCGGTACGCCGATCGCCGCCGCCCGCAGGACGGCGAGGTAACTCTCCACCGTCTCGACGCAGTTGCCGAGGAGGAACGCGGCGCGGTCGCCCGGCTGCAGCCGCAGGGCCGCCAGGTGCCCGGCGATCCGGCCGGTACGGTCGGCCAGCTGCGCGTAGCTGACGGCGCGGCGGGCATCGCGGTAGGCGATCTTGTTCCCGAAGCGGTTCGCGTGCGCGGTGAGCAACTCCGGCAACGGTCGGATCAGCTCGGTTCGCAGCATGTTCCCCACACCCCTCGATAACACGGCAACAATGAAATACTTCTCTGGGAATCTTTGTCCTGACACCTGATCTACAGGACAACATTCTCGTTGTTGCCGACCTGCCCGTAACCCCAGTCGACCCCCCTAATAGGGCCCTGACTTCGGGTGCGGAGAAGGTAGGGTGCGCCGCCCGATAGTGGGAATTATCGGCCGGGCCTAGCATTCAATCGCGCCCGCGTCGTCAGAGCAATAGTCCGGGCATCCCCGCTGGTGACGAACTGAGGTAACCCGATATGACGCACCGTTGGATCCACGCACGCGTGTCCGCCCCCCACGGGACGGGCAGCGGTGGCATCACCCGCCCCGAACCGCCGGAAAGCCTGCTTGAGCTGGTACGTGACATGCGTGCCGCCGACGGGCGCAGCCGGTGGTTCCTCCACTGGACCGAGCTGGGCAAGAACCCCGAGATCGGACTGTGGGCCAGTTCCACTCAGCCGGTTCTCCGCGAGGTCGAATCCCGATTGCTCAAGGAAGTCTCCCCGTACGGAAATGCGCCGGTCGTCGAGGAATTGCGGGAACCCGTACCGCACCACCCGCTGGCCTGCGACATCGAATTCCACGACGACGTCGCCATGGCGTCCAGTGAACTCGCACTCGCCGTCGCGCGGGAACCGGTCGCGCCGTACGACGCCCAGCTGATCCTCACCATCTGGCATCTGCGGCACGTCGTGGCGCTGATACCGGAAGCGGCGCGAAAGGGATTCCTCTTCCAGTGCTGGCAGCACTGGACGGAAGGGCTCACGCCCGCGCAGCGCACCGAGCTCAGAGACCGCGGCGGCCCGGCGGCCGGCGCCCTCGCCGAGGGGCTGCCCGCCATGAGCGGCGAGACGGCCCGGCGCTGGGACGACTACCTGCGCACCCTGCGCCGCACGGCCAACTCCTGGGCGGCCGAGGGCGCGCCGGTCAACTACCTGCTCTTCGACCACGCGCACCTCACCCACCGAAGGCTGCGCATCCCCGCGGTCACCGAGGCGCTGGCCGCCCGTACCGTCCGCGCGGTCCTCGGCGCCTCCGGAGCCGACACCCAGCCGATCGCGGTGCCCGCGGCCGGACTCCAGACCGCGTGACCGCCACCGCCCGCCCGACCCGCGAACGCAACCCTGGAAGGAGCACCCGATGAGCCAACCGCTCGCACCCGACCACCGGGTGGAAGTGGGCCTCGGCGACCGCACGTACACCGTGCACATCGGCGCCGGCGTACGCGCCCGGCTGCGCGACATCGTCCGGGAGACCGGCGCGCGGCGCGCCGTCGTCGTCTCGGCGCGCCCCGCCGGCATGCTGCCGGAGCTCGACGTGGACACCCTGTGGCTGGAGGCCCAGGACGGCGAGACGAACAAGACCCTCGCCACCGTCGCCGAACTGTGCAGCCACTTCGCCGAGTTCGGCCTCCACCACGGTGACGTGGTGATCTCCTGCGGCGGCGGCACCACCACCGACGCCGTGGGCCTCGCCGCCGCCCTCTACCACCGGGGCATGCCGGTGATCCACCTGCCGACGACCCTCCTCGCCCAGGTGGACGCCAGCATCGGCGGCAAGACCGGGGTGAACCTGCCCGAGGGCAAGAACCTCGTCGGGGCGTACTGGCAGCCCCGGGCGGTCCTGTGCGACACCGACTTCCTCGGCACGCTGCCCGAGCGGGAGTGGACCAACGGGTACGGCGAGCTGGCCCGCTGCCACTTCATCGGCGCCGAGGGGCTCCACGACCTGCCGCTCGCCGACCGGATCGCGGCGAGCGTCCGGCTGAAGGCGTCCATCGTGACCCGGGACGAACGGGACCAGGGCGTACGCCACCTGCTCAACTACGGCCACACCCTGGGCCACGCCCTGGAACGCGCCACCGGCTACCGGCTGCGGCACGGGGAAGCGGTGGCGATCGGCACGGTCTTCGCCGGCCGGCTCGCGGGCGCCCTCGGCCGGATCGACCCCGCGCGGGTGGAGGAGCACCGCTCGGTCGTGGCCGGGTACGGGCTGCCGACCGGCCTGCCCCCGGGCGTCGGCCACGGCGAACTGGTGCGGTACATGCGGCGGGACAAGAAGTCCGACGGCTCCCTCGCCTTCGTCCTGGACGGCCCCGCGGGCGCCGAGCTGGTACGCGAGGTACCGGAAGAGGTGGTGCTGCGGACCCTGGAAGGGATGCCGGTCGAGGACCGGCCGTACGACTGACCCGCGCCGGCCGCCCCGCACGGCGGCCGGCACCACGAAACGGCCCGGACGCGGCATCGTCCGGGCCGTTTCGCTGTGGGGGAGGAAGCGGTGGAGCGGTTACGACGCCACGCCACTGGCGACCGTCTGCCCGGCCGCCGCGCAGAACGACACCACTTCCGCGGGGCGGTTCAGGATGGCGACGGGGCCGGCCGCGAGCAGCGCCTCCTCGTCGACCCCGGCCCACAGCGCGGCCACGGCGGCCACGCCCGCGCCGTGGGCGCTCTGGAGGTCCGTCACCGCGTCCCCGATCATCACCGTCTCCTCGGGACGCGCGCCGAGTACGGACACGGCCAGACGCACCATGTCGGGGGCCGGCTTGGGGCGCGCCACCTCGTCGGACCCGATGATCGTCTCGAACATGTCGGCCAGGCCCAGCTGCGCGAGGAGTGCCCTGGCCCGGTCACCCGCCTTGCCGGTGGCGACCGCCAGCGGGATCCCGCGCCCGCGCAGCTCGCGCAGCATCTCGGGCACCCCGTCGAAGACCGGCACCTGGGAGGCGAGCCGGTAGCTCTCGCGGACGAACGGCGCCTCCATCTCCAGCGGCAGCCCCATGATCTTCATGATGTCCGGGAAGTACCGGCCGAGATGCCGGTTGTACTCCGCGAACGGCGCCTCCCCGGTACCGACGGCCTCCCGGTACGCGACGCTGAAGGCCTCCCGCATCACCTCGTAGCTGTCGACGAGCACCCCGTCGAGATCGAAGACGACCGCCCGGAAGCCGGTCCCGGGTATCGGGACCGGATAGGCGGGATCCTTACCTTCGCGGGTGTCAGGCATGGTGATCCTCCGTGTTCAGTAGGGTCGAGTAGGGCACCGGGCGGGCCGCTCTTGTGGAGCGCGCTCCGATCCGCGCCCTGCGGGCCGAGCGGTAGATGCGCTCGATCACCGCGATCGTGCGGCGGACCTCGTCGACGGTCCGCCCCTGTGACGCCGGGTCCGCGAGCAGCCCCGGCAGCTCGTCGAGCTGCTGGAGGTACTCGGCCCCGATCTCCTCCTCGGGCAGTGGCACCTCGGTCTCGACGCCGTCCCGCACCCGGACCAGCGACGAGCCCTTGCGCCGGTTGGGGCTGAACCCGAAGGTGCAGGTCAAGGTGGCACTGCCGGCACTGCCGTCGACCCGGATGCGGGTCACGTCGTACGGCTCGTGCGAGGCCCAGCTGGCCCGTATGGCCACGGACACGCCGTCCTCGGTCACCAGGAAGCCGCGCGCCGTGTCCTCGACGTCCCCGTCGGAACCGGCGTCCTTCGGGGCGTCCTCGCGCCAGGCCGCCTGCGAGGAACGGTCGTTGACGAAGTCGTCCGACACCGTTCCCACCGCCTGGTCGAACCCCACCGGCCCCAGGATCGGGCCGACGGTGTCGAGCAGGTGCCAGCCCAGGTCGACCAGCGCCCCGCCGCCCGCGAACTGCCGCTGCGTGAACCAGCCGCCGGCGTCCGGCACGCCCCGGGCCCGTACCCACGACAGCTCCACGTGCCGCAGCTCCCCCAGGTCCTGCCGTACGACCCGGCGCAGCGCCGTCACGTCGGCCCGGTAGCGGGCCGCGCTGCCCGCCAGCAGCACCGTGCCGCCCGCCCGCTCGGCGGCGGCGAGCTGCTCGGCCTCCGCCGAGTTCAGGCACACCGGCTTCTCCAGGAAGACGGGGATGCCCATCCGCAGCAGCCGGCACGCGACCGTGCTGTGCAGATGGTTGGGCACCGCCACGACGGCCAGGTCGGTGCCGTCGCGGCTCAGCTCCGCCACGTCGTCCAGCAGCCGCGTACCCGCCCGGTCCTGGGGGATCTCGGCCCGGGCGGCCGGGTTCGGATCCACCACGGAGGCCACGGCGAACGCGGGGTGCTGGCGCAGCCGGGGAAGCCAGATGGACTTGGCCGCCCACCCGAGGCCCACCACGCTGGTGCGGACCGGAGGGCCGTCCGGTCCCCGCACGCCCACCGGGGTGCTCACGTCCGTGCGACCACGTCGGCGACGACCTCGGCGACGACGTGCATCTGCTCCTCCGTGCCCAGCAGGGTGCGGTGGTGCAGCCAGACGCAGTCGGCGTTGATGGCCTCGGTGTGGGGGCACCGGGCGGCCACCTCGTCGACGGTCTCGTCGGGCGCCGCGTTCTCCCAGAAGCCGTCCGAGCGGTAGATCGCGCGGAACGCGACGAAGGCCGGCACGCCCCGCGCCACGAGCGCTTCCACCAGCGCGTTGCGCCGCTCCTCGCTGTAGCCCGGCAGCCGGAACATCTGCATGTAGTGCGGATTGGCGGTGACCCGCTCGTCGCGGCCCTGCGGGACCACCCCGGGGATCTCGGCGAGCAGCCCGGCGAGCAGCGGCGCCCGCTGCTCGCGCAGGGCGATCTGCTCGTCCAGCCGGCCCAGCTGGGCCCGGAGCACGGCGGCGGAGAACTCGTTGAGGCGGAAGTTGGACCCCGACGTCTCGTGGAAGTACTTCTTGTCGGTGCGCGAGCGGCCGCAGCTGTGCCGCAGGAACGCCTCCTGGTACGTCGCCTCGTCCGGGAAGGTGACGGCGCCGCCCTCACCGGCCGTCATCAGCTTGCCGTTCTGGAAGCTGAACGCGGCCACCGAACCCAGCTCGCCGACCTTGCGGCCGTCCCACTCCGCGCCGTGGGCGTGCGCCGCGTCCTGGATCAGCGGCACACCGGTGTCGGCGGACAGCTTGCCCAGGGCGTCCATGTCGGCGAAGTGGCCCGCCATGTGGACCGGCATGATGGCCGCGGTGCGCGCCGTGACGGCCCGGGCCGCGGCCTCGGGGTCCAGGCAGTACGTGTCCGGGTCGACGTCCACCGGGACGGCGACGGCGCCGAGGCGCTGGGCGGCCTGGGACGAGGAGATGAACGTGAAGGCGGGGACGATGACCTCGGTGCCGTGGCCCACGCCCAGCACCTGGAGGGCGAGTTCCAGCGCGTGCGTCCCGTTCGTCACAGCGAGCGTATAGGGCGAGCCGTGGCGCTCCCCGAACTCGCGCTCGAACGAATCGACTTCGCTGCCCCCCATGCGCCACCACTGGCCCTGTTCGAGGGCCCGGACGAGACCGACGCGTTCCTCGTCTCCGTACCGCGGCCACTGGGGAAGGTCCGCGAGCAGTTGCTGCGCACGATCATTCATGACGATCCATTCTCTTGGGGATGAATGCGGCCCGGAGAGAGTCTGGAAATGTGCCGAGAGGGCCCGGTACTGTTCCGGCGGGCCGCTCGGCCAAAGGCGCATTCTCATCCGGGAAATATCACGCTAGCGCGTCGGCCACATCTCTTCCCATCCCCTACGGGCCCCACTATCACCCCCCTTACTTCCGTGTGCGGGGGCCTTCACATACCCCCGCGTATTGCATTGCTGCTACAACCTTCAGGGGGAAACCTTGAAGTCTGCCAAGTTCGCCAGGTTCGCCGAGTACGCGAATCCTGTAACCGAGTGCGAGGTGAGTCATGAGCGCGATACTCCTGCTGAACGGTCCCAACCTCGGAATCCTCGGGCAACGTGAGCCCGAGGTGTACGGCACCGACAGCCTGGCCGACATAGCGCAGGCCGTGCGCGAGGAGGTCGCCGGACCCGACTGGAAGGTCGTGTCGATCCAGCATGACTCCGAGGGCGACCTGGTCCGCGCGGTCCACGACAACTACGACACCGTCGGCGCCATCGTGAACCCGGGCGCGCTGATGGTCGCCGGCTGGAGCCTGCGCGACGCGCTGGCCAACTACCCGCGGCCCTGGGTCGAGGTGCATCTGTCGAACGTGTGGGCCCGCGAACAGTGGCGCCACGAGTCGGTCCTCGCCCCGCTGGCCTCCGGCGTCGTCGTCGGGCTCGGTGCGCTCGGCTACCGGCTCGGCGCCCGCGCCCTCCTCGCCCTCGCCGCGCGGGAGTCGGCGTGAGGACCACGGTCACCTGCTCCCAGCAGTGGATACGGCGCTACCACCCCAAGCCGGAGCGCCGGATCACCCTGGTCGCGCTGCCGCACGCCGGCGGCTCGGCCAGTTACTTCCACCCCCTGTCCGCCGCGCTCGGTCCCCACATCGAGACACTCGCGGTGCAGTACCCGGGCCGCCACGACCGCAGGCACGAGCCGCCGGTGGAGGACATCGCCACCCTCGCCGACCGGGTGACGGACGCCCTGATGCCCTGGGCGGGTCCCGTCGCCCTGTTCGGCCACAGCATGGGCGCGACCGTCGCGTACGAGGTCGCGCGGCGGCTGGAGGCCGGCGGTGCCCCGCCGGCCGTGCTGATCGTCTCCGCGCGCCGGGCGCCGTCCGCCGTCCGGGACGACCGGTTCCACGAACTCGACGACGACGCGCTGCTCGCGGAGATGCGGGTGCTCGGCGGCAGCGAGGACGCGATCCTCCTGGACGAGGAACTCGTACGGCTGACCCTGCCCGTACTGCGCAGCGACTTCAAAGCCGTCGCGGGCTACCGGGACACCGGCGGGGAGCCGCTGACGTGCCCGATCTCCGCGCTGGTCGGCGACAGCGACCCGCGCGTCACCGTCGACGAGATGCACACCTGGGCGCGGCACACCGAAGGCGCGTTCTCCCTGCGTGTCTTCGGCGGCGGCCACTTCTACCTCACCGACCACCAGAAGGCCCTGACCGGCCTCTTCCAGACGACCCTTGAACGCCTTATGCACTGAAAGGCAGTCGGCTCATGTCCCTGCGAGACGCGGCCCCCCTCACGCGGCTGGTACGAGATGAAGCGGCCCCGCTCGAGGAGATCCTCGACCGGGTGAGCGGTAAGTGGACGATGCGGATCCTGTCCGCCGTGCGCGGACCGAGGCGGTTCACCGAACTGGAGCGCTCGCTGGACGGGATCAGCAGACGCATGCTCACCCTGACCCTGCGCAACCTGGAGCGGGACGGCCTGGTCGTCCGCACGGTGTACCCGACGGTGCCGCCGAAGGTCGAGTACGTACTCAGCCCCATGGGCTGCGAACTCCTGGACTCGCTGGCTCCGCTCACGGCGTGGGCGGAGCACAACCTGGCATCCCTCGAAGCGGCCCGCAGCGCCTATCGCGTTCGCGTCGCCGCCTGAACACGCCGATTGCCGAGGAATATCCGCAACACTTCGCCGATCGGTTCCGGAAACGCGTTCCGCTCCACGGAATCCTCGTCATGGGATTCCGTGGGAAGCTCCGCGGGCAGCGAGCCATCGGCAGTACTGACGTGTGTCGACTGCATGTGATCCACCTTCGGCAGGCGAAGTATTGAATTCGAATGTAAGAGCCGCGCAATCCGGCCAAGAACCCCTAGGCACCCCTTTGTCCCGCCGGGAGACCACGTGAGTTATCTGGGAATCGATGTGGGCGGCACCAAGGTGGCGCTCCGCCTTGAACCGGCCGGCGCCGACGACGCGGGAAACAAGCGGGAGACCGTCTTCCACTGGCCGGACGCCGGCGGAGTGGACGCGGACATGGAGGTGCTCGCCGCCGCCGTGGCCGCCCTGCGCCCGGCCGGGGCGGGTCCGGTGACGGCGGTCGGCGTGGCGGTGCCCGCGACGCTGGACACCGAGGGGCGCGTACGGGGGTGGCCGAACCGGCCGTTCTGGCGGGGGCTCGATCTCGGCCGGCGGCTCGCGGCCCTGCTCCCCGGGGCCGAGGTGCGCACCGCCGACGACGGCGACCTCGCCGCGCTCGCCGAGGCGGACGCGGCGCACTGCCGCGACCTGGTCCACTTCGGCGTCGGTACGGGCATCGGCGGCGGCATCGTGCTCGACGGCAGGATCTGCCCCGGCACCGCGCGCGGCTCCTGCGAGGTCGGCCATCTGATCGTGGACCGGGCGGGGGAGCGGTGCGACTGCGGGCGGCGCGGCTGCGTCCAGTCCGTCGCCTCCGGACGCGCCGTCCTGCGGCGCGCGGGTGAACGCCTCGGCCGCGGGGTCGACTTCGCCGAGCTGCGCACCGCCTGGCTGGCCGCCGAGCCGTGGGCCGTCGGCACGGTGACCGACAGCGCCGAGGCGCTCGCCGCGGCGGCCGTGGGCCTGACCGAGCTGGTGCACCCCCGCCTCGTCACGGTGGGCGGCGGCTTCGCCGCCGGACTGCCCGGCTACGTGGCGGCGGTGGCCCGCCACGCCGGGGAGCTGGCCAGAGAGGCGGGGCCCGTGACCCGCGTACGCCCGGCGGCGCTCGGCGGGCTGTCCTCGCTGGACGGGGCGGTGCTGCTGGCCCGGAGCGATCGCCGCTGAGAAGCAGGGACGGCCGTCGGACGGCGGCTGTCAGGCGTAACCGCGCCGGTACGCCGGCCGTGCGCGCCCGCCCGGCGCGGCCAGGGTGCCGAGCCGGCTGCACCGGTGCGCGGCCGAGGGCCGTGCGACCGTACGGGTCCAGCGCGGTCCGGGGTCGGGGGCCAGCGCCGGGTCCTGGTTGAGGATGGCGAGTTCGAGCTCCCGCAGTTCCCGGCCCGGGTCGAGGCCGAAGTCGTCGAGCAGGGTGCTGCGGGTGCGCTGGTAGGCGGCGAGCGCGTCGTGCTGGCGACCGCACCGGTACAGGGCCAGCATGAGCAGCCCGCAGATCCGCTCGCCCGCCGGCTCGGCGGCGGCCATCTCCTGCAGCTCGCCGAGGACTTCGTGGTGCCTGTTCTGGTTCAGGGCCTCCCGGGTGCAGTCCTCGAAGACCGCGAGGCGCACTCCGGCGATGGCCGTCAGCTCGGGCCAGGCGATGCCGGCCTCCGTCAGGTCGCTCAGCGCGGCACCGCGCCACAGGCCGAGGGCCGCGCGCAACTGGGCGAGCCCCGCCTCATTGTGCCCGGCCCGCAGCTCGGCTCCGCCCTGCTCCACGAGGCGCCGGAACCGGCCCAGGTCGAAGCTCTCGGGCTCGATGGTGAGCCGGTAGCCGGGCGGGCTGGTGGTGAGGGAGACGGCCCCCGTGGGGCGGGCGTGACGCTCGATCACCTTCCGCAGGCCCGACACGGCGTTCTGCACCATTTTCCGTGAGGTCGCCGGCGGATCGTATCCCCACAGGGCGTGGATCAATTTGCTGGTCGGTACTACTTCGTTCGCATGCAGCAGGAGAAAGGCCGCAGTTGCCCGCTGGTTGAAGCCTCCCAAATTGACGGGGGCGTCATTCGAGAATGCATTCAAGGGGCCGAGCAATTCGAATCGCATGCTGGCTCACTCCAGCCGAAGTCGAGGGACGGACGCTTCCGCCGTACCACCCCTCACAGTAAACAAACCCAGCGACCGGTTTGTCAATCTCATAGCCGCATGGATCGTGCGGACTTGACGGTGTAGCGAACTAGCAGGTCAGCGGGGGTGAGTTGTGGATCTTCGCACCGTGCGACGACGTACCGACGGCCTGCAAGATCGCCTGGAAGCGCCTGCCGGCCCCCTCGACGACCCCCGACGACACCCCCTCGCAACCCGATGGGCGGTCAGTTGCCGGGCAGTTGACGCGGGAAAACCCGGGACCCCTGAGGGGTTGCTAGCTTCCGAAGTGCCGCCACATGCCGAGGGCCAAGGGAAACCGGCTCGTGCAGCGGCTTTCGGATCCTTTGGACCTGTCAAAACGGGAGGTGGCCAGTGGAACTGGTCGAACGCGCCGAGCAGGCAATGCATCTGAAACAGATGCTGATGGAATGCGATTCCAGGAAAGGCAAGGTGGTACTGCTCGACGGCCCGTCGGGCAGTGGCAAGACCGAGCTGCTGCACCGGGTCGCCGAGCACGCGTCCCGCACCGGCGGCCTGGTCCTGCGCGCCGCCTGCTCCCGTGCCGAACACGCCCTCCCGTTCGGGGTACTGGGACAGCTGCTGCGCAGCGCCCCGGTCCCGGACGCGTCGGCCGGCGAGCTCGAAGAGCTGCTGCTCAGGGCGGCGGCCACCCAGGACGCCGGGGCCGGCTCCGACGCGCACCGCCCGCCGGCCGGCGGCGCCGCCGTCATCGGCCCCGAACTCGCCGGGGTACTCGCCGACATCACCCGGGCCGTACTGAGACTCGCCCGGGACGCACCGGTGTTCCTCGCCGTCGACGACGTCCGGCACGCCGACCGCCTGTCCCTCGACTGCCTGCTCTACCTGGCCCGCAGGACCGGCTCCGCGCGCGTCATGGCCGTCCTGACGGACGACTCGGAACTCCCCGGCGGCCGCCCGATGTTCCGTACGGAACTGCTGGACCAGCCGCACGCGCACCGGATGGCCCTGACACCGCTGACCGAAGCGGGCGTGGCCGGTTTCCTCGCCGCGCACCTCGACCGGCCGAGCGCGGAGCGCCTCGCCCCCGAGTTCCACGCGCTGGCCGGCGGCAACCTGCTGCTCCTGACCGCGCTCCTCGACGACCACCGGGCCACCGGCGGCGTCCGCCGCGAGGGATACGGGCGTGCGGTCCTGCGCCAGACCAGCCGGGTCGACCCGCCGGTGGCCGCCGCCGCCCGCGCCCTCGCCGTCCTCGGCACGTCCGCCCGGCCCGACCGGATCGCCAGGATCGCCGGCATCGACGCGGCCCGCGCCGAGTCGGCCCTGCGCACCCTCGCGGCGGCCGGACTGGTCAACGGCCTCACGTTCCGCCACGACGTCGCCCGGCAGTCCGTCCTCGACGACCTTCCCGCCGACGAGCGGGCGACCCTGCGGATCAAGGCCGCCGAGCTCCTGTACGAACAGGGCTGCCCCGCGACGGAGACCGCCGGCCTGCTCGTCGAGGCGGACCGCCCGGCAGGCGCCTGGAGCGTCGACGTCCTCCTGGAGGCGGCCGAACAGGAGCTCATCGCGGGCCGTTCGCACCGCGCCGCCGCCGCGCTCGAAGCCGCCCTGCGGGCCCGGCCGGAGCCGGCGGCCGAACACGCCGCCATCGAGGCCCGGCTGGTCCAGGTCCGGCGGCTCTCCGACCCCGCGACGGCCGAGACCCACCTGGCCGCGCTCGTCACCGCCGCGCACCGGGGCGACCTGACCCCCGCCCACAGCGTCGACCTCGTACGCCAACTGCTGTGGCAGGGGCGCACCACGGAGGCCGGTGAGCTGCTGGAGCGGCTGCGCGCCGCCGAACTCGAACCGCACGGCGAGGTCGCGGCCCTGCTGCACGACACCGAGCAGTGGCTGGCCTGGACCCACCCGACGCTGGCGCGCAGGGGCCGCAAGCCCCGCGGGCCGCAGCCCACCGCCGACGTCGCCGGGCAGCCCACCGACCCCTGGTGCCGGCCCACCGCGCTGCTCGCCGACGCCCTGGTCAACGGCCGCAGCCACGAGGTCGTGCAGGGGGCGGAGCAAGTGCTCAAGGACCGCGGGCCCAGCTACGACATCACCTGGCCCGAGGAGCCGGCCCTGCTCGCGCTGAGCGTGCTGCTGAACGCGGACCGCCCCGACGCGGGGGCCTGGTGCGACCGGCTGCTGACCGAGGGCCACACCCCGTACTCGCCGACCTGGATGGGCCTGCTGTCGTCGGCCCGCGCGGAGGCGGCCGTCCGCCAGGGCGACCTCTCCCGGGCCGTCGACCACGCCCAGCTCGCCCTCAGCCACGTGTCGCCCAACGCCTGGGGAGTCGCCCTCGGCGCTCCGCTGAGCGCCCTGGTCCTCGCCACCACCCGGATGGGCCGCTACGACGAGGCCGAGTCGTATCTGACCCGTGCCGTCCCGAAGGCCATGTTCGAGACCCGCTACGGGCTGCACTACCTGCACGCGCGCGGACAGTTCCACCTGGCCACCGGCCACGACCACGCCGCGCTCGCCGACTTCCTCGCCTGCGGCGAGCGGATGCGCGCCTGGGGCATCGACGTCCCCGGCATCGTGCCCTGGCGGACCAGCGCCGCCGAGGCGTGGCTGGAGCTCGGCAACCGCGAGCAGGCGGCGCGGCTCGCGTACGACCAGCTGGGCCGCCCGGGCCACAACGGCGCCCGCACCAGGGCGGCGGCGCTGCGGGTGCTGGCCGTGGGCGGACCGGTGGGCCGGCGGCCGCAGATGCTGACCGAGGCGCTCGACCTGTTCGAACAGTGCGGCGACCGGTACGAGCAGACCCGGGTACTGGCCGACCTCAGCGACGCGTACTCCGAACTCGGCGACAACCGCCGGGCCAGGACCCACGCCCGCCGGGCCCGCCACCTCGTCACCCTCTGTGGGGCCGCCCCGCTCAACGAGGCGCTGCTGTCCTTCGTAGACGAGAGCGACGAGCCGGCCGGATCGCACCCCACGGCCACCGACAGCGCCTTGCTCACCGGCTCGGAACGCCGGGTCGCGGCGCTGGCGGTGGGCGGCTACACCAACCGGGACATCGCCGCGAAGCTGTTCATCACGCCGAGTACGGTCGAGCAGCATCTGACCCGGATCTACCGGAAGCTGGGCGTCACCTGCCGCAAGGACCTGCCGATCGAGCTGACCACGAGCGGCGTGGAGGCGGTGAGCGCCGCCGGGGAGGCGTGAAAGGGCCGGGCGGTCCGCTCGGCGGACCGCCCGGCCTGGCGGCGGATGTCACACGAGGTGCGGCCCCGCCACGTGCTTGCGGTACCAGGGCAGCCCCGCGACGAGTCCCGCCGCGAAGCCCGGACCCGGCTCGATGCCGAGCCGGCGCCAGATGCGGCTGCTCTCGTACCAGTGGTCCTCGGTGAGCAGGGCGTGCTGGTGCGCGGAGAGCCCCGGCAGGACGCGCGCGGCCAGTTCCCGGTGGGCGGCGCGCGGCAGGTCGGATCCGGGGAGCGCGACGTCGAGCCCCCGGCACACCTGGGTCGCCATCGCGCGCAGCGTCACCGGACGCGGATGGTTGACGTGGTAGACGGTGCCCCGGTCGGCGTCCCAGTCGCTGTGCGAGAGCGCCGCGACGACTCGGGCCAGGTCCCGCACCGCCACCAGCGAACTCCGGGAGCTGCCGCCCTCGGGCCACACCGGCACCTCGCGCAGCAGCCGGTACAGCAGCGGTACGAACCACTTGTCCCCTGGCCCGTGGACCAGATGCGGCCGCAGGACGACGCCGCCCCGGGTGAGTACCGTCTCCTCCGCCCTGAGCCGCGAGGCGCTCGCGGCCGAGACCGGCGCGGGCACCAGCTGCTCCTCGGTCGCCCCGCGGTGGGGCCCGCCGCCGTAGACCGAAGCGGTGGACACGTACAGGACGCGTGCGCCCGCCGCGTCCGCCTCGCGGGCCACGGCCCGCGTCCCGAGGTCGTTGACCGCGGTGCACAGGGCGGGGTCACGCCCCACGTAGCTGGCCAGGTGGAGAACGGTGCCGACGCCTTCGCACACGCCCCGCAGTCCGTCCGGATCCGTCAGATCGGCGGGTATCCTCCGCGCACCCGCCGAAGTCATCCAGTCCGGTAGCGGACGCCGAGCGAGTATCCGCAGCTCGGGTGGCGGCGCTCCGCTGGAGCCGGGTCTCAGCAACTCGCGCACCACGGCGCTGCCGATGAAGCCGGTGCCTCCGAGGACCAGGAGCGCGCCGGGCTCAGATCGCAAGGACCTTGACCCTGCAGGTCGCGACCGTGGCGCCGCCCTGGTCGAAGCGGACGGACACGGTACGCGGTCCCGCCATCTCGGCCGGTTCGGTGTTCGCGGTCACCAGGCAGGCGCTGTCGAACTCGACGTACTGGTCGAAGGTGGCGTCGCAGGCGACCGCGAGCCCGTCGGGTTCCTGGAGGACGGCGAGCGCGGCCTGGCGCGCCGCCTCCATCAGGACCATGCCGGGGACGTGGTCCACGGGGTGGTCGAAGAGGACAGGGTGGTTCTGGTCGGTGCGCAGCGTCCAGACGCGCTCGACGCCGGTCGCGCAGATCACCACGTCGGCGGTCCGGCGCCGGCCGACGAGTTCCGGCGTGACGGCCTCCGGCAGCGTGCGCTGCGGGGAGCTCTGCGCCTTGTCGCCGCGGACCCTGCTGTAGACGGCGGGGGCCATGCAGGCCATGGTCACCGCGCCTGAGCCGATGACCCGGCCGTCCCGGCGGCTCTCGATCTGCGCCGCGTACGCGCTGACCGTCCTGCCGCGCCGCTTGATGTCGGAGCACCGGACGTCGAGCAGGACGTGGGCGGGGCGTCCGGTGAGCAGGGCGCCCTCGGCGGTCATGTCGTGCGCGACGGTGTGGGAGAGGAACTGATAGCCGATGGGCACGTCGTACGCCTGGTGGGAGATGAGCAGCAGGGCCTGGCGTATCGATTCCGCGAGGAGCATCGGATCGTGCCAGCGGTTCGCGACGGGCCCGTAGTAGCTGTGGCTGCGGGGCCACTGGGCCCCCACTCTGAAGTGGTCCGCGTCGATTCTCTGTATCCCGGTCACGAGGACCTCGGACACCGCGGCCCGGTGCACGAGCGTACGCGGAACGGTCTGGAGGAAGAGCTCGGGTGCTTCGGCCGACGACGAGAGATCTGCCTGGTCGAGGAGTGTCGCAACGCGCATCAGGGGCCTCCTGAAGGTGAGTTGAGCAGGACGGAAGTCGAGCTGTGGCACGAGAGGCTTGGTGGAGCGAGGCAAAACAATACTAGCTAGTTGGTTTTTTACGAGAGGTGTGAGCAAAATTGGTGAGTGAGCGGTCGCGGTGTCTCACAAGGGGGGCGAGGAGGTGGGGCGCCGGCGGTCACCGCACAGGATCAGGAGGTTGTTCATGGCCAGGCAGGAACGGGCAGAGGTGACGCGGAGCGCCATCATCGACGGCGCGGCGCGGGCTTTCGACCACGGGGGTTTCTCCGGCACGAGCCTCAGCGACATCGTCAAGGAGGCCGGCGTCACGAAGGGTGCCCTCTACTTCCACTTCGCGTCGAAGGAAGACCTCGCCCAGGCCGTGATCGACGAGCAGTTCTCCATCTGGGACACGATGCGCGACATCGACCGGCCGGGCGTCCAGACGGTCATCGACCTGGTGCACGGTATGGCCCGGCAGTTGCAGGAAAGTGTCCGGGTGCGGGCCGGTATCCGGCTGGTCATCGAACAGAGCAACGTGTCGGGCGTGAGCGCCGAGCCGTACGCGAAGTGGATCGAACTCATCCGCAACTGCCTGGCGCAGGCGCAGGGGCGCGGCGACGTCAGGCCGGAGGTCGACGTCGACCATGCCGCGAACCTGATCGTCGGCTGCTGGACCGGACTCCAGCTCAGTTCCCAAGTACTGGCGGGGCGGCGCGACTTGTCCGAACGTACGACGCAGATGTGGCAGATGCTGCTGCCCGGCCTCGTCCCGGTCCGCCGTCTGGGCCGCTTCGTGGTCACGGGCGGTGAGCAGTCCGCGCTGGAGGACCGCACCGTCCCGCTGAGCGCGTAACCGCCGGCCGCGGCGCCGACGCCGCGGCCCCCACCCGCCGGGCCGCGCGGGTGGGGGCCTCGACGCGCCGGACGCGGGACCTACGGGGTCACGACTCCTCCGCCGGGACGCCGGGGGCTCGCGGCCCTTCGGGCCCTGGCGGCTCGTGCTGCCGTGGCAGCGCCCGGCGGGTACGGGCCGGGGAGAGGGAGACGGGCAGGAAGGCCGTCGCGAGGAAGACCCCGCCCACCCACAGGGTGGCGCGTACGCCCGCCACTTCGCCCAGCAGGCCCGCCACGGCGGCGCCTACGGCGAGTGCGCCGGTGAGCAGGAAACCGACGCCCGGCGCGCGCCACCGTGTCGCCGCGACCCCGGCGAGTACGACGGCCGCCCCGGCGAGGACGCGCGGCCCTCGCCGTGGTGGTCCGGCCGGGCGGCTGGACCCACGAGGGGGTGCGCCTCGTCCATCTGCTCGACGTACCCCTACCGCGCCGTCCTCCCCGCAGGGCACCCGCTGGCCGCGAAGCGGGTGCTGGACCTGACCGGCCTCGCCGACGAACCCCGGGTCCGCGGCGACGGCCCCGGCCCCTGCCTGGACCCCGTGATCGAAGGCTGCGCGGCGGCGGGCTTCAGCCCGCACTTCGTGGCCCGGAACCGGTCAGGGTGATCCAGGCGCGGTACGGGAGGCATCGGCAGGCCGCCCCGCCCTCCGGTCCCTGCTCACGGCCCTGCGGGACGTGGCTCCGCGCTGACGGCCCGAAATCCGCCGCAACAAGAAACAGCCTCCCGCAGGGGAGGGTGGTGGGCGCCCCCGGCAGGACTCGAACCTGCGGCCAAGCGCTTAGAAGGCGCCTGCTCTATCCACTGAGCTACGGGGGCCGGATCACGGCCTCGGCGGCCTGGGGCCCCGGTCGGGCGGGGTCCTGGACCTTGCCGGGGACAAGGATAGGGCTCCGATCACCTTGGGCCGGTTGCTTCACCTCCGTGGCACGATGTGGAGGTTCGGTGAAGCGAACCCGATAATCGCAGGCGAGTGCGAATCGCGCACCGCTTTTGGCGTCCCGCGCCCCGGGTGTTGTGCACTCGTTATGCCTGCGCCCCACTCGTACCGTCTGTCCGCCACCGCCAATCGGTGCGCCCCAGCGCGCAGAGGGGCCTTTAGGCTTCTAAAAGACGTCAAAATTGGGCATTCTTCGCATGTGGTGACCTTGGACGCACGGCCTCAGCTGATCGACGCACTCTCCGCCCTGCGCGACCGTGTCGCCGCCGTGCGCCTCCCGCTCCCCCTACCAGGGGCCCCACGCGCCCGGCAGGCACGTACCGAGCTGCTCGCGCAGCTCGACGACTATCTGCTGCCACGGCTGAAACAGCCCGAAGCGCCCCTCCTCGCCGTCATCGGCGGCTCCACCGGGGCCGGCAAGTCCACCCTCGTCAACTCCCTCGTCGGCCGGCGCGTGAGCGAGGCGGGCGTACTGCGCCCCACCACCCGCACCCCCGTGCTGGTGTGCCACCCGGACGACCACCACTGGTTCGCCAACCTGCGCGTACTGCCGCAGCTCACCCGCGTCTGGCTGCCCCGGCAGGATGGCGACGAGGAGGCGCCGATCGAGGCGCCGGAGCCCGGCAAGGGCGGCGCGGACACGCTCCGGATCGAGACCGCGGGGACGCTGCCGCGCGGTCTGGCCCTGCTCGACGCGCCCGACATCGACTCGCTGATCGCCGGCAACCGGGGGCTCGCCGCCGAGCTGATCTGCGCCGCCGACGTGTGGGTGATGGTGACCACCGCCTCCCGGTACGCCGACGCCGTGCCCTGGCACCTGCTGCGCACCGCGAAGGAGTACGACGCCACCCTCGTCACCGTCCTCGACCGGGTCCCCCACCAGGTCATCGGCGAGGTGTCGCGGCAGTACGCCGCGCTGCTCACCAAGGCCGGACTGGGCGACGTACCCCGCTTCACCATCCCCGAGCTGCCCGAATCGGCCGGCGGCGGGACCGGCCTGCTGCCCTCCACCGCCGTCGAGCCGCTGCGCACCTGGCTGGCGCACCGGGTGCACGACCCGGCGGCCCGCCAGCAGGCCGTCGGCCGTACCGCCACCGGCGTCATCGAGTCGCTCAACGCCCGGATGCCCGAGCTCGCCGGGGCCGTCGCCGCCCAGTACGCCGCCTCCGTACGGCTGACGGCGCACGTCGAGGAGGCGTACGAGAAGGAGGGCGCCCGGGTACGCGGCAGGCTCCGGCGCGGCGCCGTCCTGTCCGGCGACGCGCTCACCCGCTGGCGCGGGTATCCGCTGGACAGTTCGGCGGGTGAGCTTCTCGACTCGCTCGTCGCGAGCCTCACGGCGCTGCTCCAGTGCGCCGTGGCCGCCGCCGACGAGCATGTGCACGAGGCGTGGCGGCGCGAGCCGGCCTCCGACGCCGTGGCGTTCGCGATCCCCGACCGGGAGGCCGGCGAGCGGATCGGGGTGACCGCACGGCGCTGGCGCCGGGTACTGGAGGAGCTGGCCGAGGAGGAGGTGCGGGACCTCGAACGGCCGCCCGCGCCCGACGCCGAGACCGTCGCCGCCCTGCTCGCCGCCGCGCTGCTGGGCGGCCGCCGGGCCCGCACCGCCGGGGAGCGGCTGGCCGAGCGGATCGGCGCCGTCGCCGCGACCCGGCTGCGCGACAAGGGCGGGGAACTGCTCACGACGTACATCGACCGCGTACTCAATACCGAGAGGGACCGCCGGCTCGCTCCGCTCGACGCCCTCGCGGTGACCCCGGAGCCGCAGGCCGAGCTCATCGCCGCGCTCTCCGTGCTCCAGAAGGAGAAGTGATCGCAAACGTGACTGCTGTGACTGATGACACGGACGGCGTCGACGGCGCGGCGAGGGTCGACGGCGTGAGGGACGCGGGTGAGGTGCGCGGCGCCGGCGACGCCGAAGGGGCCGGCGCCCCGGACCCGGCGGACGGCGCGGCCGAGGGGCGCTGGGACGACGGGCTGATCGCCCGGCGCGCCGAGGGCGCGGCGGCGCGGGACGAGCGGGCCGTCCGGGCCCTGCGACCCGTGCGGCCGCCGTCCGAAGGGCCGCCGCCCGGCGGACAGCGGGAATCCCTCGACGAGTACGACGGCCTGCTGCCCGGCGGCGCCTACGGCGGGCGGCTGCGCGGACGCCTCGACGCCCTGCGCGAGCTGGTCGGCCTCTCCCGCACGCGCCTCGACGGAGGCACCCTCGCCGAGGCCGGCCGCGTGCTCGACGAGGCCGCGGCCCGCCAGCGGCTCTCCTCCCGCCACACCGTCGTCGCCGTCGCCGGCGCCAGCGGCAGCGGCAAGTCGACGCTGTTCAACGCGCTCGCCGGCGTCCAGATCTCCGAGACCGGGCTGCGCAGGCCGACCACCTCCGCGCCGATCGCGTGCAGCTGGACGGACGGCGCCGCCGGACTGCTGGACCGGCTCGGCATCCCCGGACGGCTGCGCCGCAGGCCGGCGCCGCCCGGCTTCCGCGACGAGGCGCTGAACGGGCTCGTGCTCGTCGACCTGCCCGACCACGACTCGGCCGCCACCGCCCACCGCGACCAGGTCGACCGGGTCCTCACGCTCGTCGACGCGGTGATCTGGGTCGTCGACCCGGAGAAGTACGCCGACGCCGTGCTGCACGAGCGCTACCTGCGGCCGCTCGCCGGCCACGCGGAGATCACCTTCGTGGTGCTCAACCAGGTGGACCGGCTGCCGGGCGACGCCGCCGACCTGGTCCTCGACGACCTGCGCAGGCTCCTCGACGAGGACGGCATGGCGCTCGGCGAGCACGGCGAGCCGGGCGCCACGGTCCTGTCCCTGTCCGCGCTCACCGGCGAGGGCGTCGGCGAACTGCGCGAGATGCTCGGCCAGTTCGTACAGGAGCGCGGGGCCCCAGCCCGCCGCCTGTCCGCCGACCTGGACGCCGCCGCGGCCCGGCTGCGCCCGGTGTACGTCGCCGACGGGCGGCGCCCGCCGGAGCTGGGCGAGCGGGCCCGGAACGACTTCACCGACCGGCTCGCGGAGGCGGTGGGCGCGGCGGCGGTGGGCGAGGCGGCGGAGCGGGAGTGGCGCAGGAACGCCGGCAAGTCGTGCGGGACGCCGTGGCTGAGGCTGTGGCGCTGGTACGAGGCGCACCGCGCATTGGGGTCCGGCATCGACCCGATCTCCGGGCGCACCCCGACCGAGGGCGAGGAGGAGGAGATCACCGCCCGCCAGCGCGTGGAGCAGGCCGTGCGTACGGTCGCCGACGAGGCCGCCGCCGGGCTGCCCGCCCCCTGGGCGCAGGCGGTGCGGGAGTCCGCGGTGCGCGGCGCGGCGGGACTCCCCGAGGAGCTGGACGTACTGGCGGTACGGGCCGGGCTGCCCCGCGGCAGGCCGCCGAGGCCCGCGTGGTGGCCGGCGGCGGTGCTGACGCAGGCGTCGATGACGCTGTTGCAGATCTTCGGCGGGCTGTGGCTGGTGGGTCAGATCGTGGGCGTGCTGGAGCCGCGGTTGCTGCCGCCCGTCCTGGTGATGCTCGCCGGCATCCTCGGCGGCCCGCTGGTCGAGTGGGCGTGCGCGGTGGCGGCCAGGGGGCCGGCCCGGCGGTACGGGCAGGACGCCGAGCGGCGGCTGCGGGAGGCGGCCGCCGGGTGCGGGCGGGCGCGGGTGCTGGATCCGGTGTCGGCGGAGCTGATGCGGTACTGGGAGGTGCGGGAGCAGTACGTGGCGGTGACGGGTTTGTCCACAACCGGCCGGTGATCCACAGGCGCCGGCGGCTGTGCCGCGTCCGGTCCAGCATGGAAGTCGGCCGGCCGCACGGGGCGGACCGGGACGGCGGAGGGCAGAGGGGGAGCCGGGATGAGCGACACCTGGGTGACGCTGGTGGGCAATGCCGCCACGGGAGTGGACTACCGGGACACGGCGGCGGGCGGTGTGGCGCGTTTCCGCTTCGCGGTGACGGCCCGCTTCTGGGACCGCCAGAAGGAGAGCTGGGCGGACGGACACTCCAGCTTCTACACGGTGTGGGCGCGGCGGTCGCTCGCCACGAATCTGGCCGGTTCGGTGTCCATCGGCGAACCACTGCTCGTGCACGGCCGGTTGCGGGTCCGCGACGAGGAGAAGGACGGGCAGCGCAGATTCTCGGCGGACATCGACGCGCTGGCGGTCGGTCACGACCTGACGCGCGGTACGTCCGCGTTCAGACGGGTGGTGAGAGGAGACGCGCCACTGACACGGCGGGCGGTGACGGAAGCAGACAACCCGGCCGATTCGCACGGGGATTTGTCGACAGAGCCGGTGCGTACAGGCGATGGGCGATAACGATTCCGATTCGGAATGGCTATCTGACGGTATGACAGGGGGCTGTCGATCGTCGCGTCCCTAGGATTTCCGGATACTCACGGGGCACTTGAGTCTGCCGGCGAGGCGCTCCCCCCACAGTCGCACCAGCGAAAGGGCCTCGCCCGAAGGGGAATTCTGTGTTTTCTGCTTTCTCTGCGTTCTCTGTACGCGGGCGGGGCTCGGCCCGCCTGACCGCGGCGGCCCTGGCTTCGGGGCTCCTCGCCGCGGGGGCGCTGGCCGGGGCGGCACCGGCCGCGGCGCAGGAGGCACCGCAGCACCAGGGCGGTGCGGCGGCCACGCTCGACGGGCTGAAGACCTACGACAGGGCCGTCCTGCGCACGGAGGGCGGCGACCAGCAGATTCCCGCCGGCCTGTTCGAGATGACCGTCGACGGCGGCGGCACGCTCAAGACGTACTGCGTCGACGCCCACCGCCCGACGCAGGAGCAGGCGAAGTACCTGGAGACCTCCTGGGACCAGACCTCGCTCGGCACCAACCGGGACGCCGGCAAGATCCGCTGGATCCTGGAGCACTCGTACCCCCAGGTGAACGACCTGAGCGCGCTCGCCAAGCGGGCCGGCGTCGACTCCCTCACCGAGCAGACCGCGGCCGCCGGCACCCAGGTGGCGATCTGGCGGTACTCCGACCACGTCAAGGTCGACGCCCTCGACCCGAAGGCGGAGAAGCTCGCCGACTTCCTGGAGAAGAACGCGCGCGGCGCCGCCGAGCCCAGAGCCTCCCTGACCCTGGAGCCCAACGCCGTCTCCGGCAAGGCCGGCGGGAAGCTCGGCCCCGTCACCGTCCGCACCAACGCCGACCGCGTCACCGTCGCCCCGCCCGCCGACGCCGCCAGCGGCGTCGAGGTCGTCGGCAAGGACGGCAAGCCCGCCACCACCGCGGTCAACGGCGGCGAGCTGTACTTCGACGTGCCGGCCGACGCGGCCGACGGCTCGACCGCGCTGACCGTCCAGGCCACCACCTCGGTGCCGGTCGGCCGGGCCTTCGCCGGGGTCACCCGGAGCCAGACCCAGATCCTGGCCGGCTCCAGCGAGTCGACCGTCTCCGCCACGGCGAGCGCCACCTGGGCGAAGAAGGGCGCCATCCCCGCGCTCTCGGCCGAGAAGAACTGCGCGAAGGGCGGCGTGGACATCACCGCCGCCAACAAGGGCGACGAGCCGTTCACCTTCGAGCTCATGAGCGTCGAGCACACCGTCCCGGCCGGCCAGTCGCGGACCGTCACCGTCCCGGTCCAGGAGGACCAGGCGTACGACTTCACCATCGAGGGCCCCGGCGGCCTGAAGAAGAGCTTCAAGGGCATCCTCGACTGCGAGACCTCCGGCGCCACCGGCGCGGCAGCCGGACCCGGCGCCGGCACCCTGGACCAGCCCGGGAACCGGCCCGGCCCTGCCACGGCCGGTGAGACCCCCCTCGCCGTCGACGGCCCCGACCTCGCCGAGACCGGCAGCTCCAACGCCACGCCCATGATCCTCGGCATCGCGGTCGCCTTCGTCGTCCTCGGCATCGCGGCGGTCCTCTTCGTCCGCAAGAAGCAGCCCGCGTCCGACGACGAGTAGCGGCCGCGACGAGCGGCGACGCCCGGTCACCGGGCGATCACGACGGCCCCGGCGCGCCTTGGCGCACCGGGGCCGTCACCGCACGCGAGGCCATACCCGTTTCCGTCCCGGGGTGGACGTCAGGCAAGATGGGGTGTATCTGCCCACACATCGATTGCCGGACGGTTTCTCTTGGCTGAGTACATCTACACGATGCGCAAGACGCGCAAGGCGCACGGCGACAAGGTGATCCTTGACGACGTCACGCTGAGCTTCCTGCCGGGAGCGAAGATCGGTGTGGTGGGTCCCAACGGTGCCGGTAAGTCCACGGTGCTGAAGATCATGGCCGGACTGGAGCAGCCGTCCAACGGTGACGCGTTCCTGTCGCCCGGCTTCAGCGTCGGCATCCTCATGCAGGAGCCGAAGCTCGACGAGTCGAAGACCGTTCTGGAGAACGTCCAGGACGGCGCTGCCGAGATCATGGGCAAGCTCAAGCGCTTCAACGAGGTCGCCGAGCTCATGGCGACCGACTACTCCGACGCGCTGCTCGAAGAGATGGGCAAGCTCCAGGAGGACCTCGACCACGCCAACGCCTGGGACCTCGACGCCCAGCTCGAGCAGGCCATGGACGCGCTGGGCTGCCCGCCCGGCGACTGGCCCGTCACCAACCTCTCCGGTGGCGAGAAGCGCCGTGTCGCGCTCTGCAAGCTGCTGATCGAGGCGCCCGACCTGCTGCTCCTCGACGAGCCCACCAACCACCTCGACGCCGAGTCGGTGAACTGGCTGGAGCAGCACCTCTCGAAGTACGCGGGCGCCGTTGTCGCCGTCACCCACGACCGGTACTTCCTGAACAACGTCGCCGAGTGGATCCTGGAGCTCGACCGCGGCCGCGCGATCCCCTACGAGGGCAACTACTCGACGTACCTCGACAAGAAGTCCGCCCGCCTCAAGGTCGAGGGCCGCAAGGACGAGAAGCGTCAGAAGCGGCTCAAGGAAGAGCTCGAGTGGGTCCGCTCCAACGCCAAGGGCCGCCAGACCAAGTCGAAGGCGCGTCTCGCCCGGTACGAGGAGATGGCCGCCGAGGCGGACAAGATGCGGAAGCTGGACTTCGAGGAGATCCAGATCCCGCCGGGCCCGCGCCTGGGCTCGGTCGTCGTCGAGGTCAACAACCTCTCCAAGGCGTTCGGTGACAAGGTCCTGATCGACGATTTGTCCTTCACGCTGCCGCGCAACGGCATCGTGGGCGTCATCGGCCCGAACGGTGCGGGCAAGACGACCCTGTTCAAGATGATCCAGGGTCTGGAGACGCCGGACTCCGGCGCGATCCGGGTCGGCGAGACCGTCAAGATCTCGTACGTCGACCAGAACCGCTCCAACATCGACCCGAAGAAGTCCCTCTGGGCCGTCGTGTCGGACGAGTTGGACTACATCAACGTGGGCCAGGTCGAGATGCCTTCGCGGGCGTACGTCTCCGCGTTCGGCTTCAAGGGCCCTGACCAGCAGAAGCCGGCCGGCGTCCTGTCCGGTGGTGAGCGCAACCGCCTCAACCTGGCCCTGACGCTCAAGGAGGGCGGCAACCTGCTGCTCCTCGACGAGCCGACGAACGACCTGGACGTCGAGACCCTGTCGTCGCTGGAGAACGCGCTGCTCGAGTTCCCGGGCGCGGCCGTGGTCATCTCCCACGACCGCTGGTTCCTGGACCGGGTCGCGACGCACATCCTCGCGTACGAGGGCGAGTCGAAGTGGTACTGGTTCGAGGGCAACTTCGAGTCGTACGAGAAGAACAAGGTCGAGCGGCTCGGTGCGGACGCGACGCGTCCGCACCGAGCCACGTACAAGAAGCTGACGCGGGGCTGATCTTGTCGCGTCACATCTACCGCTGCCCTCTGCGCTGGTCGGACATGGATGCCTTCGGGCACGTCAACAACGTCGTCTTCCTCCGGTACCTGGAGGAAGCGCGGATCGACTTCATGTTCCGGCTGGCGCCGGGGGACGGTTCGCCGTCGTTCGCGGGCGGGTCCGTGGTGGCCCGGCACGAGATCGACTACAAGCTGCCGCTGGTCCACCGGCACGAGCCGGTGACCATCGAGTCCTGGGTCACGAAGATCGGCGCCGCGTCGCTGACGATCGCGTACGAGGTCAAGGACACGGACGCCGACGGCGCCGAGCGTGTGTACGTGCGCGCCTCGACGGTCGTCGTGCCCTACGACCTCGAAGCGGCGCGGCCGCGCCGGATCTCGGCGGAGGAGAAGTCGTTCCTCCTGGAGTACCTGGACGACGGCGACGCCGGCCGGGCCGGCCGGCGGGAACCGCGGGGGGCTGTCGCCGCATGACGGCGCTCGGGCGGCGGCTGGTGCTCGCCGACGCGGGGGAGGCGGCCGATCTCGCCGCCTTCCTCGGACGGCTGATCCATTACGACCGGGCCGCGGCGGTGCGACTTCAGGCGGGCACCGGGGCGGTGGCCGTTTTCGGACGGCCGCCGTCGTTCGAGGTGCTGGCCGTGCGCACGTCCCGGCTCGCGGTCGGCGTCACGGCCGGGGGCGGCGCCGGCGGCCGTGCCGGTGCGGACGAGGACGGTACGGGCGAGCTGGACGTCACCGTCTCCGCCGGGGAGCTTCTCGAAGGCATCGACGAGGGCACCGGCGCGGTCCTGGTGCCGCGGGCGGTGACCGGCCCGCCGTGGGCCGGGGTGCTGCCGCCCCGGGGCGGATGGCGGCAGGTTCCCGGGCTGCCGGGAACCGACGCCATGCGCGCGGTCGTCGCCGCCGCCGTCGCCGAGTTCCGCGCGCGGGACGAGGCATTGGCCCCGGAGGACCGGACGCGGGCAGCCCGGGACCGTGTCGGCCGCGAGATCTGGTCCCGCACGCTGGCCGACACGGAGCTGCCCCTGCGGGCGGTGCACGCCGCGCACTCGCTGGGCTTCCTGCGCCCCGGCGCGGATCCGGCGGCGGTGGCACTGCTGTCGGCCGCGGGCTGGCTGCGCCTGCGTACCCCGTACGGCTCGGTGGCGGTACGCCGCGCCGGGCTCGGGGTGCTCCCGGTGGCTCCGGTGTAGGTGGGGCCGTCGTCGCGGGCCGGTGCGGGTGCGGGCCCGAGCCGTCCGGCGGGATGCGAGCGGCTCGGCTGCCCGGAACCCGGCGGGCCCGTCCGCCGGACGGCCGCGACGCCCCCCCCGGGTGCGACTGGGCCGGTCGTTGCCCCGCCGGATCGACGATGTGGTCCTCGGGGGACGCGCCGCCGGGAACGGCCGTGCGCCCGCAACAGGGCACCCTCGTCGGCCCGTTCGGCGCTCAGGAGCCGGGTGGCGAGGAGAAGCGCGGACGTGACGCGATCGTGACGGATTCCAGTCGCCGGCCACCGCGACGCGGGTCGGCCTCGGTGTTCAGCCGTCGGTGTTGAGCATCGACGCGGCGGCGTACGTGAGGTAGTTCCACAACTGCCGCTCGTGCTCCTCGGACAGACCGATGTCGTCGACGGCGACGCGCATGTGCCTGAGCCAGGCGTCGTGCGCGGCCTTGTCGACGGTGAACGGCGCGTGCCGCATCCGCAGGCGCGGGTGGCCCCGGTTGTCGCTGTACGTGCGGGGCCCGCCCCAGTACTGCATCAGGAAGAGGGCGAGCCGCTCCTCGGCGGGTCCCAGGTCCTCCTCCGGGTACATGGGCTTGAGCAGCGGGTCCTCCGCGACTCCCTGGTAGAACCGGTGCACCAGGCGCCGAAAGGTCTCCTCGCCGCCGACCTGCTCGTAGAAGGTCTGCTCCTGAAGCGTGCCGCGCGGAATCTCTTTCACGCGTCCATCGTCTCAGACGGACCGGCCGACGACCTAAGGACTAGGACCGGCCGCCCGCTGTTCCCGGCCACCCCACCGTCCCCGGCGCCTCCAGCCGCTCGCCCGGCGGCCCGCGCCGCGCGACAGTGGGCGTATGGGCGCACCTCACACGGACATGTACGCCGAGGCCCGGGCCGCGCTGGTGGCGGAGATGGCGGCGGCCGGGGTCCTCGACGACCCCGCCTGGCGCGCGGCCTTCGCCGAGGTGCCGCGGCACCTGTTCGTGCCGTACTTCTTCGTCAACGGCCCGGCCGGCCACGAGCGGCTGTGGGGTGAGGACCGCGATCCCCGGCGGCGGGAGCGGTGGCTGCGCGGGGTGTACTCGGACACGCCGCTGGCCACGCGCATGCGCGGCGGCGAGCTGGTCTCCTCCAGCAGCCAGCCCTCGCTGATGGCGGGGATGCTGGACGAGCTGCGCGTACGGGACGGGCACGCCGTGCTGGAGATCGGCGCGGGCACCGGCTACAACGCGGCGCTCCTCTCGCACCGCCTCGGCGACGAGCTGGTCACCACCGTCGACCTCGAACCGGAGATCACCGAGTCGGCGCGCGGTCATCTGGCGGCCGCGGGCCACCACCCGGCGGTCGTCACGGGCGACGGCGCGCTCGGGTGTCCCGCCCGGGCCCCGTTCGACCGGATCATCGCGACCTGCGCCCTGCCGTCCGTGCCGCGCGCCTGGATCGCGCAGTGCCGGCCGGGCGCGCGGATCCTGGCGCCGCTGGCGACCGGGCTGATCGCCCTGGACGTACGGGACACCGCGCACGCCGAGGGACGCTTCCTGCACACCCCGGCGTACTTCGTCCCGTTGCGCGGCGCGGTGGGGGAGGGCCCGCCCCGGCACGTGGGCGGGCTGCCGCGGCGGGTGCTGGAGAACGACCTCTTCCGCTTCATGCTGGCCCTGACCGCGGGCGGCCTGGACCCGCACGAGGCGCTGACCCTGTGGCACCGGGAGCAGCGGCCCGCGCGGGAACGCTTCGGCGTCACGATCACCGAGGACGGCGAGTGGGCCTGGCTGGACGACCCCCGGGGACCGTACGCGTGGCCGCTGCCGGGGCGCGGCGCGGGGGCGTAGGAGCGGGTCGCCGGGCGGCTGGATCCGCCCCGGCCCCGGGGAGGGGCCGGGACTCCGGGCCGGGCTAGCCCCTTCGTACCGTGATCGTCGTCCACGCGCCCACGTGGACGCGGTCGCCGTCCTGGAGCGGGACGGGGACGTAGGGCTGGATCGGGTCCTCGGCGCCGTTCACCGTGGTGCCGTTCGTCGAGTTCTGGTCGACGACCGCCCAGGAGCCGTCGGGCTGCTGGACCAGGACCGCGTGCTGGTGCGAGACGCCCGGGTCCTCCGGGGGCACGGCCAGGTCGATGTCGGGCGCCTCGCCCGTGCTGTGGCGGCGGCGGCCGATGGTGACCTGGTTGCCGGTGAGCGGGCGCTGCTGCTCGGGCGAGTACGCGGGCAGGTTGAGGCCCGCGGCGTCGGGGCCGCTGCGCTGCATCATCGCCATGAAGTACTCACGGTCCGGGCCCACGGTCGCCGTCCAGCCGGCCGGCGCGGGCGCCTGCCCCGGGTACTGCTGCTGAGGCGGCTGCGACTGCTGGGGTGCCTGCTGCTGGAACGACGGCGGCGGGCCCGGCTGCTGCCGAGACGGCGGGGGCAACATCCAGTCGTCGTCGCCGTTGCGGTCCCGCTGCGGGGGCGCCAGCGGCTGCTGGTGCTGTGGCGGCGGCGCGGGCGGTGCCTGCTGCTGGAACGACGGCGGCGGGCCCGGCTGCTGCTGGAACGGCGGCTGCTGGAAGGCCTGCGGCGGCGCCTGCCGCCCCGACTGCTCGGGCGCCAGCGGCTCGGCCGGCCGGTTCATCTGCGACGGGCGCGAGCCCTGGTACTCGTACGGCGGCGGGCCCTGCGGCTGCCCCTGGGGCCGCGCCTGGAAACCGGGCGGCAGGTTGAGGCCGGGAGCGGGACCGGAGTTCTGCGGGGCCACGGGCGTGTAGGAGGTCGCTGTGTTCGTGAGGTAGTTCCAGCGGCACTCCTCACAGAACGGAGCCATCGCCTCGCGCGGCGTGCGGCACTGCGGGCAGATCTCCGCCTGGGCGGTGGCGTCGGGCCCGGGCGGCGGGAAGCCGTAACCGGAACCGGGAGCGGAGGCGGGCCCGGGACCAGGGCCGGGACCCTGCGGGTAGCCATAACCGGGAGCGGGGGGCGGCGGCGGGGGAGGCGGCGGCACGGCGCCGGCCATGCGGTGGCCGCAGACCTCGCACCAGTCGTCGGAACCCGACTGGTGTCCGTTGGGGCAGGTCGGCATGTCGGCGCTTCCCCCTCTCTCGTCCGGCCCGAAGGCCGCAAATCGGTACTTCTCGCAGCTTTTTGGTTACTTCTTGACGCGAACTGTCTTGGTGGAGCGCGTTTCGAGGGTCATCTCGTCCGCCTCCGCGACCTTCGCCTTGAGTCGCACAGTACCGGTCGTCGCGTCGACGACGTCCACCACCTTCGAAAGGAGTTTCGCGGTGTCCGCGTTCCCCGAGGCCGCCGCCAACTGCACCGCACGGCCCAGTTTGGCCGTGGCTCCGTCGAAATCACCGGACTTGCGTGCTTCGATCCCCTGTTGGATGACATGGGCCAGTTCGGCCTGGCCTGTGTAGTGCGCCACCTGCGGGTTGATGGACGTGGAGGCGACCATGTCGTCCGTCCACACCGCCCGTACGAGCCCCTGGGAGAGCGTCTGCGGCGTACCGCCCGGCGGGTCGGGCAGCACGAGCGAGACGCGGGCCGCGAGCATCTCCTGGCCGACACCGGCTTCCGGGACCCGTACGCACACGTGGTAGTCGCGGGACTCGTCGCCCCAGGAGCCCGTCGGGTAGTCCCCGGCGCGCGGGCCGGCCTCGGTGCGGCGCCCGGTCAGGTCCTCGACGGCCGGTGCGACCTGCTTCACGAACCTGATCTCCGCGCCGACGGGCGTCCACAGCCGCAGCGCCACGTCCGCGACCTCCTTGCCCATCGCCTTGCGCATCATCTGTGTGAAGTCCGCCGCGAGGCCGCTGGGGTCGGCGACGATGTCGGCCGTGCCGAGCAGCGCCGAGGCGATGCCCGTGACCTCTTTCACGTCCCAGTCCGTGCCGACGCCGCGCGCGTCACAGGTGAAGCGGCCCGCGCAGGCTTCGAGCGCGTCCCGCAGGTGCTTGGGCGACTCGTGCTCGTTGCGTCCGTCGGTCAGCAGGACGCCGTGCCGGATCGGCACGTCGGCCCGGGCGAGCAGCTGGTCGGCGAGCCGCAGCCAGGTGCTGATCGCCGTGCCGCCGCCCGCGGTCAGCCGGTACAGGGCCTCCTTGGCCTGCGCCCTGGTCGCCTCGCTCGCGGTCGCGAGGCGTCCGTCGCCGGGGTAGACCTCCTTGGCCTGGTGCGTACCGCTGACGACGGCGAAGGCGACACCGTCGCGCAGGGTGTCGACGGCGGCCGCCGTCGCCTCCCGCGCGTTGCGCATCTTGGTCGGCGGGTACTCCATCGACCCCGAGCAGTCGACCATGATCACGACGGCGGCGGCCGGCCCGGGCCCCTGTCCCGCCGGTATGTACGCGGGCGAGGCCCCGGCTCCGGCGAGCAGCGCGGCGGCCCCGCTCGTGCCGCCCCCGGTGGAGGTCACCGTGACGATCGCGTTGACCTCGCGCCCGCCCTCCGGCAGGTACTCGTTCTGGTAGACGTCGACGGAGAACTGCGGCACGCGCGACTTGGAGAAGTTGGCCATGGTCAATCGGCTCCTCAAGACGGACGGACTCGCTCCCCGCCCCTCCGTACGAGAGGCGGTGCGGGTGGTCGAGGCGGTGAGTGAGTGACGGGTCTGGTCGGGGAAGCGGGGGGCCTTACGCCGTGCCGTAGGCCGATCCTGCCCCTTGCTCCGGCACGGCGAACGGCAGCACGGCCACTGTTACGTTGTCGTGGCCCCCGCCGTCGAGCGCGTGCCCCACCAGCACCTGGGCGCAGTGCAGCGGACGGGCCGCGGCGTCGGCCGGCGCGGCCAGCGCCATCTCGTGGGCCGCCTCCGCGTAGTTCCACAGGCCGTCGGTGCACACCACCACCACGCCCGGCCGGTCCGGCTTGAACGAAGCGGTGTGCGGCTCCAGTTCGTACGCGTCGGCGCCGAGCCAGCCGGTGATCGCGTGGGCGCGCTCGTCGGCGTACGCCTCCGCCTCGTTCATCAGGCCCGCGGCCACCATCTGGGCCGCCCACGAGTCGTCCTCGGTGAGCCGGGCGGGCGGCGCGGTGCGGTCGTCGGGGACCCAGTAGACGCGGCTGTCGCCGACCCAGCCGACGACGAGCAGACCGCTCGCCACGATCGCGCCGACCAGCGTGCAGGCCGGTGCGTTCGTGTGCCGGTGCGGATCGTGCTCCGGGCCCTGGTCCGGGTCGGCGGCCAGGAGGTTGACCGACTCGGCCGCCGCGACGATCGCCTCGTGCATCGCCTGCTGCGGATGCGTGCCGCGCGGCAGGGCATCCAGCAGGGCCTCGTTGGCGGCGGTCGCGGCGGCTGCCGACGCCTCGTCGGGGCGGGTCGCCGACGACACGCCGTCGCAGACGATCGCGACGACGGCGGGCGAACCGTCGGGCAGGGCCGCCGCCGAGACCGCGAACGCGTCCTCGTTGCGGTGGTGGCGCAGCCCACGGTCGCTGACGGCGGCGACCGCGTCCAGCTCCTGCTCCGTGTGGTCGCGCTCGCGGGGCTGCGCGTGGCCGCAGTTCTCGCAGTAGCCGTCCGGGTCGATCCGGCCGGTGCGGCACGCGACGCACACCTTCGCGGCCGGGCCGGCGGCGGGCGCCGGCCCGGGGGCGGCGGAGCGGGGGTCGGCGGGCGGCGGCTCCGCCTCCGGTCGCGCGGGTACGGGCCCGGGGGCCGCGAGTTCGAAGTCGTCGATGCCCGGCGCGGGCGCGCCCCGGGGCGGATCGTCGTACCGGACGGCCGGGGGCGGCGGCGCGGTGCCGGGCCCCACGGCTGCGCCCGTCCCGGGCGGCACGGTGATGGCCACCGTGGGGTGGTCCACGGGCGGCTGCGCCAAGGCGGACAGGTCGTACCCGCACGCGCCGCAGAACAAGTCCCCGGGCTCCAATGGCTCTTCACAGCCGGGGCAGGTCGGCTCAGCAGGCGGCCGGCGCATCTGCGACATCTTTCACACCCAGGTCCGGGGGCGGAAACGGTTTGCCCGTTCCACCAGGTCGATCCTCTCCTCGCCGCGCTGCGCGAGCCGGGCGAGCACCCGGTACGAGCGTTCCAGACCGAAGCGCAGTCCGCGCTCGTCCAGTCGGCTGCCGAGCAGCGCGGTCTGCGCGGGGCGAGCCCCGTGCCCACCGGAGAGTACCCAGTCCAGCGCGGTGCCCAGCACCTCGGTGGCCAGCTGCTCCCGGCGTACCGCGTCGAGTCCGAAGTGCTCCAGGGCCTCCACCTGGGCGGCCGCCGCCGTCAGGTCGTCGATGAGCTCCTCCCGCGCGGCGCGCCGGCGAAGGCGCGCGCGTACGGCGGCGACCCGGGCCGCCGTGTAGTGGATCGACGCCTCCGGCACGGACTCCAGCGTGCGCACGGCGCTGGGCCGGTCGCCCGCCGCGAGCTGGACGCGGGCGAGGCCGAACGCGGCGCTGACGTAACTCGGGTCGGTCGCCCAGACGAGGCGGTAGTACTCGGCCGCGTTGTCGAGCTGCCCGAGCACCTCGGCGCACACGGCCAGCGCGAGCTTGGGCGCGGCCTCGCCGGGGAACGCGTCGTACACGGCGTCGAAGGACAGGGCGGCGTCCTCGTGGTCCCCCGAGACGAGGGAGGCGACGCCCCGGTACCAGACGACCCGCCAGTCGTCGGGGTGCTGGAGCTCCAGCGTGCGCAACGCCTCGGCCGCCACGCCCCGTTCGTCCATCTCCAGCCGGGCCCGCAGCTCGCGCAGCCGGCGCTCGACGGAGTCCGCGGGGGCGGCCTGGAGCGCGGCGACGAGCTCCGCCGGCGCGGACGCCAGCAGACCCGCGAGGAAACCGGCGTTGGGGTCGTCCGGGTCGACCCGCGGCACGGGCAGCGCGAGCGCGGTCGGCGCCGTCTTCAGGGGCGCGAGGTAGGGCGACAGCGCCGGTACGCCGCCGGGCCCGACGCCGGGAGCGGCCCCCGGCGGTGCGACGGCCCCGGGCACGGTCACGGGCGCGGGCACGGCGGCCTGCGTGGCGGGGTGGGGCGCCCCGGCCCCGCCGCCACCGGGCAGGGGCGGTGCGCCGCCGGGCCGCCTGCCCGCTCCGGCGTGGGCGCCGTCGTACGGGCCCGACCGGGTGGGGTCGCCGCCGATGGTCCCGGAGGCCGATGATCCCGTACCCCCCGCTCCGTACGCCCCGCCGCCCAGCGGTGAAGCGCCGGTGTGCCCGCCGGTGCCGCGCCCCGGGGCGCCCGCGACGGCGTACCCCTGGGGCACACCGGGCAGGACGCCCGCCGAACCGGGCCCCGCGCTCTGCGCCGGCACGACGGCCGGCACCCCCGGCCCACCGACCGGGGCCCCCGCCGCCGCGCGCCGCGCCCGTCGTCCCGCCGGGGCCGACCGGCCGCCCAGCAGCGAGACGTCGCCCGTCAGCTCCGCGAACAACTGGGTGTCCGCGACGCGCAGTTCCGGGCCGAACAGCGTCGAGAGCGCCGGGCGCGGGCGGCCCGTCTGGACCGCCACGACCTCCCGCAGCACGCCCGTCAGCTGCTCCGCCATCTCCGCCGCCGACGCGAACCGCCGTGCCGGGTCCGGGTCGGTCGCCCGGACCAGCAGCCGGTAGAACGACTCGTACCGCTGGAAGACCTCGATGTGGCCGGGGTCGGGCAGGCTGTCCACGAAGACGTTCGTGTACCCCTGGAAGTCGAAGGTCAGCACGGCCAGCGTGCGCGCCACCGTGTAGAGGTCGGAGGCGACCGACGGGCCGACCTCCGCGACCTCGGGCGCCTGGTACCCCACCGTGCCGTAGATCGCGCTCTCGTCGTCGTCCATCCTGCGGACCGCGCCCATGTCGATGAGCTTCAGCTGGTCCTGCTGCTGTATGGCGTTGTCGACCTTGAAGTCGCAGTACAGCAGGTTGCGGCTGTGCAGGTGCCCCAGCGCCTCCAGCGCCTCGATGCCGTACGCGCACGCCTGCTCGACCGGCAGCGGGTCCCGCCGGCCCGTCGCGCCGCGCCGCTCGTTGGCGATCTCCTTGAGCGACTTGCCGCCGACGTACTCCATGACGATGTAGCCGTCCATGGAGCCGGTGCGCTGGTCGAGGTGCTCGACGAAGTTGTAGATGCGGACGATGTTGGAGTGCTCGATCTCGGCGAGGAAACGCCGCTCGGAGATCGCCGCCGCCATCGCGTCCTGGTCACCCGTGTCCAGCAGGCCCTTGAGGACGACCCACCGGTCCGACACCGCGCGGTCGACCGCCAGGTAGACCCAGCCGAGCCCGCCGTGCGCCAGGCAGCCCATCACCTCGTACTGGCCGTGCACGATGTCGCCCGCGCCCAGCTTCGGCACGAAGGAGTACGGGTGGCCGCACTTGGTGCAGAAGCCCTCCGTACGCCCCTTCCGGTCCCCGCGCGAACGCCCCACCGGGGCCCCGCAGTCGGAGCGGGAGCAGAACCGCTTGCGTTCCGGGACCTCCGAGTGCGCCATCACCGCGGACTGCGGGTCGGGGCGCGGCACGTCCGGGACGGAGACCAGGCCGGCGCCCAGCCGGTTGCGCCCGGACGCGCCCGACGACGCACCGGAACTGCGGACCGAGACCGACCGGGACGCGGACGGGCCCGACAGGGAGCGGGACAGCCGGCCGGAGACCGAGCGGCGCGACGTCGAGGACCGCGACGAGCGGGAGGAGGAGCGGGACGAGGCGCCCGAACCGCTGCGCGCGGACGAACTGTCGCCGCCGCGCCCGCCGGCCGCGATGCCGGTCGGCGGGGACGAGAGCATCCCCTCCCCGAGTTCCGGACCGCTCCCGGACACGGGTGACCCCGTGGGCGGGACGACCGGCGCGAGACCGCAGGTGTCGCAGTAGAACTCACCGCCGCCCATGTCCTCGTACGTGCCCTCGCACCCGGGGCGCCGGCACTGGCTCATGAGGGGCTCCCCGTGTGATCGCTGGGCCCGCTCCGTCGCGGAACCAGAACCTCCGCCGCTGCCTGCTGGTACCGCAGGACCGCCTGCTCGGCGACCCGCAGGTCGCACGGCGCGCTCCACAGCATGCGGCGGGCAGCGTCGTACCGCTCGATCAGCAGCGGGTCCTCCGCCATGCCGTGCCGGGCGACCTTCGCCTTGTACGCGTCGAGCCGGCCCCGCAGCTCGGCCCGCACCGCCAAAGGCGCGGTCACGGCCGTCAACGACTCACGGGCCCGCAGCAGTTCGTCCTCCGCCTCGCGCTCCAGGGACTCCAGGAGCGGCGACAGCCGGTGCCACTGCGCGTGCCTGCGGTAGTCGGCCGCCAGCACCAGCTGCTCCTGGAGCGCGGTCGGCGGACCCCCGACCGCCGGCACCTCCGACGCCGCGATCTTCGCCAGCACCTCGCCGCGCGCCGACCTCGCCTCGGTCAGCGTCCGGTCCGCGCGCGAGAGCACGTCACGCAGCCGCACCAGCCGCTGCTCGGCGTCCTGCCGTACGGTCAGGACCGCGTCGATCTCGCGCCGCACGTCCTCCAGGGCGCGGGCCGCCCGGTCGTAGCGCTCGGTGTCGGGACGGCCGCCGCCCGGGGCCGAACTGCCCAGCCCCGGCCGCCAGAACGCGAGCGGATCGGTCACCACCTGGGTGCGCAGCGCCTTCAGCTCGTGGGTGATGTCCTCCAGGTCGTCGCCCGACGGATGCTCACCGGGCCGTACGCCGACGGAGTGCGCCAGCGAGCGGGTGCGCTGGAGCTCTGCCGCGAGCAGGTCGATGCGGGCGGGCAGCGCGGACCACACCGCGTCCGCCGTCACGACCATGTCGAGGGACCGCGCGTACAGGTCGTTCATCCGCGACACCAGCGCCGCCAGGGTGATGTGCTCGGAGAGCTTGGCGGGGCCGGTGATCGACGGCTGGGTGTGGGAGGACGGGCCGCCCGCCACGGTCACGCTCTCGCCGCGCAGGATGTCGGTCAGCTCGCTCAGGTCCGTACGGCTGGGAAAGCGCCGCCGGGCCCGCAGTTCGCGGGCGGCGCGCAGGGCGGCGCTGTACGTGTCGAAGTACGACCACAGCAGGGTGATGGCCGGCTCGGTGGCGTTCCAGCGGTCCAGCGTGACGCCGGTCAGCTCGGCGCCCTCCAGCAGCCTGCGGCCCGCGTGGTCCTGGAGCGCGAGGAGCGAGGTCTCGATCGCCTCGTACTCCGCGCCGAGCCGTGCCAGCGCACGGTCCACCTCGTCCCGGTCCATCACCGGCCCGGTGGCACCCGCCGCCACGCTCATCGATCACCTCTCCGCTCTTGTGTGTTCTCGATGTGCAGCGATGTACTGCGATGCACTGCCTGTCTCGTTCTGCCCAGGATCCAACCGGCTCAATTGTCGCGGTACTTGGGCTCCGGGGGCTTTTTGATCCCCGGGAGGTCGTCCTTCAGCCATTTGCCGTACGCCTTCATCCACCGGCCGTCCTCCCCGCCCTCGCGGTACTCGTCCAGGACGTGGTTCAGGCGGCGGACCAGGTCGTCGTTGCCGAGCTTCGTCGCCACGCCGTAGTACTCCCGGGTGAACGGTTCTCCTTTGAGCTCGACCGCCGGGTCCTGCGCGGCCTGGCCGGCCGCCAGCGCGTTGTCCGTCACCACGGCGTCGACCTCGCCGAGCTGGAGCCGCACCAGGCAGTCCAGCTGGTTGGACACGGTCAGCCCCTCGAACTTCGCGCCGAACGACTTGGCCGCCAGCGCGTCGTACGCCGTGGAGCCCTTCGCCGTGCAGATCCTCTTGCCGGCGAGCGAGGCGTCGTAGCCCTTGACCGTCGACTCCTTCGGGGCCAGCACCTGCTGTCCCGCCTCGAAGTACGCGGTGGAGAACGCGACGTCCTTGATGCGCGCGCAGTTGACCGTCATCGTCCTGACGACGACGTCGACCCGGTCCTCCTGGAGCGCGAGGACGCGCTGGTTGGTCGGTATGGCCCGGTAGACGACCTTGTCGGGGTCGCCGAGGATGTCCTGGGCGACGGCGCGCACCAGGTCGATGTCGAAGCCTTCGAGGTCACCGGTGGCCGGATTGCGGTAGCCCCAGCGGAAGCTGTTCTGGTCGACGCCCGCGATCAGCTTGCCCCGCGCCTTGATCTTCTCCACGGCGGGCCCGTCCGCCTCCGACGGCGGCAGGCTGGCCTCCGGGTCCTCGCAGGTGTCCGCCCGCGCGGCGACCGCGCGTGCCACGCCCTGCCCGGCGGCGTCCGGGCCCTGCCCGTCGCCGGCGCCGCGGGAGAGCGGCAGCAGCGTCACCGCGGCCGTCAGCGCGCAGGCGGCGGCCATCCCGGCCACTCCGCCCCAGCCGCGCAGCCTGCTGCCCGTGCCGACGTACCGGCTGCCCGACCTGGTCACCGCGCCTCCTCCCACCCGTGTCACCTGTACTCCGAAAGCCTGCGCCCGATGCCGAGCACGGCACCCGCCGCGCCCACGACCGCCAGGATCGCGGCGCCCAGTGGCAGTCCGGTGAGCGCGCCCCGGCCGCCCTCGGCCGCCCGGGTGAACTCCGCCTGCTCGTGGGCGAGGGCCTTCTCCAGCGCCGCGTCCACCCCGTTGAAGCACTCGCCGGTGGAGCCCTTGCCGCCGATGACCTTCGCCAGCGCGCCCTCGTAGTCACCGCCGTCGTCGGTGGCGCGGGCGGCGGTGTGCCGCTTTCGCCACTCGTCGGCCTTGGCGGTCGCGTCCGTCACGGGCAGGCCGCCCTGCGGGTCGTCGGCGAGCGCGCGCGCCTGGGCGAGGCGCCGGCCCAACGCCTTCATGCCGTCGGCGTACTGCGATTCGTACAGGTCGCGCTTGCCGTCGGCGGCCAGTACGGCGCCGCGCGCGACCAGGGTGAGGTTCTCGTTGGCGCGGGCGTTGAGGGAGCTGATGCGCGCGTCGTTGAGGACTTCGAGCGACTCCTGGCCGTGGGCCATGGCGTCCTCCAGTTCGGCCCGTGCCACGACGTGACCGATGCCGAGCCAGAGCAGGACGACGGCTGAGGCGACGCTCGCGGCCAGCAGACCGTGGTTGAACACCCGGTTGGTCCGCAGGTACGTGCGCCGCTGGGCCCAGCCGAGACCGGCCAGCGCCAGCACGCCGAGCCCCAGCCCGACGAACGGCCAGGCGCGGGCCTCGTCGTAGTCCTCCCCGAGCGTGCTCGTCTCCGCCGTGTAGAGCCGCTCGGCGGCGGGCAGCAGCTTGGTGGTCATGCGCTCGTTCGCGTACCGCAGGTAGGCGCCGCCGAGGGGCAGGCCGAGGCGGTTGTTGGCGCGGGCTCGTTCTACCAGGCCCGTGTACTGGGGGAGTTGCGTGTTCAGGGCGGCGATCTCGCGCCCGGACGCGCTGGTGCTCTCCGTATGCGTCGCGGCCTTCGCGAGCAGCGCGGACGCGGTCGCGATGTCGTCCTCGTACCGCTCGCGCAGGTCCTGTGGTTCCTGGGCGCCGGCGAGGAACCCGCTCGCGGCGGCGGAGTCCGCGTCGGCGAGGGACCGGTAGATGCTGGCGGCGTCGGCGCTCAGGGGCTGGCTGCGGGTGACCACGTTGCCGGCGGCGGTCGCGCGGTCCGAGATCTCCCACGCGGTCACCGCGCCGAACGCGACGACGAGGGCGGCGACCAGGGCGCCGATGACGCGCAGCCGGCCGGGTTCGGTCGTGGCGCCGGCGCGCAGCCGGTCCACGCCTTCCGCCCATGCGGTGCGCGTGGGCGGTCGCGCCTCGCGCACAAGCGGCGGGTGTGCCACGTGACCTCCCCCTCGGTCATCGACGGTCTGCCGTGCCCGGCAAGCAGTATGGCCGCAGGGGCCGGTATCCACACCAGGATTGGCCGGATCCCGCGTCGATCAAGGCCGCGCCCACGCTGAACTCCCCCTCATGTATACGCAGCGGCCCCGCCCGTGGTTCCCCTTCCCCCTCTCTGCGGGGAGGGGACAGCGCCGCAGGCGACCGCACCCACCACACCCCCGCACCGCCCCCCACCCCTCCCGCTTACGCGTAACGCGCCCGCAACCGCGCGGCCGCCCCCTCCGGGGCCGAGGTGCGGTCCAGGCCCAGGAGGGCCGCTCCCAGGACCGGCGGCGCCGTCACCACGCGCAGTACCGCCTTCGGCGCACGGTCCGCCATCAGCGCCGCGACGCGCCCGTCCAGCTCCGGGTGCCGGGCCGCCAGGACACTGCCGCCCAGCACCACCGGTGCCTCCTCCCCGAGCAGGTCGAGGCGGGCCAGCGCCACCGTGGCCATGGCGACGACCTCGTCGGCCTGGCGGTGCACGATCGCCCGGGCCACCGCGTCCCCCGCCGCACTGACCGCGAAGAGGACCGGCGCCAGTTCGTGCCGCCGCCCCGGCGCGACGCGCCCGAGGTGCAGCGCCTCGATCAGCGCGTACATCGACGGCAGCCCGAAGTGCGCCGGAAGCGCGTGCGCCAGCTCCGTGGGCTCGCCCCGCCCGTCCTCCGCCCGGGCCGCCCACCACAGCGCCTCGTCCGCCAGCCCCCCGCCGCCGCCCCAGTCGCCGGACAGCCGGCCGATCGCGGGGAACCGGGCGGTGCGCCCGTCGGGCAGCATGCCGACGCAGTTGATGCCGGCCCCGCACACCACCGCCACCCCGCGCGGCTCGTCGACCCCCGCCCGCAGGACCGCGAAGGTGTCGTTGCGGACCTCCGTCGTACGCCCCCACCCGCGCGCGTGGACGGCCTCGCCCAACCGCGCCTCCTCCACCGGCAGATCGGCGTTGGCGAGGCACGCGGAGACATGCCCCGTGCCCGTCACCCCGGCCTGCGCCAGTGCCCGCTCGACCGTCCGGGCCAGCGCGTCGACCGCCGGCCCGACCCCCACCACCGGCGGCTGGAAACCCCCGCCGCGCGCGGTGGCCAGGACCGACCCGTCGGCCCCCACCACCGCCACGTCCGTCTTGCTGTTGCCCGCGTCGATGGCGAGAACCGCCGCACTCACGCCCACGCCAGGTGCTCCCGGTTGTGCGCGATCAGCCGGTCGGTGAGCCCCTCGGCGTACTCGAACTGGCCGATCAGGGGGTGCGCGAGCAGCGCCTTGAAGACGCGGTCGCGTCCGCCCCGCAGCGCCGCCTCCAGCGCCAGGTCCTCGTACGACGTCACGTTCGCGACGAGCCCCGCGTACAGCGGGTCCAGCGCCGGCACGGCCAGCGGCGTCGCGCCCGTCCGGTCCACCCGCGCCTGGACCTCGATGACCGCGTCGTCGGCGAGGAACGGCAGCGTGCCGTTGTTGTACGTGTTCACCACCTGCACCGGGCTGCCGCCGTCGCCCAGCAGCGACGCCGCCAGGTCCACCGCCGCCTCCGAGTAGAACGCGCCGCCGCGCTTCGCGAGCAGGGCCGGCTTCTCGTCCAGCGCCGGGTCGCCGTACAGGGACAGGAGTTCCGCCTCCATCTTCGCCACCTCCGCCGCCCGCGACGGCTTCGTGCCGAGCTCCCGTACCACCTCGTCGTGCGCGTAGAAGTAGCGCAGATAGTACGAGGGGACGACACCGAGGCGGTCCAGCACCGCGCGCGGCAGACGCAGGTCGTCGGCGATGGCGTCACCGTGCTGGGCGAGCAGCTTCGGCAGCACGTCCTCGCCGTCCGCGCCGCCGAGCCGCACCCCCAGCTCCCAGCTGAGGTGGTTGAGGCCCACGTGGTTCAGGTGGACGTCGGTGGGCGCCACCTCCAGCAGCTTCGCGAACTTCCGCTGGAGGCCGATCGCCACGTTGCACAGCCCGACCGCCTTGTGCCCGGCCTGGAGCAGCGCCCGGGTCACGATGCCGACGGGGTTGGTGAAGTCGATGATCCACGCGCCCGGGTTGGCGCGGCGTACCCGCTCCGCGATGTCCAGGACGACCGGGACCGTACGCAGCGCCTTCGCGAGGCCGCCCGCGCCCGTCGTCTCCTGCCCGACGCAGCCGCATTCCAGCGGCCACGTCTCGTCCCGGTCGCGCGCCGCCTGGCCGCCGACCCGGAGCTGGAGCAGCACCGCGTCGGCGTCCGCGACGCCCGCGTCCAGGTCGGAGGTGGTCGTGATGCGGCCGGGGTGCCCCTGCCGGGCGAAGATGCGGCGGGCGAGGCCGCCCACCAGGCCGAGGCGGTCGGCGGCCGGGTCGACGAGGACGAGCTCCTCGATCGGCAGGGTGTCCCGCAGACGGGCGAAGCCGTCGATCAGTTCCGGGGTGTAGGTGGAGCCGCCACCCACTACAGCGAGCTTCATGCCAGTCATCAGCCCTTTACTCCGGTCAGTGTGACGCCTTCGACGAACGCCTTCTGGGCGAAGAAGAAGACGACGATCACAGGGGCCATGACCAGTACGGTCGCGGCCATGGTCAGATTCCAGTCGGTGTGGTGCGCGCCCTTGAAGGATTCGAGTCCGTACGACAGCGTCCAGGCGGCCGGGTTCTCGGAGGCGTAGATCTGCGGTCCGAAGTAGTCGTTCCAGGCGTAGAAGAACTGGAACAGGGCGACGGCCGCGATGCCCGGCCTGGCCATCGGCAGCACGACCCGCACCAGCGTCCGCAGCTCGCCGCACCCGTCGACCCTCGCCGCGTCCAGGTACTCGTCGGGGATGGTCAGCAGGAACTGCCGCAGCAGGAAGATCGAGAAGGCGTCGCCGAACGCCATCGGGATGATCAGCGGCCACAGCGTGCCGGACAGGTCGAGCTGCTTCGCCCAGAACAGGTACATCGGGATGACGACGACCTGCGGCGGCAGCATCATCATCGAGATCACGAGCATCAGCGACAGCTTGCGGCCCCGGAAGCGGAACTTGGCGAGCGCGTAGGCCACCGGCAGGGAGGAGACCACCGTCAGTACGGTGCCGAGCCCGGCGTACAGCAGCGTGTTCCGCCACCAGGTCAGGAAGCCCGGCGTCTCGAAGACCTTGACGTAATTGCCCCACTCCCAGGTGTCGGGCGTCAGGTCGCGGGTCAGCGCCTGCTGGTCGTTCATCAGCGACGTCAGTACGACGAAGACGAAAGGCAGCACGAAGAAGAGCGCGGCCGCGATGCCCAGCGCGTGCACGGCGATCCAGTGCAGCAGCGCCCCGCGGCGGGCGGTGCGCTCGGCGGGGGATACGGCCGCGCCGCTCGCCTCCGTCTTCACCGGCTGGTCGAGAAGGTGCGTCATGACGGTCACTCACCTGCCTGGAGGATGCCGCCGCGCCGCCGCATCAGAAGCGCGGTGAAGGCCATGGCCAGGGCGAACAGCACGAGCGCGACCACGCACGCGGCGCCGTAGTCGAAGCGCTGGAAGCCCAGGTTGTAGACGAGCTGGGGGAGCGTCAGCGTCGACTTGTCGGGATAGCCGGGCTCGAACTGCTGGCCCGAGCCGCCGATGACGCCGGAGGCGACCTTCCCCGCGACCAGCGGCTGCGTGTAGTGCTGCATGGTCTGGATCACCCCGGTGACGACGGAGAACATCACGATCGGCGAGATGTTCGGCAGAGTGACGAACCGGAAGCGCTGGAGCGCGGACGCCCCGTCCAGCTCCGCCGCCTCGTACTGCTCCTTCGGTACGTCGAGCAGCGCGGCCATGAAGATGACCATCAGGTCGCCGATGCCCCACACCGCGAGCATCGTGAGCGCCGGTTTCGACCACGACGGGTCGTTGAACCAGCCCGGGGCCGGCAGCCCCAGATCACCGAGGACCGAGTTCACCGGCCCCGTGCCCGGGTTGAGGAGGAAGACGAAGGCGAGGGTCGCGGCGACGGGCGGTGCGAGGAACGGCAGGTAGAAGAGGGTACGGAAGAGACCCGTACCCATCCTGATCCTGGTGATCAGCAGGCCGACGCCCAGCCCGAAGACCACCCGGCAGGTGACCATGACCAGGACCAGCCACAGGGTGTTGCGCACCGACGGCCAGAACATCGGGTAGTCGCGGAAGACCCACGTCCAGTTGTCGAGCCCGTTGAACCTGGGGACACCGAAGCCGTCGTACTGCGTGAAGGAGAAGTAGACGGTCGACAGCAGCGGGTAGGCGAAGAAGACGCCGAACCCGACCAGCCACGGCGCCATGAACGCCACGGTCCGCGCCGCCGATCCGCGGCGCTTCGAGCGCAGCGTGGGGGAGGTCTTGCTCATCGGCGGACTACTTCGCCTTCGCGATGTCGGTGTCGATCTGCGCGGCGGTCTTCTCCAGACCGGCCCGCAGGTCCTTCACCGCGCCCTTCTCGTACTGGTAGCCGAACTCCTGGATCGTCATGAGGTACGTCGCCCCGTTCACGGCGCCGGCGGGGGTGCTGGACTTCGGGTGCCGCGCGATGTCCAGGAACGTCTTGAAGCGCGGGTCGAGCTCGAGGTCCGGCGACTTGAGCGCGGCGAAGGTGGACGGCACGTTGCGAATGGCGTTGGCGAACTCCACGACGGCGTTCGTGTCCGTGGTCATGAACTCGACCAGCTCCCAGGCCGCGTTCTGCTTCCTGCTCGCCGGGGCGATGCCCATGACCGTGCCGGAGAGGAAGCCCTTGCCGTAACTGTCGGCCTGGTCGTCGGCCACCGGCATCGGAGCGACGCCGACCTCGAACGGCACCTTGGCGTCCTCGGCCATTCCGAGCCGCCATTCGCCGTCCAGCTGCATCGCGACCTGGCCGGTGTGGAACGGGTGCTCGGCACCCCACTCGTCACCGAAGGTGCCCCGGTACTTCTCCAGCTTCCGGAACCCGCCGAGCTCGTCGACCAGCTTCTTCTGCTGCCTGAACATGGCCGCGAAAGCCGGGTCCTTGGCTATGTTCGACTTGCCGTCGGCGTCGAAGTACCGCTGGTCCCAGCTGCCCAGGTAGTGCTCGGTCGTCGTCTCGTAGCCGTGGTAGTTCGGCATGAAGCCGAGCTGCTCGTAGCTGTCGCCCTTGGTCTTCGTCAGCTTCTTCGCGACCGAGGTCAGCTCGGACATCGTCCTGGGCGGCGCCTCGATGCCGGCCTCCTTGAAGGCGTCCTTGTTGTAGTAGAGGCCGTACGCGTCGGTGAGCAGCGGCATCGCGCACCGCTTGCCCTCGAACTGCGTGTACTCCAGCGTCACCTTCGGGAAGGTCTTCTCCAGGTCGAGCTTCGACTTCTCGATGAAGGGTCCCAGGTCGGCGAAGGCACCCGACGAGCAGAACTTGCCGACGTTCGAGGTCGTGAACGACGAGACGACGTCCGGGCCCTTCGGACCGCCCGCGCGCAGCGCCTGGTTGAGTTTGTCGTCATTGATGTTGCCGACGACGTTCACCTTGATGTTCTTGTGCCGCGCCTCGAACCGGCCGACGTTCGCCTGGATCGCCTTCACCTCGCTCGGGGCGCTCCAGCCGTGCCAGAAGGTGATCGTGGTGTCCGCCTTCGGGTCGTCGGTCGCCCCCGATCCGGGCTCGCCCGTACACGCGGTGGCGAGCACGGACATCGCGGCGACGGCGACGGCTGAGCTGACGAGGCGGCGGCTGCCGCTGTTCTTGCGCATGGCGAAGCTCCCAGGGGCGGGGGGCGGGGGGCGGGGGGCGGGGGACGGGGTGAGGGGAGAGCGGAGGAGGCGCTAGCGGGAGGTGGTGTCGAAGACCTCGTCACGGGTGGTGGCCAGGGCGCTCTCCAGCGCCCCGCGCAGTACGGGCTCGTCCCGTACGGAACCGATGACGAGCCGGGGCCGGGGAGCGGCGAGCTCGGCGAGCTCCGCCTGGACCAGCCCGCGCAGCGGTTCGCCGCCGGCGACGAGCACTCCGCCGGACAGCACCACCAGCTCCGGGTCGAGGAGGGCGACCATGGCGGCGAGACCCGTCGCGAGACCTGTCGCGAAGGCGTGGAGGAGGTCCCGGTACGGCCCGTCGGCCGCCCGGGACGCCTCGCTCAGCAGCGCGATCGCCTCGTCGATGTACGTCTCGCCCGGCGGCACCGCGATGCCCAGCTCCCGGGCCAGCCGGGGCACCGCCTGCCCGCCCGCCAGCTCCTGGAAGCCGCCGGAGTTGGCCTTGGTCACCCGGCGCACGAGCGGAGTGCCCGGCACCGGCATGAACCCGACCTCGCCCGCGCCACCGGTCCAGCCCCGGTGCAGCCGGCCGCCGATCACCAGCGCGGCGCCGAGACCGCCGTGGTTCCACAGCAGGACGAAGTCCTGGTGTCCGCGCGCCGCGCCCAGCCGCTGCTCGGCGACGGCGGCGAGGTTCACGTCGTTCTCGTACTCGACGGGCATGGGCAGGGCGGCCGCGAGGTCGTCGAGCAGGGTGGGGGAGTGCCAGCCGGGGAGGTGGGAGGCGTACCGCAGGCGTCCGGTGCCGGGATCGAAGGCGCCCGGGGTGCCGATGACGACCCTGCGCACGTCGGACTGTACGAGCCCGGCGGCCTTCACCGCGCCGTCGAGCGCCTCGGTCACCTGGTGCACGACGGAGTCGGCCCGGCGGCCGGGGGTCGGCAGTTCGAACTCGCCCGCGCTCGCGCCGGTGATGTCGGCCACGGCGGCGCGGATACGGTGCGGGGTCACGTCGAGGCCGGCGACGTACGCCGCCCTGGGGTTGACCGCGTACAGCTGGGCGTTCGGTCCGGGGCGGCCCTCGGTCGTACCGGTGGCGACGACGAGGCCGGCGGTCTCCAGGCGGACGAGCAGCTGGGACGCGGTGGGCTTGGAGAGGCCGGTGAGCTTGCCGATCCTCGTGCGGGAGAGGGGGCCGTGTTCCAGGAGGAGGTCGAGGGCGGCGCGGTCGTTCATCGCGCGCAGCACGCTGGGTGTGCCCGGCGTACTCGGTGTGCCCGGCACACCTGGCGTGCTCGGCGGTCCGGCCATGCCCACGCACCCACCCTTCGCTGCCGTTCGGCCGCCGCCATTGTCCTGCTGCGGCCCCTTGAACACTGTTAGGAAAGTTTCCTGTTCCGTGGACGAACGTAGGACGCCGCCAGGCCGCCGTCAAGAGGCCGCCCACGGACAGCGCCCCCGCAGGCAACCGGAGCGTTGCCTGCGGGGGCGCGGGACGGGCGGAGGACCCGCCTACTTGTTGAGGTTCGTGGCGGGCGGCGGTATCGGCGACGCCGCGAGGGACTGCGGAGATGTCGGGCTGGCCAGGGCGGACGGCGCCGCCATGCCCGCCGTCGGGTCACCCGGCGCGGCCTCGTCGCCGAGCGCCGCCGGGCCGCCGACGATCCGGATGCCGGCCCGGTCGAACGCCTGCTTGATGCGCCAGCGCAGCTCCCGCTCGACCCCGAGCGCCTTGCCCGGCATCGTCTTCGCGGAGACCCGCACCACCATCGATTCGAGCAGCACCGAGTCCAGGCCGAGCACCTCGACCGGGCCCCACAGCATCTCGTTCCACGGCTCGTCCTTGGCGAGCTCCGCGGCGGTCTCGACGATGACCTCGCGCACCCGGTCCAGGTCCTCCGTCGGCCGCACCTGTACGTCGACCGCGGCCGTGGCCCAGCCCTGGCTGAGGTTGCCGATCCGCTTGATCTCGCCGTTGCGGACGTACCAGATCTCGCCGCCGTCGCCGCGCAGCTTCGTCACCCGCAGGCCGACCTCGATGACCTCGCCGGACGCCACCCCGGCGTCAATGCTGTCCCCGACGCCGTACTGGTCCTCAAGGATCATGAAGACGCCGGAGAGGAAGTCCGTGACCAGGTTGCGCGCGCCGAAACCGAGCGCGACGCCCGCCACACCGGCCGAGGCGAGGAGCGGCGCGAGGTTGATGTTGAGCGCGCCCAGCACCATCAGGGCGGCCGTGCCGAGGATCAGGAACGACGCGACGGACCGCAGGACCGACCCGATCGCCTCCGAGCGCTGGCGGCGCCGCTCGGCGTTGACCAGCAGGCCGCCGAGCGCCGTGCCCTCGACCGCCTGGGCGCTGCGGTTCATCCGGGCTATCAGCTTGGTCAGGGAGCGGCGGATCACCGTGCGCAGCACGGCGGCTATCACGACGATCAGGAGGATCCGCAGACCGACGCTCAGCCAGGTGGACCAGTTCTGCTCGACCCAGCTCGCGGCGTTGTTCGCCTGCTGCGCCGCCTCGTCGAGGGTGACGGGCTCGGGCGACGGATCGGCGGCCGACAGGACGGACCAGAGCACGGCGGGACCTCCAGGCGGGACGGGACGACAACAGACCAACCACACTAACGGGGCATCCCGCGTGGTCCGGCGCGCTGTTCGAGGGAGAGACAAGACTCACCAGGGCATCAAGGTGGTGTGGTCGAAAACACTTCGAGCCCGTTACCCGGACGTGGTGGCGTTTCGACCAGGCATGAGGGGAGACTGAGAGCAGATCGTCCCGGCGCGAGCCACGCGCCGCCGGCGTAATAGGAGGCATCCGTGCCGCATGTCCTGGTCCTCAACGCGTCGTACGAGCCGCTCGGCGTCGTACCGCTCCGCCGCGCGCTCGTCCTCGTCCTGGAGAACAAGGCTCTCTGCCTCGAGGAATCCGGCGCCTTCATGCACAGCGCGACCCGCGCTGTCCCCGCACCCAGCGTCGTGCGGCTGAAACGGTTCGTGCGGGTCCCCTACCGGGGGCCCGCCCCCCTCACCCGCCGTGCGCTCTTCGCCAGGGACGGCGGGCGCTGCATGTACTGCGGTGGCGTCGCAACCAGCATCGACCACGTGGTGCCGCGCAGCCGGGGCGGCCAGCACGCCTGGGAGAACGTGGTGGCCGCGTGCCGCCGCTGCAACCACGTCAAGGCCGACCGGCACCTCATGGAGCTCGGCTGGCGCCTGCGCCACCAGCCGGCGCCGCCGTCCGGGCTGGCCTGGCGGATCATCGGCACCGGGCACCGGGACCCGCGCTGGCTGCCGTACCTGCAACCGTTCGGCGCGGACGACGCGCTGGCCCGGATCGACGGCATCTCGGCCTGAGGTCCGGGCCTTTCGCCGCTTCCCGGGCGGGGCGGGGGACGCCTTGCCCGGGCCGGGTCGCCGGCCCGGCGGAGTGGGGGCGGGCCGTGTGGGGGAAGCCCTGTGCGGCGGCCGCCGCGCCCGGGGGCTGACCGGCGTCGGCCACCGTGCGTGGCGGAAGCCCGCCGGGGCCGCCGGCACCCCGCGCCGGGGCTAGTCCGCGTCGGCCACCGCGTACGCCTCGACCGCGAACAGCGAGTAGCCGAACGGCAGCGCCCGCTCGTCGCACTGCACCCGCACGAAGCGCGCGTTCCCCGCGTCCATCCGGACCGCCTCGCGGCCGCCCCGCCCGTCCCGGACCGTCGCCGCCGTGCGCCATGTGCGGCCGTCCTCGGACACCTGGACGCGGTACCTCTTCGCGTACGCCTCCTGCCAGTGCAGGACGACCTGTCCGAGCCGCACCGGCTCCGGCAGCTCCGCCTGCCACCACGCCGAGGGCCCGATCGGTGACGTCCACCGGGTCGCCGGGTCGCCGTCGGCCGCGTTCGGCGCCGTGAAGTCGGCGGTCTCGTCGCCCGACGACGCCACCCGCACGCCCCCGCCCCGGACGAGATCGGGCCCGCCCGTACGCGGGAAGGCCCGCACGGTGAGCACGCTGTCCTGCCCGTCGAACGACACCGGCACCTTGTACTCGCCCGCCCGCACCGCCTTGTCCACCCGGACGTCGAGCGGCACGGCGGTGGACGCGCCGCGCGGCACCGTCGTCGCCCTGGGCGCGCGCACCTCGATGCCCTTCGGGGCCTCGGCCGTCAGCCGGCCGCGCACCTCGCCGGGCCGCTGCCCGGTCAGCCGTACGGTCACCCGCTCCGGCCGGCTCCCGCCGATCTCCGCGTCCGTCTCGGTGCGCTCAAGTCGCAGCCCCGCCCGCGGCTCGTCCGCGAACCACGGCACCACCCGGTGCACGACGGGCGCACCCCCGCCACCGGCCTCGTCCCAGGTCAGGCGTACGGCGTCGACCCGCGCACCCTCGGCGGCCGTCTGCGTCCAGCCGCTCTCGGACAGCGTCCCGACCCGCCGCCAGCCGTGCCCCGGCACATGGGCCTCCACCGCCGCGCCCTCGCCCGTACCCGGCTCGGTCATGGCGGTCAGCGCCTCGACGGGCCGCGCCCGGTCCAGCCGCACGGTGTACGAACCGGCCTCCTCCGTGACCCGTCCCGCCTCCCGGTCCGCACCGGTCCAGGCGTCCGCCGCCTTGACGGTCCGCGCCACGAAGGCGTCGAGCACGCCCTTGCCGACGGTGACCCGGCTCGCCTTCAGGGAGCCCCGCAGCGCGTCCAGGTCCAGCGAGGCGCGCCAGGCGGCCGGACCGTCGCCGCGCGCCTGCGCCTGGAGCAGGTCGACGGACAGCTCGCCCGCCCGCCCGTATCGCGCCAGCTGCTCGGTCCACGGCCGTACCTCGTCGTCGAAGGCGCCGCCCGCCGAGTCCTGGAGCCGCAGCGGGGCGTCGCGCATCACCGTGAACGCGTCGCGCAGCCGCTTCGCCGCCGCGTCCCGTGCGCCCGGGTCGGCGGACGTCCGCGTCCGCCAGAAGCCGTCGATGAGCGGCCGCAGGTACGCCGACTCCTCGCCGCCCAGCACGGACGACGCGTCGTTGCCCGCCAGCGCCCGCATCGCGGCGCGGGCCTGCGCGTCGTCGCCCGCGAGGTCGTCCATCGCGGCCTGCCAGGACTCCTGCGGCTGGTAGCCGCGCGGGTTCCAGGCGTAGTCGGCGGCGGTGAACAGGGGGATGCGCGAGGCCGACGCCTGCTCCATGGCGTTGGCCAGCACAGCGGCGGACCCGGCCGCGACGGCGGGGTCCCGGCCCGTGTACGGGCCGAGGAAGATACGGTCCTGCGCGTAGTCGTTGACCGGGTAGTTGTCCATCGTGACCAGCGGATGCGCGAACGCGGCGCGGGCGCCCGCGAGTTCACGCCCGGTGATCGTCTTCGGTACGACGCCGACACCCGTCCACGCGACGTGCACCCCGCCGTCCAGCTCGGCGGCGAGCGCCCGCCGGTAGTCGGTGTCACCCTCCTGGTAGAACTCCGTCGGCATCACCGACAGCGGCTCGGAGCCCGGATGCCGCTCCGCCAGGTGCCGCGCCACCGCGTTGGCCACCCGCGCGTGCGCCTTCGCCGCCGCTTCCGGTCCGGACCCGAAGGCGTCGGCGTCCGCGTCGCAGTGCCACTCGCTGTAGCTGACGTCGCCGAACTGGAGCTGGAAGGTGCGCACGCCCAGCGCCCACATCGCGTCGAACTTGCGGTTCAGCGCCTTGATGTCGCCGTCGGACGACATGCACATGGCCTGCCCCGGGGCCACGGCCCAGCCGAGCGTCACATGGCTGCCGCGGGCCCGCTCTGCCAGTGCCCGGAAGTCGGCGCGCTGGTCGGCCGGGTACGGGTCGCGCCAGCGGGCCTGCCGGTACGGGTCGTCACCGGGGGCGTAGAGGTATCGGTTCTGCTTCGTGCGGGCCATGAAGTCGACCTGGGCGAGCCGCTGTTCGCGGGTCCACGGCTGCCCGTAGAAGCCCTCGGTCATGCCGCGCACGGCCGTCCCCGGCCAGTCCCGGACGACGACTCCGGCGATCCGCTTTCCCCGGCTGTCGCTGCCGGCCCCGCTGTCCTGGTCGTCCGTCACCAGTTGGCGCAGGGTCTGCACGGCGTGGAAGAGGCCGTCGTCGCCGACGCCGTCGAGCGCGACCGTGTCCCGTCCGCCGACGCTGCCGACGGCTATCCGGTAGCCCCCGGACGGCAGATCGGCGCGTTCGGGTGCGCGCAGGGCGCGCAGCGCGTCGTTCGCGCCGGTGCCCCCGGCCCGTACGACCAAGCCACGTGCGGGCAGCGGCTCGTCCGGCCGCACGGTGTAGAGCGTCGTGACGCCCGCGTCACGCAGTACGTCCCCGAGGGCCTTCAGGGCGTACGGATCAGTGCCCTCCTCCGCGACGAGCGCCGCTTCACCGCCCACCCGCACCGACTGCCCCGCGGCCCGCATCGACTGGGGCCGGGGCCAGACGGAGGGCAGGGCCGCGGCGTCGTTCCCACGGTCCGGCTTCGTGGTGGAGGGGGCGCCCGGGTCGGGGTCGGAGGGGGCGGCGAACGCTCCGTGCGAGCCGCCGAGCAGCCCCCCGATTACAGCGACCGCGACGGCGGTCGCACCCCTCGCGCCTCTCCTGCGCCCCAACTGCACGGCCGTCTCCTCAGTCGCGTCAGCGTCCCCTGTGGGCCCGAGCCCACCACCCGTCCGGCCGGGTGTCAATTCTCGTCACGGGAACCAGGTGTGACGCGGGCCACGTTGATGGAACGTATACGTCTGCGGCCGTGTCCTTTGGGTAGGGCTGCTGTGTCCACTTAGCCCACCGTAGGGAGGCCCCTGTGGCCGCTGCACAGCTTCTCCTCTCCGCCCTGTCCAAACCCGTGCCCGTCCCCCGTGCCCAGCTCGACGACGCGTTCCCCTTCGACGACGCGGGCTTCGCGGAGCCGCTGCTCACCGCCGAGCCGCCGCTGACCAGCGAACCCCCCATGGCAGACGCCGCCCCGCTCACGAGTGAGCCTCCGATGGCCGACGTCGCCCCCCTGACCAGCGAACCGACAGCCCACGGCACGGCATCGGGCGTGGAGCCCGCGGGGGTCTAGATGGGCCTTGCCCGGCTCGCGGCCCTGCACGGCGTCGCCACGTCCTACCAGCCGTCGGCGCACCGCACGCTCCAGGTCCCCGACGACACGGTGGTGGCCGTTCTGGCCGCCCTGGGCGTCGACGCGCGCACGCCCGAGGCGGTGCGTACGGCCCTCGAAGCGCACGAGGCCGCCACCGCCCGCCGCCTGCTGCCCGCCGCACTGGTGTCCTGGACGGGTCCGGCCGGCCCCCAGCCGCCGCCGGCCCTCACCGGCCTGCCCGCCGGTACGCGGCTGCGCGTCGAGACGGAGCAGGGACCGGCCGTGGAGTGGGACGTGCCCGACGCCGCCCCGCCCGAACCGCTCACCGACGCGCCGCCGTCGGTGGCGGACGGTACGGGCGGTGGGGGTGGAGCGGGTGGCCCGGGCCGGGCGGTTGGCGAGAGCGGCGAGGTCGGCCCGCGCGTCGAGGGCGGTGAAGGCGGGGAGGGCTGGGGCCGGTTACCGCTCGGAGTGCACCGGCTGGGTGTCCGTACGCCGCAAGGGCAGGAGGACGCCGCCACGCTGATCGTCGCGCCCGCCCGTGTGCCGCGGCCCCCCGGCCGCACCTACGGGTTCATGGTCCAGCTCTACTCCCTCCTCTCCCGGCGCTCCTGGGGCATGGGTGACCTCGGAGACCTCGCCGAGCTCGCCGCCTGGTCCGGGCGCTCCCTCGGCGTCGGCTTCGTCCAGATCAACCCGCTGCACGCCGCCGTCCCCGGTACGCCCACCGACCCCTCGCCGTACCGCCCCTCCTCGCGTCGCTTTCCCGACCCCGTGCACCTGCGGGTCGAGGACGTCCCGGAGTACGCCCACGTCCCGCCGGCCGACCGCGCCCGCATCGACGAGCTGCTCGACCGGGCCGCCACCCTGCGCGACGGCGTCCTCAACAAGGGCGAGCTGATCGACCGCGACGCCGTGTGGCAGCTGAAGAAGCGGGCCCTGGAGCTCGTACGGCAGGTCCCGCTCGGCCCCGGCCGACGCGCCGCCTACTGCGACTTCCTCGCCGAACAGGGCACGGCGCTGGAGGACCACGCCACCTGGTGCGCGCTCGCCGAGGTGTACGGGCCCGACTGGCACACCTGGCCGGCCGCACTGCGCGACGACCCGCGCTCCGCCGCCGTCGGGCGCGCCCGCGACGAGCTGCACGACCGCGTCGACCTGCACGGCTGGCTGGCGTGGCTCACCGACTGCCAACTGGCCGCCGCCCAGAACGCCGCCCGCGAGGCCGGCATGCCCGTCGGCATCGTCCACGACCTGGCCGTCGGCGTGCACCCGGGCGGCGCGGACGCCTGGGCGCAGCAGGACGCGTACGCCCGCGGCATGTCCGTCGGCGCCCCGCCGGACGCCTTCAACGCGCTCGGCCAGGACTGGGGGCTGCCTCCGTGGCGCCCCGACGTCCTGGCCGCCGCCGGGTACGCCCCGTTCCGCGGCCTGCTGCGCGGACTGCTGCGCAACGCCGGCGCGCTGCGCATCGACCACGTCATGGGCCTCTTCCGGCTCTGGTGGGTCCCGGAGGGCCTGCGGCCGACGGAGGGGACGTACGTCCGCTACGACGCGGAGGCGATGCTCGCCGTACTCGCCCTGGAGGCGCACCTGGCCGGCGCGAGCGTCATAGGGGAGGACCTGGGGACGGTCGAGCCGGGGGTACGGGACGCCCTCGCCCAGCGCGGCGTGTCCGGCACGTCGGTGATGTGGTTCGAGCGCGACTGGGCCGGTACGGGCGGACCGCTGCCCCCGGACGCCTGGCGCGAGCACTGCCTGGCCACGGCGACGACCCACGACCTGCCCTCCACCGCCGCCCGCCTGACGGGCGAGCACGTGGCGCTGCGCCATCGGCTCGGCCTGCTCACCCGGCCGCTGGAGGAGGAGCGGGCCGAGGCGGCCGTGGAAGTGGCCGACTGGCTGTCGTACCTGGCCAGGCTCGGCCTGCTGCCCGAGGGCGCCGGCGACGAGGAGGGCGAGATCCGTGCCGTGTACCGGTTCCTGCTGCGCACCCCGGCCCGGATGATCGGTATCTGGCTGCCGGACGCGGTGGGCGACCGCCGGCCGCAGAACCTTCCGGGCACCTGGGACCAGTACCCGAACTGGCGCCTGCCGCTCGCCGACGCCGAAGGGCGCCCCACCACCCTGGAGGACCTGGCCTCGTCACCTCGTCTGCACGACCTCGTCGCCGCCTTCCGGCCCCGTACGGCACCCCCGGGCGCGCGGCCCGCCTAGGCGTTCGCTAGGTTGGCACCGTGGACAAGAAGAACGCCCTGCGCGCCGGTGCTGTCGCGGCCGGTACGACGCTGATGATGCTGCTCATGTCGTCCCCCGCGCTCGCGCTCACGCCCGACGACGGTGACGATCCGGGATCCGGCCTGAGTGTGGCCGAGACGCTCGGCCTGTATGTCGTGGCTCCGATCGCGCTGTTCGTGGTGATCGCGGGACTCGTCATGGTGCTGGACAAGTCCAAGAAGCAGAGCTGACCTCGCGGGGCTGCTGACCGTGCGGTCTCGCTGACCGTGCGGAGTCCCGCAGTACAGATACGACGGTTCTCCGAGGGCGCCTCCACTGGGGGCGCCCTCGGGCGTTGTCGGGGGCAGGCATGCGGGGGGTGCGGGCCCCCGTCAGTCGCGGGTGCTGCCGGCCAGTAGCAGGCGCAGCAGCTCCTGGAGCTGCTCCACCTGGTCCTCGCGGAGCCCTTCGAGTGCCTCGTGCTGGATCTCCAGCCCCGCCACCACGGCCTCGTCGACGATCGCGAGGCCGCGCTCGGAGAGCGTCACCCGCAGCCCGCGCCGGTCGTGCGGGTCGGGGCTGCGGCTGAGCAGACCGGCCCGTTCCAGCTTGTCGAGCCGGCCCGTCATCCCGCCGGTCGTGAGCATCAGCGTCGCGGAGAGCTGGCGCGGCGAGAGCGTGTACGGCTCGCCGGAGCGGCGCAGCGTCGCGAGGACGTCGAACTCCCCGCGCGCGATCCCGAACCGGTCGTACGCCTTCTCGATGCGGTCGCCCATCGCGCGCGCGACGCGATAGACGCGTCCGAAGACCGCCATCGGGGCGGTGTCGAGGTCGGGGCGCACCTCGGCCCACTGGGCCGTGATGGCGTCGACGGGGTCCTTGCCGGCCGGCTTGGCGGCGTCGGTGGTCCTGGTGGCCTTGGTCGTCATGAGCGCAGTATCCGAAGACTTCAGGTCGACCGCAAGAAAGTAGTTTGCGGGCAAGTAGCTTACGAGTAAGCTACTTGCCATCGACCTGCTTCTTCTGGTCGGTCTCCTTCCTCTTCGCAGTCCGACCTCGGGGGGTCAGTGCAGTCATGCATCGTGCCGGGACCATCGCGCTCACCGCGCTCGCGCCCATCTCGTGGGGCTCGACGTACGCCGTCGCCACCGAATTCCTGCCGCCCGACCGGCCGCTCTTCACCGGCCTGATGCGCGCTCTGCCCGCCGGGCTCGTCCTGCTCGCGATCGCCAGAACGCTGCCGCGCGGGGTCTGGTGGGGGAAGGCGGCCGCACTCGGGGCGCTCAACATCGGGGCGTTCTTCCCGCTGCTCTTCCTCTCCGCGTACCGGCTGCCGGGCGGCATGGCGGCGGTCTTCGGCTCGCTGGCACCGCTGTGGGTCGCCGGGCTCGCCGTCCTGCTGCTGAGCGAGAAGCCGACCGTACGCACCCTGCTGACCGGGATCGCCGCCGCGCTCGGTGTGAGCCTGGTGGTGCTGCGCGCCACCGCCGCGCTGGACACCCTGGGGGTGCTGGCGGCCCTCACCTCCTCCGCGTCGATGGCCGCGGGCACAGTGCTGACCAAGCGCTGGGGGCGGCCGGAGGGCGTGGGTCCGCTGGTGATGACCGGCTGGCAACTGACCGCGGGCGGGCTGCTGATCGCACCCGTCGCCTTTCTGGTGGAGGGTGCGCCGCCGGCGCTGGACGGGCGGGCCGTCGGTGGCTACCTCTACCTCGCGCTGGTGAACACGGCGGTCGCGTACTGGCTGTGGTTCCGCGGCATCGGCCGGCTCACCGCGACCTCGGTGACCTTCCTGGGGCCGCTGTCGCCGCTGACCGCCGCGGTGATCGGCTGGGTGGCGCTGGGGGAGGCGCTGACGCCGGTGCAGCTCCTGGGCATGGCGATCGCGCTCGGAGCGACGCTGCTGGGGCAGGGGAAGGCGGCCGCTCCGAAGGGAGGGCCTCCGGGGCAATCGTTCAGATCAACTGAAGGGATCGATCAAAAAGATTCGATGGACCTGATGGGTGGGGCGGTGCGACGGTAGAGCTCGCGATCAAGAAGCGCGGAAGTGCGGAAGCGCGGAAGCGCGAAGGAACACGTCGGAGGGGCAGGGGACAACAGTGGCAGTCCAGGACCGCGTCCAGGTCGGTAGCGAGCCGGTGGGAGAGAGGGGGAGTGCGGACGCCGGAGCGGGCGGGCGGTCGGTAGGCGCCGAGAGGGCGACCGCCGTCGGTCTCGTGCTCGCGGCCGTCGCGACGGTCGTCTGGTCCGGCAGCTTCGTCACTTCCCGGGCCCTCCACGACTCCGTCCCGCCCGTGCAGGCTGCCTTCTGGCGCTGGATCGTGGCGATCGTCGCCGTCGCCCCCTTCGCCGCCCGCGAGGCGTGGCGCCAACGGGCGGTGCTGCGGCGCAACTTGGGCTTCGTGGTGCTGGCTTCGCTCCTCGGCGTGACGGTCTACAACACCCTCGTGAACCAGGCCGGACTCTCGACGTCGGCCGGCAACATGGGCATGATCATGGCCGCCTCGCCGGTTCTGATGGCCGCGTACGAGCGCCTGGGAGGCGCCCGCATCGGCGCTCGCCGCACGGTCGGCATGCTGGTGGCGTGCCTTGGGGTACTGCTTCTGGTCAGCAAGAGCTCCCTCGCCATGGACTTCGCCGCCGGGGACCTGTGGATGCTGGCGGCGGCCGTCTGCTTCGGCTCGTACAGTGCGCTGCTGCGGCGCAAGCCCACCGGGATCGGCGGACTGGCGTTCCTCTTCAGCACGTTCGTGCTCGGCGCGTTGATGCTCCTGCCGGCGTACGCCGTCAGCCTGGCGCTCCAGGGTGGCTTCCAGCCGACGGCGGGAACGGTCGGCCCGCTGGTGTACGTGGGCGTCTTCTCCTCCGCGGTCGCGTTCTTCGCGTGGAACAAGGCGATCGCGCTGATCGGCGCGGCGAGGGCGGGCGTCGTCTACTACCTCCAGCCGGTGTGCGTGGCGCTGCTCTCCTTCGTCCTGCTGGGCGAGGCGACGGGCCCGGTGCAGATCGTATGCATGGCGCTGATCCTCGGCGGAGTGATGCTGGGGGCGGGACGGGGGCGGTGACGGGAGGGCTTTCCGCCTCCGGCCGGGAAGGGCGCCGGGATACATTCCGTCCCATGATCGAGTGGGACATCAAGAAGCTGCGGATCCTGCGGACCCTGCGTGAGCGGGGGACCGTGACCGCGACGGCCGAGGCGTTGATGATGACGCCGTCGGCCGTTTCGCAGCAATTGTCCAACCTCGGCAAGCAACTCGGCGTACCCCTCCTTGAGGCGCACGGGCGGCGGGTTCGCCTGACGGACGCCGCCCACCTGGTGCTGCGGCACGCGGAGGCGGTCTTCGCGCAACTGGAGCAGGCGGACGCCGAGTTGACGGGCTACGTGCGGGGAGAGGCGGGCGAGGTGCGCGTGGGGGCGTTCTCGACGGCCGTGCCCGCGCTGGTGGTGCCGGCGGTACAGCGGCTGCGTACGACCCATCCCGCGCTGGAGGTGCGGGTGCGGGAGGCGGAGGCGGCGGAGGCGTACGAGCTGCTGGCGAGCGGGGCCGTGGACCTGGCGCTGTCGCTGGCGGCGCACGCGCCGACCGCCCGCGACCAGCAACTGGCCCGCGTGCCGCTGCTGGCCGACCCGCTGGACGTGGCGCTCCCGGCGGGACACCCCATGGCGGCGGCGCCGGGGCTGAGGCTGGCCGACCTGTCGGGCGAGCCGTGGATCTTCGGCGGGAGCGGGCCGTGGTCGGAGATCACGCGCCACGCGTGCGAGGCGGCGGGCTTCGTGCCGGAGCAGGCGCACAGCGCCGCCGGCTGGACGGCGATCCTGGCCATGGTCGAGGCGGGCATGGGCGTGGCGCTGGTGCCGCGCATGGCGGCGGCGGAGCGGCGAACGGGAGTGGTGATGCGGGTCCTGAGCGCGGACCAGCCCCAGCGCCACGTCGTGGCGGCGGTACGCCGGGGAGCGGAGGCGGGTCCGGCCGTGGCCCGCGTCCTGGCCGCCCTCCGGGAGGTGGCTACGGCGCGACGGGGGTGAAGGGTGTACCACTGGTTGTTCGGCGGGGTGGTTCTCGGGCCGTCCCTGGCGCTTCAGGGTCGGTGGGCCGGGGTGGTGCGTCAAGGGCGCTCCTGCGTCGCGTCGCCTTCGGCGATTGCGCTTCGCTCCACCCTTGACCCACCACCCCGGCCCACCGCTGACGCTCAACAGGGGACGGCCCAAGAAAAACGCCCAGCACGGGAAGTCCGGGGAGTGGTGCGGGTGGGTTCGGTGGCTGTCGGGTGAGTGGGTGGGGCGCGGTAGCTTCCGGGGGTGGTGCGGCCCCTGGCTCGGCGGGTGCGGCGACGGTTGTTGGTGCGGCACCACGTTTGCGATGCACATATGCGCCCACGCCGGTGGTCGGCCGGCCTGGCCGGGCGACCTGCGGACGCTGCGCTGCCCTGGAATGGCGCCAACCGCACAGTTCCTGGCGGCGGTCGCCTCTCCAGGCTCATCAGTCACACGGGTAGTGGCTCGGTGCGCGGTCTGGGGGTTTTGGTTCGTTGCGGTCGGTGGCTGCCCGAGGGGCCGGTGAAGACTCCTGACCCCGCCACCGTTCATCTCTGCTTCAAAGCTTGTCCAGAAACATTCGATGGACCTGACCGTTCATTCGGTGTGACAGTCGGTCCCATGACGACGAACTCCGCACAGGCCGAAGACCCGCACGCCAACGACGCCGCGCCCTACGGGGGTGGCGACCCGTACGCCGATTACCGGGGCGGGGACTTCCCCTTCACCGAGCTCGTCGACCTGGCCGACCGGCGTCTCGGGGCCGGGGTCGTCGCCGCCAACGACGAGTTCTTCGCCGAGCGCGAGAACCTCCTCGTCCGCGAGCGTGCCGTCTTCGACCCGGAGCACTTCGGGCACAAGGGCAAGATCATGGACGGGTGGGAGACCCGCCGGCGGCGCGGTGCCGACGGCGCGCACCCCTTTCCCGCGCCCGACGACCACGACTGGGCCATCGTCCGCCTCGGCGCCCCCGGCGTCATTCGCGGCATCGTCGTCGACACCGCGCACTTCCGGGGCAACTACCCGCAGCGCGTGAGCATCCAGGCCGCCGCCGTGGAGGGGTCGCCGAGCCCCGAGCAGCTGCACGCCGCCGACGTGAAGTGGGAGGAGATCGTTCCCCTGACGCCCGTGCGGGGGCACGCCGCCAACGGGTTCGAGATCAGCGGCGAGCGCCGCTACACGCACGTCCGGCTCTGCCAGCACCCCGACGGCGGTGTCGCCCGGCTCCGTGTGCACGGCGACGTCGTGCCCGACCCGCAGTGGCTCGACCTCCTCGGGACCATCGACCTCGTGTCGGTGCTCAACGGGGGTGTGTACGAGGACGCTTCCGACAAGTTCTACTCGTCGCCGACGCAGATCATCCTGCCGGGGACCTCGCGGAAGATGGACGACGGGTGGGAGAACCGCCGGCGCCGGGTCCGCGACACCAACGACTGGGTGCGGTTCCGCCTCGTGGCGCAGGGCGCTGTCCGCGCCGTCGAGATCGACACGGCGTACCTCAAGGGGAACTCGGCCGGCTGGATCGCCCTCAGCGGGCGCAACGGCGAGAACGGTGAGTGGTTCGAGATCATCCCGCGCACCAGGCTCCAGCCCGACACGCTGCACCGCTTCAAGCTCCCGGCCCAGGCCGTCGCCACGCACGTACGGCTCGACGCCTTCCCCGACGGCGGCGTCGCCCGGATGCGGCTGCACGGGGCGCTCACCGAGCAGGGGGCGGCCGACCTGCGGGCGCGGTACGAGGACGTGGCCGGGCAGTAGCCCACAGACCCCGCCCGGCGGCCGGCAGCGGCACAGCGCCCGGCCGCCGGGCGGTTTCAAGCGCCGAAAGGGCGCTCCCCGCTGGGGGAGCGCCCTCCAGGCGGCTCCTAGGCCGCGGCGTCCGCTGCCTGTGCCTTCAGGGCGCGTTCGATGCCCGAGCGGGACTCCAGGACCAGGCGGCGCAGGGCCGGGGTCGGGTCCGCCGAGGCAAGCCAGGCGTCCGTCGCGTCCAGCGTCGCCCGGGAGACCTGGACCGCCGGGTACAGGCCGACCGCGATCTGCTGGGCCATCTCGTGGCTGCGCGACTCCCAGATGCCCTTGACCGCCGCGAAGTACTTCTCCGTGTACGGCGCCAGCAGCTCGCGCTGGTCGGTCTGGACGAAGCCGCCGATCAGCGCCTCCTGCGTGGAGTTCGGGAGCTGGTCGGAATCGATCACCGACGCCCACGCCTGGGCCTTGGCCTCGGCCGTCGGCCGTGCCGCGCGTGCCGACGCCGCGTGCAGCTCGCCCGCCGACGTCCTGTCGCGCTCCAGCTCCGCCGCGATCGCCTTCTCGTCCGCCCGGCCCGTCGCCGCGAGGCGTCCGACGAACGCCCAGCGCATCTCGGTGTCGACGGCCAGGCCGTCCACCGTCTGCGTGCCGTCCAGCAGGCCCTGGAGGAAGTCCAGCTGCTCGTCGGTACGGGCCGTGGCGGCGAACGCCCGCGCCCACGCCACCTGGTGGTCGCTGCCCGGCTCGGCCGCGCGCAGGTGCTCCAGCGTCGCCGCCGTCCACCGCGCCAGGCCCGTCTCGCGCCACTGCGGCGCCGCGTACAGCTCCAGCGCCAGCTTCGCCTGGCGGTGCAGGGACTGCACGACGCCGATGTCCGACTCCTTGCCGATGCCCGAGAGCACCAGCGCCAGGTAGTCGCGGGTGGCGAGCTCGCCGTCGCGCGTCATGTCCCACGCGGCCGACCAGCACAGCGCGCGCGGCAGGGACTCGGCGAAGTCACCGATGTGCGCCGTGACCATGGCCAGCGAGTCCGCGTCCAGACGCACCTTCGCGTAACTCAGGTCGTCGTCGTTGAGGAGGACCACCGCGGGGCGGGGCGTGCCCGCCGGGAAGGGGACCTCGGTCAGCTCGGCCGCGTCCACGTCCATCTCGATGCGGCTCGTACGGACCAGCTTGCCCGCGCCGTCCAGGTCGTAGCAGCCCACCGCGATCCGGTGCGGACGCAGGGTGGACGTGCCCTTCGCACCGGCCGGGAGCGCCGGGGCCTCCTGGCGGACGGCGAAGGAGGTGATGGTGCCGTCGGCGGCCGTCTCGATCTCCGGGCGCAGGACGTTGATGCCGGCCGTCTCCAGCCACGCCTTCGACCAGGTCTTCAGGTCACGGCCGGACGTCTTCTCCAGCGCGCCGAGCAGGTCGGGCAGGCGCGTGTTCCCGAACGCGTGCGCCTTGAAGTACGCCTGCACGCCCTTGAAGAACTCGTCCTGGCCGACGTACGCCACGAGCTGCTTCAGTACGGAAGCGCCCTTCGCGTACGTGATGCCGTCGAAGTTGACCAGGACGTCGTCCAGGTCACGGATCTCGGCCATGATCGGGTGCGTGGACGGCAGCTGGTCCTGACGGTAGGCCCAGGTCTTCTCCGAGTTCGCGAAGGTCGTCCACGCGTGGGGCCACTTCGAGCCCTCCGCGTGCGCCTGGCAGGCGACCGACGTGTAGGTGGCGAACGACTCGTTCAGCCACAGGTCGTTCCACCACTCCATGGTGACCAGGTCGCCGAACCACATGTGCGCCAGCTCGTGCAGGATGGTCTCGGCGCGCCGCTCGTACGCCGCGTCCGTCGTCCGCGAGCGGAAGATGTACTGGTCGCGGATGGTCACCGCGCCCGCGTTCTCCATCGCGCCCGCGTTGAACTCCGGCACGAAGAGCTGGTCGTACTTCGCGAAGGGGTACGCGTAGTCGAACTTCTCCTGGAACCAGTCGAAGCCCTGCCGCGTGACGTCGAAGATGTCGTCCGCGTCCAGGAACTCGGCGAGCGAGGGGCGGCAGTAGATGCCCAGCGGGACGCTCTGGCCGCTCGCGTTCTCGTACGAGCTGTGGACGGAGTGGTACGGGCCGACGATCAGCGCGGTGATGTACGTCGAGATGCGCGGTGTGGGCTCGAAGACCCATACGTCGGCCTTCGGCTCCGGGGTGGGGGAGTTCGAGATCACCGTCCAGCCGGACGGGGCCTTCACGGTGAACTGGAAGGTCGCCTTCAGGTCCGGCTGCTCGAAGGACGCGAAGACGCGACGGGCGTCCGGAACCTCGAACTGGGTGTAGAGGTAAGCCTGCTGGTCGACCGGGTCGACGAAACGGTGCAGGCCCTCACCCGTGTTCGTGTACGCGCAGTCGGCGACGACCTTCAGCTCGTTCGGTCCCGCTTCGAGGTGCTTCAGAGCGATCCGCGAGTCGCGGAAGACCGCCGCGACGTCGAGCGACTTCCCGTTCAGCACGACCTGGTGCACGGCGGGCGCCACCAGGTCGATGAAGGTCTCCGCCCCGGCCTCGGCGGACTCGAAGCGCACGGTGGTCACGGACCTGTACGTGCCGCCCTCCTGCGCGCCGCTCAGGTCGAGCTCGATCTCGTACGCGTCAACAGTGAGCAGGCTCGCCCGCCGCTGGGCCTCTTCGCGGGTCAGATTCGTGCCAGGCACCCGGTCATCTCCTCGGTATGTGTCGTTTTTCGCCATCCTTCCACGCCGTCCGCACGATGGCTGCTGAGTCAGCTCGCAGCTGACAGGACGCGATGTCCGAAGTCCGCCGGCACGTCACCGGCGCGGTGACCAGGGTGGCCGTATGACCACACACCCCTTGCTCGCTGTCCCTCCCGCCGCGCTCCGGCAGCTCCGGGCCGTCGACGACGCCGGGCGCGCCCGCGTCCCGTACACCGACGAGGAGGGCGGCGCGCCGCTGCGCTGCTGCCTGCGCCCGAGCGAGGCCGGCGAGCGCATCGCCCTCGTGTCGTACGCGCCGCTGCGCCGCTGGGCGGCCGGCACGGGCGCCCGGCCCGGGGCGTACGACGAACAGGGACCCGTCTTCATCCACGCCGAGGAGTGCGGGGGCCCGCTGCCGGCCGACGGCTACCCCTTCGCCCGGCCCGGCGCCCTGCGCAGCGTGCGCCGCTACGACGCCGGGGGACGCATCGTCGGCGGCCGGCTGCTGGAGATCCCGGACGACGCGACGGCGGCCTTCGACGCCGTGTTCGCCGGGGCCTTCGCCGACCCGGAGGTGGCGCTGGTGCACGTACGGGCCGTCGAGTACGGCTGCTTCCTCTTCGAGGTACGCCGTCCCTGAGCCGCGCCCGCGACCGCCCGCGCGAACGTCCGGACCCGCTCGGTCTCGCCGTCCCGGTGCCACACCATGCCGAGGACGGAGTCGGGCACGCCCTCGACCGGTACGAAGACGACGTCCTCACGGCCGTGGTAACGCGCCGTCGGCCGGCACAGCAGCATCCCGCCGCGCCCGGCGGCGACCAGCGTCAGGCCCTCCTGGAGCGTGGTGACCGAAGGCCCCGGGGCGGCGGAGGGGGCGTGCGCCTCGCGCCAGTAGGCCGGGGCGGGCGGCGACGCCGTGACCAGCGGGAGGGACGCGGCCTCGGCGGCGGTCAGCGAGGTCCGGGAGGCGAACGGGTGACGCAGCGACAGCGCGACCGTCTGCCGCTGCCCGGAGAACACCGGACCCAGCCTCAGGTCCGGCTCGCCCATCGGCAGCAGCACGACGGCCGCGTCCACCTCACCGCGCCGTACCGGCCCGAAGGGGTCGCAGAAGGGGATCTCCGCGATCTCCGTCACGCAGCCGGGGTGCCGCTCCTGGAAGGCGGTGATCGCCTCCGTCAGGCAGGCGTCCGCCGTGCCCTGGAAGCCCACGCGCAGCGTGCCGGTGACGCCCCGCGCGTCGGCGCGCGCGTCGTCGACGGCCGTACGGAGCGAGGCGTACGCCGGACGGAGGTCCGCGAGGAGCCGTTCGCCGGCCGGTGTCAGACGCACACGGCGGCTGGTCCGGTCGACGAGACGGGCGCCGATGCGGGACTCCAGCGCGCGCAGGAGCTGGCTGACGCGGCTCTGCGACACGTACAGCCGCTCGCCCGCACGGCCGAAGTGCAACTCCTCGGCGAGCGCCAGGAAGCTTTCGAGTTCACGGATCTCCAGCCCGGCCACGCATGCCCCCTGATCGACGAGTCCCGCTCATAGAAGGATGAGCGCTTCGCCGTTGTTCCCCGCCGCGGTGCGCAAGAGGCTGGACGGCATGCACAGGAACAGGCGCTGGAACACGCGCTCGCACACACAACAGACCGGTCGGCGGGGGGCGTTGCCGCCCGCCGTGTTCGCCGTCGCCGCCGCGACCCTCGCCGTCGTCACGACCGAGATGCTGCCGGTCGGCCTCCTCACGTCGCTCGGCACGGGCCTGGGCACGTCCGACGGCACGGCGGGCCTGACCGTCACCCTCCCCGGCCTGGTCGCGGCGCTCGCCGCGCCCCTGCTGCCGGTCGCCGTGCGGCGGGCGGACCGGCGGCTGGTGCTCTGCGCGCTGATGGTGCTGCTGGCCGTCGCGAACGCGCTGTCCGCCCTGGCCCCCGGCTTCGGGGTGCTGCTGGCCGCGCGGGCGCTGGTCGGGGTGTGCATCGGCGGGGTGTGGGCCGTCGCCGCGGGCCTCGCGGGGCGGCTGGTGCGGGAGGACGGGGTGGGGCGGGCCACCGCGCTGGTCTTCAGCGGCATCGCGGTGGCCTCCGTGGCGGGGGTGCCGACCGGGACGCTGCTGGGGGAGCTGGCCGGATGGCGCTGGGCGTTCGCCGCCATGGGCGCCTTCTCGCTCGCGGTGGCCGGGCTGCTCGCCCTGCTGCTGCCGCCGTTGCCCGCCCGGGGCGCCGTGGGGCTGGGGGAGGTCGCCGGGCTGCTGCGGGTGCCGCGGGTACGGGCGGGGCTGCTGGTGGTGGTGGCACTGGTCACCGGGCACTTCGCGGCGTACACCTATGTGCGTCCGGCACTGGAGCGCGTACCGGACATCGGCACGGGACTGATCAGCGTGCTGCTGCTGGTGTACGGCATCGCGGGCATCGCCGGGAACTTCCTCGGCGGCGCGGCCGCCGCCCGCGACCCCCGCCGGACCCTGCTGGTGATCTCGGCGGCGCTCGGCGGCACGGTCCTGCTGACGGCCGCGCTGGGCGGCGCCCGCGCCCCGGCCGCTGCGGCGCTGCTGGTGCTGTGGGGCCTGGCGTACGGCGGCGTCTCGGTCGGCGCGCAGAACTGGCTGATGGCGGCGGCGCCGACGCGGCAGGAGGCGGCTTCGGCGCTCTTCGCCGGCGTGTTCAACGCGGCGATCGCCCTCGGCGCGCTGCTGGGCGGGCGGGCGGCGGACCGGTACGGCGTACCGGGCGCGCTGTGGCTCGGCGGCGCGCTGGCGCTGCTGGGCACCGTGGCGGTGATGACGGCCGGGCGCGGAACGGCGGGGCCGGGCTCCGCGGAGCCCGGCCCCGCCGGAGGTGAGAGGAACGAAGGGGTGGAGAGAGTCAGCCCTTGAGCTCGGCCGCCACCAGCTCCGCGAGCTGCACGGCGTTGAGCGCCGCGCCCTTGCGCAGGTTGTCGCCGGAGAGGAACAGCGCCAGGCCGTTGTCCACGGTCTCGTCGCGGCGGATGCGGCCGACGTACGAGACGTCCTTGCCGGCGGCCTGGAGCGGCGTCGGGATCTCGGACAGCGCCACGCCCGGGGCGCCGGCCAGCAGCTCGGTCGCGCGCTCCACGCTCAGCGGGCGCTCGAACCGCACGTTGACCTGGAGCGAGTGGCCGGAGAAGACCGGCACGCGCACGCAGGTGCCGGAGACCTTGAGCTCGGGGATCTCCAGGATCTTGCGGGACTCGTTACGGAGCTTCTGCTCCTCGTCCGTCTCGAAGGACCCGTCGTCGACGATCGATCCGGCCAGCGGCAGGACGTTGAACGCGATGGGGCGCTTGTAGACGCCCGGCTCGGGGAACTCGACGGCCTCGCCGCTGTGCGTGAGCTCGGCGGCGTGGTCCACGACCTTCTTGACCTGGCCGTCGAGCTCGGCGACACCCGCCACACCCGAACCGGAAACGGCCTGGTAGGTGGTGGCGACCATCGCGGTCAGCCCCGCCTCGACGTGCAGCGGCTTGAGGACCGGCATCGCGGCCATCGTGGTGCAGTTCGGGTTGGCGATGATGCCCTTGGGGCGGTTCGCCACCGCGTGCGGGTTGACCTCGGAGACGACCAGCGGCACGTCCGGGTCGCGGCGCCAGGCCGAGGAGTTGTCGATCACGACGGCGCCCTGCGAGGCGACCTTCTCGGCCAGGGCCTTGGAGGTCGCGCCGCCGGCGGAGAAGAGCACGATGTCCAGGCCGGAGTAGTCGGCCGTCGAGGCGTCCTCGACGGTGATGTCCTTGCCCTGCCACGCGATCGTGGAGCCCGCGGAACGGGCGGAGGCGAAGAGGCGCAGCTCGTCGGCCGGGAACTCGCGCTCGGCCAGGATGCTGCGCATGACTGTGCCGACCTGACCGGTGGCTCCGACGATTCCGACCCTCACGAGGACTCCTTCGTGCGTACGAACGTGCTGCAGGCGGCTGACCTGGTGCTGCCACCCATCATGCGTCTCTCCAGGGCGGCCTTGTCCAATCCATTGTCCGGCCCCTGGACGCCGTGACCAGCGTCACCTCAGCTCGAAACCCCAGCGGCCGCCGGTTCTGATCTGGAGGAAGCCCCTGGGGAAAGTGTGCAGGCCGGGGCCGGTGGTGATGCGCCGCACAGGCTCCAGGCGCTCGTCGAGCGCCCACACGACGGTGAGGTCGGGGTTTTCGCGCGACTCGTGCGTGAGCATCATCTCGACCTCGGGCCCGGTGTTCCGTACGACGGCGTAGCCGTGACCGGAGAGCGCGTCGCCGAGGACCGGTGCGCTGTCGGGGGACACCGGCTCGATCTGCCAGCCCGTCGCCGCGGAGGCGACCACCAGGACGTAGCAGTAGCCGGCGTCCGCCACCCAGAGCGGTCCGACGACCGGCCGGCGCCTGCCGCGGGTGTCGCCGGAGATCACCGCCTTGCCCGTCGCCTGGACGGTGCGGGTGGTGAGCTGGTCGTCGTCGGACGTGGTGCGGCGCAGGCCCAGCAGCGCGGGCGGGCCGTCGTAGCGCAGGACCGCGCTGCCGGTGCCGGTCAGTGGGCCGGTGAGCGCCGGGGCCGCGGTCGCCGGGTGCAGGTTCAGGTTCCAGTCGACGGCGTTGTCGACCCGCAGCCGGACCTCGGGCTCTCCGTGGCGGAACAGCAGGGTGCGGCCGTGCGGACCGTGGTCGGCGCCGCGCAGGAAGCGCTCCTCGTCGTCGTACTCGTCCAGCATCACCACCTCGTAGCCGAAGAGGGAGCGGTCGCTCTGGATCGCGTACTCCAGGACGGCGGGCCGGCCCGGGTTCGGGTTGGTCAGGGTGACCGTGCCGGCGCCGCGGCCGTGCCGGGCGCCCGGGCCCCCGGCGGCGGCCGGGTGCGTGTCCGGCAGCGGACGGGGGGTGAGCGACCAGGGGCCGTCCGCCTCGACCTTGATCACCAGCGGGCCCTCGGTGAGGGGAACGGTCTGCCGCAGCGGGCCGGTCTCGTTGACGAGGAGCTCGTAGTCGTCGTCGAACTTCTCGGGCCGGCCCGAGCTGGACACGCCGAAGTAGCCGCCCTCGTCCTCGTCGCCGTCGAACGTCACGTCGAGGTCGGCCACGGGGCCGCCGTAGACCAGCACCTCGGGGCCGAAGCCGTGGATGCCCTGGCCGATGGCGCGCGCGACGGACAGCGGCTGCACCATCACGGTCCAGTCGTTGTCCGCCTCGATCTTCAGCCGCAGCGGGCGGTCGGCGCGGTGCTGTACGAGCGCCCGGCCGCGGAAGGTGGCCAGGGTCGTGTTGAAGAGCAGCTCGTCGTCGCGGTTGCGGCGGTCGAGGGTCTCGACGCAGAAGTAGCCGTCCCCCTCGTGCCAGCCCTCGACGATCACCGGGCCGGGCGGAACGGGCCCGTCGACGGTGACGACGTCGTTGCCGTGGCCGCGCCGTACGAAGGCGGGGAACTCGGGGCCGAAGGCGTGGGGGACGCGGTCCCGGACGGGCACGGCGTCCCGCACGGGGGCGGGTGCGGTGACCGGGGCGGCGGTGTGCACGGGCGCCTGAGGGTGCGCCGCCTGCGGTACGGGCGCGTGCGCCGGCGGGGCGTCGTACGGCTGGGGCTGGGGCTGGGGCGGGGCCTGCGGTGGCTCGCCGCCGTCGACCGCGATGCCGAAGTCGGTCGCCAGCCCGGCCAGCCCGGAGGCGTAACCCTGCCCGACCGCGCGGAACTTCCACCCGCCGTCGCGCCGGTAGAACTCGCCGAGGACGAACGCGGTCTCCGTCGTCGCGTCGTCCACCGCGTAGAGCGCGACCATCGCTCCGGCGCCGGTGAGGACCTGGGCGTACAGGCCGGGTACCGAACCGAAGACGCCGCCGTCGCAGGAACCGGCTATCAGCACCCGCTGCACGGCGAGCTCGACGCGCGGCAGGTCGACCTCCAGCCACTCGGCGAGCTGCCCGTTGCCCTCGTTGGTGCCCAAGTGGCGCACGGTGCCCGACGGGTGCTGCGGCTGGTTGTAGAAGACCAGGTCGGCGTCGCCCCGTACCTTGCCGTTCGCGTCCAGCAGGAGGGCCGAGGCGTCCACGGCCGGGGCCCCGGCCACGTTCCGGCGGCAGACGGCCACCCGGAGAAGCTCGCTGGGCACAGGGGTGTTGGCCCCCTTGATGATCTGCGTCATGGGGTTCATGGTGACAGTGAAGATGATGTGAAGTCGATGCGCTGTTCGCACGGGTGCCGGGCGGATCGCCACGAAAGCCGAAGGGGCGGGCGCCTGTGCGGGCGCCCGCCCCTCCTCAGCAACTCACCGCCAAGCGGCCGTGGTTACGGCGTGACCTTGTCGATCTGCGCGCTGCCGGAGCCCGCGATCGTGCCGCGCGCGTTCACCAGCTGCACCTCGCCGAAGAACTTGCGCCCCTCGGGAGCCGCACCGGCCACCACGACCTCGGCCTTGACCTGGGCCGAGGCGCCGTTGGCCAGCTTCACGAGCTGCGCGTCGTCGATCTTGACCTCGCCGAGCGACGGGGCGAAGTACACGTCGCGGTAGTCGTACCCGGTGGTCCCGGCCGGGACCGAGTATCCGTCGACGACGATCCGGTACGTGCCGGCGGCGGGCTTGACGAGGCTGACGGCCTCCTCCGAGTCGCCGTCGGCGGCCTGGCCGACCAGCGTGCTGCCGAGGTAGACCGACAGGTCCAGGTCCGCGGCGGCGTCGGAGACCTTGCCGATCGCGATGTCGAGGCGCTCCACGCCCTCACCGACGGTGAGCGTGGACTCCTGCTGCTCGCCGTCCTTGATCGACGGACGGGCGTCCTTCGACGAGCCGAGCGAGCCGGCCTTCAGCTTGCCCTCCAGCGCGGCGAAGCCGTTGGTGACCTTCCACTCGACCGGAGCCGGCGTGCCGACCTTGGCCTCGGGGATGGTCTGCACAGCCGGGTCGAAGGCGGCGCCGAGCACCGTCACGTCCAGCTTGTACGGGTTGTCGAGCACCGGCGACGTACGGCGCGACTCGACCTCGATCTCCCAGACACCGGCCTGCGGGTTGGGGTACGAACGCACGTCGGGACGGCACGTGTTGGCCGGGTTGGTGTAGTTCGGGTAGCAGTTGACCGTCGAGGTCGGGTCCGACGGCACACCGTACGGGTGGATGGAGATGAAGCGCGTCTGGCTGCCCTCGGCGAGCCCGCCCAGGGCGACCTCCAGGGACTTCGCGCCCTCGGGGACGTTCACGAAGTACGACTTCGGGGCGTTGCGCTGCACCGAGCCGGTCGCGGAGAACGCGTACGAGGGCTGCGCCAGCGCCTCGGCGGCGACCACGGTGGTCAGGATCTGCTTGTCGATGCCCTCGGTGGCCTTGTCGGACACCTCCAGGATCGCGCTGTGGATGCCCTTGGCGCGCGGCTGGGCGGAGACCTTCACGGTGACCGGCTCGTTCAGCGGGAGCCGGACCACGTCGTCACCGACGATCTTGAAGGTGCCGTCGTTGTTCTCGAAGTGCAGCTCGTGGCGGACGGCGCCGGCGGGGCCGGTGGTCCGGGTGAGCGTGAGGTCGTAGACCTTCTTCTGGCCGGCCTTCAGGCCGCCCTCACGGTCGTACAGACCGGTGCCGAAGCCCGGCGTCTTGAGGAACTGGTCGATCGCGGTGTCGACCGGGGCCTTCACCGTGTACTCGTGCGCCGACGCGTTCTTCCTGATCGACTTCCAGGCGTCCACGATGTTGATCAGGCCGGCGCCCTCTTCGTGGGGCTGGAAGCCCTTGATGTGGTCGGCCTGGCTGACGAGCGCGGTGCGCAGCTTCGCCGGGGTGAGTTCGATGTTCTTCTGCTTCGCGGCCGACAGCAGCAGCGCGCTCGCGCCCGCCGCCTGCGGAGAGGCCATCGAGGTGCCCTGGAGCATCGAGTAGCCGGCCGGGAGCTGGTAGCCGGCCTCGGCGACCGGGCCGCCGGGCGACCAGGTCTGGGTGGTGTTGATGGACGCGCCGGGCGCCGAGATGGTCGGCGCGAAGCCGCCGTCCTCACGCGGGCCGCGCGAGGAGAAGGGCATCATGGCGTACTTCTTCGACACGGCCGAGCCGTAGTTGGCGGCCCAGGTCTCCTTGGAGATGGACGCGCCGACCGAGATGACCTTGTCCGCCAGCGACGGGTCGCCGATGGTGTTGGTGCCCGGGCCGCTGTTGCCGGCCGAGATGACCAGCTGCACGCCGTAGGTGTCGATCAGGCGCGTGTAGAGCTCGGCGCGCGCGTTGTTGCCGTCGTTCAGCGCGGGCAGGCCGCCGATCGACATGTTGACGATGTCGACACCGCGCTTGGTGACGAGGTCGATCATGCCCTCGGTGAGCGCGACGTTGGTGCAGCCGCCGCTCCAGGTGCAGGCGCGCGAGGAGACCAGTTTGGCGCCGGGGGCGGCGCCGTTCATCCGGCCGCCGAAGAGGCTGTTGGCGGCGGTGATGCCGGCGACGTGCGTGCCGTGCGAGCCCTCGATGACGCCGATGTTGACGTAGTCGGCCTTCGCGCCGGCCGCGTTGTAGACGACGTCCTTGCGGATCTCGGCGACGAACGGGATCTGCTCGACGACGTCGGTCGCCGGGTCGTCCTTGCCGAAGTACCGGACCTGGTGCCCGTCCTTGTACGGCTTCATCGCCTCTTCGTCGCCGAAGTCGGCGTCGTTGTCGAGGTCGACGCGGACCGTGCCGGCGGTGGCGTCGTACAGCACGCCCCAGACGTCGGTGGTGTCGCCGTCGCGGTTCAGGTCACCGGCCATGTCGCCACCCTTGGTGGCGTCCTCGCGGAAGAGGTTGAACCTGTAGCTGCCGGCGGGGGCCGACCACGTGCGGTCCGCGATCGCGAACGTCGGGCCGTCGACCGCCGCCGTCATCCGGCGCCAGGTGCCGTCGCCGTCCGCGACCGGGTCGGTGGCCGTCACCCAGTCGACGATCTTGCGCTCGCCGGTGGTGGTCTTCTGGAGCGCCGGGTGGCCCAGGTCGACACCCGAGTCGAGGATGCCGATGGTGACGCCCCGGCCGTCGGCCTTCGGGTTGTCCTCCACGAAGTCCACGGCGCCCGTCTCGAAGGACGGGTTGTACGGGTTCTCGGCGGGCGTGCGCTTCCCGGGGGCCGGGTAGGTGCCCTGCGCGGCGGTCCTGGCGCCCTTGCCGCGGTCGGCGGCGGGCGTCGGGTCGTCCAGCGCGATCTCCTGCTTGAGATCGATGGCGTGGACGGAGGAGAGCTTCGCGGCGGCCTTGATGGCCTTGTCCGCCGCCCCGGTGGGCAGGGTGGCCCGTACGTATCCGAGCTTGTCGTCCGTACGGCCGACCAGGCCGCCCTGGACGGCGTCGAGCTGCTGGGCGACCTGCTCGGTGGCGCCGGGCGCGGTGGCGACCATCAGCGTCACGCTCTTCGCTCCGTCGGCCTCCGCGTCGGCCAGCAGCTGGGCGTCGGCGGAACCGAGCTTCGCGGCGGCGGACTTGGGCGCGGGCGTGGTGGAGCGCGGGTCGTCGGCGCCGGCTGCCATCGCGGGCAGCGGTGCGGCCGCACACAGCGCGGCGACCAGACCGGCGGCGAGCGCTATGCGGGCCGCGGGTCTGGCCCCGGGTATGGAGCCGGATGATTCGAGGGTCATGGGCTTCCCTGTATGTGAAGAAGGAGTCGTCCGGGCTGTCGTCCGGAATACGGTGCCGGATGACCGCTCAGCCTTGCCTAAGTGATGCTTGTTTGGGGAGAGTTGCCGGGGGCGCAATTCGGTGGTGGCGCACATCCGCCACCGCGCGGTATGCGCCACGGGGCTCGAATCGCCAGATTCCGGGCGCTGTTGCGGTGCGTGCCCGTAACCTCGCTCAATGAACCGAGAGCTCAGGGTGGCGGCCTACGCCGTGTGCGTGCGGAACGAGCGGGTGCTGCTGGCCCGCTGGGTGGCGCCCGACGGCGCGAAGCGGTGGACCCTGCCGGGCGGCGGCATGGACCACGGCGAGGATCCGTACGACACGGTGATCCGCGAGGTGGAGGAGGAGACGGGGTACGCCGTGGAGCCGGTGCGGCTGCTCGGAGTCGACTCCATCACCCGCCGCTATCCGCGCAGGCTCGGCGCGTTCGCCGACTTCCAGGGCCTGCGCGTCGTGTACGAGGGCGAGATCACCGGCGGCGAACTGCGCCACGAGACGTCCGGCTCCACGGACCTGGCGGCCTGGCACCCCCTGGACGCGGTGCCCCACCTCGACCACGTCGAGCTGGTCGACACGGGCATGGAACTGTGGCGCACCCGGCCGGCGACGGGGCGGGTGGTGCCACCGGGGAGGGGAGCGCCCGCACCCGAGCGGTGATCCCTGTTCGGTGATCGGCGTTGCGCGTTGCGGAGCCGTTAACGCGCAGGCCACTCCGGGTGTCAACGATCCAGTGGGGCAAGGGGTTCCACTGGCTCCCGCCGGCGGTCCACCCCTGCCCGGCCGATGCGACCGCACCCCGGGGAGACCGCGCCATGTCACGCCTACGCTCCGCAGCCGAAGCAGCCCTCGACCGCCGATCCTTCCTCGCCGCGACCGGAGCGGTCGGCGTCGCCGCCGGCATCGGGCTCGCCCTCCGCCCGGACCGCGCCGCGCAGGCCGGCGCCGTGGCCGCCCCGGGCCCGGCCGGCGCGCCTGCGGTGGTGGCGGCGCCGTCCACCCGCGCCCTCGCCCCCGTCCCGCCCTGGACCGGCACCACCCTGCGCAAGGTCGCCACCCCGCGCGGCTCCACCTCCGGCTACCGGCGGCTGGGCACCGGCCCCGGCTGGAAGCGCGTCGTACGGACACAGCTGGCCGCCGCCCGTGACGGGCGCGCGGAACGCCGTACCGCCCTGGCGTCGTTCGTACAGCTCACCGACCTCCACCTCACCGACGTGCAGCACCCCGTCCGCACCGAGTACCTGCGCGCCCAGGCGGCCGGCGCGTGGCGCCCGCAGGAGGCGCTCACCGTGCACGGCGCGATCTCGCTCGTCGAGCGCGTCAACGCGCTGCGCGGCGGGCCGGTCACCGGAGCGGACCTCGACTTCGTGATGACGACCGGCGACAACACGGACAACAACTGCAAGGCCGAACTCGACTGGTTCCTGCGCACCATGAGCGGCGGGCGCATCACCCCCGACACCGGTGACCCCGGCCGCTACGAAGGCGTACAGGACTCCGGCCTGCCCCTGTACTGGCACCCGGACGGCGCACTGCGCGACGCCGACAAGCAGCGCGGCTTCCCCCGCCTGGAGGGCTACTTCGCCGCCGTCCGGCGCCCCGTGAACAGCCCCGGTCTGCGCCTGCCCTGGTACTCCACCGTCGGCAACCACGACGACCTGCCCAGCGGCTGCTTCGCCAACGCCGGCGCGTCCGGCTACCTCGCCGACTTCGCGGTGGGTGGCCGGAAACTGCTGTCCCTCCCGGTGAACGACGCCAAGGCGCTCGCAGCCGTACTCCGAAAGGGCAGCGACCCGCGCGGCACCTACTTCACCGACCTGCTGCGCCGCGAGTCCCGCCGCATGCGCTCCGTCACGCCCGACCCGGCCCGCGCCCCCTTCACCCCGCGCGAGTACGTCGAGGCGCACCTCGACCCGGCGTACGCGGGCGCCGGCCCCGCCGGACACGGCTACACCCGCCAGAACGCCGAGACCGGAAACCTCTACTACTCCTTCCGCGTCGCCGACGGCGTGGTCGGTGTCAGCCTCGACACCACCGACCGGGGCGGCCACTTCGCGGGCTCGATCGGCAAGGCCCAGCTGGACTGGCTGGGGCGCACCCTGCTCGCCCACCGGGACGAGCACCTCATCGTTTTCAGCCACCACAACAGTTGGACGTTCGACGACGGCGGCGGCGACAAGCTCGTCGCCCTGTTCAAGCAGCACCGCAACGTCATCGCCTGGATCAACGGACACAGCCACCGCAACGAGATCCTCGCCCACGGCAGCTTCTGGGAGATCTCCACCGCCTCCCACGTCGAGTTCCCCCAGCTCGCCCGGATCGTCGAACTGACCGACAACCACGACGGCACGCTCTCCCTGTTCACCACGCTGATCGAGTCCGCCGCCCCGCACCGCACGGACTACACCGACCTGTCGCAGACGGGCCTGGCGGCGCTCTACCGCGAGCTCTCCCTCAACGCACCGGGCGCCCGGCAGACCCTCGCGGGTCCGCTGGACGCCCGGAACACGGAGCTGCTGGTGAAGAAGCGCTGAAGCACTCAGGACGCCGTCACCGGGGCAGCACCACCACACAGGCGGGCGGCTCCCGGTCGCTCGACGCCATCAGGGCGGTCCGGACGACGGTCGCCTGCTGGTCGAGCGCTTCGCGGAGCTTCTTCGGCGTGATGTGGACGACGGTGATGCCCAGGCGCTCCAGGTGCTCGCGCTTGCGGGCGTACTCCGGCCATTCCCCACGCTCCCGGCTTCGCTCGAGCAGGGAAGACCCCTTTGCGTCCTCGTCCTGGCGTGGCGCTCGGGTGTCCAGCTCCACGGCCACGGCGTGGTCGGGCCAGTAGATGTCGACACCGCCGAGGTGGGGGCCGCCGGGCAGCCGCAGATCGACGTTCCAGAGCGGGTCGGGCAGTCCGTGGTCGCGGACCATGCGGTACAGCCGGTCCTCGGCGATGGCCCGCCCCTCGGCGAGCAGGGAGTCGACGGCGTCGACGACGTGCGGACGCGAGAGCAGCCGCGCCAGGGTCAGCTCCCGCACCACGGCGGCCGGTTCGCAGTGCCCGCCGCGTACGGCCTCGGTGAGCAGGCGGCGTACGACGTCGGCGTCGGTGAGCTGCGCGACGGCGTCGGCGAGGGCGCGGGCGACGGGGGCGACCGGCAGCCCGACGATCTCCTGGGCCTGCGGCATGGAGTGCACCCGGACCAGCCGTGCGCAGCCGGTGGAACGCAGGCGCCGGGTGCGGGGCACCAGTACGTCGATCCGGTCGAGGGACAGCAGCGAGGGCGCGCAGGAGAAGCGGTACAGCGCGAGCGCCGCCAGCCCGGTGAGCATGACGTCCCCGTACGAGCCGGCCTCGCCCTCCGCCCTGACCTGCGCCGGGACCACCGGGCCGCCGACGGACGCGGTCGGCCGCCCCGCGTACAGCAGGGCGGCGTGCAGCTGCTCCTCGCTGGTCGGCGGGCCGGGGTGCAGGACGAAGACACCGGGCAGGAGCTGCTGCCAGGGCCCGCCGGGCCGGCACTGCCCGGACATCTGGGCGGCGGACACACCGTGCGCCCGCAGCTGCACGGCGGACAGCACGCGCCGCTGGGCGTCGGTGAGGTGGCTGAGGGGGCGGGGGGAGACCGGGGTGTTGTGGTTCATGTCCCGGGGTTTCCCGCGCGCCCCCGGTCTCCTAACCGCTGTTACACAGCCGTCGACAATTCAGGACATCACCGCACTAAAGTACGGCCGTTCGACTGCCGAAACCCCACCCGCCGAACACCCGACCCGTCCACGCCGTCCGATGGCCGAGTGTACGTACGAAGCACTCGGCCACCCGGCCGTCCGGCCCTACACGGCAGCCGCACCCCGGTCGCACGCCTGCCCCCGCAGCGCCCGCGCCAGGTCGTCCCGCGCCTCCAGCACCAGCCGCCGCAGCGCCGGAGCCGCGCCCTCGTGGCCGGCCAGCCAGGCGTCCGTCGCGTCCAGGGTGGCCGGGTCGTCCTGGAGCCCCGGGAACAGCCCCGAGACCACGTCCATCCCGATCTGGATGGACCGCTCGGCCCACACCCGCTCGATCGCCGCGAAGTACTTCTGCGCGTACGGAGCGATCAACTCCCGCTGCCCCGGCTGCACGAAGCCGTCGATGGTGGCCACCACCAGCGCGTTCGACAGGGCGTCGGACTCGACGACCGCCGCCCACGCCTGCGCCTTGACGGCGGCCGAAGGACGCGACGCGAGGCACCGCACCTGGTGCCGCTTGCCCGACGCCGTGTCGTCCCGCGCCAGCTCCGCGTTGATCACCTCGTCGTCGGCGACGCCGTGCGACGCGAGCGGCCCGAGGAAGGCCCAGCGCAGCTCCTGGTCGACCTCCAGCCCGTCGATCTTGGCCGTGCCCGCCAGCAGCCCCTGGAGGAGCTGGAAGTCGGAGGCCCGGCACGCCGTCGCCGCGAAGAACCGCGCCCACGTCAGCTGGTGCTCACTGCCCGGCTCCGCGATCCGCAGCTCCCGCAGCGCGCCGTCCGCGAGCGACTGCCCGCCCTGCTCGCGCCACTCGGGCGCCGCGTAGTGCGTCAGCGCGGAGCGCGTCCAGGCGTGCAGCATCTGGAGGACCCCGATGTCGGTCTCGCGCCCCGCGAACCGCAGGACGAGATCCACGAAGTCCCGCGCCGGCATCAGCGCGTCCCGCGTGAGGTTCCACAGCGCCGACCAGCACAGCGCGCGCGCCAGCGGGTCGGTCACCTCGCCGAGGTGGGCCCGCAGCGTGGCCAGCGACTCCGCGTCGAAGCGGATCTTGCAGTAGGTCAGGTCGTCGTCGTTGACGAGCACCAGGTCCGGCTTCTCGCTGCCGGCGAGTTCCGCCACGACCGTACGCGGCCCGGCCACGTCCACCTCCGCCCGCGCGTACCGCACGAGCGCGCCCCCGGTCTCCTCGCGCCGGTACAGCCCGACCGCCACCCGGTGCGGCCGCAGCTCGGGGTGCGACTGAGCGCTCTCCTGGAACACCGCCAGCTCGGTGATCCGCCCCGCCGCGTCGTACACCACCTGCGGCGTCAGCGAGTTGACCCCGGCCGTCTGGAGCCACGCCCGCGACCAGGACGCGAGATCCCGCCCCGAGGTCTCCTCCAGCACCGCCAGCAGGTCCTCCAGCCGGGTGTTGCCGTACGCGTGGCGCTTGAAGTACCGCCGGGCGCCCTCCATGAAGGCGTCCTTGCCGACGTACGCGACGAGCTGCTTCAGCACGGACGCGCCCTTGGCGTACGTGATTCCGTCGAAGTTGAGCTTCGCGTCCTCCAGGTCACGGATGTCGGCCGTGATCGGATGCGTCGAGGGAAGCTGGTCGGCCCGGTACGCCCACGCCTTGCGGTTGTTGGCGAAGGTGACCCACCCGTTGGTGAAGCGGGTCGCCTCCACCATCGAGTACGACCCCATGAAGTCGGCGAAGGACTCCTTGAGCCACAGGTCGTCCCACCACCGCATGGTGACCAGGTCCCCGAACCACATGTGCGCCATCTCGTGCAGGATGACGTTGGCCCGGCGCTCGTACGACGCCTGCGTGACGTTCCCGCGGAAGATGTACTCCTCGCGGAAGGTCACGCAGCCGGGGTTCTCCATGGCGCCGATGTTGTACTCCGGCACGAAGGCCTGGTCGTACTTGCCGAAGGGGTACGGGAAGTCGAAGTTGTCGTGGAAGAAGTCGAGGCCCTGCTTGGTGACGGTGAAGATGTCGTCCGCGTCGAAGTGCCGCGCCAGCCCCTTGCGGCACAGAGCACCGAGCGGGATCTCGATCTCCGAGCCGTCGCTGAGCGTCCGCCGGTAGAGATCGCTCTCGTAGTGGTACGGGCCGGCGACGAAGGCGGTGATGTACGTCGAGATCGGCTCGGTCTCCCGGAAACGCCAGACCTTCGCGTCGCCGCCCCCCTCGCTCACCGTCTCGCTGACCCCGTTGCTCCACACCGTCCACGCGGCGGGAGCTGTCACCTCGAACCGGAAGGGCGCCTTCAGGTCCGGCTGTTCGAAGGTGGCGAAGACGCGCCGCGCGTCGGCCGGCTCGTACTGCGTGTACAGGTAGACCTCGCCGTCCTCCGGATCGACGAAGCGGTGCATGCCCTCGCCGGTGCGGCTGTACGCGCACTGCGCGTCCACGACCAGCACGTTCTCCTCGCGCAGCCCGGCCAGCGCGACCCGGGTGCCGTCGAACACGGCGGCGGGGTCCAGCGACTCGCCGTTGAGTGTGACGGCCGTCACGGACGGAGCCAGCAGGTCCACGAAGGTGCCGGCGCCGGGCCGCGAGCAGCGGAAACGAACGGTGGTCACCGAACGGAACGTACGCGGCTCGTCCCCGCCGTCCTCCCGGGTCTCGCCGACCGCCGATCGCAGGTCGAGGGCCACTTCGTACCCGTCGACGGACAGCAGCTCGGCCCGCTCACGGGCCTCGTCGCGGGACAGATTCTCACCGGGCACGGGCACTCCTTCGTGTCTCGTTCGAACCTCACGATCCTCCCACGCGGCAGTGACAGGGGAAGCGCGGGAATGCCCCCGGCGGCCGGTGGCGTTGCCTCGGACAGACCGCTACCGCGAGCCCGTGCGCCGATGAGGAGAGACATGCCCGAGAACCTTGAGACCGCCCAGACCCTCGTGACGCCCCAGCGGACCGCGGGCCCCGAGGAGTCCACGAGCGGCACGACCACGGCGGACTTCTGGTTCGACCCGCTGTGCCCGTGGGCCTGGATGACCTCCCGGTGGATGCTGGAGGTGCAGAAGGTCCGCGATGTCGAGGTCCGCTGGCACGTCATGAGCCTGGCCGTACTGAACGAGGACAAGCTGGACGAGCTTCCGGAGCAGTACCGCGAGCTGCTCGGCCCCAAGGGCTGGCGCCCGGTGCGCGTGGTGACGGCGGCCCGTGAGCTGCACGGCGACGAGGTCGTCGGCCCGCTCTACACGGCGCTCGGCACCCGCTTCCACAACAAGGGCGAGGGCGCGACCCTGGAGGCGATCGCGGGCGCACTGGCGGACGCGGGTCTTCCGGCCGAGCTGATCGAGTACGCCGACAAGGACACGTACGACGCCGAGGTGCGCGCCTCGCACAAGGTGGGCATCGACAAGGTGGGCCAGGAGGTGGGCACCCCGGTCATCTCCGTCCCCGGCGCCGACGGCGGCGAGGTCGCCTTCTTCGGCCCGGTGGTCACCCCGGCCCCGAAGGGCGAAGAGGCGGCGCGGCTGTGGGACGGCACGCTGATGGTCGCGTCGATCCCCGGCTTCTACGAGATCAAGCGCACGCGCACGCAGGGCCCGGTCTTCGACTGAGCCCGGACGCAGCCGGCCCCCGCGAGTCACGTCCTCGCGGGGGCCGGCCTTTCTTCCGCCTGCAGGTGAAGGTTGAGAAGACGATCACGAGCAGGACGTCATCACGCGCCTACGGCGCCAGCAGCAGGTTGAACCCGCGCTCCTTGGCAGCGGCGTAACGCTTCGCCACGTCCTGCCAGTTGACGACCTTCCACATCGCCTCGATGAAGTCCACCTTCTGGTTCTTGTACTGCAGGTAGAAGGCGTGCTCCCAGGCGTCGAAGACCAGGATCGGGACGGAACCCTGGCCCACGTTGCCCTGGTGGTCGTAGATCTGCTCGACGATCAGGCGGCCGCTGACCGGCTCGTACGCGAGCACGCCCCAGCCCGAGCCCTGGGTCGTCGCGGAGGCCTTGGTCAGCTGGGCCTTGAACTTGTCGAAGGAGCCGAAGGACTCGGCGATCGCGTCCGCGAGGTCGCCGACGCCGTCCTTCTCCAGCGGCTCGCCGCCGCCGTCGCCGGTCATGTTGTGCCAGTAGATGGAGTGCAGGATGTGGCCGGAGAGGTGGAACGCGAGGTTCTTCTCCAGGCCGTTGATCGTTCCCCACGCCTCCTTGTCGCGCGCCTCTTCCAGCTGCTCAAGGGTGTCGTTCGCGCCCTTCACATAGGCCGCGTGGTGCTTGTCGTGGTGCAGCTCGATGATCTCGGGGTTGATGACGGGTTCCAGCGCCGCGTAGTCGTACGGAAGTTCAGGAAGTGTGTAAATGGCCATGTCCGAGCCCTCCGACTGCTTATTGCGACCGATATGCAAGTGCAGATTAGCAGCAGAAGGGCTCGTAAAGGATCACACCGCGCTCGTCCTTCGGTCCTAGGACCCGGACCCGGCGGCGCTCCGCGCGACGACGGCGAGGTCGGGGAAGTCGGTCACCACCGCGTCGACCCCCATCCCGTAGTGCAGGGCGTACTCCGCGAAGGCGTCGCCGAAGTCGTTCGGCGCGGTGCCCCTGCGGAACTGCGCGGGCAGGAACTGGTTCTCGCAGCGGAAGGTGTACGCCCCCACCTTCAGCCCCGCCGCGTGCGCGTCCGCGAGCAGCGGAGACGGCGCCACGAGCGACGACTTGTCCGGGCCGATCCAGTCGGCGTACTCCGCGATCCGGGCCAGGCCGGCGGGCGTCATCATCTCCTTGTACGTCTGCGGGTGGCCGTACGGTCCGCCCGTCGTCCCGAGCGCCTGCCACAGCGGCAGCCGCAGCCCGGCCTCCGCGAAGCGGGTCAGGCTCGACGGCTCGAAGGACTGGACGACGCACTCGTGGGCGCGCAGCCGGTTGCGCCGGACGACCGCGACGAGTTCCGGTTCGAGGGGCAGGCCGATGGAACGGAAGTAACTGGGGTGCTTCGTCTCCGGGAACACCGCGATCGTGCGCCCGTGCCGCTTCGACAGCTTCCGCGCCACATCCACGACCTCCTGAAAGGTCATCACCTCCAGGCGGCCGTCGAACACGGTGTTCCGGTTCCTCACCAGCGGCAGCCGCTCGACGGCGCGCAGGGTCTTCAGTTCGGCGAGCGTGAAGTCCTCCGTGAACCACCCGGTGACGGACCGCCCGTCCACCGTCTTCGTCGTACGCCGCGACGCGAACTCGGGGTGTGCCGCGACGTCCGTCGTCCCGGAGATCTCGTTCTCGTGCCGCACCACGAGGACGTGGTCCTTCGTCGGCACCAGGTCGGGCTCGATCCAGTCGGCGCCGGTCTGGACGGCGTGGGTGTACGAGGCGACGGTGTGCTCGGGGCGCCAGCCGGCCGCGCCCCGGTGTCCGACGACCACGGGCCCCTTGCTCCGCCGCGGCTCGGCGGCGGCCGCCGTGGAGGTCGCGGCGACCGTGGCCGCGGCCCCGGCGGCGAGAAGTACGGAGCGGCGCCTCGGCTGTGATGCGGGCATACGAGTCTCCCTGGGAAGAGGTCTGGGGGTGCACGCTAGGCAGCCCTCCACCGGTCCGGGGCGGCGTACGCCCCTCTTTCACACAGCGGCCGACCACAGGCCACTCCACCGTCACCACCCGTCCCCGCCGCGAGCCGAGAACCGGCCAGGAGGGGACGCACTGCCGAGCCGAGAAGCGGCGCCTGACGGGGACGGATCGCCCCGCCGAGCCGGGAAGCCCGGAGCCCCGCACCCGGCGCAGCCGCACAAGTGCCAGGACAACCTCACATCGCCCCGCCGCCCGCGCCGCCGCCACCCCCCGCCCCCGCCCGAGCCCGCCCCCGCGCCTCTCCCAACCGCGCCAGATGCGCCGCGTACCCCCGGCTGTAGAGCTCCGCCCGCCCCGAGTCCGGCTCCACCACCGCCGTGGGCCGGGTCCACGCGGCCACGTCCAGGTCCACCCCGAACCGCCCCGCCGCGGCCAGCACCGCCCCCCGCGCCCCCACCTCCCCCTCGACCACCCGCAGCGGGCGGCCCAGTACGTCGGCGAACAGGCGCAGCCACGCCGGGGAGCGCGTCCCGCCGCCGCACACCGCCAGGTCGCCGGTGAGGCCGGCCGCCTCCAGGCAGTGGCGGGCGGCGAAGGCGACGCCCTCGCAGGTGGCCCGTACGAGGTCGCCCCGCGTCGTCTCCAGGGACACCCCGGTCAGCTCGGCCCGCAGCCGCGGCTCCACGAACGGCGCGCGTTCACCCGACGGCGCGAAGTAGGGCAGCACCCGCACCCCGTTCGCCCCCGCAGGCGTCGCCTCCAGCAGGGCGTCGACCTCCTGGTGCCGTACGCCGGTGGTCCGCAGCACCCAGTCCAGCGCCGCCGTGCCCACCATCGCCGGCATCGCCCGCAGCCACTGCCCCCGCCGGTCGGTCGAGATGTGGAGCCCGGCCGGCTCGCCGCCCTCCAGGTCGAGGACGTCCGTCGCGACGAGCGACGCCAGGCAGGTACCGATGATCAGCAGACCGTCCCCCGGCCGTGTCACCCCCGCGCCGAGCGCGCAGGCCGGCAGGTCGTACGGGCCGTCCGCGATCCGCGTACCGGGCGGCAGGCCGGGGCCGCGCGTCTCGCCGACGGCGACCGGGTCGGCGACCGGCGCCAGCAGACCGCGCCGGTGGCCCAGGCCCAGCCGCTCCAGGGTCTCGTCGTCGTACGCCCGCGTCCGGGGGTCGAGGAACGGCATGGACGCGTCCGAGACGTCCGTCGCCCGGACCCCGGTAAGGCGCTGGAAGACCATGTCCTTGCAGTACAGGGCGGTGGCGGCCGCGTCGAGCGCCTTCGGCTCGTGCCGGTCGAGCCAGGCCAGCACGGGCCCCGGGCAGCCCGGGAACATCGCGCTGCCCGTACGCCGGAACACCGACCGGAAGACGTCCGACGCCATCCAGGCGTCGAGCAGTTCGTGCGCCCTGCCGTCCATCCAGGAGATCGCGGGACGCACCGCACGGCCCTGCGCGTCCACCAGCCACACCCCGTCGCCCTGGCCCGTGAGCCCGGCGAACTCGACGGGACCGGTGAGCCCCGACGTGAGCGTGGCGAGGACCTCCACCACGGCGGCGTACACCTCGTCCATGTCCTGCTCGACGAAGCCGTCGCGGATGTCGAGCGCGACGGGGCGGGACTCGACCGCGACCTGCCGCCCCGACGCGTCGAAGACGGCGGCCTTCACCATCGACGTGCCCACATCGATCCCGACGTACATCTGGACGCCCCTTCCGAACGACCGCACCACACCGCTACACCACACCGCACCACCGCACACCGCGACACGCCACACAGCCCGGCCCGAAACCTCACCCGGTCACGTCAGGCAGTGCGCCAACGCCGCCCCGCCCGCGTACCGGGCCACCTCCGCCGCCGCGATCCGCGCCGCCTTCTCGGCCACCTGACGGCTCGCCCCGCCCAGATGCGGCGTCAGCACGACCCCCGGCAGGCCCCGCAGCCGCGCGTCGGCCGGCAGCGGCTCCTGCTCGTACGTGTCCAGCGCGGCCGCCGCCAGCCGCCCGCTCGCCAGCGCGTCGCACAGCGCGTCCGTGTCGACGAGCGGCCCCCGCGCCACATTGACCAGTACGGAGCCGTGCGGCAGGAGCCCCAGTTCCCGGGCGCCGATCAACCCTCGTGTCTCGTCGGTGAGGCGCGCGTGCAGGGTGACGACCCGGGACCGGGACAGCAGGGTGTCGAGCGAGGCGACCCGTACGCCGTGCACATCACCGCGTACGTACGGGTCGTACACCTCCACCTCCGCGCCGAACGCGCACAGCACGCGCGCGACCCGGCTGCCGACCGCGCCGTAACCGACCAGGCCGACCCGCGTGTCCTCCAGCTCCGGCCCGCACCGCTCGTACGTGAAGTAGGAGGCGTCCCACACCCCCCGCCGCGCCAGCGCGTCGTGGGCCTGCGGGATCCGGCGCATCGCGGACAGCATCATCCCGACGGTGAACTCGGCGGTCGCGGCGGCGTTGCGGCCCGGCGCGAAGCACACCCGCACGCCGCGCGCCCGAGCCGCCTCCACGTTGACGTTGACCGGCCCGCCCCGGCACACGACGATCAGCCGCAGTGCGGGGGAGGCGTCCAGGACCCGCTCGGTGAACGGCGCCATCTGCGTGACGCACACCTCGACGCCCCGCAGCGCCTCGATGAGGGCGTCCTCGCGGTCGGCGGCCTCGTCCACCTCGCCCACTTTCGTGAAGGGCTCCAGCGGCCAGGGCAGGGTGAGCTCGGTGAGTTCGAAGGGGGACGCGGTGACGGCGGCCTCCAACGCCTCACCGATCAGCGAGTTGAGGACGAAATGGTCACCGGCTGCCAGGATTCTCATCGCAGGGCCTCTCCTGTCTCGGCGTCGAAGACATGGGTGAGCCGCGGGTCCGCGCTCACCCGCACGGTGTCGCCCCGGCCGAGGCGTACCTCGGGTCCGGTCTGTACGACGAGGGGCTCGGCCACTCCTTCGAGCGCGAGCGTGGCGATCCCCGCTTCGAGGAGCGGTTCATGGGCGCTGACCCGGGCCGCGACGGCCGGCGCCGCCTCCAGGCCCGCCGCCGCCTCGCCCGCCCCCACCACCCCCGACGCCCCCGCCCCCTCCCCGCCGGCCAGCCGCAGATCCTCCGGCCTGATCCCCAGCACCACCTCCCGCCCCGCCGCGAGCCGCACCTGGACGGCCAGCCGCACGGTGTCCGAGAGCCTGACCCACCCCCGCTCCTCGACGGCCCCCGGCAGCAGGTTGATCGCCGGCTCCCCGACGAAGTCGGCCACGAAGAGGTTCGCCGGGCTGTCGTAGATCTCGTACGGCGTGCCGAGCTGCTGGATGACGCCGTCCTTCATCACCGCGATGCGGTCGGCGAGCGACAGCGCCTCCTCCTGGTCGTGCGTGACCAGGATCGTGGTGTGCCCCAAGTCCTGCTGGATGCGCTTGAGTTCCCGGCGCGTGGTGTCGCGCTGCGCCGCGTCGAGGTGCGAGAGCGGCTCGTCGAGCAGCAGTACGTCCGGCTCGCGGATCAGCGCCCGCGCCAGCGCGACCCGCTGTTTCTGGCCGCTGGAGAGCCCGCCCGGCCTCGCGTCGAGGAGTCCCGTGAGGCCGATGCGCTCGGCCATGTCCCGTACGCGCGACGCCACCTCCTCGCGTGGCCTGCCGCGCGCCGCGAGCCCGAACCCGAGGTTGTCGGCGACGGTGAGCGGCGGGTAGAGCGCGTAGTTCTCGAAGGCCACCCCGATGTTGCGCTGCCGGGCGGGGACCGCCACCACTGACGCGCCGCCGACGAGGATGTCCCCGCCGGTCACGTCCTCCAGGCCCGCGATCATCCGCAGGGCGGTGGACTTGCCGCAGCCGGACGGGCCGAGCAGGCCCAGCAGTTCACCGGAGCGCAGCTCCAGGTCGATGCCCCGCACCGCCTCCACCGGCGGGCGGCCCCGCACGGCGTAGGTCTTGCGCAGCGCGCGCAGCGCCAGCTCAGTCATGGTCCGGGCCCCCCGTCGCCGTCGGGCACACCTCGTACGGGACCTTGTGCTCGTCGAGGTCGCGCAGCAGTTCCGCCGATGCCCCGTCGTCGACCAGGAGCAGGTCGAAGCGGGAGAGCGGGGCGACCCGGTGGAGGGCGACGCGGCCGAGCTTGGAGTGGTCGAGCAGCAGCACGTTCTTCGCGGCGGAGTCGAGCATGGCGCGTTTGACGGAGACGATGTGCTGCTCCTGGTGGTAGGCGAAGCCGCCGGAGACGGCGGACGTCGACGTGAAGCAGATGTCGACCCGCAGGAGCTGGATCGCCTCCACGCAGGAGACGCCGAGGAACGAGGAGTGCAGCGGGTCGTAGTCGCCGCCGAGCGCCATCAGGTGCAGGCCCCGCTCGCTCGACAGCAGCGTCAGCGCTTCGAGGAAGTTGGTGACGACGGTCAGCGGAGTGATCGACGAGGCCCCGCCCGAGCCGCCCGTCGACGTACCTCCCGGGGAGCCGAGCCGGCGTGCGATCTCCAGTGTGGACGTCGAGTCGTCGAGCATCACGGCCATGCCGGGCTCGATGAGCCGCAGCGCGCGGTCGGCCACGGCGGCCTTCTCCGCGCGCATCGTCTTCAGCCGGTACGCCACGTTCGACTCGAAGACGCCGGACGGCTGGGCGGTGACGCCGCCCCGGAACTTCCGTACCAGGCCCTGGCGTTCGAGCTCGTCCAGGTCGCGGTGGATGGTCATCAGGCTGACGTCGAAGCGCTCCGCCAGTTCGGCGGCGGTCGCCGAGCCCGCCGCGAGCACCTGTTCCGCGATGGCCGCCTGGCGGGGCGCGGGTCCGCGCTGCTGGTCGCCGCTCATCCGGTGACCCTGCGCCCCGGCCGGCCCGGCCCCTCGGTGTCGTCCGCCTCGAACAGCAGCAGGCTCTCCGGCCGTACGGACAGCCGCACCGGTGCGTCGGGCCGCAGCCCGGCGGCGTCGGCGCGCGGCACGACCAGCGACAGGTGCTGCGCGCCGAGCCGTACGGTGACCTCCGTGGCCCGGCCCAGGACTTCGGTGATGTAGACGCTGCCCACGAGCTCGATGCCGCCGGGGCCGAGCACGGACGACCCCAGCGACAGATCGCGCGGCCGGACCCCGATCTGGACGCGGGTCCCGGGGGCGGGCGGCCGTACGCTGTGGGCGGGCCCCGGAGCCGGCGTGATCCGCGGGATCTCGAAGAAGCGGTCGGCGGAGACGAATCCGCCGTCACGGGTGATCGTGCCCGGCAGCAGGTTGATGCGCGGCCTGCCGAAGGAGCGGGCGACGAACGTGTCGTACGGCTGGTGCCAGATCTCCTCGCGCGTCCCCGTCTGGACGATCCGGCCCTCCCGGATGACCCCGATGCGGTCCCCGAGCGCCAGCGCCTCCACCGAGTCGTGTGTGACGTACAGGGTCGTGGTGCGCCGGACCGCCCCGATGGCCTTCAGCTCGGCGCGCATCGCCTGGCGCAGCTTCGCGTCGAGGTGGGACAGCGGCTCGTCGAGGAGGAACGCGCGCGCCGGGCGCACCAGGACGCGGCCGAGGGCGACGCGCTGGCGCTGCCCGTTGGACAGCCGGCCCACCGGCCGCTCCAGGAGCGCGCCGATGCCGAGCAGGTCGGCGACGGCGCCGACGCGCTCGCGCGCCTCGGCGGCGGGCAGCTTGTAGCGGGGGGAGCGCAGCGGGGAGGCGAGGTTGTCGTACGCGCTGCGGTGCGGGTAGAGGGCGTACGACTCGAAGCACATCGCGACGCCCCGGTCGTACGGCTCGACGCCCGTCATGTCGGTGCCGTCGAGCGAGACCGTCCCCGACTCGGGCTGTTCGAGCCCGGCGACGGTCTTGAGCGTCGTGGTCTTGCCGGCGCCGGACGGGCCGAGCAGGCAGAAGAACTCGCCCTGCCCGACGTCGAGATCGAGACCGTCGAGCGCCGTGTTCCTGCCGTACGCCTTGTGGACGCCGCGCAGCGAGATCGCGGAGGGCATCAGGACTTCACCGCCCCGAACGACAGTCCCCGCACCAGGTACCGCTGGATGGTGAGCGCGAGGAGCAGCGGCGGGATCACCGACACCAGGGCGGCGGCGGCCGTCAGGTTGTACTTGGGGCGGTCGCCGCCGAGGAAGGACAGCGCTCCGACCGTCACCGTCTGCGCCTCGGAGGAGGTGAGGATCAGCGGAAAGACGAAGTTGTTCCAGGCGAAGATGAACGCGAGCAGCGACACCGCCGCGATGCCCGGCTTGACCAGCGGCAGCGCGACCTTGAAGAACGCCTGTTTCCGCGTGTAGCCGTCGAGCAGCGCGGCCTGCTCCAGCTCGGGGGAGAGGTCGGAAAAGTACGAGCGCATGATCCAGACGATCAGCGGCAGCGTGACGAGCTGGAGCACCCAGATCATGCCGACGTACGTGTCGAAGAGCCCGAGCTTCTGGTAGAGCACGAACAGTGGGATGATCACGGTCAGTTCGGGGGCGAACCGGAAGGACAGCAGCGTGAACATCAGGTTCTCCGAGCCCCGGAACCGCCACCGCGCGGCCGCGTAGGCGGCGGGCAGCCCGATCACCAGGGACAGCCCCACGGCCCCGAGCGACACCACCAGGCTGTTGACGAAGAACCGCGGGAACGGCACGCCCTCGTCGCTGCCCGCCCCGAGGACCGTCCGGTACGAGTCGAGCGTCGGGGCGAACGAGAAGTACGTACTGAACAGCTCGTTCGGCGGCTTCAGCGACAGGATGATCATCCAGGCGATGGGAAAGAGCGCGAAGACGAAGTACAGGATCAGCGCCCCGTCGGCGGCGATCGCGAGCAGCCGGCGCTTCACTTGGGCACCTCCGCCGCCCGGTTCTGGATCTTCCCCAGGTAGCGCACCAGCACCATCGTCACCAGGTAGACCACCGCCCACAGCACGATCATGTAGCTGATCCCGAACGAGTACCGCTGGAAGCGGATCGCCTCCAGGTACGCCCGGATCTGGAGCACCACGGTCGAGTCACCGGGACCGCCCTCGGTCAGCGCGTAGATGATGTCGAAGACCTTCAGCGAGTCCATGAACCGGAAGATCACCGCGACCAGGACGTACGGCCACAGCATCGGCAGCGTCAGTTTGCGGAACGTGAACCACCACCCGGCCCCGTCCACCGCCGCGGCCTCGAACGGCGAGGCGGGCAGCGACCGCAGCCCCGCCAGGGCCAGGATGGCGACGAACGGCGTGTAGACCCACACGTCCACCGCGATCGACGACAGCAGAGCGCCCGCGGGGGTGTCCGTCCACTGCACGCCCCCCATACCGAAAGGTTTCAGCAGGTAATTGACGACGCCGACACTCGGCTGGAGCATCAGCTTCCACATGATCGCGGCGATCACGGGGGCGATCATCAGCGGCAGGATGAGGATCTTCTCCAGCACCCGCCCGACCCGCGTCGAGCGGTGCAGCAGCAGCGCGACGGCCACCCCGAGCACGGTCTCGAAAGCCGCCGCCCCCACCGCGTACAGCACCGTGACCCATGCCGAGTCCCAGAAGGACGACTCGCCGAAGATCCGCCGGTAGTTCGCCAGGCCGACCATGTCCGGCTGCGGCTTGCTCGCCGCGAAGTCGAAGACCGTGTAGTACAGCCCGAGCCCGAAGGGATAGAGGATCCCGCCGGTCAGCAGCAGGGCCGGAACGATCAGCAGGTACGGCCGCAGCCCGCGCCGCCAGCGCGGAACGACACGCGCCGGCGGCCCGCTTCCCCCGTGCGAGGCCGCCCCGTGGTCGGTCTCGGTGAGGGACGACGACACGGAGCCGTCACCCGACCTTCGCGGCCAGGTCGCTCGCCAGCCCGTTCAGCACCGACGTGGCGTTCTTGCCGCCGTAGATCTCCTGGAGGGACGCCGCCCAGCTCGTCGTCGCGTCGAAGAACTGCTCCTGCGGCGTGAACTGGATCTTCGTCTGGTCGACGACCGTCTCGAAGGTCTCGATGAAGCCCTCGATCCCCTTCATCTTGTCCTTGTACGCCGCGTCCTGGCTGACGGACTTCCGTACGGGGTCGATGTGGTTGCCCTCGACGGCCGCCTTGCGCAGGTGCTCCTTGCCGGTCGCCCACTGGAGGAACAGCCACGCCGCGTGCTTGTTCCTGCTCTTGGCGTTCATGCCGAGCGACCAGATCCACATGTTCGTGGCGAGCGACCCGTCCGGCCCCTTCGGCCCGGGATGGAAGGCGATCTTCCCGGAGGCGGGCGACGCGCCCTTCACCGCCTGGAAGTAAGCGGCCGTATCGGCGTCGAACAGCATCCCGGCCTTCTTCGCGCCCAGGTCGCTGGAGCACTGGTACCAGGTGTACGACGTCCAGGACGGCGGCCCGCCCTTCTTGACCATCTCCGCCCAGTCCCGGGTGAAGGCCACGGCTTCCGGGGTGTTCATGGCGGGCTTGATCTTCCCGCCGTCGACCGTGAAGTCCTTCAGCCCGTACCGCGAGTACATCGTCATGAAGCCGGGATGGATCGTCGCCCAGCTCCGCGACCCGCGCACCGCCACGCCGTACATCCCGTCGAAGCCCGCTCCCGGCGCCCTGCGCTTGATGGCGCCGGATATCTCGCGCAGCTCGTCGAAGGTCTCGGCGGGCTTCAGCCCCAGCTTCCTGAAGACCTCGGTGTTGTACGCGACGACGTTCGTCTCCCAGCCCCACGGCAGCGCGTACTGCCCGCCCTGCCCGAGCGGGGCGCCGGCCTTGAGGGACCACTGGTCGGCCTGGAGGAGATTCGGGAAGAAGTCGCCCTGGTCCCATTCACCACCGGTCGCCGAGGAGTTGCTCATCCAGGGGCCGAGGTCCTCCAGCCACCCGGGCGGCCCGTACTGCCACACCATGTAGGCGCCGAGCATGAAGACGTCGTACGAGGCGCGGCCGCTGGACAGGTCGACGGTGAGCTTGTCGAAGTAGTTGTCCTCGGGGAAGACGTCGTACTCGACCTTGACGCCGGTCTTCTCGGTGAAGGACTTGAGGTCGGCGATCAGCGCGTCCGTGTACGGGTGCTTGTTCAGCAGCGCCTTGACCGTCCTGCCCTTGGCCTTCTTCCAGTCGAACGAGCCGGTGACCTCGTCGGCCGCCGACCCGCCCTTCCCGCCGCCCTCGTCACCGCCGAAACCGGCGCCACAGGCACTGAGCAGCGGGGTCGCGGACGCGGCCGCCGTGAGGGCGAGGAACCGCCGCCGGTCATGTACGCGCATGTCCATCCCGACCTCCGCCACCACGTGCAGTCGATTGGTGAACAGAGCTTGGAACAGCGGTAGTTGAGCGTCAATCCCTCGCGCAACGGAAAATCTCGGTGCACAGTGAGAACTTCACACACGGCGCCGATACGCGCGGGAGGTTCGCGTGCGGTCCGACACGTCCCACGAGTCCGCCAAGGACCCGGCATGGCTGGGCATCGACCTCGGCACGCAGAGCGTCCGGGCGGTGGCCGCGACCACCCGCGGACACCTGCTGGGCAGCGGCTCGGCCCCGCTGACCGGCCGGCGCACCGGCGTGCGCCACGAACAGGACCCCCGCGACTGGTGGACCGCCGTCTGCGCGGCGACCCGGGCCGCGCTCGGCGACGTACCCGCGCGCCGTGTCCACGCGCTCGCCGTGTGCTCCACCTCCGGCACGGTCCTGCTCACCGACGCGCACGGCCGTCCGCTCACCCCCGGCCTGATGTACGACGACGGGCGGGCCGCACCGGAGGCCGGCGAGGCGGGCACACCGCCGAGCTGGGGCCTGCCGAAGGCCCTGTGGCTGGCCCGGCACCGCCACGGCGCACGTGCGGGCCGTCCGGTGCGGCTGGCCCACCAGGCCGACACGGTGACCGCCCGGCTGACCGGCGGGCCGGTCCCCACCGACTCCAGCCACGCCCTGAAGTCGGGCTACGACCTGGAGCGCGACACCTGGCCGGAGGAAGCCCTCGCCCTCCTCGGCCTGGGCCCCGCCCTCTTCCCCGACGTCGTACGCCCCGGAACCCCCCTCGGCAGGGTCACGGCGGAGGCGTCGGGGGAGACCGGCATCCCCGCCGGAACCCTGGTCGTCGCCGGGACGACCGACGGCTGCGCCGCCCAGATCGCCTCGGGCGCGCTGCGCGTCGGCGCCTGGAACTCCGTACTCGGCACGACTCTCGTCCTCAAGGGCGTGGCCCCCGAGCCCGTCCGCGACCCCGCCGGCATCGTCTACAACCACCGCTCCCCGGACGGCAACTGGCTGCCCGGCGGTGCGTCGAGCGTCGGCGCGGGAGCCCTGACCGCCGCCTTCCCCGGCGCCGACCCGGCCCGCCTCGACCGCCTGGCCGCCCGCCACGAGCCGTCGGTGGCCCTCGCGTACCCGCTCACCTCGCGGGGCGAGCGCTTCCCGTTCCGCGCCCCGGACGCCACCGCGTTCGTGCTCGGCGGCGGTACGTCGCAGGGCGACCGGTGGGCGGCGCTGCTCCAGGGCGTCGCCTACACGGAACGCCTGTGCCTCGACTACCTCCACTACCTGGGCGCACCGGTCGAGGGCCCCCTCACGTTCACCGGCGGCGCGGCGCGCAGCGCGTACTGGAACCGCCTGCGCACCGACGTCCTGGGCCGCCCGGCCCGCGTCCCGGAGCAGACCGAACCGGCCCTGGGCATGGCGGTACTGGCGGCCTGCGGGGCGGGGGCGGCTGCCGACCTGGCGGGGGCGGCGCATTCCATGGTCCGCGTCCGCCACGTCCTCGAACCCGACCCGTCCCGCACGGCGGCGTTCGCGGACCCGTACGCCCGCCTGGTCGGCGCCCTGCGGCAGCGCGGCTGGCTGCCGGAGGCGGTGGCGGCCCACGCGTTGTCGCGGCTGGGAACGTGACCGGACGACGCGGACCCCCCGGCCGTGAGGGCCGGGGGGTCCGCGTCGCGTACGGGCGAACGCCTCAGTCGTCCTTGGCCGCGCCGTCGTCCCCGGCGGGCTCGGCGTCAAGCTTCTCGCCGGCCACGGGCCCGGCGTCGGCCGCGGGCCGCGCGCCGGCGGCCCCCGCCACCGAACCCGGCTCCGCCATGGGCGTGCGTACCGTCTGGAGAATGAAGCCGGCCACCGCGAGGAACAGCGTCAGACCACCGCTCCAGTACAGCTGCATCCGCGTCTCCTCCTCCCGGGCCATGAGGACGAACACCGCCGCCATGCCCGCGAGCGCCACCCACGTCAGCACCGGGTAGAACCACATCTTCACGACGAGCTTCTCCGGCGCCTCGCGCTCGGTCCGCCGGCGCAGCAGCAGCTGCGAGACGGCGATGAAGATCCAGACGACCAGGATCAGCGCGCCGATCATGTTGAGCAGCCACTGGAAGATGTCGTTCGGCCGCCAGTAGCTGAGCAGCACGCACACGAAGCCGAAGACGGACGACACCAGCACCGCGACGCGCGGAACACCGCCGAACACCGCGCCCAGCGCCTTCGGGCCCTGACGGCGGGAGACGAGCGAACAGGCCATGCGGGAGGCGCCGTACACGTTGGCGTTCATCGCCGAGAGCAGCGCGATCAGCACGACCACGTTCATGATCTGACCGGCGGCGGGGATGCCGAGGTGGTTCAGGGTCGCGACGTACGGCCCGTCCGTGACGACCGCCTTGTCGTTCCAGGGCACGAGCGTGACGATGACGGCCATCGAGCCGATGTAGAAGATCGCGATGCGCCACATCGCCGTGCGCACGGCCTTCGCGACGCCCTCGACCGGACGCTCCGACTCCGCCGCGGCGATGGTGACCGTCTCCAGGCCGCCGTACGCGAACACCGAGGCCAGCAGGCCGACGATGAGCCCCTCGGAGCCGTTCGGCAGGAAACCGCCGAGGCCCGTGAGGTTGTGGGCGCCGGGCGAAGGCGTGTCCGAGCCGGGCAGGACGCCCAGGATCGCCAGGGCGCCGATGCCGAGGAAGACGGTGATCGCGCCGACCTTGAGCGCGGCGAACCAGAACTCGAACTCGCCGAAGTTCTTCACGGCCGCCAGGTTCGTCCCGCAGAACACCAGCATGAAGAGGGCGACCCACGCCCACTCGGGGGAGTCCGGGAACCAGCCCACCATGATCTTCGCGGCGCCGATGCCCTCGAGGCCGACCGCTACGCAGAGCAGGAACCAGAACGCCCAGCCCGCCGTGAAGCCCGCCCACGGGCCGATCGCGCGCTCCGCGTGCACGGAGAAGGACCCGGACGCCGGGTTCGCGGCCGACATCTCACCGAGCATGCGCATCACGAGCATGACCAGCAGTCCGGAGATCGCGTACGCGACGACGATCGACGGCCCGGCCGCGGCGATGCCCGCGCCCGATCCGACGAACAGCCCCGCGCCGATGACGCCGCCGAGGGCGATCATCGACAGGTGGCGCTGCTTGAGTCCGTGGGTGAGCGGCGAGTCGACCTTGTTGTCGACACCGTCGGCGGCGGCGTCCTCGACAGGCGCCGGCGCGGGAGTCCGAGACATGGGGGTGCCCTGTTCAGTAGCTGAGACCGGGGGAACAGACGCCACAGTCTGAGTACGGGCACCGCTCACAGGGAACACTTGACCGCTATACGGACACCACGCTCACACCTTGTGAACGCTCACGCACGCCGCGCACGCACTTCCCTCACCAGCGCCACCATGAGCACCGCCCCCGTCGCCCCGGCGGACCACAGCAGCTGCGGCCGTGCGGCGTCGTCGGTCAGCATGAGCAGCAGTACGCCGCCGAGCCCGGCCAGCGTCACCCACGTCAGCCAGGGAAAGCCCCACATCCGCAGCGTCAGGGTCTGCGGAGCCTCCCGCTCGATGCGCCTGCGCAGCCGCAGCTGCGAGGCGGCGATCAGCCCCCAGACGAACAGCAGGACCGCGCCCACCGCGTTGAGCATGTAGAGGAAGACGGTTTCCGGCCACAACAGGTTCAGCAGTACGGACACGAACCCGAAGGCCACCGAGGCCAGCACGGCCCGCCGCGGCACCCCGCCGCCCGACACCTTCAGCAGCCCCTTGGGCGCCTCACCGCGCTCGGCGAGCGAGAACACCATCCGGGAGGACCCGTACAGGTTCGCGTTGAGCGCGGACAGCAGGGCGACGAACACCACGATGTTCATGATCTGCCCGGCGGCCGGGACGCCGATCGCGTCGAGCACGGTGACGTACGGGCTGAGCCCTGCCTTCTGCGCGGTCCAGGGCAGCACGGTGACGATGACCAGCATCGACCCGACATAGAAGAAGAGGATGCGCCACACGGCGGCGCGCACCGCGCGGGCGACGTTGCGCGCCGGGTTCTCGGTCTCGGCGGCGGCGATCGTGACGACCTCCAGGCCACCGAAGGCGAACACCACGGTCAGGACACCGGAGACGACTCCTTCCCACCCGTTCGGCAGGAACCCGCCCAGCCCGGTCAGGTTCGTGAACCCGACCGCCTCGGTGTCCGGCAGCACCCCGAACACGGCGAGCAGCCCGAGCCCGAGGAACAGCACGATCGCGCCGACCTTGAGCGCGGCGAACCAGAACTCGAACTCGCCGAAGTTCTTCACGGCCGCCAGGTTCGCGCAGGTGAACACGACCATGAAGATCAGCACCCAGGCCCACTGAGCGACAGCCGGCAGCCACCCGTGCGCGATCTGCGCCGCCGCCGTCGCCTCCACCGCCAGCACCACGACCAGCAGGAACCAGTACAGCCACCCCACGCTGAACCCGGCCCAGCGGCCCAGCGCCCGTTCGGCGTGCACCGAGAACGACCCGGAAGCGGGCATCGCCGCCGACATCTCGCCGAGCATCCGCATCACGAGCATCGCGAGGGTGCCCGCGATCAGATACGAGACGACGATGCCGGGGCCGGCGACCGCGATCCCGGCGCCCGAGCCCACGAACAACCCGGCGCCGATCACCCCGCCGAGGCCGAGCATGGTCAAGTGGCGCTGCTTGAGCCCGTGGGCCAGCGGCTCGGCCTGGTCGTCGTGCATGTCGCTCGCAGCTCTAAGGGGTCATTTGGCAAGAACCTACAGTCTCGCCGAGCCCGCCCTCTTGGCGCAAAATGGGCCCCCGCGCCTCCCACCTCAGTGACGAGCATCACGCCATCCGACGATTACACACGCCTCTTTGTGCGAACCCCACCACCGGATCAACATCGCCTTTGTCGGCGACTGATGGTGATCGCTCGTTAACTCCTGGGCTACGGTCACGAGGTCCTTTCTCCCCACCCCCCTCCCACCCCGGAGTTCCGATGAGCACTGCCGCCGCCCCCGCCCGCTCCGGAGCGGTCCTCGCCGACCTGCTGCCGTCCACCACCGCCACCCGGGCGCTCGCCCGCGACGCGGCCCTGGTGCTCGGCGGCGCCGCGCTCACCGGCATCGCCGCCCAGATCGCGGTCCCCGTCCCGGGCTCCCCGGTCCCCGTCACCGGCCAGACCTTCGCGGCGCTGCTCGTCGGCACCGCCGTCGGCGCCCGCCGCGGCTTCCTCTCCCTGGCGCTGTACGCGCTGGTCGGCATGGCCGGTGTGCCGTGGTTCGCGGGCGGCACCTCGGGTGCGGGCGGCGCGTCCTTCGGCTACGTACTCGGCATGCTGCTGGCCGCCACCGTGGTCGGCGCGCTGGCCCGCCGCGGCGGCGACCGCTCGGTGCTGCGCACCGCGGGCACGATGGTCCTGGGTTCGGCGGTCATCTACGCCGTCGGCGTCCCGTACCTCGCCCTGTCCACCGGCATGTCGCTCGGCGCGGCGGTGGCCGCCGGCCTGGTGCCGTTCCTCATCGGCGACGCGCTGAAGGCGGCGCTGGCGATGGGCGCGCTGCCCACCGCGTGGAAGCTGATGGGCGACCGCGCCTGAGCGCCCGCCGACACGGAAGGGCCCGCACCTCGTACCTGAGGCGCGGGCCCTTCCGTGTGTCCGGCGGTCGGGACTAGGCCGACTGCTCCGCCTTCTCGCGGTCGCGCCGCAGCTTCTCGCGTATGAACGCGATGCCGACGACGACGGCCGCCACCAGCAGCGACAGCAGCACCTGCTCCCGCGCCGCGTCGTCGAACGCCATGTAGACGATGACGAACGTGATCATCGCGGCGGTCGCCCATGTCAGGTACGGGAAGAGCCACATCTTCACGATCAGCTTCTCCGGCGCCTCGCGCAGGATGATGCCGCGCATGCGCAGCTGCGTGAAGCAGATGACCAGCCACACGAACAGCGCCACCGCGCCCGAGGAGTTCAGCAGGAACGCGAACACCGTGTCGGGCCACTTGTAGTTGAAGAAGACCGCCACGAAGCCGAAGGCGACCGACGACAGGATCGCCGCCGTGGGTACACCCTGCTTGTTCGTGACCGCGAACGACTTCGGCGCGTCGCCGCGCTGTCCGAGCGAGAACGCCATGCGCGAGGCGGTGTAGAGCCCGGAGTTCAGGCACGACAGCACAGCCGTCAGCACGATGACGTTCATGATCTGACCGGCGTGCGGAATCCCGATCGAGTTGAGGGCGGCGACGTACGACCCGTCCTTGACGATCGACTTGTCGTTCCACGGCAGCAGCGTCAGCACCACGAAGATCGAACCGAGGTAGAAGACGCCGATGCGCCAGATGACGCTGTTCGTGGCCTTGGTCACGGCGCGCTGCGGGTCCGAGGACTCACCGGCCGCGAGCGTGACGATCTCGCTGCCCATGAACGAGAAGACGACCATCAGCACACCGGTCAGGATCGCGCCGGGGCCGTGCGGGAAGAACCCGCCGCTGTCCGTCAGGTGCGCGAACCCGGTGCCCGGGTTGTCGGACCCCGGCAGTACGCCGAAGACGGCCAGCAGACCGATGACGACGAAGCCGCCGATCGCCACGACCTTGATCCCGGCGAACCAGAACTCGAACTCACCGTAGGACGAGACGGAGACCAGGTTGGTGGCGGTCAGCACGACCATCACGATCAGGGCCCAGCCCCACTGCGGCACGGCCGGTATCCAGCCTTCGAGGATCTTCGCGCCCGCGGTCGCCTCGACCGCCAGCACCACGACCCAGAAGAACCAGTAGAGCCAGCCGATGGAGAAACCGGCCCAGCGCCCGAGTGCGCGGTCCGCGTACGCGGAGAAGGAGCCGGACGTCGGGTTCGCGGCGGCCATCTCGCCGAGCATCCGCATGACGAAGACGACCAGGGCGCCGACGAGTGTGTACGACAGAAGGATCGCCGGGCCGGCGGCGGCGATACCGCCGCTCGATCCCACGAAGAGACCGGCGCCGATGACGCCGCCAATGGCGATCATGGACAGATGGCGGTTCTTGAGACCGGCCTGGAGACCGTCGGAAGGCTGCGGATTCCCTGGCTGTACCGGGTTTCCGCCTGCCTTCGCAAGGGTCGGCTGCGCGCTCATGCACAATCCTTAGCTTCTTGGGGCACTCGGGTTACGAGCCCCCGCATTCAAACCGGAAGTGACGCGGGACGGAAGACCCGATTCCGGATCGTTGTACGAAATCCGCAGCAGCACCCCATCCGCCCCCTGGTCACCCCCCTGCCTCCACCCCGGCGACGGCTACCCCGCCGCACCCGTGCCACACTCGTCCCATGCGCGTGTACCTCGGTTCCGACCATGCCGGATACGAACTCAAGAACCACCTCGTCGAGTGGCTGAAGGCCCACGGCCACGAGCCCGTCGACTGCGGCCCCCACATCTACGACGCCGTGGACGACTACCCGCCGTTCTGCCTGCGTGCCGCGGAGAAGACCGCCGCGGACCCCCGGAGCCTGGGCATCGTGATCGGCGGCTCCGGCAACGGTGAGCAGATCGCCGCGAACAAGGTCAAGGGCGTACGCGCCGCACTGGCCTGGAGCGAGCAGACCGCCGCGCTCGGCCGTGAGCACAACGACGCCAACGTGATCTCGATCGGCGGCCGGATGCACACGCAGGAGGAGGCCACGAAGTTCGTGGAGATCTTCCTCGCGACTCCGTACTCCAACGAGGAGCGCCACCAGCGCCGCATCGACATGCTGGCGGCGTACGAGGAGACGGGCGACCTCCCCCCGATCCCGGCCCACCACCCGCAGCAGCCGTAAGCCCGCAGACCGGCCCCGCACCAGGTCCCAGCGCCCCGGTGCGGGTCGCAGCTGCCCCCGTTTCCGCCGCCCCCCGGGGTCGAGCGACGCCGCCCCGCACACTCGGGTTGCCGGGAGGAGACGCCCCGGCGCGGTGCCGACCCCGCAGCCCCGAGCCCGCCGCGCCCCGAGCCCGCCGCAGGACCCGCAGGAGACCGCAGCCATGCCCGAGGGGCACACCATCCACCGCCTGGCGGACGACCACCGCGCCCGCTTCCTGGGCACCCGGCTACGCGTCACCAGCCCCCAGGGCAAGTTCGCGGACAGCGCCGCCCTCCTGGACGGCGCCCCACTGGACGCCGCCGACGCCCACGGCAAGCACCTCTTCCTCGGCTTCGAGGACACCGGCTGGGTCCACATCCACCTCGGCCTCTTCGGCAAGCTCGGCTTCGGCGCGACCCCCGCCCCGCCGCCCACGGACACCGTCCGCCTGCGCCTCGTCAACGACGACCACTATGCCGACCTCCGCGGCCCCACCACCTGCGCCCTGATCACCGACGCCGAGAAGCAGGCGATACACGACCGCCTGGGCCCGGACCCGCTGCGTCCCGACGCCGCCCCCGACAAGGCCTGGCAGCGGATCTCCCGCAGCCGCACCACGATCGCGGCGCTGCTCATGGACCAGAAGGTCGTCGCGGGCGTGGGCAACGTCTACCGCGCCGAAGTGCTCTTCCGGCACGGCATCGACCCGTACCGCGCGGGCAAGGACCTCACCCGCCGCGAGTGGGACGCGATCTGGGCCGACCTGGCCGTGCTCATGCGCGAGGGCGTACGCAACAACAGGATCGACACGGTCCGCCCCGAGCACATGCCCGAAGCGATGGGCCGCCCGCCGCGCGTCGACGACCACGGCGGCGAGGTCTACGTGTACCGCCGGGCGAACATGCCCTGCCACATCTGTGGCGGCGAGATCCGCACCGCCGGTCTCGCCGCCCGCAACCTCTTCTGGTGCACGACCTGCCAGAACCGCCAGGGCTGACCCGCGTCCTCGCACCGCACCGCCGCAGCGGCTGCGGGGTGGGTGCCGGACATGCGGGGCAGCGCCGGTCCGAGCCGGGCCCCAGCCGCCCCCGGGGCCCGCGCGCCGGCCGGTCAGAACGCGTGCGAAAGCCACGGCACGGTCGTGGACCCGAACGCCACCGACGCCTCCGCCAGCGCCCCCGGCCGCAGTTCCCGTACCCGGCCCGCCGCCGCCAGGGAGGCCAGGCTGACGCCGCCGAGATACGCCGCGCCCAGCTCCCGCACGGACAGCGCCAGATCCGCCGCCTCGTCCGTCCGCTTGCACGCCGCACCCCCCTTCGCGTCACCGGTGAGCCGCCAACTCCCCTCGTTCCAGGGGCAGAACGGGTCGGACACCTCGAAAACGACATCCACCGGCGCCAGATAAGCACGGGCCTCCAGCGCTTCCCCCAGCCCCACCAGCCGCACGTAGAGCGCGTCGCGCAGCCGTACGTCGCACCGGCGGATGTCGGAGACGAGGTGCTGCCAGGCGTCGTCCAGCGGACGGTTGCGCACCCGGATCTTCGACGTCAGGTCGATGTCGAAGAGAAAGCGCCACAGCGCCGCGTACGCCGCCGGGTCGAGCGCCTCCAGGTCGCGCAGGACGACCGTGCCGTCGGACCCGGCGGGCTTGAAACTGAACCGGGCGTACCCCACGACGTCCCCGCCCCGCTCGGCCAGCACGCACCGCAGCGGCGAAGCGCCCTCGCGGTCGCTCTCCGGGTCCAGCAGCGGCATCCGGTCCCAGTACGGCCGGCGGGCGAGCATTCCGGGCCGGGCCGGCACGTTCCGCGCGTACACCGTCTCGCAGGCGTCCCGCGCGGCCGCCGGCTTCGCGAACCGCAGCCGTACGCCGTCCGTCCCCGCCGGCGCCTCCAGCCGGACCCGGGCCGTGTCGATCTCCGCCGACAACTGCTGGGTGGCCGCGCCGTATCCGAAGCGGCCGTAGATCGCGGGCTCCGAGGCGGTGAGCAGGGCGAGCGGCTCGCCCCATTCCCGTACGTCGTGGAGCTGGCGCCGCATCATCCCGGTGAGGATCCCGCGCCGCCGGTGCGTCGTGGCGACGCTCACCAGGCTCACTCCGGCGGCCGGCACGACGGCGCCGCCGGGAACGGACAGCCGGAAGGGGAACGCGGTGGCCGTGCCGACGCACTGGTCCTCGTCCCAGACGCCCAGACTCCGGGCCGGCTCGGTGATCGCGCGGTCGAACTCCCGCTCCTCCGCGCTCTCGGGCAGGCCCCCGAAGGCGAGTTCGACCGCCTCGAACCAGTCGTCCCACTCACTCGCACGCAACACGCGTAATTCGGTGGTCATATGCCATGCCTACCAGGCCCCCGGCATTCGAGCGACCCAATTTCGAACACAATGTCACAGGGGTCCCCCTGCGGAGCAGCGGCAGGGATGGATAGGGTCCACCGCAATGGCAGGTGGAGCAGGAACCGAATCGTTCTCGGCACGGACGCGCAAGAGCGCGCACCGGGCCCGGATCGCGCTGCGTAAATCCGGCGTCGACTACTTCAGGGGCGACGGCTCGGACTGGATCGCCCTGGCGGGCCTGCTGCTGACCGTCCCGGCCATCGTCACCGGCACGATCGCGTCGCCGGCCTGGTGCGCGCCGGCCCTGCTGGTCCTGCCGATCGTGGCCGGCGGACTGCTGCTGCGCCCGGCGAGCCTGCTCGGCCTGTACGCCGCCGCCGCGACCGGGCTGATCGTCGAGTCGGTCGTGCTGGGCCCCTATACGCAGGGCCCGGGCACGGTCACGCCCGGCACCGTCCTCACGGTCGCCGCCTGCGGCTTCTTCGGCCTGATCATCGCCCAGTTCCGGGCCAGGGTCGGCGTCCCGTGGCGACGCGGCGGCACGATGCTCTTCGACCTGCGCGAACGCATCCGGGTGCAGAGCGCGCTGCCCCGCCTGCCGAAGAACTGGCACAGCGAGATGGCGCTGCGCCCGGCGGGCGGACAGTCCTTCTCGGGCGACTTCGTGGTCGCGGCCCGCACGAACGGCGGGCGCACCCTGGAGGTCGTCCTCACCGACGTGTCCGGCAAGGGCATGGACGCCGCCTCGCGCGCGCTGCTCCTGTCCGGGGCGTTCGGCGGGCTGCTGGGATCGCTCCCGCCGCACGGCTTCCTGCCCGCCGCCAACGGCTACCTGCTGCGCCAGGACTGGGAGGAGGGCTTCGCGACCTCCATCCACCTGGTGCTGGACCTGGAGTCCGGCGACTACGAACTCCTGTCGGCGGGCCACCTCCCCGCGCTCCAGCTGCACGCGGGAAGCGGCCGCTGGGAGGAGAAGTCCGGCGAGGGCCCGCTGCTCGGCGTGTACGACGGCGCCCAGTTCGACGCCTGCAAGGGCTCGCTGGCGCCCGGCGACGTCCTGATGCTGTTCACGGACGGCCTGGTCGAGGCATCCGGCCGGGACATCGCGGAAGGCATCGACCGCCTGACGGGCGAGGCCGACCGCTATGTGTCCTGCGGCTTCCAGGGCGCGGCTTGGCACCTGATCGAAGCGGTGGCGAAGGACGTCAACGACGACCGGGCGCTCCTGTTGATCTGCCACGACGCGTAACCCACGACGCGTAACCCAGGACGCGTAATCCGGGCAGTGCGGACCGCCCGTCAGCCCACCAGTTCGCGTTCGCGCGCCGGTCCGCCGCTGCCGCCGCGCCGCCCGCCCGGCAGGACCCTGCCAGTGCGACCGGCCCGCCGCCAGAGGTCCCAGCACGGCGAGCAGCACACCTCGCAGGTCTTCCGGCCGCCGCCCCGCCACCGGGCCCCGTACGCGCACACGGCGGGAGTCCGTACAGTCGGACCATGCCGTATCTGACGCTCACCCAGGTCGAGGCCGTCGCCCGGGCCGCGCACGCCGGGCAGACCGACAAGGCGGGCCGGCCGTACGCCGAGCACCTCGCCGCCGTCGCCGAGGGCGTCCGCGCGCGCGGCGGCTCCGAGGAGCAGATCGCCGCCGCCTGGCTGCACGACGCCGTGGAGGACGACGCGCTGTCCGCGCAGTGGCTGGCCGGGGCCGAACTGCCGCAGGCCACCAAGGACATGGTGCTCGCCCTGACCAAGCGCCCGGGGGAGGAGCTCGCCGCGTACACCCGGCGAATCCTCGCCACGCCCGGCGCGCGCCTCGTCAAGGAGGCGGACCTCGCACACAACGCGGACCCCGGCCGTCTCGCCGTGCTCGACGAGGCGACCAGGGTCCGTCTCACGCTCAAATACGCGGAGGTACACCGTCTCCTGGGACTGGAACCGGGGCCCGGGACCGCCCGCTAGGAGGACACCTTGGCGGCGGGGCGGCGCTCCCGCTGCCGGGCGTTCTCCACCGGGTCGCGGCGGAACGCCCAGTTCATCTCCGGCTCCATCGCCCAGCGGAACAGCCGCCGCACGAAGGGCGTGCAGAGCAGCGTGACCACGACCGCCATCGCGACGGTCAGGCAGATCTCGCCGAGCGGGGTGGACAGCCAGGGGTACGTCTCGAACAGGTCCGCGTAGCCGGCGCCCTTCACCAGGAAGCCGTGCAGCAGGTAGCCGCCGAGCGTGCCGGCGCCGAGCACCGTGAACCACATCGTGCGGCCCGGGACCCAGGCCAGGAAGCAGGCCGTCAGGACGAGCGAGCAGCCGAAGAGCGCGAAGGTCATGACGACCCCGGCCCACCACGGAGCGCCGATCTGCTGTGCGGCGCTGCTGTGGTAGAACCACCCGAGCCCGAGGCGGGGGGCGGCCCAGTACGCGAAGACGACCGTGGCCAGCACGACGGGCAGGGCCAGCAGCCGCACCTCGCGCCTGCGCACCATCCGGAAGTGCTCCGGCTTCAGCAGCAGACCCAGCACGAAGTACGGCAGGAACTGCAGCACGCGCTGGAGGTTGAGGTCGTCACCGATGTTGGGCGTCACGGAGGCGAGTACGGCGATGGCGAGCGCGACCGGCAGCGGGTGGCGGAGCGACTGCCACAGCGGAGTGGTCAGCCGCCAGACGAACAGGGCGATCAGGAACCAGGTCAGGTACCAGGGGTCGAGCAGGCTGATGGACTGGTCGGGATCGTCCGCCCACCGCTTGAACAGCGTGTAGGCGGTCTCGAAGATCACGTACGGGACGGCGACACCGGTGACCAGGCGCTGGATCTTCTTGCGGCTCATGTCGAAGCCGCGCGAGAAGTAGCCGGAGATGATGATGAACGCCGGCATGTGGAAGCTGTAGACGACGATGTACAGCGCGCGCGTGGCGCGACTGCCGTCCATCACCGGTTCCCACATGTGGGCCATCGCGACGAAGACGATCGCCAGGTACTTCGCGTTGTCGAAGAACGCGTCGCGGTGCTTCGGGGCGGGAGTGGCGCCCGGGGTGGGGACGGGGGTGGCGGCACGGGCCGGGGTGGCGGGCGTGGGGACTGCGCCGGCCCCGGACCGGGGGGTGGCGGTGGCGGTCCGTGCAAGGGGTGTTTCGGGCTCCTGCTCCCGGGCCGGGGGGAGCGGGGCCCTCTGATATCCGTGCGGAGCGTGAAACATCTGAGGCACCCTAGCGTCGCGCGATGGATTTCGTAAAACCTCGTTCGCAGCTCACTCCTATTCGCCGTCTACCCCGTGCGCGGAGAAGTCGACATGAAGATCGCCTTTTATGGCGAGGCTCACATCATCACGCCCGCATGGGGTAACTCATCCTGATTAAATGGTGCATACCGCCAGCGGGTGACTCTGGCGATATGTCCTGTTCATTGCGCCTTTGTCGACCGTTGTTGTGTGGGCGTTCACCCAATTCGAATTTCCTGCGAACATGATGTGTGGATGGCGAAACGATCACGTCTATTAACTCCCGCAGGGGGCAGAACAATTCAGCGTCGCGCATATGCGGCGCCCGCGCCCCGGGGTGTGCGCCGGACCTCCCGGCAGCGTGAGCCGGCCGTCGACGTTGCGTCACCCGGCAGCCGCCAGTGGTGAGTTGGTGGCACGATGGTGCCTGCGGGAGTGCGCTGGGCCGTGCGCTCCCGGGCCGGCAAGGCGGACCGACCGAGGGTGTGATCAGTTGTGGCCATTTCACTGTCTGTGGTGCTTCTGTTGGCGATCGTCCTGGTGGTGTTGATCCGCGGGGGGTCGATCAAGGCGGGACCGGCGGTGGTGGCCGTGCTCTTCGGCTTCTTCCTCGCGTCCACCGGGATGGCGCCGTCGATCAACCGCTTCCTGAACTCGATAGCGGAGACCATCAACCAGATCAGCTTCTGAAGGAGTCGCGGCGGGCGGGCGGCGCGGCTCCGGAAACGCCACCGGCCCGGCTCGGTGACGTATCACCGAGCCGGGCCGGAAGCAGTGGAGCGGGCGACGGGAATCGAACCCGCGTAGCTAGTTTGGAAGACTAGGGCTCTACCATTGAGCTACGCCCGCACAGTGCGCCGCAGGTCACGTGACCGCGGCACGAAGAGCATCGTAGCGGGTCCCCGGGCTTTGATGCACACCCGATACGACGCCCGTAAAGCGGCCGCCGTTCTGTCCCCGGGCATGTACCCTACGTGTCGCACCGACGGGGTGTGGCGCAGCTTGGTAGCGCGTCCGCTTTGGGAGCGGAAGGTCGTCGGTTCGAATCCGGCCACCCCGACCATCACCCGACATGATCCCGCGCGATCACCGGAACAAGATCGCGTTGTGGGAGTCTTCCTGCTTGCCGTTACTATGCAAACTCGTGCCCGTGTGTCTGATGTGCCGGGCTCGAAACGGCGAAGCCGCCTCCCGCGCGGCCCAGCAGAACCCCAGAAGTCAGCCCCCAAGGAGACCGAACCGTGAAGAGCGCCGTGGAGACCCTGAACCCGACCCGGGTTCGGCTCAGCATCGAGGTGCCCTTCGAGGAGCTCAAGGACAGCCTCGACGCGGCGTACAAGAAGATCAACCAGCAGGTCACGGTGAAGGGCTTCCGCAAGGGCAAGATCCCGAACCGAGTCATCGACCAGCGGTTCGGCCGTGGTGCTGTGCTGGAGGAGGCCGTCAACGACGCCCTTCCGAAGTTCTACACCGAGGCTGTCAACGAGGGTGAGCTGAACGTTCTCGGCCAGCCCGAGGTCGACATCACCGAGCTGAAGGACGGCGAGCTGCTCTCCTTCACCGCCGAGGTCGACATCCGCCCGACGATCGAGATCCCGGACTACTCCGGCATCGAGGTCGAGGTCGACGCGGTCGAGGTCAACGACGAGGACGTCGACAAGGCCGTGGAGGACCTGCGCACGCGCTTCGCCTCCACCAACGCGGTCGAGCGCCCCGCCGCCGACGGTGACGTCGTCACGATCGACCTGCAGGCCAAGGTCGAGGGCGAGGTCCTGGAGGACGGCGTCGCCGAGGGTGTCTCGTACACCATCGGTTCCGGCGAGCTCCTCGACGGCATCGACGAGGCCGTGACCGGCCTGGAGGCCGGTGGCGAGGCCACCTTCACCTCCTCGCTCAAGGGCGGCAGCGCCGAGGGCAAGGAGGCCGAGGTCACCGTCAAGGTCACCGCGGTCGCCGCCCGTGAGCTGCCCGAGCTGGACGACGACTTCGCGCAGATGGCGAGCGAGTTCGACACCCTCGACGAGCTCAAGGCCGACAGCCGCAAGCGCCTCGAGAACATGAAGCAGTACGACCAGGCCACGCAGGCCCAGGAGCGCGTCCTGGAGAAGCTGCTGGAGCTGGTCGAGGTCCCGATCCCCGAGAAGCTCCTCGAGGACGAGGTCAAGACCCGCAAGCACAACCTGGAGCACCACCAGCTCGGCCAGATGGGCCTGGACATCGAGAAGTACCTCGAGATCCAGGGCAAGACGGCCGAGGAGTTCGACGCCGAGCTGCGCGAGCAGGCGGTCAAGGGCATCAAGACGCAGTTCGTCCTCGACGAGCTCGTCAACAAGGAGAAGCTGAACGTCAACCAGGAGGAGCTCGCCGAGCACCTCATGCGGCGCGCGCAGTCCTCCGGCATGAGCCCCGACCAGTTCGCCCAGGCCGTCGTCGAGGGTGGCCAGGTGCCGATGCTCGTCGGCGAGGTCGCCCGCGGCAAGGCGCTCGCCGTCGTCGTCGAGGCCGCCAAGGTCACCGACACCAACGGTGAGGCCGTCGAGCTGGAGGACGAGGAAGAGGAGGCCGCCGAGGCCGCCGACGCCGCCGAGGCTCCCTCCGAGGAGAAGACGACCGAGGCCTGAGCCTCGATCCGATCTGCTTGATCTGCGACGACGGGCCCGGACGCATCACGCGTCCGGGCCCGTCGCCGTACGCGGGCGCCGGCCCGGAGCTTGCGCTCCCAGCGAACAGTTCGGGAAGCGGGATGGCGTTGTCCTACCTGCGCGTTAGGGTCCATGAAGAGGAGAGTGGGGAGTCCCCGCTCTCCGGTACGAAGACGCTGAGACGGCCGAAGCCGTCAGAGACGAGCAGGTGTATACGTGACGAATCTGATGCCGTACGCCGCGGGTGAGCCGTCCATCGGTGGAGGCCTCGGCGACCAGGTCTACAACCGGCTGCTCGGCGAGCGGATCATCTTCCTCGGCCAGCAGGTCGACGATGACATCGCCAACAAGATCACAGCGCAGTTGCTCCTCCTTGCCGCCGATCCGGACAAGGACATCTACCTCTACATCAACAGCCCCGGCGGCTCGGTGACGGCCGGCATGGCGGTCTACGACACCATGCAGTACATCCCGAACGACGTGGTGACCATCGGCATGGGCCTCGCGGCCTCGATGGGCCAGTTCCTGCTGACCGGTGGCACCGCGGGCAAGCGTTTCGCGCTTCCCAACACCGACATCCTGATGCACCAGGGCTCGGCCGGCCTCGGCGGCACCGCCTCGGACATCAAGATCCAGGCCGAGCAGCTGCTGCGTACGAAGAAGCGCATGGCGGAGATCACCGCCCGGCACTCCGGCCAGACCGTCGAGACGATCATCCGTGACGGTGACCGCGACCGCTGGTACTCGGCGGAAGAGGCCGTGGAGTACGGCCTCATCGACGAGATCATCAGCTCCGCCTCGGGCGTTCCGGGCGGCGGCGGCACCGGGGCCTGATCCCCGCAGCCGAGCCACCCCAGCCCACCGAACGCCACCAGGATGGTGAATACCCACATGAACGAATTCTCCGCGAGCGGCCTCTACACCGGCCCGCAGGTGGACAACCGCTACATCGTGCCGCGCTTCGTCGAGCGCACCTCGCAGGGCGTGCGTGAGTACGACCCGTACGCGAAGCTCTTCGAGGAGCGCGTGATCTTCCTCGGTGTGCAGATCGACGACGCCTCCGCCAACGACGTCATGGCGCAGCTGCTGTGCCTGGAGTCGATGGACCCGGACCGCGACATCTCGATCTACATCAACAGCCCCGGCGGCTCGTTCACGGCCCTCACGGCCATCTACGACACGATGCAGTTCGTGAAGCCGGACATCCAGACGGTCTGCATGGGCCAGGCGGCCTCCGCCGCCGCCGTCCTGCTCGCCGCCGGTACGCCGGGCAAGCGCATGGCCCTGCCGAACGCGCGGGTGCTGATCCACCAGCCGTCCTCGCAGACGGGCCGTGAGCAGCTCTCCGACCTGGAGATCGCGGCGCAGGAGATCCTGCGGATGCGCTCGCAGCTGGAGGAGATGCTCGCGAAGCACTCCACCACGCCGATCGAGAAGATCCGCGACGACATCGAGCGCGACAAGATCCTGACCGCTGAGGACTCTCTTGCGTACGGTCTGATCGACCAGATCGTGTCCACCCGCAAGAACGCGCCAGTGGGCGCCTGACGCGTGGCAGCCGACCCCTTGGCACCGGGCACGTCGATGTGAACCGTGCCAAGGGGGGCCCGAACGGGGGGCCAGGCAAGGTACCGTCGGATATGAGGCACCAGGAGACGCTGAACGTGGCGTCTCCCAGGCGAAGGGGAAGCACCTCGTGGCACGCATCGGTGATGGCGGCGACCTGCTCAAGTGCTCGTTCTGCGGCAAGAGCCAGAAGCAGGTGAAGAAGCTCATCGCAGGACCCGGTGTGTACATCTGCGACGAGTGCATCGACCTCTGCAACGAGATCATCGAGGAGGAGCTCGCAGAGACCTCCGAGGTGCGGTGGGAGGAACTCCCCAAGCCGCGGGAGATCTACGAGTTCCTCGAGGGGTACGTAGTCGGTCAGGAGCCCGCCAAGAAGGCGCTCTCGGTGGCGGTCTACAACCACTACAAGCGCGTACAGGCGGGTGAGAACGCGGGCGCCGGCTCGGGCCGTGACGACGCGATCGAACTGGCCAAGTCCAACATCCTCCTGCTGGGCCCCACGGGCTCCGGCAAGACACTGCTGGCGCAGACCCTCGCGCGCATGCTCAACGTCCCGTTCGCCATCGCCGACGCGACGGCGCTGACGGAGGCCGGGTATGTCGGCGAGGACGTCGAGAACATCCTGCTGAAGCTGATCCAGGCGGCCGACTACGACGTCAAGAAGGCCGAGACCGGGATCATCTACATCGACGAGATCGACAAGGTCGCCCGGAAGAGCGAGAACCCGTCGATCACGCGCGACGTATCGGGTGAAGGTGTCCAGCAGGCCCTCCTCAAGATCCTTGAGGGCACGACGGCCTCGGTCCCGCCGCAGGGCGGCCGCAAGCACCCGCACCAGGAGTTCATCCAGATCGACACGACGAACGTGCTCTTCATCGTGGGCGGCGCGTTCGCCGGCCTCGAGAAGATCATCGAGTCGCGGGCGGGCGCCAAGGGCATCGGCTTCGGCGCGACGATCCGCTCGAAGCGGGAGATCGAGGCGAGCGACCAGTTCCAGGAGGTCATGCCGGAGGACCTGGTGAAGTTCGGGATGATCCCCGAGTTCATCGGCCGCCTCCCCGTCCTGACCTCGGTCCACAACCTGGACCGCGAGGCGCTCCTCCAGATCCTGGTCGAGCCGCGCAACGCGCTGGTGAAGCAGTACGAGCGGCTCTTCGAACTCGACGGCGTGGAGCTGGAGTTCGAGCGCGAGGCGCTGGAGGCGATCGCGGACCAGGCGATCCTCCGCCAGACGGGCGCGCGGGGCTTGCGCGCCATCATGGAGGAGGTCCTGATGTCGGTGATGTACGAGGTCCCGTCCCGCAAGGACGTGGCCCGGGTCGTCATCACGGCGGACGTGGTCCACAACAACGTGAACCCGACGCTGGTCCCGCGCGAGCCGCGCATCATCAAGAACGACGGCCGCCACGAGAAGTCCGCGTAGCGGTCCGGGCCCGTACGCGAAGGGGCGCCCCGCCAGTCGAACTGGCCGGGCGCCCCTTCGCGTTCGTACCCGTGGTGCGGGACGACTACTTGATCTCGACGCGCACTTCGTCGCGGACCTTGGCCGCCGTGGCGGCCGCCTCGTCGATCGTCTGGCCCTTACCGCTGAGGAAGGACGCCGGGTCGGCCTGGCTCGCGGTGCCCAGGGTGCTGTGGTCGGCCCAGATGCACGACGGAATGGTGATGGCGGAGGGGGCGCCCGAGGACGAAGCGCCGCTCATGCCGGACATCTTCATCATCCGGCACTTCATCACGCCGTTCTCGAACCCGTCGGGAGTGACCGCCTCCGGTTCGCCGACGAGCTCGATCTTCATACCCGGGCCCGTGCTCTTGTCGAGGCTCTCCTTCTGCTTCGCGAACATCGCGTCCAGCACGGCTTCGGGGTCCTTGATCTCGCCCCAGACGCCGCTGAAGTTCAGCTGCTTGGCGGTCGGTCCCTCTCCGACCTTGTAGGCGGCGCCCTCCTGCTGGGGATTGGCGATGCCCACGGCTTCCAGCTCCGCCGCGTCCTTGGCGGGCAGGCCGCCGCTCGTGCCACTGGCATTGGCGGTGTTCTTCTTGTACTCGCCCAGCATCGTCTCCGGCGCCGTCAGCTTGTACTGCTTGCCGTCGTCGGCGACGTCACCGCTGCCCCCGCCCGACGTCAGGAAGTACGCGCCGCCCGCGATCACCGCGAGCACCACGACGACCACGCCCACGATCAGGCCCGTCTTCTTCTTCGGCGCGCCCGGCGGGGGCGGGACCATGCCGCCGGGGTACGGGGGCTGCTGGCCGTAGGGACCCGGCTGCTGGGGCTGGCCGTACGGAGGCTGCTGACCGTACGGGGGCTGCTGCTGGCCCTGCTGGGGGTATCCGTAACCCTGCGGAGGCGGGGCCTGCTGGGGGTATCCGTAGCCGGGCTGGCCCTGCGGGGGCTGCTGTCCGTACGGGTTCGGCTGGCCTTGCGGCGGCTGCTGGCCGTAAGGACCGGGCTGCTGCCCGCCGTACGGGCCCGGCTGGTTGTAGCTCATGGACTGGGTTCCCCTCCAGATGCTTGTGCGTTGCGAACATCCTGGCGGAACCGCCGCCGTCCCGGGGCGGCGGGGCCCTCACCGTTACCAAGAATCCGGTTTCGGTACGGGGCTGTGACGCCCGTAAACTGAGCCCGTGACCGAGAACTCATCGCAGCAGCCAGCAGCCCCCGCCCCCGAACTGCCGACCCAGTACGCGCCGGCCGAGGTAGAGGGGAAGCTGTACGAGCGCTGGGTGGAACGCGGTTACTTCGAGGCGGACGAGAAGAGCGACAAAGAGCCGTACACCGTCGTCATCCCGCCGCCGAACGTCACGGGATCGCTCCACCTCGGGCACGCCTTCGAGCACACGCTGATCGACGCCCTCACCCGCCGCAAGCGCATGCAGGGTTACGAGACCCTGTGGCAGCCCGGCATGGACCACGCCGGCATCGCGACCCAGAACGTCGTCGAGCGCGAGCTCGCCAAGGAGGGCAAGTCCCGTCACGACCTGGGCCGCGAGGCGTTCGTCGAGCGCGTCTGGCAGTGGAAGGACGAGTCCGGTGGCCAGATCTCCGGGCAGATGAAGCGCCTCGGCGACGGCGTCGCGTGGTCGCGCGAGCGCTTCACCATGGACGAGGGCCTGTCCAAGGCCGTCCAGACGATCTTCAAGAAGCTGTACGACGACGAGCTGATCTACCGGGCCGAGCGCATCATCAACTGGTGCCCCCGCTGTCTGACGGCCATCTCCGACATCGAGGTCGAGTACCAGGAGGACGACGGCGAGCTCGTCTCCATCCGGTACGGCTCCTCAGACGCCGAGATCGTCGTCGCCACGACCCGCGCCGAGACGATGCTCGGTGACACCGCCGTCGCCGTCCACCCCGACGACGAGCGGTACGCGCACCTCGTCGGCACCGAGATCGAGCTGCCGCTCACCGGCCGCCGCATCCCGGTCGTCGCCGACGAGCACGTCGACCCGGAGTTCGGCACCGGCGCCGTCAAGGTGACGCCCGCCCACGACCCGAACGACTTCGAGATCGGCCAGCGCCACGGCCTGCCCAACCTGGCCGTCATGGACGAGCGCGCGGTCATCACCGCGCACGGTCCCTTCCAGGGCCTCGACCGCCTGGAGGCCCGCAGCGCCATCGTCGCCGCGCTGCGCGCCGAGGGCCGGATCGTCGCCGAGAAGCGCCCGTACGTCCACTCCGTCGGGCACTGCTCGCGCTGCAAGACGACCATCGAGCCGCGCCTGTCCCTCCAGTGGTGGGTCAAGGTCGGCCCGCTGGCCAAGGAGGCCGGCGACGCGGTCCGCGACGGCCGGGTCGAGATTCACCCGAAGGAGATGGAGCCCCGCTACTTCGGCTGGGTCGACAACCTCCACGACTGGTGCATCTCGCGCCAGCTGTGGTGGGGCCACCGGATCCCCGTCTGGTACGGCCCGAACGGCGAGGTCGTCTGCGTCGGCCCCGACGACGAGGCGCCCACCGGCGAGGGCTGGCACCAGGACACGGACGTCCTGGACACCTGGTTCTCCTCCGGCCTGTGGCCGTTCTCCACGCTCGGCTGGCCCGAACAGACCCCGAGCGTCGAGAAGTTCTACCCGAACTCGGTCCTGGTCACCGGCTACGACATCCTCTTCTTCTGGGTCGCCCGGATGATGATGTTCGGCATCTACGCGATGGACGGCACCCCGCCGTTCCACACCATCGCCCTGCACGGCATGGTCCGCGACCAGTTCGGCAAGAAGATGTCGAAGTCCTTCGGCAACGCGGTCAACCCGCTGGACTGGATGGACGAGTACGGCTCCGACGCCGTCCGCTTCACCCTCGCGCGCGGCGCCAACCCGGGCGTCGACGTCCCGATCGGCGAGGACTGGGTCCAGGGCTCCCGCAACTTCGCCAACAAGATCTGGAACGCCACCCGCTTCGCGCTGATGAACGGCGCGACGGTCGAGGGCGAACTGCCGCCCGCCGAGCAGATGTCGGCGACCGACCGGTGGATCCTGTCCCGGCTGAACGCCACGGTGGCCGAGGTCGACGCGTACTACGAGGACTACCAGTTCGCGAAGCTCTCGGACGCGCTCTTCCACTTCGCGTGGGACGAGGTCTTCGACTGGTACGTCGAGCTGTCCAAGACCACCTTCTTCGCGGGCGGCGAGCCGGCCAAGGTCTCGGCCCGCGTCCTCGGTGAAGTCCTCGACGTGATGCTGCGCCTGCTCCACCCGGTCGTCCCCTTCGTCACCGAGACGCTGTGGACCACGCTCACCGGCAGGGAGTCGCTCGTCATCGCCGACTGGCCCAGCGACTCGGGCTTCCGCGACGCCGGGGCCGAGCAGGAGATCGGACTCGTCCAGCAGGTCGTCACCGAGGTCCGCCGCTTCCGTTCCGACCAGGGCCTGCAGTCCGGCCAGAAGGTCCCGGCCCGGCTGACCCTGGACGGTACGGCGCTCGCCCCGCACGAGGCGGCCATCCGCCAGGTGCTGCGCCTCCAGCCGGCCGAGGAGGGCTTCCACGCCACGGCGTCCCTGCCGGTCGCGGGCGCCCGCGTCGAGCTCGACCTCTCGGGCACGATCGACGTCGAGGCGGAGCGCAAGCGCCTGGCGAAGGACCTCGCGGCGGCCGAGAAGGAGAAGGCCCAGGCGCACGGCAAGCTCGGGAACGAGGCCTTCCTGGCCAAGGCCCCGGACAACGTGGTCGACAAGATCCGCGGGCGGCTCTCCAAGGCCGAGGCGGACATCGAGCGCATCACCGCCCAGCTCGCGGCGCTGCCGCAGAAGTAGAGGCGCGTACGACGTGTGACGAGGGCCCCCGCGCCGACGCGCGGGGGCCCTCGGGCATGTTCCGGGGAGCTACCAGTCGGCCAGGAAGTCCTCCAGCGCGTCGAAGTTCTCGACGCACTTGCCCGTTCCCAGCGCCACACAGTCCATCGGGTCGTCCGCCACGAACACCGGGATCCCGGCGCCCGCCGCGATACGCAGGTCCAGCCCCGGCAGCAGCGCCCCGCCGCCCGTGAGCACGATGCCGTGCTCCATGACGTCGTCGGCCAGCTCCGGCGGGCACTCCTCCAGCGTCGACTTCACCGCCGTCACGACCGCTTCGCACGATTCGTCGAGCGCCGCCCGCACCTCGGCCGCGCTCAGCTCCAGCGTGTGCGGCAGACCGCCGGGGATCTTCTCCCGCCCGCCCACGGCGAAGGTGCGGTGCTCCAGGTCGGGGTCCTCCGGCACCGGGCACGCCGATCCGATCGCCAGCTTCACGGCCTCCGCCGTCCGCTCGCCGATGAGCAGCCCGTGCTCCTTGCGCACATGGTCGGCGATCGCCTCGTCCAGCCGGTCGCCGCCGACCCGCAGCGACCACGCCGCGACGATGCCGCCGAGCGATATCACGGCCACCTCGGTGGTGCCGCCGCCGATGTCGACCACCATCGAACCGTGCGCCTTGGACACCGGCAGTCCGGCTCCCATCGCCGCCGCCAGCGGTTCGTCGACCAGATGTACGGTACGGGCGCCGACGCGCTCGGCCGCCTGGACGATCGCGCGCTGCTCGACCGGAGTAATACCGCTCGGTACGCACAGGACCATGCGGGTGCGGGGGTTGCGGCCGGGCACAGCCTTGCGCACGAAGTGCCGGATCATCTCCTCGGCGGCCCGGTAGTCGCTGATCGCCCCGCCCTTGAGCGGGCGGATCGCCGTGATCGAACCCGGCGTCCGGCCGATGGTGTCCCTGGCCTCCCGGCCGACCGCCAGGGCGGTGCCGGAGCCGGCCTGCACCGCCACTACGGAAGGCTCGTTGAGGACGATGCCCTTGCCCCGGGCATAGACGACGGTGTTCGCCGTCCCCAGGTCTATACCGATGTCCTTGGCCGTGTCACCCATCTGGAGAAACCTCCGATCGTGGTGTCCCCAGGCTGGCACGACATCGCCGGATCCGCCGCCGCAGAGCGGCCGAAGGCGGCGCGGAGGCGGTCCGCAGCCGTTCCGCAGACGGTGCGCAGGCGGTCCCGGGGCGCTCCCGGCGGGGTCCGGAGGCGGCGCGCAGGTCCTGGCGGGGCGCTGTCACCGGTGCTCCGTAGACTGGTCCCGTGAGCCAGCTCCCCCCGCACGATGACAGCGACACTCCCGACGCCTTCGAAGAGATCGTCGAGGCCGAGACCGGCCGCGACCCCGACCTGGCGGTGATCGAGGCAGGCAGCCGCACGCTGCGCACCCAGGGCGCCCCGCGCCAGGGTGACGACGCCGCCGGACGCCCGCAGGACCCGGAGGTGGACAAGGCGCTGCGTGCCGTCGAGCAGGAGCTCCTGGGCCGCTGGCCGGAGACCAAGCTGGACCCGTCGCTGGTCCGGATGGCGGCGCTGATGGACGTCCTGGGCGAGCCCCAGCGCGCGTACCCCTCGGTCCACATCACCGGCACCAACGGCAAGACCAGCACCGCCCGCATGATCGAGGCACTGTTCGGCGCCTTCGAGCTGCGTACCGGGCGGTACACCAGCCCCCACGTGCAGTCGATCACCGAGCGCATCAGCCTGGACGGCTCCCCGATCGAACCCGAGCGCTTCATCGAGACGTACCGGGACATCGAGCCGTACGTCGAGATGACCGACGGCATGCAGGAGCACCGCCTGTCGTTCTTCGAGACGCTGACGGGCATGGCGTACGCCGCGTTCGCCGACGCGCCGGTGGACGTGGCGGTCGTCGAGGTCGGCATGGGCGGCAGCTGGGACGCCACGAACGTGATCGACGCGTCCGTCGCCGTCATCACGCCCATCGACCTGGACCACACCGACCGCCTCGGCGCCACGCCCGGCGAGATCGCGGTCGAGAAGTCCGGGATCATCAAGCAGGGCGCCACGGTCGTCCTGGCCCAGCAGCCGGTCGACGCGGCCCAGGTGATGCTGAAGAAGGCCGTCGAGGTCGACGCCACGGTGGCCCGCGAGGGCATGGAGTTCGGCGTCGTCTCCCGCGAGATCGCGGTCGGCGGCCAGCTGGTCACCCTGCGCGGACTCGGCGGCGAGTACGAAGAGGTCTTCCTGCCGCTGCACGGCGCGCACCAGGCGCACAACGCGGCGGTGGCCCTGGCGGCCGTCGAGGCGTTCTTCGGCATCGGCGCCGAGCACGCGCGCACGCTGGACATCGACACGGTCCGCAAGGCCTTCGCCTCGGTCACCTCGCCGGGCCGCCTGGAGGTCGTACGCCGCAGCCCGACCGTCGTGCTGGACGCGGCGCACAACCCGGCGGGCGCGCGGGCGGCGGCCGAGGCCGTCACGGAGGCGTTCAGCTTCAGCCGCCTGATCGGCGTCGTCGGCACGAGCGGCGACAAGGACGTGCGCGGTGTGCTCGAAGCCTTCGAGCCGGTCTTCGCCGAGGTCGTCGTCACCCGTAACTCCACGCCGCGCGCGATGGACGTCGACGAGCTGGCCGCGATCGCCGTCGAGGTCTTCGGCGACGACCGCGTCCAGGTCGAGCCGCGCCTCGACGACGCGCTGGAGGCCGCCATCACGCTCGCCGAGGAAGAGGGCGAGTTCGCCGGCGGCGGCGTTCTGGTGACCGGTTCCGTGATCACGGTCGGCGAAGCCCGACTGCTCCTGGGGAGGGGCTGAATCCTGTGCGTATGCTCTGCGCGTCCACGCTGATCAGCGAGTTCTTCGTGGTGGCCTTCGCCGGCCTCGTCGCGATGAAGTCCGACGACCTGTCGGTGACGGCGGTCTGGACGGTCTGCGGCGTCGCGATGCTGCTGTCCGTCGTGCTGTGCGGCATGCTCGGCCGGCCGGGCGGGGTGCAGCTCGGCTGGGCGCTCCAGATCGGCCTGATCGTGAGCGGCTTCGTCGTCCCGGCGATGTTCTTCCTCGGCGTGGTCTTCGCGGGCCTGTGGTGGGCGTCGATCCACTACGGCCGCAAGATCGACGAGGCCAAGGCGCGGTGGGCCGCGCAGGCGGAGGCCGACGAGGCCGGGGCCCCGGCCTCGTAGGGGCCGCCGCCACCAGTGCCGGGTGCGGCCCCCGCCGCGTGCCCTTGTAGCCTCAGGGCATCGCATCCGCTATGCCCTGCAAGGAGCCCCGTACATGTCTCAGCGCACTCTCGTCCTTCTCAAGCCGGACGCGGTCCGACGTGGGCTGATCGGCGAGGTCGTCGGCCGCATCGAGCGCAAGGCCGGCTGGAAGATCACCGCGCTGGAGATGCGCGCGCTCGACCACGAGACGCTGGAGCAGCACTACGGCGAGCACAAGGGCCGCCCCTTCTACGAGCCGCTGGTCGAGTTCATGTCGTCCGGCCCCGTCGTCGCGCTGGTCGTCGAGGGCGAGCGCGTCATCGAGGGTGTACGCCAGTTGGCGGGTCCCACTGACCCGATCGCGGCGGCTCCTGGCTCCATCCGTGGGGATTTCGGCACCATCGTCCGGGAGAACCTCATCCACGCCTCGGACTCCGAAGGGTCCGCGGAGCGGGAACTGAAGCTTTTCTTCCCCGGTCTTTCCTGACGCGGCATCAGCCAAACAGAGGTCATGGCCTGGGGCGACCGAAGTAATTCGGCCGCCCCCCGGCATATGCGGGAAGATGTGGGGAACGGATCCCCCCGACACGACGTCACCATGACTGGGACGGGTACGTGTTCCGCTCACAATGGCGAAGGACCCTCGCGCCGCTTCCGTGCAGGCGGCACTACGATGGAAACCTCCACGCCCGCACCACCCACTTCGTCGTCCTAAAAAGCCAACCGCTCCACTTGGGAAGGCCCGACGCATCCTCATGGGGAACAAGGGGAACTCAATGTCGTTCATCGGCCGTGACATGGCTGTCGACCTCGGGACCGCCAACACGCTGGTGTACGTCAGGGGCAAAGGGATCGTGCTCAACGAGCCCTCCGTCGTCGCCATCAACACCAACACCGGCGGGATCCTCGCCGTTGGTGCCGAGGCCAAGAAGATGATCGGCCGGACGCCGGGCAACATCGTTGCCGTCCGGCCGCTGAAGGACGGCGTCATCGCCGACTTCGAGATCACGGAGCGGATGCTCCGTTACTTCATCCTGAAGATCCACAAGCGGCGCTACCTGGCCCGCCCCCGTGTCGTCGTCTGCGTACCCTCCGGTATCACCGGGGTCGAGCGCCGCGCCGTCATCGAGGCGTCCACCCAGGCCGGCGCCCGCCAGGTGCACATCATCGAGGAGCCCATGGCCGCGGCCATCGGCTCGGGCCTGCCCGTCCACGAGGCCACCGGCAACATGGTGGTGGACATCGGTGGCGGCACCACCGAGGTCGCCGTCATCTCCCTCGGAGGAATCGTCACGGCACAGTCGATCCGGGTCGCCGGCGACGAGCTGGACAGCTCGATCATCCAGCACATCAAGAAGGAGTACTCCCTCCTGCTCGGCGAGCGCACCGCCGAACAGATCAAGATCACGATCGGCTCGGCGTTCGACCTGGAGAAGGACGAGCACACCGAGATCCGCGGCCGTGACCTCGTCTCCGGTCTGCCCAAGACCGTCGTCATCTCGGCGGCCGAGGTCCGCAAGGCCATCGAGGAGCCGGTCAACGCCATCGTCGACGCCGTGAAGACGACGCTCGACAAGTGCCCGCCCGAGCTCTCCGGCGACGTCATGGACCGCGGCATCGTCCTCACCGGCGGCGGCGCCCTGCTGCGCGGTCTCGACGAGCGCCTGCGCCGCGAGACCGGCATGCCGATCCACATCGCCGAGGACCCGCTCGACTCCGTCGCGCTCGGAGCGGGAAAGTGCGTCGAGGAGTTCGAAGCGCTCCAGCAGGTACTGGACGCCCAGCCCCGACGATGAGCCGCCCTGACGAATCCGCCGTACGAGGCCTTCCCTCTCGTGCGGCGGATCGTTGATATACAGACACCAGAATTCCGACGAGGAAGGCACGGCCGCCGCACGTGAGGGACACACGAGAGAGTCGGCTGCTCCTGGTGCTGCTGATCGCCATCGCATTCGCGTTGATCACGGTGGACATCCGTGGCGGCGAGGATTCGCCGGTCGACGGTGCCAGGCGGGCCGCCGCCACCGTCTTCGGACCGGTGGAGAACGGGGTCGCCGCAGCCGTCGACCCGATCGGCAACGCCGTGGGAGCCGTTCGGGACTCCGGTGAGCGGCACGACCGCCTCACCGTCCTCGAACGCGAGAACGCCGCACTCAAGCAGAAGCTCGGCAGCGACGACCGCAACCGCAGCGGCGTACGCCAGCTCGACAAGATGCTCAAGCGGGCCGGAGCCGGCCAGTACGGCATCAAGGGCGCCGAAGTCATCGCGATAGGAGCGGCCCAGGGCTTCTCCTGGACCGTCACCATCGACGCCGGCGGCAACGACGGCATCAAGCGCGACATGACGGTGCTCAACGGCGACGGACTCGTCGGCCGCGTCACCACCGTCGGCCCGGACACCGCGACCGTCCTGCTCGCCAACGACCCCGACTTCACCGTCGGCACCCGCCTGGAGAAGACCGACGAGCTCGGCTTCGCCACCGGCCAGGGCGACCGCCCGCTGCGCGTCCAGATGCTCAACGGCAAGGCCAAGGTCAAGGCGGGCGACCGGCTCGTCACCTTCGGATCACAGGCCGCGAAGCCGTTCGTCCCGGGCGTCCCGGTCGGACGGGTCGTCCGCGTCGATCCGGCGGGCGGCGACCTCACCCGTACCGTCTACGTCCGCCCGTACGTCGGCTTCACCAAGCTCGACATCGTCGGCGTGGTCGTCCAGGCGCCGCGCAAGGACCCGCGCGACACCGTCCTGCCGCCGAAGCCCGCGGGCCCCAGGCCCATCCCCACGGTCACCGTCACGGTCACGCCCTCGGGGCCGCCCGCCGACGGCACCGATCCCGCCGCCGGCACCGAGTAGGAGCTGAACCCCATGCGCTTCAACCGGATGCTGCTCTCCACCACCCTGGTGGTCGTCGCCCTCGTCGTCCAGGTCACCGTGCTCGCCAGGCTGCAACTGCCCGGGGCCGTACCCGACCTCATGCTCCTGACCGTCCTCGGCCTCGCCTTCGTGTACGGACCCATGAGCGGCGCCCTCATCGGGTTCGGCGCGGGCCTCCTCGCCGACTTCGCGCCGCCCGCCGACCACGCGGCCGGCCGCTACGCGCTGGTCCTGTGCGTCATCGGCTACCTCGCCGGACTCGCGAAGCCGGAGAACGGCCAGATCAGGTCCGCGACCGCCCCGATGGTCGCGGTCGTCGTCGCCGCCATCGGCTCCACCCTCCTGTACGCCGGAGTGGGCGCGCTGGTCGGTGACACGGCCGCCCGTCACGTGGGCATCGTGAACCTGCTGCTCACCTCCGCGCTGTACGACCTGCTGCTCGCCCCGTTCGTCGTGCCGGCCGTCATGGCCCTGGCCAGACGCGCTGAGAACGACCCGCTCGCCGACAGCCAGAGCGGCACCAACGGCGCCGACGTGGCCAGCGGCTGGCTCGCCTCCGGCACCGGACTGCGCATCGGCAGCCGGCGCGCGGGACTGAGGGTCAAGGCCGCCCGCTCCCGGGCGGCACGGGCAGGACGCATCAAGGGAGTCAAGCGGCTGTGACCACCGCCCGCACCACGGACTTCGAGGAGGGGACGGCGTGAGCAACATTCCCGAGACCGGGCGGACCCCCAGGGTCCAGATCCGGCTCATCATCATCCAGGTCCTCGTCTTCTCGCTGCTGCTCACGCTCGGCGGCCGCCTCTGGTACCTCCAGATCCGCAACGGCGACGAGTACACCGCCGAAGCGGCCGGCAACGGCGTGCAGCAGGTCGTCCAGCCCGCCGTCCGCGGCTCGATCCTCGACGCCCGCGGCGTGCCGCTCGCCGACAACGAGACCCGCCTCGTCGTCTCCGCCAGCCGCACCGAGCTGATGAAGATGAAGGACGACGGCAAGGGCGTACTGGCCCGCCTCGCCGGCGTACTCGGCCTGAAGCCGAAGGAAGTCGCCGACAAGGTCAGGCTCTGCGACTCCGAGACCCCGCAGCCCTGCTGGAACGGCTCGCCGTACCAGCCGATCCCCGTCACCGACGAGGCCACCACCAAGCAGGCCCTCCAGATCCGCGAGCGCGCCGAGGACTTCCCCGGCATCACCGCCGAACCGACGGCCGTGCGCCGCTACACCGCGCCGGGCAAGGCCAGGACCTCCCAGGTCCTCGGCTACCTCTCGCCCGTCACCGACGAGGAGATCGAGAAGGCCAAGGACGGCCCGTCGCCGTACCTGCGCTCCGACATGGTCGGACGCTCCGGTCTCGAGCGCACCTACGACAAGGAGCTGCGCGGCAAGGCCGGCGTCACCCGCTACGAGGTCGACAACCTCGGCCGCGTCATGGGCGAGGCGGAGAACGACCCGACGGTGCCCGGCTCCAACGTCGTCACGTCCCTCGACGCGCGCGTGCAGGCCGTCGCCGAGTACGAGCTCCACCAGGCGATGAAGACCGTGCGCAAGGAGACCGACAAGATCACCGGCCGCCCGTACGAGGCCGACTCGGGCGCCGTCGTCGTCATGGAGTCCAAGACCGGCCGCGTCATCTCGATGGCCTCCCAGCCCGACTACGACCCCAACGCCTGGGTCGGCGGCATCTCCGGCAAGGAGTACGCCAGGCTCACCGGCAAGAACTCCAACTACCCGCTGCTCAACCGCGCCATCCAGGGCCAGGCACCCGCCGGCTCCGTCTTCAAGGTGGTGTCGGCCAGCGCGGCCGTGCGCGGCGGCCACCCCTTCGACGGCCGCTACAACTGCAGCAGCTCCTACAGCATGGGCGGCCGCAGCTTCGCGAACTTCGAGTCCAAGGGGCACGGCCCCATCACCCTCGGCGACGCGCTCAAGTTCTCCTGCAACACCGTCTTCTACCGTCTCGGCCATGAGGAGTGGCAGCGTGACGGCGGAATAAAGCCCAAGAAGGGCGCTCACGACTGGTTCTACCGGACCGCCCGTGACTTCGGGTTCGGCGGCGAGACCGGAATCGACCTGCCGAACGAGGTCAAGGGCCGCATCCCCGACCGCCGGTGGAAGCAGGACTTCTGGAAGGCCAACAAGGACGCGTGGTGCAAGCAGGGCAAGAAGGGCGGCACCTACGTCGAGCAGATCGCCTACGAGAGCTGCCTCGAAGGCAACCAGCTGAAGGCCTTCGACAGCATCAACTTCGCCATCGGCCAGGGTGACGTCCTCATCACCCCCGTCCAACTGGCCACCGCCTACGCCGCCATCAGCAACGGCGGCACCCTCTTCAAGCCCACCGTCGGCAAGGCCGTGATCAGCCCCGACGGCAAGAGGATCGAGGAGATCGAGCCCCGGGCCGACGGCAAGCTGCCGGTCGACGCCGAGACCATCAGCGATCTCGACAAGGGCCTGCGCTCCGTCGTCGAGCCCGGCGGCACCGCCGCCTGGCGGTTCGGCGGCTGGCCGCAGGACAAGATCCCGATGCGCGCCAAGACCGGCACCGCCCAGGTCTACGGCAAGCAGACCACCTCGTGGTTCGCGACCTACACCGACGACTACACGATCGTCATGACGATCTCCCAGGGTGGTACGGGCTCCGGCGCCTCCGGCCCCGCCGTACGCAACATCTACGACGCCCTCTACGGCGTCAGTGACGACGGCGACATCAACCCGAAGAAGGCCCTGCTCCCCAAGCCGCAGAAAGACCTCCCGAAGATCAGCCGGGACGGCTCCATCGAAGCCCCGGAGATCAGGCCGTACGTACCCGAGAAGCCCAAGGACCCGGCTGCCGACCAGCAGATCGCAATCGGCAGGAGTGGCGACTGATGTCCGGCCCGCACGGTTTCTCCGTCCAGCGCTACGCCCCCGAGCGCGGCACCCTGGCCAAGCTCACCGCCCGCGACTCGGTGCTGCGCCGGCTCGACTGGCCGCTGCTCTGGTCGTCGCTCGCGCTGTCCGTCATCGGCGCGCTTCTCGTCTGGTCCGCGACCCGTACGCGCGACCAGCTCAACCAGGGCGACCCGGAGTACTTCCTCTGGCGCCACATCCTCAACACCGGCATCGGGCTGGCCCTGATGATCGGCACGATCTGGCTCGGCCACCGGACCCTGCGCGGCGCGGTGCCGGTGCTGTACGGGCTGTCGGTCGTGCTGGTCCTGCTCGTCCTCACGCCGCTCGGCGCGACCATCAACGGCGCCCACGCGTGGATCGTGATCGGCGGCGGGTTCTCCCTCCAGCCCTCCGAGTTCACCAAGATCACCATCATCCTGATCATGGCGGTGCTGCTCGCCGCCCGCGTCGACGCGGGCGACCAGGAACATCCCGACCACAGCACCGTCGTCAAGGCCCTGTGCCTCGCCGTCGTACCGATCGTCGTCATCATGCTGATGCCCGACCTCGGCTCCGTCATGGTCATAGCGGTGATCATCCTCGGGGTGCTGCTCACCTCCGGGGCCTCCAACCGCTGGGTCCTCGGCCTCATCGGCACCGGGGCCGTCGGCGCCGTCGTCGTCTGGCAGCTCGGCGTGCTCGACGAGTACCAGATCAACCGCTTCGCCGCGTTCGCCAACCCCGAACTCGACCCGGCGGGCGTCGGCTACAACACCAACCAGGCACGCATCGCCATCGGCTCCGGCGGCCTCACCGGCACCGGCCTGTTCAAGGGCAGCCAGACCACCGGACAGTTCGTACCCGAGCAGCAGACCGACTTCGTCTTCACCGTCGCCGGTGAGGAGCTCGGCTTCCTCGGCGCCGGCCTGATCCTGCTGCTGCTCGGCGTGGTGCTGTGGCGTGCCTGCCGCATCGCCCGCGAGACGACCGAGCTGTACGGCACGATCGTCGCCGGCGGCATCATCGCCTGGTTCGCCTTCCAGTCGTTCGAGAACATCGGGATGACCCTCGGCATCATGCCGGTGGCGGGACTGCCGCTGCCGTTCGTCTCGTACGGCGGATCGTCGATGTTCGCGGTGTGGGTCGCGATCGGACTGCTCCAGTCGATCAGGGTGCAGCGACCCATGTCGGCGTAAGGCGCTCACCCGGGGCCCACGTCCGGTCACTTCGGGTGATCGGACGTGGAAATCACGTGGGAGGGGAGTGAGCGCGGGGTGTGTTTGCGCTACGAGGGCTGACCTTCCGGCCTCCGAAGCACTAAATTTGGTGCATGGCGGACACCAAGCGCGAGATCGAGCGGAAGTACGAAGCCACCGACGAGACCCGGCTGCCCGACCTGACCAAGGTGCCCGGGGTGTCGTCCGTACGGGACGAGGGCGTCGCGGAACTCGACGCCGTCTACTACGACACTGCCGACCTGCGGCTCGCCGCGGACTCCCTCACCCTGCGCCGCCGCACCGGCGGCGCCGACGCCGGCTGGCACCTCAAACTCCCGGTCTCCCCGGGCGTACGCGACGAGATCGGGGCGCCACTCACCGACGGCCCGCCGCCCGGCCTGATCGCCCTGACCCGTTCGCGGACCCGCGCGGAGCCAATTCTTCCGGTCGTCCGGCTGCACAGCGTGCGCGACGTACGCCACCTCCTGGACGCCGGCGGCGAACCGCTCGCCGAAGTCAGCGTCGACACCGTCACCGCCCAACGGGTCGGCGTCACCGCCGACGGCGCCACCACCCGCTGGACCGAGGTCGAGGTCGAACTGTCCGACGGCGGCGACCCCGCCTTCCTCGACGCCGTCGACAAGCGGCTGCGCAAAGCCGGCCTGCGCGCCGCCACGTCCGAGTCCAAACTGGCCAGGGCGCTGGAGGACACCGCCCCGTCGTGGAAGAAGCCCCGGCGGGCCGAGCCGGGAGCGAGCACGGCCGGGACCGCGGGCGACCACGTCCTCGCGTACCTGCGCGAGCAGTACGCGGCACTGGTCGCGTACGACCCGGCCGTACGGCGCGACCTGCCCGACTCCGTCCACCAGATGCGCGTCGCCACCCGCCGCCTGCGCAGCACCCTGCGGACCTACCGCAAGGTCCTCGACCGGGCGGCCACCGACCCGGTCGCCGAGGAACTGAAGTGGCTCGCCCGGGAACTGGGCGCCGACCGCGACCAGGAGGTGCTGGACGACCGGCTCCACACCCGCGTCGACGACGTCCCCGAGACGCTGCTGCTCGGCCCGGTACGCGGACGACTGCGCATCTGGTCCGTGACCGGCCGCCAGAACGTACGCGCACAGACCCTCGCGGCACTCGACAGCCCGCGCTACCTGGACCTCCTCACCACCCTCGACGCCCTCCTCACCGACCCGCCACTGCGCGGGGCCGCGTCGAAACCGGCCGCCGAGGTCCTGCCCAAGGCGCTCCTCAAGGACTACGGCCGGCTCGCCCACCGCATGGAAACGGCGCTCACCCTGCCGCACGGACAGGAGCGGGACCGCGCGCTGCACAACGCGCGCAAGGCCGCCAAGCGCACCCGGTACGCCGCCGACGCCGCCCGGCCCGCCCTCGGGAAGCCCGCCAAGCGGTTCTCCAAGCGCATGAAGGCCGTGCAGTCCGTCCTGGGCACGCACCAGGACGGCGTCGTGATGCGCGAGACGCTGCGGACCCTGGCCGCCCGGGCCCACGCGGCGGGCGAGACGGCGTTCACCTGGGGCCTGCTGCACGGGCGGGAGGAAGCCGCCGCCGACGCCGGTGAGCAGGAGATCGCGCACCTCTGGAAGCGGGCCACGGCCGGGAAACTCCGGACGGATCTGGGCGGCTGATGCCCGGGGTACGCTTGATGGTCACCCCTGCCAGCTCATGAGAGACACACGATGCCTGTCGAGTCGGTCTTCCCACGCCTGGAAGCGCTTCTCCCGCACGTCCAGAAGCCGATCCAGTACGTCGGCGGCGAACTCAACTCCACCGTCAAGGACTGGGACGCCACGGACGTCAGGTGGGCGCTCATGTACCCCGACGCGTACGAGGTCGGGCTGCCCAACCAGGGCGTCATGATCCTTTACGAGGTGCTGAACGAGCGCGAGGGGGTCCTGGCCGAGCGCACGTACAGCGTGTGGCCCGACCTCGAAGCCCTCATGCGCGAGCACGACGTCCCGCAGTTCACGGTGGACGCGCACCGGCCCGTCAAGGCGTTCGACGTCTTCGGCCTGAGCTTCTCCACCGAGCTGGGCTACACCAACATGCTCACCGCCCTCGACCTCGCGGGCATCCCGCTGGAGTCCAGGGACCGCACGCTCGACGACCCGATCGTCCTCGCGGGCGGCCACGCCGCCTTCAACCCCGAGCCGATCGCGGACTTCATCGACTGCGCGGTCATCGGTGACGGCGAGCAGGCGGTGCTGGAGATCACCGAAATCGTCCGCGCCTGGAAGGCCGAAGGCCGGCCCGGCGGACGCGACGAGGTGCTCTTCCGGCTGAGCAAGACCGGTGGGGTGTACGTTCCGCGCTTCTACGACGTCGAGTACCTGCCCGACGGCCGCATCGCCCGCGTCGTACCCAACCGCTCCGGCGTGCCGTGGCGGGTGTCCAAGCACACCGTCATGGACCTCGACGAGTGGCCCTACCCGAAGCAGCCGCTGGTCCCGCTCGCCGAGACCGTCCACGAGCGGATGTCCGTCGAGATCTTCCGCGGCTGCACCCGCGGCTGCCGTTTCTGCCAGGCCGGCATGATCACGCGCCCCGTGCGGGAGCGAAGCATCACCGGCATCGGCGACATGGTGGAGAAGGGCCTCAAGGCGACCGGGTTCGAGGAGGTCGGTCTGCTGTCGCTGTCCTCGGCCGACCACACCGAGATCGCGGACGTCGCCAAGGGCCTCGCGGACCGGTACGAAGAGGACAAGATCGGCCTCTCGCTGCCGTCGACCCGCGTGGACGCGTTCAACATCGACCTCGCCAACGAGCTGACCAGGAACGGCCGCAGGTCCGGCCTGACCTTCGCCCCCGAGGGCGGTTCGGAGCGCATCCGCAAGGTCATCAACAAGATGGTCTCGGAAGAGGACCTCATTCGGACGGTCTCGACGGCGTACGGCAACGGCTGGCGTCAGGTGAAGCTGTACTTCATGTGCGGCCTGCCCACCGAGACCGACGAGGACGTCCTGCAGATCGGCGACATGGCCGTCAAGGTCATCGCCGAGGGCCGCAAGGTCTCCGGCCAGAACGACATCCGCTGCACCGTCTCCATCGGCGGTTTCGTGCCCAAGCCGCACACCCCGTTCCAGTGGGCGCCGCAGCTCTCCGCCGAGGAGACGGACGCCCGCCTGGAGAAGCTGCGCGACAAGATCCGCGGCGACAAGAAGTACGGCCGCTCCATCGGTTTCCGCTACCACGACGGCAAGCCCGGCATCGTCGAGGGCCTCCTCTCGCGCGGCGACCGGCGCATCGGCTCCGTCATCCGCGCGGTCTACGAGGGCGGCGGCCGCTTCGACGGCTGGCGCGAGTACTTCAGCTACGACCGCTGGATGCAGGCCGCGGCGAAGACGCTGCCCGACTTCGGCGTGGACGTCGACTGGTACACCACGCGTGAGCGCACGTACGAGGAGGTCCTGCCCTGGGACCACCTGGACTCCGGTCTCGACAAGGACTGGCTCTGGGAGGACTGGCAGGACTCGCTCGACGAGACCGAGGTCGAGGACTGCCGCTGGACGCCGTGCTTCGACTGCGGGGTGTGTCCTCAGATGGACACGCAGATCCAGATCGGGCCGACGGGCAAGAAGCTGCTGCCGCTGACGGTCGTCAAGTAGCGCGCCCAGCAGGGGAACACGAACGGCGAAGGCCCGGTCGGGGAAGCTCCCGGCCGGGCTTTGGCGTGGGAAGGGCCAAGATCGGGGGCGCGGCCGTGGATCCGGACGGCGGGTGGCTGCGTCTCTTGCGGTATGGACTTCGAGAAACACCCGGCGCAGCCGCTTCAGCCGCAGCCGCCCGCGTCGCGGCGTGAGGGGCCGCAGGCAGAGGGCTGTCTGACCGCCGCCATCAGGATTCCGGTGCGCATCGTGGTGCTGGTCCTGGTCGTGCCCGTGCGGATGGTGTGGGACCTGCTCGCCGTCTGTGCGAAGGCGGTCGGCCGCGCGCTCGGCGCGGTCGTGCGCGTCCTGGTCGTGACACCGCTGGCCTGGCTGTACCGGACCGTACTCGTCCCCGTCGCGAAGGTGCTCGGGTACGTCGCTCACGCCGTGTTCGTGTTGCCCTGGGTGCTGCTGTGGCGGTACGTCGTGGTGCCTCTCGTCCGGTACGGGATCGTCGCGCCGGCGGTGTGGCTGCACCGCCGGGTGCTGACCCCGCTCGGCCACGGCCTGGCCTGGCTGGGCCGCACGGTCGGCAACGCGCTCGCCGCCGCAGGGCGCGCCGTGGGCACGGCGGTGGGGTGGCTGGCCCGGACGCTCGTGCTGGTGCCGGCGCGGTGGCTGTACGCGTACCTCCTCGCACCCCTCGGGCACGCGCTCGCCTGGGTGGGACGGGCGCTGTTCGTGTGGCCGTGGGTGGCCCTGGGGCGGTACGTGCTGGCTCCCGTGGGCCGGGGGATCGCGTGGCTGGCCGCCGGGCTGGGGCGCGGGGTGGGCTGGTGCGTGGCGACGTTCCTGGTGGCGCCCGCCGTCTGGGTGTGGCGCGCGGTCCTGGTCCCGGTCGGGCGGGAGGCCGGCGCCGCGTTCGGGCACGCCTGGCGTGTCGCCGGGTACATCTCGCGGGCCGTCGGGCGCGGGCTGAAGTGGCTCGGGTGGAACCTGGTGGGGCGGCCGGTGCGCTGGGTGTGGCTGGGGGTGTGCACGCCGGTGGGGCACTGGGTGCGGGACGTCCTCTGGGCGCCGGTGAAGCGGGCGGGCCTCGAAGCGGGCCGGGCGGCGCGCGGAGCGCTGCGCACGGCGCGGGAAACGGTGCGCCGGGCCCGGCGCGACGCGTGGCGCGCGCTGGTCGGCGGCCCCGCCGGCACCCGGCCCGCCCCGGGTGCGGCCGAGGCCGTGGAACCGGTGCGGGCTCCTGCGCGTACTCTGGGTAGTAAGACCACTGCCCCCAGCGCGGCACCCGCGTCCGAGATCTCCCTGCTTGGCGGAAGCACCGCCGGACAGGGGTGAGCCGGCCGCCGGGACGCGAAGGGGCCACCCCCACGCCGGAAGGGTGACGCGCGGACAGCGCGCCACCCCGCACGAGGAGAAGAACCACTGGGCAAGCGACAGCCCGAAGGCCCGCCGCCCGCACCGGCGGTGCAGCGCATCCGACTGCGCTACACCAAGCGCGGCCGCCTCCGGTTCACCAGCCACCGTGACTTCCAGCGCGCTTTCGAGCGGGCGCTGCGACGCGCCGACGTACCCATGGCGTACTCGGCAGGCTTCACCCCGCACCCGAAGGTCTCGTACGCCAATGCCGCACCCACCGGCACGGGCAGCGAGGCCGAGTACCTGGAGATCGCACTGACCGCCCCGCGCGCCGCGGACGAGCTGCGCGAGCTGCTCGACGCGTCGCTTCCGGACGGGCTCGACATCACGGACGCGGTCGAGGCGCGTACGTCGGGCCTGGCCGACCGGCTCCAGGCCTCCGTCTGGGAGATGCGCCTCGACGGCGTGTCGCCCGAGGACGCGCGGAAGGCGGTCGACGCCTTCCTCGCCGCCGAGAGCGTCGAGGTCCAGCGGCGTACCAAGAACGGCATGCGGTCCTTCGACGCCCGCGGTGCCGTCGCCGGCCTGGAGGCTGTTCGTCCGCCGTCCGATAGGCCGCAGGACAAGCCTTGTGCGATACTGCGGCTGGTTGTTCGGCATGAAACACCCGCCGTACGACCCGACGACGTCCTGTCCGGTCTCCGAGCTGTGGCCGACCTGGCGCCGCCGGTCCCCGCAGCGGTGACCAGGCTGGCGCAGGGGCTCTTCGACGAGGAGTCCGGCACGGTGACCGACCCGCTCGCGCCCGACCGCGAGGCAGTCACGGCCGCCCCACCCACGGCCGCCGGACTGACCGCCGCGAAGGCGCCGGAAGGTGCAGGTTCCGCGTAGGGCGGTCGTTGTAGCGCAGCCCTGGCACTCGGGAGCCACCTGGGTCGGGCGGCGCACTGACCAGAAGACTTTCGCCAGGCCGTGCGCACTCCGCGTACGGAACCGGCGAGCTAGACAACAGCTCCCGTGCGGCGCCCGCGCCCCGGACGGCGGTACCGCGCTGATCGCGCGGACCGGACCGGACCGGAACCAGGTGTGGCGCCCGGGAGCGTGACGGGAGAACCGCCCGCATGCTTGAGCCGAACGATTCCACCGAGCCCTCGGCAGGTACCGCGCGTACCGCCGGGGACCCCGACGACAACCACTCGCCCAGCGACACGCTGCCGCCGCGCCGCCGGCGCCGCGCGGCCTCGCGGCCCGCCGGCCCGCCGGCCGGTGACGCGAAGAACGCAGCCCAGTCCGCCGCCAGCACAGAGGCCGCGGCTCCGGCCATACCGGCCGGAGAGGGCACCGTGAGCGAGCCCGTAGAGAGCACACCGTCCGCAGAGGCCGCGCAGGGCGGCGAGGCCGCAGCGCCGGCCCGTACGCGTCGCCGTGCCACGCGTAAGGCGACGGCGCCCGCCGGTGCGCCGAAGGCCGAGGAGACGCCCGCGGCCCCCGCTGAGGAGCCCGCCGCGCCCGCCGCTGCGGAGGCCGTGGAGGAGTCCGCCGCGCCGGCCCGTACGCGCCGCCGTGCCACGCGTAAGGCGACCGCGCCCGCCGGTGCGCCCAAGAGCGACGAGCCCGCCGCCGAGGCGCCCGCCGTGGAAGCCCCGGCCGCGCCCGCCGCTGCCGAGGCCGTGGAGGAGTCCGCCGCGCCGGCCCGTACGCGCCGCCGTGCGACCCGTAAGGCGACCGCGCCCGCCGGTGCGCCGAAGTCCGCCGAGGCCGAGTCCGCCGAGGCGGAGCCCGTGGTGGAGGCGCCTGCCGCAGCCGCCGCGGTGGAGGCCCCTGCTGAGCCCGCCGCCGAAGAGGCCGCCGCCGAGGAAGCGCCGCGTGGGCGTGGCCGCCGCCGCGCCACCCGCAAGGCGACGGCGCCCGCCGGTGCGCCGAAGCCGGCCGAGGCGGACGCCGCAGCCGAAGAGGCGCCCGCCGCCGCCGAGCCCGCGCCGGCGGAGCCCGTGGCGGAGCAGGCAGAAGAGGCGCCGCGTGCCCGTACGCCGCGCCGTCGCGCCGGCCGCAAGGCCGCCGACGAGGCCGCTGCCGCCGAGGCTCCCGCCACCGAGGCCGCAGAGGTCGCCGAGCCGAAGGCCGCCGAGGAGCCGACGCGTTCGCGCCGCCGTGCGACCCGGCCCGCCGTGGCCGTCTTCCAGGCACCGGTCTTCACCGAGCCGATGTTCCAGACCCCCGAGACGGCTGCCGCCGCGGCCGCCGCCCGGGTGACGGAGCCGGACTACATCGAGGACGTGGAAGAGGACGAGGAGGCGGAGGAGACCGTCACCGTCGAGACTCCTCCCGTACAGCAGGCCGCCCCGCGCGGCCGCCGTCGCCGTCGCCGGGGTGAGCCGTCCGAGGACGAGCGTGCCGAGCGGTCGGAGCGTACGGAGCGCGCCGAGCGTCCCGAGCGGGCCGTCGAGGCCGCGCCGCAGCCCGCCGAGCCGGCCGAGGCCGTGGAGGAGGAGCGCGACGAGGAGGCGCACGACGAGTCCGACGAGGCCGAGGACCGCAGGGCGCGTCGCCGTCGTCGCGGCGGCCGCCGCCGCCGCCGTGGCGAGCTCGCCGACGCCGAGGATGCCGAGGAGCAGGAGACGTCCGAGGAGGCCGCCGCCGAGCGGACCGAGGACGAGGAAGCGCGCGCCGAGGACGAGGACGACGAGTCGGGTGCGGGTTCCGCGTCCAGCCGCCGTCGCCGCCGTCGTCGCCGTCGCAGTGGTGACGCGGGTCCGGAGGCCGAGGCCAACGGCGTCGACGACCCGGAGCGCACGGTCGTCAAGGTGCGCGAGCCACGGGAACGGCGTGGGAAGGAAGCAGCCGAGCGCGAGCCCGGCACCGGCTTCGACGAGGTCCAGTCCATCAAGGGCTCGACCCGCATGGAGGCGAAGAAGCAGCGCCGCCGCGAGGGCCGTGAGCAGGGCCGCCGCCGCGTCCCGATCATCACCGAGGCCGAGTTCCTGGCGCGCCGTGAGGCCGTCGAGCGCGTGATGGTCGTACGGCAGAACGGTGACCGCACCCAGATCGGCGTGCTCGAGGACAACATCCTCGTCGAGCACTACGTCAACAAGGAGCAGTCGACCTCGTACGTCGGCAACGTCTACCTGGGCAAGGTCCAGAACGTACTGCCGTCGATGGAGGCCGCGTTCGTCGACATCGGCAAGGGCCGCAACGCCGTCCTGTACGCCGGTGAGGTGAACTTCGACGCGCTCGGCATGGGCCACGGCCCCCGCCGCATCGAGACCGCCCTCAAGTCCGGCCAGTCGGTGCTCGTGCAGGTCACGAAGGACCCGATCGGCCACAAGGGCGCCCGCCTCACCAGCCAGGTCTCGCTGCCCGGCCGCTACCTGGTCTACGTGCCCGAGGGCTCGATGACCGGCATCAGCCGCAAGCTGCCCGACACCGAGCGCGCGCGTCTGAAGACCATCCTCAAGAAGATCGTTCCCGAGGACGCGGGCGTCATCGTGCGCACCGCCGCCGAGGGCGCGAGCGAGGACGAGCTGCGCCGTGACGTCGAGCGTCTGCAGCAGCAGTGGGAGGACATCCAGAAGAAGTCGAAGAGCAGCGGCGCGACCAGCGGTCCGACGCTTCTCTACGGCGAGCCGGACATGACCGTCCGGGTCGTGCGCGACATCTTCAACGAGGACTTCTCGAAGGTCATCGTCAGCGGTGACGAGGCGTGGCAGACCATCCACGGTTACGTCAGCCACGTCGCCCCGGACCTGACGGACCGGCTCTCGCGCTGGACGTCGGAGGTCGACGTCTTCGCGACGTACCGGATCGACGAGCAGCTGATGAAGGCGCTGGACCGCAAGGTCTACCTGCCGAGCGGCGGTTCGCTGGTCATCGACAAGACCGAGGCGATGATCGTCGTCGACGTCAACACCGGCAAGTTCACCGGTCAGGGCGGCAACCTCGAGGAGACCGTCACCAGGAACAACCTGGAGGCGGCCGAGGAGATCGTGCGCCAGCTGCGGCTGCGCGACCTGGGCGGCATCGTCGTCATCGACTTCATCGACATGGTCCTGGAGTCGAACCGGGACCTGGTGCTGCGGCGCCTGCTGGAGTGCCTGGGACGCGACCGTACGAAGCACCAGGTCGCCGAGGTCACCTCGCTGGGCCTGGTGCAGATGACGAGGAAGCGTGTCGGCCAGGGTCTCCTCGAGTCCTTCTCCGAGACCTGCGTCCACTGCAACGGGCGCGGCGTGATCGTGCACATGGAGCAGCCGACCGCGGCCGGTGGCGGCGGCAAGCGCGCGAAGAAGCGCGGCCGTGGTGCGGAGGCCGAGCACGAGCACGTGGAGCCGGTGGAGGCGGAGGCCGACACCGACACCGACATCGAGACCGAGGCGGAGGTCGCCGCCGAGGTGGCTGCCCCGGTGGCGCTGCCCGAGCCCGAGTTCGTGCCCGACGAGGAGCTGTACAGCAGCGCCGCGGAGGCCGAGGCGGCTGCGGGACGCGGCCGTTCGCGCCGTCGCGCCTCGCGCAAGGCGTCGGCCCCGGCCGGTGCGCCGAAGGCGGCGGAGCCGGTGCGCGCGCCGGAGCCCGTGGCCGTCGCGGAGCCCGAGCCGGTCGTCGTGGCCGAGCCCGAGCCCGTGGTGCAGGAGGCGGCCCCGGCCCGTACGCGCCGTCGTGCGACGCGCAAGGCGACGGCTCCGGCCGGTGCGCCGAAGACCGCCGAACCGATGGTCGCCGAGGAGGTCCAGGTAGTCGCCCCCGCCCCCGTGGCCGAGGCGCCGAAGGCCGAGGAGCCCGCGGCCGCCGAGCCGGTGACCGAGGCCCCGGCCGAGGAGCCCGCGGCGGCTGCTCCGCCGCGTGCGCGCCGTCGTGCGACCCGTAAGGCGTCCGCGCCGGCCGGATCGCCCAGGGGCGCGGAGGAGGCGGCCGTACTGGTTGTCGAGGCTCCGGCGGCCGACAAGGGCGCCGAGGGCGAGGGCGGCGGCGAGCAGGCCGGTGCGGAGCCCGAGTCCGATGCCGCAGTCGCGGCTCCGGCCAAGAAGGCGGCGCGCAAGACGGCCGCCAAGAAGGCCCCCGCGAAGAAGGCGGCGGCCAAGAAGACGGCCGCGAAGAAGACGACGGCCAAGAAGACGACGGCCAAGAAGGCGTCCGCTGCGAAGAAGACCTCGGCCGCGGAGCAGCAGCCGCAGTCGTCGGTCTCGGCCACGACCGAGGACTGACCTCCGGGTCGTACGTCGCGCTCTACGGCTCTGTGGGCCGCCCCGGAAGGATCAGGGGCGGCCCACAGCGCTGTCCCCGCAGGGCCCAGGAGGGCGCCGCGGGACCCGGTTTGACCCTCCCCGCGGTGGACCGTACTCTTGACCGTCGGCGTGTTTCTGTGCACGCCATCTCCTGAGCACCTCCCTTCCGGCTCTCCTTCGGGGAGCCGTGAGAGGCCGCTCGTCCATTCGGACTTGTCGCGGGCCCACGGCCCGTGCGAGCGGCTGGCATCAGGGGTCCCGTCCCGAGCGAAAGAGAGATCAGCGTGTACGCCATCGTGCGCAGCGGTGGTCGCCAGCACAAGGTTGCTGTCGACGACATCGTTGAGGTTGACAAGATTCCCACGGCCAAGGTCGGCGACACGGTCGAGCTCTCGACCCTGCTCGTTGTCGACGGCGACTCCGTGACCAGCGACCCGTGGGTCCTGGCCGGCATCAAGGTCACCGCCGAGGTCGTGGACCACCACAAGGGTGCCAAGATCGACATCCTTCGGTACAAGAACAAGACCGGCTACCGCCGTCGCCAGGGTCACCGCCAGCAGTACACGGCGATCAAGGTCACCGGTATCCCCACGGCTGCGAAGTAAGGGACTGAGACATGGCACACAAGAAGGGCGCATCGTCCACTCGGAACGGTCGCGACTCCAATGCCCAGCGGCTTGGCGTGAAGCGCTTCGGCGGTCAGACCGTCCTCGCCGGTGAGATCCTCGTCCGCCAGCGCGGCACCCACTTCCACCCGGGCACGAGCGTCGGCCGTGGTGGCGACGACACGCTGTTCGCACTCGCCGCCGGTGCGGTCGAGTTCGGCACGCACCGTGGCCGCAAGGTTGTGAACATCGTTCCGATCGCCGAGTAATTCCGGCTCTCGTCGAGCGGTGACGCACAGCACTTTCCGAGGGCGGACGCTCTTTCCCGGACAACGGGGAAGCGCGGCCGCCCTTGGCGTGTTACGTATGTAGACATTTCCGTATGTACTGGAGGACCCACCCATGACCACCTTCGTGGACCGCGTCGAACTGCATGTCGCCGCGGGTAACGGAGGCCACGGCTGCGCCTCCGTACACCGTGAGAAGTTCAAGCCGCTCGGCGGCCCGGACGGCGGCAACGGCGGGCGTGGCGGCGACGTCACCCTCGTCGTCGACCAGTCCGTGACCACGTTGCTGGACTATCACCACAGCCCCCACCGCAAGGCCACCAACGGCCAGCCCGGCGCGGGCGACAACCGCTCGGGCAAGGACGGCCAGGACCTGATCCTGCCCGTGCCCGACGGCACCGTGGTCTACGACAAGGACGGCAACGTCCTGGCCGACATGGTCGGTCACGGCACGACGTTCGTCGCGGGTGAGGGCGGCCGCGGCGGCCTCGGCAACGCGGCGCTGGCCTCGGCCCGCCGCAAGGCGCCCGGTTTCGCGCTCCTCGGTGAGCCGGGCAAGGGCGGCGACATCGTCCTGGAGCTCAAGACCGTCGCCGACGTGGCGCTGGTCGGTTACCCGAGCGCCGGCAAGTCCTCGCTGATCTCGGTGCTGAGCGCGGCCAAGCCGAAGATCGCGGACTACCCGTTCACCACGCTGGTCCCCAACCTCGGTGTCGTCACGGCCGGTTCGACCGTCTACACCATCGCCGACGTTCCCGGCCTCATCCCCGGCGCCAGCCAGGGCCGCGGCCTGGGCCTGGAGTTCCTGCGGCACGTCGAACGCTGCTCGGTGCTGGTGCACGTCCTGGACACGGCGACGCTGGAGTCCGACCGCGACCCGCTGACCGACCTCGACGTGATCGAGGAGGAGCTGGCGCAGTACGGCGGTCTGGGCGACCGGCCGCGCGTCGTCGTCCTCAACAAGATCGACATCCCGGACGGCAAGGACCTCGCGGACATGATCCGCCCGGACCTGGAGGCGCGCGGCTACCGCGTCTTCGAGGTGTCGGCGGTCGCGCACCTGGGCCTGAAGGAGTTGTCCTTCGCGCTGGCCGAGGTCGTCTCCAAGGCGCGCGCCGCGAAGCCCAAGGAGGAGTCGACCCGCGTCGTCATCCGCCCGAAGGCCGTCGACGACGCCGGCTTCACCATCACCGAGGAGGACGGCGTCTACCGCGTGCGCGGCGAGAAGCCGGAGCGCTGGGTGCGGCAGACCGACTTCAACAACGACGAGGCCGTCGGTTACCTGGCGGACCGCCTCAACCGTCTCGGCGTCGAGGACCGGCTGATGAAGGCCGGCGCCCGCGCGGGCGACGCGGTCGCCATCGGCGCCGAGGACAACGCGGTCGTCTTCGACTGGGAGCCGACGGTGATGGCGGGCGCGGAGATGCTCGGCCGCCGTGGTGAGGACCACCGTCTGGACGCCCCGCGTCCGGCGGCCACCCGCCGCAAGGACCGCGACGCACAGCGCGACGACCCGCAGCGCGAGTACGACGAGTTCAACCCCTTCTAGGGGCGGGCCGCCACTCCCTGTGGCATCGATCACCCCCTGGGTGTGAACCGTGACGCCCTCCTGGACGTCTCACTGATCGCGGGGCGGACTCAACGCGACGAGTCCGCCCGGCGGTTGGCGAACGGTAGAGGTTTCGTACAGGTGTCGGCAGAGGGACGTCCACCTTGCGAGACGGTCACGGAGAGTGCGACCATCGCGTTGTCTCCCAGTCCCCGCAAGGTAGGTCGTCTGTGTCAGTGCAGCCCATAGCCAAGCCCCGAACCACAGCAGTCGTGCTCGCCGGTGGTACCGGTCAGCGTGTGGGTCTGTCGATCCCCAAGCAGCTGTTGAAGATCGCAGGCAAGGCGGTCATCGAGCACACACTGTCGATCTTCGAGCAGGCCGAAGGCATCGACGACATCATCGTTCTCATGGCGCCGGGTTACGTGCCCGACGTCGAGAAGATCGTCGCGAAGGCCGGCCTGACCAAGGTCACCAAGGTGATCGAGGGCGGCTCGACGCGCAACGAGACCACGGAGCGGGCCATCTCCGCGCTCGGCGAGGGTCTCGCCGAGGGCGAGGACCGCAACGTCCTCTTCCACGACGCGGTGCGCCCCCTGCTGTCACAGCGCGTGATCCAGGACTGCGTCGACGCGCTGGAGCGCTACGAGGCGGTCGACGTGGCCATCCCGTCCGCGGACACGATCATCGTGACGCGTACGCACGGCGGCGACGGCGAGTTCATCACCGAGGTCCCGGACCGGTCCCGGCTGCGCCGCGGCCAGACCCCGCAGGCCTTCAAGCTGTCGACGATCCGCAAGGCGTACGAGGTCGCGGCCGGCGACCCGAACTTCCAGGCCACCGACGACTGTTCGGTCGTGCTGAAGTACCTGCCGGACGTGCCGATCTACGTCGTCGCGGGCGACGAGTACAACATGAAGGTGACCCAGCCGGTCGACGTCTTCATCGCCGACAAGCTGTTCCAGCTCGCCTCCACGGCCGCTCCGCAGCAGGCCGACGAGGCCGCGTACCGCGAGCTGCTCGCCGGCAAGACGCTGGTCGTCTTCGGCGGCTCGTACGGCATCGGCGCGGACATCGCGACCCTCGCCGAGCAGTACGGCGCCAAGGTGTACGCGCTGGGCCGCTCGACCACCGGGACGCACGTCGAGAACCCCGAGCACGTCGACGACGCCCTGTCGAAGGCGTACGCGGAGACCGGCCGCGTCGACTACGTGATCAACACGGCGGGCGTGCTCCGCATCGGCAAGCTCGCCGAGACGGACAACACGACCATCCAGGAAGCGCTGAACGTCAACTACCTGGCCCCCGTGCAGATCGCCCGGGCCGCGCACAAGTACCTCGCCGAGACCAAGGGCCAGCTGCTGCTCTACACGTCCAGCAGCTACACCCGCGGCCGCGCCGAGTACAGCCTCTACTCCTCCACGAAGGCCGCCATGGTGAATCTCACCCAGGCCCTCGCCGACGAGTGGGCGGCCGACGGGGTGCGCGTCAACTGCGTGAACCCGGAGCGTACGGCGACCCCGATGCGCACCAAGGCGTTCGGCGAGGAGCCCGCGGGCTCGCTGCTGTCGTCCGAGGCCGTGGCGCGCACGTCGCTGGACGTGCTGCTGTCGGAGCTCACCGGTCACGTCATCGACGTACGGCAGGTGGACCCGACCCGTGGCGCGTCCGAGGCGTCGGGCTTCGAGCAGGCTCTCGCGGCCGTCCTTGACCGTCAGGAAGATGTGTAATATTGCTTGACAATTGAGAATTCGGGCCTCTGTAGTCGCCAAGACAGCGATTTGCAGAGGCCCGACTTCGTGAAACCGGACTTCACAATTCCATTGCACCGTAAATAACCGGCACCCCTCTGGAGCAGGTTCTTCGTGATTTCGACCGCCATCCGCCTGGCCCGCGTGGGCAGCGGGTCCGAACTGGCCGCCGCCGCCGTCATCGGCCTCGGGTATCCGTGCGTGATGCTCGCCGCGCTGATCCCGAACCTCTGGTTCTTCGCGGCCGCCGTCGCCGCGACGTACCTCGCGGACCGGCATCTGCACCGGCGCGGCAGCTACTTGATCAACCGCCTCGGCAAGGTCCGGGCCGGGCTCTCGATCCGCTTCCTGGTGCGCCAGCTGCTGCTGATCCTGCTGCTGGCCCGCATACACCTGGCCGAGCAGTCGATCTTCTACGTGACGATCGCGGCCCTCCTGCTCTTCTACGCGCTCCAGGCCCCGCACGGCGCCCTCGTCACGCTGATCCGCCTGCGCCGGCGGATGCCGGTCGTCACCCGCAACGTCGACCTCGGCATGCTGAGCATCCCGCCGGCCCCGCCCAAGCGGCTGCTGAACCGGTCCGCCGAGAAGATGCTGCACCTCGACGTCTTCGCCGTGGCGGGCGTGCTGATCGCCGTCCAGAGCGGCGAGTACGCCGTCGGCTACGCGGGTCTCGCGCTCACCCTGGCCCTGGCCGTCGCCTACGTCGTGGTGCTGCTGCCGTACCTGCGCCGCGGCCGCCGCGTGCCGCCGGTGGACACCGTCCTCGAAGGCGTCGACAGCTGGCTGCGCGACTACCGCCCCACCACGGTCCTGTACTTCTCCGGCTCCCGGGAGTCGGCGTACCAGGTCAACATGTGGCTCGACACGATGAAGCAGCTCGACGGCAGGCCGCTGATCGTCCTGCGCGAGCGCCACATCGTGCCGCAGCTCGGTCCGACCTCGGTCCCGGTGATCTGCGTCCCGAGCGCCACGCACCTGATGAACATGGACCTGTCCACGGTCCGCGTCGCGCTCTACGCCGCCAACGTCGGCAAGAACATCCACATGCTGCGCGTCCCCACCATGAAGCACGTCTTCATCGGTCACGGCGACAGCGACAAGGTCGCGAGCATCAACCCGTTCAGCAAGGTGTACGACGAGGTGTGGAGCGCGGGCCGGGCCGGCCGCGACCGCTACGCCCTCGCCGACGTCGGCGTCCGCGACGAGGACATCGTCGAGGTGGGCCGCCCGCAGCTCGCCCCGATCCAGCCCTGGAGCGGTACGCCGAAGCATCCCGTCCCCACCGTGCTGTACGCCCCCACGTGGGAGGGCTGGGACGACAACCCGGGCAACACCTCGATCCTGCTGGCCGGCGAGAACATCGTCAGGCGCCTTCTGGAGGCCGAGCAGCCGGTCCGGGTGCTCTACAAGCCCCACCCCTTCACCGGGACGCGCAGCCCCGCGGCCAAGGCCGTCCACGCCCGTATCACCGCGATGGTGGAGGAGGCGGCCGCCGCGCGCGCCACCGACGCCCGCTGGGCCGCGGACGCCGCCGCGCTCCAGGCGGAACGGAGCGCAGCGCAGGCCGAACTGGCCCGTATCGAGGCCCGTCTCGCTGAACTGGGCGCCAAGGGCAAGGGCGCGGCCAAGAACGGCAAGGACGAGGCGGAGATCTCCCGCGACGCCCTGCCGGACCCGGTGCGCGAGGCCGAGCTGGCGCAGCTCAGGGACGAGTGGAACGACGCGTACTGGCGCTCGTTCGGCTGGTGGGAGCACCGGGTCATCAGCGGCGCCGAGCCGCGCCTGTACGACTGCTTCAACGAGTCGGACGGCATGGTCTCCGACATCTCCAGCGTGGTGTCGGACTTCATCGCGAGCGGCAAGCCGTACGCCGTGACCGACTCCGCGGAGCTGGGCGTCGAGGAGTTCAAGCAGCAGAACACCGCCGTACGCGCCGCCGTGATCCTCGACAACAGTGCCGCGCAGCTCGGTGAGCTGCTCGCCGCCATCACGGGCGGCGAGGGCGCCGACCCGCTGGCGGAGGCCCGCCGCGAGCTGAAGGCGTACCTGCTGGGTCCCGACGAGCCGGCGTCCATCGTGCAGTTCAACGACGCCGTACGGACCCTCGCGGCCAAGTCCGAGGCCCGCAACCTGGGAGTGGCCCAGCGCACCGGCCCGGAGGTCGCCGTCGCCGCGGCGGACCCGAGCGACTCGGCGCCGGAGGCGAGCGGGATCGACTCGACCGTGCCGGGCTGATCCCGACAGTCGGTCGAAAGTTGGACAAAGATACAAAATCGGCCCGGCAGGGCGTCTTTCAAGACGATCTGCCGGGCCATTCGTGCGCGGTGTGGCGCGCGTCACGTGGAAAAGTAACGATGGTGAACAACCACACCCATGTGCCGACTGTCTTGGATGTCGATGAACGAGAATGAGACGGGCATGGCCGCAGTCGAGATTCCCGATGTAACCGTGATCATCGGTGCGTACGAGGCGATGCCCTACCTGATCCCCTGTTTGAAGTCGGTCGAGGCTCAGACGCTGGGCGCCGACCGCATAGAGATCGTCGCCGTCAACGACGGATCGACCGACGGGACCGGAGAGTATCTCGACGAGTTCGCCGCCAGGAGCAAGGTCTCCACCCGCGTCGTTCACCAGGAGAATTCCGGTGGACCCAGTGGCCCCCGCAACGTAGGTCTCGACATGGCCCGCGGCCGCTATGTCTTCTTCCTCGACGCCGACGACTACCTCGGCGACGAGGCGCTGGAGCGGATGGTCGCGATGGCCGACCGCAACGGCACGGATGTCGTGCTGGGCAAGATCGAGGGCATCGGGCGCGGTGCGCCGAAGTCCATGTTCGGGCGCACCTTGGAGCGTACGGACCTCTTCTCCTCCAACATCAAGTTCACGCTCAGCGCGGAGAAGCTCTTCCGGCGTGAGCTGTTGGAGAAGCACCGGATGCGCTTCGACCAGCAGCTGTATACAGGCGAGGACGCGCGCTTCACCCTTGAGGCGTATGTGCGAAGCAACGGGGTGTCGATCGTCGCCGACTACGTCTGCCTCTACATCGTGCGGCGCGACGACGGCAAACACATCACGCAGAGCGGCAGTTACGCGATGCGCTTCGACTCGGCGACGGCCCTCATGGACCTGATCGCCGACTTCTTCCCGCCCGGCGAGCAGCGGGACGAGCTGATGATCCGTCCCTTCGTGATCACGCTCCTGCCGCAGTTCGACCACCGCTGGCTCAAGGCGAAGACCGGCACCCGGCAGGACAAGCTGGAGCTCGCCCAGCCGCTCACCGACAAGTACTGGACGCCCGGCGTGGCCCGCCGGCTGAAGGTGCCCGAGCGGCTGCGGCTGCACTACGTGGCAGAGGGACGGGCCGATCTCCTGGAGGAGCATCTGAGGTTCCTTCAGGCGAAGGAGGTTCCGGAGGTGGTCCGCAAGGGCCGGGAGGGCAAGCCGTACCTGGCGTACCCGCACTTCGGCGACAAGGAGGCGGGCGTGCCCGACGAGATGTACGCCGTCACGGTCCCCGAGTGGGTCGACGGGGTGCGCGTGAGCGTGCCCAAGGCAGGCAAGCCGAAACCGTCCTTCGCCCGGCGCGTGGTGCGGAAGTTGCGCAGGATGGCGCGCGGGACGGCGGCAGGCCGTCCCGCGCGTTCCTGACGGTCCCTCACCGTCCGCCGGCCGTCTCCGCGTCCCCCCGGGGCCACGGAGACGGCCGGCGGCGTTCCCGGCCGTCGCGCCGGACGGGCCGTCGGCCGTCCCACGGGGCGAAATGCGCGAGCGGCGCCCGGAGCGGCTCACGTACATTGCGGGGAGAACCGGGCGAGCAAGAGTGGGGTCTGTACGTGTCAGGGGCAAGGCAGGGCGTTTCCGAGGCCCGCAGGATCGTTGTGAAGGTCGGCTCCTCCTCGCTCACCACCGCGTCGGGAGGGCTCGACGCCGACCGGGTCGACGCGCTCGTCGACGTCCTGGCCAAGACGCGCAGCGGCGGTGAGAAGGAGATCGTGCTCGTGTCGTCCGGCGCGATCGCCGCCGGGCTCGCACCGCTGGGACTGGCCCGCCGCCCCAAGGACCTCGCCCGCCAGCAGGCCGCCGCCAGCGTCGGCCAGGGCCTCCTCGTGGCCCGCTACACCGCCTCCTTCGCGCGGTACGGCGTACGCGTCGGCCAGGTGCTGCTCACCACCGACGACACCAGCCGCCGCGCCCACTACCGCAACGCCTACCGGACACTGGACCAGCTCCTGGCCATGGGCGCCGTCCCCGTCGTCAACGAGAACGACACCGTGGCCACGGACGAGATCCGCTTCGGCGACAACGACCGGCTAGCCGCCCTCGTCGCCCATCTCGTACGGGCCGACCTGCTGGTGCTCCTGTCCGACGTGGACGGACTGTACGACGGCGACCCGAGCCTCCCCGGCACCTCCCGCATCGACGAGGTGCGCGGCCCCGGTGACATCGCGCACGTCTCCATCGGCAGCGCGGGCAAGGCGGGTGTGGGCACCGGCGGCATGGTGACCAAGGTCGAGGCCGCCCGGATCGCCGCCGCGGCCGGCATCCCGGTCGTCCTCACCTCCGCCAGCCAAGCCGCCGACGCCCTCGCCGGCCGTGACACCGGCACGTACTTCCACGCGACCGGCCGCCGCAGCGCCGACCGGCTGCTGTGGCTCGCGCACGCCTCCACGCCACAGGGCGCGCTCCTGCTCGACGACGGGGCGGTACGGGCCGTGGTGGAGCGGCGTACGTCGCTGCTGCCGGCCGGAATCGCCGGTGTCGAGGGCGAGTTCAGCGCCGGCGACCCGGTGGAGCTGCGTGACGCGGCGGGCGTGGCGGTCGCCCGCGGGCTCGTGAACTACGACGCCAAGGAGATCCCGCAGCTGCTCGGCCGGTCCACGCGCGACCTGGCGAAGGAGCTCGGTCCCGCATATGAGCGAGAGGTCGTACACAGGGACGATCTGGTCCTTCTCCACCCCTGAAACGGCTGAAAGACCCGCCTCGCGGCAGAGACCTTCCGGAAAACCGCCCCGCGCCAGGCCCAGGACTGGTCAACTTTGTTGCGGGGGAAACAGCGCGGGGTACAGCAGAGCAACGCATTACAGGAGGCCGCCGGTGAGACGAGCGCGTCCGGGGGCGCTGCCCCGAGGGACGGCCGAACGAGCCCTGACCAGTGTCGGGGCCGGGGCGGACTTCGGCGACGCCCCGGAGCCGGCCCAGGGGTCCGCACCCGCCCAGGACGTCCACGGCACGCGGGAGGTGTCGAGGCTCTGGCACATCACCCTCAGCGTCTCGGGCGCCGAGGCACCGCTGCAGGAGGTACGGCGCGGGCTCGAACAGCTCGCCCACGACCACCCTTTCCTGCTGACCAGCAGGTACGCCAACGACCACGCGGAGATCCGGTACTGGGAAGAGGCACGCGACCTGCACGACGCGGCGGCCGTCGCCCTGCGCCTGTGGGGCGAGCACCGGTCGACGTCGAAGCTGCCGCCGTGGGAGATCGTGGGCCTGGAGGTCATCGACCGGGACACCTACCACCAGCGGGTGGCCGAGGGGTACGGCCCGCCGCCTGCGGCGCCGGTCGGGGTGCATCCGTACTGACCGCGGCGACGCCCCGTCGGGCGCACGCGGCGTCTCGCAGATGTCTCGCGGACGTCCGGCGGGCGTCTCGCGGAGCGGGATACCCGGTGAACCCCCGCGGAGCGCGCATTACCCTGCGGGTATGACCTCGCACTCTCCTCTCGCCGGCACCGGCACCACCGCGGCCGCCGGGTCCCCCGTCACGCTGACCGCCCGGCGGGCCCGCGCCGCCGCCGACGCGATCGCGCCACTCCCGCGCTCCGCCAAGGACGCCGCGCTGCTGGCGGTCGCCGACGCGCTGGAGGCCCGTACGGACGAGATCGTCGAGGCCAACGCCCAGGACGTCGCCAAGGCCCGGGCCGCCGGCACGAGCGAGACGGTCATCGACCGGCTGACGCTCACCGCCGAGCGGGTCGCCGCCATCGCGTCCGACGTCCGGGACGTGGCGGGCCTGCCCGACCCGGTCGGCGAGGTCGTACGCGGCTCCACCCTGCCCAACGGCATCGACCTGCGGCAGGTGCGCGTGCCGCTCGGCGTCGTCGGGATCATCTACGAGGCCCGGCCGAACGTGACCGTGGACGCCGCCGCGCTCTGCCTGAAGTCCGGCAACGCGGTGCTGCTGCGCGGCTCCTCGTCGGCGTACGCCTCCAACACGGCCCTCGTCGGCGTGCTGCGCGACGCGATCGCCGCCGCCGGCCTGCCCGCCGACGCCGTGCAGCTCGTGCCGGGGGAGTCCCGCGACTCCGTGCGCGAGCTGATGCGCGCCCGCGGCCTGGTCGACGTCCTGATCCCGCGCGGCGGCGCGTCCCTGATCCGTACGGTCGTCGAGGGGTCCACCGTCCCCGTCATCGAGACGGGCACCGGCAACTGCCACGTCTACGTGGACGCCGAGGCCGACATCGACATGGCCGTCGACATCCTCGTCAACTCCAAGGCCCAGCGGCCCAGCGTCTGCAACGCCGCCGAGACGCTCCTCGTCCACCAGGACATCGCGGACGTCTTCCTGCCGCGCGCGCTGGACGCGCTCGCCGAGGCGGGCGTCACGGTCCACGGCGACGAGCGGGTGCTCCCGTACGCCGAGGGGTCCAAGGCGGCCGTCGTGGCGGCCACGGAGGACGACTGGGAGGCGGAGTACCTCTCGTACGACATCGCCGCCGCCGTCGTCGACTCGCTGGACGGGGCCGTCACGCACATCCGCCGCTGGACCTCCGGGCACACCGAGGCGATCGTCACGACCTCGCAGGCCGCCGCGCGCCGGTTCACCCAGTTGGTGGACTCGACCACGGTCGCCGTGAACGCCTCCACCCGCTTCACGGACGGCGGTCAGTTCGGATTCGGCGCCGAGATCGGGATCTCCACGCAGAAGCTGCACGCCCGCGGCCCCATGGGTCTTCCCGAGCTGACGTCGACGAAGTACATCGTGACGGGCGACGGCCACACGCGCTGACGAACACTCCGGACCGCCCCCGCGGCGTTTGCGGTTTCCCTGTCCGAAGCGACCGTCCAGGTCTACGCTGAACGAGTGCCGGACGACGTGGGGGGCAAGCCGTTCCAGGACGGCTGGGAGCCCGACGACGACCGCGGAGGCGCGGACGAGGACTTCGCCTCCGTGGTGTTCGACGAGGACTTCGTACGGGCCGCCGAGATCCATGAACCGACCGCCGTCGAGCGGCTGCTGGCCACCGCCCAGGCGCGCGCCGAGGCCGAGGCGGCCGCCCGGGCGAGAGCCGGCAAGGTCCCCGCGGACGACGATCCGTACGACGACGCGTACGGCTCCGAGTACGGCGCCCGCGAAGGCCGCCACGACGGCGTGTACGGGCCGCTGCACGGCGACGAGGCGTACGAGGACGGCGCGGGCCCGTACGGGCGTCACGGCGGTGCCCTGCGCCCCTACCGGGGGCACACGCGCTGGCACCGGCCGGTGGCCTGGATACTGGCCCTGCTGATGGGCGTCGGGATGGTGGCGCTCGCCTTCACCGCCGTCTACCGGGGGGCGTCCGGCGGGCGTGAGGACCAGGTGCCGCCGCCCGCGACGAGTGACAACTCCCGCCCGGGAGGCCCCGGCGGGCCGGGCGGTCCCTCCACCTCGGCGGAGTACTCGCCGCCCGCCGCGCCCGCCGTTCCGCGCAGCACGCCCTGACCGCACCCGTCCGCCCGGGCCCGAACCACTCGACCTGGTGCGATCACGCTGTGTGGCTGCGGTGGTCGCCAACTGTGCCCCGGTAGGGCGTTTACCTTCCCTCCCGCCGACCTACTCTGAAGGTATGGCAGGGCGCGGAGAGCCACCTGAGGGGGTACCCGAGGGCCTCCCGGGTGGCAGCGACGACGAGTACCGGTCCGTCGTCTTCGACGAATCGTTCGTACGGGCTGCCCGCCTCCAGGAGTACTCCGCCCAGGAGCGCATGAGCGACCACGAGAAGGCCGTCCGCGACCGGCCCGGGTGGACGGGCCGGGACCGCGACGGTCGCGGGAGCGGCCGTGGCGGCGCGGGGGTCAAGCAGGCGCTGGTGCTCGTCCTGCTGGTCGCCGTCGCCTTCGGCGCCGCGGTGTACCTGGGCGTACGCCACCCCTACCAGCCGCCGCCGGCCACCCGCGCAGGGCTCATGCGGACCGCGGTGATACCGCTGGCCCCGGAGGGAGCGGTGCCGGGCGGTGAGCCCGCCGAGCTCTTCGAGCGCAGTCCGGCCGCGCAGTACCGCACGGGCGCCGAGGGCATCACCCTGCCGTCCGCGCGGCGCACCGCCCACTTCTCGGAGGGGCAGGTGATGTCCGCGCTGACCATCGCCAAGCACTACCTCACCGCGTCGTCCCTCGACCCGGACGTGCTGAAGGGCAGCACCGTGCGCCCGGTGCGGGCGCTGCTCGACCCGGACCAGCTGACCCAGTTCGACCGCAGCTTCGACGCCCCGGCCGACGACGGCAGGCACGCCGCCACGGGATGGCTCGTCCGCTTCGACCCGGCGCAGGTGACGCCCGCCGACGAGCCGGTACGCGTACAGGGCGTCCTGCGCGTCGAGGAGAGCGAGTCCGCCCGCCTCGAAGTGACCTCCGACCACACCTTCGTGTACGCGCTGCGCCCGGCGGCGGGCGCGGCCGGGGATCCCCGGGCGGACGGCGCTTCGCTGTTCACCGTCCGCCGTGAGCTGCGTCTGCGCTTCGACCGCGACGACCTGCGGACGCACCGGGCCGAGCTGGTCGTCTCGTACGCCCAGGTCGGACCCCAGGCGTGCTCGGCGGACGCGGCGGGCCATCTGCGGCCCGTGCCGGCCGGACAGCGCGCCCCGGCCGAGGGACCGGCCGGGACCGACCCGTACGCGACGGGTCCGGCCACGCCGGCCCTCTGCGGCGTGTTCGCCCCGAGCGCGATGCCCAGCCCGCGGGGCGGCGGCTAGCCCTTGGCGGTGCCGTTGCCGCTGCCGCCGCCGGTGAACTTGTCCCGCAGCTTCCCACCGAGGTCGCCCGCGCCGCCCGCGATGTCGCCGACCAGCTTCATCAGCGGGTCCTTGCTCGTGCGGACCGTGTCGGCGTAGTGGGACGCGGACTCGCGGAAGGAGTCCGTGACGGAGGTGTCGCCGTCCTGGTCGCGCTTCGGGTAGTGGCCGTCCATGATCCGCTGGTGGTCGCGGCTCTCCGCCCACTTCTTCAGCTCGGCGGCGCGGACCGTGGTGAAGGGGTGCGAGCGCGGCAGCACGTTGAGGATCTTCAGCACGGAGTCGCGCAGGTCGCCCCCGGCCTCGTACTCCTCGGCCTGCGCCAGGAACGCGTCCACGTTCATCTCGTGCAGGTGGTTGCCGCCGGCGATCTTCATCAGGCCGCGCATCGACGCCTGGAGGTCCTGGCCGACCAGCAGGCCCGCGCGGTCCGCCGAGAGCTCCGACTTGCGGAACCACTCGCGCAGCGCCGTCACGATCCCCATGATCGCGATGTTGCCGAGGGGGATCCACGCGACCTTCAGCGCCAGGTTCGTGAGGAAGAGGAGGATCGTCCGGTACACGGAGTGGCCGGACAGGGCGTGGCCCACCTCGTGGCCGACGACGGCCCGCATCTCCTCCTCGTCGAGCAGCTCCACCAGGCCGGTGGTGACCACGATGATCGGCTCGTCCAGGCCGATGCACATGGCGTTGGGCTTCGGGTCCTGCGCGACGTACATCGGCGGGACCTTCTTCAGGTCCAGGATGGAGCAGGCGTCCAGCAGCATCGTGTGCAGATGGGCGAACTGGGCCTCGCTCACCCGCACCGAGTCGGAGAGGAAGAGCAGCCGCAGGCTGCGCTCGGGAAGCAGCCCGCTCATCGCCTTGAACACGGTGTCGAAGCCGGTGAGCTTGCGCAGGGCCACCAGGGCCGAGCGGTCCGCCGGATGTTCGTACGCCCGGGAAGAGATGTCCGGGAAGCGCCGGCGGTTGCGGCCCGGTACGTTCTCGTGATTGCCGTCGGTCATGGGTGGCCCCCTGTCTACGAGTGTTTCCCGTCCCCCGGACCGCCTCAGCGTAAGTGCTCCCGCACGGCACGCTCGGCCGGTCCGTCGGGCCGGACATCGCGTGAACGACTGAGTCGGCGTGAGCGTGCCCGCACCGCCCGCATACGATGTCCGCGAAGTCTCCGCTCCGACTCCCGATAGGTCCTGCCGAAGATGAGCCTCCACAGCACCGCTGCCTCCCTCGTGACCCTCGCCTCCGGTGAGGGCGGCGAGCACGGCGGGAACCACGAATCCCTCAACCCCTACCTCACCGGCGGTGGCGCCCTGCTCGCGCTCCTGCTGCTGCTGTGGATCACCACGCGCTTCAACCGCGACCGCTGAGACGGGGCCGCGAGACGGGGCCAGTAGGCTCTGCACGCATGGGAGAGCAGCAGAGGCCGAGCGGTCCCGGCAAACGCCGACTCGGCGTGATGGGCGGGACGTTCGATCCGATCCATCACGGACACCTGGTGGCCGCCAGTGAGGTGGCCGCCCAGTTCCACCTCGACGAGGTGGTGTTCGTACCGACCGGGCAGCCGTGGCAGAAGAGCCACAAGCACGTCTCCCTCGCGGAGGACCGCTACCTGATGACGGTCATCGCGACGGCGTCCAACCCGCAGTTCTCGGTGAGCCGGATCGACATCGACCGCGGCGGTCCGACGTACACCATCGACACACTGCGTGATCTGCGCGATCTGAACAGCGACGCGGACCTCTTCTTCATCACCGGTGCCGACGCGCTCGCCCAGATCCTCACCTGGCGGGACGCGGAGGAGCTGTTCTCGCTCGCCCACTTCATCGGTGTGACCAGGCCCGGCCACGACCTGACGGACGACGGGCTGCCCAAGGGCGGTGTGTCGCTGGTGGAGGTGCCGGCCCTGGCGATCTCGTCGACCGACTGCCGGGCGCGGGTCGCGGTGGGCGAGCCTGTCTGGTACCTCGTCCCGGACGGTGTCGTCCGCTACATCGACAAGCGCGCGCTGTACCGCGAATGAGCGGTCGGCCCGGCCGTACGGGGAGCACAGACAAGCAGGGAGAGGGGCACCGGTGAACGACCGAAACTACCCGTACGACCCGTACGCGCAGGATCCGTACGCCCAGCAGCCGGAGATCATCGGCTACGACGCGTACGGGCAGCCGGTGTACCAGCAGGCCCAGCAGCAGACGCGGCAGCAGGACCAGCAGCAGTACGACCCGCACCAGCAGCAGGGGTACGGCTACGACCCGTACGCCCAGCAGCCGTCGTACGACCCCTACGGGCAGCAGCCGGAACACCAGCAGCAGCAGTACGGGTACGTCGACACCGCCCAGCAACAGCAGTGGATCCCGCAGCAGGCCGCGCCCGCCCAGGCCCCTCCTCCGGCCCCCGCCCCCGCCCCCGCGCCCGAGCCGGAGCCGGTCCGTGAGGCCGTCGCCGTTCCCGAGCAGCGCCGTCCCGAGAACGAGTACGCGACCGAGCAGTTCTCCTTCGTCGAAGAGCCGGACGAGAACTCCGAAGACGTCATCGACTGGCTGAAGTTCACCGAGAGCCGCACCGAGCGCCGCGAGGAGGCCAGGCGCCGCGGCCGCAACCGCGTCGTCGCCCTGGTCGTCGCCGTCGCGCTCGTCGTCGCCGGCGGTGTCGGCTACCTCTGGTACGCGGGCCTGCTGCCCGGCCTCTCCGGCAAGAAGGACGCTCCGCCCGCCGCGTCGGGTCCGCAGAAGCGCGACGTGATCGCCGTGCACCTGCACACCACCAAGGGCGCCACCTCGACCGCGCTGCTCGTGAACAACGCCACGACGGGACAGGGCACCACCGTCCTGCTCCCCAACTCGTTGTCCGTCGCGAACGACGACGGCACCACCACCACGCTCGCCAAGTCGGTCGACGACGACGGCACGGCGGGCACGCGCGAGGCGGTCGGCTCCGTACTCGGGACGAGGATCGGCGGCACCTGGCGGCTCGACACGCCGTACCTGGAGAACCTCGTCGAGCTGGTCGGCAACATCGAGATCGACACCGACACCGATGTGCCCGACACCAAGAAGGGCGCCACGCCCGTGGTGCGGCAGGGCGAGCAGCAGACGCTGAGCGGCCGGATGGCCGTCGCCTACGCCACCTACCGGGCGCCGGGCGAGGCGGAGACCGAGCAGCTCCAGCGTTTCGGGCGGGTCATGCAGGGCGTGCTGAAGAAGATCTCGGACGACCCGCAGGCGGCGACCACGACCGTCCGCTCACTGGCGCAGATCCTCGACCCGTCGCTGCCGGAGAAGGACCTCGGCGCCTCGCTGGCGAAGCTCGCCGAGCACGCCAAGGGCGGCGACTACAAGACGGCGCTGCTGCCGGTCCAGCCCGACGGCACGCTGAGCGATTCCGCCGCCGAGAGTGTGGTCAAGGACATCCTCGGCGGCTCGGCCAGCAGCCCGGAGCAGGGCGCGGCCGTGCGGGTCGGCGTACGCAACGCCAACGGGAACACGGACGCCAACGAGACCGCCAGGATCGCCCTGGTCAACGGCGGCTACACGTTCGTGGACTCCGGCAAGGCCACCTCGGTCGTCACGTCGTCGCAGGTCAGCTATGGCGACGCGGTCCAGAAGGAGACGGCCCGGGAGGTCGCCAAGACGTTGGGCCTGCCGCTGGGCGCGGTGCGCAAGGGCAAGGCGGCCGCGAACGCCGATGTGACGGTCGTGCTGGGCCAGGACTTCAAGGCGAAGTAATGCCGTCGGGGCTGTCGGCGGTCCGTGAGACCCTGGGGGTATCTCTGACCGCCGACGAAAGCCTGCTAGTGACCGCCACTGACCGTTCCATCGAGCTCATCAACGCCGCCGCTCAGGCGGCCGCCGACCGGCTCGCGCACGACATCATCGCCTACGACGTCAGCGATGTGCTGTCCATCACCGACGCTTTCCTGGTCGCCTCGGCGCCCAACGACCGCCAGGTCAAGTCGATCGTCGACGAGATCGAGGAGCGGCTGAACAAGGACCTCGGCGCCAAGCCCGTGCGCCGCGAGGGCGACCGCGAGGCCCGCTGGGTGCTTCTCGACTACGTCGACATCGTCGTCCACGTCCAGCACAGCGAGGAGCGCGTCTTCTACGCGCTGGAGCGCCTGTGGAAGGACTGCCCCGAGATCGCGCTGCCCGAGGACGCCGTGAAGACCCGGGGCCTGGCCGAGGAGCACGCCAAGCTGCGTGCGGCCGGTGAAGTGGACGGAGACCTGAGCTGAACAGCAGCGCCGCCGGTACGGGCAAGAAGAGCCGGGGCCGCCGCATCGTCCTGTGGCGGCACGGCCAGACCGCGTGGAACCTGGAGCGCCGCTTCCAGGGCAGCACCGACATCGAGCTGACCGGGACCGGCGTCGCCCAGGCGCGCCGGGCCGCCAGGTTGCTCGCCTCCCTGAAGCCGGATGTGATGATCTCGTCCGACCTCAAGCGGGCGGCGGCCACGGCCGGTGAGCTGGCCGCCCTGACCGGCCTCGACGTGACGCACGACGCCGCACTGCGCGAGACGTACGCGGGTGCCTGGCAGGGCCTGACGCACGACGAGATCATCGGGCAGTTCGGCGAGCAGTACGCGGCGTGGAAGCGCGGCGAGCCGGTGCGGCGCGGTGGTGGCGAGCTGGAGACCGAGGTCGCCGACCGGGCGGCTCCGGTCGTGCTGGAGCACGCCGACAAACTGGCCGACAACGGCACGCTGGTCGTCGTCAGCCACGGCGGCACCATCCGCACCACCATCGGCCGGCTCCTGGGTCTGGAGTCGTACCACTGGGAGGGTCTCGGCGGACTTTCCAACTGCTGCTGGTCGGTGCTGGGTGAAGGCGCGCGCGGCTGGCGGCTCCTGGAGCACAACGCCGGGACGCTTCCGGAACCGGTGCTCGGGGACGACGACTAGCGGATTTCACTTTCTGGCAGGTCGCAGGCTAAAGTTCTTCTTGTTCGCAGCGCACAGCGCACAGAACAGCGGGGCTATAGCTCAGTTGGTAGAGCGCCTGCATGGCATGCAGGAGGTCAGGAGTTCAATTCTCCTTAGCTCCACAATCAGGATCCCGGTCCCTCCTCCAGGAGGGACCGGGATTTCTTGCTATCTGCTGCGGACTCTCTTCACCGTCCGCGCAGGGACGGCATTCCGTCGGGGGAGAGCGACGCCGAAGTCATCCGTATCAACTCCACGTCTTCGGGAGCGGCTTGCCGACGTCTCCAACCTGCCGGGGCTGGTGCTGGGTCAGGTGGCCGCTGTGCCGCTGTTCACGGTGCTGCTGGCGCCTCGGACAGGATCAGTGGTGGCCGGTGGGGTTCTCGCCGCCCCTGGGGGCCTTCGCGGGGCTTTACGCGGCCTTCCTGGCGTACGTGTCACGGCCGGCCGCTCGCGGCGGTCTTCGCGGGCGCCGGTGAGGCGACGCGGGCGGTTGCTCGGCGCCGCGACATTCGGCACTCTCTTCCTCAACCGGCTGAATGCGCCGGGGTGCGTGCGTACGCCGATGTGCTGTGGGTATGCGCTCCTTGCGCCGGGCCGCCGCGTCGATCTTCGGAGCCGCGGCGGGCGTCCTGCGCTCACGCCACTGACCCCCTTGCGGAGCCATGGCAGAATCGGACCGCCGGAGGGGGACGACGGTCTGATGGGGAGGAGAGCGCGATGCCCGCGAGCATCCTCGATGCGGTCCGTGGCCTGCCCGGCAGCGACAACGGAGGTATCTCGTACGTGTGCACGGCCTGCCGCCGCAGCTGGAACTGAGTGATGGGCGCACACAGGAGGAAATGCGACTGGTGCGGCAGTGGCACGCCCATCGTCAGGGACATGGAGCCGGTCAACGCCGACTATCAGTACTGGTGCGAGGAATGCGCCAGGGCGCTGATCATAAAAGGCGACCCCATCGAGACGTACCGCGAACTCGAAGGGGAGCCGATCTACGGACGGCTGCTCGACGAGCACTGCACGCTCAAGCGCTTCTACTCGTTCGCCAGGGCCTGACCGGTCCGCACACGGTGCGCAGCACGGCGAGGGCCGCCAGCGGGTAGAGCGCCGACAGGGTCATCTGGCCGACGCCCTGGGCGAGTTCGAGCCGTCCGGGGCCGTGCGGGACCCACCACAGCGCGTACGAACAGAACACCGCCCCTGTCACCGCCGCTGCCCCGGCGCGGCTGCGTGCGGCCAGGAACAGCACCACGGGAACGCACCACACCCAGTGGTGCGACCAGGACACCGGGCTGACCAGCAGCGCCGTCACCGCGCAGGCGACCACCGCCCCGGCCCGCTCGCCGCGCAGTTCGGCCCGTACGGCGACGGTCACGCCCACCACCGCCGTCAGACCGGCCGCAACGGCCCACCACCCACCCGGATCGCCGGTGTGCAGCAGCCGGGCGAGCACGCCGCGCAGGGACTGGTTGGCGGTGTCCTCGGCATGGCCCACCCGGCCCGCCTCGAAGATCATCCGGGTCCAGTAGCGGTGCGAGTCGTACGGCAGCACGGCCGCCGAGGCGGCGGTCGCCGCGAGGAAGACGCCGGCGGCGGTCGCGGCCTGCCGCAGCCACGGGTTGCGGGTGCGGCCGCGCAGGGCGCCCCGTGCCCGTACGAGACCGGTGATCAGGAGGAAGAGCGCGAAGAGCGCCGGTGTGAGCTTCATCGCAGCGGCCAGTCCGATGCCGGCGCCCGCCCACCGGTGACCTTCGCGGCGGGTGAGGTCCCACAGCACGGCCGTCGCGAGCAGCAGGTTGACCTGCCCGTACCGCAGGGTCGTCCACACCGGTTCGCACCAGACCGCGAGCGCGGCTGCCAACAGGACAGCGGTCGCGCTCTCGCGGCCCACCAGGCGCAGGGACAGGCGCACGAGCGCGACGACCAGGAGGAGGTTCGCGACGGTGGCCAGCGCGCGCATCTCGGGAACGCCGAGCAGGGTCAGCGGGGTGAACAGCAGGGCGGCGAACGGGGGGTAGGTGGTCGGCAGGTTCGCCTCGGTGGCGCGCATCGCGTAGAGGTCCCCGCCGGCCCGTACGGTCTCGCCCTCGGCCCGGTAGACCATCAGGTCGATCATCGAGACGTCGGCGGCGCGCTGGGCCGCCCAGAAGGCCGCGAAGGAGAGCAGGCAGACCGAGGCGGCGACGAGTATCGGCCGCCGGGCGACGGCGGGGCGGGCGGCGGCGGTCTGCGCGGTCACGGTCACGCCGGCTGACAGTACCGGGCGTATGGGGACAGAACGGGTGTGCGGACAAAGGATTTGGTGGAGGGCCGGGGGGACCGTGTAATGTTGGCGGAGCCGCCGGGGAAACCCGCAGGGCGGCAGAACGCAAGGGGCTATAGCTCAGTTGGTAGAGCGCCTGCATGGCATGCAGGAGGTCAGGAGTTCAATTCTCCTTAGCTCCACAGAACGAAGGTCCCCCGGTCGATTCGACCGGGGGACCTTTTCGTGTCCCGGGCGGCTCAGCCCCTGCCGCTGCCCAGGGCCTTGCGGCCGCCGGGCGGCAGCGCGGGCCGCGCCGGCCGCTGCGGAGCCTCTTCCTCGATCCGCAGCGCCAGCGCGGGGCAGCGGCGTACGGCTCGCTGCGCGCGGCCGCGCAGGTGGACCGGAACCGACGCGTCCGCGAGGGCGGGGTAGCCGTCGGGGCCGAGCCGGATCAGCTCGGGGACGATGTCCGCGCACAGGCCGTGGCCCTTGCACAGCGTCCAGTCCACCGCGAACTTCTCGCCGGTCGGGATGCCCTCTTCCTCGTAACCGGGGCCCGGTAGCGGCAGTACGCCCATCGTCTCGCGGCCGCAGCCGCCGCCCAGGACGTGCGCCGCCAGGTCGTCGGTGAAGGCGCTGAGGGTGGAGACGAAGAAGCGCACCGAGCCGTCGGGGTGCTTGCACGCGCCGCGGCCCTTCACGGCCTGCGTCACCTCGCGCAGCGCCTCCAGGGCGGCCTGGCCGCCGCCGTTGAGTACGTCGGACAGGCCGCCGGCGGCGGCGGGCAGGCCCAGGCGGCAGGGGCCGCACTGGCCCGCCGTCTCGGCGGCCAGCCAGTTCGCGACGCGCAGCGACTCGCCCAGGGGGCAGGTTTCGGGGCCGATCGGCAGGATCGCGCCCGCGCCCAACGCGCCCCCGAACGAGGCGAGGGACTCGCGGGAGATCACGGCGTCGTGGGCTGCGACCGCGTCGATCCAGTTGCCGTGGTAGCCGCCGGTCAGCACGCCCTGGGGGAGCGGCGGGGCGCCGGCCATCTGCAGGACGTACCGCAGCGGGACGCCGGTGGGCACCTCGACGACCATGGGGCGCGAGACGGCGCCGGAGATGGTGAGCATGACCGTGCCCGGCTCGTTCTCCAGGCCGGTGTGGCCGTAGCGGCGGGCTCCTATGCGCGCGGCGACGGCGAGCTGCGCGAACGTCTCGGTGTTGGACAGCAGCGTCGGCGCGCCTCCCACGCCGGTCTCCGAGGCGCGCTCGCGGCGTCCGGGCGGGAGCGCGGGGCCGCCGTTCGCGGCACGGATCAGGGAGGACGCCTCGCCGGAGACCATGCGTTCCGGGGTGCGCACGATCCGCGCGCGCAGCTGCTGGCCGCGCCGGTCGGACAGGCCGCGCTCGGCGAAGGCCGTGCGTATGGACGCCTCGGTCGAGTTGCGGGTGACGCCGACGATCAGGGTGCGGGCTCCGAGTGCCTCGGCCGCCAGCAGGGCGCCGTCGAGCACCAGGTGGGGGGCCCGGTTGAGCAGGACGGTGTCCTTGCGGCAGGCGGGCTCGCCCTCGCTGCCGTTGATGACGACCACGGGGCGCACTCCGCGCCGGATGGAGGCGTTGGCGACCGCCCGCAGTTTCTTGCCGAAGGGGAAGCCGGCGCCGCCGCGCCCGCGCAGCGAGATGTAGTCGGCGAGTTCGGCCAGGCGCTCTCCGCCCATCGGCTCCAGCGGGCCGTGGACCTTGAGATGCATGCCGAGGTCGAGGCGCTCGACCAGGTCGAAGCCGGTGGTCAGCTGGGGAAGGCCGACTACGCGTACTTCGGGGACGTCGGGAAGGGGGACGTTCAACTTCGGTCTCCTGCGGGTGCGTGCCAGGGCTCTCCGGCGGCGGGCCGGTAGAGCGGACCGGGCGCGGGCTCGGTGGTGTCGAGGGGGTGGGGGAGCGGTCCGGTGGGGGTGGCCGGGGCGTCCGGGGAGTACGCGGGAACGTCGGGTACGGCGTTCCGGCTGTTCCAGGGAGCGTCGGTTTCAGGGGCCGGGCTGTTCCAGGGAGCGTCGGTTCCCGGGTTCGAGCCGTGCCAGGGAACGTCGCTTTCTGCGTTCGAGCCGTTCCAGGGAACGTCGTTCTCCCGGTGCGGGCTGTTCCAGGGAACGTCGTTTTCCGGGCTCCGGTCGTGCCAGGGAACGTCGGTTCCGTGGTTCTGGTAGTTCCCGGGAACGTGCGCCGCGCCGTCGGGGCCGTACCCGGGAAGGTCCGGCGCGGGTACGGCTCCCGGGCCGTACGCCGCGCGGTCCGGGTCGTACGGCGGGCGTACGGCCTGCGCGGGGGGCGGCGGCGAGGGGGTGGGCCACCGCGACGGCGCCGGCGCCTCCTGGACGGGGATCTCCTCCGTCATGGGGATCTGTTCCGCGAGGGGGATGCGTTCGGTGGGCGCCGCGGACGAGGCCGACACGGCGCGGTACGCGGCGGATATGCCGGTGCCAGTCCCCGCGCGTAGACCGTCCTGGGAGGGCGCCGCCTCGTACAGCGGCGGGGCGGGAGCCGCGAGGCGCGGCGGCGGGGGCTGCTGGTCCTCGCGGAACAGCGGCTCCGGCTGCCGCTGCGGCCGCGGCGGCTCTGCCGGCGGGGCGAAACCGCCGCCCGGCAACGGGGAGAGCGAGGGGTCGCGGGGAGCCGCCTCGGACGCCGGGGCCAGCGAGCGGGAGATGACCAGTGCCACCACCCGGTCGGCGATGGTCCGCTTGAGCGGCGGGGGCAGCAGGCGCAGCGAGAGGGCCCCGACCACCGCCGTCAGGGCCAGGGAGTACATGGTGACGACCCACCCGGCGGCGGGCCGGCCCGTGAACAGGCCGTGGATGAGGGCCGACGCCCACGCCGGATAGGCGACCATGTGCAGCGACCGCCAGCGGCCCGCGACGCGTCCCGGTGTGGCGAACGCGCTGCGCAGGGCGCCGGTCGAGGCCGCGACGACCATCAGGATGCCGGCCAGCGAGCCGAATCCGATGAGGCCGGACGTACCGCTGACTCCGAGGCCGAAGGGGACGAGGGCGCCCAGAAGCGCGACGTGGCCCAGCGAGACCTTGACCGTCACGTGGAGCAGCAGGAAGCCGATGGAGGCGACCGCCGTGGCGCGGTGGACGCCCTGGGCGAGGAGCCGGTGACGCGGCCGCAGCAGCAGCCGGTCCCTCGCGATCAGGCCCCAGGCGACGGCGGCGGTCAGCGAGACCAGGGAGAGGACGCCGGTGGTGAAGTCGAGCGCGGCGCGCAGGCTGTCGCTGCCGAGGACGGCGAACAGCGGTATGAGGAGCAACGCGACGGCTGTGAGGCCTCCTTGTGCGGGGCGGCTCAATGAGGGGAAAGCCAGGGAGGTCGAAATTTTTCGATGGGGGTTCATGGGGGCGACTCCGAATGGTTCGGCAAAGTGGTCCCGTTGCCGCATGCTAGGTCGCTCCATACCAGGCAGTACGAGCTTTGGAGGTTTAGCGTTCAGGAAGGGCGAAAACTTGTCCGGCCGGTGCCCCGGATAGGGCCGATACGCGGAGTAACCCCTTTGGCAAGGGGGGATCGGTCCGTGGGGCGGATACGCGATGCGGCCCTCTCGGGCGCTGCGGTACCCTGACGCCATGCGTGCCGTACGCCTTCTGCTTAGCGAGCCGCGCTGATCAGTCCCGACGGATGAGAGATCCGGTCGGAATCGGCGCGGCGTCCCCTCCTGTGCGAGGGGATTTTTCATTGGCTGAACGTCACAGTTCATTCGCTGAACGTCACAGCCTGAATGTCGCAGCCGCTGGCAGAGACGATCGATGGAGCTTTGAGGATCATGAGCGAGACGAATTCTGCTGCCGAGGTGGCAGCACCGCACCGCTACACGGCCGCGATGGCCGCTGACATCGAGGCACGCTGGCAGGACTTCTGGGACGCGCAGGGCACGTACGAGGCACCGAACCCCAGCGGCGACCTGGCGGGCGACGCGGAGCTGGCCGCCAGGCCCAAGAAGTTCATCATGGACATGTTCCCGTACCCCTCGGGCGCGGGACTGCACGTCGGGCACCCGCTGGGCTACATCGCCACCGACGTCTACGCCCGTCACCAGCGCATGACCGGCCACAACGTCCTGCACACCCTGGGTTTCGACGCCTTCGGCCTGCCCGCCGAGCAGCACGCGGTCGCCACCGGCACGCACCCCCGGGTGTCGACCGAGGCCGCCATGGACAACATGAAGCAGCAGCTGCGCCGGCTGGGCCTGGGCCACGACAGGCGCCGCTCCGTCGCGACGATCGACCCGGACTACTACAAGTGGACCCAGTGGATCTTCCTGCAGATCTTCAACTCCTGGTACGACAAGGAGGCGGACCGCGCCCGGCCGATCGCGGAGCTGGTGGCGCAGTTCGAGAGCGGGGAGCGCGCGACGCCGGACGCGCGCCCCTGGAGTGAGCTGAGCGCCACCGAGCGCGCCGACGTCCTGGGTCAGTACCGCCTGGCGTACGCCTCCGACGCGCCCGTGAACTGGGCCCCGGGCCTGGGCACCGTACTGGCCAACGAGGAAGTCACCGCCGACGGCCGTTCCGAGCGCGGCAACTTCCCCGTCTTCAAGGCCAAGCTGCGCCAGTGGAACATGCGCATCACCGCCTACTCCGACCGCCTGCTGAGCGACCTGGACGGCCTGGACTGGCCCGAGGCGATCAAGCTGCAGCAGCGCAACTGGATCGGGCGCAGTGAGGGCGCGCGCGTCGATTTCGCCGTCGGCGACGACGCGATCACCGTCTTCACCACCCGTCAGGACACTCTGTTCGGCGCGACGTACATGGTGCTGGCGCCCGAGCACGACCTGGTCGAGAAGATCGTCCCGGCCGCCTGGCCCGAGGGCACGCACGACGTGTGGACCGGCGGCCACGCCACCCCGGCCGACGCCGTCGCGGCGTACCGCGCGCAGGCCGCCTCGAAGTCCGACGTGGAGCGGCAGGCCGAGGCGAAGGACAAGACCGGCGTCTTCACCGGCGCGTTCGCGGTCAACCCCGTCAGCGGCGAGCAGGTGCCCGTCTTCATCGCGGACTACGTGCTGATGGGCTACGGCACCGGCGCGATCATGGCCGTACCGGCGCACGACTCCCGCGACTTCGCCTTCGCGCGCGCCTTCGAGCTGCCCATGCGCTGTGTCGTCGAGCCGTCGGACGGGCGGGGCACGGACCCGGCGGAGTGGGACGACGCGTTCGCCTCGTACGACGCGAAGATCGTGAACTCCTCCGGCGAGGGCATCTCGCTGGACGGCCTGGGTGTCGTCGAGGCCAAGGCGAAGATCACCGAGTGGCTGGCCGCGCGCGGCATCGGCGAGGGCACTGTCAACTACCGGCTGCGTGACTGGCTGTTCAGCCGCCAGCGGTACTGGGGCGAGCCCTTCCCGATCGTCTACGACGAGGACGGCATCGCCCACTCGCTGCCCGAGTCGATGCTGCCGCTGGAGCTGCCGGAGGTCGAGGACTACTCGCCGCGCACCTTCGACCCGGACGACGCGAACACCGTTCCGGAGACGCCGTTGTCGCGCAACGAGGACTGGGTGAACGTGACCCTGGACCTGGGCGACGGCCCGAAGAAGTACCGCCGCGAGACCAACACCATGCCCAACTGGGCGGGGTCCTGCTGGTACGAGCTGCGCTACCTGGACCCGCACAACGGCGAGAAGCTGGTCGATCCCGCGATCGAGCAGTACTGGATGGGGCCGCGCGAGGGCATGCCGCACGGCGGCGTCGACCTGTACGTCGGCGGCGCCGAGCACGCCGTACTGCACCTGCTGTACGCGCGGTTCTGGTCGAAGGTGCTGTTCGACCTGGGGCACGTCTCGTCGTCCGAGCCGTTCCACAAGCTGTACAACCAGGGCATGATCCAGGCGTTCGTCTACCGTGACGCGCGCGGGATCGCGGTGCCGGCGGCCGAGGTCGAGGAGCGCGACGGCGCGTTCTGGTACCAGGGCGAGAAGGTCAGCCGCGTCCTGGGCAAGATGGGCAAGTCCCTGAAGAACGCCGTCACCCCGGACGAGATCTCCGCCGAGTACGGCGCGGACACGCTGCGTCTGTACGAGATGGCGATGGGCCCGCTGGACGTGTCGCGGCCGTGGGACACGCGCGCGGTGGTCGGCCAGTACCGGCTGCTGCAGCGGCTGTGGCGCAACATCGTCGACGAGACGACGGGCGAGGCCACGGTCGTCGACACGGAGCCGGACGAGGACACGCTGCGTGCCCTGCACAAGGCGATCGACGGCGCCGGGCAGGACATGGCGGGGATGCGTTTCAACACCGCCATCGCCAAGGTCACCGAGCTGAACAACCACCTGACGAAGGCCGGCGGCCCACTGTCGCGGTCGATCGCCGAGCGGCTGGTGCTGCTGATCGCGCCGATGGCGCCGCACATCGCCGAGGAGCTGTGGCGCAAGCTGGGGCACACGGATTCCGTGGTGTACCAGGACTTCCCGGTCGCCGACCCCGCGTACGTCGTGGACGAGACCGTGACGTGCGTGGTGCAGGTCAAGGGCAAGGTCAGGGCGCGTCTGGAGGTCTCCCCGTCGATCGGTGACGAGGAGCTGGAGAAGCTGGCGCTGGCCGACCCGGCCGTGGTCGCGGCGCTGGGCGGCGCCGGGATCCGCAAGGTGATCGTGCGGGCGCCGAAGCTGGTCAACATCGTTCCTGCGTGATCGTTGAGGCGTGATCGCAAGGGCGTGATCGAGGGGCAGGGCTTCTGGGGCCTTTCCCCTACGGGCAGGTTGGGGGTTCCGATGGAACCCTCGGCCTGCCCGTTCCGTTTACGGTGGAGAGACCACGCGAGCCGAGTGGACCGACAACCGGAGGGGCGCTCATGGAAGCCGTCACCCTGATCCTCATCCTGGCGCTGCTCTGCGTGGCGTTCGTGGCGACGGGGGTGTACGTGAGCGTGAAGGCGGTCGGAGCGGCCAAGCGCGGCGTGGACCGCACCCTCACGCAGGCCAGGCGCTCCGTCGAGGACACCACTCTGCGGGCGAAGAGCTTCGGACAGGTCGGCGTCGCGGGGGAGCTGGCCCAGCTGAGGCTCTCTCTGCGTACGTCCATGCGGGCCACCCAGGAGGCGCTGAACGCGGGCGCCGTGGAGGACGCCTCGCTGTCGGAGTCCGTCGCCCTGTTCGAACGGCTGAGCGCCCACGGGCGTGAACTGGACGACGATCTGAAGCGGCTGGAGCGCGAGCCGGACAAGGCCAGGGTCGCGGAGCGGCTGCCTGACCTGCGCGAGCGCACCGAACGGGTGACGCATGCGGCCGACTCCCTGCGCTGGGCGGCGCGGGACCGGGCGCAGAGGTTCGCCGACGACGACCTCGCGTCGCTGAGCGCGCAGATCGAGGTGGAGTCGGGAGCGCTGCGGCACTGGGCGACGGGGCCCGACGCCGACGCGTCCCGGTCGGCGGCGGACGGCGCGGACGCGCCGCACCGGCCTGCGGGGGCCGGCAGGCCCTCGGCGGACCGGGCACGGACGGCACCGGAGAGCGACGAGGCGCGGCGGGCGGCCTCCGGACCGGAGGCGATCACGGCCCGTGACCCGCAGTGGCAGCCCACGTACCCGTGGCAGAAGACGGCCCGCCCGGAGGGCACTGTTTGAGGCCCGTCCTGGACCGCCGGGGAGCGAACCACGCACCCGGGCGGATCATTGAGCGGGCCCGGACTGCCGCCGGGCGCCCCCGCCGGGTAACCTCCCGCTCATGTCCCGCCATGTCGCGATCGTCACCGATTCAACGGCCTACCTGCCGCAGCAGACGATGGAGCGGCACGGCATCACCGCGGTGCCGCTGACCGTCGTCATCGGTGATCAGGCCCTCGAAGAGGGTACGGAGATCTCCGCCCGCTCACTGGCCCTTGCCCTGCAGAAACGCCGGTCCGTGACGACGTCGAGGCCGAGCCCCGAGGTCTTCGCCGCGGCCTATCGTGCGGCGGCGGAAGCCGGCGCGAGCGGCATCGTGTCGCTGCACCTGTCCTCCGAGTTCTCCGGCACGTACGATGCGGCCGTGCTCGCGGCGCGGGGCGCTCCGGTGCCGGTACGGGTCGTGGACACCGGCATGGTCGCGATGGCCCTCGGTTTCTGCGCGCTGTCGGCGGCGGAGGTCGCCGATGCGGGCGGCACGGCCGACGAGGCGGTGGCTGCGGCGGAGAAGCGCGCGGCCGGGATGTCGGCGTACTTCTACGTCGACACGCTGGACTACCTGCGCCGGGGCGGGCGCATCGGGGCGGCGCAGGCGCTGCTGGGGTCGGCGCTCGCCGTGAAGCCGCTGCTGGAGCTGGACGGCGGGCGCATCGAGATGCTGGAGAAGGTACGTACGGCCGCCAAGGCGATCGCGCGGCTGGAGGAGCTCGTGGCCGAGCGGGCGGGCACGCGCCGCGTCGACATCGCGGTGCACCACCTGGCGGCCCCCGACCGGGCCGACCGGCTGGCGGAGCGACTGCGGACCCGGGTCACCGGCCTGGCGGAGCTGCACGTCAGCGAGGTGGGTGCGGTGATCGGAGCGCACACGGGGCCGGGGCTGCTGGCGGTCGTGGTCGCGCCCCACTGAGGGTGGACGCCCGCCTTCCGGGTGGCGGAGATATCCACAACCGGTGGGTTCTCCACGGAAACTGACCATGATCAGCGGGGCCGGGCGGATGTGCCTAGCGTCTCGTGGCATGGCTCTTCGACCACGCTCACGCTCACATTCCGCGACCAGTGGCCCGGGACGCGCCCCGGCCTCCGACGGCCGGGTCTCCGACGGCCGGGCTCCCGACGGCCGGGGCGGGCGGCTCCTGCGTCGCCGCGTTCACGAGGCCACTGCCTCGGCGGCGTTGCGCCGCCGCGCGGAGGCACTCTTCGAGTCACCACCGCGCGGACGCCCACCGGCGGCCGACGGGCCGGTGACTCCCGCGCCGGTTCCTTCCTCGCGAATTCCTTCGGCGCGCGTTCCTTCCGCGCGGGCGGGCGCTCGTACGGCAGTTCCGCGACCCTCACCGGGTTCGGCTCGCGGCCCGGGTACGGGCTCGGGCAGGGCTTCCGCTGCACGGGGCCCTGGCGCGGCTTCCCCTTCTCCTTCCGCTTCTGCGGGTGCGGTGCGTGCTCGGCCTTCGGCACCGGTTCCGCGCCCGCGCGGCTCGGACCCCGTTCCTTCGGGTCCGAGCGCGACTTCGCCGGCTCCTGCTGGCCCGGTCTCGACTGTCTCGGTCCCCCTTCCGGTTCCCGCTCGTGCCGCGCCCAGCGCTTCGGCCGGGGCGGGTGGTGCGGAAGGTGGCTCGGTGGGGCGTGGCGGCGGCCTGGGGCGGGCGCGGGCGGCTGTGCTGGAGCGGATGCCCGTCTGGGTGCAGTCGCGGTGCGGGTTCGAACCCCGGACGCTGGCCGCGCTGGCGGTCGTCCTCGTCGTGGCCGCCGCCTTCGCCGTCCAGCATTTCTGGACGGGGCGGCCGCAGCCCGTCCGGCCTCCGCACGTGGTCGGCGAGGGCCGGGCCGCGGCTCGGCCGGAGCCCTCAGCGGGGCCGCCTCCGACAACGGCCGCCGGTGAGCCCGGTCCGGGGCTCGGGGCCGGTCGGGCGCGCATCGTCGTCGACGTCAGCGGCAAGGTACGGCAGCCGGGTGTCCACCGGCTGCCCGCCGGATCGCGGGTCGCCGACGCGCTGCGGGCCGCGGGCGGCGTCGCGGCGGGTGCGGACACCGCCGGGCTCAACCGCGCGCGCCTGCTCATGGACGGCGAGCAGGTGACCGTCGGGGTCCCCGGATCGCCCGGACCGCCCGGGACAGCCGCCCCCGCTGCCAACGGTGGTCCGGCGGCCGCCGGAACGACGGGGCCGATCGGCCTGAACGCCGCCACCGCCGAGCAGTTGGAGACGCTGCCCGGCGTCGGACCCGTACTGGCGCAGCACATCATCGACTACCGGACGGAGCACGGCGGTTTCCGCTCCGTCGAAGAGCTCCGCGAGGTCAAAGGGATCGGCGACCGCCGGTTCGCGGACCTCCAGCCGCTCGTACGGCCATGACGCGCCCGGCCGTTCACGTCGCGTCCGGCAATCGGCTCGGGGCCTCCGACCCCTGGCAGGAGGGGCCCGCCGACCTGCGCCTGGTGCCGCCCGCGCTGGCAGCCTGGGCAGCGGCTGCCCTCGCGGTGGGGGCGACCGGTCGGTGGGCTGCGGGGTTCGCGGTGGTGTGCGTGGGGATGGCCGCCGGGCTGCTGGCGATGCGGGCGTCGCGTCGCGGGGGCCGGGCGACCGCTGCCGCGCGCGGGCCGGGCGTCACGGCTGTCGCCGCCGGCCTGCTGTGCGCGGCGGCGGGGGCCACCTCGGCCGGGCTGCACGCGGCCGACCTTCACCGGGGCCCCGTCCCCGGGCTGGCGCACGAGTACGCGCACGTCACGACCGAGCTCACCGTGACCTCCGACGCCCGCGCGACCCGGCCCCGGGTGCGCGGCGACCACACCCTGCCGAGGTCGCTGGTGCTCAACGCCGAGATCACCCGCGTCACCCGGGGCGCCGGACCCGGCCGGGCCTCGACCGACGTACGCACGCCGGTCCTGGTGGTCGTCCGGGGCCGCGGGCCGGCGGCGGGCGCGTGGCAGCGGTTGCTGCCCTCCACCGGGCTGCGGCTGGCGGCGCCACTCGCACCGCCGATGGAAGGCGGCGGCGGTGACCGGATCGCCGCCGTGCTGCGCGTACCGGACGGCGAGCGCCCGGAGGTCGTACGCCCGCCGACCGCCGTGCAGCGCACGGCCGGTGAGCTCCGGGCCGGGCTGCGCGAGGCGACCGACGGACTCGCTCCGGACGCACGAGCGCTGTTGCCCGGGCTGGTCGTCGGCGACACCTCACGCGTACCGCCCGAGTTGCAGGAGGCCTTCGAGGCGACCGACCTCACCCACCTCCTCGCCGTATCGGGAAGCAACCTCACGATCATCCTGGTCCTGCTGATCGGCCCGCCCGGCACCGCCCTGCGGGCCGAACGCGGCGGACTCGCCCCGCGCCTGGGGATCCCGCTGCGGGCGACGGCCCTGCTCGGCGGGGTGCTCACGCTCGCGTTCGTCGTCGTGTGCAGGCCGGAGCCGAGCGTGCTGCGGGCAGCGGCCTGCGGGCTCATCACGCTGCTCGCCATCGGCACCGGACGCCGCAGGCAGCTGATCCCCGCCCTCGCGGCCGCCGTCCTGCTGCTCGTCCTGTACGACCCCTGGCTGGCCCGGAGTTACGGCTTCGTGCTGTCCGTACTGGCCACGGGCGCCCTCCTCACGATCGGCCCGCGCTGGAGCGCCGCGCTGCGACGGCGCGGAGTTCCGCCGAGGCTCGCGGAGGTGCTGGCCGCGGCGGCCGCCGCCCAGGCGGTGTGCGCGCCCGTTGTCGCGATGATGGCGGCCAGGGTGAGCCTGGTGGCGATCCCGTGCAATCTGCTCGCCGAGTTCGCGGTCGCCCCCGCGACGGTGCTCGGGTTCGCGGCCCTGGCCGCGGCCCCGATGGCGATGCCCATCGCCGAGCTGCTGGCCCGGTGCGCCGGCTGGCCGGTCGGGTGGATCGCCTCAATCGCCCGCAGCGGGGCCGCGCTTCCCGGGGCGGAGATCGACTGGCCGGGCGGCTGGCGCGGCGGGCTGCTGCTGGCAGCGCTGACGGTCGTCGCCGTGGCGGTGGCCCGCCGGATCCCGCACCGCCCGTGGCTGAGCGCGGCCTGCGCGCTCCTCCTGGTGCTCGCCGTCCTGCGGCCGGCGCCGCTCACCCGGATCGTCACCGGCTGGCCGCCGCCCGGCTGGAGGTTCGCCATGTGCGACATCGGCCAGGGGGACGCCGCCGTCCTGGCGGCCGGTGAAGGAACGGGCGTCGTCGTGGACGCGGGCCCGGACCCGCGGCGCGTCGACCGCTGTCTGCGCGCGCTCGGCGTCACCCGGGTCCCGCTCGTCCTGCTCACGCACTTCCACGCGGACCACGTGGCGGGGCTGCCGGGCGTACTGCGCGGCAGGTCGGTGGGAGAGATCCGTACGACGACCCTTCAGGTGCCCGCGGAGCAGAGCGCGTTCGTCCGCAGGACGGCGGCCACCGCAGGGGTGCCGCTGCTGGAGACAGCGCCCGGCGAGCGGCGCCGGATCGGGCCGCTGTCCTGGCGGGCCCTGTGGCCGCCGCCCTTCCCCGCCCCCGACCCCGAGGAACCCAACGACGCCAGCGTCACGCTCCTCGTCCGCTCCGGCGCCCTCAGCCTGCTGCTCCTGGGAGACCTCGAACCCCCCGCGCAGCAAGCCCTGCTGAGGGCGCACCCGATACTCCCGTCCGTGGACGTACTCAAGGTCGCCCACCACGGATCGGCGTATCAGGACCCCGCCCTGCTCGCCCGCGCCCGGCCACGGCTCGCGCTGGTCTCCTGCGGCCGGGACAACCCGTACGGCCATCCCTCACCCCGTACGCTCACCGCACTGCGCACGGGCGGGGCAACGGTGCTGCGCACGGATACGGACGGGGCGATCGCCGTGACGGGGGCGGGGCCGGGTCTGCGGGCGGTACCCGCGGGGAGGGATGCCCTGTAGCCGAGGAAGCCGAGGAAGCCGTGGAAGCCGTGAAACCGCAGCCTGCGGCCGTACCGGACGCAGCCCCGAAGCCCGGGGGAGAGCCGTGCCGCGAGGCCGCCGCTCGGAAAGGGGGCCCTAGGCCAGCCAGGCGCCGTCCCGCATCAGTTCGCGCTCCGGCAGCTCGTTCTCCTCGCGCCACGCCTTCACGGTGCGCGGCGTGAGGCGGAGGTACACCCAGGACGTGCGGTCGCGCGGGTCCCAGCCGCCCAGCTTCGCCGCGAAGGCGTCGGCGGACTCCGTCGCCAGGGCCGAGCCCTCCACCGGCTCTGCGGTGCCCTCGATCAGCACCACGTCCCTGGTGTGGCCGAGGGACACCCGTGCCTCCCCGGCCGGGGTCAGGTTCCGGGCCGTCGGGTTCGTCCGCCGGGTGCACATCAGGATCGTCTCGCGGTCCCATACGAACGAGAGCGGCACCAGGCACGGTTCACCGCCCGGCGAGGCCGTGGCGACCCAGAGGTCGTCGTCCTTCGCCAGGCGGTCGAGTACGTCCTGCTTGCGCTGCTTACGGTGGCGAGCCGGTTCCGTGATCGTCATGCCCGCACGCTATCGACGGCCCGCCCTCGCGCGCCTCGGCCGAACGCCCTAGGTCCGCAGGTCAGGGCCGTTCGAGCCAGCCCTCGTACTCGCCCGCGAGCGCGTGCAGCGCCCCGTCGTCGAGCCGCCCGCCCGGGTCCTCGACCACGACCAGCCACTGCGCGTCCTCGGCGTCGTCCTCACCGGCCAGCGAGTCCCGTACGAGCTGCGGCTCCTCGACGGCTCCGAAACGCTCGCAGACCGCCACGGCCACCTCCTCGGCGGCTTCCCGGTCGGGCAGGACGAGTACGTGTCTCACATCGCTCACCTGCCCATTCTCCAACACGAAGGCTCCCCGGCACGGAAGGGACCGGCAGCCGGCACGGATGGACCGTCGGCCGGCATGGAAGGGGACCGGCAGCCGACACGGAAGGGAGGACTGTCAGTGCGCCATGGGATGCTGGACCACGATGGCCACCAGGAAGAATTCGACCGACGACCCGCTCGCCCCCCTCACCCTCGCCGTGGGGCAGGAGGACCTGCTGCTCGACCGCGCCGTGCAGCAGGTGGTGGCGGCCGCCCGCGCCGCCGACGCCGACACCGACGTCCGCGACCTCACGCCCGACCAGCTCCAGCCCGGGACCCTCGCCGAGCTGACGAGCCCTTCGCTCTTCGCCGAGCGCAAGGTCGTCGTCGTGCGCAACGCGCAGGACCTCTCCGCCGACACGATCAAGGACGTGAAGGCGTACCTCGACGCTCCCGCCGAGGAGATCACGCTCGTACTCCTCCATGCGGGCGGCGCCAAGGGCAAGGGTCTGCTCGACGCGGCCCGCAAGGCCGGGGCCCGCGAGGTGGCCTGCCCCAAGACGACCAAGCCCGCCGAGCGCCTGTCGTTCGTACGGTCGGAGTTCCGCGCGCTGGGCCGCTCCGCCACCGCCGAGGCGTGCCAGGCCCTCGTCGACTCCATCGGCAGCGACCTGCGCGAGCTGGCCAGCGCCGTGGCGCAGCTCGCCGCCGACGTCGAGGGGACCATCGACGAGGCCGTCGTCGGGCGGTACTACACGGGTCGCGCCGAAGCCTCCAGCTTCACGGTCGCCGACCGCGCCGTGGAGGGCCGGGCGGCCGAGGCCCTGGAAGCTCTGCGCTGGTCGCTGTCCACCGGCGTGGCGCCCGTGCTGATCACCAGCGCGCTGGCGCAGGGGGTCCGTGCCATCGGCAAGCTGTCGTCCGCGCGCGGCGGGCGCCCCGCCGACCTCGCCCGCGAGCTGGGCATGCCGCCGTGGAAGATCGACCGCGTACGGCAGCAGATGCGCGGCTGGACACCGGACGGCGTGGCGCTCGCGCTGCGGGCCGTCGCCGAGGCCGACGCCGGCGTCAAGGGCGGCGGCGACGACCCGGAGTACGCGCTGGAGAAGGCGGTCGTCACCGTCGCCCGCGCCGCCCGCCACCGTTAGGGCGAGCAAGGGCCCGCCACCCGTAGGGGCCCAGTCCCAGGATTCGGGCCGCACGGCATCGCCGCCCCCGCCCCGGGCGCCACGAAGCGCAACCCCGGAAGCGAGCAGCACGAAGGCCCCGGTCGACCGTCCTGGGGAGGACGGTCGACCGGGGCCTTCGTATGAAGCCCTGAAGCCTGTCAAAGCTTTGATGCGCCGCACCCGCGTGGCGAACGCAGGCCGCGTGCGGCGCGAGGTGCCGGGTCAGGAGCGGAAGAGAGGGCCCGCTGAGTCCCTACCGGCGATCGTGCGGGTCGTACAAGCGAATGCTCAGCCCTGGAGGGAGGCAACCTTGTGCGCCAGCGCCGACTTCTTGTTGGCGGCGGCGTTCTTGTGGATGACTCCCTTGGAGACTGCCTTGTCGAGCTTGCGGGAGGCCTCGCGGACGGCCACGGTGGCCTTCTCGAGGTCACCAGCGGTGACAGCCTCACGGGCCTTGCGGATCGACGTCTTGAGCGAGGACTTGACGGCCTTGTTGCGCAGGCGCGCCTTCTCGTTCGTCTTGTTCCGCTTGATCTGGGACTTGATGTTCGCCACGAAAGAGCCTCTACAGGTTCGTTGGATCTTCGATGAGTGCCCCGCCGGCCGGAGAGCTACTCCGAGGGTTGTGCGACACAGCTGCTCAGCGTACCAGCGGCCCGCCGGGCGGCCCAAACCGAGGCCCGGGCGCCGTCCGTGGGACCATGGAAGCTACGTATCGATCCAACATCGCCCCGAGACGAGACCCTGCGTGCCCGCGACTCCTCCCCACGTGCCCGAGCCGAGCCGTACCGACCCGGCGCTGATCCGCAACTTCTGCATCATCGCGCACATCGACCACGGCAAGTCCACGCTCGCCGACCGGATGCTCCAGCTGACCGGTGTGGTCGACCAGCGGCAGATGCGTGCTCAGTATCTCGACCGGATGGACATCGAGCGCGAGCGCGGCATCACGATCAAGTCCCAGGCGGTACGACTGCCCTGGGCGCCCAACGAGGGCCCGGACGTGGGCAACACCCACATCCTGAACATGATCGACACGCCTGGCCACGTCGACTTCACGTACGAGGTCTCCCGGTCGCTCGCCGCGTGCGAGGGCACGGTGCTCCTCGTGGACGCCGCCCAGGGCATCGAGGCGCAGACCCTCGCCAACCTCTACCTGGCGATGGAGAACAACCTCACGATCGTTCCGGTCCTCAACAAGATCGACCTGCCGGCCGCCCAGCCGGAGAAGTTCTCCGAGGAGCTGGCCAACCTCATCGGCTGCCAGCCCGAGGACGTGCTCAAGGTGTCGGCGAAGACCGGTCTCGGCGTGGACGCGCTCCTGGACCGGGTCGTGCGCGACGTGCCCGCCCCGGTCGGCGTGGCCGACGCGCCCGCCCGTGCGATGATCTTCGACTCGGTGTACGACTCCTACCGGGGCGTCGTCACGTACGTACGTGTGGTCGACGGCCAGCTCAACAAGCGCGAGCGCATCCGGATGATGTCGACGAACGCCACCCACGAGCTCCTGGAGATCGGCGTCTCCTCCCCGGAGATGACGCCGTCCGACGGCATCGGCGTCGGCGAGGTCGGCTACATCATCACCGGGGTGAAGGACGTCCGTCAGTCCAAGGTCGGTGACACGATCACCTCGATGACCAAGGGCGCCACCAAGGCCCTCGGCGGCTACAAGGACCCGAAGCCGATGGTCTTCTCGGGTCTGTACCCGCTGGACGGCTCGGAGTACCCCGACCTGCGCGAGGCCCTCGACAAGCTCCAGCTCAACGACGCCGCGCTGGTGTACGAGCCGGAGACCTCGGCGGCGCTCGGCTTCGGCTTCCGCGTCGGCTTCCTCGGCCTCCTGCACCTCGACGTGATCCGCGAGCGCCTGGAGCGCGAGTTCGGGCTCGACCTGATCGCCACCGCCCCCAACGTGGTCTACCGCGTCGTGATGGAGGACGGGAAGGAGCACACGGTCACCAACCCGAGCGAGTTCCCCGAGGGCAAGATCTCGGACGTGTACGAGCCGGTCGTGCGGGCCACGATCCTCGCCCCCAGCGAGTTCATCGGCGCGATCATGGAGCTGTGCCAGACCCGCCGCGGCACGCTGCTCGGCATGGACTACCTCTCCGAGGACCGCGTCGAGATCCGCTACACCCTGCCGCTCGCGGAGATCGTCTTCGACTTCTTCGACCAGCTGAAGTCCAAGACGCGCGGTTACGCCTCCCTCGACTACGAGCCCACCGGCGAGCAGTCCGCCTCCCTCGTCAAGGTCGACATCCTGCTGCACGGCGACCGGGTCGACGCCTTCTCCGCCGTCACCCACAAGGATGCGGCGTACGCGTACGGCGTACGGCTCGTCGCCAAGCTGCGCGAGCTCATCCCGCGCCAGGCCTTCGAGATCCCGATCCAGGCGGCCATCGGCTCGCGCGTCATCGCGCGCGAGACCATCCGCGCCATCCGCAAGGACGTCCTCGCCAAGTGCTACGGCGGTGACATCTCCCGTAAGCGGAAGCTGCTGGAGAAGCAGAAGGAAGGCAAGAAGCGGATGAAGATGGTCGGCAGCGTGGAGGTCCCGCAGGAGGCCTTCATCGCGGTGCTGTCCAGTGACGACTCCGGAGCCAAGAAGAAGTAGCCGCACCCCGGCCGTCCGGCAGCCGTCCCGCACCCGCAACCGTGCGACCGCACGCGAGAGCGCCCTCCGTACTCACGGACGGGCGCTTTCGTGTGTGAGGGAACGGTGGTGGCGAGCGGGTCCGTTCCGTTATGAAGCCGCGCGCCGCAGCCCCTTACGCCCCGGGCCCTCGCGCTTTACTCTGATCACCACTCGAAGGTTACTCGCCAGTTAAATACCAGCCAGTCGTGCAGCATGCCGCAGGCCCGGAGGACGTCGTGAGCGACACACAGACCTTGATCGAGAACCGGCCGCCGTCGGTGGCGACCCTCTTCATTGAGCGCGTGGCTGCCACGCCCGATGCAGAGGCCTACCGGTACCCCGTGCCGGCCGCCGCCGGGCAGGGAGCGGACGCCTGGAAGTCGTTGAGCTGGGGGCAGGCCGCCGAGCGCGTGTTCGCCATCGCCGCCGGCCTGGTCGACCTGGGCGTACAGCCCGAGGAACGGGTGGCGCTCGCCTCCAACACCCGGGTCGAGTGGATCCTCGCGGACCTCGGGGTGATGTGCGCCGGCGCCGCCACGACGACGGTCTACCCCTCGACCAACGCCGAGGAGTCCGCGTACATCCTGGCCGACTCCGAGAGCCGGGTGCTGATCGCCGAGGACGCCTCGCAGCTCGCCAAGGCGCGCGAGCGCCGGGCGGACCTGCCCAACCTGGCCCATGTCGTCGTCATCGACGCCACCGGCGTCGAGCCGGCCGAGGACGACCCCGAGGGCTGGGTGCTCACGCTCGCGGAGCTCGAGGCGCGCGGGGCGGCGTACCTGGAGAAGCACCCGCAGGCCGTCGCCGAGCGGGTCGAGGCCATCACCGCCGAACAGCTCGCGACGCTCATCTACACCTCGGGCACCACGGGCCGTCCCAAGGGGGTACGGCTGCCGCACGACTGCTGGGCGTACATGGCGAAGGCGACCGTGGCGACCGGGCTGATCAGCGCGACGGACGTCCAGTACCTGTGGCTGCCCCTCGCGCATGTCTTCGGCAAGGTGCTGACCTCCGGGCAGATCGAGGCAGGGCACGTCACCGCAGTGGACGGCCGGGTCGACAAGATCATCGAGAACCTGCCGGTGGTCCAGCCGACGTACATGGCCGCCGTGCCCCGCATCTTCGAGAAGGTCTACAACGGCGTCGCGGCCAAGGCGCGAGCCAGCGGCGGCGCGAAGTACAAGATCTTCCAGTGGGCGGCCGAGGTCGCCCGCGAGTACGCCAAGGTCACCCAGGACAACTTCCGCCGCACGGGCACCGCCTCCGCGCCCTTCGGACTGACCGCGAAGCACAAGGTCGCCGACAAGCTCGTGTACGCCAAGATCCGCGAGGCGTTCGGCGGCCGGCTGCGCGCCTGCGTCTCCGGCTCGGCGGCGCTCGCGCCCGACATCGGCTTCTTCTTCTCCGGCGCCGGCATCCACATCCTGGAGGGGTACGGGCTGACCGAGTCCAGCGCCGCCTCCTTCGTGAACCCCGGCGAGGCGTACCGCACCGGCACCGTCGGCAAGCCGCTCCCCGGCACCGAGGTGCGCATCGCGGACGACGGCGAGATCCTGCTGCGCGGCCCCGGCATCATGCAGGGCTACCACCAGCTGCCGGAGAAGACCGCCGAAGTGCTGGAGCCGGACGGCTGGTTCCACACCGGGGACATCGGCGAGCTGTCCGTCGACGGCTACCTGCGCATCACCGACCGCAAGAAGGACCTGATCAAGACCTCGGGCGGCAAGTACATCGCGCCCGCCGAGGTCGAGGGCCAGTTCAAGGCGGTGTGCCCGTTCGTCTCGAACATCCTGGTGCACGGCGCGGACCGCAACTTCTGTACGGCGCTGATCGCGCTCGACGAGCCGACCATCCTCGGCTGGGCCAAGGACAACGGCCTGGAGGGCAAGTCGTACGCCGAGGTCGTCGCGTCGAAGAAGACCGAGGAACTCATCGAGGGCTACGTGAAGCGGCTCAACGAGGGGCTCCAGCGCTGGCAGACGGTCAAGAAGTTCCGGCTGCTGCCGCGCGACCTGGACATCGAGCACGGTGAGCTGACGCCGAGCCTCAAGCTCAAGCGCCCGGTCGTCGAGCGCGAGTACAAGAACCTCATCGAGGAGATGTACGCCGGATCGCGCGAGGCGTAGCGGCGAGCGACGCGGGCGGGGCCGGGCAACGGCTCCGCCCGCACCGCCCCACGGGCCCGGACTCGATACGGCCACTTCGGTGACTCGGCGCTTATGAGCGGCGTCCGTCTGTCACTCTGTTCCATGTCGCCAGCGGCGTGAGCAGAGAACCGACGGGGAGCCGCACAGTGGGGTCCATTCCGAGGCAGCGGAAGACTACGTACCGTCCATCGCACCTGCCGGCCGGACTGCCCGATCCGCAGTCGGCCGCCTGGACCAGCCTGCCCGGGAACCCCCTCGCGCCGGCCGCCGCGCGGCGCTTCGTGCGGGCCGCGCTCGCCGAGTGGACGGGGCTCGGGCTGCCGGCCGCCGAGGGTTTCACCGACCGGGTCGCGGACGACGCGGTGATCCTCGTCAACGAGCTGGTGACCAACGCCGTAGTCCACGCGGGCACCAACGTCGAGCTGGTGTGCCACCTGGAGGAGGCGACGGAGTCCGACCCGGCCGCCCTGGTCGTCGAGGTCTCCGACCACCACCCCGCCCGCGTCGTACGCAACGAGCCCGGCGGCTCGCCCGCGACCGGCGGCCAGGAGTTCGGGCGCGGCCTGCACCTCGTCGCCGGGCTCTCCGCGTGCTGGGGCGTCACCTACCGCACCGGCCTCAAGACCGTCTGGGCCCGGATCGCCATCGAGGGCGCCCTGCCGGCCGTCGCGCCGCCCGACAGCGCCGAGCAGGCGCTGCAGCGCGGGCTGCGCGCCGCCGAGATCCTCGCGCCCGTACCGCGGCGGACCGCGCGGGAGTACGACAGCGACTGGATCAACCGGGGTGCGCTGTCCTTCCTCGCGGAGGCGTCCGACCTCCTGACCGGGCAGTTCGACGAGGAGATGATCGCGGCCCTGGCCGCGCAGCTCCTCGTGCCGCGCCTCGCTGACTGGTGCGCGGTGTGGCTGGAGGAGGAGGGCGCGGCGCCGCGGCTGTCCCGCGTCTGGCACCAGCGCGAGTCCAGCATCGAAGAACTGCGCAGGCACGTCGAGAAGGAGCCGCCGCCCGCGCTGCCACAGTCCGCGCGCGGCGGGCCGGTGCCCGTGCCGTGGCCGGGCGCGCCCGGTCCGCAGGGCGCCGACGGCCCGGACCGCGCCGACGACGCCGACGCCGACGCCTGCGAAGGCGGTCCCGGCGACGGAGCCGCCGTCGCGTACCGGCTGATCGCGGGCGGGCGCGGCCTCGGGACGCTGATGCTGGGGCGGGCGGCGCTGGAGCGGATGCCCGACGAGGTGACCGGCCTGATCGAGGACTTCGTACGCCGGGTGGCGCTGGCGATCGCCGCCGCGCGCCAGTACACCCGGCAGGCCACCATCAGCAACGTCCTGCAGCGGGCGCTGCTGCCGGGCCAGATGGCCGACATCCCGGGCGTCGAAAAGGCTCTCGTGTACGAGCCGCGCGGCCAGGGCGTGGCGGGCGGCGACTTCTACGACGTCTTCCCCGGCGCCAAGGGCAGCTGGTCGTTCTCGCTCGGCGACGTCCAGGGCAACGGCCCCGAGGCAGCCGTCGTCACCGGCCTCGTCCGTCCCTGGCTGCGGCTGCTCGCGCGCGAGGGGAGGGCGGTCGGCGAGGTGCTGGGCCGCCTCAACGGGCTGCTGCTCGACGACGCGGTGGAGGCGGCGGAGGCGACGGCGCGGATGGCGGTGGCCTCGGCGGGCGCTCCCGGCGGGCCGCCGGCCGGTCCCCTCGCCCTGCGCGACGCAGCGCCGCAGCCCCGCTTCCTCTCCCTGCTGTACGGCGAACTGGTGCCGCTCGCGCCCGAGGACGGCGGCGGGGTGCGCTGCACCCTCGCCTGCGCCGGGCACCCCCTGCCGCTGGTGCTGCGGCCCGACGGGAGCGTGCGGCCGGCGGCGGCCTCACAGGTGCTGCTCGGCGTCGTCGACGACGTGACGTACGAGAGCGAGACCTTCGTGCTCCAGGCCGGCGACACCCTGCTGTGCGTCACGGACGGGGTGACCGAGCGGCGCTCCGGGCGGCGCATGTTCGACGACGCGGACGGGCTGGCGGCGGCGCTCGGGCGGTGCGTGGGGCTGACCGCGCAGGGCGTCGCCGAGCGGATCATGAGCGAGGTGCACGCCTTCTCGCCGACGCCGCCCGACGACGACGTGGCGCTGCTCGTCCTCCAGGCCATCTGAGCGGAGCTGTGACAATGGGGGCATGCCTTCAGTCCTGCCCGACGGTGAGCCCATGCCCCACGACGGGGCGCTGCCCGCGCACGCCCTGGCCGGCGCGGCGGAGCGGCCGCTCGGCTTCTACCTGCACGTCCCGTACTGCGCGACCCGCTGCGGCTACTGCGACTTCAACACCTACACGGCGACCGAGCTGCGCGGCTCGGGCGGTGCGCTGGCCTCGCGTGACAACTACGCGGACACGCTGGTGGAGGAGGTCCGCCTGGCCCGCAAGGTCCTCGGCGACGACCCGCGCCCGGTACGGACGGTATTCGTGGGCGGCGGTACGCCGACGCTGCTGGCGGCGGGTGACCTCGTACGGATGCTGGGGGTGATCCGGGACGAGTTCGGGCTCGCGGACGACGCGGAGATCACCACGGAGGCCAATCCGGAGTCGGTCAATCCGCAGTACCTGGCGGAGCTGCGGGCCGGCGGTTTCAACCGGATCTCCTTCGGCATGCAGAGCGCGAAGCAGCACGTACTGAAGATCCTGGACCGCACGCACACGCCCGGGCGGCCGGAGGCGTGCGTCGCGGAGGCGCGGGCCGCGGGCTTCGAGCACGTCAACCTCGACCTGATCTACGGCACGCCCGGCGAGTCCGACGCGGACTGGCAGGCGTCACTGGACGCGGCGATCGGCGCGGGCCCCGACCACGTGAGCGCGTACGCGCTGATCGTGGAGGAGGGGACGCAGCTGGCGCGACGGATCCGGCGCGGCGAGGTGCCGATGACCGACGACGACGTGCACGCCGACCGGTACCTGATGACGGAGTCCGCGCTGTCCGCCGCCGGGTTCGAGTGGTACGAGGTGTCGAACTGGGCCACGTCCGACGCGGCGCGGTGCCTGCACAACGAGCTGTACTGGCGCGGGGCGGACTGGTGGGGCGCGGGGCCGGGGGCGCACAGCCACGTGGGCGGGGTGCGCTGGTGGAACGTCAAGCACCCGGGCGCCTACGCCCAGGCCCTGGGGGACGGGCGTTCCCCGGGGGCCGGGCGTGAGGTGCTTCCGGCGGAGGACCGGCGCGTGGAGCGCATCCTGCTGGAGCTCCGGCTCGCGGACGGCTGCCCGCTGTCCCTGCTGGCCCCCGCGGGCCTCGCGGCGGCGGAGCGGGCGCTGGCCGACGGCCTGCTGGCCCCGGAGCCGTTCGCGGCGGGGCGGGCGGTGCTGACGCTGCGCGGGCGGCTGCTGGCGGACGCGGTGGTCCGGGACCTGGTGGACTGATCCCGCAGGAGGGCGGGTGGGCGGTGCGGCGCGGGCGACCGCTGCGCGGGGCTTTCCCCGCCCCTTCCCGAATCGGGGCGCTGCTCCAGCCCCCGGTCCGCACCCGCTCAGTGATCCGGCGCCGCCGTGACGAAGTCGATCAGCTCCTCCACCCGCCCCAGCAGCGCCGGCTCCAGGTCCCGGTACGAGCGGACCGAGCCCAGGATCCGCTGCCACGCCGCCCCCGTGTTCTCCGGCCAGCCCAGCCCCCGGCACACGCCGGTCTTCCAGTCCTGCCCCCGCGGCACCTTCGGCCACGCGGCGATGCCCACCGCCGACGGCTTCACCGCCTCCCACACGTCGATGTACGGGTGCCCGACGACCAGCACGCTCGCGTCCGTGACCTGCGCGGCGATCCGGGACTCCTTGGAGCCCGGGACCAGATGGTCGACCAGTACGCCCAGGCGCGCGTCCGGGGCGGGGCCGAACTCCGCGACGATCGCGGGAAGGTCGTCGATGCCCTCCAGGTACTCCACGACCACGCCCTCGACGCGCAGGTCGTCGCCCCACACCCGCTCGACCAGCTCCGCGTCGTGACGTCCCTCCACGTAGATCCGCCCGGCCCGCGCCACCCGCGCCCGCGCCCCGGGCACCGCCACCGACCCCGACGCCGTACGCGCCGGGCCCCGCGCGGCGGCGGCGGACGGGCGGACCAGCGTGACGACACGGCCCTCCAGCAGGAAGCCGCGCGGTTCCATCGGGAACACCCGGTGCTTCCCGAAGCGGTCCTCCAGGGTCACGACCGGCCCCTGCGCCGTCTTCTCGCACCGGATCACCGCACCGCAGAAACCGGTGCCGACCTCCTCCACGACCAGATCGGCCTCGGCCGGAACCTCGGGAACGGGAGCGGTCTTCTTCCAGGGCGGGGTGAGATCCGGCCCGTACTGTCGGCTGCGCATTGGGCCGACGATAGTCCCGCCCCCTGGTCAGGACACGTCGAATCGCGCCGCCAGCGCGTCCCGCTGCGTCCGTACGTACGCAGCGTCCACCACCGCCCCGTGCCCCGGCACGTACGCCGCGTTCTCGCCGCCCAGCGCCAGCAGCCGGTCCAGGGCCGCCGGCCAGCGGGCCGGGTGGGCGTCGGAGCCGGCCTGCGGGGTGCCCGACTCCTCCACCAGGTCGCCGCAGAAGACCACCTCCGGGCTGCCCGGCACCAGTACCGCCAGGTCGTGACCGCTGTGCCCGGGGCCGACGTTCGCGAGCAGCACCTGGCGGCCGCCGCCCAGGTCCAGCGTCCACTCGCCGCACACCAGGTGGTGCGGGGCGACCAGCACGTCCGTCGCCTCCGCCGCCTCGCCCCGCTCGACCCCGTGCCGCACCGCGTCGTCCCGCAGCGCGTCCCGGTCGCGCCGCATCAGCTCGTCGATGCCCACGGCCCCGTAGACCTGGGTGCCCGCGAACGCCGCCGTGCCCAGCACATGGTCGAAATGCGGGTGGGTGAGCGCGATATGCGTCACTCTTCGCCCGGGGCCGAGCAGCCGCTGCGCCTGCCTCCGCAGCTCCACGCCCTCGCGCAGGGTCGCCCCCGTGTCGATCAGCAGCGCCCCGCCGTCGTTCCCGGCCACCAGGCCCACCGTCGCGTCCCAGACGGGCATGCGCCGCCGGCCGACCCCCTGTGCGAGCCGCTCCCAGCCTGCCTCTTCCCAACTGACGTCCATACCGCGACGCTAGTCCCATCACAAGGGACCTCGCCCGCTGAACAGGGCCGTCGCGCGGTAACGTGACCGGCCGCCCTTGCCCGGGGCGTACCCGCCCGCCGTACACTGGGCCGGGGACTGCTGGCACTCGCCCGCAGCGAGTGCCAGGCAGACGCCGAACGACCGACCAGCTGGAGGTGGTGCGAGATGCTCAGCGAACGCAGACTTGAGGTGTTGCGCGCCATCGTTCAGGACTATGTGGGCACCGAGGAGCCCGTCGGCTCGAAGGCGCTCACCGAGCGGCACAAGCTCGGCGTCTCCCCGGCCACGGTCCGCAACGACATGGCCGTCCTGGAGGAAGAGGGCTTCATCGCCCAGCCCCACACGAGCGCCGGGCGCATTCCGACGGACAAGGGCTACCGGCTGTTCGTCGACAAGCTCGCGGGGGTCAAGCCCCTGTCGTCGCCCGAGCGCCGTGCCATCCAGAACTTCATGGACGGGGCGGTCGACCTCGACGACGTAGTGGCCCGTACGGTGCGGCTGCTCGCGCAGCTGACCCGGCAGGTCGCCGTCGTGCAGTACCCGTCGCTGACCCGGTCGACGGTGCGGCACGTGGAACTCCTCTCGCTGGCTCCCGCCCGCCTGATGCTCGTGCTCATCACGGACACCGGCCGGGTCGAGCAGCGCATGATCGACTGCCCCGCGCCGTTCGGCGAGACGTCCCTCGCGGACCTGCGCGCCCGGCTCAACAGCCGGGTCGTCGGGCGCCGCTTCGCGGACGTGCCGCAGCTGGTGCAGGACCTTCCCGAATCCTTCGAGTCGGAGGACAGGGGTACCGTTTCCACGGTCCTCTCCTCCCTCCTGGAGACCCTGGTCGAAGAGACCGAGGAGCGGCTGATGATCGGCGGCACCGCCAATCTCACCCGCTTCGGACACGATTTCCCCCTCACCATCCGGCCGGTGCTGGAGGCGCTGGAGGAGCAGGTCGTGCTCCTCAAGCTGCTGGGTGAGGCCACGGACTCGGGCATGACCGTACGAATCGGGCACGAGAACGCCCACGAGGGGCTCAGCTCCACGTCCGTCGTCGCGGTCGGCTACGGTTCGGGCGACGAAGCAGTCGCCAAACTCGGCGTGGTCGGACCGACCCGCATGGACTACCCCGGAACGATGGGAGCGGTACGCGCAGTGGCACGTTACGTCGGACAGATCCTGGCGGAGTCGTAAGTGGCCACCGACTACTACGCCGTACTCGGCGTACGCCGCGACGCTTCCCAGGATGAGATCAAGAAGGCATTCCGGCGGCTGGCGCGCGAGCTCCACCCGGACGTGAATCCCGATCCCAAGACGCAGGAGCGTTTCAAGGAGATCAACGCCGCCTACGAGGTGTTGTCGGACCCGCAGAAGAAGCAGGTCTACGACCTCGGCGGCGACCCGCTCTCGCAGGCGGGCGGCGGAGCCGGCGGCTTCGGCCAGGGCGGCTTCGGGAACTTCTCGGACATCATGGACGCGTTCTTCGGTACGGCGTCGCAGCGCGGCCCGAGGTCGCGCACGCGGCGCGGCCAGGACGCGATGATCCGGCTGGAGATCGACCTCAACGAGGCGGCCTTCGGCACGACCAAGGACATCCAGGTCGACACGGCCGTCGTGTGCACGACGTGTTCCGGCGAGGGCGCCGCACCCGGCACCTCCGCCCAGACCTGCGACATGTGCCGCGGCCGTGGTGAGGTCTCGCAGGTCACCCGGTCCTTCCTGGGCCAGGTCATGACCTCGCGTCCCTGCCCGCAGTGCCAGGGCTTCGGCACGGTCGTACCGACCCCGTGCCCCGAGTGCGCCGGCGACGGACGCGTGCGCTCGCGCCGGACGCTGACGGTCAAGATCCCGGCCGGTGTCGACAACGGCACGCGGATCCAGCTCGCGGGCGAGGGCGAGGTCGGCCCCGGCGGCGGTCCCGCCGGCGACCTGTACGTCGAGATCCACGAGCTGCCGCACGCGGTGTTCCAGCGGCGCGGCGACGACCTGCACTGCACGGTCACGATCCCGATGACGGCGGCCGCGCTGGGCACGAAGTGTCCGCTGGAGACGCTCGACGGGGTGGAGGAGATCGACGTACGCCCGGGCACGCAGTCCGGTCAGTCGATCCCGCTGCACGGACGCGGCGTCACGCACCTGCGCGGCGGCGGTCGCGGCGACCTCATCGTGCACGTCGAGGTACTGACCCCGTCCAAGATGGACCCGCAGCAGGAGGACCTGCTGCGCCAGCTCGCGAAGCTGCGCGGCGAGGAGCGCCCCACGGGCCAGTTCCAGCCGGGGCAGCAGGGTCTGTTCTCGCGCCTGAAGGACGCCTTCAACGGGCGGTAGGCGCTCGCCTCCCCAGAGGCGGAAGCCTCGATTCGGCGCAGTGCGGAGGGCATGAAACTATGCGTTCATGTCCTCCGCACTGACCGATCTCTGCCGTTATCCGATCGTGCAGGCCCCCATGGCGGGCGGCGCTTCCAGTCCTCAGCTCGTCGCCGCCGTCTGTGAGGCCGGCGGCCTCGGGTTCCTTGCCGCCGGTTACAAGACCGCGGACGGCATGTACGAGGAGATCAAGCAGCTGCGGGGCCTGACGAGCCGGCCGTTCGGCGTCAATCTCTTCATGCCGCAGCCGAGTCACGTCGACCCCGCCGCCGTCGACGTCTACCGCCATCAGCTCGCCGGCGAGGCCGACTGGTACGACACCCCCCTCGGCGAGTCCGACAACTGCGCCGACGACGGCTACGAGGCCAAGCTGGCGATCCTCATCGACGACCCGGTCCCGGTCGTCTCCTTCACCTTCGGCTGCCCCACCCGGTCCGTGCTCGACGCCTTCGCGAAGGCCGGCACCCTCACCGTCGTGACCGTCACCACGCCCGAAGAGGCGCAGGCGGCGCAGTGGGCCGGGGCCGACGCCGTGTGCGTCCAGGGCATCGAGGCCGGCGGCCACCAGGGAACGCACCGCGACGATCCGAAGAACGACGGCAGTGGCATCGGTCTGCTGTCCCTCGTCGCGCAGGTGCGCGAGACCGTGCCGCTGCCGATCGTCGCGGCCGGCGGCCTCATGCGCGGCGCGCAGATCGCGGCGGTCCTCGCGCTGGGCGCGGACGCGGCGCAGCTCGGCACCGCGTTCCTGGTGTGCCCGGAGTCCGGCGCCAACGTCCTGCACAAGCAGGCCATGACCAATCCGCTGTTCGTACGCACGGAACTCACGCGGGCGTTCTCGGGACGCCCCGCACGCGGCCTCGTCAACCGCTTCATGCGCGAGCACGGCCCGTACGCCCCGGCCGCCTACCCCCAGGTCCACCACATCACCTCCGGCCTGCGCAAGGCCGCCGCCAAGGCGGGCGACGCGCAGGGCATGGCGCTGTGGGCCGGCCAGGGGCACCGGATGGCGCGGGAGATGCCGGCCGGGCAGCTGGTCGAGGTCCTGGCGGCCGAGACCGACGCGGCGCGCGCGGCGCTGGACCTGCGAAGCGCGGGCGGTGCGGTGTGACGGCGCCGGTGTTCGTCGTCGACACCGTACCGGCGAAGGGCCGGTTCGTGCTCGAAGGGCCCGAGGGGCGGCACGCCGTCTCGGTGCGCCGGCTGCACGCGGGGGAGCACGTCGTACTGACCGACGGGCGCGGCGCCGGCGCGGCGGCCGTGGTGCTGGCGGCCGAGGGCAAGGACCGGCTCGTCGTCGACGTGACGGACGTGACCGTGGAGCCGCGGCCGGAGCCGCGTATCACCGTCGTACAGGCGCTTCCCAAGGGCGACCGGGGCGAGGTGGCCGTGGAGACGATGACGGAGACCGGCGTCGACGCGATCGTGCCGTGGCAGGCGTCCCGCTGCATCACGCAGTGGCGCGGTGACCGGGGCGCGAAGTCCCTCGCCAAGTGGCGGGCGACGGCGCGGGAGGCCGGCAAGCAGTCGCGCAGGCTGCGCTTCCCCGAGGTCGCCGAGGCGCTGACGACCAAGCAGGTGGGCGCGCTCCTTGCCGCGGCGGACTTCGCGGCCGTACTGCACGAGGACGCGTCGGTGGGCAGCGGGGCGCTCGCCACGGCGGGGCTGCCGGACGCGGGCTCCCTCGTGCTCGTGGTCGGGCCGGAAGGGGGCGTCTCCCCCGAGGAGTTGGCCCTGTTCGCGGAGGCGGGCGCGAAGCCGTACCGGCTGGGAAGCAGCGTGCTGCGTACGTCGACCGCCGGGACGGCGGCGGCGGCGCTGCTGCTGGGGCGCACGGGCCGCTGGTCCTGAAGCGGCTCGGCGGGCGCGGGGCCCGGCACGGATAGCATGCGGCCATACTTGATCAGTACATCCTGATCAGCCGGAACCGAGGAGGCCAGGACCATGGCGGGTGAACCCCAGGCAGACTGCCTGTTCTGCAAGATCGTGGCGGGGGAGGTGCCGGCGACGATCGTCCGTGAGACGGAGACGACCGTGGCGTTCCGCGACATCAACCCCCAGGCGCCGACGCACGTCCTGGTCATCCCCAAGGCGCACCACCGGGACGCCGCCGCGCTGGCCCTCGCCGAGCCGCAGGTCCTCGCCGACGTGCTCGCCGAGACGGGCCGGGTCGCCGCCGGGGAGAAGGTCGACGGCACCGGATACCGCGTCGTCTTCAACACCGGTTCGGGCGCGGGCCAGACCGTCTTCCACGCGCACGCGCACGTCCTCGGCGGACGTGGCCTCAACTGGCCGCCCGGATAGGGCTGCTGCTGTGTCCGCACGAGAACTGGTGGTCCTCGGCACCGCCAGTCAGGTCCCCACCCGGCACCGCAACCACAACGGTTACCTCCTGCGCTGGGACGGCGAGGGCATCCTCTTCGACCCCGGCGAGGGCACCCAGCGCCAGATGCTCCGGGCCGGCGTGGCCGCGCACGACATCAACCGGATCTGCGTCACCCACTTCCACGGTGACCACTCGCTCGGCCTCGCCGGAGTGATCCAGCGCATCAACCTGGACCGTGTCCCGCACCCCGTCACCGCCCACTACCCGGCGAGCGGACAGCGCTTCTTCGACCGGCTGCGGTACGCCACGGCCTACCGCGAGACGGTCCGGCTGACCGAGGCGCCGGTCGCCGGGGACGGGGCGCTCGCGACCGGTCCCTCGTACGTCCTCGACGCGGTCAGGCTGTCGCACCCCGTCGAGTCGTACGGCTACCGGCTCACCGAGCCGGACGGGCGCCGCATGCTGCCCGCGCTCCTGGCCGAGCACGGAGTCAAGGGCCCCGACGTCGGCCGCATCCAGCGCGAGGGGCGGCTCGGCGACATCACGCTCGACCAGGTCAGCGAGGAGCGGCGCGGGCAGCGGTTCGCGTTCGTCATGGACACCCGGCTCTGCGACGGCGTGCACGTCCTCGCCGAGGGCTGCGACATGCTCGTCATCGAGTCGACCTTCCTCGACGAGGACATGGCGCTCGCCGCCGAGCACGGCCACCTGACGGCCGGCCAGGCCGCCCGGGCGGCGCGCGACGCCGGCGTACGCCACCTCGTCCTCACCCACTTCTCGCAGCGCTACACCGATCCCGAGGTCTTCGAACGGCAGGCCCGCGCGGCCGGTTTCGACGGCGAGCTGACCGTCGCCGCCGACCTCATGCGGGTGCCCCTCCCCAAGCGCCACCCCCTGAAGCCCTGAGCCCGCCGGCTCCCGCGTCCCCCCACCCGCACGTCCCCGACGAGAAGACCCTCATGCCCCTCCCCAAGGCCGAACTGCACCTCCACATCGAAGGCACCCTCGAACCCGAGCTGGCCTTCGAACTCGCCGCCCGCAACGCCGTGGTGCTGCCCCACTCCACCACGGAGGAACTGCGCCGCGCCTACCTCTTCGACGACCTCCAGTCGTTCCTCGACCTGTACTACGCGCTGATGGCGGTCCTGGTCACCGAGGACGACTTCGACCGGCTCGCCGACGCCTACCTGGCGCGGGCGGCCGCTCAGGGCGTACGGCACGCCGAGATCTTCTTCGACCCGCAGGCGCACACCGCGCGCGGAGTCCCCCTGGGCACGGTCGTCGAGGGGCTCGCCCGCGCCCTGGACCGGAGCGAGGAGCGGCACGGCATCTCCACCCAGCTGATCATGTGCTTCCTGCGCGACCAGTCCGCCGAGTCCGCGATGGAGACGCTGGAGGCCGCCCGGCCGTACCTGCACCGCATCACGGCCGTCGGTCTGGACTCGGCCGAGGTCGGGCACCCGCCGTCGAAGTTCCGTGAGGTGTACGACGCCGCGCGGGCCATGGGGCTGCGCGCGGTCGCGCACGCGGGCGAGGAGGGGCCGCCGGCGTACATCTGGGAGGCACTGGACGTCCTGCGCGTCGAGCGTGTGGACCACGGACTGCGCTCCCTGGAGGACCCCGAGCTCGTGAAGCGGCTCGTGCGCGACCAGGTGCCGCTGACGCTGTGCCCGCTGTCGAACGTACGGCTGCGGGCCGTCGACGTCCTGGAGGACCACCCGCTGCGCGCGATGATGGACGCCGGGCTGCTGGTCACCGTGAACTCCGACGACCCCGCCTACTTCGGCGGGTACGTCGGCGACACGTTCCACGCGGTGCGCGAGGCGCTCGGCCTCGGCCAGGAGCAGTTGCGCGAGCTGGCCCGCAACTCCTTCCGCGCCTCCTTCCTCGACCACGACGAGAAGCGCAGGGAGGCGTATCTCGCCGAGGTGGACGCGTACGTCTTCTGATCCCGCCCGCGCCGGACCGTTGACGCCCGCGCGGGCGTCTCCCTACGCTGCATTTCCATACGTGGACGTCGTCTGCATACGGAGATGAGCTGTTGTGGCGGACCTGACCATCGCGGACGTCCGGCTGACCCCCGTCCTCATCGCCGACCCGCCCCTCCTCAACGTCCAGGGCGTGCACCAGCCCTACACCCCGCGCCTGGTCGTCGAGGTGGTCACGGCGGACGGCGTCACCGGGCTCGGCGAGACGTACGGCGACACCAAGTACCTGGAACTGGCCCGCCCGTACGCCGATCTGCTGACCGGCCGCCCGGTCGCGGATCTGAACGGACTGTTCCCGCTCGCCCAACAGGTCGGCGTCGGCCACGCGCGCGTGGAGCACGCCGTCGACGTGGGCGGGCTGCGCGGCGCGCAGAGCGCCGACAAGCTGCGGCTGTCCGTCGTGTCCGCCTTCGAAGTGGCGTGCCTGGACGCGCTCGGGAAGGCGTACGGGCAGCCCGTGCACGCACTCCTCGGCGGCAAGGTGCGCGATCACGTCGAGTACAGCGCGTACCTCTTCTACCGCTGGGACCGGCATCCGGGCGGCGCGGGCGAGTGCGACGACTGGGGGGCCGCGCTCGATCCGGCGGGGATCGTGGCGCAGGCGCGGCGGTTCGCGGGGGAGCACGGCTTTCGTTCGTTCAAGCTCAAGGGCGGTGTCTTCCCGCCCGAGCAGGAGATCGCTGCCGTACTGGCGCTGGCCGAGGCGTTCCCCGGGACAGCCCCTGCGGCTCGACCCCAACGGCGCCTGGACGCCGGGGACCTCCCTGAAGGTGGCGGCGGTGCTCGCGGGGGTCCTCGAATACCTGGAGGACCCGGCGCTCGGGACCGCCGCCATGGCCGAGGTCTCGGCGGGAACGGACGTGCCGCTCGCCACCAACATGTGCGTGACGACCGTTCCCGAGATCCGCGAGGCGTTCCTCACCGACGCCGTGCAGGTGGTGCTCAGCGACCACCACTACTGGGGCGGGCTGCGGGCCACCCGCGAACTGGCCGCCGTCTGCCGGGCCTTCGGCGTCGGCCTGTCCATGCACTCCAACACCCACATGGGCATCAGCCTGGCCGCGATGACGCACGTCGCGGCCACCGTGGAGAACCTCGACCACTCCTGCGACAGCCACTACCCGTGGCAGACCGAGGACGTGATCACCCGGCGCCACACCTTCACCGACGGCCGGCTCGCGGTCTCCGACGCCCCCGGCCTCGGTGTCGAGCTCGACCGCGACGCCCTGGAGCGGCTGCACGCCCGCTGGCTCGACGAGGCGTCGTACGGCGCGCTGCGCGAACGCGACGACGCGGCGGCGATGCGCGCGGCGCGGGGACACGAGACCTGGCGGGCGCCCGTGCTGCCCCGCTGGTGAGGCCCGAAGCAGGACGCCGTCGTAACACCGCGAGCTGCCGGGGTCGCGTATCGGGCACACTGGCCTGAATCCGCACCACACCACGGGAGCGCACGGTGAGCACGGTGAGAAAGCAGGCAGCGGCCACGACAGCGGCCACGGGCACCGACAACGGCGGCCGGCGGGACGAGGCCACGCGCCTCGACCCCCTGGACGGGCTCCGCGAGCCCGACGGCCCGTGCTGCGACGTGTTCCTCACCGGCACCGTCTTCCTGGACATCATCTTCACCGGCCTCGACAGCGCCCCGGTGCGCGGCACCGAGTCCTGGGCGCGCGGCATGGGCTCCAGCCCCGGCGGCGTCGCCAACATGGCCACCGCCCTGGCCCGCCTCGGCCTGCGGACGTCCCTGGCCGCCGCCTTCGGAGACGACCACTACGGCGAGTACTGCTGGGACGCGCTCGCCGACGGCGAGGGCATCGACCTGAAGATGTCACGCACCGTCCCCGGCTGGCACTCGCCGGTCACCGTCTCCATGGCGTACGAGGGCGAGCGAACCATGGTGTCGCACGGCCACGAGGCCCCGCCGCCCGCCGGACCCGGGCCGTTCCCCGACTGCCCGCCCCGCGCGCGGGCCGCCATCGCCGCCCTCACCCCCGGCCGCAGGGAGGAATGGATCGCCTCCGCCGCCCGCCGGGGCGCGAAGGTCTTCGCCGACGTGGGCTGGGACGACACGGGCCGCTGGGACCTGGCCGGCCTCGCCGACCTGGAGCACTGCGAGGCGTTCCTGCCCAACGCCGAGGAGGCCATGCGCTACACCCGCACCGACTGCCCGCGCGCCGCCGCCCGCGCCCTGGCCGAGAAGGTCCCGGTCGCGGTCGTCACGCTCGGCGCGGAGGGCGCGTACGCCGTGGACGGCTCGACCGGCGAGACCGCCGAGGTCCCCGCCATCGCCGTCGAGGCGCTCGACCCCACCGGCGCCGGTGACGTCTTCGTCGCCGGATTCGTCACCGGTACGCTCGCGGGCTGGCCGCTCGCCGACCGCCTCGCCTTCGCCGGGCTGACCGCCGCCCTGTCGGTGCAGGAGTTCGGCGGGTCCCTCTCGGCGCCCGGCTGGTCGGAGATCGCGGCATGGTGGCAGCAGGTGCAGGCGGTCGACGGCCAGGACCCGCAGGCGCTGCGCCGGTACGCCTTCCTGGACGGGCTGCTGCCCACGGCGACCCGCGTCTGGCCGCTGCGCCGGGCGGTGCCGACGATCGGTTTCCGCAGTCCCGCGTGAGCGCCCGGCGCCGGGTGCGGCACGGCGTGCGAAAAGCCTTCGGCCCTGTCGGTGCACCGACGTACGCTTGGTTCCACGAGGTTGTCGAGCAGCGAGAACCCTGCAACGGGAGGTATGTGCAGGCCACAGTGCCGGCCCATGACTCAGACACCCACACAGCCGCAGGCCCGCGCCCAGTTCACCGTGCCGGACACGCACCCCATGGTGATGGTCCTGGGTTCCAGCGATTCCCTGTTGCGCGTGATCGAGAACGCCTTCCCCGACGTGGACATCCATGTCAGGGGGAATGAGGTCAGCGCGGTCGGCGACCCCACGGAGGTCGCCCTGATCCAGCGCCTGCTGGCCGAGATGATGCTGGTGCTCCGCACCGGACTGCCGATGACGGAGGACGCAGTGGAACGCTCGATCGCCATGCTCAGAGCCGACGGGAACGGCGGTGGCGCGGAGGCCGCCACCGAGACCCCGGCCGAGGTGCTCACTCAGAACATCCTCTCCAGCCGCGGTCGCACCATCCGCCCCAAGACGCTCAACCAGAAGCGGTACGTCGACGCCATCGACAAGCACACCATCGTCTTCGGCATCGGCCCCGCCGGTACGGGCAAGACGTACCTCGCCATGGCCAAGGCGGTCCAGGCCCTGCAGTCCAAGCAGGTCACCCGGATCATCCTGACCAGGCCCGCCGTCGAGGCGGGCGAGCGGCTCGGCTTCCTGCCCGGCACGCTCTACGAGAAGATCGACCCGTACCTGCGCCCGCTCTACGACGCCCTGCACGACATGCTGGACCCCGACTCGATCCCGCGCCTGATGGCCGCGGGCACGATCGAGGTGGCCCCGCTGGCGTACATGCGCGGCCGTGCGCAACCGGTCTTCACCAAGGTCATGACGCCGGACGGCTGGCGCCCCATCGGCGACCTTCGGGTGGGCGACCTCGTCATCGGTTCGAACGGCGAGCCGACCCCGGTACTCGGTGTGTATCCCCAGGGCGAGAAGGACATCTACCGCCTCACTGCCCAGGACGGCTCCTGGACACTGTGCTGCGGTGACCACCTGTGGACGGTCCGGACGGCCTCCGACCGTCGCCGCGACAAGCCGTGGCGTGTGCTCGAGACCAAGGAGATGATCGGGAACCTCCGCGCGGGGCATGCCCGCAGGTACGAGCTGCCGCTGCTGACCGCGCCGGTGTGCTTCCCGAAACGCGAGGTCCCCATGGACCCCTACGCCTTGGGCCTCCTGCTCGGTGACGGTTGCCTGACCGGTTCCACCACGCCATCGTTCGCCACCAAGGACCCGGAACTCGTCTCCGCCCTGGAAACGGCGCTGCCCGGCATCAAGGTGCGGTGGAAGGACCGGGTCAACTGCACCCTGAACCGTGCGAGTGCGCCGGGCGATGTCATCACGCTGGAGAACCCGGTCACCGGGGCCCTGCGAGCCCTGGACCTGCTCGGCACCAGGTCGTCTTCGAAATTCGTGCCGGACGAGTATGTCCACAACTCGGCAGACGTCCGGCTGGCCCTGCTCCAGGGGCTGCTGGACGCCGACGGCGGGCCGGTTGCCCAGGACGGGCGAACGTGCCGAGTCCAATACACCACGACATCGATCCTGCTCCGGGACGACGTCATCGCGCTGGTCCAGTCGCTGGGAGGCGTCGCCCACAGCCGCCGCAGGGATGCGGAAGGCCGAAAGCCGGGGAACGTCAACGGGCGTGACGTGCACGACCGCCACGACGCGCACGTGGTCGACATCCGGCTCCCGGAGGGGCTCGAGCCCTTCCGGCTCGGGCGCAAGCTGGACGCGTACAGGGCGAGTGGGGGTGGGGGGCGGCCGATGCGTTTCATCGACAGCATCGAGCCCGCGGGCACCGAGGAGGCGGTGTGCATCCAAGTCGCCGCGGAAGACTCCCTCTACGTCACCGAGAACTACCTCTTGACGCACAACACGCTCAACGACGCGTTCATCATCCTCGACGAGGCGCAGAACACCAGCGCCGAGCAGATGAAGATGTTCCTGACGCGGCTCGGCTTCGACTCGAAGATCGTCGTCACCGGCGACGTCACCCAGGTCGACCTCCCGGGCGGCACGAAGAGCGGTCTGCGCCAGGTCCAGGAGATCCTGGACGACGTCCCCGACGTCCACTTTTCCCGGCTCACGTCGCAGGATGTCGTCCGGCACAAGCTGGTCGGCCGTATCGTCGACGCGTACCAGAAGTACGACGACAGCCAAAACGGGCTGTGACTTTGAAGCAGGGGTAGATCCAGCACCATGTCGATCGACGTCAACAACGAATCCGGCACCGAGGTCGACGAGCAGGCGATTCTCGACATCGCCCGTTACGCGCTCACCCGGATGCGGATCCACCCGCTCTCCGAACTGTCGGTGATCGTCGTGGACACGGCCGCCATGGAGCAGCTCCACATCCAGTGGATGGACCTCCCGGGACCGACGGATGTCATGTCCTTCCCGATGGACGAGCTGCGTCCGCCGAAGAAGGACGACGAGGAGCCCCCACAGGGGCTCCTCGGTGACATCGTCCTGTGCCCCGAGGTCGCCAAGAAGCAGGGCGAGGACGCGCCGACGCAGCACTCCATGGACGAGGAGCTCCAGCTCCTCACCGTCCACGGCGTGCTGCACCTGCTCGGTTACGACCACGAGGAGCCGGACGAGAAGGCCGAGATGTTCGGCCTCCAGGCGGCGATCGTGGACGGCTGGCGAGCGGAGAAGGGCCACACCGGTCCGTCCCCCGCGCCGACCGTTTCATGACCGCCCAACTGATCACCGGCGCCGTCCTGCTGGTCGTCGTCGCGTGGCTGGCCGCCTGCGCCGAGGCGGGCATCGCCCGTGTCTCCAGCTTCCGGGCCGCCGAGGCCGTACGCTCCGGCCGGCGCGGCAGCGCCAAGCTGGCCCAGGTCGCGGCCGATCCGACCCGGTACCTGAACGTCGCGCTGCTGATGCGGGTCGCCTGCGAGATGGCCGCCGGCGTCCTCGTGACGTACGCCTGTCTGCGCGAGTTCGACGAGACCTGGGAGGCCCTGGCCCTCGCCATCGGTGTGATGGTCCTCGTCTCGTACGTCGCCGTCGGCGTCTCCCCGCGCACCATCGGCCGCCAGCACCCCCTCAACACGGCGACCGCGTCCGCGTACGTCCTGCTCCCGCTCGCCCGCGTCATGGGCCCCGTGCCGCAACTGCTGATCCTCATCGGCAACGCGCTCACCCCCGGCAAGGGCTTTCGCAAGGGCCCGTTCGCCAGCGAGGCCGAGCTGCGCGCGATGGTCGACCTCGCCGAGCAGGAGTCGCTGATCGAGGACGACGAGCGCCGCATGGTGCACTCCGTCTTCGAGCTCGGCGACACGCTCGTACGGGAGGTCATGGTCCCCAGGACCGACCTGGTCTCCATCGAGCGCTTCAAGACGATCCGTCAGGCCCTCACGCTCGCCCTGCGCTCCGGCTTCTCGCGCATCCCGGTGACCGGCGAGAACGAGGACGACATCGTGGGCATCGTCTATCTCAAGGACCTGGTCAGGAAGACCCACATCAACCGCGAGTCCGAAGCCGACCTGGTCTCGACCGCGATGCGGCCCGCCGTCTTCGTCCCCGACACCAAGAACGCGGGCGACCTGCTGCGCGAGATGCAGCAGGAGCGCAACCACGTCGCCGTCGTCATCGACGAGTACGGCGGCACGGCCGGCATCGTCACCATCGAGGACATCCTCGAAGAGATCGTCGGTGAGATCACGGACGAGTACGACCGCGAACTGCCGCCCGTCGAGGAGCTGGAGGACGGCTGCTACCGGGTGACCGCGCGGCTCGACATCGGTGACCTCGGCGAGCTCTTCGGCTTCGACGAGTACGACGACGAGGACGTGGAAACGGTCGGCGGACTGCTCGCCAAGGCACTCGGCCGGGTGCCGATCGCGGGCGCGTCCGCGACGGTCGACCTCCCCGACGGGCGCTCGCTGCGCCTGACCGCGGAGTCGCCGGCCGGTCGCCGGAACAAGATCGTCACGGTACTGGTGGAGCCGCAGGCGAAGGAGGCGGCATGACGCCGCAGGAGCTGAGGGCGTTCTGCCTCGACTTCAACGCCGTGACGGAGGAGTTCCCCTTCGGCCCCGAGACGTCCGTCTTCAAGGTCCGCGGGAAGCTCTTCGCGCTCAGCACGCTGGACGCCGAGCCGCTCAAGGTCAACCTCAAGTGCGAGCCGGAGATCGCGGTCCGGCTCCGCCAGGAGCACGAGGAGGTCGTCCCCGGCTGGCACATGAACAAGCGCCACTGGAACACGGTCACCGTCGACGGGCAGCTCCCGGACCGCGTGGTCCGGGAGCTGATCGAGGACTCTTACGACCTGGTCGTGGCCGGCCTCCCCAAAGCGGAACGCCTCCGCCTCGACCGGGCCTGACCCCGGCCCCCAGGCCCGGCCCCGCGCTCGGTCCGGCCCTGGACCCGGCGGCGCGGCTCGATGCACCCGGTCGCGGGCCGAGCGGTGCCCGCTCCCTATGCTCGGGGCATGACTGAGACCACGCCGAGCACCGAACTCGACCCCGAGGACCGCAAGATCATCACGCTGGCGCGCAGCGCGCGGGCGCGCAACGGGGTGCCCGAGGGGGCGGCCGTACGGGACGAGACGGGCCGCACGTACGTCGCCGGCACCGTCGCGCTCGACTCCCTGCGGCTGAGCGCGCTGCGCACGGCGGTGGCGATGGCCGTCGCGAGCGGCGCGAAGTCCCTGGAGGCGGCGGCGGTGGTGACGGCGGCGGATTCCGTGCCGGCGGAGGACCGGGCGGCGGTACGGGACCTCGGCGGCCCCGGAACGCCGGTCCTGCTGGCCGGCCCCGACGGCGCCCTGCGGGAAAGCGTGGCGGCCGGCGCCTGAGGACCCCGGAGACCGCCCCGCCACCGGTGGCCGCTGTGGCGGTGGTCTCGTGTGACGAGGCGCACTCCCGGCGCGGCGGGGGCCGGGCGGCCCCCGCCGCGCCGCCGGGCGGACCCGGCCAGGCGCCCGTGCCGCCGGGGCGGCGGGACCTTCGGCCCGGGGCCTCCGGCCCGCGCCCGAGCTGTCAAGAGACGGGGCCGGAAGGCCCGCGCGGGCTCCCGAAGGACCGTGGATCCCGGCGCCCCGCGCTGCGACGGTGGAGTACATGCCCAGCAGGAGCCTCCGCTCCGAGGGCAGTCCCCGCCCCCGAACAAAGGTCACCCACGTGTTCTCCTCCCTGACCCGCACCGCCCTCCGCCGCCGCGTCACCGGTTCCTTCGTCGCCGCTGGAGCCACCGGCATGCTGGTCCTCGCCGGCACCGGCAGCGCCTCCGCCGCCCCGACGGCCGACTGGTCCGCGGTCGCCCAGTGCGAGTCCGGCGGCGACTGGAACGCGAACACCGGCAACGGCTTCTCCGGCGGTCTGCAGTTCACCCCGTCCACCTGGGCCGCGTACGGCGGCACGAAGTACGCCTCGAGCGCCCACCAGGCCACCCCGCAGCAGCAGGCCGCCGTCGCCGACAAGGTCCTCCAGGGCCAGGGCATCGGCGCCTGGCCGGTGTGCGGCGCCAAGGCCGGCCTCTGACAGCGGGAGCCAACCCCCGCGGCCGGTTACGGCACCCGGGGCCGCCCCCGGGTGAGCGCCCGGGCCGGCACTGGTCGGCCCGGCGGCGTACATCGGGGAGAATGGCACGCATGAGCGCTCGCACCCAGTCTTCCGAGGCCCCCCACCGGGCCGGCTTCGCCTGCTTCGTCGGCCGCCCCAACGCGGGCAAGTCCACCCTGACGAACGCTCTGGTCGGCCAGAAGGTCGCCATCACCTCCAGCCGGCCGCAGACCACGCGCCACACGGTGCGCGGCATCGTGCACCGCCCCGAAGCGCAGCTGATCCTGGTCGACACCCCCGGCCTCCACAAGCCGCGCACGCTGCTCGGCGAGCGTCTCAACGACGTCGTACGCACCACCTGGGCCGAGGTCGACGTGATCGGCTTCTGCCTGCCCGCCGACCAGAAGCTCGGCCCCGGTGACAAGTTCATCGCCAAGGAGCTCGCGGGCATCAAGAAGACGCCGAAGGTCGCGATCGTCACCAAGACCGACCTCGTCGACTCCAAGCGGCTCGCCGAGCAGCTCATCGCCATCGACCAGCTCTCCAAGGAGCTCGGCTTCGAGTGGCAGGAGATCGTGCCGGTCTCCGCCGTCGGCGACCAGCAGGTCTCGCTCCTCGCCGACCTGCTGATCCCGCTCCTCCCCGAGAGCCCCCCGCTCTACCCCGAGGGCGACCTCACCGACGAGCCCGAGATGGTGATGGTCGCGGAGCTGATCCGCGAGGCCGCGCTCGAAGGCGTACGGGACGAGCTGCCGCACTCCATCGCGGTCGTCGTCGAGGAGATGCTGCCGCGCGAGGACCGCCCGGCCGACAAGCCTCTCCTCGACATCCACGCGAACGTCTACATCGAGCGTCCCAGCCAGAAGGGCATCATCATCGGCCCCAAGGGCCAGCGCCTGAAGGACGTCGGTACGAAGTCGCGCAAGCACATCGAGGCGCTGCTGGGCACGCCGGTCTTCCTGGACCTGCACGTCAAGGTCGCCAAGGACTGGCAGCGGGACCCCAAGCAGCTGCGCAAGCTGGGGTTCTGAGCTGTCACGGCCGCCCGGAGGACCCGGGCGGCCGCTGCTCGCGCAACGCCTCCCGCAGCCAGTGGAACGACGCCTTCGGGGTGCGCGCCAGCGTCTCGTAGTCGATGTGCACGAGACCGAAGCGCTGGGTGTACCCCTCGGCCCACTCGAAGTTGTCCATCAGCGACCAGACGAAGTACCCGCGTACGTCGACGCCCGCCGCCAGGGCCCGGTGCAGCGCCCGCAGATGGCCGTCGAGGAAGGCGATCCGCTCCTGGTCGTCCAGACCGTCGTACGAGCAGCCGTTCTCGGTGACGACGACGGGCGGCAGCCGGTCGCCGTACCGCTCCCGGAACGACGTCAGCAGTTCGGTCAGGGCGTCGGGGACGACCGGCCAGCCGAAGGCCGTCCGCGGGTGCCCCTCGATCTCCCGTACGGAGAACGGCATCTCCGGCGGTATCGCGATGCCCGCGAAGTCGGTGGGCGCGTCCGGGCCGGGAGCCCCGACGAGTGTCGGCTGGTAGTAGTTGATCCCGTACCAGTCGAGCGGCCGTGACGCGATGAGCGCGAGGTCGTCCGCCACCGGTCCCGGCAGCATCTCGGCGATCCCGTCCGGATACCGCCCGAGGAGCAGGGGGTCGGCGAACAGCCGGTTCAGCAGCAGGTCGTAGAAGTCGGCGGCGCCCCGGTCCTCGTCGCTGTCCGACGCCGGCCGCACGGGTCCGTGCGAGTTCGCGATCCCGATGCCGTCCGCACCCCTGGCCCGCAGGGCCTGTACGGCGAGACCGTGCCCCAGGAGCTGGTGGTGGGCGGCGGGCAGCGCGCCGAAGAGCAGCCGCCTGCCGGGGGCGTGCTGCCCGAGCCCGTACCCGAGCAGCGTCACCTCGGCGGGCTCGTTGAGGGTGATCCAGCGGTCCACCCGGTCACCGAGCCGGGCGGCCACCACGTCGGCGTACTCCGCGAACCGGTGGGCGGTGTCCCGCTCCAGCCAGCCGCCGGCCTTCTCCAGCGCCAGCGGGGTGTCCCAGTGGAAGAGGGTCGGCACGGGGCGCACGCCCGCCGCGCACAGCTCGTCGACGAGCCGGTCGTAGAAGCCGAGCCCCGCCCCGTTGACCGCCCCGGCGCCCTCCGGCAGCACCCGCGACCACGCCACCGAGAAGCGGTACGCGCCGACGCCCAGGTCCTTGATCAGCGCCACGTCCTGCGCGTACCGGTGGTAGTGGCCGGTCGCCACGGACGCGTCGGAGCCGTCCCTGATCCGCCCCGGCTCGGCGGCGAAGGCGTCCCACGACGACATCCCCCGCCCGTCCTCGCCGACCGCGCCCTCGATCTGGTGGGCCGAAGTCGACACGCCCCAGAGGAAGTCGGCGGGGAAGCGGGGCAGCGGGCGCGGCGGCGGCGTCGTCATGCAGCGATGCTCGGTACCGCCGGTAACCCTGTCAATGGAGCGTGCGGCGGCCGTCGCGTCAGACGGCGATCAGCCGGACCCGGCCGCCGCAGAGCCTGGTCAGGTCGCCGATGTCCACCATGCTGCGGTAGGGCGATCCGGCGGACCGTTCAGGCCCCTTCCTTCAGGACCTGCGAGATCAGCCGGCTCTGCGCCTCGGTGAGTCTCGGGTCAGCGCAGTAGACGGTCTTGCCGTCGACGGTGATCTGGTAGCTGAATCCGTCCGGAACGCCCACCGGCGGTGTGCCCCGGCCGGCGGCGACCGCCTCCTCGACCAGGGCCTGCCACTCGCCGGCGTCGGGCCGTCCGGAGGTGTCGACCTCGGCGTACCGCTCGATGCCGGCGAAGCCTCCTGTACGCCTTACCCCAATTCGCATGGTTCCGTTCTAGTACGGATACGCCTCAGCCGGTAGGCACCCCGACCAGGGACCACGCTTTCAGCAGAGCCTCGTGTTCCTCACCCTCACCGAAACGGGCCCGGGCCGCCGCGACGGTGGCGCGCGCGAAGTCGGTGAAGCTCGCGTCGACCTCGAGGCTCCCGCCGGTCAGGGTGTCGTACCAGATCTGCCCCGCCCGCTCCCACGCCCGGCCGCCGAGGTCCGTGGCGAGCAGGTAGAAGGCGTGGTTCGGGATGCCGGAGTTGATGTGCACGCCGCCGTTGTCCCGGCCGGTGCGGACGTAGTCCTCCATCTTGGCGGGCTGCGGATCCTTGCCGAGGACGTCGTCGTCGTACGCCGTGCCGGGCGCCTTCATGGAGCGCAGGGCCACCCCGGTGACGCGCTCGGTCAGCAGGCCCGCGCCGATCAGCCAGTCGGCCCGGTCGGCGGTCTCGTCGTTGACGTACTGCTTGACCAGGGAGCCGAAGACGTCGGACACCGACTCGTTGAGCGCGCCGGGCTGGCCGAAGTACGTGAAATTGGCCGTGTACTGCGTCAGGCCGTGGGCCAGTTCGTGGGCGATGACGTCGACCGGGATCGTGAAGTCGCGGAAGATCTCGTCACCGTCGCCGAGGACCATCTGCCGGCCGTCCCAGAAGGCGTTGCCGTAGTTCTCGCCGTAGTGGACGCTCGCCACGAGCGGCAGCCCGTTCCCGTCGATCGAGTCCCGCTCGAAGCCCTTGAGGAGCAGCTCGAACGTGGCGCCGAGGCCGGCGTACGCACGGTTGACGGTCGCGTCCCGGCCCGGTTCGTCGCCCTCGCCGCGCACCTTGACGCCCGGCAGCCGCTGACCGTGCTGCGCGTCGTAGAGCGTGCGGTGCGGCTTGCCGGCGGCCGCTCCCTCCGGCACGGCCGCCGCCGGCGCGCCGAGCACCGTGGTGAGCCGGCGGTGGGTGCGCTGGGCGGCGTCCGCCTCGAGGGTCCGGCGGGCGGGGCCCGCGAGGTCCGGATCGTCGGCCTGGGCGAGCTTGTCGAGGACGTGGGGCGGCACGATGGTGCAGAACACGGGGTGTGTGGCCTTCATGGCCGCAATGTGGCACTGCGTCACAAGGCTGTCACTACTTGCGACCATGATTGATGAAATCGAGTGAAGGATCACTTTCGCCCGTTACCCGCCCGTTACCCCTGGGGTGGTCCCGCATACTGATACGGGTCCGGCGAAACCGGCCCGACTCGGCTAGGCTGCGGCACATCATGCGTTACGGGCTGCTTCTCCTTAGCTGCCGCGGCGAGGGTCTGTAGTTCCAGGCCGACCCCCTCCCCGCGGAGTCTGGTGCTGCAGCGACACCGTCGGCCGTCCCCTTTGCAGGACACCGAGGAGCCCTACGCGATGAACGCCCCTGTTGGCCGCCCCACGCCGATCACCAACGCGACGCAGCTGCAGAAGCCGTCCGGGATGCCGGTCCACAAGTACGGCCGGTACGAGGCCGTGGACATCCCCGACCGGACCTGGCCGGACCGCCGCATCACCAAGGCGCCCCGCTGGCTGTCCACCGACCTGCGCGACGGCAACCAGGCGCTGATCGACCCGATGAGCCCGGCCCGCAAGCGCGAGATGTTCGACCTGCTCGTACGCATGGGCTACAAGGAGATCGAGGTCGGTTTCCCGTCCTCCGGCGAGACCGACTTCAACTTCGTCCGCTCCATCATCGAAGAGGGCGCGATCCCCGAGGACGTGACGATCTCCGTCCTGACGCAGGCCCGTGAAGAGCTGATCGAGCGGACCGTCGAATCGCTGGTCGGCGCGCGGCGCGCGACCGTGCACCTCTACAACGCCACCGCGCCGACCTTCCGCCGCGTCGTCTTCCGCGGCTCCAAGGAGCAGGTCAAGCAGATCGCCGTGGACGGCACCCGGCTGGTGATGGAGTACGCCGACAAGCTGCTGGGCCCGGAGACGGTCTTCGGATACCAGTACAGCCCGGAGATCTTCACCGACACCGAGCTGGACTTCGCGCTGGAGGTCTGCGAGGCCGTCTGCGACGTGTGGCAGCCGGAGGAGGGCCGGGAGATCATCCTGAACCTGCCCGCCACGGTCGAGCGCTCCACGCCGTCCACGCACGCGGACCGCTTCGAGTGGATGTCCCGCAACCTGTCCCGGCGCGAGTACGTCTGCCTGTCCGTGCACCCGCACAACGACCGCGGCACCGCCGTCGCCGCCGCCGAGCTGGCGATCATGGCGGGCGCCGACCGCATCGAGGGCTGCCTGTTCGGGCAGGGCGAGCGCACCGGCAACGTCGACCTGGTCACCCTGGGCATGAACCTGTTCTCCCAGGGGGTCGACCCGCAGATCGACTTCTCGCAGATCGACGACATCCGGCGCACCAGCGAGTACTGCAACCAGATGGAGGTCCACCCGCGCCACCCCTACGCGGGCGACCTGGTCTACACCGCCTTCTCCGGCTCCCACCAGGACGCCATCAAGAAGGGCTTCGACGCGATGGAGGCCCAGGCGGCCGCCGTCGGCAAGACGGTCGACGACATCGAGTGGGCCGTGCCGTACCTGCCGATCGACCCGAAGGACGTGGGCCGCTCGTACGAGGCCGTCATCCGCGTCAACTCGCAGTCCGGCAAGGGCGGCATCGCGTACGTCCTGAAGAACGACCACAAGCTGGACCTGCCGCGCCGCATGCAGATCGAGTTCTCCCGGATCATCCAGGCCAAGACGGATGCCGAGGGCGGCGAGGTCACGCCGAAGGCCATCTGGTCGGTCTTCCAGGACGAGTACCTGCCGAACTCCGAGAACGCCTGGGGACGCATCCAGCTGCGCTCCGGTCAGACCACCACCGACACGGACGGCCAGGACACACTGACCGTCGAGGCGGTCGTGGACGGCGTCGAGACGGTGCTGACCGGCACCGGCAATGGCCCGATCTCGGCCTTCTTCGAGGCGCTGGGCGCGGTCGGCGTGGACGCCAGGCTGCTGGACTACCAGGAGCACACGATGAGCGAGGGCGCGAGCGCCCAGGCCGCCTCGTACATCGAATGCGCCATCGACGGCAAGGTGCTGTGGGGCATCGGCATCGACGCGAACACCACGCGCGCGTCGCTGAAGGCCGTCGTCTCGGCCGTGAACCGCGCCACGCGCTGAGCCCGGGGCTCCGGTACGACGTGAGCCGGGCGGGTCGATTTTCGGCCACGCCCGGCTCTTCGCGTGTCTCCCTCTCGCCCGGGGTGCTGACGCGGCCTCGCGGATGTGGCTAACATCACGGCCACACGGCAGCGTTGCCGGAGCGTTACGGAGGTGCGACGTGCTGCAGACCCGAGGGCGGAAACGATGTGTATGGGGCGTTCGCACCGCGTGGAACACCGTCGGTGACGGCGAGTTCTTCTGCCCCGACTGCGGCGGCGACCGCAACTACCGGCGCCGTACGGGCCGCAGACGCTTCACCGTGCTCGGCATCCCGCTCGTGGCGCGCGGTGACGTGGGCCCGGTCGTCGAATGCGCGGCCTGTCAGGCCCACTTCGGCACCGAGGCGCTCGACCACCCCACCACCGTCCGCTTCGCCGCGATGCTGCGCGACGCCGTCCACACCGTCGCCCTCGCCGTACTCGCCGCCGGCGGGACGTCGTCCCGCACGGTGCGGGTCACCGCCGTGCGGGCCGTCCGCGCCGCCGGGTTCGACGACTGCACCGAGGACCGGCTCACCACTCTGATCGACGCCCTCTCCGCCGACGCCGGCCGCCTTCCCGGGGCGTACGAAGGGGCCTCGGACCCCTGCGGCGCCGCGCTCGCCATCGAGCTGCACGAGGCGCTCGAACCGCTGGCACCGCACCTCGCGCCCGCCGGCCGCGAATCGATCCTGCTCCAGGGCGCCCGGATCGCCCTCGCCGACGGCCCGTACAGCCCGGCGGAGCGCGAGGTGCTGACGATCGTCGGCGGCGCGCTGCTGATCCGTCCGGAGGACACGGCCCGGCTGCTCACGTCGGCGCGTACGCCCTCATAGCCCGCCGGGCCGTGTCCGCGCCCGCTCAGTCCTGGGGAGCCGCGCTCGCGCGCAGCATGGCCTCGCGCTCGACGATCTTCACGCGCTCGCGACCCTCGGCGGCGCCCAGCGCGCGCTCGGCGCTGTCGAGGCGGTGCCAGCCCTCCCACGTCGTGTAGGCGACGCCCCTGCCCGCGAGGAAGTCCACGACGGCGTCCTCCTCCGGTGCCGCGGGAGCGGGCAGGCGGCCGGCTCCGTGGTCCTCGAGGAGGTTGGCCACCGTCTCGTTGGCGTCGCCCTTGGTGTGGCCGATGAGGCCGACCGGGCCGCGCTTGATCCAGCCGGTGACGTACGTCGACGCAAGGTGCTCGCCCGCCTCGATCACGCGGCCGCCCTCGTGCGGGACGGTGCCGGTGGTGAAGTCGAACGGCAGCTTGGGCAGTTCGTCGGAGAGGTAGCCCACCGCGCGGTAGACGGCCTGCACGTCCCAGGTCCGCGTCTCGCCCGTGCCCGTCACATTGCCCGTGCCGTCCAGCTCCGTGCGCTCCGTACGCAGGCCGACGACCCTGCCGTCCACGCCGACGACCTCGGTGGGCGACTCGAAGAAGTGCAGAAAGAGCTTGTGGGGGCGGTCGCCGATGTCCCGGATCGCCCAGTTCTCCAGGGTCTTGGCGACCATGTCCGCCTGCTTGTTGGCGCGGCGGGTGGCGATGCTGCCGTCGTCGTAGTCGATGTCCTCGGGGTTCACGACGACCTCGATGGTCGGGGAGTGGTCGAGCTCGCGCAGTTCCATCGGGCTGAACTTCGCCTGCGCCGGTCCGCGCCGCCCGAAGACGTGGATCTCGCGCGCCTTGTTGGCGGCGAGGCCGTCGTGGACGTTCGGCGGGATCTCGGTCGGGAGCAGCTCGTCGGCGGTCTTGGCGAGGATGCGGGCCACGTCGAGCGCGACATTGCCGACGCCGAGCACGGCGACCTTCTCGGCGTCGAGGGGCCAGGTGCGCGGAACGTCCGGGTGGCCGTCGTACCAGGAGACGAAGTCGGCGGCGCCGTAGGAGCCGTCGAGGCCGATACCGGGTATGTCCATCGCGCGGTCGGCGCTCGCGCCGGTGGAGAAGATCACCGCGTCGTAGAACGCCCGCAGGTCGTCCAGGCCGATGTCCGACGGGTAGTCGACGTTGCCGAAGAGCCGGATCTGCGGCTTGTCCAGGACCTGGTGCAGGGCGGTGATGATGCCCTTGATGCGCGGGTGGTCCGGGGCGACGCCGTACCGGATCAGTCCGAAGGGCGCCGGCATCCGCTCGAACAGGTCGATGGACACCCCGGGGTCGGCCGCGGCGTCGGACTTCAGCAGGGCGTCGGCGGCGTAGATCCCGGCGGGACCGGCGCCTACGATCGCGACCCTCAGGGGGCGGGGCATGGGGGAGGTTTCCCTTCGGGTGGCGACAACTGTCTCGTGCGTCACCCTAGGCAACGAAATGCCGGGTCAGGTACGGGACCCCTGCCTATGACCTCATAAGCAGACCTTATGAGTACTCAAAGGTCTCCTTGATGACAGTGCCTGGGCGAGAATGGACCCATGACCCTGTTCCGCGACGACGGCATCGTGCTGCGCACCCAGAAGCTGGGTGAGGCGGACCGGATCATCACGCTGCTCACCCGCGGTCACGGCCGGGTACGCGCCGTCGCCCGGGGCGTCCGGCGGACCAAGTCCAAGTTCGGCGCGCGCCTGGAGCCCTTCTCGCACGTCGACGTGCAGTTCTTCTCCCGCGGCAGCGAACTGGTCGGGCGCGGCCTGCCGCTGTGCACCCAGAGCGAGACGATCGCCCCGTACGGCGGCGGAATCGTCACCGACTACGGCCGCTACACCGCCGGCACGGCGATGCTGGAGACCGCCGAGCGGTTCACCGACCACGAGGGTGAGCCCGCCGTGCAGCAGTACCTGCTGCTCGTCGGCGGCCTGCGCACCCTCGCCCGCGGCGAGCACGCCCCGAACCTCATCCTCGACGCCTTCCTGCTGCGTTCGCTGGCCGTCAACGGCTACGCGCCGAGCTTCGACGACTGCGCGCGGTGCGGGCTGCACGGGCCGAACCGGTTCTTCTCCGTCGCCGCCGGCGGCGTCGTGTGCGGCGACTGCCGGGTGCCCGGAAGCGTCGTACCCTCGGCGGAGGCCGTCGGACTGCTCAGCGCGTTGCTGACGGGGGACTGGGAGACGGCGGACAGCTGTGAGGCGCGGCACGTCCGGGAGGGCAGCGGGCTGGTGTCGGCGTATCTGCACTGGCACTTGGAGCGCGGCCTGCGGTCGCTGCGGTATGTGGAAAAGTGAATCGAGGGAGAGAGAAGCTCATGGCACGACGCGGGATTCTGGGCCGTAACCGGCGCGAGTACAAGACGCCGGAGCCGCACCCGTCCGGCGCGCGGCCGCCGAAGATCCCCAGCGAGCTGGTCCCGGGGCACGTGGCCGTCGTCATGGACGGCAACGGCCGCTGGGCGAAGGAACGCGGGCTTCCGCGCACCGAGGGCCACAAGGTCGGCGAGGGCGTCGTGCTCGACGTGCTCAAGGGCTGCCTCGAAATGGGCGTCAAGAACCTCTCCCTGTACGCCTTCTCCACCGAGAACTGGAAGCGCTCGCCCGAGGAGGTGCGCTTCCTGATGAACTTCAACCGGGACGTCATCCGCCGCCGCCGCGACGAGATGGACGAGCTCGGCATCCGCATCCGCTGGACCGGCCGGATGCCCAAGATGTGGAAGTCCGTCGTCCAGGAGCTCCAGGTCGCCCAGGAGCAGACCAAGAACAACGACGCCATGACGCTGTACTTCTGCGTCAACTACGGCGGGCGCGCGGAGATCGCGGACGCGGCGCAGGCCATCGCGCGCGATGTGGCGGCGGGCAGGCTCGACCCGTCGAAGGTCAACGAGAAGACCTTCGCGAAGTACATGTACTACCCGGACATGCCGGACGTGGACCTCTTCGTGCGCCCCAGCGGCGAGCAGCGCACGTCCAACTACCTGATCTGGCAGAGCGCGTACGCCGAGATGGTCTTCCAGGACGTCCTGTGGCCCGACTTCGACCGCCGCGACCTGTGGCGGGCCTGCGTCGAGTACGCCTCCCGCGACCGGCGCTTCGGCGGCGCCGTCCCGAACGAGGAGCAGCTCGCCGCGGGCAGCATGTAGGGCGGCGCGGGGCGGGCCGCGCCGGATGGTTAGGATCCCGCCCCATGGATCACCAGGGGCGGGACATCATTCAGGCCGCGGAGAGCGTCGAGCTGACGTACCGGCCGGCGCGCGGCGACGTTCTGGCGGGCTTCCGGGCACGCGACCGCGTACGGCGGCTGCATGTGCTGCGGTGGGCGGTGATGACGCTGTTCGCGGGCTTCGCTCTGCTGCTGCTGGTCGCGCCCGGGGGGCCGCCGGCGGGCAATGTCCTGCTGTGCGCCCTGGTCGTGCTGTTCGTCTGGGCGGTTCCGCACGTGCAGGCCCACCACGTGATGCGCGTCGTGGGGTGGCAGGGCGAATACCGTACGACGGTCACCGGGGCGGGCGTGTCCGCCGCCACCGAGCACGCGACCCTGACCGTGCGCTGGTCGCTCCTGCGGGGCTACCGGGAGACCCGCGACCACGTCGTGCTGCTCAGCCGGGACCCGGGCATCCTGTGCCTGGAGGTCCTGCCCAAGCGCGGACTCGCGGCCCCGGACGACATGGACCGGCTGCGGGACATCCTCGACCGGAACCTGCGGCGGCTCTGAGTCAGGGGCGACCGGACCGCTCGGCGGCTCCGAGCGGTCCGCGGCAGAGAGCGGGCCCGTGCCGGACGATGTCCGGCACGGGCCCGCTCTCGTACGGCCTCAGACGCTGGCCGCGCACTCCACGCACGTGCCGAAGATCTCCACGGTGTGGGCCACGTTCACATAGCCGTGCTGGGCGGCGATGGCCTCCGCCCACTTCTCGACCGCGGGGCCCTCGACCTCGACGGCCTTGCCGCACACCCGGCAGACCAGGTGATGGTGGTGCTCACCGCTGGAGCAGCGCCGGTACACCGCCTCGCCCTCGCTGGTGCGCAGTACGTCCACCTCGCCGGCGTCGGCGAGGGACTGCAGGGTGCGGTAGACCGTCGTCAGCCCGACCGAGTCGCCCCGGTGCTTGAGCATGTCGTGAAGCTCCTGCGCGCTGCGGAACTCGTCCACCTCGTCGAGCGCGGCCGCCACGGCGGCCCGCTGCCTGGTGGACCGGCCACGCACCGGGGATGGGGTTCCCGCAGTGGTCACAGGTGCCTCCTCTGGTCGCCCGTACGTATGTCGGGCCATTCTGTCAGGTCGCCGCCGAACGCCGGTCAGACCTTGACGTCGTGGGCGGGGCGGGAGCCGTCCGGCAGTCCGCCCGCCTCCACGCTACAGCCGGCCGCCGCTCCCGCATCCGCCTCGGACAGGGCCCGGCTCCTGCGCCGGGCGAGCGGCCCGGCCAGCGCGGTCAGCACGAAGAAGACGCCGATGGCCAGCAGCACGATCGTCGCGCCCGGCGGCACCTCGTACTCGTACGACGTGACCGTGCCGGCCAGCGTCACGGCCGTGCCGATGACCACGGCCAGGACGAACGTGACCTTGAAGGACCGCGTGATCTGCTGCGCCGCCGCCACCGGCACCACCATCAGCGCGCTGACCAGCAGCAGCCCGACGACGCGCATCGCGACGGTGACCGTGACCGCCGCGGTGACCGCGATCAGGAGGTTCAGGGCGCGCACCGGCAGCCCGGTCACCCGGGCGAACTCCTCGTCCTGGCTGATCGCGAAGAGGTGCCGCCGCAGGCCGACCGTGACGAGCATCACAAAGGCGGCGAGCAGGCAGATCGCGACGACGTCCGCGTCCGAGACGGTCGACAGCGAGCCGAAGAGGTACGAGGTGAGGTTGGAGTTCGAGCCGTTCGGGGCGAGGTTGATCAGCAGGACGCCGCCCGCCATGCCGCCGTAGAAGAGCATGGCCAGCGCCATGTCGCCGCGCATGCGCCCGTACCAGCGGATCAGTTCCATCGCGACGGCGCCGGCGATCGAGACGAGCGCGGCCATCCACACCGGGTTGGCGCTCAGCAGGAAGCCGAGGCCGACGCCGGTCATGGCGACGTGGCCGATGCCGTCGCCCATCAGGGCCTGGCGGCGCTGGACGAGGTAGATGCCGACGGCGGGGGCGGTGACGCCGACGAGGACGGCGGCGAGCAGGGCCCGCTGCATGAAGGCTGTTTCGAGAATTTCCATGATCAGGTCAGCAGTCCCGTCCGGACGGGCTCGGAGTCCGAGTGCGGGTGTACGTGGTCGTGGCCGGGCAGCGCGTGCTGGCCGAGCGACCGCGGGGGCGGTCCGTCGTGGGTGACGCAGCCGTCGCGCAGCACGACCGCGCGGTCGATCAGCGGCTCCAGGGCGCCGAGTTCGTGCAGGACGAGCAGGACGGTCGTACCGGCGACGACCTGCTCGCGCAGGGTCGTGGCGAGGATCTCCTGGCTGACGAGGTCCACGCCCGCCATCGGCTCGTCCATGATCAGCAGGTCCGGCTCGGAGGCGAGCGCCCGCGCGATCAGGACGCGCTGGTGCTGGCCGCCCGAGAGGGCGTTCACGGAGTCCTTGGCGCGGTCCGCGAGCCCGACGAGCTCGATGGCGCGGTGCACGGCGGCGCGGTCGGCCTTCGAGGGCAGGCGCAGCTTCGCGCGGGAGAGGCGGCCCGACGAGACGACCTCGTACACGGTCGCGGGAACGCCGCTGGCGGCCGTCGTGCGCTGCGGTACGTACCCGACGCGCGCCCAGTCGCGGAAGCGGCGCAGCGGCGTGCCGAAGAGGTCGACGGAGCCGCCGGTGAGGGGCACCTGGCCGATCACCGAACGCACCGCGGTCGACTTGCCGGAGCCGTTGGCGCCGAGCAGGGACACGACCTCGCCGCGGTGCACGGCGAGGTCGACGCCGCGCAGCACCGGGCGCGAGCCGAGCGTGGCGGTGGCGCCGCGCAGCGATATGACGGGCGGCTGCTCTGGCTGCTTCATGGCTCGCGCCTCCGATGCTGCTGGTGCTGCTGGGGTGATCTGCTTCACTTCGCGCCGAGGGCCTTCTCCAGCGCGGCGAGGTTGGACTCCATGACCTCGACGTAGTCAGCGCCCTCGGACTTGTCCGTGATTCCCTCCAGCGGGTCCAGGACGTCCGTCCTGAGGCCGGTGTCGCCCGCCAGGGTCTTGGCGGTCTTGTCGCTGACGAGCGTCTCGAAGAAGACCGTGGTGACCTTGTCGTCCTTGGCGGTCTTCTGGAGGTCCTTCATGCGGGAGAGGCTGGGCTCGGAGTCGGGGTCGAGGCCGCTGATGCCCTCCTGCTTGAGGCCGTAGCGCTCGGCGAGGTAGCCGAAGGCGGCGTGGGTCGTGATGAACGTCCGGGTGTCGGTGTTCTTCAGGCCCTTCTCGAACTTCTCGTGGAGTCCGTCCAGCTTGCCGACCAGGGCTTCGGTGTTCTTCTGGTACGCGGCGGCGTGGTCGGGGTCGGCCTTCTCCAGCGCCTTGCCGACGCCCTTGGCGATCTCGGAGTACTTCACGGGGTCGAGCCAGACATGGGGGTCGCCGCCGGCCTCGGAGTGGTCGTGGCCGTCTTCCGCGGCGTGCTCGTCCGCGTGCTGCTCGCCGGAGTGCTCCTCGTCGGAGTGCTCGTCGTGGCCGGCCTCGGTGCCGTGCTCTTCGAGGTGGGTGAGGCCGGCGGCGTCGACGGTGTTCTTCACACCGGACTGCGCGACCGCCTCGTCGACGGCGGGCTGGAGGCCCTTGAGGTAGAGAATGAGGCCCGCTTCGCCGAGTCCGGCGGTCTGCTTCGGGCTGAGCTCCAGGTCGTGCGGTTCCACGCCCGGCTTCGTGAGGGTCGATACGGAGACGTGGTCGCCGCCTATCTCCTCGGCGAGGAACTGCATCGGGTAGAACGACGCCACCACCTCGAGCTTGCCGTCGCCGTTCTTGCCGGCGGCGCCGGAGGAGGACGAGCAGGCGCTGACGGCCATCAGGCCGAGCGCGACGGCTCCGGCGGTGGCGGCGGTGGGTATGAGGCGTCGTCGTACGTTCATGACACCCATTTTCAACTAAACTGGAAACGGTTGTCAATAATGGGGGATGTGACCTGAGCCCGGTCCCCGCGATGATCCGTTGCCCGGTACCGATTTGATCCGAGGGGTACGAGCGCCGGTAATCTGAATCATTCGCGTTCGTCGTCGTCGTAATGAAGAGAGCACCGTGGCCGCCGACAAGATCGACACCATCGTCAGCCTGAGCAAGCGCCGTGGCTTCGTCTACCCGTGCAGTGAGATCTACGGCGGCTCCCGGGCCGCCTGGGACTACGGGCCGCTGGGTGTCGAGCTCAAGGAGAACATCAAGCGCCAGTGGTGGCGCTCCATGGTCATCGCGCGCGAGGACGTCGTCGGTCTCGACTCCTCGGTGATCCTGGCCCCCGAGGTGTGGGAGGCGTCCGGTCACGTCGCGACGTTCTCCGACCCGCTCACCGAATGCACCGCGTGTCACAAGCGCCACCGCGCGGACCACCTGATCGAGGCGTACGAGGCCAAGCACAACGGCCGTGCCCCCGAGAACGGCCTGGCCGACGTCAACTGCCCGAACTGCGGCACCAAGGGCCAGTTCACCGAGCCCAAGCAGTTCTCCGGCATGCTGGAGACGCACCTGGGCCCGACCCAGGACACCGGCTCGCGCGCCTTCCTGCGCCCCGAGACCGCGCAGGGCATCTTCACCAACTTCGCCCAGGTGCAGCAGACTTCGCGCAAGAAGCCGCCGTTCGGCATCGCGCAGATGGGCAAGTCCTTCCGTAACGAGATCACTCCGGGCAACTTCATCTTCCGCACGCGCGAGTTCGAGCAGATGGAGATGGAGTTCTTCGTCAAGCCGGGCGAGGACGAGCAGTGGCAGGAATACTGGATGGAGCAGCGCTGGGGCTGGTACCGCGAGCTTGGTCTCCGTGAGGAGAACATGCGCTGGTTCGAGCACCCGGCGGAGAAGCTCTCGCACTACTCGAAGCGCACCGCCGACATCGAGTACCGCTTCAACTTCGGCGGCAGCGAGTTCTCCGAGCTCGAGGGCGTGGCCAACCGCACCGACTTCGACCTCAAGGCGCACTCCAAGGCCTCGGGCCAGGACCTGTCGTTCTTCGACCAGGAGGCCGGCGAGCGCTGGACTCCGTACGTCATCGAGCCGGCGGCCGGCGTGAACCGCGCCATGCTCGCCTTCATGCTCGACGCGTACATCGAGGACGAGGCCCCGAACGCCAAGGGCGTCATGGAGAAGCGCACCGTCATGCGCCTCGACCCGCGCCTGGCGCCGGTCAAGGTCGCCGTTCTGCCGCTGTCCCGCAACCCGCAGCTGTCGCCGAAGGCCAAGGGCCTGGCGACCGACCTGCGCAAGAACTGGAACATCGAGTTCGACGACGCGGGCGCCATCGGCCGCCGCTACCGCCGTCAGGACGAGATCGGTACGCCGTTCTGCGTGACCGTCGACTTCGACACGCTCGACGACAACGCGGTGACCGTGCGCGAGCGCGACACCATGAAGCAGGAGCGCGTCTCGCTGGACCAGATCCAGTCGTACCTGGGCGGCCGCCTCCTCGGCTGCTGACCGGTTCGTACGCCCTGAAGGCCCCGGTTCCGCCCAGCGGAGCCGGGGCCTTCGCGTCGCCCCGGGTGCGGGGCTGCGGGAAAATCTGGTGCCCGGCGTCCCCGCGGCCCGGTAATGTCGTATGCATGTTCTTCCAGATCTACGAGTGAGCGCGCGGCGGCTCCCACGTCCGCCCCCCACCCGACGAATCCGCAGATCACTTCTCATCACTTCGGGAGAACCCCGTGGCAAAGAGCCGCAACAACCTTCTCGGCGTAGGCGGGCAGCGCAAGAGGATGTCCCGCGCCGAACTCGCGGACAACGGCCCCACGCGCAACGCCGACCGCAAGCTCGCCTCCGACCACAAGGAGGAGCTGCTGCGCAAGATGCGTGAGCGCGCCACCGGGTCGGAAGGCGACGAGGCGGCCGCCGAGGGCAGTCAGGACGCCCAGGACGCGCAGAGCTGACGTACGAGCGCCCCAGGGGTGGGCCCGGACCGCACACGGCGGTCCGGGCCCATTCCCGTGTCCGGCTCAGCGCGCCGCGCGCGCCGACGGACGGTCGCCGGGAGAGCCGCCCAGGCGCGCGGCCGTCCGGCAGGCGGTCCGCCGGGCCCACGGGCCGCTGGTCAGCGCCCCCACCAGCAGGACGCACACCCCGCAGCCGGCGATGATCCACCAGGCCGGCCCGCTCGCCGCGACGAAGGCGTCGTCGTACGAGCGCCCGTGCAGCCCGGCGGCGAGCACCGCGCCGATGACGGCGACGCCCAGCATCTGGCCGACCTGCCGGCTCGTCGAGGCGACGGCGGCGGCCACGCCCGCCTGGGCGCGCGGCATGCCCGACACGGCGGTGTTGGTGATCGGCGCGTTCACCAGGCCGAAGCCGATGCCGAAGAGCACGTACCCGGTGAACAGCAGGGGCGTGGACGTCTCCGCCTCGAACGCCGCGAACAGCACCCCGCTGGCCGCCATCGTGACGCCGGCCACCAGCAGCGGGAGCCGGGGCCCCCGGCTGCCGACGAGACGCCCGGACAGCGGCGCGCAGACCAGGGTCAGCCCCGCCATCGGCAGCATGTAGAGCCCGGCGTGCAGCGCCGAGAACCCGCGTACGTCCTGGAGGTACAGCGTGTTCACGAAGAGGAACCCGCCGAGCGCCGCGAACGCGCACACCGCGATCACCGTGGCCCCGCTGAAGGGCGCGCTGCGGAAGAACCGCAGATCGATCAGTGGCTCCGCCCGTCTCGGCTCGTACACGAGAAGGCCCGCGAGGGCCGCCACGGCCGTTCCCGCGAACAGCAGGATCACCGGCGACGTCCAGCCCTCCACGGGCGCCTCGATGATCGCGTACGTGAGCGAGCCGAGCAGGGCGACGACCAGCAGCTGACCCACCGGGTCGGCGCGGCGCGGCTTCGGTGCGCGCGACTCGGGCACGTACCGGGCCGTCAGCAGCAGTGCGGCGACGCCCACCGGCAGATTGACCCAGAAGATGGCCCGCCAGCTCACCAGGTCCACCAGCAGCCCGCCGATCAGCGGACCGGCCGCCATCGAGATCCCGACCACACCGCCCCAGACACCGATCGCGCGCGCCCGTGCGCGCGGCTCGGTGAAGGTGTTGGTGATGATCGACATGGCGACGGGGTTGAGCATCGAGCCGCCGACGGCCTGGACCATGCGGAAGGCCACGAGCGCGCCGAGATTCGGGGCCAGGGAGCACAGCAGTGAACCGAGCGTGAAGAGCACCAGACCGGCCAGGAAGACCTTGCGCCGCCCGATCCGGTCGGCGGTCGATCCCGCGAGCATCAGGAGCGAGGCGAGGACGAGCGTGTACGCGTCGACCGCCCACTGCATCCCGGCGACGGTCGCGCCGAGCTCCTCGCGCATGGAGGGGAGAGCGACGTTGAGTGCGGTGTTGTCGAGGCTCACGATCAGCAGGCTCATGCAGCAGATCGCCAGCACCAGCAACCGCCGCCGGTGGCTCAGCTCGGGCATACGCGGATGGTACGGCTCACCAACGACTCCCGCCGTACGGGACAATGGGGCCATGACCACCGCGCTCCCCCTGCTCTCCATCGGCCCGCACTCCGTGCGGCCGCCGGTGGTGCTCGCTCCCATGGCCGGCATCACCAACGCTCCTTTCCGCACCCTGTGCCGCGAGTTCTCCGGTGGCAAGGGGCTGTTCGTCAGCGAGATGATCACGACGAGGGCGCTGGTCGAGCGCAATGAGAAGACCATGCAGCTGGTCCACTTCGACGCGACGGAGACGCCGCGCTCGATCCAGCTGTACGGCGTGGACCCCGTCACGGTCGGCAAGGCCGTCCGCATGATCGTGGACGAGGACCTGGCCGATCACATCGACCTGAACTTCGGCTGCCCGGTCCCGAAGGTGACGCGCAAGGGCGGCGGCTCGGCGCTCCCGTACAAGCGGCCCCTGCTGCGCGCCATCCTGAACGAGGCCGTCTCCAACGCGGGCGACCTGCCGGTGACGATGAAGATGCGCAAGGGCATCGACGACGACCACCTCACCTACCTCGACGCGGGACGGATAGCGGTCCAGGAGGGCGTCACGGCCATCGCGCTGCACGGGCGCACGGCGGCGGAGCACTACGGCGGCACGGCCGACTGGGACGCCATCGCGCGCCTGAAGGAGCACGTGCCGGAGATCCCCGTCCTGGGCAACGGCGACATCTGGTCCGCCGACGACGCCCTGCGCATGATGCGCGAGACCGGCTGCGACGGCGTGGTCGTCGGGCGTGGGTGCCTGGGGCGGCCCTGGCTGTTCGCGGATCTGGTGGCGGGCTTCGAGGGCACCGGCGCGTACGCCGCTCCGACGCTGCGCGAGGTCGCCGCGGTGATGCGCAGGCACGCGGAACTGCTCGGCGAGTGGATCGGGGACGAGGCACGCGGGGTCATTGACTTCCGTAAGCACGTCGCCTGGTACCTGAAGGGGTTCTCGGTCGGCTCGGAGATGCGGAAGAAGCTTGCGATCTCCTCATCTCTGGACGAAATGGACGCTCACTTGAGCGAGCTCGATTTGGACCAGCCGTGGCCTGTCGGGGCGGACGGGCCACGGGGTCGTTCGTCCGGTAATGGGCGGGTCGTCCTGCCGGATGGCTGGCTGAAGGACCCGTACGACTGCTCCGCCGTGAGCGCGGATGCGGAGTTGGACACGTCCGGAGGGTGAGATTCCGGTCTCGATAGGGTCTCATCTGAGAAGTGATCCTCGCCACGCCTGATGCGTTCATTGCTCAGATGAGCACATCAGGCGGGGTTGCACCTCTCAAAAGGTGGCACTGGGTGCCACCTTCTTTTGTTTTGATCGATCAAACCATCCCTCACCCTGCGGTGACCTTTCCGGCTGAACCGATGGCTGTGCGTAGTTGTGTGTTGAATACTTGAACGCACGCGCCTGGGTCCCCGAAGCTGTTGATCACTTTCGATCTACTGGCGGACGAGTGGTTAAGGCCTCATGACAGTCAGGTGGACGTACCCAGACACCTTCGATCTGGGTATGTTCCTGGCCGTCAGGGCAGCCACCGCGTCCTCGAGGAGTCGAGACCCGTGTCGGAAAACAAAGAACCCCAGGTAGCCAGCGCGCCCGAGGGTCAGAAGTTCGTTTATGACTTCACCGAGGGCAACAGGAACCTCAAGGACCTGCTGGGTGGCAAGGGCGCCAACCTCGCCGAGATGACCAACCTCGGACTGCCCGTTCCTCCGGGCTTCACCATCACCACCGAGGCGTGCAAGGTCTACCTCGACAGCGGCGAGGCTCCCGAGGCGCTGCGCGCCGAGGTCAGCGCGCACCTCGACGCCCTCGAGCAGAAGATGGGCAAGAAGCTCGGCCAGGCCGACAACCCGCTGCTCGTCTCCGTCCGCTCGGGCGCCAAGTTCTCCATGCCCGGCATGATGGACACCGTCCTGAACATCGGGCTCTCCGACAAGTCGGTCACCGGCCTCGCCAAGCAGGCCGGCGGCGACGAGCGCTTCGCGTGGGACTCGTACCGCCGTCTGATCCAGATGTTCGGCAAGACGGTCCTCGGCGTCGACGGCGAGCTCTTCGAAGAGGCGCTGGAGCAGGCCAAGCACGCCAAGAAGGTCACGGTCGACACCGACCTCGAGGCGGCCGACCTCAAGAAGCTGGTCCGCAAGTTCAAGAAGATCGTCTCCGACGAGGCCGGACGCGACTTCCCGCAGGACCCGCGCGAGCAGATGGACCTCGCCATAAACGCGGTCTTCGACTCGTGGAACACCGACCGCGCGAAGCTGTACCGCCGCCAGGAGCGCATCCCCGGCGACCTCGGCACGGCCGTCAACGTCTGCTCCATGGTCTTCGGCAACCTCGGCCCCGACTCCGGCACCGGCGTCGCCTTCACCCGCGACCCCGCCAGCGGCCACCAGGGCGTGTACGGCGACTACCTGCAGAACGCGCAGGGCGAGGACGTCGTCGCCGGTATCCGCAACACCGTGCCGCTCGCCGACCTCGAGAGCATCGACAAGGCGTCGTACGACCAGCTCATGCAGATCATGGAGACGCTGGAGACCCACTACAAGGATCTCTGCGACATCGAGTTCACGATCGAGCGCGGCCAGCTGTGGATGCTCCAGACCCGCGTCGGCAAGCGCACCGCCGGTGCCGCCTTCCGCATCGCGACGCAGCTCGTCGACCAGGGCCTCATCGACGAGGCCGAGGCGCTCCAGCGCGTCAACGGCGCGCAGCTCGCGCAGCTGATGTTCCCGCGCTTCGACGACGAGGCGAAGACCGAGAAGCTGGGCCGCGGCATCGCCGCCTCCCCGGGCGCCGCGGTCGGCAAGGCCGTCTTCGACTCGTACACGGCCGTCAAGTGGTCGCGCTCCGGCGAGAAGGTCATCCTCATCCGCCGTGAGACCAACCCCGACGACCTCGACGGCATGATCGCCGCCGAGGGCATCCTGACCTCGCGCGGCGGCAAGACGTCGCACGCCGCCGTCGTGGCCCGCGGCATGGGCAAGACCTGTGTCTGCGGGGCCGAGGAGATCGAGGTCGACACCAAGCGCCGCCGCATGACGGCCCCGGGCGGGATCGTCGTCGAGGAGGGCGACGTCGTCTCCATCGACGGCTCCACCGGCAAGGTGTACCTCGGCGAGGTGCCCGTCGTGCCGTCCCCGGTCGTCGAGTACTTCGAGGGCCGGATGCACGCCGGCGCGGACGACGCCGACGAACTGGTCGCCGCCGTGCACCGGATCATGGCGTACGCCGACCGGGTGCGCCGCCTGCGGGTGCGCGCCAACGCCGACAACGCCGAGGACGCGCTGCGCGCCCGTCGCTTCGGCGCCCAGGGCATCGGCCTGTGCCGCACCGAGCACATGTTCCTCGGTGAGCGCCGCGAGCTCGTCGAGCGGCTGATCCTGGCCGACACGGACGACGAGCGCGAGCAGGCGCTGGGCGCGCTGCTGCCGCTGCAGAAGGCCGACTTCATCGAGCTGTTCGAGTCGATGGACGGACTGCCGGTGACGGTGCGGCTCCTCGACCCGCCGCTGCACGAGTTCCTTCCCGACATCACCGAGCTGTCGGTCCGCGTCGCCCTCGCCGAGTCCCGCAAGGACCACAACGAGAACGACCTGCGCCTCCTGCAGGCCGTGCACAAGCTGCACGAGCAGAACCCGATGCTGGGTCTGCGCGGAGTGCGTCTGGGCCTCGTCATCCCGGGCCTGTTCGCGATGCAGGTACGGGCGATCGCCGAGGCGGCGGCGCACCGCAAGAACGCCAAGGGCGACCCGCGCCCGGAGATCATGATTCCGCTCGTCGGCACGGTCCAGGAGCTGGAGATCGTCCGCGAGGAGGCCGACCAGGTCATCGCCGAGGTGGAGGCCGCCACCGGCACGAACCTGAAGCTGACCATCGGCACGATGATCGAGCTGCCGCGCGCCGCCCTGACGGCCGGCCAGATCGCCGAGGCCGCGCAGTTCTTCTCCTTCGGCACGAACGACCTCACCCAGACCGTGTGGGGCTTCTCCCGCGACGACGTCGAGGCGAGCTTCTTCACGGCGTACCTGGAGAAGGGCATCTTCGGGGTCTCCCCGTTCGAGACGATCGACCGGGACGGCGTCGGCGCGCTCGTGCGCAGCGCCGTAGAGGCCGGACGCGCCACGCGCCCCGACCTGAAGCTCGGCGTGTGCGGCGAGCACGGCGGTGACCCGGAGTCGGTGCACTTCTTCCACGAGGTCGGCCTGGACTACGTGTCCTGCTCGCCCTTCCGGATCCCGGTGGCGCGCCTTGAGGCGGGCCGTGCGGCGGCGCAGTCGACGGGCAGCGACTCGCGCTAGACCGGCCGGCCCGCCAGGGCCACCGGAGCCGCCGGCGGTGCACCCTCACCGGACCGGCGGCGGCTCCGGTACGAAAGAAGCGGCGGTACCTCCCAGGAGGTGCCGCCGCTTCCACGCGCTCAGCCGCCGGCGGGCCGACGAGGTGGTGCTCGGGCTCACCCGGACGATCGGTCGGCTGCGTCCCGTACCGGAGGTGATCGAGGGCCTGGCCTAGCCGTCCTGAACTCCCGGCGCTGTCACGGCAGTTCGCACTTGCGGGCGAACCGGCATCGTGGTTCGTCCGGCGTCCGCCGGTCGGAGCGGGCGGCTGGGTGGCACGTGACGACCGGGTATTCAGGGGGCGCTTGGACGTACAGGTCTGAACAAGACGGCAGCAGTTGAATTCCGCCAGTTTCCCCTAAAACGAGGCAGGATGCGGTCGCCGGATCCCCACCCGGCGACCACATCCTGATACCTCGTCGGACACTGAGCCGCTACCTTCGCCGACCGCCGCCAGACCCAGCAAAGCCCCCCACGGCCTTCACTGCGTCTTTCCGGTGACTCCGGTGTCGTGACCGACGAGGACAGCATTTCGTTCAGCACAGGGGGCGCGCGATGCGTTTCAACTGTGGCCGAAAGGCCGTGGTAACGGCGTGTGATGGCGTGCATACTCTGCTGCGGGGGGCGATTGCGGATGCAACAGATGGGGCTTCGGTGCTACGTGTTCATTTCTCCGGTGTTGACCTGTCGAGGATTCGGCTGTCCGACCGGCCGGACGCGTTATGGGAAACGGTGCTCAGTTTTCACAGATTGCGAGACCGGCGCGGTGCCAAGGTGTTCGGAGAATGGCGCCGGGAATCCCGGACTCGGTTGAACGGTGAAACACGACTGCTCGCATCTCTCATACCGAACAGGGGTTACTTTCCTGATTTCCTGACGCCTCGTGAGGGGGCGCGCGGCATGGACAAGGGGCTCGAGGCCGTACGCGCCACAGCCCCCGAGCGGCTGCGCGCCGAACTGGCCCTGCTCGCCGCCTCCCGCCGCGCGGACGACCGGACGTCCCCGAGCAGCGCCGCCGCGTCCACCCATCAGCGCCTGGCGCAGGTGGCCGGCGGCCGCGGCGAGCCACTGGCCCGCCTCGCCGGCGCGCTGCGCGGCTACCACCGCGCCACGGTCGAGCCGTACTGGCCGCACATCCAGGCCCGTATCGAGGCCGACCGGGCGGCCAGGGGCCGCGCCCTGCTCGACGGCGGCGCGGACGAACTCCTCGCCTCCCTGCCGCCGATGCTGCGCTGGCGGCCACCGGTCCTGGAGGCCGACTATCCCGTCGACCGGGACCTCTACCTGCGCGGGCGGGGCCTGCTGCTCCAGCCGTCGTTCTTCTGCCGCGGCACCCCGGTCGTCTACCGCGACCCGCAGTTGCCGCCCGTGCTCGTCTACCCCGTGACCCACGCGGACGCCCCGGTCCCCGTGGACGACCCCGGGCCGCCCCTCGGGCGGCTGGTCGGCCACACCCGCTCCACCGTGCTCGGGGCCATCGGCGGCGGCTGTACGACGAGCGAGCTCGCCCGCAGGGCAGCGGTGTCGCTCGCCTCGGCGAGCCAGCACGCGTGCGTGCTGCGCGAGGCGGGCCTGATCGTCACCCTGCGCCACGGCAACGCGGTGCTCCACACCCTGACGCCACTGGGCGCCGCCCTTCTGCGGGGCGGCGCCACAGCGGAAGCGCTCGTACCTTCGTCGGTCGGGACCGGAGCGGCGGGACGTCAGCCGCGGAACGGCCCCGTGACCTCGTAGGTGATGCCGCCGGACGAGCTGCCGCTCGTACCGCGCTGACTGGAGAAGTACAGGCGCTTGCCGTCCGGCGAGAACGCCGGGCCGGTGATCTCCGAGCCCGACTGCCCGTCGATCCGCAGGAAGGAGGCCACCACGTCGTCCGGCGTGATCACGCAGATCTCCATGTTCCCGCCGTCCTCGGCGACGAACAGGTCGCCGGACGACGTGCCCGTGACGTTGTCCACGCCGGTCAGGGGCGCGGTGCCGTTCACCAGCGAGTCGTCGTAGGCGAGCTCGATGGTCTGGGCGGCCGCGTTGTACTGCCACACGCGGTTGTCGCCCTTGGTGGTGAACCAGCAGATGTCGTCGGCGTAGTAGCAGCCCTCGCCGCCCGTGAAGCGCTTGGCGCCGGACACCTGGTTGCGGGTGGCGGTCGAGGCGCCGCTGGGGTCGGGGACGGTGGCCCAGGTGACGGGTCCGGACGTGCCCGAGCCCATCTTCAGCACCTCCAGCCGGCCCGCCGACAGGTCGCCCCACGTGGTGGGCGTGAAGCGGTAGAAGCAGCCGTCGGTCGTGTCCTCGGTGAGATAGACGGTCCTGCGTACGGGGTCGGCGGCGGCGGCCTCGTGCTTGAAGCGGCCCATCGCGTCGCGCCGTACGGCGGCCTTCACGCCCCATGGGTCGGTCTCGTAGACGTACCCCCGGTCGACCTCCTCGCAGGAGAGCCAGGTGTTCCACGGCGTCTTGCCGCCCGCGCAGTTCTGGCGGGTGGAGGACAGGATGCGGTACGCGCCGGTGATCGCGCCGGTGGAGGAGAAGCGGACCGCGCCCGCGCCGCCGGAGGGGTTGATCTCCGAGTTGGAGACGTAGATCCACCCGGTGCCGTCGGCGTAACAGGCGCCGCCGTCCGGTGCGTTGTGCCAGGTGTACGCGGTCGAGCCGACCTTCTGGCCGGAGCGGGCTATGACGCGGCTGCTGAAGCCGGACGGCAGGCGCAGGCCGTTGGCGTCGGGGGAACCCAGCGCACCGTAGGGGCCGGCGCCGGGCTGTGCGGGGGCGGCGTGGGCCGCGCCGCGCCAGAGGGTGCCGCCGAAGGCGGCGGCGGAGGTGCCGATGACAGCGCCGCGCAGGAAGCTACGACGTTCCATGTGTCACTCCAGGATGGGGGGACTGTGACCTCGGAACGTAAGCGTCTCGAATTGACAGTGCATCAACAAGCGGTGAGCGGAAGGTGATCAGTCGTCGACCTGGTCGTCGGCCGGGTCGCCGGGCAGGGGGGCCTGGCCGGGGAAGGCATCGGGGTCGTCGGCCGGGGCGTCCGGGGCGGGGCGGGCCGCGAGGGCGTCCGGTCCGTCCGGCTCGGCCAGTTCCTCCAGCGTGTCCGGCTCGACCAGCGCGTCGAGGCCGTCCGGCCCGGCCGGTTCCTCCTCGTAGTCGAGGCGGTCGAGGTCGTCGAAGACGTCCTGCGCCACGGTGAACGCGGAGTTCGCGGCGGGCACCCCGCAGTACACCGCCGTCTGGAGCAGGACCGCGCCGATCTCCTCCCTGCTCAGGCCGTTGGTCAGCGCGGCTCGTACGTGCAGCGCGAGCTCCGCCTCGTGGCCGTGGGCGACGAGCGCGGTGAGGGTGACGCAGCTGCGGGTGCGCCGGTCCAGGGTCTCGTCGGTCCAGATCTCGCCCCAGGCGTAGCGCGTGATGAAGTCCTGGAAGCGGGCCGTGAACGGCGTCGTACGGCCGGTCGCGCGGTCCACATGGGCCAGGCCCAGGACCGCCCTGCGCACCCGCGTGCCGGCCGCGTGACGGGACGCGTCGGTGCCGGCGGATGGCGGGGCGAAGTGGGCGAGCAGGGCGGAGGTCACCGTCTCGGGCTTCTCGACGCCCGCCAGATGGGCCGCGCCCGCGACTTCCAGCAGGGTCGACCCGGGGATGGCGTCGGCGATCTCGCGGGCGTGCGCGGGCGGCGTCGCGGGATCGTCGCGCCCGGCGACGACGAGGGTCGGCGCGGCGACCATGGGGAGCGCGCCGCGCAGGTCGTACGCCGCGAGGGCGTCGCAGCAGGCGGCGTAGCCCGCAGCGTCGGCGGCGCGCAGGTCCTCGATCAGCGCGTGCCCGAGCGGTGTCGAGGCGAACGCCGGGGCGAACCAGGTGCCCGGGCGGCTCGGCACCATCGCCTCGGTGCCCTGGGCCCGTACGAGAGCGGCGCGCTCGCTCCAGGTGGCCGGCTCGCCGAAGCGGGCCGACGAGCAGACCACGGCGAGCGCCGTGATCCGTTCGGGGAAGTGCGTCGCCAGGTGGAGCCCCACCGCGCCGCCGATCGAGATCCCGGCGTACGCGAAGGACCGCCAGCCCTGCGCGTCGGCGGCCCGCAGGACCAGTGCGGCCAGGTCGGCGACGGTGGCGGTGCCGTCCAGCGGGACCAGCCCGGCGGGACTGCCGCCGTGGCCGGGGAGGTCCCAGCGCAGGACGCGGTGGGACCGGGCCAGAGCGGGGAGCTGGGGCTCCCAGACGGTGAGGGAGGTGCCCACGGACGGGCCGAGGACCACGGGGCTGCCGGATGCCGGGCCGTCGAGCACGAAGTGGGGGAGGCCGGGGAGGGCGGGGCTCTGGCGGTCAGTCACGAGGAGGCTCCGGCTTCCGGTCCAGGGCACGGTCCACCAGGGCCGCCGCCGAACCGCTGTAGCGGGTGGGATCGGTGAGGTCCGCGAGGTCGGTGAGGGCGGCCAGTCCGTCCGGGGGGAGTACGTCCGCGAGTGCTTCGGCCAGCGGGACGCCCTCGGTGGCCGTGCGGCGGGAGGCGGCGGTGAGGAGCTCCTTGGCGCGGGCCCGGCCGAGGGCGGGGGCCAGGGCGGCCGCGACGCGTTCGCTGACGATCATGCCGTGCGTGAGGTCCAGGTTCGCGCGCATGCGGTCCGGATGCGCGCGCAGCCCCTCGGTCAGCTCGGCCGCGTGGGCCGACGCACCGCCGGCCAGCCGCAGGAGCTCGCGCAGGGGCTGCCATTCGGCGTGCCAGGCGCCCGCCGGGCGTTCGTCCCCGGCGCCGGCGAGGGAGGCCAGCAGTACGGAGGCCAGGGCGGGCGCCTGGTGGGCGGCGGAGGCGATCAGGGTGGCGCGGACGGGGTTGGCCTTGTGCGGCATGGCGGAGGAGCCGCCGCCGGCGCCCTCGGACACCTCGGCGATCTCGGTGCGGCTGAGGGTGAGGACGTCCGCGGCGAGCTTGCCGAGGGCGGCGCAGGAGAACGCCAGGGCGGTGGCCAGGTCCGCGACGGGGGTGCGCAGGGTGTGCCAGGGCAGGGCGGGCGGCGCGAGGCCCAGTTCGGCGGCGTACGCCTCCACCAGGGCGAGGCCGGGGCCGGATGAGGAGCCCGCCTCGTCCAGGGGCGCCGACGGCTCGCGGTCGGCGGGCCCGGTGAACGCGGCCAGGGTGCCGGCCGCGCCGCCCAGCTGGGCGGGCGGGGCGAGGGCGTTCAGGCGGTCGGCGGCGTCCAGGACCAGGGCGCGCCAGCCCGCCGCCTTCAGGCCGAACGTGGTGGGGACGGCGTGCTGGGTCAGGGTGCGGCCCGGCATGGGCGTGTCCCGGTGCCGCGCCGCCAGGGTGGCGAGCGCCTCGGCCGTACGGGTCAGGTCCGCCGTGATCAGGGTCAGGGTGCGGGAGGCGACCAGCATCATCGCCGTGTCGACGATGTCCTGGCTGGTGGCCCCCCGGTGCACGTACGGCGCCGCTTGTGGGTCCACCGCCGCCGTGAGCGCGGCCACCAGGGGGATCACCGGGTTGCCGCCGGAACGCGCCCGCAGGGCCAGGTCGCGTACGTCGAAGCGGTCGGCCCGCGCCGCCGCCGTGACCGCCTCGCCCGCCCGGGCGGGCCCCTGGGCGCGGGTCAGTGCCGCCTCCGCGTCCAGCATGGCCTGGAGCAGCGCCGCGTCGCCGGTGGCGGCCTCGGCCGCCGTACCCGCGCGCACGGGGGCCAGGAGCCCGTGGTCGAGGCAGGGATCGGGGGCGGGGACGGGACCGGGGCCGTGACCGGGATCAGGCGAAGTCAAGGAAGACCGTCTCTTCCTCGCCCTGGAGGCGGATGTCGAAGCGGTGGGTGCGGTGCGGTTCGGGCCGGGCGATCAGTGTCGCCCGGCGCTCGGGAGTCAGCGAGGCGAGCAGCGCGTCCGGGCCTTCCGCGAGGTACGCGCGCGTGAAGAGGTGGTGCGTCAGGCCGCGCGCGAACACGCACACGCTGATGTACGGGACCGCCGGCGCGCCCGGCGGCAGCGTACGGACCGCGTAGTGGCCGTCCGCGTCCGTCGGGACGCGGCCGAAGCCCGTGAAGGCCACACCGTCGCGCCCGAGGAACCCGCCGGTCACGGGATCGCGCCGCATCGACCCCGGCGCGCCGGCCACCGAGCCGCCGGGGTCCGCCTGCCAGAACTCGACGAGCGCGTCCGGGACCGGTTCCCCGGCGCCGTCGTACACGTACCCGTGCAGCGTGATCGCGTCGGACCGTTCCCGGGGGGCGACGTCGCCGCCTCCCGGGAACGGCAGGGCGTACCCGTAGAAGGGGCCGACGGTGTGCGAAGGGGTGGGCGGCAGGTACGTCATCAGCGGCCTTCCTCGATCCAGGTCGCGCACGGCCCGTCCAGGACGATGTCCCAGCGGTAGCCCAGCGACCGTTCGGGGCGGGAGAGGGAGTGGTCGTACGCGGCGACGAGCCGGGCGCGCGCCGCGTCGTCGGTCACCGACTGGAGAATCGGGTCGTACGCGAGGAGCGGGTCGCCGGGGAAGTACATCTGGGTGACCAGGCGCTGGGTGAAGGCCGAACCGAACAGCGAGAAGTGGATGTGCGCGGGCCGCCACGCGTTCTCGTGGTTGCGCCACGGGTAGGCGCCCGGCTTGATCGTGGTGAAGCGGTACGAGCCGTCGTCGCCGGTCAGCACCCGGCCCACGCCCGTGAAGTTGGGGTCGAGCGGCGCGGGATGCTGGTCGCGCCGGTGGGCGTACCGGCCGGAGGCGTTGGCCTGCCACAGCTCGACGAGCTGGCCGCGCACCGGCCGGCCCGCGCGGTCGAGCAGCCGCCCGGAGACGGTGATGCGCTCGCCGAGCGGCTCGCCCGCGTGCTGCCGGGTCAGGTCGTGGTCGAGCTCGGTGACGTCGGTGCGGCCGAAGACGGGCCCGGACAGCTCGACGGTCTCGGGGTCCCCGTGGACGGCCACCAGGGGCTGCTTGGGGTGGCGCAGGAGGCTGCTGCGGTACGGCGGGAAGTCGCGCGGCGGGTGGTGCGCGGCCGGGGCCCCGGCGGCCCGCGCCTTCTCGTGTCCTGCGCGGATCTCGGCGAGTTCGCCGTCGATGTCGGCCTGGGTGAGGGTCACCGGTCTTCCTTTCCCGCGGACTTCAGGGCGCGCAGGGCGGCCAGTTCGGCGGCGGTCGGGGGCTCGGTGACCCCGACGGTGTCCGCGCTTCTCAGGTCCCAGCCGGTGGCGTCCCGTACCTGCTCGACGGTGACGCCCGGGTGCAGTGCGCTCAGCACGAGCTCGGCGGTGGCCGGGTCGGGCCGCAGGACGCCGAGGTCGGTGATGACCTCGACCGGGCCCGCGCCCGGCATGCCGAGCCGCTCGCGGTCGCCGGGGCCCGAGCCGTGGCCGAGGGTCGTGACGAAGTCCAGCTTCCGTACGAAGCCGCGGGTGGAGTGGCGCAGGACCATCAGCACCTTGCCGCAGTTGGACGCGATCTCGGGCGCGCCGCCCGCGCCCGGGAGGCGGCCCTCCGGCTTGCCGGGGCCCCGGTCGACGACCGTCGTGTTGATGTTGGCGAACCGGTCGACCTGGGCGGCTCCGAGGAAGCCGACGTCGATCCGGCCGCCCTGGAGCCAGTAGTTGAACATCTCCGGTACGGGCACCACCGCGTCGGCGGTCTCGGCCAGCTCGCCGTCGCCGATGGACAGCGGCAGGCGGGTCGGCTTGGAGCCGATCGTCCCCGACTCGTAGATCAGGACGAGGCCCGGGTTGACGGTGGCGCGGGCGAGGTTGGCGGCGGTGGACGGCAGTCCGATGCCGACGAAGCAGGTGCGCGCCCCGGCCAGCGCACGGGCCGCGTTGACCTCCATCAGCTCGTCGCGCGTGAAGTCCTCGGTGGTCATCGGGCGACAGCCCCTTCGGTGCGTACGTTCTCGTCGATCCACTGGATGAAGGCGTCCCGGTCCCGGGCGATCGGGTCCCACGCCTGGTAGAAGGCGTTGTCGCGCACCGTGTAGCCGGCGGCGTACGACGGGTGCGCTCCGCCGGGCACGACGCAGACCGCGTCGATCACCCACGTCGGCAGGACGACGCCGCCGGGCCGGGGCGTCAGTTCGTCGACCATCTCCTCGACCGTGACGAGCACTCGGTCGGCGGCCAGCGCGGCCTCCTTCTGGACGCCGGTCAGGCCCCACATCTGGACGTTGCCCTGCCGGTCGGCCCGCTGGGCGTGGACGACCGTGACGTCGGGGTTGAGCGCGGCGACGGCGGCCAGTTCCTCACCGGTGAACGGGCAGACGACCGACGAGACCGTGTCCGTACGGGTGGCGAGGTCGGAGCCGCGGTAGCCGCGCAGTACGGCGAACGGCAGGCGCGAGGCGCCCGCGACGTAACGGTTGGCCATGCCCGCGTGGCTGTGCTCGTCCAGCTCCAGGGGGCGCGGCCAGCCGTTCTCGACGGCGTCGCGGAAGCGGTGCAGGGAGCCGACGCCCGGGTTGCCGCCCCAGGAGAAGATCAGCTTCCTCACCAGCCCGGCGCCGATCAGCTGGTCGTAGACGACGTCCGGGGTCATCCTGGCGAGGGTCAGGTCGGTGATCCCCTGACGGATGACCTCGTGCGCCGCGGCGTACGGGATCAGGTGGGTGAACCCCTCCATGGCGACGGTGTCCCCCTCGTGGACGAGGTCTGCCACGGCGTCGTGCAGGCTGCGTATCTCCGCCATCGTCACTCACTCCGCGAGTTGCTCAGTGCACTGACTATTTCCTTGTCGAGGCCGTAGACTTCCATCGAGTTCCGCGCACGTCAATGGCTCAGTACACAGAGCATCACCGAACGCAGGAGGCCCGCATGGCTGCGGTCGATCTGAGCACGCACCCCGGGCATCTCGCCCGGCGGCTGCAGCAGGCGCACACCCTGCTGTGGACGACGATGGTGTCGGAGGAGACCACCTCCCCGCAGTTCGCCGTCCTCAACGCCCTGGTGGAGAAGCCGGACATCGACCAGCGCACCCTGAGCGAGCACGTCCACCTCGATCGCTCGACCATCGCCGACCTGGTGGCGCGCCTCGGCCGGCGCGGACTGCTGGAGCGGGTGCGCGATCCGCGCGACGGCCGGCGCAACGTACTGAAGCTCACGGACGAGGGCGCGGCGGTGCACCGCAAGCTGGTCACGCGTACCGCGCGGATGAACAAGGTGTTCCTCGCACCCCTCGACGAGGGGGAACAGGAGACGCTGCTGCGCCTGATCGGCCGGGTCGCGGACGCGGCCGAAGAGCTGCGGGGCTGAGTTTCCGGACGTTCCGGGGAACGCTCGTTTCTCCAGCAGCGTCTTGAGAACGGCGAGCCGCTCCTTCCAGAAGCCCTTGTACGCCGCCACCGCATCCGCGTCGGCGAGCTTGGTGTGCGCGAGCGACACCTGGGTCTTCGCCTCGCCCTTCGGTGTGAAGCGGACCGACAGCCGGCCGCCCGCGTAGTCGGCGGACAGCGTCTTGCCCGCGCGATGCGTACGCAGTGAGAACGCGCTCCCGGGAAGCCACCGGCGGCGTACGCCGGGATCGGTGAAGGCGGCCTCGCAGCGTGCGACCGGCGCTTCCACGGTCCGGTTGCCGCTCGTCCGCCAGTCGCCGCGAGGACTGGCCCACCGCCCGCAGGCCACGTTCCTGCTCGTACCCGACCGTGATCGACTGGGCGTACCAGCCGTCCACCGCGAGGTCGTCGGTCAGGTGGCGGGCGATCTGCGGAACCGGCGGACCTGGTCATGGCGCCGACGCCAGGACGGGCGTGGCGCGGCCGCAAGGCGGGAAACCTTCCGCGATTTCTTCAGCCCGAGCGATGAGTTCCGCGCGGCCCCCGGGTCTATCCCTGCGTACGGCGACGACAGCGATGACAGCAACGACAGCGACCACAGCTACCACAGCGACCGAGAGAAGAGAGACACCCCTCATGAACCAGATGATCTTCGTGAACCTGCCGGTCAAGAACCTCGAGACCACGAAGTCCTTCTTCGGCAAGCTCGGATACTCGTTCAACCCCCAGTTCAGCGACGACTCGACCGCCTGTCTCGTGATCAGCGACACGATCTTCGCCATGCTGCTCACCGAGCCGCGCTTCAAGGAGTTCACCAAGAAGGAGATCGCGGACACGAGCACGACCACGGAGGTCCTGCTCGCGCTCAGCGCCGAGAGCCGGGAGAAGGTCGACGAGCTGGCCGACGCCGCCCTCGCGTCCGGCGGATCCCCCGCCAACGACCCCCAGGACCACGGCTTCATGTACGGCCGCTCCTTCCAGGACCCCGACGGTCACACGTGGGAGGTCGTCTGGATGGACCCGGCGGCCGTCGAGGGGCAGCAGGGCTGAGACCGGGCCGGCCGCAGACGTACCCGGAGGGCCTCAGGTCCTGAGGCCCTCGTACGTCACCCCGGTGAGCTGTTCCGACGCCACCCACAGCCGCTCGCTCGCCACGTCGTTCGTGGTCCAGGCCGCGCGCCACGACGTCGTGGGCGCGCCCCGCAGCCCCTGGACCCTCGGCCCGGTGAACGAGTCGGGCCGTACGCCGGGCGCGGTCGCCGCGTACAGGGTAGGCAGGGCGCCGGACTCGGCGGGCTGGGCGATGATCCGGTTCGCCAGCGACACGATCCGCTCGGCCGCCCTGCGCCCCTCCATGCGCACACCGGCGGTCTGCAGGTTCGTACGGGCGTAACCGGGGTGGGCGGCCGCCGCGACGACGGCGGAGCCGGCCGAGGCGAGCCGTCCGGCCAGCTCATGGGTGAAGAGCAGGTTCGCCGTCTTGGAGCGGCCGTAGGCGATCCAGCGCCGGTAACCGCGCTCGCTGTTGAGGTCGCCGATGTCGATGTTCGCCAGGGCGTGCAGACCGCTGGAGACGGTCACGACGCGGGCCCCGGGCGTGCGGAGCAGGTGGGGCAGCAGGAGTCCGGTGAGGGCGAAGTGCCCGAGGTGGTTGACGCCGAACTGCGTCTCGAAGCCGTCGGCGGTCCGTCCGTACGGGAGCGCCATGACGCCCGCGTTGTTGACGAGCAGGTCGAGGCGGTCGTACGCGTACGCCTCGGCGAACTCCCGCACGCAGGACAGGTCCGCCAGGTCCAGCGGGGTGAACACGACGTCGGAGGACGGGACCTCGCGGGCGATGCGCGCCGCCGCCTCCTTGCCGCGCCGCTCGCTGCGGCACGCGAGGACCACACGTGCGCCCCGGCGGGCGAGTTCGCGCGCCGTGACGAGTCCTATGCCGCTGTTGGCCCCCGTGACCACGGCCGTACGGCCGCTCTGGTCGGGGATGTCGCTCGCTTTCCAGCCAGTCGTCATGGGGGCCAGGGTACGACCGGGCGTCCGGTCAGGCGGAGGCGCCTCCGTCGACGACGAGGTCGGTGCCCACGACGGACGCGGCGTCGGCGGAGGCCAGGTACAGCACGGCCGCGGCGACCTCGGCGGTCGTCGAGACCCGGCCGAGCGGCGACTCGCCCTTCATACGGACGGCCCGCTCGGCCTCGTTCTCGCCGGGGAGCAGCGACATGGCGGTGGCGGCGGGGCCGGGACTGACCGCGTTGATCCGTACGCCGTCCTGGATGTGGTCGACGGCGGCTGCGCGGGTGAGGGCGGAGACGGCGGCCTTGGAGGCGACGTATCCGGCGACGCCGGGGACGCGCAGGTGCGCGCCGAGGTTGGAGGAGATGTTGACGATCGCGCCGCCGCTCTCCTGGGAGCGCATCGCGTCGATCTCGGCCTGCATCGACAGGAGCACGCCCGTGACGTTGACGTCGAGCAGCGTGCGCCAGTCCTCCTCGGACAGCTCGGCGACGGGGCCGCCTCCCCGGAACACGCCGGCGTTGTTCACCGCGACGTCGAGGCTGCCGAAGCGCGCGACGCTCTCGCGAACGAGCGCCCGCACGTCCTCGGAGCGGCTGACGTCGGCGGCGACCGCGACCACGGTGCCCGCTGCGGCGGCCTGCCGCGCGGCCTGCGCGACGGTCTCGTCGAGAGCGGCCCGGCCGCGCCCGGCGACGACGACGTTCGCACCCTCGGCCGCGAACGCGAGCGCGACGGCACGGCCGAGACCGGAGCCCGCCCCGGTCACGAGAGCGGTCTTGCCGGAGAAGCGAGCAGTCATGATCTGGCCGTCCTTATTTTGGAATGTGCGGTCCGTTATCAGGGTGTGAAAGAGACGCCCCTTGGGGGGCGTCTCTCGGAGTGCCTGCCGGGTCAGTCGAGCAGGGTCAGTGCCTCTTCGGCCGCGTCCCGGACCCGGGCCGGGTCGCTGGACGCCTTGCCGACGACCCGCAGCCCCTGTGTCAGGACGAGGAGCATGCGGGCCAGCGACCGCGGGTCGCGGTCGTCGGCCAGCTCGCCCTGGGCCTGCGCCCGTACGAGCGCGGAGTGCAGCAGGGTCTCCAGGTGCTCCCAGCTCACCTCGACCCGGCGGGCCGCCGAGTCGTCGTGCGGGGCCAGCTCGGCGGCCGTGTTGGTGACGAAGCACCCGGTCAGCCGCTCCTCTTCGGAGGCGGCCTCGGCGGCGAACCGCCGCACCACCGCGCGGACGGCCGGCAGTGCGGGGCCCGGCCGCGAGAGCTCGCCGAGCAGCCTCGGGTTGCCGGTCTCGGCGTACCGGTCGAGCGCCTTCAGGTAGAGCGCGTGCTTGTTGCCGAAGGTGGCGTAGATGCTGGCGCGGCCGATGCCGAGGTGGTCGACGAGGTTCGCCATGGTCGTCGCTTCGTAGCCGCGCCGCCAGAACAGCTCCAGGGCTGCCTGCAGGGCGGCGTCGGGGTCGAATTCCTTGGTCCTGGCCACGCCCGCAACGCTAGCCTTTCTGGAACGATCGGTCAAGCAACGCCGACGCGTACGGCGAACGTCCGCACCGTGACCGCCTCGTCGTCCAGACAGTGCCCCGTCTCCAGGTCGAAACGCTGCTTCAGGAGCGGTGAGGCGACGAAGGGACGGCCGTTCTCGGACCCGATCAGACCGCGCGACAGAACCTGCGCGCCGGAGAACGGGTCGCGGTTGTCGATGGCGTACGCGCGTCCCCTGCGGTCCGTGAACAGGGCCGCCTGGCGGCCGTCGGGGAGGAGGGCCGCCACACCGCGCCCCGGTGTGAGGGCGGACAGGTCGCAGGCGGTGAACCAGGAGTCGTCGATGCGCAGTTGCAGGGTCATCCGGCACGGGTCCCTTCGAGGGTGAGAACGGTGAGGTCCGGCTTCATCTGGTCGCGCTCGGGAACGAACCGTACGGACGGGTCCGGCGCGTCGGGAGCGTTGACGAACGAGACGAACCGGGACAGCCGCTCGGGGTCGTTGATGGTCTCGGCCCACTCGTCGCGGTAGCCGGACACGTGGGCGGCCATCAGGGCTTCCAGCTGGTCGCAGATGCCGAGCGAGTCGTGGACGACGACGTCCCTGAGGTGGTCGAGGCCGCCCTCCAGCCGCTCCAGCCAGGTCGACGTGCGCTCCAGGCGGTCGGCGGTGCGGATGTAGAACATCAGGAACCGGTCGATGAGGCGCACGAGTTCGGCGTCCGACAGGTCCTGGGCGAGGAGATCGGCATGGCGCGGAGTCGCACCGCCGTTGCCGCCGACGTAGAGGTTCCAGCCGTTCGCGGTGGCGATCACACCGAAGTCCTTGGACTGTGCCTCGGCGCACTCGCGCGCGCATCCCGAGACCGCCGACTTCAGCTTGTGCGGCGCGCGCAGACCCCGGTAGCGCAGCTCCAGGTCGATCGCCATCCGGACGCTGTCCTGGACGCCGTACCGGCACCAGGTCTGTCCGACACAGGACTTCACTGTCCTGAGCGCCTTCCCGTACGCGTGCCCCGACTCGAAGCCGGCGTCCACCAGGCGCGTCCAGATCAGCGGCAGCTGGTCGACGCGGGCGCCGAAGAGGTCGATGCGCTGGCCGCCGGTGATTTTCGTGTAGAGGCCGAAGTCGCGGGCCACCTCGCCGATCACGATCAGCTTCTCGGGGGTGACCTCGCCGCCCGGGATGCGCGGCACGATCGAGTACGAGCCGTTGCGCTGCATGTTGGCGAGGAAGTGGTCGTTGGTGTCCTGGAGGGCGGCCTGTTCGCCGTCGAGGATGTAACCGCTGCTCAGGCTGGCCAGGATCGAGCCGACCGTCGGCTTGCAGATCTCGCAGCCGTCGCCGCCCCGGGCCGGCTCACGGCCGTGCGCGTCGAGAAGCTCGGCGTACGACGTGATGCGCAGGGTGCGGACGATCTCGTACAGCTCGGCGCGCGTGTGCGGGAAGCAGCCGCACAGGCCCTTGTCACCGGTCTGGGGGAGCAGCTGGCCGATCAGCTTCACGCAGCTGCCGCAGCCCGTTCCGGCCTTGGTGCACTTCTTCACCTCGGGCATCGTGGAACAGGCGGTGACCTGGGCCTTGGTGACGTTGTGGCAGTTGCAGACGACCGCGTCGTCGGGCAGGGCGGACGGGCCGAGGGTGACCTGGCCGCTGCCGGCCGGCGCGATCAGCTGCTCCGGTGCGACGGGCGGCACGGAACCGGTGAGCGGCCGCAGCATCGCGTACGCGTCGGCGTCGCCGACCAGGACACCGCCGAGGAGCGCGCCGTCGGGGCTCACCACGAGCTTCTTGTAGACGCCCGAGCGCGAGTCGGAGTACGTGACGTCCAGGCAGCCCTCCGCGTGGCCGTGCGCGTCGCCGAAGGACGCCACGTCGACACCGAGGAGCTTCAGCTTGGTGGACATGTCCGCACCCGTGAACGCCCGCTTCGCGGTTTCGGCCGTTCCCGGGAACGCTTCCGCGAGCGTTCCCGTGATCGTCTCGGCGGCCGTCTCGGCCATCTCGTAACCGGGCGCCACCAGGCCGTACACCCGGCCGTCCACCGCCATCGCGCACTCGCCGATCGCGAAGACCACCGGGTCCGACGTGCGGCACTGCTCGTCGACGGCGATGCCGCCCCGCTCGCCGACCGAAAGTCCGCAGTCCCTGGCCAGCTGGTCGCGCGGCCGTACGCCCGCCGAGAAGACGACCATGTCGGTGTCCAGCGTCGAACCGTCCGACAGCGACATGCCGTTGACCGCGCCGGCGTCGTCCGTGGTCACGGCCTGGGTGCCGACGCCCGTGTGGACCGTCAGCCCCATGCCCTCGATCGTGCGCAGCAGGGCCGCGCCGCCGCCCTCGTCGACCTGCACCGGCATCAGACGGGGCGCGAACTCCACGACGTGCGTGGCGAGTCCGAGCCCGCTGAGCGCGCCCGCCGCCTCCAGCCCGAGGAGTCCACCGCCCACGACCGCTCCCGTACGCGCTGTCTTCGCGTACGCCTCGATCGCGAGCAGGTCCTCGATGGTGCGGTAGACGAAGCAGCCTTCCGCGTCCTTCCCGGGAACGGGTGGTACGAAGGGGTACGAACCAGTGGCGAGCACGAGCGTGTCGTACGAGAAGCTCCGTCCGCTGCGCGCGGTGACCGTGCGCGCCTCGCGGTCGACGGCGGTCGCGGGATCGTCCAGGTACAGCTCGATGCCGTGCTGTTCCATGAAGCCGGGCTCGCCCAGGGCGAGGTCGTCAGGGGTGCGGCCGGAGAAGTACGAGGTCAGCTGGACACGGTCGTACGCGGGCCGGGGCTCCTCGCACAGGACGACGATCCGCGCCTTCGCCGTCACGCCGCGGTCCGCGAGGGCCTCCAGGAAGCGCTGGCCGACCATGCCGTGGCCGACGACCACGATCGTGGGGGGTGTGGACATCTCAGGCGCCTCCAAGCAGATGGAACAACGGGGTGGAGGGGAGCGGCTCGTCGCCCTCCCAGGTGCGGGCGAGTTCGCCGACGGCGCCGAGATCGCCCAGCAGGATGCCGCCGATCAGCCGGTCGCCGCGAACGACGACCTTCCGGTACGCGCCACGGGTGGCGTCGGCGAGGCGGACGACGTCGTCGCCGGGGAGCGGATTCGTCTCGCCGAAGGCGGCGAGGTCGAGCGGCCCGGCGCCGGCGCCGGTGCCGCCGCTGTGCAGGGTGAGCCGGGTGAGGGCCCGGGTGCCGGTGTAGCGCGGCGCGGCCTCGCTCGCGGGACCGGTGAGCGCGGCGGCGGGCCCGGCGGCCACCGCTGCTACGGCGGCCTCGGCGTGCGTGCCCGGCCGGGTGGCGAGGGCGGCGGCCGGGGGCGGGGCGAGCAGCAGCGCGGCCAGGATGTCGGCCTGTTCGAGGGCGGGGCCCGCGAGACCGTAGACGCGGCCGTCGTGCTCGGCGCAGTCGCCGATGGCCCGGATGTGCGGGTCGGAGGTGCGCAGTTCGTCGTCCACGACGATGCCGTGGCGCACGTCCAGGCCGGCGGCCCGCGCGAGGCCGACGCGGGGCCTTACCCCGCAGGCCAGGACGACCAGGTCGGCGTCGAGGGCGTACCCGTCGGCCAGTTCGACGGCCCGCACGGTCCCGGCGCCCTCGCCGGCCTCGCAGCGCAGGCCGCGTACCCGGCATTCGGTGTGGACCTCGACGCCCAGCGTCTCCAGGTGCCCGCGGAGCAGTTCGCTCGCGGCGGGGTCGAGCTGGCGCTGCATGAGGTGCTCGCCCTGCTGGGCCAGGACGACCTGGGCACCCCGTTCGGCGAGCGCGCGGGCCGCCGAGACGCCGAGCAGGCCGCCGCCGATGACGACGGCACGGGTGCCCTCGCGCACGGCGGCCGCCAGGGCCAGGCAGTCGTCCAGCGTACGGAAGGGGTGGACGCCGTCCGGGAGGTCGGCGCCGAGGCCGCGCAGGGGTGGCAGGACGGGGTTGGAACCGGTGGCGAGGACGAGGGTGCCGTACGGGACGACGCTGCCGTCGTCGCACAGCACCACCCGTTCGGCCCGGTCGATACGGACCACCCGCACCCCGCGCCGCACCGGCGTGGCCGGCTGGGTGATGACTTCGGGCCCGTAACGGCCGGCGAGGACCTCCGCGAGCAGCACCCTGTTGTACGGGGCGTGCTCCTCCTCGCCGATGACGGTGACCCCCGGCATCGGCGACGCGGGCCCGGCCGTCGGGGCGGGCGCGGTGGCCGGTGCGGCCCCGCGGGTCAGTTGCCGGGCCAGCCGGGCACCCGCCGTCCCGCCGCCGATCACCACGATGTCCTTGCTCATGACCGTAGCCTGCGGCGGCGGTGTTACCCGGCCGCATCCCGACTGTTTCCCGCGGGGAACACTGCGCTCAGCGCCTTGCGGACCGCGCTGTGAGGGGGCGGAGAGGGGGGCGTCGAGGGCGAGGAGCCAAGGGGAGGGGGCGCACAGAAGCCCCTGCATCCGTACGAGCCCCCTGAGCGGCTTCCGTACGAGCCCTCTCGAATCGTCACGGGCACCAGGCTTAACGAGCGGTCAGCCGATCCTCAAGGCGGCCTTAAGGATCACCGATCGGCTGCTGACCTGCGGTTTCGATGGGATCTCAGCATTTACGTTGGCGCATGTGACGATCGAGGCCCCCCACTCCCCGCAGATGGATCCGCCGCAGCCGCCGTGCGAGGCGTATCCGGCGCTGTCGGCGTACCTGTCGCGGACGGAGGCCGCGGGCAGGGCGAAGCCGCCGGGCGGAACGCAGGCCGCGCGCAGGGCCGACAGGGCGCCCGGCCGCGCGCCCGCCGCCACGGCCGGGGACACCGGTCGCGCCGGCGCCCGGGACACCGGCCGTGGGCAGGGGACGGCACAGGCCCGTGGCGTGGCCCTGCCCGTGCGGGTCGGGCCCGGGCGGATGCGGGCCGGGATCGTCGCCGGGGCCGGGGCGGTGGCCGGCCTGTGGGGCGCGCAGGCCGAGCCGTCCGCGCGGCTCGACGTGCTGTTCGCGACCGGCGCGCACCTCACCGGTCTCCTCGCCGGCTACGGCATCCTCGTCATGCTCCTGCTGATGGCCCGCGTGCCCGCCGTCGAGCACGGCGTCGGCGCCGACCGGCTCGCCCGCTGGCACGCCCTCGGCGGCCGGTACGTCCTCTCGCTCTGCCTCGGCCACGCCCTGTTCGCCCTCTGCGGCCACGCGGCCCACACCGGCACCGACCTCCTGGCCGCGACCACGGACCTCCTGGGCTACGGCGCGATCGCCGCCGCCACCGCCGGTACGGGCCTGCTGGTGGCCGTCGGGGCGACCTCGGCCCGCGCGGTACGCCGCCGGGTCCCGCACGAGACGTGGCGCGCCGTCCACCTGCTCACCTACCTCGGCGCCGCCCTCGCCTTCGCCCACCAGCTCGTCGGTCCCGACGTCGCCGGCCACGCGGTGACGGTCTGGCTGTGGGCGATGATGCACGCCACCGTCGCCGTGCTGCTGGTCTGGTACCGGGGCGTCGTGCCCGTACGCCAGGCCCTGCGCCACAGCCTGCGCGTGATCGAGGTGCGGGCCGAGGGGCCCGAGGTGGTGTCGGTCCTCGTCCAGGGCATCGGGCTCGACGAACTGCGCGCGGAGCCGGGCCAGTTCTTCCGCTGGCGGTTTCTCCAGCGCCGCATCTGGCACACCGCGCTGCCGTTCTCGCTCTCCGCGCCGGTGCGCGACGACACGCTGCGGATCACGGTCAAGGCGGCCGGCGACCACACCCGCCGCATCCGCCGCCTCAGGCCGGGCACCCGCGTGCTCGCCACGGGCCCCTTCGGCGCGCTGACCGCGCACCGGCGCACCCGCCGCAAGGTGCTGCTGCTCGCCGGAGGCGTCGGCATCACGCCCATGCGCGCGCTCTTCGAGACGCTCCCCGGGGCCCCCGGCGACCTGACCCTCCTCTACCGGGCCGGCGACGCCGCCCACCTGGTGCTCCGCGACGAGCTGGAGCACATCGCGCGCACCCGGCAGGCCGGACTCCACTACCTGCTCGGCCCGTCCGGCGCCGCCTACGACCCGCTCGCGCCCCAGGCGCTGCGCGGCCTCGTCCCGGACATCGCCGCGCACGACGTCTTCCTGTGCGGCCCGCCCCGCATGGTCGAGGCCGCGACGGCGGCGCTGACCAGGGCGGGCGTTCCGGCCGGCCACATCCACTCCGAGTGCTTCACCTTCTGACCCGCCCCCCGGGTCCGACGCCCCCCCGCTTCCCCCGTCCGAGGAGACCCGATGGCCCGTCACCGCAGGCCGCGCCCCGCCTCCCCCCGCCCCACCGCCCGCGCCCGCGTGCGGCTCGCCGCCGGGCTCGTCGGCGCGAGCGCGCTCGCCGCGACGGTCCTGTCCGGCACTGTCGCGCCGGCCGCACCGGCGGCCCCCGACCGGGCCCCCTCGGCCGGAACGGGAACCTCAGATGTCGCTCAAGACTCCGGTGATTGATGGACGCCGTACACACGCCCTCCCTAGGGTCGTGATCATGCCCGACATATCGCTGACCATGATCGTCGTTCTGTGCCTCGCCGCCGCCGCGGCCGGCTGGATCGACGCGGTGGTGGGCGGCGGCGGGCTGCTGCTCCTGCCCGCCCTGCTGCTCGGCCTGCCCCACGTGCCCGCCGCGCACATCCTCGGCACCAACAAGGCGGTGGCCATCGTCGGCACGTCGGGCGCCGCCGTGACGTACCTCCGCAAGGCGCCGGTGAAGGTCGGGACGGCGGTACGGATCGGGCTCGCCGCCCTCGTGGGCTCCATGACCGGCGCGTTCTTCGCCGCCGGGATCAGCAGCGGCGTACTGCGTCCCGTGATCATGGTCGTGCTGCTCGCGGTGGCGGCCTTCGTGCTCCTGCGCCCCTCCTTCGGCCGCGCCGCCGCCGACCCGGGGCCGCCGGTCACCCGGGCCCGTACGGTCACCGCGATCGTCCTGGTCGGCGGCGGCATCGGGTTCTACGACGGCCTCTTCGGGCCCGGCACCGGCACCTTCCTCGTGCTGGCGCTGACCGCGGTGCTCCACCTCGACCTGGTCACCGCCTCCGCCAACGCCAAGATCGTCAACGTCTGCACCAACGCCGGCGCGCTCGCGATGTTCGCGTACCAGGGGACGGTGCTGTGGCAGCTCGCCGCCCTGATGGCGCTCTTCAACCTCGCCGGCGCGATGGCGGGCGCGCGCACGGCGCTCAGGAAGGGCAGCGAGTTCGTGCGTGGTGTGCTGCTGATGGTGGTCTTCGCCCTGGTCGCCAAGCTGGCGTTCGACCAGTGGACGTAGGGCCGACGCGCGTCTATCGCACAGCCGTCAGGTGCGCGTACGCCACCACGTTCCCCCGGTAGCCGGTCTTCTCGGAGAACGTGCCGCCGCAGGTGATGAGTCGCAGCTCCGCCTGACCGGAGGCGGCGTACACCCGCTCCTCCGGGAAGTGCTCGCTGTCGTACACCTCGACGGCGTCGACCGTGAAGACGGCGGTACGCCCGTCCTTGCGCAGCACCTCCACGGTGTGGCCCTTCTTCAGCGCGCCGAGGTGGTAGAAGACGGACGGCCCCCGGGCGTTGTCGACGTGCCCGGCGAAGACCGACGTGCCCTTCGCGCCGGGCGGGGTGCCGTCCTTGTACCACCCGGCGAGGTTGCGGTCCCCGGCCGGCGGTACGTCGAGACTCCCGTCGGGGCCCAGTCCGAGCCGCATGACGGGCGCGTCCACCCGGATCGCTGGTATCCGCACCCGCACGGGCTCGGAGGGCCGCAGCGGTTCGGCCGGCGGGACCGTGCTCCTCGGCACGTGCTCGGACCCGGCGGCGAACGCCTCGGCCGACGAAGGCCGGGGCGGGTCCTGCCCGGCGGCGCCGTTCTGGATCAGCCAGAGGCCGGTGCAGACGGCGATGGCGACGACGCCGCCCTGCGTACGCCGGTCCGTCATCGGTGATCACCCTCCAGTCCAAGCGGCCCCACGCCGCACGCCCCGCGTGCCCCCGCCCGGCTCGGGACCGGGGCGGAGGCGCGGGGAACCGCGGCGGTACGGACACGGGCGGCGGAGCCGGCCCGTCAGCGCTCCCGCGTGCCGCTCGCCCGGCGACGCAGGAGACAGGTACCGCCGACGGCGGTCGCGGCCAGTACGGCCACACCCGCCGCGATCTGGGTGGTGTCGGCGTCCGCGGCCCCGCCGACGCCGGTCCTGACATGGCCGGTGGGGTGCGTGGGCCGGTGGTCCGGTTCGTGACGGGCCGGGTCGTGACCGCCCTGCTCGTGGCGGCCCGGATCGTGCCGCCCCGGGTCGTGGTGGGTCGGCTCGGGCGCCGGACCGGCGGTCACGGTCAGCCGGCCCTCGGCGGTGTTGCCGTTGTCGCAGGCCACCGCGATGTCGTGGGTTCCCTCGGGGGCGTCCGGGGGAAGCTCGAACTGCCCGGTGACGACCTCCTTGTGCGTGGCGGGCCGCAGCGGGAAGTCGCCCGCCCCCACGGCGTTGGCGTCACCCGTGCCGCCGCTGTCGAATCCGCAGGCGGTGGTGTTCACCGTGATCGTCGCGCCGGGGCCCGCCGTCGCGGGGTGCACCTCCAGCGAGTGCTGCGGCGTGTCGTTCTCGGCGTACGCCGGACCTGCGCCGAGGCCGGACACGGCGGCCGCCAGCGCGGTACCGGCCAGCAGAAGTGCAGGGCGCATGAGGATCCTCCCGGAAGCGTCGGTACGGCACTGACTCCGAGATAAGTGGCCGTACGCGCGCCGCGCCTGCTGAGTCCGGGTCAGATCAGCCGCCCCGCCGCCCCGCCACGCCCGGTGCGTGCGGCGTTCACCCAGGTCAGCACCCGGGAGCGGGGCGGACCGGACGGTCCACCCGCCGTGCGCCCCGAATGGGTGACGAGGGCGCCGGGACCGTGCGCCGGCCGCACCTGCGGGGGCGCGCGTCGGGAGCCCGTCTCAGACGTGCTCCCAGGGCGTCCCCTCGTACACCGAGACGACCGTCTTCATCAGCTCCTCGTCCACGGCGAACTCCGTCGCGTCGATCCGCCGCACCGGGGCGATGCCCTGCGAGTTGGTGACGAAGGCGGACCGGTACGCGCGGAGCCCGTCCAGCGTCACCGGCCCGCGCACCGACGGCAGACCGGACTCCGGGAGGCGGGCTTCGAGCAGGGCCATCGTGACGCCGTGCAGGGAGGGCGCGTCGGGCCAGACGACCGAAGCGCCGTCGTAGAAGGCGATGTTGGTGATCGCGCCCTCGGTGACCACCCCGCCGTGGCCGGTCAGCAGCGCGTCGTCGAAGCCCGCCTCGCGGGCCAGCCGGCCGTAGTGGGTCTGGGCGAATCCGCCCAGGTGCTTGAGGTGCGGGAAGGGCCGCTCGTACGGGACCGACATGAGGGCCTGCGGCGCCGGTGACATGGCGGCGGGCGGGCGGACGGTGACCATCAGGGTGGCCGCCTCCGCGTCGGGCGCCCGGAACACGTACACCCGCACGGCGGCGTCGTACCTCCGTGCTCCGTCGAGCGCGTGCCGCACCCGCGCGCGCACCAGCTCCCCGTCGAGCCCGGCGCCGAACACCTCCCGGGAGGCGGCGTCGAGCCGGGCGAGGTGCGCGCGCAGTCCGCGTACCCCGCCGTCCCGGACCTGCATCGCGGTGAAGTGGGCGTACCCGCCGTACAGCGTGGGGACGAGGAGGTCGTCGGCCGTGGAGGCGCGGCGGCCGTCGATCTCGATGTAGGGGGAGCCGGGGGCGGGAGGCGTGGTCATGCGACCACCGTAAGGGGGCGTTCGGCCGGCGTGCCTCGCGGGCGGCCAGGGCCTTTCGACGCTAGCGCGGAGCCGGGAAACGGCCGCCACGAGCGGCTTGACCTCAACCTTGGTCGAGGTACGAGTCTTGCCGTATGGACAACGCCACGCGGGAATCCGCCCAGGTCAGCACCCCTGCCATCACCACCGCCACCGACACGCCACCCGCCGCCGCCCCCCTGCGCCTCGCCGTCATCGTCGCCAGCAACCGCGAGGGCCGCTTCGCCCCCGTCGTCACCGAGTGGTTCCTCTCCCGCGCCGCCGAGCACGACGACCTCGACGTCGACGTGATCGACGTGGCCCGCGTCGACCTGCCGACCGCTCTCTCCTTCTCGCCGTCCGACGACGTCAAGGCGGTCCTCGCCGATGTCTCGCCGCGCCTCGCGGCCGCCGATGCCTTCGTCGTCGTCACCCCCGAGTACAACCACTCCTTCCCCGCGGCCCTCAAGAACCTCATCGACTGGCACGGCAGCGAGTGGCACGCCAAGCCCGTCGGCTTCGTCTCCTACGGCGGCATGTCCGGCGGCCTGCGCGCCGTCGAGCAACTGCGCCAGGTCTTCGCCGAGATGCACGCGACCACCATCCGCGAGACCGTCAGCTTCCACGGCGCCTGGTCCCACTTCGACGTCGACGGCCGGCACAAGGACCCGTCCGGCGCCGAGACCGCCGCCAAGGCCCTGCTGAACCAGCTCACCTGGTGGGCGCGCGCCCTGCGCGACGCCAGGTCCGTCCGCCCGTACGGCGGCTGACCGCCCGGCGCGGCGCCCGAGCCGAACCGGCCCCGCCCGCGTCACGCCTTTCGCCGACGCCGGCTTGAGACCATGGCCGAAGCCCCTACCCCCGAGGGAGAACGCCATGGCCGAATGGCTGACCGTACTGACCACGACCGACAGCCGGGACAAGGCCCTGGCGCTCGCGCGGGGAGCCGTCGAGGCACGGCTCGCGGCCTGTGCGCAGGTCGGCGGGCCCGTGACCTCCGTCTACCGGTGGGAGGGGGAGACGCAGACGGCGCAGGAGTGGCAGGTGGTGTTCAAGACGGCGGGTGCGCGGTACGAGGAGCTGGAGGCGCACCTCGAGGCCGCGCACGACTACGAGACGCCCGAGATCATCGCCACGGCGGTGGCACGCGGCAGCGCGCGGTACCTGGCCTGGGTGGGCGAGGAGACCGCCGGGCCGTGAGGCTCAGTCCCCCTCGCGCTCGACCCGTACGGCGCACACCTTGAACTCCGGCATGCGCGAGGTCGGGTCGAGCGCCGGGTTCGTCAGGGTGTTGGCGCGTCCCTCGCCCGGCCAGTGGAACGGCATGAAGACCGTGTCCGAGCGGATCGCGTCCGTGATCCGGGCCGGGGCGACCGCCCGCCCGCGCCGGGACACCACCGTCAGCCGGTCGCCCTCACCGACGCCCAGGCGCTGGGCGAGCCGGGGATGCAGCTCGACGAAGGGGCCGGGCGCGGCCGCGTTGAGTTCGTCCACGCGGCGCGTCTGGGCGCCGGACTGGTACTGCGCGACGACCCGGCCGGTGGTGAGCAGCACCGGGTACTCGGCGTCCGTCTCCTCCGCCGCCGGACGGTGTACGACGGGGACGAAGCGGGCACGCCCGTCCTCCGTGGCGAACCGGTCGAGGAAGAGCCGGGGCGTACCGGGGTGCGGCTCGACCGCGTGCGCGCTGCCCTCGGAGGTGTCCGGGCAGGGCCAGAAGACGCCGTCCTCCTCGGCGATCCGGCGGTACGAGATGCCGGAGTAGTCGGCCGGGCCGCCCGCGGAGGCGCGGCGCAGCTCGTCGAAGACCTCCTCGGGGTCCACGGGGAAGCCCTTCTCGTGGCCGAGCAGCGCCGCGAGCGCGTGCAGCACCTCCAGGTCCGTACGCACGCCGGGCGGCGGGCCGACCGCCCTGCGCCGCAGGAGCACCCGTCCCTCCAGGTTGGTGGTCGTCCCGGTCTCCTCCGCCCACTGGGTGACGGGCAGGACGACGTCCGCCAGGGCCGCCGTCTCCGACAGGACGACGTCCGCGACGGCGAGGAAGTCCAGTGAGCGCAGCCGCTCCTCGATGTGGGAGGCGCGCGGCGCGGAGACCACCGGGTTCGAGCCCATGAGCAGCAGCGACTTGATGTCGCCGCCGAGTGCGTCGAGCAGTTCGTACGCGCTGCGCCCGGGCCCGGGGAGGCTGTCCGGGTCCACGCCCCACACCCCGGCGACGTGCTCGCGCGCGGCCGGGTCGGTGAGCTTGCGGTAGCCGGGCAGCTGGTCGGCCTTCTGGCCGTGCTCGCGGCCGCCCTGCCCGTTGCCCTGGCCGGTGAGGCAGCCGTAACCGGACAGCGGCCTGCCCGCCTTGCCGGTGGCCAGGCAGAGGTTGATCCAGGCGCCGACCGTGTCGGTGCCTTTGGACTGCTGCTCGGGGCCGCGTGCGGTCAGCACCATGCCGGTCCCGGCGTCGCAGAACATCCGCACCGCCTCCCGCAGTTGGGGGACCGGGACGCCGGTGACGCGCTCGACGTGCTCGGGCCAGTGCGCCATCGCGGCCGCCCGCGCCTCGTCCCAGCCGGCGGTGCGCTCCTGGATGAAGGCGTCGTCCGTACGGCCCTGGGACACCACGAGGTGCAGCAGTCCCAGCGCGAGCGCCAGGTCGGTGCCGGGGCGCGGGGCGAGGTGCAGGTCGGCCTGCTCGGCGGTGCGGGTGCGGCGCGGGTCGACGACGATGAGCCTGCCGCCGTTCTCCTTCAGCTCCGTGAGGTAGCGCAGCGCCGGCGGCATCGTCTCGGCGAGGTTGGATCCGACCAGGATCACGCAGCCCGTGCGCGGGATGTCCTCCAGCGGGAAGGGCAGGCCGCGGTCGAGGCCGAAGGCCCGCTGGTGGGCGGCGGCGGCCGACGACATGCAGAAGCGGCCGTTGTAGTCGATCTGCGAGGTGGACAGCACGACCCGGGCGAACTTGCCGAGCGCGTACGCCTTCTCGTTCGTGAGCCCGCCTCCCCCGAAGACGCCGACGGCGTCCCGCCCGTACACCTCCCGCGTACGGCCGAGCCCCTCCGCGATCTTCGCGAGGGCCTCCTCCCAGGTGGCCGGTTCGAGCCTGCCGGTGGCGGGGCGACGGACCAGTGGCTCGGTCAGGCGCACCCGGGAGGAGAGCACGGCGGGCGCCGTACGGCCCTTGCCGCACAGCGCGCCCCGGTTCACCGGGAAGTCCGTACGCTCGACGACTTCCACCACGTCGCCGCCCGCCGCCTCGCCGCCGGGGACGGCGCGCAGGTTCATTCCGCACTGGAGCGCGCAGTACGGGCAGTGGGTGGGGGTCGACGCCTGGGTGAGGGCGGGGGAGGTGCGGGGCATGCCGTCAGCATGCGACGGCGGTGTTACGGCGACGGGCGCCCGGTGTTACGCCCCCGGTACGCCGGGCTCAGCCGCGTGCCGCACACCCGGTGAGGTGCCGGTGCTGCCCGGGAGTGCTCCTGGGGGTGTGGGGTGCGCCTGGAAGCGGTGCGGCATCCGGCCGGCCGGCCCCGTGGGCCGCCCGGCCGTCACTGCCCCGTGAGCTGCCCGACCGTCATCCCCGCCGTCCACCGCCAGCTCCGCGCCCGTCATGTACGCCGCCGCGTCCGACAGCAGGAAGGCCACCGCCGCCGCGATCTCCTCCGGTACGCCGACCCGCCCCATGGGGGCGCCGGGGTAGTTGCCCTCGCCGGTCCGGATGCCCACGGGTGCGGTCATCGGGGTGTACGTCATCCCGGGATGCACCGAATTGACCCGGATCCGCGCCTCCGCGAGCTCCACCGCCCCGATCTTCGACAGCCCGCGCACCCCCCACTTGGACGCCCCGTACCCGGCGGTCAGCGCGAGGCCGGTGAGTCCGGCCGCCGACGAGACGTTGACGACGGACCCGCCACCGCCCGCCCGCATCGCCGAGATCACCGTCTTCATCCCGATGAAGACCCCCACCAGGTTGATCTCGACGACCTGCCGGAAGTGCTCGACCGTCTCGTGCTCCAGGAGCTGCCCCGCGGATATCCCGGCGTTGTTGACCAGGCCGTCGATCCGCCCGAACTCCGCGCCGGTGAAGTCCAGCGCCGCCTGCCAGTCGCTCTCCGCCGTCACGTCGTCCCGTACGAACCGCGCCGCGCCCCCGAGTTCCCCGGCGGTCGCGGCGCCCTCCTCCTCCAGGACGTCCGTGACGACGACCCTGTCGCCGCCGTCGACGACGGCCCGCGCGACGGCCCCCCCGAGGCCGCGCGCCCCGCCGGTGACGAGGACGACCTTGTTGCTCAGATCAACGACGGCGGCGGACACGCGGCCAACCCCTGTTCACTCGAACTTATGCCTATTCGGCATACCGGCGGCGCCAGTCTGTCAGCGCTCCGACGCGTCGGCCAGCGCTTCGGCCACACCCGTCTCCTGACGCCCGAGGAACTGCGGGTCGGGTTCGGTCGCGGCGTCGAGCGCCGCCTTGCCGGCCGCGAGGATCTCCCGTACGCCGCCGTAGTACCAGGTCGCGTCGCGCCGGGCGTCGACCCCGACGCCGTACGCGTCCACACCGGCCGCACGGCACAGCCCGATCGCCCGGCGGATGTGGAATCCCTGGCTCACCAGCACGGCCCGGTCGACCCCGAAGATCTTCTTGGCCCGTACGCACGAGTCCCAGGTGTCGAAGCCCGCGAAGTCGCTGACGATGCGCCGGTCGGGCACGCCCCGCTCGACCAGGTAGGTGCGCATGGCGTCCGGTTCGTCGTACTCCGTACGGCTGTTGTCCCCGGTGACCAGCACGACCTTGGCCTTGCCGGCCCGGTAGAGCTCGGCCGCCGCGTCGAGACGGTTCGCCAGGTACGGCGTCGGGCCGCCCCGCCACAGGCCCGCCCCGAAGACGACGACCACGTCGCGGGCCGGGGCGTCGGCCGTCGTCCTGACCCGGCTGTCGGCGACGGCGTGCAGCCAGGTCGCGGGTGCGAGCGCCAGTACGGCGACGAGCATGAGCGCCTGGACGGTTCGCCGCCGGCCGCGCCGGGTGCGGGGTATGAGGCGCGGGCGTCCCGCCCACCGCCGCGCCCTGCCCCACGCCCCGGCCCATGCCCGGCCCCCCGCACTGCCCCGAGAAATTCGCATGCGTCTGCCCGCCCCCGACTGGAATGCTCTGGTCATGTCGAGACAATTCTGGCCCCTGTACGGTCTGCGGATCACAACCCCGCGTCTGGAACTGACACTTCCGGACGGCGACGTGCTCGACGAGCTGGCCGGCGTCGCGGCCGACGGCGTGCACGACGAGTCGTTCATGCCGTTCTCGGTGCCGTGGACGGACGGGTCGCCGCAGGACCGCGCGCGGGCGACGTTCCAGCACGTACTGGGCACCGTCGCGCAGTGGCGGCCGGAGAAGTGGACGCTCAGCCTCGCCGTACGGTGCGACGGCCGGACCGTCGGCCGCCAGGACCTGATGACGGACGACTTCGCCGTGACCCGGGAGGGCGAGACCGGCTCGTGGCTGGGCCTGGCGCACCACGGGCGCGGCATCGGCACGGAGATGCGGGCGGCCGTGCTGCACCTGGCCTTCGAGGGCCTCGGCGCACGGCACGTCACGTCCGCGGCTCTGACGGACAACGCCGCCTCGCTGCGGGTGTCGGAGAAGCTCGGCTACCGGCCGGACGGCCTGCTGGTGGAGTCGGTGCGGGGCGAGGCCGGCACGTTCCTGCGCCTGCGGCTGACCCGGAAGGACTGGGAGGCGCACCGGACGGTGCCGGTGAACGTGACGGGCCTGGAACCTTGCCGGGAGCTCTTCGGGGTGTGACGGCGGGGGCGTGCGCGTTCGCCGGCGGGGTGTGACGGCCGGGAGCCCGTGCGGCGGGCGCCCCGGCCGCTCGGAACGGGCCCGGGCGGGGTGGCCTGACAACGCGGCCCCGCGCCCCGTGAGGCTGCGGTAAACACCCGTCACCCTCGCGCAACGAGGCGGCAACGTGCGCCCGGCAGTATCGGTCCATGACGGAGTCGGCAGCACACCGCGAGGTACTTCCCCTCGACACCACGGGGCAACTGCTCGCCCGCATCACCGCCCAGCTCGGCACGCAGCTGAGTCACGTCTCCCCGAACGGAGCCCGCCGTCCGATGACCCCGCACCCGCACCCGCCCCGGGCCCCTTCGCGGTCCGACCCCGCCGCTCCGCCCACCCTGGTCGCCGTCGCCCACGGCAGCCGCGACCCCGACGCCCTGCGCACCGTCACCGCGCTGCTGCAGCGGGTGCGCGAGCTGCGGCCCGGTCTCGACGTACGCCTCGGGCACATCGAACTCAACGAGCCGCTGCTCACCGGCACCCTCGCGGACCTGGACCCGGGCGAGACCGTGCTCGTACCGCTGCTGCTCGGCCGTGGCCACCACGTCAAGAACGACCTGCCCGAGGCCGCCGCCGGCGCTCCCCACCTGCGCACCCGCATCGCCGCCCCGCTCGGCCCGCACCCCCTCCTCGTCGAGGCGCTGTACGCCCGCCTCACCGAGGCCGGCTGGCGGACCTCCGACTCCGCGCACCGGGGAAGCGGCATCGTCCTGGCCGCCGCCGGCTCCCGCGACCCGCAGTCGGCCGTCGACACCCGCCGCACGGCCGCCCTGCTCGGCGAACGCCTCGGCGGCGTCCCGGTCGTCCCCGCCTACGCGTCCGCCGCCGCGCCCACCGTGCGCGACGCCCTGCGGGCCCTCTCCGCGCGCGGCCGCCACCGGACGGCCGTGGCCTCGTACTTCACCGCGCCCGGCCGCTTCGCCTCGCAGTGCGCCGCCGCCGCGCCCTGGATCGCGTCCGCGCCGCTCGGCGCCCACCCGGCCCTGGCGCGGCTCGTCCTGCACCGGTACGACCAGGCGCTCACCACCCGCTCCCCGGCGCCCCGGCGTCAACTGGCGACCGCCTGAGCCCCGGCTGTCACCACCTGCGTCTACTGTCGGTGCATGGCAGGCACAGCGCACGAAACCCCCCACGCAGACGACCGGCACACCGAAGTCCGCCCCGAGGCCCGGCACGCCGACGCCCAGTACCAGGCCGCCCTCGACCCCGCCCACTACGACGGGGCCGCCACCGAGCGCTGGGCCGCCGAACCCGACAAACGGCCCGGCAGGACCGCCTTCCAGCGCGACCGCGCCCGCGTGCTGCACTCCGCCTCGCTGCGCCGCCTCGCGGGCAAGACCCAGGTGGTCACCCCCGGCTCCAGCAGCCAGGTCTGGGACGCCAGCCCGCGCACCCGCCTCACCCACTCCCTGGAGTGCGCCCAGGTCGGCCGCGAGCTGGGGGCGGCCCTCGGCTGCGACCCCGACCTCGTCGAGGCGGCCTGCCTCTCGCACGACATGGGCCACCCGCCCTTCGGGCACAACGGCGAGCAGGCGCTCAACGACTTCGCCAAGGACTGCGGCGGCTTCGAGGGCAACGCCCAGTCGCTCCGGCTGCTGACCCGCCTCGAACCGAAGCGTTTCGTACGGTCGGAGGCGAGCGGCGAGATGGTCAGCGTCGGCCTCAACCTCACCCGGGCCGCCCTCGACGCCGCCACGAAGTACCCCTGGCCGCGCGGCGCCCACCCCACCGACCCCGGTTCGGTCAAGTTCGGTGTCTACGACGACGACCGGCCCGTCTTCGACTGGGTCCGCCAGGGCGCCCCGGCCCACCGGCAGTGCTTCGAGGCGCAGGTCATGGACTGGTCCGACGACGTGGCGTACTCCGTGCACGACTTCGAGGACGGCCTGCACGCCGGTCACCTCGACCCCAACTGCCTGTTCGCCGAGCCCGAGCGCCAGGAGATCTTCGCGGTGGCGATCGGCAGGTACGTACCGGCGGACACCAGTCCCGAGGAGCTGGCGGCGGCCCTCGACCGCCTCCTCGACGAGGAGTGGTGGCCGCACGGCTACGACGGGTCGGCCGCCGCCCAGGCCCGGCTGAAGGACGCGACCAGCCAGCTCATCGGCCGCTTCTGCCTGTCCGCCGAGGGCGCGACCCGCCAGGCGTACGGAACGGGCAGGCTGACGCGGTACGCCGCCGAACTGGTCGTCCCGCGCGAGGTCCGCCACGAGTGCGCCGTCCTCAAGGCCGTCGCCGACCGCTACGTCATGCAGCGCGACGAGCAGGAGCGGCTGCGCGCCGACCAGCGCGTGGTCATCGCCGAGCTGGCCGAGGCGCTCACGGCCCGCGCGCCCGAGGGCCTGGACCCCCAGTTCCGCGCGCTCTTCGCCGACGCGCCGGACGACCGGGCCCGCAAGCGCGTGATCGTCGACCAGATCGCGTGCTTCACGGACGCCGCCGCCCGCTCCCTGCACGCCCGGCTCACAGCGGCGAGGGGCCACCGTTCATGAGGGCGTCGCCGAGCGCGGTCCGCCGGTGCAGGACGCGGCTGCCGCGCCGCTCCGAGGCGACCAGCCCCGCCTCCCGCAGCACCGTCGCGTGCCGGCTCGCCGTCGACAGCGTCAGCCGCAGCGCCCCGCCGAGCTGCGTCGTGGTCATCGGCCGCCCCAGCACCTCCAGGACGGCCGCTCTGGTGTGGCCGATGAGCTGCGCCACCGGCAGCCCGGCCGCCCGTACGCCCGCGTCGCCCCCGGAGCCGGGCCCCCGGGCGAGGGTCAGCCAGCCGGGGTCCGGCGTCACAGGGTGGACCAGCACGGGCGGCAGCTCCTCGTCGGCGAGCGCGACCGGGTGCCGGATGCAGAAGAACGACGGGATCATCGTCAACGACCGCCCGCGCAGTTCCAGTTCCTTGTCCACCGGATAGCCGGTCTCCAGCACCCCGTCGTCCCGCCAGGCGAAGTCCGCATAGGTGGCGAGCAGTCCCTCGGGTCCGTGGGACAGCGCCGCCTCCGCCCGCACCGGACGGTCGGCGTCCACCGCCGACACGATCACGTCCCGGTACGGCTCGACCGCCACCGCGTAGTACCGCCGCAGCGAATCGGCCAGCCGCTCCAGCGTCTCCACGTCCCCCTCCGCGAGCCGCCGGGCGACCGGCGGCACGGGACCGTCGGCGAACAGCCGCCCGAGTTCCGCGCTCATCCGCGTGGCGGGGGTGGACAGCACCTGGTCGAGGCCGGTCTCCAGGTCCGGGATGCCCCGGCCCGGTGTCAGGAAGTCGGGCAGGTACGCCGCGCACGGGTACAGCCGGTGCAGCGAGGCCACCGTGCGGGTGAGCCCCGCGCGGGCGACCGCCTGCCGGACCTCGCGCCGCCAGGGATCGAACACCAGCGCCCCCTGCCGGTTCTGGAGCAGGTGGAGGCTGTTCACGATCTCCCACAGCGGGTCGGGCCGCGCGGCCACCCGCAGCCGGTTCAGATCCTCGGTGGTGAAGTGGATGCGTAGCATGCGCCCCCCACGCCGCGCCGTGTCCCGCGCGCCTGTCCGCCTGTCCGTCCGCCCGCACGCCGGTGCGACGGCGGTACGTACCTTCGTACGAGCGTACGCATCAGGCGCCGGAATCGTGCGTTCCCTTTGCGTTGTGCACGAAAGCCTCGCGCGGTGTCCACATCGGCGTGACGCTTGTCGCGTGGTGGCTGCGGGCTGTCAACGGGGGAGACGTCCGCGGCCACCTCCCGTATGCCCCGGTGGCGTACGCCCGGGCCCCGCGCGGCCGGCACGTCCCCTCACGGCGGCGCGCGACCCTCCCCATCGGCCACCTCCGGGCCACCTCCACGACACGCCCACGGCACACCCCCTCTTCCCCCATCACGCTCCGTGCGGGACGCTCGAACACGGCGGCGTAGCGTGTGGGCAGGCACAGAGGAGGCACCAAGTGGTCGACGCAGATCTGACGTTCGTCATCGTCGGTGGGGGACTGGCGGGGGCGAAGGCCGCCGAGACCCTCCGCGGCGAGGGCTTCACCGGACGCGTGATCCTCATCGGGGACGAGCGTGAGCATCCGTACGAACGCCCGCCCCTGTCCAAGGGGTTCCTGACCGGCAAGGAGGAACGCGACAGCGTCTTCGTCCACGAACCGGCCTGGTACGCACAGGCCGACATCGAGCTCCATCTCGGCCAGCCCGTCGTGCACATCGACCGCGCCACGAAGACGGTCGGACTCGGCGACGGCACCGCCGTCCGCTACGACAAGCTGCTGCTCGCCACCGGCGCGGAACCACGCCGTCTCGACATCCCCGGCACCGGCCTCGCGGGCGTCCACCACCTGCGCCGCCTCGCGCACTCCGAGCGGCTGCGCGGCGTCCTGGCCTCGCTCGGCCGCGACAACGGGCACCTGGTCATCGCCGGTGCGGGCTGGATCGGCCTGGAGGTCGCGGCGGCGGCGCGTGGTTACGGCGCCGAGGTGACCGTCGTCGAGCAGGAGCCGACACCGCTCCACCAGGTCATCGGCCCCGAACTGGGGCAGCTGTTCACCGACGTGCACCGCGAGCACGGCGTCCGCTTCCACTTCGGCGCCCGCCTCACCGAGATCACCGGCCAGGACGGCATGGTCCTCGCCGCGCGCACCGACGACGGCGAGGAGCACCCCGCCCACGCCGTGCTCGCCGCCATCGGAGCCGCCCCCCGCACCGCGCTCGCCGAGGCAGCCGGCCTGACCCTCGTCGACCGCTCGGACGGCGGCGGCATCGCCGTGGACGCCTCCCTGCGCACCTCGGACCCCGACATCCACGCGGCCGGCGACGTCGCGGCGGCGCACCACCCGCGCCTCGGTGCCCGGCTGCGCGTCGAGCACTGGGCCAACGCCCTGAACGGGGGTCCGGCGGCCGCCCGCGCCATGCTGGGCCAGGACGTGTCGTACGACCGGGTCCCCTACTTCTTCTCCGACCAGTACGACCTCGGGCTCGAATACTCCGGCTGGGCGCCCCCGGGCACGTACGACCAGGTCATCGCCCGCGGGGATGTGGGACGCCGGGAGTTCGTCGCCTTCTGGCTGAAGGACCGGCGGGTCCTGGCCGGCATGAACGTCAATGTGTGGGACGTCACCAAGCCCATCCAGGAACTGATCCGCACCGGCGCCGGGGTCGACCCGAACGCCCTCGCCGACCCGTCCGTGCCCCTGGAGTCCCTGCTGGGCTGACCGCGGCCCGGCCGTGACCCGGCCGGGCGGCGAAGCCGCACCGACAGGACTGTCCGAGCACCGCCGTACACTTCACGCGTGGCAGGCAGGATCAACGATGACGACGTGAAGGCGGTCCGGGACGCGGTCCCGATCGACGCCGTCGTTTCCGAGTACCTCCAGCTCCGCAGCGCCGGCGGCGGCAACCTGAAGGGCCTGTGCCCCTTCCACGACGAGAAGTCCCCGTCCTTCCAGGTCAGCCCGAGCAAGGGTCTCTTCCACTGCTTCGGCTGCCAGGAAGGCGGCGACACGATCGCCTTCGTGATGAAGATCGACCACCTCTCCTTCTCCGAGACGGTCGAGCGCCTCGCCGCTCTGGCGGGCATCACCCTGCGGTACGAGGAAGGCGGCTACAACCCCACGCACCAGCGCGGCGAGCGGGTCCGCCTGGTCGAGGCGCACAAGGCCGCCGCGCAGTTCTACGTCGAGCAGCTCGACTCCGCCGAAGCCGAGATCGGCCGTAAGTTCCTGGCCGAGCGCGGCTTCGACCAGAGCGCCGCCGAGCACTTCGGCGTCGGCTACAGCCCGGCCGGCTGGGACCACCTCACCCGCTACCTGCGCGGCAAGGGCTTCTCCGACAAGGAGCTGACCCTCTCCGGCCTCTCCCAGGAGGGCCGCCGCGGCCCCATCGACCGCTTCCGCGGCCGGCTGATGTGGCCGATCCGCGACATCACGGGCGAGGTCGTCGGCTTCGGCGCGCGCAAGCTGCGCGACGACGACAACGGCCCGAAGTACCTGAACACCCCCGAGACGGCGATCTACAAGAAGTCCCAGGTCCTGTACGGCATCGACCTGGCCAAGAAGGAGATCGCCAAGACCAGCAGGGCGGTGGTCGTCGAGGGGTACACCGACGTCATGGCCTGCCACCTGGCCGGCGTCACCACCGCGATCGCCACCTGCGGCACGTCGTTCGGCGGCGACCACATCAAGATCCTCCGACGCCTCCTGATGGACAACGCCTCCGCCGAGGTCGTCTTCACCTTCGACGGCGACGCGGCCGGGCAGAAGGCGGCGCTGCGTGCCTTCGAGGACGACCAGAAGTTCGCCGCCGAGACGTCCATCGCGATCACGCCCGGCGGGATGGACCCCTGCGACCTGCGGCTGGCGAAGGGCGACGCGGCGGTGGCGTCCCTGGTCGAGACCCGCACGCCGCTCTTCGAGTTCGCGATCCGCCACGTCGTGTCCCGGCACAACCTGGAGACCCCGGCCGGGCGGGCCGCCGCGCTCGACGAGGCCGCGCCGATCGTCGCCAACATCAAGAACATCGCGATCCAGCACGAGTCGGCGGTCCAGCTCGCGGGCATCCTCGGCATCCTCGACACCCAGTTCGTGGTCAAGCGCGTCGCCCAGCTGGCCCGCTGGGCGCGCGACCGGGGCGGCCGGGGCCCCGCCGCGCCGCAGGACCGCCGCCCCACCCCCTCGTACGACGCCGCCCCCGCCGCCCCCAGCGGCCCGGCGCTGAACCTGCGCAGCCCCGCCCACCGCACCGAGCGGGAGCTGCTGAAGCTCGCCCTCCAGCGGCCCGAGCTGGTCTCGCCCGCGTTCGACGCCTACGGGGCCGACGAGTTCACCGCCCCGCCGTACGCCGCCGTGCGCCAGGTCATCGAGGAGGCGGGCGGCGCCGAGCAGGGCGCGCGCAACGCGTCCGACTACCTGGCCCAGGTCCGCGAGGCCGCGCCCAACGACACGGTGCGCGCGCTGGTCACGGAGCTCGCCGTCGAGCCGATCATGCGCAAGACAGTCGACGAGATCTACGCCGGCGAGCAGCTGATCCGGGTCCGGCTGCGGGCGGTCGACCGGCGGATCCTGGACGTCCAGGGCACACTGGCCCGCCTCGGCGGCCCGCACGCCGACCCGGAGCAACTCGCCGCCGTACAGAACGAGCTGTGGGTCCTCCAGCAGTACGCCCAGTCCTTGCGCAACCACGGCGCTGCGGCGCTCTGACGAGCCCGGAGGGCCGCCCGAGGTCCCCTTCCCAGCACACGGGAGGGGCTGAAGCCACCCAGGAGGCGGAGAGGGGCAGGAGCCACCGTCACCTCCCGGTAACGGACCGGACTCAAAAAGTCACCGCACGCCCCTCGTAGCGGTGATGTGTCGTACCCCACACTGGGGGGCGGTGCCTGAGTCCTCGGAGCGCGGCCGGCCCACGCCGAGTGGGCCTCGCGTCCCCGCGGATCCGCTCGACGCGTACGGGACGGACGGCGGCCCGGTCGCCGCTCCCGTCCCGCTGCCGCACGCCCCCGAACCGGCAGCGATCACCCTGGAGGTCGCCCCCGTGCAGACCCAGACCCGGACGTCGACCGACGTCGTCGCGAAGGTCCCTCCGCAGAACCGGGGCGCACTCCACCCCGGAACCGGAACCGGGACCGAGCGCGAATCCGGAACCGAATCCGAAGCGGCGGCCGAACCCGAGGCAGCGGCAGAAGCGGAAGAGGCGGCAACAGAAGAGGAAGCAGAGGCAGAAGCGGAAGCGGAAGCGGAAGCAGAGCTCGCCGAGCCCGACGTCCTCGTCGAGGACCCGCCCGACGCCCCCGAGACGCCCGACGCGTCCGAGCGCCGCCGCAACCCACGGGCCGACGCCTCGGGCCCGTCCTCCGACCTCTTCCGGCAGTACCTGCGCGAGATCGGCCGCATCCCGCTGCTCACCGCCGCCGAGGAGGTGGACCTCGCCCGCAAGGTCGAGGCCGGACTGTTCGCCGAGGAGAAGCTCAGCAGCACCCCCGACCTCGATTCCCGGCTCGCCGTCGACCTCGACCGGCTGGTGGTCATGGGCCGCATGGCCAAACGCCGCCTGATCGAGGCGAATCTGCGCCTTGTCGTGTCCGTCGCCAAGCGGTACGTCGGCCGCGGCCTGACCATGCTCGACCTCGTCCAGGAGGGCAACCTCGGCCTCATCCGCGCCGTGGAGAAGTTCGACTACGCCCGGGGCTACAAGTTCTCGACGTACGCGACCTGGTGGATCCGCCAGGCCATGTCGCGCGCCCTGGCCGACCAGGCCCGCACCATCCGCGTCCCGGTGCACGTCGTCGAGCTGATCAACCGCGTCGTGCGCGTCCAGCGCAGAATGCTCCAGGAGCGCGGCTACGAGCCGACCCCCGAGGAGGTCGCGGCCCACCTCGAACTCACCCCCGAGCGCGTCGGCGAAGTACTGCGCCTGGCCCAGGAACCGGTGTCGCTGCACGCGCCCGTGGGCGAGGAGGACGACGTGGCGCTCGGTGACCTCATCGAGGACGGCGACGCGGCGTCACCCGTGGAGTCCGCGGCCTTCCTGCTCCTGCGCGAGCACCTGGAGGCCGTCCTCTCCACCCTCGGCGAGCGCGAACGCAAGGTCGTCCAGCTCCGCTACGGCCTGGCGGACGGCCGGCCCCGCACCCTGGAGGAGATAGGCCGCCTCTTCGGCGTGACCCGCGAACGCATCCGCCAGATCGAGTCCAAGACCCTCGGCAAACTCCGCGACCACGCCTTCGCCGACCAGCTCCGCGGCTACCTGGACTGACCGCCCGACCGGCTGCCCGACGGACCGCCCGACCAGCCAACATGACGACGGCCGCCCGGCCACCAGGGCCCGGACGGCCGTCCTCTCCCGTACGCCGGCTCCCGTCAGGAGCCGTCCGCCGCCCGCGCGGCCGTTTCGCCCCTGTCCTTCCTGCGCGCGTCGATCGTGGCCCCGATCCCCACGCCCACGCACATGCCGCACGCGATCCCGGTGCCCACGTTGTCGAGCAGCAGCGTCCCGAAGGCCACCCCGAACGTCATCCCGAGCGACAGCCCGAGCGCGATGCCCGAGACGGGCGCCTTCGCGTCCGCCGTCCCCTCGCCGGTGTCCTCGGTGTCCTGCGGCGCCTTCTTGGCCGCGTTCTCTTCTTCCATGGTCATATTCAGTCCACTTCCGCGACCGCCTGAGCGAACTGCGCCGCGTACAGACGCGCGTACGCGCCCCCGGACGTCAACAGCCCGTCATGCGTCCCCTGTTCGACGATGGCCCCATTCTCCATCACCAAGATCACATCGGCGTCCCGGATCGTGGACAGCCGGTGCGCGATCACGAAGCTCGTACGGCCGTGGGCCAGGCGCGCCATCGCCTTCTGGATCAGCACCTCCGTACGGGTGTCGACCGAGCTCGTCGCCTCGTCGAGCACCAGGATCACCGGATCGGAGAGGAACGCCCGGGCGATCGTGACGAGCTGCTTCTCGCCCGCGCTGACGCCGGCCCCCTCGTCGTCGATGACCGTGTCGTACCCGTCGGGCAGGGTGCGGACGAACCGGTCGGCGTGCGCGGCCCGCGCCGCCTCCTCGATCTCCTCCCGGGTCACCTCGCGCGAAGCGCCGTACGCGATGTTGTCGGCGATGGTGCCGCCGAACAGCCAGGTGTCCTGGAGCACCATGCCGATGCCCGACCGCAGCGCGTCGCGGGCCACCGTGGCGACGTCGACGCCGTCCAGCAGGATCCGGCCGCCCGTCACCTCGTAGAACCGCATCAGCAGGTTCACCAGCGTCGTCTTGCCCGCGCCCGTCGGCCCGACGATCGCGACCGTCTGCCCCGGCTCGACCGTGAGCGACAGGTCCTCGATGAGCGGCGTGTCCGGCTCGTACCGGAAGGACACCTTCTCGAGGACCACCCGCCCCCGCGCTTCGGACGGTGCGAGCGGGGAACACCGCGCGTCCGCCGCGTCCGGCTCCTGCTCCTCGGCGTCGAGCAGCTCGAAGATCCGCTCGGCCGAGGCGACCCCCGACTGCACGAGGTTCGCCATCGAGGCGACCTGTGTCAGCGGCATCGAGAACTGCCGCGAGTACTGGATGAACGCCTGCACGTCACCGATCGACAGCGAGCCGGACGCGACCCGCAGCCCGCCCACCACCGCCACCAGCACGTAGTTGATGTTGCTCAGGAAGAACATCAGCGGCTGCATGATCCCGCTGTTGAACTGCGCCCTGAACCCGGCCTCGTACAGCGCGTCGTTCTGCTCCCGGAAGGCCGCCGCCGACTCGTCCTGCCGCCCGAAGACCTTCACCAGCGCGTGACCGGAGTACATCTCCTCGATGTGCGCGTTCAGCTTGCCCGTGGTCTTCCACTGCCGCACGAACTGCGGCTGCGACCGCTTGCCGACCTTCGCCGCCACCACGACCGACAGCGGTACGGTCACCAGCGCCACCAGGGCCAGCAGCGGCGACACCCAGAACATCATCGCCAGCACGCCCACGATGGTCAGCAGGGAGTTGATGAGCTGGCCCATCGTCTGCTGCATGGTCTGCGAGATGTTGTCGATGTCGTTCGTGGCCCGGCTGAGCACCTCGCCGCGCTTCTGCTGGTCGAAGTACCGCAGCGGCAGCCGCGAAAGCTTCGCCTGCACGTCCTCACGCATGCGGAACACGGTCCGGTTGATGACCCGGATCGACAGCCGCGTCGCCACCAGCATCAGCAGCCCCGCGCCCACGTAGACCGCGAGCGCGATCAGCAGGACGTCGCCGACCGCCCCGAAGTCGATGCCCTGCCCCGGAGTGAAGCCCACCCCGGAGAGCATGTCGGCGAGCCCGTCGTCGCCCTTCTCCCGCAGCCCGTCCAGGACCTGCGCCTTGCTGCCACCGTCCCGCGCCTGCCGGCCGACGACCCCGGCGAAGACCAGGTCGGTCGCCCGCCCAAGGATCATCGGCCCGACCACGGAGAGCGCGACGCTGAGCACGCACGCCGCGAGCATCCACCACAGCGTCACCCGCTCGGGAGCGAACCGCCGCATCAGCCGCTTCCCCGAGCCCTTGAAGTCCATCGACCGCTCGGCCGGCGCTCCGCCGGCCATCATGCGTCCACCGGGCCCGCTCATGCCGCCTCAGCCTCCGTCAGCTGGGAGAGCACGATCTCCCGGTACGTCGCGTTGTCCTCCATCAGCTCGTGATGGCGTCCCGTGCCGACCACCCGGCCCTCGTCCAGGACCACGATCCGGTCGGCGTCGCGGATCGTCGACACCCGCTGGGCGACGATCACCACCGTCGCGTCGGCCGTCTCCCGCCCCAGCGCGGCCCGCAGCGCCGCGTCGGTCGTGTAGTCGAGCGCGGAGAAGGAGTCGTCGAAGAGGTAGATCTCCGGCCGCCGGACCAGCGTCCGCGCGATCGCGAGCCGCTGGCGCTGCCCGCCCGAGACGTTCGTGCCGCCCTGCGCGACCGGGGCGTTCAGCCCGCCGTCGAGCCGCTCCACGAACTCCCGTGCCTGGGCGACCTCCAGGGCGTGCCACAGCTCCTCGTCCGTGGCGTCCGGCTTCCCGTACCGCAGATTCGTCGCGACCGTCCCGGAGAAGAGATAGGGCTTCTGCGGAACCAGCGAGACGGTCCTCGCCATCAGCACCGGATCGATGGTCCGTACGTCGGCCCCGTCCACCAGCACCTGCCCGGCCGTCGCGTCGAACAGCCTCGGCACGAGCCCGAGCAGCGTCGACTTCCCGCTGCCCGTCGACCCGATGATCGCCGTCGTCTCGCCCGGACGCGCCACCAGGTCGACGTCCCGGATCACCGGCTCCTCAGCGCCCGGATAGCGGAACTCCGCCCCGCGCAGCTCCAGTTCCCCGCGCCGCCGCAGTTCCCGTACCGGCTCGTCGGGAGGTACGACGCTGGACGCCGTGTCCAGGACCTCCTCGATGCGCTCGGCGCACACCTCGGCGCGCGGCACCATCATGAACATGAAGGTGGCCATCATCACGGCCATCACGATCTGCATCAGGTACGCGAGGAAGGCGGTCAGCGCCCCGATCTCCATGGCGCCGCTGTCGATGCGGTGCGCGCCGAACCAGACCACCGCGACGCTGGAGACGTTCACGACCGTCATGACGATCGGGAACATCAGCGCCATCAGCCGCCCCGAGGACAGCGACACGTCCGTCAGCGCGGTGTTCGCCTCCCGGAAGCGGCCCTTCTCGTACGCGTCCCGTACGAAGGCCCTGATCACGCGATTGCCGGTGATCTGCTCGCGCAGGACCTGGTTCACGGTGTCGAGCCGCTCCTGCATCGTGCGGAACAGCGGCCGCATGCGCCGCACGATCAGGCCCACCGAGATCCCGAGCACCGGTACGACCGCCAGCAGCACACCCGACAGCGGCACGTCCTGGCCGAGCGCCATGACGATGCCGCCGACGCACATGATCGGCGCCGACACCATCAGGGTGAACCCCATGAGCACCAGCATCTGCACCTGCTGGACGTCGTTGGTCGTCCGCGTGATCAGCGAGGGAGCCCCGAAGTGCCCGACCTCCCGCGCCGAGAAGCTCTGCACCCGGTCGAAGACGGCCGCCCGCACGTCCCTGCCGAGCGCGGCGGCGGTCCGCGCGCCGTAGTACACGGCGCCGATGTTGCACACCACCTGCACGACGCTGACGGCGATCATGACGCCGCCGAACTCCAGGATGTAGCCCGTGTCCCCGGCCACGACACCGTTGTCAATGATGTCCGCGTTGAGCGTGGGCAGGTAGAGGGTGGCGGAGGTCTGGAGCAGCTGCAGCAGGACCAGCAGGACGATGGGTTTCTTGTACGGGCGGAGGTGGGCCCGCAGGAGTCTTATGAGCACGCGGAGTCTCTCGGTGTCGGCAAGATCGGAGTGCGTCCCATCCTCCGACACCGGGCCCCGGTAATTCCAAGGGATTGACCCATCGCCGGGTCAAGTCCCGGCCCCGGCGCCGCTCACGCCCCGCCGAACGCTCCCGGGTGGATCTGGTCCCGTGTCGCGCCGTACTGCTGGCGCACCGCCTGGCCCACCGCCAGCTCGTCACCCGGCTCGAGCACCTGCGCCGCGGCGCCCTGCCAGGCCGGCGGGGTGTGCGGGGCCAGCGTGCCCTGCGACACGCCCAGCGCCCAGGCCGCCTGCCGGGCCGCGCCCAGCGCCGCGTACTCGGCCGGCTGCGGCACGACCACCTGCGTACCGAAGATCGGGGGCGCCGCCGCCTGCACGGCGGGCAGCTCGGCCGCCGCGCCCAGCAGGAACACCCGCCGCACCTGCACACCCCGGGCCCGCAGCACGTCCATGGCGTCGGCCAGCGAGCACAGCATGCCCTCGAAGGCCGCCCGCGCCAGGTGCTCCGGCTTCATCGAATCGCGCCGCAGCCCGCTCAACGTACCGGCGGTGTGGGGAAGTTGCGGCGTACGCTCCCCTTCGAGGTACGGCAGCAGCACGAGCCCGTACGCGCCGGGCGACGACTTGAGCGCCAGGTCCGAGAGTCCGTCGAGATCGGTCCCCAGCAGATCCGCCGTGCCGCGCAGCGCCCGTACGGCGTTGAGCGTGTGCACGACCGGCAGATGCATGCCGGTGGCGTCGGCGAACGACGTGATCAGCCCGCTCGAATCGGCCAGCCCCTCGTGGTGCACGGCCATCACGGAACCCGAGGCCCCCAGCGACACCACGGCGTCGCCGACCCCCACGCCCAGCCCGAAGGCGGCGGCCATGGTCTCGCCGGTCCCGGCGGAGATCAACAGGCCCTCGGGGGTGGTCCCGGCGGCCTCCCAGGGGCCGAGCACCTCGGGCAGCGCCGCGTGGTGCCCCAGCGCCAGCTCGACCAGGTCGGGCCGGTAGGAGCCGGTCACGGCGGACCAATAACCCGTCCCCGACGCCGCGCCCCGGTCGGTGGTCCTGCGTGCCGGGCGGCCGAGCAGCTGCCACACCAGCCAGTCGTGCGGCTGCATCAGGGCGGCGGTGCGCTGCGCCGACTCCGGCTCGTTGCGCGCCAGCCAGCGGAGCTTCGCCACCGGCTGCGGAGCCTGCGGCACGGACCCGACGGCCTCGGCCCAGGCCTGCCGCCCGCCGAGCGCGTCGACCAGATCGGCCGCCGCGACCTGGGCCCGCTTGTCATTGCCGAGCAGCGCCGGACGTACCGGCGAGCCCTGGGCGTCGAGCGGGATCAGGCCGTGCTGCTGCGCCGACACGCCGATGGCCTGCACGCCTTCGAGCAGACCGCCCGCGGCGGCCTCGCCCAGGGACAGCAGCCACACCTGTGGATCGGCCTCCGGAGACTTCGCCTCCACGGGGTGCGGGGCGTACCCCTGCCGCAGCACGGCACCCGTATCCGCATCGCACACGACGATGCGGGTAGAACCAGACGAACTGTCCAAGCCGGCAACTATCCCCATGCCCCAGATTCTGCCGCATGCGGCAACGGGAACGCGCCGAGCCCGCCACGGGTGGCCGGCCCGGCTTCCGCCCGGCTGCCGGGGTCCTAGGTGTTGGTCGTACCCCAGTCGTCGGCCTCGCCGCCCTGGCCGCGCTCGCGCAGGGAGCGCACGCGCTCGGTCACCGAGCCGGGCATCCGGTCGCCGACCTTGTCGCTGACGGTGTGGAACGCCTTCTCCGCGAAGTCGCGGCCGTTGTGGGTGGCGGACTCGGTGGCGTTGCGCACGGCGGGGTTCTGGGCGACCTGGCGTGCGGACTTCTTCAGCTGCTCGTAACGCTCACGTCCGGCACGCGTCCCGAGCACGTACCCGAGGGCCAGTCCGGCGATGAATGTGAGCCGGTAGCGCATGGCTGTCACCCTTCTCTTGCGTCGGCGGTCCCCTGGTGCCGGGGGGAGTTTCGGACCGCGGGGCTGTGCTGGCCGCCTACCCCGGGGCGCCCGTGATCAGTCAGGGCGATACCGATTGGCGGAGCACCCCCCTGCTTGCGCTAATGTATGTGTCGCAGCGAGCACACGCCCCCCGGGACGCCATCCGGTGGGTACGTTCGGTGCAACGCAGCAATCCCCTGTAGCTCAATTGGCAGAGCAGCCGGCTGTTAACCGGCAGGTTACTGGTTCGAGTCCAGTCGGGGGAGCGCGATCCCCTGTAGCTCAATTGGCAGAGCATTCGGCTGTTAACCGGAGGGTTACTGGTTCGAGTCCAGTCGGGGGAGCGGTAAGGAAAAGGGCCCCTCAGGGGTCCTTTTTCATATCTCCCGCAACCGCGCGGGCGGCAGCGCAGTCCTCATGGGCATGCGTAGCCGACCACCCGAGGCAGGAGATCGTATGAGCGGCTATGCTGCGGCAGACGGCGCGCACACATGTGCGCGACGCGCCGTTAGGGGCGGTAGCTCAGCCGGTTAGAGCAGCGGACTCATAATCCGTCGGCCGTGGGTTCGAGTCCCACCCGCCCCACTCAAGCTCCAGCAGAAGAAACGTTTCTTCTCCGGAGCTTCCGTAGGCCCCCACCGATGTGGGGGCCTTTCCCGTTTCCGGGCAGCGGTGCCGGCCCGGGTGGCGGCGGTCCGGCGGCGCGTGGGGACCCGGATGGTGGCACCGGCGGCACGCGGGCGATCGGGATACGCCGGCACGGCAGCGGCAGCCGCCCTCGGCGACGCCGGGCCGGGCGAGGTCCGCGGGGCGCCCCCGACGCAGCCCGGCGCCCGGGTGTGCGTCGTACGGGAGGACCGGGCGGCCGGGGGCGTCGGAGGGCATGGAGCCGCCCCCGACCCGGTGCGGGCAGGGGGCGTGGTGGAGCGGGATCCGGGCCGCGAGGGGCCGGCGGGTCAGAGGGGGGTCTCCCACGTGAACGTCGTGCCGGGGCGGCCCGGCTCCGCGGGCCCGTCGTCCGTCACCGTCAGGCGTACGGCCTCCCGCCCGTCCGCCGCCTTCGCCTTCGCGTCGATCTCCACCCGCACCCGCGTGACCCCAGCCCGCCGGTGCGCCGCCGCCAACGCGCCGCGCAGCTCGGCCAGGAGCCGCTGGGCCGCCGGCTGCGGAATCAGTGCGTCCACCGCGCCCGTGAAGCGCACGGACGGCTGGAACCCGAGCAGCGCGGCCGCGCCGGCCGTCTCGCGCAGGACGCGGCCCCGGAAGGTGGCGGGCGCGTCCGCCGGAGGCTGCTGCAGCGCGAAGATCGTGGTCCGTACCTCCTGGACGGTGGAGTCCAGCTCGTCCACCGCCGCGCCGAGCAGCTGGTCCAGGCCGGCCGCGCCGGAGGCCCGCCGACGGGTGGACTCCAGCATCATCTCGGTGGCGAACAGCCGCTGTACGACCAGGTCGTGCAGGTCACGCGCGATCCGGTCGCGGTCCTCGAACACCGCGAGCCGCTCCCGGTCGTGCCTGCTGTCCGCCATGACGAGCGCCAGCGCCGCCTGCGAGGCGAACTGCGAGGCGAGCAGCCGCTCGGCCGCCGAGTACGCGGGGCCGCCGCGCCGCCTCGGCAGGGCCAGCGTGCCGATCAGCTTGCCTCCGCTCTGCAGCGGCAGCATCATGCTGGGCCCGAACCGGGCCCGCACCCGCGTCGTCATCCGTTCGTCGCTCGCCGAGTCCTCGATGAACACCGGTTCCCCGCCGAGGAGTTGCTCCAGTACCGGACTGCCGGGCTCGATGACGGTGCCGATCAGGTCGGCGGGGTCGCCGTGGGTGGAAGCGGCGACGATCTCCATGCCGCCCTCCGGCGTGGGCTGGAGAACCACGCCCGCCGAGGCGTCGGCGAGGATGCGGGCCTGCTCGGCGACGGTCGTCAGCGCGTCCTCGGCGCTCTCGCCGGCCAGCAGCGCCGTGGTGCAGGCGGCGGCGCCCTCGATCCAGCGCTCCCGGCGCCGGACCGTCTCGTACAGCCGCGCGTTGCCGATCGCGATGCCCGCCTGCGAGGCGAGCACCCGCAGCAGCGCCAGGTCGTCCGTGGTGAATCCGGACGCCCCGGCGGCCCCCCGCTTCTCGGTCAGGTAGAGGTTGCCGAAGACCTCGGCACGGACCCGGATCGGGACGCCGACGAAGGACTTCATGACGGGGTGGCCGGGCGGCAGTCCGGCGGCCCGTATGTCGGACGCCATGTCGGCGACGAGCAGCGGCCGCGGCTCCCGGACGAGGTGGCCGATCAGTCCGGTGCTGCCGTCGGGCAGCCGGCCGACGCGTTCGCGCGCCTCCTCGTCGACGCCCGAGGTGAACAGCTCGCTGACGCCGCCGCGCTCGGGATCGATCACACCGAGCGCGCCGTACCGTGCCCCGGCCAGGTCGGTGGCGGTGTCCACGATGTGCTGGAGGGTGGCGCGCAGATCGAGGTCGGAGCCGACGCTCAGCAGCGCCTCCAGCAGCGCCGGCAGCCGGGGCGCCGCGCCCGCGCCGGTCTCCCGGTTCACGCCGCCGCCCGTACGCGCGCCGCGCCGCTCAGGCCGAACCGCTGACCGGTTCGAGGCTCATCGGCTGGACCTTGCCCTCCAGCATCGCCCCGAGCCCGAGCACCGAGCAGACGTCGGGCCGCTCCGCGATGTGTACCGGCATGCCCGTGGCGTCGCGGAGCATCTGGTCGAGGCCCGGAAGCAGCGCGCTGCCGCCGACCATCATGATGCCGCGGTCGGCCAGGTCGGCGACCAGGTCGGGCGGGCAGTCGCGCAGCACCTTCCCGATGCCGTCGAGCACGGCGGTGAGCGGGGTGTGGATGGCCTGGCGCACGGCGGCGGTGTCGACGTGCACGGAGCGGGCGAGGCCGGTGGCCACGTCCCGGCCGTGGATCTCGGTGGACGCGGGGCCCTCCGCCGTCAGTCCGTTGCCCCGCAGCGCCAGCTGGAGGGGGCGTACGGACTGGCTCGGCAGCATCAGTTCGTGCTCCTGGCGCAGGTGCTGGATCACCGCGTGGTCGATGGCGTTGCCGCCGATCGGGATCCGCTCGGCGGTGACGATCGAGCCGAGCGACAGCACCGCGATCTGGGTGGCCGCCGCACCGCACACCATGATCATGGTGGCCGAGGGCTGTTCGACGGGCAGACCGCAGCCGACGGCCGCGGCGATGAGGGTGTCGACGAGCTCGACGCGGCGCGCGCCGAGTCCGGTGAGCGTCTCGACGGCCGCGCGCCGGGCGAGCGGGTCGCTGTCGTGCGGGGTGCACGCGGCGGCGCGCAGCCGGGGCTTGCGGCGGAGCTGGCGCCGGAGCTTCTCCCCGATGAGGTGGCGCAGCATGCGCTGGGCCATCTCGATGTCGACGACGGTGCCGCCGGAGACGGGGCGTACGACGCGGATGTAGTCGGGCGTACGGCCCGTCATCTGTTCGGCGAAGGCACCCACGGCGATGAGCGCGCCGGTGCGGGTGTTCACGGCGGCCACACTCGGCTCGTCGACGACGAGCCCGACACCCTTCACGAAAACCCGGGTCCTGGCGGCCCCGAGATCGACGGCGATATGGCAACGGCGCAACTGCTCAAGACTGACGGTCACGGCAGGGTCTCCCGAGAGCGCTGACGGACCGGCGGATGCCGGTCCTGCTTCGCATCGTGCGGGGGCCGGGGGCCGTGCGCGCGCTGGGTGAGCCGGTCGGGCGAACGAGCTGACGCCCTGCCAGGAGCGGACCGCGCGCGCCGGTGGGGGCGGCGGTGGCCGTGACCAGCGGGGCGGTCGATGTCATGCGCCGTCGGGGAAGCCCACACGCGTCAGCAGCCCCCAGGTGAACTCCGCGACGCAGGGCCTGCCGTCGGGCAGCGTCAGCCCGAGCCGCCACCGGGTGGGCGCCGTTCCCTCCATCGGGCGAGCCGGCGGGAAGGCGCGGGCCACCTCGTCGACGGTGCACGACCAGGGGCGCAGATCGCCCGCCGCGCGCAGCTCGGGGCCGGGCGCGCCGGGGGCGCGGACCAGCCATTCGTTCCACACGGCGCCGCCCGGGGCGGTCAGCACCTCGAAGCGCAGGCCGGGCCAGAGCGGCACCGGCCAGGCCAGGGCGTCGCACTCCAGGTCGCCGATCCGGCGGCGTGCGGACGTCTCGGGCGGCCCGAGCACCGAGCGGTAGCGCGCCGCGGAGCCGCGCGCACGCGGCGAGCGGACCATCGCCTGCCAGCGGCGGTTGGCCTCGCGCATGTCCGCGAGCGTGACGCCGAGCTCGCGGCGGGCGTCCTCCACCAGGTCCGGCTGGTGGTCGGCCATCCGGCGCAGCAGCACCAGCTGGAAGTCGAGCGGCCCGAAGCGATGCGTGCCCGTATGCATACGTCCATCCTGCCCCGCCCCTGTGACACGCCGCGGAACGGGGGCTTCCACACAGGATCCTCACACCTTCGGCTCCCGATGTTGACCCTGTGACGCATAACCTGCGGGCGCCATGGACTACTGCTACTCCTGCCGCAGGCACCTCAACGGCGCTCTGGCCTGCGCCGGATGCGGAGCCCCCGTCGGTGACCTCGGCCACGCCGCTCCCGCGAGCCACGCCGCGCCCGCCGCCCCCGGCCCGCACGGCTACGACGTCCACCATGCGCAGGACAGCACCGGCGGTCACGCGGCGGCCGCCGGGCCGTACGGCGACGCCGAGCCGTACGAGCGCGCCGAGCCGTACGAGGACACCGGGCCGTACGACGACGACGCGCCCGAGGAAGCCGAGGAAGACGCCGCCTCCGGCCCCGCCGGTCCCGGCCGCGCCGCCCGGCGTACGAAGCGGGCCCGCGGTGGCCGCAGGGCGCACCGGCGCCGGGGTCGCAAGCTGGCCCTCGTGGGGATGGGGCTGGTCCTGGCCGGCGGGGCGCTGAGCCTGGCGGAGCTCGCCACGGAGTCCGGGGGCGAGGGCTGGATCTCCCGCGCCGTGCACGGCGAGGACGAGGGCGAAGGCACCACGGAGAGCGAGGGCGTACCGGGCGAGACGGCCGCGACCGGCGACGCGGGCGCCGGCGCCGGCGCGGGCGCGGAAGCCGACCCGTCGGCGTCCGGGAGCCCCGCGTCCGCTTCCGCCTCGGCCTCGGCCTCGGACAGCGGATCGCCGTCCGCCAAGCCCTCGAAGTCCGCCTCGGCGAGTGCCACGGGCAGCGCGGACGCCACCGCCTCCGACCCGCAGTCGTCGCCCGGCGACGCGCCCGAGGAGCCCGGCGGCCAGCCGTCGTCCGCGCCCGCGCCGCCCGAGGAGCAGCCCCCGCCCCCGCCGCCCGCGGCGTCGCAGGACCCCGGGCCGGCTCCGCAGCCGACCCCGGAGCCCATGCCGACCAGGACGTGCGACCGGTTCCTGTGGTGGTGCGCCTGAGGGGCGGCGCCCCGGGGGCGGTCAGTTCCCGAGCATCCGCTTCAGCAGGTCGCGCAGTGCGGTGCGCTCGTCCTCGGACAGCTCACCGAGCGGCTCCCGCGCGAAGTCCAGGGACGCGCGCAGCTTCGCCGCGGTGCGCCGCCCCTCCTCGGTGGCGGCGGCGAGCTTGACGCGCCGGTCCGCCGGGTCGGGCCGCCGCTCGACGAGGCCGCGCGCCTCCAGCCGGTCGACGATCCCGGTGATGTTCGACGGCTCGCACTTCAATCTCCTCGCGATACGCCGCATGGGCGTCGCCTCGACGGAGAGCAGACCCAGTACGCGCGCCTGGGCGCCGGTGAGCGCGTGCTGCGCCGCCGCCTCGTCGTACTCCGCGTGGTAGCGGGAGACGACCTCGCCGATGAGCTCGACGACTTCGAGGGTCAGGGGATCTGTGCGGGGGGCCATGGTGGCCATCGTACCGATTTACTTGACAAGCTTAAATATCCAGGCGCATGGTTGTTTCAGTATGTGAAGCTTTACGGTTTCGCAGCTTGTCAGCTTTCTCAAGGAGGTCGCACCGCATGACCGCACTGCCCACGACCGGCCGCTCCTGGCACCTCGTCGCCCGCCCGCACGGCTGGCCCAAGCCCGAGGACTTCGCGCTGCGCGAAGCCCCGGTGACGGAGCCCGGCGAGGGCCGCGTCCTGGTCCGCAACCTCCACTTCTCGGTCGACCCCTACATGCGCGGGCGGATGAACGACGTGAAGTCGTACGTCCCGCCGTTCAAGCTCGACCAGCCGATGGACGGCGGCGCGGTCGGCGAGGTCATCGCCTCCGCGGACGAGCGCTTCGCCGTGGGCGACCACGTGCTGCACGGGCTCGGCTGGCGCGAGTACGCCGAGGTTCCCGCGAAGTACGCGACCAAGGTCGACGCCTCGCTCGCCCCGCTCTCCGCCTACCTGGGCGCCCTGGGCATGCCGGGCCTCACCGCCTACGCGGGCCTCTTCGAGGTCGCCTCCTTCAAGGAGGGCGACGCCGTCTTCGTGTCGGGCGCGGCCGGAGCCGTCGGCAGCCAGGTCGGCCAGCTGGCGAAGCTGCGGGGCGCCTCGCGCGTCATCGGCTCGGCGGGCTCCGACGAGAAGGTCAAGCACCTGATCGAGGACCTCGGCTTCGACGCCGCGTTCAACTACAAGAACGGCCCCGTCGCGGAGCAGCTGCGCGCGGCCGCGCCCGACGGCATCGACGTCTACTTCGACAACGTCGGCGGCGACCACCTCGAAGCGGCCATCGGCTCGCTGAACGTGCACGGCCGGGCGGCCATCTGCGGCATGATCGCGCAGTACAACAACACGGAGTCCACGCCGGGCCCGCGCAACATGGCGCTGATCATCGGCAAGCGGCTGCGGCTCCAGGGGCTGCTGGTCAGCGACCACGCGGCGCTCCAGTCGCAGTTCGTCGAGGAGGTCTCGGCCTGGATCCGCTCCGGCGAGCTGAAGTACAGCGAGACGGTCGTCGAGGGCATCGAGAACGGCTACGACGCGTTCGTCGGTCTGCTCCGCGGCGAGAACACCGGCAAGATGATCGTTTCGCTCACCCGATAAGCTCACCCCCAGCCGCCGCGGTCGTGGGCGCGAGTCGCGGCGTACACAGCAGGAGGAATGCTTCAGCATGACCATTCTCGACATAGACGTGAAGTACACCGCTGTCGCCACCGCCGAGAACGGCCGTGACGGCCGCGTCGCGTCGGACGACGGCAAGCTGGACGTCGTCGTCAACCCGCCGAAGGAGATGGGCGGCAGTGGCGCCGGCACCAACCCGGAGCAGCTGTTCGCCGCCGGTTACAGCGCATGCTTCCAGGGTGCGCTGGGTGTCGTCGCGCGCAAGGAGAACGTGGACATCTCCGGCTCGACCGTGACCGCGAAGGTCGGCATCGGCTCGAACGGCAACGGCGGCTTCGGCCTCGAGGTCGCGCTCTCCGCCCACATCCCGAACGTGGACGAGGCCACCGCGCTGGATCTGCTGGAGAAGGCGCACCAGGTGTGCCCCTACTCGAACGCGACCCGCGGCAACATCAAGGTCGACCTGGCCGTCGTCTGACGTCCGCCCGCACGACGCGAAGGGCCGCACCCCGGCAACGGGGTGCGGCCCTTCGCCGTCGCCCGGTCAGCCCGCCGAGTGCAGCAACGCCCGCCCGACCTGCGCGTAGGCGCCCTTCGGGTGCGCGCGGAACAGCGGCTCCGTGCCGAACAGCACGACCTTCGCGCCCTCGGCCGACGTACCGCTGACGACAGCCGCCCGGCCCGCCGCGTCCCGCGGTCCGCCGGCGCCGTCGGACGCCGGCCGCCAGTGGCCGGACACGAGCGGATTCCCGGCGCCGTACGTCTGCTCCACGCGCACGCCCGGGCCGAGGTCGGTGAACCACAGCGGCGAGTAGACGAAGGTGTGCTGCGGAGCGCCGCCCGTCACGGGGCCGCCCGCGTTGACGACCCGCACGACGCCGTTGGCGTCCCCGTTGCCCTCGACCGGCTTCGCCGCCAGCAGCCCCGCGTCCGCGTTGAGCGCCGCCCCCGCCGCGCCGCGGCCGACCAAGCCGCCGCCCCCGGCGAGGAACGCGTCGAGCGCGCCGCGCGCCGCCGCGCCGAGCTTCCCGTACTCCAGCCCGCCCGACACGAACAGCACGTCCGCCCCCGACCAGTCGAACCCGGCGTTGAGCACGTCCGTCGAGACGGGGGTCACGTCGAAGCCCATCTCCCGCAGCGCGAAGAGCTCGCCCGGCGCGACCGCCGCCGCGACCCGTGCCCGGTGCAGCGGGGCCACGCCCTCGGCCTTGGTGGCGCGGAACGCGACGCCGTACCGCCCGGCGAGCGCGGCGGCCTTCTTACGGGCCGAGGCGGGCACCAGCGCGCTGCCGTCGGCCGTACGCCGCACCTGGACGCCGTCCCGGAGCAGGGAGTTGAGCGCCGCCAGCTCCCCGGGGTCGTCGAGCCGCAGCCGCAGGGCGCCGCGCGGAGCGACGTACCCGGTGGGCGACGCGGCACGGACCGTACGGCCGGGCACGTCGAGCCCGCCGGGCCCGGCCGTACGCACCGTGTCCACGCTCGCGCCCCACAGCAGGCCGAGGCTCCAGCCGGAGATGTCGTACATCGTCGAGACGTCCGCGCTGATGTCCCGGCCCGCGGCCAGCATCACGTTCGCCAGGCCGCGTTTGGGCTGGCGCATGTCGACGACGTACGAACCCGCCGCGTACGACCGCCCGCCGAGCCGGAAGTCCCGGCGCGCCCGCTCGACGCGCACGTCGTTGGCGACGAGGTGGCCGACCAGCCGGGCCGCCGCCGTCGCGGAGCGCTGACTCCGGCCCGCCGGGACGACGTACGCCCGGGGGAAGTCCGTCGTGTAGACGTCCTCGGGGCCGATGCCGGGCACGCCCGGGACGGTCTCCGACGACACCGGTACCTGCGCGGCGCCCGCCGCGCCGCGCCGGAACGTCTCGATCTGGTCGGCGACGACCGACGACCGCTTCTCGGCCGTGTAGTCGAGGGTCGCGCGCATCGCCGCGCCCGCTATGTCCGTGTTGATGGCGGCCCTGCGGCGCAGCTCGGCGACCGGCAGGGTGTCGTACGCCCGGTTGTTGACCTGCATCGGGAACTCGATGGTGTGCGCCGCGACCGCGCCCTGGAACGGCATGTACTGCGGCGTGAAGATCGGCGGCCAGTCATCCCAGCCCTCCTCCTGGTCCCGGAAGGGGATGACGGCCGGCTCGACGCCGTCCTTCGCCGCCGTGTAGCCGAGGCCGTTGACGGCCCGCTCCATGCCGAGCGCGTTGGCGTAGGAGTTCTTGAGGAAGAGGTCGTACTCGTAGTTCTCGCCGTGCGGCGGGGTCGTCGGCTCGATGAGCGTGCCGTTGACGTACCCGTGCAGGTCGATCATCACGGCCGGCTGCTTGTCGATGGCGATGCGCCGGATCGCGCGCGCCTCGGGCTGGGTGGCGGTGATGAAGTCCCGGTTGAGGTCGAAGCCGTTGGCGTTGGCGCGGGTGCCGGCGATCCGCCCGTCGGGATTGGCCGTGACGTTGACGTAGACACGGGTCCTGGCCAGCAGTTCGGCGGTCTTGCGGTCCTTCGCCTTCGCCAGGTCCTCGACGAGCTTCAGGGCGGCGTCCGTGCCCTCCCACTCGTTGCCGTGGATGTTGTTGTTGATGAACACGGGCGCCTTGTAAGCGGCCTTGACGCGCCGGTCCTTGGCGGCGGCCGCCGGCGCGTTCTCGATCAGCTCCCGCATCCGGTCCTGCTCGCGGGCCTGGCGCTCGCTCTCCGGCGCGGTGACCGTCACCAGGTACAGCTGGTGCCCGCCGGCGGACTTCCCCGCCACCTCGACGCTCACCCGGTCGCCGCCCAGCTTCTGCAGGGCGTTGAGCTTCGGGGCGATGGAGTGGTACGGCGTGAGACCCAGCCTGAGGGACTTGTCGGCCGGGTTCGCAGCGGGCGGCGTGAGGTGGGTGCGGCGCGGGTACCCGCCGCCCCGCCGCGGCCCGGAGGGCGCGCCGGCGTCGAGCGCCCGGGCGGCGGCCTTCGCCGGGGTGCGCGCCGCCTGCCCCTGACCGGCGGACCGCTCCCGGTGGACGCCGTCGCCGCCGCCCCCGGGCGGGCCCGGCCGGGCGAGGGCGTCGACGGGGGCGAGCAGGAGTGCGCTCGCCACGGCGGCGGTGGTGAGGAGGAGCGGTCTCGGTATGCCTGTGCCCATGCGTGTCTCCGGGTGCGTCGGAAGCGATCGGGGATGATCGTCACGCAGGGGTCTACCCGGTGGATCCCGCACCGACAAGGGGGTGTTGGGCCGTTCCCTCCTCCCGCCCGCCGCCGCCCGGTCCGTGCCCGCCTGAATCCGGAGGCCGCGAACCGCCACGCCGTGTACGGTCCCCCTGTGCCGCACCGACCCCTTCCCCTGAACCTGACGCGCCTGCGCGCCGACCACGCCCCGGCCCTCCTCGCCTTCGAGCGCGCGAACCGCGCCTACTTCGCCCGTTCCGTGCCCGACCGGGGCGACGACTACTTCGCCTCCTTCGCGTCCCGCCACGCCGCCCTGCTCGCCGAGCAGGACGCCGGCGTGTGCCACTTCCACCTGCTGCTGGACGACGACGGCGCGGTCCTGGGACGGGTCAACCTGGTCGACGTCGAGGACGGGAGCGCCGACCTCGGCTACCGCGTCGCCGAACACGCCACCGGCCGGGGCCTGGCCGTGGCGGCGGTACGGGAGATGTGCGCGCGCGCCGCGGCCGACTACGGCCTCACGGCCCTCACCGCCGCCACCACGCTCGACAACGCCGCCTCCCGCGCCGTCCTGGCCCGCACCGGCTTCGTCCCGGTCGGTGACATCGACCTCGACGGCAGTCCGGGTACGCGGTACGAGCTGAGCCTCGGCCAGTCGATAGGCTGGACCCATGCGTGATCTCGGGGTGGGTTTCGGTTACTTGATGAAGGGCCAGCGCTGGGTCGGCCGGCACGGCAGATCGTACGGCTTCGGGCTGCTGCCCGGCCTGGTGACCTTCGTGCTGTACGTCGGCGCCCTCATCGGGCTCAGCCTCGGCGCCGACGACCTCACGGCCTGGGCCACGCCCTTCGCCGACGACTGGGGCTCGCCCTGGCTCGGCCTCTTCCGGGGCGCGCTGACCGCTCTGCTCTTCGCGCTGGCGCTGTTCCTCGCGGTGATCACCTTCACCGCCGTGACGCTGCTCGTCGGCCAGCCCTTCTACGAGGCGCTGTCCGAGCGTGTCGACCGCTCGGTGTCCCCGGACGGAAGCGCCCCCGAGTCGGACCTCCCGCTGCTGCGGGAGCTGTGGATCTCCGCCCGGGACAGTCTGCGCGTCCTCGCCCGGGTGCTGCTGTACGGCATCCTGCTCTTCGCCTGCGGTTTCGTCCCGGTGCTCGGCCAGACCGTCGTTCCCGCGATCGGCTTCTGCGTCTCCGGCTTCTTCCTCGCCCACGAGCTGACGTCGGTGGCGCTCCAGCGCCGGGGCATCGACCTGAAGCAGCGGCTCACGCTGCTGCGGGGCCGCCGCCTCCTCACGCTCGGCTTCGGAGTCCCGCTCACCCTCTCCTTCCTCGTGCCGCTGGTCGCCGTCTTCCTCATGCCGGGCGCCGTGGCCGGTGCGACGCTGCTGGCGCGTGACCTGCTGGAGGAGCCGTCGGCCGACGCGGACGACGTCGTCGGCGACGTGGCGGCGCCCCCGGCTAGGGCGTAGGCACGTCGGCCACGACGAGGCCCGGCGCGTCCGGCGCGGCCTCGGCCGCCGTCGTACCGTCGGGGTTCCACACCGCGCTCAGCCCGCAGCCCTCCCACGGGCCCGCCCGCCCCACGTGATTGGCGAGGACGACGTACAGCCCGTGGTCCCGGGCGAGGGCCGGATGAACGGCCAGCCGCTCCCGTTCGCCGTTGCCCCTCCCGTACAGCGAACTCGCCAGGTGGACGGCGCACCGGTCGGCGGCGGCCCGCGCGGCGAGCTGTGGGAAGTGGTTGTCGAAGCAGGTCGCCAGCGAGAACCGCACGCCGTGCAGCTCGAACCGCCCCTCTCCGGTGCCCGGCGCGAAGACCTCCCGCTCGCCCTCGTACAGATGCCGCTTGTCGTAGCGGGTCAGCGGCGTGCCGTCCGGGCCCAGGACGAACGTCGCGATCGCGGGACGCCCGCCGCCGTCCGCCGACGGCGCCGCGCAGTTGACGACGGCCGCCGTGGCCGTCTCGCGGCAGGCCGCCACGACCGGCTCCAGGCGCGGGTCGTCGGGCGTGACGAGCAGCGACGGGTCCCGGGCGATCAGGTCGGGTTCGTACCCCGTCAGCGCCAGTTCGGCGAAGACGGTGAGTCGGGCGCCGCGCTCGGCGGCCTGCCTCACATACGCCGCCGTCCGGCGGGCGTTGGCCCGGACGGAGCCGGGCTCGGACGTGAACTGCGCCGCTGCGACGATCATGCGCACCATTGTGCATGTCCCGCTGGGCGAACGGCACTTGATCGCCGGGCGGGGGGCGGCGAGCATCACCCCATGACAGAATTGACAGCCGTAGCCGTCATCACCCTCCTCGCGGTCATCAGCCCGGGCGCCGACTTCGCGATGGTCGTCCGCGACAGTTGCCTCCACGGCCGCACGACCGGCCTGTTCGGCGCCGCCGGAGTCGCCGCCGGCGTCCTCGTGCACGTGACGTACACGATGCTCGGCGTCGGACTGCTGATCGCCTCCTCGACCGAGCTCTTCACCGCGATCAAACTGGCGGGCGCGGCCTACCTCGTCTACATCGGCGTACGGACCTTCACCGCCCGTGCGGACCTCACCGTCGACCTGGACGCGAAGCCGGAGCTCGGCCCGCTCGGCGCGCTGCGCTCCGGCTTCCTCACCAACGTCCTCAACCCGAAGACCACGCTGTTCGTCGTCTCCACCTTCACCCAGGTCGTCGGCCCCGAGACCCCGGTGTGGCAGCAGGCGGGCTACGGACTGTTCATGTCGGCCGCGCACTTCGGGTGGTTCGGCGTCGTCGCGCTCTTCTTCTCCGACTCCCGCCTGCGCGCGGCCATGCTGCGCCGGCAGAAGGCACTCAACCGCGCGATCGGCTCGGTGCTGGTGGGCCTCGGCGTCACGCTGGGATTCGCCCGCTGAGGCCCGCCGCCACCCGTCCGCTCCGCGTCAGCCCCGGCCCGCCGCCACCGTGACGATCGCCCGTATCTGCGCGACGATGTCCAGCCGGTTGCGTACGAACTCGGGGTCGCTCACCTCACTCGTGTTGCCCGCGCCGAACTGGAGCACCGGCGTGTGCACGTGTCCGCCGGGGAGGGCCGGCAGCCCCAGGCGGTCGCGCAGGAGCGTCGCCCGGTACGCGATCTCGTTCGACAGGTAGTCGCCGCCGCCCCCGGCGCGGGCGGCCGAGCCCGGGGTCGGGCCGTCCGGCCGGACGACGGGGGCGCTCGCGCCCGCCGGTACCTCGGTGACCGATGTGTTGTCGTACACCGGGAAGCGGCCGGTGTCCGCCGCCACGATCTCCCGGTACGGAAGCGTCGTGGTGGTCCACTGCGGCTGCGAGGCCGGGTCGTCCACCGGGACGGTCCCGGTGCGCGAGACGTTCTCGTTGTCCCCGAAGCCGCCGCGCCAGGCGCCGTTGTGGCGCTCTACGTCGATCCGGCCGACCCGGCCCTGGCTCACGGTGGTGAAGAGGTCGAGGTGCGGCAGGTGCGGGCGCAGGGCGCGCTCGACTGTGCCGTCCGCGAAGTCCTGCCACCGGACGGGGAAGACGGCCGTCTCGATCCGCGCGGGGCCGTCGGCGGTCCGTACGACCGTGCCGTCCAGCGCGAGCGCCGTCGCACCCGACGGGTTGCTGATCCGGACGTCCCGGTCCAGCGTGAACGGGTCGAAACCGGTGACGAGCACCCGCTTGACGCCCTTGCCTGGCGGGAAGCGGATGCTGTCCTGACCTCGCGAAGACCGCTCCAGCCGGTCCAGCAGCCTCGCCCGCGCCGCGTCCGGCAGCCCGAACGGCGCCTGCCACCGGCGCAGTTCGCGCGTCATGGCCAGCCGCGCCCAGTACAGCGGCCGGTCGTCGTCCCGGCTCAGCTCCGCCCGCCCGTCACCGCCCTTCCGGGGAAGTGCTTCGCGCTCCGCCGGGCCGCGCCCCTGCGCCCGGTCGACGGCGCGCCGCCACAGCCCCGATCCGTGCCGTACGACGGCCCGCTCGGCGGCGGCGTACGACCGTGCCCCGCCCAGCGCCTGCCCGAAGTCCGAGGCCGGCGCGTCGAATCCGCTGCGCCGCAGGATCTCCTGGGGCACCGCCCGCTCCAGCCGCTGCTCCTCGACGGTCGCCGGAGCGGGGGCCGAGGCGGCCGCCGCCGGGGGCAGCGCCCCGAGCAGGGGAGCGAGGGTGAGGAGCGCGACGCCAAGTGCGGTGCGGCGGGCGCGAGTCGGACGTGCCGGGCGTATCGGGGACACGGTGATCCTTCCGTCGGGTGGCGGCAGTATCGCCGTACGCCCGCGGCCCGCGCTACGGGGCGGGTGAGCGGCGCAGCAGGGTGAGGAAGTCGCGGAAGGCGGCCGGCATGTTTACCGACCCCGGGTCGAGCAGCCACTGGTACTGCAGCCCGTCCATGACCGCCACCAGCAGCGGCGCCGCCTGTTCCGGGGTGAGACCGCCGGGCAGCGCGTCGCCGTACTCGGCGCGCAGGGCGGCCGCCATGCCCTCCCGCACCTGGGCGTAGCGGTGGGTGAAGAACCGCCGCGCGGGGTGCTCCTCGGTGACGCTCTCGCCGAGCAGCGCGGAGAAGGTCTGCACGATGCCGGGGCGCATCGCGTTGTACTCCACGAGCGAGTCGAGCAGGTCGAGGCGCCATGCGCCGGCGCTGCGCCCGGAGCCTCCGGTGTCCCACTGGTCGCGTTCCTCCAGCACCGCGACGAGCAGCGCCTCCTTGGTGGGGAAGTAGTGGAGCAGCCCCTGCTGGGTGAGGCCGACGCGCTCGGCCACCGCGCCCAGCGACGCCCCGCGGTAGCCGCGCTCGGCGATCACTTCGAGGGCCGCGCGGAGAATCTCCGCCCGCCGCTCCTCGCTCCTGGCCCTCGCCATCGTCCGGTTCCTTCCCTCGTACGTGCTGGCAGGACGCTACGCCATCGCCATAGTCACGAATGCATAACGAACCCTACCGTTCTACAGGTAAACCCGTGACGATGGGAGGACGAGAGACCGACCCAAGGACTTCAATGAGGAGGTACGGACGTGGCGATCGACCCCAGCACCCAGGACACCCCCGACCGGATGCGTGAAGAAGCCGTCGAAGCGGCCCTCGGCACACTCGGCCTCGACGCCAAGGCCCGGCTGCTCGGCGGCCAGGACATGTGGTCGCTCCCCGCGCTGCCCGAGATCGGCCTGCGGTCCCTGGTCATGTCCGACGGCCCGATCGGCGTGCGCGGTGTCCGCTGGAGCGCCGACGACCCGTCGGTCGCGCTGCCGTCACCGACCGCGCTCGCCGCCACCTGGGACCCGGGACTCGCCCGCCGTGCCGGCCGCCTGCTCGCCCAGGAGGCCCGCCGCAAGGACGTGCACGTCCTCCTCGCACCGACGGTGAACCTGCACCGCTCGCCGCTCGGCGGCCGGCACTTCGAGTGCTATTCCGAGGACCCCTACCTCACCGGCGAGATCGGCTCCGGTTATGTGAACGGCGTCCAGGACGGCGGCGTCGGCACCACCGTCAAGCACTTCGTCGCCAACGACGCCGAGACCGACCGCTTCACCGTCGACAACGTCATCACCTCCCGCCCCCTGCGCGAGCTGTACCTGGCGCCCTTCGAGGCCATCGTCAAGAACGCCCACCCCTGGGGCATCATGGCGGCGTACAACCAGGTCAACGGCGTCACCATGACCGAACACCGCTACCTCCAGAACGAGGTGCTGCGCGGCGAATGGGGCTTCGACGGCTTCATCGTCTCCGACTGGATGGCGGCCCGCTCCACCGCCGGCGGCATCGAAGGCGGCCTCGACGTCGCCATGCCGGGCCCCGTCACCGTGTACGGCGAAGCACTCGCCGGGGCCGTCCGCGCGGGCGAGGTCGACGAGTCCGTGGTCGACGACGCCGTGCGCAACGTCCTGCGGCTCGCCGCCCGCGTCGGCGCCCTGGACGGCGCCCCGCCGGTCGTCACCGAACCGCCTGGGCCCCTCGACGGCCAGGCGCTGGCCCGCGAGGTGGCCCGCCGCGCGTTCGTCCTCGTACGCAACGAGGCGCGCGGCGGGCGGCCCGTCCTGCCCCTCGCCCCCGCGAAGCTGCGCAGGCTCGCTCTCGTCGGCGCGGCGGCCCGTGACGCGCGCGTCCTCGGCGGCGGCTCCGCCACCGTCTTCCCCGAGCGGGTCGTCGCCCCCCTCGACGGCCTCGCCGCCGCGCTGCCGGACGCCGTCCTGACGTACGCCGTCGGGGCCGACCCCAGCGAGGAACTCAGCCCTGCCGGTACGGGATTCACCCTGGGCGCCGTCTGCCGCGACGCCGCCGGCGACGTCATCGGCACGCGCTCGCTCCCCGGCGGCCAGGTGCAGTGGATCGGCGGGGACCTGCCCGACGGCGTCACCCACGAGACGCTCCACAGCGTCGAGGTCAGGGGCACCTTCGTCCCGCGCGAGAGCGGCGAGCACGCCTTCGGCACACGCGGCCTCGGGGCGTTCACGCTGACCGTCGCCGGCGAGGTCCTCTACGACGGTGTCCAGCCGGTGTCCGACGCCGCCGACCCCTTCGAGGCGTTCTTCGGCGCCCCCGCCGAGCGCGGCCGGGTCCGCCTCACGGCGGGCGAACCGGTGGAGGTCTCGCTCGTGCACCCCCTCGACCGGCGCGACGACGTACCGCTGCCCGCGGTCATGTTCTCGTTCCTGCACGGGGCGCCCCGGCGCGACGCCGACGAGCTGATCACCGAGGCGGTCGACGCGGCCCGCGACGCCGACGCGGCGGTCGTCGTGGTCGCCACGACCGAGCGGGTCGAGTCGGAGGGCTTCGACCGCGAGGACCTGCGCCTGCCGGGCCGCCAGGACGACCTGGTCCGCGCGGTGGCCGCCGTCAACCCGAACACCGTCGTGGTCGTCAACGCCGGGTCGCCGGTGGAGCTGCCGTGGCGCGAGGACGTCGCCGCCGTGCTGCTCGGCTGGTTCCCGGGCCAGGAGGGCGGCGCGGCGCTCGCCGACGTGCTCCTCGGCGCCGAGGAGCCGGGCGGGCGGCTGCCGACCACCTGGCCGGCGGCCTTCGCCGACGCGCCGGTCACGGAGGTCGTGCCCACGGGCGGCGAACTCCACTACCGCGAGGGACTGTTCATCGGCTACCGCGCGTGGGACAGGGCCGGTACCGCGCCCGCGTACGCGTTCGGTCACGGACTGGGCTACACCACCTGGGAGTACGAGTCCCTGGAGGTGACCCCGGCGAAGGCCAAGGTCCGCGTACGCAACACCGGCTCACGCACCGGCCGCGAGGTCGTCCAGATCTACCTGGCCCCGCAGGCGGACACGGTGGAACGGCCGGCGCGGTGGCTCGCGGGGTTCGCGAGCGTCGAGGCGGGGCCGGGGGAGTGGGCGGAGACCGAGATCGCGCTGCCGGCCCGCGCGTTCGAGATCTGGGACGAGGAGGCCGGGGCCTGGTCCTTCGTGCCGGGCGTGTACGAGGTGCGCGCGTCCCGCTCCCTCGCCGACCCCCGCCTGACGGCCACGCTGGAGCTCCATCCCGCCCCGGACGCTCCACGGGCGGCCCGCGCCTAGTCCTGCTCCACCGGCCGGGACGCGCGGGAGCAGCGCGGCCGGGGGGGCCGGCCCCCCGCACGCGGGTGCGGGGGTCCCGGCCGTGCGGCCCGCCGCCCCCGCCGCTCAGGCCCTCCGCACCCCGAACCCGTACACGGTCGCCGACTCGAAGACCTCGCCCGGTCGCAGCACCACCGGCGGAAACTCCGGCCGGTTCGGCGAATCGGGGAAGTGCTGGGTCTCCAGCGCGACCCCGTCGAACCCGTCCGGCGTGTACAGCTGCACCCCCGGCTCGGTCGTGGCGACCGTCACCAGCCGCCCCGACCCCGGGTCGTACAGTTCGCCCACCACCTCGGGCTCGTCCGTCACACCCTTGTCCAGCACGAAGTTGTGGTCGTACCCGCCACCGAGCACCCGCGCCGCGCGGAAGTCGAACCGCGACCCCGCCACCGCGCACTGTTCGCCGGTGGGTATCCCGTCGCCGCTCACCGCCGTCACCGCCCCGGCCGCGAGGCGCAGCTCGTACGGGCCGCCGCTCCCGAGGCTCCAGTACGTGTGGTTCGTCAGGTTCACCACGGTCGGCGCGTCCGTCACCGCCCGGTAGGCGATCCGCAGCGCCCCGCCCTCCTGAAGCGTGTACGCCGCCGAGACCTCGACGCGCCCGGGAAACCCCTCCTCGCCGTCGGGACTGACCCGCGAGAGCCGCACCCCGTACGCCACAGGCCGCGCGTCCCACACCCGCTTGTCGAAGCCGCGCTCGCCGCCGTGCAGGCTGTGCGGCCCCGCGTTGCGTACGGGAGCGTACGTCCGGCCGTCCAGGGTGAAGCTCCCGCCCGCGATCCGGTTCGCGAACCGCCCGACGAGCGCCCCCAGGTACGGCCCCGGGCACTCCAGGTACTCCGCGAGACAGCCGAACCCGACCGCCACGCCGCCGGTACGCCCGTCCCGGTCCGGCGTCTCCACCGACTGGACGATCCCGCCGTACGTCAGCACGCGCACCACCACGCCGTCCCGCTCCAGGACCCAGCGGTGGACGGGCGTGCCGTCGGGGAGCGTCCCGAAGGGCTCCGGGCGCGCCGGGGAGGAAGGGGAGGGTTCCGCGTTCATGATCGGGAAGCCTACGCGGGAGGCTCCGCCGCCGTGATGGTGCGGTACGCGATCTCCGCCAGCCGCTGCTGCCCGTTCCTGCTCGGGTGGAACCAGTCCCACTCGCTCAACTGGTCCCCGGTGAACCGGAAGTCGAAGACCGCCCCGCCGTCGTACCGGCAGCGCGCGTCCTTCGCGCACACGTCCCTCAGCACCTCGTTGTACGCGACGACCCGCTCCCGCACCGACTCCCGCCGCGCCACCGCCGCCGCGTCCATCGCGTCCGGGAAACCCAGCATGGACGGGCAGATCCCCAGCTTCCAGATCTGCTTGCCCAGCGGGTTGCCGCGTCCCTCGGACCACAGCCGCTTCAGGTCCGGCACACTGGACACGTACAGCTGCGACGTGGGCAGTTCGGTGCGCAGCTTCTTCACCGACGTCTCGAAGTACGTCCGGAAGTCAGCCACCGATGTCATGTGCGACACCTCGTCACGGCAGGCGTCGTTCGCCCCCACCATGACTGTCACCAGCTCCGGCTTGTCCGCGACCGCCCGCGTCATCTGCTCCGGCAGCTCCGCCATCCGCGCCCCCGACCTGGCGTGGTTCCAGGCGCGTCCGGTCGCCCCCGCCCCGCCGAGCAGGCGCCACGCCACGCTGCGCACCGTGGCGTCCGTGCCCGTCGCCCAGGACACCTCGGGGCAGTCCGCGAGGACGGTGCACGCGTCGAAACCGCGCGTGATGGAGTCCCCCACCGCCGCGACGGACTGAGGGCTGCGGTCCCAGACCGGCGTCGGCTTCGGGGCCGGCGTCCGCGCCGACGGCGAACCGCCCGGGGCCGCGTCGTTCTCCGCGTCGCACCCCGCGAGCGCGCCCAGCAGCACGAGCAGGGACGCCGTCGCGGTGGCGACGGCGGCGCGCGGCCGGCGCTCCCGGCCGCGTCCCCGGCGGCGTACCCGCATGCCCTGATCCCCTCCGTGGCGTCGTACCGGCGTCCTGGCGAGTGAAAGCTTCGTGTCCTCGTCCCCCCGGACCGACAGTACGTCACCCGCCGGAGGCCGCCGCACGGTAGTTTTTCCCCGTCGAACCAGCAGCCCTTCGCCCATCCGGGGCTCCGGTAAATTACATCACGTCACATACTGTCCCTTTTCAGGAGATTAACTCCCGATGCTGTTTACTGTTGACAACCTCGGGAGCCGACCGGGAAGAGGCGGTACGGGCGCGAGGCCGCTGGGGAAGGCGAACCTCGTCCCACACTGGAGGTCCCGGTGACGACACGTGGAGTTCTGTACGTTCACTCCGCACCGCGCGCGCTGTGCCCGCACGTCGAATGGGCAGTAGCGGGCGTACTCGGTGTGCGGGTCAATCTCGACTGGATCAGACAGCCGGCCTCGCCCGGCACCTGGAGAGCCGAGTTCTCCTGGCAGGCCCAGCCGGGCACCGCCTCCAAGCTGGCCTCCGCCCTGCGCGGCTGGCACCTGCTGCGCTTCGAAGTGACCGCCGAACCGTGCCCCACGGCCGAGGGCGAGCGCTACAGCTCCACCCCCGGCCTCGGCATCTTCCACGCCGTCACCGGAATGCACGGCGACATCCTCATCCCCGAGGACCGGCTGCGCGCCGCTCTCGCCCGCTCGGTGGGCGGCGAGACCGACCTGGAGACCGAGGTCGCCAAGCTCCTCGGCAAGCCCTGGGACGACGAACTCGAACCCTTCAGGTACGCCGGCGAGGGCGCCCCCGTGCGCTGGCTGCACCAGGTGGTCTGACCCCCTCCACGGCCCGCGCCGGCCGCCCGATACATTCCGCCCCACAGTGCACACGCAGTGCACCGCCTGTGTGGGGGTTGGTTGTGCGTATACGACCGGCGGTCGAAGTGACCGCCGTCCTGTTGTCGTCGCTCGTGGTCTGCTGGGCCGTTGTCTTCCACGTGCTGGGCTGGACCGCCCTGTACCGGGAGAGCGGCGGAGCGTGCGGCGGCTCCGACTGCCCGCGGGGCCTGCCCACCGTGCTGCTCCTGGCCTTCGCGTTCTCGTTCGCCGGCACGCTCGCCCTGAGCAAGGCGCTGGCCGTCGCGGGCCTGCGCCGGGGGATCGCCGTCGCCGTCGTCGTCGGCGGGGTGCTGGCCGGCCTGCTGCCCGGCCTGTACGGCTACCAGTGGATCCGCGGCGAGCAGGTGCGGATCGCCTCGCCGCTGAAGGGCCCGAAGCGGCTGGGGATCGCCTGGCGGGCACCGCAGGACCGCCCGGCCACCGTCAAGGGACTGCGCGGCTGGTCCACCGGCGACACCGTCGTCCGGGTCCGCACCGACGGCCTGTCCGCCTACGCCGTGAAGGACGGTGCCGAGCGGTGGACCGTCACCGCGCCGGTCCGCGCGTCCGTGTGCGCCCAGAGCGCCCACCCCGCCAAGGGCGTGGGACTGGTCGCCTACGGGCGCCACAACAAGCCCTGCACCACCCTCGCCGCCGTCCGGCTCGCCGACGGCGCCACGCTGTGGAAGCGGACGCTCAAGGGCGAAGGCATCGGCAAGGGCATCGCGCTGGGCGGCGGCACCGCCGTGTCCGTCGAGGACGGTGCGGTACGCGGGCGCTCGGCCGGCACCGGCGCCGAACAGTGGAAGCGGCCGGTGGCGGAGCGCTGCCGCGTCCTGTCGGTCGGCGCGAGCCCCGCCCGTACCCTGGCCGTCGAGGAGTGCGCAGCGGCGAAGACCGACGGCCTCGTCACCGCCCGGCTCCTGGCCCTCGACACCCGCACCGGCGAGGAGCAGTGGGTGACGAAGCTGCCGGTGGAGAGCGCCGGCACCGCCCATGTCTACTCCGTCGCACCGGCCGTGATCGGCTACCAGGAGACCGACGAACGGGGCGTGCGGGCGGTGCTCGCCTTCGACGAGCGGGGCCAGTCGCGCGCCGCCGTGCCGCTGTCGGGCCGCTCGGGCGACCTCGACATCCGGCTGTCCCCGGAGGACCTGAAGGCCGAGGGCCCCTTCGTGTCGGGCGACACGCTGGTCGCCGCCGTGCAGAAACCGGGCGACATCGTGCCGCAGTACGTCGCCGGGTTCTCGGTCCGGGACGGCCGGGAGCTGTGGCGTACCAAGAAGCTCGGACACATCGGCGCGCTAGCCCTGCGGGGCGACGGCCGGGTGGCCGCGGTGACCGTCGGATGGCCCCGCTCGGACGTCCACGTGGTCGACCCCGGGGCCAAGGGCGCCGTGAGCAAGGCGACGCTGGGGAAGGAGGCGCCGGTGTCGATCGACGCCGAGATGCTGGCGGTGCGCGACGGGTACGTCGTCGTCAACCGCTACACCGACGGCGAACCCCCGGCGTTCTCCCTGCGCTGACCTCACGTCAGGGACCGGACGGCGAAGGCCCTGCCGGGAGCGCGGAGCTCCCGGCAGGGCCTTCTCGTCGTGCTGCGGTCGCGGATCAGACCGTGCGGAACGCCAGGACCACGTTGTGGCCGCCGAAGCCGAACGAGTTGTTGATCGCGGCGATCGTGCCCTCGGGCAGCGCCCGCGGCGTGTCGCGCACGATGTCCGCGTCGACGTCCGCGTCGAGGTCGTCGACGTTGATGGTCGGCGGGGCCGTCCGGTGGTGCAGCGCCAGCACCGTCGCGACGGTCTCGATGCCGCCCGCGCCGCCGAGCAGGTGACCGGTCATCGACTTCGTCGCGGAGACCGCCACGTGGTCGAGGTCGTCACCGAGGACCTTGCGCAGCGCCTTGATCTCGGCGATGTCGCCCTGCGGGGTCGAGGTGGCGTGCGCGTTGAGGTGCACCACTTCGGCCGGCTTGAGGCCGGTGTCGTCGAGCAGGTTCTGCATGGCGACGGCGATGCCCCGGCCGGACGGCTCGGGCTGCGCGATGTGGTGCGCGTCGGCGGACAGGCCCTGGCCGACGACCTCGCAGTACACCCGGGCGCCGCGCGCCGCGGCGTGCTCGGCCGACTCCAGGACCACGACGCCCGCGCCCTCACCGAGGACGAAGCCGTCCCGGCCCGTGTCGTACGGGCGCGACGCCTTCTCGGGCTCTTCGTTGCTCTTGGACATCGCCATCATGTTGGCGAAGGCCGCGATCGGCAGCGGGTGGATCGCCGCCTCGGTGCCGCCCGCGACGACCACGTCGGCGCGGCCGGTGCGGATCATCTCGACGGCGTAACCGATGGCTTCGGCGCCCGACGCGCACGCGGAGACCGGAGTGTGCACGCCCGCCTGGGCGTTGACCTCCAGGCCGACGTTGGCGGAGGGGCCGTTCGGCATGAGCATGGGGACGGTGTGCGGGGAGACGCGGCGTACGCCCTTCTCCTTCAGCACGTCGTACTGGTCGAGCAGTGTCGTGACGCCGCCGATGCCGGAGGCGATGACCGCGCCGAGACGGTTCGGCTGGATCTTCTCGTCCTCGCCGGCCTTCGCGGTGTAACCCGCGTCGGCCCACGCCTCACGGGCCGCGATCAGCGCGAACTGCGCCGAGCGGTCCAGCTTGCGGGCCAGCGGGCGGGGCAGTACGTCGCCCGGGTCGACGGCCGCGAGGGCCGCGATACGGACGGGAAGTTCGGCGAAGCGCTCGCCCTCCAGGGGCTTGACGCCCGAACGTCCGGCCAGCAGACCTTCCCAGGTCGATGCGGCGTCGCCACCCAGCGGTGTTGTTGCGCCGATACCGGTGACGACCACGGTGCGATTGGTCGGGCTCACAGGAATTCTTTCTCCACGTGTAGAGGGTGCTGAATTTTCACGGCGCCACCGCCGGGCGGCGACACAGGACCGGCCGGATCAGGCCTGGTGCTTGAGGATGTAGTCCGCGGCGTCGCCGACCGTCTTGAGGTTCTTGACGTCCTCGTCGGGGATCTTGACGTCGAAGCGCTCTTCGGCGGCGACGACGACCTCGACCATGGACAGCGAGTCGACGTCCAGGTCGTCGGTGAAGGACTTGTCCAGCTGGACGTCCTCGGTGGGGATGCCGGCGATCTCGTTGACGATGTCGGCGAGACCGGTGACGATCTCTTCCTGAGTGGCGGCCATTGTGGCGCTCCTTCGGTGTTGAGCAGAGGGAATTGGGTAATGCGGCAGGCCCGGAACGATCCGGACGTGCCTAGGGGAGGGTAACGACCGTCGCGGCGTAGACGAGACCCGCCCCGAAGCCGATGACCAGCGCGGTGTCGCCGCTCTTCGCCTGCCCGGTCGCCAGGAGCCGCTCCATCGCGAGCGGAATCGAGGCGGCCGAGGTGTTACCGGTGGTTTCGACGTCACGGGCCACCGTGACATGCTCCGGCAGCTTGAGAGTCTTCACCATCGAGTCGATGATCCGCATGTTCGCCTGGTGCGGAATGAAGACGTCCAGGTCGTCCACGGCGATCCCGGCCGCGTCGAGCGCCTGCTGGGCGACCTTCGCCATCTCGAAGACGGCCCAGCGGAACACCGCCTGGCCCTCCTGCGTGATGGCGGGGAACTTGGCGACCTCACCGGCGTTGCGGTAGTCGGACCACGGAACGGTCTGCTTGATGGTCTCCGACTTGTCGCCCTCGGAACCCCACACGGTCGGGCCGATGGCCGGTTCCCGCGCGGGTCCGACGACGACCGCGCCCGCACCGTCGCCGAACAGGAAGGCCGTCGCGCGGTCCTCCAGGTCGGTCAGGTCCGAGAGCCGCTCCACGCCGATGACCAGGACGTAGTTCGCGCTGCCTTCGACGACCATGCCCTTGGCGAGGGTCAGGCCGTAGCCGAACCCGGCGCAGCCGGCCGAGATGTCGAAGGCGGCGGGCCTGCCGGCGCCGATCTTGTCCGCGATCTCGGTCGCGACGGCCGGGGTCTGCTTGAAGTGCGAGACGGTGGAGACGATGACGCCGTCCACCTGCTCGGCGGTGATCCCGGCGTCGGCCAGCGCCTTGCCCGCGGCCTCGACCGACATGGCGGCGACGGTCTCCTCCTCGGAGGCCCAGTGCCGGGTCACGATGCCGGAGCGGGAGCGGATCCACTCGTCGGACGAGTCGATCGTCTCGAGGATCACCTCGTTCGGCACGACACGGGTCGGACGGTAACCGCCGACACCCATGATGCGCGCGTACGGGGCGCCCTGGCTGGGCTTGATCTTCGACATGCTCTCTCGGGCTCCTATCGCGCCGCGTGCTCAGCGATGAGCGCGCGGGCCGCGTCGAGGTCGTCGGGGGTCTTGAGCGCGAGGGTCTGCACACCGGGCATGGCGCGCTTGGCGAGGCCGGTCAGCGTGCCGCCGGGGCAGACCTCGATGAGCGCGGTGGTGCCCAGCTCCTTGAGGGTCTCCATGCACAGGTCCCAGCGGACCGGACTGGAGACCTGGCTGACCAGGCGGGCGACGACGTCGGGGCCGGTGGAGACGGTGCGTCCGTCGGCGTTCGACACGTACGTGACGGCCGGGTCGGAGACGGCCAGGTCCTGCGCCGCCTTGCCGAGCTCGGTGACCGCCGGGGCCATGTGGTGGGTGTGGAACGCGCCGGCGACCTTGAGTTCCACGACCCGGCGGACGCCCTCGGGCTTGTCCTGCGCGAGCGCGGCGAGCTGCTCCATGGTGCCCGCGGCCACGATCTGGCCCGCGCCGTTCACGTTCGCCGGGGTCAGGCCCAGCTTCTCCAGGTGCGGTACGACGACTTCGGCGTCGCCGCCGAGCAGCGCGGCCATGCCGGTCTCGGTGACGGCGGCGGCCTCGGCCATGCCCAGGCCGCGGGTCCGTACGAAACCGAGCGCGGCCTCTTCGGTGAGGACACCGGCGTACGCGGCGGCGGTGATCTCACCGACGCTGTGACCGGCGACCGCGGAGACCTCCGCGCGGGCGTCCAGCGCGGCGGCGGACAGCAGACCGGCCGCCACCAGCAGCGGCTGGGCCACGGCCGTGTCGCGGATCGCGTCGGCGTCGGCCTGCGTGCCGTAGTGGACGAGGTCGAGCCCGATGGCGTCGGACCAGGCGGCGAGCCGGTCGGCGGCGCCGGGGAGGTCGAGCCAGGGAGTCAGGAAGCCGGGCGTCTGGGCGCCTTGGCCGGGAGCGACGAGTACGAGCACCCTCACACTCTCTCTTGCGGACGGACCTGCGGGCCCGTGGGGACAGGGACCAAGAACCGTCGGGGGATTTGTTGGTGTTCGACAAAAGTCTAGGGCTGGGGGTCTCCGTCGGCCAGACGCCCCAGGATGAGCGCGATCCGCAGAGTGAAGGCGGATCGAACATCGGAGGGTGACCATCCGGTGACGTCCGTCACACGTCGGAGGCGGTATCGCACGGTGTTCGGGTGCACGAAGAGCATCCGCGCCGCGCCTTCCAGACTGCTCGCCTGCTCCAGATACACACTCAGTGTCTCCAGCAGAGCCGAGCCCGCCTCCTCCAGCGGTCTGTAGATCTCCTCCACCAACTGCTCCCGCGCGGCGGGATCCGACGCGATCGCCCGCTCCGGCAGCAGATCGTCCGCCAGAACCGGGCGCGGGGCGTCCTGCCAGGCCTGGCACGCCTTGAGACCGGCGGCGGCGGCCTGCGCGGACCGCGTGGCGGCGAGCAGGTCCGGGACGATGGGCCCGGCGACCACGGGCCCGGCGGCGTACGGGCCGATCAGCGCCTTCGCGACCTGGAGCGGATTGTCGCTGCCGCCCGCGATGACGACCAGGCGGCTGCCGAGCACGCCGGTCAGCACCTGGAGCTTGGCGTGCCGTGCGGCGCGGCGGATCGCCTCGACCGTCAGCTCGGAGTCGCCGTCGGGCGCCGTGCCGAGGACGACACACACGTGTTCGGGGGAGTTCCAGCCGAGCGCGGCGGCGCGCGACACGGCTCCCTCGTCCGCCTCGCCCGAGAGCACCGCGTTCACGACGAGCGATTCGAGACGGGCGTCCCAGGCGCCGCGGGCCTCGGCGGCCTGCGCGTACACCTGGGCGGTCGCGAAGGCGATCTCCCGGGCGTACACGAGCAGGGCCTCGCGCAGGATCGACTCGTCGCCGGGCGCCGCGACCTCCTCGATCGCGGTCTCCATGACCTCGATCGTCGTACGCACCATCTCGACGGTCTGGCGCAGCGTGATCGCCCGGGTCAGCTCGCGGGGCGCGGTGCCGAAGACGTCGGTGGAGATGGCCTGCGGGGTCTCCGGATGCCGGAACCACTCGGTGAAGGCGGCGATACCGGCCTGGGCGACCAGGCCGATCCACGACCGGTTCTCCGGTGGCATGGCCCGGTACCACGGCAGCGTCTCGTCCATGCGGGCGATCGCGTTCGCGGCGAGACGGCCGGAGGACTTCTCCAGCCGGCGCAGGGTCGCGGAGTGCGGGTGGGCGGCTTGCGCGGCGGGCTGCTCAGGATCGGGTTGGGGCACGGGACAAGACTGCCTTATCGGAACCCCGGGCCGTCGGGCCGGGGCTACGGTGGGCTGCGTGATTTCTGTACGGCGTTCCGCGGACCGCTTCCGCGGCGGTGACGCCTCCGCCGGTGTCGAGTCCCTGCACGCCTTCTCCTTCGGGCACTTCTACGACCCGGACCTCCTGCGCTTCGGCGCGGTGCTGGCCTGCAACGAGGAGCGCCTGGCCCCCGGCGCCGGGTTCGACGAGCACCCGCACAGCCACACCGAGATCGTCACCTGGGTCGTCGAGGGCGAACTGACCCACCGCGACTCGGCCGGGCACGCCACCGTCGTGCGCCCCGGGGACGTGCAGCGGCTCAGCGCGGGCGCCGGGGTGCGGCACGTGGAGCGCAACGACGGCGAAGGACCGCTGGTCTTCGTGCAGATGTGGCTGGCGCCGCGCGATCCCGGCGGCGAGCCGTCGTACGAGGTGGTGCGCGGCATCGCGGACGCCACGCCGTACGCCCTGCCGGCGGCCGGCGCGCTGCTGCACGTGCGGCGGCCCGGCGCCGGGGAGCGCACGGCGGTCCCGGACGCGCCGCGGGTGTACGCCCACGTCGTGCGCGGCCGCTTCGGTCTCGGGGAGTACGGGCTGGGCCCCGGCGACGCCGCACTGATCACCGGGGCGGACGGCCTGGAACTGGTGGCGGCCGCCGCCCCCGCCGAGGTGCTGCTGTGGGAGATGGGCGACTGACCGTCGCGTCAGCCCTTCAGCGCGCTCTTGGCCTGCCACTGCTCCCAGGACACGTTCCACGCGCCGTAGCCGTTGCCCTCCGCGACCGTGCCCTTGGTGTCCTCGCCCTTGATCTCGAACGGGTCGCCCACCCGGACCTGGCCGTAGAAGTACGCCGCGTCCGCGTCGCTCATGCCGATGCAGCCCGAGCTCATGTTGGCCCGGCCGAAGTAGCGGGCGTTCCAGGGGGCGGCGTGCGCGTACATCCCCGACCAGGTGAGCCGCATCGAGTAGTCGACCATCTTGTCGTACGCGTCCGCCAGGCCCACGGTCTCCGAGTTCATGTTGATGGTGCCCTCCTTCGACATGAGTACGGCCGTGCCCCGCCAGGACCGCTTGACACCGCCGGGGGTGCCGCCGGAGACCGGGATCTCCCGCACCTTCTTCCCGTCCCGCTCCAGGGTGAGGCGCTTGCGGTCGAGGTCGACGCGTACGACCTGGCGGGAGCCGACGGTGAAGCCGGTCCGGTAGTCGCGGACGAACCAGCCGCCGGCCGGTCCCGAGTCGGTGCCGTTCAGCTCGGCGTCGAGCGTGACCTTCGTACCGGCCTTCCAGTACTCCTTCGGGCGCCAGTCGGCGCGGTCCCTGCCGGAGTAGTCCCGGACCCAGCCCCAGGAGCCCTCGGTGCCGTTCGACGTGGTGACCTTGAGCTGCTTCTCCACGTCGGCCTTGTGCGCGACCGGGCCGTCGAAGACGACCGACAGCGGCTGGCCGACGCCGACGGTGGTGTTCTTGCCGGGCGCCAGCGACAGCTTGTTGACCTTGCTCGCGGCCGCCGTCGTGAACGAGGTCCGGCTGGTGGCCTCACGGCCGCCCCGCGTACGGGTCTTCGCCCGCACCTCGTACGTCGTGCCGGGCACCGCCTTGCGGTCCGACGTCCAGGACGCCTTGTTGCCGGGCGCCGGGCGGCCCGCGAGCCGGTTGCCGTCGGCGTCGAACACGGTGACCGAGGACAGTGTGCCGCCCTTCGCCGTGACCACGACCGGCTTCCCGGCGGCCGCGCCCTGGCCGTCCGGGGTCACGGTGACGGTGACCGGACGGTCGGGCCCGCCGGCCCGCTTGCCGTCGGCGGGCGGCGCGACGCTCGCGCCGCCCGCCGAACAGGCACAGAGCACGGCGCTCAGTACGCCGGCCACGGCAGCGGAACGCGACGCACGTATCTGACTCACGGAAGCCTCCAGAAAGGGGTGGGATGACCGGACTGTAGGCCGCGCGAAGCACCGGGAAGCCGGCTCGGCGGCCATGTGACAGCGGCTGCAGAGAAACCGTCGCCGTCCGGTCACATTCGTCGCGCGACGCGGTCATGGACGGCTGTGAATCTCCTTTCCGCCCCCACCGACGAGGGGCGGAGAACGGAGGCTCACGCTGTGTCAGCTCTGCTCGTTACGGCGGCCACCCGCAGCCGGGAGACGTGGCTCGGGCCCGTCACCGCCGAGACGTACCGCGCGTTCCTGGCGTCCCGGGCGGCCGGGCCGTCGGGTCCCAGCTTTCTCCAGTGCCCCTCCTGGGCCGCTGTGAAGGAGGGGTGGCAGGCCCGGCTGATCGGCTGGGGACCCGCGCCGGAGGGCTCCGGCCCTCCCGGCGCCGAGGGGCTGACCGGGGCGGCCCTGGTGCTGCTGCGCCAGTTCCCCGGCACCCGGAAGTACTTCGCGTACCTGCCCGAGGGACCGTACGCCGACTGGGCCGATCCCGACATCGACGGCTGGCTGACTCCGCTGCTGAGGCATCTGCGGGAGGCGGGTGTCTTCGCCGTACGCATCGGTCCCGCGCCCGCCTACCGGCGCTGGAACGCACCCCGGCTCAAGCAGCTCACCGGCCGTGGCCGGCGGGTCGACGACGTCCTCGCCTGCGAGGTCGACCCGTTGGGCACCGCCGTGTCCGAGCGGCTGCGCTCACGCGGCTGGCGGCGCTGCGGGGGCGACGGCCCGGCCGGCGACGGCGACGCGCAGCCGCGCCTCGTCTTCCAGGTCCCGCTCGCCGGGCGCACCACCGACGACCTGTGGAACGGGCTCAACCAGGAGTGGCGCCGCAACGTGCGCCGGGCCGAGAAGTCCGGCGTCGAGGTGTCGGTCGGCGGAGCGGCCGACCTCCCCGAGTTCTACCGGCTGCTGCGGATCACCGAGCGGCGCGACGGATTCCGGCTCGGCCGCTCCCTGGCGTACTACGAGCGCCAGTACGAGGTCCTCAACGCCGAGGAGCCGGGCCGGATGAAGCTCTACCTCGCACGCCACGACGGCGAGACGCTCGCCGCCCACACCATGCTCACGGTGGGCCGCCGGGTCTGGTACCAGACGGGCGCCTCCGCCGACCACCGGCGTGAGGTCCGCCCCTCCAACGCCCTGCAGTGGCGCATGCTGCGCGACGCCCACGCAGGCGGCGCCGACGTCTACGACATGCGCGGGGTACCCTCCACCCTCGATCCCGACGACCGCGGACACGGTCTGCTGCGCTGGAAACTCGGCACGGGCGGACAGGTCGTCGAAACGCTGGGGGAGTGGGAAACGCCGATGGCAGGCACGACCAATCACACGCTGTACCGCGCGTTCCAGGCATATCTGGCCCGCCGATGAGCACCACGTCGCTCGCCGCGCCGAAACCGCCGTCCGTACTGCGCAGCGGCGCGCTCATGGCGGCCGGGTCCGTCGTCTCGCGCGCCACCGGGTTCGTACGGTCCGCCGTCGTCGCGGCGGCGCTCGGCGTCGGCGTGACCGCCGACGGATACGCGGTCGGCAACACCGTGCCGACCATCGTCTACATGCTGCTGCTCGGCGGCGCCCTCAACGCCGTCTTCGTGCCCGAGCTGGTCAAGGCCGCCAAGGAGCACGAGGACGGCGGAGCCGCGTACACCGACCGGCTGCTCACCGCCTGCGTCGTGGCGCTGCTGGCGATCACCGCGGGCGCGGTCCTCGCGGCGCCCGCCATCGTCGGCGCGTACACCGACTACTCCGGCGCGCAGGAAGGCATGACGGTCGCCTTCGCCCGCTACTGCCTGCCGCAGATCTTCTTCCTCGGCCTGTTCACCCTGCTCGGCCAGGTCCTCAACGCACGCGGCCGGTTCGGCGCGATGATGTGGACGCCGGTCCTCAACAACGTCGTGGTCATAACGGTGTTCGGGCTCTACCTCGGGCTCGCCGGCACGTCCGACGGCCCCCTGTCGCCGGCCCGCACGGCCTGGCTCGGCTGGGGCACCACCGCCGGCATCGCCGTCCAGGCGCTGGCCCTCCTGCCCGTGCTGCGCGCGGCCCGGTTCCGCTGGCGGCCCCGGTTCGACTGGCGGGGCAGCGGACTGACCAGGCCGATGCGCGCGGCCGGCTGGCTGGTGATGCTGGTCCTCACCAACCAGGCCGCGTACTGGGTGGTGACCCGGCTGGCCACGTCGGCCGGAGAGCGGGCGCTGGCCCAGGGCATCGGCGGCGGCGTCGGCTTCAGCGCTTACAACAACGCCTACCTCCTGTGGGCCGTGCCGCACGGCATCGTGACCGTCTCGCTCGTCACCGCCCTGATGCCCCGGATGAGCGGGGCGGCGGCCGACGGCGACGGGACGGCCGTACGCCGCGACGTCTCGTACGCGCTGCGCAGCAGCGCCGCCGCCGTCGTCCCGGCGGCCTGCGCGCTGCTCGCGCTGGCCCAGCCGCTGATGGCGCTCGTCTTCCAGTACGGCAGGACCGGCGCCGACGACATCGCGGCGATGTCCGGCATCCTCATGGCGTTCGCGCCGGGCCTGGTCGCCTTCTCGGGCCAGTACGTCCTCTCCCGCGCCTTCTACGCCCTGCGCGACACCCGCACCCCCTTCCTCCTCAACCTGGCGATCGCCGGACTCAACGCGGGCCTGTCCACAGCCGCGTACCTCCTGCTGCCGGCGCGCTGGGCGGTCACGGGCATGGCCGGGGCGTACTCGCTCGCCCTGTGCGCGGGCTGGGCCCTCACGGCGTACACCCTGCACCGGCGCCTGCCCCCGGACCGGACGGCGGGACGCTCCCCCTCCCTGGCCGCACACGCCCGGCTGCTGGCCGCCGCCGTGCCCGCCGCGGCCCTCGGCCACCTCGCCGCCGGCTGGGCGGCCGGAGCCGGTGCCCCGGCGGCGACGGCGGCGGGAGCGGCCGCGATCCTCGCGGTGTTCGCCGTCCTCGCCAAGCCGCTGCGCCTGACCGAGGTCGACGCCCTGCTGACGGGAGCGGTACGGCGGCTGCGGCGATGAGGACGGCGACCGCGAGGCCATCGCCCGCGAGGAAAGCGACGTACACCCGGCCCACACCCCTTGGGATACTCCACAGATGCCACGCGTGCTCCTGATCGAAGACGACCCCTCCGTGCGCGAAGGGGTCGAGCTGGGTCTGCGCCGCCGCGGCCACGACGTGCGGACCGCCGCCACCGGGGAGGCCGGGCTCGCCGCCCTCGCCGAGTTCCGCCCCGACCTGCTGCTCCTGGACCTGATGCTGCCGGGCATGAACGGCGTCCAGGTCTGCCGACGGGTGCGCGAGAGCAGCCAGTTGCCGATCATCATGCTCACCGCCCGCGGCGACGACTTCGACGTCGTCATCGGCCTGGAGGCGGGCGCCGACGACTACATCGTCAAGCCGGCCCGTACGGAGGTCATCGAGGCCCGCATCCGGGCCGTGCTGCGCCGCATCGAGGAGCCCGGCGGCGGGCGGCCCGCCGTCGAGTTCCACGGCGAGCTCGCCGTCGACCGGGCCGGGCTCACCGTCGCCAAGTCCGGCGAGCGCGTCTCCCTCGCCCCCTCGGAACTGAAGCTCCTGCTGCACCTGTGCGCCGCCCCGGAACAGGTCTTCAGCCGGCAGCAGTTGCTGGAACACGTCTGGGAGCACAGCTACCACGGCGACGCGAGGCTCGTCGACGCGTGCGTCCGGCGGCTGCGCAACAAGATCGAGGACGTTCCGGGCAGCCCCCGCTACATCCAGACCCTGCGCGGCTTCGGCTACCGCTTCGGGCCCCTGTGATGGTCTCCGGGCTGCGCACGCGGCTCGTCCTCGCCTTCCTGCTCGTCGCCGCCGTGGGCTGCGGCACCACCGCCGCCCTCACCTACCGCGAGGCGCGCAACGCCATCCTGGAACAGGCGCAGGACACGGCCGTCTCGTCCTTCCGCGACCAGATCCAGGAACTCCACGTCAACCTGCCGCCCAACAACGAGCAGATGCAGGGAATGGTCCGCGGGCTCGCCCGGCAGGGCAAGCCCCGCAACTGGTGGGTGTACGTCGAGTACGGGTCGGTCCGGCTCTCCTCCGGCACCAACCCCACCTCCACCGTCATCACGCCCGCGCTGCGCCGCCAGGCCCGGGCCACCCCGCACGGCAGCTTCCAGCGGGTCGTCAAGAACGGCGAGCCCTACCTGACCATGGTCATGCCGGTCGTCTTCAAGACCGCCCAGACGGGCACCGGAGGACAGACGGAACGGCCCACCGGTCTCACCTTCTACGCCGTCATGCGGCTGACCGACGAACAGGCCAACGTCGACGCCATGGTCGTCGCCGCCCGGGACGGCGCGCTGCCGGCGCTCGCGATCGCCCTGGTGCCCGCCCTCCTCGCCGCCCGCAGTGTGCTGCGCCCGGTCCGCGACCTGCGGCAGGCGGCCCGCAGCCTCGGGCGGGGCAGGCTGGACACCCGTATCCCCGTCAAGGGCGGTGGGGAACTCTCCGAACTCGCCCGCACGTTCAACGAGTCCACCGCGGCGCTCGAACGCTCCGTGGACGAACTGCAGCGCGCCGAGGCCCGCGCCCGCCGCTTCGCCTCCGACGTCTCGCACGAACTGCGCACCCCGCTCGCCGGGATGCTCGCCGTCACCGAACTGCTCGACGAGGACGCGGCCGGCCTGGACCCGGACACGGCCGCGGCCGTCCGGCTGATCAGCAGCGAGACGGACAAACTCGCCGTACTGGTCGAGGACCTGATGGAGATCTCCCGCTTCGACGCCCGCGCGGCCGAGCTGAACACCGACGAGGTCGACGCGGCCGAGACCATCCGCAGGACCCTCCAGAGCCGGCACTGGACCGACCCCGCGCGGATCGTCCTCGACCTGCCCGACGGCATCCGCGCCCGGCTCGACCCTCGGCGCTTCGACGTCGTGATCGCCAACCTCGTCGGCAACGCCCTGCGGCACGGCCGGCCGCCCGTCACGGTCGCGCTGCGCACCGAGACCCGCCCGCCGGCCCCGCGGGCAGCCGAGGGGGCGGCGGACGGCACGCCGGACACACCGGGCGACGGGAGCACGCACTGGCTGGTCACCGAGGTGGCCGACCGGGGCCCCGGCATCCCGGCGGACGTGCTGCCGCACGTCTTCGACCGCTTCTACAAGGCGGACCAGGCTCGTACCCGCTCGGAGGGCAGCGGCCTGGGACTCGCCATCACCCTGGAGAACGTACGGCTGCACGGGGGTACGGTCCGGGCCGCGAACGGCCCCGACGGCGGCGCCGTGTTCGTCGTCGAGATACCCCTCACCACGAGCGAGGTGACCGCGTGAGGCGGATACGCGCCGCCGCGGCAGGGGCCTCGGCGTCGCTGCTGCTGCTCGCCGGGTGCGGGGTCCAGGCCAGCGAAGTGGTCGAGGCGGGCGGCCCGGCCGTCGTTCCCGTCGCCCCCGACCATGACGAGCGCGTGCTGCTCTTCTTCACCGGACCGGACGGCTCGTCGATCCCGGTGGCCAGGTACGCCGACCCGGCGATGGGCCCGGTGTCGACCGCCAGGACGCTCGACGCGCTGCTGAACGGTCCCACCGAAGAGGAGCGGGCGGCCGGGATCAGGACCCGGCTGCCCGACGGGAACAAGACGGTCGAGGTGAGACCTGCGGCGCGGGAGGACAGCCGGCCGGGGGAGAAGGCGGGCCGCCCGGCGGGTGCGCGGGAGGCGGTCCGCGTCACGACCGGGTTCGCCGTGCGTTCCCTCGACGCGGCCGCCGTCCGGCAGCTGGTCTGCACCGCGGCGCACGCCGAGGACCCCGAGGGCCTGGTGAAGGTGGTCCTCACGGGAAGCGCCGGCTCGCTGCCGGCCACCGCGTGCGCCTAGGCCCCCTCGCGTCTACGACCGCCCGGGGACCGGGCGGTCGTAGACGTTGTCCGGGGTGACGATCTCGGTGATCGCCCGGGCGAGCAGCGTGGACGGCTCCTGGCCCTCGTGCAGGGCGTCGGTGTTCAGCATCAGCACCAAGGTGGCCTTCTGCGACGGGAGATAGACGGTCACGCTCTCGTAGCCCGGCAGGGAGCCGTTGTGCCCGATCCATCCGCCGGTCTTCAGGATGCCGAGGCCGTACGTCGTACCGGGGAAGCCGGTCGGCAGCGTCTTGAGCCGCTCCCGCTGGGTCTGGGGGCTGAGCAGCGTCCCAGTGGCGACGATCCTGGCCCAGCGGCGCAGGTCGTGCAGGTTTGAGATCATCGCCCCGGCGGACCAGCCCCAGCTGGGGTTCCAGTGCGTGGCGTCCGCCAACTCGCCGCTCAGCGTCTGGTCGGTGTAGCCGCGCGCGTGCGGCTCGGGGAACTCGGCGCCCTTCGGGAGCAGCGTGTGGTGCAGGCGGGCCGGGTCGAGCACCCGCTGCTGCAGGAAGTCGCCGAACCGCCGGCCGCTGACCTTCTCGATCACCAGCCCGAGCAGGATGAGGTTGCTGTTGGAGTACTGGAACTTCGTGCCCGGCGCGAAGGTGTTCCGGTGCTTGTAGCCGTACGCGAGCAGCTCCCTCGGCTCCCACGAGCGGCTCGGGTCGCCCTCCAGTTCGCGCGCGAACTCCGGGTCCGCGGTGTACGGGAACAGGCCGCTGCGCATCTCGGCGAGGTGGCGCAGGGTGATCCGGCGGCCGTTGGGCACGCCGTCGATGTAACGGGAGATCGGGTCGTCCAGCCGGATCCGGCCGTCGTCGACGAGCTTGAGCAGCGCGGTGACGGTGAACGTCTTCGTCTCGCTGCCGATCCGCGAGTAGAGGTCGGTGGTCATCGGCCGGCCGGTGGCGGTGTCGGCGACCCCCGTCGCGCGGACGTAGCTCCCCTTGCCCGGCATCCACACTCCGACGACGACGCCGGGGATGCGGGCCTGCCGGCGGACGTGCTCGATGGTCTGGTCCAGCCGGGCGTTCAGCTCGGGACCGAGACCGCCCGGCGGGTACGTGTCCTGTTCGTGCCGGTCGATGCCCGGCGCGTGGACGGCCGTGGCGGGAGTCGCCGCCAGGGGGGCCAGCACGCACGCCACGAGGAGCCCTGCGGCGAACAGACGGCGGTGGGGGGTACGTCGCATGGAGGGCGCCTCTTCCAGGTCAGGGGCTCGGACGGCAAACATCACCACCCGGTCCCCCGGTGGAAGTCCTCGTCCGGTACGCGGTCCGGCGAGTCCACTCGTTCGGAGCCACCCCCGACCCCCGCCCACGAGCGCGCGGCCCGTGGCAACGTGTCCGCGCGGGGCGGCGGAACCTAGCGGGCGGCGAATCCGGCCAGTACCGCGTCCGTGAACGGCGGCCACACCTCGACGGCCCACGGGCCGAACGCGCGGTCCGTCAGCGCGACGCAGGCGAGGCCCGCGTCCGGGTCGACCCACAGGAACGTACCGGACTGGCCGAAGTGCCCGAACGTGCGCGGCGAGGACGAACCGCCCGTCCAGTGCGGGGACTTGGAGTCGCGGATCTCGAAGCCCAGGCCCCAGTCGTTGGGGTTCTGGTGGCCGTAGCCCGGCAGGACGCCCTTCAGCCCGGGGTGGACCACGGCCGTCGCCTCGGCGACCGTGCGGGCGTCCAGCAGGCGCGGGGCCTGGAGCTCGGCGGCGAAACGCACCAGGTCGTCGACGGTCGAGACGCCGTCCTTGGCGGGCGAGCCGTCCAGCGAGGTGGCCGCCATGCCCAGCGGTTCGAGCACCGCCTGGCGCAGGTAGTCGGCGAAGGGGATGTCCGTCGCCTTCGCGATGTGGTCGCCGAGCACCTCGAAGCCCGCGTTCGAGTAGAGCCTGCGCTCACCGGGCGGGGCCATCACACGGTGCTCGTCGAAGGCCAGACCGCTGGTGTGGGCGAGGAGGTGGCGGACCGTGGACCCCTCGGGGCCGGCCGGCTCGTCGAGCTCGACGGCCCCCTCCTCGTACGCGACGAGCGCGGCGTACGCGGCGAGCGGCTTGGTGACCGACGCCAGCGGGAAGCGGTGGCCGGTCGGGCCGTACGACCCGAGGACGGCGCCGTCCGCGCGCACGACGGCGGCCGCCGCGGTGGGTACCGGCCAGTTCTCGATCAGCGACGCCAGGCTCTGCATGCGTACGAGCGTAAGGGCTTCACAGGGTGAGCCGCATGGAGGGGTCGGGCTTGCGCACGAAGCCCAGCGAGGCGTAGAGCGGCTCCGCCTCGGCCGACGCGTTGAGGTCGACGCTGCCCGCGCCGCGCTCGCGGAACCAGTCGAGCAGTGCCTGGACGCACGCGCGGGCGTGGCCCCGGCGGCGGTGGCCGGGGTCGGTGGCGACGCTGAAGACATATCCATGCGCGCCGTGGGGATTGCCGGAGCGCCCGATGCGGTACTCGACCGTTCCGGCCGCGAGCGCGGCCAGCGCACCGGGCCGGCCGGGGTGGTCGACGACGAAGGCGGCGAAGTTCCCGTCCGGCTCGGCGAGTTTCTTCCGTACGGTCGGAAGGGACTGGGCGTGCCAGTCGGTGGACGGCTCACCGGCGTGGACGGAGTCGATCATGACTTGGCGCAGACGGAGCACTTCGGCGGCGTCCGCGGCGGTGGCGCGGCGTGCGGGATTCATGATCCCGGAGGCTAGTCAGGACGTCCGCGGATTTCTTCCGGTTTACGGTTGCTTGGAGCGCACTCCAAGGTCCTAGCGTGGAGGTCATGACCGTGACGGAAACCGTCCCCGCGCGCACCGATTCCTGCGCCACCGCGCCCCGGGCGCACCCCCGTCCCGCGGGCCGGGACCACTACACGATCAGCGAGGTCGCCACGCACACCGGCCTCACCGCGTACACCCTGCGCTGGTACGAGCGGATCGGGCTGATGCCGCACGTCGACCGCTCGCACACCGGCCAGCGGCGCTTCAGCAACCGGGATCTGGACTGGCTGGCCTTCGTCGGCAAGCTGCGGCTGACCGGCATGCCGGTGGCGGACATGGTCAGGTACGCCGAACTGCTGCGGGAGGGCGAGCACACCTTCGAGGAGCGGCAGGAGCTGCTGGAGTCCACACGCCGGGACGTACGGGCGCGCATCGACGAACTGCGGGACACGCTCGCCGTACTGGACTACAAGATCGACTTTTACGCGGACGCCCGGAGGGCGTCGGAGAGGGCCTGAAACCCACATGAGCGACGAGAACAAGATCGACAAGGCCCGACTGGGAACCGGTGGGCCGGAAGTCGGCGTACAGGGCCTCGGCTGCATGGGCATGAGCTTCGCCTACGGGCCCACGGACGCCGACGAGGCCCGGGCCACGCTGGAGCGGGCGCTCGAACTGGGCATCACCCTCTACGACACGGCGGACGCGTACGCGGCCGGTGAGAACGAGAAGTTCCTCGCGCCGTTCTTCCGGGCGCACCGGGACGAGGTCGTCATCGCGACGAAGTTCGCGCTGGCCGTCGACCCCCGCGACCCGTCGAAGCGGACCATCAGCAACGACCCCGCCTACATCCGCCAGTGCGTCGAGGGCAGCCTCCAGCGCCTCGGCGTCGACGAGATCGACCTCTACTACATGCACCGGCGTGACGTGAACGTCCCCATCGAGGAGTCGGTCGGCGCGATGGCCGAGCTGGTGCGCGAGGGCAAGGTCAAGCACCTCGGGCTGAGCGAGGTGACCGGCGGCGAGCTGCGGGCCGCGCAGGCCGTGCACCCGATCGCGGCCGTGCAGTCCGAGTGGTCGCTGTTCAGCCGCGACATCGAGGAGGGCGTCGTACCGGCGGCCCGGGAACTCGGCGTCGCCCTGGTCCCGTACTCACCGCTCGGCCGCGGCTTCCTCACCGGTTCCTTCACCAGCGCCGAGAAGGACCTGACCGAGGACGACTTCCGCCGGAGCCAGCCCCGCTACAACGGCGACAACGCGGCGGCGAACGCCGCGCTGCTCGAACCGGTGCGCAAGCTCGCCGAGGGCCGCACCGCCACGCTCGGCCAGGTCGCCCTCGCCTGGGTGCACCAGCAGGCCCGGGTGCACGGCCTCGCCGTCGTGCCGATCCCGGGAACCCGCAAGCGCACCCGCGTCGAGGAGAACGCGGCGGCGACGCGGCTCCTGCTCACCGAGAGCGAGATGGAACTGCTGGAACCGATCGCGAGCCGGGTCGCGGGCGGCCGCTACGCGGACATGACGTTCACGTCGGCGGGCCGGGAGTAGGACCGCCGGGGGTCCGGGGCGCCGCCCCGGACCCCTGACCCCCGGGCGCCGCCCCTGGCCCCGCTCCACGAACCGGCCCGTCCGCCGTCGCCCCCTGGCCCGTCCGCCTCCGCCGTCCGCCGTCCGCCGTCCGAGACCGTGCCCGGACGGCGCCCGGCCCCCCGGCTCACGCCAGCCCCAGCGCGAACACCGCGAAGCCCGCCGCCAGTACCCCCGCCGCCGCGCGCCGGGCCGCCGGCGCGTTCTCCCACGGCGCCTCGAACGCCCGCGCGTACCGCCCGATCAGGATCAGAAGCCCCGCGAACACCGGCAGCCACGCGACCCTCGCAAGAATCCAGCCGAGCGAGTCCGGCGCCCCGGTCAGGCCCGGAACCGTACCGAGGAACGAGGCGGGGACGGCCGCGGCGAGCATCGCCGTCTGGTGCCAGCACAGGATCGTCATCGCCGACAGGTTGATCACGACGACCGGCGCCCACAGCGCCGGCCTGCGCAGCAGCCGCCCGATCCGGTCGCGCAGCAGGATCGCCGCACCGCTCTGCGCCGCCGCGAGGGCCGGTACCAGCAGGGACGGCGGGTGCGAGTTGGTGCGGACCTCTCCCGGTACGCCGACCATCGACGCCGGGTAGTGGAACACCACCAGCAGCGCGGCGAACAGCACCGTCCCACCGGCGAGCAGCACCGCCCCGCCGCGCCCGCCGATGCGCTTCTCGCCCCAGCAGACGCCGAGTTGGTACGCGAAGAGCCAGCCCGGCAGCAGGTTCAGCAGGCTCAGCCACGACGGCACGGCCTCGGCGTACGGCCCGTACCGCAGGAAGTCGACGACCGCGACGGAGGCGACGAGCGGTGCGGCGGCCCAGGCGCCCATCCTCCGCGAGGCCCGGACGCAGTACGGCGTCAGGGCGGTCACCCCGACGTACACCCCGACGAACCACAGGGGCTGGATCACCAGCGTCGACCCGGTCCGCAGCGTCGTGCCCGGCACCCCCGCCGCGTACAGCACCGGCAGCAGCAGCGCCCACACGGCGGTCACGCCGAGCACCGGCCGGCCGAGCCGTGCGATCCGGCCGCGCAGCCACGTACCGGTCGGGCCGGTGGCGGCGGTACGACAGGACGGACGCGTATCCGCCGACCAGGAAGAAGATGCCCAGCGTCTGCAGCACCCAGCTCACGGGCGCGAAGAAGCCGAAGGAGGCCAGCGGGCTGGCGTTGTGCAGCGCGCCGCCGTCGTCCGGCGTGAAGCCGCCGAGCATCCAGTGGCCGGCGGGCACCGCGAGCAGGGCCAGGGCGCGCAGACCGTCGACGGCCCGGTCGCGGTGGGCGGGGGTCCGCGCCTCGATCCTCGCCGCCAGAGCCCTCATCGGGACGCTCCCACGGTGATCGACGCGAAGGTACGCAGGGACTGCGTGCCGGGGGCGAAGTAGCCGGTGTGCCCGTCGGCGTCACCGGCCGGTACGCGGCGGGCGCCGAAGGCCGGGTCGGTGGGGTCGGCGCCGTGGCCGAGCCCCGCGAACTCGACGTTCGGGACCCTGCCGATCCAGTCGGAGGGGTCCTTGGCGGCCCACACGCGGGCCCGCGTGCCCAGGCCGCCGACGTTGTCCGCGCGCATCCCGGGCGAGCCGAGCGCCACGATGTCGGCGGCGTCGAGGCGGGAGGCGGCCAGTCCGCAGACCACCGAGCCGTAGCTGTGGCAGAAGAGGGCCGGGTCCGGGGCGCCGGTGGCGTCGAGCCCGTCCGTCAGCCGGGCGAGGCGGTCGGCCCCGGCCTCGGCGAGGTCACCCGTGGCGGCGTCCACGCCCACACCGACGGGGGTGGTGTAACCGGCCCAGGCGATCACGGCGGTGCGGTGGCCCTTCGTCGCGTCGCGCAGCGACTTCGCCATGCCGGCGGGGGTGCCGTAGGGGTCGTTCGTACGGTCGAAGGTGGCGGCGTCGATGTCCGAACCGGGGACCACGACGGCGACGTGCCGGGCCGTCGCCAGGTCCCCGTACACCTCGGCCACCTGGCCCCGGCCGCGCGGGTCGAGGGCGAGGATCCGGCGGCCGGGGCCGGCCAGGCGGCCCAGGCCGACGGCCTTCGCGGTACGGGCGTTGGCGGCGTAACGGAGCTCGACGGGGACGCCGTCCAGGTTGCCCACGACGGTGGGGTGCCGGCGGACCAGGTCCTGCCGCCTGCCGGGGCCGAGCGCCGCGAAGAACCGGGCGACTTCGGCCGGGGTGGTCGTGGCGGGGTCGGGCAGGCCCTCGCTCCGCCAGGCGGCGGTGCCGGGGGGCGGGCCGGTGACCGGCTCCTGCGCGGTGCCGGAGGCCCAGCCCGCGGTGCCCGCTACGACGGTTGCCGCGAGCGCTAGTGCGACCAGGGTCCTCTTGAGACGGCGCATGGTTCCCTCTTCCTCTTCCGGTTGCCGGTGGCCGGCGGAGAGGAAGGTAGGAGGACGACGCCGAGCCGGGCGTCACACCAGGGGGCCAAGTCGTGGGTGCTACTGGGGTATTGGGGGTGCCGGGCTTCTCGTACCCGGTCCCGGCGTGTGCCGCGTTGCGGCGCCACAGCCGCCCGGCGTCAGGCGCCCGGCGAGACCAGGCCCGACTCGTACGCGAAGATCACCGCCTGCGCGCGGTCGCGCAGGTCCAGTTTGGCCAGGACGCGGCCGATGTGCGTCTTCACGGTCTGCTCCGCCAGCACCAGTCGCGCGGCGATCTCCTGGTTCGACAGGCCCCGGGCGATCAGTTCGAGGACTTCCGTCTCGCGGGGTGTGAGCCCGTTGAGGCGCAGGGACGGGTCCTTGCGGGGCGCGGGCCGCTGCCGTGCGAAGTCCGCGATCAGACGCCGTGTCACCGACGGTGCCAGCAGCGCCTCTCCGGCCGCCACCACTCGCACCGCCGAGATCAGGTCGGCCGGCGGCGCGTCCTTGAGGAGGAACCCGGACGCCCCGGCGCGCAGCGCCTCGTACACATAGTCGTCCACGTCGAACGTGGTGAGCATGAGGACCTTCGGCCGGTGGACGACGCCCGGCGGCGGGTCCAGCAGCTCGCGCGCCGCCGCGAGCCCGTCCATCTCCGGCATGCGTACGTCCATGAGGACCACGTCGGGGTGGGTGGTCCGGCTGACCTCGATGCCCTGCCGCCCGTCCGGCGCCTCGCCGACCACGTCGATGTCGCTCTGCGCCGACAGCAGCGCGGCGAACCCCGCCCGCACCATGGCCTGGTCGTCGACGATGATCACGCGGATGGTCATGGGGAGGCGGGTTCCTTCGTGCCGAGGGGAAGCCGGGCGGCGACCCGGAAGCCGCCGTCGGGCAGCGGGCCGGTGTCGAGCGTGCCGCCCGTCAACCGTACGCGCTCCCGCATTCCGACGAGGCCGTGACCGCCCGCCCCGCTCGCCTCGACGGGCGAAGTGGGTCCGCAGGGAGGGCCGTTGACGACGAGGACGGTCAGGTCCGCGCCGTCGCAGGAGACGGAGACCCGGGTCGTGGCGCCGGGCGCGTGCCGCACCACGTTCGCCAGCGCCTCCTGGACGATGCGGTACGCGGAGAGGTCGACGGTCTGCGGCAGCCGGCCGGGCTCCGCGAGGCCCGAGGTCAGGGACAGCTCGGCCGGCACCCCCGCCCGTACCGTCGCCTCCACGAGCTGCTGGAGCCGGTCGAGGCCGGGCTGCGGGGCGCGCTCGCCCGTCGCGTCCTCGCTGCGCAGGACCGAGAGCAGCCGCCGCATCTCGGTCAGCGACTCCCGCGCGCTCGCGGCGATCGAGGCGAACTCCTCCCGCGCCTGCGGCGGGAGGCCCTCGACGCGGTACGGCGCGGAGTCGGCCTGCACGGTGATCACCGACATGTGGTGGGCGACGACGTCGTGCAGTTCGCGGGCGATACGGGTGCGTTCCTCCAGCAGTGTGCGCCGGGACCGCTCCTCCTCGCTGATGGTCTCCTGCTCGACGAGCCGCCGCTGTGCCTCGCCGCGTTCGCGCAGCGCGCCGCCTATGACGAGGACGACGGCGCTGAGCACGACGAGAAGGGCGTGCGTACCGCCGCTCTCCTCGGAGAAGAACCGGCCGAGGACGAGACCGGCGGCGCCGGTGACGAGCCAGACGCCGACGAGGGTCCGGCGCGTCTCGCGCAGCGCCAGCGCGAACAGCAGGAACAGGTACGCGACCATGACGGGCGGGGTCCACGGCCAGGGGGCCTGCGTGCCGGGCCCGTTGACGGCGAACAGCCCGCCGGCGACATCGGCGGGCAGGATGATCCACCACGCCTGGAGCGGCCGGTGGGCGATCATCAGCAGCGGCACGGTCTGCGCGACGGCGATCGCCCCGGCGAGCCCGCCGGACACGCCGTAGTCGTTGGTGAGGACGGCGTGCGTGACGGGCAGGAAGACCGCGACGAGACCCACCACGACGGCGTACGGCAGCAGCCGCTGCCAGCGCTTCGGGGCGTCTGCGAACAGCGGCGTCGGCGCGTGCGAGGGGTGGCTGACGGCGTGCGCGAGGACCCGCGCGTTGCGGCGTCCGGCGGCGAGGAGACCGTCGACGGGGGGCGGGGGAGCGGGGGGTTCGGTCATGGCCCGGCCAGCGTAGGCGCGAGGCCGCCGGGCGGGCGTCGTACCGCGGTGCCAACCCGGGCCTCATACCCAGGTACGACACTCCGCGCGGCCGGGGCCGGACCGTGCGCCGCCGAACCCCGCCCGCACCTCTCGTCCCTACAGCTCCGCGAGCAACTCCGCCTTCTTCGCGGTGAACTCCTCGTCCGTCACGAGGCCCGCCTCGCGCAGGTCGCCGAGGTGGCGGATCCGCTCGGCGATGTCGGCGGGGTCGCGCCGCGCGGCATCCGGCGCCGGTTCGGCCGGAGCCGCGTCCAGCGGCGGCGGCGCGCTTCCCGTGCGGACCGCCCCGAGCACCGCCGCGGCGAACGGCAGCGACTCGTGCACCGGGCCGTACCCGAGGCCGAAGACGACCGCGGCGGGGTCCTGGTCCGCCTGGGCCGGCTGCGGGGGGAGCGTCGTCAGGCCGCTGTCGCGCCGCAGCAGCCGCAGGTACCCGTCGAACACGTCGGGGGAGCGCCACTCCACGCCGTTCAGCTCCTGGACGTGGAAGCTCTGGTCGCCCGCCTTCCACTTCGCCGAGGACGCACCCGTCCAGAACCAGCGGAAGGACACCCGCGTCCCGTCGAAGGAGGCCTTGCCGTCGTACGCCTTGAAGTGCACCGGCGCCTGCGGGGCGGCCACCAGGAACTTCTCGGCGGGCAGCTTCGCCTCGGGGGCCAGCACGGCGCGCAGTTCGTCGCCGTAGTACTCCGCGAGGGTCTCGCGCTCGGCGGGCAGCACCAGCCGGTACGGATCGGAGCCGTCCCGCAACTGCCCGGCCGCGGCCTCCATCAGCGGGTCGGCGCCCGGTCTCGGGGTCGCGTGCAGAACGACTGTGCCGCGCTTCCCCGGCGTCAGGGTCACCGACGCCAGCGCCTCGTGGGGGATGCGCCGTTCGCCGAGCGCCTGGAACAGCTTCGGCGTGCGGATCCCCCGTTCGAAGCGGATGACCACGGAGTCGCTCTCGAACTCCCAGGTGGCATGAATTCCGGCCAGCACATCACCCATGCGGCTCATCGTATGCGGCGTGCGCCCGCGCGTCGCCCCTCGGTGCCGGCCACAATGTTCCGGCTCCCTCGGGTCGCCACGAGGTTCTACGCGCGTCAGTTCGCTTCCGCACCGGAAATTCCGCTCCGGCATGCCCCGTCGTCGCCGGCGCAGCGCACTGTGGAGTACGAGCCGACGCCTATCCCGGCGAAGTTGCTGAGACTTGTCGTCCCCGGCTCGAAGTAACCGGTGTGCCCGACCGCACCGGACGCCGACAACACCCGCGCCCCGAACTCCGGTGTCATCGGGTCCGCGCCGTGGCCCAGCCCGCCGACCGCCAGGTACGGCACGTCCTGGATCCAGTCGTCGTGGTCCCGGGTCGCCCACACCCGCGCTCCGGTGCGCAGTTCCCTCGCGCTCTCGACCCGCATGCCGGGGCTGCCGGCGACCGCGATGTCGGCGACCCGCGGCGGCAGCGAGGGCGCCGCGACGCCGCACACCACCGAGCCGTAGCTGTGGCAGAAGAGCGAGACCTTCGAGTCGCCGGGCAGGGCCCGCACGAGGGAGTCGAGCCGCTTGGAACCCTCCCTGGCGAGCCGGCCGATGGCCGCGTCCATGCCGACGCCGACGGGCGAGGTGTAGTCGGCCCAGGCGATGACGGCGGTACGGGTCCCCGGCGACGCGGCGCGCTCGGCGGCGTACAGCGACTTCGCCATGCCCACCGGCGCGGTGTACCTGCGGCGCGTCCGCTCGAAGTTCACCACGTTGGTGTCGACGCCGGGGACGACGACCGACACCCGCTCGGCGCGGCCGAGGTCGCCGAAGACCTCGGAGACCCGCCCGGAGCCGACGGGGTCGAACGCGAGGATCTGCCGCCCCTCACCCATGAGCGACGCGAAGCGCTGCTCCCTGCGCTGCGCCGTCAGGCGGCCGGCGGAAGTGAGCCGCTCGTCGTGCATCCGCTGCCGCTCGACCTTCCGCGCCTGGGTCAGGGCCAGGCGGTTGGCCCGGTAGCGCAGGGTGAGCGGGACGCCGTTCAGGTTGCCGACGACCAGCGGGTAGCGGTCGACGAGCCGGGCGCGCTGGGCGGCGGTGAGACCGGCGAAGAAACGGGCGAGCCGGTCGGGCGGCGACCCGGCCTCCGGCAGCGCGCGGCCGTCGATGCCGCCGACGGCCCACGCGGCCAACGACGCCGTACGGAGGTCGGAGTCGCCCTTGTGGCGGCGTATCGCGGTCCAGCCCGTGGTGGCCAGCAGGATGAACACCACGGCGAGAGCGAGCAGCGCGCGCCATGCGTTGAGGGTGGGGGAGGAGTCGAAGGAAGTCACTGCTGGCCACCCTAGGAGAAGGCGGGGGCTCGTCGCGAAATCCGTGACGCACATCACGTTTCAGCGGTACGGAGGCTGAGGCTCCGTCACACTCCGTGTGTGCCGGGCACGCCCGGCGTGCGCTCGGGGGCGCGCCAGTCCGCCGCGAGCGCCGGTTCGAGGTGGTCCAGGTACAGCTCGGTCAGCGTCCTGATCGACTCCATGCTGGTGTCCCCGCCCTGCCCCCACAGCCGCCCCGTGACCCGCATGACGCCGGTGAACGCGGCCACGGCGATGCGCGGGCGCGGGTCGGCGTCGAGGTCGAGCCCCTCGCGGTCGGCGATGATCCGGGCGGTGCGCTCCTCCAGCTCGGTGGAGCGGCGCAGATGGGCGGCGAGCAGCGCGGGCGTCGACTCGATCATCAGGTAGGTGCGCATGTGCAGTTCGACCGGTACGACGGCCTCGATCGCCTCGCCGATGGTGTTCCACGAGTACAGGACCGCGTTGCGCATGGCGGTGAACGGGCGCTCCCGCGCGGGGCGCACCAGCAGCTCCGCCACGAAGCGCGACTCCACCATCTCCTGGACGGCGAAGGCGGCTTCCTCCTTGCTGGCGAAGTAGCGGAAGAAGGTGCGCTGGGAGACCTCGACGGCCTCGGCGATCTCGTCGACGGTCGTGTGCTCGTACCCGCGGGTGGTGAAGAGCTCCAGCGCGACCCGCAGCAGGGCGTCGCGGGTGCGCTGTTTCTTGCGCTCGCGCAGCCCTGTCGTCGGCTCGTCGGCCGCCTGCCGCTCGGTCATCCCTGGGTACGCCTCTTCCGCCTTTGTCCAGCTCAGGATACCTGTGAGCTACGTGACAGTTACCGTCTTGTGAGTTCGTTTGTCAACTGTCAGTGGCTGACATTAGCGTGGTCGGTATGACTAGTCAGACCACCATCGACAAGGCGCCGCCGCCGCAGGATCCCGCGCCCGCGCCGGCCAAGGGGCTCCGTGGCCACCCCTGGCTGACGCTCTTCTCCGTGGCGATCGGCGTGATGATGGTCGCGCTCGACGGCACGATCGTCGCGATCGCCAACCCCGCCATCCAGAAGGACCTCGGCGCCTCGCTCGCGGACGTCCAGTGGATCACCAACGGTTACCTGCTCGCCCTCGCCGTCGCGCTGATCACCGCCGGCAAGCTCGGCGACCGCTTCGGCCACCGCCAGACCTTCCTGATCGGCATAGCCGGCTTCGCCGTCGCCTCCGGGGCCATCGGCCTCTCCAGCGAGATCTCCCTGGTCATCGCCTTCCGCGTACTCCAGGGTCTGTTCGGCGCGCTCCTCATGCCGGCCGCGCTCGGCCTGCTCCGCGCCACCTTCCCGGCCGAGAAGCTGAACATGGCCATCGGCATCTGGGGCATGGTCATCGGCGCGTCCACCGCGGGCGGCCCGATCGTCGGCGGCCTGCTCGTCGAGCACGTCAGCTGGCAGTCCGTCTTCTTCATCAACGTGCCCGTCGGCATCGTCGCGCTGGCCTTCGGCCTGGTGATCCTCAAGGACCACCGCGCGGAGAACGCCCCGCGCTCCTTCGACGTCCCCGGCATCGTGCTGCTCTCCGGCGCGATGTTCGCCATGGTCTGGGGCATCATCAAGGCCGGCGAGTGGGGCTGGGACAGCCCCAGTACCTGGGTCTGGCTGGGCGCTTCCGTCGTCCTCTTCGCGGTCTTCGCCGTCTGGGAGACGAAGGTGAAGGAACCGCTCATCCCGCTCGCGATGTTCCGGTCCGTCCCGCTCTCCGCGGGCGTCGTCCTCATGGTCCTCATGGCCATCGCCTTCATGGGCGGCCTGTTCTTCGTGACGTTCTTCCTCCAGGGCGTGCACGGCATGAGCCCGGTCGACAGCGGGCTGCACCTGCTGCCGCTGACCGGCATGATGATCGTCTCCTCGCCGCTGGCGGGCGTGCTCATCACCAAGTTCGGCCCCCGGGTCCCGCTGGTCGGCGGCATGGTCGCCACGGCCGCCGCCATGTTCGGCATGACCACGCTCACGGCCGACACCAGCACCCTGATGATGTCGCTGTGGTTCGGCCTCCTCGGACTCGGCCTCGCACCGGTCATGGTCGGCGCCACCGAGGTCATCGTGGGCAACGCCCCGATGGAGCTCTCCGGCGTCGCGGGCGGACTTCAGCAGGCCGCCATGCAGGTCGGCGGTGCGCTCGGCACCGCGGTCCTCGGCGCGATCATGTCCGCGAAGGTCAGCTCCGACTTCGCGGGCAACTGGAAGGAAGCGGGCATCCCGATCCCGGCCGACCCCAAGCTGGAAGAGGCGGCCGAGTTCGCCTCCGTACCGGCGAAGGAACTCGCCAAGGCGGGCCTGGAACCGCCGGTGATCGAGAAGATCGGCGCCGTCATCCATGACACGTTCGTGTCGGGCATGCACCTCGCCTTCACCGTCGCCGGAGTCGTCGCGGTCGTCGCGGCGCTCGTCGCCACCCTGACGAAGCGCGGTGAGAACGCGGACGCGGCCGCGGGCGGCGCGCACATCTGACGTCAACCCCGTGCGTACGACAGCCCCGCCGGACGGTTCCGGCGGGGCTGTCGCCTATCCGGGTGGATCGGCGCCAGGCGTCTTCCGCCACGGTGTCGGCGCAGCTCAGGGTGGGTCCGACTGATCCGCACGACACGGGGGTTGATTCCGATGCGCACGACCGTTCCGATGCTGCGTACGACCGTCCTCGCGGCCGGGGCCCTGGCCGTCACCGCACTGCTGCCGCAGCCCGCCGAGGCGGGGCCGCCGCGCCTCGGCACCTGCTCGGCCGGCGAGCTCTGCCTGTGGGCGAAACCGGACTTCAAGGGAGCGCGACAGACCCACGAACTGTCCGGCACGGACATCGAGAGCTGCGTCCCGCTCCCGCCCGGCACCGACGCCCAGGCCGTCGCCAACCGCACGGGCCGGCCGGTCACGACGTACCAGTCGCCGGAGTGCGCGGAGACCGGCGAGTTCGAGACCTACCCGGGCGGCGGGACCTGGGTGCCGCAGTCGCCGTACCGTGTACGGGCGTTCAAAGTATGGGAGAACTGAGGGGGATGCGCGCCGGAAAGCGGGGCAACCGGTGGTCAAGCCCGGATCACACGAATTCCAGGGCACGACCTAGGGAGTGACCATGGCGAGCAACAGCCGCGCACACAGCCCGTCCAACACCAGCGCCCTCAGCTGGATCTCGCTCATCTGCGGCATCATCGGCTTCTTCACCTTCGGCATCGTCCTCGGTCCGGTGGCGCTGATCACCGGCTGGATCGCGATGGGCAAGCGCTTCAACAGCGGCAACGTGCCCGCCATGATCGGCTTCATCCTCGGCCTGATCATCACCGTCCTCGCGATCATCGCGCTGATAGGCGGCGCCGCCGTCTACGGCATGTCGATCTGACGCACCTGCTCCGCACGCGGTGACGGGGCCGCCCCGACGGGCGGCCCCTCACCCGTGCCGGGCGCCGGGACCGGCACCCCGGACGCCCCCGACGCCAGCTCCGAGACCTGTGCCCGCAGGGCCCGCACCTCCGCCGTGAGCAGTTCGATCGCCGCCGTCTGACGGCGCTCCTCCACGTCGTCCCGCTCGAAGCGGGAGATGAACCAGGCCGCGATGTTCGCCGTCACCACACCGAGCAGCGCGATCCCCGAGAGCATCAGGCCCACCGCCAGCACCCGGCCGAGGCCGGTCGTGGGGGAGTGGTCGCCGTACCCGACGGTCGTCATCGTCGTGAACGACCACCACACGGCGTCACCCAGCGTCTTGATGTTCCCGTCGGGCGAGTCCCGCTCGACCTCCAGCACGGCCAGCGAGCCGAACATCAGCAGACCCACCACCGCGCCGCCGACGTAGGTCGTGAGCTGTATCTGCGGCGCCATCCTGGCCCGCCGGCCGACCAGCAGCAGCGTGGAGACGAGCCGCAGCAACTGCAGGGGCCGCAGCAGCGGCAGCAGCACGGCGAGCAGGTCCAGCGGGTGACTGCGGACGAACAGCCACTTGCCCGGGGACAGGGCCAGCCGTACGACGTAGTCCAGGGCGAAGGCCCCCCACACCACCCACTCGGTCACCAGGCACACCTGGCGCACCAGAGAGTTGGCGTCGGGCGCCACTATCGGCACCGCGTACGCGAGGGCGAAGGCCCCGGCCAGCCCCAGCAGGAGCCCATGTGTGCGCTGTTCCCACTGGGTCTGCGCCGTCTGCACCTTCATGCCCGCATCGTAAGGAACGCCGAAGGGCGGCGGGACCAGAGGGTCCCGCCGCCCTTCGCGCTCGTACAGTGCTACGCGTCGCCGCCGGCCGCGCCGGGGTCCGCCGCCGTCACGTCCAGCAGCTGGTAGTGGTCGACCGCCTGCTTCAGCGCCGAGCGGTCGATCCGGCCGTCCCTGGCGAGCTCGGTGAGCACCGCCAGGACGATCGACTGCGCGTCGATGTGGAAGTACCGACGGGCCGCCCCACGCGTGTCGGCGAAGCCGAAGCCGTCAGCGCCGAGCGAGGTGTACGTACCCGGCACCCAGCGGGAGATCTGGTCCGGAACCGAACGCATCCAGTCCGAGACCGCCACGAACGGGCCCTGCGCCCCGGAGAGCTTCCGCGTCACGTACGGGACGCGCATCTCCTCCTCCGGGTGCAGCAGGTTGTACTCGTCCACCGCGACCGCGTCGCGGCGCAGCTCGTTCCAGGAGGTGGCGGACCAGACGTCGGCCTTGACGTTCCACTCGTCCGCGAGGATCCGCTGCGCCTCGACCGCCCACGGGACCGCCACACCGGAGGCCATGATCTGGGCCGCGATCTCGCCCTTCTCGCCCTCCTTGAAGCGGTAGATGCCCTTGAGGATGCCCTCGGCGTCCACGTTCTCGGGCTCCGCCGGGTGCTGGATCGGCTCGTTGTAGACGGTCAGGTAGTAGAAGACGTCCTCGGCGTTGTCGCCGTACATCCGCTTGAGACCGTCCTGCACGATGTGCGCGATCTCGTACCCGAACGCCGGGTCGTACGACACACAGCCCGGGTTCGTCGACGCGAGCAGCTGCGAGTGGCCGTCCGCGTGCTGGAGGCCCTCACCGGTCAGTGTCGTACGGCCGGCGGTCGCGCCGAGCACGAAGCCGCGCGACAGCTGGTCGGCCATCTGCCAGAACTGGTCGCCGGTCCGCTGGAAGCCGAACATCGAGTAGAAGACGTAGACCGGGATCAGCGGCTCGCCGTGCGTCGCGTACGCCGAACCGGCGGCGATCAGCGAGGCCGTGCAGCCCGCCTCCGAGATGCCGTCGTGCAGCATCTGACCGGTCGGCGACTCCTTGTACGCGAGCAGCAGGTCGCGGTCGACCGCCTCGTACTGCTGGCCCAGCGGGTTGTAGATCTTCGCACTCGGGAAGAAGGCGTCCATGCCGAAGGTGCGGTACTCGTCGGGCGCGATCAGCACGAACCGCTTGCCGATCTCCTTGTCCCGCATGAGGTCCTTGAGCACGCGCACGAACGCCATGGTCGTGGCGATCGACTGCTGGCCGGAGCCCTTCTTCGCGGCCGCGTACGTCTTCTCGGCCGGCAGCGGCAGCGGCTTCGCCCGGACGACACGGGTCGGCACGTACCCGCCCAGCGCGTTGCGCCGGTCGTGCATGTACTGGATCTCCTCGGACTCGCGGCCCGGGTGGTAGTACGGCGGGTAGCCCTCGTCCAGCTGCTTGTCCGTGATCGGGATGTGCAGCCGGTCGCGGAAGCGCTTGAGGTCCTCGACCGTCAGCTTCTTCATCTGGTGCGTCGCGTTGCGGCCCTCGAAGTTCGGACCCAGCGTCCAGCCCTTGACCGTCTGCGCCAGGATCACGGTCGGCTGGCCCTTGTGCGCCTTGGCCGCCGCGTACGCCGCGTACACCTTCTTGTGGTCGTGACCGCCGCGTCCCAGGTGCAGGATCTGGTCGTCGGTCATGTTCTCGACCATGGCGCGCAGGCGGTGGTCGTCACCGAAGAAGTGGTTGCGGATGTACGCGCCCGTCTCCGTCGCGTACGTCTGGAACTGACCGTCGGGGGTCGTGTTGAGCTTGTTGACCAGCACGCCGTCGCGGTCCTGCGCGAGCAGCGGGTCCCAGCTCCGGTCCCAGACCAGCTTGATGACGTTCCAGCCGGCGCCCCGGAACTGCGACTCCAGCTCCTGGATGACCTTGCCGTTGCCGCGCACCGGGCCGTCGAGGCGCTGGAGGTTGCAGTTGACGACGAAGGTCAGGTTGTCCAGGCCCTCACGGGCGGCGATGGACAGCTGGCCGAGCGACTCGGGCTCGTCCATCTCACCGTCGCCGAGGTACGCCCAGACGTGCGACTTGGAGGTGTCGGCGATGCCGCGCGCCTCCATGTAGCGGTTCATCCGCGCCTGGTAGATCGCGCCGAGGGGGCCGAGGCCCATCGAGACGGTCGGGAACTCCCAGAAGTCCGGCATCAGCCGGGGGTGCGGGTACGACGACAGGCCGTTCGGGAACTTCGACTTCTCCTGGCGGAAGGCGTCGAGCTGCGCCTCGGAGAGCCGGTCCAGCAGGTACGCGCGGGCGTAGATGCCCGGGGAGGCGTGCCCCTGGAAGAAGATCTGGTCGCCGCCGTCGCCCTCGTCCTTGCCCCGGAAGAAGTGGTTGAAGCCGACGTCGTACAGCGAGGCGGAGGAGGCGAACGTGGCGATGTGACCGCCCACGCCGATTCCCGGGCGCTGCGCCCGCGACACCATCACGGCCGCGTTCCAGCGGGTCGCGTTGAGGACCTTGCGCTCGATCTCCTCGTTGCCGGGGAAGAACGGCTCGTCCTTGGTGGCGATGGTGTTGACGTAGTCCGTGCTGCGCATCTCGGGCACGGCCACGCGCTTCTCACGGGCCCGCTCGATGAGGCGGAGCATCAGGTAGCGGGCGCGCTCGCGGCCCCGCTCGTCGACGGCGGCGTCGAGGGAGTCGAGCCATTCCTGGGTCTCTTCGGGATCGAAGTCCGGGACCTGGCTCGGAAGGCCGCCAATGATGATCGGATTACGATCGGATCCGGAAGCCACGCTGTTCCTTCGCTGGTTGGGTCTTGAGGGGTGTCGCGCCGCCTCCATCGTGTACCCCTGAATCGCAAACGTCACCTCTACTGAGGGGTAACCCCCTCTCGGCGAGAGGCTCGGCGTCCGCCCGGGGATGGGTCCGGCCAAATCGCAACCTTACGCCCAACCCGTCCGTGCGTTCGGTGCGGCCGCTCGGGTCCGAATGGCCCACCGAAGCCGCGTAGGCTTACAAACGTGTCGCAATGGTGTGGGATGGATCACCGGGACCGCTTCCGGCAGGGTCTGGAGTTGCGGTGAACCGGCCCCATCCGTCACCGTTTCGGCTGTCTCCACCGCCGGGTACTTGCGCGATCGGTCCCGCACGTGTGGACTACGGCCAACGCCCACGCACGCGCGTGGCGTGAAGGTATTCCCCAAAACATGATCAGGAGGCAATCCGTGAGCGCGACCGCGGACCACGCGGAGGAGCGGACCAACCCGGCAGTACGCCTGGGGTTCGTGCCCGGACAGGTGGTCCAGGAGATCGGCTACGACGACGACGTCGAGCAGGAACTCCGTGAGGGCATTGAGGCGATCACCGGCCAGGACATCGTCGACGAGGACTACGACGATGTCGCCGACGTCGTCGTGCTGTGGTTCCGTGACGAGGACGGCGACCTTACGGACGCGCTGGTGGACGCCATCGGTCTGCTCGAGGACGGCGGCACGGTGCTGCTGCTGACCCCGAAGACCGGCCGCGACGGCTACGTCGAGCCGAGCGACATCAGCGAGGCCGCCCAGACGGCGGGTCTGTCCCAGACCAAGACCGTCAGCGCGGGCAAGGACTGGAGCGCCGGCCGGCTGGTGACCCCCAAGGGCAAGCGCTGAGCCACCGCCGCGTCCGAGCAGACTCCTCATGAGCAGGCTGCGCCCAAGGCGAAACAGGGCCTCCGCCGACGGATGTCGGCGGAGGCCCTGTGCGTAGGCTGGCGGGACACAGACGGCCCAACGAGGGGATGGCGCATCCAATGGCGATCGAGGTCGGTACGCCGGCACCGGACTTCGTGCTGAAGGACAACCACGGCCGCACGGTGCGGCTGTCCGACTTCCGCGGCCCCGGCGACGCCAGGCACGTGGTGCTGCTCTTCTACCCGTTCGCCTTCACCGGGGTCTGCACCGGCGAGCTGCGGGCCCTCAGCGACGAGCTGCCGAGATTCGTCAACGACGACGTGCAGCTGCTCGCCGTCTCCACGGACTCCATCCACACCCTGCGCGTCTACGCCGAGCAGGAGGGCTTCGAGTACCCCCTGCTCTCGGACTTCTGGCCGCACGGCGAGGCCTCGCGCGCGTACGGCGTCTTCGACGAGGACAAGGGCTGCGCGGTGCGCGGCACCTTCGTCGTCGACAAGGCGGGCATCGTGCGCTGGAGCGTCGTCAACGGCCTGCCCGACGCCCGCGACCCCGCCGAGTACCTCAAGGTGCTCGACACTCTCTGAGCGCCCGAAAAATCGGGACAGCGGGCGTGCTGCGCGCGGGAACCGGTCACTAGGATCGACACGTTGATCCGATGCCAGCGCATTACCGGGGGTCCTCGGCCCCCCGACACACATGGGAGGACTCGTGGGCGTCAGCCTCAGCAAGGGCGGCAACGTCTCGCTGACCAAGGCAGCCCCCAACCTGACCGCGGTCATCGTCGGTCTCGGCTGGGACGCTCGTACCACCACCGGGGGTGACTTCGACCTCGATGCCAGCGCCCTGCTGACCAACGCTGAGGGCAAGGTCACCAACGACTCGAACTTCGTCTTCTTCAACAACCTCAAGAGCCCCGACGGCTCGGTCGAGCACACCGGTGACAACACCACGGGTGAGGGCGAGGGCGACGACGAGGTCATCAAGGTGAACCTGGCCGGTGTGCCGGCCGACGTCGCCAAGATCGTCTTCCCGGTCTCGATCTACGAGGCCGAGGCCCGGCAGCAGAGCTTCGGCCAGGTGCGCAACGCGTACATCCGCGTCGTGAACCAGGCCGACAACACGGAGCTGGCGCGCTACGACCTGAGCGAGGACGCCTCGACCGAGACCGCGATGGTCTTCGGCGAGCTGTACCGCAACCAGGCGGAATGGAAGTTCCGGGCCATCGGTCAGGGATACGCCTCGGGGCTGCGCGGCATCGCGCAGGACTTCGGCGTCAACGTCTGAGCGAGCCCCCGTCCCGTCCGGCGCCCCGCCACGCGCGGCGCCGGACGCGCCCGAGAGCCTGGGTCCGGTCCGGACCCGGGCTCTCACCACTCATTCCGTACCGCGGGGAGGAAGCAAGATCATGGGTGTCACGCTCGCCAAGGGAGGCAACGTCTCCCTCTCCAAGGCCGCACCGAATCTCACCCAGGTGCTGGTCGGCCTCGGCTGGGACGCGCGCTCCACCACCGGAGCCCCCTTCGACCTCGACGCCAGCGCGCTGCTGTGCCAGAACGGCCGCGTGCTCGGGGACGAGTACTTCGTCTTCTACAACAACCTCAAGAGCCCCGAGGGCTCGGTCGAGCACACCGGTGACAACCTCACCGGTGAGGGCGACGGCGACGACGAATCGATGATCATCGACCTCACCCTGGTGCCGGAGAGCTGCGACAAGATCGTCTTTCCGGTCTCGATTCATGACGCGGACAACCGCGGGCAGACGTTCGGCCAGGTCAGCAATGCCTTCATTCGCGTGGTGAATCAGGCGGACGGTCAGGAACTGGCCCGCTACGACCTCTCCGAGGACGCGTCGAGCGAGACGGCGATGATCTTCGGTGAGGTGTACCGGTACGGCGGAGAATGGAAGTTCCGAGCCGTAGGACAGGGGTATGCGTCGGGACTGCGGGGCATCGCCCTAGACTTCGGGGTCAACGTTTCGTAAAGCCGCGCACGGCGCGGGGGAGACCCGTACTTACACGATGGGGTAGCCAGTGGTTCTGAAAACCTTCGGCTGGTCGTTTGCCGTCACGGCACTCGGACTGGCTTTCGCCGCCTGGCAGTGGGGGTGGGAGGCGTTCGGGGTCGTACTGATCCTGTCGATCCTCGAAATCTCACTGTCCTTCGACAACGCGGTCGTCAACGCCGGAATCCTGAAGAAGATGAATGCCTTCTGGCAGAAGATCTTCCTCACGATCGGCATCCTGATCGCCGTCTTCGGTATGCGGCTGGTCTTCCCTGTCGCCATCGTCGCGATCAGTGCCAAGGTCGGTCCCATCGAGGCGATTCAGCTCGCGATGGACAACCCGGAGCAGTACGAAGCCCTGGTCACGGACGCCCACCCGGCGATCGCGGCCTTCGGCGGCATGTTCCTGCTCATGATCTTCCTGGACTTCATCTTCGAGGACCGGGACATCAAGTGGCTCGGCTGGCTCGAGCGTCCGCTGGCCAAGCTCGGCAAGGTCGACATGCTGTCGGTCTGCATCGCGCTCATCGTTCTGCTGGGCACGGCCATGACCTTCGCGACGCACGCCCACACCAGCTCGGGATATCAGGACAAGTCGGCCACGGTGCTGCTCTCCGGCGTCGCCGGTCTGATCACGTACCTCGTCGTCGGCGGTCTCTCCAGCCACTTCGAGAACAAGATCGAGGAAGAAGAGGAACGCGAGCACGAGGAGGAGGAGAAGGCCAAGGCGCAGGGCAAGGACCCGTCGGTCGTCGGCCTGGCCGGCAAGGCCGCGTTCTTCCTCTTCCTCTACCTGGAAGTCCTCGACGCCTCGTTCTCGTTCGACGGTGTCATCGGTGCCTTCGCCATCACGAACCACATCTTCTGGATGGCGCTCGGCCTCGGCATCGGCGCGATGTACGTACGGTCGCTGACGGTCTACCTGGTCCGCCAGGGCACCCTCGACGACTACGTCTACCTGGAGCACGGCGCGCACTACGCGATCGGCGCGCTCGCGGTCATCCTGCTGATCACGATCGAGCACGAGATCAGTGAGCTCATCACCGGCCTGGTCGGTGTCCTCCTGATCGCCGCCTCGTTCCTGTCCTCGATCCGCCGCAACAAGCGGCTCGCGGCGGCCGAGGGCGGCGACGGGCCGTCCTCGGGCGACAAGACTGAGGTCCGGTCCGGGGTGTGACCCCGTAGGGATTGAGGAACGCTCTGAGCGGGGCGGTCACGAGGCGTCGGCCTCGTGACCGCCCCGTCGCATGTCCGTCGACCCGGCGGACACCGGCGGGGACGGGTACGAGAGACACCCTGGGGGTGGGGGCGCAATGACCATCTGGGACGGCCTGCGGCGGGACAGGGCGGCCGATCAGTTCGCGTCCGGCAACGCCGCGAGCAACGCGATCGAGCTGACCAAGCGGAATCCGTCCGTATCGCTCACCAAGCAGGGCGCCACCACTGGCAACCTGCGCGTCAACCTGTCGTGGCGGATGCGCACGTCGGACATCGGGGGCAAGCGGCGGCGCGGCGACAGCCTGTTGCGCAGCCCGTTCAAGTTCTTCCAGCCGGAGCTGGTGCAGGCGCACACCCAGGGCGTGGTCAACGTGGACCTCGACCTGGGGTGCCTCTACGAGCTGGTGGACGGCACGAAGGGCGTCGTACAGCCGCTGGGCGGCTTCTTCGGGAGCCTGAACGCGCCGCCGTACGTCAAGCTCAGCGGCGACGACCGGTTCGGCGCTCCGTCGGGCGAGACGATCTATGTGAACCTCGACCACCGCGAGGAGATCAAGCGCCTGCTGGTCTTCGTCTACATCTACGACCAGACACCGGCCTTCGACCGTACGCACGCCGTGGTGACGCTCTTCCCGGGCAACGGCCCGCGGATCGAGATCGAGCTGGACGAGCGGGCCCCGCAGGCGCGCTCGTGCGCCGTGTTCACCCTGGAGAACGTCAAGGGCGACCTGATCGTGCGCCGCGAGGTGAAGTTCGTCTACGGCTTCCAGGCGGAACTCGACCGCCTGTACGGCTGGGGCCTGCAGTGGGGGCGCGGCTACAAGACCAGGACCTGACCGGCGGGGCCCCGGCGCGTGCCCGGCGTGCCCGCCGGGCACCGTCCTACCGTCCTACTGGGCTACCGTCCTACTGGGCGCGTACGAACTGCGGCCCCTGCGGAGGCAGCCGGAAGTTCGGGTCCGGGGCGAAGGCGGCGGCCGCCGCCGGCTGCGGGTAGCCGTACGCCGGCTGGGTCGACGCGGACTGGGGGAACCCGTACGCGGGCGCGGGCGCCCCCTGCGCCGGGCTGTCGGAGCCCTGCTGCGGGTACCCGTACCCGGGCTGCATGGGCTGCGTGGCGTCCGCCGGAGCCACCGCCGGGGGAGCGGGGGAGGCGGCGGCCTCGCCGGCCCTGTCGGCCCTTTCGGCCTCGTCCGTCTCGTCCACGGAGATCCCGTGGTCCGTCGCCAGCCCGATCAGCCCGTTGGAGTAGCCCTCGCCCAGCGCCCGGAACTTCCAGCCCTCGCCCCGCCGGTACAGCTCGCCGCAGATCAGCGCGGTCTCCGCCCCCGTCTCGGGCCTGACCTCGAAGTACGCGAGCGGCTCGGCGCCCCCGGCCGCGGTGGCGTCGTACACCTCGATGCGCAGGTCGCGGACGCGCTCGAACGGCACGTCGTCGGTGGAGGCGACGATCAGGACCCGGTCCACGGCCGGTTCCAGCGCCGCGAGGTCCGTCTGCACCGAGTCGGTGACCCCGTCGGGCAGCCGCTTCTTGCCCAGGCTGCGCACCAGGCCCGAGGGATGGCGGGGCTGGTTGTAGAAGACGAAGTCCTCGTCGGAGCGTACGCGCCGGTCGACGCCGAGCAGCAGCGCCGAGGCATCCACTTCGGGCACGTCGGAGCCGGGGGTCCAGCGGAGCACAGCCCTCACGGCCGTGGCTTCGAGCGGGACGTTCGAGCCCTTCAGCATGGCGTGCGTCATGCCTGTCATCCTGCCTCCCCGGGGCTCACCCCTACAACGCGGGGGTGCTCAGCCGCATAAATGGATTCACGTGGGTAACCTGAAATTCACGGATGCAGGGAACTCTTGACACCGTCCCTACGTACTATTACCGGCCATACAACGATGGGCCGACACGGCAGCACGGGGGGATTATCATGCGTCATTTCGGGCATATCCCGCCCACTGTCCGGGAGAACCTGTTCCACCAGGAGCCGGTCGTGTTCGACGCCGGGTCCCCGGCCCGTACGCTCTCCGCCGCCCTCGGCGCCACGCTCTACAGCCCGGCCACCCGGCCGCGGCTCGCCGACGACGTGGCCAAGCAGGCGGGGCGAGGGGTCGTCTCCATGGTGCTCTGCCTGGAGGATTCCATCGACGACGGGGAAGTCCCCGGCGCCGAGGAGAACCTCGTCCGGCAGTTCGCGGAGCTCGACGCGCGCGGCGGAGAACAGCCGCTGCTGTTCGTCCGGGTCCGCGAGCCCGCACAGATTTCCGACCTGGTGCACCGGCTCGGGCCCTCGGCCCGGCTGCTGTCCGGATTCGTACTGCCGAAGTTCACCGAGGAACGCGGCGTCGCCTTCCTCGAAGCGCTCACCGCCGCCGAGGCGGCGAGCGGCCAACGCCTCTTCGCGATGCCCGTGCTCGAGTCGCCGCAACTGCTCCACCTGGAGACCCGCGCCGAGACCCTCCGGGGCATCGCCCGCACCGTCGACAAGTACCGCGACCGGGTCCTGGCCCTGCGCCTGGGCGTCACGGACTTCTGCTCGGCGTACGGGCTGCGCAGGGCGCCCGACATGACGGCGTACGACGTGCAGATCGTCGCCGGTGTCATCGCCGACGTGGTGAACGTGCTGGGGCGCTCGGACGGCACGGGCTTCACCATCACCGGCCCGGTGTGGGAGTACTTCCGCGTCCAGGAGCGGATGTTCAAGCCGCAGCTGCGCCGCAGCCCCTTCATGGGGCAGGCGGAGGCGCTGCGCGCGTCGCTCATCGAGCACGACATGGACGGTCTGCTGCGCGAGATCGCGCTCGACCGCGCGAACGGCCTGCTCGGCAAGACCTGCATCCACCCCTCCCACGTGCTGCCCGTCCACGCGCTGTCGGTGGTCAGCCGCGAGGAGTTCAGCGACGCGCAGGACATCCTGCGACCGGAGCGCGACGGTGGCGGAGTGATGCGTTCCGCGTATACGAACAAGATGAACGAAGTGAAGCCGCACCGTGCCTGGGCGGAGCGCACCATGCTGCGCGCCGAGGTGTTCGGCGTGGCGCGTGAGGACGTCGGCTTCGTGGAGCTGCTGACAGCGGGGATACCGGACTGAGATGGGGACCGAGGACGTGGTGTGGTCGGGATCGTGGGTCGCGGAGCGGCTCGGCGTCGAACTCGTCGGTGACGGCGGGGACCAGGGGCCGGGCGGGCTGCGGGATCTGCTGGGACTGGCCCTGCGCCGCAACCCCAAGCGGGCCCATCTGCTGGTGTCGAACGTGCTGGGCAAGCATGTGCCGCAGCTGCCGTCGCGGGTGTACGGGGCGGGCTTCGCACTCGGCGAGCGCGTGCGCGAGCTGCTGGGCGACGAGGCCGCCGCACGCGCGGTCGTCCTCGGGTACGCCGAGACGGCGACCGGCCTCGGCCACGCGGTGGCCGACGGCGTCGGCGTGGCACCGTACCTGCACTCGACGCGCCGCCCGGTCGACGGCGTCGAGGCGGCCGGCGGCTTCGAGGAGTCCCACTCGCACGCCACCTCCCACCTGCTGCTGCCCGAGGACCCCGCGCTGCTGGCCGGCGAGGGGCCGCTGGTCCTGGTCGACGACGAGTTCTCCACCGGCAACACGGTGCTCAACACCGTCCGCGACCTGCACGCGCGCTACCCGCGCGAGCGGTACGTGATCGTGGCCCTGGTCGACATGCGCTCGGCGCGGGACCGGGGGCGGCTGGAGGAGTTCGCCCGCGAGATCGGCGCCCGGGTCGACCTGATCGCCATGGCCTCGGGCACCGTCCGCCTGCCCGAGGACGTCCTGGCGAAGGGCCAGGCCCTGGTGAACCGCTACGACGCGACCCCGGGCCGGGAGCAAAGGAGCGCGCCCGCGCAAGCCACGCGGCCGGCGACGGCCGGCGAGGCGCCCGCCGGCACCGTGACCGGGGCCGTCCGCGTCGAGCTGGGCTGGCCGGCGGGGGTCCCCGACGGAGGGCGCCACGGCTTCGCGCCCGCGCACCGGGACGCACTGGAGGCCGCGCTGCCCGGCATGGCGGACCGCGTCGCCGAGGCGCTGCCGCCAGGCGCCCGCCGCGTACTGGTCCTCGGCTGCGAGGAGCTGATGTACGCGCCGCTGCGCCTCGCCACCGCGCTGGAGGAGCGCCTCGACGCCGAGGTGCGGTACTCGACCACCACCCGCTCGCCCGTGCTCGCCGTGGACGACCCCGGATACGCGATACGCACGCGCCTCGTCTTCCCCGCGCACGACGACCCCGCCGACGGCCCCGGCACGCGGTACGCCTACAACGTCGCCGGCGCCGGTTTCGACGCCGTCGTCGCCGTGGTCGACTCCGCCGCCGACACCCCCGCGCTGCACGCACCCGACGGCCTGCTCGCGGCGCTCGCCGCCCACACCGGGCACGTCGTGCTCGCGGTCGTCCCCTCGTACATACCCGGTGCGCCAGGCGCGTCCGACGACGTACCCGAGCAACCCCCTCTACGGCAGGAGCCGCCCATGCCCGAGCCCCTTCGCGGCCCCGCCTTCTCCTCCTACGCGCCCGAGGACGTCGGCTGGCTCCTCCAGGACCTCTCGGACGTCGAGCTGGAGGCCCCGACGGAGGAGCGCGAGGAGGCGATCCAGAGCGGCGGCGCGCACTACGCCGAGTCGCTGCCCGTCGAGTACCAGCCGAGCGCCCAGTACCAGCAGCTCTTCAAGGCGGCCCTGGAGACCTCGGCCGCCCGCATCGCCCAGGCCGTCGCCACCGTCACCGACACCGTCCTCGCCGAACGCTCGCCACGCCCCGTGCTGGTCTCCCTGGCCCGCGCCGGCACCCCCGTCGGCGTACTGATGCGGCGCTACGCCCGGCACCGGCACGGGCTCGACCTCCCGCACTACGCCGTGTCCATCGTCCGGGGCCGCGGCATCGACGAGACCGCGCTGCGCTGGCTCGCCGCGCACCACGACCCGGCCGACGTCGTGTTCGTCGACGGCTGGACGGGCAAGGGCGCGATCACCCGCGAACTCGCCCAGGCGCTCGACGACTTCGCCGCCAGGACCGGTGTCCGCGGCTTCGACCCGGAGATCGCCGTCCTCGCCGACCCCGGCGGCTGCGTGAAGACGTACGGCACCCGCGAGGACTTCCTCATCCCGTCCGCCTGCCTCAACTCCACCGTCTCGGGCCTGATCTCCCGTACGGTCCTGCGCGCCGACCTGGTCGGCCCCGACGACTTCCACGGGGCGAAGTTCTACCGCGAACTCGCCGGTGACGACGTGTCCGGCCTCTTCCTCGACACCGTCGCCGCCCGCTTCGACGAGGTCGCGGCCGCCGCGGACGCCGACGTCAAGGAACTGCTGTCGGCGGACCGCGCTCCCACCTGGGAGGGCTGGGCGGCCGTCGAGCGGATCAGCGAGGAGTACGGCATCCACGACGTGAACCTGGTCAAGCCCGGCGTCGGCGAGACCACCCGCGTCCTGCTGCGCCGCGTGCCGTGGAAGATCCTCGCCAAGCGCGACGCGGGCGCCGACCTCGACCACGTACGGCTCCTGGCGGAGCAGCGCGGCGTCCCGGTCGAGGAGGTCGACGGGCTCCCGTACACCTGCGTCGGCCTGATCCACCCCCAGTACACACGCGGCGCCACCGGCGCGGACGGCAAGGCGGTAGCAGCGAAGTGACCACCTCCGTGCCCGGACCCGCGCCCGTCCTGGTCGCCAGCGACCTCGACCGCACCCTGATCTACTCCACCGCGGCGCTCGGCCTGCGCATGCCCGACGCCCAGGCGCCGCGCCTGCTGTGCGTCGAGGTGTACGAGAGCAAACCGCTGTCGTACGTCACCGAGGCCGCCGCCGAACTGATGGGGCGGCTCGCCGCCGAGACCTGCTTCGTACCGACGACCACGCGCACCCGCGAGCAGTACCACCGCATCCGCCTCCCCATCCCCACACCCCGCTACGCGATCTGCGCGAACGGCGGCCACCTCCTGGTCGACGGAGTGTCCGACCCGGACTGGCGGGCGCAGGTGGCGAACAGGCTCGCGGACGAATGCGCCACCCTGGCCGAGGTCCGCGCGCACCTGGTCGCCGCCGCCGACCCCGCCTGGCTGCTCAAGGAGCGGATCGCCGAGGACCTCTTCGCCTACCTGGTCGTCGAACGCGCGCTGCTGCCCGACGAATGGGTCAAGGAGCTGGGGGAGTGGGCTCGGGAGCGCGGCTGGACCGTCTCCCTCCAGGGCCGCAAGATCTACGCCGTACCGAAACCGCTCACCAAGAGCGCGGCCGTGCGCGAGGTGGCCCGGCGCACCGGCGCCACACTCACCCTCGCCGCGGGCGACTCCCTCCTCGACGCGGACCTGCTGCTGGCGGCGGACCGGGGCTGGCGGCCGGGGCACGGCGAGCTGGCCGACACGGGGTGGACGGCCCCGCGGGTCACCGTGCTGCCGGAGGCCGGAGTCGCGGCGGGCGAGGAGATCCTGCGGTCCTTCATCCGCGCCGCCGGCCCGCGCCCGGCCTGAGCAGCCGGCGGCCCACGAAGAGGAGCACCGCCAGCCCGGCCCCGACGAGCACCACCTTCGAGTACGCGGACACGTAACCCGTCACGTCCTGCCAGTTCTCGCCCAGCAGGTATCCGGCGAGGACGAAGACGGTGTTCCAGATCGCGCTGCCGAGCGTGGTGAGCCCGAGGAACACCCGCAGCGGCATGCGCTCGACGCCCGCCGGAACGGATATCAGGCTCCGGAAGACCGGGATCATGCGCCCGAAGAACACCGCCTTGGTGCCGTGCCGAGCGAACCACTTCTCGGTTCGTTCGATGTCGGCGACCTTCACCAGCGGCAGCTTGGAGGCGATCGCCACGGTCCGCTCGCGCCCCAGCAGCGCCCCCACCCCGTACAGCGCGAGCGCGCCGACGACCGAGCCCGCCGTGGTCCACAGCAGGGCGGCGACCAGGCTCATCCGTCCGGTACTGGCGGCGAACCCGGCCAGCGGCAGGATCACCTCACTGGGCAGCGGCGGGAACAGGTTCTCCAGGGCGATGGCGAGGCCCGCGCCCGGTGCCCCGAGAGTGTCCATGAGGGAGTTGATCCACTGTGGTGCGCCGCTTCCGATCATGCGCGTCACCCTAGAATTCGCAGCCTGAAGCCAGGCTGAAGAAGGCCGTCGGCCGACAACCGTGAGGGAACGCGATGAGCAAGGGAAACAGCACTCCACTCACCGACGAGCTGTACGCGTACATGCTGGCGCACACCCCGCCGCTCGACGCCGTGCAACGGGACCTCGTCGACACCACCTACCGGCAGCTGCCCGGGAACGCGAGCATGCAGTCCGCCGAGGAGCAGGGCCCGCTCCTCGCCTTCCTGGTCCGGCTGGTCCGGGCCCGGCACATCGTCGAGGTCGGTACGTTCACCGGCTTCTCCGCACTGGCGATGGCGCAGGCCCTTCCCGCCGACGGCCGGCTGATCACGTGCGACGTCTCGGAGGAGTGGACGGCGTACGCACGCCGGGCCTGGGCGAAGGCGGGCGTCGCCGACCGCGTCGAGCTGCGGATCGGTCCCGCCCTGGACACCTTGCGCGCGATGCCCGCCGGGCCGCACGTCGACTTCGCCTACCTCGACGCGGACAAGGTCAACTACGTGCCGTACTGGGAGGAACTGGTGCCCAGGATGCGGCAGGGCGGGGTGATCGCCACGGACAACGTCTTCTACGGCGGAGGCGTCACCGACCAGGACGCGACGGGCGCGGCGGCGGCGATCAAGGAGTTCAACGACCGGGTGCGGGACGACGAGCGCATGGAGAGCGTCATGCTTCCCGTGGCGGACGGGGTGACGCTCTCCAGGAAGCGCTGACCGTCAGCCGCAGCCCCCGCCACCGCAGCATCCGCCGCCGCCCCCAGCGGAGGGGGCGGGGGCGGCGGCCCTCGCCGTGCCGCCCACGGCGACGGCGGACAGCAGCTTGACGGTGTCGTCGTGCCCGTCCGGGCAGGTGGCGGGGGCGGAGGACTCGGCCATGGGCCGGTTCAGCTCGAAGCTGGTGCCGCAGGAGCGGCAGCGGTACTCGTAACGGGGCATGCCCACAGGTTACTGAGTCCCCGCCCGGAGGTCGCCCCCGCGGGGCGTGCGGGGAGGGAGCGCCGCTGCGTGGGCGCGGCCGAGCAGGCCCGGCCCCCACCGCTCCTCCAGCGACCGAGCCGCCGGCCTCACGAGCCCGCGCCGCGCTCCTCCCGGATGTCCGAGACGACGCGGGCCACGGTCCGCCGTACCGCTTCCGTCTCGGTCAGGAAGTGCCAGTAGTCGGGGTGGCGGCCTTCCAGGCCCGCGACGGCCCGGTCCAGCCGGGCCACCGAGTCGTCCAGCGGGCGGGCATGGCGCGGATCGGGGGTGTTGCGGCCGGCCATGGCCAGCCGCTGGGCGTCCCTGATCGCGAACCGCGTCCGCTCGATCTCGTGCTGCGGGTCCTTCGACACGGCGTTGAGGCGCTGGAGGCGGTCGCCGGCGGCCGAAACCGCCTCGTCGGTGGAGTTCAGCAGCGCCCGGACCGTGCTGAGCAGCGCGACGGCGTCGGGCCACCGCTGCTCGTCGCGGGCCTTCGCCGCTTCCTTGATCTTCTCCTCGGCCCGCCGCACCGTGTCCGCCGTCTGCGCGGGCACGCCCTGCAGGTCCTGCCAGCAGGCGGCCGTGAACCGGCGGCGCAGCTCGCTCAGGACCGGCTCGACCTTGCCGGCCCGGGTCGTCAGCGCCTGCGCCCGCGTGCGCAGCGACACCAGCCGCCGGTCGATCTCCGCCGCCCGCTCCGGCAGCCGCTCGGCCTCGCTCCGTACGGCCTCGGCGTCCCGCAGCACCTGGTCCGCGCGCCGCAGCGTCTCCGGTACGCCGTGCCGCCCGGCTCCCTGGTTCAGCTTGGTCAGCTCGGGCCCGAGGGCCGCGAGCCGGGCCGCGAGATCGTCGGCCCGGAGCCCGGAGGCCCGTACCGCGTCCAGCGCGTTGCTCGCCGCGAGGAGGCACTGACGGGCCCGCTCCACCGCCGGGGCGAGCCGCGCGAGCTGCGACTCCGCCGTGTCGAGCAGCGGGCCGAGTGCTTGCGCGTACCGGTCCAGCTCGCCCTTGACCCGTACCAGCTCGTCCTTCGCGCGGGTCAGCTCGGCGCCGGCCCTGGCGGCGGTGGCGGCCTCCAGGTCGTCGCGGTCGAGGTCGTGCGCGTCGACGGCGGTGATGTACGCACGGCTGACCTCGTCGATACGACGTCCCAGCGCGGCGAAGTCGTCCACGGCCTTGCGGCCTGCGGGCGAACTGTCCACGGCTGCGATCGTCTCGATCGAGATCCGCAGGTCGCGCTGGGCCGTGTCCAACTCGTAGAAGGCCGCCGCGGCGGCGTCCTTGGCGGCCTGGGCGTCGGCGCGCACATTCTCCCCGCGGCCGCCGAACCATCGCCTCGTACCACCGCCGGCGAAGGCGAAGGGGAGGGCGACGAGCAGCGGCACCGGCAGCAGCACGAGCGTGACGACGTCCTTGACGGCACCCGCTGTCGTACGGCGGCGTACTCGCTGCGTGCACGGCTGCGCGTCTGTCGCCGTCACATCCCTCTCCCGTGCTGTGTCCGCCTGCCCGGTTCATTCTCCCACCAGTAAGGACGAACGCACGGGCGCGTTAGTTCGCGGTTCGCAGGGTGACTTCGCCGTTGTCGCTGCGGGCCCGCACCACGTGGGGGCTCTGGGGGTCGCGCGGCACCCCGATCCTGGTGTCACCGTTGTCGCTCCGGGCCGTCACGCGGTAGGCGGCCCGCGGCAGGTCGATGCCGATCTCGCCGTTGTCGCTCGTCGTCTCCACCAGGTCGGGGACGGAGGTGAAGGCCATCCGTACGCTTCCGTTGTCGGACTCGGCGGTCACCCGCTTGGACGAGATGCCATCCGCGACGATCCCGCCGTTCGAACTGCTCAGCTCCAGGGGGCCGCTGGAGTCCTTCACGGTGATCTCGCCGTTGTCGGCGTGCAGATTCAGGGGCTTGTCGAAGCCGGTGGCGGTCACGCTCCCGTTGTCGTCCTTCACGGTCACGGCGACCCCGCGCGGCACCTTCACCCGGTGCCACGCCTCGCAGTCGCTGGCCATCGCGTCGCAGCGCTGGTCCAGGACCAGCTTCCCGTCCTTCATCTCCCACTTCGGCTCGGGCCCCGACCCGAGGAAGACCCACCCGTCGGTCCGCCGGGTGACCTCCACGTCCTTCACATCGGCCGGCACGAGCTCCAGGACGGAGTCGTCCGCGTGGATGGTCAGCGCGTCCCCGCTGAACGGGAACGACCGCTCCTCGGCGGGAGCGTCCTTGGCCTCGACGCCACAACCACTCAGAGCGACCACGCCGACGACGGCGGCGCCTACGGCGACGAAGGCGCGGGTACGAAGAGCCACGGTGATCGATCCCCCAGGTAGTACGTCGTGTGAGCCTTCACGGTACGAACGCCCCCGCCCCAGCACGATGCGGTCCACCACCGAACGGGCCCGGGGGTTATCCCCACCAGCCCGCGACCACCTGTCCGATTGCGACCCCGCGCCCCGCTCCATGTACGCTGTTGCCTCATCCACGGGTGCGTAGCTCAGGGGTAGAGCGCTGCTCTTACAAAGCAGATGTCGGCGGTTCGAAACCGTCCGCGCCCACCAGTACGAAGGCGTACGAAGGCCCCCAACCGATCACGGTTGGGGGCTTTCGCAGTCCACAAAGAGTCCACGTGACATCCAGGTCAGGACATCAACGGGGATGGTCACGTACGCTCGGCCGCCGCTTGATCATCCGGGCCGGGCGGCTCACTCGGTTCGGCGTCGAACGCGACGAGGCCGCCCGAGAGGGGCCCCGCGGCAGGGCGCAGATCCACGGACCGCCACCGAGCGCGTGACTGGCGGACAGGTCCCACGTAGTGCGCGGGACAGGCATGGCGGTGGACTTGCTCAGAAGATCCTCAAGACTTCCACTTCGGAGGCCGTGAGCGCCGAAACGCATGTCATGGTCATCCCACGCGAGACCGCGCGACGGATGCCCCGTGGCGGGGGTCATGACGGGGGAGACGCACATGCTCGGAACCTTGGATCTGGGGACCATGATCGCCATGGCTGTCCCGTTCATCGTTGCCCTGGGGATCGGCATCGCCGCGGTCTGCTGGGTCAGGACACGCAACCGGTAGAGCGGGACCGAGTCCCACCAGCACTTGCGGATCTTTCGGGCATCACTGCTGTACAAGGCCGGCCTTCACCGCACCTGAATAGCGGATCTGTCAGCCGGGCAGACCGCAGTGACCGCCCTGCCGGCAGTTCGCATTCAAGGGGGAGGATGTGGTCCGGCTGCGCACAGCGTGGTGCCCTTCACCGCGGTGGGAGGCTGCTGTGTTGCGCGACCAGGCGCCCTGGGAGCGCCACAGCCTCCGGGTTAGGAGGACACTGAACGTATGGCCCTACCGAAAACGCATGATTGCTCGGCTTGCTCGACCGGAGCCGCCCCGGACGAAGTCCTTCACGAAGACCTTGTCGTCGGAGCACCTCTGTCCATGGAGGATCTCACCGACGCGCAGCGCCTGGACCGGTTCGCCCTCAAGTACGCTCACGACAGTTGCCAGGTCACAGAGGTCCGGCGGGTTCCGCACGACAGCTTGAGTGGCTACGCCTGGTCCGTCCGCTTCACCGAGGGTTCTTGACGAGTTGATCACCGGGCAGCTCGCGAAGATGCCTGAGGGGACGAGCCCGGCCCGATGGACAGTCTTGGACTTCACCTGGCGGACGATGGTGTCCGACATCAACGCCGATGGTTACGTACGACCGGCGGCTTTCCACGGCCGCACGCCATGGGCGACCCGCGAGCTCTCCAGTGGCGTGTGCAAGGCCCCCGAGTTCGGGGGCCTTGAGGCGGTCAAGCAATGGACTTGGCTCAGTAGTTGCCGTTGGCGATGAGCTTGCCGTCCTTGCCGTGGACGCTGACGAGCCCGTTCTTCGAGTCCTTCCAGTCGGCGAAGGCTGAGGCGATGAGCTTGGCCTTGCCGTGGTCGGGGCTCATGAAGCCTCCGCTGAAGTCGGTGTGGATCTCAGCGGTGTCGAGGATGTCGTTCTGCTCGTCGGCACCTTGGACTTTGGTGACGTGCTTGACCGCTTGCTTCTCGCCTGCCAGCCCGCTCTTCGCGACGAACGCCTTGAACTGGTCGGCCTGGCTGAGTTTCCTGGGTACTGACTTCGGCTTCGGCTTCTCCGCAGGCTTCTCGTCGGCCTTCTCGGCCTTCTCGGTCGGCTCTCGGACCGGCTTCTTCAGCGGAGTGCTCGACTCGGCGGCCACGGCCTCGGAAGGCTTCCCGCCGTCGCTGCTGCTCCCACCGATGGCGAGGCCGATGACGACGACGAAGACGAAGAACGCGCCCACGACACCGCCGAGGACGATGAGGACCGTGGCTGCCGGATTACGTGCGGCCCAGCTCTTCCGCGGTGCTTGGGGCGGCTGGAAGGGCTGCTGCGGCGGGTAGGGGTACTGCTGGCTCATGCGGGTGGTCCCCTCGAACGGTCAACGGGTGGCTCTGTGGGGGGCCAGTGAATGTATCGGGTCGAGAGTGACCCGCGGGGGCGTTCCCGGCAATTCCCGCCCGGCTGCCTGATGTTCAAGGCGTGCACGGCGGTCAACGTCGAGCCCGAAGAGTGTCTGCGGCGACCGTCGGGGCGTCGTCCGGCGCTCGGCGACGATCCTCGTGTGCGGGCTGGTGTGCGTCGCGGCGCCGTCGCGGTGCTCTGGTCGCGCCGAGTGCGTCGCAGCCGGTGTTCGTCTCGGATCGAGGAGGGCGACACCGGCGGCCCAGATTCCCCTGCACCCCTCACGATCGAGCCGGCGTCACCGAGCCAGCTGACGTGCGTGTGGCGCGCGTGGTGCGGGTGGGCGTGTTGGACTGGAGAGGGGATGCGCTGGATGCATGGGAGGTGCGTCGTCGTGGCAGGTAGTGCCGGGAAGTACCGGAACATCTTTCTCGTCTGGCTGGTCTGGCCGCTGATCACGCTCGGGATCTACCACCTGGTCTGGTACTACAAGGTGAACCGCGAGGCCCGCGACTTCGATCAGCGGGTCGAGGTCAGTCCGGCGGGGGCCGTGCTGGCCATCACCGTGGGCTGGCTGGTGATCGTTCCGCCGTTCGTCTCCGTCTACAACACCGGTCAGCGCATCGCGCGGATGCAGAAGTCGGCCGGCATGCAGCCCACCTGCAATCCGTGGATCGGGCTCATTCTCATGATCGTCGCCGGCCTGTACTCGCTCTACTACCAGCACGAGCTGAACCAGGTCTGGGCCCACTACGAGAACCCGGCCGAGGGGGAGCAGGTGCCTCTCGCGGCATGAGCCGCCCGCCGGGGCTGTGCGCCCCCGGCCACCCGGGTCCGGCGGCCGTGCTCCGGCCCGTGGAGCGGTGCGCCTTCCGGCGGCGGTGCGCGGCGCGTGACCCTGGACCGGTCCGTACGACAGCCGAGACCAGGGGTGGGGAATCATGGCTCGTACGCAGTCCAGGTGCGGAGCGCAGACCGCGAAGGGAACCCGGTGCCGACGACTGGCGATGGTCGACGCGTCGCGGTGCGATCTGCACCGCGGCGACTGGTCCTCCTACACCGTGCAGAGGCGCAAGGACGCCGAACGCGCAGCCAAGGCGCGCAGGGGGCGCAAGTGACGCCTGCGGCCGCAGGGGGAGAGCGGCGCGGGCGTGGTCAGCGGGCCGGTGCGGCGGCTGTGCCGCAGGCGGCGCGCGTAGATTCCGGCAAGCTCCTCGCAGGGGGCGCTCCGTCCCACACCGTGTACGCACCGCCCTCCAGCACGGCGGCACGCGCGGCGGTCGCGGCGCGCGTGCCGTCGGTGAGCAGGCCCGCGAGCGCTTCGCGTTCCATGGGGGGCCTCCGCCCGCGATTCTGCGGCGCGGCGGCCCGGTGCCGCAAGCGCATCGGCCGAGGCCGCCCGCTCGGGGGGTGGGTTATGTTGAGCGTCAGTGGGACGAGAGGGAGGCACGCCGGTGCCATCAAGGCAGCAGGCACGGGCGCAGGCGTCCGCGATCACGCCGGGACGGCGGGCCCCGGAGGCGGAGGCGTCTCCCACGGACCGGGTACGGGCGCTCTTCGGCGGCCATCGGCTGTCCCCCGCGCAGCGGCGCATCGCCCAGTACATCGTCGACCACCTCACCGAGGCCGCGTTCCTGTCGATCACGGACCTGGCGGAGCGCGTCGGGGTCAGCCAGCCCTCGGTGACCCGGTTCGCGTCCTCGCTCGGCTTCAGCGGGTACCCGGCGCTCCGGGAGGCCCTGCAGCCCATCGCGCTCAGCTCGGTCGCCGTTTCCCCCGACGCGCGGGAGGAGGTCCGCCGCAACGAGCTGCAGGCGGCCGTCGACGCCGAGATCGAGAACCTGGAGAGTCTGCGCCGTACGCTCGCCGACCCCGGACGGGTCCTCGACGTCGGCCGGGAGCTGGCCCGTTCGGTGCCTCTGACGGTGCTCGGTCTGCGGATCTCGGTCTCCTTGGCGGAGTACTTCGCCTACGCGGCCCGGCGCATCCATCCCGACGTACGGCTGGTCACCCGCGGCGGCAGCGTCGCCTACGACGCGCTGCTCCAGTCGCGGGAGGCGGGCGGCACCTGGGTGGTGGCGTTCGCGATGCCCCGGCACGCCAACGAGACCCTGGCGGCGATGCAGGCGGCCCGCAGTACGGGTCTGCGCGTCGCCCTGATCACCGATCTCACGCTCGGCTCGCTCGTCGACGAGGCCGACGTGGCCCTCACGGCCGGCACCGGATCGCGGCTGGTCTTCGACTCCTACTCCGCGCCCGGCGTGCTGTCCGCCGCCGTGCTCCAGGCCATGGCCGACGCCGACCCGGTCCGTACGCAGTCGCGGCTCGAAGGGTACGAGCAGGTCGCGGAGCAGCACGACTTCTTCCTGGAGGACTGAGCCGCCCGGCGTCCGGCGCCCACGCCGACGGTTACGCAGCGCGGTCTTTCACACCACGCAGGGTATGAATTTTTTCATACCCTTGCGTACTCGGCGGTATATATGTTTACTGCGGGTGGCCGTCAGGGCCTCGCAGCATCACACAACTGGACATTCACGGACGGCGCACTCCTCCTCACGCCGCCCTCGGGTGTTCCACCGGGCACTCCGCTTTCCTCGGCGGAGGGCCCCCCCTTGGCGGTCCCGGTCTACCCCTGGGCCGGGACCGCCACATACGTACCGCGGCACCCCGCGATCAGAGCCCGTCCCCCACCCGCCGGAGCGACGACGATGTCCCCCACCCTCGCAACGATCAGCCCGGACTGGCCGTGTCAGGTCAAGGCCCCCGGCAGTCACGACTGGGAGCGCACCGCGGCCCGCTGGCTGAGGGACCTGCTGCCGGCCCGGTACGCCGGATACTCGACGCTCACCCGCCACCCCGTCCTCCTGGCCCGGCACGCGCAGCTCCAGGTCGAGCACGAGATCCGCGCGGTGCGGGTCGCGCTGCGGACCTGCCGGGCGGAACTGCCGACCATCGGCGTCTCCGAGACGGTCATCGAGGGCACCATCAAGATGTACGCCGCCGAGCTGGAGCAGCTCAACCGCCTCGCGCGCGCCGTCCGCCTCATCACCGAGGCGCTCCTCGGCGGCGGGGGCGGCGGGACCGGCGCCGGGCGGGGATGGCCCGGGCGCTGAAGGTCCGGGCGCCGAGGCCCCGCGTATTTCCGGCCCGACGGCCGTGCCAAGGGCGGGGTCGCGGAGTTACGGTCGAGTCATGTGCCGCAGCATCAAGACGCTCCGTCCGCCCGTCCTCCCCGAAGAGGCCACCTCCGAGGACATCCACGCGGCTGCCTTGCAGTACGTGCGCAAGGTCTCCGGCTTCCGGGCGCCCGCCGCCCACAACCGTGAGGTCTTCGACGAGGCCGTCGACGCGGTGGCCGAGGCGACCCGCAAGCTGCTCGCCGGGCTCGAAGTGCGAGGAGCGGGCGGAACCCGGACAGTGCGAGAAGCGGCCCGGTAGCGGGTTAGAGCGCCGCGGGAGCCTCGGCCGGCGCGGGTGCCGGGACCGGGCGGCGTACGAACAGGGCCGCCAGCGACCCCGCCGCGAACAGCGCCAGCAGTGAGACCGCCGCGCCCAGCCACGACGCGCCCAGCCACTGCCCGCCGAGGTAGCCGAGGCCCACGCTGTACCCGGCCCACGCCACACCGGCCAGGACGGACCAGGGCAGGAACTCCTTCACCTTGCGGTGCGCGGCCCCCGCGCCCAGGGAGACCACCGAGCGGCCCGCCGGAGCGAAGCGGGCGATGACGACGAGGATGCCGCCGCCCCGGCTGAGGGCGGTGCCGAGACGTTCCTGCGCGGTGGTCAGGCGGCGGGAGCGGGCGATGGCCCGGTCGAGACGTTCACCGCCGCGCCAGGCCAGCCGGTAGGCGACGAAGTCACCCAGTACGGAGGCGGTCGTCGCGCACGCCAGCAGCGCGAGGATGTCGGGCACCTGGTGGGCCACCTGGCCCGCCGTCGCGACGGTGGTGGTGCCCGCGGCGGCGGCCGTGGCGGCCGTGATCACCAGGACCCCGCTGGGGAGGACCGGCAGGAAGACGTCCATGACGACGCAGAACGCGACCACCGCGTAGATCCATGGGCTGCCGGTCAGCGCCCCCACACTTTCGAACAACGTGACTCCCCGGTTCGTAACAACGCCGCGACGTCGCAGGGGAGCGGCAGGGGCGGCTGTACAGCCATACAGCGTACGCCTGCCGCTGCGGCGGAGATCGCCGGGGGCGTGACGATGTTGGACATGTCACGTTCAATGCACCTACGGGAATACGGACGGGAACACCGCCGGGAGTACGGCCCGCGTCACCGCCGCGAACGTGCCGGGGATCCGCCCCGGAACGCGGGTCGTGCGGGTCGGCCGCTCAGCCCGGTGTCCGGTGCGCCGGGGGTGAGCTGAGGACCGCTGTCGTGCGCAGGGCCGTCGCCGCGCGCAGTGCCGCGCGCGCCACCGCGTCCGCGTCCGCCAGCGTCACCGAGTCCACGCCGGGCCGGGCGCCCGCCGCCGTCACCCAGTGCACGCCCTCCGTGGGCACCCCGAACGCGAACCGCCGCGGATGGGCCTGTCCCTGACGGTCGATCAGGCGGTACGGGCGGCGGGTGACGTCCAGGCCGCCCGTCTCGTACCCGTCGACCGTGTGCGGACGGCACTGGCCGGTCTTCAGCAGCCGGGCGAGGAGTTCGTCCGCCGTACGCCGCAGATCGGGCTCCGGCAGCCGGGCCTCGACGAGGGTCGTGGCCGTGACCTCCGAGCCGGGGACGTCGGGGGACCGGGCGACGAAGGCGCCGCCGGCCGTCTCCACCGTCGTGCGCGGGCCTATGACGTCCAGTACGCCCGCCTCGATCAGCGCCGTCATCTCCTCGATCCTGCGGCGCGGCGGGCCGATCGAGAGAAAGGCGTTCAGCGGCGTGTACCAGCGGTCGAGGTGGTCGCGGCGCGACGCGCCCGGCAGACCGGCGTGGTCCACGATCTGCCGCAGCTCGTTGCGCAGGTCCCGCAGTACGTCGAGGGCCGCCTTGCGGGGACCGGCGACATTGCCGAGCGCCGCGTGGGCCGCGTCGCGCCGCAGGTGGCGCAGCAGCCAGGCGCGGTGGTCCGCCGGGTCGCGGAAGGTGTGTCCGGTGTACGGCCGGGCGGTCAGGTCCCAGCACCAGCGCTCGTCGTGCGGTACGCCGAACTCGGCCAGCACCTGCGCCTCCTGGGCGCCGCCGTGCGCGGTGGCGAGGAAGCGCCCGCGGAAACCGGTGCCTCGCGCGGCGGCGCCGAGCAGCACCTCGTAGTAGACCGTCTCCACCTCCTTGGCGACCAGCGGCCATATCTCGGCCAGGAAGTCGGGCGGATCTCCGGCGTCCGCGCGGGAGCGGAAGGCCGCGATCACGCGCGGGGTGAGGAGCAGCGGCTCGTGCCTGCCGTACGGGCCCTTCGCGTTGTCGCCGCGCGCCTGGTGCGGTACGCCGCGCCGCGATCCCGCGTACAGGCGCGGCTCGCGGCCCGACGGGTGGTAGACGAGGCCGCCGCCGGCGGCGCGGGTGAAGGCGCCGCCGCGTCCCGCCGTGAGCAGCGCCATGTGGTCGAAGAAGTTGAGGCCCAGGCCGCGCAGCAGGACCGGTTCGCCGGGGGCGAGCGGGGACAGGTCGAGGTCGGCCGGGTTCGCCGGGGGCAGGTGGCGCAGGCCGTGGCGGGCGGCGTGCGCGGCGAGGTGCGACTGCGCGGGGTCCTCGTGCACCGGCAGATGCCCCTGGGCGAGGACGACCGCGCCCAGGCCGGTGAGCGTCTCGCCGTTGTCGAGGGTGAGGGTCTGGGCGCCGCCGGGGGCGTCCTGGAGGCGCACGGCGCGCGCCGCGTGCACCCGCACGGTGACCGACTCCGGGGCCCCGCGCACCACTTGGCCGAAGACCCACTCCAGGTAGCGGCCGTAGCGGGCGCGGGTCGGGTAGTCGTCGGGGCCGAGCGCCGCCTCGCCGGGCGGGGTCCCGCCGCTTCGGGAGGCGGCCCATTCGTACAGGCTCGGCCCCGTCCGTATCGGGCCCTCGCAGGCGACGCTCGGGTCGGTGAAGAGCGTGACCTGGGAGGCGACCGTGTTCATCAGCAGTTCGGCGGACTGCCCGGTGCGCCAGACCTGGCCCGCTCCCGGCGGCGCCGGGTCGACGACGTGCACGGTCAGCCGGGTGTCCGGGGCCAGCGCGGGCACCGAGGCGCAGAGCCGTTCGAGCACGCTGGTGCCGCGGGGACCGGCGCCCACGACGGCTAGGGCTTGGTGCACTGCGGACAAAGCGGTGACTCCCGGGGCGAGCGTGGTGGGGGGCGCTGGAAGCGGAGGGTCCGCATCATCATGCCGGTGGAGTGCGACAAGTCGTAGCCCTGTCGCGCAGGATCCCCGCCGCTGTGGGAAGGATCACGGGACGGCGGGGGATCCGGCCTCGCGGTTCCCTCACCGGCGGGCCGCCCGGGTCGTGTCCGCTTCGGTCAGTTCCCTCTCCAGCACGGTCGTGAGGCCCGTGCCGCCGCCCTTCCGCGCCCGCGCCTGGTCCAGGCGCAGCACCGCCGACCGGCCGCGCAGTGACAAGGACATCAGTTGGTTGCCGAACCACGGCCCGGACGTCTTGCGCCAGCCGATGCGCGGCTCGTCGGCCCGCCCGTGCCGGGCCAGGAAGCGGCCGAGGCGGCGGCCCGTACCGCTCCACCCGAAGCGGAAGCCGAGCCGTATCGAGGCGGGAATGCTGTTGTGCACCGGGGAGCAGGTCAGCTGGAGCACCCGCGCCGCCGGGCCGCCGCCGCCGTGCCAGTCCGGTTCGGCGACGTACGCGTGGTGCACGTCGCCGGACAGGACGCAGACCGTCGCCGGCGCCGACGGGCCCGAGCCCGCCTCCGCGATCAGGTCCGTGAGCTGCTCGAAGGACGACGGGAACGCCGCCCAGTGCTCCAGGTCGGATCTGCGGCGCAGGTCCTCGCCGAAGCGCGCCCAGCGCCCGCCGGGCCCGCCCCGCTCGCCCCGGCACAGCGCCGCGTTCCAGCCCTCCGCGTCGTGGATCAGCGGCGGCAGCAGCCACGGCAGCGAGGTGCCGATCAGCAGGTGGTCGTACGACCCCGGGCCATCCAGCGCCTGGTCGCGCAGCCACCGCGCCTCGGCGTCGTCGAGCATCGCGCGCCGGTCCTCCTCCAGGACCCGGGCCGCCCGGGTGTCGACCATGAGCAGCCGCACCCGCCCGAAGTCGCGCCGGTAGCTCCAGCGCACGCGGGCCGGGTCGCTGTCGGCCCGCGCCGCGAACGCGCGCAGGCTGTCCGTGCCGTCGGGATCCGCCCGTACGGCCGCGAACAGCTCGTCCGCCGCGAGCTCGGCGGGTGTGAGGTTGCCCAGGTGCTGGTAGACCCAGTACGACATCAGGCCGCTGAGGATCCGCTCCCGCCACCAGGGTGTCGCCCGCATCTGCGCCACCCACGACGCGCTGGTGTTCCAGTCGTCTATCACGTCGTGGTCGTCGAAGATCATGCAGCTGGGGACGGTGGAGAGCAGCCAGCGTATGTGCGGGTCGAGCCAGGACTCGTAGTACAGCCGGGTGTACTCCTCGTAGTCCGCGACCTCGGCGCCCGGCGGCTCGCGCAGATCGCGCCGCGCGGCCAGCCACTCGCGCGTGGCCTGCGAGGTCTCGTCGGCGTACACCTGGTCGCCGAGCAGCAGCAGGACGTCGGGCCGCTTCGCCGAGGGGTCGGCCGCGAGGCCCGCCGCGAGCGTGTCCAGGGCGTCCGGGCCCACGGGGTCGTGCTCGCCCTCGGCGGGGGCGGCCCACCGGCAGGAGCCGAAGGAGACGCGCACCTCCTCGTCCGGTCCGGCGGGGGTGCGGATGGTGCTCGGCGGGAAGCCGGAGCCCTCCAGGGGCCACACCCGCCGCCCGTCGAGCAGTACCTCGTACGCCGTCTCCGAGCCGGGGCGCAGCCCGGTCACGGTGACCAGCGCGTAGTGGTGCCCGGCGATCTGGAACGTACGGGACGAACCGCCCGCACCGTCGTCGCACCGCACCTCCGCCGTACAGGGCCGGTCCGCCTCGATCCAGACGGTCGCGGTGTCACCGGCCTCCCGGTCGACGTACCGCAGCAGTGGTCCCAGCCGAAGCCCGGCCATAAGTCGTCCTCCTCAGTCGCCCCGTAGGGTACGGAACGACGGAGGCGGACGGGTAGGTTCCTGCGGTCCCGGTTCGGTTCCGGTCCAGGTCAGCAGTTGTTGAGCACGCCCTGGAGCGCGCTCTTCTCGGCGGAGTCCACGGTCAGGTTCCAGTGGTGCTTCACGTGCACCCACATCCGGGCGTACGTGCAGCGGTAGGCGGTGCGCGACGGCATCCACTCCGCCGGGTCCAGGTCGCTCTTGGCCTGGTTCACGTTGTCGGTGACCGCGATGAGCTGCGGGCGGGAGAGGTCGTTGGCGAACGCCTGCCGCTGGGAGGTCGTCCAGCCGCTCGCCCCCGAGCGCCATGCCTCGGCGAGCGCCACGACGTGGTCGATGTCGAGGTCGGAGGCAGCCGTCCAGGTGGCGCCGTCGTACTCGGAGTACCAGCTTCCGCTGACGGCGGCGCAGGCGGAGTCCTGCTGGACGTTCGTGCCGTCGCGCTTGAGGACGACCTCGCGCGTGTTGCACGCGCCCGACTGGGTGATCCAGTGCGGGAACTTGTCGCGGCTGTACCCGGTGGACGAACCCTCGGCGCGTTCGGTCAGCTGGCCGAGGTACGTGCGGGCGGTGGCGGCGCTCACGGGGGTGGGCGGGGCCGCCTGGGCGGTGGGGGCGGTGAGCAGCACGCTCGTACCGGCGAGGACGGCGGACGCGGCGGCGACGGCTATTCGGCGCCCTGCTCGACGCGCGTAGACACCTGACATGCGAACTCCCTTTGTTGTGGGGGGACCGACCGGGGACCGGGGCCGGGGCGGGCACGCGGACGGGGTGGAACCGCGCCGGTGCCGCCCGTCGCCGGGCTCGGTCAGCTTGGCGGCGCCGGGTTTCCGGGGGATGGGCGCCAGGTAACAGCGTGACGACATGAGCACGTCACATCAAGACTTCTGACGTTCCGACACCGTTCCTCCACGGTCCTAGAGTTGAGTGGTGCCCGCACCGCCCGCGACACCCCTCGCCGCCGACGCCCAGGTCCTGCTGCCCGTCGGCGGCACGCTCGCAGCGGTGCTCGCCGTACTGCTCGCGGTGGCGGTCACGGTCGTCGCGTGCGCGCGGCTGTCCGACGACGGGTCCCGCGGCCGGGGCCGGGCGGTCGCCGCCGCCGGGGTGCGGGCCGCCGTCCAGCTCCTCGCCGTCTCGCTCCTGATCGGCTGGGTCGTACGCTCCGGATGGCTGCTGCTCGCGTTCCTCGCCCTGATGTACGCCGTCGCCGTACGCACCGCCGGACGCCGCGTCACCCCCAACGCCACCTGGTGGTGGGCCGCCGTGCCGATCGCCGCCGGGGTCTTCCCGGTCGTCGCCGCGCTCCTGCTCACCGGGCTGGTGCCGGCCGACGGCATCGCGCTCGTCCCCGTCACCGGCATCCTCATCGGCGGCGCGCTCACCGCGACGGTGCTGGGCGGGCGGCGGGCGCTCGACGAGCTCGCGGTGCGGCGCGGGGAGGTGGAGGCGGGCATGGCGCTCGGCCTGCCGGACCGCGACGCCAGGCTGGAGGTCGCGCGCCCCGCCGCCTCGGACGCGCTGCTGCCCGGTCTCGACCAGACCAGGACGGTGGGCCTGGTCACGCTGCCGGGCGCCTTCGTGGGGATGCTGCTGGGCGGCGCGTCGCCGCTGCTCGCCGGGGTGGTGCAGCTGTTCGTCCTGGTCGCGCTGCTCGCGGTGCAGGCGGTCGCGGTCGCGGCGGTGCTGGAACTGGTGGCGCGGGGGCGGCTGCACCGCGACGCGCCGGACGGGGCGCGGGAGCGGCGGGACCAAGGGCCCTGACCGGCCCGGAACCCGGTCGCGTACCCTGTTCGGAGCAGAAGGGGAGTAGCTCTTCGCCGGACCGTCGACATACTGCTGAGCACGCCTCAGCCGGCGCCCGGAGGCGGACATGGGTCCCATGGGACTCACGGCCGCCAGCGAGACCTTCGGCCGCAGTGTTGTTGTCTTCTACGACGCTGCCGTGCCGAAGCGACCCCTGATTCACGCAGGCTTCTCTCGGTGCGCGCAGCCCGACCGATTGAGGAACCCACCTCCCGTGATCAGTTTCACCGTCATGGCGATCACCTTCGGCACCGTCTTCCTCGCCGAACTCCCGGACAAGACCGCCCTCGCCGGGCTCATGCTCGGCACCCGCTACCGCGCGTCGTACGTCTTCGCGGGCGTCGCCGCCGCCTTCGCCGTGCACGTGGCCCTCGCCATCGCGGCGGGCAGCGTACTGACCCTGCTGCCGCACCGGCTGGTGCAGGCGGTCGTGGGTGTGCTCTTCCTCGCGGGCGCGCTGGTGCTGCTCTTCAAGAAGGACGACGGCGAGGAAGAGGTGAAGGCCCCCGCCGACCAGTCGTTCTGGAAGGTCTCGGGGGCAGGCTTCATGCTCATCCTCGTCGCGGAGTTCGGCGACCTCACGCAGATCATGACGGCCACCCTCGCGGCCCGCTACGACAACCCGGTGTCCGTGGGCGTCGGCGCGGTGCTGGCCCTGTGGGCCGTCGCGGCCATCGGCATCGTGGGCGGCCGCACGCTCATGAGGTACGTACCCCTGGCCCTGATCACGAAGGTGGCGGCGGCGCTGATGCTGGCCCTCGCGGCGTTCAGCCTGTACGAGGCGGCCGTCGGCTGACGGGCGCGGCCCGCGGGCGGGCGTCAGGCGGTGACGCGCAGGTTCAGCGTCCCGTCGGCGAGAGGCTCGATCCGTATCCGCGTGAGGTCGTCCACGTGCACCGTCGGGTGGTGGGCGGCCGCGCGCGGCCCCACGCCCACCACGCGCATGCCGGCTGCCAGGCCCGCCGTGATGCCCGCCTCGGAGTCCTCGAACACGACGCAGTCGGCCGGCGCGTGACCGAGTTCCGCCGCGCCCTTCAGGAAGCCCTCGGGGTCCGGCTTGCTCGCGCTCACCAGCTCGGCGGTGACCCGGGTGGCCGGCATCGGCAGCCCGGCGGCCGTCATGCGGGCCTGTGCCAGCGCCTCGTCGGCCGAGGTCACCAGGGCATGCGGGAGGCCGGACAGGGCGGCCATGAAGGCGGGTGCGCCCGGGACCGGTACGACGCCGTCCACGTCGGCGGTCTCCTGGGCGAGGAGCTCGCGGTTGTCGGCGTGGTTCCGCTCGACGGGACGGTCCGGCAGGAGTACGGCCATGGTGGCGTACCCCTGGCGGCCGTGCACGACCTTGAGGGCCGCTTCCGGGTCCAGGCCGTGCGCCTCGGCCCAGCGGCGCCAGACGCGCTCCACGACGGCGTCGGAGTTGACCAGCGTGCCGTCCATGTCCAGGAGGAGCGCGCGGGCGTTCAGAGCGGTGTCGGTGGCCGGCATCGGCGTACTCCAGAGAGCGGAAGAACAAGACAAGCGGCCCCGCCCGCCGGTCAGGGAAAACGGGCGGAGGCCACTTTGTTTCTCCACGATACAAAAAAGTGGGGGCTCGGCGCCACTCCGGCTCTTCTCAGGGCTCCCGCGTCTCCGCCTCCAGGGCGCGACGGGTGTGCGGACCGTACGTGCCGGCGGGGTCGCCCTCGATGCCCCGGGACGCCTGGTACGCGGCCACGGCCCGCTCCAGCCGGTCGTTGTACCGGCCGTTGTCCGGGCCGTCGTAGTACCGCGCCTGCGCCAGCCTGTCCTGGAGCTCCGAGACCTCCGGCCCCCGGTCGCCCCTGCTCAGCACCGCGCCGGAGGGCTCCGTGGCCCCCTCCCGCGCATCGCTGGGCTGCGCCGCCGGCGGCGCCGGCGCCGAAGCCGCCGCGTCCGGCTCCGGGCCGGCGAGTGCGCCGTCCGGCGCGTCGGCGGAACCCGACGCCGTCGCGACCGCCGGCGCGACGCCCGACGCGGTGGCCGACGCCACGGCGACCGAGGCCGAGGAACCCGGGGAACCCGGTGAAGGGGACGCGCCCGCCGACGGCGTCCGCGTCGCGGAGGTTTCCGACGCCCGGGGGGACTCCGCCGTCGCCGGCGCGCTGGTCGGCACGTCCGGCAGCGCGAACTCCTGCTCCTCGCTCCCGGAGAACAGCCCGCCCGCGAACCCCGCGACGCCCACGACCGCGACGACGGCCGCGCCCGCCGCGAGCCACAGCGCCGGGCCCTTGCCACGCCGCTCCCGGCGGCGCGCGGAACGCTCCGTACGGGAGCCGACCTCGTACAGGTCGTCCGTGGCACCCGCGCCACCGGTGTACGGCGCCGGGTCCGCGTCGCCGTCGTAGGGGTCCGTGTACTCCTGCCGCGCGCCGGGATCCGCCGCGCCCGGCACCTCCAGCGGCATCGTGAGGGCCAAAGCGCCGTCATGGCCGGGCGCGGGATGCGCCGCGGCGCCGTACGCCTGCGGCTGCCCGTGCCTCACGTACGGACGGATCCGCAGCGGGTGGAACTCCTCCGCCGCCCGCTCGGCACACCCGCACCCGGGTCTGCCGTCCTCGGACGCGGCACCCCGGTCCGTACCGCACTCAGGACATGTGTGTCCGTTCACCGTGGGTCCCCTCCCTCGAACTGCCAGCGATTATGCAGACCGGCGGACGGGAAGCCCAGCGCGGTCCCGGCCTCGGCAGGCCATATCGGCCCACAACGATCAGGATGGAAGGGTGCACGACTCCCAGGGGACCCGAGGAGTAGTCCATGGCCCAGCAAGCGAGCGGCGCTCCCGCCGCGAAGCCGGTGGCCGGACCCGGCACCGGACCGGGCGACAGCCGGCGGACCGTTCTCGTAGCCATCGGAGCGCTGCTGCTCGGCATGCTGCTCGCCGCGCTCGACCAGACCATCGTCTCCACCGCCCTGCCGACGATCGTCAGCGAACTCGGCGGCATGGAGCACCTGTCGTGGGTCGTCACGGCGTACATGCTCGCGGCGACGGCGGCCACCCCGCTGTGGGGCAAGCTCGGTGACCAGTACGGCCGCAAGAAGCTCTTCCAGGTCGCGATCGTCATCTTCCTGATCGGCTCCGCGCTGTGCGGCGTCGCGCAGGACATGTCGCAGCTCATCGGCTTCCGCGCGGTCCAGGGACTGGGCGGCGGCGGCCTCATGGTGCTGTCCATGGCGATCGTCGGCGACCTTGTGCCGCCGCGTGAACGGGGCAGGTACCAGGGCCTGTTCGGCGCGGTCTTCGGCGCCACGAGCGTCCTCGGACCCCTCCTCGGCGGTCTCTTCACCGAACACCTCAGCTGGCGCTGGGTCTTCTACATCAACCTGCCGATCGGCGTCGTCGCCCTTCTTGTGATCGCCGCCGTACTGCACATCCCGGCCGGCACCTCCCGCCACACCATCGACTACCTCGGCACCGCCCTCATCGCCTCCGTCGCCGTCTGCCTCGTCCTCGTCGCCTCCCTCGGCGGCACCACCTGGGCGTGGGGCTCGGCGCAGATCGTCGGGCTCGCGGTCCTCGGGGCCGTCCTGCTCGTGTGGTTCGTCCTCGTGGAGCGCAAGGCCGCCGAACCGGTCCTGCCGCTGAAGCTGTTCAGACTGCGGACGTTCACCCTCGTCGCCGTGATCAGCTTCGTCGTCGGCTTCGCGATGTTCGGCGCGATGACCTACCTGCCGACGTTCCTCCAGGTCGTGCAGGGCGTCACCCCCACCATGTCCGGTGTGCACATGCTGCCGATGGTGCTCGGCATGCTGATCACCTCGACGGCCTCCGGCCAGATCGTCAGCCGTACGGGCCGCTGGAAGGTCTTCCCGATCGCCGGTACGGGCATCACCGCCCTGGGCCTGCTCCTGCTGCACCAGCTGACCGAGACCACCGGCACCTGGGAGATGAGCGCGTTCTTCTTCGTCTTCGGCGCCGGACTCGGCCTGGTCATGCAGGTGCTGGTGCTCGTCGCGCAGAACGCCGTCCGGTACGAGGACCTCGGCGTGGCCACCTCCGGCGCGACCTTCTTCCGCTCCATCGGGGCGTCGTTCGGCGTCGCGGTCTTCGGCACCGTCTTCACCAACCGGCTGATGGACAAACTCGACAGCGCCTTCGCGGGGCAGTCACTGCCGCCCGGCACCGGCCCCGACCAGGTGGCGGCCGACCCGAGGGCCATCGCCCTCCTGCCGCCCGGCCTGCGCCCGCCGGTGCTGCACGCGTACTCCACGTCGATCACGGACGTCTTCCTCTACGCCTCGCCCGTCGTCCTCATCGCCTTCGTGATCGCCTGGTTCCTCAAGGAGGACAGGCTGCGCAAGTCGGTGACGGCGCCCGACGCCGGTCAGACGCTGGCGTCCAACCCGGTCGAGCGTTCCTCGTACGACGAATGCGTCCGCGCCCTGTCGGTGCTCGCCACCCGCGAGGGGCGCCGCCACATCTACGAGAAGATCACCGTGAAGGCGGGGTACGACCTGCTGCCCGCCGCGAGTTGGCTGCTGCTGCGCATCAACCGTGCGGGCGCCGTCGAACCCGCCCGGCTCGCCGACGTCACGCCGGTGCCGCTGCGGGTCGTGACCGACGCCTCCCGGCAGGTCGAGGAGCGTGGGCTCGCCGTGCGCTACGGCCTGCAACTGGTGCTGACGGACAAGGGGCGACAGGCCGCGGTGAAGCTCAACAAGGCCCGGGAGGAGTCCCTGGCCGAGCTGCTGGGCGACTGGTGGGGGCCGGACCGGCCGACCGATCTGATCACACTGGTCGAGGAGTTGAGCGCCGAGGTGGGCGGCTCCGACGAGGACCGGCCGCACACCCGGGCGCCCACACCCGACCACCACCTGTGAACGCGGGCGCCCCGCACGGGCGTCCCGGCCGGGCGCCTCACAGCGCCTTGGCGAACCAGTGCTCGGCGTACGGGCCCCGGTTGAACGCCGGGACCTCCTCGTACCCGTGCCGGGCGTACAGCGCGCGGGCCTCCACCAGGTCGTCGCGGGTGTCCAGCCGCACGCGCCCGACGCCCAGTTCGCGGGCCGCCGTCTCCACCGCGGCCAGCAGCAGCGCGCCGCCGCCGGTGCCCCGGAAGGCGGGGCGCACGTACACCCGCGTCAGTTCGGCGGTGCCGGGATCGACCACCCGCAGTCCGGCGCAGGCCGCCGCCGCGCCGTCGTACCGGCCGACGACGAACTCGCCCGTGGGCCGCGCGAGGCGCTCGACGCCGTCGTCGGTCAGCCCCTCGTCGATCTCCCGCTCCGTGGCCGGGCGTCCCCAGTAACGGCTGGCCACCTCGTCGTAGTAGGCGCGGCGCAGGGCCGTCGACTCGGGGGTGTCGTAGCCCTCGGGGATCACGTGCCAGGTCATGGTCATGTCCTTACCGGAGCCCGCGGCCGTTTGGCCAGCGGATTACGGGCAACCCGCTGCGTACAGACCGTTGACAGACCGAGAACCGGGAAGGCAGACATGTCCACAGTGTGGATCATCGCCCTGATAGCGGTGGTCGTCGTTCTCCTCGTCGCAGTCCTTCTCGTCGCCCGGCGGCGCACGGGCGGTGGCGGGCACGGGCTGAAGAGGCGGTTCGGTCCCGAATACGACAGGGTCGTCGCCCGCCACGACGGCGACACGAAAGCCGCCGAGCGCGAGCTCGAAGAGCGCGTGAAGCGGCACGGGTCGATCGAGACGCGGCCGCTGCCCCCCGAGATCCGCGAGCAGTACGTCGCCCGCTGGGCGGCCGTCCAGGAGCAGTTCGTCGACTCCCCGCGGCGCGCCGTCGCCGAGGCCGACCGGCTGCTGGCGCGGCTCGCGGCCGACCGGGGCTTCCCGGCGGACGGGCAGTACGAGGAGCAGGTCTCCGCGCTGTCCGTGCACCACGCCGACACGGTGCAGGGTTACCGCAGGGTGCACCGCGCGGCGCACACCGACAGCAGCACGGAGCAGATGCGCGAGGCCATGCTCGACGCGCGTGAGCTCTTCGAGACGCTCGTCACCGCCAAGCCGGCGGACAGTGGCGGGCACCGCCCGCAGCGCGCGGACGACCGCCGCGGCCGTTCGCACACCCCGTGGTCGCTGGGCAAGGGCCACCACCCGAAGGGCAGTGGTGCCTGATGACGTACGACGCCGATCCGAACCCCAAGAACCAGCAGCGACCGCCGGTCGCCGCGCCCGCGGGCGACACCCGGAAGCCGACGGGTCCCGGCCCGCTCCCCGGCGCCGGAACCGGGCCCCTGCCCCCTGCCGGGCCGGCCCCGGCGGCCCCGCCGCCGGCGGGACCGTCCGCCACCGCTCACGCGCGGTCCGCGCGATCCCTCGCCACCGACCACGCCGACGCTTCGGGGACCGCCCGAACCGGCGCCGGCGGCACCGGTCACGCGGACCCGGCCGCCGGGACGGCGGAGTCCGCCGAGGCTTCGCTCTTCCCGCAGGGTGAGCGCGACAAGCTTGCGCTCCGTCTCCAGCAGGCCGTCAACACCTTCGTGGACGGCCCCCGGCGCGCGGTCGAGGAGGCCGACGGCGTCTTCGAGGAGGCGTCCCGGCGCCTGACCGAAGCCGTGGCCGAACGGCGCGGCTCCCTCCGCTCGGCCTGGGCGGGCAAGGACCGCGAGGCCGAGACGGAGGAACTGCGGGTGGCTCTGCGCACGTACCGCGAGGTGACGGAGCGCCTGTTGCGGATGTGACGCGCGAACCGTGCGAGGGGAAGGTCAGCCGCTCTTCGGACCGGCCTGCTGGACCACCTCGAACGACCACAGTGTGGAGCCGGAGGCGGCGGGCCTGGGACGCTCGCCGCCTTCACCCGCGCCCGGGCCGCCCTGGTGGGCGGCCTTCATCGGCCCCTCCATCCAGGCCTGGAACGACGCCTCGTCGGCCCACCGGGTGTAGACGAGGTACTGGTCGGTGCCCTCGACGGGGCGCAGCAGTTCGAACCACTCGAAGCCGTCGGAGTTCTCCACGGAACCGGCCCGCGCCGAGAACCGCTTCTCCAGTACCTCGCGCTGCTCGGCGGGGACGGTCAGCACATTGATCTTCACGATGCTCATGCGCCCATCCTGCCGCACGGGTCCGGCGAACCGTACGAAGCCCGCAGTTCCCGGGCCTCCTCCTCCGTCGACACCGACGGCGGGGAGCCCGGCAGGGGCCTGCGGGCGCTCTCCGTCATGAAGAAGACCGCGACGCCGCCGACGACGGCCGCGGCCATCATGTAGTAGGCGGGCATCATCAGGTCGCCGGTCGCGCCGATCAGCGCGGTGACGACCAGCGGCGTCGTGCCGCCGAAGAGCGATACGGAGATGTTGAAGCCGATCGACAGCGAGCCGTAGCGCACCCGGGTCGGGAAGAGCGCGGGCAGCGCGGACGGCATCGACGCGGTGAAGCAGACCAGCAGCAGGCCGAGCGCCCCCATGCCCAGCGCCACGGCGAGCAGAGAGCCCTGACGGATCAGCAGCAGCGCCGGGACGGACAGCGCCAGGAATCCGGCGCAGCCGGCGGCGATGACCGGGCGGCGGCCGACGCGGTCGGTGAGCCGGCCCATGAAGAGCTGCGCGCACATCATCAGCGCCATCACGCCGAGGACGACGAGAAGGCCGTGCGTGGCGTCGTACTCCAACTGCTCGGTGAGGTAGGTCGGCATGTAGGACAGGAGCATGTAGTCGGTGACGTTGAAGACGAGCACCAGGGCGACGCACAGCAGCATCGCCCGCCACTGCCCGACCACCATGTCCTTCAGTCCGGCCTTCTTCTTGCGGGCCGCCTGGTCCGCGCGTGCTTCCTTCTCCAACTGGGCGAAGGCGGGGGTCTCTTCGAGGCGCAGGCGCAGGTAGAGCCCGACCAGGCCCATCGGGCCCGCGATCAGGAACGGCACCCGCCAGCCCCAGGAGAGCAGGTCGTCGGCGCTGAGCAGGGCGGTCATCAGGGTGACCAGGCCCGCGCCGCCGATGTAGCCGGCCAGGGTGCCGAACTCCAGGAAGCTGCCGAAGAAGCCGCGGCGCCTGTCGGGGGAGTACTCCGCGATGAAGGTGGAGGCGCCGCCGTACTCGCCGCCGGTCGAGAAGCCCTGGACCAGGCGGGCCAGGAACAGGAGCGCGGGCGCCCAGAGGCCGATCGACGCGTACGACGGGATCAGGCCGATCGCGAAGGTGCCCGCGGCCATCATGATCATGGTGATCGCGAGGACCTTCTGCCGGCCGACGCGGTCGCCGAGCGGACCGAAGACCATGCCGCCGACGGGCCGTACCAGGAAGGCGGCGGCGAACGCCCCGAACGTCGAAAGCAACTGCGCGGTGGGGTCGCCGGAGGGGAAGAAGACCTTGCCGAGCGTCACCGCGAGGTAGCTGTAGACGCCGAAGTCGAACCACTCCATGGCGTTGCCCAGGGCGGCGGCCTTCACCGCCCGCCTGACCGTCCTGGGGTCGGTGACGGTGATCTCGGCGGCGCGGTCCGGCCCGGCGCCCTCGGCGGCCGTCCGGTGGTGGGGGTCAACGGGTATGGAGGTCGGCACGAATCTGCCCGCCTGCGCTTTCTCTGAGGGACGACATGGCAAACGCGACCATAGGGGCTTAACCGGCCTTTACGGACGGTGTGCCGATCGCTCCTCGTCCATCTGACCAGCGGCAACCTGGGCAAACGTGCCGAACGGCGACGGGTCCGCGCCCGCCCCGCATGTGATCCATCTCGCGCCCGACCGGCGCGGCGGGGATGGTGGAAAGCGTGGTCCTCCGGCCAAACCCGGATGACAGTCAGGCGAAGCGGGGGTTGCCTGCGTCTTCTGTACGGGTCAGTGCGAGGCTCTACGCACCCTGCACGCGGGTGCGGGGACAGTGGGGAGGGTCGGCGCGACGTGGCGAATGCGGAGCGGGGCGTACCGGGCGGCGCCGTCGGCGCGATGGGCGCCGGAAACAGGGTCGGAGCTGCCCGAATAGCACTCTGGGCCGTGGTGGCCGCGCTCGGCGTGCGGCAGATCGCGATGCTGCTGCGGACGCCGCCGGCGGAGCGCCTCACCGACCTGGAGACCTGGACCGGCGAAGAGGGCGTACTGCACGTGGCGGGCTCCCTCTACGACGCCGACCGCTTCATCGGTACGCCGTTCGCAGGACTTGTCCTGAAACCGCTGGCCCGCTCCGCCGAACAGAGCCTCGGCGTGGCCTGGACGTTCGGGACGCTGCTGCTCGTCGCCGTCCTGGGCATGGTCGTCGCCCGCGCCCTGCCGGGGCCCGTGTCCCGGCGCACCGCGCTGCTCGCCGCGCCCGTCGCCGTCACCCTGCTGATGCTGTCCCTGCCCGTACGCAACACGCTCCACCTCGGCCAGACCAGTGTCATCCCCGTCCTCTTCGTCCTCCTCGGCTGCTTCCAGGCGCGCGGGGAACGCAGTTCGGGCGTGCTCATCGGCATCGCCGCCGCCCTCCAGCCGACCGTGCTGCTGTTCGCGCCCCTGCTGTGGTTCACGGGCCGCAGACGCGCGGCGCTCACCACCGGCGCCACCTTCGCCGCCTGCTCGGCGCTGGCCTGGGCCGCGCTGCCGCAAGACTCCTGGACGCACTGGGTGCGCCATGTGGCCGGCGCCGGACTCGGCGCACGGCCCGACAGCCTCGCCAACCAGTCGCTGCACGGCGCGCTGCTGCGCCTCGGGCTCGAAGGGCCGCTGGAGATCGCCCTCTTCCTGCTGCTGGGCGCGGCCGTCGCCGTACTCGGGCTGCGGCGCGCCGTCCGGTACGCGCGCGACGGGCAACTGCTCCTCGCCGTCGCCCTGACCGGCTGCGTCGCGGTCGCCGTCTCGCCCACGGCCTGGCAGCACCAGCTGCTGTGGGTGCTGCTCGCGGTGGTCGGCCGGGTCGGCGAGCGGGCCTCGGACCGGCTGGTGTGGCCCGCCGCCGTCGTCCTGGTGATGACGCTGCCGGGGACGATGCTGCTCCCGAACGTGGGGCCGCTCATCCCGGTCCGCGACAACGCGCTGCTCGTGGCGGCGCTCGCGGCGGCGTGCGCGGTGCCGTTCCTGCCGCGCACCTCGCCGTACTGGCTCCAGCCCCTGCCCACCGACTGTGCGAGACCCGTGGCGGGCCGCTGGAGCCGGGTGCCGCTGCTGCCCTTCTGGCGCCGCGTCCTCACCCGCCCGAACCTGCTCCTCGAACTCCTGCTGATCCGCGCCGGCTACTCCGCGTACTCGCAGGTGCGCACCGCGGCCGCCGGCGGGCGCGGTGCCGCCGAGGAGAACGCCCGCCACATCGTCTCGGTGGAGCGGTTCCTGCACATCGACGTCGAGCGCTGGATCAACCACGCGGTGGCGAAGGCGGACGGCCTCGAAGCGTTCTTCGACTTCTACTACTCCTCGTTCCACTTCCTCGTGCCGCTGGCGATCCTCGGGCTGCTGTACGCCCGCCGCCCCGCCGACTACCGCTGGGCCCGCACCTCCCTCGGCTTCGCGACCGTCCTCGCCCTGGTGGGCTTCTGGCTCTTCCCGCTGGCCCCGCCGCGCCTGATGCCGGGCCTCGGATACATCGACACGGTCCACGGTCCGCAGGACCTCACGAGCCCCGAGTACGGCGCGCTGACGGCGCTGACCAACCAGTACGCCGCGATGCCCTCGCTCCACTTCGGCTGGTCGCTGTGGTGCGGCCTGGTGGTCGTCCTGCTCGCGCCGAAGCTGTGGATGAAACTCCTCGGCCTGCTGCACCCCTTCTTCACGGTGTGCGCCATCGTCGCCACCGCGAACCACTGGGTGCTGGACGCGGTGGGCGGGGCGGCGGTGGTGGGGGCGGGGTTCGGCCTGACCTACCTCCTGGCCGGCCCGCGCGCGCTCCGTCCGTCCGCGTCGGCGGAGGCCGGGGTGTCACCGCCGGACGCGGCCCCGTGCGACGGCGGACAGGTCCCGGCGGGCAGCGCGGGATCCGGTGCGCCCGAGCAGGAGCGCATCGGCACCACCGCGGCCCACGGCCCGAGCGCGCCGCCGGGCACCGGGCGGGGGTGATCCGTCGCTTCCGGCTCTTCGGTCGGTACGCGAAATCGGGAGGTTCTGCGCAGGCGCCGGAGGCAAGGGTGAGCCCGGCCCAGAGGTCTCACGGTCGGTGGTTACCATGGCCAAGGATCAGCGGATCATCGTCCTCAACTCTCCTCCGTCCGCGACCAGATGACGGACCTTCCGCCGTCTGCCCCCCCACCACCGCATGAGGGACCGTGCTATGACATTGCCCGTCGCCGCCCGCCCGCGCCGTGCACCTGAACGGCGCCCGCCCTGGGCCGTGTCGGCGGCCGGCCTGGCCGTCGCCGCCGCGGCCGGCGGCACCGCGGTGGCGCTGGCCCCGGACGCGGCGCGCTCCTGGGTGCTCGGAGCCGTCGTCGCCGGCGGCCTGTGCGTCGTCGCGCTCGTGGTCACCGCCGCGGTACTGGCCGGCCGCCTCGCCGCCGCGCGCAGCGCCGCCCACCGGGAGCAGGCCGCCCTGCACGAGCGGATATCCCGCAGCACCGGCGACACGGCGCACCTCGTCAACGTCACGCTGCCGCAGATGGTCCAGCGTCTGCGCGACGGTTCGGACGCCTACGACGCCCTGGCGTCCGCCCAGCGCCCCGCCGACCCGCAGCTCGAAAGCGTTCTGCGCATCTTCACCACCGAGCTGGCCGAGGCCGCCCGCCGCACGGCGGCGGCCGAAGCCGCCCGTGACGACGCCGTACACCAGCTCGGCCAGGGCGTGGCCGACCTGGAGCGCCTGTCGGCCACCGCGCTGCCCGCCGCCGTCGCGACGCTGCGCCGGGGCGCCTCCGCCGACACGGTGCTCGCCGCCCTCGACATGCCCGGCGAGGGACGGCTGCGCGTCCTGCTGGAGCAGATGGTGCGGGAACTCGGCGTCAGCGAGCGGCGCGCCGCCGCCGCGCAGGCCGCCAGCGCCAAGGCGCTCGGCCGGGTGCAGGCCAGGGCCGTCAGCATGCTGGCCGACCTGCGCGACATGCAGGACCGGCACGGCGCCGACGTGTTCAGCGACCTGCTGCGGCTGGACCACAGCACCTCGCAGCTCGGGCTGCTCACCGACCGGCTGGCCATCCTGATGGGCGGCCGGGCGAGCCGGGCGTGGAACAAGCCGATCGTCATGGAGAGCATCCTGCGGGGCGCGGTCGGACGCATCGCCGACTTCCGCCGGGTGCGGCTGCACTCCGCGAGCACCGTCGCGATCGCGGGGTTCGCCGCCGAGGGCGTCATGCACCTGCTGGCCGAACTGATGGACAACGCCGCGAACTTCTCGCCGCCCATCGACGAGGTCCACGTGTACGTCGAGGAGCGCAGCGCGGGCATCGTCGTCACCATCGAGGACAGCGGCCTGCGGATGTCCGACGCCGCCATGCGCCGCGCCGTGGAAGCGGTCTCCGGCAAGTCCACCGACCTGGCAACCCTTCAGGGCACCCGGCTCGGTCTCGCGGTGGTCGGGATCCTGGCCGCGAAGTACGGCATCTCCGTGAACTACCGGCCCTCCTCCCGGGGCGGCACCGGCGTGGTCGTCCTGCTCCCGCCGCAACTGCTCGCCCAGCAGCGCGGTCCGGTGCCGGTGACGGGCCGGACGCTGGAGCGGCCGCGTACCACCCAGGGGTCCGGGCAGACGGCCACGGCCGTGCTGGAGGCCCCCGCCCCCGCCGCCCTGCCCGCTCCCGCCCCCGACGACCGGCCCGCGCTGCCGCCGCTGCCCTCGCGCGCCGCCGGCGCCGAGGGTTCCGACGACGCCGCGAGGGCCGCCACCCCGGGGGGCCTGCCCGTACGGCCGCCGGGGCGCACGATGGCCGCCGCCGACCGGGGCCGCCCCGCGCCCGAGGCCGCCGACGAACCGGCCACCCCGCCCGCACGCAACCCCGGGGCGAGCTTCGGCGCCTTCCACCAGTCCCAGCGCCGCAAGGACCCCCGCCCGCCCGCCTGAGCACCACCGGCCCCACCCCCCGCCCGCCGCCGCCCCCGCGAGCGGCGGGAGCTCTCACCTGACCACCGAGATTGGAGGCACGGGCCGAGCGAGCCCCGCGCCCGACCGGCCCATGACCACCGTGCAGACCACCGACACCAGCCTCACCTGGCTCCTGGACAACCTCGTGGAGCGCACCCCCGGCACCCGGCACGCCCTGGTGCTCTCCCGCGACGGCCTCAAGCTCTGCCGCAGCAGTCACCTCACCCTCGACCAGGCCGACCAGCTGGCCGCCATCTCCTCCGGAATGCAGTCCCTCGCCCACGGCGCCTCGGTGGAGTTCGGCGACGGCACCGGAGGGGTCAACCACCTGATGGCCGAGTTCCGCGGCGGACTGCTCCTCATCGTCGAGGCCGGCGAGGGCGCCCACCTCGCCGTCGTCGCCGCTGACAGCGCCGACCCCGGTGTGGTCGGCCACAACATGAGCGAGATGGTCGAGCAGATCGGCGAGCACCTGCGGGCCGAACCGCGCAACCGTGCGCAGGACAGTCCGACGTCATGACCCGCCGCCCCGTCGACACCGGGTCTCCGGACCGCCTCTACACGGTGACCGGTGGCCGCAGCCACACCGCGGACACCACGGTGTTCGATCTGGTGACCCTGGTGGTCAGCGAGTGCGACCCGACCCCGGGCATGCAGTCGGAGCACGTACGGATCCTCACCCTGTGCCGCCACCCCGCCGCCGTGGTGGAGATCGCCGCCGAACTGCGCATGCCCATCACCGTCGTACGGATCCTCCTGGAGGACCTGCTGGCCGCCGGGCGGATCACCGCCCGCCGCCCCCGGGCCGCCGCGGCCGCCGCCGACCTGCCCGAATCCGCCCTGCTGAAGGAGGTGCTGCATGGACTCCGCAATCTCTGAGGCGCCCGCACAGGCGCCGGAGCGCACGCCCCTCGCCGACGCCGCCGACACCGGACTGAAGATCGTCGTCGTCGGCGGGTTCGGCGTGGGCAAGACCACGCTCGTCAGGTCGGTGAGCGAGATCCGCCCGCTGAACACCGAGGAGTACATGACGCAGGCCGGTGTCGGCGTCGACGAGACCACCGGGCTCGCGCACAAGACCACCACCACGGTGGCCTTCGACTTCGGCCGGATCAGTCTCAACGAGACGAAGGTGCTCTACCTGTTCGGCGCACCCGGGCAGGAACGTTTCTGGTTCCTGTGGGACCGGCTGTTCTCCGGCACCCTCGGCGCGGTCGTCCTCGTCGACACCCGCCGCATGAGCGACTCCTGGTACGCCATCGACCGCCTCGAACACCACAAGACGCCCTTCGTCGTCGCCGTCAACCGGTTCGACGACGACGCCGCGTATCACTCCCTGGACGAGATCCGCCAGGCACTGGCCCTGCCCGGGCACATCCCCCTGCTCGACTGCGACGCCCGGGTGCGCAGCGACGGCAAGCGCGTCCTGATCACCCTCGTCGACCACCTCTACAAGCTGGCCCTGGCCCAGGAGACGACCACATGAGCGACCCCACCGCCCACGCCTCCGGGGCGACTCCTCCGCCGGGCTGCCCCGCGCACGCGGGCGCGGTCCGGCTCGGCGGCCTCCAGTACCAGCAGACGCCCGCCGAGCTCTACCGCGCGCTGCGCCGCGAACACGGCGCCGTGGCGCCGGTGCTGCTGGACGGCGACATCCCGGCGTGGCTGGTCCTCGGCTACTCCGAGGTCTCCTACGTCACCACCCACGACGAGCTGTTCGCCCGCGACTCCCGCCGCTGGAACCAGTGGGACGCGATCCCCGCCGACTGGCCGCTGCTGCCGTACGTCGGCTACCAGCCCTCGGTCCTGTTCACCGAGGGCCTCGAACACCAGCGCCGCGCCGGGGTCATCAGCGAGGCCCTGGAGGCCGTCGACCAGTTCGAGTTCGGCTACAACTGCCGGCGGATCGCCGACGAGCTCATCGACGGCTTCGCGGGCAGCGGCCAGGCCGAGCTGATGGCGGCGTACGCCCACGCCCTGCCGATGCGCGCGGCGGTCCAGATGTGCGGCATGCCGGCCCACGGCACCGACACCGACGACCTCGTCGAGGACCTGCGGATGTCCCTGGACGCGGCGGAGGGCGACGACCCGGTGGCCGCGTACGGACGGGTGGGGCAGCGCCTGGCGGCGCTCGTCAAGGAGAAGCGGGACACCCCCGGCCCGGACGTCATCTCCCGGATGCTCACCCACCCGGCGGGGCTGGCGGACGAGGAGATCGTCCAGGACCTCATCTCCATCATCGCCGCCGCCCAGCAGCCGACCGCGAACTGGATCGGGAACACCCTGCGGCGGCTGCTCACCGACGACCGGTTCGCGCTGAACGTCTCGGGCGGGCGGCTGAGTGTCGGGCAGGCCCTCAACGAGGTCCTCTGGCTGGAGACCCCCACCCAGAACTTCATCGGCCGCTGGGCCGACCGCGACGTCCAGCTCGGCGGCCGCCACATCAAGGCCGGCGACTGTCTGGTGCTCGGTTTCGCGGCGGCCAACACCGACCCGCAGATCTGGCCGGAGGGCCACGTCGGCGCGGAGGGCAACTCCTCGCACCTGTCCTTCAGCAACGGTGAGCACCGCTGCCCCTACCCCGCGCCGCAGCTCGCCGACGTCATGGCCCGTACCGCCGTCGAGGCCCTCCTCGAACGCCTCCCCGACGTGATGCTCGCGGTCGAGCCGCAGGAGCTCACCTGGCGGCCGTCCATCTGGATGCGCGGCCTGACCACCCTGCCGGTGTCGTTCACCCCGTCCTCCCACTGACCGGGCGCCCGCGCCGGTGACCTGCTCGGCAGAGCCCGGTCACCGGCGGGGGGCCGCCCGAGCGGCCCCCCGGCCGCTCAGCCGACGGGCGTGAAGGCCACCGGCACGGACCGCGGTCCCCGGGTGAACACCCCCTGCTCGGTGATCTCGGCGCCGTCCGCGAGCCGGATGCCGGGCATCGCGTCGAGCAGCTGGTTCACCCCTGTCTGCACCTCGGCCCGCGCCAGCAGCGCGCCGACGCAGAAGTGCCGCCCGAGGGCGAAGGCCAGGTGGTCGGCCGCGGCGGAGAAGGCGTTCGTCGCGGTGAGGTCCTCGCGGAAGATGTCGAACCTGTCCGGGTCGGCGTACCGGCTCTCGTCGCGGTTGGCCGAGCCGATCAGGCACGTGACGGTCGCGCCGGCCGGGACGGTGCCCCCGCTGAGCGTCACGTCCGTCGCCGTCTGACGCATGATCATGTGCACCGGCGGGGTGAACCGCAGCGTCTCGGCGAAGGCCCGGTCGATGAGTCCGCGGTCCTTCTGTACGGCCGCCAGCTGGTCGGGGTGCGCCAGCAGGTTGGCGAAGAGCGCCGCGATCGCCTTGTCGGTGGTCTCGCCGCCGGCCGCGAGCAGCAGGCTGCAGAACGCCTTGATGTCCTCGTCGCTCATCCGGACGCCGTCCACCTCGGCCTCGCACAGCGTGGACAGCAGGTCGCTGCCGGGCGCCTTCCGCCGCTCCTGGATGATCGGGATCATGTACTCGGCGAACTCGACCCGCGTACGCTCACCGGCCGCCGCGACCTCCGGGTCGCCGGCCAGGTTGCCGAGGAACGCGATCACGGTGGTGTACCAGTGGTGGAACTTCGCGTGGTCGCCCTTGTCGAGGCCCAGCATGTCCGCGATGACGTTCACCGGGAAGCGGGTCGCGAAGGCGTCGACGAGATCGACCGTACCCCGGTCCCGGAAGGTGTCGATCAGCTCGCGCGCGTTGCGCTCGATGACCGGCAGGAACATCTCCTGCAGGTCCCTGCCGCGGAAGGCCGGGGCCACCAGCGCCCGGCGCACCGCGTGTTCTCGGCCGCTGAGCTGCAGGATCGTCTTCCCGTGCACGGGCTCGATCTGCCAGTCGTAGTTGTCGGTCGTGAACACCGACTCCTTGTCCTTGAAAGCCCGTTCCACGTCCTCGTAGCGGGATATCACGTAACTCCGCATCGCCTCGTGCCAGAACAGCGGGGCGGACTCGCGCATGGCCTTGTAGGCGGCGTACGGGTTCTCGGCGAACTCGGGCGAGAGAAGGTCGGGGACGTGCTGGGCCGTGGGCACGGTCGGGTGCTCCCTTGAACGATGAACAAGCGGACACCCGAACGTTATTGATCAAACGTCACCATGGGTAGACCGGGCAGCACACCGCGTCGTGCCCCCGGCCGGCGCGCGCGACGGTTTTGCCCGGTGAGAGGTGGGGGCGGGGCGTAGGGGGATCGCCCCCACCTCCCGGGTCCGGGGCCGCCGGCTCAGCGGGGGGACACCCGGAGTTCCTTGATGCCGTTCAGCCACGCCGAGCGCAGACGGCGCGGGTCGTCCGCGAGCCTCAGGTCGGGCAGGACGTCGGCGATCGCGTTGAAGATGAGGTTGATCTCCAGTACGGCGAGGGACTTGCCGAGGCAGAAGTGCGGGCCCCCGCCGCCGAAGCCCAGGTGCGGGTTCGGGTCGCGCGTGATGTCGAAGGTCTCGGGCGCGGTGAAGACCTCGGGGTCGTTGTTGGCCGAGGAGTAGAAGATGCCGACGCGGTCGCCCTTGCCGATCCGCTGCCCGCCCAGTTCGAGGTCCTGCGTCGCCGTCCGCTGGAACGCGACCACCGGCGTCGCCCAGCGCACGATCTCCTCCGCCGTCGTCTTGGGGCGCTCCCGCTTGTAGAGCTCCCACTGCCCGGGGTGGGTCAGGAAGGCGTGCATGCCGTGGCTGATCGCGTTGCGCGTCGTCTCGTTGCCCGCCACCGCGAGCAGGATGACGAAGAAGCCGAACTCGTCCGACTGCAGGTTCCCCTCGCCCTCCGCCGCCACGAGTTGCGAGACGATGTCCTTGGCCGGGCACTCCTTGCGGGCGGCCGCCAGGTTCATCGCGTACGAGACGATCTCCATCGCCGCCTCGGTGCCGACCTCCTCGGTGATGGCGTACTCGGGATCGTCGTACGCCGCCATCTTGTTCGACCAGTCGAAGATCTTGGTCCGGTCCTCCTGCGGTACGCCGATGAGTTCGGCGATCGCCTGCAGGGGGAGTTCGACCGCGATGCGGGTGACGAAGTCGAAGGTGTCGTCGTCGGCCGCCTCGGCGAGGGCCGTCTCGACGATCGAGCGGGCGCGGGCGCGCAGGGCCCCTTCCAGGGAGCGGATCGCGCGCGGGGTGAAGCCGCGCTGGACGATCTGGCGGACCCGGGTGTGCTCCGGCGGATCCATGTTGAGCATGATCAGCTTCTGGACCTCGATCTGGTCGCGGCTGATCGTCCCGTTGAAGCGGATGACCGCGGTGTTGGTGTGCGAGGAGAAGAGCTCCGGGTGCGTGGAGACGTACTTGACGTCGGCGTGCCGGGTGACGGCCCAGTAACCCTCGTCGTCGAAGCCGGAGATGCCGGGGGGCTGCGCGCACCACCAGACCGGCGCGGTCCGCCGCGCCTGCGCGAACTCCGGATGCGGTACGCGGGCTTGGAGCAGGTCGGGGTCGGTGAAGTCGAACCCGTCGGGCAGCGCGGGGCAGTGCATCGGCAGCTCCAATGTCTGACGACCCATCAGAAGTTGCCGGGAATGTAGTAACGAGTTCCACAAGAGGCAAGGCCCCCAGCGCCATCTGTTGCGTGTGGAGTACGTGCACAACGCGTGCAAGACCCTTGCGCTGCCGGGGCGGCACTCATAAGACTGCTCGGAGAACTAGAACGCGTACTAGTTGGCAGCCGCCGTGGGCGCCGGGGGAGGCCCTGCGGGTGAGGAGAGGACGGCTCATGGCCGCGGAACCCGTCATCGTCGAAGCCGTACGCACCCCCATCGGCAAGCGCGGAGGCGCGCTCGCCAACCTGCACCCCGCCTATCTGCTCGGCGAGACGTACCGCGAACTCCTCGGCCGTACGTCCATCCACGCCGACTGCGTCGAACAGATCGTCGGCGGTACGGTCACGCACGCCGGCGAGCAGTCCATGAACCCGGCCCGCAACGCCTGGCTGGCCGTCGGACTGCCGTACGAGACGGCCGCCACGACCGTCGACTGCCAGTGCGGCTCGTCCCAGCAGGCCAGTCACATGGTGGCCAACATGATCGCCGCCGGGGTCATCGACGTCGGCATCAGCTGCGGCGTCGAAGCCATGTCGCGGGTGCCGCTCGGGTCCGGGTCCAAGCACGGGCCGGGGAAGCCGTGGCCGGACGAGTGGAACGTCGACCTGCCCAACCAGTTCGAGGCGGCCGAGCGCATCGCCCGCAAGCGCGGGCTGACGCGCGAACGCGTCGACTCGCTCGGCCTGCTGTCGCAGGAACGCGCGGCGACCGCCTGGGCCGAGGAGCGCTTCAAACGGGAGACGTTCGCCGTACAGGTGCCCACGACGGAGGAGGAACAGGCGGCGGGGCAGGGCATGTGGCGGCTCGTCGACCGCGACGAGGGGCTGCGGGACACGTCGATGGAGGCACTGGCCCGGCTCAAGCCGGTCATGCCGACCGCCGTGCACACGGCGGGCAACTCCTCGCAGATATCCGACGGCGCGAGCGCGATCATGTGGGCGTCCAAGCGGATGGCGCGGGCCCTCAAGCTCAAGCCGCGCGCCCGGATCGTCGCCCAGGCGCTCGTCGGATCCGACCCGCACTTCCACCTCGACGGGCCGATCGACGCGACGCGCGCGGTGCTCGGCAAGGCGGGCATGTCCCTCAAGGACATCGACGTCGTCGAGATCAACGAGGCCTTCGCCTCGGTGGTGCTGAGCTGGGCGCAGGTCTTCGACCAGGACCTGGCGAAGGTGAACGTGAACGGCGGGGCGATCGCGCTCGGCCATCCGGTGGGCGCGACGGGCGCCCGCCTGATCGCGACGGCCCTGCACGAACTGGAGCGGCGCGACAAGGAGTTCGCGCTCGTCACGATGTGCGCGGGCGGCGCGCTCGCCACCGGGACGATCATCCAGCGGCTGTAGGCGTGCCCGGGCGCCGTGAGGTCAGGCCCGTGGTGCCTCGAAGGTGACCTCGGCCTCGAAGGCGGCGCGGCGCGTGGCCCGGCGCAGCGCCTTGAGCAGGGTGGCGCCGATGGTGAGGGTCAGTACGACGGTGAGCATGGCGCGGCCCAGGTCCCAGCCGAGGGAGGTGGTGACGCAGTACGCGAGGAAGCGGGTCAGGTTCTCGTGCACCGGATCACCCGGGTGGAAGGAGACGCCGGACGCCATGCCGCCGATGTACGTCCAGCCCTGCAGGTTCATGACGGTGCCGTAGAGGAAGGCCGCGACGAAGCCGTACGCCGCCAGCATCGCCAGCTCCGTACGGCCGCGCAGCCCCTCCGCGCCCGGCAGCAGGCCCGCGCCCATCGTGAACCAGCCCATGGACAGCATCTGGAACGGCATCCACGGCCCCACGCCACCGGTGAGCAGCGCGGAAGCGAACATGGTCACCGCGCCGAGCACGAAACCGAAGCCGGGGCCGAGGACGCGGCCGCTCAGCACCATCAGGAAGAACATCGGCTCAAGACCGGCCGTCCCCGCCCCGAGCGGGCGCAGCGCCGCCCCGACGGCGGCCAGTACGCCCAGCATCGCGACGGCCTTCGCGTCGAGCCCCGCGTCGGAGATCGTCGCGACGACCACGGCGACGAGGAGCGGCAGGAGCACGGCGAGCAGCCAGGGGGCGTCCTGGGCGTGCGCGCCCGCGAGCCCCGATCCGGGGGCGGCGAGCAGCGGCCAGCCGAAGGCGATCACTCCGACGACGCTGATGAGCAGGAGCGCGGCGACCGAGCGGGGGCCGAGGCGTACGGCGCGGGCCGGCCCGGACGTCCTCATGCGGGCGTCCCGTCCAGTGCCTCGCGCACCTGCGTCACGGTCAGCCAGTGCTGCGGGGCGAGGATCTTCGCCACCTGCGGCGCGAAGGCGGGGGAGGAGACGACGACCTCGGCCGTCGGGCCGTCGGCGACCACCTCGCCGTCGGCCAGGATCACGACGCGGTGCGCCAGTTCGGCCGCGAGCTCCACGTCGTGCGTCGCCAGTACGATCGCGTGCCCCTGGGCGGCCAGGCCGCGCAACACGGCGACCAGGCGGGCCTTGGCGGCGTAGTCGAGGCCGCGCGTGGGCTCGTCGAGCAGCAGGAGCGGGGGGCGCCCGGTGAGGACGACGGCCAGGGCCAGGGCGAGGCGCTGGCCCTCCGACAGGTCACGGGGGTGCGTGCCGTCCTGGATGCCCGGGAGCAGTCCGGCGACCAGGGCCCGGCAGGCGCCCGGCTCCGCGCCCGCGTCCCGGTCGGCCGCCGCGCATTCGGCGGCCACGGTGTCGGCGTACAGCAGGTCGCGCGGCTCCTGGGGGACCAGGCCGACCTCGCGGACCATGTCGCGGGGGCGGGTGCGGTGCGGGGTGCGGCCGCCGACGGTGACGGCGCCGGAGGTGGGCTCGATCATGCCGACGAGGGCGGCGAGCAGGGTGGACTTGCCGGCGCCGTTGCGCCCCATGAGGGCGACGGTCTCGCCGGGGGAGACGCGCAGGTCCACGCGGCGCAGGGCCTCGACGCGGTCGCGGCGGACGCCGAGGCCGGTGACGGTGGCCACCGGGGCGGTGGCTCCGCCGGCCGGGGCGGCGGCGGTGGCTCCGGCGGCGCGGGGCGGTTCGGCGCGGGAGGGTTCGGTGCGGCGGCGCAGCAGGCGGGCGAGCATGGCCCCCGCCCGCCCGCTCCCGGGCTCCTGCCCCCCGGGCTCCGGGCTCCTGGCGGGAAGCAGCCCGGCGGCGGGCACGCTCGTCGGCGTCGGTGTCGGCGCTTCGGCCAGGCGCTCCCGCAGGGCCGTGGCACGGCGGCGGGCGTCACGTACGGAAAGGGGCAGCGGGGTCCAGCCCGCCAGGCGGCCCAGGGCCACCACCGGCGGACGCACCGGCGAGTCCGCCATGATGTCGGCGGGCGCGCCCATGCGCGGCGTCTCGCCAGGCCCCGGCAACAGGATCACCTGGTCCGCGTACTGCACCACCCGCTCCAGCCGGTGCTCGGCCAACAGCACGGTCGTTCCCAGGTCGTGGACCAGGCGCTGCAGCACCGCCAGCACCTCCTCCGCGGCAGCCGGGTCCAGCGCCGACGTCGGCTCGTCCAGCACCAGCACCTTCGGGTGCGGGGTGAGCACCGAGCCGATCGCCACGCGCTGCTGCTGGCCACCGGAGAGCGTCGCGATCGGGCGGTCGCGCAGCTCGGCGAGGCCGAGCAGGTCCAGCGTCTCCTCGACCCGGCGGCGCATCACGTCCGGCGCGAGACCCAGCGACTCCATGCCGTACGCCAGTTCGTCCTCGACGGTGTCGGTGACGAAGTGGGCGAGCGGGTCCTGGCCCACCGTTCCGACCAGATCGGCCAGTTCGCGCGGCTTGTGGGTCCGGGTGTCCCGGCCGTCGACCGTCACCCGCCCGCTCAGGGTGCCGCCCGTGAAGTGCGGAACGAGACCGCAGACCGTGCCCAGCAGCGTCGACTTGCCGACTCCGGACGGGCCGACGAGGAGCACCAGCTCGCCCTCCGGCACCGTGAGATCCACGCCCCGGATCGCGGACGGCGCGGCGTCGTCGTAACGGACCGACACATTCTCGAACCGGATCACTTCGCAGTCGCTTTCATCACAGGGGACACGTGAGGCACCGGGGCCACGTCGGGCACCGGAGCCACGAACGCCGGCAGCAGGCCGATCAGCACGGACGCCGCCGGCCAGAGCGGGAGCCCGGGCGCGACCAGGGGGACCACGCCCGGGTGCAAAGCCGCCGGGTCGTACGCGGCGGCCCACATCATCAGCGCCGCGACCGCCACCCCGGATCCGGCCACCAGCCACGCCCGTACGCCCCACTCGTCGGGCCGGTAGCGGGTCCGCACGCCGCGCCGGCCGCCGAGCCGCAGCCCCGCCAGCGCGGCGAGGAGCCCCCCGGCCAGCACCGGCAGGCCGTACGACGCGCCGCCGGCGGTCAGCAGCCCGTACAGGCCGGCGCACACCCCGAGCAGCCCGCCGAGCGTCAGCGCGGTGGTCGTGTGCCGCACGGCGGGCGGGACCGGGGCGGTGCGGCCGTAGCCGCGCGCGTCCATCGACGCGGCCACCGCCACGGACCGCTCCAGCGCGCCCTCCAGCACCGGCAGCCCGATCTGGAGCACCGCGCCCACGCCCCCGGTCGGCCGGCCGCGCAGGCGGCGCGCGGTGCGCAGCCGCACCACGTCGGCCACCATGTTCGGTGCGAACGTCATCGCCACGACGACGGCGACCCCCGCCTCGTACAGCGCGCCCGGCAGCGACTTGAGCAACCGGGCCGGATTGGCGAGCGCGTTCGCCGCGCCCACGCAGATCAGGAGCGTGGCGAGCTTCGCCCCGTCGTACGCCGCGAACACCAGCTGCTCGGCCGTCACGCGCCCACCGATGCGCACGCCCTGCGCCCAGTCGGGCAGCGGCACTTCGGGGAGGTGGACCAGGGTGTGGGTGCCCGGGATCGACGAGCCGAAGAACGTCGAGAACACGAGACGGATGCCGATGACGAGCAGGCCGAGCTTCACGAAGGCCCCGTACGAACGCGCCCACGGCGCGTCCGTACCCCGGGCGGCCACCACGTACCCCGCCACCCCCACGAGCATGCCCAGCAGCAGTGGATTGGTGGTCCTGGACGCGGCGGCGGCCAGCCCGAGCGCCCACAGCCACCAGGCCCCGGCGTGCAGGGCGTTGCTGCGGCTGGCTCGCGGCGCGCGCAGGGTCATGGACGTCATCCGCGGCGGCGGCGCGCCTGCCACACGCCCGCGACGCCGAGCGCCAGGACGGCGGCGAGGCCCACGAGCAGTCCGGCGGAGGGCCCACCGCCCGCGTCGTCCGCGCCGTTCCCGTCGGCGGCCGAGGAGGCGGTCGACGGCGCCGGGGAGCCGGGCCCGTCCTCGCGGCCCGAGACCTGCTCCCCGCACCCGGTCTTCGGGTAGCCGGAGATCGCGCACAGCAGCGCCGTGCTGTCGTACCGCAGCGGTTTCGCCACCGAGGCGAGCGCGTCCGCGGCGGTGGCGTCCGCGGCGGTCCGTGCGCACGCGGTGCGCCGCGCGGGCGGCCGCTCGCCGGCCGGGGCGTCGGCCGCCGTACCGGGATCGATGACGACGGCGACCCGCTTGGCACCCTCCTCGGCGGGCGTCCCCGCGCAGATGTCGCCGAAGGAACCGGCGGCGTGACGCGGCTTCGCGGAGCCACCGGAGTCCTCGCTCACCGAGAACCGGAAGCCGATCACGTCGCCGTCCGACGGCCTGGCGGTGGCCGGCCCCAGGGTGGCGTACGTCCACGCGCCGCCGTCGCTCTCCCAGAACGACCAGTAGCGGTAGCCGGTGGCCGCCTGCGCGGGCCCGGCGCCGAGCACCGCCATGAGCGCCGCGAGGAGCGCGGCGAGGGGCACGAGGAAGGGGGCGGCCGGGCGGCCGCGCACCGCCGTCACCGCTGCTGGTTCTTCTTCTTGCGGCCGCTGAACAGGATGCCGACGCCGACGCTCGCGACGAACAGGATCGCGACGAACCACCAGTCGCCGAAGCCGTTCTCGCTGTCCTTCTTGTCCTTCTTCTCGTCCTCGCCGGACTGCGTCGCCGCCGCCTCGGGGGCGGGGCCGGTCGCGTTGAGCGCCGTCACCAGGTCGGTGCCGCCGAAGCTCTTCGGGTCGGTTCCGGTCGCGTGCGCGGCGAAGACCAGCTGCGCGTACGCGGCGGGGCCGTTCTCCTTCGCCCAGTCGGCCGCGTTCTTCTTCAGCCACTCCAGCGGCTTGCTCGCCTGCTCGGCGCCGCCCTGCGCGGCCAGCGCGACGACGGCGTCGGCCGTGTTGCCGAAGTCGGGCTGCGCCTTGGTGTCCTCGGCGCCCGGCATGGGCGGCGTGTCGAGGTGGCCCGACTTCGCGAGCACGTCGTCGAGGTGGGCGGCGCCGTTCGCGGCGGCCCGCACCGGCGTCAGGTCACCCTTGACGCACTTGACGGGCTTCGAGGAGGGCTTGTCCGCCGGCTTCTTCGCCCGGGCGTCCAGGCCCTGGCCGAGTCCGCCCAGTACACCCGCCGCCGTCGCGTCGGCGTTGGGCGCGAGCTTGCCCGACTTGTCCGGCTGGTACGCGAACGCGCCGCCGCCCGTCTTCGCGTCGCACGGCACCGAGAAGGTGACCAGCGCGTCGTACGGCGACTTGCCCTTCTGCGACGTCACCCCGGCAGGCTTCCCGCCCGCCGCGGCCAGCGCGCCGATCACGATCGACGTGGAGTTGGCGTCGCTCGGGCTGCCCGGGTTGTAGCCCCAGCCGCCGTCCTGGTTCTGCACGCCCTTCAGCCAGCCGACGCCCTTCTTCACGGCGGCGTCCTGCCCGCCGAGCGCGCTCAGCGCCTGCACGGCGGCGGCGGTGGCGTTGCTGTCCAGCATGGTCTTCGCCGTGCAGGGCTCGCCGGCGTCGGCGCGGAAGGACGGGAAGCCGCCGCTGTCGCACTGCTGCCCGACGAGCCAGTTCACGGCCTTCGCGGCGGGCTCGACGCCGACCGTGTCCTGGGCGAGGAGCGCCAGCGACTGCCGCCAGACACCGTCGTACGTCGGGTCCTTCTCGCCGTAGAGGCCCGAGGGGATCACGGGCGTGGGGGAGGGCGCGGCGACGGCGGCCGTGGCCGCGGACGCGCAGAGTACGGCGGAAGCGGCGAGCACGGCGGCTGCGCTGCGGCGAAGGGTCATGACGGGCGGGGGCCTCTCCTGCTGAGGAGCCGGGCCCGGGCGCGCGACAACCACGCACCGGGCTCCGGCTCCGTATACCTCGACGGTGCCGAGCCAGTAGTCATGCCGGACCGGGCGCTCCGACTCACCACCCTCGCGGGGCGGCACACGAAGGGGGTCCCCCCTGCTCGAACGCAGTCGAAAGCTTGGGGGAGGGTCAGTGCCGGATTCGCACCGGCTTTCCCCAGAACGGCATGATGACGACTCGCACACTCTACCGGCCCCCCTACGGGCGCCCCCGGGCCGCCTCTAGAGCGGTACGGCCTCGTCCGCCGCGAACGCGGGGCCGTGACCGGGGACGATCACGTCGGCGACCGCGAGAACCCGTTCCCTGCTCGCCCGCAGCCGGGCCAGGTCCGGGGCGACCGGGTCCTCGACCGGTCCGTCCGGCCGCCACCACAGGTCGCCCACGAACGCGACCACCGCGTCCCGGGTGCCGACGAGCACGGTCACGTCCTCCGGGCTGTGCCCCGGCGTCCTGATCAGCCGGACCGACGGGGTCAGTTCGTGCCCCTCCGCGTCCCGGTCCGTCCACTGGTCCGCCTGGTAGACGGCCTTGTGGTCGTGCATCCGGGCCCGGCCGAACAGCCCGGCGTTGATGATGTTGTCGGGGTGGTGGTGGCTGAGCACGACATCGGTGACGTCGTCGGCGCCCACACCCCGCGCGGCGAGCGGACCCAGGATGCGGTCGCGGCTCGCGACCATGCCGGGGTCGATGACGATGTGCAGGTCTCCGTCGGACACGTAGGAGACGGTGGCGGCGACGCCGGGGCCCGTGGAGGTGGTGTAACCGGTGGTCAGGATCGTGTAGTCGGCTGTGCGGCCGCGCGGTGTGTCGCTCATGGGGATCAGTCTTCCGGGGCCGCGGGCCGCGCACGAGTGGCCCTTGTGCCACGCATCGCGGGATTCGTGCCACCCGGGGCCCGCCGCACTGCGAGACTCCGGCCGTGCCTCCTTTCCGTACCGTCGCCGCCTACGCGCCTCCGGGGGTCAGCCTGCTCAGCGTCGGCGTCGTCGGCGAGATGTTCGGCGGCCCGGACTTCGACTTCGCCCTGTGCGCGGACCGCCCGGGGCCGGTACGCACCGACCTGGGCCTCCCGCTCGCCGTCGAGCACGGCCTCGACCGGCTCGCCGGGGCCGACCTGGTCCTCGCCCTGCCCTGGAGCGGCTTCCGCACCCCGCCCCCGGCCCCCGTCCTCGACGCGCTGCGGTCCGCCCACGAGCGCGGCGCCACGGTCGCCGCCCACTGCGTCGGTACGTTCGCCCTCGCCGCCGCCGGCCTGCTCGACGGCCGGCGCGCCACCACCCACTGGCGCTTCGCCGCCCTCCTCGCGACGCTCCACCCGGGCGTCGTGCTGGACACCGGCGCCCTCTACGTCGACGAGGGCCGCGTGGTCACCGGGGCGGGCGCCGCGGCGGGGTTCGACCTCTGTCTGCACCTGCTGCGCCGCGAACACGGCGCCGCCGCGGCGAACTCCGTCGCCAGGAACCTCGTCCTGCCGGCGCACCGCGAGGGCGGCCAGGCCCAGTACCTCGCGGCCCCCGTCCCCGAGGTCTGCTCGGACGACCGGCTGTCGGAGGTGCTGGACTGGGCCCGCGCCCGCCTCGGCGAGCCGCTGCCGGTCGAGGCGCTGGCGCGGCGCGCCCTCATGAGCCGCCGCTCGTTCGCCCGCCGCTTCACCGCCGCGACCGGCACCACCCCGCACGCGTGGCTGCTCGCGCAGCGTCTGAACGCCGCCGAGGAGCTCCTGGAGACCACGGACCTGCCGGTCGAGGAGGTGGCCCGCCGGGTCGGCTACGCCGGCGCCGCCGTCCTGCGCGAGCAGTTCGTGCGCCGGCGGGGGGTGCCGCCGCGCGAGTACCGCCGGGCCTTCACACAGCGACGTACGTGAGGGGCCCGTCGCCCGGGACCGCCTCCGCGTGGCCCAGCTTCACCAGGCGGCGCAGGTGGGCCTCCGCCTCCGAGACGGCGATGTTGCGCGACCCGTACGAAATCTCGTCCCACGGCCGGTTCCACTCCATCCGCTCGGCGAGCTGCCACGCGGTGAGCGGCGTGGCCAGCAGGGCGCGCAGGCCGGTGAGGCGTTCCTCGTGGTGGTCGAGGAGTTCGCGCACCCGGGCGGGCGCGTCGGTGAACGCGTGCTGGTGGGCCGGGAGGACCTCGGCGGGGGCGAGGCGGGCGACGCGTTCGAGGGAGTCGAGGTAGTCGCCAATGGGGTCTCCCCTGCTCGAGCGGAGCCGAGAGCTCGGGGAAGGGTCGGTGACCGTGGTGTCGTCCGGGTCCTCGTACAGGCCGATGTGCGGAGTGATGCCGGGGAGCAGGTGGTCGCCGGAGAAGAGGCGGCCGTTGCCGGGGAGGCGGGCCGGGTGGGTCTCCTCCAGGTGCAGGCAGACGTGGCCGGGGGTGTGGCCCGGCGTCCAGATCGCGCGCAGCCGGCGGCCGGCGAGGGGCAGCAGGTCGCCGGGGACGATCTCCCGGTCGGGGAGGGCGGCCCGCAGCCCGGGCAGGGTGCGCGTACGGCCCGACGCGCGGGCGGCGCGGAGCGGGGCGAGGTGCTCCTCGGGGGCGCCGGCGGCGGTGAGCTTGGCGGTGAGGTAGCCGAGCCAGACGCCGGGGCGCGAGGCCCGGGTCCGGCGTACCACCTCGGTGTCGGCGGCGTGCATGGCGATCCACGCGCCGGACGCCTCGCGCACCCGGCCGGACAGCCCGTGGTGATCGGGGTGGTGGTGGGTGATGACGACGCCGTGGATGTCGTGGACGGACGTGCCGAGCGCCCGCAGGCCGTCGGACAGCGTGTCCCAGGAGGTGGGGTCGTCCCAGCCCGTGTCGATCAGGACCGGGCCGGCGTCGGTGTCGAGCAGGTGGACGAGGGTGTGGCCGAGCGGGTTGTCCGGGATCGGCACCTTGAGGGACCACACGCCGCCGCCGTGCCCGGTCACCTGCGCCATGGGTCCCCGATTCCTCGTCCAGCGTCCTCGGCCCGTACTGGAACTCGTTCCAATGGTCGCCCAAGCCGACTTCTTTGCAAAGGGGCGGGGAACGCCGTCCGTGGACTGTCGGGACGGGAACTGGTATCAGTTCTGATGCATCGTCAGAAAGCTCGGGCGAGCGTCGCCGGGGCTGTGTGAGCCGTGGGAGGCAGACCGTCATGACCGAGCTTGTGGAGCACCGGAAGCTGTACATCGGCGGCCAGTTGACCGACCCGCTGGGGAGCGAGGTCATCGAGGTCGTCTCGCCGCACACCGAGCAGGTCGTCGGCCGGGTGCCGCACGCCTCCCGGGCCGACGTCGACCGCGCGGTGGCTGTGGCGCGCGAGGCGTTCGACACCGGCCCGTGGCCCCGCGCGACGCTCGACGAGCGGATCGCCGTCGTCACCCGGATCAAGGACGCGATCGCCGTACGGCACGAGGAGATCGCCCGCAGCATCACCGCGCAGAACGGGACGCCGTACACCGCGAGCGTCATGATGCAGGCGCTGGCCGCGATGATGGTCTGGGACGCCACCCTCGCCGTCGCGCGCGACTTCCCGTACGAGGAGCGGCGGACCGGAGCGCTCGGCCCGATCCTCGTGCGCCGGGAGCCGGCCGGGGTGGTCGCGGCCGTCGTGCCGTGGAACGTCCCGCAGTTCACAGCGGCGGCCAAGCTCGCGCCCGCGCTGCTGGCGGGTTGCACGGCCGTGCTCAAGGTGTCGCCGGAGACGCCCCTCGACGCGTACATCCTCGCCGACATAGCCACCGAGGCCGGGCTGCCCGAAGGCGTCCTGTCCATCATCCCGGCGGACCGGGAGGTCAGCGAGTACCTGGTCGGGCACCCCGGGATCGACAAGGTGTCGTTCACCGGTTCCGTCGCGGCGGGCCGGCGCGTCATGGAGGTCGCCTCGCGCAATCTCACCCGGGTGACGCTGGAGCTCGGCGGCAAGTCGGCGGCCGTGATCCTGCCGGACGCCGACCTGCCCACGGCCGTCGCCGGCATCGTCCCCTTCGCCTGGATGCTCAACGGCCAGGCGTGCGTGGCCCAGACCCGCATCCTCACCCCGCGCTCGCGCTACGACGAGTTCGCCGAGGCGTTCGCGGCGGCGGCCGGCGCGCTGAAGGTCGGCGACCCGTTCGACCCGGCCACCGAGGTCGGCCCGCTGGTCGCCGAGCGCCAGCAGCGGCGCTCCCTCGACTACATCAGGATCGGGCAGGAGGAGGGCGCGAAGATCCTGACGGGCGGCGGACGCCCCGCGGGCAGGGAGCGCGGCTGGTACGTCGAGCCGACGCTCTTCGGCGGCGTCGACAACTCCATGCGCATCGCCCGGGAGGAGATCTTCGGGCCGGTCATCTGCCTGCTGCCGTACGACGACGAACGCGACGCGGTGCGGATCGCCAACGACTCGGAGTACGGGCTCAGCGGCAGTGTGTGGACCGCCGACACCGAGCACGGGATCGACATCGCCCGGCAGGTCAGGACCGGCACGTACTCCGTGAACACCTTCAGCGTCGACATGCTCGGGCCCTTCGGCGGCTACAAGAACTCCGGTCTCGGCCGGGAGTTCGGCCCCGAGGGGTACGGCGAGTACCTGGAGCACAAGATGATCCATCTTCCGGCGGGCCACGGCCAGGGGGAGGCGTGACGGTGGACCGCTGGCACGTCGAGGTCGACCGGGGCGTGTGCATCGGCTCCGGCATGTGCGTGAACCACGCGCCCGGCTCCTTCGCCCTGGACTCCGCCCGCCAGTCGCACCCGGCCGACCCCGAACTCGACGCGAACGAGAAGGTGCTCGCCGCCGCCGAGGGCTGCCCGGTCGAGGCCATCGCGATCACGCTGCCGGGCAGCGGGGAGGTGGTCTTCCCGCCCGAGGAGTGAACCGGCGCGCGCCCGGGACGCGTGCGGCGTCGAACACGTGCGAACGCTTCTTTACCTATGAGTACCGCACTGCCATGACGTGACAGGTGTGACTGTTCCTCCCCCGCGGACGCATGGAAATCTCGGTGTCACCGCAACAGCCGAGGGGGGACGCATGGACAACCGGTACGAGGTCTTCTGCCTCGCCGACAGGCAGTTCTACGAGACCCCGGACCGTCTCTCGGCGGGGCGGTCCGGCGGTTCCGCGCCGGCGCCGCTCTTCGAAGTGGCCCAGCGCGAACTCCCGCTCGGGTGGCGCAGATTCGTCTCCGGCGACTGGATGCACATCAACCCGGTCGACGCGCAGGGTGCTCCGCTGCCCGGCCGGCCGCTCCAGGGCTGGAAGATCCACGTGTCGGCCTGTCTGGACAACGCGGAGAAGACGGCCGCGAAGGTGTGGGACTACTGCGTCCCGCGCGCCCTGCCGTTCAAGTTCGTGCCCGGGCCGCAGCCGCTGCACCTGCGCAACTCCAAGTACGCCGGGCGCGGCTCCAGCGGCAAGTTCGTCACGATCTACCCCGCCGACGACAACGAACTGCACCTCGTGCTCCGGGAGCTGGGCGAGCTGCTCGACGGCGAGCCGGGACCCTACATCCTCACCGACCTGCGCTGGGGCGACGGCCCGCTGTACGTCCGCTACGGCGGCTTCGCGCACCGCTACTGCGTCGACGCCAAGGGCGCTCTCGTCCCGGCGATCGAGAACGCCGGGGGAACGCTCGTCCCGGACCTGCGCGAGCCGTCCTTCCACGTCCCGGACTGGGTGGAGCTCCCCGCGTTCCTCGCCCCGCACCTCGCGGCCCGCAACGCCACCACCACCAACGATCTGCCGTACCGCATCGACAGCGCCCTGCACTTCTCCAACGGCGGCGGGGTCTACCTCGGCGAGGACCTGCGCAGCGGCGAGAAGGTGGTCCTCAAGGAGGCGCGGCCGTACGCCGGGCTCGCCGCCGACCGGGCCGACGCCGTCACCCGCCTGGAGCGGGAACGGACGGCCCTGGAACGCCTGTCGGGGCTCGGGGTCGCCCCCGAGGCCCGGGACTGGTTCCTGCTCGGCGACCACCGCTTCCTGGTGATGGACTTCCTGCCCGGCCGCACCCTCAACTCCTTCTTCGCGCAGCGCCACCCGCTGCTCGAACCCGAGCCCGACCCGGCCGCCGTCGCCGACTACACCCGCTGGGCGCTGCGCGTCCACCGCGCGGTCGAGGAAGCGGTCGCCGCCGTGCACAGCCGGGGCGTCGTCTTCAACGACCTGCACATGTTCAACATCATGGTCGGACCGGACGAGGAGTCCGTACGCCTCCTGGACTTCGAGGCCGCCGCGGGCGCCGACGAGAACCACCGCCAGGCCATCGCGCACCCCGGCTTCATCGCGCCCCGCGAGCGCACCGGCTTCGACGTCGACCTCTACGCCCTCGCCTGCCTGCGCCTCGCGCTCTTCCTGCCGATGACCACGCTGCTGGTCGTCGACCGGGACAAGGCGGGCCACCTCGCGGAGGTCGCCGCGCGCCAGTTCCCCGACGTGCCGCGCGCGTTCTTCGACGAGGCGGTCGCCGTGATCCGCGGTACGGACCCGGGGGACGAGCGGCCGTACCTGCCCGTGGCGCCCGCCGACTGGCCCGGCGGGCGGGACTCGGTCGCCGCGGGCATCCTGGCCTCCGCCACGCCCCGCCGCGACGACCGGCTCTTCCCCGGCGACATCGCCCAGTTCTCCGACGGCGGCGGCCTCGGCATCGCGCACGGCGCCGCCGGGGTCCTGCACGCCCTCGGCCAGGCCGGGGCCGGCCGGTACGAGCAGGGCGAGGAGTGGCTGCTCCGGCAGACCGCGCCGCCCCCGCTCGGCACACCGCTCGGCCTCTACGACGGGCTGACCGGCGTCGCCCTCGTCCTCGACGGGCTCGGCCACCGCGAACGGGCCCTCGAACTGGTCCAGCGGGTGCTCGACGAGAAGTGGCAGCGGCTCGTCCCCGGACTGTACGGAGGAGTCGCCGGAGTCGGGCTCGTACTGGCCGAACTGTCCCGCACCAGCGGGGAGTCGGTTCTGCGTCAGCGGGCCCTCGAAGCCGCGCAGCTCCTCGCCGACCAGCAGCAGGCCGGCGCCGCCACCGGCAAACGCACCGGACTGCTGCACGGCGCCACCGGCCCCGCGCTGCTCTTCCTGCGCCTGTACGAGGACACCGGCGCCCCGCAGCTCCTCGACCTGGCGGCCGGCGCCCTGCGCGCCGACCTGGCGCGCTGCGTACGCAACAGCACCGGCACCCTCCTCGTCGACGAGGGGACGCGGACCATGCCGTACCTCGGGGCCGGGTCCGTGGGCATCGGCATGGTGCTGGACGACTTCCTCTCCCACCGCGAGGACGAGGAGTTCGAGGCGGCGCGGGCCGGCATCGTACGAGCCGCCCGGTCGCGCTACTACGCCCAGCCCGGGCTCTTCAACGGGCGGGCCGGCATGGCGCTCTACCTGGCCAGGACCACCGCCCCCGAGGCGCGGCCCGAGCACCTCGCCGCGCAACTGGACGGACTCGGCTGGTACGCGCTGCCGTACGAGGGCCACCTGGCCTTCCCCGGCGACCAGATGATGCGCCTGTCCATGGACCTGGGCACCGGCGGCGCCGGCGTACTCCTCGCACTGGCAGCGGCGCGCGGCACCGACGCGCACCTGCCCTTCCTCCCGCCGCTGCGGCGGCCCTAGAACCGGTACGGCTCCGACCCGGAGCCGTGCCGCCCCAAAGAAACCCCGTCCCCACGGGAACGGACAACCGAAGGGAACCACCATGGCACTTCTCGACCTTCAGAGCCTGGACACGCCCGAGACCGACGGCGGCGACCAGAGCAGCCTGAGCCTGCTGGCGTGCGACAAGCACAGCTCCAACAGCTTCCTGCTGTGTCTGTGACGTCACGCCGGTGACGTCGAGCCTGTGACGTCCTGTCGGTGACGCCGGGAGAGATCTCCACGACGTACTGACAGAGCTGCGGCCCCGGTGGGCACCACGCCTCCCGGGGCCGCACATCTGCCCGCACGAGGAAGGCCGACGGTGACGCGCACGGACCCCGAACCCGACCAGGCCCGCGCGGCCGACCGGCTGCTGCGCGACTGCGTCCGGCACAGCGCGGCCCCCGGCGCGGCGATCCTGGTCCTGAGCACCCTGGGAGCGGCGACCGGCCTGGCGATGCCCGCCGTGCTCGGCCGCACCCTGGACCTGCTGCTCTCCGGGCGCCCCGCCACCGGCTGGCTCACCGCCTGCGCCGCGCTCACCTGCCTGCTCGTCGTCGTCGACGCGCTCGACGGCGTACTGACCGGCACCACCAACGCCTGCTCCACCGCCTGGCTGCGCCGACGGCTCCTGCGCCACGTCCTGGCCGCCGGGCCGCGCACCACGGACCGCACACCGCCCGGCGACGTCGTCTCCCGCCTGGTCGGCAACGCGGCGCACGCCGGAGGCGCACCGGCCGCGCTCGCCGGCACCCTGGCCGCCGTCGTCACCCCCGTCGGCGGGCTCGTCGCCCTCGCGCTCGTCGACCTGTGGACGGCGGGCGCGTTCCTCGTCGGCATGCCGGTGCTCGCGCTGCTCCTCAAGGCGTTCGTCCGCGCATCGGGCGACAGCGTCGCGCGCTACCAGGAGAGCCAGGGCGAGATCGCCGCCCGCCTCGTGGAGGCCGTGGGCGGCGCCCGTACGATCGCCGCCGCCGGCACCGCCCGCCGCGAACAGGCCCGCGTCCTGGAGCCGCTCGCCGCCCTCAGCGCCCAGGGCTACCGCATGTGGCGGGTCCAGGGCCGCTCCACCGCGCAGGCCGCCGTGATCGTGCCGCTGCTCCAGATCGCCGTGCTCGCCGTGGCCGGGGCCCGCCTGGCCGCCGGTGAACTCTCGGTGGGCGGACTGCTCGCCGCCGCGCGGTACGCCGCGCTCGCCACCGGCATCGGCATGCTCGTCGGCCGGCTGAACGGCCTGGTACGCAGCAGGGGCGCCGCCCGCCGCCTCGCCGGGCTGCTCGCCGTGCCGGCCACCGCGCACGGGGACGCGACGCTCCCGGCCGGCGACGGGACGCTGGAGCTGCGCGGCGTCACGGTGGCCCGGGGGGACCGTACGATCCTCGCCGGTGTCGACCTGACCGTGCCCGGCGGCACCTCCCTCGCGCTCGTCGGCCGCTCCGGCTCCGGCAAGTCCACCCTCGCCGAAGTCGCGGGCCGCCTCGCCGACCCCGACGCGGGCACGGCCACGCTCGACGGCGTACCGCTGCGGGACCTGCCCCACGACGTGCTGCGCCGGGCGGTCGGCCAGGCCTTCGAGCGGCCCGCGCTGCTCGGCGGCACGATCGGCGGCACCATCGCCTTCGGCGCCGACGAACCGGACGAGCGGGCGGTGCGGGAAGCGGCCCGCGCCGCCTGCGCCGACGACTTCGTACGCCGCCTCCCGCACGGCTACGACACCCCGTGCGACGAGGCGCCGCTCTCCGGCGGCGAGGCCCAACGCCTCGGCCTCGCACGGGCCTTCGCGCACCCCGGGCGGCTGCTGATCCTCGACGACGCGACCTCCAGCCTCGACACGGTCACCGAACTGCGGGTGGGCGAGGCCCTGACCCGTCAGGCCGGTGTCCGTACCCGCCTGATCATCGCGCACCGGGCCGCGACGGCGGCCCGCGCCGACCAGGTGGCCTGGCTGGACGAGGGCCGCGTCCGGGCGGTGGGGCCGCACGCCCGGCTCTGGCACGAACGAAGCGACTACCGAGCCGTCTTCGCGGACGCTGACGCGGACACGGACGCGACGGTCGACGAAGGAACGGACCGGCCGGCCCATGACGACTGACCCGCCCTCCCGCGCCTCCACCCCCCGCCTGCGCACCCGGGGCCTGCGCTTCCTGAACCGGCGGCGGCCCGTACTGGCCCGGCTGGCGGGCTGGTCGCTGCTCGAAGCCGGGCAGACCTTCCTCTTCGGGTACGCCCTCGCCCGCGCCCTCGACGACGGCTTCCTGGCCGGGGACACCACCGGCGGGCTCGGCTGGCTGGCGGCCGCGGCGGTGGCCGTGGCGGCCGGGGCGTACGGCACCGGACGGGTCTTCCGGGCCGTGTCCGAACTGGTGGAGCCGCTGCGCGACAGCCTGGTGCGCCGGGTCGTCGGCCGCGCCCTCGCGGAGGCCGACCACGGGGCGGTGTCCCGGCTCACCCATCAGGTGGAGATCGCCCGGGACACCTTCGCGGGTCTGGTGATGGTCTCCCGCTCCTTCGTCTTCACGGCGGCCGGAGCCCTGGCCGGGCTCGCCTCGCTCGCGCCCGCCCTGCTGCTCGTCGTGGTGCCGCCGCTGGTCCTGGGGCTGGCCCTGTTCCTCGTGACGCTGCGCCCGATGGCCCGCCGCCAGGAGACGTTCCTCGTCGCCGACGAGGCGGTCGCCGAGGTACTGGACGCGACCGCCGCCGGGCTGCGGGACATCGCCGCCGCGGGCGCGGAGTCGCGGACGGCCGTCGGGGCGGACGCCCGGTTCGACGCCGAGTACCGCGCCGCCCGCACCCTCGCCCGCTGGGGAGTGGTGCGGGTGCTGGCGGTGGCGGTGGCCGGCCGGCTGCCGGTGGTCCTGCTGCTGCTGACCGCTCCCTGGCTGCTGCGCCGGGGGGTGACGCCCGGCGACCTGGTGGGCGCGCTCACGTACCTCATGTACGCCCTGGTCCCCGCCCTCCAGAGCCTGATGCAGGCCCTCGGCACGGCCGGCTCCCGCCTGACGGTGGTCCTGCGCCGCCTGACGGACGGGGGGCCCGGGCCGTCCGTGTCCCAGGACGCCCCGGCCACCGGGCCGTCGGGGCCGGGCGGGCTCCCGGGCCCGCGGGCGGGCGCGCCATGGGGCGAGGCGCCGTCGGGGTCCGCCGGCCGGGAGCGGCCGGCGGTCGAGCTGCGCGGGGTCACCTTCGCCTACGGGCCGCATGCCGAACCGGTGTTCCGGGGGCTGGATCTCGCCGTACCGGCCGGCGGGCGGCTCACCGTGGTGGGGCCGAGCGGTATCGGCAAGTCCACGCTGACCGCCCTCGTCGCCGGGCTGCTGGTCCCGGACGCGGGCGAGGTCCTGCTCCGCGGCGAGCCGGTGCGCGCCGCCGCGCACCTGCGGGCGCTCGTGCCCCAGGAGGCGTACGTCTTCTCCGGCGCCCTGCGCGACAACCTGACCTATCTGTGCCCGGACCCGCCGCCCGACTCCGCCGTGCTCGCCTCCGCCCGGGCGGTCGGGGCGTACGACCTGCTCCTGCGGCTCGGCGGCCTGGACGCCGTGGTGACGCCGGGCCGTCTGTCGGCGGGCGAGCGGCAGTTGATCGCGCTCGCCCGCTCCCACCTGGCCCCGGTGGGCGTCGTCCTGCTCGACGAGGCGACCTGTCACCTCGACCCGGCCGCCGAGGCCCGCGCCGAACGGGCCTTCGCCGAGCGCCCCGGCACCACGCTGATCGTCGTCGCCCACCGGATCAGCTCCGCCCGGCGCGCCGACCGGGTGCTGGTGATGGACGGCACGCACGCCCTGTGCGGCACCCACGACGAGCTGATCCGGCGCTCCGCGCTCTACCGCGACCTGGCCGGCGGCTGGTCAGAGCCAGCCGGCGCCCTGGGAGATGCGTATGGCGTCCACGCGGTTGCGGGCCCCGGTCTTGCGGGTGATCGCGGCCATGTAGTTGCGCACCGTGCCGTTGGTCAGGTGCAGGCTGTGGGCGATCTCGGTGACACCCGCCCCCTCGGCGGCCAGTGACAGCACGCTCAGCTCGCGGGTGGTGAGGGGGCTGCGCGCGGCCTCCATGAACTCGTACGCGAGCAGGTCGTCGACGAAGCGCTCCCCGGCGGCCACCCGCCGTATCCCGTGGAGCAGCCGCTCGGCGGGGGCGTTCTTGCTGACGTATCCCATGGCGTCGGCCTCGTGGGCCCGCCGCAGGAGACCGGGCTTTCCGGACGGGGCCAGGACGAGCAGCGCGCAGTTGGGGTACGCGCCCTGAGGGCCCGACACCTCGGCGGCCGCGGCCAGGGCCGGCGACCCCGGCCCCTCCGTGTCCGCCACGCAGACGTGCGGCGGTAACGACCGGGCGATGCCCAGCGCGCCCGCCGACCCGCCGGCGGATATCTCGATGTCGGGCTCCTTTTCGAGCAGGGCGGCCAGCCCGGACCGCATCAGACCGATGTCGTGCACGAGAAGTACATGGATCACGCCGCTCACTGCCTGCTCCCCCTGGGGTACCGATGCGCAACGCTGCATGGACATGGCACGTCGCTCATTAGTACCCGGGACCGTCGATGTCACGGGTGCGGAATCAGGCCAACGGGGAGCGCGGGAGGGGCGCGGCGGGCGCACTCGCTCCGGTCGTGCGCCTGTTACTGGCGGTAACAGGCATCTCTCTCAGCGTGGTTCGGGGTCGGTCAGGTCGATCAGTCGGCACACCGTCTCGATGTCGATCTTCACCTGCGCGATCGACGCCCGGCCGGAGAGCCAGGTGATCAGGGCCGAGTGCCAGGTGTGCTCGATGACCCTGACCGCCGACAGCTGCTCCGGGCCCGGCGGGTCCGCCAGGTCCATCGCGTCCAGGATGATCGCCGTCGTCTGTCGCGAGACCGTGTCCACCTCGGGACTGACGCTGCGGTCCGCGAAGGTCAGCGCCCGCACCATCGCGTCCGCAAGCTGGGGTTCCCGCTGGAGGGCCCGGAAGGCACGCATCAGCGTCTCGGCGACGCGCTCGGCCGCGCTCTCGCCCGCCGGGGGCCGCTTGCGCAGCGTGGTGTGCATGTGCTGGAGCTGGTCCTGCATGGTGGCGACCAGCAGGTGCACCTTGGACGGGAAGTAGCGGTACAGGGTGCCCAGCGCGACGCCCGCGGCCTCGGCGACCTCGCGCATCTGCACGGCGTCGAAGCCGCCCCGGCTGGCCAGCTGGGCGCTGGCGTGCAGGATGCGGCGGCGGCGCGCCTCCTGGCGTTCCGTCAGTGGCGGCGACGAGGGCTTGACTTCCGCTGTCATGCGTCCCATTCCATGGCCTTTGTCCGTACGCCGGGTGCAGGGGGCCGGGGCCCCCGGGTGGCACAGCATGGCAGGGCGCCGGTCGTGGCGCGAATCACCTGATCCGGCGCTCATGGCGGCTCTGCCTGCCGGTAGATTCAAAGCTCGTCGGACGTTCGATACTGAAACTTGTTCTAGGTTAGCGCCAGCGGCTACGCTCCGGCCAAAGAGCAGTGAGAAGGGGGCCGGGAGTGACCGCTGAGGCCATAGAGGCGGGCCCCCACGCAGGGGGCCCTGTCCAGGGCGACCGACCGCTGCGCATCGCGCTCCTGACGTACAAGGGCAACCCCTTCTGCGGGGGCCAGGGCGTCTACGTGCGCCACCTCTCCCGGGAGCTCGCGCGCCTCGGCCACAGCGTCGAAGTCCTCGGCGCCCAGCCCTACCCCGTACTGGACGAGGGCGTACCGCTCACCGAGCTCGCCAGCCTCGACCTGTACCGCAGCCCCGACCCCTTCCGCACGCCGAGGCGCGACGAGTACCGCGACTGGATCGACGCCCTCGAAGTCGCGACGATGTGGACCGGCGGCTTCCCCGAGCCCCTCACCTTCTCGCTGCGCGCCAAGCGCCACCTGGCCGCCCGCCGGGGCGACTTCGACGTCGTCCACGACAACCAGACCCTCGGCTACGGACTGCTCGGCGACCTCGGCGCCCCCCTGGTCACCACCATCCACCACCCCATCACCGTCGACCGGCAGCTCGACCTCGACGCCGCCGGCAGCCGCCGCAAGCGCGCCTCGGTGCGCCGCTGGTACGGCTTCACGCGCATGCAGAAGCGCGTCGCCCGCCGGCTGCCGTCCGTGCTCACCGTCTCCGGCTCCTCGCAGGAGGAGATAGTCGAGCACCTCGGGGTACGCCGCGACCGCGTCCGGGTGGTGCACATCGGCGCGGACACCGGCCTCTGGTCGCCCGACCCGTCCGTCGCCGAGATCCCCGGGCGGATCGTGACGACGTCCAGCGCCGACGTCCCGCTCAAGGGCCTCGTCCACCTCGTCGAGGCGCTCGCCAAGCTCCGCACCGAGCGGCCCGACGCCCACCTCGTCGTCGTCGGCAAGCGCGCCGAGGACGGCCCGGTCGCCCAGGCCATCGAGCGGTACGGCCTCCGGGGCGCCGTCGAGTTCGTCAAGGGCATCAGCGACCAGGAGCTCGTCGACCTCGTGCGCGGCGCCCAGGTCTCCTGCGTCCCCTCCCTGTACGAGGGCTTCTCGCTGCCCGCCGCCGAGGCCATGGCCACCGGCACCCCGCTCGTCGCCACCACCGGCGGCGCGATCCCCGAGGTCGCGGGGACGGACGGCGAGACGTGCCTGGCCGTGCCGCCCGGCGACGCCGGCGCGCTGGCCGCCGCCCTCGGCCGCCTGCTCGGCGACCCCGAGCTGCGCCGGCGCCTCGGCGCGGCGGGCCGCGCCCGGGTGCTGGAGCGGTTCACCTGGGCCAAGGCCGCCCAGGGCACCGCGGACCTCTACCGCGAGCGGATCGCCGCCCACGGCGACGCGGTCCGCGGGGGAGCCCGGTGAGACCCCGCTGAAGCGGACGCCGCCGACCGACGCGGACTTCGCCGACCCCCGCCATCCCAGCCACGCGCGCCCGGTGACCCGGCGCCGTACCCACCCCCATCCGGAAGGGCAGACCCCGTGCTGACCGTGGACTTCTCCCGCTTCCCGCTCGCCCCGGGCGATCGCGTGCTCGACCTGGGCTGCGGCGCGGGCCGGCACGCCTTCGAGTGCTACCGGCGCGGCGCCCAGGTGGTGGCCCTCGACCAGAACGGCGAGGAGATCCGCGAGGTCGCCAAGTGGTTCGCCGCGATGAAGGAGGCCGGTGAGGCCCCGGCGGGCGCCACCGCCACCGCCATGGAGGGCGACGCGCTCAACCTCCCCTTCCCCGACGCCTCGTTCGACGTCGTGATCATCTCCGAGGTCATGGAGCACATCCCCGACGACAAGGGCGTGCTGGCCGAGATGGTCCGCGTCCTGAAGCCGGGCGGCCGCATCGCCGTCACCGTGCCGCGCTACGGACCGGAGAAGATCTGCTGGGCGCTGAGCGACGCGTACCACGAGGTCGAGGGCGGCCACATCCGCATCTACAAGGCCGACGAACTGCTCGGCAAGATGCGCGAAGCGGGCCTCAAACCGTACGGCACGCACCACGCCCACGCGCTGCACTCGCCGTACTGGTGGCTCAAGTGCGCGTTCGGAGTCGGCAGGGACGGTGAAGACGCAGCGCTGCCGGTGCGGGCGTACCACAAGCTGCTGGTCTGGGACATCATGAAGAAGCCGCTCGCCACGCGCATCGCCGAGCAGGCGCTGAACCCCCTCGTGGGCAAGAGCTTCGTGGCGTACGCGACCAAGCCCCACCTGCCGGCCACCTCGGTCGCGGCGGACACCAAGTGACGGGGCTCTGGCGCGGCCCCGAGCGCACGGAGCACCTCGTCCTGCCCGGTGTCCTCACCTCCGAGGAGGCCGCCGCGACCGTGGCGGGCATCCTCGCCGTACAGCGCGAGGACGGCGCCATCCCCTGGTTCCGGGGCCACCACCTCGACCCGTGGGACCACACCGAGGCCGCCATGGCGCTCGACGCGGCCGGCGAGCACGACGCCGCCGCGCGCGCCTACGCGTGGCTGGCCGCGCACCAGAACGCCGACGGCTCCTGGTACGCGGCGTACGACGACGGGGACGCCGAGCGGGTCACCGACCGGGGCCGCGAGACCAACTTCTGCGCGTACATCGCCGTCGGCGTCTGGCACCACTACCTCGCCACCGGCGACGACGCGTTCATCGACCGCATGTGGCCGGCCGTCTACGCGGCGGTCGAGTTCGTCCTCGGACTCCAGCAGCCGGGCGGCCAGATCGGCTGGAAGCGCGAGGAGGACGGCACGGCCGTCAACGACGCGCTGCTGACCGGCAGTTCCTCCATCCACCAGGCGCTGCGCTGCGCGCTGGCCATCGCCGAGCAGCGCGAGGAGCCGCAGCCCGACTGGGAGCTGGCGGTCGGCGCGCTGCGGCACGCCATCCAGCGGCACCCGGAGCGGTTCCTCGACAAGAACCGCTACTCGATGGACTGGTACTACCCGATCCTCGCCGGCGCGGTCACCGGCCCCGAGGCCAAGGCCCGCATCGAGGCGGACTGGGACCGCTTCGTCGTCCCGGGCCTGGGCGTGCGCTGCATCGTCCCCAACCCGTGGGTGACCGGCGGCGAGAGCTGCGAACTCGCCCTGGCCCTGTGGGTGATGGGGGAGTCGGACCGGGCCCTGGAGATCCTCCAGTCGATCCAGCACCTGCGGGCGCCGGACGGCATGTACTGGACGGGGTACGTCTTCGAGGGCGACCGGGCGATATGGCCCGAGGAACTCACCAGCTGGACGGCGGGTTCCCTGCTGCTGGCGGTGGCCGCCCTCGGAGGCGACGAGGCGACCACCGCGGTCTTCGGCGGGGAACGGCTGCCGCTCGGGCTGGACCCGGACTGCTGCTAGCCGTCGGCCCGGGCCCCTGACGGCGGGCCCGGGCGACCGGGGTCAGTGGCGGCGGACGACGTTCGCCAGGGCGTGCCCGACGAAGAGGTAGACGACCGCCGCGAGCCCGTACCCGGCGACGACGCGCGCCCAGGCCTCGTCGAAGGTGAACAGGTCGTGGGACCAGCCGGCCAGCCAGCGGGCGGCGTCCTGGACGAAGTTCACCAGGTCGTTCGCGCGGTTGGCGTCCAGCAGGTACATCAGGATCCACAGGCCGAGGATGAAGGCCATGATGTCGGCGACGACGATGACGACGGTCGCCGCCTGGTTGCTTCCACTGCGATGACGTGGGGACATGTCGAACGTGTTGCCGTTTTCCGCGCGATGAAACGGGGTGGTTCCGCGCCGCCGTTCACTACAGTGCCCCTATGACCGACCTGGGCCACGCACGCTACTGCGACGAAATCGAGCGGCAGACCGACCTGTTGAGGGCCGTGCTGATCGACGCCGACCTCGGCGCGAAGGTGCCGTCCTGCCCCGAGTGGACCCTCGGCCACCTCGCCCGCCACGTCGGCGGGGCCCACCGCTGGGCCGAGGCGATCGTACGCACGAAGGCCTCCGAGGCCGTGCCCGAGGACCAGGTGCCCGGCATCACCGGCCCCGGCGACGCCGAACCGGCCGCCCTGGACACGTGGCTGGAGGAGGGCGCGCGCAAGCTCGCCGACACCCTGCGCGCGGCCGGGCCGCAGGCCAAGGTGTGGTCCTGGAGCGCGGACCGGCGCGCCGGGTTCTGGGCCCGCCGCATGACCCACGAGACGGTGGTCCACCGGGCGGACGCGGCCCTCACCGCCGGCATCGTCTTCGAGGTGGAGCCCGAGGTGGCGGCCGACACCGTCGACGAGTGGCTGGAGATCGTCGCCTGGAGGCAGTCCACCGGCGCCGACGAGCAGGCGAAGGAGCTGCGCGGGGCGGGGCGCACCCTCCACCTCCACGCGACGGACGTGCCCGACGCGGAGTGGCTGATCGAGTTCGGCGAGGACGGCTTCACCTGGCGCCACGCCCACGAGAGGGCCACGGTCGCCCTGCGCGGCCCGCTCGCCGACGTGCTCCGGGTCTTCCACCGCCGCCTGCCGGCCGACAGCGACCGGGTGGAGGTTTTGGGCGACGCGCAGCTGCTGGACTTCTGGCTGGAGCGGGCGACGTTCGGCTGAGAGCCGACCACTAGGCGGCGTGGGGCACGAAAGCCAGGGACATGGCGTCGGAGCCGATGGACACGTCGAGCTGGGCGTCCAGGGCGGAGGCGAGCTGCCGAAGCAGAGGCAGCGTCGGCACAGTGCCACCGCCCTCGATCTGCTCGACCTCGGCCTCGGTGAGACCGGCCCTCCGTGCCAGTTCGGTCTCCGAGAGACCGAGCGCGACGCGGAAGTCGTACACCGCCTGACCAAGGGCGATCGAGGCGCCCGCTTCGATGTACGCGGGGTCGACGCGATGCTCGTCCGGGATCTTCCACTCGGTGTGGTAGCCGCCGCTCATCCTTGCTCCTCGAATGTGCCGGTGGTATTCGGCCTCAGCCGGGCAGTGCGCGGCCTCGCACTCCTTCTGCGCGCGCACAGCCCGCTCGACCTGTGCGTCTTCACGCATCCGAGTCTTGCGGCAGACCGTGAGCAACACGATACGGCGGTTCGGTTCCAGCCAGTAGGTGATGCGGAACGCGGCCGTGTCCAGGTGGAAACGCAGCTCGCGCAACGGCCCTCCGAGATGCCGTGAGTACGGCTCGCCGAGCAGGGTCGGATTCGACGCCAAACGGTCCGCGTGCCGTTCCACGAAACGGTAGTGCTCTCTCGGAAGGGAGCCGGAGCCACTCCCGTACCTCGGGTTCGATCTCGATGTCGTACCGCGGTTCCATGTGGGCGAACCTAAGCGGGGCGGCCGATGTCGCGGGGCAGAAGCCGTCTGGCTCACTCGATGGTGAGAGATCGGCCCGTCAGGTGTTCAGATCGGCCAGTACGCGCAACGTGTGCGGGTCCGGGGCCGTCACCAGCAGGTCGGTCACCGGGCCCGCGCGCCACAGTTCCAGGCGTTCCGCGATGCGCTCGCGCGGGCCGACGAGGGAGATCTCGTCCGCGAACGCGTCGGGGACGGCCAGCACCGCCTCCTCTTTGCGGCCCGCGAGGAACAGCTCCTGGACGCGGCGGGCCTCGTCCTCGAAGCCCATGCGCCCCATCAGGTCCGCGTGGAAGTTGCGGGCCGCGTGGCCCATGCCGCCGATGTAGAAGCCCAGCATCGCCTTGACCGGCAGCAGGCCCTCGGCCACGTCGTCGCAGACCTTCGCCCGCGCCATCGGCGCGACCATGAAACCGGCGCGCAGGCCGGTCAGCGACGCCGCGTACACATCGGTGCGCATCGGTGACCAGTAGAGCGGCAGCCAGCCGTCGGCGACGCGGGTCGTCTGGGCGATGTTCTTCGGGCCCTCCGCGCCGAGCAGGACGGGGAGGGCGGACCGCAGCGGATGCGTGATGGGCTTGAGCGCCCTGCCGGTGCCCACCGCGTCCGCGCCCCGGTACGGCAGCGGGTGGAACCGCCCGTCCACCTCGACCGGCGCCTCGCGTCGCAGCACCTGGCGGATCGTGTCGACGTACTCCCGTGTCGCGGTGAGCGGGCTCGCGGGGAAGGGCCGTCCGTACCAGCCCTCGACGACCTGCGGTCCCGAGAGCCCGAGCCCGAGCATCATCCGGCCGCCGGACAGGTGGTCCAGGGTCAGCGCGTGCATCGCCGTGGCGGTGGGCGTGCGGGCCGCCATCTGCGCCACCCCTGTGCCGAGCCGGATGCGGGAGGTGTGCGCCGCGATCCAGGTGAGCGGGGTGAACGCGTCGGAGCCCCACGCCTCGGCGGTCCACACCGAGTCGTAGCCGAGCCGCTCCGCCTCGCGGGCCAGGGCGAGATGGCCGGGGTCGGGGCCGCGGCCCCAGTAGCCGAGAGCGAGTCCGAGGCGCATCCCTGAGTGTCCCTCCGACGACCGTACCTGACGGTGTGTCAGATCCCTGACCCGGGCGACTGTACGACAACGGCCCCCCGCCCGGAAGGGGCGAGGGGCCGATGGGGCCGGTGTGCGGCGGTCAGCCGCGCTGGATGCCGGTGGTGTCCTGGAGGACGCCGCGACGGCCGTCCTGCGTCTGGGCGACCAGACCGGGACCGCGCTGCTCCACCGCCAGGTACCAGGTGCCGGGGGCCAGTTCGGCGATCGGCGTCGGCGAACCGTCCTCCGCGTACAGCGGACGGGCGACCGGAACCGCGAACCAGAACGGGGCGAAGTCGCCGGCGGCGGGAGCGCCGCCCTGCTGCGCGGCCGGAGCCTGCGCCTGCTGCTGCGCCTGCGGCTGCTGGCCCTGCTGCGGCTGGGCCCCGTACGGCTGCTGCTGGCCGGGCTGGCCGCCGTACGGCGGCTGCTGCGCACCGGGGTAGCCGTAGCCACCGGGGCCCGGCTGACCGGGCTGCCCACCGTACGGCTGCGCGACCTGCGGCTTCGGGGCCGGCATGAGCGGGGCCTTGAGCGCCGGGACGAGCGGCGCGGCGACGGCGCCGGCGGCGAGGACGAGGGTGGCCAGCAGGCCGAGGATCATGCCGGCGCCCGCGTCACCGGTCATGTCGATGATCGTCCAGAAGGCGGTCCACAGCGCGAAGACGGCGAACGCGACACCGAACTGACCGAGGTCGATGTTGGCCACCTTGCGGCCCGGCATGGCGCGGCTGACGACGATCAGCGCCGCGGCGATGACGCCGGCGAGGTACACGCTCATCAGCGTGCCCAGCGAGTCCCAGGCGTTGGGCGCCGAGGACTCGCGCGGGCAGAACTGGCCGCTGCAGTCGGGAAGGGACACCAGGCTGAGGAACGAGGCGATGAACAGCACCACCGCTGCTCCGATCACCACGCCGTCGCCTCGAGTGAGGGAGCGGATGTTCACTTTGAAGGTCCTTAGTGGGTCGACTCGTCGGGGCGGCACATGGCGAAGCTCGGGGGCAGCTCCCCATCGTACGGATGAATGTATCGTCCCCTCCGGGAGGTCGGCCCCCGGGTATCGGACCTACCTTTCCAGGTAACTCCCGATCCCGTCGGCGATCCCCTGCGCCGCCTTCTGGCGCCAGCCCTCGTTCGTCAGCAGAGCGGCGTCCTTCGGGTCACGCATATTGCCGCATTCGACGAACACCTTGGGCACAGTCGACAGATTGAGCCCGCCGAGGTCTTTGCGCACGTCCAATCCCGTGCCGTCGCCCACGTAGTTGGAGGGCGCGCTGCCGGTCGCCTGGACGAACTTGCCCGCGATGCGCGTCCCCAGCTCCCGCGACGGACCGACGATCTTCGTGGTGTCCGCCGCGCCGCCCTTCACCAGTGCGGGCAGGATCACGTGGAACCCGCGGTTGCCGACCGCCGAGCCGTCGGCGTGCACGGAGACGACGGCGTCGGCCTTCGCCTCGTTGCCGATTCGGGCCCGCTCGTCCACGCACGGCCCGTACGGACGGTCCTCGTTCTGTACGAGCTTGACCGTCGCGCCCTGCTTCTCCAGGAGCGCGCGCAGGCGGCGCGAGACGTCCAGGGTGAACGACGCCTCGGTGTAGCCGGCGTTCGTGGACGTGCCGGTGGTGTCGCACTCCTTGCGGTGTGTGCCGACATTCACCAGTTTGTTGATTTCGCGCGTATGGCGGAAATTGCCCGGGTTGTGACCGGGGTCGACCACCACGACCTTGCCCGCGAGGGGCCCGGTCGCGTTCGGCTTCTCGTCCTTGTCCGTCCCCGAGGGGGACGGAGCGCCGGTGGAGGGGGAGGCGGGCGGCGTGGTGGGCGCCGACGGCTTGGCGTCGGCGGGGGGCGCCACGGACCGGCTCTGGCTCTGCCCCGGCACCACCTCGGGCTGATCGCTGTCGCCGGGACCGCTCGTCGCCTGCCACACGAGCCAGCCCGCCAGGGCGGCCGGTACCAGCGCGGCGACCGCGACGGTGGCGCTCCCCCGGCCGAAGCGGCGGGAGGAGGGCGCGGAAGTGGTCGGGGGGGTGGGGGGCTCGCTGTCGTACGACACCCGGCGATGCTAACCGCGCGGGTCAGATCCCCGGAGAAACACGGCGCAGGACGCGCAGCGAGTCGGTCGCCGAGATCTCGGTGAAGGCGCCGGACGCGAGGGCGCGCTGGTGCACGCGGTACGGGGCCTGGCCGCCGTCTGCCGGGTCGGGGAAGACGTCGTGGATCACGAGCAGCCCGCCGATGGCCACGTGCGGCGCCCAGCCCTCGTAGTCGCCGCTCGCGTGCTCGTCGGTGTGGCCGCCGTCGATGAAGACAAGGCCGACCTCGCCGCCCCACACGGCCGCGACCTGCGGCGACCGCCCGACGACCGCGATCACGTGCTCTTCGAGCCCCGCCCTGTGCAGCGTGCGGCGAAAGGTCGGGAGGGTGTCCATCAGGCCGACCTCCGGGTCCACGACCGTCGGGTCGTGGTACTCCCAGCCCGGCTGCTGCTCCTCGCTGCCCCGGTGGTGGTCGACGGTCACGGCGACCGTGCCGGCCTCGCGGGCGGCGTCGGCGAGCAGGATCGTGGACCGCCCGCAGTACGTGCCGACCTCCACCAGCGGCAGCCCGAGCGCCCCGGCCTCGGCGGCGGCGGCGTACAGGGCGAGCCCCTCGCGTACCGGCATGAAGCCCTTGGCGGCCTCGAAGGCGGCGAGCGTCTCGGGCTTGGGCGCGGCGGCGGCCATGGGTCCTCCGGTCGTACGGCACATGTCTACTGGGCGGTCACATCGTAGGCGGGTCCGAACAGGGCTTCGCATCGCACTCGAACCAGACCGTCTTGCCGCCCGGCACCGGCACCGTGCCCCAGCGGTCGGTCACGGCCTCCACCAGCATCAGCCCCCGCCCGCCCTCGGCGAGCTCGCCTCCTTCGCCGCCTCTCCTGCGGGCCGGGTCGGGACACCGGTCCGCGACCTCCACCCGCAGTCCGCCCGGCCGGCGCAGGACGAGCAGCGTGCAGTGCCGGCCCGGTACGTGCCGTACGACGTTGGCGACGAGCTCGGTGAGGGCCAGCTCGGCCGCGTCGGTCAGCTCCGACATGTCCCAACGGGCCAGAACCGTCCGCACGATGCGCCGCAGGTGCCGCGCCGAATGCTCACCGACGGTGAAGCCCATGCGGTAGCCGTGCTCAATGTGCGCTGGTGAGTGGTCAGTTGCGTGATTCATGTCACCAGAGTGCGGTGGCGCGATTACGCTCGGCTACCGACCGAAACGAACGCCGCACGGCGTGAACTTGGGGGTGGCCGCCGCATGGTCAACATCCGCGACCTCGATCCCAGCGCGTCGCCGCTGGACTACTACGGCTCCGAACTGCGCCGCTTGCGAGAGGCGGCGGGGCTGAAGCAGGGGCAGCTCGGCGACATCGTCTTCTGTACGGCCTCGCTCATCGGCCAGGTGGAGACGGCCCGGAAGGTGCCGACCCGTGACTTCTCGGAGCGGATGGACGCGGCGCTGGGGACGGGCGGGACGTTCTCGCGGCTGGTGGGCCTGGTACTGCGGAGCCAGCTGCCGCACTGGTTCCAGGCGTACGCGGAGATGGAGGCGCGGGCGGCGTACATCTCTTCGTTTCAGGCCCAGTTGGTCTACGGCTTGTTGCAGACCCCGGAGTACGCGCGCGCAGTGCTGCAAGCCGGGTGGGCGGACAAGCTCGACGAAGCGGTGGCCGCCCGAGTTGAGCGACAACGCATTCTGAATCGGCAGCGTCCACCACTGGTCTGGGTTGTGCTGGACGAAGCGGTTCTGCATAGGCCGTTCGGCGGCCGGGACGCCATGCGAAATCAACTGCTCCACTTGTTGAGCTTCCGGGACCGGCGTGAGGTCCGCATCCAGGTGCTCCCCTTCGGTGTTGGACAACATCCGGCGACAGTCGGCTCGTTCACCGTCCTCAGGTTTGAGGGCGATCCGGATATCGTCTACGCGGAGAGCTACGGATCGGCTCACGTGACCGCCAATCCGGAGACTGCCCGGGACTGTGCGCACCGATACGATCATTTGCAGGCCGCAGCCCTCTCCGTGGAAGACTCGGCGGCACTGATCGCCCGCGTACGGGAGGAACGTTATGGGGACCAGCCAGGATCTGACGGGCGCGTTGTGGCGTAAGTCGAGCTTCAGTGGGGGCACCGGTGGCGAGTGCATCGAGTGCGCCCCCCTCGGCGCCACCGCCTGGCGCAAGTCGTCGTACAGCGGTGACACCGGCGGTGACTGCGTCGAGGTAGCCACTCAGCCCTGCCGTGTCGCCGTCCGCGACTCCAAGAACCCCGAAGGCCCCGCCTTCGCCGTCGCTCCCGCCGCCTTCGCGGCATTCGTCACGGCCGCCGCCGAGGGGCACATCGGCTAGAGATCGTCCGGAAGAAGCCGGAACGACTCGTGCGCGTCCAACGGGCGCACGATGCGGAAGTGGATGTCCGAGGTGAAGAGGGCCGCCGTCCGGTAGTGCGCCGCCAGGGCCACGTTCATCGCGTCCGCGAGTCCGATTCCGCTGCCGCCGTCAAGGTCCCGGTACCCGTTCATGATCGCGAGTGCCGTGTGCAGGTGAGGCTGCACGGCAGGCACTTCGAAGCGCTGCGCGTCGGCGCGCTTGGCGATGAACTCGAGCGCGGTCGCAGCCGTGGACGCGTTGATCTTCTGAGTCAGCAGGTAGTCGAGTTCGGCAAGCACCATCGGCGAGACGATGAGGTGGCCGATCCTGCTGAGCGCCTCGCGGTGCTCCTCATGCCGTTTGCTGGACGCGGTGAACAGTCGGAACAGGGCGTTGGTGTCGGCGATGGCCACGGGGATCACGTGATCAGTCAACGCTGCCGCCCATGCCCCTCAAAGAGTCCTCGATCTCGTCATCGCTGAGGTCCGGGCCCCGGAAAACGGGGAGGTCGTCGAGCTCGCCCATGGGGTCGGTGCGAAAGGGGTAGGCCGGACTGTCGGCCTCGGCCCCTTGGGGGGCCAGGGTGGCGATGGGCCGCCCATTGCGGGTGATTGTGATCGTCTCACCCGCTTCGACGCGAGCGATCACGCCGGCCGTGTCCTGATTGAGCTCTCTTATCGGTACGGAACGGGTCATGGTCTCAGTGTAGTACGCGTAGTACACCGGGTCGGGCTCGCTCCCGACTTTCGCTGAGGCTCCAGCTCCGCCCCGGTCCCCGCGCAGGCGCACGACGCGGGGACCGGGGACGGAAGTCGCCGTGCTCAGTGGAAGACGACCGAGCGCACCTTGAGGCGGTCCGAGCCGTGGCCGGTGTGGGCGCGGAGGTCGAACTGCGGGCCCGTGCACTCCGAGCCCGCGTAGACGGTGGCGACCGCGTCCGTGGCGTTGGCCGGCGTGTGGGCCGGCAGGACCTGCTCGTCGGCCACCTCCGGGAGCGTGATGCACTCGCCGCTCGGCGGGTCGGTCAGTACGCCGGACTGGTCGGCGTACCGGTACGTGAAGGTCCCCGTGGCCGCACCGGCCGAGGCGGGCAGCGTCAGTGCGAGGGCGAAGGCGCCGACCGTGGCGGCCAGGGTGCTGCGGAGTCGCATGAAGTTCCATCCGTAGACGTGGGCGTTGATGTTGAAGTTTTGGTGCCTTCTGTCCGTTGCCCACGTGGATGCCCCATGATGTCCCCGCCACTCGAACGGGTGTAGCCGTATCGATTCTTCCGCCTGTTTCTGACCTTCCGTCAGATTGGAACGTGTTCTAGTCTGCCGCGCATGGGTATCGGAATCACGCAAGAGCATCGCGACCTGGCGGACTCCGTGCGCCGCTGGCTCGCGCGGGCGGTGCCGCCCGAGGCCGTGCGGAAGGTGCTCGACGGGACGGTGACCGACGGGGCGGGGGAACGGCGGCCCGCGTACTGGGACGCGGCGGCCGAGCAGGGCCTGCTCGGGCTTCACCTGCCCGAGGAGTGCGGGGGCGGGGGAGGCGCGCTGCTCGACCTCGCCGTCGTACTGGAGGAAGCCGGACGCGCCGCGCTGCCGGGCCCGTACCTGCCGAGCGTGCTCGCCTCCGAGGTGCTGCGGCGCGGCGGCCAGGAGCCGCTCGTCGCCGCACTCGCGTCGGGCGCCCGCATCGGGGCGGTCGCGCTCGGCGCGGGCACGCTCACCGCCACCCCCGTCGACGGCGGCCACCGGCTCGACGGGACCGCCCCGCCCGTCCTCGGCGGCGGGCAGGCAGACGTCCTCGTGCTCGCCGCCGGGGACGCGTGGTTCGCCGTGGACGCCGGGGAACTGGTCGTCCGTACCCACGAGAGCGCCGACCCGACCCGGCCCACGGCCGAGGTCACCGCGCGGGGCGTCACCGTGCCCGCCGACCGCCTGCTCGTCTTCGCGGGCGGCGGCGATCCGGTACCCGGCCTCGCCGCCGTGCTGTACGCCGCCGAGGCGTGCGGCGTCGCGGGGTGGGCGTTGGACACCGCCACCGAACACGCCCGCACCCGCGTGCAGTTCGGGCGGCCCATCGGGCGGTTCCAGGCGGTCAAGCACCTGTGCGCCGACATGCTCGTGCGGCTCGAACAGGCCAGGGCCCTCGCCTGGGACGCGGCCCGCGCCGCCGGGACCGGCGCCGGGGACCTGGTCGCCGCGCTCGCCGCCTCGGCCGCGCTCGACGCCGCGTACACCTGCGCCAAGGACTGCGTGCAGATCCTCGGCGGCATCGGGTTCACCTGGGAACACGACGCCCACCTATACCTGCGCCGGGCGCTGGCCGCCCGGCAGCTGCTCGGTCCGGGCGACACGCACCGGCAGCGCGCCGCCCGGCTCGCGGCGGCCGGCGCGCGGCGCGAGCTGCGGCTTGAGCTGCCACCGGAAGCGGACGCGTACCGGGAGCGGGCACGGGAGGCGATCGCGGCCGCGCGGGGCCTCGACCCGGCCGCCGCCCGCCGCGCCCTCGCGCCGACGGGTTACGCCGCGCCGCACCTGCCGCCGCCGTACGGGCTGGGCGCGGGGCCGGTGCGTCAGCTCGCCGTGCAGCGGGAGCTGCGGGAGGCGGGCGTGCGGTTGAGCGAGCTGGGGATCGCGACCTGGGTGGTGCCCTCGCTGATCGCGTACGGGACGCCGGAGCAGCAGGAGCGCCACCTGGGGCCGACGCTGCGCGGCGAGGTGCTGTGGTGCCAGTTGTTCTCGGAGCCGGAGGCCGGGTCCGATCTGGCGTCGCTGAGGACGCGGGCGGAGAAGACGGCGGAAGGGTGGCGCGTCACCGGCCAGAAGGTGTGGACGAGCGCGGCGCAGTGGGCCGACTACGGGATCCTGCTGGCCCGTACGGACCCGGACGCGCCCAAGCACGAGGGACTGACGTACTTCCTCGTCGACATGAAGGGGGCCGAGGGCATCGACGTACGGCCGCTGAAGGAGATCACCGGCGACTCGCTCTTCAACGAGGTCTACTTCGACGACGTGACTCTCCCGGACGACGCGGTGGTCGGCGAGGTCGGCGGCGGCTGGCGGGTCGCCCGCAACACCCTGGGCAACGAGCGGGTCCACATGGCCGACCAGGTCGCCTTCGATACCGGTCTCGAAGCGCTGATCGCACGGTCCGCCGGACTCGACGACGCGTACCGGGTGCGCGTCGGTGCGCTCGTCGCCGAGGCGCACGCCCTGGCCTGCATCGGGCTGCGCACGACGACGCGGCAGGTGTCGGGCCTCGATCCGGGCGCGGGAGCGAGCGTACGCAAACTCGTCCAGACGGCGCACCAGCAGAAGGTCGCGGAACTGGCCCTCGAACTGCTCGGGCCCGAAGGCGCGGTGCGTGAAGGGGCCGGCGAGCGGGCCGTGCACGGGTTCCTGATGTCGCGCTGCCTGACGATCGCGGGCGGCACGACCCAGGTCCAGCTCAATGTCGTGGCCGAGCGCCTGCTCGGCCTGCCGCGTGACTGAGGGGAGCTCCGCCGTGAGCGCGAAGGCGTACGTCGTCGGTGTCGGGATGACGAAGTTCGAGAAGCCCGAGAGCCGTGACTGGCAGTACTGGGACATGGCGAAGGAGGCCGGTGCCCGCTCGCTGGCCGACGCCGGGACCACGTACGACGAGGTTCAGCAGGTCGTCGCCGGATACTGCTTCCAGGCGTCGACCGCCGGTCAGCGGGCGGCGTACGAACTCGGCCTGTCCGGCGTCCCGGTCTACAACGTCAACAACAACTGCGCCACCGGCTCCACGGCGCTCATGACGGCGCGGCAGTTCGTCGAGGGCGGCCTCAGCGACTGCGTGCTGGCGCTGGGCTTCGAGAAGATGAAGCGCGGGGCGCTGGGCGGCGGTTCGGACGGCGGCGACTTCGCCACGTCACCCGTCGCCCGTCACTACGGCGTCATGGCCGCCGCCCACGGCTTCGAGGCGACCCCGCCCACCGCGCAGATCTTCGGCAACGCGGCGCGCGAGCACATGGAGCGGTACGGCACGACGGAGGCGCAGCTCGCGGCGGTCGCGGCCAAGAACCACCGGCACTCGGCGGACAACCCCAACGCCCAGTTCCGGGACGTGTGGACGGTCGAGGAGATCCTCGCCGCCAGGACCGTCCACCGGCCGCTCACCAAGCTCCAGTGCTCTCCCACCTCCGACGGGGCAGCCGCCGCGCTCGTGGTGTCCGAGCGCTTCCTGGTCCGGCACGGTCTGCACGACCGGGCCGTCGAGATCGTCGCGCAGGCGATGACGACCGACACCGAGGAGTCCTTCGCGTCCGGTTCCTGCGTCGACGTCGTCGGCCGGCCGATGTCGCGGGCCGCCGCGCTCCAGGTGTACCGGGCGTCCGGCCTCGGTATCGAGGACGTCGACGTGGTCGAGCTGCACGACTGCTTCTCCGTCAACGAGCTGCTGACGTACGAGGCGCTGGGCATGTGCCGTGAGGGCGAGTCCGGCAAGCTCGTGGAGAGCGGCGCGACGACGTACGGGGGCCGCTGGGTCGTCAACCCCTCCGGCGGTCTGATCTCCAAGGGGCACCCCCTGGGGGCGACCGGCCTCGCGCAGGCGGCGGAGCTGACCTGGCAGCTGCGGGGCGAGGCGGGGGCGCGGCAGGTCGAGGGCGCGCGGGTGGGGCTGGCGCACAACATCGGACTGGGCGGAGCGGCGGTGGTGACGCTGCTGCGGGCGTGACGCGCGGGCCGTGGGAGGATACGGGCGGACCGGCATCGGGCCGGTCCGGTGAAAGGGCGTCGACTCATGGCAGCGGGATTCTCGGAGTGGAAAGTAAACCGGCGGTACTCGGTGAACGACCGGGTCGCCCACCTGGGTAAGCAGTACCGCTGCCTGGTGTCGCACACGTCGAACTCCGCGTCCAACCCGAAGACGACCGTCAAGACGTGGCAGCGGGACGCCGACTAGGTGTATTGCCCTGTGAGGTTGGGGACGCGGCTGGCGGGTGGTTTGCCTGCGAGCGCGGTGTGTCCGCGGTGGTGATTGTAGGTGTGGAGCCAGTGTGGGAAGGCGTCGCGTCGTTCTTGTTCTGATCGGTAGGGGCGGGCGTAGGCCCATTCGTCGAGCAGGGTGCGGTTGAGGCGTTCGACCTTGCCGTTGGTCTGCGGCCGGTAGGGCCGGGTTCGCTTGTGGGCGATCCCGGCCGCCGCCAGGGCATCGCGCCAGTCGCGTGAGCGGTAGCAGGAGCCGTTGTCGGTCAGGACGCGCTCGACGGTGATCCCGGCGGTGGTGAAGAACGCGTTCGCCCGGGTCCAGAAGGCGGTCGCGGTTTCCTTCTTCTCGTCGTCGTGGATCTCGCTGTAGGCGAGGCGGGAGTGGTCGTCGACGGCGGTGTGGATGTAGCTGTAGCCGGCGCCGGACCGTGTCTTGCGGCCGGCCTGGCGGCCGAGCGCCTTGTGGCCTCCGCCATCGGGGATGTTGCCGAGTTTCTTGATGTCCACGTGTACCAACTCGCCTGGTGTGGAGCGTTCGTAGCGGCGCACTGCCCGGCCGGTGGCCCGGTCCAGGTGGGTCAGGCGGGCCAGTTTGAAGCGGGTCAGGACACGGTGCACGGTCGAGGGGACCAGGCCGAGCAGGTGAGCGATCCGGGCCGGTCCCCAGCGACGCAGGAGGCGCACCTTGATGATCCGGCGTTCGGTGCGGGTCGGGGTTCGCCGGGGGCTGTGATGCGGGCGGGAGGAAAGGTCCGCCATCCCGGCCTCGCCCAGAACTCGGTAGCGGGTGGCCCACCGCTGGGCGGTGGTGGGCGAGACCTGGAAGCGTTCGGCGGCCCGGCGCAGCGGCCAGCCGTCCTCGACCACGCAGCGGGCCAGGCGCAGCCGTCCGGTCTCGGTCAGGGGTGCATTACGGTGGGGCACGAGGGCCTTTCGTCGTTCGGTGGAGATGTCGCAATCCACACCGAACCCGGAAGGCCCTTACCCGTTCAAGATCCCTCAGCCGAGACCTGCATCACCCGTACACAACCTCCCGGGGCAATACAACTAGGGCGACCGTCCGCGCGGGGCTCCCACCGGGCGACGGCGGGGGCCGGGCGTCCCGGCCGACGCCACGCGGCGCGGAACGCGGATGTACGGGGCACGTGGTTGCTGCGAGCATGACACCCATGGTCCACGCCTCCTCGTCGCCTTCCGGCCAGGTCTCCGCAACCCGCCTCCCCGCCGCCCGCAAGCCGTCCCGCACCTGGGCGGTCGTCCTCGCCGCCTGCGCGGGCCAGTTCCTCGTCGTCCTCGACGTGTCGGTGGTCAACGTCGCGCTGCCGTCGATGCGCGCCGATCTGGCGCTCAGCGCGATCGGCCTGCAGTGGGTGGTCAACGCCTACGCGATCGCCTTCGCCGGCTTCATGCTCCTCGGCGGCCGCGCGGCCGACCTCTTCGGCCGCAAGCGGACCTTCCTGACCGGCCTCGGCCTGTTCACCGCCGCCTCCCTCGCCGGCGGGCTCGCCCAGGAGGACTGGCACCTGCTGGCCGCCCGCGCGGCGCAGGGCCTCGGCGCGGCGGTGCTGGCCCCGGCGACGCTCACCATCCTCACCTCCGCCGTCCCCGAAGGCCCCGCCAGGAACCGCGCCATAGGGACGTGGTCGGCGGTCGGCGCGGGCGGCGGGGCCGCGGGCGGGCTTGTCGGCGGCGTACTGACGGACGCGCTGTCCTGGCGCTGGGTCCTGCTGATCAACGTGCCCGTCGGCGCGCTGGTCCTGGCCTGCGCCGCCCTGTGGCTCGTCGAGAGCCACGCCAGGGACGGGCGCCGGCTGGACCTGCCCGGCGCGCTGCTGGTCACCGCCGGGCTCGCGACCCTCGCGTACGGCATCGTGCAGACCGAGGCGCAGGGCTGGGCGGCAGCCGCGACCGTGGTGCCGCTGGTGACGGGACTCGCGCTGCTCGGTGTCTTCGTGGCGGTGGAGGCCCGGACGAAGGCGCCGCTGATGCCGCTGAAGTTCTTCCGCGTACGCGCGGTGTCGGCGGCGAACGCGGCCATGTTCGTGAACGGCTCCGCGCTGTTCTGCATGTGGTTCTTCATGACGCTGTACGCCCAGAACGTCCTGGGTTACACCCCGCTCGGCGCCGGGCTCGCCCTGGTGCCCAGCTCGCTGGCCATCGTGATCGGCTCGAAGCTCGCCCCGCGCCTCATGGCCAGGGCCGGTGCGGGCCGGGTCGCGATCACCGGGACGCTGGTCGCGGCCGGCGGCATGGCGTGGCAGTCCACGATGAGTGCCGGAGGGCCGTACCTCACCGCCGTCCTCGGCCCCGGCGTCGTGATGATGGTCGGCGCGGGTCTCGCGTCGACCCCGCTGGCCTCCCTCGCCACGTCGGGCGGCGGTGCGGGCGACGCCGGCCTGCTGTCCGGGCTCATCAACACCTCGCGCACGATGGGCGGCGCGCTGGGCCTCGCGGTGCTGTCGACGGTCGCGGCCTCCCGTACGGCGGGCGCCGCCACCCCGGAGGCCCTGACGGCCGGGTACGCCCTCGCGTTCCGGGTCGGGGCGGGCGCGCTGCTCGGGGGAGTCCTGCTGATGCTGGTGTGGCTGCCGCGCCGTACGCAGCGAACGTGACGCGAGCACGGCTCACTGGCGGGCGGTGAGCGGGTCGGGCCCCGGACCGGCGTCGGCGGCGGCGAGGGCCGGGTCGACGACGGTCTCGCCGGTCAGCACCCGGCGGATCGTCGCGGCCAGCTCCCGCACCGGGCCGTCCTTGACCAGCAGGCCCGCCGCGCCCGCCTCCAGCGCCCGCCGCAGGTAGCCGGGCCTGGCGAACGTGGTGAGGATGACGACCCGGCAGTCCGGCGCCTCGTCGCGCAGCAGCGCCGCGGCGTCGAGGCCGCTGAGGCCGGGGAGTTCGATGTCCAGGAGCGCCACGTCGGGGCGGGAGACCAGGGCGGCGTCCACGATCTCGTCGCCCGCCGCGACCTGGGCGACGACCTCGATGTCCGCCTCCAGGCCGAGCAGCCGGGCGAGAGCGCCGCGCGTCATGCCCGGGTCCTCGGCGAGGAGAACTCTGATCACGGGTGGCTCCAGTTCGAGTCGGTACCGGCGGGCCGGTCGGAGCCTATGCCCCGGCCCGTGTCCGTGAGCCGTACATCGACGAGACCATACGCGTACGGGTGAGCTGTCGAACCCGGTCCCGACCCGGCTGGGGACAGGCGTCCCGCGCCCGCCTCCCCGGCGCGCCGGCGCGTACCTGACGATGCGTCAGCACGGTGTCTTCCCAACCACCGCGGGGTGCGTTATACATAGGCCCCATCGGCCTAGAACGCGTTCTAGAACGGGCGGTCGGCGGCCGGTCCCGTACGACCTCGGTGCGGCCGACGGTGCGGACGGCCGCGCCGAGGTCTTCCATCCATCAAGGAGCAGCATCCCCATGCCCATCGATGCCGCAAAGGCCGTCGCGGCCCAACCCCGCAGCGCCGAGATCGCCTGGGACCACAAGGACGTCCAGCTCTACCACCTCGGCCTCGGCGCGGGCACCCCCGCCACCGACCCCGACGAGCTGCGCTACACCCTCGAATCGAGGCTGCACGTCCTGCCCAGCTTCGCCACCGTCGCCGGCGCCGGCATGGCGGTGGTCGGCGGCCTCTCGGCGCCGGGCATCGACGTGGACCTCGCCCACGTCCTGCACGGCGGCCAGAGCATCGAGCTGCACCGGCCGATCCCGGTGAAGGGCCGGGCGGTGCAGACGTCCACGGTCCAGGCGGTGTACGACAAGGGCAAGGCGGCGGTCATTGTCCTGCGCTCCGAGACCGCAGACGACGACGGGCCGCTGTGGACCAGCGACGCCCAGATCTTCGTACGCGGCGAAGGCGGCTTCGGCGGCGAGCGCGGCCCGTCCGCCCGCACCGAGCGGCCCACCCGCGCACCGGACGCCGAAGCGCTGCGGCAGGTACGGGAGGACCAGGCCCTCCTCTACCGCCTGTCCGGCGACTGGAACCCCCTGCACGCCGACCCCGAGTTCGCGAAGCTCGCCGGCTTCGACCGGCCGATCCTGCACGGCCTGTGCTCGTACGGCATGACGCTCAAGGCCGTCGTCGACACCGTGCTCGGCGGCGACGTCACGCGCGTCCTCGCGTACAGCACCCGCTTCGCCGGGGTCGCCTTCCCCGGCGAGACCCTGCGCCTGCGGATGTGGAAGTCGCCGGGGCGCGTCCAGGTGTCGGTCACCGCCGTGGAGCGGGACGACGCGCCGGTCCTGGCCGACACCACCGTCGTACACAGCTGACCCGAAGTCCGTGAAGGGAGCCGTACCGTGCGCGCAGCCGTACTGCACGAGACAGGGCAGGACAAGCTCGAAGTCCTCGACGACGTCGAGGCGGTGGGCTTCGGCCCCGGCAAGGTCAAGATCCGCGTACGGGCCACCGGCCTGTGCCACTCCGACCTCTCCGCGATGAGCGGCGTACTGCCGCAGCCCGCCCCCTTCGTCCCCGGGCACGAGGGCGCGGGCGAGGTGACCGACGTCGGCGACGGCGTCACCGGGATCAGCCGGGGCGACCGGGTCCTCGTCTGCTGGCTGCCCGCCTGCGGCGCCTGCCCGTCCTGCAAACGCGGCCAGACGCACCTGTGCCTCGCCGGGCTCATGAACGCCGGCACCCCCAACTTCAAGAGGCCCGGCGGTGACGTCTTCGGCTTCGCCGGGACCGGCACCTTCGCCGAGGAGGTCGTCGTCGACGCGGGCTGCGCCGTCCCGATCCCCGACGACCTGCCGTACGAGGTCGCCGCTCTGATCGGCTGCGGCGTGACGACGGGGCTCGGCGCCGCCATCAACACCGCCCGTGTCGAAGCCGGTTCTTCCGTCGCCGTCATCGGCTGCGGCGGCGTCGGCATCTCCGCGATCCAGGGCGCCCGGGTGCAGGGCGCGGCCCAGATCGTCGCCGTCGACCCGGTCGCCTCCCGGCGCGAGGCGGCGCTGAGGTTCGGCGCCACCGAAGCCGTCGCGCCGGACGAACTCGCCGACGCCAAGCAGCGCGTCACGGCGGGGGAGGGCTTCGACTACGTCTTCGAGGTCGTCGGCCGGGCGGCCACCGCCCGGACCGCGTACGAGACGACCCGGCGCGGCGGCACCTTGTGCGTCGTCGGCGCGGGTGCGATGGACGACCTCTTCCAGGTCAACATGTTCGAGCTGTTCTTCGACGAGAAGCGGATCCTGCCGTCCATGTACGGCGGCGGCGACGTGCTGCGTTCGTACGAGCGGGCCGTCGCGCTGTGGCGCGCCGGCCGCATCGACCTGGAGGGCCTGATCACCCACCGGGTGCGGCTGGACGGGATCAACGACGCCCTGGACCAGATGCGTACGGGCGAGGCCCTGCGCACCTGCATCGAGATCTGAGGGGGCGGCGGATGTCACTGTCACCGGGAGCGCCGCCGCTCGACGGCCTGTGCGCGATCGTCACCGGCGCGGGCCGCGGCCTCGGCCGCGCCGAGGCCCTGGAACTGGCCCGGCTCGGCGCGGACCTCGTCGTCAACGACTACGGGCAGCCCGGGCGCGACGGCTCGGGCGAGGCGTCGGCGGCGCCGGCCGAGGAGGTGGCCGCCGAGATCCGGGCGGCCGGCGGGCGGGCCGTGGCCCACCTCGGCGACGTGTCGGACCACGCGCAGGCCGGGGAACTGGTCGGGCTGGCCGTCGACACGTACGGAAAGCTGGACATCCTCGTCAACAACGCCGGGATCCTCCGCGACCGGATGATCTTCTCGATGACCGAGGACGAGTGGGACTCGGTCGTCCGCGTCCACCTGAAGGGCCACTTCAGCACCACCCACTTCGCGGCGGCGCACTGGCGGGCCCGCTCGAAGGCGGCGGGCGGCCCGGTCTACGGCCGGATCGTCAACACGTCCTCGGAGGCGTACCTGGCGGGCTCGGCGGGGCAGCCCAACTACGCGGCGGCCAAGGGCGGCATCGTCGGACTCACCACGTCGACGGCGCTGGCGCTGGGCAAGTACGGCGTGACGGCCAACGCGATCTGCCCGCGCGCGCGGACCCGCATGACGCAGGACGTGTTCGCCGGCTTCGCGGAGCCGGCCGGGGGCGAACTCGACGCGCTCGCCCCCGAGCACGTCTCCCCGCTGGTCGGCTACCTGGCGTCGCCCGCCGCCGCGAAGGTCAACGGCCAGTTGCTCGTCGTGCACGGCGGCATGGTCGCGGTCATGGAACGCCCGCGGGTCGCGGCCAAGTTCGACACCGCGAAGGAGGCGTTCTCGTACGAGGAGCTGACGGAGCGGCTGACGCCGTACTTCGAGGACCGCCCCCCGCACGAGACGTTCGCGGCGGCGGAGGTGCTGGGCCTCAAGCGGGGGTGAGGCCCCCGGTCGCCCGCCGGGCGGGCCGGACGCACCGCTGCGCGGCGCGGTCCGGCCCGCCCGGCGGGCGAGGGCTCGGCCCCGGGGCGGCGCCCCGGGGCGGGGCGGCGTACTACGCCCGGCGGTGGCGGCCGTGCGCCGGAGCGGCGGCGTCCTCCGTCGTGGCCGCACCCCCTCGGTGCTTTCCGGAGCGGCCGGCGTCGTCCCGTCCGGCGGCCGAAGGCTGCGGCCGCGTCTGGGTCGTGTCGGTTCGTGCGTCAGACATGTTGGGAGATCCCCTGGAATCGCTTCGATCGCTTTCACGTGGTGCAAGGCCCGCCCCGCCGTCACCACCGGCACCCGGCTGAAACGACCGCGCGGCCCGGCCGGACCGAGTCTAACCACGGGCCCCGCGCCCGGTGAGGGGTGCCTGCTGGAGCGGTACGGGCTTGCACACCACAGGAGTGTCCGGGGCCTCGAACGGTTCCCCACCTGCGCGTTCCGCTTGTGCGGGTTCGGTGATCACCACGTCCTGGGGGGCCTCGATCCGCGCCACCCCGCACGGCACCGCCCCCGTCGCGTACGGCAGTCGCAGCACCCCCCGCGGAGTCCAGAGCCCGGCCCCCGCCAACCACCCCTCGGGCCCCGCCAGGTGATGCAGCCTCCGCCCCGAAGGGCGCCACACCCCGACCCAGCTCCCCGCCGCCCCGTCGATCCGCAGCGCCACCGCGCAGCTCTCCGGCGTCAGCACCTGCCCCGGCTGCACCGCGAACGGCGCCACCGCGCAGTCGGCCGGCGCCAGGCACTCAGGGAAGCGCACCGGCAGCATGCTGCCCAGCACCCCCCAGCCCAGCCGGTCGCGCCCCGGCGCGTCCGACCGGATCAGCAGCAGCCCGCTGTCCGGATCGGCCAGCAGCAGCCGGTCGTTGCTGCCCTCCGCGATCTGCAGCAGCGGCGTGACCTCCCCGCCCCGCTCCAGGTCGACCGCCACCGCCTTCGTCACCCCGTCGGCCTCCCGGTCCAGGGCGAGCATCCGGCCCGTACGGTCGAGCCAGACGCCACCCGAGCAGCGCCCCGCGACCTCGGCGACGTACTCCGGGCCGAAGGCGCCGCCCGCCACCTGCCACACGGTCGTGGACCGTTCGCCGACGGACAGGGCGTACGCCCGCGAGCCGTCCGGCGCCGGCGGCAGCAGTTCCAGCCGCTCGCACTCGACCGTGCCCACCGGCAGCTCCCCGGTGCGCGGCCCCGTCGGATACAGCAGCGAGAAGGAGTGCCGCCCCGCGCCACCACCGAAGGCGTGCGAGGCGCCTCCCTGGCGGCGGTGGATCAGCACCCGCCCGTCCGCCAGCGGCAGCAGCCCGGTGTCCGGCTCCTCGGGCTGGTCGGCCGGCAGGGGCACGGCGTACGGCTCGGGGCCGTCCAGCGTCCACCGCTCGGGGAACCGCGCGTCGCCCTCACCGGCCAGCCGCGCGGCGTACGAACCGTCGGCGGCGATCGTGAACACCGCCTCACGCACCGCGTCACCGTCGGCCGCGGTCTCGATGGCACAGGCCGTCATCAGGCCATCACCTCCGGCGAACGAAGCTAGTTTTCGCACTTCCTGCCGAACAACACGAGACCGCGCACTTCACACATAAGGGTGGCCGCTGTCCGATTCCGCTGAGGTCGCGGGGGCTGGTGTGCTGGGAGAGTCCCCATGTCGACAAAGCTGGCGTTCCCGTCCCCTGCGGGCCCCGGCCGAGCGGGCCGCGTACGCCATGGTGGGCGGGGCACTCGTCGCAGGTAACCTGTCTGCGTGCCCCGTCTGTCTGAAGTCATCGCCGCGCTCGACGCCCTCTGGCCCCCCGAGCGGGCCGAGAGCTGGGACGCGGTCGGTACGGTCTGCGGCGACCCCGACGCCGAGGTGACCCGGGTGCTGTTCGCCGTCGACCCGGTCCAGGAGACCGTCGACGAGGCCGTACGGCTCGGCGCGAACCTCCTCGTCACCCACCACCCGCTCTATCTGCGCGGTACGACGACGGTCGCGGCGTCCACCTTCAAGGGCCGTGCCGTGCACACCCTGATCAAGAACGACATCGCGCTGCACGTCGCCCACACCAACGCCGACAGCGCCGACCCCGGGGTCTCCGACGCCCTCGCCGGCGCCCTGGACCTGCGGGTGACCGGGCCGCTGGTGCCCGACCCCACCGACGCACAGGGCCGGCGCGGCCTCGGCCGGGTCTGCGAGCTGGACCCTCCGGCCACCCTCGGCCACTTCGCCGCCCGCGTCGCGGCCCGGCTGCCCGCCACCGCGCAGGGCATCCGCGTGGCCGGCGACCCGGACGCGCTCATCAGCAAGGTGGCCGTCAGCGGCGGCTCCGGCGACAGCCTGTTCGCCGACGTACGAGCGGCCGGCGTCGACGCCTTCGTCACGGCCGACCTGCGCCACCACCCGGCCTCCGAGGCCCGGGAACAGACCCCCCTCGCGCTGATCGACGCCGCGCACTGGGCCACCGAATGGCCCTGGTGCGAGCAGGCCGCCGCCCAGCTGGACGAGATCTCCGACCGCCATGGGTGGGACCTGCGCGTCCACGTGTCGAAGACCGTCACCGACCCCTGGACCTCCCACCACGCCCCCACCACCACCCTTCCGACGAGCGCATCGCGCGCCCCCCTTGATTCTTCTGGAGCCCCCAACTGAACGCCGCGCCCGCCGACCAGATCCGTCTCCTCGACGTACAGGCCCTCGATCTGCGCCTGTCCCAGCTCGCCCACCGGCGCACCTCCCTGCCCGAGCACGCCGAGCTCGAATCGCTCACCAAGGACCTCGCGCAGCTTCGCGACCTGCTGGTCGCCGCGCAGACCGAGGAGAGCGACACCACCCGCGAGCAGACCAAGGCCGAGCAGGACGTCGACCAGGTCCGCCAGCGCGCCGCGCGCGACCAGCAGCGCCTCGACTCGGGCGCCGTCTCGTCGCCCAAGGACCTGGAGAACCTCCAGCGCGAACTCGTCTCCCTCGCCAAGCGCCAGGGCGACCTGGAGGATGTCGTCCTGGAGGTCATGGAGCGCCGCGAGTCCATCCAGGAGCGCGTCGCCGAGCTGACCGAGCGCGTGTCGTCCGTCCAGGCCAAGGCCGACGACGCGACCGCGCGCCGCGACGCCGCCACCCAGCAGATCGACGGCGAGGCCGCCACGGTCACCAAGGAGCGCGAGGTCGCCTCCGCGACGATCCCCGCCGACCTCCTCAAGCTGTACGAGAAGCTCCGCCTCCAGTCCGGCGGCGTCGGCGCGGCCCGCCTCTACCAGCGCCGCTGCGAGGGCTGCCAGCTGGAGCTCAACATCACCGAGGTCAACGAGGTGCGGGCCGCCGCCCCCGACACGGTGGTGCGCTGCGAGAACTGCCGCCGCATCCTGGTCCGTACCTCCGAGTCCGGCCTGTAGCCGTGGGACGCAGCTTCGTCGTCGAGGCCGACGGCGGCTCCCGGGGCAACCCGGGCCCCGCCGGCTACGGCGCGGTCGTCCTCGACCCGCAGACGGGGGAGACGCTCGCCGAGGCCGCCGAGTACATCGGCGTCGCCACGAACAACGTCGCGGAGTACAAGGGGCTGATCGCCGGCCTGCGCGCCGCGCACGCGCTGGCGCCGGACGCGACCGTCCATGTCCGCATGGACTCCAAGCTCGTCGTCGAGCAGATGTCCGGCCGCTGGAAGATCAAGCACCCGGACATGAAGCCGCTGGCCGCCGAGGCCGCGACGGTCTTCCCGCGCGTCCGGGTCACCTACGAGTGGATCCCGCGCGAGAAGAACAAGCACGCCGACCGGCTCGCCAACGAGGCGATGGACGCGGGCAAGAAGGGCAAGCAGTGGGAGCCGTCGGCCTCCACGGCCGACCTCGCACCCCGCGCCGCCGCCGCGCCGCGCGTGGTGGGCGACGCGGCGGCCGGCGCCGCCAAGGCCCGTGCGGCGCTGGGGCGCGCCGCGGCGGTGCCCGAGCCGCTGACCCTGCCGGAAGCGTCCGAGGCCGAGCCCGTCACCGCGCCCGCTGTGGGCTGGGGCGCCGCGGCCGACCTCGGCGCGCCCGCGACGTTCGTGCTCCTGCGGCACGGGGAGACGGCGCTCACCCCCGAGAAGCGGTTCTCCGGGAGCGGCGGATCCGACCCGGAGCTCTCGGCGGTCGGCCGCCGCCAGGCCGAGGCGGTCGCCACGACGCTGGCCGCGCGCGGCACCGTCCAGGAGATCGTCAGCTCGCCACTGCGGCGGTGCCGCCAGACGGCTGACGTGGTGGCGGCGCGGCTCGGACTCGACGTACGCGTCGAAGAGGGCCTGCGCGAGACTGACTTCGGGGCGTGGGAGGGCCTGACCTTCGCCGAGGTCCGCGAGCGGTACCCGGCGGACCTGGACGCGTGGCTGGCCTCCCCGAAGGCGGCGCCGACCGGGGGCGGCGAGAGCTTCGCGTCGGTGGCGCGGCGGGTGTCGACGGCCCGCGACAAGCTGATCGCCCGCTGCGCGGGCCGCACGGTCCTGGTCGTCACGCATGTGACACCGGTCAAGACCCTGGTACGCCTGGCGCTGGGCGCCCCGCCCGAGTCCCTGTTCCGCATGGAACTCTCGGCGGCGTCGCTGTCGGCGGTGGCGTACTACGCGGACGGCAACGCGTCGCTGCGCCTGCTGAACGACACGTCGCACCTGCGCTGAGCGGTTGGGTGGGGCCGCGTCTCACGTGCCGGGTGCCGGGCCCTACGGGAACGGCATTCGGGACTGCATGATTCGGGCGCGATGCCCGGGGGTGCCTGAAAGCCTTACCGGCGTCCAGCCCACACATCACGCTCTACGTCCCGAACACCGCTCCCTACGGTCCCGACACCCTCCCGCCGTCGTCCGGTCGCGGTCCTCGGCGCCACTCCCGGCCCCTCCGGCGCAGTCAGCCCGTCCGGCGTTTGCCGGCTGGGGTCCGGGGCGGAGCCCCAGTGGCTACCCCGGCCCGTTTCAGCCCGTCCGGCGTTTGAGGACACGCCCGGAGGGCGTCCGGGGTCCGGGGCTTGCCCCGGTTCGGGGAGGGGCGGGGTGGGGAAAGGCCCGCCGCAGGCGCTACCGGCGCAGCCCCGCCGCCTCCCGGGCCAGCGTCTGCACCCGGCCCCAGTCCTTCGCGGCCAGCGCGTCCGGCGGCAGCATCCACGTGCCGCCCACGCACCCGACGTTCGCCAGCGCCAGATACGCCGGCGCCGACGCCAGGGTGATGCCCCCCGTCGGGCAGAAGCGGGCCCGGGGCAGCGGGGCGCCGAGCGACTTCAGGTACGGCGTACCGCCCGCCGCCTCGGCCGGGAAGAACTTCATCTCCGTCACGCCGCGCTCCAGCAGCGCCACGACCTCCGACACCGTGGAGACCCCCGGCAGGAACGGGACCCCGGACGCCGCCATCGCGTCCAGCAGTGCGTCCGTCCACCCCGGGCTGACCAGGAACCGGGCCCCGGCCGCCACCGCGTCGGCCACCTGGGCCGGGGAGGTCACCGTGCCGGCGCCGACCACCGCGTCCGGCACCTCGGCCGCGACGGCCCGGATCGCGTCGAGCGCGGCGGGCGTCCGCAGCGTGACCTCGATCGCCGGCAGCCCGCCCGCGACCAGCGCGCGGGCGAGCGGCACCGCGTCGGCGGCGTCCTCCAGCACAACGACGGGGACGACGGGCGCGAGGTCGAGCACGGAAGTCATGCCGCCATCCTGCCGCCGCGAGGTGCACTCCGCAACGAGCGTTGCGCACCCTGCAACGCTCAGTGGATCTGGGTCACCACCACGTCCAGCGCCCACGCCTTGCCCGCCTTCGCCGGCGCCGACGCCTCCACGACGTACCCCAGGTCCCGCAGCACCGACACGAGCTCCGCCGGGCCGGCGGGGTCGGCCCCGGCGACCAGCAGGTCCCGTACGATCCGGCCCTTCGTCGCCTTGTTGAAGTGGCTGACGACGGACCGCTTCTCGACCCCGTCCGCGTCGACCCGCGCGTGCAGTACCCGCACCGTGGCCGTGCGCCCCGCCACGTCCCCCTTGGGCTTCCAGGCCGCCGTGTACGCCGACGAGCGCAGGTCGAGCACCAGCCCGTCGCCCGCGGCCACCGGCATCGCGGCGGCCATCGGCTCGCGCCAGTACGCCCCCAGCGCGCCCAGGCCCGGCAGCTTCACGCCCATGGCGCACCGGTAGGAGGGAATCCGGTCGCCGATCCCCACCGCGCCCCACAGCCCGGAGAACACCAGCAGCGACTGCCGGGCCCGCTCGCGCGCGGCCGCGTCCAGGCCGGCGAGGTCCAGCGCCTCGTACAGCACACCGGTGTAGATCTCTCCGGCGGGACGCGCCCCGGCGGTCCGCAGCCCGACGTTCTTGGCGACCTCGCCGCGCAGCCCTTCGCTGAGCCCGAGGACGACCCGCGCCTTCTCCTCGTCGGCGGCGCACAGGTCCACCAGCTCGTCCAGCACCGCCGCCCGCGCCCCGGCCAGCTCCGGCAGCGACAGGGACTCCGGCTTCAGGGGCGCGCCGGAGCCGCCGGCGGCCTTTCCTTCGGACGGCGGCAAGAGCACGAGCACGGCGGAACTCCTTCGACAACGCGACAGACCAAAACGCCAGGGTAAGCGGAGCCCGCCGTGCCGCCCGGCCCCGCCGGACCTACGCTCGGACCATGCCCCGCCGCCCCATCCATGTGACCGGCGCACCACAGGCCCCCCTCCGGGCGGCCCTGCGCTCCCTGCGCACCACGCTCGACGTGCCGGGGGAGTTCCCGGCCGAGGTCCTCGCGGAAGCGGAGGAAGCCGTGAGGGCGCCCCGGCTGCCCGCGTACGACGCGACCCATGTCCCCCTGTTCACCGTCGACCCGCCCGGTGCCGTCGACCTCGACCAGGCGATGCACCTGGCCCGTCGCGAGGGCGGCGGCTACCGCGTGCACTACGCGATCGCGGACGTGGCCGCCTTCGTGCGGCCGGGCGGGGCGATCGACGCCGAGGCGCACCGCAGGGTCATGACGCTGTACTTCCCGGACGGGAAGATCCCGCTGCACCCGCCGCGGCTCTCCGAAGGCGCCGCCAGCCTGCTGCCCGGCCAGACGTGCCCGGCCCTGCTGTGGCGCGTCGACCTCGACGCACTCGGCCGCACCGAGACGGTCGACGTGCGGCGCGCGCTGGTACGGAGCCGGGCGCGGCTCGACTACTCCGCTGTCCAGCAGCGGATCGACGCGGGCACGGCACAGGAGCCGGTCGCGCTGCTGCGCGACATCGGACGGCTGCGCGAGGCGCTGGAGCGCGAGCGCGGCGGGATCTCGCTGAACGTTCCGGAGCAGGAGATCGTCGAGCGCGGCGACACGTACTTCCTCGGCTTCCGTGCCCCGCTGCCGGCCGACGGGTGGAACGCCCAGATCTCCCTCCTCACCGGCATGGCCGCCGCCGACCTGATGACCGCCACCGGCACCGGCATCCTCCGCACCCTCCCCGCCGCCCCGCTCGGCGAGGTGGCCCGTCTGCGCCGGGTGGCGCGGGCGCTGCGGATCGAGTGGCCGCATCACACCTCGTACGCCGAGATCGTCCGCTCCCTGGACCCGACGAAGGCCGCGCACGCCGCGTTCCTGCAGGAGTGCACGACGCTGCTGCGCGGGGCGGGCTACACCGTCTTCACGAACGGCGAGGTCCCCGACCCCGCCGTGCACGCGGCGGTCGCCGCCCCGTACACCCACTGCACGGCCCCGCTGCGCCGCCTGGTCGACCGTTACGCCGGCGAGCTGTGCGTCGCCGCGGCGGCGGGCGAGGAGCCGCCGCAGTGGGTACGGGACGCGCTGCCCGGCCTGCCGCGGGAGATGGCGGAGGGGACGCGGCGGGCGGCGACCGTCGAGCGCGAGTGCGTGGACGTCGTCGAGGCCGCGCTGCTGCGGGACCGCGTGGGCGACCTCTTCCACGCGCGCGTGGTCGACGTGCGGGACCACGACCGGGCCGTCGGCACGGTGCACCTGGAGGACGTGGCGGTGGTCGGCCGCGTCGAGGGCGGCGGCGCCGACCTCCCCCTGGGCGAACGCATCACGGTCCGCCTCACCCAGGCGGACCCCGGCACGGCGAAGGTCCTGTTCACCCCCGCCTGACGGCTCCGCCGGAGCGCGGCGACCGGGGTGCGCGGTTCGCGCCACCGGCCTGCGGTCGTGTGCCACGATCGGAGGAAGAGCTCCCATCTCACGGACGGCTGATCACGCGATGCACCAGTCTGGCGAGCGACCGAGGAAGGGGCGTGACATGAGTGCCATGCCGCAAGAACCGCTCACGCAGGCGGACGTCCTGCTGGAGGGCTTCCTGGCGCTGGATACGCCGGAAGGCTTCCGAGCCGAGCTGATCGAGGGGGAAATCGTCGTGACGCCGCCGCCGGACGGGGACCACGAGGGCTACATCGGCCTGATCGTGAAGCAGGTGATGCGGCGCTCCCGCACCGACATGGACTTCTCCGGGAACAAGGGCCTCAGGCTCAAGAGCGGAGGCGCCTGTCCGAAGAACCACGCCATTCCCGACTGCACCTTCGCCCCGACCGAGCTGGGGCTGTACTGGGGTGCCGAACCGTGGATGCCGTGCGACGGCGTCGCCATGGTCGCCGAGGTCACCTCCACTCGGGCGAGGCGCGACCGGGAGGACAAGCGGCACTGTTATGCCCGCGGCGGCATCCCCCTGTACCTGCTCGTCGACCGCGAGACGTCCTCGCTGACGCTGTTCGGCGAGCCGGAGGGCGACGACTACCGCCAGTTGTGCACCGTCCCCTTCGGTAAGCCCCTCGCCCTCCCCGACCCCTTCGGCTTCGACCTGGAGACGGCGGACTTCGTCTAGGCCGGTTCCATCCGGCGGGTAGCATGGTCGGCACGGCAGACGAGCCGGGCGGACGGCCGCGTGGAGATCCCCGGATCTCCCCGAGGAACGTCCGGGCTCCACAGGGCAAGGTGGTGGCTAACGGCCACCCGGGGTGACCCGCGGGACAGTGCCACAGAAAACAGACCGCCGGGGACCTCGGTCCTCGGTAAGGGTGAAACGGTGGTGTAAGAGACCACCAGCGCCTGAGGTGACTCAGGCGGCTAGGTAAACCCCACCTGGAGCAAGGTCAAGAGGGGTCGTCGCGAGACGGCCCTGCGCGGACGTTCGAGGGCTGCCCGCCCGAGTCCGCGGGTAGACCGCACGAGGCCGGTGGCAACGCCGGTCCTAGATGGATGGCCGTCGCCCCGACGACCGCGAGGTCCCGGGGCACAGAACCCGGCGTACAGCCCGACTCGTCTGCCCCGCCCGCTCACCGGCCGCCCGGCTCGCGTACCGGTGCGGAACCGACAGGCCCGCGTGCGGGCCTGTCCGTCCCCGGTGTGTCAGTGGCAGTACTTCGTGCCGTTGTTGCTCGTCGTCCAGGAGCAGGAGTCGTGCTGGGCGCCGCTCGGCCTGATGAGGCGGGCCTTGTCACTGGTGTTGTTCCAGACGTACGAGCCGCGGCCCCAGTAGCGGTGGCCCGACACGTCGGTGCCCCTGCCCGTGTGGACGCGGACCGTCTTGCCGGCGCCGATCCGGTACGAGCCGAAGGTGTACGTGTAGCCCGTGTTGTCCTTCAGCTTGTAGTTCTGGAGCTGGATCGCCGAGCTGGTGTTGTTGTGGATCTCCACCCACTCGGCGTTCAGCGAGGTGTTGCTGCGGGTGTCACTGCCCGGGCTGTCGTACTGGATCTTCCCGAGGTGGAGTCCGCCCTGGTGCGGGGCCGCCTGGGCCGGGGCGGCGGCGACGAGCAGGGCGCCTGCCGCGAGGGCGAGGGCGGCGACATGTATGCGCAAGGTGCACTCCGTGTGTGTGATTTGTGAAGAGAAGTGGAGTATAGGGGCGTACCTCGCGCGATGGCCCGGTCAGGTCATCGGCTCATGTGTTCGGGTGGCCGGCCGCCTTCTCCGGGATGCGCGCGCCCGTGCCGCCGACCCTGATCCGGGCGTCGCCCGCGTGGAGTTCGACCGTCAGGACGCCGGGGCGGCCCATGTCGTCGCCCTGGTGGAGGGTGAGGACCGACTGGCCCGGGACGAGACCCAGTTCGCGCGCGTACGCCCCGAACGCCGCCGCGGCCGCGCCCGTTGCCGGGTCCTCGACGACACCGCCCACCGGGAACGGGTCGCGGACGTGGAACGTCGTCGCGTCCTCGCGCCACACCAGCTGCACCGTCGTCAGGTCCAGGCGGCGCATCAGCGCCGCGAGCCGCTCGAAGTCGTACGACAGCCGCGCCAGCCGCTCGCGGGTCGCGGCCGCCAGGACCAGGTGGCGGGCACCGGCGTACGCGATGCGCGGCGGGAACGCCGGGTCCAGGTCGGCGGCCGGCCAGTCCAGCGCCGCCAGCGCCTCCGCCACGTCCTCCCCGGTCGCGTCCTCGGTGTGCGGCTCGACGCTGGTGAGGGTGGCGCGGTACGCGCCGTCGTCGCCCCGCGTCACCCGCACCGGGACCGTGCCGGCCCGCGTCTCGAAGACGACGTCGCCGGGCCGGCCCCGGTGCTCCGCGAGCGCGAGGGCCGTCGCGACCGTCGCGTGGCCGCAGAACGAGACCTCGCCCTGCGGGCTGAAGTAGCGGACCGTGAAGGCCCGTCCGGGCTCCAGCTCCTCGGTGAGGAAAGCGGTCTCGCTGTAGCCCAGCTCCGCCGCCACGGCGAGCATCGCCGCGTCGTCGAGCCCGGCCGCGTCCAGGACGACGCCGGCCGGATTGCCGCCCTCCGGATCGGCCGAGAAGGCGGTGTAGCGCAGGACTTCGGTGTCGGTGAATGACGTCATACCGCCCCCAACCCCGGGCCCGGCGGCGATGTTCCCTCAGCCCCGTCCGACGTACGGCATCGTCGTCGCCATCACCGTCGCGAACTGCACGTTCGCGTCGAGCGGCAGCTCCGCCATGTGCAGCACCGTCCGCGCCACGTCCCGCACGTCCATCACCGGCTCCGCCATCAGCTCGCCGTGCGCCTGGAGGATCCCGGCCTGCATCCGCTCGGTCATGTCGGTCGCCGCGTTGCCGATGTCGATCTGGCCGCACGCGATCCGGTACGGCCGGCCGTCGAGCGAGAGGGACTTGGTCAGGCCCGTCATGGCGTGCTTGGTGGTCGTGTACGCGATCGAGTGCGGCCGGGGCGCGTGCGCCGAGATCGACCCGTTGTTGATGATCCGGCCGCCCTGCGGGTCCTGACCCCTCATCTGCCGGAACGCCGCCTGCGCGCACAGGAACGAGCCGGTGACGTTCACGTCCACGACCGCGCGCCACTCCTGGTACCCGATGTCCTCCACCGCCACCCCGCGCGGCCCGAACGTGCCCGCGTTGTTGAAGAGCAGGTCCAGGCGCCCGTACCGCTCGCGCACGGCGGCGAAGAGCCGGTCGACATCGGCCGGCAGCGACACGTCCGCCGCGACGCACAGTGTCTCGCCGCCCGCCTCCCGCGCCGTCTCCTCCAGCGGCCCGGCGCGCCGCCCGGCCAGCGCCACCGACCAGCCCGCGCCCGCCAGGGCGAGGGCGACGGCCCGGCCGATGCCCGAGCCCGCTCCGGTGACCACGGCGATCTTCGTCTCAGGGTTCATGGCCCAGCAGCGTACGTGACACGTACATGAAAGCGCGGCGACGCCCCGTGACACTCCAATGCCTCTGACAACAGCCGTCAGGGGAGGGGCAGATGACTATCACATCGGTCGCACCGGGTACGTCGGGCCGGGGCCACGGCCACGACCAGGAGCTCAGGGCCGCCGCCCGGCACATCCACCGCCGCGGATTCCTCACCGTCACCGGAGCCGCGGCCGCGCTCGCCTTCGCGACGAACCTCCCCGGGACCGCGCAGGCCGCCGACCTCGACGCGCGGCGCATCACCGACGACCCCTTCACGCTCGGCGTCGCGTCCGGCGACCCGCTTCCCGGGTCCGCCCTCCTGTGGACGAGGCTCGCCCCGAAGCCGTACGAGCCCGACGGCGGCCTCCCGCGCGCCCGCGTCCAGGTGCGCTGGGAACTCGCGCACGACGCCCGCTTCCGCCGCACCGTCCGGCGCGGCCACGTCACCGCGCACCCCGAGTTCGCCCACAGCGTGCGGGTGGAGGCCGGCGGGCTCGACCCGGACCGCGTCTACTACTACCGCTTCCGCGCGGGCGACTGGCTCAGCCCCGTCGGACGCACCCGCACCGCCCCCGCCCGGGGCGCCCGCATCGGCGGTCTGCGGCTCGCGGCCGTCTCCTGCCAGGCGTACCACGACGGCTACTTCACCCCGTACAAGCACCTCGCGGAGGAGGACCTCGACGTCGTCTTCCACCTGGGCGACTACCTGTACGAGTACGGCGTCAACGCGACCGGCGGCGCCCGCGCCTACACCGACCGCCGCCTGCCCGCGCACTTCAACCGCGAGACGGTCACGCTGGAGGACTACCGGCTGCGGTACGCCCTCTACAAGTCCGACCCGGACCTGATGGCCGCGCACGCCGCCCACCCCTTCGTCGTCACCTGGGACGACCACGAGACGGAGAACAACTACGCGGGCGGGACCCCGGAGAACGACGTACCGCCCGAGGAGTTCCTGCTGCGCAGGGCGGCGGCGTACCGCGCCTACTGGGAGAACCAGCCGCTGCGCGCCCCGCAGCGGCCCGACGGCCCCGACATGCGGCTCTACCGGCGGCTGCACTTCGGGCGGCTCGCCCAGTTCGACATCCTCGACACCCGCCAGTACCGCTCCAACCAGGCGTACGGCGACGGCTGGCAGCTGCCCGGCCCCGAGTCCGAGGACCCGTCGCGCACCATGACCGGCGCGGAGCAGGAGCGGTGGCTCGTCGACGGCTGGCACGCGTCCCGGGCGCTGTGGAACGTCGTACCCCAGCAGGTCACCTTCGCCCGGCGGCGCAGCGCCGGCGACCCCAAGGTCAGCATGGACGCCTGGGACGGCTACCCGGCCTCCCGCAGGCGTGTCCTCGACGGCGCCCGGGCGGCGGGCGTCGACAACCTCGTGGTGCTCACGGGCGACGTCCACGTCGCGTACGCCTTCGACCTCAAGGAGGACTTCGAGGACCCGGACTCGCGCACCGTCGGCACGGAGTTCGTCACCACCTCCGTGTCCAGCGGCAAGGACGGCGCGCAGCGGCCCGCCAACTACGACCGGCTGATGCAGGGCAACGCGCATCTGAAGTTCTACGACGGCAGGCGCGGCTACACGACGGTCACCCTCGGCGCGGACGTGGCGCGCGCGGACTTCAGGGCGGTGTCCGCCGTCACCACGCCCGGCGCGCCGGTCATGACGGCCGCGTCGCTGGTGACGGAGGCGGGCAACCCGGGCCTGAAACCCGCCTGACGCCCGCGCGCCCGCTACTCCTCCTCGTCGGCCGGATAGCGGACGCCGATACGGTCGCGCACCGCGTCGAGCGTCCGCATCACGGCGAGGCTGCCCTCCAGCGGGACGAGCGGGGACTCCTTCTCGCCCGCGCGCAGGCAGCGCATGACCTCGGCGGCCTCGTACTGGAGGCTGTGCCGGCTGTCGACCCCGGCGGTGAACTCCTCGGGCTCGGCCCCCTCCCGGTGCAGGACGAACCGGTCCGGGTGGAAGAAGCCGCGCCCGAGTTCGATCCGGCCCTTCGTGCCGGTGACAGCCGCCGTCATGGGGGTGTCGGCGGTGAGGGAGCAGCTCAGGAGCGCCGTCGCCCCCGCGTCCCACCCGAGCAGCATGCCGGTGTTCAGGTCGACGCCCTCCGGCGAAAGGAGCGCGTCGGCCTGTACGCGGTCGGGCTCGCCCAGCAGCAGATGCGCGAACGACACCGGGTACACGCCCAGGTCCAGCAGCGCCCCGCCGCCGAGCGCGGGGTCCAGCAGCCGGTGCTCGGGGACGAACGGGCCCGCGAGCCCGAAGTCGGCGTGCACGGTGCGCACCTCACCGATCGCGCCGTCCCGCACCAGCTCGGCGAGCCGGCGCACGACGGGGTTGCAGTACATCCACATCGCCTCCATCAGGAAGCGGTCGTGGCGCCGGGCCACAGCGACCAGTTCGCGCGCCTGGCGGGAGTTGAGCGTGAACGCCTTCTCGCACAGCACGTTCCGGCCCGCCTCCAGGCACAGGGCGGCGGCGGCCCGGTGCGAGGAGTGGGGGCCGGCGACGTACACGACGTCGACGTCCTCGTCGGCGGCGAGCTCCGCCCAGCTCCCGTAGGCGCGCGGTATCCCGAACCGCTCGGCGAACGCCTTGGCGCCGGCCGTCGTACGGGAAGCCACCGCGACCACCTCCGCGCCGTCGCTCTCGCGCATCGCCAGCAGATCGGTGGTGAACGACGACGCGATGCCGCCGGTGGCGAGCACGCCCCAGCGCACGGTTTCCTTGTGCATCCCAGCCCACAGGGAAAAGGTCTCGACCACTCTGGACGAGCTGAGAGCATAGGTGCAGATTCAACGACATGGAGATGCGAATGCCGGAGACAGGCCAGTCCACGCAAGGTCACATATCCGGCACTGAGGGGACAGAACAGCCCGAAGCGCTCCCCGCCGCCCGTCGCGCGAGCCTGTTGGTCACGCTGGTGCTGGGCGGCCTCACCGCGCTGCCGCCGCTCTCCATGGACATGTACCTCCCGGCCCTCCCGGAGGTCACGCGGGCCCTGCGCTCGCCCGCCGCCACCGTGCAGCTCACTCTGACCGCGTGCCTGGCCGGCATGGCGCTCGGGCAACTGGTCGTCGGGCCGATGAGCGACCGGTTCGGCCGCCGCAAGCCCCTGCTCCTCGGCATGACCGTGTACGTCGCGGCCACCGCGATCTGCGCCTTCGCGCCCTCCATCGAGCTCCTGATCGCGTTCCGGCTGCTCCAGGGGCTCGCGGGGGCGGCCGGCATCGTGATCGCCCGGGCGGTCGTCCGCGACCTGTACGACGGCGTGGAGATGGCCCGGTTCTTCTCCACCCTCATGCTGATCTCCGGTGTGGCGCCCGTCATCGCGCCGGTCATCGGCGGCCAGGTGCTGCGCCTCACCGACTGGCGGGGCGTCTTCGTGGTCCTCACCGGCGTGGGCGTCCTGCTCACCCTGGTGGTGTGGAAGTGGCTGCACGAGACGCTGCCCGCGCAGCGGCGGCACCGGGGAGGCGTCGGCGAAGCCCTCCGTACGATGCGCGGACTCCTCGCGGACCGGGTCTTCACCGGCTACATGCTGGCCGGGGGCATGGCGTTCGCCGCCCTCTTCGCGTACATCGCCGCGTCCCCGTTCGTGGTCCAGGAGATCTACGGCGCCTCGCCCCAGACCTTCAGCCTGCTCTTCGGCCTCAACTCGGTCGGCCTGATCGTGGTCGGCCAGGTCAACGGCAAGCTGCTGGTGGGCCGGATCAGCATGGACAAGGTGCTGGCCACGGGTCTGCTCCTGATCGCCCTGGCCTCCCTCGCGCTGCTCCTCATGACCGCCGGGGTATTCGGCGAGGTCGGCCTGGCGCCGGTCGCGGCGGGCCTCTTCGTCCTGATGTCGTCGATGGGCCTCGCCCTGCCCAACACCAACGCCCTGGCCCTGATGCGCACCCCGCACGCGGCGGGCTCGGCGTCCGCGCTGCTCGGCACGTCGTCGTTCCTGATCGGCGCGATCGCCTCCCCGCTGGTCGGCATCGCGGGCGAGGCGACGGCGGTCCCGATGTCGGTGGTCCAACTGACCTGCGCCCTGGCCTCGCTGACCCTCTTCGCGGCTCTGTGCCGGCCGTGGAGGCGCGAGGCGGCGTAACGACTGCCGCCCCCTCGGGCGCCGGCCCGCCGCGGCCGCCCTCCCGTCATCCCCGCCGGGCGTACGCGGTCAGGCGGGGGCGGTCCTTGCGGTCCGTCCAGGGGAACAGGCCGGTACCGGCGACCTCCACCGCCGGAACGTGCACGTTCGCCGCCAGCGCGGTCGGCCGCCGTGCCGTGAGGTCCGCCTCCACCGGTGTGCGCGTCGCCGTCGTGCCGTACGCCACGCCGGTGTCCGTCACCGCCGTCAAGGACAGCGGGCGCGTACCGTCCGGCTCCTCGAAGCAGTGGCCCGACCCCGTCTCCAGGTCGAAGCCGAGGCTCCCCGCTACCACGTACCTGCCCTCCGGCGACAGCGCCGCCCGTGGATACGTGCCCGGCTCTATGGCGGGCCTGCGGCACTGCGCCCTCGCGAGCACCTTCCCGCTCGTCGCGTCGTGCACCGCCCACACGTCGTAGTCGGCCGCCCCCTCGCTGCCCCGCTTCTTCCGCCACTTGGCGAGCACCCGCCCGTCCGCCACGGACGTGGGCACCCCCGACGCCGCGTCCGTGCCGCCCGGCGCCCGCGTGCGGCTGTGCCAGCCGCCCCGCACCCAGAACTCCCGGCGCCCGCTGACCAGCAGCCCCTTCTCCGTCGCCGCCCGCACCTGCGTCTGTGTCCGGCACCCCCCGCACCCCTTCGGGTACCGCAGGTCCTTCGCGGCGACCCGGGTCACCAGGCCGGTGACCGGATCGACGACCGCGCTGTCCGCGCCGCCGTCGCTGACGAGGACGCCGGGACCGTCCCCGGTCACGCTCGGCACGTCGGCCCAGGGCAGCTCGATCCGCCGCTGCGCGCCGTTGCGCACGTCGTACACGTCGAGCGCCACGATCATGTCGGCCGAGGACAGCGCGTCCTCGCCGACCTTCCCGTACGACCAGGTGACGAAGAACTCCCGGCCGTCCTTGGCCACCGCCAGCAGCCGGGGGAAGTGCGCGGGATCGGACAGCGGCTGCCACGCGTCACCCGTCCACCGCGTCCTCCCGCCGGCCGCGTCGACGGTCCGCAGCCGGAAGCGGGCGGCGGACACCCGCTCCAGGAGCCCCACCCGCCCGGCGCTCGCGGCGACCGCGTACTCGGGCGAGGCGCCGGTGATCTCCCAGCCGCGCCCGTTGGCGTACGCCGAGGGGACGGCCAGCCGCGTCGCGGTCCCGGCCGCCGCGCTCTTCCTCGTGGACGCGGACGCGGAGGGCCCGGGCGGCGGCCGCTTCCCGTCCGTCGCGTCGCCGCCACCGCCGCCACCGCACGTGGCCAGCAGGAGCAGCAGCGCCAGGACGATCACACCGGCCACCAGAGCCACGCGTACGACCCGCTGTCCCATGGTCCCCCCGAGGGTCACGACAAGGGCGTCAGCGTAGCAACTTCCCCATGCCCGGGATCAGTTCGGCCGCATCCCGCCACCGGCCGCCACCGCCCGCCACGGGCGGCCTCCGGCGTACTGCGGGAAGCGCCTAAAATTCGAAGGTGAACTTCACCCTCCCCACCGCGGAAGCCCTGCGCGGCGCGCTCGCCGGACTTCTCGACGGGCTGCCGCCCAAGCAGGCCGCACAGGCCGTCGAGCGGCTGATCGCCAGCTACCGGGGCACCACCCCCACCGGCGCCCCCGTGCTCCGCGACCGCTCCGACGTGGCCGCGTACGCCGCCTACCGGATGCCCGCGACCTTCGAGGCGGTACGTTCCGCGCTGGCCGCACTGCGCGACGCGGCCCCGGAGTGGACCCCGGCGACCCACGTGGATCTCGGCGGCGGGACGGGCGCCGCCACCTGGGCCGTGGCGGAGGCGTGGGAGGAGAGGGCGGCCAGCACGGTCCTGGACTGGGCGGAGCCGGCCCTGGCCCTGGGCCGGGAACTGGCCGAGGCGTCCGGTTCGCCCGCCCTGCGCGCCGCGACCTGGCAGCGCTCTCGCATCGGACCGGCGCTCCGGATCGAGAGCACCGATCTCGTGACGATCTCGTACGTCCTGAAGGAACTCACCCCCGCCGACCGTGTGGCCCTCGTCGCCGAAGCCGCCCGCGCGGCGCAGGCCGTCGTGATCGTCGAGCCCGGCACCCCCGACGGCTACCTGCGCGTCATCGAGGCCAGGCAGCAGTTGATCGACGCCGGCCTGAGCGTCGCCGCCCCCTGCCCGCACAGCGGAGCCTGCCCCATCGTGCCCGGCACCGACTGGTGCCACTTCTCGGCGCGGGTCAGCCGCTCCTCGCTCCACCGCCAGGTCAAGGGCGGCTCGCTGCCGTACGAGGACGAGAAGTTCAGCTACGTCGCCGCCGTGCGTGACGGCGCGGACGGTCCTGCCGCAGTCCCGGCGGCCAACCGCGTGATCCGCAGGCCGCAGATCCGCAAGGGCATGGTCCTGCTGGAACTGTGCGCGAAGCCGCGGGAACTCACCCGCGAGACGGTCACCAAGAAGCACGGCGACCTCTACCGGGCGGCCCGCGACACCGACTGGGGCGACGCCTGGCCGCCGCCCCGGCCCGAAACCGCCTAGCCGCGCAGCTCCTGCGTACAGCACTTCACACTGCCGCCGCCCTTGAGCAGCTCCCCGAGGTCCATCCCGACCGGCTCGAACCCGCGCGCCCGCAGCGGCGCGAAGAGCCCCAGCGCGGTCTGCGGCAGCAGCACGTGCCGCCCGTCGCTCACCGCGTTGAGCCCCAGCGCCGCCGCGTCCGCCTCCTCGGCGATGATCGCGTCGGGGAAGAGCCGGGCGAGGACGGCCCGGCTGCCGGGGGAGAAGGCGCCGGGGTAGTACATGACCTCGTCGTCACGGTCGTCGAGGACGGCCAGCGCGGTGTCCAGGTGGTAGTAGCGCGGATCGACGAGGTCCAGGCCGATGACCGGGCGGCCGAAGAACTCCTGCGCCTCGTCGTGCGACAGCGGGCTTGAGCGGAAGCCGCGCCCGGCGAGGACCCACGACGAGGTGACCGCGAAGTCGCCCTCGCCCTCGTTGATGTGCGCCGGCTCCAGGATCTCGGTGAAGCCGTGGGACCGGAACCACTCCAGATGCGCCTGGGCCTCCGCGGCCCGCTCCGGGTACGCGAACCGCGCGCCGAGCACCCGCCCGTCGATCACGGTGGCGCCGTTGGCGGCGTACACCATGTCGGGCAGGCCCGGCCTGGGGGTGAGGAGGTCGACGGTGTGGCCGAGACTCCGGTAGCGGTCGCGCAGGTCCTCCCACTGGGTCAGGGCCAGCGGCAGGTCGACCGGCTTCGCGGGGTCCATCCAGGGATTGATGGAGTACGTCACCCTGAAGTGCTCCGGGGGGCACATCAGGTAGCGGCGGGGCGAGGCGTCACGAGGCAATGAGGGCTCCTCACGAGCGGCTGGGGCACGGAGTGTGCGTGAGAGCCATGGTCCGCCGAACCGGCCCGTCGCGCAGTGAACCGATCGGGTGGTTCCCGACTGGTCAGCTCCCGTCCATCAAGCGAGACGTGCCGTCTCGCTTGGCTGGTAGATTGGGCGCCATGGCCGAGATTCGCACCCCCAAGCCCGCCGCCAGGACCCCCGACACCACGCGCCGCAGCGAACGCTCCCGCCGCGCGATCTACGACGCGGCGCTCTCCCTCGTCGGCGAGGTGGGCTACCCGAAGACGACGATCGAGGGCATCGCCGCCCGCGCCGGCGTGGGCAAGCAGACGATCTACCGCTGGTGGCCCTCCAAGGCCGCCGTCCTCCTCGAAGCCTTCCTCGACCTCGGGAAGCGGGCCGCCGAGGCCGCGGGCGCCGACAGCGGCTCGTACGAGATCCCGGACACCGGCGACCTGGCGGCCGACCTGAAGGCGGTCCTGCGCGCCACCGTCGACGAACTCGTCGATCCCCAGTACGAAGCCCCCTCCCGGGCCCTCACCGCCGCTGGCATCGTCGACCCGGTGCTGGGCGCCGAGTTCGTCGAGAAGCTGCTCGAACCGTCGCTCCAGCTGTACGTGAAGCGGCTGCGCGCGGCGCAGGAAGCCGGCGACGTACGCCCGGACATCGACCCGCGCGTCGCGCTCGAACTGCTCGTCGCCCCGCTCGCCCACCGGTGGCTGCTGCGCACCCTCCCGCTCACGCACGCGTACGCCGACGCCGTCGTCGACTGCGCGCTGGGCGGCCTCACTCCGCGCTGAGGCCCCCGCCAGTCCGCGCCGAGGCCGCCGCCGGGCCCGGCGGCCGCGCCGGGGTGAGTTCGCTCACGGAGTTCGCCGGATGTTCACCGTGAGGCCACTTATCGGGGCAAAGGCGCCAATCGCGCCACCGCTGTGGTATCCACCCGCGTACCCCGGATGGGGACTGCGGCCACCCGAAGCGCAGGATGGTGGCAGCATGGACAGCACAACGCTGAGGTGAGGGGTTGAATGGGCGCCGATTTCGGCCGCTATCGCGGCACAGAGAGCAGGCAGACAGTGGAAAGCAGACTTCCCCAGTGGCTGCGCCGCCGCCCGAAGGCCACCGACGCCGACGACCTGGCCGAGGACCGCGAGGCCCTGCTCCTGGCCGCCGCCGCCGCGGGGCTGCCGCTCGCCCCCGCCGCGCATCCCGCCGGATACCGATGTTCGTGCGAACGCGTCGGATGCCCCACCCCCGCCCGGCACCCCGTGTCCTTCGCCTGGCAGACCCAGTCGACCACCGACGCCGCGCAGATCAAACGCTGGGCCGAGGGCCAGCCGCAGGCGAACTTCATCACCGCCACCGGCATGGTCCACGACGTACTCGACGTACCGCTCGAAGCAGGCCGCAACGCGCTGGAGCGGCTGCTCGAAGCCGGGGTCGACGTCGGCCCGGTGGCCGAGTTCGGCGCCAGCAACGGCGACGACGCGCGCCTGCTCTTCTTCACCGCCACCCGCGGCACCCCGGACGACGAGGACGAGTGGTGGCCGTGCGAGCTGGACTGCCACCCCGAGACCATGGACGAGCATCCGGGGCTGCGCTGGCACTGCCGGGGCAGCTACGTCCTCGTACCGCCGGCCCGGCTTCCCGGCGACCACGGGGTCGGCTGGGTGCGCGGCCTCGAACACCCGCTGCCCGACCCGCTGACCCTCCTGGAGACGCTGACCGACGCCTGCGCGCGGTACGTCGGCGAGGACGACCCGGACGACCACCACGCGGTGGCCTGGCCGCTGGGCCGCTGACCCGCCGGGGCGGGGGAGCGGCTCACGACCCCTGGGCGGCCGTGAGCCCCTGAATGCGGGCGAGCACGGTCACCTGCGGAGCGCCCTTGCCCGCGCCGGCCGACCCGCCCGCCGCGTCCTTCGCCGGCACCTGCGCGACCTGGCTGGAGACCCGCTCCTTGGTGAGCTTGGTCCTCGCGGTGCCGGTCATCAGCGCCCGTACGTCGGCGTTGAGATCCAGCCGCACCCCCTGGGCCACGGTCTGCTGCTCGAACTGGCGGGTCGCGAAGAACACCGTCGCCCCGCCGTCCGCCGTGACCAGCCCCAGCGGCGCGAACGTCCCGGTGTCCAGCTGCTGGTCGCGGTACTGGACCGTGCGCCCGAGCTGCCGCGCCGACTTCTCGCGCGCCTGACGCACGGCGGAGGTGTGCGGCCCCGGCGCGAAGTTCTCCGGCTTGCCGTCCTGCAGGTACGACGCGTACCGCACGCTCAGATCCTTCGGCGGCACCACGAGCGAAGGCGCGTCCGGCGCCACCGGCTCGGCCCAGCCGTCCGCGTCCTTCTTGAACGTGGGCACCTCGTTCGGCGTGAGTACCGACAGGTGCGAGACCTCCCACAGCTGGTCGGCCCCGCCGCGTACGAACACCAGCATCCAGCGGGTGTCGAGCCGCCCGGTGTCCTTGTCGCGGTTGCTGTCGGTGTCCGCGACGAACCACCGCGGCCAGCCCGCCTTCTTGGGGATGGCGAACTTGGCGTCGGTCAGCTCCAGCGGATCGTGCCGCGGATTGCCGTCCGGGCTCTGCGTCTGGCGCGCCTTCAGGCCCGCCTGGTTGATCGCGCCGAGCGCGCCGGTGACCCGGCCCGCGTCGAGGGCCGGGTCGTACGCCTTGTCCGCCTTGTTGTACGCCGCGGTGAAGTCCTTCAGGGCCCGCGCGGCCTCGGACTCGGTCGCCGCCGGCACGACTTCCAGCTCGCCGTGCACCGTCACGCACCCGCTCGCCGTCAACGACAGCGCCGTCGCCGTCGCGAGACCCGTTACCAGCCGCCTCAGCGTGCTCCTGCTCATGCGCTGCCTTCTGTGTCTTCGTCCCCACCGACTTCCGGAACCCTACCGGGGACGGGAAAAGCACGGGCGTGGGGATCGGGTACAGCGGCCACACCGTGACCTGGCGAGGCCGGGCCCGCCGGGGGCCCGGATCCGGGTGCTTCAATGCCGGGGTGAACGAACTCGACGTACTGCACGTCTTCTGCGGCCCGGACGGACGCCACGGCAACGCCCTCGGCGTCGTGCGCGACGGGCGGGCGTACCCCGACGAGGCGTCACGCCAGGCCCTCGTCGCCGAACTGGGCTTCAGCGAGACCGTGTTCGTCGACGACCCCGAGCGCGGCGTCGTCGACATCCACGCGCCCGGCCGGCTCCTCCCCTTCGCCGGGCACCCGCTGGTCGGCGCCGCCTGGCTGCTCGACCTGGAAGTGGTCAACCCGCCCGTCGGCGAGGTGTGGGCGCGCCACGACGGCGAGTTCACGTGGATCACCGCGCACGCCGAGTGGGCCCCGCCGCGCCGCCTGCGGCGGTACGCGTCCGCGGCCGAGGTCGACGCGCTGCCCGCGCCCCCGCCCGGAGAGGGCCCGCTGTACGCGTGGGCCTGGGAGGACGAGGCGGCGGGCCGGGTGCGCGCCCGCGCGTTCCCGCGCCGCGACGACGGCACGGAGGACGAGGCGACCGGGGGCGCCGCGCTCCTGCTCACCGCGGAACTGGGCCGGGCCCTGAACATCACGCAGGGCTCCGGTTCCCAGCTCCTGACGGCTCCGGGACCCGACGCCACGATCGAGATCGGCGGCCGCGTCCGCTTCGCGTCGCACGCCCGCGGACCGGCCGCGGGGCTCAGGCGCTGAGCGGGAACTCCGCGCCCAGCTCGCGGAAGAGGGCCCCGTTGAAGTCGAACGCGCGCTTGCACTCGTCGACGATGCGCTGCTTCTCCAGGTCGTCGGCGTTCACCCGGTCCAGCAGCTCCCGGTAACCGCGCTTGAAGGCGGCCGGGTTGGCGATGTCCTCGAAGACGTAGAAGCGCACTCCGTCGCCCTTGCGCGCGAAGCCCCAGGTCCGCTCCGCCTTGTCGCGGATGATCTGGCCGCCCGACAGGTCGCCGAGGTAGCGCGTGTAGTGGTGCGCCACGTAACCGGCCGGCCAGTCGCGCGCGCACGCGGTGATGCGTGCGGCGTACGCCTCCGTCGCCGGCAGCGGCCGGGCCGCCGCGCGCCAGTCGGCGCCGCGCAGATGCGCGAGGTCGCGCTCCAGTTCGGCGGTCCGCATCAGCTCCGGGCGGATGAACGGGCCCGCGACCGGATCGTCCGCCAGCGCACCGGCGGCTTCCTCCAGCGCCCGGTACACGAACCACAGCTGCTCCGTGTAGCGCGCGTACGCGTCGACGGAGAGTTTCCCGCCGAGCAGGTCGCTCATGAAGGTGGAGGTCTCCGCCTCGGTGTGCTGCTCGTGCGAGGCGACCCGGATCAGCGTCGAGAAGGGAGTCGCGGCGTCAGTGGAGCCGGCGGCTGTGGCGGTTGCGTCCAAGGCGGACCTCCGGGGACCGAGGGGGACGGGAAGGAAGGCCGTGCGATGGCAGCACGCGCAGCCGCCACCGCCGATCCTCCTGCTTAGGGTTGCCTAAGTCAATGTGTTCCCGACGACCTGTCGGTAAAACGCTACTCCCTCGTCCTGTTCACGGCAGCGTGAGGATGTCCGCGCCGGTCTCCGTCACCACGAGCGTGTGCTCGAACTGCGCGGTCCGCCTGCGGTCCTTGGTCACCACCGTCCACCCGTCCTCCCACATGTCGTACTCGTGGGTGCCGAGCGTCAGCATCGGCTCGATGGTGAAGGTCATGCCGGGCTGCATCACCGTCGTGGCGTGCGGGCTGTCGTAGTGCGGAATGATCAGACCGGAGTGGAACGACGAGTTGATGCCGTGCCCCGTGAAGTCCCGGACCACGCCGTAACCGAAGCGCTTGGCGTACGACTCGATCACCCGCCCGATGACGTTGATCTGGCGCCCCGGCTTGACCGCCTTGACGGCGCGGACCAGCGACTCGCGGGTGCGCTCCACGAGCAGCCGCGACTCCTCGTCGACGTCGCCGCACAGGTACGTCGCGTTGTTGTCGCCGTGCACGCCGTTGATGTACGCCGTGACGTCGAGGTTCACGATGTCGCCGTCCCGCAGCACCGTGGAGTCCGGAATGCCGTGACAGATGACCTCGTTGACGGAGCTGCACAGCGACTTCGGGTAACCGCGGTATCCGAGGGTAGAGGGATAGGCGCCGTGGTCGATCATGAAGTCGTGGGCGACGCGGTCCAGCTCGTCCGTGGTGACACCGGGCGCGATGTGCTTGGCGGCCTCCTCCATCGCCTGCGCGGCGATGCGGCCCGCGACGCGCATCCGCTCGATGGTGTCGGAATCCTGGACCTCCGGGCCGGTGTACGGCGTCGGCGCCGGCTTCCCGACGTACTCGGGACGCCGGATGTTGCCGGGAACGGAACGGGCGGGAGAGAGCTCCCCTGGTACGAGCAGCGACTGGCCAGACATGCAAGCGAGTGTATCCAGCCGCCATCGGGCAGCATGGCGACAGAGGAAGGAGCCGACGATGGCCCTGTTCAAGAAGCGCACCGCCGGAAAGCCGGGCGAATGGTTCTACTGCCTGGAACACAAGAAGGTCGAAGAGGGACCGGAGTGCCCCGCCAAGGACCGGTTCGGCCCCTACACGACCCGCCAGCAGGCGCAGCACGCGATGGAGACCGCGGCCGAGCGCAACCTCGAATGGGAGACGGACCCGAAGTGGCACGACAAGGGCAAGGACGACGCGCGGCCCGGTGAGGAAGGCGCCTGAGCGGGCCCCGGCTCACCCCACCGGTTCAGCCGCCGCCGCGCCCTGCCGGGCCCGGCGGCGCTGGGCGTCCGCGTCCGTGTCGGCGTCGTACGTCATGAGCTTCGGCAGCGCTGCGGCCAGCAGGCCGACCGAGACGACGCACGCCAGGCCGCCGCTCCAGATCGCCGGCCGGGTCCCGGACCAGCCCGCCAGAGCCCCGGCCCGCACCTGACCGAGCTGCGGACCGACGCTGTACGACAGCACCTCGATGCCCGCGAGCCGGCCGCGCAGCTCCTCGGGGATCGTCTGGTTCCAGATGGTCGACCGCCCGAGCCCGCTGAGCATGTCGCCGGCGCCCGCGAACGCCAGGCACACCAGCACGGCCCACACACTGCCGAACCACCCGGCGGCGGCGATCGCGAGCCCCCAGCCGGCCGCGCCGTACACGACGAGCTGCCCGTGCCGCCGCACGCGCGAGGCCCAGCCGCTGGTCAGGCCGACGACGACCGACCCGACGGACCCGGCGGCGTACATCAGCCCGAGGGCCCATTCGGCGTCGAGGTCGTCCGCGAGGAACGGGAAGACCGCGTTGGGGAAAGCGAAGAACATCGCGGCCATGTCGACGGCGTACGTGCCCAGCAGCACGGGCCGGCTCCACGCGTAGCGCGCGCCTTCCGCGATGCCCCGCAGGGACGGCTTCGGGGCGTTCTCGGACGCCGGTGCGGCGTTGAGGCGCGTGCACAGCGCCACGGACACCGCGAACCCGACGGCGGTGACGCCGTACGCCGTCGCGTGCCCGGCGTAGGCCACGACCACGCCCGCGACCGCGGGGCCGGCGATGGCGCCGGTCTGCCAGCGCAGCGAGTTGAGCGCGGCGGCGGCGGTGAGCTGGTCGTGCGGCACGATGCGCGCCATCAGAGAGTCCAGTGCGGGGCGCTGGAGGCCGGCGAGCGCGGAGACGCCGGCGGCGACGACGTACAGCGGCCACAGCAGCGGCTGGGGCAGCAGCGCGTTGACGAGCAGCAGCACGGCCAGCACCCCGAGGCCGGCCTCGGTCAGCGCGATGACCTTGCGCCGGTCGGCGGAGTCGGCCAGCGCGCCGCCGTACAGCCCGAACACGACCAGCGGCACCAGCTCGACGGCGCCCATCGCGCCGACGGCGAGCGGGGAGCCGGTGAGGTGCTTGATCTGCAGCGGCAGCGCGATCATGGCCATGAAGCTGCCGAAGTAGGTGACGAGCCCCTGCACGAACAGCAGGCGGAAGTCGCGCGAGCCGCGCCACGGAGCGAGGTCCGGCAGTATCGCCGCGAGCTTGGAAGTCACGACCGACCATGGTCCGCGACGCCGGCCGCCCGGACAACCGATTTACGGGCCGTGGGCCGGCTGCCCGGCCCGCGTGGCGCCCCCGCCGCCCGGCAGCCGTGGGCAGCCCGCCCCGCCTACCACCGGCCCGGCGGCGGGGCCGTCAGCTGGGCAGCCAGGTGGGCGAGGCGGTCGCGCAGCCGACGCCGCCCCCGCGGCGCCGGGACGCTGTTCTCGCCCGCCGCCGCGCTCACCAGGTGCTGCACCGTGTCGAGATCCACCTCCCCGCCGGCCGGCACGGACAGCGCCTCGTGCGCCAGCCCCCGGACCTCCCGGTCACCACCGTCCAGCGACAGCACGGTCGCCCCGGCCCGCCGCGCGTCGTGCACCCGCTCCAGGAGCCCCGCCCCCGGCCGCTGGGGCGCCACGACGAGCAGCGTCTCGCCCCGGCCGGCCGCCTCGATCCGGCCGAGGCCCACCGACAGGTGCGCCGGCTCCCCGGGCGCCACCCGGTGGCGTACGAGCGTGGGGTTCAGCTCCGGGAGCCCGGACCACGCCGCCTCGTCGACGAGGTGCGCCGCCAGGTGCCACGGCTCGTACACCTCGGTCCCCACCAGCAGCAGCCCCCCGCCCTGCGGCACGACGGAGGACCGCAGCGCCCCGGCGAACCGGCGGGCGGCCGGCAGCCACTGCGTCCCGTCGAGGACCTCACGCAGCAGGGCGACACGCACGGCATCCATGCGGCGGCATCCTTCCGCACCCGGGCGCCCGGGTGCGGACGAATGCCTCCGCCTCACCCGTACGAGCGTGCTACCTGCAAGTAGGGTCGGTTCATGACTTCGACCGACAGCAGCGGCGCCGGCACCGGCGCACAGAAGCCCGCAGCCAAGGACCCCTGGGACCTCCCCGACATCTCCGGCCTCGTCGTCGGCGTGCTCGGCGGGACGGGCGACCAGGGGCGCGGGCTCGCTTACCGGCTGGCCAGGGCCGGCCAGAAGGTGATCATCGGCTCCCGCGCCGCCGAGCGCGCGCGGAGCGCCGCCGACGAGCTGGGCCACGGCGTGGAGGGCGCGGACAACGCGGAGTGCGCGCGCCGCAGCGACATCGTGATCGTCGCTGTGCCGTGGGACGGCCACGCCAAGACCCTCGAAGCGCTGCGCGAGGAGCTGCGCGGCAAGCTCGTCGTCGACTGCGTGAACCCGCTCGGCTTCGACAAGAAGGGCGCGTACGCCCTGAAGCCGGAGGAGGGCAGCGCCGCCGAGCAGGCCGCCGCCCTGCTGCCGGACTCGCGGGTCACCGCCGCGTTCCACCACCTGTCGGCCGTGCTCCTGCAGGACGAGACGGTCGAGGAGATCGACACCGATGTGATGGTGCTGGGCGAGACCCGCGCCGACACCGACCTCGTGCAGGCCCTCGCCGCCCGCATCCCCGGCATGCGCGGCGTGTTCGCGGGACGGCTGCGCAACGCCCACCAGGTGGAGTCCCTGGTCGCCAACCTGATCTCGGCGAACCGCCGCTACAAGGCGCACGCGGGCCTGCGCCTCACCGACGTGTAGCGGCGGCCCCCGGTACGGCGGCGTACAGGAGCCGCGTACAGCTGAAGTCGGGGCATGGTGGACACTGGACGGGAAGCTTTCCGCCCCCGGACAGGAGCCGCCCCCCATGCCCCGCCTCGCTCTGTACGCCCTCCTCGTCTGCCTCCTCGCCGTGGCCGCCGCGGTGGTGTCCTTCGTCCAGGGCAGCTGGCTCGGCATCGTCTGGATCCTGCTGGCGGGCGTCGCGTCGAACATGGCCTGGTACTACGTGTGCAGGGCCAGGACCGGCCGGCGGACCTCCTCCGTCACGGGCTGACCCGCGCGGGGTCCGGGTCGCCGTCCCAGAACCGGTAGTACTCCAGGCCCGTCCGCCAGTCGTCGACCCCGAGCCCCCGCAGCACGGCGTCGACCGCGTCGAAGAAGACGTCCCCGACCTCGGGAATCCACAGCAGGGCGAAGACCAGCAGCAGCCCGAACGGCGCGAGCGGCTCGACCTGGCGGCGGACCTTGTACGAGAGCCAGGGCTCGATCACGCCGTATCCGTCCAGACCGGGCACCGGCAGGAAGTTCAAGATCGCGGCCGTGACCTGGAGCAGCGCGAGGAAGCCGAGCGCGTACAGGAACGGGTCCGGAACGCCGTCCGTCGCGTTCAGCCAGAACGGCGCGGTGCACACGACCGCGAACAGCACGTTCGTCAGCGGCCCCGCCGCCGAGATGAGGCTGTGCCTCCAGCGGCCCCGGACGCGGCCCCGCTCGATGTAGACCGCGCCGCCCGGCAGACCGATGCCGCCCATGACCACGAAGAGCACCGGCAGCACGATGCTGAGCAAGGGGTGGGTGTACTTGAGGGGGTTGAGGGTCAGATAGCCCCGCGCGCCGACGGAGATGTCGCCGCCGTGCAGTGCGGTGCGGGCGTGCGCGTACTCGTGCAGACACAGCGAGACGACCCACGCGGACGTCACGAAGAGGAAGACGGCGAAACCCGTGCTCGCCGAGAACTCCGTCCACACCGCCCAGCCGGAGACCGCCATGACGGCGGCGATCCCGAGGAAGACGGGACTGATCCGCCGGTCGCGACGGGTGGGGGCGGTGGTCATGAACGGTCTCCAGAGGGGTGGGAGCAGGCCGGACAACTGGACTACCTACCCGGCGGGACTGTGAAAACGTCTCGCGCGGCCCCGGTGGTTCCGGCGAAGCTGCACGCATGGCGCTCTGGCGAATCATGTACGACGGCTGGCAGATGGAATGCTGCGGCGAACCGTTCTCGGTGGGTGACGAGGTGCGGTGGCAACTGTCGCTGCACCGGCCGGAGGACTTGACCTCCCCGGCGACCTGGCAGGACAGCTTCAGCGAGCTGGCGCCGGTGGCGGGCGGCGCGCCGGTCGCCGGACTCCTCTGCGTCGAGACGCACGGGCCGGGACCGCACGACGTGCCCGCGACCGTCGGCACGGTCCGGTCCATCCAGGTCGTCGTCGAGGGGTACGCCGAGACGCACGCCGGGTCGCGCGCGTACGAGCCGGTGGCGGGGGAGCGGTGGCTGCGGCCGGTCGTGACGTGCCCCAAGGGGTTCAGGGACGAGACGCGGCCGGACCGGGACGGCCGCGGCCACCTGCACCAGGAGACGGGCGTCCTGGTCGAGCTGGAGACGCCCGGCGAGCCGGCGTCCGTACGTCCCGGACAATAGATCCGTGCGCTATCGCATCCTCGGCCCCACCCAAGCACTCCGCGACGACGGAACGCCCGTCGCCGTCGGCGGAGCGCGCCTGCGCGCCCTGCTGACGGCGCTCGCGCTGCGGCCGGGGCGCACGGTCACCACCGGCGTCCTCACCGACGAGGTCTGGGACGGGGAGCCGCCCGCCGACGCGAGCGGCGCGCTCCAGGCCCTGGTCGGCCGCCTGCGCCGGGCCCTCGGGCACGGCGCGATCGCTTCGGCCGACGGGGGCTACCGGCTCCGCGCCGACCCGGAGGCGGTGGACCTGTACCGCTTCGAGCGCCTGGCACGGGAAGGCACGCGCGCCCTGGACACGGGCCATCCGGGCAAGGCGGCGGAGCTGCTCGGCGAGGCGCTGGAGCTGTGGCACGGCCCGGCCCTGGCGGGCCTCCCCGACCGTACGGCGCGGGCCGCCCACTGGCAGACCCGCCGCCTCGCGGCCCGCCGCACCCGCCTGGGGGCCCTGCTCGCCCTGGGCCGGCCGGAGGAGGCGCTGCCGGAGCTCGCCGCGCTGTGCGACGACCACCCGATCGACGAACAACTGCAGAGCCTGCGGTTGCGCGCCCTGCGCGACACGGGCCGTACGGCGCAGGCGCTGGCGGAGTACGACGGACTCCGCCGCGACCTGGCGGCCCGCCTGGGCACGGACCCGTCCCCGGAACTGCGCGCCCTGCACGCGGAACTACTGGCTCCGTCCGCCGCCTCGCCCCCCGGGGGGCCGGCACGGGAGGGGCCGGGGCGCTCCCCGCAGGGCGCCGAACGCGGCGACCGCGAACCGGCCGACCTGGCCGGAGGCCCGACGCCCGAGGAGAGGCCCCGGCGCGCCACCGACCCCGACGCGGACCGCCGCACCGACCGGCACACGGCCGACGACGCCGCCCCCTGCACGCCCGTGCCCGTGCCCGAACGACCTCTGCCGCACGGGAATCTGCGCGCCCGCCTGACGTCGTTCGTGGGCCGCGAGAGCGACATCGCGGCCATCACCGCCGACCTCTCCCGCGCCCGCCTCGTCACCCTGCTGGGGCCCGGCGGCGCCGGCAAGACGCGGCTGTCGCAGGAGGCGGCGGAAGCGGCCGACGGGGCCTGGCGGGACGGCACGTGGCTCGCGGAACTCGCCCCTGTCGACGACCCCGGCACCGTGCCCGAGGCCGTCCTGGTCGCGCTCGGCGCGCGCGAGACCGTGCTGCGCGGTGCGGGGGCCGAGGAGCTGCGGGCCGCCGACCGGCACGGCGGCGATCCGCTCGTACGCCTCGTGGAGCACTGCGCACGCCGCCGGATGCTGATCCTGCTCGACAACTGCGAGCACGTGATCGACGCCGCCGCCCGCCTCACCGAGGAACTGCTGGCCCGCTGCCCCGGTGTGACCGTACTGGCCACCAGCCGGGAACCGCTCGGCGTGCCCGGCGAGGTCGTCCGGCCCGTGGAACCCCTGCCCGACCCCATGGCCCTGCGCCTCCTCGCCGAACGCGGCGCGGCCGCGAGGCCCGGCTTCCGTCCCGACGACGACCCGGAAGCCGCCACCGAGATCTGCCGCCGCCTGGACGGGCTGCCGCTCGCCATCGAACTGGCCGCCGCCCGCCTGCGGATGCTCACCCCGCGCCAGATCGCCGACCGCCTCGACGACCGGTTCCGGCTGCTGACCGGCGGAAGCCGCACCGTGCTGCCGAGGCAGCAGACGCTGCGGGCGGTCGTCGACTGGTCGTGGGACCTGCTGGACGAGGGGGAGCGGGCGGCCCTGCGCGCCCTGTCGGTGTTCGCCGGCGGCTGCGACCTGGCCGCCGCCGAAGCGGTGACCGGCCCCGACGCGCTGGACCTGCTCGGCTCGCTGGTCGACAAGTCGCTGGTGGTGGCGGCCCCGTCGGGCGACGGCACCATGCGCTACCGCCTCCTGGAGACCGTGGCCGAGTACGCCGCCGAACGCCTCGACGAGGCGGGCGACCGGGCCGCCGCCGAGCGCCGCCACCTCGTCCACTTCCGCGAGCTCGCCCGCCGCGCCGAACCCCTGCTGCGCGGCCGCGAACAGCTCGCCTGCTTCAGCCGCCTTGAGGTCGAGTACGAGAACCTGCGCACCGCGCTGCGCCGTGCCGTCGCCGCCCGCGACGAGCACGAGGCGCTCTGCCTCGTCCACTCGCTCGCCTGGTTCTGGACGATCCGCGGCCTGCGGGCCGACGCCCGCCACTGGTCCCGCGCCGCGGCCGAGCTCGGCCCCGATCCGTTCGCCCCACCGGCGACCCCCGCTCCCGCCCTGCACGAGCGGTGCACGGACGCGCCGCCGCCCATGGCCCCCGAACAGCTGCTGGAGGCCAGGCGGGGCGCCTGGCTCATCCACCTGGCCAGCATGAACCACGAGCTCGACCAGTGGACCACCGACGAGGCGACGGCATGGCTGCGCAGTGTCGTCGAGGTCTACCGCCCCGGCCTGCCGCAGACGTGCCGCGTGCCGGGGACGCTCTGGTTCTTCGCGGTCATGCTGACCGGCAGCCCGGGGCAGCTCTACGAGGTGGTCAACAAGACGGTCGAAGCCTGCCGGGAGTTCGGCTACGTCTGGGAGCTCGCCATGGCCCTCCAGCTGCGGGCCAACCTGCTGGCCAACCGCAGCGAGTGGGCGGGCGACGCGAGCCGCGACGCCGACGAGAGCCTGGAGATCTTCACCCGGCTCGGCGACGTGTGGGGCGAGGCCGAGGCCCTCGCCGCGCGTGCCGAGTCGCGCGAGCGCAAGGGCGAGTTCGCCCTCGCGGCCGACGACTACCGCGCGGCGATCGGCCACGCGGACCTGCTCGGCGCGCAGACCCAGGTGTCGCTGCTGCGGGCCCGGCTCGCGGGCGTACTGGTGGAGACGGGCGACGGCGACGAGGCCGAGGCGATGCTGCGCGACATCCTCGCCAAGGTCGAGCAGGGCCATGAGTCGGAGCCTCCCGCCCGCATGTTCCTCGCGATGTGGCTGGCCCGCACCGGGCGTACCGACGAGGGGCGGGAGCACCTGGACGCGATGCGCCGCTCCTTCAACCGGTCCAACCTCGCCATCTTCGAGGGCTTCGTCATCGGCCTCCTCGCCTGGATGGACAACCTCGACGGCCGGTACGACGAGGCGCTCAGCCGGGCCCGCCGCGCCCTGGAGTGCGCCCGCGAGCCGCTGGCGCGGATGGTCGCCCCGCAGATGCCCGCCGTCCACCTGATGACGGCGGCCCGCGCTCTGGCGGGCCTGGGCGGCCCCGACCTGGCCCGGGACGCCGCCCGGCTGCTCGGCGGCTACGGGGCGCTGCTGCCGCGCGGCCACTTCGCCACCACGCAGGAGCGGGAGTCGGCGGCGGACGCCGAGGCGGCGGCCCGCGCCGAGCTGGGCGACGCCGCGTACGAGGCGGCGTACGCCGAGGGCGGCGGCCTCACGCTGGAGCAGGCCGCCGCCCTCGTCGACCGCTGACGCGGCCGGTGCGCGAACGTCAGGTCTTCTTGCGGAACTTCGAGATGGCGAGCGGCGCCGTCACCACCGTGATGGCCACGGCCCACGCCACGACCATCCACACGTCGCGGGCGACCGGACCGCCGATGAACAGCCCGCGCGCCGCGTCCGCGAGGCTCGACAGCGGGTTGTAGTCGGTGAAGGTCCGCAGCCAGCCCGGCATCGTCGACGGCGGGGTGAAGATCGAGGACCCGAACTGGAGCGGCATCAGCACGAGCATCGCCATCCCCTGCACGGCCTGCGCCGTCTTCACGGACAGGCCGATCAGGATGAAGATCCACATCAGGGAGGCGCCGAACAGGAGCGAGAGGCCGACGGCCCCCAGCACGTGCAGCGGCGACGTCTCGACGGACATGCCCAGCATGAAGCCCACGGCCAGCAGGATCGCGAAGGCGACCATCATCCGGCCGACCTCGACGACGATCTTCGCTATGAGGACGGAGGACCGGGCGATCGGCATCGTGCGGAACCGGTCCATCACCCCCTTCTGGAAGTCCTCGTTGATGCCGGTGCCGACGGCCATGGAGACGTTCAGCCCCATCATCGCCATCAGACCGGGGACCAGGTAGCTGACGTACTCGTCCTGGTTGCCGTTGCCCGCGACCGCGCCGCCGAAGACGAAGACGAAGAGCAGGGTGAAGACGATCGGCATCAGCAGTACGTCGAACATCGACTGCGGATCCTGCTTGATCTGCAGGGTGTTGCGGCGGGCGAGCGCGCCGATGTGCCGCAGATTGGCGCGCAGGCCGATCCGCCCCTCGCCGTCGCGCGCCTTCACGGCGGTGGGCGCCGGCGCCGGTGGGGTCACTGTCGCCGCGCTCATGCCGCGACCTCCTCGTGCTTGTCGTCCGCGACGGACGCGGTGGGCCCGGTGGGCGCCGTGGATTCGCCGGACGCGGTGGACTCGGCCGCCGCGTCGCTCGTCTTCTCGCCCGTGATGGCCAGGAACACCTCGTCCAGGCTGGGCAGATGGGTTCCGATGTGCGCGATGCCGAAGCCGCGCGCGCCCAGCAGACCGACCACCGCGGTCAGTTGCTCGTCGCTGAGGATCGGTACGTACAGCAGGCCCTCGCCCGCGTCGACCTTCGAGCCGGCGATGCCGTCGAGCCCCGCCTCGTCCAGCGCCCGCGCCATGTCGGGCAGGAGCGCCGGGTCGGTCGGGCGGACCTCCAGGGTGCGGCCGCCGACCTTCGCCTTGAGCTCGTCGACCTTGCCGCCCGCGATGACGCGGCCGCGGTCGATGACCGTCAGCTCGCTCGCGAGCTGCTCGGCCTCCTCCATGTACTGGGTGGTGAGCAGGACGGTGACCCCCTCGCCCACCATCCGCTTCACCTCGTCCCACACCTCGTTGCGGGTACGGGGGTCGAGTCCGGTCGTCGGCTCGTCCAGGTAGAGCACGGCGGGCTGCCCGATCATGGACGCCGCCAGGTCGAGGCGCCGCCGCATGCCGCCGGAGTACTGCGTCACCGGCTTCTTCGCGGCCTCGGTGAGCGAGAACCGCTCCAGCAGCTCGTCGGCGCGCCGGCGCGCGTCCTTGCGGGACAGATCGAGCAGCCGCCCGATCATGTAGAGGTTCTCCCAGCCGGCGAGCTTCTCGTCGACCGAGGCGTACTGCCCGGTCAGGCCTATGGTGCGGCGGAGCTGCCGGGGCTGCTTCACCACGTCGTACCCGGCCACCACGGCCGTGCCGGCGTCCGGCTGGACCAGGGTGGACAGGCAGCGTACGAGGGTGGTCTTGCCGGCGCCGTTGGGTCCGAGGACACCGAGCACGGTGCCTTCCCGGACGTCCAGGTCCACGCCGTCCAGTGCCTTGGTCTCGCCGTAGTGCTTGACCAGTCCCCTTACCTCGACGGCGTTGGCCGCGCCGCCGGTGGGGCTCTTGTCGAATCGCGTCATGCCGCTATGAGAGCAGCCGCCACTGACAACCCGCTGACAGCCTGCCGACAGCCCGCCGACAGACACCGGCGAGGCAGGCGGACGCCGCACACGCCGACAGCCCGCCGATGGGGGATGTCGGCGGGCTGTCTGTGGTGCGGCAGTGGCTCGATGAGTCCTAGTGGAAGGTGTGCTCCTCCTGCGGGAACGTTCCGCCGACGACATCGCCGGCGAACGCCTTCGCCGCGTCCCCGAGGGTCTGCCGCAGGTTCGCGTACTGCTTGGTGAAGCGCGGCACCTTGCCGCCCGTCAGACCCGCCATGTCGGTCCAGACGAGGACCTGCGCGTCCGTGTCCGGCCCGGCGCCGATGCCGATGGTCGGGATGTGCAGCGAGCGCGTCACCTCGGCGGCCAGCTCGGCCGGTACGAGTTCCAGCACGACCGCGAAGGCGCCCGCGTCCTGCGCCGCCTTCGCGTCCCGCAGCAGCTGGTGCGCGGCCTCGTCACTGCGGCCCTGGACCCGGTACCCCATGGTGTTCACGGACTGCGGGGTCAGGCCGAGGTGCGACATGACCGGGATGCCGGCCTTCACCAGCAGTTCCGTCTGGGCGTGCGAGCGCTCGCCGCCCTCCAGCTTCACCGCGCCCACCCCGGCGTCCTTGATCAGCCGGGTCGCGTTGCGCAGGGCCTGTACCGGGCCCTCCTGGTACGAGCCGAAGGGCAGGTCCCCGACGACCAGGGCCCGCCTGGTGCCCCGTACGACAGCGGCGGACAGCAGGGTCATCTCGTCCATCGTGACGGGCACGGTGGTCTCGTAGCCGAGATGGCAGTTGCCCATGGAGTCGCCGACGAGGATGACCGGGATGCCGGCCTCGTCGAAGACGGAGGCGGTCATCGCGTCGTACGCGGTGAGCATGGGCCACTTCTCACCGCGCTCCTTGGCGGCGGCGATGTCGTGGACGGTGATGCGGCGAGTGCCCTTGCCGCCGTACAGCGCCTTGCTGCTGTCGGCGGATGTCGTGTGGGCAGCCTGAAGCGTCATGACCAACGGCTCCTTCGAAATCTCGAGGCGCCCTGACGGCGTCCCCGGACCACGTCCATGGTGGCATCCCGGTGGCGCTCACGGGAAGTGGGGGCGTGTGGCGGTCCGCACGCACTGGCTGGTTTGTGCGCGTTTCGTCACAGCGTTCCTCCGACGCGCCCGAACCGGAACCCCTCGCGCCGCCGTGTCGTCCTGGTGGCAGTACGGCCGTCGTGTCACGGCGGCCCGGAAAGACAGCGCCCATCCCCTAGGGTCGGACGGGGAGTGGGCGGTGTGCAGGGCAAGGCAGTCAGTGAGGGCAGCGGAATGGCGCAGGCGTACATGACGGACACAGGAAACGGCAGCTCAGGACCCGAGCGTCCCGGATCCCGCCTCCTGCGCCGCCTCGGCGACCTCCGTCACGACCGGGGCATCTGGCGGCGCGGCATCCTCCTCGCGCTGTGCGCGGTGCTGCTCACCCTCCTGATGATCTTCCACGCGCAGATCCCCAACGCGATCGGCAACCTCGGCAGCCTCACGGAGACCTTCCTCCCCTGGCTGGGCCTCGGCGTCCCGCTGCTGCTGGCCGCCGCTCTCCTGCGCCGCTCGGCGACCGCGCTCCTCGCCCTGGTGCTGCCGGCCGTGGTCTGGCTGAATCTCTTCGGCGGCCTGCTCACCGACAAGGCGGGCCCCGGCGGCAATCTCACGGTCGCCACCCACAACGTGAAGGCCGACAACGCCGACCCGCGGGGGACGGCCCGCGAACTCGCCGATTCCGGCGCGGACGTGGTGGCGCTCCAGGAGCTGAAGGCCAGCGAGGTCCCGTCGTACGAGAACGCCCTGTCCGGGACCTACAAGTACCACTCGGTGCAGGGCACGGTGGGCCTGTGGAGCAAGTACCCCATGACCGGCACCGGGCCCGTCGACATCAAGATGGGCTGGACCCGCGCGATGCGCTCCACGGTCGCGACCCCGGTCGGCGACGTGGCCGTGTACGTCGCCCACCTGCCGTCGGTACGGGTCAAGGTCGACGCCGGCTTCACGGCCGGGCAGCGTGACGACAGCGCGGACGCGCTGGGTGAGGCGATCGCCCGCGAGCCCGTCGGCAAGGTCGTCCTCCTCGGCGACCTCAACGGCACCATGAACGACCGCGCCCTGAACGCCGTGACCTCGCAGATGCGGTCCACGCAGGGCGCGGCGGGCGACGGCTTCGGCTTCAGCTGGCCGGCGTCGTTCCCCATGGCGCGGATCGACCAGATCATGGTGAAGGGGATCACACCGGTGTCGTCGTGGGCCCTGCCGGAGACGGGCAGCGACCATCTGCCGATCGCGGCCCGGGTCGAGATCTGACACCGCGCCCGCCCGCAACCCCGCGTTCACACCGCGGAGCATTTCACCTGAGAGACTTTGTTCAGTACGGGAACGTACTCGCCCGCGCCCCCGCTCTGAAAAGGTCTCCTCCATGCCCAGGCCGCCCCGGCCCGTAGCCCTGCTCGCCCTCGCCGTCAGCGCCTTCGGTATCGGCACCACCGAGTTCGTGATGATGGGCCTGCTGCCCAATGTCGCGGACGACCTGGGCACCTCGGTGCCCACCGCCGGCCACCTCGTGTCGGCGTACGCGATCGGCGTGGTCGTCGGCGCCCCGCTGCTCACCGCGCTCGGCTCCCGCATCCCGCGCAAGCGCATGCTCCTGCTGCTGATGGCCCTCTTCACGGTCGGCAACCTGGCCTCCGCCCTGGCCCCCGGATTCGGCTGGCTGGTGGCGGGGCGGGTGCTCGCCGGGCTGCCGCACGGGGCCTTCTTCGGCGTCGGCGCGGTGGTCGCGGCGCGGCTGGTCGCGGACGGGCGGCAGGCGCGGGCCGTCGCGACGATGTTCCTCGGCCTCACGGTCGCCAACATCGTCGGCGTTCCGGCGGCCACGCTGCTCGGCCAGCACCTCGGCTGGCGGGCGACGTTCCTGGTGGTGGCGGCGATCGGACTGGTCGCGATGGCGGCCCTGGCCCGCCTGGTGCCGGACGTCGCGCTGGACGGGCGCCAGAGCGTACGCCGCGAACTGCGCACCCTCGGCAACCGTCAGGTCCTGCTCGGCCTGCTCACCGCCGTCTTCGGCTTCGCCGGCGTCTTCGCGGTGTACTCCTACCTGGCCTCGATGACGACCGAGGTCATGGGCTTCGGCGAGTCCTCGGTGACGGTCGTCCTCGCTCTCTTCGGCATCGGCATGACCCTGGGCGCGCTGGCGGCGGGTCCCCTGACCGACCGCGCCCTGCGCCCTACGCTCTACGGCTCACTGGGCGCGCTCGCGCTGGTGCTGCTGGCCTTCGACTACACGGCGCACGTGCGGTGGGCGGCGCTGGTCACCGTGGTGGTGCTGGGCGCGGTCGGCTTCATGACCACGACACCGCTCCAGATGCTGGTCATGAACAAGGCCAAGGACGCGCCGACCCTGGCGTCCGCCTCCAACCACTCCGCGTTCAACCTCGCGAACGCGGGCGGTGCCTGGCTCGGCGGCATGGCGATCGCGGCGGGCTGGGGCTGGATGAGCCCCACGCTGGTCGGGGCGGTGCTGGCCGTGGCGGGCCTCGCCATCGCGGTCACGGCGGGCCTGCTCGACCGCACCCCGCCGGAGTCCCGCTCCCGGGTGGTCGCCTCCGCCGCGACGGCCCGCGAACCGGCCCGCGACCCGGTGGCCTGACGGGTCCGGCGGCCGCCTCACCACGCCCGCCGGATCGCCCGCAGGAGGCCGGATCACCCGCCGGCCGTCGGACCCGGTCCGGGCGACCCGGTCCCCACCCGCCTCAGACGATCTCGCGCCACCGGTTCGTGACCGGCAGCCGGCGGTCCTTGCCGAAGCCCTTCGCGGAGATCTTCGTGCCCGGCGGGTACTGCCGGCGCTTGTACTCCGCCGCGTCCACCATCCGCAGCGTCCTGGCGACCAGCGCCCGGTCGAAACCGGCGGCCACGATCGCCTCCATGCCCTGGTCCCTGTCGACGTACAGCTCCAGGATCCGGTCCAGGACCTCGTAGTCCGGCAGCGAGTCGGTGTCCACCTGCCCCGGCCGCAGCTCCGCGCTCGGCGGCTTGGAGATCGAGTTCTCCGGGATCGGCGGGGTCTGGCCGCGCTCCTGAGCCGCCTTGTTCCGCCACCGCGCGAGCGCGAAGACCCACGTCTTGTACACGTCCTTGATCGGCCCGTACGCGCCCACCGAGTCGCCGTACAGCGTCGAATAGCCCACCGCCAGCTCGGACTTGTTGCCCGGCGCCAGTACGATCTGGCCCTCCTGGTTGGAGATGGCCATCAGCGTCGTGCCGCGCAGCCGCGACTGGAGGTTCTCCTCGGCCAGGCCGGTGAGTCCGAGCGCGTCCATGTACGCGTCGAACATCGGCTCGATCGCGACCGTCCGGTAGTTCAGCCCGGTACGCCGGGCCAGCTCCGCCGCGTCGCCCCTGGAATGGTCCGAGGAGTACTTCGACGGCATGGACACGCCGTACACGTTGCGCGCCCCCAGCGCGTCGCACGCGATCGCCGCCACGAGCGCCGAGTCGATGCCCCCGGAGAGACCGACCAGGACCGTGCTGAAACCGTTCTTGGCGGCGTACGCGCGCAGGCCCACGACCAGCGCCGAGTACACCTCCTCCTCGTCCTCCAAACGCTCGGCGTAACCGCCCGTCAGTTCCGGCTCGTACGCCGCCGGCGGCTCCTCGGAGAGGATCACCCGGTCGATGTGCAGCCCGTCGTCGACGACTCCGGTCGGCGCTTCCCCGGCCGGCAGCGCCGCCGGCAGGTCCAGGTCGAGCAGCATGCTGCCCTCCGCGAACTGGGGAGCCCGGGCCAGGACTTCGCCGTTCTTGTCGCAGACGATCGAGTCGCCGTCGTAGACGAGTTCGTCCTGGCCGCCGATCATCGCGACGTACGCCGTCGTGCAGCCCGCCTCCTGGGCGCGCTTGCGCACCAGTTCGAGCCTGCTGTCGTCCTTGTGGACCTCGTACGGCGACGCGTTGACGGACACCAGCAGCCCCGCCCCGGCGGACCGGGTGGCCGGCACGCGGCCGCCGTCCTGCCACAGGTCCTCGCAGATGGCCAGGGCGATGTCGACGCCGTGCACCCGGACGACGGGCAGCGAGTCGCCCGGCACGAAGTACCGGAACTCGTCGAAGACGCCGTAGTTCGGCAGGTGGTGCTTGGCGAAGGACAGCACGACCTCGCCCCGGTGCAGTACGGCGGCGGCGTTCTGCGGGGACCCGGCGGGCTGGCCGTAGCGCGGCTGGGCCTTCTCGCAGCGGTCGAGGTAGCCGACGACGACCGGGACCTCTCCGAGGCCCTCCTCGGCGAGGCGCGCCGCGAGCGCGCGCACGGCGTCGCGCGAGGCCTCCACGAACGACGACCGCAGCGCGAGGTCCTCGACGGGATAACCGGTGAGCGCCATCTCGGGGAACGCCACCAGGTGGGCGCCCTGGCCGACGGCGTGCCGGGTCCAGTGGACGATGGACGCGGCGTTGCCGGCCAGATCGCCGACGGTCGAGTCGATCTGATTGAGGGCGAGGCGTAGTTGAGGCACGCGCCCAGTCTAATCGTCTGTCTGACGCTATGTCCTGGGAGGCAGCGAAGTTCCGCCCGGACCGGCGCCGGACGGTACGGCTCACGGCCGGTCCGGAGGGTGTCCTCGCACTCCATCGCGTGCGGGCCGGGCTCCACCCGTATCCGGCCGGCCGTCGTCGTGCCGTCCGTACGACATTCCGAAGTAGCGTTCATCCCACTATGCCGATTGCGTTCCTCCGCCGTACGCGGCCCGCCGCCGTCCTCCTCGTGCTCGGCGCCGCCGCGTACAGCGCCTGGGTGCTCGAAGCCGTCCTCGCGACCGGCCTCGACCCGCTGCGCACGTACGTCAGCGAACTGGCCGCGTCCGACCAGCCGTTCGGCGGCCTCTTCCGGTCCACCGACCTCGTCGCGGGCCTCCTGATCCTCGCCGGCGCGCTCCTGGCCCTCGCCGGGTACCGGCCGCGCACCCGGTGGGACGTCACCGGCTGGGCGGCCCTCGCCCTCTTCGGCGCCGCCACCGCGGCCGACTCCCGGCTGCCGATGAGCTGCGCGACGACCGCGGACGCGGCGTGCGCGGCCCGCGAGGCGGCCGGTCTCGTCCCGCTCACCCACGCGGCCCACACCTGGAGCAGCAGCGTCGCCTCGACGGCGGCGGTCGTCGGCGTCGTCGCGCTCACCGTCGCGGCCCGCCGCCGCGGCCGCCCCTCGCCCCTCGCCCGTTTCGGACCGGTTCTCGCGGCGGCCGAAGTGGCGGCCACCGTCTGGACCCTGTCCTCGATCGCCGCCTTCGAGGCCGGCCACGGCACCTGGCTGCTGGGGGCCGGGCAGCGGCTCCAGGTGCTGATCGCGGTCCTGTGGCTCGTCGTACTCGCGTGGTCGGTGGCACGCGAGAAGGTGTACGCGTGACCTCGACCGGACGTTTCCTCGACATCGGCGGCGCGGCGCACCACGTGGTCGTGGAGGGCGCCGGCCCGGTGTGCGTGCTGAGCGCCGGACTCGGCATGAGCTGGTTCGACTGGGACCCCGTCGTACCGCTGCTCGCGCCCTTTCGCACCGTCGTACGGTTCGACCGCCCCGGTCACGGCCTGAGCGCCCCCGCCCCCGCCGCCGCGCCGCCCACCGCCGAGGGCGAGGCGCACCGCGTCGCCGCGCTCCTCGACGCGCTGCCGCCGCCGCTGCGCGGCACACCCGTCACCGTGGTGGGGCATTCCCTCGCCGGGTTCCACGCCGAGGCGTTCGCCCGCCTGTATCCGGCCCGGACGGCCTGTGTCGTGCTCGTCGACTCCAGCGTCGAGGAGCACGCGCGCGTGCCCGCGGCCCCCGCCCTGCGCACCGCCGCGACACGGGCGCTCGCCGCGGCGCTCTGCGCCGCCGGCCTACCGGCGGCGTTCGGGCCGCTCGCCCGCCGCGCGGGCGTGCGGGCGGGCCGGGCGGACGCGAGCGGCGGCGGCCGGGGCGGTCACGGCAGGGCCGACCCGGCCCCCGTCCCGCTCGTACGCCGCTGCTACCGCACCTCCCGCGTCCTGCGCGGAGCGCTCCGGGAGAACACGCACTACCGCGCCGTCGCCGCCGGGCTCCTCGCCCTGCGCGAGCGCCACCCCCTGCCAGCCGGCCTCCCGGTCACGGTCCTGGCGGCGTACGACGGGAGAGGCAGCCGCGCCGGGCTGCGCTGGCTCGCACGTCAGCGCGGCCTCGCGAGCACCCTCGGCGCCCGCTTCGAAGTCGCCGAACCCTCCGGCCACCTGGTCATGCTGGACCGCCCGGACGCGGTGGCCCAGGTGGTCCTGGCGGCCGGACGGCCGGGCGAGGTCACGGGCGGAGGGACGCGCCCCGCTCCTTGAGCAGGTCGGCCATCAGCGCGATCTCCGACGCCTGGGCGTCGACCATGCCCCGCGCCAGGGACCGCTGCGCGCCGACTTCGCACTGCTCGGCGCAGCCCCGGGCCATCGTGACGCCGCCCTTGTGGTGGGCGGTCATCAGCCGCAGGTACAGGATCTCCGCCTGCTCGCCGTCCGCCGCGCGCAGCTTCGCCAGGTCGGCCCTGGTCGCCATGCCGGGCATCAGCGCCCCGTCGCGCACCTCGGGGGCCCCGCCGGAACCGTGCGTACCGTGCCCGCCGTGTCCGCTCCCGTCCGTGCCGGCGCCGGCCATCCAGGCCATCGGCGCGTCCGGCGAGGTCTTCGGCAGCTCCCACAGGTCCAGCCAGCCGAGCATCATGCCCCGCTGGTTCGCCTGCGTGTTCGCGATGTCGTACGCGAGCCTGCGCACGTCCTCGTCCTTCGTACGGTCGCGCACGATGAACGACATCTCCACCGCCTGCTGGTGGTGCACCGACATGTCCCGCGCGAAGCCCGCGTCCGCGGAGTCCTCACCCGGCGTACGGGAAGCCGTGGAGCCCGCCCCGTCGTGACGCTCGTTGTTGTTGCCCGCGGCGACCGTGACGGCCCCCGCGGCGAACAGCAGCGCGAGTACGACGGCGCAGACGGCGGCCCAGTACGTACGCGTCATCACTGAGCCATTCCGCCCGTGCACGCCGCGCCGGGCTCGGGCGTCTGCGGCCCCTGCACGTACTTCGTGAAGAACTGGTCGACCCGCGGGTCCGTGGCGCTGTCCACGGTCACCTGCTTGCCCCACGCGCTGAGCATGAGAGCGCCCGCCTGGTCCTTGACCGGGCTCATCAGCGAGTAGGGGGTCTTGCCGACCTTCTCGGCGAGCTTCTCGACGTCACCGGCGGACGCCTTGTCGTTGTACGTCACCCACACGGCGCCGTGCTCCAGCGAGTGCACCGCGTTGACCTCGGGGATCGCCTTCTTGTAGACGTCTCCCTCGCAGTTCATCCAGACCTGCGAGTGGTCACCGCCCACCGGCGGCTTCATCGGGTAGGAGACGGCCTTGGTGACGTGGTCGCGCCCCAGCTTCTTCGCGTCCCAGGACTTCTCCTCCTTCACCGGCTCCTTGGCCTGGGCGACCTTCTGCTCCTTCTCCTCCGACTCCTTGAGGAGGACGTACGAACCGAATCCGACCAGTCCGGCCACGACGGCCGTGCTGAGACCGATCACGAGGAAGCGGGTTCTGCGCTCGCGGGCCTGCTCGGCGCGGCGCATCTCTTCTATTCGGGCCTTGCGCGACGCGTTGGCGGTCTTGTTGGAAGCCATGGTTCTCGTCCTTCGCCTGCTGAAAGTGAGTGTGGATACGGAAGGCCCCGGGCACGGGCGGCCCGGCTACGTCCGCATCACCTGCAGGACATGGCGTCCCGGCGCCCGCGCCGGCGCCCCACAGCCGCACGCCGGACCGGCGGTGGCCGGCGGCGCGAAGTACAGCGGCTCGGCGGCCACCGGCGCGGCCGGCGGAGGCACCGTCAGCACGGCGGGGGACAGGTGCGGGAGAACGCCGCAGTGCGAGGAGTCGTACGGGCAGACGTACACGGGCGCGTCCGGCGCGGTCGGGGCGACCGTCACGGCGGTCACGCTCCCGGCGCCGGGACCGTGATGCTCCCCGGGCTCCGGACTCATCCCCAGGCACACGAAGAGCGCGGCGAGGAGCGTCGCCACGGCGCTCAGCAGCGCCATGGGACGTCCCACGCGCCTGGTGCGCCCGGTGCGGGATCGCCGCCGTCCCCTCATGAGCGGAAATCGTAGTGCGCGGCGGGGCCCCGTTGGTCATACGGGCCGCATCCCGTAGCGGCCCGTGGGGCGGATGTTTTACGGCCCGGCGAGCGGCAACCCGTCGTTCATGGTGCAAATCGGATACACGATGATGACCGAGCAGGCCGGGCCCCGCGATCTGGTCGACCACGTCGTCGCCGCCGAGCGGGCCGGCTTCGACTTCTCCGTGACCTCGGACCACTACTTCCCGTGGCTGGCCGAGCAGGGGCACGCCCCGTACGCGTGGAGCGTGCTCGGCGCCGCGGCCCAGGCCACCTCCCGCATCCCCCTCATGACGTACGTGACCTGCCCGACGGTCCGCTACCACCCGGCCGTCGTCGCCCAGAAGGCGGCGACCGTGCAGCTGCTGGCCGAGGGCCGGTTCCGGCTCGGCCTCGGCTCCGGCGAGAACCTCAACGAGCACGTCGTCGGCGGGGGCTGGCCCGCCGCCCACGTCCGCCTGGAGATGCTGGAGGAGGCCGTGGAGATCATCCGCGCGCTGTTCGCCGGCGGCGACGTCAGCCACCACGGCACGCACTACGACGTCGAGAACGCCAGGCTCTGGGACCTGCCCGACCCGCTCCCGCCAATCGGCATCGCCGTCTCCGGTGAACGGTCCTGCGCGCTCGCCGGCCGCCTCGCCGACCTGGTCGTCGCCACCGAACCCAAGCGCGAACTCCTGGACGCCTTCGACCGCCACGGCGGCAGCGGAAAGCCGCGCGTCGGCCAGTTGCCCGTCTGCTACGACACCGACCGGGACGCGGCGGTGAAACGGGCGCACGAGCAGTTCCGCTGGTTCGGCGGCGGCTGGAAGGTCAACTCCGAGCTGCCCGGCCCGGCCGGGTTCGCCGGGGCCACCGCGTTCGTACGGCCCGAGGACGTCGCCGAGTCCATCCCGTGCGGCGCGGACGTCGAGACGTTCGTCGAGGCGGTACGCCCGTACGCCGACGCGGGCTTCACCGAGGTCGCGCTGGTGCAGGTCGGCGGCGAGCACCAGCGGCCGTTCATCGACTGGGCGCAGAAGACGCTGCTGCCGGCCCTGCGCGAGCTCTGACACCGGGGCGCGAGCTCCGCACCGGGGCGGCGGGCCGTTCACGGGCGCCGCCGCCCGGCCGGGTCAGCGCGGAGCGAACCGGTGGGCCAGTGTGAAGGAGTGCCCGGCCGGGTCGGAGTACACGCGCTCGTCGCGCGGTCCGCTGTTGTCCTTGGTGTCCACGGGCCGCGCGCCGAGGCTCACCGCCTCCCGCTCCGCCTCGTCCATGTCGCCGCGCTCCACCAGGATGCGCAGATGGGCCTGTTGCGAGTCGTCCGGGCGCGGCCAGCTGGGCGGCGCGTAACCGTGGTCGCGGCGGATGGCCATGAAGACGCCCTGATGGCCCACGATCTCGACGAAGTCCGGGTTGGTCCCGGTCCGGGCCTCCGCGTCGAGCAGGCCGGCGTAGAACTCCGCCAGCACCTCGGGTTCCGCGCAGTCCAGGACAAGAACGCACTGTTTCGCGACCGTCATGTGCTCTCCCCAATGTCCGTGACGCCGAGGTCGGGCGCCAAGGTCCACGACGGGCCGGGCGGCCCCCATGACCCGCGTACCCCCCCGGGTGCGGCGGCACACGGACCGTCACGGGCGGGCGGTCCGGTGGCATTACGGCCAGGGGAGCGGGTACCCGCTGCTCGCTGTCTCCGGTCGCGCTCGCGATCCCGGCGGGCGAGCCTGGGGATCGGCGACGACGAGAGAAAGAAGCCTCACAGTGAACAGCACGGAACACTCCGGAACGCAGGTCCTGGTGGAACTGACGGGCAGCTCGAAGGAGGACGCCAACGCCGTCTTCGGCGCGCTGTGCACCGCCTTCGCGTCCGACCGCGAGGTCGACGAGGAACTGCACAACGGCGTCGACGGCCGCCCCATGGTGTGGAGCGCCACGTACGACGTGCACGGCATCCAGGAGCAGGCCGCCCCCGCGCGTCTGACGGCCCCCGTCAGCGTCACCCTCCAGGGCGGCTATCGCGCGGTGGACCAGGTCCGGGAGCAGCTCGAGGTGGCGTTCGCCGTGCAGGAGGAGGGCTCGGCGTCCGGCGACCAGGAGAGGGAGCTCCAGCTGCGACTGGAGAGCGGGCCCGGGACCTCGCCATGACCGACGGGGCGGCCGGGGCCAGCGGGACTGGCGGGTCCGGCGGATTCGGCGGGGAGGACACGGCGGACGGGCAGCCGGGCACCCTGCGCCGGGGCCGTCACGAGACCGAGGACGAGCGGGCGGACCGGCTCTGGGCGGAACTGCTGCAGGAACTGCGGGTCGCCCAGACCGGCGTACAGATCCTCTTCGGTTTCCTGCTGACCGTCGTCTTCCAGCCGCGTTTCACCGAGCTGTCCCCGACCGACAAGGACATCTACGTCGTCACGGTCGTGCTCGGCGCGGCGACGGTGGGCGCGCTCGTCGGCCCCGTGTCGCTCCACCGGCTGGTCACCGGCCGCCGGATCAAGCCGCAGACGGTCAGGTGGGCGTCCCGCCTGACCGTCGTGGGCCTGGTGCTGCTGCTCTGCACGATGGCGTCCGCGCTGCTGCTGATCCTGCGCGTCGTCCTGTACGACACCACCGCGCTGTGGCTGGTCTGCGGTCTGGTGCTGTGGTTCGTCCTGTGCTGGTTCGTCCTGCCGGCCTGGGCCCGGCACGCCAGTGCGGGCAGGGACTGACCGAAGCCACTCCCTGCCCGCACGTCACGCGTTCATGCCCTGCCTACGCGGCGTCGCCACTGCTCCGGCCGCCGGCCGCGCTGCCCGCGCCGCTGCCGCCGTAGGACCGGCGGCGCGCCTGCGCCGGAGCGCTGCGGCGCCCGCGCTGCGAGGACGCGCTGCGGGCCGGGCGCTCGCGGACCGGCGAGGAGATGACGACGGGAACACCGGACGGCGCCTGCGCGCCGGTGATCCGGCTCAGCTCGGCGTCGCCCGAGCGGACCTGGGCGGTCTGCGGGGTGATGCCCGCGGCCTGCATCAGGCGGGACATCTCGCGGCGCTGGTTGGGCTGCACCAGCGTGACGACGCTGCCGGACTCGCCGGCGCGGGCGGTACGGCCGCCGCGGTGCAGGTAGTCCTTGTGGTCGGTCGGCGGGTCGACGTTGACGACCAGGTCGAGATTGTCGACGTGGATGCCGCGGGCCGCGACGTTGGTCGCCACCAGCACGGTCACATGCCCGCTTTTGAACTGGTCGAGCGTGCGCGTGCGCTGCGGCTGCGACTTCCCGCCGTGCAGCGCGGCCGCCCGTACACCGCTGGCCAGCAGGTCACGGGTCAGCCGGTCCACGGCGTGCTTGGTGTCCAGGAACATGATCACCTTGCCGTCGCGGGCGGCGATCTCGGTGGCCGTGGCCTGCTTGTCGGCGGGGTGGACGTGCAGCAGGTGGTGCTCCATCGTCGTCACCGCGCCCTGAGCGGCGTCGACCGAGTGGACCACCGGGTCGGTCAGGTAGTTGCGCACCAGCTTGTCGACATTGCGGTCGAGGGTGGCCGAGAACAGCATCGTCTGGCCCTCGGGGGCGACCTGCTGGAGCAGCTCGGTGACCTGCGGCATGAAGCCCATGTCGGTCATCTGGTCGGCCTCGTCCAGCACCGTGATCTTCACCTGGTCCAGGCGGCAGTCACGGCGGTCGATGAGGTCCTTGAGCCGGCCCGGGGTCGCCACGACGACCTCGGCCCCGGTGCGCAGGGCGCCGGCCTGGCGGCCGATCGACATGCCGCCGACGACCGTGGCGACACGCAGTCGCACGGCGCGGGCGTACGGCGTGAGGGCGTCGGTGACCTGCTGGGCGAGCTCACGGGTCGGTACGAGCACGAGAGCCAGCGGCTGACGCGGCTCGGCGCGCTTTCCGGCCGTCCTGGCCAGCAGCGCCAGCCCGAAGGCGAGCGTCTTGCCGGAGCCGGTACGGCCGCGGCCCAGGACGTCGCGCCCGGTCAGCGTGTTCGGCAGGGTGGCGCCCTGGATCGGGAACGGCACGGTCACGCCCTGGGCGGTGAGCGCCGCCAGCAGGGCCGCGGGCATGTCGAGCTGGTCGAACGCCTCGACCGCCGGCAGCGCCGGCGAGGTGCCGACCGGCAGGGCGAACTCGCCCTGCGGCGCGGACGAGCGGCGCTGGGAGGACCGGCCGGAGTAGCCGGCCGAGCGGGTGGGGGCGGCGGGGCGGAAACGCTCGCCGCGGTCGCTGGTGCGACCGGCGTGGTTGCCGCCGGCGCGGGTACGGGCGAATCGGTCACGGTCGGTGGAACGTGCTGCGCGGTTCATGTGAACCCTCCTCGATGGGCACGTATCGAGGAATCCCGGGCAGCGGTGACCACGCGGGTGACCGTTGCAAGGAATCGCAAGAACGAGCCGGTAATTAAAAAAGCCGAAATGAAGCCGGTGGAAAGGTTTGAATTCCTTTGTGCCGGGAGCTTCGAAGTGGCTGCAGTCCGCACAGAAGAAAGCGCGGACGGGGCGGGGCGACGAGAATCGTGGCCGACCGCTCAGGAGTCGGCCGCGCGATAGGGGCGGCCGAGTCGGGGCAACGATTCAAAGCAACGAGACGGGGCCCGCACCCTCAGGTGCGGGCCCCGACCGTGTAGTACGCGTCAGCGTCAGGCGGGAACGATGTTCTCGGCCTGCGGGCCCTTCTGGCCCTGCGTGACGTCGAAGGTCACCTTCTGGCCTTCCTGAAGCTCACGGAAGCCCTGGGTGGCGATGTTGGAGTAGTGGGCGAAGACGTCAGCGCCGCCACCCTCCTGCTCGATGAAGCCGAAACCCTTTTCGGCGTTGAACCACTTCACGGTGCCAGAAGCCATGTCATTCTCCTTTGGAGCAGTGCCGGAGACCGCCGTGTGCGGAATCCGAGTCGCGTTGCCGCGATGATTGCCCCGTCCGGAACAAAGCACCGGAAATACGAAAGTGCGCCCGCGACAGTGAGTCGCGGGAGCACTTGAAGTTTGGGAACCACAACTGCAACTGAGATCAACAGTAGCACGGTGCGGCGGACTCGCCAGAGGTCTTTCGTCACATCTGCCGTGGCGCCATAAACCCTCCACGCCCGCCGCTTTAAATTCTATAGCTGCCGCACTAGGTATTTTGCTCGCGCAGTCGCTCGTTGATGCGCAGGGCGTCTTCCAGCTGGTCCTCGAGGATGACGATGCGGCAGGCGGCGTCGATGGGGGTCCCCTGGTCGACCAGTTCGCGGGCGCGGGCGGCCACGCGCAGCTGGTAACGGGAGTAGCGGCGGTGGCCGCCCTCCGAACGCAGCGGGGTGATCAGCCGTGCTTCGCCGATGGCCCGCAGGAAGGCGGGGGTCGTGCCGATCATCTCGGCGGCCCGGCCCATGGTGTACGCGGGGAAGTCGTCGTCGTCGAAGCGGTCGGCCTTGGAGGTCCGATGGGTCTGAGCGGTCACTTGCACCATCTTCTGTAGCGCGCGGGGCGGACACTACGAGTGTGGCATGTCTGCTCCGGCCGTGGCAGATTTCCCCCGCCGGAGCCCGAACACGGGTCCGTCCGGGCGCGCCGTGGGCAGTATGGGAGGAAGCGGCGGGCCGGCGGACACGGGCGTTCACCCGGACGGCGCCGGATGTCGGCCACGGGGGCCGCAACGTGTTGGAAACCGTGTGGTGGGATGCTCGGGTGCCCCGACGTGCGTCCGAGGCGTGGGAGCAGGCGGCTTGACCGGCAAGGATGGGTAGGAAGACCAGATGGATAAGCAGCAGGAATTCGTGCTCCGTACGCTCGAGGAGCGCGACATCCGGTTCGTGCGCCTGTGGTTCACCGACGTGCTCGGCTTCCTGAAGTCGGTCGCGGTGGCCCCGGCAGAGCTGGAGCAGGCGTTCGACGAGGGCATCGGCTTCGACGGCTCCGCGATCGAGGGCTTCGCCCGCGTGTACGAGTCCGACATGATCGCCAAGCCGGACCCGAGCACCTTCCAGATCCTTCCGTGGCGGGCCGAGGCCCCGGGCACGGCCCGGATGTTCTGCGACATCCTGATGCCCGACGGCTCGCCGTCCTTCGCGGACCCCCGGTACGTACTGAAGCGCATCCTCGCCAAGACCTCGGACCTGGGCTTCACCTTCTACACCCACCCCGAGATCGAGTTCTTCCTGCTGAAGAACAAGCCCCTCGACGGCACCCGGCCGACCCCCGCCGACAACTCGGGCTACTTCGACCACACCCCGCAGAACGTCGGCATGGACTTCCGCCGCCAGGCGATCACCATGCTGGAGTCCATGGGCATCTCGGTGGAGTTCAGCCACCACGAGGGCGCCCCCGGCCAGCAGGAGATCGACCTGCGATACGCCGACGCGCTCTCGACGGCCGACAACATCATGACGTTCCGCCTGGTCATGAAGCAGGTCGCGCTGGAGCAGGGCGTCCAGGCCACCTTCATGCCGAAGCCGTTCTCGGAGTTCCCCGGCTCCGGCATGCACACCCACCTCTCCCTCTTCGAGGGCGACCGGAACGCCTTCTACGAGTCGGGCTCCGAGTACCAGCTCTCCAAGGTCGGCCGGTCCTTCATCGCGGGCCTCCTCAAGCACGCCGCGGAGATCTCCGCCGTCACCAACCAGTGGGTGAACTCCTACAAGCGCATCTGGGGCGGCTCCACCCGCACGGCCGGCTCCGGCGGTGAGGCGCCCTCGTACATCTGCTGGGGCCACAACAACCGCTCCGCGCTGATCCGCGTCCCCATGTACAAGCCGGGCAAGACCGGCTCGGCGCGCGTCGAGGTCCGCTCGATCGACTCCGGCGCGAACCCGTACCTGACGTACGCCGTCCTGCTCGCCGCCGGCCTCAAGGGCATCGAGGAGGGCTACGAGCTCCCGCCGGGCGCCGACGACGACGTCTGGGCCCTGTCCGACGCCGAGCGCCGCGCGATGGGCATCGAGCCCCTGCCGCAGAACCTCGGCGAGGCCATCGCCCTGATGGAACGCAGCGAACTGGTCGCCGAGACGCTGGGCGAGCACGTCTTCGACTTCTTCCTGCGCAACAAGAAGCAGGAGTGGGAGGAGTACCGCTCCGAGGTCACCGCCTTCGAGCTGCGGAAGAATCTGCCGGTGCTGTAGCGGAGGGTCGGGACGGCCCGGGGCCGGTGGCGGACGCTGCCGGCCCCGGGGCCGTTTCGGGTGGAAAGCAGGTGCGGCGGGCCGGGGCGGGGTGAGAGCGTGCGCGGATGGAACGATCGAAGATCTCGCTGCTGGCCCATGCCCGGCACCCCGTGGCCGCCCCGCTCGACGACACGTCCGTACGCCGCCTCCTCGAGCGGGCCGTCGTCAGCGGGGACGAGCGGCTGCTCGACCTCGGGTGCGGGCAGGCCGAGTGGCTCCTGCGGGCCCTGGAGGCGCATCCGGGGGCCACGGCCGTCGGAGTCGACACAGCGGCGGACGCGCTGGCCGGGGCGATGAGGCGGGCCGGGGAGCGCGGGGTGGGAGAGCGGCTGGTCCTGCGGGAGCAGGACGCCGGGGCGTTCGTGTCCGAGGAGGGCTTCGACGTCGTGGTGAGCGTGGGAGCCGCGCACGCCTTCGGCGGGCTGACGGGCACGCTGGCGGCGGCCCGCCGCCACCTGGCTCCGGGCGGGCGGGTGCTCGTCGGCGACGCCTACTGGGCGGCCGAGCCGAGCGCGGGAGCCCGGGACATGCTCGGGGAGTACGACGATCTCGCCACCACCGTGGACCGGGTGACCGCCGAAGGGTGGACGCCGGTGTTCGGGCACATCAGCACCCGCGAGGAGCTGGACGACTACGAGTGGCACTGGACGGGAGCCCTCGCCGAGTGGGCCCTCGACCACCCCGGCGACCCCGACAGCCGGGAGGCACTGGCGGCGTCGGACCGGCACAGGTCCGACTGGCTGCACGGGTACCGCGCCTGCTTCGGCTTCCTCACGCTGGTGCTGCGGGCCACCCCCTGACCCGTCCGCCCGGACGCCCGGTCCGGGGACGGGCCGTCAGCCGAACAGCCAGCGGGTCTGGCTGTAGACGTCCTTGCCGAAGCCGAACGCCGCCACGGGCGCCACGCGGAACACCACCGCCCGGTCGCCCTCGCCGTAGAACGCCCCGTCCCGCACGTCGAAGTGCCACTGGGGGCCGTACTTCGCCTCGTACGCCGCGGCCAGGCGCCGCAGCCGCGGCTCGTCGCTCTCCCGTACCGCCCGGCCCTCGACCACGAGGTCGAAGCCCTCGTGCAGGGTGTTGGCGCCCGTGGTGAGGACGACGTGCGGGTTGCCCGCGAGGTTCTTCGCCTTGCGCTCCGCCGGGCCCGTGCAGAAGTGCAGGGCGTCGTCCTGCCAGACAGCCAGCAGCGGGGTGACGTGGGGGCGGCCGTCCGGGCGTACGGTCGTCAGCCAGAACAGCTCGGCCGATTCCAGGCGCGGCACCGCCTCGGACCACGGGGTGGCGCTCGCGTTCTGCTCGCTGTAACGGCTGTCCAGGTCCGTGCGAGGTCGCGGGGTGTCCTTGTCGCTCTGCTCGTCCATGTCGCCTCCCTCTCGTTCGCGGGTCCGTCTTCCTTCCCCACCTCTCAGGAAGACAGACCGCGCGCGGAAGCGAAACTCAGCGGACGGGCGGCGCGGGCCTCGTCGTGACCGGCGCCGGGCCGACCGGCTGCCAGGCGGCGGTCCCGCCGTCGCTCCAGTGCAGGCGGCCGTCGAGCGCCACCGCCGCGACGGAGGGGCGGCCCGCCGCGTCCGTCGTGGCTGCGGGGGCGCCGCCGAAGAGGAAGCCGCCCCGGGCCCACCGGGGCGCCGCGCCGGTCCCCGGCGCCGGGAGCTCGGCCGTGCCGAGGCGGCCCGAGCCGTCCCGCGCCGCCAGCAGGCCGCCCGCGGCGCTCACCGCGCCGTGGCCCGCCCGGCCGCCCAGGTCGGCGACCGCGCCGGCCGGGGCCGCCGCCGGGACGGCGCCGGCGGAGGAACCGGCGGCGAAGCGGACGGCGCGCACTTCGCCGGAGCCGGGCTCGCGGAAGTACAGGCGTACGCCGTCACCGTCCTCCAGGACAGTGGGCGGCAGCGGTGTCGAGGGCAGGGCCGCGGGCACCGGCCCGCGCAGCGGGGCGCCGGGGGCGTCCTGGGTCCACACGACGGTCGAGGTGAGGGTCTGGGCGAAGACGTAACCGCGTCCTCCGCTGTCGACGGCGGCCGTCGGGTCGCCGAACACCTGTCGGCCGCCCAGCGCCTGCCAGGGGGCCCAGCCGCCGCCGGACAGCTGCGCGCGGGAGCTGAGGCCGTGCCCGCCGTCGCGCAGGTACACCGTCGCGCGGCCCTCGCGGTCCACCGTCACCGCCGGGGCGCTGATGTCCAGCGAGCCCGGCGCGTGCGCCGCGTGCGGCATGCCCAGGGACTGCCAGGGGCCGAAGGACCCGCCCACGGCGCTCTGCACGGCGGTGACGACGTCCCGGCGGTAGCCGGCCGGCCCGTCGAACGCGGTGCGGGTGCCGAAGAGGGCGATGCGGCCGTCGGGCAGCTTGGCCGAGGTGACGCCGCTGTCCAGGCCGGTCCCGCCGAGCAGCGCCGGACCGGTCCAGGCCGGCTGGGAGCCGGCCCCGGCGCCCGGCGCGCGGTGCCAGACCGCGAGGCGGGTGTCCAGTACGGAGAACGCCCACAGCTCGCCCTCGCGTGCTCCGCTCTGGAGCCAGGAGGTGCTGGTGTTGCGCGAGTGGCGTATGCCGTACACCCAGCCGGGGCCCGTCGGCCGTCCCGCCACCTTGCGGTCGCCGCAGCCGGCCTCCGCGTCGCAGTAGTTGGCCGGGTAGTCGGTCCAGGCGTACGTCTTCAGCGTGTGCAGCTTCTCCCGCACGGCGTCCGGACCCAGCACGTGCGGCAGGCTGCCGTTGAGGTAGCCCAGGTAGTTCTGGACGGTGAAGTGCGGGTGGCCGCCGCTCCTGGCGTACTCGGTGAGCGCCAGCTGGGCGAACCGGGCCCCGTACATGTGGTCCTGGTGGTCGGGCAGCATGCGCGCCGTGGCCTCGCGGCCGTTCGTCGGGTCGAGCATCCGCACGTGCGTCGGCTGGAAGCGCTGCAGCAGTCCGGTGATCGTGCGCACCACCTGGTCCCTGGTGTACGCGAAGTCCTCCTGGACCGGGGTGCCCGAGGACAGCTCCGACTCCAGGGTCTCCACCCGGCCGTCCCACAGCCCGTGCAGGCTGCGCGGCCGGTCCGCCGCGCTGGCGCCCGCCTCGTGCAGCTGCACCCAGACCAGGCTCACCTCGGGGCGCGCCTTCAGCGTGTTCAGCTCCGCCCAGCCGCCGCCGTCGGTACGGATCGCCGAGCGCTGCCAGGGGCTGGTGCGGTCGCCGGTGGCCATCTCGGCGTACGCGGCGCGTATGCCGTTCTGCCGGGCCTCGGCGTACCGCACCTTGTCGGGGGCGGGGAGCGGGACGCCCTCGTTCGCGCCGCCGCGGAAGGAGTTGACGCCGTCCGCCTCGCCCGCCGTCAGGTAGACCGAGGTCAGGCTGTGGCCGGTGCGCACCGACTGGCTGAGGTCGGGGTTCATGAAGAACAGGTCGTCGTCCGGGTGGGAGACGATCTGCATCACGGACTCACCGGCGGCGCGCACCGGCTCGGCCCTCCCGGCTCCGCCGTCCCGCTCGGCCCTGCCCGCCGGGTCGCCCGTCACCGTCCTGGCCGCCTCGGTCGCGGGGGCCGCGAGGGGGACGGCGGGACGGGCGAGCTGGATGCCCGTCACCGTCAGCAGCAGCGTCGCGAGGACGACGCTGGGCAGAGCGCGGCGCGGCAGGCGGAACGTACTGAGGGCCCTGGGCGGCATAGGAAACGTGCTTTCGGTGTGCGGTGGTGCTGGTACGGGATGGGGTGCGCCCAGGACGGCGCTGATCATCGCGCAGACTGTGGAGCAGAAGTGAAGAGGGTTTCACGTGCCGCCCGGTTCACCCGCGCCGGGAACCGCTGATGTTGCGGATCTCACTGGCCTTCTCCGTCACAGCCCCGCTCCCTCACGGCCCTGGCCACGGCCCGGCCGGCGGCCGCCGCGCCGGGCCGCGGGCCGCCCCCGGGCTCCTGCCGATAGGCTCGTGAGCCGGACCTTGACCGGACGGTCGTACGGACCGTGGGACGGCCGGAGCGGGAGGCAGAATGTCGGCGCCGGGGCGCAGGAGCAGTACCTTCACGAGGCTGCTGCGGCACGGTTTCACCGATCCGTCCGCCGCCGAGCGGCTGCTGGACGCACCCGAGCTGACCGCCGTGCGGGGCGACCCGGTGCTCCTCGACGCGCTCGGCGCGACCGCCGATCCCGACCTGGCGCTCCTCGGGCTCGTACGGCTCGCGGAGGCCCAGGACCCGGCCGAGCTGCGGGTCCTCCTCGACACCCTCGTCACCGCCAAGCCCATGCGGGACCGGCTGCTCGGCGTGCTCGGCGCGTCGGAGGCGCTCGGCGACCACCTGGCGCGGCACCCGCGCGACTGGCACGCGCTGGTCACGTACGAGGCGGCGGACCTGCACCCCGGCGTCGCCGACTTCGAGCGGGGCCTCGCCGGCGCCTCGGACCCCGTGTCGCTGCGGGTCGCGTACCGGCGCTGCCTGCTGTCGATCGCCGCGCGCGACGTGTGCGGCACGACCGGGGTCGCGCAGACCGCCGCCGAGCTGGCCGACCTGGCGACGGCGACCCTGCGGGCGGCGCTGGCCATCGCCCGTGCCGCCGCCCCCGAGGACGCGGCGATGTGCCGGCTCGCGGTCGTCGCGATGGGCAAGTGCGGCGGTCACGAGCTGAACTACGTCTCCGACGTGGACGTGATCTTCGTGGCGGAGGCGGCCGAGGGGCCGCGCGGCGCCGACGAGGACAAGGCCCTGCGCGCCGCGACCCGCCTGGCCTCGCACCTCATGCGCGTCTGCTCCGAGACGAACATCGAGGGCACGATCTGGCCGGTCGACGCGAACCTGCGCCCCGAGGGCCGCAACGGGCCGCTGGTACGGACGCTCTCCAGCCACCTCGCGTACTACCAGCGGTGGGCCAAGACGTGGGAGTTCCAGGCGCTGCTGAAGGCGCGGGCGGTCGCCGGCGACCTGGCGCTGGGCGAGGCGTACGTCGAGGCGGTGTCGCCCCTCGTGTGGCAGGCCGCCGAACGCGAGAACTTCGTCCCCGACGTGCAGAAGATGCGCCGCCGCGTCGTCGACAACATCCCGGCCGCGCAGATCGACCGCGAGCTGAAGCTGGGGCCCGGCGGGCTGCGGGACGTCGAGTTCGCCGTACAGCTCCTGCAGCTCGTGCACGGGCGCAGCGACGCGACCCTGCACCAGGGCTCCACGCTGGGGGCGCTCAAGGCGCTCTCGGCCGGGGGGTACGTGGGGCGGGCGGACGCCGTGCAGCTCGACGAGGCCTACCGCTTCCTGCGCGCCATGGAGCACCGCATCCAGCTGTACCGGCTGCGGCGCACCCACCTCGTGCCGCAGGACGAGGCAGACCTGCGGCGGCTCGGGCGCTCGCTCGGACTGCGCACGGAGCCGGTCGCCGAACTCAACCGGGCGTGGCGGCGGCACGCGTCGGTGGTGCGCCGGCTGCACGAGAAGATCTTCTACCGGCCGCTCCTCGACGCCGTCGCGCAGCTCGCCCCCGGCGAGATCCGGCTCAGCCCCAAGGCGGCGGGACAGCGCCTCGAAGCGCTGGGGTACGCCGACCCCGCCTCCGCGCTGCGGCACCTGGAGGCGCTGTCGTCCGGGGTGACGCGCAAGGCGGCGATCCAGCGGACGCTGCTGCCCGTGCTGCTTGGCTGGTTCGCGGACTCCGCCGACCCGGACGCCGGGCTGCTGGGGTTCCGGAAGGTGTCCGACGCGCTGGGCAAGACGCCCTGGTACCTGCGGCTGCTGCGGGACGAGGGCGCGGCGGCGGAGAACCTGGCGCGCGTCCTGTCCGCCGGGCGGCTCGCCCCCGATCTGCTGCTGAGGGCCCCGGAGGCGGTGGCGCTGCTCGGCGACCCGGAGGGCCTGAAGCCGCGCGGCCGCGCACACCTGGAACAGGAGGTGCTGGCGGCGGTCGGGCGCGCGGACGGCGCCGAGGCGGCGGTGGCGGCGGCGCGCGGGGTGCGGCGGCGGGAGCTGTTCCGTACCGCCGCGGGCGACCTGGTCGGATCGTACGGAACCGAGGAGAGCCCGGCGGAACAGGACCCGGGCGCCCTCGTCGACCGCGTCGGCAACGCCCTGACCGACCTGAACGCCGCCACGCTGGCCGGGGCGCTGCGGGCGGCGGTGCGGGCGCGGTGGGGGGAGCGGCTGCCGACGAGGTTCGCCGTGATCGGGATGGGGCGCTTCGGCGGCCACGAGCTGGGTTACGGGTCCGACGCGGACGTCCTGTTCGTCCACGAGCCGTGGGAGGACGCCGACGAGCAGGAGGCGGCGCGGGCCGCGAACACGGTCGTCGCCGAGATGCGGCGGCTGCTCCAACTGCCCACCTCCGACCCGCCGTTGCTGATCGACGCGGACCTGCGCCCGGAGGGCAAGAGCGGGCCGATGGTCCGTACGCTCGCCTCCTACGCGGCGTACTACCGCCGGTGGTCGCTGGTCTGGGAGAGCCAGGCGCTGCTGCGCGCCCATCCGATGGCGGGCGACGCGGACCTCGGGCGGCGGTTCGTCGAGCTCGTCGATCCGCTGCGGTATCCCGAGGCGGGGCTCGGCGAGGACGCGGTGCGCGAGATCCGGCGGCTCAAGGCGCGCATGGAGTCCGAGCGGCTGCCGCGCGGCGCGGACCCGACGCTGCACGCGAAGCTCGGCCGGGGCGGGCTCAGCGACGTCGAGTGGACGGTCCAGCTGACGCAGATGCGCCACGGCGCGCGGGTGCCTGGCCTGCGGACCACCCGTACCCGCGAGGCGCTGGCGGCGGCCCGGGAGGCCGGCCTCATCGCGGCGGACGACGCGGCGGTGCTGGACGAGGCGTGGGTCCTGGCGACGCGGGTGCGCAACGCGGTGATGCTGGTGCGGGGCAGGCCCGGCGACACCTTCCCCTCGGACGGACGCGAACTGGGCGCCGTCGCCCGCTACCTGGGGTACGAGGCCGGGCACGTGGGGGACATGCTCGACGACTACCGGCGCACGACGCGGCGGGCGCGGGCCGTCGTCGACGAGCTGTTCTACGGGTCCTGACGGGGCCGCTCCGGCCGGCCGAGTCTTCCGGCCGGCCGGGAGGATCCCGGACTAGCCGGCCCAGTACGAACGGATGTGCGCGTCCAGTGCGGCGGTCCACTTCGCCAGGTCCATGTCGGCGTACGCGAACGTGGCCGGCGGGTAGCCGCCCGGGTGCAGGTCGACGGCGTCCTGGCGGGCGACGAACACGGCCTCCAGCTCGAACCGTCCGCGCCCGGCGGACTCGGGGAAGAAGAAGTCGGTCTCCTGCCAGTACGGCGCCACCCGCCGGTCCTGCAGCCTGGCCGGCCAGGCCCCGACCTTCACCTCGGCCTCGTGCAGCCTGAAGCCCAGGTCCGCGAGCGCCTGGTGCAGCGTGTCCTGCGCCGGCAGGGCGTGCACCTCGATCTCGTCGAAGTCGCCCTTGTCCACGGAGTTGTCGATGGACAGCTCGGTACGGACAGCCGCGCGGCCCCCCTTGATCCTCCCGCCCCGCGCGTGCGTGAGCGGCATCTCCCACGGCACGTCGAGGGCGATCCGGTGCGTGACGGTCCCACCGGCGGGCAGCACGAACGCGCCGAGACCGGCCTCGACCACGGTGTACGGGTTGGCCCAGGCGGTCGAGCCGTCGGCCTCGCGGTCCTCGGCCCGGACCACCAGCTCCAGCCGCAGCCGCTCGACCTCCACGTCCGCCCCGCCGCCCCGGACCGTCACGGTGCAGTGGAGCTGCTCGCCCGGCCGGACGGCCGGGTTCTCCACCACCGTCTCGACGCTCGGCGCGTTGATGCCCAGCGAGCTCAGAAACTTACGGAATGCCATGAAAAGGGTCCCCTCCCTGAAGTGCGGTGCGCAGGCACCCTAGGCAGACGAACCCCCCAGCAGGCAACGGCAGTGCGCGACGAACCCCGCCAGGGCCAGGTCGAACGCCGCGTGGGTGCGGTCGGGGCCGGCCGCCGCGAGGGCCCGTGCCAGTTCCGGCGTCGTCGTCTCGTCGGGGAGTTCCCACATCGTCACCGGCGCCGCCATGTCCAGCGCCGAGCCCAGCACCAGGTTCTCCAGCGCGCTGACCACGACCATCACGTCCGCCGCGGCGAAGCCCGCGGCCAGCAGCAGGCCCACCGCCCGCTCGTACTGGCCGAGCACCTTGGGCGCGCGCACCGGTGACGTCATCAGCAGCGGGATCGCGCGGGGGTGGGCGGCGAACGCGGCGCGGTAGGAACGGGCCCAGGCGGTCAGCGCGGCGTCCCAGGGCCGCAGGTCCAGCGTCGAGGTGTCGATGGCGGAGGCGACCCGTACCCGCAGCAGCTCGACGATCCCGTCCCGGCCGTCCACGTGGTGGTACACCGAGCCGGTCTGCACCCCCAGCCGCCGCGCGATCTGGGGGACGCTGAACTCGCCCTGCGCGTCGACCAGTTCGAGCGCGGTCGTGGTGATGCGCTCCTGGTCGAGGAGTGGAGTGCGTGGTCGCCCCATGCGCGGTGTGCCCTTCTTCTCGTATCTCCCAGGTCTTCCCGGATGCCCACGTGGAGGCTACATTGCCGAAACCGAAAGCCTTTAGGTTTCTGTTCCGCCCCTGCTTCCCGCCTGCCGCAGAAGGGCTCCTCCCCGCATGCCTGTGACCCCCAAGAGCTCCGAGATCCCCCGGCGGGGAACCGGGCCGGCCGCCGGGCCGCCCACCCTCCGCCGTGCCACGCTCGGCACCTCGGACATCGTCTTCTTCGTCGTCTCGGCCGCCGCCCCGCTCACCGTCATGGCCGGCGTCGCCCCGCTGGCCATCATGCTCGGCGGCGTCGGCGCCCCGGCCGGCTACCTGATGGCGGGCGTCACGCTCGCCGTGTTCGCCGTCGGTTTCACCGCCATGACCCGGTACGTCCGCCACGGCGGCGGTTTCTACGCGTACATCACCCGGGGCCTCGGCCGCCCGGTCGGCATGGGCGCCGCGCTGCTCGCCCTGATCGGCTACAACGGCATGGAGATCGGGGTCTACGGCCTGCTCGCCAGCGCCACCCAGGACACCGTCACGTCTCTGTGGGGCGCCGACATACCGTGGCTCCCGGTGTCCCTCGCCGGCCTCCTGCTGGTCTGGTACCTCGGCCACCGGTCGATCGACTTCGGCGCGAAGGTCCTGGGCGTCCTGCTCCTCGCCGAGACCGGCATCCTGGTCCTGCTGGCCGGCGGCGTCCTGCTGGAGGGCGGCGCCCACGGCCTGTCCGCCGACGCGTTCACGCCCGGCAACATCGCCGGCCCCGGCATGGTCGCCGTCCTCGCCATGGCCTTCGCCGCGTTCACCGGCTTCGAGTCCACGGCCATCTACCGCCGCGAGGCCCGCGATCCCGCCCGCACGATCCCGCGCGCCACCTACACGGCCGTCGCGTTCCTCGGTCTCTTCTACGCCTTCATCGTCTGGACGGTCATCCAGGCGTACGGCTCCGACCAGGTCGTGCAGGCCGCCACCGACGACACCGGTGGCCTGTTCTTCACCGCCATCACCACATACGTGGGCAGCTGGGCGGCCGACCTCATGCACGTCCTCATCGTCTCCAGCGTGATCGCGTCCCTCCTCGCCTTCCACAACGCCATCAACCGCTACGGGCTCTCCCTCGCGGAGGAAGGCGTCCTGCCCGCCGCGCTCGGCAGGGTCCACCCCCGCCACCGCTCACCGCACGTCGCCGGCGCCGCGCAGACCGCCCTCGGCCTGGTCGTGGTCCTCGGCTTCGCCCTGGCCGGGGCGGACCCGTACACCGAGCTGCTGCTGTGGGTGAACACCCCCGGCATGATCGGGCTGATGGCGCTGCAGCTGCTGGCCGCCGTAGCCGTGCCCTTCTTCTTCCGGCGCGCCGGCCACACCGAGAACATCTGGCGCACCACCGTCGCCCCGGCCGTCGCCGCCGTACTGCTCGCCGTCGCGCTGTGGCTGGTGGCGACGAACGTGGAGCTGTTCACCGGGGCGGGCACGGGCGTCAACATCACGCTCGTCGCGATCGTGCCCGCCGTCTTCCTCGCGGGCGTCGCCCTCGCCCTGCGCCTGCGCCGCAGCAGGCCCCGGCTGTACGCCGGATTCGCCGCAGAACCGAACGAGTAGGGAAGCAGAACACCATGCCTGTAGCCGACCTCATCCTCACCGGCGCCCGCGTCCGCACCCTCGACCGCACCCGCCCCGAGGCCACCGCCGTGGTCGTCAAGGACGGGCTGATCGTCGCCGTCGGCGGCGAACCGGACGTGCGGGACTGGCGGGGAGCGGGCACCGAGACCGCCGACCTGACCGGCGCCACGCTCACCCCCGGCCTCGTCGACAGTCACAGCCACCCGGTGTGGGGCCTGGAGAGGTCCACCGGGCTCGACCTCTCCGCCGTACGCGACCTCGACGCGCTCCGCGCCGCCCTGGCCGGCGCCGAGCGGCACGACGGCTGGATCGTCGCCTGGGGCCTGGACCACAACGCCTTCGGCGGCCGGCCCGTCGACCGGACCCTGATCGAGGACGCCGTACCCGGCGCCCCCGTCTTCATCCGGCTGTACGACGGACACTCGGCCCTGGTCAGCGGCGCCGCGCTGCGGGCCGCCGGCATCACAGGCCCCCGCTCCTTCGCGCAGCGCTCGGAGATCGTCTGCGACGCCGACGGCCGCCCCACCGGGCACCTGATCGAGCACGCCGCCATGGAGCTCGTCGACGCCGTGGCGCCCAGGCCGTCGTACACCGAACGCCGCGCCCGCCTCGGGGAGCTGCTCTCGGCGATGGCCGCGACCGGTCTGACCGGCGCCCACGTGATGGACCTGGGCGGCGACTGTCTCGACCTGCTGGCCGCCGTCGAGGAGACCGGGGACCTTCCGCTACGGCTCCTCCTCGCCCCGTGGTGCATGCCGGGCGCGACCGCCGCCGACCTCGACGAGCTCGTCGCCCTGCAGCAGGCGTCCGGCCGCCTCTGGCGCGTCGGCGGCGTCAAGTTCTTCATGGACGGCACGGTCGAGGGCGGCACCGCCTGGCTGGAGCACGCCGACTGCCACGGCCAGGGCACCGAGGCGTTCTGGCCGGACCCGGCGGCGTACACCGAAGCCGTACGCCACCTCCACACGGCGGGGGTGCGCACGGCCACCCACGCCATCGGGGACGCCGCCGTCCGGCATGTCCTGGACACCGTCGAGTCGCTCGGCGCGAGCGGCCGGCTGCGCCACCGTGTCGAGCACATCGAGACCGTCCCCGAGGACCAGATCGCCCGCTTCGCGCGGCTCGGCGTGATCGCCTCGATGCAGCCCCCCCACACCGCGTACACCCGCGCCGACCACACGGACGAGTGGTCGAAGCGGCTCGGCGACGAGCGGGCGGCCCGGGCCTGGCGCTGCCGCGACCTGCGGGACGCGGGCGCCGTGCTCGCCCTCGGCTCCGACTGGCCCATCGCCGCCTACGACGCCCGCCAGGTCCTGGCCACCGCGCGCTCCCCGCGCGGCGCCGCCGAGGCCGGGCGTTCGCTGACCGGGCTGATGTCCCTGGAGGGCTGCACCACGCACGCGGCGGTGGCGGCGGGCGAGCAGGCCGTTTCCGGCCGCATCGCACCGGGACTGCGGGCGGACCTGACGGCCTTCACCGTCGACCCGGTCGAGGCTCCCGCCGACGAGGTGGCGCAGGCGCCCGTACGCCTCACCGTGGCCGGTGGACGGATCACGCACCGGGGCTGAGGCGCGGCGGGGCCGGCCCTGCCCGTGTCCCGCGCCGCCGCCGGGTCGGCGGCGGCCCGTACGAGCCGGCGGCGGCTACTGAGCGCGCAGCGGCCACGGCCGGCGGCCGGTCCGCGGCCGGGACGCGTCCTCGGCGACGACCTTCGGCAGGCGGTTCGGCAGCGCCCCGTACCAGGTGCAGCTGAGGGCGTAGCCGAAGGCGAGGCAGATCAGGCCGCCGACCGCGTCCAGCCAGAAGTGGTTGGCGGTGGCGACGATCACGACCAGGGTCAGCGTCGGATAGAGCAGCCCGAGGACCTTGGCCCAGGGCACCGAGGCCAGGGCGAAGATCGTCACGCCGCACCACAGGGACCAGCCGATGTGCATCGAGGGCATCGCGGCGTACTGGTTCGACATGTTCTTGAAGTTGCCCGAGGCCATCGAGCCCCAGGTCTGGTGCACCAGGACGGTGTCGATGAAGCCGTGCCCGTTCATCAGGCGCGGCGGCGCGAGAGGATACAGGTAGTAACCGAGCAGGGCGATTCCCGTAGTCGCGAACAGGACCAGGCGGGTCGCGGCGTAACGGCCGGGATGGCAGCGGAAGAGCCAGACCAGCACGCCGATCGTGACGACGAAGTGCAGGGTCGCGTAGTAGTAGTTCATCGACACGATCAGCCATGTCACCGAGTTGACGGCGCGGTTGACGCTCTCCTCGAACGCTGTGCCCATGCTCTGCTCGGCCTGCCAGATCCAGTCCGCGTTGCGCAGGGCGGCCGCCTTCTGCTCCGGCACGGCGTTGCGGATCAGCGAGTACGTCCAGTAACTCACCGCGATCAGCAGGATCTCGAACCAGATGCGCGGGTGGCGCGGGGAACGCAGCCTCTTCAGAGCAGCGGACCGTGCGGAAGGCTGCTCCTGTTGCTCCTCGTCCACGACGGGTGAGGGGTCGGTGGCCGTCCGGCCTTCCAGAGTCTTCACGGTCGCGTCACCCATGGGGAGAGAGTCTGCCAGATGAGCACCACCCTTCCGATCATCCTCCGGTCGGGTGACGCATGCACGTGCTGCGCGCTATGGGCGGGGGCCCGATGCGGTTGAACCGCGTACTACCAGCTCGGGCATGAAGACGAACTCGCTGTGCGGTGCCGGTGTGCCGCCGACCTCTTCGAGGAGCGTACGGACGGCGGCCTGCCCCATCGCCGTCACCGGCTGCCTGATGGTCGTCAGGGGAGGGTCCGTGAACGCTATGAGAGGCGAATCGTCGAAGCCGACCACCGAGATGTCGCGCGGTACGTCGAGACCCAGGCGGCGGGCGGCGCGGATCGCCCCGAGCGCCATCATGTCGCTGGCGCACACGATCGCCGTGCATCCCCGCTCGATCAGGGCCGAGGCGGCGGCCTGGCCGCCTTCCAGCGTGTAGAGCGAGTGCTGGATCAGCTCCTCCGCCTGCTCGGGGCCGAGGCCGAGCCGCTCCTGCATCGCGGCGCGGAAGCCCTCGATCTTGCGGAGTACGGGAACGAACCGCTTCGGGCCGACGGCCAGGCCGATACCGGTGTGGCCCAGCGACGCCAGGTGCGTGACCGCGAGCCGCATCGCGGCGCGGTCGTCGGGGGAGATGAAGGGCGCCTGGACCTTCGGCGAGAAGCCGTTGACCAGGACGAAGGGGACACCCTGGGCGCGCAGCTGCTCGTAGCGCTGCATGTCCGCCGTGGTGTCCGCGTGGAGCCCGGAGACGAAGATGATGCCGGAGACCCCGCGGTCCACGAGCATCTCGGTGAGCTCGTCCTCGGTGGAGCCGCCGGGGGTCTGGGTCGCGAGGACCGGGGTGTATCCCTGACGCGTCAGACCCTGGCCGATGACCTGGGCCAGGGCCGGGAAGATCGGGTTCTCGAGCTCGGGGGTTATGAGGCCGACCAGTCCCGCGCTGCGCCGGCGCAGGCGCACGGGGCGCTCGTATCCGAGGACGTCGAGCGCGGCAAGTACGGATTCGCGGGTGGCCGCGGCTACCCCGGGCTTGCCGTTGAGTACGCGGCTGACCGTCGCTTCACTGACCCCCGCCTGGGCTGCGATGTCGGCAAGCCGTGCGGTCATGGGAGTGGACTGTACCGGGCGCATGTCAGATTGCCCACCAAGCGCACGAATCGGCCGGGAGGGTGACGATGGCGCCGTCCTCGGCGGGCGCCTCGGAGGCCAGCAGCAGACGCCCGGGGGTGGGAAGTCCGGCCGGCCGGGGCGTGGTGTTGAGGGTGCAGACGAAGCCGGGGCGGCTGAACATGAGCAGCCCGTCCGGATAGCCCCCCGGGGGCTGCTCCCAGGTCATCGGCCCGTCGCCCAGGCCCGGCAGCTCGCGCCGCAGGGCGAGCGCCGAGCGGTACAGCTCCAGGGTGGAGTGCGGGTCGCCGGTCTGGGCCTCGACCGTGAGCGATTTCCAGGCCTCGGGCTGCGGCAGCCAGGACGGGGCGGCGCCCTGGGGCGAGAAGCCGTACGGCGGCACGTCGCCCGACCAGGGCATCGGGACCCTCGATCCGTCGCGCAGGCCGTCCTGGCCGTCGGTGCGGAAGAAGGACGGGTCCTGGCGGACCTCGTCGGGCAGGTCGGTGACCTCCGGCAGGCCCAGCTCCTCGCCCTGGTAGAGGTACGCCGAACCGGGCAGCGCCAGCATCAGCAGCGCGGCGGCGCGGGCCCGGCGCAGCCCCAGGGTCTCGTCCCCGCCGCCGTAACGGGTGAGGTGGCGGACCACGTCGTGGTTGGACAGGACCCAGGTGGTGGGGGCGCCCACCAGGGCGGTCGCGGCGAGTGACGTCTGGATCACCGCGCGCATGGCCTGCGCGTCCCACGGACAGTTCAGGAACTGGAAGTTGAACGCCTGGTGCAGCTCGTCGGGGCGCACGTACAGGGCCAGGCGCTCGGGGGAGGGGGCCCATGCCTCGGCGACGCCGACGCGCTCGCCGTCGTACGAGTCCAGCAGCCTGCGCCAGGAGCGGTGGATGTCGTGGACGCCGTCCTGGTCGAAGAAGGGCAGCACCTGGGAGCCGATCATCTTGGCCTGCTCCCGGGCGCCGATGTCGGGCAGGCCCTCCGCCTTGACCATGCCGTGGGCGACGTCGACGCGGAAGCCGTCCACGCCCAGGCCCAGCCAGAAGCGCAGGATCGACTCGAACTCCTCGTGGACCTCGGGGCTGTGCCAGTTCAGGTCCGGCTGCTGGGGCGCGAAGAGGTGCAGGTACCAGTCGCCGTCGGGGGTGCGGGTCCAGGCGGGTCCGCCGAAGACCGACTCCCAGTCGTTCGGCGGCAGTTCCCCGGCGTCGCCCCGCCCGGGATGGAAGTGGTAGCGGTCGCGGGCCGGGCCGCCCTGCCGGTCGGCCAGGGCGGCCCGGAACCAGGCGTGCTGGTCGGAGGTGTGGTTCGGGACGATGTCGACGATCACCCGCAGGCCCAGGTCGTGGGCGGCGTTGATCAGTTCGGCGGCGTCGTCGAGGGTGCCGAACAGCGGGTCGACGGTGCGGTAGTCGGCCACGTCGTAGCCGCCGTCGGCCTGGGGCGAGGCGTAGAAGGGGGTCAGCCAGAGCGCGTCGGCGCCCAGCGCCGCCACGTGGGGCAGGCGCTCGCGGATGCCGCGCAGGTCGCCGATGCCGTCGCCGTCGCTGTCGGCGAAGGAGCGCACGTACACCTGGTAGATGACGGCGTCGCGCCACCAGCCGCGCTCCGGGGCCGGCCGGGTGGGTGCGAGCTCCTGCGTCATGAAAGGTCCCTCTCGTACGGGGCGGGCCTGGCCTTGGTCGGTCACTACGAGATCAACGCGGACGCACCTTGAAAGTAACAGGGCTGCAAGTCCTTGCGGTAGTGCTTGCAGGGTCGGCGGCAGGCCCGATAACCCGGGCGCGCGCCCGCTGACAAGGGGTTCGACGGCAACCGTGAGGACACGCCGATGTAACGATCGGCTGCCCTTGCGGAAAATCTTCGCAAGCTCTTTCGGACTTCTTTCATCCTTGTTACGTTCCTCGACGACCCGGCGCCGCGACGGAGCGGTTCGGCAGTTGAAGGAGTTCAGATGCGACGTGGCATAACGGCCACCGCCCTGGTCGCGACCCTGGCGCTCGCGGCGACCGCATGCGGCGGAGACAGCGGTGAAACCGGTGACAAGAAGGCTTCGGGCAAGCTGTCCGGCACCGTCACCTGGTGGGACACCTCCACCGTCGGCAGCGAGGACAAGGTCTTCAAGAAGCTGGCGGAAGGCTTCGAGAAGAAGCACCCGGGCGTCGACGTCAAGTACGTCAACGTTCCGTTCGGTGAGGCGCAGAACAAGTTCAAGAACGCCGCCCAGTCCGGCTCCGGAGCCCCCGACGTGATCCGCTCCGAGGTCGCCTGGACCCCCGAGTTCGCGGACCTCGGCTACCTCGCCCCGCTGGACGGCACCGCCGCCCTCAAGGACGGCAAGGACTTCCTGGCGCAGGCCGCGGCCAGCACGAAGTACCAGGGCAAGACCTACGCGGTGCCGCAGGTCATCGACTCCATGGGTCTCTTCTACAACGAGAAGATCTTCAAGGACGCCGGCGTCGAGGTGCCCAAGACCATCGCCGAGCTGAAGACCGTCTCGAAGAAGATCAAGGACAAGACCGGCAAGACCGGCCTCTACCTCCGCGGCGACGACGCGTACTGGTTCCTCTCCTTCCTGTACGGCGAGGGCGGCGACCTGGTCGACGCCAAGAGCAAGAGCGTCACGGTCGACCAGGAGCCCGGCGTCAAGGCGCTGAAGGTCGTGAAGGACCTGGTCGACTCCGGCGCCGCCAAGACGGACGCCACCGACGGCTGGGAGAACATGCAGTCGGCGTTCAAGGACGGCAAGGTCGCGATGATGATCAACGGCCCGTGGGCCGTCGCCGACACCTTCGCCGGCAAGGAGTTCAAGGACAAGGCCAACCTGGGCATCACCACCGTCCCGGCCGGCAGCAAGAGCCAGGGCGCCCCGCAGGGCGGCCACAACCTCGCCGTCTACGCGGGCTCCAAGAACCTGGACGCCTCGTACGCCTTCAGCGAGTACATGACCTCCGCCGAGAGCCAGGCGCTGGTCGCCAAGGAGCTGAGCCTGCTCCCCACCCGTACCTCGGTCTACTCCCAGCCGGGCGTCTCGGACAACCAGATCGTCGGCTTCTTCAAGCCGGTCGTCGACAAGGCCGTCGAGCGCCCCTGGATCCCGGAGACCGGCAGCCTCTTCGCGCCGCTGGTGACCGAGTACACCAAGGTCCTCACCGGCCAGACCGCCCCGGAGAAGGGCGCCAAGGCCACCGGCGACCAGTACCGCAAGCTCCTCAAGGGCTGGAAGTAACAGGAAGGCAGGCCGACTGATGGCTGTCCACACCAGCCAGTCGGTGGCGAAGGCCGCGGGCGACGACGTCGCCCGCGGCCCCAGCCGCGGTGCTGGTACAACGCCGGGCCCGTTCCGGCGCGCGCTCTCGACCCACTGGTACGCCTGGACGATGGTCGCCCCGGTCGTCGCCGTGATCGGCGTGATCATCGGGTATCCGCTGTTCCGCGGCATCTACCTGTCGATGACCGACGCCAACGAGCGCAACGTCGAGCGCAGCATCGGCGTCAACCACATGCCCGCGACGTACGAATTCGTGGGCCTGGACAACTACGCCGACGCGCTCACCGGCGACCAGTTCCTCGGCACCCTCGGCTGGACCCTGGTGTGGACGGTCTCCTGCGTCAGCGTCACGTTCCTGCTGGGCCTCGGCCTCGCGAACATCCTCAACCGCAGGATCGCGGGCCGCTCGGTCTACCGCCTGATGCTGATCCTGCCGTGGGCCATTCCCGGCTTCGTCTCCGTCTTCGCCTGGCGCTTCCTCTACAACGAGGACCGCGGCTTCCTGAACCGGATCCTGGCCGGCGGCGGCATCGACGCGGTGCCGTGGCTCAACGACCCGACGATGGCGAAGATCTCGGTCATCGCCGTCAACGTCTGGCTCGGCGTGCCGTTCATGATGGTCGCCCTCCTCGGCGGCCTGCAGTCCATCGACAGCGCCCAGTACGAGGCCGCCGAGATGGACGGCGCCAACGCCTGGCAGCGCTTCCGGCACATCACGCTGCCCGGCCTGCGGCCCGTCAGCGCCACCGTGATCCTGCTGAGCACGATCTGGACCTTCAACATGTTCCCGGTGATCTTCCTGCTCACCCGCGGCGGACCCGGCGAAGCCACCCAGATCCTGGTCACCCAGGCGTTCAAGTTCTCCTTCGAGATCAGCCCCCGCGACTTCGCGCAGTCCTCCACCTGGGGCGTACTGATCCTGGTCCTCCTGATGCTCTTCGCCGCGGTCTACCGGCGAGTGCTCCGCAAGCAGGGAGATGTCTGGTGACCACTTACACCGACGCCCAAGTCCCTCCCGGCAGCAAGGTCGCCGTGGCACCCGCCACGACGAACGCCCCGCTGCGCGGCCGGCGTTCCCCGCTGGCCTCGGTCGGGCTGCACGCCACGCTCGTCGTCGCGTCCGTGATCGCCGTGTTCCCCGTGCTGTGGGTCCTGCTGACCTCGCTCAAGCCGCCGGCGTACGCGACCAGCACCGACTTCTTCAAGGACACGACGCTCACCAACTACACGAACCTCCTGAGCGACACCCCGTTCCTGACCTGGTTCGCCAACTCGCTGCTCGTCGCCGGCCTGACCACCGTCATCGGTGTCTTCGTCGCCGCCACGACCGGCTACGCCGTGAGCCGCTTCCGGTTCCCCGGCAAGCGCGGGCTGATGTGGACCCTGCTCATCACGCAGATGTTCCCCGTCGCGGTCCTGATCGTGCCGATCTACAACATCATGTCGAGCATGGGCCTGCTCAACCAGCCGGTCGGCCTGGTGATCACGTACCTCACGATCGCCGTGCCGTTCTGCGCCTGGATGATGAAGGGCTTCTTCGACACCATCCCGCGCGAGATCGACGAATCGGGCCAGGTCGACGGCCTCACCCCGTTCGGCACCTTCTGGCGGCTGATCCTGCCGCTCGCCAAGCCCGGCATCGCGGTGACCGCGTTCTACTCCTTCGTCACCGCCTGGGGCGAGGTGGCGTACGCCTCCGCCTTCATGGTCGGCGACGAGAACCTGACCCTCGCGGGCGGCCTCCAGAAGTTCGTCAACCAGTACGGCGCCCAGTGGGGGCCGATGGCCGCCGCTTCCGTGCTCATCGCCGTCCCGGCCGCGCTGGTCTTCCTCTTCGCCCAGCGCCACCTGGTGACCGGTGTCTCCGCCGGAGCCGTCAAGGGCTGACCGCCCGCCTCGCACACGTCTGCGGCGCCGGGCCGCGCACCAGGACCCGGCGCCGCTCCCACCCCATGACTTCCAGGGACGACATGACCCAGCACCTCGCTGCTCCCACCGCCCCCACCAGTGCCGCCGCCTTCGGCAACGAGCGCACCGGCTGGTGGCGCGACGCGGTGATCTACCAGGTCTATCCGCGCAGCTTCGCCGACGGCAACGGCGACGGCATGGGCGATCTCGAAGGAGTACGCCGCCGCCTGCCGTACCTGCGGGACCTCGGCGTCGACGCTGTCTGGCTCAGCCCCTTCTACGCCTCGCCGCAGGCCGACGCCGGCTACGACGTCGCCGACTACCGGGCCATCGACCCCATGTTCGGCACCCTGCTCGACGCCGACGCCCTGATCCGCGACGCCCACGACCTGGGCCTGCGGATCATCGTCGACCTGGTGCCCAACCACTCCTCCGACCAGCACGAGTGGTTCAAGCGCGCCCTCAAGGAGGGCCCCGGCTCCGCTCTGCGCGAGCGCTACCACTTCCGGCCGGGCAAGGGCGACGACGGCGAACTCCCGCCGAACGACTGGGAGTCCATCTTCGGCGGGCCCGCCTGGACCCGTACGGCGAACCCGGACGGCACGCCCGGCGACTGGTACCTGCACCTGTTCGCGCCCGAGCAGCCCGACTTCAACTGGGAGCACCCGGCCGTCGCCGACGAGTTCCGCTCCATCCTGCGCTTCTGGCTCGACATGGGCGTCGACGGCTTCCGCATCGACGTGGCGCACGGCCTGGTCAAGGCCGAAGGACTGCCGGACCTCGGCAGCCACGACCAGCTGAAGCTGCTCGGCAACGACGTCATGCCCTTCTTCGACCAGGACGGCGTGCACGAGATCTACCGCTCCTGGCGGCGCATCCTCGACGAGTACCCGGGCGAGCGCATCGGCGTGGCCGAGGCGTGGACGCCGACGGTGGAGCGCACGGCCAACTACGTGCGCCCCGACGAGCTGCACCAGGCGTTCAACTTCCAGTACCTCGGTACGGAGTGGGACGCCGCCGCGCTGCGCGAGGTCATCGACGTGTCGCTGGCCGCGATGCGGCCCGTCGGCGCGCCCGCGACCTGGGTGCTGTCCAACCACGATGTGACCCGGCACGCGACCCGGTTCGCCAACCCGCCCGGTCTCGGCACCCAGATCCGCACCCCGGGCGACCGCGAACTCGGCCTGCGCCGGGCCCGCGCGGCGACGCTGCTGATGCTGGCGCTGCCCGGTTCGGCGTACGTCTACCAGGGCGAGGAGCTCGGGCTGCCGGACGTCACCGACCTGCCCGACGAGGCCCGCCAGGACCCGTCCTTCTTCCGCGCGGAGGGCCAGGACGGCTTCCGTGACGGGTGCCGGGTGCCGATCCCGTGGACGGCCACCGGGCCGTCCCACGGCTTCGGCGCGGGCGGCAGCTGGCTGCCGCAGCCGGCCGGCTGGGGCGAGCTGAGCGTCGAGACGCAGAGCGGCGACCCGGGCTCGACCCTGGAGCTCTACCGGTCCGCGCTCGCCGTACGCCGCGACCACCCCGGTCTCGGCGCGGGCACCGAGGTGGCGTGGCTGGACGCGCCGCAGGGCGTGGTGGCCTTCGCCCGCGAGGGCTTCGTCTGCACGGTCAACACCACGGGTGCGGCGATCCGCGTCCCCGCGCCCGGCCGCGTGCTGCTGGCCAGCGGCGAAGTCGCGTACGACGAGGGCGACTTCGATCTGCCCGCCGACACCACGGTGTGGTGGACGGTGTGACCGTCCCCGCGCCGCGGCTGGCGCACATCGCGGAGCACGCCTCCGTCAGTGAGGCCACCGTGAGCCGGGTGCTGAACGGCAAGCCGGGCGTCGCGGACACCACGCGCCAGCGGGTGCTCGCGGCGCTCGACGTCCTCGGGTACGAACGCCCCGTACGGCTGCGGCGGCGCAGCGCGGGCCTGATCGGCCTGGTGACGCCGGAGCTGACCAACCCGATCTTCCCGGCGTTCGCCCAGGTCGTCGAGCAGGTCCTGGCGGCGCACGGCTACACGCCGGTGCTCTGCACCCAGCTGCCGGGCGGAGTGACCGAGGACGAACTCGTCGAACAGCTGGTGGAGCGCGGGGTGGGCGGCATCGTCTTCCTCTCCGGGCTGCACGCCGACCTCTCGACCGACCCCGCGCGGTACGCCGACCTGGCGGCGCGCGGGGTCCCGTTCGTCCTCATCAACGGCTACAACGAGGCGATCAGCGCGCCGTTCGTCTCACCGGACGACCACGCGGCGATGCGGATGGCCGTCGGTCACCTCGCCGAACTCGGCCACGAGCGGATCGGCCTCGCGGTCGGCCCGCAGCGGTACGTCCCGTCGCGCCGCAAGCGGGAGGGCTTCGTCGACGCGCTCGGCAGCACGCTGCGCATGACCGCGGGCGAGGCAGAACTCCTCGTCCAGCACACCCTGTTCAGCGTCGAGGGCGGCCAGGTCGCGGCCGGCGCGCTGCTCGACAAGGGGTGCACGGGCATCGTCTGCGGCAGCGACATGATGGCGCTCGGCGTGGTGCGGGCCGCGCGCGAGCGCGGCCTGGAGGTCCCGGACGACCTGTCGGTGGTGGGCTTCGACGACTCCCAGCTGATCGCCTTCACCAACCCGCCCCTGACCACCGTGCGCCAGCCGGTGCAGGCGATGGCGACCGCCGCGGTCGGCGCGCTGCTGGAGGAGCTGGGCGGCAGCCCGGTCCAGCGCACGGAGTACGTGTTCCAGCCGGAACTGGTCGTGCGCGACTCGACGGCTCCGGCGCGGCCCCGGGCGTAACGGGCCCCGGCGACGGCACGGGCACGGCGCGTGCGGGTGTCGGGTGCCGGTGCGGACGTGGCACCGGCCCGGCCGGTCGGGCGCGTGGGGCCCGGGCGTGCCCGGACCCCCGGCCGGCCGGGCCGGAGTAGGGGAGAAGGTAGCAGAGCCGCAACTGCTTGCGAAAGGGCTTGCAGAGCGGAAACTGCCAGGTTTCCCGCAGGTAAGCGGGATGCGTCACAAGGGTTGACCCCGCTGGTCAGGGCTCGTACGGTCTGCTCCGCGGCAGGGTTTCATTTCTTGCTGCAAGAACCTTCAAGCCTTGAGGGCAAGGCGCGTTGCCGCGCGAGGCTGCACCGTCGCACCCGCACCTCCCCCCATGCAGGAGGAACCAATGGCTCGCAGACCCTTCTCTGCCGCGCTCGCCCTCGCCCTCGCCGCCGGTACGGCCGTCCTGGCGGCGCCCGCCTCGCCCGCGCAGGCCGCCCCGCCCGGAACCAAGGACGTCACCGCGGTCCTCTTCGAGTGGAAGTTCGACTCGGTCGCCAAGGAGTGCACGCGGACCCTCGGACCGGCCGGTTACGGCTTCGTCCAGGTGTCCCCTCCGCAGGAGCACATCCAGGGCGGCCAGTGGTGGACCTCCTACCAGCCCGTCAGCTACAAGATCGCGGGGCGGCTCGGTGACCGCGCGGCGTTCGCGAACATGGTCGGCGCCTGCCACGCGGCGGGCGTGAAGGTCGTCGCCGACAGCGTCATCAACCACATGGCGGCCGGCAACGGGACCGGCACCGGCGGCTCGTCGTACGAGAAGTACACCTACCCCGGTGTGTACTCCGGCGCCGACCTCGACGACTGCCGCTCCCAGATATCCAACTACGGCGACCGGGCGAACGTCCAGAACTGCGAACTCGTCGGGCTCGCCGACCTGGACACGGGTGAGGACTACGTGCGCGGCCGGATCGCGGCGTACCTGAACGACCTGCTCTCGCTGGGCGTCGACGGCTTCCGGATCGACGCGGCCAAGCACATGCCGGCCGCGGACCTCGCCAACATCAAGTCCCGGCTGAACAACCCGGGCGTGTACTGGAAGCACGAGGCCATCCACGGCGCCGGCGAGGCGGTCTCGCCGAGCGAGTACCTGGGCTCGGGCGACGTGCAGGAGTTCCGCTACGGCCGGGGCCTCAAGCAGGTCTTCAACAACGAGAACCTCGCGAACCTCAAGAACTACGGCGAGGGCTGGGGCTTCATGGAGAGCGGCAAGTCGGCCGTCTTCGTGGACAACCACGACACCGAGCGCGGCGGCGACACCCTCAACTACAAGGACGGCGCCCACTACACGCTGGCGAGCGTCTTCATGCTGGCCTGGCCGTACGGCTCGCCGGACGTCCACTCCGGCTACGAGTTCACCAGCCACGACGCCGGACCGCCCAACGGCGGAACAGTGAACGCCTGTTACAGCGACGGGTGGAAGTGCCAGCACGACTGGACCGAGATCAAGAGCATGGTGGGCTTGCGGAACGCGGCGCGCGGTCAGGGCGTCACGAACTGGTGGGACAACGGGGGCGACCAGATCGCCTTCGGCCGCGGCGACAAGGCGTACGTCGCCATCAACCACGAGGGCTCCTCGCTCACCCGCACCTTCCAGACCTCGCTGGCGGCCGGCACCTACTGCAACGTCCAGAACAACACCGCCGTGACGGTCGACGGCTCCGGCCGGTTCACCGCCACCCTCGGCGCCCACACCGCCGTCGCGCTGCACGTGAACGCCAAGACCTGCGGCAGCGGCACGACCCCGGTCTCGGCCGGCGCCTCGTTCCACGTCAACGCCACCACCACGCCCGGCCAGAACATCTACGTCACCGGCGATCAGACCGCGCTCGGCAACTGGAACACCGCGGCTGCGATCAAGCTGGACCCGGCGAGCTACCCGGTGTGGAAGCTCGACGTCGCACTGCCCGCCGGCACGGCCTTCGCGTACAAGTACCTCCGCAAGGACGCCGCCGGCAACGTCACCTGGGAGAGCGGCGCCAACCGCAGCGCCACCGTCCCCGCGAGCGGCAAGGTCACGCTGAGCGACACCTGGCGCGACTGACCCCGTCCCCTTCTCCGTTCCGCCCGTACCACCGAGGAGTTCCCGCTGTGATACGCCCGCCCCTGCGAAGAGCGGCCGTCGGCGTCGTGAGCGTGGCGCTGTGCGCCGCGCTCGCGCCGGCCGTACCGGCCGCCGCCGCCAAGCCCCCCGCGCCGCCTTCGGACAAGGCACTCGCCGCCCAGCCCGCGCGGCACGACCTGACCCGCGAGCAGTTCTACTTCGTACTGCCCGACCGGTTCGCGAACGGCGACGCGGCGAACGACAGGGGCGGGCTCACCGGCTCACGCCTCGAAACGGGCTACGACCCCACCGACAAGGGCTTCTACCAGGGCGGCGACCTCAAGGGCCTCACCCGGAAGCTCGACTACATCAAGAACCTCGGCACCACCTCCATCTGGATGGCGCCGATCTTCAAGAACAAGCCCGTGCAGGGAACCGGCAAGGACGCCTCCGCCGGCTACCACGGCTACTGGATCACCGACTTCACCCAGGTCGACCCCCACTTCGGCACCAACGCCGACCTGGAGAAGCTGATCGACAAGGCCCACGACAAGGGCATGAAGGTCTTCTTCGACGTCATCACCAACCACACCGCCGACACCGTCGACTACGCCGAGAAGAAGTACGGCTACCGCCCCAAGGGCGCCTACCCGTACCTCGACGGGAACGGGCGCCCCTTCGACGACCGCGCGGGCGTCGCGCACGTCGACGCGGACGCCTATCCCTACACGCCGAAGACGCGCGAGGGCGAGAAGAAGGTCCCGGCCTGGCTCAACGACCCGACGATGTACCACAACCGGGGCGACTCGACCTTCGCGGGAGAGAGCTCCGAGTACGGTGACTTCTCCGGCCTCGACGACCTGTGGACCGAGCGTCCCGAGGTCGTGGACGGCATGGCGGAGATCTACCAGAAGTGGGTCCGCGACTTCGACATCGACGGCTTCCGCATCGACACGGTCAAGCACGTCGACCTGCACTTCTGGACCCAGTGGGCGGCCGCCCTCGACGCGTACGCGAAGAAGCGCGGCCGGGACGACTTCTTCATGTTCGGCGAGGTCTACTCCGCCGACACCGAGGTCACCTCGCCCTATGTGACGCGCGGCCGACTCGACTCGACCCTCGACTTCCCGCTCCAGGACGCGACCCGTTCGTACGCCTCCCAGGGCGGGCCCGCCACCCGGCTGGCCAAGGTCTTCGCCGAGGACTACCGCTACACCACCGACAAGGCCAACGCCTACGGTCAGGTCTCCTTCACGGGCAACCACGACATGGGCCGCATCGGGACCTTCCTCAAGCAGGACAACCCCGACGCCGGTGACGCGGAGCTGCTGAAGCGCGCGCGTCTCGCCAACGAGCTGATGTTCCTCTCGCGGGGCAACCCGGTCGTCTACTACGGTGACGAGCAGGGCTTCACGGGCGCCGGCGGCGACAAGGACGCCCGCCAGACCCTCTTCGCGTCGAAGACCGCGGACTACCTCGACGACGACCAGCTCGGCACGGACCGTACGCACGCCTCCGACGCGTACGACACCACGCACCCCGTCTACCGGTCGATCGCCGCGCTCTCGAAGCTGACGAAGGCCCACCCCGCACTGCGCGACGGCGCCCAGCGGGAGCTGCACGCCGAAGGCCCCGTGTACGCCTTCTCGCGCACCGACGCCGAGCGCGCCACGGAGTACGTCGTCGCCACCAACAACAGCGCCGGGCCGAAGTCCGTCGAACTGACGGTGGCCACCGCCGGCGCCGACTTCCGCCCCCTGTACGGCGCTTCGGAAGCGGCACGCAGCGACGACAGCCGCAAGCTGACCGTCACCGTGCCCGCGCTGTCGTCCGTCGTATTCCGCGCGGCCGAGCCCCTCCCCGCCCCGGCCGCCCGGCCGGCCATAGCCCTGAAGGCACCGGCGGCGGGCGCCACCGGAACCGTCGAGATCGGCGCGGACGTCGACGGCGGGCAACTGAACCGCGTCGTCTTCGCCGCCCAGACCGGCACCGGCAAGTGGCGCACCCTCGGCACCGCCGACCACGCCCCGTACAAGGTCACCCAGTACCTGGGCCGCGACGTGAAGGCCGGCACCACCCTGCGCTACAAGGCGGTCGTGGTGGACCGCGCCGGGCGCACCGCGAGCGCCCTCGCGTCGACGACCGCCGGCCAGGCCCCCGCCCCGGACCGGCCCACGGCCGTCGAGCGGGACCACGCCGTCGTCCACTACCAGCGACCCGACGGCGACTACGACGGCTGGCAGCTCAAGGCCGGTGACAAGACGGCCGCGTTCACGGGCCGCGACGCCTACGGCGCCTTCGCCTGGATCAAGCTCCCCGCCGGCGCCTCGTCCCTCCCGTACACCGTCGAGAAGAACGGCACGGCGGACGGCCCCGAGCGCACCGTCGACCTCGGGAGGACCGGCGAGGTCTGGATCGAGCAGGGCAAGGACGGCCAGGCCGTCAAGGCCCCCGACGGCGCGTACCCGCCCCAGGACAAGAGCAAGGCCGTACTGCACTACCAGCGCGCCGACGGCGACTACGACGGCTGGGGCCTGCACACCTGGACCGGCGCCAAGGACCCGACGGACTGGGCCAAGCCGCTGATGCCGGTGAAGAAGGACGCGTACGGCGTGACCTTCGAGGTCCCGCTCGCCGCCGGCGCCACATCGCTCAGCTACATCCTGCACAAGGGCGACGAGAAGGACCTCCCGAGCGACCAGTCCCTCGACCTCGCCACCTTCGGGCACGAGGTGTGGATGCTCGCCGGGCAGCCGAAGTACCTGCTGCCGCAGAGCGCCGGGGCCACCTCCCTCGACCTGGGCAAGGCCGAGGCGCAGTGGATCGACAAGGACACGGTCGTCTGGAAGGTCAAGGCCACCGAGGCCACCAGCCAGCAGCTCGTGTACGCCCGTGACGGCGGCATCTCCGTCGTCGACGGGGCCCTCTCCGACGAGGGGCGCTGGCTGCGGCTCACCCCCTCCGCCCTCACCGACGCCCAGAAGGCGAAGTACCCGCACCTCAAGGACCACCCGGCGTTCACCGTCGACCCGCGCGACCGGGACCGGGTGCGCGAGTCGCTGCGCGGTCAGATCATCGCCACCCAGCGGGCCGCGAACGGCGCCCTGCTCGCCGCCACCGGGGTGCAGCTGCCCGGCGTACTGGACGACACCTACAGCGCCGGGGCCACCAAGGCGTCACTCGGCCCCGTGTTCCGCAAGGGCCGTCCCACCCTCTCTCTCTGGGCCCCCACCGCCCAGCACGTCACCCTCGAACTCGACGGCCGCAGCGTCCCCATGCGGCGCGACGACCGCACCGGCGTCTGGTCGGTCGCCGGCGCCACCTCCTGGACGGGCAAGCCGTACCGGTACGCGGTCAAGGTCTGGGCGCCCGGTGTCCAGAAGCTCGTCACCAACAAGGTGACCGACCCCTACTCCACCGCGCTGACCGCCGACTCGGCCCGCAGCCTCGTCGTCGACCTCACCGACCCGAAGCTGGCCCCCAAGGGCTGGTCGACGCTCAGGAAGCCGGCCGCGACCCCGCTGCGCGACGCGCAGATCCAGGAGCTGCACGTCAGGGACTTCTCGATCGCCGACCGCACCGCGAAGCACCCGGGGGAGTACCTCGCCTTCACCGACCGCGGCTCGAAGGGCATGAAGCACCTCGACAAGCTGGCGAAGGCCGGCACCTCCTACGTCCACCTCCTCCCCGTCTTCGACATCGGCACCATTCCCGAGAAGAAGACCGACCAGCAGCGCCCCGCCTGCGACCTCTCTGTGTACGCCCCCGACTCCGAGGAGCAGCAGGCGTGCGTGGCCACGGCGGCGGCGAAGGACGCGTACAACTGGGGCTACGACCCGCTGCACTACACCGTCCCCGAGGGGTCGTACGCCAGTGACCCCGACGGCACCCGCCGCACGGTCGAGTTCCGGCAGATGGTCAAGGGCCTGAACGACTCGGGCCTGCGCACGGTCATGGACGTCGTCTACAACCACACGGTCGCCGCCGGCCAGGCGGACAAGTCCGTACTCGACAAGATCGTCCCGGGGTACTACCAGCGGCTGCTGGCCGACGGCAGCGTGGCCACCTCCACCTGCTGCGCCAACACCGCGCCGGAGAACGCCATGATGGGCAAGCTCGTCGTGGACTCCGTCGTCACCTGGGCCAGGGACTACAAGGTCGACGGCTTCCGCTTCGACCTCATGGGCCACCACCCGAAGGCGAACATGCTGGCCGTCCGCAAGGCACTGGACGAGCTGACCGTCGCTCGCGACGGCGTCGACGGCAAGAAGATCGTCCTGTACGGCGAGGGCTGGAACTTCGGCGAGATCGCCGACGACGCCCGCTTCGAGCAGGCCACCCAGAAGAACATGGCCGGCACGGGCATCGCCACCTTCTCCGATCGCGCCCGTGACGCGGTGCGCGGCGGCGGGCCCTTCGACGAGGACCCGGGCGTCCAGGGCTTCGCCTCCGGCCTCTACACCGACCCCAACTCCTCGGCCCCGAACGGCACCGAGGCCGAGCAGAAGGCCCGCCTCCTGCACTACCAGGACCTGATCAAGGTGGGCCTGACCGGCAACCTGGCGGCGTACACCTTCACCGACACCGCAGGCCGTACGGTCAAGGGCTCCGAGGTCGACTACAACGGCGCACCCGCCGGATACGCGGCGGCCCCCGGCGACGCCCTCGCCTACGCCGACGCCCACGACAACGAGACCCTCTACGACGCCCTCGCCTTCAAGCTGCCGCGCGCCACCCCGGCGGCGGACCGCGCGCGCATGCAGGTCCTGGCCATGGCGACGGCGGCGCTCTCGCAGGGCCCGGCGCTGTCCCAGTCGGGCACCGACCTCCTGCGGTCCAAGTCGCTGGACCGCAACTCCTACGACAGCGGTGACTGGTTCAACGCGATCCACTGGGACTGCGCCGCCGGCAACGGCTTCGGCCGGGGCCTGCCGCCCGCCGCCGACAACAAGAGCAAGTGGTCCTTCTCCAGGCCCCTGCTGACCACCCCGGCGCTGACCCCGGACTGCGAGGACATCGAGGGCGCGTCGGCGGCGTACCAGGACCTGCTGAAGATCCGTACGACGGAGAAGACCTTCAGCCTCACGTCGGCGGACCAGGTGCAGAAGGCGGTCTCCTTCCCCCTGTCGGGCAAGGAGGAGACACCCGGCGTGATCACCATGCGCGCCGGCGACCTGGTCGTGGTCTTCAACGCGACCCCGACGCGGCAGGAACAGCAGGTCACCGGCCTCGCGGACACGCCGTACGCGCTGCACCCGGTGCAGGCGGCCGGCGCGGACACGACGGTCAGGAAGTCGACGTACGACCCGGCCACAGGCACCTTCACGGTCCCGGCCAGATCCGTCGCCGTCTTCACCAAGAAGTAAGGAGGGCCTGCACGGGCCGGGGGTCTGCCCCCGGCCCGTGCAGGGGCGGGGGCCCGGCGTCAGAGCCGCCGCTCCAGCAGCGTCACCCCGTACGAATTCCCGCCCGGGCCCCCGTCCTTGGCCGGCTGCTCGCCCACCACCCGGTAGCCCGCCGCCTCGTAGTACGTCCGCAGCCGGGGGTTCGACGTCAGGCAGTCGAGCCGGGCCAGCTCGCGCCCGGCCTCCGCGATCCGCCGCTCCGCCCGGGCGAGCAGCGCGCGGCCCAGCCCCGGCGGCGCGGCGGCGCGGTCGGTCATCAGGCGGTGCACGTACCCCGCGACCGGCGGCTGCACCCCCCAGGCGGGCTCGTCGTCCCACCACAGCTCGTACGCCCCGACCGGCACCCCGCCCGCCTCGGCCAGCCACACCTCCCCCTCCTTCGCCCGCAGCCGGAAGTGCTCCTCGTCCTTGCCGCCCGGCTGCCACTGCGCGATGCCCCGGCTCCGCATCCAGCGGGCCGCCCCGTCGTGCAGGGCGACCAGCCGGGCGAGGTCCGCGCCGTCCTCCGCGTCCGCCCTGCGGAAGCGCACGTGTGTCGTCATGCGGATCACCGTAAGGGTGGCCGGGACGCGTGAAACCCCGCCGACGTACGCGACCTGGAGGCGTCGTACGTCAAGCGCCGAGTGACCAAGGGGTACGGGGGAATCCGTACCGTATGACTCTCACCGACGCCGCACAGCGGCGGCCCGGCAAGTCCCCGCGCCGCACCGGCCTGCCCGGCTGGGCCAAGGTGGCGGGCGTCCTCGCGGTCGTGGTGGCGCTGCTGTTCGCGGGGAGCAGGCTCAGCCTGCTGCCGGGCTTCGACGACTTCTTCGGCGAGGAGACCCACGACCGGTCCGGTCCGGCCCTCCTGAAGTCCATCCAGGACATGAGCCGTTACGAGGCGGCGTCCGGCAACTTCCAGGTCGTCGTCGACCTGGAGAAGGACGCCAAGTTCCTCCCCGACGCCGTGCGCGGCACCCGCACGCTGTTCGTCGGCGCCGGCACGGTGGGCGCGTACGTCGACCTCGGCAAGGTGGGGGAGGGGCAGGTCACCGTGAACGAGGACCGCACCGCGGCCACCCTGCGCCTGCCGCACGCGCGGCTCGGCAAGCCGGCACTGGACCCGGACCGTTCGTACGCCGTGTCCAAGGAACGCGGCCTGCTCGACCGGCTCGGGGACCTCTTCTCCGACAACCCGGCCGACGAGCGCGCCGTCAACCGCCTCGCCGCCCGTCACATCGGGGAGGCCGCCGAGGAGAGCGAGCTGACCGCACGCGCCGAGAAGAACACCACCAGCATGCTCCAGGGCCTGCTGCGCTCACTCGGCTTCAAGGACGTCACCGTCCACTACGGGGACGCGGGCCGCTGACCGGGCACGGCCTCCGGCGCCGCCCCGGGCGTCAGCGCGGCGAGCCGCACGATCAGGTCCGCGAACAGCCCGTCGGCCGGCTCCAGGGCGAGGATGTCCAGCAGGACGCGGGCCATCTCCTCGTCGTACGCCGCGCTCACCGCCGCCAGGGCCGCGAAGTCGTGCACCAGCTGGAGCTCCAGCTCGGCGCGCGGGATCGCCCGCCCGTCCAGCCAGATCAGTGCCGTCGACTCCGCGAGCGACACCCACGACCGGACGACCATCGCCAGCCGGGCCGGCGGTTCGGTGATGCCGAGGTGCGCGAGGATCTGCTCGTACGCAGCCTGGCGCACCTCGTCGATCATGGCGTTCGTCGTCGACGAACCGACCGCGGGGCCGCCGCGCATCAGCGCGGAGAAGCCGGGGCCGTGGTCGTCGACGAAGTCGAAGAAGCGGCCCATCACCCGCAACAGCCGTACGCCCAGCGGCCCCTCGCGCGGCTCGACGAACCGCCCGGCGAGCTCGTCGGCCGCCCGCCGCAGAGCGGCCTCGTACAGGCTCTGCTTGCCGGGGAAGTAGTGGTACACGAGCGGCCGCGAGATGCCCGCGGCGGCCGCTATCTCGTCGATCGACACGTCTTCGGGCGAGCGGTGGCTGAACAGCTCCAGTGCGACGCTGATCAGCTGCTGCCTGCGTTCCTCGACGCCCATTCTTCGGCGCACCCCGGTCGTCATACGAGCAGCGTAGCCGCCGCCGACGGTCACATATCCAGGACCAGGCGCTCTCCGTACGCCCGGGAGACGCAGATCAGCATCGAGTCGTCGCGCTCCGCGTCGGTCAGCAGCTCGTCGCGGTGATCGATGTCGCCCTCCAGGACGCGCTGTTGGCACGTACCGCAGAAGCCCTGCTCGCAGGAGTACGAGACGTTCGGGACCTCGGGGCGGACGGCGGCCAGGACCGTGCCGTCGGCCGGGACGGTCACGGTGCGGCCGGTGCGGCGCAGTTCGACCTCGAAGGCCCCGCCGACGGCGGGGGCGCCCGGCGCGAAGCGCTCCACGTGCAGGGTGCAGCCGGCCGGGAGAGCCTCGGTGACGGCGGCCATCAGGGGCTCGGGGCCGCAGCAGTAGACGGCGGTGCCCTCGGCGGCGCCGGCGAGGGCGGCCGCCACGTCGGGCAGACCGGACTCGTCCTCGGCGACGATCGTCACGCGCTCCGGCGCGGCCAGCTTCCCGATCGCGTCGAGGTACGGCATCGAGGAGCGGCAGCGGCCGCCGTACACGAGCTTCCAGTCCGCCCCGGCGGCCTCGGCGGCCCGCAGCATGGGCAGGACGGGGGTGATGCCGATGCCGCCCGCGACGAAGACGTAGGCGGGGGCGTCGGTGAGCGGGAAGCGGTTGCGGGGGCCGCGGATCTCCACCTCCGTGCCCTCGTGGAGCTGTTCGTGCACCTCGCGTGAGCCGCCCCTGCCGTCCTCGACGAGGCGGGTGGCGAGGGTGTACGTGCCGCGGTCGGCCGGATCGCCGCACAGCGAGTACTGGCGCACCAGGCCGGAGGGCAGGACCAGGTCGACGTGCGCGCCGGGGGCCCAGGCGGGGAGGTCCGCCGTGTCCAGTGCCTCCAGGTGGAGCTCGACGACACCGTCGGCCGGTGCGGTGCGGCCGGTGACGAGCAGGCGCAGGGCGGCGGGGGAGCGGGCGGCGCGGGTGCCGGAGACGGGGTTGTCCAGGGCGGGCATCGGCCACAGCGGGGAGCGCCGGATGCGGCGGCGCAGGGCCCGCCGGGCCAGCAGGGCGGCGCCCGTGGCCAGGACGATCGTGCGGACGCGGGGCATCTCAGGCACCTCCGGTGGGGGCGGTCCGGCCGGTGGCGGCCGGGGAGTTCGCGAGGTAGGCGACGGCCTGGGCGGTGCTGGCCTCCTGCGAGGGGTGGTACGTACGGCTGAGGTAGCGGGGCACGGAGCGGATGATGTCCCCGGTCGCGGGCAGCACGCCCTCGCGGCCGCGGCGTACGAGGTCCCGGACGGTGGCCCTGCCCTCCAGGAGGGTCGGGTCGTTCTCCATGAAGAACCGCGAGCCGCGCTGCCAGAGGAAGACCAGCGCCGTGAACGCGGTCGCCCAGGTCCTGACGCGGCGCCGGTAGCCCCCGTCGACGTGCATGAAGAGCTCGAAGGCGACCGAGCGGTGCTCGACCTCCTCCGCTCCGTGCCAGCGCAGCAGGTCGAGCATGGTGGGGTCGGCGCCGCGCCGGTCGAGTTCGCCGGCGTTGAGCACCCAGTCGCCGAGGAACGCGGTGTAGTGCTCGATGGCGGCGATGATCGCGACCCGTTCCATCAGCCACCACTTCCGGGCCCTGCCGGGCGGCAGGGTGCGGTCGCCGAGGAGCTTCTCGAAGAGCCAGTCGACCTGCGCGGTGTACGGAGTCGGGTCCAGCCCGAGTTTCTTCAGGTGCGGCAGCACGTCGTCGTGGGCCTGGGAGTGCACGGCCTCCTGGCCGATGAAGCCGATGACGTCCTCGCGCAGGCGCGCGTCGCGGATGTACGGCAGCACCTGCTTGTAGACGTGCACGAACCAGCGCTCGCCGGCCGGGAGCAGCAGGTGCAGCACGTTGATGGTGTGCGTGGTGAACGGGTCGCCCGGGACCCAGTGGAGCGGGGTGCCGTCCCACGCGAAGGCCACCTTGCGGGCCTTGAGCGCGGTCCGCTCGGACTCGATCGCGGCCGGTGCGGGCCGCCCCTGCTGCGTATTAGACATGGCGTCAATGTACTGACGAGTACGACCACGGCAACAGGGTCGTGCGACGGGTTTCTCGCCGCTCGCCCCGCCCGGTCCCCGGGCAGGCCGCCCACCGGAGAGGCCGGTCCGTGCCGCGCGGGGGGACCGGACCGGCCGTCTCTACCGCAGCGCCCCCACCCGCGCCCCGCCCTCCACCCGGCCCTCCAGCGCCGCCTGGACGCCGGCCTTCGCGCGGATCGCCAGCAGGTTGCCCTCGGCCGTGCCCCGCACGCCGCCCGACGTCGTGACCGACCTGAACTGGGCGCTGCCCGCCGCGAGTACGTACCAGTTCCCGCCCCGCGACTTCCACAGCACGCCCGCGAGCACCCGGGGATCGCGCACGCCGCACGTCGGGGAGTGCTCCGCGCGCGCCGCGATCGCGCCCGGCGCCCCGCGCTTCGCGGAGGGCGCCTGGAACTGGGCCAGCACCCTGCTGCCGGTGCCCCGCCACGTCTCCGCGCGGGTGCAGAGCCAGGCGGCGGTGCCGTTGCCCTCGGGCAGCGGCTGCTGGGCGTACGCCCACGAGTTCACGCTGCGCACGCCGTGCGAGCGCACCGCCGGCAGCAGGCACGCCGTACGGGCCCAGCGCGCCCGCTCCTCCGGGCCGCTCACGTCACGCGGCGCCGACGGCGGCCCCGACGTCAGCCGGGCGGGAGCCAGTTCCCCCAGGTCGGTCATCAGCCGGGGACCCGCGTCGTCGCGCAGTTCGAGGGCGTCCCAGGACCGGCAGTCCCGCGCCTGCGCGGGGCTGGTGAGCGGGGCCGTCACCCCGTCCGCCGTACGCTTCAGCGGCGTGGGCACCCCGGCCGGATCGAGCAGGTCCCGTACCGACGCCGCACGCACCCAGGGCGCGGTCAGGTACCGGACGTTGCCGTCGGTGCGGCCCACCACCAGCGCGTTCGCCGCCGCCGCGTCCGCGCCGTCCACGCGCGCGAAGTCGAGCGCCGCGCCCGCCGTGCCGTCGCGCGGCTCGGCGTACCGGACGACGCGCAGGCCGTCGTACAGCAGCACCACCCTCGCCTGGTCGACGTCGCCGGCGAAGAGCAGCTGCGGCGGCCCCATCGGCGGGCCCACCGGGGTGGCGGGCGTCGCGGAGGCCTGCACCGAGGGGCCCGGCCTGGCCCAGACGGCGAGGGCGCGGCGCAGCAGGGCGTTGTCGCGGGTGAGGCCGCCGCGGGCCGGCCAGACCGAGAAGTCGGTACGGGAGGACCGCTTCCACACCGCGGCGGCGACCCGGACCGTCTCCGTCGGGTCGAGGGCCCGCTCGGCCGCCGGGTTGCGGGCGTACGCCGGACCGGCCGCGCCGTCGGGGCCCCACCCCTCGCCCGGCAGCCCGAGCAGCGCCCCGCAGACCACCACGGCGGCCGTCGCGGCGAGCGCGGCCTTCGCGTGCTGTCTGCGCCGCATCAGGTCGGTCGGCCTGGCCTGCAGCGAGCACGGGTCGAATTCGGCGGACCCCAGCAGCGCCGCCACGCTCGCGCCGCCCGGCGCCTCGACCGTGTCCGCCTCGGCGAGCGCCGCGTGCGGGTCGGCGGCCCCGGCGGCGGACAGCGTCCGCGCCACCTCCGCGTCCTGCATGCGCTCCAGACCCCGCAGCACGTACGCCGCCCGGCCGGGTCCGCTGAGCGCCGAGAGCCGCTGGTCCAGGGCGAGTTCGTCGGCCCCGCCGGAGCGGGGGAACAACCGCAGCCCCCACACCTGCGGCAGCAGCGGCGGCAGCTGCGCCCGCTTGGGCCAGGCCCTGCGGCGCAGCGGAAGACCTGCCTCCAGGGCCTGGCGCAGCACCCGCTGCCGTACGTACGCGTAGCCGGGATCGGCCGCCGCGCCGCCCCCGGACCGGCGCGGCAGGGGGAGGCCCGCGCCGGCGGCCGGGGTGCGGCCGCGCGGCAGCGAGCGCTGCGCGAGCGCGTGGGCGGTCAGCACGCGGCGGTTGCGGCCGAGACGCGGCGGCAGCACGAGGTACGCCAGGCGCACGAGCCGCGGATAGTGCTCGACGAGCGCGGCCTCGGCCTGCTCGACGTCGACGGGGACGGGGACAGGGCGGTTGGTGACAACATCCTGTGGGCGCACGTTCAGCAGAACGAGCGAATCCTCCGATGGTCACCTCGCGGGCGCGCGCCGTGCGGGTCCGCCTGTGGCGCCGGTGCGGGTTGCCCGCGGCACTGACCCCGGCCCGCACCTTCCCGAAACCCGGGGCGAGCCCCCGGCACACGCCGGACGGGCTGCCATGGTTGCCGCGAACCGGCGCACTCCGGGGAGGCCGCGGGCGCCCCTCAGGACGTGCCCCACCCGCTGAACTCGACCGTTCCCCGCGCCCCGCTCCCCCCGTGCGCCGCGCTCATGAACATCCCGGCGTCCTGGGCGCCGTCCCGCGCCCCGCCCCGCACCGTGACCCTCGCCACCGTCCGCCACGTCACCCCGTCGTCCGCCGAGTACGCGCCCGTGTACTGGTCACCGGCCCGCGAGAGCCGCAGTGTCACCGGTGCCCCGACGCCGGTGACGCGCCGGTAGGTGTCCAGCGTGCCGTCGTCGTCCGAGTCGTACGACAGCACCACGCCGTTCGCCGGGGTCACCGCGAGGTTGAGGAAGCCGGGGGCGCCCGGCGTACCGAGGCTGTCGCGGACCACGAGGCCGGCCCGCGCCCACGCACCTGTCACCTCCTGCGCGTCCACCCGCACCACGACACCGCCCCCGTCCCGCAGTGCCCCCTGCCGGTAGAGCGCCCCGAAATGCGCGGTGGCCTTCCACAGGTCGTCGCCGCCGCCGTTGATCCCGTACCGGTCCGCCAGCTGCCCGAAGACGGCGCCGTTGTTCGTGTACGTCCGCCAGCCCGCGTCCAGCGGCCCGGCGACGTACAGGCTGCCCTGCTGGACGGAGGTGACCCGTGGCTCGCCCTCGGGACCGTACGACGTGCTCAGCTCGTACGGCAGCGGCGTGAGCGGAGCGGCCGGCGGCCCGGCGGGGGCCTTCGCGCGCCACGAGGCCGTCCCCGAGCCCGCCGCCGGCACGGACGCCAGTGACTCCGGTCCCTCCGGCCGTGCCTCGACGCCCGTGAGCGCGAAGTCCACGCGGCCGGTCGCCCGCAGACCGTTCATGTTGCGGAAGGCGGCGGTGAGCAGCGCGGAGCCGCCGGGCGGCAGGGCGGCCGGGACCGCGGTGACCGTGACCGCGCCCTGGTGGGGCGCGCGGGCCAGCACGTCGTGGACGCGCCGCGCCGTGCGGTACGCGTCGTGCGGCGGGCGCAGCGGGTACGCCGTGCGCCCGCGCGTCCACGCCTCCTCGACGGCGTACCAGTCGAACGTCTTCGGCGCGCGGTCCGCCGCCAGCGCGTCCTCCAGCTCCTCCAGGTACGCCTGCCACTGCGGCAGGTGGAAGTCGCCGATGAGGCCCTGCCAGTCGCGGTTGGCGTAGTTGGCGAGGCGCCCGCCGTCCGCGGCGGAGCGGCCGGCCCAGGTGGTGATCAGGACGCGTGCCGTCCGTTCCAGCTGCTCCGACTCCGCCGGCGAGGACGCCATGCGCTTGGCGTCCTCCAGCCACGGCCCGAGCAGGAACGCCCGGTGCGCCCCCGCCATGTCCTCACTCAGCCGCATCACCTTGAGCCACAGCGCGGCGAGGGCGCGGAAGGCGGTCAGGTCGCCGCGCCCGTACGCCGATTTGAGCTGCGGCAGGAGCTGCCAGGAGCGGTGGGCGAGCGCCTGGCGGCCCAGGTCGGTGAGGTCGTAGCGGTACGCGTCCGAGCGGCGCAGCGGCTCCCGTACGCCGAGCAGCGCGCCGAACGCCTTGTCGAACTCCGCCGGGTCGAAGGCGGGCCGGTGCGCCGAGTACTCCGTGCCGGAGGACGAGGTCAGGCTGGGGCGGGAGGCGAAGAGCGAGTCGTGCGGGCGGCCGTCGCGGCTGGTGGTGCGGTACGCCGTCTCGCGCAGCACGGCGAACGCGGCGCGCGCCGACGCGTCGCGGCCCCCGTAGCGCAGGTCGGCGTACCCCTCGAACCACCGCGTCCGGTCCACCGCCTCCCGGCGCCACGCCAGCTCCGAGAACAGCTCCAGCGCCGCCGGGTCCCGCTCGGCGGCCTCCGGCATGTAGGCGGTGCCGACGAGGGCGGACCCCGGGCGGTCGCGCCAGGCGGTGAAACGCTCGGTCCACACATGCGTCTTGGCGCCGATCGTCGTCCGGCCGCCGAAGTTGTGGATGGTGCCGAAGGCGTACGGGGCGCCGCCCCAGTCCTTCTCGCGGTCGGTGACGCTCTCGTGGTCCGACAGGCCGTCCACGACGAGCAGGTGCTTCCTGTCGAGCGCGTCGAGCAGTTCCCGGCGCGGGTTCGCCTGCCAGCCGAGGATCACCCAGGTGGCGCCCGGGCGCGAGGCCCGCAGGGCGGTCTCGACGGCGCGGGCGGCCTCGGCCACGGGCACGTCGCCCGCCGAGCCGCCCTCGTGCAGCAGGTCCATCTTGAAGTGCCGCACAGGACCGAAGAGTTCGTGCTGGTGCCGGTAGAAGGACGCCGCCACCTCGCGGAACGAGGCGGTGCGCGGGTCGAGCCAGTCGGGGCGGCGCAGGCCCAGCCAGGTGCCCTGCGGGACGGTGCGGGCGCCGGGGTTGCGGGCGGCGAAACCGTCGGGGACGGTGCCGAAGTAACCGGGGAGGACGGGCGCCATGCCGAGCTCGCGCATGCGGTCGGCGACGCGCCGGCCCAGGGCGGCGCGCTTGGCGATGAGCTCGGGGGAGAGCGGGCCGCCGTACTCGCTCATGTTCTGCAGCAGCCACCAGGGCTGGTGGGAGGGGGCGGGCAGCCAGGTGCGGGCCTCGGTGTCGGAGTAGCCGAAGTCCTTGAGGAGGCGGTGGTAGACGGCCTCCTGGCCGGTCGTCACCAGCACCTCGTTGCAGCCGTGCAGGGCGAGTACGTCGATCATCCGCTCCCAGCGCGGCCAGTCGGCGTACGGCGCGGTGTAACCGTCGTGGGTGTCGTTGAACGCGAAGCGGTGCGGGACGGTGGCCGAGCGCTCCAGCGGGGCGCGGGGCGCGGGGAGGCGCCGGGGGAGGCCGAGCTGGGTGCCGGACCAGGAGAGGTGCGCCCCGCACGCGTACTTGAGGTACCAGTGGACGCCGGTGAGCACGGCGGCGGGGGTGGTGCCCGCCACCTCGACGCGGCCGGTGACGCCGTCCACGCGGAAGCGGTCGCCGTCGCCGCCGGTGAGCGCGGTGAGGTGGAACTGCGCGGCGTGGTCGGGCAGCAGCCGTTCCAGGGCGGCGCGGGCGGCCTCCAGGGAGGCGGCGGCCGCGGCTCGGGGCCGGGGGGCGGACATGGCGGGAGTATGCCCGCCGACCGCGGCCGCGACGCCGACCGCCCCGGCCGTGCCCAGCAGCGTGCGTCGCGACAGGCGGTCGGTCATCGGGGCGCTCCTCGGTGGGGCGGGCGGGGACGGCGCAGGCGGAGATGGCGAGGCCGGGAACGGCGAGGCCGGCGGGGTGACAGGGCCCGCCCGTGCGCACGTTAACGACGGTGCGGGGGCGCGGCAACGGGGCGTGCGATGTGTTGGTATCCGCCCCACCGTGTGGCCCAACGGGGCACGATGGGCAGATGCGCAACCAACGCCGACGTACAGCGAACGCCGCCTCCGCCATAGCCGTTCTGGCCCTGCTCACAACGGGCTGCGGAGCGGGCGAGAACGAAGAGAAGCCCGTGCCGGAGACGGCGAAGGGCAGCCTGGAACAGCTCGCCGCGAAGGTCGCGTGCGAGCCGAACATCCAGACGGACGCCAAGGAACTGCGTCAGGCGAACTGCAGGACCGACGACGGCCGCTATGTGCTGGCCACCTTCGCGACCGACCGCGGACAGCGCGAGTGGATCAACGAGGCCAAGGACTACGGCGGGGCGTACCTGGTCGGCAGGAAGTGGGTCGCGGTGGGCGACCAGAAGGTGCTCACCGCACTGCGGGGGGAGCTCGGCGGGACGGTGGAGACCTCCTCGCACCACTCCGGGGAGAGCGGCGGCGGGGGCAAGGAGGAGGAGCACTCCGGCCACCACGGGAGCTGACCGCGCGAAGGGAAAGGGCGGCCGGTGGGGGACGGCCGCCCTGGGCGGGGACTGCTGTGGGGGGCGGTGCGGCGGGGACCCCGCCGCGGGGGTCCTGCGGCGGGGTCCCTACCGCGGGATCAGGTGCACTGGCGCCCCTCGTTCACGCAGGCCACCACCTTCTTCATCAGCTGGCTGTTGAAGACGTTGATGAAGTCACCGTGGTCGGTGCCCGGCTTGTGGAGCTGCTCGGGGAACGAGTCGACCGCGAAGCCCGGCCCGGGCGGGACGTCGTACACGATCCGCTGCACCAGCTGCGGAATGGCACGGAATCCGTTCGGGCACGCACCGTTCTCCTGTGCGAACGCCACATGGGTGCGGTGATTGGCGCTGTCGGTGTTCTGTCCGTCCCAGCAGCTCTGGAAGTTGAAGGTACGGACGACCTGACTGCCTTCGGGGCAGATCGGGTACTTGTCCTTGAGCTGGCGGTCCTCGAATCCGGTGCAGCTCCAGGACGCGTTGGCATTGGCGTCGCCATTGGTGAACGCCTTGGCGTCACCGGTGATGATCCGGAGGAACCGGGGCATCGCGGTGACCTTGCTGACGGGGCTTCCGACGAACTTCAGGGAGACCTCGGTGGGCGTCTGGATCTCGCCCACGTTGCTGTCCTTGCCGCCGCCGTCGGCATTGGCGTCGGCCTCGTTCTGGCCGTTCTGCAGGCGCAGGACGGGCCAGTAGTACGTCGACTTGTCGCCCTGGTTCTGGCAGGTGGTCTGCCCGCGGGCCAGGTCGTCGTCGCTGGCGAAGGCGTCATTGGCCTGGTTGCCGACGTAGTCGTGCATGTGGTGCGCGCCGTTGCTCACGCCCGGGGCGACGATGACGTTGTCGGGATTGAACTTGCCGTTCTCGTTCGTCCCGCAGTTGGTGACGAACTGGCCTCGGGAGGCGCCGCGCTGCTGGGGCGGCTGCTGGACGTTCGGCTGCACGGACTGGATGTCGACGAAGTCGGCGGCGTTGGGGCCGTTGCCGGCCTGCCCGCCGTTGCCGTTGTTCTGGCCGCCGTCGTCCTGGCCGCCGTCACCGTTGCCGTCGCCCTGGTCACCGCCTTGGTCGGCACCCTGATCGCCGCCCTGGTCGGCACCTTGGTCACCGCCCTGGCCGTTGTCCTGGCCGGCGTTGTCGCCCTGGCCGTCGCCGTTGCCGCCGCCGTCCTGCCCGTCGTCGCCGACCCCTCCGTTGTCGTCGGCGCGCAGCGCGCAGGGGGCGAGGCTTTCGAGGCCCTCGGGGCGTTCGCCCTCGCGGTCGTACGCGAGGGTGATGCGGTCGATGGATGCCAGCCGCTTGTCCTTCAGCGGCCCGAGAATCGCGTTCTGCGCGAGGTTCGGGTCCTGGGCGATCTGCTCCTGCGAATCGGCGAATCGCTTGTACGCGTCCGTGATCTGGGAGTCGAGGGCCGCCAGCTCCCGGTCGACTTCCTGGCGCGCCGAATCGGGTACTTCCTGGGGCAGGTCGTTCGCCACCTCCGGGCAGTCAATGGTCGACATCTGCTGGCCGGTGTTCCGAAGCTGACCGGACTGAGCCGGTTCAGGATTGGACCAGCCTTCACCTGCGGATGCGTAGACATTCACCGCGAGCAGTCCACCCCCGCCCAGGATCAGAGCGGCCGATGCGGCAATCGCCCGGTTCGCCAGCGTGGAACGTTTTCTAGATGCGCGTCGCATGGAACTCCTCTGCTTCGTTGCCGGGTGAAGGTAAGGGGGGTCCCGGCAGGGGAGAAGCGCTCCGTTCCATACGGAAGCCGTTCGCGGCTCGTTCAGACCTCTTCGTGATTCGTAGGTATCTCCATGGCCAAACAGGGGCGGACCGCGACGTACGGGGGCCGACCGCCGCGCCTCACGCGGAATCGGCCGGCGTGCCCACCCGGATCCGGTTGCCGTCGGGGTCCCGCAGCTCCGTCTCGCGCGCCCATGCCTGGTCCTCGACGGGTACGCCGAACTCCGCTGCCACGGCGTCCACGTCCCGCACCCGCAGATACACCAGCGTTCCGGGACGGGCGTCCCCCTCGTGCTCGGAGAGGAACAGCCGCACGGACCCGCGCGCCACCTCCACGAAGGCGGGGAGATCCGGTGCGAAGCGGTGCTCCCACTCCTTGCCGAAGCCGAGGCGGGCGTACCAGTGGGCGGCGGCGCCGGCGTCCTTGACGTACAGGATCGGAACGACTTCCTCGTTGATCGTGGTCATGGGGCCATCCTGCCGTGCCGGTCTGTCACTCCTGTGGGGCGAACGCCGCGAGCTGCTCGTCCAGGGGAGCGCCGGTCATCCGGTTGGCCAGGGTGGACATGGTGTAGGCGCCGATGCCGAGCACGACCTCCAGGGCGTTCTGCGCGGTGTAGCCGTGGCCGAGGAAGCGGCGCAGGGTGTCGTCGGACACCGCGCCCGACGTGGCGACGACGTCCAGCGTGAACCGGCGTACCGCTTCCAGGCGTTCGTCGGCCGTCGGCCGGCCCTCGCGCAGCGACGTGATCACAGCGGCGTCCGCGCCGAGCGCGGTCAGCTTCGCCGTGTGCATCGCGACGCAGACGTGACAGCCGTTGCGGGTCGCGATCGTCATGATCACGACTTCGCGGGGAAGGGGGTCCAGGGTCGACGACTCGAAGATCGCGCTGATCTTCAGAAAGCCGTCGAGCAGGTGCGGCGAGGTGGCCAGACGGCCGACGGGAGCGGGCAGATAGCCCAGCCGTTTCGCTGTCGCCTCCATGGGGCGGCGGGCGGCGGCCGGGGCCGTCTCGGTGGTGTGGTCGGGGAAGAAGTCGTTCCGGTTGCCGGTCAAGGCGTCTCCTTGGAGGTAAACTCGTCAACGTGATTGACGAAAAAGTAAACCACGTTGACGAGTTCCGCAATGGCTGAGGGGTACGAGCTGCCGCTGCTGCTGTTCGCCGGATTCCGGTCGTTCATCGACGAGTTGCACGCCGAACTGGCCGAACAGGGCCACCCCGACGTCCGCCCGGCGTACGGCTTCGCCCTCCAGGCGGTCGGCCGGGACGGTGTGACGCCCGGTGAGCTGGGCCGGCGGCTGGGGGTCTCCAAGCAGGCCGCGGGCAAGACCGTCGAGCGGTTGGAGCGGCTCGGGTACGTCGAGCGGACGGACGACCCCGACGACGGGCGGCGCAAGCTGGTCGGGCTCACACCGCGGGGGGTCGACGTACTCCAGCGATCGGCCGCGATCTTCGACCGGCTGCGGGCGGGCTGGGCCGAGCGCCTCGGCGCGCAGCGGGTGGACGAACTGGAGGCGGCCCTGCGGGAGATGGTCCCGGCGGGCGGCCTGCGACTGGACGCCGCCGGCTGGTTCGGGGCCTAGCCCCGCTGCCGCGTCAAGGGGCGCGGAGGAGTGGGGTCACCCGGCTGCGAGGCCGCAGGGGCGCGAAGGTCCGGGGCCGCGGGGTGCGATGCCGCGAGGCCGCGAGGGGTGCGCCGTCACGGGGTCGCGAGGTCGCGCCGACCGGTCGAAGCGGTCGGTCCGGGTGTCGTAGGAGAGCGGCGGCCGGCCGCGCGGTCCGGGCCCGGCAGGCCGTCGTGGCGCGCGGCTGCCGCCTTCTCCCGTGTCCGGACCACACCCCAGCCCAACAGGGTCAGTACGAACGCGGCCCATGAGCCGTGCCACAGCCAGGGCCACCAGTCGGCCGCCGGGTGGGCGAGCGCTTCGACGGCGTTCAGCCCCATGGCCACGGCCAGGGCCCAGCTCGCCGCACGCTCGGCGGTGCGGGCGTGGTGGCGGGCGGGTCCGGCCGCCGGGTCGTTCGCGCGCATGCGTCTCCTCTTCCGGGCCCGGCCACGGGCGGGCGGACGGCGGGCCGTCCGAGGGCCGGACGGACCGGTGCTGCGGGGAAACGGTTTCCGGTCACCTTGGCGAGCGCCGCCGCGCCGCGTCCCGGCGACAAGTGTTGCCGCACGACAGGGGTTGAAACGGAAAACTCCGGCCGGTTCTTTGGCTTGTTCTCGCGCGTGCGTACGAAGGGTTGGCGGGCACGCCAGGGCCGCCGGAGCAGGGCCTGTGGCAGCGTGTGCGGCTCCGGTGGCCGCTGTGGCTGCCGTGACATCTCTTCTCGTGGGGGGAAGTGCATGTTCTCGCGTGCTTCCGGCACGCCGATCCGGCGTGCCCGCATGACAGCAAGACACACCGTGACCGCGGTCGCCCGACCCCTCCGGTCAGGAGACGCGCCGCGGCCTCAACGGCCGTCCGAGGAACAGCGCGGCGGGCAGCAGCGCGCTGACGCGGCCGGCCGTCAAGTGGACCGGCAGCCACAGCAGGGTCCCGCCAGGTCGCCGGGGCCTTCAGCAGCGGAGGGCGACGGACGCCGTGAGCGACTGGATCATCAGCGCGAGTCCCCGGGCTCCGGCCAGGAAGGCGCTGCGTACTCTCGTCTTGATCATGGTGTCCAGCCTCTCCCCGCCGGCCCGTCCACCGGGCACGCGCCCCGTCTCGCCCGTACGGCCCGCCCCGGTCATGGGGTCCGGCACACGGGCCGGTGGTGTACCTGTCACCACCCCGCGACTCCTCGCCCGGTACCCCTCGCGTGGCTGTGTACTGCACCTATGTCCCCGTGCCGGCTTCGGGGATGGCACCATGTGCGGACCATGACGGACGTCCGGTCGCCTCTGCGCGCGCTGCGAGCCGCACTTTTCGCGGCGGTGTGCGTCCTTGCGGCAGCGGTGGGGCATTCGTCCATGTCCGGGCATGAAGTTCCGGCTTCGGTGCTGCTCGCGGCTTTCGCGGTGACGGGCGGCCTCGCCTGGACCGCGGGGCACCGCCGGCGCGGGGTTTTCGCCGTCGGCGGCGGACTCCTCGCCGTACAGGGCGTGCTGCACCTCGTCTTCGGTACGGCGCAGGCTCCGGGCGCGGGCCACCACGGCATGCCCGTCGCGCACCAGCCGGCGGCCATGAACCCCGAGGCCGTGGCGGCCGCGGCCTCCACCCACGGGCAGGGTTCCGATTCCCTGGCCATGACGGCCGCCCACCTCGCCGCCGCGCTCGTCTGCGGCCTGTGGCTGGCGCGCGGCGAGGCGGCCTTCTTCCGTATCGCGCACACCGTCGGCACGTCGGCGTCCACCCCGCTGCGGCTGCTGCTCGCCGTCGTACGGGCCCCCGCACTGCCGGAGCCGGTACGCCCCCGCAGGCCCCGTGCCGCGCACCACCACGGCCACGGCGTCGTCCTCGCGCACACACTGTCGCGGCGCGGGCCGCCGCGGGGTCCGGAAACCCGCGCCACGGCCCCCGCACCTCTCCCTGTCTGACCGCGTGACCAGGGGGCCGCCACCCATGCCCCGTGACCCACGTCACCAGTCGACATTCCGAGGACAGTCATGGCCATTGACGACCCCGTACGGCCCGCGCCGCACACCCAGGCGGACCCAGCACCCGCCCCCACGGCCGAGCGCGGCACCACCTGGAGCGCCCTGCGCCCCCTCGTCCTGCGCGTCCACTTCTACGCGGGCCTGCTGATAGCCCCGCTCCTGCTGGTGGCCGCCGCCAGCGGGCTGCTCTACGCGCTCTCCTTCCAGGCGGAGAAGTTCCTCTACAGCAACGCACTCGAAGTCCCCGTCGGCGAGCGCACCCTGCCGGTCGGCGACCAGCTCGCGGCCGCCCGCAAGGCCCACCCCGAGGGCACGGTGACCGCCGTCTGGCCCTCCGCCGAGGACGGCGCCACGACCAGGGTCCTGATGACCTCGCCGGAGGTCGAAGAGGGCAAGTCGCTCGCCGTCTTCGTCGACCCGTACACCGCGGAGGTACGCGGCGAGCTGACCAGCTACGGCAGCTCCGGAGCCCTGCCGCTGCGCATCTGGCTCGACGAACTCCACCGCGACCTGCACCTCGGCGACCTCGGCCGCCACTACGGCGAACTCGCCGCCAGCTGGCTGTGGGTGGTCGCCCTCGGCGGCCTGCTGCTGTGGCTCGGACGCAGGCGCACCTCCAAGCGCGAGCTCATCGTCCCCGAACGCGGGGCGAAGGGCCGCCGCAAGACGCTCTCCTGGCACGGCACCGTCGGCATGTGCGCGGTGCTCGGCCTCGTCCTGCTCTCGGCGACCGGCCTGACCTGGTCCCGGTACGCGGGCGAGAACATCGGCGCCGTACAGGACCAGCTCGGAGGCGCCACCCCGGTCGTCTCCGCCGCGCTCGCCGAAGGCGCCGGTGGCGGCGGCGGCGAACACGAGGGCCACGGCGGCGGCACAGGCTCCCACACGGGCACGGCCGGCAAGGACGTCGGCATCGACAACGCGCTCGCGGCCGCCCGCCAGGCCGGTATCGACGGCCGGATGTCGGTGATCCTGCCGAGCGAGGGCAGCGGTTACGTCGTCAAGGAGACCGACACCCAGTTCCCGGTCCACCTGGACTCGGTCGCCGTCGACCCCGCCGACGGCAGGGTCATCGACGAACTGCGCTTCGCCGACTACCCGCTGCTCGCCAAGCTGACCCGTTTCGGCATCGACGCCCACACCGGCGTCCTCCTCGGCCTCGTGAACCAACTGGCGCTGGCAGCCCTGGCGTTCGCCCTCGTCATGCTGATCGTCTGGGGCTACCGCATGTGGTGGCTGCGCAGGCCGACGAAGGAACGCAGGCTGAGCGCCGGCCGTCCGATGCCGCGCGGCGCGTGGCGGAAGGTGCCCGTCACGGTGCTGCTGCCGCTGGTGGCGCTCACCGCGCTGGCGGGCTGGTTCGTGCCGCTGCTGGGCATCAGCCTGCTGGTGTTCCTGGCGGTGGACGTCGTGGTGGGTGTGGTGGCCAGGGCCCGCGCCCGTACGGCGGCCTGAGCCCGGGGAGGGCCCGCCCGGTCCGGGCGGGCCCTCCCGTCGTCGTACGACTCGGCGGCAGTCAGCGAGGTCTGAGCGGCCGTCAGGACCACCGCCCCGGAAAGCGCCAGGTGGGGGCACCGCAGACGGGTCCCGTCGCATGCGGCAGGATGACGACCGCGTCGGACCGCCCCCGTACGCCATCCGTACGCCCTCGGCACGTCCCGACGCGACCGCGCCGCACCCTCGGACCACGGGAGAGAATCACTGATGTACCGGGCCCTCACACTGCACGACGTGATCGTCGCCGGAATCGCGGTGGCCGTCGGCGTCGCCGCGGGTCTGCTCCTGCGGGCGACGCTGCGCTGGCTGGGCGAACGCGCCAGCCGGACGCGGTGGGGCGGAGACGACGTCATTGTCGACGCCCTGCGGACCCTCGTCCCGTGGGCGGCGATGGCGGCCGGCGCGGCCGCCGCGGCGGCGGCTCTCCCGCTGACCCCCACGACCGGCCACAACGTCAGCGTGGCGCTGACCGCCCTGCTCATCCTGGCCGGCACGCTCACGGCGGCCCGGGTCATCGCCGGCCTGGTGCGGTCCGTGGCGCAGTCCCGGTCCGGAGTCGCCGGCTCGGCCACCATATTCGTCAACATCACGCGCGTCGTGGTGCTGGCCATGGGCTTCCTCGTCGTACTCCAGACCCTGGGCGTCTCCATAGCGCCGCTGCTCACCGCGCTCGGCGTGGGCGGACTCGCGGTGGCGCTGGCGTTGCAGGACACGCTGGCCAATCTCTTCGCGGGCGTGCACATCCTCGCCGCGAAGACCGTCCAGCCCGGCGACTACATCCGCCTCAGCAGCGGCGAGGAGGGCTACGTCGTCGACATCAACTGGCGCAACACCGTGGTGCGCAACCTGTCGAACAACCTGGTGATCATCCCCAACGCCCAGCTCGCCGGCACCAACATGACCAACTTCAGCCAGCCGGAGCAGCAGCTCTCGATCATGGTCCAGGTGGGGGTCGGCTACGACAGCGACCTGGAGCACGTCGAGCGCGTCACGACCGAGGTCGTCGAGGCCGTGATGTCCGACATCACCGGAGCCGTCCCCGACCACGAACCGGCCGTCCGCTTCCACACGTTCGGCGACTCCAGGATCGGCTTCACGGTGATCCTGGGCGTCGGCGAGTTCAGCGACCAGTACCGGATCAAGCACGAGTTCATCAAGCGCCTGCACCAGCGCTACCGGGCCGAGGGCATCAGGGTCCCCGCCCCCAAGCGGACCGTGACCGTACAGCAGGCCGAGGCGCTGGGGGAGTCGCGGGGCGAGCCGCCGATGCCGACGGCGTTCCCGCACCAGCGCGAGGCGGGCGAGCCGGTGCGGTGACGCCGGGGCGTGCGGTCAGGGCGCGTACTTGTACCCGACCCGCCGCACCGTCTGGATCGTGGCGCGGTGCTCGGCGCCCAGCTTGCGGCGCAGGCGGGCGATGTGGACGTCGACGGTCCGGCCGTCGCCGACGTGCCCGTACCCCCACACCGTGGTCACGAGCTGGTCGCGCGTGTGCACCCGGTGGGGGTGCGCCACGAGGTGGGCGAGCAGCTCGAACTCCAGGTACGTGAGGTCGAGCGGCCGCCCGTCCACGGCGGCGGTGCGGTCGGCCCCGTCGATCCGCACGGGACCGTCGTCCGGCGCGTCGTCCGGGCCGGGAACGGGCGCCACGGCCGGCTGCTGATCGGCCGGTACGAGCACCAGGTAGCCGATCATCGGCGGCTGCCCCGGCAGCGCGGGCAGGGTGTGCGGGGGCGCGGGCAGCCAGGTGGCGCCCGGCGGAAGGAAGTCGGCCACGTCGGGGCCGGGCGCGGGCCGCAGGCCCAGGACCCGGCCGGGACGCGCCACCTCGTCCCGGTCGACTGCCCGCAGCCGGTGCCGGCCGAGAGGTGCGGGGGACTGGACGGGGGCGGCGGAGAAGGTACGGGTGTTCGCCATGAGAGGTCAGCTCTTTCGCGCGGAGGAGTCGTCGAGGGACGTACTGCGTCGTGCGCGCTGGACCGAAGACCGGGGTGAACGGCTTTAGAGGGCCCGCGCGTTCGTCGCGCGACAACACACCCGGTCGAAGTCGTGATGCTGACGGGAAGGCCAGAACGGCTCGAGGTCGCTGCGACCCTTCGAGGTGTCCTGGTGGCTGGCCATGGGACCCATTGAATCAGACGGCCGCCCGCGGCGGAACGCGCAGGGGGCGCCCACCGGACCGGCGGGCGCCCCCGACTGCGTGTACCGCACGGTCAGACCTGGCCGGCCTTCTCCAGGGCGGTGCAGCAGGTGTCGACGATCAGGCGCGTGACGACGTACGGGTCGACGTTCGCGTTCGGCCGGCGGTCCTCGATGTAGCCCTTCTGGTCCTGGCCGACCTGCCACGGGATGCGGACCGACGCGCCGCGGTCGGAGACGCCGTAGCTGTACTCGTTCCACGGGGCGGTCTCGTGCAGACCGGTGAGGCGGTCGTCGATGCCCGCGCCGTAGTTCTTGACGTGGTCCATCGGCTTCGAGCCCTCGCCCAGCGACTCGCACGCGGTGACGATCGCGTCGTACCCCTCGCGCATCGCCTTCGTCGAGAAGTTGGTGTGCGCGCCCGCGCCGTTCCAGTCGCCCTTCACCGGCTTGGGGTCGAGGGTCGCGGAGACGTTGAAGTCCTCGGCGGTGCGGTAGAGCAGCCAGCGGGCCACCCACAGCTGGTCGGCGACCTCCAGCGGCGCCAGCGGCCCCACCTGGAACTCCCACTGGCCCGGCATGACCTCGGCGTTGATGCCGGAGATGCCCAGACCGGCGGCGAGGCAGTGGTCGAGGTGCTTCTCGACGATCTCGCGGCCGAAGATCTCGTCCGCGCCGACGCCGCAGTAGTAGCCGCCCTGCGCGGCCGGGAAGCCGCCCTCGGGGAAGCCGAGCGGACGGTGTCCGTCGAAGAAGGTGTACTCCTGCTCGATGCCGAAGATCGGCTCCTGGCCGGCGAACTGCTCGGCGACCGGACGCAGCAGCGCACGCGTGTTGGACTCGTGCGGCGTCATGTCGATGTTCAGGACCTCGCACATGACGAGTACGTGGTCGCCGCCGCGGATCGGGTCCGGGCAGGAGAACACGGGCTGCAGCACACGGTCGGACGCGTGGCCGAAGGCCTGGTTCGTGCTGGATCCGTCGAAGCCCCAGATGGGCAGCTCGGCGCCGTCGGCCAGTATCTTGGTCTTCGAGCGAAGCTTGGCGGTCGGCTCTGTGCCGTCGATCCAGATGTACTCGGCCTTGAAGGTCACGGACGCCATCCTTTGCGGTGCTGCTGCGGTACTGCGGCTGGTGAGGGCAGCTTCGCAAGCGCGGATTTCCCGTCCGTTGCCCGATTGTGAACCCCGTGTTACTCAGGTTTCCTGCGTAACACGCCTGCGTGTCGCGGCTTTTCGCCGGTTACGGGGGCCTTGCGGGCCGCGCCGCCGCCCGGGGCGCACGCGCGGTCCCCGCGACGGCCCCTGGGGTCCGGCTGTGCCGGCCGCCGTGTACGACGGCCGGCCGGCCCGCACACGCGGTGGCCCGCCGCGCCCCGGGCACACTGACGGCATGAGCGAATCGTTGATCAGGCCGGCGCCGTCGACCGCGCCCGGACCGACGCCCAGGACGCGTGTCGGACTGCTCGGCACCGGCCCCTGGGCGGCCGGCACCCACGCGCCGGCGCTCGCCGCGCATCCCGGCACGGACTTCGCCGGCGTCTGGGGCCGCAGGCCCGAGGCGGCCGCCGCGCTGGCCGCCGCCCACGGCACCACGGCGTACGACGACGTCGACGCCCTCTTCGCGGCGTGCGACGCCGTCGCGATCGCCCTGCCGCCCGACGTCCAGGCTCCGCTGGCGGCCCGGGCCGCCGCCGCGGGATGCCACCTGCTGCTGGACAAACCGCTGGCCACGACGGTTGCGGGGGCCCGGGAGGTCGTCGACGCGGCCGCGAAGGCGGGCGTGGCGTCGGTGGTCTTCTGCACGCTGCGCTTCGCGCCGGGCACGGCCGAGTGGATCGCCGCACAGGCCGCGGCGGGCGGCTGGTTCACGGCGCACGCGCGGTGGCTGGGCGCGCTGTACTCGCCGGACGCGGACAGTCCGTACGCCGCGTCGCCGTGGCGCGGCGAGAAGGGCGCGCTGTGGGACGTGGGGCCGCACGCCCTGTCCGTACTCCTGCCGGTCCTCGGCGACGTCACGTCCACGACCGCGACGCGCGGCCCCGGGGACACGGTCCATCTCGTACTGCGCCACACCTCGCAGGCGTCGAGCACGGTCACCCTGAGCCTGAGCGCCCCGGTGGGCGCGGCGGGAGCGGCGGTGGAGCTGCGCGGCACCGCCGGGCTGGCCGGCATGCCGTCGTGGGGCGACGGGGTCACGTCCTTCGGCGCGGCGGTCGACGCCCTGCTGCGCGCCGTACGCACCGGAGAACCGCACCCGTGCGACGCGGCGTTCGGGCTGCGCCTGACGGAGATCCTCGCGGACGCCCAGGCGCGGCTGGACGGCTGACGCGCCGGTGCGGGAGGGGGCGGGGGTGGCGTGGGGACCGAGGAGGCCCCGCCCCCTCCCGGGCCGCGCTACCCCACGCGCTCGATCCGGGCGTTGCGGATCAGGAACTTGCCGGGCTCCCGGACCTGCTCGAACGCCGCGTTGTTGAGCAGGGCGCAGCTCCCGGAGGCCGAAGTGACCTCCACCGTGGTCGACTTGGCGTTGTCGAGGTTGGTGACCTTGAGCTTCGTCCCGACCGGGAACTCCCCGCTGGAGGCGGCCGGCGCGCCGCCCTCCCCGGACAGCGTGACGGTCGACCCGGCGCACACCACTTCACCGGCCGCCCCGGCGCCGGCGCCCTCACCGGCTTCCTCACCGGCGCCCTCGCCCGCGCCACCCTCCGCGGGCGGCGCCGACTCCTTGCCGGGGGGAGCGGCCTGTTCTTCACCGCCCGCCTCGTCCGCACCGCCCGCCTCGTCCGCCGGCGGGGCCTGGGCGTCGTCCGGCGGCGCGGCCGCGTCGCACCCGGACGCCGCCTGCTGACGCCTGATCTGCTCGATGACCGCTTCCCGGTTGGCGATCCGCGCCTGCGACTGCGCGTCGGGATTGGCCCGCTGGCCGGCGATGAACTGCTCGTTGTTGCTCAGTGCGGTGGCCAGCCCGTCGCAGGCCACCGAAGCCTGGCTCGTGCCGGTCATCACGACGGCGGTGCCCGCGACCAGCGCGGCGGCGCCCGCCAGCAGGGCGAGCTTCTTCTTGCGACTGAGGGACTTCTTGCGCGACACGTGCGACTCCTGTCCGCGGCCGTGCACGCCACGGCCGCTTGGGTTTCCGTGTGCCGTTACGTACGAGTAGCAACCCCGTCCGTCTCAATGACCCCAGCCACAACTTCCGTATCAGGCAGGCGGAAGCGCCCGGCACAACGCGTCCAGTGCGCCCGCGTACGCGTGCTCGGCCGGTGTCGAGTACCCCACGACCAGGCCGTCCCGCCCGCCCTCCGCGGCGCGGTCCGGGTGCCGGTAGTCGGAAAGCCCCTCCACCGCCAGGCCCTGCCACGCAGCGGCCTTGACCACCGCCCGCTCGGTGCCCGGCGGCAGCTCCAGGACGGCGTGCAGACCCGCCGCGATGCCCGTCACCCGCACGTGCGGCGCGCGCTCGGCCAGCACCGCGACCAACCGGTCTCGCCTGCTCCGGTGCCGCAGCCGCATCCGGCGCACATGACGGTCGTACGCGCCCGAGACGACGAAGTCCGCCAGCGTCAGCTGCTCCGTCGCGCTCGAGAACTGCTCGCGCACGCCCTTCGCCGCCACGACGCCGGCCATGAGCCGCTCCGGCAGCACCATCCAGCCGATCCGCAGCGTCGGCGAAAGGCTCTTGCTGACCGACCCGATCAGCGCCACGTGCTCCGGGTCGAGTCCCTGCACCGCGCCCACCGGCTGCCGGTCGTAGCGGAACTCGCCGTCGTAGTCGTCCTCCACGACGAGCCCGCCCGCCGCCCGCGCCCAGTCCACCACCGCCGCGCGCCGCTCCGGACACAGCGGGCCGCCCGTCGGGAACTGGTGCGCGGGAGTGAGCAGTACGGTCCCCGGACCGGACAGTTCGCCCACCACGGCCCCGTCCTCGTCGACCCCGACGGGCGCGGTACGTACCCCCTCGTCCGCCAGCAGCCCTCGGTGGAACGGCAGTCCGTACGCCTCCACCGCCCACGTCCCGCCCACCACCCGCGCCAGCAGCCGCAGCGCGTGCGCGGCCCCGGAGCACAGCACGATCCGGTCGGCGTCGGCCCGTACCCCCCGCACCCGCGCCAGATACTCCGCCAGCGCCTGGCGCAGCTCCACCCGGCCCCGCGGATCGCCGGGCCCGAACGCGTCGTGCGGCGCGGCGGTCAGCGCCCGGCGGGCGGAGGCGAGCCATGCGGCGCGGGGGAAGGCCGACGGGTCGGGTCTGCCCTGGACGAGGTCGTACGCCGGACGGGAGTCACGCGGGGGCGTGCGGGGCCGGGGCGCGGGGGTGGCCGGAGCGGCCCGCCGTGCGACCCGGGTGCCGGAACCCTGCCGGGCCGTCAGCCAGCCCTCGGCGACGAGTTCGGCGTACGCGTCGGCCGCCGTGTTGCGGGCGAGCCCGAGGTCGGCGGCGAGCGACCGGTACGGCGGCAGCCGGGTCCCCGGGGCGAGCCGCCCGCTGCGGATCGCCTCCCGCAGCGCCCGCGTGAGCACGGCGCGGCGGCTGCCCGGCCCGGCGCTCTCCAGCTCCAGATGCAGGTCGCTGCCCAGCCCCTCCGCCGCATTGACCCATGATTCCCTCACTGGAATGCACCCCTTCCCCGGTCGCCTGTGCGCATAGATTCGTACCCATGACGACGGCAGAGATCAAGCAGACGCCCGCCACCTCCACCCGCCTCAACTTCGCCAAGGCCGCCCCCAAGGCGTTCCGGGCCGTGATCGGCCTCGACGCCGCCGCCCGCGAGGGGCTCGACCCGGCGCTCGTCGAACTGGTGCAGATCCGCGCCTCGCACGTCAACCACTGCGCGTACTGCCTGCACATGCACACCTCCGACGCGCGCAAGGCGGGCGAGAGCGAGGAGCGGATGCACATGGTCGCGGTGTGGAAGGAGGCCAGGCACTTCTTCACGGAGAAGGAGCAGGCGGCCCTGGCCCTCACGGACGCTGTGACACTGATCGCGGGCGCCGGTCTGCCGGACGACGTGTACGCCCGGGCGTCGGCCCACTTCGACGACGGGGAGCTGGCCCAGCTCCTCGCCCTGATCCTCACGATCAACACCTGGAACCGCATCGCTCTGGCGACCGGGAAGACGGCGGGCGAGGACGAACGCGTCTCCTGACCGGAGCCGGGGCCCGAGCAGGGACCGGGGCCCGAGGACGGGCCCGGGGACTCACCGCGACATGGCGTCCCGCACGGCCTCGTCCGTACGCGCCACCACGGCCGTACCGTCCTCCGCCGTGATGATCGGCCGCTGGATCAGCTTCGGGTGCTCGGACAGCGCCTCGATCCAGCGGTCCCGCGCACCGGCGTCCCGCGCCCAGTCCTTGAGCCCCAGCTCCTTCGCCGCCGCCTCCTGGGTGCGCGTGATGTCCCACGGTTCGAGCCCGAGCCGCTCCAGCACCGCACGGATCTCGTCCGGGGACGGTACGTCCTCCAGATAGCGGCGCACGGTGTAGTCCGCGCCCTCCTCGTCCAGCAGGTGCAGCGCGCCGCGGCACTTGGAACACGCGGGATTGATCCAGATCTCCATGGCCCCAACCGTACCTCCAGACCCCCGCCAAACACCGTCTGGCCAGGGCCGATTGTCAGTGGTGCCCAGTAAAATCGAAGGAGTCGAAGAGGGTTCCCGACCGCCTCAGGAGGACGCCCGTGACCGCAGCCGCACTGCTCCCGACCGCTCCGCAGCCCCTTGCGAAAACCCCACTGCCGGCCGGGCGGCCGCGCGCGTGGTACGAGACGCACAACCGCCGCCTCAAGGCCATGCGCCTGGCCATCGCCCTGCTCGACACGGGCGTCTACCACCCGTCCCAGGCCCCCGACCGCAAGATACGCGCCGTCGCCGAGCGCGTCGGCATCCACCCGCCGTCGGCCACCACCTGCCGCATGGTCCGCACCCTGATCCGCTACGGCCGCTGACCGAAGCCGGCCGGGGGCGCGTCCTCGCCACGAGCGACGGCGCGCCCCTCACCGGCATGTCCCCTCACCGGTGCCGCGACCGCCCGGCCGCGCACGCGCGCGGGGCCCGCGCCGTGTGACGTGTCACAGATGCCCCCAACTCGATTACCGATCAGTACAGTTGCCCGGCAAACACGGTCTGCCCCTGTGCGGAGAGGATCGAATGAGTACTGCGGAAGCCACGACGCTCGACCGGGTGGTCGACACGGCCCGGTACCCCCTGTCGGAACCCGACAGCGCCGAAGGACAGGACGTCGTCTCCCGGGCCCGGCGCGAACTGGCCGCTGTCGGCTGCACCGTGCTGCCGGACTTCGTCCGCCCGTCACTGCGCGAGATCCTCCGGGAGGAGTGCGCGGCCATCGCCCCCCGGGCCCACTCCGACGTCGAAACGGTCAACGTCTACAACATCGCGGTCGACTCGGAACTGCCGGAGGAACACCCCGGCCGCCGGACCTTCCAGCGGGGCAACGCTTTCGTCGCCCGCGACCGCGTCCCCGCGAAGTCCCTCATCAGCCGGCTCTACTCCCACCCGGACTTCCAGCGGTTCGTCGCGCGCTGCTTCGGGCTGCCGAAGCTCCACGAGCTGGCGGACCCGCTCTCCGGGCTGGTTCTCAACGTCGTCGCGCCCGGCATGGAGCACCCGTGGCACTTCGACACCAACGAGTTCACCGTGAGCATGCTCACCCAGCAGGCGCACTCCGGAGGAGACTTCGAGTACTGCCCGAACATCAGGTCCGCGCGGGACGAGAACTTCGACGACGTCCGCGCCGTACTGGACGGCCGGGGCGAGCGGCTGGTCCGGCGCCTTCCCCTGCGACCGGGCGACCTGCAGCTGTTCAAGGGCCGGTACGCGCTGCACCGGGTGAGCCCCGTGGGCGGCCCGGCGGCGCGCCATTCCGCGATATTCGCCTACAGCGAGCGCCCCGGCGTCATCGGGAGCGTCGCCCGCACCCGCCAGCTCTTCGGCCGGGTCCTGCCCGAGCACCTGGAGTGCGAGGGCCGGGCCGTCCGGGGCGACCGGCTGCTGGACTAGCGGACCGCCTCCGCAACTTCGCCGACCCACGGAGGAGCAAGCCCTGTGCGTTTCGACGCGACCGGAAAAGTAACGCTCGACCACATCTACACGCAGCCCGACCCCCGCGCCTACTTCCACGTGCTGCGCCCGCTCGGCTACTGCGTTCCCCAGCTGGCCAAGCCCTACTTCACCAAGCTCATCGAGGAGTACGCGCAGACCCGGCAGGTAGCGGTGCCGAAGGTGCTGGACATCGGCTGCTCGTACGGAATCAACGCCGCACTGCTGAAGTACGACGCCACCATGGACGAGCTGTACGAGCGCTACGGCGGCGAGGAGAACCAGGAGCCGGGGCGGGGCACCACCCGCCAGGCCCTGCTGGCCCGCGACCGCGAGCTGTCGTTCTCCCGCCGCCCGGCGCGCGACATCCGCTTCACCGGCCTGGACACCTCGACCAGCGCCCTCGCCTACGCGCTGGAGGCGGGCTTCCTCGACGACGCGGTGAACGCCGACCTGGAGAGGAACGAGCCCACGGCGCACCAGCGCGCCCAGTTCGCCGGCACGGACCTGGTGATCTCCACGGGCTGCCTCGGATACGTGACCGAGCGGACCCTCACGCGCGTCGTGCGGGCGCAGGGCGGCCACCGCCCCTGGATGGCGCACTTCGTACTGCGGATGTTCCCCTTCGACCCCGTCGAGCAGGCGCTGGCCGGCCTGGGGTACCGGACCGTCCGCGTCGACGGGGTGTTCAAACAGCGGCGGTTCGCCTCTGCCGAGGAGCAGTCGCTCGTACTGGAAAAGATGTCGGCCGTCGGCGTGGATCCACACGGCCTGGAGACAGATGGCTGGATGTACGCACAGCTCTACCTCTCCCGGCCCGCCGACGAGCAGGCGACGGGCCCCCACGAACCGAATCGAGAACAGCTGTGAACACGAGTCAGGCACCAGCGGCCGCCGTCACGACCTTCTCCCAGGAGAACAGCCTCCCGCGGGTGCCGCTGCCCACGCTGGAGGCGAGCTGCGAGAGGTTCCTCGCCTGGTGCGCCCCGCTGCTCGACGCCGGGGAGCGGGCGGCGACGGAGGCGGAAGTGGCCGCGTTCCTGCGCCCCGGCGGACCGGGCCGGGTTCTGCACCGGGCCCTGGAGGAGTACGACGCCACCGACGGCGTGCACAGCTGGCTCGACACCTTCTGGCCGTACCGCTACCTCGGCCGCCGGGACCGCATCGCCCTGAACGCCAACTTCTTCTTCCTCTTCCAGGACTCGGGCCAGGAGCAGGTGGAACGGGCGGCCGGCCTCATCGCGGGGGCCCTCCACTACAAGAGCCGGCTCGACCGGGAGAGCATCCCGCCGGTCACCCAGCGCGGACGGCCGCAGTCGATGGTGCAGAACACGTACCTGTTCTCCACCACCCGCATCCCCGGAGCGGACCTGGACACCGTCCGCAGCCCCTACTCCGAGGCATGGCCCGGCCCGTCCGACGCCCGGCACATCGTGGTGTTCTTCCGGGGCGCCGCCTTCCGGCTGGACGTACTCGGCCCGGACGGTGTGCCGCACAGCCCGGACGACCTGCGGGCGGGTCTGCGCGCCGTCATGAAAGCGGGCGCCGAACCGCCCGCCCCCGGCACATCCGTCGGCCACCTCACCACGATGGCCCGGGCACAGTGGGCGGCCGCCCGGCAGTCCCTGCTCGCCCGCCACCCCCGCAACGGGGAGGCACTGGACACCATCGAGACCGCCCTGTTCTGCGTCTGCCTGGAGGACTTCGCCCCGGCGGACCCGCAGGCGGCCTGCGACGAGCTGCTCTACGGCGACCGGGGCAACCGCTGGTTCGACAAGGCCGTGTCCTTCGTCGTCTTCGCCGACGGCCGCGCGGGCATCAACGTCGAACACTGCGAGCTGGACGGCACCACCATCCTCAGCTTCACCGACGCCCTCCTGAGCACCCCCGCCGACGAGCACGCACGCCGGTCCGGAGCCCGCACCCAGGGCCCGCCGGTCCCCGAACCCGTCACGTTCGACCTGGACGACAGCCTGCGCGCCCAGGTGCGCTCCGCCGCCGAGGCCTTCGCGCAGTACGGGAAGGACACGGCCACCAGCACCGTCTCCTTCGAGGACTTCGGCGCCGACACCGCCAAGGCGCTCGGCGTCTCACCGGACGCCTTCGTCCAGGCCGCCTACCAGCTGGCCCACCAGCGCGCGAAGGGACACCTGGGCGCGACGTACGAGTCGATCGCCACGCGCCAGTACCGGCACGGCCGGACCGAGGCGATGCGGGTGGTCACCCCCGAGATGACGGCCTTCGTCACGGCGATGGACGACCGGGCGGCGGACGCCGCGACGCGACGCGCCGCGTTCCGGGCAGCGGCCGAACAGCACGTCGCCCGCGCGAAGGAGTGCCAGGCCGGCCAGGCGCCCGAGCAGCACCTGTGGGAACTGGAACTGATCCAGCGCCGCCGGGGCGCCGAACTGGGCGTCACCGAGCAGCCTGCCCTCTACCGCACCCCCGGCTGGCTGAAGATGCGCGACGACTACCTGAGCACCAGCTCGGCCCCCTCGGCCAACATCCAGTACTTCGGCTTCGGCTCCACCAGCCCCCGCTGTATCGGCGTCGCGTACGTCCTGCTCCCCACCCGCTTCAACCTCTACCTGAGCACCCCACGCCCGGTGGCCGCCCAGATGCACACCTTCGCCACCGAGCTCCGTCGCGCGATCGCCGAACTGCGCGCCCTCCTGGCACCGGGGGCCTGACCCACCACGACGCGGAGGGCCGCCACCCGAAACCGGGTGGCGGCCCTCCGTGCTGCCGCGTACTGTCCGCGCGGTTTAGAGGTCGAAGTACAGCTCGAACTCGTGCGGGTGCGGGCGGAGCTGGATCGGGGCGATCTCGTTCACGCGCTTGTAGTCGATCCACGTCTCGATCAGGTCGGGGGTGAAGACACCGCCGGCCAGCAGGTAGTCGTGGTCCGCCTCCAGGGCGTCCAGCACGGCCGGCAGCGAGGTCGGGACCTGCTGCACGTTCGCGTGCTCCTCGGGAGCCAGCTCGTACAGGTCCTTGTCGATCGGCTCCGCCGGCTCGATCTTGTTCTTCACGCCGTCCAGGCCGGCCATCAGGAGCGCCGAGAACGCGAGGTACGGGTTCGAGGACGGGTCCGGGGCGCGGAACTCGACGCGCTTGGCCTTCGGGTTCGAGCCCGTGATCGGGATGCGCATGGCGGCCGAGCGGTTGCGCTGCGAGTAGACCATGTTGACCGGGGCCTCGAAGCCGGGCACCAGGCGGTGGTACGAGTTCACCGTCGGGTTGGTGAAGGCCAGCAGCGACGGGGCGTGCTTCAGGATGCCGCCGATGTAGTACCGGGCGATGTCCGAGAGGCCCGCGTAGCCCTGCTCGTCGTAGAACAGCGGGTTGCCGCCGGACCACAGCGACTGGTGGACGTGCATGCCCGAGCCGTTGTCACCGAAGATCGGCTTCGGCATGAAGGTCGCGGTCTTGCCGTTGCGCCAGGCGACGTTCTTCACGACGTACTTGAAGAGCATCAGGTCGTCGGCCGCGGCGAGCAGCGTGTTGAACTTGTAGTTGATCTCGGCCTGGCCGGCGGTGCCGACCTCGTGGTGCTGGCGCTCGACCTGGAGGCCGTTCTTGTCCAGCTCCAGGGAGATCTCAGCACGCAGGTCGGCGAAGTGGTCGACCGGCGGGGTGGGGAAGTAGCCACCCTTGTAGCGGACCTTGTAACCGCGGTTGTTCTCGACCGCACCGGTGTTCCAGGCGCCGGCCTCGGAGTCGATGTGGTAGAAGGACTCGTTCGCGGAGGTCTGGAAGCGCACGTTGTCGAACACGTAGAACTCGGCCTCGGGGCCGAAGTACGCCGTGTCGGCGATGCCGGTGGACGTGAGGTACGCCTCGGCCTTCTTCGCCACGTTCCGCGGGTCACGGCTGTACTGCTCGCCCGTGATCGGGTCGTGGATGAAGAAGTTGATGTTGACCGTCTTGTCCTTGCGGAACGGGTCGAGACGGGCGGTCGACAGGTCCGCGCGGAGCGCCATGTCGGACTCGTGGATGGCCTGGAAGCCGCGGATCGACGATCCGTCGAAGGCCAGCTCCTCGTTCGGGTCGAACGCCGCGGCCGGGATCGTGAAGTGCTGCATCACTCCGGGCAGGTCGCAGAACCGGACGTCGACGAACTTGACGTCTTCGTCGGCGATGAACTTCTTCGCGTCGTCGGCGTTCTGGAACATCCAACTCCTCCTACTCCCACCCGGTGGGGATGGGGTTGCAGCTCTCCGTGCGGCCAGTGCGGTGGCACACGCTGGACCCGACCATAGGCAGACCGGATTTCTCAAGCATGACCCATTTGTTTCGCGCAAGTTAACCGGACCGGCTCCTGACCGGCCCCGACGGGAGCGCGACGGGCCACGACGGGCCCCGACCTCCAGGGTACGAAAGCGGTCGCAGTACCGTGTACGGGTGGACAACAGGCAAGCAATCGGATCGTGGCTCTCCGGGCCGGGCGAAGCCGCGAAGCAGATGGGTGCCGACACCGGGTACCGGGGTGAGCGGCTGGGACTGCCCGAGCACGGGCCCGGCGCCATCGCCCCTTTGGGCCGGCGCTTCGGCGCCCTCTTCGCCGACTGGGCCCTGTGCATGCTCATCGCATACGGGCTGCTCACGGGCGGTGACGGGCAGGCGTCCGGCAACTGGGCCCTGGGCGTGCTGCTCGTACTGAGCCTGCTCACCGTCGGCACCGTCGGCTCCACCCCCGGCAAGCGCCTCTTCGGCCTGCGCGTGGTCTCCGAGAACGGCGGCCGCCTCGGCTTCTTCCGCGTGTTCGTCCGCAGTGTCCTGCTGTGCCTGGCCATCCCGGCCCTGGTCTGGGACCGCGACGGCCGCGGCCTGCACGACCGCCTCGCACGCGCCGTCCAGGTCAGGATCTGACGGCGGTAGCCGGCGGCAGCGGACGCAGTACAGGACGGCCCGGGCCAATGAGGCCCGGGCCGTCCTGTGTGTCATCGAAAGTCCATTCCTTCCGAAGAAGGAAAAGTCTGCCCGGCTTTAGGCGTAAAGAGATCAAAACACCCGTTCTGGCCTCACCCTGGTGGCCGCGGCTCTAGGGTTGGCCGCCTCATGGATGACCCCGGCAGCGCGCCAACGCTCCGGGGTCTGGCCAGTCGGGAAGGACTGACATGACGAACACTGCCACAACTGCATGCGCCGCCGTCGAGCCCGCCGGGCATGGCCCGTTTCGCGCTGTTCAGTACCTGCGGGTATCCACTGATGAGCAGAGGAAGGGATACGGAGTCGCCTACCAAGGCGTGAGGACCTCTTGCTACATAGAAGCCAAAGGCTGGACCCACGTCGGGACGTACACCGACGAAGGTGTCAGCGGCAGCCTGCAGGCACATGCCCGTCCGGGGCTTCGCACCCTCGTCGAGGACGCCGCTCGCGGCGCCTTCGATGTCGTGGTAATCAATGAAGGCCGAGTAGCCGGGCGAAATGCCAGGGTCTTCTGGCGTTGGATCTGGACGCTGGAACAACTCGGCATTCTTGTTGCCGTCGTGGATGGTGACATCGACACCTCCACCCACGAGGGGCGGCGAGAACTGCGTCGGCTGGCTGAATACGCCGAGCTGGAGTGGGAGGCCATTCGCAGGCGGACCCAGGGGGGCATCCAGGAGAAGGCCGGCCGGGGAGGGCACTCCGGCGGGCAGCCACGCTTTGGGTACCGGGTCGAGCGTTACGGCGGGAACAAGGAATCTCGCCTGCTCCCTGATGAATGCGACGCCGGCGAGCGCTGCCTCATACGGGACGGCAGGTGTGCGACGCGACACGAGGCCGACACCCTGCGGCGCGCTCGTGAATTGGTCGTTGAGCACACGGGTAATTGGCGTAAGGCAGCCCTTCAGCTCAATGCCGAGGGGCGGACGACCCGGTCGGGGAGGCAGTGGTCTCATCCGAATCTCCGGTCCAGGCTTCTCAACGAGGACCTGCTGGAGGCTCGCTGGGTCTTCCGTAACCTGGATTCGAGGGGTGAGAGAGGCGTGAGGCTGGGCGCTGACGGAAGACCGCTCCATGGGGAGACAGTCGTCGTACCCATCACCCCGCTCTTCACCGTCGACCAGGTGGCCGAGCTGCGGGCAGCCGTGGCGAGGCCTGTCCGACAGCGCCCGGCAGATCTCCCGCGCTACCTGCTCTCCGGAAGGATCGTCTCGCCGTGCGGCAGGTACTACGTCGGCAGCAGTGCCGCGAAGGAAGCGCATCGGTACTACCGCTGCGCGGGCAAGAATGAAACATTCCCGGGAGCGCCGGTCTGTGACTGCTCCATGATCCGTGCTGATGAGGTCGAGCAGTGGGTCAGGGACGAGTTGGCACTGCTCGTGACCGACACCGACCGGCGTGATGTCTCTGCTGGACGGACGTCTGCGGAGGTGGGCGCTGACCGTGCGGGCTTCGTCGCGCGCCTAGCGGATCTTGAGGAGCAGATTGACGCTTTGGATCAGGCCATCGCGGCGGCCTTGGCCGCCGCAGCCCTACGAGGTACAGCTCAAACAGTGGCGGAGAGGGCTGTGGAGCCGCTTCGCGAAGAGTCGGCCCGGCTGATCGAGACGCGAGCCGAAGTGCTTCTGTGGCGAGCGGAAACCGATGCGGCCGAGCGGCGGGCCGTTGATCGGGGCGTCCGGCAGCTGGACGACATGCTTCCTGAGGAGCGGGCGGAGCTGCTCTCTGAGCTTGGCATCACAGTCACCGTGCAGGGCCAGGCACCCTCAGCCGTCGGCGGGACGGCGTGTGCGCTCGCCGAGTGGTTCCGTTCGAGGAGTTTGGACGTTCCCGTACTCACGGACAGCGCGTGGCAGAAGGCCGAGCCCCTGCTGGTTGGCCGGTCGACCCTGTCCTTCCCGCGCAGAGCGCTGGAGGGGATCTTGCACAAAGCGTGCACCGGCGCGTCGTGGCCCGAAGTGGCTCAGATGTACGGCGGCGCCGATGCTCTCAGGCAGTGCTGGCGGCGCTGGGCGAAGTCCGGTCTCTGGGAGCTGATCATGGAACGGCTCGCGGATGGGGAGTCGGTCCCCCTGCACGAGCCGTTCCTGTTGCCCCCGATGGAGATGCGGGGGATCGTCCGGCCGGGGGTTATCGCGGCCGTGGTCCCCGTGCCCCGCGCCCAGGGATAGGCCCCTTCGGCAACGGCATGTTCGACATCAGGTCGCCCATCGCGCGCAGCCGGTCGTTGGCCGTCGTCACCTGGGGGCCGGTGAGGACGCGCGGCAGCTTGAGCATCGTGGTGCGCAGCTTCTTCAGCGGCACCTGACCTTCGTCGTTGCCGACGATGATGTCGTGGACCGGTACGTCCACCACGATCCGCGCCATCTTCCTCTTCTCGGCCGCGAGCAGGCTCTTCAGCCGGTTCGGGTTGCCCTCGGCCACCAGAACGATGCCGGCCTTGCCCACGGCCCGGTGCACGACGTCCTGGCCGCGGTTCATCGCCACCGCCGGTGTCGTGGACCAGCCGCGCCCGACGTTCTGCAGTACGGAGGCCGCAGCGCCCGGCTGCCCCTCCATCTGCCCGAAGGCCGCTCGCTCGGCGCGGCGTCCGAAGACGATCGCCATCGCGAGGAAGGCCAGCAGGAAGCCCAGAATGCCCAGGTAGACCGGGTGATCGATCAAGAAGCCGATCGCGAGGAAGACACCGAAGGTGACGATGCCCACACCCGCGAGAACGAGACCGATCTTCGAGTCGGCCCGCCGGGTCATCTTGTAGGTCAGGGCAATCTGCTTGAGTCGCCCTGGGTTCGCAGTGTCCGCGTTGTCTGCGCGTTCCTTCCTCGCCATGCTGTGAAGTTTACGTTGCCCGCGAAGCCCGGCCCGCCACGGCCTCCAGTACGTGCTGAGCCTCGACCCGGTCCTTCGCCCTGCGCCGGTCCTCGAGCACCGATGTCCAGGCGTTGCGGCGTGCGGTGCGCTGGCCGCCGCCCATGAGCAGGGACTCGACGGCGCGCAGGGCGTGGGTGACGGACGGGATGGCGGTAGCGCGGACGGGTGTCGCGGCGTGCATGGTGTGGGTCCCCCCTCGGAGTGGTGACTCGGGAACGGGCGGGTACGGAAGTGCAGCTGTGTGTAAACCCAGGGTCACTGATTGGTGTTACCAGCGCATGACCGGGCGGTCAAACACCCATGAACCGTTGACACGTACGGCTGAAAAACCGGCGCGGCCCGCACGGTCCCCCCACCTGCGGGGACGGTGCGGACCGCGCCGTCTCGGCCATTACTGGCCAGTAATCACTTGTGCCGGGATTCACACGGTCGGTACGGCCGCCAGTGCCTCGCGCCGCTCCATCGCCTGGCCGAACAGCCGGCCCGCGCGGTACGACGAACGGACCAGCGGCCCGGACATCACGCCGGAGTAGCCGATCTCCTCGGCCTCCTCCTTCAGCTCCACGAACTCGTGCGGCTTCACCCAGCGCTCGACGGGGTGGTGACGCGGCGAGGGGCGCAGGTACTGCGTGATCGTGATGAGCTCGCACCCCGCGTCGTAAAGGTCCTGGAGCGCCTGGCTGACCTCTTCGCGCTCCTCACCCATGCCCAGGATGAGGTTCGACTTGGTGACCAGGCCGGCCTCACGGGCGCGGGTGATCACTTCGAGGGAGCGCTCGTAGCGGAAGCCGGGGCGGATGCGCTTGAAGATGCGCGGCACCGTCTCGACGTTGTGCGCGAGCACCTCGGGGCGCGAGGAGAAGACCTCGGCGAGCTGCTCGGGGACGGCGTTGAAGTCGGGGATCAGCAGCTCGACCTTGGTGCGGCCGGCCTCGCGCTCCGCCGTCATCGCGTGGATCTGGCGCACGGTCTCCGCGTACAGCCAGGCGCCGCCGTCCTCCAGGTCGTCGCGCGCGACGCCCGTGATGGTGGCGTAGTTCAGGTCCATCGTGACGACGGACTCACCCACGCGGCGCGGCTCGTCCAGGTCGAGCGCGGCGGGCTTGCCGGTGTCGATCTGGCAGAAGTCGCAGCGCCGGGTGCACTGGTCGCCACCGATGAGGAAGGTGGCCTCGCGGTCCTCCCAGCATTCGTAGATGTTCGGACAGCCGGCCTCCTGGCACACCGTGTGCAGTCCTTCGCCCTTCACGAGCGCCTGCATCTTGGTGTACTCGGGGCCCATCTTCGCCCGGGTCTTGATCCACTCGGGCTTGCGCTCGATGGGGGTCTGGCTGTTCCGGACCTCCAGGCGCAGCATCTTGCGTCCGTCGGGTGCGACTGCGGACACGTCCGGCTCCCTACGACTTCGATTCTTCGGCGTCCACCAGGGTACGCCCGATATTTGTATGGGGATTACGTCTCGCCAACCCATGGCCAGCGGTTCGCATTCCCCGGGGCTAGACGGTGGCCTTCTCGACGGGACGAGGGGCCAGGTCCGCGTTCTCCAGTACGTCCCGCAGGTGCTTCTCGACGACCGGCAGGACGTCGTCGATGGTCACGTCGCGGCCGAGCTCGCCCGCGAGCGAGGCGACGCCGGCGTCGCGGATGCCGCACGGCACGATCCGGTCGAACCAGGTGTTGTCCGGGTTCACGTTCAGCGCGAAGCCGTGCATGGTGACGCCCTTGGCGACCCGGATGCCGATGGCGGCGAGCTTGCGGTCCTCGCGGCGCTGGCCGGCGTTGGACGGGGCGTACTCGGGACCGTTCAGCCGCGCGTCGAACTCCTCGTCCTGCAGCCGCGGGTCGAAGTCCAGGGAGAGCCCGCCGAGCGCCGGCCGCTGCTCCACCGGGTCGCCCAGCACCCACACCCCGCTGCGGCCCTCGACCCGGCTCGTCTCCACGCCGAACTCGGCGCAGGTGCGGATCAGGGCGTCCTCCAGGCGGCGTACGTGCGCCACCACGTCGACCGGGCGCGGCAACTTCATGATCGGGTAGCCGACGAGCTGGCCGGGACCGTGCCAGGTGATCTTGCCGCCGCGGTCCACGTCCACCACGGGCGTGCCGTCCAGCGGGCGCTCGCTGTCCTGCGTACGCCGCCCCGCCGTGTAGACCGGCGGGTGCTCGAGGAGCAGACAGGTGTCCGGGACCTCGTCCAGGAACCGCGCCGCGTGCACCTCGCGCTGCTTCTGCCACGCCTCCTGGTATTCGACCGCCTGCTCGCCGAACCCCAGTCGGACAAACCGCAGCTCACTCACGGCAACGCCTCCCTAGAACCAACAACCAGCGCGTTGTGCGCGCCTCAGCCACTGTACGACCGCTTCGAACGGGGTCGCCGGTCAGGTCGTTTTCGTCAGCCTCGCCACAAATCCTCACACGATCGGATGAATGCGGGTCGAAGGGACCGGAGCGGACGGCGGGGGCCGCTAAATTCGCGCCGTTCCATGAGGGCTGCTGCCCGGGCGCCCAGAAGGCAGGAGACCGCACAGCTGATGACGGAACGACCCCCGCAGCGCACGCCCAACCGCCAGCTCGCCGCGCTCATCGCGGAAGCGGGCTTCTCCAACGCGGGCCTGGCCCGACGGGTGGACCAGCTCGGCCTGGAGCACGGCCTCGACCTGCGGTACGACAAGACGTCGGTGACCCGATGGCTGCGCGGCCAGCAGCCCCGCGGCACCACGCCCGCACTGATCGCCGAGGTCTTCACCCGGCGTCTGGGGCGCCGGCTGACCGCCCAGGACCTGGGGCTCGACGCCTGCGCGCCCGTCTACGCCGGACTGGAGTTCGCGGCCGGTCCGGAGGAGGCCGTCGACATCGTCAGCGGCCTGTGGCGCAAGGACTCGGGCAGTCACGCCGAGCTGCGCAAGATCGCGTTCACCCCGGCCGGGCTCGTCGTCCCGAGCCGCGACTGGCTGATCGGGCGCGCCGACGACCGGGTCGCCCGCGGCGACCCCCCGCCGGTGAACGGCGCACGGGTGCCCGCGCAGGGCCGCGCCGCCGTGCCCCGCCAGCGCCAGACCGACCGCGGACCCGGGCAGCGCGTGACCATGGGGGACATCGCGGCGCTGCGTTCGGTCGGCGAGCTGTTCCGCACGCTCGACCACGCCTACGGCGGCGGGCACGCCCGCCAGGCCCTGGTGCGCTACCTGGAGCACGAGACGGAACCGATGCTGCGCGGTACCTACGGGGAGGCGACCGGGCGCCGGCTCTTCGCCGCCGCCGCGGACCTGACCCGGCTCGCGGGCTGGACGTCGTTCGACATCGCCGCGCACGGGCTCGCCCAGCGGTACTTCGTCCAGGCGCTGCGCCTCGCGCAGGCGGCGGGCGACCGGCCGTACGGGTCGTACGTCCTGGTCACCATGAGCCGCCAGGCGATCCACCTCGGCCACGGCCGGGAGGCCGTGCAACTGGCGCGGGTCGCCCAGCAGGGCCTGGGCAGCGCGGCGCCGGCCGTCGTGCAGGCGCTGCTGCACTCGGTCGAGGCGCGGGGCCACGGTGTGCTGGGCGAGGTCCGGGCATGCACCGCCTCGCTCGTACGGGCGGAGCGCGCGATGGAGGCCGCGCGGCCGGGGGACGAGCTGCCGCACTGGGCGCGCTTCTTCGACGAGGCGCAGCTGGCGGACGAATTCGCGCACTGCCACCGGGACCTCCAGCAGTACCGGGCGGCGGCGCAGCACGCGGAGCGGTCGCTCCAGCTCCGCGCGCCCGGCTACGCGCGCAGCAGGCTGTTCTGCCGCGTGGTGCTGGCGACGGCGCGGCTGGGCCTCGGCGAGCTGGACCAGGCGTGCTCGCTGGGGGCGGAGGCGGCGCAGCAGGCCACGGAGATGCGGTCGGCGCGGGCGCTGGAGTACGTGCGGGACTTCGAGAAGCGCCTGGAGCCGTACCGCGACGCGACAGCGGTCCGCACCTACCGGGACCGGGTGGCGGCGCTGGGCTAGCGGGGGTGCGCGGCGACGCGCTGTTCCCCGCCCCGCCCCGCTGCCGCCCGGACCGGGGGCCGTGGCGTCCGCCGGTCAGGCCGCCTCGCGCAGGTGGGCCGTCGCGTGGGCCGGGTGGATGCCGAAGTCCAGGAGCACCTCGTGCGCGGCCCGGCGGCCCGAGTGGAGCGCTCCCTGGACCGTGCTCGTCCCCCGGTGGTCGCCGCACACGTACAGGCCCGAGAGGAGCCGTACCGGACGGCGCAGATCGTGCGGCGCCGGCATGGCCGGGACCGCCTCCCGGTCGTGGTGCACCGCGAGCAGTTCCCAGGCGTCGGTGGACACGCCGTACAGCTTCGCCAGGTGCGCGCGCACCGCACGGTCGGGGTCCGGCGGCGGGGCGCCGAGGACGGTGGAGGAGATCAACGACCGGCCGCGCGGCGCGCGCGACGGGTCGACCTCGCTGAGCACCGCCGTGTGCGAGACGGGGCCCCCGCGGTCCGCGTCGAGCAGCAGGGCCGGGTCCGAGAGGGGCGGGACGGGCGCGGTGTGGTGCAGGACCGTCACCTGGTGGAAGGCCGGCACCCGCAGGCCCGGCAGGAGATCGGCGGCGGCGCGGGCGCCGGTGGCGAGCAGCAGGGCGCGGCAGCCGAACGTGCCGTGCTCCTCGGTGGTCACCGAGGTGGTGGACGCTCCGGTCACGCGCACTCCCGTACGCACGGTCCCCGGCGGGAGCGTGGCCGCCAGCACCTCGGGCAGCGCCGAGGCCCCTCCCTCCGGCACGCACAGCCTGCCGCGCGCGAAGCCCCGCAGGGCGAGATCGGCGCACCGGCTGGAGGTGGTGAGCCCGGGGTCGCTGAGCAGGGCGGAGAGCAGCGGGCGCAGGAAGCCGTTGACCGTACGAGGCGGCAGGCCGCGCCCCGAGAGGGCTTCGCCGGCGGGGCGTTCGGGCCGGGCCATCAGCCGCTGCACCGGCGTCGCCGCCAGCCGCCCGAGGGCCGCGCCGAGCCGCGCCTGGTCGAGTGCGCCCCCGAACGGCGGCCGGGGCGCCCCGGCCAGGGCCCGCGCGGCGCTGAGCGCGCCTCGCGCGCTCCCCGCCTCGCCCGCGCGGTAGTGACGGCCCTCGCTGTGCACGAGGACGCCGGGGGAGAAGGTGCGCAGCGAGATCCCTTCGAGGCCCGGGGTCCGCAGCAGCTCCGGATAGGCGGTGCTGAGCACTTGGCCGATGCGGTCGAGCCGGAACCCGTCGACCTCGTCGGTGGCCATCCTGCCGCCGACGTGCGGGGCCGCCTCCAGGACGCGGACCGTGACTCCCGCGCTGGTCAGCTGATGGGCTGCGGCGAGGCCGGCGACCCCGGCCCCCACTATGACGACGTCCGCGTGGTGTGCGGTGGTGAACACGTGCCCCTCCCCGAGGTCGGCGTGACTGTGGGGGTCTCATGCCCTCAACACGTTCACGGAATGCCCGAGTTCGGGTTGCAGCGTAGAAGTGGGCAGGGGGCCGGCACAGTCGCGCATCGACCGGGGCATCGGAGCACAACCGGAGCACACCCGGAGAGAAATGGTCGCGCGACGGACAGGAAGTGGCCAGAAACGGTCACCTGCTGGTGCTGAGCCCGGCCCCCGTGGCGGCTCGGCTCAGCGCAACGCCGCCCGCAGCGTGTCCTCGATCTCCGGGAACGCGAACGAGAAGCCGGACTCCTCCAACTGCCGCGGCAGCACCCGCTGACTGACCAGCACGTCCGAGGAGAACTCGCCCAGCGCGAGCCGCAGCGCCGGCGCGGGGACGGTGAACAGCGTGGGCCGCTTCAGCACCCGCCCCATCGCCTCGGTGATCTCACGGTTCGTCACCGGCCTCGGCGCCGTGAGGTTCACCGGACCTTCGAGCGATTCGGTGTCGATCAGATGGCGCAGCGCCGCGACCTGATCGTGCATCGCGATGTAGCTCTGGTACTGACGACCGGACCCCAGCCGCCCGCCGAGCCCCGCCTTGAAGAGCGGGAACAGCCTGCCCCACGCCCCGCCCTCGCGCGCCACCACCAGACCCGTCCGGGCGAACACCGTCCGTACGCCCGCCTCGCGCGCGGGAGCGGCGGCCTCCTCCCAGTCCACGCACACCGACGGCAGGAAACCCTCGCCCGGCGGAGCGCCCTCGTCCACCGCGCGGTCACCCGTGTCGCCGTAGAACCCGATGGCCGAACCGCACACGAGCACCCGGGGCGGCGTGTCCAGGCACGCGACGGCCTCCGCGATCGCGGCCGTGCCGAGGACCCTGCTCTCGCGGATCTCCCGCTTGTACGACGCGGTCCAGCGGTGGTCGCCGACCCCCGCACCCGCGAGGTGCACGACCGCCTCGCACCCGGCGAGACCGTCGGCGTCGACGTACTGCCGCTGGGGGTCCCACGTCACCTCTTCCCGGCTGGTCGCCGCGCGCCGCACCAGGCGGCGCACCTCGTGTCCGTCCGCGCGCAGCGAGCGCACGAGCGCCGTTCCGATGAGACCGGTCGAGCCGGTGACCGCGATCCGCATGCCGCCCATCCTGCCCCGGATTCCCGCCCGGGGGGACCGGATGGCACAGTGACAGCCATGCCGGAGCCCACCGCCGTCCCCCTGATACGTCCCGCCACGACGGCCGACGAGAAGGAGCTGGCCGAGCTCGACCGGGAGACCTGGTCGCCGCTGCACTCCGTGCAGCCGAGGCCGCGGCCGCCGTACGGGCCGTTCTTCGACGCGGGGCACCTGCCCGAGGACATCCTGGTCGCCGAGCTGGATAGCGCGGTCGTCGGATACGTCCGCACCGTCGCGCCCACGCCGCTCGCGAGCAACGCGCACGTGCGCGAGATCCAGGGCCTGGCCGTGGCGGACCGGGCCCGCGGACGCGGCGTCGGGCGGGCACTGCTGCGCGCCGCCTGCGCGACGGCGCGGCGCCGGGGCGCCCTGCGGATGACGCTGCGGGTGCTCGGACACAACGCACCCGCGCGCGCCCTCTACGAGGCCGAGGGATTCGTCGTCGAGGGCGTGCTGCCGGGCGAGTTCCGGCTGGACGGGGCGTACGTCGACGACGTGCTCATGGGGCGCGCGCTGACGGGCGTGCCACAGCTGTCTGGGCCATAGTGGGTGGGGTATGAAGAACCTCCGGACGCCCCCCGCCCCAGCTGCCCGCGCGACGGGCCGCGGGCCCTCGGCGCGATGAGTTCGGCGCGGGCCAGGGGCGCCGAGGAGGTGCCCGGCTGGCTGCGCGGGACACCGCAGCCGCGCTGGCTCAGGGCCCTGCCCGCGGTGATCCTCACGGTCCTCACCGTCGCCCAGATCGTCACCCCCGAGACCCTCCAGCTGGGCTACTTCGTCGTCGCCGTGACGCCCGTCGCGGCCCTCGCCTACGGCCCGCTGAGCGTCGGAGTGCTCGGCTGCCTCACCCTGCTGACGCTGAGCCTGCCGTACGGGCGCCGTATCTGGGACGTGGAGACGCCCGACCTCCTCGCGGTCGTCGTGGTCGTGGTGCTCAGCGTGGTCATCGCATGGGTGCGCACCCGGCGCGAGCAGCAACTGGTCACGGTCCGCACGGTGGCGGAGGCCGCCCAGCTCGCCGTACTGCCGCCGCTGCCCTCCTCCGTGGGCCGGGTGCGGTGCGCGGGGCTGTACCGGTCGGCGCAGCGCGGGCTGCTGGTGGGCGGGGACCTGTACGACGTGCGCGACGGCCCGCACGGCGTACGGGCCCTGGTGGCCGACGTCCAGGGGCACGGTCTGGAAGCCGTCGCGACGGTCGCCGCGCTGCTGGGCGCCTTCCGCGAAGCCGTGCTGGACGAGGAGGACCTGGCGGGGGTGGCGGCGCGGCTGGACAGACGGCTGGTCGTCGACTCCGCCGCCGTGGAGCACGCCGAGCTCTTCGCCACCGCCGTGGTGCTGGAGTGCGACCCCGACGAGCCCGTGCTGCGCGTGGTCAGCTGCGGGCACCCGCCGCCCCTGCTGCTGCGGGGCGGTACGGCGCGGGAGCTCGCGCTGGATCCGGCGCCGCCGCTGGGGCTCGGTCTTGCGGGGACGGTGCCCGTGTCGGTCACCTCCGTACCGCTGGAGCACGGCGACCGGGTCCTGGCCCACACGGACGGGGTGACGGAGGCACGGGACGCCTCCGGCGCGTTCTACCCGCTGGCCCAGCGGCTGCCGGGGCTGGCCGCCACGGTCTCGGAGGACGACCTGATGGCCCTCAACGAGGCGGTGCGCGAGGACCTCGTGCGCTTCGCGGGCAAGGCGGAGAACGTGCAGGACGACGTGGCCCTGCTGGCGATGGGGCACATCGGCTGACAGCGGCGCGGCGGCCCGGGGTCACTTCCCGAAGCGTTCCCACAGCCGCGGGTAGCGCTCGGCCAGGGCCGTCTCGTCCTCGACGTCGAACGGCGTGCCCGCCGGCTCCGGCGCCTGCGCCGCGACCCCCAGGTCCGGTGCGACCACGCCCGTGAGCTGCTCGTACGCCTCGTCCGCCGCGTACCCCAGGTCCTCTCCGTCGCCGTCGACCTCGTCGTCGAAGTCGTCGAGGAGGTCGGCCAGGTGGTCCGGGTCGTGCAGCGCGCCCTCGAACACCTCCCGGCCCTGGGCGATCAGCCAGCAGCGGAAGTAGTCGAACGCGTCGTCGGTCGCACCACCGAGCAGCACGGACGCCGCGCCCCACAGGTCCCAGTGGAAGGCGCGGTTGTAGCGGGCCTCGAAGTGCCGGGCGAAGTCGAGCACGGAGTCGGGGTCGAGCTGGAGCAACGCGTCGACCAGCAGATCGGCGTGATCCTCGGGATCGCCCTCGGCGGCCTCGCGGGTGTGGTCGATGATCTCCCAGAATTCCGTCTCGTCCATCACGGGACAAGCATCGGCCTTGCCGCAGGCGTACGCACGCGCAGTACCCCGGATGCGGCTGTGTCGTTACCGTGCCGCGTCCGGGCGGGCGCGCGCGGCGCGGCAAACAGGACAGAAGATGTCGCCTTTGGGTGCCAGTGTGGTCGCGTACGGAGGGATCCGTACGGCGCACATCACGGGATCCGAGGTGAGGAGCAGGTATGAGCGAGCAGGACACCCCTCTCAAGGGCAGGATCGCGCTCGTGGCCGGGGCGACCCGGGGCGGGGGACGGGCCATCGCCGTCCAGCTGGGAGCGGCCGGTGCGAAGGTGTACGTCACCGGGCGCACCACCCGCGAGCACGTCAGCGAGGTGGGACGCCCCGGGGAGACCATCGAGCAGACCGCCGATCTCATCAACGACGCGGGCGGCGAAGCCGTCGCCGTACCCACCGACCACCTCGAAGAGGACCAGGTCAGGGCGCTTGTCGAGCGGATCGACCGGGAGCACGGCCGACTGGACATCCTGGTCGACAGCGTCTGGGGCGGCGATCACCTGCTCGAATTCGGCAAGAAGATGTGGGACACGGACCTCGCGGTCGGACTGCGGATGCTGGAGCTCGGCGTGAAGACCCACGCCATCACGCTCGGCGTCGCGGTACCCCTGCTGGTGCGCAACCCCGGCGGGCTCGTGGTCGAGATGACCGACGGCACGGACGAGTACAACCGCACGCACTTCCGGGAGAACTTCTACTACGACCTGGCCAAGACCGCGCCGATCCGCATGGCGTTCGCCCTCGGCCACGATCTCGCGGACGTGGGCTGCACGGCGGTGTGCGTCACCCCCGGGTTCCTCCGCTCGGAGGAGATGCTGGACAACTTCGGCGTCACCGAGGAGAACTGGCGCGACGCGATCGCCGAGGTCCCCGGCTTCGAGGTCGCCGAGTCGCCGGTGTACGTCGGCCGGGCGGTCGCGGCCCTCGCCGCCGACCCCGGGCGGGCGCGCTGGAACGGGCGGTCGCTGTCCAGCGGGCAGCTCGCCAAGGAGTACGGCTTCACGGACGCGGACGGCAGCCGGCCGGACGGCTGGCCGTACTACGCGGAGGTCGTGCAGGGCGGCAAGGACGCCCCGGTGAGCGACTACCGCTAGCCGCGGCGGACCCGGACCAGCGGCGCGGCCCCGCTCAGTCGTAGAGCCGCGCGGTGCGGGCCGCCGCCTCCGCGAAGCGTTCGCGGAGGTCCGGCGGGGCCAGGACCTCCAGCTCGGGGCCGACGGAGAACAGCTGGCCGAAGGCGACCTCGTACGACTCGACCGGCAGGGTCACCGTGACCCGCCCCCGTTCGTCCGGCGGCCCGGCGGACGCCAGCGCCTCGGTCGCCGCCGCCCGGTCCACGGCGTACGGCAGCGCCCGCGCGCCCGCCTCCGACAGCCGCACCACCACCTCGGACCGCAGGATCGAGCGGGCGAAGTCCGCCGCGCGCTCCTCCCAGAACTCCGGCAGTACGAAGCTCTCGTCGCGTACGAAACGCTCCTCGGACACGGCCACGGCGGCGAAGCGGTCGATCCGGTACACCCGGAAGTCCTCGCCGGAGCGGGCGCACAGGTACCAGACGCCGGCCTTGAGCACGAGGCCGTACGGCGCCAGTTCCCGCTCCACCTCGCGGTCGTGGCCGCGCCGGTAGCGGCCGGTGATCATCCGGTCGTCCCAGACGGCTTCCGCGATCGTGGGCAGCAGTTCGGGCGTCTTGGGCTCCTGGTACCAGCCGGGGGCGTCCAGATGGAACCGCTGGGCCGCCGTGTCCGAGGCGTCCCGCAGGGAAGGCAGCAGCGCCGCCGAAACCTTCAGCCGCGCCGCCGACGCCGCGTCGTCGAGACCCATCTCGCGCAGGGCCCCCGGCAGCCCCGAGAGGAACAGCGCCTCGGCCTCGCTGCGGGCGAGGCCGGTCAGCCGGGTGCGGTACCCGCCGATGAGCCGGTATCCGCCGGTCCGCCCCCGGTCGGCGTACACCGGGACGCCCGCCTCCGACAGGGCCTGTGCGTCGCGGGTGACGGTTCGCTCGGAGACCTCCAGCTCACGGGCCAGTTCGGCGGCGGTCATGGAGGGGCGGGACTGGAGCAGAAGCACCATTTTGATGAGGCGGGCTGCGCGCATGGCGGCCATTGTGCCGGGTGGCGGGGGCGGGCGGGGGGCCGCTGCGCGGGCTTTTCCCGGGGCCGCGTCCCGGGCTGGATCTCCCGGTACGCAGGGGCCCGAGCGGCAGCCCCGATCGCCGGAGGGGCCGGTCCTGCCGCGTCGCGGCGACCACCGGCCCCTCCCGCGCCCGGGATTCTCACCCGGCACGGATCACAGGCCGTACCGCTCCCGCGCTTCCTTGACCGCCGAGGCCGGCACCTCGCCGCGGCGGGTGAGCTGCGCGAGCGCGGCCACCACGATCGACTGGGCGTCGACGCCGAAGTGGCGGCGGGCCGCCTCTCGGGTGTCCGAGAGGCCGAAGCCGTCCGTACCGAGCGAGGAGTAGTCCTGCTCGACCCACTGGCTGATCTGGTCGGGAACCTGCCGCATCCAGTCGCTCACCGCGAGCACCGGGCCGGGCGCGCCCTCCAGCGCCTGCGTGACGTACGGCGTGCGCACCTCGCCGCGCAGCAGCGCCTCGTCGCACTCCAGCGCGTCCCGGCGCAGCTCGCCCCACGAGGTGGCGGACCAGACGTCGGCCGCGACGCCCCAGTCGGCGGCGAGGAGCTCCTGCGCCTCCAGCGCCCAGTGGATCGCCGTGCCGGATCCGAGGAGCTGGACGCGCGGGGTCTCGGCGGTGGCGTTCGCCGCCTCCTTGAAGCGGTAGAGGCCCTTGAGGATGCCCTCCTCGACGCCTTCCGGCATCGCGGGCTGCGGCTTCGGCTCGTTGTAGACCGTCAGGTAGTAGAAGACGTTCTCGGCCTCGGGGCCGTACATCCGGCGCAGGCCGTCCTTGACGATGACGGCGATCTCGTACGCGAACGCCGGGTCGTAGTTGAGCGACGCCGGGTTCGTGGACGCGATCAGGTGCGAGTGGCCGTCCGCGTGCTGGAGGCCCTCACCCGTCAGGGTCGTACGGCCGGCGGTCGCGCCGACGATGAAGCCCTTGCCCAACTGGTCGGCGAGCTGCCACATCTGGTCGGCGGTGCGCTGCCAGCCGAACATCGAGTAGAAGATGTAGAAGGGGATCATCGGCTCGCCGTGCGTCGCGTACGACGTGGCGGCGGCGATGAAGTCGGCCATCGCGCCGGCCTCGGTGATGCCCTCGTTGAGGATCTGGCCGTTCTTGGCTTCCTTGTAGTACATGAGCTGGTCGCGGTCGACCGGCTCGTACGTCTGGCCCAGCGGCGAGTAGATGCCGGCCGACGGGAACAGCGACTCCATGCCGAACGTGCGCGCCTCGTCGGGGACGATCGGCACCCAGCGCTTGCCGGTCTCCTTGTCCCGCATCAGCTCCTTGGCCAGCCGGACGAAGGCCATGGTGGTGGCCATCTCCTGCTTGCCCGAGCCCTTGAGGAGGGCGCTGAAGGACCGGTCGGCGGGCTCGGGCAGGGCCACCGCGTGCACCCGGCGGGCCGGGGCGGGGCCGCCGAGGGCGGCGCGGCGCTCCTGGAGGTAGCGGACCTCGGGGGAGTCGGCGCCGGGGTGCCCGTACGGCACCAGGTCCTCGTCCAGCTTCGAGTCCGGGATGGGCAGCTCCAGCAGGTCCCGCATCGCGCGGAACTCCTTGCCGGAGAGCTTCTTCATCTGGTGGTTGGCGTTCTTCGACTCGAAGCCGGGGCCGAGCGTGTAGCCCTTCACGGTCTGCGCCAGGATCACGGTCGGCGCGCCCTTGAACTCCACCGCCGCCTTGTACGCCGCGTACACCTTGCGGGCCTCGTGGCCGCCGCGGGAGGTGTGGAAACACTCGGCGATCTTGGCGTCGGTGAGCAGCCTGCCCAGCTCGGCCAGCGCCGGCTCGGCACCGAAGAAGTGCTCGCGGATGTACGCCACGTCGCGGGTCGCGTACGTCTGGAACTGCGCGTCCGGCACCGCGCGCAGCCGGCGTACCAGCGCGCCCTGCGTGTCCAGCTGGAACAGCTCGTCCCAGGCGGAGCCCCACAGCGTCTTGACGACGTTCCAGCCGGCGCCCCGGAACTGGGCCTCCAGCTCCTGCACGACGCGGAAGTTCGCGCGGACCGGACCGTCGAGGCGCTGGAGGTTGCAGTTGATGACGAAGGTCAGGTTGTCGAGCTGCTCGCGGGCCGCGAGGGTGATCGCGGTGGTCGACTCGGGCTCGTCCATCTCCCCGTCGCCGAGGAACGCCCACACGTGCGAGTTCGAGGTGTCCTTGATGTCGCGGTTCTGCAGGTAGCGGTTGAAGCGCGCCTGGTAGATCGCGGACAGCGGGCCCAGGCCCATGGACACGGTCGGGAACTCCCACAGCCAGGGCAGCCGGCGCGGGTGCGGGTACGAGGGCAGGCCGTCGCCGCCGGACTCCTGGCGGAAGCGGTCCAGCTGGTCCTCGCTGAGGCGGCCGTCGAGGAAGGCGCGGGCGTAGATGCCGGGGGAGGCGTGGCCCTGGATGTAGAGCTGGTCGCCCGAGCCGTCGCCCTCCTTGCCGCGGAAGAAGTGGTTGAAGCCGGTCTCGTACAGCCAGGCGGCCGAGGCGAAGGTGGCGATGTGGCCGCCGACGCCGAAGCGGGAGCCGCGGGTGACCATGGCAGCGGCGTTCCAGCGGTTCCAGGCGGTGATCCGGGCTTCCATCGCCTCGTCGCCGTCGAAGGCGGGCTCGGCGGCGGTGGGGATGGTGTTGACGTAGTCCGTCTCCAGCAGCTTCGGCAGCGCGATGCCGGCGCCTTCGGCGTGCTGGAGCGTGCGGCGCATCAGGTAGGCGGCCCGCTGCGGGCCGGCGGCCTTGGTGACGGCGTCGAGGGAGGCCGCCCATTCGGCGGTCTCCTCGGTGTCACGGTCCGGGAGCTGGTCGAGCTCGCTCGGAGAGATGCCTACGGGGTCGGTCATGATGGCCGCCTTCCGGACAGGAGGGGGGTGGAGAAAAGGGGGGCCTTGTCTGGCAGGACAGGGCGGCGGGTCGGTGGACCCGCCGTCGACTGTAAGTCCCTGATCGATGATCGATCAAAGCTTGGAGCCGAAAAACTTCTCCGTACAACGAAATTGGCATTCCGTGCCGCGAAAGAGGGCACGCGGTGCCGTCGCGTTTGTGGCATTTCGGGCGCTGAGGGGTGGCCCGGTGCGGCCTGGCGCCGCGCAGTGGTGGAGAGGTGGGCCGTTACGCGCGCGGGGCGCAGCCCAGGACGTGGGCCTTGACCAGGGAGCCGATTTCGGGGTCGCGGCGGCGGAAGGCCTGGACCAGGGCGTCGTGCTCCTCGGCGTACGACTTCTGGACCGTGCCGAGCCAGCGGATGGAGAGCGCGGTGAAGACCTCGATGCCCAGGCCCTCCCAGGTGTGCAGCAGGACGCTGTTCCGTGCCGCCCGCACCAGTTCCCGGTGGAAGGCGACGGTGTGGCGCACCTGCGCCGTCCCGTCCGCCGTGCGGTCCGCCTCGTACAGGGCCGCCACGTGCGGCTCCAGCGCCGAGCAGTCCTCCGCCAGGGCGGACGCCGCGAGCTCGGCCGCGATCTGCTCCAGGCCGGCCCGTACCGGATAGCTCTCCTCCAGGTCGGCCGCCGTCAGGTTCCGCACCCGTACGCCTTTGTTCGGTGCCGACTCGATCAGGCGCAGCGACTCCAGCTCGCGCAGGGCCTCCCGTACGGGCGTCTGGCTGACCTCCAGCTCGGTCGCGATCCGGCGCTCCACGATCCGCTCGCCCGGCTTCCAGCGTCCGCTGACGATCCCCTCCACGATGTGCTCGCGGATCTGCTCGCGCAGCGAGTGGACGACGGGCGGGGTCATGAAGTGCTCCTTCAAGCCGTGTTGAGACTCCTAGACCATACGGCGGCGCCCCCGCCCGGATGTACTCCGGACGGGGGCGCACACGCTGGTGAGACGAGCGTTACAGGCCGAGCTCGACCTCGAACTCGCCGGCCTCCAGGATCGCCTTGACGGCCGTCAGGTAACGGGCCGCGTCGGCGCCGTCCACCAGACGGTGGTCGTAGGAGAGAGCCAGGTAGGTCATGTCGCGGATCGCGATGGTCTCGCCCAGGTCCGGGTGGTTGATGACCACCGGGCGCTTGACGGTGGCGCCGATGCCCAGGATGGCGACCTGGTTCGGCGGCACGATGACCGTGTCGAACAGCGCACCGCGCGAACCGGTGTTGCTGATCGTGAAGGTCGCGCCGGACATCTCGTCCGGGCTGATCTTGCCGGAGCGGGCCTTGCCGGCCAGCTCGGCGGTCTTCTTGGAGATGCCGGCGAGGTTGAGGTCGCCCGCACCCTTGATGACCGGGGTCATCAGACCCTTCTCGGCGTCCACCGCGATACCGATGTTCTCGGTGTCGAAGTAGGTGATCGTGCCCTCGTCCTCGTTGATCCGGGCGTTGACGACCGGGTAGGCCTTCAGCGCCTGGGCCGCGGCCTTGACGAAGAACGGCATCGGGGACAGCTTGACGCCCTCGCGGGCGGCGAACGCGTCCTTCGCCTTGTTGCGCAGCTTCATCAGCTTGGTGATGTCGACCTCGACGACCGAGGTCAGCTGGGCCTGCGTGTGCAGGGCCTTCATCATGTTGTCGCCGATGACCTTGCGCATGCGCGTCATCTTGACCGTCTGACCGCGCAGCGGGGACACCTCGAGGGACGGAGCCTTCGAAGCGGCGGCCGGGGCGGCGGCAGCGGGAGCCGGGGCAGCGGCGGCGGCCTTGGCGGCCTCGGCCGCGGCCACGACGTCCTGCTTGCGGATCCGGCCACCGACGCCGGTGCCCTTGACCGAGCCCAGGTCGACGCTGTTCTCGGCGGCGAGCTTACGGACCAGCGGCGTCACGTACGCACCGTCCGCGTCGCCCGTGGAGGGGGCGGCGGGGGCGGGAGCGGCCGGAGCGGCGGCCGGGGCCGGAGCCGCGGGAGCCGGTGCGGGGGCGGCCGGTGCGGGCTGCGCCGGAGCCGGAGCCTGGACGGCGGCCTCGGCCGGAGCCGGTGCCGGGGCGGCGGGGGCCGGTGCCGGTGCCGGGGCGGCGGCCGGCTCGGGAGCCGGTGCGGCGGCGGGGGCCGGGGCCTCCTGGGCCGGGGCGGCGGCCGGAGCCGCGCCCGCGGCGCCGATGACGGCGAGCTTCGCGCCGACCTCGGCGGTCTCGTCCTCGCCGACCAGGATCTCCAGCAGCGTGCCGGCGGCCGGGGAGGGGATCTCGGTGTCGACCTTGTCGGTCGAGACCTCGAGCAGCGGCTCGTCCTCCGCGACCTCCTCGCCGACCTCCTTCAGCCAGCGGGTGACGGTGCCCTCGGTGACCGACTCGCCCAGCGCGGGCAGTACTACATCGGTCCCGGAGGCGCCGCCGGCCGGTGCGGCGGCGGGGGCCTCGGCGGCCGGGGCCGGCGCGGCCTCGGGCTGTGCAGCCGGGGCCTCGGCGGCGGGGGCCTCGGCAGGTGCCTCGGCGGCCGGTGCCTCAGCCACAGGCGGGCTGGCGTCAGCCGCACCCGTGCCGTCGTCGATGACGGCCAGCTCGGCGCCGACCTCCACCGTCTCGTCCTCGGCGACCTTGATGGACGCGAGGATGCCGGCGGCGGGGGCCGGGATCTCGGTGTCGACCTTGTCGGTCGAGACCTCGAGCAGCGGCTCGTCAGCCTCGACGCGCTCGCCCTCGGCCTTGAGCCAACGGGTGACAGTGCCCTCGGTGACGCTCTCGCCGAGCGCCGGAAGGGTTACGGAAACCGGCATGGTTTCTGTTGCTCCTTACGAATTGCGGAAGTGGTCGTCGCGCCCGGACTGGATCAGTCGTGGGAGTGGAGAGGCTTGCCCGCGAGGGCCAGGTGGGCTTCGCCCATCGCCTCGTTCTGCGTCGGGTGGGCGTGGATGAGCTGCGCGACCTCGGCCGGCAGCGCCTCCCAGTTGTAGATCAGCTGGGCCTCGCCGACCTGCTCGCCCATACGGTCACCGACCATGTGGACGCCGACCACGGCACCGTCCTTGACCTGGACGAGCTTGATCTCGCCCGCGGTCTTCAGGATCTTGCTCTTGCCGTTGCCCGCGAGGTTGTACTTCAGAGCGACGACCTTGTCCGCACCGTAGATCTCCTTGGCCTTGGCCTCGGTGATGCCGACGGAAGCGACCTCGGGGTGGCAGTACGTGACGCGCGGCACACCGTCGTAGTCGACCGGCACGGTCTTCAGACCGGCCAGACGCTCCGCCACCAGCATGCCCTCGGCGAAGCCGACGTGCGCGAGCTGGAGGGTGGGGACGAGGTCGCCGACCGCCGAGATGGTGGGCACGTTGGTCTGCATGTACTCGTCGACGAGGACGTAGCCGCGGTCCATCGCGACGCCCTGCTCCTCGTAACCGAGCCCCTGCGAGACCGGGCCGCGGCCGATCGCGACGAGCAGCAGCTCGGCCTCGAACTCCTTGCCGTTGGCCAGGGTGACCTTGACGCCGTCGGCGGTGTACTCGGCCTTCTCGAAGAAGGCGCCGAGCGAGAAGTTGATGCCGCGCTTGCGGAACGCGCGCTCCAGCAGCTTCGAGCTGTTCTCGTCCTCGACCGGCACGAGGTGCTTGAGGCCCTCGACGATGGTGACGTCGGTGCCGAAGGACTTCCACGCGGACGCGAACTCGACGCCGATGACGCCGCCGCCCAGCACGATCGCGGACTTCGGGACGCGGTCGAGCGTCAGCGCGTGGTCCGAGGAGATGATGCGGTTGCCGTCGATCTCCAGGCCCGGCAGCGACTTCGGCACGGAGCCGGTCGCCAGCAGGACGTGGCGGCCCTGGATGCGCTGGCCGTTGACGTCGACGGAGGTGGGGGAGGAGAGCTTGCCCTCGCCCTCGATGTACGTCACCTTGCGCGAGGCGACCAGGCCCTGCAGACCCTTGTACAGGCCGGCGATGACGTCGTCCTTGTACTTGTGGACGCCCGCCATGTCGACACCGTCGAAGGTGGCCTTGACGCCGAACTGCTCGGACTCGCGTGCCTGGTCGGCGATCTCGCCCGCGTGCAGCAGGGCCTTCGTCGGGATGCAGCCGTTGTGCAGGCAGGTGCCGCCGAGCTTGTTCTTCTCGATCAGGGCGACGTCCAGGCCCAGCTGCGCTCCGCGCAGCGCCGCGGCGTACCCGCCGCTGCCACCGCCGAGGATCACTAGGTCGAAAACGGTGCTGGCGTCGTTCGCCACGTCACGTCCTCCATGCATGTGCGCCGGTCGCCGGTCTTCGACCGGGCGGCGGCTGGTGTTCGGCCGCTTGTATTCGGCCCTGTGGTGGGGGCCCTGTCCTGCCGAGAACCCATCTTCGCACTTGTTGACGGACGGCGGGACGCGGGGCCGGGGTCCGAGACGGTCGCGGGGCCGCCCGTCTCGGATTACTGGGGCGTACGGATGTACGGATTTCGTTGAAGGCGAAATCGGACGTACGTATTCCTCCGTGCGTCCGCTTGTGCGTACGGCCCCGGACGCGAGCCCGGGACCGTACGACCGTACCTATGACGAACGCGCGCGGATCAGCCGAGGTCGCCCGCGGCGGTGCGCTCCGCGAGCGACACCAGCGTGCGGATCGCGGAGCCGGTGCCGCCCTTGGGGGTGTAGCCGAACGGGCCGCCGTCGTTGTAGGCCGGACCCGCGATGTCCAGGTGCGCCCAGGCGATGTCCTCGCCGACGAACTCCTGGAGGAACAGACCGGCGACCAGGCCGCCGCCCATCCGCTCACCCATGTTGGCGATGTCGGCCGTCGCGGAGTCCATGCCCTTGCGGAGCTCGACCGGCATCGGCATCGGCCAGGACTGCTCGCCGGCCTCCTCGGCGATCTCGTGGATCGCGGTACGGAACGACTCGTCGTTGCCCATGACGCCGAAGGTGCGGTTGCCGAGCGCCAGCACCATCGCGCCGGTCAGCGTCGCCACGTCGACGATCGCGTCCGGGCGCTCCTCGGAGGCGCGGGTCAGCGCGTCGGCCAGGACGAGCCGGCCCTCGGCGTCGGTGTTGAGCACCTCGACGGTCTTGCCGCTGTACATGCGCAGCACGTCGCCGGGGCGGGTGGCGCTGCCGGACGGCATGTTCTCGGCAAGCGCCAGCCAGCCGGTGACGTTGACCTTCAGGCCGAGGCGGGCGGCCGTGACGACGGCGGCGAACACGGCGGCGGCGCCGGCCATGTCGCACTTCATCGTCTCGTTGTGGCCGGCCGGCTTCAGCGAGATGCCGCCCGAGTCGTAGGTGATGCCCTTGCCGACGAAGGCAAGGGTCTTCTCCGCCTTGGGGTGCGTGTAGGCGAGCTTCACCAGGCGCGGGCCGTGCTCCGAGCCCTGGCCGACGCCCAGGATGCCGCCGTAACCGCCCTTGGTGAGCGACTTCTCGTCGAGCACCTGCACCTTGAGGCCGTGCTCCTTGCCGGCGGCGGCGGCCACGGCGGCGAAGGACTCGGGGTACAGGTCGTTCGGCGGGGTGTTGACCAGGTCGCGGGCGCGGTTGATCTCCTCGGTCAGCGCCAGCGCGCGCTCCGCGGCGGCCTTGAAGGCCTTGTCGCGCGGCTTGCCGCCGAGCACGGTGACCTCGGCGAGCGGCTGCTTCGCGCCGTTGCCGTCCTTCTCGCCGCCCTGGTACGCGGTGAAGGCGTACGCGCCGAGCAGCGCGCCCTCCGCGACGGCGGCGGCGTCCTCGACGGCCTCGACGGGCAGCGCGAAGCCGGCCTTCTTGGCGCCGCTCAGCGCGCGGGCGGCGACGCCCGCCGCGCGGCGCAGCGACTCGGCGCTGTACGCGTCGTCCTTCTCCAGGGCCTTGCCCAGACCGACAGCCAGGACGACAGGGGACTTGAAGCCCGACGGGGCGGGCAGCTTGGTCACCTCGCCCTCGCCGCCCGTGGCGCCGAGGGTCTCCAGGACGGAGGCGAGCTTTCCGTCGAACGCCTTGTCCACGGCCTCGGCGCCCGGTGCGACAACCAGGTCCCCGGACTTGGATCCGGCGCCCTTCGCCACGCCGACGACGATGGCGTCGGCGCGCAGCGCCGCCGCGCCGGAAGTGCTGAGAGTGAGAGCAGTCACGGTGGTGAAATCTCGCTTCCGTTGAGTTCTTCGGCCGATGGGGTGGGGCCGGCCGTGCCCGGCGCGTCCGTGCCCGGTGGCCCGGCGGCCGGCCGGATGCGCCGGGACCGAGCCTACGCGCGGTTGCCCCCTTCGCTCACAGCAGCGAGCAGTTCACTCATCAGAGGTGTCCTTTTGGTGTTGATGAGGCGCGCGGTGAGGCCTGAGCCACACTCGTGGCAATCCGGCAAGGGCCAATGGCCTTGCTCCGCATGATTTCCACAGATCCCCCGCTATCTCCGTGCGGGTGATCGACAAGGGGGAGGGTGCGCCATGGCGTACAGGACGCGTAGGGGCAGGACCGGGGCGGCTCTGCTGGTGGCCGGTCTGCTCACGGTGGCGGTGCCGCCGACCGGTGCGGCAGCGGCCGCGGTGCCGCGCGTCGATCTGAAGGTGCTGGTCGTCGACGACGGCGGCAGCTCCGTGGACGCGATCGAGTCGGAGCTGCGCGGCACCGGCGTCCCGTACACCGTGGTGCGGCTGGACCAGCCGGGCAGACCGGTGATCGACGCGGCCTTCCTCTCCGACACGGTGGACGGCCGGCCGCGCGCCAAGTACCAGGGGGTCGTCCTGCCCAGTGCCGAACCGTTCGGCGCCGGCTCCGCGGAGTCGCAGGCCCTGGCCGCGTACGAGAAGGCCTTCGGCATCCGGCAGGTCGACGCGTACAACTGGGCGCACCCCGGTGTCGGTCTCGACTACACCAACGACGGCGGGTACGCCGGACCGCTCGACGGGGTGAAGGCGGCGGTGACCCCGGCGGGGAGGGCCGGTCCCTTCGGCTACCTCGACGGCGCCGTCGAGTTCGAGGACAACTCGCCCTCCGTCGGGGAGAGCTACGGATACGCGGGGCGCCCCCGGGAGGGCTACACCAGCTATCTGGACATGCCGGTCGCCGGTGACGGCGGCGGGCGGGCCAGCCTCGTCGGCGAGTACGCCCGCGACGGACGCCGGGAGCTGGTCGTCACCTTCGCCTACAACCGCCACCAGCGGCAGTTCCGGCTGCTCGCCCGGGGCGTCGTCGCATGGCTCACCCAGGGCGTGCACCTCGGGCAGAGCCGCAACTACTTCTCGGTGCACGTCGACGACGTCTTCGCGCCCGACAGCCGCTGGGACACCGAGCTCAACTGCACCCCCGGGGACTTCGACTGCGGGAACGGCGAGGGGCAGGGCACCACACCGATCCGGATGACCGCCGCGGACGCGCAGTACGCCGCCCAGTGGCAGCTGAAAGCCGGCTTCACCCTCGACATGGTCTACAACGCGGGCTCCGGCGAGGCGTGGAAGGCCGCGCACGACGGCAGCGACCCGCTCACCACGCAGCTGGTGGCCGACCGGGCGAAGTACCGCTGGGTGAACCACACGTACACGCATCCCTTCCTGGGCTGCGTCCAGGACACCTCGTCCGTGCCCTGGCAGTGCGCGAAGAACGCGACGGGCGGCACGCTGTGGACGAGCCGCGCCGAGATCTCCGCCCAGATCAGGAACAACCACTCCTGGGCGGTCGGCAAGGGCATCGCCGTCGACCGGGCCGAGCTGGTCACCGGTGAGCACTCGGGCCTGAAGACGCTTCCGCAGCAGCCGGTGGACAACCCGAACCTGGCCGGCGCGTTCGCCGACAACGGGGTGAAGTGGGTCGCGAGCGACAACTCGCGCGAGCCGGGCCAGCGGGCCGTGGGCAGCGCGCTCACCGTGCCGCGCCACCCGATGAACGTGTACTACAACGTCGGCACCGCCGCCGAGATGGCCGACGAGTACAACTGGGTCTACAGCACCAGGGCCGACGGCGGCAGCGGCGTCTGCGAGACCAATCCGGGTTCCACCTGCCTCGACGACCCGCTCGACCCGGCCACCGGCTACGCGACGCACATCGCGCCGCAGGAGGCGCGCACGGCGCTCGGCCACGTCATGGCCAACGACCCGCGCCCGCACTACGTCCACCAGTCGAACCTGGCGGAGGAGCGGATCCTCTACCCCGTCCTGGACCGGGTGCTCGGTGACTACCGCGCCCTCTTCGCGGACAACACCCCGGTCGTCAACCCGCGCCACCGGGAGGCAGGGCAGGAACTCGCCCGCCGCGCCGCGTGGGACAAGGCGCTCGCCGACGGCAGGGTCACGGCGTACCGCATCGGCACGACCGTCACGGTCAAGGCGCCCTCGGGGGTCGTGGCGCCCGTCACCGCGCCGGAGGGCACGCGCAAGCAACTGCTGCTCGGCACCGGCGTGTTCGGAGCGGCCTACGCGGGACAGCGCTCGGCCTGGACGGCGCCCGAGTCGCTCCAGCAGGCGATCACGCTGCGCCTTCCGGCCTGACCGGTACGCCCGGCCCGCCCGGTACGCCCCGCCACCCGGCCCGACCGCCCGGGTGGCAGGGCCGTACCGCCCGATCCGCCTGCCCGGCCCGCCCGTGGCCGCCCGACCAGCGGCGCACGGCGCCGCACCCGTCCTGGGGGACACGACCATGAGCCGCGGGCTCCACGTCAGCATGCTCACCGAAGGCACCTATCCGCACGTCCAGGGAGGCGTCAGCACCTGGTGCGACCAGCTCGTGCGCGGGATGCCGGACGTCGGCTTCCACGTCGTCTCGCTCACCGGCAGCGGTCATGAGCCCGTCACCTGGGAGTTGCCGGACAACGTCCACCGGCACACGACCGTCCCGCTGTGGGGCGGGGAGGCGAGGGCGCCGCGCCGCACCCCGCGTTCCCTCCTCGGCCGCGAGAGCCGCCGCTTCCTCGCCGCGTACGAGCGCTTCCTGCTCGCCGTGCTCGATCCGGAGGCCGGCTGCGACTTCGGCCACGAGCTGTACGTCCTCGCCGCGCTCTCCCGCCAGGGCCGGCTGCCCCCCGCCCTGCGCTCGGAGGCGGCCCTGCGGACCCTCACCAGGGTCTGGACGATGCGGCACCTGGCGACGGCACGCGCCGCCCCCACGCTCGACGACGCCCTCACCGCCGGCGACCTGCTGGAGCACCTGCTCCGCCCGCTGGCCACCCGCATCCCCGCCGGCAACGTCGCGCACGCCGTCAGCAGCGGGCTCGCCACCCTCCCCGCGCTCGCCGCCAAGCACTTCGACGGCGCGCCCTTCCTCCTCACCGAACACGGCATCTACCTGCGCGAGCGCTACCTCGGCCGGCGCCCGGCCGGCCAGCGCTGGCCGGTCAGGGCGCTGCTCCTCGGCTTCTACCGCGAGCTGAACTCGCTCGGCTACCGGGAGGCCGACCTGATCACCCCCTGCAACCAGTACAACCGCCGGTGGGAGGAGCGCGGCGGCGCGCCCGCCGCGCGCATCCGCACCGTCTACAACGGCGTCGACCCGCAGCTCTTCCCGTACGCCGGTCCCGAGCCGGACGTCCCCACGCTCACCTGGGCCGGCCGCATCGACCCCATCAAGGACCTGGAGACGCTGGTACGGGCCTACGCACTGGCCCGCGCCCGGCTCCCGAAGCTGCGGCTGCGGCTCTTCGGAGGGGTGCCGGAGGGCGGCGAGGCGTACCGCACGACACTGGAGAAGCTGGCGGCGGAGCTCGGGGTCACCGACGGCATCACCTTCGAAGGGCGCGTGTCCGACGTGGCCCGCGCCTACGGGGCGGGGCACATCGTGATGCTCTCCAGCATCAGCGAGGGCTTCCCCTTCAGCATCCTCGAAGCGATGTCCTGCGGCCGCACGACGGTCTCGACGGACGTCGGCGGCGTACGGGAAGCCGTCGGCGACACGGGGATCGTCGTGCCGCCGCGCGAACCCGGCACCATGGCGCGGGCGGTGCTCGCCCTGATGGCCGACGACGCCCGGCGCACGGCACTCGGGCGGCTCGCGCGGCAGCGGGTCGTCGACCTGTTCACCCTGCGCCGCTCGGTCGAGGGCTTCCGCCGGATCTACCACGAACTGGACGGCGCACCGGACGTGTCCGGTCTGCTCTCCGTGCCTCCCACCGCCGACGGGCCTTCCACCGGTCCCTCCGCAGGGCCTTCCGCCGGCTGGGCGACCGAGACCAGGGCCCCCTGGTGGGGCGACCTGTCGCAGCACGGGGCGGCGTGATGAGCGGCCCCGCGCGCACGGGCGCGGGCGTACGGCGCGGCACACCGCCCCCCGTGCCGGGGCCATGGCCGCGCTGGGCGGCGGACCCGCTCGACGAACTGGCCGCCCGCCTGGGGGAGTCGGCGGCGGCCGCCGTCCACCCCGACGAGATCGCCGCGATCCTGGAGTCCGACGGGATGACGGACGATCACATCCGGCTCACGTACGGGCGCGAGAACTCCTTCGCCCTGGCGGAGGACCTGTTCGCACGCGTGCCCCGCGCCTACCCCGAACCGGAGCCGCCGCGGACGGCGGTGAGCCCGTGGGACATGGGCCTGACCGGATGTCTGCTGCGCGGACTGGTGTTCGCGCTGCCGGGGCTCGCGTACGTCCTGGGGGCGCCGTTCCTGGCGAGCCCGCCGGGGGACGGGAGCGGCCTGCCCGCCGGGACGGACGTCCTGCTCGTGGGCACGCTCGTCGGCTGGGCGTGGAACCAGGCCCTGGCCCACCGCGCCTACGCCTGGCTCGGCGCCGGCGGCCGCCGCTCCGCGTCCCGCGCGCTGCTGACCGGCGCCCCGGCGGGCGCCCTGCTCGGCACGGTGGCCGCGCTCGCCGTGGCGGGACCGGGCGACGGCGGGGCGACGGCGTTCGCCACGGCGCAGGCGCTGTACCAGGGCGCGGCGACGGCGCTGCTCGTGCTGGGCCGCGAGCGCGCGCTGCTGTCCGCGCTGACCCCCATGACGGCGGGCGCTCTGCTGACCCTGGTGTACGACGTGCCGTCCCCGGCGCGGGCGGCGCTGCTCGCGGTGTCGGGGGCGGCGGTCGTGGTCCTGGCGGGCCGCGAGGTGCTGCGGGCTCGCGGCGCCGCTGTGGCGTCCGGGGCGCGGGGCCCGGGGCGGCGTACCGGTGCGGGGAAGGGGCGGGCGGGGAAGGGAGCCGCCGCCCCGGGCGGGGCAGGCGCCGGCGCGCCGCGCGGGCCGTCCCTGCTGCGGTCGGTGCCGTACGGCGTCTTCGGCCTGGCCACCGGCACCCTCGTCCTGCACGCCGTGCTGCGCAACACCCTCGCGGGGGAGGCCGCCTCCGGCGTCGTCGCGGCCCCCGGCGCCGTCGCGCTGACGCTCAGCATGGGCCCCGCCGAGTGGCTCCTGTACCGGTTCCGGCGCGGATGCGACGCGGGGCTGCGGCGCAGTACCACCCCCCGGGCCTTCCGGCGCGCCGCCACCCTCGTCCTGGGCCGGTGCCTCGGCGCGTACGTGGCCCTGCTGTTCGCCCTGCTCGCCGCGACGACCCTGCTGTGGATCGGCGCGCCCGTACCCGACCCGGCCCGCGCCACCGGCCTGCTGCTCATCGGCGTCACCCTGTGGACGGGGCTGCTGCTCCAGGCGTTCGGCGCGGTGACCACCGCTGCGACGGTCTGCGGCACGGCGGCGCTCCTGCGGACGGCCGCCCTCTTCGCGGACCCGCCCGTCCCCGCCGTCGCCGCGTTCGCCGTCCCCGTGGTCGCGGCGGCGGTCCTGACCGCCCTGGTCTGCGTACTGCTCGGTCGCGCCACGGCCCACCGTCGCTGAGAATGTCCGGGTGAAGAAGCTGCTCGTGCCCTTCTACGAGCATCCGGCGCAGCGCCCGGACGCCTGGGAGGCCGTCGTCCGCGCGGCCCCGCGCCTCTACGGCGTGGTGCTCAACCCCGCCAACGGCCCCGGCGCCGCGCCCGATCCGGCCTTCGCTGCCGTGTCCGCGCGCCTGCGTGCGGCGGGCGTACGCGTCCTCGGGTACACCGACACCGACTACGCGCACCGCCCGTACCCCGTCGTGGTCCAGGACCTGCTGCGGCACCGCGACTGGTACGGCGCGGACGGCGCGTTCCTCGACCAGGCCGCGGCGGGGCCGCGGGCGCTGGCGCACTACCGCCGGCTGGCCGTCGCCGCGCGGGCGGCCGGGGCGGCCACCGTCGTCCTCAACCACGGCGTGCTGCCCGACCCCGGCTACTTCGAACTCGCCGACCTCCTCGTCACGTTCGAGGGCACCTGGGACACGTACCGCACGACGGCCGACGTGCGGCCCGCCCCGGCCGCGCACGCGCGTGAGCGGCATTGCCACCTCGTGTACGCCGCCCCGCCCGCCGCCGCGTTCACCGCCGCCGTCGGCTGCGCCGTACCCGGTGAGGCGCCCCACCCCTGGGGGACGCTGCCGCACTCCCTGGAGGCGGCCCGGTGAGGCGCGGAGGCGTCCTGCTCCCGCTGCTCGCGCTGCTGCTGCTCGCGGGGTGCACCGGCGGCGGCTCTCCCGCGCCGGACGACCGCGGGCCGAGGAGCGCCCGCTGGCAGCCGGAGCCCGGCACCGCGTGGCAGTGGCAGCTCAGCGGCACGCTGGACCCGGACGTCGACGTACCGGTGTACGACATCGACGGCCTCGACCACCCCGCCTCGGCCGTCGCGGACCTGCACCGGCGCGGCCGCAAGGTCATCTGCTACCTCTCGACCGGCGCGTGGGAGGACTTCAGGGCGGACGCCGGCGCGTTCCCCGCGTCCGTACTGGGGCGCGGCAACGGCTGGAAGGGCGAGCGCTGGCTGGACATCCGCCGTACCGACGTCCTGGAGCCCCTGATGGCCGCCCGCATGGACATCTGCCGCGACAAGGGATTCGACGCCGTCGAGCCCGACAACATGGACGGCTACCGCAACCGCACCGGCTTCCCCCTGACGGCCGGCGACCAGCTCCGCTACAACCGGCTGATCGCCCGCCTCGCGCACGACCGGGGCCTGGCCGTCGGACTCAAGAACGACCTGGACCAGATCCCCGAACTGGTCGGCGACTTCGACTTCGCGGTCAACGAGCAGTGCGCCCAGTACGACGAGTGCGAGGAACTCACGCCGTTCATCCGGGCCGGCAAGGCGGTCTTCCACGTCGAGTACGAGGTGCCGACCAGCCGCTTCTGCCCCACGTCGCGAAAGCTGCGGCTCAGTTCGATGCTGAAGAAGTACGAGCTGGGGGTGTGGCGCGAGCCCTGCGACTGACCCCGCCGCGCCGTGTGCCCGCCCGCCGCCCCTCCGGCCGCCCGTCCCGTCGTCGGTCCGGCCCTACTCGTCCTCCGGGCAGCCGTACGTCGTACCGCCCTGCCGCCACTCCTTTCCCGCGTCGATGTTCTTCCCCGGGTCCCCGCACATCAGCACCGGCGCCGAGCCGTCCTTGCCGTGGTGCAGGACGGTCAGCAGCTTGTTGAGCGGCCGTTGCAGCGAACCCGCCGCGAACCGCAGGCGGCCGCTGGCGCCCTCCAGGTCGAACGAGCCGCTGTTGACGATCTGCTGGACGTTGGGGCGCGACAGTTCGACACCCGCGGCGTTCGCCTGACTCGTGGCCTGGGCGAGCACCTGCACCGCGTCGTGGGCGAGCGCGGCGTGCCCGTCGTTCAGCCAGAGGTCGGACCCGGTGAACTCCTCGGTGTAGGCGTCGTGGAAGGCCTTCGCCGTCGCGCTGCGGTCCGGATGCCCGGCCGGCAGCATATGGGCCGTGTGATAGAGGCGCAGCCACGACTTCCCGACGAATCCGCCGGAAAGGGCGGCATTGGTGAGTTCGTTTCCGCCCACGACGGTGAGGTCCCTGTTCGCGCATTTGCTCAGGCTCTGGTAAGTCTCCAGGAAATTGTCGAACTCCCTTACCCGGGACGTCCAGTAAACGAGTGTGTTCCTTTTCCCGGCGACCCGGCCGCACACCGCCTCGGCCACCTCCGACATGCTGAACTTCATGTCGAGGTCGGACTCGTTCGGTACGACGACTCCGCTGTTCCCACCGGGGATGTAGCCGATACGGCTGCCGGTGGAGCGGAAGTTCCTGGCGAACTCCTTGCCCAGTTCGTCGCTGTACACATCGGTCGGGTCGGTCACCACGGCGACGCCTTCGGCGGGGGCGCAGGAATCGCTCCCCGTACGCACCGTGTTCGCCCTTCTCACGAACTCCGCGACGACCCGCGCCTCCCGCTTGTTGTTCGGCGCGGCGCCATGGTAGTAACGCCCGACCTCCATGGCTTTCGCCGTGGCGGTGGAACTCACGATGGGAATGCGGGCCGAATTCAGCACGCGCAGCGCCTCGACGGTCTCCTTCCGGCTCTCGGTGAATCCCGTGACGCCGATGAGGTGCTGGTCCTTCTTCGCCTCGCGGACGACCTCGGCCGCCACCTCGCGGGCGTTCGCGAACTGCACCCCGGCGTCGTACGTCTTGATCCGAACCCAGATCCCGTTGTCGTTGGCGGGCGCCAGTCGGTGCAGCGACCGCTGGGCCAGGGCCAGCCCGCGCAGCTCGGGGACGGCTCCGCCGGACCGGCGCTCCGCCTCGTTCGCCGCCATCGAGGCGCGCACGTGGGCGATGGTCACCGTCCGCTCGGGCCTGCCCTGGGTCTCGGCGACCCTGTTCTGCTCGGCGATCATGTCGAGTGCGTCGGCGTACTGGGTGGGCAGCCCGGGCCCGGGGGATTCGGGCCGCCCCACGTAGTCCGATCCGGTGAGGCACCGCGTGTAGGTGTCGGTGAAGGGGCTGCCGAGGTACGGGATCCAGGCGAGCTGCCCGGCGAGCCACAGGGCGACGGCCAGCGCCCCCGCTTCGAGGGCCAGTTCCCGGCCCGGCCGCAGCCGCACCCACGGCGTCCACACCGGAAGCACCGCGACGCTGCGGCTGCCCGGCTCGGGCCGGGGGAGCCGCACCTCGTACGGCGTGGGGATCGCCCCCTTCGGCGGGTCGAGCCGGCGCGCCGCCTCCTCCAGCGTGCCGGCGCCCGGCGCCGCGTCGTGCGTGTCGGGCAGCGCGGCGACGACCACCGTGGCGGCGTTGGGGCCCGGCCGCTGGAGCTCGGCGTACAGCCGGACGAACCCGGTGACGGCAGTGCTGCCCCCGTCACCTCCGCCGGGCCCCGGGCGGGTGCCGTTGAGCAGCAGCGCGTGGCGGGGCCGGCGGCGTCTGCGGCCGGGATGCAGCAGGCCCTGGCGCGCGTGGGCGTACAGATCGGTCATCAGGGCCGTCAGCAGCAGCCCGTCCCACCGCTCGGCGTCCCGGGTGTCGCCGCCGGGGCGTACGGCCGCCTCCCAGGTCCGGCGGAACTCGTCGAGCGCGGCGGCGTACGTGCGCTTCCCCCGGTAGTTCTCCGGCCACAGCAGGCGAAAGCGCCTGCGCCGGGCCAGCCGCCATTCCCAGCCGAGCTCCCAGAGCTTCAGGTGCAGGCGTTCCGCGAGCGACCAGAGCGAACGGAGCGGGACCGTCATGAAACCCGCGTTGAGAGTGGGGCCCGTGGTGTCCCGGGTGGGAAGTACGGCGGTCGTACGGCCCCGGTGCCTGGCGAACACCCGGTCGGCCAGCTGGGCGTCGGTCCCGGCCTCGTGGTCGGCGACGTCGCGCAGCAGGTCGTAGGCGGGCAGCCGCAGCCGGCCCGCCTCGTCGGGGGCGTTCTCGCGCAGTTGCTCGGCGATCCTCGCGATCAGCTCGGTCCTGGAGCCGCCGCGCCAGTCGACGTGCGCGTACGGCGTGCACGGCACGATGCCGCGCGCCCTCGACGAGCGCTGGAGGCCGAGCTCCAGGGCCTCCAGGGCCTGCTGGGCCTCCTCCGGTCCGGTGCGCAGCACGACGGGCGGGTGCTTGGGGCCGCGTTTCGACAGCCGTGACCGGCCGCGCACCGCCTTGCGGTAGGCCTCGGTGAACTCGCCGCTGTGGTCCCAGCCAGGAAACTCGGGCATCTTCTGTCTCCCCCGACAGCCGTGGGGGAAGAGCGTGCACCGCGCGGTGACGAGCCGTCAACCGCCTTGTTCACGCCCAAAATTCACCCGTCACTTCAGCACCAGGACCACCAGGGCGGCCGTCGCGGCGGTCTCCGCCACGCCGCCGAACACGTCGCCGGTGACCCCTTCGAAGCGGCGCACGCAGTGCCGCAGCAGCAGGTGCGCGGCGCCGAGCGCGGCCAGTACGGCGGCGGCGTACCGCAGCGCGGCGTACGGGCCGGACCACGCGCCCGCGCCACTCGCGCAGACGGCGGCCACCAGGGCGGCGACGGCGATCGCCGCCCCCGTCGGGACCGTCCCCGCGACCGCCGCGCCGAGCCCCTCCGGGCGGGCCGGAGGGACGCCCGTACGGGAGGCGAGCGTCAGGGCGAGGCGGGCGGCGACGGCCGAGACGGCGGCGCCGGCCGCGCCGTGCGCCCACCCGGCGGCGTACAGCTCGTAGAGCGCGGCGACCTGGGCGAGGAGCGTGAACAGCAGCGTGATGACACCGAACGGACCGATGTCCGACTGCTTCATGACGCGCAGCGCCTCCTCGGCCGGTTTGCCGCTCCCCAGCCCGTCGGCGGTGTCGGCGAGGCCGTCGAGGTGCAGCCCGCGGGTCAGGACGGCGGGTACGGCGGCGCTCGCCACGGCGGCGAGCAGCGGCCCCGCCCCGAGCCCCAGGAGTACCCCGCCGGCGCCCGCCGCGCACAGACCCACCGCGATCCCGGCCAGGGGAGCGCACAGCATCCCGGCGCGCGCCGCCTCGCGGTCCCAGCGGGTCAGGCGCACGGGAAAGACGGTGAGCGTGCCGAAGGCGAAACGTATGCCGTCCCGGAGCAGGGAGGCCGCGGCGAGGAGAGAGGTCACGGCGCGCACGCTAGTCGCCCGACGCGGCCGGTAAGTTGCGCATAACGCACAAAAGCCTCCAGAGGGGAAGCGAGTGGCATGGGTCACTGGTGGTATCGCAACATCCTGGAGCCGGGGAAACTCCCCCTGCTGCTGGCCCTGCTCTCCTTCATCCTGTCGTTCCTGATCACCCGCACCATCACCCGGCTGATCCGGGCGGGGCGCGGCCCCTTCAAGAACGTCTCACCGGGCGGTCTGCACATCCACCATGTGGTTCCCGGCGTGATCCTGATGACGATCGGCGGATTCGGCGCGGTGGCCACCGGTGCGCACGGCATCAGCTCGGCGCTCTGCGCGGTGATCTTCGGCATCGGAGCCGGGCTGGTCCTCGACGAGTTCGCCCTGGTCCTGCACCTCGACGACGTGTACTGGAGCGAACAGGGCCGGCAGAGCGTGGAGATCGTGGTCGTCACCGCCGCGCTGGTGGGGCTCGTCCTCATCGGCTCCGTCCCGTTCGGCGTCGACCAGCTGACGCCGGACGAGGAGCAGAGCCGGGGCCTCGTCGTCCTGAACGTCTGCTTCAACTTCCTCCTGGCGATCATCTCCCTCACCAAGGGGAAGCTGCTGACCGCGCTCTTCGGCACGGTCGTGCCCCTGGTCGCGCTCGTCGGCGCGATCCGGCTGGCCAAGCCGGGCTCCCCGTGGGCCAGGCACGCCTACCGCCGGCGCCCCAAGGCCCGCGCCCGCGCGGCGCTGCGGCTGTGGCACCACGACCGCCGCTGGTCGGGGCTCAGCCGGAAGTTCCAGGACATGATCGGCGGGACCCCTGACCGGACGCCGTCGCCCGAACGGAAGTGAACGGTCACCGCCGGGTCTCCAGGTGCTTGCGGTGCATCCACTTGGGCAGCCCGGGTGCTTCGAGGAAACCCTCGGCGCGGGCCGCCGCGAGGCCGATGCGCAACAGGTCGGAGCTCTTCTCGAAGAGCATGAACCGGGGCTCCCAGATCGGCCGGTACTTGGCGTTGGCGCGGTACAGCGACTCGATCTGCCACCAGCGCGAGAAGAAACTGAGCAGCGAACGCCACATCCGCAGGACCGGCCCCGCCCCGAGCTTCGAGCCGCGTTCGAAGACCGACCTGAACATCGCGAAGTTCAGCGAGACCTGCGTGATCCCGAGCTGCCCGGCGCTCTGGAGCAGCTCGATGACCATGAACTCCATCAGACCGTTCTCGGAGTCGCGGTCCCGCCGCATCAGGTCGAGGGACAGGCCGTGCGGCCCCCAGGGCACGAAGCTCAGTACGGCCCTCAGGTCCCTCTGCCCGTCGGCGCATTCGAGCATGACGCACTGCCCGTCCGCCGGGTCCCCGAGCCTGCCGAGCGCCATCGAGAAGCCGCGCTCGGTCTCCCCGTCGCGCCAGTCGTCGGCCCTGCGCAGCAGCTCGGCCATCTCGTCGTCGGGGATGTCCGCGTGGCGCCGGACGCGGACCGTGTATCCCGCCCGCTTCACACGGTTGTACGCCTGGCGCACCGTGCGCATCGCGCGCCCCTCCAGCGTGAACTCGTCGATCTCGACGATCGCCTCGTCGCCCAGCTCCAGGGCGTCCAGCCCGTGCCGTGCGTAGACGGTGCCGCCCTCCTCGCTCGCGCCCATCACGGCGGGGATCCAGCCGTGCGCGCGCGCCTCGGCCAGCCACGGCTCGATCGCGCCGGGCCACGCCTCGGGGTCGCCGATCGGGTCGCCGGACGCCAGCGACACGCCGCCGACGACCCGGTACGTGACGGCGGCCTTGCCGGTGGGGGACCAGACGGCGCTCTTCTCACGGCGCAGCGCGAAGTAGCCGAGGGAGTCGCGCTCGCCGAACCGGTCGAGGAGCGCGCGCAGTCCGGCCTCGTCCTCCTCGGTGATCGGCTCGACGGTCCTGCGGGAGCGGAACGCGGCGTACAGGACGGCGAGGAGCAGCAGCGTGCTCATCGCGTTGATGGTGACGTTGACCCAGCCCGGCGTGGTGATGCCCTGCGGGCGGGCGTCGTCGGGCGCCAGCGACACCAGCCGCATCACGCCGTACCGCCAGCGGTCCAGGAACGAGGACCGGTCGTCGTCGGGCGCGGTGTTGCTGACCGTGACCAGGAGCGCGGCGATCAGCGAGGTGGCCAGCAGCCCGCCGAGGGCCACGACGGCCGCGAGCACCGGGTTGGAGCGGTCGCCCTTGGCGTAGAACTCGCGGCGGCCGAGCAACAGGGCCGCCACGAAAGCGGCGGTGAGGATCAGGGAGGCCCAGTTCTGCCAGTACTGCCGGACCTCCGGGAAGAGCATCGCGAGGGCGAACAGCAGCAGGAACAGCCCGCCGAGTACGACGTTGAGGATCCAGGCGGCGCGCTTGCGGCGGCGCATGGTGATGGCCAGGAAGAGCGTGAAGGCGCCGGAGGCGAAGCCCGCGGTCAGCAGGTAGGGGGTGAAGTAGTCGTCGGTGTTGTGGCGTCGCAGATCCTGGCCGAGCGAAACCCACACGGCGCTCAGGAAGTTGATGAACGTGACGACGCGCAGGTACCAGACGGCGAAGGCCGCGGCGCGGCGCGAGCGGGGGGTGCCGCGCCTGATCGCCGGGCTCGTTCGGTTCGTTCCTTCGGCGGCCAAGCGGACTTCTCCCATGAAACGCGATGATATGGGGCATCACGCCGTCGGGAGCGCGTGCGTGCGGCCGGTGGCCGCCGGCCGCACACCCGGTCTAGTCCGTCGTGTTCACGGTCCCGGCGGCCGCCTCGTCGGAGGACGCGCCGTCGTCGGCGCCGGTCTCGTCCGTGCCGGCCGGCGTGTTCGCCGCCCCGGGCTCCCGCTCGGGCAGCTCCGCCGCGAGGGCGGCGGCAGCCTGTACGAGAGGGAGCGCGAGCAGTGCCCCGGTTCCTTCCCCCACAGTGACGCCCTGGTCGAGCAGGGGGTTGAGCGCCATCCGGTCCAGTGCCTTGGCCTGACCCGGCTCCCCGCTCACCTGGCCCGCGAGCCACCAGTCGGGCGCCCGGAACGCGGCGCGCTGGCCCACCAGCGCGCAGGCGGCGGAGACCACGCCGTCGAGGATGACCGGCGTACGCCGCACCGCGCACTGGAGCAGGAATCCGGTCGCCGCGGCGAGGTCGGCGCCGCCGACGGTCGCCAGCAGCTCCAGCTGGTCGCCGAGCACGGGCCGCGCCCGGCGCAGCGCGTCGCGGATGGCGGCGCACTTGCGCATCCACGCCAGGTCGTCGATGGGAGCGCCGCCGCGGCCGGTGACCACGGAGGCGTCGGTGCCGCACAGGGCGGCGATCAGGGTCGCGGCGGCGGTGGTGCCGCCGACGCTCAGATCGCCCAGTACGACGAGGTCGGTGCCGGAGTCGGCCTCCTCGTCGGCGATCGCCATGCCGAGGCGGACGGCCTGCTCGGCCTCTTCGAGGGTGAGCGCGTCCTCGACGTCGATACGCCCGGAGCCGCGCCGCACGCGGTGGCGTACGACGTCTTCGGGCAGCAGCCCCGGGTCGCAGTCGAGCCCCGCGTCGACGACGCGCACGCTCGCCCCGGCGCGGCGGGCCAGTACGGCGACGGGGCTCTCGCCGTCCAGCACGGCGCGCACGAGGCGGTGCGCGCCGCCGGCGGGCCGGGCGGAGACGCCGAGCTCGGCGACGCCGTGGTCGGCGGCGAACAGGACCACGCGGGGCCGCTCGATGGGCTCGACCCGTACGGACGCCTGCGCGGCCGACAGCCACTCGCCCAGCTCGTCGAGCCGGCCGAGCGCGCCGGGCGGCACGATCAGGCGTTCCCGGCGTTCCTCGGCATCGCGCCGGACGCCGCCGTCGGGGCGTTCGATCAGGTCGGAGAAGTCGTCGAGGTTAAGCGAGCTCATTCGCCGAACAGTACCGGCACGATTGCTGACGCACCGTCAGGGGTGTCGGCGGTCCGGCGCGACTCCTGCCGTGCGTGCCGGCCCTTCCGGAACCGGACCGAACGGAACCGGCCCGGCCCGGCCCGGCCCGGCCCGGCCCGGCCCGGCCCGGCCCGGCCCGGGCGCCGCGCCCGACACCGGCGGCCGCACGCGCCCCCCGCCCCGTTCACCCCCGCAGCACCACCGCCTGCCCCGCCACCACCAGCAGCACCTGCTCGCACTCACCGGCGAAGGCCGCGTTCAGCCGTCCCAGTTCGTCACGGAAGCGGCGGCCGCTCGCCGTGGCCGGTACGACGCCCGAGCCGACCTCGTTGCTCACCGCCACCACCGTCCGCCGCGTCCGGCGCACCGCGTCCACCAGCTCCGTCACCCGTTCCCCCAGCGCCCGCCGCCCGTGCGCCGCCCACTTCTCGTCGTCCCACGCCCCGACCCGGTCCATCGCGTCGGTCAGCCACAGCGCCAGGCAGTCGATCAGCAGCGGCGGCCCCTGCGCCGCGAGCAGCGGAACCAGCTCGCACGTCTCCTCCGTGCGCCAGGCGCCCGGCCTGCGGTCCCGGTGCAGACCCACCCGCTGCGCCCACTCCGCGTCACCCTCCCGCGCCCCACTCGTGGCGACGTACACCACCTGGGGAAACGTCTCCAGACGCCGCTCCGCCTCCACCGACTTGCCCGACCGCGCGCCGCCCAGGACCAGCGTCCGGCGCGGCACGTCGGGCACCGCGTGGTACTCGCCGACGATCACCGTCGTCCCGTCCGGCACCGCCCGCGCGCCCGCCGCCGCGAGCCGCCGCCCCAGCTCGAGCCCCGGCGGCACGTCGTGGTCGAGGTGCACGGCGATGACGTCGGTGGTCGCGACGACGGCCCCGGCGGCCCGCAGCCGCGCCAGCGCGTCCGGCCGGCCCGTCACGTCGGCGAGGACCATGTCGTACCTACGGCTGTCCGTCGTCCCTCCGGCCGGCGCGCCGCCCGGCGGCAGGTACAGCATCAGCTCCCCGTCGGGCGAGGCCACCTCGTACCCCGTGCCGGGCGAGTCCATCGGCACCGCCCGCACCCGGTGTCCGCTGATCAGCGTCAGCTCCCGCCCGTCCGGCACCCGGCCCGCCGCCGGCAGTCCGGGCGGCAGCTCCACCGGGGGCCCGTCGTGCGGGTGCGTCAGCAGCACCTGCCGCACGCCGGTGAGCGAGTGCCCGGCACGGGCCGCGGCCAGCGCGGCCCCCGGCGTCAGGTCGAGTAGCAGGGCGCCGTCCACGAGCAACGCGGTCGCCGCCCGGGCGAGCGGGCCGCGGGCGGTGGCGCACGAGGCGCAGGGGCAGTCGGGGCGGGGCAGGCCGGCCGGGGCCCCGGTGCCGAGGAGAGTCAGTTCCACGAGGACGATCCTCCCGCGTCCCCGCCGGTGGTGCGCGCCCGGCTACTCTGCGGGGCAGGCTGTGCTGGACGAAAGCACGGGTGGGACCCGGGAGGCGACATGGCGTGGACGTGGCGGTTCGAGAAGGCCGACGGTACGGAGGTCCAGCCGGCGGTGGTGCCGGAGGAGTTCACCACGCAGGGCGACGCGGAGTCGTGGATCGGCGAGGTCTGGAAGGACCTGGTCGAGGGCGGCGCCGACCAGGTGGTGCTCTTCGACGACGGCACGAAGATCTACGGCCCGATGAACCTGCACGCCGACGAGGCCTGACGGGCCGGTAGTGCCCGACGCGTCCCGGCGGTCCGGGCGCGCGTCCCGGCCGTCGTACGGGCTCCCGTGCGAGCCCGTACGGCGGCCGACGCACAAGGTGTTCCGCCCGCTTCCCGAGCGCACCCGGGGATGCGGCGGCCGCCCCTGGACCTCGCCGGACTAGATCTCGCCCAGCGTCACATCCGCCGTGCGCCGCTCCTCGCCGCGCAGGTAACCCACCCGCACCCGGTCGCCCGGCTCGTGCGAGGCCAGGGCCTCCGCCAGCGAGGTGATCGTGGTGATCTCGGCCCCGCCGAGTGCGGTGATGACATCGCCGGCCCGCAGCCCCGCCGTCGCCGCCGCGCCGCCCTCCTCGGCCGACACCACGGCGACGCCGGTCGGCGCGAACTCGTCGTCCACGACGGTGCGGCCCGTGATGTCCAGCGCCGCCCGCCCCGAGTCGGTGACCCGGCCGTCCCGCACGATCTGGCCGGCGATCGTCCGTACCGTCGAGGACGGGATCGCGAACCCGATCCCCGGCGCCGCCCCGCCGCCCATCCGGGGGTCGGTGGCCGCCAGTGTCGGGATACCGATGACCTCGCCGTCGAGGTTGACCAGGGCTCCGCCGCTGTTGCCCGGGTTGATCGCGGCCGACGTCTGCACCATGTTCGCGATGGTCGCGCCCGTGCCGCCGCCCGAACGGCCCGCGCTCACCGTCCGGCCGACCGCCGAGACGATGCCCTGGGTGACGCTGCTCGACAGGCCCAGCGGGCTGCCCATCGCCAGCACGATCTGCCCCACCTCGACCTCCGAGGAGTCCGCCAGCCGGGCGGGCCGCAGTCCGTCGGGGACGCTGTCCAGCTTGACGACGGCGAGGTCCTGGTCCGGGTACGCGGCGACGAGCCGGGCGCGGAGCGAGCCGCCACCGGTGGCCACCGTGACCTTGAAGTCCCGTTCGCCGCCGACCACATGGGCGTTGGTGACGACATGGCCCCGGTCGTCGTGGACGACACCCGAGCCGAGCCCGTCGGCCCCCTCGATCTGCACGACCGACGGCAGTACGTCGCGGATCACCCGCCGGTACTCGCTCTCCAGGTCCTGCAGCGCCACCGGCGCCCCCGCCTCCGCGCTCGCCCGCGGCGACGCGGACACCGCCGGGGAGTCGGAGCACCCGCTCAGGCAGGCCAGTACGACCGCACAGGCCGCGGCGGTCACGGGCAGGGGAAGCCGTCGGAGTGCACCACCGGGGGCATGTGATCCATCCATGCCTGGAGTGTCCCTTTCGGGGGAATCCAAGGCCCGTGGAGAAGGTCCATCGGAGGGGCGGCGGGGCGAGGGCCCACAGGGCCGGACCGGCGGGCGGTACGCCGCCGTCCGGGCGGCAGGCTCAGCCCCGTACGCCACACAGGTGCAGCAGCGCCGCGACCCGGCGGTAGGGGTCGGACCGTCCCGCACGGTCCTCCAGGGCCAGGATCCGCTCCAGCTCCTGCGGCGGCAGCCGCGAGGCGTCGTCGGCGTCACCCTCGACGTTGTCGGTGAAGACCCGCACGCCGTACCAGGTGTGCAGCGGCGCGGCGATTCCGGCGAGCGTCGACGTCAGGGCGTCGAGGCGGTCGGCGCGCACCCGCAGGCCGAGCCGGCTGGTGTAGGCGTCCGAGTCGAACGCGGCGAGCGCCCCGGCCCAGTCGCCGGCCAGGCCCGGCCGCATCGCGAGCGCGTCGGCGTTCCGTACGAGCAGGGACAGCAGCCCGCCGGGCGCCAGCATCCGGCCGAGCCCCGCCACCATGGCGTCGGGCTCCTCGACGTACATCAGCACGCCGTGGCACAGCACCACGTCGAAGCTGCCCGGCAGGAAGTGCACCCCGGTCTCCAGGCCGTCGCCCTCGACCAGGCGCATCCGCTCGCGGATGCCCTCGGGCTCGCCGGCGAGCGCCTCGCGGGCCGCGACCAGCATGTCCGGGTCGGACTCCAGGCCGGTCACCTTGTGACCGGCCCGGGCCAGCCGCAGGGCCTGCGTTCCCTGGCCCATGCCCACGTCGAGCACGGACAGGCGCCGGCCCACCGGGAAGCGGGCCGATATCTGCTCGTCGAGCTGGCGCGCGACCAGTTCCTGGCGGACGGTGTCGCGCAGCGTGCCGACACCCTTCAGCCAGTCGGCCGCCGCGCCCTCGAACCGCGCGATAGCGGTGGGATCTTCCGTGCTCAGGGCCGATCCCCGCGCTTGACCTGGGGCTTCGGCAGGCGCAGGCGGCGCATCTGGAGCGTGCGCATCAGGCCGTAGGCGACGGCGCCGCGCTTCGGCTCGTTCGGGAAGCGCTCGTTGAGCTGCTTCTTGAGCCGGACGACCAGGCCGATCGAGTCGATCACGATCATCACGATCACGCCGAGCCACAGCAGCAGCGCGATGTTCTGGATGTTGCTCATGCGGATCATGCTCAGGACGAGGATCACCACCGCGAGCGGCAGGAAGAACTCGGCCACGCAGAAGCGCGAGTCGACGAAGTCGCGAACGAAGCGGCGGACGGGGCCCTTGTCGCGGGCCGGCAGGTAGCGCTCGTCCCCGCTCGCCAGTGCCTCCCGCTGCCTTGCCAGGTCCGCACGGCGGGCCTCGCGCTGACGCTTCATCGCCTCCTTGCGGTTCGAGGGAGCCACCGCACCGTTGCGGCGCTGCGACTGTGCGACAGCGCGCTTCGGGGTGGGGCGGCCCTTCGGGGCCTGCGGGTCACGGGACGCTTTGGAGAGGTCCACCTGCACCTTGTCGGTGGGGGCCTTCTCTTCCTTGGAGGAACGGCTACGGAACACAAAGCCCAAGGGTACGGGGTACGGCGCATGGACCCCAGCCCGGAGGGGAACGATCCCGCAACGGTCGGTTTCCCCGGCCTTCACCTACTCCCTGAGCTGGAGCCCGGCGGGCCGCAGTCGTCCTGGAGGAGGAGCGCATCGGCCCGCGAACAGTGCGGTAATGGATGCAGGGCCCGTAGTGTGGGTTCAAGTGCTGGAGCTGGTTCCGTAGTCCGTCAGAAGGGGGCGCGCGAAGCCCATGAGCGGTGTCATGAAGCGTATGGGGATGATCTTCCGCGCGAAGGCAAACAAGGCCCTTGACCGGGCCGAGGATCCGCGCGAGACCCTCGATTACTCGTACCAGAAGCAGCTGGAGCTGCTGCAGAAGGTACGCCGCGGTGTCGCCGACGTGGCGACGTCGCGCAAGCGGCTCGAACTGCAGCTGAACCAGTTGCAGGGCCAGTCGTCCAAGCTGGAGGACCAGGGCCGCAAGGCGCTCGCGCTCGGCCGCGAGGACCTCGCCCGTGAGGCGCTGTCCCGCCGTGCCGCGTTGCAGCAGCAGGTAACCGACCTGGAGACGCAGCACCAGACGCTCCAGGGCGAGGAGGAGAAGCTGACGCTCGCCGCACAGCGCCTCCAGGCCAAGGTCGACGCCTTCCGTACGAAGAAGGAGACCATCAAGGCCACCTACACCGCCGCGCAGGCGCAGACCCGGATCGGCGAGGCGTTCTCGGGCATCTCCGAGGAGATGGGCGACGTCGGCCTGGCGATCCAGCGGGCCGAGGACAAGACCGCGCAGCTCCAGGCGCGGGCCGGCGCGATCGACGAGCTGCTGGCGTCCGGCGCCCTGGACGACTCGTCCGGGATGGCGAAGGACGACATCGCCGCCGAGCTGGACCGCATCTCCGGTGGTACAGATGTAGAGCTGGAGCTGCAGCGCATGAAGGCCGAGCTGGCGGGCGGTCCGACGGCGCAGCAGCAGGCGCTCGAAGGCGGCGCGCAGGACGGTACGCAGGCGCCCCAGGACCGGCACAAGTTCGACAAGCAGTAGGCCGCCGCACTCCGCACTCCGCGAAGGAGCACGTCGTGATCGTACGGATCATGGGGGAGGGCCAGGTGGAGGTGGCCGGCAGTCACCTCGCCGAACTCAACAAGCTCGACGACGAACTGCTCGCCGAGATGGAGGGCGGCGACGAGTCCGGCTTCCGGCGCACGCTCGGCGCGCTGCTCGAAGCGGTACGCCGCCTCGGGAAGCCGCTGGCGGACGAGTCCCTCGAACCCTCCGAGCTGATCCTCCCGGCCGAGGACGCGACACTCGACGAGGTCCGCGAGATGCTGACCGACGAAGGCTTGATCCCGGACTCGGTCTGAGCCGGGCCAGGCCCCTCCAGCCCCGCACATCACACGATGCCCCCGCGCTCCGGCAACGCCCGGAGCGCGGGGGCATCGCGCCGCCCGCGCACGCCGTACCGTTGCGTGACATGACTGCCCTCGGTACGGGACTCACCCGCTCCCGGTGCTGGCTCCACGCACACCCGCTCGCCCTGGACGCCGCCCTCGCGACCGCCGTCCTGGTGATGATGGTGGCCGGGTCCTTCGCCGACCCGCACGGCGGCCCGGGCGGCCCGACCTTCGGCACCAGGACTCCCGGAGCCGGCAGCATCGCCCTGATGGCGCTGGGCGCCGCCGCGCTGGTCCTGCGCCGCCGCAGGCCGCTGGCCGTACTCGCCTTCACCTGCCTGGTCACGCTCGCCGAACTCGTCGCGGGCGACCCGCCCGCCCCGGTCGCGATGAGCGCCGTCATCGCGCTCTACACGGTCGCCTCGCGCACGGACCGCCCCACCACCTGGCGCGTCGGCCTGCTGACGATGACCGGTCTGACCGGCGCCGCGATGTGCTTCGGCAGCGGCCCCTGGTACTCCCAGGAGAACCTCGGCATCTTCGCCTGGACCGGCATCGGGGCGACCGCCGGAGACGCCGTGCGCAGCCGCCGCGCCTTCGTCGACGCCATCCGTGAACGCGCCGAGCGCGCCGAGCGCACCCGCGAGGAGGAGGCCCGCCGCCGGGTCGCGGAGGAGCGGCTGCGCATCGCGCGCGACCTCCACGACGTCGTCGCCCACCACATCGCGCTGGTCAACGTGCAGGCGGGCGTCGCGGCCCACGTCATGGACAAGCGCCCCGACCAGGCCAAGGAAGCCCTCGGGCACGTACGGGAGGCCAGCCGCTCCGCGCTGAACGAACTGCGGGCCACCGTCGGCCTGCTCCGCCAGTCCGGCGACCCCGAGGCCCCGACCGAGCCCGCGCCCGGGCTCGGCGTGCTCGACCAGCTCCTGGACACCTTCCGCAACGCGGGCCTGCCCGTCGAGGTGGCCAGGCCGGACAAGGCCGTGGCCGATCCGCTGCCCGCCGCCGTCGACCTCGCGGCGTACCGGATCATCCAGGAGGCCCTGACCAACGTGCAGAAGCACGCGGGGGAGCACGCGAAGGCCGAGGTCAGCGTCGTACGCGTCGGCTCGTCCGCCGAGATCACGGTGATCGACAACGGCGGCGGGGCGAAGGCCACGGCCGACGGCCCCGAGGCCGGCGGCGGCCACGGCCTCACCGGCATGCGCGAGCGCGTCACCGCCCTCGGCGGGACCCTGACCGCCGGGCCCCGCTACGGCGGCGGGTTCCGCGTCCATGCGATCCTGCCGTTCCAGGTGCGGACGGGGGAGAAGACGGTGGAGAACGCGTGACGACGGCCACGACCGGCATCAGGGTCCTGCTCGCCGACGACCAGGCCCTGCTGCGCAGCGCGTTCCGGGTCCTCGTCGACTCCGAGCCCGACATGGAGGTCGTCGGCGAGGCCGCGGACGGCGCCGAGGCCGTCCGGCTCGCCCGCTCGCTGCGCGCCGACGTCGTCCTCATGGACATCCGCATGCCGGGTACGGACGGCCTCGCCGCCACCCGCATGATCAGCGAGGACCCGGACCTGTCCGCCGTGCGGGTCGTGATGCTGACGACCTTCGAGGTGGACGAGTACGTCGTCCAGTCGCTGCGCGCCGGGGCCTCCGGCTTCCTCGGCAAGGGCGCGGAGCCGGAGGAGCTGCTCAGCGCCATCCGCATCGCCGCGGCCGGCGAGGCGCTGCTGTCGCCCGTGGCCACCAAGGGGCTCATCGCCAAGTTCCTCGCGCAGGGCGGCACTTCGGACGACGGCGAGGCCACCGGCGCCCGCGCCGAGCGGCTCTCGGCGCTGACCGTGCGGGAGCGCGAGGTCCTCGTGCAGGTCGCGGGCGGCCACTCCAACGACGAGATCGCCGAGCAACTGGCCGTCAGCCCGCTCACCGTCAAGACCCATGTGAACCGGGCGATGGCGAAGCTCGGGGCCCGCGACCGCGCCCAGTTGGTGGTCATCGCGTACGAGTCGGGACTTGTCCGGCCGAGGGTGGAGTGAAGGTGTAGTGGCGCGTACTCCAGACGCGGTACGCACCGCGTAAGGAAGGGGACCTGGGAGCGAGGGATCCCCTCTTCGCATGGCGGATCGTATAAGCGGGCCACTGTGTCCGCCTGCCTCGCACGCCACGGAAGAGAGACTCACCCATGTCCTGGCTGTCCAGATTCAGCCTCGCTCAGCGGGCGCTGATCGGCCTGATGTCGATCATCGCGATCGTCTTCGGCGCCATCGCGATACCGCAGCTCAAGCAGCAACTGCTGCCCACCATCGAGTTCCCGATGGTGTCCGTGCTGGCGCCCTACCAGGGCGCGTCTCCCGATGTGGTCGAGAAGCAGGTCGTCGAACCGCTCGAAAGCAACATCGAGGCAGTCGACGGCATCACCGGCGTCAACTCCACGGCGAGCGAGGGCAACGCCGTGATCATGGCCCAGTTCGACTACGGCAACGACACCAAGCAGCTCGTCGCCGACGTCCAGCAGGCCGTGAACCGCTCCCGCGCCCAGCTCCCCGACGACGTCGACCCGCAGGTCGTCGCCGGTTCGACGGACGACATCCCCACCGTCCTGCTCGCCGCCACCTCCGGCCTGGACCAGCAGGCGCTCGCCGACCGGCTGGAGAACAGCGTCGTCCCCGTACTGGAGGACATCGAGGGCGTCGGCCAGGTCACCATCGACGGTGTGCGCGACCTCCAGGTCGCCGTCACCCCCGACGACAGGAAGCTCGCCGCGGCCGGTCTGAACGCCGGTGCCCTCGGCCAGGCCCTCCAGGCGGGCGGCGCGACCGTTCCTGCGGGCTCCTTCGCCGAGGACGGCAAGAGCCGCACGGTCCAGGTCGGCGGCGGCTACACCTCGCTGAAGCAGATCGAGGACCTGCGCGTCACCGCGGCGCCGACCGGTCAGGGCAAGCCCCCGAAGCCGGTACGCCTCGGCGACGTCGCCACCGTGAAGGAGCAGCCCGCCACCGCGGTCTCCCTCACCCGTACCAACGGCAAGCCCAGCCTGTCCCTGGCGATCACCATGGACCAGGACGGCAGCGCCGTCGCGATCTCCGACGCGGTCAAGGACAAGCTGCCCGAACTGCGCGACACGCTCGGCTCCGGCAGCGAGATCGCGGTCGTCTTCGACCAGGGACCGGCCGTCTCCAAGTCGATCTCCGGCCTGACCACCGAGGGCGCCCTCGGCCTGGTCTTCGCGGTCGTCGTCATCCTGGTCTTCCTCGCATCGGTCCGCTCGACGCTCGTCACCGCCGTCTCCATCCCGCTCTCGGTCGTCCTCGCGCTCATCGTGCTGTGGACCCGCGACCTGTCGCTCAACGTCCTCACCCTGGGCGCCCTGACCATCGCGATCGGCCGCGTCGTCGACGACTCGATCGTGGTCCTGGAGAACATCAAGCGTCACCTCGCGTACGGCGAGGAGCGCCACTCCGCGATCATCACCGCCGTCAAGGAGGTGGCCGGCGCGGTCACCGCCTCGACCCTCACCACGGTCGCCGTCTTCCTGCCGATCGGCCTGGTCGGCGGCATGGTGGGCCAGCTCTTCGGCTCGTTCTCGCTGACCGTCACGGCGGCCCTGCTCGCCTCGCTGCTGGTGTCCCTCACCGTCGTACCGGTCTTCTCGTACTGGTTCCTGCGCCCGCCCAAGGGCTCCGAGGGCGTCGATCCGGCCGAGCTGCGCCGCACGGCGGAGGAGAAGGAGGCGCGCAGCCCGCTCCAGCGGATGTACGTACCGGTCCTGCGCTTCGCCACCCGTCGTCGCCTGACCAGCCTGGCCATCGCGGTCGTCGTGCTCATCGGCACGTTCGCCATGGCGCCGCTGCTGAAGACCAACTTCCTGGACCAGGGCGAGCAGGACACCCTGTCCGTCACCCAGGAGCTGAAGCCGGGCACCAGCCTGGAGGCCGCGAACCAGGCCGCCCTGAAGGTCGAGAAGGCGCTCGACTCCATCGACACGATCAAGGACTACCAGGTCACGGTCGGCTCGCAGGGCTTCGCCGCGGCCTTCGGCGCCGGCACGGGCGCCAACCAGGCGACGTACCAGCTGACCCTGAAGGACGCCTCCGACTTCGAGGCCACCCAGGACCGCATCGACGAGGAACTGGCCGGACTCGACGGCATCGGCGACACCACCATCGGCGCGGGCGGCGGCTTCGGCAGCCAGGACCTGAGCGTCGTGGTCAAGGCCGGCGACGGCGACGTGCTGACGAAGGCGTCCGAGCAGGTGCGGGACGCGGTCGCCGAGCTCGACGACGTCACCGACGTACAGAGCGACCTGGCCCAGAGCGTGCCCCGGATCTCCGTCACGGCCACCGACAAGGCGGCCGCCGCGGGCTTCGACCAGCAGAGCCTCGGCGCGGCCGTCGCCCAGGCGGTGCGCGGCACCACCTCCGGCAAGGCGGTCATCGGCGACACCGAGCGCGACGTCGTGGTGAAGTCGGCCAAGCCGGCGACCACGATGGACGAGCTGAAGAAGCTGAACCTCGGCCGGGTGAAGCTCGGCGACATCGCCGACGTGAAGCTCGTCGACGGCCCCGTCTCCACGACCCGGATCGACGGCGCCCGCGCGGCGACGATCACGGCCAAGCCGACCGCCGACAACACGGGCGCGGTGACCGCCGCGCTCCAGACGAAGACCACCGAGCTGGAGAAGGAGCTCCCGGCGGGCGCCACCGTCGAGATCGGCGGCGTCTCCTCCGATCAGAACGAGGCCTTCGGCCAGCTCGCCCTGGCCATGCTGGCGGCCATCGCGATCGTCTTCATGCTGCTGGTCGCGACGTTCCGCTCGCTCGTCCAGCCGCTGATCCTGCTGGTCTCCATCCCGTTCGCGGCGACCGGCGCGATCGGTCTGCTGCTCGTCACCGGTACGCCCATGGGTGACCCGGCGATGATCGGCATGCTGATGCTCATCGGCATCGTGGTCACCAACGCGATCGTCCTGATCGACCTGATCAACCAGTACCGGGCCCAGGGCCTGGGCGTCGTCGAGGCGGTGCTGGAGGGCGGCCGTCACCGTCTGCGCCCGATCCTCATGACGGCGCTGGCGACGATCTTCGCGCTGCTGCCCATGGCGCTCGGCATCACCGGCGAGGGCGGCTTCATCTCGAAGCCGCTGGCGATCGTCGTGATCGGCGGCCTGATCACCTCGACGCTGCTGACGCTGCTCCTGGTGCCCACGCTGTACGCGATGGTGGAGCTCCGCAAGGAGCGCCGCGCCAAGAAGAAGGCGGCCAAGCGCGCGACGAAGGCCGGTGTCCCGGGCCCGTCCGGCGCGGACTTCGCCTCGGACGAGTCGCAGCCGGCGAAGGTCTGACCGGCGTACGACGCCGCACCGGCGCGGCGACGAGCCCCGGCCCCCTCTCCAGGGGGCCGGGGCTCACCCCGTTCAGGCTTCGGGGACCTCGGGCGGCCCTTCCGGGATGACGTGCACCTCGACCGGATCGTTGCCGGGCACGCCGCCGGGGCCGGGACAGGCCGAGGCCCGCGCGGCGATCTCCAGGGCCCGCTCCTCGTCCTTGACGTCGACCACCCAGTAGCCCGCGAGGATGCGGCCGGGCTCCGCCGGGCCGTCCGTCACCTTCGCCCGGCCGTCGTCGGTCGCCCGTACCGTCTTGACCAGCGCCGGACCACCGAGGCCACGGGCCTCCACCAGCTCGCCCGCCGCGCCGATCTCCTGGTTGAGCGCGTCCATGTGCGCGAACATCGCCAGCATGTCGTCCTTGGAGAACGACGACATCAGCCCGTCCCACTCGTCGGCGGGCACGTTCATCTGGATCATGTACTCCATGGTCTTCACCCTTCCGTCGCTTCCACGGTGTCAGGTGGGCCCGACGACCGCACCCCCTGACGCCGGGGCGACAGGGGGTGCGGGGGGCTCGTCCGGGAAGACCTACGGCAGGGCCAGCATCCGCTCCAGCGCGAGCTTCGCGAACTGCTCGGTCTCGCGCTCGACCTCGATGCGGTTGACCAGGTTGCCCTCGGCCAGCGACTCCAGCGCCCACACCAGGTGGGGCAGGTCGATGCGGTTCATGGTCGAGCAGAAGCAGACCGTCTTGTCGAGGAAGACGACCTCCTTGTCCTCGGCCGCGAACCGGTTGGCGAGCCGCTGCACCAGGTTCAGCTCGGTGCCGATGGCCCACTTGGAGCCGGCCGGGGCCGCCTGGAGCGTGTTGATGATGTACTCCGTCGAGCCGACGTAGTCCGCCGCCGCCACGACCTCGTGCTTGCACTCGGGGTGCACCAGGACGTTGACGCCCGGTATGCGCGCCCGCACGTCGTTGACGGAGTCGACCGAGAAGCGACCGTGCACCGAGCAGTGCCCGCGCCACAGGATCATCTTCGCGTTCCGCAGCTCCTCGGCGGTCAGGCCGCCGCCCGGCTTGTGCGGGTTGTAGAGCACGCAGTCGTCCAGCGACATGCCCATGTCCCGCACGGCGGTGTTGCGCCCCAGGTGCTGGTCGGGCAGGAAGAGAACCTTCTCGCCCTGCTCGAAGGCCCAGTCCAGCGCCCGCTTCGCGTTCGACGAGGTGCAGATGGTGCCGCCGTGCTTGCCGGTGAACGCCTTGATGTCGGCCGAGGAGTTCATGTACGAGACGGGCACGACCTGCTCGGCCACGCCGGCCTCGGTCAGCACGTCCCAGCACTCGGCGACCTGCTCGGCGGTGGCCATGTCGGCCATCGAGCAGCCGGCGGCCAGGTCGGGGAGGACCACCTTCTGGTCGTCGGACGTCAGGATGTCCGCCGACTCGGCCATGAAGTGCACGCCGCAGAAGACGATGTACTCGGCCTCCGGCCTGGCGGCCGCGTCCTTGGCCAGCTTGAAGGAGTCCCCGGTGACGTCGGCGAACTGGATGACCTCGTCACGCTGGTAGTGGTGACCGAGGATGAAGACCTTGTCCCCGAGCTTTTCCTTGGCGGCGCGGGCACGCTCCACCAGGTCAGGGTCGGAGGGCGACGGCAGGTCGCCGGGGCAGTCCACACCCCGCTCGCTCTTGGCGTCGGCCTCGCGGCCGAGCAGCAGCAGAGCGAGCGGCGACGGCTGGACGTCCAGTGGCTGGGCGGTGGTCACGACACGCACCCTTTCTTGTCTGCGAACACGCTTTTCGTCGATTTGACGTTATCTATCATAACCGCTTCATGTCACTTTGACGATGCCGATGTCGTCGATGTGACGAATTGCCGCCCGCGCCCGCCCCGTGCCCTCCTCGGACGCGGTGTGCGAGCATGAATGGGAAGACAAGCGCTCAGGTCCGGAATGAATCCGCGGCCGCGCCGGTTGCATACGTCGGCAAGCAGTCCGTACAACCCGGGAGAGATGTAGATGTCCGTTCAGGACGACAAGACCACCGTGAGCGACGGCATTCTCCTGTCCGACGCCGCCGCCTCCAAGGTCAAGGCACTGCTGGACCAGGAAGGCCGGGAGGACCTCGCGCTGCGCGTCGCCGTCCAGCCCGGTGGCTGCTCCGGCCTGCGGTACCAGCTCTTCTTCGACGAGCGCTCGCTCGACGGCGACGTCGTGAAGGACTTCGACGGCGTCAAGGTCGTCACCGACCGCATGAGCGCCCCGTACCTGGGCGGCGCCTCCATCGACTTCGTCGACACCATCGAGAAGCAGGGCTTCACGATCGACAACCCGAACGCCACGGGCTCCTGCGCCTGCGGCGACTCGTTCAGCTAGACGACAAGCGCCGCGACAGAAGGCGGCCGCCCCTTCCGCGGGGCGGCCGCCTTCTGTCGTACCCGCGTCGCCGCGGGGCCTCACGCCTACGCGCGCGGCACCGTCTCGCCGCTGCGCGCGTCGACGACCTTGCGGCCGTCCAGCGGCTTGTCGAGCTTCACGGTCTCCTTCAGCTCCTTGGCGAGCGCGATGCAGACCCGGTCGGGATCGGGGTTGGTCTCGGTGATCCGCACCTTCACCGTCCCGTTCTCCTCGCTCGCCTTGGCCGCGTAGTCGCTGCACACGCCGCCCCAGAAGTGCACCGTGAGCTTCCGCCCGTCCGCGCTGTACGACTCGACCTGCCGCGGCGGCGCCGGGGGCTCGCCGCTCTCGCTCGGAGCCGGCTCGGGGGAGGGCTCGGCCAGGTAGTCGGGGTCGACCGCCGGGTGCGTGATCGTGAACGGCTGCGCGCCGCCGCCGGGCCGCACCTCGAACAGCCACGACGGTACGAGCGCCTGCCGCCCGTCGACGTACTGCGCGGCCAGCCCGAACACCGCCCCGCCCACGGCCACGGGCTCCGGCGCGGACGGCGCCCGCCCGCCGGCCGGCTCGCAGGGCGAATCCGCCGCGCCCTTCTCGTCGCCCTTGTCACCGTGCGGCACCGGGGTGGCGCACCCGCCGATGCCGATCCGGCCGGCGCCCTGGCCGGACTTGTTCAGCTGCTTCAGCGCCGCGTCGGCGCTGATCACCGGGTACGTGTCGCCCTTCGCCAGGCCCTTCAGCTGCCCGCTGCCGCCGACCGGTTCCCCGTCGGAGCCGATCTGGACGCCGGTCGCCCAGCCGTACGTCGGCAGGCCGCCCACCCGGGGGTCGGCGTTCACCACCCGTACCGCGCCCATCAGCTGCCGGGCGTCCAGCTCGGCGTCGCCCTGACCCAGCGCCTTCAGCACGGGCGCCGCGGCCTTCTTCGCGGCCTTCTCGCTCACCGCGGAGCCTTCGCCGCCCGGCCGGCCGGAGTCGTCGGGGCACTGCTTGCCCCGGGCGCAGTCGTCACCGCCGGCCGGGCCGAACTTCGCGAACGTCCAGGTGCCCGGCGCCTCCTTGTTGACCTGGAGCACGGGTCCCGCGCCGTCCTTGGCGACCCCGGCCTTCCAGACCGAGCCCTCGGCGCGGGGCTTGCCCGGTACGCCGAGCGCCTCGGCCAGCCGCGCCACCTCGGCGGCGGTGACCGTGCCCGAGGCCCGGTACACCGGCGCGGATCCGGGCCCCTTGGGCAGGTTCCCCTCGGCGCGGTACGTCACCCCGCCGTTCGGGTCCGGCTCGCCGGGCGCCACGCCGGGCGCGTCGGCGTCCGTATGGCCGTCCAGGCTCAGCGGCGGCGGAGTGCCGTCGTCCGCCTTCGCGCCGCTGCCCGTGCCGCCGCCACCGCCCGAGGCGGTCGACGCCCAGTACGCCGCGCCGCCCCCGGCCAGCAGCACCGCCGCTGCCACTGAGGCGGCGACCAGCGGGGCACGCCGCTTGTGGACGCCGGTCGCGTCCTCTTCCGGTCGCTCGGTGCTCACCGCATCGCTCCTTCGGCCGCTGTGCCGTCCTGTGCCTGTGTCCGTATCCCTCAACGGGAGTCCCTCGACGGGAGACACCGGTGGGACGGAACGGGGGAGCGTGCGGTTCCCTCACGCTCCCCACGCGCGCCTCAGGAGCCGGGCTCAGCCCCCGTACTCGGACATCGCGCCGACCAGCCGCGCCGAGGCGGGCGGCACGGTGACGCCGTGGATCAGCGAGACCGGCACGGGAGCGGGCGCGGACTCGGCGGGCACCGCCCAGTGCGGGACCATCCGGGCGCAGTCCCCGCGCAGTTCCTCCAGGCCGCCGTCCTGCTCGGCCCGGGCGGACGACGTGACGCTGTGCTTCTGCATGCGGGACGCTCCCGTAGCTCTGGGGGGCCGCCACACCGCGGACCCCGTCGCTCGCACCGTAAGCAGCTGGGACGTCAGGAGAAAAGCCCTACTATCGGGTAGTTTTGCCTCTTGGTGCGCGGGGGCTACGAACGGGTAGCGTGAACTGTCCTCACCCACCGCCCGCAGGAGCGTCCTCGCCGTGCGTATCGCAGTCACCGGCTCCATCGCCACCGACCACCTCATGACCTTCCCCGGCCGCTTCGCCGACCAATTGGTCGCGGACCAGCTGCACACGGTCTCCCTCTCCTTCCTGGTCGACAACCTCGACGTACGCCGGGGCGGTGTCGGCGCCAACATCTGCTTCGGCATGGGCCAGCTCGGCACGGCCCCGATCCTGGTCGGCGCCGCCGGCTCGGACTTCGACGAGTACCGCGCCTGGCTCGACCGGCACGGGGTGGACACGGGCTCGGTGCGCATCTCCGAGGTCCTGCACACCGCCCGCTTCGTGTGCACCACCGACGCCGACCACAACCAGATCGGCTCCTTCTACACGGGTGCGATGAGCGAGGCCCGCCAGATCGAGCTCCAGGCGGTGGCCGAGCGCGTCGGCGGCCTGGACCTCGTCCTGATCGGCGCGGACGACCCCGAGGCGATGCTGCGCCACACGGAGGAGTGCAAGGCGCGCTCCATCTCGTTCGCCGCGGACTTCTCGCAGCAGATCGCCCGCATGTCGGGCGACGACATCCGCACGCTGCTCGCGGGTGCGACGTACCTCTTCTCCAACGAGTACGAGAAGGGGCTCATCGAGTCCAAGACCGGCTGGAGCGACGAGGAGATCCTCGCCAAGGTCGGCCATCGCGTCACGACGCTCGGCTCGCGCGGCGTGCGGATCGAGCGGGTCGGCGACGAGCCGGTGATCGTCGGCTGCCCGGAGGAGGAGGGCAAGGTCGACCCCACCGGCGTCGGCGACGCTTTCCGCGCCGGCTTCCTGTCCGGTCTGGCCTGGGGCGTCGGCCTGGAGCGCGCCGCGCAGGTCGGCTGCATGCTGGCGACGCTGGTGATCGAGACGCTGGGCACGCAGGAGTACACGCTGCGCCGCGCCAACTTCATGGACCGCTTCACCAAGGCGTACGGCCACGAGGCGGCGGAAGAGGTCCGCGCCCACCTGTCCTGAACCGGGACGCCGCGCAGGCGTGACCCCGGACGGCGGACGGGGCCGGACGAGCCCGCCGAGCGGCGACGCGCCCGCTCGGCGGCTTCTCCGGCCCCTTCGGCGTTCCAGGAGCGGTACGAGCGGCCGCGGCAGCCCGCGCCGCGCTCGCCGTCAGCTCAAGCGCCGCACCACGTACGCCGCGCCGCGCTCAGCCGCCCGCTCCCCGACGTACTCCTGCCCCCGCATCCCGCACCACGCCGGAATGTCCAGCCGGGCCGCCTCGTCGTCCGAGAGCACCGTCACCGTCCCGCCGACCGGCACGTCGCCGATGACCTTCGCCAGCTCGATCACCGGGATCGGGCACCGCTTGCCGAGCGAGTCGACGACCAGCGACGGCGCCTCGGACGGCGAGGACGCGGCGGCGACCGGCGCACCCAGCCGCTCCCGCACCCCGGCCACCGCCCCCGGCAGCGCCTCCAGGAAGCGGTCCACGTCCTGCTCCGCCGTGCCGGACGGTAGCGAGACCCGGACGTTGCCCTCCGTCAGCACACCCATCGCGCGGAGCACATGGCTCGGCGTGAGGGTGCTGCTCGTACACGACGAACCGGACGATACAGAAAAACCGGCGCGGTCCAACTCGTGCAGCAGCGCCTCCCCGTCGACGTACAGGCACGAGAAGGTGATCACGTGCGGCAGCCTCCGCACCGGATCGCCGACGACCTCCACATCCGGTACGAGCTCCGGCACCCGGAGCCGGATCCGGTCCACCAGCGCCCGCAACCGCTCCGCCTCGGCCGCCGCCTCGCCCCGCACGGCCCGCAGTGAGGCCGCCGCCGCCACGATCGCGGGCAGGTTCTCGAAGCCGGCCGCCCGCCCGGACTCCCGCTCGTCGGCGGGGCCTTGGGGGGCGAACCGCACGCCCTTGCGCACCACCAGCAGCCCGACCCCCGCCGGACCGCCCCATTTGTGCGCACTCGCCGTCAGCAGCGACCAGTCGCCCTCCACCGGCCCCCACCCGAGCGACTGCGCCGCGTCCACAAGCAGCGGCACACCCACCGCCCGGCACTGCTGTGCGATTTCAGCCACCGGCTGCTCGGTGCCGACCTCGTGATTGGCGGACTGCAGGCAGGCCAGCGCGGTGTCCTCACGCAGCTCCCGGGCGTACGCCCCGGGGTCCACGCGGCCCGCCCGGTCCACCGCCACCTGCGTCGTCGTACCGCCCGCCGCCTCGTGCCCGGCGGCCGAATGGAGCACCGACGAGTGCTCGACGGCGGAGACCACCAGATGCCGGCCGACACGCCGGCGCCCGGCCAGTGCGCCCGCGATCCCGGTGTGCACCGCGCGGGTGCCGGACGAGGTGAACACGAGCTCGTCGGGGCGGCACCCCACGGCCTCCGCCGCCGCCTCCCGGGCCGCGTCGAGCAGCAGCCTGGCCCGCCGCCCCTCGCGGTAGAGGCGGGACGGGTCGGCCCAGCCCTCGTCGAGCGAGGCGAGCAGGGCCTGCCGGGCGACGGGGTGCAGCGGGGCGGAGGAGGCGGCGTCGAAGTAGGGCACACCGCCACGCTAATCCCCGCCGCCACGACCGCGCGCACCACCGGCGGGCGGGTCCGGGGGAGGGCGCGGGGGAGGGGCGCCGGACGCCCCGCCGGATGCCGGGTCAGATGACGGGCGGAGGCCCGTATTCCACCGAGAAGCCACCCCTTCGGGGAGGGGTACGGCGCGTTGGGCACCCTCCCCGCGCGACCCCAAATAGCGTCCAGTAGGGTTTGGTCCGCATAAACATCCAAACCCCTGCCCGCGTCAGGGCCGGCGACCGACCAGCGAGACGGCCGCGACCGACCGCGCGGGCGAGACTCTCGGGAAGGCGCTACGTGAGTCCCAACGGCTCCGACCGCTCGTCGCGGCGCCCGATGCGGCGGAAGCTGCTCCAGGTGCTGACCGCGGGCGTGGTCCTGGCGACCGCCTCTGGTTGCTCGTACACATGGGAAGACTTCCCCCGCCTCGGGATGCCTACCCCGGTCACCGAAGAGGCTCCCATTATTCTGTCCCTCTGGCAGGGCTCGTGGGCGGCAGCGCTCGTCACGGGCGTCCTGGTGTGGGGGCTGATTCTGTGGAGCGTCTTCTTCCACCGGCGTAGCCGCACCAAGGTAGAAGTACCTCCGCAGACCCGGTACAACATGCCCATCGAGGCGCTGTACACCGTGGTCCCGCTCATCATCGTCTCGGTCCTCTTCTACTTCACCGCGCGCGACGAGTCGAAGCTCCTCGCGCTCGAGAAGAAGCCGACCCACACCATCAACGTGGTCGGCTTCCAGTGGAGCTGGGGCTTCAACTACGTGGAGAACGTGGACGGCGACGCCGCCACCGGCGTGAAGCCCCCCAAGGAGCTCGACGCCATCCCGAACCGCTACACCGAGGAGTTCCCCGAAGGCGCCGAAGGCGTCTACGCGGTCGGCACTCCGGGCGAGCGGAACCCGCAGAACGGCAACCCGGGTCCGACCCTGTGGCTGCCGAAGGGCGAGAAGGTCCGCTTCATCCTGACTTCGCGTGACGTCATCCACTCCTTCTGGGTGGTGCCGTTCCTCATGAAGCTGGACGTCATCCCGGGCCACACCAACGCCTTCGAGGTGACCCCCACGCGTGAGGGCACCTTCCGGGGCAAGTGCGCCGAGCTCTGCGGTGTCGACCACTCCCGGATGCTCTTCAACGTGAAGGTCGTCTCCCCGGAGCGGTACCAGCAGCACCTCAAGGAGCTGGCGGAGAAGGGCCAGACCGGCTTCATCCCGTCCGGTATCGAGCAGACCGACCCGGCCAGGAATGCGGAGACGAACAAACTGTGAGCATCCTCAACGAACCCAAGGGTGCCGCGGCGGCAGACGGCTCGTCCTACGAGAACGAACTGCCGGTACGGCGCAAGCAGCCGGGAAATGTCGTCGTCAAGTGGCTGACCACCACTGACCACAAGACCATCGGCTCGCTCTACCTGATCACGTCGTTCGTGTTCTTCTGTGTCGGCGGCCTGATGGCGCTCTTCATGCGCGCCGAACTGGCCCGTCCCGGCACGCAGATCATGTCGAACGAGCAGTTCAACCAGGCGTTCACGATGCACGGCACGATCATGCTGCTGATGTTCGCGACGCCGCTGTTCGCCGGATTCGCGAACTGGATCATGCCGCTGCAGATCGGCGCGCCCGACGTGGCGTTCCCCCGGCTGAACATGTTCGCGTACTGGCTGTACCTCTTCGGCTCGCTCATCGCGGTGGCCGGCTTCCTCACCCCCCAGGGTGCGGCCGACTTCGGCTGGTTCGCCTACGCCCCGCTGTCGGACGCGGTCCGTTCGCCGGGTGTCGGCGCCGACATGTGGATCATGGGTCTGGCCTTCTCGGGCTTCGGCACGATCCTCGGCTCGGTCAACTTCATCACCACGATCATCTGCATGCGCGCGCCCGGCATGACGATGTTCCGCATGCCGATCTTCACCTGGAACGTGCTGCTGACCGGTGTGCTGGTCCTGCTCGCCTTCCCGGTGCTCGCGGCGGCTCTCTTCGCCCTGGAGGCGGACCGCAAGTTCGGTGCGCACATCTTCGACGCGGCCAACGGCGGATCGCTGCTGTGGCAGCACCTCTTCTGGTTCTTCGGACACCCAGAGGTGTACATCATCGCGCTGCCGTTCTTCGGCATCATCTCCGAGGTCATCCCGGTCTTCAGCCGCAAGCCGATGTTCGGCTACATCGGCCTGATCGGCGCGACGATCGCCATCGCCGGCCTCTCGGTCACGGTGTGGGCGCACCACATGTACGTCACGGGCGGCGTGCTGTTGCCGTTCTTCTCGTTCATGACCTTCCTGATCGCGGTACCGACCGGTGTGAAGTTCTTCAACTGGATCGGCACCATGTGGAAGGGCTCACTGTCCTTCGAGACCCCGATGCTGTGGGCCGTCGGCTTCCTGATCACCTTCACCTTCGGTGGTCTGACCGGCGTCATCCTGGCCTCGCCCCCGATGGACTTCCACGTCTCCGACTCGTACTTCGTGGTCGCGCACTTCCACTACGTCATCTTCGGCACCGTGGTCTTCGCGATGTTCTCCGGATTCCACTTCTGGTGGCCGAAGTTCACGGGCAAGATGCTGGACGAGCGCCTGGGCAAGATCACCTTCTGGACCCTGTTCGTGGGCTTCCACGGCACGTTCCTGGTCCAGCACTGGCTCGGCGCCGAGGGCATGCCGCGTCGTTACGCGGACTACCTCGCCGCCGACGGCTTCACCCTGCTGAACACGATCTCCACGATCGCCTCGTTCCTGCTGGGTCTGTCGATGCTCCCGTTCTTCTACAACGTGTGGAAGACCGCGAAGTACGGCAAGAAGATCGAGGTCGACGACCCGTGGGGCTACGGCCGTTCGCTGGAGTGGGCGACGTCCTGCCCGCCCCCGCGGCACAACTTCCTCACGCTGCCGCGGATCCGTTCCGAATCCCCGGCGTTCGACCTGCACCACCCTGAGATCGCCGCTCTCGAGCAGCTCGAGAACCACGGACAGAAGGACACCGCGCTGTTCGGCGGCAAGGAGGTCGGCAAGTGAAGATCCAGGGAAAGATGTTCATCTGGTTGAGCATCTTCATCCTCGCCATGGCGATCGTCTATGGCGTGTGGTCGAAGGAGCCCGCCGGAACCACGGCACTGTTCCTGGCCTTCGGCCTGAGCATCATGATCGGCTACTACCTGGCCTTCACGGCCAAGCGTGTCGACGCGATGGCCCAGGACGACAAGGAGGCCGACGTAGCGGACGAGGCCGGTGACGTCGGCTTCTTCTCGCCGCACAGCTGGCAGCCGCTCTCGCTGGCCATCGGAGGCGCGTTCGCGTTCCTCGGCGTGGCCATGGGCTGGTGGCTGCTGTACTTCTCGGCGCCGCTGATCCTGATCGGTCTCTTCGGCTGGGTCTTCGAGTACTACCGGGGCGAGAACCAGAACCAGTAGACGCACCAGTGACACGCCCGAGGGGCCCGCCCACCTGCACATCAGGTGGGCGGGCCCCTCGTTTGGCATCTCCCGGCGCGCCGTACCTGTGAAATGTTCCTAATGTGTGATCATGAGCCATTCACCTCGACTCCGGACGGTTCTGAGCTGCTCCCTGCTGATCGCGTCCCTCGCGGCAGCCGGGACGGCGTGCAGCGGGTCCGGTGACGGCCATCCGCTCTCCGCGGCGCCGTACGACGCGGCGGACCAGGTCTCCTTCAACGCGGCCACCGGCACGTCCAAGGCGGACCCCGAGAAGCCCCTGGAGATCACCGCCAAGGACAAGGACGGCCGGATCACGGACGTGACGGCCTCCGACGCCGCCGGGCGCTATCTGGCCGGCGAACTCTCCGCCGACGGCTCGCGCTGGCACAGCACCGCCCCGCTGGCGGCCGGAGCGCGCTACACGGTCAAGGTCGCCACCGAGGACGAGGACGGCGCACCCGGTGCGCGCACCCTCACCTTCGAGACCTCGGTCCCTCCGAGGAAGCGCCTGAAGGTCACCTTCGGCCCCAAGGCGGGCAAGTACGGCGTCGGCCAGCCGGTCACCGCCGAACTCAGCGCCCCCGTCAAGGGCGAGGCGGCCAGAGCGGTCGTCGAACGCGCCCTGAAGGTGCGCTCGGAGCCGGCGGTGCAGGGGTCCTGGCACTGGGTGGACGACAAGAAACTGCACTTCCGTCCGAAGGAGTACTGGCCCGCCAACGCCACCATCACGGCGCGCAGCACCCTCGACGGCATCAAGGTGGCCGACCGGCTCTACGGCGGCCCCGCCAAGCCGCTGCGGATCACCACCGGGGACCGGGTGGAGGCCATCACCGACGCCGGCTCGCACCAGATGACGGTCATGCGCAACGGCAAGGTGATCAACACCATTCCCGTGACCACCGGCAAGCCCGGCTTCTCCACCCGCAACGGCGTCAAGGTCGTACTGGGCAAGGAGTACTTCGTACGGATGCGCGGGACGACCGTCGGCATCGCCGAGGGCTCCGCGGACTCGTACGACCTGCCGGTCTACTACGCCACCCGGGTCACCTGGAGCGGCGAGTACGTCCACGCCGCGCCCTGGTCGGTCGGCTCGCAGGGGTCGGCCAACGTCAGCCACGGCTGCACCGGCATGAGCACGAGCAACGCCGAGTGGTTCTTCAAGACCGTCCGCGAGGGCGACATCGTCAAGGTCGTGAACAGCGCCGGGGACATGATGGACCCCTTCGGGAACGGCTTCGGCGACTGGAACGTGCCCTGGGACAAGTGGCGCAAGGGCAGCGCCCTGATGGCCGGGGTCCGGGAAGGCGGAAGCCCCGTCGACGCGGCCAGGCTGCGACCGGAGGTCTGACGGGGCCACGCGCCGGTGTCACGCCTCGACGGCGAGCCTGCCGCGCAGCAACGACGCCAGGGCGTCCGCGAACTCCGCGGGATCCACCGGAAGGGTCACAGCGCTCTCCGCGCGGCTCCAGGTGGCCAGCCAGGAGTCCTGCGGGCGCCCGATCAGCAGCAGTACGGGCGGGCAGTTGAACACCTCGTCCTTGATCTGCCGGCAGACCCCCATGCCGCCCGCGGGCACGGCCTCGCCGTCCAGCACGCACACGTCGACACCGCCCCCGTTCAGCGCCGTGAGGACCGCCGGCAGGGTGGCGCACTCCAGGAACTCGACCGGGGGCACGTCCGCGGCGGGCCTGCGACCCGCCGCAAGCCGCACCTGTTCACGGGTGTGCGCGTTGTCGCTGTAGACCAGGACCGTGGCGGTCATTGTTCCTCCATGCATCGAGGAGCCCTCGAAGGCTCGGTGTTGGATCAGGAACCGATGCGCGGATGCTACTCCGTCCGACAGCCGGTCAGCAGGGGTTCGCATCTGCCTTCGACGGTACTCCCGATGGGCCGTTCGGCTCAGGCCACAGGGCCTTCTCAGAGCATGGACACACCGAATGGCACCCCCGGGAGTGAGGGCGGGATAAGCGACCGACATAATGTCGGTCGTGGCGACAGCAACGACAGTAGATACCGGGCACGCGCACCCGTCGGTCAATCGACCGAACCTCACCAGCGTCGGAACCATCATCTGGCTGAGTTCCGAGCTGATGTTCTTCGCGGCCCTATTCGCGATGTACTTCACCCTGCGATCGGTGACGGGTCCCGAGTTCTGGAAGCAGCAGGCCGAACACCTGAACTTCCCGTTCTCGGCGACGAACACCACGATCCTGGTGCTCTCCTCCCTCACCTGCCAGCTCGGCGTCTTCGCCGCCGAGCGCGGGGACGTGAAGAAGCTCCGGGCGTGGTTCATCATCACGTTCGTGATGGGTGCGATCTTCATCGGAGGCCAGGTCCTCGAGTACACCGAGCTGGTGAAGGACGCGGGCCTCTCGCTCTCGTCCGACCCGTACGGCTCGGTGTTCTACCTGACGACCGGCTTCCACGGACTGCACGTGACGGGCGGACTCATCGCCTTCCTGCTGGTCCTCGGCCGTACATACGCGGCCAAGAGATTCACCCACGAGCAGGCAACCGCCGCCATCGTCGTGTCCTACTACTGGCACTTCGTCGATGTCGTCTGGATCGGCCTCTTCGCCACGATCTACATGATCAAGTAGGTCGGGTCCGAAACCCGGCCCACATCCAGCACCATCGACGCAGAAGATCCTGACACCGGGGTAATCCGTGAAAAAGCTCTCCGCACGACGACGCCATCCGCTGGCGGCGGTCGTCGTACTACTCCTCGCGCTGGCGGCCACCGGGGGGCTGTACGCCGCGTTCGCGCCCGCGGGCAAGGCCCAGGCCGATGAAACCGCCCAGTCCCTCGCCATCGAGGAGGGCAAGCGGCTCTACGCCACTGGCTGCTCCAGCTGCCACGGCACCGGCGGTCAGGGCGGCAGTGACGGCCCGTCCCTCGTGGGCGTCGGCTCGGCCGCAGTGGACTTCCAGGTCGGCACCGGCCGTATGCCGGCGCAGCAGCCCGGCGCCCAGGTGCCCAAGAAGCCGAGGATCTACTCGCAGGCCGAGATCGACCAGCTCGCCGCGTACGTCGCTTCCCTCGGAGCCGGCCCGATCACGCCGACCGAGAAGCAGTACAGCCCTGAGGGTGCGGACATCGCCAAGGGTGGCGACCTGTTCCGTACCAACTGCGCCCAGTGCCACAACTTCACGGGCGAGGGCGGTGCCCTGACGAACGGCAAGTACGCCCCGAGCCTGGAAGACGTGAGCCCGAAGCACCTCTACGAGGCCATGCAGACCGGCCCGCAGAACATGCCGTCCTTCCCCGACACGACGCTGCCGGAGCAGCAGAAGAAGGACATCATCGCGTACGTCAAGACGGTGAACGGCGAGGAGACGGAGACCCCCGGCGGCTTCGCGCTGGGCGGCCTCGGCCCCGTCAGCGAGGGTCTGTTCGGCTGGATCTTCGGTCTCGGTTCGCTGATCGCCGTCGCCGTCTGGGTCGCGGCCCACACCGCTAAGGCCAAGAAGTCATGAGTAGCCAAGAGATTCCAGAGAAGAACCTGCCCAGTGAGCAGGACACCGCGCACGGCGCGGTGGCCGTGGCGGAAGACCCGTTCGCGGACCCGGGGCTGCCGCCCCACAAGCCGCGTGTCCAGGACATCGACGAGCGGGCCGCCAAGCGCTCCGAGCGCACGGTCGCCCTGCTGTTCACGCTGTCCATGCTGTCCACGATCGGCTTCATCGCCTCCTTCGTGGCGTTCCCGGTCGAGAAGATCGTGTACGTCTGGCCGCTCGGCCACGTCAGCGCGCTGAACCTCTCGCTGGGCGTGACGCTCGGCCTCGCCCTCTTCTGCATCGGCGCGGGAGCGGTCCACTGGGCCCGCACCCTGATGTCCGACGTGGAGGTCGCCGACGACCGTCACCCGATCGAGGCAGACCCGGTCGTCAAGGCCAAGGTCATGTCGGACTTCGCGGCCGGTGCCGAGGAGTCGGCGATCGGCCGCCGCAAGCTGATCCGCACCACGATGTTCGGCGCGCTGGCCATGGTGCCGCTCTCCGGTGTGGTGCTGCTGCGCGACCTGGGCCCGCTGCCCGAGGAGAAGCTGCGCCACACGCTGTGGGGCAAGGGCAAGCAGCTCATCAACATGAACACGAACGAGCCGCTGCGTCCCGAGGACGTCGCGGTGGGTTCGCTGACCTTCGCCAAGCCGGAAGGCCTGGAGGAGGACAACCACGAGTTCAACAACGAGATCGCCAAGGCCGCCCTGATGATCGTCCGGCTTCAGCCGCAGGACATCAAGGACAAGCGCGAGCTCGACTGGTCCCACCAGGGCATCGTGGCGTTCTCGAAGATCTGCACCCATGTCGGCTGCCCGATCAGCCTGTACGAGCAGCAGACGCATCACGTGCTCTGCCCGTGCCACCAGTCCACTTTCGACCTCTCCGACGGTGCGCGCGTCATCTTCGGCCCGGCCGGCCACGCCCTCCCGCAGCTGCGGATCGGCGTGAATGACGAAGGATTCCTCGAGGCGCTCGGCGACTTCGAAGAGCCCGTCGGTCCTAGTTTCTGGGAGCGCGGATGAGCACCGTGACCGACGACAAGCGCAAGGCGCCCGCAGGTGAGCGGGTCGCCGACTGGGCGGACGGCCGGCTGGGCATCTACAGCCTGGCCAAGGCCAACATGCGCAAGATCTTCCCGGACCACTGGTCCTTCATGCTGGGTGAGATCGCGCTCTACAGCTTCATCATCATCATCCTCACGGGTGTGTACCTGACGCTGTTCTTCCACCCGAGCATGAACGAGGTCGTGTACCACGGCTCGTACGTGCCGATGCAGGGCATCCGGATGACGGAGGCCTACGCGTCGACCCTGGAGATCAGCTTCGACGTCCGCGGCGGTCTGCTCATCCGGCAGATCCACCACTGGGCCGCGCTGATCTTCCTCGCGGCGATGTTCGTGCACATGATGCGCGTGTTCTTCACGGGCGCGTTCCGCAAGCCGCGTGAGATCAACTGGCTGTTCGGCTTCCTGCTGTTCGTCCTGGGCATGTTCACCGGTTTCACCGGCTACTCGCTCCCGGACGACCTGCTCTCCGGCACCGGTGTCCGCTTCACGCAGGGCGCGATCCTGGCGACGCCCGTCGTCGGCACGTACATCTCGTTCTTCCTGTTCGGCGGCGAGTTCCCCGGCCACGACATGGTGGCCCGGTTCTACTCGATCCACATCCTGCTGCTGCCGGGCATCATGCTCGGCCTCGTGGTGGCGCACCTGATCCTGGTCTTCTACCACAAGCACACGCAGTTCGCGGGCCCCGGACGTACGAACAAGAACGTCGTGGGCATGCCGCTGCTGCCGGTCTACATGGCCAAGGCCGGAGGCTTCTTCTTCCTGGTCTTCGGTGTCATCGCGGCCATCGCGGGTCTGTTCACGATCAACCCGGTCTGGGCGCTCGGCCCGTACCGTCCGGACCAGGTGTCCACCGGCGCCCAGCCCGACTGGTACATGGGCTTCGCCGAGGGTCTGATCCGTGTCATGCCCGGCTGGGAGATCAACCTGTGGGGTCACACGCTCGCCCTGGGCGTGTTCATCCCGCTGACGCTCTTCGGTCTGGTCCTCGTCGCGCTGGCGGTCTACCCGTTCATCGAGTCGTGGGTCACCGGTGACAAGCGCGAGCACCACATCCTGGACCGGCCGCGCAACGCGCCGACCCGCACCGCGCTGGGCGTCGCCTGGATCACCGGTTACGTGATCATGCTCCTGGGTGGCGGCAACGACATCTTCGCCACGCACTTCCACCTGTCGATCAACTCGATCACCTGGTTCGTCCGGATCTCCTACTTCGTGGGACCGGTCCTGGCGTTCGTGATCACCCGGCGGATCTGCCTCGGCCTCCAGCGCCGCGACAAGGACAAGGTGCTGCACGGACGTGAGTCCGGCATCATCAAGCGCCTGCCGCACGGTGAGTTCGTCGAGGTGCACGAGCAGCTGAGCCGGCAGGAGCTGCACACGCTCACGGCGCACGAGCAGTACGCGCCGGCCGAGATCGGCCCGTCGGTCGACGAGAACGGCGTCGAGCGCAAGGTGACGCGCGGCCAGAAGCTCCGCGCCAAGCTGAGCAAGGGCTACTACGGCGAGGGGAACCAGATCCCCAAGCCGACCGCCGACGAGTACAAGGAGATCACCAGCGGCCACGGCCACCACTGATCTCCGACCGTCAGGTCGCCACAGCGGGAGCCCCGTCCATTCGCCGGACGGGGCTCTTCGCTGTCCGCCCGGCTGGATAGGGTGGGAGTCATCCTTACTGGCTGTGGACCCTGGAGCGGACCATGAACGTGGTGACCCCGGTTGGCGGCGACAGCGTGGCGGCCGGCTCCTGGCCGGGTGTCCTGAACGCCCTGCTGCGCGGCAAGGACCTCTCCGCCGACGACACGGCCTGGGCCATGGACCAGATCATGAGCGGCGAGGCGACCGACGCCCAGATCGCCGGCTTCGCGGTCGCGCTGCGCGCCAAGGGCGAGACGGTCGACGAGGTCACGGGTCTGGTGCGCGCGATGTACGCGCACGCCAACACCATCGAGGTCCCGGGCCGCACCGTCGACATCGTCGGCACGGGCGGCGACCTGGCCAAGACGGTCAACATCTCCACCATGTCGGCGATCGTCGTCGCCGGAACCGGCGCCAAGGTCGTCAAGCACGGCAACCGGGCCGCCTCGTCCGCGAGCGGCGCCTCGGACGTCCTGGAGAAGCTCGGCGTCAACCTGGAGCTGACGCCCCGGCGTGTCGCCGAGGTGGCCGAGGAAGCGGGCATCACCTTCTGCTTCGCCGTGAAGTTCCACCCCGCCCTGCGCTACGCCGCGAAGGCGCGCAAGGAACTGGGCGCGCAGACGACGTTCAACATCCTCGGTCCACTGACGAACCCGGCGCGGGTGAAGGCCCAGGCGGTCGGTGTCGCGGACGCCCGGATGGCCCCCATCGTGGCGGGTGTGCTCGCCGAACGGGGGAACTCCGCGCTGGTCTTCCGCGGCGACGACGGCCTCGACGAGCTGACGACGACCGCGACCTCGCGGGTGTGGATCGTACGGGACAAAGCGGTGTCGGAGCAGGCCTTCGACCCGCGTGACGTGGGACTGGAGATCGTGCCCGTCGAGGCGCTGCGCGGCGCGGACGCGTCGTACAACGCGGATGTCGCCCGGCGGCTGCTGGTCGGCGAGACCGGCCCGGTGCGGGACGCGGTGCTGCTGAACACGGCGGCGGCGCTGGTCGCGCTGGACCCCTCCGACGCCTCCCTGAACGAGCAGCTCGCGGCCGGGATCGCCAAGGCGGCCGAGTCGATCGACTCGGGCGCGGCGCGTGCCGCCCTGGAGCGCTGGGTGGCGGCCAGCAACAGCTGAGTGGCGGGTGAGTGTGACGCAAGGCGTGGTCCAGAGTCTGGACTACGCCTTGCGTCTTCTTGATCGTGTGGCAGGATGCTTGGCAGGTCATGAGTGACAGCGTTTTGGCCCCGGCTTGCTGTCCGGCAACCCTCCGTCCGTGGCGGGGTGCCCCGGGTGAAGACCAGGTCGTGGACAGAAAGGTCCACGGCAAGCGCGGACCCCTCGAAGGCTTGGGGTCCTGGTTCTCAGGGAGCCTCTTGTGAGCAAGCGAATGCGATAGGGCCTGTCGCCCCTTCTTCGCACACCCTTTTCTCTTCTCCTCCAGCGCTGTCGCGTATCCGCCGGCGCGAGGAATTCGCCTGCCTTCTTCGGGAGTTCGCCATGTCTGTCTCCACCGCTGCCGCCGACCAGACGGTTTGTACCCCTCTGCCTGTCCTCGGGCGAGATGTTCTCGTGCCGCTCGTGACCGGCGGCGAGGTCACCTACGCCGCTCTCGACTACGCCGCGAGCGCCCCGGCCCTCCAGCGCGTGTGGGACGACGTGGCGGCGTACGCGCCGTACTACGGCAGCGTGCACCGCGGCGCCGGCTACCTCTCGCAGCTGTCGACGGACCTGTTCGAGAACAGCCGTGCCACCGTCGCCGAGTTCCTCGGCTGCCGCGACGACGACCAGGTCGTCTTCACCCGCTCCACGACCGACTCGCTGAACCTGCTGGCGGCGGCCCTGCCCGCCGACTGCCAGGTGTTCGTCTTCGAGACCGAGCACCACGCCTCGCTGCTGCCCTGGCGCGACGCCCGGGTCAACTTCCTGAACGCGCCCCGGACTCCGGCCCAGGCCGTCGAGACCCTGGAGCGCGCGCTGGCCGCCCGGGACCCCTACGGCCCGGCCCTGGTGTGCGTCACCGGCGCGTCGAACGTCACAGGTGAGCTGTGGCCGGTGAAGGAACTCGCCGCGGCCGCCCACGCCCACGGCGCGCGCATCGTGCTCGACGCGGCCCAGTTGGCGCCCCACCACCCGCTGGACATCGCCGAGCTGGACGTCGACTGGGTCGCCTTCTCCGGGCACAAGCTGTACGCCCCGTTCGGCTCGGGCGTGCTCGCGGGCCGCGCCGACTGGCTGCGGAGCGCCGAGCCGTACCTCGCGGGCGGCGGCGCCTCCCGCAAGGTCGCCCGCCGCGCCGACGGCGGCGTCGACGTCGAGTGGCACACCACGGCCGCTCGTCACGAGGCCGGCTCGCCCAACGTCATCGGCGTGTACGCGATCGCCTCCGCCTGCAAGGCGCTCACCGAGGCCGGTTTCGACTCCCTGGTCGAGCGCGAGCAGCGGCTCGTGACCAAGGTGCGGGAGGGGCTGGCCGAGGTGGACGCCGTCCGGGTGCTCTCCCTCTTCGGGGACGACGCCCCGCGCGTCGGCGTCATCTCGTTCGTCGTCGACGGCTGGAACAGCTCGCACTTCGCCGCCGCGCTCTCCGCCGAGTACGGGATCGGCGTACGCGACGGCCTGTTCTGCGCGCACCCGCTGGTCCGCACGCTGCTCGGCAGCGCCCCGCAGGACCCGGGCGAGTGCGGCGCGCCGGAGGCCGAGCCCGGCGAGCGGTCGCTGAACGCCATCCGGGTGAGTTTCGGTGCCGGGACGCCCGACGAGCACGTCGAGCGGTTCGTCGGCGCGGTCAAGGAGCTCGTCAAGGACGGCGCGAAGTGGAACTACCGTACCGAGGAAGGCCGCTGCGTCCCGGCGGTCTGACCGTCGGGCCCGTCCTCGGCACACCCGCTCGGCCGCGTCGGTGAGGATCTCGCCGCCGCGGCCGAGCGCTTTCACGGCTTCGCGAAAGGGGGCGAGCGCCGGGACGCGCGCGCCGGGGGTTCTACGCGTCGAGGCCGATCGCGAAGGCCGCTTCCAGGTCGTGCTGCGAGTACGTACGGAACGCGACGTGCGTGTCGGTGCCCTCGACGCCGGGGATCTTGCTGATCCGGCCGGGGATGACGTCCGCCAGGTCGTCGTGCTTCGCCACGCGGACCATGGCGATCAGGTCGTACGTCCCGGTGACCGAGAAGACCTCGCTGACGCTGTCCAGCGCGGCGATCGACTCGGCGATCTCGGGGATCCGGTCCACGCTGGTCTTGATGAGCACGATCGCGGTGATCACGGTTGGCTTTCTCCCTCGGTGGCCGGCGCTGTGGTCCTCACTCTAGCCGTACGCCGACTACGCCCCCAGGCGTAGAGGAAGCCCGCGCAGAACCCCGCCACGTGCGCCAGGTACGCCACCCCGGGGCCCGACCCCGCGCGCTGCGCCGCCACCCATTGCAGGGCGAACCAGAAGATCAGCACGAGCCAGGCGGGGAAGCGCAGCGGCAGGAAGAAGAGGAACGGGAACAGGCTCGTGACCCGCGCCCGGGGAAAGAGGAAGAGGAAGGCGCCGAGCACCGCCGAGATCGCCCCCGAGGCCCCGACCAGGGTCTGGTCCGATTCGGCGTGGACGACGGCGTACACGACCAGTGCCAGGTATCCGCAGCCCACGTAGAACAGGGCGAACTGGAAGCGGCCCATCCGTTCCTCGGTCATCGCCCCGAAGACGAAGAGGAAGAGCATGTTGCCCAGCAGGTGGAGCCAGCTGCCGTGCACGAACAGGGCGGTGAGCGGGGTGACCAGCGCGGACGGTCCGGCGCTCAGCAGCTCGTCGGGGATCACCCCCCAGCGCTCGAAGTAGGCGCTCTGCACGGCGAGGAGGATGTCCCCCGTGCCGTAGACCGGATTGAACCCCGAGAGGGGGCCGATGAGAAAGATCAGACAGCACAGGCCGATCACGCCGTACGTCACCACGGGGCCCCGGGCCGCTTCCCGCCAACTGATCATGACCGGATCATCCCGTAACGGGACCGGCCGGGACAGAGCGCCTCGCCGGGGGCCGTCCCGCACCGTGGACGGTCCGCCGCAGGGGGTACCCGTAAGGCCGTAGGGTTACGGGCAGTAGGCGCGACGAAAGAGGACGCACGATGACGACGGTTCCCCTGCCGACTGCCGACACCCGGTGGCGCTGCGCCCTGTGCGGCAATCTCACACGTTTCGATGTGACCCGGTCGTCGAAGGTGATCGAGTACGTCCACCTCGACCTGGCCGGAGAGTCGAAGGTCGAGGAACGTGAGGTGGTCAGTGAGACCATCGAGTCCGTGCGCTGCCGCTGGTGCAACGCGGTGGACCAGATCGAACTGGTGGACAGGCCGGGCGCCGGCTCCTGAGAGGACCGGCCCGAGAGTAGTGGGGTGACGGATTGTGGAGCATGCAAGCGGCGGTGAACCGGCCGGCTCGGCCGGGGACGCCGCCGAGGTGCTCGACCGCCCGCTGCCCGAAGGCGTACGGCACAAGGTCGTCGCCCTGGTGTCGGACGCCTTCGGCGGGCTGACCGTCGCGGAACTTCCGTCCCAGCTGAGGCAGTACGCCCGTTTCACCCCGAGCCGGCGCGCCAAGTTCGCGGGCAACGCGATGGCCGCCGCCCTGGAGGGTGACACGCTGTTCCGCCAGCGCATCGGCGAGCGGCTGCGCGAGGCGCAGCCCGAACTCGCCCGAGCCCTGGAGGCGGGCTCGCCGCCCGCCGCCGCCGATCCGGTGGACGTGGCGGCCGCGGCGTACGTCCTGCGCCCCGTCGGCTGGGTCAAGCTGGTGGCCGCCGCCGGCGAGGAGGCGCTGCGGGCCGACGCCGAGCGCGCCGACGAGGCCGCCCAGCGGGAGCTGGAACGCCTGCGCGAGGAGCTCGCGCACGCGCGCGAGCAGACGAAGAGCGAGACCGAACGGCTGCGCACCGAGCTGGAGGCCGCCCGCAAGGAGGCCGACGTACTCGGCCGCAAGCTGCGCAGCGCCCTGAGCGACGTCAAGCGGGGCGAGGCGGCCCTGCGGCGTACGAACGCCGAGACCGAGACGGTCAGGACCGACGCCGCCACCCGGGTCACCGCCGCCGAGAGCGAGGCGCGGCGGCTGCGGGCCCGCCTCGGCGAGGCCGAGGCGTCCGTCGAGGCGAGCCGCAGGGCGGTGCGCGAGGGCCGCAGCATCGAGGACATGCGGGTGCGGCTGCTGCTCGACACCGTGCTGGACGCCGCCCAGGGGCTGCGCCGGGAACTGGCGCTGCCGCCCGCCTCCGTGCACCCCGCGGACACGGTGGACGCCGTGGAGCCGGGCCGTATGACCCCCAAGGACATCGCCGCCAGGGCGCTGTCCGAGACGGACCCGGCGCTGCTCGACCAACTGCTCGAACTGCCGCAGTGCCATCTGGTCGTGGACGGCTACAACGTCACCAAGACCGGCTATCCGCAGATGCCGCTCGACAAGCAGCGGCTGCGGCTCCTCGGCGGCCTGTCGATGCTCGCGGCGCAGACCGGCGCCGAGGTGACGTGCGTCTTCGACGGGGCGGAACTGGTGGCGCCGGTGCTTCTCGCGCCGCCGCGCGGCGTGCGGGTGCTGTTCAGCAAGCCGGGGGTGACGGCGGACGAGCTCATCAGACAGCTCGTACGGGCCGAACCGCCGGGGCGGCCCGTCGTGGTGGCCTCCACCGACCGCGAAGTGGCCGACGGCGTGGCCAAGTCGGGCGCCAGGCCGGTCGCGTCCGCCTTGTTGCTGAAGAGGCTTTCGCGCGTCTAGTGGCTTCTCGGCTCAATGCCCGAATTCGGGAAACGTACCGTCAAGTCGCCGTTACTGCGGGTGTGATGAAAGTAAAGATTGTGACCACTGGGTGAGTTTTTACGCATGAGGATTTGAACTGATCACAAGAAGGTCACTAAGGTCTGCCCTCGAACCTTCGAACGGTTGATCACCCACCCGGGGTGTCAGCGAAGGTACCGCCGAGTCCATGCAATTCGGTCCATTTCCGCGGGGGAACCGAAGCGTGGAGCCGGGGATCACGTCCCCGACCCCGGTAGGCGGCTCGAGGAAGAAGGAGCTCGCCTTCGTGGCGTCCCACCGTCGTCCCAAGCAGCCGAGCCGCACTCGTGTGACCGTGCTCACCGCGACCGCAGCCGCAGCCGTCGCTCTCACGTCCCAGACCGCTCAGGCCGACCCCAAGCCGACCAAGAGCGAGGTCAAGGCCAAGGTCGACAAGCTGTACCACGAGGCCGAGGCCGCGACGGAGAAGTACAACCAGTCCAAGGAGCGGCAGGACAAGCTCAAGGAAGAGGTCGACAACCTCCAGGACAAGGTCGCCCGCGGCCAGGAGGACCTCAACGAACTGCGCGGCGCCCTGGGTTCGGTGGCCAGCGCGCAGTACCGCTCCGGCGGCATCGACCCCTCCGTGCAGCTCTTCCTCTCCGCCGACCCGGACGACTACCTCGACAAGGCCGGCGCGATGGACCAGTTGAGCGCCAAGCAGGCCGAGTCGCTGGAGAAGATCCAGGCGAAGCAGCGCACCCTCGCCCAGCAGCGTGCCGAGGCGACGGACAAGCTCGCCGACCTCGAGGACGTGCGCGAGGAACTCGGCGAGAAGAAGAAGAAGTTCCAGGGCAAGCTCGCCGAGGCGCAGCGGCTCCTGAACACGCTGACCGCCGCCGAGCGCGAGGAGCTGCGGGAGAAGGAGCAGCGCGCCAGCCGCGCCTCCAGCGAGCGGGTGGAACTCGGCAACGAGAAGCCGGCCTCCGACCGAGGCGCCGCCGCGCTGAGCGCCGCCGCCACCCAGATCGGCAAGCCGTACATCTCCGGTGCGACCGGTCCCAACGCGTACGACTGCTCCGGGCTGACGCAGTGGGCCTTCGCCCAGGCCGGTGTCTCCATCTCCCGGACCACGTTCACCCAGCACAACGACGGCACGAAGATCTACAGCAAGAGCCAGCTCAAGCCGGGCGACATGGTGTTCTTCAACAACCTGGCGCACGTCGGCTTCTACGCCGGCAACAACCAGGTGCTGCACGCCCCGAAGCCCGGCACCAACGTGCGTTACGAGTCGATGGACTACCTGGGCACCTTCCAGTTCGGCGTGCGCGTCTGACAAACGCCACACACGACGGCCGTTGCCCACACCGCCCATTCGGGCGAATTCCGGTGACTCCCGCTGACTGTCCGCCCCGCCGGTGACCTGGTTCTCCGGCGGGGCGTCACTGTTTGTGGCCGGCGAGGTCTTTGGTCACCGCGTGATCGCACCGCTACTGTCTGCTCGCGCAGCTCCCCGGTCCATTGGTCGCCCGCCCGGGCGGCAGGGGGCTGCACGCAGTGGAAGGAGTGCGGCTACCTGTGGCGACCCACCGGCGTCCCTCACAGTCCGGCCTCACGCAGAGCGCCCGGGTCACGGTTCTGTCCGCTGCCGCGGCGACGGCGGCCGCAGCGCTCGTCGCCGCCCCGGCGAGCGCCGACCCCCACGACACGTCCTCGGCCACCTCCCCGGCCTCGGCGTCGTCCCCGGCCACCGCCACGGCGACCCGGGCGCGGGTCGACCGGCTCTTCGAGCAGGCCGAGCGGGCGACGGAGCGGTTCAACAAGGCCGACGAACTCGCGGACCGGCTGCGCGAACAGGTCGACCACGCCCAGGACCTGGCCGCCCGGGGCCAGGAACGCATCAACCACATGCGCGGTGCGCTCGGCGCGGTCGCCGGAGCGCAGTACCGGGCGGGCGGGCTCGACCCGGCCCTCGCCCTGCTGCTCTCCGAGAACCCCGAGAGCTACCTCTCCAAGGCCTCGGCCCTCGACCGCATCGGCGCCCGCCAGGTGACCGCCCTGAGCGACTTGAGGGAAGCGCAGCGCGCCTTGGGCCAGCAGCGCGCGGAGGCCACCGTGAAGCTCGGCGAGCTGGAGCGCAGCCGGGCCGCCGTAGCCCGCCACAAGCGCACCGTCGAGCACAAGCTCGCTGAGGCCAGGCGGCTGCTGAACTCGCTGCCGGAGGAGGAGCGCGAAGAGTTCGACAGCAGGTCGTCGCGGTCCGGCGACCGCGCCGAGACGCCCCCCCTGCCGGTCGGGGGCCCCGTGTCGGGGCGCGCGTCGGCGGCCGTGCTGGCGGCGCAGGGGGCGGTGGGCAAGCCGTACATCTGGGGCGCCAACGGACCCTCGGGCTTCGACTGTTCGGGCCTCACCCAGTGGTCGTACGCCCAGGCGGGCGTCTCGCTGCCGCGCACGTCGCAGGCGCAGCGGTACGCCGGACGGCAGGTCCCGCTCGACCAGGCGCAGCCGGGCGACCTCGTGACGTACCGGGACGACGCGAGCCACATCGGGATGTACGTCGGCAACGGCCAGGTCGTGCACGCGCCCTACCCCGGGGCTCCGGTGCGCTACGACCCGGTCGGGATGATGCCCGTCTCGTCGGTGACCCGCGTCTGACCCGGCCCTGCCCGACCCGCCCGCGCTGCCCGTACGATCGGCCGGGTGGCAGGCCGGCGGAGCGGGACGCGGTGGCGGCGGTGGGCTCGGCCCGTCCTCGTACCGCTCCTCGCGCTGTCCGCCTCGGCCTCGGCGTGCACGACGCCCGGGGAGCCGGCGGACATCGCGGCCCGGGACATCCAGCGGACGCTCGACCGCAGGGCGCAGGCCGTCCTCTCCCGTGACGAGGCGGCGTACCTGGCGGACCTCGATCCGGGGGCGGCGCGGCTGAGGGCCGCGGAACGCGCGGAGTTCGTGAACCTCGCGCAGGTGCCGCTGCGCTCGTGGGAGTACCGGCTGACCGGCCTCGACCGTACGGACACGGGGCGGGCCACCGCGCGGGTCGAGCTGCGCTACCGGTTCGCCGGGTTCGACGAGGCGCCCGTGAAGGTGGCCGAGCGGCTCGACCTGACGCGCCGGGACGGGCGCTGGTACGTCGCCGCCGAGCGCCCTCAGCGGCGCGGCGGGGAGCAGCTGTGGGAGCAGGGCGGGGTCACGGTCGTACGCGGCGCGCGGAGCCTGGTCCTCGGTGCGGGCCAGGACGTGGAGCGGCTGCGCGCCATGGCGGACGCCGCCGACGAGGCGGTGCCGGCGGTCGACCGCGCCTGGCCCGGCCGCTGGTCGCGCCGGCTCGTGATCCTGGTACCGGCCTCGCTCGACGGCATGGGGGCGCTGCTCGGGGCCCCGGCGGCCGGGTACCGGGGGATCGCGGCCGTGACGACGGGGGAGGCGGGCGGGTCCGGCGCGGGGCCGGCGGACCGGGTGATCGTCAATCCGGAGGCGTACGGCGTGCTCGGTGCGTTCGGGCAGCGGATCGTCCTCACCCACGAGACCACGCACGTCGCCACCCGCGCCCACACCTCCGCCGCCACCCCGCTGTGGCTCTCGGAGGGCTTCGCCGACTGGGCGGCGTACCGGGGCAGGGGACGCACGGCGGGGCAGACGGCCCCGGCGCTCCAGCGGGCGGTACGGGCGGGCGACCTGCCCGCGGCCCTCCCGGCCGACCGGGACTTCGGCTTCGGCGGCGACACGGGGGCGCTGGCGCGGGCGTACGAGGGCGGTTGGCTGGCCTGCGCGCTGATCGCGCGGGAGTGGGGCGAGGCGAAGCTCACCGCCTTCTACCGCGCGGTGGGCGGGCACGGGAAGCGCGAGGGCGCGGTGGAGAAGGCGATGCGTCAGGTGCTGGGCACGACCCCGGAGGACTTCGAGGAGCGGTGGCGCCGGTACGCGCTGCGCCAGCTGTCGTGAGGCCCGGCGGCGGGCGCCCGCCTACGACGCCAGCTGCTTCGCCGCCGCCGCCCGCTGCGCCGGCAGCGCGTTCGGGTCGCGGGAGCCGGCGGCGGGCACGGTGTCCTGCCACAGCCGGCGGCAGGCGAGCAGGGTCGCCGCCACCAGCAGCCCGTTGCGCGCCACGAGCAGCGGCACGCCCAGGCTGTCGCTCGACACCACGTGCGAGAACCACACCGGGAACTCCAGGAACGTGACCCCGGTCGCCGCCAGCACCAGCAGCGCCGGCCGCCCCATCCGGCTGCCCCGGAAGACCAGGCAGGCCGCCGCCAGACCGACCAGCCACACCAGGTACTGCGGACTGATCACCCGGCTCGTCGTGGTGAACAGCAGAACCGCGGCGAACGCCGCGTCGCACGGCGTCGACGCCCGGAACCCGCCGGCCCGCACCCGCCACACCAGCAGCCACCCGAAGGCGACGGCCGTCAGGCCCATCGCCGCCGTGCTGACCAGCGGTACGTACGGGCCGACGAACTCCACCGAGCCGTAGTTCAGCAGCACCTCGCCCCGCCACCCGAAGTGCCGGGCCGCGTGGAAGACGAGAGCGCCGAGCGACTCGACCTCGGTGCCCCGGTCGCGCTGGAAGGTGAGGAAGGCGAGCGCCCCGGGCATCGTGGCGCAGAGCGCCACCACGAGAGCGCCCCCGGCCACGCCCGCCGCCGTCCACGCGGCGCGGGTCGCGTGCCCGCGTGCGGTGCCGGCGAGCAGCAGCACCGGCCACACCTTCAGGAGCGCACCGAAGGCCGCGAGCGCCCCCAGGACACGCGGGCGGCGCGCCCCCGCCAGCAGGGCCGCCACCGCGACGGCGGTGACCATCACGTCGTAACGGGCGTAGGCCGTCGGCCCCAGCAGCGGCACCCCCGCCACCCACACCCACGCGCCCGCGAGCCGCTTGCCGGGGCGCTGTCCGGCGTACAGCAGCAGGCCCGTGACCAGGGCGTCGGCGAGGCAGGCCAGGACGAAGAAGGCCGCCGCGTACCCCAGGAAGGGGAGCAGGGCGGGGGAGAGGACCGCGAGGGCGGCGGCGGGCGGGTACTGCCAGGTGATGTCGTCGAGGGGGAAGGTGCCGGTGCGCAGGATCTCGTACCAGCCCTGGTAGATCACCGAGACGTCGCTCGTGACGTCGGGGCCGGGCACGGCGAGCACCTTGAAGACGCACAGCAGCAGCACGGCCCGGGTGAGCGCCCACACCGCGATGAGGTTTGTACGGCCTGTGACCGTCATGACCACCCTCGTCCGTTTCCTGCATGGCTGAGGGAGACATGATGCAGGGCCCGGCCGTGCGAGCCAAGGAGCTGGGCCGTTGGGTACTGTCGGCGGCGATGGACAAGACCTTGATCGTGACCAATGACTTCCCGCCCCGCCCCGGCGGCATCCAGGCGTTCCTGCACAACATGGCGCTGCGCCTGGACCCCGAGCGGGTCGTCGTCTACGCCTCCACCTGGAAGCGCGGCAGCGAGGGCGCCGAGGCCACCGCCGCCTTCGACGCCGAGCAGCCGTTCACCGTCGTACGCGACCCGACGACGATGCTGCTGCCGACACCGCGCGTCACCCGGCGGGCCACCGCGCTGCTGCGCGAACACGGCTGCGCCTCCGTGTGGTTCGGGGCGGCCGCGCCGCTCGGGCTGATGGCCCCCGCGCTGCGCGCGGCGGGAGCGCGGCGGATCGTCGCCACCACGCACGGCCACGAGGCGGGCTGGGCCCAGCTCCCCGCCTCCCGGCAGCTGCTGCGCAGGATCGGCGAGGGCACGGACACGATCACCTATCTCGGTGAGTACACCCGCTCGCGCATCGCGGCCGCGCTCACCCCGCGGGCCGCCGCACGCATGGTCCAACTGCCGCCCGGCGTCGACGAGAAGACCTTCCACCCCGGCTCCGGCGGCGACGCCGTGCGCGAGCGGCTCGGGCTCGCGGACCGGCCCGTGGTGGTGTGCGTGTCCCGCCTGGTGCCCCGCAAGGGCCAGGACACGCTGATCCTGGCCATGCCCCGCGTCCTGCGCGAGGTGCCGGACGCGGTGCTGCTGGTCGTCGGCGGCGGACCGTACGCGGGGGAGCTGAGGAAGCTGGCCGCCGAGACGGGCGTCGCGGACTCCGTGCGCTTCACCGGACCCGTGCCCTGGGCGGAGCTTCCGGCGCACTTCGGCGCGGGTGACGTCTTCGCGATGCCGTGCCGTACGCGCCGGGGCGGCCTCGACGTCGAGGGGCTCGGCATCGTCTACCTGGAGGCGTCGGCGACCGGACTGCCGGTCGTGGCGGGCGACTCGGGCGGAGCGCCCGACGCCGTGCTCGACGGGGAGAGCGGGTGGGTGGTGCGCGGCGCCCCCGCCGCGGTCGCCGCCGACGCGTCGGCCGACCGGATCGTCACGCTGCTCCAGGACCCGGAGCTGCGGCGCCGGATGGGGGAGCGAGGCCGGCAGTGGGTCGAGGAGAAGTGGCGCTGGGACCTGCTGGCGGAGAAGCTCAAGACGCTGCTCTGACGCCCGCGCGCGCCCACGGGAACGCGCGGCGGCCCCCCCCGGATGCTCTTCGGTTCTAGTGGTCCTTGCAACACCCCAGCTCAAGGGGTGCGATGGACTTCGAGATTCGTCAGGACCGGACACAGCGGGGGCCCCGCAGGTTGGTCGCCGAGCGGGCCGCATACTTCCAGCTCATGGAGCAGGGTTACAGCACCCGGGAAGCGGCCCGCATCGTCGGCATCAACCTGCGGACCGGCAAGAGATGGCGCAACGGGCATCACTCGCCGGACCGGGGGCGAAAGCCGGTCCCCCCGATCTACCCGCTCCCCGGAGGGGTGGTTGATCAGGGGGAATCGGCTCTCCGAACGTCGCGGTACCTGCGCGAGGACGAACGCATGCACATCGCTGACCGGCTGCGTGAGAAGGCGTCCGTCCGGCAGATCGCGGCCGAACTGGGCCGCAGCCCTTCGACCGTCAGCCGCGAGATACGCCGCAACCGCCGGCCGATGCCCAGGGGCGGTTTCTTCTACCAGCCCTTCCAGGCCGACGTCCGGGCTCGGAACAGACGCGCTCGCCCGAAGGTCGGGAAGATCGGCCAGTGTTCCGAGCTGCGGGACTTCATCCAGGATCGCCTCACAAGGAGGTGGAGCCCGGAGCAGATCTGCCAGGCTCTGCGGGCCGCCTTTCCCGACCGCCCGGAGATGCACGTGGTCCACGAGACGATCTACCAGGCTCTCTACGCTAGGGCCGCGGAGAACTCCGCCGGGAACTGACCCGACCGCTGCGTACCGGCCGGGCTGCGCGACGCCCGCACCGCCACGCCTACAAGCGTCTCCCGGGTCCGATCAAGAACATGGTCATGATCAGTGAGCGGCCCGCCGAGGCAGCCGACAGGGCCGTTCCGGGCCACTGGGAGGGCGACTTGATCATCGGCAAGAACGGCAAGTCCGCCATCGGCACGCTGGTCGAACGCTCCACCCGCTACCTGATGCTCGTCCACCTGCCCGCCGGTCACACCGCCATCGCCACCCGCGACGCGCTCGCCACGACCGTTCAGTCCCTCCCGCGCCACCTCTGGCGGTCCCTGACCTGGGACCAGGGCTCGGAGATGTCCGCCCACCGCTCGTTCACCGTCGCCACGGACATTCCCATCTTCTTCTGCGATCCAGCCAGCCCCTGGCAGCGCGGATCGAACGAGAACACGAACGGCTTGCTGCGGCAGTACTTCCCCAAGGGAACCGACCTGGCAGCCCACACCCCCGACGACCTGGCGGCCGTCGCGGCAGAACTCAACAGCCGCCCACGCAAAACGCTCGGCTGGGAAACCCCAGCCGAGCGCCTCGCTAAGCTCCTGGCCACAGCCAGTTGATCACCTGTGTTGCAACGACCCCTGGAATTCGCCGCTTCCGGGGGGCCGCCGGCGCGTACGGGGAGGCTCAGCCTCGGTAGAGGGCCTCGATGTCGTCCGCGAAGTCCTTCGCCACGACGTTGCGCTTGAGCTTCAGCGAGGGCGTGATGTGACCGGCCTCCTCGGTGAACTGCGCCGGCAGCACACGGAACTTGCGCACCGACTCGGCCTTCGACACCGCCGCGTTGCCGTCGTTCACCGCCTGCTGGACGACCGCCAGCAGCTCGGCGTCGTCGCGCAGCGACGCCGCGGTCGAACCGGCGGGCTTGCCGTTCTCGGCGGCCCAGCGGCCCAGGAACTCCTCGTCGAGGGTGACCAGCGCGCCGACGAACGGACGCCCGTCGCCCACCACCATGCACTCGGCGACCAGCGCGTGCGCCCGGATGCGGTCCTCGATCACGGCGGGGGCGACGTTCTTGCCGCCGGCCGTGACGATGATCTCCTTCTTGCGGCCGGTGATGGCGAGGTAGCCGTCCTCGTCGAGGGTGCCGATGTCGCCGGTGTGGAACCAGCCGTCGGTGAGCGCCTCGGCGGTGGCCGCCTCGTTGTTCCAGTACCCCGAGAACAGGTGCTCGCCGTGCAGCAGCACCTCGCCGTCGTCCGCGATCCGCACGACCGAGCCGGGCAGCGGCTGGCCGACCGTGCCGATCTTCTGCCGGTCCCACGGGTTGAAGGCGGTCGCGGCGCACGACTCGGTCAGGCCGTAGCCCTCCAGGACCGTGAAACCGATGCCCCGGAAGAAGTGGCCCAGGCGCTCGCCGAGCGGGGCGCCGCCGGAGATCGCGTACTCGCCGCGGCCGCCGAGCACCGCGCGCAGCTTGCTGTAGACCAGCTTGTCGAACAGCTTGTGCTTCAGCTTGAGGCCGAGGGACGGGCCCTGCGGGGTGCCGATCGCCCGGCTGTACGCGATCGCGGTGTCCGCGGCCTTGTCGAAGATCTTGCCCTTGCCGTCCGCCTGCGCCTTGGCGCGCGCCGAGTTGTAGACCTTCTCGAAGACACGCGGCACACCGAGGATCAGCGTCGGCCGGAAGGAGGCCAGCTCGTCGGTGAGGTTCTTGATGTCCGGTACGCAGCCCAGCTTGATCGGCGCCATGACCGACGCCACCTCGACCAGCCGGCCGAAGACGTGCGCGGCCGGCAGGAACAGCAGCACCGAACACTCGCCCGTACGGAACAGCGGCTTCAGGCGCTCCACCGCGTTGCCGCACTCCGCGAAGAAGCTGCGGTGGCTCAGCACGCAGCCCTTGGGGCGGCCGGTGGTGCCGGAGGTGTAGACGATCGTCGCCGGGTCGTCGGCCTTCGCGCTCGTGCTGCGCTCGTCGACCGTCTCGTCGCCGACCTCGGCTCCCGAGGCGCGCAGCCGCTCCACGCCGTCCCGGTCGATCTGCCAGACGTGCTTCAGGGCGGGCAGCCGGTCGCGTACGGACTCGACGGCGGCGGCGTGCCCGTCGCTCTCGACGATCACGGCGACCGCGCCGGAATCGCCCAGTATCCACTGCACCTGCTCGGCGGAGCTGGTCTCGTACACCGGCACGGTCACCGCGCCCGCGGTCCAGATCGCGAAGTCCATCTGCACCCACTCGTAGCGGGTGCGGGACATCAGGGCGACGCGGTCGCCGGGCTGGACGCCCGCGGCGATCAGGCCCTTGGCGGCGGCGCGGACCTCGGCGAGGAACTCGGTGGCACTGACATCGGTCCAGACGCCCGCGACCTTGCGGCTCATGACGGCCACATCGGGATGCTGCGTGGCGTTGCGGCGGATGAGATCGGTCAGGTTGCCGTCCGAGGGGACCTCGTACAGGGCCGGAAGGCTGAACTCGCGCAAGACTGCTGCTCCTCATCGGGCGCCGGCGCCACGTCAATGTGCGCGTCGGTTCCGGTCCAAGACCGGGCAGGTGCTCAGTGGGGTGAGCACGGTTGGACTGCCCGGACGTTACCCATCAGTAGACGGTTCCCGATAGGGGGTTCCGGCCAGATGTTCGCTGCGTCACACGCCGTGGCGGTGCTCCGGGCAGACTAGTCCAACTACGCGGAAACCCGGTAGTAACCGCAGGTCCGGCCCCCTCTACTCAGGCGAGGGGCGGGCGTCCTAGGGTGATCGTCATGCGAGTGCATGTGGTCAGCGACGTACACGGGAACGCCAGGGATCTGGCCAGGGCGGGGGACGGCGCCGACGCGCTCGTGTGCCTCGGCGACCTGGTGCTCTTCCTCGACTACGCCGATCACTCCCGCGGTATCTTCCCCGACCTCTTCGGCACGGAGAACGCGGACCTGATCGTCGAGCTGCGCACCGCCCGCCGCTTCGAGGAGGCCCGCGAACTCGGCCGCCGACTGTGGGCCGGCGTGGACCGCGCGGCCGTCACCGAGAAGGCCGTGCGGGCGCAGTACGCCGAACTCTTCGCGGCGTTCCCCACCCCGACGTACGCCACCTACGGCAACGTCGACATGCCCACGCTGTGGTCCGAGTACGCCGGGCCCGGCACCACCGTCCTGGACGGCGAGCGCGTCGAGATCGGCGGCCGTGTCTTCGGCTTCGTCGGCGGCGGGCTCAGGACGCCGATGCGCACCCCCTACGAGATCGACGACGAGGAGTACGCCGCCAAGGTCGAGGCGCTCGGCGAGGTGGACGTGCTGTGCTCCCACATCCCGCCCGAGGTCCCCGAGCTGGTGTACGACACCGTCGCGCGCCGGTTCGAGCGCGGCAGCCGGGCGCTCCTCGCGGCGATCCGCAGGACCCGCCCCCGCTACGCCCTCTTCGGCCACGTCCACCAGCCGCAGGTACAGCGCATGCGCGTCGGCGCCACGGAGTGCGTCAACGTCGGTCACTTCGCGTCCTCCGGCCGCCCGTGGGTCATGGAGTGGTGAGCCCGGAGCGGTGAAGTGCGGCCCGACCGGTCGCGGTAGCCTTCACGCGGTACGTGCCCCCGAGCACACCCCGTGAGCACGTGCCCCCTGACCGGAACCGCACTGGAGGAGCCACAGCGATGGCCGAACACACCAGCTCGAGCATCACGATCGAGGCGGCGCCGGCCGACGTGATGGCCGTGATCGCCGACTTCGCCCGCTACCCGGAGTGGACCGGCGAGGTGAAGGAGGCCGAGGTCCTGGCCACCGACGCCAAGGGCCGCGCGGAGCAGGTACGGCTGCTGCTCGACGCCGGCGCGATCAAGGACGACCACACCCTCGCGTACACCTGGACCGGCGACCACGAGGTCAGCTGGACGCTGGTCAAGTCCCAGATGCTGCGCTCCCTCGACGGCTCGTACAGCCTGGCCCCGGCCGGCGGCGGCGACCGTACCGAGGTCACCTACCGGCTGACCGTCGACGTCAAGATCCCGATGCTCGGCATGATCAAGCGCAAGGCCGAGAAGGTCATCATCGACCGGGCCCTGGCCGGTCTCAAGAAGCGCGTCGAGAGCACCCCGAAGGCCTGATGCCCTGATGCGTACGGTCCTCGTCACCGGCCCCGGCGGCGCGGGCCGCACCACCGTCGCCGCGGCGACCGCCCTGGCGGCGGCGCGCACCGGCCACCGGGTGCTGGTCCTGTCCACCGACCCGGCGGACACCCTGGGCGCGGCCCTGGGCACCACCACCGGCGCCGAGCCGGCCGAGGCCGCGCCGGGCCTGTGGGCGGCGAGGACCGACTCCGGCGCCCACTTCCGCGCGGAACTCCTCGCCCTCCAGGAGAGCGCGGGCTCCGCGCTGGACCTGCTCGGCGCGAACCGTCTCGCCGCCGAGGAACTGACCGAGCTGCCGGGCAGCGAACAGTTCGCCCTGCTCCGCGCCCTGCGGGCGTGCGGCGAGGCGCGCGGCACGGCCGAGGCGTACGACCTCGTGGTCGTGGACCTGCCGCCGCTGCACGCCGCGCTCGCCGCCCTCGCCCTCCCCGAGCAGCTGCGCCGCTACCTGCGACGGCTGCTGCCGCCCGAGCGCCAGGCGGCCCGCGCGCTGCGGCCCATGCTCGCCCAGCTCGCCGGCGTCCCGATGCCCGCCCAGTGGCTGTACGAGACTGCCGCGCGCCGGGACGGCGAACTGGCCGCCGTCGAGGCGCTGCTCGCCGACCCCGGCACGAGCGTCCGGCTGGTCGCCGAGCCGGGACCCGCCGCCGCCGACGCGCTGCGCACCGCCCGTACCGGACTCGCCCTGTTCGGCCTGGACGTCGAATCGGTGACGGCGAACCGGATCCTGCCCCGGGACTCCCCGGACACCTGGCTCGCGACGCTCGCCGCCCAGCAGCACAAGTGCCTGGCCGAGTGGACCGAGGAGTACGGCGCGGGGCGCCCGGCGGCGCCGGTCCGCGAGGTGCGCCACCTCGGCGGCGACCCGCGCGGCCCGGGCGACCTCGACGCGCTGGGCGCGGACGGGGCGCTGGCGGTCGGGCCGGTCCGCGCGGACACGGCGGACCCCCGGCGCGTGGAGGACCGGATCGCCCAGGACGGCTTCCTCGTCTGGCACCTGCCGCTGCCGGGAGCCGTGAAGGAGGAGCTCGGGCTGGTCCGCCGCGGCGACGAACTCGTGCTCGACGCGGGCCCGTTCCGCCGGATCCTGCCCCTGCCCTCGGCCCTGCGCCGCTGTGACGTCTCGGGCGCGGGCCTGACCGGCGGCGTACTGAAGGTGCGCTTCACGCCGGACCCCGGGCTGTGGCCGAAGACCACGTGAACGGGCCGCCGCCGTTCGGGTAACGTCGGTGGTACGAGGCGTACGCACCGTACGACCGCCGCCCAGTCGCAGGAGTCCGCCATGAGCGATGCCACGGAGCGTCCCTCCCCCGAGCCCGCCGAGGCCCCCGAAGCCGACGCGTGGGCGAAGGCGTGCGCCGAGGACCTCGCCGCCGAGAAGGCCCGCCGTCGCGCCGAGAGCGGCGGGGCGCAGCCGGGGTCGGCGGCCGAGGAGCTGCGCAAGCTCGTCGACGCCGTGGCCGACAAGGTCGCCTCGTTCCAGTCGGTGCTGCCCGGCATGGCCGCGCAGGGCACGGTCGGTCAGCTCATCAACCAGGCGAAGTCCGCCGTGGAGCCGGTCATCGAGCGCAATCCGGAGGTCTTCGACCACCTGGCAGCGGCCGGCAACGAACTGCTGGCCGCCTACCGCTCGGCCGTCCAGGGCCAGGAGGGCCGCTGGACCCGCGGCCCCGCGCGGCCGGCGGACCGTGCCGAGCGCGCCGGCGACGGGGACGAGGGCCCCGAAGGCCCTTCCCCGAGCACGCACATCGACCTGGACTGAGCTGCTCCTCGGGTACGGTTGGCCCTAGCGGGGCTCGACCGAATACTGAGGGACACATGGGACTCACCATCGGCGTCGACATCGGCGGCACGAAGATCGCGGCAGGCGTGGTCGACGAAGAGGGCACCATTCTCGACACGCACAAGGTGCCGACGCCGCCGACCGCCGAAGGCATCGTCGACGCGATCTGTGCGGCCGTCTCCGAGGCCGGCAAGGGCCATCAGATCGAGGCGGTCGGCATCGGCGCCGCCGGGTACGTCGACGACAAGCGCGCCACCGTCCTGTTCGCGCCCAACATCCACTGGCGGCACGAGCCGCTGAAGGACAAGGTCGAGCAGCGCGTCGGACTGCCCGTCGTCGTGGAGAACGACGCGAACGCCGCCGCCTGGGGCGAGTACAGGTTCGGAGCGGGCAAGGGCCACGAGGACGTCATCTGCATCACCCTCGGCACCGGCCTCGGCGGCGGCATCATCATCGGCAACAAGCTGCGCCGCGGACGCTTCGGCGTGGCCGCCGAGTTCGGCCACATCCGGGTCGTCCCGGACGGGCTGCTGTGCGGGTGCGGAAGCCAGGGCTGCTGGGAGCAGTACGCGTCCGGGCGGGCCCTCGTCCGCTACGCGAAGCAGCGCGCCAACGCCACCCCCGAGAACGCCGGCATCCTTCTCGCCCTCGGCGACGGCACGGTCGCGGGCATCGAGGGCAAGCACATCAGCGCCGCCGCACGGCAGGGCTGTCCGGTGGCCGTCGACTCCTTCCGCGAGCTGGCCCGCTGGGCGGGCGCGGGCCTGGCCGACCTGGCGTCCCTCTTCGACCCGTCGGCGTTCATCGTCGGCGGCGGCGTCTCGGACGAGGGCGAGCTGGTCCTCGGCCCGATCCGCAAGTCCTTCCGGCGCTGGCTGATCGGCGGCCAGTGGCGCCCGCACGCGCAGGTGCTCGCCGCCCAGCTCGGCGGCAAGGCCGGCCTGGTCGGCGCGGCCGACCTCGCCCGCCAGGGCTGACGGACCGGCTCGCGTACGCGCGGATGCGCCCGCCGTGCCCCCTTGGGGCGCGGCGGGCCTTTCCGTATCTTGATCGGCATGGCGACGAGTACGACGAGCACGCTGCCCGAGTCCCGTACCGAGCCTGACGGTTCGGCGGTGATCCGCGTCCTCAGCTACAACATCCGCTCGATGCGCGACGACCGCGAGGCACTGGCCCGGGTCATCGGCGCCTGCGAGCCCGACCTCGTCCTCGTGCAGGAGGCGCCCCGGTTCTTCCGCTGGCGCAAGCACGCGGCGTGGCTCGCCGCCCACAGCGGCCTGGTCACCCTCGGCGGCGGGGCGACCGCTTCGGGCCCGATGCTGCTGTGCTCGCTGCGGGTGACGGTGGAGCGTACGCAGGACGTGCTGCTGCCGCGTACGCCGGGGCTGCACCAGCGGGGGTTCGCGACGGCGGTGGTGCGGATCGGGGGCGCCCGGCTCGGCGTACTGAGCTGTCACCTCAGCCTCCGGCGCGAGGAGCGCTACGCGCAGGGCGGAATGCTCCTGGACCGCCTGAAGGAGATGGACGTGCCGCACGCGGTGGCCGGCGGCGACCTGAACGAACGGCCGGACGGCCGGACGTTCCGGCGGCTGGCGGGGGAACTCCAGGACTGCTGGGCGGTGAAGCCGTGGGGCGGCGAGTACACCTCGACCCCGGACCGCCCGCACCAGCGCATCGACGCCCTCTTCGCCACGCCGGGGATCGAAGTCCTGGGCTGCGGGGTCCCGTTGGGCCTCCCGGACGCGGACCTGCGCGCGGCCACCGACCACCTGCCGGTACTGGCGGCGCTGCGCGTCCCCGCGTCGTGAACGACCGGGCCCCGCGCCCCGGGGCCCGGCCCCGTCGGGGGCGGGCCCGTCCGGGAGGCGAGGCCTTCGTGAAGCAGCGGAACTAGACGACCGCGCCGCGGCCCGGGTCGTCGTCCTCGTCGTCGCCGTGCGCCATGCGCCCCACCAAGGTTGCGAAACCGCCCAGGAAGCCGCCGATGCCGAGCGTCGTCAGCCACCACGTCATGTCCCACTGCAGCAGCACCGCGACGAGCAGCAGCACCGGGCCGCCCACGACCGCGAGCCAGGCGAACCGCGCCGTGGTGTCGGCGGGCGGCAGCGGAGGCGGCTCCGGCGGGACGAAGTGGCCCTCGTCGCCGTCGTCGCTCTCGTCGGGGTCCTCCTCGCCCGGCTCGTCCAGCGCGTAGTCGCGCGGTCCGGCGACACCGGGCGCGAACACGACGGAGCTGCCGAGGGGTCTGTCCCGGTCCGGGGCCGCGTCCGGGTCCGGCTCGTCCTGCCCGGCCGCCGCCTCGGCGTCCTTCTTCGGCGCCTTCCCCGGCCGGCCGCCGCCGGCGGTGTTGCGCTCGTCGTCCGGCAGGTAAAGGTCCTCGATCGACTTGAACGGCTTGGCGCCCGGCGGGTCCGGCGGTTCCGCGCCGTACCCCGCGACGATCGCGGCCCACGCCGCGTCCTCGTCGACGGGCTTGTCGGCGGGCGTCCCCGCCGCCGCGGCGGCCGCGTCCGCCGCCGTCCGGTCCGGCTCCCGCTCCTCCTCGCGGCCCGCGGGCTCCGCGTCGTGCTCAGCCACCGGTGGTGCTCCCCTTCTTCCCGACACTAGGAGCGAGGCGCCCGATGAACGCACAACTCTCGTCGAAGATCCGCTCCGCGTCATGGTCCAACGTCGCGACGTGGTAGCTCTGTTCCAGCAGGATCTCGGTGACGTCCGTGGACGACACCCGGCTGAGGATGCGGGCCGAGTCGGCCGCCGGCACCACATGGTCCTGCGGGCTGTGCAGCAGCAGCATCGGCTGCGTCACCTGGGGCAGCTCCCCGTCGACGAGCCGGAAGAAGTTCCGCACGGAGTGCGCCGCGTGCAGCGGCACCCGGTCGTAGCCGACCTCCTCGGAGCCCGCCTTCGCGATGTCGCTGCGCAGCCCCTTCGTCGTACGGACGAGATGACGGGCGACCGGCAGCGCGTACGCCGACAGGCCGTGCACCTTGTTCGCCGGGTTGACCAGGACGATCCCCGTGATCGCGTCCCCGTGCTTCGCGGCCAGGCGCAGTGTCAGAGCGCCGCCCATCGAGAGCCCGAAGACGAACACCTGCGCGCACCGCTCACGCAGGGCGCGCAGCTCGCGGTCGACCTCCGCGTACCAGTCCTGCCAGCCCGTGAGCTGCATGTCCTCCCAGCGGGTGCCGTGCCCGGGCAGCAGCGGCAGGGAGACAGTCAGGCCGCGCTCGACGAGGTGGTCCGCCCAGGGGCGCAGCGACTGCGGGGAACCGGTGAAGCCGTGGCAGAGGAGGACGCCGACCTCTCCGCCCTCGTGGCGGAACGGCTCGGCTCCAGGAAGGACCGGCACCGGGGTCTCCTGTTCATGAGTGTGGGTCGTGGAGTGTGCGGAGGGTGTCGCAAGATGCCCTTCACCGTACGCGACCGGACCGACACCGACCAGGTCCGCCGGGCCTCCTTGTCGGCATGGGGCCAGGCCCGGCACGGGTTATGGTCTGTTCGACAGACAAGGGAAGGCACTCGGTTGATCTACGGCGCAATGAAGTTCTCCATCGGAGGATCACTGAAGGTCGCCTTCAGACCCTGGGTGGAGGGCCTCGAGAACATTCCCGCCGAGGGTCCCGCGATCCTGGCGAGCAACCACCTGTCCTTCTCGGACTCCTTCTTCCTGCCCGCGGTGCTCGACCGGAAGGTCACCTTCATCGCGAAGGCGGAGTACTTCACCTCGCCCGGTGTGAAGGGCCGGCTCACCGCCGCCTTCTTCAAGGGCGTCGGCCAGCTCCCCGTCGACCGCTCGGGCGCGCGCGGCGCCGGCGAGGCGGCGATCAAGGCCGGAATCGACGTCATCAAGGGCGGCGGCCTCTTCGGCATCTACCCGGAGGGCACCCGCTCGCCGGACGGCCGCCTCTACCGGGGCAAGCCGGGCGGCCTCGCGCGCGTGGCGCTCGCCACCGGCGCGCCCGTGATCCCGGTCGCCATGATCGACACCGAGAAGATCCAGCCGCCCGGCAAGGTCGTGCCCAAGCTGATGCGTCCGGGGATCAGGATCGGCAAGCCGCTGGACTTCAGCCGCTACCACGGCATGGACGGCGACCGGTTCATCCTGCGCTCGGTGACCGACGAGGTCATGTACGAGATCATGAAGCTCTCCGGCCAGGAGTACGTCGACATCTACGCGACGGCGGCGAAGCGCCGGATCGCCGACGCGGAGAAGGCCGCGAAGGCCGAGAAGGCCGAGCTGGAGAAGGCCGAGAAGGCGGAACGGTCCGGCGCGTAACAGCGTCCGTCCAGGGGTGGGGATGATGGCCAGGGCTCAGCGCGAGCAGGTCGTGCGCATGTCGGTCGAGCAGCCGCTGTGGCGTGCGCTGACCGGCTACCGCGTCATGACGATGGCGTACGCGGTGCTCCTCTTCGTGTTCACACGGGAGAAGTTCGAGCGCCCGGCGGTGGCCGTCGTCTTCCTCGCGGTGATGTCGGTGTGGACCCTCGCCACGCTCCCCAAGGTGGCGAACGCGGCGAGCTGCACCAAGCGTTTCCTCGTCGCCGACCTCGCCCTCGCCCTGACCGGCATCCTGCTCACCCCGCTCGCCGACTTCCAGGCGCAGCAGATCGACGGCCCCACCCTGCCGTCGATATGGACCGCCGGCTCCGTCCTCGCGTTCGCCATCAAGGGCGGCTGGCGCTGGGCGGCCTTCGCCTCCTCCTTCGTGGCCGCCGCCAACATCGTCGAGCGCGGCGAGCCGAGCCGCGACACCTTCCACAACGTGCTGCTGGTGTGGGTCGCCTCCATCGCGATCGGTTACGTCGTCGAGGTCGCCCGCGCCTCCGAGCGCACCCTCGCCCGCGCGCTGGAGATCGAGGCCGCCACCCGCGAGCGCGAGCGCCTGGCCCGCGACATCCACGACAGCGTGCTCCAGGTGCTGGCCATGGTGCAGCGGCGCGGCACCGCGCTCGGCGGCGAGGCGGCGGAGCTGGGCCGGATGGCGGGGGAGCAGGAGGTCGCCCTGCGCACCCTGGTCTCCAGCGGCCTGGTGCCTTCGACGCGGGTCTCGCAGGACGCGGCGCTGGGGGCGGTCGTCCGTACGGTCGACGCGGACGACGAGGACGACGGCGACGGCGGCGGGCCGGGCGCGGGCGTGTGCGACCTGCGCTCCCTGCTCGCCCCGCACGCCGGGTCGAAGGTCAGCTTCGCCGAGCCCGGCGCCCCGGTCCTGCTGGCACCGGCGGCGGCCATGGAGCTCGCGGCGGCTGTCAGTGCCGCACTGGACAATGTGCGCAGGCACGCGGGCGAGGGCGCCCAGGCCTGGATCCTGGTCGAGGAGTGGCCGGAGGAAGTGATCGTGACGGTACGGGACGACGGTCCCGGCATCCCCGAGGGCAGGCTGGCGCAGGCCGAGGGGGAGGGGCGCCTCGGCGTCGCCCTGTCGATCCGCGGGCGGCTGCGGGACATCGGCGGCACCGCCGAGCTGATCTCGGTTCCGGGACAGGGCACTGAAGTAGAACTGAAGGTTCCACGGGGGAAGGCAGGACAGGCGCGATGAGCGACGTACAGCGGACGATCAGGGTGATGGTCGTCGACGACCACCCGATGTGGCGGGACGCGGTGGCCCGCGACCTCGCCGCGGCGGGGTTCGACGTGGTGGCGACGGCGGGTGACGGGCCGCAGGCGGTCCGCCGCGCCCAGGCGGTGAGCCCGCAGGTCCTCGTCCTCGACCTGAATCTCCCCGGCCTGCCCGGCGTCCAGGTCTGCAAGGAACTCGTCGGCGCGGACCCGGCTCTGCGGGTCCTCGTGCTCTCCGCGAGCGGCGAGCACGCCGACGTACTGGAAGCGGTGAAGTCCGGTGCGACGGGCTACCTGCTGAAGTCCGCGGGGCCCGAGGAGCTGATCGACGCGGTACGGCGCACGGCCGCCGGTGACCCCGTCTTCACCCCGGGACTGGCCGGCCTGGTCCTCGGCGAGTACCGCCGGCTGGCCTCCGGCCCGGCGCCCGCCGCCTCGTCGAACGAGCCGAAGGCGCCGCAGCTCACCGACCGCGAGACCGAGGTGCTGCGGCTGGTCGCGAAGGGGCTGTCGTACAAGCAGATCGCCGAGCGCCTGGTGATCTCCCACCGGACGGTGCAGAACCACGTGCAGAACACCCTCGGCAAGCTCCAGCTGCACAACCGCGTGGAGCTCGTCCGCTACGCGATCGAACGCGGCCTCGACGACGCCTAGTACGCCCCCCCGCACGCCCCGACGCCCCATGTCGCTGTGACCTGGGTCACCACTAGCGTGGCGCCACACGGCACTGCTGTCTGTGGCGAAGGGACATCAACATGCGGGTCGGAGTACTGACCGGGGGAGGCGACTGCCCCGGGCTCAACGCGGTCATCCGCGCGGTCGTCCGCAAGGGCGTCCAGGAGTACGGCTACGACTTCACCGGCTTCCGGGACGGGTGGCGAGGCCCGCTGGAAGGCGACACGGTACGCCTCGGCATCCCGTCCGTGCGCGGCATCCTGCCGCGTGGCGGCACCATCCTCGGCTCCTCGCGCACCAACCCGCTCCAGGCGGAGGACGGCATCCGCCGGGTCAAGGAGAACCTGGCGAAGCACGAGGTCGACGCGCTCGTCGTGATAGGCGGCGAGGACACGCTGGGCGTGGCCGCCCGGCTGTCCGACGAGTACGGCGTCAAATGCGTCGGCGTACCCAAGACCATCGACAACGACCTGTCCGCCACCGACTACACCTTCGGCTTCAACACCGCCGTCGGCATCGCGACCGAGGCGATCGACCGCCTCCACACCACCGCCGAGTCGCACATGCGTGTCCTCGTCGTGGAGGTCATGGGCCGGCACGCGGGCTGGATCGCCCTGCACTCGGGCCTGGCGGGCGGCGCGAACGTCATCCTCATCCCCGAGCAGCGCTTCGACGTCGAGCGGGTCTGCGGCTGGATCACCTCCCGCTTCAAGGCGTCGTACGCGCCCATCGTCGTCGTCGCCGAGGGGGCGATGCCCCAGGACGGCGAGATGGTCCTCAAGGACGGGACCCTCGACTCGTTCGGGCACGTACGGCTGTCCGGGGTCGGCGAATGGCTGGCCAAGGAGATCGAGAAGCGGACGGGGAAGGAGGCCCGCACCACCGTCCTCGGGCATGTGCAGCGCGGCGGTACACCCAGTGCCTTCGACCGGTGGCTGGCGACGCGGTTCGGCCTGCACGCCATCGAGGCCGTGCGGGACGGCGATTTCGGCACGATGGTCGCGCTGCGGGGGACGGACATCGTGCGGGTGCCGATGGCGGAGGCGACGGCGCGGCTGAAGACGGTCGACCCGGCCCTCTATGCCGAGGTCGGGGTCTTCTTCGGCTGAGCGGGGCTGAGCGGGGCGGGGGCATGGGCCGTATATTCGCGCTGTACGGCGGCTCATGTCCTCGCATTCCCCACCGCACGGGAGAAGTCGTGGAAATCCTGGCATTCGGCGTGCAGTCCGACGAGAAGCCGCTCCTGGAGAGCGCCTTCGCCGGCCACCACGACGTCCGCTGCCTGGACGTCTTCCTCACCGAGGACACCGCTCCCATCGCCGCGGGACACGAGATCATCAGCACCAGCGTCAACGCCGACCTCGGCACGCGCGTCCTGCGGGCCCTGGCGGCCGGCGGGACGCGGATGATCGCCCAGCGCTCCACCGGCTTCAACAACATCGACCTGGACGTCGCCGGGCAGCTCGGCCTGACCGTCGCCCGGGTCTCGTACTACTCGCCGTACTCCGTCGCCGAGTTCGCCTGGACCCTCGCGATGGCCGTCAACCGCCGCGTCGTGCGCGCAGCGGGCCGCACCCGCGACTTCGACTTCCGCCTCGACGGCCTCCTCGGGCGCGACATGCGGGGCCGTACGGCCGGCGTCCTCGGCACCGGCAAGATCGGCGAGGCGTTCACCCGCATCGCCCACGGCTTCGGCATGAACCTGCTCGGCTGGGACGTCGTGCGGAACCCCGCCTGCGTCGAACTCGGCATGAAGTACGTCGGCAAGGACCAGCTCCTCGCCGACTCCGACCTGGTCAGCCTGCACGTGCCGCTGATGCCCGCCACCCACCACCTCATCGGCGCCGACGAGCTGCGGGCCATGCGGGACGACGCGATCCTGGTGAACTCCAGCCGCGGCGGTCTCGTCGACACCGCGGCTCTCGTCCGTGAACTGCGGCAGGGCCGCTTCACCGGCGTGGGACTGGACGTGTACGAGGCGGAGGCCGGGCTCTTCTTCCTCGACAAGTCCCTGGAGGTCGTCGACGACGACACCCTGGCCCGCCTCATGACCTTCCCGAACGTGCTGGTCACCTCGCACCAGGCGTACTACACCGTCGACGCCGTCGGCCAGATCGTCGAGGCGACGGTCGGCAACGTCCTCGACTACACGGCGGGCCGCCGCAGCGAGAACGTACTGGTCCCCTCGGCCGACGCGCGATCCAGCGCCAGCTGACCCAGCAGGCCGGTGACGATCGCCGTGCCGCGCAGCGTCAGCACCGACTCCGGGTGGAACTGCACGCCCGCGAAGCCCGGCCCGCGCAGGGCGTGCACCTCGCCGGTGGCTGGGTCGCGGCTGACCTCGACGCCGTGCGCGGCCAGCTCGGCCGCCTCCTCGTCGCCGCAGCGGGCGACGAAGCTGTTGTAGAAACCGACGGTCTCCGGGCGCCCGAAGAGGTCGACGCGGGTCTGGGCCCCCTGGTACGGCACCCGCTTGCGCACGGTGTCCAGGCCGAGTTCGGCCGCCAGCAGCTCGTGGCCGAGGCAGACGCCGAGGAGCCCGTACCGGTGCCCGCGCACCAGGTCCGCGGCGAGCGCGCGCAGGAAGCGCATCTTGGCGTCGCCCGCGTCGCGGGGGTCGCCGGGCCCGGGGCCGAGCACCACGGGGCCCTCGTGCGCGAGCGCGGCCGCCCGCAGGCCAGGCTCGTCGTACCGGCGTACGGTCACGTCGAGCCCCGACGAGCGCAGCAGGTGCGCGAGCATCGCGGTGAACGTGTCCTCCGCGTCGATCACCAGCGCGTGCCCGGTCAGCGTCGCCGACCGCTCCTGCATCCGCAGCCAGAACGGCGCCAGGTGCGCCCGCCGCGAGTCCAGCGCCTCCCGTACGCGCGGGTCGTCCGCCAGCATCGGCCGTACGGCCTCGTCCGCCGGCCTGCCGGGCCGCACGCCCAGCGCCGCGAGCACCCCGGCCGCCTTCGCGTGCGTCTCGGCCACCTCGCTGTGCGGGTCCGAATCGCGCACCAGCGTCGCGCCGACCGGCACCCGCAGCCGGCCGTCGGACGCGATGTCGGCGCTGCGGATGAGGATGGGCGAGTCGAGGGTCTGCGCGCCGCCCGTGTCGCGGCCGACGAGGGCCAGCGCGCCCGCGTAGTAGCCGCGGCCGCCGGGCTCGTACCGCTGGATGACGCGGCAGGCGTTCTGCACCGGCGAGCCGGTGACGGTCGCCGCGAACATCGTCTCCTTCAGCACCTCGCGCACGTCGAGCGAGGAACGGCCGCGCAACTCGTACTCCGTGTGTGCCAGGTGGGACATCTCCTTGAGCCGCGGCCCGACCACGACGCCGCCCATGTCGCCCACCGTGCACATCATCTTGAGCTCCTCGTCGACGACCATCGACAGCTCGGCGCTCTCCTTGCCGTCGTCGAGGAAGTCCAGGAGGCCCTCGGCGCTCGGCCCGTCCTCGGGGTAGCGGTACGTGCCGCTGATGGGGTTCATGACGACCGTCCCGCCGCTCATCCGCACATGCACCTCGGGGCTCGCGCCGACCAGCGTGCGCTCCCCCGTGTGCACGACGAAGGTCCAGTACGCGCCCCGCTCCGCGATGAGCAGCCGCCGGAAGAGCGCCAGCGCGTCGGCGCGGGAGAAGCCCGGGACGTGGCCCTCGAAGGTGCGGCGGATGACGAAGTTCGCCCCCTCGCCGCGCCCGATCTCGTCGTCGACGACCCGCCGCACGATCCCGGCGTACTCCTCGTCCGCGATGTCGAAGGCACCGTCCTCGACGCGCACGTCGTGCGACGGAAGCCCCGCGAGGGTCTCGTCGAGCGGCAGTGCGTACGCCTCCTGGGCGACCAGGACGCTCAGGGGCGTCCCATCGTCCCGCACGTCGAACCCGCGCTCCCTGATCTGGCGGAAGGGAACCAGCGCGAGCACCGGCAGGCCGTCGCCGCCGGCCGGGATGTCGGCGAGGCGCGCGGCCTCGTGCACGTCGCCGACCAGCAGCTCGACGGTGTCGTGGTCGTGGCCGGGTGTCCGCCTGCGCAGCAGCGCGAAGGGACGGGTGTCGTCGAGGAGGGTGCTGATGAGCATGGGTGGTGTTCCTTCCGGGGGGATCCGGTCGATCCGGGTGGAGAGGAACAGCCCCTGGGAAACACCAAAGGCCGCCCCTCGGGCGGCCTTCGCGTAGCGGTGTGCGCGCGATTGTCAGTGGGCCGCCGGATGAGCGGTCCACCACCAGGTCTGAGTCGTCTGCGCGAACATGCTCCGCACCCTAGCGGACGCGGACGCCGGCGTCATGCGTGTCCCGGCACCCGGTCGCCGGTGTGCCGGATCAAGGACGCGTCAGCGCGTCGAGCGCCGCTTCGAGGTACTGCCGCAGCTCGTCCCCCTCGGGCAGCACCGAGGGGGCGGCGTGCCCGAGCTGGCTGTGCCCGAGGTACACGCTGTACGCGAGCAGGCCCCGGCGGCGCGCCTCCGGCTCGGGGAAGCCGAGATCGGCGAAGAGCCGGGTCACGTAGTCGACCCGGCGCTCGGTCACGCGCCGCAGCGCGGCGGCGACCTGCGGGTGCGAGGCGGTGGCCAGCAGGGAGACCTCCAGCGGGTCGTCGATCGCCGACACGGTGGCCTCGATGAAGAGGCGGCGGATGCGGGCGGCCGGTCCGGGCTCGGTGTCGATCTCGGTGATGGCGGCCTCGGTGGCGGTCTCGGCCCAGCGGGCGAGCGCGGCCTCGATGAGCGCCTCCCGGTTGGCGAAGTGCCAGTAGAAGCTGCCCTTGGTGGTACCCAGGCGCGCGGCGAGCGGCTCCACCGCGACGGCGGCCAGTCCGCCCTCACCGATCGCGGTGAGCGCGGCGTCCGCCCAGTCCTGTGCGCTCAGCCGGGCCTTCTTCTCCTTGTTGTCCTGCCGTTGTGCCATGACCGTACGGTACCGTATGGTTGTCCATACGCCAGCGTATGGAGGTTCGTCATGAGCGAGATCCGCGATGTCCACGAGCGCACCGTCGAGGCCCCCGCGGAGGTGGTCGGGCCGCTGCTCGACCGCCTCTCCGCGACGGACGACCCGATCTTTCCCACGCCGGCCTGGGAGCCCATGTGCTTCGACGGCCCGCTCGCGGTGGGGGCCGCCGGCGGCCACGGCCCGGTCCGCTACAGCGTCGCGGCGTACGAACCGGGCCGCCGGGTCCGTTTCGCCTTCGCGCCGCCCGACAACGGGTTCCACGAGATGACGGTGGAGCCGCTCGGGCCCGGGCGCTGCGTCGTACGGCACGTACTGGAGCAGGACCTGCGGGGCGGCCGGCTCCTGCTGTGGCTGGCGGTCGTGAAGGCGGTCCACGGCACGGTGGTCGAGGAGGTCTTCGACAACATCGAACGAGTCGCGGCCGGCCCGGTGGAGAGCCCCGTGCGGTGGTCGGCGTGGGTGCGGCTGCTGCACCGGCTGAACTGGGGCAGAGCGGTCGCCGTGGACATCCCCGAGCGGGCCGGGCTGATCCGTACCGCCCTCGACCGCCCGGCCTACCGGGACGCCTACCGGATGGAACTGCTGCCCGGGATGCCCCGTGATCCGGACGGCTGGACGGGCATTCTGCGGGACGCCTTCCCGGTCGTGGCGCGCGAGGGCGGCGAACTGCTGATGAACGTCGACACGGCGGGCGTCACGGCGCGGGCGTCCATCCTGGTCGACGACCGGTATGTGACGCTCAGCACGGTGGCCAGGGCCGACACCCCGCAAGGGCGTCTTTACTGGGGCGTCGTACGCAGGGTGCATCCCTTCATGGCCCGCCTCATGCTGCGCCGCACCCACCGCGGCCTGGCGCTCGCCGCGCCCAGCGCGGGGGAGCGGGCCCTGGCCGAAAGCGCCGTCTCATCTGGTGGGCCTGAGAATGGACTGGCGGGCTGACCCCGTAATGTTGTCAGGGTGACCGTGAACGCTAAGACCACCCCTGAGGGTGGCAACACCTGGCGAGACCTTCCCGCGGCGCAGCAGCCCGAGTACCCCGATGCCGAGGCTCTGCGCGATGTGATCGCGGACCTCGAGTCGTATCCGCCGCTCGTCTTCGCGGGCGAGTGCGATCAGCTGCGCGCCCGACTGGGAGCCGTCGCCAAGGGCGAGGCGTTCCTGTTGCAGGGCGGCGACTGCGCCGAGGCATTCGACGCCGTATCCGCCGACCACATCCGAAACAAGCTCAAGACCCTTCTCCAGATGGGCGCGGTACTGACGTACGCCGCCTCCGTGCCCGTCGTGAAGGTGGGCCGGATCGCCGGCCAGTACTCCAAGCCGCGCTCCAAGAACACCGAGACCCGCGACGGCGTCACCCTGCCGACCTACCGCGGCGACTCGGTCAACGGCTTCGAGTTCACCGAGAAGGCCCGGATCCCGGACCCCGAGCGGCTGAAGCGGATGTACCACGCGTCCGCCTCGACGCTGAACCTCGTGCGCGCCTTCACCACCGGCGGTTACGCGGACCTGCGCCAGGTGCACGCCTGGAACCAGGACTTCGTGAAGTCCTCGCCCTCCGGGCAGCGTTACGAGCAGCTCGCCCGCGAGATCGACAACGCGCTGAACTTCATGAAGGCGGCCGGGACCGACCCCGCGGAGTTCCGCACGGTCGAGTTCTACGCCTCGCACGAAGCGCTGCTGATGGACTACGAGACCGCCCTGACCCGGGTCGACTCGCGTACGGGCCACCTGTACGACGTATCGGGCCACATGCTGTGGATCGGTGAGCGCACCCGCCAGCTCGACGGCGCGCACATCGAGTTCGCCTCGAAGATCCGCAACCCGATCGGCGTGAAGCTCGGTCCGACGACCACGGTCGACGAGGCGCTGAGCTACGTCGACAAGCTCGACCCGGACCGCGAGCCCGGCCGGCTGACCTTCGTCGTCCGCATGGGCGCCGACAAGGTGCGCGACAAGCTCCCTGAGCTGGTCGAGAAGGTCACCGCCTCCGGCGCGGCCGTGGCGTGGGTGACCGACCCGATGCACGGCAACACCTACGAGGCGGCCTCCGGCCACAAGACGCGTCGCTTCGACGACGTGCTCGACGAGGTCAAGGGCTTCTTCGAGGTGCACAAGGGCCTGGGTACGCACCCGGGCGGCATCCACGTCGAGCTGACCGGCGACGACGTCACGGAGTGCGTGGGCGGCGGCGACGAGATCTTCGTCGACGACCTGCACCAGCGCTACGAGACGGCCTGCGACCCGCGGCTCAACCGCAGCCAGTCGCTGGACCTGGCGTTCCTGGTCGCCGAGATGTACCGCGACCAGTAGGCGGCAGAGCCGAGCGGCGGCAGTACGGATGTGGGGCGCGGATCGAATGTGATCCGCGCCCCACAGTCGTATCGGGCCCGGGGCTTTTGCGTGCGGGGGACGACGGGTAAGGTTAGGTTGACCTTACCGATTAGTCGTCCCCCTCGCCCAGGTCAGGAGGTGTGCCGCGTGTTCGTCTGTTCCTGCTTCGGCGTAACGGATCAGCAGATCAAGGAGCACGCTGCCGCCGGTGCCTGCACACCGCGCCAGATCGCATCGGTCAGCAAGGCGGGGACGGACTGCGGCTCCTGCGTCCGCACGATCCAGGGGCTGCTCGGCCGCGGGGCGTGCCCCCGGCGCGCCCTGATCGACAGCGGCGGGACGGCGCTCGCCGAGACCGCCCTCGTTGACGCGCCCCTGTCCGAAGCGGCCTGACGGCGCGCGGCTGGCCAGGGCCGGCTCAGCTCTCCGGCTGCTCGATCAGCTGGGCGATGTAGAGCGCCTCACCGAGCTTCTCGACCAGTTCGAGCTGGGTGTCGAGGTAGTCGATGTGGTGCTCCTCGTCCTTGAGGATGTCCTCGAAGATGTTCGCCGAGGTGATGTCGCCCTTGGCCCGCATGACCTCGATGCCCCGCTTGAGGCGGTCGATCGCCTCGACCTCGACCTGCCGGTCGGCCTTGAACATCTCGGTGACGGTCTGCCCCACCCGGACATGGAAGAGCCGCTGGTAATTCGGCAGGCCGTCCAGGAACAGAATCCGGTCGGTCAGTGTCTCCGCGTGCCGCATCTCGTCGAAGGACTCGGCCCGGGTGTACTTCGCGAGCTTCGTCCAGCCGAAGTTGTCCTGCATTTTGGCGTGCAGGAAGTACTGGTTGATGGCAGTCAGCTCGGCGGTCAGCTGCTCGTTGAGGAATTCGAGGACCTCGGGGTCGCCCTGCATCGCAGAGGCTCCTTCCAGGCGTAGTACTGGGCAGGTTTCGCGCATCCTCGCATCGCGGATGAGGGGCGTCCAGTAAGTGCAGGCTTATCAGGAGTTGCCCCGAATAGGGTCAGACCTGGTCATGACCACCCTTCGCCGTCTGTCACCATGGAGTCATGGGTCAGCCGGAAAGCCGGGAACATCACGAAACAACGCAGCCCGAGCTTCCGCCGGGGCAGCGGCTGCAGCGTGGCTGGCCCGTCACCCACTACGGTCCTGTACCCAAATTCAAGCCGGATCGCTGGGAGTTCCGCGTATTCGGTGCGACGGCCGACGGCGACAAGCGCTGCTGGAACCACGAACAGTTCTCGGCGCTCCCGTTCTCCACGGTCGAGGCCGATCTGCACTGCGTCACGAAATTCAGCATGCTGGGGGCCGAATGGGGCGGCGTACTCGCTCGTACGCTCGTCGAACTCGCGCCCCCCGGGCCGAACGTCACGCACGTCATGGTCTGGGCCGAGTACGGCTTCAGCGCGAACCTGCGGCTCGCGGACTTCACTTCGGACCGGACGATCTTCGCCACGCACAAGGGCGGCGAGCTGCTCACCGCCGAGCACGGGTTCCCGCTGCGCCTGGTCGTGCCGCACCTGTACGCCTGGAAGGGGCCCAAGTGGGTCCGGGGCGTCGAGTACATGACGGCGGACCGGCGGGGCTTCTGGGAGGAGCGCGGCTACCACAACGTCGGCGACCCCTGGCGGGAGCAGCGGTACTCCTACCAGGAGGAGCCGGGGGACGGCCCCGAGCTGTAGGGCCGTCCGCCAGGTGGGGATCCCGGGCGTTCAGTGGTGGTACTGGTGGACCACCGCGTGACCCTTGCCTCGGCCGATCATCCACTTGTTGACGGGTGTGGTGACGAGGAACGCGGCGAAGAGCGCGAAGGCGAGTACGCCCCAGAACATCCAGTCGGTGAGATGCGCGTCCATCGCGCCCGGCCAGAGGGCCAGTACACCGTTGTCGATCAGCTCCATGACGGCGATCGAGAGGGTGTCGGCGGCGAGGGCGACACGGAACGCGGTCCGGAAGTCGACGCCGGCCCTGAGGACGCCGAGCAGGGTGAGCGCGTAACCGAAGGTGAAGGCCAGGGCGATCGCCAGGATCATCGTCGGCACGTCGCCCCAGCCGAGCGCGGTGCCGATGACCAGGCCGAGCACTTCGCCGATGGCGCATCCGGTGAGGCAGTGGAGCGTGGCCCGGGAGGCCATGGACCAGCTGACCTTGCCGTGGGCTTGGGCGTGGGCGGCGGGGTTGGCGTGGTCCTGGTGTGCGCCGTGGTCGCCCTGTGCCGCGTGCTCTGCGTGGTCGTTGTGGCTGTCGTGGCCCCCGTGGCCGTGGCCGTGGTGCGTGTCGTGCGCGTGTCCGTCCTGCTTCATCGTGAGCCCCCAAGTGGCGGTTCCTGCCTACAGGCAGAACCGTATACCCCCCAGGGGTATTCCTCAACGCGTTTCAGGAGTGCTCAGAAATCACGCAGCTCCTTCAGCCTCGCCACGTCCGCCGCGTGGCCCTCCTTGCCCCCGGGCGTCTCGATCGTCAGAGGTACGCCCTCGGTCGCCGGGTGCGAGAACAGCTCCCGGAACGGCTCGTCGCCGATGTGGCCCGCGCCGATGTTCTCGTGCCGGTCCTTGTGGGCGCCGACGCCCTCCTTGGAGTCGTTGGCGTGGATCAGCTTGAGCCGTCCCTCGCCGACCGTGTCCATCAGCAGATCCAGCGTCTGCTTCATCCCGCCGGGCCCCGCCAGGTCGTGTCCCGCCGCGAATATGTGGCACGTGTCGAGGCAGACGCCGAGCTTGGGATGCGCGTCGAGCGCCTCGAAGTACGGGCCGAAGTCCCAGGTGCGCGAGCACAGCGAGGAGCCCTGCCCCGCCGTCGATTCGAGCAGCAGGAACGGGTCGTCGTCGTGGGTCAGCTCGTCGAGCAGCGGCAGCAGGTGCGTGCGTACCTGCGCGAGCGCCTCGGAGCGCGGCCGGCCGCCGGTCGCCGAGCCGGTGTGCACCACCACGCCCAGCGCGCCGATCTCCCGGCCGCGGCGCAGCGAGTGCCGCAGCGACTCGACGGACCTCTCCACGGTCGCCTCGGTGTGCGAGCCGAAGTTGATCAGGTACGGGGCGTGGACGTACGCCGGTATGCGTTCGGCGGCGCAGGCGGCGCGGAACACCTCGTCCTGGGCCGGATTGCCGGTGGGCGTCGCCCAGCCGCGCGGGTTGGCGACGAAGACCTGGACGGCCTCGGCGCCCATCTCACGGGCGTAGACGAGGCCGGTCGTGGCGAGGCCGCCGGCCACGGGCACGTGGCCGCCGACGGGGTTGCGGGAGGGGAAAGGTGCGTTGCTCATCGCCGTCAAGGATGCCAGGACCGGCGGACACTCCCGGTCCACCGGCCCACGGCCGGCTAGAGGCCGCCCTTGGTCCTGATGGTGATGGTGCTCCCCTCCGGGGCCTTGTCGCCCTCCTCGACCGACTGGCCGGCGATCTCGTCGCTGAACGACAGGAACGGCCGGTCGACCTCGACCTCGAAGCCCGCGTCCCGCAGCGCCCGCTTCGCGTCGTCGACGCTCTCCCCGACCACGTCGGGCACGGGGACCATGCGCGGTCCCTTGGACACCGTCAGCGTGACGGTGTCGCCCTTCGCGAGCTCGGAGCCCCCGGCAGCGGACTGCTTGGCGACGGCTCCGGCCTCGTGCGGCGAGGTGATCCGGGCGGACGCGACCTTGACCGCGAATCCGGCGTCCTCCAGTTCCGAGGTGGCGTCCTCGACGCTCTCCCCGGTCACGTCGGGCACCTTGATCCGGGTGCCCTTGCTGACGACGACGGCGATCGCGGAGTCCGGGTGCCGTTCGGTGCCGGCGCGCGGGTCCGTACGGACGACGGAACCCTGCGGTACGTCGTCGTCGAACGCCCTGGTCACGATGCCGGGGGCCAGCGCGGCCTTCTTGAGCTCGGCCTTGGCCTTGGCCAGGGGCAGGCCCTCGACGTCGGGGACCTTCACCGTCCGGGGGCCGCGGGAGACGACCAGCGTGACGGAGCCGTTGTCGCGGATGCGGGCGCGGGAGGCCGGATCGCTGTTCATGACCGTCCCCCGGTCGTACGTCTCGCTGTACGCGCGCTGCACCTTCTTCACGTCCAGACCGGCGGCGGAGAGCCGCTTCGTGGCCTCCTTCTCCGTCTGCCCGAGGAGCGAGGGGACGCGGGTGAACTGCCCGGAGTTGATGTACCAGACGCCGGCGCCGATCCCCAGGGCGAGCAGGACGGCGGCGACGACGGCGAACACGCCGCGCCTCGGTGCGAGGGCGCCGGCGCGGGTGCGCCGGGGGGCCGCCGGCCCGGGCGGGGGCATCTGGAGGCGGCTGGTGCGGTTGAGGGGCTCGTCGTCGGTGCTGCCGGTCGTGGCGCCGGTCGTGTTCACGGCGCGCGGGATGACGCTCGTACGGTCCTCGGCGCCGTCGTGCGTCACCGCGGCGCGGCCCTGCGGCGGCATCGCGTCGAGCTGCTCGTCGCTCAGGGCGGCGCGGGCCACCCTGGCCTGCGCGAGGAGGTCGACGGCGTCGTACGGACGGATCTCAGGATTGCGCGCGGTGGCGCCCGCGACGAGTTCGTCCAGCTCGACGGCGAGTCCCGGCACGGCGGCGGAGGGAGCCGGCACGTCCTCGTGGAGGTGCTGGTAGAGCACCTGCGCGGGGGTGCCGCCGGTGTGCGGCTTTGCGCCGGTCAGCATCTCGTACAGCACGACACCACAGGCGTAGACGTCGGCGCGGGTGTCGGCGGTGCCGTGTTCTATCTGCTCGGGCGCCAGGTACGACACGGTGCCCAGGACGGAGCCGGTGGTGCTGGTGACGGTGTCCACGGCCCGTACGAGACCGAAGTCGGCGACCTTCACGCGGCCGTCGTCCCCTATCAGCACGTTCTCGGGCTTCATGTCCCGGTGGACGAAGCCGGCGCGGTGAGCGGCGCCGAGGGCGGCCAGCACGGGCTCCAGGATGTCGAGCGCGGCCCGGGGCTGGAGCGCGCCGCGCTCGCGGAGCACGTCGCGCAGGGTGCAGCCGGCGACGTACTCCATGGCCAGGTAAACGTACGCCCCGTCGGTCCCCTGGTCGAAGACGCCGACCACGTTCGGGTGCGCGAGGCGGGCGACCGACTTGGCCTCGCGGATGAACCGGTCCACGAAGGAGGCGTCGGCGGCGAGCGTGGGGTGCATCACCTTGAGGGCGAGCACCCGGTCGAGGCGGGTGTCGACGGCCCGGTACACCGTGGCCATGCCGCCGACGGCGATGCGCGCGTCGATGCGGTAACGGCCGTCGAGCACGTGCCCGACGAGCGGGTCCTGAAGCGTCGTATCCACGGGGCGAGTCTACGAGCCGCCGCCGACAGCCCTGCCGCCCCGGGCGAGGCGGGGACGGTACTGCAGCCGAGCTGTGACAGGCGCCGACGCCCGCGGCGGGCCCGTTCCCCCTGCCCGGGGCCCCACGCCTGCCGCGCGCGGACGGCCCGTCAGAACGCCGGGCGCTCCGGGTCCAGCACCGCCAGGCCCGCCGCGGGCGACGACGCCTCGGCGAAGTGCCGCCGGGGGATCCGCCCCGCCCGGTACGCCAGCCGTCCCGCCTCCACCCCGCGCCGCATCGCCCCGGCCATCAGCACCGGCTCCTGCGCCCGCGTCACCGCCGACGCCAGCATCACCGCCGCGCACCCCAGCTCCATCGCCAGCGTCGCGTCCGACGCGGTGCCCGCCCCCGCGTCCAGAACGACCGGCACGCGCGCGTGTTCCACGATCAGCTGGAAATTGTGCGGGTTGCGGATGCCGAGCCCGGAGCCGATCGGCGACCCCAGCGGCATGATCGCCGCACACCCCACGTCCTCCAGCTTCCGCGCGAGCACGGGATCGTCGTTCGTGTACGGGAGCACGGTGAAGCCGTCGTCCACCAGCGTCTCCGCCGCGTCCAGCAGCTCGATCGGATCGGGCAGCAGCGTCCGCTCGTCCGCGACGACCTCCAGCTTCACCCAGTCCGTCCCCAGCGCCTCCCGCGCGAGGCGCGCCGTCAGCACCGCCTCGCCCGCCGTGAAGCACCCCGCGGTGTTCGGCAGCACCCTGATGCCGAGCTTCTCCAGAACGGAGAGCACCGATCCCTGGACGCTCGGATCGAGCCGCCGCATCGCGACGGTCGTCAGCTCGGTCCCGGACGCCACCAGGGAGCGTTCCAGTACGTCGAGGCTCGGCGCCCCGCCCGTGCCCATGATCAGACGCGAGGAGAACGTCGTGTCGCCGATGGTCAGAAGGTCGTCGGCCATGGTTCAGCCTCCCTGTACTGCGGTGAGCACTTCGATGCGGTCGCCGTCGCCGAGCGCGGTGGAATCCCACTGCCCGCGCGGTACGACGGTTTCGTTGAGGGCGGCGGCCACCCCGGAAGGGGCCCGCGTGAGGGTCGCCACGAGCGCGCCCAGCGTCGTACCGGCGACGACCTCGCGGATCTCGCCGTTCACGGAAATGGTCATACGGGCTGCTCCTGCGGTACGCAGACGGGGGGGACGGCGGCGGAGGGGGAGGCCGTGGACGCCGGCGCGAACCGCAGCGGGCTGAACGGACGCGCCACGTCCGGCAGCTCCCCGCCGGCCAGCACGGCGGCCATCGCGTCCCCCGTGACCGGCGTGAGCAGCACCCCGTTGCGGTAGTGCCCGGTGGCCAGGTGCAGCCCCGGCAGGGCGGTCGGCCCGAGGAGCGGCGCGTTGTCCGGGGAGCCCGGGCGCAGCCCCGCGAGGGTCTCCGTCAGCGGCAGTTCGGTGATCCCGGGCACCAGCTCGTGCGCGTCGCGCAGCAGCTCGTACACGCCGCCCGCCGTGACCGTCGTGTCCCAGCCGAGCTCCTCGCTCGTCGCGCCGACGACCAGCTCGCCGTTCTCGCGCGGCACGAGGTACACATGGCTGCCGCGCACCACCGCCCGCACCGTCCGGTTCAGGAACGGCGCGTACGCGCGCGGCACGGTCAGCCGCAGCACCTGCCCCTTCACCGGCCGTACCGGCGGCAGGACGTCCTGGGGTACGCCCGCGAGCCGGCCGCTGAGACTGCCGGCCGCCAGCACCACCTGGTCCGCCGTCAGCTCCGTGCCGTCCGCCAGCACGGCCCCGGTGGCCCTCTCCCGTACGACCGAGAGGCTTTGGGCCCAGCCGTGGTGCCAGGCCACACCGGCCCGCTCGCAGGCCGTCAGGAGGGCGGCGGCCAGTCGCCGCGGGTCGACCTGGTGGTCGCCGTCCACGCGCAGGCCCCCGCGCACGCCCGGCGCGAGCATCGGCTCCAGGCGTCGGCATTCGCGCCCCGTGAGCCACTGGGACTCCAGGCCCGAGCGTCGCTGGAGGGCGTGGAGTTCGCGCAGGTGGGCGCGGTCGTCCGTGTCGAGCGCCACGGCGAGCGTGCCGCACGCGCGGTAGCCGGTCTCCTGCCCGCTCGCCGCCTCCAGCTCGGCGACGAAGGCCGGGTAGCGCTCGGCGGACGCGAGGTTCAGCCCGAGCAGCGTCTCCTCGCCGTAGTGCAGTTCGGTGACGGCGGCGAGCATCCCGGCAGCGACCCGCGCGGCGCCGCCGCCCGGCCGCGGATCGGCGACGGCGACGCGCAGCCCCTTCTGCGCGGCCCGCCACGCCGTGACCAGGCCGATGATCCCGCCCCCGACCACGAGGACGTCTGATGTACGCGACATGGGCGTCCAGCCCCTCCCTTCGCCGGCATGACCCGGATCAGGTTCGTACGGTCGGAGGCCGGCCAGCCTCCCTCTCAGCCCGGTACGCCCGGACTCCCGCGAGTGGTTTTCCCGCCGGGGCCCGTGGATCTTCTCCCGGACCTCAGCAGTACGGTGGCCACCCTAACGCCCGGCCCCGACACGCTGTAAGGGAGCAATCGCTGTGGCCCGCTCGCTCGACGGACTCGTCCTCTCACCGGTGGCCGACCAGGCCCCGGGCCAGGTGGGCACGCGGACCCGCTTCACGTACCACGAGCAGGACGGCCGGATCTGGGCCGAGTACGCGGGCGGCGACGTCGTACGCGGTCACCTCGTCGGCACGCGCGAGGGCGACGCGCTGGACTTCCGCTACGTACAACTCAAGCAGGACGGCACCACCTCGTCCGGCCACTGCACGTCGACGGTGGTCGGCCTGCCCGACGGGCGGGTGCGGCTGGAGGAGACCTGGGCGTGGGAGTCGCAGGAGGGCAGCGGCACGAGCGCCGTCGAGGAGCTGCCCGCGCCGCTGGCGTGACGGTTTGTCAGATGTCTCGCTCCGTGGCCCTCGGGGCGGCCGCTGGCGCCGTCCTAGAGTGACCGGGTGAGCGATCAGAGGCAGACAGAGCGGCGCGTCGTCATCGTCGGCGCCGGAATGGCCGGCGTGCAGACCGCCGTGGCCCTGCGCGAGCAGGGCTGGACCGGCTCGGTCACGCTGATCGGCGCCGAGCCGCACCAGCCGTACGACCGGCCCCCGCTGTCCAAGGCGGTGCTGCTCGGCACGGCCGAGGGCTCGGCCTTCGACGTCGACTTCGAGGCGCTCGGCATCGCACTCCACCTGGGGCGCGAAGTGTCCGGCGTGCGCCCCGGCGCGCACGAGATCGACACGCCCTCGGGCCCGGTTCCGTACGACGTGCTGGTCGTCGCCACCGGCGCCGTGCCCCTCACGCTGCCCGGCGGCGAGGGCGTACCCGGTGTCCACCTCCTGCGCACCCTCGACGACGCCGCCCGGCTGCGGCCCGTCCTCGACCGGCAGCACGACATCGTGGTCGTCGGGGCGGGGTGGATCGGCGCGGAGTTCACCACGGCCGCCCGGGAGGCGGGCTGCGCGGTGACCGTCGTGGAGGCGGCCGACCGGCCGCTCGCCGGGACCCTGCCCGCCGAGGTCGCCGCTCCCATGGCCGGCTGGTACGCCGAGAGCGGCGCCGAACTGCTCACCGGCGCCCGCGTCGCGCGCGTCGAACCGGGCACGGTGGTCCTCGACGACGGCCGGCGGCTCGCGGCCGGCGCGGTGGTCGTCGGCATCGGCGCCCGGCCCGCCACGGCCTGGCTCGCCGGCTCCGGCATCGTCCTCGGACCGGACGGATCGGTCACCGCCGACGCGCGCCTGCGCGCCTCGCAGCCGGACGTGTACGCCGTCGGGGACTGCGCGTCCTTCCCCTCCACCCGCTACGGGGAGCGCCTGCTCGTCCACCACTGGGACAACGCGCTCCAGGGACCGCGCACGGTCGCGGCGAACATCCTGGGGCAGGCTCCGCAGGACTACGACCCGGTCCCGTACTTCTGGTCCGAGCAGTTCGGCCGCTTCGTGCAGTACGCGGGCCACCACGCCCACGCCGACACGACGGTGTGGCGCGGCGACCCGGCCGACGCCGCCTGGTCGGTGTGCTGGCTGCGCGACGGGGCGCTCGTCGCCCTGCTCACCGTGGCGCGTCCGCGCGACCTCGCGCAGGGCCGCAGGCTCATCGCGTCGGGGGCGCGCCTCGACCCGGAGCGGGCCGCCGATCCGTCCGTACCGCTCAAGTCCGCCACCCTTTAGGCGGGCACCGCGCCCCGTACGGCAGGCCCCGGCTACCGACTGTCAGTCCCAGGTGGCACGCTTGTCCCGTGACCGAGATTGACGCAAAGATCGATGCTCTCGTCCCCGCCTGGCTCAACCTCCCCGACATCGCGGAAATGCTCGATGTCGAGGTGACGCGCGTCCGGCAGCTGGTCAAGGAAGGCCAGCTGATCGCCGTACGGCGCGGAGAGAACAGGGTGCTCCAGGTGCCTGCCGCCTTCATCGACGGCAACAAGGTGGTCAAGGGTCTCGCAGGGACCCTGACGCTCCTGAGGGACGACGGCTTCTCCGACGAAGAGATGCTCGAGTGGCTCTTCACCTCCGACCCGACCCTGCCCGGCACCCCCGCGCAGGCGTTGAGTGAGAATCGCGGCACGGAGGTGAAGCGGCGCGCCCAGGCGCTGGCCGTCTGACCTCAGCCGACACAACCGACGCGGCGCACGGGCCTCCACCGGCCCGTGCGCCGCCCACCACCCCGGGGGGACATCACCATGCCCGCGTCCACATCCACGCCCCTGGCCGGCGCCGCCGCACGCGAGCGGCTCGCCGATGCCCGGCTGTACCTCTGCACGGACGCGCGCAAGCGGCAGGGCGACCTCCCGGAGTTCCTCGACGCCGTCCTGTCCTCCGGCGTGGACATCGTGCAGCTGCGCGACAAGGGCATGGAGGCGGCCGAGGAGCTGGAGCACCTCCAGCTCTTCGACGACGCCTGCCGCAGGCACGGCAAGCTGCTCGCCGTGAACGACCGCGCCGACGTGGCCCATGCCATCGGCGCGGGCGTGCTGCACCTGGGCCAGGGCGACCTGCCCGTCCCGGCCGCGCGGGCCGTCCTCGGCGACACCGTTCTCGTCGGCCGCTCCACGCACGCCGAGTCCGAGGTCGACGCCGCCGCGGCCGAGCCCGGCGTCGACTACTTCTGCACGGGCCCCTGCTGGCCCACCCCCACCAAGCCCGGCCGGTACGCCCCGGGCCTGGGCCTCGTCCGGTACGCCGCCGGGCTGCGCCAGGACCGGCCGTGGTTCGCGATCGGCGGCATCGACGGGGGCAATCTCGACGAGGTGCTGGACGCGGGCGCCCGCCGGGTGGTGGTCGTCCGGGCGATCACCGAGGCCGAAGATCCGGCCGCCGCCGCGGCCGCGCTCGCGAAGCGGGTCAGGGCGTACGCCGGGTGACGCTTCGGGCGGTCAGGAGTGTCCACGACTGTCCGACAGGCGGACAATAATCCGGCAATATGGACAAAACCCTCCCTTTTATTGGGTCCTCGCCGAGCCCTCGTTAACCTGCGGGTATGGCCCTTGGCACAGCTTCGACCAGGACGGATCACGCGCCCACCGTGCGTGATCTGCTCGCGACCGGCAAGACCACGTACTCGTTCGAGTTCTTCGCGCCCCGGACCGAAAAGGGTGAGCGGAACCTCTGGAACGCGCTGCGCCGGGTCGAGGCCGTGGCCCCCAGCTTCGTCTCCGTGACGTACGGGGCGGGCGGGTCCACCCGGGCCGGCACGGTCGGGGCCACCGAGCAGATCGCCTCCGACTCCACGCTCACCCCGGTCGCCCACCTCACGGCGGTCGACCACTCCGTCGCCGAACTGCGCAACATGATCGGCCAGTACGCGGACGCCGGGATCCGGAACATCCTCGCCGTACGAGGAGACCCGCCCGGCGACCCGATGGGCGAGTGGGTCAAGCACCCGCAGGGCGTGCGGTACGCCGCCGACCTGGTCCGGCTCATCAAGGAGTCCGGCGACTTCTGCGTGGGCGTCGCGGCCTTCCCCGAGATGCACCCGCGGTCGACCGACTGGGACACCGACATCGCGCACTTCACGGCCAAGTGCCGGGCCGGCGCCGACTACGCGATCACCCAGATGTTCTTCGATCCGGAGAACTACCTGCGGCTGCGCGACCGGGTCGCGGCGGCCGGCTGCGAGACGCCGATCATCCCCGAGGTCATGCCCGTGACCGGTGTCAAACAGCTCGACAGACTCCCGCAGCTGAGCAACGCGCACTTCCCGCCCGCCGTGAAAGAGCGGATCCTCGCCGTCAAGGACGATCCAGCCGCTGTACGCTCCATTGGCATCGAGTTCGCCACGGAGTTCTGCGCGAGGCTGCTCTCCGAGGGCGTACCCGGATTGCACTTCATCACGCTCAACAACTCCACGGCGACGCTTGAGATCTACGAGAATCTCGGACTGCACGAGCAGTCCTGACCGGCCGTACCCGCCACCCTTCACGGCGGCGGCCGTAAGAGAGGGGCGGGCATGGGCTGGGCGGTCCTCTACATCGCGTTCGGGGTGGTCGCACTGTGGCTGCTCGGCGAAGTGCTGCTGCAGTACAAGGCGCGGCTGAGGTGGCGGCTGCTGGCCTTCGCCGGGTTCATGGGTGTGGTCCTCGGCGTGCTGATGCCGTCCGTGTTCGTCATCGCGGGCGGCGCCGTCGCGTTCGCGATCGGCCAGACGTACGTCACGCTGTCGTTCCGCCGGGGCTTCTCGACCGGCTGGGCGATCGGCGGCAAGCCGGGCGAGAGCCGCCGCCGCAAGCGCGGGGCGCGGCCCGTCGAGCAGGAGCCGACGCTGGAGGTGTCGGACCTCGCGTACGAACCCGCCGCATCCGACGAGCCGGTGTTCACGCCGACGCAGCCGGTGCCGGACGAGACCGGGCAGTACGGCGTGTACGACGTGGCGGCGTACGCGGCCCAGCAGCAGTCCCAGAACGACGCGTTCGCGGCCGGCTACGGCGGCTACGACACCTACACCGGCTACGACCAGCCGAACCAGGAGACGTACGCCGGCCCGTACGACTACCCGGCGGGCCAGCAGCAGTACGCCGCCTACTCCGACCCGTACATCGGCACCCAGCCCTACGGCACGCCGCAGTACGGCGGCCAGGAGGACTACGGCTACGCCGCCGCCCCCCAGTACGGCAACGACACCCCGCCCGGCGGCGTCTGGGTCCCGCAGCAGCGTGACGGCGAACAGTCCTTCGGCGGCGAACAGCAGGCCCAGGAGCCGTACCAGAACGGCTACGACACCACCGGCTACAACGAGCAGTACCGCTACTGACCCGGCCGGCCCGCGCCCCTACTGCGAGCCCCGGAAACCCTCCCCCTCGACGAGGAGCCCTGCGACCAGGGCCCCGGACATCCCGGCGTGCGCCAGTCCGCCGCCGGGGTGCGCCCACCCGCCGGCCAGCAGGAGACCCGGCAGCCGGGTGCTGTTGCCCGGGTGCAGCAGCCGGCCCGCCGCGCCCGCCAGCGAGGGCGGCGGCACCGAACCTCCCGGGGCTCCCGTCGCGGCCGCGGTGTCCGCCGGCGTGCGGACGACGCGCCACAGCAGGCGCTCGCGCAGGTCCGGCACAGCGGCGAGCGCGGCTTCGACCATCGCGTCGGCGTTCCGCGCGACCAGCGCTTCGTCCGTCCAGTCCACAGGCCCCTGGGCGGCCACGGTCGTCGTGAGCGTGACGGCCTCGTGGGCGTCGTCCGGGCGGGTCAGCGGGTCGTCCGGACGCAGCACGGTGACCGTGGGGCGCTCGGTGTGCTCCCCGGTGAAGGCCGCCGACGCCTCCGCGCCCGCGTCGGGGGAGTGGACCACCGTCCGGTGCGCGGTCTTGTCCGGGCGGCCGCCGCGCAGCGCCAGGAGGACCGTGAGCCGGCTCGGGGGAACGGGCCCCGGCACGACGTCGCCCCCGGCCCACACCTCGCGGCCCGGCGTCATGCCGCCGAGGAGGCGTGGGTCGCCGCCGAAGACCACCGAGTCCGCTTCGACGGCCGTGCCGTCGGCCAGCTCCACGCCCGCCGCGCGGCCGTCCTTCTCCGTGACCGCGACGACCTCGGCGCCGAAGGCGAACTCCACCCTCCGCGCCAGGCACCGCTCGTACAGCGCCCGCGCCAGCTCCCGCATCCCGCCGCGCACGTACCAGCTGCCGAAGGTCTGCTCCATGTACGGCAGCACGGCGGCGGCGGCGGGCGCGGTGCGCGGGTCGAGCCCGTACGCCAGGGCGTGGCTGTCGAGCAGGGCGGCGAGCCGGGGCTCGGCCAGCTCCCACGCGCCGATCTCCGCCACGGTGGCCGCGACAAGGTCGCGCCGCAGCATCCTGCGCCGGGGCACCGCCGGATACGGATCCCGTCCCAGCACCTGCCAGTCGGGCCACAGCGGTTCCTCGAGCAGCGGGCGTCTGGTCCTGTCCCACGCGTCGCGCGCCCGGTTCAGGAACGCGCCCCACCGTTCGCCCGTACCCGACCCCAGGGCCGCGTCCAGGGCCGAGACGATGCCCGCCCGTGAGGCGTTGGGCAGCGACACGTCCGTACCGTCGGCGAACAGGTGGCGGCTCGCCGGGTCCACGGGCACGAGCCCGACGCACTGCTCCAGGGACTCCTTGCCGGTCTTGGCGAACAGGTCCCGGTAGACGGCGGGCAGGTGCAGCAGGCCCGGCCCCGTGTCGAAGACGAAGCCGTCCCGCTCGAACCTGCCCAGCGCGCCGCCGTACGTCGCCGCGCGCTCGTACACCGCCACGCGGTGTCCCGCGACGGCCAGCCGGGCGGCGGACGCCATCGCGCCCATCCCGGAGCCGATCACCACAATCCGTGCCATGCCAGGGACTTTAGCGGCCGGCACTGACAACCCCGCCGGGGGCAGGGGGAGTACGCGCGCGGACGCGCTCGTCACCAGCCGCCGTCCGGGGCGGCTGGGGCGGGGCACACAGGCGTGAGTACCCGTACTCAGTGCGGGAGATGAGTAGCTGTGCGGATGGGTTCCCACCTGCGGGGACGGAAGAGTGGGGACCACGGAAGGGGCGCGGCGCCCGCACCGCCGACACGGGGCGGCGGAGCGGCGCGGCTCCCCTGCCGGCGCGGGGGGCGCGACCACGGGGTCGGGGGACTCCGGGGGAGCACGCGGGGGAGTACGGCAGGACGCCGGTCGGCGGGGGCTCGGGGGGACGAGCCTCGTCCGACCGGCGTTTCGCCGTCTCGCGGCCGCGTTCCCCGGTCGCGTCGGCCGGCCGTCGGCTAGCGGCGGCCGCTCACCCGGCCGTGCAGCAGCAGCGACAGCGCGGAGTGCACGTCGTCGATCGTCCGCTCCCGCTGGAACGCCTGCCAGTCCAGCGCCGCCACCAGCACCATGCCGACGAGCGCGGCCGCCGTCAGCGGAATGTCGATCTCCTTGCTCAGCTCACCGTTCTCGACGCCCTCGCGCAGCACCGTCTCGACGACGGCGACGGCCTCCTGGCGCACCACCAGCAGCGTCGACTGCCAGGCCCTGTTGGTGCGCCACAGCTCGGCGACGTACAGCTGCGTGAACGCGGGATACCGGTCGATGAAGCCGAGACCGGCCCTGATCATCGCGTCGAGGGCCTCCACCTTGGTGCCCCCGCGCTCCTGCGTCTCGTCAGCGGCGGCCCGCAGGGACGCGGTGAGGAGCCCGACCCCGTGCCGCAGCAGCTCCTCGAAGAGCTCGGTCTTGCTTTTGAAGTTGTAGTAGACCGTGCCCTTGGCGACCCCGGCGCGCTCGGCGATCTCGTCCACCGTGGTCGAGGAGAACCCCTGCTCCGCGATGAGAGTGACGGCCGCCTCGTAGAGCTTCTGCCGGGTGACCTGGCGGCGCGTGCTGCTGCTGTCCATGGACATGATTCTCACAGGCTGAGCTCCGGGTGCAGACGGTCGAGCGTCCAGACCTGCTTGCGCCGCGCCGAGAGCGCCGTCAGCGCCACCGCTCCGGCCGTGAAGGCGAGCAGCACGACGCTGCCCGTCCAGACCGGTTCCAGGCCGCCGCCCGTGATGAGCCGGCGCAGGCCCTCCACGACGTACGTCATCGGCAGGAAGGGGTGGATCGCGTTGAAGAAGCCCGGACTGGTCTGTACGGGGTAGGTGCCGCCCGCCGAGGTCAGCTGGAGCATCAGCACGGCGAGGACGAGGATGCGGCCCGCCGCGCCGAACCGCGCGTTCAGCCACTGCACGATCGCCGAGAAGCAGCCCGTCACCAGGACCAGGAATCCGATCGTCCCGGCGGCCCGTTCCATCCGCAGGCCGAGCCCCCAGTGGAGTACGGACATCAGCGCGGCCACCTGCAGCACGCCGAGCGCCGCCACCGGCAGCCAGCCGGCGAGGGCGATCCGCCAGGCCGAGGCCCCCGCCGCGAGCGCGCGGCGGTTGAGCGGCTGGATCAGCATGTACGCCACCATCGCGCCGACCCACAGGGACAGCGGGATGAAGTAGGGGGCGAAGCCGGTGCCGTAGTTGGGCGCCTTGTGCATCGACTGGGAGGCGAGCTGGACCGGGTCGGCCATCACGCCGGTGCGCTGGTCGCGCTTCTCCTTGTCGTAGTCCGGGATCTTGCCGACGCCCTTGTGCAGGCCGCTGGCGAGATCACCCGAACCGTCGACGAGCTTGATCAGGCCGCCGTTCAGTTCCCCGGCGCCGGACTGGAGCCTGGCCAGCCCGTTGTCGAGGTCGGTGGCACCGGTGTCGAGCCTGCCGATGCCGCTGTCGAGGTCGACCGCACCCGTCTTCGCGGAACCGAGACCGGTGCTGATCCTGGCGGCGCCCTCGGCGACCTTCTTGGCGCCGTTGTTCAGGGCGTTGACCTGGCTGACGGCGGTGTCGAGGTCCTCGTCCAGATGGGGAGCGCGTTCCGCGATCTTGCGCGCCTGGTCCTGGAGCTTGCCCAGTTCCTTGTCCAGCTGGTCAAGATCGCCGCGCTGGTTCTTGACGAGGTTGTTGACGTCCGCGGCGATGAGAGCCGTGTCCGCCGCGGCCTTGTCGGCCTTCTTCAGGTGCGGGCAGGCGGGGTCGGCGAGCGGCTGGTTCACACAGCGCGCTGCGTAGACGGTGTGCAGTTCGTCGGCCGCCACACGGGAAGCCTCGGCCGCGACGGGCGCGCGCTTCACGAGCGAGCCGAGGTTGTCCCGGACGATCCGGGTGCTGTCGGCGACGAGTTTCGCGGTGTCGCCGACCGTCTTGCCGTTGTCCCTGAGGTACGGGCTGACCGAGTTCGCGATGCCGTTGACCTTGTCGGCGAGCCGCTGCGTGCCGTCGGCGACCCCCTGTGCGCCGGTCTTCAGCTCGCCCGACTTGGTGTGCAGGGTCCTCAGGCCGCCGGACAGCTTGGTGCTGGCCTTCTTGGCCTTCGTCAGTCCCTGGGAGAGTTCCGCCGAACCGGCTTTGGCCTTGTTGAGGCCCCCCTTGAGATCGCTGGAGCCCTTCTTCGCCTTCCCGATCCCGCCCCTGATGTCGTCGGCGCCCTTGGCCGCCTTCTCGGTGGAGTCGTGGATGTCGGAGAAGGAGATGAAGATCTTGTCGAGGAACGAGCGCGAGGCGTCCTTCGAAGCGGCCGTCCGCACCTCGGAGAAGACCGTTCGCGAGATCTGCCCGACGATGTAGTTGTTCGCGTCGTTGGTACGCACCCGAAGCGCGCTCGTCTCGGGAACGTCGCCGGAGCTGGACGCGATCCGCTCGCTGAAGTTCTCGGGCATGGTCAGGGACAGGTAGTACGCACCGTCCTCGACCCCCCTGCGGGCCTCGTCGGCGCTCACCTCGTGCCACTCGAAGACCTTGCTGTCGAGCAGCTTCTCGGTGATCTCGTCACCGGCGGCGATCTTCTTGCCGCCCGCCTCGGCGCCCCTGTCGTCGTTGACGAGCGCGACGGGTATCCGGTCGAGCCTGCCGTACGGGTCCCAGAACGACCACAGGTACAGCGCGCCGTACAGCAGGGGGAGCAGCAGCAGCGCGACGAGCGCGGCGCGCGGCAGCTTTCCCCTGCCGAACCGCTTCAGCTCAAGCGCGGCCAGTTTCGGCGATCGCATCGTCCGCCCCCTCCTCTGTGTCGGTACGGGTCTCGGTGTCGGTCTCGGGCCCGGCTTCGGAGTCGGCCTCGGTGCCGTCCCTCGGCTCGGACTCCGGCTCCGGCTCCGGCTCCGACTCAGGTTCCGGTTCCGGCTCGGGTGCGGTGCCGGTCGCCCCCTCGGTTCCGGTGGTGACCCGCAGCGCGTCGTCGGGCGCCTCGCTGCACACCGCGAGGACGGTCGTCCCCCCTCGGGCGACGGACCGCAGCAGCTCCCAGGCCTGCGCACGTTCGGCGTCGGAGAGCTTGAGGTCCATGTCGTCCACCGCGAGCAGCCGGGGGCGGCCCATCAGCGCCAGGCCGACGGACAGCCGCAGCCCCTCCAGGCGTTCCAGGTCCCGTACGGACGTACGCGCCCCCTTGGGCAGCGTCTCCAGGTCCAGGCCCGCCGCGTCGAGAGCGGCGTCGATCCTGGCCCGCGCCTCTGCGGCCCGTACGGCGCGGGGCCGCAGCAGGGCGCGCAGCGAGCCGTCGAGGCGGCGCTGGAGGAGCGCCCGCTCCCGCAGATGCTCGGCGACGGTGAAGGCCGGGTCGAGCTCGTTGACACCGGTGACCGGGCCGAGGGCGCTCATGCGGCGTACGGCGGCCATCTTCTTCGGCAGCCGCAGGCCGCCGACCTCCGCGTGGCCCTCGGTGGGACGCATGCGGCCGGTGAGGGCGAGCAGGAGACAGGTGCGGCCGGAGCCGGACGGACCCTCGACCGCGACGAGCGCGCCGGGCCGTGCCGCGACGCTCACCCCGCGGAACGCCCACCCGCGCGGGCCCTTCAGCCCGAAGTCCTCCGCGGTCACCGCTGCCCCGTGCGGGCTGCTGTCCACACGCCCTCCCCACTTTTGAACTGACCAGTCAGTGCAAAAGTAGCCCGAAGCCGCTCTCGAAGCAAAAAGGCCAGGTCAGGGCCGATTGTCAGTGGTGGCCCTCACGATGGACACATACGGCTACAGAGCCGTCACGCGACGAAGGAGGTTCGTCATGGCTCGCACGTCTCGCACGTCCTCAGCTGCCGCACACCGCCGCCGCGCCACCGGCCCCGCCCCCTCGGCGACCGGGCCCGCCGCCGACGTCCACCCGGTCCTGCGCAGGGCCGGTGCGCCGCCCGCCGCCCTGGACCTGCTCGCCCAGGCCCACACCGGGCTGGACGAGGCCGCGGGCCTCGACGTCCCGAACGAGCGGTACGCCACAGCCCACCTCGCCGCCCTGCGCACCGCCGCCGCCGTCCTCGCGGCCCGAGGGCGGCCCGAGACCACCGCGAGCCGGCGCCGGCGGATCCGCAGTGCCTGGGAGGTCCTCCCGGAGGTCGCGCCGGAACTGACCGAGTGGAGCGCGCTGTTCGCCTCGGGCGCCCGCCGCCGGGCCCAGGCCGAGGCGGGCATACAGGGCGCGGCCGGCGCCCGGGACGCCGACGACCTGCTGCGCGACGCCGCGATGTTCCTGCGCCTGGTCGAGCGGCTGCTGGTGCTCGACCCCGTGCTGCCACGGCCCCGGGCGGGGAGCGCGGACCACTCCGACGCGGGATGACGGGACCGGTTCGCGGAGGCAATAGGGTGGGCAGGGCGTTTATCGCCCGCACCGTTCACCGCCCCGCCGCCCGCGGCGGCACCGCGCCGAGGAGTCAACTGCCGTGTCGGACCCGATGCGCCCCCGCGCCTCCCTTCGTACCGCCGTCGTCTGGGAGGTCCTCAAGGAGGCTCTCGACGACAAGGTCGAGGCGGCCGGGAGCGACGCCCTGGACGTCCTCGACACCGGTGGCGGCACGGGCAACTTCGCGGTGCCCGTCGCCCGCCTCGGCCACCGCGTCACCGTCGTCGACCCCAGCCCCAACGCGCTGTTCGCGCTGGAGCGCCGGGCCGCCGAGGCGGGCGTCGCGGACCGCGTGCGCGGGGTGCAGGGCGACATCCACGGCCTCTTCGACGTGGTCGAGCGCGGCGGCTACGACGCGGTGCTGTGCCACGGAGTCCTGGAGTACGTCGACGACCCGGCCGAGGGCGTGCGCAACGCCGTCGACGCCCTGCGCCCCTCGGGCACCCTCAGCCTCCTCGCCGCCGGCCTCGGCGGCGCCGTCCTGGCCAGGGCTCTGGCCGGGCACTTCACCGAGGCCAGGCATGCCCTCGGCGACCCGGCCGGCCGCTGGGGCGAGGGCGACCCGGTACCGCGCCGGTTCACCGCCGAGCAGCTCACCGAACTGGTCGCCAAGGCCGGCGTCGAGGTCGGCGCCGTCCACGGCGTACGGGTCTTCGCCGACCTCGTCCCGGGCGCCCTGGTGGACACCGAGCCCGGCGCTCTCGACGCCCTGCTCAAGCTGGAGGCCGCCGCCGCCGAGCTGCCCGCCTTCCACTCCGTCGCGACCCAGCTGCACGTCCTCGGCCAGAAGCAGGGGCCCGACCGGCGCTGACGAAGCCGCTCCCCGGCAGCCGGGAAGCGGCTGATCAGCAACGCAGTGGCGCATGGAGTCCGCCACAGGCCCCCCGATCGGCCGCCTGGCCCCGTATGATCGGAGCACACCGTGCGCATGGCGGATCGGCCGACGGGGAATGCACTCCTCAGGCAACCGAGACGGCATGGCGGCCCGGAATGTGAATTGGCGTAGAGGGCGGGTTTCACGGGGGCGATTCCCTGCCTATTCTGAAAGGGCCGCAAACGGTCGCCCCCCGCGACCGACGAGTAGGAGGACTCCCGTGCCGCTCTCGGAGCACGAGCAGCGAATGCTCGAGCAGATGGAGCGAGCGCTGTACGCCGAAGATCCCAAGTTCGCGACAGCGCTTGAGGGAAGCGGGCTGCGTACGTATACCCGACGACGGGTCTACCAGGCAGTCGCAGGCTTCCTGGTGGGTATCGCGCTCCTCATGGCCGGAATGGTCGCACAGCAGATCTGGGTCAGCGTGGTGGGCTTCCTTGTGATGCTCGGCTGCGCGGTGCTCGCGGTCACCGGCTGGCGCAAGGCCCCGAAGCCGGGGGAGCAACCGGCTCCCGGTACCGATACCGGTGCGGCTGCTCGCAGCCGGCCCCGGCAGCGACGGTCGGTCATGGACCGCATCGAGCAGCGGTGGCAGCGCCGCCGCGAAGAGGGCCAGGGACACTGACCCGGGCCGCCTCCGCTGACCGGACACCGGTCGATCGCATCCGACACTTGCACACGAGTGAGGGGTGACCGCTTCCACGCGGTCACCCCTCATTTCGTTTCCCCCGCCGCCCCCGTCAGCCGTGCGGGCCGCCTCGTCAGCCGTGTGCGGGGCCGCCCGTCAGCCCCGCTGCCGGGACGGGCGGCGGCGCAGGGCCCCCGCCCACCGCTCCACGTTCCCGCGGCCCGCGTTCCACCGGTTCATAGCGGTGGCCCAGCGGGCCGAAACGGCCCAGACCACCCGGACAGCCGAGCGCGGCGCGAGAAGTGCCCGCAGACGCGCTCCGCGCCCCGCGGCGGCGCGCAGCCCCGCCCGGACCAGCCGCGCCTCCTCGGCGAGGCTCCCCGCCACCGGAGGCCGGGGGGAGTACAGAACCTGCTCCACGGCGCCCGCCGCCCGGTGCACGGCCTCGCCGGACGCCCCTTCGAGCTTGCCGAGGCGCACGATCCGCGCGGCCGCCTTGCGGGGCGTCTGCGACTCGTCCGGCGCGATGCCGTAGTCCCACGCCGCGTCGGTGATCTCCCGCCAGCCGGCGAGCGTACGGGCGGCCGCATCCGCGGGCGTGCGCCCCTCGGCGCCCAGCCGTCGCCTACGCACCTGGATGCGCCAGAGCAGCGGCAGCAGCACCACCAGCACCACGAGCAGCACGCCCAGCACCACCAGCAGCGGGCCGAGCGGGAACCCCGTGTCGGTGGGGCCTGCGCCGCCCTGCGGCGCGGGTCCGCCGCACTCGCCCTGCCGCCTCATCTGCGGAGGGCAGCTGTCCGTGACGCTCGGCGCCGCCGAAGGCGCGTCCGTCGTGCTCGGCTGCGCCTGAGCCGGGTCGGACGGGGTCACGGCCGGCGTCTCCTCGCGGGTGTAGTCCGGCACCGAGCCGCGGCTCGGCGTCGGCTCGAAGCGGGTCCACCCCACGCCCTCGAAGTACAGCTCCGGCCAGGCGTGCGCGTCGCGCAGCCCCACCGACATCGTCCCGTCACCCTGCGCGGTGCCGGGCGTGAAGCCCACCGACACCCGCGCCGGGATGCCGAGCGTCCGGGCCATCGCCGCCATCGAGAACGAGAAGTGGACGCAGAAGCCTTCCTTGTCCCGGAGGAAGCGGGCGATCGCGGCCGTGCCGCTGCCCGACTGCACCTCGGTGTCGTACGTGAAACCGCCCTTGGCGGCGAACCAGTCCTGGAGCGCCACCGCCCGCTCGTAGTCGTTCGAGGCGTCCTTCGTGATGCGCAGCGCGGTCGACTCGACCACCTCGGGCAGCGATCCGGGGACCTTCGTGTACTCGCGCAGCAGCCGGGCCGGCGGCGGGGTGGCCGCGGCCAGCTGCCCGGCGGTCGGCCGCACGATCAGGCTGCTCGCCGTGTACCGCACGCCCTTGGTGGTCTGTCCCCGGTCGCCGACCAGGGTGCGGCCGGCCGGTTCGTAACGCCAGCGGCCGCCGATGTCCACCCGCGTCACCGGGTAGGGGAGCGGGAGGTAGCTCTGCGCGTACCAGCCGGCGGCCGAGACGCTGGAGCTGATCTCGGTCGTACGGACCCCGGGTCCGAGCCCCTGCGGGCGCGGCAGCCGGTCCGGTACGTCCTCGATCCGGCGCTCGGACGACTTCCACGCGGCGCCGTCGAACTGGTCCAGCGCGACGATCCGCAGATACAGGTCCTTCGTGTTGTCCGAGTTCGTGCGGTACCGCAGCACCTCGCGGTCCTCGGGCTGGTTGAGGCTGTTCTGCAGCGAGACCAGCGGGTTGACCGCCGAGATCGTGCCGCCGCCGGAGCCGCCGCCGCTCCCGCCGCCCGTACCGCTCAGCAGCCCGCCGTCCAGGGCGGGCAGCGCTGCGGGGACGGCCAGGGCGATGCCCATCGCCAGTACGCCGATGCGCCGGCCCGTACGGACCGGGGCCAGCGCGGAGCCCCCCGCCGTCTCGTACCCGGCGGCCGCCTTGCGCCCGGCGGCGCGCGGCGCGCCGCCGAAGACGCGCCCCCACTGCGAGAGCCGGTCCCGGCCCTCGGCCAGCAGGAGCAGCAGGTAGCCGGAGGCCGCCAGCAGGAACCACAGCCAGCCGGCGCCACCCTGGGACAGCCCGGCGGCCACCGAGTAGAGCGCGAGCAGGGGCAGCCCGGCCGGGGCCGCGCTGCGGCACGTCAACGCGATCGCGTCCACCGCCAGGGCGATCAGCAGCACACCGCCGACCAGCATCAGCCTGATGCCCTCGGTCGCCGGCGCCGGAATGGCGTACCGCCCGACCTCCTCGGCGCCCGTCGTCAGCAGCCGCGCGAACTCCTGGAACGCCTCGGGCCCCGGCAGCACCCCGCCGATCGCCGCCTCCCCGGCGAACACAGCCGTCAGCAGCAGCAGCGCCACCAGGGCCTGGACCGCCACGGTCAGCGTCCGGGCCAGCGGCACCCGCCGCGCGAGCGCCCCCACCCCCGCCTGTACCGCCACCAGTAGCGCCGCCGTCAGGAACCACGAGGCCTTGTCGACCAGCGGCAGCAGCGCGCCCGCCGTCATCAGGGTGGCCGCCGTGGCGCACAGCGCCAGCCGTCCGCGACCGCTCATGACCTACCCCCCGTTGTGCCCGCCGCGCCGCCCGCGGGGGAGGCCCCCGAGCCGGTGCGCTGTCGTTCGGCCATCCGCCACAGGTCGGCGAGCGGCATGCCGGGCGGCACGGTCAGCACCGTCCACCCCGCCTCACGCAGCGGCCTCACCCGCTCCTCGGCCGCCGCCGGCACGCGTGCCATGAGGCCCGCCGCGTCCTGTGCCCCGCCCTGGCCGGGCGCGCGCCCCGGCGTCCAGGTCTCGCTGTCCAGCACGAACGCCACGGCGGCTCCGCTGCGCTGACGCATGCGCGCAGCCACCGCCGCCTGGTCCTTGTCCAGGTCGCCGAAGAAGGCGACCAGCAGCCCTTCGTTGCCGCCGCGCAGCACGTCGTACGCCGGGGAGAGCCCGGGGCCGTCCGAATGTCCGACGACGGCGAGCGTGTCCATCATCAGCCCGGCGGAGTCGGCCGTCTCCTGGGTGGCGCCGGCGAAACCGTCGGCCCCCTCGCCGGGGACGGAGTTGCCGGTGTCGGTCAACAGCCGTACCGAGAAGCCCCGTTCGAGCATGTGCACCAGGGCGGAGGCCGCCCCGGACACCGCCCACTCGAAGGCCGAGTCGGGACCGGCCCCCTGGTACGCGTCCTCCCGGGTGTCGAGCAGCACCGTGCACCTGGCCCGCTGCGGCTGCTCCTCGCGGCGCACCATCAGCTCGCCGTAGCGCGCGGTGGAGCGCCAGTGCACGCGGCGCAGGTCGTCGCCGTGCCGGTAGCCGCGCGGGATCACGTCGTCCTCGCCCGCCAGCGCGAGCGAGCGGTTGCGCCCGTCGCCGTACCCGGACGCCTCGCCCGTCATCCGCACGGCGGGCAGCGCCTCGACGCGCGGGATCACGGTCAGGGTGTCGTACGCGCTGAACGAGCGGGTCAGCTCGCACATGCCGAAGGGGTCCGTCAGCCGCAGCTGGAGCGGGCCGAGCGGATAGCGCCCGCGCAGGTCGGAGCGGACGCGGTAGGAGACCTCGCGCCGGCCGCCCGCCTCCACCCGGTCCAGGACGAACCGGGGCCGCGGCCCGAGGACGTACGGCACCCGGTCCTGGAGCATGAGCAGACCGGTGGGCAGCCGCGAGACGTTGTCCATCCGCAGGTGGACGCGCGCCTCCGAGCCCGTCGGCACGCGCGAGGGCGTCAGCCGCCTGCTGCCCGCGACCCGGTACCGGGTGCGGTGCAGCACCGTCACGCAGACCAGCGGCAGCACCGCGAGCAGCAGCCCGACCCGCAGCAGGTCGCCCTGGCCCAGGACGTAGGCGCACGCGGCGGCGGCCACGCCGGCCGCCAGGAACGACCGGCCGCGCGTGGTCAGCCCGGACAGGGCGGCCCGCAGACCGCCCTTGTCGCCGTCGCCGTCCCCGCCGCCGTCGCCCGCCGCCGGTGCGGCGAGGCCCCCGGCCGCCATCACAGCCGCCGTACGCCGGGCTGCTGAGCGCCGTACGCCGCGGCCGCGCCGGGCTGCACCGTCCTGCCTTCCGCCGTCGGTACGGACGTGCGCTGGAGGATGTCCCGTACGACCTGCTCGGAGGTACGCCGGTTCAGCTGGGCCTGGGCCGTCGGCAGCAGCCGGTGGGCGAGCACCGCCACGGCCAGCGCCTGCACGTCGTCGGGCAGCGCGTAGTCGCGGCCGCTCAGCGCGGCGGAGGCCTTGGCGGCGCGCAGCAGGTGCAGCGTCGCGCGCGGCGAGGCGCCGAGGCGCAGGTCCGGGTGGGTTCGGGTGGCCGAGACCAGCTCCACGGCGTAGCGCCGAATCGCGTCGGCCACGTGCACCGTGCGGACCGCGTCGATCAGCTTCAGGATGTCGTGGGCGTGCGCCACCGGCTGGAGGTCGTCGAGCGGCGACGCCGCGCCGTGCACGTCGAGCATCTGGAACTCGGCGTCGGCGCTCGGGTAGCCGATGGAGACCCGCGCCATGAAGCGGTCGCGCTGGGCCTCGGGCAGCGGGTACGTGCCCTCCATCTCCACCGGGTTCTGGGTGGCGACCACCATGAAGGGCGAGGGCAGCTCGTAGGTCTGGCCGTCGATGGTGACCTGGCGCTCCTCCATCGACTCCAGCAGCGCGGACTGGGTCTTCGGCGAGGCGCGGTTGATCTCGTCGCCGATCACGATCTGGGCGAAGATCGCGCCCGGCTTGAACTCGAAGTCCCGCCGCTGCTGGTCGTAGATGCTGACCCCGGTGATGTCCGAGGGCAGCAGGTCGGGCGTGAACTGGATCCGCCGCACCGTGCAGTCGACGGATCTCGCGAGCGCCTTGGCGAGCATCGTCTTGCCCACGCCCGGCACGTCTTCGATCAGCAGGTGCCCCTCGGCGAGGAGCACGGTCAGCGAAAGCCGTACGACCTCCGGCTTGCCCTCGATCACGCTCTCCACCGACCTGCGGACCCGCTCCGCTGTGGTGGTCAGATCTGTGAGGCTCGCTCGATCGTCATAGGTCGTCACCCGGCCCTCCTCGGCCCCGTTCTACGGGCGGGCGCCGCGACTGCGCGGCGCCCGCCCCGAAACACGGACATCACGCACGGAGGTTCCGGCGCGATGTCACACCCGCATTGTTGTTGCCGTTACCCGTTCGTGTCACTCGCCTGTGGACAACGGGGAGGGTTATGTCAGGGGTTGCCGTGTTTCGTCCGCACATTTTCGTGTGCGGACTGCCTCACGTGACGGGGTCGATCTCCCGCAGCAGGCCGGTGGCCACGTCGAAGACGAAGCCGCGTACGTCGTCGGTGTGCGGCAGAAACGGCGAGGTCCGCACCCGCTGCATCGACTGGCGGACGTCCTGGTCGACGTCCCGGAAGGCCTCCACGGCCCAGGACGGACGCTGCCCGACCTCGTGCTCCAGCTCGACCCGGAAGTCCTCCGTGAGGCGTTCGAGGCCGCAGGTCGTGTGGTGGACGAGTATGACGCTGCGGGTGCCGAGCGCGCGCTGGCTGATGGTCAGCGAGCGGATCACGTCGTCGGTGACCACGCCGCCGGCGTTGCGGATGGTGTGGCAGTCGCCCAGCTCCAGGCCGAGGGCGTCGTGCAGGTCGAGGCGGGCGTCCATGCAGGCGACCACGGCGACGTGCAGCACGGGCCGCGCGTCCATCCCCGGGTCTTCGAAGCCGGCGGCGTACTCCCGGTTCGCCTCTACGAGGCGGTCGATGACGGTACCGTCGGAGCGCGATTTGACGCGCTTCTGGGCATTGGACTCGGCGGGTACATGCGCGGAAGTCGACATGCCCTAGACGTTAATCGTCGCCGGCGGCGCGAGCCCGCTGTGAGATGGGACAAAGAACGTCAACAAGGCTTGTTGTGAGGTAACCCACAGGCGTCGACGCGCGTACTCCGTACGAGTGAAAACAAGCCCGCGCCGCGCGCTGGGCCGTTGATTGACCGGGAGGACGAGTCGACTAAAGTGACGCGAAGTGGGTGGCGTGACGCGTCCCTTACTGCTTTACGGACACATCTCGCACATTCCGAACTTCCCCGCGTGCGCGGCGTACGTACGGCCCGGCCTCCTCCCGCTCGCCGGTCGGCCGACGCCACTTCCCCGGCGCCGGCAGGCCGTCCCCTTTCGAGCGGGTGGGGACCAGGCCGTACGTGCACGACCGCGCCGGTACCTGAGAGGGCGCATGAGCCAGACCCGACACGTCCCGGTGATGCTCCAGCGATGCCTGGACCTGTTGGCCCCGGCCCTCCAGAAGCCGGGTTCCGTGGTCGTCGACTGCACCCTCGGCCTCGGCGGACACAGCGAGGCCATGCTGAAGGCCTTCCCCGAGGCGCGGCTCGTCGCCCTCGACCGGGACAAGGAGGCGCTGCGGCTCTCCGGCGAGCGGCTCGCCCCTTTCGGTGACCGGGCCACCCTCGTCCACGCGGTCTACGACGAGCTGCCCGAGGTACTGGAGCGGCTCTCCGTCCCCCGCGTGCAGGGCGTCCTGTTCGACCTCGGCGTCTCCTCCATGCAGCTCGACGAGCGCGAGCGCGGTTTCGCGTACGCCCACGACGCCCCGCTCGACATGCGCATGGACCAGACGACGGGCGTGAGCGCCGCCGAGGTCCTCAACACGTACCCGCCGGGCGAGCTGGTGCGGATCCTGCGCCAGTACGGCGAGGAGAAGCAGGCCAAGAGGATCGTCTCGGCGATCGTGCGCGAGCGCGAGAAGGAGCCCTTCAGCAACAGCGCGCGGCTCGTCGAGCTGATCCGCGACGCGCTGCCGCAGGCCGCCAAGCGCACCGGCGGCAACCCCGCCAAGCGCACGTTCCAGGCGCTGCGCATCGAGGTCAACGGAGAGCTCAGCGTGCTGGAGCGGGCGATCCCGGCGGCCGTGCAGTCGCTCGCCGTGGACGGGCGGATCGCGGTCCTCTCGTACCACTCGCTGGAGGACCGCCTGGTCAAGCAGGTCTTCGCGGCGGGCGCCGCCAACACGGCGCCGCCCGGTCTGCCGGTCGTGCCCGAGCAGTACCAGCCCCGGCTGAAGCTGCTGACGCGCGGCGCGGAACTGCCCACCGAGGACGAGATCGCGGAGAACCGCCGCGCCGCCCCCGCGCGGCTGCGCGGCGCGCAGCGCATCCGGGAGGACGTGCGGTGACCAGGCCGGCCAAGCAGCTGAAGGGACGCGCCGCGCGGTTGTCGCGGCTGATGCCGTCGGGGCCCAACCAGGCCGCCAGGACCCCCTTCGTGCTGCTGGTCGTGCTGCTGCTCGGCGGCGGCCTCATCACGCTGCTGCTGCTGAACTCCTCCCTCAACGAGGGCTCGTTCAAGCTGAGCGAGCTGAAGAAGCGGACCACCGAGCTGACCGACGAGGAGCAGGCGCTCCAGCAGGACGTGGACGACCGCTCCGCGCCCGGCGCGCTGGAGCGCAGGGCCCGCGAACTCGGCATGGTGCCGGGGGGCAGCCCCGCGTTCCTCGGCCCCGACGGCACGGTCCGCGGCGTGCCCTCCCAGGCGTCGGCGGCGCTCGGCCGCCGTACGCCGCTCAGCCTCCCCGCTCCCGTCCCGCCCCCGGCGGTGGCCCCCTCCCCGCCGGCCGCCGCCCCGCCCGCCGTGCCCGCCCCGCCCTTCCCGGCGCCGCCCGCGTCGCCGTCCGCCGCCGCTCCGGCCCCCGCCGGTCCGCCCGGCCCCGCTTCCGTCCCGGTCCCGTAAGCCCGCCCGCAGCCGGCAGCTCCGCGCCGGCCCGTCCCGTCCGCGAAGCCGACCACGACCCCCGGCAGGTGACGCAGTGCCCCCCCAGGAACCACCGCGCCGCCGCGTGCCCGGCCCCGGGCGGCCGCGCAGCGGCGGTCGCCCCAAGCCCCCCGCGCGCCCCGCGCCGCGCCGCCCGGTGGCGCGGCCGCGCCCCGCTCCCAAGGCCGCGCGGTCCCTGGTGCTCGGCAGTCCCCGGCCCCGGCTGCGGCTGGTCGGCGTCGGGCTCACGCTGGTCATGCTGGCCTTTGTCGTACGGCTGCTCCAGGTGCAGGCCGTCGACGCGAGCACGTACACCGCCAAGGCCGAGAAGAACCGGTACTCCAGCGCCACGCTGGCCGCCGAGCGCGGCCAGATCACCGACCGCGGCGGCATCGCGCTGGCCACCAGCGTCGACGCGCACAACATCACGGCCGACCCCTCGATGTTCACCGAGAAGTTCACCAAGACCACGGACGCTCCCGAGCAGGCCGCGGCGCTCCTCGCGCCGATCCTCCGCAAGGACACGGACGACCTGGCGAAGAAGCTGAGGAAGCCCAAGAGCCTGTACGTCCGCCTGGCCCAACGCCAGACGCCGCAGATCTGGAACCAGATCAAGGACCTCAAGAGCGTCTTCGCCGAGAAGGCCGCGGCGGACAAGGCCAAGGGCGGCAAGGGCGTCAACGTCCTCGCCGGCGTCTTCCAGGAGGCCAGCAGCAAGCGCGTCTACCCCAACGGTGATCTCGCCGCCGGGATACTCGGTTACGTCAACGCCGAGGGCAAGGGCGCGGGCGGCCTGGAGACCCAGCTGGACGAGGAGCTCGCCGGCAAGGACGGCGAGATCAAGTACGCCCAGTCCGGCGGCCGCAGGGTCCCCACCGTCGGTGCCCGCGAGGTGCCCGCGGTCCCCGGCTCCGACATCGAGCTGACCATCGACCGCGACATCCAGTGGGCCGCCCAGGACGCCATCAGCGAACAGGTCGAGAAGTCGGGGGCGGACCGCGGCTACGTGATAGTCCAGGACACCCGCACCGGCGAGGTCCTCGCCATGGCCAATTCGCCCGGCTTCGACCCGAACGACCTCTCGCAGGCCGACGCGGCCGCCATGGGCAACGCGGCCCTCCAGGACGCGTACGAACCCGGCTCCACCGCCAAGGTCATGTCCATGGCCGCGGTACTGGAGGAGAACGCCGCCGCCCCCGGCACGCATGTCGTCGTACCCAACCGGCTGCACCGCGGCGACCGGCTGTTCAAGGACGACATCGACCACCCGACCTGGCACCTCACGCTCAACGGCGTCCTCGCCAAGTCCAGCAACATCGGCACCATCCTGGCGACCGAGCAGCTCGGCAAGACCCGGCGCGAGGCCAACCAGGTCCTGCACTCCTACCTGAGCAGGTTCGGCCTCGGGCGGCCCAGCGGCCTCGGCTACCCGGGGGAGACCTCGGGCATCCTCGCCAAGCCGAAGGACTGGAGCACTTCGCAGCAGTACACGATCCCGTTCGGCCAGGGCCTGTCGCTCAACGCCATGCAGGCGGCGTCCGTCTACTCGACGATCGCAAACGGCGGCGTACGGATCCAGCCAACGCTCGTGCGCGGCACGAAGGGGCCCGACGGCCGCTTCACCCCCGCCCCGGCGCCCAAGAAGACCCGGGTGGTCAGCGAGAAGACCGCCAAGACCCTGGCCGCCATGCTGGAATCGGTCGTGGACGACGAGGAGGGTACGGGCACCAAGGCCCGCATCCCGGGCTACCGCGTCGGCGGAAAGACCGGCACCTCCAACCGGGTGGATCCGGCCACCGGACGCTACAAGGGCTACACCGCGTCCTTCGCCGGATTCGCACCCGCCGACAAGCCGCGCATCACCGTCTACTGCGCCATCCAGAACCCGACGAAGGGGAGCTACTTCGGCGGCCAGATCTGCGGACCCATCTACAAGCAGGTGATGGAGTTCGCCCTCAAGACCCTCCAGGTCGCACCGACCGGCAGCAAGCCCGCCCGGCTGCCGGTGTCCTTCACACCCGGCGAGTGACTCAGGACCACCAGTGACAACCATCACCCGAAACTCCGGGAACCGCGAAGACCCCGACGCGGGCCGGCACCCCTCGTTTAGCGGGGGGCCGGGTACGCCCGGTACGCTCACCGCCGTGCCACACGCTGATCAGTCCCAAACCACCCAGAAGGACGCCCCGGTGACCTACCCCGGAGCGCCCCGGCCGGTCGAGGTCCACCCGACACCCCTCGGGGAGCTGGCCGAACGGCTGGGTGTCGAGGCCCGAGCCGACGAGAGCGCGGCCGAGGTCACCGGCATCACGCACGACTCCCGCGCGGTCAGGCCCGGCGACCTCTACGCCGCCCTGCCCGGGGCGCGCCTGCACGGCGCCGACTTCGCCACCCAGGCGGCGGGGCTCGGCGCGGCGGCGATCCTCACCGACCCCACCGGCGCCGCCAGAGCGGCGGCCACGGGCCTGCCCGCCCTGGTCGTCGAGGACCCGCGCGGCCGGATGGGTGAGCTCGCCACCGAGATCTACGGCCACCCCGGCGACGCCCTGCTCCAGCTCGGCATCACCGGCACGTCCGGCAAGACCACCACGGCGTACCTCGTCGAGGGCGGTCTGCGGGCGGCGGGCCGCACGACCGGCCTCATCGGCACGGTCGAGATGCGCATCGGCGACGAGCGCATCAAGTCCGAGCGCACCACGCCCGAGGCCACCGACCTCCAGGCCCTGTTCGCCGTCATGCGCGAACGCGGCGTCGAGGCGGTCGCCATGGAGGTCTCCAGCCACGCGCTGGTGCTCGGCCGGGTCGACGGCTGCGTCTTCGACGTCGCGGTCTTCAACAACCTGAGCCCCGAGCACATGGAATTCCACTCCGACATGGAGGACTACTTCCAGGCGAAGGCACGTCTCTTCACCCCGGAGCGCAGCAGGACCGGCGTCGTGAACTTCGACGACGAGTACGGCCGCAGGCTCCTCACCGAGTCCGGCGTCCCGGTCACCTCCTTCTCCGCCGAGGGCCACCCGGACGCCGACTGGCATGCCGAGGACGTCGAAGTCGGCCCGTTCACCAGTACGTTCACGGCCGTCGGCCCCCAGGGCGAGCGCGTCGTCGCGACCGCCCCGCTGGCCGGCCCGTTCAACGTCGCCAACACGCTCGCCGCGATCGTCACGCTCGCCGTCGCCGGCGTCGACCCGCAGACCGCCGCCGACGGCATCGCCGCCGTCCCCGGCGTGCCGGGCCGCCTGGAGCGCGTGGACGAGGGGCAGCCGTACCTCGCCGTGGTCGACTACGCCCACAAGACGGACGCTGTCGAATCGGTCCTGCGCGCGCTGCGCAAGGTCACCGAGGGAGAGCTGCACATCGTCCTCGGCTGCGGCGGCGACCGCGACAAGCAGAAGCGGCCCTCGATGGGCGCCGCTGCCGCCCGCCTCGCCGACACGGCCGTACTGACCTCCGACAACCCCCGCTCCGAGGACCCCCTCGCGATCCTCGCCGCGATGCTCGCGGGGGCCGCGGAGGTGCCCGCGCACGAGCGCGGCGACGTCCTGGTCGACGCCGACCGGGCCACGGCCATCGCGGCGGCGGTCGCCCGCGCCAAGCCCGGCGACACCGTGCTCGTCGCCGGCAAGGGCCACGAGCAGGGACAGGACATCGCCGGAGTGGTACGCCCCTTCGACGACCGCCAGGTGCTCCGCGCGGCCATCCGCAGCGCCGGATCGCTCCACGACAGCGGGGTGACCCCGTGATCGCACTCTCCCTCGCAGAGATCGCCGGCATCACCGGCGGGCAGTCGCACGACATACCGGACAGCGGCCTCCAGGTCACCGGGCCCGTCGTCATCGACTCCCGCGAGGTGGAGCCCGGCAGCCTGTTCGCCGCCTTCGCCGGCGAGAAGGTCGACGGCCACGACTACGCGGAGCGGGCCGTCGCCGCCGGCGCGGCGGCCGTGCTGGCCACCCGGCCCGTCGGCGTGCCCGCCGTCGTCGTGGACGACGTCACCGAGGCGCTGGGCGCCCTGGCGCGCGCCGTCGTCGAGCGGCTCGGCACGAAGGTCGTCGCCCTCACCGGCTCGGCCGGCAAGACGTCCACCAAGGACCTGATCGCCCAGCTGCTCCAGCACAAGGCGCCCACGGTCTGGACGCCCGGCTCCCTCAACAACGAGATCGGCCTGCCGCTGACCGCCCTGCGCGCCACCGAGGAGACCGAGCACCTGGTCCTCGAAATGGGCGCCCGCGGCATCGGCCACATCCGGTACCTCACCGGGCTGACCCCGCCGCACATCGGCCTCGTGCTGAACGTCGGCACCGCCCACATCGGCGAGTTCGGCGGCCGCGAGCAGATCGCCGAGGCCAAGGGCGAGATGGTCGAGGCGCTGCCGGCCGCCGACGCGGGCGGCGTGGCCGTGCTCAACGCCGACGACCCGCTCGTACGGGCCATGGCGTCCCGCACCAAGGCCCGCGTGCTGCTCTTCGGCGAAGACGCAGATGCGGACGTACGGGCCGAGAACGTCCGGCTGACCGGGAACGGACAGCCTGCCTTCATCCTTCACACACCCACCGGGTGCAGTGACGTGACCATGCGGCTGTACGGTGAGCACCACGTGTCGAACGCGCTCGCCGCGGCCGCCGTCGCCCATGAGCTGGGCATGTCCGTGGACGAGATCGCCACCGCGCTCTCCGAGGCGGGCACGCTGTCCCGCTGGCGCATGGAGGTCACCGAGCGTCCTGACGGCGTGACAGTCGTCAACGACGCCTACAACGCGAACCCCGAATCCATGCGAGCCGCCCTGCGCGCGCTCGCGGCCATGGGTCAGGGGCGTCGTACGTGGGCGGTGCTCGGACAGATGGCCGAGCTGGGTGACGATTCGCTCGCCGAGCACGACGCGGTCGGACGGCTCGCCGTCCGGCTCAACGTCAGCAAGCTCGTGGCAGTCGGGGGCAGGGAAGCGTCCTGGCTGCAGCTGGGCGCTTACAACGAGGGTTCGTGGGGTGAGGAGTCGGTGCACGTGTCCGACGCGCAGGCGGCGGTCGACCTGTTGCGCAGTGAGCTGCGTCCGGGAGACGTCGTGCTGGTGAAGGCTTCCAGGTCGGTCGGTCTCGAGCGGGTCGCGCAGGCGCTCCTCGACCACCGGACCGAGGGTGAGGTCACCGGCCGATGAGGCAGATCCTCTTCGCGGGAGCCATTGGGCTCTTTCTGACCCTGATCGGCACTCCGCTGCTGATCAAGCTGCTGGCCCGCAAGGGATACGGGCAGTTCATCCGGGACGACGGTCCGCGCGGCCACCACGGCAAGCGCGGTACGCCGACCATGGGCGGCATCGCCTTCATCCTGGCCACGCTCATCGCGTACGCCCTGGCGAAGGTGATCACCGGCGAGAAGCCGAGCGTCTCCGGTCTGCTGGTGCTCTTCCTCATGGCGGGCATGGGCCTGGTCGGCTTCCTCGACGACTACATCAAGATCGTCAAGCAGCGTTCGCTCGGCCTGCGGGCCAAGGCGAAGATGGCCGGACAGCTGATCGTCGGCGTCGCGTTCGCCGTGCTGGCCCTGCAGTTCAAGGACGTGCGCGGCAACGCCCCGGCGTCCACCCGGCTCTCCTTCGTCCAGGACTTCGGCTGGTCCATCGGCCCGGTGCTGTTCGTGGTCTGGGCGCTGTTCATGATCCTCGCGATGTCGAACGGTGTGAACCTCACCGACGGCCTCGACGGTCTGGCCACCGGCGCGTCCGTGATGGTCTTCGGCGCGTACACCTTCATCGGCCTGTGGCAGTTCCAGGAGTCGTGCGCCGACGCGCCGAGCCTGACGAACCCCGAAGCCTGTTTCGACGTACGAGATCCACTCGACCTCGCGGTCGTCGCCGCCGCCCTCATGGGCGCCTGCTTCGGCTTCCTGTGGTGGAACACCTCGCCCGCCAAGATCTTCATGGGCGACACCGGCTCGCTCGCTCTCGGCGGCGCCCTCGCGGGTCTGGCGATCTGCTCGCGCACCGAGTTCCTGATGGCGCTCCTCGGCGGCCTGTTCGTCCTCATCACGATGTCCGTCGTGATCCAGGTCGGCTCGTTCAAGCTGACCGGCAAGCGCGTCTTCAAGATGGCGCCGCTCCAGCATCACTTCGAACTCAAGGGCTGGTCCGAAGTCCTTGTCGTGGTCCGCTTCTGGATCATCCAGGGCATGTGCGTGATCATCGGCCTCGGGCTCTTCTACGCGGGCTGGGCGGCCGACAAGTGACCGGAGCGACCTGGACCGGCAAGCGGGTGACCGTCGCGGGTCTCGGCGTCTCGGGGATCCCCGCAGCACGTGTGCTGCGGGGCCTCGGGGCCCACGTCACCGTCGTCAACGACGGCGACGACGAGCGCTCGCGCGCCCAGGCCGCCGAACTGGAAGCCCTCGGCGTCACCGTGCGCCTCGGCGACGGCGCGACCCTCCCCGAGGGCACCGAGCTCGTCGTCACCGCGCCCGGCTGGAAGCCCGACAAGCCGCTGTTCCTGGCCGCCGCCGAGGCGGGCGTGGAGATCTGGGGCGACGTCGAGCTGGCATGGCGCCTGCGCGGGCCCGGGGCCGCTCCCTGGCTCGCGGTCACCGGCACCAACGGCAAGACCACGACCGTGCGCATGCTGGCCTCCATCCTGGAGGCCGCCGGCCTGCGCACCGCCGCCGTCGGCAACATCGGCGTGTCGTTGCTCGACGCCGTCCTCGGCGACGAGAAGTACGACGTCCTGGCCGTCGAGCTGTCCAGCTACCAGCTGCACTGGGCGCCCTCGCTGCGCGCCCACTCCGCCGCCGTGCTGAACCTCGCCCCCGACCACCTCGACTGGCACGGCTCCATGGCGGCGTACGCCGCCGACAAGGGCCGGATCTACGAGGGCAACCAGGTCGCCTGCGTCTACAACGCGGCCGACCCCGCCACCGAGGACCTGGTCCGCGAGGCCGACGTCGAGGAGGGCTGCCGCGCGATCGGCTTCACCCTCGGCCCGCCCGCGCCCTCCCAACTCGGTGTCGTCGACGGCATCCTGGTCGACCGCGCCTTCGTCGCGAACCGGCAGAAGAACGCGCAGGAGCTGGCGGACGTCTCCGACGTCAACCCGCCCGCGCCGCACAACATCGCCAACGCCCTCGCGGCGGCGGCCCTCGCCCGCGCCTACGGCGTCGAGCCCGCCGCCGTGCGCGACGGCCTGCGGGCCTTCCGCCCCGACGCCCACCGCATCGAGCACGTCGCGGACGTCGCCGGTGTCGCGTACGTCGACGACTCCAAGGCCACCAACACGCACGCCGCCGAGGCGTCCCTCGCGGCGTACGACCCGATCGTGTGGATCGCGGGCGGCCTCGCCAAGGGCGCCACCTTCGACGAGCTCGTCCAGAAGTCCGCGAAGCGGCTGCGCGCCGCCGTCCTCATCGGCGCCGACCGCGCCCTGATCCGCGAAGCCCTCGCGCGACACGCGCCCGAAGTACCGGTGGTCGACCTCGACCGGACCGACACTGGGGCGATGTCGGCGGCGGTCCGGGAAGCGGCGCGGCTCGCGCGGCCCGGGGACACGGTCCTGATGGCCCCGGCCTGCGCCTCCATGGACATGTTCACCAACTACAACAAGCGTGGCGAGGCATTCGCCGACGCCGTACGCCAGTTGGCTCCGGAGCGCGACTAGCGGACCGGTCCCCGCGCCACGGACCGGTCGGCGCAGCGCATGAGTGGAGGGGACACGAGATGTTGGCCGACGACATCGCCCCGCGCGGCCGCGGTGTGCTGCGCGGGCGCGTGGGGACGGCGGGTGCACGGCCGGCGGGGACGCGCCCCGCCCGCCGTCCGTCCGCCGCCCGCCGCCGGGGCGGGTTCCTGAGCGGGCCGCCCGGCGAGAACCGTCTGCGCCGGCTGTACGAGCAGGCGCGGCGCACCTGGGACCGGCCTCTGACGGCGTACTACCTCATCCTGGGCAGCGCCCTGCTGATCACCGTGCTCGGGCTCGTGATGGTCTACTCCGCCTCGATGATCAAGGCGCTGGAGCTGTCGCTGCCCGCGTCGTACTTCTTCCGCAAGCAGTTCGTCGCGGCGGTCATCGGAACCGCCCTGCTGCTCGCCGCCTCCCGGATGCCCGCCAAGCTGCACCGCGCGCTGTCCTACCCGCTGCTGGCCGTCACCGTCTTCCTGATGGTGCTCGTCCAGATCCCCGGGATAGGAGTCGCCATCGGCGGCAACCAGAACTGGATCTCGCTCGGCGGCCCCTTCATGCTCCAGCCCAGCGAGTTCGGCAAGCTGGCCCTCGTGCTGTGGGGGGCCGACCTGCTCGCGCGCAAGCAGGACAGGCGGCTGCTGACCCAGTGGAAGCACATGCTGGTGCCGCTGGTCCCCGTCGCCTTCCTGCTGCTCGGCCTGATCATGCTCGGCGGCGACATGGGTACGGCGATCCTCCTCACCGCGATCCTGTTCGGGCTGCTGTGGCTCGCGGGAGCGCCCACCCGGCTCTTCGCAGGCGTGCTCGGCTTCGCCGCCTTCGTCGGCTTCGTCCTCATCAGCAACAACGCCAACCGGATGTCACGGCTTGCCTGCACCGGCGCGACCGATCTCGGTCCCAAGGGTGAATGCTGGCAGGCGGTGCACGGAATCTATGCTCTCGCCTCGGGCGGATGGTTCGGTTCCGGACTGGGGGCAAGTGTGGAGAAATGGGGGCAACTCCCTGAGCCCCACACCGACTTCATCTTCGCCATCACCGGTGAGGAACTGGGTCTGGCGGGGACGCTGTCGGTACTCGCCCTCTTCGCGGCTCTAGGCTATGCGGGTATCCGCGTGGCCGGACGCACGGAGGACCCCTTCGTGAGGTACGCCGCGGGAGGTGTGACCACCTGGATCACGGCGCAGGCCGTGGTCAACATCGGTGCGGTGCTCGGTCTGCTGCCGATCGCCGGTGTCCCGCTCCCGCTGTTCTCGTACGGGGGCTCCTCCCTGCTGCCGACCATGTTCGCCGTAGGGTTGCTGATCGCCTTCGCGCGAGAGGATCCCGCTGCGAAGGCCGCCCTCGCCATGCGAAGGACCGTCCTTGGCAAAGGGGCCGGGGTGAGATGGAAGACGATGAGACGGCGCGTCAAGAAGCGTCCGTCCGGAGAGCGGTGAATTTCGGTGCATGTCGTACTCGCCGGTGGGGGGACCGCCGGCCACATCGAGCCCGCGCTCGCCCTCGCGGACGCACTGCGGAGGCAGGACCCTTCCGTGGGCATCACAGCCCTCGGCACGGAGCGCGGACTCGAGACCAGGCTCGTACCCGAGCGCGGCTACGAACTCGGGCTGATCCCCGCGGTCCCGCTGCCCCGCAAACCCACCCCGGAACTGATCACCGTCCCCGGGCGTCTGCGCGGCACCATCAAGGCCGCCGAGCAGATCCTGGAGCGTACGAAGGCCGACTGCGTCGTCGGCTTCGGCGGTTACGTCGCCCTGCCCGGCTACCTCGCGGCCAAGCGCCTGGGCGTGCCGATCATCGTCCACGAGGCCAACGCGCGGCCCGGTCTGGCCAACAAGATCGGTTCGCGCTACGCGCACGCCGTGGCCGTCTCCACCCCCGACAGCAAGCTGCGCGGCGCCCGCTACATCGGCATCCCGCTGCGCCGCACCATCGCCACCCTCGACCGGGCCCGGGTCCGCCCCGAGGCGCGTGCCGCCTTCGGCCTCGACCCGAACCTGCCGACGCTGCTCGTCTCCGGCGGCTCCCAGGGTGCGCGGCGGCTCAACGAGGTGATCCAGCAGGTCGCGCCGGTGCTCCAGCGCTCCGGGATCCAGATCCTGCACGCGGTCGGCCCCAAGAACGAGGTGCCGCGCGTCGACAACATGCCCGGGATGCCGCCGTACGTCCCGGTACCGTACGTGGACCGGATGGACCTCGCGTACGCCGCGGCCGACATGATGCTCTGCCGCGCGGGCGCGATGACCGTCGCCGAGCTGTCCGCCGTCGGGCTCCCCGCCGCCTACGTCCCGCTGCCCATCGGCAACGGCGAGCAGCGGCTCAACGCCCAGCCGGTGGTCAACGCCGGAGGCGGCCTGCTGGTCGACGACGCGCAGCTGACGCCCGAGTGGGTGCAGAGCCAGGTGATCCCGGTCCTCGCGGACCCGCACCGGCTGTTCGAGATGTCCCGCGCCGCCGCCGAGTTCGGCCGCCGGGACGCCGACGACCTGCTCGTCGGCATGGTGTACGAGGCGATCGCCGCACGCAGGGCCGGCTGAACGGCCCACCGACGCAGGTGCCAGGAGGCGACAGGCAGTGGCCGGACCGACGACCGCCCAGCGCGGTGAACGACAGGCGCGGGGGTCGTCGGCGGCCCGCCCGCCGCTCGGCGGGCCGTCGGGCGGCCGCCGGCTGCGGCTGCCGGGGCGCGGCGTCCTGATCCTGGCGCTGGTCCTGACGGTCCTGCTGACGGCGGGCGGCATCTGGACGCTGTACGGCTCCTCCTGGCTCCGCGTGGAGCGGGTGGAGGCGTCCGGCCCGCGGGTCCTGACGTCCGACGAGGTGCTGGAAGCGGCGGCCGTCCCGGTCGGGGCGCCGCTGATCTCGGTCGACACGGACGAGATCGAGGAGCGGGTGCGCCGGAAGCTGCCCCGCGTCGACACGGTGGAGGCCGTCCGCTCGTGGCCGCACACCATCGCGCTGGAAGTGACGGAACGAAAGCCGGTACTGCTCGTCAAGAAGGGCGCGGACTTCGTCGAAGTGGACGACGAGAGTGTGCGGTTCGCCACGGTCCCCAGGGCGCCCGCCGGCGTGCCGCTGCTGGAACTGGCGTCCGGCGACTCGCCGAGCCTGCGCCGGTTCGGCGCGGACCGGCTGCTGCGGGAGGCCGTACGGGTCACCGGCGACCTGCCGCGGTCCGTCGCCGGCGACGTGCGGACCGTTCAGGTCGGCTCGTACGACTCCATCACCCTGGGGCTGCACGGCGACCGTACTGTCGTCTGGGGCAGCGCGGAGCAGGGCCGGGCGAAGGCGCGCGCGCTGGAAGCCCTCATGAAAGCAGCTCCGGAGGCCGGGCACTTCAATGTCAGTGCGCCCACCGCCCCCGCAGTGTCGGGGAGTTGACGCTCATACGTGCTGGCCAGCACCCTGGTTGGCCAGCGATATGGGTGATCACATAGGGTGAAAAGAAAAACGGGAGGTTCGGCGTGTTCGTTGAACGTGCGCCACTTGTCGACTTAGTGTCCTGTTCGGAGAGTCCAAGGAACAGACACACTGGTAACCCTGAACTTCACCGTTAGGGTTCGGGTCGGCGTTCGGACCGTCCCAATCGGCATCAGTCGTCGCGGCGCTGCAACCCCGCGGCGGCACGTAACTCGAGGCGAGAGGCCTTCGACGTGGCAGCACCGCAGAACTACCTCGCAGTCATCAAGGTCATCGGTGTCGGCGGCGGTGGTGTCAATGCCATCAACCGAATGATCGAGGTCGGTCTCAAGGGCGTCGAGTTCATCGCGATCAACACCGATGCGCAAGCCCTGTTGATGAGCGACGCCGACGTCAAGCTCGACGTCGGACGTGAACTGACCCGCGGCCTCGGCGCCGGGGCCAACCCGGCAGTCGGCCGCAAGGCGGCAGAGGACCACCGTGAGGAGATCGAGGAGGTCCTCAAGGGGGCCGACATGGTCTTCGTCACCGCCGGCGAAGGAGGTGGCACCGGAACCGGTGGCGCCCCCGTCGTCGCCAACATCGCGCGCTCGCTCGGCGCCCTCACGATCGGCGTGGTCACCCGCCCGTTCACCTTCGAGGGCCGGCGTCGCGCGAACCAGGCGGAGGACGGCATCGCCGAGCTCCGCGAAGAGGTCGACACCCTCATCGTCATCCCGAACGACCGCCTGCTGTCCATCTCGGACCGTCAGGTCAGCGTGCTGGACGCCTTCAAGTCGGCGGACCAGGTCCTGCTGAGCGGCGTCCAGGGCATCACCGACCTCATCACCACGCCCGGCCTCATCAACCTCGACTTCGCCGACGTCAAGTCGGTCATGTCCGAGGCGGGTTCGGCCCTCATGGGCATCGGTTCGGCGCGCGGCGACGACCGCGCGGTCGCGGCGGCGGAGATGGCGATCTCCTCGCCGCTCCTGGAGGCGTCCATCGACGGCGCCCGCGGCGTGCTGCTCTCCATCTCCGGCGGCAGCGACCTCGGTCTCTTCGAGATCAACGAGGCCGCGCAGCTGGTGAGCGAGGCCGCACACCCCGAGGCCAACATCATCTTCGGCGCGGTCATCGACGACGCCCTGGGCGACGAGGTACGGGTCACCGTCATCGCCGCGGGCTTCGACGGCGGACAGCCGCCGGCCCGTCGCGAGAACGTGCTGGGCGCCAGCTCGGGGGCTGCCGCCAAGCGCGAGGAGCCCGCGCCGTCCCGGCCCGCGGAGAGCGCGCGGCCGGCCGGCGGCATCGGTACGGTTCCGCCGCGCGAGCGCGAGGAGCCGGCTCCGGTCCAGGCCGAGGCCGCACCGGTGGCCGAGCTGCCGAACACGCCGGTCTCGCCGCCGCACGTACCGCCGGCCCGGCCGTACGACAGCCAGGCCGAAGAGCTGGATGTCCCGGACTTCTTGAAGTGACCGTGCAGGACGACGCGATACACGTGGACGGCGCCCACTTCGCCTTCACCGACAGGTGGGGCGGGGTGAGCGCCGTTCCGTACGAGGAGCTCAATCTCGGCGGCGCGGTCGGTGACGACCCCGCCGCCGTGCTCGGCAACCGGGAACTGGCCGCCAAGTCGCTCGGGCTCGACCCGGGCCTGGTCGTCTGGATGAACCAGGTGCACGGGCGGGACGTGGCCGTGGTCGACGGCCCGTGGGGCGACGAGATCCCGTCCGTCGACGCGGTTGTGACCGCCCGGCGCGGACTGGCCCTCGCGGTGCTCACCGCGGACTGCACCCCCGTTCTGCTCGTCGACCCCGTCGCCGGCGTCGCGGCCGCCGCTCACGCGGGACGGCCCGGCCTGGTCGCGGGGGTCGTCCCGGCGGCCGTCGAGGCGATGATCACACTGGGCGCCGATCCCTCCCGTATCACCGCGCGTACGGGGCCCGCCGTCTGCGGGCGCTGCTACGAAGTGCCGGAGGGGATGCGGGCCGAGGTCGCGCGGACCGTGCCCGCGGCGTGGTCGGAGACCAGCTGGGGCACCCCGGCCGTCGATGTGACCGCCGGAGTGCACGCGCAGCTCGAAGCGCTCGGCGTGCGCGACCGGCATCGGTCGCCGGTCTGCACGCTGGAGTCGGGCGACCACTTCTCGTACCGCCGCGACCGCACCACGGGGCGGCTCGCCGGATATGTCTGGCTGGATGGATAGGGCATGACGGACCGAAAGGCTCAACTCGCCGCGAATCTCACGCGGGTGGAGGAACGTATCGCCACCGCGTGCGCGGCGGCGGGACGGGCACGTGACGAGGTGACCCTGATCGTGGTCACCAAGACGTACCCGGCGAGCGATGTGCGCCTGCTCGCCGAGCTCGGCGTACGCCATGTCGCGGAGAACAAGGACCAGGAGGCGGCCCCCAAGGCTGCCGAGTCGGCCGACCTGCCGGTCAGCTGGCACTTCGTCGGACAGCTTCAGACCAACAAGGTCCGTTCTGTGGCGAGTTATGCCGATGTGGTGCAGTCGGTCGACCGGGCGAAGCTCGTCACGGCGCTGTCGACGGCGGCGGTACGGGCCGAACGCGAGCTCGACTGCCTCATCCAGGTCGCCCTGGACGCCGAGTCGGGCGAGCGGGGAGAGCGCGGCGGCGTCGCACCGGACGGTGTCGAGGAGTTGGCCGCGAAGGTGGCCGGAGCCCCCGGTCTGAGGCTCGGCGGCCTGATGACCGTCGCGCCGCTCGCCGGACCGTACGCGGGCCGCGAACAGGCCGCGTTCGAGCGGCTGATGGAATTGTCATCCAGCCTGCGCTCGGCTCATCCTGCTGCGAACATGGTGTCGGCAGGGATGAGTACGGACCTCGAGCAGGCCGTGGCCGCCGGAGCGACACATGTACGCGTCGGTACTGCGGTACTCGGAGTCCGACCCCGGCTCGGGTAACGTCGCGAAGCAAGTCGGACCACAGCAGAAAATATGGTCATTCCCACTGATAGGTGGGTGGGCCGAGTGGATCGCGGGCACTTGGTGACGCTGTACGTGGGCACAAGGGCGATCCACCACAGAGCGGAGGACTCAGAGAATGGCCGGCGCGATGCGCAAGATGGCGGTCTACCTCGGCCTCGTGGAGGACGATGGGTACGACGGCCGGGGTTTCGATCCCGATGACGATTTCGAACCCGAGCCGGAGCCCGAGCGGGAGCACCGCCGGCACCAGCCCCCGCACCAGGAGCGGCACGAAGAGCCGGTCCGCGTGGTGCAGCCGCCCGCGCAGCGTGAGCCTGCGCCCCACCCCGCTCCGCTTGCCGCGGAAATCGGACGACCGGCACGTATCGCCCCCGTGGCATCCATCACACCTGAACGTCCGAACCTGGAGAAGAACGCACCGGTGATCATGCCCAAGGTCGTGTCCGAGCGGGAGCCCTACCGCATCACCACGCTGCACCCGCGGACCTACAACGAGGCCCGTACCATCGGGGAACACTTCCGCGAGGGCACTCCGGTGATCATGAACCTGACCGAGATGGACGACACGGACGCGAAGCGACTTGTCGACTTTGCGGCGGGTTTGGTCTTCGGCCTGCATGGCAGCATTGAACGAGTGACGCAGAAGGTGTTCCTGTTGTCGCCTGCTAACGTCGATGTCACGGCGGAGGACAAGGCCCGTATCGCAGAGGGCGGCTTCTTCAACCAGAGCTGAGACATGACAACGCGAACGAACCCGGCCGGCAGGCCGGAGTTGTGAGAGCACGGGGAGAGGGAAGCACGAGATGAGTGTGGCACTGGACGTGATCTACATCGCGCTGATGTGTTTCCTCATCGTGCTGATCTTCCGGCTGGTCATGGATTACGTCTTCCAGTTCGCGCGCTCATGGGAACCCGGCAAGGCGATGGTGGTCGTTCTGGAGGCCACCTACACTGTCACCGATCCACCGCTCAAGCTTCTGCGGCGGTTCATTCCGCCGCTGCGTCTCGGGGGCGTGGCACTCGACCTGTCCTTCTTCGTTCTGATGATCATCGTTTACATCCTGATCAGCATCGTGATCAGGCTGTGAGCGATACGGTCTTGCCGACTGCCGACGACTACGTAGAGGTGAAGTAGAGATGCCGTTGACCCCCGAGGACGTGCGGAACAAGCAGTTCACGACCGTCCGCCTCCGAGAAGGCTATGACGAGGACGAGGTCGATGCCTTCCTCGACGAGGTCGAAGCTGAACTGACGCGCCTGCTGCGCGAGAACGAGGATCTTCGCGCGAAGCTGGCCGCCGCGACGCGTGCCGCCGCGCAGAACCAGCAGCAGCAGGGTATGCGCAAGCCGCCGGAGCAGCAGGATCGTCCCGGCGCGCCCGTGCCCGCCGCCATATCCGGCCCGCCGGTCCAGCAGCAGCCGCCGCAGATGGGTCCGCCCCAGCTGCCCGGTGGCGCGCCGCAGCTGCCCGCCGGTCCCAGCGGCCACGGTCAGCAGGGCCAGCACGGCCAGGGCCAGCACGGCCAGGGCCAGCTCGGCCAGGGCCCGCAGGGCCAGCACGGTCCCGGTCCGATGGGGCAGGGCCCCATGGGTCAGGGGCAGATGCAGGGCCAGATGGGCCAGGGCCAGATGGGCCAGGGCCAGATGCAGGGCCAGATGGGCCAGGGCATGGGTGGTCCGATGGGCGGCCCCATGGGCGGTCACGGTCCGCAGCTCCCGCAGCCCGGTCAGGGTCCCGGCGGCGACAGCGCCGCTCGTGTGCTCTCGCTGGCGCAGCAGACCGCCGACCAGGCGATCGCCGAGGCCCGTTCCGAGGCCAACAAGATCGTCGGTGAGGCGCGCAGCCGCGCCGAGGGTCTGGAGCGGGACGCCCGGGCGAAGGCCGACGCGCTGGAGCGGGACGCGCAGGAGAAGCACCGCGTGGCGATGGGCTCGCTGGAGTCCGCCCGCGCGACGCTGGAGCGCAAGGTCGAGGACCTGCGCGGCTTCGAGCGCGAGTACCGGACCCGTCTGAAGTCCTACCTGGAGAGCCAGCTGCGTCAGCTGGAGACCCAGGCGGACGACTCGCTGGCTCCGCCGCGGACCCCGGCGACCGCGTCGCTGCCGCCGGCTCCGCAGATGAGCGGGTCGATGGCGCCGGCCGGTGCGGGTGCGATGGGGCACTCCATGGGGGGCAACCCGTCCATGGGCGGCCACGGTGGCCCGTCCTCGAACGGACCGTCGTACGGCGGCCAGCAGCAGATGTCGCCGGCGATGACCCAGCCGATGGCTCCGGTCCGGCCGCAGGCGCCGCAGCCGATGCAGCAGGCGCCGTCGCCGATGCGCGGGTTCCTGATCGACGAGGACGACAACTGACGGCCGTGCGCGCGCTGAGCGCGTAGCCGTCGGCAGGCTGAGGGCCGGGCCCCGGGGATTCTTCCCCGGGGCCCGGCCCTTTTGCGTCGGGGGACGCGGGTGGGTGCGGGTGGCCGGCCGGCGGGTGCAGGGCGGGTGCTGGTGGGTACGGGCGCCTGCGGCGGGCTGTTCCCCACCCCGCCCCTTCCCGAACCGGGACAGGTCCCGGACCCCGGAAGCCCTGCGGGGGTGTCCTCAAGCGCCGGACGGGCTGGGTGTGACCGCTGAGCGGTGCCGGGCGGAGCTTCCCGCGCCCGGGCGCCCTGCGGGGAGTGCGCTGAGCGGATGTGTCCTCGTGAGGGGAACGCGAAAGGACCCGGCCGACGGGTGTCGGCCGGGCCCTTTCGCCCTGCGGTTACGCCTCGGTCTTGCGGAGGCGGAAGGTCAGGGACAGGGACTCGTCCGTGAACGGGGCGCCGTACGTGGCGTCCGCTTCCGTCGCGGCGAAGTCCAGCGCCAGGACCTCGTCCGCGATCAGGCCCGCGTGCTCGGTGAGGGCCTCCGCCGTCTCGGCGGAGTCCGCCGACCAGCGGACCGCGATGCGGTCCGCGACGTCCAGGCCGCTGTTCTTGCGGGCCTCCTGGATCAGGCGGATCGCGTCACGGGCCAGGCCCGCACGCCGCAGGCCGGGGGTGATCTCCAGGTCGAGGGCGACCGTCGCGCCCGAGTCGGAGGCCACCGACCAGCCCTCGCGCGGGGTCTCGGTGATGATCACCTCGTCCGGGGAGAGCGTGACCTTCTCGCCGTCCACCGTGACCGTCGCGGTGCCCTCGCGCAGGGTCAGCGAGAGCGCGGCGGCGTCCGCCTCCGCCACCGCCTTGGCCACTGCCTGGACGCCCTTGCCGAAGCGCTTGCCCAACGCGCGGAAGTTCGCCTTGGCGGTCGTGTCGACCAGCGAGCCGCCCACCTCGGAGAGGGAGGCGAGCGAGGAGACGTTCAGCTCCTCGGTGATCTGCGCCTGGAGCTCGGGCGTCAGGGTCTCGAAGCCCGAGGCGGCCACCAGGGCGCGCGAGAGGGGCTGGCGGGTCTTGACGCCCGATTCGGCCCGCGTCGCGCGGCCCAGCTCCACCAGGCGGCGTACCAGCGCCATCTGGCGGGAAAGGGTGGGGTCGATGGCCGAGAGGTCCGGCTCGGGCCACGTCGAGAGGTGGACCGACTCCGGGGCGTCCGGCGTGACCGGGACGATCATGTCCTGCCAGACCCGCTCGGTGATGAACGGCGTGAGCGGGGCCATCAAGCGCGTGACCGTCTCCACCACATCGTGCAGCGTGCGCAGCGCCGCCTTGTCGCCCTGCCAGAAGCGGCGGCGGGAGCGGCGTACGTACCAGTTCGACAGGTCGTCGACGAAGGCGGAGAGCAGCTTGCCCGCCCGCTGGGTGTCGTACGACTCCAGGGCCTGCGTCACCTGGTCCGTCAACGCGTGCAGCTCGGACAGGAGCCAGCGGTCCAGGACCGGGCGGTCCGCCGGGGCCGGGTCCGCGGCGCTGGGGGCCCAGCTCGAGGTACGGGCGTACAGGGCCTGGAAGGCGACCGTGTTCCAGTAGGTCAGGAGCGTCTTGCGCACGACCTCCTGGATCGTGCTGTGGCCGACCCGGCGGGCCGCCCAGGGGGAGCCGCCGGCCGCCATGAACCAGCGGACCGCGTCCGCGCCGTGCTGGTCCATGAGCGGGATCGGCTGCAGGATGTTGCCCAGGTGCTTGGACATCTTCCGGCCGTCCTCGGCGAGGATGTGGCCCAGGCAGACGACGTTCTCGTACGACGACTTGTCGAAGACCAGCGTGCCCACCGCCATGAGCGTGTAGAACCAGCCGCGGGTCTGGTCGATCGCCTCCGAGATGAACTGCGCCGGGTAGCGCTGCTCGAAGAGCTCCTTGTTCTCGTACGGGTAGCCGTACTGCGCGAACGGCATCGAGCCCGAGTCGTACCAGGCGTCGATGACCTCGGGAACGCGCGTCGCCGTCAGCGAGCAGCCCTCGCCCGTGCACGGGAAGGTGACCGCGTCGATGTACGGGCGGTGCGGGTCCAGGGACGACTGGTCGGTGCCGGTGAGGTCGGAGAGCTCGGCGAGGGAGCCGACGCACGTGAGGTGGTCGTCCTCGCAGCGCCAGATGGGCAGCGGGGTGCCCCAGTAGCGGTTGCGGGACAGCGCCCAGTCGATGTTGTTGTTCAGCCAGTCGCCGAAGCGGCCCTGCTTCACCGACTCCGGGAACCAGTTCGTACCCTCGTTCTCGCGCAGCATCGCGTCCTTGACCGCGGTGGTCCTGATGTACCAGGACGGCTGGGCGTAGTAGAGGAGCGCGGTGTGGCAGCGCCAGCAGTGCGGGTAGCTGTGCTCGTACGGCGTGTGGCGGAAGAGCAGACCGCGCGAGTCCAGGTCCGCGGTCAGCGCCTCGTCGGCCTTCTTGAAGAACTGGCCGCCGACGAGGGCGACTTCCGGGGTGAAGGTGCCGTCGGGCAGGACCGGGTTCACGACCGGCAGGCCGTACGCCCGGCAGGTCCTGAGGTCGTCCTCACCGAAGGCGGGCGCCTGGTGGACCAGACCGGTGCCGTCCTCAGTCGTGACGTACTCGGCGTTCACCACGTAGTGCGCCTCCGACGGGAACTCCACCAGGGCGAAGGGGCGCTCGTACGTCCAGCGCTCCATCTCGGCGCCCGTGAAGGTACGGCCGGTCGCCTCCCAGCCCTCGCCGAGCGACTTCTCCAGAAGCGGCTGGGCGACGACCACCTTCTCCTCGCCGTTCGTCGCGACGACGTAGGTGACGTCGGGGTGCGCGGCGACCGCCGTGTTGGACACCAGGGTCCAGGGGGTCGTCGTCCAGACCAGCAGCGAAGCCTCGCCCGCGAGCGGACCCGAGGTCAGCGGGAAGCGGACGAAGACCGAGGGGTCGACGACCGTCTCGTAGCCCTGCGCCAGCTCGTGGTCGGACAGGCCGGTGCCGCAGCGCGGGCACCAGGGGGCGACGCGGTGGTCCTGGACCAGCAGGTCCTTGTTGAAGATCTCCTTCAGGGACCACCAGACGGACTGGACGTACGACGGGTCCATGGTCCGGTACGCGTCGTCGAGGTCGACCCAGTAGCCCATGCGGGTCGTGAGCTCGGCGAAGGCATCGGTGTGGCGGGTCACCGACTCGCGGCACTTCGCGTTGAACTCCGCGATGCCGTACGCCTCGATGTCCTTCTTGCCGTTGAAGCCCAGTTCCTTCTCGACGGCGAGCTCGACCGGCAGGCCGTGGCAGTCCCAGCCGGCCTTGCGGGCCACGTGGTAGCCGCGCATGGTGCGGAAGCGGGGGAAGACGTCCTTGAAGACGCGGGCCTCGATGTGGTGCGCGCCCGGCATGCCGTTGGCGGTGGGCGGGCCCTCGTAGAACACCCACTCGGGGCGTCCCTCGGACTGTTCGAGACTCTTCGAGAAGACCTTGTTCTCGCGCCAGAAATCGAGCACGGCGTGCTCGAGCGCGGGAAGGTCGACCTGGGCGGGCACCTGGCGGTACAGCGACATCGATTCCTCCGGCGGACTGTGACTTCCGTCGGAGGGACGAGAGCGCTGGGCTCCCGCGGTACCACCCTCCTTGGCCACGGGCGGCGCCCGTGACCCCCTCATTGGGGCAGCGATGCCGGTTCTACTGGCCTTGCGCCTGCGGGGCAAGGCTTTCTTCCGGCGGCTCAGGGGTGATGCTTCACGCCGCGCTCGCCGCCGGGCTCACACCGTCCCCGGATCGCTCTTGGCTGCGTACGACGCTACTCGTCCCCTTCGAGGCCTTTCGCTTCGGCCAGTGTACGGGCCGCGCGCCCGGAGGGCCGCCCGGTTTCCGCGCGGCGCCCGGGCGTACGTCCGATAGCCCGAATGGCCATACGCGCTGTCGCGTACCGCGCTCACGTCCTGCGGGGCGGATTACCGGGCGGAGAGCTGGGCACAACCGAGGCAGGCTCGTCGCGCCCGGCACGCGGCGGGGGCCGGCCGGCGGCGTGCCCCGTTGCCGCGGGGCTGGAGTCGACTTATCGTCCCAGCACGATGCGCGAGCAAGATCACAATATGTGAAGGGGCCGCGGCCATGGTGGCTAAGAAGACCGCCGCACAGAGCGCAGACGGGACCGGCACGGCGGAGAACGGCGCCGTCGCGGAACAGCCCGTCGCGAAGAAGGCCGCTGCCGAGAAGAGCGCCGCGAAGAAGACGGCCACCCAGCGGACGGCCGCGAAGAAGACGGCTCCGGCCAAGAAGGCCGCCGCGAAGAAGGTCGTGGCGAAGAAGGCGGCACCGGCCGGCAGGGCCGGGGCAGCCAAGAAGGCACCTGCCGAGAAGGCGGCTGCGAAGAAGGCCGCTCCTGCGGCCAAGGGGGCGGCCCAGGCCGCGGAAGAGACAGGAGCCAAGACGGTGGTTGCGAAGAAGACAGCGAGCAGGTCCACGGCCGCCAAGAAGGCCGTGCCGGTCGCGGCTGCGGCGGCGGTCGCGTCCCCCACGGTCGCCCCGGTGGCCCCCGGCGAACTCGCCGTTCGGCCGGGCGAGGACCCCTGGACCCCGCAGGAGGTCGCCGAGGCGCGGGCCGAGCTGGAGCAGGACGTCGCCGGCCTGCGGGTCGAGATCGCCGCGTCGCAGGAGGCGGTGACCGGGCTGATGCGCGACTCCGGGGACGGCGCGGGCCACGACGAGGCCGACACCGGCACCAAGAACATCTCCCGGGAGTACGAGCTGGCGCTGGCGGCCAGCGCCCGTGAGCGACTGGAGCAGACCGAGCGTGCCCTGGAACGCCTCGACGCCGGTACGTACGGGCTCTGCGAGGTCTGCGGGAAGCCCATCGGCAAGGCGCGCATGCAGGCGTTCCCGCGCGCCACGCTGTGCGTGGAGGACAAGCAGAAGCAGGAGCGCCGCTACTGATCCGCGCCACCGGGGCTCCGAGCGGGTGTCGGCGCCGTCCGTACGTGTGTGCCGTACCCTCGTGCTCAGTCAGGTACCTAGGTTGAGGGACTCACGTGGCAGAGGCGGAGCGCGTCATCGGTATGCCGGACACCCCTGAGGCCGGGGGAGCCGAACCGGAGGAGTCCTCCGGCGCGGCGGCCCCCGAGGAGCAGCCGGTGAGCAGGGTCAAGCGGAAGATCCCTGTGCTGTTCGGCGTGGCCCTCGTGGCCTACCTGCTGGATCTGGGCAGCAAGATGCTCGTGGTGGCCAAGCTGGAGCACCACGAGCCGATCGAGGTCGTCGGTGACCTGCTGCGGTTCGAGGCGATCAGGAACGCCGGCGCCGCGTTCGGCATCGGCGAGGCCTTCACCGTCATCTTCACGGCCATCGCGGCGTCGGTGATCGTGGTGATCGCCCGGCTCGCGCGCAAGCTCTACAGCCTGCCCTGGGCCATCGCGCTCGGGCTGCTGCTCGGTGGCGCGCTCGGCAATCTCACCGACCGCGTCTTCCGCTCGCCGGGTGTCTTCAAGGGCGCCGTGGTGGACTTCATCGCCCCGGCGAACTTCGCGGTCTTCAACCTCGCGGACTCCGCGATCGTGTGCGGCGGCATCCTCATTGTGATCCTGTCGTTCCGGGGTCTGGACCCCGACGGCACTGTCCACAAGGACTGACAAGGCATACTCGACGGGTGAGTACCATTCCCGAGTTCCGCACCCTGCCCGTTCCCGATGGCCTCGAGGGCGAGCGCGTCGACGCCGCCATCTCCCGGATGTTCGGGTTCTCCCGTACGAAGGCGGCCGAGCTCGCCGCCGCCGGGAAGGTCCAGGTCGACGGGTCGGTGGTCGGGAAGTCCGAGCGGGTCCGGGGCGGGGCCTGGCTCGAGGTGGAGATGCCGCAGGCCGCAGCCCCCGTGCAGATCGTCGCCGAGCCCGTCGAGGGCATGGAGATCGTGCACGACGACGACGACATCGTCGTCATCGACAAGCCGGTCGGCGTCGCCGCCCACCCCAGCCCCGGCTGGACGGGCACCACCGTGATCGGCGGTCTCGCCGCCGCCGGGTACCGCATCTCGACCTCCGGCGCCTCCGAACGCCAGGGCATCGTGCACCGCCTCGACGTCGGTACGTCTGGCCTCATGGTCGTGGCCAAGTCGGAGCGGGCGTACACGCTGCTCAAGGCCCAGTTCCGGGACCGGGTCGTCGTGAAGAAGTACCACGCGCTGGTCCAGGGCCACCCGGACCCGATGAGCGGCACCATCGACGCCCCGATCGGGCGCCACCCCAACCACGACTACAAGTGGGCCGTGACGGCCGAGGGCAAGCCCTCCGTCACGCACTACGACCTGATCGAGGCGTTCAGGGCCGCGTCGCTCCTCGACATCAAGCTGGAGACCGGACGCACGCACCAGATCCGCGTGCACATGTCCGCGCACCGCCACCCCTGCGTGGGCGACACGACGTACGGCGCGGACCCGACGATGGGCAAGCGGCTCGGCCTGACGCGGCAGTGGCTGCACGCCATGCGGCTCGGCTTCGAGCACCCGTCGGACGGGCAGTGGGTCGAGTTCCAGAGCGCGTACCCGGCCGACCTGCAGAAGGCGCTGGACGTGATCCGCGCCGAGAGCGAGTGAGCGCCCGTTCCATAAGCGCCGCCGAGCCGACGGGCACCCCCTCACAGGCGATGCGGCGCGCCCTGTAGGCGCAGCTCAGAGCGGCACATGGGGCCACAGCACACCGCTGTGGCCCCTTTTCGCTGCCCCGGCAACCATTAGGAAAGTTTCCCAACACTCTTGACGGCAACTGTAAACAATCCTAACTTTCACGCGAACTCCCGTACCGGAACCCCCACACCGAAGGGAGCACAACCCATGCGCAAACCCCTGCTCTTCGCCTCCGCGCTCGGCGTCGTCATGGCGCTCCAGACCCCGGTCGGCGCCGCCGAGGCCCCCGCCCCCACCCCCGTCTCCGCCAACGGACAGCTCACGGTCTGCGGCCTTCAGCTCTGCGACGACCAGGGCCGGGCCGTCCAGCTGCGCGGCATGAGCACCCACGGCACCCAGTGGTACGCCCGGTGCGTCACCGACGGATCGCTGGACGCCCTCGCCCGCGACTGGCGCGCCGACGTCCTGCGCGTCTCGACGTACGTCCAGGAGGGCGGTTACGAGACCGACCCGCAGCGCTTCACCGCTCTCGCCCAGAAGTTCGTCGACGGGGCCCACCGGCGCGGCATGTACGCCGTGATCGACTGGCACATGCTCGACCCGGGCGACCCCGACTTCAACCTCGCGCGCGCCAAGACCTTCTTCACGGCCATGGCGAAGAAGTACAAGGACCACCCCGGCGTCCTCTACGAGATAGCCAACGAGCCCTCCGGCGTGCGCTGGTCGAAGATCAAGGCGTACGCCGAGAAGATCATCCCCGTCATCAGGGCGCAGGACCCGGACGCCGTGGTCCTGGTCGGCACGCGCGCGTGGTCGTCGTTCGGCGTCTCGGAGGGCGCGAACGAGCAGGAGGTGGTCCGCAACCCCGTGAACGCCTCCAACATCATGTACACCTGCCACTTCTACGCCGCCTCGCACCGGGGCGAGTACCTCGACGCCCTCAACCGCGCCTCCGACCGGCTCCCCGTCTTCGTCACCGAGTTCGGCACACAGGACTACGCGGGCGAGGGGGCCAACGACTTCTCCCAGTCCCAGCGTTTCCTCGACCTGATGAAGCGCAAGAAGATCTCCTGGACCAACTGGAACTACTCCGACGACCACCGCTCGGGAGCCGTCTTCAAGACGGGCACCTGCGACGGCGACACCTGGGCGGGGACCGGCGTCCTGAAGGAAGCCGGAGTCTGGATCCGCCAGCGGATCCGCGAGTAGTGGCACCCTGGGGGTCTTGATCGTCGAGATGCCCAACCGCCGGAGGGTGCGCCGTGGACCAGTTGGCCCTGCTGTTCCTGCTGCTGCTGGGGGCCGTCGTCACGGTGCCCCTGGGGGAGCGTCTCGGGCTGCCGGCTCCCGTGCTCATGACGGTCGCCGGGATCGTCCTGGCGCTGCTGCCGTTCGTTCCGAACGTCGAGGTCCCGCCCGAGTACATCCTGCCGCTGGTCCTGCCGCCCCTGCTGTACGCCGCCGTGCAGCGCACCTCCTGGCGGCAGTTCGCCGCGAACATCAGGCCCATCCTGCTGCTCGCCGTGGCGCTCGTCTTCGTGACGACGGCGGCGGTGGCCGCGGTGGCGGGCGCCCTCGTCCCGGGGCTGCCGATCGCCGCGGCCATCGCGCTGGGCGCGCTCGTCGCCCCGCCCGACCCGGTCGCGGCGACCGCCGTGGCCGGGTCGCTGGGGCTGCCGCGGCGGCTCGTGTCGATCCTGGAGGGCGAGGGGCTGTTCAACGACGTCACGGCCATCGTGCTCTACCACGTGGCGATCGCGGCGGCCGTGAGCGGCACGTTCTCGTGGCCGAACGCGGTCGGGGACTTCGTCCTCTCCGCCCTCGTCGCCGTGGCCGTCGGGTTCGGGCTCGGCTGGATCACCGAACGGCTGATGGGCTACCTCGGGGACGCGACCCTGCAGATCAGCCTGACGCTGCTGGCGCCCTTCGTCGCCTACGTACTGGCCGAGGAGTTCAAGGGCTCCGGCGTGCTCGCCGTGCTCGTCATCGCTCTGTACCTCGCGGAGCACGCCGTCGACGCCGACGACGTACTCGGCCGCCTCGCCGGGAACACCTTCTGGCAGATCGTCGACACCCTGGTCACCGGCATCGCCTTCGGCCTCATCGGACTCGAGCTGCACAACGTCTTCGGGACGGCCGAGAGCCGCCTCGGCGAGATGCTCGGCTGGGGCGCGGCGGTCGTCGCGGTGGTCGTGGGCGTACGGCTGGCCTGGCTGCTGCCCGCGACCTGGCTGGCCAAGCGGCTGCACACGCTCCGCGACTACGACGAGGACATCCCCGTCAGCTGGCGCGAGACGGTCGTCATGTGGTGGTCGGGGATGCGGGGCGTGGCGTCGGTCGCGCTGGCGCTCGCCATTCCGCTCAGGACCCAGGACGGCGCCCCGTTCCCGGCACGCGACGAGATCGTGTTCATCGCGTTCTCCGTCATCATGGCCACCCTCCTCGTCCAGGGGCTCACTCTGCCGCGCCTGGTGCGCCTCCTCGGCGTACGCGCGGACACGGGAGCGGAGCGCGAGCTCGAACACGACCTGGCGGTACGGGCCGCGAAGGCGGCCAAGCGCAGGCTCAAGGAGATCCAGGAGGTCGAGGACCTGCCCGACGACGTCCTGGACCGGCTCCAGCGCGGCGCGCTGGACATCGGGGCCAGGATCAGCCCGGAGGTCTTGGACGACGAGCGGCGCGAGGCGTTCGCGCAACGCGCCGAGCGGGTCAAGTCGGTGCACCGGATCCAGGGCGAGATGATGTCGGCCGCGCGGCACGAGGTGCTCTCCGCGCGCAGCGAGCCGGGCGCCGACCCCGAGGTGGTGGACAGGGTGCTGCACCACCTGGACGTGCGCAGCCTCCGCTAGCGGTCCACCCCTCGGGCGGCGGGCCTAACCGCGCCCCGTGCGCGGCTCCTCGTCGGGCACCGGCGGCTTGCCGTTCGGGGGGAGTTCCGCAGCGGCCGTGGCGATGCGCGGCAGCGCGTACGGGTGCTTCTCGGTCAGCCAGGCGATCAGCTGTTCGCGCACCGTGCACCGGACCGTCCACACGTCGTCGGCGTCCTTGGCGGTGACGACCGCCCGTACGACCAGGGTGCTGGGCGTCGTGTCGGTGACGGCCAGGTTCCAGTCGCGGCCGTCCCACGCCTTGCACATGCCCAGGATCTCCTGGAGCTTCTCCCGCATCAGATCCACCGGCGCGGTGTGGTCGAGGTGCAGGAAGACGGTGCCGGTCATCTGGGCGCCGCCGCGCGACCAGTTCTCGAACGGCTTGCTGGTGAAGTACGACACCGGCATGGTGATCCGCCGCTCGTCCCAGGTCCGTACGGCCAGGAACGTCAGCGTGACCTCCTCGACCACACCCCACTCGCCGTCCACGACCACCGTGTCTCCTATGCGCACCATGTCGCCGAAGGCGATCTGGAAGCCGGCGAAGAGGTTGCCGAGGGTCGACTGGGCCGCGACACCGGCGACGATGCCGATGATTCCGGCCGAGGCCAGCATCGAGGTGCCGACCGCCTTCATGCCGGGGAAGGTCATCAGCATCGCGCCCGCCGCCACCACCGCGACGACCGCGGTGACGATCCGCATGATCAGCGTCACCTGGGTACGGACGCGCCGGACCCGGGCCGGATCGCGCGTCGAGGACGCGTAGCGGGCGTACGACGACTCCACGACGGCGGAGGCGATCCGTATGACCAGCCAGGCGCCGGCGCCGATCAGCACCAGGGAGAGCACCTGGCCTATGCCGGCCCGGTGGTTCTGGACGATCGCCAGGGCGGTCTTCTCGTACGCCCCTCTCAGGACGGCGGTGAGGATCAGGACCTGGAGCGGCACGCGGCAGCGGCGCAGCAGGCCCCACAGCGGGGTCTCGTGGTGGCGGGCATCGGTCCGGCGCAGCAGAAGGTCGGCGGCCCAGCCGACGACCAGCGTGAGCACGACCGAGCCACCGATGACGATCAACGGGCGCAGTACGTTCTCCATGACTCCGACGCTCAATGGGAGGATGGCGGGATGGACATCATGCTTTTCCACTCCGTCTACGGTCTGCGCCCGGCGGTGCACGCCGCAGCAGAGCGGCTGCGTGCCGCCGGGCACCAGGTGCACGTGCCCGACCTCTTCGAGGGGCAAACTGCCGAAACCGTGGAGGAGGGCATGGCGATCAAGGACGGCATCGGCCGGGACGAACTCCTGCGCCGCGCCGTCCTCGCCGCCGCCCCGCACTCCGAGAACGGTCTCGTGTACGCCGGTTTCTCCTTCGGCGGGTCCGTCGCGCAGAACCTGGCGCTCGGTGACGAGAAGGCCCGTGGCCTGCTGCTTCTGCACGGGACCTCGGACATCGCGGACGACGCCGCGGTGCAGGAGCTGCCCGTGCAGCTGCACGTCGCGGAACCGGATCCCTTCGAGTCCGACGACTGGCTGAACGCCTGGTACCTGCGGATGCGGCGGATCGGCGCCGATGTGGAGATCTATCGCTATCCGGGAGCCGGTCACCTCTACACCGACCCGGACCTGCCGGACTACGACGCCGACGCCGCCGCGCAGACCTGGAAGGTCGCGGCCGGGTTCCTGGCGACGCTCTAGTCCCCGGCGCCTACAGGCGCGCGCAGCGTCCCGTCGGGGCGCTCACCGGCGGACGGCACAGGTAGGTCCGGTCCGCCGCGCTGTCGCTGATCCAGCGGCCGAGGCACTGGTCGGGCGTCGTACGGCCGCGCGCGGCGCAGAAGGACAGCGCGGCGCGGCCGTCGGCGAAGGGCCCGGCGGCGTAGATCACCCAGTACCCGGGCCGGAGCGAGGGGAAGTCGTCGCTCCGCAGCACCTGGGCCTGCGGCACCTGCTGCCGGACGGTGGCGAGGCGGCGTTCGAGGGCGGCCCGGCCGGTGGTCAGCGGCTCGGAGTGGAGCTGCGCGACCCAGCTGTCGGCGACCGGGGGCCGCTCGGGCGGCGTGGAGGTCGTGGCCGGCGGGGTCGACGGCGAGGGGGAGGCGGAAGCGGTCGGCGGGGCGGAAGGGGACGGCGAGGTCGCCGTGGCCCGGGTCGCGCCCGTGGTGACCGCGGTGGCGCTGGTGCCGCCGTTGCCTCCCGCTCGGCCCGCCGGTTCCGCTTCCGGCTTCAGCACGGTGTACGCCGCGACGCCCAGCAGCGCCAGCACGACCACCGCGGCGGCGGCGGCCAGCGGAGCCCGGCCGCGGCGCGGCGGCGAAGTCACCGTCGCGGAGCCGTCGCCGGAGCCGTTCCCGGGGCCGACGGTCGGCAGTGAGTGGGGCGCGGGCGGGGTGTGCGGCGCCCCGGGCACGGGCGGCGCGGGCCTCGGGGTGTCGGTCCGGGTCGGCGACGGCGGTACGGGCGCGGGCGGCGGGGCCGGGAAGTGGCCGGCCTCGGCGGCGGCCAGCAGCGCGTCGAGCCGCTCGGCGTCCGGGCGCGCGGCCGGGTCCCGTACCAGCAGCTCCGCCAGTACCGGACCGAGCGGCCCGGCCTGCCGGGCCGGCGGAACGGGATCGTCCAGCACGGCGGCCAGGGTGGCCAGCGTGCTGCCGCGGCGCATCGGGCTCACGCCCTCCACGCAGACGTACAGCGTCATGCCCAGCGACCAGAGGTCGGACGCCGGGAGGTCGGCGGAGCCCCGGACGCGCTCGGGCGCCATGTACTCGGGGGACCCGATGACCTCGCCGGTCATGGTCAGGGACGCGGACCCCTGGACGGCGGCGATGCCGAAGTCGGTGAGGACCGCCCGGCCGTCGGCCCGCAGCAGGACGTTGGCGGGCTTCACGTCCCGGTGGTGGATCCCGGCGGCGTGGGCGGCGCGCAGCGCGGCGAGGATCTCGCGGCCCGTGCGCGCCGCCTCCCGGGGCGGCAGGGGGCCCTCCTCCAGGCGGTGCTGGAGGGTACGGCCCGGCAGGAGTTCCATCACGAGCCAGGGGTGCGGCTCCTCGTCGACGATGTGATGGATCGTCACCACGTGGGGGTGGTTGATCCTGGCCAGCGCTCGGGCCTCGCGCAGGACCCGCTCCCGCAGGACGCGCGAGGCCTCGGCGCCACCGGCCGGCTCCGGGCCGAAGGACCGGACTTCCTTCAGGGCGACCTCGCGGTGGAGAGTGGTGTCACGGGCGCGCCACACCGTGCCCATGCCCCCGCTGCCGAGCCGTTCCAGCAGCTCGAAACGCCCGTCGACGATGTCCCCGATGTCCCCCGGCCCGCTCATGGCGTCAGGGTAGAGGACCGTGGGTCAGCCGGCGCGGTACGCGGTCCAGCTGTCAGTCATCCGCGTGACCTGACCGGCGGTGAACTGGTACATGCAGTTGTCGTACGTGTAGTCCATGAAGTTGTGGACCGGGTCGACGCCGGTCTTGCTGGCGCAGGAGTCACGGCCGGTCGGGCACTGGTACGCGGCGCTCTTCTCGGCCGGGGTGTCGGTGACGTAGTCGCCGTTGCCGTTGCAGCCGCCCTGGAAGGTGTGGTACAGCCCCATCCAGTGGCCGACTTCGTGGGTGGCCGTGTCGCCCTCGTTGTAGTTGGCGGAGCTGCCGCCCGGGAGCGACGTGTCGAGGACGACGACGCCGTCCATGCTCGGGCTGGAGTTGTACGAGCTCGGGAAGGTCGCCCAGCCGAGCAGGCCGTCGCTGAGGTTGGCGGTGTAGAAGTTCAGCGCGCCGGGGCCGCCCTTGCGCAGGGTCGACTTCATCTGCTTCTCGGCGGTCGAACCGGACGCCAGGTTGTACCAGGAGGCGTTGTCCGTGTAGTCCGTACCGGCCAGCGTGAACTGGAAGTTGGAGTTGACGTTCCCCGTGCCCTGGCCGCCGAAGGCCGAGTTGAGGACCGCCATCTGGTTGTTGATGTCGGTCGCCGTGAGCTTGCCGGTACTGCCGCTGTGCACGACGTGGAAGTACACCGGGATGGTCGTGACCGCGGTGGCGGAGAAGCCCCTGGCGGTCGCGCCGCCCGAGGTGCGCAGCTTGTCGAGTCTCTTGCGCAGGTCCGCGTCCATGGCCTTGGCCTTGGCGGCGGTCACCTCGTTGGGCTCGTGGGCGTGCTGGTCGCCGGAGGGCCGCGCCTCGCGGGCGGCGCTCACACCGGTCTCCTCGACGCACTGGTCGGCGGGCGCCTTGGCGACGGCGACGCCGGCGGGGGCGGACAGGGTGGACAGGGCCAGGGTTCCGGCCATGACCGCCGTGCCGATGAAACGCTTGCGCAGAAGGGGGGATATACGAGCAAGAGCACGCACGTTGACTCCTCGCGGGGGTGGGCGAGGGTGGGTTCCTCGCCGCTGCCCGGAGGTTATGTGTCCATGTCAGATCTTGAAGAGAAGCGATCAAGCCCAATCAATTCAACGATCAATTAGGGCATCGGGACGAAAACTTTCGGCCTGGTCCAGACTTTGAGATCGGGAGGTAAGGGCAGGGGGTGCGGAGGCGGGTGGTGTGTCCGCATTCGGATGGCGAATTAACACCACCCGCCTCCTGGCGTGATCTGCCCGTAACAGGCCGCGTGATGGCTGAAAATCGACGGTCAGCGCACCGGCTGGTTCACCCGCTCGACCTTCTGCGTTCCGCTCAGCGTGCGGTACGAGCGCGTCCACCGCGTGGTCGCGTCCTGCCGGCTCTTGTCGGAGACGACGTAGTAGTCCATCTGCGAGCGCTCGCTCGTGACGTCGAGGACGCCGTAGCCGTGGGAGTCCATGTCCAGCCACTTCACATGGCGGTTGGCGGCCTTGATCGCCGTCGAGGCGACCAGCGAGACGGTCTGGGGCGCGACGTGCAGGAGGTCGTCCAGGTTGTCCGAGGACACCGACGTGACGACGAACTCGGTCGCCGCCGACGCCGACAGCGGGTACGTCGCGGCCTTGACGGGTACGTCGTTGGCCCACGCCATGTGGATGTCGCCGGTCAGGAAGACCGTGTTCCTGACCGCCCGGTCCCTCAGGTGGCTGATCAGTTCCTTGCGGTCGTCGGTGTAGCCGTCCCACTGGTCCACGTTGACGGCGAGACCCTCCTTCGGCAGCCCCATCAACTCGGCCAGCGGCTCAAGGAGATGGGCCGGTACGGACCCGAAGGCCACCGGCGAGATCATCACCGACGTACCGACCAGCTTCCAGGCGGCGTCGGAGGACGCGAGACCCGACTTGAGCCAGTCCAGCTGGGCGCGGCCGGTGAGCGTGCGCTCCGGGTCGTCCACCGAGCCGCTGCCGGCCTTCGCCTGCTCGGAGCGGAAGGATCTCAGGTCGAGCAGGTGCAGATCGGCCAGCTTGCCGAAGCGGAGCCGGCGGTAGACCGTGCCCTCGGTCGAGGCGCGGACCGGCATCCACTCGAAGTACGCCTGCTTCGCGGCGGCCACGCGCGCGGCCCACGCGCCCTCCGCGCCCGGCGTGTGGTTCTCGGCGCCGCCGGACCAGGCGTCGTTCGCGATCTCGTGGTCGTCCCAGATGGCGATGACCGGGTGCGTGGCGTGCAGCGCCTGGAGGTCGGCGTCGGTCTTGTACGTGCCGTGGCGGGTGCGGTAGTCGGCGAGCGTGAGGATCTCGTGCGCCGGCTCGTGCTGCCGTACGACGTACGGGGCGGTGGGGTAGCCGCCGGTCGCGTACTCGTAGAGATAGTCGCCGAGGTGCAGGACCGCGTCCAGGTCGGTGCGGGCGGCGAGGTGCCGGTACGCCGAGAAGTAGCCCGACTCCCAGTTGGCGCAGGAGACGACGCCGAAGCGCACTCCGGGCGTGGCGGCGTCGGCGGCGGGAGCGGTGCGGGCGCGCCCGGCGGGGGACACCGCGTCGCCCGCGGTGAAGCGGAAGTAGTAGGTGGTCGCCGGGGCGAGGCCGCGCACGTCGGCCTTGACGGTGTGGTCGGTGGCGGCGCTCGCGGTCGTGGTGCCGCGCGCGACGATCTGCGAGAACCCCTTGTCCGCGGCGACCTCCCAGCCCACCGGGGTGTCGGGTCCCTTGCCGGAGCCGGGCACGGCGTCGGGGGTCGGGGTTATCCGGGTCCACAGCAGGACGCCGTCGGGCAGCGGGTCGCCGGAGGCGACTCCGTGGAGGAAGGCGGGAGCCTGCGCGGCGGTGGCCGCGGCGGCACTCGTACCCGTACCGGCGACGACGGGGACGGAAACAGCGGTGGCGGCAGCGGCTTTGACGACCGTGCGGCGGCTGGGAGAGGAAATGAATCGACTGGTCACGGCCGTACATTACTGATCAGTACAGCTCAAGGGTGGGCAAACGCGAGAACGTTCGCCCACCCTTGGGTGAAGTGCCGTGTGCGGGCTAGCCCTTGAGGGCCTTGTCGATCGCGGTCTTGAACTCGGCGGGCGTCATGGGCGGGTTCTTGCCGTCCGATCCGGCGACGACCTTGCCGTCCATCTTGAGCGCCGGGGTGCCCTTCACGCCGCTCTTGTCGAAGACGGACGACATCTTCAGCGCCCAGGCGTCGAACGTGCCGTCCTGCACGTTCTTCTGGAACTTCTTGTTGCCCTTGAGGGCTGCCACCTCGTCGGCCACCTTGATCAGGTAGTCGTCCTCGGCGAACTTGTCGTCCTGCTCGGCCGGGTGGTTCTGCTGCGAGTACAGCGCGCCCTTGTACTCCAGGAACGCCTCGGGGCTGACGTCGAGCGCGGCGCCCAGCGCGCTCAGCGCGTTGCGCGAGCCCTCGCCGGGGATGGTCGTGTCGATGAAGGTGGCGCCGATGTACTTGACCTTGTACTTGCCGGCGTCGACGTCCTTCTTGATCGTCTCGCCGTTCGCCTGCTCGAAGGTGGCGCAGACGGGGCAGCGCGAGTCCTCGTACAGCTCCAGCGTCTTCTTCGCGTCCTTCTTGCCGACGACGACGGTGGTGCCGTTCTCGCCCTCGCTGTGGGCGGGCGTGACGACCTGCTTCTCGTTCTTGGCGGCTTCCCAGGCCGAGGGCTGGTTCGCCTGCATGACGCCGTAGCCGACGCCGCCGGCCACCGCGAGGACGCCGACGATCGACGCGGCGACGATCAACTGGCGGCGCGTCCTGTCCTTCTTGGCCTGGCGTTCGCGCTCGACGCGCAGCCGCTCGCGGGCAGCCGCCTTGTTGGCCTGGTTGTTGCGTGCGCTCATGGTCGTGTTCTCCGTACGGGAAAGAAAGGGATGAGGGGTACTGGGCCGGGCTCAGGCGAGGGCGCGAGCCGGGCGAGGTGGTCCCCTGCGTCCCACGGAGTGCACGAACAGACGGTCCGCGCCGGCGGCGCGGACCCGGCGCGCGGGCCGCACGGCGCGGCGTACGGGCAGGCGGACCGCGCCGGCCGCCGCGACGGCGACCAGCAGCGGCCGGAAGGTGAACGCGGCCACGCTGCGCACCAGACGGGCGAGCGCGGCCTCACCCCGCCGCAGCCAGGCCGCGGCGAGCAGCCCCACCGCGACATGGGCGGCGAGGAGCATCCAGGGCAGCGCCGGATCGGGGGAGCCGAGGAGCGCGGCGACGCTCTCCCGGGGCCCGGTGGCCGCGACGAGCGGAGCGCCGAGCCCGCCGCCCTCCCCGCACAGCACGTCGAACCCGACCGAGCGCAAGGAGCCCGCCACCGGCCCGCCCGCGGCGCCGTAACAGAGGTGCTGCCCGGTGGTGAAGACGGTGTCGGCCGCCAGCTCCAGCGGTACGAGCAGTCCGGCGATGGCGCCGAAGCCGCGCTCGCGCCCCGCCAGCGCGTACGCGACGGCGAACACGGCCGCCGCGATCCCGGCCACCACGGTCAGCGGCAGCGGGACCCGGGAGAGCAGCACGTGGGACGCGACGGAGAGCGTGACGACGAGCGCGGTGAAAAGCGCCGCGCGCACCACCCTCAGCTGCGTCCCCGAAACGTCCATGGAATGTGAGTTTGCCACGGCTCGCTGTAAGGGAGCCCTAAAGCCGCGGCCGCCCGGCCGCACGCGAGGCCGCTCAGAGGCCCGGGATCCGGCCATTCCTGAACAGGTCCACGAAGATCTGGTGGTCGGCCCGCGCCCGCGCCCCGTAGGAGTGCGCGAAGTCCACCAGCAGGTCCCCGAAGCTCTCCTCGTCGCCCGCGATCGCCGCGTCGATGGCCCGCTCGGTGGAGAACGGCACCAGCGAGTGGCCGCTCTCGTCGTCCGCCGCCGAGTGCATCGTCGCCGTCGCCCGGCCGAGGTCCGCGACGACGGCCGCGATCTCGTCCAGGTCGTCGATGTCCGACCAGTCCAGGTCCACGGCGTACGGCGAGACCTCCGCGACCAGCTGTCCCGACCCGTCCAGCTCCGTCCAGCCGAGCCACGGGTCGGCGTGCGCCTGCAGGGCGCGCTGCGAGATGACCGTGCGGTGGCCCTCGTGCTGGAAGTAGTCGCGGACGGCGCCGTCGGTGATGTGCCGGGAGACGGCCGGGGTCTGCGCCTGCTTCATGTAGATGACGACGTCGTTCTCCAGGGCGTCACTGTTGCCTTCGAGCAGGATGTTGTACGACGGCAGGCCGGCGGACCCGATCCCGATGCCGCGCCGCCCGACGACGTCCTTCACCCGGTACGAGTCGGGGCGGGTCAGGCTGGCCTCGGGCAGCGTCTCCAGGTAGCCGTCGAAGGCCGCGAGCACCTTGTAGCGGGTGGCGGCGTCGAGGTCGACGGAGCCGCCGCCGGGGGCGAAGCGGCGCTCGAAGTCACGGATCTCGGTCATCGAGTCGAGCAGTCCGAAGCGGGTCAGCGAGCGGGCGGAGCGCAGCGCGCCGAGCAGCGGCCCCTCGGCCGTGTCCAGCGTGAACGGCGGCAGCTCCGATATATCGCCGCTCTTGGTGCCGGTGGCCAGGGAGCGGATGCGCTCGCGGTAGGCGGCGGCGTACGTCAGCACCAGCTCGGTGATCTGCTCGTCGCTGAGCGCCTTGGCGTAGCCGATGAGCGCGACGGACGCGGCGAAGCGCTTGAGGTCCCAGGTGAAGGGGCCGACGTACGCCTCGTCGAAGTCGTTGACGTTGAAGATCAGCCGGCCCTGGGAGTCCATGTACGTGCCGAAGTTCTCGGCGTGCAGGTCGCCGTGGATCCACACCCTGCCCGTTCGCTCGTCCAGGTACGGCCCGCCGTGCTGCTCGCGCTCCAGGTCGGCGTAGAACAGGCAGGCGGTGCCCCGGTAGAAGGCGAAGGCGGAGGCGGCCATCTTGCGGAACTTCACCCGGAAGGCGGCGGGGTCGGCGGCCAGGAGCCGGCCGAACGCGGTCTCGAAGACGGCGAGGATCTGCTCGCCGCGCTGAGCGGCGTCTGTCTGCTGGACCGACATCGCCGGTTGCCTCCTGGTGCATGACGTTTTCGACAAAGTGGACAGGGCTTTCCCTGTGTCCAACGCGTGACCGTACTCGTGAGTGCCCCTTCGTTGTCAGTCGGCCGACGTAGACTTCCGAGCTGTCCACCCAACCCGTCGACCGCTCTGCCGGAGGCCCTCGCCGTGACCAAGCCGCCCTTCACGCACCTTCACGTACACACCCAGTACTCGCTGCTGGACGGTGCCGCGCGGCTCAAGGACATGTTCGACGCCTGCAACGAGATGGGCATGTCGCACATCGCGATGACCGACCACGGCAACCTGCACGGGGCGTACGACTTCTTCCACTCGGCGCAGAAGGCCGGCGTGACGCCGATCATCGGCATCGAGGCGTACGTCGCCCCCGAGTCGCGGCGCAACAAGCGGCGCATCCAGTGGGGCCAGCCGCACCAGAAGCGCGACGACGTGTCCGGTTCCGGTGGATATACGCACAAGACGATCTGGGCGGCGAACAAGACCGGCCTGCACAACCTCTTCCGGCTGTCCTCGGACGCGTACGCCGAGGGCTGGCTCACGAAGTGGCCGCGCATGGACAAGGAGACCATCTCGCAGTGGTCCGAGGGCCTGATCGCCTCCACCGGGTGCCCGTCGGGCGAGGTGCAGACCCGGCTGCGGCTCGGCCAGTTCGACGAGGCGGTCCAGGCCGCGTCGGACTACAAGGACATCTTCGGCGAGGGCCGGTATTTCCTGGAGCTGATGGACCACGGCATCGAGATCGAGCGCCGGGTCCGTGACGGTCTCCTCGAGATCGGCAAGAAGCTGGGCATCCCGCCGCTGGTCACCAACGACTCGCACTACACCTACTCCCACGAGGCGAGCGCGCACGACGCCCTCCTGTGCATCCAGACCGGCAAGAACCTCTCCGACCCGGACCGCTTCCGCTTCGACGGCACCGGCTACTACCTGAAGTCGACCGACGAGATGTACGCCGTCGACTCCTCCGACGCCTGGCAGGAGGGCTGCGCCAACACGCTCCTGGTCGCGCAGCAGATCGACACGGAGGGCTGGTTCAAGGAGCGGAACCTGATGCCCAAGTTCGATGTGCCCGAGGGGTACACCGAGGTGACGTGGTTCCGCGAGGAGACCATGCGCGGCATGGCCCGCCGCTTCCCGACCGGCATCCCGGACGACCGGCTCAAGCAGGTCGAGTACGAGATGAAGATCATCATCGACATGGGCTTCCCGGGTTACTTCCTGGTGGTCGCCGACTTCATCATGTGGGCCAAGAACAACGGCATCGCGGTCGGCCCCGGCCGTGGCTCGGCGGCCGGCTCGATCGTCGCGTACGCCATGGGCATCACCGACCTCGACCCGATCGAGCACGGCCTGATCTTCGAGCGGTTCCTCAACCCCGAGCGCATCTCGATGCCCGATGTCGACATCGACTTCGACGAGCGCAGGCGCGGCGAGGTGATCCGGTACGTCACCGAGAAGTACGGCGCCGACAAGGTCGCCATGATCGGCACGTACGGAAAGATCAAGGCCAAGAACGCGATCAAGGACTCCGCGCGCGTCCTCGGCTACCCGTACGCGATGGGCGACCGGCTCACCAAGGCCATGCCCGCCGACGTCCTCGGCAAGGGCATCGACCTCAACGGCATCACCGACCCCAAGCACCCGCGCTACAGCGAGGCGGGCGAGATCCGGGGGATGTACGAGAACGAGCCGGACGTGAAGAAGGTCATCGACACCGCGAAGGGCGTCGAGGGCCTGGTCCGGCAGATGGGTGTCCACGCGGCCGGCGTGATCATGTCCAGCGAGACGATCACCGACCACGTGCCCGTCTGGGTGCGGCACACCGACGGCGTGACGATCACGCAGTGGGACTACCCGAGCTGCGAGTCGCTCGGCCTGCTGAAGATGGACTTCCTCGGCCTGCGCAACCTCACGATCATGGACGACGCCGTCAAGATGGTGAAGTCCAACAAGGGCATCGACCTGGAGCTGCTCAGCCTCCCGCTCGACGATCCGGCGACGTACGAACTGCTCTGCCGAGGTGACACGCTCGGCGTCTTCCAGTTCGACGGCGGCCCGATGCGGTCCCTGCTGCGGCTGATGAAGCCCGACAACTTCGAGGACATTTCCGCCGTCTCGGCCCTGTACCGGCCGGGCCCGATGGGCATGAACTCGCATACGAACTACGCGCTGCGCAAGAACGGCCAGCAGGAGATCACGCCGATCCACCCGGAGCTGGAGGAGCCCCTCAAGGAGGTCCTCGGCCTGACGTACGGCCTGATCGTGTACCAGGAGCAGGTGCAGAAGGCCGCGCAGATCATCGCGGGTTACTCGCTCGGCGAGGCCGACATCCTGCGCCGCGTCATGGGTAAGAAGAAGCCCGACGAGCTCCAGAAGAACTTCGTGCTCTTCCAGGCGGGCGCGAAGAAGAAGGGGTACTCCGACGCGGCGATCCAGGCGCTGTGGGACGTGCTGGTCCCCTTCGCCGGATACGCGTTCAACAAGGCGCACTCCTCGGCGTACGGACTGGTCACCTACTGGACGGCGTACCTCAAGGCGAACTACCCCGCCGAGTACATGGCGGCGCTGCTGACCTCGGTCAAGGACGACAAGGACAAGTCGGCCGTCTACCTGAACGAGTGCCGGCGCATGGGCATCAAGGTGCTCCCGCCGAACGTGAACGAGTCCGAGTCGAACTTCGCCGCGCAGGGCGACGACGTGATCCTCTTCGGCCTGACCGCCATTCGCAACGTCGGCCAGAACGTCGTGGACTCGATCATCCGGTGCCGCAAGGCGAAGGGGAAGTACAGCTCCTTCCCCGACTTCCTGGACAAGGTCGAGGCGGTCGTCTGCAACAAGCGAACCGTCGAATCCCTCATCAAGGCCGGCGCCTTCGACGAGATGGGCCACACCCGCAAGGGCCTCGTCGCGCACCACGAGCCGATGATCGACAACGTGGTGCAGGTCAAGCGCAAGGAGGCCGAGGGGCAGTTCGACCTCTTCGGCGGCATGGGGGAGGCGGAGAGCGACGAGCCGGGCTTCGGACTCGACGTCGAGTTCTCCGACGTCGAGTGGGAGAAGTCGTACCTGCTCGCGCAGGAGCGCGAGATGCTCGGCCTGTACGTCTCCGACCACCCGCTCTTCGGTCTTGAGCACGTCCTGTCGGACAAGGCCGACGCCTCGATCTCGCAGCTCACCGGCGGCGAGCACTCCGACGGCGCGATCGTCACCGTCGGCGGCATCATCTCGGGCCTCCAGCGCAAGATGACCAAGCAGGGCAACGCGTGGGCGATCGCGACCGTCGAGGATCTGGCCGGCTCCATCGAGTGCATGTTCTTCCCGGCGACGTACCAGCTCGTGTCGACCCAGCTCGTCGAGGACACGGTGGTCTTCGTCAAGGGGCGGCTCGACAAGCGCGAGGACGTGCCGCGGCTCGTCGCGATGGAGCTGATGGTCCCGGACGTGTCGTCCGCCGGCACGAACGCGCCCGTGGTTCTGACGATCCCCACGGTGAAGGTGACGCCGCCGATGGTGACCAAGCTCGGCGAGATCCTCAAGCACCACCGGGGCAACACGGAGGTGCGGATCAGGCTCCAGGGGGCGCGCAAGACCACGGTGCTGCGGCTCGACCGGCACCGCGTGCAGCCGGACCCCGCGCTCTTCGGGGACCTGAAGGTGCTGCTCGGCCCGTCCTGCCTGGCGGGCTGAGCACCGGCGCGCGTGCGAGAAGGGGCGTACCCGTCGTCATGGGTGCGCCCCTTCTCGCTTGCTCAGCCATTTACTCAGTGTGATCAGTTGTGGCCGAAGCGCCGCTGGTGCTTGCGGGCCACGTCGGCGGGGCTGCCCTGGGCGTGCGTCTGCGGCTGGGCGTGGGACTCGAAGGCGCTGTCCTTGGCCTGCTCGGTTCCACGGGCTGCCGAGGACGCGCGGTCCTGAGTGGCGCCCTGCTTGCGATTCTTGTTCTTGGCCATGGTGCTGCCTCCTGTGCGGGTCTGGGGGCCAGGGCCGGGACCAGATTCACACAGGAGGGCATAGCTCGCATTTTGGATCATTACCGTGCGTAATTGGGGTCGTCGCGCGGCAACTTCGGCGTCCGCCACGCCGATGATCGAGTTCCGGCCGTTAACCCTCACGCAGTCGGGCAGACTCCAAGGAAGCCCGAAGCACTCCCGAATCCCCGAAGCACCTTTCGATCCCGAGGTTCCCGAAAGAGGGTGGAACGCGTGGACCGCTGCGTCGTCCTGGTGGACGCCGGCTACTTGCTGGGCGCCGCCGCGAGCCTGCTCGCCGGAGAACCGGCCCGCTCCCGCATCACCGTGGATCACGCGGCTCTCATCCAGGGCCTGCGCGAACGGGCCGAGGCGGACACGGAACAACCACTGCTCCGTATCTACTGGTTCGACGGCGCACCCGACCGCGTCCCGCAGCCCGAGCACCGGCGGCTGCGCGTCATGCCGCGCGTGACGGTCCGGCTCGGCGCCCTGACCCGCAGCGACGGGCGGTGGGCCCAGAAGGGCGTCGACGCGGCGATGCACGCCGAGCTGACCGAGCTGGCCAGAAATCGCGCCTGCTCGGACATCGTGCTGGTGACCGGGGACGGGGATCTGCTACCGGGGCTCATGTCCGCCAAGGAGCACGGAGTGGCGGTGCACCTGTGGGCGGTCCAGGCCGCCGACGGGGACTACAACCAGTCCGAGGACCTGGTCGCCGAGGCCGACGAGCGGCGCGTCCTCGACCGCGCGTGGATCACCCAGGCCGTACGGGCCAAGGACCTCACCGGGATCTGCGCGCCACCGCCGGTCCCGCGGCCGGAAATCGCCGCGATCCTGTCGGCCCCCCTGCCGGAGTCGGCGCTCGCCGCTTCGGCGGAGCGGGCCGAACGCGCGGAGCGGGCGGCCCGGGAGCAGGCGGGCGCCCCGGGCGCGACCGCGCCGAACGGCACCCCCGGGACAGCGGACACCGGGGCCCCCGCACCGGCTCCCGCCCCCACCGCCAACGGCTCCCAGGAGCCGCACCCGGCGCACGGCACGCGCGGCGTGCCGACCCCCAAGGACCTCGCCGGCCTGCGCGGCCCCGGCGCGCAGGCGGCGCAGCATCCGCACCCGAACGGGAACGCGCAGCCGGCGCCGGGAATCGCCGCCGGAGTGACGCTGCGCTGGTCGTCCGACAAGGGCTGGGCCGAACGCCCGGGCGGCGGACACCTCGGTGAGCCGCCCGAGACCGCCTCGCTGCCGACGCTGGCGCAACTGACCAGCGCCGAGCAGCGCTGGGCGGACCGCGAGGAGGACATCACCACGGTCGGCGGCGACCCCTTCGAGGTCGGCCAGGTCTTTGCCCGGCGGTGGATGGAACGGCTCCCCGACCCGGGCCACACGCAGAAACTGTCGACGATGTACCCGAGGATTCCGCACCGCATCGACGGTGAACTGCTCCGTTACGCCGCGAGATTCGGCCTGCTGGCACACAAGGACGACCAGATCGACGAGCACGACCGGTACGCGATCCGAGCGGGCTTCTGGCGCGAGATCGACGTGCGGGCGGCGGCCGAACACGCGACGGCGGGGGAGTAGGGGCTGGAGCGGCAGCGCCCCGGGGGTGTCAGGGGATGCCCCCGGTTTCGTGATCCGGCACCGCCCCGGGGAAGGCGACCGGCCCGGAACCCCGTAGGCTCGTCCCTCGTGAGTACGGGCACAGCGCAGGCGCGACGCGGCACGGGAGTCGTGTGTGCCGTGCGGGACCTGGTCAAGACATATCCCGCCGCACGCGGCCGCCGCGGGGTCCCCGCGACGCCGGCCGTGCGGGCCACCGACGGGATCTCCCTCGACGTCCACCGGGGCGAGATCTTCGGGCTGCTCGGCCCCAACGGCGCGGGAAAGTCGACGCTCGTACGGCAGCTCACCGGGCTCATGCGCCCGGACTCCGGCGGCGTCGCACTGCTCGGGCACGACCTCGTCCGGCATCCCGAGCGCGCCTCGCGGCTGGTGGCGTACCTCGGACAGGAATCGACCGCGCTGGACGAGCTGACCGTGTCGCTCGCCGCCGAGACGACCGGACGCCTGCGCGGGCTCACCGCGAAGGCCGCGCGGGCCGAGCGGGACGACGTACTGGAAGAGCTCGGCCTCGGCGACATCGCCGGGCGGCCGCTCAAGAGGCTGTCCGGCGGTCAGCGCCGGCTCGCCTGCTTCGCCGCCGTACTGGTGGGCGAGCGGCCCGTCCTGGTCCTGGACGAACCGACCACCGGCATGGACCCCGTCGCGCGCCGCGCGGTGTGGGCGGCCGTCGACCGCCGACGGGCGGAGAACGGCGCCACCGTGCTGCTCGTCACGCACAATGTCATCGAGGCCGAGACGGTCCTGGACCGCGTCGCGGTGCTGGAGAGCGGCCGGGTCATCGCGTGCGACAGCCCGGCCGGGCTCAAGTCGCGCGTCGCCGGCGAGGTGCGGCTCGACCTCGTCTGGCGGGAGCGCGCGCCGCTGGACGTGCCCGAGGTCGCCGCGCTGCGCGCCTCCGCGCAGGAGTCCGGGCGTCGCTGGGTGCTGCGGCTGTCCCCCGACGAGGCGCGCGCGGCCGTGGCCGCAGTCACCGGGGGCAAGGCGTTCGCGGCGCTCGACGACTTCACCCTCGCGACCCCGAGCCTGGAAGACGTCTACCTGGCACTCGGCGGAAGCACGAGCGGTACGAAGGGGCTGGTCAAAGCGTGAGTGTCGTGCCTGCGGAGGCCGAGACCGGCTCCATGCGGATCCGGGTGACGAAGGGCCGGGACGACGACGCCGGTGCGGCCGGCGACCTGCCCGCGCCGCTCGCCCCCCGCGCGCGCCTGCTGCCCTCGCTCACCGCCGTCTACCGGGCGCAGCTGTCCCGGGCGCGGGTGGCTCGTATCCCGTTGCTCTTCGTCGCCACGTTCCAGTCCGTCGGGATCATGGTCCTGATGCGCGGGGTCGTCGACGGGGGCGGCGAGGCGCGGGCCGTCGTCGCCGGGTCGAGCGTGCTGGTCGTCGCGTTCGTCGCGCTCAACCTGCTCGCCCAGTACTTCGGACAGCTGCGCGCCAGCGGCGGACTCGACCACTACGCCACGCTGCCGGTGCCGCCCGCCGCGGTGGTACTCGGCGCGGCAGCCGCCTACGCCTCCTTCACCGTGCCGGGCACCTTCGTCACGGCCGTCGTCGGGTGCGTCCTCTTCCAGCTGCCGCTCACCCACCTGTGGGTGCTGGCGGCCGTCGTGCCGCTGGCCGGGGCGGCGCTCGCCGGGCTCGGCGCGGCGCTCGGCCTGCTCGCGCCGCGCCAGGAACTGGCGACCCTGCTCGGACAGCTCGGCATGTCGGCGGCGCTGCTGCTCGGGGTGCTGCCCGCCGAGCGGCTGCCCGTGCCCCTCACGTACGCCCGGGACCTGCTGCCGTCGACGTACGGCGTCGAGGCCTTCGCCCGGACCTTCGACCCGCATCCGGACTGGCCCTCGGTGGTCCTGGACCTGGGGGTGTGCGCCGTCGTGGGCGTCGTCTCACTGGCGGTCGCCACCTGGGCGTACCGCAGGGCGGCGGTCCGCTAGCCGGTCCGCGCCGTCCGGCCGGCGGGCCCGCGCCGGTCCGGTGAGGCACCGGCCCCCGGGGCCTGGCACGATGGCAGGGTGACCGCTCCTCTGACGCCGCCTCACCACCAGCCGTCGAACGACCCCTGGCAGAAGTCCGAAGCCGGGGCCGCTCCCCAGCCCCCGAACGCGCCCCACGCCGAGCCCGCCGACGCGGCCGGCGCGAGTCCCGCGGCGGCCGGGGAGCAGGACGACGGCGCCGGTCTCTCCTCGGAGGTGGTCCGGGCCGCCGTGGTGGTCCTGGCCCTGACTGTCCTCGGCGTCGCGCTCGGTCTCCTGTGGCTGTGGCTGGCGCCCCGCGTGCCGCTGATCTCCACCGACAAGGCCGTCTTCCTCAAGGACTCGGAGGGCGAGGAGGCGATCGGCGCGGACGGCACGTTCGTGCTGCTGGCGCTCGCCTTCGGCGCGGTCGCCGCGGCCCTGGTCTTCTGGTTCGACCGCCGGGGCGGCATCCCGCTGGTGGTCGCCCTGGCGCTGGGCGGGCTGCTCGGCTCGCTGGTGGCCTGGGGCACCGGGGTGTGGCTCGGACCGACGGACGACGTGGTCGAGCGGGCGCGCGAGGTCGGGCAGGGCGTGCCGTTCGACGCGCCGCTCAAGCTCGGCGCCAAGGGGGCGCTGCTGGCGTGGCCGATGGCCGCGCTGCTGGTCCATCTGGGGCTGACGGCCCTGTTCGGGCCCCGCGATCCGGAGCCGGAGTGGCCGGCGCCGTACGGGGAGCCGTACCCGGAGCCGGGCGCGGGCGAGCGGGACGGCACGCGGGGCTGAACGCCGGGGACGCGCCCCGCCGGGGCGCCGGCCCGCGTACGGCGGGGTGCTACGTCCGCCCGATCGGGGCGATCACCGCGTCCGTCAGCGCCGCCAGGTCGGCGGGCGAGAGTTCGACCTCCAGGCCGCGCCGCCCCGCCGAGACGCACACCGTCTCGTGCGACGAGGCCGAGGCGTCCAGGACCGTCGGGAGCCTCTTGCGCTGGCCCAGGGGCGAGATCCCGCCCCGGACGTAGCCCGTGGTGCGTTCCGCCGCCACCGGGTCGGCCATCGCCGCCCGCTTCCCGCCGACCGCCGCCGCCAGCGCCTTGAGGTCGAGCGAACCCGCCACCGGCACGACCGCCACCGTCAGCGCGCCGTCGATGTCGGCGACCAGGGTCTTGAAGACGCGGTCCGGCGTCACCCCCAGCGCCTGCGCCGCCTCCTCGCCGGAGGAGGGGGACGCCGGGTCGTGCTCGTACGCGTGCAGGACGTACGCCGTTCCCGCCTCGGTCAGGGCGACCGTCGCGGGGGTCCCTCCGGCCGGGCGCTTCTTCTTGGCCACTGCGGCTCTGCCTCCGGGTCAGTTGGGGCTGGTGGGCGCCCGCGTCAGCTCGACGGCGGGCAGCGAGGGGAGATGGCGGATCACCGCGGTCTCGGAGCGCAGCAGCTTCAGTTCCTCGCGCAGCCGGGTCGCCGTGTCGGGCGCCTGGAGCAGGCGCTGCTTGGCCGGGATGTCGAGCACCGTCGCCGCCGCCACCAGGTACGACACCACGGACGGCTCGTCCGGCAGCTCCGCCCCGGTCGTCAGCGAGCGCTCCCGCGCTCCCGCCAGCCGCTTCTGGTAGCTGCGGAACGCCCGCAGCACCCCCTCGGCCAGTGCGCCCGCGTCGTCGCCCGGCTCCTCGGGCAGCTCCTCCACCTCGGCGGTGAGGTACGGGCCGCTCGCGTCGACGGAGAGGATCCTGACCCGGGTCGTCCCGGTGGCCAGTACCTCGAAACCCCCGTCCTCGCGCTCACGGATCGTCGCCGCGTCCGCGACGCAGCCGACCCGGTGGAAGGCCTGGACCGGGTCGGGCCCGAAGCCCGCCGCGGGCCCGCGCTCGGTCAGGGTGGTGGAGTCGGGCATGCCGGGCGCGGTCGGGGCGACCTCCCGCCCGTCGCGGATGGCGACGACCACGAAACGGCGCGGCTCGTCCTCGTCGGAGGAGGCGGCGGAGGGGTCGGCGGGCGGTGCGGAGTCGCCGGAGTCCGCGCCCTTCGACAGGTCGCGCATCATGGCGCGATAACGCTCCTCGAAGATGTTCAGCGGCAGCACCAGGCCGGGGAACAGCACCGAGTTCAGCGGAAAGAGGGGAAGGCGAGCGGTGGTCACAGCGCTCAAGCGTAATGGCCGCCGGAACCGGCCCGGCGGGCCGTCCCGCGCAAAGGCCGCAAAGGCATCGCCGTGGCCACCTGGATCTTCGCGGTGTCCCGGACTTCGAGGAACCGGCCCAGTACGTCGTCGCTCACCGACGCCCAGGGGAACGAGGTCGCGTACGGGCCGATCAGCCGGAACTGCTCCAGGGCCTCGGCCCACCGCCCCCGGCTGACCAGGACGTACGCCAGCAGGTTGCGCACTTCGGCCGGCCACGGGTCGCCCGCCGCGTACTCGGCGGACAGCGCGATCGCCAGGTCGGCCGCCGCGTCGAGGCGCTCGGGCCGGACGCCCGCGGTCGGACCGGGACCGGCACCGGACGCGCCGCCGTGGCGGCTCAGCAGGTGGGCGAAGGCCGCCCGTACGGGCAGGGCCTGCACCAGCGATCCGGGCAGGGCGTCCTCGGCCGCCTGTTCGGCGAAGTCGAAGCACTCGCGGTGCGAGCCGTACCACTGGGCGGAGAGGTAGAGGAGCGCCGAGACGTGGCAGCCGTAGTGGTGCGAGGAACGGCCCACCGCCTGGGCCCACAGCTCCTCGAACGCCGAGTGCGTCGCACGCGTGCCGCGCGCGTGGTCGAGGGCGATGCGCCACGGCACCGGATCGCGCGGGGCGGCGTCCGCCGCCGCCTCGACCAGCGGGCCGACGTCGCGCAGCCGCTCCGCGCGCGCCGGCGACTCCCACGCCCTGCGCACGGCCAGCTCGGCCTTCACGAGCAGGGCGTCCGGGTCGCGCGGGGAGGCGGCTAGCCAGTCGCAGAGCCAGTCCTCGCGGCTGTGGGCGAACGTCGCCAGGCGGGTGGCGTAGCGGTCACGGTTCTCCCACTCGGCGCCCTCGCGCGTGGTGGCGAGGAGCTTGGCCGCGGGCCCGTGGTCGCCGAGGGCCGCCGCGACGAGGGTCGGTCCCAGTCGCTCGTCGGGTACGTCGAGCAGCACCTCGTCGTCGTCGAGCAGTCCGGCTCCCAGGTTCGGGGTGTGGCGGATCATGCGCGCGGTGCTGATCAGAGCGCGAAGGAATGGCATCGTGCGTTCCATTGAAAACCGCAGGTCGGGGAGGCGCCAGGGAATGGCGGTGAAGCTTTCGTATCGGCTGGAAAGGTTGTGCCGCCGTCGGTCAAGGGACGGTAAAGGTAGCGGCGGCGACGGGGTCACCGTGCCGCAACGGTGACCCCGCGAGCCGTGACGCCCGCGCGCAGACCCCGAAAGGCTGTGACGCCCCCGCCGTCCGCCCGCACGCGATGCGACGCTCACCCGCGCCGCAGCAGCCGTGACGCCCCCGCCGCGACCGTCGTCGCCAGGATCCAGCCGAGCAGGATCAGCCCCGCCGCCGCCCATTGCCACGGCCGTTCGAGCCGCCAGTACCCGTCCTGCCCGAGATTGATCACCGGTAGCAGCAGGTCCAGGGCGAACAGCGAGGCGTTCCACTCCGGATGCTGGTCCGGGTTGATCGCGGGCGGATCGAGCAGCCCGAACCCCACCGCCCCCGCCGCCCACAGCACCGCCATCCACACCGCGGCCCGGCCCGGCCGGTAGCCGTACGCCACTGTCAGGTCCTGGAGGTAGCCCCACAGCTTTCCCGCGAGCGGCAGCGTCTCGCGCCGTCTTCGCTGCTTGGCCAGGAGCACCTCCCGGGCGTCCGCGTCCTCCCCGCTGCCGCGCAGGACGGCCGCCAGCCGCTCGTACGGCTCGGGCGCGTACTCCGGGGTCGCGGCCGTCACCCAGTCCAGCCGCCGCGCCAGCGGGAACAGCCCGCGCGGCACGAGGCAGTCGTACGTGAAGCCGTTCATCGTCAGCCCGCCGGGCAGGGGCCAGCTGTCCGCCTTGTCGACCAGGTTGCCGACCTTCGCGCCGGACAGCACGACCTTGCCCTCGTCGGGCCGCTCGCACAGGAACCGCAGCTCGGGCGTCTGGACCCGGCGCAGCGACAGCTCCTGCCCGAGCGTCATGACGAACCGCGCCCCGTCGAAGTCCACCGCGTCGCCGAACCGCCCGTCGTCGAGCCGCAGTCCGCCCTCGCACTCGAACCGCTGCACCCGCGTGCCGCGTACCGGCGTGTTCCCGATGCCGTACGGGGGAGTGGTCCCCGGCGCGGCGCCCCGGGGCCCGATGCCGGCCGGGGTCAGGTAGAGCGTGCGCTCCACGGTCAGCTGGGGCGCGTTCAGCGCACGCCGTCCCTCCACGCCGTACGGCCGCCGCAGCCGGCTGCCGCGCAGGCTCAGCGAGACCCCGACCTTCGCGCCGCGCAGGCTGAACTCGCCGTGCGACTCGATCATCTCGGCCTGGAGGTCCTGGGCGACGGACAGGCCGTCGGCGGCGATCGAACGGCCGTTGCGGTCCTGGCGCACGACGATCTGGTTGATCAGCAGGTCCGTGCCGATCTGCGCGTCGGTGAGCCGGATGCCGCCGGGGACGCTGCACCGCGGCAGATGCAGGTCGCCCTCGGTGTGCAGCCGGGCCGCCTCCAGCCGGGGGATGGAGCAGCCCACCATGCGCAGCGTGGTGAAGTGGCACTCGGGCAGCAGCACCTCCTTCTCGAAGCGGCAGCTGTTCAGCTCCACGTACGGCTCGACACGGCCGCCCGCGAGCTTGAGGGTGCCGGTGATCTGTACGCCGCTGAGTTTGAGGGCCGCGACCCGCCCGGGCAGCGCGGGCGGACCACTGAGCAGCAGCAGCGCCACGACACGCGCGCGGACGCTGCGTTCCGGAGGCCACGGCCGGGTCGACAGCGGGTCGTCCAGGACGGGATTGCGGGTGCGGAGGTCGTACGTACTGCCGTTGCGGAACGCCTGCCACATGCCGAGTTCCGAGGCACTGAGCCAGTCGGGCGCTTCGACGTCCTGCTGCGGCTCGGTCAAGGCCGCCCCCTTCGCCGATTCGTACAGCCGTTCTTCCCTCTGAGTGACGGACTGAACGCTATTGGTCAGGAATGACGCGTGGGGCGTGTATCAGCCAGTGATACGTGGGCTCGGTCGCCGGACGGGGTCTGAGAGAATTGGCAGCGTGATCTCTCGAATCGATCTGCGTGGCGATGCCCTCCCCGAGGGCGCCGACCTGCGCGACCTGCTGCCCCGTGCCGACTTCGACGTACAGGCCGCCCTCGAAAAGGTGCGGCCCATCTGCGAGGACGTGCACCATCGGGGCACGGCGGCGCTGATCGAGTACGCGCGGAAGTTCGACGGCGTGGAGCTGGAGCGCGTACGCGTCCCGGCGCAGGCGCTGAGCGACGCCCTGGAACAGCTCGACCCCAAGGTCAGAGCCGCGCTGGAGGAGTCGATCCGGCGGGCCCGCATCGTCCACCGCGAGCAGCGCCGGAACGAGCACACCACCCAGGTCGTGCCCGGCGGCACCGTGACCGAGAAGTGGGTGCCGGTCGAGCGCGTCGGCCTGTACGCGCCGGGCGGACGGTCCGTCTACCCGTCCTCCGTGATCATGAACGCCGTCCCGGCGCAGGAGGCGGGCGTCGAGTCGATCGCGCTCGCTTCCCCGCCGCAGACCGACTTCGGCGGTCTGCCGCACCCGACGATCCTGGCCGCGTGCGCGCTCCTCGGTGTCGACGAGGTGTACGCCGTGGGCGGCGCGCAGGCCGTGGCGATGTTCGCGTACGGCACCGACGAGTGCGCCCCCGCCAACATGGTCACCGGCCCCGGCAACATCTGGGTCGCCGCCGCCAAGCGCTACTTCACCGGCCGGATCGGCATCGACACCGAGGCCGGACCGACCGAGATCGCCGTCCTCGCGGACGACACCGCCGACCCGGTGCACGTCGCCGCCGACCTGATCAGCCAGGCCGAGCACGACCCGCTCGCCGCCGCCGTGCTGGTCACCGACTCCGAGGAGCTGGCGGCCGCCGTGGAGAAGGAGCTGGAGCCCCAGGTCGCCGCGACCAAGCACATCGAGGACCGGATCCTGCCCGCGCTGGCCGGCCGGCAGTCCGCGATCGTGCTCGTCTCCAGCCTGGAGGACGGCCTCAAGGTGGTCGACGCGTACGGCGCCGAGCACCTGGAGATCCAGACCGCCGACGCGTCCGCCGTGGCCGCGCGGGTGCGCAACGCCGGCGCGATCTTCGTCGGCCCGTACGCGCCCGTCTCCCTCGGCGACTACTGCGCCGGCTCCAACCACGTCCTGCCGACCGGCGGCTGCGCCTGCCACTCGTCGGGCCTGTCGGTCCAGTCGTTCCTGCGCGGCATCCACATCGTCGACTACACGCGCGAGGCGCTCGCCGAGGTCACCCACCACGTGGTGACGCTGGCCGAGGCGGAGGACCTGCCGGCGCACGGCGCGGCCCTCAAGGCGCGGTTCGGATGGAAGGTGCCGACGGAATGACCCGCAGCATCCGCATCGACGATCTGCCCGTCCGCGACGAGCTGCGCGGCAAGTCCCCGTACGGCGCCCCGCAGCTCGACGTGCCCGTGCGCCTCAACACCAACGAGAACCCGTACCCGCTGCCCGAGGCGCTCGTCGAGCGCATCGCGGAGCGGGTGCGCGACGCGGCCCGCGAGCTCAACCGCTACCCGGACCGGGACGCGGTCGAGCTGCGCACCGAGCTGGCCCGCTACCTCACCCGCACCGCCGGGTACGAGGTGACCATGGAGGGCGTCTGGGCGGCCAACGGCTCCAACGAGGTCATCCAGCAGCTGCTCCAGACCTTCGGCGGCCCGGGCCGCACCGCGATCGGCTTCGAGCCGTCGTACTCGATGCACGGCCTCATCTCGCGCGGCACCGGCACCGGCTGGATCTCCGGGCCGCGCCACGAGGACTTCACCATCGACGTCGACGCGGCCGTGCGGGCCGTAGCCGAGCACCGCCCCGACGTCGTCTTCATCACCTCGCCCAACAACCCCACCGGCACCGCCGTCGGAGCCGACACCGTCCTCGCGCTGTACGAAGCGGCCCAGGCGGCCAAGCCGTCCCTGGTGGTCGTCGACGAGGCGTACGGCGAGTTCAGCCACCACCCGTCCCTGCTGCCGCTCATCGAGGGCCGGCCCCACATGGTGCTCTCCCGCACCATGTCCAAGGCCTTCGGCGCCGCCGGACTGCGCCTGGGCTACCTCGCGGCCGACCCCGCCGTGGTCGACGCCGTACAGCTGGTGCGCCTGCCGTACCACCTGTCGTCCGTCACCCAGGCCACCGCGCTCGCCGCGCTCGAACACACCGATACGCTGCTGGGGTATGTCGAGCAGCTCAAGACCGAGCGGGACCGCCTGGTCACCGAGCTGCGTGCCATCGGCTTCGAGGTGACGGACTCGGACGCGAACTTCGTCCAGTTCGGCCGGTTCGACGGTGCGGCAGGCTCGCACGAGGCGTGGCAGCGGATCCTCGACCAGGGCGTCCTGGTCCGTGACAACGGCGTACCGGGCTGGCTGCGGGTCACCGCCGGCACCCCCGAAGAGAACGACGCGTTCCTCGATGCGGTACGCGCACTACTGAGTCATGTGGGGGACACCCCCACACCCCCGAAGGAGCACAGCTCATGAGCCGCGTAGGACGCGTCGAGCGCACCACCAAGGAGACCTCGGTCCTCGTCGAGATAGACCTCGACGGCACCGGCAAGGTCGATGTGTCGACAGGCGTCGGCTTCTACGACCACATGCTCGACCAGCTCGGCCGCCACGGCCTCTTCGACCTCACCGTGAAGACCGACGGCGACCTGCACATCGACTCGCACCACACGATCGAGGACACCGCCCTCGCGCTCGGCGCCGCCTTCAAGCAGGCCCTCGGCGACAAGGTCGGCATCTACCGCTTCGGCAACTGCACGGTGCCGCTGGACGAGTCGCTCGCCCAGGTCACCGTCGACCTCTCCGGCCGCCCGTACCTCGTGCACACCGAGCCCGAGAAGATGGCGCCGATGATCGGCGAGTACGACACGACGATGACCCGGCACATCCTGGAGTCCTTCGTCGCGCAGGCCCAGATCGCCCTGCACGTGCACGTCCCGTACGGGCGCAACGCGCACCACATCGTGGAGTGCCAGTTCAAGGCCCTGGCCCGTGCCCTGCGGTACGCGTCCGAGCACGACCCGCGCGCGGCCGGCATCCTCCCCTCGACCAAGGGCGCACTGTGACGGGCCTGTCCACCATCCTCATCGTCGTCGGGCTCTTCCTCCTCGGTGGTGTGTACTCCTTCTGGAAGCAGCAGCTGCCCAAGGGCGTCATCGTGCTGCTCGGCATCGGCGCCGTGATGTGCCTGGTCGCCGGTGTCATGCGAATTCAAGGACTCTGGGAATGAGTGACAAGAAGAAGGTCGTCGTCTTCGACTACGGCTTCGGCAACGTCCGGTCCGCCGAGCGGGCCCTGGCCCACGTCGGCGCGGACGTCGAGATCACCCGTGACTTCGACCGGGCCATGAACGCCGACGGACTGCTCGTCCCCGGCGTCGGCGCCTTCTCCGCCTGCATGCAGGGCCTGCGCGAGGCGCGCGGCGACTGGGTCGTCGGCCGCAGGCTCTCCGGCGGCCGCCCGGTCATGGGCATCTGCGTCGGCATGCAGATCCTCTTCGAGCGCGGCATCGAGCACGGCGTGGAGACCGAAGGTCTCGACGAGTGGCCCGGCACGGTCGGACCGCTCCAGGCGCCGGTCGTCCCGCACATGGGCTGGAACACCGTCCAGGCACCGCAGGACAGCGAGCTGTTCGCCGGTCTCGACGCCGACACCCGCTACTACTTCGTGCACTCGTACGCCGTGCACGACTGGAGCCTGGAAGTCACCAACGCCAAGATCCGCGCGCCGAAGGTCACGTGGAGCACGCACGGCGAGCCCTTCGTGGCGGCCGTCGAGAACGGCGCGCTGTGGGCCACCCAGTTCCACCCCGAGAAGTCCGGCGACGCCGGCGCCCAGCTGCTGACCAACTGGATCGGAACCCTCTGATGTCCTCCGCGAACACCGCGAAGCTCGAACTCCTCCCCGCCGTCGACGTCCGCGACGGCCAGGCCGTGCGCCTCGTCCATGGCGAGTCCGGCTCGGAGACGTCGTACGGCGACCCGCTCCAGGCCGCACTGGCCTGGCAGCAGGCGGGCGCCGAGTGGCTGCACCTCGTCGACCTCGACGCGGCGTTCGGCACCGGTGACAACCGGGAGCGCATCGCCGAGGTCGCCCGCTCCATGGACATCAAGGTCGAGCTGTCCGGCGGCATCCGCGACGACGCCTCGCTCGCGGCGGCGCTCGCCACCGGCTGCAGGCGCGTCAACCTCGGCACCGCCGCGCTGGAGACCCCCGAGTGGGTCGCCAAGGTCATCGCGGAGTACGGCGACAAGATCGCCGTCGGCCTGGACGTGCGCGGCACGACGCTGCGCGGCCGGGGCTGGACCCGCGACGGCGGCGACCTCTACGAGACGCTGGCGCGCCTCGACTCCGAGGGCTGCGCGCGGTACGTCGTCACCGACATCGCCAAGGACGGCACGCTCCAGGGCCCGAACCTGGAGCTCCTGAAGAACGTCTGCGCCGCCACCGACAAGCCCGTCGTCGCCTCCGGCGGCGTCTCCTCCCTGGACGACCTGCGGGCGATCGCCTCGCTCGTACCCCAGGGCGTCGAGGGCGCGATCGTCGGCAAGGCGCTGTACGCCAAGGCGTTCACCCTGGAAGAGGCGCTGGCGGCGGTGTCCGCATGACGGTGTCCTCCTCCGGTTCCGTACGCAAGGTCTCGACCGGCGCCCCCTGGGAGGAGCAGTTCGGCTACTCCCGCGCGGTGGAGCTGCCGAACGGGCTGGTCCTCGTGTCGGGGTGTACGTCGGTCGTCGACGGCGTCATCAGCGGCGGTGCGCCGTACGACCAGACCGTCACCGCCTTCAACGTCGCCTTCGGCGCGCTGGAGGAGCTCGGCCTCGGCCGGGAGGACGTCGTACGCACCCGCATGTACATCACGCACGCCCGGGACGTCGACGATGTCGGCCGCGCCCACAAGGAGCTGTTCGACGACGTCCGCCCGGCGGCGTCGATGATCATCGTCTCCGGATTCGTCGACCCGAGCCTGGTCGTCGAGATCGAGATCGAGGCCTACCGAGCAGACCGAGGAGGTCAGGCATCATGACCCTCGCGGTCCGAGTGATCCCCTGCCTGGACGTCGACAACGGCAGGGTCGTCAAGGGCGTCAACTTCCAGAACCTGCGCGACGCCGGCGACCCCGTCGAGATGGCGAAGCTGTACGACGCGGAGGGCGCCGACGAGCTGACGTTCCTCGACATCACCGCGTCGTCCGGCAACCGGGAGACGACGTACGACGTGGTGCGCCGTACCGCCGAGCAGGTCTTCATCCCGCTGACGGTCGGCGGCGGCGTACGCACCGCCGACGACGTCGACAAGCTGCTGCGGGCCGGCGCGGACAAGGTCGGCGTCAACACCGCCGCCATCGCCCGCCCCGACCTGATCCGCGAGATCGCGGAGCGCTTCGGCCGGCAGGTGCTGGTGCTGTCGGTCGACGCCCGCCGTACGGAGTCCGGCTCCTTCGAGGTCACCACGCACGGCGGCCGCAAGTCCGCCGGCATCGACGCGGTCGAGTGGGCGCACCGGGCGGCCGAGCTGGGGGCGGGCGAGATCCTGCTCAACTCCATGGACGCCGACGGCACCAAGGACGGCTACGACACGGAGATGATCGCGGCGGTGCGCAAGCACGTCACGGTGCCGGTCATCGCCTCCGGTGGCGCGGGCGGCCTCGCCCACTTCCCGCCGGCCGTCGCGGCGGGCGCGGACGCGGTGCTGGCCGCGTCGGTCTTCCACTTCGGCGACCTGCGCATCTCCCAGGTCAAGGACGCCCTGCGCGAGGCGGGCCACCCGGTCCGCTAGCGGCCGCCGGCCCGGCCGGGCACCCGCTCCTCCCCATGCCGCAGGGCCTGGACACCGCCCCTCGGGGTCGCGTCCGGGCCCTGCGGCGTGAGTGAGCTGCTTCGCTACATCGCGATGCCGAGCTTCGCGTCGCGCAGGCGCTCGATGGCGTCCTTGTCGCCCTCCATCTCGACCTGCGCCGCCTCCTGCCGGCCGAAGGCGAACAGCACCAGCTCGCCCGGCTCGCCCGTGACCGTCACCACCGGCGTCCCGCGATGGGCCACCGCCGTCTGACCGTCCGGCCGACGCAGCACCACCCCCACCGGCGCCTTGCGGCCGAGCACCCGCGCCGCCTTCTCGATCCGCGACCACAGGGCGTTCGCGAAGACCGCGTCGAGCTCGCGCGGCGTCCAGTCGGGCTGCGCCCGCCGGACGTCCTCGGCATGGACGTAGAACTCGACGGTGTTCGCCGCCTCGTCGAGCTGCTTGAGGGAGTACGGGGACATGCGCGGCGGGCCCGTACGGATGAGCTGGATCAACTCCTCGTACGGCTTCGCGGCGAACTCCGCCTGAACCCGCTCCAGCCGGCTCTTCAGGGCCGCCAGCACTATTCCGCCCGCCGCGTCCGCGCGGCGCTCGCGCACCACCAGATGTGCGGCGAGTTCCCGGGTGGTCCAGCCGTCGCACAGCGTCGGGGCGCCCGGTCCGGCCGCCTCCAGCAGGTCGGCGAGGAGGAGTCGTTCGCGCTTGGCATGGGTCGACATGACGGCCAGGGTACGGCCGTTGCTCCGTCAGGGCCACGGCGCCGCGCGTCCAATGACCGGACGGCGTGGATGTCACGGCCCGCGGGCGCGGCACAATGGCGGACATGACCAGTTCGCCCCGACCCAGCAGCCTCGATCCCGCCGTCGCCGCCCGCCTCAAGCGCAGCGCCGACGGCCTGGTCCCGGCCATCGCCCAGCAGTACGACACCGGCGAGGTGCTCATGCTCGGCTGGATGGACGACGAGGCGCTCCACCGGACCCTCACCACGGGCCGCTGCACGTACTGGTCGCGCAGCCGTCAGGAGTACTGGGTCAAGGGCGACACGTCCGGGCACTTCCAGCACGTCATGTCCGTCGCGCTGGACTGCGACGCCGACACCGTGCTCGTCAAGGTGGACCAGGTCGGCGCCGCCTGCCACACCGGCGACCGCACCTGCTTCGACTCCGACGTCCTCCTCCCGCTCGCGCAGTAAGGTCACCGGCCATGGACATCGAGACCTTCCGCAAGCTGGCCGTCGACCGGCGTGTCATCCCCGTCAGCCGCAGGCTCCTCGCGGACGGCGACACCCCGGTCGGCCTCTACCGCAAGCTGGCCGCGGAACGCCGGGGCACCTTCCTCCTGGAGTCCGCCGAGAACGGCCGCTCCTGGTCCCGCTACTCCTTCGTCGGCGTACGCAGCGCCGCCACCCTCACCGCCCGCGACGGGCAGGCGCACTGGCTCGGGACGCCGCCCGTCGGCGTACCCGTGGACGGCGACCCGCTCGACGCGCTGCGCGCCACCATCGAGGCCCTGCACACCCCGCGCGACCTCGCGGGCGGCCTGCCGCCGTTCACCGGCGGGATGGTCGGCTACCTCGGGTACGACGTCGTACGCCGCCTGGAGAAGATCGGCGAGCACGGGCGCGACGATCTGCGACTGCCCGAGCTGACCATGCTGCTCACCTCGGACCTCGCCGTCCTCGACCACTGGGACGGCTCGGTCCTGCTGATCGCCAACGCGATCAACCACAACGACCTGGACACCGGCGTCGACGAGGCGTACGCCGACGCCGTCGCCCGGCTCGACGCGATGGAGGCCGACCTCAGCCGGGCCGTGCCGACCGCGCCCGCCGCCCTGCCGCCGTCCGCCCTGCCGCCGTACACCGCCCTGTGGGGCGGCGAGGCGTACCAGGCGGCCGTCGACGACATCAAGGAGCGGATCCGCGCCGGCGAGGCGTTCCAGGTCGTGCCGTCCCAGCGCTTCGAGACGCCCTGCGCGGCGAGCGCGCTGGACGTCTACCGGGTCCTGCGCGCCACCAACCCCTCGCCGTACATGTACCTCTTCCGCTTCGAAGGCTTCGACGTCGTGGGCTCCAGCCCCGAGGCGCTGGTCAAGGTCGAGGACGGGCGCGCGATGGTGCACCCGATCGCCGGCACCCGCCACCGCGGCGCCACGCCGCAGGAGGACCAGGCCCTCGCCGACGAGCTGCTCGCCGACCCGAAGGAGCGCGCCGAGCACCTGATGCTCGTCGACCTCGGCCGCAATGACCTCGGCCGGGTCTGCGAGCCCGGCAGCGTCGAGGTCGTCGACTTCATGTCCGTCGAGCGGTACTCCCACGTCATGCACATCGTGTCGACCGTGACCGGCCGCGTCGCCCCGGGCCAAAGCGCCTTCGACGTGCTGACCGCCTGCTTCCCCGCCGGAACGCTGTCCGGGGCGCCCAAGCCGCGCGCCATGCAGATCATCGAGGAGCTGGAGCCGTCGCGGCGCGGCCTGTACGGCGGCTGCGTCGGCTACCTCGACTTCGCCGGCGACTCCGACACCGCCATCGCCATCCGGACCGCCCTGCTCCGCGACGGCACGGCGTACGTGCAGGCCGGGGCCGGCGTGGTGGCCGACTCCGACCCCGTCGCCGAGGACACGGAGTGCCGCAACAAGGCCGCCGCCGTGCTGCGCGCGGTGCACACGGCGAACCGCCTCTGAGCGGGAACAGGACGTAAGGGATAGTGGAGTACGTGACTGCCGCATCCCCCGCACCTGTACCGCTTCCGCGCAGCGAGAGCGCGCCGGCCGCCTCCACGGGCGGCCGCCGCAGTCTCGCCGCCGCGCTGCTGCTCGGCGCCCTGGGCGCCGCCGTCGTGCTCCTCGCCTCGGGCCGGACCTGGGCCGAGGGCGCGGCCGCGGTGCCCGGCGGCGCGTTCCCGCTGGCCGTCGAGGGGCAGGACGTCACCGGCGCGCCCGCGGCCCTGGCCGTCGTGGGCCTCGCCGCGCTCGTCGCCGTCTTCGCCGTCCGCCGGGCGGGCCGCCTGCTGGTCGCCGGGCTGCTCGCGCTGAGCGGCGCGGGCGCCGCCGTCACGGCCCTCCTCGGCGCGTCCGGCGGCACGGCGCTCGACGAGAAGGCCGCGAAGATGACCGGCGACGCCGCCGCGACGGCCGGCTCCCTCACGCACACCGCCTGGCCGTACGCGACCGCCGTCGGCGGACTGCTGATCCTGGTGGCGGGCCTGCTCGCGCTCTGGTGCGGCCGGAGGTGGCCCTCCATGTCGGGCCGTTACGAGCGCGACGGCAGCCCCCGGACGCGCAAGGCGCCCGCCGCGCCCGACCCGGACCGGCCCGAGGACCTCTGGAAGGCACTGGACCGGGGCGAGGACCCGACGCGCGACGTGTGACCCCCGAGATCACGCCGCCGGTCGTCGTGCGGGACAATGAGCGACGAGCACACGACTCACGGACTCATCACCTCACCACAGAGCAACAGCAACGAGGAGCAACTCATGGCGGGCAGCAGCCACGGACACACCCCGGCCGCCTGGACCGGTGTCACCATCGCCTTCATCGGTTTCTGCATTTCGGGTGCCTTCACGGTGCTCGCCAGCCCGCTCGGCTTCTGGGCGGGAATCGTCGTGATCCTGATCGGTGGCGTCGTCGGCATGGTCATGAAGGCCGCCGGCCTCGGCATGGCCAAGGAGTCGGACGAGATGCGCCGCGCCCGCGAAGAGGCCGGCCGCGCCCAGCCGCACAGCCAGGTCCAGGTCCGCTGACCGTTCTGCGGCTTCCGGCCCGGCTCCGGCCGGGTGCCGAGGTGGTCGCGACGCCGTGCGACGCGCCCGTGATGCGAGGCGCAGCCCCCGACGGGCTGCGCCTTTCCTCATGAGCGGCGACAATCGGCGGGTGGATACCGTGCCCTCGCCCGCCCCTGCCCCTTCGCCGCGCCCCTCACCGGACCCCGCGCCCGCGTCCCTGGCCCGGCGGCTCGCCGCGCCGGCCGCCACCATGGCAGGCGTCCTGGCGGCCTTCACGTACGTCGGCACGGTCGACCCCAACGAACCCGGCCACTACCCGGCCTGCCCGCTCCTCCAGCTCACCGGCATCTACTGCCCCGGCTGCGGCGGCCTGCGCAGCGCCCACGCGGTCGCCACCGGCGACCTCGCCGCCGCTCTCGGCGCGAACGCGATGGCGGTCGTCGGGTACGGCGTCTTCGCGGTGCTGTGGGCCGTCTGGGTGGTTCGCGCCACCCGCGCCGCCCCGATGCGGATCGCCCTCAGGCCTGCCTGGTGGTGGGGCATCGGCGCTGCGGCGGCGGTGTTCAGCGTCGTCCGGAACCTGCCGTTCGGCTCGGCGCTCGCTCCGTGAAGTCCCAGGTAGTGGGACTGATCGCCGCTCGATGCGAGTCCTGAGGCCCTCTGCGGATAGCATTGGTATGGCTGATCCTGGTCCACTATCACCCTCCCGGAAGGGGGCCGCTCGCGTGAGTGTGCTCGACGAGATCATCGAAGGCGTGCTCGCCGACCTCGCGGAGCGGCAGGCAAGCGTCAGTCTCGACGAGCTCAAGGACCGCGCGGCCAAGGCAGCCCCGGCCAAGGACGGAGTCGCCGCTCTGCGCGGCGAGGGCGTCCAGGTCATCTGCGAGGTCAAGCGCTCCAGCCCGTCGAAGGGCGCGCTCGCCGCGATCGCCGACCCCGCCGGACTCGCCGCCGACTACGAGGCGGGCGGCGCGGCCGTCATCTCCGTGCTCACCGAGCAGCGCCGCTTCGGCGGCTCGCTGGCCGACCTGGAGGCCGTACGCGCCAAGGTCGACATCCCGGTGCTGCGCAAGGACTTCATCGTCACCGCCTACCAGCTGTGGGAGGCGCGGGCGTACGGCGCCGACCTGGCCCTGCTGATCGTCGCCGCCCTGGAGCAGGAGGCCCTGGTCTCCCTGATCGAGCGGGCCGAGTCCATCGGGCTCACGCCGCTGGTCGAGGCGCACGACGAGGAAGAGGTCGAGCGCGCGGTCGAGGCCGGCGCGAAGATCATCGGCATCAACGCGCGCAACCTCAAGACCCTCAAGGTCGACCGCGGCACTTTCGAGCGCGTCGCCCCCGAGGTCCCGGCCGGCATCATCACGGTCGCCGAGTCCGGCGTCCGCGGCCCGCACGACCTCATCGCCTACGCCAACGCGGGTGCCGACGCGGTGCTCGTGGGCGAGTCGCTGGTCACCGGCCGCGACCCGAAGGGCGCCGTCGCCGACCTGGTCGCCGCGGGCGCCCACCCGGCCCTGCGCCACGGCCGGAGCTGAACCGACGCCGATGACCGCACTCCGCCGTACCGCCGCACGTACCCGGCCGGGCCCTCGCCCGCTCGCCGGGACGCGGGCGCGCGACCCGCACGCGCCGCTGGCGCGCGGGTGCCGACCGCGCGGGTGCCGGGCCCCGGCACGGCGGGTGCGCGGACGCCGGGTGCGCTACCACATCGGGTCCGAGCCCGGTCAGATCAACGGCATGCGATGGCGCCCCGAAGGCGCGCTGTAGCGATCCGCCCCGCCCGTACGCCCGGATGCCTCCGAGGCGTACGCGGGTGATCCCGCGCGCGGCGCATACGGTCACTTCCACCCGTTGATCTTTCATGGGGCGCCAGCCCCTTCTGAGGAGTACGTCGGATGTCTTCTGACTTCTTCATTCCGGACCCCGAGGGCACCGTCCCCAGCACCGAGGGCTACTTCGGCGCGTACGGCGGCAAGTTCATCCCCGAGGCGCTCGTCGCCGCGGTCGACGAGGTCGCCGTCGAGTACGACAAGGCCAAGTCCGACCCGGCCTTCGCGGCCGAGCTGAACGAGCTGATGGTCCACTACACGGGCCGGCCCAGCTCGCTCACCGAGGTGCCGCGCTTCGCCGAACAGGCGGGCGGGGCAAGGATCTTCCTCAAGCGCGAGGACCTGAACCACACCGGCTCGCACAAGATCAACAACGTGCTGGGCCAGGCGCTGCTCACCAAGCGCATGGGCAAGACGCGCGTGATCGCGGAGACCGGCGCCGGCCAGCACGGTGTCGCCACTGCCACCGCGTGCGCCCTCTTCGGCCTCGAATGCACCATCTACATGGGCGAGATCGACACCCAGCGCCAGGCGCTCAACGTCGCCCGCATGCGGATGCTCGGCGCCGAGGTCGTCGCGGTGAAGTCCGGCAGCCGCACCCTGAAGGACGCCATCAACGAGGCGTTCCGCGACTGGGTCGCCAACGTCGACCGTACGCACTACCTCTTCGGCACCGTCGCCGGACCGCACCCCTTCCCGGCCATGGTCCGCGACTTCCACCGGGTCATCGGCGTCGAGGCACGCCGCCAGATCCTGGAGCGCGCGGGACGGCTGCCCGACGCGGCCGTCGCCTGTGTCGGCGGCGGCTCCAACGCCATCGGTCTCTTCCACGCCTTCATCCCGGACGCGGACGTACGCCTCGTCGGCTGCGAGCCCGCCGGGCACGGCATCGAGACCGGCGAGCACGCGGCCACCCTGTCGGCGGGCGAGCCCGGCATCCTGCACGGCTCGCGGTCGTACGTCCTGCAGGACGAGGAGGGCCAGATCACCGAGCCCTACTCGATCTCGGCGGGCCTCGACTACCCGGGCATCGGCCCCGAGCACGCCTACCTCAAGGACAGCGGCCGGGGCGAGTACCGGGCCGTGACGGACGACGCGGCGATGCAGGCCCTGCTCCTGCTGTCGCGCACCGAGGGCATCATCCCGGCCATCGAGAGCGCCCACGCGCTCGCGGGCGCGCTGGAGCTCGGCAAGGAGCTGGGCAAGGACGGGCTGATCCTGGTCAACCTGTCCGGGCGCGGCGACAAGGACATGGACACGGCCGCCCGCTACTTCGGCCTGTACGACACCGACGCGGCGGTCGAGGCCGACGCCTCCTCCGACAACGGCGCCGCCGAGATCCAGAGGGACACCAAGTGAGCGGGAACATCCAACTGCTGAGCGACACCCTGGAGCGGGCCCGGTCGGAGAACCGGGCGGCCCTCATCGCGTACCTCCCGGCCGGCTTCCCGACCGTCGACGGCGGCATCGACGCGGTCAAGGCGGTCGTCGCGGGCGGCGCGGACGTCGTCGAGGTCGGGCTGCCGCACAGCGACCCGGTGCTCGACGGGCCGGTCATCCAGACCGCCGACGACATCGCGCTGCGGGGCGGGGTGAAGATCGCCGACGTGATGCGCACCGTCCGTGAGGCGCACGAGGCGACCGGGGCCCCGGTCCTCGTCATGACGTACTGGAACCCGATCGACCGGTACGGCGTCGAGCGCTTCACCGCCGAGCTGGCGGAGGCCGGCGGCGCCGGCTGCATCCTGCCTGACCTGCCGGTCCAGGAGTCGGCGCTGTGGCGCGAGCACGCCGAGAAGCACGGCCTGGCCACGGTCTTCGTCGTCGCGCCGAGCAGCAAGGACGAGCGACTCGCCACGATCACCGCGGCCGGGTCCGGGTTCGTCTACGCGGCCTCGCTGATGGGCGTCACCGGCACGCGCGAGTCGGTGGGCGCGCAGGCGCAGGACCTGGTGCGCAGGACGCGGGCCACGACCGCACTGCCGGTGTGCGTCGGGCTCGGTGTCTCCAACGCCGTACAGGCGAAGGAGGTCGCGGCCTTCGCGGACGGCGTGATCGTCGGTTCCGCTTTCGTCCAGCGGATGCTCGACGCGCCGGACGCCGCGGCGGGCCTGGAGGCCGTACGGGCGCTCGCGGGCGAGCTGGCGCGGGGCGTGCGCAGGGGCGGCGACGGGGCCGGCGCGGCCTGAGGCGGCACGACCTGAACAACTGAGCGGTGTAACCCGTACGGGTGGACCTGGACCGGGGAGGCGCGCCCGCGCCTCCCCGGTTCGTTGCTGCGGGTGTGAGTGACAAGAACCGTGACGGAAAACGAACCGCCCGCGAGCGCCTGATCCAGGAGCGCGAGGCGCAGAAGGCGCGCGACCGGCGCCGGCGGACACTGATCGTGGCCGGCGCCGTGGTCGGCGTGCTGGGCCTGGCCGCCGTGGTGGGCATCCTCGCCGCGAACTCGGGCTCGGACGGGAGCGGCGACGACAGCGCGAGCGCCGTGGTGGCCCCCCGGGGCGCGGGCGACAGGAACGGACCGATGATCCCGGTGGGGACGACGGACGCGCCGTCGACCCTCACGGTCTGGGAGGACTTCCGCTGCCCGGCGTGCGCCCAGTTCGAGAACGCGTTCCGGGACACGATCCATGAGCTGGAGGCGGCGGGCCAGATCAAGGTCGAGTACCACCTGGCCACCCTCATCGACGGCAACATGGGCGGCTCCGGGTCGCTGAAGTCGGCCAACGCGGCCGCCTGCGCGCAGGACGCGGGCAAGTTCGTGCCGTACCACGACGTGCTGTACCAGAACCAGCCGCCCGAGCCCGACGACGCCTTCAGCCGGGACAGCCGTCTGATCGAACTCGCGGGGAAGGTCGACGGACTCGTCACAGAACCGTTCAAGCAGTGTGTGGCCGACGGGACGCACGAGGGCTGGGTGCGCAAGTCCAACGACGCGTTCCAGAAGGGCAACTTCAGCGGGACGCCGACCGTGCAGCTCAACGGGGAGTCGGTCTTCCCGAAGAAGGGCGAGGAGCAGATCTCCCCGGAGAACCTCAAGAAGTGGGTCGCCGAGGCGAACAAGGGCAAGAAGGCCGGTACGGCCACCGCGACGCCGTCGGCGTCCGCCGCGTCGTCCGCGCCCGCCACCTCGTCACCGCCCGCCGCGCCCCAGGCGCCCGCGCCGCCGGCGTCCGTGCCTCCGGCGTCCATGCCCCAGGCGTCGGTGCCGCCCGCCACCGTGCCGCAGGGGTCGGTGCCCCAGGGGTACGTGCCGCCGGGCACGCCGTAGCGGCGGGGCGCCGGGCGGAGGCGCGTCGCTCGTTACCCAGACGTTGCCGGGTGGGTTGCCGTACCTCCCACCCGGCAGGGTAGCGTCGACCCTGCCATGGACCTTGCCTATATTCCCAGCCCGTCGACCGGTGTGATCGAGCTCGGACCGATCCCGCTCCGCGGCTACGCGTTCTGCATCATCGCCGGTGTCTTCCTGGCCGTCTGGTACGGCAACAAGCGCTGGGTCGCCCGGGGAGGCAAAGCCGGCACGGTGGCCGACATCGCCGTGTGGGCGGTGCCGTTCGGCCTCGTCGGCGGGCGGCTCTACCACGTCGTCACCGACTACCAGCTGTACTTCAGCGAGGGCCAGGACTGGGTCGACGCCTTCAAGATCTGGGAAGGCGGCCTCGGCATCTGGGGCGCCGTCGCCCTCGGCGCGGTCGGCGCCTGGATCGGCTGCCGCCGCCGCGGGATCCCGCTCCCCGCCTGGGCCGACGCGATGGCTCCGGGCCTCGCCTTCGCCCAGGCGATCGGCCGCTGGGGCAACTGGTTCAACCAGGAGCTGTACGGCCGCGCGACGGACCTGCCCTGGGGCCTCAAGATCTCCGAGGGCGTGAACCGCGAGGCCGGGATCTACCACCCGACCTTCCTGTACGAGTCGCTGTGGTGTGTCGGCGCCGCACTCGTCGTCATCTGGGCCGACCGCCGGTTCAAGCTCGGACACGGCCGGGTCTTCGCGCTGTACGTCGCGCTGTACTGCGCCGGTCGCGGCTGGATCGAGTACATGCGGGTCGACGAGGCCCACCACGTGCTGGGCCTGCGGCTGAACGTCTGGACCTCCATCGTCGTCTTCGCCTGCGCGGTGGCGTACTTCGTGATCTCGGCCAAGCTGCGGCCGGGGCGCGAGGAGACCGTCGAGCCGGTCTCCCCGGAGAAGCGCGACGCGAGCGGCGACGACGCCGACGACGCCGACCACGCCGACGACGCCGACCACGCCGACGACGCCGGCCGCGCGGATGGCACGGACGACGCGGGTGCTGACGCCGGGACCGGCCGCAAGGCCGACGCCGAGGCGACGGACTAGGCGTCCGGCGGCCCTCCCGAGGGCTCTGCACGACTACGGGCTGGAGTGCTCCTCGACGGGGGCGCTCCAGCCCGTACGTCGTTCCGGGGCCGCTGAGCCGGGGCGTACCCGGCTCAGGCGGGGGACCGGGACGCCAGAGCCAGGGTGCGCTGGGCCGCCGCCACCACCGCGGCGTCCACGAAGCGGCCGTCCGGGAGGGCCAGTGCGCCTCCCCGCGCGGCGGCCGCCTTGACGACCTCCTCCGCCTCCTCCACCTCCCGCGGGGTCGGCAGGAAGGCGCGCTCGATCACCGGCAGCTGGCGCGGGTGCAGCGCCGTACGGCCCAGGAAGCCCAGGGCCCGGCCCCGCGCGCACGACCGCGCGAGGCCCTCCAGGTCCCGGACGTCGGGATGCACCGACTGGACCGGCGGATCCAGGCCCGCCGCCCGTGCGGCGACCACCACCCGGCTGCGCGGCCAGGCGAGGCCGGTGTCGTCCCGTACGCCCAGATCGGCGCGCAGGTCCGCCTCGCCCAGGGCGACGCCGCGCAGCGCCGGGTGAGCCCCGGCGATCGCGTACGCGTGCTCGACGGCGAGGGCCGATTCGAGCAGGGCGTACAGCGGCACGTCCGGCATCCGGTGCGCGACCTGCCGCACCTCGGCCGGGCCGGTGACCTTCGGCAGGCGCAGGGCGGCCAGGCCGGGCAGGCCGGCCAGGGCGCGCAGGTCGTCGTCGGCGAAGGGGCCGGCGAGGGCGTTCACCCGTACGTGCACCGGGGTCGGCGGGGGCTCGGCGAGCAGCTCCGCGGTCGCCGAGCGGGCGTACTCCTTGCGGTCGGGCGCGACCGCGTCCTCCAGGTCGACGATCACGACGTCGGCGCCGGACCGCAGCGCCTTGGCGACCGTCTCGGGGCGGTCGCCCGGCACGTAGAGCCAGGTCAGGGAGGTGAGGGCAGTGGTCATCGGGTGCCGCCGGTCGCCCGGAGCGCGGCGATCTCGGACGGGGACAGGCCCGCCTCGGTGAGCACGTCCTCCGTATCGGCGTTGTGCGGGCGCCCTGCCCAGCGGATCGCTCCCGGGGTCTCGGAGAGGCGGAACAGGACGTTCTGCATGCGCAGGGGGCCCAGCTCGGGGTCCGGGACCTCGGTGATGGTGTCGAGGGCGCGGTACTGCGGGTCGGTCATGACGTCCCGCACGTCGTAGACGGGGGCGATCGCCGCCTCGGCCTTCTCGAACGCGGCGAGCGCCTCGTCGCGGGTGCGACGGCCGATCCAGTGGCCGACCGCCTCGTCGAGTTCGTCGGCGTGCTCGGCGCGGCCGCTGCCGGCGGCGAACCACGGCTCGTCGATGAGGTCGGGGCGGCCGACCAGGCGCATCACGCGCTCGGCCACGGACTGGGCCGACGTGGAGACGGCCACCCAGGCGCCGTCGGCGGTGCGGTAGGTGTTGCGGGGGGCGTTGTTGCGGCTGCGGTTGCCGGTGCGGGGCTGGACGTAGCCGAGCTGGTCGTACCAGAGCGGCTGGGGGCCGAGGACGGTCAGGATGGGCTCGATGATGGCCATGTCGACGACCTGGCCGCGCCCGGTCGTGGTGCGGGCCGCGAGGGCGGTCATCACCGCGTAGGCGGTGGCGAGCGCGGCGATCGAATCGGCCAGGCCGAACGGCGGGAGCGTGGGCGGGCCTTCGGGTTCACCGGTGATCGCCGCGAAGCCGCTCATCGCCTCGGCGAGCGTGCCGAAGCCCGGGCGGTGGGAGTACGGGCCCGACTGGCCGAAGCCGGTGACGCGGGCCAGCACCAGGCGGGGGTTGACCGCGCCCAGCTCCGCCGGGCCGAGGCCCCACTTCTCCAGGGTGCCGGGGCGGAAGTTCTCGATGATCACGTCGGTGGTGGCGGCGAGGCGCAGGAGGGCGTCGCGGCCGGTGGGGGCGGAGAGGTCGAGGGTGATGGTGCGCTTGTTGCGGCCGAGGAGCTTCCACCAGAGGCCGATGCCGTCCTTGGACGGGCCGTGGCCCCGGGACGGGTCGGGCCGGGTGGGGTGCTCGACCTTGATCACGTCCGCGCCGAAGTCTCCGAGCATGGTGGCGGCCAGGGGGCCGGCGAACAGGGTGGCCAGGTCGAGGACCCGCAGGTCGGTCAGGGGGCGGGTGGGCGCGGCGGTGGGTGTGGGTGCGGTGGTCATCGCCGGAGTGCCTCCGTGTGGGTGAGGTGGGCCAGGGTGTCGAAGCCGATGCCGTCCAGGCCGGCGACGGACGTGGCCAGGCGGTTGCGGAGGGGGTCGGTCCACCGCGTCGGCAGGGCTTCGGGGGAGCCCGCGAGGAGGCCGGCCACGCTGCCGGCCGTGGCGCCGTTGGAGTCCGTGTCCCAGCCGCCGGACACGGCGCGGCAGATGGAACCGGTGAAGTCGCCGTCGGCGTGGGTGAGGGCGGCCGCGATCAGGGCGGCGTTCGGCAGGACGTGTACCCAGTGGTGGTGCCCGTAGGCGGCGTGGAGGTCGTCGACGACGGTGTCGAACGAGGCTCCGGACGCCTTCGTGGCCGTGTTGATGCCGTAGCGGACCGCCTGGGACAGGCGGGACTTCGGGGGGACGACGGTCAGGCCGGTGCGCAGGCACTGGTGTACGTCGGTGGTGCCCGCGGCGGCCTCGGCGATGGTCGCGGCGATGAACATGGCGCCGTACACCCCGTTGGCGGTGTGGGTGAGGGTCGCGTCCCGGTGGGCCTGTTCGGCGGCTGCCGCCGGGTTCCCGGGGTGCGTCCAGCCGTGGATGTCGGCGCGGATCAGGGCGCCGATCCACTCGCGGAAAGGGTTGCGGTGGAGGGCGGTGTGAGGGGGCGTCAGGCCGAGGAGGAGGTTGCGGTAGGCGACGCGCTCGGCGGTGAAGGCGCGGCCCGCCGGGAGTTCGTCCAGCCAGAGGCCGGCCAGGTGGGTGGTGGTGAACGCCTTGGTGTGGCGCTGGAGGAGGAGCAGGCCGAGGAGGGGGTAGTTGAGGTCGTCGTCCTCCGGCATGCCGTCGATGTTCTCGGCCAGGGAGGTGGTGGCGGAGCGGCGGTTCCAGGGGTGGCGGGCGAGGAGGTGGCCGGGGACGCCCCGGGCGGTGAACCAGGTGCTCAGGGGCCAGTTGCCGGTGGCGGCGGCCAGTCTCCGGATCGCGGGGAGGGGGAGCTTCTCCACCGGCTTCCCGAGGAGGCAGCCGGCGGCCCGGCCGAGCCAGGCGGCGTGCAGGCGGTCGAGGAGGGGGGTGGCCGCGGTGGATTCCGTCAGGGTGCTGTGCGGTTTCCCGGGGGTGTCGGGGCCGGTGCCGCGCCCGGGGGTCTCCTCGGGCGCCGAACGTTCGAGCAGCACTGCGCCCGGTTCGGGGTGGTGGCGTTCGACGTCCTGCGGGGAGCGCCCCGGCACGGTGGGGTGCGGGGTGGTGGGGGGCGCCTGTCGTGTCGGCGCGGTGGGGGCGGCGGGCCAGTGGGGGCAGGCCGATCTGATCTGCCGGAGGTTCGTCGGCTCTGACTGCGCTGTGGGGGGCAGGAGTCGTGACAGGTCGTCCAGGAGCTCTTCCGCCAGGGTGCGCAGGTGAGGGGGTGCGGGGATGGGGGACGCGCCCGTGGGGGGTGGAGCCGGTGGGCCGCCCGCCTTCTGCCAGCGGGTACGGATCGCCGCGGCGTCGCGGCCGTCCTCCGCCGCCTGGCGCAGTTCATGGGTGAGCAGGTCCTCCGGCTGCACCCAGGTCAGTCGGACGCTCACGGTGCGCCCGTCAGCGCGGCGAACGTCGCCTCGTGGGCTCTGCGGCGGCGCGTGTCGCGGGCGTAGACCTCACGGGTCACGGCCGCCAGGGTGCGGGGCGGGGCGTGCAGGTCGGTGCGGCTGGCCTCCGCCACGGTCTTCGCCCAGTCGGAGGGGATCGCCGATTCGCCGTACAGCGCCCCGGAGATCGCACCGCCCATGGTGGCGATCGAGTCGCAGTCCCGGCCGTAGTTGACGGAGCCCAGGACGGTGTGGCGGTAGTCACCGCCGGCGACCAGGAGCATGCCGAGGGCGATGGGCAGTTCCTCGATGGAGTGCAGGCGGGAGGGGCGGCGGGCGGCGAGGGTGGGCTTGCGGTAGTCCGGGCCCACCGTGTCGAAGGGCGCCACGGCGGCGCGCAGAGGGGTGAGCGCCGACTCGAAGTCGTGGTGGCGTACGGCGGTCTCGGCCACGGCCTCGATCGCCGCCCGCGTCCCGTCCTTGGCGACGGAGAGGCAGGTGTCCACCACGGTGGCGGGTGTCGCGTCGGGGGCGCAGGCGGCCGCCACGGCGGCGGCGAAGACACCGGCCGCCTCGCGCCCGTAGGACGACTGGTGCGCGCCGGCCACGTCGATCGCCTCCGCGTACGCCGCGGCGGGGTTGCCCGCGTTCACCAGGCCGACCGGCGCCATGTACATCGCGGCGCCGCAGTTGACGATGTTGCCGGTGCCGGCCTCGCGCGGGTCCACGTGACCGTAGTGGAGGCGGGCGACGATCCACTTCTCGGCCAGGAAGACTCGCTGGAGGGGCAGGGCCTCCGCTTCCAACTCCGGGATCCAGGTGGGGGATTCCATCAGTTCGGGGACGAGGCGCTCGGCGACGGAGTAGGCGTCGAGGTGGTCGCGTACGGCGTCGTACACGCGCACCAGGGCGTGGGTCATGAGGGTGTCGTCCGTGATGTGGCCGTCACCCTTGTGGTACGGGGCGATCGGGCGCGCCGTACGCCAGTTCTCGTGGAACGGGCCGACGATGCCGTGGACGCGGCCGCCGTGGCGTTCGGCGATCTGCTCGGGCGACCAGCCCTCGACCGGGCCGCCCAGCGCGTCGCCCACGGCCGCGCCGACCAGGCTGCCGGTGGTCCGGTCTTCCAGGGTGAGTGGGGGGAATGTCGGCATGGAGTCATCCCTTCAGAAGGTGCGTGGTGAGGTGTGCGGCCAGCTCGACCAGGTCCGTGCCGGCCAGGCGGGGGAGGGCGCAGCCGACCAGGGTGCGGCAGGTGTCGCGCCAGCCCGCCGGGAGCGCGTCGCCGCAGAGCGCTCCGGTCAGGGCGCCGGCGAGGGCGGGGGCGGAGTCGGCGACGCGGGACAGGCAGGCCGCCGCGGGTACGGCCTCGGTGACGCGGCCACGGGCGGCGGTGGCCAGGGCGAGGGCCACGGGGACGGTCTCGGCGGCGGCGATGCCGTAGCTGTAGACGTGGTCGACGATCTGGTGCTCGAGGGTGGGGACCAGGGCGAAGGCGCCGACGGGCGGGTGCGGAGGGGCCTGCCGGGCCAGGCGGACGGCGTGGGCGGCGTTGCGGCCGATCTCGGTTCCGGCGGGGAGCTGCGCCAGGGCGGCGTCCACGGCCTCGTCGACTCCGGCGCCGCCGAGGGCCGCCGCGACCGCCGCGGCCATGGCGCGGGCGCCGTGGACGCCGTCACCGTCCTGGGTGTAGCGGGCGTCGAACTCGGCCAGTTCGGCGGCGGCGGCCGGGTCGCCGGGGTGGACGGTGGCGAGGACGGCGGCCCGGATGCAGGCGGCGTCGTCGAAGTAGTGCGGGTTGTCGTGGCCCGTCGCGGGCGGGCGCAGGCCGGTGGCGAGGTTGCCGAGGCCGGCGCGTACGGAGATCCGGGCGCGCAGCGGCAGTACGGCGGACTCGACCTCGGGGGCACGGTCGGCGGCGGCGGCGACTTCGGCGGCCAGCGCCGTCCAGGCGCGGTCGACCGCCGCGTGGATCTTGCCGGGGGCGGCGGCGAGGATCGTACCGGCGGTGAAGGCCGCCCACTCCGCGTCGTCCGAGGGGCCCAGGCGCAGGGGCTCGGGGGGCTGGTTGAGGGCGATGGGGACGGGCAGCGTGGTGGTGGCGTTCTGCTCGGCGAAGGTGTCCAGCTCGCGGGTGAGGCGGCGGGTCCAGTCGGGCATGCGGGCGGCGCGGTGGCGCGCGGCGGGCCACCCGGCGGCGTCCCCGGCGGCGAGACCGAGGAGCAGGCCCTCGATCCGGCGTGGACCGGCGGGTTCGTCCCGGTGGGCCGGGGGCGTCGCGACCGCCACCGCTGCCAGGGTGTCGACGTCGCCGGGCGCGGGTGCGGGACTCTGGGCGGCCGGGCCGGGGGCCGCGTCGGGGGTCATGGGGCGGTCCGGAGGGCGTCGGGAGAGGGGTACGCCGGGGGCCCGCTGTCCGGGGGTTCGTCGTCCGGAGGTGCGCCGTCCGGGGGTTCGCCGTCCGGGGGTTCGTCGTCCGGGGTCAGGAGGTCCGCCACGTCCAGGACGTGGTGGCCGCGCATGGACGGGAGGCAGCTGCCCCGCGCCGGGGCGATCACCGACGCCCAGGCCGGCGGGATCGCCCCCGCCCCGCACATCGCCCCGGCCAGGGCTCCCGCCACCGCCGCCGTGGTGTCGGCGTCGCGGCCCATGTTCACCGCGGTGAGGACCGAGCCCCTGAAGTCGCCCAGCGCCGCCGCGAACGCCCCGAACGCCAGCCCCACCGCCTCCGGGGCCAGATCCGTCCACGGGTAGCCGCCGATCACCACCGCCGAGCGCACCGCCCGTTCGCCGTCCGGGGCCGCGGCCACCGCACGGCGCAGCGAGCGGGCGGTCCAGGAGTCGGACGGGACGACGGACAGGGCGGCGGCGGTGACAGCGCCCGTGGCGGCGCCCGTCATGGCCGCCGCCACGCCCGCCGCCACCGCCTGGCCGCCGTAGATGCCCTCGCCCTCGTGGCTCACGCTGCCGTCGATCGCCACCAGCCGCGCCGCCTCCGCCGGGCGGCCCGCCGCGAACACGCCGAACGGCGCTGCCCGCATCGCCAGGCCGTCGCTCCAGGCGTGGCGGTGCTGGGCGGAGATCGGGGCGGCCAGGCCGCGACGGAGGTTCTCCAGCGTGCCGCGCTCGCTGAAGCCCGCGCCCCGGAACGGTCCTTCGTCCAGGTCGGCGATCCACAGGTGCCACGCGTTCTCGACGTGGGCCACGGTGAGGGCCGAGCCGTGGCGGGCCAGCAGCAGGCCGGAGAAGATGGCGTACTCCGTGTCGTCCGTACCGGCGGGGTCGGGGGACACGAAGCCTTCGATACGGCCCCAACGGCGGCGGATCTCGGAGGGTTTCATGTTCTCGGCCGGGGCCCCGAGCGCGTCGCCCACCGCCAGACCGAGCAGGGCGCCCCGCCCCCTGTCGCGGAGTGCGCGAACGGCGTGAAGCTCGCGCAGGGCCAGTAGCGCGCGGCCGTGATCGGTGCGGGATTGCATGCAATCAACTCCCTGGGCTCGTTCCTGGATCTGTGCCACGCGAGGGCCCGGCGAAGGCTCCGAAACGTCAGCGTCACCCGGTCGGCGTGGGGTCTGAGCTGCGGGTAAGTACGGCCTTCCTTGCTGGCGGGGCGCTCGAATCGTGCGTACTTTCGATGGTGTTGAGGGGGTGAGCGGGCCGCATTCGGCCCCGCCTCCGCGCGAGAGGGGAACGGGCGAAATGGCCATCATCGAGACCGAGGCGACGCTGCACGAGGCGCACCGCGACAACCACACGCACCGTGACGTGAATGGCGGTTGGCTGCGCCCGGCCGTTTTCGGCGCCATGGACGGTCTCGTCTCGAACCTGGCGCTGATGACCGGTGTGGCCGGCGGGTCCGTGGGTCAGCAGACGATCGTCATCACCGGTCTCGCGGGGCTGGCGGCCGGCGCCTTCTCCATGGCGGCGGGCGAGTACACCTCCGTCGCCTCGCAGCGCGAGCTCGTCGAGGCGGAACTCGACGTCGAGCGACGTGAGTTGCGCAAGCACCCGAAGGACGAGCTGGAGGAGCTCGCCGCGCTCTACGCGTCGCGGGGCGTCGACCCGGACCTGGCGCGCGAGGTCGCCACGCAGCTGTCCAGGGACCCCGAGCAGGCGCTGGAGATCCACGCCCGCGAGGAGCTGGGCATCGACCCGGGCGACCTTCCCTCCCCGCTGGTGGCCGCCGTATCGTCGTTCGGGGCGTTCGCGCTGGGCGCCCTGCTGCCCGTACTGCCGTACCTGCTGGGGGCCTCGACGCTGTGGCCCGCGGTGCTGCTCGCGCTCGTCGGGCTCTTCGCGTGCGGAGCGCTCGTGGCGAGGGTGACGGCTCGGACCTGGTGGTTCAGCGGGCTGAGGCAGTTGGCGCTGGGTGCCGCCGCCGCGGGTGTGACGTACGCCCTCGGCGCTCTGTTCGGAACCGCACTAGGGTGAGACACTATGCGGGGCTCCACATAAGTACTCTGTTACCCGGTGGTTTCGTCTTCGACACCACCGGGCAAGAGCCCACGACGCCGCAGGCAACGAAGCCTGCTCCGTGACGACCGGACGCATGTCGGTCTGTCCGCCGGTGACCTACCCGCACCGCTATGCGCGGTGTCCGCATGTTGGAATGCGCTATCCACTTCGCGAGAAGCCAGCCATCATGTAACCTGCACGAAATTTCGCGGAGGGCCAACGTCGTCCCTCGGTAGTTGCATATGCCACGACGACGACGGGAGTGCCGATGCGTTCCGACGCCTGGTCGCCCATGGACGGTCGCCCCGCCCAGCAGGGGATGTACGACCCCCGTAACGAGCACGACGCCTGCGGCGTCGGCTTTGTGGCCACCCTTACCGGTGTGGCCAGCCATGAGCTGGTCGAGCAGGCGCTGACCGTACTGCGCAATCTCGAACACCGCGGTGCCACCGGATCCGAGCCCGACTCCGGCGACGGCGCCGGCATCCTGCTCCAGGTCCCCGACGCCTTCCTGCGCGAGGTCACCGGCTTCGACCTCCCCGAGGCCGGGGCGTACGCCGTCGGCATCGCCTTCCTCCCCGCCGACGGCCCCGCACAGGCCGTCGAGCGGATCGAGGCGATCGCCGCCGAGGAAGGGCTCGACGTACTGGGCTGGCGTGAGGTTCCCGTCACTCCCGACCTGCTCGGCAACGGGGCCCGCGCCACGATGCCCTCGTTCTCCCAGATCTTCGTCGCGGACGGTACGTCGACGGGTCTTGAGCTGGACCGCAAGGCGTTCGTCCTGCGCAAGCGCGCCGAGCGCGAGGCCGGTGTCTACTTCCCGTCGCTCTCCGCGCGCACCATCGTCTACAAGGGCATGCTCACCACCGGGCAGCTCGAGCCGTTCTTCCCCGACCTGTCCGACCGGCGTTTCGCGACCACCGTCGCCCTGGTCCACTCGCGGTTCTCGACGAACACCTTCCCCAGCTGGCCGCTCGCCCACCCGTACCGCTTCGTCGCGCACAACGGCGAGATCAACACGGTCAAGGGCAACCGCAACTGGATGAAGGCCCGCGAGTCCCAGCTCGCCTCCGACCTCTTCGGAGCCGAGAAGCTGGAGCGGATCTTCCCCGTCTGTACGCCCGACGCCTCGGACTCCGCGTCCTTCGACGAGGTGCTGGAGCTGCTGCACCTCGGCGGGCGCTCGCTGCCGCACGCGGTGCTGATGATGGTCCCCGAGGCGTGGGAGAACCACGACTCCATGGACCCGGCCCGCCGCGCGTTCTACCAGTACCACGCCACGATGATGGAGCCCTGGGACGGCCCGGCGTGCGTCACCTTCACCGACGGCACCCAGGTCGGCGCCGTGCTCGACCGCAACGGTCTGCGCCCCGGCCGCTACTGGGTGACCGACGACGGGCTCGTCGTGCTGTCGTCCGAGGTGGGCGTGCTGGACATCGACCCGGCGAAGGTGGTCCGCAAGGGCCGCTTGCAGCCCGGCAAGATGTTCCTCGTCGACACCGCCGAGCACCGGATCATCGAGGACGACGAGATCAAGGCCGGCCTCGCCGCCGAGGCCCCGTACCAGGAGTGGCTGGAAGCCGGCGAGATCGAGCTGGAGGACCTGCCCGAGCGTGAGCACATCGTGCACACGCACGCCTCGGTCACCCGCCGCCAGCAGACCTTCGGCTACACCGAGGAAGAGCTGCGCGTCATCCTCGCCCCGATGGCCCGCACCGGCGGCGAGCCGCTCGGCTCCATGGGCACGGACTCGCCCATCGCGGCGCTGTCCGAGCGGCCCCGGCTGCTCTTCGACTACTTCACGCAGCTCTTCGCGCAGGTCACCAACCCGCCGCTGGACGCCATCCGCGAGGAGCTCGTCACCTCGCTGCGCTCCTCGCTCGGCCCGCAGGGCAACATCCTGGAGCCGACGGCCGCGACCTGCCGCAACGTGACGCTGCCGTTCCCGGTGATCGACAACGACGAGCTGGCCAAGCTCATACACATCAACGCCGACGGCGACATGCCGGGTCTGACGGCCGCCACGCTGTCCGGTCTCTACCGCGTCAGCGGCGGCGGCGACGCGCTGGCCGCCCGCATCGAGGAGATCTGCGCCGAGGCCGACGCGGCCATCGAGGCCGGCGCCCGCCTGATCGTGCTCTCCGACCGGCACTCGGACGCCGAGCACGCGCCGATCCCGTCGCTGCTGCTCACCTCAGCCGTGCACCACCACCTCATCCGTACGAAGCAGCGCACCCAGGTGGGGCTGCTCGTCGAGGCCGGTGACGTCCGCGAGGTGCACCACGTCGCGCTGCTCATCGGCTTCGGCGCCGCCGCCGTCAACCCGTACCTGGCCATGGAGTCCGTCGAGGACCTGGTCCGCGCGGGCACCTTCATCGAGGGCGCCGAGCCCGAGCAGGCCATCCGCAACCTGATCTACGCCCTCGGCAAGGGCGTCCTGAAGGTCATGTCCAAGATGGGCATCTCGACCGTCGCCTCCTACCGGGGCGCGCAGGTCTTCGAGGCCGTCGGTCTGGACGAGGCGTTCGTCGAGAAGTACTTCAACGGCACGGCGACCAAGATCGGCGGCGCCGGTCTCGACGTCGTCGCCAAGGAGGTCGCCGCCCGGCACGCCAAGGCGTACCCCACCTCCGGCATCTCCGCGTCGCACCGCGCGCTGGAGATCGGCGGCGAGTACCAGTGGCGGCGCGAGGGCGAGCCGCACCTGTTCGACCCGGAGACGGTCTTCCGCCTCCAGCACGCGACGCGCAACCGCCGGTACGACATCTTCAAGCAGTACACGGACCGCGTGAACGAGCAGTCCGAGCGGCTGATGACGCTGCGGGGGCTCTTCGGCTTCACGTCGGGCCGTGAGGCCATCCCGCTCGACGAGGTCGAGCCGGCCTCCGAGATCGTCAAGCGCTTCTCCACCGGCGCCATGTCGTACGGCTCCATCTCCCAGGAGGCGCACGAGACCCTCGCCATCGCCATGAACCAGCTGGGCGGCAAGTCCAACACCGGTGAGGGCGGCGAGGACGCCGAGCGGCTGTACGACCCGGCACGGCGCTCCAGCATCAAGCAGGTCGCCTCCGGCCGCTTCGGCGTGACGAGCGAGTACCTGGTCAACGCCGACGACATCCAGATCAAGATGGCGCAGGGCGCCAAGCCCGGCGAGGGCGGCCAGCTGCCCGGCCACAAGGTCTACCCGTGGGTCGCCAAGACCCGGCACTCGACGCCGGGCGTGGGTCTCATCTCGCCGCCGCCGCACCACGACATCTACTCCATCGAGGACCTGGCTCAGCTGATCCACGACCTCAAGAACGCCAACCCGGCCGCGCGCATCCACGTGAAGCTGGTGTCGGAGGTCGGCGTCGGCACGGTCGCCGCGGGTGTGTCCAAGGCGCACGCCGACGTGGTGCTGATCTCCGGCCACGACGGTGGTACGGGCGCCTCGCCGCTCACCTCGCTCAAGCACGCGGGCGGCCCCTGGGAGCTCGGCCTCGCCGAGACCCAGCAGACGCTGCTGCTCAACGGGCTGCGCGACCGCATCGTCGTCCAGACCGACGGCCAGCTGAAGACCGGCCGCGACGTCGTCATCGCCGCGCTGCTCGGCGCCGAGGAGTTCGGTTTCGCGACCGCGCCGCTCGTCGTCTCCGGCTGCGTCATGATGCGCGTCTGCCACCTGGACACCTGCCCGGTCGGCATCGCCACGCAGAACCCGGTCCTGCGCGACCGGTTCTCCGGCAAGGCCGAGTACATCGTCAACTTCTTCCAGTTCATCGCGGAGGAAGTGCGCGAGCTGCTGGCCGAGCTCGGCTTCCGTACGCTCGAAGAGGCCGTCGGCCACGCCGAACTCCTCAACACCGACGCCGCTGTGGAGCACTGGAAGGCGCAGGGTCTCGACCTGGAGCCGCTCTTCCACGTGCCCGCGCTGCCGGAGGGCGCGGTCCGCCACCAGATCACGACGCAGGACCACGCGCTGGAGAAGGCGCTCGACAACGAGCTGATCAAGCTCGCCGCCGACGCCCTGGCCGTGGACAGCGCCGAGGCCGCTCGACCGGTCCGCGCGCAGGTCGCGATCCGCAACATCAACCGGACCGTCGGCACGATGCTCGGTCACGAGGTGACGAAGAGGTTCGGCGGGGCGGGTCTGCCCGACGACACCATCGACATCACCTTCACCGGCTCGGCCGGTCAGTCCTTCGGCGCCTTCGTGCCGCGCGGTGTGACGCTGCGCCTGGAGGGCGACGCCAACGACTACGTGGGCAAGGGCCTTTCGGGCGGCCGGATCGTCGTCCGCCCCGACCGGGGCGCCGACCACCTCGCCGAGTACTCGACGATCGCGGGCAACACCATCGCGTACGGCGCCACGAGCGGCGAGCTCTTCCTGCGCGGCCGGACGGGCGAGCGCTTCTGCGTCCGCAACTCCGGCGCCACGGTGGTCTCGGAGGGCGTGGGCGACCACGGCTGCGAGTACATGACCGGCGGTCGCGCGGTGGTGCTGGGCGAGACCGGGCGCAACTTCGCGGCCGGCATGTCCGGCGGCGTCGCGTACGTCATCGACCTCGACCCGGACAACGTCAACTCCGGCAACGCCGGGGCGGTCGAGGCTCTCGACGACACCGACAAGCAGTGGCTGCACGATGTGGTGCGCCGCCATGAGGAGGAGACCGGGTCCACGGTCGCCTCGAAGCTGCTGGCCGAGTGGGACACCGCCGTGACCCGCTTCAGCAAGATCATCCCGTCCACGTACAAGGCAGTGCTCGCCGCCAAGGACGCCGCTGAGCTCGCCGGTCTCTCCGAGCAGGAGACCACCGAGAAGATGATGGAGGCGGCGACCCATGGCTGACCCCAAGGGCTTCCTGACCACCGGACGCGAGGTCGCCCAGACCCGTCCCGCCGGTGAGCGCGTCAAGGACTGGAACGAGGTCTACGTTCCCGGCTCCCTGCTGCCGATCATCAGCAAGCAGGCCGGACGCTGCATGGACTGCGGCATCCCCTTCTGCCACAACGGCTGTCCGCTCGGAAACCTCATCCCCGAGTGGAACGACTACGCCTACCGCGAGGACTGGGCGGCCGCTTCCGAGCGGCTGCACGCCACGAACAACTTCCCGGAGTTCACCGGGCGGCTGTGCCCGGCCCCGTGCGAGTCGGCGTGCGTGCTCGGCATCAACCAGCCGGCCGTCACCATCAAGAACGTCGAGGTCTCGATCATCGACAAGGCGTGGGGCAACGGCGACGTCACGCCGCAGCCGCCGGAGCGCCTGTCGGGCAAGACCGTCGCCGTCATCGGCTCGGGCCCGGCGGGACTCGCCGCCGCCCAGCAGCTGACCCGGGCCGGCCACACGGTCGCGGTGTACGAGCGCGCCGACCGCATCGGCGGCCTGCTGCGCTACGGCATCCCCGAGTTCAAGATGGAGAAGGTGCACATCAACCGCCGCATCGAGCAGATGCGCGCGGAGGGCACCAAGTTCCGCACCGAGGTCGAGATCGGCCGCGACATCGACGCCGCGAAGCTGCGGCGCCGGTACGACGCGGTGGTCATCGCCGCCGGCGCGACGGTCTCCCGCGACCTGCCCGTCCCGGGCCGCGAGCTGAACGGCGTCCACTTCGCGATGGAGTACCTGCCGCTCGCCAACAAGGTGCAGGAGGGCGACCTGACGGTCTCCCCGATCACCGCCGAGGGCAAGCACGTCGTGGTCATCGGCGGCGGCGACACCGGCGCGGACTGCGTGGGCACCGCCCACCGCCAGGGCGCGGCGTCCGTCACGCAGCTGGAGATCATGCCCAAGCCGGGCGAGGACCGTAACGCCAACCAGCCGTGGCCGACCTTCCCGATGCTCTACAAGGTCACCTCCGCGCACGAGGAGGGCGGCGAGCGGGTCTACTCCGTCTCGACGACCCACTTCGAGGGCGACGAGGACGGCAACGTCCAGTTCCTGCACCTCGTCGAGGTGGAGTTCAAGGACGGCAAGCTGGAGCAGAAGCCCGGCACGGAGCGGAAGATCCCCGCCCAGCTGGTCACCCTGGCGATGGGCTTCACCGGCACCGACCAGCAGAACGGTCTGGTGCAGCAGTTCGGCCTGGAGCTCGACGCCCGTGGCAACATCGCGCGCGACGGGCAGTACGCTACGAACGTGGACGGCGTCTTCGTCGCCGGTGACGCCGGCCGCGGTCAGTCGCTCATCGTCTGGGCGATCGCCGAGGGCCGCTCGGCGGCGCGTGGCGTGGACCGGTTCCTGACCGGGACGAGCGAGCTGCCCGCCCCGGTGAAGCCGACGGACCGTGCGCTGACCGTCTGACGTACGTCCCCCGAATCGTCCCGTACAACGGCGTGCGGAACTATGCGGCGCCTGCCCCGTCCCCGACCGGACACCGGGCAGGCGCCGCGCCATGTTCCGGGGCGGATACGCGCTGTCCGGTGGACCCGGATCGCGCCGGCGTGCCGGTCAGCCCGGGTAGGACGTCAGCGACGACGTCTTCATCAGTACGAGCACGATCAGCAGCACCAGCACACCGGCGGCCGCGATCACCTGGATCGCCGTGCGGTTCTTCCGTGGCGCGTACGCCAGGGCCAGGCTGACCAGTCCGCCGGTGAGCAGCCCGCCCAGGTGGGCCTGCCAGGAGGTGAACAGGGCCGACACGACCATCCAGATCAGGAGCCCGGCGAGGAAGCGGTTGACGGCCCGCATGTCGTGGCCCAGGCGGCGGCAGATCACGTAGTACGAGGCCGAGATGCCGAAGATCGCACCCGACGCGCCCACGACGATGCCGTGCGGCGCGATCAGGTACACCAGCACCGAACCGCCGAGCGCGGACAGCAGATAGAGCCCCGCGTAGCGCGCCCGGCCGAGCTGCTCCTCGACCGTCCTGCCGATGTTCCACAGGCAGAACATGTTCATCATGATGTGCATGATCCCGAAGGTGCCGCCGGTCGGGCTCAGGTGGAGGAAGGCCCCGGTGAACAGCCGGTACCACTCGCCCTCCGCGACCCCGGCGACGCTCGGCCCCGGGTGGACCCCGCTCTCCGGGCCCAGTACCCCCCAGCCGAGCATGCCGAACCGCGGGACGATGTCGGGGCGCGCCAGTTCGCCCAGGTAGGCGAGGACGTTCAACGCGATCAGCGTGTACGTCACCACGGGCGCGGCCGCGCCGGCCACCGAACCGCCGAAGACCGTGCGGGCCTGGCGGACCGACCTGTGGCCGTCCTTCACGCACTCGGGGCACTGGTGCCCGACGGCCGCCTCGCGCATGCAGTCGGGGCAGATGTACCGATCGCAGCGCGTGCAGCTCACGTACGTCTCGTACTTGGGGTGGCGGTAACACGTCGTGACAGCGGCTTCCACGGCCGGCTCCTTGGACTTCTGGGCTGATGGGGGGAGAGCCGGTGGGGTCGGCGCCGCTCAAGATAACGCACGGCCCGTGGCGGCCGACGGGCCGTCAGCCGGTCGTCGAGCCGCCGTCCACGGTCAGCTCGGCCCCGGTGATGTACGACGAGGCGCCCGACACCAGGAAGCGCACCACCTCGCCCACCTCCTCGGCCCGCCCCATCCGCCCGAGCGGCAGGTGCGACCAGTCCCGGTCCGCGACCGACGCCACCAGCGGGGTGTCTATGGCGCCCGGATGCACCGAGTTCACGCGGATCCGTACGGCGCGAGATCCAGCGCGGCGGAACGGGGCGGGCCGGCAGGCCGAACTTCGTCGCTCCGTACGCCGCGTAAAGCGGACACCGCGCATAGCGGTGCGGGTAGGTCCAGGCATGGAGGGGTGGGGAAGGCTCCCGGCGGCACCCCGCCGCTGTCCCCGTCTCCGTACCCCGTCCGCCCCTGCCCTCCGCCCGTAGACTGCGGTCCGTGACGCTGAAGAGGCAGGGGAAGGAAGGGGAGCGGCCCGCGCTGCCGGCGACGAGCTGGGCGGTGCTCGGACTGCTGTCCTTCGGCCGGGAGTTGTCCGGCTACGACCTCAAGAAGTGGGCGGACGCGTCGCTGCGCTTCTTCTACTGGAGCCCGTCGTTCAGTCAGATCTACAGCGAGCTGAAGCGGCTGGAGAAGACCGGCTTCGCGACCTCGCGCCTGATCGTCCAGGACACCGGCACCCGCGACAAGCGCGTGTACCGGATCACCGACGCGGGCACGGACGCCGTCCGTACCTGGGCCCGGGAGGCACCCGTCGACCCGCCGGTGCTCAAGCACGGGCCGATGCTGCGGCTCTGGCTCGGCCACCTCCTCGAACCCGAGCAGACACGCGAAGTGCTGCGGCAGCACCGGGAGTTCGCGGAGGCGATGCGCGGGCGGGCGCTGACGGACATCGAGAGCGCGAAGGACGAGGCGGCGTGGGCGTACCCCGCGCTCACCCTCAAGTGGGCCGAGCGGCACTACGCCGCCGAGCGGGATCTCGCCGATGCCATGCTGGCGGACATCGAGGAGCTGGAAGCCGCCGAGCGCGAGCGCGGTACGCGGCCGTAGAGGCGGCAGAACCAGAGCCCCGGACGGCCGCCGACACCGGCCCCGTAATCTCGGACACGCCCCCCCACACCTTCATGCCCCGAACCCTCACGACCCCTGTTCCTGTCAGCTTCCTGCCGGCCCCGTACGAAACGGAGAGACCCGACGTGGCGATAAGCCTCCACAAGGTCGAGGAGACCGCTCCCGCACTCGTCAGCCTCTACAAGAGCGCGGGCGTCTCGCTGCGCAAGCACGGGCTGGACGGGCAGCGTGCCGCCGTCTATCTGGTCCTCGACTACTCGGGTTCCATGAAGCCGTACTACCGGGACGGCAGCGTGCAGGCGCTCGCCGACCGGGTCCTCGGGCTCTCGGCCAACCTGGACGACGACGGAAGCGTGCCCCTCGTCTTCTTCTCCACGGACGTCGACGCGATCACGGACATCGCCCTCGACAACCACCACGGCCGGATCGACAAGATCGTCGCCGGGCTCGGGCACATGGGCAAGACCAGCTACCACCTGGCCATGGACGCGGTGATCGACCACTACCTCGACAGCGGGTCCACCGCGCCGGCGCTGGTCGTCTTCCAGACCGACGGCGGGCCGATCAACAAGCTCGCGGCCGAGCGCTATGTCTGCAAGGCCGCGAAGCTGCCGCTGTTCTGGCAGTTCGTGGGCTTCGGCAACACGCGCAGCACCCAGTTCGACTTCCTGCGCAGACTTGACGAGCTGGCCGTCCCGGCCAAGCGCCCGGTCGACAACGCGGGGTACTTCCACGCCGGAGCGGACCCGCGCCAGGTCTCGGACACCGAGCTGTACGACCAGTTGGTGCGGGAGTTCCCGGCCTGGCTGGCGGCGGCGCGGGCGCGGGGCATCGTGCGATGACGGTCCAGGTGCTGAGGGCGGCCGACCGCGAGGCCGTGCCGTGGAAGAACGGCGGCGGGGTCACGCGGGAGATCGCGGCCGCCCCCGGAGGCGCGGGAACGGCCCACTTCGACTGGCGGATCAGTCTGGCGGAGGTCGAGGGGGACGGCTCCTTCTCGGTGTTTCCGGAGGTGGACAGGATCCTGACGGTGGTTGAGGGCACGGGGATGGACCTCACGGTGAGTGGGGAGCGGCGGCTCGTCGACGAGCGGTACGTTCCTCAGCACTTCCCGGGGGACGCCGCCACCGACTGCCGGCTGCTCGGCGGCCGGGTCGTGAACTTCAACGTCATGCACCGCAGGGGCCGGACGGCCGCACGGGTCGCGGTGGTGCGCGGCGGTCTCGACGTGGCGGTCCCGCCCGGCGGGACGGTGGTGGTCGTCGCTCTGGACGGAACGGCGACGTTCGACGACGTCACCCTCACCCGGTACGACGCCGTCGTGACCGGCACGCCCGGCGCCCTGTCCACCCGGGGCCACGCGGCGATCGTCACCCTGACGCCGGGCGACTGAACCGCGTCGCGGCCGCCGGGGCGATGTGCCGAGGCCGTGTGCCCGAGGCCATGAGCCGACCGCGTGCCGAGCCTGGAGCAGACGCGCAAGGGCGCGGGCGCACGGGCGCGCTGACCCGGCCGTCGGCCGTGCGGTCGGCCACGGTCACCGGCCGGTGCGGTCAGGTGTGCGGTATCGAGGTGCGCGGCGCGGACGTCCAGGAGACCCGCATCCCGCCGGGGGCGATCCTGGCCGTCACGGAGCCGGCAGCCGTAATCTCCGACGCCCAGGCCGCGTACCCGTCGGGGCGGACGAGCAGCGTCGTACGGCGGTCACTCGCCCAGTGCGCCACGGTGAGCCGCTCGTCGTGCTCGGTCCGCGCGCCGCGCGGCGTGATCAGTACGAAGCGCCCGGCGCGCAGCAGCGCGTACAGCCGGCCCTCCGTGAGGTCGACGTCCGGCACCCGGCGGCCGGTGAGCGGGTGGGCGCCGCGCGGAGCGCCGTACGCGTAACCGATGCCGGTGATCCGGCCGACCGCCCCGCGGGTCACGGGCCGCACGTGACCGGCGGCCAGGGTCAGCACGGCGCGCAGTCCGCGCCGCAGCGGGGTGTGGGCCATGGCGAGGCGGACCAGCGCGCCGCTGCTGCGCAGCACGGCCCTGCCGACGGGGTGCCGTTCGTCGTGGTACGAGTCCAGCAGGCCGTCCGGGGCCTGCCCGTTCACCACGGCGGCGAGCTTCCAGCCGAGGTTGGCCGCGTCCTGGAGGCCGGTGTTCATGCCCTGGCCCCCGGCCGGGGAGTGGGTGTGCGCCGCGTCGCCGGCGAGGAGGACCCGGCCCACCCGGTAGTGCGGGACCTGGCGTTCGTCGCTGTGGAACCGGGACATCCAACGGGCTTCGTGCATACCGAAGTCGCTGCCGAAGGCGCGTCGGACGATCTCGCGCAGCTCGTCCAGCCCGACGGGCGCGGTGTCGGGGATCTCGCCGCGCGTGCGGTCCCAGCCGCCCACGCGCCAGTACCCGTCACCGAAGGGGACGATGAAGCCGAAGGCCGAGCCCCTGCCGTCGAGCGCGACCGTACGGTCGGGCTCCCGCGCCAGCAGCACGTCGGCCAGCACGATCGACTTGATGACCGCGTGACCGGGGAAGGGCACCCCGAGGGCCTCGCGCACCGCGCTGCGCACCCCGTCGGCGCCGACCGCGTAGACGGCGCGCAGTGTCCCGGCCGTTCCGTCCCCCCGGCGCACATCGAGCGTCACACCCGCCTCGTCCTGCGCGAGTCCGGTGACCTCCGTTCCGTACACGAACGTGGCGCCGTTCTGCTCGGCCCGGCGCAGCAGAAGCCTTTCCACTTCGTACTGCGGAGTCACCAGCATGCAGGGGTAACGCGAAGGGAGGCCGGAGAGGTCGACCGACAGGGAGCCGAAGAGCCGCAGCCGGGTGATGATCCGGCCGGTGGTGAGGAGTTCGTCGGCGAGACCGCGCGCGTCGAGCTGTTCCAGCGTGCGGGCGTGCACCCCGAACGCCCGGGTGAGATTGCTGATGCCCGGCGGGCGCCGCTCCACCACCGTGACGGCGATGCCCGCGGCGGCCAGGTCACCGGCGAGCAGCAGCCCGGTGGGGCCCGCGCCGACCACGACGACGTGGCGCTGAGAAGTGGTTCCGGTCGTGCCCTTCATGGCGACCTCCTGGTGCCAACGGTTGTTGGTCAACGCTCGTTGTCAATGTAAAGCAGGCCGCGCTCCGGTGTCAACGGCTGTTGGCCCACAAGCGTTGGGAGCAGAAATGCCGACAAGAGGTGTCGGGTATCCGGGGTTCACTGAAGGCATGGTCACCAACTGGACAGACTTCCAACGGGCGCAGCCGCAGTTCGCGCAGGCCGTGCAGCGACGGTTCCAGCAGTACAAGCACCACGTCCTGGCGACGATCCGCAAAGACGGATCGCCGCGTGTGACCGGGCTCGAAGTGACCTTCCTGCACGGCGAGTTGTGGCTCGGCATGATGCCGTACTCACGCAAGGCGCAGGATCTCCGGCGCGATCCGCGCTTCGCCGTACAGGCGAACCCCGGAGCGGGCGACGACCTGCGGGACGGCGACGTGCGGGTCAGCGGCCGGGCGGTGGAGGTCACCGACCCGGAGGTGATCGCCCGGTTCTCCGGCGAGGTCGCGCCGCCTGAGCCGTTCCATCTGTTCCGGGTCGAGCCGACCGAGGTGGTCGCCACCTCCATCGAGGGCGGGGAACTCGTCGTGCGCACCTGGCGGCCGGGCCGTCCGGTGCGGACGATCCGCCGGGGCAACGGTGACGAACCGGCCCGCGAAGTGTCATGAATCGCCGGCCGTCATGAATCACCAGGTGGCACGCCGGATGTCATGAACCGCCGGATGTCATGAATCAGATGTCATGAACCAGCCAGCACCTTCCGCCGGCAGTCCGACGGCGTCCCCCACGCGTCCCGCAGCGGACGTGCCTTGCGCAGCCACAGGGACAGATCGAGTTCCTCCGTGTAGCCGACCGCTCCGTGTACCTGCAGGGCCGTCCGCGCGGCGGCGTACGCGGCCTCGCCCGTCGTGAGCTTCGCGGCCGCGATGTCGGCGGTCGTCATGGACAGTGCCGCGCCGAAGAGCAGCGGCCGGGCGAACTCCAGACCCACCAGGGTGTCCGCCAACCGGTGCTTGACCGCCTGGAACCCGCCGATCGCCGTCCCGAACTGCGTGCGCTGCTTGGCGTACGCCACCGTCCGCTCCAGCAGCGCGAGCCCTGTTCCCAGCGACTGCGCCGCCGTGGCGAACGCCGCCCAGTCGGCGGCGTACCCGGCGGCCGCCCGCACGGCGGGCCCCGAGGCCAGCAACTCGCCCCCGGGTGAGGGCCGGTACAGCCGCCGCGCCGGGTCCGAGGACGCGCGCAGCGCCCCGTGCCCGGGAGCGAGCCGCAGTTCGTCGCCGTGCACGGCGAGGACGTACGTCGCCGCATCCGCGTCCAGCGCGTACGGACCCCCGCCGGGCAGCGTGAGCGTGGCGCTCGCCCCGCCGGAGGCCAGCGCCGGCAGCAGCCGCTTCGCGGGGCCCGCCTCGCCGTGCTCGGCCAGGCGCGCCAGCAGCGCGGCGGCCGCGACGGTCTCCACCACCGGGCCGGGCACGGCGTACCGCCCGAGTTCCACGTACGCCACGGCCAGTTCGACCGGCAGTCGGCCCACGCCCTCGTACTCCTCGGGAACGGCCAGCGCGAAGACCCCGGCGGATCCCAGGCGCGCCCACAGCGCGTTCCCGGGAACGGCGTTTCCGGCAGCCCACGCCCGTACGGCCGACGGGCTGTCCGCCGCCGAAAGCATCGCTTCCAGGGAACGCCCGAAAGCGGCCTGTTCGTCGGTCAGCAGGAACCTCATCAGCGGCGGCCCTTCGGCAGGCCGAGCAGCCGCTCGGCGATGATGTCGCGCTGGATCTCGTTCGTTCCCGCGTAGATCGGTCCGGCGAGCGAGAACACGTGCCCCTCGGCCCACGCGCTGTCGGCCAGTTCCCCGTCCGCACCCAGCAGATCGAGCGCCGTCTCGTGCAGAGCGATGTCGTAGTCCGACCAGAACACCTTGTTGAGGCTGGACTCGGCCCCGATGGACGCGCCCGCCGCGCAGCGCGAAGCGTTGGCGTACGTGAACAGCTGATAAGCGCGCGCGCCCACGACGGCGTCCGCCACCCGGTCGCGCAGCGCGGTGTCCGACGGATCCGCCGACGCGCGCCAGTGCCGTACGAGCCGTTCCGACGCGGCGACGAATCGGCCGGGGGAGCGCAGCGTCAGCCCGCGCTCGTTCCCGGTCATCGACATCGCGATCCGCCAGCCCTGCCCCGGTTCCCCGATGACGTCCTCGTCCGGCACGAACACGTCGTCCAGGAACAGCTCCGCGAAGGCGGGCTTGCCGTCGAGCCGGCCGATGGGGCGGACGGTGACCCCCCGCGCTCTCAGGTCGAACATCAGGTACGTCAGACCGTGATGCGGTGTCGCCGCGCCCGGGTCCGTACGGAAGATCCCGAACGCCCGGTCCGCGAAGGCGGCCCGCGAGGACCACGTCTTGTGCCCGGACAGCAGCCACCCCCCGTCCGTGCGTACGGCGCGGGACCTCAGGGACGCGAGATCCGACCCCGCCTCCGGCTCGGACCACGCCTGCGCCCAGATCGCCTCGCCGCTCGCCATGGACGGCAGCACCCGGGCGCGCTGTTCGTCGGTGGCGTGGTCGAAGAGCGTGGGGGCGAGGAGGTTGATGCCGTTCTGCGAGACCCGCCCGGGGGCGCCCGCCGCGAAGTACTCCTCCTCGAAGACCAGCCATGTGAAGAGGTCGACGCCCCGGCCGCCGTACTCGCGCGGCCACGCGACCACCGACCAGCGGTCCGCGTGCAGCCGCGCCTCCCACGCGCGGTGCGCGGCGAAGCCCTCCTCCGTCTCCAGGGAGGGCAGCGGCCGCTCGGGGACGTTCGCCGCCAGCCACGCCCGTGCCTCTTCGCGGAAGGCGTCCTCCTCCGGGGTGTGCCGCAAATCCATCAGGAGCTCGCCCTCTTCATCGCGGAGACGTCCATCCCGGCGAGCGGGTCCGCGGCGGTCTCGGCGTTGTGGGCGTGGGCGAGGTGGTGCAGTCCGAAGACCGAGTCCATGCCGGTGTGCATGCCCTGGAGGTCCTCCGCCTGATTCACCGCCCGCTTGGTGAGCGCCAGTCCCAGGCGTGGCATCCGGGCGATCCGAAGCGCCAGTTCCGCTGTCCGCTCCGCCAGTTCGGCGCGTTCCACGACGCGGTTGACCATGCCCACCTCGTACGCCCTGCGCGCGGACATCCGGTCGCCCGTGTAGAGGAACTCCTTGGCGATCCTCGGCGGCATCACCCACGGGTGGGCGAAGTACTCGACACCGGGAATGCCCATCCGCACCACCGGATCGGCGAAGAACGCGTCCTCGGAAGCGACGATCAGATCGCATATCCACGCGAGCATCAGCCCGCCCGCGACACACGCGCCGTGGACCGACGCGACGACCGGCTTCGGTAGTTCGCGCCAGCGGCGGCACATGCCCAGGTAGACCTCCGACTCGCGGGCGAAGCGCGACTCGGCTCCCTGTTTGTCGGAGTGGTCCCACCAGAGGCCCGCCCGGCGCTCGAAGGGCAGATGGGCGTCGCGCTCCGGGGTGCCGATGTCGTGACCGGCGCTGAAGTGGTCGCCGGCCCCCGCCAGCACGATCACCTTCACCTCGGAGTCCTCGGCCGCGCGGTAGAAGGCGGCGTCCAGGGCGTAGGTCATCGCCGAGTTCTGGGCGTTGCGGTAGCGCGGCCGGTTGAGCGTGACGTACGCGAGGGTCCCGCGCCGCTCGTAGAGCACGGGTGGTTCGTCCGGGACGGGCGGTTCCCGCAGCACAGGTGGCTCGTGCGGCACGGACGGCTGGTGCCGCACGGAAGGTTCGTGGGCGGGTGGCTCGTGGGCGGCGGGCGTGGGCATCAGGCTCATCCTTCCCTAACAAGTGTTTGGTAGGTTAACGTACGGCCATGAGCAGCGTCGAGGAGTCCCGCGCCCCACGCCCCGCCTACGTTCCCGGGCACGGTCTGCTCAAGGGCCGTACGGCCGTCGTCACCGCCGCCGCCGGCGCCGGCATCGGCGGCGCCACGGCACGGCGGTTCCTGGAGGAGGGGGCGCGCGTCCTCCTGGGCGACGCGCACGCACGCCGCCTGAAGGAGACCGAAGAGGCGCTCGCCGGGGAGTTCGGCGCCGGGAACGTCGCCTCCCTGCCGTGCGACGTCACCGAAGAGGCCCAGGTGCGGGCCCTCTTCGACCTCGCCGTACGGGAACACGGCGGCCTGGACATCGTCTTCAACAACGCCGGTCTCGGCGGCACGGCCGAGCTCGTCGACATGAGCGACGAACAGTGGTCCCAAGTCATCGACGTAACACTGAACGGCACGTTCCGCTGCACCCGTGCGGCCCTGCGTGTCATGAAGGCGGCCGGCCGGGGCGGCGTCGTCGTCAACAACGCCTCCGTCGTCGGCTGGCGCGCCCAGAGCGGCCAGGCCCACTACGCCGCCGCCAAGGCGGGCGTCATGGCGCTCACCCGGTGCGCGGCGGTCGAGGCGGCGGCGTACGGCGTGCGCGTGAACGCCGTCGCGCCCAGCCTCGCCATGCACCCGCACCTGGTGAAGGTGACCTCCGCCGAGCTGCTCGCGGAACTCACCGGGCGTGAGGCGTTCGGGCGGTACGCCGAGCCCTGGGAGGTCGCGAACGTCGTCGTCTTCCTGGCGAGCGGCTACTCCTCGTACATGACCGGCGAGACGGTCTCGGTCAGCAGCCGCCGTGCCTAGCAAGGCCGTCCCCGGGCGGACAATGGCAGCGTGCCCAACAAGAAGAAGAACCAGGTGACCGCCTCGCCCGAGCGGCGGCGCGAACTCCTCGGCACGGCAGCCGAGGTCTTCGCCGCCCAGGGCTACAACGCCACGACCGTCCGGAAGATCGCGGACGCGGCGGGCATGCTCGCCGGCAGCCTCTACTACCACTTCGATTCCAAGGAATCGATGCTCGACGAGATCCTGTCCACGTTCCTCGACGAGCTGTGGGAGGGGTACGACGCCGTGCTCGCCGCCGGACTCGGGCCGCGGGAGACCATCGAGGCGCTCGTCACCGAGTCGTTCAGGGAGATCGACCGGCACCGCGCCGCCGTCGCGATCTACCAGAAGGAGTCGAGGCACCTGTCCGCACAGCCGCGCTTCCACTACCTCGCCGACTCGCAGCAGAAGTTCGAGAAGGCGTGGCTGGGAACCCTGGAGCGCGGGGTGCAGGCGCGCGTCTTCCGGGCCGACCTCGACATCCGGCTCACCTACCGCTTCGTCCGCGACACCGTCTGGGTCGCCGCGTCCTGGTACCGGCCCGGCGGCCTGCACAGCCCCGAGGAGATCGCCCGCCAGTACCTGTCCATGGTCCTGGACGGCATCGCTCTGCGTACGTGAACCGCTTGTCCGACGTTCGTCATACGAAGGAGCAGCAGTCATGGCCGAGGCCTACATCGTCGAAGCGGTACGGACCCCCGTCGGCCGGCGCGGTGGAGGCCTCGCGGCCGTTCACCCCGCCGACCTGGGGGCGCACGTCCTGAAGGCCCTCGTCTCGCGCTCCGGCATCGACCCGTCGGCGGTCGAGGACGTCGTGTTCGGCTGCCTGGACGCGGTGGGGCCGCAGGCCGGAGACATCGCCCGTACGGCGTGGCTCGCGGCGGGACTGCCCGAGGAGGTGCCCGGGGTCACCGTCGACCGCCAGTGCGGGTCGTCACAGCAGGCCGTGCACTTCGCGGCGCAGGGCGTGCTGTCCGGCACACAGGACCTGGTGGTCGCCGGCGGCGTCCAGAACATGACGCGGATCCCGATCGCCTTCGCGTCCCGGCAGGCGGCGGAGCCCCTGGGGCTCACGGAAGGCCCGTTCGCGGGTTCGGAGGGCTGGCGGGCGCGGTACGGCGCACTGCCGGTGAACCAGTTCCACGGGGCGCAGCTGATCGCCGAGAAGTGGGGCATCTCGCGGCCCGACATGGAGGAGTACGCGCTCCGCTCGCACCGGAGGGCCCTGCACGCGATCGACGAGGGGCGCTTCGGGCCCGAGACGGTGGCGTACGGGGACGTGACGGCCGACGAGGGGCCGCGCCGCGACACCACCCTGGCGAAGATGGCGGCACTCAAACCGGTGGTGGAGGGCGGCACGATCACGGCGGCGTGCTCGTCGCAGGTCTCGGACGGGGCCGCGGCGCTGCTGATCGCCTCCGAACGGGCGGTCGCGGAACACGGGCTGACGCCGCGGGCCCGCGTCCACCACCTGTCCGTGCGCGGCGAGGACCCGATCCGGATGCTGTCCGCGCCGATACCCGCCACGGCGTACGCGCTGAAGAAGGCCGGCCTGGCGATCGACGACATCGACCTGGTCGAGATCAACGAGGCGTTCGCACCCGTCGTGCTGGCGTGGCTGAAGGAGACGGGGGCCGACCCCGCCCGGGTGAACGTCAACGGCGGCGCGATCGCCCTGGGCCACCCCCTCGGGGCGACCGGCGTCAAGCTGATGACGACGCTGCTGCACGAACTGGAGCGGACAGGAGGCCGGTTCGGGCTCCAGACGATGTGCGAGGGCGGCGGCCAGGCGAACGTCACGATCATCGAACGCGTGTGACGGCGCGGACGGGGTCCGTGACCGTTCGACGATCTTCTCGGCGTCGAGGGGTGGTGCTCCGGCGGCATCGTGTTAGAGTGGACGAGTTGCAGTTTTGGTACCCATAAACATTATGTGCGCCTGACGGGAATGCTTCCTCAGGCGCATTTTGTTTTCCGGTTCTCCGGATGGGGCTCATTGCGGCGACGTGGAATCCGTGAAGTGCGGATTTCCGGATCTGCCCCAGTTTTTTAGGAGAATGACATGGCTACTGGAACCGTGAAGTGGTTCAACTCGGAAAAGGGCTTCGGCTTCATCGAGCAGGACGGCGGCGGCGCTGACGTCTTCGCCCACTACTCCAACATCGCCACCCAGGGCTTCCGTGAGCTCCAGGAGGGCCAGAAGGTCTCCTTCGACGTCACGCAGGGCCAGAAGGGCCCGCAGGCGGAGAACATCGTCCCGGCCTAATTCGCCGACGCGATACCTCGCCAGCCGGGGCCCGCACCGTGAAGGTGCGGGCCCCGGCTTGTGCTTGTTCCCAGGAAGGCAAAACCTGAATGACCCGCTCCGACCGCCCCGCCGCCACCACCCGCTCCGCGCGCCCCGCCCGCAATCGCTCCGCGCAGGCCCCGCGCGGCAAGGCCCCCGCAAAGGGACCCGCCCGCCGGGCCACCCCCGTGCAGGGTGAATTCGCGATGCCGGAGACCATCACCCCGGCGCTGCCGGCCGTCGAGGCCTTCGCCGCTCTCGACATGCCCGTGGCACTGCTCAAGACCCTGGCGGCCCAGGGCGTGACCGAGCCCTTCCCCATTCAGGGCGCGACCCTGCCGAACTCCCTCGCGGGCCGTGACATCCTCGGCCGCGGCCGTACCGGCTCCGGCAAGACCCTCGCCTTCGGCCTCGCGCTGCTGGCCCGCACCGCGGGCCGCCGCTCCGAGCCCCGCGCACCGCTCGCCCTGGTCCTGGTCCCCACCCGCGAGCTCGCACAGCAGGTCACCGACGCGCTCACGCCGTACGCCACGGCCGTGAACCTGCGCATGGCCACGGTCGTCGGCGGCATGTCGATCACCAAGCAGGCGAACACGCTGCGCCGCGGCGCCGAGGTGCTCGTCGCCACCCCCGGCCGGCTCAAGGACCTCATCGAGCGCGGCGACGCGGACCTCGGCCAGGTGTCCATCACGGTCCTGGACGAGGCCGACCAGATGGCCGACATGGGCTTCCTCCCGCAGGTCACGGCGCTGCTGAAGCAGGTCGAGCCGGACGGGCAGCGGATGCTGTTCTCGGCGACGCTCGACCGCAACGTCGACCGGCTCGTACGGATGTTCCTCACCGATCCGGTCGTCCACTCCGTCGACCCGTCGGCGGGCGCGGTGACGACGATGGAGCACCACGTGCTGTACGTCGCCGACGAGACCGACAAGAAGGCCGTCGCCACGCGCATCGCCGCCCGCGACGGCCGCGTGATCCTCTTCGTGGACACCAAGCGCGCGGCGGACCGCTTCGCCAAGCGGCTGCTGGCCAGCGGTGTGCACGCGGCGGCGCTGCACGGCGGCCGTTCGCAGCCGCAGCGCAACCGCACACTCGACCAGTTCAAGACCGGTCAGGTCACCGCGCTGGTGGCGACCAACGTGGCGGCGCGCGGCATCCACGTCGACGACCTCGACCTGGTCGTCAACGTCGACCCGCCGACCGACCACAAGGACTACCTGCACCGCGGCGGCCGTACCGCCCGCGCGGGCGAGTCCGGCAGCGTCGTCACGCTGGTGCTCCCCGACGAGAAGCGCGAGATGACGCAGCTCATGTCGGCCGCCGGCATCGTCCCGCAGACCGCGCGGGTCAAGTCCAGCGACGACGAGCTCACCCGGATCACCGGTGCGCGCGAGCCCTCGGGCGTCGCCATCGTGATCGAGGTCCCCCAGCAGCAGCAGGCTTCCGCGAAGCCGAAGCGGCGCCCGCAGGGCGCCGGCGGCCGTGGCGGCGGCGCGGGGCGCGGCGGCGCCGGGACCGGTGCGAGTGCGGGCAACGGCGCCCGTGCGGGCGGCAGTGGCCGTACGCAGGGCGGCGGCCGCGCCCAGGGCGAGCGTGCCCAGGGCGGCGCGGGCGCCGGTGCCGGCGGTGGCCGCGGTGGCCGCGGCCAGGGCGCCGGTGGTGCGCGGACGCAGGGCGGCGCTCGCGCCGGTGCGCCGGGTGAGCGGGCGCAGGGCGGGCGTGGACGTGGACGCCGTGGCGCCGGAGGCAGCCGCAGCGCGGCCGCCTAGGCACGAGACACCCCCGGCCCGCCCCCTTCCCGTGTCAGGGTCGGGGGCGGGCCGGGTGCGTGCGGGGCCTCAGGGGCGCAGCAGTGCCGCCCGGAGTGCGGCGAGTGTGCGGTGGTCGAGGCCCAGGCCCCGCGTGAGATAGCCGTAGAGGCCGCCGTACTCCGCCTCCACCCGCTCCAGGGCCGCGTCCAGGTAGTCCAGCCGGACCTCCTGGAGCGGAATCAGCAGATCCGGGTTCTGCATCAGTCCGGACTGCTTCAGCCCCGCGCGCACCCGGGCGTCGTGCGCCGCGCGATAGGTGTTCGACGCCAGGTAGTCCTGCTCCGCCGTGCGCGACGGTACGCCGAGCGCCCGCAGCAGTAGGTAACTCGTCCAGCCCGTACGGTCCTTGCCCGAGGTGCAGTGGTACAGCGCGGGTGAGCGGCGGTCGCTGTGCGCGAGGTCGCGCAGCGTCTCGGCGAACCGCGCCCGGTTCTCGGGGCTCGTGACGAACGTGCGGTAGACGTCCCGCATGAACGCCGCGGCCCTGCCGCCCCCGAGCATCTCCTCCTGCCGCACCGGGTCCGCCGACCCGATGGCGGTCAGCAGCCGCGCGAACAGTCCGTTGTCGGTGACCGGCCGGGACGTGGCGGCGAGGCCGGGCGGCAGACGGTCCGGACCGTCGTACTGGACCTCCGGCGCGACCCGGAAGTCGACCACCTTCGCCAGGCCGAGCCGGCCGAGGGCGGCGACGTCGGCGTCCGTGAGCTTGCTGAGCGCGTCGGCGCGGTAGACCTGCCCGTAGCGCGTCTCCTTCCCGTCGTACGTGCGATACCCGCCCATGTCACGGACGTTGACCGCGCCCTGGAGCGGGATCTGGCGTATCGCATCGCCCTGGGGAACGGCAGCGGCGGCGACGGCCGTGGGGGTGACTTCCAAAGGTACGGCCGAGGCCGGCGGGCAGCCGAGCGCGAGAGCGGTGACGACCGCTCCGGTCGCCAGGCCGAGGCGGGATCGGGCACGGGGCATCTGACAACTCCTGTGGGGAGAGGGGTCACCCTGGTGTCGGCAGGGTGGGGAGCGACGACGTGCGGGGCGCCTGGAACCGTTCGAGTACTTCGTCCGCCTCGGCCATGACACGTGCCACCAGCTCCGCGCAGGAGGGCAGATCGTCGATCAGGCCCGCCACCTGCCCGGACGCCATCACGCCGAGATCGGTGCGGCCCTCGACCATGGAGGCCCTGAGCAGCATCGGGGTGTTGGCCGCGAGCAGGAGCTGGCTCCAGGTCAGGTCCTTGCCGTGTCTCATGGCCAGACCTTCGCGGACCATCGCCGCCCAGCTCAGCCCGGAGATCTTCCGGAACCCCGCCGCCCGGCGCACGGCCCGCGCCAGGGTCCTCGTGCGGCCCGCCCGCTCCAGGGAGTCGACGAGTTCCGTACGGAGCATGCGGTGCGGGAGGCCGTCGACGGCCGTCGTGACCGTCACGTCCCGCACGCCCGCCGCCAGGTACAGCGCCTTGACCCGGTCGGGGACCGTCGAGTCGGAGGTGAGCAGGAAGCGCGTGCCCATCCCGATGCCGGCCGCGCCGTACGCCAGCGCGGCGACCAGACCGCGGCCGTCGCAGAAGCCGCCCGCGGCGATCACCGGGATGTCCACCGCGTCGACGACCTGCGGGAGGAGGACGGTGGTCGCCACCTCTCCCGTGTGGCCGCCGCCCTCGCCGCCCTGCACCATGACCGCGTCCGCACCCCAGGCCGCGACCTTCTCGGCGTGCCGGCGCGCGCCGACGGACGGCACGACGACGACCCCCGCGTCCTTCAGCTCGGCGATCAGGTCCCGGGAGGGCGCGAGCGCGAAGGAGGCGACCCTCACGCCCTCCTCGACGACGATCCGTACACGGGCCCGCGCGTCCGCCGCGTCGGCGCGCAGATTGACGCCGAAGGGCGCGTCCGTACGGGACTTGACCTCCCGCACGGCGTGGCGCAGCTGCTCGGTGGTCATCGTCGCGGAGGCCAGGACGCCCAGCGCGCCCGCCTCGGCGGCCGCCGAGACGAGGCGGGGGCCCGCGACCCATCCCATGCCGGTCTGCACGATCGGGTGCCTGACTCCGGTGAGTGCGGTGAGCGCCGTCTCCATCAGGGCCCGACCTCCCGCTCGCGCAGGCCGTCCGGGTCGATGACCTCGCGGATCAGGCGGAGTTCCCCGGGGGAGGGATCGCGGGTGTACGGCACGTCGGCCGGCACGGTGAGGGCGAAGCCCGTCGCCTGCCGGACCTGGTCGGCGGTGACGCCGGGGTGGAGCGCGGCGAGGCGCATCGAGTGGTCGGGCGTGTCGAAGTCGAGGACGCAGAGGTTCGTGACGACGCGGGGGATCCGGTGGTGGCGGGTGGCGCTCGGCCCGGCGGCTGCCGCGTTGTCGTAGCCGACGCCGGACACCATGTCGACCTTCTCGACGAAGACGCGCGGGGAGTGCTTCGGGACCCAGTAACTCGTCGGATTGTTCAGCGTGTTGACGGGAGCTCCGCGTACGCCGAGGAGCTGGCGGGCGGGCCGCCGCCAGTCGCCGATGCAGGAGATGTTCTGGTTGCCGAAGCGGTCGAGCTGGCTGGCGCCCATCATGACGTGGCGCCTGCCGCCCGTGACCATTTCGAGGTGCCGGCGGTACGGAAGCCAGCCCTCCGGGGTGCCGTCCGGGCGGACCAGCAGGGCCTCGCCGTCGGTGAGGAGCAGGTCGGGCGAGAAGGTGCGTCCGGCCAGGCGGGCGCCGATGCCGGGGACGGTGCCCATGGGGCTGGCCAGCACCTCTCCGTTGCCGCGCCAGGTCTCGGCGCAGGCGACGACGCAGTACTCGGCGCGGGTGGGGGGTGCGGCGGCGCTCACTTCTGCTCCTCGTGCCAGGCCTGTACGGCGCGCTGGTAGGTCTTCTCGTCGCCGGACAGGAAGCGGGCGGCGAAGTCCGGCCAGGGCGTGGCCGCGTACAGCCGCTGGAAGGCCTCGTCGCGGCCGTAGTCGGGGGCGCAGGAGGTGAAGTGCGCGCCGTTGGGCGTCTCGATCACGCCGGTGACGTAGTGGCGCTGTACGAGGAGGCTCTGCACCGGCGCCTCCTTCGTCAGCTCCGCCGTCGCCACCACCTGCTCGCAGGAGACGTACGCCGCGTCGGCCGCCTCGCAGAACAGGTCGTCGAAGTACGGGTCGGGGCCGAGGTACTGGCCGTTGCCGAACCGGTCGGCGCGGTTCAGGTGGACCAGCGCGGCGTCCAGGCGCAGGGCCGGTACGGCGACGAACTCCTCCCCGTCCTCGTAGGGCGAGGTGACCGTGCGGAGCGAGGGGTTGACGCGCATCACGTCGGAGCCGATGCCGGCCCGGACGGGCAGGAAGGGCAGCCGGTTGGCGGCGGCGCGCAGGCCCCACATGAACATCGCCTCGTCGAGCTCGGTGAGCGCGAAGGCGCCTTTCTCGCGGGCCGCGCGGTAGTGCGGCTCCAGGGGGATCGAGTCGAGCGTGACGAAGGCCGTGACGAGTTCGCGGATCCTGCCGGCGGCGGCGAGGAGGCCGACGTCCGGGCCGCCGTACGAGACGACGGTGAGGTCGGTGATTCCGGTACGGAGCAGGGCGCGGACCAGGGCCATCGGCTTGCGGCGCGACCCCCAGCCGCCGATGCCTACGGTCATGCCGCTGCGGAGACCCGCGACGGCCTCTTCGGGAGTCATCGTCTTGTCGGTCACGGCCGGCCGCCCTCCTGGTCCCGGGTGTCGTCGCCGAAGCCGGCGCGGACGCGGTCCGCCACGCCGCTGAGGTTGGCCTCGAAGGTGAAGCCCTGCTCGAAGCGGTAGCTGCGGCGTACGTCCACGGGGTCGATGCCGTTGATCGCGGCCTTGGCGAGCCGCAGGAGGGTGCCGTCCTTGCGGGCGATCTCGCGTGCCAGGCAGAGGGCTTCGGCGAGGAGCCGGGCGCGCGGGACGACCTTCCACACCGAGCCGTGGGCGTGCAGTTCGGCGGCGGTGGCGGTGCGCGAGGTGTAGTACAGCGCGCGCATCAGGTGCTGGGGGACGAGACGGGCGAGATGGGTGGCGGCGCCGAGCGCGCCCCGGTCCAGCTCGGGCAGGCCGAAGGTGGCGTCGTCGGAGGCGACGATCGCGTCGGCGTTGCCGGCGAGGCCGATGCCGCCGCCCAGGCAGTGGCCGCCGACGGCCGCGACGACGGGCACCTCGCACTCGTAGACGGCGGCGAACGCCTCGGCGCAGCCCCGGTTGGCGCCGATGAGCGAGGCGTGGCCGGGGTCGCGCAGCAGCTCCTTGATGTCGACGCCGGCGTTGAAGCCGCGGCCCTCGGCGGCGAGGACGACGCAGCGCACGTCCGGGTCCCGGCCGGCGGCGCGGACCGCGTCGGCGAGGGCGTACCAGCCCCGCACGGGAAGCGCGTTGACGGGCGGGAAGTCGACCGTGACCACGGCGACGGCCTTGTCCGGCCCTTCCGGCCCTTCCGGTCCTGCGGGGCTTGCGGTGGAGACACCCATGAGCGGATCAGCTACCTTTCCACCAAACATTTGTTAGGTGGGAAGGTAGCAGCGAATGGAACTGAAAGGGAGGGTCGCCGTCGTCACCGGCGGCACGCGCGGCGTCGGCGCCGGCATCGCGCGGGCGTTCCTGGCGGCGGGCGCGCGGGTGGTGGTCTGCGCGCGCCGGCCGCCGCACGCGGTGGTCGAAGAGGGCGGGCGGCAGGCGGAGTTCCGGCCCCTGGACCTGCGGGACGGCCCGGCCGTCCAGGAGTTCTTCGCGGGCGTCGTGGCGGCGTACGGACGTCTCGACGTACTGGTCAACAACGCGGGCGGGACGCCGTACCGGCTGCTGGGCGAAGGGGAGACGGCGCGCCACGCACGGGTCGTCGAACTGAACCTGACCGCCCCGCTGCGGGCCTCCCTGGCGGCGTACGAGCACCTTCGTGCTTCCGGCGGCTCGGTCGTGATGATCGGCAGTGTCAGCGGGACGAGGCCCTCGCCGGGCACGGCCGCGTACGGAGCGGCCAAGGCGGGGCTGGAGAACCTGGCCCGCTCGATGGCGGTGGAGTGGGCGCCCCGCGTACGGGTGAACACGCTCGTCCCCGGCATGGTCCGCACCGAGCTGTCCCACCTGCACTACGGCGACGACGCCGGTCTCGCGGCCGTCGCCCGTACGGTCCCGGCGGGCCGCCTCGCCGAGCCGCGCGAGATCGGCGACGCGGCGGTCTTCCTCGCCTCCGCACGCGCGGCGTACGTGAACGGCGCGTCCCTCCTCGTCCACGGCGGCGGGGAACGCCCCGCCTTCCTCGACGCCGCGACAGCCAACAGGGAGAAGTGACATGACGACGGACAGCGGAATCTGCGACGGACGGGTCGTCGTCGTGACGGGCGCGGGGAGGGGGCTCGGCAGGGCCCACGCCCTGGCCTTCGCGGCGGAGGGCGCGAAGGTCGTCGTCAACGACCTCGGGGGCGGCCCGGACGGCGCGGGAACGTCGGCGGGGCCCGCGCAGCGCGTCGTCGAGGAGATCGCGGCGGCGGGGGGAGAGGCGGTGGCCCACTTCGGCGACATCGCGTCGGCGCGGGGAGCGGCGTCGCTGGTCGCCACGGCCGTCGAGACGTTCGGGCGGCTCGACACCCTCGTCAACAACGCCGGCTTCCTGCGCGACCGGATGCTCGTCAACCTCGACGAGGACGACTGGGACGCGGTCGTGCGCGTCCACCTGAAGGGGCACTTCCTGCCGCTGCGGCACGCCGCCCGGTACTGGCGGGCCGAGGCGAAGGCGGGGCGGGAGACGGCGGCCCGCGTCGTCAACACCAGCTCGGGGGCGGGGCTGCTGGGGAGCGTGGGACAGGCCAACTACGCGGCCGCGAAGGCGGGGATCGTCGGGCTCACCCTGGTCGCGGCCGAGGAGCTGCGCGGGTACGGCGTCCAGGTCAACGCGGTCGCACCGGTGGCCCGTACCCGCATGACGGAGCGGACCTTCGCCGAGACGATGGCGCCGCCGGGAGCGGCCGGCGCGTTCGACGCGATGGCGCCGGACAACGTCTCGCCGCTGGTGGTGTGGCTGGGCTCGGCGGCGTCGGCGGGGGTGACGGGACGGGTCTTCGAGGCGGAGGCGGGGCGCATCACCGTCATGGAGGGCTGGCGCCCCGGCCCCACGGCGGACAAGGGCGCCCGCTGGACCCCGTCGGAGGCGGGGGAGACGGCGTCGAGGCTGCTGGCGAAGTCCGAGCCTCCCGGCGGGGTGTACGGGGCACGGTAGGGCTCCCGGGCCGGCGCGGCGGGGCGGCCCGCACCGGGTCGCGTACGGGCGCGAGACCGGCCCCGAGCGGGGGAGGAGGCGCCCTCACGGGCAGCGCGGCGGTGTGCGTTCCAGCAGACGCCTGGTCGGAGCGTCCTTCACGTGCTCCAGCGCTTCGCGCGCCGTCGCGTACGCGTAACCCTCCGGGTCCTCCTCCCGCAGCAGCCGGGCCAGCGCCTCGACCGCCCGGGCGTCCCCACGCGCCGCGAGACCGCCGGCCGCCTCCGCCGCCGTGTCGGGGTCGTGGTCCTCCAGGCGGTCCGTGAGCGCCTCGCGGATCTCGGGCGTGTCGGCGTCGGAACCGGCCAGTGCCAGCGTCGCCCAGTCGCGCACCTCGTCGTCCGGGTCCCGGCTGAGCGCGATCAGCGCCGCCGCGCCCTCCCGGTGGTCGGCGGGGACGAGCCCGATGAGCGAGAGGGCCACCCGGTGACGTACATCGGCGTCCGGGTGGCCCGCGTGGCGCAGGATCTCGGGCAGGGCCGCGGGGTCGCCGTGGTGCCCCAACGCCAGCACGGCCGCCTGGGCCAGCTCGGACTCGGAGTCCCCCGCCTCGCGCGCCAGCTCCCGCAGCAGCGGCAGGGCGCGCGCCGCGAACGGCTTGCCCCCCTGCTCGAAGCCGAGCTGCGCCAGCACATCGGCCGCGAACGCCTGCCGCAGCGGGTCGCCGCTCGCACACCACGCGGCCGCCGCCTGGAACGTCTCCTCGTCACCGCGCCGCCACAGCGCCGCCACGGCCTCCATCCACTCGTCCCGGCCGGGGTCACCGCCGCTCAGAGCCCGGCCGGCGAGCTCCTCGAAGGGCGTGCGGATGCCCAGCCTCTCCTCCAGGAGCGTGGCGATCGCCGCGTGCCCGGTCTGCTGCTCGACGCCCGCCGTGGAACGGCCGTCCCGCAGCAGTTCGACGACGACGGTCTCCCCGCCGTCTTCCACGATGCGGCTCGTGACGGTCTCGGGCGGCGCCGCGCCCGGCTCCCCGGAGCCGTCCGCGAACGTCGCCAACAGCTCCGCCCGCAGCGCCTCCTCCACGTCGACCCCGAGCCGGCGCCGCGCCTCGTCCAATGCCTCCCGTACGGCCGAGGCGCCGTGCCGCAGCAGGGCCCGCACGGTCTCCGTGGACCCGCGCCGCGCGGCGAGCACCAGGGGCGGCTCCGTCCCCGGAGCGGGGAGGTCCGGATCGGCGCCGTACTCCAAAAGCGCCTCGGCGGTGTCGGCGTGGCCCTGCCGTACGGCCCACGCCAGCGCCGTGAAGTCCAGTTCCTCACGGAGGTCGGGTGTCGCCCCCGCCGCCAGCAGGGCCTCCACCACCTCCGTGTGCCCGCCGACCGCCGCGCCGCACAGGGGCAGGTCCGTCCCCCCGGGGCCGCTCGCCCGGTCGGGGTCGGCGCCCGCCGCGAGCAGCAGTCGCACCATGCCGGGGCGGTTCTGCAGGGCCGCCCGGTAGAGCGCGGTCGCGCCCTCGTCGTCGGTGGACTCGGCGGGCACGCCGGAGCGCAGCAGCCGTACGACGGTGTCGTCGCTGTCGTCGTACAGCGCTTCGAACAGGGTCTGCGGGGCCGCCGCAGCGTCGTTCGTCATGGTGCGACCCTACGCGTGCGCGTTCACGTGTCGCATTCGAGAACCGTGCGGCACAGCGCGCAGCGCGCCCGTACGCGACCGCTCACGGGAACGCGTATCCGCTGTTCGCAGGTGGGGCACGGGAACGACACGCGCAGGGTGTCGCGGCCGCCTCCCTCGAAGGCGTACGACGACGAACCGCGGTCCGCACGGCTGCCGTTCTCCTGTGCGTTCCGCCGTTCCTTCGCGTACCGCCGGCGCCCCGCCCAGCCCGCCGAGGTCAGCGGCGGCTGCCGTTCGTCGTGCAGGGCCCGCGCGCGTCCCTTCGTGTACGCCGTGTAGGCCTGCGGGCTGGTGAACCAGGGCGCGGGGTCCTCGCCGAAGGCGGTCGCCCGCTTCGCCAGGACGTACCCGAACTCCTCCGGGGTGAGATAGCCGAGCTTCTGGCTGGACGTGCCGTCCTCGCGGTACGCGTCGAGCAGCAGCCAGCCCGCTCCCAGGTACGTCGTCACGGTGTCGGTGAGGATCTCGTTGTCACGGGTGCCCTCGAACGCGAGACCGAGCCGGTGCAGCAGCACATGGGTGATCTCGTGCGCGAGAGCGGCCCCGATGTCGTTGCGGTGGGTCCTGAAGCGCGCGTTGAGCTCGATGAAGTACTCCGGCCCCGCCGCCAGCTCCACGCTCGCCGCGTGCTCCATCGCGCGGAAGCTCACGATCATCCGGGCGTCCGGCAGGTGCAGGTGGTGGACGAGGGCGCGGGCCACGCGCTGGGTGCCGAGGTGCAGGTCGTCCTGGTCCGAGAAGGCCACGTCGGCGGGGAGGACGCTCGGGGCGTAGGAGTGCACGCCGTCGTACGAGAGTCGTCTGTGCAGCGCGGCGAGGGCGGACCGCACGGTCGCCAGGTGCGGATAGCCGTGCACGACCTCGCTCCCGATGGTCACGTCCGTACTCACCCCCACACGTCTCGGCACGACGGTGAACAGGTCTCCACTGTAGGCGGATTCGCCGGGCTCGACGCGGCGGATGCGGAGCGGGTGCGGGGCGGTGCGGCGGGTGCGCGGGGTGTGGCCTGAATGGCTCCCTTGTCCGCCGGGCGTACCGCTCCTCATAATCCAGCAACGCCTTGACGGGCTCATGCCATCTTTTCGGTGGTGTGGGCGCTGTCCCGTCGTGCGCGTGCACAGCCACCCCCCACGGTTTCCCACGAGAGGCGATTCGTTGAAGAACCTTCTGCGTGCCTTCAAGAGATGTGCCGCCGCAGGCGCAGTGATCCTCGCCGCGGTCAGCATCCAGCCCGCCGGTGCGTCCGCGGCCTCCGCGGCGACGCCCCCCGTCGTCGGCGGAACCCGCGCCGTCCAGGGCGAGTTCCCGTTCATGGTCCGGCTCTCGATGGGCTGCGGCGGCTCGCTCTACGCCAAGGACATCGTGCTGACCGCCGCCCACTGCGTGAACGGCTCCGGCAACAACACCAGCATCACCGCCACCGCCGGCGTCGTCGACCTGCAGAGCTCCAGCGCCATCAAGGTCAGGTCCACGAAGGTCCTCCAGGCCCCCGGCTACAACGGCACGGGCAAGGACTGGGCGCTGATCAAGCTCGCCAGGCCGATCGACCTGCCCACCCTGAAGATCGCCGACACGACGGCGTACAACAGCGGCACCTTCACCGTCGCCGGCTGGGGCGCGGCCACCGAGGGCGGCGGCCAGCAGCGCTACCTCCGCAAGGCCCAGGTCCCCTTCGTCTCCGACGCGAGCTGCAAGCGTTCGTACCCGGAGCTGGTTGCGGGCGAGGAGATCTGCGCCGGCTTCACCGAGGGCGGTGTCGACACCTGCCAGGGCGACTCGGGCGGCCCGATGTTCCGCCGGGACAACGCCAACGCCTGGATACAGGTCGGCATAGTCAGCTGGGGCAACGGCTGCGCGCGCCCCAACTACCCCGGTGTGTACACCGAGGTGTCGACCTTCGCCGCCACCATCAAGTCGGCTGCCGCGGGTCTCTGACCGTGCCGGGGAACCACCCCTGAACGAACACGGAGCCGGCTCCGAGCGACCCCTGGACGGACTCTGAAAGACCTCTGAGCCGGCGTGGACCGGGCGGGTGCTGGACGCGTTAGTCCAACACCCGCCCCATCTTTGTCCATAGGCGCACTCGCCCCTCCCGGCACATCTTGGCGTGCACACCATGCCGACGAGCGACAGGAGAGCGAGCGTGCACGCACAACACCCCGGACCGAGCCGCAGGACCGTGGTGGCCGCCACCGCGGTCACCGCCGCCACCGCGCTGACGGGCGCCGGCCCGGCCTTCGCGGGTCCAGCCTCCGTCGCCCCGGCCGCCGGGCGGCAGACGGTGCTGCGCTCCGCCGAACTGGAGGTGCGCGTCGACGCACGCTTCCCGAGGATCGTGTCGTACACCGACCGTGCGACGGGCGCCGTGCTGCACGGGCAGGAAGACCCCGTCACCTCCGTGCTGATCGACGGAACCGCCCGCACCCCCGAAGTGAGCGCCCGCGCGGGCCGGGACCTGGCGGCGTACGTGCTGTCCTTCGACGGCGGAACCGAGATCCACGTGGAGATCCGGGTCACCGGCCGGAAGGTCCACTGGCGCGTCACGCGGATCGCCGACACCGAGGCCCTGCGCGTCGGCACCCTGCAGATCCCCTCACTCGCCTTCCTGTCCGTCCGCAGCGACCAGCCCGGCGCCACGCTGCTCGCCGCCCGCGTCCAGCTCGACCAGGCCAAGAGCGGCGACACCCTCGTCGCACTCGCACCGGACACCGTCCCCGACGCCGCCCCGCTCGGCTGCGCGTACGCCGTCGTCGCCCACGACCGGCTCGGCGGCGCCGTGGAGACCAACACGTCGTACGACAAACCCGACAGCGCGGCCGGCACCACCTGGGAGAACGGGCGTCTGTGGCGGCAGACCGTCAGGAAGGAGGGGTACGTCAAGGCGCAGCTCTCCTGCGGACAGTGGACGCACCGCGCCGCGACCGCTCCCGTGAACGCCACCGAACCGCTCCCGTACGCCACCGTCGTCATCACCGGGGACCGCAACGCGGACGGCGTCGTCGACTGGCAGGACGCGGCGATCGCCTTCCGCGACATCATGGTCGACCCGCTCGGCGCGGACGAGCAGCACCTGCGTGTCGTCCCGCACATCCCCTTCAACTTCGCCAGCCAGGCCACCAACCCGTTCCTCACGACGCTCGACAACGTCAAACGCGTCTGTCTCGCGACGGACGGCCTGCGCCAGTACACGCTCCTCAAGGGCTACCAGTCGGAGGGCCACGACTCCGCCCACCCCGACTACGCGGGCAACCACAACAAGCGCGCCGGCGGCCTCGGCGACCTCAACACACTCGTGCGCGAAGGACGCCGGTGGGGAAGCGACTTCGGCGTTCACGTGAACGCCACGGAGTCGTACCCCGTCGCGAACGCGTTCTCCGAGACGCTCGTCGACAAGACGAACGAACAGTGGGACTGGCTCGACCGGAGCTACCGCATCGACCAGCGGCGCGATCTCGTGTCCGGCGACATCATCAAGCGCTTCCAGGACCTGCGGGACGAGACCGACCCCGCCCTGAACATGCTCTACATCGACGTCTTCCGCGAGTCCGGCTGGACCTCGGACCGGTTGCAGCGCGCCTTGCGCCAGCAGGGCTGGCAGGTCACCACCGAATGGGGCCACGGCCTGGAACGCTCGGCCCTGTGGTCGCACTGGGCCACCGAGACCGACTACGGCGGTGACACCTCGCGCGGCATCAACTCCCGGCTGATCCGCTTCATCCGCAACCACCAGAAGGACGTCTTCGCCGACAAGTGGCCGACGCTCCTCGGCATCCCGCGCACCGGGAACTTCGAGGGCTGGGTCAACAAGACCGACTGGAACACCTTCTACCAGCAGATCTGGACCGACAGCCTGCCCGCCAAGTACCTCCAGGCCTACCCGATCAAGGCCTGGGGCGCGCACGAGATCACCTTCTTCGGCCCCACCAGGACGTCCGTGAGCGACGCCGACGGCACACGCCGCATCACCACGGACGGACGGACCGTGTACGACGCGGGGCGCTACCTGCTGCCCTGGGAGCCGCGCGAGGCCACCGACCCCCACCGGCTCTACCACTACAACCCGGCGGGCGGCAGCAGCACCTGGCAGCTCCCGCGCGGCTGGGCGGGCGTGTCGAAGGTCTTCCTCCACCGGCTCACCGACCAGGGCCGCGAGTACGTCCGCGGGGTGCCCGTGCGCTCCGGCAGGGTCGTCATCGACGCCGAGGCGAAGCAGCCGTACGTCGTCCACCGCACCCGCGTCGCCGCGACCGCCGACCCGCGGTGGGGGCAGGGCACACCGCTGCACGACCCGGGGTTCAACTCGGGCTCCCTGGCGGGGTGGACGGTCAGCGGGCCGGCCTCCGTCGAGCTGAGCGCGATCGGCGACTACGAACTGGTCATCGGTGCGGGCGGCGCCGCCTCCGTCGCACAGCGCCTCGCGCGCCTCGCCCCCGGAACGTACGCCGCGTCCGTGCAGGTCGAGGTCGGGGAGACGGCGGGGGAGCGGCGGCGGGCGGCGCTCACCGTACGGACCGCCGACGGGACCACGGCGGAGAACTGGACCGACTCCTCCACGGCCGTCAACCTCGTCGCCGCCGACCGCAAGCACGACTCCCGCTTCCAGCGCGTGTTCACGTACTTCACCGTGCCGGACGGCGGGGGCGGCGTGGACCTCGCCCTGCGGACCGGTCCGGGCGACGCACGGGTGCGCTTCGACAACGTACGCGTCGTTCCCGCGCAGCACGTCACGAAGCCGGGAACGGTCGCCTTCGAGGACTTCGAGAACGTGCCGCAGGGGTGGGGCGTTTTCGTCAAGGGCGACGCGGGCGGCTCCACCGACCCGCGCACCCACATCGCGCAGCGGCGCGCCCCGTACACACAGCGCGGCTGGAACGGCAAGGTGATCGACGACGTCGTCGACGGCAGCGAATCGCTCAAGTCGCGCGGTGAGAACGAGGGCCTGGTCTACCGGACCGTGCAGCACACCGTCCGCTTCCGGGCGGGCAGGCGCTACCGGGTCTCCTTCCGCTACGAGAACGAGAAGGCCGGGCAGTACGCGTGGGTCACCGGTGTCGACGAACCGGCGGCCCGGGAACTCGACCGCAGGGCGCTGCCCGTCGCCACCGCACCGACGGCGCTGAGCTACGAGTTCACCGCGCCGGACGACGGCGAGACCTGGGTCGGGCTGCGCAAGACCGGCGGCGACGGGACGGCGGAGTTCGTCCTCGACACCTTCGAGGTGCGCGAGGTGTAAGGGGCAGGGCGCAAGGAGGGCCGGTCCTTACCCGGACCGGCCCTCCCGGACGTCCGCCCCCGGTCAGCGGAGTTCCGGAGCGCCCGCACCGGCGCGCTCCAGCTCCAGCACCCACACCTCGTTCGCGCCCTCCCGCAGAACGGTCCCGGGAACGTACAGGGACTCCTGGGGGCCGACCGCCCAGTACCGGCCGACGCAGAAGCCGTTCACCCACGCGAAGCCACGTTCCCAGCCGGGCAGCCGCAGCGAAGCGTCGCCCGCGCCCCGCACCGCGAACGTTCCCCGGAACAGCCCCGACGCGCCCGCTTCGGGGGAACGGTACGCGACCTTCCCGACCGCCTCCGCGTCGTCGAACGCGTCCAGCGACAGCCCGCGCGCCCGTACCCCGTGCAGGTACTGCCGCTCGTGCAGCACGCCCCCCGTGATGCCCTTCGCCTCGCCCACCCGGGGCCCGTAGTTGACCCGCCCCAGCGACTCCACCCACAGCTCCACCGAGGCGGGCCCGGCCACCGGCGCCCCCAGCGCCGCGTAGTCGCCCGCCCCGCCGGCGAGGACCCCCGCGCGCACCCCGTCGACGTACACCACGGCCCGGTCCCGCAGTCCCCGCACGCCCAGCGGATACGGCTGACGCGGCCCCGGCACGTCCACCCGGTAGCGGACGAGCCCCCGGTCCACCCCCAGCTCCTCGAACGTCGGCGGCGTCGCCGCCTCCGTCTCCGGTCCGCCGAGCACCTCCAGCACGTCGCCGAGCGGCGCCCACCCCGTGAGCTCCGCCCGCACCGGCCCACGCAGCCCCGCGGGCGCCGCCGGGAGGTCCGGCAGGGGAGCCCCGTCGTTCTGGTGCTGTGCCAGCACGTCCCGGAAGAGCCAGAACTTCTCCGTCGGGCGGCCGTACTCGTCGACGGGCGCGTCGTAGTCGTACGACGTCACGGTCGGCTGCAGCTCCCCGTCGTGCAGCGGCCCCGAACGGTTCGCCCCCGACCAGCCCGCGAAGTTGGTGCCCCCGTGCGCCATGTAGATGTTCACCGACGCACCGCTGCCGAGGATCTCGCCCAGCGCCGCCGCCGCGTCGGCCGGATCCCGTACGACGGGCCCGGCGCCCCAGTGGCCGAACCAGCCGCACCAGAACTCCATGCACATCAGCGGACCCGACGGCTGGTGCCGCCGCAGCACCTCGAAGCCCTCGCGCGCCCCCGACCCGAAGTTCGCCGTCGCCAGCACACCCGGCACCGAGCCGCCCGTCAGCATGTGGTCCTCAGGGCCGTCGGACGTGAACAGCGGCACGGTCACCCCGCACGCGCGCAGGAACTCCGCCAGGTGCCGCAGGTACACCTGGTCCGAGCCGTAACTGCCGTACTCGTTCTCGACCTGCACCATGACCACCGGCCCGCCCCGGTCGATCTGCCGGGCCACCACCTGTGGCAGCAACTGTCCGAACCAGCGCTCCACCTGCCCCAGGTACGCGGCATCGCGCGTGCGCACGCGCGTGCCGAGCGCCCCCGTCAGCCAGTGCGGAAGCCCCCCGTTCTCCCACTCGGCACAGATGTACGGCCCGGGGCGCACGATCGCCCACAGCCCCGCCTCCCGGGCGGCGTCCAGGAACCGGCCCAGCGCGCCCGCGTCACGCAGCCGCCCGGGCTCCGGCTCGTGCAGGTTCCACGGGACGTACGTCTCCACACAGTTCAGCCCCATGGCACGCAGCATCGCCAGCCGGTGCCCCCACTGCCCCTCGTGCACCCGGAAGTAGTGCATCGCCCCCGACAGCAGCCGCACCGGCCGCCCGTCCAGCTCGAAGTCCGACTCACCCACCGTGAAGTCAGCCACGGTCCCCGCCTCTCGCTCCACCATCAGCGCCCCAGCCTCACCCTCTGGCGGCGGAGCGGTCCATGGACAAAGATCAGCGCTGGTTGGACCCAACGGCACGCCACGCGCGCGCCACCGGCACCCGGACAGCGCGCCGCCGGACCTGCGACGCGGCGCCACATCCACCAGCGGGGAGGACAAAGCGGATGTACCACACCTGGATGCGCTATTTCACCCCGAGCCCCACCCACTACAAACTCGGCCTGGTCTGCCTCGGAGTCGGCCTCCAGCACGGCGCGCTGCCCACCGTCGGCCCCCGCACCCTCGACCACCACGTCGCCGTCGTCGTCAGCGCCGGCCGCGGCTGGTACCGCGGCCCCGAAGGGCGGCGCGTCACCGTCACCGCCCCCGCGCTGATCTGGCTCATACCCGGCACACCACACCATTACGGGCCCGACCCGGCCACCGGCTGGGACGAGAGCTTCGTCGACTTCACCGGCCCCGCCACCGCCACGTACACCGAACTCGGCTACATCGAACCCGACCGCCCCGTCGTCCCCCTCACCGACACCGCCGCCGCCCGCGCCGCCGTCGGCCGCATCGCCCGCGCCGCCCGCCGGGGAAACCCGCTCCTCGAAGTCGAGACCGCCGCCGCCGTCCACGAACTCCTCGTCGCCCTGCGCCGCGCCCGCGCCGACATGGGAGCCGACGGAGACCCCGTCCTGCAGGCCCTCGCCCGCGACGCCTTCCAGCCCCTGTCCGTCGCCGAACACGCCTCCCGCCACGGCATGACCCCCGCCGCGCTGCGCGCCGCCGTACGCCGGGGCGCCGGATGCAGCCCCAAGGACTACCTCCTCGGCATCCGCCTCGGCCGCGCCAAGGAACTGCTCGTCGCCACCGAACTGCCCGTCGCCGCCGTCGCCCGCCGCGTCGGCTACGACGACCCCGCCTACTTCTCCCGCCTCTTCACCCGCCGCGTCGGCCTGGCCCCGGTCCGCTTCCGGGAGCAGCAGGGCCGGGCCGTCCACGGCGGCTGGAGCCACCGGATCCCAGATCCCAAACACCCGCCGACCATCGCCACCGGGCCGACGTAAGCTCGCTGACCATGACCTCCAGCGAATCCGGCGAGATCGACGAGTCCGTCATCGCCGAACTGAGCCGGCTGCGCGACAGCATCGACAACATCGACGCCGCCGTCGTCCACATGCTCGCCGAGCGCTTCAAATGCACCCAGCAGGTCGGCTACCTCAAGGCGCGCCACCAGCTGCCCCCCGCCGACCCGGCCCGCGAGGCCCGCCAGATCATCCGGCTGCGCGAACTGGCGGAGAGCGCCAAACTCGACCCGGCCTTCGCCGAGAAGCTGCTCAACTTCATCATCGCGGAGGTCATCCGCCACCACGAGACGATCGCGAAGTCCTAGCGGGCGGGCCCCGCAGGCCCCGGCAGCCGCCCCGCCCGCCCCGGGCGGCCGCCCGGCCGTACGACGAAAGCCGGAGCCCGGCAGGGCCCCCGGCGCACGGTGACCGGCTGTGCCACCCGCACCCCATCGGGCAGCATGTCCCCATGTCCGTACTGACGCGCGACGAAGCGCAGACCCGAGCCCAGCTCCTCGAAGTCCACCGGTACACGATCGACCTCGATCTCACCCGTGGCGAAGACACCTTCGACTCCCGCACCGTCATCCACTTCACCGCCCGCACGGCCGGGAACACCTTCGTCGAGCTCAAGCCCGCCGCCCTGCGCGCCGTCACCCTCGACGGACAGCCGCTCGACCCCGAGACACTCGTCGACAACCGCCTGCCCCTCACCGGCCTCACCACGGGCGCACACGAACTGCGCCTCGAAGCCGCCATGCGCTACTCCCGCACCGGCGAAGGCATGCACCGCTTCACCGACCCCACCGACGGCGAGACGTACGTCTACACCCAGCTCTTCCTCGAAGACGACCAGCGGGTCTTCGCCGCCTTCGACCAGCCCGACCTCAAAGCGGTCTTCGACGTCACCGTCACCGCCCCCGACGGCTGGACCGTCCTCGGCAACGGCGTCGCCGAGCACCAGGGCGCCGGCCGCTGGACCCTGGCCCCCACCCCCCGCATCTCCACCTACCTCGTCGCCGTCGCCGCCGGCCCCTGGCACTCCGTACGCACCGAACACGCCGGCCTGCCCTTCGGCATCCACTGCCGCCGCTCCCTCGCGCCGTACCTGAACGCCGACGCCGACGAGATCCTCGACATCACCCGCGCCTGCTACGACCGCTACCACGAGAAGTTCGAGGAGCCCTACCCCTTCGACTCCTACGACCAGGCGTTCGTCCCCGAGTTCAACGCCGGTGCCATGGAGAACCCCGGCCTCGTCACCTTCCGCGACGAGTTCGTCTACCGCTCCGCCGTCACCGACACCGAACGCCAGACCCGCGCCATGGTCATCGCCCACGAGATGGCCCACATGTGGTTCGGCGACCTCGTCACCCTCCAGTGGTGGGACGACATCTGGCTCAACGAGTCCTTCGCCGAGTACATGGGCTACCAGACCCTCACCGAAGCCACCCGCTTCACCGAGACCTGGACCGACTTCGCCGTCACCCGCAAGGGCTGGGGATACGACGCCGACCAGCGCCCCTCCACCCACCCCGTCGCCCCCGATCCCGACGCCGTCCCCGACACCGCGTCCGCCCTGCTCAACTTCGACGGCATCTCCTACGCCAAGGGCGCGTCCGCCCTGCGCCAGCTCGTCGCCTGGCTCGGCGAGAAGGACTTCCTGGCCGGCATCAACACCCACTTCGCCCGCCACAGGTTCGCCAACGCCACCCTCGCCGACTTCATCGACAACCTCGCCTCCGCCACCGACCGCGACGTCCACGCCTGGGCCGCGCGATGGCTGCGCACCACCGGCGTCGACACCCTCACCCCCGCCGTCACCGAGGCGGCGGGCAGATGGCACGTCAACGTCGCCCGGCACGGCAGCCGCCCACACCGCCTCGCCGTCGGCGCGTACGACCGCGACCCCCTCGACGGCGCGAGCCTGGTCCTGCGCGAGCGGTTCGAGGTCGACGTGCCCCAGGGCGAGTCCGTGACCACACGCCCCGGCCGCCGCCCCGCGCTCGTCGTCCTCAACGACGGCGACCTCACCTACGCCAAGATCCGCCTCGACGAGCAGTCCGAACAGACGGCGCTGCGCAACCTCTCCGCCGTCCCCGACGCCCTCACCCGCGCGGTCCTGTGGAACACGCTGCGCGACATGGTCCGCGACGGCGAACTGGCGCCCGCCGCGTACCTGGAGACCGCCCTCGCCCACCTCCCCGAGGAGACCGACCTCGCGATCGTCCAGGGCGTCCTCGCCTTCGCCCACGGCCAGATCGCCGACCGCTACCTCCCCGCCGCCGAACGCCCCGCCGCCCTCGCCACCCTCAGGAACATCTGCCGCGACCTCATCCGCCGCACCGAGGACGGCAACGGCACCGGCCTGCGCCTGACCGCCGTACGCCACTTCATCGACGCCGCGACCCAGCCCGACGGCATCCAGGACTGGTTCCACATCGGCGGCGTCCCCGGCGGCCCCGAACTCGACCCGGAACTGCGCTGGCGCATCCTGCGCCGCCTCGCCGTACTCGGCGCCACCGACGAAACCGCCATCGCCGCCGAACTCGCCCGCGACCCCAGCGCCACCGGCCAGGAAGGCGCCGCCCGCTGCCGGGCCGCCCTCCCCACGCCCGAGGCGAAGGCCGCCGCCTGGGCCGGCATGTTCGAGGACGACAGTCTGTCCAACTACCTCTTCAGCGCCACCGCCCAGGGCTTCTGGCAGCCCGAACAGGCCGCTCTCGTACGCGACTACATCCCCCGCTACTACCGCGACGCCAAGGCCGTCGCCGACCGCCGCGGCCCCGCCATCGCCGAAGCCGCGGGCCGCTACGCCTTCCCCCAGTTCGCCGTCGACAAGGAGTCCCTGCGCCTCGGCGAGGACTTCCTGCGCGATACCGCGACGACCCCGGCCCTGCACCGCAAACTGACCGACCAGCTCGACGACCTGCGCCGAGCCCTCGCGGTACGGGGCAACTAGCCCGCACCCCACCACCGCCCCGGCCGCCGTCCACCTCCCGCGGCGACCGGGGCGCCGGCCCGGGAGCCGCACCACGGCAGGGCGGACGACGCCCCCGCACCCCTTACCAGCTGCGCCGCACACAACTCTGCCCACCCGCCCGGCAATACCACTTTCGGGTCGAGATCGTTGAGCAGTCCGGACGCACCGGCTCCTGCCTGTACACGCTGGTGTGCCAGCCGAAGCGCACCGGAGGACCCCGCATGAGCACGCCGCCCCCCGGCACCCCCCTCCCGCCCCTCGCCGGCGGCGCGGGCGGGCCCGCCGCCCTGCGGCCCCTGCTCTCCGCCGTCCTCGACGCCCTGCGCGAAGGCGCCCTCGCCCGCGGCGGACCCCTGCCCCCCGGCGGACCCGACGCCGTCACCGAACGGCTGCGCGCACTCACCCTCCCCGTGCTCCCCGACACCGGCACCGGAGCCGAAGAAGCCCTCCGTACGCTCGTACGCGCCCTCGCCCACGGCGCCGCCGACCCCGCCGACCCGCTGTGCGTCGCACACCTGCACACCCCGCCGCTCGCCGTCGCCGTAGCCGCCGACCTCGCCGCCTCCGCGCTCAACCCGTCCATGGACTCCTGGGACCAGGCCCCCGCCGCCTCCGCCCTGGAAGCCCAGGTCACCCGTACGCTCGCCGCCGAGGTCTACCCCCACGCGCCCGCACCCGACGCCCTCGTCACCACCGGCGGCACCGAGTCCAACCACCTCGCCCTCCTCCTCGCCCGCGAGCGCCACGGCCCCGTCCAGCTCCTCCACGGCGCCAACGCCCACCACTCCCTGCCCCGCGCCGCCTGGCTCCTCGGCCTCCCCGAACCGGTCACCGTCCCCGCCCCCGCGGGCGTCATCGACCTCGCCGCACTCGACGCCGCCCTCACCGACCTGCACCACCCCCTCCTCGTCGCCGCCACCGCCGGCACGACCGACACCGGCAGCATCGACCCCCTCCCCGCCATCGCCGACCTCTGCGCACGCCACCACGCGGAACTCCACATCGACGCGTCGTACGGCGGCCCGCTCCTGTTCAGCGACGCCCACCGGAGCCGCCTCGACGGCCTCGACCGCGCCCAGAGCGTCACCCTCGACCTGCACAAACTCGGCTGGCAGCCCGCCGCCGCCGGACTCCTCGCCGTCCCCGCCACCGCCTGCCTCGCCCCCCTCGGCCACCAGGCCGACTACCTCAACGCCGACGACGACACCGAAGCCGGCCTCCCCGACCTCCTCGGCCGCTCCCTGCGCACGACCCGACGCCCCGACATCCTCAAGACCGCCGCCACGCTCCGCGCCCTCGGCCGTCAGGGACTCGCCGACCTCGTCGACCGCACCTGCGCCGCCGCCCGGCACCTCGCCGACCTCGTCGAGCAGACCCCCGGCCTCGAACTCCACGACCGGCCCACCATCAGCACCGTCCTCTTCCGCCCCACCGGCGCCACCGACGACGACATCGCCGCCATCCGCCGCGCCCTCCTCACCCAGGGCCGCGCCGTACTCGGCCGCGCCCACGCCGACGGACGCCTCTGGCTCAAAGCCACCGTCCTCAACCCCCACACCACCCCGCACGACCTCCAAGCACTGCTCGCACTGCTCCCGCTCCCCGCCCCCACATCACTCCCGGAAGGCAGCTCCCGCCGATGACCGCCGCCCCCCAGCCCCACGCACCCGACCAGCCCCACGACCTGGTGGGCATCGGCATCGGCCCGTTCAACCTCTCCCTCGCCGCACTCGCCGACGGCGTGCACGGCGGCCTCGCCACCGCCTTCTACGAACAGCGCCCCGCCTTCCACTGGCACCCCGGCCTCCTCCTCGACGGCGCCACCCTCCAGGTCCCCTTCCTCGCCGACCTCGTCACCCTCGCCGACCCCGCGAGCCCCTGGTCCTTCCTCAACTACCTGCGCACCCGCGAACGGCTCTTCCCCTTCTACTTCTCCGAGCGGTTCCACATCCAGCGCGCCGAATACGACGCCTACTGCCGCTGGGTCAGCGACCACCTCCCCGGACTCCACTTCGGCCACCAGGTCGACGCCGTCCGCTGGAACGCCGAACGCCAGGCCTTCGAAGTCGACTTCACCCAGCTCGACGCCGACGGCGAAGCCGAAGCCCTCGGCCGGGCCTACACCCGCAACGTCGCCGTCGGCGTCGGCACCCAGCCCTACATCCCCGAACCCCTCAAGCCCCTCGCCGAAGCCCCCACCGTCCCCGTCATCCACTCGTCCGCCTACCTCGACCACCGCCAACGGCTCCTCGCCGCCGAACACATCACCGTCATCGGATCCGGACAGTCCGGCGCCGAGGTCTTCCTCGACCTGCTGCGCGCCCGCCCCGCCGGCCGCGAGAAGATCACCTGGCTGGCCAGGACCGAGGCCTTCGCCCCCATGGAGTACTCCAAGCTCGGCCTGGAGCACTTCACCCCCGACTACAGCCGGTACTTCCACGCCCTGCCCGAGTCCGTACGCGACGACCTCGGCCCCCGCCAGTGGCAGCTCCACAAGGGCATCGACGCCGACACCATCGCCGCCATCCACGACGAGCTCTACCAGCGCACCCTCCACGGAGGCTGGCCCGACGCCGTACTCACCCCGGGAGTCTCCGTACGCACCGCCGGCCGCGTCGGCACCACCAAGGTGGAACTCCACCTCGAACACCTCCAGCAAGGCACCCGCTCCCGCCTCACCACCGACGCCGTCGTCCTCGCCACCGGCTACCGCGAACGCCCCCTGGGGCAACTCCTCGCCGGACTCGACGCCTACATCCGCCGCGACGCCGCCGAGCGGCCCCGCATCGACGACCGGTTCCGCATCGTCCTCGACCCCACCGTGACCGGATCGGTGTACGTACAGAACGCCGAGCGGCACACCCACGGCGTCGGCGCACCCGACCTCGGCCTCGCCGCCTGGCGCAGCGCGACGATCCTCAACTCCCTCACCGGCAAGGACCCCTACCCGCTCCCCAGCCGCACGGCGTTCACCAGCTTCGGCCTCGAACGCCGCGAAGCACCCCGCGTCCCCGCCCGGCAACCGGCCCTCACCCCGCTGGTCCAGGGACGCTAGGCCCGCACCGCGCACCGGCGCGGGCCCGCCGACTCAGGGCCCGACGCGGTCCGGCGCCGGCGGGAACCGGCCGCAGCACCACCTCTTCCCTTCGGGAGCGCCCCGCCCGGAGCCGGCTCGCCCGGCGATGGGCGACAAGGCAGGCCGCCCCGCCCCCGAAGATCCACGCCGCCTAGAACACCGGCACGCCGTCGCGCGTCAGCTTCCAGCCCACCACCGCGAACTCGGCCGGGTCCAGCGTTCCCTTCGCCTTCACCCACGTGATGATCGTGTTACGGATCTCCTCCGAGTTCGCCCACAGCTGCCGCGCACCCGCGACATGCGGGAACGCCCCGCCGCCGCTCGCCCGGTAGTTGTTGACCGCCAGCACGAACTGTGCCGCCGCGTCCACCGGCCGCCCCTCGAACGCCAGATCCACGATCCGCGAACCGGCCGGCTTCGCGATGTCGACCTCGTACGTCAGACCCGACACCACGTCGTAGTTGTAGTCCGGCGTGCCGCCCGCGTTCGTCAGCTTCGACGTGTCCACCGGAGCCCCGGCCGCCGTCTGCACGTAGTACCGCGCCGAGAACTCCAGGTACTCCTTCAGCTGCGCACCGGTCAGCAGCCGCGCCTCAAGGGTGTTCTCGAACGGGTACAGACCCGCCGCGTCCTTGATCGTCACCTCGCCCGCCGGCACCTTCGCCGTCCGTGAGAAGCACGACGCCTGCGAGAGCACCGGCAGCCCCGCGTACGCCCCGCCGGACAGCGCGGCCCGTACCGTCTCCGTCTGCACGTGGTTGATCAGATCGATCAGCGGCTCGTCCTTCCACGCCGCCTCCGCCGTCGTCATCGCGGCCGTCGACGTGCCGATGACCTGATTGACGTACGCCACGACCTTCTCGTGCTCGTCGCCCAGCAGCTTCACGATCTTCGGGTCCTCGGGGACCGTGTTCGAGTTCAGGACCTTCGCGCCGACCTTCTCGACCGTCCAGCGGCCCTTCGACCACACCAGGTCGAAATCGAAGAGTGTCAGTCGCTGGCCCCACTTCAGGGGCTCGGACAGGACGACCTTCTGGCCCGTCGCCTTGTTCTCCACGAAGTACTCGGCGATCTCCGTGTGCGCGTGGCCCACCAGGATCGCGTCGATGCCGGGGACCTGCTCGGCGACCAGACCCGCCGCGTTCTCGACGTACGGAAGCTGGTCACCGTACGACGACGTGCCGCTCGAACCCGAGTGCGCCGACACGATCACGACGTCCGCACCCATGGAACGCAGCTTCGGCACCCACTTCGCCGCCTGCTCCTCCAGGCCCGGGAACGTCATCCTGCCCTGCACGTTCTGCTTGTCCCAGATCGCGATACCCGGGTTCGTCAGGCCGAGGACCGCCACGCGTACGTCCCGGCCGTGCGGTGTACGCAGCCTTTTCATGAAGTACGGAGGGAACGCCGGACGCAGCGTCTTCGCGTCCAGCGCGTTCGCACCGAGCAGCGGAAAGTCGCACTGCTCCTCGAACTTCCGCAGCACCGGTATGCCGTAGTTGAACTCGTGGTTCCCGAGAGCGGCAGCGTCGTACCCGATGGCGTTCATCGACTGCGCCATGGGATGCACCGGACCGCGCTTCGCGGTGATCGGGTCGACCTTGGCGTAGTAGTACGAAAGCTGCGTTCCCTGGATCGTGTCGCCCGCGTCGATGAGCAGCGTGTTACGGCGGCCCTTCTCCTCGCGGATCTGGTTCACCAGGGTGGAGATCTTCGCCAGACCGACATCGTTGTGGGCCTTGTCGTCGAACTCCTTGTCCGTGAAGTAGTCCCAGTTGAAGACATTGCCGTGCAGGTCCGTCGTGCCCATGACGGTGAAGGAGTAGCGCTTCGGCCCATGCCCATGCCCGTGGCCGTGTGCTGCGGCGGGCGCCGCCACGACGCCGCCGGCGACGGCGACACCGGCCCCCGCGGCAGCCGAGCGGCCCAGAAACGTCCTACGGTTCAGCGGCATTCTTCTTGTCTCCTCGTTCCGTGCTTCCGTCGCACAACGTGACGCGCGTAGATTCTGGCCCAACGAGCCACATCGACAACACCCCTTCGGGGTTTCGATCTGATGACCACCCGCCGTCACACCCGGGTGCGACAGTGGAGAGCGTGACCCACGAACCCGAGCACCCCGAAGCCCGCCGCCCCGACCCGTACCCCACGCCCGCCCCGTACGGCACCCCCGCCGCCCCCCGCCTGGCCGTCCAGGGCGAAGCCCACCTCGAATTCGACCCCGAGACCGCCCACATCGGCATCACCGTCAGCGCCCGCGGTACGGACCGCCGCACCGCACTCGAAGACCTCACCCGGCGCAACGGCCTCGCCCTCGACCTCGTCAAGAGCTACGGCGACGCCGTCGAGAAACTGGAGACCGGCGCCTTCTCCATCAGCCCCGAACTCACCCGGCACGGCCGCGGCGACCGCGTCCGCGCCTACCACGGACGCGTCCACCTCACCGCCGTACTCACCGACTTCACCGCACTGGGCGAACTCACCACCCGCCTCGCCGACCTCGAACTCACCCGCGTCGACGGCCCCTGGTGGTCCATGCGGCCCGACTCACCCGCCCACGGCGAAGTGCGCCGGCAAGCCGTACGCGAAGCCGTCAAGCGCGCCCGCGAATACGCCCAGGCCCTCGGCGCCGACCTCACCGCCCTCGTCGAACTGTCCGACCCCGGCGCGGAAGAGGCCCACCCCGTACCCGTCGCCTACGCCGGCGGCTTCGCACGCAGGGGAATGAGCTCCGAAATGGCCGAGGACGCCCCCGCCCTCGACCTCGAACCCCAACGTCAGACCCTCCACGCCCTCGTGAACGCCCGCTTCGTCATGACCCCGCCCTTGCTCTGAATGCTCATCAGAGCGACCCCCCGCACAATTCAACACTTGTCAATAACCTTTCATGCAAAGGTTGTTGGACAGTCACGCGCAGCCAATTGTCTACTGGCTGGTAAGCCCTAGGCTCGACCTATGCGCCGAGCAAAAATCGTTTGTACCCTGGGCCCCGCCACCGACACATACGACCAGATCAAGGCACTGGTCGAAGCCGGAATGGACATCGCCCGCTTCAACCTCAGCCACGGCACCTACGCCGAACACGAGGAGCGCTACCAGCGCGTACGCAAAGCCTCCGACGAAACCGGCCGCAGCGTCGGCGTACTCGCCGACCTTCAAGGTCCGAAGATCCGCCTCGGACGCTTCCGCGAAGGACCCGTACTCCTTGAACGGGGCGACGAGTTCACCATCACCGTCGAACCCGTCGAAGGCGACCGCCACACCTGCGGCACCACCTACCAGGGCCTCGCCACCGACGTCACCACCGGCGAACGCATCCTCGTCGACGACGGCAAGGTCACCCTCGAAGTCACCGGCGTCGACGGACCACACGTCCGGACCCTCGTCATCGAAGGAGGCATGGTCTCCGACCACAAGGGACTCAACCTCCCCGGCGTCGCCGTCTCCGTACCCGCACTCTCCGAAAAGGACATCGACGACCTCCGGTGGGCCCTGCGCACCGGAGCCGACATCATCGCCCTCTCCTTCGTACGCAGCGGACGCGACATCGACGACGTCCACCGCCTCATGCGGGAAGAAGGCCGCCACCTCCCCGTCATCGCGAAGATCGAAAAGCCGCAGGCCGTCGACAACATCGACGAGATCGTCGCCGCCTTCGACGGCATCATGGTCGCCCGCGGCGACCTCGGCGTCGAAATGCCACTCGAACAAGTGCCGATTGTTCAGAAGCGAGCCATCAAACTCGCCAAGCGCAACGCCAAACCGGTCATCGTCGCCACCCAAATGCTCGACTCGATGATCGAGAACTCCCGGCCCACCCGCGCCGAAGCCTCCGACGTCGCCAACGCCGTCATCGACGGCACCGACGCCGTCATGCTCTCCGGCGAAACCAGCGTCGGCAAATACCCCATCGAGACGGTCAAAACCATGGGCCGCATCGTCGAAGCCGCAGAGGAAGACATCCTCGCCAAGGGCCTCCCGCCCCTCACCGAACGCAACAAACCCCGCACCCAGGCCGGAGCCGTCGCCCGCGCCGCAGCCGAAATCGGCGACTTCCTCGGCGCCAAATTCCTCGTCGCCTTCACCCAGTCCGGCGACACCGTCAAGCGCCTGTCCCGCTACCGCTCACCCATCCCGCTGCTCGCCTTCACACCCGACTCGGCGACCCGCTCCCAGCTCAACCTCACCTGGGGCGTCGAGACCTTCCTCGGCCCCCACGTCGACTCCACCGACGCCATGGTCGCCCAGGTCGACGAACACCTCCTGCGCATCGGCCGCTGCCAGAAGGGCGACGTCGTGATCATCACCGCCGGCTCGCCGCCCGGCATCGCGGGCTCCACCAACCTCGTCCGCGTCCACCGCATCGGCGAGGACGACACCGCCGCCGCGCAGTAACCCCCGCACCGCAGGCCGCCGACCGCGGCACGGGCAAAGGGCCCCCACACCCCCGGGGGCCCGACCGGCGGGCCCTCAGTACTTCGGCCCCACGTGCGCGTCCATCAGCGCGACGGAAGCGCGCTTGGCGACGGAGACGTTGTACGGCCTCCCGTGGCGCGTGCAGTCCCTCCACTCGACGCCGAGGCGGTCAAGGGTGTCGGTGTAGAGCCGCCGGATGTCGTCCGAGACATTGGTGAACCAGTAGCGCGGATACTCGTACCGCTTCCGTTCGCCGCGCACGAGACGCGTGGTCCAGTTGATGTTCCTGCATCCGTCGGAGTGGATCAGGCCGCGGACGAGCTCCCACGGGTGCTCGTCGACCACGTGGTGCTGCCAGGGCTCCAGCGCGATCCGGCGCGTGTGCTTCTTGCCGGGCCCGTGCTGCGGGAAGAGGCACGGCCAATGGCGGCTGTAACTGGTGACCGCTACGCAGCCCTGGCGCTGGAGGACATAGACGGAATCCTCCGGGCGGACGGCTGTGATGGCGTTGCGGCACAGGCCGATCAGCCCGGGCCAGGCATCCGCACACGCAATACGTAGGTAGTAGCCGCCGCCGCGACGGTGTGGGCTGATGCAGCCGTCGCCGAGGTAGAGACCCAGTAGGTAGGCGTACGCGGCGGAGTCTGCTGGAAGTCCGGGTACGGGCAGGCACCTTGGGCATGGTGCGGCTTGTCCGAGCATGCGCGGCAGCGGTTCGATCCGGCCTTGCCACTCGCGGATGGCGGAGCGGGATATGCCGGTCTGCTTGCTTACGGAGTTGAGGCTGCCGCCTTGGGCGACGAGGGTCAGCGCGTGCTCACGCGTCCTGAGGTCGTACATGATTGCGAGACTGGCGGGATCTTCGCGATCTCGCACTGATTCACGACCGCATTCACCAGGGCGAGTGAAGATCGCCAACCTGTAGATGAACCTTGGAATCGAAGGAGAAGTGCCCCGGGTCGGACTCGAACCGACACTGTATGGGTTTTGAATCCATTGCCTGCTGCCAATTGGGCTACCGGGGCTCGCGGTATCCAAGGTTTCCCCTGGCCCACTGCGCGTCCACCATACCGCAGCTAGGTAGGCTCTTGGGGAGCTGTACCTGCCGTGGAACGAGGAGCCCCGTGACCACCCCCGAGTCGCCCCAGCCCGTCGCCGACGACGACAACAAGTCGCACGTCCCGCCGCTGACGACCCGTGTCGTCATCGCCGAGGACGAAGCCCTCATCCGCCTCGACCTCAAAGAGATGCTCGAAGAAGAGGGCTACGCGGTCGTCGGCGAGGCCGGTGACGGGCAGCAGGCCATCGAGCTCGCTCGCGAGCACCGGCCCGACCTCGTGATCCTCGACGTGAAGATGCCCGTGCTCGACGGGATCTCCGCCGCCGAGAAGATCACCGAGGAATCCATCGCCCCCGTCCTGATGCTGACCGCGTTCTCGCAGCGCGACCTGGTCGAGCGGGCCCGGGACGCCGGTGCGATGGCGTACCTCGTGAAGCCGTTCAGCAAGAGCGACGTCGTACCGGCCATCGAGATGGCCGTCTCGCGGTTCACGGAGCTGAAGGCGCTGGAGAACGAGGTCGCGGACCTCACCCAGCGGCTGGAGACGCGCAAACTGGTGGACCGGGCGAAGTCGGTGCTGCAGACGCAGTACGGGCTGACGGAGCCGGCCGCGTTCCGCTGGATCCAGAAGACGTCGATGGACCGCCGCCTGTCCATGCAGCAGGTCGCGGAGGCGGTCATCGAGGACGCCGAGGAGAAGAAGGCCGCGAAGGGCGAGTAGCAATTCGCCGAAGCAGCTTGGCAGGAAGGAAGAGGCCGCCCCCCACGCAGCGTGGGGGCGGCCTCTTCCGTCGTACGTACGGTCCGGTCAGTCCTCGCCGAGGTACGTCTTGCGGACCGACTCGTCGTGGAGCAGTTCGCTGCCGGGGCCGGACAGCTTGATGGTGCCGACCTCCATGACGTGCGCCTGGTCCGCCAGTGAGAGGGCGGCTTGGGCGTTCTGCTCGACGAGCAGGATCGTGGTGCCCTGGGCCTTGAGTTCGACGATGGTCTCCATGATCTTCTGCATCATGATCGGGGAGAGGCCCATCGACGGCTCGTCGAGCATCAGGAGCTTGGGCTGCGACATGAGCGCGCGTCCCATGGCCAGCATCTGCTGCTCACCGCCCGAGAGGGTTCCCGCGGCCTGCTTCCGTCGTTCACCCAGGATGGGGAAGAGGTCGTAGGCGCGCTGGATGTCCTTCTCGATGCCCGCTTTGTCCGTCCGCAGGAACGCTCCGAGCTGGAGGTTCTCGGTGATGGTGAGGCGGGGGAAGATGTGCCGGCCCTCGGGGGAGTGGGCGAGTCCGAGGGACACGATCTTGTGGGCGGGGACGCCGCTCAGCGGCTTCCCGTCGAAGGTGATGCGCCCGCCGGAGGGCTTGAGCAGTCCGGACAGGGTGCGCAGGGTGGTGGTCTTGCCCGCACCGTTGGTGCCGATGAGGGTGACGACCTGGCCGGCTTCGACGCTGAAGGAGATGCCCTTGACGGCTTCGATCTTGCCGTAGGCGACCCTGAGGTCCTCGACCTCGAGGAGAGCGGTCACGGGGTTTCCCCTTCCGGGCTGGTGGTGCTGGTCTTGCTGGTCTTGCTGTCGGTGCCCGCGGGGCCGCCGGTGCTGTCAGCGCTGTCGGCACCTTCAGCGCCCTCAGCGTCTCCAGCGCTCTCCGTGACCTCGGTGCTGTCCGAGGCGTCGGAGGAGCTGTCGGAGCCATCGTTGCTGTCCGAGCTGTCGGCGCCGGGGCTGCGCTGCGCTTCCTCGGCCGCCGCGACCTCGGCGGCCTCCTCCGCCCCCGGAGCGCCTTCGAAGGGCGTACCGAGGTAGGCGGCGACGACACGCTCGTCGCCCTGGACGACGGCGGGTGTGCCTTCGACGAGCTTCTCGCCCTGGACGAGGCAGGCGACGCGGTCGCAGAGGTTGAAGATGAAGCGCATGTCGTGCTCGATGACGAGTACGGCGATGCCCTGGTCCCGGATGGCGAAGATGAGCTCTTCGGTGACCCGGGTCTCCTGCGGGTTCATGCCGGCGGTGGGCTCGTCGAGGAGCAGCAGGCCCGGGTCGCTGGCGAGGGCGCGGGCGATTTCGAGCTTGCGCTGTTCGCCGTAGGGGAGGTTGCGGGCGAGGTGGTCGGCCTTGTGCTCCAGGCCGATGAACTCGAGCAGTTCCATGGCCCTCTTGTGGGAGGCGGCTTCGGCCTTCTTGAAGCCGGGGCCGCGCAGGAGGGCGGACCAGAGGCCTTCCTTGGTCCTGGTGTGGCGTCCGACGAGGACGTTCTCCAGGACGGTCATGTTGGCGAAGAGCCGGATGTTCTGGAAGGTACGGGCGATGCCTGCCTGGGTGACGAGGTGGGGCTTGGGCGGCAGGACGGTGCCCTTGTAGGAGACCTTGCCTTCGGTGGGCACGTAGAGCCCGGTGAGGCAGTTGAAGAAGGTGGTCTTGCCGGCGCCGTTGGGGCCGATGAGGCCGACGATCTCGCCGGCGTTGACCTTGAGGTCGACCGAGCGTACGGCGGTGAGGCCGCCGAAGCGCATGGTGACGCCGCTGGCGTCGAGGACCGCGGTGGTCTCCGGGGCCTGGGTGGTGTTCTCGGTGGTGGTCGTCATGTCGTTCACGCCCCCGCCTTCGTGATGCCGACGCCGGAGTCGGTCAGGCCCTTGTCCGGTACGTCGAGTTGGTCGGTCTCGTGGTACTCGAGCTGGGCGCGCCGGTTGGCGATGAGGCCTTCGGGGCGGAACCGCATGAGCAGGATCAGCGCGATGCCGAAGCCGAGGAGCTGGTAGTCCTGGAGGAACTGCAGCTTGGCCGGGATCATGTACAGGAGTGTGGCGCCGATGAGGGGTCCGCTGATGGTTCCCATGCCGCCGAGGATGACGGCGGCGAGGAGGAAGGCGGAGTTCGGCGGTACGGGGCCCGCGAAGACGTACATCTCGGGGACCACGGTGCTCTGGACGTGTGCCTGGACGGTGCCGGCGAGGCCGGCGAGGGTGGCGCCGAGGGCGAAGGCGATGAGCTTGACCCGGAAGCCGTTGATGCCCATGGCGGTGGCGGCGGTCTCGTCCTCGCGGATGGCGACCCAGGCGCGGCCGATGCGGGAGCTGCCGGCGCGGCTGAAGACGAGGACCACGAGGATCATCGCGAGCAGCATCAGCAGGTAGTAGTTGGCGTACGAGCCGAGTTCGAAGCCGGCGACGGTGTGGGATTCACCGAAGTCGTATCCGAAGAAGACGAGGTCGGGGACGTTCGGTACGCCGTTGGGGCCGTTGGTGACCTGCGGTCCGGACACGCCGTCGAGGTTGCCGACGGTGATGCGGAAGATCTCGCCGAAGCCGAGGGTCACGATGGCGAGGTAGTCGCCGCGCAGCCGCAGGGTCGGGGCGCCGATGACGACGCCGAAGATCAGGGAGACGGCGCCGCCGGTGAGGACGGATGCCCAGAAGGGGAACTGGACGTCGAAGGCGGATGCGGTGGTGCCCGACACCAGTGCGGCGGTGTAGGCGCCGACGCCGAGGAAGGCGACGTATCCGAGGTCGAGGAGTCCGGCGAGGCCGACGACGATGTTCAGCCCGAGTGCGACGGTCGCGAAGATGAGGATGTTGACCGCGATGAGGGTGAACTGGTCGGTGTTCTGGGTGAAGGGGAACGCGGCCGCGGCGACGAAGGCGGCTGCCACGGCGATGGAGCGGTACTTGGCCGTGAGCCCCGAGAGCCGTGCCATGAGGCCGGCCTTGAAGAGGGCGGCGATGGCGAAGCCTGCGGTGATCATGTAGCCGGTGAAGAGTTCGGCGTACTCGGTGTCGATGCCGTAGGTGACGACGAACAGGCCGATCGCGAAGGCGGCGACGATGATCAGGATCTCGGCCCAGGAGGCGAGTTCCTTGGGGCGCTTGGCCTTGCGGGTGTCGTCGGGCAGCTGGAACGCCGCGGCGACGGGGATGGCGGAGGCCACGGCCGCGACGAAGCCGCCGGGTTCGAGGTTGACGACGCCGCCGAGTTCGACGGCGATGGCGACGACCGTGAACCAGGTGGTGCCGAACGCGCCGAGCGCGAGGAGGCGCAGGGCCTTGGTCGTGCCGGTGGGCGCGAGCCAGCGCAGGCCCTTGAAGTCCTGTGCGGCGAGGGCGTACAGGGTGGTGAGGAGGCCCGCGACGAGGGTGAGGACCTGGAGGCCGCCCGGGTATCCGTAGACCGTGAGGTCGCCGGGGAACTCGTCGGTGTAGGTCCAGGACATGAAGGTGCTGGCGACGGTGGCGAGGCCGCCCGCGGCGATGATCCAGCGGAAGAGGTCGGCGCGGGCGCCGGTGTCGGCGGTCGCCGTCTTGGCTGTCGTGGTGTCGGTTGTCATGGCTCTCACGCCCGATCCGCGACGCGCTCGCCGAGCAGGCCCTGTGGCCTGACGAGGAGCACGACGATGAGAAGTACGAATGCCCAGACGTTGGCCCAAGCGCCGCCGCCGAGCTGCTGCATCCCGGGAATCTCTTCGATGTAGGCGATCGAGAGGGATTCCGCGAGGCCGAGGACGACTCCGCCGACCATGGCTCCGTAGATGTTGCCGATGCCGCCGAGGACGGCGGCGGTGAAGGCCTTCAGCCCGAGGATGAAGCCCATCTCGAAGTTGATCTGGCCCTTGTCGACGCCGTACGCGACGGCGGCGACGGCGGCGAACGCGGCGCCGATGGCGAAGGCCATCACGATGATGCGGTCGGTGTTGATGCCCATGAGCTTCGCCGTGTCGGGGTCCTGCGCGGTGGCCTGCATGGCGCGGCCGCTGCGGCTCTTGGCGACGAAGAGGCCGAGGGCGAGCATGCACGCGGGGGCGAGGACGAGGACGAAGGCGTCGGCGCGCTGGAGGTACAGGTTGTCGAAGATCTTGAACGACTCGCCCTGGATCTCGGGGAAGCTGCGCGGCTTCTTCGCGTCGGGGTAGAGGCCCCAGACAAGCTGCTGGAGAACAATCGAGAGGCCGATTGCGGTGATGAGCGGGGCCAGCCGTGGCGCGTTGCGCAGCGGTCGGTAGGCGAAGCGTTCCGCGGCGGTGGCGACGGCGACGGATGCGATGGCTCCGCCGACGATCATGAGGGGAATGGCCACGAGAAGCGACGTTCCGCTGGGGAGCGCGATGTAGGCGGTGAGGGCGCCGAAGCCCCCGATCATGAAGATCTCGCCGTGGGCGAAGTTGATGAGCTGGACGATGCCGTACACCATGGTGTACCCGATGGCTATAAGGCCATACAGGGCGCCGAGGGCAAGGCCGTTGGCCAGCTGTTGCGGCAGTTCGTGCACCGCAGGGCCTCCGATGAGCTTGTCGGATATGACTCCGCGCGAGGGCGCTGTTGCGCCCTCGCGCGGTGTGGGTCAGGTTGTGCGGGTACTGCGGGTACTGCGGGTGGTGCTGTGGAGCGGGGACTGTGCCGTGGATCAGTCCTCGAAGGTGGCGGACTTGACGTCCTTCCAGACCTTGCCTTCGACCTTGTAGACGGTGAGCTGCTTGTTCGTCGTGTCGCCGTACTCGTCGAAGGCGACCTTGCCGGTCACACCGTCGAAGGAGACCTTGGCCATGGCCTCGACGACCTTGGCGCGCGCGTCCGCCGGCAGCTTGCCGTCGTTGGCGGCGACGACGGACTTGACGGCCTGGATGATGGCCCAGCCCGCGTCGTACGAGTAACCGCCGTAGGCCGCGTAGGGGTCCTTGTAGCCGGCGGCCTCGTAGTCGGCGATGAACTTCTTGGCCGTCGGGAGCTTCTCGACCGGGTAGCCGATGGAGGTCGCGAAGTCACCGTCGTTGGCCACGCCGGAGGCGCTGATGAAGGCCGGGTCGTAGATGCCGTCGCCGCCCATGGTGGGGATCTTGGCGCCGGTCTTCTTGATCTGGTCGGAGAGCAGGCCGCCCTCGGGGTACTGGCCGCCGAAGTAGACGGAGTCGGCCTTCGACGACTTGACCTTGTCGGCGGTGCTGGAGAAGTCGGTCTCCTTCACCGTGACGTGGTCGGTGCCGGCGATCTTGCCACCGAGCCGCTTGAATTCGGCGGAGAAGATCGCGGCGAGGCCGGCGCCGTAGGTCTGCTTGTCGTCGACGACGTAGACCTTGCGCTTCTTGGCGTCGTTGTACAGGTACTGGGCGGCGAACTTGCCCTGCACGACGTCCGTGGCGGCGGTGCGGAAGTAGGTCTTGAAGGGGCGCTTGAACTCGCCCTTGCCCCAGTTGTCGCCCTGGCTCAGCGCCGGGTTGGTGTTGGCCGGGGAGACCTGGACGACGCCGGCTTTCTCGAAGTCGCCCTGCATGGACTGGGCGACGCCGGAGTTCAGCGGGCCGACGGCTCCGATGACGTCCTTGTTGCCGACGAGCTTGGCGGCGTTGGCCTTGCCGGAGGCGGGAACCGCCTGGTCGTCGAGGGCTTCGATCTTGAACTCGATGCCGGGGACTTCGTTGTTCTTGTTCGCGGTCTTGGCCGCGAGGTCCACGGAGTTCTTGATGCCCTGGCCGAGCGCGGAGAGGGAGCCGGTCAGCGGTGCGTCGACACCGATGACGACGGTGGTCTTCTTACCGCTGTCGTCGCCGCCGCCCTTGTTGTCGTCGCGCGAACCACATGCGGTGAGAGTCAGTGCTCCGGTCGTGAGCGCTGTGGTGAGTATGAGCAAAGAACGGTGTCGCACGAAAGGTCCTTTCCCTGGCGCGGCCTCCTCTGCTGAGGTGCCGTGACGATCGCCGGGCCGTACTGGTCGAAACAGGGGCCGTGCAGCAGACGCGCCCGGCGGCGCGGTGACTGGCCGTGACTCTAGGCGGAGGTGGAGGGGTCGTGGAGGTGTGAAGTCAGGATGTGACTCTCTTGTTATGCCAAGGCCAACGCTGCGTAGGGCAGTGTGGACACATCCGTCGATAACCTCACCGGCGGAAGATCCCACATGCTGAGAACGCGCAGTTCCGCTACGGCGCTCGTTGCGATCATGGTCGCGGCGGCCGGGGGGTGGCCGGAAGGCGTCGGCCGGATCGCGGACAGGGTCGGCGTGCGATGCCGTGCACGCGCCATCGATTGGTTTCTTGTTACGCACTGTTACGACCGTGCGGGACAGGTCCCTTGCGCCCGGCATCCTCGTCGTCGCGCGCGCGGAAGGGTGGCGCGGGCGCCGCGCGGGGGAGTCGGGCGGTCAACGGCCTTTCCGCCGCTGCCTGTTGGGTGGAATCGGCGGACCGGGGGCACTGCGGCTCATCCGGGCGGGCGCCAGTTCTCCGAGTTGGCCGTGGCGCCGCCCTGGGAGGCGCATTCCCGCAGCGCGAGGCCGTCGACCAGCCTCAGGGCCGACGCCATTCCGTGGCGCTTCGCCTCGGTGCGGCCTGCGGAAACGATCTGCTCGTGCAAGGCGTACTGCGCGTTGGACAGGCCCTTCTGTTCCCAGTCGAGCCCTGCCCACTTACCGCCTTTGAGTGTCTCTTTGGCCCAGTAGGAGACGAGTTCCGCGCAGATCTCCTCCGGTGAGGTCCTCTGCGGGGAAGGGGGCGACATCGTGGGCCCGGCGGCCGGCCGGCCCTGCGAGCAGCCCGTGACGACCAGCGCGGCCAGGAGTGCGAAGGCGGTGCGCCTGGCCCGAGCGTGCGGTCCGGTCTCCATACGGAAACGCTAGGTCGTCACGATCTGTGACACAACAGGGCGGAGCGACGGTCTTGCGGCGGCTTCGCGACGGCACGGATGCGAGTCGCTCAGCGCATGCGCCGTAGGGGCAAGTGGGCCGGGGGAGAGGGTCGTTGCGGCCGTCGGCGTCCGATGGCGGGAGGCCGGACGCACCCCATGGGCCGCGCGTCGCGCGGGTCCTGGGGAGGGGCCGTAGGCGCCCGGGGCGTCGGGAGGCGCTTCGCCCGGCCGGGGAGCACGTGACGCTCCTCGGCCGGGCGACGCCGCGGGGCTGTCGGTGACCGGTGGGTCAGCCCTTCATGCCGTCGGCGTCGCGCAGCAGGCAGGTCAGGCGGGCCGTGCAGACCCGCTTGTCGTGCTCGTCCGTGATCACGATCTCGTACGTCGCGGTGGAGCGCCCCCGGTGGACCGGGGTGGCCACGCCGGTCACCAGGCCGCTGCGGGCGCCCCGGTGGTGGGTGCAGTTGAGGTCCACGCCGACGGCGATCTTGGAGGCGCCGCCGTGCAGCATGGAGCCGATCGAGCCGAGGGTCTCGGCGAGGACGGCGGACGCCCCGCCGTGCAGCAGGCCGTACGGCTGGGTGTTGCCCTCGACGGGCATCGTGCCGACGACGCGCTCCGCCGACGCCTCGACGATGCGTACGCCCATGCGGGTGCCGAGGTCGCCGGCCGAGAAGAGGGCGGGCAGGTCCACGCCCAGCTGGGCGTACTCGTCGATGACCTCTTGCGGGAACTTCACAGCTGCGCTCTGCTCGCCCATGGGGCCCGGCTCCGATCGTCGTGCGGCGTTCAACGTCCATAAGCAAACGCTTAGGCGGTGGGTGATTGTTCCAGACGTACGACGACGGACTTGCTCGCGGGGGTGTTGCTGGTGTCCGCGGTGGCGTCCAGCGGCACCAGGACGTTGGTCTCCGGGTAGTACGCGGCGGCGCAGCCGCGCGCGGTCGGGTAGTGCACCACGCGGAAGCCGGGGGCGCGTCGCTCGACGCCGTCCTTCCACTCGCTGACGAGGTCGGCGTACGCCCCGTCGGCGAGGCCCAGCGCGCGGGCGTCGTCGGGGTTGACGAGAACGACGCGGCGGCCGCCCCTGATGCCCCGGTACCGGTCGTCGAGGCCGTAGATCGTGGTGTTGTACTGGTCGTGCGAGCGCAGCGTCTGGAGCAGCAGCCGGCCTTCGGGGAGCGCGGGGTACTCGACGGGCGCGGCGGTGAAGTTGGCCTTGCCGGTGTCGGTGGTGAAGCGCCGCGCGTCGCGCGGGCCGTGCGGCAGGGTGAAGCCGCCGGGGCGGGCGACGCGTGCGTTGAAGTCCTCGAAGCCGGGGACGACACGGGAGATGCGGTCGCGGATCGTGCCGTAGTCCTTCTCGAAGTCCTCCCACGGTGTGGCGGAGGCGGGTCCGAGGACCGCGCGGGCCAGGCGGGCGACGATGGCCGGCTCGGACAGCAGGTGCGGGCTCGCGGGGGTGAGATTGCCGCGCGAGGCGTGCACCATGCCCATGGAGTCCTCGACCGTGACGAACTGCTTGCCCCCCGCCTGGACGTCCTTGTCGGAACGTCCGAGGGTCGGCAGGATCAGCGCGCGGGCGCCGGTGACAGCGTGCGAGCGGTTGAGCTTCGTCGACACGTGGACGGTCAGCCGGGCGCGGCGCATCGCGGCCTCGGTGACGTCGGTGTCGGGGGTCGCGCCGACGAAGTTGCCGCCCATGGCGAAGAAGACCTTGGCCTCGCCGTCGCGCAGGGCCTGGATGGACCGTACGACGTCGAATCCGTGGTGGCGCGGCGAGGTGATCCCGAATTCCTTGTCGAGCGCGTCGAGGAAGGCGGGGGCGGGGCGCTCGAAGATGCCCATCGTGCGGTCGCCCTGCACGTTGGAGTGGCCGCGCACCGGGCACACGCCCGCGCCGGGGCGGCCGATGTTGCCCCGCAGCAGAAGGAAGTTGACGACTTCGCGGATGGTCGGCACCGCGTGCTTGTGCTGGGTCAGACCCATGGCCCAGCACACGATCGTGCGCTTCGAAGCGAGGACCATGGCGAGGGCCTGCTCGATCCTGGCGCGCTCCAGGCCGGTGGCGGCGAGCGTCTCGTCCCAGTCGGCGTCGCGCGCCGCGGCGGCGAAGTCGTCGAAGCCGTGGGTGTGGTCCCGGACGAAGTCCTCGTCGACGGCGCCGTCCGTCTCGATGATCAGCTTGTTGAGCAGACGGAAGAGGGCCTGGTCGCCGCCGAGGCGGATCTGGAGGAACAGGTCGGTGAGGGCGGAGCCCTTGATCATGCCCTGGGGGGTCTGCGGGTTCTTGAAGCGTTCGAGACCGGCCTCGGGCAGCGGGTTCACCGAGATGATCTTCGCGCCCGCGGCCTTGGCCTTCTCCAGGGCGGTGAGCATCCGCGGGTGGTTGGTGCCCGGGTTCTGGCCGGCGACGACGATCAGGTCGGCCTGGTGCAGGTCTTCGAGCGAGACGCTGCCCTTGCCGATGCCGATGGTCTGTGTCAGGGCGGAGCCCGAGGACTCGTGGCACATGTTGGAGCAGTCGGGCAGGTTGTTGGTGCCGAACTCGCGGGCGAAGAGCTGGAGCAGGAACGCCGCCTCGTTGCTGGTGCGGCCCGAGGTGTAGAAGACGGCCTCGTCGGGGGAGCCGAGCGCCTTCAGCTCCTCCGCCATGATCTCGAAGGCCCGCTCCCAGGTCACCGCGTCGTACCGGTCGGCGCCCTCGGCCAGGTACATCGGCTGGGTGATACGGCCCTGCTGCCCCAGCCAGTACCCGCTGCGCGTGGCGAGGTCGGCCACGGGGTGGGCGGCGAAGAAGTCGGGGGTGACGCGGCGCAGGGTCGCCTCCTCGGCGACGGCCTTCGCGCCGTTCTCGCAGAACTCCGCGGTGTGCCGCTTGTCCTCTTCCGGCCAGGCGCAGCCGGGGCAGTCGAAGCCGTCCTTCTGGTTGACCTTGAGGAGGGTCCGCGCGGTGCGGCGCACGCCCATCTGCTGCTGCGCCATCTTCAGCGTGTGCCCGATGGCCGGGAGCCCTGCCGCGGCGTGCTGGGGGGCCGCGACCTGCGGCGCGTCCTGGACCGGGTCACCTGCGGGCGGCTTGGCAGCCATGGCGCTCCCCTTTGAGCGTGCGTTCTGTGTCACGTACGTCTCCGATCCTGTCACGCGGCACTGACAGTGCGACGCCGCGGGCCGGATTGTCAGTGGTGCGGCCTAGGATCGTGGGCGTGTCAGAGACAGCATCGAAGAAGACCGCAGAAAACCGTCCGCGCCTGCTCCTCATGGACGGGCACTCCCTGGCGTACCGAGCGTTCTTCGCGCTGCCCGCGGAGAACTTCACGACCGCGAGCGGTCAGCCGACGAATGCCGTCTACGGCTTCGCGTCGATGCTGGCGAACACGCTCCGCGACGAGGCGCCCACGCATTTCGCGGTGGCCTTCGACGTGTCGCGCAAGACGTGGCGCTCGGCCGACTTCCCGGAGTACAAGGCGAACCGCTCGAAGACGCCCGACGAGTTCAAGGGGCAGGTGGAGCTGATCGGCGAGCTGCTGGACACCATGAACGCCGAGCGGTTCGCCGTGGACGGGTTCGAGGCCGACGACATCATCGCCACCCTCGCCACCCAGGCGGAGGCCGCCGGCTTCGACGTGCTGATCGTCACCGGAGACCGGGACTCCTTCCAGCTGGTCTCCGACCACGTGACCGTGCTGTACCCGACCAAGGGCGTCTCCGAGCTGACCCGGTTCACCCCGGAGAAGGTCCAGGAGAAGTACGGGCTCACCCCGTCGCAGTACCCGGACTTCGCCGCCCTGCGCGGCGACCCGTCGGACAACCTCCCGGGCATCCCCGGTGTCGGTGAGAAGACCGCCACGAAGTGGATCAACCAGTTCGGTTCGTTCGCCGAGCTGGTCGAGCGCGCCGAGGAGGTCAAGGGCAAGGTCGGACAGGCCCTGCGCGACCACCTGGAGTCCGTCAAGCTCAACCGTCACCTGACCGAGCTGGTGCGTGACGTGGGGCTCCCCAAGGCCGTGGCGGACCTGGAGCGCGCGCCGTACGACAGGGCCGCGCTGAAGGGGTTCCTGGAGGTCCTGGAGATCCGCAACCCGAGCCTGCGCGAGCGGCTGCTCGCCGTCGACCCGGGCGCGGAGGAGGAAGAGGCGCCGGCCCCGGACGCCGGGGTGGAGCTGGACGGCTCCGTGCTGCGCGCCGGCGAGGTGGGGGCCTGGCTCGAGCAGCACGGCGGGCAGCCGCTCGGCGTGTCCACCGTGGCGACCTGGGCCCTGGGCGTCGGGAACGTCAGCGAGGTCGCCCTGGCGGCGGCCGACGGCAAGGCGGCCTGGTTCGACACGACCGAGCTGGACGAGGCCGACGAGCGGGCCTTCACGGCTTGGCTCGCCGATCCGGCCCGGCCGAAGGTCATGCACAACGCCAAGGACGCGCTGCGGGTCTTCCCCGAGCACGGGTGGCGCATCGAGGGCATCACGATGGACACCGCGCTGGCCGCCTATCTGGTCAAGCCCGGCCGCCGGTCCTTCGCGCTGGACGCCCTGTCCGTCGAGTACCTCCACCGCGAGCTGGCCCCGGCCGCCGCCGACGGACAGCTGGCCTTCGGCTCCGACGAGGACGACCAGGCCGAGGCCGACGCCCTCATGGCCCAGGCCCGCGCGGTCCTCGACCTGGGCGACGCGTTCGGCGTGAAGCTGCGGGAGGTGGGCGCGACCGAGCTGCTGCACGAGGTGGAACTGCCCACGTCCCTGCTGCTGGCCCGGCTGGAGCGGTACGGCATCTCGGCCGACCGCGCCCATCTGGAGGCGATGGAGCAGCAGTTCGCCGGCGCGGTGCAGCAGGCCGTGAAAGAGGCGCACGCCTCGGTGGGCCACGAGTTCAACCTCGGCTCGCCCAAGCAGCTCCAGGAGGTCTTCTTCGGAGAGCTGAACCTCCCCAAGACGAAGAAGACCAAGACCGGCTACACGACGGACGCGGACGCGCTGGCGTGGCTGGCGGCCCAGACCGAGCACGAGCTGCCGGTGATCATGCTGCGCCACCGGGAGCAGGCGCGGCTGCGGTCGACGGTCGAAGGGCTGATCAAGACGATCGCCGGTGACGGCCGTATCCACACCACCTTCAGTCAGACCGTCGCGGCGACCGGCCGCCTGTCGTCCACCGACCCGAACCTCCAGAACGTGCCGGTGCGTACGGACGAGGGCCGCGCCATCCGCCGCGGGTTCGTCGTCGGTGAGGGCTTCGAGTCCCTGATGACCGCGGACTACAGCCAGATCGAGCTGCGCGTCATGGCGCACCTGTCGGAGGACGAGGGCCTGATCGAGGCGTTCACCTCGGGCGAGGACCTGCACACCACCGTCGCCTCCCAGGTCTTCGGCGTGGAGCGGTCCGCGGTCGACGCGGAGATGCGCCGCAAGATCAAGGCCATGTCGTACGGCCTGGCCTACGGTCTGTCCGCGTTCGGCCTCTCGCAGCAGCTGAACATCGAGGCGGGCGAGGCGCGGGTCCTGATGGACACGTACTTCGAGCGGTTCGGCGGGGTGCGCGACTACCTGCGGCGCGCCGTCGACGAGGCGCGGGCCACCGGGTACACGGCGACCATGCTCGGCCGCCGCCGCTACCTCCCGGACCTCAACAGCGACAACCGTCAGCGCCGTGAGGCGGCCGAGCGGATGGCGCTGAACGCCCCGATCCAGGGCACGGCGGCCGACATCGTGAAGGTCGCCATGCTGAACGTCGACCGGGCGCTGACCGAGGCGGGCCTGAACACCCGGATGCTGCTCCAGGTGCACGACGAAATCGTCCTGGAGCTGGCGCCGGGAGAGCGGGAGCGGGTGGAGGAGATCGTCCGCCGCGAGATGGCGGGCGCCGTCAGCCTGCGCGCCCCGCTCGACGTGTCGGTCGGTGTCGGAACGGACTGGGAGTCCGCCGCGCACTGACCCGGGTGGCCGCTCCCGAAGGGAGCCCCGTCAGTGGCCGGACCGGCTGAACCGCCCTGCCCGCACGGGCAGGTGCGGTTCGTCCGGCGACCGGGAGCCGCCGCTGGGGTGGGCGTCGGAGAGGCCGTCGGTCGCGCCGCCGTCGGCCGCGCCGGCCGTGGCGCCCGGCCGCGGCGCGCGGCGCAGCCACAGCCGCACTGCCGCGGCGTACAGGACGAGCCCGACGGCCAGCCCCGCGCCGGCGCCGAAGCACGCGGTCGGGACGAAGTCGAGCGGCTTCAGCGTCACGGTCTGGGCGGCGTACCACCGTACGCACCGGTGTACGACGCCGAAGAGCACGCACAGCGCGAGCAGCCCCCCGGCAGCCCACCTCCCGCGCGCGCCCAGCTGCGGTACGGAAGCGGGGGCGGGCCCGTCCGGCCGGCGCCGGAGCGCCGAGACCATGAACCACACGATCACCGCGAGGGCCACGGCCGAGCCGCCGTACTGCGCGTACAGGTACATCGGGAAGCCCGCGACGACCTCACCGAGCAGCGGGAAGGCCCGCATGCCCCACCGGTCGAGATGGGTGAAGCTGTCCCAGAAGACGTGCGTGCAGCTGCCGATGACGGCCGAGAGGAAGAACCGCCACGCCAGTGACGCCAGTTGTGTCCCCCGCCAGTCCTGGCCGCGTACGAAGCCGTGGACACGGGCCTGTCTGCGCCGTGGCACGAGCGCCAGCAGGGGCTCACGCATCAGCAGCCACAGGCCGACGAGCACCGCCGTGATCAGCACGTCGGCCGTGACCAGGCCCGGCAGGGAGTGGGTGACGTCCCCGAAACGCATCGCCGCCGGTGCGGCGGTGGCCGCGAAGTAGGTCATGTCGGGCGCGAACGACCCGGCTACGAGGGCCGATGCGAGCAGTGGCCCGCGCGCGGTACCGTCGCGTCGTATGCCTGGCAGCACCGCCGCCGCGTGGCTCAGTGTGAACGGCAAAAGTCCCCCTTGGACCGCTTCTGTTCAGTGACGATCAGTATGCCGCCCATGGTTCCGAGTTGAATTTCGGTGAACAAGCGGCAATAAGACGACAGCGGCCGGTGTCCCACCGTCGTGAGTTGTCGTAGTGTCGCCTGAGTCCTGGCGCTGGGGAGCGCGGACAGCCGTTGACGGGAGGGGCCAGACGTATGGCAGCACAATTCGGTCGCAGGCTGCGCAAAGGGGCAACGGCCACCACGGTGGCAGCGCTCGTCGTAGCAGCACTCTCGGCCTCCGAGGCGCCGGGCAGCACGTCCTTGCCCGGCGGCGAGAGAGCCGCGGAGGCGACCGACCCGCCCGGCACCGCGGTGACGGGCAACTCGCCGTACTTCACGGACCTTCCGCCACTGAACACGCCCAACCGGCCGAACACGCCGGGCACTTCGATCGACCTCCCCGTGGTGGCCGGTCCGGCGGAGGCCGGCATACCCGCCACCGTCCTGGCCGCCTACAAGCGGGCGGAGAACACCGTCAGGGCCTCGCAGCCCGGCTGCCGTCTCCCGTGGCAGCTGCTCGCCGCCATCGGCAAGGTGGAGTCGGGCCAGGCGCGCGGCGGGCGGGTCAACGCCAACGGCACGACGCTGACGCCCATCCTCGGCCCGCAGCTCAACGGCGTCGGCTTCGCCAACATCTCCGACACCGACGACGGCGCGTACGACGGCGACGCGACGCACGACCGCGCGGTCGGCCCGATGCAGTTCATCCCGTCCACCTGGGCGACCTGGGGCCAGGACGGCAACGCCGACGGCCGCAAGGACCCGAACAACATCTACGACGCCGCGCTCGCCGCGGGGCGCTACCTCTGTGCCCACGACCGCGACCTCTCCCAGCAGGACGACCTCGACCAGGCGATCCTCGGCTACAACCGCTCGCGCGAGTACCTGCGGACGGTCATGTCGTGGTTCGACTACTACCGGCGCGGCAACCACGAGGTGCCGGACGGGACCGGAGTACTGCCCGTCACCACCGGCCCGGACAGCCACGTCGGCGGCAGCGCCGGCGACCGCCCCGGTGGTCGCGGCGCCACGACCCCGCCGTCGAGCGGGCCGTCGACCCCGGGCAAGCCCGGGTCCGGCAAGCCGGACGACGACACCACCCCCCCGGCCAAGCCGCCGACGACGCCCCCGGCCAAGCCGCCCACGACGCCTCCGCCCGCCAAGCCGCCCACCGACCCCGCCCCGGCGCCCGTCGCCGCCCTGGAGCGGCTCGGCAGCGCGAGCGTGACCGCGACCGAGGGGGAGAGGTTCTCCGACCGGCTGCGGGTACGCGCCAAGACCGCCGCGGGCAAGGCCGTGCCGGGCGCCAAGGTCCAGTTCCAGATCGTCGGCGACACGGCGGCGCGCTTCCCGGGCGCCGCGACCCGCGCCGTCGTCACCACCGGCGTCGACGGCATCGCCACCGCCCCGGTGCTCGGCGCGGGCGGCCGCCCCGGCAGCTTCGTGGTGCACGCCAAGGCGCTCGGCGCCGCCGCGCCCACCGCCGACTTCGCCGCCACCGTCAAGGCCAAGCCGGCGCCCGCGCCGCGGTCCGACGCGCTGGTCCGTACGTCGGACAAGGAGCTGACGGCCCAGGCCGGCGGCTCGTTCGCCGACGCCGTCGAGGTGAAGGCGACGTACAAGGGCAAAGCGGCGGCAGGTGTCGGCGTGACCGCGACGATGATCACGGGCGACGCCGACAAGCCCGTCCAGAACGACAAGGGCCCGTACTTCGAGGACGCCGACGGCAAGGCGGTCCGTACCCTGACCGCTCTCAAGACCGGCGCCGACGGCCTGCTGAAGCTTCCCGTGATCCACACGGACGGCAACGCGGGAACGTACAAGCTGCGGCTGACGACCGCCGACGGCGTGGTCCTCGTCGTCGAACTGACCGTCACGGCGGCCACCACCGCGCCGCCCGCCGAGCCGTCCACCACCCCCTCGGCGCCGTCCCCCGCCACGCCCACCGCGTAAGGGGCCGTATCCCAGGACCCGTCGCCGCTGCCCCGCCCGGACACCGTTCCGGCCGGGGCAGCGGCATGTGCGCCGGTGGCGGACCGGTCCGACGTGTTCTCATCTCACGGCCTCATTGCTACGGTGCCCCTCCCCACCACCTGATGCAGCATCAGATCCTGGGAGGCCGGGCATGCGTGCTCTCGTCGCCGCCGCCGTCGGGCTGGCCGCCGCCCTCGCGCTCGTCCTCGCCCTCACGGCCGTCGGCTCGCCGCCGGGGGAGACCTCGCCCAAGCCCCTGCTGACGACCGTTCCCGGGCCGAAGAAGTAGAGGGGCTCCCGCCGTGCGCCGTAAAGCCAGCCTGGTCCTGCTCGCCCTCGCCGTCTTCTTCACCGCCCTGTCGCCGCTCCTGCGCTGGTACGCCTTCCCGCGCCTCGCCAAGATCCCGGCCGGCCAGTACCAGGAGATGGTGCTGGAGGCGAAACCCGCGACGCTCCTGGAGTACGGCTCCATGAAGGCGAAGAAGGTCGACAAGGTCACCATCGTCCAGACCCTCAAGGGCAACGTCGAGGAGTCCGAGAAGATCGAGCGGAGCGCCGGCCGCGACGTGGTCGTCTGGGACTCCCTCTCGTACGTCCAGGGTCCCGACGGCAAGATGGTCTCGGCCATTCCCGAGCGCTACATCTTCGACGCCCACAGCCAGGACCCCGTGCACGCCACCGGGGAGATGGTCGACGGCGACCCCGTCAGACGCGAGGGCATCGAGTTCAAGTGGCCCTTCCTCACGGAGAAGCGCGACTACGCGTACTTCGACGCGCAGACCCGCACCTCCGCACCCATCCACTACGAGGGCGAACGGACGTTCCGCGGCATGGACGTCTACTACTTCGAGCAGACCGTCCCGTGGACCAAGGTGAAGTACCCCAGGAAGATGCCCATGCCGGGGATCGACGCGACGAAGCTGGAACAGCAGACCGGTACGACCCGCTGGTACACCACCCGTCGGATGTTCTGGGTCGACCCCGTCACGGGCGCTCCCGTGAACGGCGAGGAGATCCACCGGGAGGAACTGCGCGGCGGCAGCCTCCTGGGCGGCCGCGACAAGGTCACCGCTTTCGCCGGTCACGTGAAGATGCGCGAGGACTACATCGACTCCACCGTCGAGCTGGTGAAGACGAACCGCACCGCGGTGCTCATGCTCACCTCGTACCTCCCCTGGGGCTTCCTGATCCTCGGCGGCTCCCTGCTCGCGCTGGCCCTGTACCTGGAGGCGCGAGGACGCGGACCCGGGGACCCCGCCGAGGACGCGGCACCGCGACCGGAGCCCGTCAGCGCCTGACGGAACGGCCGCCCTCCTCAGCCCCGTTCGAGACGCGCCTTCGTGTACTTCGTCGCGGCGGCCGCCGCCGGATCCTGCGGCCACGGGTGCTTCGGGTAGCGGCCGCGCAGCTCCGCCCGCACTCCCCGGTACCCGTCACGCCAGAAGGACGCCAGATCGGCGGTGACGGCAGCCGGCCGCCCCGCCGGGGACAGCAGGTGCACCAGCACCGGCACCCCGGCCACGCGCGGCGTCTCGGCCAGCCCGAACATCTCCTGGAGCTTCACCGCCAGTACGGGCTGCTCCCCGCCGTACTCCACCCGGACCCGTGACCCGCTCGGCACCTCGATCCGCTCCGGCGCCAGCTCCGCCAGCCGCGCCGCCTCACCGGTCGCCCACGGGAGCAGCCGGTTCAGCGCCTGGCCCGCCTCGATCCGGCCGAGGTCGGCCCGCCTGCGGGCCCGGGAGAGTTCCGGCTCGAGCCACGCGTCGGTACGGTCCGTCAGCGCCGCGTCGGACACGTCGGGCCAGGGCGAGCCCAGTACCCGGTGCAGGAAGGCGAGGCGCTCCCGCAGGGCCCGCGCGTCACGCGTCCAGCGGAGCAGCCCGAGGCCCTCGCGCCGCAGACCGTCGAGCAGCGCTTCCCGTACACGTCGTGGATCCGGCTTCGTGAGCGTCCGTACGGTCAGCTCGACCGCGCCGAGGCGCCGCACGTGCCGCGCGACGACGTCCCCGCCCTCCCAGCGCACCTCCTCACCCGCGACGAGCAGGTGCTCTGCGGCCAGGCGCGCGGTGTCCTCGTCGATGACCGCGGCGAGGCGCACGCGCGCGGAGGCCGTGTGGACGGGGCGGTCGGCGACCGCGACCGCCAGCCACGGCGCACTGCGCAGCCGCGACCCGTCGGCGAGTTCCGCCCCGGTGCCGGACGCCATGAGGAAGGTGCCCTCCGCGCGGCGCCTCGCGACCCGCTCGGGGAACGCGAAGGCGGCCACCAGCCCCGCGACGGCGTCGTCGCCGCCCCCGGCGCCCTCGCTGCCCGACGCGCCCGCGGCCGACGCCAGGCGCCGCGCCTCCTGGCGCCAGCGCGCTCCGTACGCGTCGTTCCCGCGACGGGCCGCGCGCCAGGCCGCGGCCAGGTCGTCGCCGTACTCCCTCGGAGGTTCCTCGCTCAGCAGGGCGACCACCTCCGCCGCGCGGCGGGTGCCGACCTCGCGCGCGCCGTCCAGGAGCGCCCGCGCGAGCCGCGGGTGCAGGCCGAGGCGCGCCATCCGTGCGCCCCGCTCCGTCGGCCGGCCGGACGCGTGGACGGCCCCGATCGCCGTCAGGACCGTACGGGCCGCCGCCATCGCACCGGCCGGCGGCGGATCCAGCAGAGCGAGACCGCTCGCGTCGGGGTCGCCCCAGCACGCCGCCTGGAGGGCGAACGCCGTCAGGTCCGCGACCCTGATCTCGGGGGAGGGGAAGCGCGGCAGCCGTACGTCCTCGGCCGGATCCCAGCACCGGTAGACCGCGCCGGGCGCCTCCCGGCCGGCCCGCCCAGCCCGCTGCCGGGAGGCCGCCTGCGAGGCTCGTACGGTCGTCAGCGCGCTCAGCCCCCGGGCATGGTCGGTACGGGGCTCACGCGCGAGCCCGCAGTCCACCACGACCCGTACCCCCGGCACGGTCAGGCTCGACTCCGCGACCGACGTCGCCAGGACCACCCTGCGCCCACCGGCCGAGCCCGCCAGCACCGCGTCCTGCACCGCCGCCGGCGCCCGCCCGTGCACCTGGAGCACCTCGGCGCCCACTGCGGACAACTGCCCCGCCACGCGGGCGATCTCGCCCACGCCCGGCAGGAAGCACAGCACATCGCCCTCCCGCTCGGCGAGCGCCCTGCGCACCACGGACGCCACATGCGTCAGCAGGGCCGGATCGACGCGCATGCCGTGCGGCGGCCGCACCGGGCCGGCGGGCGGCGCCCAGACCGTCTCCACGGGGTGCGAGACGCCCTCGGCCTCGATCACCGGCGCGTCGCCCAGCAGCCGCGCCCACCCCTCGGCGTCCGTCGTGGCCGAGGCGGCGAGGAGCCGCAGCTCCGGCCGGAGGGCGGACCGTACGTCGAGGAGGAACGCGGCGACGGTGTCCGCGTCCAGGTGCCGCTCGTGGCACTCGTCGAGGACGACCACGTCGACGCCGGCGAGCTCCTGGTCCCGCTGCAGACGCTGGAGCAGCACGCCGGTGGTCACCACCTCCACCACCGTGTCGCGCCCCACCACGCGCTCCCCGCGCACGGTGAAGCCCACGCGCTCCCCGACGCGCTCGCCCAGCAGCCACGCCATGCGCCGGGCCGCGGCCCGCGCGGCGATGCGCCGCGGCTCCGCGACGACCACTCTGCGCACGGGCCGCCCCTCGTCGAGCAGCCCGGCCAGCACGAGGGGCACCAGCGTCGTCTTGCCCGTCCCCGGCGGCGCGCACAGCACGGCGCTCCCGTGCGCGTCCAGAGCCCGCTCCAGGGCGGGCACGGCGGTACGTACGGGAAGCTGCCCGAGGGCGTCGGCGCGGATCACGCCCCTAGTCCCGTACGCAGACGAAAATCGCCGTTCCCGGGATCAGATTGCCGCGCAACGGGGACCAGCCGCCCCACTCCTGCGTGTTCCAGGAGGGCCACTCCGGCTCGACGAGGTCGACCAGGCGAAAGCCCCCGGCCACCACGTCCCGTACGCGGTCGCCGATCGTCCTGTGGTGCTCCACGTAGACCGCGTTCCCCCGCTCGTCCTGTTCGACGTAGGGGGTGCGGTCGAAATAGGAGGCGGCGACGGACAGTCCCTCGGGGCCGGGCTCGTCGGGGAAGGCCCAGCGGACGGGATGCGTGACGGAGAAGACCCAGCGCCCGCCGGGCCGAAGGACACGCCGTACCTCGCGGAAGACCTCCGCCGGATCGGCGACGAACGGCACCGCTCCGTACGCCGAGCACGCGAGGTCGAAGGACGCGTCCTTGAAGGGGAGCGTTCCCGCGTCGGCCTGGACCAGGGGGACGTCACCCCCGATGCGCAGCGCGTGCTGGAGCTGCCGGTGCGAGAGGTCCAGGGCGACCGGACGCGCGCCCTGCGCGGCGAGCCAGCGCGAGCACTGCGCGGCGCCCGCGCCGATCTCCAGAACGTCGAGCCCCTTCAGGGACTGCGCCGTGCCCAGCAGGCCGGCCTCCGCCTCGTCCAGTCCCTCCGGGCCCCACACGAAACGGTCGTCACCGAGGAACGCTCCGTGCTCGCTCTGGTACTCGTCCGCGTTCCGGTCCCACCACCCGCGGCTCGCCCTGCTGCTCTCCGCCTCGCCGGCTTCGCGGCGGGTCGCCTCGCCATCGTCCCCGCCGGACCCGTCGTCCGGGACCCAGCTGTCGAGGGCCTCGAACGCTTCCTCAGGGCCGCTGGTGTCTTTGCTCTGGCTCATTGCGCCCGTCTGTCTCGTCTGCGTAGGCTCCGCTCGAACCTGTGGTCGCAGCGTGCGGCGCGGCCGTTGTGGCCTCGCCGAACTTTGATTGTGCCGGGTATGCGAGGTTCCGCCCCGGGTGTGCGCCTTCGCGCATTGACCCTGCCCGGCTGCCCCCGTATGCTACAAGTTGCGCTGCGAGCCTGCGCACCTCAGACAGAGCAGGCTGCGCTTGCACCGGTTGTATGTCCCCTCGGTTGTCGAGGCGCTTCCGTTCCCCGGAATCGCGCCTCCTAGGCTGCTCGGCTTCAGCAGGTGCCGATACGGGCTCCCGGCGTAGCTGTACCTACGACTTACTGTCCGTACCGGAGCCCTTACCCACATGACGAGCAGCACCGAGACCACCGCCACCACCACCCCGCAGGTAGCGGTCAACGACATCGGTGACGAGGAAGCATTCCTCGCCGCGATCGACGAGACGATCAAGTACTTCAACGACGGCGACATCGTTGACGGCGTCATCGTGAAGGTCGACCGGGACGAGGTTCTTCTCGACATCGGTTACAAGACCGAAGGCGTCATCCCTTCCCGCGAGCTCTCGATCAAGCACGACGTCGACCCCAATGAGGTCGTCAAGGTCGGCGACGAGATCGAAGCCCTTGTTCTCCAGAAGGAGGACAAGGAAGGTCGCCTCATCCTGTCCAAGAAGCGCGCACAGTACGAGCGCGCCTGGGGCACGATCGAGAAGATCAAGGAAGAGGACGGCATCGTCACCGGCACCGTCATCGAGGTGGTCAAGGGTGGTCTCATCCTCGACATCGGCCTCCGTGGCTTCCTGCCGGCTTCCCTCGTCGAGATGCGCCGTGTCCGCGACCTCCAGCCCTACGTGGGCAAGGAGCTCGAGGCCAAGATCATCGAGCTGGACAAGAACCGCAACAACGTGGTCCTGTCCCGCCGTGCCTGGCTCGAGCAGACCCAGAGCGAGGTCCGTCAGACCTTCCTCACGACCCTGCAGAAGGGCCAGGTCCGCTCCGGCGTCGTTTCCTCGATCGTCAACTTCGGTGCGTTCGTGGACCTCGGCGGCGTCGACGGTCTCGTGCACGTCTCCGAGCTCTCCTGGAAGCACATCGACCACCCCTCCGAGGTTGTCGAGGTCGGCCAGGAAGTCACCGTCGAGGTCCTCGACGTCGACATGGACCGCGAGCGCGTCTCGCTGTCGCTCAAGGCGACGCAGGAAGACCCGTGGCAGCAGTTCGCCCGTACGCACCAGATCGGGCAGGTTGTTCCCGGTAAGGTCACGAAGCTCGTTCCGTTCGGTGCGTTCGTCCGCGTCGACGAGGGCATCGAGGGTCTGGTCCACATCTCCGAGCTGGCCGAGCGCCACGTGGAGATCCCGGAGCAGGTCGTCCAGGTCAACGACGAGATCTTCGTCAAGGTCATCGACATCGACCTCGAGCGTCGTCGCATCAGCCTCTCGCTGAAGCAGGCCAACGAGTCCTTCGGTTCCGACCCGGCCTCGGTCGAGTTCGACCCGACGCTGTACGGCATGGCCGCGTCGTACGACGACCAGGGCAACTACATCTACCCCGAGGGCTTCGACCCCGAGACCAACGACTGGCTCGAGGGCTTCGAGACCCAGCGCGAGGCGTGGGAGGGCCAGTACGCCGAGGCGCAGCAGCGCTTCGAGCAGCACCAGGCCCAGGTCATCAAGTCCCGCGAGGCCGACGAGGCCGCTGCTGCCGAGGGCGCTGCCGCCCCGGCCGCCGGCGCCCCGGCTGCCTCCGGCGGCAGCGGTGGCGGCTCCTACTCCTCGGAGTCGGCGGACAACTCCGGCGCCCTGGCGTCGGACGAGGCCCTGGCCGCGCTGCGCGAGAAGCTGGCGGGCGGCCAGAGCTGACGCTCTGACCACCAGCTGGTAACCGGCTGAAAGTAAGGCCCGCTCCCCCTGGGGGGCGGGCCTTACTCATGCCCGCGGCACGGCGCATGATCACGGAAGGCGCGCGGACCGGGAATGCCCTCGCCCCACGGCACGTTCTCCCCTGTGAACACGAGGAGGAGCGGTAATCGTGCTTGATCCGCAGGATTTGTATGAGTGGGAGCCGAAGGGCCTCGCCGTCGTCGACATGGCGCTCGCGCAGGAATCGGCCGGACTGGTCATGCTCTACCACTTCGACGGCTACATCGACGCGGGTGAGACCGGCGAGCAGATCGTCGGAAAGCTGCTGGACACGCTGCCGCACCAGGTAGTGGCACGGTTCGACCACGACAGGCTGGTGGACTACCGCGCCCGCCGCCCGCTTCTGACGTTCCGGCGCGACAGGTGGTCCGAGTACGAGGCGCCCGAGATCGACGTCCGGCTCGTCCAGGACGCGACCGGAGCGCCGTTCCTGCTGCTCTCGGGACCCGAGCCGGATGTCGAATGGGAACGGTTCGCCCTCGCCGTACAGCAGATCGTCGAGCGGCTCGGTGTGCGCCTCTCGGTGAACTTCCACGGCATCCCCATGGGCGTCCCGCACACCCGCCCCGTCGGCATCACGCCGCACGGCAACAGGACCGACCTCATGCCGGGCCACCGCAGCCCCTTCGACGAGGCCCAGGTGCCCGGCAGCGCCGAGTCGCTCATCGAGTTCCGGCTGGAGGAGTCGGGGCACGACGTGCTCGGCGTCGCCGCTCACGTACCGCACTACGTGGCGCGGTCGTCGTACCCCGACGCGGCGTTGACCGCCCTGGAGGCGATCACGGCGGCTACCGGACTGGTACTGCCGGGCGTCGCGCATTCGCTCCGTACGGAAGCCAGGCGCACGCAGGACGAGATCGACCGGCAGGTCGGTGAGGGCGACGAGGAGCTCGTCTCGCTGGTGCAGGGCCTTGAGCACCAGTACGACGCGGTGGCCGGCGCGGCGACGCGGGGCAATCTGGTGGCCGAGCCGGTCGATCTGCCGTCGGCCGACGAGATCGGTCTCGAATTCGAACGCTTTCTCGCGGAGCGGGAGGGCGACGTCTAGGCCGCTCCCAGCCCCTCGTCTAGGCTTCCGCGCATGCTGAAAGTGGGCCTGACCGGCGGAATCGGTGCCGGCAAGAGCGAAGTGTCGCGGCTGCTCGTCTCGTACGGGGCCGTCCTGATCGACGCCGACAAGATCGCGAGGGAGGTCGTCGAGCCCGCAACGCCGGGGCTCGCGGCCGTGGTCGAGGCGTTCGGACAGGACGTGCTCGCGGCCGACGGGACCCTGGACCGGCCGAAACTCGGCTCGATCGTCTTCGCGGACGCCTCCCGTCTGGCGACGCTGAACGCGATCGTCCACCCCCTGGTGGGCGCGCGATCCGCGGAGCTGGAGGGCGCGGCGGGCGGCGACGCCGTCGTGATCCACGACGTACCGCTGCTCACCGAGAACGCCCTCGCGCCGCTGTACGACCTGGTGGTCGTGGTGGACGCGTCGCCGGCGACGCAGCTGGACCGGCTCGTACGGCTGCGCGGGATGACCGAGGACGAGGCGCGGGCCAGGATGGCGGCTCAGGCGAGCCGGGAGGAGCGGCTGGCGATCGCCGATCTGGTGATCGACAACGACGGGCCGCTGGAGGCGCTGGAACCGCAGGTGCGCAAGGTGTGGGAGGGACTGGCCGAGCGCGCGAATTCCTGACCGGCCGGCCTGCGGGTCCGGCTGAAGTGGGTGGTACGGCGGTGGCGGTGGGGGCAGGCGGTGCGGCGGTAGAGCGGTGCGGGGGCGCGGCGGCTCGGCCCGGCTTCCTGGCGGAATAGCGCATGCGGCCGGGGCGGTTGGAAAGAAATGAGCCGAGCGGAAGGATGCCAGCGTGCCCGAAAGCAGCCCGGAGACCCACATCATCGACTACCGCGCGGCGGAGCACCTGTTGGCCGCGCGTGATCCGCGCGGAGCCGTGAAGCTCCTGGATTCGGTCATCGCCGCCCACCCGGAGAATACGGCGGCCCGGCTGCTGCGGGCGCGCGCCTTCTTCGCGTCCGCGCAATTGCGTTCGGCGGAGCTCGAATTCCAGCTGGTGCTGGAGCGGGAGCCCGACAACGCCTTCGCTCATTTCGCCCTGGCGCGCACCTACGAGCGCGCCTTGCGGTCGGATCGGGCGAAGCGGCATTTCAGACTGGCGGCGGCGCTCGACCCGAAGCCGGAGTATCTGGAGGCGGCGCGATTCGACGCGCCAAAGTGAGCGGCTGCGGCGGCGCGGGCTGAACGGGCGGGTCCAGGGGCGCGCCGGGGCGGGCGGGTGGCTAGGGGTGCGGCGGATCGTACGGAGGGACATCGCGGCCGGGCTGGTAGTGCGGGCCCTGGCGCAGGTGGCGTACGACGACGACCAGGTCGGCGGCGACGACGACGGCGAGGCAGCCGCAGGCGACGGCCCAGCCGGTGCGCCCGGTCGCGGCGAAGGCGAGCGCCCCGCCCACGGTCCACAGCAAGCCCCACAAGCTCAGCCAGAGCCTGAGCCGCAGGGCACTGCGCGCGGTCTTGGGTTCGCTCCCCGTACGCATGATCATGGCGAATCGCCCTCGCATGGACTGCGGAATGCCCGCTTTCGGTTTACTTGTACCCCGCGAAGGTGGGCGTAGCCAGCCACGCGAGAGGAGCGAGCCACGCGAGAAGCGGGACGGAAGCGCACCGATGAAGGCCGTGCCCCATGGACCGCACTGCTGATTCCGATCCCCGTCCTCTCCATGGTCGGGCCTTGGCTCTCGGCGCGCTGATGATCGGAGCGTCGTGACCCGACTCGTGGTGCCCGAGGGGGGAGAACTTCGCGCCGCCGCTCGTCCTGCCGGCCCTGCTCGTGGTCGTCGCGTGAGCGCAGGGCGGCGGACGGGACTCGACGGGCCGGGCGGCGGCCGGCCCGCCACCGTTCGCGCTGTGGCGGTGGGCCGTCGCGGCGCGAACCGGGGGCAGTGTCAGACCCCGCCCGTAGACTCGCACGTGGACGGGGACACTGGCGCCACGAGCGCCCGAGACCACACGCGACCAGCGCGGACGGGGGTGCAGGCATGACGGACACGGGACGCCGCGCCGCGGTCTTCCTCCCCGCCGAGCTGCCGCGCGACGGCAGGATCGCGCTCTGGGATCCCGAGGGCGGGACGCCGCCCGGCGCCGCCTCGGAGATCACCGTCGTACGCCGCCAGGGTGCGGGCGGCACCGCCGTACGCCGCCGCACCGTGCCCGCCGTCCTGCTGTCCCTCGCCGACGCCCTGCCCCTGCTGGCCCGCGCCCGCCACGACCCCGCCGCCCACCCCGCCACCCGCTGCTGGGGCGCGGCGGCGCTGCACGCGCTGCACCTCGCCGCGCGGGGCCGGCTGCTGCCCGGGCTCACCCCCGCGGACCACGACGCCTGGCGGGCCGGACCGCTCGACGCCGACGACATCGCGCAAGTGCGCGCCATCGCCGCCGCCATGCCCCCCGAGGCGCACGCCGTCCCGCTGCCCGCACGTTCGCCCCTCCAGCTCCCCGAGCCCGAAGCCCTGGTGAAGGCCTTCCTCGACGCGGTCGTCGACACGCTGCCCCGGACGCCCTCGGCGGCGTACGCGATGGGCGCGCCCTTCGCCGCACGCGCCGCGCAGCACCTGCCGGGCCTGCGGGAGTGGGCGGCGGAGGTCGCGGCCGGCATGGACGCGGGGGTGCGCGTGTCGCTGCGCCTCGACCTGTCCTCGTTCGAGCTCTTCGACAGCGCGGCGCACGAGACGCCGGACGAAGGAACGCACGAAGGCCGGGGCGACGGCGAGCCGGGCCGCGACGGCGGCGCGAAGCGCCGGGCCGCCACCGCGCTGGTCCAGGTGCACAGCCTGGCCGACCCCACGCACGTCATCGACGCCGCCGCCCTCTGGTCCGGCGGCGGCAGCGAAGGCTTCGGCCCGCGCGCCCGCATCGACGCGGTGCTGGCGCTGCGCCGCGCGGCCCGCGTCTGGGAGCCGCTGGGCCGCCTCCTCGACCGCCCGGTCCCCGACGTACTGCCTCTTTCCGAAGACGAGTTGTACGAGCTGTTGGGCCCGGCGGCGGCCCGGCTCGCCGCGGCGGGCGTCGAGGTCCACTGGCCCCGGGAGCTGGCCCGTACGCTCACGGCGACCGCGGTCGTACGCTCCGCGCCCGGGTCGGCGACCGACGGCACCCCCTTCTTCGACGCGCAGGAGCTCTTCGCCTTCAGCTGGCAGCTCGCGGTGGGCGGCGAGCCGCTCAGCGAGGCGGACATGGACGCGCTCGCGGAGGCGCACCGCCCGATCGTGCGGCTCCGTGACCAGTGGGTGGTGGTCGATCCGGCGCTCGTACGCAAGGCGCGCAAGCGGGAACTGGGCCTGCTGCAGCCCGTCGACGCGCTGGCCGCGGCCCTCACCGGCAGCGCCGAGGTCGACGGCGAGCAGGTCGAAGCCGTCCCCGTGGGCGCCCTGGCCACCCTCCGGGACCGCCTCACCGCCGGCACGGGAACCCTCGTCGCCCAGCCACCGGGGCTCGACGCCACCCTGCGCGACTACCAGCTGCACGGCCTGGCGTGGCTGGACCGGATGACCTCACTGGGCCTCGGCGGCTGCCTCGCCGACGACATGGGCCTCGGCAAGACGATCACCGTCATCGCCCTGCACCTGCGCCGCGCCCGCAGCGCTCCCACGCTCGTCGTCTGCCCCGCGTCCCTCCTCGGCAACTGGCAGCGTGAGATCACCCGCTTCGCGCCCGGCGTCCCCGTCCGCCGCTTCCACGGCGCGGCCCGCGCGCTGGACGACACGACCGAGGGCGACGCCGGCTTCATCCTCACCACGTACGGCACCATGCGCACCAGCGCGCCCGAACTGGCCGCCCACACCTGGGGGATGGTCGTCGCCGACGAGGCGCAGCACGCCAAGAACCCGTACTCCTCCACCGCCAAGGCGCTGCGCACCATCCCGGCCCCCGCGCGCATCGCCCTGACCGGGACGCCCGTCGAGAACAACCTCTCCGAGCTGTGGGCGCTCCTCGACTGGACCACCCCGGGGCTGCTCGGCCCGCTCAAGTCCTTCCGCGCCCGCCACGCGCGCCTGGTCGAGAGCGGCGAGGACGACGAGGCCGCCGAGCGGCTCGCCCGTCTCGTACGCCCCTTCCTCCTGCGCCGCAAGAAGTCCGACCCGGGCATCGTGCCGGAGCTGCCGCCCAAGACGGAGACCGACCACCCCGTCTCGCTCACCCGCGAACAGGCCTCCCTCTACGAGGCGTCCGTACGCGAGTCGATGGCGGCGATCGAGGAGTCGGAGGGCATCGCGCGCCGAGGTCTCGTCATGAAGCTCCTCTCCTCCCTCAAGCAGATCTGCAACCACCCCGCGCAGTACCTGAAGGAGGACACGCGGCGCCTCACCGGACGTTCCGGCAAGCTGGAACTGCTCGACGAACTTCTCGACACGATCCTGTCGGAGGGCGGGTCCGTCCTCATCTTCACGCAGTACGTGACCATGGCCCGGCTGCTCGCCGACCACCTGAAGGCCCGCGCGGTCCCGTCCCAGCTGCTGCACGGCGGAACGCCCATCGCCCTGCGCGAGGAGATGGTGGACCGCTTCCAGTCCGCCGAAATCCCCGTCTTCCTGCTCTCCCTCAAGGCGGCGGGCACCGGTCTGAACCTCACGCGGGCCGCCCACGTCATCCACTACGACCGATGGTGGAACCCGGCGGTAGAGGACCAGGCGACGGACCGCGCGTACCGCATCGGCCAGACCCATCCGGTGCAGGTGCACCGGCTGATCGCGGAGGGGACGGTGGAGGACCGCATCGCCGAACTGATCGCGTCCAAGCGGGCGTTGGCGGACGTGATCCTGGGCAGCGGGGAGGCGGCCCTCACGGAGCTCACCGACCGGGAACTGGCCGACCTGGTCGCACTGCGGAGGCCGGCATGAGCGACAGGGACAGTGCCGGCGGCAGCAGTTGGTGGGGCAACGCGTGGGTCCAGGCCCTGGAAGCCCTCTCGCTCGACGCGGCCCGCCTGGCCCGTGGCCATGCCTATGCCAGTGGGGGCAACGTCGGCGCGATCAGTGTGGCGCCGGGTCGGATCATCACGTACGTACGCGGTAGCCGCCCGCGCCCGTACCGCACGGAGATCCGCCTGCGCACGCTCTCCGACGACGACTGGGACCGTTTCCTCGCCATGGCGGCGGCCGATCCTGCCCACATGGCGGCCCTGCTCGACAAGGACATGCCCCACTCCCTGGTGGATTCCGCGGCCGAGGTGGGCGTGGACCTGCTGCCGGCCCCCGGAGACCTGGTCCCCTCCTGCTCGTGCCCGGACCGGGGCCACCCCTGCAAGCACGCGGCAGCCCTCTGCTACGAGACGGCCCGCCTCCTCGACGCCGACCCCTTCGTGCTGCTGCTCGTGCGGGGCCGGACCGAGCGCGAGCTCCTCGACGACCTGGCCCGCCGCAACGCCGCCCACTCCGCCCGGGAGAAGCCCGCGCCGCCGCCCTTCCCCGGCGTGCCGGCCACCACCGCCCTGACCCCGCGCACGCTCCCGCCGCTGCCGGGCCCGCTGCCCGTACCGCCGCAGCCCGGCCACGCCTCGGGCGCGTACCCGGGCACCCGGGGAGCCCCGGACCCGCTGTCCCTCGACCTCCTCGTCACCGACGCGGCGGCCCGCGCGCACACGCTCCTCACCACCGGGGCCGACCCCATCGCCACGCTCACCCCCTGGCAGGACGCGGTCCGCCTGGCTGCCGGGCAGCCGGGTTCGGGCCTGACCGCCGCGACCCGCAAGCTGTACGCCACCCTGGCCTCGGCACATGACCGCGGCCCCACCGACCTCGCCCGCGCGGTGGCCGCCTGGCAACAGGGCGGCCTCACCGGCCTGTCCGTCCTCGAAACCCCCTGGGACCCCCCGGCGGGTCCCTTCGACCGGGCCCGCCCCGCGCTCGCCGCCGCCGACCTCCCCCGCCTGCGCCCCCACCGCAACCGTCTGAGCGACGCGGAACGCGGCATCCAGCTCCGCCTGGGCCACGACGACCGCTGGTACCCCTACGAATCGGACCCCGGCACCGACGACTGGTGGCCGACGGGCACCCCGGACGCGGACCCGGTGGGCGCCCTGACGGCCCTGCTCGATATCTGAACTCCCGCCGGACACCGGGATCCGTGATCCGAGAGGCGATGCGCATGCGCATGCGCACCAAGCGATACGGCCGCTTCACGGTCGTACACCTTCCCCCGCGCCTGCGCCGCCCTCCCCCGGTTCACCCCCCGAGGCCGCCACCGACTCCGCGCCTCCCGCCAACACCGCCGAGGACGTCGACCACCCCCGGAGCCCGCCACCGCACGCCTGCATGTGGTGGGGGAGGCGCGCCCGGCTGCCGCACGAGGGAGGCAACCAGCGCTCCCGCGAAGGCCGTTGGAGTGCTCCCGCCGACCCCAGAGGCGTGGCGGCGGCCGTCACGGGCGTGCCTAGGGTGGTGCCATGACAACCACGGCATCCGACAGCACAGACCTCGACGATCCGACGAGCGAGATCATGGCCGATCCGTACGGGGTCTACGCGCGCCTGCGCGAAGCCGGGCCGGTGCACCGGATCGCCGGGCCCGACGGACGGCCCGCCTGGATCGTCACGCGGTACGAGGACGTGCGACGGGCACTCGCCGATCCGCGCCTCTCACTGGACAAGCGCCGCGCGCTGCCCGGCGGATACCAGGGGTTCGCGTTGCCGCCCGCGCTCGACGCCAACCTGCTCAACATGGACCCGCCCGACCACACCCGCATCCGGCGCCTCGTGACGCGGGCGTTCACCGCCGGGCGTATCGAAAGGCTTCGGGGGCCCGTGCGGCGTACCGCCGTCGCGCTGCTCGACGAGATCGCCCCGCACGGGCGGGCCGATCTCGTCGCCGCCTACGCTGCGCCGCTGCCCATCGCCGTCATCTGTGAACTGCTGGGCGTACCCGCCCGGGACCGGCCGGACTTCCGGGACTGGACGGACGCACTGGTCGCACCCGATCCCGCACGGCCGGGGCGGGCGAAGGAGGCCGTCGGAAGCATGCTCCGGTTCTTCGGCAGGCTGCTCACCCACAAGCGCGCCGAGCCCGGCGACGACCTGCTGTCCGCGCTGATCGCCGTACGGGACGAGGGTGACGACCGGCTCAGCGAGGACGAGCTGATGTCGCTGGCCTTCCTGATCCTCTTCGCCGGGTACGAGAACACCGTTCAGCTCATCGGCAACGCGGCCCTCGCCCTGCTCAGCCACCCCGAGCAACTCGCGACGCTCCGCGCCGAGCCCTCCCGGATCCCGGCGGCGGTCGAGGAGCTCGCCCGGTACGACGGGCCCGCGCTGCTGGCCATCCGCCGGTTCCCCGTCGAGGACGTCCTCATCGGCGGCGCGACCGTTCCCGCCGGGGAGACCGTGCTGCTGTCCCTGGCGGCCGCCGACCGCGATCCGCACCGTTTCCCCGAGCCCGACCGGCTCGACCTCGACCGGGACACAGCAGGTCACCTCGCACTCGGCCACGGCATCCACTACTGCCTGGGCGCGCCACTGGCCCGGCTGGAGACGGAGATCGCCCTCGCCGTGCTGCTGGAGCGCTTCCCGTCGCTGGCGCTCGACGTACCGCTCAGCGACCTGCGGCGCAGGCCCTCGACACGCGCCCGGGGCCTTCTCGCGCTGCCCGTGCGCTACTGAGCGGCCGGCCCGCTGCCGGGCGGCTCGTCGCTCACGGCTGGCTGCTGCCAGGTGTCGAGCAACGCCGTCACAACCGGACGTACTTGGGCACGGGCCCGATGGCGCGGCACTCCCGCCATCAGCAGCGCGTCGTACGGAGTGTCCTCGTGGCGTACCGCGGCTCCCACCGCCGCCGTCACCGCGCCCGCGTCCAGGGCGCGGCCCGCGGCGGTGCGGCCCACGCGGCCGCTGCCGCGCAGGGAGGTGTGGGTGGCGATGGCCGAGGCGCGGGACGGTGGGCAGGCGGGGAAGAGCCGGAGGATCTCGGAGCTCAGGGCGGCGGTGAAGCGTACGTCCTCGGCCTCGCGGCGGGCCGCGTCGCGTGCCCGGCGGCGGGCCCGGGCGTCCGCGTCGGCCAGGCAGGCGGCCTCGGCGCGGGCCAGGGCCGGTGCCTCGACGAGGAGGCCCTGGCGTTCGTAACGCCGGCGCCGTCGGTTGCGGCGGACGACGACCGCCCACAGCGAACTCGCCTCACGCGCCCTGCGTGTCAGGGCCGCGTTGCCCCGGGGGAGGTGGACCAGGTGCGCCAGATCCGCGCAGTTCAGGCAGATGGCGGCGTTGAACTCGAGGGTGTGGAAACGGAGAGGGCCTTGACGGCACTCGGCGCAGTGCCTGCGCCGGCGAGGTTCTGGTTCGATCACCACCAGGTCCATACGGGGAGCGTACCCAGCGGCAGTACCAGAGCAGTCACCGTACGCTCGCCGCCGTCGCCTCGGCCCTGCGGTGCCGACGGCAGTTCTGCGACGGGCCTCGCGAATAATCGTTCGAGTTCGGACGGTTGATGTTGCTAGCGTCACGGACGTGGCGAAACTCAATCAGATCATCGCAGTCGAGAAGGGCGTCAAGTCCAAGGCGCAGCAGGACGTGACGGCAGCCCAGCACAGCCTCCAGAAGCCGGCCCTGCTCGCGGGCATCTCGCGTACGTATCAGGCGAAGGACGAGGAGGGCGAGCAGCTGCCGCCCGAGTCCACGCGGGTGCAGGTCAGGGCCGGGGACGTGCTGCGCGAGACCGCGAAGTCGCTGACGCGGCTGTTCGACGTGACCGCCACCAAGGACTGGGCCAACTGCACCGCGCGCGCCGACGTGACCGTCGACGGACGGGTGCTGGTGAGCGAGGCGCCGGTGTCCTATCTGCTGTTCCTGGAGAAGCAGTTGGCCGACATCAACGCCTTCGTGCGCAAGCTGCCGGTGCTGGACGCCTCCGAGGCGTGGACCCTGGACCCGTCGACCGACGACTGGAAGACCGACGCGGTACGGACGCTTCGTACGAAGAAGGTGCCGCGCAACCACGTGAAGGCGGAGGCGACCGACAAGCACCCGGCGCAGGTCGAGGTGTACTACGAGGACATCCCGGTCGGGTACTGGACGACCGTGAAGTTCTCCGGCGCGCTGACGGCCCGCCGCGTGAACGAACTGCTCGAACGGGTGGAGAAGCTCCAGCAGGCCGTGAAGTTCGCGCGGGAAGAGGCGAACGGCGCCGAGGTCACGGACCAGCGCGTGGGCGACGCTGTCTTCGGCTACCTGTTCGGGTAGCCTCACTGACTCCCCGGCCGCCATCGTGCGGCCGGGGTGCGCGAGGAGCGCAAGCTGAAACTGAAGTTCGTCGTGACTGCCGCGGTGCGCAACCGGATCCGGATGCGGCCGCGATCAATCTCAGACTCTTGCTCCAGACTCAGCATTCGCCGCCGATCGCCGGTTCAACCGGGCCCAGGCCCATGCGCGTCGAGATGCCGGTTCAATTCCGGCCCGTGGAGCTCGGTCCGCGGTGGTCTAAAGGCATGACACGGCGACATCACGACTGACCTGGTCCCCTTACTGGACGGCGTGCCACATGGCGGCATCCCACAGGGCCCGGGGGCCGGCTACGCCCCCGGGCCCGCTTCCGTACTCCGGAACGAGACCCCGCGCCCCGCGAAGAACCGCTCGAACGTGGCCAGCGGCAGGTCCGCCGCACGGGTGGCCGCGGTCGTGCCGGACGGGTTGTGCAGGTGCACCCCGTCTGGCGTACGCGCCGTGATGAGGACCAGGTGCCCGCCCTTGCCCGGAGCCTCGCGGTCCGGATTGCGGATCTCGTAGTGCACCGACGCCATGACACTCCGGCCCCGGTCCAGCAGCCCGAGGATCTCGGGCGCGGTCAGGTGGCGGTGGACCGTGGCGCGCAGTGCGTGGGCCTCTTCGGCGTACGCCGCCATCGGTGCGTAGATCAGGCCGCGGATCGTACCTTCCGAATCCCGCGTGTACGCCCCGTACTTCAGCGCCCCGTCGCGGAGAGCGAAGAGGGACGGGGCGCCGGGACCGAGGACCATGCGCAGGCAGGTCATGCCGCAGAGGTGCCCGCACCACCGGGCGTAGTCCTCCACCGTCGCCGCACCGGAGGACCGCCACGCCGGGTCCGCCGCCGGGTCGAGGCCGCCGTACACGATCCGCTCGATCAGACCGGGGGAGGCGAACTGGGTGTGCACGGGGAAACGGCAGGTGGGGCAGGACGGGTCGACGGTGCTGGTCACTGGGGGCGTCCGTCCACATGCGGCCGGCACGGCCGAGGGCCGCGTTCGCGCCACCAGCGTACGGCAGGGAGCGCGGGAGACGCGGGCGCGGTCGCCGGCGCGACGGTCGCGCGCACCCTCTGGGGGGTGGATCGACTCTCGGATACGGTGAGCCCCGATCCGGCGGTGCGGGCGAGGGGATTCTCCGGTCGAATCCGGCCTCCTTGCCCAGGAGTTGGAGGGGGACGAATGAGGCTCAGGGGATTGCTGCGACGCGTGCGCGGCGGCGAGGGGCGGTGGGGGCACAAGGGAATGGTCCTCGGCGGATGCGTCGCGGCGCTCGGCGTCGTACCGTCCGCCGCGCTCGCCACACCCGGCAGCGGTGTGACCGGAACGGTGCTGGCCACCGGCACCTCCTCCGGGACCATGAAGGTGGTGGCCGAGGGGGTCACCGATGTGGTCGTCCGCACCATCACCATCGCCCCGGGCGGATCGACCGGCTGGCACCACCATCCCGGTCAGCTCATCGCCGTCGTGCAGAAGGGCACGCTGTCGCGGACGCTCGGCGACTGCTCCGTCGAGACGACGAGCGCCGGCCAGTCCTTCGTCGAGCCGTCCGGAGCCAAGCACCGCCACATAGGCCGCAACCTCGGGACCGAGCCGGTCGTGCTGTACGTGACCTACATGCTGCCCGCCGGCAGTCCGCTCTCCGTCGACGCCGAAGCACCGGCCTGCGCGTCGGGGGAGCAGAACGGCTCGTCCGGCGGGCGCCGCCGCGCGAGCGGCTAGGGTCGGTCGTATGACTTCCGATCTCTGGGCCGCGCTCCCCGCCGCCGTACGCGACAAGGTGGACGAACTCATGGCCGAGGGGCGATCGGTCCAGGCCGTCTTCGCCGTCCGTTCCTCGGGCGTCGAGCCGAGGCCGGGCCTGCGCGCCTGCCAGGACCTGGTCGCGGAGCGGGGGGCGGCGCTCGGCGCCCGGCCGGACCCCTCTGCCTGACCGTGCGGTTCGAAGCGATCACCTGGGACCGCCTCGCCACCACCCTCGCCGACCACCTCACCGGCGCTGACGAGCGGCCGTCGCCCTGGCTCAGAGCCGCCCTCGACGGCGCACCTGCCGCCGGTACCGGCGAGCTGGCCGAGCGGCTGTCCCACGCCCTGCGCCTGCGGGGGCGAACGGTCCTCGTCGTCGCCGCCGAGGACTTCCTGCGGCCGGCGTCGCTGCGCTACGAGTTCGGCAGGCAGGACCCGCACTCCTACTACGAGGGCTGGTTCGACACCGGTGCCCTGTGGCGGGAGGTCTTCACGCCACTGGAGCCGGGGGGCAGCGGACGCGTGCTGCCCGACCTGTGGGATCCGGCCACCGACCGGGCGACGCGCAGCCCGTACGTCCCCCTGCCGCCCGGCGGTGTGCTGCTGCTGCACGGCCCGATGCTCCTGCGGCACTGGTTCCCCTTCGACCTCACCGTGCACGTGCGTCTGTCAGCGGCGGCGTTGGAGCGCAGAACCGCACCGGAAGCGCGGTGGACCCTCCCCGCCTTCGCGCGCTACGAGCAGGAGGCCGGCCCGGGGGAGGCCGCCGATGTCGTCGTACGGGCCGACGACCCACGCCACCCCGCGTGGACGGGACTGCGACGCTAAGGCCCCTTGTTCCCGCAGGTGGGGGGCGCGTGCTCTCCGCCACGCCCCGCGTCCGCTCACGGAAGCGGTGGCCGCCCGCCGACCAGGGTCACCGCACGCGCCCCCGCCCGGCACCCGGCTGCCAGCGCCCCCGCGTCGTCCGCACCGCCGAGGCGCGCCGCGAGGAAGCCGCCCGCGAACGCGTCGCCCGCACCCGTCGTGTCCACCGCCTCCGCCGGTACGGCCGGAACGCGGTGGCGCACCTCCCCGCCGGCCGCGAGCAGCGCTCCTCCCGAGCCCAGGGTGACGGCGACCAGGGGAAAGTGACGGCTCAACTTGGCCGCGGCGTCCCCGGTGTCCGGCAGCCCCGTGAGCAGGCGGGCCTCGTCCTCATTGGGCAGCAGCACGTCCGCCCCGGCCACCGCCTCCAGGAAGCGGTCCACCCCCAGCTCGGCGATGAACCCCGCCGACGCCGGGTCCACGCTCACCGTCACCCCCCGTTCCCGGGCGGCCCGCACTGCCAGCCCGGCGGTCTCCCGGCTCGTGCCGGCGAAGAACAAGTAACCGGACAGATGCAGATTACCGACGCCGTCCAGCAGAGCGCAGGACCAGTCGCCGGGGGAGAGCCGCAGGGCGGCGCCGCTGTCGGTCAGGAACGTACGCTCGGCGGCAGCGTCGACCAGGGAGATCACGGTCGCTGTCGCCGCCTCCCCGTCGAGCACGATCTGCGGACGCACACCCGCCCTCCGCAGGTGCTGCTCGTGCCAGGCACCCGCCTCCACACCCACACGCGCCAGGAGCCGTACGTCCGCCAGTCCCGTGTACGCCGCCCAGCAGGCCGCGTTGGCTCCCGCCCCGCCCGGCAGCGTCCGGATCCGCGCCGCGGTGTCGGTCGCCCGCGCCAGCGGCTTGCGATGGCGGGCCACGACATCGGTGACCACATCGCCGACCACCAGCAGCGCGCCGCCCGCGCCACCGACCCCGCCGTCGCGCGCACTCCCACGCGTGCCCCCTCCCGCTCCTCCCTCGTCCTCGCTCACGCCCGCACCCACGCGCCGGCGATCCGCGCGGCCAGCCGTACGTTCCCCCGGACCGCCGCCAGGTTCGCTTCCAACGAGGCGCCTTCCGTCTCCCGCGCGAGGTAGTCCAGCAAGAACGGCGTCACCCCCTGGCCCGTGATGCCTCGCTTCCCGCACGCGTCCAGCGCCTCGGCCAGTATCCGGTCGTGCAGTGCCGGGTCCAGCTGCTCCGCCTCCGGGACGGGATTCGCGACGATCAGCGCCGCTGGGGGCCCGGCCAGCGCGTCCTGGGCCCGCATGACCGCCGCCACCTCGTCGGGCGTCCGCACGGTCCAGTCGACCGGCTCCCCGGAACTGCTCAGGTAGAACCCCGGAAAGTTCCCCGTGCCGTACCCGAGGACTCCCACGCCGAGCGTCTCCAGCCGCTGCAACGTCGCCGGCACGTCGAGGATCGACTTGACCCCCGCGCACACCACCGTGATCCGCGTCCGCGCCAGCAGCCCCAGATCCGCCGACTCGTCCTGCGTCTCGGTCCACTCCCGGTGCACGCCGCCGAGCCCCCCGGTGGCGAAGACGCGCAGACCCGCCCGCGCGGCCAGGAACGCCGTGGCCGACACGGTCGTCGCCCCGCTCGCACCCGCCGCCAGCGCCGGCGCGAGATCGCGGTGACCCAGCTTCCGCACGGAGTCGTCGTCCGCCACCCTGTCCAACTGCGCCTTGTCCAGACCGATATGGGCCCGGCCGTCAAGGACGGCGATGGTGGCGGGAACGGCCCCCTCGGCACGTACCACCTCCTCCAGCTCCTCGGCGACCCGCAGATTGCGTGGGCGCGGCAGACCGTGCGCGATGATCGTCGACTCGAGAGCTACGACGGGGCGGCGCTGCTCCAGCGCCTCCCGGACCTCCCCGGACATCTGCGGTGCGGCGGTGTCAGACATGCCCCCATTCCTGGCGCGCCGGGCGGCGCCTCAAACGTCACGCGGCGCGCCCCTTGTGCCCGGCGACGATCACCCAGGAGCCTGTCCGCATGACAGGAACACATCTCGATCACGTCGTACTGTGGGTCAACGACCCCCTCGCTTCAGTGGAGTTCTACGAGAAGACCGTCGGTCTGACCGGAGTACGCACCGCCGAGTACGCGGACGGCAAGGCGGCCTTCCCCTCCGTGCGGGTCTCCGCCGATTCCCTCCTCGACCTCGCCCCGCTCACCATGGCGGGCTCCATGGACGCCATCCCGGGAGCCGGGGGCACGGCCGGCCACCCGGTCAACCACGTCTGCATCGCCATGGACAAGCAGGCCTTCGAAGCCCTGCACGTCCGGCTGGAGGCGAACGGCGTCGCGGTGTCGCCGTACTCCCACAACAGTTTCGGAGCCCACGGCGCGTCCCCGCGCTCCTTCTACTTCCGCGACCCCGACGGCAACATCATCGAGGCCCGCCACTACGACGAGTGACACGGACGCGACGTGTGGGCCGGGCCCGGGCCCGGGTCCGTGCCTCGCCCCGGACCCGGGCCCGCGTGCGCGAGCAGGGGTCACCACTGACAACGCCCCTCGGTGAGCCACCGCGGACGCCCCCGCTAGGGTGACGCGCCATGACGACAATCGATCAGACGCCCCCTTCTTTCGCCGTGCACATCCCGGACGCCGACCTGGAGCCGGAGCCGCTCGACCCGGACCAGATCGTGTCCGGCGAACCGGTGGTGACCGGCAAGGTGCTGTGGGAGTCCCCCGACGGCAAGCAGCTGCGCGGGATCTGGCAGATCACTCCTGGCGTGGTGACCGACACCGAGGCCAACGAACTCTTCGTGGTGGTCAGCGGGCGCGCCACGGTCGCGGTCGAGGGCGGCGACACCCTGGAGATCGGTCCGGGTGACGCGTGCGTGCTGCGCGAGGGGGACCGTACGACCTGGACGGTGCACGAGACGCTGCGCAAGGCGTACCACATCAGCCTCTAGCCCCGTACTTCGCGGGTCGTTGATTCGTATGGTGTGACCGGTCCGGGAGTGTCCCGGGCCGGTCGCATGGCGTTGGTCCGGATGTGTCGATGACTTCCCGGTCCCCGCGGCCACGATCTGAGCGTCAGCGCCTTGAAGTGGTGGTGACGTCCGTGGTGGAAAAGCGTCTGGGCGCTCTGCCTGTCGCTGCCGAGTTTCTGCGCCGGCTGGACGTGGCCGGGATCGTCGACGAGGTGTGTCCAGGCGGCGCGAGCGCGCATCTGACGCACGGGCAGGTCATCGAGGCGCTGGTGGCCAACCGGCTGACCTCGCCCGCACCGCTGGTGCGCGTCGGGGACTGGGCCCGCACCTGGGCGGTGGAGGAGGTCTTCGGCATCACACCAGACCTCCTCAACGACGATCGCCTGGCCCGTGCGCTGGACGCGATCGCCCCGAAGCTGGAAGTCGTCGCCGGCACCGTCGGCGCGCGGGCGATCACCGAGTTCGGGATCGACGTCTCGCGGCTGCACTGGGACATGACCAGCATGTCCGTCCACGGCGCCTTCCCCGCCCAGGACCAGGACGAGCAGTACCCGCTGATCGCCTGCAACGGGCATCCCAAGGACCGGCGGCTGGACCTGAAGCAGATCCAGACCGGGCTCGCGGTGACGGCCGACGGCGGGATCCCCGTGCACTCCCGGGTCTTCGACGGCGCCGCCGCCGAGGTCCGTCAGGTCGTCGGCGCGATGAACGACCTCAAAGCGATGGCCGGCACCCGCGAGTTCCTGATGGTCGCCGACTCCAAGCTGGTGTCCTACTCCAACATCACCGCCCTGCTTGAGGCCGGGGTGGAGTTCGTCGCGCCCGTCCCAGCCGCGCAGATCAAGGACGAGGTCTACGCGGTCCTGGATCCTCAGCGGGGCGAGCCCGTCGACTGGGTGCCTGAGCGGGACGAGAGGAAACCCGAGGCGGAACGGGAGACCTACCGGGTCCTGGAGGACACCCACACGCTGACCGGCCGCCGCAAAAGCGATCCGCCGCTGACCGTGCGCCGGATCCTGGTCCACTCCACCGCCGTCGCGGCCGGCCAGCAGGCTGCCCGGGCCAAACGACTGGCCAAAGCCGCCGAAGACCTCGACAGGCTCACCGCCGCGGCGGGCGGACGGCACTACAAGACCAGAGAGAAGATCGTTGCCCGGATCGGCGTCATCGCGACCAAGCGCCGCGTCACCTCCTGCCTGCGCTGGCACATCACCGCCGACGAGCACGGCACCCCCAGCCTTACCTGGCACTTCGACCAGGACGTACTGGGAGCCGAAACAGCCGTCGACGGCTGGTGGGCGCTGATCACCAGCGTCCCGGCCGAGAAAGCCGGCCCGGCCCACGTCCTGATCCATTACAAGGGCCAGGGCACCGTCGAACAGCGTTACCACGACTTCAAGGGCCCCCTCGCGGTGGCACCGGTCTTCGTTCAGCACAACCGGCGCGTCGCCGCGCTGATCCAGGTCATCTGCCTGGCCCTGCTCGTCTTCTGCCTGATTGAGCGGCAGGTTAGACGCGCGCTCGGCCCCGACGAGACCATGCCCGGCCTCTACCCGGACAACCGCCGCGTCCGCCCCACCGGCCGGATGATCCTCTACCAGCTCGGCGAACTCACCCTGCGGATCGGCAACGTCACCGACCCGCCAACCGTCCAGATCAACCGTGGCGTCCAACTCCACCTCCTCGACCTACTCGACACCGACATCACGCAAACCCGCTGGCCACAGACCTGAAACGGTCACCCGCGAAGTACGGGTCTAGCGGCCGGTGCCCTCCGGGTCGCCGGGGCCGGCCGGGTCAGGACGGCCGGCGGGGCCGGAGAGATCGGCGGCACCGACGGGTCCCGCGGCACCGACGGGTCCGGCGGAGGCGACCGCTTCGGCGGAGGTGACGGCTTCGGCAGGGGCGACGGCGCCGGCCGCCGCACTGTCGCCCCGCCCGCCCCGGGTGGCCAGCAGGGCCAGCGCGGCCATTGGCAGCAGAAGGCAGGCACCGATCGCGTTGAGCCAGCCGTAACCCGCCTGCGCGACGATGAGGCCGGCGGCCGCGCCGCCGATGCCCGCCGCCGTGTTCATGGTGAGGTCCGACAGCCCCTGGACGGCGGCGCGGGCCGGCTGCGGTACCGAATCGGTGAGCAGGGCGGAGCCCGACACGAGGCCCGCCGACCAGCCGAGGCCGAGTACGAAGAGCCCGGCGGCGGTCTGCGCGTGGCTGGGGCCCGCCGTACCGGCCAGCAGGGCGGCGAGGCAGAGCAGTCCGGCCGCCAGACCGATGACCGCGAGACGGCCGACCCGGTCGGACAGCCAGCCCATGACCGGTGAGAACGCGTACATCCCGGCGATGTGGCCGCTGATGACGAGACCGACGAGTTCGAGATCGGCGCCGTGGTGACCCAGGTCGACGGGGGTCATCACCATGATCGAGACCATCACGGTGTGACTTACGGCCACCGTCACCAGGGCGAGTCTGGCCCGCGACGAAGCGGCCACCGCCGCGAATCCGGCGCGCAGCGAGCGGCTCGCCGCCGACTGCGACTCCGCCGGGGCGAGGGCCCGGGCGGTGAGGAGCGGATCGGGTCGCAGCAGTACGGCGACGAGCAGACCCGTGACGAGGAAGATCCCGGCGGCCCACAGGAACGGGCCCGCCGTCTGGGGTATGGACGTGCCGGTGAAGGCCCGGCCCGCCGGGGCCGCGATGTTCGGGCCGAGGACCGCGCCGATCGTCGTGGCCCAGACGACCGTCGAGATGGCCCGCGCGCGCCGGTCGGGCTCGGCCAGGTCGGCCGCGGCGAAACGCGCCTGCAGGTTGGCCGAGGACGCGGCGCCGAATCCCGCCATGCCGAGCAGCAGCAGGGGGAAGTTCCCGACGACGGCCGCGACGACCACGAGCCCCGCGCCGAGAGCGCCGATCAGGTACGCGAGGACGAGGCCGGGCCGCCGGCCGCGCGAGGTCATCAAGGAGGCCAGCGGGATCGACAGCAGCGCGGTGCCGGCGACGGACGCGGTCGGCGCGAGCCCCGAGACCGCCTCGGTGCCGCTGACTTCGACCGCCAGCACGGGAGCGAGGGCGATGCCGATGGGCACGCCGAGCCCACCGAGGATCTGGCTCACGACGAGCACCACGGAGGTACGCCGCCGCAGGGCGCGCAACGCCTCGGGCGTGGGGGCCGCCACGGCCGTCTGTCCGGCCGCCTTGTCGGTCGTGGTCACCGCGTGTACGCCTTTCCCCCGTCGGCGGCGAGCGCCGCGGCGATCCGGCGGCCCGTCCGGTGCCGCCCTTCCTCGGGACCCCGGGGCAGCAGGTCCCCCCGGATCGGCGGACGGCTGACCCGGAAGCCGGGTCCGGGCTCGCGCACGGCGGGGGTGGTAGTCACCGCCGCAGTGTGCCAGCCCTTACGCAGCTGCGAAACCGGGAGCGCCCGGCCACATGCGCCGGACGGGTCCCGTCTCAGAACAGCGGCTGGGGCAGCACCCCTTCGAGCGCCAGCAGCGCCCGCTTCGTCTCCAGGCCCCCGCCGAACCCCCCGAGCCCGCCGTCACTCTCCACCACGCGGTGGCAGGGCACCACCACGGGCAGCGGATTCGACCCCATGGCCGCGCCGACCGCCTGCGCCGCTCCGGGCTGTCCGACCCGCCCGGCCAGATCGCCGTACCCGACGACCGTGCCGTACGGGACACCGGTCGCCAGCTCACGCAGGACCTGCCGGTTGAACCCGGAGCTGAGCGACCAGTCCAGCGGCAGAGCGAAGTCACGGAGCTCGCCGGCGAAGTAGGCCGCGAACTGCCGTACGGGCTCGGCCAGCCTCGGGGAGCCGGGCGCCTCGCTCACCTCGGCGCCCAGCCGTGTCCGCAGCTGGTCGAGGACCTTCTCCCGGACCGCGGGCCCGGCGTGGAAGACCACGCACACCAGGCCCGCGTCGGTGGCCGCGAGGAGCAGCGGCCCTATGCCGCTGTCGCCGCTGCCGATGACCGCCCACTCCACGAACCGCCCGTCGCTGTCCATGCGCACCACCGTACGGCGGGGCACTGACAACGGCCGCCGCGGCCGCCGGGGGCTAGTCGCCGACCGCGTCCCGGACGATGTCGGGATGGTTGGTGATGATCCCGTCCACGCCGAAGTCGTCCACCCGCGCGGCGTCCGCCGCGGTGTTCACCGTCCACGTGTTGACCTTGAGCTGCCTGCCGTGCGCGCCCTTCAGCCGGTGGACCGCCGCCGTGTACGCGCCCGTGAGCGAGGTGTGCGGCGGATTGATCTGGTCCGTGAACCGCGCGTACTTCGGCAGGTCGGCCACCGCGGGCGCGCCGAGGAAACCGGTCGTGATGTCGGGCCGCTGCTCGTGCACCGCCTTCACGCTGTCCGCGCCGAAGCTCTGGATCACGAGCCGGTGCTTGACGTGGTGCAGGCTCAGCCAGCCCGCCCTGCGCAGCACGCGCAGCGTGTCCTTCTCGATGCCCGGGTAGAGCTCGGGCTTCTTGATCTCCAGGAGCAGCTTCTGGTGGTTGCGCTCGACCCGGTTCACGTACTGCCTCAGGGTCGGCACGCGCGCGCCCGCGAACTTCGGGCCGAACCAGCTGCCCGCGTCCAGCGTGGCGATCTCCGCGGCGGTGAAGTCCTTGATCTTCCAGGGCGACCGGCCCGGGAAGCGCTGCTCGACATCGGTCGTCCTGGCGAGGCTGTCGTCGTGGACCACGACCAGTTCGCCGTCCTTGGTGCGCTGTACGTCGTTCTCCACCCAGTCGAAGCCCATCCGGTCGGCCAGGTCGATCGCCGCCAGCGTGTTCTCGGGCGCGTACGCGGACGCGCCCCGGTGCGCGATGACGGCCGGACCGTCGGGGCCGGGGTCGGGACCGACCGCCCGGGTGACCGGGGCGGGCAGCAGCAGTGCGGCGGCGCCCAGGAGCGCGGCGGCCGAGGCGGTGCGTGCGTACACAAGGACTCCTCGCGTGGAGCGATCACAGACAGTCCGAGAGTGGCAGCAGATAGTCAACATCGCACAGGCGGAGGATGGCCACGAAGTGAACGAAAACGTCACACAGGCTCCACGTGTCATCTCCCGGCCGCTGAATTTGCCGGGAAAACGTGTACTGATCACTCGCCGCCGCCTACTCTCGCCAAAAACAGGCCTCCGTACCACGAGTGGGGCCTTCTCCACCTGGTGACGGCAGCTGAAGGGCGCAAAAGGCATGCAGGGCACTGGCACTGTCGACGGATTCAGCTACGGCCTCGTCACCCCGGTCGCGGCGTACCTCATGGCCTGCCTCGGCGGCGCGCTGGGACTGCGCTGCACCGCGAGAGCCCTCACGAACGAGCGGCGCGGCCGGCGGGCCGGCTGGCTCGCGCTCGCCGCGGCCGCCATCGGCTCCGGGATCTGGACCATGCACTTCGTCGCGATGACGGGTTTCGCGGTGAAGGAGACCGCGATCGGTTACGACGCGGCCCTGACGTACGCCGGTCTCGGCGTCGCCGTCGTCATGGTCGGCGTCGGCGTCTTCATCGTCGGGCACCGGGGCGTCACCCCCATGGCCCTGGTCACCGGCGGCACCATAACCGGCCTCGGGATCGCCACCACGCACTACCTCGGCATGGCCGGAATGCGATTGCGCGGCCAGCTCCAGTACGACACCTTCACGGTCGTGCTCTCCGTGGTGATCGCGGTGGTGGCGGCGACGGTGGCGCTCTGGGCGGCCGTGTCGGTCCGCGGATTCCTGCCGAGTCTCGGCGCGAGCCTGGTCATGGGGCTCGCGGTCAGCGGCATGCACTACACGGGTATGGCGGCGCTCAGCGTCCATCTCCACGGGCCCGCGAGCACCGGAGGGGGCGAGTCGTCGACCCCCGTCCTCGCGCCGATGCTGATCGGTCCGGTGATCTTCCTGATCGTGGCGGGCGTGGTGATGCTGTTCGATCCGCGGCTCGTCGGCGGCCGCCCGCGCCGGCGGAGGCAGCCCCCGGCCGGCATCCCGCGCCCGGCCGCGGAAGCCTCGTGGCGCCGGTGACCCGGGGCGATCACCACGTGAGTGTCAGTGCCGGGTCGTACGGTTGATGCATGCGGCCCGTTTCAAGCATCGAACGCACGGTGGCGCCCTTCGAGGTCGTCAGTTCCTACCAGCCCAGCGGTGACCAGCCGGCGGCCATCGCCGACCTGGAGCGGCGTATTCGCGCAGGTGAGAAGGATGTCGTCCTGCTCGGCGCGACCGGCACCGGCAAGTCGGCGACCACCGCCTGGATGATCGAGAAGCTCCAGCGCCCCACCCTCGTCATGGCGCCGAACAAGACGCTCGCCGCCCAGCTGGCGAACGAGTTCCGCGAGCTGCTGCCCAACAACGCCGTCGAGTACTTCGTCTCGTACTACGACTACTACCAGCCCGAGGCGTACGTCCCGCAGTCGGACACCTACATCGAGAAGGACTCCTCGATCAACGAGGAGGTCGAGCGGCTGCGCCACTCCGCGACGAACTCGCTGCTCACCCGCCGCGACGTCGTCGTGGTCGCCTCCGTCTCCTGCATCTACGGCCTCGGTACGCCGCAGGAGTACGTGGACCGCATGGTGCCGCTGAAGGTCGGCGAGGAGATCGACCGCGACCAGCTCCTGCGCCGCTTCGTCGACATCCAGTACACACGCAACGACATGGCCTTCGCCCGCGGCACCTTCCGGGTCCGCGGCGACACCATCGAGATCTTCCCGGTCTACGAGGAGCTGGCCGTCCGGATCGAGATGTTCGGCGACGAGATCGAGGCGCTCTCCACGCTGCACCCGCTCACCGGCGAGATCATCAGCGAGGACCAGCAGCTGTACGTCTTCCCCGCCAGCCACTACGTCGCCGGTCCGGAGCGCATGGAGAAGGCGGTCCGCGGCATCGAGAAGGAGCTGGAGGAGCGGCTCGCCGAGATGGAGAAGCAGGGCAAGATGCTGGAGGCCCAGCGTCTGCGCATGCGCACCACGTACGACCTGGAGATGATGCGCCAGATCGGCAGCTGCTCCGGCATCGAGAACTACTCGATGCACATGGACGACCGCGCCCCCGGCACCGCGCCGCACACCCTCCTCGACTACTTCCCCGAGGACTTCCTGCTGGTCATCGACGAGTCGCACGTCACCGTCCCGCAGATCGGCGCGATGTACGAGGGCGACGCGTCCCGCAAGCGCACCCTCGTCGACCATGGCTTCCGGCTGCCGTCCGCGCTGGACAACCGCCCGCTGAAGTGGGAGGAGTTCCAGGAGCGCATCGGTCAGGCGGTCTATCTCTCCGCCACCCCCGGCGCGTACGAACTCTCCCGTTCCGACGGCTTCGTGGAGCAGATCATCCGCCCCACCGGTCTCATCGACCCCGAGGTCGTGGTCAAGCCCACCGAGGGCCAGATCGACGACCTGGTGCACGAGATCAGGAAGCGCACCGAGCGGGACGAGCGCGTCCTGGTCACCACCCTCACCAAGAAGATGTCCGAGGACCTCACCGAGTACTTCCTCGAACTGGGCATCCAGGTCCGCTACCTGCACAGTGACGTCGACACGCTGCGCCGCGTGGAGCTGCTGCGGGAGCTGCGCTCCGGCGAGTACGACGTCCTGGTCGGCATCAACCTGCTGCGCGAGGGTCTCGACCTGCCCGAGGTCTCGCTGGTGGCCATCCTCGACGCCGACAAGCAGGGCTTCCTGCGCTCGGGCACGTCCCTGATCCAGACCATCGGCCGCGCGGCGCGCAACGTCTCGGGCCAGGTCCACATGTACGCCGACAAGGTCACCCCGGCGATGGAGAAGGCCATCGACGAGACCAACAGGCGCCGGGAGAAGCAGATCGCGTACAACACGAAGCACGGGGTCGATCCGCAGCCGCTGCGCAAGAAGATCAACGACATCGTCGCCTCGATCGCGCGCGAGCAGGTCGACACCGAGGAGCTCCTCGGCTCGGGCTTCCGGCAGCCGAAGGAGGGCAAGGGGGCCAAGGCCCCGGTGCCGGTCCTCGGTAACAAGGCGGCCAAGGGCACCAGGGCGGGCAAGAAGGGCGATGTCCTCACCGACCGCCCCGCCGCGGAACTGGCAGCGCTCATCGAGGAGATGACGGAGCAGATGCGCGGCGCCGCCGCCGAGCTCCAGTTCGAGGTGGCCGCTCGACTGCGTGACGAGGTGGGCGAGCTGAAGAAGGAACTGCGACAGATGAGGGAGGCGGGGCAGGTCTGACGAGCCTGACACCTGGTGTGTTGCAAGACCGACACAAAGTACGCCGCGACGGTGGCGGCCCGGGTGTCACTGCGTAGGGTTCTCGACAGCCGCACGCACACGGGCGGGCCGCGGGGTAAGCATGGAGAGGGGACAGCGCGTGGTGGACGTATCCAAGGGCAGCGCGCCCGGGGGACCTGGCGTCAATCTGACCAAGGGTCAGGCCATCAGCCTGGAGAAGAAGGGCGGCGGCACGCTGACCGCTGTCCGGATGGGGCTCGGCTGGCAGGCGGCGCCCCGGCGCGGGCTGTTCGGCTCGCGCACCCGGGAGGTCGACCTCGACGCCTCGGCCGTCCTGTTCGCGGACAAGCAGCCGGTCGACGTCGTCTTCTTCCGCCACCTCGTCAGCGACGACGGCTCCGTGAAGCACACCGGTGACAACCTGGTCGGCGGCGCGGGTCAGGGCGGGGACGACGAGGCGATCCTCGTCGACCTCCAGCGCGTGCCGGTGCACATCGACCAGATCGTCTTCACGGTGAACTCCTTCACCGGCCAGACGTTCCAGGAAGTGCAGAACGCGTTCTGCCGCATCGTCGACGAGACCAACGGCCAGGAGATGGCCCGCTACACGCTCGACGGCGGCGGCCAGTACACCGCCCAGATCATGGCCAAGGTGCACCGCGCCGGAGCCGGCTGGCAGATGACGGCCATCGGCACCCCTGCCAACGGCCGTACCTTCCAGGACCTGATGCCGTCGATCCTGCCGCACCTGTAGCGGGCGACCACCGAAGCACGCGCAGCTCCCGGAGGCATCGGCCGCCGGGAGCTGCACCACATGCGCTCCACATCTCACTGGACGCAAGCCACCACCGGCCACCGCTGTGGCCGTCGACGACGCGACACGGGGGAGACAGGCGATGACGGCCGAACTGGTCCGGGGGCAGAACCACCCCTTGCCCCAGGCCCGTTTGGAGATCCGGGTGTCGGCCGGCACGCCGGTCGTGGCCGGTGCCACGCTCTGCGACGAGCAGGGCACCGTACGCGGCACGGAGTGGGTCGCCCACCCCGGCTCGCCGAACCTCCCAGGGCTCGAAGTGTCCAAACAGGCCGCGGCCGACCACCGGCTCGCCGTGGACCTCGAAGCCCTGCCCGAGACCGTGCACCGGCTGAACGTCCTGCTCGCTCTCCCCACGGGCGGGGGAGGCCCGGTCCGCTTCGGCGCCGTCGCCGCCCCGTTCGTCTCCGTCACGGGCCTCGACGGCGGCGAGGTCGCCACCTACACCGTGACCGGCCTGGACAGCGAGTCCGCCGTCGTCGCCCTCGAGCTCTACCGCAGGCAGGGCGTCTGGAAGGTGCGCGCCGTCGGCCAGGGGTACGCGGGCGGCCTCGCCGACATGCTCCGCGACCAGGGCCTCCCGCAGGCACGTGAGCTCGCGGTGACCATCCAGGAGGCCGTCAGCAGCGGCATGGCACGCGCCGTCGCCCCGCCCCCGCCCCGCACCCAGGACGGCGACCGGGCACGGCGTACGACGTCCCGCGCGGCGAACGCCGGACGCGACGCGCAGAGCGACGCGGCGCCGTCACCCACGACCGCCTCCGCCGCGGCCCCCGGCCCCGTCCCGCCCGCGCCCACCGCGCCGCCCGGCCCGGACGGCGGCGTTCCGCAGCCTCCCCAGGCCCCCCGGGGCGGCCCCGTCGACTACGCGCACCCGCGCCGCCGGAACACCGCGCCGCCCCCGCCGCCCGCCGCGCCACCCGCCCAGCCGGGCGGGCACCCGCAGCCCGTCGCCGGTGACGCGACCGGCTGGTCCATGGAGGAGCGGCTGTACAACCAGGTGTGGGGCATGTTCGAAGACCTGGCCCGCACGGTCGCGGCGTACCGCAGCGCGGTCGACTTCGCCGAGTCCCGGATGGAGCAGGAGCTCGACAAGGCCCTCTCCGACCCCCGCAGCCGGATCGGCACCGCGGGCGACAACGCCCGCGCGGCGGCCCAGGCCAAGCGCGACGAGCTCGTCGGCCGGGCCCGCGAGGTGCTGGACCGCGACCTGACCCAGCTCGCCGCCGAGACCGGCGTCGTCGAGCCCGCCCTGCCGCCCGCCTTCGCCTCCTGGGACAACCCGGTCTGGCACGGCTACCGGGTCCCCATGGAGATCCCGATGGCCCTGCGCGTCGGTGATCTCCACCTTTCCGAACAGCCGGACCTGCGCATTCCCATGCTGGTACGGCTGCCGCTGGAGCGCGGACTGTGGATCGACAGCGGCCGTTCCGGGTCCGGGGCCGCGCTGATGATGGAGTCCGACCAGCTGCGGGCGGCGGCCATGGAGACCGCCGCCGCGCACGCCGCGCGGCTGCTGGCGGTCTATCCCGCGGGCGAGTTCACCGTCCATGTCATCGACCCGGCGGGCACGGGCGCGCCCGCTCTCGCGCCGCTGACCGAGTCCGGCGTGCTCGCCGCACCGCCGGCGGCCGGCGCCCAGGGAGTGACGGCGGTGCTGGCCAAGCTCACCCAGCGGGTGGAGCTGGTGCAGATGGCGGTCCGTGGCGGGGCGACCGACTCGCTCCCGCCGGACCTGGACACGGCGGAGCAGCTGCTGATCGTCAACGACTTCCCACACGGTTTCGACGACCGCGCCGTGACCCAGCTCCGCTACCTGGCCGACGAGGGCCCGTCGGTCGGCGTGCACCTGATGATGGTCGCCGACCGTGCGGACGCCGGCGCGTACGGGCCTGTGCTCGACCCGCTGTGGCGGGCGTTGCTGCGTGTCACTCCGGTGCCCGACGACCACCTGATCGACCCGTGGGTCGGTCACACGTGGACGTACGAGCCGCTGCTGCCCCCGGCGGGCAGCCGGGTGGTGCGGCAGGTGCTCGCGCAGGTGGCGGCGGCGAGGCGGTCACTGCCCCGCTGACCGGCACTTTTGGGAGTGCTTTACCCATCCCTTTACCTTCTCTTGGGTGTTCCTGTACCCTTCGAGGAGCGGAGGGGAGTACTCCCGGCTGCGACGTACCCGTCAATACGGACCGCCATCGGTCCCGGGGCGTCGGCCCGAGTCGCACGGACACGCGCTCGGGTGGAAGAGACCTCCGGCAGCGACGACGCTGAGTGAGATGCCGTAGCTATCTGCCGGAGGCGCAGTGGACGTTTCAATGACCCTTTGGGTGCTGACCATTCTCGGTCTGGTCGCCCTGATCGCAGTCGACTTCCTCATCGGGCGCAAGCCGCACGATGTGTCGATCAAGGAAGCCGGCATCTGGACGGTCGTCTGGATCGTGCTGGCCGTGCTCTTCGGCGTGGGCCTGCTGGTCTTCGGCACCGCGCAGGCGTCCGGTGAGTTCTTCGCCGGCTTCATCACCGAGAAGTCGCTCAGTGTCGACAACCTGTTCGTCTTCGTCCTGATCATGGCGAAGTTCTCGGTGCCGTCCCACCTCCAGCAGCGTGTGCTGCTGATCGGTGTGCTGATAGCCCTGGTGCTCCGGGCGATCTTCATCGCGGCCGGCGCCGCGGTCATCGCCAACTTCTCGTGGATCTTCTACATCTTCGGCGCGTTCCTGATCTACACCGCCTGGAAGCTCATCCAGGAGGCGCGGGCCGACGAGGAGGAAGAGGCATTCGAGGAAAACCGTCTCCTCAAGTCGATCGAGAACCGCTTCGGCGTCGCGGACCGGTACCACGGCACGAAGCTGTTCATCCGGAACAACGGCAAGCGCGTCCTGACGCCGCTGATGGTCGTCATGCTCGCCATCGGCACCACCGATGTGCTGTTCGCGTTGGACTCGATCCCGGCGATCTTCGGCCTCACCCAGGACCCGTACATCGTCTTCACCGCCAACGCCTTCGCCCTCATGGGTCTGCGGCAGCTGTACTTCCTCATCGGCGGGCTGCTCAAGAAGCTGGTCCACCTGAGTTACGGCCTGTCGGTCATCCTGGGCTTCATCGGCGTCAAGCTGGTGCTGCACGCCCTGCACGAGTCCGGGGTGCACGTTCCCGAGATCTCCATCCCCTTCTCGCTGACGGTCATCTGCGGCGTGCTGATCATCACCACGATCACCAGCCTCATCGCCAACAAGAAGACCGAGCAGCGCGCCCAGGCCGCGCAGGCCGCCGCGCAGGACGAGCCGGCCGCGTCCGACGACGCCAAGGAGAGCGTCGAGTCCTGACCGGCCACGACGCACGGACATCGGCACCGGCCGGTGCGAGCGGAGCTCTCAGCCCGCCCGCACCGGCCGGTGTTCCGCGTTCCACGGGGGGTCAGGCGGCGGCCGGTTCGGCCGGTTCCACCACCCGGGCGGGTGCCGGCCTGGTCTCCGGCAGCAGCGCGAAGCAGCCCAGGCTCAGGAGCGCGATGGCGGTCAGGTACACCGCGACCCCCCACGGCGGCCCGTCGCCGTGCGCCACGGCCGTCGCGACCACCGGGGTCAGCGCGCCGCCGAGGACCCCCGCCAGGTTGTAGCCGACGGCTGCCCCCGTGCACCGCACCCTCGGCTCGTACAACTCCGGGAGATACGCGGCGATCACCGCGAACATGGTGATGAACGACAGCAGCGCTCCCAGGAAGCCGAGGAACATCAGCAGGGGCTCCGCGGTCCGCAGCAGGGCGACCATCGGGAACATCGAAAGCGCCGCCCCCGCGCAGCCCGCCAGGCACAGCGGCCTGCGCCCGTAGCGGTCGCCCAGCATCGCCGCGAACGGAGTGACCACTCCGGTCACCGCCACGGCCGCCATGATGCAGGCGAGCATCACCGTACGGCTGACGCCCAGTTGTTCCGTCGCGTACGCCAGCGACCAGGTCGTCACGGCGTAGAAGACGGCGTACCCCACAGCGAGCGCGCCGGCGGTCAGGAGGACCAGCCGCCAGTGGTCGCGCGCGACCTCGACGAGGGGGACGCCAGCCCGCTCGCCGGTCTCGCTGAGCTGCTTGAACTGCGGCGTCTCCGCCAGTGATGTACGCAGCAGGAGCCCGCCGGCGGCCAGCAGCCCGGCCACCCAGAACGGCACGCGCCAGCCCCAGGAGGCGAACTGCGCGTCGGTCAGCGAGGCCGAGAGGGCGAGCATGATGCCGTTGGCGAGGAGGAAGCCCACCGGCGGGCCGATCTGCGGGAAGCTCGACCACAGGCCGCGCCGGTGCGCGGGGGCGTGCTCGGCGGTCAGCAGGACCGCGCCGCCCCACTCGCCGCCGAGCCCGAGTCCCTGGAGGAAGCGCAGTACGAGGAGGAGCGCGGGCGCCGCCACTCCGATCGATCCGTACGTCGGTACGCAGCCGACGGCGACGGTCGCGATTCCCGTGAGCAACAGGGACGCGAACAGGACAGGACGGCGTCCGTAACGGTCTCCGATGTGCCCGAAGACGACAGATCCGAGCGGCCGTGAAATGAAACCAACAGCGAAGGTGCCGAACGCCGCGAGCGTTCCCGCGAGCGGCGAGAAGGTCGGGAAGAAGAGCGGTCCGAGAACGAGCGCGGCGGCCGTTCCGTAGACGAAGAAGTCGTAGAACTCGATGGCCGTTCCGGCGAGCGACGCGGCGGCGAGGCGGGCCATGGAGGGAGGTGAGGGAGGTCGTTCCTGGGGCATGCGGCCACAACTACCCGACCGCGCCCGCGGTTGTGGAGCGCACGGAAGTAGTCGTACCGGCTCGCGCGCCACGTCACTCCTCAGAGCGAGGAAGCACGCGGTACGGCGCTCCTACCAGCCGCGCTCGCGCCACTCCGGCAGGTGCGGGCGCTCGTTCCCGAGCGTGGTGTCGTCGCCGTGTCCGGGGTAGACCCAGGTCTCGTCGGGGAGCGCGCCGAAGAGCTTCTCCTCGACGTCACGGATGAGGCTCGCGAACGCCTCGGGATCCTTCCACGTGTTGCCCACGCCGCCCGGGAAGCCCTAGGGTCCTCTCCTGTGAACACTCTGACCCTCCCGCGCCGTACCGTCGCCTTCCTGTACGCCCGGATCTCCGAGGACCCACGCGACCGTCGACGGGGCGTCAATCGGCAGATGAACGACCTGCGGACGTTCTCCAAGGACAACGACTGGGAGATCGGCGGTGAGTACGTCGAGAACGACGTCTCCGCCCATTCGGGTGAGGAACGCCCCGAGTACGACCGGCTGATGGCCGACGCCATCGAGGCCGCCCGGGAGCCGGGGGTCCGCGTCATCGTGGTCGGATACCACCCGTCACGAGTCTGGCGGCGCCGTGTCGAGCGCGCACAGGCCATCGAGGACCTGCGTCACGCGAAGTGCTGGGTGGCGTTCGAGTCGGGCGGCCTGTTCAACATGGCGAAGGCGTCGGACCGGTCGCAGCTCGCGAACCTCGGCGAGTCCGACACCGCCGAGTCTGAGGTGAAGAGCGAGCGGGTGGCCCGCGCGGCCCTGGAGCGCGCCCAGGAGGGCCGGGCGAACGGGCCCGTGGCGTACGGGTGGAGGCGTCAGTACGAATACGACGCCCGCGGCCAGGTCGACGGGTTCCACGACGTAGAGGACCCCGAACAGGCCGCCGTCGTCCGCGACGTCGTCACCCGCCTGCTGTCCGGAGCCAGCCTCATCAGCATCACAGCCGACCTGAACGAGCGCGCGGTGCCGGCGCCCGGTGCGGGGATGCGGCTCAAGCGGCGGGCGGTAGGGCAGAACGCGGACGGGTCGCTATGGAACAAGACCAGCGTCAAGAAGCTCGCGCTGCGCCCGGCGAACGTGGGGCTCCGCGTCCACCAGGGCGTGGAGTACAAGGCGGCGTGGCCGGCGCTCATCACGGACGAGCAGTACGCGCAGCTGCGGAACCTGTTCGCGGAGCGGGCCGTCGTGCGGGAGCTGCCGGGGGCGCGGAAGCACCTGCTGACTTGGGGCGAGGTCGCGACGTGCGGGCCGTGCGGGTCGGTGCTCCGGGTCGCGTTGAAGGGGAACGCGACGCGGGGCCGGAAGCAGCCGACGTACGTCTGCGACGCGAGCGGTTGTGTCGGCCGGAACGAGGAAGCCCTCGACAAGTACGTCGGCACGGTGGTGGTGAAGCTGCTGTCAAAGCCTGCGGCAGCCGACGTGTTCCGCGGTGACGACTCGGCGGCCCTGGCAGCTCTGGAGCGGGCGGAGGGTCTGAAGGCACGCCAGGAGGCAGCCGCAGACGACTACGCGGACGGGATCATCACCCGGGAGCAGCTGCGGCGCATCACGGCCAAGCTGGCGAAGCAGATCACGGACGCGCAGAACGAGGCGCGCAGGTTGCGGCCAGCCTTCGACCTCGACGCGTTCAAGGGCCTCGTGGGGCCAGGATCCGGGGAAGCGTGGAACGCGCTCCTGGTGCCGCAGAAGCGGCGCGTCCTGGACGGCCTGGGGCTGCGGTTGAAGGTGTACCCGGTGGCGCGACGCGGCCCGGGATTCGATAAGACCACCATCGGCCTCCAGTGGGCGGGCGTGGGCGCCTGAGCCGGGCGCGGTACGGACGTGGCCCCCGGGGTGTCCCGGGGGCCACGTTGCCGTTCCGGGTGCGCGGAGGGCGTTCGGGCTGCTCAGTCGTCGTGGTTGCCGTGCTGGTCGAACTCGACCGGCTCACCGGTGCTGGCCTCGACCAGTGTCCCGTCCGGGCCGCGCTTGTAGTAGCCGCGGCCTCCGGAGTCCTCGAAGTGCGCTTCACGGCTGGCCAGTGACCGGCTGTAGCTCCGGATGCCGAGGGGCCGGGCGTAGCGCTGGAAGTCGGCGTTCGCAGTCCCGTCGTCGCCCTCGGGGACGGTGAGTGGGCGCCGGCCCTCGGCCCACGCCCACACGAACGTCGCGTCGACCGTGCCCGCGCCGGTCAGGCTGATGCTGCCTGATCCCTGGTGGGGGAGCAGCAGGGCGTTCGGGTTCACGCCGAGTGCCGCGGCGAGGGCGGTCAGGTCATCGACGTCGATACGGCGGACGTTCTTCGGCGGCTCGGCGCCGGCCTCCAGGGTCCGACCGTTCTCGATCTTGTTGAGGGCGTCGGCGCTGAGGCTGTGCCCGCGCCGTTTGAGGTCAGCTGAGAGCGCGCGGAGGCTGAGCCCCCGCGCCTCGCGCAGCCTGCGGAGATTGTCCGCGACGGCCCGGGAGGTCGGGCCGAGGTCCATGGGTCCTGTCGCCATAACCGCGACACTAGCTGTCGAGATTTCCGAGACGCGTGCGTGTGTTGTTGCGACGCATCAAGATCGCCGGTAGTGTCGCCGTCGTTACGACACTTACCGGTCCTACCGAGTGAGTTGTCTTGATTACGTCGACAGGAGTCTCGGAAATGTCGCAGCTCCCCACGCCTGAGGCGCTCCGGTCCGGCGAGTGGATGACGCCCCGCCAGGTGTCGGCGGTGACCCACTACGCCCTCCAGACGCTCGCGAACAACCGCAACCTCGGGATCGGCCTGCCGTACGTCAAGCTCCCGACCGGCCGCATCTGGTACCGGCGCGCGGACGTCGAGGCCTTGATCAGCGGGGCGGCCGCCGCGTGAACGTCGACCCGGACGGCTGGTGCACACCGGCCGCAGGACAGGACGACGAAGCGTTCATCGCCGAGTTCGTCGCGTCCCGGCCCCCGCTCACCGGAGCAGAGATCGCCGAGCTGCGCGCCATCTTCCGGCCCGCCCTGGCCAGGATCGCGCAGCGCGCGGTTCCCGAGGCGGACACCGATGCCGCCTAACCGCACTCAGACATGCGAAAGGCCCGGCTCCCTACCAAAGTCACCGGGCCTCTCTCAGCACCCCACAGGAGCGCCTTCGATGCGCCACACCCTAGCGGGCCCCGAAGCCCGCGCCAACTACCCGGGCTGGTTCTGGGCCGCCGGGACGCACACCGCCCGGCACTGTGCCGCGAGCACGCCGGGCGGCCTCACCGCGGAGGCCATGATGCCGTCCCTGCCCGCCCCCCGTCCCGCAGCCGCGTACGCCGGCCTCCTGGTCGCCGGGGGTGCCTGATGAGCGTCGAGGCCCTGACCTACGCGGCCCGCGTCAAGGTCGGTGACATCACCGCGAAGTTCGTCCTGGGGCGCCTCGCGGACCGCGCCGACGAACGGTTCTCCTGCTTCCCGTCCGTGCCGCTGATCGCCGCGGAAGCGGAGAAGTCGGAGCGGACGATTCAGCGGGCGCTGGCCTACCTGGAGACGCTGCGGCTGATCTCCACGAAGGAGGCGTTCCGTGAAGACGGCTCCCAGACGTCCAACCGGTTCTTCCTGCACGGGCCGTGGGACGAATACGCCGGGACCGGGGAGCCGTTCCCGGAGATCGTCACCCCGAAGCAGAAGCGGGCCCTGCTCTGGGCACAGCAGCCGCAGGAGGGCGAGTTCCGGGAGGGCTCCGCCGCCGCGGTCGCGCTGTCCGGGTCAGCGGAGCTGCTGGCCGCGTCCGCGGAGGCGGCGGCGGAGGCGCTCCGGGAGGCCGCCGCGGTTCAGGAGCGGCGCCGCTCCAAGGGGCGTACGGCGTCAGCGGCGGCCCGCGCGAAGGCTGCCCCGCAGCCTCCCAAGGGGAAAACCGCAGGTCACTATGGGGTGTCATCCATGACACCCCCTCCGGTGTCACCCATGACACCCTCCCCGGTGTCGCCGGTGACACCCCTTGAACCCACAGATCCAATCCTCAGTTGTGAAGGGAAAGACGCGGGGGTGACGGCCGTAGGCCAAAGTGCGGGGGGTTTTACACGTGCGGGCGCGTGCGAAGGCGCGGCGCCTGAAATCCAGCCCGGCCCGGGCGGCTCCGCCGCGTCTGACCACGATCTCCCCACCCAGCAGCACCCGGAGGTCGGCGGAGCGGGACCGGCAGCGGATGGGGAGTCCTCCGCGCCGTCGCCGGCCGAGCCCGCCGCGGGGGCCGAGGGAAAGACGCTGGCAACGGCGGGAGGTGGGGACGGGGTGCAGGCTGACGGCCGTCAGCAGACCGCCCCGGCCGCTGGTCAGAATTCCGACCAGCCCGGCCCGCAGGCCCCGGCGGCCGCTCCCAGGAAGCGGGCCCCGCGGAGGGCGCAGCCGATCAGTGAACTGCGCCCGGTGGAGGGCGAGGCGGAGGTGTACGCCCTGCTCGACTCCCTCGGGGTGCTGACCTCCCCGGCGGCCCGGATCCAGACGCTCCGAAAGGCCGTGAGGGAGTTCCTCGGGCACCGCGGCGCGGAGGTACGGGAGCACGCGTTCTTCACGTACCCGCGGGGCGTGGAGCACGCCGCACTCCGGATCAATGGCGGGTGGTACCGCGGCGAGGGCCCGGCCCGCTCGCACCATGACTACCGGGGGTGCTCCCGCTGCACCGCCTCCGGGTGCCCGGCCTCCCGGGAGGACTGTTCCCGCATCCTCAAGCCGGTCGGGTTCCTCCGGGAGTTGCTGATCGAGCAGGCGTGTGACCTCCCGCAGTGCGAGCGCGGCGTGCACCTCGACACCCGTCAGAAGTGCGCACTGTGCGGCTACCTGGCCCGGGAGCGGGCGCTGACCGCCGAGGCGGAGGCCGCCCTCCTCGCCGCCGAGGAGCGGAAGCAGGAGGCCCTCACCGCGCAGCGGGAAGCGGCCCACGGCCCGGCCCTGGAGGAGAACGCCCGCCGGGACGAGGCCGCCGCGAAGGCAGCCGCCCACGCCGCCGCGAAGGCTGCCGACGAGGCCGAGACCGCACGGCTCCGGGAGGAACTGGCCGCGGAGTTCGCCGAACTGGACGCGGCCGCTGCGGCCGGCCGAGCCGCCGTGCCCGCCCCTCTCCACCCTGCACATGACGACATGCCCGCCGATGAGGACGAGCCCGATTGGACCGGTGGCGCGGAGGAGGCGGCCCCCGAGGACGCCGACGCCGCGTGGGCGGCGGCCGACGGGCCCAGCGCCGAATACCGGGCCTGGCGCACCGGGGCCCGCGCGCAGCGCACCGCCGAGCGCATCGCGGCCGCCCGATAGCACTCCGCCCGGCATCTCACCGCGGGTGCCGGGCGCCCTCCGGCTCTCACTGCCAGCAGGCGGCCGCACACGGGCTGTACGCCGCCCTTCCGGTGCCACCCGGCCCGGGAACATCCACCCGCCCCTACGCGGCCCGAACGCGGCCGCACAACGAAGGAGCATCACGTGAACGAGACCCGAACCGTCGACCTGCACCGCTGGCAGGCCCGCGCGCACGCATTCCTCGGCGACCTCCTCGCCGCTGGCCGCCGTGCCGACCTCCCGCCCCTGGTCTGGACGCTGGCCACCAGCGGGGCCCTGACCGGCGACGCGGACGGTCTGAGCTACAGCGGCGCCGAGCAGCAGGAGGCCGTGCGCCGGTGGGCGGCGCACCTCGACGCCGAGGTGGACGCCCGGACCGACGCGGACGGCGTCCTGCACCTGTACGCAGGGTGGAAGGCCGGCCCTGACTCCCTGGTGCGCGGGTGCCTCCGCGCGACCGTCCGGCCTGCCCTGGACGCTGAGGAGGACGGCGGCGACAACTGCGTGGACGACTGCGACGGGGCTGCGATGTGCACCGGCACGGCGCCGCCGGCCTCCGCCCCTGCGCCGGTCGTGCGGCCCGAGGCCGCGCGGTACGCCGAGGAACTCCGGGCGAACCCCGGCACCGCCTCCAGCGACGGACACACCGGGTGGGAGTGCACGGCGGGCGCCTCGATGCATGTGGAGGCGACGACGCCCGGGCCCGGCCGCCTCGGGACGCTGCACGGCGTGATCTACGTATGCCCGGAGCACCGGGCCGCGGCGGAGGAGCGCGTCACGGGCGGCGGCGAGTACAGGGCGGAGGTGTCCCCGGCCCCGGCGTCCCACCGGTGGGACCCGTGGCCGTGCGGGCACGTCACCGCGTACCGGGCGGCCGCCCTGGCGGCCCTCGCTGGTCAGCAGGAGACGGGGGCGCAGCGATGACGACGAGCGACCTGCGGGCCCGGTACCTGGACATGGAGAGCGCGGCCGTGCTGCGGGAGGTCCAGGCGCTCGCCGCCGACCACGCCGCGGACGGGGGCCGGGCCGCCGAGCTGGCGGCGGCCGCCGCGATCCTCCAGTACCGGTACGCCTTCCCGCTCCACCAGGGGCCGCGGGGGCCGCGCCCGGACTCTGGGCTGCCGGACGTCGACCTGATGCGTCGGGTCGTGTTCCAGTCCAACGGGTTCATGGCCGTGGCGGCCGGTCAGGTGCGGGCCGCGCTTGGGGGCCGGCCTTTGGGCTCGCTCAACCTGTGCTCGTTCCCGGACCCGTTGCCCGCCGACGATGCCGTGGAGGCGCTGCTCTACAACCCGTTGGCGGGGGTTGCGGCGCTGGTGGGGCGGATCGCCCGGGGTGAGGACACGGCGGACGCGCTGCGGGACGTCGAGGACCGGGCGGTGCGGAACCTGCCGCCGTATCAGGAGTGGTGAGTACCGAAGGCGCACGACAGCGCCCCCCGTCCCTGGCCTGGGACGGGGGGCGCTGTGCTGTCCGGGGTCGGCGCCCCGGGAGGGTCAGGCGAGCGGGACGCCGTACCGGAGCGTCCAGCCCCGGCCGAGGGTGTGCCGGGAGACCTCGACCACGCGGCCGTCCTCCGTGGTGCCGGTGTGCGTGATGGTGAGCAGCAGCTCCCCCTCCTCGACCCCGAGGGCCTCCGCCTGCTTGGCGGTGGCCGGGACCTGCGTCACGTCCTCCACGACCTCCGTCTGAGCCAGGCCCGCGTCCGCCATGCGGGAGATGATCCCGCCCGCGCCCGTGTCGAGCTGCGCGACGGCCGGCGCGGCCTCGGCCACGAAGGCCGGGATGTACGTGTCACAGAGCTGCACCAGGCGCTCCCCGTCATACATGCGACGGCTGCGGATCACGGTGTCCGCACCGTCACCGAGGACGGCGGCGACGTCGGCCGGAGCCGCGCCCCGCGTCACCTCGACGTCCGCGCGAGGGGTGCCGCCGGCCCGCTTGGTCTCGGCCTCGAAGGCACCGTGGGCGCCACCCTCCGCGCGCTGGCGGTACCGGCTCCGGGCGTCGCGGGTGATGGTCCCGTTTTCGCCGATGGTGTTGCTGGGCATGCTGCGTGCTCCTTGCTGGTGATGGGTGATGTCTGGGACGGACGCTATTCGGCGTCCAGCTCCCACGTGTACGAGAAACGCCAGATCGTCACGGGCATGACGTGCACCGCGACCTCCACGACACGACCGTCCTCGGTCGACGCCTGGTGCACCAGCTCGTACACCTGGCGGTCGTCCGGGATGCTCAGAGCCTCGGCCTCCTCCGGCGTCGGGAACCGGGCCTCGATCGACTCCCGAATGCGCCGCTGTGTGAACCCGAGGTCGGCCAGACGGGACTTACTACCGCCGGGGCCGGTGTCCTGCTTCTCCAGCCGCGTGTCCGCCGCGATTTCGAGCGGGAACCAGCTGGTGGCGAGCTGGACGACGAACCCCTCGTCAGAGGGGGACGCGTCCCGGCCGGCCCGCATCGCGCGGGACCGGTAGACCGCCTTCGCGGAGTGGTGCAGGCCGAACGCGGCGGCGACGTCCTTCGGCGGCCGGGCCCGGCCGATGTCGGTTGCCACCGGCTTGTAGACCAGGCCGAGCCTGTTCAGCTCGGCCTCGAACGCACCACGGGCGCCGCCCTCGGCGCGGGCGGCGGGCTGGTACCGGCCGACCCCGTCACGGGTCAGCTTCCCGATGAACGGGGAGACGAAGCTGCCCCGGCCCTGCTGGGTGAAGGCCAGGCCGTCCCGTTCCAGCGCGCGGAAAACGTCCCTCGCGGTCTGGAAAGCGATCCCGTGGGCCGCCTGGAGATCCGCCACCGAAGGCAGCTTGTCGCCCGGTCCGAAGCCAGGGGCGCTGCGCTCGATCTTCCCGCGCAGTTCGGCCGCGATCGTCTCGACTTTGCCCGGTTCTTTCTTGGCCACGGCCGTCCGCCTCTCGTTCGTCGCTGTGGTGGTCCCTGTCCGGGACAGCATCGCATAGCTAGTTGAGCATCGAAAGTTGGGGCCGTCAATCGGTGTTTTGCGGCGCGAAATCCCAGTTCACCCCGGGCCGCTCGACACACTCAACTAGTTGGGTTGACAGGGGGCGCGAGAGGTGGGTTAATCAACCCGTGACCACCACTCAACTAGTTGAGTGAAGGCCGGAAGATCCCTATAAGTGCTGGGATTTCAGGGTTTGTGGTCGCCACGCACCGCCGCCTCTCGGGGCCGGGCGGTGAAGGGTCCCGGGACAGAGCGGGGCGAGCGGCCCGGCCTTGTCGACCCGGGAGGTACACCCCACCTACAGCCGTCGGCGTCCCGGCGGAACGGGGTGGAGCCCCGCAGGGATGCGGGTCCTGACGCGTCCAATCCGCGCAGGTCACGGCCGGTTCGATTCCGGTACGGGGCACGCAGCACCCGCAACACCGGCCCCGATGGCGCTACCAACGCCCCGGGGCCTCCGCGCAACCGCACGCAGCACGTACAGCGCAACCCGCACAGCACGGAGGCTCACATGACCGTTCGCCGCACCGCCGCCCGCCTGTTCCGCACCGTGTCCGATGCCGTCCGTTCGGTCGTCGCCCCGGCCGCCCTGGTCCGCTCCACCGCCCCGGCCGTCGTGGCTGAACCGGCGGACGTCTTCACCGCCGACGAGATGCCGGCCGCCGAGGTGATCGAGGCGGCGGCCGCCGGGTACGCCGAGGCCGCCGACGCCGGGCGCGCCGCGGACCGCGCGAAGCGCAAGACCCGCAAGACCCTGGACCGCCTCCCGGCCGGGCTGTACGGCGGCCGGTGGCTGGTCGAGCGGGTTGCCTCCTCCCGCCAGACGCCGGACCTGGAGTCGATCCGGGCGACGTACCAGCGGCTCGGCCTCGGCGACGTCCCCATGCGGACCTGCGCCGCGTCCCTCCGCGTGACCGACCTCGCCCCGGCGGTCCTGCCCGCTCCGGTGGCCCCGCTCGCCGCCGAGCACGGCGCCGTGCTGGTCGCCGCCTGATGGCCGCCGACCGCGCCGCCAACGGCGGCCAGGAGCAGCGCCCGGTGCTGGTGATCCGGGTCAGCCGGGACGGCGGCGCCACGTACGGGCCGCCGGTCCAGGTGGACCCCGACCGGGACGTGGTCCCGGAGATCGAATCCCGGTGGCCGCCGTGCCGGTGCCCCCGGCACTGCCCGGCCCCCTGACCCTCCAAGCCCCACCGTGCAAAAGGACGGCCCGTCCGGAGGCGCTACCAACGCCTTGACCCGGACAGGCCGTCCTACGCACGCGCACAGCCCCCTCGACGACATCACCCGACCGAGAGGACCAGCACGTGAGCGACCGTACCAACATCCTCGTCTTTCCCCTTACCGCCCCCGCCCCCGCCCCCGCCCCGGCGCCGGCCGCGGCCCGCCCCAACGACGTCTGCCCGCTGTGCGAGTACTGGGCGTGCCGCTGCAACCGGCCGTCCTTCGGGCCCACGCCGGCCCGGCCCCGCCCCGCCGCCGTCGCCTACCCCGCCGACCCGTCCGCGGACGAGGCGCTGCGCCGGATCCGGGCCAGCCGTTGACGGCCGCCACGGTGTACGGCACCGGCACCTCCTACGGCTTCTTGGCCGCGATCCTCCCCGGCCCGGCGCTGCTGCCGGTGGGGGAGGGCGGCCTGACCGCCGAGTGGTTCCGCGACCTCGGCGCCCCGGGCGCCCCGCCCGTCGTCTCGGTCTGGTCCTCCGGGCTGGACGCCGAGCTGGACGGCCCCGGCCTGGACGCGCTCTTGGACCGCCTCGACGCGTTCGGCGCGGGCCTCCGCCGCCTCCGCGCACACCTGAACTGACCCGCCCTCGGGGCCCGGCGCACCCGCCGGGCCCCTACCCGACCAGGGAGCACCCGATGACCGACCTCACCGCCCACGTGCAGGAACTCGCCGCCTACCACCACCCGCACTTCCAGGCCGTCGCCCCGGCCGAGTACGGCGAGCTGCGCTTCACCTTCAAGCCGTTCAGCGGCGCCGAGGAGGAGCCGCAGATGCCGCGCACCGTGTGGGACGACAACACCCTCAGCACCGAGGCCCGCGAGCTCCTGGACGTCGAGTTCCGGACGGCCCGCCGGGCCTGGATGGACGCCGCCTACGTCCACCAGCTCAAGGCCGCCGCGAAGGACGCCGCCCCCGCCTGGACCGCCTACGCCGAGGCCCGCGACGCCATGAACCGGCTGTGGAACGACCTGGAGACCACGCCGTCCACGATGTGGAAGGCGGCCGTGTCCCGGCTGGTCGCCGCGCAGGAGGCCACGGCGAAGGCCGCGAAGGTCTGGGACGAGTACGCCCCGGACATCGCCCAGGTCCACCGCCGCTTCCTCCACTCCCGCCTGTACCCCTCCGGCGCGTACGCGGAGGCCGGAATCCCCGCCGCCCAGTGGGTCATCGGCGACGTCGAGGACTACCAGTCGTACCGCGGTACCCCGCTGGTCCGAGAGGTCACCGAGACCGTCACCGACCAGCGCAAGCACCTGCGCGAGGTCGCCGCCCTGACCGGCGACCCGCAGGACTGACCCGCCCACCTCGTCCCGCACCGCATCCTCCGGCGGGCCGCCAGCACGGCGGCCCGCCGGACCCGATCGAGGGAGACACCGTGCAGACCCGTACCCGCCTCGCCCACCGCGCCCGCCGTACGGCCGCCGTCGCCGCCTCCATCGCCTACGCGGTGGTGACCTGGCCCGGCTGGCTGGTCGCGGTCACCGTCGCCGCCGTCTGGGACCTGGTGGCCGGCCACCCCTTCGCGGCCGCCGGGGAACTGTTCCTCGCCGCCGCCCTGGCCGTCGGCTACGCCCGGGCCGACAGGGCCGACCAGTACCGCACCGGCTCGGACCGGCGCGGCTCCTGCCCGTTCTGCCTCCGGTCCCGGCGCCGCCGGGCCTACTGCGAGGCCGCGGCCGCGAAGGCCGGCCGTTGACCTCCCCGGTCCGCAACGGCCACCCGTGGTTCCGGAAGGTCACCCGCCGGGACGGCCGCCTCTGCAACACCGTCGACTGCTGGGAGCAGGCCGCCGTGCTCGCCCCGAAGGACGTGACGCTGCGCCTGGTCGAGGCCGTCCACCTGGACGCCTCCGGCCTCGTCGCCGTCTGCCCCGACTGTGCCCGGGTCCGCGCCAACGCCGGGACCCACGCCCGCACCACCGCCAACGCGGCCGCCCTGGCCGCCGCGCAGCTCTCCCTGTTCAGCACCTGACCCGAGAGGACACCCGATGTTCCGCATGATCCGCAGCAGCACGCACGCCGCCCTGCTCGCCGACCGCGCCGACCTCGACCAGGCCCGCACCGACCGCGACCAGGCCCACGACTCACGGGAACGGGCGCTGACCGACCTCGCCAAGACCCGCACCGACGCGCAGGAGGCGCTACGCGTCCTCGAGGTCGGCATGCACGCCGTGCTCCGGCAGGTGACCGCCGAGCGCGACGCGGCCCGGGCCGAGGTGGAGACGGCCCGCGCCGAGGTGGACGAGGCCCGCAAGCAGGTCCTCCTGGACGCGGAGGACCGGGTGGCGCTACGGATGCTGCTCCGCACCGCCCGCAAGCACGACGCGGGCCGCGTCTATGTCCTGTTCCACCGGGGCCGGTTCCACAGCGTCCACACCACCGTCGAGGGCGCGGAGGCCGCCGCCGAGGCGGAGGGGGCGCCCCGCGACGGATGGACCGCCCACGCTCCGGGTGCCGCGCTCCCGCCGGCCGCCGAGGTCGTGTGGCGCGTCCAGCCGCTGGCACTCAGCAGCACCTGACCGCCGCCCCCCCACACGCCCCACAGCACCACGGAGGTACCCGTGAAGAAGCTCGCGACGCTGTCGGCCGCGCAGCTCAAATCGATCGACCGCACGCTGTCCGGCGGAACCTGGACGATCACGTTCGGCGCGGTCCTGTTCAGCGTCCTCACGGTGACGCCGCTCGTTCAGCGCGTCACCTCGGACACCTGGGACTGGACGGCGCCCATCCTCCCGATCGTCGTGGACGCGGCCGTCGTGATCGTGATCCGCCTGGACGCCGCGGTGTCCACGCTCGGTGAACACGGCGGCCGGTGGCCGGGCATCCTGCGCTGGCTCACCGGCTGCATGACCCTGGCCCTGAACATCGGGGACAGCGCCTTGAAGGGGGACCACGTCGGCGTAGCTGTTCACGCGGTCGCCCCGCTGCTCCTGATCACCACGGCGGAGGCCGCCCTCGCGTACCGCCGGGCGATCACCCGGGCCTGCGATCGGATCGACCGTGAACAGCACGAGGAGAGGGAGCGGGCGCGTGTTCATGAACAGCGCCAGCGCGAGGCCCGTGAACGCGACCAGCGCGAGCGTGAACAGCGCGAGCGCGAGGAGCGTGAACAGGCGCAGGACCGGGAGGAGCGCCGCGAGCGCGAGGCCCGGGAACACGCCGCGCGGCTGGACAAGGAGCAGCGCGACCACGACGCGCAGATGGTCCGTGAGCAGCGCGAAGGCGAGGAGCGCCGCCGCCGCGAGGAGGTTGAACGGGCCGACCGCGAGGCGGAGCGTGAACGCCAGGAGCGGCTGGAGCGCGAGGCCCGTGAACACCAGGAGCGCCAGCTTCGTGAACAGCAGGAACGCGTACGGCAGCAGGCCGAACAGCAGGCCCGCGAGCAGCAGGAGCGGGAGGCCCGTGAACGGGCGGAGCAGCTGGCCCGTGAACGCCGTGAACGCCGGACCGTGAACACCGACGGCGCCGCCGTGAACACCCGCAAGACGGACGCCGTGAGCACCCCGGCAAAGGCGCCCGTGAACACCCGCAAGCAGGCGCCGGTGAACACCCCCGTGAACGATGACCGACTCGGCGAGGACGACGCCCGGGCGCTCGTAGTGAACACCCCGGGCGCCAGCGTCCGGGACCTCGCGGACAAGACCGGGTGGTCCATCGGCTGGGTGTCCAAGGTGCGCCGGGAGGCCGCCGGGGAGCACCAGGAGGAGGACGAGGCCGAGGAGGCCACCGCCGCCTGACCCGCCGCCAGCACGCAGACGACCCGCCCCCGAACGAAGCGGGGGCGGGTCTGCCGCTGACCGTACCGCGCCGGCCGACCAGCCGGACACCACACCGCACGACGAGGGCGGCCCACCCCGGGCCGCCCTCGGCACGTCTGGCGCTGCTGCTGCCGCCCCGGCCCTCCCGGCCGGTGCGGCTGTGGGACCTCCAGACCCGCACCCCTCCAGCCCAGCACCGTGAAGGAGCACCCCGTGAGCGACATCGCGACCCGCGTCACGCAGGGCGTCCAGGCCCTGGCCGCGGACCACCTGCGCCGCGAGATGTGGCAGGCCCAGCACCGGGCCGGCCTCCTCACCGACGCCCAGACATACGAGGCCCTGGCCGACGCCATCGAGTCGGACCTGAAAGGCCGGGCCGTGGACGGCGACATGCCGTGGTCGGCCACCATGCGGGCCCGCAAGCGGGTCAAGCCCCTGCGGAAGGCGGCGAAGGCGATGCGGGAGGCCGCCGCCTCGATCGGCGGGACCGTCACCGCGTACGAGACCACCGACCCGGCGACGGTCGCGCAGGCCCGCCAGGACAAGGCGCTGCGGAAGGCCGAGCGGAAGGGCGCCGCGGCCGCCGCGCTGAACACCGCCACCGCGCGGGCCGTGGAGCGCCTCGCCCCCGCCCAGTCCGACGAGGAGTCGGCCGGCGCCCCGAAGGTCCTCGGCGACTACTTCAAGAACCAGCGGGGGGCGTGATGCCGATCAAGGGGCTCACGCCCAAGGCGTCGTCCATGTGGACGGAGAAATTCGAACGCGCCCATCAGGAAGGGCCGGAGGCGTTCGGCCGGGTCTGGCTCGACTTCATCAAGATCCGGGCGCTCCAGCAGGCGAAGAGGACCGGCGACCCGTCCGTATGGAACGCCCTCTCCGCCACCCTCGACCGCTTCTACGACGAGCACTGCACGTAACCGTCATCGTCATCATCATCACGGCCGAGAGGGTCACTTGACGGGCCCCATCCACGCGTACTACGTACGCGTGCGAGCGGGCCCGTCTCCCCTCACTGGCAGTGACCAGAGAGGAGGGCACGGTGGCTGACACCGAAGGCCCCGGAAACGTCCTGCCGTTCAGCCGCTCCGGGGTCATGGCGCCCCCGGCGGCGGCATCCACCCCGGCGCCCCCGGCCCCCGCGCCGGCCGCCCCGGCGGCGCCGACCGACCCCGTCCCTGTTCGAGTCTCGCCCTTCGACGCACCCGCCGCCCCGATGCCGCCGCCGCCCCCGGACCTGGTGCCGGCCACCTTCCGCTCCGAGAGCGCCGACCCCGGCGAGGACGGCGGCGACGGCGCAGGGCCCCCGAGGCCGGGGGCACTCAGCATGGCCGCCATCCTCGCCATCGCCATGGCGGCCTTCGCCGGGGTGCAGACCTGGCTCCAGGAGTCTGGCCCCCGCCGCGCGGAGGCGAAGGCGCACCAGCGGGAACTGGAGCTGATGGCGGCGAAGGCCAACGCCGAGGCCGCGAAGAACGAGGGGGCCATCGACACCATCCGCGCGAAGGCCGCCGTACCGACCGCCCACGAGTACGGCAAGAAGGCCACGGGGCGCGGTTCCGGCGGGACGGGAGGCAGTTCGGGCCCCTCCGGGTCGAAGGGTTCGGCAAAGCCCGGCACGGGGACGCACAACGCCTCCGGCGGCGTCAGCGGGCCGAAGGGCGTCGGAACCAAGACCGGGCCGGGGAAGGGGCCTTCGGGCACCGCCCCCGCCGCCACCGGCAAGACCGGCCCCGGTCCGGCCGGGAAGAGCGCAGGAGGGTCCTCCCCCAAGGGCGCCGGTACCGGCGGCGCCGGCACGTCAGGCGCCGGAGGCAAGGCCGCCTCGGGCAAGGCGGGTTCGGGCGGCTCCCCGGCGGGCGGCTCGGGGAAGGCCGGCACCGGAGGCAAGACCGGGGCAGGCTCCGGCGGATCCGGCAAGGGGTCCGGCGGGACCGGGCCGGGCGCGGGAGGGACGTCCGGCAAGGGCGGCGGCAGCACCTCCGGGGGAGGCTCGGGCAAGGGATCCTCGGGCGGCGGCTCCGGCACCGGCACGGGCACCACCCCGGCCGGGAAGGGCAGCACGGGCAAGACGACGTTGCCGGGCCGGATCCGCAAGACGATCCGGGATAAGTGGACGAAGCCGACGTCAGCGCAGACGCCCAAGCCCCCGAAGCCGACGCGGCCGCCCGGCCCCAACAACTCCAGCACGCCGCCTGGCGGGACGAGCAGCACGACGACGCCACCGCAGGGCGGCACGGCCGGGACCAACCCGAACGGGCAGGGCGGGCAGTCCACGGGACGGACACGGACGTTCTGGACGCGGACCACGGTCTGGACCTGGACGACGGTCCGGAGCACGGTCGGCGGCCTCCACGGCCGGTGGAAGAAGCGGCGGCAGGCTCACCGGGGGGCGCAGAACCCGCCGCCCCCCGGCCCGGGGCCCACGCCGCCTCCTCCGCCCGGCCCGCCGCCGGGCGGCTGGGCGTGGGGCGCGCGGTCCTCGCCGTGGGACACGCCGCTGAACGACGAACCCGAGGTCGTCTACACGGTCGAGCAGGACGGCCCGGCGAGGTCGAACCGGCCGCAGCCGCCCCGGCCCCGCCCGCCCGCCGGGGCCGTCGGCCCTGCCCGCCCGGGACTGCCCCGCGCACCGCAGCGGCCCGCCGGCCGCCGCCCCTCCACCACCAAGCCGAAAGGGCCGTTCGCCATGGGCTCCGCACCTGCCACCGTCCCCGCCGCCGGGCCCGGAGGCGTGCCCTCGCAGCACGCCACGGAAATCAACCTGGACCGCGCCCTGGGCGCCCTGTCCAACCTCGTGGACGAGGGGATGGGCGCACACGACGACGCCGACGGCCTCACCCGCCAGGCCCGCCGCCTCCTGTCCCTGCTGGAGGGCATGACCAACGACCTCGCGCAGAACCACAACGTGAAGGGCCCCAAGACCACCAGGGCGATGCAGACCCTGATGGAGACCGTCCGCCAGCTCATCGAGACCTCCGAGCAGACGGCGAAAGACGCGCTGACCGCCGCCGAGGCCGCGGAGGCCGAGGAGGTCCTGATGGCCCGCCACTACCGGCCCGTGCAGAAGGCGACCACGGACGCCGGTCTGCTCACCCCGTCCGCCCGCATCCACAACAGCTGAGAGGCCGATCACCCATGACTGCACTCGTCCCCGCCGGACGCCTCCCCGCCAACAGCGAGGGCGCCGCGAACAGCTTCACGGGGGTGGCCGCCAAGCTGCGCCAGCTCCAGGCCGCCGCCGACGCCCTCCAGGAGCACGCGAAGCTGCTCCAGAACCGCATGAGCCGCAACGCCCGCGCGGCCTCGGCCCTGATGGACCTGTGCGGGGCGGCCGGGGTGGCCGCCAGCCACACGGGCCGCATCGCGGACGTCAGCAGCGCGTTCGGCCGGGTGGCCGGCGGAGGCGCCCGCATCGCCTCCGTCACCGACTCCATGGGCACCGCCGCCGGGAACGTCGTCACGCAGCACCGGACGGAGTACGGCGGCATCAACGCCGCCTCGACCTCCTCGCCCGTCATCCAGGCCAAGCCCGGGTTCTACCGCGCGACCTGACCGACCCTCACCCCTGACCGCGGGGCCGTACCCGACCGACCGGGTACGGCCCCGCTCCCTTCCCCCACCGTCCCGCACAGCACCCCCGAGGAGAGACCTGATGATGAGCCGCCTCCCCCTCCAGGCGAAGATCGAGCGGACCGCCTACGGGGTAGGTGCCGCGTGCCTCGCCGCCCTCCCACAGCTGGACGACGGCGGGGTGAACGCCAGCGTGGCCGTCCTCGGCGGCGGCTGCGCCTGGTGGCTGTACCGCCGGGCCACGCGCTCCGACTTCCGCACGGCCCTGGTCGCCGCACAGCGGGGCCTGCCCGTGCTGACCGGCGCCGCCGCCTACGCGGCCGCCGTGACGGCCGATGGCGCCCGGTGGTGGGAGTACGCCGCCCCCGTCGCGTGGGGCGCGCTCATGGCCGTGTGGCTGCCCGTCACCCGCGCCTCCTGGACGCCGAGCAGCACCGCGCTGGCGCCAGCCGCCCCCTCCGGGTTCGCGGAGCAGACGGCCGCGAAGTGGGCGGCGTCGCAGGCCGCGCAGCAGACCCGCCTGACCGACGTCGAGCGGCTGCACCCCACCGGGAAGGACTTCACCGCCGTGGTCGTCGCCCCGGCCGGCCTCCCCGTCCCGCGCCTCGACCTGGACGCCGTCGCCGCCGTCTTCGACGTCCCCACCAGCGCCGTCCACGGCCTGGAGGACATGCTCGGGAGCGGCCCCGGCCGCAAGCGGCTGACGATCACCCCGAGCGACCGCAGCGGCGGGCAGACCTTCGAGGACCACTGGCGCGAGCGGGTCGGCGGCCACGACGGAGCGATCCCCGGGAGCCGGGTCACGAAGGTCGTGGAGCACCCAGGCCGCGTGATGATCCTCGCCGAGGTCCCGTCTGGGCAGGTCGCCACGATCAACCACGCGCAGCTGTGCAGCGCGTTCGGCGTCAAGGCCGCCGAGCTGCGGCTGATCGCCGAGACAGACGGCGGCTCGAAAGCCCTCGTGACGCTCTACGAGACCTCGCCGCTCACCAGCACCCGGGCGGCCACCCGCGAACTCCTCACGCCGGACGCTGACGGGTACTGGGTGATCGGGACCGCCCACGACGGCACCGACGTCTACGCCCGCCTGTGGGACCCCAAGCTGGGCGCGCTCCACGGGTACGTCGTCGGCGTCACCGGCTCCGGCAAGACGGTGGCGTTCGTCCTCGGGCTGGCGGCCGTCGCCAACGCGGGCGGAGTGTCCTGGCTGGCCTCCCTCGACCCGGACGCGCAGCTGGCCGCCGCCGGAAAGTACATCGACCGCCAGGGCTCGGGCCGGACCTACGCCGCACGGGCCACCCGCGCCGCCGTCGCGCTGATGACGATCCGCGGCGAGATCAACGCCGAGGTCGGACACGACTTCTCGGCGGCCAGCCCGTACCCGCTGCTCGTCCTCGACCTGGACGAGTTCAACGGGCTGTGCGACGACAGCGACGAGGGCCAGGAGATCGCCGCCAACTCCGTGGCCATCGCCGAGCGCGGCCGCAAGTACGGCATGGCCGTGAAGTTCGGCGGGCAGACCCTGGACCTGTCCCGGATCGGCGGGGACCGCTCCCTGCGCGAGCAGACGCGTTCCGGTACCGGGGTGGTCCTGCGGACCGTCTCGGGGATCTCCGGCCGGCAGGCCACGGAGGGCATGCTCCCCGAGGGCGTGGAGCTGGCCGACATCCCGATCGCCATCGGCGGCGGCCTCTCGATCGAGGACCGCATGGAGGGCATCACCGAGGTTCCGCACGGCGCCTCCACCGCCGGCATGGGCCACGTCCTCACCGGCAGCGCCCCGCGCATGATGCGGATCCTGTACGCGCACCTGCCGAAGGACGGCACCGGCCACAACCTGGACGACCTGTTCCCCGAGGGCGGCGGCGTCTTCACCCTCACCGCCCGCGAGGTCGAGGCGCTGGACGCGCTGGACCTGTACGGCGATTGGACGGCCCCGGTGACCGAGGCCGAGACGGCCGCCGCGCAGCAGGCAGCGGCGAAGCCGAAGCGGGTCACGGCGAAGGACCGGATCCTGGCCGTCCTCACGGGCGAGATGACCGCGAAGGAGATCCGCGAGGCCCTGCCCGACATCGCCGCGGGGACCGTCCGCAACGCCCTGTCGGCGGCGGTCGAGGAGGGGCTGATCTCCAACCCCGAACACGGGGTGTACGCCCCGCTGAACTGACCAACCGCAGCACCCCACCGAGGGCGGGCCCGGCACCACGGGCCCGCCCTCGCCCGGGCTCGACCCACACGACCAGGAGCAACCCCGTGACCGACCTCCCCGGCCTCGACCCCGCCCACCTCTACCGGCACGCCCCGGACCTCCTCCAGGAGTCCGCCGAGCTGCTCACCGTCTCCAGTCAGCTCCTCGCGCAGACCTTCGCCGGGGACCCGGTGGACGAGGAGTACCAGCGGGACTACCTCCTGCGCCGCTCCGTCCAGGCGGACCGGATCGCCCTCATCAAGCCCGGCGCCCACGCTCTGGGCCACGCCGACGAGGCCGCCCAGATGCTCGCCGCGTTCGACCGCGCACACCCGTACCTCGCCCCGGCCGGGATCACCGTCCCCGACGCCGACGCCCCGGCCGACGAGTTCCGCGCCCACACCCGCGCCTGCTACGACGCCGCCCCCTGGACCTGACCGACCCGACCCCGGACATGCGACGGGGCCCGGCAAGCACCGCCGTCCCCCGCCCAACTGGAGCCCCGTGAGGAGCACGATCAGCATGCACCAGCGCCCCGCCCACCACACCGCGCCCGCCCCGACCTACGCCGACCCGGCCGCCTCCGCCCCGCTCGTCTACCAGCCGCAGCCGTACGGCGCCGAGCACCAGGCGCTCGTCCTCCCCGCGCCGGCCGCCGACCCGCGCCGCGCCCTCGTCCGGCTGGAGTCCGGCGAGTGGGTAACCGCGCTGGTCCCGGCCGCGCCGCCGGTCCTGGTTCCCGCCGCCCCCGTCGCGGCCGCCGCCCGCAGGCCCCTGTCCGGCCTGGAGCGCGGCGCGATCATCGTCGTCACCTCCATCTGCGCTCTGTCCCTCTCGATCGGAGGCGCCCTCTCCATGGCTGGACCCGCGTCCCTCGCCGCCGCCGCAGACCTCGCCGTGGGCGCCGCCGTCCTCCTCGGGACCGCCGTCGCCGGGTTCCTCGGCCTGCGGTTCGCCGGCGCCCTGTCCCGCCCGACGTCGGGCACCGCGTCCTCGAGCGCGCCCGCCGCACCGACGTACACGACCAACGTCACGAACAACGTCAGCTCCACCGGCTGGTTCAGCCGCGCCACGCAGACCACGACCTTCCACCAGGGCTGACCCGCCCGCCGACGAGGAGCAGCAGATGACCAGCACCGACCAGACCCCCGTCCTCACCGTCGTGTCCTTTGGCTACGACCACCAAAACGGCGAGCACGCCCCGCCTGCGCACCTGACCCTCGACCTCCGCCAGCACTTCCGGGACCCCCACGTGCAGCCCGCCATGCGGGAGATGACCGGTCGGGACCCCGAGGTCATCGACACGGTGCTGAGCACCCCCGGGATCCCGGCTTTGATCGCCGCCACCGTCCAGGCCGCGAGGGCGTTCCTCAGCGGGCCGTCCGCCGGGTCGCTGCGCATCGCGGCGGGATGCGTCGGAGGCCGGCACCGCTCGGTCGTCGTGGCCGCCACCATCGCGGCCGCGCTCGCCGACCTCGACCCGACCTTGACCCACCTGCACATCGACCTGCCCGTGCTCGCCCGCCGGACCAGTTGACCCGCACACGGAAGGATCACGGCCATGGCCGTCCGCTTCACCACGATGTCCCACCACTGCACCGGCACCGTCACCTCGGCGATCGAGGCGTACAGCCCCCGCGACGGCCTCGCCCACGGGAGCCTCGACGCGACCGCGTACGTCTGCCCCGCCCACGTCCAGACCGCCCGCGCCATGTGGGAGGGGCAGGGCCTGACCCCGTACACCGCGAAGGCCGGCCGGGGGAGCACCCGGTGTGGCTCCCTCACCGACTTCCGCGAGCCCCCCGCCAAGGCATGACCCGACCCCGTACGACGACCACCAGGCCCCCGGCCGCCCCTCATCACGAGGGCGCAGCCGGGGGCCTTTTTGCGTTCCAGGGGCGAAAGCACGCGCGCAAATGCCTGATGCGGGGCGCCGTGTCACACTGTGCCGCCTCGCATCACGAAACGCCACGAAAGGAGTTCCCCATGGACGACCCCGACGAATGGCTGACCACCCGGCAGTTCGCCACTCTGCTCCAGGTGCACATCGACACCGTCCGCCGGTGGGTCCGCACCGACCCGGATATGCGGGTGAAGCGCCTCGGCCCCGCAGGGCGGAGCATCCGTGTGCATCGCTCCGAAGTGGACCGCGGACACCGGAACCCGGTCACGGTCGGCTGACTACCGCTCCACCACACCCTGCTGGTTTTGGGCCGAGGGTGCTGCACCACCAGGCCGGCCGCGTGCCGTGTCGCCCCGCTGGTTTTGGGCCGGGGGCCTCCTTCACTCTTCTAGGACGCCCATGCCTGCCCTCCAGCAGCTCCCCGTCGCCGGGGCCGTCATCGACACCTGGCGCGCTCTCCTCACCGGCCCGTGGTGCCGGGAGATACCCGTACGGCTCCGGCGCTCCCGGTTCCTCGTCGTGCTGTACGTCGCCTCCGGCCTCGCCGACGCGAACGGCCGGATACCGGAACCCTCGGCCACCGAGAAGCAGCTGACGTCCCGTCTGGCCCACTCATGCGGCGCCCGGCCCCAGACCGTCGCCCGCATCCTCGCCGCCGCTGTCACGGCCGGCGCCATCGCCGAGCCCTCCCTAGGCCGCTACGCCCTCACCACCACGGCCGTCCCCAACTGGACGGCCGCCCTCGCCTACCTCGACCAGGAGCAGACGCGACCATGAAGCCCACGCCCAAGCCCCGCCCCGTCCCGGCCGTCCACCTGTGCTGGCTGTGCGGCCTGGACCGGCCCGGCGCGCGCGATGACCTCCACTTCCGGCCCTGCTGGCTGTGCCCATCCTGCTGGGCTCGGCAGCCCAGCGCCCGCAACCGGGAGATCCGGAGCGCAGAGGCAGCCGCGGCCGTCCTGGACGTGCCGTTCACCTGGCGCTCCACCTTCCGGTGGCAGTGGGTCCAGCAGACAGCGGAACAGGCCAGGATCACCGCGTGGGAGGACCACCGCACCACCGTCCCGGGCATCCCGGCCCCGGCGCCCTTCGCCGCCTTCGGCTGGATCAGCGCGGCCGCCATCGAGGAGGCCGCCGCGCACCTCGCCCGCCTTGCAGAGGAGTTCGACCGCAAGCGCGTCACCCCCCGCTGACCCTCGCCGTACGGGCAGCGGGCCCCCTCGGTCGCTGCCCGGCCCCTCCCGGGAAGGACACCGCCCGTGCTCGCCGAACCTCCCCCTGCCGATGCCGACGAGGAGACCCGCCTCCGCTACGTCGCCGCCGCCTGGCTGGAGCGTGCCCGCGCAGTCGCCCTCCTCGTCGCGGCCGGAACCACCACCTACAGCCGCGCCGCCCGGATCATGGGCACCACCCCCGCCACGGTCCACCACTGGGCCACGGTCGGCGCCGCCCTCTGGGAGCGGACCGGGGATGCCCCCGAGCACCTGGTGGACGCCCTCGCCTCGCTCCCGCCCCTGGAGCCCGTCCGCCGGCGACGTCCTGGCAGCCCTGACAGAAGCCTGACGAACCCTGACCGCCGGGGCCACGTCCTCCCGCCCAGGTCAGGGTGTGGGGCTCCGTCGCTGGTCACGGCCCTGGGCGACCCGATACCACCCGCCCAGGACGTAGCCCCAGGGAGCAGCAGACCGCCCCCGGCAGCGCCATGACCAGCGGAAACCCTTGCAAAGTCATGCAGAACAGCAACACATCGGCATCCCCAACCCCGGGTGCAGCGCTACGTTCCGCCGCTGCTGAGACCCGGTCGCGGCCGATACACCCCACCAGGAACGCGCCCCCACTCCGGGAAAGGCCCCCGATGCCCTCTCGCGTCCTCACCACCCGTGTCCCCCCGGCCGTCTACGACCAGCTGCAGGCCCTCGCCGACCGGCGCGGCCGGAGTCTGGCGGCCACGGCCGGCGACCTCCTCGCCGCCGTCGTCGCCGACGGGCCCGACGCGGTGAAGGCCGCCCAGGACGGCAACCTCGTCACCGCCGTGCGCGCCCTGCTGGAGGAAGTCGACGCCCCGGCCGCCGTGATGCACCGGGAACTCTCGCTCACCCTGGCCCGGGCCATCGAGCGGCGGGAGCCCGGGTATCTCGCCGCAGTTGCTTCGCTCCGCCGGGCCGTGGATGCCGCCGAGAGCGCGCAGAAGGTCGCCGACCTCCCCCCGGGCAGTGACCCGCTCCTCGCCCTGCTGGCAGGCACCGGGATGTTCTGACCCGCCGTCCGGCAAGGACCGGCCGTCTGTCAACGCACCGCGCCCCACCCTCGCCGCCCCCGCTCCAGCAGGCGCCAACCTCATGGCGGTGCAGGTCCACCGTGGCAGTGGTGAGGTGCGGGTCCTGCATGCGTGACACCGGCACGTTGAAGGGCCCGCCCGGTCGATCTTTGCGGAGCAGCGCCCGGGCGGGCCCTTCATGCCGAGGGGGGACGGCCCCTGGTGTTGAGCAGGGTAGGCGCCGGGACCGCTGGGGTCAGTCACCCGGTCGTGTACGGATGCCTTGAGATGTCTTGTCGAATCCCGTCGGATCGCGTCCTGCCGTGTTGCAACTCACGATAAGCTCACATGTCATGAGTACGGATCAGGGCCTCAGGCAAGGTGCCGCGTTGGCACTCTTCGACCCGCCCGCCCCTCTCGCCACGTCCCCCGGCCGCGTCCTGCTCCCCGAGGAGTACGACCCCGAGCTGACCGCCCGCCTCGACGCCCTCGACGTCGTCTCAGACAGCTACGCCGAGACGCTCCGCCCGAAGAACACCCGCCGCGGATACGCCTCCGACTGGAAGACGTGGGAGACCTTCGCCGCCGTGCGCGGCGTGCCGCTGACCTCCGCCGTCCGGCTCGGGGTGCTGCGCGCTTACGTCGACTGGATGTGGCGGGAGGGCGCGGAGGACGGCGGGCCGCTCGCCTCGACCACCATCGACCGGAAGTTGGCCGGCCTCGCGGTGACCCTGCGCAAGGTGCACAAGGTGGTCATCAACCCCGACCACACGAAGGCCGCCCGGGAGCTGCTGAAGGACCTGGAGCGCCAGGCCGCCGAGGACAAGCAGCCGGCGCGCGGTCGGGGGAAGGCCCCGGCCGTCACCGTGCCCATGCTGCGCGCCATGGTCGAGGCGTGCCCGGACGACCTGACCGGCCTCCGCGACCGCGCCGCGCTGCTCCTGGCCTTCGGCATCGCCGGACGGCGTCACGAGGTCGCCGGGCTCACCGTGCGCAGCATGGAACTCCACGGCGGCCTCGGGATGTACGTGAACGTCCGGGTGTCCAAGACCGACCCGCGCCGCGTCCGCATCCGGTACGCCGACGACGAGCGGCTGTGCCCCGTGCGCACGTGGCTGGAGTGGAAGGAGGCTGCCCGCCTGGAGGACCCGGACACCCCGGCCGTCCGCCGGATGCACCGCACTGGCAGCGTCACCCGCGCCGGCCTCTCCTCACAGTCGGTCGGCAACATCATCACGGACGCCGGGGAGCGCGCGGACCTGCCCGTCCGCCTCACCGGGCACTCCATGCGGGCCGGGCTCATCACCGAGGCCCGCCGCCACGGGAAGGACCGGAAGGTGATCGGCTCCACCAGCGGCCACGTGGACGGCAGCCCCGTCCTGGACGGGTACATCCGCGACGTGGACGGCTGGGAGCCCGAGAACAACGCACTCGCGGGGCTGCTGTGATGGCTGCCCGGTCCCGCGCATGACTGCGCCCCCGTTCCCAAGTGGGGAGCGGGGGCGCAGTCATGCCGGGGTCCAGGGCGGATCCGGGGTCTCGTTGGTCGCCCCGCAGTTCCAGCAGTCCCATTCGTCCGGCACCTCGAACAGCTCCACCCAGAATCCCTTGGGCTTGCCCCACACAGTGCAGTCGGCGCCGCAGCACCAGCACACGAAGGCGAAGTGCACGTGATCCTCCCCGAGTCGCTCCGGGGGCCAGAGTGCCCGGTCCCGGGGCCGGTGGGGGCGGGTATTGGACAGGACTACCCGGCCGGAGTCGACCAGGCGGCCGAGGTCATTGCTATGGTCACCAGCCGCGGGCGCGCCACTCCGCCAGGTGGGGGCGCTCGGCGCCAAGCGTGGTGTCGTTGCCGTGGCCCGGGTAGACCCAGGTCTCATCCGGGAGGACGCCGAACAGCTTGGCCTCCAGGCCGTCCATGAGCGAGTTGAACTCCTCCGGCTGTGTTGTCCGGCCAGGACCGCCCGGGAAGAGGCAGTCCCCGGTGAAGACGTGCGGGTGCCCGTGCGGGTCGTCGTAGACGAGGGCGACGGACCCCGGGGTGTGCCCCACCAGGTGACGGGCGGTGAGCTCGACCCGTCCGACGCGGACGGTGTCGCCGTCGTCCAGCAGTACGTCGGTCGGCACGGGGATGCCCTCGGCGTCGTACCGGCCCGCGTACGTGCGGGCCCCCGTCGCCGCCACGACCTCGGCGAGGGCCTGCCAGTGGTCGCCGTGGCGGTGGGTGGTGACGACGGACGCGATGCCGTCGTCACCGATCAGGCTCAGGAGCGTGTGCGGATCGGCGGCCGCGTCGATCAGCAACTGCTCTCCGGTGGCGCGGCAACGCAGGAGGTACGCGTTGTTGTTCATGGACCCGACCGCGACCTTGGAGATCATCAGGTCCGCGAGCTCGTGCACGTTCGCAGGACCGCCGACCTTCACCGCTCCGCTGTACGTCATGGGGTCAGCCTATAGCGGCGGCAGTGCGGGCAGCGGGGCGCCGGCGGTGTCGAGAGCGGCGCCGTCGCGCCGGCCCGCGAGCCAGCCCAGCAGGTCCGGAGCGCCGCCGGTGACGCGCACGGGATCGCCTGCGGCGCTTCCGGTACGCCACCTGCCTCCGCCGGTGTCCGTCAGCGCGATCGCGGGCACAGCGGGGTGCCCCGCGAAGCGGTCCGCCAAGAACGCGATCTCGCGTCCCGTGAACTCCTCGGGCAGGTCCTCCAGCTCGTACCCGATGCCCAGGTCGACGTGGTGCAGCTCGACCTCGACGAGGCGGCGGAAGGGGATGCGCGACGCGGAGTCGGTGACGCCGTTGCGCAGCGCGACCGTACGGGACCAGTCGGCGGGAGCGGCGGCCGTCCCGTCGAACCGGGCCGCGCTGTCGCGCACGTCCTCCTGCTGTACGGCGAGCGGCCGCGCGGCGTCGCGCTCGATGTCGGCCTCGCGCGCCTCGGCGCTCTCGTACATCGGCCGGCCTTCCAGGACGTTGACCAGAGCGTCCGCGTTGCGGGCCAGGTGGACCAGGACGTGGCCGCGGGTCCAGCCCGGCAGCCGTGACGGTTGCGTCACGTCGGCGTTGTGCAGTCTGCCGGTCGCGGCGAGGAGCCGGTCGGTCGCTTCGCGTACAGAGGCCAGGTCGCGCACGTGATCGTTCATGGCGCCGACGATAGTCCCGCTCACACGATCGGGTGAAGCCGTTCAGGCGAGGCCGTAATTCGAATGCACGTGCTATACGCTCGTCAGAGGCATCAGGAATCCTTACAACATCGCTGTGGTTACCCCCATAGTCTGAAGACCGGGGGGCTCAGTCCTCTCTGCCTCTCTCAAGAAAGGTGCGGACCGGCGTGGCCGACCGTCTCATCGTTCGTGGCGCTCGCGAGCACAACCTCAAGAACGTCTCGCTCGACCTCCCGCGTGACTCCCTCATCGTGTTCACCGGGCTCTCGGGGTCGGGCAAGTCGTCCCTCGCGTTCGACACGATCTTCGCCGAGGGGCAGCGCCGGTACGTCGAGTCGCTCTCCTCCTACGCCCGTCAGTTCCTGGGCCAGATGGACAAGCCCGACGTGGACTTCATCGAGGGCCTGTCGCCCGCGGTGTCCATCGACCAGAAGTCGACCTCGCGCAACCCGCGCTCGACGGTCGGCACCATCACGGAGGTCTACGACTACCTGCGCCTGCTGTTCGCCCGCATCGGCAAGCCGCACTGTCCCGAATGCGGCCGGCCGATCTCGCGCCAGTCGCCGCAGGCCATCGTCGACAAGGTGCTGGAACTGCCCGAGGGCAGCCGCTTCCAGGTCCTGTCGCCCCTGGTGCGCGAGCGCAAGGGTGAGTTCGTCGACCTGTTCGCCGACCTCCAGACCAAGGGCTACAGCCGCGCGCGGGTGGACGGCGAGACGATCCAGCTCAGCGAGCCGCCCAAGCTGAAGAAGCAGGAGAAGCACACCATCGAGGTGGTCATCGACCGCCTGACGGTGAAGGAGAGCGCCAAGCGCCGGCTCACCGACTCGGTGGAGACCGCCCTCGGCCTGGCCGGCGGCATAGTCATCCTCGACTTCGTCGACCTCCCCGCGGACGACCCCGACCGCGAGCGGATGTACTCCGAGCACCTCTACTGCACGTACGACGACCTGTCGTTCGAGGAGCTGGAGCCCCGGTCATTCTCCTTCAACTCGCCCTTCGGCGCCTGCCCGGACTGCACCGGCATCGGCACGCGCATGGAGGTCGACCCGGAGCTGATCGTCCCGGACGAGGACAAGTCCCTCGACGAGGGCGCGATCAACCCGTGGTCCCACGGGCACACCAAGGACTACTTCGCGCGCCTCGTCGGCGCACTCTCCGACGCCCTCGGCTTCCGTACGGACATCCCGTGGGCGGGGCTCCCGCAGCGCGCCAAGAAGGCCCTGCTGCACGGCCACAAGACGCAGATCGAGGTCCGCTACCGCAACAGGTACGGCCGCGAGCGGGCGTACACCACCTCGTTCGAGGGCGCCGTGCCGTTCGTCAAGCGGCGGCACTCCGAGGCCGAGAGCGACTCCAGCCGGGAGCGCTTCGAGGGCTACATGCGCGAAGTGCACTGCCCCACCTGCAACGGCACCCGCCTCAAGCCGCTCGTCCTGGCGGTCACGGTCATGGAGAAGTCCATCGCCGAGGTCGCCGCGATGTCGATCAGCGACTGCGCGGACTTCCTGGGCCGCCTGACGCTCAACGCCCGTGACAAGAAGATCGCCGAGCGCGTCCTCAAGGAGGTCAACGAGCGGCTGAGGTTCCTGGTCGACGTGGGCCTGGACTACCTGTCGCTCAACCGCGCGGCCGGCACCCTGTCCGGCGGCGAGGCGCAGCGCATCCGGCTCGCCACCCAGATCGGCTCCGGCCTCGTCGGCGTGCTGTACGTCCTGGACGAGCCGTCCATCGGTCTGCACCAGCGCGACAACCACCGCCTCATCGAGACGCTGGTCCGGCTGCGGGACATGGGCAACACCCTCATCGTCGTCGAGCACGACGAGGACACCATCAAGGTGGCCGACTGGATCGTCGACATCGGCCCGGGCGCGGGTGAGCACGGCGGCAAGGTCGTCCACAGCGGCTCGCTGAAGGAGCTGCTGGGCAACAAGGCTTCGGTCACGGGCCAGTACCTGGCCGGCAAGCGGGCCATCGAGATGCCCGAGATCCGTCGCCCCACGGACCCGTCGCGCCGGCTCACGGTGCACGGCGCCCGCGAGAACAACCTGCGCGACATCGACGTGTCGTTCCCGCTCGGCGTACTGACGGCCGTCACCGGTGTCTCCGGTTCCGGAAAGTCGACGCTGGTCAACGACATCCTCTACACGCACCTGGCGCGCGAACTCAACGGCGCTCGCACGGTGCCGGGGCGCCACACGCGCGTGGAGGGCGACGACCTGGTCGACAAGGTCGTCCACGTCGACCAGTCGCCGATCGGCCGGACCCCCCGGTCCAACCCGGCTACGTACACCGGCGTCTTCGACAACGTGCGCAAGCTGTTCGCGGAGACGATGGAGGCGAAGGTGCGCGGCTACCTGCCGGGCCGCTTCTCCTTCAACGTCAAGGGCGGCCGCTGCGAGAACTGCTCGGGCGACGGCACCATCAAGATCGAGATGAACTTCCTGCCCGACGTGTACGTCCCCTGCGAGGTCTGCCACGGGGCGCGCTACAACCGGGAGACCCTGGAGGTCCACTACAAGGGCAAGTCCATCGCCGAGGTGCTGGACATGCCGATCGAGGAGGCCCTGGACTTCTTCGAGGCCGTCCCGACGATCGCCCGTCACCTGAGGACCCTCACCGAGGTGGGCCTCGGGTACGTCCGCCTCGGTCAGTCCGCGCCGACCCTCTCGGGCGGTGAGGCGCAGCGCGTGAAGCTCGCCTCCGAGCTCCAGAAGCGGTCCACGGGCCGCACGGTGTACGTCCTGGACGAGCCGACCACGGGTCTGCACTTCGAGGACATCTCGAAGCTCATCAAGGTGCTGTCGGGCCTGGTCGACAAGGGCAACTCGGTGATCGTCATCGAGCACAACATGGACGTCATCAAGACCGCCGACTGGGTCGTCGACATGGGTCCCGAGGGCGGCAGCGGCGGCGGCATGGTCGTCGCCGAGGGCACGCCCGAGCAGGTGGCCGCCGTCACCACCAGCCACACGGGTAAGTTCCTCAGGGACATCCTGGGCGACCGGGTGAGCGACGCGACGCCGGCGAGGAAGAAGGCACCGGCGCAGAAGGCGCCCGCCAAGAAGGCGGTGGCGGCGGCGAAGTCGGTTCCGGCGAAGAAGACCGCGACGGCCCGCACGGCCACCGCCAAGAAGGCGCCCGGTACGACCGCCGCGGCGAAGGCGGCGCGCTCCCGCAAGGCGTGACGTCCGCGCACGGCCGCTGAACCGGCCCCTCACCCGTTCCCCGGGTGAGGGGCCGCTCGGGCCCGGTTACGGCCCCAGTTCCGCCGCGTACGGCGGGTCCGCGCCCGGGCGCGAGCACGTGATCGCGGCGGCGCGGGCCGCGAAGGCCAGCGTGTCGTCCCAGGCATCGGCGCAGAGCAAGGCCGAAGCCCGCGCCGACAGGGCCCCGTGGGCGCGCAGCCGGTGCAGCAGCGCCGCGTTCACGGTGTCGCCCGCACCGATCGTGTCGGCCACCTCCACCGCTGCCGCCGGGACGCTCACGCCGGCCCCGCCGCCCCGCGTCCGTACCGTCATGCCCGCCGCGCCCCGCGTCAGCACCACCGCCGCCGGCCCGGCCGCGAGCCACTCCTCCACGGAACCGCCCAGCCACCGCGCGTCCTCCTGCGACACCTTCAGCAGCGAGACGTGAGGCAGCCAGCTGCGGAAACGGGCGCGGTAGGCGTCCGCGTCCGGAATCAGGGCGGGCCTGATGTTCGGGTCGAGCAGCGTGAACAGCCCACGCTCCGCCTCACGCCGCAACAGCGCCTCGTACGCGCTCGCCCCCGGCTCCAGGACCAGCGAACAGGTGCCGAGCGCCACGGCCCGCGCCTGTGGGGGAAGAGCGGCCGGGAGGGCGAAGAGGCGGTCCGCGCCGCCCTGCGCGTAGAAGCCGTACCCGGCGGACCCGTCCGCGCCCAGCGTCGCCACCGCGAGGGTCGTCGGCTCGGGGCCGCGCTGGACCAGCGAGGTGTCCACCCCGGCCGCCCGCAGCCCGTCGACCAGTACGTCGCCGAAACCGTCCGTCGAGACCCGGGAACAGAACGCGACGGCCGAACCCAGGCGTCCCAGAGCCACAGCGGTGTTGTACGGGCCGCCGCCCGGCCGCGGCGACAAGGGCGCCAGGGCGCCCGTCCCCTGCGGCACCAGGTCGATCAGGGACTCTCCGGCGACGACGATCACGCGCCCGAACGTAACCCATCGCCGCCCGCCGGGGACAGCCCCCGCGAGGGCCGCGGATGTCCGCCGGTATCGTCGGGTACGTCACCCACCCCCTGACCAGTGGAGAGCGCATGTCCGGCCAGTCTCCCCCCCGCCGCACCGTGCTGAAGGGCGTCGTCCTCGCCGGCGCGGCCGGACTGGGCGCGGCCGCCTGCTCCACCGAGTCCAAGCTCGGCCACGCCAAGCCGCTGCCGTCCGCGCCCGTGAACCTCGGTGCGGCGGACGAGGTGCCGGTGGGCGGTGCCAAGCTCTACCGCGAGCAGCGGATACTCGTGAGCTGCCCGGCCGAGGGGAAGTACAAGGCGTTCAGCGCCCAGTGCACCCACGCGGGGTGCGTCCTCGACAAGATCGAGAAGCTCGAGGGCAACTGCCCCTGCCACGGCAGCCGTTTCGACGTGACGACCGGCGAGGCGCTCCAGGGCCCGGCGACCGTGGCGCTGCCCGCGATCCCGGTCAGGGTCGAGGGCGGAAACCTGGTCACCGGCGCCCCGGGCGCGGCGACGGGCAACCCGGACGCCTGAGGTCGCCCCCGGACGGACCCGCGTCTCCCGGCCGACAGCGTTCCGTGTGCCGGCCGCCCGACAGCCGTTCCGTACGCCGGGCGCCGTCCCGGCCGCACCCGTGTTGTCACTGCCCGCAAGTAGGGTGTGTGGCATGGCAGACCCCTCCAGCTACCGCCCCAAGCCGGGACAGATCCCCGACTCGCCGGGGGTCTACAAGTTCCGCGACGAGCACCGCCGGGTGATCTACGTCGGGAAGGCGAAGAGCCTGCGCCCGCGGCTCTCCTCGTACTTCCAGGACCTGGCCAATCTGCACCCGCGCACCCGCACCATGGTCACCACGGCCGCGTCCGTCGAGTGGACGGTCGTCTCCACCGAGGTGGAGGCGCTCCAGCTGGAGTACTCCTGGATCAAGGAGTTCGATCCCCGCTTCAACGTCAAGTACCGCGACGACAAGAGCTATCCGTCGCTGGCCGTGACGCTCAACGAGGAGTTCCCCCGCGTCCAGGTCATGCGCGGCCCCAAGAAGAAGGGCGTGCGCTACTTCGGTCCGTACGGACACGCCTGGGCGATCCGCGAGACCGTCGACCTGATGCTCCGCGTCTTCCCGGTGCGCACCTGCTCGGCCGGAGTCTTCAAGAACGCCGCCAGGACCGGCCGCCCCTGCCTCCTCGGCTACATCGGCAAGTGCTCCGCCCCCTGTGTGGGCCGCGTCACCCCCGACGAGCACCGCGAACTGGCCGAGCAGTTCTGCGACTTCATGGCCGGCCGCACGGGCCAGTACCTCAAGCGCATCGAGCGTGAGATGCACGAGGCCGCCGAGGACATGGAGTACGAGAAGGCCGCCCGCCTGCGCGACGACATAGGGGCTCTGCGCCGCGCCCTGGAGAAGAACGCGGTGGTGTTCAACGACGCCACCGACGCCGACCTGATCGCCCTCGCCGAGGACGAGCTGGAAGCCGCCGTGCAGATCTTCCACGTACGCGGCGGGCGGGTCCGGGGCCAGCGCGGCTGGGTCACCGACAAGGTCGAGGCGGTCGACACGGCGGGCCTCGTCGAGCACGCGCTCCAGCAGCTGTACGGCGAGGAGCAGGGCGACGCGGTGCCCAAGGAGGTCCTCGTCCCCGCCATGCCCGAGGACGCCCCGGCGGTGTCGCAGTGGCTCGCGGCGCGGCGCGGCTCGAACGTGTCGCTGCGCATCCCGCAGCGCGGCGACAAGAAGGACCTCATGGCGACGGTCCAGCGCAACGCCCAGCAGGCCCTCGTCCTGCACAAGACCAAGCGCGCGTCCGACCTGACCACCCGCTCCCGCGCCCTGGAGGAGATCGCGGAGGCACTCGGCCTGGACTCCGCCCCGTTGCGCATCGAGTGCTTCGACATCTCCCACCTCCAGGGCGACGACGTGGTGGCCTCGATGGTCGTCTTCGAGGACGGTCTGCCGCGCAAGAGCGAGTACCGCCGCTTCCAGATCAAGACCTTCGAGGGCCAGGACGACGTCCGGTCCATGCACGAGGTGCTCACCCGTCGCTTCCGTCGCTATCTCCAGGAGAAGGAGAAGACGGGGGAGTGGATCCAGGAGAACGGGGCGGGGGAGGTCCCCGCCGAGCCGGACCCGGCCATGGAGGACGACGGCAGGCCGAAGCGTTTCGCGTACCCGCCGCAGCTCGTCGTCGTCGACGGCGGGCAGCCGCAGGTGGCCGCCGCCCAGCGCGCCCTCGACGAGCTGGGCATCGACGACGTGGCCGTCTGCGGCCTCGCCAAGCGCCTCGAAGAGGTCTGGGTTCCCGGCGAGGACGACCCGGTCGTGCTGCCCCGCAGCAGCGAGGGCCTCTACCTCCTGCAGCGGGTGCGTGACACGGCTCACGACTTCGCCATCCGCTACCAGCGCACCAAGCGGGCCAAGCGCTTCAGGGCGGGCCCGCTCGACGACGTCCCCGGCCTCGGCGAGACCCGCAAGCTCGCCCTGATCAAGCATTTCGGTTCGGTGAAGAAGCTCCGGTCCGCCACAATCGACCAGATCTGCGAGGTTCCGGGGATAGGCCGCAAGACGGCCGAGACCGTCGCCGCGTTCCTCGCGCAGGCGGCACCCGCCGCACCCGCCGTGAACACGGCGACAGGAGAGATCATTGAAGACGACGAGGACACCGCGGCGGTCGCACCCGCGGTCTCCCCGCCGGAACGGGGGCAACAGGTATGACCGAGCACGACGGAGACGGAGCACACGTGAGTACGGGCACGACCGGGGACACCGGCGAGACCGGGCACAACGGGAACAACGGGAACAACGGTGAGGCGGCCGAGCAGGCCATCCCCGAGCTGGTGATCATCTCGGGCATGTCGGGAGCCGGCCGCAGCACCGCCGCGAAGTGCCTCGAAGACCTCGGCTGGTTCGTCGTCGACAACCTGCCGCCCGCGCTGATCCCCACCATGGTGGAGCTCGGCGCCCGCTCGCAGGGCAACGTCGCCCGTATCGCCGTCGTCGTGGACGTCCGGGGCCGGCGCTTCTTCGACAACCTCCGCGAGTCCCTGGCGGACCTGGACGCCAAGGAGGTCACCCGGCGGATCGTCTTCCTGGAGTCCTCGGACGACGCCCTGGTACGCCGTTTCGAATCCGTACGCCGCCCGCACCCGCTCCAGGGCGACGGCCGGATCACCGACGGCATCGCGGCCGAGCGCGACCTGCTGCGCGAGCTGCGCGGCGACGCCGACCTGGTCATCGACACCTCCAGCCTCAACGTCCACGAACTGCGGGCCAAGATGGACGCCCAGTTCGCGGGCGACGACGAGCCGCAGCTGCGCGCCACGGTCATGTCCTTCGGCTACAAGTACGGCCTGCCGGTCGACGCGGACCTCGTCGTGGACTGCCGCTTCCTGCCGAACCCGCACTGGGTACCGGAGCTGCGCCCCTTCACCGGCCTCAACGAAGAGGTCTCCGGCTACGTCTTCAACCAGCCGGGCGCCAAGGAGTTCCTCGACCAGTACACCGAGCTGCTCCAGCTCATCGCGGCCGGCTACCGGCGCGAGGGCAAGCGCTACGTGACCATCGCCGTCGGCTGTACGGGCGGCAAGCACCGCAGCGTGGCCATGTCGGAGAAGCTGGCCGCGCGCCTGTCCTCGGAAGGCGTGGAGACCGTCCTCGTACACCGGGACATGGGGCGCGAGTGACCGGACGCAACTTCCGCCTGCGGCGGCTGCGCGGCGGCGATGCCGCGCGGCCGCAGCGCAAGCGCGGCGCCCAGCCCAAGGTCGTCGCCCTCGGCGGCGGCATGGGCCTGTCCGCGTCCCTGACGGCGCTGCGCCGCATCACCGGCGACCTGACCGCGGTGGTCACGGTCGCCGACGACGGCGGCTCCAGCGGGCGGCTGCGGGACGAGCTCGGCGTACTGCCCCCGGGCGACCTGCGCAAGGCGCTGGCGGCGCTGTGCGGGGACGACGACTGGGGCCAGACCTGGGCGCGCGTCATCCAGCACCGCTTCCACAGCCGGGGAGACCTGCACGAGCACGCGGTGGGGAACCTGCTGATCGTCGCGCTGTGGGAGCAGCTCGGCGACCACGTCCAGGCCCTCGACCTGGTCGGCAGGCTCCTCGGGGCGCACGGCCGGGTGCTGCCCATGTCCGCCGTGCCCCTGGAGCTCCAGGCGCTCGTACGGGGGCACGATCCCCTGCGCCCGGACGACGTGGACACCGTGCGCGGCCAGGCGACCGTGGCGCTCACCCCCGGTGAGGTGCAGTCCGTGCACCTGGTGCCGCAGGGGCCGCCTGCCGTCCCGGAAGCCGTCGCCGCCGTGCTCGACGCGGACTGGGTGGTGCTCGGCCCGGGGTCCTGGTTCTCCTCGGTCATTCCGCACCTCCTGGTGCCCGAACTGCTCGACGCGCTCGTCGAGACGAAGGCCCGCCGGGTGCTGTCCTTGAACCTCGCGCCGCAACCCGGAGAAACCGATGGCTTCTCTCCGCAGCGTCATTTGGAGGTTTTGGGACGACACGCCCCTAAACTCGCCCTGGACGTGGTGTTGGCCGACGAGGCTGCCGTGCCCGACCGCGAGTCCCTCGCCGATGCCGCCAAGCGGCTCGGCGCCGCGGTCGAGCTGGCGCCGGTCGCCGCGCCCGACGGCTCTCCGAAGCACGATCCGGAGCTGTTGGCCGCCGCGTACGACCGTATTTTTCGGATGCATGGAAGGATCGGCCCATGGCGATGACGGCAGCGGTGAAGGACGAAATCTCCCGGCTCCCCGTCACCCGGACCTGCTGCAGGAAGGCGGAGGTCTCGGCGATTCTTCGGTTCGCGGGCGGGCTGCACCTGGTGAGCGGCCGGATCGTGATTGAGGCGGAGCTGGATGTGAGCTTCGCGGCCCGCAGACTCAAGAAGGACATTCTGGAGATCTTCGGGCACCACTCGGAGCTGGTGGTGATGGCGCCGAGCGGACTGCGGCGCGGCTCCCGTTACCTCGTACGGGTGGTGGCGGGCGGTGATCAGCTCGCACGCCAGACCGGGCTGGTCGACGGCCGCGGCCGTCCGATCCGCGGTCTGCCCCCGCAGGTCGTCTCCGGCGCCACCTGCGACGCCGAGGCCGCCTGGCGCGGCGCGTTCCTCGCGCACGGCTCGCTCACCGAGCCGGGCCGTTCCTCCTCGCTCGAGGTCACCTGTCCGGGGCCCGAGGCCGCCCTCGCCCTCGTCGGCGCCGCCCGCAGGCTCTCCATCGGCGCGAAGGCGCGCGAGGTGCGCGGCGTGGACCGGGTCGTCGTACGGGACGGTGACGCGATCGGCGCGCTGCTGACCCGCCTCGGCGCGCACGAGTCGGTGCTGGCCTGGGAGGAGCGGCGGATGCGCCGCGAGGTCCGCGCCACCGCCAACCGCCTCGCCAACTTCGACGACGCCAACCTGCGCCGCTCGGCGCGGGCCGCGGTCGCCGCGGGCGCCCGGGTCGGGCGCGCGCTGGAGATCCTCGGCGAGGAGGTGCCCGAGCACCTCGCCGCCGCCGGGCGGCTGCGCATGGACCACAAGCAGGCCTCCCTGGAGGAGCTCGGCGCGCTGGCCGACCCGCCGCTGACCAAGGACGCGGTGGCGGGCCGTATCCGCCGCCTGCTGGCGATGGCCGACAAGCGGGCCCAGGACCTGGGCATCCCCGGTACGGAGTCCACGATCACCGAGGAGATGGCCGACGGCCTCGTCGGCTGAGCGCGACGAACCGCCGCCGGTGTGCCCCAGGGGGCGCCCGGCGGCGGCGCTGTCCGCCCGGACGCCCTATTGACATGACCATGGACTGTCATGAGCCTGTCGTCTGTTCACTGACGTGACAGGCAACGGCAAGGGGGGCTCATGAGACGCAGAGCGAGATCGATCCTCGCAGCGGGCGCATTGCTCATCGGCGGCGTGACGGTGGCACCCGCCGCACAGGCCGAGGGGACGGAAGGCGCCGGGAGCGACGCGGGCGCGGACGCCGTCAAGGTGTTCGACGCCGACGTCACGAAGGAGCAGATCCCGCTGCTCCTCGCGGCCGGCCAGGACGCCCACGAGATGGGTGAACGCGCACCGGAGAAGGGCACCGCGCGCGTCGAACTCTTCCTCACCGACGCCCAGGCCGAGGAGCTGGCCGGCAAGGGCGTCAGGAACCTCACGGAGCGCAAGGTCTCGGCGAAGACGGAATCCCGCCTCGCCGCGGCCGGGGACGGCGTCTACCGCCCGTACAGCGGCAAGGGCAATCTCCAGGAGGAGATCGTCAAGACCGGCCAGGCGCACCCGGACCTCACCAAGGTCGTCTCCATCGGCAAGACCCTCCAGGGCAAGGACATCCTCGCCCTCAAGCTCACCAAGGGCGCGAAGAAGACCAAGGACGGCGCCAAGCCCTCCGTGCTGTACATGTCCAACCAGCACGCCCGCGAGTGGATCACCCCCGAGATGACCCGGCGGCTGATGCACCACTACCTGGACCAGTACGGCAAGGACCGCCGCATCACCAGGATCGTGGACTCCACCGAGCTGTGGTTCGTGCTCTCCGCCAACCCGGACGGATACGACTGGACCCACGACGCGGCCGGCGACCGCCTCTGGCGCAAGAACATGCGCGACATCGACAAGGACGGCGAGTACACCGCCGCCGACGGCGTCGACCTCAACCGCAACTTCGCCTACAAGTGGGGCTACGACAACGAGGGTTCGTCACCGAATCCCGCCAGCGCCACCTACCGCGGCGCGTCCCCCATGTCCGAGCCCGAGACCCGGGTGCTCGACCGCTTCCAGAAGCGCATCGGCTTCGAGTACGGCATCAACTACCACTCCGCCGCCGAACTGATCCTCTACGGAGTCGGCTGGCAGGTCGCCACGCCCACCCCGGACGACGTGCTCTACAAGGCGCTCGCGGGAACGCCCGAGAAGCCCGCCGTTCCCGGGTACCACCCGCAGGTCTCCTCCGAGCTCTACACCACCAACGGCGAGGCCGACGGACACGCGGCCAACGTCAACGGCACGATGATGTTCACCCCCGAGATGACCACGTGCCAGACGGCGTCGAACATCGACCCCGACGACCGGTGGAAGCCCGAGGACTGCCAGTCCGGATTCAACTTCCCCGACGACGAGAAGCTGATCCAGGCGGAGTTCGCCAAGAACGTCCCGTTCGCGCTGTCGGTCGCCGAGACCGCCGCGCACCCCGACCGGCCGTCCTCGTCCGTCGGCATGGCCGCCCCCGACTTCACGGCCGACACCTTCTCGACCTCCTACGCGCGCGGCGGTGACCAGGAGGTCGCCGTGACGGCCCGCAGGTCCGTACGCGACAAGGAGCTCAACTACCGGATCAACGGCGGCCGTACGCACGACGAGGACCTGGAGCGCTGGAAGGGCGGCGAGACGTACGGCGGCGAGGACAACCTCTGGTTCGACGAGTACCGCGCCGAGGTCGAGGACGCCGAACCGGGCGACACCGTGGAGGTGTGGTTCACCGGACGCACCAAGGCTGGCAAGCGCACCGCCAGTGAGCACTTCACGTACACCGTCGCGGAGCGTTCCCGGGCGGACACCCTGGTGATCGCCGAAGAGGGCGCCCCCGCGCAGCACGCCCAGAAGTACGTCGACGCGCTCCGGGCGAACGGCCGGACCGCCGTCGTCTGGGACGTCGCCGCCCAGGGCGCGCCGCACGCGCTCGGCGTCCTCTCCCACTTCCGCACCGCGGTCCACTACACCGGCGCCAAGGCGCCCACCGGCCCCACCCAGCTGGCCGTACGGGCGTTCCTCAACGAGGGCGGCAAGCTGATCGAGGCCGGTGAACTGGCGGGCGGCAACGCGGTCGTCGGCCCGGCCGTCACGAACGACTTCAGCCAGTACTACCTCGGCGCCTACGGCCGTGCGAACGCGGCCGGGGCCACCGGATTCACCGGCGCGGGAACGCTCACGGGAACGGACGCCCCGCTCACCGGAGCGCCCGGCAATCCGCTGGACGCGGCCGGTGCCTACACCGTCACCTCGGACACACTGCCGGCCGATCGGTTCCCGCAGTTCCGGAGCGCGCACGCGGGCCGGTTCACGGGCGTCGTCAATCCGTACGCCCCGTACGCGGGCCAGTGGATGGCCGCCGCCGCGCACGAGGACGGCGACTGGAAGCGTCTCTCCCGTACGGTCGACCTCACCGGCGTGAGCGCCGCGGACAAGCCGCAGCTGCGGCTCGCCCTCAACTGGAACACCGAGACCGCGTACGACCACGCGGTCCTGGAGGCGCACACCGAGGGCGCCGACGACTGGACCACGCTCCCCGAGGCCGGCGGCGCCACCACGACCGCCGTCCCGGCCGAGTGCGACCAGGGCTACTTCATCAACGGCCACCCCTTCCTGCGCCACTACCTCACCCTGGAGGCGGGCGGCTGCAAGGCGACCGGAACCAGCGGCGCCTGGAACAGCCTCACCGGATCGTCCGGCGGCTGGAAGCAGGTCGCGTTCGACCTGAGCCCCTACGCGGGCAAGAAGGTCGAGCTGGCGCTCAGCTCCATCACCGACCCGGGCAGCGGCGGCCGCGGCGTCTTCGTCGACGACGCGCGGCTGACCGTCGCGGGCGCCGACAAGGAGAGCGAGGGCTTCGAGACGTCGCTCGGCGCCTGGACGGTCCCCGGATCCCCGGCCGGAACCCCCGCCGTCGGCGGCGACTGGGCCCGCTCGGGCGAGCTGTTCAAGTCCTACGCGGCGGTCACTACCCGTGACACCGTCCTCTTCGGCTTCGGCCTGGAGCACGTGCCGGGTGCCGCCGAGCGGGCCGCGCTGCTCGGCAGGGCGCTAGGTTCCCTGCGGCGCTGACCCCGGCGCCGGCCTTCCGCTGACTGTGCGTAGCCGCTTTCGCAAGACCGCAGGTCCCGGCGGCCCGTATCCCTACTGGGGAGTACGGGCCGCCGGGCCACGTCGGGGCCCGTTCGATGTCACTCACAGCGCCCCGTAGAGGTAGGGTCGGAAGCGGTCGGGGACATCCCATACATCTCGCCGGCGTCGAAACCCGGCGTACCAACGAGGAGATCGGTTTCGTGACGATCCGCGTAGGCATCAACGGCTTCGGCCGCATCGGCCGCAACTACTTCCGGGCGCTGCTGGAGCAGGGTGCGGACATCGAGATCGTGGCTGTCAACGACCTGGGTGACACTGCGACCACGGCGCACCTTCTGAAGTACGACACCATCCTCGGCCGCCTGAAGGCCGAGGTCTCGCACACGGCGGACACCATCACCGTCGACGACCACACCATCAAGGTGCTGTCCGAGCGCAACCCGGCGGACATCCCGTGGGGCGACCTCGGCGTCGACATCGTGATCGAGTCCACCGGCATCTTCACCAAGAAGGCGGATGCCGAGAAGCACCTCGCGGGTGGTGCGAAGAAGGTCCTCATCTCGGCTCCGGCCAAGAACGAGGACATCACCATCGTGATGGGCGTCAACCAGGACAAGTACGACGCGGCCAACCACCACGTCATCTCCAACGCCTCCTGCACCACGAACTGCGTGGCGCCGATGGCCAAGGTGCTCGACGAGAACTTCGGCATCGTCAAGGGCCTGATGACGACGGTGCACGCGTACACCAACGATCAGCGCATCCTGGACTTCCCGCACTCCGACCTGCGTCGCGCCCGCGCCGCCGCCGAGAACATCATCCCGACCACCACGGGTGCCGCCAAGGCCACCGCGCTGGTCCTGCCCCAGCTCAAGGGCAAGCTCGACGGCATCGCGATGCGCGTCCCGGTCCCGACCGGTTCCGTCACCGACCTGGTCATCACGCTGGAGCGCGAGGTCACCAAGGACGAGATCAACGCCGCCTTCCAGAAGGCCGCGGAGGGCGAGCTCAAGGGCATCGTCGAGTACACCGTCGACCCGATCGTGTCCTCCGACATCGTCAACGAGCCGGCTTCCTGCACCTTCGACTCGTCGCTGACCATGGCCGAGGGCAACCAGGTCAAGGTCATCGGCTGGTACGACAATGAGTGGGGCTACTCCAACCGACTCGTCGACCTCACGGTCTTCGTCGGCGGCCAGCTCTGATCCGTACGGCAGGCACCTCGATGTGAGTACAGGGCCCGGCAGCGCAACGCGGCGCTGCCCGGGCCCTGTCATGTGTCTTGTCTCCCAAGGAGTCCAGTAACAGATGAAGACGATCGACGAACTTCTCGCCGAAGGGGTCGCGGGCAAGCGGGTATTCGTCCGCGCCGACCTCAACGTGCCGCTCGAAGGCACCACCATCACCGACGACGGCCGCATCCGCGCCGTCCAGCCGACGATCGAGAAGCTCGCCGAGGCGGGCGCCCGGGTCGTCGTCGCCTCGCACCTGGGCCGCCCCAAGGGCGCCCCGGACCCGGCCTTCTCGCTCGCCCCGGCCGCAGCGCGCCTCGGTGAACTCCTCAAGACCGACGTCGCCTTCGCGACCGACACGGTCGGCGAGTCCGCCAAGGCCGTCGTCGCGGGCCTCGCCGACGGTCAGGTCGCCGTCGTGGAGAACCTGCGATTCAACGCCGGCGAGACCTCGAAGGACGACGCCGAGCGCGGCGCCTTCGCGGACCGGCTGGCCGAGCTCGCCGACGTGTACGTCGGCGACGGCTTCGGCGCCGTGCACCGCAAGCACGCGTCGGTCTTCGACCTCCCGGCGCGCCTGCCGCACGTCGCGGGCGGCCTCATCGCCACCGAGGTCGGCGTCCTGAAGAAGCTCACCGAGGACGTGCGGCGGCCGTACGCCGTGGTCCTCGGCGGCGCCAAGGTCTCCGACAAGCTCGGCGTGATCGACCACCTGCTGGAGAAGGCCGACCGCATCCTGGTCGGCGGCGGCATGGCGTACACCTTCCTCAAGGCCCAGGGCCACGAGGTCGGCATCTCGCTGCTCCAGGAGGACCAGATCCCGACGGTCCTGGAGTACCTGGAGCGCGCCGAGGCCAAGGGCGTGGAGTTCGTCCTCCCCGTCGACGTACTGGTCTCGCCGGAGTTCCCGGACCTCAAGACGAAGGCCCCGGCGAACCCCACGACGGTCGCCGCGGACGCCATCCCGGCCGACCAGGAGGGTCTGGACATCGGTCCCGAGACCCGCAAGCTGTACGCATCGAAGCTCGCCGACGCGGCCACCGTCTTCTGGAACGGCCCGATGGGCGTCTTCGAGCACCCCGACTACGCCGAGGGCACCAAGGCGGTTGCCCAGGCCCTCGTCGACAGCCCCGCTTTCACGGTGGTCGGTGGTGGCGACTCCGCCGCCGCCGTCCGCATCCTGGGCTTCGACGAGAACGCATTCGGCCACATCTCGACCGGTGGCGGCGCCAGCCTCGAATACCTCGAGGGCAAGACGCTTCCCGGCCTCGCCGCACTGGAGGACTGACCCAGCATGACCACGCGCACCCCGCTCATGGCGGGCAACTGGAAGATGAACCTCAACCACCTCGAGGCCATCGCCCACGTCCAGAAGCTCGCCTTCGCCCTCGCCGACAAGGACTACGACGCCGTAGAGGTCGCGGTCCTGCCCCCGTTCACGGACCTGCGGTCCGTGCAGACGCTGGTGGACGGCGACAAGCTCAAGATCAAGTACGGCGCCCAGGACCTCTCGGCGCACGAGTCCGGTGCTTACACCGGTGAGATCTCGGGCGCGATGCTCGCCAAGCTCAAGTGCACGTACGTCGCCGTCGGGCACTCCGAGCGCCGGCAGTACCACAACGAGAGCGACGAGCTCTGCAACGCCAAGGTGAAGGCCGCGTACCAGAACGGCCTGACCCCGATCCTGTGCGTCGGCGAGGGCCTGGACGTCCGCAAGGCCGGCAACCAGGTCGCCCACACGCTCGCGCAGCTCGACGGCGGCCTGAAGGACGTCCCGGCCGAGCAGGCCGAGTCCGTCGTGATCGCGTACGAGCCGGTGTGGGCCATCGGCACCGGCGAGGTCGCCACGCCCGAGGACGCGCAGGAGGTCTGCGGAGCGATCCGCGGCCGTCTCGCCGAGCTGTACTCGCAGGAGCTGGCCGACAAGGTCCGCATCCAGTACGGCGGCTCGGTCAAGTCCGGCAACGTCGCCGCGATCATGGCGCAGCCGGATGTCGACGGGGCCCTGGTGGGCGGCGCGGCGCTGGACTCCGAGGAGTTCGTCAAGATCGTCCGGTTCCGCGACCAGTGAGTAGGCCGTAGGGCCGATCCGTCGTACCCTGGCGGGGGCCGAGGCGGCTGTGCAGCAGCCGTCCGGCCCTCGTCGTCCGTCTCCGAAGTCCGAAGTCCGAGGAAGTTGGTCCAGCCGTGGTTATGGGGTTCTCGATCGCCCTGATCGTATTCAGCCTGCTGCTGATGCTGCTGGTTCTGATGCACAAGGGAAAGGGCGGCGGTCTCTCCGACATGTTCGGTGGCGGCATGCAGTCGTCGGTCGGTGGGTCCTCGGTCGCCGAGCGCAACCTCGACCGCATCACCGTCGTGGTCGGTCTGATGTGGTTCGCCTGCATTATCGTGCTCGGACTGCTGATGAAGCTGGACAGCTGAGCCGTCGTCCGGTATGGAGGCGGGAGCGCGGCCTATCATGGGATCCGCGGCTCGCGTCAGCGGGGGTGTAACTCCGGTCATTGGACGCGCGTTGGGCCCTACGTAGACTGGGGCGCTCGCAGCTGAGCTGTTCGACGACTCCGCGGCGGTAGCCGCTGATTGATGCCGTGCAGCACCATCACGCAGGGAGTTACGACCGTGGCAAGTGGCAACGCGATCCGGGGAAGCCGGGTCGGAGCGGGGCCGATGGGCGAGGCTGAGCGCGGCGAGTCCGCGCCCCGTCTCCGCATCTCCTTCTGGTGCTCGAACGGGCACGAGACGCAGCCGAGCTTCGCCAGTGACGCTCAGGTCCCGGACACCTGGGACTGCCCGCGCTGCGGGTTCCCGGCCGGCCAGGACCGGGACAACCCGCCGGCACCGCCCCGCACCGAGCCGTACAAGACGCATCTGGCGTACGTGCGCGAGCGGCGCAGTGACGCCGACGGCGAGGCGATCCTCGCCGAGGCGCTCGCGAAACTGCGGGGCGAGATCTAGGCAGCGTGATCCGGCCGGACACCTTCGGGTGTCCGGCCGGGCCGCTTTCCCCGGCCCGTTGTCAGTGGCGGCCCCTACGGTTCTCCAAGCAGGTGAACCGTAGGGGGAGTTGTGACGACGAGCGATACCGCGGCGGCGGAGCCGGCCGCGACGGAGAGCCGGGCACCGGCCTGGCGCGGGGGATTCGGACGGCTGTGGACGGCGGCCGTCGTCTCGAAGTTCGGCGACGCACTGCGCGCCGCCGCGCTGCCGCTGCTGGCCGCCTCGCTGACGTCGGACCCCGTCCTGGTGGCGCTGGTGACGGCGTGCGGCTATCTGCCGTGGCTGCTGTTCGGGCTGCTCGGCGGCGCGGTCGCCGACCGGGTGGACCAGCGGCGGGCGATGTGGACCGTGGATCTGGCACGGGCCGCCCTGATGGCCGCCTTCGCGGCCGCCGTCGCCCTCGGCCACGCCTCGATCGCGTTGCTGATCGCGCTCGCCTTCGCTCTCACCACCCTCCAGACCCTGTTCGACAACGCGGCCACGGCGCTGCTGCCCGCCGTGGTGCCCAGGGCAGCGCTGGGCAGCGCCAACGCCAGGCTGCTGACCGGGCAGCAGATCGCCGGCGGCTTCCTGGCCGCGCCGCTGGTGCCGGTGCTCCTGGTCGCCGGGACGGCCGCGCCGTACGCCGTCGACGCCGCGACGTACGTCCTGGGGGCGGTGCTGATCGCCTCCGTGCGGACGGGCGCGCCGGAGCGCGCGCCGAGACCGGCGGGCGCCACGCTGCGCGGGGACATCGCCGAGGGTCTGCGGGCGTTGTGGCGCGACCGGGTGCTGCGCGGGCTCTGCGTCGCCACGACCCTGTGCAACATCGGCATGGCCGCGCTGATCGCCACGCTGGTCCTGCACGTCACCGGCTGGCTCGACGGCGGACACGGCGGTTACGCGGCGGCCGTCACGGCGTACGGCGTGGGCAGTGTGGCGGGCGGCGTCCTCGCGGGACGCCTCAGCGCGCGCACCGGACGGGTGCGCGCCGTCCTCGCCGCGGGCACCGTGCAGGCCGGCTGCCTGGCCGCGATGGGACTGGTGCGCTCGTTGTGGGTGACGGTCGCGGCGATGGCGCTGTTCGGATTCATGGGGCTGGTGTGGAACAGCCAGCAGGTGACGCTGATGCAGGAGCGCAGCCCCGAGGCGATGCTGGGGAGGATCGGATCGGCCTTCCGCACGCTCGCGATCGCCGGCGCCCCGCTCGGCGCGCTGCTGGGCGGCGCGGCGGCGTCCGCCTGGGGACTGAACACCCCCGCTCTGCTGGCGGCGGGGCTCTTCGCGGCGGCCATAGCATCGCTCGCCGCTCTGATCGCTTAGGTTGGAGGAGCAGCGGGGCATGCACGCAGGTACGAGAAGAAGTGGGCTGATGTCCGAGATGAACGCAGAAAGCCGTACCAGGCTCAACCAGATGCCCGAGTGGGCCGCTCTCGCGAAGCACCGTGAGCAGCTGGGACAGACGCATCTGCGAGAACTGTTCGCCGCCGATCCGGAGCGGGGCACCGGATACACCCTCAAGGTCGGTGACCTCTATCTCGACTACTCCAAGCACCTGGTGACGGACGAGACGCTGGGGCTGCTGCGCGAACTGGCCGGGGCGGCCGGGGTCGCGGAGCTGCGGGACGCCATGTTCCGCGGCGAGAAGATCAACACCACCGAGGACCGCGCGGTGCTGCACACCGCACTGCGCGCCCCGCGCGACGCGGTGATCGAGGTCGACGGCGAGAACGTCGTCCCCGCCGTGCACGCGGTGCTCGACAAGATGTCCGCCTTCGCCGAGCGGGTCAGGTCGGGGGAGTGGACCGGCCACACCGGCAAGCGCATCAAGAACGTCGTCAACGTCGGCATCGGCGGCTCCGACCTGGGGCCCGCCATGGCGTACGAGGCGCTGCGCTCCTTCACCGACCGGGACCTGACGGTCCGTTTCGTTTCGAACGTCGACGGGGCCGACCTGCACGAGGCCGTGCGCGACCTCGACGCGGCGGAGACGCTGTTCGTCATCGCGTCCAAGACCTTCACGACGATCGAGACCATCACCAACGCCACGTCGGCCCGCGACTGGCTGCTGACGAACCTGCGGGCGGACGCCGGCGCCGTCGCCAAGCATTTCGTGGCGCTGTCCACCAACGCCGAGAAGGTCGCCGACTTCGGCATCGACACGGCCAACATGTTCGAGTTCTGGGACTGGGTCGGCGGACGCTACTCGATGGACTCGGCCATCGGCCTGTCGCTGATGATCGCCATCGGCCCCGACCGCTTCCGCGAGCTGCTCGACGGCTTCCACCTCGTCGACGAGCACTTCCGCACCGCGCCCGCCGAGGAGAACGCGCCGCTGCTGCTCGGGCTGCTGGGCGTCTGGTACGGGGCGTTCTTCGACGCACAGGCCCACGCGGTCCTCCCCTACAGCCACTACCTGTCGAAGTTCACGGCGTACCTCCAGCAGCTCGACATGGAGTCCAACGGCAAGTCGGTGGACCGCGAGGGCAACCCGGTCGACTGGCAGACGGGGCCCGTGGTGTGGGGCACGCCCGGCACCAACGGGCAGCACGCGTACTACCAGTTGCTGCACCAGGGCACGAAGATGATCCCGGCTGACTTCATCGGCTTCGCCAGGCCGGTCGCCGACCTGCCGCCCGGCCTGGAGGCCCAGCACGACCTGCTCATGGCGAACTTCCTCGCCCAGACGCAGGCGCTGGCGTTCGGCAGGACGCCCGAGGAGGTGCGGGCGGAAGGGGTCGCCGAGGAACTGGTGCCGCACAAGACGTTCCGCGGCAACCACCCCACCACGACGATCCTCGCGGACGACCTGACGCCGTCCGTACTGGGGCAGTTGATCGCGCTGTACGAGCACAAGGTGTTCGTCCAGGGCGCCGTCTGGAACATCGACTCGTTCGACCAGTGGGGCGTCGAGCTCGGCAAGGTCCTGGCCAAGAAGATCGAGCCGGTGCTGACCGGCGACGGCACGGGCGCCGAGCGGCTGGACAGCTCGACAGCGACGCTCGCCGCCACGTACCGGACGCTGCGCGGTCGCTGACCGACCGAGGGGGGAGTCCGGCCGATGACCGGGACCGGGTCCGGGGGGACCGCGCGGCTCAGGCCGCCGAACAACACGCTCGACCGGCGGGTCGTCGGCTGGTGGCGGACCCAGTGCCTGCTGCTCACGGCGGGGCCGGTGGCCGTACTGGGCGTGCTGGGCGCGTTCCTCGCGCCCGCACGCCCGTGGCTGCTGCCGGCCGCCGGGGCCCTCGCGGTGCTCGGCGCGGCCGCGTCGGTGTTCCTGCCGCTGTGGTGGTTCCGGGTGCACCGATGGGAGGTCACGGACGACGCGGTGTACGTGCGTACCGGCTTCTTCTGGCAGGAGTGGCGGATCGCGCCGATGTCGCGGATCCAGACCGTGGACACCGTGCGCGGACCGCTGGAGCAGACGTTCGGGCTGTCCACGGTCATCGTCACCACCGCGTCGTCCAAGGGCGCGGTGAAGATCGAGGGGCTCGACCACGCGCTCGCCGCGGAGCTGGCCGAGCGGCTGACCGTGATCACGGGGTCCACGCCGGGGGACGCGACGTGAGCGTCCCGGGGGGCGAGGAGCGGGCGGCCGGCGGCGACGGCTGGCGGCGGCTCGCTCCCCGCACCGTCCTCGTCGCGGCACTGGTCATGGCCGGTATCGCGACGGGTGCGGGGGCGCCCGTGTTCGTCGGCCTCGCCGCCGGCCGACCCCTGTGGCAGGCGGGCGCCTGGGTGCTGGGCGGAGCCGCGCTGCTGATCGCCGGCGGCTCCGCGCTCGACCTCGTGCGGTGGCGCAGGACGAAGTACCGCGTCGGCGCCGAACGGGTCGAACTGCGCACGGGACTGCTGCTGGTCAAGCGCCGCTCGCTGGCGCGTGAGCGCATCCGCAGCGTCGACCTGACGGCGAACGTGCTGCTGCGGGTCCTCGGGCTGGTGAAGGTCCGCATCGGCACGGGCGAGAACACCGGCGGCGCCGAGTCCACCCTCGCACTCGACCCCGTCACGCGCGAGGAGGGCGAACGGCTGCGCAGGGAGCTGCTGGACCGGAGGGCGGCGGGCGGTGCGGGGGCCGGCTCCCACCGGGAGGGGGAACTGGCGGTCCTCGACCCGGCCTGGATCCGCTACGCCCCGGTGTCGTTCGTCGCCCCGGCGCTGGGCGGCGCCGCCGTGGGCGGACTGATGCAGGTCAGCGAATGGTTCGGCGCGCGGGGGAAGCTGATCGACTGGGTGCTGGACCGGTTCCGGGACACGCCGGTCCTGTGGATCGTCGTGGTGCTCGTCGTGGGGGCGTGTACGGCGGGTGTCGTGGGGGCGCTCGGCCTGTGGGTCGAGATGTGGTGGAACTACCGGCTGGAGCGGGAGCCGGGCGGCACGCTGCGGGTCCGTCGCGGCCTGTTCACCACCCGGTCGACGTCCGTCGAGGAGCGCAGACTGCGGGGGGTGGAGCTGGTGGAGCCGCTCGGCGTACGGACGTTGGGCGCGGCGCGGGTGGACGCGGTCGCCACGGGGCTGACGGTGGGTGAGGACAGCGGTCACGCGAACCACAGGACACTGCTGCCCGCAGCGCCCCGGGCCACGGCGGAGGCGGTGGCGGCGCACGTCCTGCGCGAGGCCGTTTCGCCGACGCGGGCGGCCCGGCTCACGCCGCACCCGCCGGCCGCGCGCACGCGCCGGCTGCGCTGGGCGGTGGGCGCGGCGCTCGCTCCGGTGCTCGTGCTGGGCGTCCTCGGAGCGCTGCTGACCGATGTGCTGCTGTACGCCGCCGGGGCGTGCGGGGTGGTGCTGCTGCCGACGGCGGTGCTTCTGGGGCGGGACGCGTATAGGAGCCTGGGGCACGGCGTGAGCGGCGAGTACCTGGTGGCGCGGTCGGGGACGGTGCGGCGTACGACGGTCGCGTTGCGGCGGGGCGGCGTGATCGGCTGGACGGTCAAGCAGTCCGTCTTCCAGCGACGGGCCGGGCTGGTCACGCTGACCGCGACCACTGCGGCGGGGGCGGGGGCGTACTCGGTGTACGACGCCGCCGAGGGGGAGGGGCTGGCCTTCGCCGACGAGGCGGTGCCGGGGCTGCTGGCCCCGTTCCTGGACCGACCCGCCGACTGACCCACCCTGCCGGCCGCCTGCGTGGGGCCGCCGGCTGATATGCCCTGCGCGGCCCTGCTGGCGGTCGCCGCCCCCTGCGCGCCCTGCCGGGGGCTTCCCCACCCCGCCCCTCCCCGAACCGGGGCGCTGCCCCGGGCGCCGGTGCTCAAGCGACGGACGGGTTGGGGGCGGTGGGGGTGTTGTGGGGCTTCGCCCCGGGCCCCGGTGCCCAAGCGACGGGCGGGCTGAGGCGGCGGTACGGAGCAGGTGTTGCCGCCTCGGCCGTACGGCCCTGAGTGCCGGTCGGGCTGTGAATGGTGGGGGTGGTGGCGGGATCGTCCCGAGGGCCTGGGCGCAGGTGGGGGTGGAGGGGCAGCGGGGGTCAGGCTGCTGTGGTCAGGGGGGTTGACGGGCGGTGGCGGGTTGCCCGGGTGGCGGGGAGGGCGGCGGCCGTGGTCGCTCCGAGGACCGCCGCCGTCACCACCCCCAGCAGCACGAGGCCGGGAGGCGCATGGGCGATGCCCGCGCCCACGCCGCTCGATCGGCCCTGCGCGTCGATCAGCCGGCCGGCCAGCAGCACTCCGAACGCCGTGCCGGCCACCGAGGCGGCCAATGCCGTCAGAGCGGCCGAGGTCACAATCATCGACGTGACCTGGCGCGGGGTCAGGCCCATCGCCTTGAGAGCCAGCAGGTCCCGCTCGCGCTCGCGCACGCTCGCCCCGATCACGGTGAGCAGTTCGGTGAGGCCGATCAGGGCCAGTACCGCGACCAGTCCCATGACCACGGCCCGCGCCGGAGCCAGTCCCTCGGCGGAACCCGCCGCCCTGGCGACGTCCAGTCGGCCGTCCAGCGCGCCCGCGAGTCGCGTGCTCACCGCCTCCGTGTCTGCGCCCGGCCGCAGCCGGAGCTGGTAGAAGGCCGGTTCGAGCGAGGGGTCGCGTTCGCGGAGCGTGTCGAGGTCGGTGGTGACGACCCGGCCGGCGTTCTCCGGTTCGATCACCCGGCCGACGATGTGCAGGATCTGCGGTCGCCCGCCCACCGTCATCCGCACCCAGTCGCCGACCCGGATGTCGAGGAGATCGAGCAGCCCCTGGCCCGCGACCGCCTCGTCGGGCCCGTGCGGCGCCCGGCCCTCGGCAGGGGAGAAGGGGTACGGGGCCGTTCGGGAGCCCAGGCCGCGCAGAGCGATCGTGCCGGTCTGGCCCGGGACCAGCGCCGCGACCTCCACGCCCGGGTGGACCGCGGCGACCCTCGGGTCCGCGTCCAGTACGGCTCGTACCTCGTGATCCTCCATGCCTTCCGCCGCGCGGGCCGTGAGTCCGGCCGCCGGACCGTTCTGCCCTGCCCGGCCCTGGAGGCTGTCCAGCGTCGACCACGCGCTCAGCGCGACCGTGATCAGCAGGATCGGCAGGGCCAGCCGGGCGACCGAGGACAGCGAGCGGCTCCGGCGGCCGAACGCGGCGTGCCAGCCCAGTACCGCCGCGGGCGGGACGCCGAGCCCGAGCGCCCGCCGGGCCAACGCCGGCATCCGGCCGCCCGCCGGATCGGCGGACCGCAGCGCCGGCACGGCCGGGACGCGCCCCGCCCGCCACGCGGCGAGGCCGGTCGCCGCGCCGATGAAGAGCAGGGCGGCGGCCGGCAGGGACAGGAGTACGGCGGTGTGGGCGGGCAGGTCCTGCCACACCCCGACCGCCTCGCCGATCCGGCCCGGCGTCCGGGCGCCCAGCGTCTCCACCAGCGCCGTTCCCAGCACGACACCGGTCAGGGCGAAGGCGAGGTGCTGCACGAGGAAGATGCGTACCACCTGCCCGGGCGTGAAGCCGATCGCCTTGAGGACGGCGATGTCCCGCAGATGACCGCGGACCCGGGTACTGATCGCGCCGGTCACCGCCAGCGCGGCCGCCAGCAGGGCGCCGAGGCCGAAGACGCCCAGGAGCAGGCCGAGGAGCCTGCTGTCGCTCTGCGCCTCGGCGCGCGCCTGGTGCCAGTGCGAGACCTCGGTGACCTCCCCGGCGCCCAGCGCGGTGACCGCCCGCTGCACGGCGAAGTCCGTGTCGTCGGGGTGGTCGAGCCGCACGCCGACCACCTGTCCGGTGCGGTCGGCCGGTGCGCCGGTGAGCGCCGGTTCGCCGGGCAGCACCCAGCCGGTGCCCGGCCGGTCGCCCGGACGGTACGGCGACTCGGCGCTGTCCGCGACGCCGAGGACGGTGAGGCGGCGTACGCCCGACCCGTCGGCGCCGGGCACCGTGAGTGTGTCCCCTGGGCCGGCCCACAGCGCGCGGGCGAGACTGCTCTCCAGCACGATGCCGCCTGCCGCGCCCGGGTCGAGCCAGCGTCCCGAAGTGATCAGCGGACGGCCGGTCTGCGGCCGTCCGGCCGCGGCGCCGCGCAGTTCCACGGCGGCCTCGGCGCCCTGGGACCGCAAGGTCGTACGGGCGGTGCGGTACGGGCCGGACAACGCGTCGACCCCGTCGAGCCGGGCCAGGCCCGCAGCGTCGGCGGTGGGGCTGGTGTGGATCCACACATGGGCGCCGCGCGACTCGTTGAACACGCGCTGCCAGGGGTTCGCGGCGTAACTCAGCAGCGCGCCGGCCAGGAGCAGCGAGACGATGATCCCGGCGGTCGCGAGCACGATGAACAGCGCCTCGCCGCGATGTGTGCGCAGATCGGCGTGTGCCCAGCGCAGAGTGGCCCGCACCGCTGTCAGTCCTTCAGTTCGAGGACACCGGCGACGCCCCGGCCGCCGCCCGTCTTCGCGCCGAGCACGGCGTCGTCCGCCACGCGCCCGTCGAAGAAGCTGATGACCCGGTCCGCCGCACTGGCCAGCCGGTGGTCGTGGGTGACCAGCAGGATGGCCTGGCCGCGCTGGTGGAAGCGGGAGAGCAGCCGCATCACCTCGCGGGTGCCCTTGCTGTCCAGGCTGCCGGTCGGCTCGTCGGCGAGGAGCAGGCCGGGGTGGTTGACCAGGGCGCGCGCCAGGGCGACCCGCTGCTGTTCACCGCCGGACAGCTCGCCCGGCATGCTGCGCTCCTTGCCTTCGAGGCCGAGCTCGGTGAGGAGCCTGCGGCGCTCGGCGCGGGCCTGTCGCGCGTTGCTCCCGGCGAGGAGAGCCGGGAGCTCGATGTTGTCGGCGACCGTCAGGTTCGACACCAGGTTGAAGAACTGGAAGACGACGCCGATACGGCGGCGGCGCAGCACCGCCCAGCCCGCCTCGCTGTGGCCGTCGACCCGCGCGCCGTCCAGCCAGATGCTGCCGCTGTCGGGCCGCTGGAGGCCGCCGAGCAGATGCAGCAGCGTGGACTTCCCCGCGCCGGACGGACCGGTGATCGCGACGAACTCGCCGGGGCGGACGGTCAGGTCCACGCCGCGTACGGCGTGGGCCGGGGCGCCTTCGCCCCGGTAGGTCTTCACGAGCCCTTCGGCGCGCAGGACGGGGGGCGCGGCAGCGGCTTCGGAGGCAGCAGAGGAAGGGACGCCAGAAGAAGGGACGACGGAAGAACGTGCTTCGTCGCTCATTCCAGCTCCTCCTGACAGCGTTCCAGCCAGTCGAGGTCGGCCTGCAGATGCAGCATCGCGCCCTCGATCAGCAGCTGGGAGATCCGGTTGTCCCGGTCCTCGGCGGCGGCGAGTTTCGACAGATCCCGCAGGGTGTTGAGGTACTGACGCCGCTGTTTGTTGATGAGAGTGACCTGGTCGGCCATGCCCGAGGCCGGTGCGAGGGCGAGCTTCATGAAGAACTCGTCCCGTACGCGCGGCTCGTCGGTCGGGTCCTCGAACCAGACGTGCAGTGCTTCCCGCCCGGCGTCGGTCAGCCGGTAGATCTTCTTGTTCGGCCGGTTCGACTGGGCGATCTCCTCGCCCTCGATCAGGCCGGACTTCTCCAGCCGTCCGAGCGTGACGTAGATCTGGCCGACGTTCGGCTGAGGGTACGCGGCACCCAGCAGTTGCTCAAGCCCCTGCTTGAGCTCGTATCCGTGGGCGGGTCCCTGGGCGAGGAGGGCGAGAAGGGGCAGGCGCACGCGTGCTCTCCTCCTCCCCGTTCCGTACGTGATCCGTACCTGCTCGTCGCGGCCGGACCGACCGCCGTCGGAGTGTGGCCCGTATCGCCCTGGTGTCGTCGTTCGGGCTCTAGTATCGCCCATGCCTAACGGGTATACATGGCCCCTGACGCCACTCGAGGACGAATGACGCCGGTGCCCAAGGAGCGAACCTATGCGGTGGATACGAGCCGCCACCAGGGGGCTCCTGGCCGTCGCCGTCGTCCTGGCCGGTTACGCGGGCGGTGGCGCGCGCGCCGAAGGGCCGTCGGGCGACGGGGACGGACGCGGGCCGATGACCCTGGCCACGGCCGGTGACCTCACCGGCTACCTCGGACCGCTGCTCGACGGCTGGAACCGGACACATCCGGACGAGAAGGTCACCCTCGTCGAGCTGCCGGACTCGGCCGACGAGACCCGGGCGCAGATGATCACCGAACTGCGGGCCGGCAGGGGCCGGTTCGACGTACTCAACATCGACGTCGCCTGGACCTCCGAGTTCGCCGCCGCCGGGTGGATCGCCCCCGTCGAGCGCGACCGCTTCCCCCTCGGCTCCTTCCTGCCTCCGGTGGTCGACACCGCGACCTTCGACGGGCGGCTGTACGCCGTCCCCTATGTCACGAATGCCGGATTGCTCTACTACCGCAAGGACATCCTGCGGCGCGAGGGCGAACAGCCGCCGCGCACCTGGGCGGACCTGGAGCGGCAGGCGCGGACGATCGCGCCGAAGTACGGAATCGACGGGTACGCCGGACAGTTCCTGCCGTACGAGGGGCTGGCCGTCAACGTCACGGAGGCGGTGCACTCGGCGGGCGGATCATTCCTCCGCGACGACGGCGAACGCGTCACCGTGGACTCCGCCGCCGCCCGCGCCGGGCTGGGCTTCCTGGCCCGAGGGGTGCGGGACGGCTGGATCCCGCAGGAGGCGCTGCGCTTCAAGGAGGAGGAGTCGCGGCAGGCGTTCCAGGACGGCCGGCTGCTCTTCCTGCGCAACTGGCCGTACGTGTACTCCGGAGCCGGCGGCAAGGACTCCGAGGTCGCCGGAAAGTTCGGCGTCACCCCGCTGCCGGGGCCCGACGGCGCCGGAGCGAGCGTGCTGGGAGGCTCGAACCTCGCGGTCAGCGCCGACTCCCGCCACCGCGAGTCGGCCGCCGACCTGATGGCGTACCTGACCAGCGAGCCCGTGCAGCGCAAGGTGCTCACCGAGGGCTCACTGCCGCCGGTGCGGTCCGCCCTGTACACCGATCCGCAGCTGGTGCGCGCGTACCCGTACCTGCCGACGCTGCGCCGGAGCCTGCTCGCGGCGGAGCCCCGGCCCAAGAGCCCGCGCTACGACCAGGTGACTCTGGCCGTGCAGGCCGTGGCGTACGACGCGCTGGCGATGCGCCAGAGCCCGGAGCGGGCCGTGGACCGGCTGGCGCGGGAGCTGCGGGCCGTCGCCCGCAGAGGCTGAGACCTTCCGGGTGCTCGCCCGGCATCGTCTTGGTTACATGTTAGGTATCTGAGCTCTATCGAGTATCGGGACATTCCCACGTAACTCCAGGCAGCTTTCTGCCGCATCGTTGACACCCTCTCGTCACACCTACTTAACATGCATGCATAACGGGGGGCGGCCGCGCTGGACGTCTGGGCGCTCCCGCTCGCACAAGTAGGAACAGGTCAACGGGTGATGCTCACTGCCCCGGCCGACAACGGCCTCCCCCTTCGCGTCGCGCACCACTGGTGGCGGGACGCGGTGATCTACCAGGTGTACGTCCGCAGCTTCCTGGACAGCACCGGCGACGGCATCGGCGACCTGGCCGGCGTACGGGCGGGGCTTCCGTACCTCAAGAAGCTCGGCGTCGACGGCATCTGGCTGAGCCCGTTCTACCCCTCGCCGCAGCACGACCACGGCTACGACGTCGCCGACTACTGCGACGTCGACCCGGTCTTCGGTGATCTCGCCGAGTTCGACCTGCTGGTCACCGCCGCCCGGCGGCTCGGCGTCAAGGTGCTGCTGGACATCGTCCCCAACCACTGCTCCAGCGAGCACGTCTGGTTCCGCGAGGCACTGGCCGCCGGCCCCGGCAGCGTGGCCCGCGCCCGCTTCCACTTCGCCGACGGCAGGGGCCCGGACGGCGAGGAGCCGCCCAACAACTGGCGGGCGATGTTCGGCGGCCCCGCCTGGTCGCGCGTCGTCGAAGCCGACGGCACTCCGGGCCAGTGGTACCTCCACATGTTCACCCCCGAGCAGCCCGACCTGAACTGGCGCAACCCGGAGGTCGGCGCCCACTTCGAGCACGTCCTGCGCTTCTGGCTGGACCGGGGCGTCGACGGCTTCCGCATCGACGTCGCGGCGGGACTCTTCAAGCACCCCGAACTCCCCGACTCCCCGGACCCCGAGGCCGACGAGCGGACCCGCGACTCCGTCAACCCGCTCGCCTGGAACCAGCCCGAGGTGCACGACGTGTGGCGCCGCTGGCGCGCCGTCTGCGAGGAGTACGCCGCGAGGGACGGCCGGGAACGGCTGCTGGTGGGCGAGGTCTCCGTGCCCACCCCCCGCGAGCACGCCCTGTACGTACGCCCCGACGAGCTGCACCAGGCGTTCTTCTTCGACCTGCTCGGCGCCCCCTGGGACGCCGACGCGTTCCAGAAGATCATCTCCGGAGCGATGCAGGACATCGCGGGCACCGGCTCCACGGTCACGTGGGTCCTCAACAACCACGACCAGGTACGCACCGTCACCCGCTACGGCGAGTCCGGTACCGGGGGCAGCGGCCTCGGCTCGGCGCGCGCGAGGGCCGCCGCGCTGCTGATGATGGCGCTGCCGGGTTCGGCGTACATCTACCAGGGCGAGGAGCTCGGCCTGCCCGAGGTCGTGGACCTGCCGGACGACGTCCTGACCGACCCGATATTCCGCCGTACGGGCAGCCGCAAGCGCATCCGTGACGGCTGCCGGGTCCCGCTCCCGTGGTCCGGACACGCCTCCCCGTTCGGCTTCACCTCCGGCACGGAGGGAGCCAGGCCGTGGCTGCCGCAGCCCGAATGGTTCGCCGAGCACGCCACCGACCGGGCGCTCGCCGACACCCGCTCCTTCTGGCACCTCTACCGCGACGGCCTGCAACTGCGGCGCGGCCTGCCGCAGTTCGCCGAGGGCGGCCTGCGCTGGCTGGAGAGCCCGCCCGAGGTGCTCGCCTTCGTCCGGGGCGACGGGCTGGTGTGCGCCGTCAACTTCGGCACCGGCCCGGTCCCGGCCCCGGTCGCCGGCACCCCGCTGCTGGCCAGCGGCCCCATCGTCAACGGCGTACTGCCCGGATCCACCGCCGCCTGGTGGATCAGTGACAGCGCCGCCCTGTGACCCCTCCCTCTCCACCCTTCGGAAGGAACAGCCATGATGAGACTGCAACGACGGACCGTGGCCGCCTGCTCCTCGGCGCTCGCCCTCGCGCTCGGCGCGACCGCGTGCGGCGGCGGTGACATCGCCCCCGCCGGAAGCGGCGGCGGGAAGCTCGACGGCAGCAAGGTGGTCGTCGCCGGTGTGTGGTCCGGCACCGAACAGAAGAACTTCCGCAAGGTGCTCGACGCCTTCTCCGAGAAGACCGGCGCCAAGGTCGAGTTCATCTCCACCGGCGACAACGTCTCCACCGTCGTCGGCAGCAAGATCGAGGGTGGCAACGCCCCCGACGTGGTGATGGTGCCGCAGGTGGGCGTGCTGCAGCAGTTCGCGCGCAAGGGCTGGCTCCAGCCGCTGGGCAAGAAGACCGAGCAGACCGTCACCGACAACTTCGCGCCGGTCTGGAAGAACTACGGCACCGTCGACGGCGACTTCTACGGCCTCTACTTCAAGGCCGCCCACAAGTCGACGGTCTGGTACAGCCCGGACGCCCTCGACCAGGCGGGCGTCAAGCCGCCGAAGTCGTACGCCGAGATGCTGAAGAGCTCCGCCACGGTCGCCGACTCCGGACTGCCCGCCTTCGCCGTCGCCGGTGAGGACGGCTGGACGCTCACCGACTGGTTCGAGAACATCTACCTCTCCCAGGCGGGCCCCGAGAAGTACGACCGGCTCGCCGCCCACAAGCTGCCGTGGACCGACCCGAGTGTCGTCAAGGCCCTCACCACGCTCGGCAAGCTGTTCTCCGACAAGGACCTGGTCGCGGGCGGCAGGTCCGGCGCGCTCAGCACCGACTTCCCCAGCTCCGTCGGGCAGGTCTTCGGCGCCGAACCCGAGGCCGCGATGGTCTTCGAGGGCGACTTCGTCGGCTCCATAGCCAAGGAGGAGCACGGCAGGAAGGTCGGCGAGGACGCCGCCTTCTTCCCGTTCCCCGCCGTGGACGGCGGCAAGGCGCCGGTGGTCAGCGGCGGCGACGCCGCGGTGGTCCTGAAGGACGGCCGCAACCGCAAGGCCGCCATGGCGCTGATGGACTACCTCGCCACCCCCGGGGCGGCGGAGGTCTGGGCCGCCGAGGGCGGCTTCCTCTCGCCCAACAAGAAGGCCGACCCCGCCGCCTACGGCGACGACACCGCGCGCACCATCGCCAAGTCGCTCGTCGACGCGGGCGACACGGTCCGCTTCGACATGTCGGACCAGGCCCCGGCGGCCTTCGGCGGCACCAAGGGCATGGGGGAGTGGAAGATCCTCCAGGACTTCCTGCGCGACCCGGCCGACCCGAAGGGCACCGCCGCCGCGCTCGAAGCCGCGGCGGCCAAGGCCTTCAAGAACTGAGGGCCAACAGCCATGACCGCCCTCACGAGCCCCTCCCGTACCCCCGCCCGGTCCTCCCCGGCCGGCCCGCCGCCGTCCGGCACCCGGTCCCGGCGCGGTGCCACCCGCCGCCGCTGGTTCGTGGCCGTGGTGTTCGCCCTTCCCGCCCTGCTGCTGCTCGGCGTACTGGTCGTCTACCCGATGCTCTTCTCCGTCGGGCGCAGCTTCTTCGACGCCACCGGCACCCGCTTCGTCGGCGGCGACAACTACACCGAGATGTTCCGCGACCCGGCCACGCTCAAAGCAATCCGCAACAGCACCATCTGGGTGGTCGTCGCCCCCACCCTGCTGACCGGCCTCGGGCTGATCCTCGCCGTACTCACCGAGAAGGTCCGCTGGGCGACCGCCTTCAAGCTGCTGCTCTTCCTGCCGATGGCGGTCTCCTTCCTCGCCGCCGGCATCATCTTCCGGCTCGCGTACGAGGAGGACCCCGACCGGGGCGTGCTCAACGCGGTGGCGGTCGGCGTCCACGGCACCTTCCAGGACACCTCCTCCTATCCCACCGCCCGCGCCCGCGACGGACAGGGACTCACCAAGACCGGGGACGGCTCCTTCCGTACGACCGACGCGGCGCGCCCCGGGCACACCGTGAACCTCCCACTCGTCGGCGTACGGCCGGACGAACTGCCCGCGGGGGCCGTGCCCGCCCGGGGCGCGGCGGGCGCCGAACCCGGACCGGACGAGCTGCGCGGCGTCGTCTACCTGGACTTCACCCCCGGCGGGGGCGGCGAACAGGGCACGGTCGACGTGAAGGAGAGCGGACTGCCGGAGATGGCCGTCGAGGCGGTGCGCGACGGCAAGGTGGCCGCGCGGGCCACCACCGGGGCCGACGGCTCCTTCCGCTTCGCGGGCCTTGCCGCCGGTTCCTACGAACTGCGGCTGCCCGCGGAGAACTTCGCCCCGCCGTACGAGGGCGTCTCCTGGCTCGGGCCCGCCCTCGTCACACCGGCCGTCATCGGCGCGTACCTGTGGATCTGGACCGGCTTCGCGATGGTGCTCATCGGCGCCGGGCTCTCCGCCCTGCCCCGGGAGACCCTGGAGGCGGCCCGGATGGACGGGGCGAACGAGTGGCAGATCTTCCGCAGGATCACGGTGCCGCTGCTCGCCCCGGTGCTGACCGTGGTCTTCGTGACGCTGGTGATCAACGTGATGAAGGTCTTCGACCTCGTCTACATCATCGCGCCCGGCCCGGTGCAGGAGGAAGCCACCGTACTGGCCACCCAGATGTGGCTGGTGTCCTTCGGCGGCGGCCAGGACCAGGGGCTCGGCAGCGCGCTCGGGGTGCTTCTGCTGGTGCTGGTGGTCCCCGCCATGCTCTTCAACGTCCGCCGCTTCCGCAGGAGTCAGTCATGACCACCTCCACCGACCCGCGCCGGGCCTGGCCCGCGCGGCTGACCCGCGGACTGAGCAGCGGAGTGGTCCAGGCCGTGCTGGTCGTCGTGGGACTGATCTGGATCACACCGCTGGCGGGGCTCTTCCTGTCCTCGCTCCGCTCCGAGCGGGACAACGCGGGCAGCGGCTGGTGGACCGCGCTGGCCGAACCGGGACAGCTGTCGTTCGACAACTACAGCACGCTGCTCGCCGACACGGGCATCACCCAGGCGTTCTGGAACACCGTGCTCATCTCGGTGCCCGCCACCACGCTGGTCGTCGTACTCTCGGCACTCGCCGCGTACGCCTTCGCCTGGCTGGAGTTCCCGGGCCGGGACGCGCTGTTCCTGGTGGTCGTGGCGCTGCTCGTGGTGCCCGTGCAGGTCGGACTGCTGCCCGTGGCCAAGCTGTTCGGGCAGCTCGGGCTCTTCGGCACCATCCCCGGCGTCGTGCTGTTCCACGTCGCGTACGGGCTGCCGTTCGCCATCTTCCTGCTGCGGAACTACTTCGCCGAGATCCCGCGCGAGATGCTGGAGGCGGCGCGCATGGACGGCGGAAGCGAGTGGCGCATCTTCGTTCAACTGGTCCTGCCCGTGGGCCGCCCCGCCCTCGCCAGCCTGGCCATCTTCCAGTTCCTGTGGGTCTGGAACGACATGCTGGTCGCCCTCCTCTTCGCGGACAGCGCCTCGCAGCCGCTCACGGTGGCGCTCCAGTCCCAGATACGGCAGTTCGGCAGCAACATCGACGTGCTGGCACCCGGCGCGTTCCTCTCGCTCGTCGTGCCGGTGGCGGTCTTCTTCGCCTTCCAGCGGCACTTCGTGCAGGGCGTCATGGCCGGCTCGGTCAAGTAACCGCACGCCCATGACGAAGGCCCGGACCGCCGTGAGGCGGTCCGGGCCTTCGTCACGCGGTGGCTCCCCGTCAGGGAATGGCCGGACGGTAGAGCTCGCGCGGCAGCTCGGAGGCCGCCGCGTCGTCCAGCAGCCACAGCGTGCGGCGACGGCCGTACGCGCCCGCCGCCGGGGCCTGGATCTCCCCGGCGCCGGACAGCGCGAGGGCCGCCGCCTTCGCCTTGTCCTCGCCCGCCGCCAGCAGCCACACCTCGCGCGCCGCGCGGATCGCGGGCAGCGTGAGGGTGATGCGGGTGGGCGGCGGCTTGGGCGCGCCGTGCACGCCCACCACCGTGCGCTCCGTCTCGCGGACCGCGGGCAGCTCCGGGAACAGCGACGCGACGTGGGTGTCGGGACCGACGCCCAGCATCAGTACGTCGAACGTCGGCACCGGGCCGTGGTCCTCGGACCCGGCGACCGAGGCCAGCTCCGCGGCGTACCCGGCCGCCGCCGCGTCCGCGTCGTCGCCGAACCTCCCGTCCGAGGCGGGCATCGCGTGCACCCGGGCCGGGTCCAGCGGCACCGCGTCCAGCAGTGCCTCGCGCGCCTGGGTGACGTTGCGCTCGGGGTCACCCTCGGGGAGGAAGCGCTCGTCGCCCCACCACAGGTCGAGCCGCGACCAGTCGACCGCGTCCCGCGCCGGCGACGAGGCCAGCGCGGCCAGCAGACCGTTGCCGTTGCGCCCGCCGGTCAGCACGACCGACGCCGCCCCGCGCGTGGCCTGGGCGTCCACGACCTTCGTGATCAGCCGGGCCGCGGCGGCCTGCGCCATCAGCTCCTTGTCGTGGTGGACGACGAGCTGCGGTGTGCTCACTTCGACGCCGCCTTCTTGGCCGCGGAGCCCGAAGCGGTCTTCTTCGCCGAAGCGGCCGCCGGCTTGTCCGCCGCCGGCTCCTTGGAGTTGTGCTCACCGAGCCGCTCGACGCCGTACTTCAGCGCCGACGCGTACGTGTCGTCCGGGTCCAGCCTGCGCAGCTCCTCGGCGATCAGCTCGGCGGTCTCCCGCCGCTTGAGCGCCACCGCGCGGTCCGGCTGCCCCTCGATGGACAGCGACGCCAGCGAACCGTCCGAACGGCCGAGTTTGATCGGCCCGCAGTTCGTCTCCATCGTCACGCCGGTCAGACCGGGACCGGACGACACGGAACGCCTCACCGGTACGCCGAGCCGGTCGGCGAGCCACATGCCGAGCAGCTCGACGCTGGGGTTGTACCCCTCGCCCTCCACCTCGACCGAGGTGACCTCGCACTCCACCTGGTCCAGCGCGGCCGCGAGCATCGAGCGCCACGGCGTGATGCGCGTCCACGACAGGTCGGTGTCGCCCGGCGTGTACGCCTCGGCGCGCGCCGTCAGTTCCTCGACCGGCTGCTCGGCCGCGTACGTGTCCGTGACCCGGCGCTGGGCGAGCGCGCCGAGCGGGTCGTTCGCCGGGTCGAGCGGCGCGTTGGCCGCCCACCACACCACGACGGGCGCGTCAGGCAGCAGCAGCGGCAGCACCACCGACTGGGCGTGGTCGATGACCTCGCCGTACAGCCGCAGGACGACCGTCTCGCCGGTGCCCGCCGCAGTGCCCACCCGCACCTCGGCGTCGAGGCGCGCCTGGGCGCGGTCGCGCGGCGAGCGCGAGACCCGCTTGATGACGACGAGGGTGCGCGACGGGTGCTCGCGGGAGGCCTCGTTGGCCGCCTTGAGCGCGTCGTACGCGTTCTCCTCGTCGGTGACGATGACCAGCGTCAGCACCATGCCCACGGCCGGTGTGCCGATGGCGCGGCGGCCCTGGACCAGAGCCTTGTTGATCTTGCTGGACGTGGTGTCCGTCAGGTCGATTTTCATGGCCGACGCCAGCTCCGTCCGTCTCGTGCGAGCATTTCGTCCGCCTCGACCGGGCCCCAGGTACCGGCCTGGTACTGCGCGGGCTTGCCGTGCTTGTCCCAGTACTCCTCGATCGGGTCGAGGATCCGCCAGGACTGCTCGACCTCCTCGAGACGCGGGAAGAGGTTGGCGTCGCCGAGCAGCACGTCCAGGATCAGGCGTTCGTACGCCTCCGGACTGGACTCGGTGAAGGACTCGCCGTACGCGAAGTCCATCGAGACGTCCCGCACCTCCATCGCGGTCCCCGGCACCTTCGAGCCGAACCGGACCGTGACGCCCTCGTCCGGCTGGACGCGGATGACCAGGGCGTTCTGCCCGAGTTCCTCGGTGGCCGTGTGGTCGAAGGGGGAGTGCGGGGCGCGCTGGAAGACGACCGCGATCTCGGTGACGCGGCGGCCGAGGCGCTTGCCCGTACGGAGGTAGAAGGGGACGCCCGCCCAGCGGCGGTTGTCGATCTCCAGCTTGATCGCCGCGTAGGTGTCGGTCTTCGACTTGGGGTCGATGCCGTCTTCCTGGAGGTAGCCGACGGCCTTCTCGCCGCCCTGCCAGCCCGCCGCGTACTGCCCGCGCACCGTCTCGCGGCCCAGGTCCTTCGGCAGCTTGACCGCGCCGAGCACCTTGGTCTTCTCGGCGACCAGCGCGTCCGCGTCGAAGGAGGCGGGCTCCTCCATGGCGGTCAGCGCGAGGAGCTGGAGCAGGTGGTTCTGGATGACGTCGCGGGCGGCGCCGATGCCGTCGTAGTAGCCGGCGCGGCCGCCGATGCCGATGTCCTCGGCCATGGTGATCTGCACGTGGTCGACGTACGACCGGTTCCAGAGCGGCTCGAACATCTGGTTGGCGAACCGCAGCGCCATGATGTTCTGGACCGTCTCCTTGCCCAGGTAGTGGTCGATCCGGAAGACCTCGTTGGCCGGGAAGACCTCGTGGACGATCCGGTTGAGCTCCTGCGCCGAGGCGAGGTCGTGCCCGAAGGGCTTCTCGATGACGGCCCGGCGCCAGGAGCCCTCCTTCTGGTCGGCGAGCCCGTGCTTCTTGAGCTGCTGGACCACCGCGGGGAAGAACTTCGGCGGCACGGACAGGTAGAAGGCGAAGTTGCCGCCGGTGCCCTGCGCCTTGTCGAGCTCCGCGATCGTCGACTTCAGCGTCTCGAAGGCGTTGTCGTCGTCGAAGTCGCCCTGGACGAACCGCATGCCCTGGATGAGCTGCTGCCAGACCTCCTCACGGAAGGGCGTACGGGCGTGCTCCTTGACGGCGTCGTGGACGACCTGGGCGAAGTCCTCGTTCTCCCAGTCGCGGCGGGCGAAGCCGATCAGCGAGAAGCCCGGCGGCAGCAGGCCGCGATTGGCCAGGTCGTAGACGGCAGGCATCAACTTTTTACGTGACAAATCGCCCGTGACGCCAAAGATGACCAGGCCCGACGGCCCCGCGATACGCGGGAGCCGTCGGTCCTGAGCGTCACGCAGCGGATTGCTGCTGGACAATGTTTAGCCCTCCGAAGGGGCGAGGCGCTTGAGCTCCGCCTCGGTCGACTTGAGCAGGTCGTTCCAGGACGCCTCGAACTTGTCGACGCCCTCGTCCTCGAGCAGCTGCACCACGTCGTCGTAGCCGATGCCGAGCTTCTCGACGGCGTCGAGCTCGGCGCGCGCCTGCTCGTACGTGCCGGCGATCGTGTTGCCCGAGATCTGCCCGTGGTCGCCGGTCGCCTCCAGGGTCGCCTCGGGCATGGTGTTCACCGTGCCGGGGGCGACGAGGTCCTCGACGTACAGGGTGTCCTTGTACGACGGGTCCTTGACGCCGGTCGACGCCCACAGCGGACGCTGCTTGTTGGCGTTGGCCTTGTCCAGAGCGGCCCAGCGGTCGCTGCTGAAGACCTCTTCGTAGGCCTGGTAGGCCAGCCGGGCGTTGGCCAGCGCGGCCTTGCCCTTGAGGGCCTTGGCCTCGTCCGTGCCGATGCCGTCGAGACGCTTGTCGATCTCGCTGTCCACACGGGACACGAAGAACGACGCCACCGAGTGGATCTTCGAGAGGTCCAGGCCCGCGGCCTTCGCCTTCTCCAGACCGGCCAGGTAGGCGTCCATGACCTCGCGGTAGCGCTCCAGCGAGAAGATCAGCGTCACGTTGACGCTGATGCCCAGACCGATGGTCTCGGTGATCGCCGGGATTCCCGCCCTGGTGGCCGGGATCTTGATGAGGGTGTTCGGACGGTCCACCAGCCAGGCGAGCTGCCTGGCCTCGGCCGTCGTCGCCCGGGTGTTGTGCGCCAGGCGGGGGTCGACCTCGATCGACACCCGGCCGTCCTGGCCGCCGGTCGCGTCGAACACCGGCCGCAGGATGTCGGCGGCGTCCCTCACGTCAGCCGTCGTGATCATGCGGATGGCTTCCTCGACGGTGACCTCACGGGCGGCCAGGTCGCCGAGCTGCTGGTCGTAACCGTGGCCCTCGGAGATCGCCTTCTGGAAGATCGAAGGGTTGGTCGTGACGCCCACGACGTGCTGCTGGTCGATCAGCTCGGCGAGGTTGCCGGACGTGATCCGCTGGCGCGAAAGGTCGTCAAGCCAGATCGCGACGCCTTCGTCGGAGAGGCGCTTGAGTGCGTCTGTCATGAGAGTTGCATCTCCTACTTGTCGTATATACCGGCGTCAGCGCGCTGCGGCAGCCAGGGATTCCCGGGCCGCTGCCGTGACCGCGTCCGCGGTGAAACCGAACTCCCGGAAGAGCACCTTGGCGTCCGCAGAAGCTCCGAAGTGCTCCAGCGAGACGATGCGGCCGGCCTCACCGACGTACCGGTACCAGGTCAGGGCAATGCCCGCCTCGACCGCGACACGGGCCTTGACGGACGGCGGCAGCACGCTGTCGCGGTACCCCTGGTCCTGCTCCTCGAACCACTCGATCGAGGGCATCGACACCACACGGGTCGGAATACCGGCCGCCTGGAGCTGCTCGCGCGCCTCGACGGCGAGCTGGACCTCGGAGCCGGTGCCGATCAGCACGACCTGCGGCTGACCGCCCTCGGCCTCGGCGAGTACGTAACCGCCACGCGCGGCGTCCTCGTTCGCCTCGTACGTCGGCACACCCTGGCGGGTCAGCGCCAGACCGTGCGGAGCGTCGTTGCGGCGGAGGATCTCGCGCCAGGCGATCGCCGTCTCGTTGGCGTCGGCCGGGCGGACCATGTTCAGACCGGGGATGGCGCGCAGCGCGGCCATGTGCTCGACCGGCTGGTGCGTCGGGCCGTCCTCGCCCAGACCGATGGAGTCGTGCGTCCAGACGTACGTCACGGGCAGCTTCATCAGCGCGGCGAGGCGGACGGCGGGGCGCATGTAGTCGGAGAACACCAGGAAGGTGCCGCCGTAGATGCGGGTGTTGCCGTGCAGCGCGATGCCGTTCATCGTCGAGCCCATGGCGTGCTCGCGGATGCCGAAGTGGACCGTACGTCCGTACGGGTTCGCCTCGGGCAGCGGGTTGCCGACGGGCAGGAACGACGAGGTCTTGTCGATCGTCGTGTTGTTCGAGCCGGCGAGGTCGGCGGAGCCGCCCCACAGCTCGGGGATGACCGCGCCGAGCGCCTGGAGGACCTTGCCGGAGGCGGCACGGGTCGCGACGGCCTTGCCGGGCTCGAAGACGGGGAGCGACTTCTCCCAGCCCTCGGGCAGCTCGCCCTTGGCGACGCGGTCGAACGTGGCGGCGCGCTCCGCGTTGGCGTCGCGCCACTCCTGGAACTTCTTGTCCCAGGCGGCGTGCTCCTCGCGGCCGCGGTCGGCCGCCTTGCGGACGTGCGCGAAGACGTCGTCGTCGACCTGGAAGTGCTGCTCGGGGTCGAAACCCAGCACGCGCTTGGTGGCCGCGATCTCCTCCTCGCCCAGCGCCGAGCCGTGCGAGGCCTCGGTGCCCTGGGCGTTCGGGGCGGGCCAGGCGATGATCGTGCGCGCCGCGATGATCGACGGGCGCTCGGTCTCGTCCTGCGCCGCCTTCAGGGCCGCGTACAGGGCCTTGACGTCGAAGTCGCCGTTGGCGTTCTGCTCGACGCGCTGCACGTGCCAGCCGTACGCCTCGTACCGCTTCAGCACGTCCTCGGAGAAGGCGGTCTCGGTGTCGCCCTCGATCGAGATGTGGTTGTCGTCGTACAGGGCGACGATGCTGCCGAGCTTCTGGTGGCCCGCGAGCGAGGACGCCTCGGCCGAGATGCCCTCCTCCAGGTCGCCGTCGGAGACGATCGCCCAGATGGTGTGGTCGAACGGGGAGGCGCCCTCGGCGGCCTCCGGGTCGAACAGACCGCGCTCGTAGCGGGCGGCCATCGCCATGCCGACGGCATTGGCGATGCCCTGGCCCAGCGGGCCCGTGGTGGTCTCCACGCCGGTCGTGTGCCCGTGCTCGGGGTGACCCGGCGTCAGGCTGCCCCAGGTGCGGAACGCCTTCAGGTCGTCCAGCTCCAGGCCGTAGCCGGCCATGTAGAGCTGGATGTAGAGCGTCAGGCTGGAGTGACCGGGTGAGAGGACGAAACGGTCGCGGCCGGTCCAGTTCGCGTCACTGGGGTCGTGGCGCATCAGCTTCTGGAACAGCACATACGCGGCCGGGGCGAGGCTCATGGCCGTACCAGGGTGGCCGTTGCCGACCTTCTGTACGGAATCCATGGCCAGGACGCGGACGGTATCGACAGCCCGCTGGTCCAATTCGGTCCACTCGAGATCTGTGGTGGTCGGCTTGGTGCTCACCCTGAGTCAGGGCTCCTCTCCACATGTCGAATCCCGGCGACTGGTAGCGCACCGGGCGTAGTCGAGCCTACCCCCGCGAGAACACGCGTCTCTTCGAGTCCGAGGCTTGGACGGCCTCGGACAAAAGCGGACACGGACCAGCCTGCGGGCGGGGGGAGACTTCGCCTCCCGGAGTTCACCTTGTATGTACGGGACCCGCCCCCGGCGGTACTCAACACGAGCCGACCCCGGCGGAGATCGGTGTCCGGGCAACGTCTAGAGTGGCGTGGTACGCGCAAGTCTTTACCGGGCCTTCACGTCCGGAGCTTGCTGGAATTTCTCTGTCAGGGGTGTGCGTGACGGCCGTCGAGTCCCGACCCGCAGGGGTCGCCTTGACTCCCAGCCCGGGGGGCCATCGGCCGTTCGGAGCCCGGGTCAAAGCGTTCGTGGCACTGACCAAGCCTCGGATCATCGAACTGCTGCTGATCACCACTGTGCCGGTGATGTTCCTGGCCGAGCAGGGTGTGCCCGACCTGTGGCTGGTACTGGTGACCTGCCTCGGCGGCTACCTGTCGGCCGGCGGCGCCAACGCGCTGAACATGTACATCGACCGTGACATCGACGCGCTGATGGACCGCACGTCACAGCGTCCGCTGGTCACCGGCATGGTGAGCCCGGCGGAATGCCTCGTCTTCGGTATCAGCCTGGCCGTGATCTCCACGCTCTGGTTCGGACTGCTCGTCAACTGGCTGTCCGCCGCCCTGTCGCTCGGCGCGCTCCTGTTCTACGTCGTCGTCTACACGATGATCCTCAAGCGGCGCACGGCGCAGAACATCGTCTGGGGCGGCATCGCGGGCTGCCTGCCGGTCCTCATCGGCTGGTCCGCCGTCACGAACTCGATGTCCTGGGCCGCCGTCGTGCTGTTCATGGTCATCTTCTTCTGGACGCCGCCGCACTACTGGCCGCTGTCGATGAAGGTGAAGGACGACTACGCGCGGGTGGGCGTTCCGATGCTCCCCGTCGTCGCCTCCAACAAGGTCGTGGCCCGCCAGATCGTCGCGTACAGCTGGGTGATGGTCGGCGTCTCGCTGCTGCTGACCCCGATGGGCTACACCGGATGGTTCTACACCTGCGTCGCCCTGGTGGCCGGCGGCTGGTGGCTCAAGGAGGCGCACGGGCTCCAGGCCCGCGCGAAGTCCGGGGTCACCGGCGGCAAGCTCAAGGAGATGCGGCTGTTCCACTGGTCCATCACCTACGTCTCGCTGCTGTTCGTAGCGGTGGCGGTGGACCCCTTCCTGCGGTAGGCCCTCCGGCTGTGGACCGCCGGGCTACCCGTCGGTAGCATCGGCGTCATGGCAGACACGAAGCAGGCAGAGCGCAAGGTGGCGAAGCTCGCCAAGGAGATCACCGCCTTCGCCAAGCAGCACGGCGGCGCCGAGGGGCAGCTCGCCTACATCGGCCAGGTGGGCACCCGGATCGTGCTCGTCGGCGAGGACGGCGGCTGGGGCGACCTCGTCGCCCCGACCCACGACGTCGCGCGGAGCGCCGCCGAGAAGGCCGGGATCACCCTGCACGAGTCCTTCGACGGCGACTTCGCCGCCAGGGTGCGCACGGGCCCGTACGAGTGGAGCCGGATGGCCGGGATCCAGGTCGGCGGCCCGTCCAACGGCCCGGCCGACGCACCGGCCCAGAGTGCTCAGCCGTCCGCCTAGCAACACCTGACGCGGGGGTCACCCGTTAGAACCTGTGGAAGCACGTCCACCACAGGAGCCCCGGATGATCGAAACGCCTGCCCTGGTGGACCAGTACTGCCACGGAGTGCTCCGTACGGAGCTGGGCCTCGGCACCTTCGAGACCTACCTCGGCAGGACCCCCGCGCCCCCCGCGTCCGGCACCACGTTCTTCGACACCCAGACCGGCTTCGCGGTCCGCCGCTGGTGCCCGCCGCTGCTGGGCCTCGAACCGCACTGCCCGCCGGCGCGCTACCTCGCCCGCCGCAGGGAGCTGGGCGTGCTGGAGACCGGCAGGAGGCTGCTGCGGGGCAGCGGCATCTCCACCTACCTGGTCGACACCGGCCTGCCGGGCGACCTCACCGGGCCCGTTGAGATCGCCGCCGCGGGCGATGCCCAGGCCCGCGAGATCGTGCGCCTGGAACTCCTCGCCGAGCAGGTCGCCGACACCTCCGGCACCGTCGACGGCTTCCTCGCCAACCTCGCCGAGGCCGTGCACAGCGCGGCGGGCTCCGCCGTGGCGTTCACCTCGGTGGCCGGCGTACGGCACGGACTCGCCCTCGCGCCGCACCCGCCGGGGCCCGGCGAGGTGCGCGGCGCGGTGGGGCGCTGGCTGGCCGGGCGCCGGGCCGGCGCCGCGCTCACCGATCCCGTCGTGCTGCGACACCTGCTGTGGGCCGCCGTCGCCTCCGGGCTGCCGCTGCAGCTCCAGGCGGGGACGGCCGGCCCCGGGCTGCGCATCGACCGTACCGACCCGGTGCTGCTCACCGACTTCGCCGCGGCGACCGCGGGCCTCGGCACGGACCTGGTGCTGCTGCACGGCTATCCGTACCACCGGCACGCCGCACACCTGGCGAGCGTCTTCCCGCACGTGTACGCCGACCTGGGCCCCGCGCTCGCGCACACGGGGGCGCGGGCGGCGGCCGTGCTCGCGGAGATCCTGGAACTCGCGCCCTTCGGGAAGCTGCTCTTCTCCAGCGGCGCGCGCGGCCTGCCCGAGCTGCACGTCGTGGGGGCGCGGCTGTTCCGGGAGGCGCTCGGCCGGGTGCTCGGCGGCTGGGTCGGCGACGGCGCGTGGTCGCGGGCGGACGCCGAGCGGGTCGCCGCCATGGTCGCGGCGGGCAACGCCCGCCGCGTCTACGGACTGCCCGAGGACCCCTCAGACGGCGGCGGCCACCGCTGAGCCGGGCTGCACGGGCAGCGTCGGCGCCGCTGCCGGCGGACGCTCGCGCAGGCTCAGCGCCAGGCGCAGCACCGCGACCCACATCAGCGACGAGCCGAGCATGTGGGCGCCCACCAGGATCTCGGGGACCCCGGTGAAGAACTGCACGTATCCGATGCCGCCCTGCGCGAGCAGGACGATCAGCAGGTCGCGGGCGCGCGCCCGGGTGTCGTCCGGGGCGTCCACCACGCGCAGCACCAGCCACATGGCGACGGCCAGTGCGCAGACCACCCAGGCGGCCGCGGCGTGCAGGTGGGCCGCGTCGGCCCAGTCCCACGGCATGCGCGGTACGTCGCTGCTGTCACCGGCGTGCTTGCCCGAGCCGGTCACGGTCGTGCCCAGGGCGATCACCAGTGCCGAGGTGACGAGCAGCGCCCAGGACAGCTTGCGGACGGGGCGCGGGACGCGCGGGCGGGGCGCGGTGTCGCCCTCGCGGGTGCGCTGCCAGGTGATCACGGCGACCGTGAGCAGGGCGTTGGCGAGGAGGAAGTGACCGGCGACGGTCCAGGGGTTCAGGCCCGCCCAGACCGTGATGCCGCCGAGGACGGCGTTGCCCATCACGATCCAGAACTGCGCCCAGGCGAGGCGGGTGAGACCCCGCCGCCACGGCTTCGTGGACCGCGCGGCGACGATCGCCCAGCCGACCGCCGCCGACAGGACGTACGTCAGCATGCGGTTGCCGAACTCGATCGCGCCGTGGAGGCCCTGCTCGGGCGTCGCGAAGAGGCTTTCGTCGGTGCACTTGGGCCAGGTGTCGCAGCCGAGGCCGGATCCGGTCAGGCGTACCGCTCCGCCGGTGACGATGATGAAGACGGTCATCACGACGGCGGAGAGCGCGGCGCGCCGGAGCGTACGGGGGGTGGGCGTCCAGCGCCGCGCGATGAGGGCGAGGGGGGTCAACACGGGAACCATCGTAGGACGGGGCTTGTGCGGCAATTCACGAGGGGTGCCCAAACGGGGCGTAACTCACTCCCCGCGCCGGTCCCCGACCCGTCTCACTCCCACCGGAAGAAACGGGCGGCCGCGCCCAGGCCCAGCACCGCCCACGCGGCCAGGACGCCGAGGTCGCCCCAGGGGATCACCGCGCCGTGCTGGAGCACGTCCCGCAGGCCGTCCGACAGGGCCGAGATCGGCAGCAGCCCGAGGACCGAGCGCACCGCGTCCGGGAACTTGTCGAGCGGCACGATCACGCCGCCGCCGACGAGCAGCAGCAGGAAGACGAGGTTCGCGGCGGCCAGCGTCGCCTCCGCCCTGAGCGTGCCGGCCATCAGCAGGCCGAGGCCGGAGAAGGCCGCCGTACCGAGCACCAGGAGGAGGAACACGGCGAACGGGCTGCCGTGCGGGGACCAGCCGAGGCCGAACGCGATCACCGTCAGCAAGGCGACCTGCAGCACCTCGGTGACGAGCACGGACAGGGTCTTGGCCGTCATCAGGGCCCAGCGGGGCAGCGGAGAGGTGCCGAGCAGCTTCAGCACGCCGTACCGGCGCTCGAAGCCCGTCGCGATGGCCTGCCCGGTGAAGGCCGTCGACATCACGGCGAGCGCCAGGACGCCGGGGGCCAGGAAGTCCACGGCCGGACCGGCTCCGGTGTCGATGATGTCGACGGAGGAGAACAGCACCAGCAGCAGCGCCGGGATGATCACCGTGAGCAGCAGCTGCTCGCCGTTGCGCAGCAGCATCTTCGTCTCGAAGGCGGTCTGCGCCGCGATCATCCGGGGCAGCGGGGCCGCCCCGGGACGCGGGCTGTACGTACCGATGCTCATGAACGGAGGTCCTTACCGGTCAGCTCGAGAAAGACGTCCTCCAGGGAGTGCCGCTCGACGGAGATGCCGTCCGGCATCACGCCGTGCTGCGCGCACCAGGAGGTGACGGTGGCCAGCAGCTGCGGGTCGACCTTGCCGGTGATGCGGTACGTCCCCGGCGTCAGCTCGGCCGCCAGGGTGTCCACCGGAAGCGCCTTGAGCAGGGACGCGAGGTCCAGACCGGGGCGCCCGGTGAAGCGCAGGGTGTTCTCGGCGCCGCCGCGGCACAGCTCCTCGGGGCTGCCCTGCGCGATCACCCTGCCGTTGTCGATGATGGCGACGTCGTCCGCGAGCTGCTCGGCCTCGTCCATGAAGTGGGTCGTCAGGACGACGCCGACACCGTCCGCGCGGAGTTCGCGTACGAGCTCCCAGGTGGACCGGCGGGCCTGCGGGTCGAGGCCGGCGGTCGGCTCGTCCAGGAACACCAGCTCGGGGCGGCCCACCACGGCCATCGCCAGCGCGAGCCGCTGCTGCTGTCCGCCGGAGAGCCGCCGGTACGTCGTCCGGCCGCAGCTGCCGAGACCGAGGCGCTCGATCAGCGCGTCGACGTCCAGCGGGTGGGCGTGCAGCTTCGCCACGTGGCGCAGCATCTCGTCGGCCCTGGCTCCCGAGTAGACGCCGCCCGACTGGAGCATCACGCCGATCCGGGGGCGCAGCTCGGCCGCGTCGGCGACCGGGTCCAGGCCGAGGACGCGTACGGTCCCGGCGTCCGGCCTGCGGTAGCCCTCGCACGTCTCGATCGTGGTGGTCTTGCCGGCCCCGTTCGGGCCGAGCACGGCGGTGACCACGCCCGGGCGGACCTCCAGGTCGAGCCCGTCGACGGCGGTCTTGGATCCGTACCGCTTGACCAGTCCTGCGATCTGGACGGCGACCTGGACGGTCTCGCTTCTCATGTCGGGAAGTCTAGAGAGGGCCCCGCGGGTGGTGTCCGGGGGCTCCGGTCAAGGCGGGAAAGCCCCTGGTCAACCCGGTCGTAGTGACCGGAAGGTCCGTTCTGTCCGTGGCCGGTCCCGGGCCGGGCGGGGGGTGTCCGCAGGCGCTCGTTTGATCATTTCCGCAGGTCAGATTAGGTAAACCTAAGTGATGCAGCCCACCGGAGCTTGATCGGAACGCGGGTTGTCACCCCCTCGGGAATTACGCAACAATGGCGTTGTGAAATACGGTGTGAGTTCGACTGAGCCTCCCCAGGAGGAGCTCGCGACCGGTGAGCGCTCGACGCGCAACCGGATCGCGCGGTCCGTCCTGGACCACGGCCCGTCCACCGCCGCCGATCTCGCGAAGCGCCTCGGGCTCACCCAGGCCGCCGTCCGCCGCCACCTCGATTCGCTCGTCGCCGAGAACGTCGTCGAGCCACGCGAGCAGCGCGTGTACGGCACCAGGACCCGGGGCAGGCCCGCCAAGGTCTTCGCGCTCACCGACTGCGGCCGGGACGCCTTCGACCAGTCCTACGACCAGCTCGCCGCCGACGCCCTGCACTGGATCGCTCAGGCGGCCGGTGGCGGCGAGAAGGGCGAGGCGGCCGTCACCGCGTTCGCCCGCGCACGGTTCGCCGCCCAGGCCGGGGCGTACCGCGCGGCGGTCGAGGCCGCCGCCCCCGAGGACCGGACCGAGGCGCTCGCCAGGGCCTTGTCGGCCGACGGGTACGCTGCCACGGCGCGAAACGCACCGGTCGGAGAGCAGCTCTGCCAGCACCACTGCCCGGTCGCCCACGTCGCCGAGCAGTACCCGCAGCTGTGCGAGGCGGAGACCGAGTTCTTCTCCGAACTGCTCGGAACCCATGTGCAGCGGCTGGCGACCATCGCCCACGGCGACGGCGTATGCACGACGTTTGTCCCCAAGAACACCCATTCAGCATCTGCAAGTACGGCCGGGAGGAACCCCGCATGACTCTCCCCACGGAGACTGCCCACCCCGAACTCGAGGGCCTGGGTACGTACGAATTCGGCTGGGCCGACTCCGACGCGGCCGGTGCCGCGGCCAAGCGCGGTCTCTCCGAGGACGTCGTACGCGACATCTCGGCGAAGAAGAACGAGCCCGAGTGGATGCTGAAGCTGCGGCTCAAGGGCCTCAAGCTGTTCGGCAAGAAGCCCATGCCGACCTGGGGCTCCGACCTGTCGGGCATCGACTTCGACAACATCAAGTACTTCGTGCGCTCCACCGAGAAGCAGGCGGAGTCCTGGGAGGACCTGCCCGAGGACATCAAGAACACGTACGACAAGCTCGGCATCCCCGAGGCGGAGAAGCAGCGCCTCGTGGCCGGTGTCGCGGCCCAGTACGAGTCCGAGGTCGTCTACCACCAGATCCGTGAGGACCTGGAGGAGCAGGGCGTCATCTTCCTCGACACCGACACCGCGCTGAAGCAGCACCCGGAGCTCTTCCAGGAGTACTTCGGCACGGTCATCCCGGTCGGCGACAACAAGTTCGCCTCGCTGAACTCGGCCGTGTGGTCCGGCGGCTCGTTCATCTACGTACCCAAGGGTGTGCGCGTCGACATCCCGCTCCAGGCCTACTTCCGCATCAACACGGAGAACATGGGCCAGTTCGAGCGGACGCTGATCATCGTCGACGAGGACGCGTACGTCCACTACGTCGAGGGCTGCACCGCCCCGATCTACTCCTCCGACTCGCTGCACAGCGCCGTCGTGGAGATCATCGTCAAGAAGGGCGGCCGCTGCCGCTACACGACCATCCAGAACTGGTCGAACAACGTCTACAACCTGGTCACCAAGCGCGCCGTGGCGTACGAGGGCGCGACCATGGAGTGGGTCGACGGCAACATCGGCTCCAAGGTGACGATGAAGTACCCGGCCGTCTACCTGATGGGCGAGCACGCCAAGGGCGAGACCCTGTCGATCGCCTTCGCGGGCGAGGGCCAGCACCAGGACGCCGGCTCCAAGATGGTCCACATGGCGCCGAACACCTCCTCCAACATCGTCTCCAAGTCGGTGGCGCGAGGCGGCGGCCGCACCTCCTACCGCGGTCTCGTCGAGATCGGCGAGGGCGCACCGGGCTCGAAGTCCAACGTCCTGTGCGACGCGCTGCTCGTCGACACGATCTCCCGCTCCGACACGTACCCGTACGTGGACGTGCGCGAGGACGACGTGTCCATGGGCCACGAGGCGACCGTCTCCAAGGTCTCCGATGACCAGCTCTTCTACCTGATGAGCCGCGGCATGACCGAGTTCGAGGCCATGGCGATGATCGTCCGCGGCTTCGTCGAGCCGATCGCCAAGGAGCTGCCGATGGAGTACGCGCTGGAGCTCAACCGGCTGATCGAGCTGCAGATGGAGGGTTCGGTCGGCTAAGGCCCCGTACCCCCGCAGCGACTGACTTTCGACCCAGAGAGAGAGCACTACGACAGCCATGGCTGAGGCTCAGAACATCCCGGTGGGTTCCACCACCGCCGGCACGATCGCGGTGGCCGCCGACTCCACCGTCGCCACGCGCATGAGCGCCCCGCCGTCCTTCGACGTGGCGGACTTCCCCGTGCCGCACGGCCGCGAGGAGGAGTGGCGGTTCACGCCGCTGGAGCGCCTGCGCGGGCTGCACGACGGCACCGCCGAGGCCGGCGGCGTCCTCACCGTCGAGGTGACCGCCCCCGAGGGCGTCACCGTCGAGACGGTGGACCGCACGGACGCGCGGCTCGGAAAGGCCGGCACGCCGGTGGACCGGGTCGCCGCCCAGGCGTACAGCTCCTTCGAGAAGGCCTCGGTCGTCTCGGTGCCCAAGGAAGCCGTCCTCACGGAGCCCATCCGCATCGCCGTCCACGGCGAGGGCGGCACGGCCTACGGCCACCAGGTCGTCGAGCTGGGCGCCTTCGCCGAGGCTGTCGTCGTCATCGACCACACCGGTGACGCCGTGCTCGCCGCCAACGTCGACTTCGTCGTCGGCGACGGCGCGAAGCTGACCGTCGTCTCCGTGCAGGACTGGGACGACACGGCCGTGCACGTCTCGCAGCACAACGCGCGCATCGGTCGCGACGCCTCGTTCAAGTCGGTCGTGGTGACGTTCGGGGGCGATCTCGTACGTCTCAACCCGCAGGTGCAGTACGCCGGCACCGGCGGCGAGGCCGAGCTCTTCGGCCTGTACTTCACCGACGCGGGCCAGCACCAGGAGCACCGCCTCCTGGTCGACCACAACACCCCGCACTGCAAGTCGAACGTCGCCTACAAGGGCGCGCTCCAGGGCGACGGCGCGCACGCCGTGTGGATCGGCGACGTGCTGATCCAGGCCGCCGCCGAGGGCACGGACACGTACGAGCTGAACCGCAACCTCGTCCTCACGGACGGCGCGCGGGTCGACTCCGTGCCGAACCTGGAGATCGAGACCGGCGAGATCGTCGGCGCCGGCCACGCCTCGGCCACCGGCCGCTTCGACGACGAGCAGCTCTTCTACCTCATGTCGCGCGGTATTCCGGCCGGTGAGGCCCGCCGCCTCGTCGTCCGCGGCTTCTTCGCGGAGCTCGTCCAGCAGATCGGTCTGCCCGACGTCGAGGAACGCCTCCTCGCCAAGATCGACGCGGAGCTGGAGGCGTCCGTCTGATGGCCTTCGTCAAAGCCTGTGCGCTGAGTGAGCTGGAGGACGACACCCCCAAACGGGTGGAGCTCGACGGCACACCGGTGTCCGTCGTCCGTACCGAGGGCGAGGTGTACGCGATCAACGACATCTGCTCGCACGCGAACGTCTCCCTCTCGGAGGGCGAGGTGGAGGACTGCATGATCGAGTGCTGGCTGCACGGATCGAGCTTCGACCTCCGCACCGGCAAGCCCTCCGGCCTTCCCGCGACGCGCCCCGTCCCCGTATACCCCGTCAAGATCGAAGGGGACGATGTGCTCGTCTCCGTCACACAGGAGTCCTGAGACACCCATGGCAACGCTTGAAATCCGCGACCTGCACGTTTCCGTCGAGGCCGACAACTCCACCAAGGAGATCCTCAAGGGCGTCGACCTGACCGTGAAGCAGGGCGAGACCCACGCCATCATGGGCCCCAACGGCTCCGGCAAGTCCACCCTCGCGTACTCGATCGCCGGTCACCCGAAGTACACGATCACCAGTGGCACCGTCACCCTCGACGGCGAGGACGTCCTGGAGATGTCCGTCGACGAGCGTGCCCGCGCCGGCATGTTCCTCGCCATGCAGTACCCGGTCGAGGTCCCCGGCGTATCGGTCTCCAACTTCCTGCGTACGTCGGCTACGGCGATCCGCGGCGAGGCCCCCAAGCTGCGCACCTGGGTGAAGGAGGTCAAGTCCGCGATGGAGCAGCTCCAGATGGACCCGGCCTTCGCCGAGCGCAACGTCAACGAGGGCTTCTCCGGCGGTGAGAAGAAGCGCCACGAGATCCTCCAGCTGGAGCTCCTGAAGCCGAAGATCGCGATCCTCGACGAGACCGACTCCGGCCTCGACGTCGACGCCCTGCGCCAGGTCTCCGAGGGCGTCAACCGCGTCCACGCGACCGGTGAGGTCGGCACGCTGCTGATCACGCACTACACGCGCATCCTGCGCTACATCAAGCCGGACTTCGTGCACGTCTTCGCCAAGGGCAGGATCGTCGCGTCCGGCGGCCCGGAGCTCGCCGACAAGCTCGAGGCCGAGGGCTACGAGGAGTACACGAAGGGTGGCCCCGTGAGCGGAGCGAACTCAGAGGAGGACGTCGCGTGACACAGCTGCCGGGCCTTCTCGACACCGAGGCGATCCGCAAGGACTTCCCGATCCTGGATCGCACGATCCACGACGGCAAGAAGATCGTTTACCTGGACAACGCGGCGACTTCGCAGAAGCCGCGCCAGGTCCTCGACGCGCTGAACGCGTACTACGAGCGGAGCAACGCCAACGTCCACCGCGGCGTTCACGTGCTCGCCGAGGAGGCCACGGCGCTGTACGAGGGCGCCCGCGACAAGGTCGCCGCCTTCATCAACGCGCCGAGCCGCGACGAGGTCATCTTCACGAAGAACGCCTCCGAGTCGCTCAACCTCGTGGCGAACATGCTGGGCTGGGCCGACGAGCCCTACCGCGTGGACGCCGAGACCGAGATCGTCATCACGGAGATGGAGCACCACTCCAACATCGTCCCGTGGCAGCTGCTCTCGCAGCGCACCGGCGCGAAGCTGAAGTGGTTCGGCATCACCGACGACGGCCGTCTCGACCTGTCCGACATCGACGAGATCATCACCGAGAAGACGAAGATCGTCTCCTTCACGCTGGTCTCGAACATCATGGGCACGATCAACCCGGTCGACACGATCATCCGCCGGGCGCAGGAGGTCGGTGCGCTCGTGTGCATCGACGCCTCGCAGGCGGCGCCGCACATGCCCCTCGACGTACAGGCGCTCCAGGCCGACTTCGTGGCCTTCACCGGACACAAGATGGTCGGCCCGACCGGCATCGGTGTGCTGTGGGGACGCCAGGAGCTGCTGGAGGACCTCCCGCCGTTCCTGGGCGGCGGCGAGATGATCGAGACCGTGTCGATGAGCTCGTCGACGTACGCTCCCGCTCCGCACAAGTTCGAGGCCGGTACGCCCCCGATCGCCCAGGCCGTCGGCCTCGGCGCGGCCGTGGACTACCTCACCGCGATCGGCATGGACAAGATCGCCGCCCACGAGCACGCGATCACCGAGTACGCGATCAAGCGCCTCTCGGAGGTCGAGGGCCTGCGGATCATCGGCCCGACGACGGCCGAGGACCGCGGCGCGACGATCTCCTTCACGCTCGGTGACATCCACCCGCACGACGTGGGCCAGGTCCTCGACGAGCTGGGCATCGCCGTCCGGGTCGGACACCACTGCGCGCGGCCCGTCTGCCTGCGGTACGGAATTCCTGCGACCACGCGAGCGTCGTTCTATCTGTACTCCACACCGGCCGAGGTCGACGCACTGGTCGAGGGCCTGGAGCACGTCCGGAACTTCTTCGGTTAAGGGCTGGGGATCGTGAAGCTTGATTCGATGTACCAGGAAGTCATCCTGGATCACTACAAGCACCCGCACGGGCGGGGCTTGCGGGACGGCGACGCCGAGGTGCACCACGTCAACCCGACGTGCGGCGACGAGATCACGCTCCGCGTGAAGTACGACGGCGCGACCGTCGCCGACGTCTCGTACGAGGGCCAGGGCTGTTCCATCAGCCAGGCCAGCGCCTCCGTGCTGAACGATCTGCTGGTCGGCAAGGAGCTGGCCGATGCGCAGAAGATCCAGGCGACCTTCCTGGAGCTGATGCAGTCCAAGGGACAGATCGAGCCGGACGACGCGATGGAGGAGGTACTGGAGGACGCGGTCGCGTTCGCCGGTGTCTCGAAGTACCCGGCTCGGGTGAAGTGTGCCCTGCTCAGCTGGATGGCATGGAAGGACGCGACGGCCCAGGCACTGGGCGACGGCGCCGAGAGGAAGACCGCATGAGCGACAACGCAGCGACACCGACCGAGAGCGTCACGACCAAGCCCGCCTCCGAGGAGGAGGTCCGCGAGGCCCTGTACGACGTGGTCGACCCCGAGCTGGGCATCGACGTCGTCAACCTGGGCCTGATCTACGGCATCCACGTCGACGACGCGAACATCGCCACGCTCGACATGACGCTGACGTCCGCGGCCTGCCCGCTGACCGACGTCATCGAGGACCAGGCGAAGTCGGCGACCGAGGGCATCGTCAACGAGCTGAAGATCAACTGGGTCTGGATGCCGCCGTGGGGCCCGGACAAGATCACGGACGACGGCCGCGAGCAGCTGCGCGCGCTCGGCTTCAACGTCTGAGACCGGCAGCGGGTCTCCCGGAGATCCGAGAAGCAGGTACGGCGAGGGGCCCCCGGCAATGTGCCGGGGGCCCCTCGCCGTCTCGCGTGCCCGGGGGTCTGCTCGCCGCGCCGGGTGTCAGTGCGGGGCGGCCGCCGCCTCGGCCAGGGCGGGGCCCAGGTTCTCCTTGCGGATGCGCTGGTCGACGTACAGCAGGCCGGTCACCACCTGAGGGTAGGTGGTAGCGATGATCTGGCTGATGATGCTGCCGAGCATGACGAACACCAGGTAGCCGGCCATCGAGGCGAGCACCTCGGCGACGCTCGGGTCCGACCCCGTCCCGGCCATGCCCGGCATGCTCGTCATCATGCCGATGATGGTGAGCGGGAACTGCACGATGTACCCCGCGACCATGGCGATGAGCCACGCCAGCAGGCTGATGCCGAAGATCCGCCACCACGAGCCCTTCACCAGCCGGGCCGAGCGGCGCAGCGCGGCGACGGGCCGCTGGGACTCGAAGACCACGGCCGCCGGAGCCAGGCTGAACAGCACCCACATCCAGACCGCCACGGGTATGCACGCCAGCATCAGGACGAAACCGCCCACGGCCCAGGCCACGGACGCTTCGTCCGTCACGAACGACACGATCATCAGGACGTAGCTGCCCATGAAGATGCCCATGATCAGGATCGCGACGAGCCAGGGCAGCAGCATCGCGCCGATCACGGCGGGCACCCGGGCCCAGGCGCGCCGCCACACCGCGCCGAGGGTCGTACGGCGGCCGAGCACCGCGTCCTGGAGGACGGCGGGGCAGGCGGCCATGATGGCCGCGTTGGCGACCACCATGGCCAGGAGGGCGACGAGGCCCACCACGACGAACGCGACGATCAGGGGAACCGCGTCGCCGGCGCCGAACGAGTCGTCGTACGCGTCGCTCTCGATGGCCCTGTCCAGGGTGTCGCTGGTCGCGGAGTAGGCGACCGCCAGGGCCGCGAGCGTCACCAGGAGCGCGCCGCCGTACATGAGCACGGCTATGCCCAGCAGTTGCTTCCAGTACCGGCCCACCGTCGTCATCGAACCGCCGAGGAGGTCCCCGAGTGAGAGCGGCGCCAGCGGGATGACGCCGGGCTTGGGCGGGGGAGGGGGCGGCATCCAGCCGCCGCCCCAGCCGGGCGGCGGCGGGGGTTGCGGTGGTTGCGGGGGTCCTGGGTGCGGTCCGCCGCCGTGGGGGCCGTTCCAGCCCGAATCGTGCGCCACTTTCACTCCGTTGCGTTCAGGCCCTGACCGGGCGGTACACCGTATCGGGTGGCTGTCGCCCGACAGAACGCGGTTTGCGGGCACGCGCGCGTGAGGGGGAGGCGCACCGGCGGCGCGGCGTTGTGTACGGCCGTACACAAGCATGTGTACTCTCGTACACATGCCCACGCCCTACGTACTGCTGGCCGCGGCCATCGCGGCGGAGGTGGCCGGGACCACGGCCATGAAGTACAGCGACGGATTCACCAAGCTGTGGCCCTCGCTCGGCACGGCCGCCGGCTATCTGCTCGCCTTCACCCTGCTCGCCCAGACCCTCAAGTCCATGTCGGTCGGCACCGCCTACGCGATCTGGGCGGGCGCCGGCACCGCCGCCGTCGCCGCGATCGGCATCTTCTTCCTCGGGGAGTCGGCGAACGCCGCCAAACTGGCCGGGATCGGACTGGTCATCGTCGGCGTGGTCCTGCTCAACCTCGGTGGCGCGCACTGATGGCCCGCCGGTACGACCCCGAGCGCCGGCAGCGCATCATCGACGCCGCGATACGCGTCGTGGGGCGCAAGGGCATCGCCGGACTGAGCCACCGGTCGGCCGCGGCCGAGGCGGACGTACCGCTCGGCTCGACGACGTACCACTTCAGGACGCTCGACGAGCTGATGGTCGCCGCGCTGCGGCAGACCAACGAGGGGTTCGCGAAGGCGGTGGCCGCACGCGGCGCCTTCGAGGACCCGCGGGCCGACCTGGCGGACGAACTGGCCAAGGTCCTGGGGGAGTGGCTGTCGGGGGACCGTACGGGGGTGGAGCTGGAGTACGAGCTCTACCTGGCCGCGCTGCGCAGGCCGGCCCTGCGCCCGGTCGCCGCCGAGTGGTGCACGGGCATGGCCGACCAGCTGGCGCGGCGCACCGATCCGGTCACGGCGCGGGCGCTGGTCGCGCTGATGGACGGGATCTGCCTCCAGGTCCTGCTGACCGGCGCGGCGTACGACGCGGCGTACGCGCGCGAGATGCTCGCCCGCGTCATCGGCCGGCGGCCGCCCACCGGGTGACCCCGGGCCACGACCGGACGGCGGCCGGCGCGCCGCTGCCGCCGGACGGGCGCACACGATCCGGCGGCTGACGGCCCCCGGTCCGGGGCGGTGTGCCGGGCGCGGGCGCCCGGCATCCGGGACCGGTTCGCCTCGACACGCCGGAGCCGGTTAGCGTTCGGGCATGACCGATACGACTGCTACTCGCACCACCGGCGCCGTCGCCGCCGGCCTCGCCACCCTCGCCGCTGACGGCACCGTCCTGGACACCTGGTTCCCCGCCCCCGAGCTCGTCGCCGAGCCCGGTCCCGCCGGCACCGAGCGCCTCACCGCAGAGCGCGCCGCCGAGCTGCTCGGCGCCTCCGCGCCGAAGGCCCTCGGCCCCGACGCCCGGCGCGGCGTCGAGGTCGTCGCCGTCCGTACGGTCATCGCCTCGCTCGACGACAAGCCGCTGGACGCCCACGACGCGTACCTGCGCCTGCACCTGCTCTCGCACCGGCTGGTCCAGCCGCACGGCCAGAACCTGGACGGCGTCTTCGGCCTCCTCGCCAACGTCGCCTGGACGTCGCTCGGCCCGGTCGCCGTCGACCAGCTGGAGACCGTACGGCTGAACGCCCGCGCCGAGGGGCTGCACCTCCAGGTGACCTCGGTCGACAAGTTCCCGCGCATGACGGACTACGTCGCGCCCAAGGGCGTCCGCATCGCCGACGCCGACCGCGTCCGCCTCGGCGCGCACCTCGCCGAGGGCACGACGGTGATGCACGAGGGCTTCGTCAACTTCAACGCCGGCACGCTCGGCACCTCCATGGTCGAGGGCCGCATCTCGGCCGGCGTCGTCGTCGGCGACGGCTCCGACATCGGCGGCGGCGCGTCCACCATGGGCACCCTCTCCGGCGGCGGCAACGTCCGCATCGTCATCGGCGAGCGCTGCCTGGTCGGCGCCGAGGCGGGCGTCGGCATCGCGCTGGGCGACGAGTGCGTCGTCGAGGCCGGCCTGTACGTCACGGCGGGCACCCGGGTCACGATGCCCGACGGCCAGATCGTCAAGGCCCGCGAGCTCTCCGGCGCCAGCAACATCCTCTTCCGCCGGAACTCGGTGACCGGCACCGTCGAGGCCCGCCCGAACAACGCGGTCTGGGGCGGCCTCAACGAAATCCTGCACAGCCACAACTGACCGTCCGCACCGGCGCAATGCGGCGGCCTGACCACGTCGGGCCGCCGCTGCCCGTGCCGCACAGCCCCGTGGACGGTGCGCGGGCGACCGTCAGCTCTCCGAGTGCTTCAGCCGGGTCAGGACCGCCGTCAGTTCCGTCGTCAGGGTGTGGTCCGCCGTGTCCGGGTCGCAGGCGGTGATGGCGTCGACCAGGGTGGTGTGGCTGTCGTCGCCGGTGCCGGGGTCTGCCGTGCGCCGGGGCAGGAGGTCCGGCAGGTCGATCAGGGCCTGGCGCAGGGCCGGGGCGAACTCCGCGAAGAGGTCGGTGAGTACGGGGTTGTGCGCGGCGCTCACCACGGCGGTGTGCAGGGCGATGTCCGCGTCGACGAAAGCCGCGTCGTCGCCCCCGGCCGCCGCCCGGCGCGCGTCCAGCGCGGTGCGCAGCGCGGCCAGGTCCTCGTCGGTTCTGCGGAGCGCCGCGAGGCGGGCGGCCTGGACCTCCAGAAGCATCCTGACCTCGTACACGTCGGCCACCGCCGCCCGGCGCAGGCGCGTGGGCCAGTCGACCTCCGGCCGGGTGGCGATGACGAAGACGCCGGCGCCCTGCCGGGGCTGCACCAGGCCCGCCCCCGCCAGGGCGCGCAGCGCCTCGCGGACCGTCGAGCGGCCCACGCCCAGGGTCTTGGCGAGCGTCGTCTCACCGGGCAGCTTCGAGCCGACCGGCCAGTGGCCGCACGAGATCTGCTCGCGCAGGTTCTCGGCGGCCTGCTCGACCAGCGGGCTCGGGCGAAGAGTGCCGAGCGGCATCTGGCGCTCACCTCTCAGGTTGTCTGAGGAGCCGGTGTGGTCACTGTAGGCACCATGGTGCCCCGCCCGGTGCCGGACGCGGCCGTGCGCGCCGTACCGGACGCCGGGAATCGCACTCTGACGGATGACGTCGCGTGACCTCTGGGCCGTTCGGGTGGATAAGCAGGGTGGATAAGCAGGTCGGCACATCGCACGATGATTCAGGGCGAGGGAGCGGCATGACGGCGCAGCAGGTACGGGCACTGGCACGACGGATGACCGGATGCGGTGCGGTTCTGATGGCGGTGGGGCTGTCCGCGGGCGTGGCCCACGCCGACGAGACGCACACCAACGCGCACAACGCGCCCCGCGTCATGCTGATCTCCACGGGGCAGATCGACGATCCGCTGGAGGACGTCCTGGAGCACACCGCGATCCTCGGCCGGATCGGCGTCTCCGGCTGACCACGGATCAGATCAGGACCTGGTAGGCAGCCAGCAGCCCGTCGACCGTCATGCGGTCGGCGGGCCGCAGCGGTTCCCGGACCGGGCCGGACGGCAGCCCGAGCGCGCCGAGCAGCCCCTTCGCGGTGACCGTGCCCGGCAGGCCCGACGCCATCATCAGCGTGATCAGGGGCACCGCGCGCCCGTGGGCGAGCGCCGCTCCCGCCGTGTCACCGGCGTCGTACGCGTCCAGGACGGCCCGCACCGCGCGGGGCGCGCAGTTGGCGACCGTACTGACACAGCCCGCGCCACCCAACGCGTAGAGCGGCAGGTTCAGTTCCTCGCTGCCCGAGTAGTAGGCGAGATCCGTCCTCGACATGACGGTGGCGCTGCCCAGCAGATCGTACGCGCAGTCCTTGACGGCGGTGATCCGGGGATGGCCGGCGAGGCGCAGCATCGTCTCCACCTCGATGCGGGTGCCGGTGCGGCCCGGGATGTCGTACAGCATCAGCGGGACGCCGACCGCGTCCGCGACCCGCCGGAAGTGTGCCTCCACGGCGTCCTGCGGCGGCCGGCTGTAGTACGGCGTGACCACCAACAGGCCGTCCGTGCCCGCCCGTTCCGCCTCCCGCGCCAGTTCGACCGTGTGCCGGGTGTCGGCGCTGCCGACGCCCGACAGGAGAGCCGCCCGGTCGCCCACAGCCTCACGGACGGCCCGTACGAGCGCGCTCTTCTCGGCGTCGGTGGTGGTCGGGGACTCACCGGTGGTGCCGTTCAGCACGAGCCCCTCGCAGCCCCCCTCGGACACCAGGCGGTCGGCGAGCGACTGGGCCCCGTTGAGGTCCAGTTCTCCGGCGGAGGTGAAGGGTGTGATCATGGCGCACAGGGCGCGGCCGAAAGGGCTTGACGCGGTCATACGGGAAGTCTGGGCGGCCCCACGGTGAAGGTCCACTTAGATTTTCTTCGGTTGAGCGGCAAGCATTACTGAACAGTGGACCAGGTCGCACGAACGCGGCCGGACGGGCTCGACGGTGCGGACCAGGTGAAGGAGCAGGTCGCGGGCGCGGCGGACGAACCCACCCTGATCGCCTGGCGCGTGGCTCCCACCGGCTGACCCCGACCGGCCCCGACCGGCCCAAACCGGCTCCGACCGGGCTCAGAGCGCGAGCTTGAACCCGTCGTGGCTGCGCGCGAATCCGAGCGACGCGTAGAAGCGGTGCGCCCCGGTGCGCCGCTTGTCGCTCGTCAGCTGGACCAGCGCGCAGCCACGTGCACGGGCCCGCTCGACGGCCCGCCCGACCAGCTCCCGCCCGATCCCCGCACCGCGCCGGTCCGCCCTGACCCGTACCGCCTCGATGAGGGCACGCTCGGCGCCGTGCTTGCCGAGGCCCGGGATGTACGTCGCCTGCAGGCAGCCCAGCACGGTGGCCCCGCTCTCGTCGGTCAGCACCAGCATCTCGTTGCGGCTGTCTCCGGTGATCGCCTCGAAGGCCCGCTCGTACGCCGCGTCGACGACGACCGACGCCGGGTCGACGACCTTCTCCTCGTCGGCGAGGAGGGCGAGTATCGCGGGGAGGTCGTGGCGGGTCGCGGTACGGAAGATCATGACCGGGGATTCTGGCACGGTTGACCTCAACCGCGCTTGGGGTTCCAGGATGGTGGACACGGGAGCGCGCCGCACCGGCGCGCCCAGTGAGGAGACGCCGCCATGTCCGTACGCAGCACGCAGGTCGACTCCCTTCCCACGATGGGCCGTCCGGACGCCGGAGTGGTCCTGGTCAGCACCTGGCGGGTCGGCACGCCCGAGCGCCAGAAGGCCGCGGTCGAGGCCGTCGCCGGGGCGTGGCGGAGCCGGCCGTGGCCGGACGTCGGGCCGCTCTCGTACAGCGTGTACACCGGCGAGGACGGCGACACCCTGCTGCACTACTCGCAGTGGCGGAGCATGGAGGACTACCGGGAGTTCTCCGGTACGTCCAGGGACGGCCGCAACGCCGAGATCGACGCCGCCGTGCCCGGGATCGAGCGGGTCGGGCTGCACGCGTACGAGCTCTACCGCAGCACGGTGCTCGCCCCCGGCGGGCCGGAGCGCGAGCCGGGCTGCGTCGTGATCGTCGACGTCGAGTTCGACGGCCCCGACCCGGCCCGGCAGCGGGACTGGGTGGACACCGTCTTCGAGGCGCTCGCGACGGACCCCGGACTGCACCCCGGCGGTATCGCCGGGCACTTCCACGTCAGCACGGACGGGACGCGGGTGCTCAACTACGCCCAGTGGGAGAGCGCCGAGGCGCACATCGAGGCGCTGGGCGGCACCGGAGGCGTGGGCGCGCCCACGCCGCAGTGGCGCGAGGTGCACGGCTACCCGGGCGTGACCGGCGGCGGGGTGGCGCGCTACACGCCCGCGCTCAGCCTGAGCGCGGGCGTGTGACGGGGCCCGGGACTACGGGCGGAAGCGGATGACCTGCGGGTCGTGGTCGCTGTTCTGCTCGGCGAACTCCGCGTTGATGTGGACGCTGTCGTAGCTGAACTTCCCGATCGACGGGCTGGTCAGGATCTGGTCCAGGACCTGGCTGTTGCCCTGGAAGACGTACGAGTAACGCTCCGACCGGGGCAGGGCCTTGATCGCCGGGTAGAGCGCGCCGTCCGCCGTCAGCGCCTTCGTCGTCGCCGAGAACTCGAAGTCGTTGATGTCGCCGAGGACGAGCACGTCCGCGTCGCGCTGCGCCTTCAGGATGTCCTTGACGAAGGCGTTGACCGACTGCGCCTGCTCCAGCCGCTTGACCTCCGACTTGCGCACCGGCGGCTGGTGGTGCGACGGCAGACCCTCGTCGCCGCCCTTGGAGCCGAAGTGGTTCGCGATGACGAAGACCGTACGGCCGCGGAAGGCGAACTCGCCCGCCAGCGGCTTGCGGCTGTTCTCCCAGGCGGCGTTCGCCGGGTCGATCCGGCCGGGCGAGTGGGTCAGGGCCGCGCGGCCCTTCTCCCGTACGACACCCGTCGCGGTGGTGGCGTCGCCGGCGCCGCGTTCGGTGAAGGAGACCCGCTCGGGGTTGTAGAGGAAGACCTGGCGGATGTTGCCGCCGGGCTCGCCGCCGTCCTGGTTGTTGACCGGGTCGATCGTGCGCCAGACGTACGACGGGCCGCCGGCCGCGGCGATCGCGGTCGTGAACTTCTTCAGCGTCTCCTCGGCGGAGACCGTGCCGTCGTTCTTCGCGCCGTTGTCGTCCTGGATCTCCTCCAGGGCGAGGATGTCGGGCGAGGCGAGGTTCTCCACGACGGCCGAAGCCAGCGCGTCGAACTTGTCCTGCGGGTCGCTCGGGTCCAGGTTCTCGACGTTGTACGTCGCCACCGCCAGCTCGCCGCGGCGCTGCGGCCGGGTCGACTCGCGCTCCAGGCCCCGGTCGGTGACCGTGCCGAGCGTGCGGGCCGTCAGGGTGTAGCCGCCGAACTGGTTGAAGTCCAGGGGGCCTTCGGTCGTACCCGAGAGCACGTCGCCGACGTTCGCCTTCGGGAACGGCTGCTGGGAGATCGGCGCGAGCTGCTGGATCTGGAGCCGGCCGGTGTTCTGCGCGGTGTACGAGCCGTAGACCGCGCCGCCGCGCCGGTTGTCGTTCTCGCGCGGCTTGACCGTGACCCACAGCTCCGCGTACGGGTCGGTCGCGCCGACCACGCGCGACGAGCCGATGCGGATGTTGCTGCCCTCCAGCGACTCGTAGTAGTCGAGGGCGTACGCGCGCGGCTTCAGCGGGAGCGCGTTGATGCTGCCGCCCGCCGCCGGGTCGCCCTCGGAGGCGTACGCGGAAGGGACGGACTTCGCCGAGACGGTGACCGGCGCGGGCAGCGGGTTGCCCGAGGAGACCACGGTCACGGCCGGCTTGGCGATCTGGGTGAGCGACTGGTTGCCGGAGGCGGCGCCGCCGGGGATGTACTCGCCGACCGTGCCGGACACCTTGACCGCGTCGCCGACGGCGACGGTCGGCGCGGAGCCGGTGAAGACGAAGATTCCCTCGCTGGTGGCGGCGTCGGCGTCGGCTTCGGGGTCCTGGAACCAGAAGCCCTTCGAGCCGTACGTCCGGACACCGGTGACGATGCCGGACACGTCGGTGACCTGCTGCCCCACGAGCGGGGATATGCGGGTGGTGCCCTGGATGTCGTGGATCCGGGTCTCCGCGGCCGAGGCGGCCGCGGGAGAGGCGGAGGCCGAGCTCACCAGCAGCCCGCCGGCCAGTGCGGCGGCTGCGACGGCCGCGACGGCGGCGGATCCGGGGAGGGAGGAACGGGAAGTCATCTCGTGGCTCCGAGTGCGATGGATGAGGGGTGGAGCAGGGTTCTACGCGCGTCAATCTCTTGTGTACGACAGGGGGTTGTCAAGGGTCGCCGGGTGTACGGATCCTGACGGGTACATGAACCCGGCGGCATGGGGGCAAATACGTCTACGCTGGGGGCCGCCCGACCCGTATGCGCCAAGGAGAATCCCCAGATGTCCGGTGACCGCCCGACCCTGCCGCCGGTGCGGCTCCACTCCGACGCCGAGCTGGCGCGGGCGGCGCTCACCTCGCCGCTGCTCGCGCGCGCCGCGCGGCTGGCCCGGTGGGCGGGGCCGGCGACGCGGGTCGGCGCCGGCGGTGAACTCGCCGACGAGCAACTGCCCGAGGCCGCCGCGCACCTCGGACTCCCCGCCGACGAGGACGGTGCGGCGGAGGCGAGCGAGGCGTGGCGGCTGGCCGTCGACACGGGGCTCGTCGAGGTGACGGACCCCGCCGAGGACGCAGAGGAAGCCGAGGACGTCGAGGACCTGGAGGGCGGGGCGGAGGCCGCCGGCACCGTCACGGCCGGTGAGAACCTGGCGCTGCTCACCTCCGGCAGCCCCCAGGACGTCCTCGCCATCTGGCTCGACGCCTTCGACGCCGTGTTCGCCGACGCCACCGCGCCCGTACTGGACGACCTCGCCGACGCCATCGGCGAGGACGGGCAGATCGACCTGGAGGCGCTGGACTGGGACCCGGAGGCGGAGGCGGAGTTCCTCGAGGGCGTCCTCGGCAACCTGTACCTGCTGACCGTCTCCGACGGGGCCGCCGAGGGTCCGGTGCCGCTGCCCGCGCTCGCCGCGTCCATGATCGTCCCGGACGACATGGGTGAGCCGACCGACGACGTACTGGAGCAGGTGTCGGACGCGATGATGCAGCTCGACGACCAGTTCAGGGTGCTGGAGCCGATCGGGCTCGTCGCCTACCAGCCGGTCGACGAGGCGCTGATGGCCGAGGAGGGCGCGGAGCCCGAGGCGCCCGTCGACGACGAGGACGTGACCCGGTACGGCATGGTGGGGCTGACCCCGCTCGGGCTGTACGGGGTCAGGGCCCGGATGCTCGAAGCGGGCGTCGACGCGCCCGCGGTCGGCGATCTCGCGGACAAGGGCGCGGAGGCGCTGCTCGACGGCATCGCGTACTTCCCCGAGGCGTCGGCGGGAGCGGAGACGCAGCTGTGGCTCGCCCGGCGCGAACCGGCCGCCGCCGCACGGGAGTTGCTCGCCGCAGCGCGCGGTACGGACAGGGGCGCGCCGCTGCGCAGGCTGCGCAGCCAGCAGGCGCTGTCGCTGGTCGGGCCGGAGGCGGAGGACGCGGTGCGCGAGGTGCTCGACAACGCGGAACTGGGCGGCCTCGCCCGCGTCTGGCTCGCCGAGCACGGCGCCTCCGACGTGCCTGCGCCGCCCGAGTCGATGATCTTCTGGCTCGCGATCGACACGATCGCCGCGCAGCTCGACGCGGACGGGGAACCGGACGAGCTCCAGGGCCTGGTGGCGGGGCTGACCGGCCGGCACAGCGGCTTCTTCGACGCGGCGTGGCGCGTGGACCACCCGGCCACGGCGGACGTCCTGGAGGCGATGGGCCGGCTGCACCCGGACAAGAAGGCGGCGAAGGAAGCACGCAAGGCGGCGTTCAAGGCACGGTCGCGCGGGGGGAACTGAGGACTGGGGGCGGCCGGGGCGGGGGCGAGCGCGGACGTGGGGCGGGAGCCCTTACGGGCGACGGGCGGGCGAGCGGGCGGCCTTGGAACGGACAAGGAGAGCGGCGGCCCGGGACGGACAAGGCGAGCGGGCGGCCGGGGACGGGCGGAGGGGAGAGCGGGTGGCCCGGCAGGGTTGCTTCCCCCTGTTCACCCCGTCCCTCCCCGCCTCCTCCCGGCCTGTGGCTCCACCCGTACGTCCAGCCGGCCGGCCCGCCGCGCACTCACCGCGGCGAACCCCTCAAGTCCGGAGGTAGGACGCGCCGTTGAGATCCAGTACCGCTCCGGACGACCACTCGGCCCCCGGCGACGCCAGCCACACCACCGCCCCCGCGATCTCCTCCGCCGTCGCGACCCGGCCGAACGGGCTCTGGGCGCGGATCGCCTCGCCCTCCGCGCCGCTCAGCCGGTGCGCGACGCGCTCGGTGTCGAAGAAGCCCGGCGCCACCGACGCCACCCCGATGCCGTACGGCGCCAGAGAAACCGCCAGCGACTGGCCGAGCGCGTGCACCGCCGCCTTCGTCGCTCCGTACGCCGGGTGATCGGGCTCCCCGCGGAACGCGCCGCGTGAGCCGATGTTGACGATCCGTCCGCCCGTCCCCTGGTCGATCATGCGGCGGGCCGCGAGATGGCTGAGGTTGGCCGTGGCGAGCAGGTTGACGGACACATGGCGCTGCCACACGGCCGCCCACGCGTCGTACGGTGTCTCTGCGAGCGGGTGGCGCTCGTTGACCGCCGCGTTGTTCACCAGCACGTCGATGCCGCCGAGCCCCTCCGCCGCCAGGTCCGCGACGGCCGCCGCGCCCGCCGGGTCGGACAGGTCGCCGCCGGCGAGCACATGGCCCGCACCGGGGAGCTCCTCCAGGGTCCGTACCGCGTCCTCGCGCCGCGAGCCGTAGTGGACCGCGACACGGTCGCCGCCCGCCGCGAAGGCGCGGGCGACGGCGCGGCCGAGACCGCGCGACGCGCCGCTGACGAGGACGCGGCGGCCGGAGGCCTGCAGGCCGGGCAGCGGCTGCGGCGGCGCGTGCGGGGGCAGGTGCATGACGGGTGGCCTCTCGGACGACGGGCGGTGTTCAGCCCCCGTTTATACGCGCGCGCGAGCCTGACCCCGAAAACACGTGCCCCTCACGGGCCTCAGGAGGTACGAATGACGATCACCCGCAGGGACTTCGCCAGACGCTCCGCGTTCACGGGCGCCTCGGTCGCCCTCGTCGGCACCGTCGGCGCGCTCGCCACCGCACCGGGGGCCCTCGCCGCCGACGAGCCGGCGGAGACCGACGCCACCGGTGAGCAGGCCGGCAAGGGCGGGCCCGGCTACGGGCCGCTCGTCCCCGACCCCGAGGGCATCCTGGCCCTCCCGGCGGGTTTCTCGTACCGGATCATCACGCACTCCGGTGTCACCAGGCTGGAATCCGGCGAGTACACGCCGTCCAACCACGACGGCACCGCCGCTTTCGACGGCCCGCGCGGCACGACGCTCCTCGTCAACAACCACGAGCTCAAGGGCGCGCGCTCGAAGTGGAAGCACCCCGTGCCGCTCGCCGAGGGCCTGGTGTACGACCCGGCCGCGTCCGGCGGCTGCACGGTCGTCGAGGTGCACCGGGGCGGCGAGGTCGCCGAGTGGGTGGGGATCGCGGGAACCTCCACCAACTGCGCGGGTGGCAGCACCAGTTGGGGGACCTGGCTGACCTGCGAGGAGAACTCCGACCGGGCCGGCCAGAACGGCATGACCAAGGACCACGGCTACGTCTTCGAAGTCGACCCGTACGACCGCCGCGCCAACCGGAACCCCCGGCCCATCAAGGCGTTCGGCCGCTTCGACCACGAGGCCGTCGTCATCGACCCCAAGCGCGGCCACGCGTACCTCACCGAGGACGCCTCACAGCCCAACGGGCTGCTCTTCCGCTGGGTCCCGCCGCACGGCTTCAAGCACGGTCGGGGGCAGCTGCGCGGGCTCGCCGACGACGCGGGCGTCCTCCAGGCCACCAAGTGCTTCGACTCCGGCGGCCGGTTCGTCGACGACCTGTCGCGCGCCACCCGCATCGGCACGGTCTACGGCGTCGACTGGATCGACGTACCCGACCGGGACGGCCGCACGGTCCCGGTGCGCGAGCAGTTCGACGACGGGGACATCACGCGCGCCCGCAAGCTGGAGGGCATGTGGTGGGCCGACGGCGGCGCGTACATCGTCTCCTCGTACGCCCGTGACGAGAGCCCGGGCGAGCCGCACGACGGCCAGGTGTGGTTCTACGACCCCAGGCGCCGCACGCTCACGCTGAAGGTCCTGCTGGGCACGGGCGGACAGTTCGACGGCCCGGACAACATCACCGTCTCGCCGTACGGCGGGCTGGTCCTCGCGGAGGACGGCGAGGGCGGCCAGCACCTCTTCGGCGCCACCGAGAGCGGCCGCACGTACCCCATCGCCCGCAACGACCTGAATGTGGGAAGCGAGGCCGAGCCCGAGTTCAGCGAGTTCGCCGGGGTCGTCTTCTCTCCCGACGGCAGGACGCTCTACGCCAGCATCCAGACCCCGGGCATCATGGTCGCCATCACCGGTCCGTGGCGGCGTCGCCGTTCTCACTGACGGCGAGGAGTTCGGCCAGCTCGCCCTCGTGCTCGCGGATCAGGTCGGCCACCAGCTCCTGCTCCCACCACGGCACGGCGGCGGCACGCTCCGCGCACCAGGCGAGGGCCTCGGGCATGCTCGGCCGGCCGGCCGGGGTCTTGGCCAGGCAGGCGGCGAGGAAACCGGGCCATTCGCCGCCCGGTACGCCGACGAGATCGGGGGCGTCGCGCAAGGTCCGCTCGGTCACCTGCGCGGCGCTGCCCGACCCGAACGGGTTGCGCCCGGTACTGGACAGCGCGAGGAGCGCCCCCAGGGCGAAGACGTCGGCGGGTGTGTCGGCCCGGTTGCCCGGGGTCAGCTCCTCGGGGGCGACGAAGCCCAGGAAGCCGTGGCCGGCCGGGTCGAGACCGGCCGAGCGGCCGACGGTGCCGAAGTCGACGATCTTCGGGCCGCGGTGGGTGATCAGGACGTGGGCCGGCTTGAGGTCCAGCAGGGCCGGCCCGGCGCCGTGGATCGCCGACAGGGCCACCGCGATCGCCGAGCCGAACGTGCCGAGGTCCGCCGGGCCCAGCGGTCCCGCCGTGGTGATGGCCTCCACCAGCGGCGGGCCCGCGCAGTACTCGGCCGCGAGCCAGGGCTGCCGGTCCTCCGTGCCGGTGTCGACCACCGTCGCGGTGAAGGGCCCGCGCACGCGCAGGGCGGCGGCGGCCTCGCGACGGAAGCGCTCGCGGAACCGGGGGGCCGCGGTCAGCCGGTCGTGGACGGTCTTCAGCGCGACCAGCCCCCCGGCGGGGTCCCGTGCCAGGTGCACACGGCCCGTACCGCCCTCACCGATCAGTGAGACGGTCCGGTACTCCGCGCGCTCGGCCATGCCGTGGTCCCTCCGGTCGTACGTGATCGTGATCGTGACCCAGTGTCCCGGACGCCCTCTGCGACGCGTCCGGCGGCCGGGCGGTTGCGTCCCGGGGAAAACAACTGGCCTTCAGGCTTCCCGTACCGCACGAATTGACGCCACCGCCACCGTGGAACTCCGGTCGCCTGGGCGTGGTTTTCCGGTGGGCGGGCACCGGATGATTCCCCGGCGCCGAGCGGAGTCCGCGCATGGAGTCGCCGGCTCCGGAGAGCGACGAGATCAGGGCCTCTGATCAGCGGTTATGCGGCTTGTCCACGGCCGGGACGGCGGTCGGCGCCCGTGTTTCGCGCGGGGCTTCCCTTGGGAATTCGCCTGCATTTCCCACTCCCGTCGGGCTTTTCCCGGGCGTCCTTTCTGCCCGGTGTCGCCAATTTCGTTTCGCCGCAGAGTCCTTGGGGACGGGCACGTGTGTTCGTCGTGTGTTCGGCGCCTGCTCGGCGCCCGGTTGTCGCCGCCGACGAGCGGGCCGCGCCCGGCGACGGGGCCCGGCGACGGGACCGGAGACCGGCCTTTCGGTGGCGGAGACTTCCGTCTTCCCTGTGAATTTCGCCGGTGCCGGCCCGGTCACGCTGCGTGCGCAACCGCTGCGCCGCACACGGCCTCTGGCCTTGTGGGCCGGGCGATCCACGGGGTGCCGCCGCCCGGGCCGGACACGGCCGCCGACCGGCTCCGGGCGAAGTGATCATGGACGGGCATGGCGTGGCGGCCTCGCGGGGCGCATACTCTCAACTAATGACAAAGTCAGCCGGAGCCCGGCGCTACCTGCCGTCCAGTCCCTTCAACGTCCCCGCCGCGGACGCCCCCCCGATTGAGGTCTTCGAGGTGGGCGACCGGGTTTCGCACGACCAGTTCGGACTCGGGAGGGTCGTCGCCGTCGAAGGCGAGGCGGCCGTTCTCATCGACTTCGCCGGGCGACAGGGCCGCATCCTGAGCCCCTTCACCAAACTGACCAAGCTCTAGCCCTGCCCGCGTACGAGCGCTAGAGGGCCTGGGCTGCCGGCTTGACCATGCCGCGAACGGTGCGACTCTTCACGAAGTCGCCCATCGCGGTCATTTCCCATTCGCCAGAGAACTGCTTGATCAGCTTTGCCATCATCACTCCCGTCTGCGGCTCGGCGCCCGTCAGGTCGAAGCGGACCAGTTCCTCACCGGTCGCCGCGTCCAGCAGTCGGCAGTAGGCCTTGGCCACCTCGGTGAACTTCTGCCCCGTGAAGGAGTTCACCGTGAACACCAGGCCCGTGGCCTCCGGCGGGATGCGGCCGAGATCGACGGTGATGACCTCGTCGTCGCCCGCGCCCTCGCCGGTGAGGTTGTCGCCGGAGTGCTTGATCGCGCCGCTCAGGATCGACAGCTTGCCGAAGTAGCAGCTGTCGATGTGCTTGCGTGACCCGTCGTACGCGATGACGGACGCGTCCAGGTCGATGTCCTTGCCCCGGAACGCCGGCTCCCAGCCGAGGCCCATCTTGACCTGGGAGAGCAGCGGACGACCGCCCTTGACCAGCGAGACCGTCTGGTTCTTCTGGAGGCTGACCCGGCCCTTGTCGAGGTTCACCTTGCCGCTCGCGGCGGGGGGCGCCGGCGGGGCGGCGGGAGTCACGGGCGCGGCGGGGGCGGCCGCGACCCGCGGGTCGGCCGCCACGGGCGCCGGAGGGGCCACGGGGGCCTGGGCGGGCGTCGGGGCGGCGGGCTCCTCCACCGAGACGCCGAAGTCCGTGGCGATGCCGGCCAGCCCGTTGGCGTAACCCTGGCCCACCGCGCGCACCTTCCACGCGCCGTTGCGGAGATAGATCTCCACGATCACCAGTGCCGTCTCGGAGCCGAGCTGCGGCGGGGTGAACGTCGCGATGGCGGCGCCGTCGTCGCCCCGCACCGTGGCGGTGGGCTCGACGCCCTGGAAGGTCTGCCCGGCGGCGTCCGGGCTCGCCGTCACCACGATCTTCTCGATGCCCGGCGGGACCGCGGCGGTGTCGACCACGATGGCGTCCGGTGCGGTGCCGCCGCCGGAGCGGTAGGTGACGCCGGGGCCTGTGGGCTGGTTGTAGAAGATGAAGTCGTCGTCCGAGCGGACCTTGCCGTCGGCGGTGAGCAGCAGGCCCGATACGTCGAGCCGCACGGGGGCGGCGACATCCACGGCCACGCGGGCGGTGGGGAGCGGGATGTTCGAGCCGGGGGTCATTGCGGTCATGCCAAAGCTAACGACCGAGGCGGCTTTGCCGTTCCCTTGCCCGTCACCCGTTGCGCGGGTGATTCTTCGCCACCCGCTCGTTGCCGTGTTTGTACGCCCCGGTCCAGCGCGCCATGACCAGCTGGCCGTCGCCCGCCTCGGCCTCGGCGAGGAACCTCTGCGCGCGAGCGCCCCGCAGGGTGCCCGCGGGGCGTCTGTGGTGGGTGATCGCGACGGTGCCGTCGGCGAACCGCTCGTACCTGAATCCGTGGGGGCGTGGCATGACCGTATGGTGCCCGCCCCCGTCGCCGTATTCTCCGCCGGCCGGCCGTGCGGGCCCGGCGCCGTCAGTAGGGCCACTGGGGCGGGTCGGTGCAGAACGGTCCGCCCAGGTGCGCGTGGTCGGGGTGGGACGGGTCCAGTTCGCCCTGGTCCGCGACGAGCTTCTCCGCGTACTGCTCGGAGTCGTCCTGCGGCTCGTAACCGATGGCCCGCGCGGAGTCCAGGTCCCACCACAGGCGGGTGTTCGCGGAGGACCCGTGGACGACGGTGTGGCCCACGTCCTCGGCGGTGAGCGCGGCGTGGAAGAGGCGGGCGCCGTCCCCCGGGCTCAGCCAGATCGACAGCATCCGGACCGAGGTGGGCTCCATGAAGCAGGAGCCGATCCGCACCGACACGGTCTCGATGCCGTGCAGGTCCCAGTAGAGCTGCGCCAGGTCCTCGCCGAAGGCCTTCGACAGGCCGTAGAAGGTGTCGGGGCGGTGCGGAGCGCCGACGGGGATCAGCGGTGCGCCCTGGGCGGGCACCGGGGTGAAGCCGATCGCGTGGTTGGACGAGGCGAAGACCATCCGCCGCACGCCCTGCGCGCGGGCGGCCTCGTAGAGGTTGTACGTCCCCTCGATGTTGGCGCGCAGGATCTTCTCGAAGGGGGCCTCCAGTGAGATGCCCGCGAGATGGATGACCGCGTCGACGCCGCGCACCGCCTCGCGCAGCGCCTCCTTGTCCGCCAGATCGGCGGTGACCGCGTCCGGTTCGCCGTCTATGGGCGTGGCGTCGAAGAGGCGCAGGGTGTAGCCGTACGCCGGCAGGAGGCCGCGCATCAGGGTGCCGACGCCTCCGGCGGCGCCGGTCAGCAGGACGGTGCGGGGTGCGGGCATCGGCGGGTCTCCTCGGGCAGCGTAGTACGTATCCGTGGACCGGATTCACATGTGTGGACACGCTAGGGAGCGGCGGCGAGCCCCGTCAAGTGTCGCGCGGAGGCGCGCAATCCGTCTCCCGCTTGGCGTTTCTTGTCTTGACCGCCCCCAGGTGGCTGCTTTAGCGTGACGGCGTTCAGGGATATAGACGCGGATCATAATTGTGCACGCACAGGGAGCGCCCGTGACCTCAGCCCCGCTCGCCGGCCGACTCGACGGCCTGCTCTTCTTCCCCGTCACCGCGTACGGGCCGGACGGCGCCCTCGACGTCGACGCCTTCCGCGCCCACGTACGCGCGGGCATCGAGGACGGCGCCGCCGCCGTCTTCGCCTGCTGCGGCACCGGCGAGTTCCACGCCCTGACACCCGAGGAGTTCCGTACCTGCGTGGCCGCCGCCGTCGAGGAGGCGGCCGGGCGGGTCCCCGTCGTCGCCGGCGCCGGCTACGGCACGGCGCTGGCCGTCCAGTACGCGCGGGCCGCCGAGGATGCGGGCGCGGACGGGCTGCTCGCCATGCCCCCGTACCTGGTCGCCGCCGACCAGCGGGGACTGCTGCGCCACTACACCGAACTGGCCGCCGCCACCTCACTCGACGTGATCGTCTACCAGCGTGACAACGCCGTCTTCACCCCCGCCGCCGTCGTCGAACTCGCCCGGGTGCCCGGCGTCATCGGGCTCAAGGACGGTCACGGCGACCTCGGGCTGATGCAGCGGATCATCAGCGCCGTACGGAGCGAACTGCCCCCCGGGCACCCCTTCCTCTACTTCAACGGCCTGCCCACCGCCGAACTCACCGGCCTCGCCTACCGGGGCATCGGCGTCACCCTCTACTCCTCCGCCGTCTTCTGCTTCGCCCCCGACATCGCCCTCGCCTTCCACCGGGCCCTGAACACCGGCGACGACGACACCGTCAACCGCCTGCTCGACGGCTTCTACGCCCCGCTCGTCGCCCTGCGCGGCCTCGGCCGCGGCTACGCCGTCTCGCTCGTCAAGGCGGGCGTGCGCCTGAGGGGCCTGGACGTCGGCGAAGTGCGGCCGCCGCTCAGCGAACCCGACCCCGCGCACGTCGAGGCGCTGGCCGAGCTCATCGAGCGCGGCCGGGCCCTGATCGGCGCCCCCGGCGGCGGTGGGCGCGCGTGAGGGCCGGCGCCTTCCTCTACCCGTGGGACGTCGTCGGCGACCCCGACGCGGCGGCCCGCGTCGCGGACCTCGGCGTCCAGCAGGTCACCCTCGCGTCCGCCTACCACTCGACCCGGGCGCTCACCCCGCGCCACCCCCGCCACCGGATCGTCACCGCCGAACACGCCGCCGTGCTCTACCCCGTGGACGAAGCCCGCTGGACGGGGCGGAGCCTTCGGCCGTACGCCGCCGGGGACTGGGCGTCCACCGCCGACCCGTACGGCGAGGCGGCCGCGGCGCTCGCGGCGGCCGGGCTCGACGTCCACTCCTGGGTCGTCCTCGCCCACAACTCCCGCCTCGGCGCCGAGCGTCCGGACACCTCCGTCGTCAACGCGTACGGCGACCGCTACCCCTGGGCGCCCTGCATCGCCCAGCCAGCCGTCCGTGCCTACCTCACCGGCCTCGCGGCGGAGGCGGCCGTACGTCCCGGAACGCGCGGCACCGAGCTGGAGTCGTGCGGCTGGTACGGCCTCGCCCATCTGCACGCCCACGACAAGACCGCCGGTGTGGAGCTCGGCGACGCGGCGCAGTACCTGATGTCGCTCTGCTTCTGCCCCGACTGCGGGACGGGGTACGGCGAACACGGCCTGGACGCCACCGCGTTGCGGGAGGCCGTACGCAGCGCACTCGGCCCGGTCTGGGCCACCGGGTCCGCCGACGCCGGATGGCCGTCCGTCGAGAAGCTGCTGGGCGCCGAAGTCGCCGCCGCGACCCTCGCGTGGCGCATCCGGGCCGCCCGTGCGCTCCAGGAAGCGGCCGTCGCGGCCGTACGGGCCGCCGCACCCCCCGGCTTCCAGGTGCTGCTGCACGCCGACCCCTCGGCGTACCACTGCGGGGCGAACGCCGGGGTCGGGCCCCGGCACATCCTCGGCGTCGCGGACGGGGTGGTGGTGCCCTGCGCCGGGGGGCCGCAGCTGCTCGCATCCTTCGCGGAACACCGCCGCCCGGGAGGCGCGACCGTCGTGGCCGCCAACTTCGGCATCGTCGCGGGCCTGGGCGCGAGCCCCGCCACGCTCGCCCGGGACGCCGCCCGCGCGGCCGCCCTCGGAGCGACCGAACTGCGGCTGTACCACGCGGGTCTGGCATCCGACGACGACCTGGGGCTCGTACGCTCCGCCCTGCGGAGGGTGTGAGGGGGTGGCGGCCCGTGGCCCGCGCGGCGCCCCGGAGGGCGACCCCGGGTTGGTTCCCAGGCGGGGCGTGCTTTAAGTTAGGCCAGCCTTACCTAAAGCCAGTGGAATCGGATGGGAACAACGTGAGCACCGAGGTCTTCCGGGACGCCTGGGGAATCCCCCATCTCCGCGCCGCCACCGCGCACGACCTCGCGTTCGCGCAGGGCCGCAACGCCGCCACCGACCGCGCCTGGCAGATCGAGGTCGAGCGGCACCGGTCCCAGGGCACCACCGCCGCCTTCCTCGGCCCCGACGCCGTCGGCTGGGACGTCTTCGCCCGCAGGTCCCGCCTGGACGACACCGCCCGGCGCTGCTTCCGCGCCCTCGACGCGGACACCGCCGCCTGGATCACACGCTACGTCGACGGGGTCAACGCGGGGCTGGCCGAGGGGGCCCGCCGCGCCCCGGAGTTCGCCGCCACCGGACTCGCCCCCGGAACGTGGCAGCCGTGGACGCCGCTCGGGATCTGGCTGGCCACACACATCCTCTTCGCCGGCTTCCCCACGAAGCTGTGGCGCGAGGAGGTCGCCCGCAGGCTCGGCGACGAGGCGATCAGCCTGTTCGCCACCGACGGCCCCGGCACCGCCGGCAGCAACGGCTGGCTCGTCACCGGCGAGCGCACTGCCACCGGCGCCGCGCTGATCGCCGGAGACCCGCACCGGTTCATCGAGGACCCGGGCGTCTACCAGCAGGTACGCCTCGCCTGCCCCGAGTTCGACGTCGTCGGCCTCGCCGTCCCCGGCGTCCCCGGCATCGCCCACTTCGGCCACACCTCCACCGTCGCGTGGGCCATCACCAACGCCATGGCGGACTACCAGGACCTCTACCGGGAGCGCCTGCGGCGCACACCCGACGGCGCAGGCGTCGAGGCCCTCGGCCCCGACGGATGGCGGCCCGCCGCCGTCCACACCGAGACCGTCGAGGTGGCGGGCGGCGACCCGGTCGATACGGAGGTCGTCGAGACGGAGCGCGGCCCTGTCGTCATCGGCGGCCCCGGCGAGGCCCTGACGGTCAGCCTGCGCTGCCCGACGCGCGTGTACGGGGACCTCGGCTTCGCCGCGCTGCCCGCGCTGCTCAGGGCCCGCACCGTCGCCGACGTGGACCGGGCGTTCGCGCGGTGGGTCGAGCCGGTCAACGTCGTCCAGGCCGCCGACACCGAGGGCGGCCTGCTGCACCGGGTCGCGGGCCGCGTCCCGCTGCGCCACCGGGACAACGGGCTGCGCGTCGTACCCGCCTGGGAGGCGGCGTACACCTGGCGCGGTGAGGACCTGCCGCTGCCCCGCGCGGACGTCGACGGCGTCGCCGTGATGGCCAACCAGCGCGGACTGGCCGCGCCGCTCGGCGTCGAGTTCGCTCCGCCGTACCGGGCGGACCGCATCGGGCAGTTGCTCGGCGGGTCGAAGGCGTGGACCGCCGGGGAGATGGCGGGCGTGCACACCGACACGCATCTCGCGTCCGCCCGGCCGCTGCTGGAGCTGCTCGCCGGCCTCGAAGGGCTCAGCGCGCGGGCGGCGCGGCTGCGGGACCGCCTCCTGCGCTGGGACCGCCGGATGGAGGCCGACAGCACCGACGCCACCGTCTACGCCGCCGTACGGACGGAGGTGGTCCGGCGGATCGCCGCCCACCCGGAGCTGGCCGCGCTGACCGAGCCGGTGGCGGACCCGGCGTATCCCGGCGTCTTCCTGCCGTGGCTCGCCCTCACCGGGCGGGTCGGCTTCGCGCTGGAGACCCTGCTGACGACCCATCTGCTGCCGGGCATCGACCGGCCCGCCGTCGTCGCGGCCGCCGTCGAGGCGGTCGCCGCGACGGACGTGGCCCCGGTGGCCTGGGGCGACGTACACCGCCTCGCGCCGTGGCAGGCGCTGCCCTCCGCACCGCCCGGCGGATGGCCGGGGGTGGCGGGAGACCACGACTGCGTGCTGTCCACGTCCAGCGTGCCCGGCGTCACCGACCTGTGCGCGCGCGGACCGGCCGCCCGCTACGTGTGGGACCTCGCGCGCCGCGAGGACAGCCTGTGGGTGGTGCCGCTCGGCGCGTCCGGCGTACCGGGCGACGCGCACCACCGCGACCAACTGCCGGTGTGGCTGCGGGGCGGGCTGGTGCCCGTGACCACCGACTGGAACCGTCTCACCAAGGAGTCCCGATGACCACGCCCCCGATCGACGCGGCCGAGACCGTGTACGGACAGCAGAGCGCGTACGAGCGGCACATCGAAGGCTTCGGCACGGTCCGCCTCCTCCCCGTCGACCCGGGGCGCGACGCCCGGCTGCTGCACGGCTGGGTCACCGAGGAGCGGGCCAGGTTCTGGGGGATGGGCGGGACGACCGTCGAACAGGTCGAGGAGATCTACGCGCACCTGGACTCCCTGACCACCCACCACGGCTACCTGGTGCTGCGGGACGACGCACCCGTCGCGCTGTTCCAGACGTACGCCCCCGAGGCCGACCGGGTCAGCGAGTGCTACGACGCCCGGCCGGGGGACTTCGGGGTGCACATCCTCGTCGGTCCCACGGGCGGGGCCGCTCCCGAGCACGGCTTCACCGGGCACCTGCTGGCCACGCTGATCGACTTCGTGTTCGCGGACCCGGAGCACCGGCGCATCGTGGCGGAGCCGGACGCCGCCAACGCCAAGGCGGTGGCGCTGCTGGAGCGGGCCGGGTTCGAGCTCGGCCCGGAGATCGTGATGCCGGAGATCGACCTCCCGGAGGTCTTCCTGCCGGAGAAGCGTGCGCGGCTCGCCTTCCTGACCCGGACGGCGTTCGAGGCGTACCGCCCCGCTTGACCGGCACCGGGGGAGGGGCGACGCGGGCGGGACGGGTCCGACGGCGGGTCTGCCGATGAGTTCCCGGTCCCCGGGCGGTCCTTACTGCGCAGGCATCGTCCGCTCACCGGAGGCAGCGCCATGACCGCCCAAGACCCCACGCTCCCCACGCCGGCCGTGATCGACTTCGCACCGGCCGCCCGCCAGGTCGCCCAGCTGCTCGAAGAGGTGGGGGAGGAGCAGCTCTTGGCCCCCACCCCCTGCGAGAAGTACGCCGTGCACCACCTCCTCGCGCACCTCGTCGAACTGACCGCCGCCTTCCGCGACGCGGCGGGCAAGCGAATGGGGCCGACGACCGGCACACCCCCGGGCGGGGCCATGCCCGTACTCGGCGACGACTGGCGGGCACGCCTGCCGCGGCAGCTCGACGAACTCGTCGCCGCCTGGCGCCGTCCAGACGCCTGGCAGGGCACCACCCAGGCGGGCGGGGTAACCCTCCCCGGTGACGTGGCCGGGCGGGTGGCGCTCAACGAGCTCGTCGTGCACGGGTGGGACCTGGCCCGCGCCCTCGGCCGGCCGTACGCGCCCGACACCGCCGCCCTCCAGTCGTCGTACGAGCTGCTGGAGCCCACGGAGGACGATCCGGGCGGCGACGGGATCTTCGGAACGCCCGTCGACGTGCCGCGGGACGCGCCGCTCCTCGACCGAGTCGTCGGGCGCGCGGGCCGCAGCCCGGCGTGGCCCGCCGGGTGACGGACCGGGGCCGCACGCGTGACGGCGTACCTCGGCCGTCGCCGTGACGCGTGTGTCGGAGTCGCCGTGACGAAGCCTCGGACGACGCCGTGACGGCGGTCAGCCCGCCCAGCGTCCCGTCAGGAAGGTGAGGGCGAGCACGGTCGACAGGGGCGCCACCACGCACAGGTACGCGCTGCGCACCCAGGGGCGGCGCAGGCTCCACGCGGCGAGCATCACCCACATCGGCCACCACAGCAGCGTGGCGCGGGGGACCGAGGTGTACCAGTACGACGTGCCGAGCGCCCACAGGCTGAGCGCGGTGTAGACGGCCTCCGGCCACTTGCGCCGTCTCAGCAGCACTCCCAGCAGGACGAGCCCCACGACCATGGTGACGAGTTCGGCCTGGAACATCACGGCGTACCCGGTGGACTGGGTGTGCGTGAAGGCGGCCTTCCAGGTGTTCTGCCATGCCTCCCACGGGGTGTGGAAGTCGCGGTACCAGCCGCGTTCCTGGGCGTGGCTCCAGGCCATCCAGTCGCCGGTGTGGGCGTGCAGGTACCAGGTGTAGACGGCCGCGGGCAGAGCGGGCAGAGCGGGCAGAGCGGGCAGCGCGATCCAGGTGATCGAGCGCCACTGCTCGCGCAGGTCCGCCGCGGCGATGAAATGGGCCGCGATCGCCGCGGCGAGGAACAGGCCGCTGACCCGGACGCCCGTGGCCAGGCAGGCCAGGATGCCGGCGAGCGCCCAGTTGCCGCGCCGGGCCGCGAGCCAGGCGGGCAGGGCGAGGGCGAGGAAGAGCGACTCGGTGTAGCCGGCGGCCAGGCACACCGCGCAGGGGGAGAGAAGGAAGAACAGCACGGCGCGCTGCCCGAGAGGGCTGTCCGCGTCGCGCACGTGGAGGCGCGCGATCCGGGCGAGGGCGAGGACGGCGACGGCCCCGGAGACGAAGGAGATCAGCAGGCCGGCGACGGACCAGTCGGGGATCACGACGTGCACGGCCCGCAGGACGAGCGGGAAGCCGGGGAAGAAGGCCTCCCTGTTGTCCCAGCCTTGGGTGCCCGGTCCGGCGCCGCCGGGGAAGTAACCTTCCTGCGCTATGTGCAGGTAGTGCCACCAGTCCCACTGCCCCCACGACGACAACGCGGTGCCCGCCTCGCGGGCCCGGCGGTCCTCGGCGAAGAGCCACCGCGCGCAGTACGCGGTGGTCCAGACGCCGACGCGGGTGAGGACGTACAGCAGCAGGACGTTCCGGTCGTCGTGCCCCAGCCGGAACCCGGAGCGGCGGGCCCCGAACAGCCCGAACACGGGCCCCCGGCGCCCGGGCCGCCGGCGTTCGGACGGCATGCGTCCGTTCGGCGTGCCGGTGGCCGACGGTCCGCGTACGGGAGGGTGGGCGGGCTGCTCGGGGGGCCGCAGAGGGGTCGAGGTGGCCATGGTCGTACTCCTGGGGCGGGCATCGGGGCATGCGGAATCACCCTGCGGCGATGCGGCGGGCAGGTGGAGGGCGGTCGGTGGGGCGCGTGCGGCTCGGAGTGGGTCAGTCCGGGGGCGGCTGCGTGTCGGTGGCGCCGCCGGTCGGCGGTGCGGTCGGCGTCCCGGAGACCGTTCCGGCCGGTGCGCGCGGGGGCACGGAGGTCGCCGGGGGAGTGGTGCGGGTGAGGGATGACGAGGAGGACGAAACGGGCGGGGAGGACGGCAGCACGGACGGCAGTTCGGAGGAGGGACCGGAGGGGCTGGACGCGGGGACGCCGGTGCCCGGGTCGCCGCCCGGCAGCAGCGCGGCCACCGCCGCGGCGCCCGTACCGGCGAAGGCCAGGCACGCGGTGGCGGCCACCAGCGCCAGCCGTCGCCGCTGACGCCGGGTGCCGCGTTCGGAGATCAGCGAGGCGGGGACGGGCCGCGCCTGCGCCTGTCCGGCGACGGCCGCTTGCTTGAACGCGTTCCTCAGCGGGTCATGGGGCTCAGGCACCGTAGGCCTCCTCGGCGCGGGGATCCTGCAGAAGGTGGGAGAGCGCGGCCCGGCCTCGGGCCAGGTGCGTTTTGACGGTGCCGGTGGACAGGCCGGTCTCGGCGGCGATCTGCGCGACCGTCAGGTCGCAGACGTAGTGCAGTGTCACCGTCCGCCGTTGTCTGGGCGGGAGTTCGCGCAGCGCAGAGACCAGCGCCACCTGCTCGGGGCCGGGCCCCGGCTCGGACGGCGGGCTGCCGCGCCGCTGCCAGGCGTCCGCCGAGCGGCGGCGCACCCGCCATCTGCTCACCGCCAGCCGCCAGGCCACGGTGCGGATCCACGCCTCGGGTTCGGCGCCGCCGTCGAGCCGGCGGCGCCGGGTCCAGCCCCGGACGAAGGCCTCCTGCACGACGTCCTGGGCCTCGTGCAGATCGCCGAGCATCACGTACAGCTGCCCGATGAGGCGGGACGCCGTATGCGCGTAGAACTCTTCAAACTCCTCGACGGTCAACAACCACTCCTGGATCTCTTCGGTCTCACCGGGCATACGCCCGGGAGCCCGCATCCGGTTGACACGGAAGTCAAAGATCCGGAGTGAGGCCGATCACAGTGCGAAAGCGCATACCATGCGGCGCGTCGCATCCATCGCATCATCTCCGGCCGAGGGGACTTCAGCGTGCGCACCAAGGTCCTGCCTTCCCTGCTGTGTGCCGGTCTCATAGCGGCAACCGGTCTGTCGGCCGCCTCGCCCGCCCTCGCCGCCCCCCACGCGACGACATTCGGCGCACCCCCGGCGCCGCCGGCATCCACGGCTTCCGCGACACCGGTCGCGGCCGACGGCGTGCGCGAAAAGCTGGAGCGCATCCCCGGACTGACGGTCGTTTCGGTCGCCGACAAGGGCGGCTTCCCCTTCTACACGCTCACGCTGGCCCAGCCCGTCGACCACCGCGCCCCCGGCAGAGGCACCATTCAGCAGCGGTTCACGCTGTGGCACAAGGCCGAGACGGCGCCGGTCGTGCACTACACCGGCGGATACGGGCTCTCCTCGGGCACCCGCGAGATCACCACGCTGCTCGGTGCGAACCAGGTCAGCGTGGAACACCGCTACTTCAACACCTCGCGCCCCACCGCGGTCGACTGGGACGACCTGAACGTCTGGCAGCAGGCGAGCGACGAGCACGCGATCGTCCAGGCGCTCAAGAGCGTCTACACGGCGAAGTGGATCGGTACCGGCGCGAGCAAGGGCGGGATGACGCAGGTCTACCACGAGCGCTTCTACCCCGGCGACCTGGACGCCGTCGTCGCGTACGTCGCTCCGAACGACGCGAACAACCGCGACGACAGTGTCTACGAGAACTTCTTCAAGACGGTCGGCACGCCGGAGTGCCGGGCCGCCCTGGACGCCGTGCAGCGCGAAATGCTCGTGCGGCGCGACGCGATGCTGTCGCGCTTCGAAGCCACGTCCAAGGAGCAGGGCCTCACCTTCGCCTACCTCGGCTCGGCGGACCGGGCCTTCGAGTTCTCGGTGCTCGACCAGGTGTGGAACTTCTGGCAGAGCGGCACGTACACCGACTGCCCCACCGTCCCGGACGCCGAGAAGGCGACCGACGACGAGCTGTACAGATGGTCGGTCAACCACGGACTGAGCATCTACGCCGACCAGGGCAACGGGGCCGAGGGCAGCGGCCCGTACTACCGGCAGGCGGCAGCCCAGCTCGGCTGGGCGGACCTGAAGTTCAAGCACCTGCGCGATGTCCGCAAGTACCCGGACATCTACCAGCCCAACTCGGTCCTGCCCGCCGACATGCGCACCACGTACGACGGCCGCGTCATCAAGGACGTCGACCGCTGGGTGGCGACCCGCGGCGAGCGGATGATGTTCGTGTACGGGCAGAACGACCCGTGGAGCGCCGAACAGTTCAAGCCCAGCAAGAACGACTCGCACCTCTACGTGGCGCCGGACACCAACCACGGCGCGCTCATCTCCAAGCTGACGCCCGCCGAGCGGGCCGAGGCGCAGGCCACGGTCAGGCGCTGGGCCGGTCAGTAGACACACCCGGCCCAGCGCCCCGCGTCATCGGCTGAGCGCCGCCCTCATCGTCTTCTCGGCGATGGGGGCCGCCAGGCCGTTGCCGCTGACCTCCGAGCGGGCCGCCCCCGAGTCCTCCACGACGACCGCGACCGCCACCTCCTTGCCGGTCGACTCGTCCTTCGCGTACGACGTGAACCAGGCGAACGGCGTCTTGCTGTTGTCCACGCCGTGCTGCGCGGTGCCCGTCTTGCCGCCGACCTCGGCGCCGCCGATCCGCGCGTTCGTTCCCGTGCCGTCCTGGACGACCGTGACCATCGCACTGCGCAGCTGCTCGGCGGTGGCGGGCGAGACGACCCGCTCGCCGCCCGCGTCGCCGAGATCGTCCAGTGTGTCGCCGTCCGCGTCCGTCACCTTGGAGACCATGTGCGGCGGCACGAGTTCGCCGCCGTTGGCGAGGGCCGCCGAGACCATGGCCATCTGCAGCGGGGTCGCCGTGACGTCGAACTGGCCGATGCCCGTGAGCGCCGTCTGCGCCTTGTCCATCCCGGACGGGTACACGCTCCGCGCGGCCCGCACCGGCACATCGAGCTTCTCGGTGTTGAAGCCGAACTTCTCCGCCATCGCCTTCACCTTGTCCTGGCCGAGGTCGACGGCCAGCTTCGCGAAGACGTTGTTGCACGAGTACTTCAGCGCGGTGCGCAGCGTCGCGTCCTCGCAGGGCGCGGAGGCGTTCTCGTTCCGGAGGACGGTCCGCGTGCCGGGCAGCGTGTACGGGTTCGGGCTGTCCGTCCGCTCGTCGACCGACCCGTGGCGACCGTCCTCCAGAGCGGCCGCGGCGACCACCAGCTTGAACGTGGAGCCGGGCGGCAGCGGCTGCCGCAGCGCCCGGTTGACCATCGGCTTGTCCTCGTCGCCGGTCAGCCGCTGCCAGGCGTCGCCGTCCGTCGTACCGCTGATCTCCGACGGATCGTACGAGGGCGTGGACACCATGCCCAGGATCTCCCCGGTCGCCGGGTCGATCGCGACGGCCGCGCCCTTCTTGTCGCCGAGCCCCTTGAACGCCGCCTTCTGCACGGCGGGGTCGATGGTCGTCACGACGTCGCCGGGGTCGCTCTGCCTGCCCATGACGAGGTCGGCCGGGTTCTTCAGCCGGGAGTCGGTCCCGTCGAGGACGTCGCTGTAGATGCCTTCGAGCTGGGTGGCCCCGTACGCCTGCGAGCTGTAGCCGGTGACGGCCGAGTAGAGCTCACCGTCCTTGTAGGTCCGCTTGTACTGGAGATCGCTGCCCTCCGTCCTCTTGGATCCGGTGACCGGGGAACCGGCCACGATGATGTTCCCGAGCGGCTGCGCGTACTGCGCGATGACGTTCCGCCGGTTGTGCTTGTCGTCCGCGAGGGCCTGGCCTTGATATGCCTGCACCCAGGTGATCCGCACCAGCAGGGCGAGCACCATCAGCAGGCAGAAGACCGAAGCGCGCCTGATTGTCTTGTTCATCCCGTACGGGAGACGAACGGGACGGCCGGCCGCGTTCCCTCATGCCGCGCTTCTCACACCATCCTCATCCGGCACGGCACCCGCGCCGGGCCCCGCCGGCTCAGCGCGGTGCGATGAAGCCCGACTCGTACGCCGCGATCACCGCCTGTGTCCGGTCGCGCGCCCCTGTCTTCGCCAGGACGGCCGCCACATGGCTCTTCGCCGTCGCCGGGCCCACCCGCAGCCGGTCCGCTATCTCCGCGTTCGTCAGCCCCGTCGCCATCAGCCGCAGCACCTCCGCCTCCCGGTCGGTCAGCCGCGCCGCCCAGGGCGGCGGGGGCGTGGGCTGCCGCCCGGCGTACTCGGCGGCCAGAGCGCGCACGGCCGAGGGGAACAGCAACGAGTCGCTGCGTGCGACCAGCCGTACCGCCTGGACCAGGTCCTCGGCGGCGGCGCGCTTGAGCAGGAACCCGGCGGCTCCGGCCCGCAGGGCGTCGTACACGTAGGAGTCGTTCTCGAAGGTCGTGACGACGACCACGCGCGGGGGCCTCTCCAGGCCGCCGAGGATCTGCTCGGTGGCGCGGATGCCGTCGATCTGCGGCATGCGGACGTCCATCAGGACCACGTCCGGCCGCAGCTCCCGCACCACGGACACGGCCTCGGCGCCGGTCGCCGCCTCGCCGACGACCTCCAGGCCGGGCTCGGCGTCGAGGATCACCCGCAGCGCGGTGCGGACCATGCGCTCGTCGTCGGCGAGCACGATCCTGACCGGCGCGCTCATCGCGTGCCTCCCGCGCCGCCGGCCGGCAGGCGGGCCGTGAGCCGCCACACGTCGCCGTGCGCGCCCGCTTCGGCGTGGCCGCCGAGCAGAGTGGCCCGCTCCGCTATGCCGGGCAGGCCCCGGCCGCCCCCGGGCCGTACCACCGGCTCCCGGTCGGGCAGCGGATTCTCCATCACGATCTCCAACTCCTCGCCCCGCAGGACGATCCGTAGCGACACCGGTGCGGCGCCGCCGTGGCGAAGGGCGTTGCTCAGCCCCTCCTGGACGATGCGGTACGCCTCACGGGACACCGGGTCCGGCGCCCGGGCGGCCGGATCGCCGTCCCGCGTGCAGGCGACCTTCACACCGCTGTGCGCCAGCAGGTCGTCCAGTGCGTCCAGGGTGGGTCCCGCCAGGTCGCCGCCGGTGTCCTCGCCCTGCCGCAACAGGCCGAGCACCGCGTCCAGTTCGCCCACCGTGCGGCGCGTCGTCTCCTCGATCGCGGTCAGCGCCTCCCGTACGAACTCCACATCGCTGTCCAGCACCCTGCGCGCCGCGCCCGCCTGGAGCGTGACCGCGCTCAGCGCGTGCCCCACCGAGTCGTGCAGCTCGCGGGCCAGCCGGTTGCGCACGGCGAGGTCCGCGGCCCGCCGCTCCGCCGCCGCCAGCCGGTCCGCCGGTGTCGGCCCGAGCAGCACCGGCGCCGAGCGCGCCAGCACAGCCCCGGCCAGCGCCGCACACGCCGCCAGCGCCACCAGCATCGCGAACCCGGCGACCGGGGCGAGCGCCGGCCCCCAGGCGCGGGTGAGGACTTCGGGCAGGGCGAGCGGGCTGTCGCGCAGCCACGTCATCAGCGGCAGGGCGATCAGCGCGCCCGCGAACGGCGGCACCGCGAGCGTCATGCCGCTGATGACGCCGCCGAGCCCGAGGTGCAGCGTGAACCAGCCGGCGGTCCGCACCCGCGCCGCCCGCGACCGGGCGGGCCCGTCGGCCAGTCGCCCGGCGGGCACCGCGCACAACGCCCGTACCGCGCCCACCGACAGGGGCCTGACCAGGGGGAAAAGCGCGGTGAGGGCGGCGGTCGGAAGGGCGACGCCGAACGCGGCGAACTGGAGCGAGGTGGAGGTGAAGACGTTGTCGTGGCCGAGGAACGGGCCGACGACGACGCTGCCGAGCAGAAAGTACGGCATCGACAGCGCGCCGCCGAGGATCAGATGGATCCAGCGCAGCCGCGCCCGCGCGTCGAACAACCGCTTCACGCCGTGCGTCCCCGTATTCGTCGCCGCGCCGGGCCGCCTGCCCGGCTCTCCTCCCGTACCGCCCCCGCCCCCGTACCGTCCGGGGCGCCGTCCTGCCCGCGCCTCCCCAGGAAGCGGGCGCCGACGGCCAGGACGAGGAGACCGGCGATCATCTGCACAGCGTAGGTCAGCGTCACCGCCGCGGGGGCATGATCGGCTCCCTCGGCCGCGGGCATCGCCGAGGCGACCAGCAGCCAGCCGCCCCAGCAGCCGAGCGCACCCGAACCCACCCACGCGAGTGCCAGCGGCGTCCGCGTCGCGAGGCGCCGGCCGCGCCGCAGGGCGAGCGCCAGGACCCCGGCCGCGGTCATCGCCGCGAACAGCGCGTACGTCCCTTCGAGGAGACGGAAGTCCGCCGTGCGCCCGACGATCCGGCTCCTGCTGAGCCCCGTGGTCGCGCCGGCGGCCCACATCGCGTGCGGAACGGCGGCCAGCGCCGCGAGCACGGACGCGGCCACGCCGGCCGTCCTCAGCCCGGGGCCGACGGCCGAGCGGGGCAGCCTCCCCACCGTGCCCCGCCACAGATGACCCCAGCGGTCGCGGGAGTAGAGGGCGAAGAGAGTGCCCAGCGCGAGCCCCTGGACGATGAAGCCCGTGTAGACGACGCCGAAGACCCATGCGTCGAGGAACGGTTCGCTGCCCGCCGGTGTGGTCGGCGCATCGGTGATCACCTTCACCAGGACCTGCAGCGGGAACCCCGTCATGATCGGCGTCAGCAGCCCCGTGGCCACCCACATGGGCAGCGCGAGCAGCCACGCCGGGACACGCCGGCCCCAGCCCTGGGTGAGCAGCAGGGCCAGGACGACGACGGTCGCGTCCATCAGCAACGTGGCGCTGTTGGCGGCGGCCGTCAGGGCGGGGCGGTCGAGGAGCACGCTGCCGTCCGGGATCCCGACGCGACTGCCCGCGATCCAGGCGGCCTTGAGGGCGATGTACGGCACGCAGGAGACGACGGCGGCCGCGCGCAGCACGACGCGCAGCCGCCCGGCGGGGGCCGAGGCAGCGGCCGGGACAGGGGGCGAGGCGGACGCGGGGAGAGCGGAAGGTGCGGGAGCCGAGGCAGTCGCAGGTACAGGCGCGGGGTCGGAGGCGGGCCGATGGCCCCCGAGCCGGGAAGCACGCGTGGTGTCCGTCATGACGTCCACGCTCCCGGACCGGACGTTCCCGCACCTCCCACGTGCGGGTGAACCGTCTCCCCCGCGCGGGGGAGAGCGCTCAGCCCGTGAGGGTGAGGACCAGCTCGTCGATCTCCGCCCCGCGCGCGTTCGCGAACCCGCGCTCGTGTCCCGTGACGGCGAAACCGCACTTCTCCAGCACCCGGACCGACCCGGCGTTGTCCGCGGCCGCGCGCGCGAACAGGGGCCGCTCCGGCACGAGGTCGAGCACGACGCGCAGCGCGGCGGTGGCCACGCCCCGGCCCCAGTGGGCGCGGTCGATCCAGTACGTCACCTGGAGGTCGCCCGGCTCTCCGTACACGCAGACGCTGCCCGCCACCTCGCCGTCGGCGAGCACGGTCCGTACGACGTACTCGGCGATGTTGCGCTTCCAGTGCGCGTCGAACCTCGTCCGGTCCACGGGGTCCGCCGGGCCGAACGCCGCCATGCGCTTCGCCTCGGGGTCCTGGAAGTGGGCGAAGAACAGACCGAGGTCGTCCGGCAGGACCTCGCGCAGCGTCACGTCAGGGGCGAGTGCCATGTCAGAGCCTCCGGGTGGCGAGCGTCAGCCGGTCCCGCGCGTCGAACAGGGCGTCCTTGACCATCTGTTCGTGCGCCGGGGTGAGCCGGGCGACCGGCACCGAGCAGCTGATGGCGTCGCGCGCCGGGGTCCGGTAGGGGATCGCGACACCGAAGCAGCGCAGACCCAGTGTGTTCTCCTCGCGGTCCACGGCGTAGCCCTGTTCGCGGACGAGGTGCAGCTCGTCGATCAGCTTCTCGCGGTCGGTGATCGTGTGCTCGGTCAGCGCCGGCAGTGTCTCCGGCAGGAGCTTGCGCACCTGCTCGTCGGTGTGCGTCGCGAGCAGCGCCTTGCCGAGGGACGTCGAGTGCGCGGGCAGCCGGCGGCCGACGCGCGTGAAGGGGCGCAGGTAGTGCTGGGACTGGCGGGTCGCGAGGTACACGACGTTCGTACCGTCGAGACGGGCCAGGTGAATCGTCTCGGTCGTGTCGTCGGAGAGCCGGTCGAGGGTGGGGCGGGCGGAGGCCACCACCTCGTCGCCGTCGATGTACGACGTGCCGACGAGCAGAGCGCGTACGCCGATGCCGTACCGCGTGCCCGTCGCGTCCGTCTCCACCCAGCCGAGCTCGACGAGCGTGCGCAGCAGCATGTAGAGGCTGGACTTGGGGTAACCGACGGCCTCCTGGACGGCGGCGAGGGAGTGCATGCCGGGGCGGCCGGCGAAGAATTCGAGCAACTCCACGGTCCGCACCGCCGATTTGACCTGCGCACCGCCCGTATCGGCAGTTGACATTGAGCCTCGCCCCTTCTTGACCACTCTTGACCGCTCAGAACGTCCGTTAATAGAGTCCCAGCATATTCAGTATCAGGAACTCTGTTCAGAATATCGAACAGCTGGAAGGACGCCACGGTGGCAGCTACACCAGTCTGGAGTGTCGACCCCCGAACGGGGAAGCCGCGTGAGCAGGTCGCGGTCGAGGCGACCCCGGCGGAGGTGGACCGCGCGGTACGGGCCGCGCACGCCGCTCGCTCCGCCCTCGCGGACCGCACGGTACGGGCCGCCCTCCTCCGTACCGCCGCCCAGCTCCTCGACGAGGCCGCGGGGCACGTCGTCGAGGCGGCCGACGCCGAGACCGCGCTCGGCCCGACGCGGCTGACCGGCGAGCTCGCCCGTACGACGGCCCAGCTCAGGGCTTTCGCGGACGTTGTCGACGAGGGCGCCTTCCTGGACATCAGGATCGACCACGAAGACGGCACGAAGACCCCGCCATGGCCCGACATGCGCCGCTACAAGATCCCGCTGGGCGTCGTCGCGGTCTATGCCGCCAGCAACTTCCCGCTCGCCTTCTCGGTGCCCGGCGGTGACACCGCGAGCGCGCTCGCGGCGGGCTGCCCGGTCGTCGTCAAGGCGCACCCCGACCACCCGGCCACCTCGGAGCTGTGCGTTTCCGTACTGCGCAGGGCGGCGGCCCAAGTGGGCCTGCCCGAGGACGTGGTGATCCTCCTCCACGGCTTCGACGCCGGCATCGAGCTGGTGCGCCACCCGCTGGTCGCGGCCGCCGGCTTCACCGGTTCGGTACGCGGCGGCCGGGCGCTCTTCGACGCGGCGGCGGCGCGGCCCGCGCCCATCCCCTTCCACGGTGAACTGGGCTCCCTCAACCCGGTCGTGATCACCCCGGCGGCCGCCGAGGAGCGGGCCGAGCAGATCGGGGCCGGGCTCGCGGGCTCCATGACCCTGGGCGCGGGGCAGTTCTGCACGAAGCCCGGGTTCGTACTGGCACCCCAGGGGCCCTCCGGCGACCGCCTGCTGAAGTCCCTGACCGCCGCCCTCAGCGACACCGATCCCGGCGTCATGCTGGACCACCGCATGCGGGACGCGTTCGTGGAGGGGGTACGCGAACGGGCCGGCCTCCCGGACACCGAGGCCCCGGTGACCCCGGGCGCCGGTGGGGACCACACGGTCAGCGCGGGCTTCCTGACCGTACCGGCGCGGCTGCTGGCCGCACAGGGGGCGCACGACCTGCTCCTGGAGGAGTGCTTCGGCCCCGTCACGGTGGTCGCGCGCTACGGGGACCCGGCGGAGATCGGCGCGGTGCTCTCCCGGCTCCCGGGCAACCTCACCGCCACGCTCCAGCTCTCCACCGAGGAGCTGGCGGGGGACGGGGACACCGGGGCGCGGCTGCTCGCCGAACTCACGCCGCTCGCGGGGCGGGTGCTGGTGAACGGGTGGCCGACGGGTGTGGCGGTCGCGCCCGCCCAGCACCACGGCGGTCCGTACCCCGCGACGACGTCGACGTCCACGTCGGTGGGGGCGACGGCGGTCGAGCGGTGGCTGCGCCCGGTCACCTACCAGTCGACGCCACAGGCGCTGCTGCCGGTCGAACTGCGGGACGACAACCCGGCGGGGCTGCCGCGCCGGGTGAACGACCGGCAGGAGTAGGGCGCCGGCAGGAGTAGGGCGCCGGCAGGAGTAGGGCGGGGCGCACGAGGGCGCCCCGCCCCTCCGCTCCCCGAGAGTTCCATGAGAGCCCCCTGACAGGGCCGGGAATGAGTCGCTCCGGCAAGCTGTTGAGACAGGAGCGGAGGCACCCTCCGTCCTCCCCACACGGCCCCTGGCCTGGAGTGAAGAAGCACATGCGCGTCGAGATCTGGAGCGACATCGCCTGCCCGTGAATGAACGGAACCACAGCTTGGCGCGGGGGTGTTGACCAGCGGCAACGAACATGAGGAAGCCCCGCCGATGCGCCATGGGGCAGCGCACAGACGGGGCCGGACCCAGCCCTACAGGGCCGCACTCAACCTCTCGCACACCTCGGCGCTGGTAGGCCGGTCAGCGGGCGAATGGCTGAGCATGCGGGGGATGAGACCGCCCAGCACTCCGGGCACGTCCACGGGTCGGTGAGAGCCCGCCACGATGGCTCGCCGCTGAACCTCCCGGGACGCGTCGTCCGGGTAAGCCACATGCCGCCAACCCGTCGCGCTGATGAACAGTGCCGCCCCCAGCGCGTACACGTCCGCTTCCTGTGTCGGCGTCGCCGCTCCCGACTCCAACACGCTGGCCGAGATTTCCGGCGCTTCGTAGTGGACGAGACAGCCCCGGTACGGGAAGTCATAGGCGCGGGGAATTCGTCCTCCGCTGGACAGCGCAAGGTCGATCAGGAACGCGCCGCCCAGCTCACCCAGGAGGAAATGCGCGGGCTGCACATCCCCGTGCACCCACCCCATTCCGTGCAGTCCCGACAGGGCCACAGCGCAGGAAAGGGCCTCTCCGAGGTTCGGCTCAGCCTCCCCGCCCCGACAGGGTGCCCACCGGTCATAGAGGCTGTCGCCACGCCGCCACGGCTGAGCACCCCATGTGCCGTGCTCCCACTCCCCGCTGAAGATCCGCTCATGGGTGAGCTGTCGCAGAACGGCGGCTTCACGGGCAGGGGCAAGCGCGGTCCATGCGTGCGTCCGGCTCGGGTAGCCGACTTTCACCGCGTAGGGACCGGCCTCGGTTTTGACCTTCCACACTGACGACCCGCGCCGGTTGATGACCAGTTCGGCGGGGCCCGGATTGAGGAGTTGCAGCGCACCGTCCGGCGGGCTGTACGGGCCATCGAAATTCATGCTTCACCTTCCAACAGCGGGACCGGTCCCCGTAGTGGAGAACCGGCCCCACCCATCACCTGTCCGACTCAGCCGGCCGTCAGACGGCCCGGTAGTCCCGCCCGCAGTCAGAGTCGCACTGCGCCGCGTTCTCGCCGTTCACGGTCCACAGCGCATCCAGCACCACGAACCCGTTGGCCTTGATCGCGTGCGCCGTCGCCTGCACCTCGGCGAGCACTCGGCCACCGCCACCGGGGGGCGGGTTGTGCTCCAGGAACCGGCCCGCGTGCGTCTCGCAGAACTCGCGGTAGTCGGCGGTGTGCAGGATGAACGCGTGCAGCGCGCCGTCCACGTCGTCACTCGGGACCATCTTCACCGTGGCCGTGCCGACCGTGGCGAGGAACGCGAGGGCCTGATCGGTCGCGCGCTCCGCCTTCTGCTGGTTGTAACCGAAGTGGGTCACGGTGAACTCGGCGATGCTGTCGAACAGGTCCGAGCTGACCAGCGCGCGGCCTGTCCGAAGGTCGTTCGCGGTTGCCGTCATGGCTGTGCCTCCTTGTGGTGGATGAGCTGTTCCGCAGCGCGTAGAACGAGGACGGGAGCCGCACGCCATATGGCCGCCTCCCACTCCCGGGCCTCCCGCTCCGCGAAGATCCGCACCAATCCGGCGTCGATCTCCGTGCGCTGTTCCGGGGTGAACCTGAGGAGCCCTCTCACATCCGCTCCCTTATCCGCTGGCTCGTGTTGGCGGTGACTACAGCGGCGCTCAGGGCGTCTGACTGGTAGGCGGCTTTCAGGCTGTCCGGGTCGGCCTCCCACTCCTGGCCACCGTTCAGCGGGCGGAGTTGGTAGCGCGGTCCCACGTGGCCCATGACGCGGCCCACGCGGCCAGTGGAGACGTCCAGCGCCGTTTCCCCCGCCTCCCGGTCCCGGGGGTGCTCACGTGCGCTCTCAGGGCTGCTCATGGCTGCACCTCTCGTGCTCGTTCGGCTGCTCACAGAAGGCAACCGCGTGACCGCAGGGGAGGGGTACCGTTGCGACAGCGCCAGGACTTAAGAGCTTTAAGCGTCTTGAACGCGTGGGGAGTTGATGACCGGTGGCCAGTCCCAACGAATCACTTGCCCGACTGCACCGGGAAACCGGCTGGACGCTGCGCCAGTTCGCCCAAGAGGTCAACAAGCTGGGCACCGAGCGGGGGACGCCTCTCAAATACCGCGAACCCTCAGTGCATCAGTGGCTCAACGGGCACATGCCGAAAGAGGCCGTCCGCCCGCTGATCCTGGAAGCGTTGGCCCGGAAGCTCGGCAGCCCCATCACGCACAGCGAAGCGGGATTCCCGTGCCCTCCCGCCGAAGAGTCCAGCGCGCTCCCCAGTACGGTGGAAGGGCTGCTAGACCTGGGGAGGCAAGATATGGACCCGTCGCGCCGGAGCGTGCTCGGAGTAGGTCTGTTCTCTGTCGCCCTCACCGTGCCCAATTGGCCGGACGTGGTCGGCCGAACGGAAGCCGTCCAAAGGGGCGAGGCTCAGCGCATCGGAATGTCCGATGTTCAATCGGTCATCGCCATGACCGAACGCCTCTCAGACATTGACGACCAATTCGGCGGACGGACAGCACGGCCGATGGCTGCCGCCTACTTGGTCAACACGGTGGCCCCCTATCTGCGCGCTGACGCTCCGGACGATGTCCGTAAGGCGATGATGGCCGCCGCGTCGGATCTCTCATACCTCACGGGTTACATGGCCGTGGACGAGGGCGTACACGGAATGGCACAGTGCTACTACCTGAAAGCGCTTGAACTCGCCGGGGCATCCGAGGATCACCTCACGTTCTGTACCACTCTCCGGGGTATGAGCGTTCAGGCCGTGGACCTCGGGCAAGGGGCCGAAGCATTGCGCCTCGCTGACGCTGCCGCCGCCACTTCCCCGCAGGCCGGGCCCCGAATGCGCGCTTTCCTCGCCGGACAGCAGGCGCACGCAGCCGCGCAGCAGGGAAACAAGCGCATGGCCCTACAGTGCATCCGGGAGGCTGAGACGGCCATGGAAAAGGCCGAGTCGCAGTCGAAGACTTTCGGGTCTTACAACCCTTCCTCGCTGGCGTACCACGTCGGGCAAGTGCGGTACCAACTTGGGGATATGGCGGGTTCCGTCGAATCACTCAAGGAATCGAAGCGACTGCGACCCAGCACGTTTCGACGGACAAGCATTCGCTATCTGTCCATGCTGGCCGAACGGCAACTAGAGGTCGGCCACTTGGAGTCGGCGTGCGAGACGTGGCGGAATGTGCTGGAGATATACCCACTCGTGCAGTCTGGGCAGTGCGACCGCAGCATCACCGCAATGCACAGCCGCATCCGCCCCTACTTGAAGAACCCCACAGCGCGGGACCTGCACGAACGCGCACGGCTGGTGACGCCCCCGAACTTGATCCCCGCCTAGGAATCAAAGGGGCCTGAAACCTTTGGCGCGTCTGGCCTGCACCCGCCCGTCGGCTCAGGTTTCAGCCCGCTCACGCCTTCGGTTCACAGGGCGTGCCCACGCAAGGGTCTGACGATCCGCCATATATGAGCGCGGTTCGGGTTGACCGGCTTGTCTAGCTGGCCAACCTGGGAACTTTCCTAGGTTGCAACTGATACGACCGATCGATGGAGGATGAGTCATCATGGCACGCACGTTGGGCGATACCGAGTAAGCACAGGGTTTTCGGTTCGAGTGGTCCGACCGACGGCGGGACAACGGGGCACTTTGCGGTGGTTCTTCCGGGATGACCCGGAGGACGACCCGAACGGAACCCAGCGGCTTTGGATCACCGAGTATTCCGACTCGGGACGGGGAACCCCAGAACGAGGAGGTGCTGGCGATGGAGCAGCAGGTCGCCTCCCACGCGCACGCCGAAGGGCTCGCCTATCTGGCCGAGGGCCGTGACCACGGCAACACCTTCGACATCCACCGGCTGCTGCACCTCGCCCGGGCCCGCGGCCGGCACAACGGGCTGCTCGATCTCGCCTACCGCGCCAACTTCGCCGAGGAGCGGTCGGTCTTCGACGCCCGGGTCCTGCTCGACCTGGCCGTCGAGGCCGGGCTCGACCCCGACGAGGCGCGTGCCGTCCTCGAGGACGAGAGCGCGTACGCCGACGAGGTGCGCGGCGACGAGCGCGAGGCCGCCGAGCTGGGGCGAGCGGAGTGCCGTTCTTCGTGCTGGACCGGCGTTACGGGATCTCCGGCGGCCAGCCCGCCGAGGTCTTCACCCAGGCGCTGGAGCAGGCCTGGGAGAGCCGCGCCGGCACGCCCCTGGCCACCATCGGCGCGGGCGGCGAGACGTGCGACGCCACAGGGGCGTGCGACGTATAAGCGTCACTTGGAGTCAGGCGGCAAAGATACGCAATGGACGGGGAGTTGGCGGCGTAGCAGAGTAGGGCCATGAAGCCTTTGACTCTCACCGAGGTCGTGGCCGCCGAGTTCGCGCCGGAGACGACCTACCTGAACACCTCGTCCTGCGGCCTGTCGCCCCGTCGCACGGTCGCGGCCGTGAAGGCCGCGGCCGAGCAGAACGCCACCGGACGCGACACGTTCGACTTCGGCCCGGTGGCCGCCGCACGGGCCTCCTTCGCCCGTATCGTCGGTGTCCCCGAAGAGCGCGTCGCCGTGGGTACCGCGGTGTCCGTCCACGTCGGCCTGATCGCGGCCTCCCTGCCCGCCGGGGCCGAAGTCCTGTGCCCCGAGGGAGACTTCTCCTCGGTGATCAACCCCTTCGCGGTCCGCGGCGACCTCAAGATGCGGTACGTGCCGCTGGAGGAGCTGGCCGAGTCCGTGCGTCCCGAGACCTCGCTGGTGGCCTGCTCGGCGGTGCAGTCCGCCGACGGACGTACCGCCGATCTGCCGGCGGTACGGGCGGCAGCCGCCGCGCACGGCGCCCGTACGCTCGTCGACGCGACCCAGGCGGCGGGCTGGTTCCCGTTCGACGCCGGGCTCTTCGACTACACGGTCACCGGAAGCTACAAGTACCTGCTGGCGCCCCGCGGCACGTCGTTCCTCACCGTCACCGAAGAGGCGCAGGAGTCCCTCACCCCGATCCACGCCGGGTGGCTGGCGGGCGAGGACGTCTGGGGCAGCACCTACGGCCCGGTCGGCCAACTGGCGCGCAGTGCGCGCCGGTTCGACGAGCCGCCGCCCTTCGTCGCGTACGCCGGGGCCGAGCACTCCCTCGCGCTCCTGGAGGAGATCGGCATCGAGAACGTGCGCGAGCACGACCTCGCGCTCGCCGCGCGCTACCGCGAAGGGCTCGTGTCGCTCGGCCACACGCCGATCCCCGGCGACTCCGTGGTGGTCTCCGTCCCGGGCCTCGCGCACCGGGTCGACGCGCTCGCCGCGGCGGACATCGCCGTGTCCGTCCGGGCGGGCAACCTGCGCGCGTCGTTCCACCTCTACAACACCATCGCCGACGTGGACCGGACGCTGGACGTGCTCGCGGGCTGAGCACGCCGCCGGGCGGGCCCGGTTCGCACCAAGCCCGCCCGGCGATCACGTGCGTCCGTACGCGGCCCTCACCTCACCGGCGTGAAGTCCCTCGCGCCGATGAACTCGGGACGGCGTACGGGGGCGGCGAACGGCTCGACCGCCGTGTTCTCCACGCTGTTGAAGACGATGAAGACGTTGCTGCGCGCGTACGGCGTGATGTTGTCGCCCGAGCCGTGCATCGCGTTGCAGTCGAACCAGGTCGCCGAGCCGGCCTTGCCCGTGAAGAGACGGATGCCGTGGCGGTCCGCCATGCGCGTCAGCACCTCGTCCGACGGGATGCCGGCGTCCTGCATCTGCAGCGACCGCTTGTAGTTGTCCTTGGGCGTCTCTCCCGCGCAGCCCAGGAACTCCTTGTGCGACCCCGGCATGATCATCAGGCCGCCGTTGGTGTCGTAGTTCTCGGTCAGCGCGATCGAGACGGACACGGTCCGCATGTTCGGCAGCCCGTCCTCGGCGTGCCACGTCTCGAAGTCGGAGTGCCAGTAGAAGCCCGACGCCCCGAAGCCCGGCTTGACGTTGATCCGCGACTGGTGGACGTACACGTCCGAGCCGAGGATCTGACGGGCCCTGCCGACGACCCGCGGGTCCCGCACGAGCCGCGCGAAGAGCTCACTGATGCGGTGCACCTCGAAGACCGACCGTACGTCCTGCGACTTCGGCTCGATGATCGAGCGCTCGTCCGCGCGCACCCCCGGGTCGCTGACCAGCCGGTCCAGCTCCGCCCGGTAGAGCGACACCTCTTCCGGGGTGATGAGCTGGTCGACGGTGAGGAACCCGTCCCGCTCGAAGCCCATGAGTTCGGCGGGCTCGATCGGACCCGGCGCGCCGGGCGCGGACCAGACGACCGGGTCCTGGCGGGGGGTGGTCACCTCGGCGGCGCCGCGCGTCGGGTACAGGTCGGCGCGGGGGGTCCGGGTCTGTGCGGTCAGTACGTCGGTCATGGTTCAGACCTCCTCGGTCAGCAGCGGGTAGACACCGTTCTCGTCGTGGTCCTCCCGTCCGGTGACGGGAGGGTTGAAGACGCATACGCAGCGGAAGTCGGTCTTGGGGCGCATGGTGTGGCGCTCGTGGCCGTCCAGCAGGTACATCGTGCCCGGCGTGATCCAGTGGGTCTCGCCGGTCTCGTCATTGGTGAGCTCGGCCTCCCCCTCCGTGCAGAGCACGGCCTCGATGTGGTTCGCGTACCACATCGACGTCTCCGTACCCGCGTACAGCACGGTCTCGTGGAGCGAGAAGCCGACCTTCTCCTTGGCGAGCACGATGCGCTTGCTCTCCCAGGTTCCGGAAGCGGCCTTCACGTGGCGGTCGGTTCCCTCTATGTCCTTGAACGATCGGACGATCACGGTGAGTCGAGCCCTTCTGTGGTGCGTGGTACTGCCTCGAACACGCGGGGTGTTCAGGGCGTCTGGCGTACGGACGCCGGGAGTCGCGGCGTCGGGAGGTGGGACCTCAGGCGGTCTCGCGGACCGAGCGGGCCAGGATGCTCAGCCCCTCGTCCAGCTCATCGGGGGAGATGGTGAGCGCCGGCAGCAGTTTCACGACCTCGCTCTCCGGGCCCGAGGTCTCCAGCAGCATGCCGAGCTCGAAGGCGCGGCGGCAGACGGCGGTGGCGCGCGTCTTGTCGGCGAACTCCATGCCCCAGACCAGGCCGCGGCCCCGGAAGCTCACGCCGGCCTCGGCGTTCTCGTCGGCTATGGACAGCAGGGCGCGCTCGACCTGCTCGCCGCGGGCCAGCGTCTGCTTCTCCATCTGGCCGTCGGCCCAGTACGTGTTGAGCGTGGCCGTGGCGGTGACGAAGGCCGGGTTGTTGCCCCGGAAGGTGCCGTTGTGCTCGCCCGGCTCCCAGACGTCCAGTTCCGGCTTGAACAGGCACAGCGACATGGGCATGCCGTAGCCGCTGATGGACTTCGACAGGGTGACGATGTCCGGCGTGATGCCGGCCTCCTCGAAGGAGAAGAAGCCGCCCGTACGGCCGCAGCCCATCTGGATGTCGTCGACGATCAGGAGCATGTCCTGGCGGTGGCACAGGTCCTGGAGCGCGCGCAGCCACTCGGCGCGGGCGACGTTGATGCCGCCCTCGCCCTGGACCGTCTCGACGATCACGGCGGCGGGCTTGTTGAGGCCCGAACCCTGGTCGTCGAGCAGCCGCTCGAACCACAGGAAGTCCTCGACCTGGCCGTCGAAGTAGTTGTCGAACGGCATCGGCGTACCGTGCACGAGCGGGATGCCGGCGCCGGCCCGCTTGAACGCGTTGCCGGTGACGGCGAGCGAGCCGAGCGACATGCCGTGGAAGGCGTTGGTGAAGGACACCACCGACTCGCGGCCCTTGACCTTGCGGGCCAGCTTCAGCGCGGCCTCCACGGCGTTGGTGCCGGTCGGGCCCGGGAACATCACCTTGTACGGCAGGTCGCGCGGCCGCAGGATCACGTTCTCGAAGGTCTCCAGGAACGCGCGCTTGGCGGTCGTCGCCATGTCCAGGCCGTGCGTGATGCCGTCGCGCTCGATGTAGTCGATGAGCGCCCGTTTCAGCACCGGGTTGTTGTGGCCGTAGTTGAGTGACCCGGCGCCGGCGAAGAAGTCGAGGTAGGTGTGGCCGTCCTCGTCGTGCAGGTGGCTGCCCTGCGCGCGGTCGAACACGGCGGGCCAGCCGCGGCAGTAGCTGCGTACCTCGGATTCCAGGGTCTCGAAGACGCTCAGGGCGGGAGGGGTGATGGTCACGGCGGTCTCCTGGGAGAGAGGGGGGAAGCGTGGGGAAGGGGGGAGGGCTGCTCAGGAAGCGATGGGGCCGATGCGGTACAGCACCTCGGGCAGGTGGGTTCCCTCGGGGAACAGCCCGCCGTCGAAGAGCACTTCGCGCTCAAGACCCGCTCCGCGCCGCTCGGCGTACGCGGTGAACAGCCGGTTGGAAGCGGTGTTGTCCGGGGTCACGGTCGTCTCGATCGTGGTCACGCCCCGGGCGGCGGCCTTCTCGGTCAGCGCCTCCAGGAGCGTGCCGGCCAGCCCGCGGCCGCGGTGGTCGTGGTCGACGGCGACCTGCCACACGACGAGGGTCTCGGGGCGCTCGGGGCGTATGTAGCCGGTGATGAAGGCGATCGGCTCACCCCCGGGGCTGTCTCTGGCCACCACGGACGTCGCCGCGAAGTCGCGGCACCACAGCAGATAGCTGTACGAGGAGTTGAGGTCCAGGGCCTGGGAGTCGCGGGCGATGCGCCAGATCGCGGCTCCGTCCTCCACTCGCGGAGCTTCGATCTGCAGGAATTCGCTTCGGGCACTTGCAAGGTCTGCTGGTGCGGCGGTCATGCGGAGGGAATTTACCGAGCAAATTCAAAAAGTGCATCGTCGGAAGGGGTTGGCCGAGCGCCAGATCTGTGTTATCGCGCGAGACCGTTCTTCACGCGAGCAGACAGCAAATGTGGGCGATTTGACCGTAAATAACCGGGCAAATCGCCTCCGTTGTGGGGTCTGTCACACCGTCGAAACCGAGCCGATTTCTTGTTGAAACCTTGGCGTTTACGGTCGGGGAAACGGGGCAGAAGAAAACGGGAAGCTGTGCTGATAAAGCAGCTTCCCGTTATCCGTTAATTCACTGAATTCAAAGAAGTCATGCGCTCGGCCACGTTTCCGTCACAGCCTTTCGGGCAGCTTCGAAGTCGACCCGCGCACCCGCCTCGCTCAGTGCCGCGCCGAGTGCGGCGAGCGACGACTCGACCACGCCCCGCTGGGCGTCGACGCCGTAGTGATTGACCCGGATCATCTCCTTGGACAGCGCCCCGCCACCCGCGATCAGCGGCAGCGACGGGTCGGCGGCGAGCGCCTTCGCGACCACCACCGACGCGTCCACCCCCTCGGGGGTGCGCAGCGTGGTGGCGACCGGAGCGGCCTCCCGGGCCGCGTGGACGTACGGCTCAAGACCGCCGCCCAGTGCGATCGCGCCCGCCCGCGCGGCCGTCGCGGCGGCCCGGTGCCTGGCCTCCACCGCGCCCAGCCCCTCCGCCTCGATCCGGTCCAGGCAGGCTTCCAGCGCCAGCATCTCCAGCTGCGCCGGCGCGTGCAGCAGTGCCTTGCGGCCGCCGTCGATCCACCGCTCCTTCCAGTCCAGGAGGGAGAGGTACGAGCGGCGCGGGGCGGCGGGGTTCGCGGCGAACCGCTCCCAGGCCCGCTCGCTCACCGACACCGCCGAGACCCCGGCCGGCCCGCCCATGGCCTTCTGCGCCCCGATCACGCACAGGTCGACGCCCCAGGCGTCGGGCAGCAGCGGCTCGGCGCCCACCGAGGCGACCGCGTCGAGCATGAAGAGGGCGCCGTGGGACCGTACGACCTCACCGATCTCCGCCACCGGGTTGGTGTTGCCGGTCGCGGCCTCCGCGTGCACCAGGGACACGAAGTCGATCTCCGGGTGCTCGTCGAGCGCCCGCGCGATCTGCTCGGCGGTGACCGCCGTGTCGAACGGCACGGTCAGGTCGAAGACGGCCGCCCCGCAGTCGCGCAGCCAGTTGCCGAAGGTCTGCCCGTACGGACCGGTCACCACGTTCAGCGCGGCCGAGCCGGGACGGGCGCCGGAGCGGATGCAGCCTTCGAGGGGCAGCAGCGCCTCGCCCTGCGTGATGACCACGTCCTGCTCGGTGGAGAGCAGCGAGGCGACCCGGCGTTCGATGGCCGCGAAGTGCGCGGCGGTCAGCGGGGCCAGGTCAAGAAGCGGGTGTGTCACGGTGGAGCTCTCTTCGATCTTCGGATGTTCGATCTCTCCCGGCCGAGCGTAACCGGACCCTCGTAGAGTGCTGTGCATGAGTGAGCGCATGGTGCTGCGGGTGAAAGGGCGGGTGCTCGCCGGGCCCGACGACGTACGGGACGAGCTGTGGGCCGTGGACGGCCGGATCACGTACGAACGGCCCCTCGGCGTACGCGACGTGCCCGTCGTCCACGGCTGGGCGCTGCCCGGCCTCGTCGACGCGCACTGCCACGTCGGCCTCGACCGGCACGGTCCGGTCGACGAGGCGACCAGCGAGAAGCAGGCGCTCACCGACCGGGACGCGGGCACGCTGCTGATCCGTGACGCCGGGTCGCCGTCCGACACCCGCTGGATCGACGACCGGGCCGACCTGCCGAAGATCATCAGGGCGGGCCGGCACATCGCCCGTACCCGCCGCTACATCCGCAACTACGCCCACGAGATCGAGCCGGGCGACCTGGTCGCGTACGTCGCCCGGGAGGCGCGGCGCGGCGACGGCTGGGTCAAGCTCGTCGGCGACTGGCTCGACCGCGAGACCGGGGACCTGGGCGCGTGCTGGCCGCGCGGCGAAGTCGAGGCGGCCATCGCCGAGGCGCACCGGCTCGGCGTGCGCGTCACCGCGCACTGCTTCGCCGAGGAGTCGCTGCGCGACCTCGTCGAAGCGGGCATCGACTGCGTCGAGCACGCCACCGGCCTCACCGAGGACACCATCCCGCTCTTCGCCGAGCGGGGCGTCGCGATCGTCCCGACCCTCGTCAACATCGGTACGTTCCCACACCTCGCGGACGGCGGCGAGGCGAAGTTCCCGCGCTGGTCGGCGCACATGCGCGCGCTGCACGCGCGCCGGTACGACACGGTCCGCGCGGCGTACGACGCGGGCATCCCGGTCTTCGTCGGCACGGACGCGGGCGGTTCGCTCGCCCACGGCTTGGTGGCGGACGAGGTCGCGGAGCTGGTCAAGGCGGGCATCCCGCCGATCGAGGCCCTGTCCGCGACGGCGTGGGGCGCGCGGCGCTGGCTCGGACGCCCGGGCCTGGAGGAGGGCGCCCCCGCCGACCTGGTGGTGTACGACGAGGACCCGCGCGCGGACGTACGGGTGCTCGCGGCGCCGAGCCGGATCATCCTGAACGGACGGATCGTCGCGGGCTGACGGGAACGGGCGTGCGCGGCACGTCGGCCGCATTCGAATGCGAGGCCGGAAACCCCACGAAGGAGTGAACTCACCCCGCGTGGCTGACCGTTCACTCCAAGTGCGTAAGTATTCCTGTGTCTCAGCCGCCCCGGCGCTCACGTGTCCCCGTGGAGTGCGCCGGGCGGCGCCGCGTCACTCGTGGGGGTACCACCGCTTTGAACAGCACCTTCTTCAGCATGCCCGCACACCGGTCCACGCGCCGGTCCGCACACCGGCCCGTACGCCGGTCCACGCGCCGTTCGGTGGCCGCCGCCGCGGTCGCCCTGGCCGCCGGCCCCGCCGCACTGCTGCTCGCCGCCCCGGCGCACGCCACCGGTGACGGCGGGGGCACGGCGGGCGCCGCGGTGCTTCGCACCGACCTCGGCGTCTCCCTGCTCAACAAGACCGTCAACGTACCGCTGACCGCCTCGCTCAACGAGGTGAAGGCCCCCGGCAATGCCGAGAAGACCGCGCTCACAGTCCGGCTGGACGGCGTGGAGCAGGACAACCCGGTCAGCGTGCTGCGCGCCGACGTGGCCACCGCGAAGGCGACGGCCGACGCCCACAAGGCCGAGGGGCACGTCAACGTCGCGCACGCCAGGGTCCATGTGCCGGGGCTGCCGCTGCTCTCGCTCGTCGAGGTCGAGAAGGTCACCTCGAAGGCGCTGTGCGAGGCGGGCAAACGGCCGGTGGCGCAGTCGAACGTGCTCGGCGCGGTGACCGTCCTGGGCAGGAAGGTCACCCTGTCGGCCGGAGGACCGACACGGGTCGAGGTGCCGGCGGTCGGCGAGGTGACGCTCGACCTGTCGAAGACGCACACCACCTCCCGCACGGCGGCTGCCACCGCGCTCGAACTCAAGGTGTCGGTGAACCCGCTGAAGCTGAACGTCGCCGAGGTGGACGGCACGGTCACCCTCGCCGCCGCCACGTGCGAGTCCCCGAAGGCGCCGGCGGCGCAGGAGCCGCCGAAGGAGGAACCGAAGGGTGAGCCCACCGCGCCCGCCGCCCCGGACGTGCAGCCCCAGACGGCCGCCGGGCGCAACCTCGCGGAGACGGGCGGCAGTTCGGCCACCCCGTACCTGGCGGGCGGCGCGGCGCTGCTGCTGGCGGCCGGCGGCGGCGCCCTGGCCGTGACGAAGCGCCGCCGCTCACGCGACGGGGCCTGACGGGGGGCGGGGCGGGCCGTGGGGAGGGAGTCCCCCTGCCCGCCCCTGCCCGGAGCGGGGAGAGCCCCTCAGCGCCCCACCAGCGTCAGCGCCTGGTCCAGCGCCTGGAGAAAGCGGCCGGTCGTGACGCGGTCGCGTACGGCCAGGCGCAGCCACCGCGAGTCGAGCCCCGGGAAGGTGTCGCCCCGCCGCACCGCGAAGCCGAGGCCGCGCAGGCGGATCCGTACCTCGTCGGCCCGTTCCATCCGTACGAGGACGAACGGCCCCTCGGCTCCCGCGACCACCCGCACCTCCTCGAACTCCGCCAGCCCGGCCAGCAGATGCGCCCGGTCCGCCGCCACCCGCTGCGCGGCGCGCGTCGCCTCCGCCAGCGCCGCCGGACCGACGCACGCCTCGGCGGCGGTCAGCGCCGGCGACGAGACCGGCCACAGCGGCTGCGCACGCTCCAGCGCGCCGATGATCTGCGGATCGGCCAGGACGTACCCGACGCGCAGGCCCGCGAGGCCCCACGTCTTCGTCAGGCTCCGCAGCACCACGAGGCCCGGCACGTCCGTGCGCCCCGCCAGCGCCTGCGGTTCGCCCGGCACCGCGTCCATGAACGCCTCGTCGACCACCAGCGTCCGCCCGGGACGGGCCAGAGCGGCGACGACGTCCGCCGGGTGCAGGACGGACGTGGGGTTCGTCGGGTTGCCGATCACCACCAGGTCCGCGTCCTCGGGGACGTCGCCCCGGCCGAGCCGGAACCCGTCCTCCTCGCGGAGCAGCACCCGCCCGACGTCGTGCCCCGCGTCCCGCAGCGCCGCCTCCGGCTCCGTGAACTGCGGGTGCACGACGACGGGCCGCCGCACCGCGAGCGCCCGCGCCAGCAGCACGAACGCCTCCGCCGCGCCCGCCGTCAGCAGCACCCGCTCCACCGGCAGCCCGTGCCGCTCGGCGACCGCCGCGCGCGCGGCGCGCCCGTCCGGGTAGGCCGCGAGCGTGTCGAGGGACGCGGCGATCCGGGCCTTGAGCCAGGCCGGGGGAGTGCCGGCCCGCACATTGACCGCGAGGTCGGTGAGACCGCCCTCGCGGACCTCGGCGTCCCCGTGGTGCCGCAGATCGTGGGCAGGGGAGTCCGTGCCGGCCTCAGTGGGCGTGTGCATGGCTGCCGTGGTGGTGATGGTGGTGCCCGTCGTCGTCCGGGTGGAAGTGCGGCTGCTGCGGCGCCCCCACCTTGTCCTCGAAGCCGGGCAGGGCGATCCGGTAGACGCAGGAGTCGCAGTTCATCCGCAGGTCGCCCTTCACGGCCTCCTGGTAGCGCTCCATCACGAGGTCCATCAACTCCTCGGTGGGGCCGATCACATCGGCCGAGGTCACCACCGTGTCGGGGTGCGCCCCGGCCCAGTCCCGCGTCTGCTCCCGCACCCGGTCCGGCAGGATCCCGGTGAAGAGGAAGTACGGCAGGACGACGACGTGCTTCGCCCCGAGCCTGGTGCAGCGGTCGAGTCCGCTCGGCACGTCGGGCGCGGCGAGCGACACGAATGCGGTCTCCACACCCGCGTACCCCCGTCCCTCCCAGAACAGTCGTGCCGCCTTGAACACCTCGGCGTTGGCGTCCGGATCGGTCGAGCCACGCCCCACCAGCAGCACGGTCACCTCGGAGCGGTCCAGGCCGCCGAGCACCTCGTCGACCCGCCGCTCCAGCACGGCCAGCAGACCCGGGTGCGGGCCGAGCGGACGGCCGTAGGTGTACGAGATGCCCGGGTGGCGCTCCTTCTCGCGGGTCAGCGCGGCCGGTATGTCGCCCTTGGCGTGCCCGGCGGAGACCAGCATCAGGGGCACGGCCGCGAAGCGCGAGACGCCCCGCTCGACCAGCGAGGTCACCGCGTCGCCGAGCGGCGGCGGGGACAGCTCGATGAAGCCGCCCGCGACAGGCAGTTCGGGGTGGCGCCGGCCGAGTTCCTCGACGAAGTCGCGGAAGGCTCCGGCTCCTGCTTCGTCGCGGGTGCCGTGACCGGCGATCAGCAGTGCGGGGGGCGTGGTGGTCACGCGTTCTCCTTGGTGAGGGGGGTGGCGGTGGGGCGTGCGAGAGGGGTGTAGAGCAGGGCGTTCAGGGCCGCCGCCGCGACCGCCGAACCGCCCTTCTCCGACACGTTGCTGACCGCCGGCAACCCGCTCTCGCGCAGGGCCGCCTTGGACTCGGCCGCACCGACGAAACCGACGGGCAGCCCGATGACGAGCGCGGGATCGGCGTCCAGGAGCAGCAGCTCCTCCAGCGCGGTGGGCGCGCACCCGATCACCCACAGGGCGCCGGGCCCCACCTGCTCGTACGCCAGCCTGATCGCGTGCGCGCTGCGGGTCAGGTCCGGGCCGGCCTTCGCCTCCTTCAGGCGGCACACGGTCTCGCGCCGGGTGATGCCCGCCGCGACCATCTCCACGTCCACGACGACCGGCGCGCCGGCGTGCAGCGCGGCGTGCGCGGTTTCGAGCGTCCGCTCGTCGCAGACCAGGTCGGTGGCGTACTCCAGGTCCGCCGCCGAGTGGATGACCCGCTCCACGACGGCCCGCGTCAGCGGCGCGAAGTGCGACGTGTCGAGGCGGGCGCGCAGGCGCCGGAACGACTCCTGCTCGATGGGGTGGACGACCCTGCCGCCCGTCCCCGTCCCGGCCGTCTGCGTCGGCTGCGTCGTCATCACGAACCCTCCGTCTGCCAGCGGTAGCCGCGCGGTGTCACCATGCGGCCGGCGATCTCGCGCGCGGCGGTGTTGCCGACCACCACGACGGTCATCATGTCCACGGTCGCCGGGTCGAGCGCGGCGATCGTCGTGAGGCGGCTTGTTCCGTCCGGTCGCGAGGCGTTGCGCACGACCCCGACGGGCGTCGTCGGCTCGCGGTGCTCCGCGAGGATCGACAGCGCCTTGGGGAGCTGCCAGTCGCGGCCCCGGCTGCGCGGGTTGTAGAACGTGACGACGATGTCCGCCTCGGCCGCCGCCCGTACCCGCCGCTCGATGACCTCCCACGGCGTGTGCAGGTCGGACAGGCTGATCGAGACGTGGTCGTGCCCGAGCGGAGCCCCCAGGATCGCGGCGGCGGCCAGCGCCGCCGTCACCCCCGGCACGCCGACGACGTCGATGTCGTCGCTCGCCTCGGCCAGCGCGGGCGACGCCATGGCGTACACCCCCGCGTCGCCCGACCCGATGAGCGCCACCGCGTGCCCGGCGCGTGCCTCGGCGACGGCGGTACGGGCCCGCTCCTCCTCGGCGCCGAGCCCCGACTCCAGCACCCGGGTGCCCGGGCGCAGCAGGTCGCGGATCTGGTCGACGTACTGGTCGAGCCCGACGAGCACCGAGGCGCGCCGGATCTCGTCGCGGGCGCGCGGCGTCAGCAGATCGCGTGCGCCCGGGCCGAGCCCGACGACCGCGAGGCGGCCGCGCGGCTCCTTGCGCACGACGGCGCAGGTGGCCATCGCGACCCGGCCCTCGGGGGCCGACTTCCGCTTCGGGACGAGGAGTTCACCGCCGCCCACGAGCGCCGCCGCCTCCGCGACGGAGGGGGTGCCGACGGCGGCGAGCGGGGCCCCCGAGGGGTTCGGCACGTCGATACGGGCCAGTTCCTCGGCGGCGTACGTCCGCAACGGCACGCCCAGCCGGGCCGCCGCCTCGACGATCCCGGCCTCTTCGGCCTTGGCGTCGACGGTCGCGAGCGCGGCGACGGAACGCACCGAGAGCCCCGCCTCCGCCAGCGTCTCCTCGATCAGCCCGGACACCTCGTCGGCCGGCGCGCCCTTGCTGGCGCCGACGCCGACGACGAGCGACGGCGGCCGCAGCACGACCTCGCGCTCCCCGAGATCGAGCACCCGGTCGCTGACGCGCACCACGGCGGGCGCGTCCGGCGACCGCTTCTCCGCAGCTTCGGCCACGGCCGCCTCGGCGACGACACCGGCCGCGACGGTCGCCGCCATGGCGCCGGGCAGCCCGCCCACCGGCACGGAGGCGATCGCCGCCGCCTCGGCCAGGCTGACGGCGGGCTCCGCGCCGGGCGCCCCTCCACCGGCCGCCGAGGCACCGGGCGCCACGCGTGTCGTCGTCCCCGCCGACGTACCCGCCGGGGCCACGTTCCCCGGCAGCGGCGGCAGCGGCCACACCGCGTCCGCCTCCAGCGTGACGGGGGCGCCGTCCAGGATCGCGCGGGTCACCGCCGCCGTCGCGCCCTCCACGGGCCAGCCCAGGGTGTCCAGGCCGGGTATGCCGGTGGCGTCCGTGGCCGTCGTGACGACCGGGGCACAGCCCAGGACGCCCGACACCGCGAGCGCCAGCGCGTTCGCGCCGCCGCCGTGGCCGCCGACGAGCGACACCGCGTGGCGCTGCGCCTCGTCGACGCACACGACGCCCGGGTCGGACGCCTTGTCCGAGAGGAGGGGGGCGACGAGCCGTACGACCGCGCCCGTGGCGAGGAAGCACACCAGCTGGTCGCATTCCGCGAAGGCGCGCCCGACCGCCTCCCGCACCGGACCGTCGTACACCCGCGTACGACCGGGCCAGGCCGCGGCCAGCCGGTCGCGGGCCACGGCGCCTGCCGCCGTGGCGGAGATGAGGCCGATCACTGAACTGCTCCTTCACTTGCCGGTTCCGCGGGACGGTGGCCCCACAGCAGAAAGACAGGGTTGGCGGCCGCGAGCCGGGTCACGTCCCCGGGCAGCGGCGCGAGGCGCGACGACTGCAGCAGTACGCCCTCGGGCTCGAACCCGGCGGACGCCAGGGCCGCCCGTACCGCCGGCACCCGGTCCAGCGCCGCCAGCGCGACCACGACGGTGCGCCGCGCCCGGCGCGCGCACGCCGCCACGATCGCGGGCAGCTCACGCCCGCCGCCTCCGACGAACACCGCGTCGGGCTCGGGCAGTTGGGACAGCACCGTCGGCGCCGCGCCGTGCACGGTCTGTACGTCGACCCCGTGCGCGGCGGCGTTGGCGCGGATCCGCTCCACGCCGTCGCCGGTCTTCTCGACCGCGATCGCCGCCGCCCCCAGCCGCGCGCACTCCACGGCCATGGACCCCGAACCGGCACCGATGTCCCACACCAGGTCGCCCAGCCGCGGGCCGAGCCGGGCGAGCGCCAGCGCCCGTACCTCGAACTTCGTGATCATCGAGTCGCGGTGCTCGAACGCCGCCTCGGGCAGCGCCCACTGGGCCGGACCGACGCCCCGCCCGGCGACCGTCCGCTGCGTCGGCGCGAGCGCCCGTGACTCGTCCAGGCACACGACGACGCTGACCGCCGCCGGCCAGTCGCGGGCCGCCGCCTCGCCGGGGGACAGACGCTCGACGCTCTCGCCGCCGTCCGCGTCGCCGAGAGCGGACGCGACGACGAGGGTGCGCGCGATGCCGGTACGGGCGAGCGCCGCGCCCAGTTCGGCCGGTCCGGCGCCGGGCCCGGTCAGCACGGCCGTCTTCGGGTGCGCCCGGCAGACGTTGACGGCCGTCCGCAGCTCGCGCCCGTGCGCGCTCACGACCACCGCGTCGTCCCACGGCAGCCCGAGCCGCGCGCAGGCCACGGCGACGGAGGGCGCCCCCGGCCGTACGTCCAGGGCGTGGGCGCCGAACCGCTCCGCCAGTGCCCGTACGATCCCGAAGAACCCCGGATCACCGGAGGCCAGCACCACGACCCCGGCCTCCGTACCCTCCGCCGCCTTGGCCAGGTACTCCGCGACCGCATCCAGCGCGGGCGCCAGCGGCCCCAGCACCACCCGGGCCGCACCGTCGGGCAGCCCGGCGGCGTCCAGGTGCCGACGCCCGCCGACGACGAGCCCGGCGGCGTCGAGCGCCGCACGGGCGTCGGGGCCGAGCGGGACGCCCGTCCCCGTACCGAAAACAGTGATCATGAGCCGGTCTTCCCGGCCCCCGGCCCCGCGGCGGTCACCGCGCCGGACCCCGCACCCGCGCCGGATCCCGCACCCGCCGCGGACTCCGCGCTCACCTCGGCGGACTTCCGTTCCGCGCGCAGCGCCGCCCGCGCGGTGCGGTCCGCGCGGCGGAACCCGTGGAAGTGGCCCGGGTGGTAGAGGTGCGAGCGCGTGCCGGAGGCGGACAGGGCCGGACCGACCAGGAAGAGCGTGTGCTTCCAGAGCTTGTGCTCCTTCACCGTCTCCTCCAGCGTGGCGATGGTGCAGCGCAGCACCAACTCCTCGGGCCAGGTGACCTGGTAGGCGATGACGACCGGGGTGTCCGTCGGGTAGCCGCCCTCCAGCAGCTCCGCCGTCAGCTGCCCGGACCGGGCCGCCGACAGGAAGACGGCCATCGTCGTGCCGTGCCGCGCGAACTCCCGCACCTCCTCGCCGGGCGGCATCGGCGTCTTGCCGCCACCGAGCCGGGTCAGGATCACGGACTGCGCCACCTCGGGGATGGTGAGCTCGCGCTGCGCGATCGCGGCGACCGCCGAGAACGACGAGACTCCCGGCACGATCTCGACGTCAAGACCCAGCTCGTCGCACCGGTCGACCTGCTCCTGCGTGCCGCCCCACAGCGCCGGGTCGCCGGAGTGCACGCGGGCCACCTTCAGTCCGTCCCGCAGCGCCCGCTCGTACACCGCCACCACGTCCTCCAGGGACATCGCTGCGGAGTCCAGGATCTCGGCGCCCTCCCGCGCGTGCTCCAGGATCTCGGCCTGCACGAGGCTCGCCGCCCAGATCACCACGTCGGCGTCGGCGATGGCGCGCGCGGCACGGAACGTCAGCAGGTCGGCGGCGCCGGGGCCGGCGCCCACGAAGGTCACCTTGCCGGTGGGGGCATCGGCCATGAGTGGAGGTCCTCTCGGGATTCAGGGGTGAAGCGGGTGTGAACTCGGATGTGCGGAGCGGGGGGTCAATCGACTAGCAAGAGCACATGGCGGTGTTCGTCGCGCTCGGCGCGTTCCTCATGACGCTCTTCGGTGGCTGGGTGGCGCAGCGCGTCACCGACCGCCGCCACCTCGTGCTGGGCCTGGCCGGCGGGCTGATGCTCGGCGTCGTCGGCCTGGAACTCCTGCCGGAGGCGCTGGAGGCCGCGGGCGGCGAGGTGTTCGGCGTACCGCAGGCCCTTCTGCTGTTCGTCGGCGGCTTCCTGGTGGCCCACCTGGTGGAGCGCCTCCTCGCCGTACGCCGGGCGGCGCACGGCGCGAGCGAGGGGAGAGTCCCCCAGGTCGGACTCACGGCGGCGGGCGCGATGGTCGGGCACAGCCTGATGGACGGCATCGCGATCGGGGCAGCCTTCCAGGTGGACGAGGGCATGGGAACGACCGTGGCGCTCGCCGTCGTCACCCACGACTTCGCCGACGGGTTCAACACGTACACGCTCACCAGCCTGTACGGGAACGCCCGCCGCAAAGCCCTGGCGATGCTGTTCGCGGACGCGGTGGCCCCGGTGGCGGGCGCGGCGTCCACTCTGCTCTTCACCCTTCCGGAGGAACTTCTCGGCAGCTATCTGGGCTTCTTCGGCGGCGCGCTGCTCTACCTCGCGGCCGCCGAGATCCTGCCCGAGGCACACCACACACACCCCGCCCGCTCCACGCTGCTGTGCACCGTTGCGGGGGTGGCGTTCATCTGGCTCGTGGTGGGCATCGCGCACTGATCTCACAACTTGCCCCCGCGGCCGCCCTCGCGCCGCGCGGGCGCGATCAGCGTGGAGAGGTACGGCAGGGACCCGCCCTCCGCCAGCTCGGCGGCGGGCCGGATCGATTCTCCGGGCAGCCCGAGCGCCGAGCCCCACACCGCGTCCTCGGTACGTCCCGTCTCGCGCAGCGCGGTCGCCACCTCACCCGCGAGCCGCCCGAACTTGTACGCCACGACGGTCCCGGGGCCCTCCAGGGCCTCCTTGAGCACAGCGGCCCCGGCCGTCACGGGAACCAGCGTCAACGGCTCGGTCCCCTCCGTCAGTACGGCCCCGCTGCGGGCGGCCAGATCCTGCATGGCGGTGATGCCCGGCACGGTCACGACCTCCGTCCCCGGCACCAGAGCCGCGATCGTCTGCGCGAGATACGTGAACGTCGAGTAGACGTTGGGGTCGCCGATCGTCGCGAACGCCACCGACCCGTGCGCCCGCAGGAGTTCGGCGACCCGCGTACCGGCCGCGTCCCAGGCGGCCTCGCGCCGCGCCCGGTCCTCGCGCTCGTTGAGCGCGAAGACGACCCGGACGACCTTCGCCGCCTCGACGTAGTGCAGCACGGTCGCCTCGGCCCGCCCGCGCTCGCCGCTGTCCATCACCGGTACGACCACAACGGCCGCGTCCCGCAAGGCATTGACGCCCTTCACGGTCACCAGCTCGGGATCACCGGGCCCGACACCGACACCGGTCAGCCTCGTGACCGGGCCGTCCGCGCCCTCCGCGCCGTTCACGCCGTTCAACCCGCTCATCCCGCACACCTCTCGACGAATCTCATGGCCATCCCTGGCTCGGCAGCCCAGTGGGTATGCAGATAACTCGCATGCACACCCAGTTGTACGAACCCCTCGACCCGCCGCTCCGGCAGGTGCATCCCCCACGCGGGAGCCGCGCCCGCCCCGGGCTCGATCACCGTCCGGTGGAACTCGTGCCCGCGCAGCCGGGTCCCGACGGCCGCCAGCGAGCTGTCCGACACGGCGACCGCCTCGCGGTACCCCAGTGTCAGCCGCTGCGACATCCGCGCCTCGGCGTCGAGCACCCCGCACATCGGCTGCCCGTCGAGGGACCGGGAGAGGTACAGCAGCCCGGCACACTCGGCGGCCACGGGGGCGCCCGAGCGGGCCAGTTCGGCGACGGCCGCGCGCAACGGCTCGTTGCCGGACAGCTCCGGGGCGTACACCTCGGGGAACCCGCCGCCGATGACGAGCCCACGCGTCCCCTCGGGCAGACGCGCGTCGCGGAGCGGGTCGAACGGCACGACCTCGGCGCCGGCGGCGGCGAGCAGTTCGCCGTGCTCGGCGTACGAGAACGTGAACGCGGCCCCGGACGCGACGGCGACCACCGGCCGCCCGCTCACCGCGCCCCCGACCCGGGCCGCCGGGTCCCAGGCGTCCGCACCCAGCTCCGGCGCGCCGCGCGCCAGGGCCAGCAGCGCCTGAAGGTCGCAGCCCGCCCGCACCTGCTCCGCCAGCGCCGCGACCGCGTCGACCGCCTCCGACTGCCGCTCGGCGACCGGGACGAGCCCCAGGTGCCGGGAAGGCGTCCGCACCTGACGCTCGCGCCGCAGGGCGCCCAGCACCGGCACGCCCGACGCGTCGAGCGCCTCCCGCAGCAACTCCTCGTGCCGCGCGGACCCCACCTTGTTCAGGATCACGCCGCCGATCCGCACCTCGGGGTCCCAGGACGCGAAACCGTGCACCAGCGCCGCCACCGACCGCGACTGCGACGACGCGTCGACCACCAGCACGACCGGCGCCCGCAGGAGCTTCGCGACCTGAGCGGTGGACGCCAGCTCACCGTGCCCGGAAGCACCGTCGTACATCCCCATCACACCCTCGACGACGGCGAGATCGCACCCGGCCGCGCCGTGCGCGAAGAGCGGCGCGATCAGCTCCGTACCGCAGAGGTACGCGTCGAGGTTGCGGCCGGGGCGGCCGGTGGCCAGCGCGTGGTACCCGGGATCGATGTAGTCCGGCCCCACCTTGTGCGGCGACACGGCGAGTCCGGCCGCCGCGAAGGCAGCCATCAGCCCCGTCGCGACGGTGGTCTTCCCACTGCCCGACGACGGGGCGGCGACGACGAGACGTGCTACCACTCGATGCCCCGCTGCCCCTTCTGACCCGCGTCCATCGGGTGCTTGACCTTGGACATGTCCGTCACCAGATCGGCGGCCTCGACGAGCTTGTCCGGAGCGTTGCGCCCGGTGATCACGACATGCTGGGTCCCGGGCCGGTCCCGCAGCACCTCGACCACCTCGTCGGTGTCCACCCAGCCCCAGTGCATGGGGTACGCGAACTCGTCGAGCACGTACAGCTTGTACGTCTCGGCGGCCAGGTCCCGCTTGACCTGCTCCCACCCCTCGCGCGCCGCCGCCTCGTTGTCGAGCTGCGCGTCGCGCTGGACCCAGGACCAGCCCTCGCCCATCTTGTGCCAGGCGACGGACCCGCCCTCGCCGCTCGCGCCCAGCACCTTCAGCGCGTTCTCCTCGCCGACCTTCCACTTCGCCGACTTGACGAACTGGAACACCCCGATCGGCCACCCCTGGTTCCAGGCGCGCAGCGCGAGCCCGAAGGCGGCGGTCGACTTGCCCTTGCCGATGCCCGTGTGCACGACGACCAGCGGCCGGTTGCGCCGCTGGCGCGTGGTGAGTCCGTCGTCCGGTACGACGCTCGGCTGTCCCTGCGGCATCAGGCCGCCCTCCTGTTGGTTTCCTGTACGTCCTTGACGAGCCCCGCGATGCTGTCGGCCCGCAGTTCGTCGAGCGTGACGGCCGTGCCGCCCAGCTCCCGCGCCAGTTCACCGGCGAGCCCCAGCCGCACCGGTCCGGACTCGCAGTCCACGACCACCGAGGCGACGCCCTCCACCTCGTGCAGCCGGGCCGCGCGCGCCGCCAGCGCCACCGGCTCCGGCCCGCCCGTCGCCCGCCCATCGGTCACGACCACGAGCAACGGCCGCCGCGAGGGGTCCCGCAGCCGCTCCACCCGCAGCACGTCGTGCGCCTTCAGCAGCCCGGCGGACAGCGGCGTACGGCCGCCCGTGGGCAGCGTCTCCAGCCGGACGGCGGCCGCGTCGACGGACGACGTCGGCGGCAGCACCAGCTCGGCGTCCTTGCCCCGGAACGTCACCATCCCGACCTTGTCCCGCCGCTGGTACGCGTCGAGCAGCAGCGACAGCACGGCCCCCTTCACCGCGCTCATCCGCTGCCGGGCGGCCATCGAACCGGACGCGTCCACGACGAACAGCACGAGGTTCCCCTCGCGCCCCTCCCGCGTCGCCTGCCGCAGATCGTCCCGCCGCACCACGAGCCCGCGCCCGCTGCGCCCCCGCGCCCGCTGGTGCGGCGCGGCGGCCTGCACGGTCGCCGCGAGGTGCAGCTTGGTGAGCGCGCCCCGCGGCCGGCGGGCCCCGGTCGTACGGCCGTGCTCGGTACGGGCGCGGGAACGGCGGCCGGCCGCCCCCTCGCCCAGACCCGGCACGCTCAGCGTCTTCGTGCGGAACGGCTCCCCGGCCCGCGCGGCGGCCTGCTCCCCGCCGGACCCCGCGGGCGCCTGCTGCCGTTCTCCGGCCTCGGGCTCGGCCTCACCGGGCTGGTCCCCCTCCGGCGTCTCGGGCGAACCGTCGCCGTCGCCCTGCGGCGGCCGGCCGCCCCCGCCGGGCCCGTCAGGATCAGGATCAGGATCGTCGTCGTCGGACCCGCTGTTCTGCTCCAGCGTGTCGTCCAGCCTGTCCTCGTCCAGCCCCGGCGCGTCGAAGGGGTTGCGCCGCCGCCGGTGCGGCAGCGCGAGCAGCGCGGCCTGCCGTACGTCCTCGGCCAGCACGTCGGTGCGACCCGCCCAGGCCGCCAGCGCGGTCGCCGTACGGGCCATCACGATGTCGGCCCGCATCCCGTCGACCTCGAAGGCCGCGCAGGTGGCCGCGATCTGCCGCAGCGCCCCGTCCCCGAGGCGCACCTCGGGCAGCAGCGCCCGCGCGGCCACGATCCGGGCCCGCAGCGCCGCCTCCTCACCGGCCCACTTCGCGGCGAACCCGGCGGGGTCGTCGTCGTACGCGAGCCTGCGCCGCACGACCTCCACCCGCTGATCGGTGTCCCGGGAGGCGGACACCTCCACCGTCAGCCCGAACCGGTCGAGCAACTGCGGTCGCAGCTCGCCCTCTTCGGGGTTCATGGTCCCGACGAGCAGGAACCGCGCGGCGTGCCGCACGGACACGCCCTCCCGCTCCACGTACGACGCGCCCATCGCGGCGGCGTCCAGCAGCAGGTCGACCAGGTGGTCGTGCAGCAGGTTGACCTCGTCGACGTACAGGATCCCGCGATGGGCGTCGGCCAGCAGACCCGGCTCGAACGCCTTGACGCCCTCGGCCAGCGCCCGCTCGATGTCGAGCGCGCCGACGAGCCGGTCCTCGGAGGCGCCGACGGGCAGTTCGACCGTCCGCGCCGGCCGCGACACTCCGCCCCCGGCCTCGTGCGGCCCGTCCGGGCACGCCGGGTCGGGGGAGCCGGGGTCGCAGGAGAACCTGCACCCGGCGACCACCGCGACCTCGGGCATCAGCGCCGCGAGGGCGCGCACGGCGGTCGACTTGGCGGTGCCCTTCTCGCCCCGCACGAGCACACCGCCGACGGCGGGCGAGACGGCGTTCAGCAGCAGTCCGAGCCGCAGGTCGTCCTGGCCGACGATGGCGGTAAAGGGGTACGGCGTACTCACGAGGAAGCCTCCACTTCAAGCTGGTTCAGGGCACCCGGAACGCACTGCGGCCCGCTCACGCGCCGTCCCCTTCCAGGTCGCCTTCGAGCTCCAGGTACGTGGCCCGCAGCCGCTCCAGCGTGTCCGCGTCCGGCTCGGCCCACAGACCCCGCTCGGCCGCCTCCAGCAGCCGCTCCGTGATGCCGCGCAGAGCCCACGGGTTGGACTTCTTCATGAAGTCCCGGTTCTCCGGGTCGAAGACGTACTCGCTCGACAACTTCTCGTACATCCAGTCGTCGACCACACCCGCCGTCGCGTCGTACCCGAACAGGTAGTCCACCGTGGCCGCCATCTCGAAGGCGCCCTTGTAGCCGTGCCTGCGCATGGCCGCCATCCAGCGCGGGTTGACCACGCGCGCACGGAAGACGCGGTGCGTCTCCTCGCCGAGCGTCCGGGTCTTGACCTGGTCGGGCGTCGCGCTGTCGCCCACGTACGCCTCGGGGGACTCGCCCGTCAGGTGCCGCACCATGGCGACCATGCCGCCGTGGTACTGGAAGTAGTCGTCCGCGTCGACCAGGTCGTGCTCGCGGGTGTCGACGTTCTTCGCGGCCACCGCGATCCGGCGGAACGCCGTCTCCATGTCGCCGCGCGCGGCCCTGCCCTCCAGGCCGCGCCCGTACGCGTAGCCGCCCCACACCGCGTACACCTCGGCCAGGTCCGCGTCCGAGCGCCAGTTGCGCGCGTCGATCAGCGGCAGCAGACCGGCGCCGTAGGCACCCGGCTTCGAGCCGAAGATGCGGGCCGTCGCGCGCCGCCGGTCGCCGTGCTCGGCGGTGTCCTCGTCGGCGTGCGCCCGCACGAAGTTGCGGTCGGCGGGCTCGTCCAGCTCGGCCACGGCCCGTACCGCGTCGTCGATCAGCCCCACCACGTGCGGGAACGCGTCCCGGAAGAACCCGGAGATGCGCACGGTCACGTCGATGCGCGGCCGTCCCAGCTCGTCCAGCGGCACGATCTCGAAGCCCGTGACCCGGCGCGACGCGTCGTCCCACACCGGACGGCAGCCCAGCAGCGCCAGGATCTCCGCGATGTCGTCGCCCTGGGTGCGCATCGCGGACGTGCCCCAGACGGTCAGGCCGACCGACTTCGGGTAGTCGCCGGTGTCCGTCAGGTACCGGGCCACCAGCGAGTCGGCGAGCGCCTGCCCGACCTCCCACGACAGCCGCGACGGGATCGCCTTGGGGTCGACGGAGTAGAAGTTGCGCCCGGTCGGCAGGACGTTGACCAGGCCGCGCGTCGGCGACCCCGAAGGCCCGGCTGGTACGTAACCGCCGTCCAGCGCGTGCAGGATGTTGCCGATCTCGTCCGTCGTACGGGCCAGCCTCGGCACGACCTCGTCGCACGCGAACCGCAGCACGGCCACCGCGTCCGGCAGCTCGACGCCCAGGACCTCGGTCACCAGACCGGCCGCCTCGGCCGTGTCCCAGCGCCGCTCCTCCATGCCCTCCGCGAGCCGCCGGCCCAGCTGCTCCAGCAGGTCGATCGCGTCCGCGCCGGTACGGGCCGGACCGTCGACCAGCGCCGTCAGCCCGTCCGCCACCTTCACCGGTGCGCCCGGCTCGCCCAGCAGCTCCTTCTCGACCAGCCCGAAGTGCTCGGCCAGGCAGGCGCGAAGCCCCGGCAGGGCGTTGGCCTTACCGCCCCACACCTGCGAGGCGCGCAGCACGGCCAGAACCAGGTTCACCCGCGCCTCGGCCTCCGGACCGCCGCCCAGGATGTGCAGCCCGTCGCGGATCTGCACGTCCTTGATCTCGCACAGGTAGCCGTCGATGTGCATGACGAACTCGTCGAAGTCGTCGTCGTCCGGCTGCTCGTCGAGATGCAGGTCGTGGTGGAGCTGCGCCGCGGTCACCAGCGTCCAGATCTGCGCCCGTACGGCGGGCGCCTTCGCCGGGTCGAGGTCGCTCACCAGCGCGTACTCGTCCAGCAGTTGCTCCAGCTTCGCCAGGTCGCCGTACGTGTCCGCACGCGCCATCGGCGGCACCAGGTGGTCCACGACCGTGGCGTGCCCGCGCCGCTTGGCCTGCGTGCCCTCACCGGGGTCGTTGACGATGAACGGGTAGATCAGCGGCAGCTCGCCCAGTACGGCGTCCGGCCCGCAGCCCGCCGACAGGCCGAGACCCTTGCCCGGCAGCCACTCCATCGTGCCGTGCTTGCCCATGTGCACGATCGCGTCCGCGCCGAAGCTGTTCTCCAGCCAGCGGTACGCCGCCATGTAGTGGTGCGACGGCGGCATGTCCGGGTCGTGGTAGATCGCGATCGGGTTCTCCCCGAAGCCGCGCGGTGGCTGGATCATGACGACGACGTTGCCGAACTGGAGCGACGCCAGCACGATCTCGTCCCCGTCGACGTACAGCTGACCGGGCGCCTCGCCCCAGTGCTCCAGCATGCCGTCGCGCAGTTCCGGCTCCAGCTTGTCGAACCAAGCCTGGTAGTCCGCGAGCGGTACGCGCGCGGGCGCCGCCGCCAGCTGCTCCTCGGTCAGCCACTCCACGTCGTGGCCACCGGCGTTGATGAGCCGGTGGATGAGCTCGTCGCCGTTGTCGGGATGGCTCTCCACGCCGTAGCCCGCGTCGCGCAGGGCGTCGAGCACCCGGATCGCGGAGGCGGGGGTGTCGAGGCCCACCGCGTTGCCGACGCGCGAGTGCTTCGTCGGGTACGCCGTGAAGACGAGCGCGAGGCGCTTGTCCTTGTTCGGCTTGTGCGCCAGCCGGGCGTGCCGTACGGCGATACCGGCCACCCGCGAGGCGCGCTCGGGATCGGCGACGTACACCGGGACGTCGCCCTCGCCCTGCTCCTTGAAGGAGAACGGGACGGTGATCAGCCGCCCGTCGAACTCGGGGATGGCGACCTGCATCGCCGCGTCCATCGGCGACAGCGCCGCGTCGGACGCCTCCCAGGTGGCGCGCGACGACGTGAGGCACAGCCCCTGCAGCACGGGTACGTCGAGGTCAGCGAGCGCCCCGATGTCCCACGCCTCGTCGTCCCCGCCCGCCGAGGCGTCGCTCGCGCGCGTGCCGCCCGCCGCGAGGACCGTGGCGATCAGCGCGTCGGCCTTGCCCAGCTCCCGGTACAGCTCGGGGTCGGCGCTGCGCAGCGAACCGCAGTACACGGGAAGGGCGTTGGCGCCCTGCGCTTCGATCCGCTCGCACAGTACGTCGACGAAGGACGTGTTCCCGGACAGCTCGTGGGCGCGGTAGAAGAGCACGCCGACCGTCGGGCGGTCCGCGTCGTACGCGCGCGTGCCGTGGACGCCCCACTCGGGCATCTTCTGCGGCTCCGCGAATCCCACACCCGTGAGCAGCACGGTGTCGGACAGGAACCTGGCCAGCTCGACGAGGTTCCCCGGCCCGCCCTCGACGAGGTAGCGCAGTGCCTCCGCGACGACACCGGCCGGTACGGACGACTCGGCCATCAGCTCCGCGTCGGGCACGGTCTCGCCGCCCAGCAGGACGGTCGGTATCCCGGACGCCTTCAGGACGGCGAGCCCGTCCTCCCAGGCGCGCTTGCCGCCGAGCAGCCGCACGACGGCGACGGACGCGCCCTCGATCAGCGCCGGCAGCCCGGTCGCCGCGTCGATACGGGTCGGGTTGCCGATCCGGTACGGGGCGCCGGAGGCGCGGGCCGCCAGCAGGTCGGTGTCGGCGGTGGACAGCAACAGCACGGTGTGCTCGGTGCTCTCGGTGTTCTCAGGGGGCTCAGTGCTCATGCGGGCGCTCCAGGTGCGATGAAGGGAAGTCCTGAGGGCGCGCCCGACTCGATGAGCCGCAGCAGCGCGTCCGTGTCCGCGTGTTCTTCGATCAGGTCGCCGAGGCGGTCGAGCTGCTCCTCGCGCAGCGCCTCGAACGAGGTGTCCGGCGCCGGTACGAAGCGGCGGCCCGCGGCGGCGGCCACCTCGCGCAGGAAGGCGCGCCGGAACGCGTCGCTCTCCAGCGAACCGTGCCAGTGGGTGCCCCAGACGGAACCGGCCCGGCAGCCGTCCAGAAAGGGATCGCCGCCCAGCACTTCGGCGACCCCGTGGTGGATCTCGTACCCCGCCACGGGCTCGCCCAGAGCGGTCCCGACGGGCCGCGCCAGCGTCTTCTCCACGGCGAACCGCACGCGCACCGGCAGCAGCCCGAGCCCGTCCACGGTCCCGGCCTTCGACTCGACGTCGTCCTCGACGCGTTCGCCCAGCAGCTGGAAGCCGCCGCAGATGCCGAGCACGGGACGGCCTTCCGCCGCCCGCCGCGCCAGCGCGGCGGCGAGCCCCCGCTCGCGCAGCCACTCCAGGGCCTTCACGGTCCCGCGCGTGCCCGGCACGATGACGAGATCGGCGTCCACGAGCTCCTCGGCCCGGTCCACGAACCGCACGACCACGCCCGGTTCGGCGGCCAGCGCGTCCACGTCCGTGAAGTTGGACATCAGCGGCACCGCGCACACGGCGACCCGCAGCACGTCCTGCCCGACCGGCGGCGCGACGACCGACTCCCGTACGGCGCCCCGCAGCGACACCCGCAGCCCGTCCTCCTCGTCGATGCCCAGACCGTGTGCGAAGGGCAGCACCCCGTACGTGCGACGGCCCGTCAGCCCCTCCAGCATGTCGAGCCCGGGTTCGAGCAGCGAGACGTCGCCGCGGAACTTGTTGACCAGGTAGCCGGCCACCAACTCCTGGTCCTCCCGGCTCAGCAGCGCGGTCGTACCGAAGAAGGACGCGAAGACCCCGCCCCGGTCGATGTCGCCGACGACGACCACCGGGAAGCGGGCGGCCCGCGCGATGCCCATGTTCACGATGTCGGTACGCCGCAGATTGATCTCGGCCGGACTGCCCGCCCCCTCACAGATCACGGCGTCATACGTGCCCCGCAACTCCCGCAGACAGTCCGTCACGGTCCCGAGCAGAGCCTCCTGACGCCCACCGTGGTAGCCGCGCGCACTCATCTCGCCCACCGGCCTGCCCATCAGCACCACCTGGCTGCTGCGGTCACTGCCCGGCTTGAGCAGCACGGGATTCATCAGCGCCGTCGGCTCCACCCGCGCCGCCTGCGCCTGCATGGCCTGCGCCCGTCCGATCTCCGCGCCCTCGCGCGTCACGAACGAGTTCAGCGACATGTTCTGCGCCTTGAACGGCGCGACCTTCACTCCCCGGCGCACCAGCCACCGGCAGATCCCGGCCGTCACCACACTCTTGCCCGCGTCGGACGTGGTCCCCGCGACGAGCAGACCGCCTCCCAGTGCACCGCTCATGCGTGTCCCTTTCGTGTACGTACGACTCGGCGAGCGCCGCGCCGCAGCGCACCGAGCGCCGGCCGTCCCCCGACGGCCGCCGCCAGCGCGAGCGCCCCGACGCGGCGCGAGAGCCGCACCGCCCGCTCGATGTCCGGTACGCCGACGGGCCGGCCCGCGGCGTTGAGCACGGGCCGGTGCTCGACCCGGCCCGCGTAGGAGAGCGTCCCGCCGAGCCGCACGCCGAGGGCGCCCGCGAAGGCGGCCTCCACAGGGCCCGCGTTGGGGCTCGGGTGCTTGGACGCGTCCGCGCGCCAGGCCCGCACCGCGCCGCGCGGGTCGCCGCCCGCGAAGACCGCGAGCGCGGCGGTCAGCCGCGCGCCGGGCCAGCCGGCCACGTCGTCGAGGCGGGCCGAGGCCCAGCCGTAGCGCAGGTGTCTGGCCGATCTGTGCCCCACCATGGCGTCGAGCGTGTTGATCGCGCGGAAGGCCACAAGCCCCGGCACCCCGCCCACCGCGCCCCACACCAGCGCGCCGACGACCGCGTCCGAGGTGTTCTCGGCGACGGACTCGACGACGGCGCGGGCGATCTGCTGCTCGTCCAGGGACTGCGGGTCGCGTCCGCACAGGTGGGGGAGGCGTTCGCGGGCGACGTCGACGTCACCGGCCTCCAGGGCGCCGCCCACGGCCCGGGCCTCGCGCCCCAGCGACGTACCGCCGACGACGGCCCAGGTGGCGGCGGCGGTCAGGGCGACGGCGGCGGCGGGGGAGCGGCGTACGGCGCGGGAGACGAGCGCGGCGGCCGCGGCGGCGCCTCCGGCGCACACCAGGGTGTGCACCGCGCCCCACCCGCGGTGGTCACGCCACAGCAGGGACTCGACGGCGCCCGCCGCCCGCCCGAAGGCGGCGACCGGATGCCCGCGGCGAGGATCGCCGAGAACGAGGTCGCCGATCAGGCCGGCGGTGGCGCCGTACGCGAAGATGCGATCGGCACGCATGGCTCAGCAGGCCGATGCGCCTCGAAGTACGCGGGTACGCAAACGCTCAGGTATGACGGAACGGCAGCCAGGCATGGCGGTATGTCCTCACTCAGGGTCCGCGCCCTGGTTCGACGTGACCGGCGGTGAGAGTTCCTGGCTTCCGGGGACCTCGTGTTCCCCGGTCACAGTGGCGGGACCGCGCCGGTTTCGCACCGGGCTTCCTCTCCTGCCGCCGTATTCGGCTCGGGGAAGTCCACCACGCTGCGCGAACGCCGTCAACTTGCCGTTGACCTGCGACGGGAGAGTGTGCTGAGGCACACAGAGACCGCCCCGCCGCCGGCTGTGAAGGGCCGGCGGCGGGGCGGTCTCTGTGGTGGTTCGCCCGGGTTCGGGCGGCGCGTCAGACGACGATCAGGTAGATCCCGTACGACACGGCCGCCGCGCACAGCGCGAAGCAGGCGTACGCGCCGGTGCGGGCGAGGACGGCGGAGCCGCCGCCCTGTGCCGAGGCGCTCTCCTGCTTGGAGAGGCCCACGATGCCGAGGGTGAACAGGCCCACCAGTGCGACGGTGACCACGAGGCTCACGCCGAATACGGAGCCGAGAGCTGCCCAGTCGATCTTCATACTGCTGTGTCCCTGTCCTTACACCGCGGCCGGGCTGGCCGGCTCGGCGGAGCTGCCGGCCGGGGCCGGGATGGTGGTCTTGAAGTCCTCGGCGGCGAGGGCACCGGCCGTGGGCGGCACGCTGATGGCCGCCATCGCGGTGGTGACCACACCGGCGGGCTCGCCGATCTCGTCGTCGGTGACGTTGGTGTGGTCGACCGGCTTGCGGCGCGACAGCGCCCAGATGAAGGCCGATCCGCCGACCAGCAGCACGCCGACCGCGACGATGCCCCAGGTGCCCTGGCCGGTGAGGAACTCGGCGGCGGCGGCGACCAGACCCGCGGCCGGGAGCGTCAGGCCCCAGGCGACGAACATCCGGGTGGCGGTGGACCAGCGGACCACGCCGCCCTTGCGGCCGAGGCCCGCGCCCATGACGGCGCCGGAGCAGGACTGGGTGGTGGAGAGCGAGAAGCCCAGGTGCGAGGAGGCCAGGATGACCGTCGCGGCGCTGGTCTGGGCCGCGAAGCCCTGCGGGGGACGCAGGTCGGTGAGGCCCTTGCCCATGGTGCGGATGATGCGCCAGCCGCCCAGGTACGTACCGAGCGCGATGGCGACACCGGCGGACACGATGACCCACATCGGGGGGTTCGAGCCGGGGGCGATGACGTTGCCGGTGACCAGGGCGAGGGTGATGACACCCATCGTCTTCTGCGCGTCGTTGGTGCCGTGGGCGAGCGAGACGAGGCCGGCGGAGGCGATCTGACCGGCCCGGTAGCCCTTGGCGGTGGCCTTCTCGTCGGCCTTGCCGGCGAGCTTGTACGTCAGCCGGGTGGCCAGCAGCGCGGCGAGACCGGCCACGAGGGGCGCGGCGATCGCGGGCAGCAGGACCTTGGTGACGACGACGTCGCCGTTGACGCCGGAGGCGCCGACGGACATCAGGGTGGCGCCGATGAGGCCGCCGAAGAGTGCGTGGGAGGAACTGGACGGCAGGCCGATCAGCCACGTCAGCAGGTTCCAGAGGATGGCGCCGACCAGCGCCGCGAAGATCACTTCAACGGTGATGCCGCTCTCATTGACGAGTCCCCCGGAGATCGTCTTGGCGACCTCCACGGACAGGAACGCGCCGACCAGGTTGAGCACGGCGGACATGGTCACCGCCGTCTTGGGCTTCAGAGCGCCGGTCGAGATGGTGGTCGCCATCGCGTTCGCGGTGTCGTGGAAACCGTTCGTGAAATCGAACACTAGAGCTGTCACGATCACAATCGCGAGCAGCAAGGTGATGTGTTCCATTTACCCAGGCAATCGTTTGACGTCAGTGGCTTGTGGAACGTAGGCAACCTGAGTGAACGGAAGGTGAACTGGGTCGGGCGGTGTGGTGACCCGAAGCGGCTCGCCGGCATTCCGCTTGTGGCGCCCGGGGCCCCGGACCGGCCATTCCAGGGGGCTGTGCGTCCGCATGGACCGCTTCGGCCGGGTCCGGGGTCCGCAGAAGAGATCCTGGTCACCTCGCGCGTCCGCTTGGCAGGATCTGCGCATGACCGACATGGATGAGCGGCTCCCCGCGACGATCGAACAGCCCTGGCACGACCTGGTGGCCACGGCCCGCAGGACCGTACGCGAGGGGCTGGTGGTCGGCACCTCGGGCAACGTCTCGGTACGCGTCGGCGGGCTCGTGCTCGTCACCCCGAGCGGAGTCCCGTACGACCGGCTGGAAGCGCGGGACGCCGTCGCCGTGGACCTCGAAGGCCGGCAGGTGCTCGGCACGCTCACCCCCACCAGCGAGCTCCCGATGCACCTCGCGATCTACCGCGCCACACCGGCCTCGGCCGTCGTCCACACCCACGCCGTGCACGCCACCGCCGTCTCCACCCTCGTGCCCGAGCTGCCCCTGGTGCACTACATGGCCGCGGCCCTCGGCGGCCCCGTCCGCACCGCCCCGTACGCCACCTACGGCTCGCGCGAGTTGGCCGACCACGTGCTCGCGGCCCTGCGCGACCGCTCGGGCTGCCTGCTCCGGAACCACGGCACCGTGACCTACGGGGACACGCTCGACCAGGCCTACGACCGCACCGCGCAACTGGAATGGATGTGCAGGCTCTGGCTCACCGCGAGCGCGGTGCCGGGCCGCGAGCCGTCGCTGCTCTCCGAGGAGCAGCTGGGCGAAGTGGCGGAGAAACTGCGCGGCTACGGCCGGCGCGCCTGACACCCCGACACGAAAGCCGTCCGGCCCCGCCCACTGGCCTCGCGCCCCCCTGACCCGGACACTGGAGCGGTGCGCCCGGCTACAGCGACGGCAGCGGCCGTCACCACACTCCTCGGCGCCGGCGCGGCGGCAGTCGCGATCGGCCGCTACGCCGGCGACGCCGCCCTCAGGGCGTCGGCCGGCCGGCCGCTGCCCGCCGACCCCCGGCTCACCGTGCACGGCACCGGTCCGGGCCGGATCACCCTGACCCGCTGCCTGGCGTCCCTGCGCCCCGGTACGTACGGCATCGAGGGCCCCGGCGTGCACGCGGTCGTCGGCCCCGTCGTCGCGGACGCGCGGCACAGCGCCGACACCGTCGTACGCCGCCTGGTACGCGTCACCCACGGCGCGCTGGGCGCCGGCACCCGCGTCCGGCTCACCCCCCAGCTGTACGTCGGCGACCCGCGCTCCGCACTGGGCATCGACCACACCGACGTGGACGTCCCCGGCGAACTCGGCGCCCTGCCCGCCTGGTTCCTGCCGGGCGCCCGCGGCACCTGGATCATCGCCGTCCACGGCCTGGGCACCACACGGGCCCACACCATGAACCTGATGCCCTTCCTGCGGACCCAGCACCTCCCCGTCCTCGGCCTCTCCTACCGGGGAGACGACGGCGCCCCCAGGCCGCAGGGCGGACTGGGGCACCTCGGCGACTCGGAGTGGCGCGACGTGGACGCCGCCATCCGGCACGCCGTGCGCGGCGGCGCCGAGCGCGTCATCCTGTACGGCTGGTCCACCGGCGGGGCCATGGCCGTGCACGCCGCCGTGCGCTCCCCCCTGCGCGACCGGATCAGCGGCCTCGTGCTCGACTCCCCGGTGCTGGACTGGGAGGCCACGGTGCGGGCCCTGGCCGTCGCCCGGCGCACCCCCCGCGCGCTGCTCCCGCTCGCCGTGCGGGCCGTGCAGGGCCGCACCGGGGTGCACGGCGACCGCCTCGGCGAAGCGGCCGGCCCCGGCGGACTGCGGGTGCCCACGCTCGTCTTCCACGGCCCGGACGACACCGTGGCCCCGTGGCAGCCCTCGCGGGAACTGGCCGGGCGGCTCCCCGGCCTGGTCGTCCTCCAGCCCACCCCGCACGCCCCGCACGCGGCCATGTGGAACGCCTCTCCGGCCGTGTACGAAGAGGCTCTGCGCCGGTTCCTGACTCCTTTGATGTAGCCCGGAGCCCCGCCGCCGCCCGGGATGTCCGACCCGTCCGGCGGGGAAAGGATCCGGCCAGACGGCGTCCACGAACGGCAAGTTCGATTCCGTTTGGGCTTTCGGGGCGTGAGCGGAGAGACTGCTCTCCGTGACGTCCCGTACCCCGCGCGACTCCAGGCTCCGACTTGTCCGCCCGCGACCCCTCGCCGCTGCCCTCCCCCTGACCTCTCAGGGCGGACCCCAGGGCGTGACGCACCGGCGTACCCGCCCGGCCCCGAGGCCCCCCGAGGGCACCCCGCCCCCCGCGGAACTGGCCCGTCAGGCCAGGGCCGTGCTCGCCGACGCCGTACGGGTCGCGCGCTGGGCCTCCCCGTCGCCGCGCGGCGCGGCGTCCCGGGTCGAGCCCGGCCGGGACGGCGCGTTGTCCGCCGCGGCCGTCCAACAGGCGTCGGCGGAACTCGGCCTGACACCGCCCCAGGTCCGCGCGGCCTGGGACAGAGCCAGACTCGCCGGCCTGATCGAACTCCACGGCGACCGCACCCGGCCCGGCTGGCGGCTGAGCGCCTGGGACCGTGACGACGCGGCCGTCCTGCGCGGCTGGGTCGCGCTCTTCGACGCGTGGTCGATCGTCCACCCCGCGCCCGACGGCATCGCCGCGACCGCCGTCGCCGAGGTCGTGGAAGCCGTCCCCCAGGTGCTCTCCCTCCTCCAGCTCTCGGCCGGTCCCGTACAGGTGCCGGCGCTGCTCGACCTGCTCGAACAGCGCGTCGCCGAACTGCGCGAGGAACGCTGCGAGGTCCCGTACGGCCCACAGCCCGACCCGGCGGCCGCCCAGCCCCCCGTGCCCGCCGCCCCTCTCCCGCTCCTCCTCGACTGGGCCCTGGCGGGACAGGCCGCCGTCGGCGCGCTGACCCTCCGCCCGGGACTCGCCACGCTCACCGCCCTCGGCAACTGGGCGGTGTGGGTCAAGCTCGAACAGATCTGCGTCGCCGCGCAGAGCCCGGCGGGGAACATCGAGCGGTCCGCCGAGGACATGCTGCGCGGCTGCGCCCGCCTGACGCCCGGTCCCGCCCGCGCCGAGTACCGCGCCTGGCTCGCCGCCCGCACCGTCTCCAGCGCCGTCACCGAGCTGCTCGAAGCCGCCCGCGGCGAGGACGCGCTGCTGCGCGGACTGGCCTTCGACGCGCTGCGGGTGGTCGGCGCCCCGGCCGAGTCCGGCGTACGGGCGGCGGCCGACGACAGCTCGCTGCGCCCCTACGCCCTGCTGTGGCTGGCGGAGTACGAGGGCGCCGACCCCGAGGACGCCCACGAGGTCCTCACCCGCGAGGAGTCCACGTGGCTGTGGGTGGACACCGCCGCCGCCGTCGCGGACCACGGCGAGACGCAGCTGCTCGTACGCCACCTGGACGCCGCCGTGCAGTCCACCGTGCCGGCGCTCCTGGAGGAAGTGCAGGCGATCGGCCACCCGCGCACCGTCCAGGTCCTGGTGGCACTGGCGGCGGCCCACCCGGACCCGGCCCTGGCGAAGGCGGTCCGCAGGGCCGCCTTCCAGGTCCACACGGGCGGCGTGTAGCCCCGGCGGCGGCTCGGGGCAGGCGCAACCCGGCAGCCCCGGGCCCGCAGGCCCCACGGCCCTCCCCGGTGCCCGGCGCCGTGCCCCGCCGGGTCAGCCCCCGATCGCCGGGGCGTACGTGCCGAAGCTCCAGATGTTGCCCTCGTGGTCCCGGGCCATGTAGTCCCGGGAGCCGTAGTCCTGGTCGGTCGGCGGCATCAGGATCTCCACGCCGTGCTCCACCGCGCGCGCGTGGTGCGCGTCCACGTCGTCGACCACCACGTACACACCCACGGGCCCGCCGTTCGCCATCGCCTGGGCGAAGACGCCCTCCCGGCCGTGCGAGCCCACCATCACCGCCCCGTTGCCGTGCGCCAGCTCGGCGTGCTCGACGTAACCGCCCTCGCTCTCGTAGACCGCCACTTCGCGGAAGCCGAAGGCGTCCTTGAGCAGCCGGATGGCGGCCTTGGCGTCCTTGTACAGAACCGTCGGGTAGATGCTCGGTGCAGCGGCCATGCCGATCACCTCGTCCTCTCGTCTCGTCCCGCGCGGCCGGCGCGTGGGTCGCACACGTCGCATGTGACGTGCCTCTCAGTGTTCCACCGGCCACTGACAACGCGACTCCCGACGGGCGCGCGCGGCCGAACGGGGGACGCGGCCGCCCCGCCCCGCCGTGTCGACCGGGCCCGGCCCCCCGCCCCGGGGACCCGCCGCTACGTTCTGTCCTTGATCGATGGGCGGCGCCGCAAGGGGGGATCGTGACTGCCAGCACGTCAACGGCCGCGGCGGCCGGTGGCACCCGCGGCCGCGCGGAGCCCCGCACCCCGACCGGCGCACCACCCCCGCGCGCCCCCGGCGCCCCGCGCCGCCGCATCGGCATCGCCCTCGTCGCCGCCGCCCTCGCCCTGCCCCTGGCCACCGCGGCCCACCAGGCCAGAAGCGCCCCGTACGGCGACCGGCTCACCACCCACGCACCGGCCGCCCGCCCCGACCCCGCCCTGCGGATCAGGGGCGGGGCGGTCGAGGCGTACGACGGGGCCGGCGGGCGTCGGCACTGGACGCACACCCGCGCCGGGAGCCGCCCCCTCGCCGTGCGGCCCGCGCCCGGCCACGCCTTCGCGCTGTGGAGCGACGGCCTGGTCACCGACACCGCCCGCACCACCGGCCGCACCGTCCACTGGCACCGCGCCGTCCCCGGCCTCTCGCGCTGGCTCGCGGCCGGCGGACCGGCCCGCGCCGCCGGGGTGCTGCAGGCCCTCGACCCCGCCGCCCGGATGCTCGCCGTCGTCACCCCGCAGCGCATCGCGGCGTACCGCACGCGCGACGGCGACCTGCGCTGGGTGCTGCCCGCCGAACCCGGCTGCGCCTTCGACGCCCGCCGCACGGCCCGCACCGGCGGCGCCCTGCTGGTCGCCCAGCCCTGCGGCGCCGGGGCCTCCTGGACCGCCGAGATCGTCGCCGTCGACGATCTCGGCCGGATCGTGCCCCACCGCACACCCCTGCGCAACGCCCCGCCGGGCGACAACGCCCGCGCCAGAAAAGTAGTTGCGGGCGACCGTTAGACTGGGTCTATGGCAACTCTCCTTGTGCATTAGACGGCGTCGAAGAAGCTCTCCGCCCGTTCCCTTCCGCCGTCCATACCGCCCTGGAGTTTTCCCTTGATCACCGCCTCCGGCATCGAGCTGCGCGCCGGCGCCCGCCTCCTCATCGAGTCCGCTTCCTTCCGCATCGCCAAGGGCGACCGCATCGGCCTCGTCGGCCGCAACGGAGCGGGCAAGACGACCCTCACCAAGTGCCTCGCCGGCGAGGGCACCCCGGCCGGCGGCACCATCACCCGCTCCGGCGAAGTCGGCTACCTCCCGCAGGACCCGCGCACCGGCGACCTCGACGTCCTCGCCCGCGACCGCATCCTGTCCGCCCGCGACCTCGACTCGGTCCTGCGCAAGATGCGCGAGAACGAGGAGCGCATGTCGAACGGACAGGGCGCCACCCGCGAGAAGGCGATGAAGAAGTACGAGCGCCTGGAGACGGAGTTCCTCACCAAGGGCGGTTACGCCGCGGAGGCCGAGGCCGCCACCATCGCCGCCGCGCTCGGCCTGCCCGACCGCGTGCTCGGCCAGCCCCTGCACACCCTCTCCGGAGGTCAGCGCCGCCGCGTCGAGCTGGCCCGCATCCTCTTCTCGGACGCCGACACCCTGCTCCTCGACGAGCCGACCAACCACCTCGACGCGGACTCGATCGTCTGGCTCCGGGACTACCTGAAGACCTACCGCGGCGGCTTCATCGTGATCTCCCACGATGTCGACCTCGTCGAGACGGTCGTCAACAAGGTCTTCTACCTGGACGCCAACCGCTCCGCGATCGACGTCTACAACATGGGCTGGAAGCTCTACCAGCAGCAGCGCGAGGCCGACGAGAAGCGCCGCAAGCGCGAGCGCCAGAACGCCGAGAAGAAGGCGTCGGCCCTCAACTCGCAGGCCGACAAGATGCGCGCCAAGGCCACCAAGACGGTCGCCGCGCAGAACATGGCCAAGCGCGCCGAGCGGCTGCTGTCCGGCCTCGAAGCGGTACGCGTGTCCGACAAGGTCGCCAAACTGCGCTTCCCGGACCCCGCGCCCTGCGGCAAGACCCCGCTGATGGCGGAGGGCCTGTCCAAGTCGTACGGCTCGCTGGAGATCTTCACCGACGTCAACCTGGCCATCGACAAGGGCTCGCGCGTCGTCATCCTCGGCCTCAACGGCGCGGGCAAGACGACCCTGCTGCGCCTCCTCGGCGGCGCCGAGAAGCCCGACACCGGCGAGGTCATCCCGGGCCACGGCCTCAAGCTCGGCTACTACGCCCAGGAGCACGAGACCCTCGACCCGGAGCGCTCGGTCCTGGAGAACATGCGCTCGGCGGCGCCCGACCTCGACCTGGTCGCGGTCCGCAAGACGCTCGGCTCGTTCCTCTTCACCGGTGACGACGTCGACAAGCCGGCCGGCGTCCTGTCCGGCGGTGAGAAGACCCGTCTGGCGCTGGCGACCCTGGTCGTCTCGTCCGCCAACGTGCTGCTCCTCGACGAGCCCACGAACAACCTCGACCCGGCCAGCCGCGAGGAGATCCTCGGCGCCCTGCGCACGTACAAGGGCGCGGTCATCCTCGTCACGCACGACGAGGGAGCGGTCGACGCGCTGGAGCCCGAGCGGATCATCCTGCTGCCCGACGGCGTGGAGGACCTGTGGGGCCCGGACTACAAGGACCTCGTCGCGCTGGCCTGACCGGGTCCCGGACCCGGGCTGATCCACTCGCGCTGGATCATTCGGCTCACGGGTGATCCTTCATCTGAGTGAGTCGCTCTCGTACTCCGGCGTGTCATGCACCGGGTCGCGGCCCGCCCCCGTGGGGCGGGCCCTTCGCTTTCCGCTGATCGTTTACCCGTGCTGACCTGGCCATTCCCCGCCCGTCTCGTGCGCACGCGCGACGTGAGATCCCCCAGGCCGCGCACAGGGAGCGCGGCGGGCGGTTCCCCCGCGGCAAACGTTGTTGTACGGACCTTGCCGAATGGGTGGCCAGGAAGCCGGGAAGGGGTGATCATGAGAGTCCAGAGCGCACTTCCTTGAGGAGGCACGGGTGGCCGAGACTCTGAAGAAGGGCAGCCGGGTAACCGGCGCCGCGCGCGACAAGCTCGCGGCAGACCTGAAGAAGAAGTACGACTCCGGTGCGAGCATCCGGGCGTTGGCCGAAGAGACCGGCCGCTCCTATGGATTCGTACACCGGATGCTCAGCGAGTCCGGCGTCACGCTGCGGGGACGCGGCGGGGCGACACGAGGCAAGAAGGCCACTACGGCCTGACCGCCTCGGGCGGGCCCGGCCCATCGGTTTTTGGGCGGTGGCCACCCGGTCGATCGCAGGATCGCCCGGGTGGTTACTGTGCAGTCACTTAATGACCGCACGACTGCCACCCGGACCGGAGGCGCCACATGGCTTCGCTCGACTCTGTGCTCGACAAGGACGGCGTACGACTCACCGTCGAGGACGCCGTTGCCACGGTGACCCTGACCAATGCGGCAAAGCGCAACGCCCAGTCTCCCGCTCTGTGGCGGGCGTTGACGGAAGCCGGACGGTCTCTGCCTGGCGACGTGCGGGTCGTGGTGCTGCGCGGCGAGGGCAAGTCCTTCTCCGCCGGCCTGGACCGGCAGGCGTTCAGCCCCGAGGGCTTCGACGGTGAGCCCTCCTTCCTTGACCTCGCACGCGGCTCCGACGAAGACCTCGACGCGGTCATCGCCGAGTACCAGGAGGCATTCACCTGGTGGCGGCGCAGCGACCTCGTCACCATCGCCGCCGTACAGGGCCATGCCATCGGCGCCGGATTCCAGCTCGCCCTCGCCTGCGACCTGCGGGTCGTCGCCGAGGACGTGCAGTTCGCCATGCGCGAGACCAGCCTGGGTCTCGTCCCCGACCTCACCGGTACGCACCCGCTGACCAGCCTCGTCGGTTACGCGCGTGCGCTGGAGATCTGCGCCACCGGGCGCTTCGTCCACGCGGCGGAGGCCGAGCGTGTCGGCCTCGCCAACCTTGTCGTGCCCGCCGAAGAACTGGACGGGGCGGTACGGGACCTGGCGGGCGCCCTGCTGGCGGCGCCGCGCGACGCGGTGATCGAGACCAAGGCGCTGCTCCAGGGCGCGTCCGCGCGCACCTACGAGGACCAGCGGGTCGCGGAGCGCGCCGCGCAGGCCCGCCGGCTCCGCGACCTCGCGGGCCTGGGCGACTGACCCACGGCGACCGTCGCCCGGCCGGTGCGTCGCACGCCCGCGCCGGCCGTCGCCCGGCCGGTGCGCACGCCCGCGCCGGCCGGATCACTCCACCTCGGTCACCAGGACGGCCACCGTGGTCGGGCCGCCCTGGGACGCCGCGACCGCCCTGCGCACGGCCACGGCTACCGCCAGCGCCCGGTGCCCCGCCGCCGTCGCCAGCTCGATCCGCACATGGCCGTCGTCGAGGTGGACCGGCGCGCCGAGCACGCCGGTCAGCCGGGCCACGCCGGGGACGGCCGCGGCGGCCGTCGCGGCGGCGGCGGCCCGGTCGGCCCCGCCGTCCTCCTCCGGCCGCTGCGGCCCGGCGTCCCATGCCTCGTCCTGTCCGCCGCCGGAGCCGACGTCCTCGGGCACGTCGCCGGTTCCCCCGTCCGGGCGAGCGGCGGCGACGGGCTCCTCGCCCGCCTCCACCAGATCCGTCACCCGCAGATCCACTGCCGTGACCACGAGCCCCAGCCGGGCCGAGGCGGCCTCCCGCAACGCGATGCGCAGCCGCTCCGCCCGGTGCGGCAGCGGCTCGCCGCCCGCCGTGGCCGTCAGGTCCGCGACGACGCGCAGCGGCCCGGGCGGCAGAGCGCCAGGAGGGGGCGGAACAGCCGGTTCGGCGGCCGTGTCCGGGTCGGCTAGCCCGATGCGCAGCGCCCCCACGCTCACGCCGGTGATGCCCGCCACCGCCTCCCGCAGAACCGGGCTCGCGGCCTTCTCCGCGAGCCACGCGCCGTCGGACGCCTCGCCCAGGGGCAGCAGTCTGCCCAGGCCCAGTCGTCGCCGTACTGCCCGGGTCAATCCGTCAGGTGCCATTCCACCAGCCTGCCGCATCCCCGGCGCGAGAACGGGCAACCGGACCTAATGTGGGCAAGGGAGTCCAGTACCGCCCGGAAAGGGACGAACGGATATGACTGAGACCACGCAGCGAAACCGGCCGGACAACCCCGACAAAGGGTCGCCCGGTGAGGAGGCGAAGAAGACCTCCATGACGAAGCGGGGTGGCGGCGATCCTTCCTCCCGCGGCCGGACGACGATCGCCGACGGGGTGGTCGAGAAGATCGCCGGTCTCGCGGCGCGCGACGTGGTCGGCGTGCACGCCATGGGCGGTGGACTCTCCCGCACGTTCGGAGCCGTCCGGGACCGGGTGCCGGGTGGCGCGAAGTCGGTCAGCCGGGGCGTCAAGGCCGAGGTCGGCGAGGTGCAGACGGCGCTCGACCTGGAGATCGTCGTCGAGTACGGCGTAGCGATCGCCGACGTCGCCCGCGCGGTCCGGGGCAACGTCGTGTCTGCCGTGGAACGCATGACGGGCCTCGAAGTCGTCGAGGTCAACATCGCGGTCAGCGACGTGAAGCTGCCCGACGAGGAAGAGGACGAGCCGGAACCACGTCTCCAGTAGAGGGAGCAGCACGATGAGCATGGCGGTGGTCGGCCTTGTGGCCGGTATGGCGCTCGGGTTCGCCGGATACTTCGGCGGGTTCGGAGCATTTCTGCTGGTGGCGGCCTTGGGCGCGATCGGCTTCGTGGTGGGCAAGTTCGCCGACGGCGACCTCGAACCGGGTGACTTCTTCCGCGCCGGTGAGCGCGGCGGCCGGCCGAGGTGACCACGCCGATGGCCGCCGGTCAGGTCGAGGCCGCCGAGCGCGGCGCGACCCGGATCGCCGACCGGGTCGTCGCGAAGATCGCCGCGCAGAAGGCGCGCGAGGCGCTCGGGAAGGTGCCGGAGGGCGGTAAGGCGCCGCACGCGACGGTGACCGTGCATCACGACAGGGCGCGCGTCCGGGTCGTGCTGGAGCTCGGCTACCCCTCCGACATCGGCGCCCAGTGCGGTGCGGTACGCCGGGAGGTCGCCCGGGGCGTCGGTTCGCTGGCCGGAATGGAAGTGTCCGAGGTGGCGGTCCACGTCGAGCGGCTGCACTCGGCCCAGGCGCCGGGTGCGAAGCGGGGGAGGATCCGGTGAGCGAACCCGACAACGACGACAGCGGCCGCACCCAGCGGCTTCCCCTCATCGAACGCGAGCTGGACGCCGCCGGTCCCGCCTCCGCGCACGACGCGGTGCCGACCCTCCGGAAGGAGGACGGCGGCGGCAGGGCCGGCCGCTTCTGGTCCGCCCGCAGGGTGCCGGCCGCGCTGGTCGCCCTCGTGGTGCTCGGCTGCGTCGGCCTGCTGCTGTACGACGTCGCGGCGGTACGGGCGGGGCACCCCGCCATGCGGTGGCGGCGCGAGCTGGCGGACGGCCTCGCGACACGGCCCCTGGACGACGTGTGGACGCTCGTCGGCGCGGGCGTCGCGGCGGCGCTCGGGCTGTGGCTGCTGCTCTTCGCCCTCACCCCCGGGCTGCGCGCGATCCTGCCGATGCGGCGTACGTCGGCCGACGTACGGGCCGGGCTCGACCGGCGGGCCGCCGCGATGATGCTGCGCGACCGGGCCATGGAGGTGTCCGGCGTGCAGTCCGTGCGGGTGGCGGTGGGGCGCTCAAAGGTGCGGGTGCGGGCCGAGTCCCACTTCCGCGCACTCGACGACGTCCGGGCGGATCTGGACACGGTGCTCGCCGCCGCCGTCCGGCAGCTCGGCCTTGCCGCGCCGCCGCGTCTGTCCGTGCGGGTGGGCCGCCCGGCCAGGAAGGGGTGAGGCGACGATGCCCAAGAAGGTGAACCGTGTCCTGCTGGGCCTGGTGGGTCTGGTGCTGCTCGCCGTCGGCGGCGGGGTGCTCGCCACCGGGCTGGGGATGTCCGTACCGTCGTGGTGGCCGTTCGGCGGGCGGGACGACGTGCTGCTCAGCGAGGCGGACCGTACGCGGTGGCGGGACTCGGGGTGGTGGTGGCCGGTGGTCATCGCCGTCCTCGCCGTGCTGGTCCTGCTCGTGTTGTGGTGGCTGTTCGCCCAGCTGCGCCGGCACCGGCTCGCCGAAGTGCTGGTCGACAGCCGTGACGGCGAGGGGGCGGTGCTCAGAGGGCGGGCCCTGGAGAACGTGCTGGCGGAAGAGGCGCAGACGCTGGACGGCGTGGAGCGGGCGCACGTGTCGCTGACCGGCCGGCGGGGCACCCCCCGGGCGCGTGTGGCGATGCTTCTCGCACCCCACGCCGAGCCGGCCGAGACGCTGGACGGGTTCACCCGAGGACCGCTGGCCCACGCGCGGGACTCGGCGGCGCTGGACTCCCTTCCGGCGGAGGTCCGCCTGCGGGAGGTCAAGCACGGGGCACGGCGGGTCAGTTAGGCCGTCGGCCCGCCGCGTCCGTGGGCTCCCCGCCTCCGGAGCGGCCGGTGTCCTCGGTCGCGCGACGGGCCGGACTCGCCCTCGGACGATGCCGGTTCCGTCGCGAGGTCCGGACGGGAGGCCGGCGGCCGACGGGCGGCACGAGCGGGCGCGTGCGCCGCGCACCGACCGTACGACGGCCTCCCGGCCCGGCCGGGCGTACGGGGGATCAGAAGCCGTGGCGCGCGCCGCCGTCCACCGGCAGCATGACACCGGTCAGGTACGACGCCGCCGGGGACAGCAGGAACGCCGCGGCCTTGCCGAACTCCTCCGGCCTGCCGTAGCGCCGCAGCGGGATGTTCGACTCGTTGGCCTGGCGCGCCGCCTCGGCGTCGCCGGACAGTGCGTCCAGCTGACGCACCCGGTCCGTGTCGATCCGGGCCGGCAGCAGGCCCACCACCCGGATCCCGCGCGGGCCGAGGTCGTCGGAGAGCGACTTCGCGAAGCCGGCCAGACCCGGCCGCAGGCCGTTGGAGATGGTGAGGCCGTGGATCGGTTCGTGGACCGAGCCGGAGAGGACGAAGCCGATCACGCCGCCCTCGGAGAGCTCCGCCGCCGCCGCGCGGGCCAGGCGTACCGCTCCGAGGAAGACGGCGTCGAAGGCCGCCTGCCACTGCTCGTCCGTGTTCTCGGCCGCCACGCCCGGCGCGGGGCCGCCGACGCTGACGAGGATGCCGTCGAATCGCCCGAAGTGCGCCCGGGCGGCGGCGATCAGGCGCTCGGCCGACGCCGGATCGGCGTTGTCGGCGGCGACGCCGATCGCGTTCGGCCCGAGCTCGGCGGCCGCGTCCGCCACCGCCTTCTCGTCCCGGCCGCTCAGCACGACCTTCGCGCCGTCCGCCGTCAACTGGCGCGCCGAGGCGAAGCCGAGCCCGCGGCTGGCCCCGGTCACGACGTACACCCGGTCCTTCAGTTCAAGATCCATGCGCCCATCCTGCCGCCTCCTCCCCTCCTCCGTCGAGGGCGAGAGCCGACACCACGAGTCCGATATGACTGAATGCCTGGGGGAAGTTCCCCAGCTGCCGCCCGGAGGCCGGGTCGTACTCCTCGGCGAGCAGCCCGACGTCGCTGCGCAGGGTGAGCAGCCGCTCGAAGAGCTCCCGGGCCTCCTTCACCCGCCCCGTCATCCGCAGCGCGTCGACCAGCCAGAACGAGCAGGCGAGGAAGGTGCCCTCGTCGCCGGGCAGACCGTCGACGGTGAGGCCGTCCGTGCTGTAGCGGCGGATGAAGCCGCCGTGGCTCAGCTCGGCCCGTACCGCCTCCACCGTCCCCACGACCCGTGGATCGTCCGGCGGCAGGAAGCCCACCCGGGGGATGAGGAGCGTGGCGGCGTCGAGCTCCTGGGAGCCGTAGTACTGCGTGAAGGTGTTGCGCTCCGGGTCGTACCCCTTCTCGCAGACCTCCCGGTGCACCTCGTCGCGCATCACCCGCCACCGGTCCGCGTCGCCGTGCAGGGTCGGGTCTTCCTCCAGGGCGCGTACGGCGCGGTCGGCGGCGACCCACGCCATCACCTTCGAGTGGACGAAGTGCCTGCGGGGCCCCCTGACCTCCCACAGGCCCTCGTCCGGCTCGCGCCAGTTGGACTCCAGGAAGCCGAGGAGGCTCAGCTGGAGGTTCCACGCGTGCGGTTTGGGACGCAGGCCCCACGCCCTGGCCATGTAGAGGGAGTCGATCACCTCTCCGTACACGTCGAGCTGGAGCTGCTTGACGGCCGCGTTGCCGGTACGGACGGGAGCGGACCCCTCGTACCCCTTCAGCCACGGCAGTTCCGTTTCGGGCAGTCGGCGCTCGCCGGAGATGCCGTACATGATCTGGAGGTCGGCCGGGTCGCCCGCGACCGCCCGCAGCAGCCAGTCGCGCCAGGCAGCGGCCTCGTCGATGTAGCCGGCCGCGACGAGCGCGCCGAGGGTGAGGGTGGAGTCGCGGAGCCAGCAGTAGCGGTAGTCCCAGTTGCGTACGCCGCCGATCTCCTCCGGCAGCGAGGTGGTGGGGGCCGCGACGATTCCTCCGGTCGGCGCGTGGGTGAGCGCCTTCAGGGTGATGAGCGAGCGCAGCACGGCCTCGCGGTACGGGCCGTCGTACCGGCACTGGGAGGCCCACTCCCGCCAGTCCTGGAGGCTGTGCTCCAGTCCCTCGAACGGGTCGGTGCGGGGCGGCTCCGGCTCGTGCGACGGGTGCCAGGTCAGGACGAATGCCACCTTTTCCCCCTCGGCGACGGTGAACGACGAGTAGGTGGTGTACTGCTGGCCCCAGCTCTTCACCCGGTCCGCCGGTTCGGCGCGCAGCCACACGGCGTCCGGGCCCGCGACGGCGACCCGGTGCCCGCTCGTGCGGCGCATCCACGGCACGACGTTGCCGTAGTCGAAGCGCAGCCGCAGCGTGGAGCGCATCGTCACCTCGCCCGACAGGCCCTCCACGATCCGTACGACATCGGGCGCCTCGTCGCGCTGCGGCATGAAGTCGGTGACCTTGACCGAGCCCGAGCGGGTCTCCCAGATCGTGTCCAGGACGAGGGTGTCGTCGCGGTACGCGCGCCGCGCACAGGCGCCCGCGCCGGCCGGGGCCACGCGCCAGTGGCCGTTGTCCTCGTCGCCGAGCAGTGCGGCGAAGCACGCCGCGGAGTCGAAGCGGGGCAGGCAGAGCCAGTCGATGGAACCGTCCTTGCCGACCAGTGCGGCAGTCTGCAGGTCCCCGATGAGCGCGTAGTCCTCGATGCGTTGGGTCACGAGAACTCGTGTTCCCGCGCGCGTGCGGCATTAAGCGGCCGGTGCGGCGGCGCGGTGACCTGGGCTCAGGCGTCGGCGGTGGCCGGCTCGGCCGGCGCCTCGTCGGAGGCTCCCGCGGCGCGGTCGCGCAGTTCGCGGCGTACGAGGACGACCCAGCCGACCGGCACCGCGGCGGCGAACAGCCACCACTGCACGGCGTACGCCATGTGGGGGCCGATCGAATCGGCGTCGGGATCGGGCACGAGCTGCGGCTTCGGGCCGGCCGGGACGGGTTCCGTCTGCTCGATGTAGCCGCCGAGGACGGGGCGCCCGAGGGCCTTCGCCTGCTGCTCGCTGTTGATCAGCATGACCTGCCGGGGCGGCAGACCGCTGAGGTCCTTGATGCCGCTGCCCGCCGTCGTCTCGTCGGCCTTGAGCCGTCCGGTGACGGTGACTTCGCCCCCGGGGGCGGCCGGGACCTTCGGGTACGCCTGCTGGTCGGCGCCGAACGGGACCCAGCCCCGGTTGACGAGGACGGTGCGGCCGTCGTCCATGACCAGCGGGGTGAGGACGTGGAAGCCGACCTGGTCGTCGGCGTCGGTCCTGCGGCGTACGACGACCTCGTGCGCGGTGTCGTAAGTGCCGGTGGCGGTCACCCGGCGCCAGTAGTCGTCGCGTGGGACGGTGTGTCCGGGGGAGGTGATGTCGCCGACGGCCAGGGGCTTCGCACGGAGGTTTCCGGAGATCAGCGCGTTCTGCGCGACCCGGTGCTCGTGCCGGTGCAGCTGCCAGAAGCCCAGCTCGACCATCGTGGGGATGAGGACGAGCATCAGGAGGGTGAGGATCACCCACTGCCGGGACAACAGGAAGCGGTACACGTCCTTGACGTTACCTGGCGCGCGGTGGTCCCCGGCGGGTGGGTCTCCCGCCGGGGCGGGCCGGTGTACGCGGCCGCGTGGCGTTCAGACCCGGTCGACGATGCCCACCTTCCCTTCCGCGCGTGAGCAGTGGGCGCCGCAGTACCAGTGGCCGTCCACCTCGACGCCCTGGCCCAGGATCTGCACCCGGCAGTGCTCGCAGATGGGCGCCATCCGGTGGATGGCGCAGGAGAAGCAGTCGAAGACGTGCACCGCGCCCTGCGCGTGCACCTCGAAGGACATGCCGTAGTCGTTTCCGCAAACCTCGCAACGTGCCATGCGCCACAGGGTGGGACGGCGGGCGGCGGCAGGGCGAGTGGGCGGCGGGCGAGTCGCGCGCCAATCACCCGTCTGCCGGGACGGACCGTCCCCGTCTCAGCCGGCGGGGGTGACGTCCCGCAGCAGTTGCGTGAAGGCGGCCTCGTCGACCACGGGGGTGCCGAAGGACTTGGCCTTGACGGTCTTGGAGGTGGCCGAGTCGGGGTCGTTGGTGACGAGCAGACTGGTGAGCCGCGACACACTCGTCGCGATGTGCAGGCCCGCCTCGATCGCGCGGTCCTCCAGCAGCTCGCGGTCCACGGACGTGTCGCCGGAGAACGCCACCCGCATGCCCTGCTTGAGCAGTTTGCCCGGTTCGTACCGCCCGGGGTTCGGGTACGGGCACGCCGGGCGCTTGCGCGACGGACGCCAGCTGCCCATGCCCCCGCCCTGGTACGACGCCTGACGGCCCACCCGGGGCGGCGCCGGCGAGTCCGACCACTCGGTGAGCGGAAGGCATTCGAGCAACGGCAGCCGCACGCCGTCCCGCGCCGCCGCGTGCAGACTCGGACGGAACGCCTCCGCCAGCACGCGCGCGTCGTCGAGGGCGTGGTGCGCGCGTTGCTGTACGACGCCGAAATGCGCGGCCAGCGACTCCAGCTTGTGGTTGGGCAGCGGCAGGCGCAGCTCCTTGGAGAGCGCGATGGTGCACAGCCGCTGCTGAACGGGCGCGGCGCGGGCGGCCCGTGCGTACTCCCGGGCGATCATCGACCAGTCGAACATCGCGTTGTGCGCGACGAGCACCCGGCCGTCGAGCCGCTCGGAGAACTCGGCGGCGATGTCCGGGAAGAGCGGGGCGCCCGTCAGCACATCGCTCGTCAGGCCGTGGATCCAGACGGGACCGGGGTCGCGCTGCGGGTTGACGAGCGTGTACCAGTGGTCCTCGACGTCCCCCCGGTAGTCCAGCCGGTAGACGGCGGCGGAGATTATCCGGTCGTCGCGCGCGAGCCCGGTGGTCTCCACGTCGACGACCGCGTACCCCTTCGGGTAGGCGGTCGGCCACGGCGCTGCTGTCGATTGGTCTTCGAGCATGGTCACTGAGGATACGGGCCCCCACTGACAGCCCCGCCCGCCCGGGTGAGCAGACCGTCCACCAGAGCCCGCACGGAGTTGACGAAGAGACGTTCGGGATCGGCGGGCCGGGCCAGGGCCCGCGCCAGCGCCGGATCGTGCTCCGCGCTCCGGGCGTCCCACAGTTCCTCCTCGCCCGGCCGCTGCGCGGGGGCGCGTTCGCGGTTGCGCTCGACGAGAACGTACCCGACGACCTGGTACTGGACCGCCCGTACGGCCTCGGCGGCCTTCGCCCCGCGCAGGCCGGCCGCGTGCACCTCGTGGACGAGGGCCTGCTGGGCGGGCAGGAACATCCGCTCGGTGAGCCCGCGTTCGTGGACCATCGCGATCAGGTGGGGGCGCTCGCGCAGCTCGCGCCGCAGGCCGCGCGCGACGGACACGATGCGGGCGGCCGGGGTGCGGCCGGCCGGGCGGACGGCGCCCATCTCCCGAACGGTCCGCTCGACGAGGGCGTCGAGGAGCGACTCGCGGTTGCCGACGTGCCAGTAGATGGAGGTGACCGCGGTGCCGAGCGCGGCGGCGAGCCCGCGCATGGTCAGCGCCGCCGGACCGTGCCGCTTGACGAGGGACGCGGCCGCGTCGAGGACCTCCTCGCGGGTCAGCGCGGTGCGCGGGCCGCGTGGTCCCGTACCGCCTCCCGGGGCGCGTGTGCTGCCTGGCATGGAGCCTCCGAATCCCGTACGCGCACGGCTCTTTCACCTTCATCGGCACCGGTGTAACAGTGTTACAGGCTCTCCTCCCGACGAAGGGCGGTACGACATGGCACGCGTACGGTACGGCGCGCGGACCGAAGCCGAGATCGCGGCGGCGCGCGGGTCCGTCTCCCGACTCCCCGACATCTGGTCCACCGGCGTGGTGGCCGTCTGGGAGAGCGACCCGGACGCGGTGGCGGCCGTACTGCCGCCGCCCCTCAAACCCGCCGAGCGGCCGCTCGTACGGGCGAACATCAGCCGGGTCGAGCTGCCCGGCTACCCGCTGGGCGCCGGCTCGGTGGCGGTCGCCGCCGTCCACGACGGCGTCGCCGGCTGGTACCCGCTCGTCATGCCGATGACCCACGAACGGGCCCTGACCGCGGGCCGCGAGGTCTTCGGCGAGCCGAAGAAGCTCGGCGAGGCGAGCGTCGACCGCGACGGCCTGGTCGTCCGCGCGGCGCTGGCCCGGCACGGCATCGCCTTCGTCGAGGTGCGGGGCGCGGTGGACGGGCCGCTGCCGCTGCCCAAACCGTCGCAGAAGACGGACTTCTACTACAAGTTCCTGCCGGCGGTGGACGGCCGGGGCTTCGACGCCGACCCGGTCCTCGTGCACTGCGTCCGCACCGAGAAGGTGCGCCGGCTGGAGCGGATCACCGGGGACGTGGTGCTGCGCGAGTCGATGTACGACCCCGTGGCGGATCTGCCCGTGCGCCGCGTTGTGGAGATCACCCTCGGCGAGAAGACCACCGACCAGAAGGGGCGCGTCGTGGAGCGGGTGAGTGCGCGGGCCCTGTTGCCGTACATCCACCAGCGCTACGACGACCCGCTGCAGATCCTCGACGGCCCGCCGGAGGGGAGCGTCTGATGCGGCTGCGGGAGGGACACGTCGCCGTCGTCACGGGCGCGGCGAGCGGCATCGGGCTCGCGATGGCCCGCCGGTTCGCGGCCGGCGGTCTCAAGGTCGTACTGGCCGATGTGGAGGAAGGAGCCCTGGAGAAGGCCGCCTGCGGACTCCGGACCGAGGGGGCGCGGGTGCTCGCGCACGTCGTGGACGTCAGCGAGCGGGAGTTCGTCACCGCCCTCGCGGACGCGGCGTACGACACCTTCGGGGCGGTGCACGTGCTGTGCAACAACGCGGGGGTCGGCTCCGGCGCGGAGGGCCGCATGTGGGAGCACGAGGTGAACGACTGGAAGTGGGCGTTCGCGGTGAATGTCTGGGGCGTCTTCCACGGCATCCAGGCGTTCGTTCCCCGGATGATCGCTGACGGCGGACCCGGGCACGTCGTCAACACGTCGTCGGGCGACGGCGGGATCGCTCCGCTGCCGACCGCGTCCGTGTACGCCGTCACCAAGGCGGCCGTTGTGACGATGACCGAGTCGCTGTACGCCCATCTGCGGGCGGAGGGCGTTCCCGTGAGCGCGTCGGTGCTCTTCCCCGGACCGCACATGCTGCGCACCGGGCTGTGGGAGTCGCACCGCAACCGGCCCTCGCGCTACGCCAAGGAACGGCCCCGCAGGACGCCCTACCGCAGCCTCGGGCAGTGGGAGACGGCGATGAGGGATGCGGGGCACGCCATCGAGTTCACGCCGGTCGAGGACGTGGCCGAGACCGTGGTGGACGGGATAGAGGCGGACCGGTTCTGGATGCTGCCGGCGAGCGAGCACAGCGACCGGCAGATCCGGGCGCGGGCGCGGTCGATGCTCGACCGCTCCGAGCCGTCGTACCTGGAGCACTTCATTCTCGACTGAGGCCCCACCGAGGGAGGACACGCGATGACGGAACCAAGCGACCCGTACCTGATCATCTCCTCCGACTGCCACGCCGGTCTGCCGACCGAGCGGTACCGGCCCTACCTGGACAGCGCCTTCCACCGCGACTTCGACGACTTCCTCGGGCAGCGCGACGCCCGCCGCGAGGAGATGACACGCCTCGGCGTACGCAACGAGGCGTTCGCCGCCAAGTGGTTCGAGGACAACGAGGAGGGGCTGCGCGGCGGCTGGGACACGGCGCAGCGCCTCAAGGAGCTCGACGGCGACGGGGTGGCCGCCGAGGTGGTCTTCCCCGACGCAGACGCCGTCGACAGCGGGACCGCCGCGCCCTTCGGCGTCGGCCTCGGCCTCTCCGGCGACCAGGACCCGCGCCTGGGCATGGCGGGCGCGCGGGCCCACAACCGGTGGCTCGCGGAGTTCGTGGCGGAGCACCCCGAACGGCACTGCGGCGTGGCGCTCCTGCCCGTCACCGGCGAGGTGGACGAGGTCGTCGCCGAGATCCACCGGGCCAGGCAGTCCGGGCTCGGCGCGCTGATGATCCCCTCGATGTGGGTCGACAAGGCCCCGTACCACGACCGCCGTTACGACCCGGTGTGGGCGGCGGCGGCCGAGACCCGGATGCCGGTGGTGACCCACTCGGGGGCCGCGCCCCGCCACGAGTACGGCGACCACCTGGGCATCTACGTCTCCGAGGTCACGTGGTGGCCGGCCAGGCCGCTGTGGTTCCTGCTGTGGTCGGGTGCCTTCGAGCGCCACCCCGGGCTGAGGTTCGGCGTCGCGGAGTCCGGCTGCTGGTGGCTGCCGAACCAGCTGTGGTTCATGGACCGCCTCTACCTGGGCGCGCACGGCGGCAAGAAGCTGTCCCCCTTCGCGGAACTCAAGCGGCCGCCGAGCGAGTACCTGGACCGGCAGGTCTTCGTCTGCGCCACCAACACCAAGCGCCGCGAACTCGCCCAGCGCTACGAGATCGGCGTCGACAACATCCTGTGGGGCAGCGACTTCCCGCACCCCGAGGGCACCTGGCCGGACACGCGCGCCTGGCTGAAGCGCACCTTCCACGACATCCCCGTCACCGAGACCCGCCGCATCCTCGGCCTGGCCGCCGCCGAGGTCTTCGGCTTCGACACGGCGAAGCTCGCCCCGCTGGCGCGGCGCGTCGGCCCGACGCCGGCGGAGCTGGGCCAGCCGGACGACCAGCTGGCGGTCGAGGCGTCGTGGGCGAGGTCGCGCGAGGTGGGCCGGCACTGGCTGACCGGCCACGACTTCCCGGCGCTGGGGGTCTCGCCGTGACCGGGGACCGCTACACCGTCATCTCCGCCGACTGTCACGCGGGCGCCGATCTCGTCGACTACAAGCCGTACTTGGACAAGCGCCACCACGACGACTTCGACGCCTGGGCGGCGACGTACGTCAATCCCTACGAGGACCTCCTCGCCGACACCGCCGACCGCAACTGGAACTCCGCCCGCCGCCTCGCCGAGCTGGAGGCGGACGGCATCGTCGCGGAGGTCGTCTTCCCGAACACCATCCCGCCGTTCTTCCCCAGCGCCTCCCTCATGGCCCCCGCGCCGTCGAAGGCGGAGTACGAGCAGCGCTGGGCGGGCCTGCGGGCCCACAACCGCTGGCTCGCGGACTTCTGCGACGCGGCGCCGGGGCGGCGGGCGGGCGTCGCACAGATCCTCCTCAACGACGTGGACGAGGCGGTACGGGAGATCCGCCGCACCCAGGCGGCCGGCCTCACCGGGGGCATTCTGCTGCCCGGCGCCCCACCGGGTTCGGGCGTGCCCGAGCTCTACTCGCGGACGTACGACCCGATCTGGGCCGTCTGCGCGGAGCTGGACGTGCCCGTGAACCACCACGGCGGGTCGGCGTCGCCGCCACTGGGCGACGAACCGGCCGCGCGCGCCGTCTTCATGGTGGAGACCACATGGTTCTCGCACCGGGCCCTGTGGCACCTGATGTTCGGCGGGGCGTTCCGCCGGCACCCCGGCCTGAGACTGGTCCTCACCGAACAGGGCTCGGGCTGGATTCCCGGCGTGATCGACATGCTGGACTACTACCACGCCCGTCTGGTGGCGGCGGCGACCCGCGCGTCGACCGCCGAGTCGAAGTTCGGCGCGGGCCTGGCGGGCTCCATGGGCAGCAGCCCGAGCGAGGTCTGGCGCGACAACTGCTACGTCGGCGCCAGCTTCATGCGCCCGCACGAGGTGCCGCTGCGCGACCGCATCGGCCTCGACAAGATCATGTGGGGCAGCGACTACCCCCACGACGAAGGTACGGCGCCGTACTCCCGCGAGGGCCTGCGGATCGCGTACGCCGGCCTGCCGCGCGAGGAGGTCGCCGCCATGGCGGGCGGGAACGCGGCCCGCGTGTACGGCTTCGACCTCGCCTTCCTGGACCCGCTCGCGGCGAAGGCCGGCCCGCTGGTGGCGGAGATCGCCGAGCCGCTCCCGCCCGCGCGGATCCCGCCCGACGCGACGAGCCCGGCCTTCGCGCCGGGCGGGTCGGTACGCGTCTGGTGACGGCACGGGTGAGAACCTCCCCGGGTGAGCGATCAGACGCATGACGAAGCCCACGGGGGAGCCCTCGGCTCGCGCCTGAACTGGCTGCGCGCCGGGGTGCTCGGGGCCAACGACGGCATCGTCTCGACCGCCGGCATCGTCGTCGGTGTCGCCGGGGCGACCGACGACCGCTCCGCGCTCCTGACAGCGGGCCTCGCCGGGCTGCTGGCGGGGTCGATGTCGATGGCGGCGGGGGAGTACGTGTCGGTCTCGACGCAACGCGACGCGGAGGAGGCCGCGCTGGCCCAGGAGAAGCGGGAGCTGCGCGAGGAACCGGAGGCGGAACTGGCCGAACTGACCGCACTCCTGGCCGCGCGCGGCCTGTCCGGCGACGTGGCCCGCGAAGCCGCCCAACAGCTGACCGCACGCGACGCGCTGCGCGCCCACGCGCGCGTGGAGCTCGGCATCGACCCCGAGGACCTCACCAACCCCTGGCACGCGGCGGCCGCCAGCTTCGTCGCCTTCACCGTGGGCGCACTGCTGCCGCTCCTGGCGATGACCCTGCCGCCCCCGTCCTGGCGGCTCGCGGTCACGGTCGTCTCGGTCCTGTTCGCCCTGGCCCTGACCGGCTGGAGCAGCGCCCGCCTCGGCGCGGCGCCGCCCCGGCCGGCGGTGGGGCGGAACATGGCGGGCGGGGCACTGGCGATGGCGGTGACGTACGGGGCGGGGTCGCTGCTGGGGGCGGCGGGGGTCTAGCGGGTCCACGGGGGTGCGGAGACGCGTCGTACACCGCGCTGACAGGCAGTCTCACATACTTGTCGGTAACAACCCCTAGTCGAGTGCCCACCTGCGCCTCTATCGTGCGGGCATGCCGAACCTGCCCGATGTCGTGCTGTGGTCGATACCCGCCTTCGTCCTGCTCACCGTGCTCGAAATCGTGAGCTACCGCCTCCATCCCGACGAAGACGCCGCGGGGTACGAGGCCAAGGACGCCGTGACCAGCGTCAGCATGGGGCTCGGCAGCATCGCGTTCGACTTCCTCTGGAAGATCCCGATCGTCGCGATCTACATGGCGGTGTACGAGCTGACGCCCGCCCGCGTCCCCCTCCTGTGGTGGACGATCCCGCTGATGCTGCTCGCGCAGGACTTCTTCTACTACTGGTCCCACCGCGGCCACCACGTCATCCGCATCCTGTGGGCCTGCCACGTCGTCCACCACTCCAGCCGCAGGTTCAACCTCACCACCGCCCTGCGCCAGCCCTGGACGAGCCTCACCGTCTGGCCGTTCTACCTGCCGCTGATCGCCTGCGGCGTGCACCCGGCGGCGCTCGCGTTCTGCTCCTCCGCGAACCTCGTCTACCAGTTCTGGGTGCACACCGAGCGGGTCGGCAAGCTGCCGCGCCCCTTCGAGTACGTCCTGAACACGCCCTCCCACCACCGCGTCCACCACGCCTCCCAGGGCGGCTACCTCGACCGGAACTTCGGCGGCATCCTGATCGTCTGGGACCGGCTCTTCCGCTCCTTCGCGGCCGAGACCGAGCGGCCCGTCTACGGCCTCACCAAGAACATCGAGACCTACAACCCCCTGCGCGTCGCCACCCACGAGTACGCCGCCATCGCCCGCGACGTACGCGCCGCCACCACCTGGCGCGAGCGCGCCGGCCGGATCTTCCGCGGGCCCGGCTGGCAGCCGCGCCCGGTGCGGCCCCCGGTGACCGGGCAGCCGCAGGAAGCCGCCGCCGGACAGACCGCGTGAGCGCGGCCGCCGCCGCCGGGGCCGCCGCTACCGGCGACCGGCGCGCCGCGTGGGCCCGCCGGCTCCTCGCCGCCTTCGCCGTCGCGGCGCTCGCCGACCTCGGCTCGCTCGTCGCCGGGGCCGACGCGGGCCACCTGGCCGCCAAGCCGCTGCTGATGCCGCTGCTCGCGGCGTACGCGGCCCTGAGCGGCGCCCCGAGGCCGCTGATCGCGGCGCTGCTCTTCGGCTGGGGCGGCGACGTGTTCCTGCTCGCCGACGCCGAGTGGGCGTTCCTCGTCGGCATGGGCTCCTTCGCCGCCGGACACGTCTGCTACCTTGTGCTGTTCCGAGGCAGCCGTACGTCCTGGCTCCTCGGCGCCGGATACGCCGTCGCGCTCCTGACCACGGTCGCCCTCCTGTGGCCCGACCTCCCCGCGGACCTGCGCGTCCCGGTCGCCGGCTACAGCCTGCTGCTCACGGCCATGGCGCTGCGCGCGAGCGGCCTGGGCGCGCACGCCGGACTCGGCGGCGCGCTGTTCCTGCTCTCCGACACCCTCATCGCCACCGGCGTGGCCGGGTGGCCCCAGCTCCCCGCCCCCGACTTCTGGATCATGCTGACCTACCTCGCGGCGCAGTACCTGCTGGTCAAGGGCGTGCTGGGGCGGCCGGACGCCCCAGTCGGCTCCGCGGCGTACGGTGAAGGGCGTACCACCGTCTGAGCATCGAGGATCCACCCATGCGCGCCACCGTCATCCACGCCCCGCACGACATCCGCGTGGAGGAGGTGCCGGATCCCCGGGTCCAGGAGCCCACCGACGTGGTCGTCCGCGTACTGCGCGCCTGCATCTGCGGCAGCGACCTGTGGGCCTACCGGGGCGAATCCGCCCGGCAGCCCGGCCAGCGCATCGGGCACGAGTTCCTCGGCGTCGTGGAGGAGGCCGGGTCCCAGGTGGCCGGGTTCGCGCCCGGTGATCTCGTCGTCGCGCCCTTCGTGTGGTCCGACGGCACGTGCGAGTACTGCGCCGAGGGGCTCCACACCTCCTGCCCCCGGGGCGGCTTCTGGGGCACCGTCGGCTCCGACGGCGGACAGGGCGAAGCCGTGCGGGTGCCCTTCGCCGACGGCACGCTGGTCAAGCTCCCGCCCGCCGCCGTCTCCGACGACCGGCTCCTGACCGGCCTCCTCGCCCTCTCCGACGTGCTGGGCACCGGACACCACGCCGCCGTCGGCGCCGGCGTGCGGCGCGGCTCGACGGTCGCGGTCGTCGGTGACGGCGCGGTCGGGCTGTGCGGGGTGCTGGCCGCCCGGCGGCTCGGAGCCGAGCGGATCATCGCGCTGGGCCGCCACCGGGCGCGTACCGACATCGCCAAGACCTTCGGCGCCACCGACATCGTCGCCGCGCGCGGCGAGGCGGCCGTCGAGGCCGTACGCGAACTCACCGGCGGGCAGGGCGCGCACGCCGTCATCGAGGCCGTCGGCACCGAGCAGTCGATGCGCACCGCCGTCGGGATCGCCCGCGACGGCGGCGCCATCGGTTACGTCGGCGTCCCGCACGGCAGCGGCACCGGACTCGACCTGAGCGTGCTGTTCGACCGCAACATCGCGCTGCGCGGGGGAGTGGCGCCGGTGCGCGCGTACATACCGGAGCTGCTGCCGGACGTCCTGGACGGGACGGTCGACCCGTCGCCGGTCTTCGACGTCACCGTCGGCCTCGACGGCGTGCCCGAGGGCTACCGGGCGATGGACGAGCGCACCGCGCTCAAGGTGCTCGTCAAGCCGTGACACCCGGGCCCACGGGAACGGGCCGCCCGGAAGGAATCCGGGCGGCCCGCTCACCTGCGGTGCTGTCTACTTCTTCTTGGTCACGGCGTCCAGCGCGTCGGCGATGCCGACACCGTAGAAGCCGTTGTAGTTCTTCCCGCCCTCGCACACCGCGTCGACCTTGCCGTCGCCGTTGATGTCGTACGGGTCGGTGCACGGCACCGCGTCCGCCTGGCTCGCCAGGAGGGACTTGATCCGCTGCGCCGAGGCCTTCGGGTGCGTGCTCTTGATGAGCGCCGCCACCCCGGCGACGTGCGGGGACGCCATCGACGTACCCGCCATGTAGCCCCACTTGCCGCCCGGGACCGGGCCCAGGATCAGACCGCTCGTCGCGGGAGGCGCGGGCTTCTGGTACGCCGTGCTGTCGCCGCCCGGAGCCGCGATGTCGATGACACCGTGCCCGTAGTTGGAGAACGACGACTTCAGGCCCTTGGCCCCCGTCGAGGCGACCGTCACGACGCCCGGCAGCTGCGTCGGGGCGTCGAGGCACTCGCCCGGGTCGACGTCGCGCGGCACCGGAGTGGTGTCGTTCGGACTCGTCGTGTCGTGGATCGAGTCCGCCGCGAGATCGTAGTTCGAGTTCCCGGCCGCAGCGACGTTCACCGCGCCCTTCCTCTCGGCGTACCGCGAGGCCCGGACGATGGCGTCGACGAGCGCCTTCTGGTCCGGGTCGTCCTTGCAGTTGAACATCCACGGGTCGGTGTAGTAGCTGTTGTTCGTCACATCGACGCCGTGCTCGGCCGCCCACACGAAGCCGCAGACCACCGACTCGGTGTAGAAGAAGCCGGCCGTCGTGGACACCTTGATGCCCGAGACCTTGACGCCCGGCGCGACACCGGTGACGCCGACACCGTTCTTCGCGGCCGCTATCTCGCCCGCCACGTGCGTGCCGTGCGGGCTCTCCTCGGCCGACGGGCGCCAGGCACCGTCCGCCGTGTCGGGCTTGCCGGTCACGCAGTTGACGGACGCCTCGCGGTCGAAGTTCGGCGCGAGGTCCGGGTGGGTGTCGTCGACCCCCGTGTCCAGCACGGCGACGGTGACCTTCCGGCTGCCGAGCGTCTTCTCGTGGGCCTTGTCCGCCTTGATGGCGGGCAGGTCCCACTGCAGCGGCTGCAACGGGTCCTCGCCGGCGACGGCGGCCGCCGACGCCGCCTCCGCCTGGGCGCCGGTGAGCGCCTTCGGCGTACCGACGTCCTTCGTCGACTGGGCGGGCAGCGGCGCCGTACGGGTCGCACCCGCCGACTGGACGCCCTTGACGCCCCGCATCGTCTTCGCGAACGCGTCGTTCGACGAGTGGACGACGATCACGCCGATCTGGTCGTACGCCTGGACGATCGTGCCGCCGGCCCGGCCGACGGCCTTCTTCACCTTGGCCCAATTGCCCTTGCCCGGGCGTACGTTGACGACGTAACTCAGCGGAGTGCCCGCCGCCTCGGTCACCGCCGAGGCGGCGTCCTTCGCGCCGAGCACGTCGGCCGAGGTGGCCGACGCGGTGCCGGGCAGGAAGGCGAATGCGGCGGCGGTGGCCAGGCCCGCGGACAGGGCCACGGTGCGGCGGGACCTCGGGGTGCGGTGCGGCGTCATGAAATCTCCGGTTCGCGGATCGGCGGAGCCTCGGACGGTCACTTCTTGACGGCGTCGAGCGCGTCGACGACGCCGGAGCCGTAGTAGCCGTTGTAGTTGTCGCTGCCCTCGCAGGTGGTGGCCTCGACCCAGTTGCCCGCGGCGTCGTAGACGTGGCTCGGGCAGCCCGGGTTGTCGGCCTGCTTCTTCAGCAGGCGCTGAAGCTGCGCGGGAGTCGCCTTCGGGTGCGCGCTCTTGAGCAGCGCCGCCACGCCCGCGACGTGCGGGGTGGCCATCGAAGTGCCCTGCTTGTAGCCGTAGCCGCCGTCGAGGACGGTCGACAGGACCCGGCCGTTGGCGTCCGGCGTGGCCGGGATCTGCCACTTGTCGCCGCCGGGGGCCGCGACGTCGGCGACGCCGTACCCGTAGCTGGAGTAGTACGACTTGACGTTCTTGTCACCCGTGGCGGTGACCGTCATGACGCCCGGCAGCTGGGTCGGGACGTCGAAGCACTCGGACGGGTCGATGACCCGGTCGCCGGGGGTGCTGTCGTTCGGGCTGGAGTCGTCGAGGATCTCGTCGGCCGACAGGTCGAAGTTCGAGTTGCCGGCCGCGGCGACGTTCAGGGCGCCCTTGCGCTCCGCGTACTTCGTGGCCCGCGTCAGGGCGTCGAGGAGCGCCTTCTGGTCCGGGTCGTCCTCGCAGTTGAACATCCACGGGTCGACGTAGTAGCTGTTGTTCGTCACGTCGATGTCGTGCTCCGCGGCCCACACGAAGCCGCAGACGACCGCCTCGGTGAAGAAGAGGCTGGTGCCCGGCTCGCTCACCTTGATGCCCGCGAGCTTCACGCCCGGCGCGACACCGGCGACGCCGAGTCCGTTGCGCGGAGCGGCGATCGTACCGGCGACGTGCGTGCCGTGGTCACTGCCGTCCGTGTACGGGCGCCAGGCGCCCTCCGAGGAGTCCGCGACGCCGCCGACGCAGTTGGCCGACTGGGACTTGGAGAAGTTCGGCGCCAGGTCCGGGTGGGTGTCGTCGACACCGGTGTCGATCACGCCGACGGTGACCTTCGAGCTGCCGTCGTTGACCTTCGCGGCCTGGTCCGCGCCGATGGCCCGGATGTCCCACTGGTTGGCCTCCAGCGGCTCCTGACCGGGCGCCGCGGCCGCCTTCGCCTTCGCGGCCCCGGCCGCGGACAGCTTCTGCGTGGTGCCTTCCTCCGTGATGCCGACCGGAGTGAGCGGGGAGGTGCGGGTCGCGCCCGCCGAGGCGACACCCTTGGCCTTGCGTATCTGCTTGCCGAAGTCCGGGTTCTGCGAGTGGACGACGATGACCCCGATCTGGTCGTACGCCTTCACCACCGTGCCGCCGGCCTTGGCGATCGCCCGCTTCACCGAAGCGCTCGTACCGTGGCCACCCTTGGTGTTGACCACGTACGACAGCTTGGGACCGGTGGTGTCGACCGCCACCGGGGCGTCGGAGCCGTCCAGCGGCGCGGCCGAGGCGGCCGCTCCGGGCAGGAAGCCGAGCGTAGCCGTGAGAGCCAGTCCGACGGGCAGGGCGAGTGCGCGCTGCCGTCTGGATCCCAGATGAGCCATGGGTTCTCCACATCATCCGTGAGAGCCGCCCCTGCGCGGGTGCACATGAGCGGGTACATGACGAGTGAAGCTAGCGCCGATCATGCGTTCGTATCAACGTGTTCGGAAAAGAAATGGCGGATGCCGAACCGAGACGCGATGCGATCCGTGCCGTTGTCAGGGGGACGAGCACCATCACCCCCCACCTGTGAGGTCACTTTGTCCACCCCACCCACCGCACCCGCCTCGCGAGGAGATTCCGTGGCAACCGACGCACCACCGCCCGAGGGCGGCACGGGCCTGATCCGGACAGGGCACACGACGCAGGAGTTCGTCGAGGTGCAGGAGAGCGCCGAGTTCGGCGAACTGCGCCGCGCCCACCGGTCCTTCGCCTTCCCCCTGACCATCGCGTTCATCGCCTGGTACCTGCTGTACGTCCTGCTGTCCAACTACGCGGGCGGCTTCATGGGCACCAAGGTCTTCGGCAACATCAACGTGGCGCTCGTCCTGGGCATCGCCCAGTTCGCCACCACCTTCCTCATTGCCTGGTTCTACTCGCGTCATGCCGCCACGCAGCTCGACCCGAAGTCCGAGGCCATCAAGTCCCGTATGGAGGCCGACGCATGAGCCCCGCGCTGACCACGACGGCGACGGTCCAGCTCGCCGCCGCCGGTGACGCGAGCGAGCACCGCCCGCTGATCATCACCCTGTTCGGCCTCTTCGTCGTCGCCACCCTCTTCATCACGGTATGGGCGGGCCGCCAGACCAAGAGCGCCTCCGACTTCTACGCCGGCGGCCGCCAGTTCACCGGCTTCCAGAACGGCCTCGCCATCTCCGGCGACTACATGTCCGCCGCGTCGTTCCTCGGCATCGCCGGCGCCATCGCCCTGTTCGGATACGACGGCTTCCTCTACTCCATCGGCTTCCTGGTCGCCTGGCTCGTCGCGCTGCTCCTCGTCGCCGAACCGCTGCGCAACTCCGGCCGCTACACGATGGGCGACGTCCTCGCGTACCGCATGCGCCAGCGCCCCGTGCGCACCGCGGCGGGCACCTCCACCATCGTGGTCTCGATCTTCTACCTGCTCGCGCAGATGGCGGGAGCCGGCGTACTGGTCTCGCTGCTCCTCGGCATCACCAGCGACGCCGGCAAGATCCTGATCGTCGCCCTCGTCGGCATCCTGATGATCGTCTACGTCACGATCGGGGGCATGAAGGGCACCACCTGGGTCCAGATGGTCAAGGCCGTCCTGCTCATCGCGGGCACCCTGCTGATCACCTTCCTGATCCTGCTGAAGTTCGACTTCAACCTGTCCGACCTGCTCGGCACGGCGGCCTCCAACAGCGGCAAGGGCTCGGCGTTCCTGGAGCCGGGCCTCAAGTACGGCGCCACCGGCACCTCGAAGCTCGACTTCATCTCACTCGGCATCGCCCTGGTCCTCGGCACCGCCGGCCTGCCGCACATCCTGATCCGCTTCTACACCGTCCCCACGGCCAAGGCCGCCCGTAAGTCGGTGAACTGGGCGATCGGCATCATCGGTGCCTTCTACCTGATGACCATCGTGCTCGGCTTCGGCGCGGCTGCCCTCCTCAAGCCCGGCGACATCATCGCCTCCAACAAGGCGGGCAACACGGCCGCGCCGCTCGCCGCGCTGGAGATCGGCGGCGGCGCCGACTCCCCGGGCGGCGCGATCCTGCTCGCCGTGATCTCGGCCGTGGCCTTCGCGACCATCCTCGCGGTCGTCGCGGGCCTCACCCTGGCGTCCTCGTCGTCGTTCGCGCACGACATCTACGCCAACGTCATCCGGCGCGGCAAGGCCACGGAGAAGGAGGAGGTACGCGCCGCCCGCTGGGCCACGGTGGCCATCGGCGTCGTCTCCATCGCCCTGGGCGCGATGGCCCGCGACCTGAACGTCGCCGGACTGGTCGCCCTCGCCTTCGCGGTGGCCGCCTCCGCCAACCTGCCGACGATCCTCTACAGCCTCTTCTGGAAGAAGTTCACGACGCAGGGCGCCCTGTGGTCGATCTACGGTGGCCTGACCGCGTCGGTGGGCCTCGTGCTGTTCTCACCGGTCGTCTCCGGCAAGCCCAGCTCGATGTTCCCCGGCGTCGACTTCGCCCTGTTCCCGCTGGAGAACCCGGGGCTCATCTCGATCCCGCTCGGCTTCCTGCTCGGCTGGCTCGGCTCCGTACTGTCCAAGGACGAGCCGGACAAGGGGAAGTACGCGGAGCTGGAGGTCAAGTCACTCACCGGCATCGGCGCGCACTGAGCGTACCCGCCGTCGCTCTTCGCGCCTTCCCACAGCTGTGCCCCCGCGGCCGCGTCGTAGAGTCGTACGACGCGGCCGCACCGCTCCTCGTGGTATCGGAGCCCCTCGTGATGTCAGTGGCGTCGCGTAGGCTCGACAGCGTTCGACACAGACGAATTTCCGGATCGGGGAGGGGGCCGAGGATGCTTATCGACACTTATGGCCGAGTAGCCACTGACCTGCGTGTTTCGCTCACCGACCGCTGCAATCTGCGCTGTACGTACTGCATGCCCGAAGAGGGCCTGCAGTGGCTCGCGAAGCCCGATCTGCTCACGGACGACGAGATCGTCCGGCTGATCGGCATCGCCGTCACCGACCTCGGAGTGACCGAGGTGCGCTTCACCGGCGGCGAGCCGCTGCTGCGCCCCGGGCTCGTCGGCATAGTCGAGCGCTGCGCCGCCCTCGCGCCCCGCCCCAAGATGTCCCTCACCACCAACGGCATCGGCCTCAAGCGCACCGCGACCGCCCTCAAGGCGGCCGGCCTGGACCGGGTCAACGTCTCGCTCGACACGCTGCGCCCCGACGTCTTCAAGACCCTCACCCGCCGCGACCGCCACCACGACGTCATCGACGGCATGGCCGCCGCCCGCGACGCGGGCCTGACCCCGGTCAAGGTCAACGCCGTCCTGATGCCCGGGCTCAACGACGACGAGGCCCCCGACCTGCTGGCCTGGGCCGTCGAGAACGACTACGAGATGCGCTTCATCGAGCAGATGCCGCTCGACGCCCAGCACGGCTGGAAGCGCGACGGCATGATCACCGCCGGTGACATCCTGGAGTCCCTGCGCACGCGCTTCACGCTCACCGCCGAGGGTGAGGACGAGCGCGGCTCGGCGCCCGCCGAGCGCTGGGTCGTCGACGGCGGCCCGCACCGCGTGGGGGTCATCGCCTCGGTCACCCGCCCGTTCTGCCGCGCCTGCGACCGCACCCGGCTGACCGCCGACGGTCAGGTGCGTACGTGCCTGTTCGCCCGCGAGGAGTCGGACCTGCGCGGGACCCTGCGCTCCGGCGCCCCCGACGAGGAGATCGCCCGGCTGTGGAAGCTGGCGATGTGGGGCAAGAAGGCGGGTTCCGGCCTGGACGACCCGTCCTTCCTGCAGCCCGACCGGCCCATGTCAGCCATCGGAGGCTGACCGCCCCTCCCACTCCGCGAGCGTCACCACTTCCTTGAGGAAGCCGCGTACACCGAGGAACTGGGAGAGGTGCTCACGGTGCTCGTCGCACGCCAGCCACGTCTTGCGGCGCTCGGGAGTGTGCAGCTTCGGGTTGTTCCAGGCGAGAACCCACACAGCGGCCGAGCGGCAGCCCTTGGCGGAGCAGACAGTGGCGCCGGCGTCGGCAGAACCTGGGAAAAGAAGGGAATCAGGGGAGTTCACGCGCTCAACCCTAGGTCAAAAAGGCGACGCCGAGCAGCCACGGGGGGAGCTGCCCGGCGTCGGTCCGTCGCTCCGACGGGGGATGCGGAGCGCTTACGAAGTATGTCACGCGACATGGGGTGCGGTGCACCGGAACTTCATGATTGATCTGAGCTTTTATTGAGCTTTGCAGACCGCACAGGATCAGCTCTGTTCACGCGTCTGTTGCTCACGACCCGGACTCCGCACCTCCGGCGCGGACTCCCCGTCGGAGCGCTCCGGCGGGCTCTCCAGAGCCGGCCGGACGGGCGTCGGAATGTGCGCCGAGGGCAGCGAAGAGGCGTTCTCCCGACCGCCGTTGGCGATGACCACGGCGATGTACGGGAGCAAAAGCCCCAGCGCCAGCGCGACGATCGCGACGTGCCGCTCCACGTTCCACAGGACCGCCGCCAGGATCACCGACAGGGTCCGTACCGACATCGAGATCACATACCGGCGCTGACGCCCCCGCACGTCGTCGGCGAGGGCCGGCCGGGCCCCGGTGATCCGGAAGACCTCGGGGCCGTTCTTCTTCCGCATCACGTCGCACCACCCGTTTCCCTGCCGGACGTCCGCTCACCGGACGCCTTCCACGGTACGCCGCCGCTCAGCCGCCATCGAGAGCGGGGCGTCCCCGACCCGGCCGTCCCAGGGGGGCCGCCGCCCGGGTGGCGGCGTCCGGCATGCGCCGCAGGGGCGGCCGTCCGAGACTGGGCCCACATGCGCACACCGCGCCGATGAGGAGGCGACATGAGCTGGTTGTGGGCGATCATCGTGGGTCTGGTGCTCGGTCTGATCGCAAAGGCGATCATCCCGGGCAAGCAGCAGATTCCGCTGTGGCTGACGGTCGTGTGCGGCATCCTCGGCAGCATGGCCGGCAACGCCGTCGCCGCCGGCATCGGCGTGGACGACACCAAGGGAATCGACTGGATCAGGCACCTGTTCCAGCTGATCGGCGCCGTGGTGATCGTCGGACTCGGCGACATGCTCTACGCGAAGATGAAGGGCTCACGACGTCGGGCCTGAGCGCTCCCCCCGCCCTCGCGCGAAGTCGGCACGGGAAACGGCCGGGGCCTGATCCACGCTCCCGGCCGTTTCCCGGGTGCCTCCTGGCACGTAACCTCAGCCGGCCGCGACCTCGATCGCCGCCAGGTTCTTCTTCCCGCGCCGCAGCACGAGCCAGCGGCCGTGCAGCAGGTCCTCGGACGCCGGTACGGCGTCCTCGTCGGCGACCTTCACGTTGTTCACATACGCCCCGCCCTCCTTGACCGTGCGGCGGGCGGCGGACTTGCTCGGCGCGAGGCCCACCTCCACGAAGAGGTCCACGACGGACCCGAGCTCCGCGACCTCGGCGTGCGGCAGCTCGGACAGCGAAGCGGCCAGCGTCGCCTCGTCGAGACCGGCGAGCTCGCCCTGCCCGAACAGCGCCTTCGACGCCGCGACGACCGCCGCGCACTGCTCCGCGCCGTGCACCAGCGTCGTCAGCTCCTCGGCCAGCGCGCGCTGCGCGGCGCGCGCCTGCGGCCGCTCCTCGGTGAGCTTCTCCAGCTCTTCGAGCTCCGTGCGGCTCCTGAAGCTGAGGATGCGCATGTACCGCGAGATGTCCCGGTCGTCCACGTTCAGCCAGAACTGGTAGAACGCGTACGGCGTGGTCATCTCCGGGTCGAGCCAGACGGCGCCGCTCTCGGACTTGCCGAACTTCGTCCCGTCCGCCTTGACCATCAGCGGCGTCGCCAGCGCGTGCACGTTCGCGTGCGGCTCCAGGCGGTGGATCAGGTCGAGACCCGCCGTGAGGTTGCCCCACTGGTCGCTGCCGCCCTGCTGGAGGGTGCAGCCGTGACGCCGGTAGAGCTCCAGGAAGTCCATGCCCTGGAGCAGCTGGTAGCTGAACTCCGTGTAGCTGATGCCCTGGTCGGACTCCAGCCGCCGGGCGACCGAGTCCTTCGCCAGCATCTTGCTGACCCGGAAGTGCTTGCCGATGTCCCGCAGGAACTCGATCGCGGAAAGCCCCGCGGTCCAGTCCAGGTTGTTCACCATGGTGGCCGCGTTCGGGCCCTCGAAGGACAGGAAGGGTTCGATCTGGGCGCGCAGCCGCGCCACCCAGTTCGCGATCGTCTCCGGGTCGTTCAGCGTGCGCTCGGCCGTCGGCCGCGGGTCACCGATCTGGCCGGTGGCCCCTCCCACCAGGGCGATCGGCCGGTGCCCGGCCTGCTGGAGCCGGCGGACGGTGAGGACCTGCACGAGGTGCCCCACGTGCAGGCTGGCCGCCGTCGGGTCGAAGCCGCAATAGAACGTGACCGGACCGTCCGCGAGCGCCTTGCGCAGTGCGTCCTCGTCAGTGGACTGGGCGAACAGCCCGCGCCACTTCAGCTCGTCGACGATGTCGGTCACGGTCTTGACTCTCCTTGGACGATACGGACGATTCGAACGCTGTGGAATGCTCCAGGTCAGTCTATGGGCGTCACACGCCCTGGCTGACCGAACTCATGTTGAAGTCCGGGACGCGCAGCGCCGGCATCGCGGCCCGCGTGAACCAGTCGCCCCACTCGCGCGGCAGCGTCCTCTCGGTACGCCCGGCCTCCGACGCCCGCGACAGCAGGTCGACCGGCGACTCGTTGAACCGGAAGTTGTTCACCTCGCCGACCACCTCCCCGTTCTCGACGAGATAGACGCCGTCCCGGGTCAGCCCGGTCAGCAGCAGCGTCGCCGGGTCGACCTCGCGGATGTACCAGAGGCAGGTCAGCAGCAGCCCGCGTTCCGTCGAGGCGACCATCTCCTCCAACGAGCGCTCGCCGCCCCCGTCCAGGACCAGGTTGCCGATCGCCGGAGCCACCGGCAGCCCGGTCAGCCCCGCGCTGTGCCGCGTCGTGACCAGGTGCTCCAGCCGGCCGTCGCGCACCCAGTCGGTCGGGGCCAGCGGCAGGCCGTTGTCGAAGACCGACGAGTCGTCGCCCGAGGAGTGCGCGACGACGAACGGCGCCGACTCCAGGCCGGGCTCGTACGGGTCGCTGCGCAGCGTCAGCGGCAGCGGGGACAGCGTCTCGCCGACCCGGGTCCCGCCGCCCGGCCTGCTGAACACCGTGCGGCCCTCGGCGGCGTCCCGGGCCGCCGACGACCACAGCTGGTAGACCAGCAGGTCCGCGACGGCGGTGGGCGGCAGCAGCGTCTCGTACCGCCCCGCCGGAAGGTCGATCCGGCGCTCGGCCCAGCCGAGGCGCGTCGCCAGCTCGGCGTCGACGGCCGCCGGGTCCATGTCGCGGAAGTCCCGGGTGGAGTACCCGGCCCAGGCCGAGCGGCTGCGGTCCGGCGACTTGGCGTTGATCTCCAGGGTGCCGTTGGGCTGGTCGTGCCGCAGGCGCAGACCCGTCGACGTACCGAGATAGGTGGACGTCATCTCGTGGTTCGCGAAGCCGTACAGCTCTCGGCCGCCGGCCCGCGCGCGGGCGAAGGACTCGCCGAGCGCGGGCGCGAAGTCGGTGAAGACGCCGGACGAGGTCTCGGCGGGCGCGTCCTTGAAGCCGGGGGAGTCCGGCACCCCGGACACCAGCGGCTGGGCGTCCTCCGCGGGCCCGGCGCCGCGCGCCGCCGCCTCGGCGGCCCGTACCAGCGGCTCCAGCTCGTCGGCCGTGACGGCGGACCGGGACACCACGCCCGACGCCGTCCCCCGCGCGCCGTCGACGGTGGCGATCACGGTGAGCGTGCGCCCGCGCGTGACGCCGTTCGTGGTGAGCGTGTTGCCCGCCCAGCGCAGATTGGCGGAGGAGTGCTCGTCCGCGATCACCACGCAGCCGTCGGCCGTGGACAGCTCCAGAGCCCGCTCGACGATCTCGTACGGCTTGGCTGTGCGGCTCATCGTCCGGCCTCCTGCGTGGTGTTCAGGATGTTGACGCCGCGGAAAAGCGCCGACGGGCATCCGTGCGAGACGGCCGCGACCTGGCCCGGCTGGGCCTTGCCGCAGTTGAAGGCGCCCCCCAGGACGTACGTCTGCGGGCCGCCGACGGCGGTCATCGACCCCCAGAAATCGGTGGTCGTCGCCTGGTACGCCACATCGCGCAGCTGGCCGGCGAGCCGCCCGTTCTCGATCCGGAAGAAGCGCTGGCCGGTGAACTGGAAGTTGTACCGCTGCATGTCGATCGACCACGACCGGTCACCGACGACGTAGATCCCGCGCTCGACGCCGCCGATCAGGTCCTCGGTGGACAGCCCGCCCGGATCCGGCCGCAGCGACACGTTCGCCATGCGCTGCACCGGCACGTGCGCGGGGGAGTCCGCGAAGGCGCAGCCGTTCGACCGGCCCAGACCCGTCAGCTTGGCGGTGCGCCGGTCCAGCTGGTAGCCGGTGAGCGTGCCGTTCGTGATCAGGTCCCACGACTGCGCCTCGACGCCCTCGTCGTCGTACCCGATGGTGGCGAGCCCGTGCTCGGCGGTCCGGTCGCCCGTCACGTTCATGACCGGCGAACCGTAGGCCAGCTTCCCGAGCTGGTCGAAGGTGGCGAAGGAGGTCCCGGCGTACGCCGCCTCGTAACCCAGCGCGCGGTCCAGCTCCGTCGCGTGCCCGATCGACTCGTGGATGGTCAGCCACAGGTTCGACGGGTCGACGACCAGGTCGTACGTCCCCGCCTCCACACTCGGCGCGCGCATCTTCTCGGCGAGCAGCGAGGGCATCCGCTCCAGCTCGCCGTCCCAGTCCCAGCCGGTCCCCAGCAGGTACTCCCAGCCGCGCCCCACCGGCGGGGCGATCGTGCGCATCGAGTCGAACTCACCGGTCGCCGCGTCCACGGAGACCGCCGTGAGCTGCGGATGCAGCCGTACCCGCTGCTGCGTGGTGACCGTGCCGGCCGTGTCCGCGTAGAACTTGTTCTCCTGCACGGTCAGCAGCGAGGCGTCCACGTGCGCGACGCCGTCGGCCGCCAGCAGCCGGGCGCTCCAGTCGGCGAGCAGCCCCGCCTTCTCCTCGTCCGGCACGTCGAACGGATTGATGTCGTACGCCGAGATCCACGTCCGGTCCGCGTGCACCGGCTCGTCCGCCAGCTCCACCCGCTCGTCGGAACCGGCCGCGCCGATCACCTTCGCCGACAGCTTGGCCATCGCCACGGCCTGCCCCGCGACCCGCGCGGCGGCGTCCATGCCCAGGTCCACGCCCGACGCGAAGCCCCAACTGCCGCCGTGCACCACCCGCACCGCGTATCCCAGGTCCGTGGTGTCGGAGGAGCCCGACGGCTTGGCGTCGCGCAGCCGCCAGGAGGCGCTGCGCACCCGCTCGAAGCGGAAATCGGCGTGGTCGGCGCCCAGCGCGCGGGCCCGCGCGAGCGCCGCGTCGGCGAGCGCGCGCAGCGGCAGCGCTGTGAACGCTTCGTCGATGGAATGAGGCACGGATGACTCCTGTCGTCGAGACCGGTCCCTCAGATCATGTCGTGATCACAGGCCCCTTGCCCACCACATTCTGTAGGGACCCGACAGAGGGCGTCTCTACGCGCTGTCAGGGCCCGATTCTCCGTCCGTGGTCCGGTACCGATAGTTTCGGTCAGTACCAGACCGCTATGGAAAGGGTGATCCGTTGAGCCGCTCGGTTCTCGTCACCGGAGGAAACCGGGGCATCGGCCTCGCCATCGCCCGAGCTTTCGCCGAAGCCGGCGACAAGGTCGCGTTCACGTACCGCTCCGGCGAACCACCGGCCGCCCTGACCGAACTCGGCTGCCTCGCCGTCCGGTGCGACATCACCGACACGGAGCAGGTGGAGCAGGCCTACAAGGAGATCGAGGAGAAGCACGGTCCCGTGGAGGTGCTGGTGGCCAACGCCGGCGTCACCAAGGACCAACTCCTCATGCGGATGTCCGAGGAGGACTTCACGTCCGTACTCGACACCAACCTCACCGGCACCTTCCGGGTCGTCAAGCGGGCCAACCGCGGCATGCTGCGCGCCAAGAAGGGGAGGGTCGTACTGATCTCCTCGGTCGTCGGGCTCCTCGGCTCGGCGGGGCAGGCGAACTACGCCGCGTCCAAGGCCGGTCTGGTCGGCTTCGCGCGCTCGCTCGCCCGTGAGCTGGGCTCGCGCAACATCACCTTCAACGTCGTGGCGCCCGGATTTGTCGACACCGACATGACCGGAGTGCTCACGGACGAGCAGCGCAAGGGCATCGTCGCCCAGGTGCCGCTCGGCCGTTACGCGCAGCCGGAGGAGATCGCCGCCGCCGTGCGCTTCCTCTCCTCCGACGACGCGTCGTACATCACTGGAGCCGTCATCCCGGTTGACGGCGGATTGGGCATGGGTCACTGATCACATGAGTGGAATTCTCGACGGCAAGCGCATCCTCATCACGGGTGTGCTGATGGAGTCCTCCATCGCCTTCCACACCGCCAAGATGGCCCAGGAGCAGGGTGCCGAAGTCATCCTGACCGCCTTCCCCCGCCCCACGCTCACCGAGCGCATCGCGAAGAGGCTGCCCAAGCCGGCCAAGGTCATCGAGCTGGACGTGACCAACACCGAGCACCTGGACCGGCTGGAAGGCCTGGTACGTGAGGAGCTCGGCGGCCTCGACGGCGTCGTCCACTCCATCGGGTTCGCCCCGCAGGACGCGCTCGGCGGCAACTTCCTCAACACGCCCTTCGAGTCCGTCGCCACCGCGATGCACGTCTCGGCGTTCTCGCTGAAGTCGCTCACCATGGCCTGCCGCCCGCTGATGGGATCCGGCAGCTCGGTCGTCGGCCTCACCTTCGACGCCCAGTTCGCCTGGCCGCAGTACGACTGGATGGGCCCGGCCAAGGCCGCGCTGGAGGCCACCTCCCGCTACCTCGCCCGTGACCTGGGCCCGGACAACATCCGGTGCAACCTGATCTCCGCCGGACCGCTCGGCTCCATGGCCGCCAAGTCCATCCCCGGCTTCGCGGACCTGGCGGGCGTCTGGGACAACCGCTCCCCGCTGAAGTGGGACATGGCCGACCCGGAGCCGGCCGGCCGCGGCGTCGTCGCGCTGCTCTCCGACTGGTTCCCGATGACGACAGGCGAGATCGTCCACGTCGACGGCGGTCTGCACGCGATCGGCGCGTAACCCGCACCGCTTCCGGGAAGCCGCGTGACCGTCCGCCCGACGGCCGCGCGGCTTCCGTGCGTCCGGTCCCCGTCCGCGGTGACGCTCCGTGCACGAACCGGCCCCCCGAGTCGAAAAGACCGGCGACTCCCCGCACACTGAGGAAACCGGGACGTACCCGGCGCTCAGTGGGGAGGAGGTGGCGCATGTGCGCCCGTCGAACCGTCGAGCCGCAGCCGGCGCGCTGGCCCTGGCCGCCGTCGCCGCCCTGGCCGCCCCGGCCGTTGCCGAGCGCGCGTCGGACCGCGGGCACAAGACCGCCCAGGCGAGGCGCTCCGCCCCGGACGTCGCCCTCTTCGGCGCCACCTGCCGTACGAGCGTGGAGGGCTCGCGCGTCGTCGCGTACTGCCACAATCCGTACCCCGTGTCGGACCTGGTCCGCCTGCACACCGAGTGCGACCGCTGGTGGGACATCGACGCCGACGGCTCACCCGTCGAGGTGGGACCCGCGCAGACCGTGCGCCTGACGGACCGCTGCTGGAAGGAAGTCCGCGCGGCCTGGGTCAGTCACCACCGGATGTAGCGCCGCGTACGCCGCCGTGCCCGCCTACACCCGCTCCCCGAGGCACTTGAGCGAGTAACCCGCCGCCTCGACGGCCGCGGTGTCCGCGTCCCGGTCCCGGATCGCCTCGATCAGCCGGCTGTGGTCCATGTGGTCCTCGGGGCGCAGTTCCTGCCCCACGTCCTCGCGCAGCCAGTCGCGCAGCAGGTCGCCGAGGTCCGCGTACAGCCCGATCAGTACGTCGTTGTGCGAGGCGGCGACCACGGCCAGGTGCAGCGTCGCGTCCGCCCGCACGAAGAGCTCCGCGTCGCCCGAGGCCCACGCCTCCTCGCGCCGCGCGAGCACCGCGTCCAACTGCCGCACGTCCCGCTCGGTACGCCGCCGCGCCGCGAGCCGGGCCGCCGAGGACTCCAGGGTCGAGCGCAGCTCCGCGATGTGGCGCGGGTCGGCGTCCGCGAACCGGCGGTGCATGACGCCGGCCAGCTCGCTGGTGGCCGCCACGTACGTACCGGAGCCCTGCCGGATGTCCAGCAGCCCGTTGTGCGCCAGCGCGCGCACCGCCTCGCGGACGGTGTTGCGGGCGACGCCCAACTGCTCGACCAGCTCGGGCTCGGTCGGGATCCGCGACCCCACCGGCCACTCGCCCGAGGTGATCTGGTTGCGCAGCTCGGTGATCACCTGGTCGGCGAGCGCCGAACGGCGGGGTGACGTCAGCGCCATAGTGCCTGTGCTCCCTGGTTCAGGATTGGACAACCAATCATCCCATGATTCTATGATGGATCCATGGCCAGTGAGACCCGAACCCTGAACCCCGCCGCCGAAGCCACCGTAGAGCCCCGCAACCAGACCCGGCCCCGGTCGGTCTGGGTCACCCGGCTCGTGGTCCTCGGGCTCGTCCTCGCCGCGCTCAACCTCCGCCCGGCCATCACCAGCCTCGGGCCGCTCCTCGCGGAGGTCCGGGCCGGGCTCGGCATGAGCGGCAGCGTCGCCGGCCTGCTGACCTCGGTGCCGCCGCTGTGCTTCGCGGTCTTCGGCCTCACCGCGCCCCGCCTCGCCCGTCGCTTCGGCCCCGGCGCCATCGTCTGCGCGGGCATGGCGGCCATCGCCGTGGGCCTGCTGATCCGCCCCTACCTGGGAGGTACGGCCGGATTCCTCGCCGCCAGCGCACTGGCCCTCATGGGCATCGCGGTGAGCAACATCCTGATGCCGGTCATCGTCAAGCGCTGGTTCCCCGACCGCGTCGGCCAGCTGACCGGGCTCTACTCGATGGCCCTGGCCCTCGGCACCGCCCTCGCCGCGGCCGCCACCGTGCCCATGACGCGGGCACTGGGCGGCAGTTGGCAGACCGGCCTCGCCGTGTGGGGCACCCTGGCCGCCGTCGCCGTACTGCCCTGGCTCGTCCTCACACGCCACCCGGCCACCCGCGCCCCCCGCACCCCGGCCGCCCCCGAACGGGAGAGCACCCCCGCGCCCACCCTGAGCATCACCCGCAGCCGCACGGCCTGGGCGCTGGCCTGCTTCTTCGGCCTCCAGGCCACCGCGGCGTACATCACCATGGGATGGATGCCGCAGATCTTCCGCGACGCCGGAGTCTCCGCCGGCACGGCCGGCGTGCTGCTCGCCGTGACCATGGCGATGGGCATCCCGCTCGCCTTCGTCATCCCGCGCCTGGCCTCCCGTATGCGCAACCAGGGCCCGATCGTCGTCGCCCTCGGCCTGTCCGGCCTTCTGGGGTACGCCGGCCTCTACCTCGCCCCGGCCTCCGGCGCCTGGGCGTGGGCCCTGCTGCTCGGCGTCTCGAACTGCGCGTTCCCGCTCGCCCTGACCATGATCGGGATGCGCGCGAAGAGCGGCGCCGGCGTCGTACGCCTCTCCGCCTTCGCCCAGAGCACCGGGTACCTGATCTCGATCCCCGGCCCGCTGCTGGTGGGCGTGCTCTACCAGCACAGCGGCAGCTGGGGCCTGCCGATCGGCCTCATGGCGGGCCTGATGCTGCCGCAGATCGTGGTCGGCGTGCTGGCGGGACGCAACCGTACGATCGAGGACGAACTCGCCTGACCCGGCCGGGGGCGGGCGTACAAAGGGTGCGAGACTGGCCGCATGCCTGTACTCGACCCGAACCCCCAGAACGGCCAGAAGAAGCTGCTGCTCGTGCTCGGCGCGATGCTCGGCATCACGGTCCTCATCGCGATCATCGCCACTCTCGCCTCACCGTGAGCCCCGGCCACTGACGCCTTCGCGCCCGTACCGGTGGTGGGGCTGTCCCCACCACCCCTTAGGGGGCCAGGGTCAGGGTCATCTGGGTGGGTCACCGGATGGGTTCCCGCGCGCGCACTCCGTAGGTTCGAGGCAACAGCCGAACAGCGACGACGGAGGCGGTCATGGCGGCCCGCGCACACACCCGGACCCACCCCCCGGCCTCCGGCACCCGGCTCCCGTGGTGGGCCGTCGTTCTCCCCGCCCTCGCCTTCGCCGTCCTGCTGCTCATGATCGCGGGACCGGGCGAGGCGCGCGCGGCGACCGGTGATCCGTCGGTCACGCACCTCGTGGAGCGCATCCAGCAGACCCTGTCCCACTAGTCGCCCGGGCCCCGTTCACCCGTGCCGGGGCAGCCGTTCAACACCCTGCGCCCCGTGGCGAGATTCGTGCGAAGCTGGGATGCATGAGCGTCGATACACCCCGCAGGATCGTCCTACTCCGGCATGCGAAGGCCGACTGGCCGCAGGTGTCCGACCACGATCGGCCGCTCGCCGACCGCGGCCGCATGGACGCCCCGGTCGCCGGCCACAAACTGGCCGACACGGGCATCACCTTCGACCTGGCTCTGTGCTCGACCGCGACCAGGACGCGCGAGACCTGGAAGCTGGCCGTACAGGAACTGCCGAGGCGTCCCAGGACCGTCTACGAGGAGCGGCTGTACGAGGCCACCCTCGGCGACCTCCTCGCGCTCCTGAACGAGACCCCGGACGAGGTGAACGACCTCCTCGTCATCGGGCACAACCCCAGCATGCACGCCGCCGCCGACGCGCTCGCCGGCAGCGGCGAGCGCGACGCCATGGCCCGCATGACCAAGAGCGGCTTCCCGACCGCGTCGTTCGCGGTGGTCGGCTTCACCGGCTCCTGGAAGTCCGTGGAGCACGGCGTGGGCAAGCTGCTGGACTACTGGGCCCCGCACGACTGAGCCCACACCCTTTTCCGGTACGAACGAAGGCCCCGGCGCGCGTCCGCGCGCCGGGGCCTCCTGTCGTACCGGGGCGCTCACTCCGCCAGGCCGTCGGCGGCCTCGACCTCTTCCCGGGTGATGCCGAGCAGATACAGCACGGTGTCCAGGAACGGCACGTTCACGGCGGTGTCGGCCGCCCTGCGCACGACGGGCTTGGCGTTGAAGGCGACACCCAGCCCCGCCGCGTTCAGCATGTCGAGGTCGTTGGCGCCGTCGCCGATCGCCACGGTCTGGGCGAGCGGTACGCCCGCCTCGGCGGCGAAACGGCGCAGCAGCCGCGCCTTGCCCGCACGGTCCACGATCTCGCCGACGACACGGCCGGTGAGCTTGCCGTCCACGATCTCCAGCGTGTTGGCGGACGCGAAGTCCAGCCCGAGGCGCTCCTGGAGGTCGTCGGTGACCTGGGTGAACCCGCCGGAGACGACGCCCACTTGGTAGCCGAGCCGCTTGAGCGTACGGATCAGGGTGCGGGCGCCAGGGGTGAGCCGCACCTCCTGGCGTACCTTGTCCACGACGTCGGCGTCGAGCCCGGCGAGCAGGGCGACGCGCGCGTGCAGCGACTGCTCGAAGTCCAGCTCCCCGCGCATCGCCTGGGCGGTGACCTCGGCGACCTGGTCCTCACAGCCCGCGTGCGCGGCGAAGAGCTCGATGACCTCGTCCTGGATGAGCGTGGAATCCACGTCCATCACGACCAGGCGCTGAGCACGCCGGTGCAGCCCTGCCGACACCACGGCCACGTCGATCCCGAGCTCGGCGGCCTCCAGCGCCAGCGCGGTGCGCAGCGCCTCGGTCTCCGTACCGGAAACCGCGAACTCCACCGCGGTGACCGGATACTTGGCGAGGCGGAAGATACGGTCGATGTTGCCGCCGGTGCCGGTGATCGTGGCCGCTATGGCGGCGGTCGACTCGGCGGTGAGAGGATGCCCGAGCACGGTGACGTGCGAACGTCCGCTGCCGCGCGGCCGGTTGTCGCCCGTACCCGAGATGATCTCGGCCTGGAGGCTCAGGGAGTCGGCCCAGCTGTGCACGGTGGCCCGCAGCTCACCGGAGGTGCTCACGGTCGGCTCGGTGACCAGGGCGCACAGGACGATGCGGCCCCGGGTGACGACCTGCTCGATGTCGACGACGTCGACGGAGTAGGCGGCAAGCGTGTCGAAGAGCCCGGCGGTGATTCCGGGACGGTCCTTCCCGAAGATCTTGACGAGAAGGGTGGGGGCAGTGTCGGGGGACTGACCGGGCCGACTCGGCTGAGATGCGCTCATGATGCCTCTACCGTATCGGGCCCTTCCCCCGCCCTCACCTCCTGTCCCGAGGACCGGACACCGGCCCCGGCCCCGCCCGCCCTCACCGCCCGTGCCGCCTCCGCCCCCTTCTCGGCCCGCCCGGCGCATGGGGACCGGGCGCGGGGCAGAGCCAGGCCCCCGCGCCCCCACCGCCGGCAGCCCGCCGTCACTCGAGGTGGGGTGGGGCCTCCCCAGCCCCACTCCACCGAGTGGCGTGATGTCGACGGCGGTGGCCACCTCCGCGCCCCGAAGACCGACCCCCGAGCCACCGCCCGACGGGCCGGCCGAACCACCAGCACCTCGCGCCGCCGGGGCCACGGTCGTCGGACCGGGCGACCTGCCGGGTCCGCGCCCGGCGCAGGCACCCAGGCCGCGACTCCGGGGGCGTACCGACCGACGCCCAGCTCACCGGGGCTATGGAAACGAGCCGTACCATGCCCCACCACATGCCACCCCTGCCGCTCGTACGCGTCAGGGCCACCCGATCCGTACCCTCCTGACCCGAGTTGCGCCCTTCACGCATGATCCGTCCGTACTCACCCGCACTTACCACGCTCCGGAGGTGTTTCTCCCGGGCCAACGGGCAGCCCCCGGACGGTCGTCACAGGGCTCGACTTTCTAATTCGGGACCGGGCCTGAAATAGTTCCTCCCGATGTTCAGCATCCCTAGACTCCCCTGCGACGGGGGTAACTCGGGGGACAACTAGTGGGGCGCGGAGTGCCGGAACTCGTACTGGAATTGAATGGAAGGACCTGGACGCTCGATCCGTCCAGGTCGTACACCCTCGGACGCGATCCGCAGGGCGACCTCGTGATCGACGACGCCAGGGTCTCGTGGCGGCATGCCACCGTCAGCTGGGGCGGCCGCAGTTGGGTCATCGAGGACCACGGCAGCACCAACGGCACGTACGTGCAGGGCCAGCGGATCCACCAGATGGAGATCGGCCCCGGCTCCGCCGTGCACCTGGGCAACGCCACCGACGGCCCGCGGCTCAGCCTGTCCGGTACGGGAGTCCCCGGCGGGCAGGGTGCCATGGCCCAGCAGCAGGCGGCGCCCCACCAGGCACCTCAGCAGCAGGCCTCGCCCGCCTGGGCCCCCCAGGCCCAGCCGCAGGACGCGCCCCAGCAGCAGCCGCACCAGCCCCAGCAGTCCTGGCAGCAGGCGCCCCACCAGGCGCAGGTGCCGCACCAGCAGGGCGCCCCGGCCGGCGGTGCCGCGGGGGCGCCGCCGGTGTACGGCGACCGCAGCCCGACGACGTTCCACCAGGTCTCCATGGGCCGCGTGATGCGGATCGGCCGTGCCCTGGAGAACGAACTGGTGGTCTCCGACCTCCAGGTCTCGCGCCTGCACGCCGAGTTCACCGCGACGCCCGACGGCCGCTTCCAGATCCGCGACCTCGGCAGCCACAACGGCACCTACGTCAACGGTCAGCCGATCCCCAAGTCCGGCACCGTGTTCCTCGGTCCCACCGACATCGTCGGCGTCGGCCACTCGACGTTCCGCCTGGTCGCGGATCGGCTGGAGGAGTTCGTCGACACCGGCGAGGTCTCCTTCTCCGCGCGCCACCTCACCGTGACGGTCGACGGCGGCAAGCAGATCCTCAAGGACGTCTCCTTCGGCGTACCCGAGAAGTCGCTCATCGCGGTCATCGGCCCGTCCGGCTCCGGCAAGTCCACCCTGCTCAAGGCGCTCACCGGCTACCGGCCCGCCAACCAGGGCGACGTCCTGTACGACAACCGGAACCTCTACAAGCAGTTCGCCGAGCTGCGCCAGCGCATCGGTCTGGTCCCGCAGGACGACATCCTGCACAAGGAACTGACCGTCAAGAAGGCCCTCAAGTACGCCGCCAAGCTCCGCTTCCCGGCCGACACCACCGAGGCCGAGCGCGAGCAGCGCATCAACGAGGTGCTCGGCGAGCTCAAGCTGGACATCCACAAGGAGAAGAAGGTCACCTCCCTCTCCGGTGGCCAGCGCAAGCGCGTCTCGGTGGCCCTGGAGCTGCTGACCAAGCCGTCGCTGATCTTCCTCGACGAGCCGACCTCCGGCCTCGACCCGGGCATGGACCGCGACGTCATGCAGCTGCTGCGCGGCCTCGCCGACGACGGCCGTACGGTCCTCGTCGTCACCCACTCCGTGGCCGAGCTGGCGATCTGCGACAAGCTCCTCGTCATGGCCCCGGGCGGCAGCGTCGCGTACTTCGGCCCGCCCGAGGAGGCGCTGAACTTCTTCGGCTACAGCACCTGGGCCGACGTGTTCTCCGCGTTCGAGAACTACCGCGACTACGACTGGGCGGGCCGCTGGCGCGGCTCCCAGCACTACCAGATGTACGCCGCCGACATCGACGCCGTCGCCGCACAGCCCGTACACATGCCGCCCCCGCAGCAGATGCGCCCGCCCAAGCCGCAGAGCTGGGGCTCGCAGCTGTGGACGCTGATCCGCCGCTATGTGTCGGTGATCGTGTCCGACAAGGGCTTCATCGGCCTCATGCTGATCCTCCCGGCCGTGCTGGGCATCGTCAGCACCGTGATCCCGGCGGACAGCGGCCTGGGCTTCGGCCCGGAGAAGAACCGCCTGATCAACAAGGACGTCGGCACGATCCTGCTGATCCTCGCGGTCGGCGCCTGCTTCTCGGGCGCCGCCAACTCCGTCCGAGAGCTGATCAAGGAACGGGTCATCTACGAACGCGAGCGGGCCACCGGCCTGTCCCGCTCGGCGTACCTGATGTCCAAGGTCATCGTCCTCGGCTTCATCACCGCCCTCCAGGGCGTGATCATCGCGGCTATCGGCTTCGGCGCCCGCTCGAAGCTGCCGGCCGAGGGCGTCCTGTTCGAGGACACCCCGGTCATCGAGATGACGATCGTCATCAGCGCGCTCGGTTTCACCTCGATGATGTTCGGTCTGATCATCTCCGCGCTCGTGAAGACCGCCGAGAAGACGATGCCGCTGCTGGTGATGTTCGCGATCGTCCAGGTCGTCTTCACCGGCGTGCTCTTCCAGCTCCACGACAGCCCCGGCATCGAGCAGGTCGCCTGGCTGATGCCGTCGCGCTGGGCCGTCGCCGCGCTCGGCACCACGGCGCAGCTCAACGTCACCATGCCGTGGGACCCGCAGAACCTCGACGGGCTGTGGGACCACTCAGCGGGGCAGTGGATCGTCGACATGAGCGTGCTGCTCGGCATCGGCGTCCTCTGCGGCCTGCTGGTCGTGCGCCTGCTGCGGCGCCACGAGCCCGAGGTCATGCGCAAGTAACGGCACCCGGGCACCGGACACGCCGAAGGGCGGCACCCCGCGGGGGTGCCGCCCTTTCGTACACTCGGACGTCAGGCTCAGTAGGCGCTGTTGACGTTGTCCATGGAGCCGTAGCGGTCGGCCGCGTAGTTGCAGGCGGCGACGATGTTGGCGACCGGGTCGTACTGGTCGTGCTTCGTGCCTGCGATGTGGTACGCGTCGAAGGTCGGCTTGATGACCTGGAGCAGACCCTTGGACGGGATGCCGTTGATGGCGTTGATGTCCCAGTTGTTGATCGCGCGCGGGTTACCGGAGGACTCGCGGATGATGTTGCGGTGGATGCCCTCGTAGGAGCCGGGGATGTTGTGCTTCTTCATGATGGACATCGCCTCACGAATCCACCCGTCGAGGTTGTTCGCGTAGACCGGCTTGCGCGCGGCGGCGCGGCTCGCGGCCGCGCGCTCGTCGGCGCGCTTCTTCGCCTCGGCCTTGGCCTTGGCGTCGGCCGCGGCCTTCGCCTTGGCGGCTGCCACGGCCTTGGCGTCGGCCTTCGCGCGGGCCTCGGCCACAGCCTTGGCGACCTTGTCGGCGCCGACCTGCTGCTGCGTGATGCTCGAGTGCACTGTCTTGGCCTGCGCGCTGCCGGCGGCTGCCGACCACGCAACCGGGGCTGCGGCGGCCACGGACAACGTGTCGGCCTCGGCCGACGCGTTGTCGGGGGCGAGCGAGAACGTGAGGGCGGCGGCGCCGAGGGCGGCGACACCGGCGATCGAGAACTTGTGGTTCTTGTTCAGGCGGCTATAGCCAGGGGTGCGAGACGCGGACATGCAGACGTACCTCTTCGAATAGCGGAAGCCGCGGAGTCCGCGACGGCAGCCATTGTTAGCGTCCGCAAAATCCCGTGGCAAAGGTGTGACGTACGATCCCCGGTAGTGGACGTGGGCCCTCGTGGAAGGGCCTGGCGCGGTGCGATACCCAGCCCAGACGCCCCTTATGCGCCAACTACGCCCCTTCGTAAGTGACGTGAGTCCTATGCGCGGGCTCACATCGGGCGCGTAACGAACTCACCATGAGTTGCACAAGCGATGCTCAACGTCACGCCTCCGTGGCGGTCCCGGATGCGCGTGCGCGAGCGGCCCCCGCACCGCCCGCCCCCCGGTGTCGGCTTCAATGCCGGGCGGAGCGCCACCGGCCCCCCGCCTGGTCCGTCCGACCTACGCCCAGCGTCCCGGCCCACGGCCTCCCCGGGCCCGATACCGCCCCCACGACCCGCCGGTACGGTGGCCACATGAGCGAACCGAACGCTCTCCACCGCGTTCGAGCAGCGGAGAGCCCGTCCCCCCGGGCCGGCCTGACGGCCGTGAGTTCCGCGCTGCTCGCAATGAGCCGGCACCTGGAAGTGCGCGACGTACTGAAGACGATCGTCGCGTCCGCCCGCGAGCTGCTCGACGCCGAGTACGCCGCACTGGGGGTTCCCGACGACCACGGCGGGTTCGCCCAGTTCGTCGTCGACGGCGTCAGCGACGAACAGTGGAAGGCGATCGGCCCGCTGCCCCGCCAGCACGGCATCCTCGCCGCGATGCTGCACGGCGCCCACACCGAGCGCCTCGCCGACGTGCGCGAGGACCCGCGCTTCGAGGGCTGGCCCTCGGCGCACCCCGACATGTCCGACTTCCTCGGCCTGCCGATCCGCGACGGCGACGAGGTCATCGGCGCGCTGTTCCTCGCCAACAAGCGCTGCCCGAAGCCCGAGGGCACGTGCGGTTTCACCGAGGACGACGAGGAACTGCTCGCCATGCTCGCCCAGCACGCCGCGATCGCCCTGACCAACGCGCGCCTGTACGAGCGCAGCCGCGAGCTGACCATCGCCGAGGAACGCTCCCGCCTGGCCCACGAGCTCCACGACGCCGTGAGCCAGAAGCTCTTCTCGCTGCGCCTGACCGCGCAGGCCGCCGCCGCGCTCGTCGACCGCGACCCGGCCCGCGCCAAGGGCGAACTCCAGCAGGTGGCCTCGCTGGCCGCCGAGGCGGCCGACGAGCTGCGCGCCGCCGTCGTCGAACTGCGCCCGGCGGCCCTCGACGAGGACGGCCTGATCGCCACGCTGCGCACCCAGATCCAGGTCATGGACCGCGCCCACACCGCCCGCGTCACCTTCCACAGCAGCGGTGTACGGGCCCTGCCCGCCGCCCAGGAGGAAGCGCTTCTGAGGGTGGCCCAGGAGGCACTGCACAACGCGCTGCGCCACTCCGGCGCGGACCACGTCGACGTCGTACTGGAGAGGAACGGCCAGGGCGCCCGGCTGCGGGTCAGCGACGACGGCAGCGGCTTCGACCCGAAGACGGTACGGCGAGCGGGCCGCCACCTCGGCCTCGTCTCGATGCGCGACCGCGCCGGCGGCGCCGGCGGCAGACTCACCGTCGAATCGGCGCCCGGCAAGGGCACCACGATCGAGATGGAGGTCCCCGGTGGCTGACGCCGCACGCCCCTCGAAGAACGGCATCCGCGTACTGCTGGTCGACGACCACCAGGTGGTGCGCCGCGGTCTGCGCACCTTCCTGGAGGTCCAGGACGACATCGAGGTCGTCGGCGAGGCCGCGGACGGGGCCGAGGGCGTGGCCCGCGCGGAGGAGCTGCGCCCCGACGTCGTACTGATGGACATCAAGATGCCGGGTACGGACGGCATCGACGCGCTCCGCAAGCTCCGGGAGCTGGCCAACCCCGCCAGGGTGCTGATCGTGACCAGCTTCACCGAGCAGCGCACGGTCGTCCCCGCCCTGCGCGCGGGTGCCTCGGGCTACGTCTACAAGGACGTGGACCCGGACGCCCTGGCCGGCGCCATCCGCTCCGTACACGCGGGCCACGTCCTCCTCCAGCCGGAGGTCGCCGGCGCGCTGCTCGCGCAGGAGGAGGGGAACGGGGGCACGGGCCGGGGGAGCACCCTGACCGAACGGGAGCGGGAAGTCCTGACGCTGATCGCCGACGGCCGCTCGAACCGGGAGATCGCCAGGGCGCTCGTCCTCTCCGAGAAGACGGTCAAGACGCACGTGTCGAACATCCTGATGAAACTGGACCTCTCCGACCGCACCCAGGCGGCGCTGTGGGCCGTGCGCCATGGGATCACGGGTTAATCGGACGGTCTACGTCCGGTCCGAGATTCATACCGTCGGGTGTATGTCCCCCACATGGCGCATCCTCATCGGCGGGCGAGCGTTCTTCATGACGTGCCGCGGCGGCTGGCCGCGGCAACGTCTAGGAGGATCCTGAAGTGAAGAACCTGAAGAAGGCCGCTGCCGTCACCATGGTCGCGGGTGGCCTCGTCGCCGCCGGAGCCGGTGTTGCCTCCGCCACCGACAGCGGTGCGCTGGCCCAGGGCAAGGCCGTCCACTCGCCGGGCGTCGGTTCCGGCAACCTGGTCCAGGCCCCGGTCCACGTCCCGGTGAACGTCTCCGGCAACACGGTCAACGTCATCGGCGCCCTCAACCCGGCCTTCGCGAACCAGGCCGTCAACCGCTGACCGACCACCCCGGTCGAGCGGTGACCACCGGCCCTCAGGCGCACAGCGCCTGGGGGCCGGTCGCACGCCCCCACCCGCCTCAGCGCCCCCGCTCCCGCTCCTCCACCCACGCGTTGTACGCCGCCACCTGCGCACGCCGGGCCACCCGCTCCACCGGCCGCAGTGCCTCCACCCGGGCCGCCATCTCCGACGCGCTGACCGCACCCCCGTGCCCGTTCCCGCGCGCCACCGAGACGAGCAGGCCCACCCGCTGCGCCAGCTCCAGCACGCGTACCGCCCGGGGCGGATACCCGGGGGCCAGCACCTCCGCGCCGCCGCCCTCCACCCGCGCCCGGTACGCGTCGATCGCGGCCTCGGCCACCGGACCCGACCCCGCCACGTCGAGCCGCGACAGCACCGCCGTGGCGTCCCGAAGCGCCTCCGCGAGCTCCCGCTCGGCCTCCCCGAGCGAGGGCACATCGGCGGGCGGAGCCTCCCGCACGGCCAGGCAGTGCCACATCACGTCGACCCGTACGTCCCCCTTCGGCCCCACCTCGTACACCTCCGGCACCAGCCCCACCGCCGCCCCCGAGCAGACCACCGCCTCCTCGGCCTCCAGCGCCCGCGCGTTGAACTCCGGCGGCCCGCTGAGCCCCAGCGGATGCCCCGGCGCGGGCAGCGCCACCCGGAAACCGGTGGCCCCCAGCGCCCGCAGCCGCCCCAGCGCCAGCGTGAGCCCCACGGGCCCCGCCTCCCCGGGCACCCCTTCCACCCGGTGCGCCGCGTCCTCCCCGACGATGGCCAGCGCGACATGATCCGGCGATGCGAGTCCGGCCAGAAGGGCGTTTCCCCATGCGGCCAGTCGTCCTGAGCGAGGTTCGGAAAGCATGCCCCCAGCCTAGGGAACGGACCTACCAACCGGATCACCCGACCGGTGGCGTAGGTTTTCCCCTGGAGCTGTGCCTACAGGCATGCCCGACATTCTCGAGACTGCATGGGGAGACAACGCGCTCATGAGCGATGTACTGGAGCTGGTGGACGTATCCGTGGTCCGCGACGGACGCGCTCTGGTGGAAGACGTCTCCTGGTCGGTCAAGGAGGGCGAGCGCTGGGTGATCCTCGGCCCGAACGGCGCCGGCAAGACCACCCTGCTGAACGTCGCCTCCAGCTACCTCTTCCCGACCACCGGCAGCACCACGATCCTCGGCGAGAGGCTCGGCAGCCCCGGCACCGACGTGTTCGAGCTCCGCCCCCGCGTCGGCATGGCGGGCATCGCGCTGGCCGACAAGCTGCCCCGCCGGCAGACCGTCCTCCAGACGGTGCTCACCGCGGCGTACGGCATGACCGCCACCTGGCACGAGAACTACGACGAGGTCGACGAGCAGCGCGCCCGCGCGTTCCTCGACCGCCTCGGCATGACCGCGTACCTGGACCGCGAGTTCGGCACGCTCTCCGAGGGCGAACGCAAGCGGACCATGATCGCCCGCGCGATGATGACCGACCCCGAACTGCTGCTCCTCGACGAGCCCGCCGCCGGTCTCGACCTCGGCGGCCGCGAAGACCTCGTCCGCCGCCTCGGCCGCCTCGCCCGCGACCCGTACGCCCCCTCGATGATCATGGTGACGCACCATGTCGAGGAGATCGCCCCCGGCTTCACCCACGTCCTGATGATCCGCCAGGGCAAGGTCCTCGCCGCCGGCCCCGTGGAGACCGAACTGACCTCCCGCAACCTCTCCTTGTGCTTCGGCCTGCCGCTGGTCGTCGAGCGCAGGTCCGACCGCTGGTCCGCCCAGGGCCTGCCGCTCGGCTGACTGTCCGGGCCGTTCCCGCACCCTGTCGGCGAAGACCGCCCGCACCTACCATGACCATGTGGACATCGACGCATGGGTGTGGTGGCTGATCGGCGCCGTCGGGCTGGGAATTCCGCTCGTGGTGACCGCGATGCCCGAGTTGGGAATGCTGTCGGCGGGCGCGGTCGCCGGAGCCCTGACCGCGAGCCTGGGCGGCGGAATCGTCGCCCAGGTCCTGGTCTTCGCCGCGGTCTCGGTCGCGCTGATCGCGGTCGTACGTCCGATAGCCGCCCGCCACCGCTCCGAGCGGCCCCAACACCGCACCGGCATCGACGCCCTGAAGGGGCGTCAGGCCGTGGTGCTCGAACGGGTCGACGGCAGCGGCGGCCGGATCAAACTCGCGGGCGAGGTGTGGTCCGCGCGGTCCCTCGACGCGGAGCAGAGCTTCGAGCCCGGCCGGCAGGTCGACGTCGTCGAGATCGACGGAGCGACGGCCGTGGTGATGTAACCGGCCAGGTAAGCCGAACACGCCGCACACCGGCCCGCGTTCTGGGAAGATTGATCATCAGATCGTCCGCGCGCGACCGGGCCGGTCTCCCGAGAAGCACGACACGAAGGGCACGGGAAACGCGATGTCATCCGTCATCATCGTCCTGATCATTCTGGTGGTGCTGGTCTTCATCGCCCTGATCAAAACGATTCAGGTCATCCCGCAGGCCAGCGCCGCCATCGTGGAGCGCTTCGGCCGCTACACACGCACCCTCAACGCAGGCCTGAACATCGTCGTCCCGTTCATCGACTCGATCCGCAACCGGATCGACCTGCGCGAACAGGTCGTGCCCTTCCCGCCCCAGCCGGTGATCACCCAGGACAACCTGGTCGTCAACATCGACACCGTCATCTACTACCAGGTCACCGACGCCCGCGCCGCGACGTACGAAGTCGCCAGCTACATCCAGGCGATCGAGCAGCTCACCGTCACCACGCTCCGCAACATCATCGGCGGCATGGACCTGGAGCGGACCCTGACCTCCCGCGAGGAGATCAACGCGGCGCTGCGCGGCGTCCTCGACGAGGCCACCGGCAAGTGGGGCATCCGCGTCAACCGCGTCGAGCTCAAGGCCATCGAGCCGCCCACCTCCATCCAGGACTCGATGGAGAAGCAGATGCGCGCCGACCGCGACAAGCGCGCCGCGATCCTCACCGCGGAGGGCATCCGGCAGTCCGCCATCCTCACCGCCGAGGGCGAGAAGCAGTCCGCGATCCTGCGCGCCGAAGGTGAGGCCAAGGCGTCCGCCCTGCGCGCCGAGGGCGAGGCACAGGCCATCCGTACGGTCTTCGAGTCCATCCACGCCGGCGACCCGGACCAGAAGCTCCTGTCGTACCAGTACCTCCAGATGCTCCCCAAGATCGCCGAGGGCGACGCCAACAAGCTCTGGATCGTCCCCAGCGAGATCGGCGACGCCCTCAAGGGCCTCAGCGGCGCCTTCGGCAACTTCAGCGGTGGCGCCCCCGGCTTCAACACCGGCCAGGAGCGCCGCCAGGAACCCCCCATCGACTGACCCCCATCGACGGAGGCGGGCCCGTCTTCGTGCATGATCGGTGCTCCAAGCAACGATCATGCACGAAGGGCACACCGTGACCATCTGGGAGATGCTTGCCGTCTTCGCCGCGGGCGTGAGCGCCGGGACCATCAACACCATCGTCGGATCCGGAACCCTGATCACCTTCCCGGTCCTGCTTGCCACCGGCCTCCCGCCGGTCACCGCGACCGTCTCGAACGCCCTCGGCCTGATCCCCGGCGCCATCAGCGGAGCCATCGGCTACCGCAAGGAACTCACCGGCCAGCGCCGCCGCGTCCTGCGCCTCGGCTCGGCAGCCGCCGTCGGAGGCTTCTGCGGAGCCGTACTCCTCCTCGCCCTGCCCCCGACCGCCTTCGAGACCATCGTGCCGGTCCTGGTCGGCCTCGCCCTGGTCCTCGTCGTCCTGCAACCGCGCATCACGGCGGCGGTCAAACGCCGCCGCGAGCGCCTCGGTTCCGACAGCCACCCCGACCCCGACGGCGGCCCCCTCCTCATCACCGGCCTCCTGCTCGCCAGCGTGTACGGCGGCTACTTCACCGCCGCCCAGGGCATCATCTACGTCGCCCTCATGGGCATGCTGCTCACCGACACCCTGCAACGCGTCAACGCCACCAAGAACGTCCTCGCGGCGATCGTCAACACCGTCGCCGCGACCTTCTTCCTCTTCGCCGCGGACTTCGACTGGACCGCGGTCGCCCTCATCGCCGTCGGCTCCACCCTCGGCGGCCAGCTCGGCGCCAAGATCGGCCGACGCCTGCCACCGACCGCGCTGCGCGCCCTGATCGTGGCCGTCGGCACCGTCGCGATCGTCCAGCTCCTCCTGCGCTGAGGCGGCACACCGAGGCCCGCCGCCCGGGGAGCCCCGAAGGACTCCGACTCCCGGGAAAGCGGGCCGGATACGCCGTGTGCGAGCCCTACGCCGGCTGCGCCAGCCATTGCGGCAACGCGGAGCGCTCATCGGCTCCCAGCGCCAGCAGCATCGCGTCGGCGGGCGACGGCACGAACGGACGGTGCAGCAGCGGCATCCCCGCCTCGTCCGGCGTACGGTCCGCCTTGCGGTGGTTGTCCTCCGCACACGACGCCACCGTGTTCAGCCAGCCGTCTCCGCCGCCCTGGGCCTTCGGCACCACGTGGTCGACGGTGGTGGCCCGCCGCCCGCAGTACGCGCACCGGTGCTGGTCCCGTATCAGCACACCACGCCTCGACCACGGCGCGTGTCTTCGGAAGGGCACCCGGACATAACGGCACAGCCTGATCACCTGGGGGACCGGAAGATCCACGGCGGCCGCACGCATGCGCAGGCCGGGGTGTGCCTGCTCGACGACGGCCTTGTCCGTCAGGACGAGCACCACCGCCCGGTTCAACGTCACCGTAGACAGCGGCTCGAAGCTCGCGTTCAGTACCAGCGTGTCCCGCATCCCGCCCACCCTCCCTGCGCCGGCCCACCCCGTGGCGGACGTGGATCAACTCTGACCGGGCATACCGAGATGGACAACGCAATAAAAAGATGCCCGTCCCTGATCTCTTCCAAGACCAGGGACGGGCAAACAGAAAGTGAACGGTCAACTCGCCGGGGGAGCCTCGTATTCGGCGACCAGCTGCGCACGCCCGAGCGTGTGGAACCGCAGATTGAATCCCACAGCGGCGGGCGAGGCGTCGGCGTCGGGACCGAGCTGCTCGGCGTCCACCGCGTACACGGTGAACACATACCGGTGCTTCTCACCCGCGGGCGGCGCCGCCCCGCCGAAGTCCTTCGACCCGTAGTCGTTACGGACCTGGACCGCGCCCTGCGGCAGCCCCTCGAACTTCCCGCTGCCCGCACCGGCGGGCAGCTCCGTCACCGCCGCCGGGATGTCGAAGACGGTCCAGTGCCAGAAACCACTGCCGGTCGGCGCGTCGGGATCGAAGCACGTCACGGCGAAGCTCTTGGTCCCGGCGGGGAAACCCTCCCACCTCAGGTGCGGCGACGTATTGCCCTGGGCGTACACCTGGGCGTCGTTCAGCACCGCCCCTTCGGCGACGTCCTCGCTCACCACGGTGAACGAGGACACCGGCGGATGGAAGTCATGGGGAAGCGGCGGCCTCTTCGCCTCGGACACGTCTGAACCTCCGATGGGGCTGTCTACTGCCTTCTTCGTACAACGTGAACTGCGCGTGTGCGCGCTCCGGCCCTAGAGCCAGTTGCGCTGACCGCCGACCTGGGCGAGCCACTGATTGAGGTAGGCGACCCAGTCGGTCCCCTGGAAGTCGTTTAGCCCGACCTTGAAGGCCCGGTACGAGTCGCTGCTCTCACTGAAGAGACCCGGCTTCTTGTCCATCTCCAGGACGACGTCCATCTCGCGGTCGTCCGCGACGAAGGTCAGCTCGACCTGGTTGAGCCCGCGGTACTGCTGCGGCGGCTGGAACTCGATCTCCTGGTAGAACGGCAGCCGCTGACGCGTCCCCCGGATGTGACCGCGCTCCATGTCCGCGCTGCGGAACCGGAAGCCCAGCTGTACGAACGCGTCCAGAATCGCCTGCTGCGCGGGCAGCGGGTGCACGTTGATCGGGTCCAGGTCGCCGGAGTCGACGGCCCGCGCGATCTCCAGCTCGGTCGTCACCCCGATGTTCATGCCGTGCAGCTGCTGACCGGCGATGCTGGTGACCGGCGTCTCCCAGGGGATGTCCAGCCCGAACGGCACCACGTGCACCGCGCCGGCCTTCACCTCGAAGGCACCGCCGAGCCGCTGCTTCGTGAACTCGATGTCCTGCTTGACCTCCTGGTCACCGCCCTCGACCTCGACACGCGCCTGCAGACCGACCGACAACGCCTCGATCTGCTGATCGACCGAACCGCCCTGGATGCGCACCTCGCCCTGGACCACACCGCCCGGCACGACATTCGCCTCGGTCAGCACCGTCTCCACCGACGCGCCACCGGCACCCAAGCTCGCAAGCAACTTCTTGAAGCCCATGGCTTCCTCCCCAGATCTTTGGTTCTGACCAGTACAAACGCGGAAGGACCACGCCCGGTTCCGCGCCCTCACCCTGGCAAAGGCCGCGCCTCAGGGCCAGGTACCCGAACGGACGAGTTCCACTACGATCGGAGGGCATGATCACCGACCTCGACCGTACGCCGCTGCCCAGGACCTTCTTCGACCGCCCCGTACTGGAGGTCGCCCCCGACCTCCTGGGCCGCACCCTCGTACGACTGACCGACGAGGGCCCCATCGAGCTCCGCATCACCGAGGTCGAGGCGTACGACGGCGCGGGTGACCCCGGGTCGCACGCGTACCGAGGAAAGACGGCACGCAACGCGTCGATGTTCGGGCCACCCGGTCATGCGTACGTCTACTTCATCTACGGCATGTGGTTCAGCCTCAACCTGGTCTGCGGACAGGAGTACACCGCGAGCGGCGTCCTGCTGCGCGGGGGAGAGGTGATGCGAGGCCAGGAGCAGGTGCGCAAACGACGGCTCTCGGCCCGAAAGGACGACGAACTGGCCAAAGGGCCGGCCCGCCTCGCCACAGGACTGGACGTTGACCGAACCCTGGACGGCACCGACCTCTGCGCCGGCCCCGATTCTCCTCTGTCGGTACTGCACGGCACGCCCGCCCCTGCTGACCTGGTGATGAACGGTCCGCGCACCGGCGTGGGCGGCGAAGGCGCCGACCACCCCTGGCGGTTCTGGATCGACGGAGACCCGACGGTCAGCCCCTTCCGGGCCCATACGCCACGCCGCCGACGAACTTGACGTGGCCCCGGCGGCCCCCTAATGTGGCCCGAGCCGCTTGACGCGGGCACTGCTGTCGGTACGGGGCTTCCCTGCCAACCGAAGCAGCCCGAAGCGGCCAACCACTACCTACGACTCCCCTTACGGGTTGGATTTCGGCATGCCCGAATTCCAACTCACCGGCTCGATTATGAGTCGCAAGGAGAATCCGCTAAAGTAGTGACCACGCCGAAAGGGAAACGCGAAAGCGAAGAACTGGAAAGCGCCGAGGAAGTCGGACGCGAAAGAGTCTGATAGAGTCGGGAACACG